>NZ_VFNU01000001.1 GCF_006715725.1 Nocardioides sp. SLBN-35
CGAACGCGGCCCACGTGTTGAGCCACAGCCAGAACTCGCGCTCCTTGTGTGGGTAGAGCGTGAGGTTGTTCGCCTGGGTGGAGTCGCGCTGGAAGAACCGGGTCAGGGCCTGGCCGGTGTCCATGATCCCGAGGTAGCCGGCGTAGTGGATGAGCTCCTTGTGGCGGTTCGGGGACGGGGTGGCGGTCGCGACGAACCGGTACGGCACGTCGCCGAACAGCTGGAGGAACGCCTGGTAGGTCTTCGACCCGAAGGACCGCAGCACCGACGCCTCGTCGAGCGACACCGCGGTGAACAGGGCCGGGTCGAGCCGGCCGTCGCGGATGGACTCGTAGTTCGTGACGTACAGGCCTGGCTCGTCGACCTCGGCGGTGCGGCGTACGAACCGGACCGGGACGCCGATCGCGGCGGCGTCGGCGGCGATCTCGAGCCGCACGTTCAGCGGGCACACGATCAGCGCCCGGCCGGCCGGGTCGCCGTGCGCTTCGAGGGTGAGGCGCAGGGTCTCGAGCTGGATCCGGGACTTCCCGAGCCCGTACTTCGCGAAGATCGCCCGACGGCCGCCGGCGACCGCCCAGGCGACGAGGTCGCGCTGGTGGGGCTTCAGCGACGGGTGCACGGCTGCGGGGTCGATGACGTGGCCGTACCGCTGGTCGAAGGTCAGCTTCGCCGCGACGAACTCCTCGTAAGAGACCGCCGGCGGGACCGGGGTGCGGAGCTCCTCGAGCATGGCGAGCGTGCTCATGCAGCCACCTCGCCGTGGTAGATCGCGCGGAGGCGGCGGCAGATCCACGACCCGACCGGCGGAGAGACGGCGTTCCCGAAGCCGTCGACCTGGTCGCGGGCTGAGCCCCAGACGACGAAGGTGCCCTTGTGGTCGGCGAAGTCGACGTCGAACCCGCAGCCGCGGCCAATCTCGTGCTCGCGCATCATGCGGAAGTAGCAGTCCTCGAGCTTGAGGTCGGCGAGCGCTTCACGCCACTGGGCGTTGAGCAGCGCGGTGGTGTCCCGGGAGGTCAGGGTGCCGAGCGGGTCGGCAACCGGGTGGGCCGCGGTCTCGGTGCCCTCGGAGCCGTTCTGCTTGTACCAGCCGGAGAACAGCAGGCCCTGCTGGTTGGCCGACCCGACGACGGTGCCGAGCGGGTTGTCGAGCGGGTAGGCGCGGTACTTGGCCTCGTCGATCGACCCGTTGTTCTGGACCCGGCCGGCCGCGGTGATCAGGCCAGGGATCTGCTCGGCCGTGAAGGTCGGCATCGCCTCGGCGTGCGTGGTCGGGATCGTGTTCTGCCGGAACGGGACGACGCCCGACGACAGCACGCTGAGGCCGCCGGACCCGGCTCCGCCGACGACGGTCTCCATCGGCTCACCGGCTCCGCGCGACGTGGCGTTGGTGCGGTTCGGGAGCACGCGCGCCGAGATCAGCGCCATGGTCTCCGAGCCGCCCTGAGTCGGCAGGGCCTCGTCAGCACCGCGCGGGGCGCCCTGGAAGTTGTCGACCGCCAGCGCGACCGGTGGAGTCAGCAGGGCCTGGGTATTCGTGCCGGTCTGGGTGGGGATCGGCTCGGACAGGTCACGGGTGCGGCACGTCGAGCCGGGGTGCTCGAACGTGTTCCCGGCCGCGGCGATGAGCGCGCCGGTCGACAGGATCGCGGTCTCCTGCTGCGACGTCTGGGTGGACATCGGCTGCCACGGGTGCCGCTCGGAACCGCGTTCGGCCTTGGCCGGCATCAGCACGGCGGGGAACTCGGCGAACCGCTGGCGGCACCTCTCCGCGCGGGCGAGGGTCGCGCGGGCGAGCGGAGCCTCGTAGACGTCGCCGGTCTTCTTGTCCTTGATCGTCTTGAGCTTCATCTCCCCGATGCGGGTGCCGAGGTCGCTGAGGTCGAGGGCGTGCAGCGACGGGGTCGCGGCGGGGATGACCTCGCTGCGGCACGACGGGCAGCGGTAGTTGTACTGCTTGCCGTAACGGACCGAGCCGGTCGGCGGCACGCCGGTCTTCCAGGTCCACACGGCCTCGACGTGGTCGTCGCAGCGCCCGCACCAGGCGACGGGCCGATGGTCGAGGTCAGGTGCGGGGAGCTTGCGGTCCCAGAACGCGATGTAGAGCCGATCGCGGGACTGCGGCACCCCGAAGAACATGCTGTTCAGGTAGAGGATCCGGTGGTCGTAGCCGAGGTGGTCGAACTGCTTCAGCCACCAACGGAACGTCGTGCCGTCGCCGACCTTCCGCTTCCCCGGGACCGCCGGGCCCCAAGAGGTGAGCTCGGTCGTGCACTCGACGAGGATCATCCGTGGGTGGTGCTGGTCGGCGTAGTGCAGAACGCAGTTCGCGGTAGCGCGGTCGCGCTCGGATCGGGTGACGCGCTCCTCGAAGTCGGGGTCGTCGAGGTCGAACAACGACATCCCGCCGGCGTACGCCTTCTTCGTGTTGGCCTGGGAGTGGTTGACGCACGAGACGCCGGCGAGGAGCAGGTCGGCGTACGGAAGGTCGCGGACCGAGTGGTACGCCGGGGAGTCCTGGTCGACGAGGTCGGCGATCCAGTGCTCGACGTGCGGGTGGTTGGCCTCGTGGATCTCGATCTTGTAGGCCTTGTGGTTCGCCGCCGTGATGGCGAGGAACCCGGCGTCTTCGGCCCCCTGGGTCATGCCGCCGAAACCGGAGAACAGGTCGAGGCAGGTCGGGTTGTCGTGTCGGAAGCGCCGGCGCACGAGCGCGGGCCGGTGCATCGCGGTCTGGATCTTGGGCTTCCTGCTCACGCGTCGTCCTCCCCTCGAGGGGAGGTGAGCCAGCAGACGAAGCCGAGGACCGCGACCAGGGCGAAGGCCGCGAGGGTCAGCAGCAGCGGGTTCATCGCGAACTCCTCTCAGTGTCGGGCTCCGGGTCGTTACCGGGCGCGTGCACGCCGAGCTCGTGGTAAGCGGGGTGGCAGTTGTCGGTCATCGGGTGACTCCAAGGACCTGGGCGGCCTGCTCGACGCGGTCCCACGCCGTGCGGTCACCGTGGTGACGGTCGGGGTGAGCCGCGGCGCGGGCCCGGCGGATCAAGGCGTTGTCGTCGAGGTGGCCGTGGACGACGACGCCGTCGCCGACGACGTCGCAGAGCACCTCGTACGCCGCCTCGGTGGTCATGTGGCTCGGCGGCATCGCGCAGCCGGCGGGGAGGGCCTTGAACCCGGTGTACTGCTGGCCGGTCTCGGCGGCGCCGTGGCGCTCGACGTCGCGCAGCGACTGCAGGGTGAGGGCGATCGCGCGGACGTTCTGCTGCCAGTCCGGTCCTTGATCGGACCACTGCGCGAAGTAGGTGTCGCAGCGGTGCAACATCGGGCCGTGCTTGGACTCGAAGGCGACGACGACCGCAGGGGTCGCGGCGCGAGCCTTGGAGCGGAGTGTGCCGTCGAGCCTCAGGTCCTGCTCACGGATGTCGACCTCGATGACCAGCTGACGACCGGCGAGGTGCTCGACCTCGCGGAGCAGCAGGGTCTCGGTCTCGCGCCACGACGCGGAGAACCTCGACGCCCGGCGCTTCGAGGACGGCCTGAGCCAGGTGTGGTCCGAGATCGGGCGGACGGTGTAGCTCATGCCTCGCCCCTGATGCTCTTGATCACGGCGGCGACCTCGTCGGCCTTGATGAGCACGTCACGGGCCTTGGACCCATCGCTGGGCCCGACGACGCCACGGCTCTCGAGGATGTCCATCAGCCGGCCGGCCTTGGCGAAGCCGACGCGGAGCTTGCGCTGCAGTATCGAGGTGGAGCCGAACTGCGTGGAGACCACGAGCTCGATCGCCTGGATGACCAGGTCCATGTCGTCGCCGATGTCGTCGCCGGTCGCGCCCGACTCGCCTTCGGGGGCGAGGCCGTGGATGGCACGCAGCGCGGCGTCGGTGGTGAGGCCGTGCGTGCTGGTGACGTGGTTGACGGCGTACGACAGCGAGGCGTCCTGGTCCTCGTCGCTGACCTTGGTCTCCCAGTCGCAGCCCTCGACCGGGCAGACGAGGACCGCCGGGGCCTGCGGATCGTCGGTGAGCTGGACCAGAGACAGGTTGACCGAGTGGGTCGTGCACATCTCGTCGGGGTTCATGCAGACCGTGCAGGAGGCGTCGGGGACGGTGAACACGACGACGCCCCGGCCGGCGGCGCTCTTCGCCTCGTCGGTCTCGCTGGCGGGGGCGATCGGCATGACGAACCCGTGCACGTGGGGGTCGGAGTCGCGCCAGTCGACGAGCGCGGCCTTCTGCTCGCCGCCGAAGACCCAGGTCACGGCGCCGGAGGCGTACCGTCCGACCTTCCCGATCCGCGCCAGGAGCTCGGGGGCGAGCATCAGCTCGTGCGCCTCGAGTGGGACGTGGGTGGCGGTGATCTTGCGCCACGACTCGGCGGTGACGGGCTCGGTGGTGACGACCTCAAGGAACGCCTCCATCTCGTCGGGGATCTTGACCCGCACGAACGTCGGCTCCAGGCCCTCCAGGGTGGGCTGTTCGCCGGCCGGGACGCGGATGTCGAAGTCGAGCGCGACCTCGACCTGGCCGGGGACGTACTCGTCGACGTCGTACCTGTTCGCGAGCGAGATGGCATGGCCGAACAGGTAGCGGCCGAGCCCGTCGCCGTCGCTGGCGACCACGGTGCGGTCCGGGACCTCGGCGAGGGTCGGGGGGACGTCGTCGTAGTAGTGGTCGAGGTCGGGGACCCAGGTCACCAGCATGATCCGCATGTCGGTCGCGATGAGTCGGACGCCGTGGACGAACTCCTCGATCACGATGGCCTTGTTGATCAGCGGGTGAGCCTTCTTGTCGGTGGCGAAGCCCTGCGCGACGGCGAGCCAGCCGCGGGCGATGGACGGTCCGTCGAACCTCACGGCCGTTCTCCTTCGGTGTTGGTGGTCAGGTGGAGGTGGGGGCGGTGGTGCTGGTACTCGCGGACCAGCTGGTGTGCGCGGTCGATCGAGGGGAGCTCGAACACGACCTGGAAGTGCTCGGCGAGCCGGACGGGGTTCCACGCCTTGCCCTCGATGAGGACGTGGCAGCCGGTGGAGCCGACGTGGTCGACGTCGACCGGTTCGGCGTCGTAGGGCACGGTGCGGCCGGTGTCCTCGCGGACGGCGAACACGATCAGCTGGCCGTCGCAGTCGGGTCGGTTGCAGGGCACGCGGCGGGGTTCACGCGACGGCATCGTGGGCCTCCGAGACCGGCTTGTAGACGTGGACGTGGGCGGCCTTCGTGGACGGCAGCGTCGATGGGGTGACGCGGCCGGTCCACCGGATCAGCCCGTCCTCCTGGGCGGCGATGAGCCGGCGGGAGATCAGGCACTTCCGGACCTCGGGGAGCAGGGGCCGGAAGTCGTTGACGGAGAACGGCTCGCCCTGGCGGACGAAGGCGCGGATGGCGCGGTCGATGACCCGTCGGTCCCACTCGTCGCTCGGGCCGTGCTCCTCGGTCGAGGCGCGGTAGGCCCGGCGGCCGGCCGCGATCGCCGCGCGGGTCTTCGCGGTGGGGATGCACTCGACGATCGCGCTCACCGGACGACCGCCAGACCTCGGACCGGGTGCTCGGTGACGGCCGTCAGCGCGACGGGGACCTCCATCCATGTCGCGACGGCGTCGTGGTGCCAGATCGAGGCGATCGCGCGGCTGGCCCCGGTCGCGATGCTCGACATCGAGAAGACCTCGACGTCGAGGTGCTCGGCCCATGCCTGAAGGTCCTCGGCCGACTTGAACTGCAGGCGGATCCGCGGGGCGTTGCGGGAGATCTCGTTGTCGTACCCGCGGCCGACGGCGACGCTCATCGGGTCCGGCAGGCCCGCCTGCTCGGCCGCGTCGAGGACGAGCAGCGCGGCGCGCGTGTTCTGCGTGCTGGTGCTGATCACGGCATCGGTCATGCGGCCCTCCCTCGGGTCAGGTCGGCGTGCTGGCGGACCTGCTGGACGATGTGGTTGAGGACGTCGACGCCGGACTCGGCGGCGACCTCCTGGGCGAACTTCACGAACGCGCGGTCGGCGATCGCGGGGATGTTGCGGGGCGCGGTGGCCTGCGAGAGACGCGCGGCGGCGAGTGCGGCGGTCATCCGGTCGAAGGTCGTCATCGGCGCTGCTCCCGGTCCGGCCGCGGCGTCAGCGCCTCGAGCAGCAGGCCGACGATCGCGAGAGCGCAGACGAGGCCGACGAGGAGGCCGGCGCCCGTCCACTGGTCGGGGCTCATGCCGAGACCTCCGCCCGCGTGTGGAGGACGAGCTCGCGGCGCGAGAACGGCAGCGTGGCCGTCTCGGTCGGGCCGTCCTGGTCGGCAACGAGGACCGGCCGGGTGAACTCGACGTACAGCGCGGTGCCGCCGATGTGCGTCACCTTGCCGACGCGGTCGGCATGCATGCCGCACACGATGCGGACGGTGTCGCCGGTCTGGATCTGGAGGGGCGTGGTCTCCACGTGAGACACTTCCTTTCGTTGGTGGCGTCTCCGACCGGCTGCCAGGCCGTTGGGTCGGGGACGCCGCTGCTTGTTGCGGGGCGTGTTCGTGGTCAGGCGCTGTTGAGCAGCTCCCGGTCGCCCGGGGTCACGTAGCCGCCGGACAGGGCCCGCTGCTGGGCCTTCTCGATCGCGACGTTCTTGCGGCGCTGCTTCTCGGCGTGCTGCCGGTTGAAGAGTTCGACCTCTCGGGCCTCGCGGACCGCGGCGCGTTCGTCGTCGGTCATCGCCGCAGAGGTGAGCTTGCGACGCCGGGCGATGACCGCGTCGTACGCCGCGGCGAGCGCTCGGCCGTCGTCGGTGGTCGGGCGGATCGGCTTCGGGCCGTGCTGCCTCAGCACGGTCATCACCTGGTACGTCTCGTCGACGGTCCGGGCCCACGACGCGGCGAGGTGGAGGTCGGCGACGGTCAGGTCGCCGTACGCCTCGGCCCAGTCGTCGCGGGTGACCAGCACTCCCGACCCGCCCCCCAGACGGGCCGGGAGCAGGGTCACGCAGGTCCGGCAGAACCGGTGCCCCGCGATCGCGGTGGTGACGTCCCCAGTCGTGGTGGCGAGCACGCGGAGACGGCGGGTCCGTACGCCGCAGTACGGGCGCACGGCGGCGGGCACGGCGCGGCCGCTGCGGGTCAGGGCGCCGGCATGGACGTGCACGACGCCGCGGGGCCGGCCGACGAGGACCGCTCCGGCGGCGACGGCCGCGAGGATCCGCAGAGCAGGGGTGGAGGTGGTCATGCGTCTTCCCACGACTCGACCCAGGCGTCGAGGCTCTCGACGTTGTAGAGGTGCTTGCTCCCTCGGTCGTGCTGGCGCTTCCTGCGGATCGGGGAACCAGGGACGCGGGCGTAGAGGGCGAGGGTGTCGGGCGACATCCCGATCCAGGCGGCTGCCTCGTCGACGGTGAGCCACTTCCGGGGCGGTACCTCACCCGCCTCGCGCGGCTTGCGGGTCTTCGTTGCGGTGGCCATGGTCAGCCCGCCGCCGCGACGACACCGCCGGCGAGCAGGAACACGATCGGGTCGACCTCGACGACCTGACCGATCTCTTCCAGCTCGTCGGTGTCGAAGGCGCGACGGCCCCGGAGGCCGTCGCTCAGGCTTGCCCGGCTCATCGTGATCTGCTCGGCCAGCGTGGTCTGGTTGATGCCCTTGCGGGCCATGGCCGCTCGGATCTCGGCGGCGACTCCTGCTCGGCTGTTCACATAGATGAACCTAGGTCAGGATGCTGACCTTTTTCAACCTCATGGGTGAACATTTCTCGGATTTCTGACCTCTTGTCAGATATATGAACTTCGCGATAGCGTGGTCGGCTATGACCGACTCACAGATCAGCGACTTCTCCCGCCGGTTCTCGGCCGCGCTGCAAGGAGTCATGCGAGAGAACAAGGTCCGCGTCGTCGACGTGGTCGAGAAGCTCGGCAAGAGCAAAGGTTTCGTCAGCGAGCACACCAACGGCACCAAGGCGCCCAACACGGACCTGCTCGACGCGATCGCAGAGCTCATGGGCATCGACACCCGCGACCTGGTCCGCGAGATCGTGCGTCGGATCCCGGACCCGGCGCCGGCCGCCGAGGTGCGCCAGCTGCGTCGCGACCAGCCTCGCGCAGACTTCGTCTTCCGTGACGTAGTCGCCGACGACGAGGAAGAGATCGCAGCCCACGACTCCGAGGGCACGATCGAGGAAGAGCAGCACGCGCCGGAGTTCCCGTGACTCTGCTCGACATCCGTTCTGTCGGGGGCGGCCTGTACAACCTGAGGCGCGTCAGCCTCGCGTCACTCGGGCGCGTGGGGCGCCGGAGAACGGAGACGCCGGCCGGGCATGACTCAGCGGTGAACGAGCAGCGCTTCGCGTGGCTGCTCGACCTCTGCGCCGACGACGGCCTGACGGTCGAGTACGTCGACCTCGGCCCTCGGCGCCATGGCCAGTACCTCCGCCGGCACCGGCGGATCGAGCTGAACAGGAACCTCAACCTGCGCCAGCTCGTGCCCGGGCTGGGCCACGAGTACGCCCACCACGTCTACAACGATGGCTGCTCGACGACGTTCGCCGAGCGGCGCGCGTGGGAGTACGCCGCCCAGCTGCTCATCGCGCCGGAGGAGTACGCCGCGGCCGAGCGGATCGTCGGGCACAGCGTCCAGGCGATCGCGCTCGAGCTCGACCTCACGCCGGTGCTTGTCGAGGCATGGCGACGCTGGTGGCGCACCGCCAGCCTCGCGAACCAGCCGGACGACGCGTGGGGAGCCTAGGACGGCTCCGAGACGCCCAAGGGATTCGGGTCCTCCGAGATGAATCGCGCCTTGGCTGCGATCTTTGCCCTGATCGCCTTCTTCTCGTCCTTCGTCGTAATCGGGCTTGGCGACCTCACGAGGGCGTGCGCCGGACCGATGGGCTTCTCGGCCGGGATCGGATCGCGCACGACGCCGCCCTCCTTCCGGACGACGCCCGCCTCGAACTCGACGACGCTGTAGCGCTCCCAGTCGGCCACCGCTGAGCGCGGTACGCCAAGATCCTCGCGGATCTCGTCGCTGTAGACCGACATGCCGTCGTTGTCGTCGAACTGGAGTGCGCCAGCCTTCACCACCGGCTCCCCCGTGGTGACGTTGGGCATCCAGCAGTCGGGCCTCCTCAGCACCTTGCGAAGGAAGAGCTCGTCGTCTGGGATGCCGGGGTCATCCCAGGTCCAGTCGGCAGTCACCGATGGGCGTGGGTCCGGAAGAGCGATCGCCAGTTGGGGTTCGCTGCCTCGACTGTGGCCGTCAGATCACGGAGAACCTGGCGGAGGTGTGTGCGCGACGTGGACGACTTGATGATCTGGCCGTCGCGGTAGTGGGTCCAGGAGAAGACCCCACTGGCCGTGGTCTCGACCTCGATCGCCTCGGCGCCGTACCGCCATTCAGCCAAGAGCGACCGGTCCTCGTCCAGCGACATCGACGGGTAGATCGAGTCCGCCGCCAGCACATCCCGCAGAGCGTGACGCATGGACGACGAGGCCAGTTCGGGGATCCCCGAGAGGCCCTGGTGGTGCAGCTCGGCGTTGATGTGCTTCATCTCGGCGCGAGCGTGGTCGTAGGCCATCGCGCTAGCCGGCCACTGCTGCGCCGGCTCGGAGGTCGGGCTCGTCACCAGCAGGGCGATCCCAGCGCTGTGCACACGCATCGTCGGGGCGATGAACAGGCCGACCACGTCGCACTTATCCGCGGGCGCATCGATGTACGGGAGCGCCCGACCACCGTGGACCACGCGCGACACTCCCTTGAAGTAGTCGAGCTTGGGCGACGCCAGGTAGAAGGCGTCCTTCTTGGTGTCCGCTGCCATGGGGGCGTCGACGTGTCCGACGACCTCGTCGAAAGCTTCGGTGGAGCTCACTCTGTTCTCCCCCACTGCTCGTGCATCGTGCCGCTGGTGTACTCGATGAACTTGGCGATCAGCATGTCGTGCGCTCGGTCCAGACCGCCCAGGTCGTCGACCTGCTCGTCTCCCAAGTCGTAGGAAGACTCGATCGACATGTAGGTGCCGTCATCATCGACGTCAACAGACATCGTGACGGAGCACCCGTCGAGGTCATCGTCATCGCAGAGGTGGAGGCGCGCGCCGGCGTACGTCGTCTTTGGGGATTCCGCCTCACCGACTGGCACCTGCCACCGGCTCGTGAAGCCGACGAGAGTTTCCAGAAGCGACATGTCGGGCAGCCGGTTGAAGTACGTGCACGTGCTGCCGACCGGCTTGATCGTCTCCCCCGTCTCCGCCTTGATGACGTCGCGGACTTCGTCGAGCCGCTCCCGCAGGTCACGCGAGAGCTCGTCGAAGCCGGGGTACTTGTCGTCGCCGTCGCTGTTGAAGACCCAACCGCGGGAGAACCGGTCGTTCTGCAGGGCGATCGAGCTCGTCTCGTCTTTCGAGGAGAACAGAAGGTAGGGGAAAGGCCACGCCCCCGCGACAGGCAGTAGTCGCGTCTCCTCCCCGCCCCGATTCTGGGGACGGAGAGGGGGCAGCTCGGACGTCGACGGATATGCGTTCCGCCACGATTCGCGTAGCGCCGAGAAGTGCGAGACCTGCAGGCCGGAGATCGGTTCGAAGTACACCGTCAGAGCCACAGACTGCACGGGGGGTCGCTCGAATCTCACGACTTTCTGGGCGGCCACAAATCGAACGGTACTGCACCTGACGTAATTGCGCGGTAAGTCGGATCACATCGTGGTGATTCGTGTCGGGTCCATGTGATATGGCCGATCGTCGTTTGTCAGGCCGCGAGCTCCAGCCGCTTCGCGACCTTCTCGAGAGCTGCGGCGAGCGGGCCGGTCTTCACGTGGAGGTACGCCTTCGTCGACAGCATCGAGGCGTGGCCGAGGATCGCGATGATCACCGCCGGCTCGACGCCCGCCTCGAGGAGCAGGGTTGCGGTCGTGTGTCGCGCCTCGTGGATCGTGTAGTGCCGTCCCTCGGGGAAGTCGGGGTCGTCGTAGTAGAGGACGTCCTTCCCGCGGCGGCGGCCGACCTCGTCCTGCAGGTCGTACCACGCCTGGTCATCGTCCTTCGGGTCACGAGGGCCTCCGTCGGCGGCCGGCCAGACAAGCCCATGCGGGGAATCGGGGGCCTCGTCGCGCCACTTCAGCAGCGCCTTCTCGAACCACGGGAGCAGCGGCTGGATGCGGTAGCTCTCCTCGGTCTTCGGGCGGACCAGGTGCCAGCGGCCCTCGAGCTGCTTGGCGTCGTAGTTGTCGGGCACCCGGAACCCGGAGTCGCGGTCGAACCGGACGTTGTACGGCAGCGGCTTGAGCTGCTGGGAGATGACCAGGATGTGCCGGTCGAAGTCGATCTCCGACCAGCAGAGCCCGAGGCTCTCGCCCTGCCGGATGCCCTGCATCAGGGCGGCCACCCACCGCGACGCGTTCGGCTGCTCGGCGGCGACCACGAGCATCTCGACGGCAAGGTCGAGCGGCAGGTCAGTCCTGGCCGGCTTGTTCAGCGGCGGCGCGGGGACCTCCAGCACGATGGCGGGAACCGCGTGCCCGTCGGCCCGGGCCGCCTTCAGCAGCTGGATGAGCACGGAGTGGGTGCGACGACGACTCGACGGCTTCAGCCCGGCCTCGCGCATCTTGTTCATGACCTTGCGGACGTCGGCCGGCGCGAGGTCGGTGAGACGCTTCTGCCCGATGGCGGGGACGATCCACTTCCGCACCGACGAGCACGCGCTGGTGTACGACTGCGGCCGAAGCGTCTGCACGACGATCTCGAGCCAGTCGTCGGCCCACTGCTTCACCGTGGTCTTCGCGCTCGCGGACGCTCCCCCGCTGTCGATGACCTGGACCATGCGGGCCCGCATCCGGGCGCGGGCCTTGCTCTCGGTCGCGGCCTTCACCTTGTGCCGGCGCGGGTTGCCGCGCTCGGTGAAGCCGTGCGTGAACGAGCCGACCCAGGGTGCCTTGCAGTTGCGGTGCGGCGGCCGGACCCTCGTCGGCTTGCCGGTGCGCGGGTGGGGCGGGCCGTCCTCGACGGGCGGGCAGCCGTAACGGACGTCGCACTCGGGGTAGACGGAGCCGTCTCCGTAGACCCCGCGCTTGGCGACGGTGGGCTTGGGCATCGTGGGCCTCGCTCTCTGGAAGGCGTCCGGGGGAGCAATCTAGGGAGCGATTGCGTGCCCGTCACCTCCCGTAGATACCGGCCCACTTCACGGAGAAACGCGGGGTCGTGATGATACGAAAACCGGCCCTGACCTGCGCTTATGCGCTGGTCAGGGCCGGTTTCTGGTGGAGCCGCCTGTCGGAATCGAACCGACGACCTAATCATTACGAGTGATTCGCTCTACCGACTGAGCTAAGGCGGCGCCGCCACCGGTCGTGACCGGTGACCGCGGAAGCATACCGACCGGGGTCAGCCGGGAGCGAATCGGCCCGGAGGGGTCAGGCGGCGGCAGCGGGAGCGGTGGCCGGAGCCTCGGTGGCCCGTACGCCGGTGACCATCGTCTGCTCGGCGTCACACCAGCAGGTGAAGCTGACGACGATGCCGTGCTCGGTGCTCTCCATGCCGGTGATCTGGCTGGGGAAGATGAGCTCGCGGCGGTGGCAGGCGGTGCAGGTGTGGGCGAACATGGCGGGCCTCCTTCGGGCTTCTTCCTCCATGGTGGGCCGCACGGGAACCAAGGGGTAGCCTCGCTTTCCTGAGCGATCTCTAGGGATCCCCTATGGCAGATCGGAGCGCCATGCTGTCGCTGCACCAGCTGACCTGCTTCCTCGCGACCTACGAGCACCGCTCGCTGACCCGGGCGGCGGAGGAGCTCGGGTACGCGCAGCCGTCGGTGTCGGAGCAGGTGCGCGGGCTGGAGAAGTCGCTCGGGGTGCAGCTGTTCCGGCGGGTGGGGCGGGGCGTCGTACCGACCACGGCCGCCGACACCTTCCGGCCCCACGCGGAGAAGGTGCTCGCGGCGGCCGACGACGCGCAGCGGGCGGTGGCGAGCATCCGGTCGCTGGAGACGGGCACGATCCGGTTCGGGATGTTCGGCGTCGCGCGGCTGTACGGCGGGGCGGACCTGGTCGCCGACGTGCTGGAGCGCTACCCGGGCGTGCGGGTGGAGCTGGTGGGGCGGCACTCGATGGACGTGCAGGAGAACCTGCGCCGCGGACGGCTGGAGGCCGCGATGATCGCGGTCGCGGCGCTGTCGAGCGAGGGCATGTCGATCACGCCGATCGCCCGCGACGAGCTCGTCTACGTCTCCGCCGACCCGAGCCGGCTGACCTCGCCGGTGACCGCGAAGCGGCTCGCCGAGGCGGACCTGGTGATGCCGGAGAGCAGCCTGCGCGACTACGACTCGGGCCGGATCGTGCTGCGCCGGATGCTGCACGAGGCCGGCTACAACCCGAGCACCCGGATCGAGGTGGAGGACGTCGAGACCGCGATCGAGCTCGTCGGACGCGGGCTGGCCGACACGGTGACCAACAAGGGCGCCGCGGTGCAGCTGCTGCCGCGGCTCGCGCCGAACGCCGGGTGGGTGCCGCTGCGCCCGCGCGTCTACGACACGATGGCGATCGTGCACCGGGCGGGCGCGACGCTGTCGCCGGCCGCCCGACTGATGATCGAGCTCGCGACCCAGCGGATCCAGAGCATCATCGAGCCCGTCTGACCACCGGGCGCAGCCTCAGCAGCTCAACCCGTCCTTCGGCACGGTGCCGTCGAGCAGGTAGGAATGGACGGCGTCGTCGACGCAGCTGTTGCCCTTGTTGTAGGCGGTGTGCCCGTCGCCGTCGCGGCTGACCAGGACGCCGGACTCGAGCTGGTCGGCCATCGCCACCGCCTCGGCGTACGGCGTCGCGGGGTCGCGCGTCGTCCCGAGCACCACGATCGGCGCGGCGCCGGAGCCGTCGATCTTGAGGTCCGGCTCGTCGGTGGAGGTGAACGGGATGCCGTTGCAGGCGGTCAGGCCCCAGGCGAAGACGTCGCCGAACGTCGGCGAGGCCTTCTCGAAGTCGGGGAAGTTGGCGGGCACCTCGTCGGTGGTGATCGACCACGGGTCGTCGAGGCAGTTGATCACCGAGATCGCCTCGAGGCTGTTGTCCTTGTAGGTGCCGTTCTCGCGGGAGCCGTAGAAGTCGGCGAGCTGCAGCAGGGTGGAGCCGTCGCCGCCGAGCGCCTCCTTGAGTCCGTCGTCGAGGTAGGGCCAGTTGTCCTGGCTGTAGAGCGGCAGGATCAGCCCGTAGAACGCCAGCCCGACGGTGAGATCGCGGCCCTCCGCGTCGCTGGTCTTCAGCGGCGTCTTGTCGATCCCGTCGAGCAGGTCCTTGATCGTCTTCAGGCCCGCGTCGACGGAGTCGCCGAGGAAGCAGTCGCCGTCGTCGACGCAGTTCTGGATGTAGGAGCGCAGCGCGGTCTCGAAGCCCTTGGCCTGGCTCAGCGCGCCGTCGCGCGGCGACAGGGACGGGTCGACGGCGCCGTCGAGGACCATCCGGCCGACCTTGTCGGGGAACAGCTCGGCGTAGGTCGCACCGAGGCGGGTGCCGTAGGAGAAGCCGAAGTAGTCGAGCTGGTCCTCGCCGAGCGCCGCGCGCAGCACGTCCATGTCGCGGGCCGCCTCGACCGTGCTGACGTGGCCGCCGACGGCGCCGGAGCGGGCCTGGCAGCCGGACCAGAACTCCTGGGAGTTCTCCTTCGCGGTCTCCACCTCGTCGGGGGTGTCCGGGTCGGGGTCGGCGGCGACGTACGCGTCGAGGGCGTCGTCGCTCAGGCAGTCGACCGGCGCGGAGTCGCCGGTGCCGCGGGGGTCGAACCCCACGATGTCGTACGACGAGCGCAGCTGGTCGGCGAAGTAGAAGTCGGCGTCCTTGGCGGTGTCGGTGCCGGGAGCGCCGGGGCCGCCCGGGTTGACGACGAGCGAGCCGATCCGGTCGCCGGTGGCGCGGGTGCGTTCGACGGCGAGCTTGATCGAGCCGTCGCCGGGCTTCTGGTAGTCGATCGGGACGTCGAGCGTTCCGCACTCGTCCTGGTCGCAGCGGGTCCAGGTGATCTTCTGGCCGTAGTAGTCCTCGAGGCTGCGCCCGTCCGGGCCCTCGGGGCTGGTGGCGTCGGAGCCCTTCTCGTCGCCCTTCGCGGCAGGCTCGTCGGAGTCGCCCCTGAGCAGGACGATGCCGACGCCGACCGCGCCGGCGAGCACCAGCGCCCACACGGTGACGACCGCGACGATCAGGGTCCGCTTGCTCACAACTCAGCTCCTCGGTCTCGGGTCAGGTCACCGCTGCGGCGCCTGCAATGCCACCATCATCGACTCCAGGGCCAAGGCCACGGGCACGTTGAACTCCAGCATCTGCTCCCGCGCGGCGAAGATCCACCCGATCCGGCGCAGGTTGAGCTCGGGCGAGGAGCTCGCGACGATCGCCTCGACCTGGTCGCGGATCTCCTCGTTGACCAGCGCACCGGGTGCCCCGCTGGCGACCGCGATCGCGTCGCGGTAGACCGACATCAGATCGGTCAGCCCGCGGTCGACGACGTCGAGGTGGCGCCGCTTGGCGCGGGTGCGCTGGCCCTTCTCGAGCGCGGCCAGGGCGGGGCCGTACTCCCGCGGACGGCGTCCCCGCTCCACCACGCCGTACGCCGCGTCGAGGTCGGTCTTCTCCCGGGCGTCGAGCTCGGCGGTGATCGCGTCGGCCTCCTCCTTGGCACTCGAGGCGAGCCGGGTCGCGGCGTCCATGCAGCGCCCGAGACCGGTCAGCCGCGCCGGCATCGACACGACCTCCTGGCGCCGGGTGCGCACCGCCTCGTCGAAGGCGAGCGCGCGGGCCCGGCCGATGTGTCCCTGGCTGGCCCGGGCGGCGTACGACGCCAGCGTCTCCGCTACGCCCCGGGCGACCAGGAAGCCGGCGACCTCCTCGGCGGTCGGCGTCGAGAGGGTCACCAGCCGGCAGCGCGACCGGATCGTCGGCAGCACGTCCTCGACGGTGGGCGCGCAGAGCATCCAGATGGTGCGCCCGTTGGGCTCCTCGATCGCCTTGAGCAACGCGTTGCAGGCCTGCTCGGTAAGGCGGTCGGCGTCCTCGACGATGAGGATCTGCCAGCGGTCGCCCATCGGGCTCAGCGAGGCGCGTCGTACCAGGTCGCGGACCTCGTCGACGCCGATGGAGAGCTTCTCGGTGCGGACGACGGACACGTCGGCGTGCGAGCCGGCGAGCACGGTGTGGCAGTCGTGGCACCCGTCCGGGCAGTCGGGACCGACCCCGCCCTGCCGGCACTGCAGGGCCGCCGCGAACGCGATCGCGGCGTTGGACCTGCCCGACCCGGGCGGTCCGGTGAACAACCAGGCGTGGGTCATCCCCTGCCCGGAGACGGCCTTCTCCAGCGCCGCGATGACGTGGCGCTGCCCGACCAGGGTGTCCCAGACGGTCACGACGCGCTCCTGGCGGCCTGCCCGAGCAACGGCTCGATGCGTGCCCAGACCTGCGCGGCGATCTCCTCGATCGGCGAGCGCGCGTCGATCACCGCGTAGTGCTCGGGGTTGCGGGCGGCGAGGTCGAGGAAGGACCGGCGCACCCGCTGGTGGAACTCCAGGCCCTCCCCCTCGATCCGGTCGCGCCCCTCGAACCGCGCCAGCCCCGCCGCCGGCTCGAGGTCGAGGACCACGGTCAGGTGGGGACGCAGGTCGCCGGTCGCCCAGCGCGAGACGTCCTCGAGCTCGTCGCGGTCCAGCGCCCGCCCGGCGCCCTGGTAGGCGAGGGTCGAGTCGACGTACCGATCGGTGATGACGACCTCGCCGCGCCCGAGCGCCGGGCGCACGAGGGTCTCGACGTGCTCGGACTTGTCGGCGAGGTAGAGCAGGAACTCGGTCTTGTGGGCCAGCTCGCCGGTCTCGGGCGACAGCACGATCCGGCGCATCTCCTTGCCGACCGGGGTGTCACCCGGCTCGTGGGTGAGACGTACGGCGAAGCCCGCCCCGGTGAGCCGGTCGTGCAGCAACCGCGACTGGGTCGACTTGCCGCCGCCCTCGCCGCCCTCGAAGCAGACGAAGACGCCGGTGTCGGCGTACTGGCCGGGCCAGCGCTGGTTCGGGGTCGTCACGGGAGCAACTTACGAGACGGGGGCGACACGGGCCATGGTCGGGGGCGAGCGCCCGATCCCTCTATCCGTTCGATCGAACGGATAGAGGGATTTTCGGGCGCAGAATTCCCCCAAACCGTTCGATCGAACGATATGGGGGCGGCGGTCACGCCTTCTTGGTCGCCTTCTTCGCCGCAGTCTTCTTCGCCGGCGCCTTCTTGGCAGCCGCCTTCTTGGCCGGCGTCTTCTTCGCGGCCGTCTTCTTCGCGCCCCGCTTCGCGGCCTTCTTGGCCGGGCCCTTCGCCCGGCGCTCGGCCAGCAGCTCGGCGGCCCGCTCGATGGTGATCGCCTCGACCGAGTCGTCCTTGCGCAGGGTGGCGTTGTACTCACCGTCGGTGACGTACTCGCCGAACCGGCCGGCCTTCACCACGACCGGCTGCCCGGACACCGGGTCGTTGCCCAGCTCCTTGAGCGGCGGGGCCGCGGCGGCGCGGCCGCGCTGCTTGGGCTGGCTGTAGATCTTCAGGGCCTCGTCGAGGGTGATCCCGAAGATCTGGTCCTCGCTGGTGAGCGAGCGGGAGTCGCTGCCCTTCTTGAGGTACGGGCCGTAGCGGCCGTTCTGGGCGGTGATCTCCTCGCCGTCCTCGCCGACGCCGACGACGCGCGGCAGCGCGAGCAGCTTGGTGGCGTCCTCGAGGGTGACCGTGTCCAGCGACATCGACTTGAACAGCGAGCCCGTCCTGGGCTTCGCCGACTTCGGCGCGTCCTCGGGCAGCACCTCGGTGACGTAGGGGCCGAACCGGCCGTTCTTCGCCACGACCTGCAGGCCGGTCTCGGGGTGGACGCCGAGGTCGATCTCCTCGCCCGCCGGGTTGGCCAGCAGCTCGACCGCCTTGGCGACCGTCAGCTCGTCGGGCGGCAGGTCGTCGGGGACGTTGGCGCGCTTCGCGAACGGGGCGCCGTCGTCGCCGGGCCCCTCGAGGTAGGGGCCGTACTTGCCGACCCGCAGGTGGATCCCGTCCTCCTCGGTGCCGACGGGGAAGGTCGCGAGCTCCTTGGCGTCGATGTCGCCGAGGTCGTCCACCAGCCGCTTGAGGCCGGCGAGGGTGTCCGAGCCGTAGTAGAACTCGGTGAGCTCGGCGACCCGGGACTTGTCACCCCGGGCGATGTCGTCGAGGACGTCCTCCATGCCGGCGGTGAACTGGTAGTCGATCAGCCGGGTGAAGTGCTCGGTCAGCAGCCGGACCACGGAGAACGCGATCCACGCCGGCACCAGCGCGGTGCCCTTCTTGTAGACGTAGCCGCGGTTGAGGATGGTGCCGATGATCGAGGCGTACGTCGAGGGCCGGCCGATCTGGCGGTCCTCGAGCTCCTTGATCAGCGTGGCCTCGGTGTAGCGGGCCGGCGGCTTGGTCTCGTGCCCGTTGGCGGACAGCGAGGCGGCGGAGACCGCGTCGCCCTCGACCAGGTTGGGCAGCCGGGTCTCCTGGTCGTCCTTGGCGGCGTTGTCGTCGGTGCCCTCGACGTACGCCTTGAGGAATCCGTGGAAGGTGATCACGCGGCCGGACGCGGAGAACACGACGTCCTCGCCGGTCGTGGCGGCGCCGCCCAGGCGGATGGTCACCGACTGGCCGACGGCGTCCTTCATCTGCGAGGCGACGGTGCGCATCCAGATCAGCTCGTAGAGCCGGAACTGGTCGCCGGTCAGCCCGGTCTGCGCCGGGGTGCGGAACGAGTCGCCCGCGGGACGGATCGCCTCGTGCGCCTCCTGTGCGTTCTTGACCTTGCTGGTGTAGGTGCGCGGGGCGTCGGGGACGTACTCCGCGCCGTACAGCTCCTGCACCTGCGAGCGGGCCGCGCCGATCGCACTGCCCGACAGCGTGGTGCTGTCGGTACGCATGTAGGTGATGAAGCCGTTCTCGTACAGCCGCTGGGCCACGCTCATCGTGACCGACGCGCTCATGCCGAGCTTGCGGCTGGCCTCCTGCTGGAGGGTGGTGGTGCGGAACGGCGGGTACGGCGAGCGGCGGTACGGCTTGGCCTCGACCGAGCGGACGTCGTACGTCGTGTCGGCGAGCGCCGCGACGAGCGCCTCGGCGCGGCGCTGGTCGAGGTGGACCACGTCGGCCTTGGCCTTGAGCTGGCCGTCCTGGCCGAAGTTGGAGCCGGACGCGACGCGGGTGCCGTCGACGCTGTGGACCTTGGCGGGGAACATCCGCTGGTCGTGCTTGCTGCCGGCGTCGAAGGTGCCCTCGAGGTCCCAGTAGGAGGCGACCTTGAAGGCCATCCGCTCCTTCTCGCGGTCGACCACGAGCCGGGTCGCGACCGACTGCACGCGGCCGGCGGACAGGCCGGACATGACCTTGCGCCACAGCACCGGCGAGACCTCGTAGCCGTAGAGGCGGTCGAGCAGCCGGCGGGTCTCCTGGGCCTCGACGAGGTCCATGTCGAGCTCGCGCGGGTTGGCGGCGGCCTCCTGGATGGCGGCCTTGGTGATCTCGTGGAAGACCATCCGCTTGACGGGGATGTTCTTCGGCTTCAGCTCGTCGAGGAGGTGCCAGGCGATCGCCTCTCCCTCGCGGTCCTCATCGGTGGCGAGGAAGAGCTCGTCGGCGTCCTTGAGCAGGCTCTTGAGCTTGGAGATGTGGCTCTTCTTGTCGCGGGGCACGACGTAGTAGGGCTCGAACCCGTTGTCGACGTCGATCGCGAGCCGCCCCCACGGCTTGTCCTTGATCTTCGCCGGGGTGTCGGCCGCGTTGTTGGGGAGGTCACGGATGTGGCCGATGGAGGACTCGACGACATAGCCGTCGCCGAGGTACCCGCCGATGGTGCGGGCCTTGGCCGGCGACTCGACGATCACCAACTTGTGGGACACAGGGACCTTCTCTACTACTCGTGCGCTGCCTGATTCGGCGGTTCACGGTAGCGCGTGGTGTCGAGCGCCGTCGCCAGTGGCGTCCAGAGTGGTCGTCCTCCGGAGGTCGAGGAGGCCGCCCGCGGCCGTCACGAGACCCCCCGCGCACCGATGCCGGGACCCACCCGCAAACAGTCCCGGCAGCACGGCCAGGCGTCTCGTGACGGTTGCTGCGCAACCTCCTCGACGTCCGAGGGCGTCAGCCGACCTTGATCTGGTCGATGACGCCCTCGTTGGTGCTGATCAGGTCGTCGTGACCGAGCGCCGCCATGCCGATGTAGATGCCGTAGGTGGCCGGGTCGCCGGTGTCGACGACGATCACGTCGGTGAGGTCGCCCTCGGCCTGGACCTCGGGGGTGTCGACGCGCACCTCGGCGGTGATCCGGTACGCCGGCTTGCCGTCGACCGTGGTCTCCTCGTTGACCTTGTCGGTGCGCCCGGTGAAGCCGCTGTAGACGTTCTCGCTGCCGGTCAGGCATTGCATGACCACCTCGGCCGCGGTGGCGAGGTCGTCGAAGCCGTTGTCGCGCGGCAGGGCGCCGACACCGGTCAGGCTGATCCACTTCTCCTCGACGTTCGTGTACTGCAGCACGAACGCGTTCGCGAACCCGAACGAGACCTGGTCGCCGGTGGCGAGCTCGTACGCCGGGTTGCGCGGGATGCTCAGACCGCCGCCGGTCAGCTCCGGGGCGGCCGGGTCGGGGTCGGTCGCCGGCTCCGGCGAGCCGCCGGTGCACTGGATGCCGGTGGGCTTCACGGTGCTGGAGGACCCGTCGGTCGGCTCGGAGCCCTCGGACTTCTCGCTCTGCGAGCTGTCGTCGTCGGCCTTGCGGTCGCCGTTGTCGTCGTCGCCGGTCAGGGCGCGGATGCCGAAGAAGCCGCCCACACCGAGCAGCACGAGCGCCACCACCGCGGCGATCACGATCACGACCGTCTTGTTGCCGCCACCACCACCGGGGGCCGGCGCGGGGCTCCACTGCTGCGAGTAGCCGCCGCCGTACCCGGGGGGCGGGGCCGGAGGGGCCGGCGGTCCGGCCGGGCCGGGCGCGGGCGGCGGGGTCGGCACGGCGCCGTACTGCGTGGGCGCGGCCGGCGGCGGCGTCGCCGGGGTGTCGGCCGGGCGGGCACCGCCGGAGGGCTGGGTGGTGGTCATCTGGCTCCACGCCTGACCGTCCCAGTAGCGGTAGGTGTCGGGCGCTCCCGCGGGGTCGGGGTACCAGCCTGCGTTCGTCACGGGGACCAGCCTACGAGTCGGCCGGAGCGAGGAACCCCTCGGCGACCAGCTCGGCCAGCTCGGGCAGGTAGACCTCCCGCAGGCTGGCGGGATCGCGCTCCAGCAGGTGGCCCACGGCATCGATGAGCTGGCCGAGCGGCAGCTCGCCGTCACAGGCGCCGGCGACGGCGGCCGCGACCGTGTCGACCTGACGCGCGCGCCGGAAGCCGCGCTGCTGGCGCAGCACGATGGTGGCCGGGTCCTCGGCGCCGACCGGGCCACTGGTCTCCTGGACCACGTCCTCGCGGATCACGAGCCTGGTGTCGGCGTCGAGCGCGCTCGCCGCCTGTGCGGACTCCGCCCACGCGGCGATGGCCGGCGCGATCGGCTGCTCGACGTCGTAGGGCCACTCGAGGAGGTCGCGGTGCAGGGTCGGGGTGGCCGCACCCTCGCGGCGGCGCAGGTTGATCCAGCCGAAGCCGATCCCGCCGACGCCCTGCTCCTCGAGCCAGGACAGCCAGGTGTCGTAGCGGTGCGAGTACGACGCCGGGTCGCCGCCCGTGGCCGGGTGGTGGCCGGCGTCCTTGAGCCAGAGCTCGACGTACGACGCCGGGTCGAGCACCTCGCGCTGGACGACCAGCGCGTCGCACTCGTCGGGCAGCCAGGTCGCGAGCCGCTCGTCCCACGGCCGGTCGCGGTCGATCACCCAGTTGGCGAGCACCTGGCACCAGCCGCCGTCGGCGAGGTGGTCGGGCGCCGTACGCACGATGTGCTCGACGACCTGGTCGCCCGGCAGGCCCGAGTCGCGATAGACCAGCCGCTCACCGGTCGCCGGCGAGATCACGAACGGCGGGTTGGTGGCGATCAGGTCGAACCGCTCCCCCGCCACCGGCGCGAAGAACGACCCGTCGCGTACGTCGACCTTGTCGTCGACATCGTTGAGGGCCGCGTTGAACCGCGCGATCGCGAGCGCCCGCTGGTTGACGTCGGTCGCGACCACCCGGTCGCTGTGGGTGGCCAGGTGCAGCGCCTGCACGCCGCAGCCGGTGCCGAGGTCCAGGGCGCTGCCGACGTCGTGGCGCAGGGTCAGCTGGGCCAGGCTCGAGGAGGCGGGGCTGATGCCGAGGACGTAGTCGCCGGTCACCGTCGTCGCCACGCCGTCGAGCCCGGGCGTCAGGTCGCTGACGACCCACAGGTCGCCCTCCTCGCTGGCGTAGGGCCGCACGTCCAGCCGGGCCGCCACCTCCCCGACGCTCTGCACCAGCGCCCCCGCGTTGGCGAGCCTGTCGACCAGCCCCGGCAGCGCCCGCTCGGCCTCCTCGACGCGCACCGAGGTCTGCAGCAGGAAGAGGCGCACCAGGGTCGCGAGCGGGCCGCCGTCCGTCGTACGCCGGCGTCCGGGTGTCGTCTCGTTGCGCGACAGCGCCTGGTGGGCCTGCGGGCCGAGCAGCTCGCTGACCGCGTCGTAGGTGAAGTCGGCGGCGAGCAGGGCGTCGCGCAGCGGGGCGGCGAGGGGGATCGGCAGCACGGGACAACGCTAGTCGGCGCTGGGCCCGGTGCTCGCCGCGCATCTGACGAATGGGCTGTGATTCTGCCGCTTCCACAGCCCATTCGTCAGATGCGTCAGTCCACCGTGCCTCACCCGCGGGCGAGGCGCCCGGCGAGGATCGGGATCACGATCGCGGCGGCGACGACGTGCAGCGTCATCAGGGTGAGCGCCGAGGCGACGTCGAAGCCGAAGGTCGCGTCCGGCACCACGGAGAGCGCGGTGAGGGCGAGGGTCGTGCGCACGAAGGTCGAATGCGGACGCCGGGCCTTGCGGGCGAGGACGGCGGCGAGGCCGACGCCGATCAGCGAGAAGACGAAGCTCAGCTGGGTGAACCCGAGGATCGGGATCGAGGCACCGGACTCGTCGGCGAAGGAGACACCCGCCGCGGAGGCGATCGCGGCGAGGGTGGTGGTGACGACCGAGGCGGCGGCCGCGGCGGCGACGCCGTGCTTCCAGACGGTACGGCGGACCGGGGTGGCGGTGACGGGGGTGACGGTGACCTGGGCGGTGGTGGTGGACATCTCTGCTCCTGGGGTGTGAGCGGCGGGCCCGGTGGCCTGCCTGTACCGGTACTACGAACGCCGAGGACGCGGTTCGACACAGGCCAGAGAAAAAGATCTGGCGATCTCGGGGTGGCGGCTGTCGGATCCGTGTGGTGGCGTTCGTGGTGAGGACAGGAGGCGGTCATCGGGACCGCCCGAACGAGGAGCGACGACATGACGACGTACCTGATGTCCGTGCACGGACCCACCGAGATGACCGACGAGTTCTACGGCTACGGGTCGAAGGAGGAGATGGAGCAGTCCTTCGCCGAGACGGGCGCGTTCAACGAGCAGCTGAAGAACGACGGCTACTGGGTCTTCGCCGGCGGCCTGGCCCCCGCGACGACCGCCACCGTGGTCGACGGGCAGGGCGAGACGCCGGTGATGACCGACGGGCCGTACCTGGAGACCAAGGAGGCGATCGCCGGGTTCTGGGTGATCGAGGTGCCCGACCTCGACGTGGCGCTCAGGTTGGCCGCTGAGGCGTCGCGGGTGTGCCGGGGCACGGTCGAGGTCAGGCCGTTCGACGGGCTCGCCTGAGCCGTTGAACGACCACGTGGCGCACACCTCCGCCTGACCGACCAGTGTTTGGTGATGGCTCTCGCGGGCAGGTGTCCGGCGCGGTCGAACCTGGCCGCACCTTCGACGCCCGTGGAGGAGACGTTGGCAATGCAGTTGAACGGAAGAAGCGGCCGGAGACTCCGTCGTCGCACGACGAACCTCGCCGTGGCCGGAGCGACGGCGCTCGGCCTGGCCGTGCTCGGTGCGCCCGCCCCCGGCAGCGCTGTCACCCCCGGGCAGGGCTACCAGCCGGTGCGGCAGTTCGTCGTCGACGGGGACAACGACATCGCGGTCAATGTGACTACGGGCGACGTCTACGTCACCGACTCCGTCTTCGACCGAGTCAAGCGCTACAGCCCGTCCGGCGCACTGCTCGCCAGTGTCGACGTCGCCGAGGCGGACGGGATCGACGTTGGCCCGCAGGGCCACCTCTACCTCGCTGACGAGGACGGTGTCACCGTCTTCATGCCCGACCTCAGCCAGCGCGCCTACTTCCCCGTCGAGAACATCGGAGTCACCGACGTTGCTGTCAGCCCGACCACGGGCGACGTCTACGTGACCGACGTGGTCGACGACGAGGTCATCCGCTACTCGGCAACCGGCACCTTCCTCGGCCGCTGGGGAAGCTCGGGCAGTGGTGACGGCCAGCTGGACAACCCGCAGTCCATCGCCGTCGGTCCCGGCGGCGATGTCTACGTCGGCGAGCGATGGAACAACCGCGTCTCGCGGTTCAGCGCCACCGGCGTGTTCCTCGGCAAGTGGGGTCAGCTCGGCACGACGCCGGGGAGCTTCCACTGGCCGCGCGGTCTGGCGACCGACAACCAGGGCAACGTCTACGTGGCCGACTACGCCGACGGCGCGGCTCAGGGTGGCCGCGTCCAGGTCTTCACCGGCACCGGCGGCTACCTGACGAGCATCGGCGCCTTCAACGCCGCCCCGTTCGGCTCCTTCGGTCCGCGCGACGTCGACGTCGACACCGCCGGTCGGGTGCACGTCATCGCGCACGCCCCGAGCCTCGGCAACTCCGTGACCACCTTCGCGCCGTTCGTACCGGCGACCGACACTGGCACCGCCACGGTCGTGAAGCCGAAGGGCGCGCTCAAGCTCCAGGGCAAGCGGATCAAGATCACCGTGAAGTGCGCCGCAGGAGCGGCATGCACGGGCGTGGCGACCGTGACGGTCAAGGGCAAGTCGATCACCAAACCGAAGGGCTACTCGATCCCGGCAGGCAAGAAGAAGGTGATCACCGTGAAGGCCACCAAGAAGGGACTCAAGCTCCTGCGCAAGAAGGCCGTCACCAAGGCCCTGGTCACGGTGCATGGCGGGCAGCGGACGGTCAAGATCCACCGCTGACACGCCGCACGACGTCGCGCGAGCACAGGGGCCCGGTCGCCATTCGGCGGCCGGGCCCCGTTCGCACTCGGCGGCCGATCGGGGCCGTCAGTGGATGCGGGCGGCGCGCAGGATGCCGCGGCCGGCGACCTTGGTGCGGTAGCGGTGGCTGGTGCGGGCGCCGTACTCGATCGTGGTGGCGGCGCCGTGCTCGCCGAGGGTGGTGTCGTACCAGGCGGTGAGCGTCGGGGAGTCGGTCCCGGACGGGTTGCCGACGCCGAGGTGGCGGCGCGGCAGGTGGAGGAACCGGGCCAGCCGCTTCTCCCACTTCCCGTGCCCGCCGCGGCCGATCGCCCGCAGGGGCTGGTGGATCGAGGCGATCCGGTCGGGCCGGACCTGGGTCAGGAAGGCGATCATCGCCTTGGTCTCGGGCTCGCTTCCGGGCCGCGGACCGCCCCAGTAGCGGGATCCGCGCCCCGCACCCGACCAGCCGCTGGTGGGCCAGTTGCGGTTGAGGTCGACGCCGCGGCCGTTGGTGCGGGTGCCGCGGGCGTTGCCGTCCGGGTTCAGCGTCGGCACCACCCAGACGCCGGTGCCGGGGCGCGGGTGGGCGTGGTCGCGGATCCAGCGGGCGGTGGCGATGCCGTCCTTCTCGTCACCGTGCATCTGGCCGAGCACGAGCAGGACGTACGGCGCGCCCTCCTCGCCGCGGTAGTACGCGCGGATCGGGCGGCCGCGGGCCGACGTACCGATGACGACGGAGGTCTGGACGTACGCCGACGCGGTCACTCGGGTGGTCGTTGCGTGGGCCGGGACGACGACGGCCGCGCCGGCGACGACCACGAGGGTCGCCGCCAGCGCGGCCAGCAGACGGCGCACGATCAGGCGGACTCGGCGTTCGCCGGCTCCGGTGCGTCGTCCCCGATCGTCGAGACCCGCTGCTTGGACACGAACACCGCGGCGAAGATCCCGGCAGCGGCAGCCACCGCGATGAGGATCCGCACGACGTCGTTCTCGTTCTCGCCGTAGGACAGGCTGACGACCGCGCCGACGATCAGCAGCGACACCAGGTTCATCACCTTGAGTAGCGGGTTGATCGACGGGCCCGCGGTGTCCTTGAACGGGTCGCCCACGGTGTCGCCGGTGACGGTCGCGGCGTGTGCCTCGGACCCCTTGCCGCCGTGGTGCCCGTCCTCGACCAGCTTCTTCGCGTTGTCCCAGGCGCCACCTGCGTTGGCGAGGAACACCGCCATCAGGGTGCCGGTCGCGATCGCACCGACCAGGAAGCCGGCCAGCGGACCGACCCCCAGACCGAAGCCCACCGCCACCGGGGCGAGGATCGCCAGGATCCCCGGCGTGGCCAGCTCGCGCAGCGAGTCTCGGGTGACGATGTCGACGACCCGGCCGTACTCCGGGCGGGCGGTGCCCTCCATGATCCCGGCGATGTCGCGGAACTGGCGTCGCACCTCCATCACCACGGCGCCCGCCGCCCGGCCGACGGCGTTGATCGCCAGGCCGGAGAAGAGGAACACGGCACAGGCGCCGAGGAGCGCGCCGACGATCAGCTTCGCGTCGTAGACGAGGAACTCCTTGTCGAGCGCTGGGCCCACCTCGTCGTAGGCGCTCTGCGTGTACGACGCGAACAGTGCGCTCGCGGCGAGCACGGCGGTGGCGATCGCGATGCCCTTGGTGATCGCCTTGGTGGTGTTGCCGACCGCGTCCAGCTCGGTGAGGATCTGCGCGCCGTTCTCGCTGACGTCACCCGACATCTCCGCGATGCCCTGCGCGTTGTCGGAGACCGGCCCGAAGGTGTCCATCGCGACGATGACGCCGACCGTCGTCAGCAGGCCGCAGCCGGCCAGGGCGACCGCGAACAGGGCGAGACCCGTCGAGCCGCCCGCCAGCAGCGCGGCCCCGAAGACCGCGGCGCCGATGACCATCGCCGTGTAGACCGCGGACTCGAAGCCGACCGAGAGGCCGGACAGGATGACCGTGGCATGGCCGGTCAGCGAGGTCCGGGCGACGTCCTTGACCGGCCGGTGCTCCGTTCCGGTGAAGTAGCCCGTGAGCGCGAGGATCGCGGCCGCCAGCACGATGCCGATCGCGACAGCGCCGGCCGCGAACACCGGAGGCGACAGGTCGGCCGAGGCTCCGGACCCCAGCTCGCTCCACTCACCCGGCAGGTAGACGAACGCAGCGATCGCGCTCGCGACCGCCCCGAACGCGGCCGACATGTAGAAGGCCCGGTTGATGGTCTTCAGCCCGCTCTCGCCGGCGCGCGGCTTGGTGAGGTAGACGCCCGCGATCGCGGACAGGGCGCCGATCGCCGGGACGATCAGCGGGAACACCAGGCCCTTGTCGCCGAACGCCTGCGAACCGAGGATGAGTGCCGCGACCAGGGTGACGGCGTACGACTCGAACAGGTCGGCCGCCATGCCGGCGCAGTCACCGACGTTGTCGCCCACGTTGTCGGCGATCGTCGCCGCGTTGCGCGGGTCGTCCTCGGGGATGTTCTGCTCGACCTTGCCGACCAGGTCGGCGCCGACGTCGGCCGCCTTCGTGAAGATGCCGCCGCCGACGCGCATGAACATCGCGAGCAGCGCGGCGCCGAACCCGAAGCCCTCGAGCACGTTGGGCGCCGTCTCCTGGAAGACAATCACCACGACGCTCGCGCCGAGCAGGCCCAGGCCCACCGTGAACATGCCGACGAAGGCACCCGTGCGGAACCCGATGTTCATCGCCGGGTCGCGTCCCTGCTCGTTGGCCGCCGCCGCGACCCGGAGGTTGGCGCGCACCGCCAGCGACATGCCGAGGTAGCCCACCGCCCCCGAGAACCCGGCTCCGACCAGGAAGAAGATCGACCGGGAGATCCGGACGGCCCACTCCGACTGGAGCCCGGTCGCGCCGTCGGCCGTATGGGCCGGGAGCGCGAGCAGGACGACGAACGCGATGGCCGCGAAGATCGTCAGGGTCCGGAACTGGCGGGTGAGGTAGGCGTTCGCCCCCTCCTGGACGGCCTGGGCGATCCGCTGCATGTTCGGGGTGCCCTCGCCGGCGCGGAGGACCTCCGATCTGAACAGCACGGCCATCCCCAGCGAGCCGAGAGCGATCGCGGCGACGATCGCCACGAGGGCGAGATCGCCCCCGGTGACGTCGACATCTGCTACCTGCGGGACGACGAACGGATGGGGCATACGACTGCCTCCTGCGGGGGGTTCAGGGTCGGCCACGGGGGCCAGGTCTGAGATCGTGCCCGGAGTCTACGCAGAGTGTGGCGCAGAACACATGGAGGTTGTGACGCGCGTCACAGCGATGGACTACGAGCGACGGGCCGCTGACGGGGGTTCCGTCGCGCCGCCCGCCGTTTCTGCACGGAGGAGCGCGCGACCGAGGAACGAGGAAGCGCGCGGGGGAGGAAGAAACGGCGTCAGAAGGCGGCGCGACATGCGCGAGCGAAGCGAGCGCCAAACAAACACCGTGAGTCGCTCACGCAGCGCATCAGCCCAGCGCCGAAACCCGACTCAGGCGAGAGCGGCGTCTGCCGAGTCGTGGATGACGAAGACCTTGGCCAGGCCGGTGATCTTGAAGATCTTGAGCAGCCGGTCGGCGTTGCAGACCAGCTCGAGGGAGCCGTCGTGGGCGCGGACCTTCTTCAGGCCGCCGACCAGGACGCCGAGGCCCGTGGAGTCGAGGAACTCGACCGCCTGCATGTCGACGACGATGTCGTACGTGCCGCCGGCGACGAGCTCGGTGATGGTGTCGCGGAGCTTGGGGGCGGTGTAGACGTCGATCTCGCCACCCACGGCAACGACGGTGCGCCCACCGACCTCGCGCGTCGACAGTGTCAGATTCACGACCCTCACCCCGGGATAGCAGTTCTCCGTCTGGTGGCACTTATCAAACCATGCCGAGCGCGCGCACGCGCAAGGAGCGGACATCCTGTCGGTATGCCTTCGGCTCGTGTCGGGGGTCCGGGGGACAATCGGAGGGTGAGTGCCCAGCCCGATCTCGACGTCGCCCCGGCCCGGCGACGCGACCCCGAGGCCCTGCTCGACCGGCTGGTCGCGCTGCCCTCGCGGGCGGACCGGCTGACCCACCGCCAACGAGTTGCGGCGCGGCCCGCGGCCCTCACGGACTGGCCGGCGTGGGCCGATCCTGCGGTGGTCACGGCGTACGCCGCTCGCGGGGTCGGGCGTCCCTGGCAGCACCAGGTGGCGGCGGCCGAGGCGGCCCACCGGGGCGAGCACGTCGTCCTGGCGACCGGTACGGCGTCCGGCAAGTCGCTGGCGTACCTCCTGCCCGCGCTCTCCGACATCCGCGCCGCCCGCGGCCCCCGCGGGCAGCGCGGCGCGTCGGTGCTCTACCTCGCCCCCACCAAGGCGCTGGCCCACGACCAGTGGACGGCGATCCGCGACCTCGGGCTCGACGTGAGGGTGGCGACCCACGACGGCGACAGCACCGCCGAGGAGCGGGAGTGGACCCGCGACCACGCGGAGTACGTCCTCTCGAACCCCGACATGCTGCACCGCTCCCTGCTGCCCGGCCATGAGCGGTGGATCTCGTTCTTCCGGTCGTTGCGCTACGTCGTGATCGACGAGTGCCACCACTACCGCGGCGTGTTCGGCGCCCACGTCGCCCAGGTCGTGCGCCGGCTCCGGCGGATCTGCGAGCTCCACGGCGCGTCGCCGGTGTTCGTGCTGGCGTCCGCCACGGTCGCCGACCCCGACGTGACGGCGCGCCGGATGACCGGGCTCGACGTGACCGCGGTGACCGAGGACGGCTCGCCCCGCGGTGCCCTGGCCCTCGGGCTGTGGGAGCCGCCGTTGACGTCGTACCAGGGCGAGAACGGCGCGCCCGTACGCCGACCGGCCACCGCCGAGACCGCCGACCTGCTCGCCGACCTCGTGGTCGAGGACGTCCGCACCCTGGCGTTCGTGCGCTCCCGGCACGGCGTCGAGACCGTGGCCCGCCGGGCGGCCGAGCTGGTCGAGGAGGTGGATCCGTCCCTGGCCGGGCGTGTCGACTCCTACCGCGGCGGCTACCTGCCCGAGGAGCGCCGCGCCCTCGAGCAGGACCTGCGCAGCGGGCGGCTGCTCGGCATGGCTGCCACCAACGCGCTCGAGCTCGGCATCGACATCAGCGGCCTCGACGCGGTCGTGGTGACCGGGTACCCCGGCACCCGGGCCGCGTTCTGGCAACAGGTCGGCCGCGCGGGACGAGACGGCGGCGGGGCGCTCGGGCTGTTCGTGGCGCGCGACGACCCGCTCGACACCTACCTCGTCCACCACCCCGAGGCGCTGCTCGGCCGGCCGGTCGAGGGCACCGTCTTCGACACCGACAACCCCTACATCCTGGGGCCGCACCTGTGCGCCGCCGCCCAGGAGAGCCCGGTCACCGTCGCGGACGCGGCGCTGTTCGGGCCCCGGATGCGGGAGGTGCTCGGCTCGCTCGTCGAGCGCGGGCTGCTGCGCCGCCGGGCGGCCGGCTGGTACTGGACCGACCGCGCCCGCGCCGCCGACCTCGCCGACATCCGATCCACCGGCGGCGCCCAGGTGCAGCTCGTCGAGGCGGTGACCGGCCGCGTGGTCGGCACCGTCGACGGCGCCCGCGCCCACAGCACCGCCCACGAGGGCGCGGTCTACCTGCACCGCGGCGAGACCTGGCTCGTCGAGTCGCTCGACCTCGAGGAGCACGTCGCCACCCTGCGCCGTGCCGACGTCGACCACACCACGACCGCCCGCGACGTCACCGACATCGAGATCGTCGCGGAGCGCGAGCACGCCGACTGGGGACCGTGCCGGGTCTCGTTCGGGACGGTCGAGGTGACCAGCCGGGTCACGTCGTACCTCCGTCGGCGCACCCGCACCGGAGAGGTGATCGACGAGAAGCCGCTCGACCTGCCGGCGCGGACCCTGTCGACCGCAGCGGTCTGGTGGACGGTGCCGGACGACGTCGTCCGCGACCTCCTGACCGGCGCCGGGCTGGTGCCCGCGGACCTGCCCGGCGCGGCCCACGCCGCCGAGCACTGCTCGATCGGCCTGCTTCCCCTGTTCGCGACCTGCGACCGCTGGGACATCGGCGGCGTGTCCACCGCCCGGCACCCCGACACCGGCGTGCTCACCGTGTTCGTCCACGACGGCCACCCGGGTGGGGCGGGCTTCGCCGAGCGCGGGTACCGCACCGCCGCGGCCTGGCTGCGGGCCACCCGGGCGACGATCGCGGCCTGCGAGTGCGCCACCGGCTGCCCGTCGTGCATCCAGTCGCCGAAGTGCGGCAACGGCAACGACCCGCTCGACAAGGCCGGCGCCGTCGCCCTGCTCGACGTGCTGCTCCGCGAGGCACCTGACGCCGACACCCGGTGACCTGACGCCGGATGATCAGTAGTGTGGCTCGCTGACCAGATCATCGCTGCGACTGCCACCGGGGGCGATTCGTGACGACCGCTGACCTGCCCAGGCCTGCGCCTGCCGCTCGCCGCATGTCGATGCAGGCAGAAGACCTCTACCGCAACCTGGTCGCCGGGGGGCCGACCACCGTCGAGACGCTCAGCGCCCGCGTCGGACTCCCGGCCTTCGAGGTCGAGGTCACCCTGGACGAGCTCGAGCTGATCGGCCTCGCCGAGCGGGACCGGGACCACGCGGTGGCACGCCCGCCGTACCCCGTGCTCGACCTGCTGGCGACCGAGCGCGCCGCCGAGGCGGCCCGCGCCCACCAGATGGCGCAGACGCTGTCCGAGCTGTGGCGGCAACACCACGACGACGCCAGCTATCTCCAGGTCCTCCAGTCGGACGCGGCCTGCGACGCCGCCCAGGACGCGTTGATCGCCGGCGCCACCCGGGAGGTTCGTGCCCTCTCGATCGGGCCGGTGGGCGACGAGCGCGTGCGACCGGAGCCGACCGCCATGGCCGGGTTCTACGAGTCGATCGCGCGCGGCGTCAGCTACAAGATCGTCTACGGGGCGGCGATCGTGCAGCACCCGGTCGCGATCAGCGTGGTCCGCTCGTGCATCGATGCCGGTGAGGAGGCGCGGCTGTTCCCGGAGGTCCCGGTCAACCTGACGATCGCCGACGACCACCTGGGGCTGGTCACCCTGCCACGGCTGGGCGACCGGCGGCGCGACATGCTCGTCGTCCACCCGTCCAGCCTGCTGGAGGTGCTGTCGTCGATCTTCTGGTCCTACTGGCGCCAGTCGTCGCCGCTGACCGTCCACCCCCACGGCCTCGACACCGAGGAACCGGTCGAGGCCTACCGCTCCCTGCTGACCCTGCTGGCCGCGGGCCTGACCGACGATGCGATCGCTCGTGAGCTCGGCGTCAGCGACCGCACCGTACGCCGGCGCCTGGCCCACCTGCAGGAGGTGCTCGGCGCGGCCAGCCGGTTCCAGCTCGGGGTGCAGGCCGCACGCAACGGCTGGCTCTGATCGGCCCGGCTGCGATCGGCCCGGTCGCCTGTCCAGTTCCGGACAGCGCCCGTTTCCGGCCACCGCGAAGTGATTGACCGTCGTTCTCGGACGCTGTGAATCTGCTCACCGTCCCTCTCGTCCGGGAGGGGATCGGGACCCGGTCAGGGTCTGTCGAACTCGGGAGCACACAGCATGAATCGACACGTCATCGGCGGTCTCGCCGCCGCGGTGCTGGCCACGTCAGGACTCGCCGCGGCGATCTCCGACGCATCGGCCGCCACTGCCCACACCACGGCAGCCTCGCCGTCGGCGGCCACACCGTCGGCCACACCGTCGGCGGCCGCAGGCAACCGCGACCGCGACCTGAAGCAGGCGCGCAAGCAGGCCGGTGCGGTCCGGTCGGCCATCGGCCTGGGCGGTCAGCAGAAGCTGATCGTCAAGGACGTCGTCCGCGATCCCTCCGGCGCGAAGCACGTCAGGTACGAGCGCACCTTCCGCGGACTGCCGGTCCTCGGCGGCGACCTCGTGGTCCACTTCAACGCCTCCGGCAAGCAGGTCGGGGTGACCTGGAACGCCAAGAAGGTCGCCGTCCCCTCGATCACACCGGGCATCGCGCGCAAGAAGGCCACCACCAAGGCCAACAAGGCCTTCGCGGCGCAGAACGCGACCAAGGACGACCAGAGCAGCGATGTCGTGGTCTACGCCGTGCGCGGCGAGCGGACGCTGGCCTACGACGTGCTGACCGAGGGCGTGCGCGGCGACGGCGTGCCCTCTCGCCTGCACACGATCGTCGACGGCGACTCGGGCAAGGTGCTGACGTCCTACGACGAGATCCAGACCGGGGAGGGCCACGGCATCTACGTCGGGACGGTCGACATCGGCACGCAGGCCCACACCGGCGGCGGCTACGAGATCCGCGACGAGCACGGCAACTACGCCACCGACGTACACAACCAGGGCGACCCCAACACCGGGCAGGGACCAGCCGGCGACGTGTTCGTCGACGCGGACGACATCTGGGGCAACGGCAGCTCCAGCGACCGGGCCTCGGCGGCGGTCGACGCGCAGTACGGCGCCGAGATGACCTTCGACTACTACAACGACGTGCAGGGCCGGGCGGGCATCTGGGGCGACGGCCGCGGCGCCCGCTCGCGGGTGCACTTCGCGAACGCGATGCAGAACGCCTTCTGGGACGGCGAGCAGATGTCGTACGGCGACGGTGCCGGCAACGCGGCGCCGCTGGTCGAGCTCGACGTCGCCGGCCACGAGATGTCCCACGGCGTCACCGAGAACACCGCCGGACTGGTCTACTCCGGCGACGCCGGTGGCCTGAACGAGGCCACCTCCGACATCTTCGGAACCGCCGTCGAGTGGCACACCAACAACAGCAACGACGTCGCCGACTACCTGATCGGCGAGGAGCTCGACCTGCGCGGCAACGGCACCCCGCTGCGGTACATGGACAAGCCGTCCAAGGACGGCCAGTCGCGCGACTGCTGGTCCTCCACCCTGGGCAACCTCGACCCGCACTACTCCTCGGGTCCGCTCAACCACTGGTTCTACCTGGCCTCGGAGGGATCGGGAGCCAAGACCATCAACGGGGTGTCCTACAACAGCCCGACCTGCAACAACTCGACCGTCACCGGCGTGGGCCGGGACGCGGCCGAGAAGATCTGGTACCGCACGCTGAGCGTCTACCTGACCTCCAACAGCAGGTACGCCGACGCCCGCAACGGCGCCATCAAGTCGGCCAAGGACCTCTACCCGAACGACCCGTCGATCTGCGAGGGCATCGCGAACGCGTTCTCGGCGATCGCGGTGGCGGCCGGCACGGAGGCCTGCTCGGCGACGCCGCCCGCGGGCAGCCCCACCGTCAGCAGCCCGGGCAACCAGACCGCCACGCAGGGCACCGCGATCACCCAGCTCACCCTGCGCGCCACGGGTGGCACGGCGCCGTACACCTGGACCGTGACCGGTCTCCCTGCAGGGCTCAGCGCGACCTCGGCCGGCGTCATCAGCGGCACCCCGACCACGGCGGGCTCGTCCTCGGTGACCGCGAAGGTGACCGACGCCGCCGGCAAGACCGGCACGGCCTCCTTCACCTGGACGGTCAACCCCAGCGGGGGCGGGGGCAGCACCTGCACCGGAGCACTGGCCTACTCCGGCACCCTCAGCGCCGGTCAGTCGAAGAACCTCGCCTCGTTCACCGACTCCGACGCCGGCCAGCTGAAGGCCTGCCTCGACGGCCCGACCGGAACGGACTTCGACCTCTACCTCCAGCGGTCCTACTCCGGGTACTGGATCACCGTGGCCTCCTCGACCGGCTCCGGCCCCGACGAGTCCCTGAGCTACGACAACAGCGCCGGCACCTACCGGCTCGTCGTCAAGGCGTACGCCGGGTCCGGCGCCTTCACCGCCGGCGTGAGCGAGTGAGCTGACGCCGACCGACACCTGCCGGGCGGCCGTCTTCGGGCGACCGCCCGGCAGCGCGCCGACGTCCGCCCTCGACTCCTCCGGACTATCCTGCCGCCATGCTGCTTCTCGGACTGGTCATCCTGGTCGTCGGTGTCATCGGGCTGGTGCTCAGCTTCTTCGGCGCCAGCATCGACTACAAGCACCGGTCCGCCGAGATCATGAACTGGGACGTCGCACCCGGGACCCTCGTGCTGTGGGGCGCCGTCTCCACCCTCCTCGTCGTGGCCGGCCTGTGGATGATGAAGGCAGGCGCCAAGCAGGGCTGGAGGCGTCGCAAGGAACAGAAGCGGCTCACCGAGCTGTCCGACAAGCTCGACCAGGTCGAGCTAGAGCGTCGGCGCAACGAGCTCGCCGACGACGAGGGCTGACCGCGCCCTTCAGCCTCGATTCACGCCGGCGGCGGCTCCTCTCCGTCGGGCCCGGCCCGCGCGGCCGCGCGCAGGTCACGGTCCTGGCCGAGCCATCGGGGACCATCGACCCGCACCTCGACGAGGACGTCGGCGCCGTCGACCTGGCACGTCTCCATCAGGGCGCCGTTGGCCTCGGCGACCTCCGCGGCGGCCGAGCACGGATCGCGTCCCGAGTGCCCCAGTGCGGTGGCGCCGGCGAGGGCGGCCAGGTCGGCCGCGGCCTGTGCCCGCCGGTGGCCGACCACGATCGCGCCGACGACGCCCGTCGCCGCCCCGACGAGCAGGAGCACGCCCGCCATCGCCGCGGCCAGCACCGTCGCGGCACCGCGGTGGCTCACGGACCTCCTCCTTCCTGGCCGCCCTCGGTGATCGCGACCGCCTCCGCGTGGACGCTCGCGCCCGGGATCGCGTCGAACAGCCCGCCCGGACCCGAGATCCGGCCCCGGGCCCGGACCACGACCCGGTCGCCGGACCGGGAGACCGACAGCCGGACCCCGTCGGGTGCCACCTGCTCGCCCAGTGCCACGGCCTCGCCGGCGTCGTCGCCGCGGGCCAGGGCGCGGGCCGCCTCCCGGGCGGCGTCGACCGTGCGGACCTGGGCGACGGCAACCGCGAGCAGCCACACCAGGCCCGCGGTCACGGCGAGCAGGACCGGCAGGGCGAGGGCGAGCTCGGCGGTCACCACACCCCGCTCGCCCGCCCGGGTGCGGGTGCGGCGGTCAGCCGAGCCCGAGCAGGTTGAGGACATGGTCGAACAGCGTCTTGATGAGCTTGTCGCCGAAGCCGCCGCTGAGCAGCTTGTAGAGCAGGCCGGCGAAGCCGGCGCCGGCGGCGGTCGCGACGGCGTACTCCGCGGTGGTGACCCCGCGCTCCGAGGGACGCGAGGTCGAGCTCGGGGCGCGGCGCGAGGTGCGTGGTGCCAAGGTTCTCTCCGTTCGTCAGCAGCCGCCCGGTGCGACTGTCGGATCCGAGACTGCGCGCCCCGGCCGGCCCTGGCGGTCCGTCCCGCTCCGGCCTGTGGACAGGGCCCGGCCGGTGACCGGCCTGGGGACGGCCGATGGCTCCCGACAGCACGGATGAGGCGGTTGAGCAAGGCTCATCGCACGATGCCCGCCGCCAGCGACACGGCCAGCGGGACGATGCCCAGGAGCAGGAACGACGGCAGCAGGCACACGCCGAGGGGTACGGCGGCACGCACGCCGACCGCCCGGGCCCGGTCCTCCACCTCGGCCCGGGCCCGGACACCGAGCTCTGCGGCAAGTCCCTCGACCGCGGCGACCACCGGGGACCCGGTCCGGTGGGCGCGGCCGAGCGCCCGGCCCAGCGGGGCGAGATCGGGGTCGTCGGCCAGACGGCCCCAGATCGCCTCGGCGTCACCGCCGAGCCGCAACCGCGCCGCGACAGGAGCGAGACGCTCGGACGCCGCGCCGGGCAGCGCACGGCAGACCAGCTCGATCGCCTCGACGGGAGCCTGGCCCGAGCGCAGCGCCGCCGCGAGGAGGGTGACGACGTGCGGGAGGTCGCGGCGCACCTCCTCGCGGCGCCGGCGGACCGTACGCGGCTCGAGCCGGCCCGCGGTCATCGCGACGACGACACCGGCGACGATGCCGGCCGGCAGGGCCAGCGGGCCACCGAGGACGACCGCCGCACCGCCGCCCGCCAGGAGCGCCCAGAGGATCCGGCCGCGACGCAGCAGCCCCTCGCCACCGTCCCGGCCCGCGACAGACGCGTCCGGGGCTCCAGCCGAGGCTCCGGCCGGCCGGGACCTGCCCGGGCCGAGGAGCACGCCCAGCCCGACGAGCAGGCCGACCAGGACGGCCTCAGCCATGGCGCTCGACGTCCCGGGCGAGGGCCTCGATCCAGACGAGTCCGGCGTACCCGGCGGCCAGTCCGCCGGCGAGGCAGGCGAGGCCGACGGGTTGGCCGAGCAGGAACCGCAGCGGGTCGGCACCGGCTCCGGACCCCATCAGCAGGGCGAGCACGGGCAGGGCGGCGAGCAGCCGAGCGGTCGCCCGCGCCGACGCGAGCTCGCCGCCCACGACCCGGCGGGTACGCTCCCCCGCCCGCAGGTCTGCAGCCACTCGTCCGAGGGTGTCGGCGAGGCCGTGGCCGGTGCGGTGGGACACGTGCCACGCGCCGCCGACCACCCGCAGCGCCTCGCCACCCGGCGTCGTCGCCAGCGAGCGGAAGGCCGCCACGACGTCCCCGCCGGTCCGCGCCGCCCGGGCAATGGGGGCGACCAGCGGCCACTCGACGGCCGCGCGGTCGAGCGCGGCGACGGGCGTCTGCCCCGCAGCGAGCTCGGCGCCCAGCCCGTCGCAGAGGTCGACGACGCGGCGGCGTACGTCGCTCGCGGCCCGGTCCCGGCGCCGGGCCGCGAACGCCCGCACGACCGCGGTGGCGAGCGCGAGCCCCAGCAACGGGAGCACCAGGCCCGGAACCGATCCGTGGGCCAGCAGGGCCACCAGCCCGGCGGCCGCGCCGACCAGCAGTGCCGGCGACCTGGACCCGCGGCCGGGAGCGGGCTCGGCGCCGAGGAGCCGGAGCGGCGCGGGTACGACGAGCAGCAGCGCCGCCGTGACGGCCGCGGCGAGCACGAGCAGGCCCATCACGCCCTCCCGTCGAGGAGGGCGAGGAGCCGCTGCGAGCCGGGGCCCGCGGTCGGCGTCCCGGCGCCGTCGAAGGCGACCGCGACCTCGGTGCGGGCCAGTCCGTCGGGTCCGCCGACGACCACGGCGACCTCGCTGAGGCGTCGGCGGCCGGAGTGCCGGTCGCGACGGACGTGGAGGACGGCGTCGAGGCCCGCGACGAGCTGGCTGTGGGCGGCCTCGCGGGCCAGGCCAGCGCCGAGGGCGAGCGCCTCGATGCGGGCGGGTAGGTCGGCCGCGGAGTTGGCGTGCAGCGTCCCGCAGCCGCCCTCGTGGCCCGTGTTCATCGCGGCGAGGAGGTCGACGACCGCTGCGTCGCGGACCTCCCCGACGACGAGCCGGTCCGGCCGCATCCGCAGCGCCTGGCGCACCAGGTCGCGCAGCACGACGGCGCCGGCGCCCTCCAGGTTGGCCGGACGCGCCTCGAGCCCGACCACCTGGGGGTGCTCGGGGCGGAGCTCGGCGGCGTCCTCGACGACCACGATCCGCTCGGCGGGGTCGACGGCGGCGAGCAGGGCCGACAGCAGGGTCGTCTTGCCGCCGCCCGTCCCGCCCGTCACCAGGAAGGCCAGCCGCGCCTCGACCACCCGCCCGACCAGCTCCAGGCCGGCGTCGGTCAGCGCTCCGGCCTCCCTCAGCGCGGCCAGGCTGAACCCGCCACGGCGCGGGACCCGCAGCGAGATCGCCGTCCCCGGCTGGGCGAGGGGCGCGAGCAGGGCGTGGCAGCGCGTGCCGTCGGGCAGCCGTACGTCGGCCCACGGCGCGGCGTCGTCGAGCCGCCGGCCCCCGCTCGCGACCAGCCGCTGGGCCAGTCGGCGACAGGACTCCTCGCTCGGCAGCACGACGTCGGTCTCCTCCACCCCGTCGCCGCGGTCGATCCGGACCGGACCGGGTCCGTTGACGAGGACGTCGGTGACGCCGGGCAACGCGAGCAGGGGCTCGAGCGGACCGGCGCCGATGACGTCGCGGCGCAGGGCCTCGTAGACCGCGAGCACCGTTGCGTCGCCGACCGGCCGCCCCGCCGTGCGCAGGGCCTCGGCCACCCGGTGCGGACTGAGGTCGCCGGGCGTGCGGGCCAGGTGCGCCCGGACCTCCTCGACGAGCGCGGGGACTCCGGCATCCGGGGTCATGCCGCCGCCTCGGCGACCTGGTCGTCGAGGATCCTGGCAGCCGCCCGGGCGAGGGGTCCCCGCAGCGAGCGCAACGGCCCGAAGCCCAGGTCGACCGCCTCCGCGAGCCCGCGCTGGTCCCGCATCTGGGTGCGGACCGGCAGGCCCACCGCCCGCGCCACCTCGTCGGCCGTGAAGGCGTCGCCGCGCAGCACCACCCCGGGTGCGGAGTGCCCGGCGAACCGGGCCCGCATCCGGGCGGCACCCGCCACCCCGACGACGCTGCCGTGCGTGACCACGAGCAGCTCGTCGCAACGCGCGGCGACCTCGTCGACCAACGGGTCGGGCGAGCGCGGCAGGTCGACGACGACCACCCGGTGCCCGCGGCGCGCGGCGGACAGGGCCTCCCGCACGGCGAACGCCTGCAGGCTCTGGGCGCGCCCGTCGACGTACCAGGAGAGCACGCCCAGGCTCCCCCGCCGCGGCAGCGCCTCCCGCAACGAGCGGGCGGAGAGCCGTCCGGTGGTCTGGCACAGCGCGTCCCAGCGGAAGCCGTCGCTGCGCTCCAGGCCGAGCATCCGGTCCAACCCAGGGCCCTGCGGGTCGCAGTCGATGACGACCGCGTCGCCGGAGCGGGCGGCCCACTGGCCGAGGGCGCAGGCGAAGGTGGTCGTCCCGGCGCCGCCGGTGCCACCGATCACCCCGATCACCCGGGCGCGGTCGGGCTGGTGCTCGGTGAGGTCGGCGAGCAGCTCCACCAGCCAGCCCGTGCACGCGGGCAGCTCGAGGACGTTCTCGGCGCCGAGGTCCAGGGTCGTGCGGAACAGCTCGTCGGGCGGGCGCGGTCCGCTGACGACATAGCTGCGCGCACGGGGCTCGGGGGCGGCCCGGACCATCGCGGTCGCGAGGTCGGCGCCGACGAGGACGACCGGCGCCCGGCTCCACGTGACCAGGGCGGTCAGCGGGTCGCGCGCGATCGTCGGGGCCACGTCGGCCGCGGCGGCGAGCGGCAGCAGCTCGGCCAGCAGGTCGTCATCGGCGGTCACCACCAGGGGAGGCACGTCCGCGGGGCGGGCGTGCGGGGACGGGAAGGGTCGGTTGCGTGTCATGGGGAGGTTGTCGCCGCCGTCCGACACGACCATGCGGGCGCCGCACCCGGCTGTGGAGGACGCCCTGGCCGACGGCGGTTGTGGACACCGAGCGGTCGCATCTGCAACAGGCGGGACCAGCGTTTCCCTACGATGGAGCCATGGCCTCCGCGGGTACGCCGCCCACCGCCGCGTTCTTCGACCTCGACAAGACGATCATCGCCAAGTCGAGCGTGCTGGCCTTCAGCAAGCCGTTCCAGGCCGGCGGGCTCATCTCACGCCGGGCCGTGCTGCGCTCGGCGTACGCCCAGTTCGTCTTCATGGTCGGCGGAGCCGACCACGACCAGGTCGAGAAGATGCGGCAGTTCATGTCGCAGCTGACGGCCGGCTGGGACGTGGCGACGGTCCGAGAGATCGTGGCGGACACGCTGCACAACATCGTCGACCCCCTCGTGTACGACGAAGCGGTCCGGCTCATCGACGAGCACCACGCCGCGGGCCGGGACGTGGTCATCGTCTCGACGTCCGGCAGCGAGGTCGTCGAGCCGATCGGCGCGCTCCTCAACGCGGACCGCGTCGTCGCGACCCGGCTCAAGGTCGAGGACGGGCGCTACACGGGCGAGATCGAGTACTACGCGTACGCGGAGGAGAAGGCGAACGCGATCCGGGACCTGGCGCAGAGCGTCGGGTACGACCTGGAGAACAGCTACGGCTACTCCGACTCGGTGACCGACGTACCCATGCTGGAGGCGGTCGGGCACCCGCACGCCGTCAACCCGGACAAGGAGCTGCGCAAGATCGCGGCGTCCCGCGGCTGGCCGGTCCTCGTCTTCACGCGCCCGGTCGCGCTGCAGTCGCGGCTGCACCTGCCGCCACCGAAGCCGACGCTGGCGGCGCTCGCGGTCGGCGGTGTTGTCGCGGTCGGTGCGGCGGTGTGGATCGGCACCCGGCGCCGCACGCTCAGCGCCTGACCGCCGCTGGACCGGGGCCTGCCCCCAACCGGCCAGCGTTCCCCGTCCCCGGCCAAAAGACAACCCTTGAAGGTGTCCCGGCAGCGGCGTACAAAGGACACCAAGAACTCAAGAGCAACACGTGATCCAGGTACCCACGCGGCGATCTACCCTTCTGAATTGGGCGCTTGCATCCGGAAGACTTCCGGGGCAGTTGTTGATGGTGCACGCCTGGTAACCAAGGTTCACGTGTCAGCGGTGGCACCCGAGACACTCGATGGCTCGGGTGCCACCTGCTTTTGGGCTACTCCGCGTCGCGCACCAGCGGGCTGGCCTCGGCGGCGGCCGACCAGGCCTCGACGGCGTACAGCAGCCAGGAGTGCATGCCGGCCTGGCCGCCGCTGGCCCAGCCGCGCAGGTTGGACTCGTACTCGGGACGCAGGGCGAGGTGCGCGGCCTCGGGGACGACGAGCGACTTCTCGTCGACTCCGCGGGCGGCCGCGACGAGCCGCTCGGTCGCGCGCGCCACGATCCCGTTGTGGGAGCCGAACGGCGCGGCGGTGACCAGCTCGGCGTGGACGACCGCCGCGACGGCGAGTGCCGGCGCCTCGGTCGGGGCGGTGATCAGCTCGGCGATGCCACGCAGCCGCGAGGCGGACTCCCCGTCGCGCGGGCGCCCGAGCAGCTCGTCGGGCAGGGTGCCGCGGGCCGCGACGGTGTGCATCCGGGCCAGCGCCTGCAGCGGCTGGCGACGCAGGACGGGGACGAGGGAGAGCAGCTCGGTGGCCAGGCGTACGGCGTCCGCGGCGATCTCGTCGCCCGCACCGGCGCGCACCTCGGCCAGCGTCGAGCCCGAGCCCTCGAGGACGGCACTGGCGTGCGCGCCGCGCAGCAGCGACTCTGCGGTCAGCTCGGGGCTGGTCCGGCGCAGGCCGCGGTCACGCAGCACCACGTCGATGCCGTCGCGGGCGCCGGCGAAGCCGGACGGGACGCCTTCGAGGGAGATCAGCCAGGCGTGGGGGTCGGTGGTCACCGGGGCAGCCTAAGAGCGGCTGACGCCGAGCGACGAATGACCTCGACCGGCTCATCGACGTCTTCCCAGGGCCGAGCTCGACCTCGGCGACTGCTTCGCCACGCGCTGTCCGCCACCAGGGCGAGCAGCAGCGTGCCTCCGCCATGCGGAGCCCCGACGGCCGTACGCTCGCCCCGATGGCTACCGACTCCACCCCCGACGCACCGGGCCTCTGCTTCGGCAGTGTGGCCGAGGCCTACGACCGCGGCCGCCCCGGCTACCCGCGCGCGGCGGTGGCGTGGCTGGCCGGCGAGCAGCCGCTGTCGGTGCTGGAGCTGGGTGCCGGGACGGGGAAGCTCACCGAGCACCTCGTCGCGCTCGGCCACGACGTGCACGCGACCGACCCGGACCCGCGGATGCTCGACCGGCTCGGGACCCGGCTGCCCGAGCTGCGCGTCTCGCAGACCTCGGCCGAGGACATCCCGGCGGCGGACGCGACGTACGACCTGGTGATCGCGGCGGACGCCGACGCCTGGTTCGACGCCGACAAGGCGCTGCCGGAGATCGCGCGCGTGCTCAAGCGCGGCGGCACGTTCGCGGTCGTGCGCAATGTCCGCGACGAGCGGATCCCGTGGGTCAAGCGGCTCGGCAACCTGATCGGGCACCACGCGACCGGCGCGGGGGTGGGCGAGGCGATCGACTCGTCGCCGTACTTCGGGCCGGCCGACGAGACGGCCGTCAAGCACTGGCAGGTCATCGACCGCTCGTCGGTGCAGGACCTCGCGCGCTCGCTGCCGGACATCGCCGCCCTCGACCGCGCCGGCCAGGACGCGAAGGTCGGCGAGGTGCTGGCGTTCTACGACGACTTCGGCCGCGGCATGGACGGCATGCAGCTGCCCTGGGTCACCGAGTGCTTCCGCGCGGTGGTCGGGATCCAGCCCAAGACGATCCGGCAGGAGCCCACCCCTGCCAGCGGTACGCCGGCTGCGGAGCCTGCCGTCGAGGCTGCACCGGAGGAGCTCGTCGGCGAGGACACCGTCCCGGTCGCCCTGGCCCCGGCCGTCGAGCCGCCGGCCGACGACGACTCGGGCATGCTGCTCATCGACTTCCGCTGACCAACGCGCCCGTGCGGCACGATGGTGGTGTGCGGGGCGGACGATTCTGGCGGCGCGACCATCTCGGCAGCGATGCCGACCGGGCGGCGTTCCGGGCGCTGCACCAGGCCTCCCTGGCCTCGCCCGCGCTGCGCGAGGGCCTGACGACGGCCAGTGCGGAGCGGGCGATCCGGCACCTGCGGGCGCTGCTCGGTACGCCGGCCCTGGCGATCTCCGACACGGAGGCCGTCCTCGCGTGGGACGGGGTGGGCGACCACCACCTCGACCAGGCGGCGGTCGTGGGGCTGCTGGCGATCGAGAAGGGCAGCACCCGCACGGTCGATCGCGACCAGCTCGGCTGCTCGGTCGGCGGCTGCCCGGTCCGCACCGGCGTGGTGAGCCCGCTGGTGGTGGAGGGCCGGGTGCTCGGGACCGTGCAGGCGTTCGCGCCGACTCCGACGGCCGGCCTGGTCCGCGCGACCGAGGAGGTCGCCGAGTGGGTCTCGGGACAGCTCGAGCTCGCCGAGCTCGACGCCCACCGCAACCGGCTGATCGAGGCCGAGGTCCGCGCGCTACGCGCCCAGATCAGCCCGCACTTCGTCTACAACTCGCTCAACGCGATCGCGAGCTTCGTGCGCACCGACCCCGACCGGGCCCGCGAGCTGTTGCTGGAGTTCGCCGACTTCACGCGCTACTCGTTCCGTCGCCATGGCGAGTACACGACCCTGGCCGAGGAGCTCCGCTCCATCGAGCGCTACCTCCTCCTCGAGCAGGCGCGCTTCGGCGACCGGCTGCAGGTGACGCTCAACATCGCGCCCGAGGTGCTGCCGGTCGTCGTACCGTTCCTCTGCATCCAGCCCCTCGTCGAGAACGCCGTGCGCCACGGCCTCGAGAGCGTCGACCAGACCGGGCACCTGTCGATCGTGGCCCACGACCGCGGGCACGAGGCGGTGCTCGAGGTCGAGGACAACGGGGTCGGCGAGGACCCGGAGAAGGTACGCCGCGCTCTCGCCGGCGACACCGAGCTCGACTCGGTGGGCCTCGGGAACGTGGACGCGAGGCTGCGCGCGAGCTTCGGCGACGACTACGGTCTGGTCGTGGAGACCGCTCCGGGGGCCGGGACCAAGGTGATCGTGCGGGTGCCGAAGTTCGCGCCGGGGGTCACGGCATGAGCACCATGACCGGCCTGCGCGTCCTCGTCGTCGACGACGAGCGCCCGGCGCTCGACGAGCTGACCTACCTCCTCGACGCCGACGACCGGGTCGGCGAGGTGATCGCCTGCCAGTCCGCGACCGACGGGCTGCGGATCCTGCGCGAGCGCGAGGTCGACTGCGTCTTCCTCGACATCCAGATGCCCGGCCTGACCGGGCTCGAGCTGGCGGAGGTGCTCGGCCGGTTCAAGCAGCCGCCGCCGGTGGTGTTCGTGACCGCCCACGAGCAGCACGCGGTCGACGCCTTCGACCTGCACGCCGTCGACTACGTCCTCAAGCCGGTGCGGCCCGAGCGCCTGGCCGAAGCCGTACGACGCGTCCTCGGCGGCACCTCCCCGGCCCCGCCGGCGACGGACGCCCAGATCGCGGTCGAGCGGGGCGGCGTCACCCGGTTCGTGGACCGCGGCGACATCACCCACGTGGAGGCGCAGGGCGACTACGCCCGGCTGCACACCGCAGCTGGCGACAACTACCTGGTCCGGGTGCCGCTCACGACGCTCGAGGAGGACTGGGCCGAGGCCGGGTTCCACCGGATCCACCGCTCCCTGCTGGTCGCGCTCGCGCACGTGACCGAGGTGCGCAGCGAAGCCGGCCGCACGACCGTCGTGGTCGGCAGCGCGGACGGCGGCACCGAGCTCCCCGTCAGCCGGCGCCACACCCGGGCACTGCGCGACGTCCTGGTCCGCCGGGCCCGCGCGGGAGGCTGAGATGAGCGGCCACCGTGAATGAGCGGGTGCGGGTCACCGGCCCACCGCGGCACACACCGGCCGGGCGGGCGGCGAGCCGGCTCGGGGACGTGCACGAGCAGACCGCGCTCGGTGACGTCTACCTCCGCTCCCTGCTGCGCGCCCAGGTCGGCCTGGCCGTGCGGCTGCTCCTGCTGCTCGGGGTGAGCCTCGGCGTGCTGCCGCTCGCGTTCCACCTGTGGCCGTCCCTCTCCGGCATCGAGCTGCTCGGGATCCCGCTGCCCTGGCTGCTGCTCGGCGTGCTCGTGCACCCGTTCCTGCTGCTGCTCGCCTGGCGCTACGTGCGCAGCGCGGAGCGCAACGAGCGGGTCTTCGCCGACCTGGTGAGCGACCCGGACCCGGACGAGGACGGCACCTGATGGAGCGCGCCGACGTACCCGGGCTGGTCGCGGTCGTGCTGGTCACCCTGGCGACCCTGGCGATCGGCACCTGGGGCCTGCGCTTCTCCCGCACCACCAGCGACTTCTTCGTCGCCTCCCGCACCGTGCGGCCCGGCCTGAACGCGAGCGCGATCGGCGGCGAGTACCTCTCCGCCGCGTCCTTCCTCGGCATCGCCGGGCTGCTGCTCGTGGGCGGCGCCGACATGCTCTGGTACCCCGTCGGCTGGACCGCCGGCTACCTCGTGCTGCTCGTCCTGGTCGCCGCGCCGCTGCGGCGATCCGGCGCCTACACGCTGCCCGACTTCGCCGAGGCCCGGCTGGGATCGCGCACCGTGCGGGCCGCCTGCTCGCTGCTCGTCGTCGGCATCGGCTGGCTCTACATGATCCCCCAGTTCGAGGGTGCGGGCATCACGCTGCGCTCGGCGATCGGCGCCCCCGAGTGGGCGGGGTCCCTCGTCGTCGCCGGGATCGTGCTGGCCAACGTGACGTCGGGCGGGATGCGGTCGGTGACCTTCGTCCAGGCCTTCCAGTACTGGCTCAAGCTCACCGCGCTCCTCGTCCCCGCCGCCGTGCTGGTCGCGGTCTGGTGGGGCGACGGCCGTCCCGCCGGCGTCGGTGGCGGTGGCGGTGGCGGTGACTGGTCGAACCCGGTCGCGGGCGACGGTGGGGTCGGCCTCTACACGACGTACTCCCTCATCGCCGGGCTCTTCCTCGGCACCATGGGCCTGCCCCACGTGGTCGTGCGGTTCTACACGAACCCCGACGGCCGGGCCGCGCGTCGTACGACGGTCGCGGTGCTCGCGCTGCTGGGGCTGTTCTACCTCCTGCCCCCGGTGTACGCCGGGCTGGGCCATGTGTACGGCGAGGGGCTGGTCGCCGAGGGCCGCTCGGACGTCCTCGTGCTGGAGCTGCCGCGGGCGATGCTCGACGGCGTCGGCGGCGACGTGCTGACCGGGCTGGTCACGGCGGGCGCGTTCGCGGCCTTCCTGTCGACGTCCTCGGGCCTGGCGATCGCCGTGTCCGGCGTGCTCACCCAGGACGTCACCAGTCGCATGGTCAACGAGCAGCGGGGCGTCGCAGCGTTCCGGCTCGCGGCGATGGTGGCCGTCGTGGTGCCCGTGCTGGCGGCACTCCTGGTCCGCAACGTCGGCGTCGCCCAGTCGGTGGGCCTGGCGTTCGCGGTGGCCGCATCGACCTTCTGCCCGCTGCTGGTGCTGGGCATCTGGTGGCGGCGGCTGACCGACGCCGGGGCGCTCGCGGGACTCGCGGCGGGCGGCCTCGGCGCCGGCGGCGCGGCGATCGCTACCCTCGCCGGCTACGCCCCCGGCGGCTGGACCGGCGCCCTGCTGGCCCAGCCCGCCGCGTGGAGTGTGCCGGTCGCGGTGCTCGTGATGGTGAGCGTCTCGCTGGCGACCGCCGACCGGGAGCCGGCGCACGCCCGCCGGTTCCTCGTCCGGCTGCACACACCGGAGTCGCTCGGTCGCTAGTCCCCCAATCCGTTCGATCGAACGGTTTGGGGGACATTTCGGCGCCCGGTCCCGCTCAAACCGTTCGATCGAACGGTTTGAGCGGGTCCTCGTTGCCGTAGATCGAGGCGGTGTCGATGCTGCGGTACCCGGCCTCGAGGGCGCTGCTCACGGCAGCCTCGGTCTCGTCGTTCGGCACCTGGAAGACACCGAAGCCGCCTGGGGCATGACGACGCCGTTGTTGAGGGTGATGGTGGGGATGGACATGGTCTCTCCTCGGGTGGTGGGGATCTCAAGCCGCGACAGCAGCCGGGGTCGGTACGGCGACAGCCGGGTGGAGCTCGCCGCCGGGCGCCTTCGCGGCGACCGCGAGCACGACCAGGCCGACCACGGTGATGGCGGCGCCGGCCCACAGCGGCGAGGTGTAGCCGAGGCCGGCGGCGAGGGTGACCCCACCGAGCCAGGCACCGAGGGCGTTGCCGACGTTGAAGGCGGCGATGTTGGCGCCGGAGGCGAGGGTGGGCGCGCTGCTGGCGTAGTGCATCACGCGCATCTGCAGGCCGGGGACGGTGGCGAACCCGACGCCGCCCATGAGCAGCAGCGCGACGATCGTCAGCGGCTTGCTGCCGGCGGTGAGCGCGAAGGCGGCGAGCACGACGGTGAGCGCGGCGAGCACGACCAGCAGAGTGCGGACCAGGTTGCGGTCGGCGGCACGGCCGCCCGCCACGTTGCCGACGAACAGGCCGACGCCGAACAGGACGAGCAGCCACGGCACCGCGCCGGCGGCGAAGCCGGTCACCTCGGTGAGGGTGAACGCGATGTAGGTGAAGCCGCCGAACATGCCGCCGTACCCGAGGACGGTGACCGCGATCGACAACCACACCTGGGGGCTGCGGAAGGCGGCCAGCTCGGTGCGGGCGCTCGTCGTGCCGGACATCCGGGCGGCGTCGGTCCCGCGGGCGGCGGGGACCAGGGCGGCGATGCCGATGAACGCGAGGACGCCGATGACGGTGATCGCCCAGAAGGTGGAGCGCCAGCCGGCGGCCTGGCCGAGGAAGGTGCCGAGCGGGACGCCGAGGACGTTGGCGAGGGTGAGCCCGCCGAACATGAACGCGATCGCGCTCGCCCTGCGGTCGGCGGCGACGAGCCCGGCGGCCACGACCGAGCCGATGCCGAAGAAGGCGCCGTGGCACAGGGCCGCGACGACGCGGCCGGTCATCATCACGCCGTACGACGGAGCGACGGCGGAGATCAGGTTGCCGAGGATGAACAGGACCATCAGGCCGAGCAGGGCGGTCTTGCGCGGCACCCGGGTGAGGGCGAGGGTCAGCGCGATGGCGCCGACGGCGACGCTGAGGGCGTAGCCGGAGATGAGGTAGCCGGCGGTGGTCTCGGAGACGGCGAAGTCGTCCGCGACCTCGGGCAGCAGGCCCATGATCACGAACTCGGTGAGGCCGATACCGAACCCGCCGATGGCGAGGGCGAGAAGTGCGACAGGCATGTGTCTTCCTGGGTGCGTGTGACGATAGTCGGCGTGTGCATTAGTTGCACACGCGTCGTATTGATAGTTGCACACGCGCACTATCCGCGCAACTCAGGTATGCTGGCGGTGTCGACAGGAGGAACACCATGGGCATCGCCGACGACGCCGTCGAGATCCGCACCCAGGGCTGGCGCACGCTCGCCGCGCTGCACGGGCTGATCGAGGCCGCCCTGGAGAAGGCGCTGCAGCGCGACCACGACCTCTCGGTCGTCGAGTTCACCGTGCTCGACGCGCTGAGCCGCCAGGACGGCTGGCACATGCGGATGCAGCAGCTGGCCCGCGCGGCCGCGTTGTCCGCGTCCGCCACGACCCGGCTGGTGACGCGCCTCGAGAACCGCGGCCTGCTCACGCGGATCCTCTGCGCCGACGACCGGCGCGGGATCTACACCGAGCTCACGCCCGCCGGCCGGGCGCTGCTGAAGAAGGCGCGCCCCGTGCACGACGAGGTCCTGCGCACCACGCTGGACGAGGCGGGCGAGGTCCCCGAGCTCGCCGGCCTGGTCCGCTTCGTCGGGACGGTCAGTCCCGTCGGCTGATCGACCCGTCCTCGGCCCGGCGTACGGCGTCACCGACGGCGACGGCCTCCCAGAGCCGGCGGTCGACCCGGGCCTTCACGATCGATCCACCGGTGGTGCGGACCTTCAGGCGGCGGTACATGTTCGCGCCGTCGTACAGGCCGCGGGACTTCTTGACCACAACACCTTCCCAGGTCTCTGACATGCCTCGACCGTAGCCGACCGGGTCCCGACTTCCGTAGAACCCTCCTCGGAACTCCGCGCGGCCGCTTACGGTCCTCCCATGACCGAGCTCTCCCCATCCAGGCCACCCAGCCCGTCGAGCCCGACCAGCAACGGCCGGAAGCGCCGCGCGGCCGCGATCGCCGGCGTCGTTGGGGCAGTAGCGGCGATCGGAGCGGGCGGGTGGGCCTGGCAGGGCTGGATGGCCCAGGGACCGCAGGCCGCGCAGGCGCTGCCGGGCGACACGCTCGCGTACGTCGGCATCGACCTCGACCCGCCGGGTGGCCAGAAGATCGAGGCCTACCAGGCGCTGAAGAGGTTCCCCCGCCTGGCCGAGCACCTCGGCATCACCGACCAGGACGACCTGCGGCGCTCGCTGCTCGACCAGGTGACCGCCGAGAGGGGCTGCCACATCGGGTACGACGACCTGGCGGCCTGGGTGGGCGACCGCGCCGGGCTGGCGGTGGTGCCGTCGGCCGGCCCGGAGCCGGAGGTGGTCGCGGTGGTCCAGGTCAGTGACCCGGACGCGGCGCGGGCCGGACTCGACGACCTGCTGGCGAGCTGTGGGGACGAGGTCGGGTACACGCTCGGCGACGGCTGGGCGGTGCTCGCGCGCACCGACGAGGTCGCCCGGAAGGTGGTCGCGGACGGCCGTCGCACCCAGCTCGGCGAGGACGCCGACTTCCAGGAGCTGACCTCGGCTGCCGGCGATGCCGGCGTCGTCACGCTCTACGCCGCCCCCGAGGCAGGACAGGCACTGCTCGACGCGGTCGAGGACCACCCGTACCTCTCCATGCTCATCAGCTCGCCGTCCGGCCTCTCGGTGGACCCGGTGGACACGTTGCTCAGCCTCTCGACCATCCACAGCTACGGGGCTGGGGCCGAGGATGACTTCATGGCGGAGATGTCGCCCGAGGAACGGCGGCTGTGGAAGCGGATGGACCGGTTCGACGAGCTCTCCCCCGCCGAGCAGGACCAGCTCATGAAGGAGATGGACGAGCTGTACGCCGACCAGTCGGGGACAGGCGGTGTGATGTCCGAGGACGGGCTGCCCGAGATCGACGAGGACGAGATGATGGGCGACTTCTCCGTCCCGATCCCGGACGACGTACGGCGCCGGTTGGAGGACTTCACCGGCCTCGGCGGTGTCGCGCGCTTCGACGACGGCGCCCTGGAGCTGGAGGTCGTGGCCGACCCGATCGTCTCCGGCGACCCGGAGCGGTACGACGGCAACGATGCCCTGGCTGGGATCTCGGCCCTGCCGGACACCGCCGCCCTCGCCTTCGGCGGTGGCTTCAGCGACGGCTGGGCGGAGCGGGCGATCACCCACGGCCCCCTGTCCTTCGGCGCGGAGCCGAAGCAGCTGCTGGCCGACTTCGAGAAGTCCACCGGCCTGACCGCGAAGGAGCTGGAGGACCTCGGCGGCGACGGCCTCGCCGTGATCGCCGGGCCCGGCTTCGAGGACGCCTTCGACTTCGAGGGCACCAGCGACGACTTCCCCGTCGCGGTCCGGATCACCGGCGACGCGGCGAAGGTCGAGGCCGCGCTGTCGAAGGTCCGCACCGCCCTGGGCGGCAAGGACCCGCTCCCGTCCGCGCGGTCCGGCGACGCCGTGGTCATCGGCGCCGACCGGGCCTTCGTCGAGGAGGTCGCGAAGGCGAAGGGGGCGCTGAGCGGCAGCGACCGGTTCGCGAAGGTCGTGCCTGACGCCGGGGATGCGCTGACCATCACCTACATCGACTTCGACCGCGGTGACTGGGTCGAGCAGCTCGCCGCGGGCCAGCTGTCCCGTGCCGACCTGGCGCCGCTCGATGCAGCCGGCATCACGGTGAGTGCCGCGGGCGAGCGTCAGCGCACGGTGGTCCGGCTCACGTTCGACGACTGATCCGACTCAGGCGGAGACCCGGCCCTCCAGCGGCGCCAGTGCGAGCGCCCGCTCGACGAGCAGGTCGACGACCAGCGGGTGCGGCCCGATCACATCGGCGACGACACCCGCACCGGCGGCGAGGGCGTCACGGCGGGCCTTGCGGTGGAAGTGCCCCGTGGCGAGGAGGTACGGCGACACGGCGTCCCCCGGGCACACGACCTCGTCGGGCCGGGGGCCGCGTCCGGAGAGCGTGGCGAGGCGGACCGGCGCGCCCCAGGCGTGGGCGAGCAGGTGGGTGGCGGCGTCGAGGTCGGCGGACGCGGCGGGGTCGGTGGAGCCCGCGGCGACCAGGACGACGGGCTGGCCGGGGGTGGCTCCGGCGGCGCGGAGACGGTCGACCTGGGCGGCGGCGAGCAGCCGGTCGGGGCCGAGAGAGCGCCCGAGTCGGACCTCCCGGTCGACGTCGGCGAGCACGGCCGGCAGGTCCTGGCGCAGGTGGTAGCCGGTCGACAGCAGCAGCGGCACCGCCACGGCCGGGATGTCGACGACCGCGACGACGTCGGCGAGCAGCGGCGCGCACAGCTCGACGTACGACGTCGTCGCGGCCCATCCGAGACGTTCGGCGGCGGCAGAGGTCAGGGCGCGGGCGACCTCGTTGCCGGCGGCGGTGCGGGTGCCGTGGGCGACGGTGACCAGGTGCGGCGTCACGGGGCGACCGCCAGGCGGTAGCCGCGCTTCACGACGGTCTGGACGCAGCGGGTGCCGAGCGCGGCGCGCAGCCGGGCGACCGCCATCTCGACGGCGTGCTCGGAGCCGGCGGTGCCCGAGGGCAGCGCGGCCAGCAGGTCACGGCGGGAGACGACGGTGCCGGGGTTGACGAGCAGCGCCTGGAGGACGGCGTACGGCGCGGGCGAGAGCTTCACCTCGACCCCGTCGAGGAGCACGGTGTCGCCGTGCAGGAGCAGCGTGTGGCCGGCGACGTCGAGGCTGGTGCCGCCGGCGCGCGAAGGCAGCTCGACCTCGAGCTGCTTGACCATCGCGGCGAGACGGGAGCGCTCGGGGTAGATCGACGGCACGCCCCACATCTCGAAGGCGGCGGCCGTGACCGGCCCCACGCAGGCGGCGATCACGTCGGCCTGGAACGCGCTGACGACCTCGTCGCGGTGCCCGGTCGAGACCGCGGCCTCCATCATCGCGGCGATCGCGGGGGCCGCGGTGAAGGTGACCGCGTCGACCCGGCGCTCGGCGATGTCCTCGATCAGCCCGAACATCGGCTCGGGATCGGCGGCACCCTCGACCCGGTAGACGGCGACCGTGGTGACCTCGGCGCCGAGGCGCCGCAGTGCGTGGGCGGCCATGGACAGCGACTGACCGTGCTCCTGGACGACGATCCGCAGGCCGGACAGGTCGCGGCCGCGCAGGTGGGCGAGGACGTCCTCGAACTCCTCCGACTCCGGCGACCACAGCTCGCGCAGACCGAACCTGCGCAGCGCACCGACGCTCTTGGGGCCGCGGGCCAGGATCTCGGCACCGCCCAGGTGCTCGGTCAGGTCGGCCAGCAGGCCCCACCGCTCCGCCGCCCCGAACCAGGATTTCAGGCCGATGCCGGTCGTGGCGACGAAGATGTCGACGGGCTGGTCGAGCACCTGCTTGGTCGCGGCGAGCAGCGCGGTCTCGTCGATGCGGTTGGGGTCGACGGACAGGGCGGGCGCGTGCACTACGCTCGCGCCGCGCCGCTCGAGCAGCGCGACCTGCTCCTCCGCACGTCGCGCCGCGGTCACGCCGATCCTGAAACCGGACAGGGGCTGGTCGCTCACGAATCGATTGTCTCGTGCCGCGCGCCGACGACCACCATGCCGTCGACGACACGGACGTCCCAGCGCGGTACGACGACCGCCGGGTCGTCGAGGCAGACCCCGGTCCGCAGGTCGAAGCGCTGCTTGAGCAGCGGGCTCGCGACGAACGGCACCTCGTCGTCGCCGCGGGTCGTGGTGCCGACGATGCCGCGCGAGAGCACGGACGCCTGCCCGAACGGGTCGAGGTTGGCGAGGGCGAACACCTCGTCGTCGTACGTCCGGAAGACGGCGACCTCCTCGCCGCCGACGAGCGCGACCACGCCGGACTCGCGCTGCACCTGGTCGAGGCGGCACACGGCGGTGCCGAGGGTGAGCGTGGGCGTCGCGGTGCGCGCCTCCTCCTGGAAGGCGACCGCGGGCTCGGGCATGCCGGGGGCGTTGACGAAGGACACGAAGCGGCTGAGCTTCTCAGGGTCCTCGATGGTGGCCCGCCACTCGTCGAAGTAGGAGTCGACGTGGCGCTCCATGCTGCTCTCCAGCTCGGCGGCGAGCCCGAGCGCGTCGTCGACCACGACCTCGCGGACCCGCTCCAGGCCGCCGATCTCGTCGACCCAGGTGGCCGTGCGCTGGAGCCGGTCGGCGGTGCGGATGTAGTACATGAGGAACCGGTCGAGGTAGCGGATCAGCTCCTCGCGGGACAGGTCTCCGGCGAGCAGCTGCGCGTGCGCGGGGACGGCGCCGCCGTTGCCGCCGACGTAGAGGTTCCAGCCCTTCTCGGTGGCGATCACGCCGAAGTCCTTGCCGCGGGCCTCGGCGCACTCGCGGGCGCAGCCGGACACGCCACCCTTGAGCTTGTGGGGCGAGCGCAGGCCGCGGTAGCGCAGCTCGAGCTCGATCGCGAGACCGACGGAGTCCTGCACGCCGTAGCGGCACCAGGTCGAGCCGACGCACGACTTCACGGTCCGCAGCGACTTCCCGTAGGCGTGGCCGGACTCCATGCCCGCGTCGACCAGCCGCTGCCAGATCGCCGGCAGGTCCTCCATCCGGGCACCGAACAGGTCGATGCGCTGGCCGCCGGTGATCTTCGTGTAGAGGCCGTAGTCGCGGGCCACCTCGCCGATCACGATCAGCTTGTCGGGGGTGATCTCGCCGCCGGGGATGCGGGGGACGACCGAGTAGGTGCCGTTCTTCTGCAGGTTGGCGAGGTACGCGTCGTTCGTGTCCTGCAGGGTCGCGTTGGCGCCGTCGAGGACGTGGTGGTTGAGCAGGCTGGCGAGGATGGAGGCGACGGCCGGCTTGCAGATGTCACAGCCGCGGCCGCGGCCGTGGCCCTCGATGATGTCGTCGAACCGGTTGTAGCCGTGCACCGCGACGACCTCGAACAGCTCCTGGCGGGTCATCGCGAAGTGCTCGCACAGCGACTTGTCGACGACCTTGCCGACGGACGCGAAGTGGTCCTCGACGATCTTCTTCACGACGGTCTTGCACGAGCCGCAGGTGGAGCCGGCCTTGGTGCAGGCGGTCACGCAGGACGGGCTGTCGCAGGTGCCGCCCTCGGACACCGCCGCCACGATCTCGGCCTTGGTGACGTTGTTGCACGAGCAGACCTGCGCGTCGTCGGGCAGCATGTCGGTGGTTGAGCCTGTCGAAACCCCACCTCCGCGGGCCGCCGGGAGGATCAGGTCCTCGGGGTTGTCGGGCAGCTCGATGCCGGAGCCGACGAGCGGCCGCAGCACGCCGTACGACGACGCGTCGCCGACCAGGATGCCGCCCAGCAGCTCGTAGCCGCCGCTCGCGAGCTCCTTGACGACGAGCTTCTTGTAGATGCCGGCCACCGCGTCGGCGTACACGACCTCGAGGGCGTCCTCGTCGGTCGCGAACGCGTCTCCGAAGGACGCGACGTCGACGCCGAGCAGCTTGAGCTTGGTCGACATGTCGGCGCCGGTGAAGGCGCCGGCCTCGCCACCGAGCAGCGCGTCGACGACGACCTCGGCCATCGTGTAGCCCGGCGCGACCAGGCCGTACATGCGGCCGCCGGGGGCGGCGCACTCGCCGATCGCCCAGATGTGCTCGTCGCTGGTGCGGCAGTGCTCGTCGACCAGGACACCGCCGCGCTCGGCGATGTCGAGGTCGGCGGCCCGGGCCAGCGCGTCGCGGGGCCGGATGCCGGCCGAGAAGACGACGAGGTCGACGTCGAGCGGGTTGCGGTCCTTGAGCGCGAGGCCGGTGACCTTGTCCTTGCCGAGCACGGCCTCGGTCATCGCACCGGTGTGCACGGTCAGGCCGAGGGTCTCGATGTGGCGGTTGAGCGTGGAGCCTGCGGCGTCGTCGATCTGCACGGCCATCAGCCGCGGCGCGAGCTCGACGACGTGGGTCTCCAGGCCCAGCTGGTGCAGCGCGTTGGCAGCCTCCAGGCCGAGCAGGCCACCGCCGATGACCGCGCCGACCTTCGCCTTCCTCGATGCCGCGCGGATCGCCTCGAGGTCCTCGATGGTGCGGTAGACGAAGACGTTCTTGAGGTCCTTGCCCGGCACCGGCGGCACGAACGGGAACGCACCGGTCGCGAGCACCAGCTCGTCGTAGTGCAGGTCCTTGCCGTCCGCGAGCGTGATCACCCGCTGCCGCGGGGAGATCGCCACGACCTCGGCGCCCAGGCGCAGGGAGACCCGCGGGTCGTCGTACGCACCGCCGGGGAGGAAGGACAGCGCCTCCGCGCCGCGCTCGAAGAAGGAGGTGAGGGCGACGCGGTCGTACGCCGGGCGCGGCTCCTCGCCGAGGATGGTGATGTCGTGGGTCTCGGTGAGTCCGCGCTCGATCGCCGCCTGCACGAAACGGTGGCCGACCATGCCGTGGCCGACGACCACCAGTTGCTTGCGCTGGTTCATGTCTCATGAGCCTTTCGTGACGAGGACGGCGTTGTCGGGGCGGCTGCTGAGCAGCTGTCGGACGGTGCTGGCGCAGCCACCGCATCCGGTGGTCGCGCGGGTGGTGCCGCGGACCTGCTCGAGCGAGGAGCAGGCGCGGATCCGGCCGGCGGTGACGCCGGCACAGGCGCACACCTCGGCGTCGTCGGGCAGGACGACGGTCCTCGTGCTCCCGGGCGTGCGCTCGGGCAGGAGGAGGTCGCCGGGCTCGTGGGGCCCGAGGACGGTCTGCCGGTCGAAGTGCTGGGTGATCAGGCCGACCCGGGACAGGTCGCCGACGAGGGTGGCGGCCACGATCCGGCCGTCGCGGACGACCAGACGGCGGTGCGACCCCGAGACGGGGTTGGCGACCTCGACCACCTCGCCGCCGGCGGCGAGCTCGGCCTCGGCGTCGCCGAGCACGGCGACGTCCAGGTCGGTGGCCCGCAGCCGCGCGACGATCCGGGCGCCGTCGTACAACACCTGCTCGTCGCACAGCAGCCCGGCGAGGATGCCGGCCTGCTCCCAGGCGGGCGGGACGAACCCGGTCGTGCGGCCGTCGTGCTCGACGCAGTCGCCGAGCGCGTGGACCGAGGGATCGGTGACGCTGGCGAGCCGGTCGTCGACGACGATGCCGCGACGGACCTCGAGCCCCGCACCTCGCGCCAGGGCCGTCGAGGGCCGGCCGCCGGCGGTGAGCACGACGAGGTCGGTGTCGAGGGTGAAGCCGTTGTCGAGGCGCAGCGCAGGTCCGGTGGCGCCCTCGACGAGGCGGACCGCGCGGGCGCCGGTGTAGACGGCGACGCCGAGCTTCTTCAGGTCGCGGGCCAGGATCCTGGCGGCCGGGGCGCTCAGCTGCTGGTGGAGCAGGTGGTCGGCGCCCTCGACCACCTCGGTCTCGATGCCGCGCACGCCGAGTGCGCGGGCGACCTGGAGGCCGAGCAGGCCGCCACCGACGACGACGGCGCGGCGGCTGTAGGGCAGCGCGGAGAGCAGGCGCCGGCAGTCGGCCAGCGAGCGGAACGCGTGCACCGCCTCGTGCAGCGAGCCGTCCATCCGGACCAGGCCGCGGATCGGCGGCAGCGACGGGATGCTGCCGGTGGCGAGCACCAGGACGTCGTACTCCACCAGGGTGCCGTCGACGAGCATGACGTCCTTGCGCTCCCGGTCGACGCCGAGGACGCGGGCACCCAGACGCAGGTCGACGCCGTTGTCGGCGTACCAGGCGGGGTCGCGCAGGGTCAGCGCCTCCGGCCGGTGGCTGCCCTCAAGGACGGCGGAGAGCAGGATCCGGTTGTAGGGCGCGGTGTCCTCGTCGCCGAGGACCGTGATCTCCATCCGCGCGGGCGCGCCGCGGGCGACCAGCTCCTCGACGAGCCGGGTCGCGGCCATGCCGGAACCGACCACGACGAGCCGCGGTCGCGGCGGGTCGGGGTGCGGTCGGCTGGTCATGTGACCATCGAAGGACACCGAGGTTTCGCGGTCATGTGCTCGTGTTGCACGCCGATGTCAACGAGTCCTCACGGCCTCACCGACCGCACGGCATCACGGCTTCATTGTCCCTTCATGGACCCCGACCTAGCGTCGATGACGTGCTGAAGCCCACCCCGCGCCGCACTCGGCCCACCCCGACGACGTACGTCGCCGGTGCGGTCGCGTTCCTCGCATGGCTTCCGTTCCTGTGGGTACCGCTGGCCTCGGACGAGGCCGGTTTCCTCATGCTGGCGCGGCAGTGGTCGCCGGGCGGCTCGCTGTACGGCGACTACTGGGTCGACCGGCCACCGCTCCTGATGTGGCTGTTCCAGCTCGCCGACCTCGGTCCCGAGACCCTGCACCCCGACGGGTTGATCGCGCCGGGGGTGAAGCTGCTGGGGGCGGTGGCCAGCGCGGCCACGGTGCTGTTGGCGGGCATGCTGGCGGCGCGGGTGGCGCCCCGGAACTCGCACTGGACCGCTCACCTGGCGCCGGTGCTCGCGGCGGCGCTCCTCGCCAGCCCGCTGCTGGGGATGCCGGAGACCGATGGCGAGGTGCTGGCGGTCCCCTTCGTGCTGCTGGGTGTCCTCGCCCTCGTCACCTCGCTGACCGGCGAGGCGGACCGGCGGGCGCTGCTGCTGGCGACAGGGGCCGGAGCGGCGGCCGCGTCCGCCGCGCTGGTCAAGCAGAACATGGTCGACGTCTTCGTGCTCGCCGTCGTGCTGCTGCCACTCTCGAGGGGGCGGGTCCCGCACCTGCGGCGGCGGACGGCGGCCTTCGCCGGTGGGGCCGCCGCGGTGCTCGCGGTCGTCGTCACGAGCTCGGCCGGGCTCGGGACCTCCCCGGCCGAGCTCTGGGACGCCGTGGTGACCTTCCGGGTCGAGGCCTCGGCGGTGATCCGGTCCTCCGCGTCGCCGGCCACCTCGCAACGCTTCTTCGCCGTCCTGCTGGCCTTCCTCGCCAGCGGGGCCGCGCTGACCCTGGCCGTGACCGGCTTCCTCGCCGCCCGCACCGCCTGGCGGCGCGGCCCCCGGTCCGCACCCCTGCGCGTCGCCGCGCTCGCCATGGTGGCCTGGGAGCTGGTCGGCGTGGCCGCCGGCGGCAGCTACTGGCTGCACTACCTGACCGGCCTGATCCCCGGCGTGGTGCTGCTCGCCAGCCTGGTCCGGCCGACCGGCTGGCGACGCTGGGCGCTCGCCACGTGCCTCGGCCTCACCGTGCTCGGCACCCTCGGCGCGTGGAGCCACGAGCTCGCCGTACCCGTCGACGACGCGATCGGCCGCGACGCCGAGGTGGCCGACTACCTGCGCACCCACAGCGATCCCGGCGACGGCGTCGTGGTGGCCTTCGGGCGCCCCGACATCGTCGCCGCCGCCGGCCTCGACAGCCCCTACCAGTACCTGTGGAGCCTGCCCGCCCGGGTCCGCGACCCTCAGTTGCGCGACCTGCAGGCCGTGCTGGCCGGTGCCGACGCACCGCGCTGGGTCGTCGTGTCCGGCCGCAGCATCTCCGGATGGGGGATCACCGCCCCTGCAGAGCTGCAGACCTGGTTCGAACACCACTACACCGAGCAGGCGTCGTTCGGCGACCTGCACGTCTGGAGCCGACGATGAGCACCTTCCTGCCCGCGCCCGCGTCCTTGCGCTGCGTCGCCGTCGTGCCGACGTACGACGAGGCGGCGACGATCCTCCCGCTGCTCGACCGGCTGTCGGCCGTGCGCTCCGGCCCGGGCGCGCCGCACCTCGACGTCCTCGTCGTCGACGACAGCAGCCCCGACGGCACCGGCGACCTGGTGCGCGCCCACCCCGGGCACGGCGACTGGGTGCACCTGGTCACCCGGCTCGCCAAGGACGGCCTCGGGGCGGCGTACCGCGCGGGTTTCTCCTACGCCGTCGACGACGGCTACCACGCCGTGATCCAGCTCGACGCCGACGGCTCGCACCCCGTCGAGGAGATCCCCGCGATGCTGGCCCTGCTCGCCGACCACGACCTCGTCGTCGGGTCGCGCTACGTCCCCGGCGGCGGCGCCGAGGGCTGGCCGGCACGCCGACGGCTGCTGTCCCTGGGCGCCAACACCTATGCCCGGCGCACCCTGCGGCTGCGCACCCGCGACGCGACCTCGGGCTTCCGGGCCTGGCGGGTGGGCGCTCTGCTGCGCTGCGACGTGCTGCGCACGGAGTCCAACGGCTACGGCTTCCAGGTCGAGAACACCTGGCGCGCCGAGCGTCGCGGCCTACGCGTCGTCGAGCACCCCATCACGTTCACCGAGCGGGTCGCCGGCGCGTCGAAGATGACCGTCGACGTGGCGCGCGAGGCGGCGGTGCTGGTCGCTCGCTGGCGATGGGCAGAGCTGCAGGCCGCCCACCCCGCGCTCAGACCAGTACCTCCGCCGCACACACCTTGAACTCAGGCATCCGGCTCGACGGGTCCAGCGCGTCGTTGGTGAGCCGGTTGGCACCGACCCAGTGGAACGGCACGAAGACCGTGTCCGGCCGGATGGTGGTGACGATCCGGGCGGGCGCCTTCATCTCGCCGCGGCGGGTGCGGACGAGAACCGGCTGCCCCTCGACCGCGCCGATCCGGTCTGCCAGCATCGGGTGCAGCTCGACGAACGCGCCGTCGTCGGTGAGCTCGCGGATCCGCCGGGTCTGCGCGCCGGACTGGTACTGCGCGAGCACGCGCCCGGTCGTCAGGTGCAACGGGTACGACGGATCGGGCGCCTCCGCGGGGCCGACGTACTCCGGCACGACGAAGCGGGCCCGGCCGTCGGGGGTGGGGAACCCGTCGGCGAACATCCGCGGGGTCCCGGGGTGCTCGGGTGCCGGGCACGGCCAGAACACCCCCTTCTCACGGACGATGCGCTCGTACGAGATGCCCGCGTAGTCGGCCTTCCCACCTGCGGACGCACGCCCGAGCTCCTCGAAGATCGCCTCGGGCTCGGTCTCGAACTCGACCGGAGAGCCCAGTCGGGACGCGAGGGCGGCGATCACGTCCAGGTCGCTGCGCGCCCCCTTGGGCGGGGCGATCGCCTGCTGGCGCAGGATCACCCGTCCCTCGAGGTTGGTCATCGTGCCGGTCTCCTCGGCCCACTGCGTGACGGGGAGGACGACGTCGGCGAGCGCGGCGGTCTCCGACATGACGATGTCGCAGACCACGAGGAGGTCGAGCGCCTCCAGCCGGCGGGTGATCGAGGTGGCGTTGGGTGCGCTGACCACGATGTTGGAGGCGTGCACGAGCAGCGCCTTCGGACCGTCGTCGGTGCCCAGCGCCGAGAGGAGCTCGTACGCCGAGCGTCCCTTGCCGGGCAGGGACTCCGGGGGGACGCCCCACACCTGCGCGACGTGGGCCCGGGCAGCGGGGTCGTCGATCATCCGGTACCCGGGCAGCTGGTCGGCCTTCTGCCCGTGCTCGCGCCCGCCCTGGCCGTTGCCCTGGCCGGTGAGGCAGCCGTAGCCGGCGTACGGCTTCCCGGGCATGCCCAGCGCGAGGGCGACGTCGATCCAGCCGAGCACGGTGGCGGTCCCCTGGGCGTGCTGCTCGGCACCGCGGGCGGTCAGCACCATCACCCGGTCGGCACCGGCGAGCAGCGTGACGAGGGCGCGCAGCTCGTCGGTGGCGATGCCGGTGGTCCGCTCGACGCGCTCGGGCCACCACGCGGCGGCGGCGCGTCGTACGTCGTCGAAGCCGGTGGTCCGCTCCGCCACGTAGGCCTCGTCCACGGCACCCTGCGCGTCGAGCAGGTGCAGCACACCGAGGGCGAGGGCGAGGTCGGTGCCGGGCACCGGTTGGAGGAAGAGGTCGGCGCGCTCGCCGGTCGGGGTGAGGCGCGGGTCGATGACGACGACCCGCCCCCCGTTCTCGCGCAGCCGGTCGAGGTGGCGCGCGGCCGGCGGCATCGTCTCGGCGAGGTTCGAGCCGACGAGGACGACCACGTCGGCCTGCTCGATGTCGGCGAGCGGGAAGGGCAGGCCGCGGTCCACGCCGAAGGCCTGGTTGCCGGCGCTGGCCGCCGAGCTCATGCACCAGCGGCCGTTGTAGTCGATCTGGCTGGTGCCGAGGGCGACCCGGGCGAACTTGCCCAGCTGGTAGGCCTTCTCGTTGGTCAGACCGCCACCGCCGAAGACGGCGACCGCGTCCCTGCCGTGGGCGTCCTGGAGAGCGCGCAGCCTGGACGCGACCAGGTCGAGCGCCTCGTCCCACCCGGCGGCGCGCAGCTCACCGCTCGCACGGTCGCGCACCAGCGGCGAGGTGAGCCGCTCCCGGCTGCCGCGCAGCCCGCCCGCGGTCCAGCCCTTGCGGCACAACGCGCCCTCGTTGACCGGGAACTCCTCCCAGGCAGCGATCTCGATGCCGCGGCCTCTGCCGGCCGAGCCTGTCGGGACCCGGGAGATCTGCATGCCGCACTGCAGGCTGCAGTACGGGCAGTGGGTCTGCGTCATGACCCCATTCCAGAGGACCTGCGTTGCACGTCGGGACCGGGCGGGGCACGCCGGGGTCAACGAGTCCTCACGGTCTCACGGACCGGGCCCGCGTCCGCCGTACCGGGGGGGTGATGAGACCGTGGGAGCTTGTCGGAGAGGCTCCACCACTTGTGGGGGCCTCTCCTGTGAACGTCTGGAGGAGTGACCCCTGTGAACGACCTGAACCCGACCCTGCAGCCGGTCTTCGACGAGATCCTGGCCCGGAACCCCGGCGAGGCCGAGTTCCACCAGGCGACGCGCGAGCTGCTGGACAGCCTGGGTCCGGTCGTCGCCCGTCACCCCGAGTACACCGACGCCGCGATCATCCGTCGCGTCTGCGAGCCGGAGCGGCAGATCATCTTCCGGGTGCCGTGGGTCGACGACGCCGGCCAGGTCCAGCTCAACCGCGGGTTCCGGGTCGAGTTCAACTCCGCGCTCGGGCCCTACAAGGGCGGCCTGCGCTTCCACCCGTCGGTCTACCTCGGCATCGTCAAGTTCCTCGGCTTCGAGCAGATCTTCAAGAACGCCCTCACCGGCATGCCGATCGGCGGCGGCAAGGGCGGCTCGGACTTCGACCCGAAGGGCCGCAGCGACGCCGAGATCATGCGCTTCTGCCAGTCGTTCATGACCGAGCTGTACCGCCACATCGGCGAGTACACCGACGTCCCCGCCGGTGACATCGGTGTCGGCGGCCGCGAGATCGGCTACCTGTTCGGGCAGTACAAGCGGATCACCAACCGCTACGAGTCGGGCGTGCTGACCGGCAAGGGCATCGGCTGGGGCGGCTCGCTGGTCCGTACCGAGGCCACCGGCTACGGCACGGTCTTCTTCGCAGGCGAGATCCTCAAGGCCCGCGGGAGCTCCTTCGAGGGCAAGACGGTCATCGTCTCCGGCTCCGGCAACGTCGCGATCTACGCCGCCGAGAAGGCCGCCGCGCTCGGCGCGACCGTGGTCGCGTGCTCCGACTCGAGCGGGTACGTCGTCGACGAGAAGGGGCTCGACCTCGACCTGCTGAAGGAGGTCAAGGAGGTGCGCCGCGAGCGGCTGTCGTCGTACGCCGAGGCCCGGGAGTCGGCCCGCTTCGTCGCCACGACGTCGGGCGGCGCGGTGTGGGACGTGCCGTGTGACATCGCGCTGCCGTGCGCCACCCAGAACGAGCTGGACGGCGGCCACGCGCTCACGCTGGTCCGGGGCGGCTGCACGGTGGTCGCCGAGGGCGCCAACATGCCCTGCACCCCCGAGGCCGTGAAGGTGTTCGCCGAGGCCGGTGTCGCGTTCGCTCCCGGCAAGGCCGCCAACGCCGGCGGTGTGGCGACCAGCGCCCTGGAGATGCAGCAGAACGCCTCGCGCGACTCCTGGTCCTTCGCGCACACCGAGGCGCGCCTCGAGGAGATCATGGTCGGCATCCACGCCCGCTGCCTCGAGACCGCTGACACCTACGGCGCTCCGGGCAACTACGTCGCCGGCGCCAACATCGCGGGGTTCATCCAGGTGGCCGACGCGATGCTGGCGCTCGGCGTCATCTGAGCGGGCGACGGTTCAACTACCGGATTTGTCGTGATCGGGCCGATCTGACGACGAATCCGGTAGTTGAACCGAGCGCAGGGTCAGCTGAGGGCGCCGCCGTAGCTGGGCAGCTTGAGCCTGCGCTCGTAGTCGCCGCCGACGAAGTCGGTCGAGCGGTTGCCGACGTTGAGCACGAAGGTCCAGCCCTGGTCGGCGTACTGGGCCCGGCAGCGCTGCTTGCCGTCGGCGAGCGCCTCCCCGTGCCGGCGCCCGCAGATCCCGTCGTGGTGGTAGCCGGCGGCGTCGAGGGCCTTCGTGACGTTCGCGAGGCTGTCCTCGAAGCGGCCGGTGACGAAGACGACCGCCATGCCGCGGCTCTCGGCCTTCCTGGTGAGCTTGAGGGTCCGCTTGATGGCCTGCGGCCAGGCGTAGTGGGTGGCCAGCGACGTGTTGTCGATGTCGAGTACGACGGCCAGGCGCTTCTGGCCGCTCGCCGCCCGCTCCGTGAGGTAGGCGCCCGGGCGCTTCTTCGCGTAGACGGCCCGGACGTCGGCCTGCCACTGGGCCGCTGAGGGCAGCGGCCCAGTGGCGCGGTCAGCGGTCGCGGTGGCCGCGGACGTGGGGAGCAGGAGGAGCGTCAGGACGAGTGCGAGGGTGCGCATCGCCCCATTCCACCATCAGATGCCCGCGTCGGCGTAGGTGCGGCCACGTCGGCAGTAGACGGCCCAGGTGACCGCGAGGCACCCGACGTAGAACGCGGTGAACACGGTGAACGCGCTCCTCGTCGCGGCGAGCGGCTCGCTGACCCACGGGCTGTTGAACGTGATCGGGATGAGGAAGCCGCCGATCGCGCCGACGGCGCCGATGATGCCGACCGCGGCCGAGGACTTCTTGGTGCCGTCGAGCAGCGCGAGCTCCCGCTCGGGCGTGTCCGCGGCCGTGGCGAGGACGGCGTCGGTGCGGTGGATCGCCGGGATCATCTTGTACGTCGACCCGTTGCCGATTCCGGTGCAGGCGAAGATCACCAGGAAGACGCCCAGGAACAGCGGGAACACGTCGGCGTTGGCGTCGACCGCCGCGGTCTGCGCCGCGCCGGCCGCAGCCGGGATCGGGGTGAGCATCGAGAGCGTGCCGAGGATGCCGAGGGTGCCGAGCACGAGCCCGGTGAACGCGACCAGCGTGACCCGGGCGCCGCCGAACCGGTCGGCCAGGTGACCGCCGAGCGGACGGGTGACCGAGCCGACGAGGGCGCCGAGGAAGGCGTAGTAGGCGAAGTTGATGCCGATCCCCGGCACCTGCGGGCTCGCCTGGTGCCAGAAGTTGAGCTTGATCAGCAGCGGCATCGCGGCGGAGTAGCCGATGAACGAGCCGAAGGTACCGATGTAGAGGAACGACAGCACCCACGTGTGCTTGTGCCGCAGGACGCTCAGCTGCTGCTTGGTGTCGGTGCGGGCGTTGGACAGGTTGTCCATGAAGAAGAAGGCGGCGAGCACCGCGACGACGGCCAGTGCGGCGTACACCCAGGCGGCACGCTCGAGGTGGATCCCGCCCTCGGCGGCCTTGACCAGGCCGAAGATGCCGGCGCCGCCGACGAGGACCGGCAAGAAGAGCTGGATGATCGCGACACCCAGGTTGCCGCCCGCGGCGTTGAGGCCCAGCGCCGCGCCCTTGAGGCGGGCGGGGTAGAAGAAGTTGATGTTCGCCATCGAGCTGGCGAAGTTGCCACCACCGAAGCCGGCCGTCGCGGCGATCACGCAGAACACGGCGTACGGAGTGCCGGGCTGGGTGACGAAGTAGGCGAAGCTCAGCGTCGGGACGAGCAGGAGCCCGGCGCTGATCATCGTCCAGTTGCGGCCGCCGAACCTGCCCACCGCGAGGGTGTAGGGCACCCGGATCAGCGCACCGACCAGGTTCGGGATCGCGACCAGGAAGAACAGCTGCTGCGGGGTGAAGGTGAACCCCTGCGCGAGCAGGAACGCCGAGCTCACGCTCCAGATCAGCCACACCGAGAAGCCGAGGTGCTCGGCGAAGATCGACCAGAGCAGGTTGCGCTTGGCGATCGGCGCCCCCGTGCTCTCCCAGAACTCCGGGTCCTCCGGACGCCAGTCGTCGATCCAGCGGCCGCGTCGCCGACGGAGGCTCGGGCTGGTGGCGGGTGCGGTGAGGGTCATCGCGGGCTCCTGGCAGGGTCGGGTCCGGTTCGTACCCCTGAAGCCTGGGCGGCGGCGGTTTCGGCCCGATGCGCCCGAAGGTTTCGTCCCGTCAACTCCGCCTCACGGGCTCACGCGGCTCACGCAATCACAGCTGTGGACGGCGCGCCGGGTTTGTGTCGGACCCCTCGCACACCGTCGGGGTCGCTTCTCCATCTCGGGAGTTGCGTGCACACTGGAGGAGACCGATGTGTCGATTCGTCAGGATTCAGCGGTGGACATCGCCTACGCGGAGCGCTTCGAGCGGATCCCCATGTCCCGGGCCGAGTTCGACCAGCTGCCGGAGAAGGTCAAGGCGGAGTACGTCGACGGCGTGGCCCTAGTGAGCCCGCCGGCGCGCGGCGAGCACAACCACGTGGGCGTCAACCTCGTCGTCGTGCTGCGCCAGGCCTTCCCCGACGCCTTCTTGACCTACGAGCGAGGGCTCGAGCTTCCCACCGGGTCGCTCCGCGTCCCGGACGTCGCTCTGCAGGTCGAGCGGGACGACGAGTGGTGGTCGCCCGCGGTCCCCGTGCTGGTCGTGGAGATCCTCTCGCGATGGACCCGCGACGAGGATCTCTTCCGCAAGACCGACGACTACCGCCGATCCGGCATCGCGCACTACTGGATCGTCGACCGAGCGGCTCACACCCTCACGGTCCTAGTCAATGCGGGCGAGCACTGGGACATCGGCCTGTCGCTCACCGACGACGACCCGACCGGGTCGGTCGAGGTCGCCGACCTCGGGAGCGTCGAGCTCGACCTGACGGCGCTACTGGCCTGACGAGGCGAAGCCACGGGCGGTGGCCAGCGCCTGCTCCCGGTCCAGGAAGTAGAACTGGGCTGGCTTCTCGGAGATGCTCGTGCGCAGGTCGACGAGCGGGCCCCGGGTGCAGCCGAGCCGGTCGAGGAGCGCGACCGACGCGGCGTTGCGGGCGTCCGGCTCGAACACGATCCGGCGGCAGCCGGGCAGGTGCGCGACGAAGTCCATGGCAGCGGCGATCAGCTCGGGGGTGTGGCCGGCGCGGCGCGGGTCGTCGGCGAGGAGGTAGTGGACGCCGACGTCGCCGGGGGCGCGGTCGTACCACTCGCCGATCTCGTCGACGGCCGGGTCGTAGGTCTGGAGCAGTCCGAGGGGGTGGTCGTCGGCCAGGAGGAGGTACGCCGCCAGGTGGGCCTGGTCCTGGATGTAGCGGTAGACGAGCTCGACGTCCTCGACCGAGTGGTCGCTCATGCCCCAGAACACCGCGCGGGGCTGGGTCACCCAGGTGTGGAGCAGGACCGCGTCGGCGGCGGGGTCGACGGGACGGACGTGGACGGTCATGGCTGCTCCAGGGGGTGGGTCACGGGGAGGGTGCCGCCGGCGGCCCAGGCCGCCTGCTGGTCGTGGTGGTGCGGCGAGGCCGGATCTCCGGAGGCGCCGAGGGGCACGACCCATCGGTTGTCGCCGGCGAGGTCCCAGACCCAGCGGGCGACCGGTCCGTGCACGCAGGCGCCGGTGCCGCCGAGCGCACGAGTGGCGAGGACGCAGTCGTCGTCGCCGGAGAGGGGGAGGTACGGCGGCGCGGTGCCATCGGGTGCGGGCAGGCCGAGCTGCTGGTGCGGGGTGAGGGGTACGACGACGTGCTCGCTCCCCCACGGCGCAGGCTCCGGCTGCGTGGCGACGTGCTCGAGGCTCGTGGCGACGACCTGCAGCACGTCGACACCGAACGGCTTGTCGGCGGCGAGGATCGCGGGCAGGCACAGCCGGATCCGCCCGCGCAGGTCGAACCAGGGAGCAAACAGCTCGCCGTACGGCGAACCGTCGACGCCGGCGAGCGCGGGGGCCTCGGACAGGCCCTCGACGACGGTGGCGCGGACCCGGGCGAAGAGCGCGGCGTCGACGCTGCCGGCGGCCATCCGGCGGTCCCAGGCGAGCAGCCGGTCGCGGAGCGCGGCGGCCGGTCCGGTCAGGTCGAGGAGGGAGGAGACGGTGTCGAGCAGGGCTGCGCCCGCGGTCTGCCGGTCGTCGGCGAGGACGGCGGCGACGTCGACCGGCGTGAGCGGGCCGGCGCCGCCGAGCTCGTCGAGGAGGTCGCGGATGCGGCGGGCGCGGTGGGGCGGGGCGAAGTCGGCGCCGACCCGGTCGTACTCCGGGGTGGCGCGATCGTTGGCGGTGACCAGCACCGGCCCGGTCCGGCGCGGCAGGTCGGCGACCCAGCCGCCGGTCCAGCGGCGCTCCGCGCCGCGCTCGGGGATCCGGCCGACGACGCGGTGCTCGGTCGCGCCGTGCCGGTCGCCGACGACGAGGTTGTCGACGGGGCCGACCCAGCCGGCGAAGGCGGCGGTGACGTCGGCGGTGGTGCGGGCGCGCAGGAGCGGGAGGATCGCGTCGAGACCGAGATCGCCGAGGACGTACGACGGGGTGCGGAGGCTGAACGTCTCCGGCTCCCCCGGCCCGCCGAGGATGACGGGCCCGCGGTCGGTGACGAGCACCTCGACCTCGTGCACGTCGTACCTGTCCTCGCCGACCAGGACCCGCACCTGCTCGATCCGCCGCCCGACCGGCCCCCAGCCCGACCCGGCTCGGGCGATGACCGCGTCCCGGTGGCGGACCAGGTCCTCGGCGTACACGTCCTCGTCGTCGGCGACGGCGTTGGTGATGCCCCAGGCGACCGCGCCCGTGTGCCCGAAGTGCTGCACACCCGGTAGGCCGGCGAAGGTGAGGCCCACGACGTCGAAGGGGTCGTCGGGGTCGGTGCAGACCAGCCGGACCTGGGCGTAGCAGCCGGGCGCCTCGATCACCCGGTGCGGGTCGCCGGCGAGGATCGGCAGACCGCTGGCGGTCAGCGAGCCGTCGACGACGAGCGCGTTGCTGCCGCCGGGGAGACCCTCGGCGCGGAACAGCGGGAGCCACTCCTCGCCGGCGGTGGCGGCGAGGTGGCGGCGCCAGAGCCGGCTGGGGAAGCCGGAGAACAGCAGGTGCTGCACGGCGAACACCGCGAGCGGGGTCCACGGCTGCCAGGGTCTCGAGACAGTTGCTGCGCAACTTCCTCGACCACCGGAGAGGACCTCGTTGAGGCCCTCGACGTACGCGTCGACGAAGGCGCGGCTCTCGGGGGCGAGCGCGGCGTACGCCCGGCGGGCGAGGTCGACGAGGAGTGCCCGGCGAGCCAGGACGTCCCACTCCAGCGCGCTGTCGCCGAAGACCTCGGCGCAGGTCCCCTCCGCGCGGCGGCGTTCGACCTCGAGCTGCCAGGCCCGGTCCTGCGCGGTGGCGCGACCCTGCTCGCGGGCCACCTCGAGCACGGAACCCCCGAAGACGCTGGGGATTCCGTGCGCGTCGCGGACGATCGTCACGGCCGGGCGACCGGGTTGGCCAGGGTGCCGGCGAAGATCAGCGACTCGGCCTGGTCGGTCAGGTCCACCATCTGCAGGGTGTTGCGCAGCTGCAGCCGGTTGAGGCAGCTGTGCCGGAACTCCGGGCGGAGCAGGTCGTAGCGCGCCGCGGCCTCGGTCAGCTCGGGGTGGTCGGCGGCGTGCTCCTCGATGGTGACCCGCGCGATCGCCCAGAACTCCTCGGCCGGCAGCATCCCGTCCTCGTCGAGGATCGCGGCGACGAAGCGGAGCACGCCGTCGAAGACGTCGGTGTGTATCGCCAGCGCCTTCACGTCGTCGGGGAAGTCGCCGCGGATCCGCTCGACCTCGACCGGCAGCGCCACCCTCAGCCCATCAGGAGGGGCCATCACGGCGACCTCCTCGCCGATGTCCTTCATGAACGCGCCGACCGGGACGTGGTCGCGCAGCCGCAGCAGCAGGTTCTCTCCGTGCGGCATGAACGCCAGGTCGTAGGCGTGCAGGCAGTGCACGAGGGGGCGGAGGTAGGCCCGCAGGTAGGCCCGCACCCAGGTCGCCGCGTCGACCGGCGACGCCTTGATCCACGCGGTGACCAGTGCGTCGCCGTCGGCGTCGCGGTGCAGCAGCGCGGCCATCGTGGTCAGCTGCTCGCCGTCGGGCGTGCGTGGGACGGGGCTCTCCCGCCACAGGGCGGCGATCATCTTGCGGTACGGCGACGGGCCGGCCGTGCGGTGGAAGGCGTCTCCCGTGTAGCCGATCGCCGCCAGCTCGCGGAGCACCTCGAACCCGCACGCCCGCAGCTCGTCGTCGGCCCCCACGACCGAGGCGACCCAGTCGTTGATCGCCGGCGTCGCGGCCATGTAGGCAGGCGAGAGTCCGCGCACGAAGCCCATGTTCTGGATCGCGAGTGCGGTCTTGACGTAGTGCCGCTCGGGCCGGCTGGCGTTGAAGAACGTCCGGATCGACTGCTGCGGGCGGTGGTCGTCGTCTCCCTCGCCGAGGTGCACCAGGTCGCGGCGGGCGACGTCCGGCGCGAAGGTGACCGCCAGCTTGTGCTGCCACTGCCACGGATGGACCGGCAGGTAGAGGTAGTCCTCCTCGGCCAGGCCGAGCGCGCGCAGCCGGGCAGCGAAGCGGTCGCGGACCTCGGGTCCCAGCTCGCCGTCGTACAGCTCCGGCTCGGAGCCGTCGGCGGCCAGCGAGAGGTGGGTCAGCGTCCGGCGGGCGGCGAGCCAGTGCAGCCGGACCGGCTGCCCGGTCTCGGGCGCGTAGGCGCGGTAGTCGTCGAGGCTGAACCCGATCCGCCCGTTGTTGGCGACGAAAGCGGGGTGTCCCTCGGTCATCGCGGACTCGATCTCCTGGTAGCCCGCGTCCACGAGCGCGGCGACGGGTACCGCGCGGTGCCGCAGCTTCCAGGCACCGGCGGCGAGGGTGGCGGCGATCTCCTCGAGGTACGTCGGCAGCAGCGCGTCCGGGATCCCCAGCGTGGGCGCGAGCTCGGCGACCAGCTGCTGCGCGTCGGGGTTCGCGGGGACGCCGTCACGGACGCGCTCGATCGACACGGGGTCGACGACCCAGTGGTCGAGCAGGTGCCGCCGCGCCGCGAAGGTGTACGACGAGGGGCCGGCGTCGACCCGCCACCGCTCCTCGCCCGGGACCGGGATCGGCGCCAGCAGCCGCTCGTGCGCGAACTCCCCCAGCGCCTTGGCCACCAGGTGCCGCTGCGCGCTGTCCATCAGCTCGGGCGTGAGGTGGTCGGCGTGGTCGGTGTCGGCGCGCCCCATACGTTCTGGTCGCGATTCGGTCCATTTCCCAGCCAATTCGTAGGGGGTGCGGACCAGATCGGGGGCGTTCCAGTCATCGCGCGAACAGACCGAGAGCATCGCAGTCTTGCCCGGGAGCGGGACCTCGCGCAGCTCGACGAAGCCGGCGGCCAGGTTCTTGGCGCGGATCGGCTCGTTGCGCGCGTCCGGCTCCACGACGACGCGTCGTACCGCGGGGTCGGCGAAGCAGTGCTCCATCACCGCGTCGAAGACCGCTGTCGTGAGCCCCGGCACCGCCGGCCCGGCCGGCGGCGCGACGAGGACGTGCATGCCGAGGTCGCCGTCGCGCACCTCGGGGAGGCCGGCCAGCGGGGAGTGGGCGGGGTCGTAGGTCTCCGCGAGGAACGTCGGGCGTCCGTCGACCCGGCCCAGCCAGGCGTCGTGGTGCGGGTCGGCGGCGATGCCGGCGTACTCCTCGCGGACGTCGTCGCGGCTCGCGTCCAGCATCATCCAGTACGCCGAGCGCGGGTGCGTGACCCACGCGTGCAGGAGGTCGAGGTCGCGCTCGACGTCGAGGGGCTCGATGGTGATCACGACACGCTCCGCAGGTGGTCGGGGACGCCGAAGGTCTGGACGGCGATCCGCTTCTCGATCGGGTAGACCTCGCGGCCGAGCATGGCGGCGACGATGACCGAGTTGCGGTACGGGCCCATGCCGAGGTCGGGTGCGAGGAGGGAGTGGGTGTGCTCCTCGGCGTTCTGTACGAAGACCTCGCCGCCGGCGAGGTCGACGGAGTAGTCGGCGGCGACGTCGTAGCGGCCGCGGGCGTCGTACCGGATCCGGTCGCGGATCCCGTCGAGGAAGGCCGGCTGCGTGGGGGCATAGCCGGTGGCGAGCACCAGTCCCCCGGTCCGCAGCGAGAAGGCCTCGCCGGTCTCGGTGTGGAGCAGGTCCAGCTCGCTGCCTCCGCCGGGCGCGGGGCGGGCGCCACGCACCTCGGTGTTGGTCAGCAGCGTCGTGCTCGGTCCGACGCCGGTGACCCGCTGCTGGTAGTGCAGGTCGAAGATCGCGTCGACCAGGTCACCGCTGATCCCCTTGAACAGGTGGCGCTGCTCGCGGGCGAGCCGGTCGCGGGTGTCGATGGGCAGCGCGCGGTGGTACTCGCCGTACTCCGGCGAGGTCATCTCCAGCGTCAGCTTGGTGTACTCCATCGGGAAGAACCGCGGGCTGCGCGTGAGCCAGACCAGCTCGTAGCCGTGGTCGGGGGCCTCGGCGAGCAGGTCCTGGTAGATCTCCGCCGCGCTCTGGCCGCTGCCGACGATCGTGATCCGGTCCTGCTGCTGCAGGTCGGACTTGCGGGCGAGGTAGTCGGCGGAGTGCGTGACCGTTCCGCCGGACGTCGAGGAGGTCGCGCAGCGACCGTCACGAGACGCGACGAGCGGGCGCAGCGGCTCGGGGACCCGCGGCGAGGTGCCGATGCCGAGGACCAGGCGACGGGTCCGGTGCTGCTCTCCACCCGCAGTTCTGATGAGGTACGCCGTCCCGTCGTGCTCCACCGCCGTGACCTGCTGCCCGAACCGCACGGACGGCAGGCTCTCGGCGGCCCAGCGGCAGTAGTCGTCGTACTCCTTGCGGAGGGGGTAGAAGCTCTCGCGGATGTAGAACGGGTAGAGGTTGCCGGCCTGCTTGAGGTAGCTGAGGAAGGACCACCGCGAGGTCGGGTCGGCCATGGTGACCAGGTCGGCCAGGAACGGGACCTGGAGGGTCGCCTCGTCGAGGAGCATCCCGGGGTGCCAGTCGAAGCGGTCGCGGGCCTCCAAGAACACGCCGTCGAGGTCGGCGCTCGCGCGCAGCGGGTCGGTGAGGCAGGCCAGGCCGAGGTTGAACGGGCCCAGGCCGATGCCGACGAAGTCGTGGGTGATCACCGGGCGACCTCCAGCGCCGGCTGCTGGTGTGCCGGTGCGAGGCGGGCGCCCGTCTCCCGGACGAGGTCGAGGACCCCCGTGATGTCCTCGACCGTCGCCATCGGGTTGAGCAGGGTGAGCTTGAGGTGCTGCACCCCGTCGACCTTGGTGGCCGCGACCATCGCGCGCCCCGAGGCGTACAGCGCCTCGCGGATCGCGTTGTTGAGAGCGGCGCTCTGCTTCTCCTCCAGCGGTGGCCCGGGCGGGACGTAGCGGAAGACGAGGGTGCTCAGCTCGGGTACGGCGGCGAACGCGAGCTCGGCCTGCTCGCGCTGGGCCTCGTGGACCCGGATGGCGAGGTCGATCACCGCGTCGACGTACCGACCGACGAGGTCGGGCCCCATCGTCCGCAGCGTCACCCACAGCTTGAGCGCGTCGAAGCGGCGGGTGGTCTGCAGGCTCTTGTCGACCTGGTTCGGGTTCGTGGCCTCGCGCGGGTTGAGGTAGTCGGCGTGCCAGGTCGCCGGGCGCAGCGTCGCACGGTCGCGGACCACGATCGCGCTCGACGACACCGGCTGGAAGAAGGTCTTGTGGAAGTCGATCGTCACCGAGTCGGCGCGCTCGATCCCGCGGAGCCGGTCGCGGCGGGTGGGCGAGACGAGGAGGCCGCCGCCGTACGCCGCGTCGACGTGGAACCATGCGTCGTACGCGACCGCCAGGTCGGCGACCTGCTCGAGCGGGTCGATCGCGCCGAAGTCCGTCGTACCCGCGGTCGCGACGATCGCCATCGGCCGCAGCCCAAGGTCGGCACAGGCGGCGAGGGAACGCTCCAGCGCGGCCGGGTCCATCCGGTGCCGCTCGTCGGTCGGCACGCTGACCACGGACTCGTCGCCGAGCCCGAGGAGCCGCGCGGACTTCTGCACCGAGAAGTGGCTCTCCGCCGACGCCAGGATCCGCAGCCGCTCCGCCGGCACCCGCTCGTGGCGTCCCCGGGCGAGCAGCAGGCCCTGCAGGTTGGACTGGCTGCCGCCGCTGGTGAACACTCCGTCGGCCTCGTCGCCGAACCCGATCCGCCCGGCTGTCCACTCGATGAGCCGGCGCTCGATGAACGTCGCGCCGACGCTCTGGTCGAAGGTGTCGAGCGAGCTGTTGACCGAGGCGACGAACAGCTCGGCCAGCAGCGCCGGTACGACGACCGGGCAGTTGAGGTGCGCGGCGTACGACGGCTCGTGGAACCAGACCGCGTCGTCGAGCCACAGCCGCGAGACCTCCGCGAGCACCTGGCCCGCGTCGTCGAGCGGCCGTTCGAGGTCGACGTCGGCGACCCGCTGCCGTGCCGTCTCGGGGCGCAGGCCCGTGGCGGGCCCGGCCACCCCCTTGAGCTGGCGCAGCAGGTGGTCGAGCCCCTCGCCGAGAGTGGCGGCGTAGTGGTCGGCGTGGTCAGGGTGGAACACGTGGTGCAGCGGGAGCCGGGGCACGGCAGTACTCCTCGTCCGAGATCAGGTAAGGCTTACCTAAGCAGATCGGAAGAGGGGAGTGCCACCCCGGTCCGGGTGGCGCGCGTCACGTCCCGCTGTAACACGCTGTCCACCGCACTGGTCGACGCTTGTCAGCAGAACGGCCGCGATCTCGGGCCGTTTCCTGCTGAGAAGTGGCGGCCAGTCGCATGGACGGCGTGTTACTTCGAGTCGGCGGAGGTCGGCGTGCGACCACCCCGGACGTGACCGGCCACGAGCAGGACCGCCGCTACTCCGACCGGCTCAGCAGCTCGACCATCAGCGCCAGGTCGGCCCGCGGCCCACCGGGCGTGTCCGCGCCGTACGTCGCGATCTCGGCGTCGAGGTCGAGCGGGCGGGTGGGGGCGACGCCGGGGACCAGCTCCTCGCGCAGGCGGGAGTCGGGGACCAGCCAGGTGACCTCGAACTCGATGCCGTCGGGGTCGCGGCAGTAGAGGGCCTTGGTGCTGGCGTGGTCGGCCATGCCGGTCAGGGCGCCGGCGGCGGCGAGGCGGTCGCGGGCGGCGACCATGTCGGCGAGGGTCTCGACCTCCCACGCGAGGTGGTACAGGCCGACCGAGCCGTCGGCCGCGCGCGGGGAACGGGCCTGGAACAGGCCGAGGTCGTGGTCGTTGGCGGAGCTCTTGCCGCGGAGGAAGGCGCCGCCGGGGAAGTCGAACGGCAGCTTCTCGAAGCCGAGGACGTCGCAGTAGAACTCGACGCTGCGCTCGACGTCCGAGACGAACAGGACGGCGTGGTTCAGGCTGCGGATCGACAACGCGGCTCCCGGGGCAGGGCTGATCGCCCGGCGCGATCGGCTCACCGCGACCGTAGTCGCGGTGACGTCGCCGATGCGCCGGGCTCTCGCCCAGCGGAACCCGCCTCAGCCTGCTCAGCCGAGGTACTTCTCCCAGGGCCCGGTGATCGCGAACGTCAGCCCGGGGGTCTGCATGTTCACGAACAGCACCTTGCCGTCGTCGGAGAACGTCGGGCCGGTGAACTCGGAGTCGTTGAGCATGTTGCGGGCGATCGCCTGCGTCGGTCCGTACGGCGTCGCGGACAGCACGTGGGAGGCACCGGCGCCGTCCTCGGCGAGGACGAGCGAGCCCCAGGGGGTGACGGTGACGTTGTCGGGGCCGTCGAAGGTCAGGTCGTCGTAGCGAGCCGCGGCGCCGGAGGCGGCGGTCTTCTGGTGCGGGAAGTAGCTGACCAGCTGGATGGTCTCGTCCTGGTAGTCGTAGAACCACACCATCCCGTCGTGCGGTACGGCGTCCGCGGGCAGGTCCCCGTCGGAGAAGGCGTAGGAGTTGACGACGTACACCCCGCGGTCGGTGCCCCACACGCCCTCGAACTTCTTGCCGCGGGTGACCTCGCCGTCGGCGAGCTGCTTGCGGGTCGAGACCGTGCGCGCGTCGCGGTCCGGAACAGCCTTCCAGCGGACCGGGAACGGCAGGCCGAGCTGCGCGGAGGTGAGATAGGCGACGTCGGGGAGCACCGAGCCGTCGGGCATCAGGATCTGCATGGCCTCGAGCACGCCGGCGTCGTCGGCGAGGCGGTCGGCGAGGTTCGGGCCGAGCTCGACGCCGCGCGGGGCGGTCCAGCGGTAGAAGAGGCCGTTCGGGCCCGACGCGTCCTCGGAGAGGAACACGTGCTTGCGGGCCCGGTCGACAGCGAGCGCCTCGTGGGCGTAGCGCCCGAACGCCTTGATCGGCTTGGGGTTGGTGCGGCCGTCGTGGAAGACCTCGAAGACGTAGCCGTGGTCCTTGGCGTAGGTGCCGCTCTTGCCGTTGCCGCTCCAGGCCTTGCCCGCGCGGTCCTCGGTCTCCTCGCAGGTCAGCCAGGTGCCCCACGGCGTCGGGCCGCCGGCGCAGTTGGTCGACGTACCGGAGATGCCGACGGTCTCGCCGAGGTTGCGGCCCCGGTCGTCGGTGCGGATCACGGTGCAGCCGCCGGCGTCGACCGCGCCCTCGTCGTACACCGTGCCGTCGATGTGCGGTACGCCGAGCGACGAGCCGGCCTTCAGCTCGTGGTTCTGGATCAGGCGGTAGCGGCCGCGGCCGGCCGAGAAGGCGGCGGTGCCGTCGTGCGCGTTGGGGGTGAGTCCACCCTCATCGAGGCGGGTGACGCCGGCGCGGGTGACGATCGCGTACGAGAAGCCGGCAGGTAGCGCGAGCAGGCCGTCGGGGTCGTCCTTCAGCGGCGGGAACGGCGTGGCGCCGCGACCGCGGCCACGGCCCCGGTCGTCGTCGCCACGACCGGGCGTGGCCTGGGCGAGGGAGGGCATGGCGCCGGTGACGGCGAAGCCGACGCCGGCGGCACCGCCGGCGAGCATGGTGCGGCGAGAAGCGGTCATCGTGAGTGCTCTTTCGGTGAGGCGGGTGATCGGGCGAGAAGAGGCCCAACCGCCCCAGCCAACTGCGTCCCGGTGGCCCCCTGTTGTCGCCGAGATGAACACCCGAGGCCGACCGTTCGTCGCGCCGTACCGACCGCTGGTCGACAAGCCGGACCCACTGGGCGCGCAGCCGGACCGCACCCCTCCCGCGCCCCGCACCTGCGCTCCTAGCGTCGGAGACAGCCCGTGACGCCCGTCACATCACACCCGAGGAGGCCCGTCGTGACGTCCGACATCTCGTCCCATGACCCCCGTGGCGCCGCAGCACGCCATGATCCCGTGTACGACGAGCTCCACGCCTCGCCGGAGTTCGCGGAGCTGAAGCGCCGCTACCGGGGCTTCGCGTTCCCCGCGACCGCGGCCTTCCTCGTCTGGTACCTCACCTACGTCGTGCTCTCGATGTGGGCCACCGACTTCATGAGCACCAAGGTCGTCGGCAACATCAACGTCGCCCTCGTCCTCGGCCTGCTGCAGTTCGCGACGACCTTCCTGCTGGCCTGGCTCTACAGCAGCTACTCGACGAAGAAGCTCGACCCGCTCGCCCGCGAGCTCGACGAGCGCTTCGTGTCCCTGGCCGGCAAGGCCTCCCACGGCAGGAGCGAGCACTGATGGACCACCAGGTACTCACCGCGGGCCTGTTCCTCGCGGTCGTCGCACTGACCCTCTTCATCACGATCCGGGCCAGCCGCCAGACCAGCGGCGCCGCGGACTTCTACGCCGGCGGCCGATCGTTCTCCGGCTTCCAGAACGGCCTCGCGATCGGCGGCGACTACATGTCGGCCGCGTCCTTCCTCGGCATCTCCGGCGCCATCGCGCTCGCCGGGTACGACGGCTTCCTCTACTCGATCGGCTTCCTCGTCGCCTGGCTGGTGGCCCTGCTGCTGGTGGCGGAGATGCTGCGCAACTCGGGCCGCTACACGATGGCGGACCAGCTGGCGTACCGGATGAAGCAGCGCCCCGTCCGTACCGCGGCAGCGACCTCCACGGTCGTCGTGTCGATCTTCTACCTGCTCGCGCAGATGGTCGGCGCCGGCAGCCTGGTCGTGCTGCTCCTCGGCATCGACAAGGAGAACACCCTCGCGATCAGCGCGGTCATCGCCGGTGTCGGCGCGCTGATGATCGTCTACGTCACGGTCGGCGGCATGAAGGGCACCACCTGGGTGCAGATCGTCAAGGCCGTGCTGCTGATGATCGGCTCGGCGCTGATCGTGGTGCTGGTGCTGGCGAAGTTCGACTTCAACCTCTCCGACCTGCTCGGCGCCGCCCAGGCCAACTCGGGCAAGGAGGGCTTCTTGGAGCCTGGCCTGAAGTACGGCATCGACATGACCCACAAGCTCGACTTCCTGAGCCTGGGCCTGGCCCTGGTCCTCGGCACCGCCGGCCTGCCGCACATCCTGGTCCGCTTCTACACCGTCCCGACCTCGCGTGACGCGCGGAAGTCGGTGCTGTGGGCGATCGGCCTGATCGGCGTCTTCTACCTGTTCACGCTGGTCCTCGGCTTCGGTGCCGCGGCCCTGCTCAACACCGGCGTCGGCAGCGACGTCGCCTCCAGCGAGGGCAACCTGGCCTCGCCGCTCCTCGCCGAGGCGGTCGGCGGCGGTGCCGGCTCGACCGGCGGCGCGATCCTGCTCGCCCTGATCTCCGCGGTCGCCTTCGCGACCATCCTCGCGGTGGTCGCCGGCCTGACCCTGACGTCGTCCACCTCGGTGGCGCACGACATCTACAACTCGGTCATCCGCAAGGGCCAGGCGACCGAGGCGGAGGAGATCAAGGTGACGCGGTACGCCGCGGCCGGCCTCGGCATCGTCGCGATCCTGCTGGCCATCCCGGCCCGCAACCTGAACATCGCGTTCCTCGTGGCGCTCGCGTTCGCGGTGGCGGCCTCGGCCAACCTGCCGTCGATCGTCTACAACATGTTCTGGAAGCGCTTCAACACCCGCGGCGCCACCTGGAGCATCTACGGCGGCCTCATCTCCGCCATCACGCTGGTGTTCTTCTCGCCGGTCGTCTCCGGCAAGACGGCGGTCACGCCCGACGGCGAGACGATCAGCAAGGCGCTGTTCCCGCTGGGCGTGGACTTCCACTGGTTCCCGCTCGAGAACCCGGGCCTGCTGTCGATCCCGCTCGGCTTCTTCTTCGGCTGGCTCGGCACCGTCACCTCGAAGGAGCCGGCCGCGGAGGAGCGGTTCACCGAGCTCGAGGTGCGCGCCCTCACCGGCGCGGGCGCCGAGCAGGCCGTCCAGCACTGACCGACCGCGACGGGCGGCCCGCCCTTGTAACTAAGTGTTACAGCTCGAAAACCGGTGCCACAGCACCCGGGTAGTAGCAGTAACACGTAGTTACAAGCGGCGGGCCGTCTCACATGGCAACCCCCGTGCAACCCCTGGTGACCACACTTCTCATGGGTCCTAATGTGACCCGTGGCACCCGATTCGATCAGGAGACAAACCGTGAGCGACCAGAACGCCCCTTCCTCGACTGACCAGACCCTGGCCAACCTGCTGAAGGAAGACCGGCGTTTCGAGCCGCCGGCCGAGCTGGCCGCGAACGCCAACGTCACGGCCGAGGCGTACGCCGCAGCGTCGGCCGACCGCGAGGGCTTCTGGGCCGAGCAGGCCGAGCGGCTGTCGTGGGACACCAAGTGGGACCGGGTCCTCGACTGGGACAACCCGCCCTTCGCGAAGTGGTACGTCGGCGGGAAGCTGAACGCGGCGTACAACTGCGTCGACCGTCACGTCGAGGCCGGCCGCGGTGACAAGGTCGCCATCCACTGGGTCGGCGAGCCCGAGGGCGACACCCGCGACATCACCTACGCGCAGCTCAAGGACGAGGTCTCGAAGGCGGCCAACGCGCTGACCGACCTCGGCGTCGGCAAGGGCGACCGGGTCGCGATCTACCTGCCGATGATCCCCGAGGCCGTCGTCACGATGCTGGCCTGCGCCCGGATCGGCGCCCCCCACACGGTCGTGTTCGGCGGCTTCTCCGCCGACGCGCTGGCCTCACGCCTCGACGACTGCCAGGCCAAGGTCGTCGTCACCGCCGACGGCGGCTACCGCCGCGGCACCGCCTCCGCGCTCAAGCCGGCCGTCGACGAGGCCCGCACCAAGACCGACGTGGTCGAGAAGGTGCTCGTGGTCCGTCGTACCGGCCAGGACCTGGGTGAGGGCTCCTGGGACGACGCGGTCGACGTGTGGTGGCACGACGCCGTCGACGGCGCCTCCGCCGAGCACACGCCGGAGGCCTTCGACGCCGAGCACCCGCTCTACGTCATGTACACCTCCGGCACGACCGGCAAGCCCAAGGGGATCCTGCACACCACGGGCGGCTACCTGACCGGCGCGGCGTACACCCACAACGCGGTGTTCGACCTCAAGCCCGAGACCGACGTCTACTGGTGCACCGCGGACATCGGCTGGGTGACCGGCCACTCCTACATCGTCTACGGGCCGCTCGCCAACGGCGTCACGCAGGTGCTCTACGAGGGCACGCCCGACGCCCCCGGCCCGGGCCGCTGGTGGAAGATCATCCAGGACTACGGCGTGACGCTGTTCTACACGGCGCCGACGGCGATCCGCTCGTTCATGAAGCAGGGCAACGAGGTCCCCGACCAGTACGACATGTCCTCCCTGCGGATCCTCGGCTCGGTCGGCGAGCCGATCAACCCGGAGGCCTATGTCTGGTACCGCCACGTCATCGGCGGCGACCGCACCCCGGTCGTCGACACCTGGTGGCAGACCGAGACCGGCGCGATCATGATCTCCCCGCTGCCCGGCGTGACCGCCGGCAAGCCGGGCTCGGCGATGACCGCGATCCCCGGCATCGAGGCCGACGTCGTCGACGACGAGGGTCACCCGGTGCCCAACGGCTCGGGCGGCTACCTCGTCGTCACCTCGCCGTGGCCCTCCATGCTGCGCACCATCTGGGGCGACGACGACCGCTACGTCGACACGTACTGGTCGCGCTTCAAGAAGGAGGGCTACTACTTCGCCGGTGACGGCGCGAAGAAGGACGACGACGGGGACATCTGGGTCCTCGGCCGGGTCGACGACGTCATGAACGTCTCCGGCCACCGCCTCTCGACCACCGAGATCGAGTCCGCCCTCGTGTCGCACCCCAAGGTCGCCGAGGCCGCCGTCGTCGGCGCGACCGACCCCGACACCGGCCAGGCCGTCGTCGCCTACGTCATCCTCCGCAACGAGGCAGGCGACGGTGGACCGGACATCGTCAAGGAGCTGAGCGACCACGTCCGCAAGGAGATCGGCCCGATCGCCAAGCCGCGCCAGATCATGATCGTCCCCGAGCTGCCCAAGACCCGCTCGGGCAAGATCATGCGCCGCCTGCTGCGCGACGTCGCCGAGGGCCGCTCCGTCGGCGACACCCAGACCCTGGCCGACGCCTCGATCATGGACCTGATCTCCGCCGGCCAGGCCACCTCGACGGAGGACTGAGCCTGCGGCCGCGCGTCCGCCCCGCGCGTCCGGTCGGGATCAGTCCCGGCCGGACGTGCGGAGCGCGGCCAGCGCGGCGGCGTACGGGTCCGCGCTCTGCTGGACGCGGCTGCCCTCGCGCAGCAGCACGACGTGGAGGCCCTGGCTGTCGACCGGGATCCGCGCCGCCAGGTAGGCGTGCTCCCACCACAGCACGATCTCGAGGCCCGCTGCGTACGCCGGCTCGGCCATCGCGGTCGTGGTGAGGAACCGGGGCCGCTGGGCCAGCCCACCGAGGGCTGCGACCTTGGCCCGGACCTCCTTGAACGACTGCACCGGCTTGGCGCCGGCCGCGAAGACCTCCGCGAACACGCGCGCCGCGGCCACCGCCGCTCCGTCGCCGAAGAGGCGGTCGAGGCCGGCGGAGGCGTCCGGCTCAACCATCGTGGCTGACCTGGCCCTCCAGCTCCGCGACCCGTGCCTCGAGCGCTCGGATCCGGTCGTAGAGATCGACCAGCGTGACGCCGTTGGCGACGACGCCTGAGCGATTCCAGTGACGACGGACGTAGTCTTCGCGAGTCTCGCCCGCATTCTGGCGAAAGATGCCCATCGCGTTCTCCCGAGTGTCTGGATGGATCGTCACAGGTCGCCTGCATCATCGCACCCGGGTGGAAGTCCAAGGAGGAACCTGCCTTGCCCGTGCTGCACCCCGTCGTCTGGACCGCGCTCCCGCAACCGCTCGTCGAGTTCTGGACCGAGCGCCACCTCTGCACGCTGAGCACCCTCGACCGCGACGGCGCCCCGCACGCCGTGGCCGTCGGTGCCGTGCTCGACCGGGAGCTCGAGTGCGCCTGGGTGATCACCGACGGCGGCTCCCAGAAGGCCGCCAACCTGCGTCGCGACGGCCGGCTCGCCGTCAGCCAGGTCGACGGTGCGCGGTGGTCGACGATCATCGGCACCGCCGAGGTGCTGAGCGACGCCGCATCGGTCGAGCGCGCCTGCGCGCAGTACGCCGCCCGCTACCGCACCCCGCGCCCCAACCCGAACCGGGTGGCGCTGCGGATCAGCGTGACGAGGTTCCTGGGGTCGTCGCAGGTGCTGCCTCGGGGCTGAGCCGGCCGGAGAGCCGGTCCTGCCGGCGCAGGTACTGCTCGGTGAGGACGAGCCCGGCGAGCACGCCGCCCAGGTAGAGCACCAAGCCTTCGATCGAGTAGGCCGGCTCATCGGTCACCAGTTCCTCACGCGAGAGGAGCACGACGCCAACGCCGATGCACGCGAACACTGCCGGGACGGTCAGCCGAGCAACCAGGTCGCGGCGGACGAGCAGCTGCCACACAGCCCCGAGGACCAGCCCGGCCAGAGCGAACGGCAGCCGGTCGGCGCCGAAGAGCACCTGCCCGGCGCTGCCGAACCCGAGCCCGAATGTCGGCAGCATCCATACCCAGCCCCGGCGGGCCATCCGGTCGAGCGCGCGTCCTTCCATTCGCGCATCCTCCCTCACATCGCACCCCTTGACAGCCGGTCCGCCGAGGCGCATTCTCCTAATCATGGTAGGCAATCCGACTCGCAATAGGATCGCCGAACGACGTGCGGCAACTCGCCGGGAGATCCTCGACGCCGCCTGGGCGCAGGCCCGGGAGGTCGGGATCGCGAGCATCACGCTGCGCGACATCGCGCGGGCGGTGGGGATGCAGCCGCCGTCGCTGTACTCCCACTTCGACTCCAAGAACGCCGTCTACGACGCGATGTACGGCGAGGCGTGGGCGCAGTTCGAGGCGCACGCGGCCCGCGAGCTCCAGGCCCTCCCGGCGGACCCGCGGGCGGCCCTGCGGCACATGGCCGGCGTCTTCTTCGACTACGCGGTGGCCGACCTGGCCCGGCACCAGCTGATGAACCAGCGGACCATCCCGGGCTTCGAGCCGACCCCGGAGTCCTACGCGCCCGCCGTCCGGGTCCTCGACCAGGGCGTGACCTTCCTGACCGGCCTGGGCGTCTCGGACCGGGCCGACATCGACATCTACATCTCCCTGATCGGCGGGCTGATCGACCAGCAGCTCGCCAACGACCCGGGTGGGGACCGCTTCTCGCGGCTGCTCGACCGGGCCATCGACATGTTCGCGGACGCCGTCGGACTGTCACCGCTCCCCGAGAACCGCACGACCCGCCGGAAGGCAGGTACCCAGAGATGAGCACCACCGTGAAGGACCGCCGGACCCCGCGCCGGCCCGCACTGGACCGCAGCACTGCCATGGCCCTCGCTGCCGACGAGTACCAGAGGTACGCCGACGCCGTCGCCGCCCTCGACGCGGACGCATGGGTACGACCCACCGCCTGCACGCTGTGGGACGTGCGCCAGATGACGGCCCACGTCGTCGGCATGGCCGAGATGGCCGCCGGGATCCGCGAGGGCGCGCGGCAGCGCCGGATCGCCGGCAAGGACGCGGCGGCGAAGGGGATCGCGTTCCTCGACGCGCTGACCGACGTCCAGGTCCGGGAGCGGGCCGATCACAGCCCGGCCCGGCTCGTCGAGGACGTGCGCGGGGTCGGCCCGCGGGCGGTCCGCGGCCGTCGGATGGTCCCCGGATTCCTCCGCCGCCGCGACATGGGGATGCCGCAGGAGGTGCAGGGCGTCGAGGAGAGCTGGACGCTGGGCTACCTCGTCGACGTGATCCTGACCCGCGACACCTGGATGCACCGCAGCGACCTCGCCGAGGCCACCGGCACCACGATGGCGCTCACGCCCGGGCACGACGGGGTCATCGTCGCCGACGTGGTGGCGGAGTGGGCGGGGCGGCACGGCCGGCCGTACCGGCTCACGCTCACCGGCCCCGCCGGCGGCGCGTGGTCGTCCGGGGACGCCGGTGAGGAGCTCGAGCTCGACGCCGTTCAGTTCTGCCGGGTGCTGTCCGGCAGGGGCTCCGGCGAGGGACTGCTGGCGACCGCCGTCCCGTTCTGACCCGCCGGCCGCCCGCTCAGCAGCAGGAGGACGACGCCGACCACGGCGGCGAGCACCGACGCCAGCAGGATGCCGACCTTGGCCTCCGCGGTGAGCAGCTCGGAGCCGGGGAAGGACAACCCGGCGATGAACAGCGAGACGGTGAAGCCGATGCCGGCGACCGTGCCGATGCCGACGACCTGCGGCCACGAGGTGCCCTCGGGCATCCGGCCGATGCCGAGGCGGATCGCGATGAAGCAGGCGAGAGTGATGCCGAGCGGCTTGCCGAGCACCAGGCCGGCGGCGATGCCGAGCGCGACCGGCGCCCGCAGCGCGTCGCCGAGGACGCCGTCACCGAGCGCGACACCGGCGTTGGCGAGGGCGAACACCGGCAGCACGACGTACGACGACAGCGGGTGCAGCTTCGTCTGCAGTCGTTCGACGACGGGCACGGACTCGCCGATGAGGAAGCGCAGCCGGTGCAGCTCCTCGGCGTCGAGCTCGTTGTCGCGCAGCCCCTCGACGGCGTACTCCGTGGCCACCGAGGGCCGCAGCAGCGCGACGGCCGGGGTGAGCAGGCCGACCGCGACGCCGGCGAGCGTGGCGTGCACGCCGGACTGGAGCAGCGCGAACCAGACGGCGAGGCCGAGGGCGGCGTAGACCGGGATCGCCCAGACCCGGGCGGCGCGGAGCGCCGCCATCACCGCGAGCAGCGCGAGCGCGGCGCCCAGCCAGCCGAGCGAGAGGTCGTCGGTGTAGAAGACCGCGATCACCAGGATCGCGCCGATGTCGTCGACGATCGCGAGGGTGAGCAGGAACAGCCGCGCCGCGGAGGGGATCCGCGGCCCGAGCAGCCCGAGCACGCCGACCGCGAAGGCGATGTCGGTGGCCATCGGGATGCCCCAACCGGCCGCGCCGTCGCCGCCACCGACGACGGCGGCGTAGATCAGCGCCGGGACCGCCATGCCGCCGATCGCGGCGACGATCGGCAATGCGGCGGTGCGCGGGTCGCGCAGGTCGCCGTGGACCAGCTCGTACTTGATCTCCAGGCCCACGACGAAGAAGAAGATCGTCATCAGCCCGTCGTTGACCCAGTGCTGCAGCGACTCCTCGATGCGCCAGTCACCGATCTCGAGTGCGATCGGCGTGTGCCAGAAGTGGTCGTACGCCGACGCCCAGCCGTCGAACGGCAGGTTCACCCACAGCAGCGCGACCACGGTGGCCGCGAGCAGCAGCACCGAGCCCGCCGACTCGACGTGGAGGAACTCCCGCAGCGGGCGGGCGACGTACCGCGCCAGGGGGCGTTCGCTCGCCGTCCAGACGGGGCCGCGGCGCCAGAGGTCGTCGGGGTGGTGCTGGGGCTCGGACACGGAGTGGTCTCCTGGAGTCGTGCGGGCAGGGGCGTTCACATGCCGACCAGACTTCCCGGCTCACCTGTAGTGATCCTAGCGGCGACGGTAGGGTCGGCCGCATGGCCACCGAACCGCTCCGCGAAGAGCCGACCATCGGACGTCTCATCAAGGACGCGCAGACCGACATCTCCACGCTCATCCGCAAGGAGATCCAGCTCGCGAAGTCCGAGCTCAAGGTCAGCGTCACAGCCGGCGGCGTCGGCCTGGGCCTGGTCGCCGCGGCGGGCTTCCTGCTGGTGCTCGCGATCATCATGCTCTCGGTGGCGATCGCCTACTTCATCAACTGGAACGGCCAGGGCCTCGACCTGCACTGGGCGTTCCTGATCGTCTTCGCGTTCTACGTGCTGCTGGCGGCCCTGCTCGTGTTCCTCGCGATCCGAAGCTTCAAGAAGGTCAAGGCCCCCGAACGCGCCATCGAGCAGGGCTCGAAGATCCCGGCCGCCTTCAAGGGCCAGGCCTGAGCCCGGCTGCCTGACGGGCCGGACAGGAGAGCCGATGGCGCGCCAACCGGTCGTCGCCGGCAGGGCCGAACAGCTGTTGGGCTCGGCCGTCGTCGCCACCGCGCCGGTGGCGGGCGGCGACATCTCGACCGCCGTGAAGCTGCGCCTGTCCAGCGGGCGCACCGCCTTCCTCAAGACGCTCAGCCCTGCCCCACCGCAGTTCTTCGCCCGTGAGGCCGCGGGCCTGCGCTGGCTGGCCGAGGCCACGCCCGACGGCGGGGTCGCGACCCCGGAGGTGCTCGCCGTCGACACCGACTGCCTGATCCTCGACTGGGTCGAGGCAGGGCGGCCGAACGCCGAGGTCGCCGGCTCCTTCGGTCGCGCGCTCGCCGCGACCCATGCCTGCGGTGCCGCCGGATTCGGCGCCGAGGCCGATGGCTACATCGGCCGGCTGCCGCTGCCCAACCGCAGCCTGCCGACCTGGGCCGAGTTCCACGCCGAGCGCCGGATCGCGCCGTACCTCAAGGTCCTGCGCGACAAGGACATCGTCAGCTCCGAGGACGCCGCACTGATCGAGACGGCGGCCACCCGCGCGCCGTCCATCGTCCCGGAGGAGCCGCCCGCACGGCTGCACGGCGACCTGTGGAACGGCAACGTGCTGTGGAGCGCCGGCGACCGGGTGGTCGTCGTCGACCCGGCGGCGTACGGCGGGCACCGCGAGGTCGACCTCGCCATGCTCGCGCTGTTCGGGCTGCCCCAGCTGCCGCAGGTGATGGCGGCCTACGACGAGGCGCACCCGCTCGCCGACGGCTGGGAGGACCGGCTGGGCTACCACCAGCTGTTCCCGTTGCTGGTCCATGCCTGCCTCTTCGGCGGGCAGTACGGCGCCCGCGCGGCGCGGGTCGCCCAGCGCTACCTCTGACGGACTCTCAGCCATCGCTCAGGCCCATCGGCCATGATGGGAGCGTGTCCGCCCGTCCCGTCGTCCCGCACCGCGTCCTCGTCGTCGACGACGACCGTGCCGTGCGGGAGTCGCTGCGCCGCTCCCTGGCCTTCAACGGGTACGACGTCCACCTGGCCGGCGACGGCGCGGAGGCCCTGGCGGGGATCGGCGCGGTCGCGCCCGACGTGGTCGTGATGGACGTGATGATGCCCAAGCTCGACGGGCTCGAGGCCACCCGGGCGCTGCGGGCGGCGGGCAACGACATCCCGATCCTGGTGCTGACCGCGCGCGACGCCGTGGGCGACCGGGTGGAGGGCCTCGACGCCGGGGCCGACGACTACCTCACCAAGCCGTTCGCGCTCGAGGAGCTGCTCGCGCGGCTGCGGGCGCTGCTGCGCCGGGTGACGCCGATCGAGGACGGCGCCGAGGAGGAGGTCCTCGCCTTCGCCGACCTCACCATGAACGTCACGACCCGCGAGGTGCGTCGCGGCAGCCGGCTGATCGAGCTGACCCGCACCGAGTTCACCCTGCTCGAGATGTTCCTGCGGCGCCCGCGACGGGTCCTCGACCGCAGCTTCATCCTCGAGGAGGTCTGGGGCTACGACTTCCCCACCACCGCCAACTCGCTCGAGGTGTACGTCGGCTACCTGCGCCGCAAGACCGAGGCCGAGGGCGAGCAGCGGCTGATCCACACCGTCCGCGGCATCGGGTACGTCCTGCGCGCGACGGAGTCCTGAGGGCTCCGTGGCGACGTCCTGGGGCCTCGCGATGGGCCCCGGCCCGGACGGGCGTTGGCACTACCGCCGCTCGCTGGCGAGCCGGGTCATCTGGCTGACCACGATCGCGGTCGGCATGTCGGTGGCCCTCGTGGCCGTCGGTGCCTACATCACCGCGCGGGTGCAGATGCAGGACACCCTCGACAACGCGCTCGTCGACCGCGCCGACAAGGCGGCCGCGTCCGACACCCTCCTGCAGGCCGGCTCGCAGGGCATCCCCTCCTGGGCCCTCGGCGCCGGCGACGTCCGGATCGCCATCCTCGACTACAACGAGCGCACCCTGCGGATCCTCGACCGCGGCCCCACCCTGGAGCTGGGCAGGTCCGAGCTCGAGGTGGCACAGGGCAAGCGGGACCAGAGCCTGCGGACCATCGTCCTCGGCGGCGAGCGCTACCGCGTGGTCGCCGTACCCACCCAGCAGAGCGGGCTGGCCCTGATCATCGCCCAGCCGCTCGCCGACCAGGACCTGACGCTGCGCCGGCTCGGCTGGGTGACGGTCGCGTTCGGCTTCTTCGGCGTCCTCGCCGCGGGCCTGGCGGGCTGGGCGGTCGCGAGCAACGGACTACGCCCGGTGCGCCGGTTGAGCGCGTCGGTGGAGGAGATCGCGCGCACCGAGGACTTCACGCCGCTGGCCATCGAGGGCGACGACGAGGTGGCCCGGCTGGCCACGGCGTTCAACCACCTGCTGGTGGCGCTCGACGCGAGCCGGATCCGGCAGCGCCAGCTGATCGCCGACGCGAGCCACGAGCTGCGCACACCGCTCACCGCGTTGCGCACCAACATCGACCTGCTCACCATGACCGCCCGCAGCGCGGACGGCTTCGGCGGCCTGCCACCCGACGCGCGCGACGAGCTGCTCGACGACGTCCGCGCCCAGATCGAGGAGCTCACCACCCTCATCGGCGACCTCACCGAGCTCGCCCGCGACGAGCCGATGCCGGTCCAGGTCGAGCCGGTCGACCTCGCCGACGTGGTCGACCACGCCGTGCAACGCGTACGACGGCGCGCCCCCGGCCTCGAGTTCGAGGTCTTCACCCGCCCGTGGTGGGTGATCGGCGAGGCCGCCGAGCTGGAGCGCGCAGTGACCAACCTGCTCGACAACGCCGCCAAGTGGAGCCCCGAACGCGCCCTGGTGACGGTGCGCCTCAGCGACGGCGTCCTCACCGTCGACGACCAGGGCCCCGGGATCGCCGAGGGCGACCGGACCCGGATCTTCGACCGGTTCTGGCGCTCCGACGACGCCCGCACCATGCCCGGCTCGGGCCTCGGTCTGGCGATCGTGCGCCAGGTCGCCGAACGCCACTCGGGCTCGGTGCAGGCGACCGCCAACGCCAGCGGAGGCGCCCGCCTCGTGCTGAAGCTGCCCGGACGGGAGAACAACCCCCATGCCTGACCCTCGGCGTACCGCCCTCGTGGCGGCACTCCTCCCACCGCTCGCGCTGACCCTCGCGGCCTGCGGCGACGAGAAGGTCGGCGCCAAGCCGGACCTGCCCAGCGAGACGCCCGCGCTGTGGAACCCGTGCGACGTCCTCGACGCGGCGTTCGTGAAGGCGGAGTTCGGCATCGACGCGACCGAGCACGCCGGCTCGCCCACCAAGCCGGAGTGCCGGTTCACGCCCGCCGAGGACAGCGGCGACGCCGTGATCACCGCCAACTACCTGCTCTTCCCGGGCACCCTCGACCAGGCCTGGAAGACGATGGGCCAGCAGGCCGACGCCGATGTCCGCACCCCGGAGGTCGAGGGCGCCGACGACGCCCGCGTGGTCGTCAACGCGACGAAGAAGCAGCTCTACGTCACCGGCTTCGTCCAGAACGGCGACCTGATCCAGCAGGTCGACGTCGTCGACCCGGCGCCGTACGACGAGAAGCGGGTCGTGCGCGGCGTCCAGGCCACGCTCTCCACGCTGTCCGCCCACGCCGCCGAGACCGGCGCGGGCTCCGACCCGAGCGCGTCGTCCAGCTGAGGCAGGTCAGCCCTCCTCGGCCGACCGGATCGCCGCCAGCACCACCGGGTCCTCGCAGCCACGGGCGAAGCCCGCGATCCGGGCCCGGATCTCCCTGCCGAGCAGGACCCGGCCGATCCGCTCCGCGAGCGGCGCGAGGAGCCGCGGCCGGCAGGTGAAGCTGTACTTCCAGGTCGCGACGGTCCCCTCACCGTCGGCCTCGAAGCGCCAGCCCGCGCCGAGCCGCTCGAAGAACCAGGGACCACGCTCCATCACCATGCCGACGTTGCGGGGCGGCGCGTAGGAGACGTAGCGGCTGACCATGGAAGGCCCCAGGCGCTGCCGCGTGAACGTCCGCACGCCCGTGGCCGCCTCGGTGGCCCCGTCGAGGAAGTGCTGCTCGCGGATGAACACGTCCCATCGGCGGCGCACCGGGCCCGTGGTCTGGGAGACCGCGAAGGCGACCTCCGGTGGGACCGGGACGCGGATCCGGGACTGGACGACGGGCACGACCCATCGCCTACCCCGCACCACGACGTCGAACCCCGAGGAGCGGGTGAGCGGTTGGTTCAGGGGTTGATCGCCTGGAGCAGCCGCGCGGCCTTCCACTCCGTCTCGGCCCACTCCTCGTCGACGTCGCTGGCGACGGTGATCCCACCGCCGGTGCCGAGCACGTAGTCGTCGCCGGCGGTGGTGAGGGTGCGGATCACCACGCCCAGGTCCGCGCGGCCGTCGCCGGAGACCCAGCCGAAGGCGCCGGAGTAGACCCCGCGCGGCGTGGCCTCGACGTCCTCGATGATCTCCATCGTGCGCAGCTTGGGCGCGCCGGTCATCGAGCCGGCCGGGAAGAGGGCCTTCAGCGCGGCGACGGTGCCGACGTCGTCGCGCAGCGTCCCCCGCACCGTGGACACCAGCTGGTGCACGGACGCGTACGACTCGACCTCCATCAGGCTCGGGACATCCACGGACCCGACCTCGCACACCAGCGCGAGGTCGTTGCGCAGCAGGTCGACGATCATCAGGTTCTCGGAGCGGAACTTCGGGTCGCTGGCCAGCCGGTCCCGGGCCTCCTGGTCCTCGGCCGGGGTGCTCCCGCGCGCGGTGGTGCCCTTGATCGGCTTGGTCTCGATCACCCGGTCCTCGGTGATGAGGGCGTAGCGCTCGGGGCTCGAGCTCAGCAACCAGGCCTCTGCGCCCGGGACGTCGTGCTGCAGGAAACCCGCGTACGGAGCGGGATTCAGCGCCCGGAGCCGGAGGTACGCCGCCGCCGGGCTGAGCGGGCTGTCCGCCCGGATGCGGTGGGTGAGGTTGACCTCGTAGGAGTTGCCGGCGTGCAGGTGCTCCTGAACGGTGGTGAAGGCGCGGGCGTACGCCGGCGGTGTGGCGGTCGGCTCACCCGCGGTGATGCCGAGGGTGGCGGCGGGGGCGGCGACCGGGTGCTCGTACTCCCGGATGTGCGAGGGCCGCAGCCACAGGGCGTCGGGCAGGTCCGGGTCGGGGGCGGCGGGCAGGTCGGCGCGGGCGGCGTACCCGAAGTAGCCGAACCACTGGTCGCTCGGCCGGCCGTCGGCGAGCTCGGCCTCCAGCACGGAGAAGGGGTCGTCGCCGACCACCACCGCACGGCCGCCGGCGTGACGGGTCACCTCGCGGGTGCTGGCGTCGTAGGTCAGGGACACGTCGTCGTCGTCGAGCCAGCCGAGCATCGAGCGTCGCCGCGACCAGGTGCGGGCACCCCCGCCGTCGAGCCACATGCAGCGCGGGTGGCGGGCCTGGATCCGGGCGAACAGCTCCGCAGGCTCGCCCTGGATCACCATGTGCTCACCCTCCCACCGCGAGGAAGTTCGCGACCAGCCTCGCCCCGTGCTCGGACAGCACCGACTCGGGGTGGAACTGCACGCCCTCGAGCGGCAGGGTCCGGTGCCGCACCCCCATCACGGTGCCGTCGGCCGCCCACGCCGTCGCCTCGAGCCCGTCGGGCAGTCGGGTGGCCGCCAGCGAGTGGTAGCGGACCGCGGCGATCGGGTCCGGCAGGCCGGCGAAGACCCCGCGCCCGTCGTGGGTCACCGCCTCGACCGTGCCATGGGCGGGCTCGACCCGTCCCACGTCGCCGCCGAACGCGACCACCAGGCCCTGCATGCCCAGGCAGACACCGAGCAACGGCCGGCCCTCGTCGAAGGCCCAGGCGTACTCGGTCGGGTGGCCGGGCCCCGGCGAGAGCACGATGTGGGAGTACGTCGCGAGGTCGACCGGGTCGTCCCACTGCACCACCGTCGGCAGTACGCCGGTCACGCCGGCGACCAGGTGGACCAGGTTCCAGGTGTAGGAGTCGTGGTGGTCGACGACCACGACGTCGGGAGTGGTCATCGCTTCGTCACCGCCATCGGGCCCTCATCTCGGCGTACCATCGAAGGAAGGAAGCGGGACGGCTCAGGTAGGCGCCGAGCCGTCCCGCCCCTGCTAAGGCTTCCGACGGAAACGGTCGATCACCTGGATGATCGCCCACACCGCTCCGGGCAGTGCCAGCAGGGTTGACACGACAACGAGCATCGCGCCCTTCCTCTCCACCGGACCTTCCGGTGAAGCGGAGTGATGGGCTGATCGTGCCCGCTGGTGATGCCTCACGCCACTGCGCAGCAGCAGCCTGTGGACAGGCCCCCACGAGCATCCCGCGTCACAGCTCCACGGCGAGCTCGCCGCGTCGCAGCGCGGCGACCACACCCGGAGCGGGTACGACGTGCACCTCGGGCCAGTCGACCTCGCCGGCAGCCGGGTCGACCGGCCACGCCAGCCGCTCCTCGCCCAGCGAGAACTCAGCTGCCACGCCGGGCTTGTTGCCCCGCGGGTCCTGCCGGTGCCAGGCACCGTCGAGGTGGATGGCGACCAGGCCGTGCACGACGTGCGCGTCGCCGTCGGCGAGCTTCTGGTAGCACAGCCCGGTGGGTACGCCGCCGGCACGCAGCACGGCGGCGAGCAGGTGCGCCTTGGCGTAGCACCAGCCTGCCCCGGCGGCGAGCACCGCCGTCGCCGAGACCGCGAACCGCGGGTCACCGGCGTCGCCGGCGTGGGCGATCTCGTCACGCACCCAGGCGAAGGCCGCGGCCGCGAACGCGGGGTCGTCCAGGACGCCCGCGCCCAGCTGCTCGGCCAGGGCGACGACCGCGGGTGCCGTGGACTCGACGACCTCGTCCGCGCCGAGGTACGACGCCGGTGAGCCCGCGATCAGGTCCACGTCGGCACGCTCAGAGCAGGACGCCGGCGACGAGGTCGTGGACGATGTCGAAGCCGCGCTCGGTGAGGATCGACTCGGCATGGAACTGGACGCCCCGGAAGTGGGGGCCGGCCAGGGCGTTGACGTCGCCGGTCTCTGCGTCGGCGTCCACCCGGACACCCGCCGGGAGCTCGAGGTCGTCCGACACCCGGCCCACGAAGGTGTTGTAGAAGCCGACCCGCTGGGGGCGCCCGTCGAGCAGCACGGTGGCCTGGGTGCCCTGGAAGACGATGTCCTTGTAGGCGAGCGGGATGCCGAGCTGGTGGCACAGCGCCTGGTGGCCGAGGCAGACCGCGACGAACGGCTTCTCGTTGGCCAGCAGCCAGGCGACGGCGGCGCGCAGCTGACCCATCTTCGGGTCGGCGTCGTCGCGCGGGTCGCCGGGGCCCGGCCCGACGATGACCAGGTCGTAGCCGTCGAGCACGCCGTCTGCGTAGTCCTCGTGACGCACCACCGACGAGCTCATGCCCATCCGGGCGAGCATGTGGCGCAGCATGTTCACGAAGTCGTCCTCGCCGTCGAGGATGACGGCGGACTTCCCGGCGAGGCGCGGGTCGACCGGGGTGCCGGCCTGGTCGGCGAGCCAGAAGCCGGAGAGGCGGTTGTTGCGGGCGTTGAGCGCGATCAGGACCTCCTCGTCCACGACCAGGTCGGCGACGGCGACGTCCGGCACCGGGGCGGGCGGGACGAGGCCGAAGGCCGACAGGATGCCGCCTGCCTTGGCGTGCGTCTCCGCGACCTCGTACGCCGGCACGGAGTCGCGCACCAGGGTGGCTCCGGCCGTGACCTTGAGCGAGCCGGACGTCGAGACGTCGGCCGTGCGCAGCACGATCGGGCTGTCGAGGACCGGCTCACCGGCCTCGTCGCGGCCGAAGATGGCGAGCGCGGAGGCGTAGTAGCCGCGGCCCTCGGGCTCGTACTGCCTGATCAGGCGGCAGGCGTTCTCGACGGGCGAGCCGGTGACGGTGGCGGCGTACATCGTGTCGCGCAGGACCTCGCGCACGTCGCGGGTGGTGCGGCCGGCCAGGAGGTACTCCGTGTGGATGAGGTGGGTCATCGGCTTGAGGAACGGGCCGAGCACCTGGCCGCCCTCGGTGCAGATGTCGCACATCATCTTGAGCTCCTCGTCGACGACCATGAAGAGCTCGTAGATCTCCTTCTCGTCCTTGAGGAAGTCGCGCATCCGCGCCTCGGTGCTGCGGGTCTCGCCGGCGGGCGGGCGCAGGTGGAAGGTGCCGGAGATCGGGTTCATGCGGACGTCGCCGCCGTGGACCGACACGTGCCGCTCGGGCGACGCGCCGATCAGGAAGCGGTCGCCGGTGAAGAAGACGAAGGTCCAGTACGCGCCGCGCTCGCGCTCCAGCAGCCGGCGGAAGACGGTCAACGCGACGTCGGGGCCGAAGTCGGCGACGACGGCGCGGTAGTTGCGGCCGACGACGAGGTTGGCGCCCTCGCCCTGGCCGATCTCGCCGTCGATGATCGCGGCGACGATCTTGGCGTACTCCTCGTCGGAGGTCTCGAAGCCGCCGCGATCGGTGAACTCCACCTCGACCGGGTCGATCGCGTCGACCACGTCGGCCACGGAGAACTCGTGCTCGCTGTGCACGTCGACCACGACGAGCGGAGTGCCGTCGTCGTGGGCCTCGAAGCCGCGCTCGCTGACCTGCCGGAACGGTACGGCGACCAGCCGGTCGCAGATGTGCCCCGGCTCCGGTACGCCGGTCTCGAGCGGGATGTCCATGATCGACTCGACGACGCTGCGGGTGCCGCCGAGGACGCCGACGGTGTCGCGGTCGCCCGCGCGGGTGGAGCGGCGGATGATCGCCCAGGCCTCGTGCCCCTGGACGGCCGCGATGGCTTCCCGGGCAGTGAGGCTGGTTCCAGTCATGGCCGAAGCCTATTCGGCCGCGGCCCGCCCGCTCAGAGCAGTCCGGGGATCAGCTCGCCGGCGAAGGGCAGGACGAGCGCGCAGCGGATCGGGCGCGGGTGGTCGGGGTCCAGCGCGTTGAGCACCAGCTGGGCGGCGTTGCGGCTCGACGCGATCTGGAAGTGCTCGGAGTAGTCCTGCTTGCAGACGTCCTGCAGCACCACGTTGTTCACGCCGGGCAGGGTGCCGTTGGTGTAGGGCAGCACCAGCTCGTCGTACTTCGTGACGATGCTCGTGTAGCGCACCCCGGGCTGGAGCATGCCGCCCTCGTGGAGCCTCTTCATGAACCTCGAGGTCGGCGAGAACTGCAGGCAGGAGCGGCAGCCAGTAGGCAGAATGCCGCCAGGGAGGACGGCGGCGACGAGGTCACCGAGCGAGGCGACGCCGGTGCCGCGGTAGGCCGAGGCGAGGCCGACGTAGTTCTCGACCCGCTTCGCTCCGCCCAGGAACTTGAGGTACCACTGCGGCATCACCGTGCCCTCGGAGTGCCCGACCAGGTCGACCTTGCTGGCTCCGGTCGCCCGGAGCACCTTCTGCACGAACCTCTTGAGCTGGCGGGCGCTGACCCGCATGTCGTCGACGCCGCCGAACAGGTTGACCGGGGTGACGTCGTACTCGACGCCGTAGGTGAGTGCGAAGACGCAGTAGCCGTTGTTCTTGAGCAGGGGGCCGTAGGTCTGCCAGTTGGTGGCGCGGTTGCCGAGCAGGCCGTGGACGAGGATCACCGGACGGGGGTGGGCGGCAGTCGGCTTGCAGGTGAAGTCGTTGGTGCCGGGTGCGTTGGCGCCGGGCATGCCGCCGAAGGCGGCGTTCGGCAGGAAGCTGTAGGGCACGGGCAAGGGCTTCGTGTCGGCCCGTGCCGGCGCGGGCGCAGCGAGGAGGCCACCGAGCAGGGCGAGCAGGACGGCGACGGTCGTGAGGGCACGGCGCGGCATGCCCTCCACAACGAGAACGGGTTCTATCGGTCACACGCCCAGCGCGAGGAACGCCGCCGCGGTGCCGGCCGCGACCGGATCGCCCGCTGCTCGGCGGCGTACCTCGCACAGGGCGGTCGCCGGGTCGCTGCCGTCGGCGAGCGCGGCATGGAGGCCGACCATCAGGTCGGCGGTCGCGTCGTCGTTGACCTCGCCGACGCTGCACACCAGCCCGGCCGTGCCGAGCGAGAAGAGCGCCGCCGCCAGCCCGAGCAGCTCCTCGGCCCCGACCGGCGCGAGCACGCCGGACTCGCAGGCGGAGAGCACGACGCGGTACGGCGCCCGCGGGACCCGCTCCAGGTCGTGGACCGTCAGCGGGCCGTCGGCCAGGTCGAGCGCCGAGAACAGCGGGCTGTCGGCTCGGAACCGGCCGTGCGCGGCGAGGTGCACCAGACCGGCGCCGTCGAGGTGGGCCAGCACCGCCTCGAGCGTGGCCCGCGGCCCGTCGAGCAGGACGGCGTCCGGGTGGCGCTCGGCGAGGACCGGCACCTCCGCGCCGCCGCTCGCCAGGGCCGGACCGGCCACGAGCACGGTGCCGGCCTGCTGCGGGGCGGGCGTGGCGCGGGCCCGCAGCCACTGGCCGGCCGAGGGGACCACCGCGAACGGCCGGTCCTGGAGGGCCGGGAGCAGGGACCAGGCCAGGCCGTGCAGGCGGGCCGTCGGGGCGAGGGTCACGGGGGCGTCGGGGAGCAGTCGGACCGCGTCGCCGAGGACGGCCTGCTGCAGGGACCGCCCGATGGTGGCGGTGTCGGCCGGCCGGCCCCGGGCCGCCCGGCGCAGCAGCATCCCTGCCGGGCCGAGCAGGGCGGCGATCTCGGACGTCGTGCCGGCGACCCGGCGTCGTACCTTGCCGGCGTGGGCGACCACGACGTGCAGGCTCCCGTCGACGTCGACCAGCTCCACCAGGCAGGTCTCGCCGGTCGCCGCGACGATCTCCTCGACACTCGTGGGCCGCTGCTGGGTGGCCGTCGTCGCCGACAGCGTGTGGCTCTCCGCCCGCACCGCCCGCTCCAGCCGCCGCCGCTCCCGCTCGAGCTCCTCGGTCGGCGTACCCTCCTGTCGGGCCTCGGCCAGCTGGCGCCCGTTGTCGCGCAGCGCCGCGAGCGAGGCCGGGATGGTCGCCGCGTCCGAGGTCGCCGGCGGCTGCGCCAGGGCCGTCGCCCGGGTCCGCTCGCTCCACCGCAGCAGCGTCCTTGCGTCGGATGCCGCATGGCGCAGGGCGATGGTGGTCAGCTCGCGTCCGTGGGTCGTCGCCAGCGCCCTGAGCTCGGAGGAGCCGATCAGGCGCCGGTGCTCGTCGATCGCGTCGAGTCCGGCTGCCGCCGCCCGGAGGACACCGCCCCGGTCGTGGGTCTCCTCGCGGGCCAGGCCCTGGGCGTGCCAGGCGGCGGCGCGGACGAGGGCGTTGGGGTGGTGGCGGTACGACGCGGCTCGGGTCCAGAGATCGATGCGGTCGGCGCCGCGGGCGAGCCGGCCGGCGAGGGTGAGGGCGAGGGGTGCCTCGGGTGCTCCCTCGGTGTCGAGTGCCTCGGCCACACCCCGAGCCTCTGCGGCCGCGCCGCGGACCTCCCCCGCGCGCACCCGAGCCTGCAGCAGGGTCGCCTGAGCGCGCCGGGCATACCAGGTGCGTCCGGCGTGCTCGAAGCCGCGCCGTGCTGCCCGGGCCTCCTCGATCGCGTCGGACGGACGGCCCGCGGCGAGCAGGGCATCAGCACGGAGCAGCTGCAGCTCAGCACGGTCCATCTCGGTCAGGGAGGTGGTCGCGAGCCGCTGCCCGAGGACAGCCGCTGCGTCGTCGGCCAGCCCGGCCGCGAGATGGACGCTCGCGTTCTGGCCGACCAGCTCGGCCCGCGGCTCGACGCCGAGCTCGGCGCAGAAGCGAGCGGCCTCGGCACCGAGGCGGAGGCTGCGCACCAGGTCGCCCCGGGCGGCAGCGATGTCGGCGAGGTTCTCCAGGACCGAGATCCGCTCCCAGACGGTCTCCGGACCGTCGTACAGTCGCCCTGCCGACTCGGCCTCCTCCTGGGCGTCGTCCAGCTGTCCGAGGTGGAGCAGCGTGTGAGCCAGCCAGATCCGCGCCCGGGCCTCCCACACAGAGTCGTCGAGCGCGGAGAAGCTTGCGGCCGCGTCGCGGAGCACCGCGGCCGAGTCCGCGAAGCGTCCCGTGGTGGCGAGCACTCCTGCCATCCGCACGGCGATCCGTGGGGCGACGTGGCCACTAGCGCCGGCCATCGCCCTCTGCAGCTGGACCAGTCCTTGACGCGACCGGCCAGCACACGCCAGAGCCGTCCCGTAGGACGCGCGCACGTCGCGCTCGCGGTCGGCGTCTCTCGCCAGCTGAGCTGCGCGGAGCCCGGCCCGCAGATGCGTGTCAGCGAGCTCCGCCTGTCCGGCGTCCCGCGCCACGATGCCCAGGCACTGGTGGGCGTAGGACAACACGGCCGGGTCCGCCGAGCTCGTCAGCAGGTCCTCGGCCTGCCGACGGCCCCGCTCCGGGTCGTCGATGGCCAGCTGCAGCAGTTCCTCCACGGGCCGCCTCGCTGCGGTGTTCAGGTGCTTTACGGCGGTCGCCGCGCAGGTCTACGTTAGCGCCGACGGCGGCGCCGACCGCCAGTTCAGCCTCCGAGGAGTGCCCGTGAACGACCCCCAGCGCCCCGGTCTGCCCCTCTCGGTCCTGCGCGGCATCCTGCGCCGGCTCGGTCACGGCCGACCGGACCCCCACCGTCCCGATGTCAGCCGGCCGGACGCCCAGGACAAGCTGGCTGCCGAACGGCTCCGCATCCAGGTCGGCGTCATCCGGGCCGCCCTCGAGGACGTCTCCGGAGCCCCGGCCAAGGGCAACCGGCCGCCGCGCGACGACGCCGACGTCACCTACCTCTACCGCCGCGGCCACGCTCTCGTGCCCGACGAGCTGGTGCCGCGGCTGCGCGACTACTTCGCCTCCGACAAGAACCGAGACCGGTTCGACGGCGAGCTGGGCGAGGGCGAGCGGCTGACGGACGGACTGGTCGACGTGTCCCTGCCCCGGCGTAACGACAAGCAGGACGACGTCCTCGCGACCCTCGACGAGCTCGAGCGCGAGCAGGTCGTCGAGCGGGGCACCATCACGCCCGACCACGTCGTCTACGTCACCACCAAGGGCTTCTTCTGCCCGGCGACCGAGCCGGAGGTGCCCCGCCAGAGGCTGCCCCAGCCCTGGCCGCCGCAGTCGAAGTCACGCCACGAGGTGCCGGCAGATCGGAAGGTGCGCGTCTCGGTCGTCGACACGGGTCTGTGGACTGCGGCCGTCGGCAGCACGACGTCCCCCTGGCTCGAGGCGGACGACATCTTCGCCGACGCTGCCGACGAGGAATCGGTGAACCCTGCCGCGATCCACCCGTACGCGGGGCATGGCACCTTCGTCGCGGGTGTCATCAGCTGCATCGCCCCGGAGACCCGGGTCGAGGTCGAGGGCGCCCTGGTCCACGGCGGAGCCGTCTACGAGTCGCGGATCTGCCGTCAGTTGGATGACGCCCTCCACGACGACGACCCGCCCCAGCTGATCAGCATCTCGGCCGGCACCCACACCCGTGGTGGCCATCCGATGCTGTCCCTGGTCCAGCTCGCCCAGAACCACAAGCTCGACGAGCGCGACGACGTACTGATCGTGGCCGCGGCTGGCAACGACGCCAGCAGCGAGCCGTTCTGGCCGGCGGCGTTCGCGACGCAGTACCCATGGGTGGTCTCGGTCGGCTCCGTCGATCCCGATGCCGGCGTCTCGGACTTCTCCAACGTCGGCGACTGGGTCAGTGTCTATGCGCGGGGTCGCAACCACGTCAACGCCTTCCCGAAGGGGAGCTACACCTGCTACGAGCCGCCGAACATCGGCGAGGTCCGCACGTTCGACGGGCTGGCGCAGTGGAGTGGGACGTCCTTCTCCACGCCGGTCGTCACCGGGCTGATCGCCGCGCGGATGCGGGAGACCGGTCAGTCGGCGAGGGAGGCGTGGACGGACGTGCTCGCCACCGCCACATCCCGTACCGACCCGCGAGGCGGGGCCATCAAGGTCGTCGGCCCGCTGACCTGACCTCCGCACGCACCTGACGAATGGGCTGCAGTTCGCACTGATCCACAACCCATTCGTCAGATGCGAAGCGAAAACCCGACCCGCGCTACAGCGTCACCCACGGCGTGGTGAGCGACCACCCACCCTGCTCGACCACGAACCGCACCGTCCCGGCCCGGACCCCCTCGAGCCGGAAGAACCCGGCGGCGTCCGCCTCGGCACTCAGCGCGTCGGCCTCGGGGCGCTCGAGGAGGACGGAGGCGGGCTCCACGGCCGAGGCGGCGGAGCCGGTGCCGATCACCTGGCCGAGCAGGGTCTCGCCGTCCACCTCGATCTCGAGGGTCAGGCCGCTGTGGCCGAAGGACAAGGTGCGCGGCTCGCCCCCCTCACCGGCGCCGGAGCGGACGGCGGCGCCGGCGTCGAGGGCAGAGTCGTGGAGCAGCTCGGCCAGCTCGGCGTCGACGGAGCGCCAGGTGAAGGCGGCGCGGGCCGCCGTACGCCGGCGGTCACTGACGGCTGCCTCCTCGGCGACCGCCTCGCCGAGCAGGGTCATCAGCTCGTCGTCGTCCAGAGGACCGGTCACGGGGTCACCTCCACCAGTCGGCGCAGTGCGGGGGTGCGACGCAGCTGCTCGAGCGCGCGGGCGCGGGTCGGGCCGATGCTGCCGACGGGGATGCCGAGGCGGCGGCTGATCTCCTCGTAACCGACGGGTGGGTCGGCGAGGAGGAGCAGGAGCAGCGCCCGGCGGGCCTCGGGGAGCGCGGCGAGGGCCTCGCGGAGCAGCTGGCGGCTCTCGGCCGCGAGCAGGTCGGTGCCGGCGGCGTCGTCGACGACCGCGTCGAGGCCGGAGGCGTCCTGCGGGTCGACCGGGCGCACCCGGCCGCGGGCCGAGAGCAGTCGCAGGCACTCGTTGCGGGTCGTCGTACGGATCCAGCCGGGGAGCGCCGCGGGCTCGCGCAGGTCGCCGAGGTGCTCGACGAGGCGCAGCCAGACGGTCTGGCTGACGTCGTCACCGTCGGCCTCCGAGAGCCGGTGGCCGCGGATGATCGCATCCACCAGCGGGAGGAAGCGGTCCACGATCGCATCCCATGCATGCTGATCTCCTTCCCGCGCCGCGGGGACGAGCGCTGACAGCGGTGAGTCGACGTCCACACCCGACCCCCTTCCCGTGACGCGGAAGCTTGCGGATGCATCGTCCCGCACATCGGACCCGCGAGCCAGCACCGTTGATACGTCGAGATTCCCGGTATCACCGCGACGCCCCGGCGCCTCCTCCTTCCAGCGCCCCCCGAACACCCCATCACCCCTCGCGGCACTCCCGCGGCTCCCCGGAAGGAACCCGTCATGACCTGGACCGAGACCCACGAACGCACCCGCATCATCCGCGAGGTCGAGGCGGCCGCCGCGACCGACATGAGCGGCGCGCTGCCCTGGCGCGAGGAGTGGCGCCCGTACTTCGACGGCCCGACGGCGCTGCTGGCGGCGCTGCGAGCCCGCTGGCAGCACATGTGCGAGGCGCAGCTCGACGCCCGGACCGGCGAGGACGAGCTGCAGGACACCTACGCGCGGCTGCGTCGTACCGAGGCGGCCGTGCTCCTCATCCTGCGACGGTACGACGCCGGCTCGCCCGGTGCGCCCGTCGTCCTCGGCCTGGCGGGCCCGCGGCCCACGTCCCTCCCGCGGCGGACCCGCCGGTTCCACCTGCGGGGCGGTCCGGTCCTGCCTGCCTAGGGCGTGACCGACCGCCGTCCTCGCGTTCTCGGCCTGTGGGGGGGTCGGTGCGACGCGAGCGGGTGGCCCGTCCGGACGCCGGACGGGCCACCCCCTTCCCACGCTCAGCGGCTCAGCCCTCGCGCTCCTCGGAGCGCACCGTCACCTTCTTCAGAAGCCGGTTGAGGGTCGCGAGCTCGCGCTCAGTGAGGGCCTCGGCGAGGTCGTCCTCGGCGCGACCGCGCAGGTCCATCGCCTGGCGCCAGACGGCCATGCCGGACTTGGTGACCTCGACGATCACCCGGCGGCGGTCCTCGACGGCCGGGATCCGGCGGATCCAGCCGGCCTTCTCCAGGCCGTCGAGCCGCCCGGTCATCCCCGCGCCGGACACCCCGAGCTCGGTGGCGAGCTCGGTCGGCGACGCGGAGCCTGGGGTGTCGCGGATCATCAGCACGTGCAGGGTGTCGTACTCGAAGTCGGTCAGGCCGACCTCGGCGACGGCACGCTGCTTGGCCCGGCGCAGGTAGCGGTCGATCCGGTTGACCCGGACGAACACGCCCTCGACCGCCTCGTCGAAGGCCAGGTCGAGCCAGTGGTCCTTCCACCGCGCGACGTGGCGGTCCGTCCAGTCCTCGGCCATGGGCGAACGCTACTGCGGGCGCCCTCGCCAGCGGCCGACGACGCCCGCGCCGACGAGCATCACCGCGACCAGCGGGAAGAGGTACTCGGGCAGCGAGAACCAGAAGTACGTCGACGGCAGGTCTCGCGTGAAGTCGAAGAAGCTCGGCACGTCGACGAGGTACCAGACGAACGGCAGCAGCCCCCAGACGAGGCCGGCGAGCACCGGTCCCAGGCCGGACAGCCGGGCGCAGGCGACCACGGCGAGCAGGATCAGGGCACCCGCGACCATCTGGAGCAGCTCGCTGCCGCCCTCGGAGCTGTCCAAGGTCCGCGCCAGCTCCTGGCGATAGCTCCCCGCTCCGTGGTCGAAGACGAGCACGCCGACGGGGGTCAGCACCAGTGCGACCACCGCGCTCATGAGGTGCCGCAGCACCATCGACGTGCGGCGTCCGGACGGCGGCGGGACGAACGGGGCCGGCCCGCTCGATGGCGGGGGCGGGGCGTAGGGGGCACCGGAGTCGGTCATGGGCCGATCCTGCCCCGCCGGGCCGCGCAGCGAAACTGATAGTTCGCTGGCGAATACTTAGATACCGAAGTACTCTGCTCCGGTGACCACGCCCTCCCCCTTGCGCTCGCGGGACTTCCGGCTGCTCGTCGGCGGTGTCGCGGTGAGCGGCCTCGGCTCGGCGATGACGCCGGTGGCGCTGGCGTTCGCGGTCCTCGACCTCGGCGGCACGGCCACCCAGCTGGGCCTCGTCGTCGCCGCGTTCTCGGCCGCCGAGGTCATCACGATCCTGTACGGCGGCGTGCTGGGCGACCGGCTCCCCCGCCAGCTCCTCATGCAGGGCTCCTCGGCGGCCACCGCGGTCAGCCAGGCCGCCTGCGCCGCCGTACTGATCACCGGTCACGGCTCACTGTGGTTCCTCACCGCGATCGGCGTCGTCAACGGCTGCCTCGGCGCGGTCGCCCAGCCCGCGTCCAACGCGATGACCCGCTCGACGGTCACCGACGAGCAGCTGGGCCGCGCGGTCGTGCTGCGCAGCCTGGCCAACCAGACGGCGTTCGCTGTCGGCTTCGCGATCGCCGGTGTCATCGTCGCGGTCACCAGCCCCGGTTGGGCGATCGCCGTCGACGCGGTGACGTACGCCGTCGCCGCGGTGCTCTTCGCGATGATCCGGGTGCCGGCCTCGGCGACGGCCGGGCGCGAACGGCTCCTCGCCGAGCTCGCCGACGGCGCTCGCGAGGTGTTCCGGCACACCTGGCTGTGGCTGCTGATCGGGCAGGCGCTGCTCTACCACCTGTGCTTCGGCGGGGTGCAGGGCGTGCTCGGCCCGATCGTCGTCAGCGACACCTGGAGCAAGGAGGCCTGGGGCTGGACGCTCTCGGCGCTGATGGCCGGCTTCGTCGCCGGCGGCCTGGTCGCGCTGCGCTGGCGACCGCGCCACCTGCTGCGCTGGGGCGTGGTGATGCTCGCGTTCACTGCCGCCTTCCCACTCGCCCTGGCGGTCGCCGGCGACCTGTCCGTCGTGCTGGTGGGCGCGTTCGTGCACGGCGTCGGACTGCAGCTGTTCAGCGTCAGCTGGGACCTGGCGATCCAGGAGAACATCGCCGAGGACATGCTCGCGCGGGTCTACTCCTTCGACACGGTCGGCTCCTACGTCTGTCGCCCGCTCGGGCTGGCACTCACCGGTCCCGTCGCCGCCGTCGTGGGCACCGACCGCTGGCTGGTCGCCGTCGCCGCCGTGATCGGGCTCAGCTCGATCGCCGCGCTCGGTGCGCCCTCGGTGCGACAGCTGACCCGTCGTACGACACCCGTGTCCGTGACTCCGGAGCCTGCACGCACCTGAAGCTGGCCGATTCCGCGCCGCGCCCCATGCGTTTTGGTCGCGACAACTGCGAAATCACGACCAGAACGTAGGGGGTGCGGTTCAGGTGAGGGAGTCCAACACCTCCTGGGCCGCGCGCTTGCCGGAGCGGACGGCGCCGTCCATGTAGCCGGTCCAGTACGTCGAGGTCTCGGTGCCGGCCCAGTGCACCCGGCCGTGCGGCGTACGGATGTGCCGGCCGTGGGTCGACATGACGCCCGGCGGGTAGATCGCGGTGGGGCCGCCGCCGGTCCACTGCTCGCGGGTCCAGTCGTGCTCGGTGTAGTCGATCGGGTGCAGCGCCTGATCGCCGAACATGGCGGCGAAGCCCTGCAGGACAGCGGTACGACGCTCCTCGAGCGAGCGGTTGCCGAACTGCTGCCACGCGGAGCCGCCGACGAACGCGAGCAGGACGCCGTGGCCGGTGTCGGCGACGTGGTTGTCGAAGGCGACCCGGACCGCGCCGGACTCGGCGATGCCGAAGCCGGTGAGCCCCTTGTCGCGCCAGAACGGCGTCTCGTAGACGGCGTCGCACTTCATCAGCCGGCCCATCTGGACCTGCTCGAGCAGCGCCTGCCGGCCGGCGGGCATGGCGGGCGCGAAGCCGATGCCGAGGACCTGCTTGGGCGGGGCGGCCACGATCACGCGGCGGGCCTTCACCTTGCCGCGAGCGGTGTGCACCCGGACCCGGCCGTGGGCGGGCTGCACGATCCTGGTGACGGCGGCGTTGAGCGCGATCCGCTTGCCGAGGCGCCGGGCGAGCTCGAGCGGGACCCGCTGGGAGCCGCCGACGAAGCGGCTCTCCTGCGCGCCGCCCGCGGTGTCGGAGTTGCGCTCGAAGGTGCCGGGGGTCGTCTCGTTGCCGGAGCAGGCGATGTAGTGCAGCACGAAGAGCAGCGAGACCTGGTCCGGGTCGGCGCCGAAGCCGGGCTGGGTCCAGGACTGGATCAGCTTCTCGATCCCCGAGCTGTTGAGGGTGTTGCGGCGCAGCCAGTCGCCGAGGGAGATCGCGTCCCACTCGGCCGCGCGCGGGTGGGACCAGGGCGCGTCGACGGAGAGCTCCTGGGCGAACCCGTTGAGCCGCTTCAGTGCGAGCGCCGCGTCGAGCAGGATCGTCGGGTCGGGCGGGACGGTGCCGGTGAACTCCATCCGGCCGAGCAGCGAGGACAGGTAGACGTTCTTGCCGGTGACGTACTCGTCGAAGGTGGCGATGCCGAGCTTGTGGGCGAGGCCCTTGACGTGGTCCTGGGTCGGGCCGACGAAGGCGCCGCCGGCCTCGATGGTGCCGCCGGTGGGGAGCTCGTGGTTGAGCACCCGGCCGCCGACCCGGTCGCGGGCCTCGACGACGAGGACGGAGTGCCCGGCGCCGCGGATCCGGCGCGCGGCGACCAGTCCGGCGAGGCCGGCGCCGACCACGACGACGTCGACCTTGCGCGGGAGCCTGCCCTTGCGTACGCCGGCGTGGACCTCCGCCTCCAACGCGTCGAGGGCGAGCAGACCGAACGTCGCCGCGCCGCCGGCGAGCAGGCCACGGCGGCCCAGGGTGAGTCGCGGGTCGGTGGTCTGCACGTCGCCTCCGAAGATGAATCTGTGTCAGGTTCGGGTTCGGAGGCTACACTTCGGGCATGCCTTCCGCCACCGTTGGATCCAGCGCCGGTCCGAGCGCCGGTCCGAGCCGCCGCCGGGTCCCTGCCCAGGCCCGGTCGCGGGAGCGGGTCGAGCGGATCCTCGAAGCAGCCGCCCGGCTCGTGGTGACCAACGGCGTCGACGGCCTGACGACACGCTCGATCGCGGAGGCCGCCGAGCTGCCGGTCGCCTCGCTCTACCAGTACTTCACCGACAAGGAGGCCGTGCTCCTCGCGCTCTGCGAGCGCGACATGGCCGAGATGGACGACCAGGTCGCCGGCGACCTCGCCGCCGTCGAGGAGCTGACCGTCGCGTCGCTGGTCGACACGGTGATGCGCGCGTTCGTGAAGGTCTACCACCGGCGCCCGGCCTTCATGCAGATCTGGATGCGCGGACGCACCAACCCCGCCATCTACGACTACGGCCGCCACCACAACCGGCGTACCGCCGAGAGCCTGCTCGCCTTCGGCATCGAGGCCGGCCTGCTCACCGCCGGTGGGTACGACGAGGAGCAGCTCGCCACGATCGCCGAGCTCGCCGTCGAGGTCGGCGACCGCGCCTTCCAGGTCGCCTTCGAGAACGACCCGCGGGGCGACGGCTTCCTCATCGACCAGGCGATCGCGCTGGTCGCCGGCTACCTGGACCAGATCGCCACCGGCCGGTGAACGAGGCCAGGGCGGCGGTCGCGGCCGCGTCCCGCCGGCTCGCCGAGGCCGGCCTGCTCGTCGGCACGGCCGGCAACGTCAGCGCCCGCGTGGGCGACCTGGTCGCGATCACCGCGACCGGCGTACGCCTCGGCGCGTGCTCACCTGACGACGTCACCGTCGTCGACCTCGACGGCGCCGTCATCGAGGGCACCCTCGCTCCGACCAGCGAGCTGTCCCTCCACCTCGGGGTGTACGCCGACGGCCCGACGGAACAGCAGGGCGCGGTCGTCCACACCCACGCGCCCTTCGCCACCGCACTCGCGTGCGTGCTCGACGCGCTGCCGGTGCTGCACTACCAGCAGCTCGCGCTGGGCGGCGAGGTCCGCGTGGCGCCGTACGCCACCTTCGGCACGCCCGAGCTCGCCGCCGCCGTGCGCACCGCGCTCGCCGGTCGCAGTGCCGCCCTGCTCGCCAACCACGGCTCGGTCACCCTCGGCGGCTCGCTCGACCAGGCGGTCGAGAACGCGCTCCTGCTGGAGTGGCTGTGCCAGCTGCACCACCGGGCCAGTGCCCTCGGCACGCCGCGGGTGCTCACCGAGGAGCAGCAGCTCGACGTCATCGAGGCCGCGCTGTCGCGCGGCTACGGCAGCACCCAGGAGATCTGAATGAGCATGGTGGTCGCCGCCGTCGGCGTGCACGTCCTCGACACCCACGTCCTCGGGATCGATTCGATCCCCGAGGGCTCCGAGGGCCAGCTGGTCGAGACGATCCGGATGTCGCCGGCCGGCACCGCGGGCGGCACCGCCGTGGTGCTCAGCCGGCTGGGCGCGAGTGTCCGGTCGTACGGCGCCGTCGGCACCGACCCTGTCGGCGACACCCTGCTCGCGCTGCTGGCCCGGGAGGGCGTCGACGTCGCCGGACTCGTGCGCAAGGACTCCGCGCAGACGTCGGCGTCGGTGCTGCCGGTGCGCCCCGACGGCGACCGCCCGGCCTGGCACTGCATCGGCACCAACGGCGCGTTCACGCTCGACGACCTGCCGTCCGACGTGCTGTCCGGCGTGACCCACCTCCACCTGGGCGGGCCGGAGTTCCTCGGCGGCGACGCGGCCGGCGAGCTGCTCGCCCGCGCCCGCGCCGCCGGCATCACCACGTCCGTCGACATCCTCGCGCCGGGCGACCCGGACATGCTGGCCTGGATCGCAGCGGCCCTCCCCCACACCGACCACCTGCTCCCCAACGACGAGCAGGTCCTCGGCTTCACCGGCGCCACCACCCTCGCCGAGGGGGCGCAGGCCCTGCTCGCCGCGGGCGCGGGCTGCGTCGCGGTCACCCAGGGCGCTCGGGGCGCGCTGGTGGCGAGCGCCGACGGGGTGACGGAGGTGCCGGCGTACCCGATCGAGGTGGTCGACACCACCGGCTGCGGCGACGCCTTCTCCGCGGGCTACCTGCGCGGGCTCGCCCTCGGCAGGACGCCCGTCGAGGCGGCCGCGCTCGGCTGCGCCACCGCCGCGCAGGTCGCGCAGGGCTTGGGCACCGACGCGGGGAGCTACGACCTGGCGGCGGTCGAGGCCTTCGCGGAGGCCGCCACCACGACGGCCTGAGGGCGCTCGTCGATGGTCCGCCACGCCGGCGACAGCAGGGGCGCCATCGTGGTCACGAGGTAGGCGACCCCGAACAGCATCAGGCCGGCGGACAGGCCGGTGCCGGTGACCGCCAGACCGGCGAGCAGGCCGCCGAGCGGCATCAGCGACCACGACGCGGCGAGCGACAGCGCGCTGACCCGGCCCATCGCGTCCTCGGGGATCCGCTCGAACTGCACGGCGCCGAGGACCGGGTTGATGAACCCGGCACCGAACCCGGCGACCACGTGCACCAGCGCGACCAGCCACAGCGGCGCACCGACGGCGAGCACGATCCAGCGCGGGGCACCGGCGAGGAGGTAGCCGACGAGATACGTGCGGAACCGCGGCAGTCGCTCGGCCCGCCAGGTCGCGAGCACCGAGCCGACCAGGGCGGCACCGCCCATGCAGGCACCGAGGAGGCCGATCGCCGCCGGGCCACCGCCCACGTCGTCGGCCCAGACCGGCAGCATCACCGACGAGTAGCCCTGGTCGAGCAGGTTGGTCACCGCGACCATCACCATCATCGCGAGCAGCACCGGGTCGCGGCGCAGCACGTCCCATCCGCCCCGCAGCTCGGCGAGGTACGACGACCCCTGCGGCTCCGGCCGCACGCCGCCGACCCGACGGGTCGCCACCGCGAGCACCGCCGCGCAGGCCAGGAAGGAGCCCGCGTCGACCAGCAGCGCAGTCGCCGGCCCGAGCACCGCGACCAGGCCGCCGCCGACCGCCGCACCGACCAGCGCGGAGAGCCGGTCCGTCGTACCGACCAGGCCGGTGACCCGCTCGGTGGGCAGCCCGACGTACCGCACCAGGGAGGGGACCATCGCGTGCCGCGCGGCCTCGGACGGTCCCCGCAGGGCACCGGTCACGGCCACCAGCGCCACGAGCACCGGGAAGTGCAGCCAGCCGGCGGCGTACGCGATCGGGACGGCGGCGACCGCGATCCCGGACGCGACGTCGAACCCGATCGCGACGCGGCGCGCGCCGGTGCGGTCGATCCACGGTCCACAGAGGGCCTGGGCGAGCACGAGCGGCAGCAGGCCGGCGAACGCCACCAGGCCGGTGCGGGTGGCCGACCCGGTGGTGGTCAGGACCAGCCACGGCACGGCGATCTGCGAGAGCCGGGTGCCGGCGAGCGAGATGGCGTCGGCGGCGAGGAAGCCCGCGAGGGCGCCCGAGCCCGCCCGCACGTCAGGCCTCCGGCGCGGGCGCGACGTGCCCGGGGACCGGGAACGCCTGGATCTGGAAGGCGAACGGCACCGCGTCCTCGTCCGGCTCGGCGTCGTCGACGGACGCGATCAGCTCCTTGATCCGCGCCACCAGGTCGGCGGCCTTCGCGGCCGGGATGGTGTGCACCCAGTCGCTCACCGTCGAGGCGGCCCGCCACTGCGGGGGCAGCAGCGGCTGCTCCTCCATCGCGGCCTGCAGGTTCTGGGCGTACATCACCGTCGCCGCCTGCAGGAACGCGTCGGCGACGTCGCGCTCCTCGGGCGTGCGGGCCTGCGCGGCACGGCTGTGCGTCTCCTGGTGCGCCGCCTTCCACCACCGGTCGCGGGCGTTGCCCCGGTCGGGGTCCTCGACCACGAAGCCGTGCTCGGCCAGCTGGCGCAGGTGGTACGACGTCGCGCCGCTGTTGAGCCCGAACCGGGTCGCGAGCGTGGTGGCCGTGGCCGGTCCCTCGATCCGCAGGTGGCTGAGGATCCGCAGCCGGGTGGGGTGGGAGAGGGCGCGCAGGCCCGCGAGGTCGGGGGTCACCACGCTGGGTCGCTGCTCGGTCATGGCTCGACCGTACGACCGCAAAGAAGTATTTGCAAATAGATCTTTGCAGTCGCGTCCGGGAGGATGGCGCCATGAGCTTCGAGATCCGGCCTCAGCGCCCCGACGACGACGATGCGACGAGGCAGCTGATCGGCGCCGCCTTCGGCGCCGAGGGCGCCGCCGTGGTCGGGGTGTGGGGCGACGTGGTCGCCCGCGGACACGACCGGGCCCAGCTGGTCGCGGTCGACGCGACCGGGGCGCTGGTGGGCCACGTCGGGCTCAGCCACGGCTGGCTCGACACCCGGCAGGCGCTGGTCGACGTGCTCGTGCTCAGCCCGCTCAGCGTCGCGCCCGCCCACCAGGGCCGGGGAGTCGGTGCGGCGCTGCTCGAGGCCGCGGTCGCGGAGGCGGACCGGCTCGGTGCGCCGGTCGTCGTGCTCGAGGGCGACCCGGGCTACTACTCGCGGCACGGCTGGTCGCCGGCCGCCGACCTCGGCATCGAGGCGCCCACCCGGCGGGTGCCCGGACCGGCGTTCCAGGCGGTGCCGCTGGCGTCGTACCAGACCTGGATGACGGGCCGGGTCGTCTACCGCGACGTGTGGTGGGAGCACGACTCCACCGGCCTGCGCGACCCGGTGCTCGCCGACATCGAGGCCCGCCTCGGCTGAGCTCTACCCGGGTGTTGTGGCCACTACCCGGGCGCTGGTGCAGCACTTTTCGTGCCGCAACACTTAGTTACAAGCGGCGGGCGCGCCCTACTTCGGCTCGAGGCCCGCGATCTTCCAGCCGTCGCCCACCCGCTTCATGGTGACCTCGACCCGGCTGCCGGAGACCGACGTACCGCCCTTGCCGCCGTCCTCGCCCTTGGCTGCGGTGGTGGTCTGGGTGAGGAACAGCAGTACGACGACCCGGTCGCGGGTGCCGCGGACCACGCCGGCCGCGTTGACGGCGGCGGTCGTGGAGATGCCGCGCTGGGCGGCGGTCGGCTCGACGACCTCGTCGAGGATCTTGCCGTAGTCGGCGTGGAAGCCGCCGGTGGTCTGGTCGTCGGCGGTGGCCAGGTCGGCGTCGAGGGTCGCGGCGTCGTAGCCCAGCAGGGCCGGGACCCGCTCCTTCGCGGCGGCCAGCGCGTCGGCGCGGGCCTCGGTGAGGTCGGCGGCGCGCTGGGCGCCGAGGGTGACGGCGACGGCGAGAGCCAGGAGGGCGAGTACGACGGCGGCGAGGATGGTGCGGCTGCGCAGGGCGGTCATGCGACGAACTCCAGTCCGGACACCAGCCAGTCCCCCTTCACCTTCTGCAGGTCGACCGTGAGCCGGTAGTTCCGCGGCTCGGCGGCGGACGTCTGCTTGTTCTGGACCGACCCGGCGGCCGCGACGATCACCGTGGCCCGCTCGCCGGCCAGCTTCACCAGGCCGGCGGAGACGACGTCGCCGCTGGCCCGGACGGCGTTGTCGGCGAGCGCCTGCTGGAGCCGGTCGGCCTGGCCCTCCAGCTCGCTGCGGAAGCCGGCGGTCGCACCGGCGAGCAGCTTCTTCATGTCGGCGTCCGAGGTGGCCGAGCTGATGTCGACCAGGCCCTCGACCTCGGCGGTCGCGGCGGCGATCGCGTCCTTCTCGTCGGCGGCCTGCGCCCGCTCGTCCTGCCAGGCCGAGGCCCGCTGGCCGGTGAGGACGAGCAGGGCCACCGCCGCCAGGGCGACGGCCGCCCCGCGCCAGGTCTTCACCGGACCCCCAGGGGTGCCAGCACGAGGATCTTCCACAGCTCGTCTCCTCCGGTCTCGGGCGCACCGGCAGAGGCCGGCGCGGTCGCGGTCGTGGTGCCGTCGCCGTGTCCGACGGCGAGGTCGTAGGCGACCGTGCCGCTGGAGTCCGGCCACTCGCCGCCTCCGAAGTGCTCGCCACAGGCGGCGGGGGTGTTGCCGCGGCCGTCGCCCTCGGGGCACGGCAGGTTGCGGGCGCCGCGGACGGCGGTCGGGTTGTCGGGCGCGATCTCGCAGTGCGCCAGGGGGTCGACGTCGCGGACCTCGGTCGCACGCGGGTTGCGCCGCTCCTTCGGCGACAGGTAGCCGCTCTGGCAGGTCGGCGGGTTGTTGAGCGCGGCGCGCAGGTCGAGCTTCACGTCGCCGTGCTCGGCCCGCGGGTTGATCGCCGACTGCAGCCGCGCGACGAGCGAGGGGTAGACGACGAGCGTCTGGTGCAGCTGCGGCAGGTAGGTGTTGAGCACCTGGGCGTTGGTGGTCAGGTTGGCCAGCATCATCGGCAGTACCGGCTGCAGGTCGGTGACCGTGCGGGTGGCCGCGTCGAGGCCGCCGGGTGCGTTCTTCAGCAGAGTGCGTACGGCGGCCGAGTCGCCGGCTGCGAGGGCGGTGGTGAGCTCGTCCAGGGAGGCGGCGTACGACTGCGTCCGCGAGCCGAGGTCACGCTGGGTCTCGAGCACCGGCTGCACCGCGGCGATCAGCGAGGTGGTGGCGTCGATCCGCGCCTGGGCCTCGCTCAGCACGTCGCCGGTGGAGTCGACCAGCTCGTTGAGGTCGGGGCCCGCGCCGCCGAGTCCGGCGTCGACCTCGTCGAGGACCCGCTTGGTCTCCGCCTTCGGCACCGACTCCAGCAGCCGGTTGACCGAGTCCAGGACCGGCGTGATCTGCGGCATCTCGACGGCCCGCTCGCGCGGGATCCTCGCGCCGTCGGCGAGCACCTCGCCTCCCGCCGGCGGGGTGCGGGGGTCGACCAGGTCGACGTACTGCTCGCCGACGGCGGAGGTGCTGTGCAGCTCGGCGGACGCGCCGGCCGGGATCTTCGCGTCGTTGTCGAGGCGCAGCGTGGCGATCGCGCCCTCGTCGGTGACCTCGAGCTTCGAGACCTGGCCGACCTCGACGCCGCGGTAGGTGACCGCGGCCTTCGGGTAGAGCCCGCTCGCGTCCCCGAAGTCGACGTCGACGTCGTAGACGCCGATGCCGAGCATGGCCGGCACCCGGGCGTACTGGAAGAACGCGAGGCCCAGCGCGACCACCGCGAGGACGGTGAAGATGCGCAGCTGGCGCTTGATCAGCGGGGTGAGCAGCATGGCCTAACAGCCTCCGAGGATCTTCTTGAGCAGGCCGCAGTCCGGCACGGGCTCGGCCGGTGCAGCCGGCGTCTGCACGTCGCCGGACGTCGTCGGCTCGGTGGGCGCGGGCGTGCCGGGCGCCGGGACCGGAGCCTCCGGTACGGCGGGGGTCTCCGGCGCGGCGGCGTCGGCCGGCGGCGTCGCAGGTACGCCGATCAGGCCGAGCCAGCTGGCCAGCAGGCTGCTGTCGCGCAGGTCGAGCGTGGCGAACAGGTTGGCGTAGTCCCCGCGCAGCGCGTTGCGCGCGGTCATCACCGGGAACGGGATGGTGAGCGCGATCTTGAGCGACTCGGGCAGCGACTCGCTGGCCTGGCCGAGGTGCTCGAGGATCGGGCCGAGGGAGTCGAGGTTGGCGAGCAGTGCGGTCTCGCTGGCGCGGATCACCTCGCTCGCGCGGACGCCGGTGCGGCTGGTCCTGGTGACCGCCTTGACCAGCCGGTTGCGCTCCTGGTCGAGCACCTTCAGGCCGGGGGTGATCCGGTCGATGGCAGTGGCGATCTGCTGCTGGTCCTGACGCAGGCCGGCGCTGAGGCTGTTGAGCGACTCCAGCGCGCGCACGATCTCGGACTTGTTGGCGTCGAGCACCGAGAGCAGGTCGTTGGTGTGCCGGATCAGGCCACGGGTGTCGGGCACCCGGTCCCGCAGCGCCGTCGAGAGCTCGCCGGTGATGGTGCTGATCTGGGACAGGCCGCCGTTGTTGAGCAGCAGCGCGACGGCGCCGAGGACCTGCTCGGTGGCGGGGTAGGTGCCGGTCTGCGCGACCGGGACCACCGCACCCTCGGCCAGCCGGGCGCCGGCGGGGTGAGTTCCGGTCGAGCCGTCGGGGGCCGAGACCTCGACGTACTGGGCACCGAGGAGGGTCTTCTGGCCGATCGAGAACACCGCGTCCGCGGGCAGCACCACGTCGTCGAGCAGGTGCAGGTCGACGACCGCCTCCCAGCCCTCAGCGCGGATCTCGCCGACGGTGCCGATCACGACGTTGTCCTTCTGGACCGTCGAGTTCGGGACCAGGTTCTCGATCTGGTCGAAGTGCACCTCGACGGTGTAGCCGTCGTCGCCGACCGCGACCTGGCCGGGCAGCGTGTTGTCGTTGGGCTGGATGTCGCAGCCGGTGAGGGCGAGCCCCGCCACGACGACGGCGGGTAGGAGGGCGCGGGAGAGGGTCACTGGGTGCCTCCGATCGAGCCGATCCCGAGCAGGTCGATCAGCGGTTGCAGCACCTTCGCGCACTGCTCGGCCGTGCCGCCGACGCCGAGGACCGCGCCGCAGAGCAGCTGAGGGACGTTGTCGAGCGCCGAGAGCGTGGCCCGGCCGGTGATCGCCTGGTCCTGGATGGTGTTGCTGAGGTCGACGATCGCGTGCGGCGCGACGTGCAGGACGCCGGCGAGCTCGTTGGACCGGTCGGCCAGGGTGGCGGCGAGCAGGTTGACGTCGGTGGTCGTGGTCCGGATCTGCTTGCGATGCCTCTTGAAGTACTTCTCCGTCGCCTCCAGCACCCGGCCGAGGTCGGTCAGGGCTCCGGTGAGGTTGGTGCGGTTGTCGGCCAGGACGGTGCTGACATCGTCGAGCTCGGTCGTGAAGCCCCGCACCGCCGCGTCGTTGAGGGCGAGGTTGCGGGTGAACGTGTCGAGGTGCTCGATGGTCGAGAAGAGGTCGGATCGTCCGTCGGACAGGGCCGTCGCGGCGCTACGGAGCTCGGCGATCGAGGTCCGCAGCTGGTCGGAGTTCCCCTCGGCCAGGCTCTGGTCGATCGCCTTGATCGCGACCGCCAGCGGTCCGTCCTGCTTGCCCGCATCGGGGCCGAGGGTGGTCGCCAGGTCGGTCAGCTGCTGCTTCACGTCGTCGAAGGTGACCGGTACTGCGGTCCTCTCCTTCGCGATGGTGGCGCCGTCCTCGAGACGCGGGCCGCCGTCGTAGACCGGCTCGAGCTGGACGAACCTCCCGCTGACCAGGCTGGGCGACACGATCGCGGCGTGCGCCTCGGCGGGGATCGGCCGGCCGGAGTCGACCTTCAACGTGACCAGCACACCGTCGGGCCTGTTCTCGATCGCGGTGATCTTGCCGACCTTCACGCCGAGCACCTTGACGTCGTCACTGACGTTGAGGCCCTCGGCGCTGGCGAAGTACGCGCGCACCGTGGTGCTGCTGGTGTCGCGGTTCCACGCGAAGAGGCCCGCCAGGACGGCGGCGATCACGAGCGCGACCAGGATCTTCTTGCTCACGAGACGGTTCACGGCACGACTCCCGACAGGATGGGGGCGAGGGTCCCGGGGGAGGTGAGGTTCTGGATGTAGGCGTCGAACCACGGCCCGCTCGAGATCGCCTCGCCGAAGGCGGTGGCGTAGCCCTGCAGGCCGACGATGCTGGCCTGCAGGTTCTTCTTGTTCGTGTTGAGCACGTCGACCACGCCGTCGAGCTCGTCGAGCGCCGGCCCGAGCACGTCGTCGGTGTCCTCGAGCAGCAGCCGCAGCTGCCCGGCCAGGGAGCGGGCGCTCTTCAGCAGGCTGACCACCACGTCCTGGCGGGCGTCGAGCTCGCTGAGCAGCGAGCGCCCACTGGTGAGTAGCGAGGCGATCTGCTGGTCCCGGCCGGCCAGCACGCCGGTCACACTGTCGGCGTGCGCGAGCAGCGAGCGCAGCTCGTCGTCGTTGGACGAGACCGCCCGCGACAGGGCGGTGATCCCGTCCAGCGCCGGGCGCAGGTCGGGGCTCGAGGACGACAGCGTCCTCGACGCCTGGTCCAGCGCGGCCGCGAGCTGCGCCTTGTCGATGCTCGCCGTGGTCTCGGTGAGCTCGTTGAGCGTGCTCGTCAGGTTGTACGGCGACGAGGTGCGCGCCAGCGGGATCGACTCCCTTGCCCCGATCTCCCCGGTCCCGCGGGGCACCAGCTCCACCGCGGCCCGACCGAGCAGGGTCATCGTGATGATCCGGGCCTCGGTGCGGTCGCCGAGCACGATGTCGGGATCGGTCAGCACCACGTCGGCGACGACGTGCTTGTGGTCCAGGCGGACCTCGCGGACCTTGCCGACCTGGGCGCCCGACACCATCACGGCGTCGCCACCCTTGAGGCCGCCGGCCTCGGCGAACTGGACGTGCACGACGTCGCTGTTGCCGATCAGCGGCAGCTTGTTGATGTTGAGCGCCGCGAGCACGGCGAGGACGAGGACGACGGTGCCGGCCAGGCCGCGAGCGGCCAGCCGGTCGGGGCTGGTCACGCGGCTCACTTCTTGCACCTCGGGGCGTCGGAGTAGATCCACGGCGTCGTGACGTCCGCGCCGGCCAGGCCGGTCTGGATCCGCACACCGCAGAGGAAGAAGTTGAAGTAGTTGCCGTACGACGCGGTGTTCTGGATCGCGCGGTAGTGCGCCGGCAGGTTCTCGAGGACGGTCTCCAACGTCCCTGCGTTCTCGTTGACGCCGCGGGCCGAGACGGCCAGGCCCTGGAGGTCGGTGCGCAGGTCGCCGCGCGCCTTCGTCACGAGGCCGGTCGTCGTGGTCGCGAACTCGTCGATCCGAGCGGCAGCGTCGAGGACCTGGGTGTCCTGCTGGTCGAGCCCGGTCAGCAGCTGGTCGAGCCGGTCGAGCAGCAGCCCGAGGGTCGCCTTGCGGTCGTCGAACGTGCCGAGGACGCTGTTGAGGTTGCCGATCACCTGGCCGATCAGCTCCTCGCGGCCGCCGATGGTGGTGGTGAACGACGCGACGTGCTGCACCAGCGTGGCGACGGCGGCCTGCTGGCCCTGGAGCACCTGCACCAGCTGGCCGGACAGCTCGTTGACCTGGGTCGGGCTGAGTCCGGCGAACAGCGGCTTGAAGCCGTTGAGCAGGGTGTCGAGGTCGAGTGCGGACGCGGTCTGGCTGGCGGGCAGGGTGCCACCGGCCGCGAGAACCTCGCCCGTGTCCCCCTCCCCGCGGGTCAGCTGGACCACCCGGTCGCCGATCAGGTTGCGGTACTGGATGGTCGCGTGGGTGCCCTTGGTCAGCTGCTGGTCCTCGCCGACGTCGAACCTCACGAGCACCGTGTTGTCCTTGCGTACGTCGATGCCGGTCACCTTGCCGACGTCGACGCCGGCGACGCGGACCTCGTCACCGACCGCGAGGCCGGACACGTCGTCGAAGACGGCCTTGTAGTCGTCGCGGTCCCCGGGCCGGTACTCACCGGTGACGGCGGCGACCCACACCGTGAAGACCGCGGCCAGCGACAGGAAGGCGGTGAACTTGATCAGGTCGGCGCGCTGGCGCCGCTTCTCGGGACTCAGCCGACTCTTCGAGGTGGTGCTCATGGCAGGTTCCCCACTCCCTCGAGGACGCCCAGCAGCGTGTCGGCCACGGCCTCGCTGGGCGTGGGCTGCGGGCCGACGTACGGATTGGCACCGGTGCGGAACGACGGCGGCACGGCCTTGCCCTCCTGCGCGTCGACGTACGGGAGGCCGTAGCACGCCGGGCCGTTGTCGGCGCCGAGCTCGGGCAGGTTCTCCTCGTAGGTGTACGGGTCGCGGCCCGGGATGATCCGGGTGAAGGTGGTGACGCCCGGGTGGGTGCCGCCGACCGCGGCCTCGGCGAGCTTGTTGGCCGACGCGAGGCCGAGCACGAGGCAGGGCAGCTCGGGTGAGTAGCGCTCGAGGACGTCGCTCACCGGTCGCAGCAGGCCGAGCGAGGTGACCAGGCCCTGCCGCGAGCTGCGCACCAGGATGTCGGTCTGGTCGCTGAACCCGGTCAGGCTGCGCTCGAGGGCCCGCAGCGAGGCCTGCTGGCGGACCAGCGTCTGGGAGACCTCGCCGGTGTGGGTGAGCGTGGCGACCAGGTCGGGTCGGGCGATGTCGTAGACGTCGGCCACGTCGTCGGCCACCCGGAGGTCGGCGGACAGGGTGCGCAGCGACGGGTTGAGGGACTGCAGGTAGGTGTCGGTCCGGGTGATCAGGTCGCCGATCAGCTGGCCGCGCTCCTCGACGGCGCCGGCGACCGCGGTCAGCGCGGAGTTCACCTCGGCGGGGCGGGCGACGTCGAGCACCTTCGTGAGGTTCTCGAACGCCTCGTCGACCTCGACGGTGACCCGGTCGGCCGGGATCACGGCGCCGGCCTCGATCGTCCCGCCGCTGCTCCCGTCACTGCTGTGGGCCGGCGGCGTCAGCTGGACGTACTTCGCGCCGAACGCCGTCGGCGGCACGATCTGCGCCGTCACGTCAGCCGGCACCCGGTCGACCTTGTCGGCGTCGATCTCGAGCTCGATGCTGACCTTCCCGTCGGCGCTCGGGCTGTTGTCGACGTGGCTGACCCGGCCGATCTCGACGCCGCGCAGCTTGATCGGCGCCCCGGAGGCGAGGGTGAGGCCGGCCCGGTCGGACTGGACGGTGACGAGCACGTTGTCCTCGAAGGCACCGCGGTACTTGGCGATGGTGCCGGCGACCAGCGCCGCGACCAGGGCGATGAACAAGAACCCGTAGACGACCTGCCGGTCGACGTGGTGCGCGTGCTTCTCCCTGGGCGATCTGGTGCTCATCGTCTCCTCACCCCGCGATGTGGACCGACGGACCGCCCCAGATGGCGATCGCGAAGATCAGGTCGATGAACATGGTCGAGATGAGCGCCGAGCGGACGGCCTTGCCGACCGCCTTGCCCACGCCGGCAGGGCCGCCGGCCGCGCGGAAGCCGTGGTAGCAGCAGATCGAGACGATCACGAGCGCCATCAGCGCGACCTTCACGATCGCGAGGAACAGGTCGCTCGGGATGAGGAAGGTGTCGAAGTAGTGCTGGTAGGTGCCCGGCGCCTGGTCGTAGCCGACCGTGACGACGACGTACGTCGCCAGCCAGCACATCATCAGCGCGATCGCGAAGAGGGGGACGACGGCGATCAGGCCCGCGATGATCCGGGTCGTCACCAGGTACGGCACCGGCGGGACCGCCATCACCTCGAGTGCGTCGATCTCCTCCGAGACCCGCATCGCCCCGATCTGCGCGGTGAATCCGGCGCCGACGGTCGCGGTCAGCGCGATGCCGGCGATGATCGGCGCGACCTCGCGAGTGTTGAAGTACGCCGAGAAGAAGCCCGACAGCGTCGAGACACCGATGTTGTCGAAGGAGGTGTAGGCCTGCAGGCCCACCTCGATGCCGGCCGCCGCGGTGAGGAACCCGATGACCAGCACTGTGCCGCCGATCAGGGCGAGCGCGCCCGAGCCGAGGGAGACCTCGGCCAGCAGTCGCACGACCTCCTTCGGGTAGTGCTTGAGCGCCCGCGGCATGTGCGAGTAGGCGTTGCCGTGGAAGCTCAGCTGGTCTCCGAGTCGGCGCAGCGAGGACATCGGCCTGCCGACGTGGCGAGCGATGAAGCCCGGAGCCGTCGTACTCATCGTCGCCTCACGCTCCGAGCTTGATCTGGAGGAACAGGGCACTGATCACGCTGTTGGCGGCGAACAGCAGCATGAACGCGAAGACCACCGTCTGGTTCACCGCTTCGCCGACGCCCTTCGGGCCGCCCTTGGCGTTGAGGCCGAGGTAGCAGGCGGTCAGGCCGGCCAGCAGCCCGAACACCGCGGCCTTGGCCTCGGAGGCCAGGAAGTCCGGCAGCCCGACGAGCAGCGTGAGGTCGGAGAGGTAGAGGCCGGGGGTGGCCCCCTGGAGCACGACGGAGAAGAAGTACCCGCCGACCAGGCCGACCACGGTCACCATCCCGTTGAGGGCGACGCCGACCAGGGTCGAGGCCACCACGCGGGGTACGACGAGCCGCTCGATCGGGTCGATGCCGAGGGTCACCATCGCGTCGATCTCCTCGCGGATCTTCCGTGAGCCGAGGTCCGCGCAGACCGCGGTCGCACCGGCACCGGCGACGACGAGGACCGAGACGATCGGGCCGATCTCGCGGACCACCGCGACCGCGGCGCCCGCACCGGCGAGGTCGACCGCGCCGATCTGGATGAGCAGCTGGTTGACCTGGAAGATGATCACGACGCAGAACGGGATCGACACCAGCAGCGCCGGCCCGAACGAGACCGTCGTGATGAACCAGGCCTGCGAGATGAACTCGCGGAACTGGAAGCGCCGCGTGAACATCTGGCCGAACACCTTGCCGACGAAGCTGTAGAAGTCGCCGAAGGTTCCGAGCGTCTTGAACACGAGGGTCGAGCGGACCGCCTCGCGGGCGACCTGCCGGGTGCGCTCGTCCATCCCGTCCGGTCCGGCCCGGCGCTTGCCGGGTGCCTCGACGGTCGGTGCCGCGGTCATGCGGGTGCCTCGGGCTTCACGACGTACAGCGGGAGGCGTAGCGCAGCCGGTGCGGTCGGGGGCACAGCCGCCCGCACCGGCGCGATCGGGGAGAGCCGCTCGTAGCCGGCTCCGAGGTCGGGGCGGTGGTCCGCCTCTCCCTGGTTGGGCCACACCGCCATCGCGCGCTCGGCCTGCGCGGTGATGGTCAGGCTGGGGTTGACGCCGAGGTTCGCGGAGATCGCGGCGCCGTCGACGACGTGCAGTCCGGGATGCCCGTAGACCCGGTGGTAGGCGTCGATCACCCCGGTCTGCGGGGAGTCCCCGATCGGGCAGCCGCCGAGGAAGTGCGCGGTCATCGGGATGTTGAAGATCTCGCCGGTGGTGCTGTAGGAGCCGCCGTCGATCTTGTCGCTGATCCGGCGTACCACCTCGTTGCCGGCGGGGATCCAGGTCGGGTTCGGCTCGCCGTGGCCCTGCTTCGAGGTGAGCCGCACCCTGTCCGTGCGACGCAGCCCGCGCCTCTTCGGGAACACCGTGATCGAGTTGTCGCTGGTCTGCATGACCAGCGCGATGATCGTGCGCTCGGGCCAGCTGCCCAGGCCGAAGATCGTGGACAGCAGCAGCAGCGGGTGGAGCGCGGCCTGCCCGAGCCAGCGCACCCAGCGCGGGGTCCGGCCGCCGCCGTCGGTCATCAACGTGAGCAGCATCCCCATCAGGCCCGAGCCGACGCCGTAGCGGACCGGCTCGACGTGGGTGACCTCGTCGGGGTGGATCGAGGAGGTGATCGCGACGCCGTGGTGGAAGTCGTACTCGCCCTTGTTGCGCAGCTTGGTGCTCGACGCGCACAGCGCCTCGGAGTTGGTGCGGGTCAGGTAGCCGAGCCGGTCGGACAGCCCGGGCAGGTCGCCGGAGCGGCGCATGCCGTGCAGCAGCTCCTGGGTGCCCCACGTCCCGGCGGCCAGCACGACCTGGCCGGCGCTGATCGTCGTCGTACGACGAGCCGAGCGGCCCGAGCGGTGCGTGACGACGTCGTACCCGCCGTCCTGCCGGGGCCGGACCGCGGTGACGGTGGTGCGCTCCCGGACCTCCGCGCCGATCTTCTCGGCGAGGTAGAGGTAGTTCTTGAGCAGCGTGTTCTTGGCGTTGTGACGACAGCCCGTCATGCACTCTCCGCACTCCAGGCAGCCGCGGCGCTCCGGCCCGGCGCCGCCGAAGTAGGGGTCCGCGATCGCCTCGCCCGGCGTGCCGAAGCAGACGCCGACGGGCGTCGCGCGGTAGGTGTCGCCGACACCCATCTCGTCGGCGACCTCCTTCATGATCACGTCGCTGGGCGTGACCGTGGGGTTCTCGACGACGCCCAGCATCCGGCTCGCCTGGTCGTAGTACGGCGCCAGCTCGGCCTTCCAGTCGGTGATGTGCGCCCACTGCGGGTCGTTGTAGAACGCGTCCGACTTCGGCTGGTAGAGCGTGTTGGCGTAGACCAGCGAGCCGCCGCCGACACCCGCGCCGGCGAGCACGACCACGTCGCGCAGCAGCCGGATCCGCTGGATGCCGAAGCAGCCCAGGCGCGGCGCGAAGAGGAACTTGCGCACGTCCCAGGAGGTCTTCGCGAACTCCTCGTCCTCGAACCGGCGCCCGGCCTCGAGCACCAGGACCCGGTAGCCCTTCTCGGCGAGGCGCAGGGCCGTGACCGAGCCGCCGAAGCCGGAGCCGACCACGACGACGTCGTACTCGAAGTCAGCGCGCATGCGGCTGCACCCCCATGAGAACGGCAAGCCCCTGTGCCGGGCCCGCCTGTGAGCGCCCAGTCCACCCGGTGACGGTGGTCACGCTCTCGTGGTCGCAGTCCAAAGAACCGGGACCGCGTTGTCACCGTGCACAAAGCCGGCCGTGCACCCCTAGGGTGAGCGGATGAGCAGCGAGTCCGTGCCGTCCGACCTCGCACCGTGGCTGCTGGCGTACGCCGCCGAGTCGGCCCAGCCCGACCAGGTGGAAGCCTGGGTCGACCGGGTGAAGGCGGCGATCGTGCGCGAGATGCCCGAGGTCGAGCTCGTCGACGGCCTGTCCGAGACACTGCGGCTGACGATCCGCGATCACTGGCTGGCGTTCCTCGGCGACTTCGCCCAGCCCGAGCAGCACTTCCACCTCCCCGAGGCGGCCCGCGTCCTGTCCGTCGACATCGCCGACCGGCAGCTGCCGCTGGAGTCGCTGATCCGGTTCTACCGGGTGGCCCAGCAGGAGGTGTGGGCCTATGTCAGCGAGCTGATCAGGGCACTCCCCCCGGCCGACTTCGACCGGGCCGACCTGCTCATGTACTTCTGGAACCGGGCCGGGGTCTGGCTCGACCAGTCGATCACCGAGTCCATCGCGGCCTACGAGGCCGCGCGCTCACGGGTGCTGGCCGGCGCGGCCGCCCAGCGCTTCGAGTCGGTGCGCTCGATCCTCGCCGGCGAGCTGAGCGACGCCCGCGAGGCGTCCGCCGCACTGGGGGGCTACCCGATCTCGGTGCACCACACCGCGGTCGTCCTGTCCGTCGGCGACGCCGAGCAGGCCGGCGCCCTCGAACCACTGGCCGCCGACCTCGCCCGCCGGATCGGCGCCGCCAACCCGCTCATCGTCAAGCCCGGCGGCCGCCAGCTGTGGATGTGGCTCGGCACCCGCGACCAGCCGGACCTCTCGGGACTCGTGGCTGCCGCAGCCGACCTGCGGACCGGGAGCGTCGTGGTGGGCGTCGGCTCCGCCACCCCCAACATCGCCGGCTTCGTCGCCTCCCACCGCGAGGCCCAGGGCACGCTGCGGGTCACCGCACCCGACTCCGACGACTGGCTGGCGGTGTACGCCGACGTCGAGCTGCCCGTGCTGCTCGGCTGCTCGCCGGAGGTCGACCGGTTCATGACCCGCCAACTCGGGCCGCTCGCCGGCGAGGAGGAGGGGGTGCAGCGGATCCGGGAGACACTGACGGCGTACCTCGACAGCGGCGGCAGCGCCGAGGAGGCCGCGCGGACGCTGGTGGTGCACCGCAACACGATCCGCTACCGGCTCGGCCAGGCCGAGGAGATGCTCGGCCGGCCGATCACCCGGATCAGCCCGCAGCTCTCCGTCGCGCTGCGGCACCACGCGCTGTTCCACCGCGGCTGACCGTCCGCATGTCACTCAACAGACATCTTCTTCGAACAATGTCACTCAAAGGCCAGTAGAGTGACATTGTGGACCTCAGTATGTTCGGGAAGGACGCCCCGGGAGCACTTGTCGCCATCAGCGGCAGCGATCCCGTTCTCGGGGCGTGGCAGCACCACGCGTTCGTACCGGACCCCTTGCCATCGACCATGCCGGACCTGAGCCCTCAGACGTATCTCGCGGTCGCCGACGCACGGGCCGCCTTGGCTGCCCTCGACAGCACCGCGCGGCAGCTTCCGAATCCCACATTGCTGCGCACTCCCACCCTGCGCTTGGAGGCGCAGAGCACATCGGCGCTGGAAGGCACCTACGCGCCTGTGGCTGAGGTCCTCACGGCGGACGAGGATGCCCCGACCACGCCCGAGCTGCTCGAGATCCTCAACTACGTCCGCACGGCCAATCACGGCTTCGACTGGGTCGCCGATGGCCGGCCGGTCTCGGCCGCCTTCATCAGCGATCTCCAGGGCCTACTCATGCGCGGCACGCCTTTGGCGGACGTCAGCGGTCGCCCCAGGGAGACGCAGGTCGTGATCGGCGTCCGGAAGGAGGCGGATCCGCGTGACTTCGTCGTGCGCGGAGCAAGGTTCGTGCCTGCCCCTCCCGGCCCCGATCTCGAGGCCGGTCTGTCTGATCTCGTGGAGTGGATGCGCAGCGACCACCGCGGGCAGATAGATCCGGTCGTCGCGGCGGCGATGTCGCATTACCAGTTCGAGACGCTCCACCCGTTCCGCGACGGCAACGGCCGGGTGGGTCGCCTGCTCGTCGTGCTGACCCTCCAGATGTGGGGTGTCCTCAGCGAGCCGACCCTGACCGTCTCACCATGGTTCGAAGCTCGTCGGAGCACCTACTACGACCGCCTCCTCGCCGTGAGCACCCACGGCGACTGGGATGGATTCGTGCGCTTCTTCGCCACCGGGCTCCAAGCGGCCGCTGATGCGACGCGCGACGGCATGATCGACCTTGTGAGGATCCAGGAGGAGCTCCGACGGGTCGTCCAGTCCTCGAACCTTCGAGCCGGCAGCGCCCAAGCCGTCGTGGATCTGGCGGTGGCCAATCCCAGCTTCACGGTCCGTACCGTGGAGGCCGAACTGGGCCTCTCCTACGGCCGCGCCAACAAGCTCGTGGCACAGCTCGTCGAGCTGGACGTCCTGGACGTCGTCGACCCCAGCGCCTACAAGCGACGGTTCTTCGCGCCGCGCGTTCTCCAGACGTTGACGGACCGGCGAAGTCGATGAGGAGCCACGCCTGCCATCGACAGCGCACCGAAGGCGCACCCGGCAGGTGGGCGCGCCTTCGGTGGTCTGACGGTGACGCTCAGCCCTCGAGGGTCAATGCCAGCACCGGGCAGGCCTGGACGGCGGCGTACACATGGGCCCGGTCGGACTCCGGCGGGTGGGCGTCGAGGACGGTGACCAGCTCCTCATCCTCGTCCACCTCGAAGTAGTCGTTGGCCATGGACTCGCACATCCCCAGGCCCTCGCACAACGCCTTGTCGGCCACGATGTGCATCACGCGCCGACCTTGCCGATGAGGTGGTGCCGCGGCTCGACGGCCTTGAAGTCGACCTTCTCGCGCACCCCGCAGTCGGGGCAGCACCAGTCGTCGGGGATGTCCTTCCACGCCGTACCGGCGGCGAAGCCCTCGAGCTCGTTGCCCTCCGCGACCTCGTAGGTGTACTCGCAGCCGGGGCACTGGGCGGCGAGCACCTCGCCCTCGAAGTCGTGGGCGCTGGTGTCGACCCGGACGGCGGCCTCGGCGGCGAGGAGCTCGGCGGGGACGGGGTACTTGCGCAGCAGCCTCTCGCGCTTGGCGGGGTGCAGGTTGGCCAGCCGCAGGTCACCGTCGTAGTGGGCGATGACGCGCTTGTCCATCAGGGCCCGGAAGGCCGGCGGGAACATCGCGACCACGATCATCCCGGTGTAGCCGGTCGGCAGCACCGGCGCGTCCTTGAAGTCGCGCAGGGTCTGGTAGCGGCGGGTCGGGTTCGCGTGGTGGTCGCTGTGGCGCTGCAGGTGGTAGAGCAGCACGTTGGTGGCGATGTTGTTGGAGTTCCACGAGTGCGCCGGCGTGACCCGCTCATAGCGCATCTTGCCCGGCGTACCGACCTTCTGGCGGACCATGCCGTAGTGCTCCATGTAGTTGACGACCTCGAGCAGCGAGAACCCGACGACGGCCTGCAGGAGGAGGTACGGCAGCAGGCTGAGCGGGTTGACGTCGTACGCGAGGCCGAGCCACAGCATCAGGCCACCCCACAGTGCCACGGTCATCAGCCAGGCGTTGAGCACGTCGTTGCCGAGGTGGAAGGGGTGCGTGCCCTTGCGCTGGTAGCGCTTGGCCTCGAGCTCCCACGAGCTCTTCAGCGAGCCGGAGACGGTGCGCGGCCAGAAGCGGTAGACGCTCTCACCCATCCGGGCGCTGGCCGGGTCCTCCGGCGTCGCGACGCGGACGTGGTGGCCGCGGTTGTGCTCGATGTAGAAGTGGCCGTAGAAGGTCTGCGCGAGGGCGATCTTGGACGCCCACCGCTCGAGCGACTCCCGCTTGTGGCCCAGCTCGTGGGCGGTGTTGATCGCGACGCCGCCGACCACGCCGACGGAGATCGCGAGGCCGACCTTGGCGAGGACGGACATGTCGGTGGTCGCGAGGTACCAGATCGAGGCGACGAAGCCGCCGTACTGCACCGGGAGGTAGAGGTAGGTCACCCAGCGGTAGAACCTGTCGTTCTCGAGGGCGTCGATCACGTCGTCCGGCGGGTTGGTGTTGTCGTAGCCGGCCACCAGGTCGATCAGCGGGATGATCCCGAAGAACACGACCGGCGTCAGCCAGAAGAAGAGCGCGTCGTCCGTCGCCTCGAACAGCGCGATCCCCACGATCGGGGTGAGCGGAACGACGAGTCCGAGGATCCACAGGTAGCGCTTCTTGTCGCGCCACGGGACGGTCGTGCCGTCAGCTCCTCGGGTTGCGTACCTGGCCATCGGATGCCTCCTTGGACGTGGCGACGACAACGCTGTCGTGGTCGCCGGATAGGTCTCAACGGTGGCAGCGCGGCGGGCCCTGGCTCTCGGGCGAGGTGTACAAGTCCGGGCGGGGGCGTTGGCCTGCTGCACAACGCACAGATCCGGGGCTCGATGGGGGCGCGGGTCAGGCCGACGCCGCGCGGGGCGCCATCGCCCAGCGGATGGTGCCGACGGCCGCTGCGCCCATCGCCCGGACCGCGGTGCGCTCGGCCAGCGGGAGCCAGGGCAGCCGGAGCGGGACGCGCGTCCAGCGGGGCATCAGCCCCACCGCCGCCGAGGCCAGCACGCCGTACGCCGGCCGAGCCAGCAGCGGCAGCGGGGGCCGCAGAAGCACGTAGCCGACGGCCTCGCGCGCCTCCGGCGTCCCGCGCAGCTCGGGTCGGAAGGACGCCAGGGTCTCCCCGAGCTCCACCACCGTGGTCGGTGGGTCGAGCACGCCGAGACGTCGCGCCACCGAGGCCGTCTGGGCGACGTAGGTGTCGTACCCGGCAGCGTCCAGCGGCTCGGCCCCGTAGACCCGGTGGGCAAGCAGGAAGCTGTCCACCTCCGCGACGTGCACCCACAGCAGCAGGTGGGGGTCGGAGGCGGCGTACGTCGTCCCGTCGGGCATCGTGCCGCTGACCCGGTCGTGGATCGCCCGCACGGCGTCGACCGTGCGCTGCGCATCGGCCGCCGTCCCGAACGTGGTGACCGCGAGGAACCGGCTGGTGCGCGCCAGCCGTCCCCACATGTCGCCGCGGTAGCCGGAGTGCTCCGACACGGCGCGCATCGCCGCGGGATGCAGGCTCTGCAGCAGCAACGCCCGGATCCCGCCGACGAACATCGCGGCGTCGCCGTGGACCCGCGCGATCGGGCTGTCGCCGTCGAACCACCGCGGACCGGGCGTGTGGTGGATCCGGTCGCGGTGGCGGGCACCATCAGGACCGGCGACCCGCAGGAAGAGCGCCTCCCCCAGCCGGCCGCGGACGTCCTCCACCGTCGGCAGGCGCCGGTCCGTCGTCATCCGTCCAGTGTGCCCGGGCGCGCAATTCCGTCCACCCGACTACCTGTCGACTCTCAGCGCGACACGCCGGGCCAGCAGGCGGTCTGCTGCTGAGAACCGCCGACCAGTCAGGTGGACAGCGTGTTACAGCGGGAGCGGCGGGCCGCGGCGGCGCGGACCCCGGCGGCGCTCACCGACGCGGCACCAGCAGTACGACGAGGACCGCCACCCCCGCAGCCGGTACGGCGACCAGCGCGGCCAGCACCCCCCAGAGGCTGTCCGGCATCAGCCACGTGAGGCCTCCGCAGAGCACGACCGGCGCCATCAGCCCGACCGCGACCCACGGCGAGCGGCCCAGGACCAGCCAGCCGTACGCCGCCGCCAGCGCCAGCAGCAGGCAGGCCCACCCGATCGATCGGGCACCGTGGCGAGCGGCGGCGACCGCCTCGCCGGTGTTCTCGAAGTGGATCTGCTCGCCGAGGCCGCGGCCCATCAGGACCAGCGCTGCGACGACCACGACTGCCAGGAGGATGCGACTCATCCCCCGATGGTCGGCCGCAGCCGCCAGCAGAGGCGTCCGTCGGCGTACTCACCGGGTCTGGCCCGTTCGGGTCACTCCCCTGGCAGTTGAGCCCTACTGCGGTTCGAGGCCCGCGATCTTCCGGTCCTCGCCGACACGCTTCATGGTGAACGGTGGGCCAGGCCGGGACCCGGGCGGGAAGTAACACGCCGTCCACCCGACTACCTGTCAGCTGTCAGCGCGACACGCCGGGCCAGCAGCCGGTTCGATGCTGAGAACCGGCGACCAGTCGCGTGGACAGCGTGTTACAGCGGACAGGCAGCAGCGGGCCGGACTCAGCCGACAGTGGTGAGCAGTTGCGTCGCCCGGGTGAGCACGACGTACAGGGTCGCTCGTCCGGTGAGCGACTCGTCCTCGATCTCCTGCGGCCGCACGACGACGATGCCGTCGAACTCGAGGCCCTTGGTGTCGAGGCCGGTCAGGACGACGACCCGGTCCTCACCCGAGGGCGTGACCGAGGAGTCGATGGCGGCGCGAGCGCCGGCGGCGTCGGCCGCCAGCTCGGGCCACGAGGCGAGCCAGGCGTTGACCTCGGACCGCCGCGCCACCGGTACGACGATGCCCACCGTCCCCGAGACCCGGCCGGCGACGTCGAGCACGGCGGCGCGGGTGGCGGCCTCGAGCTCAGCCACACCGGCGCCGACCGGCAGGTCGACGACCACCGGCTCCTCACCGGTGCGACGCACCGCGTCGGGCAGGTCGGCGTCGAGGCCGACGCGCGAGGCGTAGGCCGCGGCGTACGCGTAGATCTCGGCCGAGTTGCGGTAGTTGGTGGACAGGTGGAAGGAGTGCACCTGCTTGCGCTCCAGCGCCGCGGCGCGCGCGGCGTCCGACTCGGCGGGCACCGGCCAGGACGACTGGGCGGGGTCGCCGACGATGGTCCAGGAGGCGGCACGGCCGCGGCGCCCGACCATCCGCCACTGCATGGGCGTGAGGTCCTGGGCCTCGTCGACCAGGACGTGGGCGTACCCGTCGTCCTCGATGCTCGAGATCGGCGGGCGCCAGGCGCGGCCCGACGGCGCGAACTCGCGGTCGGAGGCGGTCATCAGCTCCTGGATGTCGACCGCGCCCTCGATCAGCGCCATCGGGTCGTCGCGCTCGTCGTCGGCCTTCTGCGGTACGTCGCCGAGGGCGTAGCGCAGCTCGTCGAGCAGCGGCACGTCCTCGATCGAGATCTGCGGGCTGATCGGCCGCGACGGGTCGAGGCCGGCCCAGGTCTTGGACAGCAGCCGCTGCTCCTCGGCGGAGAGCAGGCCCTCGCTGACGCGGGCCAGGAACTCCGGCTCGCGCAGCCAGCACAGCACCGTCGGCGCGTCGAGCGGCGGCCACCAGCCGAGGGCGAAGTCGAGGAAGTCGTCACGCGAGAGCATCTCGTCGTTGAACTTCTCCCGGCCCTGCTCACGGCCGCGCTCGCCACGGACCTGGCGCCACAGCGCGTCGAGGAGCGCGTGGGAGACGCGCGGGAGCTGCTTGTTGCGCAGTCCCTGCGACATCAGCTGCCGGCGTACCTGACCGAGCTTGCCGCGGTCGAGGACAAGGCGGTCGTCGCGCCAGAAGACGCGGTACTCGCGCGGGCTGCCGGGCGCCTGCTGGCGCGCCGTACGACGCATCAGCTCCGCCATCCGTGCCGAGCCCTTGATGTCGGCGACCGCCGGCTCGTCGTGGCGGGTCGCGCGGACCTCGTCGACGACCTCGCCGAGGCTGCGCAGCGCGACCGCGGTCTCGCCGAGCGAGGGCAGCACCCGCTCGATGTAGCGCATGAACACGCCGGACGGGCCGACGACGAGCACGCCGCCGCGCTCGTAGCGCTGGCGGTCGGTGTAGAGGAGGTACGCCGCCCGGTGCAGTGCGACGACCGTCTTGCCCGTGCCGGGTCCACCGGAGATCGACACGACGCCGCGCGAGGGGGCCCGGATCGCCTTGTCCTGCTCGGCCTGGATGGTCGCGACGATCGAGTGCATCGAGCGGTCGCGGGCACGGGAGAGCTGCGCCATCAGCGCGCCCTCGCCGATGATCGGCAGCTCCCGCCCGGCGGCCTCGGCCGCCTCCAGCCCGGAGGCGTCGAGGAGCTCGTCCTCGACTCCCACGACCGAGCGGCCGGCACTGCGCAGCACCCGGCGCCGCAGGACGCCGTGGGGGTCCGCAGCCGTCGCCTGGTAGAACACGGCGGCGGCCGGCGCACGCCAGTCGATCAGCAGCGACTCGTGGTCGTCGTCGCGCAGGCCGATCCGGCCGACGTACCGCGGCGCGGCGTCGACCGCCGCGTCGAGGTCGAGCCGCCCGAAGACGAGACCCTCGTGGGCAGCGTCGAGCTGCGCGATCCGCTTCGCGGCCTGGAAGACCATCGCGTCGCGCTCCACCAGGCCGCCCTCGTGACCGAGGCGGCCGCGGGAGTGACCTTCCTTCGCCAGCTGCTGGGCGGCCTTCCCCGCCTGCTCCAGCTGCCGGTAGACCCGGTCGACGAAGGCCTGTTCTCCAGCGACCTCGCGCTCCACCAGCTCATCTGCCACCGACGTGACCCCTACCGTCCGCACTCGTTCCTGAAGAGCCGCCCGAAAGCGGCAAGCCACCAACTCTACAGGCGTGGGCAGGCAACTATCGGACGGGACAGCGAACTCCCACCAAAGGCAGTACCGTGGTAGGTGAACGGCCCGAAGCATCGCGTGTCCAAGGGGGGAACACGATGAGCATGACGTCCGGGGCAACGATGTCCCGCAAACCAAACCGCCGCGGCGTGGCCGCGCGCGAGAAGCTGTTGTCCACGGCGGTCGAGATGCTCGGGACCGGCCGCCCGGAGACGGTGTCGATCAACATGGTCGCGAAGGAGGCCGGGCTCAGCTGGGGCTCGGTGCAGAACCTCTTCGGTGACTCCGACGGGTTCTGGTCCGCCGTCGCGGACCAGGTCGCCGAGGTCGGCCCCGACCTGTGGGGCACACCGAAGAGCACGACCCTGGCCGGCCGCGTGGCCGAGGTCGCCGAGCTCTACAGCTCGGTCCTCGAGTCGCCGTACGCCGTCACCGTCGAGACCATGCGCTGGGCTCTGCCGCGACCACTCGAGCTGCTCGCGGAGACCCATCCGCGCACGGCCGCGTCGATCCGGCACCTCGACGAGCTCTCGACACTGGCGTTCCTCCGCTTCTTCGACGGGGTCGAGGGCCTCGACGAGGAGCGGCGCGCCGCCATGTCCGAGCTGCTGCCGGCGATGCTGCGCAGCCTGCGCAACGAGCGACTGCTCGGCACCCACATCGACATCGACCGTGCCCACCGCACGATCGTGTCGCTGCTGACCGCCTACCTGGAGGGCTGAGCGCCCACCAGGGCCCGGGTCGGCGCGATCACCTCCGCGCCGAACCGGGCGATGCCGTCGAGGCGCTGCTCCAAGGTGGCGTCCGGCGGGTAGTAGTACATCCACGGCATCGTCATGCACATCGTCACGCCGCCGCGGGCGGCGCGGGCGAAGTCCTCGGGCGCGAAGGCGTCCGTGAGTGCCGGTACGACGGCGAACGGCGCATCGGGATCCTTGCCCTCCTCGCGCCGCAGCGCCTGCAGCCGCTCGACGATCGCGATCGCCTCGTCGACCGTGGCCATGTCGCCGATCCAGCCGTCGTTGCGCGCCGCCCGGCGGAACGCGACGTCGGACAGCCCGCCCACCCAGACCGGGATCGGGCCGGGCGGCTCGGGCAGCATGGCCAGGCGCTCGCAGCTGTAGAACTCGCCGGCGAACTCGGTCCAGCCGGGCCGCCACAGCTCGCGCATCAGGTCCAGGCCCTCGTCGGTACGACGCCCGCGGGTCGCGAAGTCCTCCTCGAGCAGCTCGAACTCCTCGCGGCACCAGCCGACCCCGACGCCGAGGGCGACCCGGCCACCGGACAGGGCGGCCGCCGTACCCACCGCCTTGGCGACCACGAACGGGTTGCGCATCGCCGCGACGTAGATCGAGGTGAAGAACCGCAGCTCGGTGGTGACCTGGGAGAGCGCGCCGATGGTCACCCACGGGTCCGGCCAGTCGACGTCGGGCTTCCAGCGCCGGCCGCCGTCGCGGGTGTAGGGGTACGGCGTCGCGATCGTCTCCAGGTCGACGACGTGGTCGGCGAGGCTGAGCGCGGCGAAGCCGGCCTCCTCGGCGGCGCGCGCCAGCGGCACGAGCTGGTCGATCGGGTGGTAGGCGGTGACCATCGCGAAGTCCACGCGAGCACCCTAGGCGACAGGTAGAACATGTTCTAGAGAAGCGACACGCCGGAGTCCTCACCGAATCGGGCGGCTGATGCAACCCTCGGAGCCACGAACGGCCTTGGGGTAGTCGTGAACAAGTGGTCTCGGGAGTCACGGGAGGGGGTGAGCAGCGCGTGGACGCCGAGTTCGCCGCCTTCGTGGCGGCGAAGCAGCACGGCCTCCTGCGCTACGGCATGCTCCTGACCGGAGGCGACCCCCACACCGCCGCCGACCTCACCCAGGAGACTTTCCTGCGGCTCGGCCGGCGCTGGCGACACGTCCGCGACGTCGAGCACCAGGACGCCTACGCCCGGCGCACCATGACCCGCCTGTGGTGGACCCGCAGCAAGCGCGACCGGCGCGAGCAGCTGCGGGCCGAGCCCGAGGAGCGAGCGGCGACCACCGCGGGCCCGGACTGGGAGTCCGACGTGTGGGCCGCCCTCCAGCAGCTCCCGCCGCGACAGCGGGCCGTCCTCGTGCTGCGCTACTACGAGGACTGCTCCGAGAAGGAGATCGCCGAGGTCCTCGCCTGCCGTCCCGGCACGGTCAAGAGCCAGGCCAGCCGCGGGATGGCGAGCCTGCGCCGGCTGATGGGCGTGGAGCTCCCCGACCAGCTGCCCGACGACGTCGTGGGGAGGCCGGGCGATGAGTGACCTCGAGCGTCAGCTGCGCGCCTTCGTCCGCGACGGCGAGGTCCCGGTGCCCCACGTCCCCGACCTCCTCGAGCGGGTCGCGGCCGGCCAGCGCCGGCACCGTCAGCGCCGGGTGGCCGTGGTGGCGGCCACCGCGTGCGTGGTGACCGGGCTCGGCGTGGCGGGTGTCGTGCTCCGAGGCGGGGACGACCACGCCCCCGGCCCGGCCGCCTCCCCGGCGTGCGACACGGTGACCATCGGCCCGACCGGCGTCAACCCCGACGAGGTCGTGCTCGTGCTCGACGGACCCGCGGCTCGCCCGTGCCCTGTCGGACCCGGCGTGCGGATCACCGTCGGCAGCGACGCAGCGGCGACCAGCACCACCGTCCCCGCCACGTTCACACCGCTCTCGCTCGGCGTCGGACAGCGCGCCATGGTGACCGCGTCGTGGAGCAACTGGTGCGGTGGGGCGAACCCGGTCGCGCGGATCGACTTCCCCGACGGGTCGAGGGCCGAGGCGCGGCTCGGGGACGGCCTCCCGGCGTGCACCGACCCGACCTCACCGTCCGTCCTGGAGTTCCGCCGCGCGCAGCTCGTCGACGTCCCCACCGGCGAGTCCGCCCCGCCTACCGCATCCTGACCGAGTTGGCCGCGCCGTCGAGCGCACCGAAGTAGCCCGAGCTCGAGACGTACCCGTAGGCCGCGCCGGCGTACCAGGCGTGGTTCCAGACCTTGAAGTCGCAGCGCGCGTAGCCGATGCCCGAGCGGATCCGGTTGCGCCACTCGGGGGTCAGGGTGGGCCAGGCCCACTCGACGCCCAGGTCGTCGTCGCAGCCGCTGGGCGCCTCCATGACGAGCGCGGCGCCGGTGCCGTTGAGGCCGTCGTAGAAGACCGCGGTCACGACCGACGCGAGGGGTACGCCGGCCCCGCGGAGCCCCGCTGTCTCGCCGGGGCCGGCCAGTCCGGACTCGATCGCCGCCACCGTGGCGGGCGCCGCGAGGTCGGCAGTCGTGAACCCGTCGGCCGGCTCCCCCGTCACCGCCTCCAGCAGCGCGTCGGCGCTCGGGTAGCACCGCACCTGGCCGGTCGTCGCCCGCATCAGGCAGGCCTCGTCGCTCGCCGCGGCCGACGGCGCCGCGTGGGCCGTCGTACCTCCCGACAGGACCGTCACCATCATCACCATCGTCGCCGCCGCGGCCACTCCCATCGCCGCGAGCCTGCTCGTCCTCGTGTCCACCGCTCCACCTCCACCGAGGCCCATGCTCCGGATCGGTCCACCGCAAACGCCTTCGCGCAGGCTGATCAGCCCTTCTTGCGGGTCAGGAACGCGGTCATCGCCTCGCGGGCCTCGTCGGAGCCGAACAGCCGGGCGCTGAGCTCGACCAGCTCCTCGCCCTTCGCGTCGATCCGCTCGAGCAGGTCGGCGGCGAGCAGCCTCTTGGTCTCGCGCAGGCCCTGGGCAGCGCCGGTGGCGAGCTTGCCGACCATGTCGTCGACGGTCGCGCGCAGGTCGCCGGCGGGGACGGCGACGGTCGCCAGCCCGTACGACGCCGCCTCGGCGCCCGTGAACACCTCGCCGCCGAGCGCGGTCCAGGCCAGCCCGCGCGGGGTGAGCCGCGGGAAGACGGTGAGCGAGATGACCGCGGGGGTCAGCCCGAGCTTGACCTCGGTCAGCGCGAAGGTGGCGTCGTCGGCGACGACGACGACGTCGGAGGCGGCCACGATGCCGATGCCGCCGGCCCGGGCGGCGCCTTCGACGACCGTCACGACCGGCTTGGCCGAGGCGACGATCTGGCGCTGCAGCGCCACGATCGCCCGGGCGCCCTCCTGCATCGGGACCGTCGAGGCCTCCGACAGGTCCGCACCCGAGCAGAACACCCGGCCCGACGAGGCCAGCACGATCACGCGGACGTCGTCCGCGGCGTCCGCGGTCGCCAGATGGCCGACCAGCTCGGTGACCAGCTGCCGCGAGAGCGCGTTGCGGTTGTGGGGCGAGTCGAGGGTGATCGTCGCGATGCCGTCAGCGACGTCGAGGTGGACCAGCTCGGCGGGTGCGTCAGTCATGCGGGCCATCCTGCCGCGTCCCGCCGCGTATCTGACGAATGGGCTGTGAAACCGGCGAGATCACAGCCCATTCGTCAGATACGCGCCCCGGACCCGACCCCTACGACTCGTGGATCGGCGTCTTCGGGAGCTTCTTGACCCGCGCGCGGCGCTTGGGGCGCGCGGGGATCATCGAGCGCATCTCCTCCAGCTTGCCGAAGCACAGCAGCCGGTCCTCGGCCTCTAGCACGTGGTGCGGGAACGGGTTGGGGATGACCAGGGTGCCGCGGTGCAGGGTCAGCACGGTGATGTCGCGGTCGCGCAGCCCGGAGTCACCGATCGACTTGCCGACGAGGTCGGCGTCGCCGTGGACGACGAGCTCGGCGACGCCGTACCCGGTCGAGACGGACAGCCGCTCGCGGACGTCGATCTGGGGGAAGGCGACCTGGTTGTCGATGTAGTCGATGATCGCGCCGGCGACGTCGAGCTTGGTGGCGGTCTCGATGCCCTCCAGGCCCGGGGAGGAGTTGACCTCCATGACGAGCGGTCCGGACTTGGCTTCGAGCATGTCCACACCGGCGACCTTGAGGCCCATGATCTGCGCGGCACGCACGGCGACCTGCTCGTACGCCGGGTCGAGCTCGACCCGCTCGACGCTGCCGCCGCGGTGCACGTTGGAGCGGAACTCGTCGCCCTGCGCGACCCGGCGCATCGCCGCGACCACCCGGTCGCCGACGACGAGCGCGCGCACGTCGCGACCCTTCGACTCCTTGACGAAGCGCTGGATGAGGACCTGCTGCTTGGTGCTCTGCAGGGTCTCGATGATCGCCTCGGCGACCTTGATGCTGGGCGCGAGGATGACGCCGATGCCCTGGGTGCCCTCGAGGAGCTTGATCACGACCGGGGCGCCGCCGACCCGCTCGATCGCGGGGATCACGTCGGCGCGGTCGCGGACGAAGGTCGTCGCGGGCATCCCGATGTTGTGGCGCGACAGGATCTGGGTGGCGCGCAGCTTGTCGCGTGAGTTGGCGATCCCGTTGGCGGTGTTGGGCGTGTAGACGTCCATCTGCTCGAACTGGCGCACGACGGCGGTGCCGAAGTACGTGATCGAGTTGCCGATCCGTGGCAGCACCGCGTCGTAGTCCGAGAGCTGCTTGCCGCGGAACTGCAGGTCGGGATCGTCGCCGGAGAGGTCGATGGAGAACCGGAGCGTGTTGAGCACCTTCACCTGGTGCCCCCGGTCGAGGGCGGCGGTGCGCAACCGCTGGGTGCTGTAGGAGCGCGGGGCGCGGGAGAGGATCGCGAGCTTCATACCCGACCTGATTGGATTGGCTTGTGGACGCTGCCCATTCAACCAGCCCTCCGGTGGTCGCCGGGTGGCGCGAGTGGGTGCGTCTTCCGGGGCTCGGCCCGTCCGGCATCGGCCCGGTGAAGGCCAAGCTCGACACCGGCGCCCGTACGTCGGCGCTGCACGCCTTCGACCTCCACGAGTTCGAGCGCGACGGCCTCGCGTGGGTCCGGTTCTCCATCCACCCGTGGCAGCGCTCGGCCGAGGACGCGGTGTACGTCGAGTGCCCCGTCCACGACCGTCGTACGATCCGCAGCTCGACGGGCCACACGCAGGAACGCTTCGTGGTCCTCACCGAGCTCGAGCTCCTCGGGCACACGATCACCACCGAGGTGACGCTGACCAGGCGCGACGAGATGGGCTTCCGGATGCTGGTCGGCCGCGAGGCGCTGCGGCAGGGCTTCCTCGTCGACTCCGGCCGCTCGTACGTCGGCGGGCGGCCGCCGCGCAAGGTACGACGCAAGAACCGCGGACGCACCGGGGCCACCTCCTGATGGCGCTTCGTGAGTCGTTCGCGATCGGCAACGTGCGGGTGCGGGCCGGCTCGGCCAAGGAGGTCGAGCTCCCGATCACCCGGCTGGTGACCGGTGGCGACATCAGCCTCCCGGTCCGCGTGGTCCACGGCCGCGAGCCCGGGCCCACGGTCTGGGTCAACGCCGCGATCCACGGCGACGAGGTGATGGGTGTCGAGGTGGTGCAGCAGATCGTGGCGAGCCTGTCGCCCAAGACGCTGCGCGGCACGCTGGTCGCCGTACCCGTCGTCAACGTCTTCGGGTTCATGACCGGCGACCGCTACCTGCCGGACCGTCGTGACCTCAACCGCTCGTTCCCCGGCTCGGCCCGCGGCTCGTTGGCCAGCCGGATCGCGCACCTGTTCATGACCGAGGTCGTCGGCAAGTGCGACGTCGGCATCGACCTGCACACCGCCGCCGACCGGCGCAGCAACCTGCCCCAGATCCGCGCCGACCTCGACGACCCGCGCACCCGCGAGCTCGCCGAGACGTTCGGGGCGCCGGTGATGCTGCACGCGCGACTGCGCGACGGCTCGCTGCGCCAGGCCGCCCGCGACCGCGGCGCCCGGGTGCTGCTCTACGAGGCCGGCGAGGCGATGCGCTTCCAGGCCGAGCCGATCGCCGTCGGTGTCGCTGGCGTACGGCGCGTGCTCGCCTCCCTCGACATGATCGAGCCCGATCCCGCGTGGGCCGACCACCCCGCACCGGCGGAGTCCCGCTCCAGCGCCTGGGTCCGGGCCCGCGGCACCGGGATCCTGCACCTCGAGGTCAGGCTCGGCGACCGGGTCGAGTCGGGGCAGCGCCTCGGCGGCCTGTCCGACACCTTCGGCCGTCGGGTCCGGCTGGTCCACGCCGACCGCGACGGCATCGTGATCGGGCTGACCCGTGCGCCGATCGTCAACGCGGGCGACGCGCTCGTGCACATCGCGACGCCTGTGTGACCTATCCCACGCCGCGTCACATCGGGACGTCTCGGCGCTCTGAGAGGGCATGGCAACGCCGCGCAGTCATCGTCCCACCGTCCTGGCGCCGTGGCGCCAACGCCTCCTGGGTCTGGCGCTGATCGCCGTCGCCCTCGCAGCACCGGTCGCCGTCGGGGCGGTGGATCCGACCTGGCTGCGGACAGCGACACCCCATCCCCGCTCTGCCCCTGAGACGCCTCTCTCCTCCCTCCCGCTCCTGCCCTGACGTCCTACCTCGCCGTCGAAGGTCATCCCTCGTCCCCTGCCTCGGTGGGATGATCACGCTCCCACGCCGGGCGATCCTCGGCTGGTGCTTCACCGCGAACAGGACCCCCACCCCACGACTGCAGGCGCAATGCCGGACGCGGGCGACCGCCAGGCCTCCGACGAGGAGCTCCTGCGCCGATTCCGTGCCGGCGACGACGCCGCCTTCGAAGCCCTCTACCGTCGTCACCTGCCGACCGCGACCGCCATTGCGGCCACGACGGGCTGCCACCGAACGCGCGGCGAGGACGCGGCCGCGGAGGCGTTCGCCAAGATCTTCCGAGCAATGCGTCGCGGACACGGGCCCACCGAGAACTTCTGCGGTTACCTGGCGACCGCAGTGCGAAGGCTGTGCTACGAAACCATGCGACACGACGCACGGCACCTTCTCGTCGACGACTGGGCGGTCCTGGAACCGGTGGAGGTGGAGGCCCCTCCGCCGTTGACAGAGAGCCACGTGGGCGCGGCTCTGGCCGCCCTTCCGGCGCCTTGGCGTGAGCTGCTGTGGTGGATCGAGGTCGACGGTCACCCGACCGCCGCGATCGCGGCCGCGCAGGGACGCACGCCCGGTGCGGTCTCGGCCGCCGCCTCCCGGGCTCGGCGACGGCTACGCAACTCGCTCTCGTCGCCTGCCGCCTGAAACCCGTGGCGCCACGCTCGGCGTCGTACGCTCGCCCTGAGGCCAGGGAGTCGGTGCGTCACGCACCGAGCAGGGAGCGCCCGGGGGGGGCTGATGGACGACTTTGTCGATGGTTGGGAGAGGTTCGCCGGCCTGTGTGGTGACCTCAGCGGGCTCGTGCCCGGGTGGACTCCGTGGGTGGGCGCAGACACAGCGCCCGATCCGTCTCCGGAACCAGGGTCGGCGGCGCACCAGGAGCGCGCCGCCGACATCGTGATCCTCCGCCTCTGGACGGCGCTCGTCGAGCATCGTGTCGACGACGATGCCCTCGATCAGGCCGACGCCCTCGTGGGGGTCAGCGCTGCGCTGGATCCGGGGCGCCGGGCGCTGCTCCATCTCAACCTCGCAGCGACGTTGCAGGAGCACCTCGCCTCCGTCGATCTCGCAGCGATGAACCGCATCGAGCGCCACCTGGCCGCCGCACGCGACCTGGGCCAGCTGGTCGGGCTGGCCAGGGTGGCCGCGGCGGCGTTGTCACGGCTGGCGCTGATGGCCATGCTGCGCGGACAGGTGCCCAGCGCGCTCCACCACGCCGCGACTCTGCGGCACCTGTCGCGCGACGCGGCTGACGAGCTCGGAGGATCGTGGGAGCAACGCATCCGTCCCGTCGAGCAGTGGGCCCGCCACTGCACCAACGTCGCGATGGACGCAGCGCTGATCGACGATCTTGTGACCGCGGGCGACACCGGTCGCCGCAGCGCCATGGTCTGCGCGGTCACGACGGCGGTCCAGGCCTTGGCAGCCATCGACGCCGGCGAGGTGGAGCGGACCCGGCAGCTCCTTGACCGCGTACTCGATGACCCATTCGTCCGCACCGCCGGTCCGTGGCTGACGATGCTTGTCCTGCTCGACGGGTATCTGGCGATCAGCAGCCGCGACGAGCGGCGGCTGCAGGCCGCCGTCGAGGACCTGCGCAGGATGGACGCCGAGGCCGAGGCCCGGCTGCTGGAGGCCACGGAGCTCGTCCAGGACCGGGAGTACCCGAGGGCTCTGGAACGGTTGGGTCCCGTCACCGCCGCACAGATCCCATCGATCACGCTCACCTATCCCTCGACCTGCGTGCTGCAGGCTGTCGTCCACCACCGGCTCGGCGACCCCGACGCCGCACATCGACTGATCGCCCAGGCGCTGGCCGACACCCAGCGCACCGGCGTACTGCGGCCGTTCACGATCCACGACCCGGCCGTTATCCGGGAGCTCCTCTCGCACCTGGTCACCGACAATCCGGCCACCGAGGCGTGGCGGGCTGAGGTCGTCGCCGCGGTCGACCGTGCGATGAGGAGTCCGGCGAACCGGACCACATCGATCCGACTCCCCCTCGAGCAGACGGCGGTGGCCGTGGAGGCCTCCCCACTGACGACCCGCGAGAGCGAGGTACTCACCCTGCTCGCGCAGGGCGCCGACCAGAACGACCTGGCCGCCAAGCTCTTCGTGTCGGTCACCACCGTGAAGACCCACCTGCGATCGATCCGCCGCAAGCTCGACGTCGAACGAAGCCGGGACGCGGTTCGCATCGCCCAGAGCGCGGGGTGGATCGAGGAGTAGTCCGCGCACCGCGGCATCCGACTCGGGGTGGTGCTCCGAATACCGGGCATGACGACTCGCCTGCAATGGGCCTCCTACGGCGTCCTGTCCACCCTCGTCGGGATAGGGCTTGCCCACCTGGCAGCCGCGCTCAGCGACGCGGCCACCTCGCCCGTGCTCGCCGTCGGCTCGGCTGTCATCGATCGGACCCCCACCCCGATGAAGGAGTGGGCGATCCGCAACTTCGGGAGCGCAGACAAGGCGATCCTGGTCGGCTCGGTGCTGGCGGGGGTGCTGGTGCTCGCGGCGGTGGCCGGGCTCCTGGCCCGGCGCCGGTTCGCCGTCGGCGCCGGTCTGTTGGTGGCGCTGGTCGCCGTCGCCGGGGGCGCCGTGCTCACGCGGCCGGAGGTGGAGCCGCTCGACCTGCTGCCCTCGGTGGTCGCGGCCGTGGCGGCCGTGGCCGCACTGCGGCTCCTGGCCGGCACCCACCAGCAGGCGACTGCTGCCGAGGGCAGCCGTCGTACCGTCCTGCTGACCGTCACCGCCCTCGCCGCGCTGGCGGCCGTGGGCGGGGTCGCCGGACGCCTCGTGTCCGGCCTGCGCGCCCGCCCCGAGGACGTCACCCTCCCCACGCCGACCGACCCCGCGCCGCCGCTGCCCCGCGGGCTCGACGACCAGGTCCGCGGGATCACCCCGTTCCGCACGCCCACCGGCGACTTCTACCGGGTCGACACGCGGCTCGACGTGCCCGTGATCAGCGCCGACGACTGGTCCCTCACCATCGACGGCGACGTGGACCGCAAGGTCACGCTGAGCTTCGACGACCTGCTCGCCATGCCGATGGTCGAGCGCGACATCACGCTGACCTGCGTCTCCAACAGTGTCGGCGGTCCCTACGTCGGCGCCGCCCGCTGGCTCGGCGTACGACTCACCGACGTGCTCGACCTCGCCGGGATCGGGAGCACGAAGGCCGACCAGATCCTCTCGACCGACTTCGCCGGGATGACGATCAGCACGCCGCTCGCGCTCGCCACCGACGGCCGCGACGCCCTGGTCGCGGTGGGCATGAACGGCAGGGCACTGCCGCGCGAGCACGGGTTCCCCGTGCGGCTGGTGATCCCGGGCCTGTACGGGTTCATCAGCGCCACCAAGTGGCTGCGCCGCCTCACCCTGACGACGTACGACGACCGGCAGGCCTACTGGACCGAGCGCGGTTGGGCGACCGACGCGCCGATCAAGATCAGCGCCCGGATCGACACGCCGAAGGCGCTGGCCGAGCTCGACGCCGGCGACGTCGTGGTCGGCGGCGTCGCGTGGGCCCAGGAGCGCGGCGGGATCGCCGGGGTCCAGGTCCGCATCGACGGCGGACGGTGGGTCGACGCGCAGCTCGGCCCGGACGGCGGCGACGACTACTGGCGCCAGTGGTTCCACCGCTGGCCCGCCGAGCCGGGCTCGCACCGGATCGCGGTCCGCGCGGTCGCCGGCAACGGCGAGCCGCAGACCGCCGCCCGCGCGGAGCCGTTCCCCAACGGCGCCAGCGGGCTGCACGAGCTGCTCGTCCGGGTGTCCTGACCTCCCCCGATCCGTTCGATCGAACGGTCCGGGGGACTTCGCGGCCGAAAAACCCCTCAAACCGTTCGATCGAACGCAATCCGCGACCGCCACGGCTCCGAATCACCTGCACAAGGCACCACCGCACCGATCACCCTCCACGGAAGGCACCACCATGAAGCTCCAGAAGTTCCGCCGGGTCACCGGCGCCGGCATCGCCGTCCTCGCCCTCTCCGTCTCCCTCGCCGCCTGTGGCGACGACGGCGACGCGGCCGACGCGGGCAGCACCTCCAAGGGCGACTCGGGCATGACCAGCGACTCCCCGGCCGCCGAGGGCGCCGCCGCCCAGACCTTCGGTCCCGGCTGCTCGGCGATCCCGACCTCGGGCGCCGGCTCCTTCGACGGCATGGTCAAGGACCCGGTCGCCACGGCGGCCAGTAACAACCCGCTGCTCAGCACCCTGGTCACCGCCGTCACCAGCATCGACGGCCTGGCCGACACCCTCAACGGAGGCGAGGCGCTGACCGTCTTCGCGCCGTACAACGACGCCTTCGCCGAGATCCCCGAGGACCAGCTCAACGGCCTGGTCATGGAGGGCAAGGAGAAGGGTCAGGACAGCGCGCTCTACAAGGTGCTCGCCCACCACGTCCTCGGCGAGAACGACTCCGCCGACGACGTCGCTGGCGACAAGGAGACCCTCGCGGGCGACAAGCTGACCATCGAGGGCGACGCCGAGAGCGGCATGACCGTCTCCGACGGCACGGTCACCGCCAAGGTCCTGTGCGGCAACATCCCGACGGCGAACGCGACCGTCTACGTCATCGACAAGGTGCTCACCGGAGTCAAGTGACCCGATCCGGGCACTTCCCGCACACCAGCTGAACCGGAAGGATCACCACCATGGATCCGGTCCCCGGCGACCCGGCCGGCGCCCCCCACCCGGGGGCGCCGGCCGGCGGTCACGGTCCTGACCTGGGAGCGCTGCTGCGGCAGTCCGCCCGGGGAGACAACGCCGCCTTCGCCACGTTGTACGACGCCACCGCGGCTCGCGTCCACGGACTCGCGCTGCGCGTGGTGCGCGACCGGGCGCAGGCCGAGGAGGTCACCCAGGAGGTGTTCCTCGAGGTGTGGCGCCAGGCGAGCAGGTACGACGCGGAGCGCGGCAGCGCACTGGCGTGGCTGATGACCATCACCCACCGCAAGGCGGTCGACCGGGTCCGCAGCGCGCAGGCCGCGAGCCGGCGCGACGTGACCTGGGAGCAGCGCAACCAGAGCATCGAGCACGACACGACCGCCGAGGCCGCCCACGCCTCGCTCGAGGCGCACCGCGTGCGTACGGCGCTCGGCCAGCTCACCGAGGTCCAGCGCGAGGCGATCGAGCTGGCGTACTTCGGCGGCTACACCCACACCGAGGTGGCCGCCCTGCTCGACCTACCGGTCGGGACAGCGAAGACCAGGATCCGCGACGGCCTCATCCGGCTGCGCGACACGATCGGAGTAGGACGATGACCGATCACGACCAGACGCCCGGCTGGGACGTGCACGCGCTCTCCGGCGCGTACGCCGTCGACGCGCTCGACGACGGGGAGCGGGCCCGCTTCGAAGCCCACCTGGCCCAGTGCGCCGAGTGCCGCGACGAGGTGGACGGCCTCCGTGAGGCCGCAGCGGTGCTGGGGAGCGCCGAGCCGGTCGAGCCGCCGGCCGCCCTCCGGGACCGGGTCCTCGAGGGGATCACCCAGATCCGGCCGCTGCCGCCGCAGAGCACGCCCGCGCCCGCGGATGCGCCGGTGGACCTCGCCACGGCCCGCCGTCGGATCCGGCCGGGCCGGCTCGGCCGGACCGGCAACCTGCTGCTGGTGGCCGCGGTCCTCGTCCTGGTCGCTGCGGCGGGCGGGCTCCTGCTGCGGCCCTGGGCCGACGACACCCCGGCGAAGCCGACGCTGACCGCCGCCGAACGGGTCCTCGCCGCCGCCGACGCCACCTCGGTCGACAAGAGGTTCCCGGACGGGTCCACCGCCACCATCGTGGTCTCGCGCAGCGAGGGCCGCGCCGTCATCCGGACCACCGACATGGCGCCCGCCCCCGACGGCAAGGTCTACGAGCTGTGGCTGCAGACCCCGGCAGGCGAGATGGAGGCAGCCGGCCTGATGCCCGACCTGCGCGACGCGACGGTCCTCCTGGACGGGGACGCCTCCCGGGCGACCGGCGTCGGGATCACGGTGGAGCCCGACGGCGGTTCCGACCAGCCCACCAGCCAGCCCATCGCCTTCTTCACCCTGGACTCCTAGGGGCCAGCCATGACCACGACACCACGGCGGATCGCCGTGGTGGGCTCCGGCGTCGCCGGGCTCACCGCGGCCTACCTCGCCTCCCGCACCTCGACCGGCGCCCGGGTGACCCTGTTCGAGGCCGACGACCGGCTCGGCGGCCACGCCGACACCCACACGGTCACCGACCCGACGGGTCGCGAGCTGCGCATCGACAGCGGGTTCATCGTCCACAACCGGCGCACCTACCCGGTGCTGACCCGGATCCTCGACGAGCTCGGCGTGCCGACCCAGGCCTCCGAGATGTCGATGTCGACCAGCGACGAGGTGACCGGCCTGGAGTGGGCCGGTGCGCTCGGGCGGCGCGGGCTGTTCCCCGCCGGCGCGGGCAACCACCGCAACCCGGCGTACCTGCGGATGCTGGCCGAGGTGCCGCGCTTCCACCGGGCGGCGCGACGTCTCCTCGATGCCCGCACCGACGACCTCACCACCCTGGCCGCCTTCCTCGACCACCACGGCTTCTCGCCGTACTTCCGACGGCACTTCATGGAGCCGCTCGTCGCGGCGGTGTGGTCCTGCGACCCGGACACGGCGCTGGACTACCCGGCGGCGTACCTGTTCGCCTTCCTCCAGCACCACGGCATGCTCGCCGTGTTCGGCTCCCCGCCGTGGCGCACGGTGACGGGCGGATCGGCGACCTACGTGTCGGCGATCGCCGCGGCGCTGGAGGCCGCGGGCGGCCGGATCCGCACCGCCACCCCGGTGCTCGCCCTCGAGGAGACCGACGAGGGCGTCGAGGTGACCACGCCCGCCGGGCGGGAGGCGTACGACGCCGTGGTGGTCGCCACCCATCCCGACCAGGCGCTCGGGATGCTCGCGGCGCCGACGCGTGAGCAGAAGGAGGTGCTCGACGCGATCCCGTACACGAGCAACACCGCCCTGCTGCACACCGACACCCGCCTGCTGCCGCGCTCCCGCGACGCCTGGGCGTCGTGGAACTTCCGTCGCCCGCGGGTCGCCCAGGAGCGGGTCCAGGTCACCTACGACCTCACGCGGCTGCAGCGGCTGCCCACCGACACCCACTACCTGGTGACCCTCGGCGGCCAGGACGACGTCGACCCCGCCAGCGTGCTGGTCCGGCGCGAGTACGCCCATCCGCTGTACACGCCGGAGTCGGTCGCCGCCCAGGCCAGGCTGCCCGGGATCGACACCGACCGGGTCGTGTTCGCCGGCGCCTACCACGGCTGGGGCTTCCACGAGGACGGCGCGCGGTCCGGGCAGCGGGCGGTCGAGCGGCTGGGGCTGCTCTCCCCGGAGCGTGTCGCCGCGACGACGTACGCCACGACCCTGGTGCACCGGCGTCGCGAGCCGCTGCGCAACGACTTCACCCACCGCTCGCACCTCACCGTCGTCGACCTCGACCGGGTCGCGGGCGACGGGTCGGTCGAGGGCGTGGGCGGCCGGTTCCTGGGGCGCGACCACTTCGCCGGCGACGACGCCTCCGTGCGCGAGGGACTTGACCGGTTCCTGGCCGCGCACGCCATCGACCTGCGGGGCGGCCGCGCCCTGATGGCCGCCCAACCCCGGGCCCTCGGGCACTGCTTCAACCCGATCACGGTCCACTGGTGCTGGGCCGCGGGCGAGGAGGACGGCCGTCCCGCAGCCACCGTCGTCGAGGTGCACAACACCTATGGGGACCGGCACGCCTACCTGCTCGACCCCGAGCGCACCAGCGCCGAGGGCCGTTGTGTCGTCGACAAGGCGATGTACGTCTCGCCCTTCCACGGGACCGACGGGCACTACGAGGTGCTCGCACCGCCGCCCGACCCGGCGACCGGCCGGCTGCACCTGGGTGTCCGCCTCGTCACCGACGACGGCGCCCGGTTCGACGCCACCCTCACGGGTACCCCCACGACACCTCCCCGGCTGCCGCTCGCCGGCCTGCGTGGTGCGGCCCTGATCAGGGCGCACGGCATCGCGCTGTGGGCCCGCCGCCTGCCGGTCCAGCCCCGACCGCGCCCGTCCTCTCCCGAAGGAGACCACCGATGACGCTCACGGCCTCCCCCACCACCACCTGGCCCGGCCTCGCCCCGGTCCCCGAGGGCGGGCTCTCCGCCCGGATCGCCGAGCGCCTGTTCCGCGCGGCGGTCGCCCGCCGCAACGTCACGGTGCGTCTGCGGCGGCCCGACGGCACCGTCGAGCAGCTCGGGCTCGGTGGGCCCGCCGTCGTCGTGCACCGTCCGGCCGAGCTGTTCGCCCGCGTCGGACGGGACAAGCTGATCGGCTTCGGCGAGGCGTACCTGACCGGCGCCTGGGCCGAGGACGGCGTCCCGGGCGACGGCGTCCTCGGCGACTTCCTCACCGTGCTCGCCGCGGACATCGCCGACCTGGTCCCGCGCAGCCTGCAGCGCCTGCGCGGCGTCGTCTCACCGCGCCTGCCCCGCAGCCACCGCGGCACGCGGGAGAACACCCAGGCGAACGTGGCCCACCACTACGACCTGTCCAACGACCTGTTCGCGGCCTTCCTCGACCCGACCCTGTCCTACTCGAGCGCCCTGTTCGACGACCTGGCCACGGCCCTGTCCGAGGACTTCGCCGCCGCCCAGCACCGCAAGATCGACCGGCTGCTCGACCGGGCCGGGGTCACCACCGGCACCCGGCTGCTCGAGATCGGCACCGGCTGGGGCGAGCTGGCGATCCGGGCCGCCGCCCGTGGCGCGAGCGTCCGGTCGATCACCCTGTCGGTCGAGCAGCAGGCGCTGGCACAAGAACGGATCGCCGCGGCCGGGTGCGCCGACCGGGTCGACGTCGACCTGTGCGACTACCGGGCGCTGCTCGACGAGCCCGCCGCGGCGTACGACGCCGTGGTGTCGGTGGAGATGATCGAGGCGGTGGGCCGCGAGTTCTGGCCGTCGTACTTCCGCACCATCGACCATGCGCTCGCCCCGGGTGGCCGGGTGGCGATCCAGGCGATCACGCTGCCCCACGACCGGATGCTCGCCACCGGGTCGACGCACACCTTCATCACCAAGTACATCTTCCCCGGCGGCGCGCTGCCCTCGGTGCGGGCGATCGACGACGTGACCCGGCGACACACCGCCCTGCGGATCACCGACGACCTCGCCATGGGCCGGCACTACGCCCCCACCCTGCAGCGGTGGGACCGGGCGTTCCTCGCCGCGCGCGCGCGGGTGGCGGACCTCGGCTTCGACGCGACCTTCGTGCGGATGTGGCACTTCTACCTCGAGTACTGCCGCGCCGGCTTCGCCGCCGACTACATCGACGTGCACCAGCTGGTGCTGGCCCGGCCGGAGGAGGGCCGATGAGCGCGACGGTCGCAACGGATCTCGAGCAGGCACTGCGACCGTTCGTCGGCGGCGACCTGCCGGTGCGCCTGGTCGCCTGGGACGGTACGACGGCCGGCCCGGTCGACGCGCCGGTCGTCGAGGTCCGCTCGCCCGACGCGCTGCGCCGGCTGCTCTGGCACCCCGGCGAGCTGGGGGCCGCGCAGGCCTACGTGACCGGGGAGCTCGACGTACCGGGTGACCTGGACGCGGCCCTCACCCACGCCTTCGCGGTGGCCTCCGAGCGCGACCTGCCCAGCCGGCCGTCGTTGCGCGCGCTCGCGGGGGCGGTGCGGACCGCCGTCGGCCTCGACCTGCTCGGTCGGCCACCGACGGCACCGGCCACCCAGGCGCGGGTCCGGGGCCGGTTGCACAGCAAGGACCGTGACCGCCGGGCGATCAGCCATCACTACGACACCACCGCCGACTTCTACTCGTTGGTCCTCGACGAGCGGACCATGGCGTACTCCTGCGGCTACCACTCCTCGCCCGACCAGCCGCTGGCCGACGCGCAGGAGGCCAAGCTGGACCTGGTCTGCCGCAAGCTCGGCCTGGAGCCGGGGATGCGGCTGCTCGACGTCGGCTGCGGGTGGGGATCGCTGTCGCTGCACGCGGCCGAGCACTTCGGCGCCCGGGTGGTCGGCGTGACGATCTCGGCCGAGCAGCGGAGATTCGCCGAGGCGGCCGCCCGGCGCCGGGGTGTGGCCGACCTGGTCGAGATCCGGCTGTGCGACTACCGCGACGCGGTGCCGCTCCCGGGCGCGGAGTACGACGCGGTCGCGTCGCTCGAGATGGGCGAGCACGTCGGGGAGCGGAACTACCCGGCGTACGCACGGGTGCTGCACGACTCTGTCCGTCCGGGCGGCCACGTCCTGGTCCAGCAGATGTCGCGCGGCGCGAACCACCCCGGCGGCGGGCCGTTCATCGAGTCCTTCATCGCACCTGACATGCACATGCGGCCGGTCGGCGCGACGATCGGCCTGCTGGAGGCCGCCGGACTGGAGCTGCGCGGGGTCGAGGCGCTGCGCGAGCACTACGTGCTGACCGTCGCTGGCTGGCTGGCCCGGTTCGAGGAGAACCTCGACGCGATCACCGCGCTGGTCGGCGAGGAGCTGGTCCGGGTCTGGCGGCTCTACCTCGTCGGCGGCTCGATGGCGTTCCGCGACGGGCGGATGGGCGTCGACCAGCTGCTGCTGCGGAGAAGTGCATGAGCGTGGTCGTCAGCATCGTGCTGTCCCTCGCCGCCGCTTCCGTGGTGATGGCGGTGACCGCGCTGGTCGCCCGCCGCCAGGGCCGGGTGGCCGTCGTCGACGTGGCCTGGGGGGTCGCGTTCGCCGGGGCCGCGCTGGCGTGTGGGGCCGGCGCGGTCCTGACGGACGCGGGCACGCCGTGGCGCTCGTGGCTCCTGGTGGCGCTGGTGGCGCTCTGGGGCGGGCGGCTGGCCTGGCACATCGGCCGCCGGGCGGCCCAGCACCGTGGTGAGGACCCGCGCTACGAGAAGCTGCTCGGCGGCAGCCTCGCGGAGGTCGGCATGGGCCGCGCGGCGCGAAAGGTGTTCGCGCTGCAGGGCGCGATCGTGCCGGTGATCGCGCTGCCCGTCTCGGTCGGCGTGGTGCTCTCGGTGCGGTGGTGGCCGGTGGTGCTCGTCGGCGCGGTGGTGTGGGCTGTCGGGCTGTTCTTCGAGGCGGTGGGCGACGCCCAGCTGGCGGCGTACCGCTCCCGGCCGCGCGACCAGCGCCCGCCGGTCCTCGACACCGGGCTGTGGGCATGGACCCGGCACCCGAACTACTTCGGCGACGCGTGCGTGTGGTGGGGCCTGTGGCTCGCCGGCGGTCTCGCGTCCGGCTGGGTCGCCGGCCTGGCCACCGTCGTCGCGCCGCTCGCGATGACCTGGTTCCTCAGCGAGGCGACCGGGGCCAAGCTGATCGAGCAGACGATGATGCAACGACCCGGCTATGCGTCGTACGCCGCCCGGACCTCGCGCTTCCTCCCCCGACCGCCACGAGGTCGGCACGTCTCCTAGGGTCGTGCCGTGACCCAGGACCAGGAGTATCTCCGGCTCGCCTCGGCCGACAACTTCCGCGACGTGGCCGGCCCCGGCTACGCCACCCGCGACGGCGGCAAGCTCCGCACCGGCGTCTTCTACCGCTCCAACGACCTGCGCCTGACCGGCGACGACTTCGCCGCGTTGCAGGCGATCGGGCTGACCGCGGTCATCGACCTGCGCTCCCCCACCGAGATCGCCGTGCACCCCGACCCCGAGGTCCCCGGCGCCGAGAACCTCCACTTCGACGCCATCGGCATCCCGATCGAGCGGCTCTCCAGCCTCACCAGCCACGCCGAGGCGGTCGCGCTGATGGACGAGGTCTACCGCGGCTTCGTCGTCGAGCAGCACTGCCGCACCGCCTTCGGCGGCGTGCTCCGCCAGCTCGCCGCCGGCGGCCCCCAGCTCTTCCACTGCTCGCAGGGCAAGGACCGCACCGGCTGGGTCGCCGCCCTGCTGCTCCACGTCGCGGGCGTCGACGACCCGACGATCGAGAGTGACTACCTGCTCACCAACGCCCGCAGCGCCGCCTCCCGGGCCCGGGTGGAGGCCGAGATCGAGAAGCACGGCGGGCCCGACCTCGTCGCCGTCTACGAGCCGACGCTCGTGGTCGACGTGGAGTACCTCGACGCCGCGTGGGCTGCCGTCGAGGAGCTGTACGGCGACCGGTCGGCGTACCTGCGCGACGGGCTGGGTCTCGACGACGCCACGCTGGACCGGCTGCGCGAGCTGCTGCGGGCCGCCTGATCCCGCTCGTCCCGCCGCGCTGTAACACGCTGTCCACCTGACTACCTGACGGTTGTCAGCAGCGCGCCGGCGTGTCGTGCGGCGTGTCGCTACGTGGACAGCGTGTTACAGCACGGGCCGCCGAGCGGGTCAGGCTCCGAGCAGCTCCCGTTCGGCGGCGATGGTGGTGTCCTCGCCGTGCCCGGTGTGCACGACCGTGTCACCGGGCAGGTCGAACAACCGCTTGCGGATCGAGGCCTCCAGGGTGGGCCGGTCGCTGTAGGAGCGGCCGGTCGCACCGGGACCGCCGTGGAACAGCGTGTCGCCGGTGAACACGCAGCCCAGGTCGGGGGCGTAGAGGCACACCGCACCCGGGGCGTGGCCCGGAGTGTGGAGCACCTGCAGCGTCGTACCGCCCACCTCCAGGGTCTGGCCGTCGGCGAGGTCCACGTCCCACAGGTACTGGGTGTGGGTGAGCTCCCACAGCGGCCTGTCGTCGGGGTGCAGCAGGATCGGGGCGACGACCTTCTCCCGCAGCTCAGGGGCGACGCGGACGTGGTCGTCGTGGGCGTGGGTGCACACGATCGCCTTCACCCGCCGGTCCCCGACCACGGCCAGGATGTCGTCGACCGAGTGCGGGGCGTCGATCACCACACACTCGGTGTCGTCACCGACGACCCACACGTTGTTGTCGACGTCGAAGGTCTCCCCGTCGAGGCTGAACGTCCCCGACGTCACGGCATGATCGACCCGAGCAGTCACAGGATGACCACCGAGCGCAGCACGTCGCCGTGGTGCATCTTGTCGAACGCGGCCTCGATGTCCTCGATGCCGATCTCCTCGGTCACGAACGCGTCCAGGTCCAAACGACCCTGCTGGTACAGGTCGACAAGCATCGGGAAGTCACGCGAGGGCAGGCAGTCGCCGTACCAGGACGACTTCAACGCGCCACCGCGGCCGAACACGTCGATCAGCGGGATCTCCGGGATCTTCATGTCCGGGGTCGGCACCCCGACGAGGACGACGGTGCCGGCCAGGTCGCGGGCGTAGAACGCCTGCTTCCACGTCTCCGGACGACCCACCGCCTCGACCACGACATCGGCACCGTCGGCACCCTCATAGGTCTCGCCGCAGATCCGCTTGATCTCCGCCACCGGGTCGACCTGAGTCGAGTCGACGGTGTGGGTCGCGCCCATCTCCCGCGCCTTGGCGAGCTTCTTCGCGTCGATGTCGACCGCGATGATCGGCGAGGCACCCGCCAGAGCGGCACCCGCGATCGCGGCCACACCGACCCCACCGCAACCGATGACCGCGATCGACTTGCCCCGGCCCACGGCACCGGTGTTGATCGCCGCACCGATCCCGGCCATCACACCGCAACCCAGCAGACCGACCGCGGCCGGGCGGGCCTTCGCGTCGACCTTCGTGCACTGGCCCGCGGCGACCAGGGTCTTCTCCGCGAACGCACCGATCCCCAACGCCGGCGACAGCTCCGTGCCGGCATCATCACCCTCGGCCAGCGTCATCTTCTGGGTCGCGTTGTGGGTGTTGAAGCAGTACTGCGCCTCACCGCGCCTGCAGGCCCGGCACTCACCACACACCGCACGCCAGTTCAACACCACGAAGTCCCCCGGAGCCACCGAGGTCACGTCCGGCCCGACGGCCTCCACGACCCCCGAGGCCTCGTGCCCCAGCAGGAACGGGAAGTCGTCATTGATCCCACCCTCGCGGTAGTGCAGGTCCGTGTGGCACACCCCGCACGAGAGCACCTTCACCACCGCCTCGCCCGGACCCGGGTCGGGCACATTGATCGTCACGACCTCCACCGGCGCACCCTTGGCCCTGGCGACGACGGCCTTCACCTGCTGACTCATGTACTCCCTCTCCTCACAGATCCAGGACGATCCGCGCGCCGCGGCACCGCGACACGCAGGGCATCATCATCTCGCCGCTCTCGCGCTCCTCGTCGCTGAGGACGTGGTCGCGATGATCCGGCTCGCCTTCCAGGACGACCGTCTCACACGTGCCACAGACGCCCTCCCGGCAGGAGCTGAGCACCCGGATGCCGGCGTGGGTGAGCGCGTCGAGAACGGTCTGGTCGGCGGCCACGGGGATCTCGGTCCCGTCGGCGATCTCGACCACGAACGCGTGGTCGCCCGCGCGGATCGCGTCCCCGTCGCCGGTGAACCGCTCCAGCACCAGGCGGGTTCCGGGGCGGGCGGCGGCGTACTCCTCGAGCGCGGCCAGCAGCGGCGCCGGGCCGCACGCGTACACGTCCGCGTCGGCACCGCCGAGCCCGTCGAGCGCGGTGGCCAGGTCGATCGGGCCGCCGTCGGTGTCGACGTGGCGCACGACGCGGTCGCCGTACGACGCCAGCTCGTCGACGTACGCCGCCGCGGCCTCGCTGCGGGCCAGGTGCAGCAGGCTCCAGTCCGCGCCGGCGGCGTCGGCGGCCGCGGCCATCGGCAGGATCGGGGTGATCCCGATGCCGCCCGAGACGAGCACGATCCGGCGCTCGCCGACGACGAGCTCGAAGTCGTTGCGGGGTGCGGAGGTGACCAGCTCGTCACCGACCGCGAGGGCGTGGTGGACGTGGCTGGAGCCGCCGCGGCCGTCGGTCTCCTCGAGCACCGCGATCCGCCAGGTGTCGGCGCCGGGCTCCGAGCACAGGGAGTAGGAGCGGGTGAGCTCGTCGGTGAGCACGACGTCGACGTGCGCGCCGGGCGTCCAGCCGGGCAGCGGCGTACCGTTCACCGGCGCCAGCACCAGCTCGCGGACCCGATCGGCGACCTGCCGGGCCGCAGCCACGCGGACCCGGACGTCCGCGGTCACGAGAGGCCCTCCGCGGTCGCGACGACGGCGCCGGAGTGGACCAGCTCGACGGCCTTGCGCAGCCACGGGTAGAGCACCCGGTCCTGGGTGAGGTGCGCGACCGGTTGGCCCTGCGCGTCCTCGCTGCCGCGCACCAGCGCCCGCACTGCCCGGCTGGTCGGGGCGAGCCCGTCCTCGGTGACCTCGTCCTGCAGGATCCGCAGGTCCAGCGCCTGGGCCGCCATGAGCAGCTCGATGGCGACGACGGCCTCGATGTTGGCGACGACCTGGCGGGCGTGCCGGCCGGCGTTGTTGGCCATCGAGACGTGGTCCTCCTGGTTGGCGCAGGTGGGGATCGAGTCGACGGAGTCGGGGTGCGCGAGCGTCTTGCAGTCGGAGACCAGCGCGGCGGCGAGGTACTGCGGAAGCATGTAGCCGCAGTCCATGCCGACCTGCGCGCTGTTGACGAGCATGTCCGGAAGGCCGCGGTTGAGGGTGCCGTCGTCCATCCGGAACAGCCGGCGCTCGGTGATGTTGCCGATCTCGGTGACCGCGATGGCGAGGAAGTCGGCGGCGAAGGCCATGTACTCCGCGTGGAAGTTTCCGCCCGACACGGCCTTCAGCGAGCGCGGCAGGGACGGGAAGATCAGCGGGTTGTCGGTGGCGGCGTTCATCTCGTTCTCGACGAGACCGGCCACGAAGCGCAGGGTGTCGGTGATCGGGCCGAGCACCTGCGGCACGCAGCGCAGCGAGTAGGCGTCCTGCGGGGGCTGGCGGACCGGATCGTGGTCGCGGTCGCCGTCGACCAGCGTCGCGCCGGTGAGCAGCCGGCGGATCCGGGCGGCGACCTCGACCTGGCCGGACTGGCCGCGGGCCTCGTGCAGCTCGGCGATGAACGCGTCACCGAATCCCTTGAGCGCCTCGATCGACATCGCGGCGGTGACCAGGTTGGTGTCGAGCAGGTTCTGCGCGTCGTGCAGCGCGAGCGCGACCTGGGCGCAGGAGAAGGACGTGCCGTTGAGCAGCGCCAGGCCCTCCTTCGCGGCGAGCGCGATCCGCTCGAGGCCGGCGTCGGCCATCGCCTGCGCGCCGGTGACGACCCGGTTGCCGCCCCGGCCGTCAAGGAGCACCTCGCCGGAGTTCCGGACGTCCTCCTCGGCGCTCTCGCGGCCCGCTACGCCCCTGGTCATCACGACCGCGAGGTGGGCCAGCGGGATCAGGTCGCCGGACGCGCCGAGCGAGCCGTACTCCGGGATCGCCGGGTGCACGCCGGCGTTGAGCATGTCGACGACGAGCCGGGCGACCTCGGGGCGCACGCCGGAGTGGCCGGACAGCAGGCTCACCGCGCGGATCAGCATGGTGGCGCGGACCAGCTCGGCGTCGACGTACCGACCGATGCCGGAGGCGTTGCTGAGGACCAGGCGGCGCGACAGCTCGGCCGCGTCGGCCGGGTCGGCGAAGGCCTGGCGGCCGGCGAGCGAGCCGAAGCCGGTGTTGATCGAGTAGATCGGGCGCTCCAGGCCGGCGGCCTCGACCCACTCCTGGCTGGCGCGCAGGCGCTCGTCGACGGCGGCGTCGAGCTCGACGCGGGCGCCGTGGCGGGCGACGGCGACGAGGTCCGCGAGCGTGAGCCGGGCGGTGCCGAGGACGACGACGCGGTCGGAGGTCTGCGTCAGGTGAGCGGTCATGGTCACATCGTCGCGGAGGGCCGGCACACCCCGGCAACGCGGATTCTCATCACGCGGGAACCTTCGTTGTTGGCGGCTTCCGGCCGCTCCTACCGTCCCGGCATGAACATCGCCGACGACCCGTACGACGACGCGAACCTGACCGACCCGTACCCGCTCTTCGACCGGATGCGCGAGGCTGGTCCGGCGGTGTGGCTGGACACGTACGACGTCGCGGCGTTCGCCCGGTTCGCCGAGGTCCGCGAGATCCTCGTCGACCACGAGACCTTCATCTCGGGGGCCGGGGTGGGGCCGCGGAACTACCACCACCAGCCGCCCTGGCGGAAGCCCGGCATCCTCGACTCGGACCCGCCGATGCACACCCCGCTGCGCACCGTGATGGCCGACGTGATCAGCCCGCGCAACATGCGCCCGCTGCGCGCCGGCTTCCAGGAGTTCGCGACGCCGCTGGTCGACAAGCTCCTCGACATGCGCGAGTTCGACGCGATCACCGACCTCGCCGAGCTGTTCCCGCTCCGGGTGTTCGGCGACGCGGTCGGCATCCCGCGCGAGGGCCGGGCCGAGAACCTGCTCGCGCACGGGGCGATGAACTTCGCGCAGTTCGGACCCGAGGACGCCCGCTACGAGCACTACATGCGGGCCGGCGAGCACACCATCGAGTGGACGATGAACAACTGCGCGCGCGAGAACCTCAGCCCCGACGGGCTCGGCGCGAAGATCTGGGCGCACGCCGACGCCGGCGTGGTCGCGCCGGAGGAGGCCGCCGTACTCGTGCGGGCGTTGCTCTCCGCCGGTCTCGACACCACCGTCATCGCGATCGGCAACACCCTGCGCTGCCTGACCGCGAACCCGGACCAGTGGGACCTCGTACATTCCACGCCGCGGCTCGCGAAGTTCGCCATCGACGAGGCGCTGCGCTTCGAGTCGCCGTTCCAGTCGTTCTTCCGTACGACGTCGCGCGAGGTCTCCTTCGGTGGCGTGACGCTGCCCGAGGACAGCAAGCTGATCGTCTTCCCCGGCGCGGCGAACCGCGACGTGGAGCGGTTCGGCCCGGACGCCGACCAGTACCGGATCGAGCGCGAGGCCGGTGGCCACCTCACCTTCGGGATGGGCATCCACCAGTGCGTCGGCCAGCCGATCTCCCGCCTGGAGATGGAGGTGCTGTTCGGCGAGCTCGCCCAGCGGGTGCGCTCGATCGAGCCCGCCGGCGAGCCGGTGCCGTTCCTGCACAACACGCTGCGTGGGCTCAGCTCGCTGCCGGTGCGTATCGTCCCCGCGTGAGCACTCCTGCCTTTGTCGCCGCCCTACGTGCTGAACTCGGGGACCACTGCCGGGTCATCACGGACGGCGACCTGCTGGCGTCGTACCGACAGGACATGGCGACCGTCGTCCCCGGTGGCCTGCCCTGCGCCGTCGTGCTGCCGCGGACGACGGCGGAGGTCGCTGCCGCGCTGCGTCTCGCCTCCTCCCACCGCGTTCCGGTGGTGCCGCGCGGCGCCGGGACCTCGCTGGCCGGAGGCGCGAGCGCGGTCGAGGGCTGTCTCGTGCTGTCGACCGAGGCGCTCACCGCGATCAGGTCGCTGGATCCCCTGGACCGGGTGGCCGTCGTCGAGGCGGGCGTCGTCAACGCGGACCTCGACCGGGCGGCGGCCGAGCACGGGCTGATGTTCGCGCCCGACCCGTCGAGCTGGGAGATCTCCACCGTCGGCGGCAATGTCGCGACGAATGCGGGCGGCCTGCGCTGCGTGAAGTACGGCGTCACCCGCCAGTCGGTCCTCGGCCTCGAGGTCGTCCTCGCCGACGGCCGCGTGGTCTCGACCGGCACCCGCACCACCAAGGACGTCGCCGGCTACGACCTCACCGGGCTGCTGGTCGGCTCGGAGGGCACGCTCGGCGTGATCACGGCCGCCACCGTGCGGCTGACCCGACGGCCCGTCGTACCGCCCACGACGGTGGTCGCGGCGTTCGACTCGCTCGAGGCCGCCGGGGTCGCGGTGGCGCGCATCGTGGCGTCCGGGCCGGAGGTGTCGCTGCTCGAGCTGCTCGACGGCACCACGCTGCGCGCCATCGACTCCTGGAAGCGGATGGGGCTGGCCGGCATCGAGGCGATGCTCGTCGTGCAGGTGGACGGACGCTTCGACTCTGACGCTGCTGCGGTCGCCGCGCTGTGCGAGGAGGCCGGCGCCGTCGACGAGCCCGCCGTGTCGACCGACCCGAAGGAGTCCGACGAGCTCCTCGCCATCCGCCGCCTCGCCTATCCCGCCGCCGAGCAGCTCGGCCAGTGCCTGGTCGAGGACGTCGGCGTACCCGTCTCCCGGCTGCCCGAGATGATCCGCCGCATCGACGACGCCGCCGCCCGTCACGGCGTGACCGTGCTGACCGTCGCCCACGCCGGCGACGGCAACCTCCACCCGACCTTCGTCTTCGACCATGGGGCCGTCGGGATCCCCGACGCCGTGGCTGCCGCGGCCGACGAGGTCTTCGCGGCCGCCCTCGAGCTCGACGGCACCATCACCGGCGAGCACGGCGTCGGCGTGCTCAAGGCCGCCTGGCTCGAGCGACAGGTCGGCTCGGCGTCCATGGAGCTGCACCGCGCGGTCAAGGCGGCCTTCGACCCGCTCGGGATCATGAACCCGGGGAAGCTGCTCGCCTGAGCATGTAACACGCCGTCCACCCGACTACACGGCGGTGGTCAGCAGAATCAGCCTCATCTGAGGCCGACTTCTGCGGAGAAGTGGCACCCAGTCAGGTGGACGGCGTGTTACTGCGGCCGGTCCGCTCAGCTGCCCACCGCCGCCTGGGGCCCAGGAAGCGACGAGCCGAGCGCAACCCATCGCCGACCACCGACGGCGTATCGCGACTAGGCTCCGCGACGTGCTCCCCGTGATCGTCGTCGTCCTGGCTCTGGCGGGACTGTGGGCGTGGGCACTCATCGATGTGCTCAGCTGGCCCAGCGCGACGTGGGAGGTCGCCGACCTGAGCAAGGCCCGCTGGGTGGTGCGCATACTGTTGCTCGGCGTCATCGGCGTGGTGCTGTACGTGCGGTCGGCGCGGCGCCCACTGCGCGCTGCGTACCTGACGATCCGCACGGCCGGCTGACGGCGGCCGCCCGCACCCGCCCCGAAGGGGCCAGCACAGGAACACGACCGGCGGGGACCGGACGTGCCCGCCCGATCCCCGCCACTCACCCTCACCTCCCGGGGGCCCTCACTCCCAGGCGGCAAGCACCTCCGCGAGCACAGCTCGCAGGTCCGGGTCGCCGACGGTGATCCGGACGCCTTCGCCGGCGAAGGGCCGCACCAGCAGCCCGTGCGCGCGGCACAGGTCGGCGAACTCCGCCGACCGGGGCCCGAGCGGGAGCCAGACGAAGTTCCCCTCCGCCTCCGGTACGACGACGCCGCGCCCGCCGAGCAACGCGGCCACCCGCGTCCGCTCCTCCCGGGTCGACGCCACCCGGGCGGCGAGGACCGACGGATGGGCGAGGGAGGCCAGGGCGGCGGCGACGGCCACCGACGAGACGGGGAAGGGTGGGAGGACCGAGCGCACCGCGCCCGCGACCTCCGCAGACGAGACCAGGTAGCCCGCCCGCAGGCCGGCGAGGCCGTGGGCCTTGGAGAAGGTGCGCAGCACGACCACGTTCCCCCGCCGAGCCAGCTCGGGCACGGACATCGACGCGGGCCGGGAGCGGGCGTCGTACTCCGTGTATGCCTCGTCCAGCACCACCAGCACGTCGGGGGGCACGGAGTCGAGGAAGTCCGACAGGGCGGACCACGACACGACCGTGCCGGTGGGGTTGTTGGGGTTGCAGACGATCACCACCCGCGTCGAGGCACCGATCGCGCCCGCCATCGCTGCCAGGTCGTGCGACCCGTCCGGCCGAAGCGGCACCGGCACGGACCGGCCACCGGCGACCTGGACGCTGAGCGGGTACGCCTCGTACGAGCGCCACGCCATCACCACCTCGTCGCCGGGCCGCAGGTAGGCGAGCAGGAGCCGGTCGAGCAGCGGGAGCGCCCCGTCGGCCACCGCCACCGACGAGTCCGAGACCCCCAACGACCCGGCCAGAGCGGCCGCCAGGTCAGCACCGCCGATCAGCGGGTACCGCGTGGCGCCCGAGACAGCGGCGAGCGCCGCGTCCAGCACCGGCCCGGTCAGCCCGCCGGGCGCCTCGTTCGAGGACGCCCGGACCCGGACCGGGACCGGACCCGGGGCGACGGAGGAGTACGCCGCCAGCCCGGCCAGGTCCGGCCGGGCCGACGGGCCGACACGGGCGACACGGTCGACACGGGCGACGCTCACGCCAGCACCTTGGACAGGAACGCCTGGGTGCGCGCCTCCCGCGGCCGCTCCAGCACCTCGGCGGGCGGGCCGGACTCGACGACCACGCCGCCGTCCATGAAGTACACGCGGTCCGCGACCTCCCGGGCGAAGCCGAGCTCGTGGGTCACCACGATCATCGTCATCCCGTCGTCGGCGAGCTGGCGCATCACGGCCAGCACGTCTCCGACCAGCTCGGGGTCGAGCGCGGAGGTCGGCTCGTCGAAGAGCATCAGCTCGGGCTGCATCGCCAGCGCCCGGGCGATCGCCACCCGCTGCTGCTGGCCGCCGGAGAGCTGCGAGGGGTAGTTGTCGACCCGGTCGGCGAGGCCCACCCGGTCGAGCAGGGCCCTCGCCCGCCGCTCGACGACCGAGCGCTTCTCCCGGCGGACCACCATCGGGCCCTCCATCACGTTCTCCAGCGCGGTGCGGTGCGCGAAGAGGTTGAAGCCCTGGAAGACCATCCCGATCCCGGAACGGCGTACGGCGACCTCGCGCTCGTTGAGCTCCTTGAGCTTGTCGCCGTGCGGGCGGTACCCGACCCGGTCGCCGCCGACCCACATCTCGCCCCGGTCGAACTTCTCCAGGTGGTTGATGCAGCGCAGGAAGGTGCTCTTGCCGGACCCGGAGGGGCCGAGCAGGCAGACCACCTCGCCGCGGGCGACCGACATGTCGATGCCCTTGAGCACCTCGACGTGGCCGAACGACTTGTGCACGTCCCAGGCCTGGAACATCGGCTCCTGCGAGCCGTCGGCACGAGCACTCATGCGACCGCCTCCCCCTTGCGCACGCGACTCCCCTTGCGACTGACCCGGTGGTTCGAGAAGCCGCGGCCGAAGTGCCGCTCGATGAAGTACTGCCCGACGGAGAGCACCGCCGAGATCGCGAGGTACCAGAGTGCGGCCACGATGAGCAGCGGGATGGTCTGGTAGGTCCGCGAGTAGATGTTGGACGCGGTGGTCATCAGCTCGGTGTAGCCGATCACCAGCACCAGCGCGGTGTGCTTGAGCATGCCGATCGTCTCGTTGCCGGTCGGCGGGATGATCACCCGCATCGCCTGCGGCAACACGACCCGGCGCATCACCTGTGAGCGTCGCATGCCGACCGCGCTGGCCGCCTCGGCCTGGCCCGGCGGGACCGAGAGGATGCCGGACCGCACGATCTCGCTCATGTACGCCGCCTCGTTGAGCCCGAGACCGAGCAGCGCCGCGGTGAGCGGCGAGATCAGCTCGTTGGCGCTCCACGACACGCCGCCGACGCCGATGGTCGGGTAGAGCGCGGCGAGGAAGTACCAGAACAACAGCTGCACGAGCAGCGGCGTACCGCGGAAGAACCAGGAGTAGGTCCAGGCGGCCGACGACAGGATCGGGTTCGGGGAGAGCCGCAGCACGGCGATCACGACGCCCAGCCCGACGCCGATCGCCATCGCGGCGGCGGTGAGCATCAGCGTCTTCGCGACGCCCTGCAGGATCGGCTGGGCGAACAGGTAGTCGCCGACGACGTCCCACTGGAAGCGCTCGTTGCCGATGACCTGGGTGATCCCCCCCGCCACGATCAGGAGGACCACCACCGCCATCGCCCAGCGGGCCGGGTGCCGGGTGGGGAGCACGACCCGGGCGTCCCGCCCGTCCCGCGCGGGGACGGGACGGGACGGGGCCGGAGCGGAGTTCTCGGTCACGGGAACTGAGGTCACTGGGTGCCGCCGTTGATGGTGAACTCGTCGATGGCGCCGCTCTCGAGACCGAACTTCTCCAGCGCCTTGTCGTACTCGCCGTTGTCCTTGAGCGCCTGCAGCGCCTGCTGGACGGCCTTCTGGAGCTCGTCGGTGCCCTTGGCGAACACGATGCCGAACGGCTGCGACTCGTAGGGCTTGCTCATGACGAGTCCCTCGGTCTGCGAGGCGGCGTACGCGCCGGGCGCGCTGTCCATCAAGATCGCGTCGACGCGCTCGTTCTGCAGCGCGAGGATGACCTGGTTCTGGCCGGGGAAGACCGTTGCCTTGATCGGGTCCTTGCTGTCGGCCTCGCACTGCTTGGAGGCCTCCTCGGCCTGCGGGACCTCGGTGGTGCCCTTGACGACCGCGACCGTGGTGCCGCACATGTCGGCCAGGGTCGTGTACTTGTCGGCGTCCGCCTCGTGGGTCATGATCCCGGCGCCCGCGGCGAAGTAGTCGACGAAGTCGACCTCCTTCTGCCGCTCGAGGTTGTCGGTCATCGCCGACATCGCCATCTGGTAGCGGCCCGAGGCGAGGCCCGGGATGATCGCGTCGAAGGCGATGTTGTCGAACTCGATGTCGATGCCGAGCTGCTTCTCCAGCCCGTCGGCGATCTCGCGGTCGATGCCGAGCACCGTCTTGTTGTCGGTGTCGAGGAACTCGAACGGCGGGTACTCGACGTTGCTCGCGATGGTGATCGACTTCTTGCCCTGCAGGTCCTTCGGGAGGGCGCTGTGCAGCGGGGCGGACTTGTCGTACGACGGCTTCTCGTCGGCCTCGCTGCTGCCGCCGCACGCGGAGAGCAGGACGGGCAGGGCGAGAGCGAGGGCGGCGGCGGACAGGGAGAGGGTGCGGGGTCGCGTCATGATGCGGTGCGCTCCTGGCGGCTGGTGGGTGTCGTGGATCACAGGAGGATCCGGCCGCGGAGCAGGGCGCAACAATCGCCGTTCCCATGGCGTGGGAACCGGGCGTTTCGGTGACGTTATTTCTCAGTGGCGAGGAGGTCGACGCGGCGGTCGTCGTGGTCGAGGAAGCCACCGTCCGCGACGTCGACGCACTCGGCACTGGTGAGCGCGAACCCGAGCAGCCGCTCACCGTGCTTGGCCTGCGAGAGGCCGAGCCGCAGGCCGTCGCGGCCCAGGTTGGCCCAGGGCCGGCCGCCGTCGGTGCCCTCCGTCACGACCACCCAGCCCGCGGCGAGCAGCGCCTCCCGGGCGGCGGCGAACTGGGCAGGGACCTCTGCAGGGGTCCCCGCGACCGCGCCGCCACTGCGGTAGGTGACGCCGGGAGCCGGCTCGGAGCGGCAGTACTCCGCGGCCCCCGCCGCGCGGGTGACCTCGAGCCCGGCGCCGGCGAGCACGCCGACGACCTCGCGGGTCCGCGCGACCACGGAGTCCTGCAGTCGGGCCAGTCCGGCCGCGCCCTTCCGGTCGTCCACGCCGCACCCTCCCAGGATCAGCACGACGGCGAGCGCCGCCACTCCCAGGCTACGGAACGTCATCGGCACGGGTGTCCGAGCGCCCCGGCACGTTCGTCGTCGGGTCGCGGTCGGCCTCCGGGTCGACGGCCCAGCGCCACCACGGGTCGTGGCTCTGCGCGGCCCCGTTGACCTCGTCGCCGTGGCCGTCGACGATCTTGCCGAGGTTGTAGAGCGACTCCGACTCGTGGTCGTAGTAGCGGCTGTGGTCGTCGAAGTTCCGGATCGCACCACGGTCGACCGACTCGGCCTCGAACCGGTGCGCCCCGAAGTCCTCCGAGGACGGGTCGACGCCGAGCCCGCCGGGGTTGTGGTAGGCACCCTCGTCGCCGAAGAAGGCGACGGCGTCGCGACTGTTGCGGCCGTCGTAGACGTGGTCGGCACCGACGCTGAAGTCCGCCGCGGTGTCGGCCGGCCCCGCGCCGGGGCTGCCGATCAGCACCACGTCGTCGGCGGCCAGGTCGTGGTCGGTGGCGGCGTACGACGTCGTGGTCGAGCCGTAGCTGTGCCCGATCACGGTGAGGTGGGCGGGGTCGTCGGACCGGGAGGCGCGCAGCCCCTCGACCGCGTCGGCGAGCCGCTGCCCGCCGTCCTCGGCCCGTCCGGTCGTGATCGTGTCGAGGTCGATCGCGCCCTCGGGGGTGTTGTAGCCGAGCCAGAACAGGGTCGCCACCGAGGAGCCGTCGCCGTTGTAGCGGGCCGACTCGTAGAGCCGGATCGCCTCGTCGGTGTAGCCGCCGACGTCGTCCATCTCGGACCTGATGCCGGGCACCTGCACGGAGACGTCGTCGGCGGTGTCGAGATCGCCGACGCCCACCGCGACCCGGCCGTCGCCGTCGAACGCCGCCGGGTCGTAGAGCCAGAGCGTGCCGCCGGGCTTCTCGCCCGTGGTCGGGTCGACGAAGCCGTCGGCCTTCTCCACGGCCTTCTGGGTGGCCCGCGCGTTGTCCAGCACCTTGCGCTCGTCGGCGGAGAGGGTGCCGTCCGCCTCCTTGGCGCCCAGCCGGGCGAGGTCGTCGTCGAGCAGCACCCGGTTGGCCTGGTCCCTCGTGTCCGCGGGCAGCCCGTCGGCCGAGCCGATCAGGCCGGGGTAGGCCACGATGACCGCCTCCCGCTCGGCGTCGGTCAGGTGCTCCCACCAGTCCCGCACCTGCGCGGGCGTGGCGCCCGTGCCCGGCGCACCGGGCTTGTCCATGGCGCTGCGCGCCGTCTCCGGTACGCCGCCCTCCGCGGACAGTCCCTCGGCCAGGGTGTCCGCCGCCTGGAACGCCTGGCGCAGCAGGTCCTCGTTCTCCCGGACCCGGCGCTGCAGGGTGTCGTGGTCGGTCACGAGGGTGGCGTAGCCGGTGCGCAGGTCGGTGGCCCGCTCCTGCAGCGCGGCGACCACCTCGGGGGTGGCCTCGGTGGTCGCGTCGATGTCGGCGATCAGGGTGGTCCGCCGCTCGTCGAGCCCGCCCTTGCGCTCGACGAGGGTGCCGTGGGTGGCGGTCAGGTCGCGCAGCGTGTCGGCGTACGACGTCACGGCTCGGCCGACCCGGCGGACGGTGGCGGCCATGGCGGTGTGCTCGGTGGCCGCGTTGCCGGAGGCGACGACATAGGCGTCGTACGCGACGCCCCACCAGTAGCCGGTGAGGTTGCGCAGCTGCGTGGCCTCCTCGCCGAACTCCTCGTAGCGCGCGGCCGTCGTGTAGAGCGTCTCGGCGAGGGTGTCGCACTGGGCTGCGTCGCCGGGCGGCTCGGGCAACGTGGCCGGCTGGGACGGCGGGACCACGATGGTGACGCTCACCGCGTCGGCCCCAGGCGTCCGTCGAGCTGGGTGTAGCGCTGGTCGACGCTGTCGTCGGTGTTGAGGTAGTCGTCGGACGCGGCCGTCAGCGCGTCGGCGAAGCCGCGGGCGATGAGCGCGCTCTCGCCCGCGAAGCCCGACCAGCGCTCCAGGAAGAGCACCCCGGCGGGCTGGACGCTCGGCGGCAGGCCGGCGGTGCTCGCCGTGCTGAGGGCGCTCTTCGAGCCGGTCATCAGCTGGTCGAGGTGCTCCCAGTCGGTGATCGACCGGGACATCGCGTTGTACTCGATGCCGGAGACGCTCATCGCGCACCGTCCAGCAGGTACGGCCCGGAGCGGACGGTCAGGAAGAACCTCCCGGTGGCAGGCACCAGGACCAGGTCGATCTCCTCGCGGCCGTGGCGGACGGGCCGGCCGGCCAGCACCCGTGGCATGCCGTCGGGCGGGGTGAGCACCCGCCAGTCCTCGTCGCCCAGCAGCGCGGCCGCCCGCTCGAGGACGCCGGCGGCGGTGACCGGCTCCATCCCGAGCCGGGTCCAGGTGGCCTCGTGGCGGGACACCTCGGGCGTCGCGCCGGTGGTCCAGCGGTCCCGCCACTCGTCGGGCTCGGTCGCGCCGACCAGCCGGTCCCACAGCTCCGCCACCCGGGCCGCGCACTCCGCGGTCGCCGCCTCGAGGCTCGTCTGCGGGATCGGCTCGCGGAGCTGCTCGGAGAGCTGCTCGGCCGGCTCGGCGGGTCCGGCCGGTGGCAGCAGGACCAGTTCGACGTCGGGGTGCCGCCGTCGTACCACCGACCAGAACGGGTCGGCCGCCACCCGGGCCGCCGCCTCGGGTCCACCCAGGAAGGCCATGCCCCTCCCTTCCCCAGGGAAGCGCTGAGCAATCCCGGCAGCAGACCGGAGAGGATCAGGCGTCGATCTCGGCCGACATCTCGGTCGCCGCCGCCCGCAGCAGCCGGGTGGTGCGGCGCACCCACTCCGCGTTGTCGCACCGGTCCGAGGGTCCGGCGATGGTCAGCGACGCAGCGCACTCGCCGTTGCTGAACACGGGTACGGCGACCGCGATCGCCCCCTCCTTGAACTCGCCGCGCGACACGGCCAGCTGGTCGCGGCGTACCTGGGCGAGGGCGGCGGGCAGCTCATCGGGCTTGATGGTGGCTGCCGAGTAGGAGACCAGGTTGGCGAGGGCGACCTCGACGATCGGGCGGGGGGCGTAGGCGAGGAGCAGCCGCTGGCCGGCACCGGCGTACAGCGGCAGCAGCTCGTTGATCCGGAAGGCGTAGCGGTCGGGCGCCGGCGAGACGGACTGGCGCAGGCAGATGGCGTGCGAGCCCGCGCGCACGGCGAGCACCGCGGTCTCACCGGTCTGGTAGGTCAGCGTGCGCAGGTACTCCCCCGCGACCTCGGCGAGCCGGGTGTGGGTGAGGTGCTCGCCCGAGATCTCCATCAGCCGCCAGCCCGGGACGTAGACGCCCTGGGACTCCTCGATCAGTCCGTAGTCGCGCAGCGAGCGGACATAGCGGTACGCCGTGCTCGTGGCGAGCCCCAGCTCCTCGGCGACCTCGGCGACGCTCACCTGGCCGTTGCGGGCGATCGCGATGAGGACGTCGAGTCCGCGGGTGAACGAGTTCTGGGCCATGGCTGTGGTCGAATCGGGTCGGGTCGGGTCGGGTCGGTTCAGACGGACGGGGGCAGGTTGACCGGCTGGGTCGCCTCCTCGGCCGCCTCCGGGCGCGGCGGCCGGCCGGGGATGTGCTGCTTGTGGACCTTCTCGGTGCGCGGGTCGAGGAGGATCTCGTGGGAGTCGCCGTCGCGGCCGTCGAAGCGGACCGTGACGGTCTCGAAGCCCTTGTGCCGCTGCATCTGGGCGTACATCGCGTAGGCACGGCGGTCCGCCTCGGTCAGGTCGACGGAGTCGGTGAACGGCGTCAGGAGCGCGCGTGGCCACAGCCTGCGGGCGAGCACGACGTTGACCTCGATGCCCAGCACGCCCATCACCGCACCGATGTAGAGCAGGCCCATCAGGCCGAGGACGACCCCGAACGCCTCGGTCATGTTGTTGCGGTGTGTGCTGGCGATGACGTTGGTGACGTACCAGGTGCCGATCCACTGCAGGGCCTGCCAGAGCACCGCGACGGTGAAGCCACCGGGTGCGGCCCGGATCCCCCGGTCGCGGATCGCCCGGGCGGCCGCCATCCGCAGCAGCACGGTCATCACCGAGCCGAGGATCCCGACGGTCAACAGCCGCACCAGCCAGTGGAACCACCCGTGCCGGGACAGGTCGCCGACCAGGTTGGTCTCGGTGAGCACCGCCGAGCCGACGAAGACGGTGAAGATCGCGGTGCCGGCCACGGCCAGGATGAACAGGCTGTTGACCCGGGTCATCACCGGGTGCGGGCGGCTGTTGCGCGGCACGGCCCATGCCGCCGACTGCACGTTCTGCAGCGCGAGGCCGAGCCCGAGCGCGCCGTACAGCGCCGTCAGCGAACCCACGATGATGCCGCCGGTCGAGCCCTGGATGCCCTCCGGCCGCCCGAGCGCGTCGCCGATGATCGGGAACTGGCCCAGCGCCGAGTCGAGGACCTGCTCCTGCAGCGCCTCGCGGCCCTCGAGGATGAACCCGAGGATCGACGTGCCGAGCAGCATGAGCGGGAAGATCGACAAGAAGGCGTAGAAGGTGAGGATCGCCGCGAGGTAGTTGCCCTGGTCGTCGAAGAACTTGTAGATGACCGCGAGCGGGAAGCCGACAGCGGGCTTGCGCCGCTGCGCCCGATCGAGGTCTCCGACAACTCCCACAGGCGCAACCTATGACATCGACCCCACGCGCCACGGGAGGGTCTCCCCCCGGCGGCCCGATCAGGCCAGCAGCGCGGAGATCCCGATCGCCACCGGCGCCGAGGCGAGGGTGGACACGAAGATGGCGTCGCGGGCCAGCAGCACGCCGCGCTCGTACCTCATCGCGACGACGAACACGTTCTGAGCGGTCGGGAGCGCGGAGAGCAGGGTCACCGCGAACAGGTCGGTGCCGTCGAGACCGACCCCGAACCTCCCGACGACGTACGCCGCCACCGGCTGGACCACCATCTTCAGCGAGGTGACCGTGGCCAGCGCCCGCGGCGTCACCCCGCGCCCCGGCAGCGGACCGAGGCGGAGCGCGACGCCGTACGCGATCAGCATGGCCGGCACCGCCATCCCACCCACCAGCTCCAGCGGCGCGTGCACGACCTGCGGCAGCTCGGTGTCGGTGCCCGCGAGCAGCAGGCCGGCGAAGGACGCGATCGTCAGCGGGTTGGTGACCGGCCGCGACGCGATCTTGAGGAGCGACGGGCGCTCCGGGCTGGTCACCACGTCGAGGACCGTCAACGCCAGCGGCTGGAGCACCAGCAGCTGCATCAGCAGCGCCGGGACGACCAGCGCCGCGTCACCGAGCGCGTACGCCGCGATCGGGATGCCGAGGTTGCCCGCGTTGACGTACGCCGAGCACAGGCTCGCGACCACCGCGGTGCCGGCGTCGAGGCGTCGTACCCGTGCGATCGCGGCCATGATCCCGGCGCTGACGACCACGCCGGCGGCCGTCGCGACCAGCGGCCCGGACAGCACCCGGGACGGGTCGGAGTCCTCCAGCACGGTGACCAGCAGCGCCGGGCTCGCGAGGTAGAACGACGCCAGCGACAGGCTGCGCTGGCCGTGCAGGTCGACGATGCCGCGGTCGGCCAGGAGCGCGCCGAGGGCGATGACGATCGCGATCGTCCCGAAGCCCTCCAGCACACCGCCCACGGGTCGATCCCATCACCCGCGGCGCACCGTCGGTCGAGGAGGTCGCGCAGCGACCGTCTCCCCCGTCGGTCGAGGAGGTCGCGCAGCGACCGTCTCCCCGGCGGTCGAGGAGGTCGCGCAGCGACCGTCTCCCCGGCGGTCGAGGAGGTCGCGCAGCGACCGTCTCGAGACCCTCAGGGGTGCAGCGGCGGCATCCCGGAGCCGGCCGACCGGGCGGCCCCCGACAGGAACGCCTCGATCGCCTCGGCGGCGGTGTGCCGCGGCGACCAGTCGAGCTCGGCGCGTGCCCGGTCCGTCGCGAGCAGCGGTACGGCGAGCAGCGCGTCGGCGAGCGAGCCGGGCACGCCGACCAGGCGGGCGAGCCAGCCGAGGTCGAGCGCGCCGCTGACCAGGCGGGGCGGCACCTCGACGGTCGGTGCGCCGACGATCTCGCCGAGCTCCTGGCGGCGCAGCACGCCGGCGGCCGCCAGGTTGAACGCCCCGGTGACCGGCCGCTCGACCGCGGCGACGATGGCGCGTGCGACGTCCTCGGCGTGCACCGCCTGGAGCCGCAATCCACGCGGGACGGGCAGGGCCGGGATCAGCCGCGTGTCGAGCATCCGCGGCCGCAGCAGCGGGCCGCCGAAGATCCGGCGCTGCTCGCTCGCCGCGGAGCGCTGGAACACGAACGCCGGCCGGATCCGGACCACCCGGGTGTCCTCGCCGGGCGCCTCGAAGGCGTCGAGCACGCGCTCGTTGTAGGCCTTCTCGCGGCAGTAGGCCGCCGCGGACGACCCGTCGGTCTCCCAGCCCTCGTCGACCAGGTCGTCGTGGTGGGCCGGCGAGTAGGCGGCCACGGAGGAGGCGCAGACGAGCGTGGGGACCCGCTGGCGTCGTACGGCGGACAGCAGGCGGCGGGTGCCGACGGCGTTGGTCCGCCACGTCTCCTCCGGGCGGTGGGTCGGCTGGAACTTCCAGGCGAGATGGACGACCGCGTCGGCGCCCTCGAGCACCGGGTCGAGGTCGTCGGTTCCGACGTCGGTGGCTCGCCAGGTGACCGACCCCTCCGCGACGGCGCGGTCGGACAGCTCGGGGCGACGGCGCGCGACGCCCACGACCTCGTGCCGGCCGCCGGCGGTGAGCTCCCGGATCACGGCGCTGCCGATATTCCCGGACGCGCCGGTGACGACGACCCTCATGACACGATCCGACGGCGAGCGGTGGTCAGGTGCAGCTGCGCCAGGAGGTCGAGCTGCCGGTCGGACCGGGCGACGAGGTCGTCGAGGAGTGCGGCGTCGAGCCGCGGTTCGTCGTCGGCGACCGAGCGCAGCGCCTCCCAGCCGCAGCGCTTGCCCCAGACCGCGATCCGTAGCGCCTCGATCTCGACGAGGTCCGTGAGAGGTGCGCGGGTGAGGATCCGGCCGTTGGGCTTGAGCCGACCGAGCTCGGCGCCCGCCTTCGCCGCGACCGTCCCGAGCGTGCTCGGGGAGGTGCCGACGTCGTGCATGATCCGGCGCAGCGTCTCGCGCTCGTCGGCGACCTCGTCGGCGAGGCTGTCGACGGCGGTCGCGACCGTGGCGATGGCGTGGGTGCGGGCCACCCGCCGGAACAGCGACACGCCCGCCGTCGATCCCGCCCAGTGGTGCTGCAGATAGCCGTGAAGAACCTCGTCGTCCATCCTCACCGCGTACCCGTTGCGGCGCGCGACAGACTGATTCAGGCTCAGACCGGCTCGGGACCCTCCTGCTCGCGCCGCTCCTGCTCCCTCTTCCTCTGCTCGTGCGCGCGACGCTGCTCCTCGGCCCGCTCGCGCACCTTGCGCAGGAACTCCTCGTCCTTCTCGGGGTCCGCGGCGGCGAAGCGGCCGCGGCGCTCGTACTCCGGATAGCTCGGCGCCGCGCCCTGCTCGCGGGTCAACGGCCGCTCGGTGACCGGACGGCCCGCGATGAACCAGGCGATCGAGCCGGCCAGCGGGAAGAAGAACACGATGAGCAGCCACCAGGTCTTGGCGAGGTTGCGGACGCTGTCCTCGCGCGCGGTGATCACGTCGACCAGGCAGTAGACCCAGAGGATGAGGACCAGGAGGGGCGGCAGCAGGCGCAGCATCTCGGCATTGTGCCCCGCCGCGCTGCCCGCCGCGCCAGTTTCACCGGTCGGCCGGTGAAACTGGCGGGGGTTGGACGACAAAACTGGCGCTTGGACGAGGAAGCTTCCTCGTCCAAGCGCGAGTTTCACCGGTCGGCCGGTGAAACTCCCTCCGCGCCTCAGTACGACTTCGGCAGCCCCAGCGAGTGCATGGCGACGAAGTTGAGGATCATCTCCCGGCTGACGGGGGCGATCCGGCCCAGGCGGGCGGCGACGAGCTGGTTGCCGAGGCCGAGCTCGGTGGTCAGGCCGCTGCCGCCGTGGGTCTGTACGGCGACGTCGAGCGCGTTGCAGGCGATCTCGCCGCCGGCGTACTTGGCCATGTTGGCGTACTCGCCGGCCGTGAAGTCGTCGCCCGCGTCGTAGAGCGCGGCGGCCTTCTGCATCAGCAGCCGGGCCTGCTCGAGCTCGATCTTCACCTTGGCCAACGGGTGCGCGATGCCCTGGTGGGCACCGATCGGCTGGTCCTTCCACACGGTGCGGGTCTTGGCGTAGTCGACCGCCTTCTCCAGGGCGTAGCGGGCCTGGCCGCAGGTCATCGCCGCGCCCATGATCCGCTCCGGGTTCAGGCCGGCGAACAGCTGCCACAGTCCGCCGTCCTCGTCGCCGACCAGGGCGTCGGCGGGCAGTCGCACGTCGTCGAAGAAGAGCGTCCACTGCTTCTCCGGCGCGACGAACTCCATCGGGATGTGCTGCCGCTCGAGGCCGGGGGCGTCGGTCGGCATGAGGAACAGCGCGGGCTTGAGCTTGCCGGTCTTGGCGTCGGCGGTGCGCGCCACGACCAGGATCACGTCGGCCTCGTCGACGCCGGAGATGAACGTCTTCTGGCCCTTGATCACCCACGAGTCGCCGTCGCGGGTGGCGGTGGTGGTGATCTGGTGGCTGTTGGAGCCCGCGTCGGGCTCGGTGATGGCGAAGGCGGCGACGGTCTCGCCGCTGGCGATGCCGGGCAGCCACCGCTGCTTCTGCTCCTCGGTGCCGCAGCGGGTGATGATCGAGCCGACGATCGCCGGTGAGACGACCATCATCAGCAGCGGGGCGCCCTGCGCGGACGCCTCCTCGAGGACCGCCGCCAGGTCGCCCATGCCGCCGCCACCGCCGCCGTACTCCTCGGGGACGTTGACCCCGATGAAGCCGTGCTTGCCGAAGTCGTTCCACAGGTCGGTGGTCTTGCCGCCCGACCGGGCCTGCTCGGCGACGTACGCGTGGCCGTACTTCGCGGCGAGCGCCTTGACGGAGTCGCGCAGCGCGACCCGCTCGTCGGACTCGGTGAACGGGATGGTCATCAGTTGTCCTCCTCGGAGCTCTCCGGCTCCACGACGGCGAGCACGACGCCCGCCTCGACCTGCTGACCGGCGGTCGCCGACAGCTCGGTGACGGTGCCCGCGTAGGGCGCCGCGATGGTGTGCTGCATCTTCATGGCCTCCATCACGAGGATGGTCTGGCCCTCCTGTACGACGTCCCCGACGGCGGCGCTCACGGACACGACGCTGCCCGGCATGGGCGCGAGCAGCGAGCCGGCGGCCACCTGGGTGGACGGGTCGACGAAGCGCGGGACGATGCGGAGCGTGGCGCCGCCGCGCGGACCGTCGACGAGCACGGCATCCCCGCTCACCCGGACCGCGTAGCGCCGGGTCACCCCGTCGACGGCGACCACGACCTCCGAAGGCGACGCGGACAGGACGATCACGTCGTCGCGCTCGGCGCTGCGGTAGCCGTAGCGGCCGCCGTACCAGAGCACCTCGACCTCCTCGGCGCCGAGACCGAAGCGGGTCGAGCGCGGCGCGGCGACGACGTTGCGGAAGCCGGCCGGGATCCGGGACTGCACCGTGGCGGCGAGCCGGCGGTGCTCGGCGAGCGCGACCGCGCCGACCAGCGGAAGCAGGTCGTCGGCGCCCCCGGCCGCGAGGGTCTCCGGGTGGTCGCCGTAGAACGAGGTCGCCAGGCCGGCCGGGTCGAGGAAGGCCGGGTGTCGCAGCGACGCGACGAGCTGGTCGCGGTTGGTGACCAGGCCGTGGATCCGGGCCCTCTCCAGCACCCGCGCGAGCGACCGCGCGGCCTGCTCCCGGGTCGGCGCCCAGGTGATCACCTTCGACAGCATCGCGTCGTAGAAGGTGCCGACCTCGTCCCCGGTCTCGAAGCCGGTGTCGAGGCGGGTGCCGAAGCCGTCGAGGGCGAAGGTGTCGTCGTGCTCGACCTCGAGCTCGAGCAGCCGCCCGGTCTGCGGGGCGTAGTCCGCCGCCGGGTCCTCGGCGTAGAGGCGGACCTCGATCGCGTGGCCGACCGGCTCGGTGACCGCGGGGACCGGCCGGCCCTCGGCGACCGCGATCTGCAGCTCGACCAGGTCGACGCCGTGGATCAGCTCGGAGACGGGGTGCTCGACCTGGAGCCGGGTGTTCATCTCCAGGAAGAAGAACCGCTCGGTGTCGGCGTCGTAGAGGAACTCGACGGTGCCGGCGCCGACGTAGTCGACCGCCTCGGCCGCGGCCCGCGCAGCGTCGTGCATCGCGGTGCGCACGGCGTCGGACAGGCCGGGCGCGGGCGCCTCCTCGACCACCTTCTGGTGGCGACGCTGCAGCGAGCAGTCGCGGGTGCCGAAGACCTCGACGTTCCCGGACCGGTCGCCGACGACCTGGACCTCGACATGGCGGCCGCGCTCGACGTACGGCTCGACGAAGACGGTGCCGTCGCCGAACGCCGACTCGGCCTCGGCCGAGGCCTTCTCCACCTCGCCGGCCAGCTCGCCGAGCGAGCGCACGACCCGCATGCCGCGGCCACCGCCGCCGGCCGACGCCTTGACCAGCAGCGGCAGGTCGGCCTCGGTCGCGGTGTCGACGGTCAGGTTGCCGAGCACCGGCACGCCGGCGGCGTCCATCAGCTTCTTGGACTCGATCTTGGAGCCCATCGAGTCGATCGACGACGGGTCGGGACCGAGCCAGACGAGCCCGGCGTCCGCGACCTGGCGGGCGAAGCCGGCGTTCTCGGAGAGGAAGCCGTAGCCGGGGTGGATCGCGTCGGCGCCCGCCCGCAGCGCGGCGGCGATGACGAGGTCGCCGCGGAGGTAGGTCTCGGCGGGGGTGTTCCCCGGCAGCCGTACGGCGGCGTCCGCCTCCCGCACGAACGGCAGGTCCGCGTCGGCGTCGGAGTGCACGGCCACCGTCTCGATGCCGAGCCGGCGGGCCGTGCGGAACACGCGCCGGGCGATCTCGCCGCGGTTGGCCACGAGGATTCGGGTGATCATGGCGCTCACATCCTGAAGACGCCGAAGTTCATGGCGCCCTCGATCGGCTGGTTGTCGATGACGGACAGGCAGATGCCCAGCACCGTCCGGGTGTCGCGCGGGTCGATGACGCCGTCGTCGTAGACCATCCCCGAGAGGACGTACGGCAGCGACTGCTCCTCGATCTGCGTCTCGACCATCTCCTTGATCGCGACGAATCCCTCGGCGTCGAAGGGCTGGCCCTTCTTCTCCGCGGACTCGCGGGCGACGATCTCGAGGACGCCGGCGAGCTGCGCCGGGCCCATCACCGACGACTTAGCCGAGGGCCAGGTGAACAGGAACCGCGGGTCGTAGGCCCGGCCGTTCATGCCGTAGTTGCCGGCGCCGTACGACGAGCCCATGATCACCGTCAGGTGCGGGACCTTCGAGTTGGAGACCGCGTTGATCATCATCGCGCCGTGCTTGATGATGCCGCCCTGCTCGTACTCCGCGCCGACCATGTAGCCGGTCGTGTTGTGCAGGAACAGCAGAGGCGTGTCCTTCTGGTTCGCCAACTGGATGAACTGCGCGGCCTTCTGGGCCTCCTCGCTCATGAGCACGCCGCGGGCGTTGGCGAGGATGCCGATCGGGTGACCGTGCAGCTGGGCCCAGCCCACGCACAGCGCCGAGCCGTAGAGCGGCTTGAACTCGTCGAAGGGGACCTCGTTGCCGGGGCCGGTCCCGTCGACGATGCGCAGGATCGCCTCGCGCGGGTCGAAGGGCTCCTTGAGGTCGGTGGGGATCAGGTCGAGCAGGTCCTCGGGGTCGAGGTCCGGCTCGGCGTAGGTCGCGGCGGGGACGGCACCCTGCTTGCGCCAGTTGAGCCGGGCGACGGTACGACGGGCGAGCCGGATCGCGTCGTGCTCGTCGACGGCGAGGAAGTCGGAGGAGCCGGAGATCCGCGAGTGCATCTCGGCGCCGCCGAGGGTCTCGTCGTCGGACTCCTCGCCGGTGGCCATCTTCACCAGCGGCGGGCCGGCCAGGAACACCTTGGCCTGCTCCTTGACCATGATCACGTAGTCGCTCATGCCGGGCACGTACGCGCCACCCGCGGTGGAGTTGCCGAAGACCACCGAGATGGTGGGCTGCTTGCGGGCGCTGGCCCGGGTGAGGTCGCGGAACCCGCGGCCGCCGGGGATGAAGATCTCCTTCTGGGTGGGCAGGTCCGCGCCGCCGGACTCGGTGAGGTTGATCGTCGGGAGGAAGTTCTTCTCGGCGATCTCGGCCGCCCGGAAGGACTTCTTGAGCGACCACGGGTTGAGGGCGCCGCCCTTGACCGTCGGGTCGTTGGCGACGATCAGGCACTCGACGCCCTCGACGACGCCGATGCCGGTCACCAGCGAGGCGCCGACCGCGAAGTCGCTGCCCCAGCCGGCCAGCGGCATCAGCTCGAGGAACGCGGAGCCCTCGTCGACGAGCAGCTCGATCCGCTCGCGGGCGGTGAGCTTGCCGCGCTCACGATGCCGGGCGACGTACTTGCCACCGGCCTCGACCGCCTTCTCCTGCTCCGCGTGCAGGTCGGCGATCTTGGCCTCCATGGCCGCGCGCCGCTCCTGCTCGGGGGTCTGTGTCGTGGTCATGCCTCCACCACCGCCTTCATCCTCTCCAGGGTCGTGCGCATGCCGCGCTCATTGGTCTTGCCGCGCAGCCGGCCCAGCAGCAGCCAGTAGCCGCGCATGAACCAGGCCGGCGTGAGCCGGAAGTACTCCGTGACGCTCGTGCCGCCGTTCTCGGGCTGCATCCGGTAGCCCCACGTGTTGAGGGCGTTGCCGTCGAGCCCGACCGCGAACTCGAACACCTCGTTCTCGACGGCCTTGGTGACCGTGCAGGGCGTCCAGTAGACGGGCCCGACGCCGTTGCGCTTGACGTGTCCCTTGAACCGGGCGCCGGCCACGGGTCCGGTGGCGCCGTGGGTCCAGGTGGCCTCGAAGGTCTCGGGCGAGAACTCACCGATCCGGGTGACGTCGCTGACCAGCGCCCAGACGTCCTCGACCGGCGCCTTCATGTGCACCGTCACCTCGCCGCCGAGCGGCTTCAGCAGGCCCATCACGCGTAGCCCAGCAGCTTGGCCGCGAGATCGGTGAGGACCTCCGTGGCACCGCCGCCGATCGGGAGCAGCCGGACGTCGCGGTAGTGGCGCTCGACCTCGGACTCGCGCATGTAGCCCATGCCGCCGTGCAGCTGGACGGCCTGGTCGGCCACCCACACCGCGGTGTCGACGGCGGTCTGCTTGGCCAGGCAGGCCTCCGCGATGACGTTCTCACCGGCGACGTAGCGCCGCGCGACCTCGAGCGTGTAGCCGCGCGCGACCGCGACCTGGCGGTGCATCTCGACCAGCTTGGCCCGCACCACCTGGTTCTTGACCAGCGGCTTGCCGAAGGTCTCGCGGTCCTTGCAGTACTGCACGGACAGGTCGAGGCAGCGCATCGCGTGGCCGTAGCCCATCAGCGCGAGGAAGATCCGCTCGGTGACGAAGTTCTCGGCGATGTAGTAGAAGCCGTGGTTCTCCTCGCCGACCAGGTTGCCGACCGGGACCCGCACGTCGACGTAGGACAGCTCGCCGGTGTCGGAGGCCAGCCAGCCCATCTTGTCGAGCTTGCGGGAGACGGTGAAGCCCGGCGTGCCCTTGGGTACGACGATCATCGAGATGCCGTGCGCGCCCGCCTCGCCCGTGCGTACGGCCGTGGTGACGAAGTCGCCGCGGACGCTGGAGGTGATGAACGTCTTGGCGCCGTTGATCACCCAGTGGTCGCCGTCGCGGACCGCACGGGTGCTGATGCTCGCGACGTCGGATCCGGTGCCGGGCTCGGTGACCGCCATCGAGCCGATCAGGTCGCCGGCCAGGGTCGGGCGGACCCACGCGTCGATCAGCTCAGGCGAGCCGTTCTGGATGATGTGCGGGATCGCGATCCCGTGCGTGAAGGCCGAGGCCATCGCGCCGCCGGACCAGCCGGCCGCCATGAAGCCCTCCTGCGCGGCGCAGATGTCGACCAGGGTGCCGCCGTCGCCGCCGACCTCCTCGCTGACGCCGATGCCGAGGAGCCCGGCGTGCGCGAGCTTCTTCTGCAGCTCGCGCGGCAGCTCGCCGTCGCGCTCCCACTGGTCGAGGTGCGGGGTGACCTCACGCTTGGTGAACTCGATGGCGCTCTGCTTGAGCGCCAGCTGCTCGGGGGTCCAGCCGTGGTCGAACGAGGTCATCGGGGTCCCCGCGAACTTGTTCGGAGGAGCGAAGCGGGGGAGAAGAAGTTCGTGGGGTGATTCATACGAGGTCCTCCTGGATGTGGACGATCCGGCTGCGGACCCACTCACCCAGGCCCTTGGCCTGCGGGTCGAACCGGGTGGACGCGGCGACGCCGTCGCCGAGCAGGCCGTGGATGACGACGTTGACCGCGCCCAGGTTGGGCAGCACGTAGACGTCGACGTCGAGGTCGCGCGCCTCCGGGATCAGCTCGCGGATCTTGCGGTCCTTGACGATCTTGGCGAGCCACTGCACGCGCGCCTCGTACTTGGGCGAGCCGTCGTGCTTGACCCACAGGCCGAGGTTCGCGTTGCCGCCCTTGTCGCCCGAGCGAGCGTGCACGAAGGTGCCGAGCGGCATGCGGCGGGTGATCGTGTCGGCCGGGGCGGGGTACGGCGAGGGCCGCTTGCCGAGCTCGGCGTCGAGCTCCGCGGGGTCGGCGAACGTGGTCGGGTCGGCGATCACCTCGCGGGTGCCGTCGTGGTGGACCACCGTGTGCTGCACCTGGGCCCGGTCGACGTACTCGGGCGTGTAGATGCCGAACGGACTGGGCTTCTGCGGCGGGGTGGTCATCGTGAAGCCGGGGTAGCTGGCGAGCGCGAGCTCGACCGCGGGGCCGGTGAACGGCTTGCCGAGCGGGCCGGCCTCGGGGTCCTTGCCGATGCAGCGCAGGATGACCGAGGCGCCCTCCTCGGTGTCCGCATCCCCCGTGCGTGCCGGGGTCTGGGTCCACGTCACCTCCTTCGCGGTGAGGTGCGGGTCGAGCTGGCTGCGCAGCCACTCGGCCTTCGCGTCGACGTCGAGGCCGGTGAGCACGAACTCCACCTGGTTGCGGTAGCCGCCGAGCCGGTTGACCGCGACCTTGAGCTGCTCGGGCGGTGCGGTGCCGGTGGCGCCGCTGATCTCGACCCGGTCCGGACCCTGCTGGTGCAGCCGGATCGAGTCCAGACGCGTGGTGACGTCGGGGTTGAGGTAGCGCGTCGTCTGGATCTCGTAGAGCAGCTGCGCGGTGACGGTGTCGACGGTGACCGCGCCGCCGGTGCCGTCGTGCTTGGTGATCACGCTGCTGCCGTCGGCGGCGATCTCGGCGATCGGGAAGCCGAGCGGCCTGTCCATCGGGGCGCCGGCCCGGAACAGGTCGACGAAGCCGGAGAAGTTGCCGCCGGTCGCCTGGGTGCCGCACTCGATGACGTGGCCCGCGACGACGGCACCGGCCAGGGCGTCGTACGACGTGGGCGTCCAGCCGTGGTGGGCGATCGCCGGGCCGACGACGACGCTGGCGTCGGTCACGCGCCCGGTGACGACGATGTCGGCCCCGTTGCTCAGTGCGGACGCGATGCCGAAAGCACCGAGATAGGCGTTGGCGGTGAGCGCGCCCTCGAACAGCTGGGCCGAGCGCAGGTCGTCGCCCTCGACGTACGCGACCTTGGCGCCGGTGCCGAGCTCCTCGATCTTGCGGGCCAGGGCCGCGGGGTTGAGGCCGCCGGCGTTGCTGACGATCTTCACGCCCTTGTCGAGGGCGAGGCCGAGGGTGTCCTCGAGCTGCTTGAGGAAGGTGCGGGCGTAGCCCAGGTCGGCGTCGCGCAGCGTGTCCATGCCGAGGATCAGCATGGTCAGCTCGGCGAGGTAGTCGCCGGTGATGACGTCGACGTCGCCACCCTCGAGCTGCTCCCGCAGCGCGGACAGGCGGTCGCCGTAGAAGCCGGAGCAGTTGGCGATCCGGATCGGTTCGGTCACTTCGGGTCCCTCCCTCCGCCGGCGGGGCCGGCGAACGCCTGCGCGATGGTGAGCCACTTCTCAGCGTCCCCGCCGACGGCCTTCAGGTCGGTGTCGTCACGGTGGACCCGCTGGGTGACCAGCTGGCAGAAGTCGTACGCCGAGCCGGTGACGATCTGGGGAGCATCCTCGGGTCCCCAGGTCCACAGCTCGCCGCTCGGCGCCGTCAGCTCGACCCGGAACTCCTCGGCCGGAGCCTCGAGCCCGTTGTTGGCGTAGGCGAAGTTGCGGGTGCGCACGCCGATGTGGGCGACGTGGCGGATCCGGTCGGTGACCTCGGGACGCACGCCAACGGCGTCGTACACGTCCAGCGCGTGGGCCCAGGTCTCCATGAAGCGGGCGGTCGCCATCGACGTCGGCGACATCGGCGGGCCGAACCACGGCAGCTTCTGACCGTCGGGCACGTTGCGCAGCGCGGCGGCGAGCACGTCGCGGCCCGCGTCCCAGCGGGTCAGCAGCTGCTGCGGCGGGAGGGCTCCGAACGCCAGTGCCTGCGCGTCGACGAAGCCCGAGGGGTCGTTGATGGCGTCCAACACGACTGCGTCCCAGGCCTCCTTCCCGCCACCGGTGTGCGCCAGCGAGGCGAGGACCGCGACCTCGTCGGTCCAGGCCAGGTGACCGATCGTGGTCGCGATGTCCCACCCCTCGGCGGGGGTAGCGGCGTGCCAGCCCGCGTCGTCGAGGCCGACGACGACCGTGCGCAGCGCGTCGCCCTCGGCCGAGAGATCGGCGAGGATCTCGTCCAGAACCGTCATCAGCTCTCCTTGCTCAGGGCCGCGTCCAGCGTGCGCGCCCACTCGGTGAGGATCCGGCGGCGACGACGGGCGTCGTCGCCGAGCGTGTTGGCGAGGCCGAGGCCACGGACCAGGTCGAGGGTCGCCTGCACCAGCTCGCGGGCGCCGGGCTGCGCCTCGTCGACGCCGAGCAGCTCGACCGTCAGCCGGTGGGTCTCGCGCCCGACGTGCTGCTCGAGCGGCGCGACCTCCTCGTGCAGGCCCGGGTCGGTGCGGGCGGCGACCCACAGCTCGAGCGCCGCGGTGAAGACGGGCGAGGCGAAGTGGTCGCCGAGCATCTGCACGACCGCCTCGGTGCGTCCCCGGCCCTTCGGCAGCTTCGCCGCTGCGGCCTCGAGGTCGGACCCGCGGATCGCGGTCAGGTGGCCGACCGCGGCGACGACCAGGTCGTTCTTGGTCGGGAAGTGGTGCAGCTGCGCGCCGCGGCTGACGCCGGCGCGCTCGGAGACCAGCGTGGTCGTCGTACCGCCGAAGCCCTTCTCGACCAGCAGCTCGACCGTCGCGTCCATCAGCCGCTGCCGCATGGCGCGGGTGCGCTCCTCCTGCGGCACGCGGGTCGTGGTCACGGCGCCAGCATGGCGCGAGAGAAACAAACAGTCAAGCCTGACTTTAAGTAACTCGGAGAGACCTGACCAGGGCGGTGCGGTCAGGTCAGTCGATCCGCGCCACCAACGGCAGCCGGCTCCGCGCGCACAGCCCGACGGCGGCAGCGGTGAGCAGCGGCAGGCCGACGACCACGAGCCCGAGCAGCGGCCACGGGACGGCGAGCAGCGTGCTGCCGTCGTCGCCGCGGGACAGGGGGCGGCTCACGGCGATGCCGGGAATGAACCCGATCGGCGTGCCGAGCAGGGCGCCGGCGAGCCCGACGACCAGCGCGTACGCCGCCGCCACCCGCCGCCGCGTGCGGGGACGCGCGCCGATCGCGGCCATGGTGGCGAGGTCGGGGCGGGCGTCGGAGAGTGCGAGGAAGGTGGCGGTGAGCGTGCCGCCGAGCATCAGGATGCCGCCGAGGATCGCCAGCACCCACTGCAGGATGCGGACGGCGTCCTCAGGCTGGTAGCCGCGCTCCACCACGAGGGTGCCCGCGCCGGGCACGGAGGCCAGGGTCTCGGACAGGTCCTCCTGGGCGGCCGCGGAGATCGACGGGGCCACGGCCAGCGCGGTGGTGGCGACGGGCAGGCCGAGGTCGGCGGCGAGGGTGGGAGGGAAGATCGCCGACGCGGCACCGAGCCCGCCCGGCGGGCGCACCGTGACGGCGGGGAGGTCCTCGATCCGCTCGCCGAGCACGACCCGCACCCGCTCGGACACCTCGGGCCCGAACGCGTCGTTGCCGCGGACCAGGACGACGCGGCCCGCGGCCAGCGCCCGGTCGGCCCGGTCCCGCTCGGCGGGGCTGAGCCCGAGCGCGGCGGGAGCGGTGCCGGCGACCAGCTGGCCGGTGCCGAAGACACCCGAGGTGGGTAGGACCAGCGGCTCGTCGCCGACCTGGAAGGTGACCTCGAGGCCGGCCTCCGGGTCGTCCGAGCGGAGCCCGGAGACGGCCTCGACCGCAGCACCGGGGAGGCGCTCGGTCAGGACCTGCTGCACGGCGGCCGGGTCGGCCGTCGCATCGAGCGGGACCGCGCCGTACCCGTGGGCCAGCTGGGGGTCGTAGTCCCGCTCGTCGGCCGCCTGCTGGCTGGTGAGCGCGAGGGCGAGGGCGATCACGCCGGCCACGGTCGCCCCCACGGCGGCGACCGCCGGGACGGTGCGGGTGCGGTGCCGGGCGGCGTCGCGGGCGGCGAACCGCAACGACATCGGGAAGCGCCGCGCGATCCGCGCAACCAGCGCCACGACGGTGCCGACGAGCAGGATCATGCCGACGACCGAGAGCAGCGCCGACGCGGCCACCAGTACCGGCGAGGAGCCGCTCGCACGCGAGCCGAGCACGCCCGCTGCCGCGCCCGCGCCGATCAGGACCAGGCCGAGCGCGGGCGAGCGGCGCGAGGGCCGGCCCTCGCCGCGGCGGCCGGCCAGCACCGCGACCACGTCCTGGCGCGAGGCCGAGAGGGCCGGCACCACGGCCGCCAGGACGGCGGCGGCCAGCCCGAAGCAGGCGACGACGGCCAGCAGCGGCCACGGCACCTCGAACGGCCCGAACCAGGTGCCCTGGAAGCGCTGCGCGACGGGCACCAGCACCGCGCCGACGCCGATCCCGAGGACGACACCGAGCAGGCCGCCGACCACGCCGACCACGACCCCCGACGCGAGGACGGTACGGCGCGCCTGGGCCGGCGTCCCCCCGGCGGCCGCGACGAGCGCGAGCGTGCGCGCCTGGGCCCGGGCGCGGACGGCGAAGGCCGGTCCCGCGAGCAGGACCACCTCGAGCAGCACCATCGTCACGACCAGCAGCAGCGCGGTCACCTTCGTCTGGTCGACCGGCTCGTCGGTGGTCACCTCGGGCGGGAGCGCGGAGTCCGGCGGCGGGTCGGAGAGCACCCGGCGCGAGGCGGCGAGCAGGCCGACGGCGTTGAGGGCGCGGACGTCGTCCCAGCTCACCGGGGCGCCGCCGACCAGCCACGACGGCTGGCCGTCGGGCGTGCCGAGCGCGCCGGGGAGGACCGCGGCGACGGCCTCCTTGCGGGTGGTCGCGCTCGCGGCGATGCCGACGACGTGCAGGTCGGTGCGGGTCTCCCCGTCCGTCGTCCGACGCAGCACGGTGAGCGTCGCGCCGAGGCCGGGGCCGCGCCCGGCGGTGACGGGGTTGACCACGACCTCGTCGGCGGTGCGGGGGTAGCGGCCCTCCTCGAGCCGGAACAGCCCGTCGGTGAGCGGGTTCGCGAGCTCGGTCTCGGTGACGAGAAGGTCGCCGACACCGCGGTCGGTGCGGTACGACAGGTACTCCTGGGCGAACGGCACGAGCTCGCGGTCGGAGCCGAGCACCGCGCGCACCTCCTCGGCGGTCGCCACGTGCTCGTCCTCGCTGACCCACGACGTGATGCCGTCGGGGTCGAAGGCCTGCAGCACCTCGGAGGTGCCGCTGCCGCTGACCAGCGCGGCCGACGTACCGAGCCGCCGGTCGGCGCCCTCGGCACCCGACACGCTCGCCGTACGCCACACGACGGCGGCCGCCGCCACGGCCAGCACCGGCAGGCAGACGAGCACCAGCATGAGCGCGGTCTGCGCCTTGCGCCGCCAGGCCTCGCGGCGCGCGAGCCGCAGCGCGACCCGCCAGCCGCCCAGGGCGTGGCTCCCCTGGCTCATCGGGCGGCCGGCTCGACGAGGACGTCGGCCCGGTCGGTGCCGGTCTCGTCGACAACCACGCCGTCGCGCAGGAACACCACGCGGTCGGCCCAGGCGGCGTGCCGCGCCTCGTGGGTGACCAGGACGCCCGCGGCGCCGGCGTCGCAGCGCGCCCGGAGCAGCTGGAGGATCCCCTCGCCGGTCTCGGTGTCGAGGGCGCCGGTCGGCTCGTCGGCGAGGATCAGGCGACGCTCTCCGACCACCGCGCGGGCGATCGCGACGCGCTGCTGCTGGCCGCCGGACATGTTGTCGGGGAACCGGTCGGCGAGGTCGAGGATGCCGACCTCCTCGAGCGCGCGCCGCGCCTCGGCCCGGGCCTGGCGCGGGCCGATGCCGTCGAGCTCACGGGGAAGGGCGACGTTCTCGGTCGCGGTGAGCGCGGGGATCAGGTTGAAGCCCTGGAAGACGTAGCCGATCGACGTACGCCGCATCCGGGCCCGCCCCTGCTGCCCGAGGCGGGCGAGGTCGACTCCCTCGACGCTGACCTCACCGCTGGTCGGCTGGTCGAGCCCGCCGGCGATGGTGAGCAGGGTCGACTTGCCGGAGCCGGAGGGCCCCATGACGGCGACCAGCTCGCCGGGGTACGCCGCGAAGGAGACGCCGCGCAGCGCGAGCACCTCGTGGGGCGCGACGCCGTGGGTGCGGGTGACGTCGGTGAGCTGCAGGACGGGGTTCATCGCTCTTGCTTTCGGGAGAGGAGGCGGGCGGCGCGGATGCGCTGGAGTCGGTCGCGGGCGTCGGCGAGCCAGCGCCGCTCGGCCTGGTCGAGGCGGCGGGCCTGGTCGTGCAGGTCGGCGCCGCTCACCGGATGCCCCTCGCGGGAGTTTCACCGGCCGGCCGGTGAAACTCGCGCTTGGACGAGGAAGCTTCCTCGTCCAAGCGCGAGTTTTCTCGTCCAACCTCGGAGGCGGCCCGGCGCAACCGGGACTCGCAGTGGTCGAGCCAGCGGATCTCCGCCTCGGCGCCGAACACCAGGGAGTCGAGGACCAGGCTCCACGCGAGGTCCGCGGGATCGGCGGACCCGGTCGCCTGCCGCTTGAGACGGGTGTAGTCCTGGAGTGCGGCCATCGTGGCGCTGCGCTGCTGCTGGATGACCGTGCCGACGTCGACGCCGGGCACGGTCACGGCGAGGGCGAGCTTGATGGCCAGCTCGTCGCGCGGCGGCTGGGTCCGCGCGACCGGCGTGGTGAACCAGGTGGCGACCTCGCCCCGCCCCGCGTCGGTGATCCGGTAGATCACGTGGCCCTCGCCGTCCTCGCCGTCGGCGAGGGCGAGGCCGTCGCGCTCGAGCCGGGTCAGCGTCGTGTAGACCTGCCCGACGTTGAGCGGCCACGTGGTGCCGGTGCGCTGCTCGAACTCGGCGCGCAGCTGGTAGCCGTACATCGGCTGCTGCTCCAGCAGGGCCAGCAGAGCGTGCTTGACGGACATCGGGACTCCTCGGAACGACTACATACCGGGTATAGGAAATGTATACCCGGTATGTGGTTGCCCTGTCGAACCCGCTACTCCTCGCAGCCCCGGCGGACCTCGGCGGTGCAGGTGTCCTTGCCCGCGCCACCGACGACGGTGTCGTAGCCGCCGCGACCGTTGAGCACGTCCCGGCCGGCGCCGCCCCGCAGCACGTTGTCGAGGGCATCGCCCAGGATCAGGTCGTCGTCCGGGGTGCCGCGGACCTCCTCGATCCCGGCCAGGGCGGTGCGCATCCGCAGGAGCCCGACCTCGGCGTCCGCGGACGCCAGGCCCAGGGCGAGGTTGACGTAGACCCCCGATGTGGTGCCGGGGACGTAGCCCTCGTAGAAGACCACCCGGTCGTAGCCCGCGCCGCCGTCGAAGGATCCGGGGCCCATCGGCGCCCAGGCGGTGTCGGCGCCCTTGCCACCGCGGGCCGTACCGACGCCGTGGAAGCTGTCGGCGCCCTTGCCCCCGTCGGCGCGCCCGGCGTAGTAGACGGTGTCGTCGCCGCGCCCACCGACCACCCGGGTCCGGGCGTCGCCGCAGATCAGGTCGTCGCCGTCGAGCCCGAGGACGACATCGCGCCCCTGTCCGCGCCCAGCGACGATGACGTCGCGCTTGCTCGTGCCGACGATCCGGTCGTTGCCCTTCGACGGATCGACGATCGTGGCGCGCTTGCCCGCGCAGGTCGGCACCGGCGCCTGAGCGTGCGCGACACCCGCCAGGCCGCTGCCGGCAGCGAGCAACGCCACCACCGCTCCCGTCCCGATCCGCCGCATCCGTGCTCCCTTCCGAGGTCGGCCGTCACCCTGCCACAGCGCCGGGTACGCCAGACTGCCGCCATGGCACCGACGATCCTGATCACCGGCGCGTCGAGCGGACTGGGCGCCGAGATGGCCCGCCAGTTCGCCGCTCGCGGCCACGACCTCGCGCTGGCCGCCCGGCGTACCGAACGGCTCGAGGAGCTCGCCGCCGAGATCCGGGCCGCCCACCCCGAGCGCCGGGTCGCACTGCGCGCGCTCGACGTCACCGATCACGCCGCCGTGTTCCGGGTGTTCGGCGAGCTGCACGAGGAGCTCGGCCGCCTGGACCGGGTCGTGGTCAACGCCGGCCTCGGCAAGGGCGCCAAGCTCGGCACCGGCCGCTTCGACGCCAACCTCGAGACCGCGATGACCAACTTCGTCGGCGCGCTGGCGCAGACCGAGGCGGCGATGGAGGTCTTCCGCGCGCAGGAGGCCGGGCACCTGGTGATGGTGTCGTCGATGTCGGCGATGCGCGGGATGCCCTCCTCGATGACGACGTACGCCGCCACCAAGGCCGGCGTCGCACATCTGGCCGAGGGGCTGCGGACCGAGCTGCACGGCACCCGGCTGCAGAAGAGGATCAAGGTGACCGTGCTCTACCCGGGCTACATCCGCTCCGAGATGAACGACAAGGTCGAGCAGCAGACGCCGCTGATGTCGTCGACCGAGAAGGGCGTGGCCGCGATGGTGTCTGCGATCGAGAAGGAGGTCGCCGACGCGTGCGTGCCGCCGCTGCCGTGGGCGGCGATGGCACCGGTCATGAAACACGCCCCGCTCGGCGTGCTCAAGAAGCTGATCTGACCGGTTCCCGCTCCCGCACCGAGCGCGGCAGCACGATCTCGAGGTCGAGCCCGGCCGCGGCCTGGGCCAGTCCCCGGTGCCCACCCCCCTTGGGGACGGCCAGCACCAGGGTGAGGACGACGAACAGTGCCAGCACCGGGCCGGTCCAGGCGCCGGGGATCGCGAGCAGCGCGACGAACGGGCCGATGCCGGTGGCCAGCTTGACCAACCGCGCGAGCGGGACCGGACCGCGGCCGCCGGTGGTGCGGACCGACACCACCCACTCGCCGACCGTCCGCCCGAGAACGAGCACGGCGGCCACCTCGACCAGCCCCGGGACGCCCCACTGCAGCAGCCGCTCCTGCGTGGTCGGCAGGTCCTCGAAGGGCACCTCGACGACGTACATCTGCACCGCCCGCCACACGATCGACAGTGCCGAGCCGAGCAGCACCACGAACAGCCCGTCGCAGACCATGCCGACCCACCTGCGACCGAGGGTGATCGTGCTCGGCCACACGACCTCCGGCCGCTGCCGCCGGATGAAGATCGCCGACACCAGCGAGCCGAGGGTCGCGCCGAGGGTGTTGATCATCAGGTCGTCGACGTCGAAGAGCCGGTAGGCGCAGGCGTAGAGGTGCCACACGCCGGTGGCCTGCGTGGTCTCGATGAGCAGCGAGACGGAGAAGCCGAGCAGGGTGGCCACGACGACCCCGCGCCGCGCGATCCGTCGTACGAACCAGCCGAGCGGCACGAACAGCAGCACATTGAGCGCCACCTGCAGGAACGCCGGGTCGTGCACCAGCGCCGACAGCCCGGCCCGCGAGCCGAGGTCGCCCCAGTCGATCGCGCGGATCGTGTCGAACGGGACCGTCTGGCGGCCCGCGCAGCGGTAGTCGTCGTCCGCCGGCATCGGCAGCAGCGTGTAGGTCCACAGCGCCAGCCCGTAGACCGCGCCAGCCAGCAGCACGGTGAGGTCGCGCGGACCGAGCCGCCCGTCCTTGCGGTACTCCACCGCCGCCACCGGGATCAGCAGGACCACCGCCACCACGGAGCCGAGGACCGTCGCGATGACGGCGTTCATCACCTGGTCGGACATGGCCGCGTCCCTAGCGGTAGGTCACCAGCGACCGCGGCAGGTGTGGGTGCTCGTTGAACGTGAGCAGCCGCGCGCCGGTGGCACCGACGATCACCCGGGTCACCGAGGTGTTCGCGACGACCGTGTTGAACCGCGCCCAGACGGGGCCCACCGCCGAGATGTCCGGTACGACGAGCAGCGCGGCCAGGGCCGCGATCACACCCCCGGACGTGACGACGAGCGTGGGTCCGGGGCGCTCAGCAGCGGCGGACAGCGCCGTGCGGGCCCGCCCGACGAAGGCGTCGTACGGCTCGGGGTAGCCGCCGTCGGGACCGGCCGCGCTCCAGTGCGCGGTGGAGATCTCGAACTGCTCCTGGAAGGCGCGCCGGTCGGTGGTGTGGTCGACCACCGCGCCGGTGGCCTCGGCGTACCGCGCGAGGACGCCGAGGTGGTCGAACTCGGCCCAGTTCTCGTCGACCTCCGCCGTCGGCGGGCCGGAGAGCGCGGAGGCCATCGCCTCCCAGGTCTCACGGTGCCGGCGCATCCCGCCGTGGACGACGGAGACCGGCTCCGGGCCCTCCTTGGCGAGCCACTGGCCGAGCACCCGGCCCTGCTCCCACCCGGTCTCGGAGAGCACGTCGTAGTCGTCGGAACCGAAGGACGCCTGGCCGTGACGGACCAGCAGCAGCACGCCCATCAGGCGCCCTCTCCCAGGCCGGCGAGGATCCGGCGGCAGCGGGCCTCGAGGTAGCCGACCGCCGGGCCGAACGCGGCGTACGCCTCGTTGGTGGTCTGGCCGTGGAAGTAGCGGTACCAGATCTGCTGGGCGATCACGGCCAGCCGGAACAGCCCGAAGACCTCGTAGAAGGTCCACTGCGCGGGAGTCAACGACAGCCCCGACCGCGCGCAGTAGGCGTCGACGAACTGCTGGCGGGTCCACATGCCCGGCGCGGTCGTCGGCTGGCGGCGGAAGAGCAGGAAGAACTCGTCGTCGTCGGCCTGCACCCAGTAGGCCATCGTGCAGCCGAGGTCCATCAGCGGGTCGCCGACGGTGGCCAGCTCCCAGTCGAGGAGGCCCACGATTCTGATCCGGGTCGGGTCGCTGAGCAGTTCTGGGTCGAGGACCATGTTGTCGAAGCGGTAGTCGTTGTGGATCATCCGCTGCCCGACGTCGGCGGGCTGGTGCGCGTCGAGCCAGCCGGTGATGTCGGACCAGTCGCCGGTGTCGTCGGTGCGGGCGTTGTCGAGCCGGGCGATCCAACCGCCGACCTGGCGTGCGACGTACCCGTCACCCTTGTTCAGCGCAGCCAGGCCGGGCACCGCCGACACGTCGATCGCGTGCAGGGCGACGAGGGTGTCGACGGCGGCGTCGCAGAGCGCGGACGCCTGCTCCTCGCTGATCGGGAAGCCGAAGTCGCGGCGTGGGATCAGCCCCTCGAGGCGCTCCATGACGTACAGCTCGCTGCCGATCGGGCTGTCCTCGGCGGCGCAGTACGCCGCCATCGCGGGCACCTGGCCGAAGACCGGCTTGAGCGCGTCCTGGATCCGGTACTCGCGCCCCATGTCGTGGGCGCCCTTGGCCTTGGTGCCGACGGGCGGGCGGCGCAGGATCAGGTCCGGCCCGTCCTGCATCCGCAACAGGTAGGTCAGGTTCGACGCGCCGCCGGGGAACTGCCGCACCTCGGCGATCGGCCCGCGGCCCAGCCAGGCCTCGACGGCCGCGACGTCGAAGGCGTCCTCGTCGCGGACCGGCCGCGAATCGTCGCTCACTCGGCCACCGCGTCGAGCTTGCGGGCCTGGGCGCGCATGACGGCGTCGTACGACGCACGGTCGGTCAGCTTGAGCTGGTAGGCCGCCCGCGCGGCGTCGTCCGGGATGATCAGCTCGGTGCCGGCTTCGATCGCGTCGAGCACGGCCGCCGCGATCTCGTCGGGTCCGAGCGGCGCGTCCTCCACCAGCTTCGTCATCACCTGCTGCAGCGCGGCGTCGCGGCCCTCGACGCCGGCCATCAGGTTGGTGCGGAAGTACGACGGGCACACGACGTGGGCGCTCACCCCGTGCGCGGCGAGCTCGTGCCCGGTGGTCTCGGTCAGCGCGACGACCGCGGCCTTGGTGGCGTTGTAGCCGCCCATCCCGGCGGGGTGCACGAGCCCGGCGAGCGAGGCGACGTTGACGACCCGCCCACTCCCCTGCCGCTTGAAGACCGGGGCGAAGGTGGCCGTCCCCCGCACCGCCCCGAGCAGGTTGATGTCGACCAGCCGCTGCCACTCGTCGATCCCGGACACGTCGAGCCGGCCACCACCGGCGATGCCCGCGTTGTTGACCAGGACGTCGAGCCCGCCCCAGGCCTGCTCGACGTGCTCGCGCGCGGCCGCCCAGTCGGCGTCACTGGTGATGTCGAGCGGAAGGATCCCGTCGCCGGCGGCGCGGTCGGTGCGGAGCACGTCGGCGCCCCGCTCCTCCCAGGCCCGGGCGAGGGCGGCGCCGAGCCCGGAGGCGGCGCCGGTGATCAGGACACGCAACGACTGCTCGCTCACCCGGCCGACCCTAGTCCGCGGGTGTCCTCGCTACGGGTAGAGCCCCCGCGCCAGGTGCGCGTTGGCGACCGTCTCGACCGCGAGCGTCGTCGCGGCCCGGCGCAGCGAGATGTCGCGGCGGGCGGCGTAGGCGACGACGCTCTCCCACGCGGCCTGCATCCGCTCGGTGAGGCGCGCGTTCACGTCGTCCTCGCTCCACCAGTACGCCTGGTTGGCCTGCACCCATTCGAAGTAGGACACGACGACGCCGCCGGCGTTCGCCAGGATGTCCGGTACGAGGAGCACGCCGGCCTCGGCGAGCACCGCGTCGGCGGCCGGGGTGGTGGGGCCGTTCGCTCCCTCGGTGATCACGCGGGCCCGCACCCGGTGGGCGTTGTCGGCGTTGATGACCGCCTCGACGGCCGCGGGCACGAGCACGTCGACGTCGAGGAACAGCAGCTCGTCGCTCACGTCCATCGCCTCGGCGGCGGCGAAGTCCACGACGCTGCCGGTCGCGTCCACGTGATGCGCGAGCGCGGGGACGTCGAGACCCGCGGGGTCGTGGACGGCGCCGTACTGGTCACTCACCGCGACCACGCGGGCGCCCGCCTCGGCCAGGAGGAGGGCGGCGTCCCGTCCGACCTTGCCGAAGCCCTGCACGGCAGCAGATGCGCCACGGACCGCGATGCCCCGGTGGGCGAGGGCCGCGAGGGCCACGTGCACGACGCCGCGCGAGGTCGCGCTGGCCCGGCCGAGCGAACCGCCCAGCGCGACCGGCTTGCCGGTGACGACACCGAGGACGGTGTGGCCGCGGTTGACCGAGTAGGTGTCCATCATCCACGACATCACCTGCTCGTCGGTGCCGATGTCGGGCGCCGGGATATCCGTGGTCGGGCCGAGGATCGGCATGATCTCGCTGGTGTAGCGGCGGGTCACCCGCTGGATCTCGCCGCGCGAGTAGGCGCGCGGGTCGAAGGCGACGCCGCCCTTGGCGCCGCCGTACGGGATGGCGACCAGGGCGCACTTCCAGGTCATCCACATGGCCAGTGCACGCACCTCGTCCAGCGAGACGTCCGGGCTGAACCGGACGCCGCCCTTGGCCGGGCCCCGCGACAGGTTGTGCTGCACGCGGTGGCCGACGAGCACCTCGACGCTGCCGTCGTCGCGGCGCAGGGGCACCGACACGGTGACCTCGCGGCGCGGGGTGGCGAGCATGTCGAGCATGCCGGGTCCGTAGTCCAGCAGGTCGATCGCGTCGGCGAGCTGGCTGCGGGCAGCGACCAGCGGGTTCCGGTCGTGGACCGGAACCGCGAGCGTGGCGGTCATCGGCGCGCTTCCTCCAGCACCGTGCGCAGCGTGGCCACGAGCAGGTCGACGTCGGACTCGTCGGCGACCAGCGGCGGCGCGAAGCGCACGGTCGATCCGTGGGTGTCCTTCGCGAGGACGCCGTGCCGCATCAGGCCCTCGCAGACCTCGCGCCCGGTGAGCAGGTCCGGGTCGACGTCGACGCCGGCCCACAGGCCGCGCACCCGGACCTCGACCAGGCCGCGGCCGACCAGCTCGCGCAGGCCCTGCTCGAGCCGCGCGCCCAGCACCCGCGCCCGCTCCTGGAACTCGCCCGTGGCGAGGATCTGGACCACCTCGTGCCCGATGGCCGCGGCGAGCGGGTTGCCGCCGAAGGTCGACCCGTGGGTGCCCGGCTCGATCACGTCCATCACCACGCGGTCGGCCGCGATCGCCGAGACGGGGTAGAGCCCGCCGCCGAGGGCCTTGCCCAGAACGTAGACGTCGGGGACGACATCCTCGTGGTCGCACGCGAAGGTGCGGCCGCTGCGGGCCAGCCCCGACTGGATCTCGTCGGCGACCATCAGCACGTTGTGCTCGGTGCACAGCTCGCGCAGCGCGCGCAGGAAGCCCTCGGGCGGCACGACCACGCCGCCCTCACCCTGGATCGGCTCGAAGAGCACGGCCACCGTGGAGTCGTCGATCGCGGCGGCGACGGCGTCGATGTCGCCGTACGGCACGCCGACGAAGCCGGGCGTGAACGGTCCGTAGTCCGCGGTGGCGACGTCGTCGTCGGAGAAGCTGACGATGGTCGTGGTCCGGCCGTGGAAGTTGCCGTGCATCGTGACGATCCTCGCCGTGCCGGGCGCGACGCCCTTGACCTGGTAGCCCCACTTCCGGCTCACCTTGATGGCCGTCTCGACCGCCTCGGCGCCGGAGTTCATCGGCAGCACCATGTCCTTGCCGGTGAGCTCGGCCAACGCCTGTGCGAACGGTCCGAGCTGGTCGTTGAAGAACGCCCGGCTGGTCAGCGTGAGCCGATCCAGCTGGGCCTTCGCCCGCGCGAGGAGGCGCGGGTTGCCGTGGCCGAAGTTCAGGGCGGAGTAGCCGGCGAGACAGTCGAGGTAGCGGCGGCCGTCGACGTCGGTCACCCATGCGCCCGCACCTTCGGCGAGCACCACGGGGAGCGGGTGGTAGTTGTGCGCCGCGTGCTGCTCGGTCAGGGCGATGTGGCGCGCGGTCAGGCCAGAGATCCCCGAAGTGGTCGTCGTCATGACACCAGAATGATTCATTCCACTTTGGTTAGCAAGAGGCTATTCTGAAATCTCTGTTACGAAGGAGGAACTCCGTGGACTCGATCACCCGCGTACCGGCACCCGTCAACGAGACGGTGCTCGACTACGCCCCCGGCAGCCCCGAGCGGACTGCCCTGAACGACGCCCTCGCGACGCTCGCGACCCGGACCGCGACGCTGCACCACGTCATCGGCGGCCGGCCCGTCGCCGGCGCGGGCGCCGAGATCGACGTCCGCGCCCCCCACGACCACAAGCTGCACCTCGGCACGCTCCGCAACGCGACACCGGACGACGCCCGGGCCGCCGTCGAGGCGGCCCGCGCGGCCGCCCCTGCCTGGCGCGCCCTGCCGTACGACGAGCGCGCTGCGGTGTTCCTGCGCGCCGCCGACCTGCTCGCCGGTCCCTGGCGGGCCCGGTTGGTCGCCGCCACGATGCTCGGGCAGTCGAAGACGTCGTACCAGGCCGAGATCGACGCCGCCTGCGAGCTGATCGACTTCTGGCGGTTCAACGCCCACTTCGGCCGACTGGTCCTGGGCGAGCAGCCCGTCGCCAACAGCCGCGGCGTGTGGAACCGCACGGACCACCGCCCGCTCGAGGGATTCGTCTACGCGATCACACCCTTCAACTTCACCGCCATCGCCGGCAACCTGCCGACCGCGCCCGCCCTCATGGGCAACACGGTCGTGTGGAAGCCCTCACCCACGCAGCAGCTCGCCGCGTCGCTCACGATGGAGCTCCTCCAGGAGGCCGGCCTCCCCGCCGGCGTCGTCAACATGGTCGCCGGAGACGGACTCGCGGTCAGCGAGGTGGTGCTCGACCAGCCCGACCTCGCCGGCATCCACTTCACCGGGTCCACGGCGACCTTCCGTCACCTGTGGCGCGAGACGGCCCGACGGGTCGATGCCTACGCCTCCTACCCGCGCCTGGTCGGCGAGACCGGCGGCAAGGACTTCGTGCTCGCGGCGCCGGACGCCGACCCGGTCGCACTCCGCACCGCGCTCGTGCGCGGTGCCTTCGAGTACCAGGGTCAGAAGTGCTCGGCCGCCTCACGGGCCTACGTCCCCTCCAGCCTGTGGGACGACCTGCGCGAGGAGCTCGCCACGGTCGTCGACTCCCTGCCGATGGGCGACGTCCGCGACCACCGCAACTTCATCGGCGCGGTGATCGACGAGCGCGCGTTCGCCAAGCACCGCGCCGTCCTCGACGAGGCCCGGGCCGATCCGTCGGTCGAGGTCGTCGCCGGCGGCACCTACGACGACAGCCGAGGCTGGTTCGTCCGCCCGACCGTGCTGCGTGTCGACGACCCCGAGCACCCGGCGCTGGCGACGGAGTACTTCGGCCCGATCCTCGCTGTCCACGTGTACGACGACAGCGTTCCCGGCGCCGTCGACGCGATCGCCGACCTGGTGGACGCCACGTCGCCGTACGCCCTCACCGGCGCGGTCTTCGCCACCGATCGCACGGTGGTGCACCGCCTCTCCGAGCGGCTGCGGTTCGCGGCGGGCAACTTCTACGTCAACGACAAGCCCACCGGCGCGGTCGTCGGCCAGCAGCCGTTCGGCGGCGCTCGCGCCTCGGGCACCAACGACAAGGCAGGTGCGGCGACGAACCTGCTGCGCTGGACCAGCCCGCGCTCGATCAAGGAGACCTTCGTGCCCGCCGCGGCGCACGAGTACCCGCACATGCAGGACCCGCGCGAGGTCGACCTGACCGATCGGTTCTGGGGATGATCGCTCCGTCCGGGGCCGATCGCGTTGATAGGTTCGCCCGGTGACGGACATCCCGGGTGGGCACGCGTCGGTGCGCAAGCTGCTGATGGCGACGCTCGACGAGCTCAGCAACAGCGAGCGGAAGGTCGGCCGGGCGCTCCTCGCGCAGTACCCCACCGCGGGCCTGACCACGGTGGTCGACCTCGCGACGGCCGCCTCCGTCAGCCCGCCGACGGTGGTCCGCTTCGTGACCCGGCTCGGCTTCCCGGGCTTCCCGGCCTTCCAGCGCGCCCTGGTCCACGAGCTCAACGGCGAGCTCGGCTCGCCGCTGAAGCAGTACCCCGAGAAGGGCGGCACCTCCGGGGCCGGCGTGCTGACCGAGACCCGCGAGGCCTTCCTGGCCATGCTCGCGGCGTCGTACGACGAGCTGCCCGAGTCCGAGTTCGCCAAGCTGGTCAAGCTCCTGTGCGACCCCGCGCGCGACGTCCGGGTCGCCGGTGGCCGGTTCAGCAGCTCGGTCTCCGAGTACCTCGTCGCCCACCTCCGGCTGCTCCGCCCGGGCGTGCACCATGTCGGCCTCGACGACCTCGACCGCCGTACGACGGTCGCCGATGCCGGCCCGGGCACCGTGTTCGTCATCTACGACTACCGCCGCTACACCGAGCAGAACCTCGGACTGGCGGAGCGGATGGCCGCCCGCGGCGCCACCGTGTGCCTGATGACCGACAACTGGCTCTCCCCGATCGCGAAGGTCGCGCGCGTCGTGCTGCCGGCGCGGGTCGACTCGGCCTCGCCGTTCGACTCGCTGGTCGCCTCGATGGCGGTCACGGAGAGCATCGTCGCCGCGGTGGCGGCCGAGCTCGGCGAGACCGGCGTGAAGCGGCTCGAGGTGCTCGAGGAGCAGCCCGCCGACTAGACCCGCGCCCCCGTACGCCGGTCCTCCTGCCGGGTCGTCGGGCGGTTCAACTACCGATTTTGTAGTCACCATGGCCCAGACACGACAAATCCGGTAGTTGAACCGCAGCCACGCACCCACCCGTGGGCGGAGTGGACGAGCTCATCGAGCAGCTCGGAGACGGCGAGCAGGCAGAGCACGACCACCCACTGCGGCGCGCGGTGCGGAGCGATGTCGAGGATCGCGTTCATGACGTCCCACGCTGCGAGCGCATCGCCGTCCGGATGGCCGTTCACCCGCCGCCGGTACAGCCGGGCGACACCGTCGAGCACATCGAGACCCGGCCCCGCCGGGTCGGTCAGCCTGCCGGCCGCGTCGGCGTCCACGGTGAGCCGGATCGCGACCTCGACCATCTGCTCGGTCGGTGGGTCGCCGCGTCGGCGGCGTCCACGGCGGCGTCGAGGTCGGCACCCCTGTCCACGCCCGCGAGCAGCAGGTCCGCAACGCCCATGGCGGTCATGAGAGCAGAGTCGGGTGGGTGAGGGTGACCCATGGGTCACCCTCACCCACCCGACCCGGGCTTAGACGCCGACCGGCTCCTCCGTGCGCGCCTCGACCGGTGCCTCGGCCCGCGCCCGGCGCCGGGGCAGCCGCAGCTCACGCACGCCCATCAGGCCGTACGGCGCCTTGACGAGCACGGCGAGCAGCACGGCCGCCACGATCAGGTCGGCCACACCGGCGGGGAGCTCGGAGCCGCCCGTGAACCGTCCGTCCTGGAACCGGCGCAGCACCTCCTGCAACACGCTGACCGCCAGCGTCCCGACCACCGCGCCGCTGAGGGACAGGTAGCCGCCGAGCACGATCATCACGACGAACGAGAAGGTCGCGGTCAGGAAGAACCCGTTGACGTTGAACGAGGTGAGGAATCCGGCGTACAGGGCGCCGGCGAGTCCGCAGACCAGCGCGCTGAGGACCCACGCGGTCGCCCGGTGGCGGCCGACGGCGATACCGGAGGCCTCCGCGGCCCAGAAGTCCTCGCGGGAGGCACGAAGCTGCAGGCCGCTGCGCGAGCACCGGTACGCCCAGGCGACCACGACGGCGAGGGCCGCAACGCCGAACGCCCACCACGTCGTCGTACCGCGAGGGATGCCGATCATGCTCGACGACCCGCGGGTCACCTCGGTCCAGCTGTTGAGGACGTTGTAGGTGATGAGCAGCATGGCGAGGGTCGCGATGCCGGACTGCAGGCCGCTCAGCCGCGCCACCACCGGCGCGGTCACCACACCGACGACGGCCGCCACCAGTCCGCCCGCGACGAGGGCCACGGGGAAGCTGGTGTGCACCTCGCCCAGCCAGGACAGCGCGCCCGGCAGGTCGGAGAACAGGGTCTTCTTCAGCGGCACCGGGATGGTGAGGTACGCCGTGGTGTAGGCGCCGGCCGCCATGAACATGACGTGCCCGAAGGACATCACCCCCGAGTTGCCGGAGAACACCGACAGGCCGACCACGAAGACGACCGACACCAGGGCGAGCGTCGCCACCCGCGCGGTCGTGACGTCGCCGGTGACGCCCACGAGCGCGGCGAGCAGGACGAGGCCGACGAGGATCGCGGGGGTCTGCACCGCATCGAGGAGCCGGTTCCGATTCTTCACGAGACACGCACCTTCGCACCGGAGAGGAGGCCCTGGGGCCGGACGACGAGCACCGCGATGAGCGCCGAGAAGAGGAAGGCGTCGCGGAACGCGATCAGGTCGGTCGGCAGCAGCGACTCCAGCAGGGCCGTCGCCGCGCCGAGGAGGAAGCCGCCGAGGGCGGCGCCCTTGAGGCTGCTCATCCCGCCGAGCACCGCGCCCACGACGCCGATCAGCATCGGCTGCAGGCCCATGTCGGCGCCGACCGAGCCCTGCCGGGCCACGAGCACCGCGCCGCCGATCGCCGAGAGCACACCGACGATGACGAAGGCCGCCGGGATGACCAGGTTGGCCTTCACCCCCAGGCTCGCAGCCATGCGGAAGTCCTCGGCCGCGGCCCGGAGCTGGATGCCCAGCGTCGTACGGCCCATCAGCCACGCCACGAAAAGCAGCATCACGCCGCACAGGCCGAGGGTCACCAGGTCGAGCACGCTCACGTCTGCACCGAGCAGGCTGACCCGGTGCGAGAGGAAGGGCTCCGGCGGGACGCCCTTGGTGCGGGGCAGCACGGTCATCCGGGCCAGGCTCTGCAGCGCGAGGCTCACCGCGAACGACGCGATCATCAACGTCACCGGGTCGGCATTGCGCAGCGGGTGGAAGGCGAGTCGCTCGCTCACCAGGGCCACCACGACGGCGAACACGACCGCCATCAGCAGCGCCACCGGCCACGGCTGGTCGCGGAACAGGTACATCGCGAAGGCGCCGGCGAGGATGAGCTCGCCGTAGGCGAAGTTCATCAGGCCGAGGACGCCGAACAGCAGCGCGACGCCGATCGTCAGCAGGGCGTAGAGCGCGCCGAGCCCGACCGCGTTGATCAGGAACTCCAGGATCATCGGGTGACACCCACTTCAGCAGGAGAGAAGCCGAGGTACTCCACGACGGCCGGCATGCGACCGAGCTCGGCCGCGGTCCCGCTGCCCAGCACCCGCCCGGGCGCCTGGAGCACGTAGGAGCGGTCGGAGACCTCGAGCGAGCGGACGGCGTTCTGCTCGACGAGCAGGATCGTCATGCCCTGCTCGCGCAGGGCCACGACGACGTCGAAGATCAGGTCGACCACGATGGGCGCCAGGCCCAGGGTCGGCTCGTCGAGCAGCAGGATCCGGGGGTTGAGGAGCAGCGCGCGCGCGATCGCGAGCTGTTGCTGCTCCCCGCCGGAGAGCAGGCTCGCACCCCGGTTCCAGTAGGTGCGCAGGATCGGGAAGCGCTCGAGCTCGCGCTCGATGTCGGCGGCGACCTGCGCCCTGTCCTTGCGGGTCACCGCGCCGAGGCGGAGGTTCTCCCCCACGGTGAGGCTCGCGAAGATGCCCCGGCTCTCCGGGACGTGCGACACGCCCGCCCGGATCGTCGAGTAGGACCTGCTCGCGACCGACGTACCGTCGACGGTGATCGAGCCCGACGCCACGGGCACCTCGCCCATGACAGCCTTGACCAGGGTGCTCTTGCCGGCGCCGTTCTGGCCGATCAGCGAGACCAGCTCACCCTCACCGACCTCCAGCGAGCAGCCCTGGACGGCTCGCACCGACGAGCCGTACTGGAGGTGGACGTCCTCGATGCGCAGGACCATGTCAGTGTCGCTTTCCGAAGTAGATCTCGATGACCTGGGGATCGGAGCGGACGGCCGCGGGCTCGCCCTCGATCACCGTCCGGCCGCTGTCGAGGACGTGGAGGCGGTCGCAGGTGCCCATCACCACGGACATGTCGTGCTCGACGAGCAGTACGCCGCACTCGCGCCGCTGTGCGAAGCCGCGGATCGCGGTGATCAGCTCGACGGCCTCGGTCTCGTTCTGTCCGGCGGCCGGCTCATCGAGGAGCAGGAACCGTGGCCGGGCCGCCAGTGCCCGCGCGATCGCCGTGGTGCGCACCCGGCCGGCGGTGAGCTGCTCGGCCCGGTCCCCGGCGACTCCTTCCAGGGAGAGCTCCTCGAGGATCTCGCCGGTGAGCTCTCGAGCCGCACCCCGCCGCAGCCCGGCGCCCAGCGCCGCGACCTCGACGTTCTCCCGCACCGTGAGGCGGCCGAAGACCCGGCCGCTCTGGAAGGTGCGCACGACGCCCCGACGCGCACGCTGACGCATCGAGCGGCGGGTCAGGTCCTCGTCGTCGAGCCAGATCCGGCCGGAGGTGGCCCGCAGCATGCCGCTCAGGAGGTTCAGGGTGCTGGTCTTGCCCGACCCGTTCGGACCGATCAGGCCGAGGACCTCGCCGCTGCGGACCTCGATGGAGACCCCGTCGACGGCCTTGAGGCCGTCGAAGTGGATCCCCCCGTCGGCCATCCGCAGCACGGATGACCGACGGGAGAGCTCGGTGGCGGTGGTCATGACGCGCAGGAGTTGCCGTCGTCGACGTTCGGGATGGAGTCGACCCGCTGCTGCCCGGCGAAGGTCATCGCGCCGTCGGCGACCTGGACCACCGTCATCGGCATGTCGATGATCTTGTGGCAGGTCTTCGAGAAGTACGCGACGTCGCCGATCGGCGTCGTCACCGACCCGTCGCCCTCGAGCGCCGCCTTGAGGTCGGCGCCGGAGAAGGACTTCGCCCTGCCCGCGGCGTCGGCGATCGCGGACACCATGTTGTAGCCGAGGAGCGCATAGCTCGAGGCCGGCTCGGACTTGTACTCGGCCTGGTAGTCCTTGACGAAGGTGTCGAGGTCCGCCGAGTCGGCGCCGGTGCAGTACACGTAGCAGGCGAAGCCGGTGTAGTAGATGTCGCTGGCCTTGTCCCCGACGACGTCGAGCAGCACCTGGCCGTCGAGTGCCGCGGGACCGACGACCGGGATGGTCACGCCGGCCTCGCGCAGCTGCCGGATCGCGGTGGCGCCGCCGGGGTTCCAGCTGGCGACGTAGACGAAGTCGGGCTGCTGGGCCAGGCCCTTGAGCCGGCTGGCCTGGCTGCTGATGTTGACGTTGTCACCACCGGGGAAGGCGTCGTCGCCGACGATCTTGCCGCCGAGCTCCTCGAACTTCGCGGTGAAGTAGCGCCCGGCGGACTTGGTGTACTCGATGCTCTCGTCCTGCAGGACGTACGCCGAGCGCCAGCCCTTCTCGTAGGCCCAGGCAGCGCCCGAGGCGCCCTCGACGTCGCTGCCCGCGTTGGCCGAGAACACGTAGTCGCCGAGGGTGGTGGTGTCGGCCATCTTCGGGTCGCCCGCGCAGATGGAGACCGAGGGGATCTCCGAGGCCTGCGCGACGGAGGCGCCCGGGGCGCTGAGGTCGAAGTCGCAGGGGGTGACGAGGAGGTCGATGCCCTCCGCGATCAGCTCGGTGGCCGCCGTACCGACGGTGTCGGGGTCGGAGCGGACGTCCTTGCTGACCACCTTGATCTTCTTCCCGTCGATGCCACCGTCGGCGTTGATCTCCTTGATCCGGAGCAGCGCGGCGTTGCCGGGCTCGACGTCGAACGGCGCCATGTTGCCGCTCTGGCTGAGGGCGAAGCCGACGACGAGCTGGTCGCCGCCGTCCGCGGCGTCAGAGCCGCCCGAGCAGGCGGCGGTCAGGACGAGGGTGCCGACGGACAGTGCCGACAGGGCGATCCGGCCCGAAAAAGGGCGCGCGAAACCAAGCATGGGTCCTACCTAGGGTCGAAGGAGGTGGGGTCGGAGTGGTGGTGGAGGAGGGCGCGGCCTAGGAGACGGCGGCCCGCAGTGCGACCCGGACGCACTCGATGGTGGTGGCGACGTCGGCCTCGGTGGTGGCCGCGTTGAGCCGGCGGTCCCCGGTCGGGAACGCCGGCTCGAGGACGCCCTGGGCGAGCAGGGAGGCGTGGTAACGCCCGTACATCTCCGCGTCGGACTGCATCGCCTCGCGGAAGTTGGTGGGGAGCTCGGGCCGGAAGTAGACGCACCACTCCGAGCCGAGGCCCGCGACAGTGGCGGGGGCACCGGTCTCGGCGATGGCGTCGGCGATGCCGGCCCGCATCTGCTCACCACGTGCGTAGAGCGTGGTGAAGATGTCGTCGCTCTCCATGATCCGCATCGTCGTGTTGGCCGCGGCGAGTGCGTACGGCGACGCGTTGTACGTCCCGTCGATCGTCGCCTCGGTCCTGCTGTAGGCACCGAGATGTCCCATCAGGGCGTCGATCCCGGCCAGGCCGGCCAGCGAGTAGCCGTTGGCGACCGCCTTGCCGAACGCGGTGAGGTCCGGCGTCACGCCGCAGATCGACTGGTAGCCGCCGATCGCCGCGCGGAAGCCGGTCTTGACCTCGTCCATGACCATCACGACGCCGTGCTGCGTGCACAGTTCGCGGAGCAGCTCGAGGAACCCGGGCGCGGCCGGGACACAGCCGAAGCTGTGCACGTAGCCCTCGGTGAACGCTGCGGCCAGCTGGTCGCCGTACTGCTCGAAGGCGGATCGCAGGCCGGCGGCGTCGTTCCACTCGACGACAACGACGTCGGCGACCACCGCGGGGTGCAGGCCGCCGCCGTTGGGGGTGTTGAGCGCCGAGGTGTCGGTGAGGTCCTTGCGGGAGCTGCCGACGGCCACGTGGTCGTTCCAGCCGTGGTAGGACCCGTGGAACTTGAGGACCTTGAGCCGGCCGGTAGCGGCCCGGGCCACGTGCACCGCGTGCATGGTCGCGTCGGTGCCGGAGGTGCAGAAGGCGACCTTGTCGGCCGAGGGCATCACGGCACAGATCCGCTCGGCCAGCTCGGCCTCGCCGGCCTGCGGGCCGACACCCGTGAGGTCGCAGGTGTTGGCGGCGGCGAGGACCGCCTCGTTGACGCGCCGGTCGCTGTGACCGAGCACGATCGGGCCCCAGGCGTTGAGGTAGTCGACGTACTGTCGACCCTCCTGGTCCCAGACGTAGGCGCCCTGGGTGCGGACGAAGACCTGCTTCCAGCCGACCCGGTGGCCCGACGAGACACCTCGCGGGACGACGGCCTCGGACCGCCTCCAACTCGCGGCCTGGTCGATGGCGGGCTCAGACATGGTGGACACGGTCGGCTCCTTCGGAGGGGTTCGAGGCGAGGTCGGCGAGCAGGGCGGCGCTGAGCCGCTCGGCCACCATCACGACGGGCAGGTGGGTGTTGGCAGCGGGGACCTCGGGGATGACCGAGCAGTCGATCACCCGGACCCCGGCCAGGCCGTGCACCCGGCCGCGCTGGTCGACGACGGCGCCGGGATCGTCGGCACGGCCCATCCGGGCGGTGCCGACGGCGTGGAAGTAGTCGCCGATCGACGAGGTCAGCCAGGCGTCGTACGCATCCGGGTCGTCGAGCGCCGAGACCGGCGTACCGGCCGCGTCGATGAACGCCTCCTCGACGATCTCGTCGAAGGGCGCGGTCCTCAGCAGTCGCCGGGCGACGTCGACCGCCTCACGCATGACCTGTCGGTCGCGGTCCGTGGTGAGCATCCGCTCGGCGACGACCGGCGGACCGGTCGGGTCGTCCGGGTCCAGCCGGACCTCGCCGGTGGAGGTCACTGTCATCACGGCGGCCATCACCACCGCGTGGTGGGCAGGCGTGCTCTCCGAGAGCGCGCCCTGCATGGGCAGCACGTGGATGTCGCCCTGTTCGATGCTGGACGACGTGCGGACGACCGCGTTGATGCACGGCTGCCCCGCCCGCACCTCGCGTGCCTCGGGCCGCAGTGCCAGCAGGATCGAGGCCGCCGGGTGGTCCTGCAGGCCCTTGCCGACACCCGGCCGGTCGCAGCCGCTGCGCAGCAGGACCGCGGGGGTCTCGATCGCGCCGGCCGCCAGGACCACCTGGTCGGCGTACAGCGGGGTGCCGTCGACCAGCAGGACGCCCACGACGACATCGCCCTCGCGCAGCAGCCGGTCGACCCGGCTCCCGGTGCGGAGCTCGACGGTGCCGCGCTCGAGCGCGGGGCGCAGGTAGACCTCGGCGCTGGAGCGCCGGCCGAGCGCGTCGGCGTTGCGCCACAGGGTGCCGCCCCCGTCCTCCGGGGTCAGGGTGTCGACGCCGGTGCTGAGGCCGAGCGCGGCGGCGGCGCCTACCAGCGCGCGGTCCATCGGTGTGTAGGCCTCAGCCGGGGTGGCGACCAGGTCCCGGGCGAGCCGCTCGAAGGTCGGCGCGACCGCCGCCCACGACCACTCGTCGAGGCCGTGGTGCTCGGCCCAGCGGTCGTAGTCGCGCGGCAGGCCGGGCAGGGCCAGCATCGCGTTGACCGACGAGGAGCCGCCGACGCCGCGCCCGCGGTGGTACTGCCGCGGAGCGTCGCCGGAGAGGCGGGTGGCCACCAGCCCCGGGTCGAAGGCCTCGGGCGAGACCATCGCGTCCATCCAGTTCGCCGAGGCGAGTCGGGTGCCGGTGTCGGTGCCCTGCCAGTCGGGGCCGGCCTCGAGCAGCACGACCTCGTGCTCCTCGCTCAGCCGAGCGGCGACGACGCAGCCGGCGCTGCCGGCTCCGACGATGATGATGCGTGCCATCTGCTCTCTCCGTTCCTCTGCGCGCGGCGGGTCAGCTCGCCGGCGGGACGAAGAAGTGCGGGTTGAGCACCATCAGGTCCTCGCGGCTCAGCTCGGAGATCGAGCTGCGCCCGATGCCGAACATGGTCTCGCGGATGCCGCTGCGCAGGATCTGCAGGACCTCGTGGACGCCGTCCTCGCCGTTGACCGCGAGTCCGTAGAGGAAGGCCCGGCCGACGAAGACCGCGCGGGCACCGAGCGCCAGCGCCTTGACGACGTCCGAGCCGCGCCGGATGCCGCCGTCGAGGGTGACCTCGACCTGGTCGCCGACCGCGTCGACGATGCTCGGCAGGTAGCGCAGCGGCGAGGGGCTGCCGTCGATGTTGTTGCCGCCGTGGTTGGAGACGCCGATGGCGTCGGCTCCCAGGTCGACGCACAGCTTGGCGTCCTTGATCGTGTTGATGCCCTTGACCATGAACGGTCCGCCCCACAGCTCGCGAAGCCACTTCACGTCGTCCCAGGTCGGGGCGGGGGTCTCCTCGAAGCGGGACCACGCGGCGCCGAAGTACGGCGTCGACCCGTCCAGCTCGAAGAGGTTGGGCACCTTGAGGTCGGGGATCCGGCCGCGGCGCAGGTAGCTGCCGAACCACAGCGGGCGCGACAACGCCTCCGGGGCGAGCTCGGCCATGGTCCGCAGTCGCATGTCGCTGGGCGGCGCGGGTGGCACACCCCAGTCCCGACGGGGGGTGTGCGACCAGTCGAGGGTCACGATGAGCGCCTTGGCGCCGGCGGCGCGGGCCGCCTCGACGCGCGCCTCGATCTCGGCCTTGGTGCCGACCCAGTAGAGCTGGAAGATCGTCTTGTCGTTGGCGCGGGCGACCTCGGTGACGGGGTCGGAGGCCCAGGAGCTGAGGCCGACGGCGGTCCCAGCCCGCGCGGCGGCGCGGGCGACGCCGATCTCGCCGTCGGGGTGGATCGCCTGTGCACCCACCGGGGAGATGACGACGGGGAAGTCGATGTCGAGCCCGAGCAGTGAGGTCGCCGTGTCGATGCTGGTCGGGCGGTCGAAGACGGTGGGCGAGAAGCCGAGCTCGTCGTACGCCCGGATGTTCTCGTCGAGTGTCCAGCCCTGCTCGTTGCCGGCCTTGACCGCCAGCCAGACCGCCCGCGGCAGGCGCCGCTTGGCCAGTCGCTCGGCCTCCGCCAGGTTGCGGAACCGGATGCGCTTGCTCATCGGGGAACTCCTTCGGGAATGGTGAGACCCGGATCACCGTAGGCTGAAACGTTTCTTACGGCAATACCCTTTGAGGAACTTTCTGTAACGACAGTGCCAATCGATCCGAGGTGGGGTGAGATGATCGGGAGCAAGCACAGATTCGTAATACCCATTGCAGAATCTCTCTCTTGACCGGATCCTGTAACACGTGTACCAATCGTGCTAGCCGGTGCGCGGACGTACCTGCTCCCGACCGAGAAGGTGGACGATGACCCCCGACCAGACGCTCTTCGTCGCGACCAGCGACCTCGCCGGCCAGCTGCGCGGACGCTCGGTGCCCGCGGCCGCCGCGGACTCCGTCCTCCAGCGCGGCGTCGGCTGGGTCCCCGCCGACCTCGCGATCACGGCGTTCGGCACCATCGCCCCGAACGTCTTCGGCTCGACAGGCGACCTCCGGCTGATGCCGGACGCCTCGACCCGGATCGAGATCCCCGCCCGCGGCGAGGACCCCGCGGTCTCCCTGGTCCTCGCCGACCAGACCGAGCCCGACGGCTCACCCTGGGCCTGCTGCCCGCGCACGTTCGCCCGACAGGCGCTCGACGACCTGCGTGCGGCGACCGGGCTCGAGGTCACTGCCTCGTTCGAGCACGAGTTCATGGTCGACGGCCTCCCCGCGACCGCGCCGTTCTCCTTCGCACGCCACCGCAGCATCGAGCCCTTCGGCTCCGAGCTGGTCGCGTTGCTCGAGGCGACCGGCCTGCAGCCGGAGAACTGGCTCCCGGAGTACGGCGCAGACCAGTTCGAGGTCACCCTCGAGCCCGCACCCGGCCTGGTCGCCGCGGACCGTGCCGTCCTGCTCAAGGAGCTGGTCCGCGACCTGGCGCGCCGCCACGGCCGCGGTGTCACCTTCGCCCCGCTCACCCATCCCGACGGCAGCGGCAACGGCGTCCACGTCCACCTCTCGCTGCGCACCGCGGACGGCACCCCCGCGCTCCACGACCCGAGCGCCCCCGCGGGCCTGAGCGCGGTCGGCCGGCGCTTCGCCGCGGGCATCCTGGCCCACGCGCAGGCGCTGCTGGCGTTCACCGCGCCCAGCCCCGTCTCGTACCTGCGGTTGACCCCGCACCGCTGGAGCGCCGGCGGCGTCTTCCTCGCCGAGCGCAACCGTGAGGCCCTGCTGCGCATCTGCCCCACCAGCACGGCCGGTGGCGGCGATCCTGCGCGCCAGTACAACCTGGAGTTCCGCGCCGCCGACGCCACCGCCAACCCCTGGCTCACCCTCGGCCTGCTCGTGCGCGCCGGCCTGGCCGGGATCACGGGCGACCTCGCCGAGCCCACCATCTGGCCGGAGTCGGTGACCGAGGACGAGCTCGCGGGCGTGCCGCTGCTCCCGAAGGACCTGGCGGCCGCGCTCGACGAGCTGACCGCCGACGAGGTCGTCACCGGCTGGTTCGACCCCGCCCTCCTCGACACCCACGTCTCGGTCAAGCGGGCCGAGCTCGCTGCCGTGGCCGAGCTGTCCGAGGTCGAGCGCTGCGCGAGGTTCGCCGATGTCTACTGAGTCCCGCGCCGCCCTGACGGAGGCCCTGGCCGACCTCCGGCTGGTCGACCACCACGTCCATTCCTCGCTCGCCGCACCGATCGGCCTGACCGAGCTCGGCGACCTGCTCACCGAGTCGGACCGCCCCGCCGCGGCCGGCACCTCGCCGTTCGACAGCCAGGTCGCGTTCGCCGTACGGCGGCACTGCGCGCCGCTGCTCGACCTCGACCCGCACGCCCCGATCGAGCAGTACGTCGCCGCCCGGACCGCGCTCCCCACCGAGGAGGTCGACCGCCGCCTGCTCGGCGCCGCCGGGGTCGACCGCTGGCTGGTCGACACCGGCTTCCGCGGCGAGGCCCTGGTGAGCCTCGACGGCTTCGGCAAGCGGGTCCCCGCTGCGTCGGTCGAGGAGATCGTCCGGTTGGAAACCGTGCTCGAGTCGGTCGCCCGCGACGGCGACGCGGCGGGACTCGAGGAACGCTTCCTGACGGCGCTGGCGAGCGCCACCCCCCGCGCTGCGGGCCTCAAGTCGGTCATCGCCTACCGGCACGGCTTCGAGTTCGACCCCGCCCGGCCCACCCCCGAGGAGGTCCGTGAGGCGGCCTCGCACTGGCTCGCGGCCCTCGAGGACGAGACGGTCGTGCCCCGCGTCGACCACCCGGTCCTGCTGCGGATGCTGCTGTGGCACGCCGTCGACACCGGCCTGCCGCTCCAGCTGCACGCCGGCTTCGGCGACCCCGACCTCGACCTGCGCCGCTGCGACCCGCTGCTGCTCGCCGACTGGCTGCGGCTGGTCGAGCCGGCCGGCACCGACGTGATGCTGCTGCACTGCTACCCCTACCACCGGCAGGCCGGCTTCCTCGCCCAGGCGTTCCCGCACGTCCACCTCGACGTGGGACTGGCGGTCAACTACACCGGCGCCGCCTCCCCGGCCGTGCTGGCCGAGGCGCTCGAGCTCGCGCCGTTCGGCAAGGTCCTCTACTCCTCCGACGCCTGGGGGCCCTCCGAGCTGCACCTGCTCGGTGCCGTGCTCTGGCGGCGCGGGATGACCGAGGTGCTCGCGCGCTGGGTCGACGCCGGCGAGTGGTCGCTCGCGGACGCCGTCCGCGTGGCGACGCTCGTGGGCCGCGACAACGCCGAGCGCGTCTACGGAGGCCGTCGTGGCTGACGTCTGGGCCGTCCTCGACGGCCACCTGGCCCAGGCTGCCGAGCTGCGCCGCGCCCTGCACCGGCAGCCGGACCTCTCCGGCGACGAGTCCCTCACCCGCGACCTCGTCCTTCGCGCGCTGCCGGCCGGCACCCCGGTCAAGGTGGCCGAGACCGGAGCGGTGCTGCGCATCGGCGGTCCCGGTCCGTGCGTCGGGGTCCGCGGCGAGATGGACGCGCTGCCCGTCGTCGAGCGCACCGGCGTGCCGTGGAGCTCGCAGAACCCGGGTGTCATGCATGCCTGCGGCCACGACGTGCACCTCGCGGCACTCGTCGCGGTCGCCCTGACGGTCGAGGAGTACGGCGCTCCCGTGCCCCTGCTCGCCGTCCTCCAGCCGCGCGAGGAGACCTACCCCTCGGGCGCCAAGGACATCGCCGAGCACGGCATCCTCGACACGGAGGAGTGCGCCGTGATGATCGGCGCCCACCTGCAGCCGGCGCTCCCCGCCGGAGTGGTGGCCTGCGTGCCCGGCGGCGTCAACGCCTCGTCCGACGAGTTCGAGATCGTGGTGACCGGCGAGTCCGGCCACGCCGCCTACCCCCACCTCGCCGACGACCCGCTGCTGGCGCTCGCCGAGATCGTGGTCGCCCTGCAGAGCGTGGTCAGCCGGTCGGTCGACCCGATGCGCTCGGCCGTCGTCGGCGTCTCGTCCTTCCAGGCCGGGCAGGCGGCCAACGTCGTGCCCGACGTCGCCCGCGCGACCGGCACCATCCGCGCCCTCTCCTCCGAGACCCGCGCGCTGCTGCACGAGCGGATCGTCGCGGTGTCGGAGAACATCGCGCGTGCCCACGACTGCGAGGCCGTCGTCCGGATCACCGTGGGTGAACCGGTCCTCGAGAACGATCCCCGCCTGGTCGAGCTGGTCGCCACCCGGCTCGCCGGCCAGGGCATGCCGGTCTCGACCGACCTGCGCTCACTGGGCGCCGACGACTTCTCGTTCTTCTCCGAGCGGATGCCGGCCACCATGATGTTCGTCGGCAGCGAGACCGACACGTCCCTGCACACGGCGACCTTCCTGCCCACCGACGCCGACCTGCGGGCTGTCGCCCGTGCGCTGCTCGCGGGCTACCTCGGCGGCGCGGCTCTCGTGGCCGACGGGTCGGGCGGGGCCTAGGCCGACACGACCGCGACCACCGCCGCACGCCGTACCGGGTCCGACCAGCGATGGGCGGCCCGGCCGATCCGGACCGCTGAGAAGGCCACCAGAAGAGCCGCGGTGAGGCCGACCAGGTCGGCCCGGCCGACGCGCGCGAACCCGGCGAGCAGCAGGCCGGACAGGGTCGTGGCGACGGAGAGCCGCAGCGAGTAGCCGACCATCGCGAGCGGCGGTGCGGGCGTGGCGCGGGCGGAGCGGAGGTCGACGGCGTACGGGTGCGCGAGGGACCAGCGCAGCGCGGCGGAGAGCGACTGGGCGACGACGACGAGCAGGGCCAGCACGACGGCCAGCGCCTCGGCGGCGGTGGGACGGCCGGCCCGGAGCGCGCCGAGGGCCAGGGTCGCCGTACCGGCGCCGAGGAGGACCTCCGCCAGCACCAGCGCCCGGGCGAGCAGGACCGTGCACGGGGAGACGGGCAGGGACTCGCGCCACAGCAGCCCGCGGCCGTCGAGGCACCACAGGTTGACGCCGAACAGCAGCACGCAGCCGGACGCGACCAGGCCGGGCAGCAGCACCAGGTTCGACCAGGCGAGGCCGCCGGCGAGCGCCACCGTGCCCGGCGCGAGGGCGAGCAGGACGGTGCCCCGCCGGAGCGGGACGCTGCGCCAGACCGAGGCGCGGTCGGTACGCCGCAGCAGGGCGAGGTCGGACGCGGGCAGGGGTCGCGGCGCGTACGTCGCGCCCTCGCGACGGGTCTCGTCGCGCGGCACCCGGCGGGCGGTGACCACGGCGAGGACGGCACCGGCGGCCACCAGCAGGACCGTCGCGGCGAGCAGCGCCACGACGGCCAGCGCCTGCGCGGCCGGGCCGCCGTGCTGGACCGCGTCGGCGACCAGCGCCGCCGGGAGCACCCCGAGGCCGGCGAGCGGCACCGCGAACCAGGCGAGGACCCCACGCCGGCGCAGGTACTCCCCGGCCCAGCCGACCGCCTGCGCCAGCGCGGTCGCGGCGACCAGCCAGGCGAGCGCGACCGGTACGGCGCCCGGCCCGGCGACCGCGGCCACCAGGCCGAGCAGGCCCCAGGCCTGGATCAGCCAGCCCGCGCTGAGCGGGGCGAGCAGCAGCGCACCCAGGTGGTCGGTCACCGGGCTGACCGGGAACACCGACGCCGGGTCGCGGGCGAGCAGCTCGCGGCCGCCCCCGCCGGCGACCGCTCCGCTCACGGCGACCAGGACGAGCGCGACCAGGCCCGGTCGGAGGAGGCGGCCGAGGTCATCGCCGGGAGCGAGGAGAGCCGGCAGGACCACCGCTGCCACGGTGACCAGGCCGAGGCCGGCCAGGGCGAGGGCGGCGGCCCGTGGTCGTCGTACCGTCGCGCGGCGGAACCACAGCAGGTGCCGGACGTCGGCCAGCGCCCGGGAGAGCTCAGGCTCAGGCCAGGAGCGCGCGGTAGGCACGGGCTCCCTCGTCCCCGGCCATGTCCTCGGCGCTGACGGTGGCGACCCGCACGCCGCCGCGCAGCACCGCGACCTCGCCGCAGACCTCGACCGCGAGGTCGCGCAGGTGCGTGGACACGAGGACGGCGGCGCCGCGGGCCCGGGCGTCCTCGACGACGGCGAAGGTGGCCTCCACCCCGAGCGGGTCGACGCCGTCGAACGGCTCGTCGAGCAGCAACACCTCGGGCTCGTGCAGGGCGGCGAGCACGACGCTGAGCCGGCGGCCCATGCCGTGGCTGAACCCGGCGGTCACCCGGTGCGCGACGTCACCGAGGTCGAACTGCTCCAGCAGCGCGCGCGCCCGCTGCTCCCAGTCGTCGAGTCGGCGCAGCCGCGCGCTCAGCTGCAGGTGCTCCCACGGCGTCGCGCGCGGCACCAGGCCTCCGACGTCCGGGCAGTACCCGACCGCCCGCTTCGCCTGCAGCGGTGCGTGCGCCACCTCGGAACCGGCGACCACGGCCCGCCCCGAGGTCGGCGGTACGACGCCCGCCAGCACCCGCATGGTCGTCGACTTGCCCGCGCCGTTGCGCCCCAGCAGGGCCAGTGCCTGTCCCGCCTCGACCTGCAGGTCGACGCCGGCCACCGCGTCGACGGTGCCGAACCGGACGTGCAGCCCGGCGACCTCGACCATCACGGCTCCCACACGGGAGGCCATCGGCAGCGACCGACCCGAGCTGAGCGGTCAGGGCCTCAGCTGCACAGCCCCGCGGCCGCGCGCTCATCGGCCGACAGGCCGCCCGACGGGTCGGGGGTCTCGCCGCCGCCCGGCGACGCCGACGCCGACCCGGACGCCGACTCGGAGGCCGACCCGGACGCCGACTCGGAGGCCGACTCCGACGCCTTGCCCGACGCCGCACCCGAGCCACCGCCCGGCGACTGGCCCGCGTTGATCGACCCGGCGACGAACTCCGGGGTGAGCGGCTGGTCGTCGATCACCAGCTGCCAGAGCCGCTCGACCGAGGGCAGCCACTCGACGCCACCGCTGACCTTGTCGGTGTCGAGGGTCCACGGCGTGGTGATGAACTTGATGTCGTTGGGGTCGATGCCCTTGGCGCTGGCCGCGACCTTGGCCATGGCGGCGACGGACTTGAAGTCGGTCTGCAGCTTGGTGGTCGCGGCGCTGATGAAGCTCGCCAGCTTGTCCGGCCGGGCGACCATGCCGGCCGTGAGCGCCTTGTCGATCATCGCGCCGATCAGCGCCTGCTGGCGGCGGGTTCGGTACGGGTCGATGCCGCCGCTGATGCCGTAGCGGACCCGCGCGTAGGCCAGCGCCTCGGTGCCGTCGACCTCGCGGGTACCGGCCTTGAGGTGGATGTTGCCGGTGGTGTCGTCGATGTCCTGCGGAACGCAGATCTCCACACCGTCGAGGGCGTTGACCATGTCCTTGAACTGGCCGAAGTCGACGACGACGAACCGGTCGACGGGTACGCCGGTGAGCTGCTCGAGCTGCTGGCGGGTGCAGCCGGGCCCGCCGACCTGGTAGGCCTCGTTCCACTTCTCGTAGCTCGTGGCGGCGGGGATCTCGCTGCCGTCGGAGCGGTAGCACGCCGGCCGCATCACCGCGGTGTCGCGGGGGATGGAGATGCCGTAGGCGAACGTCCGGTCGGCCGAGAGGTGGAACAGGATCGTCGTGTCGGACAGGCCACCGCCGGCCTCGCTGTCGATCCCGCACCCCTCGCAGCTGCGGGTGTCCGTGCCCATGACGAGGATGTTGAGGGCCTTGGTCTTCTTCTTCGGGCGGTTCTTGCCGACCACCGTCGGGTGCTCGAGGTTGCCGTTCCAGTTCTGGTAGGCCAGCACCACGCCCAGGCCGGTCAGCAGGCCGAGCGCCGTCAGGCTCGCCAGGATCACCCGGAAGACAGTCCGCCCGGGCCGCGCCACCCGTCGCCGGCCACCCATGACGGGAACGGTAGCGGGCCGGTGGGAGTTTCACCGGCCGGCCGGTGAAACTGGCGCTTGGACGAGGAAGCATCCTCGTCCAAGCGCCAGTTTTGTCGTCCCAGTCAGGGACCTGTCCACCGGATCAGGCGGGGAAGCCCTTGCCCGAAGCGGCCAGCTCGCGCAGCCACGGGGTGGCCTGGAACCGGTCGCCGTACTTCGCGGCGAGCTCGTCGGCGCGCGCGAGGAAGGCGCCCAGGCCCACCTCGCCCGTGGCCTTGTTCTCGTAGCCGGTCATGAACTGGGCGGCACCACCGGTGTTCGGCGGGAACCCGATGCCCATGATCGAGCCGATGTTCGCGGCGGCCGCCGAGGTGATGACGCCCTCCTCGAAGGTCTTCGCGGTCTCGAGCGCCTCGGCGAAGAGCATCCGGTCGCGGATGTCCTCGATCGGCGGCTGCTGCTCGGCGAGCGGGAACAGGTCGGCGAGGCCGGCCCAGATCGAGCCGCGCTTGCCGTCCTCGTAGTCGTAGAAGCCCGCGCCGCGCAGGCGACCGGCCCGGCCGGCCTCGAGCATCTTGCCGACCACGGCCTGGCCCGGGTGCACCGGCAGGTCGGGGTTGGCCTCGGCGGTCGCCTTGGCGATCTTGGCCATCAGCTCGAGGTTGAGCTCGTCGGACAGCTGCAGCACCGGGGCCGGGTAGCCGGCCGAGGTGGTAGCCCGCTCGATGGAGTACGGCGCCACGCCCTCGGCGAGCATCGCCATGCCCTCGTTGACCATGTAGCCGATGACACGCGAGGTGTAGAAGCCGCGGCTGTCGTTGACCACGATCGGCGTCTTCTTGATGAACTGGGTCAGGTCGAACGCCTTGGCCAGCGCCGCCTCGTCGGTCTTCTCGCCGGTGATGATCTCGACCAGCGGCATCTTGTCGACCGGCGAGAAGAAGTGCAGGCCGATGAAGTCGGCCGGACGCTCGACACCTTCGGCGAGCGCCGTGATCGGCAGCGTCGAGGTGTTGGAGCACAGCACCGCGTCGGCGTTGACGTGCGGCATGACCTCGGCGAAGACCTTGGCCTTGAGCTCCGGGTCCTCGAACACCGCCTCGATCACCGTGTCGCAGCCGGCGAGGTCCTCGGGCTTGTCGGTGGCCGTGATCCGGTTGAGGATCGCGTCCGCCTTCTCCTGGGTGAGCTTGCCGCGGGAGACCGCCTTCTCGTTCAGCTGGGCGGTGTAGGCCTTGCCCTTCTCGGCGTTCTCGACCGAGACGTCCTTGAGGACGACCTCGGCGCCGTTGCGGGCGTAGACGTAGGCGATGCCGGCGCCCATCATGCCGGCGCCGAGCACGGCGACCTTCTTGGGCACGAACCGCTCGTGACCCGCCGGACGCTGCGAGCCGGAGTTGATCGCCTGCAGGTCGAAGAAGAACGCCTGGATCATGTTCTTCGAGCCCTGGTTGACGACCAGGTTGGCCAGGTAGCGCGACTCGATCCGCGAGGCGGTGTCGAAGTCGACCTGCGCGCCCTCGACCGCGGCCGAGAGGATCGCGCGCGGCGCCGGGTAGTCGGCACCCTTGAGCTGCTTGCGCAGCAGGGCCGGGAAGGCGGGGAGGAAGCCGGCCAGCGCGGGCGACTTCGGCGTACCGCCGGGCATCTTGTAGCCGGGGGCGTCCCACGGCGACAGGGCGGCCTCGGGGTTGGCCTTCAGCCACGCCTTCGCGGCCGGGACCAGCTCCTCCTGGGTGGCGACGAGCTCGTCGACGACGCCCTTCTTGAGCGCGGTCTCGGGGTTGAACTGAGTGCCCTGGAGCAGCACGTCCATCAGCGCGGTCTGCAGGCCCCACTTGCGCACGGCGCGGGTCACGCCGCCGCCGCCGGGGAGCAGGCCGAGGGTCGCCTCGGGGAGGCCGACCTTGATCTTGGGGTCGTTGACCAGGATCCGGTGCTGGGTGGCGAGGGTGATCTCGTAGCCACCGCCGAGGGCGGCGCCGTTGATGGCGGCCACGACCGGCTTCGGGAACAGCTCGAGGCGTCGCAGCGACGCCTTGATGCTCTCGCACTGGGCGAACACGTCACCCGCGTTGTCCTTGGTGGTCTGGACCATCAGCTTGAGGTCGCCGCCGGCGAAGAAGGTCTTCTTCGCCGAGGTGATGACGACGCCGGTGATGTCGTCCTGCTCGGCGTACAGGCGCTCGACGGCGGCCGCCATCGACTCCCGGTAGAGCTCGTTCATCGTGTTCGCGCTCTGGTTGGGATCGTCGAGGGTGAGGGTGACGATGCCGTCGGCGTCGCGCTCGTAGCGCACAGAGGTCTGGGTGTCGGTGCTCAATGTCGTTCCTGTTCTGAGTCTCTGGGTCCGGTACGGCGTCAGACGCGCTCGACGATGGTCGCGATGCCCATGCCGCCGCCGACGCAGAGCGTGGCGAGGCCGCGGCGCAGGTCGCGCCGCTCGAGCTCGTCGATCAGGGTGCCGAGGATCATCGCGCCGGTCGCACCGAGCGGGTGGCCCATGGCGATCGCACCACCGTTGACGTTGGTGATGTCGTGGCTGATGCCCATGTCGCGCATGAACCGCATGGCGACGGCGGCGAACGCCTCGTTGATCTCGAACAGGTCGATGTCACCGACCTCGAGGCCGGCCTTGGCCAGCGCCTTGCGGGCGGCCGGGGCCGGGCCGGTCAGCATGATGATCGGGTCCGCACCGGAGACCGCGGTCGCGATGATGCGGGCGCGCGGGGTCAGGCCGAGGTCCTTGCCGACCTGCTCGTTGCCGATCAGGGTGAGCGCGGAGCCGTCGACGATGCCCGAGCTGTTGCCGGCGTGGTGGACGTGGTTGATCTTCTCGATCCAGTGGTACTTCTCGAGCGCCACGTCGTCGAAGCCGGCGTCGGCGCCGAGCTGGGCGAAGGACGGCTTGAGGCCGGCGAGGCCCTCGACGGAGGTGTCGGGGCGGACCGTCTCGTCGCGGTCGAGGACGGTCAGGCCGTTGATGTCCTTGACCGGCACGATCGCGCCGTCGAAGTAGCCGTTGGCCTGGGCCTTGGCGGCCCGGTGGTGCGACTCGGCGGCGTACGCGTCGACGTCCTCGCGGCTCCAGCCCTCGATCGTGGCGATCAGGTCGGCGCCGATGCCCTGGGGCACGAAGCCCGCCTTGAACGCGGTGGCCGGGTCGGACGCCCAGGCGCCACCGTCGGAGCCCATCGGCACGCGGCTCATCGACTCGACGCCACCGGCGATGATCAGGTCCTCGAACCCGCCGCGGACGCGACCGGCGGCCTGGTTGACGGCCTCGAGGCCCGAGGCGCAGAAGCGGTTGAGCTGGACCCCGGCGACGGTGTCCGGCAGGCCGGCCGCGATGGCCGCGGTCTTGGCGATGTCGCCGCCCTGGTCGCCGATCGGCGAGACGACACCGAGCACGACGTCGTCGATGCGGTTGGTGTCGAGGCCGGGGTTGCGCTCCTGCACGGCGTCGATCAGCCCGACGGCGAGGTCGACCGGCTTCACCTCGTGGAGGGAGCCGTTGGCCTTGCCCCGACCGCGCGGCGTGCGGAGGTGGTCGTACACGAATGCTTCTGCCATGACCGTCCTTGTTTCTGTACGGGAGAGGGTGTCTCTGGGATCGATTGTGACACTATTACTGTCATGGTCAAGAGCGAGGGGCCCGCGGACGGTGTGACCCACGACGCATCCGGGAGCGATCCACAGGAGGAGCTGCTCACCCTCGAGGAGCTCACCGCACGGGTCGGGCTGACCGTGCGCACGGTGCGCTTCTACACCTCGCGGGGCCTGGTGCCGCCTCCGATCCGGCGCGGCCGGTCGGGCTACTACTCCGCCGCCCACCTGGCCCGGATCGAGCTCGTGCTGGAGCTGCAGAGCCACGGGTTCACGCTGTCCGCGATCGAGCGGTACGTCGCCGGCATCCCCGAGGACGCCACCCCCGAGGACATCACCCTGGCCCGCACCATGCTCGCCCCCTGGCAGTCCGACCTACCCGTCGAGATGGACCGCGAGCAGCTCGAGAAGAAGGCCGGCCGGCCACTCTCGACCGAGGACGTCGCCACCCTGCAGGCCCTCGGCGTGCTGCGGATCCGCGGGACGTCGTACCTCGTCGCCAGCAACCAGCTCGCCATCGGCATCCGCCTGCTCGAGCTCGGCTTCCCCCGCGAGGTCGCGGTCGCGGCCGCGGCGGTCTACCAGGAGCACGGCGAACAGATGGCCAAGGAGCTCTACGAGGTCATCAACGACAAGCTCGCCCCGCTGTACGGCGACGCGACCACGTCCGAGCACTTCCGCGAGATCATGGAGCGGCTCAAGCCGCTGTCGGTCGGCGGCCTGGTGTCGGCGTACGAGTCAGCGGTCGCGCGCGCGGCGCGCACCCCACGGCGGCGCTGACCCGGCTCGAACTGGTCTCGGAATTGCGTCGACCCGGCGCGAACTGGTCCCGGAACTGCGTCGACCCGGCAGAAAGTTCTGCCGGGTCGACCCGAATCTCAAGCCACTTTCTGCCGGGTCAGCGACGACCGGAGCTGAAGCCGGCGGCGCTGTGGCCGCCACCCGAGCCGGAGCCGGCACCGCGCGAGCGCGACCGGCCGCGGTTGCCGCCCGAGCGCTGGCCGGCCGGCTTCGTGCCGCCCTGCCCGCCCGAGCGCTGGCCCTGGCCGCCGGAGCGCTGGCCCTGGGCAGCCGGCTTCTTCGCCGCGGGCTTCTTGGCGCCGGAGCGACGACGACCGCCGCCGTTGCCCCCGCCGTTGCCGCCCTGCGGGGTGGCCGGGGTGAGGTCGATGCCGCCCGGACGCGACCGCTCGCCCGGCGCGAGGTCCTGGAGCACCGGGTGGTCGGGGCCCTGGATCCGGGTGGTGGTCGGCGTGATGCCGGCGGCCCGGGTCAGCGCCCGGACGTCGCCGCGCTGCTCACTGGTCATCAACGTGATCACGGTGCCCGCGGCGCCGGCGCGCGCCGTACGTCCGGAGCGGTGCAGGTAGGCCTTGTGCTCGGCCGGCGGGTCGGCGTGGACGACGAGCGAGACGTCGTCGACGTGGATGCCGCGGGCCGCGATGTCGGTCGCGACCAGGGTGGTCGCCGTACCGCTGTGGAAGGCCTCCATGTTGCGGGTGCGCGCCCCCTGACTGAGGTTGCCGTGGAGGTCGACGGCCGGGACGCCGTTCTTGTTGAGCTGGCGCGCCAGCGCCTTGGCGCCGTGCTTGGTGCGCGTGAAGACGACGGTGCGGCCGGGCGCGCTGACCAGGTCGAGCAGGACGGGCAGCCGCTGCTCGCGCTCGACGTGGAGCACGTGGTGGTCCATCTTCGTGACCGGCGACTGGGCCGAGTCGGCCTGGTGCACGGCCGGGTCGACGAGGAAGCGCTTGACCAGGACGTCGATCGCGTTGTCGAGCGTCGCGGAGAACAGCATCCGCTGGCCGCCCTTGGGCGTCTGGTCGAGCAGGCGGCGTACGGCGGGCAGGAAGCCCAGGTCGGCCATGTGGTCGGCCTCGTCGAGCACGGTGACCCGCACGTCGGCGAGGCTGCAGTGGCCCTGGCCGATCAGGTCCTCGAGCCGGCCGGGGCAGGCGATGAGGATGTCGACGCCGTCGCGCAGCGCGTTGACCTGCGGGCCCTGGCCCACGCCGCCGAAGACGGTGGTGGTGCGCAGGCCGACGGCCTTCGCGAGCGGTGCGACGGTGGCGGCGATCTGGCTCGCGAGCTCGCGGGTCGGAGCGAGGACGAGGGCCCGGGGGCGCTTCGGCGCCGGACGCCGGCGCTCGCCCTCGGAGACCAGGCGCGCCACGAGCGGGAGGCCGAAGGCGTAGGTCTTGCCGGAGCCGGTGCGACCGCGGCCGAGCACGTCACGGCCCTTCAGCGAGTCCGGCAGCGTCGCGGCCTGGATCGGCGTGGGGACGGTGATCTCGTCGGCCGCGAGGACGTCGAGCAGGGCAGTGGGCACGCCGAGATCGGCGAAGGTGGTGGTCACGGGTGGTTCTCTCCGGAGAACGCTGCACGCAGGGCGGCGCGATCCCCTCAGGTGGGCGTCTCGCCGTGCTGCCTGTCCGGTGACAGGCGGTGAAGCGGTGCCTCTGGTGAGGGGCGCAGCCACGGATGGTGCGCTGTGGTACGCCGGGATCCGGGGCAAGACTGGCCGGATCGGTGCTCTCAGCCTAGGGGTCCCCCGCTCGGGGACCCGCATCGCCGCGGGTTGCGGCGCTGTGGGATGTAACACGCTGTCCACGCGACTACCCGCCGGGTGTCAGCAGAAATCGGCCGAATCCGGCGGCGATTCTGCGGAGAACCGACGAGTAGTCGGATGGACAGCGTGTTACAGCGGGGCCGCGGCCACCGACCGGGTCAGCCCTCGATCTGCACCGCGGCACCGCGCTCGATCAGGCCCTCGACGTCCTTGACGCCCCAGGCCTCGAGCGCCTCGCGGGTGTGTGCGCCGGCGCCGGGGGCCGGCGGGTGCGACAGCGTGGCCTTCGTGCGGGAGAACCGCGGCGCGGGCTGCGGCTGCACGATGCCCTCGTGCTCGACGAAGATCTCGCGGACCTTGATGTGCGGGTGGTCCTTGGCCTCGCTCATCCGCAGGATCGGCGCCACGCAGGCGTCGGTGCCGTCGAAGATCGCGCACCACTCCTCGCGGGTCCTGGTCTTGAACGTCGAGGTGATCAGGTCGCGCAGCTCGTCGGTCTTCGCGACGTCCCAGCGGTCCGGCGCGGTGTCCTTGATGCCGAGCAGCTCGACGAACAGGTCGTAGAACTGCGGCTCCAGCGCGCCCACCGACATGTGCTCGCCGTCGGCGGTCTCGTAGATGTCGTAGTACGGCGCGCCGCCGTCGAGCAGGTTGGCGGCCCGCTCCTCCTTGAACCCGCCGCCGGCGAGGAAGGCGGAGGTCATCGCGTTCAGGTTCGCCGTACCGTCGACGATCGCGGCGTCGACGACCTGGCCCTGGCCGGAGGCCTTCGCCTCGAAGACCGCGGCGAGGATGCCGATGACGAGGTACGTCGACCCGCCACCGAAGTCGCCGACGAGGTTGGTCGGGAACTGAGGCTTGTCCTTGACCTGACCCAGGCCGTGGAGGGTGCCGGTGATGGCGATGTAGTTCATGTCGTGGCCGGCTGCCTGCGACCACGGGCCGTCCTGACCCCAACCGGTCATCCGGCCGTAGACCAGTCGCGGGTTGCGGGCGTGGCAGTCCTCGGGCCCGAAGCCGAGTCGCTCGGCGACACCCGGGCGCATGCCCTCGACCAGCACGTCGGCCTGCTCGACCAGGTCGAGCACGGTCGCGACCGCCTCGGGGTCCTTGAGGTTGAGCGCGACGCTGGGCCGACCGCGGTTGAGCAGGTCGTGCGACCCGCCGGTCAGCATCTGCCCGCCCGGGCGCTCCACCCGGATCACGTCGGCGCCCAGGTCGGCCAGGATCATGCAGGCGTGCGGGCTCGGCCCGATCCCGGCGATCTCGACGACCTTGAGGCCCTTGAGCGGACCGGTTCCCTGACCCAGCGCGAACGTCATGCGCGCATCATGACACGGATCGTGACAGTGATGCTGTCAGCATCCGCCTCAGCCCGGGTTGACGATCCGTGCCAGCTCGAAGTGCATCGGGTCGGTGTAGGCCCAGTCGCCGCCCCATGCGAAGCCCCACTTCTTGAAGATCGCCACGACCACGCGGTCCATCTGGCCGACGGTGCCGCGCTGGTTGCCCGGCACGTTGAGGTCGAGCGCCAGTCCGAAGGAGTGGTTGGACAGCTGTGTGGAGCCGGCGATGAAGCGCGGGTAGTAGCACCCGGCGTACTCGCCCGGGTGGATCTTGCCGGCCAGCTTGCTCGTGACGATCTCGGCGAGGGCCGCCTTGAGCTGCGGCATCAGGTACTTGTTGCACGTCACCGAGCCGAGGATCGGGACCACCTCGGTCACGATGTGGGCCTTGACCCAGGCCGGGTCGGGCGCGATCCGCCCGCCGCCGATCGGGGTGTAGCGGAAGACGCCGACCGCGTCGCTGAACGCGCCGACCGGGATCGCCTGCTGGTAGGTGCCGGGGTCGATGCCGCTCTGGGCGACGATGTCGAGGGCGCTGATCGAGAACCGGTCCTTGCCGAAGGCGTTCTCGATCTTCTTGCGCACCACCTGCGGGGAGGACAGGCCGGTGTTGATCAGCACCGCGTTCTCCTCGGGCAGCCCGAGCGCCTCCCCCCACTTGGCGTTGACGACCGCGTCGACGCCGTCGACCCCACCGGGGAACAGGGCGCCGATGTGGATCTTCTCCTCGTCGACGGCGAGGTAGCCCGAGCTGTCGGGCACCAGCTCCTGCTCGAGGGCCTTGGGGATCGCGATCTCGCCGCCCGCGATCCGGTCCCACTGCTGCTGGAAGGTCGCCGAGTCGTTCCCCGTGAAACGGCGGTAGTCGCCCGGGTCGACGGCGGCGATGTTGAAGAGCTTGTTCTCCACCGAGAACTGGCCGTAGGACAGCTGGGTGTAGGCCGCGACGCCCTTCTTGCCCCGCACCGTCACGCCGGTGATGGTGGCGAGGTCGTCCTTGGAGAGCGAGTCCTGGGAGACGAGGAGCAGGTCGTCGCCGTACTGCTTGCCGTCGAAGGGACCGGGCGGTGCCACCGCGTGCGCGGGGTCGGCCACAGCGGTCGTCGCGGTGGCGGTGGTGCTGGCCGCGGCCTCGCTCGGGTCGGCCTTCGGGTCCTTCTCCGCACCCTTCTGCGGTGTGCCGCACGCGGTGAGCGCCAGGAGGGCAGCACCGCCCGCGAGCCCGACCGTCAGCCGGCTCGTCAGGGCGCGTCGCACCAACCCCATGGACCTCTTCCCTCCGCCGGGATCTCCCGGCATCTCCCGAGGCGAGGGTAGTACGTGGGCGATCAGCGCAGAACGCGTTCGGCGATCCACGCGATGTCGCCGGCTGTGCGAGTGGGGTCCGCCGAGGGCTGCATGACGTGGCTGAGCACCAGCCGCACGACCATGTCGATGCTGGCGGCGAGGCGTTCCGGCGGCAGGTCGACGTCGTACGCCGCCACCCGGTCGGCGACCACGAGCTTGGCTCCCTCGAGGAGGTACTCCGAGTGGGTGGTCAGCAGCGGGAGCAGCTCGGTGTCGGCGCCATGGGTCGCCGAGACGACGGCGTGCAGGAGCGCGTTGTCCTGGGCGTACTTGAGCACCCGGCGGGCCGAGTCGCGGATCGCCGCCACCAGGTCGTCGGGGTTCTCGTCGAAGGAGCGGGTCACCCCGGCCAGGAAGCGGTCCAGCTCGCGCAGCACCATCGCCTCGGCGAGGTCGTTCTTGGTGCCGATCTCGTTGTAGACCGTCTGCCGGCTGACGCCGACCTCGTCGGCCAGCCGCGCCATCGTCACCTTCGCCCAGCCCGCGCTGGTGGTGAGCTCGACAGCCGCCTCGAGCAGGCGGTCGCGGAGCGTCAGGGTGGCCACCCCCGTGAGGGTAGCCACCCGGTCGACCAGGGCCCGGGTCCGGTCGGCGAGGAGGGACATCGGTGTCCGCTCAGCCTTCGAGGGTCAGGGCGAGCACCGGGCACGCCTGCACGGCGGCGTACACGTGGGCCCGGTCGCTCTCCTCGGGGGAGTCGTCGAGGACGTTGACCTTGTCCTCGTCCTCGTCCACCTCGAAGTAGTCGTTGGCCATCGCCTCGCACATGCCGAGGCCCTCACACCTGTCGAGGTCAGCAACGATCTTCATGTCAGGCCTGCACCTTCTCGGGGTCGAACGGGATGAAGTCGATCTTCTCGCGGACACCGCAGTCCGGGCAGCACCAGTCGTCCGGGATGTCGGCCCAGGCGGTGCCGGCGGCGAAGCCCTCGTGCTCGTCGCCCGCGGCGACCTCGTAGACGTAGGAGCAGCCGGGGCACTTGGCGGCGAGCACCTCGCCGACGAACCTCTGGGCGAACAGGTCCTCGGTCTTGAGCGCGTGCTCGACCGGCGGCGGGAACTTGGAGAGGTACGCCGCCTCCTTGCCCGGAGCGATGTTGGCCAGCGTGACGTCGCCGTCGAGGTGCTCGACCACCCGGTGGTCCATCACCTTGCGCCACAGCGGCGGGATCAGCGCGAGGTTGATCATGCCGGCGTAGCCGGTGGGCAGGGCCGGGGACTCCTTGAAGTCGCGCAGGGCCTGGTAGCGCCGGGTCGGGTTGGCGTGGTGGTCACTGTGGCGCTGCAGGTGGTAGAGGAAGATGTTGGTGACGATGTTGTTGCTGTTCCAGCTGTGCATCGGCAGCACCCGCTCGTAGCGCTGCTTCTCGCCGACCCGCTGCCGCTTGAGGCCGTAGTGCTCGAGGTAGTTGACGACCTCGAGGAGCGAGAAGCCGAACACGACGGTGATCGGGATGTAGACCGCGACGCTCCAGCCGTTGAGCGCGATGACGGCGGCCCAGAGCGCGACTGACATGGCCCATGCGTTGAGCACGTCGTTGCCGGCGTGGAACGGGTGGGTGCCCTTGCGGCGGTAGCGCTTGGCCTCGACCTCCCACGCGCTCTTGAGCGAGCCCCAGACGGTGCGCGGCCAGAAGCGGTACAGGCTCTCGCCGAGCCGGGAGGACGCCGGGTCCTCGGGCGTCGCGACGCGGACGTGGTGGCCGCGGTTGTGCTCGATGTAGAAGTGGCCGTAGAAGGTCGGCGCGAGGGTGATCTTGGCGAGCCAGCGCTCGTGCGACTCCTTCTTGTGGCCGAGCTCGTGGGCCGTGTTGATGCCGATGCCGACGACGCCGGCGATCGACAGCGCCCACAGCGCCTTCTCCCACCACGGCAGCTCGAGGTGGTCGGCCATCAGGTTGGCGCTCAGGTGCGCGTCGCCCCAGTCGCCGAGGCCGACGTGGTTGAGCAGCCAGGCGACCGGGTTGCCCTCGCCGATGATGTAGTAGCCGGCGAAGACCAGCGCGAACATCATCGGCACGTAGGCGAAGACGACCCAGCGGTAGTAGCGGTCGTTCTCGAGCTCCTCGATGACCTCGTCCGGCGGGTTGCTCTGGTCGGTGCCCATCGCGAGGTCGAGCAGCGGGATCAGGAAGTTGACCAGGAACGGGGCGACCAGGGTGAAGCCCCACCACCCGCCCGTCGCGATGTAGGCCAGGGCGAAGAGCACGCCGAAGCCGGGGACCATCAGGCCCCACAGCCACAGGTAGCGCTTCTTGTCGCGCCACTGCTCCGTGGATCCCACGGGAACGGTGGCACCGATGGTCGGTCCGGTCATCGTCTGGCCTCCTCGCACTCCGGCAGCACTGCCGTTTGACAGAACCGTATGACTTGTAAAGTGCTTTGACAAGAGGGGCACAGATGTAAAGTGTCCGCCGTCACACGACACAGGCGCAAGAATGGGGGCCGGACCAGCGGGCAGGAGGGGGTCGTGATGACGGGCTACCCGCGCGAGGGCGAGACCTTCGGCGACTACCAGGTCGACGGCGTCCTCGGCCGGGGCGGCATGGGCGTGGTGTACGCCGCCACGCACACCCGGATCGGCCGCCGGGTCGCGCTCAAGGTGATCGCGCCGGAGCTCGCGGGCAACGAGGAGTACCGCACCCGCTTCCTCCACGAGACCGCGACCCTGGTCCGCCTCGACAGCCCCCACATCATCCAGGTCCTCGACCACGGCGAGGTCGACGGCTCGCTGTTCATCGCGACCCAGCTGGTCGCCGGCGCCGACCTCGCCCAGCGGCTCGAGGGCGGGCCGCTGCCGGTCGGCACCGCGCTCGCGCTCGCCGTACAGATCACCTCCGGGGTGGCCGACGCCCACCGCGCGGGCGTCCTGCACCGCGACATCAAGCCCAGCAACGTGCTGGTCACCGGCAGCGCGGACGCGCCCTTCGCCTACCTGTGCGACTTCGGCATCGCCCGCGACACCGAGCCCGACCAGGGCCTGACCGCGACCGGCGCGGTGATCGGCACCTTCCCCTACCTCGCCCCCGAGCGGTTCGGCGGCGCCCCGGCGACCCGGACCACCGACGTCTACGCGCTCGGCTGCCTGCTCTGGACGATGCTGACCGGCACGACGCCGTACGTCGGCACCCAGTTCGTGCTCGCCCGCGAGCACCTCGAGGCGCCCGTGCGCCAGCTCGCCGCCGACGCGCCGTGGGTCGAGGACCTCAACGGGGTGCTGCTGCAGGCGATGGCCAAGGACCCGGCCGAGCGGTTCGCCTCGGTCGACGCGATGCGGGTGGCGTTGGACCACGTGCTGGCCGCGGTGCCGATGGGCGTACGACGGCTCGCGGTCCGGCCGGCCGGGGAGGCCGTGCCCCCACCACCGCCACCGCCGTCGTTCCCGACGCCCACGCCTCCACTGACGGGGCCGGTCGACACGCCGCCGCCGGCCGCACCGTCCGGGCGGTCCGGGCGGTCCGGTCGGGCCGGTCGGGCCGGTCGGGCCGGTCGGGCCGGTCGGGCCGGTCGGGCCGGTCGGGCCGGGTGGATCACCCTGGCCGCGGGGCTGGTGGCGCTGGTCGTGATCGGCGTCGTCGCAGCCGTGCTCCGGCCGTGGGCGGGAGACGACGACCCGCGGGCGGACCCGCCGAGAACCCGCTCCTTCACGGCCACCACGGCCGACACCGGCGAGGTGGGTGGCGTGTCGACGACCCGGTCCGACCCGACCCCGCCCGAGGAGCCGACCCCGGTCGAGGTGCGGGTGCACGACACGTGCGGCGACGGCAGCTGCTACCTCCAGGTCCGCACCGGCCCGTCGACCGACGATGCCGAGGCCCGTGACGCCCAGGGCCGGAGCGAGCGCTGGGACGACCAGAGCGTGCACGAGGTCGTGTGCTGGGAGCACGGCGAGAAGGTGTCCTCCCAGAGCCTGGGGCGAAGCTCGGACCGCTGGGCCCGGACCACCGACGGCGACTGGGTGGCACTGCTCCACCTCGACGGCACGGTCCCCGCGTGCTGAGGAGCCGGGCCCTCACCCTCACGGCCCTCGCGGCCCTCGCGACGGCGGGGTGCACGGCGGACCCGGTCGCCACGACGCCCGCGCCGGCGCCGGAGGATGCGCCGGTCACGACGGCGAGCCCGACGCCGACCCCGGACCCGGCGCCGGCCGGCTTCACGTCGAGCAGCCGCCGGCTCACCGACGCCGAGCAGGCGGCGATGCGCGGGGTCACCTGGCACCCCGGCTGCCCGGTCCCCCTCACCGACCTGCGGGTGGTCCGGCTGGCGTTCCACGACTTCGCCGGGCGGCGGCGTACCGGACGGCTCGTGGTGCACCGCGACACTGTCGCTGACGTACGACAGGTGTTCGAGCAGCTGTGGGCCCTCGGCTTCCCGATCCGGCGGATGCGCCCGATCGAGGCGTACGGCGGCGACGACTTCGCCTCCATCGAGGCCGACAACACCTCGGCCTTCAACTGCCGGGCGAAGACCGGGTCGAGCGCGACCTGGTCGCACCACGCCTACGGCCGGGCGATCGACGTGAACCCGCTGGAGAACCCGTACGTGCTGCACGGGCGCACCACCCACGACGGCTCGGTGCCCTATCTCGACCGCTCGGCCGCGCGTCCCGGCGTGCTGCGCGAGGGCGACCCCGTGGTCGCGGCGTTCGACGCGATCGGCTGGTACTGGGGAGGGCGGTGGCACGACCCGGTCGACCACCAGCACTTCTCGGCGATGCCGGACTGACCTCCTAGGACGGCACCCGCGCCGTGGTCCGCACCGGCAGGCGCTCGAACCCGCGCAGCACCCGGGTGCCGCGGCGCTCGGGGCGCCCCGCGACGTGCAGGTCGGGGTGGCGTTCGTACAGGGCGCGCAGCGCGACCGCCGTCTCCAACCGGGCCAGGCTCGCGCCGAGGCAGAAGTGCACGCCGGCCGAGAAGGCGAGGTGCTGGTCGGCGTTGGCGCGCGTGACGTCGAAGGCGCCGGGGTCGCTGAACACGGCGGGGTCGCGGTTGGCACCGCCGAGGTAGAGCAGGATCCCGTGTCCCGGCTCGAAGACCTTGCCCGCGACCTCCGTGCACTGCAACGCGATCCGCAGGGTCAGCTGCACCGGCGACTGGTGGCGGAGCACCTCGTCGACCGCGTTGCCCCAGCCGTCGGGGTTCTCCTGCAGCCAGCGCAGCTGCTCGGGATGCCCGTCGAGCATGGCGACCGCGCTGCCGATCAGGTTGACGGTGGTCTCGAAACCGGCGGCGAGCACGAGCAGGCCGACCTGGTGCAGCTCGACGGTGTCGAGGCGGTCCGGGCCCTCGAGCCGGATCAGCTGGCTGATCAGGTCGTCGCCGGGGCTGGCCCGGAGACGCTCGACGTGGCCGCGGAACCAGGTGTGCATCTCGCGCAGCGCCACCTCCGCACGGCGGAACTGGCGCCAGGACAGGCCGGGGTCGAGGGTCACTGCGGCCTCGTTGCCGAGCACGAGGAGCCGGTCGCGGTCGTTCTCCGGAACGCCCAGGAGGTCGGCGATCACGGTGACCGGCAGCTGGGAGGCGTAGCGCTCGATGAGGTCGAAGTCCTCGACCCCGGCCAGGTCGTCGAGCAGGTCGCCGGCGACGTCGCTCACCCGGTCGCCCATCCGGCCGACCTTGCGGGCGGTGAAGGCGCGGGCGACCTGCTTGCGATAGCGGGTGTGGAGAGGCGGGTCGACCGCCAGCATCGACGGCGGGTCGACGGGACCGAGGGTGTCGGGGTCGATCACCTTGTGGTGCAGCCACTGCAACGGCTTGGGCAGCTCGCCCTGGCCGCCGGCGGTGCCGAACGCGTCGCTGCGCAGCACCTCGTTGCACACCGCGTGGTCGACGCTGGCCGAGATCAGGTCGTTGGCGCTGATCACGCCACGGCCGCGGAGCTCCTCGTACGCCGGGAACGGGTCCACCCGCAGGGCCGGGTCCGTCACCATCCGGCTGATCAGGTCACCCTTGCGGGCACCACGCTGGATGAGGGAGCGCTGCAGCCCGTGGGCCAATGCCCACGCGGTGAAGGACCGCGGGAGGTCGACCGCACGGGCGAGATCAGGCGACCGCATGCGTCGTACCCAACTCTTCGCCGGTCCCGTTGTCCAGCACGGCGAGGACGCCGCGGGCGCGCTCGGCAAGGACCCGGCGCTGCTCCTCGAGGACCCGCTCGGGCAGGTGCGTGTCGAGCTGGGTGCTGACCGCGAGCCGCCAGCGGTAGCGCAGTGCGGCCCGCAGGCCGTCACGGTCGCCGAAGATCAGCGCGAGCTCGTCGTTCCAGGGCAGCTCGGGCCGCTCGGCGGACCACAGGTCCTGCTCGATCGCGCGCAGTGCCTGCCAGCGACGGTGCGTCTCGGTCCAGGTCATCGTCCTCACCGACCTCTCTGTCGGGTGGATGTCTTCGGGGGATGCATCGAAGGTAGGCGCGCAGCGGCGGCCGGACATCGGACGACGGCAGGCACCTGGACTCCTACCAGGGGAGGAGCCGAGCAGCCTCCCGCGGCGGGATGACCGCGGTCGCCGTGCTCCCTAGGCTGTCGTCATGCTGCGCTGGTTGCGCGCCGGGATCGAGTCGAACCTCGAACGGCACCAGATCCTCTACCCCTGGTGGGTGCCGCTGGCCTCCCACCTGGGGCAGCTGGTCTCGGTGGTCGTCGCCCTGGCGCTGCGCGAAGCGCTCTGGCCGCTCGACCCGCTGCTGGTCTGCGTGCCTCTCGTGATGATCTCGCCGCTGCTCCAGTTCACCACCCACCGCTGGCTGCCGTGGTGGGCCGACAGCGCCGGCAGCGTGCTCGCCGCCGCGCTGCTGCTGTCGCGGCCGCCCGACGGCGTGCTCGACCTGGCCCCCGTGCTGCTCGGCCTCGCGACGGCGGAGATCACCGCCCGCGACGGCCTGCGCGAGGGCCTCTCGGTCGCCGCGATCGGCCAGGTCGTCCTCATCGGCGCGGCGATCCGGCCGGGTTTGGTCGGCGCCCCGCTCTACACCTTCGAGCTGCTGCTGGGCTTCGTGATCGGAGCGATGCTGCTGTGGCAGATGCGCGCCCTGATCGCCGAGCGGAAGGCCCGGGAGCAGGCGTGGGAGCGGGCGACGACGGCCGAGCGCGAGCGGATCGCGCGCGAGATCCACGACCTCGTCGCGCACTCCCTGAGCATCTCGCTGCTCCAGGTCACCGGTGCCCGCCGTGCGCTCCGCGACGTCGGCGAGGCCGCCAGCGCCGCCGAGACCGCCGAGGCCGTCGCCGAGGTGGATGCCGCGCTCGCCGACGCCGAGCAGGTCGGCCGGCGCGCGATGGCCGACATCCGCCGCGCGGTGAGCGCGATGGCCGACGGCACCTCCGAGCGCCACGCCCTGCCCGGCGCGGCCGACATCGCCGCCCTGGTGCGGGAGATGGCCGACGCCGGCCTCGCGGTGGAGTACGACGAGCAGGGCGACCCCGACTCCCTGCCGGCCGCCGCCGGGCTGGGCCTGTACCGGATCGCCCAGGAGTCACTGGCCAACGTGGTCAAGCACGCCGGCGGCGACGCCCCGGTCCGGATGCGGCTCGCGGTGACCGGTTCCCGCGCGCGCCTGGAGATCTCGAACCCCCTGCCTGCCGGCCGGCCGCGGCCCGACGGGCACGGCTCCGGCCTGGCCGGGATGCAGGCCCGCGCGGCCCAGCTCGGTGCCCGGCTCGACGCCGGGCCGGCTGGTGGGGACTGGGTGGTCGACGTACGGCTGGGGGCGGCACGGACCGGACCCGGCTTCGAGCTGCCCTGCGGGCGAACCCTCGGAAAGATGGAGACAGCGTGAGCGACCTCGTGGTGAAGGTCGTCCTGGTCGACGACCAGGAGCTGGTGCGCTCCGGCCTGCGCCGGATCCTGCGCCGGCGCGACGGCTTCGAGATCGTCGCCGAGTGCGCCGACGGCGGCGAGGTGCCGGCCACCCTGGCCCGGCTGGGCGAGTCCGGTGTCGACGTCGTCGTGATGGACCTGCGGATGCGCACCGTCGACGGGATCACCGCGACCCGCGCCGTGGTCGAGGCCGGCGGCCCGCCGGTGCTGGTGCTGACGACCTTCGACGACGACGAGATGCTGTCCGGCGCGCTGCGCGCCGGTGCGGCAGGCTTCCTGCTCAAGGACTCCTCCGCCGACGACCTGATCCGCGCGGTCCGCACGGTCGCCGAGGGAGGCAGCTGGCTGGACCCGGCCGTCACCGGGCGGGTGCTCGACCGGTTCCGGACCTTCGCTCCCGCCCCGGTCGCCCGCGCCGCCGACGGCGTGGACCCGCTGACCGCCCGCGAGCTCGAGGTGCTCCGCGCGATGGCGGTCGGCCGCAGCAACGGCGAGATCGCGGCCGAGCTGGTCATCTCCGAGCTGACCGTGAAGAGCCACGTCGGGCGGATCTTCACCAAGCTCGGGCTGCGCGACCGTCCGGCCGCGATCGTCTACGCCTACGACCACGGGCTGGTCCGGCCCGGCTCCTGAGCGACGTCGCAACTACCGGATTCGTCGCAATGCGCGACGCTGAGCGACGAATCCGGTAGTTGCCTCGCCCAGGTCAGGCGGAGGGAGTGCCGTCCAGCTCACCGGGGACGACGTCGTCGCCGCCGCCGGCAGCCTTGCCGACCGACTTCTTGATCAGGGCGTCGAGGTCGAGGCCGGTCGAGGTCTTCAGCATCTGCAGGGTCTGCGCGACGTTGTCGGTGACCTGCTTGGGCAGTGCGCCCGCACCGTCGGTCGACAGGACCGTGAGCTGGTCGATCGCGGCGATCGGGGAGGCGACCTCCTTGGCGATCTGCGGGAGCACCTCGATGAGCATCTGCAGCACCGCGGCGTCGTTGTAGTGCGCGAACGCCTCGGCGCGCTTGTCCATCGCCTCCGCCTCGGCCTGGCCGACGGCCAGGGTCGCGGCGGCCTGCGCCTCACCCTCGGCCCGGGTGGCCTCGGCCTCGGCCACTCGGCGGGCCTTCTCGGCCTCACCGCGCTTGGCACCCTCGATGGCCTCGGCCTCGGCGAGCGCCGCACGCCGGCCCTTCTCGGCCTCACCGCTGAGCTTGGTCTCCTCGGCCTTGGCCTGGGCGGCCGCGATGGTGGCGGCCTTGCGGGCGTCGGCCGCCGCGATCTCGGCGTTGCGACGACCCTCGGCCTCCTGCTCGACGCGGTACCGCTCGGCGTCGGCCGGCTTGCGGACCTGGGTCTCCAGCTGGCGCTCGGTCAGCGCGGCCTGCTGGACGGCGACCTTCTCCTGCTCGGACAAGATCGCCTGGTCGCGCTCGGCCTGGGCGAGCGGGCCGGACGCGGCGGCCTGCGCGGACGCGGCGTCGGTCTCGGCCTTGATCTCGGCCTGCTTGAGCGCGAGCGTGCGCTGGGCGATCGCGATCTCCTGCTCGGCGGCGATCTGCGCCTGCTCGGCGGCCTGGCGCGCGTTGGCCTCGGCGATCGCCGCGGCCTGCTGGATCCGGGCGGCCTCGGGGCGACCGAGGTCGGCGAGGTAGGTGCCGTCGTCGGTGACGTCCTGGATCTGGAAGGCGTCGAGGATCAGGCCCTGGCCGGTGAGCGAGGACTCCGACTCGTCGGCGACGCGCTGGGCGAACGCCGCGCGGTCGCGGATGATCTGCTCGACGGTCAAGCCGCCGACGATGGAGCGCAGCGCACCGGCGAGCACCTCCTGGGTGAACGGCTCGATGTCGGCCTGCTGCGAGAGGAAGCGCTGCGCGGCGAGCCGGATCTGGTCGGCGTTGCCGCCGACCTTCACGATCGCGACGCCGTCGAGGTTGAGCTTGATGCCCTGGCCGGACACGGCGCCGCGGATCTGCACCGAGATCCGGCGGCTCGACAGGTCCATGGTGGCCTGCTTCTGCACGAACGGGATGACGAAGACGCCGCCACCGAGCACGACCTTCTGGCCGGACAGGTCGGTGGTGAGCTCACCGGTCTCCGGGTTGATCACCGCCTTGCCCTTGCGGCCGGTGATGATGAAGGCCTGGTTGGGGCCGGCCACCTTGTAGCGGCTGGTGACCAGCAGCACCAGGAGGACAAGCAGGACGACGATGCCGGCGATCGGCACCAGGACGGCGGTGTTCATCGCATTCCGTTCTTTCCGAGGGGTGTGAGGAGAGGAAGCCTGGAGGGGAGGGGTCGGCGTCCGGTCAGGACTGCCACACCTCGGTCACGCTGACCGCGGTGGGCGAGAGAACGCCGGTCACGTTGACCTCGGCGCCCGCCTCGATGGGGCGGTGGGCGCTGGCGTTGAGGCGCATCGGGTGACCTCCGACGACGACCCGCACCACGCCGTACCCGTCGCCCGGGATGTCGGTGACGACCTTCGCGACCAGGCCGACGCTGTCGCCGATCGAGACCGTGCCGTCGCTGGGACTGTCCTTGAGCAGCCGGGTCAGCCACCACGCGAACCAGCCGACGACCAGGCCGCAGCCGCCGCCGATGGCGAGCGAGGCCGCGACCGGGAGGCCGGCGCCATCACTCGCCGCGCCGCCGAAGCCGAAGGCGGACACGAAGCCACCGATGACGGCCGAGGAGATCCAGTCGGCCTCGAGGGCGTTGAACGCGCCGTCGAGCAGGTCGCCGACCACCAGGGACAGCGCGAGCAGGACGAGCCCGGCGAGGCCGAGGACGAGGAAGACGGTCAACGAGTGCTCCGGGGAAGGGGGACGGGCTCTGGATCGTATCCGCGAGAACCCCCGTCAAACCGGCGAACCAGCGCCTTCGACCAGCCGCTCGAGGCCGTCGAGGATGAGGTCGAGCCCGAAGCCGAACTCGGTGCGGTGGTCGTAGCCCGGTTGCAGCGCGTGGCTGAGGATCAGCTCGGTCAGGTGCGGGTAGTCGCCCTCGGGCATCGTCGCCATCATCCCCTCCGCGATGTCCTCCACGTCGGCAGGTGAGTCGAACGGCAGGTTGACCTCGGTCAGGACGAAGCCGAAGACGTAGGCGTCGATGACCGAGAACGCGTGCGCCGCGTCGGCGACCGAGAAGCCGCCGCCGCGCAGGCTGCCGAGGACGGCGTCGTGGTGGCGCAGCAGGGCCGGGCCGGGCGCCGTACGTGACTCGATGAGGCCGACCGCCCACGGGTGCGCGGCGAGGCGGTCGCGGGCGGACGCGGCGCGTCGGTACATCGCCGTACGCCAGGGCTCGGCGGGCTCCGGCAGGTCGATGCCCGTGAAGACCCACTCGACGAGGGCGTCGAGCAGCGCCTCCTTGCCCTGGACGTGGTGGTAGAGCGACATCGCCTCGACGCCGAGCGCCTTGCCGACGTTGCGCATGCTCACGGCTGCCAGCCCGCTGCGGTCGGCGACCTCGACCGCCGCGACGACGATCCGTTCGGGCGAGAGCGGGGTCCGGGGGCGGGGCACGCGCGGCACTTTACACCCGTAAGGTCGGCTGCTACCTTCCCTTACATGCGTAAGGTCTGCATCATCGGTGGCTCCGGCAAGCTCGGTCGGTACCTGATCGGGCACTGCCTCGAGCGCGGGTACGACGTCACGGCGGTCTGCCGCCCCGAGAGCGTCGGCAAGCTGGCCGACCTCTCCGACCGGATCACCGTGGTGCCCGGCCGCACCGACGACCGCGAGGTCGTGGCCCGCGCGGTCGCCGGGTGCGACGGCGTCCTCGTGGTGCTCGTGCCGTTCGGCGTGCACGACTACTCCTCCGGCACCGCGCAGGCGGTGCTCGACCACGCCGAGCCCGGCGCCCGCCTGGTCTTCTCGTGCGGGTGGCACATCACCCGCGACGGTCGCGACCGCTACAGCCGGCGGTTCCGCCTGATGGTGCGCGCCCTCACCGTCGTGGCCCGCGCGGTCCGGTTCGCCGACATCGACGACCAGGTCCGCGCGTGCGAGCGGATCTTCGCCAGCGACACCGCATGGACGGTGGTGCGCGGCAGCGACCTGGAGGAGGGGCCCTCGGAGGGACTGCCGGTCTGGGCCCGCCACGTCGGCGACCCGGTGCTGGCGAGCAACCTGACCCGGCGTACCGACTTCGCGCTGTTCATGGTCGCCGCCCTCACCGACGACGGGCTGGTGCGCGAGGCGCCGGCGATCGTCGGGCGCGGTACGCCGTCCGCCCGGGCCCACGCGGGAGCGGCGTGACGGCCGTCACGAAGTTGCACTGAGTCCCACCAAAGTGCAAAGATGCACTCATGGTCGATCTGTGCAACAGGCGTGAGGCGAAGCGGTACCAGACCGCGCTGCGCCTCCAGCAGTGCGCCGTCCGACTGACCCTCGACAACGGGTTCGACGGCTGGACCATCGACGACCTGGCGGCCGCGGCCGACGTGTCCCGGCGGACGGTCTTCAACTACTTCGACGGCAAGGCCGAGGTCGTCCTCGGTCCCGAGCCGGACGTCGACGAGGAGCTCGTCGCGACCTTCGTCGGGGGCGGCCCGACCGGCCGGCTGCTCGACGACCTGATCGTGCTGGCCCACGAGGCGACCCGCGAGCGGGCCGACTCCGACCAGCACCTGGCCGCGGTCCGCGACGCCGTGATGAACGACCCGCGGCTGATCCAGCTCGTGCACCAGCGGTTCGAGTCCGCTGCGGCCCTGCTGGGTGACTGCATCCGCCAGCGCGAGGGGGCCGACTTCCCGAGCGAGAAGGTGCGCGTGATCCTGCGCCTGCTCATCACCTTCTTCGACGACGCCCTCGAGCGGACCGCCGCCGACGGCAGCCTCACCTTCGCCCAGCACTTCGACAACTCCGTCGCCGACGCCCGCGCGGCGCTCGGCTGAGCACCTTCCCCAGCACGCCCAACCAGGCCCACAGGAGACCCCATGGCCCGCCTGCTCTACCGTCTCGGCTCGACCGCCTACCGGCGGTGGCCGTTCTTCATCGCCGGATGGCTGCTCGTCGCCGTCGTCCTCGGCAGCCTCGCCGCTGCCTTCTCCAAGCCGATGACCGACGCCTTCTCCATCCCGGGGATCCCCTCGGAGAAGGCCGCCGACATCCAGCAGGAGCTGTTCCCCGAGTCCGGCGACGCCTTCGACGACGCGTCGGTCAACCTCGTCGTCGCCGCACCGAAGGGCCACACCCTGGCCGAGCCGGCGTACCAGGCGGCGATCCAGCAGCTGATTGACGGCGTACCGACGCTGCCGCAGACCGGCGAGGAGAACCCCGGCCTGGTCGCGCCCGCCGCGGCCGGCGAGGGGATGCCGTCCGCGTTCTCCACCCTGTCGGAGGACGGCCGGATCGGCACCATGTCCTTCGAGTGGGACGTCGACTCGCCGTCCGACCTGAAGACCACCACCATCGACGACCTCGAGGACCTGCTCGCCGACACCACGGCGGAGACCGGCCTGGTCGCCGAGGCCAACGGCCCCGGCATGGCCGTGATGGAGCCGCCGGGCGGCTCGTCGGAGCTGATCGGTCTCGGCATCGCCCTGGTCGTGCTGGTCCTCACCTTCGGCTCGCTGATGGCCGCCGGCATGCCGCTGCTCAACGCGGTCTTCGGCGTCGGCCTCGGCATGACCGGCATCACCGCCATGACCGCGCTGATGGACATCGGCTCCAGCACCCCGATGCTGGCCACGATGATCGGCCTCGCGGTCGGCATCGACTACACGCTGTTCATCCTCGCCCGCTACCGCACCGAGCTGCACCACACGAAGGACCGCGCCCACGCGGCCGGGATCGCCGTCGGTACGGCGGGCAGCGCGGTCGTCTTCGCCGGCCTCACGGTCCTCATCGCGCTGTCGGCACTGGCCGTCGTACGCATCCCGTTCCTGACCGCCATGGGCCTGGCCGCGGCCGCGACCGTGTTCGTGGCGGTGCTGGTCGCGCTGACCCTGCTGCCCGCGCTGCTGGGCCTGACCAAGTCGAAGTCCTTCGCCGGGCAGGTGCGCAAGTACGCCCCGAAGCGCGACGAGCACGGCCGGGTCCACAACAACGGCGTGCGGTGGGCGCAGATGCTCGCGAAGGCGCCCGTCGCCTGGGTGCTCGGCGTCGTCGTCCTGCTCGGTGCGCTGGCCGCGCCGATCTCGCAGATGTACCTCGCCTTCCCCACCGACAGCACCTCGCCCACCGACACCACGCAGCGCAAGGCATCGGACCTGATGACCGAGGCGTTCGGCCCCGGCCGCGAGGGCCCGCTGCTCGTCGTGGTCGACGGCCGCAAGATCGCCGACGACGACCAGCGCCAGGCCGCCTTCGACCGGGTGGTCGCGTGGGCCGCTGGTCAGGACGACGTCAAGAGCGCGGACCTGGTCGCCACCAACGCCGAGCGCGACGCGTCCGGTGCGCCGGTCGGGACCGGCACCGGCGCGATGATCCAGGTCGTCCCGTCGTCCGGACCGGACGAGCCCGAGACGCTCGACCTGCTGCAGGCGCTGCGCGACGGGCAGGGCGGGATCGAGGACCAGACCGACACCGTCGTCGGCGTCACCGGCCTCACCGCGATCACCACCGACGTGTCGGACCGGCTCAACAGCGCGCTGCCGATCTACCTCGCCGTCGTCATCGGCCTGGCGTTCGTGCTGCTGGTGCTGGTGTTCCGCTCGATCCTGATCCCGCTGACCGCCACCCTGGGCTTCCTGCTCTCGGTGCTGGCAACGCTGGGCGCGACGGTCGCGATCTTCCAGGAGGGCGCGCTCGGGCTGTTCGAGGGCCAGCCGATCGTGAGCTTCATGCCGATCTTCCTGATCGGCGTGGTGTTCGGCCTCGCGATGGACTACCAGGTCTTCCTGGTCACCCGGATGCGGGAGGCGCACGTCCACGGCCTGCCCACCCACGAGGCCGTCGTCGACGGGTTCCGCAACAGCGCCCGGGTGGTCACCGCCGCCGCGACGATCATGATCGCCGTGTTCTCCGGCTTCATCCTCGAGGACACCGCCGTGGTGAAGTCGATGGGCTTCGCGCTCGCCGTCTCCATCGTGTTCGACGCCTTCGTGGTGCGGATGGTGCTCATCCCCTCGGTGCTCTACCTGCTCGGCGAGAAGGCCTGGTGGCTGCCGAAGTGGCTCGACCGGATCCTGCCGGCCGTCGACGTCGAGGGCGAGTCCCTCGAGCGCGACTCCGCTCCGGTCCACGTCGGCGCCCGGTCTGATGACCTGGACGACGACCTGGACGGCGACAAGCAGCTGGCCGGGGTCTGATCAGCCCCGCCTGACGTCCCCCGAACCGTTCGATCGAACGGTTCGGGGGACGTTTGCGCGTCAGATTCCCCCGAACCGTTCGATCGAACGGTTCGGGGGCAATGGAACGTCAGCCGAGCGCCTTCTCGATGTCGCCGGCGAGCTTGGCCGGCTCGGTCGTCGGGGCGTAGCGGTCGAGGACCGCACCGTCACGGCCGACGAGGAACTTCGTGAAGTTCCACTTGATGCCGCCGCCGATCAGCCCGCCCTGCTCCTTCTTCAGCCACTGGTAGAGCGGGTGGGCGTCCTTCCCGTTGACGTCGATCTTCGCGAACATCGGGAACGAGACGCCGTAGTTGCGCTGGCAGAACTCGGCGATCTCGTCCTCGGTGCCGGGCTCCTGGTGGGCGAACTGGTCGCACGGGAAGCCGAGGATCGTGAAGCCGCGGTCGCCGTACTGGTCGTACAGCTCCTGCAGGCCCTGGAACTGCGGGGTCAGCCCGCACTTCGAGGCCGTGTTGACGACGAGGACCACGGTGCCGTCGTACGACGCCAGGTCGGTCTCCCGGCCATCGATCGCGGTGGCCTTGAAGTCGTGGAGGGAGGTCATGCAGGCAGTGTGGCACGCGGGGTGCGGCGCTGGCGCCAGAGCAGCAGCCCCAGCAGGAGCACGATCAGGTCGACGACCCCGATGACGACGTAGCCGACCGCGGAGGAGCGGGCGCCCTCGACGCGCTGCACCGCCGGCTTGTCGGGCAGCACCCGGACGCCGATCTCGCCGGTATCCTCGGCGGCCCGCCACGTGGCGTGGTCGACCTCGGCCGGCCAGGTACGACGCCGCGGGTCGACCTTCTCGGGCAGCCGGAACCGGACGACGTAGTGCGGGTCGGTGCGCGCCCGCAGCACGTTCGTGGCCGTGACCTCGGCGCTGACCTCCACACCGTCGCGGGACAGCTCCCAGCGCTGCCAGGTCAAGTGCGCCAGCGGCAGGTTGACGATCAGCGCGACCACCACCAGGGCGAGGAGAACCCCGCCGCGCCGGCCCTCCCCGTCGGTCACGTCGCTCGCGTTCAGTGGCGCTCGGCCGTGGTCGGCCCGGACGGGGCCAGGCCGGGCCAGGCCACCCCCCAGGCGCCGTACGCCGTCTCGGCGAGCGGGCGGCGGTGCCGCTCCCGGTGGTCGCGCTCAGCATCGCGCTCGGACACCTCCGCGGGGTTGCCGCGGACACCGACGGCGATGCCCGCCAGCAGCCGAGCGGTGTCGGGGATCCCGAGCGCCGCAGCCGCGCCGTCGTGGTCGAATCCCCCGAACTGGTGGGCGCCCAGGCCCATCGCCTGCGCCTGCAGCGTGATGTGGGCCGAGGCCTGCCCGACGTCGTGGGTCGGGATCAGCACGTCGCTCAGCTCGACCCCGTCCTGGCCCAGCTCGACGACCGAGAGGAGCACGAGCGAGGCACGCGGCACCCAGCCCGAGTTGCCGCGGCTCAGGTGCGGCACGAACGCGGCGTGCTGGGCGCTCCCGCGCGGTGCGACGACATAGCGCCACGGCTGGCGGTTGCCCGAGCTCGGCGCCCACTGGGCCGCCTCGAGCAGCCGGGTGATCTCGGCGTCGGTCAGCTCGTGGGTGGCGTCGAAGACGCTCGGGCTCCACCGGGACCGCAGCGGCTCGGCGATGTCGACCGGGTTCATGGGACGAGTATCGCGGGTCATTGCGACCGTCGACCCTTCGCGACGGGTCGTTCGGCCCTACCTGGGCCCGCTCGTCATTGCCACGGTGTCTGTGGCAGTGCGCATCGTGCGCGTCCGTGGGAGCGGGCAGGTCGAGCAGGCAGGAGGCAGGGCACATGAACGGCTCGAGCAGACCGGCAGGTCCGACCGGCGGGGATCGCCGCGCAGGAACGGCCGAGCCTAGGAACCGCCCCGGCTTCATGATCGTCGGCGCGCTGCTCCCACTCGTCGGCGTGCCGCTCCTCGTCGGCGGCCTCGCCCTGGGCTGGGCATTGATGACCCAGCGCGACGGCGACGGCTTCTTCACCACATCCACCGAGCACATCAGCTCGCCCTCGGTGGCACTGACGACGCGCGCGTTGGACCTGGGCGATCTCGGTCCGGACGACTGGTGGGCCGACCGGGACGTCGCCACCGTGCGCCTGCGCGTCACCTCACGCGAACCGGGGCCGGTGTTCGTCGGCATCGGCCCCAGCGACGCCGTCGCGGCCTACCTCAGGGACGCACCCTACGACGAGATCACCGACATCACCGACAACGACCCGTTCCGCTACACCCTCACGCGGCACGGCGGAGACGCCGACTCCGCACCGGCACCGACGCGGCAGGGGTTCTGGACGGCGCAGGCGTCCGGTGGCGGCTCCCAGGAGCTGACCTGGGACCTCCGCCCGGGCACGTACACCGTCGTCGTCATGAACGCGGACGGCACCGCCGGTGTCGACGTGGACGTGGTGGCCGGCGGCCGACTCGCCCTGCTGACCCCGCTCGCGGCGGGTCTGGTCCTGGTCGGGCTGGCGCTCGTCGCGGCCGGTGCTCTGCTCCTCGTCCGTGGTGCGGGGTCGGCGTCCCCGGGCGCACCGCCTGCGCGACCGGGGACACGCCTGACCGCAGACGAGACACCACCGAGCGGCTTCGAGGTCTCGCCGGTGCGGGTCACCGGGATCCAGGACGCACACCTGAGTCGGGGCCTGTGGCTGGTCAAGTGGGTGCTCGTGCTCCCCCACCTCGTGATCCTGGCTGCGCTCTGGCTGGTCTTCGCTGTGCTCACGGTTGTCGCGTTCGCGTCCATCCTCTTCACCGAGCGCTACCCCCGAAGCATCTTCGACCTCAATGTGGGGATCTTGCGCTGGTCGTGGCGCGTCGCCTTCTACGCGACCAGTGCCCTCGGCACCGACCGGTACCCACCGTTCAGCCTGACGGCACGCGACTACCCCGCAGACCTCGACGTCGCCTACCCCGAGCGCCTCTCCCGCCGCCTCGTGCTCGTCAAGTCGTGGCTGCTCGCCCTGCCCCATCTCATCGTCTTGTCGGTCCTCTCCGGGACGTGGGGATGGACGTTCGGGAACGACGGCGCGCGGCTGTCCGCGGGAGGCCTGATCGGCGCCCTGACCTTCGCCGCGGGCCTGTTGCTCCTCTTCACCGGTCGCTATCCCTCGTCGCTGTTCGACCTGCTCATCGGCCTCAACCGCTGGACCTACCGGGTGATCGCCTACGTGGCCCTGATGACCGACCAGTACCCGCCGTTCCGGCTCGACCAAGGACCCACCGAGCCCGGGCCCGGGCAGATCCCAGGCTCATTCACGCCGCGCCCGGACGCCGACGAGGCTGCGACGGAGGCTTCGCTCGATGCGGACGGCGACGCCCAGGCTGCGGCCTCGGCCGGACACTGACGACCTGCTCCGACGCACTCGGAGGACCGAACTCGGGTCGCGACGGGGCTGCCGTGTCGCTGACGGCTCAGAACCGCAGCCACTCCAGCACCGCCCGCACCCGGCGGTGGTCGTCGGTGTCGGTGGGGAGGTCGAGCTTCGCGAAGATGCTGTTGATGTGCTTGGCGACGGCCTTCTCGCTGACCACCAGCGCCTGCGCGATCCCGGCGTTGGCGCGGCCCTCGGCCATCAGCGCGAGCACCTCACGCTCCCGCTCGGTCAGCCGGTCCACGGGCGTGTCCTTGCGGCGGTCGAGGACGGCGGCGACCACCGACGGGTCGAGGACGGTGCCACCGCCGGCCACCCGGCGCAGGGCGTCGACGAACTCGGCGACGTCGGAGACGCGGTCCTTGAGCAGGTAGCCGACGGCGCCCTCGCCGCTGGCGAGGAGCTCGCGGGCGTAGAGCTGCTCGACGTACTGCGAGAGCACCAGCACGGGGAAGCCCGGCCGCCGCGCGCGGACGGCGATGGCGGCGCGCAGGCCCTCGTCGGTGAACGTCGGCGGCATCCGTACGTCGACCACCGCCGCCTCGGCGCTCGGGTCGTCGAGGGCACGCTCGAGCTCGGTGAGGTTGTCGACCGCGGCCACCACCTCGAAGCCCTTGGCCTCCAGGAGCTGGGTGAGGCCCGCCCTCAGGAGCGCGTGGTCTTCGGCGAGGACTACGCGGAGGGGGCGCACGGGACCTCCCAGGTCACGACGGTCGGACCGCCGGCGGGGCTTGACACCGACAGGATGCCGTCGAAGGCCGCGAGCCGCGCAGCCACCCCCGGAAGTCCGGATCCGGTGTGCAGGTCCGCGCCGCCGCGGCCGTCGTCGCCGACCTCGGCCCGCAGCACCGTTCCGTCGTGGTGGAGCGTCACCCAGGACTGGGCGGCGCCGGCGTGCTTCGCGGTGTTGGCCAGGCACTCGGCGACGGCGAAGTAGACCGCCGACTCGACAGGAGCGGGCAACCGGTCCGGTACGTCGAGAGCCAGCTCCACCGGCACGGCCATGTCCAGCGCCAGCGCGGACACGGCGCCGGTCAGGCCGCGGTCGGCCAGCACCGGCGGGTGGATGCCGCGCACCACGTCGCGCAGCTCGCCGAGCGCGGTGGACGACGTACCGCGGGCCTCGTTGAGCAGCTTCCGTGCGGCCAGCGGGTCGGTCTCGAAGAGGTCGTCGGCCAGGCCCAGGCTGAGGGAGACCGCGGCCAGACGGGCCTGCGGGCCGTCGTGCAGGTCGCGCTCGATGCGGCGCAGCTCGGCCGCCGAGTGGTCGACGACGACGGCGCGGGAGGTGGTCAGGTCGTGCACCCGGCGCTCGAGCGCCTCGGTGCGCCCCGGCGAGAGGATCGCGCGGTCGACCCACGACCGGGCACGCATCAGCGGGACGGCGCCGTACCACCACAGCGGCAGCGTGACGACCGCGACCATCAGCAGGAACACCAGGAGCGAGAGGACGATGCCGCCCGTCATCGCCCAGAGCATCCAGAGCAGGTCGCGCCAGGTCGCGGGGTCGAGGGCCCGGGCACGCAGGCCGGGGAGTGGTCCCGGCGGCAGGGGGAGGTACGGCGCCGGCACCGGCTCTCCCAGCACCGCGGCCGCCATCCTCCGGTGGGTGTTGGCGATCAGCCGGCCGAGCGGCAGCACCCCCAGCAGGAGCAGGATCCCGATCCACACGACCGTCAGCACGCTGCTCACCACGACCAGGACGAACACCACGATCACCGGCACGAACAGCAGGACCTGCGCGGTCGCGGCACCGGTGACCTTGAGGGGGCCGGCGCGACGGATGGGGACAGGCTGCACGGCTCCATCCTCACCGACCGGGCCTGATCGTGCAGTGGTGCAGGCACCACTGCTGGCCGGGACGCTCCACCCCTGACCGCGAGGGCCTGCCTCGGGAGGCTGGAGCCACTCTCCCTCTCTCCCGCAGGAGCTCGTCATGTCCCTCTCCCTGAGTGCGTTGCCCACCCGGGCCGCCCGCTGGAGCGCCACCCACCCGTGGCGCGCGATCGGCGCCTGGCTGGCGTTCGTCGTCATCGCCGTCGGCCTCGCTGCCACGGTCTCGACCAACGACGTGAAGGACGCCGACTACCGCGTCGGCGAGTCCGGTCGCGCCGAGTCCCTGATCGACCGGGCGGGCCTCGACCAGCCGCCGTCCGAGAGCGTGCTGGTCCAGGCCCGGTCCGGCACGCTGCCCGCCGACGGGAAGGCCGCGGCGGCCGAGGTCGCCGACCGGATGCGGAGGGCGCCCGGGGTGGCGGGCGTCGGTGACGTTGTACCGAGCGCGGACGGGACGTCCCTGCTGGTCCCCGTCGAGCTGACGTCCGACGAGGTCGACGCCGCTCCGCTGCTCGCCGTCACCGCCGCCGTCCAGGAGGCGCACCCCGGCCTCGTCGTCGCCCAGGCAGGCGACGTCACCATCGAGGAGGCGATCAACGACCGGGTCGGCGAGGACCTGCACTCGGCGGAGTTCATCAGCCTGCCGATCACGCTGGTGCTGATGCTGCTGGCCTTCGGCGCCCTGATCGCCGCGGGGCTGCCGGTGCTGCTGGCCGCCACCAGCGTGGCCGCGACGATCGGCATCAGCGCACCCATCTCGTGGCTGGTGCCGGCCGAGTCGACGGTGCTCAGCATGATCGTGCTGATCGGCATGGCCGTCGGCGTCGACTACTCGCTGTTCTACCTCAAGCGGGAGCGCCAGGAGCGTGCCGCCGGGCGGACGACGCTGGACGCAGTCGCCATCGCCGCGGAGACCTCCGGCCACGCGATCCTCGTCTCCGGTGGAGCCGTGATCGCCGCCCTCGCGGGACTGTTCGTGCTCTCCGACGTCACGTTCAACTCGCTGGCCACCGGCGCGATCCTGGTCGTCGCGGTCGCCGTCCTCGGCTCGATCACCGTGCTCCCGGCGCTGCTCGTCAAGCTCGGCCGCTGGGTCGACCGGCCCCGCCTGCCGCTGCTGTGGCGGCTCACGCGGCGCGTTCCCACCGGCACGGTAAGCGGCCGCGTCCTCGGCCCGGTGGTCCGGCACCCGGTCGCCGCGCTGGTCGTCTCCTCGATCGGCATCGTCGCGCTCGCCGTACCCGCGTTCGGGATGAAGACCCACCAGGCCAGCATCGAGACCCTGCCCGCCGACATCCCCGCGGTGCAGACCCTGCGGGCGATCACGAAGGCGTTCCCGGCCGAGGGCACGGCCGCGCAGGTCGTCGTCACCGGCGCCGCACCCGGGGAGGCGCAGGCCGCGCTCGAGCGGCTGGCCGCCACCGCCGGCAAGGACGCCTTCGCCACCGCCGGCGTGCAGGTGCGCACCTCCACGGACGGCGGTACGTCGGTCGTCGACCTCCCCCTGCCCTACGAGGAGTCCGACGACCGCGCCACCACCGCCATCGAGCGACTGCGCTCCGACCTGGCACCCGCCGCGCTCGACCGGCTCGGTCCCGACAGCTCGTGGGCGGTCGGCGGCGGCGCGGCCGAGTCGCTCGACCACAACCACCAGCGCGACCAGCGGATGCCGTGGCTGCTGGGGTTCGTGCTCCTGCTGACGATGGTGATGATGGTGCTGGCCTTCCGCAGCGTGCTGCTCGGCCTGGTCTCCACCGTGCTCAACCTGGCGTCGGTCGGGGTCGCGTTCGGGCTGCTGTCGGTCGTGTTCCAGCACGGCGTCGGTGCCGACCTGCTCGACTTCACCAGCCCCGGCTTCGTGATCGAGTGGATCCCGATCTTCGTGCTCGTCGTGCTCGTCGGGCTGTCCATGGACTACCACGTGTTCGTCCTCAGCCGGATCCGTGAGCTCGTCGACCGCGGGCTGCCCGCCCGCGAGGCCGTGCACCGAGGCATCGCCGACACCGCGGGCGTGATCACCAGCGCCGCCGCTGTGATGGTCTCGGTGTTCGCGATCTTCGCGACCCTGTCGATGATGGAGATGAAGATGATGGGCGTCGGGCTCTCCGCCGCGATCCTCATCGACGCCACGGTCATCCGGCTGGTCGTGCTGCCGGCGGTGCTGGTGCTGCTCGGTGAGAGGGCGTGGCCGCGGCGCGCCCGCCCGGCCGTCGCCACGGCGGCTCCCGCCCAGGAGCCGGCGCTGGTCAGCTGACCGCGAGCGGCGAGACCTCCTTCGTCGTACCGAAGGCGAAGGTGGTCTCGATCGACGCGAGCGACGGGATGCCCCGGAGGCGGTCGCGCAGGAACGCCTCGTAGGCCGGGAACGACGCGACGACGACCTTGACCAGGTAGTCCGCGTCGCCGGCCAGCAGGTAGGCCTCGGTGATCTCGGGGACGTCCCGCAGCTCGCGCTCGACCGCGTCGACGACCTCGGAGGCGTGCGAGGACAGGGTCAGCCGGACGAACGCGGTGATGGCGAGTCCGACGGTCTCCGGGGCGACGACGGCGCGGTACCCGGTGATCACCCCGGCCTGCTCCAGCGCCCGGACCCGGCGCAGGCAGGGCGAGGGAGAGAGCCCGACCCGGTCGGCGAGCTCCTGGTTGGTGAGGCGGCCGTCGAGCTGCAGCTCGAGGAGGATGTGCTGGTCGATGGCATCGAGGGCGGTCACGTGGCAGATCCTGCTACAGGTCGGTCCTGGTGAGGCATTTTCGGCAATCGTATGCCGCTCTGCTTTCTCTAATCTTGCCGCCGTGAACGAGAGCACGACGACGAGATCGGGGTACGCCGCCCTCGCGGCGACCGTGCTCCTGTGGGCGTCCTTCGCGCTGTCGTCACGGGCGATCGGCAGGTCCACGCTGACCGAGTACGACGCCGCGCTGGTGCGCTTCGCCGTACCCCTCCTGGCGCTGGCGCCCCTGCTCCCCCGCACCCTCCGGGCCCTCGCCCGGGAGCGGTCCTCGACCTTCGCATTGCTGCTGGCGGGCGGCCTGCCGCACTACCTGCTGTTCGCGTTCGGCGCGCGGCTGACCAGCGCCGGGCTGACCGGACTGCTCGTGCCGGGCACGGTGCCGCTGTTCGTCACCGTGCTGCTGCTCGGTCAGCGCCGGGTTTCCCGGCGGGCCTGGGCCGCGCTCGGCGCGATCGTGGCCGGCGTCGCCGCGAGCGCGACGATGATCGGCGACGGCGCGGGGCCGGGTGGGATAGCCGTCCTGTTGCTGGCGGGCGCGGTGTGGGCGGCCTACACGCTCGGGCTGCAGCGGACCTCGTTGCAGCCGCTGGAGATCGTCGTCGCGGTGTGTGCGGGCTCGACGGTCGCCGGCCTGGCGGTGGTGCTGAGCGGCACCGCGCCCTCGCACCTGATCACCGGTGCGGTGCTTGGGTCGGACCTGCTGGGCTTCGTCGTCCTCCAGGGCATCGGCACCGGCCTGCTCTCGACACTGTGCTACACCCACGCCGTTCGCGCCCTGGGCAGCGGTGTCGCGGCCGTCGGCGGCGCGCTCAGCCCGGTCGTCACGGCCGTGGTCGCCGTACCCCTGTTCGGTGAGGCGATCGGGCCCGGGCTGGCCGTGGCGCTGGTGCTCGTCGTCGCCGGCGTGCTCGGCTTCAACTCCCGTCCCTCGGTCGCACCTGACGAATGGGCTGTGAAATCGCCCGATACACAGCCCGATCGTCAGGTGCGACGCGGGAGCTCAGCGGTGCGCGTGGCGCTCGGCGAGGCGCGGCTCAGTTCGTCGCGCTGAGCGACCTCTCGATCGCGCGGGCGCACCCGTGCAGCTCGTGCACCCAGCCGGGCACCCTGTCCCGCGAGAACCGCGCGGTCGGCATTGCCAGCGAGATGCCGGCGACCATCCCGTCCGCCCACCGCACAGGTACGCCGATCGCGGTCAGGCCGGTCTCGGTCTGCTCGTTGTTGAGCGCGAACCCGTTCTGGCGCACGGCACGCAACGCCCGGCGTACCTTGGCCCGCTCGGTGGGCTCGAGGCCCGCGAGGGCCGCGGCCAGCGCGTCGTCGTCGAGCACCGACAGCATCGCCTTGCCGGCACTGCTCACCCGGGCGGGCAGCGCCTTGCCGGTGCGGTCGCCCACCCGCAGCGGCCGCTCGCACTCCACGGTGTGCACGAACCGCGCCTCGTCGCCGGTGAGCACCAGCAGGTTGGCCGACTCCTCGGTGCGGTCGACCAGTCGCTGCAGGTGGGGCAGCGCGGCCTGGCGCAGCACCGACAGCGGCACCGCGGTCGTCGAGCCGTGCAGCAGCGGCCCGGCCCGGTAGCGCTTGTCGGCGTCCTGCTCGGCGAAGTCCCGGTAGACGAGCATGGCGAGCAGCCGGTGCGCGGTCGACGGCGAGACACCGAGCCGGGTCGCTGCGTCCGTCACCCGCATCGGCCCCTCGAGCACGAGCAGCTGGGCCAGCAGGAGGGCGTTGTCCACGGACTCGACGGCGTACGACGGCCGGTTCTTCACGCGTCCACGCTCTTTCTGCTGGTCAGAATCAACTCTCGCACGATTCTGCAGGCTGCCTAGCGTTCCGTCCATGCAGTTCTACCGAGACGGCTACCGGCCCGGCGATCCCGACCTCCTCCCCGCTGCTGCCGCAGTGGCGGAGCGGGCGGGCGGGATCCCGGCCGAGGTCGACGTGCTCGTCGTCGGCACCGGCCCCGCCGGCACCGTCCTCGGCGCCCAGCTGGCGGCCTTCCCCTCGATCGTCACCGCCGTCGTGGAGCGTCGGGAAGGACCACTCGAGGTCGGCCGGGCCGACGGCGTCGCGTGCCGCACCGTCGAGATGTTCCAGGCCTTCGGGCTCGCCGAGGCCCTGCTGCGCGAGGCGTACTGGGTCAACGAGGTCCGGTTCTGGGGCCCGTCCTCCTCGGACCGGTCGCGGATCACCCGTACCGGCTGGGTCGAGGACACCCCCGAGGGACTGAGCGAGTTCCCGCACGTGATCGTCAACCAGGCCCGGATGCAGCAGTTCCTGCTCGACCACATGGCGCGCTCGGCATCGCGCCTCCAGCCCGCGTACGGGCTGGAGATGGTGGACCTCGAGGTCGGCGCGGGCGAGCGCCCGGTGACGGTGACCCTGCGCGACGCCGGTGGGGCCGAGCGGACGGTCCGGGCACGGTACGTCGTCGGTTGCGACGGTGCCCGCAGCGCCGTACGCCGGGCCATCGGGCTCGAGCTGCACGGTGACGCGGCGAACCACGCGTGGGGCGTGATGGACGTCCTCGCGACGACCGACTTCCCGGACTGGCGCACCAAGAACGTCATCCAGTCCGACGGCAAGGGCAGCCTGCTGATGGTCCCGCGCGAGGGCGGGAACATGGTCCGCTGCTACGTCGACCTCGGCGAGGTCCCCGCCGACGACGCCGGCCGGGTGCGGGCGACCACGGTCGAGCGGCTGGTCGAGATCACCAACGACATCCTGCACCCCTACTCGATCGACGTCCGTTCGGTCGCGTGGTCGTCGGTCTACGAGGTCGGGCAGCGGCTGGCCGACCGGTTCGACGACGCCTCCGGCGCTCGCGGTCCCCGGGTCTTCATCGCCGGCGACGCCTGCCACACCCACTCCGCGAAGGCCGGGCAGGGCATGAACGTGTCGATGCAGGACGCCTTCAACCTCGGCTGGAAGCTGGCCGCGGTGCTGGAGGGCCGCTCGGACGCCGACCTGCTGCGCACCTACTCCGCCGAGCGGCAGGCCGTCGCCCAGGACCTGATCGACTTCGACCGGTTCTGGTCCGACTTCATCGCCCAGCCCACCCTCGACGAGGCGCACCCCGAGCGGGGCGGCGTCACGGCCGAGCAGATGCGAGCCGAGTTCGAGCGCCAGGGCCGCTACACGGCGGGCCTCGCGACGACGTACGGGCCGTCGGCGATCGTCGGCTCCGGCGAGCACCAGGCGCTCGCCAAGGGCTTCGAGATCGGCACCCGCTTCCACTCCGCGCGGGCGATCCGCCTCGCCGACGCCCGCCCGCTGCACCTCGGGCACGCACAGCGCGCGGACGGGCGCTGGCGGATCCTCGCCTTCGGCGGCACTGCGCCCTCGGGGCTGCTCGACCTGATGTCCTGGCTGGGCGAGTCCGCCGACTCGCCCCTCCTGCGCTTCACGCCGCCCGGTGCGGACGTCGACAGCGTGATCGACGTCCACGGCGTGTTCCGCTGCGGCCACCACGACCTCGACCCGGCCTCGCTTCCGGCAGTGCTGCTCCCCCGTACCGGGCCGCTCGGGCTCCAGGACTGGGAGAAGGCGTGGGCACTCGACGTACGACACGACCTGTTCGCCGAGCGCGGCATCGACCCGGACGGTGCGATCGTCGTCGTCCGCCCGGACCAGTACGTCGCCCACGTGCTGCCGTTGACCGCTCGGGACGGGCTCACCCGGTTCTTCGCGGGCTTCTTGCGGGTGCCGTCCGGCTACTGATTGCGCGGGAGCACCGTCAGCACCCGCTCGACGTGGTCGCGGAACGCCGCCAGGTGGCTGCGCAGGAACTCCGCCGTCCCTCACCAGCCACGATTCAGCGGATCCACGCGGGCGCCACGGGCTCGCGCGTCCCGTCGCCGATCGGGGTGGCCAGCCCGCCCGCCGGCCCGGTGACGACGAAGGCGGCGCCGGCCGACGTACGGACCTGCCGGGGACTGCCGCCCGGGACGACCACGGTGTCGCCGGCAGCCAGCTCGATCGGCTGCCCGTCGACGACGACCGTCGCCGCCCCGTCCAGCAGGTGCCAGGCCTGCTCGACGTCGAAGGCGTGCTCCGGCCCGGACTGGCCGGCCGCCATGTCGACACGCCACAGGCTCAACACACCGGAGCCGCCCTGGGTCGGGGACGCCAGCGTCGTCATCGTGGCGTTCGGCGTGGTCGTGACCCGCGCGTCCGCGTGGGCCGTCTTGAGAGCCGGCATGGTTGCTCCTCAGCGATAGACAACTTGGTTGTCTATCACCGTAGGCCCCGCTTGCGATACCGTCAACCAGGTTGTCGATCAGGTCTCGGACGAGGAGGTGGCGTCGTGGGCGAGCCCGCGTGGCGAGTCGTCCTGCTGCTCGCCGGTGCCTTCCGCGACGGCGTCGACGCGCTCCACGGGGAGCTCGCCGAGCAAGGACACCCCGAGGCCCGCCCGCTGCACGGCTTCGCCCTGCAGGCGATCGGTCCCGACGGCTGCACCATCAACGAGCTCGGCCAGCGCCTCGGCGTCTCGAAGCAGGCCGCGGCGAAGACGGCGGCCGGACTGGAGAAGTCCGGCTACCTCACCAGGGCGCCGGTGCCGGGCGACCGGCGGGCGGTGCTGCTGCGCCGCAGTCCCCGTGCCGAGGACCTCTTGTCCGCCAGCGAGGCCGGGTTCGAGCGCGTCGCCGAGCGTTGGCGCCACCTGCTCGGACCGCTGCGGTACGCCGCGCTGGTCGATGCGCTCGCCACGATCGCCGGCGACCGCCCGGTCGGCGACCTGCCCGGCTGGCTCACCCAGCGTCCCTGACCGCGGCCGGCGACGGGTGACGCAGGGCGGGCGACGGTCCGGACGGGCGCTGCATCGTGGCCGTGTGTACGTGGAGTGTGCGCGAGCAAGAACACGAATGGCCCCCTCCCTGCTTCTCAGCAGGTCAGGGGCCATCTCGCTTGACGTGCGCGAGGGGGGAGTTGAACCCCCACGTCCTTTCGGACACACGGACCTGAACCGTGCGCGTCTGCCTATTCCGCCACTCGCGCGTCACTGTCATGCGACAGCCGGGCAAGGTTATCCCAGCCCGCGCCCCACGCCCAAAACGGGGGGCGGGCCACCCAACGTCCCGGGTACGACGAGGCGCCACCGATACGATCGTGGGACCGTCGGGCAGGGGGCCCGGCGAGTGAGGCGTGCGGAAGGAGGGCGAGCGACGTGGGTGGACTGCAGCGGTTCGAGCAGCGGCTCGAGCAGGCGATCTCCGGCGTGTTCGCGCGCACCTTCCGCAGTGCGGTGCAGCCCGTGGAGGTGGCCGCGGCGCTGCAGCGCGAGCTCGACAACAAGGCGCAGGTGCTGTCGCGGCAGCGGCGGCTGGTGCCCAACAGCTTCGTGGTGGAGCTGTCCGAGGGCGACCTGGAGCGGCTGGCGCCGTACGACTCCGCGCTGGCGACCGAACTGACCACGCAGCTGACCGAGCACGCCGAGCTGCAGTCGTACGTCTTCCCGGGCCCGATCCGGATCGCGTTCGAGTCGGCCGAGGACCTCGGGACCGGGCGGTTCCGGGTGCGCAGCCAGGCCGAGGCCGAGGTCACCGACCAGAACCGGCGCTCGAGCACCCAGCGCACCCGGGCGGTGCTCGAGGTCAACGGCACGCAGCACCCGCTGCGCGCCCCTGGCCTGGTCGTCGGGCGCGGCAGCGAGGCCGACCTGCGCATCAACGACCCGGGCATCAGCCGGCGACACGCCGAGTTCCTGATCACCTCCCCCACCCCCCAGTCCGGTACGACGACCGCGGGCCCGGTCCACGTCGAGGTGCACGACATGGGCTCGACCAACGGCATCCGCGTCGACGGGCAGAAGGTGGCGCGGGCCGCACTGCAGGACGGCTCCCGGGTCCAGATCGGGCACACGTCCCTCGTTCTCCGACTGCTCCAGGAGACAAGTCAGGTGGTCGACGGTGTCTGAGCTGACCCTGTTCCTCGTCCGGATCGCGTACCTCGCGATCCTGTGGATCTTCGTGCTGTCCGCGATCTCGGTGATCCGCTCCGACATGTTCGGGGCCCGCGTGCCCGCGCCGGCGGCACCCGGCAAGCAGCCGCGCGCGCCCAAGCCGGCCAGCCCGCGGCGCGGCCAGCCGACCAAGGTCGAGGTCGTCCAGGGCGTCAACACCGGCATCGTCGCCGACCTGTCGCAGGCGCCGGTGCTGATCGGGCGCGGCAACGACGCGGCGATCCGCCTCGACGACGACTACGTGTCCACCCGCCACGCGCGGATCGTGGAGTCCGGCGGCCAGTGGTACGTCGAGGACCTCGGCTCCACCAACGGCACCTACCTCGGCAGCCAGCGGCTCACCCAGCCCGTCCCGGTCGGCCTCGGCTCGCAGATCCGGATCGGGAAGACCATCGTGGAGCTGAGGAAGTAGATGAGCGACGAGACCTTCCCGGCCGAGCCGGACGAGGTGCCGCACGACCCGCAGCCCGACACGGTCGACGTACCGCTGCCGGTGACGCGCCCGCTCCTCCAGCTCGACGGGTACGCCGTGTCCGACGTCGGCCGGGTGCGCAAGGACAACCAGGACTCGGGCTACTCCGGCCCGTGGCTGCTGGCCGTGTGCGACGGCGTCGGCGGCGCGGCCCGCGGCGACATCGCGTCCGGTACGGCGATCAGCGAGCTGCGCCAGCTCGACGAGGCGCCCGGCTCGGTCGACGTGATCGACCGGATCAACGACGGCCTGCACGAAGCACACGTCTCGATCGGCGCCCAGGTCGACCAGGACCCCGCCCTCAACGGCACGAGCACGACCGCGACGGTGGCGCTGTTCGACGGCCAGCGGCTGGCGGTGGGCCACATCGGCGACTCCCGGGCCTACCTGCTGCGCGACGGCGAGCTCTCGCAGCTGACCAACGACCACACCTTCGTGCAGAGCCTGATCGACGAGGGCCGGATCACCGAGGCGGAGGCGCGGGTCCACCCCCACCGCAACCTGATCCTCAAGGCGCTCGACGGCCTCCACGACGTGGAGCCCGACCTGTTCGCGCTCGAGCTGGTGCCGGGCGACCGGCTGTTCCTGTGCAGCGACGGCGCGTGCGGGGTGCTCGAGGACGACCGGCTCACCGAGCTGCTCTCCGACGGGACACCGGAGTTCTCCGCCATCGAGCTGGTGCGGGCGAGCCTCGACGCGGGCAGCTCAGACAACGTGACCTGCGTGGTCGCCGACGTGGTCGACCCGGAGGAGCACCCTCCGGCCGACGCGATGGTGGTCGGCGCGGCCGCCGACATGAGCCGGCGCCGGCCCCGCAGCCTGTTCCGCGGCCACCGCTCCGGCGACACCGGCGAGCTCGAGCCCGTGCCCGCCGAGATCCCCGAGGGGGTCGGCTACGCGATCCCCGAGGACCCGATCGTCGACCCCGAGGCGCTGCGCTACGCGCCCCAGCCGCCGCCGCGGTTCGCCTGGGCCCGGCGCCTGCTGGCGGCCGCGATCGTGCTCGGCATCGTGTGGATCGCCCTCGGCACGGCCTACTGGTGGAGCCAGCAGAAGTACTACGTCGGCGAAGGCAGCGGCGACAGCGACGGCTACGTCGTCATCTACCGCGGCGTCGACGTACCCGGTCTCTCCCACGTCTACGAGGTCTCCGACCTCGAGGTCGCGGACCTGCAGGAGTCCACGCAGGAGGAGGTCCGGGGCGGCGCGATGATCTACGGCAGCGTCGAGCGGGCCCGCGCCGCGATCACCCGGATCGGCGCCAACGGCCGCCAGCCCGAGGAGCCGCCGGCGACCACGCCGCCGGCCACGACCTCCACCACGCCGCCGGCCGACTCGGCGTCCCCGTTCACCACCCCGACCGAGGGCGGCGCGGCCGACCTGACCACCCTCGGCCCGCAGGGGTCGTGACACCGGCCATGCCCGCCAACTCCGCACTGATGGGATTCGTGCACCGCCGCCGGCGGGGCGCGGAGCTGTTCCTGCTCGTGCTCGCGCTCATCGTCGGCATCGGTGCCTACGCCGCCGTCGGCCTCGGCGTCGACGGCGAGGTGCCCGCCAACCTGATCGGGTACGGCGGCTGGCTGACCCTGCTCGTCGTCGCGGCCCACGTCGCGGTCCGCATCGTCGCGCCGTACGCCGACCCGGTGCTGCTGCCCGTCGTGGCGGCCCTCAACGGCCTGGGCCTGGCGATCATCCACCGCGTCGACCTGGCCAAGGACACCGGCCTGGCGAGCCAGCAGCTGACCTGGATGACGCTCGGCGTCGCGCTCTTCGTCGGCACCCTGATCGCGCTGCCCGACCACCGGCTGCTCGCCCGGTTCACCTACACCTCGGGCCTGGCCGCGATCGTGCTGCTGATCCTGCCGATGGTCCCGGGCCTCGGCACCTCCATCAACGGCGCGAAGATCTGGATCTCGCTCGGCCCGTTCAGCTTCCAGCCCGGCGAGGTCGCCAAGCTGCTGCTCGTCATCACGTTCGCCGGCTACCTCGTCGTCCACCGCGACGCGCTCGCCCTGGCCGGGCGCCGCGTGGTCTTCGTCGACCTGCCCCGCGGCCGCGACCTCGGCCCGATCCTGATGATGTGGGTGGTCAGCCTCGGCATCCTGGTGCTGCAGCGCGACCTCGGCTCCAGCCTGCTGTTCTTCGGCCTCTTCCTGGTCATGCTGTACGTCGCCACCGAGCGCCCCGGCTGGCTGGTCGTCGGCGCCCTCCTGTTCTTCGGCGGCGCCACCGCGGCGTACCGCATCTTCGGCCACGTGCAGAGCCGCGTCGACATCTGGCTGCACCCGTTCGCCGACGCCGACGGCAAGGGCTACCAGCTGGTGCAGGCGCTCTACGGCTTCGCGTGGGGCGGGCTGGTGGGCCGCGGCCTCGGTGAGGGCATGCCCCAGCGGGTGCCCTACGTCGAGTCGGACTTCATCCTCGCCGCCATCGGCGAGGAGCTCGGCCTGACCGCCGTGATGGCGGTGCTGCTGCTCTACGGCCTCGTGGTCGAGCGGGCGCTGCGCGCGGCGCTGATCTCCCGCGACGGCTTCGGCAAGCTGGTCGCGACCGGTCTCGCCGCCGTCTTCGCGCTGCAGGTCTTCGTCGTCATCGGCGGCGTCACCCGGCTGATCCCGCTGACCGGCCTGACCACACCCTTCCTGTCGTACGGCGGCTCGTCGCTGGTCGTGAACTGGGTGATCATCGCGATCCTGCTGCGCATCTCCGACCAGGCCCGCCGGCCGCTCCCGGACCTCGCCCCCGACGCGGAGGACCCGGACGAGCAGGCCACCCAGATCGTGAAGGTGGTGACCGAGAAGTGAACAAGCCGATCCGAGCGGTCTCCATCTTCTGCATGTTCCTGTTCCTCGCCCTGATGGCGAACGTGACCTACGTGCAGTTCGTGAAGTCCAGCTCCTACAACAAGGACCCGCGCAACGCCCGTGTCGCCGAGGCGTCCTACAGCCGCGAGCGGGGCCAGATCATCGTCGGCGACGAGCCGGTGGCGACGAGCAAGCCGGTCGACGACCGCTACAAGTACCTGCGCGTCTACCCGGAGGCCGGCGCCCGGATGTTCGCCCCGGTCACCGGCTACCTCCAGCTCGGCAGCCAGACCGGCATCGAGCGCAGCCAGAACGCCGTGCTCACCGGCGAGGACCCGCAGCTGTTCGTGACCCGCCTGGTCGACCTGCTCAAGGGCGAGACCGCGCAGGGCGGCAATGTCGTGCTCACCCTGGACGCCGCCGCGCAGAAGGCCGCGTTCGAGGGCCTGCGCGACACGCTCGGCCCGCGCGGCGAGGGCTCGGTGGTCGCGATCCAGCCGAAGACCGGCCGGGTGCTCGCCATGGCCAGCTACCCGTCGTACGACCCCAACGAGCTGGCCAGCCACGACTCCACGAAGGCGTCGGAGGCCTACAAGGCGCTCGACGCCGACGACCGTGAGCCGCTGCTCAACCGCGCGATCCGCACCCGGCTGTTCCCGGGCTCCACCTTCAAGCTGGTGACCGCGGCGGCCGCGATCGAGAACGGCAAGTTCCACGCGGGCGACCAGGTGCCGGCGGGTGCGACGTACCAGCCCCCGGGCACCAGTCACCGCATCGGCAACGACGGCCGCGGCCAGTGCAGCCCGGCGAAGATCTCCTTCGCCACCGCCATGGAGTGGTCGTGCAACACGACCTTCGCGCAGCTCGCGGTCGACGTCGGGCCCGACAAGATGCGCGCCCAGGCCGAGGCCTTCGGCTTCAACAGCGACTACCTGCGCGACCTGCAGGGCCAGGTGCAGTCGGTCTACCCCGCCAGCGTCGAGGTCCCCGAGAGCGAGGGCGGCGGCACCCGTGAGCTGAGCCTCGCCGAGACCGCGCAGACCGGCATCGGGCAGAACACCGTCCAGGCGACCCCGCTGCAGATGGCCATGGTCACCGCGGCGATCGCCAACCAGGGCACGCTGATGCGGCCCTATCTGGTCGAGAAGGTGCAGACCGCCGGGTTCAACGTGCTGCGCACCACCGAGCCCGAGGTGTTCAACGAGCACGCCGTCTCCGCCCAGACCGCCGGCGAGCTCACCCAGCTGCTCCAGGCCACCGTCGACAACGGCACGGCCTCGCCCGCCGCCATCGACGGCGTCAAGGTGGCCGGCAAGACCGGTACGGCGCAGCGCGGCGACTCGCTGTGCAGCGCGGGCGGCAAGCCGCCGTACGCCTGGTTCGTGTCCTTCGCCCCTGCGGAGGACGCCGAGGTGGCGGTGGCAGTCATGATCGAAGAGGCGCCGGACGTGGCGTGCGGCGAGATCGCGGGCGGCCAGCTCGGTGGTCCGATCGCGAAGGCAGTGATGGAAGCGGTGCTGAAGAAGTGATGGCGAAGTGACCGAGCAGAGCAGGTACGCCGACCGGGCAGGTCGCTATCGCCTGGACTCCGTGATCGCCACCGGCGGCATGGGCGTGGTCTGGCGCGCGACCGACACCCGACTCGGCCGGCCGGTCGCGGTCAAGGTCCTCAAGCCCGAGTACGCCGACGACGCGACGTTCCGCAGCCGGTTCGAGGGCGAGGCCCGCAGTGCCGCCGCGCTGCACCACCCGGGCATCGCGGGGGTCTACGACTACGGCGCCGGTGACGACGGTGGCGACCTGCCGCCGTACCTCGTCATGGAGCTGGTCGACGGCCAGCCCCTCTCGGCGCTGCTGTCCAACGCCCGCGCGAGTGGCCGCACCCTCGACACGGGGGTCGTGCAGGACCTGATGGCGCAGGCCGCCGACGCGCTCGGCGTGGCCCACCGCGCCGGCATCGTGCACCGCGACGTGAAGCCCGCCAACCTGCTGGTCACCTCCGACCGCACGGTCAAGATCACCGACTTCGGCATCGCCCGCGCGCTCGACTCGGTCGCGCTGACCCGCACCGGGTCGGTGATGGGTACGCCGCAGTACCTCAGCCCCGAGCAGGCCCGCGGCAACCCGTCGACGCCCGCCTCCGACGTCTACTCGCTCGGTGTGGTGGCCTTCGAGTGCCTGTCCGGGCGCCGACCGTTCGAGGCCGAGACGCCGGTCGCGACCGCGCTCGCCCACCTCCAGCAGCCGGTGCCCCAGCTGCCGCCGAGCGTGCCCGGTCCGTTGGCGGCCGTCGTACGACGGGCGTTGGCCAAGGACCCCGCGGAGCGGTACGCCGACGGCGCCGCCTTCGCCGAGGCCCTCCGCTCGCCCGAGGTGGCGGCCGCCGCCGCGAGCCCCGAGCCCGACGACGGCACCCGGGTGCTGACCGGCGTGGTGCCGCCCGTCCCGGTCCCCGCCAACCCGCCGTCGCAGCCGATGCGCCGCCTGGACAGCCCCTCGGCGTACGCCGGTGGCGCGCGTCCCGCACCGGACGGCGAGGACGACGAGAGGCGCAGGTCGCCGTGGCCGATCGCGGTCGCCGTGATCGTGCTCGTCATCCTCGCCGTGGTCGCGGCCGTGCTGCTGCTCGGCAACCGCGACGACGACACCCCGGTGGTCGACGACACGACGACGCCGACCTCGGAGCCCACGACGGAGCCCACCACCGAGCCGACCACCGAGCCGACGACCGAGCCCACCACCGAGGCGCCGAAGACGGTCGAGGTCAACGAGGATCCCTACGTCTGCTCTACCGACTACCACGACGCGGTCTCCGACCTGCAGGACGCGGGCCTGCGCGTGTCCTCCGAGCAGGTCGAGAACGACGGCAGCTGCGAGGAGGGCACCGTGTCCCGGTTCTCCCGCAACGGCACCCTCCAGGAGGGCGACTCCGTGATCGTCTACTACTGGGGTCCGGCCCCGGAGGAGCCGACCACCGAGCCCACCGAGCCCAGCAGCCCGATCACCCTGCCCACCGCTCCCACCGACCTGACAGGTGGTGTCCAGTGACCACTCCTCCGCACGAGCCCGGCGCCGGCCGGACCGTCGTCGGCGGACGGTACGAGCTCGGTGAGCTCCTCGGCCGGGGCGGCATGGCCGAGGTGCGCAAGGGCACCGACACCCGGCTGGGCCGGGTCGTGGCCGTCAAGCGGCTGCGCACCGACCTCGCCAGCGACGCCACCTTCCAGGCCCGGTTCCGGCGCGAGGCCCAGTCGTCTGCCTCGCTCAACCATCCGGCGATCGTCGCGGTCTACGACACCGGCGAGGAGCGCACCACCCACCTCGACGGCAGCACCGAGGTCGTGCCCTACATCGTGATGGAGTACGTCGCCGGGCGCACCCTGCGCGACATCCTGCGCGAGGGCCGCAAGATCCTGCCCGAGCGGGCCCTGGAGATCACCAGCGGCGTGCTGTCGGCGCTCGACTACAGCCACCGCGCCGGGATCATCCACCGCGACATCAAGCCCGGCAACGTCATGCTCACCCCGTCGGGTGACGTGAAGGTGATGGACTTCGGCATCGCCCGCGCGATGAGCGACGCCCAGTCCTCGATGACCCAGACCGCGGCCGTCGTCGGCACCGCCCAGTACCTCTCCCCCGAGCAGGCCCGCGGCGAGACCGTCGACTCCCGCTCCGACGTCTACTCCGCCGGCTGCCTGCTCTACGAGCTGCTGACCGGGCGGCCGCCGTTCGTCGGCGACTCGCCGGTCGCGGTCGCCTACCAGCACGTCCGCGAGCCCGCCGTACCCCCGTCGCGGCACGAGGACGACCTCACCCCCGAGGTCGACGCGATCGTGATGAAGGCGCTCGCGAAGCGGGTCGAGGACCGCTACCAGTCGGCCGCGCAGATGCGTGCCGACATCGAGCGCTACCTCGCGGGCCGCCCGGTGCAGGCCGTGCTGCCCTCCGAGACCAGCGAGACGTCGGTCGTCGCGCCGCGGCACGCCGCCCCGGTCGAACACCACGAGACGGCGATCCGGCAGCCGCTGCCCCCCGACCGCGACCGGGAGAGCGACCGCCGCAGCCGGGCGACCCTGTGGGTGCTCCTCGGCCTGCTCATCGCCGCGCTGATCGGCACCGCGTTCTTCGTGCTGCCGCGGCTCTTCGACAGCATCCCGCCACCCGAACGCGTCCCGAACGTGGTCCGGATGACCGAGGACGACGCCCGCGCCGCGATCGGCAAGGCCGGCTTCGAGGTCGGCACGGTGAGCGTGCGCAACGACGACACCATCGAGGCCGGCCGGGTCATCGAGCAGGACCCGGTGGGTGACGACTACGTCGAGGCGGGCAGCCGAGTCAGCTTCGTGGTCTCGCTCGGCAAGGGGCAGTTCGCGCTGCCCTCGGTCGTCGAGCAGAAGCGGAAGGAAGCGGTCCAGATGCTGGTCGACGCGGGGATCGCCGAGCGCAACATCACCGAGCGCGAGTGCGACACCGACGAGCCCAAGAACACCGTCGTCGAGCAGAACCCGCCCGCCAACACGATGGTTGACCAGGACGCCACGGTCGAGCTGTGCCTCTCCGACGGCCCCGAGACGGTCCCGAGCGTGGTCGGCATGAAGCAGGCCGCCGCCGAGCAGGCGATCCGCGACGCCGGCTTCGTGCCCGTCGTCCGGGCCGCGTCGGCCGACGACACCAGCCAGAAGAAGGGCCGGGTCACCGAGCAGATCCCCGCCAACGGGACCCTGGCGAAGGGCTCGAACGTGGTCATCTTCGTCTCGACCTACGAGCCCCCGCCGCCGGTCACCGACACCGACGGCGACGGCCTGCCCGACCCCGACGAGGCAACCCGCGGCACCGACCCGACCAACCCGGACACCGACGGCGACGGGGTCAGCGACGGCGCCGAGGTGGCCGCCGGGACCGACCCGCGCAACCCGCTGGGCCGCGTCCGCCCGTGATCCCTCTAACCGTTCGATCGAACGGTTAGAGGGAACCTGGCGCCAAGAAGTCCCCCAGATCGTTCGATCGAACGGTTAGAGGGATCTCAGCGCAGGGGCCGGGCGTACTGCAGGTCGACCAGGCCGTCGTACGCCGGCGCCTCGATCCGGTCCTCGAAGTCGAGCTCCCAGCCCATCTTGATGAGCGGGTTGTCGGCGTCCTTGCGGTAGCCGGCGACGATCGGGTCCTCGGAGACCGAGGAGTAGAGCTCGCCGGCGTCGCCGACCGCCTCGATGACGTAGGGCTGCGGGAAGGGCTCGCCCTGGAGCTGGACGACCGGGCCCTTGCAGCGGATGCCGGTCGTGGAGATCACCCGCTGGCCGGCGATGGTGACCGCGGAGGCGCCGCCGCGCCACAGCGCGTTGACCAGGGCCTGGATGTCCTGCTGGTGCACGACGAACCGGTTGAGGTTGAGCCGGTCGTCGGGGTCGAGGTGCTTGTTGCGCTCGACGGCCTCGTCGAGGAGCTCCTCGGGCGCGTCGGACAGGGTGATCTTCAGGCCGGGACCGGTGCGCGGCGTCATGCCGGCCGGGTCCCGCAGCTGGGCGATCTCGCGCCGCGCCTCCCGCACGCCCTTGTCGCCGACGCCGGCGCTGAGCCGGTCGACCTGGTCGGACAGCTCCTGGTAGTGCTCCTCGACCTTGCGGTAGTCGGCCGCCTCGCCCTCCACCAGCCCCGCGAGATCGGTGTACCGTCCCGGCCGCAGGTCGGATCCCTCGCTGTTGGTGGCCGAGACGGCCAACAGGGCGCCGCTCAGCAGCACGACCGCGGGTGTGCCGACCCGCCACGCCCAGGAGCGCTTGCGCGCCTCGGGTCGGCGGCCCGTCGTACCTCCGGCGTGGGCACCCGTCATACTGACAGTGTCCACCACCACTGAACCTGATCGAGGAGCCACCCGTGGCGAAGTCGTCCCGCCTGTCGAAGCGCAAGGAGCGCGAGGTCTTCGGCGACCCTGATCGCGGCCCGCTGCTCAGCATCCGCTTCGCCATCGCGCTGGTGCTCATCCTCGGCGGCATCGGCTGGATCATCTACTACTACTTCGGCATCCGGCCCACCGACGGGTTCGGCAGCATCGGATCCAACGGCAAGGTCCGCCAGCCCGGTGGGCCGTCCTTCTTCGCCGATCTCGAGGCCAAGAACTACCTGATCGGGTTCATCGCGTTCTTCCTCGGCCTGATGATCTCCGCCCACCCGTCCACCCCGATGGGCCGTGGTCGCGGCGTGGTGATCAGCATGCTCGCCTGCTTCATCGTCGGCCTGCTGTGGATCTGCATCTTCTACATCTTCTTGACGGGCAACGACCCCAAGGACATCCCGATCCTCAACGACCTGGGCCAGAAGAACCTGTTCGTCGGCATCGGCTTCATGGCCGTCGGCTTCGCCTTCGCCACCCGCTGGGAGTAGGCCTCCCCGTCCCGTCGCATGCCGCGCCGTTGGACCGTCCTGGTCCGCCGGCGCGGTCGTTTTTCCACAGCCCGTTTTCCCCAGGGCTGTCCACAGCTGGGGAGAACTACACCCGTGTCATTCATCCACAGCGGTGGACAACCCTGGGGAAAACGCCGACCCGGCAGAAAGTGGCTCGAAAACCACGCCGACCCGGCAGAACTTTCTGCCGGGTCGGCCCGAATCAGGCGCCACTTTCTGCCGGGTCAGCTGAGGGCGAGCGTGCGGGCCAGGGTGGCGACGACGAGCACCGCCCCGATCGCGGAGAGGCCGGCCGCCTGGACGGCGGTACGACGCTCCTTCGGGGCGTAGACCAGCACCGCGGCGATGGCCGCGCCACCGGCGAGACCGCCGAAGTGTCCCTGCCAGGAGACGTTGGAGAGGGTGAAGGTCAGCACCACGTTGATGCCGATCCACATCAGCAGGCTCTGGATGTTGGCGCCGAGCTTGAGGCCGACCACGACCAGCGCGCCCATCAGGCCGAAGACGGCGCCGGAGGCACCGACGGTCGTGGTCTGCTCACCGGCGAGCCAGTAGACCGCCACCGAGCCGGCGAGGCCGGAGAGCAGGTAGAGCGCGAGGTAGCGGCCGCGGCCCAGGATCGACTCGAGCTGGGGACCGAGCACCCACAGGGCGAGCATGTTGAAGCCGAGGTGCCACGGCTCGACGTGGGTGAACATCGAGGTGAGCAGCTGCCAGAAGGCGCCGTCGCTGACGCCGTCGGCCCAGTGCGCGGTGGTGCCGGCGTGGCAGGACGCCTTGTCGACGAACGGGTAGTAGGTGCCGTTGTCCTCGCGGCACGAGCCGCGGACGGCGAGCGCGAACAGATCGTACAGCTTGCTGCCGTAGCGGCCCGACGCCATGATCGCGATCCACACGACGACGTTGATGCCGATCAACGCGATCGAGACCGCCCCGGGGTTGCCGGTGATCTGGCCGCCGTACGCCGTGCGCGCCTGGCGCACCGACCTGCGGCCCTCGGCGACGCACTCGGGGCACTGGAAGCCCACCGACGCCTCGCGCATGCAGTCGGGGCAGATCGGGCGCTCGCAGCGCTGGCAGCGGATCCAGGTCTCGCGGTCGGAGTGCCGGTAGCAGGTCGGCACTCCGACCGGAGGGGTGCTCATGCGGGGTGGGTCAGCCGATGATCTCGACGGACTCGATGACGACGTCGTCGACGGGACGGTCGTTGCGGCCGGTCGGCGTCTTGTCGATCGCGTCGACGACGTCGCGGGAGGCCTGGTCGGCGACCTCACCGAAGATGGTGTGCTTGAAGTTCAGCCACGTCGTCGGCGCGGTGGTGATGAAGAACTGCGAGCCGTTGGTGCCCGGGCCGGCGTTGGCCATCGCGAGCAGGTAGGGCTTGTCGAAGGTGAGCTCGGGGTGCGGCTCGTCCTTGAACTGGTAGCCAGGGCCGCCGGTGCCGGTGCCCTGCGGGCACCCGCCCTGCAGCATGAAGCCCTCGATGACGCGGTGGAAGATCAGGCCGTCGTAGAACGGCTCGCCCGCACCCTTCGCCGAGTTCGCCTTCTCGCCCTTGGCCAGGCCGACGAAGTTGGCGACCGTCTCCGGCGCGTGGTTCGGGAACAGGTTGAGCGTGATGTCGCCCTTGTTGGTCTTCAGGACGGCCTGCTGCTCTGCCATGGAAGTTGCCTCGTCTCCAGGTGGTACGGGTGTGGTGCGGAACGAACTCGATCCTACTGACGGCCGCACGCCCCGCCACAGGCCTGGCCCCCGACCCACCAGGGGTTGACCCCCGCCGCCGGGGACGTGGTGGGATGGAGTCGTCGACCCGGCCGGGTCGGGAACGACGAAGGGAGCTCGGGATGGGAAAGCTGAAGAAGCTGGTGGCCCTCGGTGCACTGGGGGCGATCGTGACCGCGGTGGCGAAGAAGCTGCAGGGTGGAGGCAACGACTCCCCGTGGCAGTCCGCGCCCGAGCCGACCACACCGACCACACCGACCACACCGACGCCGCCGACGCCGCCAGCGCCGACCGAGGCGCCCGACGAGCTGCTCGTCGACAACGCACCCGAGCCGATCGACGAGCCCGACCAGGTCCCGCCGCCTCCGGCTCCGGCCGACGAGCGCCCGGACCCGCTCACCGACCCGCTGCCGGAGGAGCCGCGCGACTGAGCGCTCGAGGATCGCGCGCAACCCGCGTACGCCGCAGGGGCGGTGCGGACCTCCGCACCGCCCCTGCGGCTGTTCCCCGCCGGTCCCGGGACCGGTGTGGGCTCAGCTCCGGCTGGCGCAGAGCGCCACGAGGGTGTAGCCGTTCGTCCCGGGGACGAGGTTCGACACGCGGATGCCGATGCCGGTCGGGAAGCCGAACAGGTCGTAGCCCGCGTGCTTCGGCGTGGTCACCAGGTCGTCGATGTTGGCCGCATTGCTCAGCGCCCAGCTGATCAACACCTTGCCCGCGGGGCAGTTCGCCCAGGTCGTCTTCTCCGCGTTGCCGGCGACCGAGTCGGCGGTCTCGACCTTCACGAGGCCGAGGATCCCGGCCGGACCCTGCGGTCCCTGGGCACCTGCCGGACCCTGCGGTCCCTGGGCACCCGCGGGACCCTGCGGCCCCTGGGCACCGGCGCTGCCCTGCGGGCCGGTGGCACCGGCCGGCCCCGTCGGTCCGGGCGCGCCGGTCGCACCCTTCTCGCTGGGTGCCCCCTTGAGCGCGGCGACGGCGGCGGGCGAGAGGTCGGCGGTGGCCAGGCTGCCGTCCTTGACGTGCTTGGAGGTGATGGCGTTCTTCGCGATCTGCTTGCCGGTGATCTTGCCGGCGGCGTACGAGCCCCCGGCGAGTGCGAGGGCCAGGATCGTGGCCAGCACGACACCCGGCGCGAGGAGCCTGCGAACGATGGTCATGGGGTGGTGCTCCCTTCCGAGACCCCGCCCGATCGGGGTGCGGCGACAGAGCCGGGCGGGACCGCCCGGTCCCACGGAGGCTAGGAACGGAGAGGGCCCGGGGGATTGAGTGGTGACCACTCAATTGCGGCGAGATCGGTGCGCGAGGCGACGCCGAGCTTGGCGTACACCCGGCTCAGGTGGTTCTCGACCGTGCGCACCGACAGGTGCAGGCGCTCGGCGATCTCGGCATTGGACGCGCCGTCGGCGGCGAGCTCGGCCACCGTGCGCTCGCGGCGGCTGAGCGGATCCTGCGGCAGGCCGACGAGCAACGGCGTGGTCGGACTGCCGATCCGCGCCGCGAGCTCGCTGGTACGGCGTCGGGCGGCCGCCGCGGCCCGACCGGTGAGCAGCCGGGCCCCCTCGGCCGCGGCCTCCGCCGCCGCGAGGACGGCGCCGAGCTCGAGGAAGTCCTCGGCCGCCGCGGCGGCGCTCGCACCGTCGCGGTCGTCGAGGGCGGTGACGAGCCGCAGCCGCGCCGCAGCCAGCGGCGAGTCGATGTCGAGCGCCACGAGCCGCGCGGCGACGCCGTCGCGGTCCCCCATCCGCACCCGCTCGTGCAGGATCCAGGACTCGGCCACCCGGGCGTCGACCTCGCGGGCCGCGTGCTCGCCGGCACGCAGGAGGCTCCGCGCCCGACCGGACCTGCCGGCGCCGAACTCGGCCCACGCGTGGGCGATCGGCATGTGGTGACGTAGGAAGCCCACGCCGGCGGGCAGCGCGCCGAGTCGGTCCAGCAGCTCCGGTGCGACCGCCTGTCCGCGACTTCCGGCGCACATCATGAGCATCGCGATCGCGAGCCGCTCGGCGTCGACCATTCCGCAGGCTGTCGCGGCCACGAGTGCGCGTCGGGCCCACAGCACCGCCGCATCGAGATCACCCACCTGGCCCCACGCCGCCGACGCGACCACGGCGCCCCAGGCCCGACCCACCACGGTGCCGTCGGCCAGCGCTCCGTCGTGGGAGCGCTCGCCGTACTCCACGGCGAGCGCGTAGCTGCCATGCTCGCGGGCGGCGTGGCTGGCGATCGTCAGCAGCCGATCACGCGTCCCAGGGATGACCTCGTGCGGCTGGTCGAGGGCCAGCTGGAGGGTGGCGCCGACCAGGTCGAGCGCCTCGCCCGTGTGTCCGAGGTGGGTCAGGACGTGGGCGCGGGTCGTCGCGTGCAGCGTGCTCAGCACCGGCGGCAGGTTCGCGAGGTCGATCCCGTCAAGGATCACCCGGGCGCGGTGCGCCTGCGCGGCATAGATCCGGCTGTCGGCCTCGGCGATCGCGAAGGACTCGCGCACCATTGGCGCGCCATCGGGGTAGCGCCGCGCCTCGGCGCGCAGTGCACCTGCCGCAGCGGTCAGGTCGAAGGTGCCCCACACGATGAGCTTGTGGACGGTGACGGCCAAGGCGATGGCCAACGGGCCGGGCTCGATCCGTTCCAACGTGCCCTGCAGTGCGTCGACGGCCTCGGCCGAGCGGCCCAGCTCGCTGAGGGCGGCGGCGAGGACCAGCGCCGCCTGGCCCGCGACATCGCCGTCGCCATGCTCGACTGCCGCGGCCGCCAGCCGGCGAGCCGTCTCGGCCGAACCGCCCGCATTGGCCAGCCGTGCCGCGGCGAGCAGGCCGACCGGGTCGGGGCGTTCACCCGCATCGAGGCCCAGCACCGCGATCCGTACGACGTCCGGGGCAGCCGCGCCGCGCGCCACGGCGAGGTGCCGGCGCAGCAGCCGCCGCCGTACCAGCGGGGACGCCTCGGCCCACAGCACCTCTGCGAACAGGGGATGCACGAAGCGCAGCACCGGTCCGTCCCAGATCAGCACGCCGTTGTCGACCAGCTCGTCGATCGCCGGCGACGGGCCGTACCGCTCGACCTCGTCGAGGGTCATCCGGCCGACGGACGCGACCATGCGGGCCACCTCGCGGGCCTCCCCGGTACTCCCGGCGAGTCGCGACAGGAGCGCGTGGCGGAGCCGGATGGGAACACTCAGCCGACCTCGGGAGACCCATCCGGCGGGCGAGTGGTGAAGGGTGCCGGACTGCCGCGCCTCGCCGATGACCTGCGCGATGAACAGCGCGTTGCCGCCCGTCCGGCTCCACACCTCCTGCACGATCCCGGCGTCCACGACGTCGTCCAGCAGCTGCTGGACGAACCGATCGGTGTCCTCGCGGCTGAAGGCAAGAAGCGTGACCACCTCGGTTCCGAGATCGTGCGCGAAGGTCGCGATCACCGACGGCAGCACCCCGTCGCGGGTTCGAACGGTTGCGACCAGGGTCCGACCGTGGTCGCGCGCCACCCGCAGGGCCACTCCGAGCGACACCTCGTCGCACTGGTCGAGGTCGTCGACTGCGAGCACCCCTCGATCGGGTACCGCCCGGACGACGTCGGCGACCATCGCGGTCAGGACGAGCGAGGTGGGGGCGACCAGGTGCGCCATGGCGCCCAGCGGAACCTGCGCCATGGCCGAGGTGCCGTAGGCACGCACCGCGGCGGTCTCCTCGGCGAGGACGTCGAGCAGGTGGGTCTTGCCGACCCCACCCTCGCCGGCGATGAGCACCACATGACGATCGGTCCGGGTGAGCGCAGCACGCAACCGCTCGAGCTCCGCCTCCCGGCCGATCGTGCGCACGACGTCAGCCCTGCGCGAGCTCCGCGTGGTCCTCGCGCAGGCGCTGGGCGACCCGGCGCTCCACCCAGAAGATCAGGCCGGGGATGAGGCCGGCGATCAGCATCAGGCCGAGCTGGGGGATCGTCCAGCGCGCCTTCTGCGTGAGCAGGAAGGCGACGACGACGTACACGATGTAGATCCAGCCGTGCACCAGCCAGATCGGGGTGAGGTCGTCACCCAGCCGCTGCAGCGTGGTGCCGTCCTCGAGCAGGTACTTCAGCAGCGAGCCGACGGTGCCGACGAGCAGGAGCACGCCGACCACGAGCGCGAGCACGCGGTAGACGTTGAAGAGCTTGGTCACGAGTCCGAGGGTACGACGGCGCCCTCGCCCGCCCCGGCGTCGGCCTCCTCGAGGTCCGGCTCGGACGTGGCGTCGCGCACGTAGCGGAACCACAGGAACGCCGCGAACGCCGCGAACACCCACCACTCAATTGCGTAGAGGATGTTGCGCAGCCCGGTGAACCGGCTCGCCTCCGGCAGCTGGTCGAGCGTCGCACCGTCCACCCCGGCCGCGGCGTCGGTGGCCAGCGGCTCCTCGGCGACCACGTAGGCGCCGTACAGGTCCTGGTCGACGCGCTGCACCAGGTCCGCGATCCGCAGCTCCGGAAGTACGTCGTCGCGCGGGTCGTCGTCCGCCTGGCCACTGCCCTCGGGCGGCTGCAGCCAGCCGAACAGGTCCACCTCGCCGGTCGGCGGCGCGGGCAGGCTCGCGAGGTCGGTGCCGGCGGGCACCCAGCCGCGGACCACGGATACGGCGGGAGCGTCCGCGTCGCCCACCGTGATCGGGGTGACCAGCCAGTCGCCGTCGGCGCCCTTCGCGCCCGTCCGGCCGGACACCAGCACGGTGCCCTCGGGCAGGAAGGTCCCGCGCAGCTCCACCGGGCGCCCCAGTCCCGCCGTCGGGAACGGGTCGTCGGGACCGATGAGGTCGGTCAGTGCGACGGGCTTCGCGTGGGTCAGGTCGACGCGTTCGGCGTCGCGGCGGGCCTGCCAGGCGTCGTACTGCCACGCGCCCATGCCGACCGCGACCGACACGCAGACCAGCCCGAGCAGGTAGGCACCCCACAACCGCATGCTCCACCAGCGCACCACGTCAAGCAGCCTACGGGGCAGGGTCGAGGCGTTGCGGTTTGGGACCAAACCACGCAATTCGGTGCCGTGAGCATGCGGTTTGGGACCAAACCGCAACTGGTCTGACCACTTGACCACCGGGCAGGACCGGCCTACCGTGACGCGCATGGCCCTCCGTCCCGTCACTCGTCGGTCCGTGTCCGACCAGGTCTTCGACCAGCTCCTCGACGACGTCGTCGACGGCGAGCTGGCTGCCGGCGAGCCGCTGCCCAGCGAGCGCCGGCTCGCCGAGGTTCTCGGCATCTCCCGCCCCGCGGTCCGCGAGGCGCTGCAGCGCATCGCGCAGACCGGGCTGGTGGAGGTGCGCCAGGGCGGGTCCACGCTCGTCCGCGACTTCCGCCGCGCGGCCGGCCTCGACCTGCTGCCACGGCTGCTCGTCCGCGGCGGGCGGCTCGACACCTCGATCGGGCGCAGCGTGATCGAGGCCCGGGCCGAGGTCGGGCCCGGGATCGCCGCCCTCGCCGCCGAGCGCGGCGGGCCGGCGCTCGCCGCCGAGCTGGACACCGTCACCGACGCCATGGCCACCACCACCGACGCGGTCACCTGGCAGGTGCTCGCCCTCGACTACTGGGACCGGCTCGTCGACGGCGCCGACTCGATGGTGTTCCGGCTGATGTACAACAGCCTGCGCGCCGCCTACGAGCCCGCGCTCCCGGCCCTCGCCGCGGTCCTCGCCGGAGAGGTCGGCCAGGTCGAGCCCTACCGGCTGCTGACCGCCGCGGTCCGGTCCGGCGACGCGGCCACCGCCCGCGCCGCCGCGGCCCGGGTCCTCACCCCCACCGCCGACACCCTGCTCGGTGCCTTCGCCGCGATGGGAGAGGACGAGTGAGCCCCCGCGAGGCGCACGCGCAGCGCCGGCTGGCCGAGGACGAGGCGCGCATCGACGGGAGGTACGTCGGCGACCGGGCCGCCGGTCGTCGTACCAATCAGGGCCTGGGCGAGGTGTTCGTCGAGTTCTGGCGCCACCCGAGCCCCTACCTGCTCACGACCTGCCTGGTCGCCGCCGTCACCGGCCGCGTCCTCGCGGGACCCGGCTCCTGGTGGGAGCTGGCGATCCCCGCAGGACTGGTCGCGGTGCTCCCCGTCGTGGAGTGGGTGGTCCACGTCTTCATCCTGCACTGGCGCCCCCGCCGCCTGGCCGGGCTCACCCTCGACCCGCTGCTGGCCCGCAAGCACCGTGCCCACCACGCCGACCCGCGGGCGATCCCGCTGGTGTTCATCCCCTGGCAGGCCCAGCTGTGGCTCGCCCCGACCTGGACCGCGCTCGCCTGGCTGGTCACGCCGACGACGACCGCCATGTTCACGCTGCTCACGGCGGTCTACGCGATCAAGTCCGGCTACGAGTGGACCCACTACCTGCTGCACAGCGACTACCGGCCGCGCTCGGCGTGGTACCGCAAGGTGTGGCGCAACCACCGGCTGCACCACTACAAGAGCGAGCACTACTGGTTCACCGTCACGACCGCGGGTACGGCGGACCGCCTGTTCGGCACCGCACCCGACCCGAGCACGGTGCCGACGTCCCCGACGGTTCAGCGCCTGCACGACCTCGAGCTGTGACACGCTGAGCGCCGTGCGGATCTCCCACCTCAACTGCGCGACCATGAGGCCCGCCCTCGCTCCCACCATGGTCGCCCATGTCCTGCTCCTCGAGCGGCCCGAGGGGCTCGCCCTGGTCGACACCGGCTTCGGCACCGGCGACCTCGCCGACCGCTCGCGCCTGGGCCGGCCGTTCCTGATGACCGTGCGTCCCGACCTCGACCCGGGCGAGACCGCCCTGGCGCAGGTGAAGGCGCGCGGCCACGACCCGGCCGAGGTCACCGACATCGTGCTGACCCACCTCGACCTCGACCACGCCGGCGGCATCGGCGACTTCCCCAACGCGCGGATCCACGTGCACGCCACGGAGCACGCCGCCGCGACGCACCCGAGCCTGCGCGAGAAGGCCCGCTACGTCGCCGGCCAGTGGGCGCACACCACGCAGTGGACCCTCCACGAGGAGGGCGGCGACGACTGGTTCGGCTTCGCCTCGGTCACCGCGCTGGCCGACGACGTCGTGATCATCCCGCTGCACGGCCACACCCGCGGCCACGCCGGCGTCGCCGTACGCCGCGACGACGGCCGCTGGCTGCTCCACGCCGGCGACGCGTTCTTCCACGGTGGCCAGCTCCACGACCCGCCGACCTGCCCGGTGTCACTCACCGCGTTCCAGCGGCTGATGGCCGTCGACAACCGGCAGCGGGTCGCGAACCTCGAGCGGCTCCGGGAGCTCGCCCGCGGCAACGACCAGGTCACCGTCATCTGCGCCCACGACAAGGCGCAGTACGACGAGCTCAGCGCGACCTAGTGCCCTAGACGCCGGCGGTCTCCGGCATCGGGATCGTCTGCGCCGGCGGGTTCGCCGTACGCCGCGCCCAGGCGTAGTAGACCGCCGCGGTGACGACGAGTCCGACGATCCACGAGATGTCGGCGCCGCCGAGCGCGTCGGTCATCGGCCCGGTGTAGAGCTTCTGCGCCAGGAACGGCACCTGCGCCACCACACCGATGACGTACGACGCCAGCGCGGTCGTGTTCCAGCGCCCGTACCGGCCGTCGGGGTCGTAGAGCGCCGGCACGTCGACCCGCTCGCGCGAGATCAGGTAGTAGTCGACGAGGTTGATCGCGCTCCACGGCGTGAAGACCATGAGCAGCACCAGCACGAAGTTCTTGAAGTTGTCGAGGAAGTCGGCGGACGCGAAGAGCGCGATGCCGACCGAGGTCGCGAGGAAGGCGGCGATGAGCAGGGCGCGGGTCGTCGCGGAGACCTTGCTGCTGCGGGTGAACGCCGAGGTCGTGGTGAGGATCGTCATCAGGCCGCCGTACGCGTTGAGGCAGTTGACCGCGAGCTTGCCGCAGACGATGACCAGGTAGATCACCAGCGCCACGAAACCCCCGCCGGCGAGGTCGCCCATGAACCCGACCTGGTTGCCGAGGAAGCCGGGATCCCCCGCACTGACGGGGATCGAGGCGACGATCGCGCCGAGGGTCATCGACCACTGCGAGCCGAGCACGCTGCCGAGGAAGGTGGCACGGAAGGTCGTCACGGCCGGGGTGTCGGCGGGCAGGTAGCGCGAGTAGTCGGCGACGTACGGCCCGAAGGTCAGCTGCCAGCCCGCACCCAGCGAGATGGCGAGCAGGAAGGTGACGATGTCGAAGCCCTTGGTGCCGAAGAAGCTCGTGACGTCGTAGTCCGCGACGACCTTGATCGCGAGGTAGGTGAAGCCGACGATCCCGACGACGGTCGAGACCTTCCCCATCAGGTGGATGTAGCGGTAGCCGAGGGTGGCCACGATGGCGGTCAGTACGCCGAACAGCACGATGCCGAGCTTGGGCGCGCCGAGGTGCAGGCCCTCGCTCAGCGCCTGGCCGGCGAGGACGCTGCCGGTGGCGGCGAAGCCGAGGTACATCACCACCACGAGCACGAGCGGGATCACCGCGCCGTACACGCCGAACTGGGCGCGCGAGGAGATCATCTGCGGCAGCCCGAGCTTCGGGCCCTGCGCGGAGTGCAGCGCCATCACCGCACCGCCGAGCACGTTGCCGAGCAGCAGGCCGATGATCGCCCAGAGCGCGTCGGCGCCGAAGACGACTGCGAGCGCGCCGTCGACGATGGCGGTGATCTGCAGGTTGGCGCCGAACCACAGCGTGAACTGGCTGCGTGGGGTGCCGTGGCGCTCGGACGCCGGTACGACGTCGATGGTGCGGCGCTCGACGCCGCGGGTGGTGCTGGTCATCGTGGATCCTCCTGGCACGGGTCCCGTGTGACCCGTGTCTCCCATTCGACGCCGAACGATCGCCTCGCGGGAAGGAGCGATCCGGGAGTTGTGTCTCGGATCCCAGATGGAACCCTCGCCGAAAGAGCCGGTCAGCCGGGGCAGACGGTGAAGGGCAGGTGCCCCTCGCGGGTCAGCCGCGCCGCGGCCGCCGGGTCGTCGAGCACGTAGCCCAGCCGGCCGCTCGCCGGGTCCGCGACCCCGCGGCTCATCACCAGCGCGAAGTCCGGGTCGGTCGGCGGCATCACCTCGGCCAGCCGGACCCGCTCGAAGGCGTCGCTGCGCTTCTCGCCCAGCTGGACGGTGACCAGCTCGGTGCCGAGCGCGACCGACCAGGCGTCGAGCTCGTCGAGACCGTGCAGCGCGGCGGCCGGCGCCGCGGCGAGCTGCTTCTCCATGCCGGCGCCGAAGACGGTGTCGAAGGGGGTGCAGCCACGCCGGACGTACGTCGAGACCGCCTCGGTGCCCGTCAGCGCGACCAGCGCGGGGTCGGCGCCCCAGGCGTCAGCCGCAGCAGGCGGCGCGGCCGAGGTGACCAGGTGGCGGCCGTCGTCGACGACGGCACCGGCGAGCGGACCGACCCCGGCCTCGACGGCCCGGTGGACCGCCGGCATCGGCACCTTGTCGTGGAACGCGAGGACCCAGCCCTTGCCCCCGGAGTCGCCCGACCAGCTGGCCTCCCACGCGACGTCGTCCTGGCTGATCCCGTACTGGTTGCGCAGCCGCTGGTCGACCGGCCGCAGCATCCCGTCGGACAGGGCCGCGGTCTGCGGGACCTTCTGCCAGAACTGGTCGCGCTCGGGCCCGGGCGTGGCGCCGTCGAGCGTGGAGAAGCCCAGCACCAGGCGCAGCTGGTCGAAGTCGGTGACCTCCAGGGTCGTGGCGGCCGACGGCACCAGGGCCAGGACCGCGGCGGACGGCTCCTTGGAGGCGTCGTACTCGGTGACCACGGCCTCGGGCGTCGGCACCACCTGGTGGACGACCTTCGGGTCACCGCTGCAGCCGGTCAGGAGCAGGACGCCGACCAGCGCGGCACCGAGACTCCCCACACGACTCACGCGCCGAATCTTGCCATGTCGCTCCTGCCGGAAGAGGCGAACGGGCGCCGACGAGTACGCCGACGCCCGTTCGTGGGTGGGATCACCCGTTGCTGTGCCTCCTCAGCGGCCGCTCGCCTGGGCCTCCATGAGCAGCTTCCGCAGCTCGTCCGTGCTGCCGACGGCCGGACGCTGTGCGGTGCCCCGAGCGGACACGCTCGCTGCCGGCACCGGAGCCGGGGCGCACTTGAGGTCGCTGCCCTTGTGCTTCTTGCGCTTGGGCAGCACCCCGGTGTCGAGGTAACTGGCGATCAGGTCGTCGGTGCAGGCGACGCCGGACAGCGAGCCGGAGTGCGTCGTACCGCCCTTGCCCTCGATGAGGAACGAGGTCTTGAACTTCTGGCGGGTGGCGAGCGCACCGGAGAACACCGTGGCGGCGTCGTTGGTCTCGCCGATCATCAGGATCGGCGACTTCACCTTCTTGCCGCTGACCTCGAACGCCTTGCGCGACGGAGCCGGCCAGTTCAGGCACGGGGCGTTGTACCAGGTGTTGCCCCAGGTCAGGAACGGGTGCTTCTTGTGCACGCGCCAGGCGTCGGCCTCGGTCTTCTTCCAGTTCGGCCACACCGCGTCGGTGCACTGCACAGCGTTGTAGACCGCGAAGCCGTTGTCGTCGCCGGGGCCGCCGTACCAGCCGTCGAGGAGATCCGCACCGTCTCCGGTCTTCACCAGCTTGGCGTATGCGGCGCCGAGCTCAGCCCAGTCATTGACGTAGTAGCCGGCGTTGAGGAGCACGTCGCCGAGCTCGTCGGGGCCGAGCTTGCCGTCCGCGGCGGGGTGCTTGTCGAGCTTCTTGAGCAGCTTGTAGTAGCCCTTGCGGATCTTCTTGCCGCTGGTGCCGAGGCCGTAGACGGCGTCGTTCTGGGCCAGCCACTTGAAGTAGATACGGATGTTCTTGTCGAACTGGATGTTCTGGTCGACGTTGGACTCGTAGAACGCGCGGTCGGCGTTGAGGACGCCGTCCCACACGAACCGGCCGACCTTCTTCGGGTACATGGTCGCGTAGACCTGGCCGAGGTAGGTGCCGTAGGAGAAGCCGTAGTAGTTCAGCTTCGGCGCACCCGCCGCCTTGCGCAGGCTCTCGAGGTCCTGGGCGACGTCGGTGGTGTGCATGTGCTTGAGCAGCCGCTTGGCGTCAGCCTTCGAGCACGCCTTGGCGTAGCGCTTGGTGACCCGCTGCCACCACTTCAGGTTCTTCTTCTTGGTCGGCACGTAGTTGGGCCGGTCGTAGTCCTGGCCCTTGTAGTTGGGGTTGCAGCTCAGCGAGGGCGTGCTGCTGCCGACACCGCGCGGGTCGAAGCCGTACCAGTCGTACTTGGCGCCGACTCCGTTGGGGATGAGGCCCGGGAGCACGGCCGGATAGACGAGGCCGGATCCACCGGGCCCGCCCGGGTTGGCAGTGATGACGCCCTTGTAGTCGGGGTTGGTGTGCAGCACCCGGCTGATGGCGATCTGGATCTTCTTGCCCTTGGGCTTGTCGTAGTCGAGGGGTACCTCGAGCATCGCGCACTGGGCGCCGGCCTTGGTCAAACGCTGGCTCGTGCAAGCGCCCCAGACAGGGGCGGGCGGGGTGTACGACGGCGCCTTCGCGGCGACCTGGGGAGCCTGCGGCGCAGCGTTGCTGCTCCCCCCGGGCACCAGCAGTGCTGTTGCCGTCGCAACCGACGCAACGATCGTCAGTGCTCTCTTCACGTCACAACCTTCCGAGATGATGAGGTGTCCGGGATCTTCCGGCGTGGGTCCGACCTTGCCGCGTCATCTCGGTCACGTCCACCCCGACGCGCAGGCCGGACCCGGGGATACCCACAACTGGGCGGGGTATCCGCTCAGGCTTTGACCGCGAGGGTGAGCGCGAAGTCGCCGGCCGCGTCGGTCCACACCCGCGCGACGTCGAGCCCCGCCGTCTCGAGCTCGGCCGCGATCCGGCTGACCCGGAACTTGGTCGAGATCTCGATCCGGATCTCCTCCCCCATCGCCAGGTCGAGCACCAGGTCGGCGCCCGGGATGCTCACCTGCTGCGGCACCTCGGCGCGCAGCCGCAGGTCCATCCGCTCCATGTGGGGGTCCCAGAACGGGACGTAGGAGAACGCCTCGGGGTCGAAGTCCGCGCCGAGCTCGCGGTTGACCACGACCAGGCTGTTGCGGATGAACTCCTCGGTGACGCCCTGGCTGTCGTCGTACGCCGCGATCAGCCGGTCGGCGCTCTTGACCAGGTCGGTGCCCAGCAGGAGCGAGTCGCCCGGCTCCAGGACGTCGGCCAGCGCGCCGAGGAAGGCGGCACGCTCCTCGCGGTAGAGGTTGCCGATGGTGCCGCCGAGGAAGGCGACCATCCGGCGCCCGCCCGCCGGCAGCTGCGCGAGGTGGAGGGTGAAGTCGCCGACCACCGCCACCACCTCGAGCCCCGGGTGCCGCGCCGCGATGTCGTCGGCCGCCTGCCGCAACGTCCCCTCGGCCACGTCGACCGGCGCGAACCTCGTCAGCTGGCCGGTCCGGGTGAACGCGTCGAGCAGCAGCCGGGTCTTCTCACTCGTCCCGCTGCCGAGCTCCACCAGGGTCGTCGCCCTGCTCGCGGCGACGATCTCGTCGGCGTGGGCGGTGAGGATGGCGTGCTCGGCCGCGAACGGGTAGTACTCCGGCAGCCGGGTGATCTCGTCGAACAGCGCCGACCCGCGGTCGTCGTACAACCAGCGTGGCGGGAGGGTGCGCGGATAGCTGCTCAGGCCGCGGCGTACGTCGGCCGCGAGGCTGCCGCTGGCCCAGTCGGGCTCGAGCAGCACGCAGACCCGGGGCGTCTCGCTCATGCGCGGACACCGCCGTCCGCGAGGCGCAGCCCGCTCAGCGCCCAGCGCGCGCCCGGTGGGAAGAAGTTGCGGTAGCTCGCCCGCGCGTGGCCCGGTGGCGTCAGCGCGCAGCCGCCGCGCAGCACCATCTGCCCCGACATGAACTTGCCGTTGTACTCCCCGATCGCGCCGGCCGCCGGGTGGAAGCCGGGATAGGGCAGGTACGCCGAGGAGGTCCACTCCCAGCAGTCGCCGTACACCTGGCGCAGGGTGCCGGTCTGCTTCCCCGCCGCCCGCGGGTGCCAGGTCTCGGTGTCGGCGAGGTTGGCCGCGCCGCCGTCGCCCTGGCTGCGCACGGCGTGCTCCCACTCCGCCTCGGTCGGCAGCCGCTTGCCGGCCCACGTCGCGTAGGCGTCGGCCTCGTAGTGGCTGACGTGGCTGACCGGCAGCCCGAGGTCGACCGGGAACGTGCCGTGCAGGGTGTGCTCGAACCACACCCCGTCGACCTGCGTCCAGTAGAACGGTGCCCGCCACTCGTGGGCCTTCACCTGGGCCCACCCGTCCGAGAGCCACAGCTCCGGGCGCTGGTAGCCCCCGTCGGCCATGAACTCCAGCCACTCCCCGTTGGTCACCAGCCGGTCGGCGAGCCGGAACGGCTCCAACCAGACCTGGTGCGCCGGCAGCTCGTTGTCGAACGAGAACCCGCTGCTGTCGTGACCGATCTCGACCAACCCTCCCTCCACCTCGACCCAGCCGAGCGGGTCGGGCTCGGTGGGCGCGGCCCGGGTGCCGGCGTACGTCGGACGAAGGGGGTTGAGCGAGAGCACGTGCTTGATGTCCATCAGCAGCAGCTCCTGGTGCTGCTGCTCGTGGTGGAAGCCGAGCTCGATCGTGCTCGCCAGCTTGTCGATCGTGCCCTGGTCGAGGGTGTCGAGGAGGTCGCGCATCCGGTCGTCGACGTTGCCCCGGTAGAGCCCCACGTCGTGGGCACCCGGCCGGCTGATCACGCCGCGCTCCGCGCGGTTGTAGCGCGGCCCGACGGCCTCGTAGTAGCTGTTGAAGAGGAACCAGTACTGGTCCTGGTACGGCGCGAACCCGCTCTCGTTGTCGGCCAGCACGAAGGTCTCGAAGAACCAGGTCACGTGCGCCCGGTGCCACTTCGTCGGCGACACGTCCGGCATCGACTGCACCGTCTGGTCCTCAGGGCTCAGCGGCGCGGCCAGGCGCTCCGTGTGGGCCCTGACCTCGTCGTACCGGGTCAGGAGGGTGTCCGCCGTCCACTGGGTTGCGGTCATGGCTCGACATTAGGACGGGGCACCGACACTCACCAGAGGTATGAAATGGGCGTCAGCAGATGTTCACATCCGGGCGCTCCGCCGGAGGCGCCGACAGGTCCATGCTGAGAGGCATGACGGACATCGACCTCGACTTCAGCGCCCTACGGGCGACCTTCATCAACTGCACGCTGAAACGCTCCCCCGAACCGACCCACACCGGCGGCCTGGTCGACGTGAGCGCCGCGATCATGCGCAAGCACGGAGTGGAGGTCGAGACGATCCGCGCGATCGACCACGACATCGCCACCGGCGTCTACACCGACATGCGCGAACACGGCTGGGCCACCGACGCGTGGCCGGAGATCCACGAGCGGGTGATGGCCAGCGACGTCCTGGTGCTCGCCGGCCCGATCTGGCTCGGCGACAACAGCAGCGTCATGAAGCAGGTGATCGAGCGGTTGTACGGCGGTAGCGGCGACCTCAACGAGCGCGGCCAGTACGCCTACTACGGGCGAGCCGCCGGCTGCCTGATCACCGGCAACGAGGACGGGATCAAGCACTGCGCCATGAATGTCCTCTACTCGCTGCAGCACCTCGGATACACGATCCCGCCCCAGGCCGACGCGGGCTGGATCGGCGAGGCGGGTCCGGGGCCGTCGTACCTCGACCCTGGCAGCGGCGGCCCCGAGAACGACTTCACCAACCGCAACACGACCTTCATGACGTGGAACCTCATGCACGTCGCGCGGATGCTCAAGCGCAACGACGGGATCCCCGCCCACGGCAACCAGCGCTCCGCGTGGGACGCGGGTGCCCGGTTCGACCACGAGAACCCGGAGTACCGGTGAGCGCCGTCGCCGCCTTCTACGCCGGGTCGGGCGGACTGGTGGCCGCGCTGGAGGAGGCGCTGGACACCGCCGGCGTGGACCGGTCGGCGCTGCGTGCGGTGGATCTCGGCCCGGTCGACGAGTTCCACATACGGGGCCGCGTCGCCACCCTGGAGATCGCGGAGGCGCTCGCCGTCGGCGCGGGTTCCCGCGTCCTCGACCTCGGCAGCGGCCTGGGCGGCCCTGCCCGGACGGTGGCCGAGGTGACCGGGTGCACCGTCGTCGGCATCGACCTGACGCCGGAGTTCTGCGAGGCCGCCACCGTCCTATCGTCGTGGACGGACCTTTCGGACCGCACCGACTTCCGCACCGGCGACGCCACCCGTACCGGCCTCCACGACGCCGCCTTCGATGCGGCCATGACCGTGCACGTCGCGATGAACATCGCCGACAAGCCCGGCCTGTACGCCGAGGCCTTCCGCACCCTTCGCCCCGGCGGCCGGTTCGTCGTCTACGACGTGCTCCAGGGTGAGGGTGGCGACGTGCACTACCCGGTCCCGTGGGCGAACGACCCGACCACGAGCTTCCTCGCCACCCCCGAGGAGACGCGGGTCCTGCTCGCCGACGCCGGCTTCGAGCTCGTCGCGGAGTCCGACTCCTCCGACGCCAGCCTCGCCTGGTTCCGCGAGGTGCGGGAGCGGATCAAGAACGAGGGACCGCCTCCGGTGTCTTTCGCCGCCTTCCTGGGTGAGTCGTTCCCGCAGATGGCGGCCAACCAGGTGGCCAACCTCGCCGAGCGCCGGATCCGAACGGTCACGTTCATCTGCAGGAAGCCGGCCTGACAGACGGCGGTGGAGCCTAGGGGTCTCACGCTTAGTCGGCACGCCGCTGACCTGCGGTTTTACGGTCACGAGTGGACATGGGTGCCCGTCAATCTGGCACCGATCTGGCACCAGATGCGGCAGTCCTACGCGCTGAGAGGGGTGGTGACGATGGCCAGGAAGGCTGCGTCGGGCAACGTCCGCAACGTCCACCTGCGCTCGTGCCACCACCGCCAGTCGTGCACCTGCGGTGGTCGCGGCACGCACGTGAAGCCCTGCCCGAGGGCGATCCGCTGCCGCTGCGAGGGCCGCTGGCACGCCCGAGTGACCGCGCCCAACGACGCCGTCGTCAAAGCGCCCTCGACGTTCAAGGCGAAGATCGACGCCGAGGAGTGGGTGAAGACCGAACGGAGACTGATGGAGGATCCCACCTCCTACGTCACGGCCCAGGTCTGGCTCGAGGCGGCGAAAGAGCAGGCCCGACTCGACGCCGCAAACACCTTCGCCGTGTACGCCGAGCGCTACCTCGCATCGCGCGACCTCCGCCCGAAGACGATCCGGGAGTACCGCGGTCTGCTCGAACGCGTCCTGGGGCCCGCGTTCGGCGACGTCCCGTCGAAGCAGATCACCTGCGAGGCGGTGCGCACCTGGCATACGGCGTTGCCGAAGGAGACGCCGGCCGCCAACGCCGCGGCGTACCGCTTCCTGCGCTCGGTCATGGGCGCGGCCGAGGACGACGAGCTGATCGAGCGCAACCCGGTCCGCATCCAGAAGGCATCGACCGCCCGGGTGAACAACCCTCAGCGGCCCTCCCGGTCGACGAGATGGCGACCATCGTCGACAACATGCCCGAGCGGCTCCGCCTCTTCATCGTGCTCGCCGCCTTCGCCGGCCTGCGCCAGGGCGAGATCTTCGAGCTCCGCCGCAGCGACATCGAGCCGACCTCCGGCTCGATCTCGGTCACCCGCAACATGGAGAAGGACCCCGACCCCAAGGCGGATGGCGCCTGCGCGGACTGTGGCCGGGTCATCGGACCGCCGAAGACGGAGAAGGGTGCGTACGGTCCACCTGCCACCGGCGTTCCTCACGCTGCTGCGCGCGCACCTGCTCGCCCACACCGCACCCGGCGCGAACGGACTGCTCTTCACGGGTGAGCGCAAGGACCACATGAGCGCCCGCTACTTGCTGGACCGCTACAAGGTCGCCCGCGAGGCAGCCAGCCGACCCGACCTCACCATCCATGGTCTGCAGCACTCCGCCCTCACCCTCGCCGGCCGACACGGTGCCACCGCCGCCGAGCTCCAAGCCCGCGCCAGCCACGCCTCCCAGGCGGCCATGGCGATCTACCAGCACGCCACCGTCGACCGCGATCGTGAACTCGCCGGGCGACTCGGGACCACCGTGGCAGGGTCGAAGGCCTGGACCGAACTGCTGGGCGATCCGTAGGTCTCGCTCAACTCGCCCTATGTTCAGCCCAGTGGTGACCGAGCCATTCGACCTGGCTGTCACGCAGTTCCGCGCGTAGCCGTTGATCGTGAAGGCGGGCGTACTGCGGATACCCCTCGAGCGGATCGGCAACGTCCACGCGGAGGGTGTTGGGGTCGACGGCCAACCAACCGTCATCGAATAGACGGTGGACGTCCCGACGGAGGAGCAGGCCACCATGTTCATGGTGAACACCCAGCTGCGCGTAGCTGTAGAGATGGCCGGCTTCCAACACCCGAGAGGGCGCCTCACCCGTGAAGGCGCAGCTCTCACCTTGGCTGGCGAGTAGGTGTTCCCTGAACCGTCGTTGACCGCGCCGCACGCGGACGATCTCGAGACGGTGGCCCTGTGGGAAGAAGAAGTCGGGCGCCCGATGACCGACGCGCTCGATCGCACGGTCTGCGCCCTTCACGGCGAGTGCCGCGCTGAACGCCTCCCACCGGAGCGGCCGCATGCTGAGCTGGCTCTTGGGGGCAACACAGAGCCCTCGCAGGTCGGCACCAGGAAGCAGGTTCTCGAGCGATGTCCACGCGGCGTCATGGCGGGAGCGGTACTCCGTGACAGTGACGGTCTGGCTCTCTGGGACATCGAACTCCGCGCCGCACTTGTAGCACTTGTAGAGGGGTGACTTGTTCTTGCGTGCCTTGATGCCGGCCATGCCGCATCGTGAGCACTTGAACAGGAGCTTCTCCTTGACCTCGCTCGTAATCTCCTCGACCACAGAAAGGCCGAGGAGTCGGTCCTTGTCCCACAGGACGATGGGGTCTCCGACCTTGATGTTGGCGTGGTTGGGAACCGTGCTGTCCCATGTGTAGTAGACGTCGACCTGGTCGTCGTATCCGGAGTTCCCTCCGTGCTGGCGGTTGTCACCGACGGTCATGAGGAGCCACGCGGCCGGCGCGCTCGCATCGCTCATGAACCGAGCTTCCCACGCTCAGCGACGAGTCGACCGACTTTTATTGCATCTACTAGCGGACCGGATCCCTACCGGCCCGTGACCAAGGCGCCGAGCACTGGGTCGCGTACGATCGATCGCACTTCCACCACGAACGGGTGCTCGTCGCCGTCACCGACGCGAGCTGATAGGCGTCGCACTGCCTCGGCGGTCCCGTACTCCGCCATATCGACCTCGAACGCGCCATCAACGAAGGCGTAGTCCGCGTGGGCATTCCAAGCCGCGACAACCGCCTCTGTGAGCCTCGCTTCGTCGGAGTCCGCGGGGAGTCGGACTTTCAGCCGAGGCGTTGAAGAAGTGCCAGGAACCGTCGCTGCCTCTGCCGCCACCAGCTGGGTCAACTCGGCGTCGCTCAGGGAGTCCATGAGCCTCGCACCGGTCAGGAACGTGATGCGTTTGTACAGCGATCGCGCCCACTCCATTCGCTTCGTCGCCCGACTACCGATGACGGCGGACGCGAGAACGCGGACCAAGCGATGATTCCTGGCCAAGGCTGTGCGATCGAACAGTTGGAACAGTTCATCCTCGCCGAGGGGCTTCGGACTACTCAGATCTAGGATGTCGCCGAGTACACGCTCCCGGATCCAAAGCCGCTGCATGGCATGCTTCGACGGCGACCCGAGAACTCGATCGGGATGGAGGGCGGGCCAACGAGCAACCGTCACGTCCGGAAGGAGCACCAACGACAAGAAGTTCCAAGTCTCGAGGTGCGCCGCGTCCGAATGAATGATGTCAAGTCGCTCGTAGAGAGAGCGACCGAGCGCAATGTCGAAGCGGGCCGTGTCCCTCGAGATGGTCGCAACCGGGTCCGGTGCGTCCATCCAACTGGCTAGATCGCCCAGGATGGCCGTCCGAATGTCGCTGAGCCGTCCAGGCTGCGCAACGGATCCCCCAGTCTCAACTGGCGTCTTAGCGGGATGATCCGGCGACGCGAGGTTACGCACTCGGGCGACGCCGCCCTCGGCGTAGGCCGATCGGATGGCCTCAACCTGCCGTTGGGCATGAGCCAACGCAATGCGGGGGTAGACCCAGGTTGTCACTTCACCCACACCGTCCTGAACGGATCGAGCGACGACGCAAGCAGGTCCTCGAAGTGCGCAGGGTCGGCACGCAGCGTTTTGATCGCCGTCTCCATCGACATCCCCAGATAGAGGTCGCACATTCCCGCAATGACGTCACCCACAGACTCTTCGGGCCATTCCACGGAGAGATCCACCTCACGAGCCGAAAGATCTAGGAGCAAACGTCGAACGATGTCGGCCCTCATGACGGCGTCCAGTCCGGCGGGCTGATCCGCAGCCAACGTCAACCGACCGACTGGGTGCTCGGTATTGACCAGAAGTCGCACAGAGCCGACGAAACTCTCGTCGATGCTGTCGAAGGTTGTCACGATCGTCCATGGAGATTCGGGGCGACCCACCGCTCGGAAGTCCACCGCTTCAGTGGGGAATCGCCCTCCGTTTCCTTCAAGCGCGACGATCGACCGCTCGCTAGTCGCCAAGACCGATCCGGCCCGACGCGCCACGCCCGCTGGGCCGTCCGCCGGGCCATTCGCCAAGACGACGTTCCTGGTAAGACGAACCGATTCAGCAAGCACACCTGCCGGCACGGTCAATCTTGCGACTGCGGAGCCACTCAGAGGATCGATAGCCGTGGAGGCAGCGAGGCGAACATTCGCCGCAGGGCAATCGGCCACGATGACCAAGGCGAGCGAGGAGCCATCAACACCAGCGCTGGTCAGAGTTCGCGCAAGGTCCAGTGCGACGGATGACTCGAATTCGAGCTCGACCTTGTAATCCCAAGCCGGCAACAGCTCCGGATCAACGGCCGTCGTCGATCCATCACGGATCCGCCACGGTCCCCACGTGACGGCGTCCTCTTCGATCACACGGTGTGGAAGTACACGGACTTTCGTCATTGGGCACCTACAACGCGGACATCGACGTCCAGCGCGACGTCTTCACGGAACTCGACCTCATACTCCGACGCTCGACCCGGCCGTAGGCAGATCGGACCCGTCGAGCCTGTCTCCGACCATCCGATCGGTCGCACCCACTCGGACACGTCAGTCGTTCCGCTCCCGCCGTCGTAGCCGACGCCTGCCGTCAGTGCGACCAACTCACCCTCGGGAGCACCGCCCTCGACGATCACTGCGAATACGATCCGGTTCCAGCCGGGACGATCCGACGCAACGGGCGCGCCGGACGTGGCCGAGACCTTCGGCCTCTTACGCCGCTGGCTGGGCGGTCGGCTCACAGCTACGGTCGGGGATGCTCCGTGGCCCTGAAGACCCGTCAACAGGCCGGCCAAGCGATTCGCCAACCCGGCTGTCGACGGGGCGTCGTCCTTAGGTGCTGTCGCACCGATCCCGGGCGAGACGAACTCGCTCACATGGCTGCGGATCTCGCGCAGCGCCAGGTTGACTTGGCGTCGCCGCTCCTTGTTCTGGATGCCCTTCACGACCCAGTCGTCATGCGCCGGAGGCTCCGCGTCCGCAAAGGCATCGTCCCTCTCGCGGACCGGTTTGAACACTCCCGCCCACATGAAGTCCGCGTCCGCCAACCTCCGATGCTCGTCGTACTTCACGACGAGTTCCGCATCGGTGCGCATCAGTGCGACGTGATGGGTCAATGAGTCGGGCGCGTCTGTTGGCGACGGCCATCGGGTGAGCGCCAAGTGACCTAAAAGTCCGTACGAACGCTCCGTCTGGATGTCGATCACAGTCACGGGCCAATTCGTAGTCGGCGATTCTTGCCCGGCTTGCCGGGCTCTAACGGCTCGGAGGCAGTCGACGTAGGGAGCCAGTTCCGGATCTCCAGCCGGGTCCTCGATGGGGTGCGGAGTGCCGAGATACTTCAGCTGGATGGCCATCCGATCGCGATCGGGCGCATCGACGAGTTTCGGCCAGAGGTTCCACCGGATCGCGTCCCGCAGATCCGCCAGGATCTCGTGATCAGTGTTGGCCTCGAGGACAGGATCGATGATGAGGATGCTGGTGCCTGTCTCCTCTCCTGCGAAGCGAGAACTGAAGAGCGCCTCGCCAAGCGCTTCCGCACGGTCGCCCACTACGGGGAAGATTCGGTCTTCGATCCGCTCGCCCCACCAATGACGTCCGGTGTAGCGGTAATCGTCATGGTCGAACGCCTCACCCATCGCTGAGACGATCAGCCGATGCTCGAGGCCGCGTTCGGTCCGACACCTCGTCCATAGGACGACCGTGGAGATCGCGCTGACCACGTACGCGATCGTCTTGCCGAAGCCATATGTGCCTCCGCCGAGCTCAACATCACGAGGCGCGCCAAGATTGAAGACGAAATTGGCGAAATTCATCGATTCGCTCGGCGCGAACGGTCGGTCGTTCCGAGGCGGGCCATCCAAGCCGACGGTTCCGCGATCACTGATTTCGATCGCCCTAAGCGCCTCGTTCGACAGCAGTTGGTCAACCCCGATCGCGGCCGCGCCCTCAGCGAAGACGACGTGGGTCAGCGCATCGAGTGCATCACCCCGGAGAGATCGAAGGTCGATGGTGAAGTCGATCCGACTGTTGTCACCCCGCGCGTCCCAGCTGTTCTGCGCAGTCTCGCGGACCAATACCTCGGTCGCCGAGACCTTTGGGACGCCGAGCAGCCTCTTGGCGCCAGCACTGTCCATATCACCTTCGGAGAAGCGCTTCGGGAACCAGTCCAAAGGGCGAGGATCTCTGATCACACGCCCTCCGCCTTGATCCAGCCAGCAAGGAACTGAGCTGCCGCGTCGTCATCCAGCCGCTCAGCCGCCGTGTCCAGGTTCAACTCGTAGCGGACACGTTCGACGCCCTTCAAATGACCCTCCGGGATGTGGCTCCGTCGAAGGCCCGGGAAGTCGTCGCCGACTCTCCACAGCCTGACGGAGCGCACCCGATACCGGTAGTCGGCATCCGCCCCACTTCCAGCGATGTAGCCCGCTGCGTTGACCTTGGTCAGCAGGGCGTGGCGCGGGAATCCCTTGGCAACGAGTCCGTCGACTGTCTCGTCGATTCCGGGTGCCGAACCGTCTTCCCCGAGATGAACGACTGCAAGCGAAAGCTCAGAACCAGCGGGATCGAGTTGGTCAAGGTTGCTGATACTGACGACCTTGCCATCGATCGAAGCCGTTGCTTTAACCTCAAGGTGCGCGTTCGCGCAAGCGAAGTCGTGAAGCGCCTTGTCGGGCCCCTCCCACGCCTCCACCGCAGCTGCCGGATTGTTCGCGCCCAGACGACCGAGGACGGTCAACTCTCCGATGATTCCTTCGACCAATTCGCGCCCGATCGGCTTGCCGACGTTCTTAAGGAACGCACGCCATTCCGCTAACGTCCGGCGGCACACCGCTGGTGGGTCCTCGGGGTCCTCGGCCAGGCGATCAAGAATGTCCTGGGCGAACCGGACGAAGACCCCGCCGAGGTGCGGCAGCTGACAATGCACATCGACGAAGTCAACGGTTTGACCATCGACGATCATCGGGTGGGAATCGATCGAGATCCCGACCGCGCCGCTGTCGGGCCGGACCTTGCTACCTCCAGAGGGCACGAGCAGATGCCGATGTGCGTTGGTGTCGGTCGCCACGCGGATCTGCTGCGACCCGACGGTCTGCGCCAATGGGCGGGTCTTAAGTTGCCCGACGGCGATCGCTTCGTCGTTAGCGTCGAGCAGGACGTACTCGCGTGCGACGTTGGTCATCACACCTCACCCTCGGGTTCATCCTCGATCGGAAGGTCATCGTCCTCGTCATCCGGGATGGCAGGCTCCCAATCCGGCACAACGGCGAAGAAGTCGCCTGTGCCTGCAAGGCCGTTGGCGCCGACTTCGGGGAAGATGACGCCGATGCCGATCAGGTCGGCGGGCGCTTCCATGTCGCGACGACTGGGGTGGTCCTTAGCCTTGAGCGCGACTCCCTGCGGAATCGAGTGACGACTGATTGGCAGAAGCAGGATCAGCCCGGTCTCGGGTGCCAGCTTCCGCCGCACGCTTGCGGGATCCGACCGACGCGTCTCTGGTGCCTCGTGGCTCACCTCGACTGGGTCCAGATCGGCGAACCAGTCCTCATGCGACAGAAGGCTCTTGATACTCGCGGTCCCTGGAGGCGGGGTGATCAGCGGTGCACGGTTGTTGTTGGGAACCGTGAACGGCAGCCCGAGATCAGAAGCTCCGAGATCATGCGGCGCCCCATCCTTCTTCGGGCGTGCGTTGCTTCCCACCACGACGACGTTCCATGACGCGTTCGGGGCGAACTTCTCGATCCAATCCCGCATGCGCTGCGAGTTGATGCGCTGCTGATTCGGATGGAACTCGTACTCCTTCAGGAGCAAGGAGACTGCATCCGAGTCGACCTGCGGGAGTCGCCAACGTGACCGCGTCCCGATGCGGCTGGCGTTCCCACCCTGCAGAGCGCCGGTCACGAACTCCCGGACCGCAGCACCGTTGGCCGAGATGATCTCCTCATCGGTCTCGTGGAGCCAGATGGTCTGGTGCCGCTGACCGGCATAGGTCACCTGGATCTGCTCTACGAAGTGCATCCGATTGCGGGCCACGATCTCGAGCCGCCCCGGATGGGAACGCACGCGCAACCCGAGCTGCCTTGGGGTGACGCCCTCCACCTCCAGGTGGGTGATGTCGTTCCGGATCTCCTCCTCCACAGCGGCGAGGAATCGGAAGTCCTCCTTGAGGCCCTGGGTCATCCATATTCGTGGGAGGTCCTCGTACCCGACGCGATAACCGAACCAGCGTCCCATCTGCAGCAGGGTGTCGTAGGTGTTCGAGCTCCGAGTGAAGTACGAGACGACAAGACCCTCGAGCGTCAGCCCACGAGACAAAGTGCCACCACCGATCGCGATCACGGTCTCGGCCACTGGGTTGCCGAACTGGTCCGTGCGGTTGTAGTCGAGCCGGTCCTGGGAATATCCGTTGTCGACGATCACCCGGATGGCGCCAATGACATCGTGGATCTGCTCGAGCACAATTGGCCACGCTGGCATTGCCTTACTCGCGACCTCAGCCGCTCTGTCCCGTTCATCGAGCCAGAGCTTCTCGAGTTCGGATTCGACTGCGCTCAGATCTTCTGCCCAACGTCGCAGGAGCGCCTCGACGCGGGTCTGCATGGCGAAGTGTGGTGCGACGTACTGAGTGGTGTGGATCAGCATCGAGCTGTGCTTCGCACTTTGGCCTCGCGCCCATCGGATGGCAGTTGCCAGAACGAACCACCGCACGGCGTCCACGAGCGAGTCGGGAAGGTCCGGGTCGAAGGCGTAGCGGTCTTCCCGCTTGCTCGGCGGCTTGAGTGAATCGGCCTCGTCGTCGGTCACGATACGGATGAGGTCGAGACCATCGCTCGGGTCGTCGTCCTCGTTGATCGCCTCGCGGCCGAACAGTCGCTCGGCCCCGAAGTACGCGTCCGGACGCGGGAGGCTCAGGATGAACTCACCCGGGTACATCTCCTCCTCATCGTTCGGGTTCATGAACACGTTCGCGAACGGGGTGGCCGTGTAGCCGACGTACGTACCGGTCGGGATCTGCTTCCAGATCTCCCGGATGCACTTGTTGATGGCGGTGATCTCGTTGGCTCGACGCGGAGAGTTCGGCGTCGCTTGGTCTGCCTCGTCATCGAGGAGCAGGATCGGGACCTTCCGGCGAATGTCCTCAGGGATGTCTTGGAGCCAAGCTGCCAAGCGCCGGAGTCGGCTGGCGTTCTTCTTCACCACCATCAGCGTGCGCACGTTGTTGCCGAGCAGCGCAGCCCCGTGCACGTGACCACCGAAGTCGGACTCGGGTTTGGTGAGCGTCGTCCATCGGCTGTGGTCGACCAAGTCCTGCTCGAGGCGGATCTGCGTCTGACGACGGAGGTTCTCGAAGGTTCCCGACAGCACGATGACGAGTCGGTACCCACAGTCGGCTGCCTTGGCGATCACCGATGTGTAGTTGGCGGTCTTGCCTGACTGCACGTAGCCGATCACCAAGCCACGCTTCGATAAGCCTGGAACAGCGGGATTGGCGAGCTGCGCCACCACCTTGGTTGACGCCTCGTCGACATCGTCGATCACCGCTTCCATGCCTTGCGCTAGAAGCTGGTTCCGAACCTTGGTCCAGTCCGGGTCGCCCTCCTGAGGTCCGCGGTACCAAGGGGCCGTTTGAAGTTCGGCGACGACACCGCCGACGCCCGTGCCTGGAGGGTCGTTGAGAATCGCCGCGTTGGCCGCTTCCTTGCGGAACAACTCGATCGCCGGTGCCAAGAGCGCGACGTCGATCTTCATCCCCTTCGCGAAGCGCGCAGCGGCGTCGTCGACAGTGAGATTGTGCTGATGCATCAACAGCACGAGCTGATTCAGTGCGAACTCAGCATCCATCCGGGCTCGACCCTCCGTCGCTGGACAGTGCTCGTGGATAAGGCAAAGCAATCCTGCCAGTCGTCCCGACGGGGCGGGGTGGACTTCGTTAGAATCCGCTGGTGAGTCCGCAGACGTCCGACGCCCCGGTGCGGATCGATCGCGGCCAAGCGCTTCGCTTGCCGCCACATCGCGATCATTGCACCGACGTCGAAGAACTGGCCGCACTTGCGAAGCGGCTCCGCGGCAGAGGGAAACGGCCACTACTCGCGGCCGATCTGTTCGCCGGCGCTGGGGGCATGAGCCTTGGACTCGAGGACGCCGGGATGAAGGTCGTCTTCGGCGCCGACTTCGATCCCGAGGCGCTCCAGACGCACCGGCATCACTTCGGCGGCATGGCCGTCGGCTGGGATCTCGGCGACGCCCAACGCGTCCAAGAAGTTGGCGAGATCCTTCGCGCGATCAACATCGACGTTGTCGCCGGCGGTCCTCCCTGTCAACCGTTCTCCAAGGCCGGACGCTCCGGCATGCGGTATTTGGTCCAGCACGGGCTCAGGGAGCCTCACGACAAGCGGCGCGACCTCTGGGAGTCCTATCTGGAGATCGTGCGCTCAGCTCAGCCCAGAGCAGTCATCATGGAGAACGTTCCGGACATGGCTCTGGACAGGGAGATGTTCATCCTGCGCTCGATCGTCCGCCGCCTCGAGGACTGGGGCTACTCGGTTCAGGAGCGCGTCGTGGACACCTATCGATATGGCGTGCCGCAGTTCCGCCAGCGTCTGATCCTTGTTGCGCTTCGTGACGGCATCGAATTCGATTGGCCCGAAGAGTCAAGCAAGAAGGTCACTCTCGGAAACGCGATCAGAGACCTTCCCCCCGTCGGTCCGAAGGACGGCTGGCTTGCCGACGAGACCCGCCAGTCCTGGCGTCCGTACGCCGGCCCTCAGACTGCATTCCAGCGTGAGATGCGCGTTGGCGTACCCGCGGCGCATGGGAATCGCGTGTACGACCACGTCACGCGTCGTGTTCGCGACGACGACGAGGCCGCCTTCGAATACCTCGACACGAAGACCAAGTACTCCGAGCTACCCGAAGATCTCAAGCGTTACCGCGACGACATCTTCGATGACAAGTACAAGCGGCTTGACGCAGATGACCTGTCGCGGACGATCACAGCCCACATCGCGAAGGATGGCTACTGGTACATCCATCCAGAACAGAACCGGACGTTGACCATCCGTGAGGCCGCGCGGATCCAGACCTTCCCCGACCACTTCCGGTTCGCTGGCCCGCCCACCGCCGCATTCCGTCAGATCGGCAACGCAGTTCCGCCCAGGCTGGGTAGGGCGATCGGCGCTGCCGTCACGGAGGTGTTGGGGCGCAAGTCGCACTCGCTCGCTATCCACACCGGCCTGACCCGAGGAGCTCTCGCCGATTGGGCGCGTACCTCGGAACTCGTGAGCCCGTGGCTGCGCTCAGGATCGAGATGGCTGGTCGTACTCGGAGACACGCTTCTGGGGGACGAATCATCCACAATCACAGAAGCGTTGTGGCCGGTCATTGAGGCTTGGTCGACGCCAGAGTTCTTCGTCGCAGATAAGGAGCGCGCAATCGAGGTAGCGGCGTGGCTCGGCAAGGACGAGTCCGCCCAAGCGCTTCTAGAACTCGCCACGACGGTCGGCGCCGAGGGCGGGTCTTTAGACGACGCGCATCTGGCCGATCTCGTTGGACGCGGCTTGCTGCGCCGGTCCGCTTCAGAGCTCGCGATGATCGCGGACCCAGAAGGAGAGGAGCCGGTGATCGCGAACACGGCCGCGCTCAGGGTTGCCGGCCGCTTCTTCCAGGGCACCGAGCGTTGGCTCAAGAACCGAAACTCGGATGGGCGCATCGCAGTCGGGCGGCTGATCGGCTTCGATGAGGAGAGTCGCCAAGCACAGATTGCGCTGATTGAGCTTGGTGCCAGGCTGTGCACCCCCAAAGCACCGGGCTGTGGGGAGTGTCCCCTGATGACATGGTGCCGTTACGCCCAGCGATGAGACGACAGTCAGAGGTGGAGCTGCTTGGCGAGCTCCGGATTGCGCTTGCGAAGCGTGGCGATCGCCTTTCGGAACTCAGGCAGCGTGGCCCCTTCGAGCATCGCTGCCTTGAGGGCGATCCCGACATCTCGGAGAGCGGTCTCCGAGGCCTTTGAACCCTTCCCGGCCTCGCTACGGCCACCTGCGTTCGCCGACCGTCGGTAGGCGTCATCGGCCAAGACACACAGCTCTTGGACCGGTCGTTCAAGCATTTGCCGCAGGGCAGGCGGGAGCTCGACGCTCATCTTCGCGACGTTGATCTGGAAGGCCTCGTCGAGATCGGTGTCGAAGTCGATCGCAGCCCGTGCAAGCTTCATGTGCTCATCGATGCCACGGAGACCGGACCACCCACCGTGCTGGACAAGACGATCGGCTCGGTAGATGTACAGGCCTTGCTGGCGGTTCCACTTCAGTGGACCCGAGAGCCGTTCGAACTCCTCCAGGGATGAGAAACGGTCACGCGCAGGAAGGACGACGCCACGGAATCGAACCTCGGACGATCCATCCTCCGTCTCGATCTCAAAGGTCTGCTCGGGGAGGAGGGTTCGCTCCGGCTCGTCGGGAGCGAACGGATCCCAAGGGCGGAGCTTGTCCTCATCGACGCAGACCACGACCTCGCCGCGGCCATCCACATCCCCTGCGATGAACCGGTGAAAGACCATCGCGAGATGCTCAGCGGTCTTCGACGCCAAGGACCGCAGTCGTCGTCGACCCCAACCGCTTTCGGCGTACCGCTCGGGCAGGACGCGGTCCAAGTCCTCCCAGACCACAACAGTGCCCGGCGATTCCCGCAGATACCCCTTCGCCCGCTCGATCGCCGGCGATGTCTCGTTCGCCGTGATATCCCACCGGTCGGTTCTCTCGATCCGGTTCAGGTCGAGAGTCATCACTCGGATGGCACGCTGTTTGGCTGACGTCCGTGTGACAACGGTGAGCTTGCGACACTGCGAGAAAGAACCAGTCTTCAGCCCCAGCCCGAACCGTCCGAGCTCGTTGGTCTCGTAGGTGCGGCGTGACCCGAAACGCAGCGCTTCGATCAGACCTGACTCCGTCATACCGAGTCCGTCATCACTGATAAGCACGTAAGAGTCATTCGGCTCGAACTGCGTGAAGACGTTGATGCGCGTCGCTCCTGCTGTGATCGAATTGTCGACCAGATCCGCGACTGCAGTCGGGAAGTCGTAGCCAATGTCGCGGAGCGAACCCGTCAGTCGCGCGGCGGACGGGGCGACCTCATACGTCTTGGTTCCTGCCATCGGACGATCCTCCTACAGTTCAAAGCATGCCAGGCGAAGCGTCTCGTGACCGGCGATTGGATCGGTGTGTTGCGCCTGCACTCTCACAGACGGCACTGACAGAGCCGCCCGTCTCGCCTGCCACGCGCCGCACCATGCAGGCGAACAGAGGCCGAGACACAGGGCCAGAGGTGGCGCTGCGCTCATTGCTCCATCGCGCAGGCTTGCGCTTCCGCGTCGATCTTGAGCTTCCCTTCGATCGTCGCAGACGAGCCGACATTGTATTCACGCGTGCCGGTCTGTACGTCTTCGTCGACGGCTGCTTCTGGCACGGCTGTCCCGACCACTTCGTGATGCCGAAGACTCGCGAGTCCTTCTGGCGCGACAAGATCGAGGGAAATCGAGCGAGGGACGCCGACAGCGCCGCCCGCCTTCGTACGCTTGGCTTCGACGTCCTCCGGATCTGGGAACACATTCCGCCGCAGGATGCGGCCGAGATCGTTATGGCTCGGTACACCCAGCGAGTGGCGGACAAGGACCTCGCATCGAGGCTATGAACGCGGCCACACCTCAGCACAGCGATATCCGGTGGTGGCGGCTCCAGCCACGTGCGATCGTGATCCGCTCGCGCGAAGGGAGAGACGATGACTACTTCGCTCACGGCAGACCAGCACTTCGGGCACGCCCGGCTGCTGGAGCTGTCAGCCGCCCGCGGCGCGGCGTTCCCGTCGGTGGCGGAGATGAATGAGCGGCTCGTGCACAACTGGAACTCCGTCGTACAGCCGCTTGCTGATCGTGCCCTTCGCGAGATTGGTGTCTACGTCGTACCCGGCGACCCAGCGCTCGTACGTCGCACCGTCCATGGTTCCGGCCGCGACCACCTCTTTACGACCCGTTACGGAAGCGTCGTGCGGCGCGACAGGTCCGACGATTTGACCGCCCATCTACCACCGCAAGCCGGCTTGGTCCGAGCGGGCGCCGGTAGATCGAGCGACTCGAGGAGACCTGCACCAAGCACGGGGCCGGCATCTGGGTCGTGCCCGGCAACCACGAGGACTGGGGAAGCCTCACACGGCTCTGGTCCGACCCGCAGCACACCGGCAGGCCGCTGCACCTCTCCAAGCACATCGCCATGCTGCCGCGCGGCTACCGGTTCGAGTTGGAGGGTCGGACCTTCGTCTCCCTCGGCGGAGCGACATCGGTGGATCTCGAGTACCGCTCCCGGGGCCAGGACTGGTCGCCCGAAGAAGCCATCACCGACGACGATGTCGCACGCGTCGTCGGCGGCGGGCTGACCTGCGGCTTCTCTGGTGGAGCCTAGGGGACTCGAACCCCTAACCCCCTGCTTGCAAAGCAGGTGCGCTACCAATTGCGCCAAGGCCCCCTGCTCAGCCGTACGACGGCCGAGCGGGTGTTCAGTTCTTCGGAAGCCTGTCGGTGGCCTCGGCCCAGAGGGCTTGCTCGGCCTTGCTCTCCTGGAGCTTGCGGCCGGCGATGACAACGCCGGCGAGGCCGAAGACCGCGAGAAGAATCTTCTTCATGAACCGCTCCTCCTTCGAAGAAGCCCCGGTCCGCGGTGACCGCGGCCGGGGCTTTCCGTGGGCCTAAGAGGACTTGAACCTCTGACCCCCACATTATCAGTGTGGTGCTCTAACCGTCTGAGCTATAGGCCCGGGTGACTCGCCGCTCCGGGTGGAAGCCCCTCGGCAGCAAGCCGAGGACAGACACTACCGGAGCCATGGATCTGCCGACAAAACGGGGGCGTCTCGTGACGGTTGCTGCGCGACCTCCTCGACGTCCGAAGGCTCAGGCGTCCTCGGCGAGGGTGATCTCGACGCCGCCGAGGAGGGCGGCGGACATGTTGTAGAGGAACGCGACGAGGGTGGCGGCGGCGGTGATCAGGACGACGTCGATGGCCGCGACGAGCATGGTGAAGCCCAGCACGCGGCTGGTGCCGACGTAGTCCTCGATCCGGAAGGAGGCGACGTCCTCGCCGCCGATGCCCTCCTGGATCGTGGAGTTGATCGAGTCCCACACGCCGGCGGCGCCGAGGACCTGCCACACCATCGCGACCGACACGACGGTGACGACGGCGAAGGCGATGGACAGCAGGAACGACGTCTTCATGACCGACCAGGGGTCGACCCGGGTCAGGCGCAGGCGGGCGCGGCGCGGCGCGCGACCGCGTGCCGCCCCCGCACCAGGTACGGCGCCCGGCACAGCCGGCGGGAGCGGCCCGGGCGCCGAGGGCGGGCCGGAAGGGCGGCCGGCGGCGGCCGGCGGGCGCACCACGGTGTCCTCGACGCGCTCGGTCATCAGCTCTCACTCTCCCCGTCGGCCTCGATCGTGCCCTCGGATCCTTCGATTGTGGCATCCGGAGCCTGAACCGACGATTCCGTCGAGCCTTCACCGGCCGCAGCGGCGTCCTCGGGGGCACCCTCCTCGGTGCCCTCCTCGTCGACCTCCTTCGCCTCGACCGAGCGGGCGACGACGGCGACGGCGTCGCCCTTCTTGGGGCTGACGAACTTCACGCCCTGGGTGGCGCGGCCGGTGGGGCGGAAGTCGTCGTTGATGGGGCTGCGGACGACCTGGCCGGACTGGGTGATGGAGAGCACCTCGTCACCGTCGACGACGATGAACGCGCCGACCAGCGAGCCGCGCTCCTCGTTCTCGAGCTTCATCGCCTTCACGCCGAGGCCGCCGCGGCCCTGGATCTTGTAGTCGGAGATCCGGGTGCGCTTGGCGTAGCCGCCGTCGGTGATGGTGAAGACGTACTGGACGTTCTCGTCGCTCTCCTCGTGCGCCGCGTCGGCCGCGCGGATCACGGTGAGCGAGAGGACGGCGTCACCGTCGCGGAACTTCATGCCGGTGACGCCGGACGTGGCCCGGCCCATCGGGCGCAGCTGGTCGTCGTCGGCGCCGAAGCGGATCGACTGGCCCTTGCGGGAGACGAGCAGGATCGAGTCCTCGCTGGCGACCAGCTCGGCGCCGATCAGCTCGTCGTCGTCGTCGCGGAAGTTGATCGCGATGACACCGGCCTGGCGCGGGCTGTTGTAGTCGCCGAGGCGGGTCTTCTTGACCAGGCCCTTCTTCGTCGCAAGGACGAGGTACGGCGCCTGCTCGTAGTCGCGGATCGCCAGCACCTGGGCGATCGACTCGTCGGGCTGGAACGACAGCAGGCCGGCGACGTGGCCGCCCTTCGCGTCGCGCGAGGCCTCGGGCAGGTTGTAGACCTTGGTGCGGTAGACCCGGCCGGCGGTGGTGAAGAACAGCAGCCAGTGGTGCGAGGTGGTCGAGATGAAGTGGTCGACCACGTCGTCGCCGCGCAGCGAGGCGCCACGCACGCCCTTCCCGCCCCGCTTCTGCGTGCGGTACTGGTCGGCGCGGGTGCGCTTGGCGTAGCCGCCGCGGGTGATCGAGACCACCTGGTCCTCGTCGGGGATCAGGTCCTCCATGGACATGTCGCCGGCGGCCGCGATGATCTGGGTACGCCGGTCGTCGCCGTACTTCTCGACGATCGCGGACAGCTCGTCGATGACGATCTGCCGCTGCCGGGCGACATTGGCGAGGATGTCCTTGAGGTCGGTGATGACCAGCTCGATGGCGGCCAGGTCGTCGATGATCTTCTGGCGCTGCAGGGCGGCGAGCCGGCGCAGCTGCATCTCGAGGATCGCGTTGGCCTGGAGCTCGTCGACGTCGAGCAGCTCCATCAGGCCGACCCGTGCGTCCGCGACGTCGGGCGAGCGCCGGATGAGGGCGATCACCTCGTCGAGCATGTCGAGGGCCTTCGCCAGGCCACGCAGGATGTGGGCCTCCTCCTCGCGCTTGCGGAGGCGGTACGCCGTGCGCCGCTGGATCACGTCGACCTGGTGGTCGACCCAGTTGCTGATGAACTGGTCGACCGACAGGGTCCGCGGTACGCCGTCGACCAGCGCCAGCATGTTGGCGGAGAAGTTGGTCTGCAGCTCGGTGTGCTTGAGCAGGTTGTTGAGGACGACCCGGGCGACGGCGTCGCGCTTGAGCACGATGATGATCCGCTGGCCGACGCGCGAGGAGGTCTCGTTGCGGACGTCGCTGATGCCCTGGACCTTGCCGGCGTCGGCGAGCTCGGCGATCTTCACGAGCAGGTTGTCGGGGTTGACCATGTAGGGCAGGTCGGTGATGACCAGCACGGTGCGCCCGGACTTGTCCTCGTCGACCTCGATGATCGCGCGCTGGGTGATCGAGCCGCGGCCGGTCCGGTAGGCCTGCTCGATGCCCTCGCGGCCCACGATCAGCGCGCCGTTGGGGAAGTCGGGGCCCTTGATCCGCTCGACGAGGGCGTCCTGCAGCTCCTCGCGGGTGGCGTCGGGGTGCTCGAGCGCCCAGATAGCCCCGTCGGCGACCTCGCGCAGGTTGTGCGGCGGGATGTTGGTCGCCATGCCGACCGCGATGCCGGCGCTGCCGTTGACCAGCAGGTTGGGGAACCGGGCCGGCAGGATCGTCGGCTCCTCGGTCTTGCCGTCGTAGTTCGGGGTCATGTCGACGGTCTCTTCGTCGATGTCCCGGACCATCTCCATGGCCAGCGGCGCCATCCGGCACTCGGTGTACCGCATGGCCGCGGCCGGGTCGTTGCCCGGCGAGCCGAAGTTGCCCTGCCCGCTGACCAGCGGGTTGCGCATCACCCACGGCTGCGCGAGGCGCACCAGGGTGTCGTAGATCGCGGAGTCGCCGTGGGGGTGGTAGTTACCCATGACGTCGCCGACGACGCGGGCGCACTTGTTGAAGCCGCGGTCGGGGCGGTAGCCGCCGTCGTACATGGCATAGAGGACCCGGCGGTGCACCGGCTTGAGGCCGTCACGTACGTCGGGCAGTGCGCGACCGACGATGACCGCCATCGCGTAGTCGATGTAGGAGCGCTTCATCGACTCCTGGAGGTCGACCGGCTGGACCCGGCCACCGCCCATGCCGTCGCCGAGGTTGCTCTGCGTCTCAGTCACGATTGCTCTCTCTGAGTTGTTCTACGTCTGTCTAGGAAGATCGGTAGAGATCCGGATACATGGCCAGAGGTCTCGAGACGGTCGCTGCGCGACCTCCTCGACCACCGACTAGATATCGAGGAATCGGACGTCCTTGGCGTTGCGCTGGATGAAGGAGCGGCGCTGCTCGACGTCCTCGCCCATCAGGATCGAGAAGATCTCGTCGGCCTGCGCCGCGTCCTCCAGGGTGACCTGCAGCAGCACCCGCTGGTCGGGGTCGAGCGTGGTCTCCCACAGCTCGTCGGCGTTCATCTCGCCGAGACCCTTGTAGCGCTGGATCGGCGCGTCCTTGGGCAGCTTCTTGCCCTGCTCGAGGCCGTCGCGCATGACCGCGTCGCGCTCGGCGTCGGAGTAGACGAACTCGTGCTCGTGGGGCTTGTTCCACTTGATCCGGTACAGCGGCGGCTGGGCGAGGTAGACGTGGCCGGCGTCGATGAGCGGACGCATGAACCGGAACAGCAGGGTGAGCAGCAGGGTGTTGATGTGGTGACCGTCGACGTCGGCGTCGGCCATCAGCACGATCTTGTGGTAGCGCAGCTTGTCGAGGTCGAACTCCTCGTGGACGCCCGTGCCGAGCGCCGAGATGATCGCCTGGACCTCCTGGTTGGCCAGCACCTTGTCGATGCGCGCCTTCTCGACGTTGAGGATCTTTCCGCGGATCGGGAGGATCGCCTGGATCCGGTTCTCGCGGCCCATGACCGCCGAGCCGCCCGCCGAGTCGCCCTCGACGATGAAGACCTCGCACTCCTCCGGGTTGCGCGAGCTGCAGTCGCGCAGCTTGCCGGGCAGACCGCCGCCGCCGAGGAGGCCCTTGCGGTTGCGGGCCAGGTCGCGGGCCTTGCGGGCCGCGATCCGGGCGGTCGCGGCCGCCTGCGCCTTGCGGATGACTTCCTTGCCCTCGTTGGGGTTCTGCTCCAGCCACGCGCCGAGCTGGTCGTTGACGACCGACTGGACGAAGCCCTTGGCCTCGGTGTTGCCGAGCTTGGCCTTGGTCTGGCCCTCGAACTGCGGGTTGGAGATCTTCAGGCTGATGATCGCGGTGAGACCCTCGCGGATGTCGTCGCCGGTGAGCCGGTCCTCCTTCTTCTTGATCAGGCCCCACTCCTCGCCCCACCGGTTGATCAGCGAGGTGAGCGCGGCGCGGAAGCCCTCCTCGTGGGTGCCGCCCTCGGGGGTGTTGATCGTGTTGGCGAAGGTGTGGACCGACTCGTTGTAGGACGACACCTGCCACTGCATGGCGAGCTCGAGGCTCATCGGGTTGGGGACGTCGTCGCCCGTGTCGGCCTCGGCCGCGATGATCGAGCTGACGGTGGTCTTGTTGCGGTTGAGGAAGTCGACGTAGTCGGCCAGGCCGCGCTCGTACTGGAAGACCTGCTCGAGCGCCTTGTGCCCGTCGACGTCGACCGCGTGCACCGCGCCAGATGTTGCAGTGGCGGTCGCGGCGGCGTCGCCATCGGACACAGCGCCGTCCTCGACCGCGTCGGCGAGCTCCTCGGCCTTGGGGCGGGCGTCGCGCAGCTCGATCCGCAGGCCCTTGTTGAGGAAGGCCATCTCGCGGAACCGGGTCGAGATCGTCTCGAGGTTGTAGTCGGTGGTCTCGAAGATCTCCGACGAGGCGGACCAGGTCACCGTCGTACCGGTGCGCTCGCCGTCCTCGAGCGGTCGGACCTGGCGCAGGTCGAAGTCGGGGACGCCGAGCGAGAAGTCCTGCTCCCACAGGTAGCCGCGGTTCTTGATCTCCAGGCGCAGGCTCGTGGAGAGCGCGTTGACGACCGAGGAGCCGACACCGTGGAGGCCACCGGAGACCTTGTAGCCACCGCCGCCGAACTTTCCGCCGGCGTGCAGGACGGTGAGGGCCAGGGTCGCGGCCGGCACCTCCTGGCCCGGCGCGGTGTCGGTCGGGATGCCGCGACCGTTGTCGGAGACGCTGACCGAGCCGTCGGGGTTGAGCGTGACCTTGATCGTGTCGCAGTAGCCGGCGAGCGCCTCGTCCACCGCGTTGTCGACGATCTCCCAGATCAGGTGGTGCAGACCGCGCTCACCGGTGGAGCCGATGTACATGCCGGGACGCTTGCGGACCGCCTCGAGGCCCTCGAGGACCTGGATCGCCGAGGCGTCGTAGTCGCCCGACGTCGCGGGGACCTGGGGCTCGACCTCGGGGGACTGGTCGTCAGTGGACACGCGGGACCTCATTCACTTTGGTCGTACGGGGCACGCCGGGCCGACATTTGTCGAAGGCATGGCGAAGGCCGAGTCAGGCGTCCCGAGACGCGTTCCCGGCCGATAACCCATTCTAGCCTTCTGAGGGCCTCAGGACACGCGTGGCGGCGCGGTCAGGGGACAACGGCGGGTGAAATGTGGCCGCAGACGGCCCAGAAACGGGTCTCGGAGCGCCGAACGGGGGTGTCGCTGAGCCCCGGTACGACGCCCGGGCTCCCGATCAGCCGTAGGTGTCGCGCGGGCCGCGGCTGCCGGGGGCCTTGCGGCGCCCGTGCTTCCAGCTCGGCGCGTGCGGCCCGAGCACCTCGACGACGGTGACCGTGCCGGCGCCCAGCTCCTCGTTGAGCCGCCGGACGACGGTGGCGGCGAGCAGCTTGAGCTGGGTGGCCCAGGCGGTCGAGTCGGTGCGGACCACGAGGGTGCCGTCGGTGAGCGACTCGGGCGTGCTGTGGGCGCCGATCTCCGGGCCGACGATCTCGGCCCAACGGGCGAAGACGCCGCGCACCTGCAGGTCCAGGCCCCAGCCGCGGCCGTCGATGAGCCGGTCCACCTCGCTGCCCAGGCCCTGCGGGTCGCGGCCGTCGGGGTGGGCGCTGCTGAGCTGCGGCTCGTTGCGGTTGCCGCGCCGGCGGAAGCCGCCACCCTTGCCGGGGTTGACCCGCGGCAGCCGGCGCGCGGGCGTCGTACTGGACCCGGCGGTGCCGAGCATCTGGGCCCGGGCCAGGTCGAGCCCGTCGGGACGGTGCTCCTCCGGCAGCTCCTCCTCCGGCTCGTCAGCCACGGGTCACCTCCCCCGCCGCGACGTGGAAGGTCGCCCCCGCCAGCTCCTCCGGTACGTCGGCCGGCACCGCCGCGGTGACCAGGACCTGCTCGGCGCCCGCCACCAGCCCGGCCAGCTGCACCCGGCGCTCGGCGTCGAGCTCTGCGAAGACGTCGTCGAGGATGAGGATCGGGTCGTCGCCGTCGGCCCGCAGCAGGTCGTACGACGCCAGCCGCAGCGCCAGCGCGAACGACCACGACTCCCCGTGACTGGCGTAGCCACGCACGGGCAGCCGCTGCTCGTCGCCCGGGCCGAGGGTGAGCAGCAGGTCGTCGCGGTGCGGCCCGACCAGGGTCACGCCGCGGCCGATCTCGTCGGCCTGGCGCCGGGCGAGCTCGGCGCGGAACGCGTCCTGGGTCGGCTCGGGCACGGTCGGCTCGTAGGCGATCCGGGCGTCGTCGCGCGACGCGCCGCGGGCGACGGCCTCGTAGGCCTTCCCGACGTACGGCGCCAGGTCGGCGCTCAGCGCGAGCCGAGCCGCGAGCAGCTCGGTGCCGGTCGCGACCAGGTGGTCGTCCCAGACCGCCAGCGTCGCCAGCGCGGCGTCGCGAGCCGAGCCGCGGGCGGCGTACAGGGTCTTGAGCAGGGTGTTGCGCTGCTTGAGGACGCGCTCGTGGTCGGCGATCAGGCCGGCGTAGCGCGGCGTGCGGAGCACGAGCAGGTCGTCGAGGAAGCGGCGCCGGCCGCCCGGGTCGCCCTTGACCAGCGCGAGGTCCTCGGGGCTGAACACGACGGTGCGCACGATGCCGGCCAGCTCGCGCACCCGCGGCAGCGGCGAGCGGTTGATCCGCGCCCGGTTGGCCTTGCCGGGGTTGAGCTCGACCTCGAGCACCGCGGTGCGTCCTTCGCGGACCACGGCTGCGCGGATGATCGCCTGCCCGGCGCCGGCGCGGATCAGCGGGGCGTCGGTGGCGACCCGGTGCGAGGACAGGCGAGAGAGGTAGTCGACCGCCTCGACCAGGTTGGTCTTGCCCTGGCCGTTGCGCCCGACGAACGCCGTGACACCCGGTTCGAGCTCGACGTCGACGTCGGCGTAGGACCGGAAGTCGTGCAGGCTCAGCCGTGCGACATGCATGCCTCCACCTCCCTCGGGCCCCTCACGTGACGATTCTCCCCCGAACGTGGCGCCGAAGGGGGTTTCGGCGGCGTCGCAAAACCCTAGGCTGACCCGCATGACGCAACCACCCAACCCTCCCTACGGCGCTCCCGACCCCTACGGTCAGCAGCCGCCGCAGCAGCCCCCGGCGTACGGCTACGGCGCGCCCGGCGGCCAGCCGGCGTACGGCGCCCCGATGAACGGCCCGTTCTTCATCAACTACCTCGGCCAGGAGCAGGGCCCGATCGAGTTCGGGCAGCTCGCCCAGATGGCGGTCGCCGGCCAGCTCAAGGCGGACACCGCGGTGCGCACCGCCGACAGCCAGCAGTACGTCCTCGCCAAGGACGTGCCCGGGCTGTTCTCCGACAAGGAGTGGGTGATGACGCTGATCTTCACCTGGCTCCTGGGCGGCCTCGGCATCGACCGGTTCTACCTGGGCTACACCGGCCTGGGCGTCGCCAAGCTGCTGACCTGCGGCGGCCTCGGCATCTGGTCGCTGATCGACGCCATCCTGGTCACGCTGCGCAAGGTCCCCGACGCCCAGGGCCGTCCCCTGCGCTGATGGCGACCACCCACGCGCCGGCGACCCGGCGGCTCGCGAGCTCCGAGCTCGTCGCGGCCGCCGGCGTCGTCGCGCTGGGCGTGAGCGCACTGCTCTCGCCCGACCACATCGAGGACGGGCCGGTCATCTGCCCGTTCCGCCGGGTCACCGGACTGCCCTGCCCCGGCTGCGGGCTGACCCGCTCGTGGACCTATCTCGCACACGGCTGGTGGCAGGACTCGCTGCTCGCCCACCCGTTCGGGCCGCTGCTCGCGCTGGTCGTGCTCGGGCTGGCCGTCGCGGTGCTCCGCGCACGGCTACGACGGACGCCGGCCCCCTCGCTCGACCGGCTGGTCAAGCACCCCGTCTCGCTGGTGGTGCTGGCCGCCTGGCTCGGCTTCGCGCTCGTCCGGCTGGTCCTCGCGCTCTGACCCTTCTCGGCGCAACTACCGAATTCGTCGCGAATCACCCCGCGCGACGACGAATTCGGTAGTTGCGACGTAGCCCGAGCAGCCCTCAGGACGTCGGGTTGGCCTCGCCGCCCGGCGGCGGCTCGGTGTGCACGGCGTGCCCGCCGAACTGGTTGCGCATCGCCGCGATCGCCTTCATCGCCGGGCTGTCCTCCTGGCGCGAGGTGAACCGCGCGAACAGCGACGAGGCGATCACGTGCATCGGCACCGCGTTGTCGATCGCCGCCTGGACCGTCCAGCGGCCCTCACCCGAGTCGTCGGCGTACCCGCGCAGCTGGTCGAGATGCTCGTCGTCCTCGATGGCCTCGGTCAGCAGGTCGAGCAGCCAGGACCGGATCACGGTGCCGTGGCGCCACGACTCGAAGATCGCGGGCACGTTCTCGACGATGTCGACCTTCTCGAGCAGCTCCCAGCCCTCGGCATAGGCCTGCATCATGGCGTACTCGATGCCGTTGTGGACCATCTTGGCGAAGTGCCCGGCGCCCGGCGTCGGGCCGGCGTGGACCGCCCCGCCCTCCTCGGGCTTGAGCGCGTCGAAGGCCGGCTGGACCTTCTCGATGTCGGAGGCGGCACCGCCGTACATGAGGGCGTAGCCGTTCTCGAGCCCCCAGACGCCGCCGGAGACGCCGCAGTCGACGAAGCCGATGCCCTTCTCGGCCAGCGAGGCGGCGTTGATCGCGTCGTCGGTGTACTTGGAGTTGCCGCCGTCGACGACCAGGTCACCCTCGCCGAGCAGCTCCTTGAGCTCGGCGATCGTGGAGCGGGTCGGGTCGCCGGCCGGCACCATCACCCAGACCACCTTGGGGGTGGGCAGTGCCTCGACCATCGCGGCCAGGCTCTCGACATCGGCCAGGTCCGGGTTGCGGTCGTAGCCGACCACCGTGTGGCCGGCGTCGCGCAACCGGGTGCGCATGTTGCCGCCCATCTTTCCGAGTCCGACGAGTCCGATGTGCACAGCGGTTCTCCCTCCGGTTGGCGGTGCGGCGTGGTCGGTCAGCTGAGCAGGCGGCGCGGCATCAGCAGGTAGCGGAACGACCCGCCGTCCTCCGCGTCGCTCTCGTCGCCGGTGCCGCTGATGACGACCGGCTTCGACGGCTGGGTGAAGGCGAGCTCCACGACGGCCTGGTCGATCGCGCCCAGGCCGTCGAGCAGGAAGGTCGGGTTGAAGCCGGTGACCAGGTCGTCGCCCTCGATCTCCGCGGAGACCGACTCCGAGGCCTGGGCGTCGTCGCCGGAGCCGGCGTCGAGGACCAGCGACCCGTCGCGGAAGCTCAGCTGGACCGCGGTGTTGCGGTCGGCGACGAGCGAGACGCGCTTGACCGACTCGATCAGCTCCTGGCGGTCGATCTTCGCCACGGTCAGCTTCTCGTTGGGGAACAGGCTGCGGACCTTGGGGAACTCGCCGTCGAGCAGGCGGGTGGTGGTGCGTCGTACGCCGCCGGGGCCGGTGCCCTCGAAGCCGATGATGCCGTCGCCCGAGCCGGACGCGGACAGCGCGATGGTCACCTCGGGACCGGCGGTCAGCGACTTGGCGGTGTCGCCGAGCACCTTCGCCGGCACGAGCGCGGCGAGCGTCGCGTCAGGAGTGCCGGGGTTCCACGCCAGCTCGCGCTGCGAGAGGCGGAATCGGTCGGTCGCGAGGAGCGCGATCGTGGACCCCTCGATCTCGAGGCGGACACCGGTGAGGACGGGCAGCATGTCGTCGCGGCCGGCGGCGGTGACCGCCTGGGCGACGGCGTGGGCGAAGGCGTCGCTGGAGACGGTGCCGGTCGCGGCCGGCATGTCCGGGATCGTCGGGTAGTCCTCGACCGGCAGCGTCTGCAGGGAGAACCGCGACGAGCCGCAGGTCAGCGAGACCCGGGCGCCGTCGAGCACCAGGTCGACGGGCTTGTTGGGCAGGCTGCGGCAGATGTCGGCGAGCAGGCGGCCGCTGACCAGCGCCTTGCCCTCGTCGCTCACCTCGGCGGCGAGGGTCGCACGTGCGGAGGTCTCGTAGTCGAACGTCGAGAGCACCAGGCCGTCGTTGCCCGCCTCGATGAGGAGTCCCGCGAGCACGGGCGCGCTGGGCCGGACGGGCAGGCTGCGCGCAGCCCAGGCGACGGCGTCGGCGAGGACGTCGCGGTCGACACGGAACTTCACGTCGTCGTACCTCTCACGTGGTGGGTGGGAGTTGCATCCTGCCACGTCGTCCCTGAGGTCGGGACGGCGAGGGAACGATCAGGCATTGATCCACAGATCGGAGGTCCGGAGGAGTTCCGGCGATCGAGGTCCGCATGTAGTCACGGAGTGGTCATAGCGGTGGTGGAAACTGTGGAGAACCCACGTTTCCGCAGGTGAGCGGCCAGATGTCCGGTGGATGACGGCTGTGGACGGAGTCGGGAATCACAAGAAGCGATGTGCACCGAGGGGCCCGTTGTGGAGTCCCGCGTAGGTGCCTCCACGGAATCCTCCCCGTGTAGTTCTCACAATTCCGCAGGTCTTCTCCACAGGGAGTTTCACCGGCCGGCCGGTGAAACTCGTGCTTGGACGAGGAAACTTCATCGTCCAAGCACCAGTTTTGTCAGCCGGTCTCGCCCTCAGCCCTGGCGGGCCTGCATCTTCACCCGGTTGGTCAGCTCGCTGACCTGGTTGAAGACGGCCCGGCGCTCACCGAGGAGCTGGTTGATCTTCCGCTCGGCGTACATCACCGTCGTGTGGTCGCGGTTGCCGAACTGGGCGCCGATCTTGGGCAGCGACAGTCCGGTGAGCTCGCGGCACAGGTACATCGCGATCTGCCGGGCCATCACCAGGTGGCGACCGCGGCTGGGGCCGGTGAGCTCGTCGATGGAGAGCCCGAAGTACGCCGCGGTCTGCGCGATGATGAGCGAGGCGGTGATCTCGGGCTCGCCGCCCTCGGGGATCAGGTCCTTGAGCACGATCTCGGCCAGCGTCATGTCGACGTCTTGGCGGTTGAGGTTGGCGAACGCCGTGACCCGGATCAGGGCGCCCTCGAGCTCACGGATGTTGGTCTGGATCTTCGAGGCGATGAACTCGAGCACGTCGGAGGGCGCCGTGAGGCGGTCCATCGCGGCCTTCTTGCGCAGGATCGCGATCCGGGTCTCGAGGTCCGGCGGCTGCACGTCGGTGATCAGGCCCCACTCGAACCGGTTGCGCAACCGGTCCTCGAGCGCCTCGAGCCGCTTGGGAGGGCGGTCGGAGGTCAGCACGATCTGCTTGTTGGCGTTGTGGAGCGTGTTGAAGGTGTGGAAGAACTCCTCCTGGGTCTGGGTCTTGCCCTCCAGGAACTGGATGTCGTCGATCAGCAGCACGTCGATGTCGCGGTACTTCCGCTTGAACCGGTCCTGCCGGTCGTCGCGGATCGCGTTGATGAACTCGTTGGTGAACTCCTCGCTGGAGACGTAGCGCACCTTGGAGCCGGCGTAGATGGTGCGGACGTAGTGGCCGATCGCGTGGAGCAGGTGGGTCTTGCCGAGACCGGACTCGCCGTAGACCAGCAGCGGGTTGTAGCTACGGCCCGGCGCCTCGCTGACCGCGACCGCGGCCGCGTGGGGGAACCGGTTGGACGAGCCGATGACGAAGGTCTCGAAGGTGTACTTGGGGTTGAGGCGCGACTCGCCGCTCGGTGTCGCGGGCGCCATGCTCGGTGCCGGCATGCCACCGAGGTCGGGCGCGGGTCCATTTGTCGACATATCGACAGATCCACTTGTCGACATGGCGCCAAGTCGATCTCGCGGCTCGGCCGGCGGGACGTCCTCGCGCGGGCGCTCGTACGCGGGCGCGGTGTCGAAGGACTCGTAGGTGGTCGGCTCGCCGTAGGACGGGCCGTCGTCGTACGGCGAGGGGGTGGCCGGCTCCTGCCCGAGCTCGCGGCGCAGCGAGCTGTCGACGGTGACCGCGAGCTGGACGTCGTGGCCGAAGCGCTCGGTCAGCGCGTCCTCGAGCTCGCCGCGCAGGCGACCTTCGAGGCGCTTGCGGGTGAAGTCGTCGGGGACGGCGACGATCGCGGTGGTGCCGTGCAGGGTCACCGGGCGGCTGGCCTGCAGCCACGCACGCTGGTGGGTCTGCAGCTCGCCGACGACCGTCGTCCACTCCTGGACCAGACGTGCCGTCGCGGGATCGACGGGGGGGATGTCCGGGGCGGGGCTGGTGGTCTCGTCCTGGGGCTGATCCGGGTTGCCGGTCACGCCACTCCCTCTCGTTCGTCTGTCGTCCGTGGAGTCGGATCGTGTCCTGGTCGAGACTGGCTCCACAGGTTTGTCCACAGGTTGTGAACTCTTGCATCATCAGGCTGACAATGCCGAACCGAGGCCGGTCCGGATCGTCCCGAGCCGACTGTTTGCGCAGGTCAGCGGCACTTTCCCGAGAAGGACGGAGCTGCTGTGCGACGTACGTCGGCCGAGGCGGCCGGCACCGGCGGGGAATCCCGGATCCGTCGAACCTAACTGCCCGGTGCCTGTGGATCAACCCGCTATCCACAGGTTTTGATGTCGCTCTCATCCGACGCGCCCGGCGGCGGTCCGGGCGTCGCCGGTTTGACCCCCGATCCAGCGTCCGCGTACCGTTGATTGGTCAACCGGCGTCGACCGGTGCCGCATGTCCACGAAGCCCCGGGATCCCCCGGTCATCGTGGCTGCGCGGTGCCGGCCGACATGCTGCGCGGCTCCCGATCGGAGCTCGCTCCTGGCTGCCGGAGACCCTTCCCGACATCTGCATCATCCTGAGAGGCCGATCGTGAGCAAGCGGACGTACCAGCCCAACAACCGTCGTCGCCACAAGGTGCACGGTTTCCGACTGCGCATGCGCACCCGCGCCGGTCGCGCCATCCTGGCGAACCGTCGCCGGAAGGGCCGCTCGAGCCTGTCCGTCTGAGGACGGACCAGCGTGTCCGCCCAGCGGTTCCCGTGGGGCTGACGTGCTTGCCGCCGACCACCGGCTGACCGAACCGGACCTGTTCCGGACCGCCAGTCGCAAGGGTCGTCGTGCTGGCTCGCGCACCCTCGTCGCCCACCTGCTGCTCCCTGACGAGCTGCAGGTTGTCGGCATGTCCGGGGTCCGTGTGGAGCCGGCCGATCCCGCGCGAGCGGGCTTCGTGGTCAGCAAGGCCGTCGGCAACGCCGTCGTCCGCAACCGCGTGAAGCGGCGGCTGCGGCACGCCGTACGACCGGCGCTCGAGGGTCTGCCCGCGGGCTCCGTGCTCGTGGTGCGTGCGCAGGCAGCGGCCGCGGCGGCGTCGTACCCGGAACTGGTGGGCGACCTCGCACGTTGTCTGGACCGCGTGACCTCGCAGGGTCACCCGGCCGGTCAGGAGGCGCGATGAAGTGGTTGCTGATCGGCCTGGTGCGCGGCTACCAGCTCGTCGTCAGTCCGTTCCTGGGCCCGACCTGCCGCTACTACCCGTCGTGCTCGGCGTACGCCGTCCAGGCGCTCCAGGTGCACGGGGCGTTGCGTGGCACGTGGCTGGCGGTGCGGCGGCTGCTGCGCTGTCACCCCTGGTCCCCCGGCGGCGTCGACCACGTCCCGCCGCGACGCGGTCACGATCACGGGCCGGACGAGACCCTCTCCCCCACGCGCGCTGAGCGCGACTCCGAACTCCGCCCGGCGACCGCCGGGCGTCACCCCTTCCAGCAAGGAGCCTGATTCGTGGGCATCATCGGCGACATCGGCCACTTCATCATGGTGCCGCTGTACTACATCATCTCGGCGGTGCTCCTCGGCTGGCACAAGCTGTTCGACATCCTCGGCCTGGACCCCAAGGGCGGTCTGTCCTGGGCGCTGTCGATCATCGGCCTGACCCTGGTGATCCGTGCGGCGCTGATCCCGCTGTTCGTCAAGCAGATCAAGTCCAGCCGCAACATGCAGCTGCTGCAGCCCAAGGTGAAGGAGCTGCAGAAGAAGTACGGCCACGACCGGCAGAAGCTGGCCGAGGAGACGATGAAGCTCTACAAGGACGCCGGGACCAACCCGTTCGCGTCCTGCCTGCCGATCCTGCTCCAGATGCCGATCTTCTTCGCCCTGTTCCGGCTGCTCTCGCAGGCCGCGAAGGCGGACAAGCCACACGGCTTCCTCACCGCGGCGAAGGCCCACGAGTTCGGCCACGCGAAGATCTTCGGCGAGCTGCCGATCGACGGGAACTTCTGGGCCTCGCGCACGTGGGGCCCCACGCCGCACGCGGGCGTGATGATCGTGGCAGCGATCCTGGTGCTGGCGATGACGGCGACCACCTTCACCACCCAGCGTCAGCTGATGGCCAAGAATATGCCGGCCGAGGCGATGAGCGGTCCCTACGCGCAGCAGCAGAAGATGCTGCTCTACATCCTCCCGGTGGCCTTCGGCCTCGGTGGCATCGCGTTCCCGATCGGCGTGCTCCTCTACTGGACGACCTCGAACCTGTGGACCATGGGCCAGCAGTTCTACGTGATCCGGAACAACCCGGCGCCGGGCACGCCCGCGTTCCAGGCCAAGCTGGACCGCGACAAGGCCAAGGCGGCCCGCCACGGCCACAGCGCGACCGAGACGATCACCGAAGCCGTGCCGGAGCCGGAGCAGCGGCCGAGCACGCGCCAGCAGCCCAAGCGGCAGACCCGGGCCCAGCGCAGGACCACCACGCCGAAGCCGGGCGGCACTGCCGCCGGCGCCGGCGCCAAGAACCCATCGGCCGACGGGGACGGCAACGACCCCGAGGCCGGAACCGAGAAGAGCGAGGGAGACAGCAAGTGAGCGCCGAGACCGAGACCGGTACCGAGGTCGTGACCGAGACCGAGGAGACCGAGGAGACGGTGGTCGAGACCGACCAGGCCGACGCCCCCGCCGGCGAGGGCGACCGCATCTCCCGCCTCGAGCAGGAGGGCGACATCGCGGCCGACTACCTCGAGGAGCTCCTCGACATCGCCGACCTCGATGGCGACCTGGACATCGACGTGGAGGCCGACCGGGCCGCCGTGTCGATCGTCGGTGGCGAGCTCTCCCAGCTCGTGGGCCGCGACGGCAAGGTCCTCGAGGCGCTTCAGGAGCTCACCCGTCTCGCGGTCTACCGGGAGACCGGCGAGCGCTCGCGCCTGATGCTCGACATCTCCGGCTACCGGGCCGACAAGCGGACCCGGCTGACCCAGCTCGGTGCCGAGACGGCCGCCGAGGTCGCGAAGTCGGGCGAGCCGGTCTCGCTGGAGCCGATGTCGCCGTTCGAGCGGAAGATCGTGCACGACGCGGTCGCCGCCGCGGGCCTGCGTTCGGAGTCCGCCGGTGTCGAGCCGCGGCGCTACGTCGTGGTTCTGCCGGCGTGACCACCCCCTGTCGACGTTTCACGTGAAACACGACGACGGCACCACACCCCCGGTGTCCCCCGGCCCTGAGGGCCGGGCGGACCCGGGGGTGCTGCGTGCTGCCCTCCCTACTCCCCCGGCGGTCCTGGCGGAGGTCTTCTCCGCCGACCGCCTCGATCTCGTGCTGGCGTACGCCGACCTGCTGGCGACCGATGGTGTCGTCCGTGGCCTGATCGGCCCCCGCGAGACCCCCCGGCTCTGGGAGCGCCACCTGATCAACTGCGGCCTGCTGGCCGCCGCCCTGCCCGCCGACGCCAGCGTTGCCGACGTCGGGTCCGGAGCGGGCCTGCCCGGCCTGGTTCTCGCGATCGCCCGCCCCGACGTACAGGTGACGCTGATCGAGCCCCTGCTGCGGCGTACGACCTTCCTCGAGGAGGCCGTCGAGCGCCTCGGCCTCGACAACGTCACGGTGGTCCGTGGCCGAGCGGACGCGGTACACGGGGTGGCGACCTACGACGTCGTCACGGCACGCGCCGTCGCCGCCCTCGACAAGCTGGCGGCCTGGTGCATGCCGCTGGTCGCACCGGAGGGCGCCCTGCTGGCCATGAAGGGCAGCAGCGCGGCCGAGGAGGTCGCGGAGGCCGAGGAGATCACCCGCCGGCTGGGCTGTGCCCCAGCAGTCGTGGAGGAGCTGGGCGCGGAGCTCGCGGCCGACGGTGCCGTCGAGCCGATCCGCATCGTCCGTCTGTCGTGGGCCGATCCGGCCCGCGTATCGTTGCCGCTTCGTGGCCAGCGCGGTTCTCGGGGATCGCGTGGTGGCTCGTCGCGTAGGAAGAGGAGGAAGTCGTGAGCGACTCGTTGGGTCCTGGTCCCGGGTTTTCCACCGGTCCGGAGGCGGGTGCTGAGCGTGAGTCTCCACAGAACGCCGGAAGTTATCCACAGGCTGGGTCAGAGGGGGCTGGCATGACCAAGGACCACGTTTCACGTGAAACAGGCCCAGCTGTAGCCACCGGCCCGCTCACCGCGGCCCAGCTCGCCGAGCGCGCAGCCGGCTTCGAGGACGACCTCACTCCGCTGGCCCGGGCTGCGCAGGCGACGGTCATGGTCCGCGCCGGCATCCCGCAGGAGCAGCTGAGTCGCCCGTCGGAGACCCGGATCTTCGTGGTCGCCAACCAGAAGGGCGGCGTCGGCAAGACCACCTCCACGGTCAACCTGGCGGCCGCGCTGACCCAGCTCGGCCAGCGCGTCCTGGTCATCGACCTCGACCCGCAGGGCAATGCGTCGACGGCGCTCAACATCGAGCACCGGCAGGGCACGCCCTCGTCGTACGAACTGCTCGTCGACGGGGTCGCCATCTCCGACATCTCCCAGCCCTGCCCCGACGCGTCCGGCCTGTGGGTGGTCCCGGCGACCATCGACCTGGCCGGTGCCGAGATCGAGCTGGTCAGCGTCGTGGCTCGCGAGCAGCGCCTCAAGAAGGCGCTCGACGCCCACCCGCGTATCGGCACCGCCGAGTCCGTCGGCGAGGACCGGTTCGACTACGTCTTCATCGACTGCCCGCCCTCGCTCGGCCTGCTCACCCTGAACGCGCTCGTCGCGGGAGCGGAGATGCTCATCCCGATCCAGGCGGAGTACTACGCGCTCGAGGGCCTCGGCCAGCTGCTCGCGACCGTCGACATGGTCCGCGCGCACCTCAACCCCGAGCTCGCCGTGTCGACCATCGTGCTCACGATGTACGACGCCCGCACCCGGCTCGCCGCCGGCGTCGCCACCGAGGTGCGCGAGCACTTCGGCGACCAGGTGCTCAAGACCGCGATCCCGCGGTCGGTGCGGGTGTCCGAGGCGCCGTCGTACGGCCAGACCGTGATGACCTACGATCCGGGTTCGCCGGGCGCGCTCAGCTACCTCGAAGCGGCGCGCGAGATCGTCGTCCGAGGGAGTCTCTCGTGAACGCTCAAGCCCCCCGCCGCGGTCTCGGTCGCGGACTCGGCTCGCTCATCCCGACCGCCCCTCCGACGCCCGTACCTGCCCCGGTCGCGGACGAGGATGTCAACCGGGATGCTCAGAATTCGGACTTTGCCGCTGGAGCGACTTCCAGCGCAACGGCGGACCCCAGGTCCACCGGGTCGGAGAACGGCGCTCAGATCGCGGATTCGGCTCTGGCGCCCGTCGACGGTGCCTACTTCGCCGAGCTGCCGGTCGAGCAGATCTCCCCCAACGCGGTCAACCCTCGCACCGTCTTCGACGAGGAGGCGATGGCCGAGCTGGTCCACTCCATCAAGGAGATCGGCCTGCTCCAGCCCGTCGTGGTCCGCAGGACGGCCGCTGACAGCTACGAGCTGGTCATGGGTGAGCGCCGCTGGCGTGCCACCCAGGCCGCCGGCCTCGCCACGATCCCCGCGATCGTGCGCGAGACCGACGACACCGACATGCTGCGCGACGCGCTGCTTGAGAACCTGCACCGCAGCAACCTGAACCCGCTCGAGGAGGCTGCGGCCTACCAGCAGCTGCTCGAGGACTTCTCCTGCACGCACGACGAGCTGGCCCAGCGGATCGGTCGATCGCGCCCGCAGATCAGCAACACGCTGCGCCTGCTCAAGCTCTCCCCCGCCGTCCAGCGCCGGGTCGCGGCGGGCGTCCTGTCCGCCGGCCACGCCCGGGCGCTCCTCGGCGTCGGCGACGCCGACCAGCAGGACCGCCTTGCCCAGCGGGTCGTCGCCGAGGGCATCTCGGTGCGGGGTCTGGAGGAGATCGTCGCAGTCGGCGACGGCGCCGGCGGTACGACGCCCCGCCCGCGTCGCGCGAAGCCGCAGGCGCCCGGCCTGGGCGAGCTCTCCGAGCGGCTCGGCGACCGGCTGGAGACCCGGGTCAAGATCGACCTGGGCAAGGCCAAGGGCAAGATCTCGATCGAGTTCGCCAACACCGGCGACCTGCAGCGCATCGTCGACCTGATCGACCCGCGCAACCGGAACGATCGCCCGATCTGACCGATCATCCGGTCACCGGAACGCGCGAGAGGGCGCGACCGCTACGCCGGTCGCGCCCTGTTTCACGTGGAACGGCACCAGGCCCCGGACAGGACGAACCGCGCACTGCGAGACTGCCGGCCATGACCCGCCGCCCCCAGCCTGTGCTCCGCTCCGCCACACCGCAGGATGCGGAGCAGGTGCTGAGCCTGTGGGACCTGATCTCCGCCGGTGAGGCGTCCGGCATCGGCGGATGGCGCGACCACGCGGCAGCCTGGCTGCGGTCCGCCTCGAACGACCCGGCGCGTGCCCGGGTCGTGGTCGTCGATGCTGGTGGTGTCGTCGTGGCGACGGCGACCGGGAACCTGGAGGTCGGCGTTCCGGATCCGCACTGCCCGACCGGCCGCAGTGTCCGGCTCGTCAACGTCGTCACGCGGCCCGAGCACCGAGGCGAGGGACATGCGAGCCGGCTCGTCGACGACGTCGTCGCCTGGGCGCGCAGCGTGGGTGCGGACCGGGTCGACCTCAGCGCGACGGTCGCGGCGCTCGGCGTCTACCAGCGCGCAGGCTTCGTGCGCACCTCGGCTCCCCGCCTCAAGCTGGTGCTCTGACCTGCACGCACTCCTTTTGTCGACAAAGAGATAGATCGAGAAAGCGATATATCGCCAAAGTGATACATGATCTGTGAGGCTGCTGTGACCTTCGTGCCGGGCTCGTGTGAGGCTGGGACGTGACGCTGCTCAGGCCGGTGAGATCCGCCGGTTCCCAGCAGAACGGACGATCATGAACCCCAGCCGTAACAGCCGTACCGCCGCCCTCGCCGGGGCACTGGTCCTCTCCCTCGGCGCGCTCGCTGCCTGTGGTGTCGAGGACGAAGCGCCGGTGAAGGCGACCCCCGGCGCCGGATCGGGTACGACGGGCACGGCCACCGACCCGGCGATCGCCGCCCGGGCCGCGGTGACCTACCTCCTCGACTGTGTCGGCGAGCCGGTGGCGAGCCCGGCGTCGGTGACCGTGGCCTGCGCCGACGGGAACCAGAGCCTGACCGACCTCGCGTGGAGCGACTGGGGTGCCGACGAGGCCACAGCCATCGGGAAGCTGGTTGCCAACAACTGCGACCCGAGCTGCGCCGAGGGCACCGACGTGACTGTGCCGGCAAAGGTCGTGGTGTCCGACATCGTGGAGGGTGAGGCATCGGCGACGTACGGGACGATCACCATCACGGTCGAGGGGAAGGTGCCGGAGGGGATGCTGGCGACGCAGACCTACCCGCTGCAGACGGTCGACCCGGTGGAACCGGAGCTGGGCCCCGGCTCCTGAAAGCTCACCACGACCTCCGCGCCGCCGGCTGGCAGGTTCGCCATGGTGACCGTGGCGCCCAGAGTGCGGGCCTGGCCGTGCACGATGGTGAGCCCGAGGCCGGTGCCTTGCCCGGTGCTGCGGAACCTGATCGCGCCGGCGGTCAGGATGTCGGCCGGGAAGCCCGTTCCCCCGTCGCGTACGACGACCCGTGGCCCGTCCACGACCAGGCTCGTGACCCCGCCGCCGTGCCGCTCGGCGTTGGCCACCAGGTTGGTGACGATCCTCTCGACGCGGCGAGGGTCGACGAGGACCTTGGCGTCGCGCTCGACCGCCGCGCCTGGCACCAGGGCACCGAGGTGGTGCACGGACAGGGCGATCTCCTCCGTGCCGCTGTCCAGGCGGGCCACCTCGAGAAGGTCCTCCACCAGATGTCGCAGCCGGGCGACCAGGCCGCGGAGCAGGTCGGTGGGCTCGCCCGGCGGGAGCAGCTCACTGGCGCTCACCAGCCCGGCGACGGGGGTGCGTAGCTCGTGGGCGACGTCGGCGGAGAACGCTTGTTCCACGTGGAACCTTCGTTCGAGCGCGTCAGCCATGTCGTCGACCGCTCGCGAGAGCGCGGCCACCTCGTCGCGGCCGGTGACGGTGCAGCGCGCCGTGCCGCCGTGGCTGATCACCTCGGCTGCAGCCGCGGCCCGGCGGAGTCTCCGGCTGAGTCCGGCACCCACCAGGAGGCCCAGTAGCGCGGTCAGCGGTAGCACGGCGCCCGCCGCGAGCAGCATGCGCCGACGCAGCGACGACCGCGCGGCTCGCACAGGCCCGTCGTCCAGTGCCACGCTCGCGACCCGGTCCGGTCCGAGGCGGCGGGCCGCCCACATCCGACCGTCGGCGTAGTACGTCGCCGCGCGATCCTCCCCCGCCGCGGGCAGAGAGGTCCGGAGGGGGGCGGGCAGCCGGACGGGGTCGAGGGACAGGTCGTAGCGCAGCGTGGAGGTCACCTCGAGCACCGCGATCCCGGCGGAGAGCTCGGTCAGCGCCTGCGTGCGCAGCCGGTCGCGGGCGTCCACGGCCGACTGGTGGTCGACGACCACCCCGACGCCGAGCAGGGTCGCGAGGGCCGCGCCGAGGACGGCGAGGGTGATCCGGGTGCGCAGCGAGTGGCGCCAGCCCGACAGCGCGGACGGCACCGTCAGTCCCGCAGCATCTTGTAGCCCGCCCCGCGCACGGTGACCACGTGCTCGGCCCCGATCTTCGCGCGCAGCCGCTGCACGGTGACGTCGACGACGTGTGCGTCGCCCCACGTGGTGCTCCCCCACACCAACTCGAGCAGCCGGGTGCGGCCCAGCACGATGCCGGCGTTGTCGAGGAAGGCCGTCAGCAGCCGGAACTCGGTGGCCGACAGGTCCACGGGTACGCCGTGGCGCTCCACGGTCATCCCGTCGACATCGATCCGCAGCCCGTCGCGCTCCACCACCCGCGAGGGCGCGGCCCCACCGCGCCGGCGCAGCAGGGAGCGCAGCCGGGCCTCCAGCACGTCGCCGTCGAACGGCTTCACGACGTAGTCATCGGCACCCGCGTCGAAGCCGACCACCTGGTCGCGGGGCAGGTCGCGTGCGGTGAGCAGCAGCACAGGCAGCTCACCGTCCGTGCGGATCCGCTCGGTCAGCCGCAGCCCGTCGAGCTTCGGGAGCACGACGTCGACGACGGCGAGGTCCACCGGCTGGGTGAGGTACGCCGTCCAACCGGCCTCGCCGTCCGCGGCCGTGACGACGCGGAACCCGCGGGACTCGAGGACCAGGCGGGTCGTCGTCCGCAGGTCGTCGTCGTCCTCGACGAGCAGGACCAGTGGCGCGTCCACGGCGGGACCGCTCAGCCGGCCTTCTTCTCGGCGGCCTTGGCGGCCCGCTTGGCCGCCCGGGCCCGCAGCTCGGCCTTGTCCAGCGCGTCGGCCTCGTCCGGGGTCGGGGCAGAGCCGCCGAACCGGGCCGGGGTCCACCAGCTGCCCGGGGCCTTCTCGGCCTCGGGGTACTCCGCGATGACCTCGTCGAGCATCCGCTGCATCACGACCCGCAGCTCGGCGGTCTCGGCGTCGGTGTCCTCGCCGGTGGGATACATCGGCTCGCCGACCTTGACGATGATCGTCTTGGCGGAGCGGGAGAAGTCCTTCGGGTGGTCCTTGGTCATCAAGCGGTGGGCGCCCCACACGATGACCGGGATGAGAGGTACGCCGGCGTCCGCAGCGATCCGCGCGGCACCGGACTTGAGCTCCTTGATCTCGAACGAGCGCGAGATGGTGGCCTCGGGGTAGATGCCGACGACCTCACCGGCCTTGAGGTAGGCCAGCGCGTCCTTCATGGCCTGCAGGCCCGAGGACCGGTCGACGCGGATGTGGTGGAAGGAGCGGAGCAGATGACCCACGCCCGGCGCGTCCATCATCTCCTTCTTGATCATGAACCGGACCAGCCGCTTGCGCGGCTCGGCACCCGCGCCGGCGTAGATGAAGTCGATGTAGCCGGTGTGGTTGATGGCCATCAGCGCGCCGCCCTTGCGCGGCACGTTCTCCGAGCCCGACACGACGACCTTCTGCCGCATCAGCTTGAACAGCACCTTGGCGGTGACGATGACGGGCGGGTAGGTGATGTCGAGCATGACGAGAGTCTGACAGGCGGGCGGGGGCCGGCCCAGAGGGCGTCTGAGGTGCGGGAGGGTCAGCGCCGAGCGGCGAGGAAGTCCGCGATCCGGCCGATCGCCTCCTCGAGCACCTCCACGTCCGGAAGCGTGACCAGCCGGAAGTGGTCGGGAGCGAACCAGTTGAAGCCGGTGCCGTGGGTGACCAGGATCTTCTTGGCCCGCAGCAGCTCGATGACGAAGGCCTCGTCGTCGTCGATCGGGTAGACCTCGGGGTCCAGGCGCGGGAAGCAGTAGAGGGCGCCGCGGGGGCGGACCGAGGAGACGCCGGGGATCTCGTTGAGCAGCTTGTCGGCGAGCATCGCCTGCTCGTAGAACCGGCCGCCGGGGACGATCAGCTCGTTGATCGACTGGTAGCCGCCCAGCGCGGTCTGGATCGCGTGCTGGGCGGGGACGTTGGCGCACATGCGCATGTTGGAGAGCGTGGTCAGGCCCTCGAGGAAGTCCTCGGCGAGCTCCTTGGGACCCGAGATCATCACCCAGCCGGCGCGGTAGCCGCACACCCGGTAGGCCTTGGACAGCCCGCTGAAGGTCAGGCACAGGACGTCGTTGCCGGCGGCCGCGGCCGCGTGGTGGTGCTCGGCGTCGTCGAACAGGATCTTCTCGTAGATCTCGTCGGCGAAGACCACCAGGTCGTGGCGCCGGGCGATGTCGACCAGCTTGGCCACCATCTCCTTGCTGTAGACCGCACCTGTGGGGTTGTTGGGGTTGATGATCACCAGGCCGTGGGTGTTCTCGGTGATCTTCGACTCGATGTCCTCGAGGTCCGGCATCCAGCCGTTCTCCTCGTCGCACCGGTAGTGGACCGGCGTACCGCCGGACAGCGACACCGCGCCCGTCCACAGCGGGTAGTCGGGCGCCGGCACGAGGATCTCGTTGCCGTCGTCGAGGAACGCCTGCAGGACCATCGAAATCATCTCGGAGACGCCGTTGCCGATGAAGACGTCCTCGACGGCGGTGTCCTTGAGGCCGCGCGACTGGTAGAACTGCGCGACCGCGGTGCGGGCGGAGTAGATGCCGCGCGAGTCGGAGTAGCCCTGGGCCTCGGGCAGGTTGTGCACCATGTCGGCCACGATCGCCTCGGGTGCCTCGAAGCCGAACGGTGCCGGGTTGCCGATGTTGAGCTTGAGGATCTTGTGACCCTCGGCCTCGAGGCGCTGGGCCTCGACGAGGATCGGTCCCCGGACGTCGTAGCGGACGTTGCGAAGCTTCTGGCTCTGGCGGATCTTGCGCACGAACCGCATTCTCTCAGGTCCGCGCCACCGGTTTCCGGCTCGCTCACCGACGTAGGATCGAGGAGTGGCCCGGACCACGGTCCCCCTCACGCTCGACCTGCTCGACGCGCTGTTCGACGACACGGACGCGCCGTGCCGCTCCTGCCTGTTCTGGGAGCGGGAGCCGGTGCACCGCCAGCGCCTCGACGCCGAGGAGCGCGCGGCCGAGAAGGAGGCCTGGGTCTCCGAGCTGCTGCGCGAGTGGGGCTCCTGCGGCCGGGTGGCGGTCGTCGACGGCCAGCCGGCGGGCTACCTCGTCTACGCGCCCGCCTCGTACGTGCCGGGTGCGGCGGCCTTCCCCACCGCCCCGGTGTCCGCGGACGCCGTACTGCTGACCACGGCGTGGGTGCGCGCCGACCACCGCCGCGGCGGGATCGGCCGGCTGCTCGTGCAGGGCATGGCCCGCGACCTCGTCGGGCGCGATGGGATCCGCGCGGTGGAGGCGTTCGCCAGCACCGGCCGCCGCCTGCCCGGCCGGGTCCCCGACTGCGTCGTACCGGCGGACTTCCTGGCCCGGGTGGGGTTCAAGACGCAGCGTGCGCACCCGGTCACGCCGCGGATGCGGATGGAGATGCGCTCGTTGGTCACCTGGCGCGGCGAGGTCGAGGCGGCGTGGGAGCGGCTCGTCGGCGTCGTACGACGGCCCAAGCACGCCCCGACGCCGGTCAGCCGGCGCTGACCGGCTCCAGCTCGGACACCTTCGGCTGCCAGGTCCCGTCGACCAGGGTCAGGTTCACCCGGAGCCGACCGCCGTCGGTCGTGACGAGGACGCTCGCCGCCGAGGGTCCGTACGACGCCAGCCCGGCCGCGAGCACCTCCCCCGGCACCGCCTGACCGGCGGCTGCCAGCACGTCCTGACGCTCCGGGTCCGGCTCGTCGAGGTGGGAGACCGCGGCGGTCACCTGGCCCAGGTCGTCGACCCGCCAGCTCCCGCGGTCGCGGCGCAGGTGCAGCGCGATGTCCGCCGGCTCGGCGGGCGCCCGGTCGAGGAGCACCAGGACGTCGGCCTCGTCGCGGTCGATGCCCATCAGCCCGGTCCCGACGACCGTCGCGGCCGCCACCGGAACCGAGCCGTCGTCGACGGCGCGCCGGTAGAGGCGTGCGTAGCGCGGCGTCATCAGCGCGTTCGGGTCGGCGGTCCGGTCCAGGATCTGCGCCGTGGCGGTCGCGGCGAGGCTGAGCACGGCAGCACGCTCCTCGTCCCCGACCTGCACGGGTACGGCGACCGGCGTCGTCCCGGCGCTGGGCACCGGCCCGGTGACCTCCGGCGGGGGCACGTCCCGCCCGGTCAGCAGCAGCCCGAGCACCACGGCCGTGCCGGCGACGAGCAGCACGGCGAGCACCCGGACGAGCACCCGGACGAGCACCTGCCTGAGGTCCGGTGGGCGCCGTCGTACCGACGAGTGGTTCCCCATGAGTCCTCCGGTCTTCGGTCGGGAGCGAGGACATTGTGGGGGCTGCGGACCGAACCCGGTGGGGGAATGCGAAAGCCCCCGGTCCGAGGACCGGGGGCCTTGCGGGGGGATGTCAGGCGATGAAGTCGGCGAGCTCGTTGAGGATCGCGGCCTTCGGGCGGGCGCCGACGATGGTCTTCACGACCTCGCCGCCCTGGTAGACGTTGATCGTCGGGATGCCGGTGACGCGGTAGGACGCCGGGGTGACCGGGTTCTCGTCGACGTTCATCTTGAAGAACGTGATCTTGTCGCCGTGCGCGCCGGCGATCTCGTCGAGGATCGGGGCGACCTGGCGGCACGGGCCGCACCACTCGGCCCAGAAGTCCACGAGGACGGGCTTGTCGGACTTGAGGACCTGCGCGTCGAACTCGGCGTCGGTCACGGCGGAGATGTTGTCGGCCACGGGGGCGCTCCTTCGGATCTTGGTGAACGTGAAGTCTGTGTAGTTGAACCTACGCGCCGGCCGGGACATTCCCGGCGGTCGCGGCGGCGTGGTCGAGCTCGGCGATGAAGCGCTCCGCGTCGAGGGCGGCGGCGCAGCCGGTGCCGGCGGCGGTGATCGCCTGGCGGTAGGTGTGGTCGACCAGGTCACCGGCGGCGAAGACGCCGCGGATGTTGGTGGCCGTCGAGCCCGGCTGGACCAGGACGTAGCCGTTGTCGTCGAGGTCGACCTGACCCACCAGCAGCTCGGAGCGCGGCTCGTGGCCGATCGCGATGAACAGGCCGGTCGCGGGCAGCTCGGAGGTCTCGCCGGTGACGGTGTCCTTGAGCGTGAGGGACTCCAGGGAGTCCTCGCCGTTGATGGACTCGACGACGGAGTTCCACACGATCTCGAGCTTGGGGTCGGCGAAGGCACGCTCCTGCATGATCTTCGAGGCGCGCAGTTCGTCGCGGCGCACGATCAGGGAGACCTTCGAGCCGAAGCGGGTGAGGAAGGTGGCCTCCTCGACGGCGGAGTCGCCACCGCCGACGACCGCGATGTGCTGCTCGCGGAAGAAGAACCCGTCGCAGGTCGCGCAGTAGGAGACACCGCGACCGGAGAGCCGCTCCTCGTTGGGGAGGTCGAGCTTGCGGTAGCCGGAGCCGGTGGACAGGATCACCGCGCGGGCGGTGTAGGTGTCGGTGGCGGTCTTGACGATCTTGATGTCGCCGGTGAGGTCGACCTCGACCACGTCGTCGGCGACCAGCTCGGCCCCGAAGCGCTCGGCCTGGGCCCGCATCTCGTCCATCAGGGCGGGGCCCTGGATGCCGTCGCGGAAGCCCGGGAAGTTCTCGACCTCGGTGGTGTTCATCAGCGCGCCGCCGGCGGTGACCGAGCCCTCGAAGACCAGCGGGTTCAGCTGGGCCCGCGCGGCGTAGATCGCGGCGGTGTAGCCGGACGGCCCGGACCCGATGACGATGACGTTGCGGGGCTCGGACGTGGCGGACTCGGACATGGGACTCCCGACCTGGATCTGGTACGACGGACACTTCGACAACGAGATCGTAGGCCGCCGGATTCCCGGGCGCCCGTCCCGGTCCAGCAGAGGGTCAGCCGGTCGCGGCGAGGCTGGTGGAGTGCAGCACGTCACCGGTGCCGCAGGCGAGCACCTCGGCGACCTGGGTCGAGCCGACCGGGGCGCGGAAGGCGACGACGGCCGGCTTGCCGTCGTACTCGATGCCGACGAGGTGGCCGGGCCCGAAGGAGGCCGGGTCGCACACGAAGCCGTCAGGCGCCGCGAGGGTGGCGCCGGAGTAGTCGGCGCTGCTGGGGTGCGGCAGCGTGACGTGCTGGAGGGCGACCAGGTCCTCGCGCAGGTGGGCGATCCGGACCTCGCGCAGCGGTTCGTCGGTGGGCACCCGGCGTGCCTCGACGTGCGGTCCGCTCGAGTCGGCGGTGGTGCCGCTGGGGACGGCCGCGGCCTCCGGCGCCTCCTTGAGGGCGGTGCCGCCGGCCTCGCCGGTGGCGGTGCCGCGGGCCGAGTCGTCCTTGGCGGCCTCGCTGGCCGCGGACAGGTCCTCCCCGGACTGGTGGTCGGACACGATCCCGACGCCGACGGCGACCACCGCGACCGCCGCGGCCGCGGCGAACAGCACCCGGACCCGGCGCCGGCGACGCAGCGCGGCCGGGTCGAGAGGTACGACGACTGCCTCGGGATGCGACTCGTGCACCCCGCCGAGGGGGCGGGTGCCGGAGGTGCGCTCGGCGGCCAGGTCGGCGATCACGCCGTCGAGCCGGTCGGCGACGTCCGCCGGCATCGGCACCGGGCCGCCCGCGTCCGCGAGGGCGCGCCGGACGGCGTCCTCCTCGGCGGAGGTCAGCGGCTGGTGGGCGTCGTTCATGTGGGGGTTCCTGGCAGGGCGTCGCGGAGGGACGGGTGGGTGGTCAGTCGACGGCGGTCCCGGCGGGTGGTCCGCGGGGCGTCACCGATCCGACGTCCGGGGCGCCCGTCGGGTTCCCGGCGGCGTGCGGCGGGGGGACCGTGTCGTCGTCGGCGGGCTCGAGGACGTCGGCCAGCAGCACTGCCAGCCGGGCCCGGCCGCGGGAGCACCGGCTCTTGACGGTGCCCTCGGCGCAGTCGAGGATCCGGGCCACCTCGGCGACGGGGTACCCCTCCATGTCGACCAGCACGATCGCGGCCCGCTGCTCCTCGGGCAGGGTCCGCAGCGCGTCGAGGACCCGCTCGCGGCGCTCGACCACGACACCGTGCTCGGCCGGGTCGGTCGCGTGCCCGGCGGTCTCGCGGTGCCGGCGGCCGGGCTCGAGGTCGTCGAGGTCGTCGGGGAGCGGCTCGGCTCGGCGTACCTTCTCGGCGCGCAGCCGGTCCAGGCAGGCGTTGACCACCACGCGGTGCAGCCAGGTGGTCACGGCGGCGTCGCCGCGGAAGGTGCCGGCGCGGCGGAACGCGGAGACCAGGCCGTCCTGCAGGGCGTCCGCGGCGGTCTCGGGGTGGCCGCAGGTGCGCAGCGCGACGGCCCACAGCCGGTCGCGGTGCCGGGTGACGAGGGTGCCGAAGGCGGTGGCGTCGCCCGCGACGTGCGCAGCGAGCAGCTCGTGATCGGTCAGCACCTCGTCACTCACCACGGACCACCACCTCGGAGACCTCGGCCCGGAAGCCACCGGAGACCTCCGGCAGGGCCGTCCACCACAGGACAAGGTAGCGAGCCCTCACCGAGGCCGCAGGCGACAGGGTCAACCGGCCGCCGCCCTTCGCGGTCGCCAGCGGGCTGCCGATGGGTGCCTCGGTGGGTGCGGTGGCGCCGTCGACGGCGTACAGGCCGACCTGGTCGGGGCTCATCAGGCCCTCGTCGATCATGCGTACGTCGACCGAGGCCACCGTGCGGGTCCGTCCCAGGTCGAGGACCAGGCCGACGCCCGTCTTGAGGCCGGTGGGGCCGAGCTGGTCGAAGTAGGTGTCGGTGCGCCAGCCGGTCTGCGTGTCGCCGTCGACCACGGCCTCGGCCAGCGAGCCGTTCTCGTCGCCGTCGGTGCCGAGCGGGTCGAAGGCACTGACTCGGACCCCGTCGATGGCCGCGGCCCGGCCCGCGCTGGTCTCGGCGGTGCTCGGAGTGTCCTTCGGGTCGCCGCCGAGGGCGGTGCGGCCGCGGCCGAGGTTGAACGCGATCGCCACCGCCACGAGCAGCAGCACCGCGAGCGCGACGGCCATGGCGAGCCGCAGCCAGCTGCGGCCGGGCACGGTCTCCAGGCTGTCGGTGGAGTCGTGCTCGTCGGGACCGGTGTCGGTGTCCCACGGCCAGAACCCGGTGGGTGTGACGCCCGGAGGCGGTGCGCCGGGCTCGGGCTCGGAGGGCACCGGGGGCAGCCGGCGCCGGCCGCCGCCCGGCGGGTCGGGGGCGAACAGCGGTCGCTCCGGCAGGTCCTCGAAGGGCGGGGGCGGGGGCGGCGGGGTGCTGCGGGTGCGCAGCCAGGTGACGTCCTCGTCGTCGCCGAAGACCGGCATCCCGGCCTCGGTGGGCAGCTCGGTCACCAGGGGGATGGGCGGCTCGTCCTCGGAGTCCGGCTCGGGCTCAGGCTCCGGGTCGGGCTCGGGGTCGGGCTCGGGGTCCGGCTCCGGGGCCGGCGCTACGACGGGGATGTCGTCGCGGGAGGCGTCATGCGGCAGCGGGTCGGCGAGGGCGGGCAGCCACACCGGGCGCAGCTCGTTGATCGGCGGGATGGCGCGGGCCAGCCGGGTGGGTGCCCCGGTCGGGTCACCGACGAAGGCCAGCAGCTCGCCGGCGATGCCGGCGGCCGAGGACACGTCGGGGTGGTCGGCGCTGCGCCGGCGCCAGCGGGGTGCGCCGCTGCGCTGGTCGAGCTCGCGCCACAGCACGTCGAGCGGCTGCGGCACGCCCGCCACCACCTGGCGGGGGCTGAGCGTGGTGTCGTTCTCGCGAGGTGCGGCCGGCACGATCGAGCCGGACGGGCCCGGCCAGGTGCCGGTCAGCGCGCAGTGCAGCAGGCCGCCGAGGTCCTCGAGGTCGCCCTGGACGTCGCCGGGCGAGAGGCCGTGCAGGGCGGCGTCGACGCACATCCCGATGATGCGCACCGCGCCGTACCTGTCGATGAGGACGTTCTCGGGGTTGAGCCGGCCGTGGGTGACGCCGGCGGCGTGCGCCCGCGCGAGGGCGTCGGCGACGTCGGCGACCAGCCAGGCGGCGTTGCGCGGCGTCAGCGGCCCGTCGTGGGTGACCAGGATGTCGAGCGAGATCCCGGTCCCCCACTCGTTGACCACGAAGCAGCGCCCGTCCTCCTCCTCGGCGTCGAGCACGCGCAGGATCCGCGGGTCGAGGACCTGGGCGGACGTGCGGGCCGCCTCGATCAGCTCGTGGGCGCGGGGGTCGTCCTGGGCGATGACGTGCAGCGCGACGAACCGCTCCAGGACCCGGTCGTGGGCACGCCAGAACCGTCCCCCGCCGCTCTCGCTGAGCAGGTCGATCAACCGGTAGCGGCCGGCGAGGACATCGCCCGACCGCGTCGACATCGCCACCTCGTCCCCCTGCCGATCCGCCCTCGTGGTCCCTGCGGTCACCTTAGTCCGGCCGGCGCCGGAACTAGCGGCGGCTCAGCCGCCTGCTGACGGTGTCGGCGACCGACGTCACGTCGTCGAGGCCCAGCGGGCGCGCGAGGGCCAGCAGGACGCCTCCGGCACCGGCGCTGACGATCGCCACCTCCAGAGCCGCCCACAGCCAGTGCGGGTCCGGCCCGACCAGCTCGACGACGGTGTCGGTGACCACGATGTCGAGGAACCGGCCGACCACGAACACGACCACGCTCGCGGCGAGCAGCCGCAGCAGGAACCCGCGCCGGTGCCACACCGCGCCGCGCGGCATGCCGCCGCGACGCAGGGTGCGCAGCAGCACGACCGAGGAGAGGGTCGCGCCCACGGTGTACGCGCCGCCGTACGCCAGCACCAGCATCGGGGAGGTGTCCCACGGGTCGACCCGGCTGACGAACAGCACCGCGAGGCCGATGTTGGTGGCCGCGATCGCGCACTGCACGAAGAACACCAGCCTGTTGAGCTCGAGCGCGTAGAACCCGCGCAGGACCAGGTAGTGCACGGTGAACGCGACGACCGCGAAGCCGAAGAGCACCATCGACGACTCGAACCGGTGCACGTACGGCGCGGTCGCCCCGTGGCCCCACACGACCTGGGCCAACGGGAGCGCGATCGAGGGCAGCAGCGCCGCGAACGGTACGACGACCGACAGCGCCGTGCGCAGCGTCGCGCCGAGGGTGGTCGCGAGCCGGCCCATGTCGCTGGTGGCGGCCGCGGCCGAGAGCCGCGGCAGGATCGCGGTCGCCAGGGAGACGGTGATGATCGAGTGCGGGACCATCGTCACGAGCATCACGTTCGAGTAGATCGTGATGCCGGTGCCGTCCTCGGCGGCGGCGGTGCCGCCCGAGGCGAGGCGCACCACGACGACGTACGCGATCTGGTTGACGACGACGAAGAGCACGGTCCAGATCGCCAGGTGCAGGGTGTGGCCGAGCCCGACGCCGCGCCAGTCGAACCGCGGTCGCACCCGCACCCCGGCCGCGCGCAGGTAGGGCACCAGGATGAGCAGCTGGGCGGCGATGCCGACCGTCGAGCCGATGCCGAGCAGGGCCTCCTGACCGGGGGTGAACGCGCCGCGCTGCTCGGCGGGCGTCGCCGGGCCGAAGGCGACCAGGTAGGCGACCAGGACCCCGACCGAGATGATGTTGTTGGCGATCGGCGCCCACATCATCGGGCCGAACCGGCCGCGCGCGTTGAGCACCTGGCCGACCAGCACGAACATGCCGTAGAAGAAGACCTGCGGCAGGCAGTAGCGCGCGAAGTCGATCGCCGACTGCCGCTGCTCGGCGAGGTGCGGCGCGTTGTAGCTCGGCACCAGCACCTGCATCACCAGCGGCGCGGCGACCACGAGCAGCACCGTCACCAGGCCCAGGAAGCAGGCGGCGAGGGTCATCACCCGGTTGACGTACGCCGCGCCGCCGTCCGGGTCGTTCTTCATCGACCGGACCAGCTGCGGCACCAGCACCGCGTTGAAGACGCCGCCCGCGAGCAGGATGTAGAGCATGTTCGGCACCGTGTTGGCCACGGTGAAGATGTCGGCGTGCAGCGAGATGCCGAGGGCGGCCGCGAGCAGGGTCGAGCGGATGAAGCCGCTGAACCGCGACACGATCGTGCCGGCCGCCATCACGGCGGTGTTGGCGAGGATCCTCCTCTGCTCCCCGCCGGCCGCGTCGTCGGTCTCGCTCACGCAGTGACCTCGCCGGGCTCGCCGGGGCCGCTGCCCTGGCCGCGCGAGCGGAAGCGGCGGACCAGGCGGATGCCGATGGCGACGAAGAGGATGCCGGCGCCCGTGCCGATGATCGCCCAGATCACCACCCCGACCTGACCCGAACGGATCGGCAGCTCGTCCTCGGCACCGATCGGCGTACCGTCGGCGTCGGTGAGGCGGAGCCGGACGTTGTGGACGCCGGTGCCGTGCATGTCGGCGCTGATCGGGACCGACGAGCGGCTGTTGGCCGCCAGCACGATCGGGTTCGCGGCCCTGATGGTGGCCTCGGAGTCGGTGGCCGCCTCGATCCGCACGGTCACGGCGTGGTCGAGGGTGTTGGCGATGGCGACGTTGAAGCTGCCGGAGCTGCTCGACAGCGTGACCCCCTGGGGCGCGTCGAGGGTCACCATGTCGAGCTGGCCGGTCACCCAGTCGCGCGAGCGGCCCAGCCGCGGCGCGGCGTCGGAGTCGTCGCGCATGGCGTACGACGTGCCGGCCAGCGCCTCGCCCACGACGGTGTCGCCGATCGTGTAGCCCTCGCCCAGGATGCTCTGCAGCGAGCGTCCCGCGCGGATGAGGGCGCCGGCCTCGCTGAACACGCTGGTGTCGAGCTGCGCGGCGACCTGGCCCTCGGGGTAGGTGAGGTCGTCGGGGTCGATCTGGCGCCCGGCGCCGTCGGCGCCCGCGGCCAGGTCGTTGGTGTGCGTGATCGTCGGCAGGGACACCAGCGAGACGAGCGCCGGGTCCAGCTGCGACCAGAACTCGGAGGCGTCGGCCGCGTCGATGCCGGACGGGAGGACGTCGACGATCGGGGCCGGCCGTCCCCGGTGGGCGGCGATCATGCGGATCGCCGCCTCGCTGAGCAGTCGCTGGCGCAGCGCCACCGGAGCCAGCGCCCGGTCGGGTCCCGGGCCGCCCTTGGCGGTGGCGGTGCTCGTGGGTACGACCGGCCGGCTGCCCACCAGGCCGCCCACGGGCGGGCCGTCGGGATAGTCCTCGGCGCCGAACATCTGCTCGCCGAGCAGCACGGTCGCGTCGTCGTCGACGTTCTCGATCGCGCCGGCGTCGAGGTAGCCGTTGCGCGACGCGACGACCGGGGTGCCCTCGATGCCCCAGGCGGCCAGCGTCGGCGACGGGTGCTTGCGTGCGGTGTCGTAGAGGCTCGGCAGGGCGTGCGCCGCGGCGGCGAGGTCGGGGTCGCCGTACGGGAGCAGGGCGACGGTGTCGTCGGGCAGCACGGAGCCGGCCTTGTCGAGCCAGGTCTGGGCGGCCCGCACGAGCGTGCTGTCGGGCTCCAGGGTCGCGCCGCCGACCTCGGCCCCGTCGTCGCCGCCCTCGCCGGCGTCGTCGCTCTGCGACTCGCTGGGCGACGGGCTGTCGCTCTCGGACGGCTCGTCGACGGGGGCGACCGGGGCGATCTCGCGGATCGGGTTGCCGGCGGCGAGCTGGCTCACCGCGTCCGGCAGCGCGGGGTCCACCAGCCAGGTCACCGGCCGGGTGTTGCCGGCGGCACCGAACGCGAGCGGCCCGCCGAGCGTGCCGTCCGGCGCGAGTGCCTCCTCCCACCACGAGGTGCGACCCAGCTCGCCGTCGGCCGAGTGCGCGACCCGGCCGCGCAGGGGCACCACGACGGCGGTGTCGACGGGCTCGCCGGCGCCCGGGGCGACGTACGGCAGGAAGGTCCGGGCCCGTCCGTCGGCCAGCTTGTCGCGCCCGTCGGCGTTCTCGCCGAGCGCGTGCACGCCGAACCAGTAGACGCCGGTGGTGGGTGTCGCGAACATCAGGCGCAGGACCCGCTGGGGGATCCGGATCGTGTAGTCGGTGCTCTCCCCCGGCCCGAGCGAGTCCACCTCGGCGCGGACCGCGAGGTCGTCGGTGTAGCGCTGGCCGACCTCGGCCTCCGGGTCGGTGGCGACCGCGGAGCTGAGCTCCTCCTCGGTCGTCATCGCCGGGGCGGTCGAGCCGAACATCGGGTAGAGGTTGATCCGCTGCCAGGTCTCGAGGTCGACGTTGGTCACCGTGCCGCTGACGACGAGGGGGCCGCTGGTGGGCAGCAGCCCGGGCGTGAGCGCGTCGATGCTGATCTCGAGCGGCGGGTCGTACTCCGCGTGCCTCGGCGCAGCGTCCGGGCTCGCGTGCGCGGGCAGCGCGACACCGGGCAGCGCGACACCCAGCGCGAGAGCGGTCGCCAGACCTGCGAGCAGGCGAGAACGACGGCGGACCACGGACCGAGGGTAGTAGGGCCGCCTGAGTGCCTCCGCCTAGACTCTCCGCCCGTGACCGACACGCCCGACCAGACGCCGACCAGTGCCCCGCTGAGGCTGGTCGACGTCCAGGCCGCGGTCGCCGCCGAGCTCGACCGGATCTCCCCGGTGATCGACGAGCTCGGTGCGCTCTTCGCCGCCGGGGGCCACGAGCTCGCGCTCGTCGGCGGCCCCGTGCGCGACGCGATGCTCGGCCGCCGGTCCAACGACCTCGACTTCACCACCTCCGCGCGCCCCGAGCAGACCGACCGGATCCTCAAGGCCTGGGGCGACGCCTGGTGGGACATGGGCCGCGACTTCGGCACCATCGGCTGCCGCAAGGGCGACTGGGTGGTCGAGGTGACGACCTACCGCTCCGAGGCCTACGACCCCGACTCCCGCAAGCCGGAGGTGCAGTACGGCGACAGCCTGGCCGGCGACCTCGGCCGGCGCGACTTCACCGTCAACGCGATGGCGGTCCGGCTGCCGGGTCGTGAGGTGGAGGACCCGTACGGCGGCGTGATGGATCTCGCGCACCGCGTGATCCGCACCCCCGGCACCCCCGAGCAGTCCTTCTCCGACGACCCGCTGCGGATGATGCGGGCCGCCCGGTTCGCCGCCCAGCTCGGCTTCGCGGTCGACCCGGCCGTGGTGCGGGCGATGACCGAGATGGCCGACCGGATCGAGATCATCTCCGCCGAGCGGGTGCGCGACGAGCTGGTGAAGCTGGTCTGCGCGCCCCACCCCCGGCTCGGCCTCGAGCTGCTCGTCGAGACCGGCCTCGCCGAGCGGGTGCTGCCGGAGCTGCCCGCGCTCAAGCTGGAGCGCGACGAGCACCACCGCCACAAGGACGTCTACGAGCACACCCTGACCGTGCTCGAGCAGGCGATCGACCTCGAGCCGCGGCTGGCCGCGCGCGCCGGCGCCCCCGAGGGCCCCGACTTCGTGTCCCGCTTCGCCGCGCTCATGCACGACGTCGGCAAGCCGCGCACCCGCCGCTTCCAGGACGACGGCGTGGTCACCTTCCACCACCACGACGTCGTGGGCGCCAAGCTCACCCGCAAGCGGATGAAGGCGCTCAAGTTCAGCAACGAGCAGATCGACGCGGTCGGTGACCTGGTCGAGCTGCACCTGCGGTTCCACGGCTACGGCTCGGGCGAGTGGACCGACTCGGCCGTACGCCGCTACGTCCGCGACGCCGGCTCCCAGCTCGAGCGACTGCACGTGCTCACCCGCGCCGACTGCACGACCCGCAACAAGAAGAAGGCCGACCGGCTGCGTCGTACCTATGACGACCTGGAGGCCCGCATCGACCGTCTCTCCGCCGAGGAGGAGCTGGCCTCGATCCGGCCCGACCTCGACGGCAACCAGATCATGACGCTGCTCGGCATCGGGCCGGGCCGGGAGGTCGGCGAGGCGTACAGGTTCCTGCTCGAGCTTCGCCTCGACAACGGCCCGATGTCACAGGAGGACGCCGCCGCCGCGTTGCGGGACTGGTGGGCCGCCCGCGGCTGACCGGTCGCTACCAGGGCACCGGACCGTCGGCGTCGAAGAAGCTGCCCGACGGACCGGCCTCGCCCATCAGTGCCGCCCGCGCCACGACCTCGGCCGCCTCGTCGGCGGGCGTCGGCGCGGCCGCCCGGTTGTCGGGACCGCCCAGGTCGGTCTGCACCCAGCCGGGGCACACCGCGTTCACCTTGACCGTCGTACCCGCCAGCTTCTTGGCCAGGGCGATCGTCAGTCCGTTGAGCGCCGCCTTCGACGACTGGTAGGCCGGCACCACCAGGGAGTGGTACGGCGACGCGGGGTCGAGCTGATCACTCAGCGAGCCCATCCGGCTCGACACGTTGACGACCCGGCCGCGATCGGACTCCAGGAGCAGCGGGAGGACGGCCGCCGTGACGGCGACGGCGCCGAGCACGTTCGTGCGGAAGGTGCGCCAGAAGAGGTCGGGGTCGAGGGGATCGACCGCGTCGGTCGCGGTCGCCTCCGGCAGGATCCCGGCGTTGTTGACCAGGATGTCCAGCCGGCCGTGCTCGCGACGGATCCGCTCGGCCGCGTCCTTCACGCTCGCGTCGTCGTCCACGTCCAGCGGCACGGCACTGGCCCACACCCCCGCCTCGCGCAGCCCGAGCACCGCGGCCCGGGCTCGCGTCTCGTCACGCGCGCCGATCACCACCGTCACGCCCTCGCGTCCGAGGCGCCTGGCGGTGGCGAGGCCGAGTCCGCGGTTGCCGCCGGTGACGAGGGCGACCCTCTCGTTCGTCGTGGGCTTCGTGTTCGTTGTCGTCATGCGTCCAGCCTGCTCGGACCGGGCGGGCCGGGTCTGGCGGCAATCGGACGTCGCATCGTGTGCGCGGCGTCACATACCGCCGGTCTGCTACCTGCGGGTAGTTTGCCGGGGACCGCCCTGTTCCTACGGAAGGCACCGCCATGGCCGACACGTACGAGAAGCTGCTCGAGGACTCGATCGAGATCTCCGCCCCCGCCGAGAAGGTGTGGTCGCTCGTGACCGACATCCCGGCGATGTCCAAGTGGAGCCCGCAGGTCGTGAAGTCGACCGTCAAGGGCGGCGTGGTCAAGCAGGGCGCGGTCTTCAGCAACCTCAACAAGCAGGGCATCAAGCGCTGGCCGACCGGCGGCAAGGTCATCCGCTTCCAGCCGCCGACCGCCTCGACGCCCGGCGACTTCGCGTTCCGGATCCGCGAGAACCGGACCGTGTGGTCCTTCGAGCTCGCGCCGACCGCCGACGGCGGCACCCGCCTCACCGAGCGCCGCGAGACCCCCGACGGCATCTCCGGGCTGTCGATGGCGCTGACCAAGCTGGTCCTCGGCGGCCAGAAGCCGTTCACCGACGAGCTGCGCCGCGGCATCCGGCAGACCCTGGAGCGGATCAAGGCCGAGGCCGAGGCCTGAGCCTGATCCCGGGTCTGGTCTCATAGGCGCGTGACCGAGGGCAGCCGGGCGACGAAGGTCGCCACCGTCGCGGTTGCCGCGGTGGTCCTCGTCGCCGTCGTGGTCGTGCTCCTGGTGCAGGGACCGTCCCGGCCGCCGCCGGGTGCCGGTCCGGGCGAGCCGGTCACCACGGTGCCCCCGCCGCCCTCCTCGGGCGCGACCCCCACCCGGACCGAGCCGCCGCCGCCGACTCCGACGCCACCGCCGACGGCCCCACCGACCTGCCCGACCCCCGCGCCGGCACAGCTGACGGTGATGACCTTCAACATCCACTTCGGCACCGCCCACAACGGCCGGGTCGAGCTGGACAGGATCGCCGAGGAGATCCGCGGCTGGAAGCCGGACGTGGTCCTGCTCCAGGAGGTCGACAAGGGCCGCCCGGTCAGCGGCAACCTCGACCAGGCCGCGGTCCTCGGCACCAGGACCGGCCTGAACCACGTGTACGGCGGCAACTCGCGCAACACCGGCGCCGGCCCGCGCGGCAACGCGATCCTGACCCGGTTCCCGATCACCTCCGCCACCAACACGCACCTGCCGATGGCCGGCGGCAAGGAGCTGCGCGGACTGCTCCACGCCCAGCTCGACGTGGCCGGCGTACCTGTCAGCGTCTATGCCAGCCACTTCGACCACCGCGGACGCAAGGCCCGCCGGGTGCAGGCGAAGACCGTCGTCCAGCTGATGGCCGCCGACCCGCTGCCCAAGCTGTTCGGCGGCGACCTCAACACCGGTCCCGACTCCCGCCCCATCGCCATCCTCAAGGGCTCCGGCCTCGGCGACTCCTGGGCCGTCGGCTCCGGCAAGGGCGCCACCGTTCCCGCCGACCGCCCCGGCAGCCGGATCGACTTCATCCTCCACGACGGCTGGTTCACCCCCGTCCAGGCCGAGGTCCTCTTCTCCACCGTGTCCGACCACCGCGCCGTGTGGACCCGGATGCAGCTGCAGCCGCCGCCCGCCTGCTGAGAGGCCGCCCGCGGGTGAGGAACGAACCCGCGGTCAGCGGCCGAAGGTCGAGGAGCGCCGGCGAGCTCGCGCGGCGAAGCAAGCGAGGTCGCGGCGCGTCACGAGACCGGGTGAGGTGCTGCCGGTACTGCGTGCGGACAGTCCCGGAAGCATGGCCAGGGGTCTCGTGACGGTCGCTGCGCGACCTCCTCGACCACCGGGGCGCGGCGGCCCGACCTCCTCGACCACCGGGAATGCAACGGCCCGGCTCGCGGGTGCGAGCCGGGCCGGAGCCGGTGGAGCTGGGAGCGTCAGACGCCCTTGATGAAGGCCTCGAGCTGGGCGCGACCCTCGGTGTCCTCGATCTGCACCGGCGGGCTCTTCATGAGGTACGCCGAGGCGGGGATGATCGGGCCGCCGACGCCACGGTCCTTGGCGATCTTGGCCGCACGGACGGCGTCGATGATGATGCCGGCGGAGTTCGGGGAGTCCCAGACCTCGAGCTTGTACTCGAGGTTGAGCGGGACGTCACCGAAGGCACGACCCTCGAGGCGCACGTAGGCCCACTTGCGGTCGTCGAGCCACGCGACGTAGTCGGACGGGCCGATGTGGACGTTGCGGTCGTCGGCGCCGACGCCGGCCAGCGGGCCGTTGAGGTTCGACGTGACGGCCTGGGTCTTGGAGATCTTCTTGGACTCCAGGCGCTCGCGCTCGAGCATGTTCTTGAAGTCCATGTTGCCGCCGACGTTGAGCTGGTAGGTGCGGTCCAGCACGACGCCGCGGTCCTCGAACAGCTTCGCCATCACGCGGTGGGTGATGGTGGCGCCGACCTGCGACTTGATGTCGTCGCCGACGATCGGGACGCCGGCGTCCTCGAACTTCTTGGCCCAGACCGGGTCGGAGGCGATGAAGACGGGCAGGGCGTTGACGAAGGCCACGCCGGCGTCGATCGCGCACTGGGCGTAGAACTTGTCGGCCTCCTCGGAGCCCACCGGGAGGTAGGAGACGAGGACGTCGACCTGGGCGTCCTTGAGGGCCTGGACGACGTCGACCGGCTCGGCCGCGGACTCCTCGATGGTCATCCGGTAGTACTTGCCGAGACCGTCCAGGGTCGGGCCGCGCTGGACCTCGACACCCAGGGTGGGGACGTCGCTGATCTTGATGGTGTTGTTCTCCGAGGCGTTGATGGCCTCGGACAGGTCCTTGCCGACCTTCTTGTCGTCGACGTCGAACGCGGCGACGAACTCGACGTCGCCGACGTGGTAGTCGCCGAACTGGACGTGCATGAGCCCCGGGACGGTGCTCGCGGCATCGGCGCCCCGGTAGTACTGCACGCCCTGGATGAGGGACGTGGCGCAGTTGCCCACGCCGGCGATCGCTACTCGAACCGAACCCATGGGGTTTCCTTCCTTGGTACTCATGACATCTCGTGAATGATCAGGTGCTGACCTGAACCGTTGTGCGGTGCCGGTCAGGACGGCGTCGACGGTGCTGCTGACGTCGGCGTCTCCGGTCCGGATGGTGCCTGCTGGCCGCTGCGCTCGGCGTTGATGAGCTCCGAGAGCCACCGGACCTCACGCTCGACCGACTCCACCCCGTGACGCTGCAGCTCGGCGGCGTAGCGGTCGGCCTCGGCCTGCGTCATGGCCAGCTCGCGCTGGACGCGGTCGAGCCGCTCCTGGAGCCGGGAGCGACGTCCCTCGAGGACGCGCAGCCGGATCTCCATGTCGGTGGAGGAGAAGAACCGGAACCGGATGTCGAACGTGTCGTCCTCCCACGCGGTCGGACCCACCTCCGACATCAGGCGCGAGAACTCCTCGGTGCCCAGGTCGGTCACCTGGTAGACGATCCGCTGCCGGCGGGTCTGGGGACCCGAGGGCACGGTCTCCTCGATGAGGTTGCCACGGAGCATCTTCTTCAGCGCGGGGTAGAGCGAGCCGTACGACAGCAGCCGGCCCCAGCCCAGCATCAGGTTGAGCCGCTTGCGCAGCTCGTAGCCGTGCATGGGTCCCTCGTGCAGCAGTCCGAGGACTGCGAGCTCGATGGTGTCCCCGCGCCGTGCCATGCGATCTATCGTAGCGATATATCCGCGGGACGTGAACTTCCGATGGATCGGGAGTGTCGAACAGGGGGGCTTGGACGACGAAACCGGCGCTTGGACGAGGAAGGTTCCTCGTCCCAGCACGAGTTTCACCGGCCGACCGGTGAAACTCGCGGGGCAACGGATCTGCGACCGGCTACGTACAGGGAGCATGAGCACGGACGTGTGGGACGAGGTGGCGGCCGCTCTCGAGGCCGGGTACGACGACGAGCCGGCCCCGCGCCCCGCGGCGGCGTACGTCGCGAGCGGTCGCCGGCGGCAGCGCAACCGCCGCCTGCGGTACGGCGCGGCCGGGGCGGTCGTGCTGGCCGCGGCGACGACGGTCGCGCTGCTCCCCGACGGCGCCGGCCCGCGCAGCACCCCGGACCCGACGCCGGTGGTCCAGCAGCCGTCCCCGACTCCCGTCGAGACGGCCACGGTGCGGCCGAAGCAGAGGATCTCCGACGTACTGGTCCCCGGCCAGCACGTCGGGTACGACGACCAGGGCGCGGTCGTGCTGCGGCGGGGCTGGCGGATCGTGCGGGAGGTGCCGAACCCGCTGCACCGGGTCGCGCCCGAGGCGTCGGTCGGGCTGGTGGTGACGAACGGCGAGGAGAGGTACTGGTACCTCCTCGACGACACCGCGGACGGCGGCGGGGCGACGTGGGACCCGGCGGGCTCGATGCACGCGCGCTTCGAGCAGTGGCTGGCCGACATGGTCGACCTCGCGGGTGGGAGCGAGCCGGCGGCGTACGTCACCTTCGCCGAGGGCGGCACCGACCTGGTGCCCGGCGTGGGCGTGCGGATCCTGCGCCAGTGGCCGGACCCGGACGTCCCCGGCTTCGCCGCACCCGGTGACGACACCGCGGTCGCCGAGGTGCTCGTCGACGGGTTGACCTCGTTCGTGCTGGTGCGCCGCTCCCCCGGCGGCCCGTCCGAGGCGATCCCGGTCGACGTCAGCGTGCTGCCCGAGCCGACGTACGCGGCCTTCCTCGCCTACGCCCGCGACCGCTACGCCTCGGGCCAGGGACTGCGATGAGCAGCCGCGAGGAGCGGGACGCCGCCTTCACCGCGTTCGTCGAGGCCCACCAGGTCCGGCTGCGCCGGATCGCGTACGCCGTGTGCGGCGGCGAGTGGGACCGGGCCGAGGACGTGCTGCAGACCGCCCTGGCCAAGCTCTACGTGAGCTGGCCGCGGCTGCACGCCGCCGGTGCCGAGCTGGCCTACGTACGACGCATCATCGTCAACGCGGACCTCGACGAGCGGCGCCGGCCGTGGCGTCGTGAGCGGCCGGGCCTGGACGGCCACGACCCCGTGGCCCGGCCCGGGCTGGAGCCGGGCGAGCGCACCGACCTGCTCGCCGCCGTCCGCGCGCTGCCGCCGATGCAGCGCCGGGTGGTGGTGCTGCGCCACTGGCTCGGGCTGTCGGTCGCCGAGACCGCTGCCGAGCTGCGGATCGCCGAGGGCACGGTCAAGAGCCAGTCGTCGCGAGCGCTGGCGGCCCTGCGTGGACAGATCTCGGAAAATCGGGTCGGCTGACACCCGCGCCGTACCCTGTCCTGCGTGGTTCAGGGAAAACGGAAGTCCGGCGCGTCGCCCACCAGGGCGAAGGCGCGCTCGAAGGGCCGCTCGAAGGACCGCACGCCGCGGACCTGGAAGCAGCGGCTGAAGCGGTACACGATCTGGGGCCTGATCGCCTGCGTGGTGATGGCCCTGCTGGGTGCCGCCGGCTTCTTCGTCGCCTACCGGTCGATCGACATCCCCGACCCCAACGCCGACTTCCTCACCGAGACCACGCAGGTCTACTACTCCGACGGCAAGAGCCAGCTCGGCCAGTTCGCGGTGCAGAAGCGTGACTCGATCGACTACGACGAGATGCCGCAGACGGTGAAGGACGCCGTCGTGGCCGCCGAGAACCAGACCTTCTGGACCGACAACGGCCTCGACCCGAAGGGCATCCTGCGCGCGGCGTTCAGCAACGCCCAGGGCAACGCGACCCAGGGCGCGTCGACGATCACCCAGCAGTACGTCAAGATCCTGTACTTGACCCAGGAGCGCACCTGGAAGCGCAAGCTCAAGGAAGCGATCCTCTCGCTCAAGGTGAAGAACCAGCTGAGCAAGCAGGACGTGCTCGAGGGCTACCTCAACACCATCTACTTCGGCCGTGGAGCTTATGGCATCCAGGCCGCGGCGCAGGCCTACTTCGCCAAGGACGCCGCGCAGCTCAACCTCAAGCAGTCCGCCGCCCTGGCCGCGATCCTCAACAACCCCAACGGCCTCGACCCGGCCGACGGCGAGGACGTGGCGCAGCGCCTGCTCGGCCGCTACCAGTACGTCCTCGACTCGATGGCCAAGATGGGCACGGCCCCCGCCGGCGAGGTCTCCCAGGCGCGCGAGGCGCTGCCGAAGTTCCCGCAGATCAAGCAGAGCGAGCAGTACGGCGGCCAGCGGGGCCACGTGCTGAGCATGGTCCACAAGGAGCTCACCCGGCTCGGCTTCAGCGAGCAGGAGATCAACGGCGGCGGCCTCCAGGTCACCACGACCTTCACCAAGAAGGCGATGGCCGCGGCCGCCGAGGGCGTCGCCGAGCAGCGTCCGGAGGGCTTCGGGCCCAAGCAGCTGCACGTCGCGGTCGCCTCGGTCCAGCCCGGCACCGGGGCGGTGCGCGGGTTCTACGGCGGCCAGGACTACCTCGAGTCGCAGATCAACTGGGCCGTGTCCGGCGGCCAGGCCGGCTCGACGTTCAAGCCGTTCGCGCTGGCCGCCGGCATCGAGTCCGGCTTCGAGCTCAAGGACACCTTCGACGGCAACTCGCCCTACGAGCTCGAGGGCGGCGGCGAGATCGAGAACCAGGGCGACCACAGCTACGGCCGGGTCAACCTGATCAAGGCCACCGAGGACTCGATCAACACCGCGTTCATCGACATGACGCTGGCGATGCCCGACGGCCCGCAGCAGATCATCACCACCGCCAACGCGATGGGCATCCCGCCGGCCGAGGCCGCCACGCCGGCGTACGGCATCCCGACCTCGAGCCCGGGCCTGCAGCCCAACACCGGCGTCTCGCTGGGCTCGCAGACCGTGAGCCCGATCAACATGGCCAACGGCTACGCCACCATCGCCAACCGCGGGGTCGCCGCCGACGCCTACATCATCGAGAAGGTCGTCGACCGCGACGGCGTGGTGCGCTTCGACCACAAGGTCGCCACCCACGACGCGGTCCCCGAGGGTATCGCCGACGACGTGGGCTACGCGCTCCAGCAGGTCGTCAAGTCCGGATCCGGTACGGCGGCCCTCGGCCTGCACCGCCCGGCCGGCGGCAAGACCGGCACCGCCACCAACGGCAACGGTGACGTCTCCTCGGCCTGGTTCGTCGGCTACACGCCGCAGCTCGCGACCGCGGTGATGTACGTGCGCGGCAAGGGCAACGAGCAGCTCAAGGACTGGCTGCCGTCGTACTTCGGCGGTGCCTACCCCGCCAAGACCTGGACCGCGGTCATGCTGCGCGCCCTCGACGGCGAGGAGGTCGAGGACCTGCCGGGCGCGGCGTACGTCAAGGGTGAGGCGCCGACCGAGGGCCACGAGTACGTCCCGCCGCCGCCCCCGCCGCCGAAGAAGTCCAAGAAGCCGAAGGAGAAGAAGACGACCGAGCAGGCTCCGCCTCCGGTCACTCCTCCGCCGACGGCGCCGCCGACCTTCGTCCCACCGCCGACCCCGACACCGACGCAGCCGACGCAGCCGACGCAGCCGACGTTCCCCACCGGGCCGACCATCGGGAACCCGGGCAACGGGAACAACCCCCGCGTCCGGCCCTGACCGGTGACCCACGTCCACCCCACCCGTGACGACGCGGTCGTCACGGCGCTGAGCGAGGTCGTCGGCGGCCCGATGGGCGACCACGCGCGACCGCACCGGTGGTGGACGCCGGCGCGGGTCCTGCTGCTGCTCACCGCGGTGGTGTTCGCGGCGGGGCTCGTGCAGAAGGCGCCGTGCTCGCTCGCCCAGGGACACGACCAGAACTGGGTCTACTCCCACATGTGCTACACCGACCTCAAGCCGCTGTACGTGCCGCGGGGGATGGCCGAGCACGCCTGGCCGTACTCCGACGACGACCAGACCCGGGCCCGCTACCAGGTGATGGAGTACCCGGTCGGCATCTCCTACTGGGCGTGGGGCACCGCGTGGGTCACGCACTGGCTCAACGGGTCACCGGACGTCGCGGCGCGCTACAAGGCGCCCGTCTCCGACCTGTACGGCGACCCGGAGGTCAACGACGAGGAGAACCTCTTCCTCCTCGTGAACGCCGTCGGCTTCGCCGCGCTCGCGCTGTTGGCGACCTGGCTGCTGGCGGGCGCGAACCGGTCCCGGCCCTGGGACGCGGCCGCGTTCGCCCTCTCCCCCGCGCTGCTGCTGACCGGCTTGATCAACTGGGACCTGCTCGCCGTCGCTCTGGTGGCCGGGGCGCTGTGGGCCTGGTCGCGGGACAGGCCGGTGCTCACCGGCGTGCTGATCGGCCTCGGCACCGCCGCCAAGCTCTACCCGCTGTTCCTGCTCGGCGGCTTGCTGGTGATCTGCCTGCGCCAGCGTCGGGTCGGGCGGTTCGCGCTGGCCGCGCTGTGGGCGGTGGTCGCCTGGGTGGTGGCCAACGCGCCGGCGTACCTCTCCGGTCCGGACCAGTGGAAGGTCTTCTGGTCGTTCAACGCCGAGCGGAAGGCCGATCTCGGCTCGCTGTGGCTGCTCGTCGACCAGGCGGGCGACCTCGGCATCTCGGCGCACACGGTCAACGTGTGGTCGTGGGTGCTCTTCGGCGCCTGGTGCCTCGGGGTGTTCGCGATCGGGATGACCGCCGGGCGCCGCGGCCCCGTGGCGATGGTCCCCCGCCTGGCCCAGCTCGGCTACCTGATCGTGGTCGGCTTCCTGCTGGTCAACAAGGTCTACTCGCCGCAGTACGTCCTGTGGCTGCTCCCCCTCGCCGCCCTGGCCCGGCCGCGCTGGCGCGACCAGATCGTGTGGCAGGCGAGCGAGGTCTTCTACTTCTGCACGGTGTGGTGGTACCTCGGCGGCTACCTCGCCCCGGCCGGCGGCGGGGACGCCGGGTTCTACTGGGTCGGCATCGTCGTCCGGGTGCTCGGCGAGCTCTACCTCGCCGCGGTGATCGTGCGCGACCTCTACCGGCCCGCGCACGACCCGGCCGCGCTGGAGCGGGTCGAGCCGGGGGTGGCCGTGGAACCGCGCCCCATTCGAATTGGCGGCTGATCGGCCGATTCAGCGACCAGAACGCATGGGGCGCGGGGATCAGCCGGAGACGACGACCCGGTCGAACGCCGTGGCGGTGTAGCGGACCCGGACGTCCACCTCTTCGCCGACCTCGGGCACCCGCGCGCCGTGGGGCACGAACAGCATCGAGGCCTGCATGTGGGGCGGCTCGGCGAACAGGCGCTGCTTGCCGTCGATGGCGTACGGCGAGCGCACGAACCCGACCGCGTCGAGGCCACCGCGGGCCAGCGTCGCCGCCCGCGCCTTGATCGACTGCTCGCCGGTGGGCGCCTCGAGGCCGATGCCGTGAGCGGTGCCGCCGCTGACGACGAGCACGTGGCCCGACTTCGGGGCGGTGCGGCCGCGGTAGCCGAACGCGTCACCCCGCTCGACGGGGTGCACGTCGAGGACGGTCGCGGTGACGCGGAGGGCGCCGCGGTCACCGAGCCAGAGCCCGGTGCCGATCCGGGGGCGGACCGTGAAGTCGCCGTACTGGCTGCGCAGGGTGGTCAGCTCGGCGTCGGTGAGGTGGCTGACCCACACTTCCGGGGTGCCGCGGGTGGGGACCTCGGCGGCGACGAAGTCGTTGACCAGGCGGGTCACCTCGCCGAGGTGGGTGCCCTGCCCGAGCGGCAGGTGCAGGGCGAGGCCCTCGACCCGGGCGCCGGGGTGCTTGCGGAGCAGGTCGCCGGCCTCCCACAGCTCGCGCGCGGCCATGCCGTGGCGGCGCATCGAGGTCATCCGCTCCAGCACGACCCGCGCGGTCGGGTCGGCGTGCAGCAGGTCGCGCAGGTCGGCCAGGCGGCTGACGGTGTGGACCAGCCGGCGGCCGGTCGCGGCGTCGGGGAGCGGCACCCAGGGCCGCCACGGGGTGAGCACCAGCAGGTCGCCGTGCCAGCGCTGCGCGACCTCCGGCAGCTCGTCGTACGTGCCGACGGCGAGGGTGCGTACGTCGTGGCCGCGCTCGGCCAGCCACTGCGCCTTGCGGGCCAGGCGGCCCAGCGTGAAGCCGTAGCCGTTGCCCTTCGCGACCGGGACCAGCCCGGGTTGCGCGTCGGCGACCGACTCGAGGTGGGTGCGCCAGCGGGGCCCGTCGACGGTGAGGGTCAGGCTCATCGGTCAGCCCCTTCGCTGGAGGTAGACCTGGAAGGCCTTGTAGAGCGCCCGGTTGACCGGCAGGTCCCACTCGCCGGCGTACTCGACCGCCTCGCCGCCGGTGCCGACCTTGAACTGGATCAGCCCGACGTGCGCGTCGTCGGCGTCGAGGGTCTCGGTGATGCCGCGCAGGTCGTAGACGGCCGCGCCGGCGGCGATCGCGTCGCGGATCATGGCCCACTGGATCGCGTTGGAGCCGCGCACCTCGCGCTTCTCGGTGGACGAGGCGCCGTAGGAGTACCAGGCGTGCTCGCCGACGCGGATCGCGATCGTCGAGGCCACCAGGTCGCCGTCGTGGCGGGCCAGCCAGAGGGTGAACCGCTCCGGGGCGTCGGCGCAGAGGGCGTCGTACATCGTCTCGAAGTAGCTCAGCGGACGCGGCGTGAAGTGGTCGCGCTGAGCGGTGTGGACGTAGAGCTCGTGGAACGCCACCAGGTCCTCGCGGGTGCCGCGGGTGACCTCGACGCCCTCCTTCGCGGCCTTCTTGATGTTGCGGCGCCACAGCTGGTTCATGCCCTTGAGGACCTCGTCCTCGCTGAGCTGGGTGCCGTCGGCGGAGCGGAGCGGGACCTGGAACACGAACTGCGGCTGGCCCGCGGCGAAGCCGCCCTCGACGCCCTGGTGGCGCCAGCCGAGCTCGTGGAGCTGGGCGACCACGCGCGCGCCGGCCGGGGTGCGCTCGGCGGGCGGGATCTCGCCGAGGAGACGGACCGCCGGGTCGGCGATGCCCTCCTTGACCTGCGCCGTCGTCCAGCGCCGGGTGACCACCGGGGGCCCGATCCGTACGGCGAACGCGCCCTGCTTCCTCAGGTGCCGCACCATCGGGTCCAGCCAGGCGCCGAGGTCGTCGCTTCCCCAGTCGATGACCGGCCCCTCGGGCAGGTAGGCGAGGTAGCGGTTGAGCTTGGGGAGCTTGCGGTAGAGCACCAGCGCGACGCCGACCTGCTTCCCCGCGTCGTCGAACCAGCCGAGCGACTCGCTGCGCCACTCGCTCTTCACCCGCGCCCAGCCGGGTGTCTGCAGGAAACTCGCGGACGGCAGGGTGGCGAGGTGGTCGCGGTGCTCGGTCGGGCTGATCGGGCGCACGCTGGGCATGGGGACCAACCTATCGGGCCTATCGGGCCTATCGGACGGGTGCGGCGGGGTAGCCCCGGCGAGCGGGGTACCGCGGGGCCATGACCGCACCGCGCCCGCTCGGCTAATGGCTGACCACGCTCGACCGCCTGCTCGACGACCAGGTCGCGGATGCCTTGGCCGAGCGCGGGTTGAGCCGTCGTGACTGGCACGCCCTCGGGCGCCTCGAGCACGGCGCCGTCGCCGATGACGTCGCCGTCGAGCTGCTCCCCGCCGCCGAGGGACTGGTGGCGGCTGGGCTGGTCGAGCACCGCAGTGGCGAGTACCGGTCGACCGAGTCCGGCAGCGAGCTGGTCAGCGAGGTCCAGGACGGCCCGGTCCAGGCGGTCGCCGAGCGGGCCGCCGAGGGCCTCTCGCCGGAGCAGTACGACGCACTGCTCGGTTCGCTCGAGCAGGTCGCGACCAACCTCGGCTGGCTCGGCGACCGCCCGGGCCGCGACACGCCCTAGTTGCCCATCTAGGCGTCCGGGCCCGCCGCGCGGACCCGCTGGACGTGCTCGAGCGAGTCACGCAGCTCGCCCAGCCAGTCGTCGGCGTGCTGCTGGACGAGCCGGACGCACCAGGCCAGCGCCTCGCTGCGGCTGCGGGCGACGCCGCCGGCGATGAGCGTGTCGAGCACGACGCGCTCGGGCTGGCGCAGCCGGGTCATGACGGGGACGGCCAGGTGGGTGAACAGGGCCCTGGTCCCGTCGCACTCGACGCCCCACGCGACCTTCTGGTCGAACTGGCGCTCGGCCTCGCGGGCGATGGCGATCCGCGCGTCGCGGGTGCGCCCGCGGAACTCCTGGATGCGGCCCTGGGCGGCGGCCTCGCGCTCGGTCGCCGAGGCGTCCTCGGCGAGCTTCGGGGCCGCGATGCGGCCGATGACGGTGATCTCCTCGCGGTCGACGGTGACCTCCACCACGGACTCGAAGAGGTCCTCCGGCAGGCGTCCCGCGAACCAGCCGCGGATCTGGTCGCGCTGGTCGGTTGTAATCATGTAATTCAGATTACGCGTGATCCGGAAGAGCGCAAGAGCGGTTCGCTACCGTGCCGGGATGCTCGACGCGTTCCCGTGGGCCGAGCGGGATGCGCTCACCCTGGACGAGCGGTACCGCACCCGCCAGCTGCCGCTCCTCCACGACCGACCGCGCCCGCCGCTCGGTCCCCGCTCGCTGGGACCGGGCGAGTTCTGGCCGCCGGTCCGCTCGGTCGTCGTACCGCTGCCGAAGAGCCTGCTCGAGGCGCCGTCGGTGCGGGCGTTCCTCGCCGACCTCGCGGCCAGCGCCGCGGCGCCGGCGGTCTGGTTCGCCGGAATCCAGGCGCGCGCGGACCGGATGCATGCGACGCTCGCACCAGGGGTGAGCGACGTCGGCGGCGTGCTCCCGGACGCGGCCAGGAGGCCGCTCGACATGGTGGTCCGCGGACCGTGGGTGGGTCGCTACAACCGGGGTCGGATCTACCTGCCGGTCGAGCCTGCCGACGCGGCGACCACTGCCGCGCTCGCCGCGCTCGCCACCCACGTGGGCGCTCCGTTCCGGCCGCTGCTCGCCGGGTTCGTCCAGCTGCGCCAGGACGTCACGGCGGCCGCGTACGACGGTCTGCGGAGCCTCGTCGCGCACCACCGCGAACGGCTCGTCGTACCGCTGCGGGTCGACGAGGTGCACCTGACCGAGACCATGGACGACCTGGTCCTCAGGTCGCGGGTGGTCGAGCGGATCGCGCTCGGCTGAGGGACGCGGTCACAGGCGCTCGCGCAGCCACGCGAAGTCGGCGACGTGCTCCTCGGCCCCGCCGGGCGTCTCGCACACGACCGGCGCGCCGGCGTCGCGGACGACCTGGGCGAGCAGGTCCGGGTCGATCTGGCCGGCGCCGAAGTTGGCATGCCGGTCGGCGCCGGAGTCGAAGGCGTCGCGGCTGTCGTTGGCGTGGACCAGGTCGATCCGGCCGGTGATCGCGAGGACGTCGTCGACGATGGTCTCCAGGGCGTTGCCGCCGGCGTGGGCGTGACAGGTGTCGAGGCAGAAGCCGACCATGTCGGCGCCCTCGGCGGACGCGATCGCGTCCCAGGTGCCCTTGATCCGCTCGAGGTAGCGGGTCATCGCGTTGGTGCCGCCCGCCGTGTTCTCGATGAGCAGCGGGATCTTGATGTCGGTCGCCTCGACCGCCTTGCGCCAGTTGTCGAAGCCCTTGGCAGGGTCGTCCTCGTCGGTGACGTGGCCGCCGTGGACGATGAGCCCCTTGGCGCCGAGCTCGGCGGCGGCGTCCATGTGCTGCTGCAACAGCTTGCGGCTCGGGATCCGCTGGCGGTTGTTGGTGGTCGCGACGTTGATCAGGTACGGCGCGTGCACGTACAGGTCGACACCCGCGGCCTCGGCGGCGGCGCGGAGGGCGGCCGGGCCGCCGTCGTACGACAGCACGGGGCCCTTGTAGGACTGCGGGTTGCCGAGGAAGAACTGCACGAGCGGGGCGTTGCGCGCGGCCGCCTCGGCGATCGGGTCGGTCTGGTCGACGTGGGCTCCGATGCGCAGCTCGCTCATGGTCGTCACCGTATCGACCGGCGGCGACACTCGTGGATCGGGCGCCGGGGCACTACCTTCCTCGCGTGACCACCCTTCACGTCTCCAGCGGCGGCCGTACCTGGTCGTTCGAGGAGCCGCGCGTCGTCAGCATCGGACGCGACACCGGCTCCGACATCGTCCTCACGGCGCCCTCCGCGTCCCGCCAGCACGCGCAGCTGCGCTCGGACGGCTCCGGCTGGGTGCTCGTCGACACCGGCTCGAGCGGCGGCACCTTCCTCAACGGCAACCGCGTGACGGAGGTCCGCGTCACGGGGCCGACGACGGTGCGGTTCGGTGGCGTGAACGGCGAGGAGGTCCAGCTGACGCCGGCCGGCGTCTCGCGCCCCGCCGCCCCCGACCCGGCGACGCTGCCGCCCGCGGGCCTCCAGCAGACCGTGCTGCCCGGCGTCGGCCCCGCCGGCCCCGGCTACGTCAGCGGCCCCGGGCTGCTGGTGCGCGCCGGCGGCGTCTCGAAGAGGTTCCCCCCGGGCGTCGTCGTCCGCATCGGCCGCGACCCGGCCAGCGAGGTCGTCGTCGACGACCCGTCGGTCTCCCGGCTCCACGGCGTGGTCGAGGGGCGCCCCGACGGGTGGTGGTACGTCGACCGGTCGACCGCCGGCACCTTCCTCGAGGAGGACCGGGTCACCCAGCGCAAGCTCGAGGACCCGACCACGCTGATGCTCGGCCACCCCACCGCGGGCGCCGAGGTCGAGGTGGTCCCGATCGTCGCGACCGGCGTCGCGCAGAAGTCGATCGCCAAGAAGAAGCGCAGGCGCACCGCCGCCCTGGTCGGCGGCATCGTCGCGGCGCTGGTCCTGGTCGGCGGCGGCGTCACGGCGGCGGTGCTGCTGGGCGGGGACGACGAGTCCGGCGGCAGCGGTGGCGGTTCGCAGGAGGCCGCCGGTCTCAGCACCGAGGAGCTCGACCGCGCCAAGCTCGCCAGCGTCCTCATCATCGCCGTCGACGACGACGGCGAGCCGATCTACACCGGCTCCGGCACGATCATCAGCGACGACGGGCTGATCCTCACCAACGCCCACGTCGGCAAGCCCAGCGCGCCCGGCCAGCAGGGCGACGAGGAGGACCCCGCCGGGCTCCTGGTCGCGCTCACCTCGGCCGAGGACGACAAGCCGGCCGCGCCGTCGTACTCCGCCGAGGCGATCGTCGCCGACGGCGTCCTCGACCTCGCGGTCCTCAAGATCACCGCCGACGAGGACGGCAAGGAGATCGGCAAGGACGAGCTCGACCTGCCGCCGCCGGTGCCGCTCGGCGACAGCGACGACCTGCGCACCGGTGACGAGCTCACGGCACTCGGCTTCCCGGCCGTCGCCCACGTCGCCTCCGACGACGGCCTCGACCGGGCGCTGACCGTGACCCGCGGCGTCGTGTCGACCTTCCTCAAGGAGGCCGCGGTCCCCGGCAACCGCGCCTGGATCGACAGCGACATCCGGATCGGCTCCGGCAACTCCGGCGGCGCCTCGATCAACGACGACGGGGAGCTGGTCGGCATCAACAGCGCCGTCGTCACCGAGTCGACCGTGGGCAGCAGCGGCGAGGGGGGTGCGTTCACCGGCGGCTCCGCCCGGATCCGGCCGGTCAACCTGACCGAGGACATCGTCGACATCGCCAAGAAGGGCGGCGACCCGGAGTACGTGTCGCCGTACCTCGACGACGTGCCGGAGACCCCGGCCGACCCGATGGGCCAGGCCACCGCCTCCCCCAAGGGCTGGTCCACCGACGGCAGCGGCGCCTGCTCGACCACCAGCACGCTCGACGACCCGCAGGTGCTCAGCGGGGTGAGCCTCCCGGCGACCCTGTACGCGCACTTCGCCGTCAGCGGGCTGCCCGACGGCACGCCGTTCACCATCGAGCTCGCCGACCCCCAGGGCCAGCTGATCGGCTCGCTCGACGGGTCGTGGGACCTCGGCTCCGACGACGTCTGCGCGACGGTGTCGCTCGACGTACCCGAGGGGCTCTCCGCCGCGATCGCGACGCTGGTCATCGACGGGACCCGGATCGAGAACCCGGTCCTGTTCGGGTAGCCGGGCGGGATTCGGTCCGGGCGGGCGGGCGCTGTTAGCCTGTCCCGTCCGGTGCCGCTGGCACCGTATCCGTCTGCTGGGCCGAACCAGCCAGACAAGCAAGGCCCTCCTGCCGTGGAAAGTCCGCGGCCGCCTGAGTCCAGAGGAGGTGGAGACCGCTTTGCGCAACTACGAAGTCGTGGTCATCCTCGACCCGAGCCTCGACGAGCGGACGGTTCAGCCGTCGCTCGACAAGTACCTGAACGTCGTCCGCAACGACGGCGGCACGGTCGACAACGTCGACGTGTGGGGCAAGCGCCGCCTGGCGTACGAGATCAAGAAGCACGCCGAGGGCATCTACGCCATCGTCAAGCTGACCGCCGCCCCGGCGACGGTCGACGAGCTCGACCGCCAGCTGACCCTCAACGAGTCCGTCCTGCGGACCAAGGTCCTGCGACCCACCGTCTGAGGAAGCCAGGGCCCCGTGCCTGTGGATGCCGGCTGTTCATTGTCGGCACCACGGGACACCATGGGGTCCGTTGCCCGGGACTGAGCCCGGGCGGGCCACTCGAACCCCACCGCACAGGAGACCACCATGGCTGGCGACACCGTCATCACCGTCATCGGCAACCTCACCGACGACCCGGAGCTTCGCTTCACCCCGTCGGGCGCGGCTGTCGCCAACTTCACGGTGGCCTCGACGCCACGGTCCTTCGACCGGCAGACCAACGAGTGGAAGGACGGGGACACCCTGTTCCTCCGCTGCTCGGTCTGGCGCCAGGTCGCGGAGAACGTCGCCGAGTCCCTCCAGAAGGGCATGCGCGTCGTCGTGCAGGGCCGTCTGGTGTCGCGCTCCTACGAGACCCGCGAGGGTGAGAAGCGCACCGTCAACGAGCTGCAGGTCGACGAGATCGGCCCGTCGCTCACCTGGGCGACCGCCAAGGTCACCCGCGCGAGCCGCTCCGGCGGTGGCGGCGGGTACGGCGGCGGCAACCAGGGTGGCGGCAACCAGGGTGGCGGCGGCCGTCCCGCGGGTCAGGACCCGTGGGGCAGCGCCCCCTCCGGTGGCGGCAACCAGGGTGGCGGTTCCAACTACGGGGGCGGCGCCCCGGCCAACGACCCGTGGGCCGCGCCGGGTGTCTCGTCCAACGACGAGCCCCCGTTCTGAGGTTTCGAGGCTCGCAGGCTCGCACCTCAACCACCGATACAACCAACCATTCCGGCCGCTTTCTGACTGACGCGGCCGGGCTCTGAGGAGGAGCACCACAATGGCGAAGGCAGTCGTCCGCAAGCCCAAGAAGAAGGTTTGCCAGTTCTGCAAGGAGAAGGCCACCGGTGTCGACTACAAGGACACCGCCCTTCTGAAGAAGTTCATCTCCGACCGCGGCAAGATCCGCGCCCGTCGGGTGACCGGCAACTGCGTCCAGCACCAGCGGGACGTCGCGATCGCGGTGAAGAACGCCCGCGAGGTCGCGCTGCTGCCCTACACCTCCGCCGGTCGCTGAGCAGAGTCAGAGAAGGAGAGCTGAACTCATGAAGATCATCCTGACGCAGGAGGTCGAGAACCTCGGCGCTGCCGGCGACGTGGTCGAGGTCAAGGACGGCTACGGCCGCAACTACCTCATCCCCCGCGGCTTCGGCATCCGGTGGACCCGGGGCGCCCAGGCGCAGGCCGACTCGATCAAGGCCGCCCGCTCGGCCCGTGCCGTCCGCGACGAGGCCCACGCCGCCGACCTGAAGGCGAAGCTCGAGGGCTCGCCGGTCGACGTCAAGGTCAAGGCCGGCCAGGGCGGCCGCCTGTTCGGTGCGGTCACCCCCGCCGACATCGCCGCCGCGCTCGGCGAGGCCGCCGGCGAGGCGATCGACAAGCGGACCATCGTCCTCGGCAACCCGATCAAGTCGCTGGGCAACCACGCGGTGTCGGTCAAGCTCCACGACGAGGTGTCCGCCGCGGTGGCCCTCAACGTCATCCCGGGCTGACCCGATCGACGTACGACGGCGTGGCCGGTCCCCTCGGGGCCGGCCACGCCGCTACTTTTGGGGCACTCCTTCCTTCCCCCTAGACCCAGGAGTTCCCATGCGTGTACGACGGCTCTGGCCTGCCGCCCTCCTGCTGCTGACCCCAGTCCTCGCGGCCTGCGGAGACGACGAGCCCGACGCGACCGACACCCCCACGGACGCGTCCAGCGCGACCGACGCGTCGACGCCGACCGAGGAGACCAGCGCTGCGACGACGGCGCCCACCGAGCCGGCGACGTCCGCGGCCGCCGGCCTGCCCGGCGCGTGCGATGTCGTGAGCGCCGACGACCTGGCCGAGGCATACGGCATGCCGTTCGGCGCCCCCGAGGTCGGCGGCGACGACCACACCGAGGGCGGCCTGGCCTGGACCAGCGACGACTGCTCGTTCGAGGCCCCGGGCCTCGCCGAGGTGACCGTCAAGCTGACCGGCCCCGAGGACTTCACGAAGGGCGCCTTCGGCTGCCCCCAGCCCGGTGACGACGACGGCATCGTCGACCCGGCCGACGACATCGCCGGTGCCACCAAGGGCTGGTGGAAGGTGAGCAACCCGCCGGACTTCGAGGGTGAGCTGCGCGCCTGCACGCCTGCGGTGCTGCTGCAGATCGACCTCGACTACGACGAGGGTGTCGAGTACGAGGGCGACCCGCTCAACCAGTCCGTCGGGCTGGCCGAGAAGGTGCTCGCCGCGATCAAGGGCTGAGGTCCCCCGACGGCTCGGACTCCGCCGGCTCGGCCCCGGCCCACGGGGCCGAGCCCAGGAGCGCGCAGAGCGCGATGACGAGCAGCACGCCGGCGAGACCGACCGTGCCGACGCCGTACAGCCACTGCCAGCCGGCGCCGTTGTAGAGCACGTTGGCGACGAGCGAGACCAGGATCGCGGTCTCGGCGACGAACCACCACCAGCCGCTGCGGGCCCTGGCCTCGCGGGCGCGGGTGCCGAGGGCGTGGCACAGCGCGGCCTGGAAGCCCAGCGCCGGGAGCGAGGACGCCCACACCACCGCCGGGTCGGCGTCGTCGAGCCAGGCGCGGGCGTCGGGCGGGCTGAGCACCGCGGCGACGATCAGCGAGAGGACCGCGAGGTAGCCGAGCGTCAGGCGCAGGGGCAGGTCGGGCGCGGCCCGGACGAGGCGGACGTAGCCGACCAGCACCAGCAGGCAGCCGAGGACCTCCGAGACGTCGTACTTGTCGTCGGGGGCGGCCGTGAAGACGACGACGGCCAGTCCGATCGCGATCCAGTAGAGGGGCTTCACGCGCCGGCCACCAGCCAGGCGTCCCCGCGGGCGCGGCGGACCAGCGTGATCAGCCGTCCGCCCATGAACACGGCGCAGAACACGGCCCACAGCCAGGGGAGCCCGGCGCCCAGCGCACTCGTCAGCAGCACCAGCGGAGCGTAGCCCGCGAGGACGGCCACGCCGGCGCGGGCCAGGTACCGGCCGTCGCCCGCGCCGATCAGCACGCCGTCGAGGACGAACACCACGCCGGCGACCGGCTGGGCGAGCGCGGCGACGAGCAGCACGGGGACCAGGGCGTCCCGGACCCCGGCGTCGGGCGTGAACAACGCGCCGAGCCAGGGACTCGCGGCGGCCAGCAGCAGGCCGGTGACGACGCCGCTGACGATCCCCCAGGCGACCATCCGGCCGGTGACCGCGCGGGTGCCGGCGACGTCGCCCGCGCCGAGGAAGCGCCCGGTGATCGCCTGCGCGGCGATCGCGATGGCGTCGAGGACATAGGCCAGGAAGCCCCACAGGGTCATCGCCAGCTGGTGGGTGGCCACCGGGACGGCGGCGCTGCTGGCCGCGCCCCCGGTGGCGGTCAGGACGACGGCGTACGTCGTCACCAGGAGCGAGGCGCGCAGTGTCAGCGTCCGCACGATGAGCGGTACGCCGGCGCGCGCCGCCGCCCGGACACCGGGCAGGTGCGGACGCAGCGTGGCGCCCTCGGCCCGGGCGGCGCGGACCACGACCAGCACCAGCGCGATCGCCATCGCGGTCTGGGCGAGCACCGACCCCAGCGCCGAGCCGGCGATGCCGAGGCGCGGGGCCGGCCCGGCGCCGTACACGAGGGCGACGTTGAGCCCAAGGTTGGCGAGGTTGCCGAGCACCGCGACGACGAGCGGCGTGCGGGTGTCCTGCAGGCCCCGCAGGACGCCGGTGCCGGCGAGGATGAGCAGCAGTGGGGTGAGGCCGAGGGCGGCGACGCGGAGGTACGTCGTAGCGGGCTCGACCACGTCCGGCGACGCCCCGAACACGGCGACGAGCGGGTCGGCGGCGAGCGCGGTGAGGGCCGTGGCCGGCAGGCCGATGAGCACGGCCAACCAGAGGCCGTCGAGGCCCTGGGCGAGCGCGGCGTCGCGGTGGCCGGCGCCGATCTGGCGCGCGACCCCGGCGGTGGTGCCGTACGCCAGGAAGATGCACAGGCCCACGACGGTCGTCACGACCGTGCCGGCGATGCCGAGGCCGGCCAGCTCGGGGGTGCCGAGGTGGCCGACGACGGCGGCGTCACCGAGCAGGAACAGCGGCTCGGCCACGAGGGCGAGGAAGGCGGGGAACGCGAGCCGGGCGATCTCCCGGTCGAGGGCGCGGCCGCCGGTCACCGGGTGCCGCCCGCAGCTGCTCGACGGGCCGGTGGATAAGTGGGGTCCTGCTGTGGAAACTCGGGTCCCGGTGTGGTAGCCCGCGGCTGCGCCGCGGCGGACCCGGTCCGACCGACCGGTGGCCAGAAGGTGAACGGGATCACACCCGAGTTTTTTGCCCTCCACAAGCCACGGACGGCGTTTGTGCAGGTCAGAGGCGCTTCGGGCCACTTCGACCGCACCTTCTCCACAGCTTCCTCCCCACCCCGTGCACACCATGTCCGCGTGTCGTCCACGTCCTGCCCCGGGTTATCCCCAACCCTTGTGGATAGGCCCCTTTCGGCGCCCCCGGTCAGCCCCGTAGGTTGCCGCACCGTGGCTCGTTCCGGCCACCGCCCGACGATTGTGTCGGACCCGGTCGGCACGCTGGGCACCGGACGACCGAGCAGACCGCGACCAGGAAGGGGACCACAACCGTGAGCCTCACGGACGACCCGCCGGCCTGGACCGCCGAGCCGCCCGAGGCGTACGGCGACGGCCCCGCGCCGTACCAGCCCGGCGAGGCCCCGACCGGCGGTCGCACGCCCCCGCAGGACATGGCGGCCGAGCAGTCGGTGCTCGGCGCGATGCTCATCTCCAAGGACGCCATCGCCGACGTCGTCGAGGTCATCCGCGGCAACGACTACTACCGTCCGGCCCACGAGGAGATCCACGAGGCGATCCTCGACCTCTACAGCCGCGGCGAGCCGGCCGACATGGTGACCGTCGCCGGCGAGCTGCAGCGGCGCGGCCAGCTGCAGAAGATCGGCGGCGCGCCGTACCTCCACACCCTCGCGGCCAACGTGCCGATCGCCGCCAACGCCGGCTTCTATGCCGAGATCGTCTACGAGAAGGCGATCCTGCGCCGCCTGGTCAACGCCGGCACCAAGATCGTCCAGATCAGCTACGCCGGCGAGGGCGAGGTCGAGGGCATCGTCAACGAGGCCCAGTCCGAGATCTACAAGGTCACCGACCGCAACAAGTCGGAGGACTACGCGCCGCTGTCCGACATCATGGACGGCGTCCTCGACGAGATCGAGGCGATGGAGAACCGCGAGGCCGGCATCTACGGCGTGCCGACCGGCTTCGCCGACTTCGACGAGCTCACCAACGGCTTCCACTCCGGCCAGATGATCGTCGTCGCCGCGCGTCCCGCCATGGGCAAGTCAACGCTGGCACTCGACTTCTGCCGTGCCGCCGCCATCCACAACAACCTCACCGCCGCCTTCTTCAGCCTCGAGATGACGCGCGGCGAGATCGTCATGCGCCTGCTCTCCGCCGAGGCCCGGATCCCGCTCAACCACATCCGCAACGGCAAGATGGGCACCGAGGAGTGGGACCGCCTGGCCCGCCACGTCGCCAAGGTCTCCGCGGCCCCCATGTTCATCGACGACTCCCCCAACATGACGATGACCGAGATCCGCGCCAAGGCGCGCCGGCTCAAGCAGAAGCACGACCTCAAGCTGATGGTCATCGACTACCTCCAGCTGATGAGCTCGGGCAAGAAGGTCGAGTCCCGCCAGCTCGAGGTCTCCGAGTTCTCCCGCCAGATCAAGCTCCTCGCCAAGGAGCTCGAGATCCCGGTCATCGCGCTCTCCCAGCTCAACCGTGGCCCCGAGCAGCGTGCCGACAAGCGCCCCGCCGTCAGCGACCTGCGCGAGTCCGGCTCGATCGAGCAGGACGCCGACATGGTCGTCCTGCTCCACCGCGACGACGTCTACGAGAAGGAGTCGACCCGCCCCGGCGAGGCCGACCTGATCGTCGCCAAGCACCGCAACGGCGCGACCCGCGACATCGTGGTCGCCTTCCAGGGTCACTACAGCCGGTTCGTCGACATGGCCCACTGATGAAGCGCGACACCTGAATGTCAGTAGGACGACATGGGATGTCAGTAGTGATAGGCCGAGTCGTCCGTCTGCAGCGTGCCGGTGTGGCGGGTCGACGTCCTGATGGAGTCTCTGTTGCCAAGCCCGGCGGTGGATCTCACTAGGTTCCGGCGGGGCATTGACTAATTCGAGGGGGAGTCGGCATGACGCCGCAGGAACAGCAGAACATGCGCGCTCTGGAGTACGTGTATGACTACGACCGTGGGTCGGCAGGGCCGGCCGGTGTGTCTGGACTTCGCGACTTGGTTGGTGAGGATCAGGCAGCGGATTCGGCTGCTGAGTTGCAGCGGCGGGGTTGGATTCGACGCGATCAGCGGATGAGCGCTGGGTATCACATGACGGCTGCAGGTCGATCCGAGGTGCAGGCGCTGCGTGCCCGTCGTTCAGATAGGGCGCACCGCCGCTCGATGTGTCGAGAGGACCTGCTCCGTTGGGTGGATGCCCAGACAACGCCTGACCCTGGAAGACGGGTGAGCCGCGAGAAGTTCGACGGGTCGGTTGATCTACTCGATTACTCGGAGGAAGAGGTGCGAGCGGCGGCGACGTTCCTGGCGGATCGGAAACTCGTCAAGTCGATCAGCGCTGCTGGGGCTCCTCACATCGCGCTCTGGATTACCGAATCAGGACAGGAATGCATCGACGAAGGCGGTATCGAGGTGTATCTACGCAGCCGTGAGGAGGGCGTTGGCCAGCCTGTGGGCATCGTGAACAACTTCAACATGGCCGGAACGGGCAATGTGTTCGCCACGGCTACCGCGGCTGGTGCGGTCGCGAACGCGACCCTGAACAACTTCAACCTCGACCATGCACGTCTATTGGCACGGGCGGTACGGCTTGCCGCGAGCGATCTGGATCTAACCGATGTCGAGACTGAGGCCTTGGCGGAGATCGAGACCCCGGACGTCGAACCGGCACGCGCCCAGCGTGCCGTTGGACTGCTGACGACGTTCCTAATGGGAACGAGCACGGGCACGCTGGGGCAGGTCCTGGGCATGCTTGGCGCGAGCGCACTGGGCATCACGGCCTGATTAGGCCATCAGAGGAACGCTTCGAGGGTTTCTCCGGTGAGGGCGGGCTGCTTGGCTTGGGTGAGGAGCGCTCCTGTCCGATGCGCCTATGCATCCAAATCTACGTCGGCCAGTCGGTCTCAGGAGGCTCGTCAAAGTTGGGAGTCTACGAGTCCAAGGTCCGCGAGTACCAGGAGCGATGGCCCTCGCTGTCCCACGATCCATGGTGACGATCGCGAGCGAGGACAGGCGTTGCCTCCGCCCGGCAAGGACAGCGTCTCCGGCGTCGACGGGGTGTTCTCGTGGGCCCGGAGGCTGAGCCGACGAGGTCAGGCGACCCCGGTGACCGCGTCGCCGGGGAAGGTGAGGCAGGAGTGGACCTCGTAGGTCATCATGCCGGCCCGGACACAGGGGTCCTCGGCGAACAACGCGGCGGCCTCGTCGACGCCGACGGTCATGACGGCGAGGCCGGCCAGGGTGTCGGAGAGGACCGGGACGAGCACCGCGATGACGCCCTCGGTGCGCAGCGTGACCATCCGGCGCTGGTGTTCCATCTCGATCTCGGCGGCACCGTCCTGGTGTCGGTCCGCGGTCCAGTGGAGGACGCCGATGGTCGCTGGAGCCGCGGTCGCGGCGAGGTCCCTGATCTGTGCATCGGTGACGGGTGTGGTCATGTCGTTCCCTTTCCGGAGGCTGTGGGCAGGTGAGCGTCAGAGCCAGCCGTGGTCGGTGGCGATCCTGATGGCGTGGATCCGGTTCTTCGCGCCGAGCTTGTCGGTGGCGGAGGCCAGGTAGTTGCGGACCGTCCCGTAGGACAGGTACAGGGCGGCCGCGATCTCCCTGGGGTCCATGCCCTCAGCGTGCAGCCTGAGTACGTCGGTCTCGCGCTGGGTGAGGGGGCTGCTCCGGGTGGTCAGGGCGGCGATCGCGGTGGCGTCGTCGATGACGCGGCCGCCGGCCGCCACCTCGCGGATGGCCGCGATGAGGTCGGCCGCCGGGATGTCCTTGGGCAGGAACCCGCCGACCTCGGCGGCGAGGGCGGCGTGCAGGTTCTTGGGCTCGGCGTGGGCGGTGAGGATGAGGACGCGACAGGTCGGCACCTCCTCGCGGAGCCGAGCCGCTGCCGTGAGCCCGTCGATCCCGGGCAGGTCGATGTCGAGCAGCGCGAGGTCGGGACGGTGGTCGCGGGCCAGGGCCAGGATCCGGTCCCCGGTGGCGGCCTGCGCCAGCACCTCGATGTCCTCCTGGAGATCGAGGACCGCGACCAGCGTCTCGCGGAGGATCGCGGTGTCCTCGGCGACCAGCACCCGGATCATCGGCGTACCAACGGCGTCATGGTCGCCGGAAGGGTCGCCGGAAGGGTCGCCGCCAGTGAGTAGACGCCGTCCGAGCCTGCGGTGGTGGTGAGCCGGCCACCGAGCGGGCGCAGCCGCTCCTCCATGTTGCGCAGCCCGGTCCCCGGTTCCCGGCGGGCCTCCTGTGCCCCGTCGTTCGTCACCTCGAGGAGGACGTCCGGCCCGCGCTCGACCAGGCGGATGACGCAGGAGCGCGCCCGGCTGTGCCGGATCACGTTCGTCACCGCCTCGCGGAGCACCGCGGCGAGGACGGCCGCGCCATGCGTCGTGTCGTCGCTCATCTCGACGTCCGTCTCGACGCGGACGCCCGCGGCCTCGAGGGTCGCGCGTGCACTCGCGAGCTCGTGGCGCAGGTCGAGGACGACGGCACCCGTGCCCAGGGCCACCGCGTCACTGGCCACGGTGGTCGCCAGCCGCATGACCTGCACGGCCTCCCAGCGCGCACGGTCGGGCGAGATGTCCAGGAGCTCGACGGCCAGGTCGGTCTTGAGTGCGATGGTCGACAGTCCGAGACCGAGCGTGTCGTGGACGTCGCGGGCCAGTCGTGTCTGCTCCTCCCTGGCGGCGAGAGCGGCGACCTGGTGGCTGGCTCGCTCGACCTCGAGAGCGGCGACCGTGAAGCGCGAGAGACCGTAGATCAACAGGCTCGCGGTCAGCTGGATCGCCACCACGTAGATGCACCAGCGCACCTCCCGCGGCAGGGTCGTCTCGTCACCGGGCGGGTGCGCGAACGTCAGCACGGGCATGATCGCGACCACCGCGACCAGGATCGCCCAGCGTGCTGGGTGCCGGGAGCTGACCAGGACGCTGGCGGCGAGTGTGCCGAGCAGGGCCAACGCCGTCGCCCCGGCGACCTGGTAGAGCACGGCGAGCAGCACGCCCTGGAGCAGGAGGGTCAGCGGCCAGCCGCGCGGCCTGCGGGCGGAGCCGTCCAGGTCGAGATGGAGCAGGGTCAGCACCACGACGGCGAGCACGGCGAGCACGACGATGACGACGGCGCTCGGCGGATGGTGGACCCCGGCGGCCGGCGCCGCGACGTTCAGGACCGTCTGCAGCCCGAAGAGCACGGTCACGGCCGCGGTGACCAGGTAGGCCAGTCGCGGCTCGACGATCGTCGGCCCGCCCGTGGGTCGGAGGCGAACGGGCGTCGGGTCGGGCAGGGCCAGCAGCAGCCTGCGCGAGTCGGCGGCCGCCTCGCGCGCCAGCTTCCCGGCGGCCGCCAGGCCGCTCCGGAGCCGATCGGCGTCGGTCGAGCCGACGACGTCCCCCGCCCGCTCGGACAGATTCGCCAGCCGCTGCACGATCCGCGTCCGGAGGTGCTCGACGGCCGCGAGCTTCTGGCGGTCGACAGCGTCGGCGACCAGCCTCGACCGCGCCGTGGCCAGCGTCTCGTCGAGGTCGACCAGCCGGTTGAGGGCGAACCCGCTGAGGGCGGTGATGAGGAACGCGATCGTGACCCAGCACCCCGCGTTGAGCGCCGGCTGGTACGGCAGGCCCACCGCGAGCCAGAGCACGGGCTCCAGCACCGCCAGCCCGGCGAACAGGAGCCACCCGGGCCGTCCGGGCACGAGCAGCAGCACCAGGGCGCCGAGGAGACCGGAGGCTCCGCCGACCCAGCCGTCGCCGAAGATCGCGAAGGGGAGGTAGGTCAGCACGGCCTGGGCGGCGAGCAGGGTCCCCCGGTGCCGGACGAGGAGTGCGCGACCGCGTCCGGACGCGTACCAGAAGGGCACCGCGTAGAGCACGAGCACGAAGGGCACGTACGCCGCGGACTCGTGGGCGATCCCGTCCGCGACCCTGCTGACCAGTCCGCACGAGAGCACGACGAGCACGAGCGCGCGGGCGACGGGCCCGCTCGCTCCCACCGACGGCGTGCCGTCGGCGTCCACGGTGTCGGCCGTCTCCACGCCTGCACTCTAGGGACTCCTCGCCCCGGTGCAGCAGTGCGATCGGGCGCCGGCGCACGTGCAATCTGCACATCGTCGCGTGTCGTCCGGCACTGACGTCGGGGTGGCGCCGGAGGCCACGCTCTCGTCAGGGGTGGCACCCCGCCGCCCGGACGGAGGAGAACGATGACCGAGCTGACCACCAACTTGTGGTTCGACCACCAGGCCGAGGAGGCCGCCACCTTCTACGTCTCGCTGTTCGAGGACGGCAGGATCACGCTGATCGACCACTACGGATCGGCGGGCCCCCTTCCCGACGGCACGGTCAAGACCGTGAGCTTCGAGCTCGCGAACCACCGGCTGATCGCCCTCAACGGCGGGGCCGGTGACACCTTCAACGATGCGGTGTCCCTCATGATCCGGTGCGGTACCCAGGACGAGGTCGACCGCCTCTGGGAGCGGCTCACCGCCGACGGCGGCCAGGCCGGCCCCTGTGGCTGGCTCAAGGACCGGTTCGGCCTCTCGTGGCAGATCGTTCCCGAGCTGCTGTTCACGCTCGTCCATGACGACGACGAAGCCAAGGCTCAAGCGGTCATGGCCGCGATGCTGCGCATGGGCAAGATCGACAGCGCGGCCCTCCAGGCGGCGTACGACGCGAGCTGAGCAGGCCGAGCCTCGGCGGCGCTCAGGCCCGGACGGCTCGGTCGAAGAGCTCGGCGAGCTCGGCGCCGACCCGGACCGCGTCCGCGCCGTGGTCGACGATGTCCAGCACCGAGGCGTCGATCGCCCCCCGCAGGGCGACGGCCATGACGTGCGCGTCGAAGTCCCGCAGCTCTCCGGACCTCTGGCCGTCCCGGAACCCGCTCTCGAGGAGCTCGAGGCCTCCCGGGTCGCTCGGGAGAGCGCTCGCGAGCTCGATGGCCGCCCGCGCGTCGACGGGGTTCTCCTCGAGGAACTGCAGGTTGCTGACGACGTAGGCCCGGATCTTGCCGCGCATCGAGGACTCGGCGGCGATGCGCGGCCCCATGAACGCGCCGGCCTTGGCGAGCACGAGGCCGAACGCCTCCCGGAGCAGGTCGTCACGGGAGCCGAAGTGGTAGGAGATCAGCCGGGTGCTGCTGACGCCGGCCTCCTCCACGACCTTGGCGAAGGACAGGCCGTGGCACCCCTCGCGGGCCACGACGACCAGGGCGGCCTCGAGGATGCGCTCGCGACGACCACTGGTCATGGCGTCATCCTCGCAGGCTCGGGTGCCCGGCCGGCGCCAGGGCGACTTGACCGATCTTACTTGCACAGGTAAGAACTTACTCATGCAAGTAACGACATCGACGCTGCCGCCGCGAGCCGACGCCGTGATGCGGTACGCCGGCGGCGTGTTCGCCTTCCTCGCCGGCGTGTCCGCGCTGACGCTCGTCGCGGCCGCTGTCCTACAGATCGCCGGGTCCGACCTCGTCAACTGGGTGGTCTGGGTCCGCTCGGCCTTCTATGCACTCGGCGGGCTGTGGCTCGTGGCCCTGGTGCGGCGGGCGCGCAGCCGAGCCGACCGCTCGGCGTTCGTCCGGATCCGGCTGATCAGCATCCTGGCTCCGCTCGGCATCGCCGCGCTGGTCGTCTCGCCCGACTCCGGCTATCCCGCCTGGATGAAGGTCGAGCAGGCCTGCTTCGGGGTCCTGCTCCTGCCCGTCGCCCTCGGGCTCCTGCGCCCGTCGGTCGCTCGCGCGTTCTCGAGGAACCCCCTCGCCGGATGACGACGCAGCGACCGCGCCGCTCGGTCGGGCGGGGACGGATCGCTTCGCCGGGGTCGAGCACGACGCGGTCTCCACGCGTCGCCTCGGCCTCGTGCATCGGGGCAGCCCGTGCCTGCGTGGGACGGCGCGGTCGACACCGGCGGGTGAGGGGACGAGCTTCTCCTGTGCTGGGTGGGGTCTCACGCGGTTCAGCCTGCTGTCGGCCGCGGTCCGGAACAACGGGCGATCCCGCTACGATCGTTCACCGTGAGGTTCACGATCGGGCGTGTCTCACGTGGCGGAGAACGCGGAGGGTGGACGTGGAGCTGCGCGAGATCGAGATCTTCCTGACCCTCGCCGACGAGCTCCACTTCGGTCGTACGGCGCAGCGGCTGCACGTCTCGGTGTCGCGGGTGAGCCAGGCGATCCGCAAGCAGGAGCGGGCGATCGGGGCGGCGCTGTTCGCCCGCACGAGCCGGCGAGTCGAGCTCACCTCGGTCGGCGAGGTGCTCCGCGACGGCCTCCGGCCGGCGTACGACGGCATCGGCGCCGCCATCACCGCGGCGGCGGTCGCGGCGCGCGGGATGTCCGGCACCCTGACGCTCGGCTTCATGGGTGCGCAGGTGCACCAGCTGGAGCCCGTGCTGGAGCGGTTCCGGGCCAGTCACCCCGGCGTCGAGCTGCGCTTCCAGGAGGTCGTGTTCAGCGATCCGTTCACCGCCCTGCGGTCCGGCGCGGTCGACGTGCTCACCTCGTGGCTCCCGGTCGAGGAGCCGGACCTGACGGTCGGGCCGGTCCTGAGAGCGGAGCCGCTGCGGGTGATGACGGCGGAGGACCATCCGCTGGCCGCGGCGGGCCGGGTGGACATCGAGGCGCTGGCCGACCACGCGGTCCCCACGGTCCGGGGGCCCGCGCCGCAGTCGTGGCTCGAGGCGGTCCTGCCGGAGCGGACGCCGGCCGGACGGGAGGTCCCGCGCGGGCCGGCGGCCTCGACGTACCAGGAGATCCTCGCGCTGGTGGCGGCCGGCGCGGTCGTGTGCCCCGTGCCCGACGAGGGGCGGCGCTACTTCCCGTGGCCGGGGGTCGCCTACCTCCCGCTCGACGGCGCGCCCACGGTGCGCTGGGCGCTGGTGTGGCGGACCTCGGGCAGCTCGCCGCTGGTCCGGGCGTTCGCCGCGGCGGCCGACGCGGCGACGTCGGCCATGGTGGTCACGTGACCCCCGGGCGCCCGCTGCTGCCGACACCGACCCTGGTCACCGAGCGGCTGATCCTGCGCCCGGTCGCCGAGGCCGACGCGGACGAGTTGTTCGCGCTGCACAGCGACGCGTTCGTGCTGCGCTACTGGGACTCCCCGCCGTGGACCGATCCCGCTCGGGCCGTCGCGTTCGTCGAGCGGAGCAGACAGCTGGAGGCGGACGGGACCGGGGCGCGCCTGGCGCTGGAGCGCCGTGAGGACGGGGTGTTCCTCGGCTGGTGCAGCGTGAGCGGCTGGAACCCGGCGTACCGCAGCGCCGTGCTGGGCTACTGCATGGCCGAGGCCGCGTGGGGCCGCGGGTACGCGACGGAGGCGGTCCGTGAGGTGCTGGCCTGGGCGTTCGCCACCTGGGACCTCAACCGGGTGCAGGCCGAGACGGACACCCGCAACCTCGCCTCGGCGCGGGTCCTGGAGAAGGTCGGGTTCGTGCGGGAGGGGACGCTGCGCGAGGACTGTGTGGTCGACGGTGTCGTGTCGAACTCGTGGGTGTTCGGCCTGCTGCGGCGGGAGTGGCTGCGGTGACCACCACCCCCGCCGCGTGGAGCCGAGGGAGTCAGCCCGCGTACTGCGGGTCGGTCGGGGCGACCCACTGCACGAGCTGGTAGATCACCCCGTTGGGGTCGGCCATCTGGAAGTAGCGCTCACCCCACGGCTCTGTCTCGATCGGGGTCACGATCTCGACCCCCTCGGACCGCAGCCGGGCGTGGTCCGCGTCGATGTCGTCGACGGTGAACACGACGAGCAGGCCGTCGGCGTGCCCGGCGGCGGAGGCCGGCTTGAAGCTGGCCAACCCGGTGCGCAGGTAGATCAGGTTCATCCCGGACTGCGGGTGCTCGAGCGAGCAGAACCCGTCGGCGGCCATCGCCTCGGTGAAGCCGAGGTGGCGCCGGGCCCAGGCGGCGGAGGCCTCGACGTCGGTGACGTTCAGGGAGACGGCGGTGGCGGTGATGTTCATGGTCCTCCTCGGGTGCTTTTCTTCATACACTGTACAGTGTACAACGTACAAATATGAGAAACTGTTCCCGTGGCAAGGATCAGCACCGGAGCAGGAGAGCCCAGCCGGACCTTGGCGCTGCTGTGGGGCGACCCGTCGGCAGGTCCCCGACGCAAGGGACCGGGCCGCTCGGTGAGCGTCGAGCAGCTCGTCACGGCCGCACTCGGCCTCGCCGACGAGCAGGGACTGGCCGCCGTGACCACCCGTGCGCTGGCCGAGAAGGTCGGGATCTCGGCGATGTCGGTCTACACCTACGTGCCCGGCAAGCCCGAGCTGCTCGACCTGATGGTCGACGCGGTGTACCTCGCGATGCCACGACCGGCCTGGCGTGCGCGGTCGTGGCGGATCCGGCTGACCCGCGTCGCGGAGGCCAACCGCGACCTCCTGCTCACCCATCCGTGGTTGACCGAGGTCGCCGCGCTGAGCCGGCCGCCGCTCGGCCCCGGTGTGCTGGCGAAGTACGAGCACGAGCTGGCGGCGTACGACGGCACCGGGCTCGGCGACGTCGACACCGACGCCGCGCTCACCTACCTGCTCGGCTTCGTCCACGCCCACTGCCGCGCGGCCCACGACGCCGCCCGCGCGAGCACCGACAGCGGGATGAGCGACGCCGACTGGTGGGCGGCCAACCAGCCGATCCTGGCGCGCGCCCTCGACCCCGAGGCCTACCCGCGGGCGGTCCGGGTCGGTGCCGCCGCCGGCGAGGCCCAGGGGAGTGCGTGGAACGCCGACCGGGCCTGGCGGTTCGGCCTCGCGCGCACCCTCGACGGGCTGGCGGCGCTGATCGACGGCAAGCGCTGAACGGGAGCGGATCCTCAGGGTTCGCCCGGTCCCTCGGGGTGCGTGAGGTCGTAGGCCCGCGACACCTTCTGCGGCACGACCATCCGCCACGCGTCGACCACCAGCTCGCGCGCCTCGGCCGGCTCCAGGGCCGCGAGCACGGCGTGCACCCAGTGGAACCGCAGGTCCGACTCGGCCGGCAGGTGGAACTTGTCAGGCTCACCGGCGACGAGCGCGTCCCGCTCCTCCTTCGGGAACGCGAAGCCCATGATCGTCTCGTCGAGGGAGAACGCGGCGTACACGATCTGGCCGACCCGGAACTTCAGCCGGTTGCGGACGTAGACCGGGTAGGACCGCTCCAGCTCGTCGGCCAGGGGGCGGACGTCGTCGAGGCTCGCCATGCAGGAACGGACCGGTACGACGGCACGGACTCATCGCTGGTGGCGCCGGACCTACTCATCTAGCCTCGGCGCATGCCGCCGAGCCCGTCCTACGGACCCGTCACCCAGCTCGCCTGGGTCACCGACGACCTCGACGCCACCGAGCAGGCTCTCGGCGCGACCCTCGGTGCGGTGGGGTGGACGCGGATGCCGGGTGTGCACTTCGGCCCCGACGCCTGCACCCTGCGCGGCGAGCCGGCGGACTTCACCGCCGACATCTCCCTCAGCTACGCCGGCGACCTGCAGCTCGAGCTGATCCGCCCGGTCGCGGGTACGTCGATCTACACCGAGTTCCTGGCCGAGCGCGGCCCCGGCCTGCACCACGTGTGCTGCGAGGTCGCCTCGATGGACGACGCGCTGGAGCGGGCGGAGCGCGACGGCTTCTCGGTGGTGCAGGCCGGCACGATGGCCGGCGGGCTGATGCGGTTCGCCTACCTCGACGCGGCGGCCGCGGGGGCGTCGTACGTCGAGCTCGCGGAGATCTCGCCCGACCTCCAGGCGATGTTCGCCGGGATCAAGGAGCGCTCGGGCCGGGCTCCTCGCTGAGGTCGTCGAGCAGGTCGTCGAGGCCCTCGAAGGTGACGGACTCGACGCCCTCGATCTCGACCTCGAGGTCCTCGAAGCGGTGCTCGTCGTCGAGCTGCACCCGGACGATGGCGTCGGGCAGCTGCAGCGGCGCCACGAAGGAGAGCAGCACCGCGTCGACGAAGACGACCGACGAGGTCAGGGACAGGTCGTCGCGCAGGGCGGTCGTCTCCGCGACCGGCTGGTCGCCGACGGCCTCCTCGATCTCGGCGACCACCCGGTCGACGACCGCCGTCCACTGCTCGGGCGTCAGGGCGAGGAAGGCAGCGACCCGGTCGACGAGGTCATTGACCTCGACGTCGTCGCGGTCCTCGGTCTCGGGGTCCACGTTGACCATGACGTCGGTGCCGGCGGCCGGCAGGTCGGCCATGCCGTAGGCGAAGTCGCCCTCGGCCACGGGCTCGCGCAGCAGCGGCGCGAGCGCCTCGACGAGTCGCTGGATCTCCATGTGGCGAGGCTACCCAGAGGGGCTTCAGGCCCGCTCGACCCGGGTCCAGCCGGCCCAGCCGCGCTCGGCCAGGAGCTCGCGCAGCCGGGTCACCATCGGGTGCCCCTCGGCCATCGAGTCGAGCAGCTGGATGAAGGCCGAGTCGTCCATGGTCAGGTCCTGCTGCTCGAGCTGGCCGGTGGCGGCGGCCTCCTCGAACAGCTCGACCAGCAGGTCGGCCATCTCGTGGACCAGGCGCTCGCCCTCGGTGTCGGAGCCGCGGAGCAGCTCGCCGATGAGCTGGTAGAACCGGACCGTCCGGGGGTCCTCCAGCTGGGCCCGCTTGTCGGCCATGAACGCGCCGATCTGGTCCGGGTAGCGCGCCGCGATGAGGATCCAGGCGTCGCGCTCGGCCTCCAGCATCTCCTCGGGGACGCCGATCGCGCGGACCAGGGCGAGATAGTCCGCCACCTCCTCCGGTACGGCGAGGGTGTCGCCCGAGCCGAGCTGCGCGATCCGCTTCCGGTGCTGCTGCAGCTCTCGGATCTCGGCCCGCAGCCGCCGGTCGATCTCCTCGACCGCGACGCCGAAGGTGTCGGTGTCGGCGTCGAGCAGCTCCTGGACCCGGGCCAGCGGTACGCCGGCGTCGGCCAGGGTGCGGATCCGGATCAGCCGCACGACCGCGGCGGCGTCGTAGGACCGGTAGCCGGAGCGGTCCCGCTCCGGCTCCGGCAGCAGCCCGACCTGGTGGTAGTGGCGCACCGTCCGGATGGTCACCCCGGCGTACGACGCCAGCTGTCCGATCGTCAGCACCGCATCAGCCTGTCACGCGAAGCGGCGGCGGTAGGCGCGCATCGCGAGGGCGTGGGCCAGCACGAGCAGGCCGACGCACCAGGCCAGCGCGATCCACGCGTCGTCGCCGACCGCCTGCTCGGCGAGCAGGCCGCGCAGCGTGTCGACGATCGAGGTGACCGGCTGGTTCTGCGCGAACCAGCGCACCGGGCCGGGCATGCCCTCGGTCGGCACGAAGGCCGAGCTGACGAACGGCAGGAAGATGATCGGGTAGGCGAACCCGCCGGCGCCGTCGGGCGACTTGGCGGCCAGCCCGGCGATCACCGCGAGCCAGGTGAGCGCCAGCGTGAACAGGACCAGGATGCCGGCCACGCCGAGCCAGGCGAGGATCCCGGCGCCGGACCGGAAGCCCATCAGCAGGGCGACCAGGACGACCAGCACGACGGAGATCGCGTTGGCCACCAGCGAGGTCAGCACGTGGCCCCACAGTGCCGCGGACCGGGCGATCGGCATGGACAGGAAGCGTTCGAAGATGCCGCCCTGCAGGTCCAGGAACAGCCGGTACGACGTGTACGCGATCCCCGACGCCACGGTGATCAGCAGGATCCCGGGGAGCAGGTAGTTCACGTAGGTCCCGTCGCCGCTGTCGATCGCCGCGCCGAACACGTAGACGAAGAGCAGCAGCATCGCGATCGGGGTGATCGCGGTGGTGATGATGGTGTCCGGGCTGCGCAGGATGTGGCGCAGTGACCGGCCGAGCAGGGTACGGGTGTCGCTGACGACGTGGGTGCTCATGGGGTCCTCACTTGTCCGTGCCGGCGGGGGAGACGGGCTTGTCGCCGACCAGCGCGAGGAAGATCTCCTCGAGCGTCGGCTGCTTCTCGACGTACTCGACCTTGGCCGGCCCGAGCAGCTGCTTGAGCTCGGCGAGGGTGCCCTCGACGATGATCCGGCCGCGGTGCAGGATCGCGATCCGGTCGGCCAGCTCCTCGGCCTCCTCGAGGTACTGGGTGGTGAGCAGCACCGTGGTGCCACTCGCGGCCAGGTCGCGCACCGCCTGCCACACCTCGATCCGGGCCTGCGGGTCCAGCCTGGTGGTCGGCTCGTCGAAGAAGATGACCGGCGGGTCGCCGATCAGGCTCATCGCGATGTCGAGGCGCCGGCGCATGCCGCCGGAGTAGGTGCTCGCGCGACGGTCGCCGGCCTCGGCCAGCGAGAACCGGGCGAGCAGGTCGTCGGCGACCTTCCCCGGGTCGGGGAGGTGGCGCAGCCGGCCGACCAGCACGAGGTTCTCGCGGCCGGTCAGGATCTCGTCGACCGCGGCGAACTGCCCGGTCAGGCTGAAGGACTCGCGCACCCGGTCGGGCTGGGTCGCGACATCGAAGCCCTGCACGCTCGCCGTACCGGCGTCCGCCTTCAGCAGCGTCGCGAGGATCCGGATCAGCGTCGTCTTGCCGGCGCCGTTGGAGCCGAGCAGCGCGAAGATGCTGCCCGGCGCGACCTCGAGGTCGACGCCCTGGAGCACCGCGAGGTCGCCGAAGGACTTCTCCACGCCGGTGACCCGGATGGCCGCCGCGTGGCGTTGCGGGGGAGTGGTTGCGTTGGTCATGCAAGAAGCGTGCGGGGTTGACGTTGCGTCAAGGTCAAGCCCGAATCCGGAGAAGTTTCTGGTGAGCCGTCGAACGACGCTCGGTGACGGTCCGGCGAGGACCGGAGGTACCGTGCTGCCATGACTCGGGCTCAGGGCTACGGCGATGTGGTGCGGACGTTCACGGTGCGGGAGCTGGTCGCCTACGGCCGGCTGATCGTCAACCGCGAGCGGGTCGACCCGGAGCGGGTGGTCCACGAGTTCATCCGGGCCAACCCCGACGTCGACCTCGACGCGCGCAGCACCATCATCGACTGGCAGGACGGCATCCGTCCCGGTGACACCGCCGAGCGGCCCGGCGGCTACTTCTGAGCCACCGCTGACCCACTGGTGAGCCCCGCCCGGGATTCGGCCGCCCTCCGCGGGGGAACTGCCCCTGTCGTGACGACGTGGCGGAGGACCTGGATCAGCGGCCTGGCGGCGAGCCTCGCGCTGGGCGCGCTCGCGGCGTGCAGCAGCGACGAGGAGCCGGCCAGCAAGCCGGCCGGCAGGCCCGTCGTACCCGCTCTCGCGCAGGCCTGGACCAGCGACGCCGTCCGGGGCGTCGGCAACGGCGGGCTACTGCGGGCCGACGACGTCGTCGTCGTGGAGAGCAGGCAGCCGGAGAGCAAGGGGCTGGTCGGTCTCGACGCGGCCACCGGCCAGGAGCGGTGGCGAGTGCCCGCTGCGGCGGTGTGCGCCTTCCCCGAGCGGGCGCAGGACGGGCTGCTCGTGATCGGCTACAAGCCCGGCGGCAAGGACACCGGCAGTGACCGGTGCCCCACCCTGGCGGCTGTGGACGCCGCCACCGGCGCGGTGGTCTGGAAGCGGCGCATCGGTGGTGTGGGGAGCCGCTCGCCGGTCTGGGACCGGCTGGTCGCCGTCGGCGACAGCACGGTCAGCGTCAAGCCCGTGGTGTGCGGTCCGATGCGGCGCTACGACCTGCGCACCGGCAAGCCGCTCGAGCGGATCGAGGTCGTCGGCAGTGACGGGTTCTCCTGCGACCGGTGGGCCGTCGACGGGCAGTGGATCGCGCAGCTCGAGACGCCGGACTTCGGCTCGCGCTCGTTCCTGACGCTGTACGACGCCGACACCGGCGAGCGGGCCTTCCGGCGCCGGTTCACCGACGGCGATCTCGGGCAGATCCTCTCGGCCGACCCGCTCGTGATCGAGCTCTCCGTGAAGGGACACCGGCTGGCCTGGCGGGTGGACCCGGCTACCGGCGAGCTGATCGCGCCCACGGGGGGACAGTTGCCGGACGAGAGGAGGAGCGAGCTGCGCTCCCTCGGCTCGGTGGACGGCGTCATCGTGCTGGGCAACGGGTACCCGACCCCGCTCGGGGCGACCACCGGCCGGGCGGCCGGGCTGGACCCGGCCGGCGCCCCGACGCTGTGGAGCGGCTTCCCCGAGAGCGGCAGCCTCGTCGGCCTCGACACGGGCCTGGTCGTCGCCAGCGACCTGATGCACGTGGACGGTCCCACGCCGACGGTCGTGACCCGGCACGCTCCCGACGACGTCACCGACCTCGAGGTGCTCGGCCGGATCGAGGGGCGCAGCGTCCTGGGCACGGTCGGCGACCTGCTGCTCGCGTCGACCGAGACCGGCGTGGCGGCGTACCGCCTCCCGGCGCCCGGGAAGGGCCCCCACGTCTCCGGCGACGTCGACCTCTCCTGGGACGACCCGGCCTACCCCAGCGAGATCGACGAGGACGGCTGGCAGGACGGCGAGGTCCGTCCTGACGACGTCGAGGACTGCCCGGTCAGCGACGAGACGCTCACGACGCTCGGGTTCCACCGCCTCGACCTGCCGCGTCCCGCCGGCTGCGACTGGGTCGAGCGGGCCGAGCCCCGGGGCACGGACCGTGAGCTCCACATCGAGACCTACGTCGGTACGCCGACCAAGGCCGTCGGGGACGTCGAGAAGGCGACCGCGACCGAGCAGGCGCAGGCCCGGGTGAAGGTGATCCGGGAGAAGTCCATGGTCGCGGGCGACTACGACCCCGACGCGCCGCTCGCCAAGCGCGAGGTCGAGCTCCCCGGCGTCGGCGACGAGGCCTATCTCGTCCAGGGCGCCGGGATCGGCGGTCGGGACGGCAACGTCAGCCTGCTGGTCCGGGTCGCCAATGTCGTCGTCCACGTCGACGTGGAGGTCACCGCCCGGGCCACCGACACCAGCGGCTCCCTGGCCGCCTACCGCCTGGAGGACGGCGCCTGGGCGGCCGTGGTGGAGGTCCTGGACGCGGCGGGCCTGGAGGCGAGCGGCCCTGCCGTCGAGGCGCCGGCGACCCCGGCCCTGCGACCGCGCCCCGACCTGTGCAAGGTGCTCGCGACCTCGTCGGCGGTCTCCGGCCTGCGCGGCAAGGACCTGCGACTCGGCGCCGACGACCAGCGCCGGGTGGCGGGCTGTGCGTGGCAGGCTCCCGACGGCAGTGGCGACAACGATGCCGTCCAGATCGGGATGTACGCCGTGCCGTCGAGCACGCTGTCCGGCACCCCCGGCACTCGGTTGGCCCGCCAGGCGTTCCGCTACACCGCCGGCGCCACCGGGTACGCCGACCGCCAGGCCCCGGTCCCGGGACTCGGCGACCAGGCGCGCGTGCAGGGCTGGGACAAGACCTGGCTGCTGCGCGACGACGGGGTCAGCCGGTTCTGGAGCGCGGCCCGGGTCCTGGTCCGGGACCGCAACCTCGGCGTCGTGGTGTTCGTGCAGCGGGAGGGCTCCTCAGCCGCCGCCCTCGAGCAGCAGGCGATCGCGCTGGCGCGGCAGGTCCTGGCGACCCAGCCTCGCTTGTAACTAAGTGTTACGTACGGGATTTGGGACAGGTGGGGCTCATGTTGTGGAAAACCGTGCTGTAACACTTAGTTACAAGTGATCGCCCGACTTCCTGCGAGGATCGGGCGCGTGGACCTGGTTCGTTCGATCCCCCTGTTCGTGCTGGCCGCGGTCGCCGAGATCGGCGGCGCGTGGCTGGTCTGGCAGGGCGTGCGCGAGCACCGCGGCTGGCTGTGGATCGGCGCCGGCGTGATCGCGCTCGGGCTCTACGGCTTCGTCGCGACCCTCCAGTCGGACGCGCACTTCGGCCGGATCCTGGCGGCGTACGGCGGCGTCTTCGTCGCCGGCTCGCTGCTGTGGGGGATGGCGCTCGACGGCTTCCGGCCCGACCGGTACGACGTCGCGGGCGCCCTGGTCTGCCTGCTCGGCGTGGCGATCATCATGTACGCGCCGCGGTCGGGCTGAGCTCGTCGAGCACCTCTGCCGCGACGCGCAGGCCTGACTCGACCGCGCCGTCCAGGTAGCCCGGGTGCTCCTCGGCCGACTCCGCGCCGGCCCAGTGCAGGCCGCCGAGCGCCGGCGTCGCCGTCGGCCAGGCGACGGTGGTGCCGGGCAGCGGCAGGGCGATGTACCCGCCACCGGCGTGTTCGTCGAGGTGCCAGGACTTCTCGTGCCACCCGGCCGGTCGGCGTACCTCCTCGCCGAGGTGGGGCGCGAGCGCGTCCAGGATCGCGGTACGACGGGCAGCCGGGTCGAGCGCGTCGAGGGCACGGGCGTCGGCGCCCCCGGCGAGGAAGGTCAGGTGCCCGGGGCCGTCGGGCGGTGAGGTGTCGAAGACCGCGCCGCCGGGGCTGCCGAGCAGGATCAGCTCGCCGCCGCGGATCTTGCGCCAGAACGGCCGCTGGTAGACCGCGACCGCCTTGTGGACGGTGCCCATCTCCATGCCCTGCTCGAGGGCGGTGCGGGCCGCGGGGAGTGGGGGCTCGTGGACGATCCGGGCGGCGGTCGGCGGCGGCACGGTGATGACGACGGCGCTTGCGCGGACCGGCCCCATGGTCGTGTCCAGGGTGATCCCGTCGGCGCCGCGGGTGACCTGCCCGACCCGGCAGCCGAGTCGGACCCGGTCGCCCAGACCGTCGGCGAGGATCTCGACGAGGGTGCCGATGCCCTCGACGACGAGAGTGTCCTGGGCGCCGCCCTTCGTCGACAGCATGGTCCGCAGCCCGCCCTGCAGACGGACCAGATCGCCGACGGTGCTGGTCGAGAGCCGGCCGGGGTCGGTGCTCCAGGAGACCTCGGCGAGCACCTCGAGCAGCCGCCGGGAGCGCCGGCCCGGGACGCGGCGGAGCCGGTCGGCAAGCGTCGTACGGCGGCCGGGGTGGCGGCGCCAGCGCTGGCTTGCGACGGCGAGGGCAGCGACCGCGGCGAGGGCGGGGGCGAACGAGGGGCCGGCGGGGGAGAGCCGTCGCTCGCCGTCGGCCAGGAGGGGGAGGGCGCCGGTGTGCATGGGGAACGGGGTGGCTCCGAGCTCCTCGGCCAGGGCGCGGATCCGGTGGTGGTCGTGGCCGATCCAGGTGCCGCCGAGGTCGAGGCGGGAGCCGAGGGCCGAGGTCTCGGCGAGCACGCGGCCGCCGACCCGGTCGGCTGCCTCCAGGACCATGACGTCCGCGCCGCCGCGGACCAGCTCGCGCGCGGCGACCAGCCCGGACAGTCCTGCTCCGACGACCACGACCTGTGCGTCCATGATTCCTCATTTCCCACTCGGACGTCCGTCCGAATTCTGGGCCACAGTAGGGCGCCCCGGGCCGTCGCGCAAGAGGAGGTCAGTGCCGCCGGGGTGCCGCGAGGGCGACGAGCATGTCGAGTGCGTGGCCGAGGTCGCGCTCCGAGCGCGCGAGGTCGGGGTTCGCGATGTGCTGCAGGACCAGGCCGTCCACGACGCCGAGGACGAGTCGGGCCAGCACGTCGGGAGGCACCGCGCACTCCTCGCCCGCGAAGGCCGCGGCCTCGGAGCACAGCTCGGTGAGCAGGTCGGTGTAGCGCGCGAACTCCAGACGGGCGAGACCGCCGGCGTCGCTGCGCGCGGAGTACATCGCGAGCTCGTACTGCATGACCTGCACGCCGGTCCCGCCGTCGAGCAGCCTGTCCCAGAAGGTCCTGACGCCTTGGCGCAGCGCGTGCTCGACGCCCTGCTCGAGGTCCAGCGCCTCCCGCAGGGCGGCGGAGGTGTCGTCCACGACCCGGGTGATCACGGTGCGCAGCAGCTCGTCGCGCGAGGGGAACGTGTAGTGCAGGGTGCCGAGCGGCATGCCGGCCTCGGCGGCGACCGCGCGCATCGTCGTACCGGACACGCCGCCGGCCTCCAGCACCCGGATGGTGGCCGCGACGATCTGCTCCTGCCGGTCCGCTGCCCTGATGTACGCCACGTCGGCACCGTACCGCCGGTTGCCTCGCGGACCGATACATGGATATTCTGTATCCAGATAAAGGAGGCACGGTCGTGCGGATGAACGAGGGCGTCGAGTGGGCCGCCCACGTCTGCGTGCTGCTGCACTGGCTCCAGGGCGACGAGGGACGTCCCGCGCCCGTCCCGGTCGCGCGGCTCGCGGAGGCCTACGAGCTGCCGGCGCCGTACCTTGTCAAGCAGGTGCAGGCCCTGACCCGGGCCGGCATCACCGAGTCGGTGCCCGGCAAGAACGGCGGCGTCCGGCTGGCCCGGCCGGCCGACCGGATCACCCTGATGGACGTGGTCGCGGCGATCGAGGGCCCCGACGACGCGTTCGCCTGCACCGAGATCCGGCAGCGCGGGATGAACCAGGACCGTCCTGCTCGTGAGTTCGTCAAGCCCTGCGGCATCGCCCATGCCATGCGCGGTGCCGAGCTCGTCTGGCGCCGCGAGCTGGCCGCCACCTCGGTCCTCGACCTCGCGGCCGCGACGCCGCGCAGCGTCGCAGCCGACGCCCGGCGGCACTTCGCCCGTACCTGAGCCTGATCCAGGCTGAGCGCCGTTCGCTCCTGCCCAGAACTGGACAATAGATATCCATGAAAGGAACACCAATGACCCGCACCCGCACCCACGAGGCGTCCCCGGAGACCTTCCAGGCGCTGCTCGCCCTCGACAACCGGCTGAAGAAGTCGCTGGGCCCGGTGCTCTACGACCTGGTCAAGCTGCGCGCCTCGCAGCTCAACGGCTGCGCGTACTGCGTCGACATGCACGCCAGCGACCTCGAGCGCCGCGGTACGCCGAGCCGCAAGCTCCACGGCGTCGCCGCCTGGCAGGAGAGCCCGTTCTTCGACGAGACCGAGCGGGTGGCCCTCGCCTTCACCGAGCGGCTCACCGGCGGCATCGACGCGGTCGACGACGAGCTGTGGGCCGAGGCCGGCCGGCTGCTCGGCGAGGAGCGGCGGGCCGACCTGATCGTGGCCGTGGGCACCATCAACACCTGGAACATGTCCGGCATCACCACCCACCTGCAGCCGGAGGGATCGCTCGCCCCGGAGTGAGGTTCGAGCTCAGCCGAGCTGCCGGGCGAGCTGGTCGAGGAACTCGTCGGCCATCGCGAGCTGCGTCTCCAGGCGGGCGCGGCGCGCGGTGGCGTCGGCGAGGACCGCGTCCAGGCGCGCGCGGGCGGCGTCGTGACGGCCGGCGGCACCCGGGTCGCGCAGGACCTCGAGGTCGCGCATCGCGGCGCTCATCTCGTCGAGCGTGAAGCCGAGCGGCTTCATCCGCCGGATCACGAAGATCTTCTCGACGTCGTCCTCGGTGTAGAGCCGGAAGCCGCCCTCGGACCTGCCCGACGGGCGGAGCAGCCCGACCTCGTCCCAGTGGCGCAGGCTGCGCAGCGAGAGCTCGGTCCGCGTGGCGACCTCGCCGATCTGCATCATGCGCCGATCCTCCCGCACGGTCCCACGATGCCAACTCTCACGTAACGTGAGAGTAGAGTCCGGCGACCGTGAGTGACTCCCCGTCCGTCCGTGCCGCGCTCCGGTCGCCGCGGCTGCTGCGCACCGAGGTGCTCGCCGGTCTCGTCGTGGCGCTGGCCCTGATCCCGGAGGCGATCTCGTTCTCCATCATCGCGGGCGTCGATCCGCGGATCGGGCTGTTCGCGTCCTTCACGATGGCGGTCGCGATCTCCTTCCTCGGCGGCCGCCCGGCCATGATCTCGGCCGCGACCGGAGCCGTGGCGCTGGTGATCGCCCCGGTGATGCGCGACCACGGCTACGACTACCTGATCGCCACGGTCCTGCTCGGTGGCGTGCTCCAGCTCGTGCTCGCCGGCCTGGGCGTGGCGCGCCTGATGAGGTTCATCCCGCGCTCGGTGATGGTCGGCTTCGTCAACGCCCTGGCGATCCTCATCTTCGAAGCGCAGCTCGACCACCTCGTCGACGTGCCCTGGGCGGTCTACCCGCTCACGGCCGTGGGGATCGCCGTCATCGTGGGCTTCCCGCGGATCAGCTCCGTCGTCCCGGCGCCCCTCGTGGCGATCGTGGCGTTGACCGCCTTCACGCTGGTGGCAGCGGTCGACGTGCCGGACGTCGGGGACGAGGGACGCCTCCCCGACAGCCTGCCCGCCTGGTTCGTCCCCGACGTCCCCTTCACGGTGGAGACGTTGCGCATCGTCGCGCCGTACGCCCTCGCCATGGCCGTCGTGGGTCTCCTCGAGTCGTTGCTCACCGCGAAGCTCGTCGACGACATCACCGACACCCACTCCGACAAGACCCGCGAGGCCCTGGGCCAGGGCGCGGCCAACGTGATCACCGGCTTCTTCGGCGGCATGGGCGGCTGCGCGATGATCGGCCAGACCATGATCAACGTGAAGGTCTCCGGCGCCCGCACCCGGCTGTCGACCTTCCTCGCCGGCGTGTTCCTGCTGGTGCTGGTCGTCGGCTTCGGCGACGTGGTCGCCTTGATCCCGATGGCGGCCCTGGTCGCCGTCATGGTGATGGTGTCGGTCGGCACCTTCGACTGGCACTCGCTGCGGATGCTGCGCCGGATGCCGAGGTCCGAGACTGCCGTCATGCTGGCGACCGTCGTGGTCACGGTCGCGACGCACAACCTGGCGATCGGTGTCGTCGTCGGTGTGCTGGTCGCGATGGTGCTCTTCGCCCGGCGGGTCGCGCACCTGGTGAGCGTGGAGCGCGAGCTCGTCGAGTCGGCCGACGGCACCGCGACCGCCCGCTACCGGGTGAGCGGCGAGCTCTTCTTCGCCTCCAGCAACGATCTCTACTCCCAGTTCGCGTACGCGGAGGACCCCGACCGGGTCGTCATCGACCTGTCGGGCTCCCACGTGTGGGACGCCTCGACCGTTGCCGCCCTCGACGCCGTGAGCACCAAGTACGCCCGGAAGGGCACGGTGGTCGAGATCGAGGGCCTGAACGACGTGAGCGCGGCGTTCCACGATCGTCTGACCGGGCACCTCGCGGGCCACTGACCGGAGCGGGTCAGGCCTTCGCGCGCTCGGCGAGGCGGACCGCGGCGTGCCGCACGATGGCGACCTCGTCGTCGTCCCGCGCGGCTTCGTGGGGGACCTGTCCGCCGAGCAGCCCGGCGGGCTGGGTGAGCCATGCCCACACCTGCCACGGGTCCATCGTCGAGGCGAGCAGCGGCTCGAGGACGGCCGCCAGCTCGGGCCGCAGCTCGCCGTCGCCGGCCAGCTGGAACGCCGGCACCAGCACGGCGCCGTCGTGGGGAACCACGAGCAGGGCCCTGCGCTCAGCCGCCTTGTGCACGGCGAACCGGGCAGCGTTCTCCGACACCCCGCGCACCTCGGCGAGGCTCGCGTAGGTGTGGGTCGGCGAGGCCAGCAGGCTGCTGCGTACCTGGGCCTGGAGGCGCAGCTGCACCAACGCCAGGGGTACGGCGTGCGCCGGGTCGTCGCCGTCCTGGTGCAGCATGCGGTCGAGGTCGGTGAGCTGCTCCGCGCTCAGTGGAGCGCCGGTGGCCGGGTCGTGCCAGCGCACGACGCCACCGAGGTCGCGCTCGAAGGTCGGCAGCCCGGCCGCGGCCAGGTGGTCGGCGAGGCCGAGCCCCTCGAGCCAGTCCGCCAGCTGCTCCCCGTTCACAGGGTCCAGCCTCCCACTGGGAGACTCGAGGACGTGCAGCAGGGCGACACTGACGACGTACGCATCGAACGCCTCGGGCCGGTGGGCCGGATCGTGCTGGACCGCCCGCGGGCGCTCAACGCGATCACCCTCGGGATGGTCGAGCGGATCCACGCCGCGCTCGAGGAGTGGCGTGACGCCGGGCTGCGCGCCGTCGTCGTGGAGAGTGCCTCGGACCGCGCGTTCTGCGCCGGGGGCGACATCCGCAGGGTCCGCGAGAACTCGCTGGCCGAGCGGCACGACGAGAGCATGCGCTTCTTCGAGACGGAGTACGCCGTCAACGCGCTGCTCGGCAGCTATCCGGTCCCCGTCGTGGCGCTGGTCGGCGGCATCTGCATGGGCGGCGGGATGGGTCTGTCGGTGCACGGCACCTTCGTCGTGGTCTCGCCGCAGGCCTCCTTCGCGATGCCGGAGACCAAGATCGGCTTCTTCCCCGACGTCGGCGGCTCCCACTTCCTGCCCCGCCTCCCCGGCCACACCGGCCGCTACCTCGGCCTGACCGGTGCGCGCATCGGCGCGGCGGACGCCCTCGCCCTCGGCCTCGCCACCCACGCCTGCTCGGCCGCGGACCTGGCCCGCCTTCCCGACCTGATCGCCGCGTACGACGGCCCGCTCGAGCAGCTGCTGCGCGAGCTGGCACCCTCCTCCCCGGGACCGGCCGGGTCGCTGGCACCGGTGCGGCCCGAGCTGGAGTGGGTGTTCAGCTCGCCCGACCTCGCCGGCATCTCCGAGCGGCTGGCGCGGCTGGTCGGGGACGGTGGGGCGACGTCGGCCTGGGCGGCGCAGACGCTCGCGGCGCTGGAGGCGGCGTCGCCGTACAGCCTGGCGATCACCGACCGGCTGCTCGTCGAGGGCCGCGGCCGCACGCTCGAGGAGTGCCTGCAGGCCGAGCTGGTGACCGCGGCGGAGATGATCCGCAGCGCCGACTTCGTCGAAGGCGTGCGGTCGGTGCTGGTCGACAAGGACCACGCGCCGGTGTGGTCGAGCCCGGTGCCCGACTGAGTCAGACCAGCTCCGCGACCAGCGCCTCGACCCGGCGCCGGATCTCGTCGCGGATCGGGCGGACGGCGTCGATGCCCTGGCCGGCCGGGTCGTCGAGGACCCAGTCCTCGTAGCGCTTGCCGGGGAAGAACGGGCACTCGTCGCCGCAGCCCATGGTGATCACCACGTCGGCCTCGCGGACAGCGGACTCGGTGAGCACCTTCGGCTGCTCGGCCGCGATGTCGATGCCCTCCTCGGCCATCGCCGCGACGGCGACCGGGTTGACCTGGTCGGCCGGCTGGGACCCGGCGGACAGCACCTCGATGCGGTCGCCGGCGAGGTGCTGCAGGAAGCCGGCGGCCATCTGCGAGCGACCGGCGTTGTGGACGCAGACGAACAGCACGGTCGGTGGGACGGTGGCGGTCATCGGGACTCCTCGGTAGCGGGGTGGAGGACGTGGAGGGCGAGCGCGGCGAGGGCGCCACCGACGACCTGGAGCAGCACGAACGCCGGCACCGACGACGGCGCGATGCCCGCGAAGGTGTCGGACAGGGTCCGCGCGATCGTCACGGCCGGGTTGGCGAAACTGGTGGAGCTGGTGAACCAGTACGCCGCCGCGATGTAGCCGCCGACGGCGTACGCGACCGTCTCGATCCGGTCCGAGCGCAGCGCCCCGAACACCACGAGGACCAGGCCGAACGTGGCGACCGCCTCGGCGAGCAGCACGCCGCCGCCGTCGCGGGTGTGGCCGGAGATGTCGACCGCGTCGAGGTCGAACATGAGATTGGCCGCGACCGCGCCGAGGCAGCCGCCGACCAGCTGGGCGCCGACGAGCGCCGCCGCGTCGGCGGTGCCGATCCGGCCCAGAGCGCGTTCGACCAGGGTCACGACCGGGTTGAACGACGCCGACACCGGCTGGAACGCGATGATCAGCGCGACCAGGGCGGCGCCGGTGGCGAGGCTGTTCTCCAGCAGCTGGAGGCCGGTGTCGCCGGGGGAGAGGCGGGTGGCGGCGATCCCGGAGCCGATCACGGCCGCGACCAGGAACGCCGTACCGAGCAGCTCGGCGAGGGCGCGGCGGGCCAGAGGGGGGAGGTTCACGTCGCACATCTTGACCGCGGCGAGATCACTCAGTCAAACTTGAGACAATGAACATTGAGCAAAGTCTCGATCTGGATCGCCGGGTCGCGGTCCACGCCGCGCTCGCCGACCCGACTCGGCTCCGGGTCGTCGACCTGCTGAGCGTCGGCGACGCCGCGTCGTCGGAGCTCTCCGTGCGCCTCGGCACGCCCTCCAACCTGCTCGCCCACCACCTCAAGGTGCTCGAGGGCGCCGGGGTCGTGACCCGCCACCGCTCCGAGGGCGACGGCCGCCGCAGCTACTGGCGCCTGGTCCCCGGGACGGTCGTACCCGCGCCGAGGCCGTCGCTCGCCCGCCCGGGACGTGTCGTGTTCGTCTGCACGGCCAACACCGCCCGCTCCCACCTCGCCGCCGCCCTGTGGCGCCGCGCCAGCGCGATCCCGGTGACCTCGGCCGGCACCCGGCCCGCGACCCGGGTCGCCGCCGGTGCGCGCGCGGCCGCTCGCCGCCACCACCTCGACCTGCCCGACGTCGCGCCCCAGCACCTCTCCGCCATCGGTACGCCGACCGGTGGCGAGGACCTCCTCGTCACCGTCTGCGACCTCGCCCACGAGGAGCTCGGCACCGACGCCGCGCTGCACTGGTCGGTCCCCGACCCCGTGGCCGCGGGCACCCGGGCCGCGTTCGACCTCGCGCACGACGAGCTCGCCCGCCGGGTCGAGGTCCTCGTACCGCTCCTGGCGCGGCCGTCCTGACCGCGCGGCGGGCTCAGATCGAGGCCGGCGCGCCGACGGCCTCGACCGTGCCATCCACGTCGCACACGGCGGCGAGCGTGTTGTAGACCGTCCCGAACTTCCGCAGGTTCTGGTGCACGAGGTCCACCCGGCGTGTGGGCTCGTCGGTGACGATGCGGAGCCGGTAGCGCACCTCGACGAACCTGGGCGGCGCGTCCTGGCGCCGGGCGGTCACCTCGACCTCCGCCTCGTCGTACCCGAACCCGACGAGCTCGCGACAGCGGGCGAGGTTCTTCAGCAGGCAGGTCGCGAAGGCCGCGGCCAGCAGCTCGGCCGGTCCGGGCGTGCCGGGCTCGCCGGGAGGCCAGCTCGCGTCGACCGTGAGGTCGGTGCCGCCCACGGTGACGCGGGCCCGGTCGGTGTTCGTCGTCGCGTGGACGTGGTACTCGGTCGGTGCGCTCACACAGGTCAGGCTCCTCGCCGGACCGCCGTGGCGGTAGGGACCTCGGTCCTGCGCCGGGCAGTACCCATGGCGAGGAGCGCTCCGCTCAGGCGCCGGCCGGAGCCCGGCCGATCTCGAGCAGCTCGACCGGGGCCGGGGCGGCCGGGGCGCAGCAGCCGCCGCCCGCGCTCGCCGGGTCGTCGAACACCCCGGCGCCGCCGCACACCCCGGTGTCGGGCAGCACCAGCTCGACCCGCGCGGCCGCCTCGTGGTCGCCCGCGATCGCCGCGACGACGCTGCGGACCTGCTCGTAGCCGGTCAGGGCGAGGAAGGTCGGCGCCCGCCCGTAGGACTTCATGCCGACCAGGTAGAGGCCGGACTCGGGCTGGGCGAGGTCGGCGGCGCCGGTCGCCTGCACCGAACCACAGGAGTGGATGTTGGGGTCGATCTCGGCCGCGATCCGGCGCGGGGCCTCCAGGGTGGGGTCGAGGTCCAGGCGCATCTCGGACAGGAAGGACAGGTCGGGGCGGAAGCCGGTCAGTACGACGACCGCACCGGCCGGCGGCAGGGCGCGGCCGTCCTCGGCGAGGACGATGGCCTGCCCGTCCTGCGTCCTGATCTCGGCTGTCCGGAAGCCGGTGACGAGCTCGACCGCTCCGGACTCGACGGCACGCCGGGCTCGCTGGCCGAGGGCGCCGCGCTCGGGGAGCTGGTCGGCGGCGCCGCCGCCGAAGGTGCCGGTGCCGACCGCGCGCCGGATCGCCCAGGTGATCCGGGTGCCCGGGTGCGCCTCGGCGATCTGGACCAGCTCGTGGATCGCGTTGAAGGCCGAGTCGCCGGACCCGATGACGACGGTGTGCCGGCCGGCGTACCGCTCGGGGTGGGCGCGGTCCGGCACGGCCGAGGTCAGCAGGTCCGCGGCGGCCCGCTCGCCCAGGGCGGGGATGCCGTCCGCGCCGGCGGGGTTGGGCAGCCGCCAGGTGCCGGACGCGTCGATCACCGCGCGGGCCTCGAGACGGGACTCGTGGCCCGTCGCGTCGGTGACGTGGACGGTGAACGGCTGCGCGTCCCGGTCGGCGTCGACCAGCCGGTCGCGGCCCTTGCGGGAGACGCCGGTGACCCGGGCGTCGTACCGCACCCGGTCGCCGAGTGCTGCTGCAAGCGGGGCGAGGTAGCCCTCGATCCACTGCGCGCCGGTGGGGTAGCCCGTGCTCGGCGCCGTCCATCCCGTCGGTGCGAGCAGTCGTGCCGAGGCGGCGTCGACGAGCTCGGGCCACGCGGAGAACAGCCGCACGTGACCCCACTCGGCGACCGCCGCAGCCGGGCCGGCGCCCGCCTCCAGCACCAGTGGCTCCAGGCCGCGCTCCAGCAGGTGGGCCGCGGCCGCCAGGCCCTGGGGGCCGGCGCCGATCACCACGACGGGCAGCTCGTTCATCGTCACTCCTCGATCCTGTTCCATCGATGGTCCATCGATGTTCTTCGATGGGATCACTCTAGGCATTCATCGACAGATGTCAATGGGTGATGCAGAATGGAGCCATGACCTCATCGCTGCCGGTCCTCCAGCCCGACGACCTCGCGGCCTGCTGCTCCCCGGTCACCGGGGGGCGCGTCAGCGACGAGGCCGCCGCGACGCTCGCGCGGATGTTCAAGGCGCTCGGTGACCCGACCCGGGTCAAGCTGCTGTCGCTGATCGCGGCCGCCCCCGACGGGGAGGCATGCATCTGCGACATGACCGAGCCGGTCGGGCTGAGCCAGCCGACCGTGTCCCACCACATGAAGCTGCTGGTCGACGCGGGCCTGGCCACCCGCGAGCAGCGCGGTCGCTGGGCCTACTACCGCGTCGCGCCCGAAGCGCTGCGCTCCTTGGCGGGCGCGTTGGCGCCGGTCGGCGCCTGACGACGGTAGCGCCAGGCCGGCAGGAGCGCCGCGCCGAACAGCACGGCGGAGACGGGCAGCAGGTCCAGGTTCGCCGAGACAGTCAGCGTCGCGGCGAGGGCCAGGAGCGGGAACGCCCACCACCGGCGGTGCTGCTGCGCTCGGGCCGTGACGGCGAGCAGCGTGACGAGCCCGCCGAGGAAGAGCAGCGGGCCGACGAGGCGGAGCGGGTCCGGCAGGTCGGGCAGGCCGGGGAACAGGTCGGTGAGCGTCACCCAGGTGAACGCCCCGATGCCTGCGAGGGTCGCGATACCGGCCCCGCGGGCGCGCCCGGACGGCCGGGACGGCCTCGCCATGGCGACCGCGAGGATCGCGAACCCGACCCACGTGGCCAGGAACGCGGCGTGGCCCAGGTTCCACCACAGCCCCGGACCGTGGTGGTGGTCGCGGCCGTCCAGCCAACGGCAGCCGGCGTACAGGAGCAGCGCGACGGGGACCGTCGTGCCGGCGGCGCGACGTACTCGCGCGCTCACGAGCGCTCCTGCCCGTGCGCCCCGTGCGCCCCGTGCGCCGTCAGCGGGAAGCGGGCGTCGAGGCGCGGTCCGAGCACCGACCGCTCGAGGAACCGCAGGGCCAGCAGTCCGCCGATCCAGTACGCCGGCACCAGCAGGATCACCTCGCCCGAGCTCGACGGCGAGCCGACCGCGATGATCGCGACGGCGGTGACGACGACCCCGAGCGCGACGTACAGGTAGCGCCAGCCGCGCTGGGCACGCTCGGCCCTCGCCCGGGCGGCCCGCTCGTCGGCGATGCGCTGGTCGAGGCCGTCGACGGCGATGCCGAGCCGGTCGCTCTCCACCGACGCGAACAGGTCCCGCACACTCACCTCGAGCGCGGTCGCGACGAGCGAGAGCGTCTCGAGGCTCGCGTCGTTGCCGGCCTCGAGCCGCTGGATGGTGCGTACGGCGACCCCGCTCGCCTCGGCCAGCCGCTCCTGGCTCCAGCCTCGTGCGGTGCGGAGGTCCCGGATCCTCGGTTCGTTCATCTCGATCGCCTTTCGTGCGTCGGTCGTGGAGATTCAACCGTGGTCGACCGCGCGGCCGGGGACCACGACAGGCACCCGCCACCCGCCCGCCACCCACCCGACAGCCGCCTGACAGGGCTCCGACAGGGCTCCGACAGGGCTCCGACGGCGAGCCGGATTCGTCGGGCGGCCCGGCGCCCCCTTAGGCTGGAGGCACGAAGGGGAGTAGTCCTCAACGGCTGTGTCGACACACTGGACCGCGTGCGGGCCCGGCACAGCAGGCCACCGAAAGGTGGCGGACGAGACTTTCGACCAGTTGTGCGACCTGTTGTGAAACGGACGTGCCTGGTCGAAGGCACGTCATCGCGACGGGATCCTCGGCCGGGTGCCGGAGAGGAAACCTGATGTACGCGTTCTTGTTGAGCACCGCGGTGATCTTCGTGGCCGAGCTCGGCGACAAGAGCCAGCTCATGGCGATGACCTTCGCCACCCGCTACCGCGCCCGCGACGTGCTGATCGGCCTGACCGCCGCGACCGCCGTCGTGCACCTCGTGTCGGTCGGCATCGGCTACGCGATCGGTGACGCGTTCGCCGACTACCAGGGCACGATCGAGGTGTGCGCGGGCATCGCGTTCCTCGGCTTCGCGCTGTGGACGCTGCGCGGCGACGAGCTGACCGAGGACGACGAGCGCAAGGCCGCCAGCGCCACCGGCCGCGCCGTCCTCGTCGTCGCCGTGTTCTTCTTCCTCGCCGAGCTGGGCGACAAGACCATGCTGGCGACGATCACCCTCGCCACCCAGGAGGGCTGGTTCGGCACCTGGCTCGGCTCGACCCTCGGCATGGTCGCGGCGGACGCGCTGGCCATCGGCGTCGGTGCGGTCCTCGGCAGGCAGCTGCCCGAGAAGGTCATCACGTACGGCGCCGCCGCGCTCTTCGCGCTCTTCGGCCTCGTGCTGATCGCCAGTGGGGCTGGTTGGATCTGAGGGTGAGGTCCACCCTGCGGGATCGCCCCGTCTGGACGCCCTGGCGCACCGTCTTCGCGTTCGGGCTGGTCAGCCTCGCGGCCGACATGGTCTACGAGGGCATGCGGGCCATGGCGGGCCCGTTCCTCGGCAGCCTCGGTGCGTCGGCGCTGACGGTCGGCCTGGTCACCGGCGCCGGCGAGGCGGTGGCACTGATGTTCCGCCTGGTCACCGGGCCGTGGGCGGACCGGAGCAACCGGCACTGGCGGCTGACCGTCGTCGGGTACGCCATGACCGCGGTCTGTGTGCCGCTGCTGGCCGTCACGCCGTTCCTCGGGAGCGCCGGGCTCGCGGTCGCCGCGACGCTGATCGTGCTCGAGCGCACCGGCAAGGCGGTCCGCAGCCCGGCCAAGTCCGCGCTCCTGGCGCGGATGGCGACCTCGACCGGGCGCGGGAAGGGGTTCGCGGTCCACAAGGCGCTCGACCAGGTCGGCGCATTCACCGGACCGCTGCTGCTGGCCGGGATCGCCGCCCTCACCGGGCTGCTGTGGCCCGGCTTCGCGGTGCTCGCGGTCCCCGGTGCGCTGGCGATGTTGCTGCTCGCCCAGCTGCGTCGCCGGGCGCCGATCGCGACCCGGGCCGACCCGGACGCCGCCGACCTCCCGGCCGCAGGGAAGCCGCGCAGCGCCTGGGCCGAGGTCCGTGCGGCCGCGGTCGGCGCCGACCTGCCGCGCACCTTCCACCTGTTCTCGCTGTCGGCGGCGCTCACCACCGCCGGCCTGATGACCTTCGGTGTCATGTCCTACCGCTTCGTCGAGGCCGGCCTGGTCGCCGCGGCCGCGGTCCCGCTCGTCTACGCGCTCGCGATGGGTGTCGAGGCGCTGGCCGCGCTGGCGACCGGCGGGATGTTCGACCGCTGGGGCGGGCGGGTCCTGCTCGTCGTACCCGTCCTGGTCGCAGCGGTGCCGCTGTGCGTCTTCACCGACCAGCTCGTGCTGGTGCTCGCCGGCGTCGTGGTGTGGGGTGCGGCGACCGGTGTGCAGGACTCCACTGTGAAGGCGTACGTCGCCGATCTGGTCCCGGCCGGGCGCCGGGCGACGGCGTACGGTGTGTTCGCCGCCGTGCAGGGCATCGGTGCCCTCGTCGGCGGTGCCGTCGCGGGCGCGCTCGTCGACCACCACGTGAGGCTGCTCGCGGTGGTGATCGGCGTGCTGCAGGTGGTCGCGGCGGTGCTGCTGTGGCGGACGACCCGGAGGAGATGAGATGGAGGTCGTGCTGCGGCCCGTCGTGGCCGAGGACCTGCCGCTGCTGGCGGTCGGCGAGGCACCGTTCGACGACTTCGGGCCGCGGGTGCCCCGCACCGAGCCCTACTCCCCGGTGCTGCGCGAGCCCGGCGGGATGGCCGTCTGCGACACCGACGGCCTGCTGCTCGGCAGCGTCAGCTGGATCTGGCAGCAGTGGGGCCCGATGCCCGAGTCGCGTAACCCGATGATCGGCATCGGGCTGCGTCCGGAGGCGCGCGGCCGCGGCGCGGGGACGGCGGCCCAGCGGGCGTTGGTCGACCTGTTCTTCCGGCACACCAACGTCAACCGCGTCGAGGCCAGCACCGACGTGGAGAACCTCGCCGAGCAGCGCGCCCTGGAGAAGGCGGGCTTCACCCGCGAGGGCACGGTCCGCGGCGCCCAGTGGCGCGCCGGCGCCTTCCACGACTGCTACTCCTACAGCATCCTGCGCGCGGACTGGGCCGGGCGGACGGACTGATGCGCCGCGGCCGTCCGGATCCCTGGTACGCACGGCCCGCCACCGGGGGCGCGCTCGACCCCGTCCCACCGGAGTCCTCGACCGCGGGGCCGCTGGCGCCCGGCGCCACCGGCCCGGCCGCCGTACCGACCGGGCACCCGAACCGGCTGCGGCAGAGCCTGCGGATCACCGCCGACCTCGGCGGGGAGCTCTTCGCCGGCGCCGGCCTCGGCGAGGCGTTCTCGTTCGCCAGCCTGCTCGACCCGCGACCGGTCGTGGTGACCCGGCACCCCGAGCACGTCCGCTCGCTGTTCGCCGCCCACCCCGACGTGGCGCCCTCGCTCGCGGGCGAGTCGCCGGTGCGCCCGATCCTCGGGCTGTCGGTGCTCACCGCCGTCGGCGACCAGCACCGGCGCCGCCGCAAGCTGATGATGCCGTCCTTCCACGGCGACGCGATCGCCCGCTACCGAGCGGAGATCGAGGCCGCGACCCGGCGCCATCTCGACCGCTGGACCACGGGTACGGCGTTCCCGCTGGCCGCCACCACGCAGGCGATCACGCTCGACGTGATCATGAGCGGCGTCTTCGGCATCGACCATCGGGCCGCGCCGGAGGAGGCGCGGCTGCGGCACGTCGTACGCCAGACGCTGCGGCTCTCGGTCGGTCCGCTCGCCCAGCTCGCCGAGCTGCTCAACCTCGACCGCGAGGAGTCGGTCGGGCCGCAGAAGTGGATCGTGCGGCGCCTCGACACGGCGATGTACGACGTGATCGCGGCGCGTCGCGCGGCCCACGAGCCGGGCGCCCGGCACGACATCCTCGGCCTGCTGCTCGATGTCCGCGACGAGGACGGCGCACCGCTGACCGACCTCGAGCTGCGCAACGAGCTGCTGACCCTGGTCCTCGCCGGCCACGAGACGACGGCGAACTCGATCGCCTGGACCTTCGAGCGGCTGCTGCGGACGCCGGCCGCCGACGACCGCCTGCGCGACGTGGTGCGCTCGGGCGAGGACCCGGACGGGTACGTCGAGGCGACGATCACCGAGTCGATGCGGGTGCGCCCCGTCGTTCCCCTGATCGGGCGGCGGGTGCGGGTGCCGTGGCAGCTCGGGGACGTCGTGGTGCCGCCTGACAGCCGCCTGCTGGTGGGGATCCTGCTGCTCCACCACCGCGACGACCTCTACCCGGACCCCTTCCGGTTCGCGCCCGAGCGGTTCTGTGGCCGCAGGCCGGGCACGCACGAGTGGCTGCCGTTCGGTGGCGGGACGCGCCGCTGTCTCGGAGCTGCGCTGGCGATGGAGGAGCTGCGGATCGTCGTACCCGAGATCGTGCGGCGGGCCGACCTGGTCCTCGACGATCCCGCGCCGGAACGGCCGATCCACCGCAACGTGACGATGATCCCCGGTCGCGGCGGCCGGGTCCGGGCGGTCGCGCTGCGCCGATGACCGGCGTTGACATGCAAGCAATGACTTGCCTATCGTCGCGCCATGACCGCCGACGTGTTCCGGGCCCTCGACGACGAGACCCGGCGCCTCATCCTCGACGCCCTGGCCGAGCGTGACGGCCGGTCGCTGTTCGAGATCTGCACGGTCCTGGCCATGAGGCACGGGATCGGGTCCAGCCGGCAGGCGATCTCCCAGCACCTCGCGGTGCTCGAGGAGGCGGGCCTGGTCACCACCGAGCGCCAGGGCCGCACCAAGCTGCACCACTTCGACCGCACCCCGCTCGCGGCCATCGCCGAGCGCTGGGCCGCCACCCCGACCGACCCGGAGGACACCCCATGAGGATCAACCTGACCAGCATCTTCGTCGACGACCAGGCCGCTGCGCGGAAGTTCTACACCGAGGTCCTCGGCTTCCAGGTCCGCCACGACATCCCGCTCGGCGACGCCGCGTGGCTCACCGTCGTCTCGCCGGATGCCCCGGACGGGCCGGAGCTGCTGCTCGAGCCGTCCGGCCACCCGGCGGTCAAGCCGTACCGCGACGCGCTGGTCGCCGACGGCATCCCGCTCGCCCAGTTCGCCGTCGACGACGTCGAGGCCGAGCACGCCCGGCTGACGGCGCTGGGGGTGCGGTTCACGCAGCCGCCCACCGACATCGGCAACGCGTACGTCGCCGTGCTCGACGACACCTGCGGCAACCTCGTCCAGATCCTCGCGATGAAGCCCTGATCCCGTCGCCGCGAGCGTGGACGCCGCGGTTGACGCCGACGGTGGTCAAGCACCAGCGTGGAGGGACCACACCGACTCGGAGGTGTCCCCATGCGTGCCATCGCCCGCGCGGTTCGCGCGGTCCTCGCGCTGCTCGTCGTCACGAGCGCGCTCGTCGCCGCCGGCCCGCGGGAGGCCTCGGCGAACGCCCCCGACCGGCAGGTGCGACCGATGGGGGACGCCTACGAGTCCGCCGTGCTGGCGGCGATCGACCGGCGCCGGGCACGCCGCGGACTGCACGGGCTGACCGCCTCCGACTGCGTCGACGACCTCGCCGAGTCGCGGTCGCGGAGGATGGCGGTGCGTGACGAGATGGTGCACTACCCCGGGCTGGGCAAGGTCTTCGGCCACTGTGGCGGGCGCCGGGTCGGCGAGATCATCGCGCGCGGCAAGGGCTTCGGTGACCCGGCCGTCGTGGTCCGCGCCTGGATGGACTCGCCGTCGCACCACGAGGTGATCGTGCGGCCGTCGTACCGCCAGGCGGCGGTGGGTGCGTGGCGTGACGGGCGCGGGGTCGTCTACGTCAGCGTGATCTTCCGGGCGCCTGCCGGGTGATCAGAAGGCCTGCGGGCCGATCCGCTCGACCGCGACGAAGACGGCCAGGGCGAGCAGGACGACGTTCATCGCGATGCTCTGCGGCTCGCCGCGGCGGGCGTGGACGACGATGCCGCCGAGCATGATCACGGCCAGGCCGATGGCGGCGGCGGGGACGAGGCCGGTCGCGACCTCGAGCGCGCCGGGCAGGACCATGCCGAGGGCACCGAGCACCTCGCTCGCGCCGATCAGCTTGATCAGGGCGGCGGGCGTCGACTCGGCCCAGCCCATCCGCGGATCGGCGGCGAGCTGCTCCTTCGACCGGGCCAGCTTCGACGTACCCGAGACCAGGAACAGCGCGGCCAACAGGCCGGTGGCGATCCACACGACGAGGTTCATGAGGCCCGACCCTAGAACCCTCGAACAGCACCCACGGACCGGCGGGTCACCCTGGTCACGCCCACCGCGGTGCGCGGGTGCACCTAGCTGGCGGGGAGCCGGATCGAGAACCTGCAGCCGGTCTGCGGATCGAGGTTCGCCACCGACACCTCACCCTCGTGGGCCTCGACGATCCCCCGGACGATGGCCAGCCCCAGACCAGCCCGTCCGGTCAGGGCGCCGGCGTGCGTGTCGGACGGGCTGCGCGCCGACGAGCCCTGCCAGCCCACGTCGAAGACCGAGGTCATGTCGGCGTCGGGGATCCCGCCGCACTCATCGGTCACGGAGAGCTCGACGCCGCCGGCGACGACCGAGGCCACGACCTCGACCGCCCCGTCCGGCGGCGTGTGCCGGATGGCGTTCACGATCAGGTTCGAGATCGCGCGCGACAGCGCAGCGGCATCCGCGCTCACCCGGATCTCGTCGGCCACCTCACCCCCGAGGCGTACCCGACGCGTCCGGGCCACGGGGTCGGCGCCGGCGAGCGCCTCGCTCACCAGGTCACGGAGCACGACGGACTCACGCCGGGGCACCAGCGCGCCGGCGTGGATCCTCGACAGCTCGAACAGGTCGTCGACCATCAACGTCATGGTGTCGACGTTGCTGGTGATCTTGCGCAGGTAGACCGCGGGATCCGGGGCCATGCCGTCCTCGATGGCCTCGGCCATGGCACGCAGTCCGGCCAGCGGGGTCCGCAGGTCGTGGGACACCCAGGAGACGAGGTCGCGGCGCGACTGGTCCAGGCGCTGCTCACGCTCGCGGGAGGCGGCGAGGTCGGCCCGGGTCTCGAGGAGCGCCTCGGTCAGCTGCCGGAACTCGGCCGGTCCGGCCGGCTGCCCGATGTCGGCGTCGCTCCCGGACCCGAGCGCCCGGACGTGGCGGCCCACGCGCGAGGCCCAGCGGTCCACGGCGATACCGATGCCGTAGGCGACCAGTCCCGTGACCACCGCGGCGGCACCGCCGGCGTACGTCGCCACGGTGAGGTCGTGCTGGGACAGGAACATCAGCCGGGTCAGCGCGAGCAGACCGGCGTACGGCGCGATCACGGCCACCAGGACGAGCACGGCGAGGTGCCAGCGCAGGGACCGCGTCCGGGTGAGCCAGCTGGTCGCGAGTCCGGCCAGCCCGACCAGCAGCGCGCAGCCGGCGGCGACCAGGATCACCTGTCCCAACGCGGTTCCGGTCATGAGCCCGCCCCGTCCCGCATCGCTCCGAGCGCCGCTGCCGCAGCCGGCTCCCACAGGTAGCCCACACCCCACACGGTGACGAGGCGGGCGGGGTGGGAGGGCTCGGCCTCGACCTTCTCGCGCAGCCGGCGCACGTGCACGGTGACGGTCGACCGGTCACCGATCGACCACCCCCACACGTTCTCGAGCAGGTCGTCGCGGGAGAAGGTCACTCCCGGGTGCGCGACCAGGTAGCGCAACAGGTCGTACTCCCGCCCGGTCAGGGTCAGGCCCTCGCCGCGCAGCACCGCTGACCGTCGCGGGTGGTCGATGACGAGGTCGCCGTCGACCAGTCGGTCAGGCAGTCCCGGGGCCGAGGCGGAGCTGCGGCGCAGCACGGACTCGACGCGGAGCGCGAGCTCCCGCGCCGAGAACGGCTTGCTGACGTAGTCGTCCGCGCCGAGCTCGAGGCCGGCGACGCGGTCCAGCTCACCACCGAGCGCGGTGAGCATGATGATCGGGACGCTCCGCACCGCGCGGAGCCGGCGGCAGACCTCGAGCCCGTCGATGCCGGGCAGCATCAGGTCGAGCACGACCAGGTCGGCCGGTCGTCGCGCCATCGTCTGCAGCGCGCTCTCGCCGTCACCGGCCTCCACCACCTCGTGGTCGTGCGCGCGGATGTAGCTCGACACGACCTCGCGCACCGTGGGGTCATCGTCCACCACCAGCACCCGCGCCATGATCACCCCCTGCGGCCGTTCTCCTCGAGCCTAGGACCACCAGCGACCGTGCGCCGAGCCCCACGACCACCAGCGCGACGACGCCCAGCCATCCGCCGACGTAGTCACGGTCGAGGAGGGTCGGGTTGTCGGGCCGTCGACCCCACCCGCCGAGCACGGGGACCGCCACCAGCGTGAGGGAGCCGACCAGCAGCAGGCCCGTTCCGATCGCGTCCCGCGCGGCCCGGCGGCCCGCGGACGCGACGCCCCAGCGGTCGAGCGCCCAGCCGGCGGCAAGGCTCACGGGAGCGATCACCGCGTCGTGCACCACGACGCCGGCGACCAGCCACAGCACGACCGCGAACCAGCGATGGGGCGGCACGGTGGTGAGGACGAGCCATCCGCCGTACCCGATCGCTGCGACGCCGACGGCGACCAGCAGACGCCTCATGCCCGCACCTCGATCCGGGTGACCCACTTGGTCTGCAGCACGCCGGGACGGTCGGGCGCGATCAGCCGGGCCGGGTAGCCGTGGTCGAGGTCGAGCGGGTCGCCGTCGAGCCCGAGGGCCAGCAGCGTGTCGGGGTGGGTCGCGAAGTTGGCGGGCAGGAGGCTGGTCGCCCAGCCACCGCGGCGTTGCAGGGACATCACCCGCACGTCGGCGCCCTGCGGTGCTCCGACCTGGTCGAGCAGGTCGCGGAGCGGTACCCCGGTCCACCGTCCCGACGCGCTCCAGCCCTCGACGCAGGCGATGGGGAGGTCGCGGGTGCGTTGCCGCAGCGCCTGCAGGTCGGCGAGGGTCAAGGTGAGCGTGCGATCGCCGTGCACGACGGTCAGTCGGTACGCCGGACCCACGTCGTCCGCGGTCACCCCCGCGGCGCGTGCGGACCGGTTGACGGGGATGCCTTGGGGCCCGTCTCCGGAGCGCACGGCGAACAGCGACACCTTCCGCAGCGCCGGGACCGCCGCGCCGGCGGTCAGCAGGGCCGCTGCTCCGGCCGCGAGCCAGGTGGTCCGCAGCAGGGCCCGACGGCTGAGCGCGCCCGGCTGTGTCGCCTCCGGCCGGTCGAACAGCGTGTCGTCGACGGGCCGGGCGAGCACGCCGCTGATGACCGGCAGCTTCACCCCGATGTGCACGACCAGCGCGCCGATCGCCAGCCAGGCGACGGCGTAGTGCACGTGCCGGAAGGAGAACGGCCACGGGTACCACTGGGCGGTGTTCGCGAGCCCCGTGGCCAGCTGGAAGATCGCGGCCGCGACCAGGATGCCGATCGACGCCTTCTCGACGGCGTGTCGGCCCAGCGCGGCCAGTTCGGCCCGAGAGCGCCCGGCCGGAAGTCGGAGCTCGAACAGGCGGGGGTAGACGGCCCAGAGCTTCACGAGCAGCAGCGGCACTGCCATCGTTCCCGACGTCACGTGCAGACCCTGGGTGACCCGGTAGCCCCAGCTGGGAGCGGTCGGGAAGGGGATCGGCTGGTGCCCGGCCTGGGCGTAGTGGCTGACCAGCCCGGTGGCGAAGGCGATGGAGAAGCAGACGCCCAGCCAGGTGCCCACTCGGGCAGCGACGGCGGCGCTGCGCAGGCGGGAGTGGAAGGACGGTGCGGTCGGCCTCATCGGCGTCCCTTCCCGAGGACGGCGTACCAGCGTGACCCGAGGCACTCCACCGTGCGGACCGTCAGGCCGGCGCGGGCAGCGAGGTCGGCGATGTCGTCGACGCCGACCACGGCCCACCGGAACGGTCGGCTGCGCGTCGACCCCGAGGCGAGGCTCGCCCAGACGACACGGGCCGGGATCCCGGGCTCGGCGAGGTCGACGACCACGCTCCCGACAGGGGCGAGCAGCTGCGCGACGCGGACGAGCAGGGCGACCGGATCCCCACCGATGCCGACGTTCCCGTCCGCGAGCAGCACCGTGGACCACCGTCCCTCGGCCGGGACGTTCGCGAACACGTCGCGCAGCAGGGCCGAGGCTCCTCGCCGGTTGGTCTGCTGCACGGCCTCGGCCACGACGTCGATGCCCAGCACGATCTGTCCGCGCTCGGCCAGTGCCGTGGCCATCCGACCGGGGCCGCACCCGATGTCCAGGGTCGGTCCGTCGCAGAGGTCGAGGATCGCGAGGTCGAGCGGCCCGGCCGGCGCGGTCCACTCACCCACCGGTACGACGGTCGGTTCCGGGTGCAGGCCGATGACCGTGCAGTCGCCGCTGCGCAGCGCCGCTGCGAAGGTGTCGGCGAAGGACGACTCGGCCTGCATCAGGGCACCTCGCGGGTCTGCCACGACCTCGCGAACCGCGACCGGGGTGCGGTCCGGGCCACCACTGCGGCGTCGGCGATCGTGTCGACGTCGCGCAGGGTGCGCGTCGTCACGACTCCCGAGGCGAGTGCGGCGATCGTGCGCGCGCAGGTGTCCGGCTGCGACATCGGCACCGTGCGCAGGCGCGCGGCCAGGGTCGGGTCCTGGAGGCCCAGCAGCCACCAGCCCCCGTCGTACGCCGGCCCGACCACGGCGTCGTGCGCCTCGAGGAGATCGGCCGCGGCCGTCAGGTCGGCCGGCGTCACCTGGGGCGTGTCCATGCCGATCTGGAGCACCGGCCCCGGCGTCGCGGCGTGGGCCGTCGCCAGCCGGTCCGCGAAGGTGCGACCCCGCTGGGCCCGAACCGTCCACCGCGCGAGGGCGGAGGAGATCTCCTCTCCGCGCACGGCCGCGGCCAGGTCGCCGGCGAGGGCGAGGTGGCAGGAGGCGGCTCCGACCGCGGCGACGCAGGTGTCGATCGTGTCGAGCAGCGCCGCTGCGGCGAGTCCGGCCGCGGTGCGGTCGCCGACATCGCGCGCGAGACGCGTCTTCACCAGCCCGGGCACGGGCGCCTTCGCGGTCACCAGGATCCTCACCCCGGCACTCATGACAGCGCCCGCGTGAAGTCGCGAGCGGTCCGCAGGGTGCCACGCACCGACCCCGACACCTTGGAGCGGGTGCCCGCCGCCCGGGGGTGGTAGGCGACGTCGTGCTCGCTGAACGTCCACCCCGCGGCGGCCGCCCGGCGCAACATCTCCACCGGATAGCCGAACCTGCGGTCGTGCACGCCCAGCGCCAGCAGGGCCTCGCGACGGCATGCCCGCATCGCGGCGAGGTCGCTCAGCGGGAGGCCGACGCGGCGGTGCAGCAGGCGGACCGCGAGCGCGTTGCCGGCGCGGGCGTGCCAGGGCCAGGTGCCGGCGGCGACGGGTCGCCGGCGACCCGCCGCGAGGTCCGCGCGGCCCGCGGCGACGTCGTCGACGAGAGCCGCCAGGTCGGCCGGGTCGAAGGAACCGTCGCCGTCCATGAACGCCACGACCGGCCGGGTCGCGGCCGCCAGCCCCGCCGCGACGGCGGCGCCGTAGCCGGGCTCGTCCTCGTGCACGACGCTCGCACCGAGCCGGGCCGCGACGTCGGCCGTGGCGTCGGACGAGCCGTTGTCGACGACGATCACGTGCAGCTGCGCGGGCACCTTCGGCAGGAGGACGGCCAGCGCAGGAGCCTCGTCCCGGCAGGGCAGTACGAGGTCGCACACGCCGTCTGCGATCGGGACGTGCCTCATGCGATGAACGCTAGGTGGGCCGATGCCACTCCGACCGGGCTCGGTGCTTACGAATCCGTGACGCCGCCGCCGCTCGCGCCGGTCGCGGCCGTCGTACGTCCTACGGTGCGGACATGGGCTCTCATGTGCGCTCGGCGCTCCCATGGCTGGCGCTCGCCGGCGCACTGGGCCTGATCGCGGCGGCGATCCTGGTGCCGCTGTCGACCGGCTGGGACGTCCACGCCCGCTCCGCCCGCTACCCGATGAGCCGGACCCTGCCGCCCTGGCACGGCGAGTGGATGCCGCGGCTGGGGCCGGGCACCGCGCCGGCCCTGCTGCTCGCCGTCCTCGGCATCGGGTACGGGCCCGCACTGGCCCGGCGGCTCGGCAACGGCGCTCTCCTGCTGGCGTCGTACGCAGGGGCGCTGTGCTGGCTGCTCGCCCTCGCAACGGTCGACGGCACCGACGGCCTGTCGCGGGTCCTCGGGCACCGCAGCGAGTACCTGCGCACCGCGCGCTCGGTCACAGACATCGGCGCCCTCCTGCACACGTACGTCGCCCGGATCCCGCTCGACGCCCCTGACCACTGGCCCGTGCACGTCGCCGGTCATCCGCCCGGGATGGTGCTGTTCTTCGTCGGTCTGGATCGCATCGGCCTCGGGGGCGACCTCGCTGCCGGGGTCGTCGTGACGGCGGTGGCGGCCTCGATCGCACCGGCGGTGCTGCTGACACTGCGCATCCTCGGCGAGGAGACGACGGCCCGACGGGTAGCCCCGTTCGTCGTCCTCACCCCGGCTGCCGTCACGATGGCGGTGTCAGCGGATGCCGTCATGGCGGCGGTGGCGGCTTGGGCGATGGTGTGCCTCGCGCTCGCCACCCGCCCCACCAGGTGGGCCGTCGCATGGGCCCTGTCCTCCGGGCTGCTCTTCGGCTGCCTGGTCATGATGTCCTACGGGCTGCCGGTCTTCGGTGTCGTCGCCCTCGGCCTGCTCGCCGGCCGGCGCAGCTGGCGGCCGTTGGTGCCGTGTGCCCTCGCGGCGGCAGCGGTGGTGCTCGGCTTCGCGGTGGCGGGATTCGCGTGGTGGGAGGCGTTCCCGGTGCTGGTGGATCGCTATTGGGCTGGGATCGCGACGCAGCGGCCGGCGTCGTACTGGGTGTGGGGGAACGTCGCGGTGCTGCTCGCCACGGCAGGTCCGCTCGTCAGCGCCGGTCTGGCCCGCGCGCCGGACCTGCCGCGAGCATCCCGAGCGATCACACTGGCCGCCGTCACGGCGATCACGCTGGCCAGCATCTCGATGATGAGCAAGGCGGAGGTGGAGCGGATCTGGCTGCCGTTCGTGCCCTGGCTGACCCTGTCGGTCGCCGCCCTGCCCGACCGGTGGCTGCGGTGGGGCCTGGCGCTGCAGGTGGCGACCGCGCTGCTCGTCGAGCACCTGGTCGCCACCTTCTGGTGACCTGGGAGAGCCCTATCCCCGCAGCGGGGCGGTCGCGAAGGCCGGGATCCCACGGGCCGGAGTGATGGTCGCGGAGAACCCGAGCCCGATCCGCGCCCGGTCCGGTGAGGCGACCACGTGCCGGACGTCGCCGAGACGGTACTGCCCGGTGACCACGGGGACCGGACCGCGGACAGCGCCGGCCAGCAGGGAGGCGACCTCGCCGATCGTCACCGGGGTCCCCGAGCAGATGTTGTACGCCGTGAAGGCGACCGGGTCCGCGAGCTCGACGGCACGGAGGTTGGCGGTGGCCGCGTCGTCGACGTGCACGAAGTCGCGCACCTGGCCACCGTCCTCGAACACCCGGGGCGCCTCGCCGCGTTCGAGCGAGGACCGGAAGATCGCGGCCACCCCGGCGTACGGCGTGTCCCGCGGCATGCCCGGGCCGTAGACGTTGTGGTAGCGCAGCGCCGTCACGGCTGCGCCGGTCGCGCGTGCCCAGGCTGACGCGTAGTGCTCCTGCGCGACCTTGCTGGCGGCGTAGGCGCTGCGCGGGTCGAGGGGCGCGTCCTCGGGAACGCTCGCCCAGCCGAGTGGCTGGCGGCAGCTGGGGCAGGCATTCTCGAAGACCCCGGCCTCCAGCGCCGCAGCGGGGCGGGCGCCGGGCCGCTGCTCGCCGTGCTCGGGGCACACATAGCGTCCCTCTCCGTAGACCACCATCGAGGAGGCGAGCACGAGTCGTCGTACGCCCGCCGCGTGCATCGCCGCGAGCAGCGCCGCGGTCCCGAGATCGTTGTGACCGGCGTAGAGCGGCAGGTCGCTCACCGTGACGCCGGCTCCGACGACGGCGGCCTGGTGGCACACGACGTCGATGCCCGTCAGCAGCTCGCTCCACGCGAGGGCGTCGCGGACGTCGAGGCGATGCGTTCCCGGCCTCGGGCTGGTCTCGCCGTGGGCCTGGGGCAGCAGCAGGTCGACTCCGACCACCTCATGGCCACGCTCGGCGAGGGCACGGGCGACGGCCGAGCCGATGAACCCGGCCGAGCCGGTCAGCAGGACCCGCATCAGTAGGTGAGCTCGATCCCGTCGGCCCACGTCGAGCACCTGCAGCCCTCCGGGTCCGGCAGCCCGGCCACGGCGCGGTCGAGCAGCGCACCCAGGCGGTCCAGGTTGGCGCGGAACAGCGCGAACACCTCCTCCTGGCCGACCCCGTCCCCGGTCGCGGTCCCCGCGTCCAGGTCGGTGACGAGAGCCAGTGCCGAGTAGCAGAGCCGCAGCTCGCGGGCCAGGACGGCTTCGGGGTGCCCGGTCATGTTGACCAGGCTCCAGCCGGCGGCCGCGAACCACTGTGACTCGGCCCGGGTCGAGAACCGTGGCCCGTCCACCACGACCATCGTGCCGCCCTGGCGGACCGCCGGGTCCGCGGCGGCCAGGGCGGCGCCGACCCCGGGACAGTACGGGTCGGCGAAGGGCACGTGCACCGCGCCGGTGTCGACGAAGGTCTGCACGCGACCGCTGGTGCGGTCGACGAGCTGGTCGGGGACGACGAGGTCCCCGGGCGACACGGTCGCGCCGAGGCCGCCGACCGCACACGGCGCGATCACCTGCCGCACGCCCAGCGACGCCAGCGCCCACAGGTTCGCCCGGTAGTTGATCAGGTGCGGCGGGTATTCGTGGTCGCGGCCGTGCCGGGGCAGGAACGCCACCTGCCGTCCCCCGACCTCGCCGATCGAGACCGGTGCCGAGGGTTCGCCGTACGGCGTGTCGATGTGTCGGCTGGATCCGGCTCCGAGGAGGTCGTAGAAGCCGGTCCCACCGATCACTGCCACCTGTGCGACGTCTGCCATGGGGCCACCGTCCCAGCGGGAGGTCGGGAACGCGACGGGTCGAACCGGTTCTTCACGGCTCCGTAAGGGGATCCGCCCGCCCGAGAGGGAGTACGGTCGCGAACCCCACCCACTGCCAGGAGTCGCCGATGTCCCGCTTCACGCTGCCGCCCGTCGAGGTCCTCGAGGCCCGCGAGAAGCTGGTGCTCGACCACTTCCACGACGAGGTGCGCCAGGACTGGGACGCGACCCTGTCGACCTTCCCGCACCCGCACTACGAGCTGATCGCGTCGATGACGGTCCACGACGGCGACGACGAGGTGCGCGGCTACTACCACGACACGCGGGTCGCCTTTCCGGACCAGGACCACGAGATCATCGCGCTGCGGCACACCCACGACGCTGTGGTCGTGGAGTTCTGGCTGACGGGAACCCACCTCGGCCCGCTCGGGAGGATGCCGCCGACCGGGTCCGCGCACCGGACCCGGATGACGGCGTACTTCGTCTTCGACGAGGACGAGAACCTCGTCGCGGAGCGGATCTACTTCGACCAGCTGACCATCCTCAAGCAGCTGGTCGCCGGGCTCGACAAGCGCAAGCCCGGCGACCTGCTCACCCTCGGCCGCGTCGTGGCGGGGGCGCTGGGCATGGCGTCGGGCGACCCCGATCCCCGGCTCACGGAGACGGTGCCGCCCGACCTCGGCTGAGCCTGCTCAGCCGGCCTGCTTCCAGCTCGGCGCGTCCGCCCGCTCGCGGACCGCGACGTTGACCCGGTTGAACAGGTTGAGCGTCGCGATCTGCAGCAGCAGTGCGGAGACCTGCTTCTCGTCGTAGTGCTTGGTCACCTCGCGCCACAGCTCGTCCGGCACCGGGTCGTGGCTGTCGGCGAGCCGGGTGAGGGCGTCGGTGAGGGCGAGGGCGGCGCGCTCGGCCTCGTCGAAGTACGGCGACTCGCCCCAGGCCGCGACGCCGACGATGCGGTCCACGGACTCGCCGGCGCCCTGGAGCGCGTCGAGGTGGCCCTGGACGCAGGCGCTGCAGCCGTTGAGCTGGCTGGCACGCAGGGCGACCAGCTCCAGGGTGGAGGTCGGGACGCCGCCCTTGGCGACGGCGGTCAGCAGGCTGCCGATGCCCTTGAAGGCGTCGGGAAGGACCTGGGCGGGGTTGGCCATGCGGGGCTCGATGGTGGTCATCGTGTTCTCCTCGGATCGTGGTGGGTTGTTCGCCTCCCTGACCCGCGGCGGCGGCCGAGTGTGACCGGGATCCGCGAGAGACTGCGAAAAGATCGGGGCTGTCACATCCACGGCCCGCTCGGGGTCAGAGAGACGACCCCTGAGGAGAGGACCATCCGTGAACGACGACGTCACCCTGGCCGCGGCCTTCGAGCAGCACCGCCGTCACCTGCTCACGGTCGCCCACCGCGTGCTCGGCTCGGCCACCGAGGCCGAGGACGCGGTCCAGGAGGCCTGGCTGCGACTGCACCGCACCGACGCCGCCGAGATCGACAACCTCGGCGGCTGGCTCACCACCGTCGTCGGCCGGATCGCGCTCAACACCCTGCGCTTCCGCGCGACCCGTCGCGAGGACTCCCTCGAGGAGCGGGTCGAGCGGTTGCCCGATCCCGTCGTGACGCCGTACGACGGCGCGCTGCCCGAGGAGCAGGCCCTGCTCGCCGACTCGGTCGGGCTGGCGCTGCTGGTGGTGCTCGACCAGCTGGCCCCGGCGGAGCGGATCGCGTTCGTGCTCCACGACCTGTTCGGCGTCCCGTTCGAGGAGATCGCGCCGATCGTCGAGCGCACCCCCGCCGCGACCCGCCAGCTCGCCAGCCGCGCCCGGCGCCGGGTCCGCGGCACCGACACCGTCCGCCCGGACAGCCCGTCGCGCCAGCGCGAGGTGGTCGACGCGTTCTTCGCCGCGGCACACGCCGGCGACTTCGAGCGGCTGCTCGGCGTCCTCGCCCCCGATGCGGTGCTGCACTCCGACCTGGGTGCACTGCGCGGCGGCGTCGTGACCTACGAGGGCGCCGAGACGATCGCCCGCAACGCCCTCATGTTCGCCCACCCCGACCGGCTCGTGCACCCGGTGCTCGTCAACGGGCGAGCGGGCGTCGTCATCACGCTGCACGACGAGCTGTTCAGCGTCATGGCGTTCACCGTGGCCGAGGGCCGGATCGTCGGCGTCGACACCTGGACCGACCCCGACGTGCTTGCTCAGGTCACGGCACCCTGACGCGGGCCGCCCGCGGGTCGTGCCAGACCACGTGCAGCCGGCCCGAGTGGTCGTGGCGCGCGACGGTGGTCTCGACGCCGTACACGTCGCGGACCAGCTCCGCGGTCAGTACGTCGGCCGGCGGCCCCGCGGCCACCACCCGGCCCTCGCGCAGCACGATCAGACGGTCACAGAACGCCGCGGCCAGGTCGAGGTCGTGCAGGGCTGCGATGGTCGTCAGGCCGAGCGCCCGGACGGTGGCGAGCAGGTCGATCTGGTGGGCCAGGTCGAGGTGGTTGGTCGGCTCGTCGAGGACGAGCAGGTCGGGTCGCTGGGTGAGGGCCCGCGCCAGCTGGACCCGCTGCCGCTCGCCGCCGGAGAGCGTGGACCAGGTGCGCTCGGCCAGGTGCGCCACCCCACCGAGCCGCATCGCCGCCGCGATCTCGGCTGCGCCCTCGTCGCGTGCCGCCGGCCACCGGCCGCGGTGCGGGATCCGGCCCAGCTCGACCACCTGACGGGCGGTGAGTGGCAGCCTCGTCGAGGCGTGCTGTTCGAGGAAGGCGATCCGCCGGGCACGGGAGCGGGCCGGCATCCGGTGGACGTCCTCGCCGGCGAGCTCGACCGTGCCGCCGCCTGGTCGGCGCAGGCCGGCCAGCACGTGCAGCAGCGAGGTCTTCCCCGATCCGTTGGGTCCGAGCAGACCCGTCACGGTGCCCTCGGGGCAGTCGAGGTCGACGTCGTGGACGATCGTCTGGCCGGCGACACCCCAGGTCAGGTCCTCGGCGCGCAGGCTCACTGCGACCTCGACTCCCGGCGCAGCAGGTAGGCGAACAGTGGTGCGCCGAGGACCGCCGTCACCACGCCGATCGGGATCTCCTGGCCGTCGAGCAGTGAGCGGGCCGCGGTGTCTGCCCAGATCAGGAGCACGGCACCCGCGAGCGCGCTGAGCGGCAGCAGCCGGCGGTGCAGCGGCCCCACGACCAGCCGTACGACGTGCGGGACGACCAGTCCCACGAAGCCGATCGCACCCGTGTGGGCCACCAGGCAGGCGGTCAGCAGCGCGGTACCGACCATCAGCAGCCAGCGCGCGCGCCGCACCGAGACACCCAGCGACGATGCCGCGGCGTCGCCGAACGCGAAGGCGTCCAGGTCCGAGGAGCAAGCGAGGATCGCGACCAGCGCGAGGACGGCGACCACGAGCAGGAGGGTCGCGCTCTGCCAGCGGACGCCGGCGAGTGAGCCCATCGTCCAGGCGAGCACGCGGCGGGCGGAGTCGTGGTCGCCGCTGACCATCACGACGAAGGACGTGTACGCCGCGCAGATCTGCCCGATCGCGACACCGGCCAGCACGGTGCGTGGGGGCGGCAGGTCGCCCGTGCGGCCGGTCGCCAGCACGAGCACCAGCGCCAGTGCCAGCAGGGCGCCGACGAAGGCGCCGGCGCCGAGCGCGGCACCTCCTGCCAGTCCGGCCACGCTCACGCCGAGCACGATCACGCTGACCGCGCCGACCGTCGCGCCGCCGGAGATGCCCAGCAGGTACGGGTCGGCCAGGTCGTTGCGGGTCAGTGACTGGAGCACCGCGCCGGCGATCGCGAGCCCGGCCCCGGTGGCGGCGGCGCCGACGACCCGGGGCAGGCGCAGCTGCCACACGATCCGGTCATCGATCACCGTCACGCCGTCCACCGGGAGCCCCAGCCGAGCGAGCACGACGTCGACGACGTCGCCGGACGGGACGTGGACCGAGCCGATGCCGACGGCGACGACGACGGACACCGCGAGCAGCGCGGCCAGCGCGGTGCCCACCACGAGGCCGGCGCCCGGCCGGCTCCGCGCGGGACGGACCGGCCGCAGCATCAGCCGAGCTCGGCGAGCTGCGTGCCGACCGACACCGCACCGTCGGCGAGCCGGACGCCGGGCGTGGTCTCGGAGAAGGGCAGCACGACGTACGCCTCCGCCTGGACGGCCCGCAGGCTCTTGAGCACCGGGTCCTTCTCGAGCAGCGCGATCTTCTCCTCGGCGCTCGACCAGCCCGCGTCGGCCACCACGATCACGTCGGGGTCGGCCGCGACGACCTCCTCCCAGCTGACGTCGGCCCAGCCGCCCTCGACGTCGGCGAAGACGTTGGTCGCGCCGACGGCATCGAGGATCAGCTGTGGGCCGCCGTCGCCGGTGCCGGCGAACGCCGTCTTGTCGCCGGAGTCGTACCAGAACACGTCCAGGCCGGCGCCCGGCTTCGTCGCGGCCAGCTCGTCGAGCTGTCCCTGCTGCTCCCTCTCGAGGGCGGCGGCCCGCTCGGGAACGCCGAAGACGTCGGCGACCGTCTCGATCTCGTCCCAGACCGAGTCGAACGAGACGTCGGCGCTCGGCCGGTTGTCGCCGCAGCCGAACAGGGACAGGAAGGAGCCGATCCCGAGGTCCGCGAGCTCGTCCTGCGTCCCGGCCGACTCGGCGGCGAACGCGCTGGCGTAGGAGCCGTAGACGAAGTCGGGCTTCGCGGCGAGCAGTGTCTCGTGGTCGGGGTACTCCTTCGACAGCACCGGCACCGCGTCGTACGTCTCCTGCCACTTCTCCGGCACCGCGTCGTCGAGGTACGCCGTCCCCACCATCCGGTCGGACAGGTCGAGCGCCAGCATCACCTCGGTGGCGCCCTGGTTCATGGTGACCGCGCGCTCGGGCGGCGCGGCGACGGTGGCAGTGAAGCCGCAACCGCTCGCCTCGACGGGGAAGCCGGCGGCGGTGGCGATCCTCTCCCGTGCCTCGGGGGCGCCGGCACAGGCGGTGAGGAGCAGGGGGAGTGCGGCGAGGGCAGCCAGGAAGCGGGTACGACGGAACGTCACGGTCACTCTTTCGGTCCGAGGCTCTTGCGCGAAGCCTGTGTGGGTGGGTGACGCGGACCCTGGAGGATCCACGGCCAGCAGGTCTTCGGACTCGGGATCGACCGGACGGAGCGCCTTCCCAGCAACGCCGGCCGAGTGTCTGCCGTGCGTCGCCAGTGGCGTGCTGCCCCGCCCGTCACCCTCACCGCTGCGCGTCAGTCCCGGACTTCCACCGGGTTCCCTGACTCACGATGCTCGTGAGCACGACTGGCAGGGCGGACGCTAGCACGGGCGCTCCCGGCCGCTCCGGGGGTTCTGGACGGACGCGGGGCGCCCCCACCTCGTGCCCGCCCGGGCGAGTGGTGGGGGACGCCCCGCAGGGGTAGCAAGTCCCGGTCCGATTGTTGCAAATAACTTGCAATAGCGAAAGGCTTGCGACATGTCCGTCTATGCGCTGCCCGACCTGCCCTACGACTACGCCGCCCTGGAGCCCTACATCTCGGGCGAGATCATGGAGCTGCACCACGGCAAGCACCACAACGCCTACGTCACCGGCATCAACACCGCCGTCGAGCAGCTCGCGGAGGCACGCGAGCAGGAGTCCTTCGGCAGCCTCTCGACGCTCGAGAAGAACCTGGCGTTCCACCTCGGCGGCCACGTCAACCACTCCGTGTTCTGGCCCAACATGTCACCCGACGGCGGCGACAAGCCGACCGGCGAGCTGGCGCAGGCGATCGAGGAGCACTTCGGTGGCTTCGACAGGTTCCGCGCCCACTTCCAGGCCAACGCGCTGGGCGTCCAGGGCTCCGGCTGGTCGGTCCTCACCTGGGACACGCTGGCCCAGCGGCCCTACATCATCCAGCACTTCGACCACCAGGGGAACGTGCCGATCTGCATGGTCCCGCTGCTCATGCTCGACATGTGGGAGCACACCTACTACCTGCAGTACCGCAACGACAAGGCCACCTTCGTCCAGCAGTGGTGGAACATCGTCAACTGGGCCGACGTGCAGCGCCGCTTCGAGGCCGCGGTCGCCCAGACCCCCGGACTGATCGCCTGATCCGGGCTGCGGGACGCCGGGGCCCACCGACCAACGGAGGGGGCGGCGCCGACCGCGGTCCGGTTCGAGGTGCTGGTGCGGCGGGCGACGTACGGCAGGTGAACCCGCCGGAATGGACATCCGACGCCTGGTGTTCCATGACTCCGTGACAGCCACCTCCGCCGACGCCGCCCAGGACAGCCGCCTCCAGCGCCTGCTCGTCGTCCTCGGGATCGTGGTCCTCGCGTTCAACCTGCGTCCGGCCGCGTCCAGCGTCGGCCCGCTGCTCGAGGAGATCCGGGCCGGCGTCCCACTCGGTAGCACGGAGGCCGGGATCCTCACCACGCTGCCGGTGATCTGCTTCGCCGTGGTCGGCGGGGCCGCACCGAGGCTGGCGTCCTGGATCGGGCTGCACCGGGTCGCCCTGATCGGCCTGCTGCTGCTCACCGGGTGCCTGTGGGCCCGCGGGCACGTCCACCAGGGCTGGCTGTTCCTCGTCCTCTCCTTCACCGCGCTCGCCGGCGCTGCCACCGCCAACGTCCTGATGCCGTCGCTGGTGAAGCTGCACTTCCCCGCCCGCGTCGGGCAGGTCACGGCGGTCTACACGACGTCGATGGCGGTCGGGCTCACCGCGTCGTCGGCGCTCAGCGTGCCGATCGCGTCCGGCAGCGGTGACCAGGTCGACTACACCCGTGGCCTGGTCGCGTGGTCGGTGACGGCGGGGATCGCGGTGCTGCCGTGGATCGGGCTGATCCGGCACGACCTCCACGAGGGGCGTCGTACCCGCTCGCTCGGGGTCGGCGCCATCGCCCGCACCCGGCTCGGGTGGGCGATGGCGGGCGCGTTCGGCCTGCAGTCGCTGCAGGCGTACGCGATCTTCGGCTGGTTCGCGCAGATGTGCCGCGATGCCGGCTACTCCGCGGAGGCGTCCGGGATCCTGCTCGGCGTCGTGACCGGTGCCAGCATCCCGCTCTCGCTGCTCATCCCGATCCTCGCCGGCCGGATGCGCGACCAGCGCTGGCTGCTGACCGCCCTGATCGCCTGCTACCCGGTCGGGTACCTCGGCTTCCTCGCCGACCCGCGACCCCTCGGCTGGCTGTGGGCGCTCGCGATCGGCTGCGGCACCAGCACCTTCCCGCTGGTGCTGACCATGATCGGTCTGCGCGCCCGGACTCCCGAGGGCACCGCCGCACTGTCCGGCTTCACCCAGTCCACCGGCTACCTGATGGCCGCCGCCGGCCCGTTCGGCGTCGGCGCCCTGCACGCCGCGACGGGGACCTGGACGCCGTCGGTGCTCCTGCTGCTCGGCCTGTGCGTGCCGCTCTACCTGTGCGGGCTCTACGCCACCGGTGACCGGTACGTCGAGGACGAGCTCGCCGGCTGATCTGCACGAAACCTCCACACGTCGTCCCCGCATCCCGCCCGCCGAGGCCCCTAGCCTCGGAGACATGGAGAGCGTGCGCCGCCTGGTCCTCGTCGTCGAGGACGACCCGGTCATCAACCAGGCGGTCGCGGACCGCCTCCAGGCCGAGGGGTACGACGTCGTCCGCGCCTTCGACGGTCCCGGCGCGGTGGCGGCGCACGCCGAGCACGCGCCGGACCTGGTGCTGCTCGACGTGATGCTGCCCGGCTACGACGGGCACGAGGTGTGCCGCCGGATCCAGGCCGACCGGCCGGTGCCCGTGCTGATGCTCACCGCCCGCGCGGACGAGGCCGACGTGCTGGTCGGGCTCGGGGTCGGGGCGGACGACTACCTGACCAAGCCGTTCCGGATGCGCGAGCTGGTCGCCCGCGTCGCTGCGCTGCTGCGGCGCGTGGATCGCGCCACGGAGCTGGCCGGCCGCAAGGCTCTGGAGCTGGGTGACCTGCGGGTCGACGCGCCGGGCCGGCGGGTGTGGCGCGGCGAGGAGGAGGTGCGGCTCACGCCGACCGAGTTCGACCTGCTGCTGTGCCTCGCGGCGACGCCGGGTGCTGTCGTGACCCGCGAGAAGCTGCTCGCCGAGGTGTGGGGGTGGGCCGGTGCGACCGGGACCCGCACCGTGGACAGCCACGTGAAGGGGCTGCGGGCCAAGGTCGGTGCCGACCTGGTCCGTACGGCGCACGGGGTGGGCTATGCGCTCGAGGTGCCGGCGTTCCGCACCCCCTACGGATTGGTCGAGGAATAGCCCGGTGAGCGACCAATACGTAGGGGGCGCGGGCGAACGGAGGGCACAGCCGCTGGTCGGCGTCCGCTCGATCAAGGTCAAGCTCGGCCTGCTCGTCGCTGCCAGCGCCACGGTCGCCGCGCTGGTCGCGGCCCTCGGCCGCTCCGACGGCGTCCCCACCTGGCTGACGATCCCCGTCACCATCGGTCTCGCGCTGGCGCTGACGCAGCTGCTCGCGGTCGGGATGACCTCTCCGCTGCGGCAGATGACCGCCGCGGCCCGGCGGATGGCGACCGGCGACTACGCCGTCCGCGTCCCCGACACCGCCCGCGACGAGGTCGGCGAGCTGGCCCGCGCGTTCAACACGATGGCCCGCGACCTCGCCGGCGTCGACCGCCAGCGGCGCGAGCTGGTCGCCAACGTCAGCCACGAGCTGCGCACCCCGCTCGCCGGGCTGCGGGCGGTCCTCGAGAACGTGGTGGACGGCGTCGCACCCGACGATCCGGCGGTGCTGGCCACGGCGCTCACCCAGGCCGAGCGGATGAGCCGGCTGGTCGAGGACCTGCTCGACCTCGCCCGGGTCGACGCCGGCCGGGCGCCGCTCGCAGCCCGCCCCGTCCCGCTCGCCACGCTGCTGATGGACGCGGTCGCGGAGGCCGAGGCGCTCGGCCGCGGCGTGACGTACGACGTGCGTGTCACCCCACCCGGGCTCGTCGTCACCGCCGACCCGGCCCGCCTGCACCAGCTGGTCGCCAACCTGCTCGACAACGCCTCGCGGCACAGTCCTTCCGGCGGGTCCGTCGTCGTGCGGGCCGAGGTCGCGGGGCAGCGGTACCGGATCGAGGTCCGCGACTCCGGCCCCGGCATCCCCGCGGCCGACCGCGAGCGCGTCTTCGAGCCGTTCGGCACCCTCGCCGCGTCCGCCGGGACGGGGAGCACCGGGCTCGGTCTCGCCATCGCGCGGTGGGTCACCGACCTGCACGGCGGCACCATCGGCTTCCTCGACCCGGCCGACGGGAGCAGCGGCGCCCGGGTCCGGGTCGACCTGCCGCTCGAACCCGCGGCCCGACCGGCCGCCGTACCGATCCAGGAGGCACCCGTGTCCACTCCCACCGCCCCATCGCCCGCCCCGTCGCCCGCCCCGGCCTCCCCACCCCCGTCGATCACCGACGACCTGCTCGGCGGGTTCTGGCCCGAGCGAGGTGTCCCGGCCCGCCCGGCCCTGCTGCTCGGCGCGCTCGGCGCCGGCCTGCTCGGCGGCCTGGTCCTGCCCGAGCGGGCGCTGGGCATCGGCACCTTCCTGGTCCTCCTCGCCGCCGGTGCCGTCGTGCTCGGCGCCAGCCGCGACCGACGCGACCCGTTCACGATGGCCTGCGCGGGACTGTGCGTGCTGCTCGCCGCGACGTCCGTCGTACGCGCCGCCGAATGGGTGGTGGTGCTCTGCCTGCTCGCCGGGGCCGGCGTGTGCGTGATCGGCGTGACCCGCGGGCGCAGCCTGGGCGGCTTCCTGCTGTCCGGCCTGATGTGGCCGGTCGCCGGGCTGCGCGGGATGCCGTGGCTGGGGCGGACGATCGGGGCGATCCCGGTCGTCGGGCACGGCGCGGCGCTGCTGCGCACGCTGGTCTGGTCCGTGCTCGGGCTGGTCGTCTTCGGCGCCCTGTTCGCCTCCGCCGACGCCCTCGTCGCGGAGTGGATCGACGCGCTGCTGCCCGACCTCACCATCGACACCTTCGTGCTGCGGGCCTTCGTGACCGTCGCCGTCGGCGGGACGGTGCTCGCCGCGGCGTACCTCTCCCTCAACCCGCCGCGCGTCGACCGCGACACCACCGGCCCCCGTTCGGTGGCGCGCCGCTACGAGTGGCTCGCCCCGGTCCTCGTCGTCGTCGCCGTCTTCGCGGTCTTCCTCGTCGCACAGGCGACGGTCGTCTTCGGCGGGCACGCCTACCTGCAGCGCACGACCGGCCTGACGTACGCCGAGTACGTCCACGAGGGCTTCGCCCAGCTCACCGTGGCCACCGCCCTCACCCTGCTCGTGATCGCCGTCGCCGCCCGCAAGGCCCCGCGCGAGACGGCCTCCGACCGGCTCTGGCTGCGGGTGGCGCTCGGCGCGCTGTGCGCCGAGACCCTGGTCGTCGTCGCGTCCGCGCTGTACCGGATGGACGTCTACCAGGAGGCCTACGGCTTCACCCGGCTGCGCCTGCTCGTCGATGTCTTCGAGGGCTGGCTCGGCGTCCTGGTGCTCGCCGTCGTGGTCAGCGGCATCGGGCTGCGTGGCGCCTGGCTCGCCCGGTTCGCGCTGATCAGCGGCGTCGTCGGCCTGCTCGGCCTGGCCCTCGTCAACCCGGACGCCTGGATCGCCCGCCACAACCTGGACCGGTACGACGAGACCGGTCGCGTCGACTGGTTCTACCTCCGCGACCTCTCCGACGACGCCGTCCCGGTGCTCGCCGAGCTCACCGGCAACGACCGGGTGTGCGCGCTCGCGGGCCGCGAGGTCGGTGGGGACGACTGGCTGGAGTGGAACCTGGGGCGGGCCCGGGCCGACCATGCGCTCGACGACACGGGGACGGTCACGTCCGTGACGGACGGGTGCTCGGGCCGCGCCGACTGAGCCACGGATCGAGGCTCACGTCTCCTCCCCGACTCGGCTCGCTCGTCCCGGCACGGGCGTGCCGTCGCCGCGCGTCATCCTCGCGGCCAGGGTGCGCCCGGCGCGGGCGAGCCATCGCTCGGGATCATGCATCGCGCGCTGCGCCGAGCCCGCGAGGCGTGCGAGCTCGACGACGTCGCCGACCGCCAGGACCGATGACACGCCGGTCTCCATCTGGCCGCACACGAGCAGCGGCCGGACGCCGTGGGGCGCGGCGGCGTCGAGGACGTGGCCGACCACCTTGCCCTGCAGGGACTGCCGGTCGAAGCGCCCCTCGCCGGTGATGACGACGTCGGCCGCCGCCAGCTGGTCACCGAGCCCGAGTCGCTCACCGAGATACGTGGCACCGTCGCGCAGCTCGGCACCCCATGCGGTCGCGAGGGCGTAGCCGAGGCCGCCAGCCGCGCCGGCGCCCGGCGCGTCGGGCCGGCCTCCGAGCAGTTCGGCCCAGCGCTCGAGGTGAGCCTCGAGCAGCGCGACCTCCTCCGGGCCCGCGCCCTTCTGCGGGCCGAACTGGCGTGCGGCTCCGCGGGCACCGAGCAGAGGAGCGGTGACGTCGCTCAGGCAGAGGACTCCGCCGTCGGGCGCAGCCACGAGGTCGCGGAGGTCCACGTCGGCCACGGATCCCAGCGCGCGGCCGCCGTGCCCGATCGGGGCGCCGTCGGGACCGGTGATCCGTGCGCCGAGGGCGGCGAGCGCGCCCGCGCCGCCGTCGGTGCTCGCCGAGCCGCCCAGCGCGACCAGGATGCGGCGGGTCCGGGGGTGTCGCGCGGCGGCGGCGAGTGCCTGACCGAGGCCGGTGCTGGTGGCGTCGGCAGCCTCCGTGTGGGTGCCCATCGTGAAGCCGCAGGTCGTGGCGGTCTCGACCACCGCCGTGCCGTCGGGGAGCGCGAGCCATGAGGTGGACGCGGGGCGCCCGTCCGGGCCCGTGACGGTCAGGGGGTGCCGACGGGCGGCCGGTGCCCGCGACCGGAGGGCGTCCGCGGTGCCCTCGCCGCCGTCGGCCAGGGGAAGCAGGACCAGGTCGTCGTGGGGACGGACCTCGTGCCAGCCGGCGGCCACCGCCGCGGCGGCGGCGGAGGCGGTCGCGCTGCCCTTCAGCGAGTCGAGAGCGACCACCACACGGAGAGGAGACATTGTCATGCCTATAGTCAACATGATTGACTAGGCGTGTGGAAGAGATCGCCCCCAGCGGATGGAATCGGCACGAGGTGCTTCGCGACGGTGCGCGCGTCGTCGGCTGGACCTGGGGCGGTGGCGCCCCCGTCGTCCTGCTCCACGGCTACCCACAGACCTCGTACATGTGGCGTCTGGTCGTGCCGCACCTGGTTGCCGCGGGACGCTCGGTCGTGGCGGTCGACCTGCGGGGGTACGGCGCGTCCGGACCGGCGCACGGAGACGGACCGGTCGATCCCGGCCGCTACGCCAAACGTGAGATGGCGGCCGACGTGCTGGCCCTGCTCGACGCACTCGACCATCGCGACACCGCGCTCGACGTCGTCGGCCACGACCGCGGAGCCCGGGTGGCTCACCGGATGGCCGTGGACCACCCGTCTCGGGTTCGCACGATCACCGTGCTCGACATCGTGCCGACGTTGCACATGTTCGAGCACGTGGACCGGGAGATGGCCGAGGCCTACTTTCATTGGTTCTTCCTCGCCCGACCCGGTGGGCTCCCCGAGGCGCTCATCTCGGCCGACCCGGAGGCGTGGCTGCGCTCCCGCTTCGAGGGACGGCACTCGGTGCGGCCTGCCGAGCCGGGCGCGGTCGACGTCTACCTCGACGCCTTCCGGCGACCGGGGGTGATCGCCGCGACCTGCGCCGACTACCGGGCCGCCGCCACCGTCGATCTGGTGCACGACCGGGCCGACCGCGCTGCCGGCCGCCGCGTTACGGCACCCCTGCTCGCCGGCTGGGGGCGTTCCAGCTACGTCGGAAGGAACTTCGAGGTGACCGATGTGTGGGCACAGCACGCCGACCGGGTGACCGGGCTCGCCCTGGAGGCCGATCACTACGTGGCCGAAGAGGCTCCCGCGGAACTGGCCGAGGCACTCCTCAACCACTGGACGGCCGCCCGATGAGCGAAGTCGCGACGATCGACCCCGAGCGTGCGGTACGCCGCTTGGAGCAGCTGGTCAACGCCGAGACCCCCTCGGGTGACGCGCCCCGGCTCCGCGCGGCGCACGCGCTGCTGCGTCAGTGGGGCGATGCCGTCTTCGCCCGACCGGCGGTCGAGCGCGAGGTCGACGGCGTGCCTCACCTGCTGTGGCCGGCCGCCGCGGACGGCCCGTCGGTGCTCCTGCTCTGCCACCTGGACACGGTCTTCCCGGCGGGCACGGTCGCTGCCCGGCCCTTCCGCCGTACCGGCGACAGGGCGACCGGACCCGGCATCTTCGACATGAAGGCCGGGATCGTCATCGGGCTGGAGGCACTGGGCACGCTCGCGGACACGTCGAGGATCTCGATGCTGGTGACGGGGGACGAGGAGACGGGCTCGGTCACCTCGCGCGCGCTGATCGAGGAGGAGGCGCGTACCGCGGCGGCCGTGCTGGTGCTCGAGCCCAGCCTCGATGGGGCCCTGAAGACCGGTCGCAAGGGTGGAAGCTTCTACCACCTCGAGTTCAAGGGCCTGGCCGCCCACGCGGGGCTCGAGCCCGAGAAGGGCCGCAACGCGTTGAGCGAGATGGCGCGCTGGACGTTGGACCTGCCGGGTCTCGCCCGGCCCGACGTCGGGACCACCCTCACGCCCACCGTCGCCACCGCCGGAACGGCCAACAACGTGGTGCCGGAGCGGGCCCACCTCACGGTGGACGTGCGTGCCCGGACCCTGGCTGAGCTCGAGCGGGTCCACGCCGAGGTCCTCGACCGGCAGCCCGGGAACGGGATCGAGTTGAAGGTGGTCGGCGGGATCAACCGCCCGCCCCTGGAGCCCGCTGCCTCCACCTGGTTGCTCGGGCTGTGCCGCGAGGCGGCCCGCGACCTGCGGCTGCCGCTGCCCCGGACGGCGTCGGTCGGCGGTGCCTCCGACGCCAACTTCACCGCGGCCGTGGGAGCCCCGACGCTCGACGGGCTGGGGCCGGTGGGCGACGGCGCGCACGCCGAGCATGAGTGGGTCGACCTCTCCTGCCTGGCGCCCGCGGCGCGACTGCTCGCCGGACTGGTCGAGCGGATCCTCGACGACGTCGTGGCCTCGGCGGGCTGAGCCCGCGACCGGGTGCGGCTCAGCCCGCCGCGGCGCGTGCCGTGCGCTGCTCCTGTCCGCGCAGCTCGATGACGTCGAGGATCAGCTCCAGGGAGTCCTCGAAGACCTGGGGGTCCCCGACGCCGAGCAGTCGGTCGGACAGCCGGTTGATGTTCGGGAACTCCTCGGCAGGCAGCTGGCGGTACTCCATCTCCCACGCGAGCTCGTCCGTGGCGCGCACGCTGCTGGGCAGCGCATGCACCGCCGCCTCGATGGCGGACGCCGCGCGCACGAAGTTGCCGAACACGCGCAGCATGCTGACGGCCGAGTCGTCGTCGAGTCCGGCGCGGTGGAGCGCGTCGAGAGCGAACTCGACGTTGCGGAACTCCGTGGGCCGACGGGTTGTCCGCACGGCCATCTGCTGGGCGAGCGACGGGTAGCGCAGGTAATTGGCGTGAATGGCACGCGCGGTGAAGCGCAAATCCTCACGCCAGTCGCCCGACGAGACGAGGGGCGTCTCGTAGGACTTCGCGCGCAGGACGTCGATCAGCTCGAGGACCAGCTCGTCCTTGTCGCGGAAGTGGCGGTAGATCGAGGTCGCGTGCGCGTGGAGCTCCTTGCCCAGGGCGGCGAAGGTGAGTCCGTCGAGGCCGTCGCGGACCGCGATGACCTCGGCCGCCTCGAGGATCACGTCGCGGCTGAGGCTGTCGCGCGGACGCCTCGTCTTCTTCGCGACCGACGTCCGCGGCATGCGTTCGGAGCTCATGGCGGCGATCTTGCCACGTCCTCCAGAAGTGCGAGACGCCACTGGGACACCGAGAAAAGATAATCAATGGCAATGACTATGTATTTGCCTATGTCTCTTGATAGCGCCCGCCATCGGCTCTAGCATCGTCGCATCGTCCCGCCCAGCAGCGGGACGTGCCGAGGCACCGACCGCTCGGCCTCGTCGCCCCCTGCCAGGAGTCAGTGTGCTCACCTACATCGCGCGACGCGTGGTCTACTCCATCCCGATCGCCGCCCTCGCGTCCTTCGCGCTGTTCGTCGCCGTGCGCTCGACGTTCGATCCTCTGGCGAAGCTCCGACAGAGCCGGGACCCGGGAGCCATCGCGCGCGAGACCGAGCGGCTCGGACTCGACCGCTCCGTCCCGGAGCAGTACGTGCTCTGGCTCAAGGCCATGGCTCAGGGCGACTGGGGTATCAGCGCACGCACCGGGCAGCCGGTCCGCTCCATGATCGTCGCCGCGCTCTGGCCCACCCTCCAGCTGATCGTGTGGGGCGTGGTCTTCGCCGTCCTGATCGCCGGCGCGATCAGCGTGTTCTCGGCGGTGCGTCGCTACACCGCGGGCGACCACGTCCTCACGGGGCTGTCGTACGTCGGGATCGCCCTGCCCGCCTTCTGGTTCGGCCTCATCCTCATCCAGGTGCTCGCGGTCGGCCCGCGCCAGGCATGGGGACTGGAGGATCCGCCGCTCTACTTCGTCGGGCTCCACTCCCCGGGGCAGGCCGGCCTGAACCTCGACTACCTGCGCCACCTGGTCCTCCCGGTGCTGACCCTCACCATCACCTTGGTCGCCAGCTGGAGCCGGTTCGGCCGTGCGGCCATGCTCGACGCGCTGTCGAGTGACTACGTGCGGACCGCCCGGGCCAAGGGTGTGCCACGTCGGCGGATCATCTACCGCCATGCCGCCCGCAACTCCCTCGCTCCCTTCGTCACCGTCGTCGCCCTGGATGCGGCGCTGCTGTTCGGCGGGCTGGTCGTGACCGAGCAGATCTACTCCATCCCCGGAATGGGCCGGCTCTTCCTCGACTCACTGCTCGCGGGCGATGTCTTCGTCCTGCTCCCGTGGATGCTCGTGGTCGCCGTTGCGGTCATCGTGTGCAACCTGCTCGCCGACATCTCCTACGCCGTCCTCGACCCCCGAGTGAGGCTCGCATGACCATCAGCGAAGGCACCGTCGAGAGTGCTCAGCAGACCCCGACGGCCGTGGCCACGGGCGGGGGACGCGCGATCCTGCGCCGTTTCCTCCGCCACCGGATCGCCGTCTTCGGAGCGCTGCTCCTGATCGCCTTGGTGGTCTGCACCTTCGGTGCGACCTGGATCGCACCGTCACCGCAGGGCGCGCAGGACCTGGCCCTGGGGCCGACCCAGCCCTCGGGAGCGCACCTGCTGGGCACGGACGAGCTCGGCCGCGACTATCTCAGCGAGCTGCTCTTCGCCGGACGCATCTCCTTGACCATCGGCATCTTCGTCGCCCTCATCGCGACCACGGTCGGCACCTTCTTCGGCGCGGTGGCCGGCCTGGCCGGCGGCCTCGTCGACGAGGCGATCATGCGCGGCACCGACCTGTTCCTGATCGTGCCCGGCATCGCCATCCTCGCCCTGGCGCTCGAGGGCCTCGGCTCGTCCCCGGCCACGATCGTGCTCGTGCTGGCCGCCCTGGGGTGGACCTACATCGCCCGCGTGGTCCGCGCCCAGGTGCTCTCACTGCGGGAGAAGGAGTTCGTGGACGCCGCCCGGGTGATCGGTGCCTCGACGACCCGGATCTTGGTGCGGCACCTGCTGCCCAACCTGGCCGGCGTCATCGCCGTCAACATCTCCCTCGCGACGGCGGCCGCGATCATCGCCGAATCGACCCTGAGCTTCCTCGGCTTCGGCGTGCAGCCGCCCCGCACCAGCTGGGGCAACATGCTCAGCCAGGCCGCTGGCGTGGTCGGTACCGACCACGTCTACCTGCTCTACTTCCCCGGCATCTTCATCCTGCTGACCGTGCTCAGCATCAACTTCATCGGCGACGGACTCCGCGACGCCCTCGACCCCCAGGCGAAGCAGCTGTGAACGCATCCGACGACGACCTCGACCTGACCGTCCCGCTCATCGCGGTCCGCGATCTCCGGGTGACCTTCGCGACGGGGGAGGGCACCGCGGTCACGGTCGACGGCCTTTCCTTCGACGTGCATGCCGGCGAGACACTCGGCATCGTCGGCGAGTCCGGGTCCGGCAAGAGCATGACCTCGCTGGCGATCCTCGGTCTGCTGCCACCCAGCGCGACCGTGTCCGGGTCCATCCGGCTCAACGGCCGTGAGCTCGTCGGGCTCTCCGACCGCGAGCTCCGCGGGGTCCGAGGCAACCAGGTCGCCATGGTCTTCCAGGATGCGCTGGCCGCGCTCAACCCGGTCATGACGGTCGGCGACCAGCTGATCGAGGCGATGGCCGTACACGCCGCCGACCGCCCCGACCGCCCTCAGGGACGCGCGGCCTGGAGGGCCCGAGCGATCGAGCTGCTCGACCTGGTGGGGATCGCGTCCGCCGAGCGACGGGTGGACCAGTTCCCCCACGAGTTCTCGGGGGGGATGAGGCAGCGCGTCATGATTGCCATGAGCATCGTCAACGAGCCCGAAGTGCTGATCGCCGACGAGCCGACGACGGCTCTCGACGTGACCGTCCAGGCCCAGGTCCTGGAGGTGCTGCGCGGCGTCCAGGAGCGCACGGGCACGACGGTCATCCTGATCACCCACGATCTCGGGGTGGTGGCCGGCACCGCGGACAGGGTGATGGTCATGTACGCCGGCGGCAAGGTCGAGGAGGGACCCGTCGACGAGATCTTCCACGCCACGGCCCACCCCTACACGCGGGGCCTGCTGGCCTCCCTCCCGCGCCTGGACCGCCGGGCGGACCGGACGAGGCTGCACCACGTCCCGGGACAGCCGCCCCCTGCGGTGGCGCTGCCGCCGGGATGCCGGTTCGGCCCGCGATGCGACGACTTCCGGGTCGACGAGTGCGACGCGTCGGTCCCCGGACCGAGCCTCGTCGGCGTGGGACACCTCGCGGCGTGCCACCGGCTCGGCGAGCTGCAGGAGGAACGATGAGCTCCGCGCTGACGATCGACAACCTGGTCAAGGAGTACCCGCTGCGGGCGGGACTGCTCAACCGGCGGGTCGGATCGGTCCAGGCCGTGTCGGGCGTGAGCCTGCACGTCCCGGCGGGCGGCACCTTCGGGCTGGTCGGTGAGACCGGGTGCGGCAAGAGCACGCTCGGCCGCGTCGTGGTCCGGCTGCACGCCCCCGACGCCGGCACCATCCGGCTGGGCGAGCAGGACATCGCCGCGATCGGTGGGCGCGAGCTGCGCTCGGTCCGGCGCCGGATCCAGCTCGTCTTCCAGGACCCGTACGCCTCGCTCAACCCGAGGATGAGCGTCGAGTCGATCCTCGCCGAGCCCCTCGTCGTCCACGGCCTCCACCGGGGTCGCCACCCCGCGCGGGTGCGCGAGCTGCTCGAGCAGGTCGGCCTCGACCCTCGGCACGCGCAGCGCTATCCGCACGAGTTCTCGGGTGGCCAGCGTCAGCGGATCGGGATCGCCCGTGCGCTCGCCGTCGAGCCGGAGGTCCTCGTGCTCGACGAGCCCGTGAGCGCCCTCGACGTCAGTGTCCAGGCCGGCGTGCTCAACCTGCTCGAGGACCTCCAGGAGGAGCACGGGCTGAGCTACCTGTTCATCGCCCACGACCTGTCGGTCGTGCGCCACCTCAGCGACCGGGTCGGGGTGATGTACCTCGGCCGGCTGGTGGAGGAGGGGCCCGTCGACGCGCTCTACGACGCTCCCCAGCACCCGTACACCCAGGCGCTGCTGTCGGCGGTGCCCGTCCCCGATCCTCGGATCGAGCGCAGCCGCGAGCGGATCGTGCTCACCGGCGACGTACCGAGCCCCGCGGATCCGCCATCCGGATGCCGCTTCCGCACCCGGTGCTGGAAAGCGGTGGAGCGATGCGCCCACGAGGTCCCGGAGCTGCGGATAGTGGGCGACCACCGGGTGGCCTGTCACTTCCCGGAGGTCCGTGACGTCGTCTGACAGCGCATGGTCGACCTCCGCGGGAACCTCCCGCACGGTCGCAGACATCCACCCGCAGCACTTCCGAACCACGCCGCACGGCCGGTCACGCCCTGATCAGGAGCACGAATGAGCACCCACCGCATCGCGGTCGTCCCCGGGGACGGCATCGGCACCGAGGTCGTCCCCGAGGGCCTCCGCGTCCTCGAGGCAGCGGCCGAGCGATATGAGATCGACCTCGCGCTCGAGCACTTCGACTTCGCGTCCGCCGACTACTACCTCCGCACGGGATCCATGCTCCCGGACGGGTGGTACGACGAGCTCAAGTCCTTCGACGCCATCTTCTTCGGCGCCGTGGGATGGCCCGAGGTCGTGCCGGACCACGTGTCGCTGTGGGGCAGCCTGCTCCAGTTCCGCCGGAGGTTCGACCAGTACGTCAACCTGCGCCCGGTGCGTCTGATGCCGGGAGTGCGCAGCCCGCTTGCGGACCGCGCTCCCGGCGAGGTCGACTTCGTCGTCGTGCGTGAGAACACCGAAGGGGAGTACTCCAGCATCGGTGGCCGGATCTTCGAGGGCACCGAGCGGGAGACCGTGATCCAGGAGACCGTGATGACCCGGACCGGGGTGGACCGGGTGCTGCGCTATGCGTTCGAGCTGGCCGCGTCACGTCCCGAGCGCCATGTCACCTCGGCGACCAAGAGCAACGGCATCTCCATCTCGATGCCCTACTGGGACGAGCGGGTCGCCGCCATGGCCACCCAGTTCCCCGACGTGAGGGTCGACCAGTCCCACATCGACATCCTCACCGCGAACTTCGTGCTGAAGCCGGACACCTTCGACGTGGTGGTCGCCAGCAACCTGTTCGGCGACATCCTCAGTGATCTCGGACCGGCCTGTACCGGCACCATCGGCATCGCGCCGAGCGCCAACATCAACCCGACCCGCGCGCTGCCGAGCCTGTTCGAGCCGGTGCACGGGTCGGCGCCCGACATCGCGGGCCGGGGGATCGCCAACCCGGTGGGCCAGATCTGGTGCGCCTCGATGATGCTCGACCATCTCGGCCATCCCGACGCGGGTGCCGCCGTGCTGGGTGCCATCGAGTCCGTGCTGGGGCAGGGCCCGGAGCACGGACCGCTCACACCCGACCTCGGTGGCCGGGCCACCACCGTCGAGCTCGGCACGGCCATCGCCGACCGCCTCCGGGCCGCGGGCTGAGGCGTGGCGTCGCCGTGACCCGCCCGAGCCCGACCGATCCCGACCCCACCTCCGACCAGGGAGCAGACATGTCTCGTACCGCAGCGCCTCCCACCCTCGACGGAGCCGGCCGGTTCCCACTCGGGCGGTTGCACACCATCCGTCCGGCCGCCGGGCCGGACGGCCACTGCCTGCTGGTGTTCGAGGAGGCGACCGGCGCCCGAGGACGGGTCTGGTCGTCCCGGACCGGAGAGACGGTCGCCGAGGTGCTGGTGCCGGTGACGGGGGACAGCCTGCTCAGTCCCGACGGCCGCTGGGTCGTCGACCTCGACGACGACGGGGGCTCCGAGGTCGGTGCCGTGGTGGCTCGTCGCGTCGACGGCACCGAGACCAGGCTGCTGACCCCGGGCCGGAGCGACTACGTCCTGCGGGGCCTCGAGCTGGGCGGCGACGGACGCCACCTCCTGGTGACCCTGGTGGATGCGCACGGCCACCACCTCCTGCTGGTCCCGTGGGACGACGCCGCGCAGGCACGGACGATCCACTCCTCCGTAGAGGAGGCGTGGTGGGGGCACCTGTCCGCCGACTCGGCGTACGCGTGCGTCGACACGACCGAGCACAACCCAGGCGTACGCCGTGCCGCCGTCACCGTCGTCGACTGCGCCACCGGCGAGGTCGTCGCCGTCGCGAACGACCTCCCGGCGGGGCCGGTGCGCGCGGTCCGCTTCTCGCCTGTACCGGGCGACCAGCGCATCCTGCTCTGGACCGAGCGGACCGGCTTCTCGCGGCCCGCGATCTGGGACCCGCTGAGCGGTGAGCGACGCGACTTCGAGGTTCCCGGACTCGACGGCGAGCTGCTGGTCCTGGACTGGTCGCCGGACCGGGGGGCGATCCTGGTGGTCCACACCGAGGGTGGGATCCAGCGACTGCTCTCGATCGACGACCGGACCGGCGAGTCGACCGTCGTCCACGACGCCGGCGGCAGCTACGCGGACCCCGACGTCGCCTCGGTGTGGCCCTACTACTGGCAGTCCTTCCTCGGGGCCGACGGCGAGCCCGTGGTGGTGACCTCCAGCTCGACGACGCCCTTGCACGCGCTGCGGCCCGGAGCAGGCGAGCAGGCCGGTCGGGCGGAGCGGATCGTCGTCGAGCCCGTCGGCGTAGCGCCGGGCCATCGGCTCGCGGCGGCGGTCCTGCCCAGCGCGGACGGCACCCCGATCCAGCTCTGGTGGGCGACCCCCGGCCCTCGGCCGAGAGGAACCGTCGTCGACGTCCACGGCGGGCCCAACCTCGTCACGGTCGACACCTACCGACCTGAGCTGCAGGCCTGGCTCGACCACGGCTTCGCCGTCGCCACGGTGAACTACCGCGGGTCGGTCACCTTCGGGCAGGCCTTCCGCGAGGGGTTCTGGGGTGGCGGCAGCGACCGCGAGATCGACGACATCGAGGCGGCCGTGCTGTGGCTGCGCGAGCAGGGCCTGGCCGATCCGGCGTCGACCTTCATCACGGGACCCTCGTTCGGGGGTCACCTCAGCCTGCTCTCGGTGGGCCGGTTGCCCGACCTGTTCACCGGGGCCCTGGCGGTGGTGGCGATGGCGGACTGGGAGGCGGCGTGGGCCGAGGTCAACCCGGCGATCCGCAAGTCGTGGACCAGCTTCTTGTCGATGGGGACCGACGGCACCTTCGATCCGGCGCGGATCGACGCGGTGCTCACCAGGTTCTCGGCGAGCAACTACGTCGACGCGGTGCGCGCTGCGGTCTGGCTGCACCAGGGCAGTCGGGACACCCGCACGCCGCCCGCCCAGGCTCGACGCTACGTCGAGCGCCTGCGCGCGGCCGGCGGCGATGTCCTCGTGGACTGGTTCGACGCGGGGCACGAACCGACGGGCATCGCGGGCCTGTGGGAGGAGTTCCAGCGCATGCTCGGCCTCGTCGAGGCGCGGTTGGCCGGAGAGCGCTGGGACGCGCTGCCCGCCTGGGGGAGCGCGCAGGCGAGCCGTTCCTGACCGTCCGCACGCGACGGCACGGCCACGACGGCACGACCGACCGACCGATCGAACGAGCAGTGGGACCGCCCCGAGAGGGGCGGTCCCACTGCTCTTTCTCCGGCTCCGAGCGGTGCCCCAGCGACCTGTGCCGCAAATAGTCAACGCCAATGACTAGAAGAATGCCTATCCCTATTGCTAAGTCCCGTGGGCGCGCCTAGCATCGGTGTCTGTCGGCGCGGTGACCACCTCCAACCAGGTCGCCGCCGGTTCACGAGGAGACAACCGCATGGTGCGTAGTCCACGACTCTCGGTCAGCACGAAGTCATCGGCGCGCGGCGCCGGGCGTCCGGTGCATCGCGCCGCCCTGGCGGCCGTGGCCGGCGCCCTGCTGCTCGGCGCCGCTGCGTGCAGCGGTGGCGCGTCGCCGAGCTCGAACGGTGACCACGAGGTGGTGCCGGTCCGAGAAGGGGGCGAGATCGTCATCGGGGCCGAGCAGGAGCCCGACTGCGCCGACTGGCTCAGCACCTGCTCCGGCTCGATCTGGGGCAACTACATGATGTGGTCGGCCACAGTGCCCACCGCGTTCAACGCTCGCCAGGACGGCGACGACTGGGTGCCGAAGCCGTCCGACCTGCTCACCGGTGAGCCCACCGACGAGCTGGTCGACGGGAAGCAGACCATCACCTACTCGATCAATCCCGACGCGACTTGGTCCGACGGCCAGCCGATCACCTCGGCGGACTTCAAGTACACCGCGCTCCAGGTGCGCGACGGCAAGGACATCCTGGACCGATCGGGGTACGACAAGATCGCCGCCATCGAGACACCGGACGACCGCACGGTCGTGCTGACCATGGCGACGCCCTACGCCTCGTGGCGTGCGCTCTTCAGCAACGGCTTCGGGGTGCTCCCGGCCCACCTCCTCGAGGGCAAGGACCGCGATGCCCTGATGAAGGACGGCTACGACTGGAGCGGTGGTCCGTGGGTCATCGAGAACTGGACGCGCGGCACGTCGGTGACCCTGGTCCCCAACGACAACTACTGGGGTGCCAAGCCGCACCTCGACAAGGTGACCTTCCAGTTCATCACGGACACCTCCGCCGCCTTCCAGGCACTGAAGAGCGGACAGGTCGACGCGCTCTACCCGTCCCCGCAGCTGGACGCGCTCAGCCAGATCGAGGCGGGCATCCCCGGCACGCGCTCCCAGGTCGACGCGAAGACCGGCAACCTGGAGGCCGTCTGGCTCAACAACGCGGCTTTCCCCTTCGACTCGCCCGCAGTCCGCAAGGCGGCCATGTACGCGATCGACCGCAAGGCCATCGTCGCCCGCCTCTTCGGATCGGTCGGCGTCGACGAACCCGCACAGTCCTTCTTCACGCCCATCCTCGGCGGCTTCGGTGATCGTGCCTTCGCCGCCTACTCACTCGATCTCGACGAGGTCGACGAGCTGATGACCGGCGACGGCTGGGCCAAGGACTCGGGCGGCTTCTGGGCGAAGGGGGGCAAGCGGGCGGCGTTCGCGGTCGAGACGCTCGCCGGCAACAAGCGTCGCGACCTGACCCTCCAGATCCTCCAGACGCAGTTCGCGGACGCGGGCTTCGAGATGTCGATCCACAACACCACCCCGTCCGAACTGTTCGCGAAGACCGCGCCGAACGGCGACTTCCAGGCGGCCCTCTACACGCTGATCGACACCTTCCCCGAGCCGCTCAACCTCTCCTCCACGTTCCTGTCGGCGAACGCCCCTTCGGAAGCGAACGGGTTCTCGGGCATCAACTTCGGCCGGGTCGACGTCGACGGCCTCGACGCGGTGCTCGAGCAGATCGACTCCGAGACCGACGCGAGCGCTCGCGTCGCGGCCTCGAAGAAGGCCGACCAGATGCTGGCGGACGCCGTACCGGCCATTCCGCTCGACGTCGTGCCGAACGTCCTGCTCTGGAGCGAGAGGCTGGGTGGGCCGATCAGCATCAACCCGTCCGAGGGCCCCTTCTGGAACCTCGAGGAGTGGGGAATCGCCCAGCACTGAGCACCGGCAGGTCTCCCGGCGAGCGGGGGACCTGCCGAGCTGTCGACATCACCCCTCGTCCCACTTCGTCCGCCGACGGACTGACCGGTCCGGCACCTGAGGACCGCGACCCGGCACCTCAGGCGGAGGCGGCCGGACCGGCCGATTCCTAGCGTGGACGACATGACGATCCTGCTGTCCGATCCCCGCGTCCGTGCGGTTCCCGTGGCCGAGTGCGGCGAGCCGCTGGTGCGCCTCCCGCACGACCTCTCGCCCGCCGGCGCCCTGGTCCGCGCGGACCTGGCGGACCGGCTGGTCGCGGCCGACCGGCTGCTGCCGGCAGGCATCCGGCTGCGGGTGGTCGAGGGGTTCCGGCCGGTCGAGGAGCAGCGCGCCATCGTGGCGTCGTACGGCGCCGAGCTGGCCGCGCTGCACCCGGGCATCGGGGACAAGGCGCTCGAGCGGCTGACCAGCCGGTTCGTGGCGCCGGTCGACGTGGCGCCGCACGTGGCGGGGGCGGCGGTCGACCTCACGCTGGTCGACATCACCGGCGACGAGCTCGACCTCGGTACGCCGATCGACGCGACTCCCGAGGAGAGTGACGGGCGGTGCTGGTTCGCGGCCGCGGGGATCGGCCAGGACGCGCGGGCCCACCGCACCCTGCTGGCGCGGGTGCTGCGCTCCCAGGGGCTGGTGAACTATCCGACGGAGTGGTGGCACTGGAGCTTCGGCGACCGGTACTGGGCGCTGCTCACCGACGCGCCGCACGCGCTGTACGGCCCGCTCGCGTCGGCGGTCGCGGCGTGAGCGGGCTCGCCGTGGCCCCGCGTGCGGCCATGGCCACGACGCCCCGGCTCACCGTCGACCTGGCCGCCGTCGCGCGCAACACCCGCACGCTCGCGGCCCGCACCACCGGCGAGCTGATGGCCGTGGTCAAGGCCGACGGGTTCGGCCATGGTGCGGCCGACGTCGCCCGGACCGCGCTCGCCCACGGCGCCACCCGGCTCGGGGTCACCAGCCTCGCCGAGGCGTTCGCGCTGCGCGAGGCGGGCCTCGTCGCACCTGTCCTCAGCTGGCTCAACCCGGTCGACGCCGACTTCCCTGCGGCCGTCGTCCACGACGTCGACGTCGCCGTCCCGAGCCTCGCCCACCTCGCTGCGGTCGCCGCCGCGCCCGGCAAGCCGCGGATCCACCTCCATGTCGACGCCGGCATGGCGCGCGACGGCGCCGAGCCCACCGAGTGGGCCGCGCTGTGCCGGGCCGCTCGTCGCGCCGAACAGCGCGGCGAGATCGAGGTCGTCGGTGTGATGGGGCATCTCGGCTGTGCCGACGACCCCGCCGACGCCTGCAACGCCCGCGGGCGGACCCGGTTCTCGTGGGCCGTCGAGGTCGCGCGCGGCGCCGGGCTGCGGCCCCGCGACCGGCACCTGGCCGCCACCGCCGCGACCCTCACCGACCCGCGCAGCCACCACACGATGAGCCGCGTCGGTGCCGGCCTGGTCGGCATCGACCCGTCCCGCACGACCGTGCTGGAGCCGGCGCTGACGCTCACCGCGCCGCTGGTGCAGGTACGACGCGTCCGGGCCGGCACCCCTGTCGGCTACGGCCACGCCCACCGCACCGCCCGTGCCACGCACCTCGGCCTGATCCCGCTCGGGTACGCCGACGGCCTGCCGCGCGTCGCGTCCGACCGCGCCGAGGTGCTGGTCCGCGGAGTCCGCTGCCCCGTCGTCGGCCGGATCTCGATGGACCAGGTGGTCGTCGACCTCGGCGCGGACGGAGCGGGGGCCGGCGAGATCGCCACCGTCTTCGGCCCGGGCACGCGTGGCGAGCCGACCGTCGCCGAGTGGGCGGCGTGGGCCGGCACCATCGAGCACGAGGTGGTCACCGGGATCGGCGCGCGCGTCCCGCGGCTCACCCGCGCCGCCGCCCACCTGCGGAGCCTGGCGTGAGGACCCGGGTGGCCGTCATCGGCGGCGGGCAGAACTGCGAGCACGACGTCTCCCTCGCCTCCGCGGCCTCGGTCGCCGGCGCGCTCGACCCGGCGACGTACGACGTCGTCCCGCTCACCATCGGCCGCGACGGCACCTGGCGCGACCGCGGCCTGCGCCCGATCGGGCTCAGTGGCGCGGCGCAGGTGCTGCGCGGCTGCGACGTGGTGTTCCCGGTCGTGCACGGACCGCGCGGGGAGGACGGGGCACTGGCCGCGCTGTGCGAGCTCGCCGGCCTGCCGTACGTCGGCAGCGGCATCCGACCCGGCGCCCTCGCGATGGACAAGTGGGCGACCAAGCTGGTCGCCCGGGCGGTCGGGATCGCCGTCGCCCCCGGCGTGCTCGTCACCGCCGCCACGGCCGCGCACCTGCGCTGGACCCGGCCGGTGGTGGTCAAGCCGGTCGCGGCCGGCTCGAGCCAGGGCGTCACCCGGGTCGACGTACCCGATGCGTTGCAGCCCGCGCTCGACGCCGCCTTCGCGCTCGACGACCGCGTGCTCGTCGAGGACGTCGTGGTCGGTCGCGAGGTCGACGTGGCCGTGCTGAAGCGAGCAGACGGCAGCCTGTTCGTCCCGCCGGCGCTGGAGATCGTGGCCGACGGGATCTTCGACTACGACGCGAAGTACGGCGGCCACGCGGACTTCCGGCTCCCCGCCCAGCTCGACGAGGTCGATGCCAAGGCGCTGCGGCACGCGGCCACCGAGGTGTTCGACGCACTCGGCTGCGCGGGCGTCGCACGGGTCGACTTCTTCCTCACCGGCGACGGGCCGGTGCTCAACGAGGTGAACACGATGCCCGGCATGACCGCGCACTCGCAGGCGCCGCGGATGTTCGCCGCCGGCGGGATGACGTACGCCGAGCTCCTCGACGAGCTCGTCCGCTCCGCCCACCGATGAGGGCGTGGTCCTGTCCGCCGCGGTTCAACTACCGGATTTGTCGTGTCTGGGACGGTTTGACTACAAGATCGGTAGTTGAACCGACACAACGGGCAGGAGGACCGGCGTGAACCGTGCCGAGCGCTGGCTGCCGGACGTGATCGCGGGGGCGGCCGCCTTCGTGATCGGGCTGCTCGAGATCGGGCGGTCCTACGACGCCGGCCGGTGGCCCGCACTGGTGGTCGTGATCGGCGTCGCGGTCGCGGTCGGGCTGTCCCGGCGCCTGCCCGCCGCCGCGCTCGCGGTCGCCTGGGGCACCGGGATCGTGCAGGTCGCGGTCGGCGTCGACCCGATGCTCACCGAGATGCTGCTCGCGGTGGTCGCGTTCGGCTGCGCGCGCTGGGGCTGGCCGCCGACCGTCTGGCTCAGCGGCCTCTCTATCCCCCTCAGCGCGGTGATCGCGGTCCTGATGTGGTCGCCGTACGCGTTCTACGACGCGTTGCGGCTGCTCGGCGTCGACCGGCTCGCCATCGACTCCTACAGCCGCTACGACTGGCGCCTGGCCGCGGGCCTCGTCGGCTTCGCGCTGCTGGCGACGCCGTGGCTGCTCGGCCTGGCGCTCCGCTTCGCCGCCCGGTCGCAGGACTCGCGCCGCTCGCAGGTCGCGGCCGAGGCGCAGCGCGACCAGGCCGAGGAGATCGCCCGGCTGCGCGAGGAGCAGGCCCAGTTGGCGCGCGACGTGCACGACGTCGTCGGCCACTCGCTGGCGGTGATCCTCGCGCAGGCCGAGTCCGCGCAGTACCTCGAGGACGCCGACACCCAGGGACTCAAGACCACGATGGCCAACATCGCGGGCTCCGCGCGCTCCTCGCTCGAGGACGTCCGGCAGGTGCTCTCCTCGACGTCCGACACCACCACCCAGGCGGCCCAGCAGACCGACCTCGACAGCCTGGTCGACGGCGTGCGGGCGAGCGGGCACGAGGTGGTCACCACCGAGGTCGGTACGCCGCAGCCGATGCCGCCCGAGCTCGCGGTCGTCGCGTTCCGGGTCCTGCAGGAGATGCTGACCAACGCGATCAAGCACGGCCGGCGCGACCAGCCGGTCCACGTCGAGCGGCACTGGGAGGGCGACTTGCGGATCGAGGTCCAGAACGCCGTACTTCCGGGGGACTCTCCCGGTGGAGGACAGGGACTGGACGGGATGCGGCGCCGCCTGGAGGCGGTCGGCGGCCGGCTCGACGTACGCCGCCGGGCGGATCCGCCGACCTTCACGGCGACCGCCTGGGTGCCGGTGAGGAACCGGTGAGCGAGCCGATCAGCGTCCTGCTCGTCGACGACCAGGAGCTCTTCCGCGAGGGCGTCCGGGTGATCGTCGACGCCCAGGACGGGATGGAGGTCGTCGGCACTGCGGGCGACGGGGTCGAGGCCGTGCGCCTGGTCGACGAGCTCACGCCCGACGTCGTGCTGATGGACATCCGGATGCCCGAGATGGACGGCGTCGAGGCGACCCGGCAGATCTTCCTGCCCGACCGCGCCGCCCGCCGCGAGAAGCCGGTCCGCGTCGTCGTGCTCACCACCTTCAACCTCGACGACCGCGCCGCGACCGCGATCAGGTACGGCGCCAGCGGGTTCCTCCTCAAGGGCACCACCCCGGTCATGCTGCGCGACGCGATCCGCACCGTGCACGCCGGCAACGCCGTGCTCGCGCCGGCCGACCTGTCCACGCTGTTGGACCAGCAGTTCCGGGCGGTGGCCGCCCCGCCGGCGTCGTACCTCGGCCTCACCGACAAGGAGCGCGAGGTCTTCGCCGCCGTGGCCCGCGGGCTGTCGAACCAGGAGATCGCCGGGCAGGTCTTCCTCAGCGAGTCGACCGTGAAGACGCACGTCGGCGCGATCCTGCGCAAGCTCGGGCTGCGCGACCGCGTCCAGATCGTGGTGTTCGCCCACGAGCACGGGCTGGTCGGCTGATGCCGAGCCGCCACGACATCGTCACCTTCCACGACCCTCCCGTCCCGCCCGGCGCCTCGCCCTGGGTCGACGGCGGTGGGCCGTCCCCCGACGTGGCGGTGGTCCCGGCCGATCCCGCCTGGCCCGACCGGTTCGCGGAGGTCGCCGCGCTGGTGCGAGAAGGACTCGGCTGGCGGGCCCTCGTCGTCGAGCACGTCGGCTCCACCGCCGTCCCCGGCCTGCCCGCCAAGCCCGTGATCGACGTCGACCTCGTCGTCGCCGACCCGGCCGACGAGTCGTCGTACGTCCCCGCGCTGGAGGCGCTCGGCTTCGTCCTCCGGGTGCGCGAGCCCTGGTGGTTCGAGCACCGCCTGCTGCGTGGTGCCTCCCCGGTCTCGCACGTGCACGTCTTCGGCCCGGACAGCCCCGAGGTCGTCAAGCACCGGATCTTCCGCGACTGGCTGCGCGGCAACCCCGACGAGCGGGAGCGGTACGCCGCCGCCAAGCTCGCCGCCTCCGCCGCGTCGGGCGCCGCCGGCGAGCACGGCATGCAGTACAACGCTCGCAAGGAGCGGGTCGTGCGGGAGATCTACGCGCGGGCGTTCGCGGCGGCGGGGCTGGTCTGACGCCGCGGATCCGGCCACCGACCTGCCGCAGAACCCGCGACACCGTGTCCCTAGAATCCTGCCCATGCACCGGGTCGTCGCAGCGGGAGCCTTCGTGGTCCACGTGCTGTTCGTCGGCTTCACGGTGATCGGCGGGTTCGTGGCCTGGCTGATGCCGTGGGTGTTCATCCCGCACCTCGCCGCCGCCGCGTGGGGCGGCCGGATGGCCGCGACCGACGCCGCCTGCCCTCTGTCCCGCCTCGAGGACTGGGGCCGCGAGGGTGCCGGCAGGCCGAGGATGAACGAGCGCGGGTTCATCGCGCACTACTTCGAGGACCGGATCTACCCCTCGCGCCTGGCCCGCCGGGTCGAGGTGGTCGTCGCGACCGTCATCCTCGGTTCCTGGCTCGGTTTCGCCATCCGCTGAGGCCGCGGCCCAGGCGAGTGCACGACCGGCGGCACGGTGTGCCTGCCCGCCCATTCGGTGACATCGCGGCCCGCGCGGCGTAGGTTGCATTTCTTGGGAGGGCTCACTGAAAGGTTGACGCGATGAAGATCCACGCTCGGTTGGCCGCTGTGCTCGCGGCCGCGACGACGGTCGTCCTCGGACTCCTGGTAGCGCCGGGGCCCCTCCCGGCCGCGGCCGGTGCCGCGCCACGATCGACCTCCAGCAGCGACGACTGCGGTGTCCTGATCGCCAAGCCAGGCGGCGGCAACTGGTCGTGCACCTTCCACGACGAGTTCGACGGCAGCGCCCTCGACCGCACGAAGTGGGTGCCGCAGACCAACTTCGTGAACGGCTCGCCCACGCGCTACGCCTGCTACGTCGACGATCCCGCGGTCGTGTCGGTCTCGGGCGGCAGCCTGCGCCTCTCGGTGAAGGATGCCGGCGTGCCGGTCACCTGCCCGGCCGGCCTGTCATCGACGTACGCTGCCGGTCAGGTCTCGACCTTCTACAAGTTCTCCCAGCAGTACGGGCGCTTCGAGGCGCGGATGAAGGTGCCCGCCGCGACCCAGCCCGGCCTTCAGGAGGCCTTCTGGCTGTGGCCGGACGTGCGCTACCACGACACCTCGACCTGGCCGCTGTCCGGTGAGATCGACATCGTCGAGACCTACTCCCAGCACCCGACCCTGGCGATCCCGTTCCTGCACTACTCCGCGGACTCGGGAGGTCCGCAGCCCGGACTCAACACGGCGTGGAACTGCGCCGCGTCGCGCGGCGTGTGGAACACCTACACCCTGGAGTGGTCGGCGAACAGGATCGAGATCTCCGTCAACGGCGTCTCGTGCCTGGTCAACACCTCCGGCGACGCCGCGTTCCAGAAGCGCTACATCATCGCTCTGACGCAGGCCCTCGGCCGTGGTGGCAACGCATGGGACGGCAGTGGGGCGCTACTCCCGGCGACCACGGAGGTCGACTACGTGCGCGTGTGGGAGTAGTCGACCTCTCCGGGGGTCAGTGGGCGACGTGGGCGGCCTCCCAGACGAACCCGTCCGGGTCGGTCGCCGCGGTGTCGCCACCGACCAGGACCACGCGGTGCGAGCCGCTGCCCTCCATCGGCACTCCGGCATCCTTGGCCAGCGCCTTGCGGGGCAGCAGGCCGAGGGTCACCGCGCCGGAGCCGGGCTCGAACTCGACGTACTTCTTGCCGAAGCTGCGGGCGATCGCGAAGCCGCGGTCGACGTAGAACTGCTTGGTGGCGGTGATGTCGTCACAGCCGATGAGCAGCACGATGCTCTCGATGTCGCGGCTGGCCGGGCCCTTGTTCCTCTTCGAGGAGCTGACGACCTTCCAGATCGCGCCGTCGGGGGCCCGCAGCACGCCGCCGTAGCCCCAGAAGGACTTGGCGACCGGCTTGATCGCCGTCGCCCCGGCGGCCAGTGCGGTCTCGGCGAAGCTGTCGACGTCAGCGGGCTGGGCCAGGGTGAGGGAGATGTGGAAGGAGCGGAAGCCGTCGCTCGGGGCGTCGGAGGCGCGGAAGTCGAGCGGGAGGTCAGGGCCGAACGCCCGGGCGTAGAAGTCGCGGGCGGCGGCCGGGTCGGCCACCTCGAGGGTGATGGTGTCCAGGGAGTTCGTGTTCATGTCCCTGACGCTATGGCCGACCCGGCCACCGCTGCTTCTCGATTCCTGACCGCTTCGCCCATCAGCCTCGGGCGGCCTTGAACGACCGCAGCCGCAGGCTGTTCGACACCACGAACACCGACGAGAACGCCATCGCGGCGCCGGCCAGCATCGGGTTGAGCAGACCCGCGGCGGCGAGCGGCAGGGCGGCGACGTTGTAGGCGAACGCCCAGAACAGGTTGCCCCTGATCGTGGCCAGGGTCCGCCGGGACAGGCGGATCGCATCGACCGCGACCTGCAGGTCGCCGCGCACCAGGGTCAGGTCGCTGGCCTCGATCGCGACGTCGGTGCCGGTGCCCATGGCCAGACCGAGGTCGGCCTGGGCGAGCGCGGCGGCGTCGTTGACGCCGTCGCCGACCATGGCGACCACGCGACCCTCGTCCTGCAGCCGCTTGACGACGTCGACCTTGTCGGCCGGCAGGACGTCGGCGATCACGTCGGCCTCGTCGATGCCGACCTCCGCCGCCACCGTCCGCGCCACCACGGCGTTGTCGCCGGTGAGCAGCACGGGACGCAGCCCCAGCGCGCGGAGCTGGGCGATGGCGCTGGCCGAGGTCGGCTTGACCGCGTCGGCGACCACGATCACGCCGCGGGCGCGACCGTCCCAGCCGACCGCGACCGCCGTACCTCCCGTGCGCTGGGCCTCCTCCAATGCAGCCCCGAGAGCCGGCGGGAGGTGCTGTGACCACTCCTCGAGCAGCCGGGGCCGGCCGACCAGCACCGCGTGCGACGCGTCGCCGTCGAGCAGGACGCCCTGCACGCCGAGGCCCTCGACGTTGGCGAAGTCATCGACGGCCGGCAGCGAGCCGGCCTCACGGGCGGCGTCGGCGATGGCACGGGCGATCGGGTGCTCCGAGGAGTCCTCCAGCGCGCCGGCGTAGCGCAGCACCTCCGCAGCGTCCTCGCCCTCGTCGGCGACCACGTCGCGCAGCGTCATCCGGCCGGTCGTGACCGTGCCCGTCTTGTCGAGCACGACCGTGTCGACGGCCTTCGTCGACTCCAGCACCTCGGGACCCTTGATCAGGATGCCGAGCTGGGCGCCCCGACCGGTGCCGACCATGAGGGCGGTCGGCGTGGCCAGGCCCAGGGCGCACGGGCAGGCGATGATGAGTACGGCGACCGCCGCCGTGAACGCCGCGGCCAGGCCGTTGCCGGTGCCGAGCCAGAAGCCGAGCGTGCCGGCCGCGAGCAGGATGACGATCGGCACGAAGATGCCGGAGATCCGGTCGGCCAGGCGCTGCACCTGGGCCTTGCCGTTCTGGGCGTCCTCGACCAGCCGCGCCATCTGCGCCAGCTGGGTGTCGGCGCCGACCCGGGTCGCGCGGACGACCAGCCGGCCGCCCGCGTTGACCGTCGCACCGACCACCGCATCGCCCTCGCCGACCTCGACCGGCACGGACTCGCCGGTCAGCATCGAGGCGTCGACCGCGGAGCTGCCGCGCTCGACCACGCCGTCGGTGGCGATCTTCTCGCCCGGGCGGACGACGAACCGGTCGTCCACCTTCAGCTCACCCACCGGGACGCGGACCTCGACGTCGTCGGGTCCGAGGACCGCGACCTCCTTGGCGCCCAGCTCGAGCAGCGCCTTGAGCGCCGCCCCGGCCCGCCGCTTCGAACGCTGCTCGAAGTAGCGTCCGGCCAGGATGAACGTCGTCACGCCGGCCGCGGCCTCGAGGTAGATGTTGCCGCTACCGTCGCTGCGCTCGATGGTCAGCTCGAACGGGTGCTTCATGCCGGTCATGCCGGCCGTGCCCCAGAACAGCGCGTACAGCGACCAGCCCAGCGCGGCGAGCGTGCCCAGCGAGATCAGCGTGTCCATCGTGGACGTGCCGTGGCGCAGGTTGGTCCAGGCCGCCTTGTGGAACGGGTACGCGCCCCACACCACCACCGGCGCCGCCAGGGTCAGCGAGAGCCACTGCCAGTTGTCGAACTGGAGGGCCGGGACCATCGCCATCGCGATGACCGGCACCGTCAGCAGCGCCGAGATCACGAGTCGCTGGCGCAGGGTGACGATCGGGTCGACCTCCGCTGCTGCGGCGTCGCCCTCGGCCGCCGCGGGCCTCGGCAGCGACGCGCCGTAGCCGGCAGCCTCGACGGCGGCGACCAGGTCGTCGGTCGAGACGCTGTCGGCGTAGGTCACCTTCGCCTTCTCGGTCGCGTAGTTGACCGTCGCGGTGACGCCCTCGAGCTTGTTGAGCTTGCGCTCGATCCGGTTGGCGCACGACGCGCAGGTCATCCCGGTGAGGGCGAGCTCGACCTCGCTCCGTGGCTGGTCAGTGTCCGTGCTCACTGCTCTCTCCGTGCTTCTCCCCGTCCCCGGTACCCCCTGCGGTGACGGTGAACGCCGCGGTGCGGACGACGCCGTCGTGCTGGAAGTCGAGGTAGAGGTGGTAGGTGCCGGCGCTGGGGACGGCGGCGTAGAAGACGACCTCCGGTCCCGGCTCGGTCTTCCCGTCGCCGGGCTCGCCGTCGGGGTGGACGTGGAGGTAGGCGAGGTCGCCACCGCGCAGCGCGACGAGGTGGCCGTAGGCGCCGAGGTAGGGCTGCAGGTCGGTGACCGGCCTCCCGTCCTTGCTGACGCTCAGGGTGAGCTTCGCGTCGGCACCGGCGGTGAGGTCGCCGTCCAGGGTGACCTGGTAGCCGTCGACCGTGGCGGTGCGGGTCTCCTGCGCCGGCGCTGCCGCGTCGAACGCACCGTCGACCGCGAGGTCGGTGCCGAGGGTCAGTGCCTCGCCACCGGTGGCCTTGAAGTCGGCGAACAGCCGCCACGTCCCCGGCGTCAGCGCGAGGTCGGTCGACCAGGTGCCGTCGTCGAGCGTGGGATGGACGTGCTGGAAGCCGCTGAAGTCGCGTCGTACGGCGATCAGGTGGAGCTGCTTCTCGTGCTGGACGTCGTACGACGCCACGGGGGCGCCGTCGGGTCCGGTGATGGTGAAGCTCACCGGCACCGCGTCGCCGGCCTCGGCCTGGCTGTCGGTGAGGGTGAGGGTGTAGCCGTCCTGCGACGTCATGAGTCCTCCTGGGATCTCGGTCGTCGTCCCGGCGCCGCCGCTGCTCTGGTGCGTGTCGTGGGCCGTCGGCTCCTCCACGTCGACCGGGCCGATGGCCCGGCCGGCGAGGAGCGCGGCGCCGAACACGACCGCGGCGACGGCACCGAAGCCCGCCAGCCGCGTCGGGGTGTTCATGCGAGCTGGTAGCCGGCCTCCTCGACGGCGGCCTTCACGGCGGACTCGTCGAGGGGGGCAGCGCTGGTGATCGTGACCGCACCGGTCGGCAGGTCGACGGCGACGCCCTCGACGCCGGCGAGCTCCTGCACCTCCTCGGTGACGGAGGCGACGCAGTGGCCGCAGGTCATGCCGGTGACGGTGAAGGTCTGGGTGGTGCTCATCGGAGATTCCTCTCGCTGGATGGGTTGGATGTCGGATCGGGACGCGTCAGGAACGCACCAGGCGGGCGATGGCGTCGGAGGCCTCCTTGAGCTTGATGGCGGCCTCGTCACCTCCCTCCTGGGCGGCGTTCACGACGCAGTGCGCCATGTGCTCGTCGAGCAGGCCGAGGGCCACGGACTGGAGGGCCTTCGTCATCGCGGAGACCTGGGTGAGGATGTCGATGCAGTACTGCTCCTCCTCCACCATCCGCTGCAGACCCCGCGCCTGACCCTCGATGCGGCGCAGCCGCTTGAGGTAGTCGTCCTTGGTGCGGTTGGCGATGTAGCTGTGTGCCATGGCCCTGTGTCCTTCGCGTCTGGGGAATCTGCCTGCCCGAACAGGATACCCCCGTGTGGTATTCCGTGCTACCGTCCCGATCTCGTGATTACGGTACCCCCCTAGGGTACCAATTCGTCAAGAAGGAGATCGAGATGTCAGTCCTCGTCCCATCGGAGACCGGCCGCCGGAACCGGCGCTGGCTCGGGCTCGCGGTCATCGCCGCCGCCCAGTTCATGGTCATCATGGACACGTCGATCATCGGCGTGGCCCTGCCCGAGATGCAGCGCGACCTCGGCTTCACGCCGGAGAACCTGTCCTGGGTGTTCAACGCGTACGTCGTCGCGTTCGGTGGCCTGCTGCTCCTCGGTGGCAAGGTGTCCGACGTGCTCGGTGCCCGCACCGTCTTCGCCGCGGGCTGGGTCGTCCTCGCCGCCGGATCGCTCGTCGCCGCGCTCGCCGGCAACGTCGAGGCCGAGCTGGCCGGCCGCGCGATCCAGGGCGCCGGTGCCGCGCTCATCGCGCCGTCCGCGCTGACGCTGCTGATGATGCTGTTCGGCGGCAACCCGCGCGAGCTGACCAAGGCCCTGGCCCTGTACGGCGCGGCCGCACCTGCGGGCGGCACCGCCGGCGTCTTCCTGGGCGGCGTCATCACCGAGTACCTCAGCTGGCCGTGGGTGTTCGCCATCAACCTCCCGATCGCGCTGCTGATCCTCGCCCTCGTGCCGTCCTCGATGCCGGCCGGTCGCTCGGGCGGCTCGCGCCGGGTCGACGTCGTCGGTGCGGTCACGGTGACCGCGGGCCTCGCCGCCCTCGTGTACGCCGTGGTCCAGGCTCCCGAGGTCGGCTGGGGTGCCGCGCGCACCTGGTGGGTGCTCGGTGCCGGCGTCGTGCTGGTCGCGCTCTTCGTCGCCCAGCAGGCCCGGGGTCGCGACCCGCTGGTCCGCCTCGGCATCCTCCGCGCGCCCGACCTGGCGGCCGCCAACCTCGCCCAGCTGCTGCTCGGCGCCGCGTGGATCCCTATGTGGTTCTTCCTGAACCTCTACCTGCAGCAGGTGCTCGGCTTCACCGCCTTCCCCAGTGGTGCCGCGCTGCTGCCGATGACGCTGCTGATCATGGTCGGCATGGTGGTGCTCGCGCCCCGCGTGCTCGCCGCGGTCGGCGTACGCACCGCCACCGTCACCGGCCTCGTCCTGCTCGCCGCCGGCATGGCCTGGCTGGCGATGATCGACCCGGACGGCAGCTACGCGGTCGACGTGCTCCCCGCCTCGCTGGTCGCCGCCCTCGGCATGTCGCTCGCCTTCATCCCCACCCTCGGTACGGCGATCTCCGCCGCCCCGCCGGAGGAGGGCGGCCTCGCCTCGGGCATCGTCAACACCAGCTACCAGATCGGCTCGGCCCTCGGCCTCGCCGTGATGGCCGCCATCGCCGCGGCCGCCGGCGCCGACCGGCTCGGCGACGTCGCCGCACTGACCGAGGGCTACTCGGCTGCGTTCGTCGGTGCCGCCGTCGTGGCTGCGGTGGGTGCGCTCGCCTCGGCCGTGCTGCTCCGCGGACGGTCGTCGTGACCGCTCGTGACGTGGTCCGGGTCGCCGCCGCGTGCGCGCTGCGCTGCGCGGCGGCGGCCCTGGCCGAGGCGGTAGCCCCGTCGTACCCGGCAGATGGGTCGTCGCTCGGGCGAAAGGGCAACCCGTTTGCCGGGTACGACGAGAGGACCGGGCCGGCGAGCCCGCTCTAGCCCACCAGGCCCACGAGGAACGTCCCCATGCCGAGCGCCGCGCACAGCCCGAGCGTCCGCAGCGGGCTCCACCCGCGCCCGAACATCACGCCGAGCGCGACGGCGGTGATCGCGAACGCGACCGGGTCCCACGACCCGAGGACGGGTACGTCGACGTGCACCCACCCGGCCTCGACCGTGCGGTTGCGGCCGAACAGGTTGTGCAGGGCGAAGAAGACGGCGAGGTTCGCGATCACCCCGACGACGGCGGCGGTGATGCCGGTGAGGGCGGCACCGAGGCCGCGGTTGTCACGCACCCGCTCGACGTACGGCGCGCCGAGCAGGACGAACAGGAAGCACGGCACGAAGGTCACCCAGGTGACCAGCAGGGAGGCGAGCACGGCGGCGAGCCACGGGTCGAGTGAGCCGGGGTGGCGGTAGGCGCCGACGAAGGCGACGAACTGGACGACCATGATCAGGGGCCCGGGGGTGGTCTCGGCGAGCGCGAGGCCGCGGACCATCTCGCCCGGAGCCAGCCAGTGGAAGACTCCGACGGCCTGCTGGGCGACGTACGACAGCACGGCGTAGGCACCGCCGAAGGTGACGACCGCGGCGCCGGAGAAGAACAGCCCCTGGTCCACGAAGACGGAGGTGCCGGTCGTGGAGGCGAGTACGGCGAACGCGGCCACCGGCGCGAACCACAGCACCGCCCCGACCAGGAGGACGCTCCCGGAGCGCCGCACCGTCGGCAGCTCGTGGTGCAGCGCGTCGTCGCTGATCAGCGGCTCGGGCCCGTCCTCACCGGCGGGCGTCGGTGGCTCGCGCAGGGCCGGAAAGCGCAGGCTGACCAGCCAGCCGAGCACGCCAGCGGCGAAGACCACGGCCGGGAACGGCACGGCGAAGAAGGTGAGCGCGGCGAAGGAGGCGACCGCGATGGCGACCAGTGCGGGGTGGTGCAGCGCGCGCTTCCCGACCCGCTGCACGGCCTGGACGACGATCGCGATCACCGCCGGCGCGACCCCGGCGAAGAGCGCGGTGACGACGTCGGTCTCGCCGTACCCCACATAGATCCCCGACAGCGCGAGCAGGGCGAGCATCCCGGGGAGCACGAAGAGGCTGCCCGCGATCAGGCCGCCGCGGATGCCGTTGAGCAGCCAGCCGGTGTAGATCGCGAGCTGCTGGGCCTCGGGTCCGGGCAGCAGCATGCAGAAGTTGAGCGCGTGCAGGAACCGCTTCTGCCCGATCCACCGCTTCTCGTCGACCAGCTTGTGCTGCATGACCGCGATCTGGCCGGCCGGTCCGCCGAAGGTCTGCAGTGAGATCTGGAACCACGCCCGGGTGGCCTCCCGCAGCGGGATGACGTCGTCTCCGACGGGGTGGGGCTGGTTCGTCACCACGCCATTCAACAAGGCTCAGGTGGCGGCCGGGTGAACGTGCACGACCATCGTCTCCAGGTGGGGTACGGCGAGCCGCAGCGACCGCTCGACGTCGTCGGCGACCGCGTGCGCCTCGCCCACGCTCAGGTCGGGCGCGACCCGGACGACGAGGTCGCCCTCGATTCGGTGCCCGGTCCAGCGGGCGCGGACCCTGTCGACACCGGCGATCCCGGGCACCGTGCTCGCCGCGGTGGTGAGCTCGTCGATGACCCCGTCCTCGACGCCGTCCATCAGCCGGCGTACGACGGTCCGCATGGTCGCGACCAGGACGACCAGGATCATCAGGCCGATGAGCAGCCCGACGACCGCGTCGGCGCGGGCGATCCCGGACCAGACGCCGATCACGCCGCCGACGACCGCGACCGAGCTGAGCCCGTCGGCGCGGGCGTGCTGACCCTCGGCGATCAGCGCCGCCGAGTGGATGCGGCGCCCAGCCCGGATCCGGTACGCCGCGACGACCTCGTTGCCGAGGAAGCCGACCACGCCGGCCGCGAACACCCAGCCCAGGTTGGTGATCTGCCGGGGATGCACGAGTGCGTCGAGGGCGTCGACGATGATCCATACCGCAGATGCCGCGATCACCAGGCCGATGAACAGGCCGACCAGGTCCTCGGCGCGGCGCAGCCCGTAGGGGTAGCGGCGCGTGCTCGGTCGCCGGCCGATCCGGAACGCCACCACCAGCGGGATCGTCGTCGCCGCGTGGCCGAGGTTGTGCACCGTGTCGGCCATCAGTGCGGTGGATCCCGACATCGCCACGATCACCAGCTGGGCCGCCGCCGTCGCCATCATCCCGGCGAGGCCGATCCAGGCCGCACGGATGCCGACCCCGCTGCTCTCGGCCGCGTCGCGGATCCCGGGCGCCGCGTCGTGGGAGTGCGGTAGGACGATGTGCCGGATCCGGGCTGTCAGCCCGTGGTGGTGGTCGTGGTGCTCCGCCATGTCCCCATATTGAGACATGCTCATATGTGCATGCAAGTGCGGAATCGCGGACACTACGATGCGAGGCGTGGGACACGGAGAGCGCCACCGCGCGCCGCGCGAGCTCGACGCCGCGGCGGCGAAGTCGATCGCGGCGACCCTTCAGGCCCTGGCCACCCCGAGCCGGCTGCTGATCCTCGACCGGCTGCGCCGCGGGCCCGCGACGGTCTCCGAGCTGGTCGAGTCGATCGGGATGGAGCAACCAGCGGTCTCCCAGCAGCTCCGGGTGCTGCGCAACCTCGGCCTCGTGACCGGCAACCGTGACGGGCGCAGCATCGTCTACGAGCTCTACGACGACCACGTCGCCGAGCTGCTCGACCAGGCGATCTACCACGCCGAGCACCTCCGGCTCGGACTCGCGAGCCCTCAGCACAACGCGCGGTAGCTCCCCACGACCGGGACGCCTGACGGTGCACGCTCGAGGGTCACGCCAGCCGTGACAGCCGGTGCGCCTCCTCGAGCAGCAGCCTGCCGAGCACCGGCTGCCGGTCTCGCCGGAAACGCTGCTCGACCCCGGTCAGGGTCAGCGCCCACTCCGGACGCCCGGACTTGTCGAAGACCGCGGCGGCCATGCCCCAGGAGCCCTCGACGACGTGGCCGGGGTTCACGGACCATCCGGTACGACGGGTCGCAGCCAGCCGCCGGCGGATCGCCGCCGCGGAGTGCTGCTCGCCCCACTCGGCGGTGAGGTCGACCCGGGCGAGGAAGTCGTCGATCTCGCGGTCGGGCAGGTGGGCGAGGATCGCGATGCCGGCGGACACGACGCCGAGGGGGAAGCGGGCGCTCTCGTAGAGGACGTAGGAACGGATCGGGAAGTCGCCGTCCTCGCGGAGCAGGACGACCGTCTCGTCGCCACGGCGCACCGAGAAGAACGCGCTCTCGCCGGTCTCCTTCGCCAGTCGCAGCACGCTCGCCCGGGCCTCGTTGGTGAGGTCGTAGCGGGCGGCGGCGGCCATGCCGAGGACGTAGGCCTCGGGGCCGAGGAACCACCGCCCGGTCTGCGGGTCGCGGTCGGCGAGACCCTCGGCGGCGAGCGACTCGAGCAACCGGTGGGTGGTCGCGCGCGGCTGGTCGGTGAGGGCGGCGAGCGCGGTGGTCGTCGTACCGGACTCGGCGGTGGACAGGGCGCGGAGCAGGGCGGCGACCTTCTCGACGACGCCCGGTGCGCGTTCCACGAGGAGATCCTACGCGTCCATTCAGTGGACGCGTCCGGCCGGGAGCATCCGCGCACCGGTCACTTCGTTGACGGGACCGGTGGTTCTCGGCGGTGATGGCTGTCATGAGGAAGCTGGTGGACGACGCCCGTACGGCGGTGGCCGAGCGGGTCCGGGACGGAATGACGATCGCCGTGGGCGGCTTCGGCCTGTGCGGCATCCCGCGCGACCTGATCGAGGCGGTGCGCGACAGCGGCGTGCGCGACCTGACCATCGTGTCGAACAACATGGGCGTCGACGGCAAGGGCCTCGGCGTGCTGCTGGAGAACAGCCAGGTCGCCAAGGTGATCGCGTCGTACGTCGGCGAGAACAAGCTCTTCGCGCAGCAGTACCTCGACGGCGCGCTCGAGGTGGAGTTCTGCCCGCAGGGCACGCTCGCCGAGCGGCTGCGCGCCGGCGGCTCCGGCATCGCCGGCTTCTACACCCGCACCGGCGTCGGCACCGAGGTCGCCGAGGGCAAGCCGCACGAGGTGTTCGACGGCGAGACCTTCGTGCTCGAGCGCGGCATCGTGGCCGACCTCGCGCTGGTCCACGCCCACACCGCGGACGCCGAAGGCAACCTGCGCTACCGGATGACCGCCCGCAACTTCAACCCGCTGGTCGCGATGAGCGGTCGGGTCTGCATCGCCGAGGCCGAGCACGTCCTCGACGGCTTCCTCGACCCGGACGAGGTGATCACGCCCGGCATCTTCGTCGACGTCACCGTCCGGGCGAGCGAGCGGCCCAAGGACATCGAGCAGCGCGTCGTGCGCGAGAGGGTGGGTGCCTGACATGGCCTGGAGTCGCGACGAGATGGCGGCCATCGCCGCCCGCGAGCTGAACGACGGCGACTACGTCAACCTCGGCATCGGCATCCCGACCCTGGTCGCCGACCACCTGCCGCCGGGCGTCAACGTGCTGCTGCAGAGCGAGAACGGCCTGCTCGGCATGGGCCCGTTCCCCTACGAGGGCGAGGAGGACGCCGACCTGATCAACGCCGGCAAGCAGACGGTCACGACCGCGCCGGGCGCCTCCTTCTTCGACTCCGCGACGAGCTTCGCGATGATCCGCGGCGGCCACGTCGACATCGCCATCCTCGGCGCGCTGCAGGTCGCCGCCAACGGCGACCTGGCCAACTGGACCGTTCCCGGCAAGCTGGTCAAGGGCATGGGCGGCGCGATGGACCTGGTCGCCGGCACCCGCCGCGTCGTCGTGATCACCGACCACGTCGCCAAGGACGGCACGCCCAAGATCGTCGAGCGCTGCACGCTGCCGCTCACCGGCGCCGCCGTGGTCGACCGGATCATCACCGACCTCGCGGTCCTCGACGTCACCCCCGAGGGCCTGGCCCTCGTCGACGTCGCGCCCGGCATCGACGCCGCGAAGGTCCGTGAGCTGACCGGCGCGCCGCTCCTCGACCCGGAGCGGTGACGCGCGGCTCAACCGACGTCGAGCCGCTGGGCGAGGGCGGTGACGACGTCGGACGGCGCGTGGGCCTTGTCGAACGCCCGGTCGATGCCCACCCGGGCGCGGACGGTGGGGTCCAGGTCCGCTGAGCTGTAGGTGATGACGACCAGCTCGGGGTGGTCCGCCCGCAGCCGCGGGATGAGGTCGAGGCCGCTCATGTCGGGCAGGTGGATGTCGCAGATGGCGGCGTCCAGCCGCGCCCCGGTGCTGACCCGGAGCGCGGTGACGGCATCGGCGGCGGCACCGGCGAGCATCAGGGGCGCCGTGCTCCCGACGAGCTCGGACAGGACGAGGAGCAGCAGCGGGTTGTCCTCGACCACGAGCACGGACGCCGTCCTGCTCATCGTGGCCTCGGGGATCGCGTTCATGTCAGCTGCTGCTTGATCTCGGTCTTGAGCACCTTGCCGACCCGGGAGCGCGGCAGGTCGTCCCAGACCTCCACCTGCTTGGGCGTCTTGACGCTGCCGATCCGCTCCTTCACGAACGCCCGCACCTCCTCGGGCGTGACCGACCGACCCGGCCGCAGCTGCAGGACGGCGGTGAGCCGTTCGCCCCACTTCTCGTCGGGCAGCCCGACCACCGCGCAGTCGGCGACGGCCGGGTGGGCCATCAGCGCCTGCTCGACCTCGGTGGAGTAGACGTTGAAGCCGCCGGTGATCACCATGTCCTTGGCGCGGTCGACGATGTGCAGGAAGCCCTCGTCGTCGAGGAACCCGATGTCGCCCGTGTGGTGCCAGCCGTACGCCGACGCCTCGGCCGTCGCGTCCGGGTTCTTGTAGTAGCCCCGCATCACCAGGGAGCTGCGCACCACGATCTCGCCGCGCTCGCCGGGCGCGAGTAGCGTCCCGTCGTCGCCCATCATCGCCACCGTGACCAGCGGCGCCGGGCGTCCCGCCGAGGAGAGCCGCTCGACCGCGATCGACCCGTCGTCTCGGAAGTGGTCGCGCGGCGCCATCGTGGAGATCATCATGGGCGCCTCGGTCTGGCCGAACAGCTGCGCCATCACCGGTCCGACCCGGGTGAGCGCCTCCTCCAGCCGCCGGGCCGACATCGGCGCTGCGCCGTACCAGAAGCACTGCAGGGACGAGAGGTCCGTCGTGTCGAGGTCCGGGTGGTCGAGGACCATGTAGATCAGCGTCGGCGGCAAGAAGGTGTGGGTCACCCGGTGCTCGGCGACGGCCGCCAGGAAGCCGCCCACGTCGGGGGTCCGCATGACCACGATCGAGCCGCCCGACGCCAGGACCGGGAAGCACAGCACGCCGGCCGCGTGGGTGAGCGGCGCGAGGGCGAGGTACGTCGGCCGGCCCGGTGCGGCGGGCCACGGGTAGCCGATCAGGGTCAGCGCCGTCATCGTCTCGAGGTTGGTGCCGGTGAGCATGACGCCCTTGGGCCGGCCGGTGGTGCCGCCGGTGCCGACGATCATCGCCAGGTCGTCGTCGGCCGGGCGGTCGACGACCTCCATGCCGCAGGCGAGGAAGTCGTCCCACCCGAGCGCCCAGTCGAACGACCCGTCGAGGCAGACCAGCGTGGTCACCGCGGGCAGGTCGCCGCGGATCTGGTCGACCAGCCCGGCGTACGACGCCTGGAAGATCAGCGTGGTGCACTCGAACAGGTCGAGCAGCTCGCGGTTCTCGGCCGCCTCGTTGCGCGGGTTGACCGGGCACCACACGGCGCCGGCGCGGCTGATCCCGAACACGCAGGTGAACGCCACCGGGTCGTTCGAGGCGAGGATCGCCACCTTGTCGCCCGGCGCGACGCCCCGTCCTGCGAGGGCGGACGCGATCCGTCCGGCGAGGCCTCCCACCTCGTCGTAGGTCCACGTCCGCCCGTCGCAGACCAGGCAGGCCGCATCGCCCCCCAGCGACGCGCCCTTGTCCAGGTAGTCGACCAGCCGCACCGACGCCTCCTCAGCCTTGATCCGTCGCTTCGCGCCTGCTGCGCGCCGCCATACGGGCGCGCTGGCGGCGTTGCAGACGCTCGATGGTGCAACCAGACCGCCGTCGCGCCTGCGCCTTGCCATCCCACCCGTCTGACGACGCTCGCGACGCCGCGAAGCGACCGATCAAGGCTCAGCCCTCGACCGTCAGCACCGGCTCGGCGACCAGGCCGAAGGCCCGCAGCTGGCCGAGCAGCGCGCGGTGGCCGAACGCCTTGCAGCCCGACGCGAACCCGACCCGCAGCGGTGGCTGCTGGAGCAGCGAGTACGCCGCGTAGGCCTGCAGGAGTCCGGTCTGCTTGTAGTTCTGGTTGCCGTGGATCACGCAGTGCGCGCGGCCGAGCGGGCCCGAGGCGTGCACGGAGTCGAGCGACTTGTTGAGCCGCGGGTTCTCGCGCGGCGGCATCTGGTTCATCACCTGGGCCGCCGTCGCGGTCAGCGCCTCGTCGCGCTCGGCCTCCGACATGTCCTTGGTCGCCTCCAGCGCGCCGGCGACGATCTGCGGGACGCCGTTCATCAGTGCCGCGTTGAACACACCCCCCTGGGCCTTGCAGTTCGCGACCCGCGGGTCCTTGCGGTACCAGACCGGGTGCGACGTCCCTCCCCATGGCAGCGAGAGCGCGAGCTCGTGCTGCCCGGGTACGACGAGCGGCACCAGGCCCTGCGTGGGGTCGAACTCGACGTACTGGTTCTGCTGGAGGAAGTGGGCCCTCGACGTCGCGGCGTTGACCAGGATGGTCTGCGTGGAGGCGATCGTGGGGGAGCCTCCCCAGAAGACCGCGATGTCGAGGGTGTCCAGGCCCGGCTTCTCGAGGCACAGCTCGGCCGCGATCTCGCCGGTCGTGTACATCTGAGCGATCCCGGGCGACAGCAGCAGGCCGGCGGCCGCGAAGTCCGCGCCCCAGCGCTCGTCGCAGGTGATCAGCCAGTCCTGCTCGCCGGTGGTGTCGAGGTAGTGAGTGCCGGCGGCGAGACAGGCCTCGACGACCTCGGGGCCGTACTTGCTGAACGGGCCGACCGTGTTGCACACGACGGACGCGCCGCCGAACAGCTCGGTGAGCTCGTCGACCGAGTGGCCGACCTCGACGATGTCGTAGTCGGCGGTCTCGATGCCGGGCACGTGCGCGTCCATCGAGTCCTTCAGCTTGTCGGCCGAGCGGCCGGCGGCGACGAAGGGCACGCCGAACTCGCGCAGGTACTCGCAGATCAGCCGGCCGGTGTAGCCGGAGGCGCCGTAGACGACGACGGGCTTGTCGGTGGTGGTCATCTCACATCCCCATTCCGCCGTCGACCGGCAGGCCGGCGCCGTTGACGAACTGCGCCCGGTCGGAGGCGAGGAAGGCGACCGCGTCGGCGATCTCGTCCTCGGTGGCCAACCGGCCCGACGGCGTCAGCGCGACGACGCCCGCGACCGCCTCCTCGGGTGAGGGGAACAGCCCGAGCGTGGTCATCTCGTTGGCCAGGCCGGCGCCCATCTCGTTGGGGACCAGGCCGGGGTAGACGCAGTTGACCCGGACGCCGAGCCCGAGCTTGCCACTCTCCATCGCGGCGATCCGGGTGATCCGGTCGACCGCGGACTTCGAGGCGGAGTACGCCGACAGCGCCGGGAAGGCGATGGTCGCGGCGACCGAGGCGATGTTGATGACGACGCCGCCCTTGCCGGCCGCGCCGCCCGGGCCCATGGTGCGGAAGGCGTGCTTGATGCCGAGCGAGGTGCCGACGACGTTGACGTCGAGGATCCGGCGTACGACGTCGGGATCGAGGTCGACGAAGAGTCCGGCGACCTCGATGCCGGCGTTGTTGACCAGGATGTCGAGGCCGCCCGCCTGCTCGACCGCCGCGGCGACGGCGGCGGCCCAGGAGTCGTCCTGGGTGACGTCGAGGTGGACGAAGTGGCCGCCGACCGCGTCGGCGACCTCCTTGCCCTTGGCGTCCTGGAGGTCGGCGACCACGACGGTGGCACCGGCGGCGGCGAGGTGCTCCGCGAACTTCCGGCCCAGGCCCTGGGCGCCGCCGGTGACGAGCGCGGTGCGCCCGGCGAGCTCTGCTTCGGTCATGGTGTGCGACTCCTTCGTCGTGCTCGTGGGTGACGTGGGCCACACAACTCCGTTTCCTTGACGACTGTCAAGACTTCTCTGGACGATCGTCAAGAAAAATCTGGGCGATCGTCCAGAGATGGCCACGGAGGCGGTAGGGTCGGGCCCCATGACGACAGCGACCGCGCGTCGTACGCCCGCCGACAAGCACGACGAGCGGCGTCGCGCCCTGGCCGACTCGGCCCTGCGGACCCTCGGCGAGCTCGGCTACGCGCGCGCCAGCCTGCGCGAGATCGCCAACAACTCCGAGTTCTCCCACGGCGTCGTCCACTACTACTTCCACGACAAGCTCGAGCTGATCGTCTACTGCGTGCGCCAGTACAAGGCCACCTGCGTGCACCGCTACGACGGCGTCGTCGCCGACGCGACCACCCCCGAGGGCCTGGTCGAGGCGTTCGCCGACAAGCTCGCCGAGACCATCGTCGACGAGGCGCCGATGCACCGGCTCTGGTACGACCTGCGCTCCCAGAGCATGTTCGAGGAGAGCCTGCGCGAGGCCGTCCTGCAGATCGACCAGACGCTCGAGGACATGGTCTGGCGGGTCGTCTCGACCTACGCCGAGCTCGCCGGGCGGCCCGCCGCGATGACCCCGCACGTCACCTACGGCCTGCTCGACGGCCTGTTCCAGCAGGCGCTCCTCGGCTACCTCTGCGAGAGGGAGGGCGTGCTCGACGACCTGCGCGCCCAGGTCCGCGAGCTGATGCCGGTGCTGCTCGGCACGGAGCCGGCCGCGTCGACGCGTCGGGCGAAGTCCGAGCGGTAGCGGGTCGGGGTCACCCCGAGCGCGGCGGTGAAGTGGGTCCGCAGCCGGGCCGCCGTACCGAAGCCGACGCGGCGGGCGACCTCGTCGACGCCGAGGGCGGTGGTCTCCAGCAGGTCCTGGGCGCGGGCCACCCGTTGGGCGACCAGCCAGGGGTGCACGCTGGAGCCGGTGCGCGCCCGGAACGCGCGGGTGAAGGCGCTGCGGCTCATGCAGGCATGGCCGGCGAGCGCGTCGATGCCGAGCGGGGTGTCGAGGGAGCCGGCCGCCCAGGCCATGGCGCGGGCGACGGCGTCGTCGGAGGCCTCGGGGACCGGGGTCTCGATGTACTGGGCCTGACCGCCGGCCCGGTGGGGCGCCGCGACGATCCGGCGCGCGACCCGGGTGGCGGTGGACTGTCCGGCTCGCTGGGCCAGGACGTGGAGGCAGGTGTCCACCCCTGCCGTCGCGCCGGCGCCGGTGATGACCGAGCCCTCGTCGACGTACAGCGTCTCGGGGCGCAGCTCGACCGCCGGGAACCGGCGGCGGAAGGTGTCGGCCCACTGCCAGTGCGTGGTCGCGGCGCGGCCGTCGAGCAGGCCGGCGTCGGCGAGCACGAACACGCCGAGGCACAGCCCGACCACCTGGGCACCGCGGTCGTGGGCGGCGCGCAGGGCCGCGAGCATGGGCTCGGGGGCGGGCCGCTCGGGGTCGTTCCACCACGGCATCACGACGATGTCGGCCCGCGCGACCGCGTCGAGGCCGTGCTCGACGGTGATCGCGTAGCTGGCCGAGGTCCGCAGCGGACCGGGGCGTACGGCGGCCAGCTCGATCGGCCACGGCGTCATCTCGCCGACCGGCTGCTCGGCGCCCCACACCAGCGACGGCACGGACAGGTGGAACGGGCTGATCCCCTCCACGGCGATCACGGCGACCCGCGGTGGCGCCACGTCGTACCTCCGGCCGATGTCGATGACAGGCGACCCGATTCGACCTGTTGAGTGTGTTTCGGGTCAGCCACCATGGAAGCACCCCACCGCTGGAAAGGAAACCCCATGACCTCGACCCCGCTCCGCACCCTCGGCGGCGCCGCCGACGTCCCCGCCACCCTCGCCGACGCGACGGTGGTCCTCATCGACTACCAGGTCACCTACACGACCGGCGCGATGGAGCTGGAGGGCTGGGACGCCGCGCTCGACCGGGCCGCCGACCTGCTCGGCAAGGCCCGCGCGGCCGGCGCGACCGTCGTCCACGTCCAGCACGACGACGGCCCCGGCAGCCTCTACGACGTCTCCACCGGGATCGGCTCGATCCACGACAGGATGCGCCCGGTCGAGGGCGAGGCGGTGGTCACCAAGGGTGCGCCCAACTCGTTCCACGGCACCGACCTCGCGGACCTCCTCGAGGCGGCCGGCAACCAGCAGGTCGTGCTCGCCGGTTTCATGACCCACATGTGCGTCACGTTCACCGCCGAGGGCGCCCTCCTGCGCGGGTACGACGTCACCGTGGTCGCCGACGCCTGTGCGACCCGCTCGCTGCCGAGCGCCGCCGGCGACGTGCCCGCCGCGCAGCTGCATGCCGCGGCGCTGGCCACCATCGGCGACGTCTACGGCACCGTCGTGGGCTCGGTCGCCGACCTCATCTAGGCGTCGCGGCTCAGCACGATCTCCTCGGTGAGCGAGGTGAGCTTGGCCGGGTTGCGGACCACGAGGATCTGCTTGATCCGGCCGTCCTCGACCTCCAGGCTGATCGCGGTGACCTCGCCGCGCGCTTCGATCCGGGCGCCGAGCGAGCCGTTGATCCAGACCGGCTCGATGACCCCGTCCGGGGCGAAGGTGGCGAAGTTCGCCAGCAGCCGGGCCACGGGCTCGGAGCCGTGCAGGGGCTTGCGGATCGCCTGGGCGACGCCGCCGTGGTCGGCCAGCAGCACCACGTCGGGCGCCAGCGAGTCGAGCAGCGCCTGGAGGTCGCCGCCCTGCACCGCGGCCAGGAAGCTGGCGACGACGGCCTGCTGCTCGCCGCGGTCGACGTCGACCCGCGGCCGGCGCGCCGCGACGTGGTTGCGGGCCCGGGTGGCGATCTGGCGGACCGCGGCCGACGTCTTGCCGACGGCGGTCGCGATCTCGTCGTACGGCAGCTCGAAGACCTCGCGCAGCACGAACACCGCGCGCTCGGTCGGCCCCAGCGTCTCGAGGACGGTGAGCATCGCCATCGACACGCTGTCGGCGAGCTCGACGTCCTCGGCGACGTCGGGGGCGGTGAGCAGCGGCTCGGGGAGCCACTCGCCGACGTAGTCCTCGCGGCGCCGGCTCAGCGTGCGCAGCCGGTTGAGCGCTTGTCGGGTGACGATCCGGACCAGGTACGCGCGCGGCTCGTTCACCTGCGCCTGGTCCACGTCCGCCCACCGCAGCCAGGTCTCCTGCACGACGTCCTCGGCATCGGCCGCGGAGCCGAGCATCTCGTAGGCGACCGTGAAGAGCAGGTTGCGGTGGGCGACGAAGGGATCGCTCATGCCGGCGAGCCTACGGCGGGCCGCTCGGCGAGCGGCTTCATGCCGCAGGCCGAGGCGAAGCCCTCGGACTCGATGCCCAGCGCGGTGTTGGACCGGGTGGTCATGTTCGCGAAGCCGATCACCGTGGTGAGCTCGATCAGGCCGGCCGGGCCCAGGGCGGAGAGCAGCGGCTCGACCATCTCGTCGGTGACCGCAGGCGGAGTCTGGCTGGCCGCCTCGGCGTACTCCAGCACCTGGCGCTCCAGCGTCGAGAAGACCGTGGAGGCCCGCCAGTTCGGGACCTCGCGTGCCTTGTCGAGGTCGAGGCCCTTGTCACGGGCCATGAAGTAGTTGAAGTCGAGGCACCACGAGCAGCCGACCAGGGAGGCGACGGCCATGTGGGCGTAGGTCTTGAGGGTCTCGTCGCACTCGTCCCACTTCTGCAGCTTCTGGCCGTAGGACATGCTCGCCTTCAGGGCGGGCTGGTGGTGCCACATGACACCGAGCGACTCCGGCACGCTGCCGAACATCTTGGCGGCGAACCTCTTGACGACGGCACCGAAGAGGCCGTTGATCGGGGCGGCGGGGATGCGGGTTCCTGAGGTGGTCATGCCATCAAGACACCGGCCGGGTGCCGGGTGTGACAGCCGATCACCGATGAGGGTTACGGCTTCGCGCGGAAGGCCACCCACGCATCGCTCATCCGCTGGGCCTGGCCCTCGGTGAACATGTTCATGCAGGAGTCCTGGGTGTAGTCCATGAAGTTGTGGATCGGGTCGAGGCCCGGGGCCGAGCAGGTGTCGGCGCCCTCCGGGCAGTCGAACTGCGCGGTCGCCTCGCGCGGGGTGTCGGCCACGCCGTCGCCGGACGCCGAGCAGCCGCCCTGGAAGGTGTGCTCGAGCATCAGCCAGTGCCCGACCTCGTGGGTCAGGGTGTCGCCGAGGGAGTACTTGCCGGCGGTGCCGCCCGGCATCGACTCGTCGAGCATCACGACGCCGTCGATGTAGTCGCGGCCGTTGTTGTAGCCCTTCGGGAAGTACGCCCAGCCGAGCAGGCCGTCGCCGATGTCGGCCGTGTAGACGTTGAGGACCGTCGAGTCGCCGGTGTGGAGCGCCTGCTTCATGTCGCGCTCGGTCTTGCCGGGCGTCACCGTGCGCCAGGCCGGGTTGTCGACGAACCGGATCGAGTCGAGCGCGAACCGGAACGGGGTGTCGGCGGCGTCCGCCGCGGTCTGCCCGGAGTAGGACGCGTTGAGCACGTCCATCTGCGCGTGCACCATGCTCGCGAGCCGGTCCCGGTCGGCCTGGCTGGCGCCGTCGGTGATCACGTGGAAGACCGTCTTGACGGTGACCGTGCCGTTGCCGAGGTAGGGCGAGTCCTTGATGACGCCGTACTTCTTGGCCTCGTTCTTCGGGTACAGCTCCGGCTCAGCGGCGTGCGAACCCTCGGCCACCCGGGCGGCCGAGCCGTCCCGGCAGTCGGCGACGCCCGGGGAGGCGGCGCCGGCGCTCGCCACCGTGGGCACGGCGGACGCGAGTGGTACGGCGAGCATCAGGGAGCCGGCAGCGACCCCGAGCATCCGGTGCAGGGTGGTGTGGCGCATGGCCCGACCCTAGGACGGCGACCGGGTGTTGTCAGCCCCCTGATGCCGCGTCGATCAGCCGTTCCCGAGCAGGTCCTCTATGGTGGCGATCTCGGCCGCCTAGCTCTCGGCGATGGACTCCGCGAGGGCGATCGCGTCCGGGAACCTCCCGTCCGCCTGCTCGGCCTTCGCCATGGTGATCGCGCCCTCGTGGTGCTCGATCATCATCGTCATCCACAGCCTCGGGAAGTCGGCGTCGGAGGAGTCCTCGAGCTCCTCCATCTGCTCACCGGACATCATCCCCGGCATCGCGGAGCCACCCATGCCATCCATGTCATCCATGTCATCCATGTCGTGGCCGGCGTTGGCGTGGTCCATCGAGGTGGCCGGGATGTCCTTGCCCCAGTCGGTCAGCCAGGTCGTCATCGTCTCGACCTCCGGGGTCTGGGCGGCCTGGACCTGGTCGACCAGCGCCCGGACCTCGTCGGGCAGCGAGCGGTCCTGGGCCAGCAGTGCCATCCGCAGCGCCTGCGCGTGGTGCGGGATCATCGCGGTCGCGAAGTCGACGTCGGCACGGTTGAAGACGTCCCCGTTGCGGGCGGTCTCGACCGCCGCGGGCCTGCTGTCGCCGCCGTCGTCGCCGCACGCGGCGAGGCCCAGGGCAAGGGTGATCGCGCCGGTGGCGGAGGCCAGCCGGCGCAGGGTGGTGCGGTGCATGTCGTTCTCCTGGTCTGTTCGGTGTGCGTCTGCGGGTGGGAGCGGGGGCTCCTCAGCAGCGCTGCACCGACAGCCGGTGGAGATCGGGTGGGTCGCGGAAGCGCGCGGCCCGGGCGACCAGGACCTGCCAGCGGGCGGGCGCCTCGCGGGCGGCGACCAGCGGACGCCGTACGGCGAGCAGACCGACACCCAGGCCGGCCGCCACCACCAGCAGGGCCAGGCACAGCCCGGTCAGGTCGTGGCCGGTGGAGCCGCCGTGGTCGGGCGGGGCCGCGTCGTGATGGGTGACGGCTGCGGCGGGCAGCGGGGCGGAGGCCACGCCGTGGTCGGCCATGCCGTGCATGGCGAACAGCCCCGCCAGCGCGGCGATCGTGACGAGCAGCCGCCGGAGCAGGTCAGGTCGCATAGCCGAGGCCGAGCTCGCTCATCGCCGCCTCGAGCCGGTCGAGCGCGATCGGCCCGACGCCGTGCAGCGCGGCGAGGTCGGCCCGGGTCCAGCCGCTGACGGCCTCGAGGGTGTGGACGTCGACCGCCCGCAGCGCGCGGGTGGCCGGGGCGCCGATGGTGCGTGGCAGCGGGGTCCCGGCGCGGCGGGGGGCGCGCTCGCGCGGGCCGTCCTCGTGGTCCAGGACGGCCTCGCCGCGGGGCGAGAGCCGGTAGCCGATCGCGAGCGACTCGGTCAGGCCCCGCTCCTTGAGCTTGCGCACGTCCTTCTTGAAGTCGGGCGTCTCGCGGCCCAGCTCGGCCGCGAGGTCGGGGGCACGGACCTCCGGGTTGCGGTCGATGATCCGCAGCGTGGTGCGGGTCCACGGCCCGATCGGCGAGGCCGCGTCGAGCCGGTCGAGCCCGGCGAGGATGGTGACGATCTCGGCGGTCTCCGGGATGGCGGCGCGGAGCGTCTCGCGAGGGTCGGTGCCGCCGTACCGGAGCCCGACGCGGAACACCGGGCGGTCGGCCCGCGCGGCGAGGGCGTCCTTGAGCGCGTTCAACGACGCGGCTCCCGCGCGACGGGCGTCCTCGGCCCGCAGCCTGGAGGGCGCGACCTCCTCGACGCTGGTCACCTCGACCACGCCGACCGCGGTGCGCAGCCGGGTGCCGACCTTGACCCGCGGGCGGTCCCAGCGCCGGAACGCGAGGTCGATGGTGCCGGCGCGCACGCCCTCGAGCTCGGCCGGTCGCATCATCACGGCCCCGAGCATAGGTGGCGCGGCATTTGACCGGCGTCGCCCCACGGTGATTACATCGCCATATGGCGATGAATCAGCTGGACGGCATCCTGCCCGAGGCGCCGAGCGAGGTGGACGCCCTGGCCGACGTCGCGGGCCTGCTCCACGCGCTCAGCGACCCGAACCGGCTGGCCATCCTCGAGCACCTCACCCTCGGCGAGCACCGCGTCGTCGATCTCACCGCCCACCTCGGGCTCGCCCAGTCGACCGTGTCGAAGCACCTCGCCTGCCTGCGCGACTGCGGCCTCGTCGTCTCCCGGCCCAGCGGCCGGGCCTCCCTGATCTCGCTCGCCCAGCCCGAGCTGACCCGCGAGGTGGTCCGCGCCGCCGAGCGGCTGGTCGCGGTCACCGGCGGCCCCTGCGGGCGGGACTGACCATGGGCGTCGGGCACGGACACGGACACGGCGGCGACAGCGGGCACGCCGGCGGCCGGCACCGTTGGCGGCTGGGTGTCTCGTTCGGCCTGATCGGCGCGTTCTTCGTCGTCGAGCTGGTCGTCGGGCTGGTCAGCGGCTCGCTCGCACTGATCTCCGACGCGGGCCACATGGCCGCCGACGTGGTGACGCTGGGGGCGGCCCTGGTCGCGACCAAGATCGCCACCCGCGCGGACAGCACCGGTCGTCGTACCTACGGGTCGTACCGGGCCGAGGTCTTCGCCTCCGGCCTCGCGGTGCTGATGATGCTCGGCGTCGCGGTCTACGTCGTGGTCGAGGCGATCGGCCGGATGGGCAGTGAGCCGGACGTCGCGACCGGCCCGATGCTGGTCGTCGGCTTCCTCGGCCTCGTCGTCAACCTGATCGCGATGGCCCTGCTGCGCGGCGGGTCGCAGGAGTCGCTCAACGTGAAGGGCGCCTACTTCGAGGTCGTCGCCGACACGGCGGGCAGCGTCGGCGTGATGGTCGCCGGCGGCCTGATCCTCGCCACCGACGACACGGTCTGGGACACGGTCGTCGCCTTCCTCATCGGCGCCTTCGTCGCGGTCCGCGCGGTGATGCTCGGCCGCGAGGTGCTCGCCGTCCTCGGCCAGCACGTCCCCGCCGGCGTCGACATCGACACCGTCGCCGGCGCGCTCGGCGGCATCGAGGGCGTCTGCGACGTCCACGACCTGCACGCCTGGACCCTCACCTCCGGCATGCACGTCGCCACCGCCCATCTCGTCCTCGTCGAGGGTGCCGACGGCTCCGGCGTGCTGCGCGCCGGCCAGGTGCTCCTGCGCGAGCGGTTCGAGATCGAGCACGCCACGCTGCAGATCGAGGGCCACCGCTCGGCGGCCTGCGACGCGGTCACCTGGTGAGCCGCGCATCTGACGAATGGGCTGTGAATTCGCCGGATCCGCAGCCCATTCGTCAGATACGCGGCGCGGACCCTAGGCGTGCGCGAGGGAGAGCTTGACCGCGAACCCGAGGAAGATCGCGCCGACGGCCGAGGTGCCGGCGGCGGAGAGCCCCCGGCGCCGGCGGAAGGCCGCGGCCAGACGGGTGCCGCCGAAGATCAGTGCGCTCAGGTAGGCGACGCTGGCGATCTGGGCGAGCGTGCCGAGGACGAGGAACGACAGGGCCGGGTGGGCGTAGTCGGGGTCGACGAACTGCACGAAGAAGGCGACGAAGAACAAGATCGCCTTCGGGTTGAGCAGGCTGATGACCAGCGCGCGGCGGTACGGTCGTTCGCCGGGCACCGGGGGCGGCGCGCCCTCCTCGACAGCCTGGACCGCCCGTCGCCGGGCCCGCCACATGATGATCGCGCCGCGCAGCATGGTGAACGCGAGGTAGCCGAGGTAGCCCGCGCCGACCCACTTCACGATCGCGAACGCGACGTGGTTGGCCTGCAGCAGCGAGGCCACCCCGGCCGCCGACAGCGTCATCAGCACCGCGTCGCCGGTCCACACCCCCGCCGCCGCGGCGTACGCCGGCCGGACGCCGCGGCGCGCGGCCACCGACAGCACGTAGAGCGAGTTCGGGCCGGGCAGCAGGATGATGAGCACCAGGCCGACGAGGTACGTCGACAGGTCGGTGATCCCCAGCACGGACCGGATTCTCCCACGCACCGCGATGAGTCGGCGCGTCGATCCAGGTCAGCACCGCCATGGGCATCGTGACCGCGGACATCAGCATCACCCTCGACGGCTTCGGCGCCGCGACCGACCAGTCGCGCGAGCACCCGTTCGGCTCCCTCGACGAGAACCAGCTGCACCGTTGGATGTTCGAGCACGGTGACGACAACGCGGCCGAGGTCGCGGCGATCGTCGATGCCGGCGCGTTCGTGATGGGCCGCAATATGTTCACGCCCGGGCGGGGCGAGTGGGACCTCGACTGGCGGGGCTGGTGGGGCGAGGACCCGCCGTACCACGCGCCGGTGTTCGTGCTGACCCACCACGAGCGCCCGTCGCTGGAGATGGAGGGCGGGACCACCTTCCACTTCGTCACCGGCGGCCTCGACGCGGCGCTCGTCCGGGCCCGCGCCGCGGCAGGCGAGCGCAACGTCGCCGTCGCCGGCGGCGCCGCGACCATCAACGCCTGCCTGGCGGCCGGCCACCTCGACGAGCTGAGGCTCCACGTCGTCCCGTACGTCGCCGGCCTGGCGAGCGGCTCGCGGATGTTCGACGGCGTCGGTCCGCTCGGGCTGGAGCCGGTGGCGACCCGGGCGACGCCGTACGTCACCCACCTGACGTACCGGCGGAGCCGGACCTAGTCGAGCGCCACCACCGCGAGCGGCAGGTCGCCGACCCGTTGGCCGGCGGGGAGCTCGTCGAACGCGACCCCGTCGAGCAGGTCGCCGCACAGGTGGCGCCCGCTGTTGCTCGACAGGATCCGGCCGAAGCCGTTGACCACGGCGATCCGGTGCGCGCTCGCGCGCAGGGTGGGGAGCAGCGCCTGCTCGGCGTTCTTGACCGCCACGTCGGCGCCGCCGACCCCGCAGAACCGGCCCTCGACGAGGACCGGGACGGTGAAGGTGAGGGTGTACTCCTCGGTGCACAGGTAGTCGACGTAGGGCCCGGTCACGTGCGGCCGTCCGGTCTCGCGCGGCACCACGAACCACGGCAGGTGCTCGTAGTCGTAGAACCCGATCGCCTGCGGCTCGGAGTGGGTGACCAGCCGTTGGGGCCGCCCGTCATTGTCGCGGGCGAACCACTCGAGCCACCACTCGGCGTCCTGGAGGACGCCGGGCGCGGCGACGAAGCCGGCCCCCTGGACGGGTTGGCCGAGGTCGGCGAGCACGGGCACGACGAGGGGCTCCACCGCCGCGAGGTCGGTACGACGCGCCGCGGCCCGGCCGGCGAGGGCCCGCTCGACGGTGGTGGCGATCGACGCGGCCACGCCGAACGCGCGATCGGCGATCTCGGCGACCGCCGCGATCACGGGCGCGGTGTCGGCGGGGGACAGGCGGGTGGGGGAGGAGCTCATACGCGGACCTCGCTCAGCTGGTAGTCGATGAGACGGGCGGTGGAGTCGGCCACCCGCTGCTCGGCCGCCTCGCGGGCGGCGTGGGGATCGCGGGCGGCGATCGCGGCGACCACGGCCCGGCAGCTGCGGACCATCTGGGCGTGGCTGTCGTCGTCGCCGAAGGCCAGCCACAGCAGGGTCCCGAACTCGGCCTGGAGGCTGACCTCCTCGTGGTAGAGCCGCGGGGACTGGGCGGACGCGGCCACCTCGATGTGGAACTGCGCGTCGGCCCGGCGCCGGGCGTCGGGCTTCTCGGCGTGCTCGAGGGCGTCGGCCACGCGCTGCAACCGGTCGACGTCGTCCGGGCTGGAGCGGCGTGCGGCGAGCGCGGCGCTGGCGCCGCAGATGGCGGCGTACACGTCGCCGAGGTCGCGCAGCTCGCCCAGGCTGAACCCGTCGAGGCGGCGCCGGGCGAGGTGGCTGATCCCGTCCTCCGGCGTCCGGACGAAGCTGCCGCCGCCGCGCCCGCGCCGGGTCTCGATGAGCCCCTCGGAGCGCAGCACCGACAGCGCCTCGCGCACGGTGACGGTCGAGACTCCGAAGATCCCGGCGAGGTCGAGCTCGCCGGGCAGCTGCTCGGCGTCGGGGAGCAGGCCGAGCGCGATCGCGTCCGTGAGCCGTCGCACGACGAGCTCCGAACGGCTCAGCGACTCCAGCGGTGAGAACACCGCCGCGGATGCTCGCCCGTAGAACGGCACGGCCACCGTCTCGTCTCCCGTTCCTCGTCCCCGATGTCCGGGGTCATCCTGCCCGAACCCACCTGAGCCTCTTGCGCTTTGAACTATGAAGTCATATCTTAGCGCCAATCCGAACGTGACGAAAGGCACATCTGATGTCTCTCTCGACCAGTGCTCCCGCTGAGGCCGCTGCCGTCGACCGCACCCCCGCCATCTCGATCCGCGGGCTGCGCAAGACCTACGGCGACGTCGTCGCCGTGGACCACGTCGACCTCGACATCGCCGACGGCGAGTTCTTCTCGATGCTGGGCCCGTCCGGCTCGGGCAAGACCACCGTGCTGCGGCTGATCGCCGGCTTCGAGCAGGCCACCGCCGGCACGGTCACCCTCGGCGGCGTCGACGTCACCCGCTCTGCGCCCTTCGAGCGCGACGTGCACACCGTCTTCCAGGACTACGCGCTCTTCCCGCACATGAGCGTCCTCGACAACGTCGCCTACGGGCTGCGGGTGCGCAAGACGGGCAAGAAGGAGCGCCGCGAGCGGGCCCAGCAGGCGCTCGACACCGTCCGCCTCGGCCACCTCGGCGCCCGCCGCCCGGCGCAGCTCTCCGGCGGCCAGCGGCAGCGGGTCGCGCTCGCGCGGGCCATCGTGCTGCAACCGCGGGTGCTGCTCCTCGACGAGCCGCTCGGCGCCCTCGACCTCAAGCTGCGCGAGCAGATGCAGGTCGAGCTCAAGCAGCTCCAGCGCGAGCTCGGCATCACCTTCGTGTTCGTCACCCACGACCAGGAGGAGGCGCTCACGCTCAGCGACCGGATCGCGGTCTTCGACGCCGGCCGCATCCAGCAGCTCGGCACCCCGCGCGAGATCTACGAGAACCCGTCCTCGGCGTACGTCGCCGGCTTCGTCGGGACCACCAACCTCTTCGACGCCGAGACCTCCCAGCGGGTGCTGGGCGTCGCCGGCGAGCACGCCGTGCGTCCCGAGCGGCTGCGGCTCTCGCCGGGCACCGACACCGAGGCCGCCCGCGACGGCGAGGTCCGCCTGGAGGCGGTCGTCGTCGAGACGATCTACCTCGGCACCGGCAACCGGGTGCACCTGCGCACCCCCGACGGCATCGAGCTCGTCGCGCTCGAGCAGTCGACCGGCTCCCTCGACACCCGCGAGCACCGCGGCGAGGACGTCACCGTCCGGTTCGCGCGCGCGGACGTCGTACCCCTCAGCTCATGAATGCTCCCTGCAACCCAACGAGGCTGCGCCCAAACAAGAAGTGGAGAACCCGATGAAGAACACCTTCCGGAAAGGCCGTGTGGCCGCGGCCTGTCTGACCCTGCTCTCGGTCTCCGTGCTGAGCGCCTGCGGCAGCGGTGACGACGACAAGAAGACCGAGGCCGTCGAGAAGCTCGGCAAGACCGAGGGCAAGGTCTCCATCCTGGCGTGGCCCGGCTACGTCGAGGACGGCAGCAACGACCCGGCCGTCGACTGGGTCTCCGCCTTCGAGAAGGAGACCGGCTGCGAGGTCACCAGCAAGAGCTACGGCACCTCCGACGAGGCGTTCAACCTCGCCAAGTCCGGCGAGTACGACGTGATCGCCGCCTCCGGCGACCTGTCGCTGCGCCTCGTGGCGTCGAAGGAGGCCCAGGCGATCAACACCGACCTGGTCCCCAACTACGCCAACGTCTACGACTTCCTCAAGAACACCGAGTGGAACACCGTGGACGGCAAGAACTACGGCGTCCCGCACGGCTACGGCGCCAACCTGTTGATGTTCAACAAGAACAACGTGAACCCGGCGCCGACGTCGTGGGGCGCGGTGTTCGACAAGGCGCAGCTGGAGAAGAACAAGGGCAAGGTGACGGCGTACGACTCGCCGATCTACATCGCCGACGCGGCGCTGTACCTGATGAAGACCAAGCCCGAGCTGAAGATCGAGAACCCCTACGCGCTCGACCAGGAGCAGCTCGACGCCGCGGTCGCCCTGCTCAAGGAGCAGCGCCAGTACGTCGGCGAGTACTGGTCGGACTACCTCAAGGAGATCCAGGCCTTCGAGACCGGCGACTCGGTCGTCGGCACGACCTGGCAGGTCATCAAGAACAACATCAAGAACAAGGACGTCGAGGTCACGCTGCCCACCGAGGGCGCCACCGCGTGGAACGACACCTGGATGCTGTCGTCGCAGGCGAAGAACCCCAACTGCGCCTACAAGTGGATGGACTACATCCTCTCGCCCGAGGCGAACGCGCAGGCGACCGAGTACTTCGGCGAGGCGCCCAACAGCCCGCAGGCCTGCGAGAAGACGACCGACCCCGACCACTGCGCGACCTTCCACGCGGGTGACCAGGAGTACGCCAAGCAGCTGTGGTTCTGGCGTACGCCGGTCAAGAAGTGCCTCGACGGGCGCACCGACGTCGAGTGCACCGACTACGCCCAGTGGACCGAGGCGTGGACGGAGATCAAGGGCTGATCATGTCCGCCGCGTCCTCGTCGCCCAGCGACATCCGGCCCGGCCCGGCCACCGACCCCGCACCGCGGGGACCGGTGGCCCGGCCGGGGTCCCGGCTGCTGCACCGCATGGTGTGGCTCCGGCTCTCGCTCCTGCTCTCCGCGCCGCTCGCCTGGATGCTCCTGGTGTACGTCGTCGCGCTGGCGGCGCTGCTGATCACCTCGCTGTGGTCGGTGGACAGCCTCACCAGTGAGATCGACCGGACGTGGACGTTCGACAACTTCCGCACGCTGCTCGACAACGAGGTGTACCGCACGGTCACCCTCCGCACCCTCGGCGTGGCGATCGCGGTGACCGTCATCGACGTGGCGATCGCACTGCCGATCGCCTTCTACATGGCCAAGATCGCCTCGCCGCGCGTGCGCCGGATGCTGGTGGTCGCGGTGCTCACCCCGCTGTGGGCGAGCTACCTGGTGAAGGTCTTCTCGTGGCGGGTCGTGCTCTCCGAGGGCGGCCTCGCGGACTGGACCGGCTTCGGCTCGCCGGGCTACGGGCTGACCGCCGTGATCATCACCCAGGCCTACATCTGGCTGCCCTACGTCATCCTGCCGATCTTCGCCTCGCTCGAGCGGGTCCCCGACTCGCTGCTCGAGGCGGCCGGCGACCTCGGCGCCCCGAGCGGGTTGGTGCTGCGCTCGATCGTCTTCCCGCTGCTCGTCCCGGGCATCGTGGCCGGCGCGATCTTCAGCTTCTCGCTCACGATGGGCGACTACATCACCGTCAACATCGTCGGCGGAGCCAACCAGCTGCTCGGCAACCTCGTCTACATCAACGCGGGCGCGGCCAACAACCTGCCACTGGCGGCGGCGATCGCGATGATCCCGATCGTGGTGATGCTGGTGCTGCTGACCGCGATCCGTCGTACCGGCGCGCTGGACAACCTCTGATGGAGATCTTCCGATGACCCTCAGCCCGCTCTCCCGGCGCGTCCTGGCCGGCCTCACCTTCGGCGTGCTCGCGCTGATCTACGTGCCGCTGCTGGTCGTCGTCGCGAACTCGGTCAACCCGAGCCAGTCGATGACCTGGCCGCCGGACGGCGTCACCTTCGAGTGGTGGCGCCGAGCCGCGCACAGCAACGGGGCCCGCGAGGCGCTGGTGACCAGCCTCCAGGTCGCGGTGATCGCGACCGCGCTGGCACTGCTCCTCGGCACGCTGCTCGCCCTGGCCCTGCAGCGCTACTCGTTCTTCGGCAAGAACGCCGTCAACCTGCTCGTGATCCTGCCGATCGCGCTGCCGGGCGTGGTCACCGGCATCGCGCTCAACAACGGCTTCAAGGGGATCATGGGCGTCGACCTGTCGCTGTGGACCATCGTCGTGGCGCACGCGACCTTCTGCATCGTGACCGTCTTCAACAACGTGCAGGCCCGGCTGCGGCGGATGGGCACCAGCCTCGAGGAGGCCTCCGCCGACCTCGGCGCAGGCGTGCTGACGACCTTCCGGCTGGTCACCCTCCCGCAGCTGCGCTCCGCGCTTCTCGCCGGTGGCATGCTTGCCTTTGCACTGAGCTTCGACGAGATCATCGTGACCACGTTCACGGCCGGACAGGGGGCGACCACGCTGCCGATCTGGATCCTCAACAACATGTTCCGCCCCAACCAGGCCCCGGTGGTCAACGTCGTCGCGGTCGTCCTGATCGTCTTCTCGATCATCCCCGTCTGGCTGGCGCAGCGGCTGTCCTCCGACGTCGAGGGCGTCCGCTGATCCACCCGTTGCACCCACCGACACCCCATCCAGAAGGAGCACCACCCCCATGACCGAGTACGCCGTCCGCAACCCCGCGACCGGGGAGCTGGTCGAGACCTTCCCGACCGCCACCGACGCCGACATCGCCGCCGCGATCGACGCGGCCTCCGCGGCGTACGGCTCCTGGGGCCGGACCTCCACTGTCGCCGACCGGGCGGCGCTGATCCGCCGGGTCGCCGAGCTGCACCGCGAGCGCAGCGCCGAGCTGTCGGCCGCGATGGTCGAGGAGATGGGCAAGCCGCTCGCCGACGCGGAGGGCGAGGTCGACTTCTCCGCCGCGATCTACGAGTTCTACGCCGACAACGCCGAGCGCTTCCTCGCCGACGAGCCGATCGAGCTCGGCGAGGGCGAGGGCACCGCGGTCGTGCGCAAGATGCCGGTCGGTGTCCTGCTCGGGATCATGCCGTGGAACTTCCCCGTTTACCAGATCGCCCGCTTCGCCGGTCCGAACCTGATCATCGGCAACACGATCCTGCTCAAGCACGCGCCGCAGTGCCCGCGCTCGGCCGCGCTGCAGGAGCAGATCTTCAAGGACGCCGGCTTCCCCGAGGGCGCCTACGTCAACATCTATGCCACCAACGAGCAGGTCGCCGACATCATCGCCGACCCGCGTGTCCAGGGTGTCTCGCTCACCGGCTCCGAGCGTGCCGGTGCCGCCGTCGCCGAGATCGCCGGGCGCAACCTGAAGAAGGTCGTCCTCGAGCTCGGCGGCTCGGACCCGTTCATCGTGCTGTCCTCCGACGACCTCGACGCCACCGTCGAGGCCGCCGTCTTCGCCCGCATGGACAACGCCGGCCAGGTCTGCAACGGCGGCAAGCGGTTCATCGTGGTCGACGGCCTGTACGACGAGTTCGTCGCCAAGTTCACCGAGAAGCTGCTCGCGGCCTCCGGCGGCTCGCCGCTGTCCTCGGTCACCGCCGCGGAGAACCTCGCGAAGCAGGTCGAAGTGGCCCTCGCGGGTGGCGCGCAGCTGGCCACCGCCGGGGAGCGCAACGGCGCGTTCTACCCCAGCGGCGTGCTCTCGGGCATCACGACCGACAACCCGGCCTACCGCCAGGAGCTCTTCGGCCCGGTGGCGATGGTGTTCCGCGCCGCCGACGAGGACGAGGCGGTCCAGATCGCCAACGACACGCCGTACGGCCTGGGCTCCTACGTCTTCTCCACCGACGCCGCCCAGGCCCAGCGCGTGGCCGACCAGATCGAGGCCGGCATGGTGTTCGTCAACGGCGTCGGACTCGACGCGGCCGAGCTGCCGTTCGGCGGCATCAAGCGCTCCGGCTTCGGCCGTGAGCTGAGCCGCTACGGCATGGAGGAGTTCGTCAACAAGAAGCTGATCCGCACGGTCGGCTGACCGGCTCAGGCTCCACCACGCACCTGACGAATGGGCTCCGTATCGGGGGGATACACGGCCCATTCGTCAGGTGCGTCGCCGTACCGGGCCGCGAGCAGGTCGACCAGGCCCGGGACGTCCTCGAGCGCGAGCTGGAAGCTGCCGGTGCAGACGTTGTCGCGCCACAGGGACAGGACGACGACCTCGGCCTCCGCGTGCCAGCTGACCCTCAGCGCACGACCGTCCCCGCGGGCGTCGAGGTAGGCCGCGCCCGCGCTCGGGAGGGGTTGGTGCACCCGGCGCATGCCCCATCATGGGCCGGGGTGCGCCGGGCTGTCACCGGTTCGGGCGAACGCGCTCAGGCCTCCTGCGGCGGGCACAGGCAGAACGGGTGGCCGTCGGGGTCGAGCATGACCCGCCACGCGCCACCCACCTCCGCGGCCGGCTGGGTCTCGGCCACGCTCGCGCCGAGCGAGCGGGCGTGCGCGGTCGCCGCCTCGAGGTCGGGCACCCGGAAGTCGAGGTGGAACTGCTGCGGGTGCGCCTGGCCGGGCCACTGCGGGCGGGAGAAGTCCTGCACGGTCTGGAAGTTGAAGGTCGCGCCCAGGACGGAGGCCGACGCGTACCCGTACTCCGGGTAGTCGCCGGTCACCTCGCCGCCGGTCAGCTCGGCGTAGAAGCGGGCCAGCGCCGCGGCATCGGCGGAGTCGATGGTGAAGGCGATGAGCTCGGTCACGGGAGAAGTCATGTCCCCACCTTCCCTCGGGGCACCGACAGTGTCTTGAAAGAATCCGACACATGCGCTGGACGCCCGACGGACCGCTCGACGTGGTCGAGCCCGCAGCCCTGCGCGACGTTCGCGGGTTCGCCCCGTCGCTGCGGCGCTACGCCCCGCCGCCGTCCCTGGCCGACGCCGTACGCCGGTTCTGGGTGCCGGTCTGGTCGCTGCCGCCGGGCGAGACCTCGGTGCAGCGGGTGTTGCAGTACCCGGTGTGCCAGGTCGTCGTCGGCCCGGACGGCGCGCAGCTGGTCGGCCCGCACGCCGGGCTGAGCACCGAGGAGCTCAGCGGGTCCGGCTGGGTGGTCGGCGCCATGATGCAGCCGGCCGCCGGGCTGGCGCTGGTCGGCGGGCCGGTGGCGGAGCTGACCAACCAGCGTCGCCCGCTGGCGTCCGTCGCCGGTCTGGACGCGGCGGGCCTGGTCGGCGCGGTGGCGGAGGCGCTCGGGGACGATCCCGCCGAGGTCGCCCGCCAGCAGGAGGCGTGCGCGCTGGTGGCCGAGGCGCTCGCCGTACTCGTGCCGGTCGACGACGAGGGGCGGCTGGTCAACGCGATCGTCGAGTACGTCGAGGGCGAGCGCGAGGTGCAGCGGGTCTCCCAGGTGTGCGAGAAGTTCGACATCGGCGAGCGGACCCTGCAGCGGCTGACCCGGCGCCGGATCGGCCTCTCGCCGAAGTGGCTGGTGCAGCGCCGCCGGCTGCACGACGCGGCGGACCTGCTGCGCGCCGGCGAGCGGGTCGACCTGGCGCGGGTGGCCGTCGAGCTGGGGTACGCCGACCAGGCCCACCTCACGCGCGACTTCCGCGCGGTCACCGGCGTCACGCCGGGGGAGTTCAGCGCGGAGCCGGCCCCGGAGGTCGAGGAGGTCGCGCAGCGACCGTCACGAGATCACCGGGCCTGAGAGATCGAGCTCCAGCTGGGGGAGCACTCGTCCGGCGATCGAGCCCGACGGCGTCGCGCCGACCCGGACCGCGCCCTGGGCGAGGTAGAACGCCTCCGCGTTGGGGTCGGCGTCGATGGTGATCCGGGTGAAGCCGGCGGCGCGAGCCTCCTCGATCAGGTGGCGGGCCAGCGCGCCGCCGACGCCGCGGCCGATCGCGTCCGGGTCGACGAACATCATCCCGAGCACCCCCACCGGCGGCTCGCCCTCGAGGGTGCGGAAGCCGACGACCCGGCCGCCCCGGCTGTCGGGCAGCTCCGCGACGACGGTACGACGCGCGGCGAGCTCGTCGTCGCGCATCGTCAGCTCGTCGCGGCAGGCCGCGAGGAAGGCGGCGTCGTATCCCCAATGGCCCTTCGAGCGCAGCGCAAGGGCCGACAGGAAGGCGGCCTCGCCGGCCCGGGCCGGCCTGAGCAGCGTCACGTCAGCTCGCGGAGGTAGCAGAGCATCCGGAAGTCCTCGCCGGGCTGGATGTTCGAGAACCCGTGCCGCTCGTAGAACCGCCGGGTGTCGGTGTCGACCTCGTCGACGTTGATGTGCACCTCGATCGCGCCGCGCTGCTCGACCTCGGCGACCGCGCGGGTCAGCAGGGCGGTGCCGATGCCCCGGTCACGCAGTGGCGGGACGACGTAGAGCTCCTCGAGCTGGGCGAGCGGGCCGTCGCCGTACGGCGTGGGACGCAGAGTGAGGTAGCCGAACCCGGTCGCGTCGCCGGTGGCCGGGTCCTCGGCGAGCACGACGAGGACGTCGGGTCGCGTCAGCAGGGTGGCGAAGCGGTCGCCGAAGTCGGCCGCGCTCGGCGTCGGCGACGCGAACTCGGTGTTGAAGTCGAACAGCAGGCCGCCGACCACGAAGGCGTCGGCGGGAGCCGCGAGCCGGACCGTCACGGGGCTGGGCGCGGGGCCGGTCACGGGAGCCACGCCCCGATCATCGCCCGGGCGGCCGCAGTGAGTCGCTCGGCTGTGAACCGCTCCGGGTCGGCGAGCACCTGTTGGCCGAAGTGCTCCAGCAGCGCGAGGATCGCGTGGGCGAGCACCTCCGCGTCCGCGCCCGGCAGGACCGCGGCGACCATCATCCGGATCGTGCCCAGCACCCGGCCGCGGTCGCCCTCGATCCGTTCGCGCACCGGGTCCGGGACGTTGCCCGGCGACTGGAGGATCGCGCGCCAGGTGAGCGGGTCCGCCAGCACCATCGCGTGCAGCGCCGGGATGCCCTGCTCGACGATCGCGAGCGGGGTGCCGGCCAGTGCGGCGAGCGGGAGGGCGCCGTAGAGCTGGGTGATCGCGCGCTGCTGCTGCCGGTCGAGGAGCGCGGTCAGCAGCGGGCCGAGCCCGTCGAAGGCGCCGTACACCACCGGCCGGGTGACCCCGACCTCGCGGGCGATGGCGTCGATCGAGACGCCGTCGTACCCGTCGCGGTCGATGATCGTCAGGGCGGCGTCGAGGAGCTGCTCGCGGCGCTCGGCCATCGGCACGCGCGCGGCGTACGGGCGGCGCTTGCGGGCGGTCTCGGACATGTGCCCACCCTAGGTCGAACTCCCGCTTCCATTTACTACACGACTGTAGCATTCTGGGACCATGGCGATCCTGAAACGCTCCCGTGAGATCACGCCCGCCGAGGACTACGGCTTCTTCGGCCCCGAGTCCGTGGCCTGGAAGGTCTGGGGCTACCCGACCTCGCTGACCATCGGCTTCAGCCGGGCGGTCGTCGTCGAGGAGCTCGACCCCAACCTGGTGGCCTCGGTCGACCGGACCCAGGACATCTACAGGCGGCCGAAGACCCGCTACGACCGCACCATCCACTACTTCGCGCTGGTCGCCTTCGGCGGCAGCCGGGCCACGGCCCGCGCCGCAGACGTGCTGGTCAAGGTGCACAGCAAGGCGATCGGCACCGAGCCCTACGGCGGTGGGCAGTACGACGCCAACGACCCCGACTCGCAGCTGTGGATCCTCGTCACCGGTTGGCACTCGGTGCTCAAGGCGTACGAGATGTACGGGCCGGGGCGACTGTCCGAGGCCGAGGAGGCGCAGTACTGGGAGGAGTGCGCGCGGGCCGCCGAGCTGCAGACCTGCTCGCCCGACGACGTACCGCGCTCGCGCGCCGAGCTGCACTCCTACTACGAGCGGATGCGGCCGGTGATGTCCGGCTCGCCCATCGCGCAGCGGGCGATGAAGCACCTGATGGACATCGACCAGCTCGTCGAGGTGCCGCTCGTGCTGCGCCCGGCGCAGTGGGTCGTCGGGCGGTTCTTCCGCGCCGGCGTGATCGCGACGTTGCCGCACTGGATGCGGGAGATGGGCGAGGTGACCCAGCCGCGGTTCATGGACGTGTTGGCGCGGCCGGTGCTGCGCGCGACCTTCGCCGCGATCTCGGTGAGCAAGCGGCTCCAGCTGCGCATCCTCGGGCTGCTCTCGCCCAGCACCGTCCCGGTGGTCGCGCCGGTCCTGCTCGGCGTGGCCCCGGTGACCCCGGAGCTGCTGACGCCGGTGCAGGCCCAGGAGCGCTACGGGTACGACCGGCCGGCCCAGGCGCACCTGGCCTGGCGCGCCAAGCAGCGCCAGTCGGTGTTCGGGCGGGGCGAGGCGCCCAGCGACGCCGGGCTCGTCGAGTCCGAGGCCGTGCTGGGCCGCCTGGCCTGAGGGCCCGCCTGCCAGAGTGAGCCCACTGTTCGTGTGCTGAAGGAGGATCCATGGGGCTGAATCCCGTCGCCGACGTGCTGAAGCGCGCCGACAAGGTGCTCAAGAGCGCCGAGACCGCGCTCGGAAACGTCGACACCACGCTCGGCACCGTCGGCACCACGCTGGCCGACGTCGACGGCAAGCTGACCAGCGTCGACACCACGCTGGCCGAGACCAAGGTGGTGCTCGGCGAGGTGCAGGCGCTGCTGGGCCAACTCGACGAGAAGCTCGTCCTGCTCGACGAGGTGCCCGAGCTGAAGACCAAGCTGGACGCCGTCCTGGCGGCGATCCAGAAGGGCTGAAGACCTCGATCCCCTGTTTGCAGACACCATGTCGTTATGATGTCGACACAGTGTCTTCAAACAGGGAGTGGTGGAGATGTACCTCGCGCTGAGGGAGCTGCGTGTCGCTCGGGGACGGTTCGTCCTCGTCGGGTCGGTGATCGCCCTCGTGGCGATGCTGGCGACCATGCTGTCCGGCCTGGCCAACGGGCTCGTCGACGACGGCATCTCCGGCCTGCGCCGCCTGCCCATGACCCACCTGGCGTTCCAGTCGGGCGCGGAGGAGACCTTCAGCCGCTCCACGCTCAACGACGAGGACCTCCAGCGGTGGTCGGGCGTCGACGGCGTCGAGGCCTCGCCGCTCGGCGTGTCCTTCGTGAACGCCCGCACCGAGGGCGGTACGACGGTCGACATCGCGCTGTTCGGCGTACCCGCCGGCTCCTTCCTCGCCCCACGCCACGACGCCGAGGAGGCGCTCGCCGGACCACCGGGGCTGGTGCTCAGCCACGAGTTCGAGGAGCAGGGGATCGAGGTCGGTGACGAGCTGACCATCGTCGGCGTCGACGAGCTGGTCCCGGTCCTCGGCTTCACCTACGCCGGCTCGTACGGCCACGTCGAGATCGCCTTCACCGGCCTCGAGACCTGGCAGTCGCTGCTGTACGGCGACAACGCCCGCGGCCGCTTCTCCGCGATCGCGCTGAAGGGCGACCCCGACGCGGTCGCGGCCGCGGCCGCGCGGATCGACGCCGACGCCGGCACCGCGACCGTCACCAAGGAGCAGGCCTACGCCGGCTCGCCCGGCTACGCCGGTGAGACCCAGACCATGTCGATGATCCAGTGGTTCCTGCTCGTCATCTCCGCGCTCATCGTCGGCGCCTTCTTCGTGGTGTGGACCATGCAGCGGGCCCGCCAGATCGCGCTGCTCAAGGCTCTCGGCGCCTCGCGTGCGTACGTGGCCCGTGATGCCGTCGGGCAGCTGGTCGTCGTGCTCCTCGGCGCCACGGCGCTGGGCGGGCTGGTCGCGTTCGGCGTCGGTGCGCTCATCGGCAACACCGCCGTGCCTTTCCGGCTCGCGGCCGGACCTGCCCTGACCGCCCTCGGGCTGCTGGTCGTCGCCGGCCTGCTCGGCTGCCTTGCCGGAATCCGGCACGTGGTGTCCGTCGACCCCGCCATGGCGCTGCGCAGCGCCGACTGACCTCGACCGAGCTGAAGGAGAATCCCCATGTCCCTGCGCCTGGAGAACATCACCGTCGCCGTCCCGGACGGCACCACACGCCGCGTCCTCCTCGACCGGCTCGACCTCGAGGTCCAGCCGGGCGAGACCGTCGCGGTCACCGGCGCCTCGGGCTCCGGCAAGTCGACCCTCGTCGCGGTGGCCGGCCTGCTCCGCGCCCCCGACGAGGGCCGGGTGCTGCTCGGTGGCAGCGACGCGAGCGCGCTCTCCGACCGCGGCCGGGTCCGGCTGCGCCGCGACCAGGTCGGGATCGTGTTCCAGTCGCCCAACCTGCTGCCCGCACTCACCGCCCGCGAGCAGGTCGAGATCGTCGCCCACATCGCCGGCAGCCTCGACAGCGCCGCCAAGGCCCGTGCGGTCGACCTGCTCGCCCGCGTCGGCCTGGCCGAGCGCCTCGACGCCCGGCCCGCCGAGCTGTCCGGCGGCGAGCGCCAGCGGGTCGGCATCGCTCGCGCGCTGATGAACGAGCCGAGCGTCGTGCTCGCCGACGAGCCGACCGCCTCGCTCGACCCCGAGCGCGGGCAGGCCGTGCTCGACCTGCTCCTCGACGAGGCCCGGCGCGTCGGCGCCGCTACCGTGGTGGTCACCCACGACCCGGACCAGGCCGCCCGGGCGGACCGCCATCTGCACCTCAGCCAGGGTGCGGTCCGGGTGGAGAGCAGGACCTGATCGCCCGACCCGACCCACGGGAGGAGAGCCATGCCGCGGATCACCGGCGCGAACATCGCCGAGCACGTCGCCGCGCAGGAGGCCGCCGTGGTCGAGGCCGCCCAGCGGCTGTTCGCGGAGCGTGGGGTCGCGGCGGTCTCGCTCGGCGACATCGCCGCCGAGGTCGGGCTCGGCCGGACCTCGCTCTACCGCTACTTCCCGACGAAGGGGCACATCCTCCAGGTCTGGTTCGACCGGGAGATGGACCCGCTCCTCGTCCGCGCGCAGGCGGTCGTCGACGAGCTCGGCCCGACGGCCGCCGGACTGCGCGCCTGGCTCGACGTGCAGCTCGACTTCGTCACCGACGAGGCGCACGGCGCCCTGGTCGACGCGAGCGCGGCGGCGCCCGAGCTCTCGCCCGAGATCGTCGCCCACTTCGGGCAGCGGCACCGGGAGCTGTACGCCACCCTCGGCGACATCCTCCGCGCCGGCGGCGCCCGTACGCCGGAGGAGGCGCGGGTCCGCGCGCTGCTCGTGGCCGGGCTGGTCCGCTCGTCGGCCGACCTCGTGGCGAACGGCGTGCCGGCGTCCGTCGTACGCGAGGAGCTGCACCGGGCCGCGACCGCGGTGGCCGGGCTCGACTGATCCGGCGGCACGCCGGACCGGTCCGTTGTGGAGTTGTCAGGACTCCATCGGCACCGCCTCCTCCACCTTCAGGCCGAGCGCGCGCACCAGCACCACGGCCTGGTCGAGGTCGATCACGGCCTTGCCGAGGGAGGCGGCGACCGGGTCGACCGAGGACAGGTCGGAGCCGCGCAGGTCGGCCCCGGACAGGTCGGCCTCGTGCAGCCAGGCACCGCCGAGGTCGACGTGGTGCAGGGTCGCGCCGGTGAGCCGGGCGCCGGTGAGGTCGGCCTCCCGAAGGCTCGCGCGCCGGATCGTGGCCTGCCGCAGGTCGGCGCCGGGCAGTCCGACGAACTGCCAGTTGCCGCCGACCACCTCGACCGGCCCGAACCGGCACCGGTCGAACGTCGACCCGACCAGCTTGCAGCCCTCGAACCGCGCGCCGAAGAAGGCGGACTTGGTGAAGGTGCAGTTGAGGAAGCCGGTGTCGGTGAACCGAGCGCCGTTGAGGTCGCAGTCGCGGAAGCTGCACCCCTCGAACGTCGCGCCGCGCGCGACGACGTCGGTCAGGTCGACGTCGACGAAGGCCACCCGCTCGAAGGTCCGGCCCGACAGGTCCTCGCCGTCCCAGCGCTCGGCGACGACCTCCGTGTCGGTCGGCGGGGTCGGGGTTCCGTGTCGTCGCTCAGCCATGGGAGGAGTGTGGACGCAGGGTCCGACGGTTGACAGACGGCCCTCCACAGCCTCTAAATAGGAAGCGTGACAGTTTTAGAAAGTGAGTGGCGGCCGCGGGTCGTCACCGACGGTCCCTCGGTCGACCGCACCGAGGCCCGTCGCGCTGCCGTCGACCTGCTCACGGCGCTCGGGCTGGACCTGACGGTCGAGCACCTCGCCGACACCCCGCGCCGGATGGTCGACGCGCTGGTCGAGCTGACCTCGCCGCCGGAGTTCGAGCTGACGACGTTCCCCAACGACGACGCGTACGACGAGCTGGTGCTGGTCGAGGACATCCCGGTGCAGTCGCTGTGCGAGCACCACATGCTGCCGTTCGTCGGCGTCGCACACGTCGGGTACCTGCCCGGCGGCCGGATCCTGGGGCTGTCCAAGTTCGCCCGGATGGTCGACCACCACGCCCGCCGGCCCCAGACCCAGGAGCGCCTGACCAAGCGGATCGCGGACCACCTCCAGCGGGCGCTCGAGCCGCGTGGCGTCGGCGTCGTCATCGACGCCCAGCACACCTGCATGAGCCTGCGCGGAGCCCGGGCGACCGGCTCCCGGACCCTGACCTCGGCGATGTTCGGGCAGCTGCGCGACGACGCCCGCAGCCGTGCGGAGTTCCTCGACCTGACGAGGGGGCGGCGATGAACATCGTGGTGATCGGGGGCGGACTGGCCGCGGCCAACGCCGCGGGCGAGCTGCGCGAGCAGGGGCACACGGGCGACATCGTCGTCGTGGGCGGCGAGCCGCACCCGCCGTACGAGCGACCGCCGCTGTCGAAGGGACTGCTCCTCGGCTCGTCGGAGCCGGACGAGGCCCAGGTCCATCCGCGCGAGTGGTACGACGAGCACCAGGTCGACCTGCGCGAGGGGACCGTGGCGACGGCGATCGACCTCGACCGCAGGCGGGTGCAGCTCAGCTCCGGGGAGCTGCCCTACGACCGGCTGCTCCTCGCCACCGGCGCCACCCCGCGACACCTGCCGATGGCGGACGGCTCCGGCGCGCCGGTGCTCCACCTGCGCACCCTCGACGACGCACTCGCCCTGCGCGAGCGGCTGAGCGAGGGCGCGCGGATCGCGATCATCGGCGCCGGGTGGATCGGCCTCGAGGTCGCCTCGGCAGCCCGCCAGCGGGGCGCCTCGGTGACCGTCCTCGAGTCGGCGCCGCTGCCGCTGCAGCGCGTGCTCGGCGACGAGATCGCGACCGTGTTCGCCGACCTGCACCGCGCGCACGGCGTCGACCTGCGCCTCGGCGTCCGGGTCGCCGGCGTCGAGAACGAGCACGGCGAGGCAGTCGTCCACGTCGAGGGCGCCGACCCCGTCGTCGCCGACCTGCTCGTCGTTGCCGTCGGTGTCTCGCCCACCGACGAGCTCGCCGCCCGCGCGGGTCTCGCCGTCGACAACGGCATCCTCGTCGACGCCTGGCTGCGCACCCCCGACCCCCATGTCTTCGCCGCAGGCGACGTCGCCAACCACGACCACCCCACCCTCGGCACCCACGTCCGCGTCGAGCACTGGGACACCGCCATCCACCACGGGCGCCACGCGGCGCGGGTGATGCTCGGCAGCGACGAGCCGTACACGCGGCTGCCGTACTTCTTCACCGACCAGTACGACCTCGGGATGGAGTACGTCGGCCACGGTGCCGGGTACGACGACCTCGTGGTCCGCGGCGACCTGGCCGCCCGGGAGGCGAGTGTGCTGTGGTTGCGCGAGGACCGGGTGATCGCCGGGATGCACCTCAACGACTGGGACGCGATCGGCCCGCTGCGTGCGGTCGTCGGTCAACCGGCCACGGAGGCGGTCAGGGACCCGGCGGTGCCGCTCGGGGATCTCATGTAACTAAGTGTTACGTCGCGCAATTGGGGCTGGTGGGACGCATGTTGTGGAGAACCGTGCAGTAACACTTAGTTACAAGCGGCCGTGGTGCTGGGCGTGCAGCGTCCGCAGCCGCTCGGCGAACTCCTCGACGGGGCCGTCGACGGGGATCCCGGGCGCGACCTCGGTGATCCGCAGCGGGGTGACGGGGGAGGCGGGGAGGCCGAGGTCGGCGTACCACTGCACGAGCTGGGGCGTGGACGTCGCGAAGACGATCCGGCCCAGGCCGGCCCAGGCGTGGGCGGCCGAGCACATCGCGCAGTGCTCGCCGGAGGTGTACACGGTCAGCGCCGGGCGCTCACCCTCCGGCACGTTGGCCGCGGCCCACAGGGCGATCGCGAGCTCGGGGTGCTGGGTGCCGTTGCCGCCGCTGACCCGGTTGTGGTCCTCGAGCAGCACGGTGCCGTCGGCGGCGACGAGGACCGAGCCGAACGGTTCGTCGCCGAGACCGACGGCGGTCTCGGCGAGCTCGACGCAGCGCGCCAGGTGGCGCAGGTCCTCGGTGGAGATGGTCATGACAGTGCCTCCTCAGGCGCGGATGATCCGCCGCTCGATGGCGGCGGCGACGGCACCGGCCCGGGTGTCGACGCCGAGCTTGGTGTAGATGTGCGAGAGGTGCGACTTGACGGTCGCCTCGGACACGAACAGCTCGCGGGCCATCTCCTTGTTGCCGAGGCCCCGGGAGAGCAGCTCGAGCACCTCGACCTCGCGCTCGGTGATGGTGACCGCGCCGGGCGTCGTACGACGGACCAGGGTCGCGGCGACCGACGGAGCCAGCACGGTCTCCCCGCGCGCGGTGGCGCGGATGCCTGCGAACAGCTCGTCGGGCGGGGCGTCCTTGAGCAGGTAGCCGCGGGCGCCGGCCTCGAGGGCGCGCAGGATGTCGGACTCGGTGTCGTACGTCGTCAGCACCAGCACCTCCGGCGGCGTGGACAGCGCCCGCAGCGCGGCGGTGACCTCTGCGCCACCGGCCTCGCCGTCACCGAGGCTGAGGTCCATGAGCACCACGTCGGGCCGGTCCGCGGTGACCACCGCGACCGCCTGGTCGAGACCGGAGGCCTCGCCGACCACGCACAGGTCCTCCTGCCCGTCGACGAGGGCACGCAGCCCGGCCCGGACGACCGGGTGGTCGTCGACCAGCACGATCCGGATCACGATGTCTCCTCGGAGAGGGGGAAGCGGACGGACACGGTCGTGCCCTCGCCCGGGGCGCTCTCGACGTCGGCGCGCCCGCCGAGGGCCTCCGCCCGGTCGCGGACGCCGGCGAGGCCGCGGCCCCGGGTGCCGGAAGGCCGTACCTGCGCGGGTTCGAAGCCGCGACCGTCGTCGCGGACGTCCAGCACCACCTCGTCGAGGTGGTAGGTCAAGGTGAGCGCGACCCGCTGCGCGCCGGCGTGCTCGCGCACGTTGGCCAGGGCGCCGCGGGCGGTGCGCACCAGCGCGGCCGCCACGTCCGGGGACACGACGACCGGCTCGCCGTCCACGCGGACCTCGACCCGCATGCCGGGGGACGCCTGTGCCCACTGGTCGGCGGCCAGGCGCAGCGCGTCGGGCAGGGCGTGGCCGGTGACGTCACCGGCGAGGTCGGCGGGCGCCAGGTCGCGTACGACGCGGCGTACCTCGTCGAGGCCGTCACGGGCCGTCGCGGCCGCGGTCCGGACGTGCTCGCGGGCGGTCGTCGGCTGCGCGGACCAGGACTGCTCGGCGGCCTGGAGCAGCAGGTTGATGCTGGACAGGCCCTGCCCGACGGAGTCGTGGATCTCGCGGGAAAGCCGGGTCCGCTCGGCGAGGGCGCCGGTGCGGTGCTGCTCCTCGGCGAGCTCGGCCTGCGCCTCGACCAACTGGTCGAGCAGGTCCTGGCGTGCCCGCGACTCGTTGTCGAGCGCACGGTAGGCGAGCACGGTGACCAGGCCGACGCCGATCGGGCCGGCCACCTGGACCGGGTCGAAGCCGTCGGTGATCCGCTGCCAGGCGGCGGTGAGCAGCACGGTCATCACTACGACGGTGCCGACCGCCCAGGCGAACGGGAGCACCCGCATCACCGCGAACGCGACGGGGACAGCGCACCAGGCGAACGACGGCGCCACCGCGGTCAGTGCGCCCCACAGCACCACCATGCCGGTCACCCACACCGTCGGCCACCAGCTGCGGTCGGCCAGCAGGCCCCGGGTGGCGTACGCGAGGCCCAGGACCAGGGCACCGGCCAGCACCGCGACGCCGGTCGCGTCGACGGCGTGGCGGTCGACATACCGCACCGCGCAGGTGACGAGCATGACCACGAGCACGACGAGCAGCCAGCGGTCGAGGCGGCCGGCCGGCGCGAGGATGCCGTGCTCGCCGGGCCGGCGCAGGTCGAGCGAGACCGGCCGTCGCGGGGACAGGGAGGGCAGGGACATGGTGCGCCCACCCTAGGGAGGAACGGCGGTCGGCGGCATCAACCGATTGGCTATCGAGAGGTAGCCGGCTGCCCGACGTCCGGTGGCCCGGCGCCGGGCGAGAGTGGAGCACATCAACCTGATCCACCCACTCCAGGAGAGACGATGAACCGCAAGACCATCGCCAGCACGCTGCTCGCCGCGACCGCGGTCGGCACCCTCGGCGCCGCGTTCGGCACCGCTACCCCCGCCTTCGCCGGCAAGGACACCGGCAACGGCCACGCCGCGGTCTACAACCTGACCGGCGACCCGGTCGTGAACCCGGGCGACGCCGGCTCCAAGTTCGAGGGCATCGGCGCGGACGAGAAGCGCGGCCGCTTCTACGTCAGCGAGGTCACCGGTGGCGAGATCCACCGCGGCAAGGCGGGCGTCTCGCAGACCCAGGAGTGGCTCGCGGGCAACGGCACCGACGGTCGCTACACCGCCCGCGGCGTGACGGTCGACGACAAGGGCCGCATCTACATCGCCGGCGGCCCCAACGGCATCAACGACGCCGGCGCCAACGGCATCGCCAACCCCGGCACCGACAACCCCTCGCGCCCCGACCTGTGGGTCTACTCCAAGAAGGGCAACCTGCTGGCCGCCCTCCAGATCCCCGGCAAGCCCGTCTTCCTCAACGACGTGGCGATCGGACCCGACGGTGCGGCCTACTTCACCAACTCCAAGGACGCCGAGGTCTACGAGGTCGCCAAGGGCAAGGACGGCTGGAGCGTGAAGCTCTTCTCCGACGCCAGCGCCGAGATCGCGGTCGCCCCCGGCTTCAACCTCGGCGGCATCGTCGTGACCAAGGACCAGAAGGCGCTCGTCGTCGCGCAGGGCAACACCGGCAGGCTGTGGCGCTTCGCGCTCAAGACCGGCAAGGTCACCGAGGTCAGGACCGGCGGCGCCGACCTGACCGACGCCGACGGCCTGGTCCTGCAGAACAACCGCCTCACCGTGGTCCGCAACTTCAAGAAGCAGATCGCGACCCTGCGCCTGTCCGAGGACGGCCGCAAGGCCAAGCTCGTCCGGCAGCGCGCGTCCGCGCCCAACCGGGTGCTGACCACCGCGAAGGAGTTCCGCGGCGACGTGCTGTACGTCGACAGCAAGTTCGACGAGGCCGTCGCCTCGGGGCCGTACGAGATCATCGCGGACCCGACCCGATGAACCGCCGGCTCGTCGTCGCCACCCTCCCGCTCGCGATCGTCCTGGGCGCGTGCGGGCCGGACGTCGAGGAGGTCGCGCAGCGACCGTCACGAGACGCCGCGCCGTCGACGAGCCCCGCCGACAGGCCGTCGGAGGCGCCCGCCGTCCCGCAGGCCCGGCTCGACCAACGCCTGCGGGACGCGGCGTGGAGGAACGACGTCCCGCGCGCCCGCTCCCTCCTGGAGCGGGGCGCGGACGTCGACGCGAAGGACGAGACTGAGCAGTCGGCGTACCTGATCGCCACCAGCGAGGGCTACCTCGACCTGCTCCGGCTCACGCTGCGCCACGGCGCGACGGTCGACGACAAGGACAGCTGGAACGGCACCGGCCTGATCCGCGCCGCCGAGCGCGGCCACGGGCTGGTCGTCGGCGAGCTGCTGCGGGCCGGCATCGACCGCGACCACGTCAACCGGATCGGCTACCAGGCCATCCACGAGGCGGTCTGGCTCGGCGAGGACTCGGCGTCGTACGCCACGACCGTCCGGGTACTCGCCGCCGGCGGTGTCCAGCTCGACAAGGTCTCGCCGTCGGCGGGACTGACCCCGCTGCAGATGGCCCGTGAACGCGGGTACGACGGACTGGAGAGGATCCTGAGGAAGGTGACGAACAGAGCGGAGAAGCCGGCCGACGCGAACGCCGCGCTGCTGCGCGCCGCCCGTACCGGTGACGCCGACGCCGTCGCTGTCGCCCTGCGTGCCGGCGCCGACATCGAGGCCCGCGACGACCACGAGCGCACGGCCCTGCTGCTCGCCTCGACGTACGACCACGTCGCGGTCGCCGACGTCTTGGTCGCGATGGGCGCCGATCCCGACGCCCTCGACGACCGCCACGACACCCCGTGGCTGGTGACCGGTGTGACCGGAAGCGTCGCGATGCTCGAGGCGCTGCTGCCGGCGAACCCCGACCTGACCATCAAGAACCGGTACGGCGGCCTCTCGCCGATCCCCGCCGGCGAGCGCGGCCACGTCGACTACATCCGCCGGGTGGTGAAGACCGACGTCGACATCGACCACGTCAACGACCTCGGCTGGACCTCGATGCTGGAGGCGGTGATCCTCGGCAACGGGAGCGAGCCGTACCAGGAGATCATCCGGATCCTGCTCGACGCCGGGGCCGACCCGTCCATCGCCGACCGCGACGGTGTCACGCCCCTGCAGCACGCCGAGCAACGCGGGTACCACGAGATCGCGGACCTGCTGCGCCGCTGACCCTGGACCGCACCCCATGCGTTCTGGTCGTGGATTCGCCTGATTCCGCGCCGATGCGTATGGGGTGCGGTGCATCGGGGCCGGGGACTACCGTGGCCGGGTGCCCGTGTCCCCCGACCCCGGTTTCGTCTTCTCCGGCACCGCGATCGAGTGGCGCGGGCCCGCCCCGTTCGTGTTCCTCGAGGTGCCGGCCGAGACCAGCGACGACATCAAGGAGGCCGCGCGCGGGCAGGAGTACTGGGGCCAGGTCGCGGTCGAGGTGCGCATCGGCGACACCGACTTCCGCACCGCGCTCTTCCCGAAGGACGGGCGCTACCTGGTGCCGCTGAAGGTCGCCGTACGACGGGCCGAGGGGATCGAGGTCGGGCAGCGGCTCACCGCGACCCTGGAGCTGGCGCCGAGGTCCTGACGTGCCGGTCACCCTGGCCCACCCGGCGGCGGTGCTGCCGTTGCGTGGTCTCGGTCTGCCGCGTCCGGGGGCGCCTTCCCGCTCGTGCCCGGATCGGGCGCCGGGCCTGGCTGCTCGCGCCACTCGCGGCCGTCGTGGGTTCGCTCACCCACACGCTGTGGGACTCGTTCACCCACCAGGGCCGCTGGGGTGTGCGGCACGTCGCCTGGCTGGAGCAGACCCACGGCGCGGGGTGCTCGGGGTCGCCTGGCGGCTCGCGCCCGAGGTCAGTGACCCGGTCGGGGCCTGAGCGCCACCGCCGGACCGGTGTACGACGCCAGCGCAGCCCGCACCGCCTCGGAGATCGGCCACGACGAACCGGCCGCGGTGTCCCAGAACACCGCGCTCGTCTCGGCGACGACCGCCGGTGGGTGGTCGAGGCCCACACGCAGCTCGAGCGAGACCGCGAACGACGAGCGGCTGACGTGGCTGACCCAGATCCGCACCAAGAAGGGCTGGTAGGCGGCGAAGCGCATCTCGGCGTGGTATTCGACGTGCTGGGAGCCGACCAGCTCGGTCACGCCGGACGGAAGGTCGCGCAGCAGGCCCCGGCGGCCGTCCGGCTCACCGAGATCGGCGTGCCGGAAGAACAGCAGCCGGGCCTCGTCGAGCACCCGGATCGCCTCGACGTTGTCGACATGGCCGCCGAGGTTGATGTCGCGCAGTCGCGCCTGGATCTCGCACTCGAAGACCTTGCCCACGCCCGGCATCCTCGCAGGACCACGGCTCACAGCTCGAAGCGGTAGCCCATCCCCGGCTCGTTGCGCAGGTGCACCGGCCGGGCGGGGTCGGCCTCGAGCTTGCGGCGCAGCTGGGCGACGTAGAGCCGCAGGTTGCCGTGGGCGTTCTCGTAGCCGGGCCCCCATACCTCGGTCAGCAGCTGGCGCTGGCTGAGCAGCTGGCCGGGGTTGCGCAGCAGCACCTCGAGCAGGTGCCACTCGGTGGGCGTCAGCCGGACCTCCTCGCCGCGCACGGTGACCCGGGTGGCGCCGAGGTCGACGGTGACGTCGCCGAAGGCGACCACCGTGGCGGCGCCGCCGTCGTCGTCGGGAGCGGTACGACGCTCCATCACCCGCAGCCGGGCGAGCAGCTCGTCCATCCCGAACGGCTTGGTCACGTAGTCGTCGGCGCCGGCGTCGAGGGCCTCGACCTTGTCGGCGCTGTCGCTGCGACCCGACAGCACGAGGATGGGGACGGCGGATCGCGCGCGCAGCCGGGTGATCACGTCGACGCCGTCGAGGTCGGGCAGGCCGAGGTCGAGGATGACCAGGTCGGGCGGGGCGAGGTCGGCGACCGCGACGGCCTCGGTGCCGTCGCCGGCGGTGGTGACCTCGTAGCCGCGCGCCCGGAGGTTGATCGACAGTGCCCGCACGATCTGCGGCTCGTCGTCGACGACCATGATCCGCGTCATCCCACCCGCTCCCTGATGCCGAGGTCTCCTCCGGCGGGCTCGCCGGCCGCGACGGGCAGCGAGATCACCATGGTCAGCCCGCCACCGGGCGTCTCCTCGGGCTCCAGTGTGCCGCCCATGGCCTCGACCAGGCCGCGGGACAGGGCCAGGCCGAGGCCGACGCCGGTGCTGTTGTCGTGGTCGCCGAGCCGCTGGAACGGCAGGAACACCCGCTCGTACTCGGCCGCCGGGATGCCCGGTCCGGTGTCGACGACCCGGATCTCGACGCGGTCGAGCACGGCGCTGCCGGTCAGCAGTGGCGGGGCGCCTTCGGGGGCGTAGCGGTGGGCGTTGGTCAGCAGGTTGACCACCACCCGCTCCAGCAGGGCGGCATCGACCAGCGCGGGCGGCAGGACCTCGGCGACGTCGAGGCGTACCGGGCCGGTGATGCTGACGTCGTCGAGGGCGCCGGCGATCACGTCCTCGACCAGGGTGGGCGACAGGTGCACCGGCAGCGCACCGGCCTGCAGCCGGCTCAGGTCGAGCAGGCTGTCGACCAGCCCGGCGAGGGTGTCGAGCGCGTCGTCGGCGGTGCGGAGCAGCTCGCGGCGGTCCTCGGCGGTCAGCGTGACGTCCTCGGCGCGCAGCCCCGACACGACGGCCTTCGCGGCCGCCAACGGGGTGCGCAGGTCGTGGCCGACGGCGGCCAGCAGCGCCGTACGCACGTTGTTGGCCTCGGCCAGCGTTCCCGCCCGGGCGGCCTCCTCGGCCAGCCGGATCTGGTGCACAGCCTGGCTGGTCCGCGCCGCGAACGCCGCGGCGACACGGGCGTCCTCGGGCGCCAGGCCGCGACCGCGCAAAGCGAGCGAGGTGTCCGGGCCCGCGGGTACGACGGTGTCCGCCGCCTCCGGGTTCGTCGCCGGGTCCGGCCCCGCCGCACTCAGCAGACGCCAGGCCCGGTCCTCCTTCTCGAGGAAGGCGACCGACTCCAACGACAGGCTCTCCCGGAACCTTTCGAGCAGTACGGCCAGGTCGTGGCTGCCGGTGAGCGGGGTGGCCGCCAGGCTGGCGAGGACGTGGGACTCGGCGACGGCGCGCGCCGCCTGTCGGGTACGCCGGGCGGCCAGGTCGACCACGGAGCTCACCATCACCGCCACCAACAGGTAGACGCCCAGGGCGAGCGCGTTGTTGGTGCTCGCGATCGTCAGCGTGTGCACGGGTTCGGTGAAGAAGTAGTTGAGCAGGAAGGACCCGAACAGGGCCGCCACCACGGCCGGACCGACGCCGCCGACGAGCGCGACGGAGACCACGAGCAGCAGGAACAGCAGCACGTCGCTGACCAGGTTGAGCGCGTGGTCGACCGGGAGCAGGGCGAGGGTGAGCAGGGCGGGCAGCAGCACCGCGAGCGCGTAGCCGCGCATCCGCCGGCGCAGGCTGAGCGCGCCCCGGCCCACCGGGAGCCGGCGGCCCTGCCCGGCGTGCGTGTGGGACACGATGTGCACGTCGATGTCGCCGGACGCGCGGATGGTGCGGGCGCCGATCCCCGGCGGCAGGACGTACGCAGCCCAGCGCGAGCGCCTGCTGTCACCGAGGACCAGCTGGGTCGCGTTCTCCGCGCGGGCGAAGGCGAGCAGGGTCTCGGGGACGTCGTCGCCGAGCAGCTGGTGGTAGGTGCCGCCGAGCGACTCGACGAGCTGGTGCTGGTGGGTGAGGTGCGTGGGGTCGGCGCCGGTGAGCCCGTCGGAGCGGCTGACGTGGAGGGCCAGCAGGTCGCCGGTGCCCGAGCGGGCGGCGATCCGCGCGGCCCGGCGTACGAGCTGCTCGCCCTCGGGACCTCCGGTCAGCCCGACCACGACCCGTTCCCGGGCCTCCCAGGTGCCGGTGATGTCGTGCTGGCGGCGGTAGCCGAGCAATGCGTCGTCGACCTTGTCGGCGACCCAGAGCAGCGCCAGCTCGCGCAGCGCGGTGAGGTTGCCCTCGCGGAAGTAGTTGGAGAGCGCGGCGTCGATCTTGTCGGGTGCGTAGACGTTGCCGTGGGCGAGCCGGCGGCGCAGGGCCTCGGCCGACATGTCGACCAGCTCGACCTGGTCGGCGGCGCGCACCACCGAGTCCGGAACCGTCTCCTGCTGCCGCACCCCGGTGATCTTCTCGACCACGTCGTTGACCGACTCGAGGTGCTGCACGTTGACGGTGGAGATGACGTCGATGCCGGCGTCGAGGAGCTCCTGCACGTCCTGCCAGCGCTTGGCGTTGCGCGAGCCCGGCACGTTGGTGTGAGCCAGCTCGTCGACGAGGACCACCTTCGCCCGGCGCCGCAGCACCGTGTCGAGGTCCATCTCCTCGAGCTCGGTGCCCCGGTAGCGCGTGGTCCGGCGCGGGACCACCTCGAGCCCGTCGAGCATGGTCGCGGTGTGGCTGCGGCCGTGGGTCTCGACGTACCCGACGACGACATCGGTGCCGCGGTCCAGCCGCCGGCGGCCCTCGCCGAGCATGGCGTAGGTCTTCCCGACGCCGGGGGCGGCGCCGAGGTAGACCCGCAGCCGACCTCGCTTCATGGGACTAGTCTTCCAGCCCGTCGAGCGCGAGGTTGAGCTCGAGCACGTTGACCCGCGGCTCGCCGAGGAAGCCGAGGGTGCGGCCGGTGGTGCTGTCCTCGACCAGCCGCCGGACAGTGGCGGCCGGGAGGTCGCGGGTGCGGGCGACACGAGCGACCTGCTGGGCGGCGTACTCCGGCGAGATGTGCGGGTCCAGGCCGGAACCGCTGGCCAGCACGGCGTCCGGCGCCACGTCGGCGGGATCGACGCCGTCGAAGGCAGCGACGTCCGCGATCCGCTGCCGCACCGTGGCGACCAGCTCGGGGTTCTGCGGCGACAGGTTGGACGCCCCGCTGGAGAGCGGGTCGTAGCCCTCGCCCGCGGCGGAGGGACGGGACTGGAAGTACGCCGCGTCCCCGGCGTACGACTGGCCGATCAGGGCCGAGCCGACGACCGTGCCGTCGCGCTCGATCAGGGATCCGTCGGACCGCTGGGGTACGACGGCCCTGGCGAACCCGGTCAGCGCGAGCGGGTAGGCGAGGCCGAGGAGGACGGTGAGCACGCCGAGGACGCGGGCAGCGGCGGCGAGCTGCGTGAGGCCGCCGCGCAGGGTGGAGGTGATGGACATGGGTCGCTTCCTTGTTCAGCCGATGCCGGGGAGTCCGGACACCAACAGGTCGATGAGCTTGATGCCGAGGAAGGGGGTGATCAGACCGCCGAGGCCGTAGACGGTCAGGTTGCGACGCAACATCGCGGACGCGCTGGAGGGCGTGTACCTCACCCCGCGCAGGGCCAGCGGGATCAGCGCGACGATGATCAGTGCGTTGAACACGACCGCGGAGAGGATCGCGGACTCCGGCGAGGAGAGCCGCATGACGTTGAGCGCGTCGAGGCCGCCGTACACGCCGGCGAACATGGCGGGGATGATCGCGAAGTACTTCGCCACGTCGTTGGCGATCGAGAAGGTCGTCAACGCGCCGCGGGTGATCAGCAGCTGCTTGCCGATCTCCACGATCTCGATGAGCTTCGTGGGGTTGGAGTCGAGGTCGACCATGTTGCCGGCCTCCTTGGCGCTGGAGGTGCCGGTGTTCATCGCGACGCCGACGTCGGCCTGGGCCAGGGCGGGCGCATCGTTGGTGCCGTCGCCGGTCATCGCGACCAACCGGCCGCCCTCCTGCTCCCGCTTGATCAGCGCCATCTTGTCCTCGGGCGTCGCCTCGGCGAGGAAGTCGTCGACCCCGGCCTCCTCGGCGATCGCCTTGGCGGTGAGCGGGTTGTCGCCGGTGATCATCACAGTGCGGATGCCCATCCGGCGCATCTCCTCGAAGCGCTCGCGCATCCCCTCCTTGACCACGTCCTTGAGGTGGATGACGCCGAGGACCCGCGGCGGGTTGTCGGCCACGCGCTCGGCCACGACGAGGGGCGTGCCGCCGGCGGACGAGATCGCGTCGACCGTCGTACCGACCTCGGGGGAGGGGCTGCCGCCGAGCTCCCGCACCCAGGCGGTGACCGCGGACGCCGCGCCCTTGCGGATCTCGTGGCCGGGCAGGTCGACGCCGGACATCCGGGTCTGCGCGGTGAACGGCACGAAGTGGGCGTCGGTGAGCTCGCCGGCCGAGCGCTCGCGCAGGCCGTACTCGCGCTTGGCGAGGACGACGACCGAGCGGCCCTCCGGCGTCTCGTCGGCCAGCGACGCCAGCTGGGCGGCGTCGGCGAGCACGGCGACCCCCGCGCCGTCGGCGGGGATCAGCTCCGCGGCCTCGCGGTTGCCGAGCGTGATGGTGCCGGTCTTGTCGAGCAGCAGCGTGTTGACGTCGCCGGCGGCCTCGACCGCGCGCCCGGACATGGCGAGCACGTTGTGCTGCACGAGCCGGTCCATGCCGGCGATGCCGATCGCGCTCAGCAGCGCGCCGATCGTGGTCGGGATCAGGCAGACGAGCAGCGCGACGAGCACCAGGATCGACTGGTCGGCGCCGGAGTAGACCGCCAGCGGCTTCAGGCTCACCGTGGCCGCGAGGAAGATGATCGTCAGACTGGCCAGCAGGATGTTGAGCGCGATCTCGTTGGGCGTCTTCTGCCTGCTCGCACCCTCGACGAGCGCGATCATCCGGTCGATGAAGGACTCGCCCGGGTTGGTCGTGATCCGTACGACGATCCGGTCGGACAGCACCTTCGTGCCGCCCGTCACCGAGCAGCGGTCGCCGCCCGACTCGCGGATCACCGGCGCGGACTCGCCGGTGATCGCCGACTCGTCGACGCTGGCGATGCCCTCGACGACATCACCGTCGCCGGGGATGACCTCGCCGGCCTCGACGACCACCCGGTCGCCGATCCGCAGCTCGGTCGCGGGGACCGGCACCAGGTCGCCGTCCGCGTCCAGGCGACGGGCCAGGGTCTCGGTCTTCGCCCGGCGCAGGGTGGCCGCCTGGGCGCGGCCTCGACCCTCCGCGACCGCCTCGGCGAGGTTGGCGAACACGACGGTCAGCCACAGCCAGGCGGTGATCGCCCAGCCGAAGCCGGAGCCGTCGCGGATCGTGAGCACGGTGCAGAGGACCGCGCCGACCTCGACGACGAACATGACCGGCGTACGGACCATGACCCGTGGGTCGAGCTTGCGCAGGGCGTCGGGCAGGGACTTCAGGAGGGTGTGCAGCATGGAGGTCTCCGGTGCGTTGGAGGTGCGTGGGGCGCTCACAGGCCCTCGGCCAGCGGGCCGAGCGCGAGGGCGGGAAAGAAGGTCAGCCCGGCCACGATGACCGTGACGACCGCGAGCATCCCGACGAACAGCGGGCCGCGGGTCGGCAGCGTCCCCGCGGTCCGCGGGACCGGGACCTGCCGGGCCAGCGAACCGGCCAGCGCGAGGACCAGCACGATCGGCACGAACCGGCCGAGCAGCATCGCCAGACCGATGGTGATGTTGTAGAACGACGTGTTCGCGGACAGGCCGGCGAACGCGGAGCCGTTGTTGTTGGCGCCGGACAGGTAGGCGTAGAGCACCTCGCTGAGCCCGTGCGGTCCGGTGTTGAGGATCGACTCCCGCGGTCCCGGCAACGACAGGGCCAGGGCGGTGAGCCCGAGGACGAGCAGCGGCATGGTGAGGATGTTGAGCGCCACCAGCTTGATCTCGCGGGCGGTGAGCTTCTTGCCGAGCAGCTCGGGGGTGCGACCGACCATCAGGCCGGCGATGAACACGGTGAGGATCGCCAGCACGAGCATCCCGTACAGGCCGGTCCCCACGCCGCCGGGTGCCACCTCGCCGAGGCCCATGTTCAGCATCAGCAGGCCGCCGCCGACCGGCGAGAACGAGGAGTGGAAGGAGTTCACCGCGCCGGTGCTGGTGCCGGTGGTGGAGACCGCGAACAGCGCCGAGCCCGGTACGCCGATCCGCGTCTCCTTGCCCTCCATCGCCGAGCCCGCGACGTCGTACGCCGCGGTCGGGTGGGCCGCCTCGATGGCCCAGACGGCGGCGAGCATGACCACCCAGATCACGGCCATCGCCGCGAGCACGGCGTACCCCTGGCGGACGTCGCCGACCATCACGCCGAAGGTGCGGGTCAGGCAGACGGGGATGAGGAGCAGCAGGAACACCTCGAACAGGTTGCTGACCGGGTTGGGGTTCTCGAACGGGTGCGCGGCGTTGGCGTTGAAGAACCCGCCGCCGTTGGTGCCGAGCTCCTTGATCGCCTCCTGGGACGCGACCGGGCCGCCCGGGATCGTTTGGTGCCCGCCCGTGAGCGTGGTGGCCTCGACGCCGCCGGACAGGTTCTGCACGACGCCGAGCAGGATCAGCGCGACCGCCGCCACGACGGCCAGCGGCAGCAGCACCCGGACCGTGCCGCGGGTCAGGTCGACCCAGAAGCTGCCGAGCCGTCCGGTGCGGGAGCGGGTGAAGCCGCGGACCAGCGCCACCGCGACCGCGAGGCCGACGGCGGCGGAGAGGAAGTTCTGGACGGCCAGGCCGCCCATCTGGACCAGGTGGCCCATCGTGGTCTCACCGGAGTAGGCCTGCCAGTTGGTGTTCGTCACGAACGACGCGGCGGTGTTGAACGCCAGGTCCGGCGCGACGTCGGGGAGGCCGAGCGACCAGGGCAGATGGTCCTGCAGCCGCTGGAGCGCGTAGAGCAGCACCAGGCCCGCGACGGAGAACGCGAGCAGCGAGACGGCGTACGTGCGCCAGGCCTGGTCGCCCCGCGGGTCGATCCCGACGAGGCGGTAGATCCCGCGCTCGACGCGCAGGTCCCGATCGGTGGTGAAGACGTGGGCGATGTAGGTGCCCAGGGGGCGGTAGCACAGGGCGAGGGCAGCGATCAGCGCGCCGACCTGGAGCAGGCCGGCCAGGGTGTCGTTCATCTAGAAGCGCTCCGGGAGGATCAGGGCCAGCACGAGGTAGCCGAGGAGGAGGGCGCTGATGACCAGCGCGGCGACGTTCTCGGCGCTCATGAGGTCCTCCGGGCCGCCGCGAGGGCGAGCAGCACGAACCCCGCGAGCAGAGCGAGGTCGGCGGGCGCGAGCCCGAGCTCGCCGTACGGGTGAAGGGCGAAGCCCTCGGCGAACGCCCAGCCGGCGATGCCCGTCCCGCAGGCGAGGGCGCGGGTCAGCGGCAGCGCCGCAGCGGCGGTGACGAGGAGGACGACGGCGGTGCCGAGGGGTGCGGGCAGGTCGAGGGCCGTGATCACGCCGGCGGTGACGAACAGCGCGAAGCCGCCGAGGCCGAACCGGACGGCAGGCTCCTCGAGGAGCCGCGGCTCGGCCGTCTGCCCGGCTCGGCGGAGGAGGTGGACGGGTGTCATGACTCGGAGTCTTCGCTCGGCCGGGCCGGGTGGCGCGGGTCCTGACGCGTTCCTAACGGCGGCCTGACAGGGCCTAACGGCTGTCAGGAACGTGTTAGGGGTCTCGCTGAGTGGCGGCGGCGCGGATCGGCTTGGGCGTGAATGCCTCAGCGAGCGAGCGGGCGTCCGCGTCCGTGGTGGCGGGTCACGTGCCTGACCGGCGTCGACGACTCTCCTCCCTCGGCTACCAGCCGGGCATCGCCTTCCTCGCCGCCGGGCTGCTCAACCCCTCGCCACCGTGGTCCTGCTGCTGACCCTGTTCGGCGCGCCGTCGGTCTACCGCGGGGTCGCGGCCGAGAGCCCGCACGGGCAGCGTCGATCGCCATGCTGGAGGGGCTCCGGGCCGGCTGGCGAGGCAAGCTGTTCGTGCTCGCGAGGGCAGCCTGATCCCGCAGATGGCGCGGGTCCTTCTCTTCGGCACCGGCGAGTCGTCGCAGTAACACGCCGTCCACTCGACTACCCGGCAGTTGTCCGCACGCGCGTCGGCGTATCGCAGGCGTGTCGTGCTGAGAACCGGCGACCAGTCGGGTGGACGGCGTGTTACTTCAATGCGGGCGGGCGGCAACGGGGCGGGCCGAGGCGAGCCGGCCGCGTCCGGCGTACGGTCGGAGGATGGGCTACGAACAGATCAGCGCGGATGAGTTCAGCCAGGCCGAGGGCGTCGCGGACTGGCGGGTCCTCGGCGTCGACGCGTACGCCGTGTTCCGCACGGGCAGCTTCACCACCGGCCTGGAGCTGGTGAACGCGATCGGTGAGCTGGCGGAGGCGGCCAACCACCATCCGGACCTCAAGCTGGGCTACCCGTCACTCGCGGTGCACCTGACCACCCACGACACGGGCACCCTCACCACGGCCGACCTCGACCTCGCGCAGCGGATCTCGGCGGCTGCCCGCAACCTCGGGGTGGCCGGGGACCCGGACGCGGTGACCGCCTGGGAGTGATCGAGCCGGCAGACGTCGTACGAGCCTGGACGACGAAACCGGCGCTTGGACGACGATGCTTCCTCGTCCAAGCACCAGTTTCACCGGCCGGCCGGTGAAACTCACTCCCCGACGTACGCCGCCAGGTGCTCGCCGGTCAGCGTCGACCTCTTGGCGACGAGCTCGGCGGGCGTGCCCTCGAAGACGACCGTGCCGCCGTCGTGGCCGGCGCCGGGGCCGAGGTCGATGATCCAGTCGGCGTGCGCCATCACGGCCTGGTGGTGCTCGATCACGATGACCGACTTGCCGGCGTCGACCAGGCGGTCGAGCAGGCCGAGCAGGTTGGCGACGTCGGCGAGGTGGAGACCCGTGGTCGGCTCGTCGAGGACGTAGACGCCGCCCTTCTCCTTCAGGTGCAGCGCGAGCTTGACCCGCTGCCGCTCGCCACCGGAGAGCGTGTTGAGCGGCTGGCCGAGGGTGAGGTAGCCGAGCCCGACGTCCTCGAGGCGGCCCAGGATGTCGGCAGCCGCGGGCACCTTCGTCTCCGGCGCGGAGAAGAGCTCCAGCGCCTTCTCGACCGGGAGGGCGAGCACCTCGGCGATGTTGAGCCCGCCCAGCCGGTAGTCGAGCACCGCGGCCTGGAACCGCTTGCCGCCGCAGTCCTCGCACGGCGTGGAGACCGTGTCCATGAAGCCGAGCTCGGTGACGATGACGCCGGAGCCCCTGCAGGTCGGGCAGGCACCCTCCGAGTTGGCGCTGAAGAGGGCCGGCTTCACGCCGTTGGCCTTGGCGAAGGCCTTGCGGATCGGCTCGAGCAGACCGGTGTAGGTCGCCGGGTTGCTGCGCCGCGAGCCCTTGATCGCGCCCTGGTCGATGACCACGACCCCCTCGCGCCCGGCGATCGAGCCGTGGATGAGCGAGCTCTTGCCGGACCCGGCGACACCGGTGACGACGCACAGCACGCCGAGGGGTACGTCGACGTCGACGTCGCGCAGGTTGTGGCTGGAGGCGCCGCGGACCTCGATCGCGCCGGTGGCCTCGCGGACGGTGTCCTTGAGCTCCGCGCGATAGGCCAGATGGCGCCCCGTGAGCGTGTCGGAGGCCTGCAGCCCGGCGACATCGCCCTCGAAGCAGATGGTGCCGCCGGCCGTGCCGGCGCCGGGACCGAGGTCGACCACGTGGTCGGCGATCGCGATCGTCTCCGGCTTGTGCTCGACGACGAGCACGGTGTTGCCCTTGTCGCGCAGCTCCAGCAGGAGCTTGTTCATCCGCTCGACGTCGTGCGGGTGGAGACCGATGGTCGGCTCGTCGAAGACGTAGGTGACGTCGGTCAGCGCCGAGCCGAGGTGGCGCACCATCTTGGTGCGTTGGGCCTCGCCGCCCGAGAGCGTGCCGGACGGCCGGTCCAGCGAGAGGTAGCCGAGCCCGATCTCGATGAAGGCGTCGAGCAGGTGGAGCAGCGTGCCGATGAGGGGGGCCACGCCCGGGTCGTCGATGGTGCGCAGCCATTCGGCGAGGTCGGTGACCTGCAGCGCGGTCACCTCGGCGATGTTGCGACCCTTGATCGTGACCGACCGCGCGGACGTGTTGAGCCGGGTGCCCTCACACGACGGACAGGTGCCGAAGACCGCGGCCCGTTCGACGAACGCCCGGATGTGGGGCTGCAGCGAGTCGACGTCCTTGGCGAACATCGACTTGCGGATCTTCGGGATCAGCCCCTCGTAGGTGATGTTGATCTTCTCGACCTTCACCTTGCGCGGCTCGGCGTACAGCAGGTCCTCGCGTTGCGCCTTGGTCAGCTTGCCGATCGGCACGTCCGGCGGCACGACCACCTTGTAGGGCGCCACCATCCAGCCGTCGGCCGTGTAGCCCGGAACCAGGATCGCGCCCTCGACGAGCGACTTGCTCTCGTCGACGATCTGGGTGAGGTCGAGATCGGAGACGGTGCCGCGCCCCTCGCACTGCGGGCACATGCCGCCGAGGTAGACCTGCTGCTTGATGACGTTCTTCTTGCCCGACTCCGTCACGGAGGCGCCGCCGACGGTCGTCGTCGGGATGTTGAAGGAGAACGCGGTCGGGCCGCCGATGGACGGCTCGCCGATCCGGGAGAACAGCGAGCGCAGCATCGCGTGGGCGTCGGTCACCGTGCCCAGCGTCGAGCGGGGGTTGGCCCCCATCCGCTCCTGGTCGACGATGATCGCCGTCGTGAGGCCCTCGAGCACGTCGACCTCGGGACGGGGCAGGTTGGGCATGAACCCTTGCACGAAGGTCGAGTAGGTCTCGTCGATCAGCCGTCGGGACTCGGCGGCGATGGTGCCGAAGACCAGCGAGCTCTTGCCCGACCCGGACACGCCGGTGAACACGCTCAGGCGGCGCTTGGGGATGTCGACGTCGACGCCCCGGAGGTTGTTGACGTGGGCGCCCTGCACCCGGATGACGTCGTGGCTGTCGGCGGGATGCGACCCGGCAGACTTCGGCATGGGCCCATCATGACCGATCGTGCCGACACCCGGGACCCGTCGCGGGGACGGTCGTTGAGGTGTACGAGAATCGTCAGTCCTGGTGGGGGATCCGGGACGAAACTTGGGGGGAACCGTGCTGGAGGGAGCCGTGATCGACGAGGCCGCCACGCAGACGAGCTACGAGGAGTTCGGCGTCGCGTGGATCCGCCGGGTGCTCCACAAGGAGCGGATCCTGCGCACCATCGACGAGGTGTTGGGCGACCAGATCGCGCTCGGCCCGATCGGCGCCGGGCCGGGCCGAGCGTTCGCGAGCGTGAGCTTCGTCGGGACCTACCGGCCCACGACGGGCGAGTTGGTGCCGGGCGAGCTGCTGACCTATGCGATCGACCTGCCGATCAGCGTGGTGTTCGAGCTGGGCCTGCCGATGGACCGGCTGACGTTCAACGCCGAGGTCGTCGTACCGCTGGTCCTGGTGGTCCACACCGAGGCACCGCTGAGGCTGCGGCTCGAGCTGAAGACCCCGACCGAGGACCAGATCGGACTCGAGCTCAAGACCGACACCCGGCGCGGGGCGATGCTGCGCAAGGTCGCGGGCCTGGACGCCGAGCTGCGGCGGTTCCTGCTCAAGGTGCTGGACACCGAGCTGGCCAAGGACTACGTGCGGAAGGCGACCCACCTCGACATGGAGGAGCTGATCGACGAGGCCTGGCCGGCCTTCACCGAGCAGTTCCTGCCGCGGGGACCCGAGGACCGACAGGGCTGATCGCAGCCCGGTGCGCCGGCTGGGCGACGGTACGCCGGGCGAGCCGGCCCGGGGCGGCCACGACGTCGTGCAGCGCACCGAACGCCATCGCGGCGAGCGGGATCCACAGCGGGATCAGCATGAAGGCGAAGATCGGCACCAGGGTCAACAGGTCGCGCATCGCGGGCTCCTCGGGTGGGTTTCTCGACCTCACCGAGTCTGCGGCGGGCGCCGGCGCCCCCGCTCGTGCCCAGGGACAGACCGGCGCGCCGGATTTGTGCCCGCGTCACAGTCCGCCGCCGGCGGTATCGATCTACGCCCGTGTCACGATGTGCCGGTGACGGAGAGCGCGCGACGGTACGGCGGCCGCGCGGCCGAGGAGCGGGTCGCCGAGCGCCGCACGCGGTTGCTGGCCGCCGGCCTGGAGCTGATGGGCACCCGGGGGGTCGCCGGCGCGACCGTGCGCGGGGTGGCCGAGGAGTCCGGGCTGGCCGCGCGGTACTTCTACGAGAGCTTCTCGAGCATCGAGGCGCTCCAGCTCGCCGTCTTCGAGCAGATTGCCGGCGAGGCCGCGGCCCGCTCGCTCGGCGCCCTGGCCGGCGCGCCCGACGACCCCGCCGCCCGCACCCGGGCGGTGCTGGCCGAGATGGTCGACCTGTTCCTCGAGGACCCGCGCAAGGGCCGGATCGCGCTGCTGGAGTCGATCACCTCACCCGTGCTCGGCCCGCGCGTGCTCGAGGAGTCGCGCCGCTTCGCCGGCATGCTCGCCGCGACCGCGTCCTCCGGTGACCCGGCCGGGCCCGCCGAAGGGCTGCCGGTCGAGGTGCGGCTGCGGGCCCAGTTCCTCATCGGCGGCGTCGCGCACACCCTCAGCGCCGCCCTGCAGGGCGACATCGAGGTCGAGCGGGACCGCCTGGTCGACGTGCTGGTCGAGCTGTTCCTCGTGCTCAGGCCGTGACGGGGGCCTCGGCGAGCAGCTCGCGGACCCGCGGGACGACCCGGGTGCCGTAGAGCTCGATGCTGCGCATCAGCTGTTCGTGCGGCATCGCGCCGTTGCTGTACTTCAGGTCGAAGCGCTGGATCCCGAGGTCGCGCACGGCCGCCGCGATCTTGCGCGCGACCGTCTCCGGTGAGCCGACGAAGAGCGCGCCGTGGTCGACCTCGGCGTCGTACTGTGCGCGGGTGGCGGGGCCCCAGCCGCGCTCGGCGCCGATCCGGTTGCGGCTCTCCGTGAAGTGCGGGTAGAGCGCCTCGCGCGCCTCGTCGTCGGTGTCCGCGACGAAGCCGGGGGAGTGGACCGCGATGGGCAGCGCCGGTCGGTCGAACTCCTGGAGCGCGCGGCGGTAGAGGTCGGTGAACGGTGCGAACCGCGCGGGCTCGCCGCCGATGATCGCGATCGCGAGCGGGAAGCCGTAGTTGGCGGCGCGTACGACGGACTCCGGCGAGCCGCCGACGCCGATCCAGGTCGGGATCGAGCCGCGCTCGGTGGTCGGGAAGACCCGCGCGTCGCGCAGCGGCGCCCGCAGCTCGCCGCGGTCCCAGGTGACCGCCCGCTCTCCCTGGAGCGCGGCCCACAGGTCGATCTTCTCGCTGAAGAGCTGGTCGTAGTGCGCCATGTCGAACCCGAAGAGCGGGAACGACTCGGTGAACGAGCCGCGGCCCATGGTGATCTCGGCGCGGCCGCCGGACAGGGCGTCGAGGGTCGCGAAGCGCTCGTAGAGGCGGACCGGGTCGTCGGAGCTGAGCACCGTGACCGCCGTACCGAGCCCGATCCTCTCGGTGCGGGCCGCGATCGTCGCCAGCACCATCTCCGGGCTGGTCACCGCGAAGTCCGCGCGGTGGTGCTCCCCGATGCCGAACACGTCGACGCCGACCCGGTCGGCCAGCACGGCCTGCTCCACGATGTTGCGGATCACCTGGGGGTGGCCCAGGCGCTCTCCGGTCGCCGCGTCGACGGTGACGTCGCCGAAGGTGTCGAGCCCGAAGACGAGCTCGCTCACTGCTCGGCCTTCGCGGCGTCGACGTCGAAGTCGCGGACGGCGGCGATGACCTGGGCCAGGGCGGGTGCGGGCAGCGCACCGGCCTGGGAGAAGACCAGCGCACCCTTCTTGAACGCCATCAGGGTCGGGATGGAGGTGACCCTGGCGGCACTGGCGAGCTGCTGCTCCTCCTCGGTGTTCACCGAGCCGAAGACCAGGTCGCCGTGCTCCTCGGCGGCCGCCTCGTAGATCGGGGCGAAGTTGCGGCACGGGCCGCACCACGACGCCCAGAAGTCGACGAAGACGATCTCGTTGTCGAGGACCGTCTGCTCGAAGTTGCCGGCGGTCAGGTCGATGGTGGACATGTCATTCCTCAACGTCCCTCGATCGGAAATGTTCCCCGGTTGCGGTCCACGCCGCCCCTGATGCCGGGCACGGAGCCGCGGTCGTCGTACTGCCACACGGCCCAGTCGCGGGCCGGTGGGCGCTCGCCGAGGCGACGTACCCACTGGGGGTGGTCGGCCAGGTCCTTCGCGAACCCGAAGCGGTCCTCGAAGTCGGGGTAGAGATAGACCAGCGTGGTCGTGGCGAGGGTCTCGTCGACTCGCTGGAGGAACTCCCGGACCTCGGCGAGGAGGGCCGCGCGCGACGGTGGGTCGGTGCAGCTGCCGGCGAGCTCGAGGTCGAGCGCCGGCGGCTGGCCGGGGGCGGTGTCGGGGCCGAGGACGCGCAGGAAGTGCTCGGCCTGTGCCGTGCCGTCGCTGCACAGCTGGAAGTAGTGGTAGCCCGCGACCGAGACGCCAGCGCGTACGGCGGCCGCCCGGTGCGCCGCGAACCGCGGGTCCGTGAACCCGGTGCCCTCGCTGGCCTTGAGGTAGGCGAACCGGATGCCCGCACCGGCCACCTGCTCCCAGTCGATCGGGCCCTGGTGATGGGAGGCGTCGATGCCCTCGGCGAGCTTGGGGGTGGAGGTGGGCTCGGGCGTGGGGACGGGGGTCGGCGTGGGGGTCGGCGTGGGGGTCGGCGTGGGGGTGGTCGCCGGTGGTGCCGTGGTCGTGGACGGCGCCGAGGTCGTCGGTGCCGGACGGGCGTCCGGCGTACCGCCGCAGCCGGCCAGCGCCAGCACCGCCGCCATCGCGGCCAGTCTCCTCACGCGGCCAGCCTTCCACGCAGCCTTCCACGCGTGCCGCCGACGTAGGGTCGACCCATGCGCAAGCTGCTGCTGACCCTCGTCGTCGCGACCCTCGCCGCCGTCCTCGCGGTGCCCGCCCCGGCCCGTGCGGCCGTGAAGGTGATCGAGGACGGCGCCGAGCCCGCGCTGCCCGCGCAGATGGACATCGTGCGGGTCAAGATCGACAACCGCTCGGACCGGGTGGTGCTCAGGCTGACCTTCCGCGACCTGACCGAGACCCGCAAGGCGCAGACGAAGGTCTTCATCGGGACCGACCCGGCCACCGACGACGGCTTCATCGCCTATACCGGCCACCGCCCCGGCACCGCTCCGGTCACCCAGCTGTGGCAGCCGACCGACCAGGAGTTCGGCGGCACCCCGGTCGAGTGCTCCGGGATCCGCGCGAAGTGGCGCTTCGACGTCGACCGGGTCCGCATCGTCGTACCGCAGGCGTGCCTGGCCAGCCCCGCCGACCGCTACCGGTTCAAGGCGGTCGCCGGGTTCTACAAGCGCAAGGGCGACTGGACCGCCTTCCGCACCGTCAAGCGCGGCTGACCCACTGCCTCCCGGCCGCCCGGCCGCCCGGCTAGCCTCCTGTCATGGAGACCGCGCGGACCACCCACGTCCTGGTGGACGGGGAGAACATCGACGCCACCCTCGGTACGTCGATCCTGGGCCGCCGGCCCCGGCCCGAGGAGCGGCCGCGATGGGAGCGGCTCCTGCAGTTCGTCGAGCGGCAGTGGGGGCAGCCGACGAACGGGCTGTTCTTCCTGGCGGCCAACAGCGAGCTGCCGATGTCGTTCGTGCAGGCGCTGCTGGCGATCGGCTACCGGCCGATCCCGCTGTCGGGCGGCGCCAACCAGAAGGTCGTCGACATCGCCATCCAGCGCACGCTGGCGGAGCTGAAGAGCCGCGAGGCCGATGTCGTCCTGGTCAGCAACGACGGCGACTTCGTGGAGCAGATCGAGGACGTCCTCGACGGGCGGCGGGTCGGGCTGGTCGGGTTCACCGAGTTCCGCAACAGCGCGTTCGCCCAGCTCACCACACGGGGCCTGGACTTCTTCGACCTCGAGTACGACGTCAACGCCTTCAACGAGCGCCTGCCGCGGGTCCGGATCATCCCGATCGACGAGTTCGACCCGACCCAGTTCATCTGAGGGCCAGCCACCGGCAGGGCATGCTGTGCGGATGAGGCTCCTGGTTCTCGGCGGCACCCAGTTCCTGTCCCGCGCGGTCGCGTCCGAGGCGGTGCGCCGCGGGCACGACGTGGTGTGTGCCAACCGGGGGCGGTCCGGCACGGTGCCACCGGGTGTGACGACGGTGCGCTGGGACCGCGACGAGCCGGCGCCGGCCGAGCTCACCGACGGTGATCCGTACGACGCCGTGGTCGACGTGGCGCGCACCCCCTCCCACGTGCGGCGTGCCCTGGCCGCCGTACCTGAGGACGCGCACTGGGTGTTCGTCTCCACCATCTCGGTCTACGCCGCCGACGCCGACCCCGCGGGCCCCGGCCAGGGGAGGCTCCGGGACGCGATCGCCGACGACCTGGACCCGATGGCCAGCGTCGAGAACTACGGCGGGATGAAGGTGACCTGCGAGCGCCTCGTCCTCGACGCGTCACCCGGTGCGGCCGTCGTGCGCCCGGGCCTGATCGTCGGGCCGGGCGACCCGAGCGGCCGGTTCGCATACTGGGCGCGCCGCTCCACCGCGACCGGCGAGGTGCTCGCGCCCGGCGACCCGCAGGACCTCGTGCAGGTGATCGACGTCCGTGACCTCGCCGCCTGGGTCGTCACCTTGGCCGAGGACCGCACCGGCGGGACGTACGACGCCGTCGGCCCCGCGCAGCCGATCGCCGAGCTCCTCGCCGCCGTCCTGCCCGACGCCGACCTGGTCTGGGTCGCCCAGGACTTCCTCGAGGCCGAGGGCGTCGAGGCCTGGTCCGGGCCCGACAGCATCCCGCTCTGGCTCCCGCGCCCGGCGTACGACGGCATGCTGGCCCACGACGCCGCCCCCGCCCTGGCCGCGGGCCTGCAGCCGCGGGCGGTCGGCGCCACGATCCGCGACACCCGGGCCTGGCTGGACGCCGATCCCGCGGCGCGGATCACGGGGATCACGATCGAGCGGGAGGCCGACCTCCTGGCCCGGTGGCGGGCTCGACGGTGACCGGCGACCGGTTCCGCTCGCCCCGTCCCGAGGACCTCGACGCAGCGGCCCGGCACCTCTACGACGCCATCACCTCCGGGCCGCGGGCCTCGGGCGACCAGCCGTTCCCGCTGGCGGCGCCGGACGGCTCGCTGCACGGCCCGTTCGGTCCGATGCTGCTGCAGCCGGGTGTCGGATCGGCGTTGCAGGACCTCGGGGCCGCGATCCGCTACCGGGGCCACCTCAGCGACCGTGAGCGCGAGATCGCGATCCTCGCCGTGGCCGCCGCCACGGACTCGGCGTTCGAGGCCTGGGCGCACGAGCGGGTGGCCGCGACGATCGGGATGGAGCCGGACGAGCTCGCGGCGATCGCGGACGGCACCTTCGCCGGCGTCGGCGAGCGGGAGCGCTGGTGCGGCGAGGTCCCCGGCCGGCTGGTGCGCGAGCGGGCGCTGTCCGATGCCGAGTTCGCGGCGGCCGCGGCGGCCCTGGGCGAGGCCGACCTCCTCGAGCTCGTCGTGCTGGTCGGCTACTACTCCACGCTCGCGCTGGTGATGGACGTCTTCGGTGTGGGGCCGCCCGACGATTCGCCCGCGACGGACCACTAGCATCGCCCGGTGCTTCGCATCGCCACCGCCAACATCAACGGCATCCGTGCTGCCCACCGACGCGGCTTCGGCGACTGGCTGGCCACCCGCGGGTGCGATGTCGTCACGCTGCAGGAGGTGCGCTGCCCGGTCGCCGCGCTGCCCGAGGGCGCGTTCGGCGACTACCAGGTGGCGTACGACGCGGGGGAGGTCGCCGGGCGCAACGGCGTCGCCGTACTGACCCGGGAGCCGGCCGCCGCGGTCCGCAGCTGGTCGGTGCCGGACCCCGAGCGGCCGCTGCACCGCGCGCTGCGCAAGCACGCGACGGAGGGGCGCTACGTCGAGGTCGACCTGGCCGACGTACCCCTCACCGTGGCGAGCCTCTACCTTCCCAAGGGCGGCCTGCCCGCGCACCTGCAAGACCCCAAGCGGATGCGGGAGGCGCCCGACGGCGGGGCGAAGTACGACCGCAAGATGGCGTTCATGGCCGGCTTCGCCCGCCACCTCGCGACCGCCCGCAAGGCCGCGGCGGCGCAGGGCCGGGAGTTCCTGCTCACCGGGGACCTCAACGTGGCGCACCAGGAGCTCGACGTCGCCGCCTACAAGCGCAGCAACCAGACGGAGGGCTTCCTGCCCGAGGAGCGGGCCTGGCTGGCCGCGCAGCTCTCACCGCGCACGCTCGTGGACGTGGTGCGGCACCTGCACCCGGACACGGCTGGGCCGTACTCCTGGTGGAGCTGGCTCGGCCGGGCCTACGACGAGGACCGGGGGTGGCGCATCGACTACCACCTCGCGACCCCGCGGCTCGCCCGCGCGGCCGTGTCCGCGGTCGTCGACCGGGACCACCTCGGCGTCCGGATGAGCGACCACGCCCCCGTGGTCGTCGACTACGACCTCAGCTGACCTGGCGCTCTCAGCTGACCCGGCGCTCTCCGGCGATCGGTACGACGGCCACCGCGAGCAGGGGGAGCGCCGCCGCGAGGGCGTACGACGCGCCGTAGCCCCAGGCGGTGATGGTCAGCCCCGCGACGGGCGGGACGGCGACGGCGGCGAGGTGCTGGGCGGTGTTCTGCAGGCCGAGGGCGCGGCCGGACCAGAACGGCCCGGCCCGCTCGGCGACGGCGGTGAAGGCGAGCCCGTTGTCGGCCACGGTGACGGCGGACGCGACGACGAGCAGGCCGACAGCCAGCGCCGTCACCGGCCCGGACCCGTCGGCTTGCGCGGCGGCCAGGCCGAGCAGCGCCATGGTGGCGGCGGCGAGGAAGGCGACCGCGCGCATCGGCCGCATCCGGCTGCCGACCAGGTCGGAGGCCCAGCCGGCGCCGATCCGGGCGGCGGCGCCGGCGACCTGGGTGCCGGCGACGACCAGGCCGGCGATGCCGGGCGACCAGCCGAGGTCGTCGACCAGCCAGGTCAGGCCGAAGGTCCAGACCAGGAACTGCGGGACGACGAGCAGCACCGAGGCGGCGTGGATCCGGGCGAGGTAGCGGTCCTCCCGGTAGGGGTTCGCGACGGCGACGCCCGCGGCTGCGGCAGGCCGGGGCGGGTCGAGGACGACGAGCGCGACGAGGACCGCGACGAGGAGGGCGGCCGCGGTCGGCACCCACAGGGCGGGGCCGATGCCGTGGTGGTGGGCGATGACGGCGACGGTGCCGGCGGCGATCCCGACGCCGAGCGGCTGCCCGGTCTGCCGGATCCCCATCGCGATCCCGCGCCGCTCGGGCGGGAACCAGCCGACGACCACGCGGCCGGAGGCGGAGTTGGTCGCCGCCGCACCGATGCCGGCGAAGCCGAGCGCGGCGGCCATCGGCCACGGTGAGGCCAGCGCCGCCGCGGCGCCGCCGCCGGCGGCCGTGACCAGCAGGCCGGCCAGCAGCGCGAACCGCTCGCCGCGGCGGTCGACCACGAGGCCCCAGAGCACGAGGGTGAACATCATCCCGGTCATCGACGCAGACGCGACCAGCCCGGCCTCGGCCAGGCTCATCCCGTAGCCGCCGTCCGCGACGGGGCGGTGCAGCTCGGGGATGAGGAAGCTCGGTGCGGTCACCATCGCCGCCGTCGCGGCCTGGGCCCCGGTGCCGGCGGCCAGCATCGCCCAGCGCCGGGCGGCGGAGACCGTCCGCGCCTGCGTCGGCGACGGGGCAGCGGTCGAGGTCACCGGGCCAGTCAAGCACCTGTGTCCATTGAATGAGACAGCTATCTCGAGATATGAGACGTCATGGGACCGGGCGAGTCGGGCTCTACCGAATTCTGGGGACGTCGTCCGACAACCCTCCACCTGCGTCGCGTCGTCCCCGACGCTGGACATCCGGCGCGTCTGGGGGGCGCGCCGGACCACAGGAGGGACCGCGCATGAACCAGCTGAGCCCGCAAGCCCTCGACGACCTCACCGACCTCGTCGGTGCCGCGCTCGAGTGCCCCGTCCGGTTGCTGCCGCAGCCGGGCCCGCCGGGGGAGACCCAGTGCCACGTGTACGACGAGCAGGCGCGCCGGGTCGCCGTCGTACGGTGGGCCGACGACGACGCCGGGTCCCGGCGGGTGCTCGACGGGGCTAGCGCGCTGGCGACGCTGGAGGCGCACCACCGCAACGGCCGCCTGGTCGCGCCCCGCCTGCTCGCCCTGACCACCTGGTCCGGGCGCCCGCTGCTGGTCCAGGAGTGGTGCGCGTCGGCGTACCCCGGCCGGGTGCCGACCCGTCCGGCGCGCTACGACGCCGAGCGGGTGGTCGTCGAGCTCGCCACGATCGCGGACCTCGACCACTCCTACGCGGGTGGCCTGCGGACCCGGCTCCAGGACCTGCCGGCCTCGGCGTTCGGCGACCAGCTGCTCGCGGCGCTCGACCAGCTCGGCAACCGCCACGACCTCGACGCGCTGCCCCGCGGCGCCTGGCACGGCAGCTGGTCGCGCCGCACCGTCGCGGCCGGACCGCGCGGAACGGTGCTGGTGCGCGAGTGGGACCGCTACGGCCTGAACCGGCCCATCGGCTTCGACACGCTGCACTTCCGCCTCGACGAGCTGCGCGGCGAGCTGCGCTGGCACGGCGCCGGCACCGCGCTGGTCGAGGAGGCGCCGCGGATCCTGGCCCGCTGGCACGGCCGGGTGGTCGGCGAGGCCCGGTGCGTCGCCCGGCTGCTCCTGCTCGAGCTCGCCGCCCGCGAGCTCGCCGAGGTGGGCCCGGGCCGGGCCCCGGTCTCGTGGGTCGCGGACTGGATCGCGCCGACGCTGTTCAGCGCCTGATCCCCGGGCCGACCCCCGGCGGGGAATGAAGGTGCCCGGTTCCGGGAACCATTCTCGGTGTGGAGGTCGACGCATCGCTGACCCGCACCCTGCAGCTCCTCGCCGAGGGCGTGATCGAGTTCGCGGGGTTCCGCGTGGCTGCCGTCAGCCTGGCGGTCGACGGCCTGCTGCACACGGTGGCCGTGGTCGGCGACGACACCGCCGCCGCCCAGCTGGTCGACCAGCGCACCCCCGTCGAGCTCCTCGAGCGCGAGCTCGCCAACGCCGACGTGTGGGGCGCGCTGCACTTCGTCCCGGCCGACCGCTCCGGCGGCCACCTCGACGAGCACCTGTGGGTGCCCGACGTCGTACCTCTCGACGACCCGGACGCCTGGGACTCCCACGACCTGCTCTGCGGGCTGCTCCACGACCACGCCGGACAGCTGCGGGGCGTGCTGTGGGTCGACCTGCCCGATGACGGTCGGCGGCCCGGCGCAGAGCAGCGGGCGACGCTGCTGATGTACGTCCGCCTCGCCGAGCGGGCGCTCGTCACCGCGCTGGAGCGCGACGACCTCGAGCTGCGCGTCGAGCACGAGCACGCGGTCGCCGAGTACCGCCGCAGCATCATCGACGTGCTCTCCCACGAGCTGCGCGGTACGGCGGCCGCGATCGCGCACACCGTCGACTCGCTGCGCGGCGAGTCGGGCCTCGGCGACTCCGTGACCGCCGGGCTGGACGTCGTGCACGGAGGCGTGGAGCGGCTGCGGTCGGTCGTCGACGACATGGCCGCGCTCGCCAAGCTCGGGCGGACCGACGTACCGCTGCGCTCGCTCACCACCGACCTCGGCCGAGTGGCCCGCGAGGCGGTCGCGCTGCACGCCGCCGAGGCCCGCCGGCGGGACGTGACGGTGGTCGTCGAGGTGGTCGACGAGCCCACGCTGCAGGGCGATCCCGAGGACCTCGACCGGATGGTGGCCAACCTGGTGTCCAACGCGGTCAAGTACTCCGAGCCCGGCGGCCGGGTCCTGGTCCGCGTCGTCGCCGGGCCGGCGGGCGTGGTGCTGACGGTCAGCGACGTCGGCATCGGGATCGACCCCGCCGACCGTGAGCGGGTCTTCGAGGAGTTCTTCCGATCCCGCCGGCACGCCGTACGCCGCCGCCCCGGTGCCGGCCTCGGCCTGGCGATCGTGCACCGCGTCGTGACGCTGCACGGCGGCGTGGTCCGGGTCGACTCCGAGCCCGGCGAGGGCGCCACCTTCACCGTCGAGCTGCCCCGGGCGGGCGCCGTACCGCAGGCCGGCTGATCACGTGCCCAGCCGGCTACGGGTCGTGATCGTCGAGGACCACGCGCTGTTCGCGCAGTCCCTCGACTTCGCGTTGACCCGCGAGGACCACGACGTGCGGGTCCTCACGCCCGACGACTTCGCCTCGCCGGCCGCACTCCTCGCCCGGGTCCGCGAGCTCCGGCCGCGGATCGTGCTGCTCGACCTCGACCTCGGGCCCCTCGGCGACGGCCGCCTGCTCATCGCCCCGCTCGCCCGCGCCGGGGTCCCGGTCCTCGTCCTCACGGCGACCACCGACCGGGTGCGGTGGGGCGAGTGCCTCGCCGCGGGCGCGCGTCGGGTGCTGTCGAAGGCCGGCTCCCTCGACGCCGTGCTCGCCGTGATCACCTCGCTGGCGCGCGGCGGCCCGGTGATGGACGAGACCGAGCGCGCCGAGCTGATCGCCCTCGCCCGCGAGAACGGCAAGGAGCACCGGGAGATCCGGGTGCGGTTCGAGCGGCTCACCCCGCGCGAGGCCGTGGTGCTCGGGCACCTGATGCGCGGCGAGACCGTCCACGACATCGCGGCCGCGTTCGTCGTCTCGGAGAGCACCGTACGGACGCAGGTGAAGCGGATCCTCGCCAAGCTGGAGGTGTCCTCCCAGCTCGCCGCCGTCGGGCTCGCCAACCGGGTCGGGTGGAGGCCACCGGCTGCATGAGTCCCCGGCTGACCGGGGACTCATGCAGCCTCTCAGTCCCCGCTCGGCACGATCGCCGAGATCACCGTCCCGTCGGCGCGCTGGATCCCGGCGGGGTACGGCGGCTCGCCGTCCAGGCGCGGACCCTGGTCCTCGAGCGGGACGACCACGGGATCACCCGGCCCGACCTTCACCAGCTGTCCCCGCACCGCGAAGGTGACCGGCCCGGTCCCGTGCTCGACGCACAGCTCCAGCTCGGCCGGCCGGACCGTGACCCGGACCCGGGTGCCGTGCAGGGTGACCCGGAAGACCAGCGACGACCACGACGCAGGCAGCCGCGGGTCGAGCTGCCACTGCTGGTCGCCGGCCCCGGAGCCGCGGTCGCGGAAGCCGCCGAAGCCACTGACCAGGGCGCTCCAGACGCCACCGGTCGAGGCGACGTGGACGCCGTCCGCGGTGTTGTTGTGGCGGTCGGCGAGGTCGACGAAGAGCGCGGCGTGGAAGTAGCGCACCGCGAGGTCCGAGTAGCCGACCTCGGCGGCGACGATCGACTGCACCACCGCGGACAGGGTGGAGTCACCGGTGGTGATCGGGTCGTAGTACTCGAAGTCGGCCTGCTTCTGGTCTGCGGTGAACTCCTCGCCCTGCAGGTAGAGCGCGAGCACGACGTCGGCCTGCTTGAGCACCTGGAACCGGTAGATCACCAGTGGGTGGTAGTGCAGCAGCAGGGGCCGCTTGTCGAGCGGGGTGTTCTCCAGGTCCCACATCTCGCGCTCGAGGAAGTGGGCGTCCTGCGGGTGGATGCCGAGGAAGGAGTCGAACGGGATCGACATCCCGTCGGCGCACTCGGCCCACTCGTCCGGCTCGTCCGCGGTCAGTCCGGTACGACGCACCAGGTCGTCGTACGCCTCCGGGGCGTCGCGCTGCAGCTCCCACACCGCGCGGGCGGCACGGCGCAGGTTGAATCGCGCGAGCACGTTCGTGTACAGGTTGTCGTTGACGACGGTCGTGTACTCGTCGGGCCCGGTGACGCCGTGGATGTGGAAGGTGCGCCGCGACTCGTCGCGCCAGAACCCGAGGTCGGCCCACATCCGGGCGGTCTCGACGAAGATGTCGACCGCCTCCCGGGCGAGGAACTCCTCGTCACCGGTGGCGCCGACGTACTGGCTCAGGGCGTAGGCGATGTCCGCGTCGATGTGGTACTGCGCGGTGCCGGCCGCGTAGTAGGCGGACGCCTCCTGGCCGCTGATCGTGCGCCACGGGAAGAGTGCGCCCTTCTGGGACAGCTCGCGGGCCCGCGCGCGGGCGCTGTCGAGCAGGTTGTAGCGGAAGCGCAGCGCGTTCCGCGCCGCCCACGGCATCGTGTAGGTGAGGAACGGCATCACGTAGATCTCGGTGTCCCAGAAGTAGTGGCCGCCGTACCCGGAGCCGCTCACCCCCTTGGCGGCGATGCCCTGGCCCTCCGCGCGCGCCGAGGCCTGCAGGACCGAGAAGAGGTTCCACCGGATCGCCTGCTGCAGGGCCGGCTGGCCGGGGACCTCGACGTCCGCGCGCGCCCAGAAGGCCTTGAGCCAGGCCTCCTGCGCGGCGTACTGGTGGGCCACGCCCTCCTCGCGGGTGCGGGCCAGGGTGCGCTCGCAGCGGTCGATCAGCTCGCGCGGCGGCACCGTCTCCGCGGTGTGGAAGGACACCAGCTTGGTCAGCTTCACGGGTACGTCGGGCTCGGCCGCGACCCGGTAGATCGCCTTGGCGAGGTCGTCCTCGGCGTGCACCTCCAGGGAGTACGGCGACGCCGTCTCCAGCAGGTGGTCAGCGACCACCCCGAGCGTCATCCCGCTCTGCGCCGCCCGGTAGCCGAGCGAGAGCCGGCCGGTGACCTGGCTCGCCGCCTTGATCCGCGGCTCCAGCACCCGGCGGTCGAACGCCTCGGCGCGGCGCGGGTCCGCCGTACCACCGCCGCTCTGGTCGAGCGGACCGGCCTCGCGCTGCTCGTCCTGCCGGTTGACCAGCTGGGAGGAGATCGCCAGGGACGCGCGCTGGTCGAGCAGGGTGACCTCGAAGGTGAGCACCGCGAGGTGACGCTGCTCGAGCGGCACCATCCGGGTGCTGCGCACCCGCACCCGCTTGCCACCGGGCGTGCGCCAGAGCAGGTCGCGGGTGAGCACGCCGGTGCGGAAGTCCAGCGCCCGCTCGTACTCGATCAGGTCGGCGACCGAGATCTGCAGCGGCTCGTCGTCGACGTAGAGCCGGATCACCTTGGGGTCCGGCACGTTGACGATGGTCTGCCCGATCCGCGCGAAGCCGTAGGCCTCCTCGGCGTGGGAGATCGGCCAGGTCTCGTGGAAGCCGTTGATGAAGGTGCCGTCGAGGTGCGCGTCGCGGCTCTCGGAGTAGTTGCCGCGCAGGCCGAGGTAGCCGTTGCCGACGGTGAACAGCGACTCGGTGGTGCCGAGGTCACTGCCGTCGAACCGGGTCTCGACCAGCCGCCACTCGTCGACGGGGAACCGGCTGCGGTCGAGCGGGTCGCCGGCGGGCGGTGCCTTGTGGGACGGGCCCTCCGGTGCGTTCATGACTTCTCCTCCGCGGTGTCGGCCTGGACCAGGTCGGCGAGGTCGGGTACGACGAGGTGGGCGCCCGCCGCCGTCAGCGCGTCGACCCCCGCGCCGCGGTCGACCCCGATGACGAGGCCGAACTCACCCGCGTGCCCGGCGGCGACGCCGTTGATCGCGTCCTCCAGGACGACCGATCGGGCGTTCGTCGCGCCCAGCGCGGTGGCGGCGTGGGTGAAGGTGTCCGGCGCGGGCTTGCCGCGCAGGCCGAGCTCGGCGGCCAGACCGCCGTGCATGATCAACGCGAAGTAGTCGGTCAGCCCGGCCGCGGCGACCACCGCGGGCGCGTTGCGCGACGACGACACCACCGCCATCGGCTTGCCGGCCTCGTGCAGCTCCACGATCAGCGCCACCGAGCCGGGGTAGGCCACGACGCCCTCCGAGCCGAGGATCTGGTTGAACGACTCGTTCTTCCGGTTGCCCAGCCCGCACACGGTCTCCGCCGTCGGCGGGTCGTCCGGCGTGCCCTCCGGCAGGGTGATCCCGCGGGAGGCGACGAAGGAGCGGACCCCGTCGTAGCGGGGCTTCCCGTCGACGTAGGTGAAGTAGTCCTGCTCGGTGTACGGCGGGTACGCGACGTGGTCAGCCGCGGACCGCGCGGTGAGGAACGAGGTGAACATCGCCGCCCACGCGTGCATGTGGACCTCGGCCGTCGGTGTCACCACCCCGTCGAGGTCGAACAGCACGGCATCCCACGCATCCCAGTCCACAGGTGTCCGAGGCACCCGGACAGGCTAACGGGGCGGACCTCAGGGTCGGGTCAGGGACGCGATCCGGGTCACACCGGATATGTCGAGCCGTCTCGTCTGATGGAATACGGCTCATGCGCATCCCGCTCTTCGACTCGCTGCTCCGGCCTGTCCTGGACCCCGTGCTGGGTCCCGCCAAGCAGCGGATCGGCATCTGGCTGCTCAACCGGACCATGCGCAACGGCATCGACCTGCGCAAGCTTCGCTTCCTTCCGGACGCGTTCACGCTCCCGCTGCGCCGTGACGGGCTCGACCCCGTGCCCGAGCTCGTGAAGGCGCAGGCCGACGAGCCGGTCAAGAAGCTCGCCGACCTGTTCGGCAAGGGCGTGTGGATGGTCAGCGGGTACGACGAGGCGCGCGAGGTGCTCGCCGGCGGCGCCGAGGTGTGGTCCAACGACCTCGGGCAGTTCGTGTCCCAGGAGGGCCGCTCCGACGAGGAGCAGATCGGCGGCCTCGGCATGACCGACCCCCCTCTGCACACCGCGCTGCGGCGCTACCTGACCCCCGAGTTCACGATGCGCCGCCTCGCCCGGCTGCAGCCCGGCATCGAGGCGATCGTCGAGCAGCGGCTGGACGCGATGGCCGAGGCCGGCCGCGACGGGCGCCCGGTCGACATGGTCGAGGAGTTCGCGTTCGCCGTACCGTTCGACGTCATCTGCGACCTGCTCGGCCTCCCGGTCGACGACCGGGCCCGGTTCCTGGAGCTCGGCGTGGCCCGCTTCGACCTCACCGAGGGCGGCGCCGGCGCGTTCGGGGCGGCCGCGCACACCCGCGAGTTCCTGATCAACGCCGTGCGCGAGCAGCGGGCGAATCCCGGCGACGGCCTGATCGGCGCGCTGCTGCAGGAGCACGGCGACGAGCTCGACGACGTCACCCTCGGCGGCATCGCCGACGGCGTGTTCCTCGGCGGCTACGAGACCTCCGCATCGATGCTGGCGCTGGGCGCCTACCTGATCGCGACCACCCCGAAGGCCGGCGAGATGCTGCGCTCGGAGAACGCCGAGCAGATCAACCAGGTCGTCGAGGAGCTGCTGCGCCACCTGTGCGTGGTCCAGCTCGCCTTCCTGCGCTTCGCCAAGCAGGACGTGGTCGTCGGTGGTGTGCAGATCAAGGAGGGCGACGCGGTCGGCGTCTCCCTGCTCGCCGCCAACCGCGACCCGCGGCTGGCCCCGGGCCTCGACGAGTTCGACCCGTCCCGCGAGCCGACCCGGCACCTGGCCTTCGGGTGGGGCATGCACCGGTGCGTCGGCGCCGAGCTGGCCCGGATGGAGCTGCGGACCGCGCTGCGGATGCTCGCCGAGCGGTTCCCGGACCTCACCATGGCCGCCGACATCTCCGAGCTCGACTTCCGCAAGCTGTCGGCGGTCTACGGCGTCGAGGCGCTGCCGGTGCTCACCGGCGGCGACCGGGTCGCTAGCGGACGGGCCTAGACACGAAACATCGGGGCTAGCGGCTCGTGGTGAGCCGGTAGCGCCGTACGGACAGCGGGGCGAAGACCGCGATGATCGCCATCACCCAGATCAGCGTGTAGGCCACCGGGTGCTGCAGTGACCAGGCGTCCGAGCCGGGCCCGACGCCGGTGTTGCCGAACAGGTCGCGGCTGGCCTGGGTGACCGCGGAGACCGGGTTCCACTCGACGACCGGCTTGAGCACCTTGTTGAACGACGCGGTCGGCACGAACGCGTTGGAGACGAAGGTCAGCGGCATGATCACGATGAACGAGGCGTTGTTGATGACCTCGACGCTCGGCACCATCAGGCCGACCCACGCCATCACCCAGCTGATCGCGTAGCCGAAGACGAGGAGCAGCGCGAAGCCGGCGATCGCGTCGACGAAGCCCTCCCGGATCCGCCAGCCGACGAGCAGCCCGGTCAGCGCCATGATCACCAGCGAGAGCACGTTGTAGACGACGTCGGAGGACGTGCGCCCGACCAGCACCGCGGAGCTGGACATCGGCAGCGACCGGAACCGGTCGATGATGCCCTTCTGCATGTCCTCGGCCAGGCCCGCACCGGTGAAGGTCGCGCCGAACACGATGGTCTGGCCGAAGATCCCGGCGATCAGCCACTCGCGGTAGTTGACGCCGGGGGTCTCGATCGCGCCGCCGAACACGTAGGCGAAGAGCAGCACGAACATGATCGGGCTGATCAGCACGAAGACCAGGATCTCGGGCACCCGCACGATCTTGATCAGGTTGCGCTGGGCGACCACCCAGCCGTCGCTCGCGGCCTGGGTCAGGGTGCTCACTGCTCGACCTCCGTGGTCTCGGTGCCGTCATGGCTGTCGTGCCCGGTCAGGGTGAGGAAGACGTCATCGAGGGTGGGGCGGCGCAGCCCGACGTCGAGGACCTTGACCGCGTCGCGCTCGAAGCCCTGCAGCACACGCAGCAGGTCGCCCGCGGCCTCGTCGCCGACGGCGGCGGCGAGCTCGCGCCCGCCGCCGGTGACCTGCACCTCGCCGACCGCGACCTGGTCGAGCACCCGGGCGGCGGCCTCGGTGTCGGCGGCGCTGGTGAGAACGACCTCGATCCGTTGGCCGCCGGTCTGCGCCTTGAGCTCGTCGGCCGTGCCGTGGGCGATCTGGCGGCCGTGGTCGATCACCACGATGTCGTCGGCCAGCACGTCGGCCTCCTCGAGGTACTGCGTCGTCAGCAGCAGCGTCGCGCCGTCGGCCACGAGCTCGCGGATCACGTCCCACATCAGCTGCCGGCTGCGCGGGTCGAGCCCGGTGGTCGGCTCGTCGAGCACGATCACCGGCGGCGCCGCGACCAGGGCGCAGGCGAGGTCCAGGCGCCGGCGCTGGCCGCCGGAGTAGGTCTTGGTCGGGCGGCTCGCGAACTCGGTGAGGTCGAAGCGCTCGAGCAGCTCGCCCGCCCGGGCCCGGGCCGGTCCGCGGCCGAGGTGGTAGAGCCGGCCGATCATCACGAGGTTCTCGGCGGCCGTGAGGTGCTCGTCGACGGCGGCGTACTGCCCCGACAGCCCGATCCTCGCCTTGGCCGCGGAGGGGTCGGCCAGCACGTCGACGCCGGCGACCCGGATCTCGCCGGCGTCGGGTCGCAGCAGCGTCGTCAGGCAGCGCACCGCGGTGGTCTTGCCGGCGCCGTTGGGCCCGAGCAGCGCCAGCACCTTACCCTCCGGCACGGCCAGGTCGAGGCCGGCCAGGGCCTCGACGTCCTGGTAGCGCTTGACCAGTCCGGTCGCGCTGATCATCGGTTCGCTCATCGCCGTCCCTGCGTGTCGTCGTACCCGTGTCGGTGTGCTTCGACCGTAGGGACCGCCACCGACAGCCGAACTCATCGTCGGTGAGGCAAGGCTGGGCGATCCTAGGCAAGGCTTCCTTTTCTGGAATCGTTCCAGAAAAGATGTCAGGCTGGGTCCCACCGACATCCACTCGAAGGGAGCACCACCCGTGGCCACCACCGTGACCCGTCACCGCTCGACCCAGCACGTCTCCCACCCCGCGTTCCGCGCCGACGCGGCCCTCGCCGGACACCTCCAGCGGGTCCTCGCCGACCTCAACGACCTCGCCCTCCAGGGCAAGCAGGCGCACTGGAACGCGGTCGGCCCGAACTTCCGCGACCTGCACCTGCAGCTCGACGAGATCGTCGACGCCGCCCGGGAGTTCACCGACGCCGTCGCCGAGCGGATGCGTGCACTGTACGTCGTCCCCGACGGCACCTCGGCCCGCGCTGCCGCCCAGTCCAGCCTCCCCGCCTTCCCGGGTGGCGAGGTCGCGACCGGTGACGCCATCGACGCGATCGTCGCCTCGATCTACGCCGTGACCGGCACCGTCCGCGAGGTCCACGACGCCGTCGACGCCGCGGACCCGACCACGGCCGACCTGCTGCACACGATCCTCGACCGGCTCGAGCAGCTGGCCTGGCTGACCGACGCCGAGCGTCGCGCGCCCGAGGGGTCGGTGCCGGAGGCGATCATCGCCTGAGCCCCCCGCGCGACCAGATCGTTCGATCGAACGGTTCGAGCGGGTTGTTGTAGCAAAAAGTCCCCCAAGCCGTTCGATCGAACGGTTTGGCGGTACTGGACAGATCGGCCAACTTGTCTCACGCTTGTGGCATGTCGGCTGAACTGTCCCAGGGCTACCGGCCGGGCGGCGGCGCGGCGTGGCGCGACCCCTGGGCGTCGTACGCCTGGCTGCGCGACCACGACCCGGTCCACCACGTGGTGCCGCCGCGCCACCCCGAGCACGACCACTACGTCCTGTCGCGGCACGCCGACGTGCTGGCGGCTGCGGTGGACGTGACGACGTACTCCAGCACCGGCGGCCTGACGGTGGAGTACGACGAGCTCGAGCGGATCGGGCTGGTCGACAACCCGCCGTTCGTGATGACCGACCCGCCCGTCCACACGACCTTCCGCCGGCTGGTGGCGCGCGGGTTCACGCCGCGCCAGGTGCGCGACCTCCAGCCCGTGGTGCGGGCGTTCGCCGCCGACCGGCTGGACGCGCTGCGCGCGGCCGGCGGCGGCGACGTCGTGGCCGAGCTGTTCAAGCCGCTGCCGAGCCTGGTCGTCGGGCACTACCTCGGCGTGCCCGTCGAGGACCAGCCACGGTTCGACGACTGGAGCAGCGCGATCGTCGCGGCCAACGTCGCGGGCGAGGGCGTGCTGGCGGCGGCCGAGGCGGCGAGCGCGACGACGGAGCTGATGACGTACTTCGCCGACCTCGTCGAGCGCCGCCGCAGCGCGCCCGGCGAGGACACCGTCTCCCAGCTGGTCATGGCGCAGACGGACCTGCTCGAGATCCTCGCGTTCGTGTTCACCATGGTCGCGGGTGGCAACGACACCTCCACCGGCGCTCTCGGCGGCGCGGCCCAGCTGCTCGCCGCACACCCCGACCAGCGCGCCCTCCTCGCCCGCGACCCCGGGCTGGTCCCGGACGCCGTCGAGGAGTTCCTGCGGCTCACCTCCCCGGTCCAGGGCCTGGCCCGCACGACCACCCGCGACGTCGAGCTGCGCGGGGTGCACATCCCGGCGGGACGCAAGGTGCTGCTGCTGTACGGCGCCGGCAACCGCGACCCGCGCAGGTACGGACCGGACGCCGAGCTCCTCGACGTACGCCGCCGCCCGAGGCAGGTGCTCAGCTTCGGCCAGGGCCACCACCACTGCCTGGGCGCGGCCGCCGCGCGGCTGCAGATCACCGTCGCTCTTGAGGAGCTGCTCGCCCGGATCCCCGACTTCACGATCGACGAGGACGCGGTCACGTGGGCGCCCGGGCCGTACGTCCGCCGTCCGCTCTCGGTTCCGCTGGTGGTCTCGTGAGCTGGGTCGACCGTCGTACGCCGGCGGTGGAGCGGATCCTCGACGCGGCCGGCGGGCTCTTCGCCGAGCGCGGCGTCGACGCGGTCGCGATGGGCGAGATCGCCGTCGCCGCAGGCTGCTCGCGGGCGACTCTCTACCGCTACTTCCCCGACCGGCCCGCCCTCCAGCTGGCGTTCGTGCAGCGCGAGGCGGTCCGGGTCGGGGCCTCGGTCGCCGCCGAGGCGCCCGCCACCGTGACCGACGGCGTCCTCGCGGCGCTGCGCCACGTCCGGGCGGCACCGGCGCTGGCGGCCTGGTTCCGCGAGCCTGACGCCGCCCGGACAGCGGACCTCGCCCAGGGCTCGGAGGTCGTCCAGGCGCTCGGGCTCACCATGGCGCCGGACCCGGAGGCCGCCCGCTGGCTCGTGCGGGTGATCGTCTCGCTCCTCACCGTCCCCGGCGGCGACGTGGCCGAGGAACGGCGGCTGGTCGAGCGGTTCGTCGCACCGGTGATCGCCCTGACCTCCCCCTGACCCGTCCCCGGTCGGGCCCTGAGCCTCCCCTTCGCGGCGTCGGTCGCCGCCTACGGTGGGGCGCGTGGGAGCACTCGTCTGGGCGTACACCGCCGCGATGACCCTCGTCCTGGCTGCCGGCCTCGGGGCGGTGATCCGCCGCATCCTCGGCGCCCGGGTGGGTTGGCTGCGCACCTTGCTGGTGGCCTGGATCGCGCTGCTGGTGGGCGTTCCGATCACCGGCAAGCTCGCTGTGGAGGCCGGCGTTGGCACCGAGGCCGGGAGGCTGACCACGTCCCAGGGCACCGCGGTCGCGTTCCTGCTGGTCGCCTGCCTGTGGGTCTTCGCGGCCGCGCTCGCCGTCGTGATGCTGCTCGAGGTGCTGGTCCCGTCGGGCACGGTGCCCGGGCCGCGCGAGGCTGTCGGCCGGTTCCGCGCGTGGCTGCGGCGGACGCGTCGCTACGTCCAGATCGGCCGTGCCGCCACCGGTTCCGGGCTCGGCACGGTGCTGCGCCGCGGTCCCGGGTCGGCCTCCTTCGGGCCCGCCCTCGCGTCGGTGTTCAACGAGTCGGGCGTCACCTTCGTCAAGCTCGGCCAGATCCTCGCCACCCGCGACGACCTGCTGCCCGCCGAGACCACGCGCGCGCTCGCGACCCTGCAGTCCGATGCGGATCCGGAGCCGTACGCCGCCGTGGCCGCCACCATCGAGGCCGACCTCGGTGACCGGCCGGACGTCCTGTTCGCCGCCTTCGACACCTCGCCGCTCGCTGCGGCGTCGGTGGCCCAGGTGCACACCGCGACCCTGCACGACGGCCGGGAGGTCGTGGTCAAGGTGCAGCGCAGCAAGGCCCGCCGGCAGGTCGAGGTCGACACCGACATCCTGGTGCGCCTGGCCCGGACCGCCGAGCAGCGCTGGCCGTGGGCGCGCGACATGGCGGTGTCGCGGCTCGCCGCCGGCCTCGCCCAGTCGCTGCGCGAGGAGCTCGACTACCGGATCGAGGCGGGCAACACCGACGCCGGCGCGGCCACGCTGCGCGATCGCCCCGACATCGTGGTCCCGGCCGTCGACACCGCGCTCAGCACCCGCCGCGTCCTGGTGATGGACCGGCTGCACGGCACCCCGCTCTCGGTGGGGGAGCCGGCCGTCGCCGCCCTGTCCGCCGAGCGCCGGGTCGAGCTCGCCGACACCCTGATCGGCGCGCTGCTCGACACCGTCTTCGTCGCCGGCGTCTTCCACGCCGACCTGCACCCGGGCAACATCCTGGTCCTCGACGACGGGCGGATCGGGCTGCTCGACTTCGGCGCCGTCGGCATCCTCGACAGCGAGACCCGGCAGCTGCTCGCCCTGCTGCTGTTCGCGATCCTCAGCGACGACGCGGTGTCCGCGGTCGACGCGCTGACCCTGGCGTTCGACGTACCCGACCACCTGGACGTCCCGCTCCTGCGTCGCGAGCTGGGCCGCGAGATCGCCGCCCTCCAGCTGCAGTCCACGATCGGCGGGGACACCTTCACCCGGATCTTCGCGGTGCTGCGCCGCCACGGCATCGGCGTACCCGGCGACGTGGCCGCGGCCTTCCGTACCCTCACCTCGGTCGAGGCCGCGATCACCCTGCTCGACCCCGGCAGCAGCCTGCTCCGGTCGGCCCGCTCCCAGCTGCCCGCGCTGATGCGTCGCCTGGCCGGGCCGAAGCGGGTCGCCGCCCAGGCCGTCAGCCAGGCCGGCGTCGTCGCCGCCATCGCCCGCCGCCTGCCCGAGCGCGTCGAGCACCTCACCAGCGCCCTCGGCGAGGGGACCTTCACCGTCCGGACCCGCGCCTTCGGCGACGCCGACGACCGCGCCTGGCTGCGCGACCAGGTCAACAACGGCCTGGCCGCCGCCTTCGGCATCACCGCCTGCATCCTCGCCGTCGTCCTCGGCCTGAACGGCGGCGGGCCCCGGCTGACCGAGGAGCTCTCGCTCTTCGGCCTGTTGGGGCTCGCGCTCGGGTTCTGCGGGGTGACGCTGGCGCTGCGGGTGGTCGTGCGGCTGTTCCAGCGCCGGGAGTGACGCGTCTGGTGCCCGGTCGGCTGTAACACGCTGTCCACCGGACTACCTGACGCTTCTCAGCAGGACACCCGGCGTGTCGTCGGCGTGTCGTGCGGAGAACCGGCGACCAGTCGGGTGGACGGCGTGTTACAGCGGCGGTGGCCGACCCGCCCCCTACTGCGTGACCAGCACCGCCTGCACCTGGTCCTCCAGTGGCGGTGTGAGAGCGTCGTCGCCGGTGACGATCTCCACCGTGCGGATCGTCCCGGTGAACCGGTACCCGTCGCGGGTGCCGTAGTCGTCGGTGACCGGCGTGCCGCGGTCGATGCCGACGTCGAGGGTCTGGTCCATCGAGAACATGCCGGGCAGCGAGCGCTCCAGCCGGCCCTCGGCGACCACCGACCCGTCGAGGACCAGCGTGACCGATGCGCCCCTGCCGAGCCCCCCGCCGTCGTACGCGAACCGGAGCTCGGCCACGTGCTCCCCCTCGGCCAGCGGGACCGACGAGCGTACGTGCGTCCAGTCGATCGCGGCGTAGCTGTAGGCCCAGGTCAGCACGCCGTCGCGCACGTAGAGCGACCAGCCGCCGAAGTACCCGCCCTGCGCGACCAGCACGCCCCGGGTCGAGGGGCCGCCCGAGAACACCGCGCGGACCAGGTGGGAGGCGTTGCGGACGATCGGTACGGCGTCGTCGCGCAGGCGTCCCGAGGTCGGGCCGAGCACGATCGACTCCGGGGGTGCGGGCCGGCTGCCCGCGGAGCGGGCGAAGACGAGCTTGTCGTCCATCGGGAGCACGTGGTTGCGCCGGGCCTCCTCGAGGAAGAGCGCCTGCAGGGCGGCGAGCCGCTCGGGCTCGACCGCCGCGAGGTCACGGGCCTGGGTCCAGTCCGTGGTGGTGTCGTACAGCTCCCAGCGGTCGTCCTCGAAGCGCGGCGTCTCCTCGAACCGCGGGTGCCAGGGCGCCTTGTGCGCGGCGACCGCGGTCCAGCCCTCGTGGTAGATCCCGCGGTTGCCGAACATCTCGAAGTACTGCGTGGTGTGGCGTTCGCCGGCCTCGGGAGCGTCGAAGGAGTAGGCGAACGAGACGCCGTCGAGGGGCGCCTGCTCGACGCCGTCGATCGTCGAGGGCACGGGTACGCCGGCCACCTCGAGCAGTGTGGGCAGCACGTCGTTGACGTGGTGCCACTGGTGGCGAACCTCGCCCCGTGCCTTGATCCCACGCGGCCAGTGCACGACCAGCCCGTTGCGGGTGCCGCCGTAGTGGGAGGCGACCTGCTTGGTCCACTGGTACGGCGTGTCCATGGCCACCGCCCAGCCCGCGGGGTAGTGCGCGTAGGTGTCGGGGCCGCCGAGCTCTCCGGGCCGCTCCTCGATGAACCGGGCGATCCGCTCGGGCGACTCCTCGATCCCGTTGAAGTGCAGCGCCTCGTTGAGCGTGCCCGCCTCGCCGCCCTCGGCGGAGGCGCCGTTGTCGCCGAGGATGTAGAGCACGATCGTGTTGTCGAGCTCTCCGCGCTCGCGGAGCGCCTCGACCACCCGCCCCACCTGGGCGTCGGTGTGCTCCGCGAACGCGGCGTACAGCTCCATCAGGCGCTGCCCCGTCTCCCGCTCGAGGTCGGAGACCTCGTCCCAGTGCGGTACGCCGGGCGTCCAGGGAGCCAGCTCCGCGTCCGGCGGTACGACGCCCAGCGCGCGCTGCTTCTCGAGGGTGATCTCGCGTTGGCGGTCCCAGCCGTGCGCGAACTCCCCGCGGTAGCGGTCGCGCCACTGCGCCGGCACCTGGAAGGGCGCGTGGGTGGCGCCGAAGGCCAGGTAGCAGAACCACGGCTTGTCCGGCGCGTGCCGGCGCACGTCGCCGGTCCAGGCGATCGCACGGTCGGCCAGGTCCTCCGAGAGGTGGTAGCCCTCGGCGGCGGTGCGCGGCGGGTCGACGAAGGTGGTGCCGTCGACGAGGGTCGGCTCGAACTGGCTGGCCTCGCCGCCGAGGAAGCCGTAGAACCGGTCGAATCCCTCGCCGGTCGGCCACCGGTCGAACGGCCCGGCGGCGGTCTGCTCCCACGGCGGGGTCTGGTGCCACTTGCCGAACGCACCCGTCGAGTACCCGTTGCCGCGCAGGATCTGCGCGAGGGTTCCGGCGCTGCGCGGCCGTTGGCCGTCGTACCCGGGCGCACCGGTGGAGATCTCCATGACCGTGCCGACGCCGACGGCGTGGTGGTTGCGGCCGGTCATCAGGGCGGCGCGGGTGGGGGAGCACAGGGCCGTGGTGTGGAAGCGCGTGTAGCGCAGCCCGTCCTCGGCCAGCTCCTCGGCGACCGGCGTGCGGCACGGCCCGCCGAACACGGACGGGGCGCCGAAGCCCATGTCGTCGAGCAGGACGACCAGCACGTTCGGCGCGCCCTCGGGGGCGTCGAGGCGCTCGCGCAGCGGCAGCGGCGCGACCTGGTCGCGGGCGTCGAGCTCGGCCTCGAAGGGGGCGCGGTCGCGGTGGAAGGGCAGGTGGGTGCGGTCGGTCATCGGGGGTCCGTTCGGTGATCAGGAGGGACGGGGAAGGGAGTTGCCGCACCGGAAGCCGATGTTGGCGGAGGCCGAGTCGGGGGTGTTGCCGGTGCGGGCGGCGACCCGGTAGCGGTTGCAGTAGGAGTCGTGGCACAGGTACGAGCCGCCACGCATCACGCGGTGGGTGCCGTGGTCCGGCCCGTGCGGGTCGAAACCGGGGGAGCGGCCGTAGTAGCTCGGATCGAACCAGTCCGCGCACCACTCCCAGACGTTCCCGACGGTCTGGAAGAGGCCGTACCCGTTGGGCCGGTAGGACTTCACCGGGGCGGTGGTGAGGTAGCCGTCGTCGAGGTCGTTGGCGACGGGGAAGTCGCCCTGCCAGACGTTGAGCCGCCAGGCGCGCCCGTCGTGCAGCTCGTCGCCCCACGGGAACCGCCGGCCCTCGAGCCCGCCGCGTGCGGCGAACTCCCACTCGGCCTCGGTCAGCAGCCGCTTGCCGGCCCAGCGGCAGTAGGCCTGCGCGTCGTGCCAGGTCACGTGCACGACCGGGTGGTGCGGCAGGTCGCCGATCGAGGAGAGCGGACCCGCGGGATGCCGCCAGTCCGCGCCCTTCACCGCGACCCACCACGGCGTCGTGTCGAGCCGGTGGAGCACGTCGCCGCGGCTCGCCTCGACGGCGAGGTGGAAGACCGCCGAGACACCGAGCTGCTCGGCCTCGGTCACGTAGCCGGTCGCCTTCACGAAGCGGGCGAACGCCACGTTGGTCACTGCCGTCTCGTCGACGAGGTACGGCGCCAGCGCCACCTCGTGCACCGGGCCCTCGCCGTCGCCGGGCGCGCCGTCGCCGAAGGCGTCGCCCATCGCGAAAGCCCCGCCGGGGACCGGCTTCTGCTTCCCCCCGGTGGTCGAGGAGGTCGCGCTGCGACCGTCTCGAGACCTCTGGCCGAGGTGCTGGGCGGTTCCCCGTGGGAGCGCCCCGGCCACGGGCCCGGAGGTCTCGAGACGGCCGCGGGCGGCCTCCTCGACCACCGGGTGGCAGCAGGCTCCGCTCACGACGCGAGCTCGCGCACCCGGCGGCCGCCGCGACGGGCCGGGTCCGGCACGGGGACGGCGTCGAGCAGCCGGCGCGTGTAGTCCGCCTCCGGCTGCGCGAACACCCGGCCCACCGGGCCGATCTCGACCAGCTGCCCCGCGCGGAGCACGGCCACCCGGTCGGCCACCTGGTGCACGACCGCGAGGTCGTGACTGATGAACAGGCAGGCGAACCCGAGCTGCTCCTGCAGGTCGCGGAACAGGGCGAGCACCCGCGCCTGCACCGACACGTCCAGGGCGCTGGTGGGCTCGTCGGCCACCAGCAGGGCGGGCTCCAGGGCCAGGGCGCGGGCCAGGGCGATCCGCTGCCGCTGGCCGCCGGAGAGCTCGCGGGGGCGGCGCTCGGCGTACGACACCGGCAGCTGGACCGCCTCGAGGAGCTCGGCCACCCGCGCATCCCGCTCGGCCGGGGTGCCGACGCGATGGATGTCCAGCGGTTCGCGGATGCTCGCGCCCACGGCGTAGCGCGGGTCGAGCGAGGCCTCGGGGTCCTGGTGCACGAACGCCAGCCCGCGGCGCAGGTGGCGCCGCTCGGCGCGCGGGGCGGCGAGCACGTCCTCGCCGCGCAGCAGCACCTGCCCGTCGGCCAGCGGCACCAGGCCCGCGGCCAGCCGGCCGAGGGTGGTCTTGCCCGAGCCGGACTCGCCGACCAGGCCGACCACCTCGCCGGGCGCCACCGACAGCGAGACGTCCGAGATCGCGGGGAAGGCGCGCCCCCGGCGGCTGGATCCGTAGTGCACGTGGACGCCGCGGAACTCCACGGCCGGCACGACCCCAGCCGGGGCGTCTCGTGACGGTCGCTCCGCGACCTCCTCGACGTCCGAGCGCTCGGGCAGGCGCAGCACGGAGGCGAGCAGCGTCTTCGTGTACGGCTCGCGCGGCTGGGCGAACAGCGCCCGGGTCTCGCCCTCCTCGACGACGTGGCCGGCCTGCAGCACCACGACCCGGTCCGCGATCTCCGCGACCACGCCCATGTTGTGGGTGATCAGCACGATCGCGGTGCCGGTCCGCTCGCGGATGCGGTCGAGCAACCGCAGGATCTCGGCCTGCACGGTGACGTCGAGGGCGGTCGTGGGCTCGTCGGCGAGCAGCACGTCCGGCTCGTTGGCCAGCGCCAGCGCGAGCACGACGCGTTGCTTCTGGCCGCCCGAGAGCTGGTGCGGGTACGACGACAGCCGGCGCTCCGGCTCGGGGATCTCCACCGCGCGCAGCAGCTCGATCGCCCGCTCCGTAGCGGCCTTCCGCGACCTCGTGCCGTGCGCCCTCAGCGCCTCGCGCAGCTGCCAGCCGATGGTGCGGACCGGGTTGAGCGCCGTCTGGGGCTCCTGGAACACCATCGCGATCCGGGCGCCCCGGATCTGGTTGAGGTCGGCCTCGGGCAGGCCGAGGATCTCCTCGCCGTCGTACCGGATGGAGCCGGTGGCCCTCGCTCCCGGCGGCAGCAGTCCGAGGACGGCGCGGGCGGTCATCGACTTGCCGGAACCGGACTCGCCCACCAGGGCGAGGATCTCACCGCGGTGGAGCGCGACCGACACGTCCTCGACGGCGGGCCGCGGGTGGGCGAAGGAGATGGCGAGGTGCTCGATCGAGAGCACCTCCTCGGTGGAGTGGAGATCAAGCACGGCGGGCCTCCGACAGCGACTGGGAGATGAGCAGGAGCCCGAGGACCAGCGCGACCACGACGGCCAGCGGGCCCACGGCGAAGAACGGTGCGTCGTGCAGGAGACGGACACCGTCCTTGATGAGCGAGCCCAGCGAGGGGTGCGGTGGCCGCACGCCCAGGCCGAGGAAGCTCATCGCGCCCTCGACGAACACCGCCACCGACATGGAGACGGCGAGCTGGACGGTGAGCGGCTCGAGCGAGTTGGGCAGCACGTGCTTGCGCAGCACCCACGCCGGTCCGGCGCCGACGACCTGCGACGCCTCGACGAACGGCATCTCGCGGACGGTGCGCACCGCGGTGCGCACCAGCCGCCCGAACACCGGGATCTCGAGCGCGACGATCACGATGCCGACCGTCAGCAGGCCGGGGCCGAGGAAGGCGGTCAGCAGGATGCCGAGGATCAGTGCCGGGAAGGCGAGCAGCAGGTCGAACACCCGCTGCGCGATGACGTCGGTGACCGACCACCAGCTGGTGACCAGCCCGAGCAGGACCCCGAGCACCGCACCGACCGGGACGGCCGCGAAGACGACGACCAGGTCGGCCCGGATGCCGTAGAGCGTGCGGGACAGGATGTCCCGGTTCAGCTCGTCGGTGCCGAGCCAGTGCCCGGCCGTCGGGCCGAGCAGGTTGGCGCCCTTCACCTGCTCGGTGGGCCCGTACGGCGCCAGCAGCGGCCCGAGCACGCCGAGCAGCACGACCGTGCCGACGAGCACGACCCCGACCAGGCCACGGCCGTGGCGCAGGGCGTGCAGCAGGCCCGGGCGCCGGGCGGGCGCGGGGTCGCCGGGGACCGGTCCGACCGGGACCGGGACGATCGGCTCGGCGACGGCGATGTCGGTCATCAGGAGACTCCGTTCAGCCGCACGCGCGGGTCGAGCCACGCGTGGATCAGGTCGCTGGCGAGTTGGGTGAGCACGAACACGACGACCGAGAGCAGCAGCAGGACCTGGACGACGGGGTAGTCGCGCGAGGAGATCCCCTGCTCGATCAGCCGGCCCAGGCCGGGCCAGGCGAAGACCGCCTCGACCAGGATCGCGCCGCCGAGCAGGGTGCCGAACTGGATGCCCAGCACCGTGATCGACGACGGCAGTGCGTTGCGCAGCGCCTGGGTGAGCACGATGCGGCGGCGCGGGATGCCGAGCGCGCGGGCCGTGGTGACGTACGGCTGCTGCAGCTGGGTGCGCAGCCCCTCGGTCAGGAACCGGGTCAGGGCCGCCCACGCCGGGAGGGCGAGCGCCAGGCCGGGCAGCAGGAGGTACTGGAAGGCGATGTCCGGGTGGGAGAAGAACCCGCCCGGCGGCGTACCTCCGGCGGGCAGCACCGGGAAGCGCACCGCGAACACCAGCACCAGCACCAGGGCCGTCGCGAAGGTCGGCACCGCCACCGCGGCCGTGTTGAGCGCGGACAGCAGCGAGTTGAGCCACCGCTTGTCCCACACGACCGCGGCGGTGCTGGTCACCAGCGCGCCTGCCGCGGCCAGCACGAGCGCGAACAGGGTCAGCACCACGGTGTTGAGCGCGCCGTCGGCGATCAGGTCGCCGACGTCGCCGCCGAGCTTGTACGACGGCCCGAGGTCGAAGCGCGCCAGGTCACCGAGCCAGTGGACGTACTGGCTCCAGAAGGGCTGGTCCAGCCCGAGCTCCGCGCGGATGGCCGCGCGGGACTCGGGGGTGGCGTCCGGCCCGGCGAGCACCGAGACCGGGTCGCCGGGCACCAGCCGGATCAGGGCGAAGATGCCGATCGAGGCCAGCACCGTCACCAACAGGGCCGAGCCCAGTCTGCTGAGGAGATAGCGGATCATCGTGGGCTCACTCTCCGGTCACTTCGTCAGGTAGGTGTCGTAGAACAGCGGCTCGCCACGCTTGGTCTCGCCGATGTCGTGGACCTGGGTGCTGCTCGCGTCCTGCGGAAGCGTGATCGCGATCTCCAGCAGGAACGAGCCCTCGAGCAGCTGCTCGTCGAGCGCGGCGTAGTCGGCCGGGTCGACCGCGCCGGCCTTCTGCTTCCAGACCTTCTCGGCGGCCGCCTTGTAGTCGGCGTCGACGTACAGCGAGGCGTTGTGGTCGGCGTTGAAGGGGTACGCCGAGACCGCGAGCGTGGACGGCGTGTAGTGCGCGTAGGCGTGGCTGAGGATCCACAGCGCCGGGAACTTCGCGCCGATCAGCTGCTGGATCACCTGGGCCTGCTCCTGCGGGTCGAGCTCGACCTCGATGCCGACCTTCGCGAGGTCCGCCTGCACGATCTGCGCGATGGCGCCGTAGATCGGGTTCTCCGAGGGGTAGGTCAGCGGCAGCTTCGGGATCGCGACGCCGTCGGCCTTCGCCTCGTCGACGAGGGTCTTGGCCTTGTCGAGGTCGTAGTCGTAGGTGGCGTTGGCCTTCTCGTCGTACGCCGGCGAGTAGCTCGGCCACGGCAGGCTGATCGGGACGCCGGCACCGCGGAAGACCTCGTCGACGACGCGCTTGCGGTCGAGCGCGTAGGCGATCGCCTGGCGCACCCGCACGTCGGACAGCGCCGGGTTGGTGACGTTCGTGCCGACGTACACCTGGCTCTCGGCGCCGTCCCACTGGTTGACGTGGAACTGGTCGTCCTTGCCCAGGCTCTCGAAGTCGCGGTACGACGCACCGAGGATCAGGTCGAGCTGGTGGGCCCGGAGCTGGGCGACCTGGGCCTGCGGGTCGGGGATGACGCTGACGTCGATGCCGTCCAGTGCAGGCTTGCCGCGCCAGTAGTCGTCGTTGCGCGTGAAGCTGATCTCGGCGCCGGGGCTCCAGGACGCGAACTCGAACGGGCCGGTGCCGACGAAGGCCTTGCCCTCACGGAGCTGGTCGATCGTGTCCTTGTCGATGATCGGCAGCATGTCGAGCAGGTCGAAGACGTTGCTGAGCGGGTGCGCGAAGGTCAGCGTGATCGCGTGCTCGTCGCTGGTGTCGAAGCCGGTGATGGCTGCGGCGGTGCGCTGCAGCTGCACCGTCCAGACCGGGTCCGCCCAGGTCTTGATGCTGAACTCCACGTCCTTGCTGGTGAACGGCCGACCGGAGTGGAACTTCACGTCGTCGCGCAGCTGCAGGGTGAGCCGGGTGCCGTCCTGCGAGAGCTCCCACGACGTCGCCAGCGACGGCTGCGGCTCGAGCTCGTCGAGCGGGTAGTCGATGAGCGAGTCGTAGACGCTGCCGATCAGCAGGTTGATGGAGTCGCTGGAGTTCGTGAAGATCCGCGCCGGGATGATGTCGTTGAGGGCGCCGACGCGCAGGGTGCCGCCCTCCTGGCGTTCGCCGGAGCCGGCCTTCAGCTCGTCGACGGCCGACGAGCACGCCGTCGCCGCCAGCAGGGTGGTCGCGGCGAGGAGTGCGGCCGCGAGGCGGCGGAGGCGTCGGGGTCGCCGGCGCGGGTGCGCGGGGGCAGAGCTGGACACAGGTGTTCCTTTCAGTCGGTGGTCGAGGAGGTCGCGCAGCGACCGTCACGAGACCCGGTCGCGGGCAGGGGTGGTCAGGCGCCGGGTCGACACGCGCCGTCCGCCTCGACACCGGTGAGCTCGACACAGGCGAGCGGGTCGTCGAGGACGGGACCGAGGGCGACGGTGCAGGCGCTGATCGCCTGGATGTCGCTGCCGAAGCGGGTGAACGACACGGGGACCCGGTGGTCGAGGCCGGTGTACTCCTCGTAGGCCGTGACGATGACGTCGAGCAGGCCGGGGTCGCCGGTGAAGGCCTGGCCGACCAGGACCACCCGGTCGGGGGAGAGCATGTCGCGCACCGAGCCGGCCGCGGCGCCGAGGACGCGGGCCCGCCCGACGTCCGGCAGTACGTCGAGCGCCGCGGCGAGGCAGCCGCTGCGACCGCACGCGCAGGGGACGTCCGCGCCGGTGGGGAAGTGGGTCAGGCTCGCGGCCCGGGTGACGTCGGTCTGCACGCCGCGGTCGACGGCGACCGACCAGCCGAAGGTGTCGCGGGCGTAGAGGTAGAGGGTCAGGCCGCCGTTGTCGCGGCCCTGCTGCCCCTGCCGGCGGTGCAGGAACTCCGCCGCCGCCACCGCGGAGATGTGGTCTCCGGTGCGGACCGGGAGGCCGGTGAGCTCGTGCAGCTCGGCCTCGCGCCCGGTGGGGAGCAGGCCGATCTCCCGCCAGGGGGCGACCAGCCCGGCCGCGAGCGGGACCCGGCCGGGGTGGGAGCCCAGCAGTGTCGCGGCCTCCCGGCTGAGCTGCTCGAGGTCGGGCTCGCTGCCGAGCGGGCGTCGTACCATCGTCGAGGTCAGCACCCGGCCGGTCAGGTCGCCGAGCGCGACGGTGGCGATCCGGCGCCCGACATGGACGCCGATGGTGACGTAGTGGTCGGGGTTGATCTCGACCGGCACGCCGGGCCGGCCGGTCGCGCCGGGCCGGGCGAGGTCGGGACGCTCGCGCAGCAGGCCGCGCTCGACGAGCACGGCGGCGGTGCGGCCGACGGTGGCGATGCTCAGGCCGGTGGCGGCGGCGATCTCGTCGCGGGAGGCGCGGCCCGCGGCCCGGACCTGCTCGAGCACCTGGGTCGCCGTGGAGCTGAACCGGCCCCGGGACACGGTGATGATCGGTGAGCGCGTCATGCCGTACCTCCTCCGGGTCGCCGATCTGCAATGTCTATCAATCTACTCGACAAACTGTAGATCATGACGGCGGGGGCCGTGCAACCGCGTCCCGCGATCCGGGCGGGTTCGGCTCACGGTGAGCGAAAGCCTTGTCCGGCGCGGGATTCGTCCCCACCGTTGGGCCTCGTTCGACTTCCCGAGTGATTCCCCAGCGACCCGAAGGACGCCTCATGACCATCAGCCTCGACCGCGAGACCGCCGCTCCCACGACCATCACGGTGAGCAAGCTGGGCAGCCGGATCGGCGCCCGCATCGACGGCGTGCGCCTCGGCGGCGACCTCGCGCCGGAGACCGTCGCCGAGATCCGCGCGGCCCTGGGCGAGCACAAGGTCGTCTTCTTCCGCGGCCAGGACCACCTCGACGACGACGGGCAGATCGCGTTCGGCGAGCTGCTCGGGCCGCTCACCACCGCCCACCCGACGGTCAACACCGGCAGCGCCCGCGTGCTCGCCCTCAAGGCCACCCAGGGCATGGCCGCGAACTCGTGGCACACCGACGTCACCTTCGTCGACCGGGTGCCGGCGTTCTCGATCCTGCGCGGCGTGACCATCCCGGCGTACGGCGGCAGCACGGTCTGGGCGAACACCGTGACGGCGTACGAGACCCTCCCGCCGCAGCTCAAGGCGCTCGTCGACGACCTGTGGGCCGTGCACACCAACGACTACGACTACGCCAACCACTACACCGAGGAGGGCGAGGCCAACACCCAGTTCAGCCGCGCGGAGTTCGCCTCGACGGTCTACCAGACCGAGCACCCGGTGGTGCGGATCCACCCGGAGACCGGCGAGCGCGCGCTGCTGCTGGGCCACTTCGTGAAGAACTTCGTCGGCTTCAACTCCAAGGAGTCCTCGACCCTCTTCAACCTGCTCCAGGACCGGGTGACCAAGCTCGAGAACACGATCCGCTGGACGTGGGAGGAGGGCGACGTCGCGATCTGGGACAACCGCGCCACGCAGCACTACGCGACCGCCGACTTCGACACCCAGCTGCGCGAGGTACGCCGGATCACCGTGCAGGGACCCGTCCCGGTGTCGATCGACGGTCGCGAGAGCCGCGTGCTCCAGGGCTCGGCCGACGTCTACAACCGGCTCGACGAGCTCATCCGCTGAGTGCTACGCACCGATGTCAGGGGGTCACGAGACCTCGGACGTCGAGGAGTTGCGCAACAACCGTCACGAGACGTCTGACCGCGCTGTCGGGACTGTCTGCCGTCAGTCCCGGCAGCGCCTCGCCTGGTCTCGTGACGTGCCACGACCTCGCTTGCTTCGCGGCGCGAGCTCGTCGGCGCTCCTCGACCTTCGGCCCCTGACCGCGGCTTCGTCCCTCAGCCGCGGGCGGCCTCGGCGTAGCGTCGGTGGCATGACCCCAGCCGACCTGCTGACCGATGCCTTCTCCCGTGTCCTCGGCGTCGTCGAGACGGTTCTCGACGGCGCCGACGACGCGCTCCTCGCCCAGCGCCCCGGCCCCGATGCCAACAGCATCGCGTGGCTGGTCTGGCACCTGACCCGGGTGCAGGACGACCATGTCGCCCACGTCGCCGGGACGGGCCAGGTCTGGACCGACGACGGCTTCGCCGACAGGTTCGCCCTGCCGCTCGACCCGCGCGACATCGGCTACGGCCACACCAGCGCCCAGGTCGGTACGGTCCTCGCGCCTGCCGGGCTGCTGCTCGACTACTACCGTGCCACCCACGCGCGCACCCTGGGCTTCGTCGGCGCGGTCGGCGCCGACGACCTCGACCGGGTCGTCGACACCCGCTGGGACCCGCCGGTCACGCTCGGCGTCCGGCTGGTCAGCGTGGTCGACGACTGTGCGCAGCACGCCGGGCAGGCGGCGTACGTGAAGGGGCTGCTGGCGGGCTGATCCGCGGCTCGGCCCCTGCGCTCAAGTAACACGCTGTCCACCCGACTGGTCGCCGGTTCTCAGCGCGACACGCCGCCGACACGCCGGCGCCGCTGCTGACAACCACCGGGTAGTCGGGTGGACAGCGTGTTACTTGCCGGGGGGCCGTCCGGACTCAGAGCCCAGCGGCCAGGTCCCGCACTATCTCCCCTGCCGGCCGCTCCTCCGCACTGCGCCAGCCCGTGCCCGCCCACAAGTGCAGCCGGTGCGGATCGCCGGTCGTGGCGGCGGTCCGGCGCAGCTCGCGGGTGAGGTGGTGCAGCTCCGGATACCCGTACGGCGCGTGCGCGTGGTGGCGTTCCACGAAGCCGTTGCGCAGCGCCCGCGCCGGTCGCCCCGTGAAGGAGTGGGTCAGGACCGTGGTGGTGAAGGCGGGGTCGGCGAGCGCGCCGCGGTGGGTGGCCGTCGTACCGGCCTCGGTGGCGCGGAGCAGCAGCGTGCCGACCGCGACCGCCTCGGCGCCCGCCCCCACCAGGTCCCGTACGTCGACCGGCCCGGTCACCCCGCCGGCCGCGACGAGCGGGAGCCGGGTCACGCCGGCCACCGCCCGCACCACGTCGGCGGTCGCGGCGTCGGTGATGGTGCGGCGTGGGTCGAAGGTGCCGCTGTGCCCACCGGCGGCCGGTCCCTGCACGACCAGCCCGTCGACGCCGAGGTCCTCGGCGGCGCGTGCCTCCTCCGGGGTGGTCACCGTCGCCAGCACCCGCGAGCCCGCGGCCCGCAGCGCGGTGATGTCGGCAGCGGAGGGGAGGCCGAAGGTCAGCGACACCACCGGCACCGGGTGCGCCACCAGCAGCGCGACCTTCTCGCGCCACGCGTCGTCGTCGTGGCGCGGCTCGGCGGGGAGGTCGACGCCCAGCGACTCCGCCTCGTCCCGGATCGCCTCGGCATAGGCGCGGTAGGCGTCGGGCGCGATCGACCCCGGCTGGGGCACGAACAGGTTGACCCCGAACGGTGAGCCGGTCGCGTGCGCGGCCGTCAGCCGGTCGGCGAAGGCATCCGCCGACAGGTAGCCGGCCGGCAGGAACGCGAACCCGCCGGCCGCGGTCACGGCCGCCTCGAGGGCGGGGGTGGAGGGGCCGCCGGCCATGGGCGCGGCCGCGAGGGGCAGGTCGGACTCGAGCAGGGTCGTCACCGTCACGCCTCCCATCGTGCAGCACCCTCCCGAACCGGCCGCTCACGCGTGCCCGAGAATGGCCGGGACATGACCGAGAGCACCGTGGACCCGCGCGCTCGCGGCGTCCTGGTCACGCTCTGCGTCACGGTCACCGTCGCGTACGGCGTCCTCTACTACTCCTTCACGGTCCTCGCCCCCGGCATCAGCGCCGACACCGGCTGGTCCACCGCCGCGGTCACCACGGTCTTCTCGGTGGGCAGCCTGGCCGGTGCGTTGGCCGGCGTCCTGGCCGGCCGGGTCATCCAGCGCCGCGGCCCGCGGGTCGTGATGACCGCCGGCAGCCTCCTCGGCGCGCTCGGCGTCGTCGTCATCGCCGCCGCGCCGAACCTGCCGGTGTTCACGCTCGGCTGGCTGGTCGCGGGCGCGGCCGGTGCCGGCACGTTCTACCCGCCGGCGTTCGCCGCCCTCACCCAGTGGTACGGCGACCAGCGGGTCCGCGCGATAACGACCCTGACCCTGGCCGCGGCGTTCTCCTCGACCATCTTCGCGCCGCTGGTCGCCTTCCTCGACGCCGAGTGGGGCTGGCGGGCGACGTACGTCGTCCTCGGCGCGATCATGCTCGTCCTCACCGGGCCTGCGCACGCGCTCGTGCTTCGCCTGCCCTGGCGGCCCGCCGCCCTCGAGCACGGCACCCACGAGCGCTCCCGCACCGACCGCGAGGTCCTGGCCAGCCGAACCTTCGTGCTGGTGTGCGCGTCCGGCGCGCTGACCACGCTGGTCATGTTCGCCTCGCTGGTCCACCTGGTGCCGCTGCTCCTCGACCGCGGGATGAGCGTCCAGCTCGCCGCGTGGGCGCTCGGGCTCAGCGGCGCGGGCCAGGTGGTCGGCCGCCTGCTGTACGCCGCCCTCGAGCGCCGCCTCCCCACCAACCCGCGCGCGGCGCTGGTGATGGTACTGCTGGCGGTGCTGGTCCTCGCCCTGGCGCTGGTGCCGGGGCCGGTGCCGCTGCTGATCGTGGTCGCGGTGCTGGCGGGTGCCGCCCGCGGCCTGTTCACCCTCGTCGGCGCCACGGTGGTCAGCGACCACTGGGGACCGGAGCGGTACGCCGCGCTCAACGGCGTCTACAACGCACCGGTCGGCGTCGCCGCCGCGCTCTCGCCCGCCTTCGGCGCCGCCGTCATCGCCGCGACCGGCAGCGTGACGGGGCTCTTCGTCGTCCTCGCTGCCCTCGGCGTCGCCGGCGCCGCCCTGGCGGTCCTTGCCGGCAACACGCCCGACCACCGGTAGTACTGGTCAGGGCACCCCCGGCGGGTGCACGATGCCCAGACGCGGATCGTGAGCCGGCCCACTCGGGGGCCGGCCCGCACCAAGGAGGGGGGCGCGGATGACCCAGGTGAGCGGCGCGCAGTCGGCGCTCGACGCGGAGCAGGTCGGCTACAAGCAGACCCTCGGCCGCCGGCACGTCCAGATGATCGCGATCGGCGGCGCCATCGGCACCGGCCTGTTCCTGGGCTCGGCCAGCCGGCTGCACAGCACCGGCCCGGCACTGCTGTTCAGCTACGCGTTCGTGGGCGTCATCGCCTACTTCCTGATGCGGGCCCTCGGCGAGCTGGTGCTGCACCGCGCGACATCGGGCGCGTTCGTGTCGTACATGCGCGAGTTCTACGGCGAGGCGGCGGCGTACGTCACCGGCTGGATGTACTGGCTCAACTGGGCGCTGACCGGTATCGCCGAGCTCTCGGCGGTCGGGCTCTACATGCAGTACTGGTTCCCGAACCTGCCCGCCTGGGCGACGGTGCTGGTCGCGCTCGCGGTCGTGCTGGCGATCAACCTGCTCTCCGCTCGCGCGTTCGGCGAGTTCGAGTTCTGGGCCGCGATCCTCAAGGTCGCCGCGATCGTCGTGTTCCTCGTCGTGGGCCTGGTCGTGGTGATCGGCACCTTCGACATCGGCGGCCACGAGGCCGGAGTCTCCAACCTGTGGAGCAACCCCGGCGGGTTCTGGCCGGCCTCCGACGGCTTCTACTGGTACGGCCCGATCCTCGTGATGTCCGGCGTCGTGTTCGCGTACGCCGCGATCGAGATGGTCGGCGTCGCGGCGGGCGAGATGGAGGACGCGCAGCGCGAGGTGCCCAAGGCCGTCAACGCGGTCATCATGCGGATCGCGGTGTTCTACTGCGGCTCGATCCTGCTGCTCGTCTGCATGCTGCCGACCTCCGAGTTCAAGCCCGGCATCAGCCCGTTCGTCACCGTCTTCGACCGCCTCGGCCTGAACTGGATGGGCGCGGCGATCCAGGTGATCCTCATCGTCGCCGCCATGTCGAGCCTCAACTCCGGCCTCTACTCGACCGGCCGGGTGCTGCGCAGCCTCGGCATGTCCAAGCAGGCGCCGGCGTTCACGCTCAAGATGAGCGAGTCCGGCGTGCCGTGGGCGGGCATCGCGATGACCTCGATCGTCTACGTCTTCGGCGCCCTGCTCAACGCGCTGGCCCCCGACGCCTTCGAGATCGCGCTCGAGGCCGCCGCGATCGGCGTGGTCTTCACCTGGGCCTCGATCTTCCTGTGCCAGATCCGGCTGCGGCAGCTCTCCGACAGAGGGGTGGTCCCACCGAGTCCCTTCCAGGCGCCATGGTCGCCGTGGACGTCGATCATCGGGCTGGTCTTCCTGGCCCTGGTGATCGTCGGGCTCGCCGTCTCCGGGTGGCAGAGCTCGCCGTACTTCTGGCACAAGACGACCTTCCTCGTCGTCGTGATCGGCATCCCCGTCATCGCGCTGGTGCTGTGGATCGGCTGGATAGCCGTCAGGCCGAAGGTCGCCGCCGACACCGGCGGGCGGATGCAGTCGGTGTGGACCAACGACGGTCCGCGGTACGTCGACGAGGAGCCTCTCCCGATGGGCGGCAGTGTCGACGGAGTCGAGGGGGTCGAGGGATGAGGACGACACCCGTGCGCAGCGGCATCGCGATCGTCCTGGCGGTCCTCGCCACCACCCTCGCCGGCTGCGGCGGTGACGGCGAGATCAAGACCCCCGACCTGGTGAAGGGCGCCCAGGAGGGCGGCAGGCTCACCATCGGCATCTCGTTCGACGAGCCCGGCGTGGGGTTCAGGTCGGGCGACACCTACAGCGGGTTCGACGTCGACACGGCGACCTACGTCGCGAAGGCGCTCGGGGTCGACGCGAAGGACATCACCTGGGTGCGGGCCGACCCCGGCGAGCGCGAGCAGCTGCTCGAGAGCGGGAAGGCCGACCTGGTCGTCGCGACATACTCGATCACCGACGAGCGCAAGCAGGCCGTCGACTTCGCCGGGCCCTACTTCGTCGCCCACCAGGACCTGCTGATCCGCCGCAACGACACGGAGATCACCGGCCCCGAGACCCTCGACGGGCGCACCCTGTGCTCGGTCACGGGCACCACGTCGTCGGACTACGTGCGCGAGCACTACAAGGGCGACATCACGCTCAAGGAGTACCCGCGCTACTCCGAGTGCGTCGCCGCGCTGCTGGACGGCAGCGTCGACGCGGTCACGACCGACGACCTGATCCTGGCCGGCTATGCGAGCGAGGAGAAGTACAAGGGCAAGCTCAAGGTGGTCGGCGACGGCTTCACCGACGAGCGCTACGGCATCGGGGTCAAGAAGGGCGACCAGGAGCTGGTCGACCAGGTCGACGCGGCGCTGGAGCAGTACGTCGACGACGGCTCCTGGGAGGCCGCGCTGAAGCAGTCGGTCGGCGACTCGGGCTACCGGATCCCCGACCCGCCGAAGCCCGGCACGGCCTGATCCCGCACCCGTGCCGGTTCCTTCGCCCGAGGTGCTCGCCGCCCTCCGGGCCACCCCGCCGTTCGACCAGCTCGCCGACGCCGAGGTGGCCGCACTCGGCAGCGCCGCCAAGGTCGAGGAGCACGCCGACCAGGAGGTGCTGCTCGACGCGTTCACGGCCACCCCGCGGCACGTCTTCGTCGTCGTGGCGGGCGAGGTCGCGCTGTGGGTCGACCCGGAGGGCGAGCCCGAGGAACCCGACTTCGTGCTCGGGCCGCACGACGTGTTCGGCCTCGACGCGACCCTGACCGGGCGGGCGATCGGGCCGCTGGCGGTCGCCGCCGGCCCCGTGACCGTGATCCGGCTCCCCGCCGCCCGGGTCTCCGAGCTGCTGGCGGGGGACCGGCCGGTCGTCGTACCGGACCGGTTGGCGGGGCCGCCCGCCTCGGAGTCCCCGGCGTACGTCGTCGTGGACGAGCTCGTCGTCAGCGAGCCGGTCGTCGTCGACCCCACCGAGCCGGTGGTCGACGTCGCGCGGGCGATGACCGCCGCCCGGCACGGGTACGCCGCCGTCCGGCTGCCGCAGGGCTGGGGGATGGTGACCGACCGGGTGCTGCGCGAGCGGGTGCTGGCCGGTGACGTCGCCGCCGGCACGGCGGTCGGCGAGCTGGTTGCCGGCGAGACCCCGCACCAGGTGGTCAGCGGGTCCTCGGCCGCCGAGGCGCTGATCCTGCTGCTCGACCGGAAGGCCGACTACGTGCTCGTCGTCGACCGTGACGGCACCCTGCGCGGCTCGGTCGAGCCGCGCGACTTCGTGGTGTCGTCGACGACCGCGGGGGTGTCCCTGCACGAGCAGCTGCGCCGCGCCGCGAGTGTCGAGGAGCTGCAGGAGCGGGCGCGGGGGATCCCCGGCGTGCTGGCGACGCTGCTCGACGGTGGGCTCGCGTCCGGCAAGGTGATCCGGGTGCACACGGCGATGCTCGACACGACCGTGCGCCGGATGATCGAGCTCGCCTTCGCCCGCCATCCCGCCCTCGACCCGGACGCGTTCACCTGGCTCTCGCTGGGCAGCAACGGCCGTGGCGAGGCGGTCCCCAGCTCCGACATCGACTCGGCCGCCGCGTTCGACGACGCGGTGACGGCCGACGACATCGTGCGCTACCGGCACGTCTTCGGCGAGATCGCCGACGCCCTCGCCGCTGCCGGTCTCACCGGCGACCAGCACGGTGCCACGGCGGCCCGCGACGCCTTCTCCCGCACCAACGCGGCCTGGCGCGCGGCGGGGGAGCAGTGGCTGGCCGCGCCGGACCGCAACAACGGCGCGATGATGACCTCGCTGCTCGTCGACGGCCGCCCGATCTACGGCGACCCCGGCTTGCCGGCGGTGGCGCAGGTGGTCGCCGGGATGCGCGGGCACCCCGGCACGATGCGGCTGCTGCTCCAGGAGTCCCTGTCGCGGCGGGCCCGGATGCGCTCGCTGCGCGACCTCGTCGCCGGCCGTGGCCGCGACCACTTCGACCTCAAGACCCATGCCCTGCTGCCGATCGTCAACCTCGCCCGGTGGGCCGCGCTGAGCGTCGGGTCGTCCGCGCTGCCGACCACCGAGCGGCTCCGCGCCGCCTCCGGCACGACCGCCCTCCCGGCCCCGCAGGCGCTCGCCCTGGTCGAGGTGTTCGAGACGCTGCAGCGGGTCCGGCTGCGCCACCAGCTGCGCCAGGTCGAGCAGGGCCGGGTCCCCAGCGACCTGGTCGACCTGCACGCGGTCTCCGCGATCGACCGCAGCATCATCACCCGAGCGGTCCGCGAGATCGCCGCCGTACAGCGGCGGATGGACAACATCGCGCTGTACGACGACCCGGAGCGCTGGGGCCGATGACCGCGCCGTCACCGCGGGTGGCCGTGATCGGCGACGTCGGCGGGCACCTCGGCGAGCTGCGCGCCGAGCTGGCCCGGCTCGGCGTACCGGACGAGGGGCGGGGTCCGCTCCCGCCCGGCCTGAGCATCGTGCAGGTCGGTGACCTGGTCCACCGCGGGCCGGAGTCCGAGGAGGTGGTGCGCCAGGTCGACGGATACCTGCGCCAGCAGCCCGGGCAGTGGGTGCAGCTGATCGGCAACCACGAGGCGCAGTACGTCCGCCGCGCCGCCTTCCAGTGGTCGCCCGCGCTGGACCCGCGAGCCTCGGACCGCGTGCAGGCGTGGTGGCGCGAGGGCCTGATGGTCCCGTCGGTCGGGCTGTCCGTCGACGGCGAGCAGCTCCTCGTCACCCACGCCGGCGCGACCTCGGCGTTCTGGCGGTCGGTGCTGGGTGCGCCCGACGGCGTGGCGGAGGCGGTCGCCGCGATCCGCGCGCTCGGTGACGATCCCGCGCTGTTCCGCGCCGGCGCCATGATGCAGGGCCGCGACCCCGACCCGCTGGCCGGTCCGCTGTGGGCCGCCGCCGCGAGCGAGCTGGCGATCTCCTGGGCCGGGAGGACACTGCCGTTCAGCCAGGTGCACGGCCACTCGTCGGCCTGGGACTGGGACGCCGGCACTTGGCGGCTCCCACCGGACCTCGCCGCCCACGCCCGCCTCGACGAGGAGGACCGGCACGTCACGCTGACCCTGCCGGGCGGCCGGATCGTCGGCGTCGACCCGGACCACCGGGTCACCCCGCGCTCACCCTGGCGGGCCTGGGTGGTCGGCGGACCTCGGGCGGTCGTCGAGGTGATCCGGTAGCACGGCGAGGAACGCCAGTGTTTATCAAGCGGTAGGGTGTGACCCCGTTCACGCGCCCCGGTGACGGACACGTGACGAGAGGTTTCACCAATCTGTTTGACAGATCGGTAAACACTGTTGTTTCTTATACCCGCGAGTAACAGCTACTCGTCGGGGGCAGATCCTTGGGAGGGGACGAGCGCGTGAAGGTTCGTGCAGGACGGCGGATGCGGGTCGGCCCGGTTGCGGCGACGCTCGGCATGACGGCGCTGGTGCTGCTCGGCGCTCCGGTCCCGACGGCTCGGGCCGACCTCGGGCCCGACCAGGAGATCAGCGTGAGCGGCGTCGAGTACGCCTGCAAGGCGAAGAACTCCGTGATCGACGCGACCGTCGGCGGCCCGCAGAAGTTCGTCGTCAACGCACGCGCCACGGTGCCCTCGAGCTTCGACGGCGGCGAGAGCATCCCGACGGTCCCCGCGTCCCTCGACCTCGTCATGCCCGTTGCGCTCATGGACAAGATCCGCATCCTGCCGACCAACGGTCCCACCGGAAGGGTGGAGCGACTCGGCGGCAGTGCGACCTCGGACGTGCTGCTCGAGGGGGTGGCCAGCAGCGGCGCCAAGCAGACCGTCAGCCGTCCTGTGCAGAACCTCTCGGCTCCGCTCCAGGCGGTCCCGGCGACCGGGTCGATGACGATCGCCGACGTCGACGGCAGCGTCGCGTCCTTCACCGCGCCGAGCATCGGTGGCGACGGCCTGGTCTACGTCTCGCTGCCCTTCTACTTCCAGATCCACGCCAAGCTCGATCCGCCTGTGCTGGGCTCGATCGCCGAGACCGACCTCGACTGCTACCGGCTGGCGGACACCGCCGCCCAGCGCGTGATCGGGACGATCGAGGTCGGCGCCGGCTGCAGCACCAGCGCGTGCCCCCTTCCGGCGGTCGACCGCTCGACGGAGCCGACCTGGGTCCAACGAGTCCGCGGTGGCGGCACCGGCAACCCGAGCAATCCCGGAAACCCGGGCAACCCCGGAAACCCGGGCACTCCGACCGACCCGGGTACGCCGAACCCGAGTGGCGCCGGTGTCGATCCCGGCAGCCCGACACCCGAGGGTGACGGCTACGACCCCGCTGGTTGGAGCCACGACAAGGCCGACGGCGCTGGCGACATCGTGGTGACCGAAGCCCTCGCGGACACCGGCTCCCCGGTCGGCGGCTGGGTGTTCGGCGTGCTCGCAGCCGCTGTGCTCGCCCGGATCGCGGTGGCCGTCCGGCGACGCAGCCCCTCGCGTCGGTGAGCGCCCTCGCCGTTGCCGGACGACCCTTCACCGCTGCAGGTCGCCTCTTCGCCTTCGGCGCCGACGCGTTCCTGGCGCTGTTCCGCGGCCCCTTCCAGGTGCGTGAGTTCGTCCAGCAGGCCTGGTTCCTCGCGTCGGTCACGATCGTCCCGACGGCGCTGGTGGCGATCCCGTTCGGCGCTGTGATCGCGCTGCAGGCGGGGAGCCTGATCCAGCAGTTCGGTGCGCAGTCCTTCACCGGCTCGGCAGCGGTGCTCGCCATCGTGCGTGAGGCCGGCCCGATCGCCACCGCCCTGCTGGTCGCGGGCGCGGGGGGATCTGCGATCGCGGCGGACCTGGGCGCGCGGAAGATCCGCGAGGAGCTGGACGCAATGATGGTGATGGGCATCGACCCGGTGCAGCGCCTCGTGGTGCCGCGCGTGCTGGCCAGCATGCTCGTCGCGGTCTTCCTCAACGGTCTGGTCAGCTTCGTCGGGGTTCTCGGCGGCTACTTCTTCAACGTGATCCTGCAGGGCGGCACCCCCGGTGCCTACCTGGCGAGCTTCACCGCCCTCGCCCAGCTGCCCGACCTGTGGCAGGGCATGGTCAAGGCACTGGTGTTCGGGCTGATCGCCGGCGTGTGTGCGGCGTTCCAGGGGATGAACGCCGGCGGCGGCCCACGCGGCGTCGGCCAGGCGGTCAACGAGACCGTCGTGATCACCTTCCTGCTGCTCTTCGTGGCCAACTTCGTGATGACGACGCTCTACTTCCAGATCATCCCGGCGAAGGCCCTGTGATGGCGACCCTGGACTCCCTGTGTCGTCGCTCCACCGGTCTCGTCGACGAGCTGGGGAACCACCTCGTCTTCTATGCGCGCGCCGTTTCCTGGCTGCCGGGCACCCTGGTCCGCTACCCGCGGCAGACCTTCCAGCTGCTCGGCGAGGTCGCCTTCGGGCAGGGGGCGCTGGCCGTCATCGGCGGCACCGTCGGCGTCGTGGTCGCGATGGCCTTCTTCACCGGCACCGAGGTCGGCCTCCAGGGCTACACCGCACTCAACCAGCTCGGCACCGGTGCCTTCGCGGGCTTCTTCTCCGCCTACTTCAACACCCGCGAGATCGCCCCGCTCGTCACCGGCATCGCGCTCGCGGCCACCGTGGGCTGCGGTTTCACCGCGCAGCTCGGCGCCATGCGGATCTCCGAGGAGGTCGACGCCCTCGAGGTGATGGCGATCCGCTCGCTGCCCTACCTCGTCGGGACCCGGGTCATCGCCGGGCTGATCGCGGTGATCCCGCTCTACGTCGCGGGCCTGTTGTCGTCGTACGCCGCGACCAGACTGACCGTGACCTTGGCCTACGGACAGAGCAGCGGCACCTACGACCACTACTTCACGCTGTTCCTGCCCCCGGCCGACATCGCGTGGTCGTTCGTCAAGGTGCTGGTCTTCGCCGTCGTGGTGATCCTGGTGCACTGCTACTACGGCTACAACGCGACCGGGGGTCCGGTCGGGGTCGGCATCGCGGTCGGCCGCGCCGTACGGACCTCGATCGTGGCGATCAACGTCATCGACCTGCTGCTGTCGATGGCCATCTGGGGCACGACCACCACCGTCAGGCTGGCCGGCTGATGGCCCGCGTCGCGCTGCACCAGCGCACCGGCGTGGTGCGCACCAGCGGCATCGTCTTCCTCGCCCTGATACTGGCGATCCTCTGGCTGACCCACGCGGTCTTCACCAAGAGGTTCAGCGACGACGTGCCGGTGACGGTGGTCAGCGAGCGTGTCGGCCTCGCCCTGAGCAAGAACGCCGACGTGAAGCTGCGCGGCGTGATCGTCGGCCGGGTCGAGACCATCGCCGTCGACGGTGGCGCCGCGGAGATCGACCTGCGGCTCGACCCCGACCTCGCCGCCACGATCCCGGCCCAGGTCGAGGCGTTCATCGTGCCGAAGACCCTGTTCGGCGAGAAGTACGTCGACCTGCGCCCGGTCTCCGGATCGGGCGGCCGGGCCATCGCCGCCGGCGCCCGGATCCGCCAGGGCACGATCCCGGCCGAGGTCGAGCGGCTGCTCGACGACGCCTATCCGCTGCTCACCGCGGTGGAGCCGGCCCAGCTCTCCGCGACGCTCACCGCGCTCTCCGAGGCGCTCGACGGCCAGGGCGACGACCTGGGCGCCTCGCTCGACGAGCTCGAGGCCTACCTCGTGAAGCTCGAGCCGCTGAGCGACGAGCTCGTCGACGACATCGTCGCGCTCGGCGAGGTGTCCGAGACCTACGGCGACGCGATGCCCGAGATCGGCGACCTGCTCGCCGACGCCGTGGTTACCGGCGACACCGTGGTCGCGAAGGAGCAGCAGATCACCAGGCTCTTCGCCGGGGTCGACAAGCTGGCCGACACCGCCGACGCCCTTCTCGACGACCACGGCGACCAGCTGATCACCCTCGCCGACGAGTCGCAGGCGACACTCGACCTGCTGGCCCGCTACGCGCCGACGCTGAGCTGCGTGCTGAACGGCATCAAGGGGCTCATGCCCCGCCTCGACGACGCCTTCCGCGACCAGCGAGCCCACGTCTCGATCGAGTTCGGACCGCGGTCGGCGACCGGGTACGGCGCAGGGGAGGACCCGCGCTATCCCGCCGTCGGCCGCGCCCCGGGCCCGGGCTGCCGCACCCTGCCCACCCCGCCGTACGACGCCGACCGGCCCGCGCCCGGCGCCCCTGCCGAGGTTCTCGCCCTCTTCGGCATCGCCGACCACCGGCGCAGCATGGTCACCGCGTTGGTCGCCGGAGCGGCGGGCGTGGAGCCTGGCGAGATCCCCGACCTGGCCACGGACCTGGCGGCACCCGCCTTGGAGGGTGCGGAGGTGAGCGTCCGATGAACCGTTGGGACCGGACCAGCGTGGCAGCGCTGGTCAAGCTGCTCGGCTTCCTCGTGGCGACCGCCCTGATGACGACCGCTATCGCGATGGTCATCGGCAACGCCTCGTTCGACGAGCGCACCCGGTACCAGGCGGTCTTCTCCGACGCGACCAGCCTGGTGAGCGGTGACGACGTCCGGATCGCGGGTGTCCGCGTCGGCCGGGTGACCGACATCCACGTCCGCCGCGGAACCGAGGCCGTGGTCGGCTTCTCGGTCGACTCCTCGGTCACCCTCACCGACGCGACGGTGGCCGCGCTGCGCTATCGCAACATGGTCGGCCAGCGTTACCTGTCGCTGAGCCCGGGCGTCGAGGGCCGCGGGCGGGCGCTGCGCGCGGGCGGGACGATCCCGCTCGCCCGGACCACGCCCGCCCTCGACCTGACGGCGCTGTTCGCCGGGTTCAAGCCACTGTTCCGGGCCCTCGACCCCGAGCAGACCAACCAGCTCGCCTTCGAGCTGATCCAGGTGTTCCAGGGCGAGAGCGGCACGGTCGCCTCCCTGCTCGACCGGACCGCCTCGCTCACCGGGACGCTGGCCGACCGCGACCGCCTGATCGGTGACCTGATCGGCAACCTCACCGCCGTCCTCACGACCTTCAACGACCGCGACACCGAGCTGGCCGACACCATCTCGACGCTCCAGCAGCTGATCACCGGGCTGGCCGCCGACCGCGGGAAGCTGCTCGACGGGCTCGACCCGATCGCTGACCTGGCCGACTCCACCGCGCACCTGCTCGGCGACATCAGGCAGCCGCTCGCCGACGACCTCGCGGGGCTCGCCACGCTCAGCGCCAGTCTCGACACGCCCTCGGCACGCACCCGCCTCGACCAGACCATGAAGGTGCTGCCGATCAAGCTCGACCGGCTGACCGACGCGATGGCGTACGGCTCCTTCTTCAACTTCTACATCTGCGAGATCGGTGTGCGCGGGTCGCTGCCGGCACTGCCGACGGTCCAGGGCTGGCAGCAGCGCCGCGAGCTCTTCACCACGACGCGGGTGAAGGTGGAGGGAGAGGGCGTGGAGCGATGCCGATGAAACCCGTGCGTGACCGCAACCCCACCGTCGTCGGCGTCGTCGGCGTCGCGATCCTGGCGCTCGGCCTGGCGTTGGCCCTCAGCGCCAAGCACCTGCCGGTGATCGGTGACGGTGCGACCTACCGCGCGCAGTTCACCGAGGTCGGCGGCCTGAAGAAGGGTGACGACGTCCGGATGGCCGGCGTCCGGGTCGGCAAGGTCACCGCGCTCGATCTGGACGGCGCCACCGTGACGGTGTCGTTCACCGTGAGCGACCACGCCGACCAGCTCCGGGCGGACACCGAGGCGTCCATCCGGATCAAGACCCTGCTCGGCACGATGTACGTCGCGCTGGAGCCCAAGGGCGCCGGCCGCCTCGATGCGGGCGACACCATCCCGACCTCGCGGACCACCCCGCCGTACGACGTCGTGGCGGCGTTCTCCGACCTGACGACCACCACCCAGCAGATCGACACCGACCAGCTCGCGCACGCGATGGACGTGCTCGCCGACGCGAGCGAGCACACCCCGGACGGGTTCCGCGGCACCGTCGACGGCATCACCCGGCTCTCGCAGAACCTCGTCAAGCGCGACGAGCAGATCGACGCGCTGCTCAAGAACCTCTCCGGCGTCGCCGACACCCTCGACGCGCGCAAGGGCGAGCTCGCCCGGCTGTTCCGCGACGGCGGCACGCTCTTCGCGGCGCTGACCGCGCGCCGGCAGGCCGTGCACGACCTGCTCGTCGCCGTCCGTGACCTCAGCAGCCAGCTGCGCGGCCTGGTGCGCGACACCAACGCGACCCTGAAGCCGACGCTGGTCCACCTCGACAGTGTGCTCGACGTCCTCGAGGCCAATGAGAAGAGCATCGACACCGCACTGGAGACGCTGCCCACGTTCTACGACGGCGTCAACAGCGCGACCGGGAACGGGCCGTGGATCGACGGCTTCATCTACAACCTGATGAGCATGCTGGGGGTGCCGGGGCTGTGAGTGCCGTCGAGTCGCGTGGGAGCCGGATCCGGCCGCGGGTGGTCCTGGGCGTGGTGACCCTGTTCGCGGTGGTCGTGACGGTCGCGCTCGCCGGAGCGGGCGTCATCCGGCTGTGGCCCGGGGAGCGCCAGCAGCACCTGACCGTCGACTTCAGCCGGACGGTCTCGCTCTACCCCGGCTCGAACGTCCGGATCCTCGGGGTGACCGTCGGCACCGTCGATTCCGTGACCCCCATGGGGACGAAGGTGCGGGTCGAGCTCTCCTGGGACGCGCGCTACCCGGTGCCCGAGGACGTGCACGCCATCATCGTGTCTCCCGCGATCGTCGGCGACCGGTTCGTCCAGCTGACGCCCGCCTACGAGGGAGGCGAGAAGCTCGCCGACGGCTCCTTCCTCGACCAGGCGCGCACCGAGGTTCCCGTCGAGCTCGACGAGACCTATGCGGCGCTCGACCAGCTCGCCACTGCGCTCGGCCCGGGCGGAGCGAACCGCGAAGGAGCGCTGTCGCGACTGGTGAGCAACGGTGCGCGCAACCTCGAGGGGCAGGGCGCCGAGCTCAACAAGTCGATCAGCGCACTGTCCGAGCTCAGCAGCACCTTCGCCGACAACAAGGACGAGTTCTTCGAGGCGATCACCAAGCTCGCCGGCTTCGTGCAGATGCTCGACGCCAACGACGCCGCGGTCCGCGAGTTCAACACCAGCCTGTCGGCGGTCTCCCAGGTGCTCTCCGGCGAGCGCGACGACCTGACGGCCGCGTTGTCCTCCCTGGCCGGCTCGCTCGGCGAGGTCGAGAGGTACGTCGCCCGGAACCGGGCGTCCCTCAAGGGGACGGTCAAGGGCCTGTCCGAGGTGGCCGAGACCCTGGCCCGCAACAAGGAGCACCTGGCCGACGTGCTGGTCGGCGGCCCGGACGCGATCACGCACCTCGTCTCCGCCTACAACCCCGCCACGGGCACTCTCGACACCCGCGGCCTGCTCAAGTCGCCGAACAGCGACGACTTCTCACTGCTCACCCAGCCCGCGGTGGTCGCGGCCTACTGCGGCCTGGCGGTGGAGCAGAACCCCGACCAGGCCGACGCCTGCTACGCCGTCGGGCGGGTGCTCCAGCAGTTGGCCCCCGCCGGGTCGGGGTCGTCCGCCTCGGCGGGCACGTCCGGTGCGTCGTCGCGGACGGCGGACGCCGGTGGCATCGACGCGTTGATGGGAGTTGCCCCGTGACCGCCGTCCGTGCGCGGGCCGCCGTACCCGCCATCCTGTCGCTCGCCGTGGCCCTGGCCGGCTGCTCCGGCTCGGTGGGCGACGTGCCGCTGCCCGGCGGCGCCGACGTGGGCGACCGGCCGTACTCGGTCACGGTCGACTTCGAGAACGTGCTCGACCTGGTCCCGCAGAGCGCGGTCAAGGTCAACGACGTCTCGGTCGGCCGCGTCACCGACGTCTCCCTGGACGGATGGCACGCGCGGGTGCGGCTGCTGATCAACGGCGACGTGACGCTGCCCGACGACGCGACCGCGAGCATCCGGCAGACCAGCATCCTCGGCGAGAAGTTCGTGTCCCTCGCGCCGCCCGCCGACGGCGGGTCGGGGCGGCTCGGCGACGGGGACGCGATCCCGATCGCCAGCACCGGCCAGAACCCGGAGATCGAGCAGGTGCTGGGCGCCCTGTCGATGGTCCTCAACGGCGGATCCGTGGCGAAGCTCTCTGCGATCACCCATGAGCTCAACGACACCATCGAGGGTCGCGAGAGCGACCTGCGCATCCTGCTGCGCCGCCTCGACACCATCGTCGGCACGGCCGACGACTCCAAGCGGGACCTGGTCAAGGCGCTGCGGCAGATCGACCGCCTGGCCGGCGCCACCCGCAGCCAGACCACGGCGATCGAGTCGGCGCTGGACCGGTTGCCGGCCGCGCTCCGGGTTCTCGACTCCCAGCGCGACGACCTGGTCGAGATGATCTCGTCCCTCACCTCGCTCAGCGACGTCGCGACCGAGGTCATCGACAAGTCCCATGCCGCGACGGTGCGGGACCTGCGGCGGCTGGCCCCCATCGTGGCCCACCTGGCTCGCAGTGGGGACGCCCTGATCGACGCCCTGCGCGTGCTCCCGACGTTCCCGTTCCCCGACGCCGTGGTGGGCAACACGCCCGAGCGGGCGGCGCAGACGGCGACCGGTGACTACCTCAACACGGTCATGGACTTCACCACCGACTTCGGCAAGACGTTCGCCGCGATGACCCCCGCCGAACGGGACGCGATGATCACCTGGCTGCAGTCCCAGGACGGCGTGGCGTCGGTCGTGGCAGGGAGCGCGGTCCAGTGAAGCCGACCCTCCGTACCCAGCTCGTCGCCCTGCTGGTGCTCGCCGTCGCCGGCTCCACCTGGATCGGTGCCCGGTACGCCGACGTGGGCCGGCTCCTCGGCCGGGGCGGCTACACCGTGACGGTGCACCTCGCGGACTCGGGCGGCATCTTCGCCGGCGCCGACGCGACGTACCGCGGAGTCAGCGTGGGCCGGGTCCGCACGATGACGCTCACCGCCGGCGGCGTGGACGCCCAGGTGGAGATCGAGCGCTCGGCTCGGATCCCCGCCGACACGATCGCCGTCGTCGCCAACAAGTCCGCGGTCGGCGAGCAGTACCTCGACTTCCAGCCGCGCAGTGACGGCGGCCCGTTCCTGCGCGACGGCTCCCAGATCGCCCGCAGCGCGACGAAGATCCCCGTGCGCACCGACGCCCTGCTCACCAACCTGGACGCGCTCGTGGCGTCTGTCTCCACCGACGACCTGCGCACCGTGGTCGACGAGCTCGGCGTCGCCTTCACCGGCACCGGCCCCCAGCTGCGCCGGCTGATCGAGTCGTCCTCGGAGGTGATCGCGACCGCACAGGACAAGTACGAGGTCACCGCCCAGCTGATCCGGGACTCCCGGGTCGCGCTCCAGGCCCAGGTGGACCACGGCGACAACATCCGCACCTTCGTGCACGAGCTCTCCCTGCTCTCGGGAGCGATCCGCGCCGCGGACCCCGACCTGCGTCGGGTCATCGACGACGGCGCGTCGGCCGCCCGCACCCTGGAGGCCGTGATCGCGGAGAACGCCACGTCCCTCGGCCGCCTGGTGGACAGGATGATCACGACCAACCGCGTCGTGCGGGCCCACCTGCCCGGTATCCAGGGCGTGCTGGTGCTGGCGCCCTACGGGCTGGAGGGGGCGTACTCGATCCTCGCCAAGGACCCCGCGACCGGGAAGTACGCCGCTCGCTTCAGCCTCTCGATGCAGCCCGAGCCGGACGTCTGCACCAACGGGACGCCTGTTCGTCCGCCGTTCGACACCTCCCCCGGCTCTCCGGAGCGGACGGGAGAGGCGGGCAGATGCACCGCGCCGCGCATCGTGGCGACCTACGACGAGACGACGAAGCGACTGCTGCCCGGGGTGGGAGTTCCCGAGAAGGCGGCGACGGACGAGGGAGGTGAGTCGTGGCGATCACTGGTGGTCGGAGCGGCAGTGCAGGAGTGAACGGACCGGAGCGCGAGTCCGGTGAGCGTTGGGCCGCTGCGCGGCCGGTCGCGCTCCTGCTGGGACTGGTGCTGGTCGCCGGCGTCGCCGTCGGGGTCTGGGCGCTGCTGCGCCCGGTGCCCGCGCAGGAGGAGCAGGCCGCTGCGCGGGCAGACGCCGTCGCTGCGGCGTCGCGGTTCGCGACGAGCGTCAACACCTACGACGTCACGGACGTGACGGCGTACACCGACCGGGTCGCCTCCCTGCTGACCGCGCCGTTCGCCGAGCAGTTCCGGACCTCGACCGACGGACTGCTGGCCGCCTACGCCGAGACCGGCCTGAAGAGCCGTGGCAAGGTCCGGCAGGCCGCCGTCGACAGCATCGACTCCGACTCCGCCCAGGTGCTGGTGGCCGTCGACGCCGAGACGACGCCGGCAGGGCTGCTGACGAACCCGCCGCGGTTGCGCTGGGAGGTGTCGTTGGTCCGGGAGAAGGGCCGTTGGCTGGTCGACGACTTCCGCGCCGTCGAGGCGGCCGCGGCGACCGACGAGGCGGGCGACGAGTGAGCATCCGGCAGCCACGGCGATCCAGCGCCGCACCCCGGCGCCGTCCCCGCGTCGCGGGTCAGCCGGCGGGCCAGGCCGTCGGCGTACGGACCGCGGAGACCGCGCCGGAGGCCGAGCCCGTCCTCGTCGCTCCTGCGGCGCGCTCGGAGCGTCGGGGGCCGCGGGTCCCGCGGCGGAGCTGGCGCTGGCTGGCTCCGTTGCTGGCGGCCAGCGTCGCCGGTGCGGCCTTCGGCACGGTCGCCACCCTCGAGCGTGCTGACCGCGACGCCCGTGCCGCGGACCAGGCAGCCGCGCAGGAGACAGCGGCCTCCGCGGCCGCGACCGCAGCGGAGGACATCCTCAGCTACGCGCATGCCACCGTCGCCGCGGACCTCGAGGCCGCCCAGGGACGGATGACGCCGGGCTTCGCCAAGGAGTTCGCCGAGGTCGTCCCCACCGTGGTGTCGCTCGCCGAGCAGCGTCAGCTGGTCGTGACCGCGACCGTGCGCGATGTCGCTGTCGTCGAGTGCGGCGAGGAGTGCTCCACCTCGACGGTGCGGGTGCTGCTCTTCGTCGACCAGGAGCGGACCGGGGAGGGCAAGAACCTCGACCCGATCGAGATCCGCACGGTGCTGACCATGACCCGCGTCAAGGGCACCTGGCTGGTCAGCGACTCCGTCTCCCTCTGATCCCGGCCGGCTCCTCCCAGCCCTCCCAGGGCCGGGGTCAGAGGTGAGTGCTCGCGACCAGGTGCCCGTGGACGATCGAGCGGTCCTCGGTCGTGGTCAGGTCCGCGCAGGTCACCAGCGTGATCAGCGCCCGCTTCGGGACCGCGCTCGGACGACCGGGCACCGGGCGGATCACGGTGGTGTCGCTCGCCGGCACCTCGATGTCGGTACCGCCGTCGTCGAGCACGTAGGTGTACAGGTGGGTCCGGGTCTCCACCGTGACCTCGTCACCCACGCGGAGTGAGGGGAAGTCCGCGAAGGGCTGCCCACGGGTCACCCGGTGGCCCGCGACGGCGAAGTTGCCGACCTGGCCGGGCCGCGCGGTGTCGGAGAAGTGCCCGACCCCCGAGGCGAGGTCGTCCTCGCTGACACCCTGGATGACCGGGACCTCGAAGTCCGCACCGAAACGGGGGATCCGCAGCACCGCGAAGCCGTCGCCCAGCCGCAGCGGATCGTCGGTCGCGTCGCCCTGGCGATCGCCCCAGTCCTCCTGGAGGGCCCCGACGACCTCGCGCTGACGGTGCTCGGCGACGACGTTGGTCCCCCACAGCTGCCAGCCGAGCCAGGCGAGCAGGGCGACGATCAGCAGGCTCAGCAGTACGGAGAGCAGCCGTCCGGGCGTGGGCCGGGAGGTGGTGGTCGTCGTCATGGGCCTCTGGACGAAAAGGCGAAACCCGGTGGGGGCGTCCTGCGACGCCCCCACCGGGGTCTCGTTCTGGGTGGACTACTTGACGACCTTGACCTTGACGGTCGTGGTCGCGCCGCTGACGTTGGCGTCACCGGCGTAGGCGACGGTCAGCGTCTGCTTGCCGGCCTTCTTGAACTTCTTCAGCTTGATCGTGGCCGTGCCGTTGACGACGGCGCCGGTGCCGACGGTCTTGCCCTTGAGGGTGACCGTGACGGCGCCGGTCGCGCCGGCCGGGGCGGCGACACTGACGGTCACCTTCGGAGCCTTCTTCTTGGCCTTGACCTTCTTCGGGGTGACCTTCGCCGACGCGATGGACGCCGAGGCCTTGCTGACCGTGACGCTGGTGCTGCCGGTGCTGGGCAGGAAGCCCCACGCCTCGGGGTAGCGCACGGTCAGGTTGTGGGTGCCGGCGGCGAGAGTCGCCGGGAGCTTGACCGAGCCGGCGCCGTTGGTGACGGTGCCGCGTGCCAGGACCGTGTTGCCCTCGAGGACCTCGACCGGACCGGTGGCGCCGCCGGACACGTTCACGGCGACCGTCGAGGACGCGCCGTAGGCCGCAGGAGTGGCGCTGGCGCTCAGGGTCGTCGCCGTCGGCTCCTCGATCGGGACGGGGTTGTCGAGCAGCGTGTCGTCGGCCTGGTCGATCACGCAGGTCATGTCAGTCGACACGTTGACGTACTCCGGCTCCATGTTGTCGCCGTAGACCCAGCCGCCCTTGATCAGAGCCTGGGCGGTGAACTGCTGCGGCATGTGCAGGGTGATGTCCTTGCCGGCAGCGTCTGCCGGGATCGCGACGGCGCGAACCATGCCCGCCGTGGGGATCAGCCACGGGGTCGGCGGCGTGACATCGTTCTCCGCTCCTACCGGGATGGGAGCGTCCTTGACGCTGAGCCCGTCGATCGGCACCCAGTTCGGTGCGGCGCCGTCCAGCGACAGGCCGAGCGTGGAGTCGGTCGAGGACCCGTCGACGGCGTTCGCGACGTGCGTCAGCGCCTTGTTGGCCAGCCACAGGTTGTCCGACATGTGCAGGGTGATGGTGGTGGGCGTGGCGGCGAGCGTCTGGCCCGCGTAGGCCACCGAAGGAATGGTGGACTGCGCGCGAACCTCGATGGGGTGCTGGCCGAGGCTCGCGGAGTCCGAACCGAGAGTGATGATCGGCTCACACTCGTAGTTGAACGTCTTGTCGATCGTGATCACGCTGTCCGCGGCCTGCGCAGGGGCGCCGAAGGACGCGACGGTCAGCGCGGCCGAGGCCAGTCCGCCGGCGGTGACCGCGGCGAGCCGGCGGGGTGAAGCGATAAACATCAATGTTCCTCTCGGGGGTATAAACGTTGCTGTTTCTCGGAAGTGTTGCAGGTCACCTGCCCGCCGGCAAGGTCAACAAGGCATCTCGTAAACTGGAGTTGCACCGAGAGTTGCGGCGACCCTGTCCCGCGCCTGGGACCAAGGTCCCGGGTCGGGACCGGTCGTCGTTCGTATGATCGGCCCATGGGGGCCGATCAACTGCCGACCGGGAGACACGGTCTGACGCCGGAGCAGGTTCGCGAGGACCAGCGGCGCCGCCTGCTCTCGGCCACGGCGCTGTGCATGGCCGAGCGCGGGTATGTCGACACCTCGGTGGCCGACATCATCCAGCGCGCCGGGGTCTCGCGAAAGACGTTCTACGAGCTCTTCGCCGACAAGGCCGACGCGTTCTCGGCGGCCTACGAGACGGGCGTCGCGGTGTTGATGAACGACGTGGGCGAGGCGATCGGACCGGACGGGACCTGGCACGAGCGCGTGGTCAGGGGACTGACGGCGCTGGCCGAGGCCGTCGCCCGCAGCCCGGCGTTCGCCACCCTGTGCATCATGGAGGTCTGGGCCGCCGGCGACGTGGCGCGTCGCCGCCACTTCGAGGTGGTGGCCGGCTTCCGTACGCTGCTCGACGAGCTGTCCGACGAGGTCAGCGAGCAGCTCTTCAGCGGCATCGTGGGAGCGCTGTCGACGATGCTCTACCACGAGATCGACGAGGGCCGGGTCGAGCAGCTGGTCGACATCGTGCCGGACATGGTGGCGTTCGTGGAGCCGCCACTGGAAGCGGTCCGGGCCAGGAAGGCGCGCTCGGCCCTGGCTGGGCGTCAGGGGCGCGGCGCGGGGGAGACCACCCGGTAGCGCACGAACGTCGGCACGGCGAGCGCCGCCACGACCACCAGCACGACCACCAGCACGCCGCCGCCCGCTGCCGCGGTCGCCGTACCGACCATGGCGGCGGTGGCGCCGTGCGCGACGTCGGCGATCCGCGGGCCGCCGGCGACGACCACGACGAAGATGCCCTGCAGCCGTCCGCGGACCTCGTCGGCGGCCGCGGTCTGCAGCATCGAGGTGCGGAAGGCGGCCGAGGCCATGTCGGCGGCGCCGCCGACGACGAGCATGAGGACGGCGACCACGAGCCACCCGCGGGCGGCCCCGGGGGTCGCGTCCGCGCCGAGCACCGCGAGGCCGAAGCCGACCATCGCCAGGCCCCACACGACGATGCACCACACGACCGCCCGGCCCTGCGCCGAGATCCGCGACACCCACCCGGAGAAGACGCCGCCCAGCACCGCACCCGCGGGGATGCCGGCGAACAGCAGCGCGAAGGCGAGGCCGCCCTCGTCGGGGCCGAGGAAGCTCTCGTGGGCGATCTCCGGGAACAGCGCCCGGGGCATGCCGAAGACCATCGCGATGATGTCGACGACGAAGGACATCATCAGCACCGGCTGGCCGCGCAGGTAGGCGATGCCCTCGATGACCGAGCGCAGCCCGGGTGTCCCGGTGGCGATCCCCTCGATCGGCAGGGCGGGCAGCCGGACCACCGCCCACAGGGTCGCGAGCAGGGAGACCGCGTCGCCGGCGTACAGCCACGCGAAGCCGGTGAAAGGGATCAGGATGCCCGCGATCAGGGGGCCGCCGATGGCGCCGGCCTGCATCACGGTCATGTTGAGCGAGTTGGCCGCCGGCAGCGCCTCGGCGTCGAGCAGCCGTGGCAGCACCGCCGAGCGGGTCGGCTGGTTGACGGCGAAGAACGCCTGCTGCACCGAGAACAGCCCGAGCAGCAGCCACACATTGCTCATCCCCAGCGCCGCCTGCACCCAGAACAGCGCCGCGGTGCCGATCAGCCCGCAGGTCGTGACGAGCAGCATCGTGCGCCGGTCGAAGTGGTCGGCCAGCGCGCCGCCCCACAGGCCGAACACCACGAGCGGGACCAGGCCGAAGACACCGGTCAGGCCGACGTACGCCGACGAGCCGGTGTCGGCGTAGATCTGGGCCGGCACCGCCACCACCGTGAGCTGGGCACCGACGACGGTGATGATGTTGGCCGACCACAGCCGCCGGAAGTGCGGGTTCTGCAGCGGCCGGGTGTCGGCCAGCATCCCGCGGATTCCCACGGGAGCAGGCTACGGAGCGTGGGCCCGCGCCGATGAATCGGCACCGCCGCGACGGTCGACACCACCATGACCACACCAGAGCAGGGCGGCGTCGGACCGCTCGACATCACCTTCACCGAGACACTGCGCGAGAGCGACGCCAAGGGCGGCTGGACCTACGTGATCTGGCCCGAGTCGGTCGACCGGTTCGGCACCCGCGGCCGGGTCAAGGTCCGCGGCACCGTCGACGGCACGCCCTTCGAGACCTCCTTCATGGCGCTCGGCGACGGCACCCACAAGCTTCCGGTCGCCAACGCGCTGCGGGTCGAGTCGGGCAAGCGCGCCGGCGACTCCGTCGAGGTCCACCTGACCGAGCGGCTGGCCTGAGGGGGAACTGGCCTGAGAGAGAAATCGTTGCGAGGCTGTCGTATCGAGCATCCCTCGTTCGTGGAGGGGGTGGGTGGCGGCCATCGGGGCCGTCCCGCACCGACCGAGACCAGGAGATCCCCATGACGCAGTACCTGCTGTCCGTGCACGGCAACGAGGACGACTACGAGCAGATCACCCCGGACCAGATGCAGCAGATGTTCGCCGACACCGACCGGTTCAACCAGGGGCTGCAGGCCGACGGGGTCTGGGTGTTCGGCGGTGGGCTCGAGACCGTCACCTCCGCGTCCGTCGTCGACGGCACCGGCGACGCCCCGGTCGTCACCGACGGCCCCTACCTCGAGACCAAGGAGCACATCGGCGGCTTCTGGATCATCGACGTCCCCGACCACGACACCGCCATGCGGTACGCCGCCGCCGGGTCCAAGGCCTGCCAGGGCAAGGTCGAGGTCCGTCCCTTCCAGGCCGAATGAACGCGGAGATCGAGGAGGTCGCGCAGCGACCGTCACGAGATCCCCGCGCGGCCGTCGAACGGATCTTCCGCGACGAGTACGGCCGGCTGATCGCCTCCCTGGTCCGCCGCTTCGGCGACATCGACCTCGCCGAGGACGCAGCCGGGGAAGCGCTCGTCACCGCACTCGAGAAGTGGCCGGCGGACGGCGTGCCGCCCAATCCCGGCGCGTGGCTCACCACCACCGCCGGCAACCGGGCGATCGACCGCATCCGCCGCGAGAAGCTCCGCGATGGCAAGCACCAGGCAGCCGTCATGATCGAGGACGACACACCCCACGAGCCGACCGGCGTCATCGAGGACGACCGGCTCCGGCTGATCTTCACCTGCTGCCACCCGGCGCTCGCACCGGAGGCACGGATCGCGCTCACCCTGCGCCTGCTCGGCGGCCTGACCGTCGCCGAGATCGCCAGCGCCTTCCTCGTCCAGGAGACGACGATGGCGCAGCGGATCACCCGCGCCAAGGCCAAGATCAAGGGCGCGAACATCCCCTACCGGGTGCCGGAGGACGAGGACCTGCCCTCGCGGGTCGGGGCCGTGCTCGCGGTGCTGCTGCTGATCTTCAACGAGGGCTACCTCTCCTCCGGCGACGGCGACCCGGTCCGCTCGGAGCTCACCGGCGAGGCGATCCGGCTGGCGCGGATCCTCCACCAGCTGCTGCCCACCGACCTCGAGGCCACCGGCCTGCTGGCGATGCTGCTGCTCACCGAGGCCCGTCGTACGGCCCGGGTCCGGGGCGGCGAGCTGGTCCCGCTGGAGGAGCAGGACCGCGGCGGCTGGGACCGGGCGCTGATCGCGGAGGGCCACGACCTGGTCCGGGCCTGCCTGGCGGCCAACCGGCCTGGGCGCTACCAGATCCTGGCCGCGGTGAACGCCGTCCACACCGACGCCCCGACCGCCGCCGCGACCGACTGGTCCCAGGTGGTCGCGCTCTACGACCAGCTCGCCCGCATCGACCCGTCGCCGATCGTCGCGCTCAACCGGGCGGTCGCCGTCGCCGAGCTCGACGGCCCCGAGGTCGCGCTCGCGATCGTCGAGCGGCTGCCGCTCGACGGCTACCACGCCTGGCACGCCACCCGCGCCGAGCTGCTGCGCCGGCTCGGTCGCAGCGCCGCCGCCCGGGAGCAGTACGACGCCGCGCTGGCCGTGTGCGACAACCAGGCCGAGCGCGCCTTCCTGCTCAGGAAGCGGGGACAGCTGGCCGGGTGACGGTCCGGTCGCGCGGCGGGATCCACAGCACGAACCGCGTGGTGGGCGAGGCCGGGTCGAGCGACAGGTGGCCGCCGCACACCTCGGCGAGCTCCGCTGCGACGGCCAGGCCGATCCCCTCGGAGCCGCCGGTCCCGCTGCTCACCCCGCGCCGGAACACCTCGGGGCCCAGCTGCGGGGTGCCCTCGTCGCCGACGACGACCTCCAGGTGGGTGCCGGCGTCGCGGACCTCGACGCTGATCGTGCCGCGGCCGTGCTTGCGGGCGTTGTCGATGAGGACGTCGAGCACCTGCTCCAGCGGCCCGATCGGCACCCGGGTCCGCGAGCGTCGCCCGACCTGCCCGGTGACCAGCTCCCGCGACTCCGCGGCCAGCCGCCGCGACCAGCGTGCCGCGCTCGCCTCCACCACGGCGACGAGGTCGACCACCTGCTGCGCCTCGATCCGGCGGCCGCGGGCCAGGTCGAGCAGCTGGTCGATCGAGCCGCTGAGCCGGTCGAGCTCGCCGAGCCCGCGCTCCAGCTCGACGGCGACCGCGGGGTCGGTCTCCGGCCACAGGGTCAGGTCCTCGAGGTTGAGGCGAAGGGCGGTGATCGGCGTACGCAGCTGGTGGGAGGCGTTGGCGGCGAACTCGCGCTCCCGGCGAACCAGGTCGTCGAGCCGGGTGGCCGCGCCGCGCAGGGAGGTGCCGATCGCGTCGGCCTCCGGGACGGCGTACGTCGGCACGTCGATGTCGAACCGGCCGTTCCCCAGGTCGCGGGAGAACCCGGCGAGGTCCTGGAAGGGGCGCGAGAGGCGGCGGGCGATGAGCACGCCCAGCACCCCCGCGGCGAGTGCCAGCGCCAGGCCGAGGACGACCAGGGGCAGCAGGGCTTCGCGGATGCTCGCGCCGATCGAATCGCCGGTGACGCTCAACCGCAGGGTGCTGCCGTCGGCGAGCTGCCGCGTCACCGTGACGTCCTCGGCGTCGGTCGCGGGGTCGCCCACCACGATCGGCGTCCCCGACGGCCGGTCCAGCTCGACCCGGTCGGCGGCCACCAGTCCCCCGCGGAGCAGGTCCTCGTCGACCTCGCCGCCGCCGCGCGTCCTCTCGGCGACCAGGTCCTCGAGCACCGCCGCGCTGCCGGTCAGGCCGCTGCGGGCCTGGTCGCGGACCAGGTCGGCGAGGAAGTAGGCCCGCGGTACGCCGTACAGGCCGATCACGGCGATCGTGAGGCCAACGAACGCGAGGACCAGCCGGTCACGCATCGGTGCTCAGTCCTCCTCCAACCGGAACCCGACGCCCCGCACGGTGTCGAGCCGGATCGGGGCGTCGCCGTCGACCAGCTTCTGGCGCAGCCGGCCGACCGTGGTGTCGAGGGTCTTGGTCGACCCGAACCAGTTCTCGTCCCAGACCCGGGCCATCAGGTCCTCACGGGTGACCACGGCGCCGCGGCGATCGTCGAGCAGGGCGAGGACGTCGAACTCCTTGGCGGTCAGGGACAGCTCGCTCCCGCCGACCCAGGCGCGGCGGGCGTCCCGGTCGAGTCGGAAGGTCTCCGCGGCCGGCGCAGTGGGTGCGGGGCCGGGGGCGGGCGTCGCGATCACGTCGGGGTCGGCTACCACCGCGGGCCGGTGTGAGCGGCGCAGCAGGGCCCGCACCCGCGCGAGCAGCTCGGAGAGGCTGAACGGCTTGGCCAGGTAGTCGTCGGCGCCGACGTCGAGGCCCACGACCCGGTCGAGCTCACCGGCCCGCGCGGTGAGGATGACGATGCCGCCCTCGAAGCCGTCGGCCCGGACCTGACGGCACACGTCGAGACCGTCCATGTCGGGCAGGCCGAGGTCGAGGAGCAGCAGGTCGATGCCGCCGCCGGCGACCCGGTCGATCGCCGGCCGGCCGGCCGCGACCCGGTCGACGTCGTACCCCTCGCGCTGGACCGCGCGCACGAGCGGGGCGGCGATGGCGTCGTCGTCCTCGACGATCAGCAGGCGCACAGGCACCTCACCGAGCATAGGGGTCGTCGTCGCGCGAACCGGCCACCCGTGCCCGGTGGGTGCGGATCCGGCGGTCGGCGTCGATCGCGGCCAGCACCGCGAGCGGCACCGCCATGCCGACGAGCGCGGCCGGGTCGAGGCCGTGCCGCGGCTGCCCCGGCAGCCCGATGGTGAGCGCGAGGGCGGTGAGCAGCAGCGGTGCGCCCACGACGAGGACCACGGCCAGCCGCGTCTCGAGGCAGTTGACCCGGGCCAGCGCGGCCGCGGCGAGCAGGCTGAGCGGGGCGAGGACCAGCGCGCTCGTCGCGACGTGGTCGCCGCCGAGCGCCCACCACGCCTGGCCGAGGCCGAGCGCCGCGGTGAGCGCCGCCGCCGTCCACGAGCCACGGGTGGGTGCACCCATCAGAACTCCCGGTCGGCTGTGCCGGACTCGGAGACCGGGGTCGCCGCGCAGGCACCGCCGGTCGTGGCCAGCACCGCCGTCGACGGCGTCCACACCATCGTCGAGGGCGTCGTCACGGTGCGCAGGCCGTTGCCGCTCGCCAGCGACCCGACGGTGATCGTCACGACCGTGCGGTCCACCCCGTCCACGGTGAGTGTGGTCGTGGTCATCGTGGCGTTGAACAGCGCGGTCTTGCGTCCCTTGACGTAGTCCTCGCGCAGTCCGACCGAGCCGAGCTGCACGGTGGAGCCGTTGCGGAGCACGTCGATCGCGTCGCTCTTGCTGGTGCCGCCGAGCAGGTTGCCGTCGCGCAGCCGCAGGGTCACCGGAAGGGCGGCGCCGGTCCACCCGGCGCTGATGGTGCCGGGGGCGACGACGTCGCTGTAGGTCAGGGTCAGCGTGTCGCCGGCGTCGACCCGGCCGGCGGTGCCCTCGCCGTTGGCGCTCTGCACGTCGACGGCGCGGAGCCGGCTGTTGTCCACCTTGCGAGCGCTGAGCACCGCCGAGGTGACCGTCGCGCCCCGGCCGTCGGTCAGCACGGCGCGCAGGTCGTAGGAGCCGTTCGGGACCGCGGTGGTGTCCCAGGCGCAGGAGTACGGCGCCGCGGCGGCGGTGCAGATGTCGGTCCAGGTGGACGTCCCGGTCGCGGCGTACTGGACCCGGACCGAGGTCACGCCCGCGGTCGAGCTGCCCTGGGCCGTGATCGTCGCCCGGCCGGACAGGAAGGCGCCCGGGTCGTCGAGGGACACCGAGGAGACGGTGTTGTCGACGACCCGGCCGGTCACGGCCGCGGAGGTCGCGATGTTGCCGGCCACGTCGGTCGCCACCGCCCGGAAGGCGTAGCTGCCGTCGGCCAGCGAGGTCGTCGCGAAGCGGCAGGACCAGGGGTCCACCGTCAGCACGCACAGGCTCTGGAAGCCGCCGCCGGCCGGGGCGTACTGCAGCACGACCTGCTGCACGCCCGAGCCCGCGTCGCTCGCGGTGGCGGCGAAGGTCGCCGTACCGCTGAGGGGAGTGCCGGGGTCGACCATCGCGACCGTGGGCGCGGCGTTGTCGACGAGCACGTCGCTGACGACGGCCGAGGTGGCCGAGGACAGCCCCGAGGTGGCGACGGCCCGCAGGTCGAAGGAGTCGTTGGCGAAGCCGGTCGTCGACCAGGTGCAGGTGAACGGCGCGCTCAGCCCGCTGCACAGCGTCTTCCAGCTGGTGCCGCCGTTGGTCGTGTACTGGACCGTGACCAGCCACGGCAGCAGGCCGCCGTTGTAGACGGTGGACCTGAGCGCGACGCTGCCGCGCACGACGTCTCCGGGGTCGCCGAGCACGACGAGGACGTTGTTGGCGACGGTCGTGCTGACGACGTCCGAGACGGACGAGTAGCCGGCCCCGTTGACCGCGCGGACCCGCAGGTCGTAGCCGCCGTCGGCACTGGCGCGGGTGTTCCAGGCGCAGGTGTACGGCGCGGCGGCGGTCGTGCAGGCCGTGGTCCAGGTGCTCGCGCCCGGCGCGAGGTACTGGAAGACGACGGAGGTGATCGCCGACTCCGCGTCGGTGACCGTCGCGCTCAGCGTCACGGTGCCCTGCACCGGCGTCCCCGGCGAGGCGAGGCTGACAGCCGGAGGCGTCCAGTCGTCCGCGGCCCGCACTGTCGCGGTGTTCGTCGTCGAGCGCACGAAGGTCGCGTCCGAGGACGTCGTGGACGCCAGGACCAGCCACGCGCCGAGCAGGCCGAGGACGGCCAGTCGCAGGGCGGTCGGGAGTCGCATGGGGCGTCCTTCGTGACGGGTCGGGCTACGGGGTGAGGCTCGTCCTCAACGCTAGGGAGGACGACGCCACGGGAGATCCACGGACAGGTCACGCGATCTCCACAAAACGAGGGGCGCCGGGCCCGCGTTCCCACAGACGCGGACCCGGCTGTCCCCAGTCGACGGCCGTGGCCGTCAGGCCGTCCGGACTCGGCCCCCCAGCGTCGAGTCCGGACGAGAGCGGAGGGCAGCGACGAGCTGCCCGAGGCTGAGCAGGGCGACCAGTCCCGCCGGTACGCCGATCACGAGCATCCGGGTGTCCCGGTCGGCGAGCGCGATCAGCGCGTACCCGACGTATGGCACCGAGAACGCGACCACCGGCTGCTGCTGCGAGGTGAGCGAGAACCGCCACGGGTCGGGGTCCGGGTTGGCGTCGCCCTGGGTGCGCAGCACCTGCCTGCCCTGGTCGTCCCGGGTGATCCGGATGATCCGGTGGGTCACCAGCGTGGTGACGCCCGAGGCGGCCGGCGGCTGGTAGGTGATGACGTCGCCGACCTCCAGGTCGGCCGCCGCGACCTCGCGCTCGAAGACCACCGAGCCCTTGTCGTACGTCCCGGTCATCGAGCCGCCCGTGATGACGTAGCGCTGGAACCCGAGGCCCGACGGCAGCACGAAGGCGACCGCGGCGAGCGCGACGGCGACGAGCGCCAGGGTGGCGGCGCCGTTGGCGACGCGACGGGTGGCGGTCATGGTCAGTTGGTGTAGCTGTCGCCGTTGAGCTGGACCGAGTCCCACTGGTAGGCGGCCGAGGCGGCCTTGCCCTGGTCGGCGTTCGGCGCGGTGGCGGCGAGCTTCACGGTGAACCGGAAGGTGTCGACCGCGCTCGGCTGGATCACGCCGATGTCGGTCTTCGCGCCGTCGACCAGGCCGCCGAAGGTGCCGTTGTAGACGGTCGCGCCGGTCGTGGTGTTCGTGATGGCCAGGGTCAGGTTGTCGCCGGTGAACCCGTTGGTCGAGGACGTCTCGGTCAGGCTGAACGACGCCGGCAGGCTGCCGGTGTTGGTCAGCGACAGGGTGCCGGTCAGGGTGTCGCCCGGCTTGAGACCGGTCAGGTCGAAGATCGCGCCGCCGTCCTTGGAGTTCGCCTGCGCCAGGGTGCCCGAGGTCACCGCGCTGATCGTGTTGCCCGACTGCGACGTGAACGTCGCGCCGGAGCCCACGGCGATCGCGCCGGCGGCGGACAGGGTGGCGAGCGGGACGAGGATCTTGCGGGACATGCGCATGGCGGGGCTTCTCCTGTGGGGGTCGTGCTCGTCGTGAGCAGCGGTGGTGGTGATGACCAGAACTCTGCTCGTCGGCGATCCACAGCCGGTCCACGAGAAGCCCGCACGACCTCCCCGGTACCGCCACAGCTCGCCACAGGTCTCCACAGCTCGGCACAGCTCGCCACGAGCGCCCCGGTGGGTTCCCTAGGGAAGCACTGATCAATCCCGCCTGCTACGCGCCGCGATCCACGCACGCTGGCTGCGTTGCAGACGCTCGACGTGCGCCCAGCATGACTTCGCGCCTGCGCCTTGCCATCGCGCGCGCCTCGCGACGCTCGCGACGGCGCCATTGATCAGTGCTTCCCTAGGCTGGCGTCATGACGCCGGCTCCCCTCGCCCTGCCCACGTCCGCCGCCGACTGGCCCGCGTGGTTCCGGGCACGCACCGAGTCGGAGCTGGCGCGGGCGGCCGAGCTGGTCGACGCGCTCCGGGCGGACCCGCCGACCGACCCGGTCGCCGTACTGCGCCAGTGGGACCGGGCCGCGGGCCACCTCGGCAACGCGGCCGCCGCGGGATCGCTTCTCGGCAACGTGCACCCTGCAGGCGAGGTGCGCGACCTCGCCGACGCCGCCGAGCAGGAGGCGCAGCGGATCGGCACCGCCTGGGGCCTGGACCGCGAGCTGTACGACGTGTTCGCGGCGATCGACGACGCAGCGGTCGCCCACGACCCGCTGGCCGCGCGAGTGCTGGCGAAGGTGCGCGACGACTTCCGCCGCTCCGGCGTCGACAAGGACGAGGCCACTCGGGCCCGGATCGCCGAGGTCCGCGAGCGGATCACCGAGCTCGACCAGGAGTTCAGCCGGGTGATCCGCGACGACGTCCGCACCGTGCGGGTCACGCCCGAGGACCTCGCCGGCATGCCCGACGACTGGCTGGCCGCCCACCCCGTCGACGACGAGGGCATGGTCACCGTCACCACCGACTATCCCGACTCGGTGCCGGTGCGGATGTTCGCCCGCGACCAGGACGTGCGCCGGGAGGTGACCATCGCCTTCCTCGACCGCGGCTGGCCGACCACCGAACCGCTGCTGACCGAGCTGTTCACGCTGCGCCACGAGCTCGCCACGACCGTCGGGTACGCCGACTGGCCGTCGTACGACGCCGACGTGAAGATGATCGGTGACGGCCCCGCCATCCCCGCGTTCATCGAGCGGATCGTCGAGGCCGCCGAGGAGCCGATGCGCCGCGACCTCGCCCAGCTGCTCGAGCGCTATCGCCGCGACTTCCCCGACGCGACCGAGGTCCCCGGCTACGACTACAACCACTACGCCGAGCTGGTCCGCGCCGAGAGGTACGACGTCGACTCCCAGCGGGTGCGCACCTACTTCGACTTCGCCAAGGTGCGCGACGGGCTGCTGGCCGTCACCGGGCGGCTGTTCGGCCTGCGCTACGAGCAGGTCGACGTACCCGTGTGGCACGAGGACGTCACGGCGTACGACGTCTTCCGCACCGCATCCCCGGAGGTTGAGGTGCGAGGAGCGCCAGCGACGAGCCTCGAAACCCGGATCGGGCGGATCCACCTCGACCTGCACCCCCGCGAGGGCAAGTACAAGCACGCCGCACAGTTCACGCTGACCGACGGCGTGCGCGGCGAGCAGCTGCCGGAAGGCGTGCTGGTGTGCAACTTCGCGCGCGGGCTGATGGAGCACGACCACGTCGTCACGCTGTTCCACGAGTTCGGCCACCTGCTGCACCACGTCCTCGGCGGTCACGGCGACTGGTTCCGCTTCGCCGGCGTCGCCACCGAGTGGGACTTCGTCGAGGCGCCGAGCCAGATGCTCGAGGAGTGGGCCTGGCACGCCGACGTGCTGCGCACCTTCGCGACTGACGCCGCCGGCGACCCGATCCCCGCCGACCTGGTCGCCGCGATGCGCGCCGCCGACGACTACGGCAAGGGCATCTACGCCCGCACCCAGATGTTCTACGCCGCCATGTCGTACTGGTTCCACGCCGACCGCGTGCACGGCGCGGACGCTCCCGACCTCACCGACCGGATGATCCAGCTCCAGGCGAGGTACGCCGCCCTGCCGTACCTGCCCGGCACCCACATGTTCGCCAGCTTCGGCCACCTCGGCGGCTACAGCTCGGGCTACTACACCTACATGTGGTCGCTGGTGATCGCGAAGGACATGTTCAGCGCCTTCGACCCCGACGGCACAGGCGACCTGTTCAGCCCCGCCGCCATCGACACTGCGCGGCGCTACCGCGACGCCGTCCTCGTGCCCGGCGGTTCCGGCGACGCGGCCGACCTGGTCGCGGACTTCCTCGGCCGGCCGAGCTCGTTCACGTCGTACGCGGCGTGGCTGGCGCGGTGATGCGGCGGCCCCTTGTAACTAAGTGTTACGGCACGGTTATCCACCACTTGCGCCCCATTGGCCCCAAATCGGCGCTGTAACACTTAGTTACAAGCACGCGCGCGGCGCCTAGTCCGTCCTGACCATTCCGGGTCCCCGCGACCCGGCCGACCATCGAGACATGTCCCCGAACCGGCTGCTCTCCCCGATCAGGATCCTGCTCGCGCTGCTCCTCGGCGGCGCCCTCGTCACCGGCCCGCTGTCCCCGCCGGCGTCGGCCAGTGGACCCACCACCGACTGCACCCTGCAGGCCAGGACCAACCCGAGCACGTACGGCGAGCCGGCCACCTTCCGGTTCTTCGCCGCGGCCCGGCTTCCCGAGGACGTGCCGCCGTCGCCGTCCGGACTCGTGACCTTCTTCGACGGCCTTCCGGTCCTGGGGCACGTCCTCGGCACGGCCGTTCTGCTCCCCGAGCTGACCAAGGACAACAACGACGTCGAGTTCACGACCAGCGACCTGAGCGTCGGCGATCACGACGTGTACGCCGTCCTGGTCGGGCCGTCGGGACCCTGCCCGATCCCGCCGAGCGTCGGTCAGCACGTCAACCCACCGCCGGCCAGCCCCAGCAGCACGGCGATCGGCTCCTCCGTGAACCCCTCCCGCTTCGGGCAGTCGGTGACCTTCACCGCCGCGGTCGCCCGCCAGGCCGGCGGAGCCGTGGCCGGGTCGGTGCAGTTCCGGGCGGACGGCGCCGACGTCGGCGGACCGGTCGCCGTCGACGCGACCGGGCACGCCTCCGTCGCGACCGGGTCGCTCGCGGTCGGCGCGCACGCGATCACCGCGACCTTCACCAGCGTCAACGCCGACACGCTCGGCAGCGACGGCACCCTGGCTGGTGGCCAGGTGGTGCAGGCCGCCGACACGCACACGGGCGTCACGTCGTCGGCGAACCCGTCCGAGCTCGGGCGGTCCGTCACCTTCACGGCGCAGGTCACGGCGGTGGCGCCGGGCGCCGGGAACCCCGGTGGCACCGTCCAGTTCAGCGCCGACGGCTCGCCGATCGGCGTACCCCAGGGCGTCGACGGCTCGGGCCGGACCTCGGTCTCGACGTCCGACCTCGCCGTCGGCACGCACACCGTCACCGCTTCCTACACCTCCGGCGACGACCGCTTCAACGGCAGCGCGGGATCGGTGGACCAGACGGTCGAGCGGGTCCGGACCACGCTGACGTACGACGGCGCGACGACCGGCGACTTCCACGACCCGGCCCTCCTCGGCGCCACGCTGACCCGCACCACCGGTGGCACGCCGGTCCCGGGCGCCGTCGTACACCTGACGATGGGCGCCGAGACCTGCGACGCGACGACCGACGCGAGCGGCCGGGCGACCTGCTCGATCACGCCGCAGGAGGCGGCCGGCGCCTACACGGCCGGCGCCACCTACGACGGCGACGCGAGCACGCAGCCCAGCACGGACAGCACGACCTTCACGGTGACCCGCGAGCAGACGTCGCTCGACTACACCGGCGACACGGTGATCCTGAACGGCAGCACCGCCCATGCGTCGGCGCGGCTGACCGAGGACGACGGGGCTCCCGTGCTGGCGGGCCGGAGCGTCGTGTTCACCCTCGGCAGCGGGGCGAGCGCGCAGACCTGCACCGGGCTCACCGACGCGACCGGCGCCGCCGCGTGCGACATCGGCTCGGTCGCGCAGCCGCTCGGCCCGGGCACGATCACGGCGAGCTTCGCGCAGGACCCGTACTACCTCGCCTCGACCGACGCCGCCGACACGATCCTGTTCGCGTTCCCCAGTCGCGGTGGGTTCGTCGTGGGCGACCGCGGTACGACGACCGGTGCGGCGGTGCGGTTCTACGACCCCTCCTGGAACCAGGTGAACAGCCTCAGCGGCGGGCTGGCCCCGAGCGCTTTCAAGGGCTTCGCGACCGCGCCCGGCAACCCGCCGCGCTGCGGCGGCACGTTCACCTATGCCGCGAAGCCCGGCAACAGCGGGGCACCGCCGGCCACGGTGCCGAGCTACATGGGCACCCTCGTGACCAGCAGGGTGACCAGTGCGGGCTCGACGATCACCGGCACGATCGCCCGGATCGTGGTCGTGCGGACGTCGTCGTACGGCTCCCTCGACCAGGGCGGACGCGGGACGGTGGTGGCCGTCGTGTGCTGAAAGCCCTTGAACCGGACTCCTTCATCGCGTACGGTTGCGATATATCGCGATACGAACACGAACTGTTCTCGCGATATCTCGAACCGAACCGGGGCTCACGAGGTCCCCGCAACCGAAGGAGGTCCCGCCATGGGACACCACCACGAGAACTCACGTCCGTACGACGACCGCGACCCCTGGGGTCGCTCCGAGCCCCGGGGCTTCCAGCGCCGCAACCGCGGCGGCGGCCCCGGGCCCTGGGGCGGTGCCTGGGCCGGCTGGGAGTGGGGCGAGCCCGGCCGCGGCCGGGGCCGCCACGGAGGCCCCGGCTTCGGTCCGGGCGGACCGGGCATGCCGCCGCCGTGGCTCGCCGGCCTGTTCGGCATGGGCCGTCCCGAGCCGGGCCGCGGCCCGCGGGTACGCCGCGGCGACGTCCGCTCGGCCATCCTCGACGTGCTCCGCGACGCCAACAAGCGCGAGGAGTCGCCGAACGGCTACCAGGTGATCCAGGCGATCACCGACCGCAGCGGCGGCGTGTGGAAGCCGAGCCCCGGCTCGGTCTACCCGACCGTCCAGCAGCTCCAGGACGAGGACCTGGTCGAGATCGACGAGGCCCGCGGTCGCCGCGCGATGCGGCTCACCGCCGCGGGCGCGGCCTGGTGCGAGGAGCACGCCGACGAGCTCGCCGCCGTCTGGGCGCCCTTCGACCGCTCGCGCGAGAAGGCCCAGGCCGGCCCCGCCGACCAGGGCCATGCCGACCTGAAGGCCGAGATCGGCCAGGTCATGGGCGCGGTCTGGCAGATCGTCACCGCCGGCTCCGACGCCCAGCGCCGGGCCGCGGTCGACGTACTCGTCGAGGCCCGCCGCAGCCTCTACGGAATCCTCGCCGACGGCCCCACCCCGGCCACCGACCCCGAGGACCCCGCCGACCCGGCCGAAACTGACTCCTGATCCACGCCGACCCGGCACAAAGTGTCCTGAAAACAACGCCGACCCGGCGCGAAGTGTCTTTGCGAAAAGACACTTTGTGCCGGGTCGGCCCGTTTTCGGCGGCACTTCGCGCCGGGTCGGCGGACCTCAGGAGCCGGTGTAGTACTCGTCCGCCACGGTGAGCGCCTGGTCGAGGATGGCGAGCCCCTCGAGCAGCTCCTCGCGCGAGGTGGTGCACGGAGGGGCGACGTGGGTGCGGTTGAAGTGGACGAACGGCCACAGTCCCCGCTCCTTGCAGGCGGCGGTGAACCGGGCCATCGGCTCGGCGTCGGGGCCGGCGGCGTTGAAGGGGACGAGCGGCTCGCGGGTCGCGCGGTCGCGGACCAGCTCGATCGCCCAGAACATGCCGAGGCCGCGTACGTCGCCGACCGAGGGGTGCTTCTCCGCGAGCTCGGCCAGCCGCGGCCCGATCACGTCGCGACCCATCGCCGTGACGTGGTCGAGCACCCCGTCGGACATGACGCGGATCGACGCGACGGCGGCCGCGCAGGCCAGCGGGTGGCCGGAGTAGGTGAGCCCGCCCGGGTAGGCGCGCTCGCGGAAGGTGTCGAAGATCGACTCCGAGATCACCACGCCGCCCAGCGGCACGTACCCGGAGTTCACGCCCTTGGCGAACGTGATCAGGTCCGGTACGACGCCCCAGTGGTCGATCGCGAACCACTCGCCGCAGCGCCCGAAGCCCGCCATCACCTCGTCCGCGATGAGCACGATGCCGTGCCGGTCGCACAGCTCGCGTACGCCGGCCAGGTAGCCCGGCGGCGGCACCAGGATGCCGTTCGTGCCGACGACCGTCTCGAGGATGATCGCCGCGATGGTTGCGGGCCCCTCGACCATGATCGTGTCGGCCAGGTGCTGGAGGGCACGCCCGCCCTCCTCGGCCTCCGAGGTGGAGTGGAAGGCCGAGCGGTAGGTGTAGGGCCCCCAGAAGTGCACCGATCCGGGGATCGACGGCTCGGAGGGCCAGCGCCGCGGGTCGCCGGTCAGCGCGATCGCTCCGGCGGTCGCGCCGTGGTAGCTGCGGTACGTCGAGAGCACCTTGTGCTTCCCGGTGTGCAGCCGCGCCATCCGGATGGCGTTCTCGTTGGCCTCGGCGCCGCCGTTGGTGAAGAAGACGTGGTTCAGTGAGCCGGGCGCGCGTTCGGCGATCAGCCGTGCCGCCTCGCCGCGTACGTCGTTGGCGAACGCCGGCTGCACCATGCACAGCCGGGCGGCCTGCTCCTGGATGGCCGCCACCAGTGCGGGGTGCTGGTAGCCGAGGTTGAGGTTGACCAGCTGCGAGGAGAAGTCGAGGTACTTGCGGCCCTCGTAGTCCCAGAACCGCGACCCCTCGCCGCCGGCGACCGGGAGCGGGCTGATCCTGTCCTGCGCGGACCAGGAGTGGAAGACGTGCGCGCGGTCGTCGGCGACGACGCTCGCGGCGAGGGAGTCGGCCGGCGAGTCGGCCGACGAGCTGGTGGCGGGGTCGAGGAGGGTCATCGTGGTCACCGGTTCCGCGGGAAGCCGAGGTCGACCGTCGAGGTCGCCGGGTCGGGCCAGCGGGAGGTGACGACCTTGGCGCGGGTGAAGAACGCCAGGCCCTCGGGGCCGTACATGTGGTGCGAGCCGAACAGCGAGTTCTTCCAGCCGCCGAACGAGTGGTGCGCGACGGGGACGGGGATCGGCACGTTGACGCCGACCATGCCGACCTCGATGTCGCGCTCGAACTGGCGGGCCGCGCCGCCGTCGCGGGTGAACAGCGCGACGCCGTTGGCGTACTCGTTGCGGTTGATCAGCGCGATCGCCTCGTCGAAGGTGTCGACCCGCACGACCGACAGCACCGGGCCGAAGATCTCGTCGCGGTAGACCGACATGTCCTCCGACACGTGGTCGATCAGCGAGGGGCCGAGGAAGAAGCCGGACGCCGGGAGCTCGGACTGCCGGCCGTCGAGGACGACGGTCGCGCCGGCGGCGGAGCCGGCGTCGACGTACCCGGCCACCCGGTCGCGGTGCGCCTCGGTGATGAGCGGGCCCATCCCGGTGCCCGCGATGGTGCCGTCGCCGATCACGATGTCGTTGGCGCGGACGGTGATCTCCTTGATCAGCTGGTCGGCGACGTCGCCGACCGCGACCAGCACGGAGACCGCCATGCAGCGCTCGCCCGCGGATCCGTACGCCGCCGACACGGCCGCGTCCGCCGCCATGCCGAGGTCGGCGTCGGGCAGGACGACCATGTGGTTCTTGGCGCCGCCGAGGGCCTGGACCCGCTTGCCGGCGCGGGTGCCCGACTCGTAGACGGACTTCGCGACCGGGGTGGAGCCGACGAAGCTGACGGCCGCGACGTCCTCGTGGTCGATCAGCGACTGGACGGCCGTGGCGTCGCCCTGGACGACGGTGAACACGCCGTCCGGCAGGCCGGCCTGCTTCCACAGCTCGGCGAGCAGGAGGGACGCCGAGGGGTCGCGCTCGCTCGGCTTGAGGATGAACGCGTTGCCGGCCGCGATCGCCGTGGTGCACATCCACAGCGGCACCATGGCCGGGAAGTTGAAGGGCGTGATGCCGACGACGACGCCGAGCGCCTCGCGCACGGTGCGTACGTCGATGCCGGTGCTGACCTCGGAGGAGTAGCTGCCCTTGAGGTGCTCGGCGATGCCGACGGCGTAGTCGACGTTGTCGAGGCCGCGGGCGACCTCGCCGGCCGCGTCGTCGAGGACCTTGCCGTGCTCGGCGGTGATGGCGGCGGCCAGCTCGTCGGCGTGGCTGCGGACCAGCTCGCGGAACGCGAACAGCACCTGGGTACGACGCGCGAGGCTCGAGCGGCTCCACGCGGCCGCGGCGGCCGACGCCGAGGCGACGGCCCGGTCGACCAGGGCGGTGTCGGCGAGCTGGAGCTCGCCGGTGACCTCACCGGTGGCGGGGTTGTAGACGGGCTGGGTGCGGGCGTCGGCGACGGCCACAGCGGCGCCGTCGATCCAGTGGCTGATCGTGCTCATGGCCCGAAGGTAGGCGCCCGGACCGGCCGCTGAGTAGCATCAATCTGTCACGGTATCGCCCAACGACTTTACAGACTGGAAGGACACGGATGCTGCCCACGCTGGCCGAGGTACTGGCCCTGCCAGAGGTACGACGCGGGGACCCGGTCGTGCTGGCCGGCGCGGGGCGCCTGCAGCGGGCGATCCGATGGGTGCACGTCGCCGAGCTGGCCGACATCGCGCCGCTCCTCCAGGGCGACGAGCTGCTGCTCAACACCGGCATCCTGCTGCCGTCGACCGACCGCGGCCTGCGCCAGTACGTCGCGGGGCTCGCCGAGGTGGGGCTCGCCGGGCTCGCCATCGAGCTCGGCCGGCGCTACACCGACCGGCTCCCGGACGTCCTCGTCGAGGCGGCCGAGGAGCACGACCTGCCGCTGATCGCGTTCCGCCGGGAGACCTCGTTCGTGGCGGTCACGCAGGCGGTCCACCAGATCGTCGTGAACGCGCAGATGACCGAGCTGGAGGCCTCCGAGGAGGCGCACCGCGCGTTCACCCGGCTCACCCTCGGCCGCGCCCGTCCGCAGCAGGTCGTCGACCTGGTGGCCGAGATGGCCGACCGGCCGGTGGTCTTCGAGAACCTGGTCCACCACGTGATCGCCTACAACGCCGCCGGCCGCGACCACGACGCCGTGATCGGGGACTGGGAGCGGCGCTCGCGCAGTGCCCGGATGCTCGGCACCGACGCGGCGGTCGACGTCGGCCCGGAGCCCGGTCGGTTCGGCCGCCTGGTCCTGCTCGCCGACGCCGCCGACGGGGAGCTGACCGCGCGTCAGCGGATGCTCCTCGAGCGCGGCGCGACCGCGCTTGCGATGGGCCGGTTGATCGACCGCGACGCCCAGAGCCTCGAGCTCCAGGCCCACCGCACCCTGCTGACCGAGCTCGCCGCCGGCGTCGACGTGCCCCACCTCGCGGCCCGGCTGACCTCGCTCGGGCTGCGCTGGAAGGGCCGCCACGTCACCGGGCTGGTCGTGCGGCTGCCGCGACCGGGCAGCGCCGACGAGCTGCGCGGCGTGGCCTCGGACCTGCTCGACGAGCTGCGGGTACGACGTACCAGCGGCCTGGTCGGACCCGTCGACGACGAGCGGGTGGTCGCGCTGGTCGCGCACGCCGCTGGCGCCGTCGACGTCCTCACCGACCGGCTGGTCGAGCGGCTGGCCCGCACCGGCGCGCGGCTGGTCCTCGGCGTCGGCTCGGCCGTCGACGACGTCGCCGGGTCCGGCGGTAGCGTGCGCGAGGCGCTCGTCGTCGCCGACTCGGCGGCGCCCACCGACCCGCCGCGGGCGGTGCGCCTCTACGACCTGCGGCTGCGCGGCCTGCTCCACCTGCTGCGCCACGACCCCCGCGTGCAGCAGTACGTCGAGCGCGAGCTCGGCACTCTCCTGGCCCACGACGCCCGAACCGGTGAGCAGCTCACGACCACGCTGGCGGCGTACTGCCGCACGGGCGGCAACAAGGTGCGCACCGCCGAGCTCTGCCACATCTCGCGACCGGCGCTCTACGCCCGGTTGCAGCGGATCGGCCAGGTCGTCGACATCGACCTGGCCGATCCGGAGAACGTGCTCGCCCTGCACGTGGCGCTGCTCGCGCGCGAGGTGATGGCTTAGCTTCGCCCTGATCCACCGATGGCTGGCTACTACGCGTCACCCCAGCGGCGCGCTCGCTGCGTTGCGGACGCTCGGAGGGCGAGCGAGCACGTCGTCGCGCCCGCGCCTTGCGATCGCACCACTGGGATGACGCTCGCTACGCCACCCATCGGTGGATCAGGGCTCAGCCGACCATCAGGTAGTCGGCCGGAAGCGCGATCGGGTTCTCCTGGTCGACCCACGGCAGGGGGGTGTCCTGGCACGTGCCGTCGACGTCGCACCGGCGCAGGGTGGCCGGGCCCTCGTCGAGCTGCCCGACGACCCGGCCGCCGACGGTCCAGCTGCTCAGGCCGGTGAACCCGGGCAGCTCCACCGACGTCCCGCCCGTGGTCGGCTCGACGCTCGCCAGGGACCCGTCGTCGTCGAAGCGCACGACGAAGACGTGGTCGCCGTCGGGCGCGAGCTTCACCGTCTCGAGCCGCGGGCCGAGGTCGCGGATGACGTCGCCGGTCGCGGCGTCCACGAGCGTCCAGCGGCCGGCGTCGTCGAACGAGGTCGCCACACCGTCGTGCACGTCGACCGGCGAGAACGGCAGCTCCTGGTCCTCGCCGGTGCGCCAGTCGACCCGGTGGACGGTCCGTACGTCGGTCCCGGCGTAGACGAAGTCGCCGTCCAGCTGGACCTCCCGCAGGCCCGACTTGCCGCCCTCCGGTGTGTCGCCCGGCAGGTCGACCCGCAAGGTGGCGAGCTCCCGGTCTGCCGCGACGTCCCACACGTGGATCCAGCCCTCGTTCTTCAGCGGGACCAGCCAGGCCACCCGGGGCTCGTGCGGGTCGCCGGTCACGCTCCATGCGTCGGAGGGGATCGACAGCCGGGTCGCGGTCCCGTCCGGCCGGACGAGGCCGAAGGCCCGGCCATCGGAGCCGTCGGAGTCGTCGGATCCGAGGGCGGCCTGGGTGACGACGCCCACCGACGTCTGCGCGAGGTGGTGGGGCGCCGGGGAGAGGTCGGCCGTCGCGTCGCCGACGGAGACGTGCCCGCCGACGGAGAACGCGCCGAGCTCGGCGTACGCCGCGTCGGCCGGGTCCTGGGTCGCGACCTGCGAGCTGCGGGCGGGGCCGTCGTCGAGGCCGGCGACGACCGCGACGCCCACCCCGGTGGCCGCGACGACGGCGGCCGCGACGGCCACGGTCCCGACCCGGCGCCGGGTACGACGCGCGCGGCCGGCCGTGGCGATCGCGAACGCGTCGGGGTGGGGGACGGGCACGTCGTCCACGGTGCGGTGGAGCAGGTCGGTGAGGCGCTCAGCCATGGTGGCCTCCGGTCGTGAGGGTGGTGGTCGGGGTCGCGTCGGGGAGCTCGACGCCGTCGCCGAGCAGGCGCCGCAGGTTGGCGAGCCCGGCCGAGGTCTGGCTCTTCACGGTGCCGGCGGTGATGCCGAGCAGGTCGGCGGTCTCCTCGACGGAGAGGTCGTCGTAGTAGCGCAGCACCACGACCGCCCGCTGCCGGGGCGGCAGCTGCGCGAGCACCGCCAGCAGGTCGATCCGCTCACCGGTGGGCCCGCGCGGGTCGTGGTCGGTGTCTGGCTCGGGCAGCTGCGCGGTCGGTCGCTCCCCGTGGAACGAGCGGCGCCGGAACCAGCTGGTCGCCGTGGTGACCAGCGCCCGCCGTGCGTACGCCCGCGCGGCCCCGACGTCGCGGATCCCCGACCAGCGGCTGTAGGTCTTCGCGAGCGCCGTCTGGACCAGGTCCTCGGCCAGCGCATGGTCGCGGACCAGCAGCAGGGCCGTGCGGTACAGGCCCGGCCAGGCGACGTGGACCAGCTCGACGAACTCCTCGTCGGTCGGGCCCCGAGATGCGCGCAGCGCCATGGTGGCCATCCTCTCGTGTGTCAGGTCGATGTGGTGCTCAGAGAAGGACGCGCGAGGTGCCGCTCGGGTTGTCCCGGCGGTGGATCTCATGCGTCCCCTAGGGTTCAGGCGTGAGTCCGCGCCGCGCTCCCGCTCATCTCGCCGCCGCCACCTGCCTGGCCTGGCTGGCGTTGACGACCGGGTACGGCGCCGCGGCCGCTGCCCCCGGCGTCGACCTGGGCGGCGAGCCGCTGCCGGCGAAGGCGAGCACCGACGAGGCCGACCCGCTGGCGCTGGCGCCCGGCCTGTGGCGCACGACCCTCGGGCCGTCGTACCCCCACTACTTCAGCTACCAGCGCCGGATCAACGGCAGCCGGGTCCACATCGGCGTCCTCGGTGCGCCGCAGGGCGACAGCAGCGACAGCATCCGGGTCCTCGCCGAGGTCGCCACCGAAGGCTCCAGCAGCCCCACGAGCTGCGGCGAGGAGACCGACAACGCCGAGAGCAACGTCCCGCAGGCCGTCATCGGTGCCCGGGTCGTGGTCGGCGGCGAGGACGGCAGTACCGGCGAGGCGTGTCGCGACGCCGGCACCGTGCAGATCAAGGTCGACCGCGGCTACGGCTCGCCGACCACCGACCTGCCCTACGTGATCAAGGTCGTCGAGGAGGCCCCGTCGTCGGGCACCGGAGACCAGGAGCCTGACGACGCGCCGTCGTACGACCGGCCGGAGGCGGGGAAGGCCGAGCGGCTGGAGGGCGCGGCGTCGTTCGACACCGCCCCGGAGATCGACGCCCAGGACGAGCCGGCCACGGTCAGCACGACGATCACCGAGGGCACCGAGCAGCTGTGGCGGGTGCCGCTGACGTGGGGCGACCTGCCGGTCGTCCGCGTCGACGTGGCCACCGCCGAGGACGAGGAGGCGTTCGGCTACAGCGGGCCGAACCTGACCCTCCACCTCGTCGACCCGATGCGCGGCCGGCTGGTCCACGCCGACTCGGAGGCCGAGGACTCGTCGACCGGCCAGTACCTCGCCGAGGCCGAGGACCGCGACCCGACCGTCCTGGTGGGCTCCGGCTTCCCGGTGCGCCAGGTCGACGACCGGCTGCCGGGCGACTACTGGGTCTCGCTCGCCGTCTCCCCGCCCCCCGAGGACCGCAAGGCGGTCAGCGTCCCGGTGCAGGTCACGGTGGCGATCGGTCACCACGGCGGCGCCGCCCCGACGTACGACGGCGTCGTGGTCTCGCAGGACAAGAAGACCAGCCTGGACGGCTACTCCCCGGAGCACCCGTTCCTCGTCGGAGAGGACACCTTCGCCGCGGTGGCCTCGGGCAGCCCGATCGGCGGTGACAGCTGGTTCTCGACCCGGCACTGGGCCGGGCTCGGCCTCGCCGCGGCCAGCCTCGCGTGCCTCGTCGCCGGGGTGGTCCGACTCCGGGCCCGCCGCTAGCCCGCTCAGCCGAGCAGGAGCAGCAGCGCCACCACGAGACCGAGCACACCCACGCCCAGCAGCACGAACGCGTCGACGGGGCGCCTGCCGGCCACCGGCGCGCCGTACGTCGTCACCGCGGCGGTCGCGGCCGCGGTGGGGACCGGCGTGCTCGGCGGGGGTGGCGGAGGCGGCGGATAGGCCATGGTCGCCCGGCTCGGCGTCGGGTCGGGGGCGTCGGGGTACTCGTCGACCACCTCGAGCCCGTCGGCCAGCGCCGGGTCGTCCCAGCGGGCGACCAGGCCACGTAGGGCCGGGTGCGCCAGGAGCTCGGTGGCCGTGGGGCGCCGGGCGGCGTCGTACGCCGTGGCGGCGGCGACCAGCTCGAGCACCGCGTCGTGCTCCGGGTCGCCCGAGCGCAGCGCCGCGACGTCGATCGGACCGGGTTCGCCGTCGGCGGGCGGCCGGCGGCCGGTGAGCATCTCGAGCACGACCACGCCGAGCGCGTAGATGTCGGCGCTGGGGTCGGGGTCGGCGCCGCGGTACTGCTCCGGCGGCATGTAGCCGGGCGTCCCGATCACCATCGCCACGTGGGTCAGCCGCGGCTCGTCGCTCGGGACGGCGATGCCGAAGTCGGTGAGCCGCAGGTGCGGCCGGCGGCGGCCGGTCGGCTCGAGCAGCAGGTTGCCCGGCTTGATGTCGCGGTGCACGATCCCCGCGAGGTGCACTGCCTCCAGCGCCTGCAGGGTCTGGTCGGTGAGCACGGCGATCCAGCGTGGCGGCAACGTCCCGCCGTTGCGCTTCATCAGCCCGGACACGGATCCGCCGCGCACCAGCGGCATCGTGAACAGCACCCGGTCGTCGACGCCCGCCCAGGACTGCGGAGTCACCACGTGGGTGTGGTCGATGCGCACCGACTGTTCGCGCACGAACCGCAGCAGCATCGCCGCGTCGGCCTGCCGCAGCATCTTCGCGGCCTTGACCTCGCCGGCCGTCCGGTCCAGCACCCGCCAGACCGTGCCCATGCCGCCCGCGGCGATCGGGTCCAGCAGCTCGTAGCGCCCCGCGAACACCTCGCCCATGCGGGCGACCCTATCCGGCCCGGGTGTCAGTCCAGGCGGACCGCCCGGTGCACCCAGGTCGCCTCGACCCGCATCCCGACGTTCTCGTAGAGGCTCAGCGCCCCGGTCCGCGAGTCGGTCGACAGCGACGACGAGGTGGCCCCGCGCTCGCGGCCGGCGGCGAACGCCGCGACGAGGAGGGCCTGGGCGAGGCCCCGGCGCCGGTGCTCCCGAGCGACGGCGAGCTTCGAGACGAAGGTGTCCGTGCCGGCGTTCCAGGCGTGGGCCGCGGCGACGACGGTGCCGTCCGGCCCGGTCACCAGCTGCAGGTGCCAGGGCTGCGAGCCGGGTCGGCCCCAGACCTGGGCGCCGAAGTCCGCCAGGCTCGCCCGCTCGCGCACCGACCACTCGAGGAAGGCGTCCTCGGTCACCGTCCAGACCTGCCGGCGGTCGGCCGGCGTCGCCTCGCGCAACGTGTAGCCCTCGGGCAGCCGCCGCGGCGCCACCCGTGCCCCCTCGGGCAGCCGCAGCACCCAGCTGGTCCAGCGCACGTCGTACCCCAGCGCGGTGAGCAGCCGGTCGCCGTCCGAGCCCTCGGGCACCGGCATCCCGACGATCGCGACGCCGCGGCTGCGGGCCAGGTGCTGGATCCAGCCGGCGAGCCAGGTCCCGATCCCGCGCCCGCGGTACGACGGCGCCACCGCGGCGTCGTACCTCTCCTCGCCGAGGTGCTCGGCGTAGGCCACGATCCGCTCGCCGTCGAGGACCGCGACCGAGCTCGCCCCGAGGTCGTACGACGGCCGCCCCCAGTCGGCGAGGAGGTCCGCCTCCTCGACCTCGACGGTGCCGGTGTCGTGCCGCTCCTGCTCGGCGACGACGGCGAACACCGCCGCGACGTCGTCGAGGGTCAGCGGGCGCGCGGTCAGCCCGGGCAGGGTGGCGGGCAGCGAGATGGCGGACACCCGGGTGAGTCTGGACGACGGGCCCGGGTGTCGGCGCGGGATTTACGGGACAGGATCCTCGCCATGATCCGCACCGGTGCTCGTGTCCTCGTCGCCGTCGTCGCCGCGACAGCCGCCACGGGCTGCTCCCAGGTCACCGGCGACGACGAGCAGCACGCTCGGGTCGGCGACGTCTTCGAGCTCAACGGCCAGGCCGAGGGCAGTCCACTCACGGTCCAGCTGCCGAACCTGCGCTACCAGTTCGTGGTCAGCCGGCCCCAGGCGAAGGCACGCCACTCGGTGGGCGAGTACGACGACCACTGGTCCGCCGAGCCGGCCCGGGGAGCGGAGTTCCTCGAGATCGGCTACCGCCCCGAGAAGACCGACGGCGACGCGTGGGCGCTGTGGCAGCCCAGCGCCCGCGGCAAGCTGCCCGACCCGGTGTTCACCGTCGTGGCCGATGACGAGCGGATCGTTCTCGACAACGACCTGAGGTTCGACTGGCTGGTCACGGTCCCGGCGGACGCCGACGACCTGGCCCTCGAGGTGGAGTTCGACGGCCGCACGCTGCGCACCGACCTCGGCACGCCGGTCAGCGGGATCGACGTCTTCGCCGCCGCGCCACCGCGACGCTCGCAGGTGCCGTGTCCCGAGCAGCCGCGCACGACCGTGCGCGGCGGTGCGCGGTTCAACGGGACCGAGTGCGGCGTCGCCGCGCTCACCGCGGTCCCCTGGCATGCCGCGGTCGGGTGGGCAGCGCCGGGCCGGGCCTGGCTGGTGGCGAAGGTGAACGTCTCGATCAACACCTACTTCACCGGTGGCTCCGGGCCGGGCACGAGCTACGAGATCGGCTACGGCGAGCCGTCGTACCTCCTCGACGGAGCCCTGCCGCACGTCGTGCTGGACGATGACGGCCGGGAGCTCGCAAGTCGTCCCGCCGACATGACGGTGGACGACGTGCGCACGGTGATCTTCGACGTTCCCGCCGACGCCACCCGGGCCACCCTGGAGCTGGCGCTGGACTACACCGGCACCCCGGAGGACGGCGAGGGCCAGCAGGTGCGCTTCCGGCTGCGCCGGTCGCTCCCACTGGCCCTTCGCTGAGTTCCCAGGCCCCGCGTCGCAGGGCCCGGGCGAACGTCGTCAGGCGTTCTTGATGGCGGAGATGTCGAACTCGAGCTTGATCTTCTCCGAGACGAGGACGCCGCCGGTCTCCAGCGCGGCGTTCCAGGTCAGGCCCCAGTCCTTGCGGTTGACGGTGACGTCGCCCTCGAAACCGACGCGGATGTTGCCGAAGGGGTCCTTGGCCGAGCCGTTCTCCTCGAACTCGATGGTGACGGGCTTGGTGACGTCCTTGATGGTCAGGTCGCCGGTGATGGTCCACTCGTCGCCGTCGCGGGTGACGTCGGTGGAGACGAACTTCCACTCCGGGAACGCCGCGGTGTCGAAGAAGTCGGGCGAGGTGAGGTGGCCGTCGCGGTCCGCGGACCCGGTGGAGACGCTGGCCGGGTTGATGGTCACGGTGACCGAGGACGCGGCGGGGTTGGCGGTGTCGATGTGGGCGGTGGCGTTCCAGTCGGTGAACTGGCCACGGACCTTGGTGACCACCGCGTGGCGCGCGACGAAGCCGAGGCGGCTGTGCGCGGTGTCGAGGGTGTAGTCGCCGGTGATGTCGGTGAGGGCTGCGGACTCGCTCATGGTTCTGGCTCCTGTGGTGGCGGATTCGTTGAACTTTCAAAGACCGTAACCAATGGTGACACGGCAACCATTCCGTGGCAAGGGGTGACGTGGGTCACATACGTGGCAAGCAGGTGAAGTCCAGGCGTCGTGCGCTACCCGGAAATGACGGAAGCCACCCCCCGAGTCGGGGAGTGGCTTCCGAAGAGTGGTCCTGCGTCAGGCAGCGTGCGAGTGCGCGGCCGTGGGCTGGCCGACCTCGACCCAGACGGCCTCCATCCGGGTGCGTCCGTCCGGGGCGGTCACGGGCAGCCAGCGCATCTCCAGATGCGTCTCGGTCATGTTCGTGTCGGTCATGGGTCACCTCCTGTTCACCTTGTGTTCACCAAGATAGCACGTCCTCCACCGCGCCGCCTCGGAACGCCGGATTCCGGCCCCTCCCGCTCCACTCCGATGCTCCGGGCGCTGCCGTGAGGGGGCTTCGTCCTCCACCACCGGTGGCGGGCGGCCGTACGACGCAGGGGACCGTCGATCTGCCCGATTTCGGGCAGGAAGTTGAGAATTGGCCGGAAACGGGTGCAGTCTCACCGGGTGCACGTCGATCCGCGGCTCCTCCAGCACGTCCAGGACAGCACCGGGCTGGCGTCGGCGGCGGCGGCCCGGCTGGTCCAGGACGTCCTCGCCTTCCACGACGAGACGGTGGAGGGCTGGGTCCGGCGGCGGCACGCGGAGCTGAAGCTGCACGGCGGGCGCAACGAGGAGATCTTCGCCCGGCTGCGCGAGGAGCTGCGGACCACGGTGGTCGCGGCACCTGACCTGTCGGAGCGCCAGCTCCGGCGCATCATCTACGGCTGAGGGAGACGGACATGTGCGGGATCGTCGGCTACATCGGGACCCAGCAGGCGGCGCCGCTGCTGCTGGAGGGGCTGACCCGGCTCGAGCACCGCGGGTACGACTCCGCGGGCGTCGCCGTCCTCGGCGGCAGCGGCCTCAAGGTCGCCAAGCAGGCCGGCCGGGTCCGCGACCTGTCCGACGGCCTGCCGAAGCGCTTCGGCGGCAAGATCGGCATCGGCCACACCCGCTGGGCGACCCACGGTCCCGCCAACGACGTCAACGCCCACCCGCACACCGACGAGGCGGCCCGCGTGGCGGTCGTCCACAACGGCATCATCGACAACGCCGCCGCGCTGCGCGCCGAGCTGGCCGACGACGGCGTGGTGCTCGTCTCGGACACCGACACCGAGGTGCTCGCCCACCTGGTCGCGCGCTCCACGGCCAAGACGCTCGAGCAGCGCATCGCCGAGGCGCTGGGCCGGGTGGAGGGCACCTACGGCATCGCGGTGGCCCACGCCGACTTCCCCGACCGGCTGGTCGTGGCCCGCAACGGCAGCCCGCTGATCATCGGCGTCGGCGACCACGAGATGCACGTCGCCTCCGACCTGGCCGCGCTGGTCCGCTACACGACCACGGTCGCCCACCTCGACGACGGCGAGATGGCCACGATCACGGCCGCCGGCTTCACGACGTATGCATTGGGGAGCATCGAGGCCACCGGGCGGCCTGGTTTGACGGCCACCGACCGCCGCGCCAAGGAGGTCGACATCGACCCCGAGGCGTACGACGCCGGCGACCACGACTCGTTCATGCACAAGGAGCTGCTCGAGCAGCCTGCCCGCGCGGAGGCGGTGCTCCGTGGCCGGCTCGACGAGCGCTTCGGTACCGGCCACCTCGGCGGCCTCAACCTCGACGCCCGCGAGCTGCGGGCGTTCCGCCGCGTCAAGATCCTCGGCTGCGGATCGGCGTACTACGTCGGTCAGATGGGCGCCTCGCTCCTCGAGGAGCTGGCCCGGATCCCCGCGGACGCCGAGGCGGCCAGTGAGTTCCGCTACCGCAACCCCATCGTCGAGCCGGACACGCTGTACGTCGCGGTGAGCCAGTCCGGCGAGACCATCGACACCCTGCTCGCGGTGCAGGAGGTGCAGCGCAAGGGCGGTCGGGTGATCGGGCTGGTCAACGTGGTCGGCTCGGCGATCGCGCGCCAGGTCGACGGCGGCATCTACCTCCACTCCGGACCCGAGGTCGCGGTCGCCTCGACCAAGGCGCTGACCAACATGTTCCTCGCGTTCGGCATGCTCGCCGTCCAGCTCGGCCGGGTCCGCGACCTGTCCATCGCCGACGGCAAGCGGCTGATCGCCGGCCTGACCCGGATCCCCGAGCAGATCGACCAGGTGCTGGCGACCGAGGCCGACCTGGCCCTGGTCGCCAAGCGGCTCGCCGAGGCGGAGAGCCTGTTCTTCATCGGCCGGGTGCGGGGCTTCCCGGTGGCGCGCGAGGGTGCGCAGAAGTTCAAGGAGATCACCTACCGCCACGCCGAGGCGTACCAGACCAGCGAGCTCAAGCACGGCCCGCTCGCCCTGATCTCACCCGAGGTGCCGACCGTCGCGATCGTCCCCGACGACGAGCTCGTCGAGCGCAACGTCGCGGCCCTCCACGAGATCGCCGCCCGCGGCGGCCCGCTGGTCGTGGTCACCCACGAAACGGTCGACCTCGGCGACCTCGAGGGGATCGTGGCCGGCCGGATCGACGTACCCCGCAACGAGCGGGAGCTGGACCCGATCCTGCTGACGATCCCGCTGCAGGTGCTGTCCTACCACGCCGCCCTGGAGCTGGGTCACGACATCGACAAGCCGCGCAACCTGGCCAAGTCCGTCACCGTGGAGTGATGCTCACGGCATCAGGACGGTCACCCGGACGGGGGAGTGGTCGGACAGCTGCTGGCTGCCGGCGAACGGCGACTCCATCTGCCAGCTGGTGACCTTGGCGCCCGGCGTCACGAAGACCCGGTCGACGTGCTCGCCCCAGCGCCACGACTGCGGAGCCGGGTTGCGCCAAGCGTTCCAGGAGTTGATGTAGGGCAGCGTGTTGTAGCGCTCGGCGACGTCGAAGGCGTCGTCGTAGCCCGCGCCGTTGAGCAGCTCGCGCGGCGCGTCCCACGAGCTGTTGCGCGTCGAGTTGTAGTCGCCGGTGAGCACGATCTGCGGCGGGGCGCCGGCGTAGGCCGCCTTGATCGCCTCCAGGAACTGGTAGGTCTCGCTGTAGCGCTCGGTGTCGGAGGCGTCCTTCGGCGGCGCAAGGTGCACGCTGGTCAGCACCAGGTGCCGGGAGTTCGCCCCGGCTGCATTGTCGATCACCTCGACCCAGCAGCCGCCGTGGGTGTAGCCGGGGAAACGGATGCCCCTGGCGGTGCCGTTGACGACGCTGTACTTGGCGGTGCGCACGAACAGGGTCTGGTTGCGCCACTCGGCTCCGTTGCCGTCGCCCGCCTTGCACGCACGCACGTAGCCGGGCAGCGGCTCCATGCCGTCGTACCCGACGTTCGGGCCCTCCTGGATCGCGACCGCGTCCGGCTGGATCTGGGTGATCCGCTGCTTGATCAGCGGCTCGCGGACCGCCCATCCGTCGCAGACGTTGGCGCACACGTTCCAGGTCATCATGTTCACCTGGATCGGTCCGCCGACCCGGTCGGTCGGCTCGGTGTACTTGCAGCCGGCGGTGCCGAACGCACCGACACCCTTCGGCCCCGACGGCCGGACCTGGAAGCAGTACGTCGCGCGCGGCTCGAAGCCGCCGATGGTGACAGCGGCGGTGCCGCTGCCCACGGCCGCGACCTGCACCCGCTTCTTGTTCTTGTGGCCCTGGATCGGCTGCTGGCCCTTGACGTAGTCGAAGTCGTACGAGGTCGCGCCGGCGATCTCGTTCCAGCGGAAGGTCAGTGTGACGGTCGCACCCTGGACCTGCTGGGCCTCGACCCACACCGGCTGCACCGGGGGGAGCGTGGCCGTCGTACGACAGCGGGTCTTGGACCACTTGCCCTTGCGCTTGCCGTTGTAGGCGCGCACCTTCACGCAGTAGTCGGTGCCCTGCGCGAGCTTCTTGATGGTCATCGTGGTCTTGCGGGTGCGCTCCTTGTGCGGCTTGCCGCCGGGCGTGCGCCACTGGACCTTGTACGACGTGGCGCGGGCCGCGCGCTTCCACTTCACCTTGAAAGACGCGGTCGTGCCGTCGACGTGGGGCTTCTTGAGCTTGACGCCCTTCACCTTCGCAGGCTTGGGCGCGGCGCTCGCGGGCGACGCGTTCGCAGCGACGAGGCCGGAGGTGCACAGGAGGACGGCGATCGCCGCGAGCAGCAGGTGCCGCACGCGGCGGGTGGTGGTGTCGGGCCTCATGGAGATCTTTCTCGTCGCGGAGCATGACCGTATGCCGAGGGTGACAGCGGTTGCAGGCCGTCCGGCATTACAGGCTGTCCTTACCAGATCGCACCCGGTCTAACCGGCAGTGACCCAGCGCACCGCGACGAGGATCACGCCTCGCACGCTTGACGGCACTAGTCTTGACGGGTGAGTGACCTTGCCAGTGACGCCGCGGACCAGCCCGCCACCTTCGCCGACCTCGGTCTCGGTGACCGCATCCTGAAGGCTCTCAAGGACATCGGCTACGAGTCGCCGTCCGCGATCCAGGCCGAGACCATCCCCCACCTCCTCGAGGGGCGCGACGTGATGGGCCTCGCGCAGACCGGCACGGGCAAGACCGCCGCGTTCGCGCTGCCGATCCTCGACCAGCTCGACCTCGCGCAGAAGACCCCGCAGGCGCTGGTCCTCGCGCCGACCCGCGAGCTCGCGCTCCAGGTGTGCGAGGCGTTCGAGAAGTACGCCGCCAACCTGCGCGGTGTCCACGTGCTCCCCGTCTACGGCGGCCAGGGCTACGGCGTCCAGCTGTCCGCGCTGCGCCGCGGCGTCCACATCGTCGTCGGCACGCCCGGACGGATCATGGACCACCTCGAGAAGGGCACCCTCGACCTCACCGAGCTGCGCTTCCTGGTCCTCGACGAGGCCGACGAGATGCTCAACATGGGCTTCGCCGAGGACGTCGAGACGATCCTCGCCGACACGCCCTCGGAGAAGCAGGTGGCGCTGTTCTCGGCGACCATGCCGAAGCAGATCAAGTCGCTGTCGGCGAAGTACCTGAAGAACCCGGTCGAGATCGCGATCGAGCGCAAGACCCGCACCGCCGAGAACATCAAGCAGCGCTACCTGATGGTCAGCTACCCGCAGAAGGTCGACGCGCTGACCCGGATCCTCGAGGTCGAGAACTTCGAGGGCGCGATCGTGTTCGTGCGCACCAAGAACGAGACCGAGACGCTGGCCGAGAAGCTGCGCGCCCGCGGCTACAGCGCGGCCGCGATCAACGGCGACATCGTGCAGGCCCAGCGCGAGCGCACCGTCAACCAGCTCAAGGACGGCAAGCTCGACATCCTGGTCGCCACCGACGTCGCGGCCCGCGGCATCGACGTCCCCCGGATCAGCCACGTCTTCAACTACGACATCCCCACCGACACCGAGGCCTACGTCCACCGGATCGGCCGCACCGGCCGCGCCGGCCGCAGCGGTGACGCGATCTCCTTCATCACCCCGCGCGAGCGCTACCTCCTCAAGCACATCGAGAAGGCCACCCGCTCCACGCTGGAGCAGATGCAGCTCCCGAGCGTCGACGCGATCAACGTCTCGCGCCTGAGCCGCTTCGACGACCAGATCACCGCCGCCCTCGAGTCGCCGCAGATCGACTTCTTCCGCGACGTCGTCGGCCACTACATCCGCGAGCACGACGTGCCGGAGGCCGACGTCGCCGCGGCGCTGGCCATCGCGCTGCAGGGCGACACCCCGCTGCTGCTGGAGGAGGAGCCGGAGCCGGAGCGCCGTCCGCGCCGGGAGTACGACGACCGCGGCGACCGCGGCGAGCGCCGGGGCGGGGACCGCGACCGGGGTGAGCGGGGCAGCCGGGACCGTGCCCCGCGCTCGGGCGGCAACCTCCAGGCCTACAAGATCCAGGTCGGCAAGCGGCACCGCGTCGAGCCCCGCCAGATCGTCGGCGCGCTCGCCAACGAGGGCGGCCTCGACCGCCGCGACTTCGGCAAGATCACCATCCGCCCCGACTACTCGATCGTCGAGCTGCCGGCCCGGCTGACCGAGGACCAGTGGGAGCGGCTCAAGAGCACCCGGATCAGCGGCAAGCTGATCGAGCTGGCCAAGGACTACGGACCGCCGAACCGCTCGCGCAAGCCCCGCGACTGACCTACCCTCGGACCCCATGGGGGGTCTGCGTCGCTCGGCCGCGCCCGCTGCACTCGCAGCGGGCGCGCTGCTGCTGAGTGCCTGCGGCAGCACCACTGCTCCCGCTGCCGAGCCGGCTGACGCAGCGGTGGCCACCTCGGCGGCACCCCCGCCGACCCCGCGCGAGGCGGATCCGTCGCGCTCGGGCGCCCGGGTCGACGTACCCACGGTCGAGATCATGGCGGCGCTCGCCCGGCGGGCCGAGCGGATCGCGAAGAAGCTGCCGGCGGTGATCGTCCCGGCCGAGGTCGACCCCGCGTCGAACCGCGGCCTGGGCTACCGCGAGATGATCGAGTTCGGCTTCCCTGCCGACCAGTGGCCCTACCTCGACGCGCTGTGGCAGCGCGAGTCCGGCTGGAACCACCTCGCCGAGAACCGCAGCTCCGGCGCCTACGGCATCCCGCAGTCCCTGCCGGCCACCAAGATGGCCGTCGTCGGCAGCGACTGGCGCACCAACCCCGAGACCCAGATCCGGTGGGGGCTGGCCTACATCGCCGCGCGGTACGGCAACGTCCAACGCGCCTGGGAGCACTCGCAGCGCACCGGCTGGTACTGAACTCGCTGCTGCGCGTGGCCGGTGTTGACGTCGCAACTACCGAATTTGCGGTGCTGGCGCCGATTCCGCGACGAATTCGGTAGTTGCGTCGCAGCCAGGCCAGCCCCTCAGGTCAGGCGGGCGAGCGCCGCGTCCTGCACGCACGCGGCCGCGGCCATCATCCCGGCGGCGGCGGCCACCAGCACCGACGCCATCGGCATCGGCAGGCCCGGGCCCTGGGCGAGGTCACCGGCGGCGTAGACGCCGGGGACGCTCGTGCGGCCGAAGGCGTCGACCACCACGGCGCCGACCTCGGAGGTCTCCAGTGCGAGCTGCTCGGCGAACGGCGCGGCCTGCTCCCACTCGGTCTTCACGAGCAGCCCGCCCAGCGCGAGCTCCTCGCCGCCGGCGAGGGTGACGACCAGGCCCGCCCCCTCCTTGCGTACGGCGACCAGCCGGTCGGTCACCACGCCGGCACCCGTCCGGTCGAGCGACGCCGCGGTCGCCTCGTCGAGGTCGGCGCCGTCGGTGAGCACGACGCGGTCCTCGGCGATCGGCTGCACCATCGACGCCATCGCGGCCACGTGGGGCGCGGAGCCGAGGATCCCGACGCGGGTGCCGGCGTACTCGTGGCCGTGGCAGAACGGGCAGTGCGCCACCAGGTCGCCGAAGTTCTCCGCGATGCCGGGGACGTCGGGCAGGGTGTCGCGGACGCCGGTGGCGAGGAGCACCCGCCGGGCGCGCACGGGCTCCTCGCCCTCGATCTCGAGGAGGAAGTCGCCGAGCTCGCCGGAGATCCGGGTGACGCCGGTGCCGACGACGTCGAGGAAGTGCACGTCGTCGTAGGCCTCCGCGTCCTTGCGGGCCGCGAGCCGGAGCTCGGCGGGCGGTGCGCCGTCGTGGCCGAGGAAGTTGTGCATGTGGCCGGTCGGGTCGTTGCGGTAGCGGTCGGTGCCGATCACGACGGTCGAGCGGTGCATCCGGCCGAGGGTCTGGGCGGCCTGGAGGCCAGCGGATCCGGCGCCGACCACGGCGACGTCGTACAGCGTCGGTGAGGAAGTGGAGTTGATCATGGGCCCCAGCCTGTGACTTCATGTGAACATGAAGTCAAGTACCCGGGACATCCGGTGGTCGGTGGGCGAGCTGGCTGCACGCTTCGAGCTCGAGACCCACGTGTTGCGGCACTGGGAGGACAAGGGCCTGCTGCACCCGCAGCGCGACTCCGCGGGCCGGCGGGTCTACGGCGAGGACGACGCGTACCGGGTGGCCGCGATCCTCGCGAGCAAGGCGTCGGGGATGAGCCTCGACCAGATCCGCACCCTCGTCGACGCGTCCGTGGAGGGCCGGCGCGACGCGCTGCGCGCCCACCTCGACGAGCTCGACCGGCGCCAGGCAGAGCTCGAGCGCTCGCGGCACATGACGAAGCACGCGCTCGAGTGCCGCGCGCACGACATCACCACCTGCCCCGGATTCCAGGCCCACGTCTCCGACATCGTCGACGGCACCACCCAGGGCATCCGGTTCCTCGCCAGCCACTGACGCGGCTGACGCGCGGTCGTGGCGGACCCGGCTGGTAGAACCTTCACCATGCGGCGGACCTCGGCAGCCCTCACCTCCCTGCTCGTGCTCGGAGGCGTCCTGAGCGCGTGCTCCGGCAGCGACACCGACGGCGCCGAGGCCGTGGCCAAGCAGCTGGCCGGCGCGCTGGCCGCGGCCGCGACCCCGCAGGCCGGCGAGGCGAGCAAGGCCCCGGACCCGCTCGCCTCGGTCCCGTTCACGGGCACCGACTCCGCGACGGTGGCCGAGGCGTACGCCGCCATCGTCGACGACATGGACGGCGTCGTCCCCACCGTCGCGGTCGGCAAGGTCGACGCGGAGGCCGAGAAGCCGACCGCCACCCTGCGCTGGTCCTGGCCGGTGGTCGACGGTGCCGACCCGTGGGCCTACGAGACGACCGTCGCGCTGAGCCACCAGGGTGACAAGTGGTCGGTGGGCTGGGCGCCCGACGTCGTCGCCCCCGACCTGGCCGAGGGCGAGACCCTCGACGCGGTCACCCAGCCGACGGACCGTGGCGACATCACCGGCGCCGGCGGCACGGTCCTGGTGACCGAGCGCGCGGTGGTCCGGGTCGGGATCGACCGGTCCAAGGTCGACGCCGCGGCCGCGCCGGACTCAGCGCGCGCCCTCGCGAAGCTGGTCGGCGTCGACGTGAAGCCCTACGTCAAGGCGGTCAGCGGCGCCGGGCCGCGCGCCTTCGTCGAGGCGATCACCTACCGCTCCGGCGAGGAGCCGGCGGGCTTCGCCGACGCGCTCGGCGCCATCGTCGGTGCTACGACGGTCGATGCCGAGCTCGCCCTCGCGCCCAGCCGCGACTTCGCCGCGCCGATCCTCGGCCGGGTCGGACCGGTGACCGCCGAGATGGTCGAGAAGCACCCCGACACCTACCGCTCCGGCGACGTCGCCGGACTCTCCGGCCTTCAGGCGCGCTACGACGACCAGCTGCGCGGGAGCGTCGGCCGGGTCGTCGACGTGGTCCCCGCGCCGGACAGCAAGGACCCTGGCGCCGACAGGCGTGAGGTCTACCGCCACGACGCGACCCCCGGCCGGCCGCTCGCGATCACCCTCGACGAGCGGCTGCAGACCCTCGCCGAGCAGGTCCTCGCCAAAACCGGTCCGGCCGCGGCCCTGGTGGCGCTGCGCCCGAGCGACGGGGCGATCCTCGCGGCCGCCAACGACGCGGCCACCGGCGGCCAGAACTACGCCACCTTCGGTCAGTTCGCGCCCGGGTCGACGTTCAAGATCGTCACCTCGCTGGCCCTGCTGCGCGCCGGCCTCACGCCCGACAGTCCGGTGGAGTGCACGCCGACGGTGACCGTCGACGGCCGCCAGTTCAAGAACTACTCCGACTACCCGTCGTCCGCGCTCGGGACGATCCCGTTGCGTGAGGCGGTCGCGCAGTCGTGCAACACCGCGCTGATCGGCCAGCGAGATGCGCTCGGCAAGGGCGACCTCGCGTCGGCGGCGGCGACCCTCGGCCTGGGCATCGACCACGACCTCGGCTTCCCGGCGTTCTTCGGGGAGGTCCCCGACCCGGCCAGCGAGACCGAGGCCGCGGCGTCGCTGATCGGCCAGGGCAAGGTGCTGGCCTCGCCGATGGCGATGGCCACCGTGATCGCCAGCGTCCAGGCCGGCACGACCGTCGTACCCCGTCTCGTCGACCAGGTCGACGTCAGCGTCCCCGCCGAGGCCACGCCGCTCGCCGCCGGCGAGGCCGACCAGCTGCGCGCGATCCTGCGCCAGGTCGTCACCGAGGGCAGCGGCCGCGGCCTGGCCGACGTCCCGGGACCGCCGGTGATCGCCAAGACCGGCACCGCCGAGTACGCCGACGGCGACACCATCCGCACCCACGCCTGGATGGTCGCCGCGCAGGGTGACCTCGCCGTCGCGGTCTACGTCGAGACGGGCGAGTCCGGCTCCCAGACCGCGGGTCCGCTGCTCGAGGCCTTCCTCCGTGGCGCACGCTGACCATGCACCCGGGACCAAGGTCCCGGGCAGCGGGGGACGACCGGAGGAAATCTCTGCGTGAGGTCTTGTCCCTCACCGTCGGCGCGCTAGAGTGGCATCAGTCGTACTTCGGAGGGAGCACCGATACGACTGAGCCCCTCGTCGACCCCATGCGATGAGGGGCTCTCTCCGTTTTTCACCCCCGACGTCCTCGGGGGTTCTGGCCGTTGCCCGGCAGTGCCAGAGTGGGCCCATGACCTTCCGCGAACGCCTTGCCCACCTGCTCCCGGAGTCGCGTCGCCAGCTGTACGTCGGCGGCAGCTGGGTCCCCTCGGGCAGCGGTGCCCGGATCGACGTGCTGGACCCGGCGGACGGGTCGGTGCTGACCGACGTCGCGGACGGCACCCTCGACGACGCCCGAGCCGCACTCGATGCGGCGGCCGGTGCCCAGGAGTCGTGGGCGGCGACCCCGCCGCGCGAGCGCGGGGAGATCCTGCGCCGGGCGTTCGGCCTGGTCACCGAGCACGCCGACGACCTCGCGCTGGTGATGAGCCTCGAGATGGGCAAGCCGATCGCCGAGGCGAAGGGCGAGGTGACCTACGGGGCGGAGTTCCTGCGCTGGTTCTCCGAGGAGGCGGTGCGCATCCACGGCCGCTGGATGCAGAACCCGGCCGGCGGCAGCCGGCTGCTGACCGTCCGCAAGCCGGTCGGCCCGTGCCTGTTCATCACCCCGTGGAACTTCCCGCTGGCCATGGGCACCCGCAAGATCGGCCCGGCCGTGGCGGCCGGCTGCACGATGGTGGTCAAGCCCGCCTCGCAGACCCCGCTGACCATGCTCCTGCTCGCGGCGCTGCTGGCCGAGGCGGGCCTGCCGGCCGGCGTGCTCAACGTCGTGACCACCTCCGACTCCGGCGGCCTGTCCAAGACCCTCCAGGCCGACCCGCGGCTGCGGAAGGTGAGCTTCACCGGCTCGACCGGCGTCGGCAGGTCGCTGGTCGAGCAGTCGGCCGGTCAGCTGCAGCGGATGTCGATGGAGCTCGGCGGCAATGCGCCCTTCCTGGTCTTCGCCGACGCCGACCTCGACGCCGCCGTCGACGGCGCGATGATCGCCAAGATGCGCAACATGGGGGAGGCCTGCACCTCCGCGAACCGGTTCCTCGTCGAGGCCTCGGTGGCCGAGGAGTTCGGCGCCAGGCTCGCCGAGCGGATGGGCGGCCTGCGGGTCGGTCGCGGCCAGGACGTCGGTGTCCAGGTCGGCCCGCTCATCGACGCCAAGGCGGTCACCTCCGTCTCCGCCCTGGTCGACGACGCCGTCGACCGCGGCGCCCGCCTGCTGACCGGAGGCAAGGCTCCCGGCGGCGACGGCTTCTTCTTCCCGCCGACGGTGCTGGCCGACGTACCCGCAGACGCGGATGCGGTCCGCAACGAGATCTTCGGACCGGTCGCCCCGATCACCACCTTCACCTCCGAGGACGAGGCGATCCGGCTGGCCAACTCCACCGAGTACGGCCTCGCCGCCTACGCCTTCACCCGCGACCTGGCCCGCACCATCCGCCTCGCCGAGCGCCTCGAGACCGGCATGCTCGGCATCAACACCGGCCTGGTCTCCAACCCGGCCGCGCCGTTCGGCGGCGTGAAGGCGAGCGGGTTCGGGCGCGAGGGCGGGTTCGAGGGGATCGAGGAGTACCTCGACACCACGTACGTCGCGCTGCCGGTCACCTGAGCCCGGCCGGCCACCGATGAAATCGGTGGCCGGTGTCGGTCCTCACGGGCAGACTCCCTAGGACCGCCATGACCGATCAGCTCGCCCCGCCCGTCCCGGTGCCGGAGGAGCCCGATCCCGGGCTCCGCGGACCGCGGCGGCTCCCGCGCGCCCTCACGCCGTTCCGGCACTCGTCGTACCGGCGGCTCGGGTCGGCACTGGTGCTGACCAGCTTCGGCAGCGGGGTGTGGATCGTGGCACTGGTCTGGGAGGTGATCCGGATCGGCGGGGGCGCCGGCGCGCTCTCCGCGGTCACGACCGCCGGCGCCGTCGGTGTGGTGCTGCCCGCGCTCCTCGGCGGGGTGGTCGCCGACCGGGTCCCGCAGAAGCTCATCCTCGTCGTGACCACGAGCGTCGAGCTGCTCGGCATGAGCCTGGTGGCGGCGCTGTCCTTCACCGACCTCACCCGGCTGTGGCACCTCGCCGCGGTCGCGTTCGTCGCGGGCATGGCGATGGCGTTCTACTACCCCGCCTACTCCGCGTGGCTGCCGGCGCTGGTTCCCGAGGAGGACCTGCTCGCCGTCAACGGGTTCGAGGGCATGGTGCGCCCGACGATCGGCCAGGCGCTCGGCCCGGCCGTCGCCGGCGGCGTCGTCGGCGCGAGCTCGTCCTCGGCCGCGATCGCGGTGGCCGCGGCGGCGTACCTCGGTGGGCTGCTGGTCCTGCTCCTGGTCCCCCTGACCGCCGTACGACGCGACCTGCCGGTCGCCACGGACGGCGGCTCGGGCGGTGGCTCGGGCGGCGCGCTGCGGGCGGTGCGCACGACGCTGGCCGACATGCGCGAGGGCTTCGGCTACATGGTGCGCACGCCGTGGCTGCTCGCGACCTTGCTGTTCGCGTCGATCATGGTGTTCGTGATCATGGGGCCGCTCGAGGTCCTCGTCCCGTTCCTGATCAAGGACGAGCTGGGCGGCGGCCCCAGGGACCACGCGGTCGTGATGGCCTGCTTCGGCATCGGCGGAGCGGTCGGCTCGCTGGTGACCGGCTCGCTGCCGATGCCGCGGCGCTACCTGACCTGGATGAACCTGATGTGGGGCGTGGGCTGCATGCCGTTCCTGGTGATCGGGTTCGCGACCGCGGTGTGGCAGGTCGCGGCGGCAGCGTTCCTGATCGGCGCGCTGTTCTCGGCGCCGATGGTCATCTGGGGCACGCTGCTCCAGCGCCGGGTCCCGCCCGAGCTCCTCGGCCGGGTGGCCTCGCTCGACTTCTTCGTCTCGATCAGCCTGATGCCGGTCTCGATGGCGGTCGCCGGACCGGTGGCCGGGCTGATCGGGCTCGAGGCGACCTTCGCCATCGCCGCGCTGGTTCCGGGAGCCGCGGCCGCGGTCGCGATCCTCGGCGCGCGGCTGCCCGCCGACGAGCTCGCCCACCCGCTGCGGGAGGAGCCGGTCAGTCCGTGAGGCTCTCGAGCACCGCGACGTTGTGGCGGTAGCCGACCGTCTCGTAGCCGACCACGGTCACCCACGGCGCCAACGCGAGCACCAGCAGGCACCAGCTCAGGTCGACCTCCGAGCGCGCCATGAGCACCGGCACCACCAGGACCACGACGGTCACGGCCAGGAGCACCACGTGGAAGGCGTCGAAGGAGCGTGAGAGGAGCGAGTAGCCGGCGTAGAAGACGGCGATGAACAGCGCGACCGGTACGACGACGGTGAGCACCGTCGCGGTCAGGCCCAGCTTGCTGTGGTGGTCCAGGTAGTACGCGCCCACGTGCAGGCCGGCGCCGATGGCGACGATCGCGCCGAAGAGTCCGATGGCGCCGTACCCGAAGCCGAAGGAGCGCTCGCGACGGGCGTGCAGGATCTCCCCGGTCGGGATGGAGAAGTAGCACCACCAGATCCCGAAGGTCAGCGCCGTGCCGGCGAACGTGAAGAGCCCGATCTCCCAGTCGAGGCCGTCCTGCGCGAGCGCGTTGATCGCGGCCATCGTGCCGATCATCCCCTCGCCGAGGGTGATGATGACCATCAGGCCGTACCGCTCGGCGATGTGGTGGGCGTGCCACGGCGTGCCGCCGCGAGCACGCTCGGCGAGGGCGGGCCCGCCGATCTCGACGAGGAACGGCACGATGATCAGCGCGAAGGTGGTGCCGACCGGCAGGTCGACCAGGGCCAGGATGCACCACAGCACCTGCGCGATCGCGATGGAGACGACATAGGTGCGGCAGGCCTGCCGGCGGTCCGGGTCGTGCCGACCGGCGCGCAGCCACTGGAAGATCATCGCGACGCGCATCACGACGTAGCCCCACACGATGACGTCGTTGTCGAGCGTCTCGCCGTGCTTGGTCACCGACTCGAACATGGGCTTGATGCCCAGCGCGAAGATCAGCACACCGACCATCTGCACCATGGTGGTGACCCGGTAGATCCAGTCGTCGGTGTCGTACGCCGAGGCGAACCAGGTGAAGTTGATCCAGGCCCAGGTGATGCCGAAGGTCGCGAACGCGAACGCCGCGATGCCGCTGCCGATGTGGTCCGCGGACAGCGCGTGGGCGAGCTCGTTGGCGGCGGTGCCGAAGGCGACCACGAACGTGAGGTCGAACAAGAGCTCCAGCGGCGTCGACGCGCGGCCGGACTCGTGGGGATCGCGGCCGGACATCCGGCGGGTGCGGTGGCGGACCGCGGACTCGGTGTCGCGTTCCTCGGCCTGCTCGGCGTGGTGCTCCGACATGCGCCGCAGTCTAGGAGCCTGCTGAACAAGACGGGCGAACGCCGCGTAGCCGCGCGGATGTTCAGCAGTCACCTAGGAACGAGCTGCGGGCCCGGCCCGGTCAGGACCGCCGGCCGAGCAGGGCGAGCACGTGCACCCCGGCGGGTGCCTCGACGTCGACCGGCAGCGGCGGCGCGAACCGGTCGTCGCCGGCCAGCGCGATCTGCAGCGCCGAGGGCAGCAATGCGACCGCGAGCGGCTCGGGCAGCGGCTCGGCGTGGCCGGTCGCCCGGCGTACGTCCCAGCCGTGGACCGCGATCTCGAGCGCGGCGATCCGGGCGATCGCGTCGACGGGCAGCGGGTGCCCGCCGACGTCGACGCTCGGCTGGTCGGCGCTCAGCCAGGCCGTGAGCAGGGCGCAGGCCTTGTGCTGCAGGGCCTGGACCCGGGTCTGGAGCGGGGTCGGGGCGGCGCTGCTCAGCCCGACCGCGCCGTCCGCGGCCTCGGCGAACGCGTCGAGTGCGTCCTCCATGTGGGCGAGCAGGTCGGCGAGGCTCCAGCCGGCGCAGGGGGTCGGGCGGTCGACGTCGGCGCAGGTGATGGTACCTAGCGCGGCGCTGGTGTAGTCGAGCGCGCGCTGCAGCAGGTCGAGGCCGGCGACCATCCCGTCCGGCGCTCTCGTGGGCGCGGACACGGTGGCCTCAGGCCGGGACGTAGTCGGCGGGCAGCCGCTCCGGCAGCCCGAAGCGTGCGAACAGCCGGGCGTCGAAGAACGCCGTGACGTGCTCGACGCGCAGGTCCTCGCCGGTGCCGGCCAGCTGCAGCACCTGCAGGTGGAAGGGCTCGAAGTGGCCCTCGGGCTGGCGCATGTAGAGACCGAACGCCGGCTGCCCGTTGGCGATGGTCTCGACCATCGGCATGTCGTTGCACCCGCCCGGGCACTTGGTGCCGATGAGCTGGCCGATCGCGTCGGTGCCGCGGTAGTGGTTGAGGAACGGCGGCATGTCCCAGGTGGCGTCGTACTTGAGGAGCTGGACGATCTGGTCGATGTCCTTGCGCCAGAACGCCTGCAGGTAGGCGTCGAGCAGGGTGCGCTGGGCCTGGTCGAGGTCGGGCTCGACGGTGTCGGGGGACAGCCCGCGCTCGGCGAGCTGGGCGTGTGCGCGCTGCAGCGCGGAGTTCACGGCCGCGGTCGTGGTGTCGAGGGCGGTGGCGGTCTCGGCGGCCGACCAGCGCAGCACGTCACGCAGGATGAGCACCGCGCGCTGGCGCGCGGGCAGGTGCTGCAATGCGGCCACGAAGGCGAGCCGGATCGTGTCGCGCTCGGCGACCTCGACCGCGGCGTCCGGGATCGGCTCCAGCCACGGGACCTCGTGGTCCTCGAGCAGCTCGTCGGAGGGAGCGGAGTCCGCCGTACCGAGTCCGGTCGGCAGCGGTCGACGTGGCTTCGCCTCGAGGTTGGTCAGGCACACGTTGGTGGCGATCTTGTAGAGCCAGGTGCGCACCGAGCTGCGGCCCTGGAAGCTCGCCGACGCCTTCCACGCGCGCAGGAAGGTCTCCTGGACCAGGTCCTCGGCCTCGTGCACCGACCCGCTCATCCGGTAGCAGTGCGCCATCAGCTCGCGCTGGTAGCGCCCGGTCAGGGTGTCGAAGTCGGCGAGCTCGTCACTCGCCACTGCTGCCGTCTCGGTCTCGGTCACCGTGATTCCCATCGCTACCCCCGTGGTCTCGCCAGTCTGCCTGATGGGTGTGACCGGGTGCGAGCGGAAAACTCATCGCTCGCCGCGGACGATCTCCAGCACCTTCTCGGCAACGGGTACGGCGAGCGCCCGGTCCTCGGGGATCAACCCGATGCGGGTACGCCGGTCGAGCAGGTCGGCGACGTCGGCGGCGCCCTCGTGGGTGACTCCGAAGAAGAGCTCGGCCCACACCGTCGAGATGCCCTCGGCGATCGGCGCGAGGAGCTGGTCCTGGTCCCAGCCGCTGGCCCTGACGGCAGCCTCGAGCGCGAGGTCGGCGTCGGCGCCGTAGCGGCGGACCAGGCGGGCCTCGCCCGGGTGGCCGGCCTTGGCGGCGCGGTCGGCCAGGGTCTCGCGCGGCGCGGCCCCGGCCAGCGGCAGGGTGGCGGTGACACAGGGGCCGGCGGTGAGGCGGGCGTGGCCGACCGCCGCGTCGACGGCGTCCTCGGCCATCCGGCGGTAGGTCGTGAGCTTGCCGCCGACGATGGTCACGATGCCGGTCGGGGAGGTGAGCACCGCGTGCTTGCGGGACAGGTCGGCGGTGGAGTCGTCGCCGCTGTCGAGCAGCGGGCGCAGGCCGGCGAAGGCGCCGACCACGTCCTCGCGCCGCAGCGGTCGGGCGAAGGAGGCAGCCACCACGTCGAGCAGGAAGCCGATCTCGACCTCGGTCGGCTCGGCCACGTCGGGGATCGGCCCGTCGACCGGCTCGTCGGTCAGGCCGACGTAGAACTGGCCGTCGGGCTGGGGCAGGACGAGCACGAAGCGGTTGGTCTCGCCGGGGATCGGGGCGAAGACCGCCACGTCGAGGCCGGGCAGGGTGCCGGCGCGGAGCACGAGGTGGGTGCCGCGCGAGGGGCGCAGGCGTACGTCGTCGACCAGGTCGCCGGCCCACACGCCGGCAGCGTTGACGACGGTGCGGGTGGTGACGGTGGCGGTCGCGCCGGTGAGCTCGTCCTTCAGCACCACCTCCTGGCCGGCGGCGGAGACGACGCGGGCGTGGGTGCGCACGTGGGCGCCCCGGTCGGCCGCGGTCCGCGCGATGGTGGTGACCAGGCGGGCGTCGTCCTCGAGCTGGCCGTCCCAGCCGAGGTAGGCGCCGCGCAGACCGTCGGTGCGCAGCGGTGGTGCGAGCCGGCGGGTCTCGGCGGCGCTGAGACGGCGGGGCCGGGGGAGCGTGTCGGCGCTGGTGCCGGCGGCCCGGCGGAGCAGGTCGCCGCCGAGGAATCCGGCGCCGGCGAGGGCCCCCATCGGGCGGCTCACGCCAGCCGAGAGCGGGATGAGCGACGGCAGCGGCCTGGTCAGGTGGGGCGCGGTGGTCTCCATCAGGATCCCGCGCTCGACCGCGCTCTCGTGGGCGATGCCGACCTGGCCGGAGGCGAGGTAGCGCAGGCCGCCGTGGACGAGCTTCGAGGAGAACCGCGACGTGCCGAACGCGAGGTCGTGGGCGTCGACTGCCAGCACGGTCAGCCCGCGTGACACGGCGTCGAGGGCCACGCCGGCGCCGGTGACGCCGAGGCCGATCACGACCATGTCGACCTCAGTGGGGAGATCGGCGAGACCAGGGGTGATCCGGGTGTGGGGCTGGTGTGCGGTCATGGCGCGAGGCTCCGGGAGATGAGGGCGTGCAGCTCGTCGTCGAGCGCGGACTGGTCCACCTCGTCGTCGACCATGGTGTGGGCGGACAGGACGAAGCCGTGGGCGGCGAGGACCAGGCCGCGAGCGACCGCCTGGGGGAGGCCGTCGGTGATCAGTCCGGCCTCCTGGCCGGCGGTGATCGCGGTGGCCAGCACCTGGAGGATCAGCTCCTGCGAGCGGCCGCGCCGGGACAGCAGGTAGGGGAGGATCAGCTCGGGGTCGAGCTCGACGATCCGGGTGAACAGCTCGTTCTCGCGCAGCGCGCCGACGGTCGCGACCACGGCGTCGGCGATCGCGTCGGGTGTGGGCGACGCCGCGACATCAACGCCGGAGGCGACGAGCGTCCCCCACTCGCGCGTCATCAGGTCGCCGAGCAGCGCCGGCATGTCGGACCACGCGCGATAGATCGTCATCCGCGAGACGCCGGCCCGGCGGGCGACCTCGGTGAGGGTCGTGCGCCGCCAGCCCACGTCGAGGATGCACTCGCGCGCCGCGTCGAGGTAGGCGTCTCGAGGGCTCTGCTCGGATTCGGTGTTGTGACGATGTGACGTCATGTGTAACACTGTAACACATGACGATCGAGCGCCCCTCCGTTCTCCAGCCCGAGATGCCCCCGACGCGCTGGGGCGACCCGGCCCACGCCACCGGGCTGCCGGACGGGGTGCGCGACCTCGTCGGCCTCGTCTTCCCGATCCAGGACACCCCGGCCCGTGCCGAGGTGACCGTCCCCGCTCCGCGGCTCACCGACGACCGGGTCGCCGGCCTGCGCGCGATCGTCGGTGACGACAACGTCGTCCTCGACGACGACCTGCGCCGTCGGCGTACCAGGGGCAAGTCGACCCCCGACCTGCTCCGCCAGCGCACCGGCGACCTCGGGGACACGCCCGACGTCGTCGTCCGCCCGGCCGACCACGACGAGGTCGTCGCCGTGCTCGGCTATGCCCAGGAGCAGCGGATCGCCGTGGTCCCCTTCGGTGGAGGTACGGCGGTCACCGGCGGCCTGGTCGCCGACCCGGCCGGCCTCACCGGTGTCCTGTCCCTCGACCTCGGCCGGATGCGCGGACTGCTCGCGCTCGACCCGGTCTCCTCGACCGCGACCCTCGAGCCCGGCCTGCGCGGCCCGGAGGCCGAGGCGCTGCTCGCGGCGCACGGGCTGATGCTCGGCCACTTCCCGCAGTCGTTCGAGTACGCGACGATCGGCGGCTTCGCCGCGACCCGCTCGAGCGGCCAGTCCAGCGCCGGTTACGGCCGGTTCGACTCCATGGTCGTCGCGCTGCGCGTCGCCACCCCGGTCGGCGAGGTCCGGCTCGGCGCCTCCCCGGCCAACGCGTCCGGCCCCGACCTGCGCGAGCTGTTCCTCGGCTCCGAGGGCACCTTCGGCGTGATCACCGAGGTGACCGTGCGGGTGCGCCCGCTGCCCGAGGTCAAGGAGTACGAGGGCTGGCGCTGGCCCACCTTCGACGCCGGCGCCGACGCGATGCGCGCGCTCGCCCAGTCCGACCTGCTGCCCACCGTGATCCGGCTCTCCGACGAGAACGAGACCGCGATCAACCTCGCCGACCCCGCAAGTGTCGGAGGGACCGGCGGTGAGGGCGCTGCATCGTCGGGCGGCTGCCTGATGATCGTCGGCTACGAGGGCACGCCCGCCGCCGTCGCCGCCAAGAGGGCTGCCGTCACCGAGGCGCTGACCGCGCTGGGCGGCACCGCCCAGGGCTCCGGCCCGGGCGAGGCCTGGGCGCACGGTCGGTTCAACGCGCCGTACCTCCGCGACAGCCTGCTCGACAACGGCGTTCTCGTCGAGACGCTCGAGACCGTCACCTTCTGGAGCAACCGCGCCAACCTCTACACGCGGGTGAGGGCCGCGCTGCAGGAGACCCTCGGGGAGGGCGCGATGGTGCTGTGCCACATCTCGCACGTCTATGCGACCGGCTGCTCGCTCTACTTCACCGTCGCCGCCCCCGGTGGCGCGGACCCCCTCGCCACCTGGCTCCCGGCCAAGGCCGCGGCGTGCGAGGCGATCGTCGCCGCCGGCGCCTCGATCACCCACCACCACGCGGTCGGCACCGACCACAAGCCGTACCTCACCGCCGAGATCGGCGAGGTCGGCGTCGAGGTGCTGCGCGCGGTCAAGAAGGCCGTCGACCCGGAGGGCATCCTCAACCCCGGGGTGCTGATCCCGTGACCGCGGACAGGGCCTTCGCCTTCCTCGTGAACCCGGCCTCCGGCGGCGGTGCGGCGCCGAGGGTCGTCGTCCCGCTGGCGCGGGCGTTGCGCGAGGCCGGCGCGGACGTCGAGGTCACCTACACGACCTCGGCCGCCGAGACTCCCGCGCTCGTCGACGCCGCGGTCGCCCGCGCCGCCGTCGTGGTGTCCGTCGGCGGCGACGGGATGCTCTCCTCGGTCGCCGGCTCCGTGGCCGAGCGCGGCGGCGTGCTCGCCGTGGTCCCGGCCGGCCGCGGCAACGACTTCGCCCGGATGCTCGAGGTCCCCACCGAAACCGCCGCCCAGGCGCGACTGTTGCTCGACGGCGAGGCCCGGCCGATCGACCTGCTCCGGGCCACGCAGGCCGACGGGTCGTCGTACGTCGTCGCGGGGTCGGTCTACGCCGGCGTCGACGCCCGCGCCGCGGAGATCGTGGACCGCTCGCACTGGCTGCCCTCGAAGCTGCAGTACCCGTACGCCGCGGTCCGCGCCCTGGCGACGTACCGCCCCGTCGAGTGCACGCTCGAGGTCGACGGCGTCCGGAGCACGCACCAGGCCGCGACCGTCGTCGTCGCCAACTCCCGCTTCTACGGCAAGGGCATGGCGATCGCACCGACCGCGTCGCTCGACGACGGCCTGCTCGACGTGATCGTCATCGAGGCCGCCGGGCACCTCGACCTGATCCGCTCGCTGCCCAAGGTGTACGACGGCAGCCATGTCGACCTGGCCGAGGTGACCGTGCGCACCGGCCGCAGGGTCAGCCTCTCCGGGCAGCACCGTGGGGGTGCCGCCGTACCCGTGGGCGCCGACGGCGAGCGCCTCGGTCCCCTCTCCGCCGACCCGGCGACCCCGCTGACCGTCGAGCTGCTCCCCGCGGCGGTCCTGGTCATCGCCGACCCGGCTCGAACGGGCGCGTAATTCCGGCCGACCCGGCTCGAACTGGCTCGTAATTCCGGCCGACCCGGCTCGAAAGTGCGCGAAAGAACAGCCGACCCGGCAGAAAGTGTCCTGCGGAAGATCACTTCCTGCCGGGTCGGCGGGAAATCCGAGCCACTTTCTGCCGGGTCGGCGCGATCTCAGAGCCAGTTCGAGCCGGGTCGGCGTCAGACAGGAGCCGGCAGTGAACGGGCGATGATCTCCTTCATGATCTCGCTGGTGCCGGCGTAGATCTGGGAGACGCGGAGGTCGGCCCAGGCGCGGGCGATGGGGTACTCGTTCATGTAGCCGTAGCCGCCGTGCAGCTGCAGGCACATGTCGGCGACCTTCTGCGCCCGCTCGGAGCACCAGAGCTTGGCCATGGCCACCGTGGGGATGTCGAGCTGCTTGTCCAGGTGCAGGCCGACGCACTCGTCGACGAACGAGCGGGCGACTCGGGCCTCGGTGGCGATCTCGGCCATCTTGAACTTGGTGTTCTGGAAGCCCCAGATCGGTCGGTTGAAGGCGTGCCGGTCGTGGACGTAGCGCATGGTCTCCTCGAAGCAGAGCTCCATCGCGGCGACATTCGAGACGGCGACGATGAGCCGCTCCTGGGGCAGCTGCTCCATCAGCTGGATGAAGCCCTGGCCCTCCTCGCTGCCGAGCAGGTTGGTGACGGGGATCCGGACGTCTTCGAAGAAGAGCTCGGAGGTGTCCTGGCCCTTCATGCCGATCTTGTCGAGCACCCGGCCGCGTGAGAAGCCGGGGGTGTCGGTGGGCACGATGACCAGCGAGATGCCGGCGGCCGCCTCCTCCGGGTTGGTCTTCACGACGGTGACCACGACGTCGGCCTGGGCGCCGTTGGTGATGAAGGTCTTGGCGCCGTTGACGACGTACTCGTCACCTTCGCGGATCGCCTTGGTCCGCACGTTCTGCAGGTCCGAGCCGGTGCCGGGCTCGGTCATCGCGATGGCGCCGACGACCTCGCCGCTGGCCATCTTGGGGAGCCACTCGAGCTTCTGCTCCTCGGTGCCGTAGTTGAGGATGTAGTGGGCGACGATGCCGTTGTGGAGCGAGACGCCCCACGAGCTGTCGCCGACCCGCGCCTGCTCCTCGATGAGGATCGCCTCGTGGGCGAACGAGCCGCCCCCGCCGCCGTACTCCTCCGGGATCGACAGGCAGAGCAGGCCGACCTCGCCGGCCCTGTTCCACAGGTCGCGGTCGACCTGCTTGTTGGCGATGTAGGTCTCGACGTTGGGCTTGATCTCCTTCTCGCAGAACGTCCGGGCGAGGTCGCGGAAGTCGTCGAGATCGGTGTTCATCCAGGGTGAGCGGCGCATGGGTACAGGGTGTATCACGGAGAACCGTCCGGATACAAGGTGTATCCGGACGTCGGACCGCGATAGCGTCGGTCGCATGGTCGACGTGGCGGACGTGGCGAAGTGGGTCGACTCGACCGTGCGCCGGCGCAACGCCAAGGAGGCGCTCGAGAGCGACGCCCGTCGCGCCCAGGTCGTCCAGGCCGCCGTCGACGCGATCGAGGAGGGCGGCGGGCAGGTCGGGATGGGCCAGATCGCCGAGCGCGCGGGCATCCCGCGACCCAACGTCTACCGGCACTTCGCGAGCAAGGAGCAGCTCGACGCCGAGGTCGCCCGCTTCGCCGCGACCGAGCTGCTGCGCCGGGTGCGCCCGCACCTGTCGACGCCCGGTACGCCGGTCGAGATCGTCCGCGGCCTGATCGCCCCGTGCGTCGCGTGGGCGGCCGAGCATCCCCACCTGTTCCGCTTCCTCGCGGCCCAGCAGCAGACCAAGGCGCTGCATCGCGCGCGGCTCGGGCGCACCCGGCTGCTCAGCGAGATCGCCGACGCCGCCCGCGCGTACCTCAGCGAGACCCCGCTCTCCGCCGACCCGCCCGAGGGTGTCCTGGTCGGCGTCATGGGGATGGTCGACGCCAGCATCATCTGGTGGTTCGACCACCATGACGAGACCCAGGGCCAGCTCGTCGAGCGGCTCACCCGCCAGGTCGTGGCGGTGCTCGTCGACGCCCTGGCGCAGTCGGGCCTCGAGGTCCCCGACGACCTGGTGCTCCGCCCGATCCGGTCGACCTGACGGGAATACCTGCGCGGCCGGCCGCCTTGTGCCACCATCATTTCAAGTTTGAAATAATGGAGCGACCATGACCACCTGCCCCACCCGCGCCCGCCGCGCGCACCGCGTGAGCGACGTCCCGACGGTCCCGTACGCCGAGCCGGCGGCGGCGGTCCGCACCCGGGTCGTCGTACCGCTGCGCTTCCCCGACGGCTATGCGACCACCGCCGACGTGGTCACCTTCGAGGGCCTGGTCGACGGCAAGGAGCACCTGCTGCTCGGCCTCGGCGCGTGGCGCGAGCGCCTCGACACCCTGGCCCAGGGCGGCCCGGCGCCGCTGGTCCGCCCGCACAGCGAGTGCCTCACCGGCGACGTGTTCGGCTCCCAGCGCTGCGACTGCGGCCCGCAGCTGCGCGAGGCCGTCGAGCGGATCACCGACGAGGGCGGCTTCCTGCTGTACCTGCGCCAGGAGGGCCGCGGCATCGGCCTGTACGCCAAGCTCGACGCCTACGCCCTCCAGGACGCCGGCCTCGACACCTACGAGGCCAACGTCGCGCTCGGTCGCGGAGAGGACGAGCGCGACTACCGCGCCGCCGCCCAGATGCTCCGTGCCGTCGGCGCCGACCGGGTCCGGCTGCTCAGCAACAACCCCGACAAGGCCCGTCAGCTCGGTGAGTACGGCGTCGGGGTGGACGAGCGGGTCCCGACCGGGGTGCACCTCTCGGCCGCCAACGAGCGGTACCTCACCGTCAAGCGCGACCACACCGCCCACACGCTCGACCTCGGCGGGCTGTCGGCATGAGCGAGCCGCGCTGGCTGGACGAGCAGGAGATGGCGGCCTGGCTGCCGCTGGTCCGCCTCGTCCAGGAGCTCCCGCAGGCGATCGACCGGCGGCTGCGCGAGGAGGCCGGCATCACGCACACCTACTACGCGATGCTCGCCAACCTCTCCGCCGCGCCCGACCGGATGCTCACCATGGGCGAGCTGGCACGGCTCACCGCGACCAGCCCGTCCCGGCTCACCCACGCCATCGCCGTCCTCGAGCAGCGCGGTTGGGTCACCAAGACGCACTGTCCCAGCGACCGGCGCAGCCAGTTCGCGGTGCTCACCGACGAGGGGCAGGCGCTGCTCGAGAGGATCGCCCCCGGTCACCTCGCCCAGGTCCGCGAGCTCGTCTTCGACCGGCTCACGCCCGCGCAGGTGCGCAATCTCGCCGAGATCGCGACCGCCCTCGCCGAGCCGGCCGAGGTGTTCGGGGAGGCCTGAGCCGCCCCTCAGAGGAACGACCAGACCAGGATCTCGGTCGGCACCCCCGCCGTCAGCTCGTACGACGCCCCGTCGCTCACGCACATCGCGTCCCCGGCGGCCAGCGGCTCGGCCAGGGACGACCGGACCAGCGCGCCCGTCGTGAGGAAGGCGTGCACCCGCGGAGCGGCCGGGAGGGCGACGGTCTCGCCGGCCCCGAGGCGGACCACGTCGAGGGCCGCGCCCGCGACGCCGACCGACAGCGCCGCGTCGTCGCCGACCACCCGCACCCACCCGGCACCGGGCTCGGCCGCGACGGAGGAGCGAGCGTAGGAGGGCGCGAGCCCGGGATCGTCGGGCCGCAGCCACACCTGCACGAACCGCGCCGGCCCGTCCGGCCCCGCGATCTCCGCGTGCCGGACCCCCGCGCCGGCCGACAGCACGCCGCAGTCGCCCGCGGCGAGCACCTCCTCGGCGCCGGTGCCGTCGCGGTGGACGACCGCGCCGGACACCACCCAGGTCACGATCTCGAGCCCCTCGTGGGGGTGCTCCTCGAAACCGGTGCCGCGGCCCAGGACGTGGTCGTCGTGGCAGACCATCGGCCCGAACGAGAGCCGTTCGGGGTCGAGGTGCGGGCCGAACGAGAAGCCGTGGTGACTCAGTCGACCGGGCTCTCGTTCGACGAACCGGGCGGTTCCCCTGCGGATCTCGACGCTCACGTGTCAGATTGTGCCGGTGTCGTGGGAGTCTGGTCCCGTGGGGGACAGGGTGGGAGCGCTCGCCGGACGTCTTCCGGTCGACTTCAGGTTCGGCACCAGCACGGCGTCGTACCAGATCGAGGGCGCCGTCACGGAGGACGGACGAGGTCCGTCGATCTGGGACACCTTCTGCGCCGAGCCCGGCCGCATCGTCGACGGCTCGAGCGGTGCGGTCGCGTGCGACCACTACCACCGCTATCCCGAGGACATCGCCCTGATGCGCACCCTCGGCGCCTCCGGCTACCGCTTCTCGATCGCCTGGCCGCGGATCCAGCCGACCGGCTCGGGCGCGGTCAACCAGGCGGGCCTCGACTTCTACGACCGGCTCGTCGACGGACTGCTCGAGGCCGGTATCGAGCCGATGGCGACGCTCTACCACTGGGACCTGCCGCAGGCCCTCGAGGACGACGGCGGCTGGCTGAACCGCGCGACCGTCGATCGCTTCGCCGACTACGCCGCGATCGTCGGCGAGCGCCTCGCGGACCGGGTCACCGACTGGGTGCCGGTCAACGAGCCCAACGTCGTGACCCTGATGGGGTACGCCGTCGCGATGCACGCGCCGGGCAAGGCACTCATGTTCGACGCACTCCCGGTCGGTCACCACCTGCTCGTCGCCCACGGCCGGGCCGCGATCGCGCTGCGGGCCGCGGGCGCGACCAGCGTCGGCTGCGCCAACAACCACGCACCGATCTGGCCGGCCAGCGACGACCCGGCCGACGTCGGCGCCGCGAAGCTCTTCGACATGCTGTGGAACGCCCACTACATGGAGGGCATGCTCCTCGGCCGCTACGGCGACGACCTGATGATGCTGCTCGAGCCCCACGTGCGCGACGGCGACTTCGCCACGATGCGCCAGCCGCTCGACTTCTACGGCGTCAACTACTACAACCCGATGCGGATCGCGGCCGCCGACGAGACCGCCGAGCTGCCGTTCGAGTTCCGCGAGGTGCTCGGCTACCCGATGACCGACTTCGGCTGGCCGGTCGTGCCGGACGCCCTGCGCGAGTGGCTGATCACCTTCCGCGCACGGTTCCGCGCCGCCGTACCCCCGATCATGATCACCGAGTCCGGCTGCTCCTACGGCGTCGGGCCCGACGAGCACGGCATCGTCGACGACCACCTGCGCGTCGACTACCACGCGCTGCACCTCAACGCGGTCGCCGAGGCGATCGAGCGGGGCGTCGACGTGCGCGGCTACTACGCGTGGTCGCTCATCGACAACTTCGAGTGGTCCGAGGGCTACACCCAGCGCTTCGGCCTCGTGCACGTCGACTACGAGACCCAGAAGCGCACCCCGAAGCGGTCGTTCAGCTGGTACGCCGACCTGGTCGCCGAGCACGCCCGGCGCTCCGCAACCCCGTAGGGGCCACTAGCCTGCGAGCCATGCGCGCAGTCCAGGTCGTCACCACCACCGGTCCCGCCGACGTCGTCGTCCAGGAGGTGCCGGACCCCACGCCCGGGCCCGACGACGTGCTGGTCGAGGTGCACAGCGTCGGGGTGTCCTTCCCGGACCTGCTGCTCAGCCGCGGCCAGTACCAGCTGCGCCCGGAGCCGCCGTTCACCCTCGGCGTCGACTACGCCGGCGTCGTGGTGTCCGGGCCGGGCTTCGAGCCGGGCCAGCGGGTGGTCGGCGTCGGCGGGTACGGCGGCGCCTCCGACCTGGTCGCCGGCCCCCGCCAGGCCACCTTCGCGCTGCCCGACGGGGTGAGCTTCGACGAGGCGGCCGCGCTGCCGATGAACTACCTCACCGCTCTGTTCGCCCTCGACGAGCGAGCCGGGCTGCGCCCGGGCGAGACCGTGCTCGTGCACGGTGCGGCCGGCGGTGTCGGCACCGCCACGATCCAGGTGGCCAAGGGCCTCGGCGCGCGCACCATCGCGGTCACGAGCACCGAGGAGAAGGCGGCCTACGCCCGCGCCGCCGGTGCCGACGAGGCCGTCCTCTTCGACGGGTTCAAGGACGCCGCACTCGAGCTCACCGGCGGCAGGGGCGTCGACGTGGTGCTCGACGTCGTCGGCGGCGACGCGTTCACCGACTCGCTGCGGGCGCTCGCGCCGCAGGGCCGGGTGATGGTCGTCGGGTTCGCGGCCGGCGCCGGCATCCCTGAGGTCAAGGTCAACCGGCTGCTGCTCAACAACATCGACGTCCGCGGCGTCGGCTGGGGCGCCTACGCGTTCACCCGGCCCGACTACCTGCAGCAGCAGTGGGCGCAGCTGGTGCCGATGATCGAGTCCGGCGTCGTGAAGCCGCCCGTCGGCGAGGTCTACCCGATGGCGGAGTTCGGTCGCGCGCTGGCCGACATGGACGCCCGCGCCGCGCTCGGCAAGCTCGTCGTACGCCTGCGCGACTGAGCCTGCATTCACCGATTTCCAGCGGCGGAGCGCCCCCACATGGGCGCGCTGGCTGCGTTGCCGACGCTCGACAGACGCCCAGTCTGGCTTCGCGCCGGACGCCTTGCCATCACACCCATCTGGTGACGCTCCACTCGCCGCAAATCGGTGAATACAGGCTGAGCCCGAGCCTGCGTCAGCGCCGGCGGACCAGGTCGATGGTCCACCACAGCTGGCTGCCGACGGACTGCACGCCGAGGCCGACCAGCCGGAGTCGGCAGTCCAGCAGCAGCGCCCGGTGCGGCGGGCTGTCGAGCCAGCGGCGCAGTGCCTGGCGGGCGCTCATCGGTCCCATCGCGATCACCTCGCCCATGAGCGCGGCCTCCGGGTAGCCCGCCGCGGCGATCCGCTCGCGCAGCTCCGCCTCGCCGGCGACCTGGTGGGTCAGGCTGCGCTGGGCGGCCATCGCGCCGGAGTGCGCGGTCGCGGAGCCGTGCAACCCCGACCGGGGCTTGAGGCCACGACAGCCCGCGTCCCGGCGTACGGCGTTGACCTGCGCGAGGAGCCTGACCTCGATCCGCGCCGTGTCCGCTCCCGGTCCGTGCTCGGGCGAGGGGGCGGGGCGTGACGAGGCGGGGACCGCTGCCAGCAGGACCGTCGCGAGGACGGCCGCGGAGAAGAGAGCCGAGCGCACGCAGAGCATCATGGCGGTCGCCGGGTGCGTTTGTCAGCGACGTGCGAAGTCCTGGGTCCACCACACCCGGTCGCCCTGCACCACGACTCCGACGCCGAGATGCCGCAGCCGGCAGTCGAGGATGTTCGCGCGGTGGCCCGGGCTGGCCATCCAGGCCTGCATCACGGCCTTCGGCGAGCCGTAGCCCATGGCGACGTTCTCGGCGACCCGGCGCCACCGGCGGTAGCCGGCGAAGGTGATCCGCTCGCCGAGTCCGGCCTCGCCGGGGAGGTAGTGCGTCATGGTGCGGTACTGCGCCATCCCCACGCTGTGCGTGCGGGCCGAGGTGCGCAGCTTCGCGTTGGGGCGCAGCGCGCGGCAGCCGGCGCGCGCCCGCCGCCTGTTGACCAAGGTCACCACGCGGTCCTCCAGGTCGACGGCGACCGTCATCGGCATCGGGGCCGGTGTCGCGGCTCCGGGAGTGCTCGGCTGCGGGGAGGGGACCGTCTTCTGCCCGCCGAGCAGCGCGGCCAGGAGCCCGGCGAGCAGGTCGGTCAGGGTCCCGGTCAGGGGCGGGATGTCCGCCGCCGGGTTCGCCGGCGCCTTCGCGGTCGTCGTGGTGGCGGTCGCGGGTGCGGCATGGAGTGCCGCGGAAAGGGCGATCAGGACCGTGAGGACGGCCGTCGCGGCCATTCGTGTGCAGCGCAGGAGCATGCGCACGATCCTCCGACGTCCGACGGCGCCACCGCGTCGGTGCTCCGTGCGGGACCTGCTAGTCCCGAAGGACTAGGAAAAGGCCGCGATCGTCGCCGGGCGCCGACGGCCCGGGGTCAGCGGACCCCGAAGTCCTGGGTCCACCACAGCTGGTCGTCCTGCAGCACCACGCCCACGCCGATCTCCCGCAGCCGGCAGTTGAGGATGTTGTGCCGGTGGTCCGGGCTGTTCATCCACGCCGTCATCACCGACTCGGGGGAGCTGAAGCCGCGCGCGATGTTCTCGGCGACCAGGTTCCAGCCGCGGTAGCCCGCACGCGTGATCCGGGTCGAGAACGTCGCCTCGCCCGGCAGCTGGTGCGACATCACCCCGGCCTGCGCCATCGCGACGGTGTGCCGACGGGCGGCCTTGCGCAGCTGCTTCGACGGCTTCAGCGCCCGGCAGCCGTTGCCCGTGCGCTGCTCGTTGACCAGGGCGACGACCTGGTCCTCCATCGCCCGCTGGACCAGCCTGCGGGCCGGCGCCACGTCGGGGGCGACCGGTCGCAACAGGGCGGCGGTCGTCGTACCCGTGCCGGCATCGGCGGCGGTCGGTGCCAGCAGCCCCAGGCCGAGCACGAGGCACGGCACGAGGGCGAGCAAGCGGGTCATGTCCTGCTGATCGGTGGCCGGGCCGGGGTCCTGAGTGCACGCCCGGAAATCGGGACCATGGTCCTCGCGAGCCACACCACGGCGAGACGCGGCCGCCACCCCATGCGTAGGCTCGGCGCGTGAGCATCCTCGACGACGCCCGTCCGGGCATGGACCTCGACATCCGCCCGCAGGACGACCTGTTCGGCCACGTCAACGGCACCTGGCTGACCGAGTCCGAGATCCCCTCCGACAGGTCGAGCTGGGGACCCTTTGTCCAGCTCGCCGACCAAGCGGAGGAGGACGTGCGGGTCATCATCACCGAGCTCGCCGCCGCGGGCGACGGCGACGAGGACGCGCGCAAGATCGCCGACCTGTTCAACTCCTTCATGGACACCGACCGGGTCGAGGCGGCCGGCCTCGCGCCCGCCCAGCCGCTGGTCGACGCGGTCGCCGGGCTGCGCGACGTCCGCGACGTCGCGGCCTTCCTCGGCGAGTTCGAGCGGATCGGCGGCTACGGCCTGTTCGGGTCCTACATCGACACCGACAGCCGCCAGTCCGACCGCTACCTGTTCCACGTGGTGCAGGGCGGCCTCGGCCTGCCCGACGAGTCCTACTACCGCGACGACAAGTTCGCCGACATCCGCACGGCGTACGTCGCCTACCTGTCCCGGCTGCTCACCCTCGGCGGCCACGCCGACCCCGACGCCGCCGCACAACGGATCCTCGCCCTCGACACCGAGCTCGCCAAGGGCCACTGGGAGCGCGCGGAGACGCGCGACGTCCAGAAGACCTACAACCTGATGACCGCCGACGAGCTGAAGGCGCTGTGCCCGGCCTTCGACTGGGACGCCTACATCACCAACCTCGGTGGCCACCTCAGCGGCGAGCACGCGACCATCGCGGAGGTCGTGGTCAAGCAGCCGTCGTACCTCGAGCACCTCTCCGGTGTCCTCGAGTCGGAGCCGCTCGAGGCCTGGCGCGACTGGTTCCTCTCGCGGGTGCTGCGCTCGGCGGCGCCGTACCTCTCCGAGGCGTTCGTCGAGACCAACTTCGACTTCTACGGCCGCACCCTGTCCGGCACCCCCGAGCTGCGGGCCCGCTGGAAGCGCGCGGTGTCCTTCGTCGAGGGCGCGATGGGCGAGGCCGTCGGCAAGGAGTACGTCGCCCGCCACTTCCCGCCCGCCAGCAAGGCGATGATGGACGAGCTGGTCGCCAACCTGCTCGCCGCCTACCGCCAGTCGATCAGCAAGCTCGACTGGATGGGCGAGGAGACCAAGGAGCGGGCCTACGAGAAGCTCGCCACCTTCCGGCCCAAGATCGGCTACCCGGAGAGGTTCCGCGACTACAGCGCGCTGGTCGTCGTCCCCGACGACCTGGTGGCCAACGCCCAGGCGGCCGCCGGCTTCGAGACCGACCGCCAGCTCGCCAAGATCGGCTCCCCGGTCGACCGCGACGAGTGGTTCATGCTCCCGCAGACCGTCAACGCCTACTACAACCCCGGCACCAACGAGATCTGCTTCCCGGCCGGGATCCTGCAGCGGCCGTTCTTCAGCCCCGACGCGCTCGAGGCGGAGAACTACGGCGGCATCGGCGCGGTCATCGGGCACGAGGTCGGCCACGGCTTCGACGACCAGGGCGCGCAGTACGACGGCGACGGCAACCTCAACGACTGGTGGACCGCCGACGACAAGGCCGCGTTCGAGGTGAAGTCGAAGGCCCTCATCGCGCAGTACGACGCCTTCTCCCCACGCAACCTGCCCGGCGAGCACGTCAACGGCGCGCTGACCGTCGGCGAGAACATCGGCGACCTGGGTGGCCTCACCATCGCCCACACCGCCTTCCAGATCGCGCAGGGCGGCGCCGCCTCGCTCGAGGACCGCACCAAGCTGTTCCTCAACTGGGCCTACGTGTGGCGCACCAAGCGCCGCCTCGAGCAGGAGCAGCAGTACCTCACCATCGACCCGCACAGCCCGCCGGAGTTCCGCGCCAACATCGTGCGCAACCTCGACGAGTTCCACGAGGTCTTCGACACCGCGCCCGGCGACGGGCTGTGGCTCGATCCCGCGGACCGGGTGCGCATCTGGTGAACGCCGAGGGACCCCGCGAACGCTCGGGCGATCCGGGGCGGTGGCCTCGCTACCAGCGACCGGGGACCGACGACGTCGAGCGGGAATCGCGCGACGCAGCCGGCCGTCCCCTGCCCGAGGCGTCGGCGCCCGCGGGGCGCGCGCCGACCTCGCGGTCCAGCAGGCGGCGTCGTCGCGGACGCCGGCGCCTGGGCTCGGCCGTGGTCGTGCTGGCGGTCTTCGGGGTGGTCCGCGCCGTCGCCGGCGGAGGCGAGCAGGCCCCCGAACCGCTGCCGGCCGAGGACGCCTACGAGCCGATCGCGACCGAGCAGGGCTTCGACGCGCTCGGCGACGCCCTGACCGAGAAGACCGGGAGCACCCAGATCCTTGAGCTCCGCGGCTACGGCACCGACGACATGCAGGTGACCGTTCCGCCGGAGCAGGAGGGCGATCTCGCCGAGGTGTGGCGCTGGGACGGCCAGACCCTGGAGAAGTGGCTCGGGGAGAAGGCGGGCGACAAGCTGCCCTTCGACCTCGACGATGTCGACCCGAATGTCCTGGTCGATGTCGACGAGGACGCGCGTAGCCGCAGCGAGGGGCGGATCAGCGACAGCAGGTACGACGTCGAGAAGCCGGTCGACGCCGACTACGACCACTGGATCTACCTGAAGGTCTACGAGGTCGACCACGGGGGAGTCACCCTGTGGGCCGACCTCGAGGGGAACGTCGAGTCCGACCTGGTCAACAAGAACTGGCGCGACGACTGAGTGGCGCTCGCCGGGTCAGTTGATCAGGAACGTGAAGCCCTGGTCGGCCTGGTAGATGTCGCCGCCGAAGGCGCGTTGGTAGGTGAAGACGGCGAAGCCACCGACGCAGTCGGGCTCGTTCGCCGCCCACACCTCGACGATCGCCTCGCCGTCGGTGCCGGCGTTCGTGGCGTCGTTGGCGTAGTTGGGTGTCGCGACCAGGACCGAGGTGGTCGCGTCGACCGGTGTCGGAGTGCCACTGAGCCTGATGCAGAACTTGCCGATGCTGAGCCTCACGACGGTGGCGGACACGCCCGGGGCGCCGTGGAACCGAGCCAGCGTCCCGGAGGTGCTCACCAGCCCCGACGCCCTCGCGCCGGCCAGCTCGTAGCGTGCAGGCTGGCCCAGGTCCGCCGTACCCAGCGATGCATCGGTGACATCAGCGCCCGTCACGGAGCCGTCGGCGACGTCGGCGCCAGTGAGGTTGTTGTTCCTGATGTCCTTGGTCGTGACGGTGCTGTTCTTGATCTGCTTGCCGGTGATCATCGCGCCGGCGACCGCGCCGCCGGTGCCGGCAGTCAGGACCAGGCCGGTCGCCACGGCCACGGCAGCCAGAGCGGCCCGGCTCACCGGGCGGCCTCCACCATCAGGCGCAGCAGCCTCTCGCTGGTCGCGACGAGCTCGTCCTCGGACAGACCGACGCCCTGCGCGAGGTTGAGCGTGTAGACGACATGACCGACGAGTGCCCCGCCGGCGACCTGCAGGTTCTCGCCGCCGGCGATGGTGCCGATGTCGACGTACGCCGCATCCCCGATGCCGTCGAGGTCGTGCCGGGCGGGGTCGTCCAGCGCGGCGGTCGTGCCCGACTGGTAGGTCTCGTAGCCCCCGCCCGCCTGCACGTCGGTCGCGCCGAGCGATCCGCTGAGGGCGCGGGGGTCCTCCTGGTCGAACTCGCACGCGTCGAACGGGCCGGTGCTCGTGCTCACCGCGGCCCCCACAGCGGCGGTGAGCTCGTCGGCCGTCACCAGGTCACAGAACATCGGGAGGTCCGCGGCGGTCGGGGCGGAGCCGGACGCGGAGGCCGAGGTGCCGGTGGGCGGCGGTACGTCGCCCGCCGCCTCGCCCCCGTCGTCGCTGTCGTTGCACCCGGCCGTCAGCACGGCCACCAGGGCCAGCCCGCCGATCGTCCCCGTCCACCGCATCCGGTCACCTCCGTGTCTCGCGGCGACCGACTCTTCCCGACCGGGCGGGGCCGCGTCGGTAGGGAATGGTCGTAATCCCGGATCCGGCCGTGCGGCGGCGCGGCCCGTGGGAGCGTTCGGGTCATGGACCGCGACGCCCTGCTCGACGACGTGCTCCGGCACCTGGCGGAGGGGACGCCGCAGGTGGCGCGCGCAGCCTGCCTGGCCGCGGCGGCCGGTGGGGGCGGCGGTGCGGCGTACGGGCTGGCCGCGCTCGCCGACTTCTGGCTCGGCGACTTCGCCGGCGCGACCCGGCATGCGTCGTACGGGCTCGGGGAGGCGACGGACGACCCGACCCGGGCGATGTGCAGCGCGACGGCCGCACTCGCGGCGGGCGGCGACCTGGCCGCACCTCCCGTCGACCTGGCCGGCCTGCGCGGCCTGCTCGCGGCGGCCGACGCGCCGGGGTCGCGCTGGTGGTCGGCAGTGCGGTACGTCGCCGCCGAGGCGGCCCTCGTCGGTGCCCGGATCCGCGACGCCGCGGAGGTCGACGCCCTCGGCCCGCCGGCCGGCGAGTCCTGGACGGGCCACCCGTTCGCACCCGTGCTGTGGATCTGCCAAGCCCGGATCGCCGCCTTCTCCGGCCGGATCGAGGCAGCCGACGCCCTGCTCGCACCCATGCGTGCCTCCGTCGTCGCCGGCTCGCGCGTCGCGCCCGTCGTGGAGTCGGTGGCCGTGCTCGTGCGCGGCAACGCCGGCGACGAGGAGGTCGTCCGGGTGGCGGAGGCGATCGCCGCGCAGGTCCCCGCCGAGCCTCGCGACTTCATCGACCGCGGCGCGCTGCTACTCCTGTCGTACGGCGCGATCGCGCTCTACGACGTGGCGACGGCCGCTGCGCTCGCCTTCCGTGCCGGCTCCGACGAGGCGCTCAGCCACTGCACGCTGATCGACCGCGCGATCAGCTTCGAGATGTTCCTCCACGCCGCCCTCCTCGAGCAGGACCGGGGCGCGGTCGCGGCCTGGCTCGCCGCCCTGGCGGACCTCGCTGCCCACCCGATCACCGAGCCGACCGTGCAGCGCGCCCGCGCCCGGGTGGCGATCGAGGCCGGCGACGCCGTGACCGCCATCGACCTGCTGACGGCGAGCATCGAACGCTGCGTCGCCGACGAGCGCCGGGTCGAGGCGGGCGAGGGCCAGATCCTGCTCGCCCGCGCCCGGATCCTCGCCGCCGACCTCGGTACGGCGTCCCGCGGCCTGCGCACCCTCGTCGCCGAGAGCGACCGGACCGGGTTCGGGGCACTGCGCCGCGCCGCGGGCGTCGCCCTCGCCGGCTCCGGTCGCCGACTGCCCCCAGTGGCCGGAGCCGGCTGGGCGGCCCTCTCCGCACGCGAGGCCGAGGTCGCCCGCGCGGTCCTGGCCGGCCAGGAGGTCGAGGAGATCGCGGCCTCCCTGTTCCTCTCGCCCCGCACGGTCCGCACCCACCTGTCCCGCGTGCTCTGCGCCTTCGGCGTCGCCACCCGGGTCGGGCTGCTCGCCGCCGTCGGTGACGACCTCCCCTCGCAGGCGCCCCCGGGTGCGCCGACCCTCAGCCCCCGGCAGGCCGAGGTCGCCGCGCTCGTCGCCGCCGGTCGGACCAATCCGCAGATCGCCGGCGAGCTCGGCATCTCGGTCAAGGGCGTCGAGAAGCACGTCGGCGACGTACTGCTGCGCTGGAACGCCGGGTCGCGCTTCGAGCTGGCCCGGATCTGGTGGTCCCTGGCCTGAGACCGCCCGGAAGGTTCCCCCGGACGACCGCCCGGAAATAGGTGCAGCCGCTGGCGTCTCGGGTCACCAGCGGCTGCAGATAGAACTCTACGGGGCCGGTGGTGGGACCGTCTCGGGAATCGTCAGGATCGCCGGTAAAGAATCTCAGCCGCCGAGCCGGGACTGCCCGCGCAGCCCGGCCACCTCCCCGATCACGGTGAAGTCCGTGTCCGATCGGATCGCAAGGGTCGCTTGCCGGTCTCGGTGGTGAACCTCCCTGTGGATGCTCGGGCCGACGTGTCGGGCGCCGCTGGTAGACACGGGGGCATGGACACCCAGGCCCCCACCGACGCCGCCGTCCGCACCCGTGCGGAGGAGCACCTCCGTGCGCTGGTCGGCCGCCCCGACGCGACGCTGTACGACGACCAGTGGGCCGCGATCGCCGCGCTGGTCGTCGACCGGCGGCGCGCCCTCGTCGTCCAGCGCACCGGATGGGGCAAGTCCGCGGTCTACTTCGTGGCGACCCTCCTGCTGCGCGAGCAGGGGAGCGGGCCGACGGTGATCATCTCGCCGCTGCTGGCCCTGATGCGCAACCAGATCGCCGCGGCGGAGCGGGCCGGGATCCGCGCCGTGACGGTCAACTCGACCAACATGGAGCAGTGGGACGAGGTCCACCGCGCGATCGCGGCGGGCGAGGTCGATGTGCTCCTGGTCAGCCCCGAGCGGCTCAACAACCCGGGCTTCCGTGACGAGGTGCTGCCCCGGCTCGCGGCGACCTGCGGCCTTCTGGTCGTCGACGAGGCGCACTGCATCTCCGACTGGGGTCACGACTTCCGGCCCGACTACCGCCGCATCCGGACCCTGTTGCGCGAGCTTCCCGACGGCATCCCGGTGCTCGCGACCACCGCCACCGCCAACCAGCGGGTGACCGACGACGTCGCGGAGCAGCTGGGAGGTGACGCGCTGGTGCTGCGCGGCAGCCTCGACCGGGCGTCCCTGCGCCTCGGCGTGGTGCGCCTGACCACGGCCGAGCAACGCCTGGCCTGGCTGGCCGACCACCTCGCCGAGCAGCCCGGCAGCGGCATCGTCTACTGCCTGACCGTGGCGGCCACCCAGGAGGTCGCCGACTACCTGCGCTCGCGGGGGCACCAGGTGGCGGCCTACTCCGGCCAGACCGAGCAGACCGAGCGGCTCGCGTTGGAGCAGGCGCTGGTCGACGGCGAGGTCAAGGCGCTGGTGGCGACCAGTGCGCTCGGGATGGGCTTCGACGCTGCGCTCGGGTTCGTGGTCAACCTCGGCGCGCCCAACAGTCCCGTGGCCTACTACCAGCAGGTCGGCCGCGCGGGCCGTGGCACGGTCGACGACGCAACGGTGGTGCTGCTGCCGGCCGTCGAGGACCGCGACATCTGGGCCTACTTCGCCTCGCTCGCCTTCCCGCGCGAGGAGCTGGTCCGCGAGACCCTCGCGGTGCTGGCCGAGGAGGGCCGGGCGCTGAGCACGGCCGCGCTCGAGCCGCGCGTCGACCTGTCGCGCAACCGGCTCGAGACCATGCTCAAGGTGCTCGACGTCGACGGTGCCGTACGCCGGGTCAAGGGCGGCTGGGAGGCGACCGGGCAGCCGTGGTCCTACGACGCGGAGCGCTACGAGCGGGTCGCCGCCGCGCGGCAGGCCGAGCAGCAGGCCATGCTCGACTACCTGCGCAGCGACGAGTGCCGGATGCGCTACCTGCGTCGCCAGCTCGACGACCCGGCCGTGCTCGCCGACCCGGAGTGGCGCTGCGGCCGGTGTGACAACTGCGGCGGCCTCGGTCTCTCGACCGAGGTGTCCGCCGCGGCGGTCGAGGAGGCCGCCGACCGCATCGCCCGCCCCGGTGTGCCGATAGAGCCCCGCAAGCTGTGGCCCACCGGGCTCGCCGCGATCGGGGTCAGCCGGTCGGGGCGGATCAAGCAGCCCGCCGAGGAGGGGCGGGCCATCGCGCGGCTCACCGACCTCGGCCACGGCGCCGCGCTGCGCGGCCTGTTCGCGGTCGACGCCCCTGACGGTCCGGTGCCCGACTCGCTGGCGCGGGCGATGGTGACCATGCTCCACGACTGGCAGCCACGGGTCGACGCGATCGTGGTCGCCGGGTCCGAGCGCAAGTCCCAGCTGACCGCCGACCTCGCTGGTGGTCTGTCCCGGTTCCTGCAGGTCCCGGTCGTCGGCCGCTGGGACGTCGTCGACCTCTCGGTCGGGCCCGACCGGGGCGCCACCAACTCCGCCCAGCGGGTCGCCGCCGTCAGCCGCCGGTGCGCGCTCCGGCTCGACGACCCGGCCGCCGTGCAGGACCGCCGAGTGCTGCTCGTCGACGACCGGCTGGTCACCGGGTGGTCGGTCACGCTGGCGACGGAGGCGCTCCACGCCGCGGGCGCGGCCGCCGTCGTCCCGCTGGTGCTGGGGGTGAGCGGCTGAACCGACGCCTGCCTCCCGCGATCCGGCGCCTCCCGGTCATAGAGTCGAAAGCATGACCGAGGACGCTCCCGCGAACGGCACCCCCGAGCACCCCGCCGACGGGCCGCCCCCGCCCGCGTCGACGGCACCCGACACCGTCATCCGTCCACCGGCGTCGGCGATCGTGACCGACCCGGACGACGCGAACGGCCCGGCCACCGACGACCGTGGCGCGGGCCAGCCGCCTCCGCCGGTGGCCGGCACCGGCGTGCCGGGACCGATCGAGCCCGGGATGCCGACCCGCGCCACCCGCGCCGGTACGACGGCCGGTGTGGTCGCTCTCGGCACCGGCCTGCTCGGTGCGGCCGTGGTCATCGCCGGGTTCCGCAGCCGCAGCGGCGACGACGGGCTCGACTGGTCGACGTACGGCGTCGGTCTCGGCGCCACCGGCGTGCTGCTGGTGATCGCCGTCCTCGGGTCGCTCGCGGGCCGGCGGGGCGGCGGTCGGGCACGCGAGGAGGTCGTCACCTGGCCCGGCACGGTCGGGATCCTCGCCACCGGCCTGATGATCGGAATCGGGCTCGACCGTGACGACAGCTGGGTCGCCTACCTCATCGGCGGCGTGATGACCGCGCTCGCGGTGGTCGGGTACGTCGCCGCGCGCCGCGCCGCCTTCGTCGTCGTGGCGATCCTCGGCCTTGCCATCGTCTACGGCGTCGCGTTCGACGACCTCCTCGCCGACAGCATCGGCAGCGACCACCCGCAGGTCACGGGCGCGGCGCTGGTGGCGGTCTTCGTCGTCGCCGTCACCGTCCTCGGCTGGGCGCTGCCGAGCCGGGCGGTGTCCGGGGTCGTGGTCGGAGCGTTCGGCCTGGTCGGGATCCTCGGCACCCTCGCGTCGTTCGCGGTGCTGCGGTTCCTGGGCGGGATCTTCGGGGAGATGGGCCCGATGCTCGAGAGCGGGCTGGGCGGCGGCCAAGACGCCGAGGCGTCGTCCACGGTCGTCGGCATCTCCGGTGGCTTCCACGAGTCCGACGTGTGGTGGGTGGTCGCGATCGGCGGGGTCCTCGCCGTGCTGTGGGCGCTGGCCGCCGCGGTCTCGAACCATTCCGGGTTCTCGGTGCTCGCCATCGCGATGCCGGCCCTCGGTGCGCCGCTCGCGTCGATCGCGCTGGCCGCGGAGCACCCGACCTGGTGGGCGGCGACCACCGCCGTCGCCGGCGGTGTGCTGCTGCTCGGCGGTGCGTTCCTCGCGCGGCTGCGCGGTCGTCGTACGGCACCCGCGGCGGGCTGACCCCGGCCGGGAACCTCCTGTCGGCCCCACCCGTTAACGTCCCCATGTGAGCTTCGTTCCCGTCTCCGGACCCGCGACCTTCCGGCCCGGGGACCCCGCGACGATCGAGTTCACCGATGCCGACGGCGCCCGCCGGATCGCGCTGCCGGTCAGTGCGGCGCTGCCCGTCCTGAGCCGGTCGCGGTCGGGTGACGCCCACCCGAGCGTCCGCCTGCTCAGCGGCGCGGCGCTGCTCGGGCTACGTCTCGTCGCCGCCGGCAAGGTCGCGCCCGACGAGGCCGGTCGCGCCTGGCGGGTCGGGCGGCTCGACTCGCGCGACCGGGACGCGATCGACCGGCTCGCCCGCTCGTTCGACGTCGACGACGCGCTCGTCCACGGGATGCTCGACGCGGTCGCCGACACGCTGCCGCGCGCGGCCCCGTCCGGGCGCCGCACCGCACCCGCGGAACCTCCGGATCAGCAGGACCAGCGCACCCCCGACCACTTCGCCGAGCGGGTACGCCGACGGATGGCCGAGCGGCGCGACGACGCCGTGCTGCCGGAGCTGGTGCGGGTCTCGCTCCGGGTCGAGGCCGACGAGGAGGAGCTGGTCGCCGGCACGGTCCGGGTGGTGCTCCAGGTCCACGATGAGCGCGACCCGCTCCACGTCTGCGATGCCGCGCTGCTGTGGACCGCCGGCGCGGCCGAGCACGGCTTCGGCAGCCGGGCCCGCGTGCACGCCAGCATCGCCCTGCGCGCGGCGGCCGATGCGTGGCCGGTGCTCGACCGGCTGCTCGGGCTCGCCGTACCCGACCAGCTGAGCCTCGACGGTGACGAGATCGGCAGCCTGCTCGACAGCGTCGGCGCCCTGCGCGACGCCCGGGTCGACGTGCACTGGCCGCGTTCGCTCGGCCCCGAGCTGACCACGCGCGCGGTCCTCGACCGGCGCCGCGAGGGCACGGGACCGGCTCGCGGTGAGGAGCTGCCGCTGCAGGACAGCCCGTTCTCGACCGAGGGGCTGTTCTCGTTCTCGTGGCAGATCTCGCTGCACGGCGAGGCACTGACCAGTGACGAGATGGCCGAGCTGGCGCAGGCCGCCAGCCCGGTGATCAAGCTGCGCGGCGCGTGGACCGTCGTCGACCCGACGACTGCCGCCCGGGCCCGCAAGCGCCTGATCCGCAAGGCCAGCGGCGCCCAGGCCCTCGCCGCCGCGCTCACCGGCGTCACGGACCTCCCCACCACCGGCGACGAGCAGCCCGCCACGACCGAGGTCGTCGTCGGCGCCAGCCTGCTGAAGGTCCGTGAGCAGGTCCTCGACGCCGCGACGCGCACGCCGATCCCGGAGCCCGCGGGCCTCGCCGCCCGGCTGCGCGACTACCAGCGCCACGGCCTGACCTGGCTCGCCGACCTGACCGGGCTCGGCCTCGGCGCCTGCCTCGCCGACGACATGGGCCTCGGCAAGACGATCACCCTGATCGCGCTGCACCTGCACCGCCTCGAGTCGGGCCGGTCGTCGGGCGGGCCGACGCTCGTGGTCTGCCCGGCCAGCCTCCTCGGCAACTGGGAGGCCGAGGTCGAGCGGTTCGCACCCGGCGTACCCGTCCGCAGGTTCCACGGTGGCTCGCGCTCCCTGGACGACCTCGACGGCGGCTTCGTGCTGACCACCTACGGCACCCTGCGCCGCGACGCCGACACCCTCGCCGCGGTCGGGTGGGACCTCGTGGTCGCCGACGAGGCCCAGCACGTCAAGAACTCCCGTACGTCGACCGCCCGGGCGCTGCGCCGTGTGCCCAGCCGGGCGCGGGTGGCGTTGACCGGCACGCCCGTCGAGAACGACCTGACCGAGCTCTGGTCGATCCTCGACTGGTGCGTCCCGGGCCTGTTGGGAAGCCGTCAGGCGTTCCGCCGGGTGTGGGGCGCGCCGATCGAGTCGGGTGCCGAGCCCACGAAGGCCCGGCAGTTCGCCGACCTGATCGGCCCGTTCCTGCTGCGTCGCCGCAAGTCCGATCCCGGCATCGCCCCGGAGCTGCCGCCGAAGACTGAGACCGACCACCTGCTCGGCCTGACCCGGGAGCAGGTCGTCCTCTACGAGGCGTTCGTCAAGGACACCATGGAGCGGATCGAGCGCGCCGACGAGGAGACCCGCCGCGGTCTGGTGCTGGCGCTGCTCACCGGCCTCAAGCAGATCTGCAACCACCCGGCGCAGTTCCTCAAGCAGTCGGGTGCGATCCGGCTGACCGGCCGCTCCGAGAAGCTCGAGCTGCTCGACGAGCTGGTCGCCACCGTGCTCGCCGAGGACGGTGCGGTCCTCGTGTTCACGCAGTACGTCGCGATGGCCCGCCTCGTCGAGCAGCACCTCACCGCGATCGGCGTCCCCCACCAGTTCCTCCACGGCGGCACGCCCGTCCACCGGCGCGAGGACATGGTGCGCCGGTTCCAGGCGGCCGAGGTGCCGGTGTTCCTGCTCTCGCTGAAGGCCGGTGGCACCGGCCTCAACCTGACCCGCGCCGACCACGTCGTCCACTTCGACCGCTGGTGGAACCCCGCCGTCGAGGAGCAGGCCACCGACCGCGCGTACCGGATCGGCCAGACCCGGCCGGTCCAGGTGCACCGGATGGTCACCCGCGGCACGATCGAGGAGCGGGTCGCGGGCCTGCTCGACCGCAAGCGCCAGCTCGCCGATGCCGTTCTGGCCCGCGGCGACGCCGCGCTCACCGAGCTGAGCAACGAGGAGCTGCGCGACCTGGTGACCCTGCGCCGCCAGGCGCGGGAAGCGGCTGCCGCTGAGGAGCGCGACTGATGCGCACCACGTTCACCCGGCAGAGTCAGCCCACGCGCGGCGTCCGCTCGTGGTGGGGCAAGGCATGGCAGCGTGCGGTCGAGGAGGCGGCGTACTCCGAGGCGGAGCTGCGCCGCGGCCGCACCCACGCCCGCCGTGGCGACGTCGGCGCGATCAGCGTCGAGCCGGGCGGACTGCTCGCGGCCTGCCGTGACGGCGACGACGCCTGGACCGTCCAGGTCCTCCTTCCCGTGCTCGAGGCCTCCGCGCGCACCGCGCTCGTCGAGGCGGTCGCGGCCGAGGCCGGACGGATCGCCGAGCTGCTCGGCGGCAACCTGCCCCACGACCTCGTCGAGCACGCCGAGGAGGTCGGCGTCGAGCTGTTGCCGTACGGCGGCGAGCTGACCGCGACCTGCACCTGCCCCCACTACCTCGACCCCTGCCCGCACGCCATCGCGGTGCTGATCCAGGCGGGCTGGCTGGTCGACACCGACCCGCTGGTGCTCCTCGGGCTGCGGGGCCTGGAGCGCGACGACCTGCTCGCCGACCTGCACGCCCGGACCACCCCGGCCTCCGGCGCCCCCGGACACCCGCCGGTGTCCGCCGACCTTGCCGACGACGTCGAGCTCGTCATCGATGCCGCGGCCCGGGCCCAGCGGCTGGTCGCCCTCTTCGAGGCGGGGGCCGAGCTGCCCGACGGACTCCTCTGACGCCGACCCGGCGCAAAGTGGCCCGGAAATCGCGCCGACCCGGCACAAAGTGGCAGGGATTTCTCGCCGACCCGGCAGAAGCCGTCCGGGTCGACGTCGATTGCGGAACACTTTCTGCCGGGTCGACGGGTTCAGTACGTCATTTCGAGCCGGGTCGGGCCAATGCGTCGAGATGGTCGTCCAGAGCGCGAGTGGCGGACCGACGCCGCCGCGGGTCGCGCATGGCGTGCAGGGCGAGTCCGTCGACGAGGGCGTGCAGGGCGGTGGTCTCGCGGCCGAGGTGCCGGTCGGGGGCGACCCGACCGGCGTCGCGGAGGTCGGCGAGCAGGCGTAGGCACAGCCCGCGGATGGCCTCGTGCGCGTCGTCGGCGAGCGCGGTCAGCTCCGGGTGGCGCGGTCCCTCGGCCATGAGGGCGAGGTGGACGCGCATCTCGACGGTCCGCTCGTCGTCGAGGGGGAGCAGCTCGCGCAGGCAGGCGACGGTACGGCGGCGGGGGTCGGTGATCCCGGCGTGCCGGCCGATCCGCGCGGCGGCGCGCTCGTGGGCCAGTCGCATCGCGAATGCCAGCAGCTCGGCCTTGGTCGGGAAGCTGTGCCGCAGCGAGCCCAGCACGAGGTCGGCCTCGGCCGCCACGGTCCGCAGCGACACCGCTCCCACGCCTTCGCGCAGGACCAGCCGCCACACCGCCTCACCGATCCGCTGCCGCCGCTGGTCGTGGTCGATGGTGCGCGGCATGACCGGACGTTAGCACGGCTGTGCTAAGTTCCGTATTGGCACACTCGCGCTACCAAGGAGGGTTCGTGTTCGTCGCCGGCTTCATCGCGGCCTCCGAGGTCGGCCTGTGGGTACTGCTCGGCCTGGGCCTCGGCCTGCGCTACGTCTTGCGGCGGCGCCGCGCCAGCACCCTCGTCCTCGCGCTGATCCCACTGCTCGACGTCGCCCTGGTCGCGGCGACCGCGGTCGACCTGCACCGCGGCACCGCCGCCGGTACGACGCACGGGCTCGCCGGCATCTACCTCGGCTTCTCGGTCGCCTTCGGGCCGGCGCTGGTCCGGTGGGCCGACGTCCGGTTCGCACACCGCTTCGCCGGCGGCCCCGCGCCGGTGAAGCCGCCGAAGCAGGGCCCGGAGCGGATGGCCGCGCTGTGGCGCGAGTGGCTCCGGGTCGTCGTGGCCGCGGTGATCGCCTCGGTCGTGCTGCTCGGACTCGTCCTGCTCGTCGCGGACGTCGACCAGGACCCGGTGCTGCTCGGCTGGGTCGCCCGAGCGTGGGTGGTGGTCGCCCTCTGGTTCGTGTTCGGGCCGTTGTGGGAGCTGCCGACGTCGCGTCAGCGCGCCACGGTCCACAGCGAGCGCAGCTCGTCCTGATAGGCGGCGTACGCCGTCCGCATCGACGCCGCCGGCCAGTCGGCCGGGAGCAGGGCGGTGGGCAGCAGGGGATCGCTCGCCAGGTGCCGTACGACGTGCGCCGCGACCGCCAGCCGGGCGGCCGGCTCCGGCGTCGCCTCCAGTCGCGCGAGCAGCGAGCGACCCTGCGCGGCCCAGTCGCCGAGGTCCCACAGCTGCCGGGCGAGGGCGGCCGGATCCTCGTCGGGCGTCGCGGTGAAGGTGCTCAGCACGACCTCGGCGGCGTACTCCCGCGGCCGGCGCAGGTTGGCCGGGCGGGTCCACACGCCCTCGCGCAGCTCCGCCATCCGGTACGACGTCAGCCGGTCGCGCAGCGCCGCCCGCTCCGCGCCCGTGCGGCCGGCGACCACGACGACGGCCATCTCCCAGGTCCCGTCCCACGCGGTCTCGGCGTCGAGGACCGCCTCGTCCTGCCGGCGCTGCCGGGCGGCGAGACGGGCGCCGAGCACGTAGTCGCCGTCGGCGCGCTGCAGGTCGCCGGCCGCGACGGCACGGGTCAACGCGACCCGGGTGGTGGCGGGCGGCACGCCGAAGTGCTCGCCGGCGCGGACCAGCTCGGCGGCGGACATCCGGTCCGGGTGTGACCCGAGCAGCAGGCTCAGCATGACCGAGCGCGCCGAGAGAGGGGCGAGGCTGGGCATGCGCACAGTTTCGCATCGTTACAGATCTAGACACAACCGTCTGAGCAATCGTAATATCGGGGGATGGTCGACGAAGCACCCTGGCGCCGTACCGCCCTGGACGCCGTGCCGACCGAGGCACCGTCGTACCGGACGCTCACCTACGAGGTCGACGGACGCGTCGCACGGCTGACCTTCGACCGGCCCGAGCAGGGCAACTCGATCACCCCGGACACACCGGTCGAGCTCGCCGACGCCGTCGAGCGCGCGGACCTCGACCCACGGGTGCACGTGATCGTGCTGAGTGGGCGGGGCAAGGGCTTCTGTGGCGGCTACGACCTCGCCGCGAGCGCCGAGGGCCTGATGGACGGGGGTCTCGACAAGCTCGACCACCGGGTGGGCCCGGTGCCACGCGAGGGCACCGTGCTGGACCCGACCGTCCAGATGCTCAACCACGACCCCGCCGGCACGTGGGACCCGATGGTCGACTACGCGATGATGAGCCGCTTCACGAAGGGCTTCGCCAGCCTCCTGCACGCGAACAAGCCCACCGTGGCCAAGATCCACGGCTTCTGCGTCGCCGGCGGCACCGACATCGCGCTGCACTGCGACCAGATCGTGATCGCCGCCGACGCCAAGATCGGCTACCCGCCCACCCGGGTGTGGGGCGTCCCCAGTGCCGGGCTGTGGGCGCACCGGCTCGGCGACCAGCGCGCCAAGCGCCTGCTCCTCACCGGCGACACCCTCACCGGCCGTGAGGCCGCCGAGTGGGGCCTGGCGATCGAGGCGCCCGAGCCCGAGGACCTCGACGAGCGCACCGAGCAGCTGGTGCAGCGCATCGCCGCGATGCCGCTCAACCAGCTGATGATGGTCAAGCTCGCGCTCAACTCCGCCCTCCTCGCCCAGGGCGTGCAGAACAGCCAGATGATCAGCACCGTCTTCGACGGGATCTCCCGCCACACCCGCGAGGGCTACGCGTTCCAGCAACGCGCGGCCGAGGCCGGGTTCCGGCAGGCGGTGCGCGAACGAGACAGCGCGCCGTACGACGACGGCGGACCCGCGACCAGCAACGTCACCAACCAGCCCAACCGCAAGGGATGACAGACATGACCAGCACCCACGAGGTCCTCAACCAGGTCCCGCCGCTCGTCGGCCACGACACCTCCGCCGACCCGGCGCTGCGCGAGGGCATCGAGCGCGAGGGTGCCGGCTGGGCACTGGCCGAGATCCAGGAGGTCGGCCGCCTCGCCGGAACCCAGGAGGCGATGGACCTCGGCCGCCTCGCCGAGCGGGTTCCGCCACGGCTGCACACCCATGACCGCTACGGCCGCCGCGTCGACGAGGTCGAGTACGTGCCGGCGTACCACCGCCTCATGGAGACCGCTGTCGGCCACGGCATCCACGCCGCCCCCTGGGCCGACGACCGCCCCGGCGCGCACGTCGCCCGCGCGGCCAAGTTCTACGCGTGGAACGTCGATGCCGGCCACGGCTGCCCCATCTCGATGACGTACGCCGTCGTCCCGGCCCTGCGCGCCAACCCGGACCTCGCCGCGCGCTTCGAGCCGCTGCTCACCAACCGCGACTACGACTTCGGCCTGCGCGACCCCGAGACCAAGCGGGGCCTGATCGCCGGCATGTCGATGACCGAGAAGCAGGGCGGCTCCGACGTCCGCGCCAACACGACCACCGCCACGCCGCAGCCGGACGGGACGTACCGGATCGTCGGCCACAAGTGGTTCACCTCGGCGCCGATGTCCGACATGTTCCTCACCCTCGCGCAGGCGCCGGGCGGCCTGTCCTGCTTCCTGCTCCCCCGCGTGCTGCCGGGCGGTGAGGCCAACCCGATCCGGTTCCTGCGGCTCAAGGACAAGCTCGGCAACAAGTCCAACGCGTCGTCCGAGATCGAGTACGACGATGCCGTCGGCTGGCTGGTCGGCGAGGAGGGCAAGGGCGTCAAGACCATCGTCGAGATGGTCAACATGACCCGCCTCGACTGCGTGATCGGCTCGGCGTCGGGGATGCGGACCGCGCTGGTGTACGCCGCCCACCACGCCCGCCACCGCGCCGCCTTCGGCAAGCTGCTCATCGACCAGCCGCTGATGCGCAATGTGCTGAGTGACCTGGCGGTCGAGTCCGAGGCCGCGACCACCGCGATGATGCGGCTCGCCGGCGCCAACGACCGGGCGATCCATGGCGACACCGGGGAGGCGGCGCTGCGCCGCCTCGCCCTCGCCGCGACCAAGTACTACGTCTGCAAGCGCGGCCCGGTCCTCGCCAACGAGGCGCTGGAGTGCCTCGGCGGCAACGGCTACATCGAGGACTTCGACATGGCCCGGATCTACCGCGAGCTGCCGCTGCTCTCGATCTGGGAGGGCTCCGGCAACGTCGCCGCCCTCGACGCCCTGCGCGCCATCGGCCGCGAGCCGGAGTCCCTGGACGCGTTCTTCGCCGAGGCCGAGCTCGCCGTCGGCGCCGACCAGCGCTACGACGACGCGGTCGCCTCGCTCAAGAAGGAGCTGACGCAGTTCGACGACATCGAGCTGCGTGCCCGCCGCCTTGTCGAGCAGATCGCCGTCGTCTTCCAGGCCGGGCTGCTCCTCCGTCACGCCCCGACCGCCGTCGCCGACGCGTTCTGCGCCAGCCGCCTGGCCCGCGACTGGGGCAGCGCCTTCGGCACCCTGCCCGCCGGCCTCGACCTCGCGCCGATCCTGGAGCGGACCGAACCGGGCTTCTGACCGCACCATCCGCTGTGGCCGAGGGACCGTCAGTGGGCGCGGCGGGGGCGGTCGCCGAGCTTGATCCTGACCGCGGCGCCGGGAGGAAGCACGGCCCCCGGCTTGGGCTTCTGGCGCACGACCCAGCGCGCGCCCGGATGGGTTCGGCGTACCTTGCCGACCTTGCAGCTCGCGGCGCCGAGCAGCTTGCGGGCGGCCTTGAGCCTGTGGCCGACCAGCTTCGGAACCGTGCAGGCGCTCGGACCTGCGGCGTAGGTCAGCGAGATGGACGGCTGACCGGTCGTGTCGGTGACGACGGAGGTGTTCGTGGCCCCGGCGCCGGAGCCGCTGGAGCCCGCTCCGCCGCCGTCTCCGGCGGAGCTCGTGCCCCCGCCTCCTCCGCCGTAGAGGCCGGCGCCGCCGCCTCCGCCGCCGCTGAAGGGGAAGCTGCAGCCGACGCCGGACCGGCCGGATGCGCCGGTGCCCAGCGATCCTGTCGTCGCGATCCCGTCACAGCTGTATCCACTCGGCCCGCCGGACGTCGGCGTCCCCGGCTGCCCGCCCCCGCCGTAGCCCTGCCCGGCGGTCGGAACGGCGCCTGCAGTGCCGCCGCCGTTGGTCGTCCCGGGGCTCGGCGTCGAGCCGCCCCCGCCGCCTCCGCCCGCGGCGACGAGCAGCCGCAGGGTGAGCGACGTGCCGGCCGCGCGTGGTGCGAGCCGGATGTCCGAGGCGCCACCGCCGCCCCCTCCTGCGTCGGACCCGCTGCCACCGGCGCCGCCGCCGTTGAAGCCGCCGAGGGCGCCGACGCCGTTGCCGCCCACCTCGAGGTAGAGGATCTGCCCCGGCGTCACCGACAGGTCGGCTGACACAAGGGCGCCGTAGCCTCCCGCTCCGCCCGAGGCGCCGTTGCCACCGCGCCCGCCGACGGCCACCGCATGCAGGGTGGTGACACCCGCCGGCACGGCGAAGGTCTGCTCGCCGCCCGTGGGCAGGAAGGTGACCGACTGGGGCGTCGCCCGGGCGGCGGACGCTTCGGCACCGGCAGGTGCGACGGCAGTGAGACCGCCGATCGCCAACGACAGAATGAAGATGAGGCTGAACATGCGGGACATGAAGCCAACGTAGGTTCGTGCGCCGCTGTGGGGGATGGCCCGATCGGACTACGGTTCGACGATCCCCAACGCCCCCAGCGCCATCGACGCGAGCAGGTCCCGCAGCGCGGCATCCGGGATCGCATGACCCGCCCGGGGGGTGGAGTTGAGCAGCCCGAACGCGGCCTGGGCGGCGGCGTGGGCGCGGGGCTTGTCGAGATCCGCGCGCAGGGCGCGCAGCTGGTCGGCCCACAGGTCGACGTACCTGCGCTGGAGGCGGCGGACCTGCTCGCGTGCGTCCTCGGGCAGCGACTCCCAGTCGCGGTCCTGGACGATGATCAGCGGGCGGTGGCCGAGGGCGAACTCGACGTGCCAGTCGACCAGGCCGCGCAGTGCGGCCGACGGGTCGCCGCCGCCGGCGGCCACGCGCTCGCGGCCGACCTCGAGGAGTCGCTCGCTGATCGAGGTCAGCATCTCGGCGAGAACTGCCTGCTTGGAAGCGAAGTGCTTGTAGAGCGCCGGACCGGAGATGCCGCAGGCGGCGCCGAGGTCGGCGACCGAGACGCCGTGGAAGCCGCGGGCGGCGAACAGGTCGGCTGCGGTGGCCAGGATCTGCTCGCGGCGGGTCGGCTCGGTCACGGTCACCCCCGAAGGCTACCCAGATTGGGTCATGACGCCGTCGCGACGCCGCTGCTAGGCAGGTGACGGTGCGGTGCGCGCCAACGACCCGAGGAGCAGACCATGGGCAAGGCAGCGATCAGGATCGGTACGGCGATGGCGGCGCTCGCCCTCGCGGCGACCGGAGCGCCGGCGGTGGCCGGCCCGCAGGACGCCGGCGGGCGCGCGGCACCGAAGACGGTCGCCCCGCTCATGGGCCCGCGTGGCGTCGACGCGCTCGGCCACGGCCGGACCCTCGTCACGGAGACCGGCGGCACCTTCAGCCTGGTCGTGGAGCGCAAGCACAAGCCGGCGCGGGTGGTCCCGCTCGGCAACCTCCCCACGGACTTCCCGCCGGCGATCTCCAAGGGTCCGCACGGCACGATCTACCTGCTGACGGGGGCTTCCGGCCCGCCGCCGGAGCAGCGCCCGTCGGTCCTGCGCGGCGCCGCGGCGCCCGCGCCCGCGACGACGCTGTTCAAGTGGAAGCGCGGCTGGCCCGCACCCAAGGTGGTCGCCGACATCAGTGCGTACCAGAAGACCGACCCCGATCCGTGGGACCAGGAGGGCTTCCCGGCCGACAGCAACCCGTTCGGGGTCCTGGCCCTGGACGACGGCACGGTGCTGGTCTCCGACGCCGCCGGCAACGACCTGCTCCGGGTGTGGCCGAAGAAGGGCAGGATCAGGACGGTCGCCCGGCTGATGCCGCGCACGGTGCCGGTCCCGGCCGGGCTGCCCGACGTACCCCCGCCGATGGGCCCGCTCCCGCCTGCCGGCACCCCGATCGTCTCCGAGGCGGTGGCCACGTCGGTGACCGTCGGCGCCGACGGCTACTGGTACGTCGGCGAGCTGCGCGGCTTCCCGGCGACCCCGGGCACCTCGCAGGTGTGGCGGATCAGGCCGGGGTCGACGAACGCCACCTGCGACCCGGCGCACCCGCGCAAGGGCGCCTGCAAGAGGTACGCCGACGGCTTCACCTCGATCACCGACCTGGCGGCCGGACCGAAGGGGATCTACGTCCTCGAGCTGTCGAAGAAGAGCTGGTTCGCCTTCGAGATGGGCCTGCCCGGCGCCGAGGAGGGCGGCCTGTTCCTGGTCCGCGACCGCGGGGCCATGCCGCGGGTGCGCGAGCTCGCCGCGGGCCGGTTGAAGAACCCGGGCGGGGTCGACGTGAGCGACCACGTCTACGTCGCGGGCCCGCTGTTCGGTCCCGGGGCGCTGCTCCGGCTCCGCTGAGCCTCGGCGGCGCTCACGTGCAGTTGGCGGACAACCACTTGTCGACGGCTCGGCCGGTCGGCGGGTCCGCGGCCAGCGCGTCCTCGTACTCGGCGAGCGACGCGCTCTCCCGGACGGCCCGCTCGATCTGGTCGAGCTCGTCGACGGCCGCCGCGGGGAAGGTGGCCGGGACACCGGCCTCGTCGATCGCGTCGAACGCCGCCCCGATCCGCGCCCACGCCTCCTCCGGGTCGCCGGTGCGGTCGTAGGCGTCGTCGATCGAGGCTTCCACCTCCTGCATCAGGTCGCAGAAGGTCGCCGGCGGGACGGTCTTGCCGCCCTCGGGTCGGGTGGACGACTCGTCGTCGCCGGACCCGCACGCCGTCGTCAGCAGGAGCGGTACGGCGAGCGCGGCGGCGAGCCGTCGGATCGGGGAGCGACGCATGGGGTGACCCTAGGGCGTGTCCTAGGCGATCGCCCGGTGAGCCGCCCCATTGCGCACAAGGTTAATGATCGTTAACCTCGTGCTCGTGTCCGAGACTTCCGAGCCCACCCTCCGGGACCTGGCCGCCGACCTGCGCGAGCGCCTCGCGCGGGTGCGCCAGGGCGGCAGTGAGGCCGCCCGCACCAAGCACACCGACCGCGGCAAGCTCCTGGCCCGCGACCGGGTCGACGGCCTGCTCGACCCCGGCAGTCCGTTCCTGGAGCTGGCGCCGCTGGCGGCGTACGGCATGTACGGCAAGCCCGGCGACGACTACGCCGTCCCCGCCGCGGGCGCCGTCGCCGGCATCGGCCGGGTCGAGGGCCGCAACGTCATGGTCGTCGCCAACGACGCGACCGTGAAGGGCGGTACCTACTACCCGATGACGGTCAAGAAGCACCTGCGGGCGCAGACCGTCGCCGCCGAGAACAACCTGCCCTGCGTCTACCTGGTCGACTCCGGCGGCGCCTTCCTGCCGATGCAGGACGAGGTGTTCCCCGACAAGGAGCACTTCGGCCGGATCTTCTTCAACCAGGCCAACATGTCCGCGCGCGGGATCCCGCAGCTCGCCGCGGTGATGGGCTCGTGCACCGCCGGCGGCGCCTACGTCCCGGCGATGTCCGACGAGACCGTCATCGTCAAGAACCAGGGCACGATCTTCCTCGGCGGCCCGCCGCTGGTGAAGGCCGCGACCGGCGAGGTCGTCAGCGCCGAGGACCTCGGCGGCGGCGACGTGCACGCCCGCAGGTCCGGGGTCGTCGACCACCTCGCCGACGACGACGCCCACGCGCTGCGCATCCTGCGCGGCATCATCGACACGCTGCCGATTGGGCACAGACCGCAGGATCCCGCGCCGAATTCGCGCGGTTTGGTCCCAAACCGCATCAATTCCGAGGACCCGCACGAGCCGCCGGAGAGCATCTACGACGTCGTGCCGGTCAGCACCCGCACGCCGTACGACGTCCGCGAGGTCATCCGGCGCCTGGTCGACGGCAGCCGGCTGCAGGAGTTCAAGCAGCTGTACGGCGAGACCCTGGTCTGCGGGTTCGCCCGCATCCACGGTCACCCGGTCGGCATCGTCGCCAACAACGGCATCCTGTTCAGCGAGTCGGCGCTCAAGGGCGCGCACTTCGTCGAGCTGTGCAACCAGCGCGGCATCCCGCTGCTCTTCTTGCAGAACATCTCCGGCTTCATGGTCGGGCGCGAGTACGAGAACCGCGGCATCGCCCGCGACGGTGCCAAGCTGGTCACCGCGGTCGCCTGCTCGGTGGTCCCGAAGCTGACCGTGGTCATCGGCGGCTCCTTCGGCGCCGGCAACTACGGCATGTGCGGGCGCGCCTACGACCCGCGCTTCTTGTGGATGTGGCCCAACTCCCGGATCTCGGTGATGGGCGGCGACCAGGCGGCCAACGTGCTCGCGACGGTCGCCGGCCGCGAGGACGACGAGGAGTTCAAGCAGCCGATCAAGGACCAGTACGAGACCCAGGGCTCGCCCTACTACGCGTCCGCGCGGCTGTGGGACGACGGTGTGATCGACCCCGCCGACACCCGCCGGGTGCTCGGCATGGCGCTCGAGGTCGTCTCCGCGGTCCCGACCCCCGCCCCCAACTACGGCATCTTCCGGATGTGATCGCGATGACCGAGACCCACGAGATCAGGTCCGTACTGGTCGCCAACCGCGGCGAGATCGCCCGCCGCGTCTTCCGCACCTGCCGCGACCTGGGTATCCGCACCGTCGCGGTGCACACCGACCTCGACGCCGACGCGCTGCACGTCCGCGACGCCGACGTCGCCCTCCGGGTGCCGTCCTACCTCGACGGCGACGCCGTCCTCGCCGCCGCGAAGGAGGCCGGCCTGGCCGACGGGGGCGCGATCCACCCCGGCTACGGCTTCCTCTCCGAGAACGCGGGCTTCGCCGCCGCCGTCACCGACGCGGGCATCGCCTGGGTCGGGCCCAGCCCGAAGGTCATCGAGCAGATGGGGCGCAAGGACGCGGCCCGCGACCTGGCCGTCGCGGCCGGCGTGCCGGTGGTGCCGTCGTACGACATCGCTGAGGACCCAGCCACCTTCGCCTACCCGGTGCTGGTCAAGGCCGCCGCCGGCGGTGGCGGCAAGGGCATGCGCGTGGTCCGCGCGGCCGCCGACTTCGACGCCGCCGTCGCCGCCGCGAAGCGCGAGGCGGCCAGCGCCTTCGGCGACGACACCATCCTGGTCGAGAAGTACGTCGAGCGCGGTCGCCACATCGAGGTGCAGGTGCTCGGCGACAGCCACGGCACCGTCGTCCACCTCGGCACCCGCGAATGCTCGGTGCAGCGCCGTCACCAGAAGGTGCTCGAGGAGGCGCCCGCCCCCGCGCTCGACGACGAGCTGCGCTCCCGGATCCACGCCTCCGCGGTCGATCTGTCCGCGTCGGTGGGCTACGAGAACGCAGGCACGATCGAATACCTTCTCGACGCCAGCACCGGAGACTTCTACTTCTTGGAGATGAACACCCGGCTCCAGGTCGAGCACCCGGTCACCGAGATCCACAGCGGCACGGACCTGGTGGCGCTGCAGCTCGCCGTCGCCGCGGGGGAGCCGCTGCCGTTCGACCAGTCCGGGGTGCGCTTCCGGGACCACGCGATCGAGGCGCGGATCTACGCCGAGGACGCCTTCGCCGGCTTCCTCCCGCAGGCCGGTACGGCGACCGTCGTCCGTTGGCCGGACTCGGTGGTTGAGGTGCGAGCGCAGCGAGCCTCGAAACCCCGGGTCGACCACGCGCTCGAGTCCGGCCAGGTCGTGAGCACGTCGTACGACCCGATGCTAGGCAAGGTCATCGTCTCCGGGCGCGACCGCGAGGGCGCGCGTCGCGCGCTGGTCGCCGCGCTCGACGACACCGCGATCCTCGGCCTGACCACCAACACCGGCTTCCTGCGGGTGCTGGCGGCGGGCGAGGAGTTCGCCGTCCCCGGCGGCATCGACACCGCCTGGCTCGACCGGCACGACGTCCCGGCCCCCGATCCGGCCCCGGCCCGAGCGGTCGCCGCCCGGCTCTGGCTCGACGCCAACACCGCGGCCACCGGCCCGTTCGCCGGCGACGGCTTCCGGATGGGCGCACCCGCGGCCCCGGTCGTGGTGGAGTTCACCGACGGTACGGTGGTGCTGCCCGACCGCCCCCGAACCGTTCGATCGAACGGTTCGAGGGACTCCGAGCCCCCCGAGGTCCCCCGAACCGTTCGATCGAACGATTCGGTGGCCCGCGTGAGCCGGTACCACGTCGAGCTCGCCCACCAGGGCCAGCGCTATGTCTTCGACCGCCCCGACGCAAGTGCCGACCACGGCGTGGCGGCCGGCGACGGCACGGTCGTCGCGCCGATGCCCGGCACGGTCCTCGACGTGAGGGTCGCGGTGGGCGACACGGTCGCCGAGGGCGACGTGCTCGGTGTCGTCGAGGCGATGAAGATGGAGCTGGCGCTCAAGGCGCCGTACGCCGGCACGGTCACCGCCGTCGGCGCCGGCACCGGCCAGCAGGTGGCCCTGGGCGCTGAGCTGTTCGTCGTGGAGGGGGAGAGCGCATGAGCGGGCTGCCGATGGTGATCGACGAGCCGGGACTGCCCGCGAAGGTCACGATCTACGAGGTCGGGCCGCGCGACGGCCTGCAGAACGAGAAGTCCGTGGTGCCCACCGAGGTCAAGGCTGCCTTCGTGAAGCGGCTGATCGACGCGGGGCTCCCGATCGTCGAGGCGACCAGCTTCGTGCACCCCGACTGGGTGCCGCAGCTCGCCGACGCCGCTGACCTGATGACCGGCCTGACCGCCGACCTCGGGGACGCCGCCCGCCAGCTGCCGGTCCTGGTGCCCAACCAGCGCGGCCTGGACCGGGCCGTCGGCCTCGGCCTGCGCCACGTCGCGGTCTTCGCGTCGGCGACCGAGACGTTCGCGAACAAGAACCTCAACCGCACCCTCGAGTCGCAGTTCGAGATGTTCGAGCCGACCATCGTGGCCGCCCTGGCCGCCGGGATGGACGTCCGCGGCTACGTCTCGATGTGCTTCGGCGACCCGTGGGAGGGCGCCGTACCGATCGAGCAGGTCGTCGCCGTCGGCACCCGCCTGCTCGACCTGGGCGTCGGCCAGCTCAGCCTCGGCGACACCATCGGCGTCGCCACCGCCGGCCACGTCAAGGCCCTGGTCGCCGCGTTCGCCGAGGCCGGCGTCTCGTGCGACCGGCTCGCGCTGCACTTCCACGACACCTACGGCCAGGCGCTCACCAACGTCCACGCGGGGTTGCAGTCCGGAGTCACGACGTACGACGCCTCGGCGGGCGGCCTCGGCGGCTGCCCCTACGCCAAGAGCGCCACCGGCAACCTGGCCACCGAGGACCTGGTGTGGTTCCTCACCGGGCTCGGCATCGAGCACGGCGTCGACCTGGACGCGGTCGTCGCGACCAGCGCCTGGATGGCCGAGCAGCTCGGCCGGCCGAGCCCCTCGGCCGTCGTCCGGGCCCTCAGCGGCGCCTGACCGTTGCTCGCGCCCCATGCGTTCTGGTCGCGAATTCGCCGGATCGACGACCAGAACGCATGGGGTGCGGCAGCCCGGCAGGCGCCCCTGGCAGGCACGGGTTCGCCACCTCCCCTTAACGTTGGGCCATGAGTGGTCGACGACGCGCCTGGGGATGGGTGGCCGCGTTGCGAGCCGGAGCGACGACGCCGTGGCTCGACTGGCCGGCCGACGGATCGGGGGAGGGCGAGCCGCTCGGCGCCGAGCTCCCGGGAGCCCAGCAGCTCGCGCTGTTGCGCCGCCTCAACGCCCACGCCCATGCGGCCGGGCGCACCGTCCCGGCCGCCACTGCGGAGCGCGTGCTCGCCGCCGGCGTCTCCGGACGCGGCCGCAGCGAGCTCGCACTGGTGGGGGTCGACGACGCCCCTGACCAGTTCGGGCCGCGTCCGGTCGACCCGGACGCGCTGAGCGACGACGAGCTGCTCCGGGTCGCGAGCGCCCTGATCGCCGACGACGTCGCGCTGACCGCCGCCCTCCCGGAGCCCGAGCCGACCTTCGTCGACAAGGTCCGCGCCGTACGACGCCCCTGGGTCCGCTCGTTCGTCGTGGTCGGCATGCCCTGGCGTGCCGACGCCGTCCGCGCCGAGCTCACCGTCCAGGGTCACCGTCCGGGCGGTCGCCGGCCCACGGCGTACCTCCTCGCCGACGACCTGGAGACCGTCCTCGTCCAGGCCTGGACCGCGCGCAGCTTCGACCAGGGCGGCGCGTCCTGGCGCGGCTTCGTGCGCGCCAACGCCGGTGCCGGTCACCTGCCGCCGCGCGCCGACCTGGCGCGGATGGCTCGCTCCGCGGCCTACAAGTACGGCGCCGAGCGGGTCCGGGTCGTCCTCGACGACCGGCTGCTGGCCGACGAGCTCGGCGTGACCCGGCTCGGCGGTCCGCCGCGCCTCGGTGCGCACGCAGTCGACCTGATTCGCCGGGTCGGCGAGCCGCTCGGCCTGCTGGTCGCCTCCGAGGACCGCCCGCGGCTGCTCCGCGACACCCTCGGCCGGCGCCTCGACGGGCTCGGCGGACCGCCCCCGACGCTGCCGCCGCGCTGGGACGGCTGGCTCAGCACGCAGGCCGAACGCACCCGCCACGACCTCGCCGCGGCTCGCTACCCTGTGCTCGGCGATCTCGACCAGCTGTTGCCGCGCCCCCTCGGTACCGAGCCGGTGGCACCGGTCGACGCCGAGGTCCTGGCCCTCGCGCTCGGCCTGCTCCTCGACCCCGTCACCGTGCCCAAGGAGGAATCGTGAGTCGGCGAGTCCTGCTCCACGTCGGGACGCCCAAGACCGGGACGTCGTACCTCCAGGACGTCCTCTACAAGAACCGGGCCAAGCTCCTCAAGCAGGACGTGCTCTACCCTGCGGACCGCTTCGACGAGCACTTCCTCGCCGCGCTCGACTTGATGCGGCTGCGCTGGGGCGGGCTCGAGGCCGAGGCCGTCGGCGCCTGGGACCGGCTCGCCGAGCAGGTCCGGGCCCACGACGGCACCGCGATCATCAGCCACGAGATCCTCGCCTCCGCCTCGCGCAGCCAGGTCGCCCGCGCACTCGCCTCGATCGGCCACCGGCCCGGCGGCGACACCAGCGACGGCGGCACCGAGGTCCACCTGATCCTCTCCGTGCGCGACCTGGTCCGCCAGATCCCGGCCGAGTGGCAGGAGAACGTCAAGCACCGCGCGCGCTTCGGCTACGGCCGCTTCCTCGAGCTGATCCAGGACCCCGAGCGCGCGCATCGCGTCGGCGCGTGGTTCTGGGGCGTGCAGGAGATCCCCGACATCCTGGACCGCTGGGGTGCGGACATCCCGCCCGAGCGGATCCACCTGGTCACCGTCCCGCCGTCCGGCGGCCCACCCGACCTGCTGTGGGAGCGGTTCAGCACGACCTTCGGGCTCGACGGGCTCGACCTCAAGCTCACCACCCGGCGCGCGAACCCGAGCCTCGGCGTACCCGAGTCGGCGCTGATCCGCCGGATCAACCGCACCGCCGCCCGCGACCTGCCGCCGCAGCACTACCGCCCGCTCGTCCGCGAGCTGCTCGCCCACCGCACTCTCTCCAAGCGCACCAAGTCCGCCCGCCTCGGCCTGCCGCCGGACCAGTACCCCTGGGTGCACGAGCTCACCGAGAGCTGGATCGCGGAGCTCTCCCGCCGTGGGTACGACGTCACCGGCGACCTCGAGGACCTGCGCGGCGCTCCCGCCCCGGCCGGCAAGTGGGTCGATCCCGACCACCCGCCGGAGCGCCAGGTCGCCTCCGCCGCGGTCGACGCGATCAAGGCGCTGCTGCTCGACAACGCCGAGGCGCACGCCGAGAACGAGCGGCTGCGCCGCAAGCTCGAGGCCGCCCGTCGCGAGCTGGTCCGGGCCCGCACGCCGCGACTGATGCGGTCGATGGAGTGGACCGTGCAGAGGCTGGAGCGCAGCGGCAAGGGCCGCCAGGCGCTCGGGGTCTACCGCAAGGCCCGCAACCGGACGCCGCAGGAGCAGTAGGGGTTCAGGAGCGCCGCAGCGGCCGGAACTCCCGGCCGGCGTACCGCCCCACCCGGTAGGTGCTCCAGCCGTCGGCCACCGCGCCGACCGCGCCACCGACCAGCGGCACCTTCTTGCCGACGGTCGTCACCATCCGCTTGCCGATCACCCGGCTGATCAGCTCGCCGGCCAGCACCGTCGACACGGTCCGGTCGAGGTTCGGGTCGTGCTGCGGCGCGGTCGCGATCGCCATCGGCGGCGCCGGCAGCTGGTGCCGCTTGACCATCGTCTTGACCGTGTCCTCGCCGAGGATGCAGACCAGGATCGCGTTGCGCACCCGCGGGTCGTCGAGGTCGTAGCCGCGCAGGTGCGCGATGCCGGCCACCATCCGGCACTGGATGAGCGCCAGCCCGGTGATGCTCGCCGGCGCCACGATCGTCGCGGTGATCAGCCCGCCCAGGTTGGTCGCGAGCCCCTCCACGCTGGCGTAGGCCACGTGGTTCTCGACCAGCTCCCGCACGGCCTTGTCGACGTCGCCGCGCTGCTCGTCGAGCTGCACCCGCGCCGCCTCCGCCGCCGGCGGCAGTGGTCCGACCCCCACCAGCGCCCGGTGCAGCGCCTCGCGCACGAACGACTGCGTCAGTCCCGGCGCGAACCGGGTGACCTTGGGCGCGAGCTGCTGCGCGGTCCGCAGGGCCAGTCCCTTCTTCAGCGAAGCCATGTCCCCGAGCCTAGCGAGCGCCGCACCCCATGCGGATTGGTCGCGATTCGCGTCACAACACGGCCAATCCGCATGGGGCGCGGTGCACATTCGACCGCATACGCTCGGCTCGTGCCCGTCGAGCCCGAGCCCAGCCCCTGGGTCTTCCCGAGTCGCACGGAGCTGGCGGCGCTGCCGGTCCTCGACGACCCGGAGGAGTACGACGACGCAGACGAGGGCGACGGCACCCACGACGGCAGCGACCTGGTGGCGGTGGGTGCCGACCTCGCGCCCGGGACCCTGCTGGCGGCGTACCGCAGCGGCCTGTTCCCGATGCCCGAGGGGCGGGCGATCGGGTGGTGGAGCCCGGCGTACCGCGGGGTGCTGCGCCTCGACGAGCTGCGGGTCTCCCGTTCGCTGCGCCGCTCGGCGCGCGACTTCGAGGTGCGCGTCGACACCGCCTTCGACGAGGTGGTCGCCGCGTGCGCCGACCCGCGGCGACCGCACGGGTGGATCGACGCCCGGATCGCCCGTGCGTACGGCGACCTGCACCGCCTCGGCTGGGCGCACTCGGTCGAGACCTGGCGAGACGGCCGCCTCGTCGGCGGCCTGTACGGCGTCGCGATCGGCGGGCTGTTCGCCGGGGAGTCGATGTTCCACCACGTCACCGACGCGTCGAAGGTCGCGCTGATCGGCCTGGTCGAGGGACTGCGCGCGGACGCAGACGGGGCGGCCGGCAACCGGCTGGTCGACGTGCAGTGGGCCACCCGGCACCTGATGGGGCTGGGTGTGCGCGAGATCCCGCGGGCGTCGTACCTCGCGGCTCTCGAGGGCCTGCTGGAGGTTCCGCCCGCCCCGCTCTGGGACGGCTGACTCCGCAGTCGCACCACGCCGGTCACGGGACCGCAACCTGCTGTTCGTCCTACCTGTGAATAGTCTGAGACCGGTGGGGGCAGGGTGACCGCGTGGTCGCCCGTGCGGCCGCGCCCCTGCTCGAGGGGCGTGCCGACGTGCTCCACCCCCTCAGGAAAGGAACTGACATGACCCCGATCAAGCGCCCGCTGGCCTCCGCCGGTGCTGCCGTCCTGCTCGCCCTCTCGCTCACCGCGTGCGGTGGCGGCGCGCCGACTGACGCCTCGGTCAAGGACTTCTGCGACGCCGTGTCCGGCTCGAGCAGCGACGCCGCCTTCACCAAGGCCTTCACCGACGAGGACTGGGACAAGCTCGCCGACCTCGTCAAGGAGCAGGCCGACGACCTCGAGAAGGTCGGTACGCCGAAGGACATCTCCGACGACGCTCGCGAGGGCTTCGAGATCCAGCTCGACGCCGCGAAGGACATCGACGCGGACGACATCAAGGAGGCCCTCACCAAGGGCGGCGACGAGAACCCGTTCGAGGCCGACCTCAGCAAGGACGAGAAGAAGAAGGTCGAGGCCTTCTCGGAGTACCAGGCCAAGACGTGCTCGGGCTCGACCGGCTCGGACGACTCGGGTGACTCGGGCGACTCGTCCGACCTGCCGACCGAGGTCCCGACGGACCTGCCGACCGAGGTCCCGACGGACCTGCCGACCTCGCCGGAGGACCTGGAGAGCCTGCTCTCCGACCTTCCGTCGGACCTGCCGACGGACCTCGAGAGCCTGCTCTCGGACCTGCCGTCGCAGTGACCCGCTGAGTGCCGTACGACGGCCCCGCCGACCTCGGTCGGCGGGGCCGTCGTCGTCAGGGGCTCGTCTCGCCCTCGATGAAGACCGGGGCGAACCGGTGGCCGTGGGTGGGCGCGTCGCGCTCGGGCCCCTCGCCACCGTCGATCAGGTCGCGGATCGCCAGGGTCATCTCCTCGACCGGCTGGCGCACGGTCGTCAGCGGCGGGTGGGCCAGCGTCCCGGCGCCGATCCCGTCGAAGCCGATCACCCGGAAGTCGTCCGGTACGGCGCGACCCGCGTGCAGCAGCTGGGACAGCACGCCGAGGGCGATCACGTCGGCCGCGGTCACCACGGTCGCCCGCTCCCACCCGTCGGCCAGCAGCCGCCGCGCGGCCTCGTTGCCCCACGCGCTGGAGAAGGAGCCCAGCAGCACGGGGGCGTCCGGGCCGAACGCCTGGCGGAAGCCGTCGAGCCGCTCGTGGGCGGAGGAGGAGTCGGGCTCGGCGCCGACGTACACGACCGGCTGCCGGGCCAGGTCGATGCGGGCCGCGGCGTGCTCGCCGACGAGCTCCATGCCACGCAGGTTGTTGACGGCCACGAAGTGGGCCGCGGTGGAGGGCACGCACCGGTCCAGCTGGACGGTGGGCACCGCCCGGGCCGCCAGCTCGACGGCGTCGGCGCTGTCGACCTCGTGGACCGGGATCATCACGAGGGCGTCGACCTGCCGGCCGAGGAACGAGCGCACGCCGCGCAGCTCGGTCGCCAGGGAGCCGTCGGCGGCGAACACGAAGAGGTCGACGTCGGTCTCGGTGAACACCCGTGCCAGGTGCTGGGCGAGCGCGGAGAAGAACGGGTTGTCGAGGTCGGGTACGACCAGTCCCACGGTGGCCGTGCGCGTCTGGCGCAGGGCCCGGCCGACCAGGTTCACCTGGTAGCCGAGCCGCTCGGCGGCGGCGAGGACCCGCTCGGCCAGGGCGGGGTCGACCGCGCGGGTGCCGCTGAGTGCGCGGGAGACCGTGGCGACGGACACGCCGGCCTCGCGGGCGACGTCCGCCATGCGCGGTGAGCGGGGTCGAGGTCGGGGACACACCCTCTGATCCTGCCGTCGCGCGGCTGCTCGTGCGAAACCATCGTCTCAATCCGTGGAAATCGATTACCGACCTCTGGACGTGGTCCGGGTCACTTCCTACGCTCGACGGAAACGGTCTCGGAAATCGATTACCCAAGGAGTGTGCGCGCATGGCCAGGATGAATCGGACCATCGTCGCGGCGACCGGCGCCGCGGCCCTGGTGCTCGCCGGATGCAGCACCGGCAACGGCGGCGACGACAAGGCCGGGTCCGGCGGGTCGGGCAGCGGCGAGTGCGTCATCGGCATGACCCAGATCAACCAGACCGCCGCCTTCTTCACCCAGATGAACGAGGGCGCCGAGGAGGCGGCGAAGAAGGCCGGCTGCGAGCTCACCATCGCCAACGCCAACAACGACCCGGCCAAGCAGAACTCCGACATCGAGAACTTCGTGACCCAGCAGGTGACCGGCCTGATCGTCGTCGCCATCGACGTCAACGGCGTGCTGCCGGCCGTGAAGGCCGCGAAGCAGGCGGGTGTCCGGGTGGTCGCCATCGACGCCGAGCTCGAGAAGGGCGCCGCGGACACCTTCGTGGGCGTCGACAACGACGCGGCCGGCGCCGAGGCCGGCACCTGGGTCGTCGACAACGGCCTGGCCAAGGGCAAGTACGGCGTCGTCGACGCTCGCAACTCCTTCATCCAGAACCAGCGGGAGGACAGCTTCCGCAAGGTCATCGACGCCGCCGGCGCCACGCACGCGCAGAGCGTCAACGGCGACAACGTCCAGGAGAAGGCCGCCACGGCGGCGCAGAACCTGGTGACCGCGGAGCCCGACCTGGACTTCGTCTACACCACCGGTGAGCCGGCGACGGTGGGCGCCGTCGCCGCCCTCGACCCGGCCGGCACGACGAAGATCATCGGCTGGGACCTCACGGCCGAGGTGATCGCCGGCATCGACTCCGGCCTGGTCACCGCCGTGGTCCAGCAGGACCCGCGCCAGGAGGGCGTCGAGGCCGTCGATGAGCTGAAGGCCGTCATCGGAGGTGCGGAGCCGAAGGGCTTCATCGACGTCCCGATCACCATCGTGACCAAGGACAACGTCGACGACTTCCGGTCCATCTTCGAATGACCGCGGAGCTGGACGGGGGCACGGCGGGTGCCGTGCCCCGCGTGGAGATGCAGGGCATCACCAAGAGCTACGGAGCGCTCAAGGTGCTGCGCGGGGTCGACCTGAGGGTCGGGCGTGGCGAGGTCGTGGGCCTCGTCGGCGACAACGGCGCGGGCAAGTCGACCCTGATGAAGATGCTGGCCGGCGCCGTCGTGCCCGACAAGGGCAGGATCCTCGTCGACGGCGAGGAGCTGACCGGCACCGGACCCCGGGCGGCGCGGGCGCACGGCATCGAGATGGTCTACCAGGACCTCGCCCTGTGCAACGACGTCGACGTCGCCGGCAACCTGTTCCTCGGCCGCGAGCCCTACCATCGGCTCACCCGCAGGCTCGACCACGAGCGGATGCACCGCGAGGCGGCCGAGGACCTGGCCAAGCTGCACATCCGGATCTCCGACACCCGTCAGCTGGTCGCCAACATGTCCGGCGGTCAGCGGCAGGCGATCGCGATCGCCCGTGCCGTCGCGTTCGAGCCCCGGGTGCTCGTCCTCGACGAGCCGACCGCGGCGCTCGCCGCCCGCGAGGTGGAGATGACCCTGCAGCTGATCCGCGACGTCTCGGAGCGTGGGGTCAGCGTCATCCTGATCACCCACCGGCTGCAGGACCTCTTCGAGGTCGCCGACCGGTTCGTCGTCCTGCACGAGGGCGTCAACCACCGGGAGCTCGACCCGGCCGAGACCGACCTGACCGGACTGGTCACCGCGATGATGGGGAAGTAGAGCGATGAGTGCCACCACCACGTCCGTCCCGGACCGCGACGCCCGGCGCGACAGCCGCCGCGACTTCGTCGCCAAGAACTTCGGCGTCATCTCGATCAGCGTCGTCTTCGTCGTGCTGTTCGCCTACTTCAGCCTGGCCTCCGACGCCTTCCTCACCACCACGAACCTGGTCAACGTGCTGCGCCAGGTCGCGCCGACCGTGATCGTCGCGGTGGGCATGACCTTCGTTATCACCACCGGCCAGATCGACCTGTCGGTGGGCTCGATCGTCGGTCTCTCGGCGGCCGCCCTCGGCCTGTTCGCCGAGAGCGGCAACCCCGTCGTCGCGCTGGTCGGCACGCTCGCGATCGCGTTGGCGATCGGGTTGGCCAGCGGGATGATCACGGCGTTCGGCAAGGTGCAGTCGTTCATCGTGACGCTCGCCGCGTTGACGGCGGTCCGCGGGGTCGCGCTGCTGATCACCGACGGCTACAGCACCCCGATCACCTCCGACTTCCTGCTCCCGCTGGGCCAGGGCTCGCTGGCCGGCATCTACACGCCGACCTGGATCGCGGTGATCGCGGTCATCGCGGGGTGGTACGTCTTCAACCACACCCGCTTCGGGCGCTACGTCACGGCGGTCGGCTCCAACGACGAGTCGCTGCGCCGGGCGGGCGTCGACATCCGGCGGATCCAGGTCACGGTGCTCGGACTCACCGGCGTCCTCGCCGGCCTGGCCGGCGTGATCACCGCGGCGCGGCTGGGCAGTGGGTCGTCGAACTCCGGCACCGCCTTCGAACTCGAGGTGATCACGGCGGTCGTGCTCGGTGGCACCAGCCTGATGGGTGGGCGCGGCTCGATCATCGGCTCGGCCGTCGGCGCCCTGACCCTGGGCATCATCAACAACGGCCTGGTGCTGTCCAAGGTCGACGTCTACTGGGTGCCGATCACCCAGGGACTGATCCTGATCGTCGCGATCTTCCTCAACAGCAAGCTCTTCGGCAGGATCGTCGGGACTCGCGGATGAGCGAGGTGATGACCGTCCGTGGCCCGGTGCCGGTCACGGAGCTGGGGGTCGTGCTCACCCACGAGCACCTGCTCAACGACGTGTCCTCGTGGTGGCAGCGCTCGACGCTCCCGGGCATCGACCCCGACGCGTACGCCGACGCGCCCGTCACCGAGGACCTCGGCTGGGAGCTGCGGCAGGACCCGTTCGGCAACCGCGACAACTGCCGGCTCGACGACGTGGAGGTCTGCGTCGCGGAGGTGGCGCGATTCGCCGCCCTCGGGGGCGGGACGATCCTCGACGCCACGGGCCTCGGTCTCGGCCGTGACCTCGCGCGACTGCGGGAGGTGAGCGAGCGCACCGGCGTGCACGTGGTCGCCGGCACCGGCTACTACCTCGACGCCGCCCAACCGGCGGACGTGCACGGCCTTGCGCCGGAGGCCATCGCCGAGCGGATCCTGGCCGACCTCGAGGAGGGCGAGGACGGCATCCGTCCCGGCTTCATCGGGGAGATCGGCGTCGGGGCCGACTTCACGCCGGCCGAGCAGGCCAGCCTGCGGGGCGCGTTCCTGGCGCAGCGGGCCTCGGGCCTGCCGGTCCAGGTGCACCTGCCCGGCTGGTTCCGGCGCGGTCGCGACGTGCTCGACCTCGCCGACGAGCTCCAGGTCGATCCTGCCCGCGTGGTGCTGTGCCACATGGGCCCCTCCGGTGACGACCTCGACTACCAGGTCGAGCTGCTCCGGCGGGGCGCGTGGGTGCAGTACGACATGGTCGGCATGGAGGTGTTCTACGCCGACCAGGGCGTGCAGTGCCCGTCCGACGAGCAGAACGCCGCCTGGATCGCGCGGCTGGTCGACCTCGGCCACGGCGAGCGGCTGCTCCTCAGCCAGGACGTCTTCCTCAAGTCGCTCCTGCGGTGCCACGGCGGCCCCGGCTACGCCCACATCCCCCAGTTCTTCGTGCCCCGCCTACGCCGGCACGGCCTGACCGAAACCGACATCGAGACGCTGCTGGTCGACAACCCGCGGCGCCTCCTCACCCGATAGGGAGGACACCCACCATGACCCGTGTACTGCTCGCAGGCGAGAGCTGGATCTCGACCGCCACTCACGTGAAGGGCTTCGACGAGTTCACCAGCACGACCTTCCACACCGGGGCGGACGCGTTCATCGAGGCGGCCGCCCAGCAGGGCATCACGATCGAGCAGATGTACGCCCACGACGTGCCGAACCGGTTCCCGCGCGACGTCGCCGGGCTCTCGGCGTACGACGTCGTCATCCTCTCCGACATCGGCTACAACTCCTTCGTGCTCCCGCCCGAGACCTGGCTGGAGGGCAAGCGCAGCGGCAACCCGCTGCACGCGCTGGTCGAGTGGACCCGCCAGGGGGGCGGGCTGATGATGGCCGGCGGCTACCTCAGCTTCCAGGGCTTCCAGGCACGGGCGAACTTCGCGCGCAGCCCGCTGGCCGACGTCCTGCCGGTAACCATGCGGGAGTCCGACGACCGGGTCGAGGCGCCGGAGGGGGCCGCCGTCGAGCTGGTCGCGACCGGCCACCCGCTCGCCGCGTCCTGGGCGCCGGGCGCTCCCGAGCTGTTGGGCTACAACCACGTCCTCGCCAAGGAGGACGCCGAGGTCGTCGCGACCGTCGGTGGCGACGTCCTGGTCGCGACGGCGAGCGTGGGCGAGGGCCGCTCGCTGGTCTGGACCTCCGACATCGGCCCGCACTGGTGCCCCGAGGAGTTCCTGGCCTGGGACGGCTTCCCCGCCGTGGTCGGCGGCATGATCACCTGGCTGGCGGGCGGCGCCTGAGCATGGCCCCGGACCAGCCCCGCCCGGTGTCGATCCTGCTCGACTGCGACCCCGGCCACGACGACGCCGTCGCGATCCTGCTGGCGCTCGGCTCGCCCCAGGTGCGCCTGCTCGGCATCTCGACCTGCTTCGGCAACTGTGCCGTGGAGGACGCCACCCGCAACGCGCAACGGGTCCTCGCTCTCGCCGGTCGGGCCGACGTACCCGTGGCCGTCGGGGCGGCCGGCCCGCTGGTCGGCGACGTCGCCCTCGGGAACTACGTCCACGGCGTGAGCGGCCTCGACGGCCCGCCGCTGCCGGAGCCCGCCGCGGACCCGGTCGCCGAGGACGCCGTGGCCTTCCTGCGCCACCGGCTGCTTGAGGCCGCGGAGCCGGTGACCCTCGTGGTGACCGGGCCGATGACCAACGCGGGCCGGCTGCTGCGCGATCACCCCGAGGTGGCCGACCGGATCGCCGAGGTGGTCTTCATGGGCGGCAGCACCGAGCGCGGCAACCACACGCCGACCGCGGAGTTCAACACCTACGCCGACCCGGAGGCACTCGACGTCGTGCTGCGCTCGGGCGTGCAGGTGCGGATGGTCGGGCTCAACCTCACCCACCAGGCGCTCGCCACCCCGGAGGTGGTGGAGCGGATGCGCGCGATCCCGACCGGGATCGGCCGCACCTGCGCGGCCTGGATGGGCTTCTTCGGCGACTCCTACCACCGGCTGTGGGAGTTCGACTCCCCGCCGGTCCACGACCCCTGCACCATCGCCGCCCTCGTCGATCCCGAGGTGATCGAGTGGCGGGAGGCCTTCGTCGCGGTCGAGCTGGACGGCACCTGGACGAGGGGCACGACGGTCGTCGACCTGCACCGCCGCTACCCCGACCAGCCCGTCAACGCCCAGGTGGCGGTCCGGCTCGACGCCGACCGCTACTGGGACCTGGTGATCGACGCGCTGCACCGGCTCGGGGACGCGCCATGAGCGGCGGCCCGCTCGTCTGCGTGGTCGGCTCGCTCAACGAGGACACGACCCTGCGCGTGCCGAGCCTGCCCCGGCCCGGAGAGACGGTGCTCGCCACCGGATCGTTCCGTGCTCCCGGCGGCAAGGGCGCGAACCAGGCCGCGGCGGCCGCGGTGCTCGGCCGCAGCCGAGGGACGTCGGTCGCGATGGTCGGCGCGGTCGGCGGCGACGACGCCGGCGAGCGCTCGGTCGCCGCGCTGGCTGCCTGCGGTGTCGACGTCGCGAGCGTACGACGGCTCGGCACCGTCGCCACGGGCACGGCCGTGGTCGTGGTCGACGACGCCGGAGAGAACCACATCGTCGTCGACCCGGGCGCCAACGGCGCCCTCTCCGCCGAGGAGGTCGAGAAGGCCGTCGGCGACCTGCGGCCGGCAGTGGTTCTCGCCCAGCTCGAGGTCGCCACGGCCTGCATCGAGGCGGCCGCCCGCGCGGTACCCGAGGCGCGGGTGATCCTCAACCCCGCCCCGATGCCCGCCGACCCGGCCGCCGTACGAGTGCTCCTCGACCGCGTCGACGTCCTCGTGCCCAACCAGGCCGAGCTCGGCCGGCTGGCCGGTCGCCCCACCCCGCGCACGCCGGAGGAGGTGGCCTCGTGTGTGGCCACCCTGGCCTTCGCGGGCGACGTCGTGGTGACGATGGGCGCCCACGGCGCCTACGTCGCACCCCGCGACGCGGCCGCGCGCCACGTCCCCGCGCAGCCGGTCGACGCGGTCGACACGAGTGGTGCCGGCGACGTCTTCACCGGCTGCCTCGCCGTCGCCCTCGCGGGCGGCGCCGACCTCGTCGAGGCCGTCGCCGAGGCCAACCGGGCCGCGGGCCGCAGCACCGAGCTCGCCGGCGCGCGAGTGCCGGTCGACTTCGCCGGCTGAGCTCGCGCGCCCTTGTAACTACGTGTTATGTCCACTACCCGGGTGTTGTTGCACCGCTTTTCGTGCTGTAACACTTAGTTACAAGCCGTCGGCCGCCAGCAGGTGGAGGCCGGCGCCGAGCGCCAGCACGCCCTCGTCGAACATCGCGTCGGCCGCGTGGTTGAACGCGTCGTGGCCCGGGACCTGCGCGCCGAGGTAGACCATCGAGCCCGGCCACCGCTCGAGGAAGTAGGCGTAGTCCTCGATCACCATCGAGGGGGCGGCCATCGGCCGCGCCTCGACCGGCGCGTGCTGGAGCGCGGCGACCAGCCGGTCGTCGTACGTCGGGTCGTTGACCACCGGTGGGTAGCCCTCGACGATCTCGACGGACACGGCGAGGCCGGCGTCCTCGGCCGCCCGCTCGGCGAGGTCGCGGAGCACCGAGACCAGGGCCGCGCGCCGTTCCCTGCTCAGCGTGCGCAGCGTCCCGCGCAGGCTTCCCTCGGCGGGGATGACGTTGACGGTGTTGCCCATCAGGCTCTCGGTGACCGTGGCGACGAGGTGCTCGTCCGTCGCGAGCTCCGCGACGGCCCGGCGCAGGCCGTGGACGACGTCGGCCCCGGCGACGATCGGGTTGCCGGCGAGGTGGGGCTGGCTCGCATGCGCGCCCGGCCCCGTGAACGTGATGCGGAACCAGTCGCCGGCAGCCATGAACACGCCGGGGCGGTGGAAGACCGTGCCGGCAGGCCAGGTCGCGTGCACGTGGATCGCGAAGGTCTCGGCGTCGTCGAGGCGGAGGTGGGCGTGCCGCGCGAGGGTGGGCACCGCGCCGCGGTCGCTCTCCTCGCCCGGCTGGAAGACGAGCACGGTGTCGCGCCGGGGCGCCTCCTCGACCAGGCAGCGGGCGGCGCCGAGCAGCATCGCCATGTGCAGGTCGTGCCCGCACGCGTGCATCGCGCCGTCACGGCGGGACGCGAAAGGCAGGCCGGTCTCCTCGTGGACCGGCAGCGCGTCCATGTCGGCCCGCAGGACCACCGTCCGGCCGCCCTCGCGGCCGCGCACCACGGCGGTGACCCCGGCCGCCTCGTGCACCTCCGGGCTCAGCCCCAGCTCGGCCAGGGCCGCGGCGACGTACGCGTGGGTGTCGGGGAGGGCGAGGCCGACCTCGGGCTCCTCGTGGAGTCGGCGGCGGTGGCCGAGGATCCAGTCGGCGTGCCCGGCGGCCTGCTGCCAGCGATCGATCACGTGACCACGGCTCCCGCCGGCGTCAGACGACGTACGGCGGCTCGTCGCCGTCGGCTGCCATCGGCCGCCCGGCCCGCTCCCAGCCGAGCATGCCGTCGACGAGGTTCACCACGTCGTACCCCTGCTGCGCGAGGTAGGCCACGGCGCGGGCCGAGCGGCCGCCGCCCTTGCAGACCACGAGCGTCTGCGGTGCCTCGAGCTCGACGAACTCGCCGAGCCGGGCGGGCAGCTCCATGAGCGGGATGTGCACAGCGCCGTCGATGTGGCCGGCGGCCCACTCGTCGTCCTCGCGGACGTCGAGCACCACCAGGCCCTCGGGCAGCGGGTCCGGGACGGCGTCGATCTCGATCTGGGGGATCATGCCTCCACCTTAGAGACCGCGCGGCGCGCGGATCAGGGTGCCCGCATGACGCCGACGCTCTCCGGCTGGAAGCCGGGGAAGACCTGCGCCGACGAGGCGCCCAGCCGGCCGACGACCACCTCGGACAGCACGCTGCGGTAGTCGGTGGTGACCAGCAGATCGCCGTCGACGTCGTTGACCAGGCCCGGCCACCGGCCGTGGTAGCCGCCCGCGACCCCGGCGCCGAGCAGGAGCATCACGTTCCCGTAGCCGTGGTCGAGGCCGTAGTTCGCGTTCTCCTTGGTACGACGCCCGAACTCCGAGAGCGTCACGACGGTCACCTTCGACGCCAGCGGCCCGAGGTCGGTGAGGAACGCCGCGAGCGCGGCCGCCAGCTCCTTGGTCATCCGCTGCATCTGGCCCCAGTCCAAGGTGCCCAGGTCGACGTGGTGGTCCCAGCTCCCGGTGTCGATGGTGATCACCTCGGCCCCGACGTCGCCCCGGATGGTGCGGGCCGCCGACGCCAGGCTCTCGCCGAGGTCGCCGTCGGGGTAGACCGCGCCGTTGGCCGGCGCCGCCGAGGACGTGCGGACCGGCGCGAAGTCGGCGATCGCCTTCATGGCCGACCGGGCCCCGACGCCGAGCGGGCCGTCCGCGTCGGCCCACATGGTGCTCATCGACTGCGGGCGCCGGCCGTGGGTGTCCCAGCGGTCCGCGCCGGCCAGCACCATCGACTCGACCCGGTCGACGGCCACCGCGGGCTCGGGCCCCAGCAGTGACGCGGGCACCACGGAGTCGCCGAACTGCACGGCCTGCAGCGGGCTGTCCTCGGTGTCCCGGCCGATCAGCCGGTTCAGCCAGCCGACCCGCTCCGACGAGCCCGGGTCGGCGTCCTCGACGGCCTCGATGGCCGCGAAGTGCGAACGGTTCGGCGCCGGGAGCCCGGTCGCGTGCACGGCGGCCATGGAGCCGGCGTTCCACCACGGCAGCAGCGGCGCGAGGTCGGGGTGCAGGCCGAAGAACGCGTCCTTGGCGAGCAGCTTGCTGGACGGTACGGCGATCCGCGGGCGCGCCGCGTAGTAGACCGGGTCCGCGTGCGGGACCACCAGGCTCATCCCGTCGACCGCGCCGCGCATCGAGAGCACGACCAGCACGGCAGGGGCGCTCGGCGCCGCGGCGTACGACGTCGACATGAACGCCCCGCCGATCGTGGCCGTGGTCGTCACCGCCGCGGTCGTACCGGCCAGGCCGCGGAACAGGCCACGCCTGGTCAACCCACCGCTCAGTCCGCCGTTCATGGCGGCGAACTCGTCGCAGCACGAGGAAGTCATCGGCACCTCACCGGGTCATGTGCAGGGGCGAGTCGAGCAGGACGGTGATCAGGCGCGGCATCTCCCACGCCACGATCCGGTGCTGCGGCGTGATCACGTCGGCCGGCGCGCAGCCGGCCGCCTCGCACGCCGCCTGCAGCATGGTCGGCGCGACCGGCTGGCCGAGCATGGTGCGGCACAGGTGGTCGACCAGCTCGTCGAAGCGGATGCTCGCGACCGGGGTGGTCGGCGGCTGCGGCTGGTCGGGCGGATCGGGCACGACGGGGTCCGGCGGAGGCGGGCTGACCGGCGGCGGGGCCGGGGGCTTCCGCTTCTTCTTCTTTTTCTTCTTGTCCTTCTTCGGGCGGCCGACGACGAGCGGGTCCTCGTCGGCGGCGGGTGCCGCCGGGGCGCCGGCGGCAGCGGCGGGAGCGGCGGGCAGCCAGTCGATCGGCGCGCGATAGCGGGCGCCGTCCACGGGCCACCAGCCGCCGCTCATCGTGTAGTGGATGTCGAGCGAGGCCAGGAAGCGCGACGTCGAGGACCAGGCCTGGGCCGTGTCGGGCCGCCCGTCGGGCCGCGGCCAGTTGAACGGCTTGGCGCCGATCCGCTGGGCCTGCCAGATCAATGTGTTGGCCGCCGACTCGTCGGCGAGACCGGTCGGTGGACCGGTGAGCTCGACGCCGAGCGCGCGGTAGGTCGCGACCACGTCCTCGGGCGGGGTGCGGACCTTGGTGTCGGCGCCCGCGCGGAACTCCGCGGAGCCGACCAGGGCCAGCAGCACGGGCGTGATGTCGGTGTCGTGGTCGAGGTAGACCGCGGCCAGCTCGTCGACGAGCGCGGCGGAGGGCGCGTCGGAGACGAACCGGACGGCGAGCTTGCGGGCGATCCGGCGGGCGGTCGCGGGGTGCCGGGCGAGATAGCGCAGGTACGCCGACAGGGCCGCGCGTCCGTCCGGGTTGCTGTTGGGGTGGCTGAAACCCATCACCTGCACCGGGCCGGTCCAGTGCGCGTTCGGGTCGTAGGACGTGGCCCAGGTCGTCCAGATGCCCACCTTGAACCCGGTCAGCAGCCGTGCGGAGTTCTTGACGTCGGTCTCGGTGTACTGCCCGACGCCGACGGTGTGCAGCTCGAGCAGCTCCCGCCCGAGGTTCTCGTTGGGAGCGGACCTGGTCGAGTTCGCGTTGCCCAGGTAGACGCTCATCGCCGGGTGGGTGATGGCCGCCTCGAGCAGGTCGGAGAACCTGCCGAGCGCGTGCCTGCGGACCTCCTTGCCGTACGCCGTGCGGAACGGCCCGACCGCACCCTGCGCCGGGACGTGGAGGTGGTGCTCCCACAGCTCGGCCATCGTCTCCAGCACCTGGCGTTGCGAGCCGAGGCGCCGGACCATCGCCCAGCTCTGGTAGTTGGCGTCGGCCCACCACAGTGACTCGACGTCGCTGCGGTCGCGCTGCCACACGGTCGCGTCGTCGGCGTTGATCGAGAGCCACCAGTGCGCGGTCGCGTCGTACCACGCGTCGTCGTACGAGCCGTCGAGCTGGCGCGCGAACCAGGCGTCGAAGCCGCCCGCCGCCTCGACCTGGGCCCGGAGCGCGGGCGTGTAGCCGGCCGTGAACCGGCGGATGCCGTGCCAGGTGGGTGCGTCGGGGACCGCGGTGGCCGGGTAGCCGCGCACGTCCGGGGCGGCCAGGGCGACGCCGGGCCGGGCCAGCACCGCGCCCAGGCCGGCGGCGGCGCCGGTGAGCACCGCGCGGCGTGCGGCGCGGGCAGGAGTCGGCGAAGGCGGCCTGCGGCCCATGGGTCCCCGATCGGCCGTCGTGGGCGCTACTTGAGGAGCTTGCTCATCCGACGGTCGGCCAGCGGCTTGCCGCCGGTCTGGCAGGTCGGGCAGTACTGCAGGCTCGAGTCGGCGAAGGACACCTCGCGCACGATGTCCCCGCACACCGGGCACGGCTTGCCGGTCTGCCCGTGCACCGCGAGGTTGGACTTCTTCTCGGCCTTGAGCTCGCTGGCCGCGAGCCCGCGGGAGCGCTCGACCGCGTCGCCGAGGGTGTCACGGACGGCGGCGTACAACGTGGCGAGCTCGTCCTCCGACAGGCTGTCGGCCGGCTTGAACGGCGACATCCGCGCGGCGTGCAGGATCTCGTCGGAGTAGGCGTTGCCGATGCCGGCGATGGTGCCCTGGTGGCGCAGCACGCCCTTGAGCTGCTTGCGCCCGGCGTCGGCGAGGATCGCGGCGAGGCGCTCGGAGGTGAAGTCGTCGGTCAGCGGGTCGGGGCCGAGGCTGGCGATGCCGGGGACGTCGAGCGGGTCGCGCACGAGGTAGAGCGCCAGTGACTTCTTGGTGCCGGCCTCGGTGATGTCGAGGCCGGGCGTGAGGCCGTCGCGCTCGTCGAGCACGATCCGCGCCGCCAGCGTGGACTTGGTGCTCGGGCGCGGCGGCAGCGCCGGGACCTCGTCCTTCCAACGTACCCAGCCGGCCCGGGCCAGGTGGAGCACGAGGTGCAGGCCGCTGGCCTCGATGTCGAGGAACTTCCCGTGGCGTCGTACGTCGTCGACCAGGGTGCCCTCGATCGCCGACAACGGCGGGTCGTAGGTCTTCAGCGCGCTGAACGCGGCGATGTGGACGCGGGTGATGGCGCGCCCGTCCAGCCGGCCCCGCAGGTCGAGGGCCAGGGCTTCCACCTCGGGCAGCTCGGGCACGCGCCCAGCCTAGATGAGTAACTCCAAGGGCTCGCACGCTCCGCGACGCTCACCACGCGCGCTGGCGGCGTTGCAGACGCTCGACGTGCGCCCAGCATGCCTTCGCGGCTGCGCCTTGCCAGCGCACGCGTTGAGCGCCGCTCGCTTGCACGATCCCTTGGAGTTACTCATCTAGGACCTTCCTCCGACCTGACCAGGGAGCCGGGACTTCGTCCTGTTTCCGGTGTCCTCCCATGACCCGGTCCGGAGCCCGGCGTTGGTCGGTCATCGGCGCCGCTCGGGAGCCCCACACCCCCATTCCAGAAGGGCCCTCCCATGCACAGCAGGCACCTCACCCTTGGCACGCTTGCCCTCGTGGCGGTCATCGGCGCCGGATCGGGGCTGCTCCCGGCCGCCGCCGCGACCCCCGGCTCCCCGATGACCCCCGCCGACCAGCGCGGCTGCGGCCAGCCGGAGATCCCGGCCCAGTGGGGCTCCATCGAGCACCCGGCGGTCGTGCACACCGTCCCCGCGGTCACCGCCACCGCCTGGCGCTGGCAGCGCACGACGGCGACGACCGAGCGGGAGTTCACCCGGGAGACCGTCGCCGCCCTGGTGCTCGTGCACTGGACCCGCACCACCGACGTCGTCGAGCGCGAGTACTCGTGGACGGTGGTGGACCGGGCCGCCCGGCCGGGGACCCCGGAAGTGGGCCACACCGAGACCCGGGTGCTGAGGCCCGCGGTGACCCGGACCGAGTGGGAGTACGTCCAGCAGCAGAACGGCACCACCCGCTGGGAGCCCGAGGGCTGGAACGCCGGTGACAACGGCAAGGGGTGGACGCCGACCGGCCGCACCCGCGACGTCGAGGTGACCCCCGCCGTCACCGAGGACGTCTGGGTCGTCGACCGCGCCGCCGTACCCGCCGAGCCCGAGCAGTCCCACGTCGAGACCGCCTGGGTCGGAGACGGTACGGCGCCGCCCGCCGGCTCGACCTCCACCGGCCGCACCCGGGTCGCCTCGTCGAGCACCGAGGAGCAGGACCTGCCCGTCGGCGAGCGGCCCGCCGGCGCCGGCTGGGTCGAGGGCGCCACCTCCGAGATCTCGGCCGCCGAGGAGGAGCGGGTCTGGTTGGCCGACGGCACCGCACCCGACCCCGGCTTCACCGCCACCGGCGCCACCCGGCCCGGTACGCCGGTCGTGGAGACCACGCCCACCGCCACCGTGCTGCCGCCGGCGGGTGCCGGCTGGACCGAGCTGCCCGGGTCCGACGTCGACGTCGTCGTCATGGCGGCGCACGACGTCGTCGACCGGCCCGCCTGGGTGGAGGACTTCATCGCGGTCCCGGCCCAGCCCGCCACGCCGGCCTGCGTGCTGCCGATCGAGGAGGGTGTCGACCCCGCGCTCCTCGTACCGGCGCAGCCTGCGCAGCCGGCGGGTGTGCTCGCCGAGACCGAGGTGCAGCCGGTGATCGAGACGGTCGTCGTACCCGACGGCGCGGTCGCGCCCGCCACGGCGAGCGCTCCGTCCGGCGCGCTGCCCTCGACCGGCGCCTGACCTAGCGCTCACCCGGCCAGCAGCACGCTGAGGGCGAGCAAGCAGACCAGGCCGACCAGCCCGATGCCGAGGACGACCGTCGCGACCAGCCGCATCCCCGGCGTGTGGTCGACCGAGCCGGACCGGTAGGCCAGCGCGCGGACCAGGCCCGGGGGCAGCGTGCCGACCGTGACGATCAGCGCCACCGACCACGCGAAGTGCACCGCGTCCATGCCCGCACGGTGCCCTCGACGACCTGCCGCACACCGACGATCCGACACGCTAGCGATGTCTAAGGCGATCGCTAGACACCCCGATAGCGTCGGATCATGGACCCGATCCGCAACCCGTACGCCCCCGGCGCCGGGCAGCGCCCACCCGAGCTCGCCGGTCGCAACGAGCAGCTGACGGCCTTCGACGTCGTCCTCGAGCGGGTCGCGCGCGGGCGCCCGGAGCGCTCCCTGGTGCTGACCGGCCTGCGCGGCGTCGGCAAGACGGTGCTGCTCAACGCGCTGCGCTCGGCGGCGGTCCGCAAGGGCTGGGGGACCGGCAAGCTCGAGGCGCGGCCCGACCAGTCGCTGCGCCGGCCGCTGTCCTCGGCGCTGCACCAGGCCGTCCGCGAGCTCGGGCACCCGGAGCCGGCGGAGGCCGACCACGTCCTCGGCGTGATCAGGTCCTTCGCCCAGCGCGACGCCGGCCCCGACGCCAAGCTGCGCGACAAGTGGTCGCCCGGCATCGACGCCCCGGTGGTCCGCGGCCGGGCCGACTCGGGCGACGTGGAGATCGACCTGGTCGAGCTCCTCACCGACGTGGGCGGGCTGGCGGCCGACGTCGGCAAGGGCGTGGCCGTGTTCATCGACGAGATGCAGGACCTCGGCGCCGACGACGTGTCCGCCCTCTGCGCCGCCTGCCACGAGCTCAGCCAGAACGGCCTGCCCGTGATCGTCGTCGGCGCCGGGCTGCCCCACCTGCCCGCCGTGCTCTCGGCCAGCAAGTCCTACTCCGAGCGGCTCTTCTCCTACCAGCGCATCGACCGGCTCTCCCGCGACGCCGCCGACCGCGCCCTCGTCGCGCCCGCCGCCGAGGAGGAGGCCGAGTTCACGCCCGAGGCGCTCGCCGCGATGTACGACGCCACCCGCGGCTACCCCTATTTCATCCAGGCCTACGGCCGCTCCGTGTGGGACCTCGCCCCGCGCACCCCGATCACCGCCGAGGACGTCGCCGTCGCGGGCCCCGAGGCCGAGACGGAGCTGGCCGTCGGCTTCTTCGGGTCCCGCTACGAGCGGGCCACCCCGGCCGAGCGCGACTACCTGCGGGCAATGGCCGACGCCGCGGTCGCCGACGCCGCCGACGGCGTCGAGGACCCGGTCGGATCGGTCGCTACCGCCGACGTCGCCACGGTGCTCGGCAAGAAGCCGCAGTCGCTCTCGCCGGCGCGGGACTCGCTGCTCAAGAAGGGACTGATCTACTCCGGCGAGCGGGGGCGGATCGCGTTCACGGTGCCGCACTTCGGGCGCTACCTGCGCACGCAGGCCTGAGGCGGTCGCCGGTCCCGCCGGGTGAGACGCCGGCTCCCCGATCTGACTTAGGTACGGCTAACCTTTGCATCATGATCGTCTGCCAGTGCCGCGTCGTCACGGACCGTGACGTCGACGCTGCCCTGGCCGAGGGGGCACGGACCGTGGGCGCGGTGTGCCGCTCGACCGGCGCAGCCCAGGACTGCGGGTCCTGCATCTTCTCGATCAAGGCGCTCGTGCAGCAGCACCACGAGCAGGAGTGCGCCCACCTGCGCGCCGACGGGGCCGCGAGCTGAGCGCTCGGTGAGCCTGGCCTCACCCGGGGGTGGTGTGCCAGCATCGGCGGCAAGGGTCCCCACCGCCGGAGGTACGCCGTGCAGCCAGTCGATCCCCGAGTCGTCGAGCTCCTCAATGAAGCGCTCACGTTCGAGCTCACCGTCACCAACACCTACTTCCTGCATGCCCGGATGCTCGACAACTGGGGCCTTCCGAAGCTCGGGAAGGTGTTCTACGACCTCTCCATCGACGAGATGCGGGACGCCGACGACCTGATCAACCGGATCCTCATGTTCGACGGGCACCCCAACGTGCAGCGGCTCAACCCGATCCAGGTCGGCGAGACCGCGGAGGAGATGCTCGATCTCGCACTGGCGAGCGAGCGGGCCGCGGTCGAGCAGTTCAACGCCGGCGCCAGGGAATGCCACGAGCTCGGTGACCACGGCACCGCCGCCGTCTTCGAGGACATGGTCCGCGACGAGGAGAAGCACGCCGACTGGTTCGAGAGCCAGCTCGACGCGATCGCCCGGATCGGTGTCCAGCAGTACCTCGCCCAGCACGTCGCGGCCGGCGAGGGTCCCCAGTAGCGCGCGTCCGCCGGCGGTGCGGACCTAGGGGTTCCGCCAATAGGAGCCGCCTGCTGCGCGCCGCGACACGCGCACGCTGACTGCGTCGGCGTCGCTCGATGGGCGGACGAGCACGACTTCGCTCCACCGCCTTGTCATCGCACGCGTCTCGCGCCGCTCGCGACGACGCCACCTAATGGCGAAACCTCTTACGCTGTCGCCCATGACCGTCGCCCCACGGGACGTGCCGCGGCCGCCCTCCCTGCTCGGCAGCTACCTGCCGCCCGTGCTGTTCCTGCTGGTCTGCGGGGTCGTGGGCCCGATCTTCCTGGTCATGGGCATCGCCATGGGCGACCAGCCCGACGCGGGTTGGCTGCTGCCCATCGGTGTCGGCATCACGGTGCTCGACCTGGTCATCGGCGTCCTGATCGGCCGCGGACGCTACCGCTCCGCGAAGAAGCTCCACCGGCTGCGCACCAACGGCCGCCCCGCCCGCGGCCAGGTGCTGTCCTTCGACTCCACCAACGTCCGGATCAACGACCAGCCGCTGCTCAAGCTGCGCCTGCGCATCCACGGCGACGACGTCGCCCCCTTCGAGGTGGAGAGCCGCACCGTCGTACCCGACCTCCGGATGCCGCTGCTCTACACCGGCGAGCTCCCCGTCCTCGTCGACCCCGAGTCGCGCGAGTGGGAGATCGACTGGGACGCCGCCGAGCCGGTCGCGCCCCTCCGCCCGATCGGCGCCGTCCGGCCGCCGGACCAGAAGACGCCCGCGGAGCGGCTGGCCGAGCTCGACGACCTGCTGAAGCGGGACCTCGTCAGCCGCGAGGAGTACGACGCCACCCGGGCCCGGATCCTCGGCGGGATCTGAGCCTCGATCCGTGGATGGCCACCTACTACGCGTCACCGCAGCGGCGCGCTCGCCGCGTTGCGGACGCTCGATGGGCGGCCCAGCACGACTTCGCGCCCGCGCCTTGCGATCACACCCCTGCGGTGCCGCTCGCTACGGCGCCCATCCACGGATCGAGGCTGAGCGCCGTCTAATCAGTCGCGCCCGCGCCCACCCGTCCCGTAGGCTCGAGCCATCATGCTGATCCTCGCCTGACCCGACTCGCGCCCGCGGCCGTCCCTGCGTCCACCGACCAGTGCCTGACCAGTGCCTGACCAGTGCCCGGCGAGTCCGACCCCGTCACCGATCGGATCAGCCATGTCAGCACCCACCACCGCCTCCCTCGGCCCGCTCGTCGTCCGCGACCTCACGGTCGCCTTCGGTCGTCGTACCGTCCTCGACGGGATCGACCTGGTCGCCCAGCCCGGCCGCCGGATCGGCCTGATCGGCGAGAACGGCGCGGGGAAGTCGACGCTGCTGCGCGCGGTCACCGGCGGCCTGCCGGACAGCGCGCAGGTGAGCGGCACCATCGAGCGGCCCGCCGACCTGGCGTTCCTCACGCAGGAACCGCCGTTCCGCGACGACGACTCGGTCGCCGACGTGCTGGCGACAGCGCTGCGGCCGCTGCGCGACGCGGTCGCAGCGGTGGAGGGACTGGCCGACAGGCTCGACGACCCGGCGGTCGCCGAGGAGTACGCCGCCGCGCTCGACCTCGCCCTGGCCCACGACGCCTGGGACGCCGACCGGCGGGCACTGCTGGCCGCCGAGCAGCTCGGGCTCGACCACCTCGCGCAGGACCGGCGGGTCGGCAGCCTGTCCGGCGGCCAGCGCACCCGGCTGGCGCTGGCGACGCTGATGACCCGGCGCCCACAGTGCCTGCTGCTCGACGAGCCGACCAACCACCTCGACGACGAGGCTGTCGCGCTGCTCGTCGCGTTCCTGCGCGACCTTCCGGGCGTCGTCGTGCTCACCAGCCACGACCGGGTGCTGCTCGACGAGGTCTGCACCGACCTGGTCGACCTCGACCCGGTGGGGATGGGGACCGACGGTCGCGGCGGGAGGCGGTACGGCGGCGGGTGGACGGCGTACGCCGAGGCTCGGGCCGCCGCCCGGCGCCGATGGGAGGAGACCTTCGCCGCCCAGCAGGAGGAGCTCGAGCGGCTGCGCGAGGCGGCGCGGATCGACAAGTCCGCTGTCGCACCGGGCCGCGGGCCGCGCGACAACGACAAGTTCATCCACGCGTTCAAGGGCGCGAACGTCGACCGCGCGCTCGCCCGGCGCAAGCGTGACGCGGAGCGACGGCTGGAGGAGGCGGAGCGCTCCCAGGTGCGCAAGCCGCCCGCTCCGCTGCGGCTCGCGACCGGCCTGACGGGCTCCGCACCGAGCGGAGGAAGGGCGGTCACCGTCCGCGACCTCACCGTCGAGGGGCGGCTGCGGCTGCCCGTCCTCGACCTCGACAGCGGCGCGCACCTGTTGGTGACCGGCGCCAACGGCACCGGCAAGTCGACCCTGCTCGGCGTCCTGTCCGGCCGGATCGTGCCGACGAGCGGGGCGGTCCAGGTCGGTGCGCAGCGGGTCGCCGAGCTCACCCAGGACCCGCTCTTCGCCGACCTCACGGCCACCGCGCAGGCGACGTACGACGCCGCGGTCGGGCCCGACCTCGCCGTACGCCGGCCGCTGCGCAGCCTCGGCCTGCTGCACCCGCGCGAGCACACCAAGCCCGTCGTGCTGCTGTCCGTCGGCCAGCGCCGCCGGCTCTCGCTGGCGATCGCGGTCGCCACCGAGCCGGACCTGCTGCTGCTCGACGAGCCCACCAACCATCTCTCGCTCGCCCTCGTCACCGAGCTCGAGGAGGCGATCGGCGCCAGTCCCGGCGCGGTGGTCGTCGCCTCGCACGACCGTTGGCTGCGGCGGCGGTGGGAGGGCGAGGAGGTATGCCTCCCCGCCGTCGGCGGAGAGGCGTACCTTCGACGAGAGACCACCACCCGACCCGTCGACAGCTCGGAAGGAACCCGATGACCAGCGCCCCCACGCCCATCGACGACGACGACAAGATCACCGGTGACATCCTCAAGGTCGCCGGTGTCGTCGTGCTCGGCTCGATCATGGCGATCCTCGACACCACGGTGGTCAACGTCGCACTGCCGACGTTCATGGCCGAGTTCCGGGTCAACACCTACTCCACGGTCGCGTGGACCATCACCGGCTACACGCTCGCGCTGGCCGCCGTCATCCCCGCGACCGGCTGGGCCGCCGACCGGTTCGGCACGAAGCGGCTCTACCTCACCGCGCTGGCGCTCTTCACGCTCGGGTCGGTGCTGTGCGCGACCGCGTGGAGCATCGAGACACTGATCCTGTTCCGGGTGCTGCAGGGCCTCGGCGGCGGCATGCTGATGCCGCTGGGCATGACGATCATGACCAAGGCCGCCGGGCCGCACCGGATCGGCCGGTTGATGGCGATCCTCGGCATCCCGATGCTCCTCGGCCCGATCCTCGGCCCGATCATCGGCGGCTGGTTGATCGACTCCGCCTCGTGGCACTGGATCTTCCTGATCAACCTGCCGCTCGGCATCGCCGCGCTGATCTACGGCGTCCTCGCCCTGCCCGCCGACAACCCGGAGCCCAGCGAGACCTTCGACGTCGTCGGCATGGCCCTGATGTCCCCGGGCCTCGCGCTGTTCCTCTACGGCGTCTCGTCGATCCCCGGCGAGGGCACCGTCGCCGCGACCAAGGTGCTGGTCCCCGGTCTCGCGGGCCTGGCGCTGATGGTCGGGTTCGTCGCCTGGGCGTTCCGCCCCGAGCACCCGCTGCTCGACCTGCGCCTGTTCAAGGACCGCAACCTGACCGTCGCGACGATCGTGATGTTCCTGTTCGCGGGCTCGTTCTTCGGTGCGCTGCTGCTCGTGCCGACGTACTTCCAGGAGATCCGCGGCGAGAGCGTGCTCAAGGCCGGCCTGCTCGTCGCGCCGCAGGGCCTCGGCGCGATGCTGACCATGCCGATCGCCGGTGCGCTGGCCGACAAGATCCCGGTCGGGCGGATCGTGCCGTTCGGGTTCGCGGGGATCATCATCGGCGTCGGCGGGCTCGCGTTCAGCACCGACCCGAGCACGTCCTACGCGCAGATCATCGCGTTCCTGTTCGTGATGGGCCTTGGCATGGGCGGCACGATGATGCCGGTCTTCACCTCGGCGCTGAAGACGCTGCGCGACCACCAGGTCGCCCGCGGCTCGACGCTGATCAACGTGCTGCAGCAGGTCGCCGCCTCGGTCGGCGTCGCGGTGATGTCGGTGGTGCTGACCAACCAGCAGAAGAGCGGCGTGGACCCGTCCGAGGCGTTCCGGGCGCCGTACCTCGTCGCCACGGTCGCCCTGATCCTCACCCTGGTCCCGGTCGCGTTCCTGCCGCGCCGGCGCGAGGAGTCCCATCTCCTCGACGACGAGGAGGGGCCGCGGGACCCGGTCGTGCTCCACTGAACGTGTAGGCGTCGAGGGGATACCTCCGCGCCGCCCACATGGTCTCCAGGGTCGTCGCGGGCCGGAACGGCACGTCGCCGTGGGCGTCGAAGTAGTAGCTGTTCGCTAGCCCGCACGACTCCTGGAAGAAGACCTGGTGGCGCCGCCGCCCCAGCGCGGCGGCGAGGTAGGACGCGTTGGCCTCCGGCGTCACCTCGACCCGGGTCGCACCGAGCTTCCGGGCGTGGCGCAGCGCCCGCACGATGTGGGCGCTCTGGGTCTCGATCAGGTTGAAGTACGACGACCCGTTGTAGCCGTAGGGGCCGAGGATGGTGAAGAAGTTCGGGAAACCGGGCACGCTCACCCCCTGGTAGGCCTGGAAGCGGTTCTCGTCCCACCACTTCTCCAGGTCGAGCCCGTCGGCGCCGCGGACGGTGAACGGGGGCATGTTGCCCTGCTCGAACACCTTGAAGCCGGTCGCCAGCACCAGCACGTCGACCTCGTGCTCGACCCCGTCGACGGTCCGGATGCCGCCCGGCGTGACGGTGGCGATGCCGGACGTCTCCAGGGTGACGTTCGTGCGGTTGAAGGTCGGCAGGTACGCGTTGGAGAAGCTCGGCCGCTTGCAGCCGAGCGCGTACGCCGGCGTCAGCTTCGCCCGCGTGCCGGGATCGCGGACCGCCTGGCGCAGGTAGGCGTGGCCGAGGCGCTCGCCCACGGCCGCCACCGGCACCAGCCCGGCGAAGTGCGCGGCGACCGGAAAGGTCGCCTCCACGAAGGTCTGGCTCGCCAGCCGGCTCACCCGGCGAGCGCCCGGAACCAGGCGCAGCGCCGCGCGGGCCGCCCCGGGCAGGGGCACGTCCGGCTTGGGCAGGCACCAGATGGGAGTGCGCTGGAAGACGGTCAGCTGGCGCGCCTGCGCCGCGACGTGCGGGATCGCCTGGACCGCGGAGGCGCCGGTGCCGACGACCGCGACCCGCTTGCCGGCGAGGTCGACGGCGTGGTCCCAGCGGGCGGTGTGCATGACGGTGCCCGCGAAATCGGGCAGTCCATCGATGTCGGGCAGCTTCGGCTGGGTGAGCACCCCGGTCGCGCCGACGACGTACCGCGCCGTGAGCGGCTCGGCTCCGTCGAGGTCCAGGCGCCAGAGCCGGGCCTCGTCGTCGAAGGTCGCGGCCGTGACCGTGGTCCGCAACCGGGTGCGGCGGCGTACGTCGTACTTGTCGACGCAGTGCTCGGCGTACGCCTTCAACTCCCGGCCGGGCGCGTACACCCGCGACCAGCCGGTGACCTGCTCGAACGAGAACTGGTAGCTGAACGACGGGATGTCGACCGCGACGCCGGGATAGGTGTTCCAGTGCCAGGCGCCGCCGAGGCCGTCGCCGGCCTCGAGCAGCAGGTAGTCGTCGAAGCCCGCGCGGGACAGCAGGATGGCGGCGCCGATGCCGGAGAAGCCGCCACCGACGATCACCACCTCGTGGTCGGGCCGGTCGGTCCGGGTCATGCGCTGAGGTCCTCTCGGTGGGCGGCGGAGGTGCCGAGGATGATGCAGTCGACGTGGTGCTCGATGCCCTCCGCGCTGCGGACGCCGCCGGGCACCAGCGCGTAGACGGGCCACGAGATCAAGGTGCAGTGGGGTTCCTGCAGGGCCGCGTAGTAGCGGCCGTCGACCCGGGGCCGGTGTCGGTTGAACCGGGCGTCGGGGGTGAGCCGTCGTCGCGTCCACGGATCGCGGACGGCGAGCCGCAGGCCGACCCGCGCCGCCGGGCGGGCGAGCAGGCGCGGCAAGGGGAGGGGCAGCGGCAGCAGCCAGTCCGGCTCCTCCTGGAACACCTTGACCGCGCGGGCGGTTCGCATCACCTCGGGCACGATCACCGCCGCCTCGCGCCCCGGCGCGATCACCGCCACCGAGCGGCCGGTGAACGCGCGACCGCGCCACTGCTGGCCGCGCAGCAGCTCGCCGTCGTACCCGCTCACGACGCCACCGGCTCGTGGGTCAGCTCGTCCACCCAGGCCTGCGGTCGGCCGAGCACCTTGGCCGGGACGAGGGATGTCAGCCGGACCATCGGGTCCGCGAGCAGCCGGTGGTACGGCGAGGTGCGGTCGACGACCATCGCGGCCTGGGCCTTGAGCACGTGGTACGCCGGGATCCGGCTCGTGTGCGCGCCGCGTGAGCCGATCGTGGCGAACCTCCTCACCGCGTTGTAGAGCTTCTGCTCCGGCAGCCCCATCGCCACGATGTTGTCGCGCATCTTGTTGATCAGCGGCGTGAACACCACGATCAGCCCGAGCACGACCTGGGGCTGCAGCAGCGCTATCGACTCGATGAGCAGCTTGTGCAGCGGTCCCGCGCCGATCAGCTCCAGCACCTGGAAGTCGACGGTGATGTGCCGCGCCTCGTCGGAGTTGATGTGCCGGAACACCTCGTGACAGACGGGGTCGTGCACCTCGTCGAGCAGGAACTTCACCAGCGCACCGTCCAGCGCGCACTCCAACAGCGGGATCAGCGTCGCGAGGCCGGTGAGCGGCAGTGTGTCGCCGTAGTCGTCGAGCACCTTGATGGCCAGCTTCACGTTGATGTTCGGCTCGGGCGCGTTGCCGTCCTCGTCGAGCATGCCCCACCGCTTCATCAGGGCCAGCTCGGCGTTGGCGTGCTTCTGCTCCTCGGCGTGGAAGTACTCGTAGATCCGCTGGATCGTGGGCGTCGGTGCCTTCTTCGCCAGTGACGCGAAGCCGCGGGCGCCGACGTGCTCGATCCAGACCAGGTCGGCCATGAACGGCTTCATCTTCGCGCGCACCTCGTCGGTGACGAGCTCGGCGCCGGGCGCGTCCCAGTCGATGTCGGCCAGGGACCACTGCTTGTCCTTGATGGTCTGCAGCATCGCCTCGAAGTCGTAGGTGGTCATCGGTGAGCGCCTTCCTCGTCGGGGACGAAGCGGCCGAGCAGCCCGGCCGCGCGGGTGTAGGGGGCGGGGAGCAGGCGTTTGGTGCGCCAGAGCAGCTGGGCGTCGAGCTGAGGTACGACGTACAGGCGGCCCTTGTCGTGGGCGTCGAGGGTGGTGCGGGCGACCCGGTCGGCCGAGAAGCCGGCGATCCCCGCGATGCGACGCGCCAGCCCGGCCGCGCCGGGGTCGATCAGCTCGCCGTCGAAGATGTTGGTCTTCACGAAGGTCGGGCAGAGCACGGTGACCGTGATACCGGTGCCGGCCAGCTCGGCCGCGAGGGTCTCGGACAGGCTGACCACGCCGGCCTTGCTGACGTTGTAGGCCCCCATCCGCGGTGCGGCGGTGAAGCCCGCGGCGGAGGCGACGTTGATCACGCCGCCGCCCCGGCCAGCCGCGCGCAGGGTCGGCACGAACACGTGGCAGCCGTGGATGACGCCCCACAGGTTCACACCGAGGGTGCGTTGCCAGTCGGCGAGCGGCGCGTCGCCGACGACCTTCCCGCCGGCGCCGATGCCGGCGTTGTTGAGGACGAGGCGGGGTGCGCCGTCGAACCAGTCGAGCGCCGTGTCGTGCAGGGCCTGGACCTGGGCCAGGTCGGCGACGTCGCACGCCACGGCGATCGCCGTACCGCCGACGGCCTCGATGGCGGTGACGGTGTCCTTCGTGGCGGTCTCGTCGAGGTCCGCGCAGACCACGCGCCCGCCACGCCGGGCCAACTCGCGGGCGAAGGCGCGGCCGATGCCGCTGCCCGCTCCGGTGACGACCGCGTCGGCGTCCTTCGTGCGACGTGCCATGTCAGGCCTCCTTGACGGGGTGGACCAGGGTCAGGGCGCTGCGGCGGCGCTGGACCTCGAGCTGCTCGTCGACGAAGTCCGCCGCGACGTCGAGCGCGCGGTCGGCCTCGGGCACGACCCGCGGCAGCGCCTGGAAGACGTGCATCTGGTCCGGCCACACCTCGAGCCGGCACTCGGCGCCGCTGGACGACAGGCCGCGGGCGAGCTCGATCGCGTCGGCGGCGAGCATCTCGGCACCGCCGGCCTGCACGAGGGTCGGCGGGAAGCGATCGGCGCCGTCGAAGGTGAAGGAGAGCCGGGCGGCCCTCGGGTCGTGCCCGGCGACGTACAGGTCGAGCATCCGGGCCGCCCTCGACGCCGAGATCATCGGGTCCGGGCGCATCCGCTCGCGGGCCGCGGCCAGTGACATCGACAGGTCGAGGACCGGTGAGAACGCGACCAGCGCCGCCGGCGAGGTCCGGCCCTCGCGGATCAGCTCCAGGGCGAGGTCGACGGCGAGGTGGCCGCCGGCGGAGTCCCCGGCGAGCACGATCCGGGCGGGGTCGTGGCCCTCGCCGATCAGCCACTCGTACGCCGCCCGCACGTCGTCGGCCGCGCTGGGGAAGCGGTGCGAGGGCGCCAGCCGGTAGTCACAGGCGAACACCGGAAGCCCGGTGCGCGCCGACAGTCGCGAGGTCAGGCCGCGGTGGGTCCGCGACGAGCAGATCGTGTACGCACTGCCGTGGACGTAGAGCACGACCGCGTCGTCCCGCTCGGCGCCGGGGCCGCGCACCCACTCGCCGCGTGGCGTGGGGCCGGAGGTCGCCGGCCGCTCGACCCGGACCACGCGGCTGCCGCGCAACGGTGGGCCGAAGACTGCGAGGCTGCCGGCGACCAGCCCACGCGAGAACCGGATGCCCGCCCGGTTGAGCGGGACGACCGCGGTGAGCGGGCGCAGGGTCCGTGCCGTGACGGCCGCGGCAGCGCGGCTGCGCACCGAGCCGCGGACCTGGGCCGCTTTCTGAAGGCGCATGCCCTCACATTGCATTCTGAGGGCGGGTGCCGTCAAGATGTTGGGGTGGACACAGCAGCGCAGGCCACTCGTCGCCGGTACGGCGGCAAGTCGGCCGACGAGCGCCGTGCGGAGCGTCGTACCGCCCTGGTCGCGGCTGCGCTGGAGATCTGGCAGGAGAGCGGCTGGGCCGCGGTGACCATGCGCGGGGTGTGCGCGCGGGCGAGCCTGACGGACCGGTACTTCTACGAGAGCTTCGCCGACCGTGACGCGCTCCTCGCGGCGCTGTGGGACCAGGTCCGGGACGAGACGCTGGCGATGCTGCTGGCCAGCATCGTGCCGCACGCCGACGACGACCCGCTGGTCCAGCTCCGCGCCGCGCTGTTCGCCGTCGTCCACCACATCGGGGATGAGCCGCAGCGGGCGCAGATCATCTTCGGCGACCACGCGGGCAGCGCCGTGCTCGAGCAGCGGCGCCGTGAGACCATCCAGCTGGCGGTCGACCTGCTGATCGACCTGGCTCGTCCCTACCTCCGCGCCGACGCCGACGAGACCGGCCTGCGGATCAGCGTGCTGCTCGGCATCGGCGGGTTCGTCGAGACCGTCTTGGCCTGGCAGTCCGGACTGGTCGAGGTCGACGCCGACGAGCTGGTCGAGCACCTCACCGCGGTCGGTGCGGCGATGGCGCCGCGCTTCCTGCGCGACGACGCGCTGTAGGCCGTCTCCGCGCCCGGATTCTCAGGGTTCTCTGGGGCTGGGCGAGGGGATGCGTCCAGGTTCGGTTGATGAGGTTGACACAGCAACCGTTCTCGGACCGGGCCGTGGGCTCGGAAAGGTGTGTCATGAACCGTCTCCTCCGCCCCCTCCCTGCGTCCGGCCAGCACCTGGCGCTCCTCGTGGCGCGCGTCCTCGTGGGCGTCGTCCTGGTCGCCCACGGCTGGCAGAAGCTCGACGAGTACACGCTCGACGGCACCGCCGCGAGCTTCGAGGAGATGGGGGTGCCGGCCGCGCGCGCGGCGGCGACGTTCGCCGCGTTCGCCGAGCTCGGCGGCGGCGCACTGCTCATCGTCGGCCTGCTCACCCCGGTGGCCGCGCTGCTGGTCGCCCTGAACATGGCCGGCGCCTGGTATTACGGCCACCGCGGGACCGGCATCTTCGTGGCCGAGGGCGGCGGGGAGCTGGTGATGGTGATCGGGGCTGTGGTGCTGGCGATCGCGGCGACCGGTGCGGGCCGGTTCAGCCTCGACGCGATCCTGCAGCGCCGGGCCACCGCCCGCTGACGGCGGTCGTCTCGCGGTCGTCGTCGTGGTGGACCTCGGCGACCAGGCTCGCGGCGGTGAACGCGACGGTCGCGGCGGCGGCCTGGTCCTGAGAGACCTCGCAGAACAGCACCCCGCCCGGTCGTAGCCAGGTGGGCGCGAGGGCGGCGACCCGGCGGAGCAGGTCGAGGCCGTCGGCGCCGCCGTCGACGGTGCCTCGCGGCTCGTGGTCGCGGGACTCGGGCGGCATCAGGGCCACGGCGGCGCTCGGCACGTAGGGGACGTTCGCGACGATCACCGCCGCACTCCGTTCCAGGGACGGCGGCAGCGCGGCCGTCAGGTCGCCGGCGACGGCGGACCCGCCGACCGGCGCCAGGTTGCGGGCCGCGCATGCGACGGCCACGGGGTCGATGTCGGACGCGCGCACGCTGATGCCGGGGACCCGGCGCGCCAGCGCGAGCCCGAGGGCTCCGCTTCCGCAGCACAGGTCGAGCACGGTGTCGCCGGGTCTCAGCAGCGGCGCCGCCAGCTCGACGAGGTACGCCGTGCGCTGGCGCGGGACGAACACGCCCGGCTCCACCGCCACCCGGCCACCGTCGAAGCCGACCCAGCCGACGACGTGCTCGAGGGGGTCGCCGGCGACGCGGCGGGCGAGCATCTCCTCGAGGTGCGCCGGCGAGGTCGCCGACGAGGTCAGCACCTCGGCCTCCTCCTCGGCGAACACGCAGCCCGCCGCACGGAGCCGGGAGACGAGGTCGGTCACCCGCACAGGGTGTCAGCCGCGCGGCATCAGCCACCAGCCGGCGAGGTACACGAGGAGCGCGGCGCCGCCGGTGAAGACGGTCACGGCGACCATCAGCAGCCGGACGACGGTCACGTCGACGTTGAGGTGCGCGGCGAGCCCGGAGCAGACGCCCGCGATCATCTTGTCGTGCTCGCGGCGGGTCAGCCGCCGGGGCGTGACGGGGTTCTGGGGGCTGGAGTAGGTGTCGTAGTTGCTCATGCCCCAACGGTGCCTCGTCGCCCGCCGCGACACATCGGGGAACGACCCCGGTCCGACCCGGATCCGACCCTGAGACCCCTGGGTCGGCGGACCTGCCACAATCGACCCGTGCCCACCGTACGACCCCAGGTGGTCGCCCACCGCGGCGCCAGTCACGAGCTCGCCGAGCACACCCTGGGCGCCTACCTCGAGGCCCTCGACACCGGCGCCGGCGGACTCGAGTGCGATGTCCGGCTCACCGCGGACGGGCACCTCGTCTGCGTGCACGACCGCGACCTGCGTCGTACCGCCGCCACCAAGGGCATCGTGTCGACGATGGACCTCGCGGACCTCTCCGAGCTCGACTTCGCGGCCTGGAAGAACCCGTGGGCCGATCTCGACGACGAGGCGCCCGACGAGGACCAGGACCTGCGCGGCGTGCTCACCCTGCGCAAGCTGCTCGAGACCGTCGCCGACTACGACCGCCGGGTCGAGGTGGCGATCGAGACCAAGCACCCGACGAGGTACGGCGGCCTGGTCGAGAAGCGCCTGGTCGACATGCTGCGCGACTTCGGCTGGGACCAGGCCGGTGCTCCGGTCCGGGTGATGAGCTTCTCGTTCACCGCGCTGCAGCGCGTCGAGCGGCTGGCGCCGGAGATCCAGCTGGTCCAGCTGCTCGACAAGCCGAACTACTGGCCGATGCTGCGCCGGGTGATCGGCCGCGACTGGATCGTCGGCCCCGGCATCAAGATGCTGCGCGACCATCCCCGGGTCGGCGAGTCGATCGCCCGGTCGGGACGCGACATCCACGTGTGGACGGTCAACAAGGAGAAGGACCTCGACCGCTGCCTCGGCCTCGGCGTGAAGGCCGTGATCAGCGACCGGCCGCGGCTGATGCTCGACCTGCTGGAGCAGCGGTTCGGCCCTGCCGAGTAGGTTTCCGCGCATGGCGAAGAAGAACCGCACCAAGACCGCTGCCGAGACCCCTGCGGGCGAGGTCGGCCCCCGGCAGCCCTGCCCCTGCGGCTCCGGCAAGCGCTACAAGGCGTGCCACGGCGCGCCCGGCGGTGGCCAGGTCTTCGTCAAGCGCCCGTTCGAGGGTCTGCCGTCGGAGTGCGACATCGTCGCGCTGCGTGAGCTGGTGCCCGCCGCGACCGTGCCGCTGAGCCTGCAGGGCGAGTACGCGGACCGCGTGGTCAAGCTCTGCACGCTGCTGCCGATGGCGGCGCCCGCGCTGGTCCGCGACAGCGGCGAAGTGTGGCTCGGCCTGCAGGTCCAGCACAACTTCGGCGACCCGGCCCGCGACCTCGGCGCCGTTCTCATCGATGCCCTGGCCGCCGAGCCCGGCGCCGGCATGGTCGGCCTGACCGCGCCTCCGGGACCCGGCCCGCGGCTGCAGGACCTCGTCACCGGCGACGACCTCGCCGTCGAGGTGCACGAGGGCTTCGACTACTGGGTCTCCGACATGGACGCCAGCTCCGAGCTGGCCCAGGCGCTGGAGCAGGCCCAGGGTGCGGCGGCCCCGACCGCGCGGCTGACCGGCGTGAGCGCGGCGTACTGGACCCGGATGGGCGCCAAGGAGCACCTGCGCTGGGTGATGCCCGAGCCCGAGGACGCCCTCCTCGACGCCCTCGCCCGGCTGCACGTGTCCGGCGACGACGTGATCGTCCCGGACGCCCGCTTCGTCGGCATGTTCCGCGCGCACGGCCTGCTCGCCCCGGTCTGGGACCTGCCCGTCGGCACCGGCCCGGAGCCGCTTGAGGAGGCCGCCACGGCGTTCAAGGTCAAGCTCGACGCGGCCCTCGCCGACACCAGCGACCTCACCACCGAGCAGCGATCGGCCCGCAACGGCCTCGCCAACCGCCAGGTGACGATCCGCTAGCGGGCCTGCAGCGCCCAGACCTTGAGTCGCGAGTAGCCCTTCACCGAGACTCGCCGCAGCCGCCGGAAGCGGTAGGTGCCGGTGTGCTCGTCGGACTCGTCGTCCTCACGCCCGGTGAGCGCCTCGTAGGCGCCGAGGTCGACCAGCACCGAGCTGGGCCGGGCCACCGAGGTGAGCCGGGCGGCGATGTTGACGACGGGACCGAAGACGTCGCCGAGTCGGGTGACCACCTCGCCGTACGCGATGCCCGCGCGGACAGCGGGGAACGGGTCTTCCGGGTCGGCGCCACGGCGGGTGAGCTCGAGCGCGATGTCGGCCATCGCCTCGGGCGAGTCGGCGACGATGAGCAGCTCGTCGCCGATGTTCTTGATGATCCGGCCGCCGCGGTCGACGGTCAGCCCGAGCACGGTGGACTCGAAGGACTCCAGCCAGGTCACCAGCTCGCGGTCGCTGAGCGTGCGGGAGCGGGAGGTGTAGCCGACGATGTCGACGAAGCACACGGCGAGCATCGCGGTGGGGCCGGAGGTCTGCTCGGCCAGCAGGCGGGCGCTCGCGCTGAGCAGGTGGCGGCGCCACACGTAGCTCTGCAGCTCCTCCACCCGCGGCATCACCTCGTCGGAGACGGCGAGCAGCCCGGCGGTCGGGTCGGCGCCGGCGTCGGCCGCGACCGAGGCCAGCAGTGCGACCTGCCAGTCGGCGAGCCGGGCGAAGCTGCGGCCCCAGGTGCGGACCAGGCCGTCCTGCCGCTCCTGGCTGAGGATCCCGAGCCGGATCAGGTCGTGGGTCAGCTGCAGCGCCCGGACGTCGGCGGACGTGAACGCCGCCTCGTCGTCGGGCACGTGGGCGAAGCCCAGCAGGTGCCACAGCTCGTTGGCCGTCTCCAGCGGTACGCCGGCCCGCTCGGCCACCTGCTCCTGGGTGAGCCAGGGCGCCTCGCCGAGGAGGTGCTCCTCAAGCGCGCCGACGACCCCGCCGTCAGTGCCGGCGGGGCCCTCGGCCGTGCTCATCGGCGCTCGGTCAGGCGTCGCCGAGACGCGACTGGGCGACCTCGACGAGCGCCTGGTGGAACGCGGGCCACTCGGCGTCGAGCTCGCGCAGGGTGTCGTCGGTGAGGTGGATGGTGTCGAGCGGCGTGAGCGCCACGATGGTGGCGTTGCGCAGCTTGTGGCCGACGATCGCGGCCTCGCCGACGATGTCGCCGGCGCCGAGCTGGGCGATCTCGGCGCCGTCGCGGCGGACCGAGACGGTGCCGTCGAGAATGACGTAGGCCTTGTCGGCCGGGGTGTCCTCCCAGATCGGCGACCAGCCCTCAGGGAGCTTCACCCGCCGTCCGGTCGCGCTGATCCGCGCGATCTCCTGAGGCGAGAAGTGCTCGAAGAACGTTGCCATGCTGACCCTTTCGCTGTGCCCGACGCAGCGCGCCGGGCTCACCTTCTCTCTCCCCGACTGTCACCGCCGACCCTAGTGCGCCCGACGCCGGTGCGGGAGACACCTGTCACAACGTGTCCGGGACACTCGCGTTATCCCGGACATCCGACCGCGCACGGGGCCTGGTCGGCTCAGCTGCGGAACGGGTCGGCCGGGTAGACCCCGAGCACCTTGATGTCGGTGGTGAAGAAGGTCAGCTCCTCCAGCGCCCGCTTGAGGCCCGGGTCGTCGGGGTGCCCGTCGACCTCGGCGAGGAACTGCGTGGCGGCGAAGTGGCCGCCGACCATGTAGCTCTCCAGCTTGGTCATGTTGATGCCGTTGGTCGCGAACCCGCCGAGCGCCTTGTAGAGCGCCGAGGGCAGGTTGCGGACGTTGAAGACGAAGCTGGTGACGACCGGGCCGTTCCCCTGCGGCGCCATGACGTACTCGGGGGAGAGCAGCACGAAGCGGGTCGTGTTGTGGTCCTCGTCCTCGACGTCCTTGCGCAGGATCTCCAGGCCGTAGATCTCCGCGGCGAGCGGCGGCGCGATCGCGGCCTGGGTCGGGTCGCCGGCCTCGGCGATCTCGCGGGCGGCGCCGGCGGTGTCGCCGGAGATGATCGGGGTCAGCCCGAGGTCGCGGATCACCTTGCGGCACTGGCCCAGCGCGTGGACGTGGCTGTGCACGGTCCGCAGCGTGTCGGTGGACGCGCCCGGCACCACCATCAGGTGGAACTGGATGCGCAGGAAGTGCTCGGCGATGATGTGCAGCCCCGAGTCGGGCAGGAAGTGGTGGATGTCGGCGACCCGGCCCGCGATCGAGTTGTCGATCGGGATCAGCGCGAGGTCGCAGTCACCGCTGGCCACGGCCGCGAAGACGTCCTCGAAGGAAGCGCAGGCGACCGCTTCGGCGTCCGGGTAGTGCTGCTTGCACACGATGTGCGAGTTGGCGCCGGGTTCCCCCTGGTACGCGATACGGGCCATGCGGCAAGGGTAGTGGCGGCGCGTGGCCGCTCCCTGCCCCGTCTCGCCGACTACGGTCGCCCTCATGGCCGTCGTCCTCGCGCTCCTCGCCCTTCTCGTGGCCGCCGCCGCCCTCGCCGTGGCGCTCCGCAACGGTCGCGATCGTCGTACGACGGACGCCGACGACCTCCCCGCCGATGCCGCCGGGCTGCGCCGCGAGGTCGCCGCGCTGCGGGCCGAGGCGGTCGGCGCACTGCGCCACCTGGCCGTCGTCCGCTACGACGCCTTCGACGAGATGGGCGGGCGGCTGTCGTGGTCGCTCGCGCTGCTCGACGACGCCGGCGACGGGGTCGTGCTCACCTCGATCCGGGGCCGCAACGAGGCCCGCACCTACGCCAAGTCGGTCGCCGGCTGGAGCAGCGACCAGGAGCTGTCGCCCGAGGAGGCCGAGGCCGTCGCCCACGCGCGGCTGGCCCGGAGTTGACCGCGCCCCCTACGAATTGGTCGCAGATCGGCGCGATCTCGGACCAATTCGAAGGGGCGCGGTTCACACGGTCCGCGGCACCCGCACCAGCACCCGGCCGTGGATGCACTCCATCCGCAGCTCGGAGCCCAGGCCGATGGTGTCGCCGTCGAGCTGGCGCGGCACCTCCCCCGACGCTCGTACGACGACCTTGCGTCCGGTCATCCGCGCGACCGACTCTCCGGCGTTGTGCTCGCGCCGGGTCACGACGCGCAGCACCAGGGGGATCCAGCTCAGGAAGCGGCGCGGGTAGAGCAGCACCACGTCGAGCTGGCCGTCGTCGATGGCGGCGTCGGGGATCAGGTTCATCCCGCCCTGCAGGCTGCCGACGTTGCCGATCACGCAGGTGCGGGCGCGGTGCTTGGTGAACGGCATGTCGTCGACCGAGATCTCCAGCCTCATCGCCGGGAACATCAGGCCCTTGAGCGCGGAGAGGACGTAGGCGAGCCAGCCGACCTTCTTCTTGAGGTCCTCGTTGACGCCCTCCATGATCGCGGCGTCGAAGCCCATGCCGGCCATCACCATGAAATGGGTGGGCTCGAGGCCGTCGCCGTCGACCTCGACCATGTCGATGGCCCGGTCCTGGCCGGTGAGCGCGATGTCGATGGCGGCGCGGATGAAGAGCGGGATCTCCAGGTTGCGGGCCAGCAGGTTGCCGGTGCCGGCCGGGACCACGCCCACCGGGACGCCGGTGCCGGCGAGCTCGGCGCACACCTCACGCACCGTGCCGTCGCCACCGCAGACGATGACCAGGTCGGCGCCCTCGACGGCGGCCTGCTCGGCCTGTCCGGTGCCGGAGTCCTCGACGGTGGTGAGGTACCAGCGCGGCTCGTTCCAGCCGGACTCCAACGCCATCTGGGTCACCAGGGTCTGGAACTGCTCGACCGACTCGACCTTGATCGGGTTGAGGACGACGGCCAGCTTGCGCGCCGACGGGAACGGCTGGGGCAGCGGCTCGGCCTTGAGCGCGTGGCTGCGGGGGAGCGGGTTGTAGAGCGCCACCCCGAGGAGCAGCACCCCGATCCCGAGCAGGGTGCCGCCGACCACGTCGCTCGGGTAGTGCCGCCCGAGCAGGATCCGGTCCGCGGCGACCAGCGCCCACACCAGGACCGCGAGGATCGAGAGCAGGCGGCGGATGCCGGGTCGTCGGACGAGCATCACGGCGAGCAGCACGACCAGGCCGGCGAAGGCGGCGGCCGAGGAGGTGTGGCCCGACGGGAAGGCGTTGGAGTGCAGGAAGTACTGGGGGTCCTGCCAGACGGGCCGGCCGCGGCCGACGAGCACCTTGGTGCCGTACGTCGCCAGCGCGGTCGCCGCCATCACCGCCGCGACCAGGATCCCGGCGCGCCGGTGCCCCTTGACGAACAGGGTGACGGCCAGCACCGCGGTGATCGCGGTCATGCAGGCGGTGCCGAAGACGATCTCGACGATCCGCAGGGGGTGCTCCAGCCAGCCCTGGTCGCCGGCCCAGTTGCGGGCGGCCTCGCCGTGGCTGTCGAGATCGACCACCCAGGACCAGTCGGCGGCGACGGCTCCGGCCACCCCCGCGAACAGGGCGAGCAGGATCAGCGAGGCCAGCAGCGGGGTCCGGCGGGGTCGGTCGAGCACTGGTGGAGGATAACGTCGAGGCATGACCGCCCCCTCTTCCGTGACCCTCGGCCGCTCGGGCCTCGTCGTCTCCCGCGTCGGCCTCGGCTGCAACAACCTCGGCCGCCCCGGCGCCGCCACGGAGTCCCAGGAGGGCACCGACCGCGTGATCGGCGCCGCGCTGGACGCTGGGATCACCTTCTTCGACGTCGCCGACGTGTACGGCGCCACGCCTGGCCTGTCCGAGGAGCGGCTCGGCAAGGCGCTCGGCGCGCGGCGGGCCGACGTGATCGTGGCCACCAAGTTCGGCATGGACATGCGCGGCGCCAACGGCCCCGACTTCGGCGTCCGGGGCTCGCGCCGCTACATCCGGACCGCCGTCGAGGCGTCGCTGCGCCGGCTCGGCACGGACTGGATCGACCTCTTCCAGTTCCACACGCCCGACCCGCGGACCCCGATCGAGGAGACGATGTCCGCCCTCGACGACCTGGTGCGCTCCGGGAAGGTCCGCTATCTCGGCCACTCCAACCGGGCCGGCTGGCAGATCGCCCAGGCCGAGTACGTCGCCCGCGAGCTCGGTGTCGAGCGGTTCGTCTCCGCCCAGAACCACTACAACCTCACCGATCGCCGCGCCGAGCTCGAGGTACTGCCCGCCTCCCGCGCGTTCGACATCGGTGTGCTGCCGTACTTCCCACTCGCCAACGGCCTGCTCACCGGCAAGTACGCCTCCGGCAACGCCCCCGAGGGCTCCCGTCTCTCGCACACCCGCCAGCACCTGCTCGAGGACGCGGTCTCCCCGACCCTCAAGGCCTACTCGGACTTCGCCCGCGAGCGCGGCATCTCGGAGGTCACCGTCGCCATCGGATGGCTGCTCGCCCAGTCGCCCGTCGCATCGGTCATCGCCGGCGCCACCTCGCCCGAGCAGGTCGCCGCCAATGCGCAGGCCGACCGGTGGGTGCCCACCGCCGAGGACCTCGCCGAGCTGGACGAGCTCTTCCCGGCGCCGGAACCCATCGCGCTGTACTGATCTCCGGCCCCTCAAATCGTTCGATCGAACGGTTCGAGGGGATTTCTGCCACGAAACTCCCCCGAACCGTTCGATCGAACGATTCGGGGGATCGAGGAGCCAGCGAAACCGATGCGCGGTGTGTCGAGGGCGGCGGATAACCTGAGCCGCATGATCGACCCGCGCCTCCTCCGCGACGAGCCCGACCGCGTCCGTGCCTCGCAGGCCAAGCGCGGGGCGTCTCCCGACGTGGTCGATGCAGCCCTGCAGGCCGACCACGTACGACGCGCCGCCATCTCCGCCTTCGAGGAGAAGCGCGCCGCCCAGAAGACGTTCGGCAAGCAGGTCGCGCAGGCGCAGGGCGAGGAGAAGCAGGCGCTGCTCGCGCAGGTCAAGCAGCTGGCGGCCGAGGTCAAGGACCTGGAGGCGGCGCAGACCGACGCCGACGAGGCGTGGACCACCGCCCTCAAGGCGATCCCCAACGTCGTCGCGGACCAGACCCCGACCGGCGGCGAGGACGACTTCGTCGTCCTCGAGACCGTGGGCACGCCGCGGGACTTCGCGAAGGAGGGCTTCGAGCCGCGCGACCACATCGAGCTCGGCCGGATGCTCGGCGCGATCGACCTCGAGCGCGGTGCCAAGGTCAGCGGCAGCCGCTTCTACTTCCTCACCGGCGTGGGTGCCCAGCTCGAGCTGGCGCTGGTCAACCTCGCCATGGAGCAGGCCCGCAACGCCGGGTTCACCCAGGTGATCGCGCCGTCGCTGGTGCGCACCGAGGCGATGGAGGGCACCGGCTACCTCGACCAGGGCGGCGGCGAGGACATCTACCGGATCGAGGGCGAGGACCTCTACCTGGTCGGTACCTCGGAGGTGCCCATGGCGGCCTACCACTCCAAGGAGATCCTCGACGCCGACAGCCTGCCGCGCCGCTACGCCAGCTTCAGCCCGTGCTTCCGCAAGGAGGCCGGCTCGCACGGCAAGGACACCAAGGGGATCATCCGGGTCCACTGGTTCGACAAGGTCGAGATGTTCGTCTACACGACGCTGGAGGACGCCGAGGCCGAGCACCAGCGCCTGCTCGCCTGGGAGAAGGAGTTCCTCGACAAGCTCGAGCTCGCCTACCAGGTCGTCGACATCGCGGCCGGCGACCTCGGCGGCAGCGCGATCCGCAAGTTCGACTGCGAGGCGTGGATCCCCACCCAGGGCAAGTACCGCGAGCTCACCTCGACCTCCAACTGCACCGACTTCCAGACCCGCCGCCTCGACACCCGCGGCCGGTTCGGCGACAGGACCGGGCCGATCGCCACCCTCAACGGCACGCTGACCGCGATCACCCGCGCGATCGTCGCCGTGCTCGAGACCCACCAGCAGGCCGACGGGTCGGTCCGGGTCCCGAAGGCGCTGCAGCCGTTCATGGGCGGCCTCGAGGTGCTGGAGCCCGTGAACCGATGAGCGACTGGCAGCCCCGCCTCGTCGCCCTCGACATCGACGGCACCCTGCTCAAGTGGGTGGCGGGGCTCGGCATGAGCCACGAGGAGGTCACGCCCGCGGTGCACGACGCCGTCCAGCGGGTCCTCGACTCCGGCGCCCACGTCGTGCTGTCCTCGGGCCGGGCGCCCCACAACATGACGGTCGTGGCCGACAAGCTCGACCTCCACGGCCACGGCGAGCAGCTCTGGATCGTCGCCGCCAACGGCGCCGTCGTGCTGCGCTACCCGCCCGCCGAGGTCGTCCACGAGGTCACCTTCGACGCTCGCCCCGCTGTCGCCGCCGTCCTGGCCCAGCACCCCGAGGCCCTGGTCGCGGTCGAGGAGCGCGGGGTCGGCTACCGCGTGTCCGGACCGTTCCCCGACGGCGAGCTCGGCGGTACGACGATCATCGCCGACGTCGACGACATGGTCGCCCAGCCGGTCAGTCGCGTGATCATCCGCGACCCGAAGGCGACCGCCGAGGACTTCGTCGCCCTCGCCGCCAACCTGGGCCTCCACGGCACTGACTACGTCGTCGGTTGGACCGCCTGGCTCGACCTCGCCCCGGTCGGCGTGTCCAAGGCCTCCGGCCTGGAGTACGTCGCCCAGCAGCTCGGCATCGACCGGGCCGACGTGCTCGCCATCGGCGACGGCCGCAACGACATCGAGATGTTGCAGTGGGCCGGCCGCGGCGTGGCCATGGGCCAGGCCGTCGACGAGGTGAAGCAGATCGCCGACGCGGTCACCGACACCGTCGACGAGGACGGTGCCGCCGTCGAGATCGGCCGCTGGTTCCCCGCCGCCGGATCTGGTGGGATGGACCTGTGAGGTCCCCCCGACTGCTCCGCGCTGCCCTGCTCGCGGTGCCGGTGGCGCTCGTCGCGCTGCCGGGTGCCGCCGTCGCGGACGCCGCGGAGGCGTACGGCGGGCTCCCGGCCGACTGCGCCCCCATCGACATCACCGACGAGGCGGTCGTCGACCAGCGCGCCGCCGCGGCCGACGACGTCTTCGTCGGCCGGGTCGACGCGGCCGCGCCGGTGACCGGCTCGGGTCGCGTCGGCTACGGCGTCACCGTCGAGCACGCCTGGCTGGGCGACGTCGCCAAGGGCCAGCAGGCCGCCGTCACCATCGACTGGCCGGTGGGCGCGCAGCCCGGCGTGAGCCAGGGGGCGTCGTACCTCTTCTTCACCAAGGACACCGTCGACGGGATCGTCGCCGACGCCTGCGGGGGCACGGTGCTGTTGCCCAAGGGCCTGACCCCGAAGGTCGCGGGGATGCTGAAGAAGTACCTCGCCGTCGTCGAGCCGCCACCGGTGCCCGAGCCGGAGCCGGAGCCGGTCAGCTTCCACCAGCCGTCCGACCCGCTGGGCGACCCGCCCCAGATCAGCCGGGTGCTCGCCTCCGGCGGCGCGATCAGCCTGATCGGCCTGCTCGGGCTGCTGCTGGTCTCCCGGCTGGGCCGCCGCCCCCGCGGCTAGAGGTACATCCCGCCCGACGAGGACTGCTCGCCGCCACCGGGCTGGTCGGGAGCCGGCTGCTCGGCCGGGTGGGCGCCCGGACCGCCCGGACCCCCCGGACCGCCGAGGCTCATGCCGGGCGGCAGCGCTCGCCGGATCTGCTCGAACTGCGCGCGGGCCGCCATCTGCTGAGCGTAGATCGCGGTCTGGATGCCGTGGAAGAGGCCCTCGAGCCAGCCGACCAGCTGGGCCTGGGCGATCCGCAGCTCCGACTCCGACGGCGTGGCGTCCTCGGAGAACGGCAGCGAGAGCCGCTCGAGCTCCTCGACGAGCTCGGGGGCCAGACCCTGCTCGAGCTCGGCGATCGAGGAGCGGTGGATCGCCGCGAGACGGCTGCGGCTGGCCTCGTCGAGCGGAGCCGCCTTCACCTCCTCGAGGAGCTGGCGGATCATGCTGCCGATCCGCATCACCTTCGCGGGCTGCTCGACCAGGTCGGTCAGCGCGCGCTCACCGTCGTCGCCCTCGCCGTCGTCGGCGGCGGTGGCGCCGGCCTGCTCGACGGCGGACGCCGGGACGGTGCCGATCGGCTGTCCGTCCGGACCGATGACGACGATCTGCTCTTCGCTCCCGGAGGCGTTCTCGCTCATGACCCCAACTTAGAGGATCCCCTCATCCCCCTCTTGGGCGATGTCACGGACACCGCGCCGGCGTACGTTGCCGATGGGCCCGGCCGGGGCCCGGTGTGTGCGGCCTCGACCGATCCCTGTGGACATCCACGTCCGATCCGACGACCGAGGAGCAGCACATGTTCATCCAGATGATCCAGGCCGCCTGCACCCGGCAGGCCGAGGCCGACGCGATGCTCGACGAGTGGCGGCGGGACCTGGCTCCCGGTGCGACCGGCTGGCTGGGCGGCACCTATGGCTACACCGATGACGACCAGCTGATGGCCGTCGTGCGCTTCGCGTCCCGTGACGAGGCGATGGCCAACTCCGCCCGGGCCGAGCAGGGCGCCTGGGCCGAGCGGTTCATGGCCCTCATGGACGGTCCCGCCGAGTTCCACGACTGCGACGACGTCACTCTCTTCATGGACGGCGGCTCCGACGAGGCCGGCTTCGTGCAGATCATCACCGGCAAGGTCGACGACCCGAGCCGGCTCAAGGCGATGATGGCCGACACCGAGACGCTGCACGAGATGCGCCCGGAGATCCTCGGCGGCACCCTCGCCATCGAGCCCGACGGCTCCTTCGTCGAGACCGTCGCGTTCACCACCGAGGACGCGGCCCGTGAGGGCGAGCGGATCGAGCCGCCGGCCGACGTACGCCGGGAGCTGGAGTACGCGATGCAGGGCGCGACCTTCCACGACCTCCACAATCCGCACTTCCAGAGTGCCTGACGGGAGCCGTCCGATGCTGTTGGAGAACTGCCAGGTCACCGCGAACATCCCCGCGGGCGACATCGGGCGCGCCAGGAAGTACTACGCCGACATCCTCGGCCTCGAACCGGTCGAGGAGAACCCGGGCGGGCTGATCTACCGCACCGGCGGGACGGACTTCTTCCTCTACGAGACGCAGTACGCCGGCCAGGCGGGGCACACCATCGCCCAGCTGCACGTCGCCGACGTGCGTCCCGTGGTCGAGGAGCTCAAGAGCCGTGGTGTCACGTTCGAGCAGTACGACATGCCCGGCATCACCTGGGACGGCGACGTCGCCTCCATGGGCGACATGGGCCACGCCGCGTGGTTCAAGGACAGCGAGGACAACATCCTGTGCCTCGACGACAGGAGGAGCGACTGATCGCCCGAACCGGAGGTCTGGTCAGGGGGTGAGCAGGACCTTGCCGACGGCGTCGCCGGACTCGATCATCCGGTGCGCCTGCGCGACGTCGTCGAGGGGGAGCACGGCGGAGACGATCGGCTGGATCGTCCCGTCGGCCACGAGCGGCCACACGTGCTCGACGACCGACGCGCAGATCCGGGCCTTCCCCTCGGCCGGACGGGACCGGAGCGCGGTCGCGATCACCGCGCCGCGCTTCGACAGCAGCCGGCCGAGGTCCAGCTCGGCCTTGGTGCCGCCCTGCATGCCGATGACGACGAGGCGGCCCTCGTCGGCGAGCACGTCGACGTTGCGGGCGAGGTACTTCGCGCCCATGTTGTCGAGGACGACGTCCGCTCCGGACCCGTCGGTCGCCGTACGCACGACCTCGACGAAGTCCTCGTCGCGGTAGTTGATCGCCACCTCGGCGCCGAGCTCGCGGCACCGCTCGAGCTTCTCCGCGCTGCCCGCGGTGGTGAACACCCGCGCGCCGGACGCGGCGGCGAGCTGGATCGCGAAGGTGCCGATCCCGCCGCCCCCGCCGTGCACGAGGAAGGTGTCCCCGGGCCGCAGGCCGGCGATCATGAACACGTTCGACCACACCGTGCACGCCACCTCGGGAAGTGCCGCGGCGGTGACCAGGTCGACTCCGTCGGGGACCGGCATCAGCTGTCCGGCCGGTACGACGACCCGGCTCGCGTAGCCGCCGCCGGCCAGCAGCGCGCACACCTGGTCGCCGACCGCCCAGCCGGTGACCCCCGAGCCGAGCGCCGCGACCGTGCCGCTGCACTCCAGGCCGATCACGCCGGAAGCGCCGGGCGGCGGCGGGTAGAAGCCCTGTCGCTGCAGCAGGTCGGCCCGGTTGACCGCGGTCGCGGCCACGTCGAGGAGCACCTCGCCGGGCCCGGGGACCGGGTCGGGCAGCTCGGTGACGACGAGGGTCTCGGGCCCGCCCGGGGCGGACTGGGTGACGGCACGCATGGGTCCAGTCTGTCTGGTGCCCGGCACCCCCTACGTTCTGGTTCCGAATTCGGCGGTTTGACAACCAATTCGAATGGGGTGCGGCGGGTCAGACCAGCGAGTCCTCGTCGGAGTAGTCGGCGTCGGCCAGCTCCTCGAAGTCGACGTCCTCGTCCTCGTCGTCGGCCGCACCGGCGGGCCGGTCCCACGACTCGGCCAGCGCCTGCGCCCGGGCGGCGAGCCGCTCCACGGCGTCGGGGTCGGCGCCCTTTTCACCCGCGGAGAACCCCAGCAGGAAGGCGGTCACCAGTCCCGCGGCCGGGTGGACGTTCTCGACCGCGATCCCGGCGAGGTCGACCAGCAGGCCCTCGTCGGCCTCGGCCTCGATGTCGAGGGCGTCGCACAACTCATCGATCCAGTCGTGGAGGTTCACCTGTCCAGAATCACCCGAGGACCCCGCGGGTGCAAGGTTTTCCGGACACTCCGGGACCAGTCCAGATCAGCGGGTCAGCCGTCGCCGGCGATGTCGCGCAGGTCGCTCCAGGTGTCGATGTCGCGCGCCTCGTCGCCCAGCGGCGCGACCTCGACCAGGTCGAGCGGCTCGAGCAGCGCCCGGATCGACATGCCGTGCTGCCCCTCGTGGTCCGGTCGTACGGCGTCCAGCCGGGCCGTCTCCACCACGAACGCCAGCTGCCGGCGACCGTCGGCGTCGGCCAGCACGGCCCCCTCGTGGCCCACCGCGGCCTCCTGGAGGCGGCGGAAGGTGCCGGGCGCGAGCCGGGGCATGTCGACCGCGAGCACCGCGATCGTCGGGAACGAGCGCAGCAGCACGTCGCGCCCCGTCAGCAGGCCCGCCGCAGGGCCGCCGTACCGCGGCTCCTCGCGCACGAAGGTCACCGGCCGGTCGGTCGGCACCTGGTGCCCGACCACGACGACCTCGCTGGCGTCGATGACGGCGTCGAGCGCGTGCTCCAGCAGCGGGCGCCCGTCCACCTCGATCGAGGCCTTGTCGACGCCGCCGAGCCGCGAGCCCTGCCCGCCGGCCAGCACGATCGCCGCGAATCCGGCCAGTCCCAGCTCGATCACCACCTCCCGATCCTCTCAAGCACCCACCTAGGCTGGCACCGTGAGCAGCCCCACAGCCCCCTCGCTCCGCCTCGCGCTGGTGCAGGCCGCGTCGGCGCTCGACCCCGCCGCCAACCGCGCGGCGCTGACGACGCTGGCCGCCCAACACGCCGGTGACGTCGACCTCGTGGTCTTCCCCGAGGCCTTCGCCCGCGACTTCGGCGAGGCCGGCTCCGACGTCAGCGCGTACGCCGAGCCCGTCGACGGCCCGTTCGGCACCGCCCTCGCCGAGGCCGCCGCCGCGCACGGCACCACGCTCGTCGCCGGGATGTTCGAGCAGGGCCCCGACCCCGAGCGGCCGTGGAACACCCTGCTGGTGCGCGGCGAGGCGACGGCGTCGTACCGCAAGGTGCATCTCTACGACTCCTTCGGCTACCGCGAGTCCGACCGGCTCAGCGCCGGCCCGATCGAGCCGGTCGTGGTCGACCTGCACGGCTGGAGGGTCGGGCTGATGACTTGCTACGACCTCCGCTTCCCCGAGCTCGCCCGAGCCCTGGTCGACCGCGGTGCCGAGCTGATCGTGCTCCCCGCGGCCTGGGTCGCCGGGCCGCGCAAGGTCGACCACTGGCGCACCCTGGTGAGGGCTCGCGCGATCGAGAACACGGCGTACGTCGCCGCCGTCGGCCAGCCCGCCGGCCGCTACTGCGGCCACTCGCTCGTCGTCGACCCCTACGGCGACGTGCTGGACGAGGCCGGCCCCGGCTCGCCCGAGCAGCCGGAGGTGGTCCGCGCCGTGATCGAGCGCACGGTGCTGGAGGAGGCCCGTCGCGTCAATCCGTCCCTGCCCAACAGGCGAATGTAGGCTGCTCCTCCGTGTCCCGCGCTCCCTCCCGTGTCCCGCTCGAGCAGCGCATCGGTGAGTTCGGGGCGTCGCGCTGGCCGCTGACGATCTGGTTCGTCGTGGTCGCGGCCAGCACCGCCGCCCTGGTCTGCGCGATGGTGCCGGTCGGGCCCGACTGGCTCGGCACGGCCGGGGCGATCACGGTCGCGACCGCCTTCACCTGGGGGCTGGCCGCCCGGACCGGTGGCCGCCCGTTCGTCTTCGCCCCGCTCGCGCTGGCCTGCGGGCTGGTCGCGGTGCTCACCGACCAGGACCTGCTGCTCACCGGCGCCGCGGTCGGCACCTCCGCCGTCGCCGCGGTGCTCGGCGTGATGATCACGGTGCCCGCGGCAGGGATCGCCACCGCCGCCCGCGAGTGCGTGGTCGGACTGGTCGTCGCCGGGATCGGCGCGATGGCCACGGTCGGCTTCGAGCCGGCGATCCAGAAGGAGCGCTTCGAGTACGTCGGGCTCGGGCTCGCCTTCCTCGGCGCGATCGTGCTGGTCCACCGCCTCGGCGCGGGCTTCCACGGCCTCGGCCGGCGTGGGCTGGTCATCGTCGCGATCGGGGTCGTCGTGCTCGCCGTGACCCTGCTGTACGCCGAGATGCTGCGCCGGTACGGCTCGACCGGCCTGGTCGATGAGCTGCTCGGCTGGGTGGCCTGGAGCCGTGACCACCTCGGCGCGTTCCCGCGCCCGATCGCGACCGTGCTCGGCGTACCCGCCCTCGCCTACGGCTGCCACATGCGGGCCCGGCGCCGGCAGGGCTGGTGGGTGTGCGCCTTCGGCGTCGCCGCCACCTCGCCCACCGCCACCGCCCTCGCCAACCCGGCCGTCTCGGTCACCGAGGCCGGGCTGTCGGTCGTCTACGGGCTGGCCGTCGGGCTGGTGCTGGGCTGGTTCCTGATCCGCCTCGACCTCGCCCTGACCGGCAACCGCGGTCGCGGCAGCCGGGTGGCGGAGCAGGCAGCGGCCGTACGTCCCGAGCCGGGGCGGTTCGCGCCGCTGCTGTGAGCGCTTCGCGTCAGCAGAGGGAGCGGGATTCGAACCCGCGGTAGGTCTCCCTACGACCGCTTTCAAGGCGGTTCCGATCGGCCACTCCGGCATCCCTCCTGGGCCCGGTACGACGCACGCGCCGGCCGGACACCAGGTCGAGTCTAGTGGGGGCGTCGTCGCCGCTTTGGCCGGTCCGCGGCCGGGCCGGGACAATGCGGTCCATGAGCAGTGCGCAGCCCACCCCGGTCACCGACTACCGCCTCGCACCACCGGTGATGGCGCGTTTCGTCGGCGCCTACCTGGTCCTGCTCGCCGTACTGCTCCTCGTCGTCACGGTGGTCGTGGTCGCCGCCGAGCTCAACGCCGACCTGCTGGTGCTGGTGCTCGGGCTGGGCCTGCTCGGGCTGATCGGGCTGGGCTGGTGGCTGCGGGCCCGGCTGGTCGTCGTACGGCTGACCGAGGCGGGGTACCAGGTCCGGATGATCCGGGCGGCCGGCGCCACCGAGGCCCGCTGGACCGAGGTCGAGGACGCCGTCGCCGCCGCTCCCTCGGGCATCGACTGCCTCGTGCTGCGGCTGCGCGACGGGCGCAGCACGACCATCCCCGTGCAGCTCGTGGCCGGCGACAAGGACGACTTCGCGCGCGACGTACGGGCCCACCTCAAGCGCGCCGCCGGCTGACCACCCACGGGTCGGGCCCGATTGGGACAGGCGCGCGCGGTCCTAGTAGCCTGAGCACGCTGGCCGGTCCCTGACCGGCGCAGTGGAGGAGGCGTCGCCTAGTCCGGTCTATGGCGCCGCACTGCTAATGCGGTTTGGGTTTATCGCCCATCGAGGGTTCAAATCCCTCCGCCTCCGCCGCACGACGAGACCCCCGGCAGACCTGCCGGGGGTCTCGCTTATTCAGGCCCGATGCGTGAAGATGTTTGGGGGCGTCCTCATGGGGGTAGGCGCCAGCGGTTCGGGTAGATCCGGAGGGACGGGGCTCGGCCGCCCACCAGTGAGGGGAATGCTCATGAAGAAGCTCGCTCGCAAGACCGCTTTCGTCCTCGCCGCGCTGATCACCACGGCCGGCATCGTCTCTCTTCCCGCGTCCGCGGAGGCCGACACCGGCTGGACCTGGCGGGTCGTCCCCCACGCCCACCGCTGACGGGTCCGCGCACCTGGCGCAGCGTCAGGACGACGTTCCCTCGTCGTCCTGACCGGCGATGCCCAGCGTCCCCATGGTGTAGCCGAGCTGGAAGCGCGTCTCGGCGTCGTACTCCTCCTTGAGCTCGGCGACGTAGCCGGCGTACGTGCGCGGGCTGACGCCGAGCCGCTTCGCACTGACCGCGTCGGCGTGGCCCTCGATGAGCATCCGGATCGTCATCGAGCGCTGCTCGGACGCGATCTCCTTCGTGACGCTCTGCCCCGCGCTGGCGAACGGGCGTCCGCGCGCGAACGCGCGCTCGAAGACGTCGACGAGGTACGCCACGATCGCCGGTTCGCGTACGACGACCGCGGTCGCCAGGCTGTCGGCCGCCGGGATCAGCGCGACCCGGCGGTCGACCACGATCATCCGGTTGAAGAACTCGTCGAGGGTGCGGACCTCGGCGCCCTGCTCGGTCACCGTGGCGACGTACTTGTGCGTCGCGGGATGCCGCCGCGCGCTGTGCTGGTACAGCGTCCGCATCGCCAAGCCACGCTTGAGCGCCTCCACGTCGCGGATCATCGCCTCCGAGACCGACTTGGCGCTGCGCGTCGCCTGAGGCTGCGCGGTCAGCAGCTCCTCCTGCGCCTCGCTCACCAGGGTCGCGAGGTACGGATTGATCGCCTCCCCGTGCAGGTAGAGGAACGGCCCCGACTCGCTCGCGGCCGGCGAACGACGCCAGCTCTGGGCCAGGTGCGCGAACGCCGAGGCCCACCGCGCCGACTCCTCGAGCAGCCGCGCCCCCTCGTTCCCCAGTGGCGTCACCACGCGCGACTGCGCGTTGCTCGGCTCCACCGGCCGCCAGGTCTGCCGCGAGGCGTCCAGCTGCAGCAGGCCCAGCTCGACCAACAGGTCGAACGCTCGTCGTACGGCGGACCCGTCGACCAGCCGCAGATCGTCCGCCGCCAGCCCGCCCTCGGCCAGCACCGCCTCGTAGAGACCGATCGCCTCCTCCTCGAAGATGGCCCGGTCCGCGGGCTCGTAGGAGGTCATGGCGTCATGGTTCCACACGCCCGTCCGGTGCCGGTGGCGTCCGTGATTCGGCATCTGCGCGTCGCCTCGGCTATTCTCGTGCGGTCGCACAGCGACGAGCGCCTGTAGCTCAACGGATAGAGCATCTGACTACGGATCAGAAGGTTTGGGGTTCGAATCCCTACAGGCGCGCAGTGTGATCTCTCAGGAGATGCCGAAGGCCGGACCCAGAACTTGGGCCCGGCCTTCTGGGTCTTGTGGGTTGGGGCCGCGTGGTCGGCCGAGTCGCTGGTAGTCGCGCGTGGTGTGCACGGTCAGGTCGCGCAGGAGACTCCACGTCCGCGTCTCGACGCCGCAACCGGAGAACTCCGTCGACGAGTTTGAAGACCTCTCGAGAGAGGTGTCCGGGATGTCCTGACGGATCACACCTGCAGGTGCGCAAATGTGATCAGCGGTCGTCTCGGCCGCTGCCCCTCACTCCCGCCGGCGCAGCGCGCGTGCGGCGAGCGCGGCTCCACCGACCGCGGCGGCGGCGACCGCGCCGGCGATCATGTCCTGACGCCGGATCCGGCCATTGACCTGGGCGTACGGCGTCGTCGTGAACGACACCAGCTCGTAGCGCGAGACGTACCTCTCGGGCAGTCGCCGCTCGAGGAAGTGGCGGGTGCTGGTGATGGCTTGGAAGACCTTCGAGTTGACCTTGTCGCTCATCTCCACGAAGTTCTCCAGCGCCATCTCCGCGATCGCGTCGGCGTTGGGCTTGCGGCGATCCTGGTAGAGCCGGAGCGCGACGGCCCAGTCGCCAGCGCTGTCGCTCAGGCAGCGGTCCAGCTCGATGCAGTCCTCGAACGAGCAGTTCGCCCCCTGGCCGAAGAAGGGCACGATCGCGTGGGCGGCATCGCCGAGTAGCGCCACCCGGTCGCGCACCCAGGGGAACGCCCGAACGGTCACCAGGGAGCCGACGGGGTTGTGCTGGAAGTCCTCGACCAGGGTCGGCATCAGTGGGTGGGCGTCCGGGTAGTGGGTGCGGAAGTAGGCGTCGATCTCGTCGGCGCTCTCGAGCGCCGCGAAGCCGCCGGGACCGGTCTTCGGCCAGAACAGGGTGCACGTGAACGAGCGGTCCAGGTTCGGCAGCGCGATCATCATCGAGGACCCACGGGGCCAGATGTGCAGCGAGCGCTCGTCGAGGGCGAAGTCGCCGTCGGCGGTGGCGGGGATGGTGAGCTCCTTGTAGCCGTGCGACAGGAAGCTCTGGCTGAAGTCGAAGCCCTCGGTGAACTGGATCGCCCGGCGTACGGCGCTGTAGGCACCGTCGCTGCCGATCACGATGTCGGCGGTGGCGGTCACCTCGCCGTCGTCGGTGCCCAGGACGAGCTCACCGGTGCCTGCGTCGAGGGTGCGTAGCTGGTGGCCGAAGTGGAGGGTGACGCCGGGCGTCTGCTCCGCGCAGTCCAGTAGCGAGGCGTTCAGGCCGGAGCGGCTGATCGAGTTGATCGCGCGGGTGCCGTCGGCGCTGTAGGACTGGTAGCCCACCTTGCCGTCCGTGCCGTGCAGGGTGCGTCCGTGCATGGGGAGCGCCGCCGCGAGGGCCTGCTCGTCCAGCCCGACCCGGGACAGAGCGTCCAGGCCGCGGGCCGAGATGGCCAGGTTGATCGAGCGGCCGCGCTCGGCGCCGACGAGCCGGGGGTCGGAGCGGCGCTCGTACAGGTCGACCGCTAGTCCGCGCCGTGCGAGCAGCACGGCCATCAGACAGCCCGCGAGCCCGGCGCCGACCACCGCGACCCGTCGTACCGGCTCGCCGTCGATGCCGGTGAAGGTGTTCTCAGCCATGGTTGCGCACCACCTCGACCAGGGCCTGCGCGGCGCGCCAGGCATCGTGGAAGGTGCAGTACATCGGCACCGGTGCCAGTCGGATGACGTCAGGTTGACGCGCGTCCGCGATCACGCCGTGCTCGTGGCGCAGCCAGCGCGCGACGTCGTTGGCCGCGAGCCCGCCGCCGATCCGAACGGACAGCTGGGTGCCGCGCCGGTCGGGGTCACTCGGCGTGATGATCTGCAGCGGGAGCTCGCCGATCTGCGCGCCGAGCACCTCCGCGAGATAGCCCGTCAGCCGCCGGCTCTTGGCGCGCAGCGTGGCCATCCCGCTCTCGTCGAACATCCGCAGCGAGGCCAGCACCGGGGCCATCGCCAGGATCGGCGGATTGGAGAGCTGCCAGCTGTCCGCGCTGTCGACCGGCTCGACCACGGGATGCATCTGGAACCGGGTCTCGTAGCGGGTGCTCCACCAGCCCTGGAGCTTGGGCAGCGAGCGGTCGGCGAGGTGCCGCTCGTGGACGAAGCAGCCGGCCAGGGCGCCCGGCCCAGCGTTGAGGTACTTGTACGTGCACCACGCCGCCCAGTCGACGCCCCACTCGTGCAGCGCCAGCTCGACATTCCCGGCGGCATGGGCCAGGTCCCAGCCGACGACGATCCCCGCCTCGCGGGCGGCCGCCGTGATGGTCGGGATGTCCATCAGCTCACCGGTCAGGTAGTTGACGCCGCCGAGCATCACCATCGCGACCCGGTGCCCCTCCTCGCCCAGGAAGGACACGACGTCCTCGGTGCGCAGCACGTCCTCGCCGGCGCGCGGGCGCAGCCGGATCACCGCGGTGTCGGGGTCGTAGCCATGGAAGGCCGCCTGGCTGCGGGCGGCGTACGAGTCCGACGGGAACGCCGAGTCCTCGATCACGATGGCGTACCGCGCGGCGGTGGGCCGGTAGAAGCTGACCATCATCAGGTGCAGGTTGACCGTCAGCGAGTTCATCACCACGACCTCGCGGGGCTGCGCCCCGACCAGCCGGGCGGCCGGCTCGCGCAGGAACTCGTGGTACGGCGCCCACGGGCGCTCGGCCTCGAGGTGGCCCTCGACCCCCAGGCGGGCCCACTCGGCCAGCTCCTCGTCGAGGATGGTGCGGACCGAGCGCGGCTGCAGGCCCAGCGAGTTGCCCGCCATGTAGGCGACCTCGGGGTAGTCGCCGGCCTCGGCGGCCAGCAGGTGGAACTCGTCGCGGCGGCTGGGCACCGGGTCGGCGGCGTCGAGGTCGAGCGCTCGCTGCTCGGAGAGCGGGGGTGTGGTCACGGGGTGGTTCCTGTCCTTGAGGCAATGGTTGCGTCCACGTGCCGGGCGGCTGGCCCGGACAGCAGGGATTGGAGTCGGAGGAAGAGCTCGACGCCGCGATGGCCGTTCCAGTCGGGCGGGGTCAGCTCGGCCGGCAGGCCGGGGTCGAGATAGGGGAGGGCACGCCAGTCGTCGACCAGGCGGAGGTGCTCGTCGAACGCCATCTTGTCCGTGCCGTCCCAGCCGCGCTCGGTGTCGCCGTGGGCCTCGAGGAAGGTGGCATAGCGCTCGGTCAGGTCCGCGACGTCCCACCACTCGGCGACGGCGGCGGCGAGACCGCCGGGCGGCTGGAGCTCGACGCCGCGGATCAAGGTGACGTAGTCGCGCAGGCCGCGCTGCTCGAGCAGGTCGGCGGCCTCCTCGAAGAGGTGGCCGGGGCCGATCCAGGTGCCGGGCGTGATCGTCCCGCAGCCGAGCCAGGTGAGCACCTGGCGCAGCTGGTGGCGCAGGTGACGCTCGGGGTCGGGGATCGAGAACACCGCGAGTAGCCAGCCCTCCTGCTGCGGGCGCATCTGGTGGTGCGAGAAGATCCGGCGGTCGCCGCGTTCGAGCATCGGGACCGCGGCGGCCGCCAGCCGGTAGCCCGCACGGCCGTCCTGCACCTGCGGCTCGACCAGGCCCTTCGACTTGAGCCGGGAGAGCGCGGACCGCGTCCCCCCGGGGTTGCCGCCGATGGTGCACAGGTCGATCAGGTCGGCGACCGAGATCCAGCCTCCGAGCCGGCGCAGGTGCAGGCCGATGAAGGTGCGGAGCACCGAGCTGGCGCTGTGCGGCCGGACGGAGAGGTCGTCCAGCTCCTCGCTCGCCATCGCCTCAGCTCCCGATCTCGGTGCGCACGGCGTACAGCTCGGGGAAGAAGGTGAGGTCGAGCGCCCGGCGCAGGAAGGCGCCGCCGCTCGAGCCGCCGGTGCCCCGCTTGAAGCCGATGGTGCGCTCGACGGTCTTGAGGTGCCGGAACCGCCACAGCTGGAAGTTCTCCTCCACGTCGACCAGCTCCTCGCACGCCTCGTACGCCGACCAGTAGCGGGTGGCGTCCTCGTAGATGTGCTTGAAGACCTCGACCAGGGCGGGGGTGAAGGTGTGTGCCCGGGTCACGTCGCGGTGCAGGATCTCGTCGGGGACGGCGTGGCCGTGGCGCGCGAGGAAGCGCAGGAACTCGTCGTAGATGCTCGGCGCCTCCAGGATCTCCGCCAGCATGCGCCGGACCTCGGGATCGTGGTCGAAGACAGCCAGCATCGCGGCGTTCTTGTTGCCGAGGCAGAACTCCACGGCGCGGTACTGCCACGACTGGAAGCCCGACGAGCTGCCGAGGAAGCCGCGGAACTCGGCGTACTCCGTGGGGGTGAGGGTGGCCAGGACCGACCACTGCTCGGTCAGCTGCTTCTGGACGTGCTTGACCCGCGCGAGCTGCTTGAGCGCCGGGGGCAGCTCGTCGGCGGCCAGGTGCCGCTGGGCCGAGCGGAGCTCGTGGAGCATCAGCTTCAGCCACAGCTCGGAGGTCTGGTGCTGCACGATGAACAGCAGCTCGTCGTGGTGCTCGGGCACGCTGACCGGGACCTGGGCCGAGAGCAGCTGGTCGAGCTTGAGATAGCTGCCGTAGCTCATCGCGTCGCGGAAGTCGGTGACGATGCCCTGCTCGACCTCGCGGGTGTTGTCGTTGCTCTCGGTCATCGGCGCTCCTGGGGCGAGGGGAGTGGTCGGGCTGCTCGGCGCGGGTCCGCTTGGCCGCTGAGGGTATTGCATTTTTCCAACCGGGGTCACGATACTAGGACATGTGATCGCCGAACTGAAGGACGAATGATGACCACCTCAGCCGACCCGACCACTGGCGCGACCCACCTGAACCCCACCGCCCAGGACATGGTGGAGTGGCTGCCGACGACGGTCGCCGACCACCGGATCCGGTACGGCGACGACGCCCAGCAGTTCGGTGACCTGCGGCTCCCGGCGACCCCCGCGCCCGCGGCCGGTCACCCGGTGATCGTGGTGATCCACGGCGGTGGCTACTCCCCGAACTGGCCCCACGACCACTGCGCGCCGCTCGCCGAGGACCTCACCGCCGCGGGAGCGGCGACCTGGACCATCGAGTACCGCAAGCCGGGACAGAGCGGTGGGGGTTGGCCCGGCACCTGGCTCGACATCGCGGCCGCCTTCGACCACCTGCGCGTGATCGCCGAGCAGCACCCGATCGACCTCGCCCGGGTGGTCGTCGTCGGCCACTCGGCGGGCGGCACCTTCGGCAGCTGGGCGGCCGGCCGGGCGACGATTCCCGCCGGCAGCGAGGTCCACGTCGCCGACCCGCTCCCGCTGAGCGGCGTGGTGACCCTGGCCGGCATGCTCGACCTCCAGGCCTTCCTGGAGGAGGAGCCGGAGCCGTCGAGCCACGTCCACCGGCTCGTCGGCGCCGACGGAGCGAGCGACGACGCGGCCTGGACGGCTCGCCTGGCGGAGATCTCGCCCAGCGTCCGGGGTGGTGCGGTGTCGGTGCCGCAGGCGCTGGTCATCGGCAGCCTCGACGACCCGGGCATGATCGAGCAGTCCCGCGCCTACGTCGCTGAGGCCGAGGCCGCGGGCCGCCCGGTCAGCTTCGACCTCCTGGAGGGGGCCAACCACTTCGACATGGTCGACACCCGTGGCGGCGCCTGGCCGCTCATCGCGGCCCATGCCCTGAGCCTGGCCGGGATCGAGGTGTCCGCGTGATGACCGGCGAGCGGAGCCGAGACGTGGTGCGGCTGCCCTGCTGGGTCGGCGGACGCGAGGTCACCGACGGCCCGAGCTTCGACAAGATCAGCCCGGTCGACGGGTCACTGGTGGCCACCGTGACAGAGGCCGGCCAGGAGACGGTCGACACCGCGGTCGACGCCGCTCGGCGGGCGCTCGACGCGGGCTGGGCGACCAGCCCGGTCGGGCAGCGCGCCGCGCTGCTGCGGCGGATCGCCGACCGCATCGACGAGCGCTTCGACGACCTGGTGGCCGCCGAGATGCGCGACACGGGCAAGCCACTGTCGCTCGTCCGCGAGCTCGACGTCGCCCGGGCCGCGATGAACTTCCGGTCCTTCGCCGACACGATCGCAGCGGAGGGGATGGACTCCTATCTCACCGATCTTGCGGACGGCCGCAAGGCGCTCAACTACGCCGTCAACAAGCCCGTGGGCGTGGTCGCGGTGATCGTGCCGTGGAACCTCCCGCTGCTGCTGCTGACCTGGAAGGTCGCGCCGGCGCTGGCGTGCGGCAACGCGGTCGTGGTCAAGCCGTCGGAGGAGACGCCGTCCTCGGCGACCCTGCTCGCCGAGATCATGGCCGAGGCGGGCGTGCCCGACGGCGTCTACAACGTGGTGCACGGCTTCGGGCCGGGCTCGGCCGGCGAGCTGATCACCACCCATCGCGGTATCGACGCGGTGACCTTCACCGGCGAGACCTCGACCGGCTCGGCGATCATGCGCGCGGTCGCGCCCCGCGTGCGTCCGGTGTCCTTCGAGCTCGGCGGCAAGAACCCGGCGCTCGTCTTCGCCGACACCGACCTCGAGCGCACCCTCGACGGACTGGCCCGCTCGACCTTCCTCAACACCGGCCAGGTCTGCCTCGCCACCGAGCGGATCTACGTCGAGCGCCCGATCTTCGACGACGTCGCGGCCGGCCTCGCCGAGCGCGCGCGGAACCTGCGGCTGGGGCGTCCGGAGGACCCGGCGACCACCACCGGTCCGCTGATCTCGGTCGGGCACCGGACCAAGGTGCAGTCCTACCTCGACCTCGCCGTCTCCGAGGGCGCCGAGGTACTCACCGGTGGCGGCGTGCCCGCCCTGGGCGCCGAGCTCGCCGGCGGGGCGTGGATCGAGCCGACACTGTGGACCGGCCTCGACAACACCCACCGCACCGTGCGCGAGGAGATCTTCGGGCCGGTCGCCGCGCTCATCCCCTTCGACGACGAGGAGGAGGCTGTGCGGCTCGCCAACGACACCGACTACGGCCTGGCGGCAGCGGTGTGGACCCAGAACCTCGAGCGCGGTCACCGGGTCGCGCAGCGGATGCGGGTCGGGATGGCGTGGGTCAACACCTGGTACCTGCGCGACCTGCGCTCGCCCTTCGGCGGCACCGGCCTGTCCGGGATCGGCCGCGAGGGCGGGCGGCACTCGCTGCACTTCTACTCCGAGCCCACCAACGTCTGCATCCAGCTGTGATCCGGGAGGAAACCCTTGCCTGACATCGAAGCGCTCGCGCGCGAGCTCGACGAGGCAGTGCGCACCGCCACCGCCGTGCGCCAGCTCAGCGCCGAGGTCGAGCTCACCCTGGACCAGGCGTACGCCGTCCAGGCGGCCGGCGTTCGGCTCAGAGAGGCCCGCGGCGACGCGGTCGTCGGAGCCAAGCTCGGGTTCACCTCGCGCGCCAAGGCCGAGCAGATGGGCGTGTCCGACGTGATCATCGGCGTGCTCCACGCCAGCATGCAGACCCCCGACGGCGGTCGCGTCGACCTCGCCGCGGGTGTCCACCCCCGGGTCGAGCCCGAGGTGGCCTTCCGGCTCGGCGCCGCCATCGACCCGCTCGACGACGACGCCGACATCCTCGCCGCCACCGTCGCCGTGGCGCCGGCGCTGGAGATCATTGACAGCCGCTACCGCGACTTCCGGTTCAGCCTCACCGACGTCGTCGCCGACAACACCTCGGCCTCGAGCTTCGTGGTCGGACCGTGGCGCTCCTTCGCCGATGCGCGGGCCGAGCTGGACCTCGCGGCGCTCGACGTCACCTTGACCGTCGGCGGCGAGCAGGTCGCGCGGGGCAGCAGCGCCGACATCCTCGGCGACCCGGTGCTCGCGCTGGCCGCGGTCAAGCGGATGGCGCGCGAGCACGGTGTCGCGCTGCCCGCGGGCTCGATCATCCTGGCCGGTGCGGCCACGGCCGCCGTCGCGCTCACCCCCGGCGCCAGCGTCGAGGCCGTCGTCGGCGGGCTCGGACCGGTCCGGGTCACGACCTCGGGAGGCGAGCAGTGACGGCTCCCGACCGACGCGACGCCCGGGTGGTCGCCGGCAAGGCGACGCCCCGCGGTCGTTTTCCGCACGTCAAGGTGGTGGGCGACACGGCGTACGTGTCGGGCACCAGCAGCCGGCGCCCCGACAACACCTTCGCGGGGGTCGCGGTCGACGCGATGGGCGTCACCGACCTCGACATCCGGGCCCAGACCCGCGCGGTCATCGACAACATCGGCGACATCCTCGCCGAGGTCGGCGGCAGCCTCGCCGACCTGGTCCAGGTCACGACGTACCTCGTCAACATGAACGACTTCGGCGGCTACAACGAGGTCTGGGCCGAGTACTTCGACGAGGAGGGGCCTACCCGCACCACCGTCGCGGTCCACCAGCTCCCCCATCCCCACCTACTCATCGAGATCCAGGCGCTCGCCCGGTTGGCGGCGCGCCCCGCACCCCAGGAGGAAAGCCGATGACCACCATTCCGCCCGTCGTGAACTTCGAGGCCTGGATCGCCGAGCACGAGCACCTGCTCAAGCCCCCGGTCAACAACAAGCAGATGTGGGAGCCGATGGGCGACTTCATCGTCCAGGTCGTCGGCGGTCCCAACCAGCGCACCGACTTCCACCTCGACCCCTACGAGGAGTGGTTCTACCAGTACCGGGGCGCGATGCACGTCGACCTGATGACCGACGACGGACCGCAGCGGATCGACATCCGCGAGGGCGAGATGTGGATGCTGCCGCGCGACACGTACCACTCCCCGCAGCGTCCCGAGGCCGGCTCGATCGGCATCGTGATCGAGCGGATCCGCGAGGAGGGAACGCTCGAGAACTTCGCGTGGTTCTGCCTGGAGTGCCACACCAAGGTGCACGAGGTCCAGCTCCAGGTCCGCGACATCGTCGAGGACCTGCCGCCGGTCTTCTCCCAGTTCTACGCCTCGTCCGACGCGGAGCGGACCTGCCCCGACTGCGGGGCCGTCCACCCCGGCAAGGGCTGAGCGGCGTGGGCGCGATCGACGTTCACACCCACTCGGTGCCACGAGGGTGGCCCGACCTCGGGGAGGGGTTCCCGTGGCTGCGTGTCGAGTCCGAGCGGGAGGCCGTGATCATGGTCGGCTCCCGGGAGTTCCGCCGTATCCAGTCGGACTGTTGGGACGCCGAGGTCCGGCTGCGGGACATGGACGCCGACGGCGTGGACGTCCAGGTCGTCTCGCCGACCCCGGTCTTCTTCGGGTACGACGCCGCGGCCGCCGAGGCCGAGCGGATCTCCCGGGTCTTCAACGACCTCGCGCTCGAGGTGTGCGCCCCGGCCGGTGACCGCCTGATCCCGTTCTGCCAGGTGCCGCTGCAGCACACCGACGCGGCCTGCCGCGAGCTCGAACGAGCGGTCGCCGCCGGCCACCGAGGCGTCGAGATCGGCAACCACGTGGGGGATCGCGACCTCGACGACGAGGGCGTCGTGACCTTCCTGCAGCATGCCGCCTCGCTCGACGTGCCCGTCTTCGTGCACCCGTGGGACATGGCCGGCTCGCCGCGGCTGAACCGGTGGATGGCGCAGTGGCTGACCGGCATGCCGGCCGAGACCCACCTCTCCATCCTCGCGATGATCCTCGGTGGCACCTTCGACAAGGTGCCGGACTCGCTGCGGATCTGCTTCGCCCACGGCGGCGGCTCCTTCGCCTTCTGGTTGGGGCGCGTCGAGAACGCCTGGCACCGACGCTCCGACGTCATCGCCACCTCGCAGCTGCCGCCCTCGGCGTACGTCGGGCGGTTCAGCGTGGACTCCGTGGTCTTCGAGCCGGCCGCGCTGCGGCTCCTGGTCGACACCCTCGGCGCCGAGCAGGTGATGGTCGGCAGCGACTACCCGTACCCGCTGGGCGAGCGGCCGGTGGCCGACGTCGTACGACGGGCCGACTTCCTCGACGACGCCGCCCGCGAGCTGATCCTGCGCGGCAACGCGCTGCGCTTCCTCGGGAAGGATCGGTCGTGATGGCCCGGTGACCGGGCGTCGCTACAGGTCAGGTCAGGTCCGACGAGCTGAGCTGCTGCAGCCCGATCCGCTCGATGCGCAGCACCAGACCCTCCTCGGGGTCGGGGCAGCACACGTGGGAGTCCCGCTCGAGCCAGTCGTTGGCGGGCAGCTGCCGCATCTTGGCGGGCAGCAGCGGCAGCACCGACTGGAGGGCGAACAGGCACATGTGCCCGCCCTCGGGGATGCGGATCTGTGAGCTGTTGACCACCTCGAAGTAGTCGCCGACGGACAGTCCGCACACCGAGCGACCCTCGATCCGCTCGACGACCACGCGAAGGTCGTAGAGCTCCATGTCCGGCTGGTCTGCTGTCGTCATGCCGTCACTCCTGCCCGGTCGTCGCGGACGACCTCGCCGCCCTTCATCACCCACCGCAGCGACCGGAACGCGCTGGTCGCCCGAGTCGGGTCGTCGTCCATCGCGATCAGGTCGGCCCACTTACCGGCCTCGACGGTGCCGATGTCGGCCTCCGCGCCCAGCCAGCGGGCCGGCACGATGGTGGCCGCCCGCAGCGCCGCCAGGGGCGCAAGGCCGTGCTCGGCCATGTACTCGAGCTCGCGGACGGTGCCGGTGGTGCCCTCCGTGGGCCAGAACGGCGGCATGTCGCTGCCGAGCATGATCTCGACGCCCGCGGCCAGCGCCATCCGATAGCTCTCGACGTGCCGTGGACCGGCCGAGAGCGAGCGCTCCTGCATCCATGCCGGTACGCCGAGCTGGTCGAAGAAGTCGCCGCAGCGGGTGACGATCAGGGTGGGCACCAGCGCGGTCCCGGCTTCGGCCATCGCCGCCGCGACCTCCTCGGTGAGCTGGTAGCCGTGCTCCACGCAGTCCAGGCCGCGCTCGACCGCGGCCTGGATGACGGGCGCCGGGCCGGCGTGCGCGGTGACCTTGCGGCCCCAGGCGTGGGCCGTCTCGATCGCGGCGTCGATCTCGTCGAGGGTCAGCTGGGGCGTGTCGATCTGCTCGTGCTCGCCGGCGATGCCGCCCGAGATCATGATCTTGATCAGGTCCGCCCCGGCCGACACCTGGGACCGGACGCCGCGCCGGAAGCCGTCCGCGCCGTCGCACTCGAGGGTGTCGGTGCCCTCGTGGCCGTGGCCACCGGTGCAGACCAGAGCGCGTCCGGCGGTGAAGATCCGCGGCCCGGCCACCTGCCCCGCCTCGATGGCTCGCCGCAGCGCGAAGTCGGCGTGGGACTTCTCGGCCACGCAGCGCACGGTGGTGACGCCGGCGAGCAGGGTGCGCCGGGCTCCCGACGCCATGTGCAGCGCGAGGGCGTGCGGGTTGAGGTCCTTGAGCGCGTCACCCGCGGGCCCGGGCAGGGACAGCGAGAAGTGGGTGTGCATGTTCAGCAGGCCCGCGGTGACGTACGCGCCGCCGAGGTCCACCCGCCGGGCGTCGGCCGGCGCCTGCGCGGTGACGGCGTCCTCGGGTCCGACGGCCCGGATCCGCCCGTCGCTCACCCACACGGCATGGTCGCGCAGGGGCTGGTCGGCGACGCCGTCGACCACGTGGCAGTGGTGCAGGACGACGTCCTCGGTCGGCTCGGTCACGTTCGTTGTCTCGCTTTCGTGGGGGCGATGCGATGGCGGAGGGCCGGTCAGAACAGCCGCGGGGTCACCACGGAGACGACGACGGCGAGCTCCTCGGCCTCGTTGTTGAGCTCGTGGGGGATGTTGGAGCGCAGGTGCAGGCTGTCGCCCTGGCGGAGCACGTGGCTGGTCCCGTCGACGATGAAGGTCAGCTCGCCGGAGATCACGTAGGCGAACTCCTCACCCTCGTGCACCTCGGCGCCCGCGCGCCGCCCACCCGGCTCGATGGTCACCAGCATCGGCTCCAGGGTGAGCCCGGGGGCACGCTGCGACAGCAGCCGGTAGGTGCGCAGCCCGCTGACGAACTGGGAGGAGTGCTCGCCGCTGCCCCGGGTGAGCGTGAAGTAGGGGCCGGGGGAGGCCGCGGGCGAGGTGGCGTCGGGGGGGACCGCGGCGAGCGGGGCGGCCGGGGCCGGGGCAGCGGGGGCGGCGACCGGCGGCTCGACGGCCGGGCCGTCCTCGAAGAACGCGGTGATCGGGTGCCCGAGGTCGTCGGCGAGGTCGCGCAGGGTGGTCAGGCTGATCGAGGTGAGCCCCCGCTCCAGCTGGGACAGGAAGCCGACCGACAGGCCGCTGCGGGCAGCCAGGGCGCGCAGGGTGAGCCCCTGCTGGGTGCGGAAGGCACGCACGTGCCGACCGATCACGACCGACAGGTCGGCCGGCGACGCCGGATCCGGCGCGCTGTCGATGCGGGTGCGCTCCACCATCGGGTGCTCCGTTCGCCCTCGTTGTCTCAGGCCTTCTTGGGACCATCAAACTCTTGTTTGATGGTACTGTACTTGTTACCTGGATCACAGTACTGGATGTGACCCGTCGAGCCGCTGGGAGGTGTCGTGCCGATCAGCGAGGCCGACGAGCTGCACCCGGTCGCGGAGCTCGCCTACGCTGCCGACCCGATCGCGGCGAGCGAGGCGGGTGACCGGCGCCGCGAGGGGGAGCTGGGCGAGGTCGACCGCGATGCGCTCGCCGACCAGCAGGCCGCGCGGCGGCGGCTGCTCGCCGAGGCCGAGCGGGCGGCGCCGCCCGACCCCGGCACCCGGGCCTGGCTGGAGCACCAGGTGCTGCTGGCCGAGCTGCGCCGGGGAGTCGCGACTGACGAGCGGATCCGGGTGGCGTCCCGGGTGCCTTACTGGTACGCCGAGCGGCTCGGCTCGGCGCTGTCGGCGGTGATGGTCCCCGGCGACGCGCCCGCCGCGGACGCCCTGCTCTCCCGGCTGCGCCGGATCCCGGGCCACCTCGACGCGGCGCGCGCCAACCTGGGTGAGGACGTGCCGCGGGTGTGGGCCGAGATGGGGGAGACCGCCGCCCGGGGGCTGGCGGGCTTCCTCGCGACCGCGGTCCCCGAGTACGTCACGGGCCTGCCGCCGGCGCTGGCCGGCGACGTCGCCGCGGCCGCCGTGGCCGCGGGGTCCGCGGTCGAGGAGTTCGCCGACTTCTCCGGCGCCCTGGCTGAGCGCGCCACCGGCCGGTGGCAGGCCGGGACGGCGTACGTCGATCTGCTGCTGCGCGAGGTCCACCACCTCGACCTCGACGCCGCGGAGCTGACGGCCCTGGGCCGCGAGCGGGTGGACTCCGACGAGGCGGCCCTGGTCGCGTTCGCCGCGGCCCGGGACCCGCGCCGCGACTGGCGCGAGCAGATCGAGGCGATCAAGGACGACCACCCCGAGCCGGCCGCGCTCCTCGACGCCTACGGCGCCGCGACGCGCGCGGTGCGGCGGCACACCGCCGAGGCGGGCCTGCTCAGCCTCCCGGAGGGCGAGGAGTGCGTGCTGGACTGGGTCCCGGCGTACCGCCGCGAGAGCCTGCCGCTCGGCGAGATGGCGCCGAGCGCGCCATACGCCGCCGGCCTGCGCAGCGAGTTCCGGATCACGCCGACCGACCCGCGCCTCGCGGCGGAGCGACGCCGCGGGCACGCGCGCGAGAACAGCCACGTCTTCATCGCCTCGATCGCCGGGCACGAGACCTATCCGGGCCACCACCTCCAGGCGGTGCACCACAAGCTCGGCACCGAGCGTGGCTCGGTGCTGCGCTTCGTGCAGTCGCCGCAGTTCGTCGAGGGCTGGGGCCTGTATGTCGAGGACCTGCTCGAGGAGTCGGGCTTCATGGCCGACGACGGGGTGCGGCTGTTCAAGCGGCGCAACGCACTGTGGCGGGCGCTGCGGATCGTCATCGACGTCGGGCTGCACACCGGGACCCTGAGCGAGGCCGAGGCCGTGGCGCTGCTGGTCGAGCGGGCCGGCATGGAGCAGCACCTGGCCGCCGGGGAGGTGCGCCGCTACCTGCGCCACGACAACCCGACCTACCCCTCGAGCTATGTCCTGGGTCGTGACGCGCTGCACGCCGTCCGGGCCGAGGCGCGGGCGCGGGCCGGGAGCGGGTTCCGGCTGCGGGCCTTCCACGACGAGCTGCTCTCCCACGGCTCGCCGCCGGTCGCGCTGGTGGCCGCCGTGCTGCGCGGTCGAGCCTCCGGGGCCGGTCCGCACGGAGAACCATTGACGTGAGACGAATCACGGTGTTTAGTGACGCAAAAGTCTGTTCACTGCACCACAACCCGGGCCACGGTGGGCCATGCCCCTCTGCCCAGCTGGGAGGAAGACCATGAAGCGCACGTTCACCCCTCGGCGGCTCATCGGAGCCGTCATCGGGGTCGTCGTGGTCTCGGGCCTGGCGGCCTGTGGAGGCGGCGAGTCCGAGGCGGGCAGCGGTTCGGCACTGACCGTCAACACCTCGTTCGTCGTGAAGAGCCTGGATCCCGGTGCGGTCTACGAGCCCACGGGCAATGTCGTCGTGCACGCGCTCTACGACACCCTGGTCACCTTCGAGGGCGACGACGTCACCACGCCGGTCCCCGACCTGGCCGAGTCCTACGAGGCCTCGCCGGACGCCACGACGTTCACCTTCGTGCTCGACCCCGACGCCGTGTTCTCCGACGGCAGCCCGGTCACCTCCGCCGACGTCGTCTTCAGCCTCAACCGGCTCAAGAACCTCAAGGGCAGCGCCGCGGCGATCGTCACCAACCTCAGCTTCGAGGCGCCCGACGAGCACACCGTGGTCGTCACCAGCTCCGTCCCGGACCCGAGCGTGCCCTCGATGCTCACCATGCCCGCGGCCGGGATCTTGAACTCCAAGGTGGCCAAGGAGCACGGCGGCGACGACAGCGCCGACGCCGCGAGCACCGACAAGCTCACCAGCTACCTCAACACCACGGCCGCCGGCAGCGGCCCCTACGTCATCGAGTCCTTCGACGCCGCCTCCCGGATCGTGTTGTCGGCGAACCCGAAGTACTGGGGCGACAAGCCCGCCTTCCCGCGGGTGGTCTTCCAGAACATGGACGTGCAGAACCAGAAGCTGACCATGTCGAAGAAGCCGGACGCCTCGGTCGCGATGGACCTGTCGGGCAGCTCGCTCGACGGACTGCCCAGTGAGCTGCAGCAGACCAGCAGCCCCAACATCTACTACCAGCTGCGCCTGAGCCAGGACCCGTCGGTCAGCAAGGTCACCTCCAACAGCGACTTCGTCCAGGCGCTGCGCGCGGCCATCGACTACGACGGGATCGCGGCGATCTTCGGCGAGGGCGGCCAACCCGCGGCGGGCGACGTGCCGACGGCGTTCGCCGGCTCGCTGCCCAGCTCCGAGGCGCAGAAGCAGGACCTGGACCAGGCCAAGGCGCTGCTGGCGTCGTCCGGCGTGGGCGACACCCCGGTCAAGCTGCTCTATCCGGCGCTGACCTTCGGTGGCGTCGACCTCGGCACCATCGCGACCAAGGTCCAGGCCGACGCAGCCAGGGCCGGCATCAAGATCGAGCTCGACCCGGCGCCGATCGCGTCCTTCCTCGAGCAGCGCAAGGGCGGCAAGGTCGCCCTCAGCTTCAGCCCGCAGCAGCTCGACTACCCGGTGGCGACCGTCGAGGTCTCCGACCTGATGCCGGGCGGTGGCGCGGCCGAGGCCGCCGGCTGGACCGAGCAGAACGCCGACCCCGAGACGGTCGCGGCGGCGCAGAAGGCGCTGTCGACCTTCGACCCGGCCGAGCAGGCGACGGCGATCCAGGACTGGCAGCGGCTGATGCTGCAGCACTCGCCGTACATCACGATGGCCTACAACTCCGGCGTCGTGGTCGCGAGTCCCGACCTGTCCGACGCGACCTTCACCGCGGCGGGCTGGACCCTGGACGTCGCGGACATCGGGCGCAAGTAGGTGGTGGCAGGCGGACGGGCGGCGCCTCCGAGCACGGGGGAGAGCGCCGCCACGACGGCCCGGACCGTGGTCGTCCACCGGCACCGCGGCCGGCTGGCCCGGTTCGTCGTACGCAAGCTGCTGATCACGCTCGGCCTGCTGCTCGGCGTCACCGTGGTGACCTTCCTGCTGGTGCAGCTGGTCCCAGGTGACCCGACGACGACGAACCTCTCGGAGTCGGCGCAGAACGACCCTGCGGTGGTCGCCGCCTACCGGGCGAAGTGGGGGCTCGACCAGCCGATGGTCGTGCAGTACCTCACCTATCTCGGCAACCTGCTCAAGGGCGACCTGGGGATCTCGCAGAGCACCGGCAACACCGTCGCCGGTGATCTGGGCCGCTACGTGCCGGCGACCCTGGAGATCGCGCTGCCGGCCATGACCCTGTCGCTGGTGATCAGCGTCGTCGTCGGCATGTGGGCGGCCGTCCGCAAGGACCGCGCCGCCGACCACACCGTGCGCGGGGTCGCCCTGGTGGGGCTCTCCACGCCGTCATTCTGGCTCGCGATCCTGGCGCTGTACGTCTTCTTCTACATCCTCGGGATCGCGCCGAACGGCGGCCGGCTCAGCGTCCAGTACGTCCCCCCGGACAAGATCACCGGGATGTACACCGTGGACGCGCTGCTGACCGGCCGGCCCGAGGTCTTCTGGGACGCGGTCGCCCACCTGGCGCTCCCCGTGCTGGTGCTGACCTGCCTGACGGTGTCGGCCCTGATCCGCTTCGTGCGCTCCGCGATGCTCGAGGTGCTCGACCAGGACTACGTCAAGGCGGCGACGGCCAAGGGCCTGTCCCGCTGGACCGTGCTGCGCCGCCACGTGCTGCGCGCCGGCCTGGTGCAGGTGGTGACCGTCGGCGGTCTCGCCTTCGCCTCGCTGCTGTCGGGCACCGTGCTCATCGAGCAGATCTACAGCTGGCCCGGAGTCGGCCAGTACGCCTATCGCGCCGCGGTCAACCTCGACCTCCCGGCGATCATGGGCGTGAGCCTGTTCGTGGCGCTCGTCTACACCCTGGTCAACCTGCTCGTCGACCTGCTCTACGGCGTGATCGACCCGAGGATCCGGCTATGACCCTCCCCGACCCGACGCCGGACGCCGTGAGCCCCAGCCCCGCCGCCCTGGCGGACCCGGCGAGCGACGCGGCGCTGGCGCCCCGGCGCTGGCTCGGGCTGCGGCGGGGCGCGGCCGGAGCGAGGGCCAGGCGAACCCGGTGGCGCGGCCTGACCCTTCTCGCCGCGGTGATCCTCGCAGGCTGGACTCTGGCCGCCCTCCTGGCGCCGGTGATCGCGCCGTACGACCCCCTGGAGCAGGTCGGGACGTACTACTCGCCGCCGTCCGGCGCACACTGGTTCGGCACCGACCAGCTGGGACGCGACGTGCTCAGCCGGGTGATCTACGGCGCGCGGCTGTCCCTGCCGCTCGCCGTGGTGATCGTGGCCCTCGCGCTCGCCCTCGGTGGCACCCTCGGCCTGGTCGCGGGCTACGTCGGCCGCGGGGTCGACGAGGCGCTGATGAGGCTGACCGACCTGGTCTTCGCGTTCCCCCAGATCATCTTGGCGATGGCGGTCTCCGCGGCCTTCGGGCCGAGCACCCGCAATGCCGTGCTGGCGCTGGTGATCGTGTCGTGGCCGATCTACGCCCGGGTGGTGCGCAGCGCGGTGCTCTCCATCAGGGGCTCGGACTTCCTCCAGGCCTCGCGGATGCTCGGCGTGGGGCCGTGGACGGCGCTGCGCCGCGACGTCGTACCCAACAGCGTGGGTCCGTCGGTCGTCCTGGGCAGCCTCGAGCTGGGCAATGCAGTGCTGCTCCTGGCCTCGCTGTCGTTCCTCGGCCTCGGGCCGCGCCCACCGGCCCCCGAGTGGGGAGCGATGATCGCGGCCGGGTCCACCGACCTGTCGAAGTGGTGGGTCAGCATCATCCCCGGCATCGCGATCCTGACCACGGTGCTCGCGTTCAACATGCTCGGCGACGCGATCCGCGACTGGCTGGATCCGAGAAACCGGAGTGCCCGATGACCGGATCCACGGGAGAGCCGCTGCTTCGCATCTCCGGCCTGCGCGTGACCCTGCCCGGCCCGGCCGGGCCGGTCGACGTGATCCGGGGCGTCGACCTGCGCGTCGACGCCGGCGAGATCGTCGGCGTCGCGGGCGAGAGCGGGTCCGGCAAGAGCCTGACCGCGTCGACGCTGCTCAACCTGCTGCCGCCGGGTGCGGTCGTGGAGGGCTCGATCCGGTTCGGTGAGCGCGAGCTGGTGGGCCTCGACGACAGGTCGTGGCGGCAGGTGCGCGGCTCGGAGATCGCCATGGTCTTCCAGGACTCCAGCGCCGCCCTGCATCCGATGCTGAGCATCGGCACCCAACTCACCGAGCACATGCGGCAGGGTCTCGGCCTCGACCGGGCAGCGGCGCGCAAGCGCGCCGTCGAGCTGCTGGACCGGGTCCGGATCCCCCAGGCGGAGCGGGTGCTCAAGGCCTATCCGCACCAGTTCTCCGGTGGCATGCGGCAGCGGATCGCGATCGCGGTGGCACTGGCCTGCCGGCCCCGGCTGCTGATCGCCGACGAGCCCACGACCGCGCTGGACGTGACGGTGCAGGCCGGCATCCTCACCCTGCTCGACGAGCTGCGCGCCGACGGCGATCTCTCGGTGCTGTTCATCACCCACGACCTCGGCGTCCTCGCCTCGCTGACCCGACGCTCCTACCTGTTCTACGCCGGCCGCGTGATGGAGAGCGGCCCGACCGCCGAGATGCTGACAGCGCCGAAGCACCCCTACACCGCCGCCCTGCTCGCGGCGCGCCCGCACGGCCTGGCCGGAGGCCGCACGCTGAAGGCCATCCCCGGCTCGCCCGTCGTCCCCGGCCAGTTCCCGCCCGGCTGTCCGTTTGCTCCGCGCTGTGGCTTCAGCACCCCGGAGTGCGACAGCGCGCTGCCTCCCGTGGTGGCGACCTCGGCCACCCGGGAGCTGGCCTGTCCCGTGGCGCCGAGCCTGGTCGAGTCGGGGGCCTGAGATGGGACGTGAGGAAGGAAGCGCCGTGAGCCTGCTCGACGTGGCCGACCTGTCGGTCGAGTTCCGCTCGCCGTCACGGGGCACCGTGCGCGCGGTGGAGGGCGTGGACCTGCAGGTCGCCGCCGGCGAGGTGCTCGGTCTGGTCGGCGAGTCGGGATGCGGCAAGTCGTCGCTGGCCCGGGCCGCAGCCGGCCTGGCCGTGCCGAGCGGCGGCACGGTGCGCTTCGACGGCGAGCCGGTGCAGCCGGTGCGCTGGCGCCGCCGCGCGGAGAGCCAGACCCGCCTGCAGATGGTCTTCCAGGATCCGTACGGCTCGCTGAACCCGCGGCGTACGGTCGGCTCGCAGATCCTCGACGGGATCCCGGCCTCGGTGACGGGAGCGCAACGTGCGGAGCGCGTTGCGGACCTGCTGTCCCGGGTCGGCATGTCGCCGGACGCGGCCCGGCGCTTCCCCCACCAGTTCTCCGGCGGACAGCGCCAGCGGTTGGCGATCGCCCGTGCGCTGGCAGCGGAGCCGCGACTGATCATCGCCGACGAGCCCGTCACCGCGCTCGACGCCTCGGCCCAGGCCCAGGTGGTCTCCCTGCTGCTGTCGCTGGTGCGGGACCTCGACGTCGGCCTGCTGTTCATCTCCCACGACCTGGCCCTGGTCCACGAGATCGCCGACCGTACGGCGGTCATGTACCTCGGCCGGATCGTGGAGACCGGGCCCACCCGGCAGCTGATGGCGCAGCCGCGCCATCCGTACACGCAGGCGCTGGTCCGCGCCATCCCGCAGATCTCGGCCGAGCCGAGCCTGCCGTTCGCGCTGATGGGCGAGGTGCCGGACGGCGCGAACATCCCCGCCGGCTGCCGGTTCAGCCCGCGCTGCGCGTACAGCACCGACCAGTGCCGCACCGAGCCGGCGCTGCGGCCGGCCGTGGACAGCGTCGTGGCCTGCTGGCGGGCCGAGGAGATCGCATCGATGGGAGCACCGACATGACGACCGGCTCGCCGGGGGCCCGGTTCAGCCTGGGCATCCAGACCGACAAGTCGACGGAGCAGTACGAGGAGATCGCCCGGGTCGCGGAGGATCTCGGCTTCGACGGCGTGAGCGTCTTCGCCGACCTCGGCTTCCAGCCGCCGCTGCCGTCGCTGCTCGCCGCGGCACGGGTCACTGACCGGCTCAACCTCGGCACAGCCTGCCTGAACAGCACCCTGCTGCACCCGGTGGAGATCGCCGGACAGATCGCGGTGCTCGACGAGGCGTCGGCCGGCCGCGCGTACTGGGGCCTGACCCGCGGCGCGTGGCTGGGCCAGATCGGCCTGGCGGCGCCGTCCTCGATGGCGGCGATGGCCGAGGCGGTCGAGGTGGTCCGACTGCTGCTCGACGGCGACGACCGAGGCTTCGCGGGCGAGCACTTCCGGATCGAGCCGGGCTTCCGGCTGCGCTACCGGCTTCCCGAGCGTCCGCCGCCGCTGCTGCTCGGCGTCTGGGGTCCGCGCGGCGCCACCATCGCGGGCCGGTACGCCGACGAGGTCAAGCTCGGCGGCTGCGCCAACCCGGCGATGGTGAGCCTGATGGCATCCTGGCTGGCTCCGGCGGCCACCGCCGCCGGGCGTCCCGCCGACGCCGTCGGCGTCGTGGCCGGCGCCGTGACCGTGGTCGACCACGACCGCGAGCTCGCCCGCAGGCTGGGGCGTGCGGAGGTCGCGATGTACCTCGACGTGGTCGCGGGCTTCGACCGCACCGTGGCCGTCGACCCCGAGCTGCTCGACCGGCTGCGCGGCCATCTCGCCGAGGGCGACCACGACGCGGCCGGTCGGCTGATCCCCGACGACGTCCTCGACCTGTTCAGTCTCTGCGGGACGCCCGGCGAGATCGCCGAGCACGCCGCCGCGCTGGTGGCGGCCGGGGCGACCCGGGTCGAGTTCGGCACGCCGCACGGACTGACCGGGCTGGGCGGCATCCGGCTGCTCGGTCGCGAGGTGCTCCCGGCGCTGCGCGCGTTGACTGCGGGCGCCGCCGGATGAGCGGGTCCCCGTCCTGGGCCGCGGCCGACGCCTACCTGGACGCGCGCGCCGCGGTCGATCCCGCCGCGGCGCAGGCGCGCGGCGACGACGTCGACCTGCTGCTCCCCGACCTGACCTGGGACGGCTTCACCGCCCGGGACGCGGCCGACCGCTCGGCACGTGCCGCCCTGCCCCCGCGGCCGGACGACGCGCTGGGCCGGGCCCTCGCCGAGCGTCTCGACTCCGAGATCGCGCTGTACGACGCCGGGTTCACCACCACCCTGCTGGCGCCCCTCGCGACGCCTGTGCACCGGCTGCGCGAGGTCTTCGACGACCTGCCCGACCACTCCGAGCAGGACTGGGCCCGCATCTCCACCCACCTGGCGGCGGCCGCGCAGGGGTACGCCGACTACGGCCGGACCCTGCTCCGTTCCGCCCGGGCCGGTGGGCGGGCCGCCGTACGACAGGTGGGCACGGTCGCCGACCAGGTGGCCTCGTGGATCGACCCCGCGGGCACCGACTTCTACCGGGCGCTGGTCGCCCGGCACGACGGCGACCCGACCCTGCACGGCGAGCTGGTGGCGCGGGCGGACCAGGTCTCGGCCGCGGCCGACGGGCTGGTCGGCCTGCTGCGGACCGAGCTGGCGCCGCTGGCCACCCCCACCGACGCCGTCGGCGCCGAGCTGTACCGGGTGACCGCGGGTGCCTTCCTCGGCGCCGAGATCGATCCCGCGGAGCTCTACGACTACGGCTGGTCGGAGCTCGCCCGGCTGCATGCCGCCGCCGCGGCGCTCGGGCACCGCCTGACGGGGGAGCGCGAGCCGGCTGCCGCCCGGCTGGCCCTGGACGCGCGTCCCGGCGCCTCGGTGCGCCCCGGCCCCGAGCTCGTGGCCTGGCTGCAGGGACGCCTCGACGAGCTCGGCGAGCGACTGGACGGAGCGTTCTTCGACATCCCCGACGCGACCCGGCGGGTGGAGGCTCGGATGGTGACGGCCGGCTCCGGCGTCATGTACTACTCGCCCCCGGACCCGGGGCTGACCCGGCCCGGCCGGGTCTGGTGGTCGGTGCCCCCGGGCACGGAGCGCGTCCCCACCTGGCGCGAGGTGAGCACGGTGCACCACGAGGGCCTGCCCGGCCACCACCTGCAGTTCGCGGTCACCATGGGCCTGCGCGACCTGCACCCCTGGCAGCGCTACCTGTGCCACGTGCACGGCTACGCCGAGGGCTGGGCGCACTATGCCGAGCAGCTCGCGCTGGACTGGGGCATGGTGCACGAGGAGGCCGAGATCCTCGGCATCTACCAGGCCCAGCTGTGGCGCGCGGCCCGGATCGTGATCGACATCGGGCTGCACCTCGGCTTCCCGGTCCCCGCCGGCAACCCGCTGCTCACCGCTGAGCGCTGGGACCCCGAGGTCGCCACCGAGTTCCTGGCCCGGGTGGCCGGGATCGACCCGGTGACCGCGCACTGGGAGGTGGTCCGCTACCTCGGGTGGCCCGGCCAGGCGCTGGCGTTCAAGGCCGGCGCCCGGCTGTGGACCGCCGCCCGCGACGCCCGGGCTGCGGCGTCCGGAGCGGCCTTCGACCTCAAGCAGTTCCACATGACGGCGCTGGGGCTCGGTCCGATGGGGCTGGGGCCGCTGCGCGAGACGTTGGCGAAGGAGAACCACGCGTGACCACGGCTATCAGGGAGACCGACGGCGAGATCGTCCGGGCGACCCGGGAGATGTACGCACGACTCGGCGACCGCGCCGGCTTCGACGCGCATCTCCACCCCGACGTCACGATCTGGGAGTCCGACCAGCCCGGCGGGCTGATCGGGCTCGCGGACCTCGACGCCCTGCGCGACCGTCGTACGTCCGAGCCGGCACCGCCCTCGGGGCCGTTGCCCGTGGTCGAGGTCCGCGACCCGGTGGTCGACCGCTGGGAGGAGAGCGCCGTCGTCAGGTACGTGCTGCACGCCGTGGCCGTCGACGGCGAGTCGTCCTTCCGGGTGACCGACGTCCTGCAGAGGAACGGGCAGGAGTGGCTGATCGTGCACCACCACGCCGAGCAGGTCGGGGTGCCGGCGAACGCGGGATAGCCGCTCCCTACTCGGCGTCCAGGTCCGTGGCCGGCGCCGAGGTCATGATCAGCCGCGGCCACGCAGTCGCGTGACCGGTCCCCGACCATCCGCCTGCCGGTGACGGCGTGATCGTGGTGGGCGATGCGCAGATCCAGGTCTCGGCCGAGCGGGACCCGGCCGCGTTGGGGTGGGGCGAGCTGGGGGTCGACGTCGTGGTCGAGTCGACGGGCTTCTTCACCGACGGTGCGAAGGCGCGCGCGCATGCCGATGGCGGGGGAGCGAGGAAGGTGATCATCTCGGCGCCGGCCTCGAACCAGGACGTGACGATCGTGATGGGCGTCAACCACGACTCCTACGACCCGGGTGAGCACATCGTGATCTCGAACGCGTCGTGCACCACCAACTGCCTGGGTCCGATGGCCAAGGCGCTCAACGAGGGCTCGGGATCGTCGAGGGTCTGATGACCACGGTCACAAGGACCTGCGCCGGCGGCTGCCGACGGCCGCTACCTGGTCTACTCGACCGACCCGATCGTGTCCTCCGAGGTCGTGACCAACCCGGCCTCGTGCATCTTCGACGCGCCGTTGGCCAAGGTGATCGGCAACCAGGTCAAGACCCCTCTGGGCGCGCTGACTCCTGGCCCACGCCGGTGAGCGTGCCGGTCAGCGGATCGCGTCGAGCGCGCCGGCGCGGAGGCCGAAGGTCTGCTCCAGGCGCTGCATGAGCCGGGCGCTCGGGGTGGTCCGGCCGGACTCCCAGGTGCGCACCGCGGCGGTGCTGCAGCCGCACCGCCGGGCCACCTGGGCCTGGGTGAGCCCGGTCCACGCGCGCAGCGTGCGCAGCACCCGGGGCAGGTCGCCCTGGCGCCACCGGCGGTGGTCGAGCAGGGGTGGTGGGTCGATCCCGGCCGCCCGCGCGACCGTGGCGACCGGTAAGCCGTAGGCCCGGGCCAGCCGGCGTACCGCCGCGAGCGAGGGGCGTGCCTCCCCGCGCTCCCAGGCGCCCAGCGAGCGACGGTCCACACCCGCCAGCCGGGCGGCGTGCGACTGGCTGAGCCGGCTGCCGTGCCGCAACCGGCGCAGAGGACCGGCGGGTGCGGCAGGCCGGAGGACGATCGGTGTCGGGGTCGCCAGCGCCGAGACGAGGTCGTCGTGGGGTACGCCGAGCAGCTCCGCGATGGGCGCGATCCGGTGCGCCGGGATCCGGGCCCGGCCGCCTTCCCAGTTGTAGACCGTCGCCACCGGGACGCCGGCCCGGCGGGCGACGACGGCCGCCGAGACGCCCGCCGACCAGCGCAGTGGTCGCAGCGCGCAGCCGCGGTACCCCGGGGCCGGGGACACCGGCGGAGCGGCCCGCGCGTCGTCGAAGAAGTCCGCGACCCTGGTCGGGTCGAGGTCCAGCACCCGCGCGAGCGCATGGATGTGGGCCGGGCCGGGGAGCCGCTCGCGACGCTCCCAGCGCAGGACCGACATCGGGTGGACGCCGATCTCCGCGGCCAGGTCGGCCGCGCGGAGCCCACGGCCGGTGCGCACCGAGCGCAGCAGGGTGGGCGCGGCGGTCCGCCCTGCTGGGCGGGGTGCGTCGGCGCCCGGGTCAGTCCGCACGGCCGTGCGCGCCGGGCTCCCAGCCCTGGGTCCGTTCGCGGAGCAGGGCGTACCGCTCGAGCACCTCGGCCGTCGCCGGGGCGACCACCTCGTCGCCCCGCGGGGCCGGCCACGGCGGCGGATCGGCGGCGCCGGTGAGGGTCCAGGCCGCCTGGCGGGCGGCGCCGATCGCGACGTACTCGGCCGGCTCCGCGACGAGCACGGGGCGGCCGAGGACGCCGGCCAGGATGACCCGCAGCGCCTCGCTGCGGGCCGCGCCACCGACGAGCAGCACCCGGGCAGGCTCAGCGTCCAGGCGGCGGGTGAGCTGACCGACCGCCTCGGTCAGCGAGCAGGCCAGGCTCTCGAACGCGGCGCGGGCGAGGTCGGCCCGGGTGGTGCGGGTGCGCAGGCCGGTCCAGGTGCCGACCGCCTCCGGCCGGTTGGGGGTCCGCTCGCCGCCGTAGTAGGGCAGCAGGCTCACCCCCTGGGCGCCGCTCGGCGACTCCAGGGCGAGCGCCGAGATGGTGTCATGGTCGACGCCGAGGCGTTCGGTCTGAACTGGGATCCCAGCCACTTCGTGTGGCAGGACCTCGACCCGGTCGGCTTCCTGTGGGACTTCAAGGACCGGATCTACCACGTGGACTGCAAGGACGCGAAGCGGCAGACCGGCAACGGCCGCAACGGCCGCAACGGACGCCTCGGCTCGCACCTCCCGTGGGCCGACCCGCGTCGGGGCTGGGACTTCGTCTCGACCGGCCACGGCGACGTCCCGTGGGAGCAGTCCTTCCGGATGCTCAACACGATCGGGTACGACGGCCCGATCTCCGTCGAGTGGGAGGACGCCGGCATGGACCCCCTCGTCGGCGCTCCCGAGGCACTCGAGTTCGTCCGGCGGCTCGCCTTCGACGCCCCGGCTGCCGCCTTCGACGCGGCGTTCAGCACCAACGACTGAGGGCCCGTCTCGGGGTCGCGCATCTGACGGATGGGCTGTGAATCCGGCGAATTCACGACCCATTCGTCAGATGCGTGCGGACTCGAGGACCTACGCCGGGCCCTGCCCCACGACCGCGGCGACATAGGCCGCGGCGGGCTCGCGGACCAGGTCCTGCAGCTCGAGGAACTGGGGCAGCGTCTCGTTGCCCGGCCAGTCGCTCGGCAGGAACTCGGCGGGCAGCGCCGGGTCGACGTACGTGATCGGCCGCCAGGTGTCCAGCGCCCGGATCCAGGTGCGGAACGCCGCGCGCGGCTCACGGCCGGCCCGGAACGCCTCGACGTCGGGACCGACGGTCGCGCGGAACACGTCGTGCAGCGCCCAGACCGACTCCAGGTCCCACCAGCGCTGGACGGCGACCGACGGCTCGGTCGCGCCCCGGATCGAGTCGACGATGAAGAGGGTCACCCGGTCCGCTACACCGAGGTCGGCGACGATCTGCTCGATCTCGTCGACCATGAAGCCGGGGGCGATGAGGAGCGCGGCCGCCACGGAGCCGCATCCCACCCAGGTGAGCCGCCGGCGCAGCTGGTGGCGCAGGTCGCGCTGCTCCTCGGGGATCGAGAACGAGATCACGCACCAGGGCGAGTCCACGCTCATGAAGCGGGGGGCCACGATTCGCTGGATGTCGCGCTGGATCGTCGCCTCGGCGCGCGGGGTGAGCACGTAGCCCGAGGCCCCGTCGCGGACCTCGGTGGTGACGATGCCCTTCGCCTTCAGCCGGGTCAGGGCGGTCCGGGTTCGCGCCCCGCTGACGTCGACCGCCTCCATCAACGACACCAGCGAGCCCGAGGTCAGCCAGGGCTCCCCGGCCGCGACGGAGACGCCGAGGACGGTGCGCAGCAACGATGTCGCGCTCCCAGGCCGGGCGCCGAACTCGTCGACGAGCTCATCCACGAGTCGATCCTTCTCAGCTGTGCTGCCGGCGGCGTTGACGTCCGGATTCTAGTGGCCCGGGTCGGCGGTCGGCGTAACACGCCTGTCATCAGCGTTAACAGACTCGACGCTTCATTTCGTTGACGAACGTGACGAAGCCGGATTACATTCACGAGTGTGACGTACGGAACAGTTATGAAATATCTGTTCCGCCAGCGATGCAGGTCGACGGAGGGCACATGAGTGGTGTCATGGACGACCTCGACGCGCGGGTCGGCAGTACCACCTCGCTGCTGCGCACCGTGATCGGGGTCAGTGTCCGCGCCGAGGGCGGCTGGCTGTCCTCCTCGGCGTTCGTCACGCTGCTCGACGAGCTCGGCGTCCCGGCCGGACGCACCCGCACCGCACTGACCCGGGTCAAGGCCAAGGGGATCCTGGTCCTCGAGGCGCGGGCGGGCAGTGCCGGCTACTCGCTGACCGACGCCGCCCGCCGCATGCTCGAGCGTGGCGACCGGCGCATCCGCCAGCCGCGGTTCATGGAGGACGACCACGACTGGTTCGTCATCTCCTTCACCGTCCCCGAGGACGACCGGCAGCTGCGCCACCAGCTCAAGCGCCGCCTGAGCTGGATCGGCTGCGGCTCGGTCGCGGGCGCGCTGTGGATCGGGCCCGGCTTCCTGATCGACGAGGCGGAGCAGATCGTGGCCGACCTCGGGCTCACCGGGCAGGTCACGCTCTTCGTGGTCCAGGAGATCCGCGGCGCGACCGCGCCCGCCGACGCCATCGCGCAGTGGTGGGACCTGTCGGCCATCGCGGCCCGCCACGAGACCTTCCTCTCGGCCCACGGCGCGTCGCTCGCCGCCTACCGAGCCGACCCGGGGCCGCGCAACGCCTTCCGCAGGTGGATCCTCGCCCTCGACGCCTGGCGCCCCATCCCGTACGTCGACCCCGGGCTGCCGCTGTCGCTCCTCCCCGACGACTGGCCCGGCAGGAGGAGCATTCCTGCCTTCCTCGAGCTGCGCGACGCGCTCAGCGTCCCTGCGGCCGAGTACGTCCACACGGTCGTGGCAGCCCCCGCCCGCGCCGCCCAGCACCGACGACAGGAGCCGGCGTGACCGGGACCGCACTCGACCAAGGCCGTCTCCGCGAGGCCTTCGCCCGCTTCCCCTCCGGTGTCGCGGTGCTCGCTGCCGTCGTCGACGGGGCGCCCCAGGTGCTGGTGGTGTCGTCCTTCACGGTCGGGGTCTCGCTCGAGCCGCCCTTGGTGGCGTTCGCCGTACAGAACGGGTCGGGGACCTGGCCGCTGCTGAAGCGCGCCGGCTCGCTGGGCGTCAGCGTGCTGGGGGCCGAGCACGGCGAGCTCTGTCGCCAGCTGGCCTCGCGCGAGAAGGAGGCCCGGCTGGTCAACGACCCGTTGCGGCGGATGGACTCCGGCGCCCTGATCGTCCCCGACACCCCGTTGCGGCTGTGGTGTCGCATCCACGACGAGTTCCCCGCGGGCGACCACACGATGGTCCTGCTCGAGGTGCTCGACGTCGACGGCGACACCGTCGGTGACCTCGCGGGGGAGCCGCTGGTCTTCCACGGCTCCGCCTTCCGTCGGCTGAAGGAGCCGAGCTGATGGCCGCGACGAGCGCCGACGCCTGGGAGCTCCGGCTGCGCGCGCTCCACCGGCCCACCGGGTGGCGGCGGGGGATCTGCGTGCTGCCGGAGGTACCCGCCGACGTCGCCGACGCGGCCGCCCGGGTGCTGGCCGAGCACGGCGAGGAGCGGGTACGCCGGCTCGCCACGATCATGCCTCGCCCCGGAGCCGCGCTCACCACCGACGACGAGGTCGTCTACTTCCTCGACCGCTTCGGCCACGAGTACACCGTCGTGCTCTGCGGAGCAGATCGTGCCGACAAGACCGCCCTGAGGCTGGCCGCCGACCGAGCAGGGTGCGCCCTGGTCCTGGTCTGACCCTGTCCGCTCCGACCATCCCGCCCGTCCACCGACCCCGCCTACCGATCCCGTCCACCGAAGCCTCGCCCTTCTCGGGACCTCCCCTCCCGCGCGTCCCTGTCCGCGCCCCAGAGAAAGAACCCGCCATGACTCCTCTCACGAACCGCTTCCGGGCGATCGGCCTGGTCGCCGCCCTCGCCGCCACCGCCTCGCTCACCGCCTGCGGCTCCTCCTCCGACGACGGCGACAAGCAGACCGCCACCGGCGGCACGGCGCTGTTCAAGACCCTGCCGAAGGCGAACCAGGACTCCGGCAAGGTCAGCTTCGGGGCGCTCTGGGAGACACCACCGATCATCAGCGTCACCGCCTCGGACACGACGAAGCCGGTCGGCCTGGCCCCGGATCTCGCCGTTGCGCTCGGCGAGGAGCTGGGGGTGAAGTCGACCTGGCAGAACATGCAGTGGCCGGCGCAGCTCCCGGGCGTGCAGTCCGGGGTGGTCGACGCGCTCTTCGGTCAGGTCAACGTCACCGAGGAGCGGGAGCAGAGCATCGTCGACATGGTGCCGTTCTACAAGACGACCATGGCCCTGCTCCTGCCCGCCGCCGACGCCGACGGCGTGACCAGGATCGCGGACATGTGCGGTACGACGATCGGCGCCCCCGTCGGCTCGGAGACGGTCGCGGAGCTGAAGAGCGTGAGCGCGGCGGAGTGCGCCTCCGAGCCGGTCAAGATCAAGGAGTTCCAAGGCGCCACGCTGGCGATCAGCGCGGTGAAGTCGGGCTCGATCGACGCCTGGCTGGACACGACGGCCAGCCAGGTCGCCGCCGCTGACGCCGACGCCGATCTCGCCTCGGTCGAGGTCCCCGAGGACGAGATCGCCCCCGTCTACAACGGCATCGCCGTCGGCAAGGACAAGCCCGAGCTCACCAAGGCGCTCGTGGAGGCGCTGCGTGCGCTGATCGAGAGTGGGCGCTACGACGAGATCTTCGCCGCGAACGACTCCTCGGCCGCCGCCATCACCGTCGACGAGGTCGTCGCGAACCCGATCACCTCGACGCCGGTCGGCGAGAAGTAGCGGCCACGCTCATGACCAAGCCAGCTGTGGCCGGCCCGCCCGTGGCCGCACCACCCGTCGACCCCACCCCGGTCCCGAAGCTCGTTCCCGTCCGGCGCTGGGGGCGGGGGATCGGCGCGGGCATCGTCCTGCTGCTCGTCGCCGGAGCGATCAAGGGTGTCGCCACCAACGACAACCTCGAGTGGAGCGTCGTCGGGGACTACCTCTTCGACGCCAACGTGCTGCGCGGACTTCGCCTGACCCTGGCCATGACCGCACTCGGCATGGTCGCCGGACTGGTCCTGGCCGTCGTCGTCGGCGTGATGCGGACCTCGGCCAGCCGGATCGTCGCCGGCGCCGCCGCGGTCTGGGTCTTCGTCTTCCGCGGCATCCCGCTCGTCGTGCTGCTGATCTTCGTGGGCAACCTCGGGCTGTTCTTCGACAACCTCACGATCGCGATCCCCCTGACCGGTGTGGAGCTCTGGTCCGCGCCCGTCAGCGAGGTGGTCACGCCGTTCTGGGCATCGGTGACGGCACTGGCGCTGGCCGGGTCCGGCTACATGGCCGAGGTGGTCCGTGCGGGCCTGCTCTCGGTCGGCCGCGGACAGCACGAGGCCGCGATGGCGCTCGGCCTCCCGCAGGTCGGCACCCTCCGGTTCATCGTGCTGCCGCAGGCGCTGCGGGTGATCATCCCGCCGCTCGGCAACGAGCTGATCGGGATGCTCAAGGCCTCGGCCATCGTCTCGGTGATCGCGGGCGGCGACCTGATGACCGCGGTGCTCGGCATCTCCGGCGTCACCTTCCGCACGATCGAGATGCTCATCGTGGGCACGATCTGGTACCTCACGGTCATCGCGGTGCTCTCGGTCGGCCAGTACTTCCTCGAGCGAAAGGCGGCCGAGAAGTGAGGCGCGCGACCGACACCCTGGCCCCGTCGACGTACGACGGCCCGATGATCGCCATCCGCGGCGTACGCAAGTCCTACGGCTCCGTCGAGGTCCTGCACGGCATCGACCTCGACGTCGGCCGGGGCGAGAACGTGTGCATCATCGGTCCCTCCGGGTCCGGCAAGAGCACCCTGCTCCGCACCCTGAACCACCTGGAGGGCATCTCGGCCGGCACCATCCGCGTCGACGGCCGCCTGATCGGCTACGAGGAGCGGGCCGGCCGGCTGCACGAGCTGCGCGAGTCCGCGGCCTGCCAGCAGCGGCTGCAGGTGGGCATGGTCTTCCAGCACTTCAACCTGTTCCCGCACATGACGGCCCTGGAGAACGTCGCCTTCGCGCCGATCCGGGTCAAGCGGGACAAGCCGGCGCAGGCCCGGGCGCACGCGGCCGAGCTCCTCGGCCGGGTCGGCCTCGCCGGCAAGGAGGACTCCTACCCGTCGAAGCTGTCCGGGGGCCAGCAGCAGCGGGTCGCCATCGCGCGGGCGATGGCGCTGCGCCCGGATGTGATGCTCTTCGACGAGCCGACCTCGGCCCTCGACCCCGAGCTGGTCGGCGAGGTGCTCGCCGTGATGCAGGATCTGGCCAGGACCGGCGGCATCACGATGGTCGTGGTGACCCACGAGATCGGGTTCGCCCGCGAGGTGGCCGACCGCGTCGTGTTCATGGACCAGGGCGTCATCGTCGAGATGGGCTCGCCCGGGCAGGTGCTCGACGACCCCCAGCACGAGCGCACCCGCGGCTTCCTCTCGGCGGTGCTGCGATGACGGCGGCCGGCCCGGTCGCCCTCGTGGCGGGCGCGACCGGACCGATCGGCCGGTCGGTCGTGCGGGCGCTCGCGGCCGAAGGCGCGCGCGTGGTCGCCCTGTCCCGATCGGGCGAGCAGGTCCCCGGCTGCGTCCAGGCCCTGGACTGCGACCTGGGCGACCCCTCGGCCCTGGACGCCGCGATGAGCACGCTCGAGGCGAGCTGGGGCCCGGTCGAGATCCTGGTCAACGCGGCGCACCCGTCCGCCGACTTCGGTACGCCGGTGGCCGAGCTGGACCCCGGCGTGCTCGCCGGCCAGCTGGCGGGTGTCACAGCCCATGCCGCGCTGTGTGCCCGGGTCGTGCCCGGGATGCGCCGGCTCGGCCGCGGCCGGGTGGTCTACGTGGCCGGAGCGTCGATGGCGCGCCCCCTCCCAGGCGCCGGCGGGTACGCCGCCGCCAAGGCCGCCGGTGCCGTGCTCACCCGCCATCTCGCCCTCGAGGAGGGCGGCGCCGGCATCACCGCCAACGTGGTCGCGCCCGGCCGCGTCCTCGACCCGGTAGCGCCGGACGAGCCGTCCGGCCCTGCCGCCGCCTTGGGCCAGGAGCTCGGCCGGCGCCTCGCCCTGCCCACCTTCCCGTCCCCCGACGACGTGGCCGCCGCGGTGTGCCTGCTCGTCGCCTCCCCGGCTCTCACCGGCCAGACCATCTGGGTCACCGGTGGCGAGCCGATCGCGGCCTGAGCCGCGCCTTCGAAAGGACCTTCCTCGTGACCACCACAACCACCCCCTCCTCCACCGCCGACGACCTCGGGGTCGACCTCCGGGCGCCCGACTCGGCCGGGGCGGTGCTGGCCAACGCCCGGGCGCTGCTGCCGCTGGTCGCCGCCGAGGCCGACGCGGTCGAGGAGGCGGCCCGGCTCACCCCCCGGCTCGAGGCCGCCTTCCGAGCCTCGGGCGTCTTCCAGATGGCCTTCCCCGCCTTCCGGGGCGGTTTGGAGATGACCCTGGCCCAGCAGACCGAGGTGGTCGCCGAGATCGCCGCCGTCGACGCCTCCGCGGCCTGGAACGTCGCCGTCCTCAACGCCGGCGGCTATTACGCGGCCCGGCTCGGCGACCAGGCTTACGCCGAGCTGTACCCGACCCGCGACCGGCCCACGAGCGGCTCCTTCCATCCCCGGGGCCGGGCCCAGCGCGTCGACGGCGGCTTCCTCGTGACCGGCCACTGGGACTGGGGCAGCGGGAGCTACACCGCGGACCACGTCGTCGGCAGCGCTGAGGTCTTCGACGGCGACACGCCGGTGATCGGCTCGGGCGGCAAGCAGATGCACCTCGGGCTGTGGCTGCCCAAGGACCGGCTCACGGTCCTGCACAACTGGCAGACCCTCGGTGTCCGCGGGTCCGGCAGCACGTCGTACGAGATCGTCGAGCCGGTCTTCGTCCCGGAGCACCACTCCTTCGACCGCGAGGCCGAGTACGACCAGTCCCGCGACCCGCTGAACCGCAGCGTCCGGCTGGCGCACTACGCCCTGACAGGCGTCGCCCTGGGCGTCGCGCGGCACCTGGTGCACGAGGCGGCCGCCGTCGTCGGCCGTCGGGTGCCCCCGGGCAGCGCCGTCAACCCCGACTCCGCCGCGCTGCAGACGCTGGGCCTGGCCATGGCCGAGGTCGACTTCGCCTACGCCGGCGTGCGGGCGGTCGCCGACCTCGTCGACGAGGTGATCTTCGGCGGTGACGAGCTGGCGCCGGTGCACGAGGCGCGGATGACGGCGGCGAACGCGGCGGCCGCCGTGGCGCTGCGCCGGGTCGTTGACCTGACCACCGAGCTCCTCGGCGGACAGCTGATCCTGGACCGCAGCCCGGTGCAGCGGGTGCTCCGCGATGCCTACGGCGCCCTGGCGCACGCCGGCACGCGACGGATGCTGATGGCCCCGCTGGCCGCCTCCGCACTGGCCGACGAGCAGCAGCGGCTCACCCTGCCCGACGACCCGACGTACGGCGCCGGGCCGCTGCGGGGCGCGGGGTCATGACCGAGCCACAGCTCACCGCCCCGGCCCCGCGGCTGCGGGTCGTGGTGGACCGTGCCGAGAGCCCGCGCTGCGGACTGCGCGTCGGGGACGGCGTCGTCATCGACGGATCCACCATCGCGACGGACGGTCGCGAGTTCTGCTCGGCCGCGCTCGCCGCCGTGGCGCCGGTGCTCGCCGCCCGCCAGTACCCGCTGCCGGTCGATGACTGGCTGGTGCGCAAGCCCTACCTGTCCTGCCCGCACGCCGAGGACCGGGTCGTGCTGCGGATCGACGAGCTCGGGGAGGATCCGCGATGACCCTGCGGGTGCGCTGCACCGTCGAGGCCTTCAACTACTCCGCTTGTGGTCTGGCGGTCGGCGACAGCTTCGAGCTGACCGCCACCGGCGTGACCGTGCCCGAGGGCCGCACCTTCTGCTACTTCGCCATCACCAACGCGATCGCGGCCGTCCAGCCCAGCCTCGGCGCCGCCTTGCCGGACGCCTATCTCGCCGCCCGCCCCCTCGTGATGTGTCCCGACACACCGGAGGAGCTGCGCATGCGGGTCGAGGTCGTCGACCCGACGCCACCGACAGGAGAGCCCTCATGACCCCGATCTTCAGCGCCCGCGTCGGCGGACAGACCGGAGCGCCCGGCGTGCTCGGGGTCGTCGAGAAGGCCATCGCCGCCGAGGAGGCGGGCTTCGACCAGGTCTGGACGGGCAACGACTTCCTGGGCGAGCCCGGCATCGTCTCCCTCGCCGCCATCGCGATGCGGACGACGCGGATCAAGTTCGGCAGCGGGGTCCTGGACCCGGTCAGCCTGCATCCGGGGCAGATCGCGCAGATCGCCACGGGCCTGCAGGAGCTCTCCGGCGGGCGGTTCCTGCTCGGCATCGGCGCCGGCTCCGACGTCTACTTCGCGCGGGCCGGGATCACTCCCGCCCTCAAGGCGGCGCCCCGCACCCGGCAGGCGGTGGTGACCATCCGCGAGCTGCTCGCCGGCCGCAGCCCGCTCGGCACGCCGTACGCCGCCGAGGGCTGGTCCGAGCAGGCCGTGCTGCGAGACGCCCATCCCACCCCGATCTACGTCGGCGGCCTGGGCCCCCGGATGCTGGCGGTCGCGGGCGGCTTCGCCGACGGCGCCCTGTCCCTGTGCCTGCCGCCGCGCCACGTGCGCGCCGTCACCCGGCAGATCGCCGAGGCGAACGCCGCGGCGGGGCGCACGATGGCGGACTTCGACCTCGCCGCCTGCGTGTGGGCCTCGATCTCCGACGACCGTGCCGCCGCCCGCAGGATCCTGGCCGCGCACATCGCCGAGTACAGCGGCTCGCTGGCACCCGCCGCGCTCAGGGCCAACGGCCTCGACGTCGCCGAGTTCGAGCACACCCAGTCGCTGATGAACCAGGGCCGGGTCGCCGACGCGATCGACTCGGTCACCGACGCGATGCTCGGCCTTGGCATCGTCGGCGGCGTCGACGACGTGATCGAGCAGTGCGGCCAGCTGATCGACTCCGGCGTCCGCCACATCTCCTTCGGCCCACCGATGGGCACCGACCCGATCGGCGCCCTGCGCCTGATCGGGGAGAAGGTCCTACCCGCGATCCGAGCCCAGTTCACCGCCTGACAGCGGCGCCCGCCGCTCCTACGAAATGAGAGAGAACATGATCGTCATCCACGGTGGAGTCCTCATCGACCCGGACCACGTCGACGAGGTCGCCCGCGCCGCCGTCGGCTTCGAGGCCGCCTCGCGCGCGGAGGCCGGCTGCGTCGAGTACCAGCTCTCCTGGCGGGTCGGCCCGTCAGCGAGCCTGCGCCTGCTCGAGATCTGGGAGGACGAGGCGAGCTACCTCGCCCACACCGAGGCCGCCCACACCAAGGAGTGGTCGAGCTACGTCTCCGGGGCGGCGGCCGGCCCGCCCGCCTTCACCAGGTACGACGTCGAGGGGTGAGGCGCCGAACTGGCGCTCGCGTCCGCTCCTTGCGAGCGGGATCGATCTTGTTCGGCATGCTGTTCATCCTTCCGGACTCGAACAGCAGCGGCATCACGAACACGGGGGTCGGCCTTCTGTGTTGTGAGGCTACGTCCGACCTTTCACACTCACGCCGATCGCGTGTCAAGGCCGGCTCCTAGGGTTCTGGCTGCCCGGGTACGGCGACGATCATCCCCCCGAGACTCGCCGTACCCGTGCCCGCCGCGGGGTGTGGGGCCGCGCGGCCCGGGTCCCGCGGTGCGACGGAAGGCGAAGTAGCCTCGGTCCGTGCTCAAGTACCTGGGTTCCAAGCGGACCCTGGTCCCCGTGCTCGGCGACATCGCGGAGGCGGTGGGCGCGAGGACCGCGGTCGACCTGTTCACCGGTACGACGCGGGTCGCGCAGGAGTTCAAGCGGCGCGGGCTGGTGGTCACCGCGACCGACCTGGCGACGTACAGCCAGGTCCTCAGCGACTGCTTCATCGCGACCGACGCGCGCGAGGTCGACGAGCAGGAGCTGGACAACGAGCTGAAGCGGCTGGCGGCGCTGCCGGGGGAGCCGGGGTACTTCACGGAGACGTTCTGCGTGCGGTCGCGGTTCTTCCAGCCCAAGAACGGCGCCCGGGTCGACGCGATCCGCAACGTGCTGGAGAGCGACCACCGGGGCTCGCCGCTGTACCCGATCCTGCTGACCGCCCTGCTGCTGGCGGCCGACCGGGTCGACTCGACGACGGGCGTGCAGATGGCCTACCTCAAGCAGTGGGCGCCGCGGTCCCACAACGACCTGGCGCTGCGGCGCCCCGAGCTCCTCCCGGGCACCGGTACGACGATCCGCGGCGATGCGATGCGCACGATCGACGACCTGCCGCCGGTCGACCTGATGTACCTGGACCCGCCGTACAACCAGCACCGCTACTTCACGAACTACCACATCTGGGAGACCCTCGTCCGCTGGGACGCACCCGAGCACTACGGGGTCGCGTGCAAGCGGATCGACAGCCGGGACGCGGGGACCAGGAGCATCTTCAACACCCAGCGCGCGATGCCGGCCGCGTTCGCCGACCTGGTCGGACGGGCCCGGTCGGAGGTCGTCGTGGTGTCCTACAACGACGAGTCGTGGATCACCGCCGAGCAGATGATGGACTCGCTGCGCGACGCCGGGCACGAGGACGTGCGGATGCTCGCGTTCGACCGCAAGCGGTACGTCGGCGCCCAGATCGGGATCCACGGTCCCTCGGGGAAGAAGGTCGGGACCGTCTCGCGACTGCGCAACGTCGAGTACGTGTTCGTCGCCGGGCCGACGGCGAGGGTCGGGGCCGCGATGGCAGCGGCCCACGACCCCTCGCGTCCGCCCGTCAGTCGACCGCCGGAGGCGTGACGCCGAGCTCGCGGAGCGCGGCGACGTACTCCTCGACGTTGCGCAGCTTGACCGTCTCGTAGCCCCGGACCAGGTCGGGCAGCTCCGCGATCCGCACCGCGCGGTCGTACGACGCCGCGTCGCCCAGCTCGGAGGTCAGGCCGGTGACCAGCGTCCGGTAGTGGTCGCGCAGCTCGCGCTCGACCTTGCGCAGGTGGGCGTAGCCGAAGACGTCCGCGCGGGTGCCCCGCAGCGACTTCATCCGGGCCAGCGCGCGCAGCGAGCCGTGCGACTTCGGGCCGAACGAGATCTTCTTCTTCCGGCCCATCGCCCGCAGCACCGGCGGGTGCAGCTTGAACGCAACCGTGCCGCCGGGGAAGGCGTCGCCCGTCGAGGCGAGGAAGGCCGGGTCGGTGAGGAGCCGAGCGACCTCGTACTCGTCCTTGTACGCCGTCAGCTTGAACAGGTTGCGCGCGACGGCCTCGCTGAACCGGGTCTCCGCGGTCGCGGCCCGCTCGGCGGCGGCGACCTGGGCGACCAGGGCGACATAGGAGTCGGCGAGCTTCTCGTCCTGGTAGCCGACCAGGTCGGTGGCCCGTTGGGAGACCAGGCGGAGCAGCTCGCCCTCGAGGCCGGCGGCCGCCACGGAGGCGGGTACGGCGACCTCGCGGGCAGGAGCGGTCGGCGCGGCGACGGCGCCGGCGGCCCTGAAGGCAGCCGGGTCGGTGACCGCGACGCGGCCCCAGCGGAACGCGGCGATGTTGGCGGCGACCGCGGTGCCGTTGATCTCGATGGCCTCCTCGATCGCGGCCGCGGGCAGCCGCAGCGCACCCGTCTGGTGGGCGGCGCCGACGAGCAGGAAGTTCGCCGCGACGGTGTTGCCGAAGATCCGGTCGGCGGCCCCGAGCGCGTCGAAGTCGAACAGCTCGACGCTGGCGGTGCGGACCCGGTCGAGCAGGCCCGCCTCGTCGGGGTGGGACACCTTCGGGTCGTGGACCATCGCGCCGGTGGCCGTGCGGCTGGTGGAGACGACAGTGCGGGTCTTCTCCGGGTCGCCGTAGGTGAGGTTGCGGTCCTCGGCCAGGGTGAGCAGGTCGAAGCCGAGGAAGCAGTCGGCCGACCCGGGGGTGAGGCGGTTGGCCGGCTCGAGGTCGCCGGCGGCAAAGCGCAGGTGACCGGTGACCGGTCCGGCCTTCTGGCTCAGGCCGGTCTGGTCGAGCGACTCGACGGCGTACCCGGCACGCAGCGCGGCCGTGGCCAGCACCTGGTTGACGGTCACGATGCCGGTGCCGCCGATGCCCGCCATGAAGACGTTCTGGGTCGTGGTGACCGTCTGGTCGGCGGTGCTCGCCGCGACGCTCGGCGGCGCCGGGTACGAACGCTTGGACTTGGCGGTCCTGGGGGTCTCGAGACGGTTGCTGCGCAACCTCATCGACCACCGGGCCGTCTTCGGTGCCGTCTCGACGGTGACGAACGACGGGCAGTCGCCGTCGAGGCAGCTGTAGTCGGTGTTGCAGGAGGTCTGCTCGATGCGGGTCTTGCGGCCGTACTCGGTCTCGACCGGCTGCACCGACAGGCAGTTGCTCTTCACGCCACAGTCGCCGCAGCCCTCGCAGACCGCCTCGTTGATGACGACGCGCTGGGTGCGGGCGGGCAGGGCGCCGCGCTTGCGCTGGCGGCGGGCGTCGGCGGCACAGTGCTGGTCGTAGATCAGCACGGTCACGCCGGGGACCTCGCGCAGCAGCCGCTGGGCCTCGTCGAGGCGGTCGCGGTCCCAAAGCAGGGTGCCGGCGGCGAGGTCGCGGCGGCGGTGCCGGCCGGGGTCGTCGGCGCAGACGATGATCTTGGCGACGCCCTCGGTGGTGAGCTTGTGGGTCAGCTGCGCGACGGAGAGCGCGCCCTCGGCGTCCTGGGCGCCGGTCATCGCGACGACCTCGTTGAAGAGCAGCTTGTAGGTGATGTTGACGCCGGCCGCGATGCAGGCCTGCACGGCGAGCTGGGCGGAGTGGAAGAAGGTGCCGTCACCGACGTTCTGGAAGATGTGGCCGGCATCGGTGAACCACGCCTGACCGATCCACTGCGCACCCTCCCCGCCCATCTGGGTGACACCGGTGACGGTGTCCTCCGGGCGGTCGGAGATGGTGACCATGGCGTGGCAGCCGATGCCGCCGCCACCCATCGAGCCCTCGGGCAGCACGGTGGAGCGGTTGTGGGGGCAGCCCGAGCAGAAGTACGCCGACCGGTTGACCGGGAGCAGCGGCAGGCTCGTGCGGGGTCGCTGGGGCGGGGCGACGGTCAGCCAGCCCTCGAGCGCGTGGCGCAGGGGAGCGAGCAGCCGGCCCGCGGTGAGCTCGCCGTCGGCGGGGATCAGCCGCTGGCCCGAGGCGTCCAGCTTGCCGAGGATCCGCGGCGCGTTCGCGCTGCCGTAGAGCAGGTCGCGGACCTGCATCTCCATGAAGGACGTCTTGTCCTCGACGACCACGATCTCCTCGAGGCCGTCGGCGAACCGGCGTACGGCCTCGGGCTCGACGGGGCTCATCATGCCCATCCGCATCACCCGGACGCCGGCCGCGACCAGCGCCTCGTCGGTGACGCCGAGGTCGGTCAGCGCCTGGCGCAGCGAGTCGTAGCAGCTGCCGGAGGCGACCAGGCCGATCCGGGCGGTCGGGGAGTCGACCTCGATGACGTTGAGGCCGTTGCGGGCGGAGTACTCGTGGACGAGCGCCGTCCGCGGGCCCACGAGCTCGGCCTCCGCGCCGACGATCATCGCCGGGCGGAGCACGATCGGGCTCTGGGTGTAGGCGTAGGGGTTGCCGTTCCAGTCGATCGTCGGCGTGACCGGGGTCAGGGCGACGTCGGAGCTGTCGACCACCCAGGCGCCGTCGGCGACGTCGGCGACGATCTTGAGCGCGACCACGCAACCGGTGGCGCGCGACATGTCGATCGCGTGCAGGCCGAGGGTGACGATCTCGGTGGAGTTGCGGGGGAAGAGCACCGGGATGCCGAGCGCGGCCAGGGACCGCTCGCTGACGGCCGGCACGGTCGAGGACTTCGACGCCGGGTCGTCGCCGACGAGGAGGACCGCGCCGCCGCGGCGGTTGACGCCGTACATGTTGGCGTGGCGCAGTGCGTCGGTCGCCCGGTCGACGCCAGGGCCCTTGCCGTACCAGAAGCCGGTCACGCCGTCGTACTTGCTGGTGCCGAGCGGCAGGTCGACCTGGCTGCCCCACACGGCGGTGGCGGCGAGCTCCTCGTTGAGGCCGGGCACGAAGCGGATGTCGTTGGCGTCGAGCACGTCCTGCATGCCGGCGAGCATCCGGTCCAGGCCGCCGAGCGGGCTGCCCTGGTAGCCGGACACGAAGGACGCGGTGTTGAGGCCGCGGCGACGGTCGAGGGCGCGGTGCTCGACGAGGAGGCGGGCGATCGCCTGCACGCCGGTGAGCAGCGTCGGCGGCGCGTCGACCCGGAACCGGTCGTCGAGGTCGTACGGCGCGGCGGGCTCGCCGGCAGGTCGTTCGAGCAGCTCGGTCATGCGGTGGCTCCCTCGGTCGGGCGGGTCGCGGCGGACAGGCGTTCGGCGACGATCTCGGCGGCGACCTCGCTGGGCAGCCGGCCGCTCTCGTCGGAGCGGGTGAGGATCGCGCGCACGGTGGTGGCGATCGCGGCGATCTCGACGCGCAGCTCCTCGGGCGTGCGCGCCCAGATCTCGCCGCCGACCTGGATCAGGCCGCCGGCGTTGGCGACGTAGTCGGGCACCCAGATGATGCCGCGCTGCTGCAGCAGCGGGGCGACCGACGAGTCGAGGAGCTGGTTGTTGGCGGCGCCGCAGACGATGCTCGCGCGGATCGCGTCGACCGAGCCCGGGGTCAGCGTCGCGCCGAGCGCGCACGGGGCGTAGACGTCGACAGGGGCGTCGAGCACGCTGGCGCGCGTGGTCACCCTCGGGTGCGCCTCGACGATGCGGGCCAGGGCCGCCTCGGACGCGTCGGACACGACGACGCTCGCGCCCTCCTCGAGGAGGAGCGCGACCAGGTGGGTGCCGACCTTGCCGATGCCCTCGACGCCGACCGTCCTGCCGCGCAGGCCGTCGGGTCCCCAGCGGTGCTCGGCGGTCGCCCGCATCGCGCTGAACACGCCGTACGCGGTGGAGAAGCCGCTGTCGCCCGAGCCGCCGTTGTGGCCGACGACGTACCGGGTGGCGGTGGCGACCTCGTCGAGGTCCTGTGCCGTCGTACCGACGTCGGCGGCGGTGAAGTAGCGCCCGGAGAGCGTGTCCACGAACCGACCGTACGCCGCCATCAGCTCCGGCGTCTTGATCGACTCGGGGTCGCCGATGATGACCGCCTTGCCGCCGCCGAGGGGGATGCCGGCCGCGGCCGCCTTGTGGGTCATGCCCTGCGAGAGGCGCAGCACGTCGGTGAGCGCCTCGGCCTCGCTGGCGTAGGGGTAGAAGCGGGTGCCGCCGAGCGCCGGGCCGAGCCGCGTGTCGTGGATCGCGATGATCGCGCGCAGTCCGGTGGCCTCGTCGCGGCAGAAGACCACCTGCTCGTGGCCGGCGGACCCGAGCTCGTCGGAGCGTTCGAAGACCAGGTCGACGGGGGCGGCGGGGGCGGCGGTCAGCGTCATGCGCACGAGCCTGGGGCTTGGTGGGCCGGGTCACAAGACTTGTCGCCCGGTTTGGCGTCGATCCGCAATCGTGGCGGTGCGCTGCCGCTTCGTTGCGCAACAGAAGACTCGTGAGGAGTAGATTCCGTTGCGTGAGTGATGCTGCTGTTCTCGACACCACCGACCGCGCGATCCTCGACCTCCTGCGGGAGAACGCGCGCCGCCCGCTGCGCGAGATCGCGACCGCCGTCGGGCTGACCGTCGCACCGGTCCAGCGGCGGATCGCGCGCCTGGAGAAGCTCGGTGTGATCGAGCGCTACACCGTCAAGATCAACCACGGCCGGATCGCGACCGGCATCGAGGCGATGACCGAGCTGCACTTCGGCGACGACCTCGACCTCGCCCAGATCATGGAGTTCGTCGCCCAGGTCCCCGAGGTCGAGGAGGTGCTCACCCTCGCCGGCGACCCGGACGCACTGGTGCGGATCCGGGTCGACGGGGTCGAGGACCTGCGCCGCGTCGTCGGCATCCTGCGCTCGGGACGTGCGGTCGCGAGCACGAAGACGCTGGTCGTGCTGGAGCAGTGGACCCGGTTCGGCTGACGTGCCCGTCGAGTCGCCCCGTCCTCGTGGTTGAGTTGCCGCTTTCTCCCTGTTGAGTTGCCCCGTCCTCGTGGTTGAGTTGCCGCTTTCTCGCCGTTGAGTTGCCGATCTCAACGGTGAGTTCCGGCAACTCGACGGTGAGTTCCCGGCAACTCAACGGTGAGGATGCGGCAACTCAACGGTGAGAATGCGGCAACTCAACGAGCTGGTCAGCCGAGGCTGACCGACGGGGCGGTCCGGGTCGTGATCATCTCGGCGCGGGCGGCGAGGCCGGCGTCGGTGAACTCGGGGTGGGTGATCACCCAGTACTCGCCGGCGGCGACGGCGTCGAGCACGATCCGGGCGTACTCGTCGCCGGGGATGCCCTCCTCGACGTTCTGCTGCGCGAGGTACTGGTGGAAGCCGAGCAGCGCCGGGTCCTCGGTGGCGGGGGCCTGGGCGAAGATCTCGCTGCGTACCGGGCCGGGAGTGACGACGGAGACCTTGACCGGCGACTGCGCCATCTGGAGCTCCATGGCCAGCGACTCGGTGAGGCCGAGGACCGCGAACTTGGTGGCGGTGTACGGCGCCATCATCGGGCTCGGCAGGAAGCCGCCGACCGAGGCGACGTTGACGACGTGGGCCGCCGTGCCCTGGGCGACCAGGCGCGGGACGAAGGCGCGGACGCCGTTGACGACGCCGCGCAGGTTGACGTCGATCGCGGTGTCCCAGTCCTGGGCGGAGATCGCCCAGGAGTAGCCGATCCGCATCACGCCGGCGTTGTTGACGACCAGCTCGACGCTGCCGAAGCGCTCGAACGCGGCCTCGGCGAGCCGGTCCACGGCGGCGGCGTCCGCGACGTCCGTGACGACGCTCAGCACCTCGCCGGGCAGCTCGGAGGCCACCGCCGAGAGGCGGTCCTCGTCGATGTCGGCGAGGACGAGCTTCATGCCGAGGGACGCGGCGTGCTGGGCCAGTCCCTTGCCGATGCCGCTGCCGGCGCCGGTGATCACCGCGGTGCGGCCGGAGAAGACGTCGTGGGCCGTGGTCATGGAGGAACCTCCCTGGTCGTTGGTGCCCTCACTGTGGTGAGGCACGCCGGGAGCGGACCCGCGGGTCCCGCTGGACGGGATCGCCGCGCGGGTCAGGGGGTGAGGGTCGCGCGGGTGTGGCCGATCGCGGCCTCGCGCTGGGCGGTGCCGCCGCCGTTGACGATCGCGATCGCGAAGCCGTCCCACATCGCCCGCAGCCGGGCAGAGAGCCCCTCCGGGTCGCCGATCCCGGGCAGGCAGGCGCGCAGTACGACGACCAGGTCGTCGTGCCAGTGGTCGTCGAGCTCGCGTTGCGCGGCGGCCAGCTCGGCGTCGTACGGCGCCCGCGCCCACAGCTCCAGCCACAGCATCCAGCGCGGGTCGCGCTCGTCGACGGGCAGGAAGACGCCGGCGAACTCGAGGACCGTGGCGAGGTCGCCGGTCCCCGCGGCGGCCTGCTCGAGAAGGGGCGCCCGCTGCTCGGCGTACTGGCTCTCGCTCCAGCGCAGCGTCTCCAGGAGCAGGCCGTTTCGGGTGCCGAAGTAGTAGAGGAGGTGCCCGCCGCTGGTCTCCAGGCGGGCGGCCAGCGAGGCGATGGTGACCTTGCCGAGGCCCTGCTCGGCGATCATCTCGAGGGTCGTGGCGAGCACCTGCTCGCGGGGCCGGTCCAGGCGCCGGTTCGATCGGGTGCGTGCCACGCCCACACCCTAGGCCGCGGCCCCCACGTCCCCGCCTGGTGCGCGACGTTTCCGACTCGATCTGGCTGCGTCGGCGTCGCTCGAAGGGCGATCCAGCACGACTTCGCTCCGCCGCCTTGCCATAGCGGCCGGAAACGCCGCTCGCGACGGCGGCGACGTGGGGGACGCAGCCTGGACAAATCGTGCCGGGGTCTTGACGGGGACCCGTGTCGTACGTCACTTTGAATGTCGTTCAAACTTTTGTACGACGTTCAAAGTGCGTCGAGAGGTACTGCCGAGGAGTCCGGGAAATGACCGAAACCATCACCGCGAGCGCGGCGGAGACCACGCCCGTCGAGTCGGGACACGGGGGAGGGCTGGCTCGCGTGCTGGGCCCGGCCGGAGCGGTCCTGCTCGTGCTGTCGTGCATCACGCCGGCGTCGAGCCTGTTCATCATCGTCCCCGAGATGATGGCCAGCCAGGGCAGCGGCGTGGTCCTCACGATCCTCGCCGGCATCCTGATCTCGGTCGCGGTCGGCGCCTGCTACGCCGAGCTCGGCACCCGGGTCGCGAGCGCTGGCGGCGAGTACGCCATGGTCACCCACACCCTCGGCCGCTGCGCCGGATGGCTGACCTTCGCCCTGTCCGGCGTGCTGCTCTGGGTGATCCCGCCGGTCATCGCGCTCGGCACCGCCGACTACCTCGCCGACCTGGTGAACCTCGACCGCGCGCTCACCGGCGCGGTCGTCATGCTCGTCGCCACCGGCATCGCGCTGCTCGACATCCGCGCCAACGCGCTGGTCACCGGCATCTTCCTGCTGCTCGAGATCGTCGCCGCGGCCGTCGTCGCACTGCTCGGCGCGGCACACGTCCAGCGCGGTCCCGGCGAGCTGCTGGGCGCACACGTCCTCGGCGACAGCGGCCTCGAGCCGTTCACCGCGGCCCTGCTGGTCTCCGGGCTGACCGTCGGCGTGTTCGTCGTCAGCGGATTCGGTACGGCGGCCTACCTGGCCGAGGAGGTCGTCGAGCCCCGCCGCAACGTGGCCCGCGTCGTGTTCTGGTCGCTCGGCCTCGGCGGCCTGGTCATCCTGGTCCCGACCGTCACCACCGTGCTGGCCGTCGACGACCTCGGCGCGCTCGCGACCGGCGACTTCTCCGAGTTCGTCCGGGCCTGGGGCGGCGACGCCACCGCCGTCGCGGTCAACCTCGGCATCGCGATCGCCATCCTCAACGCCGCCATCGTGATGGTGCTGCAGAACAGCCGCGTCGTCTACGCGTCGGGCCGTGACCGGGCCTGGCCGCCCGCCGTCAACCGCGCGCTGAGCCTCCTCGGTCCGCGGTACGGCGCCCCCTGGGTCGCCACCCTCGTGATCGGCATCCCCGGCGCGGTCCTCGCGTGGGGCGTCGACATCGAGGCCCTGCTCGGCATCACCTCGGTGATCATCTCCGCGATGTACGTCGTCCTCGCGCTCGCCGCGATCCGGGTGCGCCTGATGAGCACCGCCCCCGGCTGGCGGATGCCGCTGTGGCCCCTGCCGCCGCTGCTCGTCGTCGTCGCGGTCGGCTACGCCCTCGTCGGCGCCGACCCGCTCGACCTCGCCATCACCGGCGGCATCCTCGCCGTCGCCCTCGTCTACTACCTCACCTACCTCGCCCGCCGGCCCGACGAGCGCTTCGTCGTGATCGACCCGACCGACGAGCCCGCCCTCGAGCCCGCCTTCCAGGAGAACTGACATGACCCTCCACGACGTGATCGTGATCGGTGCCGGCGCGACCGGCCTGACCGCCGCCTGGCGCCTGGCCGAGGCCGGCCAGGACGTGCTGGTGCTCGAGGCCCGGGACCGCGTCGGCGGCCGGCTGCGCACCGACCTCACCGACGAGGCGGGCGCGCCCGCCGTGTTCGAGATGGGCGGCCAGTGGGTCTCGCCCGACCAGGACGCGCTCATCGCGCTGGTCGACGAGCTCGGGCTGGCGACGTACCCCCGCCACCGCGACGGCGAATCGCTGTACGTCGGCCGCGACCGCGTCGCGCGCCGCTTCACCGACGACCTGCCGGTATCGGAGGCCACCAACGCCGCGATCGCCGAGCTGGCCAAGAAGCTCGACGAGCTCGCCGCCGCGATGGACCCGGCCCGGCCGTGGGAGCTCGAGGACGCCCGCCACCTCGACAGCATCTCGCTGCGCGCCTGGCTCGAGGAGCAGTGCGACGACGCCGAGGCCCGCGACAACATCGCGCTCTACCTGGGCCCCGCGATGCTGACCAAGCCCGCCCACGCGTTCTCCGCGCTCCAGGCGGTGCAGATGGCGGCCAGCGCCGGCTCGTTCAGCAACCTGCTCGACGCCGACATCATCCTCGACCGCCGCGTCGTCGGCGGCCTGCAGTCGGTCCCGATCGAGCTGGCCAGCAGGCTCGGCGACCGGGTCCGTCTCGGCCAGGACGTGACCCACGTCGAGTGGAACGACGGCGGCGCGGTCGTCCACGTCGGCGACGAGCAGCACGCCGCGCGCCGGCTGGTGCTCGCCGTACCCCCGACCGTGGTGCGCCGGGTCCGGTTCACCCCCGAGCTGCCGGCCGAGCACCGGATCGCCCGCGAGCACCAGTCGTTCGGGCTCGTGATCAAGGTGCAGGCGATGTACGAGACGCCGTTCTGGCGCGAGGCGGGCCTCGACGGCACTGCGTTCGGGCCCTACGAGCTGGTGCACGAGGCCTACGACAACACCCCCGAGGGCGAGTCCCGCGGTGTCGTCGTCGGCTTCGTGTCCGACGTCAACGCAGACGCGGTCGGCCCGCTGTCCGAGGAGGAGCGCCGCGGGCGGGTCCTCGACTCGCTCGCGACCTACTACGGCGAGCAGGCCCGCCACCCGATCGCGTACGTCGAGAGCGACTGGCAGCACCAGGAGCTCACCGGCGGCGCCTACGGCACCAGCTTCGACCTCGGCGGCCTGACCCGCTGGGGCCACGTGCTGCGCCGCCCGGTCGGCCCGATCGAGTTCGGCAGCAGCGACGTCGCCGGCCACGGCTTCCAGCACGTCGACGGCGCCGTGCGGGTCGGCTCCGAGATCGCCGAGGGGATCCTCGCCGCCGGCTGACCGGTCAGAGCCCGGCGACCCGCTCCAGCAGTCGCCGCTCCTCGTCCGGGGTCAGCGGTACGGCGAGCGCGCGCAACCAGTCGGTGAGCTCACCGGGCGCCAAGGGACGGTGCTCGGTGGGCTCGCCCGGTCGTCGTACGGTCAGCGCGGTGGCGGTGACCGAGACGTGGCGACCCTCGTCGTGGCGCGTGATCATCAGGCCGTTGCGGAAGTGCGAGGTCGCGAACGTGCTCGTGTAGTGGTGCCCGATGACGACGTCGACCGGCAGCACAGGCAGCTCGTCCGTGGTGTGCGCGTGCTCCCAGCCGGCCTCCCGCAGCCGCTGCAGGCCCCACCCGCCGCCGGTGCGCACCACCCGGTAGGGCCAGCCGTCCTGGTCGCTCTCCGCGCCGTCGGCCAGGACCACAGGTCGCACCAGGCTCATCCCGAAGCCGGGGTCGCACAGCAGCCGCTCCCCGTCGAGGCGCACCTCGACCGTCATGTGGGTGCGGCCCTGCACGTCACCCGTCGCCGGGTCCCCGACCCTGCCGAGGTGCCGCTCGACGTCGTACCCCAGGCGGTCGAGGGCGGCCGCGAACACCGTGGCGTGCTCGAAGCAGTAGCCGCCCCGCCCCCGTCCCACGAACTTCTCGCTGAGCACGTCGAGCCCGACGCCGCGGTGCTGGCCGAGCAGCACGTCGACGTTGTCGAAGGTGAACGTCCGCACGTGCGCCCGGTGCAGCGCGTCGAGCGCGGCCCGCGACGGTGGCGCCGCCGTCAGGCCGAGGCGATCGAGGTAGCCCGCCAGGTCGAGCCGGTCGGTCTGCCAGGGGTCGCTCACGTCTCGATCGTACGGACCCGATCAGCCGCGGGTGCTCAATGACGCGGCGTGCAGGAGGCGACCCAGGCCGCGCTCGTAGCGCACCGGGTCGAGCGCCATCCGGGCGCGGGACTCGTAGGCCATCCGGTCGGTGTCGCACGTCCACTCGCCGCGCTCCATGGCGCGCAGGCCGGCGGCGGCGATGTCGCGGGGGCGTTCCTTGACGCCGTCGACATGGGCGGCCATCCGGGTGTCGACCGAGCCCACGATCAGCGAGGTGACCGTGATGCCGTGCGGTTCGAGCTCGGCGCGGGCGATGCCACCGAGGTAGAGCGCGGCCGCCTTCGACGGGGAGTAGCCGCCCATGAAGGCGGTCGGGGCGATCGCGGCGACCGAGAGGACGTTGACGATCGAGCCGCCGCCCTGGGCGGCGAGCACCGGGGCGAAGGCGCGCGTCATCGCCAGGGGAGCGAAGTAGTTGACCTCCATCTCGCGGCGGGCGACCTCGGGGTCGTCGGTCTCGACGAGGCGGTGGTTGCCGAAGTAGCCGGCGTTGTTGACGACGACGTTCGCGTCGGTGCAGGCCGCGGCCGCGGCAGCGATGTCGTCTGCCGAGGTCACCTCCAGGCGGACGATGCGTGCGCCGGTCGCCGCCAGCTCGGGAGTGATGTCGTCGGGATCCCGCACCCCGGCGTAGACGGCCGCGGCACCGCGGGCGACGGCCTCCTCCACGAAGGCGAGGCCGATCCCGCGGTTGGCGCCGGTGACGAGGATCCGGGCGCCGTCGACGCGGGCTCCCTTCAGGCTGCTCATGCGTGGACCTCCGGGGCGAGCGAGTCGGCGTACAGCACGTCGTCGGGGTGCTTGGCGCTGCGGCGCAGCGGGCTGTCGGGGCCGGCGATCAGGCCGAACGCCCACCCCTCGGCGCGATCCATGTCGTGGTTCCACTCCCAGCGCAGCACTCGGTGCCGGATCCCCCAGCGCCCTTCCTCGCGGGCGAACTCGTCGACGATCCGGGCCGCTGTGAGGGTGTCGCCGACGCCACCGTCGGGGCGACGTACGCGTGCGAAGGCGAGGACGTACGACTCGACTCGTGCGGTGTCGGCGTCGTCCGGGTCGAGCTCGACGAGGATGTTGGTGGTGAGGTGGGTCGTCACCGCACGGGGGTGCGTGAGGGCGTCGGCGACCGAGGCGAGGTAGTCGCTCGCCGGGCCGACGAACAGGCCGCCGTGGTCCTCGGTGGCTCCCGGCAGGTAGCAGTCGGCGACGGTCGCGAGGTCGCCGCGGTCGATGCCCCGCATGTAGCGGACGACCACCTCCTGGATCTCCTGCTTGTCCAGCAATGTCGCCATGCGGCGGGCGTCGGTGGGGCTCATCGGGCACCTCTCGGGGGTCGTTGACCACTAACTCTGTTTGCGATAGTAATGGCTACCACATCGCCACGCGAGACGGATGGAGCACCGATGGACAACCTGCAGCTCGACGCCGAGGTGGCGGCCGACGACACGATCGGATTCAGCCGGCTCGGGTACGAGCGGCGGCGCCCGACCTGGGACGACGCCGACATGACGAACGTCGCGGGCAGGACCGTGGTGGTCACCGGATCCACGGCCGGGCTGGGGCGTGCCGCCGCGGAGGAGCTGGCCCGGCTCGGCGCGCACGTGGTGGTGATGGGCCGGGACCGGGTGCGGACCGAGGCCGCCGCGCGCGAGATCCAGGCGGCCGCAGCCAACGGCGCGGTCGAGGCCGTCGCCTGCGACCTCGCGTCGCTCGCCTCCGTCCGCGCCGCCGCGGCCGAGCTGCTGGAGCGTCTCCCTCGCATCGACGTCCTGGTCAACAACGCGGGGGGCATGCAGGACGAGCGGCTCGAGTCGGTCGACGGGCACGAGCTGACCTGGGCGACCAACATGATCGGGCCCTACCTGCTCACCGAGCTGCTCCTCGACCGGATCATCGCCTCGGCGCCGGCCCGGATCATCGAGATGACCTCGGGCGGTGCGTACAGCCAGCGCATCGACCTCGGCGACCTCACCGGTGAGATCGAGGTCTTCGAGCCGAAGGCCGTCTACTCGCGCACCAAGCGCGCGCAGATCATCCTCACCGAGGAGCGTGCCGCCCAGCTGGCCGACGAGGGCGTGGTCTGCCACGTCGCCCACCCGGGTTGGGCGTCGACGCCCGGCCTGCTCGAGAGCGACTCGATGGCCAGCTTCGTACGTCGTTTCGGCGACGTGCTGCGGACGGCCGGCCAGGGTGCGGACACGGCGGTGTGGCTGGCCTCGGCGGACGAGCCGGCGCGCAGCTCGGGCCTGTTCTGGCACGACCGCCGTCCCCGCGAGACCCACCGCACCGAGGCCACCCGCGAGACGCCCGAGGAGCGGCAGGCGCTGATCGCCACGCTGCGCCGCGTCACGGGCCTGGCGGGCTGAGCGGATGACCGGGCAGACGGCGTCGATCGCGGACATGGTCCGCCGGGCCGCGGCCGCGCACCCGGACGCCCCCGCGGTCGTCGGTGAGGGCCGTTCGGTGACCTTCGGTGAGCTGGACACCCGATCCAGCCGGGTCGCCGCCGGCCTGGTCGAGCTCGGCCTGGTCGAGGGCGACCGCGTCGCGTACCTCGCCCGCAACGCCACGGAGTACTGGGAGCTGTTCTTCGGCGCGGCCAAGGCCGGCGTCGCGCTGGTTCCGCTCAACTTCCGGCTCTCCGCCGGCGAGATCGAGTGGATCCTCGGGGATGCCGCCCCTGCCGTCCTGGTCGCCGAGGAGCACCTCGCCGACCTCGTCCCCCCGACGTACGACGGCCACCGCCTCGTCTTCGCCCAGGGCGATGCCACGGCGACGGCCCGGCCCGGCTGGGACACGTTCGAGGCCTGGATCGCCCGCCACGGTGAGAGCGACCCGCACCGCGAGGTGACCGGTGACGGCCTGCTCACGCTGATCTACTCGTCGGGCACCACCGGGCGCCCGAAGGGTGTGATGACGACGGTGGCGAGCATGCTCTGGGCGGTCGAGGCGTTCAGTGCGCAGTTCGACGCCGGCCGCGACGCCGTCAGCCTCGTGCCGACGCCGTACTACCACGTCGCGGCGGGCGGGTGGTCGCTGCTCGCACTCAACGCCGGTGGCCGGATCGTGCAGTTCACCGAGGTGACGCCGCAGAACATCCTCGGCCAGCTGGTCGGGCACCGGGCCACCCACGTGATCATGGTGCCGACGCTGATGCAGCTGTTCATCAGCAGCCCGGAGGCTTCGGCAGCCGACTACTCCAGTGTCCGCTGCGTCGTCTACGGCGGGTCGCCGATCTCAGAGACCGTGATGGTCGGCGCGCAGAGGGTCTTCGGCGCGGACCTGGCACAGAGCTACGGCCTGACCGAGACCATCGGCGTGACGACCGTGCTCGCGCCGGCCGACCACGTCGTCGGTGCCGACAGCAAGCTCCGTTCGGCCGGGCGTGCGGTCCCGGGCATCGAGCTGCGGATCGTCGACCCGGACACCGGCGCGGACCTGCCGACCGGCTCGGTCGGGGAGATCTGCGCGCGCGGCCCGTCGGTGACGGCCGGATACTGGCGCAGACCCGACGAGACGGCCGCCGCGTTCTGGCCCGACGGCTGGTTCCGCACCGGTGACGCGGGCTACCTCGACGAGGACGGCTACGTCTTCATCATGGACCGGATCAAGGACCTGCTCATGTCGGGCGGCGAGAACATCTACCCGGCCGAGGTGGAGAACGCGATCATGGCGCACCCCGCGGTCCAGGAGGTCGCGGTGATCGGCATCCCCTCCGACACCTGGGGCGAGACGCCGCTCGCGGTCGTCGTGCCCCGGGCGGGGGCGAGCATCGACGACGCCGAGCTGATCGCGTTCACCCGCGAGCGGCTGGCCCACTACAAGTGTCCGACCGCGGTCGAGGTCGTCGACGCACTGCCCCGCAACCCGTCGGGGAAGGTGCTCAAGAGAGAGCTGCGGGCCCCGTGGTGGGCCGGGCGCGAGAGGAGTGTCGGATGACGCACTGGGCGATCCTGCGCCAAGTCGTGCTGGGCGTGGCGGACATCGAGGTGGCCGCGAAGGAGCTCCGCGAGGAGCTCGGCCTGGGCCAGGGCTTCGAGGACCCGATGCTCGCCGACATCGGACTGGCCGACCACACCGTCCGGGTCGGGCCGGTGGCCCACCTCGAGCTGGTCGCGCCGCTGCACGACGACGTCTCGATCGCGCACTGGCTGGCCAAGGGCGGGCCGGGCGGCTACTGCCTCTCGATCCAGGTCTCCGACGTCGACGAGCGGATCGCCGCGGCCGAGCGGCTCGGCATCCGGCTGGTCGCGGACCTGCCGGTCGACGGCCACCGGGTCGCCCAGCTGCACCCCGCCGACATGGGCCTGCTCGTCGAGCTCGACGGAATCGCCGACCCCGACGTCTGGTTCTGGGACGCGATCGAGGTGCCCGAGCCGGAGGCGCCCCAGGTTGTCGACGTGCTCGCCGTCGAGGTCTCCTCGCCCGACCCGCGCGCCCAGGCCGAGCGGTGGAGCGCGCTGTTCGACGTGCCTCTCGAGGTGGTCGACGGTACGACGCAGCTCCGGCTCGGCTCGCGGACCGTCCGCTTCGTCGCTGGCGAGCGCAAGACCTTCACCGCGGTCGACCTGGCTGCGGCGCCGGGCGTCGCGCCGCGCGCCGTACGGCTGAGCGGCGTCGAGGTGCGGGTCCGCTGAGCACGCGGGTCTTCAGGACCGTCGAGGAGCTCGCCGGTGCCGTCGGCGAGCACCTCGGCCACTCCGGTTGGGTCGTCGTCGACCAGGACCGGCTCGACCGCTTCGCCGCTGCCACCGGTACGACGGACCACCTGGCGCTCACCCTGGTCCCGCTGCTCAGCGCGCAGGTGCACGACTTCCGCGGCTTCTCGATGGGCGTCAACTACGGCTGCGACCGGGTCCGCTTCCCGGCGCCGCTGACGCCGGGCGCCCGGGTGCGGGCGGGCGTCGAGGTGACCGCGGTCGAGCCTCTCGGTGGTGGTGTGCAGGTGCGCACGACCGTCACCGTCGAGAGCGAGGCCGGGCAGGCGATGTGCGTGGCCGAGACGATCGCGTACCTGGTCCCCTAGAAGCGTCTCAGGCTCCCGGGCTCGCGGCCGGGTCGACCTGGCCCAGCTCGATCTGCGCGCCGGTCAGCGTCTCGCCGCACTGGTCGCAGGCGAGGATCCCGTGGAAGGCACTGCCGCACGCGGGATGCGTCATCTCGATCGCGGGGCCGTCGGGCGATCCCACCCACCGCTCGGACCACTCGATGGTGGTCGCGATGACCGGGAAGACGGCGAGACCCTTCTCGGTGAGCCGGTACTCCGCCCAGTCGGGACGGGTCGCCGTACGGACCTGCTCGAGGATGCCTCGCTCGCACAGTGCGCTGAGCCGGTCGGCGAGCAGCCCCGGCGGGACGCCGAGCAGTGTCTGGAAGTCGGTGAACCGGTGCACGCGCAGGAATGCCGCGCCGACGAGCGCCGAGGACCAGCGGTTGCCGAAGACCGCCATCGTGTCCGGGTAGAAGCTGTGGTCGACCGCCGTGCCGCGCGAGCCCGAGCGCCGCCGGGTCGTCGTCTCGGGCACGGACTCACGCCATCCGCCCGTCGGGCCCCAGGTCGCCCGCAGGTCCCGAGCCGTGACCGGCTGGTGGCAGTGGGCGCAGGTCAGCACCGGGGCGAAGTCCTTGCCGCAGGCCCGGTGGTGCATCGGCGGTGTCTCGTACGAGTGGTGGGAGACCCAGGCCAGCTCCCAGCCCCAGATCGCGGTCAGGATCGGCCAGGTCGAGCGGCCCTGCTCGGTGAGGACGTACTCGGACCGTGGCGGGTGTTCGGAGTACATCCGCTTCTCGATCAGCCCCTCGCGCACGAGGGTGTCGAGCCGGTTGGTGAGCACGGCGTGCGAGATGGGCAGCTGGGCGCGGAACTCGGAGTACTTGCTGCGCCCCAGCAGGGCGAGGCGGAGCAGGAACAGCGACCACTCGTCGCCGAGCAGGCCGAAGCCACGGGACAGTGAGTTCGAGCCGGGCCGGGAGGGTGGGACCGAGTGGTCCGCGGGAGGGGCGGCGGGCACCGGAGCAGGATACGGCCAGCGGTGCTCCGGGGAGTCGTTGAGTAACTCTGTTTGTTGCAGTAACGTGCCTCACACAGTTCCGCGGCCGCTCGTCGGCCCGACCGAGGAGAGCGACCAACGTGAGCGTGACCGTCGTCAAGGGCCTCCACCCGCAGGAGCGGGTCGAGGAGTTCGTCTCCCGGGGTTGGTGGACCGACGAGACCGGAGACGGCCTGTTCCGGACCCGGGTGGCGGCCAACCCGGACCACCTGGCGATCGTCGATCCCGCCAACCGCGAGGCGCTCGTCGGCTCGAGTCCGCGGCGGCTGACCTGGCGGGACCTGGACGGCGAGGTCACCCACCTGGCGGCGCGACTGCTCGAGCTCGGGGTCACGGCAGGGGACGTGGTGGGGGTGCAGCTGCCCAACACCGCGGAGCTGGCCGAGGTCTACCTCGCGGCCTGGACGCTCGGCGCGGCGGTGTCGCCGCTGGCGATGCAGTACCGCGAGCACGAGGTCGTCACCATGGCGACCGCGGCCGGCATGAAGGTGCTGATCACCGCCGAGCGCTTCGGCGAGCGGGGGATGGCTGCGGAGGCCGTCGAGGCGATGGGGCGGATCCCGAGCCTCACCGCCGTCATCGCGTACGGCGCCGAGCTCTCCGCCGCGAGCCGTGTCGAGGGCGCGTTGGTCGTCGTACCCCAGGAGGCGACGCAGGACGACCGTCAGGCCGTGGCAGTCCATCGGGAGCAGCACCCGAGCGACCCCAACCGGCTGGCGACGATCTGCTGGACCTCGGGCACGGAGAGTGCGCCGAAGGGCGTGATGCGGGCCCACTACGACTGGATGCTGTTCTCCTGGTGCACGGTCGACGCGCCGCGGATCGTCGAGGACGACGTCCTCCTCAACACCTTCCCGATCATCAACATGGCCGGCATCAACGGGATGCTGCTGCCCTGGCTGCGCACCGGCGCGACGATGATCCAGCACCACCCGTTCGACATGGCGACCTTCTTCGCGCAGATCGCGCAGGAGCGGGTCACCTACACGCTCGCTCCTCCCGCGCTGCTCTGGACGCTCCTCAACAACGAGGAGCTGCTGGCCAGGATCGACCTGTCCAGCGTGACCCGGATCGGCTCCGGCTCGGCGCCGCTGCAGCCGGCGATGGTGCGCGGCTGGCAGGAGCGGCACGGGATCGGGATCATCAACTTCTTCGGCTCCAACGAGGGCATCTGCCTGCTCTCGAGCCTCGAGGACTTCCCCGACCCCGACGACCGCGCGCAGTACTTCCCCCGCTACGGCCACCACGGCACGTCCTGGACCGGCAACGCGGCCGAGTGGACCCGGGTCAAGCTGGTCGACCAGGCCACCGGTGAGGAGGTCACCGAGCCCGGCCGCCCGGGCGAGCTGCTGATCGGGGGACCCCAGCTCTTCGCCGGGTACGTCGGCGGCGCCCGCCTCGGCGACCTGCTCGACGACGACGACCTGCTGAGGACCGGCGACATCTTCGAGATCGCCGGCGACGACGACCAGTTCCTCAAGTACGTCGACCGCTCCAAGGACATGGTGATCCGCGGCGGCATGAACATCGCGCCCGCCGAGCTCGAGGGCCTCATCGCGCAGCACCCCGCGGTCGCCGAGGTCGCGATCATCGGCGATCCCGACGAGATGCTGGGCGAGCGCGTCGCCGCGGTGGTGGCGCTGCGGCCCGGGACGACGCTCGAGCTCGACGAGCTCGTCGCGTTCCTGCGCGGCCACAAGATCGCCAGCTACAAGCTGCCCGAGCGGCTGGAGGTGCGCGACTCGCTACCGCGCAACCCGGTCGGCAAGCTGCTCAAGCGCGAGCTGCGGAAGGAGGGGGCTCGATGACCGAGGCCCTCGTGTACGACGCCGTCCGCACCCCGCGCGGCCGGGTCCGCAAGGACGGCGGCACCCTCGCCGGCGTGCCGGCGTACGAGCTGTTCGCCGGCCTGCTCACCGAGCTCGCCGACCGTGGCCTGCCGCCCGAGAGCGTCGACGACGTCGTCGCGGGCGTGAGCACGATCCACGGCGAGCAGGCGGCCGACGTGCCTCGCCTGGCGGTGATGAAGGCCGGCTGGCCCGACACCACGCCCGCCGGCATGGTCTCCCGGATGTGCACGTCGGGGCTCGACGCGCTCGCCACCGGCGCCGCGCAGGTCCGGGCCGGGATGGCCGAGCTGGTGGTGGCCGGGGGCGCGGAGTCGATGTCGCGGGTGCCGATGTTCAGCGACCGTCCGGCGTTCGCGCTCGACGACGACCTCGGCGAGCTCACCGGCTTCGTCACGATCGGCGTCTCCGCCGACCTGACCGCGGCCAAGCACGGCTTCACCCGCACCGAGCTCGATGCCTGGGCGGTGCGCTCCCACGAGCGCGCGGCCGTGGCCGGGCCGGGCCGCCACGTCGTCCCCGTCCGGCAGGACGGCGTGGCCCTGCTCGACCGCGACGAGGGGGCCCGAGCCGGTACGACGCTCGCCGGCCTCGCCGAGCTGTCCCCCCTGTTCGGCGAGGACCCGTTGTGGGCGCGGGTGGAGCGCCGGTTCCCCGGATTCACCCGTCCCGCCGAGGGCCTGCACACCGTGGCGACGGCGCCGCAGCTGTGCGACGGTGCCTCCGCCGCGGTGATCGGCTCCGAGCGCGCCGCCGACCTGCTGGGCCGGGCACCGGTCGGCCGGATCGTCAGCTGGGCCCACACGGCCGTCCGCTCGCCCGGTCTCGACGGCACCGTCGAGGCCGCCCGACTCGCCCTCAAGCGCGCCGGGATCACGGCGAGCGACGTCGACGTCGCCGAGCTCAACGAGTCGTTCTCGGTCACGCCGCTGCTGCTGGTCCGCGAGCTCGGGCTCGACCCGGAGCGGGTCAACATCGAGGGGGGCGCGGTCGCCGTCGGCCACCCGCTCGGCGCGAGCGGCGGGATCATCCTCGCCAACGCGCTCGACCTGCTCGCCCGCCGCGACGGCCGCTACGGCCTGCTGGTCATCCCGGCCGCGCTCGGCGTCTCGATGGCCATGGTCGTGGAGCGGACGGCCCGATGACCTACCGCGTGGTGCAGTGGGCGACCGGCGCGATGGGCAAGGCCGCGCTGCGCTCGATGATCGACCACCCGGGCGTCGACGTCGTCGGCGTCTACGTCTACGGCGCGAGCAAGGTCGGCCGCGACGCCGGCGAGCTCGCCAACCGCCCGCCCACGGGCGTCCTGGCGACGAACGACGTCGATGAGATCCTCGCGCTCGGGGCCGACGTCGTGGTGCACGCTGGCCGGCTCGGCCCCTACGGCAGCCACGACGACGACCTGGTCCGGATCCTCGAGTCGGGCAGCAACGTCATCAGCATCAACGGCTACAGCCATCCCGAGCACTGGGGCGGTGAGCGGCTGGGGCGGCTGGAGGACGCCTGCAAGAGGGGTGGCACCTCCCTCATGGGCGCCGGCCTCAACCCGGGCTTCATCGCCGAGCAGATCGCGACGGTGGCCACCAGCGTGTGCCTGTCGGTCGACCACATCGAGATCGTCGAGGCCGCCGACGCCTCGGAGGTGCGCGACCCGGCGTACCTCTTCGACGCGCTGGGCTTCGGCGCCGACCCGGCCGCCGTCGACCCGAACGACCTGTCGTGGGGCCCGGTCTCCTCACTCAACGGGATGTACGAGGAGACGCTCGCCGCGGTCGCCCGCCGGCTCGGGATGACCCTCGACCGGGTCGAGTCCGACCACCTCGTCCATGCGACGACCCGCGACCTCGAGGTCCCCGCCGGCGTCATCCCGGCCGGCACCATCGGCCACACCAACTGGCGCTGGCACGCGATCGTCGATGGTGAGCGGCGGCTGACCATGTCGATCCACTGGTACGTCGACCGCAGCCACCTCGACGACGCCGAGCCGCCGCTGTGGCAGGTCCGGGTCACCGGGCACCCCGGCGTCCGGATCGCCGTCGACCTGGTCAAGCACCCCGACGACTCGAGCCGGATGGGCGCGGAGCAGTACGGCCTCGCCGGCCAGGTGATCAACGGCCTGCCGCACGTGGTCGCGGCCGAGCCAGGAGTTCTGACCCGGCCGCTCGCCACGCCTTTCCGGGCCGACTACGCCTGACGGCGCAGCAGCGCCTGCTGCGTCACGTGGCAGACCGCTGCGCCGTCGGCGGTGAACGCGGTCGCCTGGACCAGTGCGCGGGAGGCGTGCGCCATCGGCGTGACGTGCTCCCACATCAGCCAGTCGTCGGCGCGGAACTCGCCCTGGAACCACATCGCGTGGTCCAGCGAGACCGCCCACCAGTCGCGGGCGAAGGTGTTCTCCATGCCGACGGCGAGGCCCTGGGGGGTGACCGCGGTCGACATCAGCATCAGGTCGCTCTGGTAGCCCGCGGCGGCGATGTGGAACAGCCGGTCGTCGGGCAGCTCCTCGGCCGCGCGCATCCACACGTGGATCGGCGGCGCGGCCGAGTGCGCGACGCGGGCGGTGGGGTCGACGTCGCCGACCCGGACCTCGACGCCGTCCATGCCGTCCCACATGGAGCTCAGGCCGCCGTCGGCCTCGGCCAGCTCGGCGAACGGCGGTGAGTCGTGGGGTGCCCGGGTCTGCGGGGCCGGGCGCTGGTGCGCGATGCCGTCGTCGACGACGCCGCCGGTGACGGTCGAGACGCAGAGGAGACGCTCGCCCTGCAGCACCTCGACCCGGATCGTCGCCTGCTGGCGGCCGGCTCGCACCACGTCGGCGCTGAGGGTGAGCGGCTCGTCGTGCCGTCCGGCCCGCAGGAACGAGGTGTACGACGAGTGGATCGTCTTGTCGTCGCCGAGCGCCCGCCCGGCCGCGACGAGCGTCTGCCCGACGAGCTGGCCGCCGAAGAGCTGCGGCAGGCCGAGGTTGTCGGACGCGGTGGTCCACCGCAGCTCCCCGACCTCGGTGAGGTCGAGGAGCCCGGCGAGCTTGGACCTCGTGCGCATCAGCCGGCCCGGACCCGGCGCGGCGGCATCGGGAAGAAGCCGCTCGTGCTCTCGAGGTACGCAGCATAGGCGTCGCCCTTGCTGCGCAGCATCCGCCGCTCCAGCAGGGCCTTGCCGCTGTAGCGCAGCAGCAGGACGGTCATGATCACCGGCGACAGCACGGTGGCCAAGCCGATCGGGTGGCCGAGCGAGAGCAGCCAGAGCGCCGTCCACACGCAGGAGTCCCCGAAGTAGTTGGGGTGCCGGGTCCACGCCCACAGGCCGCGGTCCATCACCTTGCCCTTGTTGGCCGGGTCGGCCTTGAACCGGGTGAGCTGCCAGTCGCCGATCGACTCGAAGCCGAACCCGACCATCCAGAGCGCGATCGCGACGACGCCGAGCACGCCGAGCGCGGTGTCCTCGTACATCGCGACCTGCACGGGCAGCGAGACCAGCCACATGAGCACGCCCTGCAGGCCGTAGATCTTGCGCACCAGGAACACCACGAGGTTGCCCTCCCGGTGGCGCATCAGCGCGGTGTAGCGGGGGTCCTCGCCGTGGCCGAGGTTGCGCCTGCCGATGTAGAAGCCGAGGCGAAGGCCCCAGATCGCCGTCAGCAGCAGGACGACGAGCCGGCGGGTGTCGTCGCCGTCCGAGCCGGCGGAGACGAGATAGCTGACCGCCGCGACGACGACGAAGCCCGGCCCCCAGACGATGTCGATGATCGACTGGTTCCTGATGAGGCACGCGACGGCCATGACGATCGCCATGACGGCGACGACGGCGCCGGCGCTGACTGCGAGGTTGAGGGCGAGATCGCCCCAGGGGTAGGACATGTACGGGTTTCCTTCGGTGGGATGGGGGTTTCGCGGTCAGACGAGGTCGGCGGCGAAGTCCTGGAAGGCGGCCTGTGCCTCGGGGAACGTGCGCCGTTCGCCGGCTCGGCTCCGCTCGACGAGCGCGACGAGCTCGTCGGGTGCGATCTCGGTGCCGGGGAAGCGCACGGTCGCGCCCTCGGACGTCTCGCCGATCCGGATGCCGTCGGCGCCGGCGACCATGGTGGTGCCGTTGAGCACGCAGCGCGGGTCGACGAGCGCGGTGGCGACCGGCGCGACCTTCTCGGACGTGAGCAGGTCGGCGTAGCGCTCGTCCATGTTGGTCTCGGTCATCTGCGTCGTGGCGTAGGGGAGCAGCACGTTCGTGTGGACGCCCTTCGCGCCGCCCTCGGTGGCCGCGGTCTTGGCCAGCGCGATGACGGCGCCCTTGCTCGCGGCGTACGCCGACACGGTGGTCTCGCCGTGCAGCCCGGCGGTCGAGGCGACCATCAGGATCCGGCCGCGGCCGGCCTCGCGCATGACCCGCGCGGCCTCGGCGGTGACGAGCACCGTGCCGAGCACGTTGACGTCGAGCACCTGCCGGAAGTTCTCCGGCGTCGTCTTGTGGAACATCTGCGGGTTGCTGATGCCGGCACTGGTGATCACGCTGTCGAGGCGGCCCCAAGTGTCGAGTGCGAGGGCGACCATGGAGCGTGCCGACTCCGGGTCCTCGACCGCGCCGTGGTGGGCGATCGCCGTGCCTCCGGCGGCGGTGATCTCGGCGACCACGTGGTCGGCCGGGCCGCGGCCGTCGGCGTCGACCTGGCGGTTGCGGTTGTTGACGACCACGCGTGCGCCGCGGCGGGCGAGGTCGAGGGCGAACGCGCGGCCCAGGCCCTTCCCGCCGCCGGTCACGACGGCGACCTGGTCGGCCCAGACGTCCTCGGGCTGCGTCGATCCGTTCACGTTCGGTTGTCCTCTCACGGCGATTCATGGCGAAGTCGGGCGGTTCCGGGAGGCTTCTTCCCTAGAACCTCTGTTAGTTGTAGTGTGAACGGGACGCTGTGGCAAGCGCCCTGCGCAAAGACGTGAGGAGATGAGGCGGATGAGCCTGCGGACGACGGACGTGTGGGTGCTGGGCGGCTATCAGTCGGACTTCGCGCGCAACCTGCACCGCGAGGGCAAGGACTTCGCCGACCTGGCCTCCGAGGTCGTCGACGCGACCCTCGCCGCGGCCGGCGTCGATGCCGAGCAGATCGGCGTGATCCACGTCGGCAACGCGTTCGGCCAGCTCTTCACCCACCAGGGCCACCTCGGTGCGATGCCCGCGACCGTCAACGCCGGCCTGTGGGGCGTCCCCGCCGCGCGGCACGAGGCGGCCTGCGCGTCCGGCAGCATCGCGGTGCTCGGCGCGATGGCCGACCTGCGCGCCGGCAACTACGACGTCGCGCTGGTCCTCGGTCTCGAGCTGGAGAAGACCGTCGGCGGCGACGAGGCCGCGCGGCACCTCGGCGCGGCTGCGTGGACCGGGCACGAGGGCGCCGACGCCACGTTCATGTGGCCCTACATGTTCGACAAGGTCATCGACGAGTACGACGCCCGCTACGGCATCGACCAGGCGCATCTCTCGCGGATCGCCGAGATCAACTTCGCCAACGCGCGCCGCAACCCCAACGCCCAGACCCGCGGCTGGGACGTCCCCGACCTCGGCCCGGCCGGTGACCCCGCCAACAACCCGTCGGTCGAGGGTCGCGTACGCCGCTTCGACTGCAGCCAGATCACCGACGGCGGCGCGGGCGTCGTCCTGGTGTCCGACGCCTTCCTGGCCCGCAACCCGGACCTGCGGCCGATCGCCCGGATCGCCGGCTGGGGGCACACCACCGTCGGCCTCGACATTCAGCAGAAGCTGGAGCGCGCGTCCGGTCAGCCCTACGTCATGCCGCACCTGCGCCAGGCCGTGCTCTCGGCGTTCGACCGCGCGCAGGTGCGCCTCGACGACGTCGACGCCCTCGAGACCCACGACTGCTTCACGCCCAGCGAGTACATCGCCATCGACCACATCGGTCTGACCGAGCCCGGCGAGTCCTGGAAGGCCGTCGAGAACGGCGACATCGAGCTCGGCGGCCGGCTCCCCATCAATCCGAGCGGCGGCCTGATCGGCGGTGGACACCCGGTCGGGGCGTCCGGCGTACGGATGCTGCTCGACGCGGGCAAGCAGGTCAGCGGCACTGCCGGCGACTACCAGGTCGAGGGCGCCGACACCGTGGCCACGCTCAACTTCGGCGGTTCGACCGCCACCACCGTCAGCCTCGTCGTCACCGCGAGCTGACCCCTACTCCCCGAGAGGAAGCACCCCTGTGAATGTCGAGCTGATCGGCCGGGTCCTGTCCACGCTGCCGGAGGACGACGACCACCCGTACCGGACCGGTCCCTGGAGGCCGCAGACCAACGAGTGGAGCACCGACGACCTCGAGGTGGTGGAGGGCGAGATCCCGACGGACCTCGACGGCGTCTACCTGCGCAACACCGAGAACCCGGTGCACCCGGCCAAGAAGTTCTACCACCCGTTCGACGGCGACGGGATGGTCCACGTCGTCGGGTTCCGCGACGGCAAGGCCTTCTACCGCAACCGGTTCATCCGCACCGACGGGCTGCAGGCCGAGCTCGACTCCGGCCGCGCGCTGTGGGCCGGCATCTCCGAGCCGCCGGTGATCTCCGAGCGTCAGGACGGCTGGGGCGCACGGCAGCGGATGAAGGACGCCTCCAGCACCGACGTCGTCGTCCACCGCGGCGTCGCGCTCACCAGCTTCTATCAGTGCGGCGACCTGTACCGGATGGACCCGTTCTCGCTGCAGACGCTCGGCAAGGAGAGCTGGAAGGGCCACTTCCCGTTCGACTGGGGCGTCTCCGCTCACCCGAAGGTCGACGAGCGCACCGGCGAGATGCTGTTCTTCAACTACAGCAAGGAGGCGCCGTACATGAAGTACGGCGTCGTCGACGACAACAACGACCTGGTCCACTACGTCGACGTACCTTTGCCCGGGGCACGGCTCCCGCACGACATGGCGTTCACGGAGAACTACGCGATCCTCAACGACTTCCCGCTGTTCTGGGACGAGGACCTGCTCAAGCAGGGGGTGCACGCCCCCCGCTTCCACCGCGACCTGCCGTCGCGCTTCGGTGTCATTCCGCGCCGCGGCGACACCTCGCAGATCCGCTGGTTCGAGGCGGAGTCGACCTACGTCCTGCATTTCGTGAACGCCTACGAGGACGGCGACGAGATCGTCCTCGACGGCTTCTTCCAGGGCGACCCCGAGCCCAAGGACATCGGCGGCGACCGCTGGGAGCGCGCCTTCCGCTTCCTCGCCCTCGACCGCCTGCAGGCACGCCTGCACCGCTGGCGCCTCAACCTGCGCACGGGCCTGGTCAAGGAGGAGCCCCTCAGCGAGACCATCACCGAGTTCGGCATGATGAACGGCGCCTTCACCGGCACCGACTACCGCTACGCCTACGCCGCCACCGGCAAGCCCGGCTGGTTCCTCTTCGACGGGCTGGTGCGGCACGACCTGCGCGACGGCACGGAGGAGCGGTACGGGTTCGGCGACGGCGTCTACGGCAGCGAGACCGCCATGGCCCCGCGGGTCGGGTCCACCGCTGAGGACGACGGGTATCTCGTCACGCTCACCACCGACATGAACCAGGACGCCTCGTTCTGCCTGGTCTTCGACGCGGCGCGGGTCGGGGACGGGCCGGTGTGCAAGCTCAAGCTGCCCGAGCGCATCTCCAGTGGCACGCACTCGACCTGGGCGGCCGGAGACGAGCTGCGGCGCTGGCGGACTGCTGACGAGGCCGCCGAGGCGATCGGGCTCTGAGCTCACACAGACCGACGAACCAGGGGGTGGACCGGGATCGCCGGTCCACCCCTTGGCGGTTCCCGGGCCGCTGGTCAGGCCGACGTGAGCCGGGTGAACCGGCCGGCCGCGGCGTCGTACTCCTTGACGAGGTGGTCGACGACGTCGGCCACGGGCTCGACCGACCTGATGGTCTGCAGGCCCTGGCCGGCGGCCCACAGGTCCTTCCAGCGGGTGGCGTTGCCGGAGGAGGAGTCGTAGTCGCGTGCGGTGGGCTTGACCAGGGTGTCGGGGTCGATGCCGTTGGCGAGCAGGCTCGGGCGCAGCCAGGAGGCCGGGGTGCCGGTGATGCCGTCGGTGACGACGAGGTCGTCGGGGCCGTGGTCGACGACCATCTGCTTGTAGCCGTCGGGGGCGAGGCTCTCGGAGGTGGCGAGGAAGCGGGTACCCATGTAGACGAGGTCCGCGCCGGCGGCGACGGCACCCGCGATGCCGGCCCCGTCGGTGATGCCGCCGCCGACGGTGACCAGGCCGTCGAAGAAGTCGCGGACGGCGGAGATGAACGCGAACGGCGACATCATGCCGGTGTGGCCGCCGGCTCCGGCGGAGACACAGGCGAGGCCGTCGGCTCCGGCGGCGACGGCCTTGCGGGCCAGGTTGATGTTGACGACATCGGCGATGACGGTGCCGCCGTACGACTTGACCGTCTCGATCGCGGGGATGGGGGAGCCGAGGGCGGTGATCACGAGTGCGGGCTGGTACTCCGCGACCAGGCGCAGGTCGTCCTCGAGTCGGGTGTTGGTGCGGTGGGTCACCAGGTTGAGGGCCCACGGCGCGCTGTCCGTGCCGGCGAGCTGGTCGGTGATGGTGCCCATCCAGGTGTCGAGGTCCTCGACGGTGCGGCAGTTCGGGCTCGGGAACGAGCCGATCACCCCCGAGCGGCAGGCGGCGACGACGAGGTCGGGCCCGGAGATCAGGAACATCGGCGCCGCGACGACGGGGAGCCGGAGGTGGTCGAAGGTGGTCATCGTGGTGCCTCGTCTCAGTGGGTGGGGTCGATCTGCAGGCCGGGGAAGGCCGGCGGACGTCGTTCGAGCAGGCTGTCGAGGCCCTCGCGGAACTCCGCCGAGCCGAGTACGGCGTCCAGCGTCGCGTCGACGCTCGTCACGGCCTCCTCGATCCGGGGCAGCCACGGCGCGGCCAGCGCCTGCTTCATCGTCATCAGGGAGGTCGGCGAACAGGTCGCCGCGATCCGCTCCGCCAGCTCGGTCGCCCGCGCCAGCGGCTCGTCGCTGACCGAGGTGACGACGCCGAGCCGCAGCGCCTCGTCGCCGCCGAAGGTGCGGGCGGTGAGCAGCAGCTCGGCGGCCGCGGCGTCGCCGGCGACCCGGGTGAGCAGGGGGACCATGCCGTGCATCGGCGGCAGCGCGCGCTTGGCGAAGGCGGTGGTGAAGCGGGTGTCGGGCGCGGCGATGCGCAGGTCGCAGAGCAGCGCCTGGGCCAGCCCGACGCCGGCGCACATGCCGCTGATCGCAGCGACGATCGGCTTCGGCACGAGCGCCGGGTACCACTCGGGCTGCTCGATGAGGGCCATCGCCGGGTTGGTCGTACCGGTCTCGGAGTAGCGGCTCAGCGCCTCGGTGTCCGCGCCTGGGCAGAAGGTGTCGCCGGCGCCGGTCACCACGATCACCCGGACCTCCGGGTCCGCGGCGAGCCGTTCCAGTGCTGCGAAGTACGCCGCCTGCATCGGCACGGTCCACGCGTTGTGGCGCTCCGGCCGGTTCAGGGTCACCCGGGCGACGCCGGCCTGCGTGGGCGCGACGAGTACGTCGGTCATGTGGCTCTCCCATCTGGTGCTGTCGAAAACGTACCTAAATCAATCCAAGAAGCGCCATAGCCTCTACCAGCCAAGATTTCTGTCACTTTCGATCTAGTAGTTCCGCTTCTCCGATCGTAGACTGCGGAGTGTGGAGCTCTACGACGAGGACCGGCGCGCGGCATTCGTCGCCGACGGCTGGTGGACCGGTGTGACCTGGAGTGGGCTGGTCGAGCGCTGGGCGCGGGAGAGTCCCGGACGCCCCGCCCTTGCCGACGCCGTCAACCGCGCGACCTTCGTCCCGGGCGCGCCCCGCGAGCTGACCTGGGCCGAGGTGGCCGAGGAGGTGCGCGCGCTGGCCGCCGTCCTCCACGCCCACGGCGTACGACGCGGCACCACCGTCGCCGTCCAGCTGCCCAACTGCGTCGAGCTCCCCGTCGCCATGGTCGCGATCGCCCGGCTGGGCGGGGTGGTCTCGCCGTTCCCGGTGCAGTACCGCCGCCACGAGCTGGAGCGGATGTGCACCCTCGCCGGGGCCGAGGTCTTCGTGACCGCGGAGCAGGCGGTCGGCCGGCCGCTCGCAGCCGAGGCCCGCGAGCTGGTCGCCGATGTCGTCACCATCGACGACATCGCGCCCACCCCGGCCCAACGCGAGGCGGCCGACGCCTACGCCGCCGGCCTCGACCTCACCTCCGCCGACCCGGTCACCATCGTGTGGACCTCCGGGACCGAGGGCCTGCCCAAGGGCGTCCCCCGTGGGTACGGCGACTGGGAGGTCCTCGGCACCGCGTGCTCGCAGTCCCCGCGACTGACCGGCGACGACGTCCTGCTCAACCCGTTCCCGATGGTCAACGGCGGCGGCCTGGCCGGGATGTTCCTGCCCTGGCTGCTGAACGGGACGATGCTCGTCCAGCACCACCCCTTCGACATCGCGACCTTCTGCGCGCAGGTCGAGCGGCACCGCGTCACCTACACCTGCGCGCCGCCGCCGGTCCTCAACGCGCTGGTCTCCGACGGCGCCCCGGCCCGCGACCTCTCCAGCCTGCGGGCGGTCTCGTCCGGCTCGGCGCCCCTGTCCGGCTGGATGATCGACGCCTGGGAACGCGGTCGCGGCGTGGAGGTGCTCAACCTGTTCGGCTCCAACGAGGGCGGCATGCTCTTCGCCGAGCCCGAGACGGTGCCCGACCCCGCTCAGCGCGGCCGCCTGTTTCCCAGGTACGGCGTGCCCGGCATGCCCTACCGCACGGCCGTCGCCGCCGCGATGCGCAGCCGCCTGGTCGACCTCACCACCGGTGAGGAGATCACCACGCCCGGTCGGGCCGGCGAGCTGAGGCTGCAGGGCCCAGCCATCTTCTCGGGCTACCTGGGCCGCTGCGGTGAAGGCTTCGACGAGGACGGCTGGTTCTGCACCGGCGACGTCTTCGAGATCAGTGCCGAGAACGCCGACCTGCTGGTGCACGTCGACCGCGCCAAGGACCTGGTGATCCGCGGCGGCTTCAAGATCTCGGCCGCCGAGATCGAGAACCTTCTCGTCGCCGATCCGCGGATCGCGGAGGTCGCGGCGGTCGGCATGCCCGACCCCGACCTCGGCGAGCGGCTGTGCGTGTACGTCGTGCCTGCCGACCCGGGCGCACCGCCGCCGACCCTCGACGACGTGATCGCCGTCGTCCGCGCGGCTGACGTCGCGAAGTTCAAGTGGCCCGAGCGCCTCGAGATCGTCGACGCCCTGCCCCGCAACCCGATCGGCAAGGTCCTCAAGCGAGAGCTGCGCACCCGGCTGCAGCCCACCCCTGCCGGAACGGAGCAGTAGATGTCCCACCCCCGCCTGCGCCAGGTCGTCCTCATCACCGCCGACCTCGACTCCGCGCTCACCCGCGCGCGCGACGCCCTCGGCTTCGGCCCCGGCGTCCGTGACGTGGAGGAGATGGCCAAGCTCGGCTTCGAGCACGAGGTGCTCACGCTGGCCGACACCTTCGTCGAGATCGTCGCGCCCCTCGACCCGGGGTCGTCCTTCGGGCAACTGGTCCGACGCAACGGCGACGGCGGCTACATGGCCGTGGTCCAGGTGCCCGACCTTCAGGGCGTCGTCGACACCGCCGCGGGGATCGGCGTCGAGCCGGTGATCCACCAGGAGTACGACGGCCACCGGATCAGCCAGTGGCACCCCAAGCACCTCGGCACCCTCGCCGAGCTCGACCAGGTCGAGCCCGCGGGGACCTGGCACTTCGCGCCCGGCATCTTCGAGCACCGGGCGCAGGGCCCCGGCGGCGACATCGTCGCGTGCACGATCGCCACGCCCGACCCGGCGACTGTGGCGCGGAACTGGGCCACGATGCTCGGCCTCGAGGCGGGGGCCGACTCCGTCCTGCGCCTGCCCGGCGAGGAGATCCGCTTCGTCGCCTCGGGCGAGGGTCCGCGCGGCCTGGTCGCCGTCGACCTGGTCGCGGTCGACCCGGCCCGCGCCGGTGAGGTCATCGAGCTGTGCGGGGTCCACTTCACCCTCGTGGCGAAGCAGGGAGAGAAGGCATGAGCGAGCACGTCCACTACGACGTCGACGAGGGCGTCGCGACGATCACCATCGATCGCCCGGAGAAGCGCAACGCCCTCTCCTACGCGATGTACGACGCGATCCGCGACGGCGTCGCCCGGGCAGAGGCCGACCCGGGGGTGCGCGCGATCGTGCTGACCGGCGTACCCGGCCAGTTCTCCGCGGGCACCGATCTCAGCCAGCTCGAGAAGGTCGAGGCCGAGACCCGGCCCGAGGACCGTGGCGAGCACGCCGACGGCCGGCACTGGTTCCTGTGGTCGTGCACGAAGCCGGTGGTCGCCGCGGTGGACGGGCCCTGCGCCGGCGTCGCGGTGGAGTTCGCGACCCAGGCCGACTTCCGGATCGCCTCGACGCAGGCCCGCTTCTCGTGGATCTTCGTGCAGCGCGGCCTGATCCCCGACCAGGGCGTCGGCACCTGGGTGCTACCGCGACTGATCGGCGCGCAGTGGGCGAAGCGGCTCATCTTCTCGGGCGAGTTCATCGGCGCCGAGCAGGCGCGCGACATCGGCTTCGTCCTCGACGTCGTCGAGCCCGAGCGGCTGCCGCAGGCGGCGCGCGAGCTCGCGCTGGCCGTGTCCTCGGGCTCGCCCTTCGCGCTGCGCAGGGCCAAGGCGCTGATCAACGACGGTCAGTCGCGCACCCGCGACGAGCACCTGCAGGCGCACGTCGTGGCGCTCACCGAGTGTGAGCAGTCCGAGGACCACCGCGAGGGGGTCGCGGCCTTCTTCGAGCGCCGCCCGGCGCGGTTCACAGGTCGCTGATCGCGCCCTCGAAGCGGATCTGGTCCCGCTCGATCACACCGTTGCAGGCGTTGCAGGTGTACTGCGGGACCAGTTCCGCGCCGCACGTGGTGTGCGTCAGCGACAGGCCGGAGTGACCGTCGGTCGCCACCCAGCGTTGCGCCCAGTGGTTGATGGTCGTGGTGACCTCCCAGAAGTCCAGGGCCTTGGGGGTCAGCCGGTACTCCGTGCGCTTGCTGCCCTCGATCGCGTCCTGCGACATCAGGCCGCCTTCGACGAACAGGTTGAGCCGCTGGGTGAGCGTCACCGGTGAGATCTGCAGCTTGGTCTGGAAGTCGTTGAACCGTCGTGAGCCGGTGAACGCGTCCGAGAGCAGGAAGGTCGACCAGCGGTCGCCGAGCACGCCGGTCGCGTCGATCGGCGTGGTCATCGACGGGGAGCGCCGGGAGCGCTTCTGGTGCGTGTCGACGTGCAGCCGCTCGTCGACGCGGCCGGTCGTGTCGCGGATGCCGACGCCGATCGCGCCGCAGACCGCGCAGCCGAAGACGGGTCGGGTGAGATGGCCGCACGGCAGGTGGCGCAGGTGCATGTGCGCGTCACGGTGCTGGTGCCCGGCCCAGCGCCGGTCCCAGACCCACAGCGCGACCAGGACCGGCCACAGCGCCCGGCCGGACTCGGTGAGCAGGTACTCCTTGCGGGGTGGGTTCTGCTGGTACTCCCGGGTGAACAGGATGCCGTGCTCGATGAGCGAGGTGAGTCGTCGCGAGAGCACCGGGTCGGAGATCGCCAGCGAGGTGCGGATGTCCTGGAAGCGGCGGCGCCCGGAGAACACGAGCATCACGATCCGCAGCGTCCACATGTCGCCGAGCAGGGCGAGCGCCGTACCGAGGGGTGACACCTCCGGCTCGGCGTCGTCGGTCTCGCGGTTCATCTCTCCTCGTTTCCAGCCCGGTCCCGGCGCGGGGCGGTGCCTGCACACGGTAGTGGAGCCGGACTCGATCGGGGCGCGCTCGGGCCGCGCGCGCGGCGCGGTGGGATCCGCCGGTGTGACGACGATATATCAATAGAGAAAGTTACAGAAGAGGACGGTTACTTCTATTGACGGAGTGACTTCGCCGCCGATATAAACATCCCCAACGCCCCATCCAGTGATCGGGGTCACAGGCTTCTCGGGTCCGTAGGAACGCTAAAGATTCGGCTAGGAAAGGTACCTCTGATGCTGAAGGTGGAAGGCGTCGTACTCCGCTTCGGGGGACTCACCGCACTCGACGAGGTCACCTTCTCGGTCGGGGACAACGAGATCTGCGGGCTGATCGGGCCCAACGGTGCGGGCAAGACCTCGCTGTTCAACTGCGTGACCCGGGTCTACCAGCCCAGTGCCGGCACCATCGCGTACGACGGCCGCGACCTGCTCGCGCTGCGTCGGCACCAGGTGGTCCGGGCCGGAGTCGCCCGCACCTTCCAGAACCTCGCGCTCTGGCCCTCGCGGACCGTGCTCGAGAACGTCATCGTCGGCGCCCATGCGCGCTCGGTGCCCCACCTGCTGCCGTCGCTCGTCGGCTGGCCGGGCGCGCTGCGTCGCACCCGGGCGATCGAGGCCGAGGCCTGGGCGCTCCTCGAGCGCTTCGACCTCGTCGACGTCGCCCACCACCCGGCGCGCGGCCTGCCGTTCGGCACCCTCAAGCGGGTCGAGCTGGCCCGCGCGCTGCTCAGCCGGCCGACGCTGCTGCTGCTCGACGAGCCGGCCGGCGGGCTGACCCATGCCGAGGTCGCCGAGCTCGGCGGGCTGATCCGAGAGCTGCGCGACGAGCTCGGCTTCAGCGCGCTGCTGGTCGAGCACCACATGGGCCTGGTGATGGGCGTCTCCGACCACGTCGTGGCGATGGACCACGGCGCGACGATCGCCGACGGCGCCCCGACCGACGTCCAGCGCGACCCCGCGGTGATCGCGGCGTACCTCGGGCGGGCGGCATGAACGCGGTCCTCGAGGCCCGCGACCTGGTCACCGGGTACGGCGGCCTGACCGTCCTGCGCGAGGTGTCGGTCAGCGTCGAGCCGAGCGAGGTCGTCGTCGTCCTGGGCGCCAACGGCGCCGGGAAGTCCACGCTGCTGAGCGCGCTCTCCGGTCAGCTCCCGATCTCCCGTGGCCAGCTGCTCGTCGACGGGGCGCCGGTGCGCAACGCCCGGCCTGACGTGATGCTCGCCAAGGGCGTCAGCCTGGTCCCGCAGGGGCGTGGCACGCTCACTGCGTTGTCCGTGATGGACAACCTGCGCCTCGGCGCGGTCACGCGCAAGGACAAGGGCGAGGTCGCCACCGACATCGACCGCTGGTTCACCGTGTTCCCGCGGCTCGCCGAGCGGCGCGACCAGGTTGCCGGCACCCTGTCGGGCGGCGAGCAGCAGATGCTCGCCGTGGCGCGGGCGATGATGAGCCGGCCCCGGCTCCTGCTCTGCGACGAGATCAGCCTCGGCCTCGCGCCGGTCGTCGTCCAGGAGCTCTTCGTGACGCTCGCCGAGGTCAACCGGGAGCTCGGCACCGCGCTGCTCCTCGTCGAGCAGAACGCCGAGCTGGCACTGGAGATCGCGTCCCGGGTCTACCTGCTCGAGGTCGGCGAGGTCAGCGCGAGCGGCTCGGCGGAGTCCTTCCGCGACGACAACAGCATCCGTGCCGCGTACCTGGGCTACTGAGGAGGGAACCCATGGACATCTTCTTGTCGCGACTGTTCGCGGGCACCACGTCGGGCTCGGTCTACGTGCTGATCGCGCTGTGCCTGGTGATGGTCTTCCGCAGCTCGTCCACCATCAACTTCGCCCAGGGCGAGTTCGCACTCTTCACGTCGTACGTCACCTGGTGGCTGGCGGGCAAGGGCGTCAACATCTGGCTGGCGGTCGTCCCGGCCATCCTGATCGGCTTCCTGATGGGCGCGCTGGCCGAGCGCTGGCTGGTCCGCCCGGTGCGCAAGCGGGACGAGACGGCGGTGCTCATCGTCGGCCTCGCCTTGTTCACCGGGCTGAACGGGCTCAGCGGCTGGATCTGGGGATCGGACGAGAAGCCGTTCCCACGGATGCTGCCCACCGGTGAGGACACCTACGTCGACATCGCCGGCGCCCGCCTGCACTACGACACGATCCTGATCGTCGCGATCATGGCCGCCGTCGTCGCGGGGCTCACCCTTTTCTTCAACAAGACCAGCATCGGCCTGCAGATGCGGGCGGTGGCCACCAACCCGGACTCGGCGTCGCTGTGCGGCGTCCGCGTCGGCCGGGTGCTCACCCTGTCGTGGGGCATGTCGGCCGCGGTCGGCGCCCTGGCAGGGCCGCTACTGGTGCCGCTCGTGCCTCCGGGCCAGCTCGGCCTGTCCGCCATGTTCCCGGTCCTGATCTTCGCGACGGCCGCCGCCCTCCTCGGCGGGCTCGACAGCATCAAGGGCGCCGTCGTCGGCGGCCTGGCGCTGGGCATCGGGCTCGCCATGGTCAACGGCTACGTCACCTTCCTCGGCGGCTCGATGTCGCTGACCTCGGCCCTCGTCGTCATCGTCGCCGTCCTGCTGGTGAAGCCCACCGGCCTCTTCGGCGCCCGTCGTCTGGAGCGGGTATGAAACTCCCCGTCGTCATCGAGCGCGGCACCACGCCGTACCGCGCGATCCTCGTCGCCGTCGTGCTCGTCGTTGCTCTCGCCGCGCTGTGGGGCAGTGGTCTCGCGCCGTTCGAGCAGGGGCAGGTCACCCGGTTCATGATCTACGCGGTCGCGATCGCCGGCCTCAACCTCGCCACCGGCTACGTCGGCCTGCTCTCGGTCGGGCACTCCGCCTTCCTCGGCCTGGGTGCCTTCACCACCGGCATCCTGGTCGTGCACCAGGCCTGGGAGCCGTGGGCCACGATCCCCGCAGCCTTCGGGGTCTGCCTGGTCGCCGGTCTGCTGGTGGGCCTGCCCGCGCTGCGGATCAAGGGCCTCTACCTGGCGATGGTGACGCTGGCCTTCGCCGTCGCCTTCCCCGAGCTGGTCGCCCGCTTCGACGGGCTGACCGGCGGGTCCAGCGGCATGAACATCCCGCGGCTCGCGATGCGTCCGCCGGCCTGGTCGGGCTTCACGCTCGGTGAGAAGGACCAGTGGCTCTACTGGCTCGGCGTCATCGTGCTCGCCCTGACCCTGTATGCCACCCACTGCCTGACCCGCAGCCGCTACGGGCTGGCGATGGCCGCCGTACGGGAGAACGAGATCGCCGCGTCGTCGTCAGGGATCAACATCGCGGTCGTCAAGACGCTGATGTTCGGCCTGTCCGGCGGCATCACCGGCGCGGCCGGCGCGCTCTTCGCGATCTACATGGGCACCCTGTTCGCCGAGGGCTCCTTCACGCTGATGGCCGGCATCACGCTGCTCATCGGCCTGGTGATCGGCGGCGAACGGACCATCTTCGGTCCGCTCATCGGTGCCGCCTGCGTGGTCTACATCCCCTACTACGCCTCGTCGATCGGACAGGGCCAAGGCTCCGCGGTGCTCTTCGCCGTGATCCTGCTGCTGGTCATCTTCCTCGCCCCCTCGGGCATCGCCGGCGCGCTCGGGTCGCTGGTGGACAAGTTCGTCGTGGTGCGCGCGGCTCGGCCGCGCACCGCGCCGCCGGCCCCCTCCGGGCCGGTCGTCTCCTCCGCAGAACCCGAGCGCGGACCCGTCCTCGCTCCATGAACACCGGAAACCAGAAAGGCAGTGCAATGACCGCACTCAAGCGTTCCCGAGCCCGCTCCCTCGCGGCCGTCTCGGGACTGGCCCTCTGCCTCGCGCTCACCGCGTGCAACAGCGCCGCGGACGACGGCGGCGGTAGCAGCTCGGCCGGAGGCGTCAACCTCGACGACTGCCCGGACCCGGCTGCGGTCAAGAAGGAGATCAAGGACGAGATCACCCTGGGCTACAGCGCACCGCTCTCAGGCCCGGTCGCCGGAGTCGTCGAGGTCTCCGGCCTCGGGTTCAAGGCCCGGATCAAGGCCGCCAACGACGCGGGCGGGATCAACGGTGTCCCGATCAAGATCGAGTACCTCGACGACGCCTTCTCGCCGGACAAGGCGAAGGCCAATGTCACCCAGTTCATCGAGAAGATGGACGTCGACATCCTCAACACCTTCGGCGCCGGCCAGGTCGGCGCGATGGCCGACGACCAGAACGCCGCCTGTGTGCCGCTGCTCTACCCGAGCTCGAGCGACCCGAAATACCTCGACATGAAGTCCTACCCGTGGACCGTGCAGTTCCTGCCGTCCGCCGCGGCCGAGACCGCCGTCCTCGTGCACCTGATCCAGGAGAAGGTCCCGAACGCCGTGGTCGGCGTCGCGGAGAACGAGACCGCCAGCGGCAAGGCCCAGAGCGAGGCCTTCCAGGAGGCGGCGAAGGACGCCGGCCTCGACATCGAGCTGGTCACCTCCGACACCGACCCGAACGCGGCTGCAACCGCGCTCAAGGAGGCCGGTGCCACCGTCGTCTACCACGCCGGCGTGGTCGGCACCTGTGGCGCATTCGACACCGCCCGAGGCCGGATCGGCTACGAGCCGGAGCTGGTCATCGCCGCCAGCAACTGCGCCAACGCCGCGGAGTACATCGCCGCCGGTGACGCAGCCGACGGCGTGACGATCCTGCGCTACTACAAGGACCCGGCCGACCCGGCCATGAAGGACGACGCCGCGGTCAAGGACTACCTGGCCGCCCTCGGAGATGTCGACGACCCGTCGAACTCCATCACCGTCGCCGGCTGGCTCCAGGCCGACCTCCTGGTCAACACCCTCCAGCAAGCTGCCGACTCGAAGGACGGGCTCAGCCAGCTCGGCATCATCGAGGCCGCCCGCGACCAGGACTACGCCTCGCCGATCCTGATCGACGGAATCCACTGGCTCAGCACCAACGAGCGCCCCGCCGGCGTCAACGGCTTCGAGCCGATCGCCTGGAGCGCCGCCGAGAAGCGGTTCGTGTCCGCCGGGGACGTCGTCCCCGCCGACTGAGGTCCTGCCCCCATCCCACGAGAAGGGCCCCGCTGCCGAACGGCAACGGGGCCCTTCTGTGGTGCTGGTCGCTCAGCGGAGCAGCTCGACCGCGCCGTGGTCGCCGAGACCGGCAGCGAGCCGCTGCAGGTGGAAGCCGGTGTCCCCCCAAAGGTGCTCGATGACCTCGAGCCGGGCCGTGAAATAGCCGATGCCGTGCTCGTCGGTGATGCCGATGCCGCCGTGCAGCTGGATGGCCTCCTGGCCGATCAGCCGCCCGGCCCGGCCGGTCTGCACCTTGATCCGGGAGGCGACCGCCGGGTCGAGGACGCCCTCGGTCAGGCACGCGGCACCGTAGAGCACGGTGCTGCGGGCCAGCTCGAGCGCGACGTAGGCGTCGGCGGCGCGGTGGGTGAGCGCCTGGAACGACGCCAGCGGTACGCCGAACTGGTGCCGGGTCCGCAGGTGGCCGACCGTCCGGTCGAGCGCCTCCTCCATCGCGCCGAGCGCCTCGGCGCCGTACGCCGTGACGGCGCGGACGCCCGCCGCGGTGAGCAGGTCGTCCGCGTGCTTGGGCGCGGCGAGGAGGGTCGCTGGCGTGTGCTCCAGCTCGACCCGGGCCACCGGGGAGCGGTCGTGCGACGCGTAGGCGTGGATCGCGACGGCACTCGGGTCGACGAGGAAGAGGGCGAGGCCTTCGGGCCCGGTCGCCGAGACGACGAGATGGTCGGCGGCGGCGCCGTGCGGCACCGGCTCCTTGGTGCCGGAGAGGTGCCACGTGGTCCCGTCGGCGCCGGGCTCGGCGCGGACGCCGGCGCCGGGATGCCAGCGGCCGCCGGGCTCGTCGTGGGCGAGGACGACCAGCCGGCCCGCCGTCCCCGGGACGAGGTGACTTCCGACCACCCCCTCGACGTACGGCGTCCGGGCGCCCGCGCGGCCGAGCGTCCGGGCCACGACGAGGACGTCGGCGAACGAGCCGCCCGCGCCGCCGTCCTCCTCGGCGAGGTCGAGCCCGAGCAGGCCCATCTCGGCGAGCCCGGCCCACGGGTCGGACGCGGTGGTCAGCATCCGGGCGACGGCGTCGCCGAGGTCGGTCTGCTCGGGAGAGAGAGTCAGGTCCATGTCAGAGTCCCAGCACGTTGGAGGCGATGATGGTGCGCTGGATCTCGTTGGCGCCGCCGTAGATCGAGACCTTGCGCTGGTTGAGGTACTGGAGCGCGGATCGGCGCGCCCACGCGTCGGCGCCCACGCGCTCGGCCGGCGTACCGGTCGCGACGGAGGCGGGTCCGGCCAGGTCCATGACCAGCTCGGCCACCAGCTGCTGCAGGTGCGTGCCGTGCAGCTTGAGCACCGAGGACGCCGGCTGCGGGCGCCCGTCGCTCGAGCCGGCGGCCACTCGCAGCGCGGTCAGCTCGAGGGCGGCGAGCGAGGCCTCCACCTCCGCGATCCGTACGGCGAGCAGCGGGTCGTCGATCAGCCGGGTGCCGTCGGCCCGTCGGGCGAGTGCCTGCTCCTTCGCGAGGGCCAGTCGCAGCTTGGTGGCTCCGATCTGGGCGACATTGACCCGTTCGTTGCCGAGGAGGAACTTGGCGTAGGACCAGCCCTGGTGGGGTGTTCCGACGAGCTGGTCGGCCGGCACCCGCACGTGGTCGAAGAACACCTCGTTGACCTCGGCCTCGCCGTCGATCATCCGGATCGGGCGCACCGTGATGCCCGGCGTGGCCAGGTCGACCAGCAGGAACGAGATGCCCTGCTGTCGCTTCGGTGCGTCCGGGTCGGTGCGGACCAGGCAGAAGATCCAGTCCGCCCAGTGCGCCAGGCTGGTCCACGTCTTCTGGCCGTTCACGACGTACTCGTCGCCGTCGCGTACGGCGCTCGTGCGCAGGGCGGCCAGGTCGGAACCCGCGTCGGGCTCGGAGAAGCCCTGGCACCAGAAGATGTCGAGCGCTGCGGTGGCGGGCAGGAAGCGTCGCTTCTGCTCCTCGGTGCCGAAGGCCGCGATCACCGGCCCGACCAGGCCGGTGTTGGAGCTCAGTGGCGGGAACACCGCGGCGCGGTGCATCTCCTCGGCCCACAGGTGGTGCTGCAGCGGCGTCCAGTCGCGCCCGCCCCACTCCACCGGCCAGTCGGGTACGGCGAGCCCGGCCCGATGCAGGATCCGGTGGGTCTCGACGATCACCTCACGGTCGAGCGGTGCGCCGTGCGCGACAGGCTCCCGCAGCTCCCACGGCACCTGGGTCTCGAAGAACTCCCGCATCTCCTGCCGGAACGCGGCGAGCTCGGGGGTCAGGGCAAGCCTCATGAGGTCATTCAAGCGTGTGGCCAAGTCACTGTCTACCAGATAGTGAACTGTCGTTTCGGCGCGCAACTATGGAGTTTTGGCGGCGCTCTTCCTTGATGTCGTTGTTGTAGTTAACATGCGGCCATGACCAACCCGAGCGAGCACGCGGCGCGCCACCCCGACAAGGCGGCGGTGATCCTCGCCGAGACCGGCGCGACGCTCACCTACGGCGAGCTCGACCGCGAGTCGGTGCAGCTCGCCCAGGCCTTCCGGGCGGCCGGGCTGCGTCCCGGCGACCATGTCGCCTCGGCGGTCGCCAACCACCTGCGCAACCCGGTGGTCTATTGGGCCGCGATGCGGGCCGGGCTCTACTACACGCCGATCAACACCTACCTCACCGACGCCGAGGCCCGGTTCATCGTCGAGAACTGCGGGGCGAGCGCGCTCGTGGTCGACGGCCGGCTCGACGTGCTCGCGGCCGGCCTCGCCGACCTCGATCTGCCACTTCGGATCAGCCTCGACGTCGCACTTCCGGGCTTCGAGGACCTCGGCGCTGTGCTCGACCGGCAGCCCGCCGTACCCGTCGACGAGGAGGTGCTCGGCGCGTCGATGGTCTACAGCTCCGGCAGCACCGGCCGGCCCAAGGGGATCAAGCGCCCGCTGCCGCCCCGCACGTACGCCGAGGGCAACGTTCCGCTGCTCGAGTTCGCCCGCACGGCCTACGACGTCGGCACCGACACGGTGAACCTCAGCCCGGCCCCGCTCTACCACGCCGCGCCGAACTCCTTCGCCAGCGCGGTTCTCGGCCTCGGCGGGACCCTGGTGCTGATGGAGCGGTTCGACGCCGCGGGTTTCCTCGACGCGATCGGCCGCTACTCCGCGACCCACGCGCTCGTCGTACCCACCATGTTCGTGCGGTTGCTGCGCCTGCCCGAGGCCGAGCGCTTGGCCGCCGACCTGAGCTCGCTGCGGTTCGCCATGCACGGCGCCAGCCCGTGCCCGGTGCCGGTCAAGCGGGCGATGATCGACTGGTGGGGCCCGGTGATCATGGAGTACTACGCCGGCAGCGAGGACAACGGCTCCACGGTGATCACCTCGCAGGAGTGGCTGGCCCACCCCGGCTCCGTCGGCAGGGCGTTCGGCAGCGCGGTGATCCACATCTGCGGTCCCGATGGCGCCGAGCTGCCGACCGGTCAGGACGGAGTCGTCTACTTCGAGACGCCCGGCGGCCTGCCCGCATTCGAGTACCACGGCGAGCCCGACAAGACCGACGCCACCCGCCATCCCTCGCACCGCGACTGGAGCACGCTCGGCGACGTCGGGCACCTCGACGCGGAGGGCTACCTCTACCTCACCGACCGCACCGACTACATGATCATCTCCGGCGGTGTGAACATCTCGCCGCAGGAGATCGAGGACGTCATCTCCGCACACCCGCGGGTGCTCGACGTCGCGGTCTTCGGCGTACCGAACGAGGAGTTCGGTGAGGAGGTCAAGGCGGTCGTCGAGCTCGCCGACGGTCCCGGCGCCGACGCCACCGCGGTCGCCGAGGAGATCCGCGCGTACGTCCGTGGCCGGCTCGCCCGGCACAAGGTCCCCCGCACCGTCGACGTCATCGACGTGATGCCCCGTTCGCCCGCCGGCAAGCTCTACAAGCGGCAGCTGCGCGAGCGCTACCTGAAGGAGGTCGGCCGTGGCTGACCAGCGCACCGCCATCATCACCGGAGCGGCTCGCGGCATCGGCCGCGCGGTCGCCGAGCGACTCGCCGCCGACGGACTCGCCGTCGCCGTGATGGACCTCGACGAGGCCGCCTGCGCCGACACGGTCTCGGCCGTTCGCGCCGCGGGCGGCCGGGCCCTCGCCGTCGGCGGCGACGTGGCCGACCCCGACGGCGTCGCCGCGGCGGTCGAGCGGGTCACCACCGAGCTCGCCGCCCCGACCGTCCTGGTCAACAACGCCGGGATCATCCGCGACAACCTGCTCCACAAGATGTCGCTCGACGACTGGGAGGCCGTCATGGGAGTGCACCTGCGCGGTGCCTTCCTGATGACCCGGGCGTGCCAACCGGCGATGCGGGAGGCGGGCTTCGGCCGGGTCGTCAACATGTCCAGCGGCTCGGCGCTCGGCAACCGCGGCCAGGCCAACTACTCCTCCGCCAAGGCCGGCCTGCAGGGTTTCACGAAGACGCTCGCCATCGAGCTCGGCCCGTCCGGCGTGACCGTGAACGCGATCGCGCCGGGCTTCATCCAGACCGAGATGACGGTCGCGACCGCCGAGCGGATGGGCTTCGAGTTCGACGCCTTCGTGGCGAAGTACGCCGACCAGATCCCGGTCCGCCGTGTCGGACAGCCGGAGGACGTCGCACACGCCGTGTCGTACCTCGTCAGCGAGGGCGCCGGCTACGTCTCCGGCCAGGTGCTCTACGTCGCCGGCGGTCCGCTGGGATGAAGCGCGACGACGTCGTCATCGTCAGCACCGCCCGCACCCCGATCGGGCGGGCTCACAAGGGCTCGCTGCGCGACGTCCGCGCGGACGACCTCGGCGCCATCGCCGTCCGGGCCGTCCTCGACCAGCTTCCCGCGCTCGACCCGGCGCAGGTCGACGACGTCGTCGTCGGCTGTGCCGTGCCCGAGGGACAGCAGGGCTTCGGGATCGCTCGCGCCGTGGGACTTCTCGCCGGGCTCCCGGTCGCGGTGCCTGGGCTGACGGTGAGCCGCGCGTGTGCGTCCTCCCTCCAGGCGATCCGCTCGGCCGCCCACGCGATCGCCGCCGGTGAGGCCGAGGTCGTGATCGCCGGGGGAGTCGAGAGCGTCTCGAAGGTGCCGGTGCCGCTGGGCCACGACGACCTCAATCCGCGCCTGTGCGACCCCGCCGCCGACGGGTTCGTCACCGACCTGTTCGCCTCGATGCTGCAGACGGCCGAGAACGTCGCCGCCCGCCACGACGTGTCCCGGGTGCGGATGGACGAGTTCGCCGCCCTGTCCCAGGCGCGTGCCGTCGCCGCGCGCGAGCTCCACGACGCCCGGATCACACCGGTCCCCCTGGCGGACGGCTCCGTGGTCGCCACCGACGACTGCCCGCGTCCCGGTACGACGGCTGAGGCGCTCGCCGCCCTGGCGCCCGTCCTCGGTCCCGCAGCGACCGTCACCGCCGGCAACTCGTGCCCGCTCAACGACGGCGCCGCCGCGGTCGCCGTCATGTCGGCCGGTCGCGCCGCCGACCTCGGGATCCGGCCGATGGCGCGGATCGTCGCCTCCGCCGTCACCGGCCTCGAGCCGGCCACCATGGGGGTGGGGCCGATCGCCGCTGTCGAGCGGCTGCTCGCCAGCACCGGACACACCATCGGCGACATCGATGTCGTCGAGCTCAACGAGGCGTTCGCCGCCCAGGTACTCGCGGTCGTCGACGCCCTCGGCATCGACATCGAGCGTCAGCTCAACCCGTTCGGCGGAGCGATCGCGCTGGGCCACCCGTTCGGCATGACGGGTGCGCGCATCATGACGACGCTGCTCGACGGTCTCGAGGCTCGCGACCAGGAGCTCGGCATCGAGACGATGTGCATCGGCGGCGGCATGGGCATGGCCATGCTGGTGCAGCGTCTCTGACCGGGCGTGGCGGTTCCCGGCCCCTCAGGAACGGACCTTGCGCACCGGTCCGGTCGTGATCACCTCGATCGTCAGCGCTCGCCTGGCGATCAGCCAACGCCCGTCGACCAGCGCGTACTCGTCGTCGTAGTGCAGGTACCAGGTCAGGTCCTGGGCCCGGCCGTCATCCGCCGTGCTCACGTGGTGCGCCTCGCAGGCGACCCGACCGGTCGCTCGGTCGGGTCGATCCGCGTCGACGTCCGCGATCCGGCCGACCACGGCGTGGAAGGTCGCCGCGAAGCCGGCGAGCCGGCCGAGAGCGGTGACCACGGCCTCTCGGCCGAGCACCTCGACGGTCGGCTGCAGGGAGGACGGCGGATCGGGCAGGACCAGCTCCGCGTCGGACGTGAACAGGTCACCGACCGCCGCGAACGCGCGCTGATCGACCAGCAGGGTGTAGCGGTGGACGAGGTCGTCGAGAGCGAGCCGGTCGGCGGTCGTCGGGGTCACGGAGGCGAGCCTTCCGGTGCACGGGACCGACGACAAGTCGCTCGACTCACCCAGTGGGACCCGGATCGAGATCGCGCGCGGGTCGCCCGAACAGGTAGCCCTGGGCCCGGTCGCAGCCGACGTCGCGCAGGAACAGGCGCTGCTCCTCGCACTCCACGCCCTCGGCGACGACGGACAGTCCGAGATCGTGGGCGCCGTCGACGAGCCACTGCACGACCCGCGCCACCCGGACGTCGTGCGGGACCCGGCTGATGATCGACAGGTCGAGCTTGATCCCGGTCAGGGGCAGGTCGAGCAGGCGCTGGAGCGTCGAGTGGCCGTTGCCGAAGTCGTCGGCGTCGATCCGCAGCCCGGCGTCGCGCAGTTGCTGCAGCTCGGGGCGCAGCACCTCGATCGGCGTCGGGCCTCCGGTCTCGGTGAGCTCGATCGTCACGGCGCCGGCCGGGACGGCCTGCTCGGCGATCTCGTCGATGATCCGCCGGGCGAACCCGGGCTGGGCGATCTCGACGGCCGAGGCGTTGATCGATACGCCGAACCCGGGCCCCTCGGCGGAGCCGCTGGAGACCGTGTCCAGGACCGATCGCAGTGCGGCGAGCGAGCGCCGCACCACCTGGCGTCCGGTCGGCAGGATCAGCCCGGTCGCCTCGAGCACGGGCAGGAAGGCCGACGGGGGGATCGGTCCGTGCTCCGGGTGCTCCCAGCGCAGGAGCGCCTCCGCGCCGCAACGCCGGCCGGTGTGCAGGTCGACCACCGGCTGGAACCAGGGCAACAGCTCGCCGTTGTCGAGGGCGGCGCGGATCCGCTCGGGTCGCAGCAGCCCGGACGTCTCGAAGCCGTCGGCCAGACCCGCTCGGTGGTCGGTGCGTCGCAGCTCGATGTGGGCGACGACCTGCTCGGCCAGGATCCGCAGCCACTCGACGGACTTGTCCGGCAGCTGGCGGGCGACGGTGTCGAACACGCAGAGCGTGCCGATGGGCAGGCCGTCGCGGCCCACGAGGGGCACACCGGCGTACGCCAGCACTCCGTCGTCGGCGGCGGCGCGGAATCGCGGATCGAGCCGTGAGTCGGCCACCGCGAGGGGCTCCTTGCGGGCCACTACCTGCTCACAGAAGGTGAAGCCGCGCGGCACTTCGGTGCGCCGGATGCCGAAACGGGCCTTGAACCACACTCGCTCGTCGTCCACCAGGGCCACCGCCGCCATCGGCGTACCGCACATCCGGGCGGCGATGAGGACGAGGTCGTCGAACAGGTCCTCGGGCTCGGTGTCGAGGAGCGCGTAAGAGCGCAGCGACTCGAGTCGGTCGGCTTCGTGGTCGTGCTCCGCGGCGTACGACGGCCGCGTGGTGGCGCTGGTCCCCATGGTGCGATCCAGGTGCGTGCGATGACGTAGATCGCGCTGGCTCGACGATCACGTGACCTCGTCCCCATCGGCCGGCAGGCAACGGAGCTGAGTGCTTGCATCGAGCACGCAGGGATCGCGCGAGATCCCTTGCCGCTTGCCCTAGCGTTTGCTTGGTTTGTCACCTACTATGACGATTCGTAATACCCCGGAAGGTCATAACGAGAGGCTCGGCTCCTCGCGTCGAACTGGCGGGCCTGCCCGGCCTGCCCACGCTCATCAGAAGGAATCTGGGATGAAGACACGTCTGTTCAAGGTGGTCGGCGGACTCGCCGCCCTCGCCATGGTCGCCGCGGGCTGCGCCGGCGAGGACTCCGGCAGCGGCAGCAAGGACGGCGAGTACCGCGTCCTGGTGCTCGGCGGCATCTCGGCCGAGGGCCCCCTCGCCGACAACGCCTCCACCTCGGTCCTGTCCGCGAAGGCCGGCGTCGACCTCGTCAACGCCAGCGGCGGGATCGACGGCAAGAAGGTCAAGATCGAGGTCCTCGACGACCAGGCCGACCCGACCGTCGCCGTCACCAAGCTGCGTGAGGCGATCGCCAAGGGCAAGCCCGACCTGGTCCTCAACTCGGGCCCGTCGACCGTCGCTGACGCGACCCTGCCGATCCTCAAGCAGAACAGCATCCTGTCCTTCAACATCGGCCCGACCGCGACCTCCGCGGACCCGAAGGCGTTCCCGCTCAACTTCGACCTCTCGGCCAGCGCGCAGAACCAGCTCGACGCGTACCCGCCGTACTTCGAGGAGAAGGGCTACGCCAAGGTCGGCATCCTGCACGGCTCGAGCTCCTACGGCGAGGTCTACGGCGCCGCCTCCGAGAAGACCTTCGACGCCGCCGGCCTCGATGTCGTCGCCAACGAGGAGTACGACGTCGCCGCCCTCGACATGACCGCGCAGCTCGAGGCGATCCGCGCCAAGAGCCCCGACGTGTTGGTGCTGGACGCGTACGGCGCCCCGCTCGGCTACGTCCTCAAGGGCATCGAGAAGCTCGGCTGGGACATCCCGATCGTCGGCAACACCTCGGTGTCCGCCACCACGCTGATCTCCACCGAGCCGCCCTCGGGCGTCCTCGGCACGCCCGCCGTCAAGAACCTGGTGATGCAGGTCTTCAAGAGCACCGCGTACGACGCGGCTGCGACCGACGCCAACGACCTGGTCGCCCGGATGAAGAAGATCGACCCGATCAAGGCGACGCTGATCCTCGCCTACAACAACGACGCGCTCGCCCTCGTCCAGGCCGCCGCCGACGAGGCCGACTCGACCGACCCGAAGAAGATCGCCGAGGCGCTCCTCGACGCCGACGTGCAGGAGGAGGCCACCACCGCGGTCATCGGCACCTACCGCTTCTCGGCCGACTCCCACGCCGCCAACCCGGCGCCCGAGGAGTTCGAGTTCATCGCCCCCGGCCCGCTCAAGGACGGCCAGTTCCACTGACGTGCTGACGCCGGCGGGGTGGGGTGACCCGTCCCGCCGGCGTTCGCCGTACGACCCGAGGGAATCACCGTGACTCTGATCTGGGGTGGCCTGTCCCTGGGGGCGATCTACGCGATCGTCGCCATCGGCTACAACATCGTCTTCATCTCCTCGAAGACCTTCAACTTCGCCCACGCGCAGCTGACCATGGTCGGCGCCTTCGTGGCCTACACCGGTCTCGTGACCTGGGACCTGCCCGCCCTGGCGGTGGTCCCGTTGGCGGCGATCGCCGTCGCCCTGGTCGCCGCGATCGAGGAGCGGATCGCGATCCGCCCGGTCGGCGACATGCACAACATCCTGGTCACCACGCTGGGCGCCTCGATCCTCCTCGACGGCATCGCCCAGCTGACCTGGGGCACGCAGCCCCTGACGGTCCCCTTCTTCGGCGGTGACGAGGCGTTCACGCTGCTGGGCGGCCGGGCCTACCCGGTCGAGCTGTTCCTGATCGCTCTGGCCGTGCTGCTCGTCGTCGCGCTCGGCATCTACAGCCGCGGCTCGCTGACCGGCCTGGCCCTGCTCGGCATGGCCGAGGACCGCGAGGCCGCACTGCTGCGCGGCGTGAACGTGCGCCGGATGGCCTTCATGGCCTTCGTGGCCGCGGGTGCGCTCGCCGGCTTCGCCGGCATGTTCGTGGGGTCCAAGACCTTCGCCGTCTCCACGCTCGGTGCGGCGCTCGCGCTCAAGGGCTTCGTGGTCCTGGCCATCGGCGGCTTCGGCTCGATGCCGGGCACCCTGGTCGGCGGCACCCTGGTCGGGCTGGCCGAGGCCTACGCCTCGCGCTACCTGGGCGGCGAGTACGCCAACCTCGCGGTCTTCCTGATTCTCATCACCGTCCTCATGGTGCGTCCCGCCGGGCTCTTCGTCCGCACGAAGGAAAGGGTGGTCTGACCATGGCTGCTCAGACGCTCGCACGCCGCATTGCCGGCGGTCCGCTCTGGATCGTCCCGCTGGCGCTGGGGATCCTGCTGATCCTGGTGCCGTACTTCAACCTGGAGTACTCCATCGTCCGCCAGCTCCAGCTGGCGATGATCCTGTCGCTGCTGGTCAGCGGCCTCAACCTGAGCCTCGGTTTCGCCGGTGAGCTCGCGCTCGGCCAGGTGGCGATGTACGCCGCCGGCGCCTACACGGCAGGCCTGCTCTCCCTGCACGGGCACACCGACATCGTGCTGCAGCTCGTCGCGGCCGGGGTCGCGGCTCTGCTGGTGGGAGTGGTCACCGGTATCCCGGGCCTGCGGCTCGGCAGCTGGTCGCTGGCCATGACATCGTTCTTCCTGGTGCTGCTGTTGCCCGACGTGATCGCGATCTTCCGCGAGGACACGGGCGGCCGCAACGGCCTCAGCGGCATCCTCTCGCCGACGTTGTTCGGCCGGCTGCTCACGCCCGAGGACTACTTCATGGTCATCGCGATCGTGACCGTCGGCTGGTTCGCGGTGATGCGCAACATCGCCGTCTCCCGGCACGGCACCGCGCTGCGGGTACTCAAGCAGAGCCCCGTACTCGCGGCCTCGATGGGCATCAACGTGTTCCGGATGAAGCTGATGGCCTACGCCCTCGGCGCCGTCCCGGCGGGTCTCGCCGGCGCGCTCTTCGCCAGCCTGGACCTGTACATCTCGCCCGAGGCCTTCTCGTTCACCGTCGCCACCACCATCCTGGCGTCGTCGGTGCTCGGCGGCTCGGCCAGCGTGTACGGCGCCGTGTTCGGCGCGTTCATCCTGCAGTTCGGCCTCAACCAGTCGACCGACTTCCAGAAGTACTCGTTGGTCGTCACCGGCGCCTTCCTCATCATCGGCGGCGTGCTGCTGACCGGCGGCCTCTCCGGCCTGGCCCGGGCGCTGTGGCGCAGGCTGGTCGCAGAGGACCTCTCGACCGCGGCCGAGCGGTCCGAGCGGTCCGTCTCAGCGGCCGACGAGGTGCCCGCCGTACCCGGCAAGGTGCTCAAGGTCGAGGGCGTCGCCAAGGCGTTCGGCGGCAACCAGGCGCTCAAGGGCGTCGACCTCACCGCCACGCCGGGCCGGGTGACCGCGCTGATCGGGCCCAACGGCTCGGGCAAGACCACCCTGCTCAACATGATCTGCGGCTTCTACCGCACCGACGCGGGCGTCATCGCCCTCGACGACCGGCAGCTGCAGCGGATGGGCCCGGACCGGGTCGCCCGCACGGGCGTGGCGCGCACCTTCCAGACGCCCAACATCCCCGAGGGCATCACCGTCCGCGAGGCCGTCATGGCGGGTCGGTACGCCGGCCACCGGGCCACCGTCCTCGAGGCCGTGCTGCGCCTGCCCCGCTACCGCAAGGTCCGCAAGGGCGACCTGTCCGAGGCCGACCGCGTGCTCGACCTGGTCGGGATCCGGCACCTGGAGAACGCCGAGGCGACCGCGCTGCCGTTGGGCCAGCGTCGTCTCCTCGAGGTGGCCCGCTGCCTGATCAGCAACCCGGGCGTGCTGCTGCTCGACGAGACCGCGTCCGGCCTGGACGAGGACGAGGTCGAGCGGCTCGCCGAGGTGATCCGCCGGGTGCGCGACGCGGGCGGCACCGTCGTCCTGGTCGAGCACAACTTCCAGCTCGTGCTCTCCCTGGCCGACGAGATCGTCGCGCTCGCCCACGGCGAGCTGATGGCCAAGGGAACGCCGGAGGAGATCCAGAACAACGAGCGGGTGATGAGCGAGTACCTCGGCATCGACCCCGACGCGCCGGCGTCCGCGCACGTGGTGCTGGCCGACGTACTCACCGATGGAGCGGCGGAAGGGGCCGACCGATGAGCACCGAGAGCACCGGGGACAAGGCGAACGAGCTGCTGCTCGAGGTCCGCGGCCTCGGCACCGGTTACGGCGACCTGCGGGTCGTGTGGGACGTGTCGTTCGACGTGCGGGCCGGTGAGATCACCGTCCTGCTCGGCCGCAACGGCGCGGGCAAGACCACGACGATCCGTGCGATCAGCGGCCTCAACAAGATCGTGGCCGGCGAGGTCCGCTACCGCGGGGAGTCGCTCGCCAAGGTGCCCGCGCACCAGCGGGTGCGGCAGGGGATCGCCTACGTGCAGGAGGGCAAGCGAGTCTTCCACTCGCAGACGATCGAGCAGAACCTGCTCCTCGGCGGCTACACCCGCAAGATGAAGCGGTCCGAGCTGCGCTCCGAGGCCGAGCGGATCTACGAGCTGTTCCCGATCCTCGCCGAGAAGCGGGCGTTGCCCGCGGCCAGCATGTCCGGCGGCCAGCAGCAGATGCTCGCCATCGGCCAGGCGCTGATGGCCCAGCCGCGGCTGCTCATGCTCGACGAGCCGTCCGGCGGCCTCGCCCCGGTCATCGTCAACGAGGTGATGGAGCGGGTGCACCAGCTCAAGGAGACCGGCATCGGCATCCTCCTGGTCGAGCAGGCCGTCGAGGCGTCCTTCGCGATCGCCGACCACGTCACCGTCCTCGACATGGGCCGCACGATGCTCTCCTCGCCCGCCAGCGAGGTCAGCGACATGACGCTGCTGCAGGACGCGTACTTCGGCAAGACCGCGGGCTGACCTGATCGCCGACCCGGCAGAAAGTTGCGCCGGGTCGGCGCCGACCCGGCGCAACTTTCTGCCGGGTCGGCGTGCTCTCAGGCCAGGCGGAGGACGGCGCCGCGCTTCGACGGGACCCAGTCCGGGTACAGCGTGCGGCTGGTCGTCCGGGCCGCGGCGAGCAACAGCGGGCCGACGACGGGGAGCGGCAGGTGACCGCGCCGGACCACGGAGATCGCGGCGATCGGTCGCGGGCCGCGCGGGCCCGGGACCACCGTGGCCATCGAGCTGATCCCGGTGCCGGGGAGGCCGTCGAGGATCGCGATCCCCTTGCGGCGTCGTACGGCGGCCAGCTCGTGGTGCACCGACTCGAGCCCGCCCGGCGTACGGTCGAGGTGACCCACCAGGGCGTCGACCTGCTCCGGGGCGAGGGCCGCCAGCATCGCGAGTCCGCTGACCGAGTCGGTGGCGATGATCCGGCCGCCGACTCGGGAGGGGATGGTCGTGGCGCGGGCGCCGCCGACCTTGTCGAGGTAGTGCACGATCGGGCCGTCGAGCACCGAGAGGTGGACGACGGCGTCCGTGGCGAGCTGGAGCTCGTTGAGCGCGACCGACGCGGCAGCGCGCAGGTCGAGGTGCTCGCCCTCGCCGCCGGTCGCGTTCAGTCGGCGCCCCGGCGAGTAGCCGCGGCGGTCGTGGTGGACCCAGCCGAGGTCGCGCAGCGTGGTCAGCAGCCGGAAGACGGTCGTGCGGGGGAGCTCGGTGATCTCGGCGATGTCGTCGAGCCCGAGCGGGCCCGGTGCGTCGTCGAACGCGTCGAGGATCATCGTCGCGCGCTCGAGGACGCCCAGTCGCGTCGCTGACTCCGTCATCGCCGTACCCCTCCTAGCCGCGGTGCTGCCGCAGCTCTTCCGACGTACGCCGGGCCTCGGCCGCGGACGACGTGCCCCAGGTGCGTGCCGCCTCGTCGAGCTCGGCGAGCATCAGCTCGGCCCGGTCGCGCTCGTCGGCGTAGTAGCGCTCCGACCAGCGCAGCACCAGCTCGGGGAAGGCCCAGCCGGGCTCGGCGGTCGCGCCCTCGCGGTCGGCCTCGGCGCGGACCCGCATCCGCTCGGACTGGTCGCGGTGCTCGGCGAGCACGGCGCGCAGCCGGTCGGGATCGGAGAGGTGACCGAGCCACAGGCGCAGCATCACGCCGTGCTTGAGGACGACCGGGTCGACGTGGTCGTCGGCCGACCAGTCGCGCAGCGCGGTGTGGCCAGCGTCAGTGATCTGGTACATCCGCTTGCCGCGGACGTCGTCGCGGTTCTCGATCCGCGAGCTGGCGAGTCCGAGCTTCTCCAGCCGGCGCAGCTCGCCGTAGATCTGGGAGAACGACGGCGACCAGTAGAAGAACTTCAAGCTCCAGTCGGCCCAGCGCTTGAGGTCGTAGCCGGACAGCTCCTCGCCGAACGAGAGCAGCCCGAGGACCGCCCATCCGGTGGGGGGGAGCGTGGGCGCGGCGTCGTCCGACGGCACGTCGGGTCCCTTGGTCGGCACGGGCTTCATCCTAGCTATCTGGTAACGGTTCGAACTATACCTACTAGGAATACCCGTGTCCCGGTCGAGCGCTTGGTTGGCCAAGGAGTGAAATCAGAGGTGACCTACCAACGAGTCACCGGCAGGGTGGGACACGTGGCTGCGACCATCGCCGAGCTCTGGATCGAACGCGCCCGCGTCCATCCCGACGATCCCGCCGTCGACGACGGTCGCGGGTGGCTGAGCTGGGCCGAGCTGCTGCCGCGCGCCCAGGCCGTCACTGATGCGCTCCGGGGCGCCGGTGTGGGGCCCGGAGACGTCGTCGTACTGCAGGCCAGGAACACGGTCGAGTGGGTGCTCGTCGCCGGCGGCGTCCACCTGCTCGGCGCGACCCTGGCGCCCCTCGGGGCGGAGGAGCCGGTGGGCTCCCGGCAGGCCTACGCCGACCGCGTCGGCGCCCGGGTCGTCGTGGCCGAGTTCCCGGTGGAGGGAGAGCTCGACCTCAGGTTGGTCTGTGGTCGGTTCAACTACCGGATTCGTCGCGCATCGGCCGATCCGGCGACAGATTCGGTAGTTGAACCGTCCGGACCCGCCGTGCTGCTCGCGACGTCGGGCACGGCGGGGCACCGGAGCACGGTGGCGATGGACCACGACGTGCTGGTGAGGCTGTACGTCGACGTGGCGGCCATGCTCGACATCGACCGGAGTGACCGGCTGCTGGGTGTCGTGCCCCTGGCGCACTCCTTCGGCTTCAACGGGCTGCTGGTGCTGGCTCTGCTGACCGGCGCGTCCGTGCGGCTGGTGCCTGAGCGCGACCGCGAAGCCCTGCCCGGGCTGGTCCGGGACTCTTCCGCGACGATCGTCGCGGGACCGCCCGCGCTGCTGCACGACCTCGCCGCCGCGGTGTCCGCCGGCGCAAGCCTGGGCCCGCAGGTGCGGCTGTTCATGACCGGTGCGACCGAGGTGCGTCCCGACGCGCTGCTGCCGATGGCCGCCGTGGCGGGGATCCCGCGGGTGTCGTCCGGGTACGGACTCACCCAGACCTGTGGCACGGTCGCGATCTGCCCCGACATCGGCCGGCTGACCAGCGGTGGCCATGCCCCGATGACCGTCGTGCCCGGTGTGGAGGTGGCCGTGGTCGACGCCCTGGGGGATCCACTGCCGGCGGGCGCACGTGGCCGGGTGCTGACCCGCGGCTACCAGGTCGCCGTCCCCACCGATGCCGGCGGCTGGCTCGCCACGGGCGACGAGGGACACGTCCACCCGGACGGCACGCTCTGCATCACCGGGCGCGTCGATGACCAGCTCGTCGTGTCGGGGTTCAACGTCGACCCGGTGCGGGTCGAGCAGGCGCTTGCTCAGTCGCCGTATATCGCCCAGGTCGCTGTCGTGGGCCTGCCGGACCCGCGGCGCGGGCAGCGGCTGGTCGCGGTCGCGGTGCCCGCCGACGACGCGGATGCCGATGGGCGGAACGACGCGGCGGTGCTGGCCGGGGCGCGGGCTGTACTGGCGAGGTACGAGGTGCCCGACGCCGTGGTCTGGATGGACGCCCTGCCCCACACCACCACGGGAAAGCTCTCGCGCGCCACCGTGCGCGGGATGCTCGCCGAGCGCCTGGAGGAGCGCGATCAGGAGGTCTGATGAGCACAGCAGTGGCAGACCGGTTCGGAGGCGGCATCGCCCTGGTGACCGGCGCGGGATCGGGACTCGGGGAGGCGATGGCTGCCCGCCTCGCCGCGGACGGTGTGCACGTGCTGGTCACCGACGTCGACCGCGACCGCGCCACCGCCGTCGCGACCGCGTGCGTCGCGGCGGGCGGCAGTGCCGCGGCCCATGTCCTCGACGTCGCCGACGGCCACGCGGTCGACGCCCTGTTCGCCTCGGTCTGGGCGGAGCACGGCAGCGTCGACCTCGTCGTCAGCAACGCCGGCATCGAGTCCGGCGACCGGGTCTGCGACATGACGCCCGAGCAGTGGCGCCGGGTGATGGCCGTCAACAGCGACGGCGCCTTCCACTGCGCGCGCTCCGCCGTACCGCGGATGGCCGCCCAGGAGCGGCCGGGGGTCTTCGCGGTGGTCGCGTCGACAGGCGCGGTGACCTCCTTGCCGTACCAGTCGGCGTACGTCGCCAGCAAGCACGCCGCCCTCGCCCTGGTGCAGTGCCTCGACCTCGAGCTGAGGGCCGCCGAGACCCCTGTCCAGGTCTCGGCGCTGCTGCCCAACTGGGTCCGCACCCGGATCTTCGACGACGTACGGCGAGGGGGTGACCCGGTCGACGCCGACGCGCGCGCCACCTTCGCCCGGATGGCGACGGCCATCCAGGAGCAGGGCATGGAGCCCGGGCGGGCGGCTTCGCTCCTCCTCGAGGCGGTGGCTCGCGGGGACTTCTGGTGCTTCACCGACCCCGAGCGGACGGCTCAGCTGTTCGAGGAGCGGGCCCTCACGCTGCGCGAGCTGCGTCCGCCGGCCCGACCGGGCTGGCTGACCGCCTGAGCCCTGCCGACGCTATTGGGTGATCGTCCAGCCGCCGTCGACCGGCAGGAAGACGCCGTTGACGTACGACGCCAGCGGTGACAGCAGGAAGAGGATCGGCCAGGCCATCTCCTCGGGCCGGCCCATCCGCTTCAGCGGAACCCGGCCGAGGATGTGGTGGCCCATCTCGGACTGCGCGAAGCCGGCCAGTCGCGGGGTGTCGGTCATGCCCGGCCCGATGCCGTTGGCGCGGATGAGGTCCGCCTTGTGGGCCGCCAGGTGGCGGACGTAGCCCATGACGGCGGCCTTCGACGCGGAGTACCAGTCGCTCTCGGTGCCGACCCTGTTGCCCGCGACCGACGCTGTCACGACCATCGCCGAGCCGGTCGGCGTACCGGCGTCGAGCCAGTCCTGGGTCAGGCCGCGCACGCTGCCGACGCTGATCCGCACGGCCTCCTCGAAGTCGAGGGGCACCTGCGAGGACGGGCCGGCGTTGTTGACCAGGTAGCGCGGCACTCCGCCCAGGGCAGCGGTCGTCGCGGACAGCGCGTCGGCGCGCGCCGACGCGTCGGCGACGTCGCAGACCGCGGTGTGGACACCCTTGGCCGCCAGGTCCTCGAGGCCGTCGGGGCGCAGGTCCCAGCCACTGACGCGCAGGCCGGCGTCGAGCGCGCCGAGGGCGACCGCGCGACCGATGCCGCTGCCGGCACCGGTCACGATGACGGCGTCGCCGGGGGTGAAGCCGAGGTTGATCGTGTCGTTGGTCATCGCTGTCTCCTCAGACTCCGTAGCCGCCGTCGATGTCGAGCTTCTGCCCGGTGACGAACCCGGCCCGATCGCTGGCCAGGAACGCGACGGCCTCGGCGATGTCGACCGCCGTACCGAACCGGCGCAGGGGGATGTTGGTGCGCGCGACGTCGAGGGCGCGCTCGTCGAGGTCGCCGTTGGCGATCAAGCGCTCGGCCATGCCGTCGGTGAGCATGCCGGGGCCGACGCAGTTGACGCGAACGCCGAAGCGCCCCTCCTCGGCCGCCAGCCCGCGCGCGAGCGCCTCGACGGCCGCCTTGGGGGAGGACGAGAGGCCGTCGCGGATCGGGTATCGCACCGTGGCGGCCGTGGTGACCGCGGTCAACGTGCCCTGGGTCGCGCGCAGCGAGGGCAGCACGGCGTGGGCGAGGTTGAAGAACGCGACGACGTCCTGGTCGACCTGGTTCGCGAACTGCTCGGGCGTGACCTTCGACAGGTGGACCATCGGCACGTGTGGGCCGGCGGCGTGGACAACCGTGCGGACCTGCCCGTGCTCGGCCTCCAGCTCGCTGACCGCCTGGCCGACCGAGGCCGCGTCGCTGAGCTCGCACTGCCGCGTGCCGCGCACGCTGGTGCCGAGCTCGGCGACCAGGGCGTCGGGCGCCGTACGCCGGTGCAGGAGGAGCAGGTCGGCGCCGTCCTCGGCGAGGCGGCGGCAGATCGCCGCGCCGAGTCCGCCGGTCGCGCCGGTGACGAGGGTGGTTCCGTAGCTCATGCGGTGGCCTCCGTGGGGGTCGGTTCGTTCGTCTGGTCCGTGGTGGTGAGGCGGGCGCCCTGCGCCCAGGCGTCGAGGTGCTGCCGCAGCAGGGGCGGGATCTCGACCGAGTCGATGCCGGGGGAGACGGCGACGATGCGGATCCGCGCTCGCGCCACGACCTCGTCGTCGGCCGTGCGCACCATCCGGTGCAACATCTCGAACGAGCGCCGCCCGACCGCCCCGAGCCTCAGCTCGATCCGGATCTCGTCGAAGAGTCCGACCGCGGCGAGGTAGTCACACGCGGTGTGCGCGGTGACCGTCCAGAACCCGTGCCGCTGCTTGAGCTCGTCCTGCCGCAGGTCGTTGAGCCAGAACCACTCGCTCTGCATCCGCTCCATCCACGGGAACCATGCGGCGTAGTAGAGGATCCCGGCCGGATCGGTGTCGGCGTAGCTCAGTCGGAAGGTCGTCGAGTGGAGCGCCGGGCCCGGCCCGCCGTCCGCGACGCGTGCGTCGGTCGCCATGAAGACAACCTAGCACTTGCTTGGTTTGAGAGATAGTGCTCTGAGCTCGCCGAGTAGCCGCTCCTACTCGACGAACAGCAGCCCGGATCAGCCCTGCCGCAGGTCCGTCTTGAGCACCTTGCCGCTGGCGTTGCGCGGCAGCGCCTCCTCGAGCACGACGTCGCGCGGGACCTTGAAGTTGGCGAGCCGCTCGCGCACCCAGGCGATGAGCTCGTCCGGGGTCGCGGAGGTCCCGGGCCGGAGTACGACGTGGGCCGCGCCGACAGCGCCCATCCGGTCGTCGGGGACGCCGATGACGGCGCTCTCCATGACGGCGGGGTGGGCGGCGAGGACGTTCTCGACCTCGGCGGGATAGACGTTGAAGCCGCCGACGATGAACATGTCCTTGATCCGGTCGGTGATCTTCAGGCAGCCGTGCTCGTCGAGACGACCGATGTCGCCGGTGTGGAACCAGCCGTCGGCGTCGATCGCGGAAGCGGTGGCCTCGGGGTCCTCGAAGTAGCCGAGCATCACGTTGGCGCCGCGCAGCCAGATCTCGCCGTCGCTGCCCACCGGGGCGTCGACGCCGTCGCCGCCGACGACGCGGACCTCGATGCCGGGGACTCCGGGGCCGGTCGTCTCGGCGATGTGGCGCGGGTCCTCGTTGCGGCGCGACACCGTGGCGACGACGCACTCGGTGAGCCCGTAGGCCTGGGCGACGGTGTCGAAGCCGAGGACGTCGAGCATCTGCTCGAAGAGGGTCTCGGGAACGGAGGTCGCGCCCGCGATGGCGAAGCGCAGCGACGACAGGTCGAACTCGGTACGACGGTCGTGGTTGATGAGCGTGATGAAGATCGTCGGCGCGCCCGGGAGGACGGTGATCCTCTCGTCCTGGATGAGCTGCATGAGCGCGACCGGGTCGAAGGTGAGGACCGGGTAGATGGTCGTTCCGGCGGTGAGCGAGGTGATCACGCCGGCCTTGTAGCCGAAGCCGTGGAAGAACGGGTTGACGATCGCGTAGCGGTCCTGCGGCGACAGCGACGCGCCGTCTGCCCACACGTCGGCGACGCCGATGGTCTGGGCGTGGGTGCTCATCACGCCCTTGGGGATGCCGGTGGTGCCGGAGGTGTAGAGGATGTCGCACACGGTCTCCGGGGTGACCTCGGCGGCGAGCTTCTCGACCTCCTCGACCGACACGCGCTCGCCGAGGGCGAGGAACTCGGTCCACGGCAGGGTGCCGGGACGACCGGCTGAGTTCATGTCGACGACGGTGCGCAGGTGCGGCAGGCCGGGTACGACGGGACCGGGCTGGTCGGCCCCGGCGTCGCGCAGCATCGTGGAGTAGTCGGTGGTGAGGAAGCCGTCGCAGAGCACGAGCGCGACCGCCCGCGAGCGCTGGAGCACGACCTGCGCCTCGTGGCCGCGGTAGCGCGTGTTGAGCGGGACGACGGAGGCGCCGATGTACTGCGCGGCCAGCAGGGCCACGATGAACTCGACCCGGTTCGGGGCCCAGATCGCGACCCGGTCACCGGGCTCCACGCCGACGGCGCGGTAGGACCTGGCGGCGGCGACGGCGAGGTCCTTGAGGCCCTCGTAGGTGACGGTGACGTCACCGTCGACGACGGCGGGGTGGCTGCCGTGGGTCGCGGCCCCCTGGGCCAGGAGAGCGGGAATGGTCCGTGCTGCCATCAGGCGAGACTCCTCGTGAACAAGTGCTTGTTAGGTACTGTAGTCCTGCCCGTCCCGGCCGGCCTGTGTGTCCGGCGGGAGGGACCGTGGGAAAGGATCAAGTCATGGCGAGCAGCAACAACGAGGCTACGGCGCGCGGCGGCCGGCGGCGGAGCAACGGCGCGGGTTCGTCCCGGCGTGCCCAGCTCCTGGCGATCGCGGCGGAGATGTTCGCGACGCGGGGCTACTCGCAGACGACGGTGCGCGACATCGCCGACGAGGCGGGCATCCTGTCGGGCAGCCTCTACCACCACTTCGACTCGAAGGAGGCCATGCTCACGGAGATCCTCCGCGAGTTCATGGGCAACCTGCTGGGCGAGATCCGCGACATCGCCGAGCGCGGGCAGACCCCGCGCGAGGCGCTCGACGGGCTGATCTACAACTCCTTCGAGACCATCCACAAGGTGCCGTTCGCGGTCGCGCTCTACCAGAACGAGTCGGCGCTCCTGGCCACGACGCCCGAGTTCGCGTTCGTCCAGAAGGCCAGCCTCGACGTCGAGAAGGTCTGGCTGGGCGTGCTCAAGCAGGGGCAGGTCGAGGAGGACTTCCGCGCCGACCTCGACCCCGGTACGACCTACCGCTTCATCCGCGACGCGATCTGGTCCACCGTGCGCTGGTACAACCCGCGCGGCCGGCTGCAGCACAAGGCGCTCGCCGACCAGTACCTCGAGATGCTCCACGGCGGACTGCTCGCCTGAGCCGCATCGACGACGGGAGTACGACGCGCTCAGCGTCGTACCTCCTTGTCGCGCAGCCCCTTCGGGTCGAGGACCGTGCGGATCAGCTCGAGCTCCTCGGCCGTGGGCAGGCGCGTGGTTCCGGCGGTGCTGGTGTCGATCGCGAAACCGGTGTTCTCGGCGACCTCCTCGGCGGTGACGCCGGGGTGCAGCGAGCGCACCTTGAGCCGGCCGTCGTCGTCGTAGTCGAGGACGGCGAGGTCGGTGACGACGACGCCGAGGTCGTGGAAGCGCAGCGCCCTCCCCTCATGGGCGCGCGCCCGGTCGTTGCCGACGCCCGAGACGACGTCGACGGCCTCGACGAAGACCCGGGCGCTGTGCTTGCTGACCCAGTAGTCGGTGCGGTGGTTGACCGTGTTGCCGGGCGCGCCGCGTACGCCGATCAGCTGGCGGGTCGGCTTGCGCCAGTCGCCGATCGAGGAGATGTTCTGGTTGCCGTAGCGGTCGACCTGGCTGGCGCCCATCATGCTGTGCCGGCGGCCGGTCGCGAGGATCTCGAAGACCCGGCGGAACGGCGCCCAGGACTCGATGGTCCCGCCGGCGGACGCGTTGCGGCCCAGCGGCGGCGGCTCGCTCATCAAGAAGCAGTCGCCGTCGGTGAGGACCAGGTCGGGCTCGGAGGTGAGCTTCGCGAGCCGGGCGCTGATGGTCGGGACGATGCCGACGGCGTGGGCCAGGATCTCGCCGGAGCCGCGCCAGGCGTCGGCGCAGGCGACGACGCAGACCTCGGCGCGGGTGACCTCGGTGGTGACGTCGGTGGTCGCGCTCATCGGGTGCTCTCCTCGAGGTAGGACTTCTCGAACGCGGCCCAGGCCTCGGGGTCGCGGGCGGCTTCGGCGTACTCCCGTTGGAAGGCCTCGTCGCGGCCGTAGTCGGGGTCGCAGCTGGTGAACCCGGCACCGCCCGGCGCCTCGACGACGCCCGAGACGAACATCCGGCTGACCAGCAGTGACTGCGGCGCGGCGGTCGCGGTCAGCTCCTCGGTGGGGACGATCCTCTCGACGCTCATGATGGTGCGGTCCGCTGCCATCGCGTAGAGGTCGTCGAAGTAGGGGTCCGGGCCGAGGTACTGGCCGTTGCCAGCCGCGTCCGCGCGGTTGAGGTGGATCAGCGCGAGGTCCATCCGGACGCCAGGGACGGCGACGTAGACCTCGTCGTCGTACGGCGACGCGACCGTCTTGAGCTCCGGGTTCATCGTCAGCACGTCGGAGGCGAGGCCGGCCCGGGTCGGCAGGAAGCTGAGCCGGCTGGCGCCGGCGCGAAGGGCGGCGACGAACATGCCCTCGTCGTACTCGGTCGTCTCGACGGTGCCGGCCTCGCGCGCGGCACGGAAGTGCGGGTCGAGCGGGATGCTGTCGAGCGAGACGAAGCCGTAGACCAGCCGCTTCACCTTGCCCGCGGCGCAGAGCAGGCCCACGTCAGGTCCGCCGAACGTGACGACGGTCAGGTCGGTCACGTCGCTGCGCAGCAGCTCGCGGACCAGGGCCATCGGCTTGCGCCGCGACCCCCAGCCGCCGATGCCGATGGTCATGCCCGACCGGACGTGGCTCGCCACGTCGGTCAGCTGCATGGTCTTGTCCGCCATCAGTCCTCCATACCTAGCGCTTGCTTGGTGGCGACTGTACCTCGGGGAGCGCGGCAGTGCCACTGGAGGGGACAGGCCTTGCGGGTGAGGCGGCGCGGTGGTTGCATCGCAAGCAAACGCTTGGTCGATACGAGAGGTGGAGGAATGACGGGACATGTGGTCGTGACCGGTGGGGCGAGCGGGATCGGCGCGGCCGTCGTCGACCGGCTCCGCGAGCGCAGCCACGCCGTGACCGTCTGGGACCTCGCGACCCCGTCCCGTCAGGACGTCGGCCATCACGAGCTCGACGTGACCGACGCGGACGCCGTGACCGCCGCCCTGCGGGCCGCCGAGGCTGACCGAGGAGTGGTCCGCCACCTGGTGGCCAGCCACGGCATCAGGGGCGCATTCGTGCCGGCCCTGGAGCTCGACCTCGCCGGCGTCCGACGGATGCTGGACGTCCACGTCGTCGGCACCCTCGTGACCGCGACCGCGCTGACCCGCCGCCTGGTGGAGCTCGATGCGACGCAGGGCGGGTCCGTGGTGACGCTGTCGTCGACGACCGCCTATCGGGGTTGGGCGAACCAGTCCGACTACGGTGTCGCGAAGGCCGCGGTGCGCCAGCTCACCGAGAACCTCGCGATCGAGTGGGCGGGGCTGGGGATCAGGGTCAACTCGGTCGCACCGGGGCACACGCTCACCCCGATGGTGCAGGACATGATCGACCACGGCTACGACGTGGGCCCGGTCGAGGCCCGCACGCCGCTCGGCCGCCTCTGCACGCCGGCGGAGATGGCTGCCGAGATCGTCCACCTGCTCCTCGACGCAACGCACACCACCGGGGTGTGCCTGCCGGTCGACGGCGGCTGGACGGCGGTCGGCAAGTGAGCCTTCCGAAGCGACGCCTCGGCGACCTCGAGATCTCCGCGATCGGGTTCGGCTCGATGACTCTCACCCAGACCCCGGAGAGCGATGTCGAGCGCGGGACTCGTGCCGTCCATGCCGCGCTCGACGCGGGCATCACCTTCTTCGACACCGCCGACGTCTACGGACCGACCGGCTTCGACACCGTCGGCGGCTACGGCGTCAACGAGCGTGCGCTGGTCGCGGCGCTGCGATCGTGGGACGGTCCGCTGGACGACGTGGTGATCGCCACCAAGGGCGGACACACTCGCGACGGCCTGACCTGGTGGATCGACGGTGGTCGCGATCACCTGCGCGCCGCGGCGCTGGCGTCCCGGGAGCGGCTGGGCCTCGACGTCATCCCGCTCTACCAGCACCACCGGCCGGACCCGCGGCGGCCGTACCGTGAGTCGATGGAGGCACTGCGGAGCCTGGTCGACGACCGGATCGTCGCCCGGATCGGGCTCTCGAACGTCGATGGTGACCAGATCCGGCTGGCGGTCGAGGTGATCGGGGACGCCCTCGTGTCGGTGCAGAACGAGTACTCGCCGCTCGCGCGGGGGAGCGAGCCGGTCATCGACCTGTGCGCCGAGCTCGGCCTCACCTTCCTTTCCTGGGGCCCGTTCGGCGGCATGCAGGAGGCGAAGTCCCTCGGCTCCTCGTTCGCTCCGTTCGCCGAGGTCGCCGAGGCGCGCGGGGTGAGCCCCCAACAGGTCGCCCTGGCCTGGCAGCTCGCCCGTTCGCCGTGGATCGTGCCGATCCCGGGGGCGAGCAGACCGGAGTCGGTGCGCGACTCGGTGCAGGCGGCCACGCTCGTCCTCACCGAGGACGAGCTGGCCCACCTCGCGGGCGGACGCGGTCAGTCGTGAGCCGGCGGCTCGACCAGCTCCACGCGGACCCGGTCCGGGTCGAGCACATAGACCACGCGGCACCCGGCCATCGGCTCGCTGGCCACGATCGGGTCCGACAGCGCAGTGGTCCCCGCGGCACGGAGACGATCGAGTGTGCCGTCCAGGTCGGTCACGGTGATCGCGACGTGCGCGGCGCCCACGTGGCCGTTGTCCGGGTCGAGCACGACGTCCGACCCGCCGTCGTACTGCAGCAGCTCGACGACGGTCGTGCCCTCCTGGGCGCGGACGAACGCCTGGCGCACGACCACGCCCGGGTAGCCCGTGACCGCGTCGATGCGCGGGCCACGCCGCTCGTAGGGACCGAGGCGCTCGCCGCCGAGCAGGTCCTCGTAGAACGCGAGGGAGCGCGCCATGTCGCTGACCGTGATGCCCACGTGATGGATCGTCGTCATGAACGAAACCTAGCAAGCGCTTGGTTTATGTGAAACCCTGAGGAGATGAACATGTCGGACACCGCACCCCACCCGCTCGTCGACCTGACCGACAAGGTCGTCGTCGTGACCGGTGCCAGTCGCGGCCTCGGCGCCGCCCACGCGCGCACCCTCGCGCAGGCCGGCGCCACCGTCGTCGTGACCGACCTCGCCGCGGAGGGCGTCGCCGAGGTGGCGGCCGAGCTGGGGGAGGGGCACGCTTCGGCCGCCCTCGATGTGACCTCGCCGCAGGCGTGGGCCGAGCTCGCCGCGTTCGTCCTCGAGAGGTACGGCCGCGTCGACGGCCTGGTCAACAACGCCGGCCGGTGCGAGTACGCGCACTTCCTCGAGACGTCGCCGGAGATGTTCGAGGGGCACTTCCAGGTCAACGTGATGGGCGCCGTCCACGGCATGCAGGCGTTCGCGCCGCACATGCGCCCGGGTAGCGCGATCGTCAACATCGCCTCGGTGGCCGGCCTGGCGGCCTGGCCGGGGAGCAGTGCGTACGGCGCCTCGAAGTTCGCGCTGCGCGGCGTGAGCCGGGCTGCTGCGATCGACCTCGGCGGCGAGCGCGGGATCCGCGTCAACTGCGTACTGCCCGGCGCCGCTGACACCGCGATGCTCTCGGAGGCCTCGCGCCAGGGCGGCGGTGTGGTTGCGAACCTGCCGGTCCCGCGGGCAGCGCAGCCCCACGAGGTCAGCGCGATGGTGACCTTCCTGCTCAGCGACGCGGCGAGCTACTGCACCGGCCAGGACTTCGTGGTCGACGGCGGGATGAAGGCCTGACCGTGCCGTTCTACGAGATCGACGGCGTCGTCCCGGTCTGCGACCCGACGTCCTATGTGCACCCGTCCGCCGATGTGATCGGCGACGTGATCATCGGTCCCGGCTGCTACATCGGCCCCTCGGCCAGTCTTCGCGGTGACTTCGGCCGGATCCGGATCGAGGCCGGCTCCAACGTCCAGGACAGCTGCGTCGTGCACGTCTACCCCGGCGCCGACTGCGTCCTCGGTGAGGGCAGCCACGTCGGCCACGGCGCGATCCTGCACGGCTGCGTGCTCGAGCCGCGGGTGCTGGTCGGGATGAACTCCGTCGTCATGGACGGCGCCCGCATCGGCGAGAACTCGCTCATCGGCGCCGGCAGTGTGGTCAGCGCGGGCTTCGTCGCGCCGCCACGCTCGCTGGTGATCGGCAGTCCGGCGAAGGTCCTCCGCGAGCTCGACGAGGCCCAGCTGGCCTGGAAGTCGAACGGCCCCGACGTCTATCGCCAGCTGGCCCAGCGCTCGCTCGCCACGATGCACGAGGTGGCGCCGGTGGCTGTCGAGGAGGCTGACCGGCGGCGGGTCAGCACCGACGCCTCGGTGAGCCGGCCGCTGCACGAGCTGCGGGCGGAGCGCGAGTCGCGGTGAACGCCCGGCGCGACCTGACCGAGGCGGTTCGCGAGCTCGCGTCGACCATGGCCGTCACCGACGTCGACGACCCGGACATGGCGCAGGCGGCCGCGACGGTGCGGGCATTGACCAAGCTGCTGCGGGAGCGGCAGCTGGACGACGTCCCCCGCACGCCGTACGACGAAGCGGTCGGTGCTCCCCACTACGGCTGGCATCTCGACAACCCGGCGCTGCCGGGCCTGGCCATGCTCTTCGAGGACGGCCGCGCCACCGCGTCCATCCCTGCCGGGCTGGGGATGGTGTACGCCGGCCCGCCCGGCAAGCTGCACGGCGGGGTGGGTGCGTTGCTGCTCGACGTGATCTTGTCGAGCCTGGTCCAGCACCACGCCGTCCGCGCGGTCACCGCCTCGCTCACGGTGGACTACCGCGTCGCCACGCCGCTCGACGTGCCGCTGCGGCTCACCGGCGAGATCGTCGGTCGCAGCGGCCGCAAGGTCGAGACCGTCGGAGCGCTGTGGTGGGGCGACGTCGCGACGGTCGAGGCACGGGGTCTGTTCGTAGCGGTGCCCTAGCGTGACAAGACACTAGGCCGTGCGCAGCAGGTGCAGGGCCCGACCGGTCGCCCGGACGGCGTTGAGCAGCAGCGGCCCGGCGACCGCGGTCGAGAGCTGTCCCCGGCGCGCCACCGTGATGGCGGCCACGGGACCGTGCGGACCGCGCACGGGCGCGGCGAGCGAGCTGATGCCCCCGTAGAGGCGTAGGCCGTCGGACACCGCGATGCCGCGGTTGCGGCGGATGTGGTTCAGGTCCCGGTGGAGCGCGGTCAGCTGGTCGGGGTGCCAGCGGTGCTGTCGGTCGACCAGGTCGTCGACCTCCTCGGGGCGCATCGCGGCGAGCATCGCCAGACCGCCCACGGCCTCTGTCGCCATGACTCGGCCGCCCACGCGCGACGGAATGCTCGCCGCGCGTGCTCCGCCGATCTTGTCGAGGTAGTGGATGACTGGTCCGTCGATCACGGACAGGTGGGCGACGGCGTCGGTGGCGAGCTGAAGCTCGTTGAGGGCGACCGCCGCCGCGATCCGGATCTGGTCGTGCTCGGCGTTGACGTCATGGCGGGTGATCCGCGGGCCTGGCGCATAGCCGCGCTCGTCCTGGTGGATCCAGCCGAGCCGGTGGAGCTTGCGCAGCATCCGGAACACGGTCGACTTGGGAAGGCCGGTGGCGTGGGTGACCTCCTCGAGGCCGAGCGGCCCGGCTGCGTCCGCGAAGCAGTCCATGATCTGCGTGACGCGCTCGAGCACGCCTTCGCGGGTCGCTGGACGGGCGACCGAGCTCGCGATGGCAGAGCTCATCGTGCACTCCTTCCTGAGCAAACGCTTGGTAGTTTATCGACTCCCCTCAAGGGCCGCCAGTGGCTCGGTGTGCCGTGCAGCAGCCCGCGCACTTCACCCAGTGGCACGGCGGGTGCGGGCGGCGATCGGCCCCCTGCAGGCTGATGCGGCGCCGCGCTCCGCGTCCCCACGGCGGGGCCGCGAAGGGCCGGTGACGAGTCGAGACCTCAGGGAGGACCCATGAGACCACCGTGCCTCACGGCCGAAGGCCGCTCCGCCCGGCTGTCGCAGGAACTGCGGACCGGGCGTGCGTCCTGATGGGCCGGTCGATGCACCTCGCGGTCTTCGCCCAGGCGATGGGCGCCGCGCAAGGAGTCTGGCGCTCGCCGCGGACCGTCGCCGGCACGGAGCTGAGCCTGGGGCACTGGGCCCACCTCGCCCAGACCGCGGAGGCGGGCTGCTTCGACGCGTTCTTCGTCGCGGACGCGCTCACCCTCTCGCCCGGCATCGCCGGCGACGCGACCTTGCGGCCGGACCCGGTCGCACTGCTCTCGGCGCTCAGTGTCGCGACCAGCCGGATCGGGCTGATCGGGACCAGCTCGACGACCTACAACGATCCGTTCACCGTGGCTCGGCAGTTCGCAACACTCGACCACCTCAGCGAGGGGCGCGCGGGGTGGAACGTCGTCACGACGGCCATCGCCGCGGCAGCCGAGAACTACGGCACGGAGACGTTGCCCGACCACGAGGACCGGTACGAGCGGGGCGAGGAGTTCGTCGACGTCGTCCTCGGGCTGTGGGACTGCTGGGAGCCCGACGCCGTCGTCGCGGACCGGTCCTCGGGCGTCTTCGCCGACCTCGACCGAATCCGGTCCCTCGACCACCGGGGCCGGCACTTCCGGGTGCGCGGGCCACTGACGGTTCCGCGTTCGCCGCAGGGCAGGCTGCCGCTCGCCCAGGCCGGTTCGTCGGGACCCGGGATGCGGCTCGGTGCGCGGGTCGCCGACCTCGTCTTCACGACCCAGGTCGACCCGGAGGCGTCGCTCGCCTTCGCGGACGAGATGCGCACCCTCGCCGTCGCGGCCGGACGTCACGCCGGCGACCTCAAGGTGCTGCCCGGTGTCACGCCGATCGTCGGCCGCACTCGCGCCGAGGCCGGGGACCTGGCTGCCGAGCTCGGCTCCTACGTGAGCGAACCCTCGACCCTGCAGTTCATGGCGGCGTCGTTCGGCGGCCTCGACCTGTCGTCGTACGAGCTGGACGACCCCTTCCCCGACCTGCGCGGCCAGCTCCCGGCCCACGCCGGCGTGTCGCGTCCGGAGCTGTTCATCCGGACCGCGCTCGAGGAGCGGTTGACCCTGCGGCAGCTGTTGCAGCGGATCGGGCTGAGCATCGGTCACCGCAGCCTCGTCGGCACGCCCGACGACATCGCTGACGACCTGCAGCGGTGGTTCGAGGCGGGCGCCGCCGACGGGTTCGTCGTGATCCCGGCCGACATGCCGGCGGGCCTGACCGACTTCGTCGGGGAAGTGGTCCCGCGGCTGCAAGCACGCGGCCTGTTCCGCAAGCGCTACGCCGGGGCCACGCTGCGCGACCACCTGGCCGACCGACCGACTGCCTGAGGAGATGTCCGTGTCCGACACCGAGCTGGCCGGGGACGCCCGGCGCTTCCGCGAGGTCCTTGCGCATTACCCGACGGGAGTCGTCGTGGTCACGGCGCTCGATCGCGACGGCGCACCGCTGGGGATGGTGGTCGGATCGTTCACGTCCGTCTCGCTGGACCCGCCACTCGTCGCCTACCTCCCGGCGAAGTCGTCGAGCAGCTACGCCGCCCTCCGTGAGCAGCCGCGGTTCTGCGTCAACGTGCTCGCGAGCGACCAGGAGCAGCTGTGCCGCCAGTTCGCCTCGCGCGGTGCGGACAAGTTCACGGACGTCACGTGGGCCCTGTCGCCCGGCGGCTCCCCGATGCTCGCCGGTGCCGTCGCCTGGCTGGACTGCTCGGTCGAAGGCGTCCTCGACGGCGGTGACCACGACATCGTGCTCGGCCGGGTCGAGCACCTCGAGGTGTCCGGCGCGGGCGACCCGCTGCTGTTCTTCCAGGGCGGGTACGGCGGATTCCGCCCGCGTGCCCTCGTCGCGCCCTGGTCCGCCGACCTGCGCCCCCAGCTCCAGGATGCCGATGTGGCACGGGGGCCGATGGAGGACCTGGCACGTGAGGTGGGGTTCCCCTGCTACGCGCAGGCGCTCGTCGACGACGAGGTCGTGGTCGTCGCCGGGGCGGGCGGCGACCAGGTCGTCCGGACCCACATCGGACGCCGGCTGCCGCTGGTCCCGCCCTACGGGTCGCTCTTCCTCGACCTCGCCGACCCGGACGTGGCCGCGGACCAGTGGGCCCACCACCTCCGCACGCCGGTCTCCGCGCCGATGCGGGCGCATCACCGGCTGATGCTCGAGCGCGTGCGCTCGCGCGGCTGGTCGCTCGGTCTCCGGGCGCCCCAGCACGATGACGTCTGGGACCAGGTCGCTCGCTTCTCAGAGGCGCGGGCCATGCCCGATGTCGAACGCCGCATCGGCGCCCTGCTTGACGGTCTCACGCCCTACTACGAGCCTTCGGACCTCGAGCCGACGGGTTCCTACGACGTCCGCGCGCTCGCCGCGCCCGTCCGATCTGGTGGCCGCACCGCGCTGGTGCTCGTGCTCCACGGCATGCCCGCCGGAGCATCCGGCGCGCAGGTGGCGCACTGGCGGGAGCGCCTGGTGACGACGGCCGACACGGTCTCTCGGCGACTGGCTGCGCTGCCGGAGGCCCGCACGCGTTGAGTGTGTGCCGGCTCAGAGCTCGCCGGCGTCCCGCTTGTTCGACTCCGCCATGGCGGCGGCGTCGAGCCCGGCGAGGGAGTCGACGGTGACCTCGGCGTTGTGCGAGTGGGCAGCGTGGTGGAGGCCGAAGACGGAGTCCATGCCGGCGCGCTGTCCCATCAGGTCCTCGGCCTGGTTGATCGCCTTCTTGGTCAGCGCGAGGCCGAGGCGGGGCATGACGGCGATGCGGCGGGCCATCTCGTCGACTGCGGCGTCGAGCTCGGGGCGCGGGACGACGTGGTTGACCATGCCGAGCTCGTGGGCGCGGCGGGCGTCGAAGCGGCCGCCGGTGTAGAGGAACTCCTTGGCGGCGCGCGGGTTCATCACCCACGGGTGGGCGAAGTACTCGACGCCGGGGATGCCCATCTTGACGACGGGGTCCTGGAAGAAGGCGTCGTCGGAGGCGATGATGAAGTCGCACACCCAGGCGAGCATCAGGCCACCGGCGACGCAGGCGCCCTGCACCTTCGCGATGACCGGCTTGGGGATCTCCCGCCAGCGTCGGCACATGCCGAGGTAGACCTCGGACTCGCGGGCGAACCGCGCGTCGACGCCCTGGGCGCCGACGTGGTCCCACCAGATGACGGCCTTGCGCTCGAAGGACTCGTGGATGTCGCGGCCGGGCGTGCCGATGTCGTGGCCGCCACAGAAGTGCTTGCCGTTGCCGCCGAGCACGATCACCTTCACGGCGTCGTCGTTGACGGCATCGGTGAAGGCGCGGTCGAGGGCGTAGGTGACCTTGGAGTTCTGCGCGTTGGCGTACTCCGGCCGGTTGAGGGTCACGTAGGCGACGCCGTCGCGGACGTCGTACGTCACCACCGGCTCGATGGTGGTGGTCTCGTCGCTCATGGCTGCTCCCGGGGTCGTCATACAAACCTAGCGTTTGCTTGGTATCGTAGCAGGATGACGACGCAACCCGATCTCGATGTGACCGACACCGCTGACTGGGCCGGCCGGTCACTCGGCGAGCGAGAGGTCAGCTGGGACGAGCGCGACGCGATCCTGTTCGCGCTCGCGGTGGGCGCCCGCGCCGACCAGCTCGACCTGGTCTTCGAGCGTGACCTGAAGGTGCTGCCGACCTTCGCGCTGACCTTGGCGCAGTGGGCGCCCGACGTGCTCGGGTCGGCCGGTGCCTTCGATGTCGGTACGGCCCTGCACGGCTCCCAGCGGCTCGAGGTCCTCGCCCCGATGCCGGCGAGCGGCACCACGCTGATGAGGGCGCGGGTCGGCAACGTGTGGGACAAGGGTGCGGCGGCGGTCTTCGAGGTCGTCGTCGAGTGCGAGTACGTCCGCGCGACCTGGTCGATCTTCGCGCCGGGCCGGGGCGGCTTCGGTGGCGAGCGCGGCCCGGGCCGGACCACCGGCCCCGAGGGTGAGCCGACGACGAGCATCGAGGTCGATGTGGCGGCGAACGCCGCGGCGCTCTACCGGCTCAGCGGCGACCGCCACCACATCCACATCGACCCGCTCGCCGCGGAGCGGATCGGCCAGCCGCGGCCGATCCTGCACGGGCTCGCGACCATGTCGACCGCCGTCCTCGCCGCGGCGGAGGCCCGGGGTGCGTCCCCGGCCGACCTGACCCTGCTCGAGGGAAGGTTCAGCAGCGCCGTCTTCCCGGGCGAGCGCTTGGTCGTGCCGGTGTGGGCGGACGGCTCGTTCCGCGTCGACACCGAGCGCGGTACGGCGATCGACGGCGCCCGCGCCCTGTTCGCGTGACCGCGACGGCCGCCGCTGCGACGACACCGGCCGCCCCGGCCCAGGGCCGGGTTGTGGCGGTGCTCGCGGCCGCCGGCCTGGTCGGGATCCTCTCGCAGGCGCTGCTCATCCCGCTGCTCGGCGACCTGCCCGCACGACTCGACGTCAGCGGCGAGGCGGCGTCGTGGGCGATGACGATCTGCCTGGTCGCGGCCGCCGTGGCCACGCCGGTGAGCGGTCGGCTCGCCGACATCGTCGGCCGCAAGCGGGTCCTCGTGTGCTGCCTGGCCGCGACGACCGTCGGCAGCGTGCTGTGCGCCAGCGGCGGGCACTACCCGCTGCTGCTCGCGGGCCGCGCGCTGCAGGGCGCCTCCAGCGCGGTCATCCCGCTCGGCATCAGCGCGCTCGCTGAGATCGCCGTCGGCGTCGGCCTGCAGCGCGGGGCCGCGCTGATCAGCGCCACCATGGGCATCGGTACGGCGGGCGGCGTCGCCTTCTCCGGGCTGATCGCCGCGGTCGCCGACTGGACCGTGGTGTTCTGGGTCGCCGCCGGGCTCGGCCTCCTCGCCACCGCCGCCGTGATCCTCGTCGTCCCGTCTCCCGCGGCCGACCGAGCAAGCGGCCGGGCGGGCTTCGACGGCGTCGGCTGCGTGCTGCTCTCCGTCGGCCTGACCGCCGCGCTGCTCGCCGTCACCAACGGCGGCCGCTGGGGCTGGGCCGGCGCACCGACGCTCGGGTGTGCCGTCGGCGGCCTGCTCGTGCTGGTCGGCTGGTGGCGCTGGGAGCGCCGTACGACGGACCCGCTCGTCGACCTCGACTCGGCCATCGAACCGAGGATGGCGCTGGTCCAGTCCGCCTCGGTGCTCGCCGGCGTCGCGATGTTCACCCACGTCCTGGTGCTGCCGATCCTGCTGCGGCACCCGGTGGACGGCAGGGCCGTCAGCGTCCTCGTCGCAGGACTGTGCCTGGTCCCGGCCGGCATGGCGATGATGCTCGCGGCCCCGCTCGGCTCCTGGCTGGTCGAACGTCGCGGCGGCCGGTGGGCGCTCACGGCCGGCCTGGTCTGCAGCAGCGTCGGGTATGCCGCCTCGGCCGGCTCCGCCCGCTGGCCCGCCGTCGTGGTCCTTGCCTCGGTCGTCATCGGTGTGGGGATCGGCCTGTCCTTCGCGACCCTGCCGTTCCTCGTGGTCCGGCTCACCGCGCCCGAGGCGGTCGGCGCGGCCAACGGGCTCAACACCTTGATGCGGATGATCGGCGCTTCGGTGTCGAGCGCCGTCGTCGGCGCACTGCTGGCGGCACACGCCGGGTCCGCGGTCGGGTACGCCCTCGGCTACGGCTGGGGTGCGGTCGCAGCAGCGATCGGAGCGCTGCTCGCCGTACGGCTGCCGAAGGACCTCTAGGTGCGGTGCCTGGGCATCACGCCCAGCAATCAGGCCGTCGTCGTCGTGAGGATCTCGATGACCGCCGCCGGGTCGGTCGCCGGGTTCACGAACGCCAGCCGCAGCACGGTCCGGCCGCGCCAGGACGTCGGGACGCAGAGGATCCGGCCGGCGCGGGAGAGCTCGTCGGACCACGCGTAGTAGTCGTCGCGGCTCCAGCCCGGGCGGTCGAACAGCAGCACCGACAGGTCCGGCTCCATCAGCAGCCGCAGCGTCGCGCTCTGCTCGATCGCGTCGGCCACGGCCCGCGTGGTGGCGAGGGTCTGCTCGACGGCCGCGGTGTAGCGGTCGGTGCCGTGCACGGCCAGGCTGAACCAGAACGGCAGCCCGCGCACGCGCCGTGACAGGTGCACGGCGAGGTCGGTCGGGTTCCAGGCCTCGCGGTCGATCCGGTCGAGGTACGACGCGTGCTGGCTGTGCGCGGCGCGGGCCAGGTCGGGGTCGCGGTAGAGCAGGGCGCAGCAGTCGTACGGCGCGAACAGCCACTTGTGCGGGTCGACGATGAAGCTGTCGGCTCGCTCGATGCCGGTGAACCGGGCCCGGGCGGAGGGGGCGGCGAGCCCCGCGCCGCCGTACGCGCCGTCGACGTGGAGCCAGATCCCGAGCTCCTCGCAGACGTCCGCGACGTCGTCGAGGTCGTCGATGATCCCGGCGTTGGTGGTGCCGGCGGAGGCGACGACGGCGAAGACGCCGGGCTCCTCGGCGATGGCGGCGCGCAGCGCGGCGCCGGTGAGCTGGCCGCGGTCGCCCTCGGGCACCTCGACGACCTCGACGTCCATCACCCGCGCGTCGGCGAGGATCGAGGAGTGGGCACCGGAGGTGCAGGCGATCTTCCAGCCGCCCTCGGGCCGCGAGCCGCGGCGGGCGAGCGCGGTGTGCCGCGCGGTGACCAGCGCCGACAGGTTGCCGGAGGTGCCGCCGGAGACGAAGCAGCCGCCGGCGTCCTCGGGCCAGCCGAGCAGCGACACCAGCCAGGCCAGCGCCTCGTTCTCGGCGAAGATCGCGCCGGCGCCGGCCTCCCAGGTGCCGCCGAAGATGTTGAAGCTCGACACGACGGCGTCGAAGGCGAGCGCGGCCCGGGTCGGTGCGGCCGCGATGTAGGCCAGGTTGAGCGGGTCGTCCTGGGCGCGGGTGGCGGGGGCGATGACGTCCTGGAAGACGGAGAAGGCCTGGTCGACCCCGATGCCCGCGGGCGTGATCGTCGTACCGGCGTCGGCGCGCAGCGCGGAGATCGGGCGCGCGGTGGTCTTCGGGTCGGAGGGACTGGAGATCCGGGCGGACGCGATCTTCACGGCGGCATCGGTGACGCGACGCTCGTCGCCCCAGATGTGGGTGGCCTGCATGGGGCGAGCAGATCAGCCCGGCGCCGGACCTCACAACCTGACCACCCGGAGGTGGTCATGCTGCGCAGATCTACGTGACGCTCGGGCATACAACTAGGCAGATTGACTAGATTGGACGGGTGCTGACCCTGGACCAGATCGACCTCGCCCTGCTCACCGCCCTCACCGAGCATCCGCGCGCCGGGGATCTCGAGCTCTCCCGGCTGACGTCGGTCGCCCGCGCCACGGTCCAGAGCCGGCTGCGCCGGCTGAGCGAGGCCGGCGTGATCTCCGACTGGGACCCGACCCTCGACGTCGCCGCAGCCGGGTTCGAGGTGCAGGCCTACGTCACCCTCGAGATCGCGCAGGGCGCGCTGGACGAGGTGGCCCGCGACCTCGAGCAGATACCGCAGGTGCTCGAGGCCTACGTCACCACCGGATCCTTCGACGTGCTCTGCCGGGTCGCGACCCGGTCGCACCCCGAGCTGCAGGCCACGCTGGTGCGGATCGACCAGGCCTCCGCGGTCGTCCGCTCCACCAGCGTGATGGTGCTGTCCGTGCTCGTGCCGCCTCGCGTGCTCCCGCTGCTCGCGAGCGCGGAGCCGGTGCCGAGCCGGCGCGCGCCGGCGTACCGCGAGCGCTGAGTCAGTCCTGGTCGGGCTCGTCCGGATCGTCGGCGTCGTCGGGGATGACCTCGCCCTCGAGCAGGTGCTCGACCATCCCCTGCGCCTGCCCGGGCGTCGGCGGGGCGTCGAAGTCCTCGGTCGCCGGCACCAGCTCGTAGAGCGCCGCCAGGCTCACCTCGTCGCCCGGGCGCGTGTCATCGGCCCTCTGGTCCCCCATGGTCCGAGCCTAGGCGGTACGACGCTCGCGGGGGCCGGAAAGTTTTTCTCGCAACCTGATGACAACCCCAAGGGCGCTCTGGCATGCTTCTCACGCCGCCGCAGGTGACCCGAGACGCCTGCGGCGGCTTCCAATTTTTCCGGACCCTCGCCCGGTGCGGGTCAGGACTTGAACAGCAGCGCCGTCTTGAAGTCGGTGTTCATGTAGTTCACCAGCGAGTTCAGCTTCTTCTCGTTCACCTTCACCTTCGACGTACCGATGGTGACCGCGACGATGTTGCCGTAGACGCTGGAGTTCCACTGCCCCTGGACGAAGGAGGGGTAGATGCTGCCGTCGGGCAGCTCGAAGTCCGTGTCCTTCATCGCGCCCTGGGCCGCCTTGGCATGCCGCTCGGTGTCGAAGACGAGGAACAGGTGGGTCATCCGGACCTTGCCGCCGAGGGCGTTGAAGACCCACTGGGCGGCGTACGTGCAGCGCTGGTCGGTGAGTACCGAGCCCTTCTCGACCGGCGCGCAGCTCGCGTGGTCCGTGGAGCTGACCAGGGTGGCGTGGTGCTCGACGTCGCCGAGCTTGAAGTCCCAGTTGCCCGGGAAGTCGGCGACCTTGACGTCGTTGTGGATGTCGTCGTCGGTGTCGTCGGAGGGGGTGTACGGCGTGGACGGGCCCGAGCCCGGCGAGGTGGGGCTGCCCTCGGTCGTGGCCTCGGACGTCGCGCCCGACGTCGCCTCGGAGGTCGGCTCGGAGGTCGGCTCCGAGGTCTCCCTGGTGCGGGTGGGCGTCTCCGAGGCGCGGTCATCGTCATCGCCGCCGCCGGCGATGAGGAAGGCGCCGACGCCGACGACACCGAGCAGCACGACGGCGACCAGCACGCCCACGATGACCAGCGCGATCCGCGCGCCGTTGCCCTTGCGCGGCGGGGGACCGAAGGGCGGGTACGGCGGGTAGCCCGGCGGCGGTCCCGTCGGGGGTCCCGTCGGGGGAGGGGGCGGGAAGCTCATGGGGGCGCTCCTACCCGTCCTGGCGTCGCTCAACCGAGCCCGAAGACGACGCTGCCGTCCTCGAGCACGTCGTACACCTCGGTGCCCTCGGTGACGTGGGCCTCGTCGGTCCCGAGGGAGACCGAGATCTTGTTGGCCGCGTTGCGCAGCAGGTCGAGGACGAGCTCGACCTGCTCGGCCGGTGAGAAGTGGCGTCGGACGTCGGCGACCAGGTCGGGGCCGAGCCCGGACGGGTCCCAGACCAGGGCGTCGACCACGGCCAGGCCGGTCCGGTGCCGCTCGGACAGGCTGCTCGCGGCGTAGTCGTCGATCTCGGCGTAGGTCTCCTCGGCGCCACCGGCGTCCAGCGCCGAGCGGCTGCGCAGCGACTGGCAGATCCGGCAGTTGTGCTGGCGAGCCTGGCGCAGCCGGAGCAACTCGGTGGTCAGCGGGTCGAGGACGCGGAGCCGGGCGATGGCGCGCCACAGCTCGTCGAGCGTGGGCCACGGGTCCTCGCCGGGGTCGGTCGCGACCGGCCAGGGCGTCGTCGAACCGGCGAGCTGGTCCAGGGCGCGGCGGGCGCGGGGGAGCCAGTCGGCGACGTACAGGTGGCCGGCGAAGGTGCGGGTCCGCGGGCCGAGGGCGGTCATCAGGGCCTGTCGCTGGTCGGGGCTGATCATCGAGACGTCGACGGCGAACTGCTCGGCGAAGGCGACGACCTCGTCGGGCTCGTCGGCCACCAGCGCGTCGAGCGGGACGAGGGGCAGGCGGGCCAGCAGGCCGGCGACCTCGGGGGCGTGGGTGCGCAGCACGACGCCAGCCAAACAGCCGTCCCGGTCGCACGGGACGCGGGTACCGGTGACCGGGAGTCGTCTGGCGGCCTCAGCCCGCGCGGATCACCAGGGCGTCGATCCGCACCGCTCGGCCGCGGGTGACCACCACCAGGCGCACCTTGCCCGAACGCGCCGCGAAGGCCGGGAGCAGCCGGGTCTGCTGGTGGGCACTCGCGCCCTTCAACGAGATCCGGCCCACCCTGCGCTTCCCCACGAACACCTCGACCTTCCCGCATCGGCTGCAGGTGGTGGCGAGGACGCCCACCTGCGTCAACGGCGTCCGGGGCAGGGTCAGCACGGCCCCCTTGCGCTTGGCGAGCAGGGCGGTGCCACCGTCGTACGCCGCACCGGTCTTCCGCTGCCAGCCGCTCGAGCGCCCGAGGGCGCCGTCGTCGACGACGACCAACGGGCTCGGCGTCGGCCCCGGCGTCGGCCCCGGCGGTGGCGCCGGGCCCGGGGGCGGGGAGGGTGGCGTCACCGTGGCCGGCCCTGCGCTGCTCACGCTCACGCGGAGCCGGTGGACTCCGCCGTCCACGACGCGGGACCCGGCGTACAGCACGCCGGAGGCGGCGACCTGGAGCGACCCGAGCACACCGTCGACCTCGGTGCGGGCCCACCCGGAGGTCGTCGGGGCGAGCACCGCACCGTCGCCGCCGTCGGTGTGGCCGACGACGGGTACGCCGGCCGGGGTGATCAACGCTCGTCCCCCCACACCGCGGACCGCGCTGCTGCCCTCGACCATCGGTGCGGGCGACGCCCAGGCGCCCGTGGCGGCGCGGTGCGAGGTGAGCAGGTCGCGGCTCCCGTCGACGCCGGCCGTCCCCGTCGCGACGACGACCATCGCCTGGCCGTGCGCCATCGCGATCGAGCGGACCGACCCGTTCACCGACGCGGGGGTGATCAGGCTGGTCGCGCCGGTCACGTCGCCACCCGCGTGGGCCCAGGTCTCCCTGCCGGAGGCGACCTCGCGGGTCCAGGCCAGGGCGATGCCGCCGGCGGGGTCGGCGTCGATCCCCGCCAGGGCGAAGGTGCGCGGATCCTGTTCGGAACCTGTGGCCAGGTGGCTGGTGACCGCGCCCCTCACGAAGATGCCGGCCTCCTCGGCGGGCTCGTCGGCCGCCTCGGTGTGCACCCAGGCGATCCACTCCCGGCCCCACCCGTCGAAGGCAACGGCCGGCTGGTCGGAGTGGCCCTCGCGGTCGGGGCAGTCGTCCGGGTCGGGCTCGGCGCACACGATCGGGAAGGGCGGGGTCTCGACCGAGACCTCCTCGGGCGCGGTCCACGCCGTGCCGGACCAGTGCGTGCGGAACACCTCCCTGTCCGCGCTCGTCTCACCGGGGCTCGCGGCCGGCTCCCTGGCCTCGAACGCCACCGTCGCCCCGCCGTCGGGGGCGACCGCCACCGCCTTCCGGCCGGCGAGACTGATCGGTCCGAGCCCGTCGGTCCCACCTGCGGCGACCGTCGTCGGCGCACCCCATGTGCCGGCGGCGGTGCGGACGACGGCGCGGTAGGTCCACACGTCGGCGGCGTCGTCGTACTGCGTCCAGGCCACCACCGCCGCGCCGGACGGATCCACGTCCCAGACGAAGTTCGGGTAGGCGGTGAAGTACTGCTGGAAGTCGCTGACGGCCACGGGTGGCGTCCAGACCTCGCTGCCCGGCCCGCGGCTGCTCGACCAGACCTGGGCCGGACCGTCTCCTCCTGCGGTCGGGTCGTCGACGACCGACCACAGGGCGAGGAGGCTGCCGTCGGCCAGTGGCCACACCCCACCGGCGGCCACGTCGATGCCCGCCGGCGAGACCCCCTCGGGCGCTGACCAGGTCACGCCGGCCCAGGGGTCGTCGGCAGCGGTGGCGGCCGGCGACGGAGCGAGGAGTCCGACCACCACCAGGGTGGCGAGCGTGGCGGGGACCCTCATCGCATCACCACGGCGAACACGTCGTAGTTGCCCGTCGCGCCGGGCGCCACCGCCGCCGCCGAGCCGAACACCAGGACCGAGCCGTCCGCGGACAGCTGGTCCTCGCCGCTGGCTCCGGCCCCGGCGCGGGTCACCAGCGTGCTCGTGCCGCTTGCCCGCTCCCAGACCACGATGTCGGCCTGGCCGCCGTTGGTGTCGCCGGGCAGCACGTTCTTGGTCCCCATCGTGACGTACCGGGCGTCGTCGGAGAGGGTGCCGCCGGGGTTGCCCGCGGCGCCGTACGGGCCGGCGAGGACGAAGCTGCCGGGAGCGACACGGAGGTAGGTGTCGCGCGCGCCGTTCAGGTCCTGGGCCGACAGGGCCTCGGCGGTCGTGAAGGCCAGCACGTCCCCGGTGCCGCTCAGCGAGGGGCTGTCCGCGTCGATGTCGGGCGTGAGGTTGCTCCGGCCCGAGATCGTCCCGGAGACGGCGACGTCCCAGGCGAAGATGGCGGACCCGTCGACGTCGCCCGGGTCCAGGTCGGTGTCGCCGCTCTGGAAGGTGACCCGACGACCGTCGGCGCTCAGGTCGAGCCCGAAGACGTTGGCGTCGGACCACCCGAGGCCGACCCGGTCGAGACCCCGGCTGATGTCGCCGCGGGTGCGGACGTAGGCGTGCCGCACGGTGTGGTCCGGCGGGGGCAGGGACGCCACCAGGTCCGTGGCGGTCGAGGTGAAGGCCACCACCCGGCCGTCGTCGCTCATGTCGTAGAGGTAGGAGTCGTCGTCGGCCGGTGTCGTGCCGCCCGCCGTCGTCGACACCAGCTCGACCTGACCGGTGGCGCGGTCGAGGACGAAGACGTCGTAGTCGTAGCCGGGCTCGCCGGCGAGGTCGATCGCGTCGGACTGGAACGCGACGTGACGTCCGTCGCCGGACAGGATCGGGCTGTTGACGTGTCCCGTCGCGCCGGCCACGAGATGGGTGAGGCCTCCGGTCACCCTGTCGAACAGGTAGATGTCGTCGTCGTCATCGGTGTCGCTGGGCAGGAGGGGCGACTCGGAGCTGAAGGCGACCCACCGCCCGTCCGCCGAGACCGACGGATCGGAGGAGTGCTCCGACGCACTGGTCCCCGCGCTCACCAGCTCCGGCGAGGCGGCGGTGCGCACCGGCTGCGGTGCCGAGGCCGTCGCGGCCGAGCCCCGGTGGCGCTCGCCGACGACGCGGTACGACGCGGTGCCGACCGGGCCGCCGGCGTACGGGATCCTCGCCACGCCCGCACCGTCGGTGGTCCCGGTGGCGACCGTCGACCAGGTCGTCCCGGTCAGCCGTTGCAGGGAGACCACCCGGCCCGCGCGCGCCGGTGTCAAGGTGGCGAGGGCCTGCCGCGGCAGACCGGCGACGAACGGCGCCCCCACACCCATCTGCGCCGCCTGTGCCGCGAGCCGGACCTTGACCTTCTTCGAGGTGGAGCCCCCGGCCCGGACCCGGTAGGTCCCGGGCTTCCTCACCTTCGCGGTGACCTTGAACTTCCCGTTCCTCACCTTGCCGCGGGCAACCGTGACCCAGCGCTTGCCCTTCCTCCGCTCGAGGGCGGCGGGGCCGTTCTTCGCGCCGATCCGTCCGCTGAACCGGGTCCGCTCCCCGGCCATCGGCCGGGCCGGGGTCACGGTGACGGCCCTGCCGCTGCCCGACGCGCCGGTCTCGGCGTGGGCCCGTGGCACCACCAGGGCGGCAAGGGTGAGGAGAAGGGCGACGAGGAGGCCGGCCACGCGGCGCGGAGAAGTGGTCACGCCGGTGATCGTGGCCATCCGGCGGCGTGCCGCCGAGAGGATCGGCGCAGGGTGAGACCAGGGTGAGACTCCTGGGCGGGGCTCATCCCGCGACCGCGTCCCGCACGGCCTGCCGGACCGCGTCGGGGTCGCGCTCCAGGTCGTCGGTCGGGCCCACCGCCAGCACGGCGTACGGCGGCGCGGGCTCGAGCAGTGGCCACGGGAGGGCGACGCAGCTGACGCCGGCGATGGTCCAGGACCGCTCCTCCGCGGCGGAGCCGGACCGCACGGCCCGCACGAGTCGCCGCACGTCGGCGGCGTCGCGGGGTGCGGCGGCGGACGGGCGGGGCCAGGGCGAGACGGCGAGACGACGCTCGAGCTCGGGGTCGGGGAGCTGCGCGAGCAGCGCGACGCCCCCGGCCGTGGACCACAGATGCTCGAACGGCTCGTCCGGCTCGAGGAAGTCCGTCGGACCGGCCACGGCCACCGGCTGGCTGCCGTCGCCGGAGAGCCGGAGCACGACCGCGGTCAGGCCGGTGCGCTCGTGGAGCTGCGCGGCGACCCGGGTGGCTCGGCGCCGTACGCCGGCCGGGTCGGTGGTGACCATCGTCAGCGCGCGCTCGCCGAGGACGTAGCGCGCGCCGGTGCGCAGTACCCAGCCCTCCGCGTGCAGCTGGCCGAGCATCCGGGAGACGCCGGCCTTGTCGACGCCGAGCCGGCGGGCGATCTCGGAGACCCCGAGGGCCTCGGTGCCCAGCATCTCGAGGGCACGCAGGCCGCGCAGGAGGCTGGTGGACACGTCGCGACCTTACGCCGAACCGTTGACCACTCGTCAACACTGATCCTAGGCTGAGGGACATGGGGATCGTCCGGCTCCGGACGGGGCAGCCCGCGGGGCCGACGCTGGCGTCGTACGCCGCCACACTGGATGCCCGGCGCTACGCCTGTCCCGCCGACCTCGACCGCCGGCTGGACCTGCTGCTCGACCCGATCGGACCGCACCGCCTGCTCGTGGTGACCGGCCGCGCCGGCAGCGGGAAGAGCGCCGGCCTGCGCGAGGCGGGCCGGCGTGGGGAGCGCTCCGGCCGCGGGGTCGTGGCTCTCGATGCGCGCGTCGACGACGTGCTCGCAAGGCTCGAGGCGGTGGAGGGTCCGGGTCGGGTGGTGATGGTCGACGAGGTGGACGCACTCGGTCCCGCGCTCGCCGCCCTGGTGGCCGCGATCGCGAGGCTGCCGGAGGACGCGTGCGTCGTGCTCGCGGCGCGGACCCTGCCGGCGCGCTGGCTGCCCGACCCGTTCGCCGCCCTGGCCGTGCAGGTCCGGCTGGCAGGGCTCACGCCGGCCGAGGCCGACGCCCTCCTCGTCCGTTGGGGTCTCGACGACCCGGCAGCGCGGGCGACGCTCGTCGCGCAGGCCGGCGGACTGCCGTTGGCACTCGTCCTCGGTGCCCGGGCCTGGGCCGCCGCCGCCGGTGCCGGTGACGGTGATCGGGACCTCGCGGAGCTGGTGCGCAGCTCAGGTGACGAGCTCGTCGCCCACCTCACCGACGCGGCGCTCGACCGGCTGGACCCCGACCTGCTCGCCGTGCTGGTCCTCGCCGCCGGGGTCGACGTACCGATGCTGGCGGCGCTCTTCCCCGACCGGGTCGAGGAGCTGGTCGCCGCGCTGCGGGAGACGAGCGTGGTGGAGGCGGTCGGCCACCGGCTGGTGCTGCATCCCTCCCTCGCCGGCCAGCTCGCCGACCGGCTGCGGGCCGAGGAGCCGGTACGGGCAGCGGCCGCGGTGCTGCGGGTCGCCGAGCACGAGCACGCCCGCGCGGTCGCCGGCGAAGCGGGTGCGCTGCCGCGGTTGGCCGCGTTGGTCGCGGACCCCGGTATCCGGGCAGGACTCGGGCCGACCACGCTGGGTCGCCACTATGCGGACCGCTGGCGCGCCAGCGACGCGGCCGTCGTGCGCCGCGAGCTGGCGGTGCGCCACCCCGGCGTGTGGCCGGTGGTCGCGCCGTGGCTGGGTGAGGGCACCCGGGTCGTCCGGCGCGGGGACGGACGCCCGGTCGCGCTCGTCGCCGCCCTCGCGATGTCCGCGGCCGAGGGCATCACCGGCCCACGGCGCCGGCTGGTCGCGCCGGTCGTCGAGCACGCCCGTCGCGCCGGCGGACCGGACCGGGCGGTGCTGAGCGCGGTCCAGCTGACCTTCGACGACGTCGACGAGGCGGAGGTCGTCCGGGTCCGCAACGCGGCGGGGCTCGCCCAGTGCGGCATCGGCAACCCGCGCAGCGATCACGTCAACCTGGTCGGCGACCTGGCTGAGGAGCGTGCCGTCCTCGAGGCCTACGGGTACGCCGAGGCCGTGAGCCTGCGCCGCGAGGTCGACGGTGTCCCGGTGACGACCTGGGTCGCCGACGTCGGGCCCCCCGGCCTCGCCGGGCTGCTCCACGCCGCGGTGGTGGCCGAGCAGGGTGGCCCGGAGGTCGACCTCGTCGCCGCCCTCGAGGACTACCCCGCCGCCGGTGAGCCGGTGCAGGCGCGGGTGCGGGCCCGCGTCGCGGAGCTGCTCGCGGCCGAGCCCGTGCTGCACGACCTCGTGGTCCGCCGCTACCTGACCGCCGGCGCCACCCATGAGGCGGTGATGCGGGCGACGTACCTCAGCCGGGCGACGTACTTCCGCCGACTGCGGCGGGCCCGGGAGATCCTTGCCGGCCCGGCCGGCGGCTGAACGCCGGTTGAACGATCCAACTCGCGCGGATGTGCGTCAACGCAAATCGGGTGTCATGGTGACTGTCACGCGGACGACGGTGTCCACGGATCGCACGATTCGAACCCCGGAAAAAACCGGGTGGGCTGTGGGGTAGCGTGCCCACACCTTGACAAGGACCGAAAGGCTGGCGAATAGCACATGGTTGATGTGGAGCGGACGCTCGACGAGGCGGGTCTCACCAACCCCCACGTCCGTGAGTACGTCGCACACTGGGCCAACATCACCGGAGCAGAGCGCATCGAGGTCGTGTCCGCGGCCGACGACGCGCGCCTGATCCAGGAGGCACTGGACGCGGGCGAGCTGCTCCCCGCCGGCGAGGGCCGCTACTACTCGCGCTCCTACTACAAGGACACCGCTCGCGCGGAGGAGCGCACCATCGTCGCGACCTCGAACGAGGCCGACAAGGGCGTCTACAACAACTGGAAGCCCGCCGCCGAGATGAAGCCGAAGCTCGTCGAGCTGATGACCGGCGCCTCGGCGGGCAAGACGATGTACGTCATCCCCTACCTCATGTCGCCGAAGGGCTCGCCCGTCGAGAAGTTCGCGGCCGGTGTGGAGCTGACCGACAACCGCAACGTTGTCATGCAGATGATCCGCATGGCCCGCGTCGGCGTCGAGTACGTCAACGACCTCGGCGACTCGTTCGTCAAGGCCGTGCACGTCACCGGCGACCTGGAGAACCTCGGCCAGGGCACCCCCGACGACAAGCGCTACTTCGTGACCGTCGCCGACGAGCGCACGATCCTGCACTTCGGTTCGTCGTACGGCGGCAACGCGCTGCTCGGCAAGATCGCCCACGGCCTGCGCCAGGGCTCCTACGACGGCTGGAAGAACGGCTTCCTCGTGGAGCAGTTCATGCTGCTCGGCATCACCGACAAGCAGACCGGCAAGAAGTACAACATCTGCGGTGGCTTCCCGTCGGCCTCGGGCAAGACGAACCTCGCGATGACGCTGGCGCCCGACGCCCTCGGTGACCGCTACTACGTCGAGTTCTACGGCGACGACATCGCGTGGATCTGGGTCGGCGACGACGGCAAGCTCTACGGGATGAACCCGGAGAACGGCGTCTTCGGTGTCGCGAAGGACACCAACGAGAAGACCAACCCGACCGCGATCGACTCCATCGTCGACGGCACCGGCGCCATCTTCACCAACGTCGCCTACAACCCGAAGACCCAGGAGGTCTGGTGGGAGGGTCGCGGCGAGAAGCCGACCGACCTCGACGGCTGGGAGGACTGGAAGGGCGAGGTCATCGCCGACCGGGCTCCGGAGCACGCCGACGACCCGTGGGCGCACCCGAACTCCCGCTTCACGACCACCCTGGCCAACGTCCCGAACGTCGCCAAGGACTTCGAGGACCCGAAGGGCGTCGAGATCCACGGCATCATCTTCGGTGGCCGCACGCGCGATCGTGAGCCGCTGATCCGTGCGATCACCGACATCGCCGAGGGCGTCTACGACGGCCTCACCCTGGGCGCCGAGGCCACCGCTGCCGCCGACGGCCTCGAGGGCGTGCTGCGCTACGACCCGATGTCGATGCGTCCGTTCATGTCGTACTCGGAGGCGGACTACGCCGCGCACTGGCTCGAGGTCATCGGCCGCGCGACGACCAAGCCGATCTTCGCGCACGTCAACTGGTTCCAGCGTGGCGACGACGGTCGCTTCCTGTGGCCCGGCTACCGCGAGAACCTGCGCCCGCTGAACTGGCTCATGGAGTTCCTCAACGGTGAGGTCGAGGGCGTGCAGACCGCCGTCGGCGTGCTGCCGAAGCGCGAGGAGCTCAACCTCGAGGGCCTCGACGAGCAGTGCCTCGCCGACCTCGACACCCTGCTCACCATCGACGTACCGCGCTGGCAGCAGGAGATGGGCTTCCGCGAGAAGCACCTCGCGCAGTTCGACGGTCTCCCCGAGGAGATCTGGGAGGCGCACCGTCGGGTCGCGTCCGCCCTGGACAACGCCTGAGGTCTCACCTCTTCGCAGTGCCCCGGCTCCTCGGAGCCGGGGCACTGTGCTTTTTCGGCCGGTGGTGAGTTTCACCGGCCGGCCGGTGAAACTGGTGCTGGGACGAGGAAGCTTCCTCGTCCAAGCGCCAGTTTCGTCGTCCAAGTACTCGTTATGTCGCCCGCCGCAGCAGTACGTCGAGCGCTGCGGTCGGGTCGATGCCGGTCGGCTCGGTGGCGCGGCGGCTGGTGAGCGCGGCCAGTCCGTGCACGCCGGACCACAGGGCGAGGACCTCCTCCGGGCTCGGGCTGCGGCGGGTGGCGCGGGTTGCGCCGAGGTCGGCGAACCAGCGCCCGGTGATCTCGCGCAGGTGGCCGCCGGCGCCCTCGAGCAGGTCATGGCGGGTGATCAGGTCGAACATCTCGGGGCGCTGCCGCGCGAAGTCGAGGTAGGCGCGGGCGGCGGCGTGGAGGTCGTCGGCGGCCAGCGCCGGAGCGATCTGCTCGTCGAGGTCCTCGAGACCGCCGCGCGCGATGGCCGCGAGCAGGGCCTGGTAGGTCGGGAAGTACCTGCGCGGGGCGCCGTGGGAGAGGCCGGCGGCGCTCGCGATGGCGCGCAGCGAGATGGCGGACAGGCCGCGTTCCTCGAGCAGCTCGGTGCCGATGGTGACGAGACGGTCGCGCGGGCTCACGTAGACATTGTCTACAGAGTCGGGCAGGCTGGCCAGTAGACATTGTCTACGCGGAGGTCTGTCATGTGGTTCTGGTTGCTGCGGTGGGTACTGCTCGGCCCGGTCGTGCGGTGGTTCACCCGTCCGCGGGTGGTGGGCCTGGACCGGTTCCCGACCGCCGGCCCGGTGGTCGTCGCGGCCAACCACCGCGCCGAGATCGACTCGCTGGTGCTCTCCCTGGTGCTGCCGCGCCAGCCGCGGTTCCTGGCGAAGGCGGAGTACTACGCCGGTGCCGGGCTGCGCGGGCGGACGGAGCGCTGGCTGTGCTCGGTCACCGGCCAGATCCCCGTCGACCGCGCCGGCGGCTCCGCGGCGTCCGCCTCCCTGGCCGCCGCCGAGACGCTGCTGCGGTCGGGCGGCGTCTGGGCGATCTACCCCGAGGGCACCCGCTCGCCCGACGGCCGGCTGCACCGCGGTCACACCGGCGTGGTCCGGGTCGCTCGGGCGGTGCCCGACGCGGTCGTGCTGCCGGTGGGCTTGCTGGGAACCGAGGTGGTCGATCCGCCTTCCCGCGGCGGCGGCGGTCGGCGGTGGTGGCGGCGCGGGCGGGTCACCGTCGTGATCGGCGCCCCGGTCGACGTACGGAACGGGGAGGTGCGGGCCGCCACCGACGCGTTGATGCGGGCGATCGGGGAGCTGACCGACCAGCGACCGCTCGACCGGTACGTCCCCCGGCGGGCGGCATGATGTCCGCATGCGCGCCGTCGTCTGCCACCGCACCGAGCTCACCGTCGAGGACCTCCCCGACCTGACGCCGGAGCGGGGGCAGGTGCTGATCGACGTGGAGCGGTGCGGGATCTGCGGGTCGGACCTGCACGCCCGCCTGCACAGCGACGAGACCGCGGCGGGCGCCGCCGAGCTCGGCTACGACCACTTCATGCGCTCGAGTGACCGGGTCGTGATGGGGCACGAGTTCGTCGGCACCGTCGCTGACTACGGTCCCGGCACGCGCAAGCGGCTGCCGGTCGGCACTCGCGTCGTCGCGCTCCCGGTGCTCCGCGCCGGTGGGTCCACCCACCTGACCGGCCTCAGCCCGCTCGCCTCGGGCGGGTACGCCGAGCAGGTGCTCGCCGTGCCGTCGATGACGATGCGCGTGCCCGACGAGCTCGACGCCGACGCCGCCGCGCTCACCGAGCCGATGGCGGTCGCGCTGCACGCCGTACGCCGTGGCGAGGTGGGCGCGAAGGACACCGCCGTCGTGATCGGCTGCGGCCCGATCGGCCTGGCCGTGATCGCGATGCTCAAGGCCACCGGCGTGCGGCACGTGATCGCCAGCGACTTCTCCGCCGGCCGCCGTGCCCTCGCGGAGAAGATGGGTGCCGATGTGGTGGTGAACCCCGCCGACGAGTCGCCCTGGGCCTCCTTCGCCGAGTCGAAGCGGTACCTCACCGAGGCGATCGCCCTGGCGGACCTCGGCATCGACGCGATGGACAAGCTGCGCGCCGTACCGCTGCTGCCGTGGGCCCACGTCATGCGCGCCGCCGAGAAGGCCGGGGCCACCCCGCGCGGCCCGGTCGTGTTCGAGTGCGTCGGCATCCCCGGCATGATCGAGCACGTCGTGTCGAACGCTCCGTTGCTCTCACGCGTGGTCGTCGTCGGCGTCTGCATGGGCGAGGACACCTTCCGCCCGTCGATGGCGATCAACAAGGAGATCGACCTCCGCTTCGCGTTCGCCTACGACCCCAGTGAGTTCCACCAGGCCCTGCAGTGGATCGCGTCCGGCAAGGTCGACGTGCGCCCGCTCGTCACGGGTGTCGTCGGGCTGGACGGCGTGGCCGGGGCATTCGAGGACCTCGGCGACCCCGAGCGGCACGCGAAGATCCTGGTCGACCCGTCCCGTTGAGTTGCCTCATCCTCCTGGTTGAGTTGCCGCCTTCTCCCCGTTGAGTTGCCGATCTCAACGGTGAGGATGCGGCGACTCAACGGTGAGGATGCGGCAAGTCAACGAGAGCCGACGGCGCGCCCGGCGGCCCGGCCGGAGAAGATGCAGCCGCCGAGGAAGGTGCCCTCGAGCGCGTTGTAGCCGTGGACGCCGCCCCCGCCGAAGCCGGCGACCTCGCCGGCGGCGTACAGGCCGGGGAAGGGGGTGCCGTCGGGGCGCACGACCTGGCTGTCGAGGTTGGTCTCGATGCCGCCGAGGGTCTTGCGGGACAAGATGTTGAGACGTACGGCGATCAGCGGGCCGTGGGCCGGGTCGAGGATCTTGTGGGGCTTGGCGACCCGCATGATCTTGCCGGTGCGGTCCTTGCGCCCGTTGTGGATCGCCATCACCTGGGCGTCCTTGCAGTAGGCGTTGTCGATCTGCCGGTCGCGGTCCTGGATCTGCCTGCGCAGCACCTCGACGTCGAGGACCCGGCCGCCGCGGGCGATCTTGTTCATCCCCGCGACCAGCTCGTCGAGGGACGATGCGACGACGAAGTCCTCGCCGTGCTCCTTGAACGCCTCGACCGGGCTGGTGGCGCCCTTGCCGAGCCGCTCCTTGAGCATCATCCGGACGTCCTTCTCGGTCCAGTCGGGGTTCTGCTCGGAGCCGGAGAGCGCGAACTCCTTCTCGATGATCGACTGGGTGAGCACGAACCACGAGTAGTCGGCGCCCGTGGCGAGGATCTGCTTCATCGAGCCGATCGAGTCGGCGCCGGGGACGCCCGACATCCCGGTGAGGCGGTGGCCGTCGGCGTCGAACCACATCGACGAGGGGCCGGGGAGGATCCGGATGGCGTGGTCGGGCCAGACCGGGTCCCAGTTGTGGATGCCCTCGACGTAGGCCCACATCCGATCCTTGTTGACCAGGTTGGCGCCGGCGGCCTCGGTGATGGCGAGCATCCGGCCGTCGACGTGGGCGGGTACGCCGGCGATCATGTGCTCGGGTGCGGGCCCGACCCGGTCGGTGGGCCAGTTGGCGCGCATCAGCTCGAAGTTGTGGCCGATGCCGCCGGACGTCACGATCACCGCCGGCGCCCTCAGGGAAAACGAGAAGACGACCTCGCGCGACGACCTCACGCCGCGCGGCAGGTCGGACGGCTCGAGGACCGAGCCGCGGACGCCGACGCACGCACCGTCCTCGACGACCAGCTCGTCGACCTGGTGCCGGAAGGCGAAGCGGACCTGGCCCCGGGCCTCGGCGGCCTCGACCGGCTCGAGGAAGACCCGGACCACCTCGGGGCCGGTGCCCCAGGTCAGGTGGAAGCGCGGGACCGAGTTGCCGTGGCCGCTGGCGGACCCGTCGCCGCGCTCGGCCCAGCCGACGAAGGTCAGCGACTTGAGGCCGAGCTCGCGCAGGTAGGCGCGCTTCTCGCCAGCCGCGAAGTCGACGTACGCCCGAGCCCAGCGGCTGCCCCAGTGGTCCTCGCCACGGTCGGGACCGTCACCCTCGCCGATCCGGTCGAAGCCCGCCGAGCCCTGCCAGTCCTGCCAGGCCAGCTCGGTGGAGTCCTTGATCCCCATCCGGCGCTGCTCGGGGGAGTCGACGAAGAACAGCCCGCCGAGCGACCAGAACGCCTGGCCGCCGAGGTTGGCGCGGTTCTCCTGGTCGAGCACGAGCACGTTCCTGCCCGCCTTCACGGCCTCGTGGGTCGCGACGAGGCCGGCGAGGCCGGCGCCCACGACGATCGCGTCCGGCTGGAATCCCTGTTCAGCTCCCTGGCTCACCCGAGGGAGCCTGCCACACCGAGCCACGTCCGTGGCCCGCGCCACACTTGCTTGCCACTGGCAAGGAACCGGTTCTACTTTCCGTGGGTGCCCCCTCACAGCGACCAGGTCGCGCGCTACGCCCGCTTCGCCGTACGACGGGCCGGGTGGGTGGTGCTCGCGTGGCTGGCCGTCACGGTCGTGATGAACGTGGCGGTACCGCAGCTCGAGGAGATCGCCGGGCGCGACTCTTCGCCGATGGTGCCGAAGGACGCGCCGTCGATGCGCGCCGTCGAGCTGATGAACCAGGAGTTCAGCAACGGCGACGCCGAGAGCTTCATCGTGGTGGCGATGGAGCGGACTTCGGGCCTGACCAAGGCGGACCGGGCGTACGCCGAGGGCCTGGTCGGCGGGCTCGCCGAGGACAAGGGCGACGTCGCGTTCGTCCAGGACATCCGGGACCCCGCGCTGCGCAGGGCGTTGACCAGCGACGACGGGCAGGCGCGCTACCTGCTGGTCGGCATCACCGGCGCGACCGGCGCGCCCGCGTCGCTGCGCCAGGTCGCCGCGGTGCGCGACATCGCCCGGGCCGGTGCGCCGGACGGGCTCACCGTCCAGGTCACCGGGCCCACCGCGACCGTCGTGGACCTCGCGACCGAGACCGAGCACAGCGTCGTGCGGATCACCGTGGTCACCATCGGCCTGATCGCGCTGATCCTGTTCCTGATCTACCGCTCGCTCGTGGTCCCGGTCCTCATCCTCACCGTCGTCGGGCTGGGCCTCGGGCTCGGCCGGGCGGTGGTCGCGTGGTGCGGGCTGCAGGATCTCTTCGCGGTCTCAACGTTCAGCGGCTCCTTCCTCACCGCGATCGTGCTCGGCGCCGGCACCGACTACGCCGTCTTCCTGGTGGCGCGCTACCACGAGCAGCGCCGTCTCGGCGTCGAGCCTGGGCGGGCGGCCGCGATCGCCGCGACCCGGGTCGGCTCGGTCATCGCCGGCTCCGCCGTCACCGTCGTCCTCGCCACCCTCGCGATGGCACTGGCCGACCTCGGCTTCTTCAACACCACCGGCCCCGCGGTCGCCGTCAGCATCGCGGTCAACCTGCTGGTCAGCCTCACCCTCACCCCGGCGCTGCTCGCCCTCGCCGGCCGGCGCGGCTGGGCCGAGCCGCGCGAGTCGAAGGCCTCGGGAGTGTGGGAGCGCGTCGCCGGCGTCGTGGCCGCGCACCCCGCGCGTACGTTCGTCGCCTCACTCGTCCCGCTCGCCCTGCTGGCCGCGGTGTTCCCCCTCACCGACCTGTCGTACGACGTGCGCGACCCGCTCCCCGAGGACGCGGAGAGCAACGCCGGGTATGCCCTGTTGGGACGGCACTTCCCCGTCAACGAGGTGCTCCCCGACTACGTGCTCATCCGTGCCGACCACGACCTGCGCACCAGCAAGGACCTCGCCGTGCTCGAGCGCGCCTCGGCCGCAGTGGCCCAGCACGACGGAGTGGCCCTGGTGCGCGGGGTCACCCGGCCGCTCGGCGTACCGATCACGGAGGCGTCGGTCGCCCACCAGGCCGGGCTGGTCGGGGACGAGCTCGGCAAGGCGCAGGGCAAGGTCGCCGAGGGCACCAGCGGTGCCGAGCAGCTGGCGGACGGTGCCGGGCAGCTCGACGACGGGGCCGGCCGGCTCGCCGACGGGGCCGGCAAGGCCGTGACCGGTGCCGACCGGATCGCCGCCTCGACGGGCCGGCTCACCTCCGGCATGACCAAGCTGCTCGACGGCGCCGACGCCGCGATCACCGGGACGGGCGACCTGCGCACGGGCGCGGCCGGTCTCGCCGACGGTCTGGACACCGCCGCGGACCAGGTGCAGGTCGCCGTCGACGGTCTCGGGCTGGTTCACGACGCGCTGGCCACCAAGAGCCTCACCTGCGGTCTCGACCCGGCCTGCCGGCAGGCCCGGACCGGGCTCAAGCAGATCTGGGAGGCCGAGCGCGACCAGCTGCTGCCTGGCCTGCGCCAGGCCGCGAAGGGTGCCCGGGCACTGGCCACCGGCAGCGGCGACCTTCAGTCCGGCCTCCAACAGCTGCGGGCCGGGATGGCGAAGGCCCGCAACGGCAGCCGCCAGCTCGCCGACGGCCAGAAGGTCTTCGCCGACCGGCTCGGCGACCTCTCCGCCGGTGTCGACGAGCTCGCGGCGGGGGCCGACCGCCTGTACGGCGGCACCCGGCAGGTCGCGGCCTCGCTGCCCGAGCTCGAGCACGGCCTCGCGGCAGCCGCACGCCACCTCCGCGAGACGCGCACGGCGGCCGACGACCCGGTCAGCGGTGGCTTCTACCTGCCGCCGACCGCCCTGCAGGACCAGGACTTCGCCGCGGCCATGCGGCTCTACCTCTCGCCCGACGGCCGGACGGCGCGCCTCGCCGTACTCGGCTCGACCGACGCCTTCGGTCCCGAGGCCTCCGACCGGGTCGAGGACATCCGTGCCACCGTGGAGACCTCCCTCAACGGCACCCGTCTCGACGACGCCGAGGTCCTCACCACCGGGATGGCGAGCACGAACGCCGACCTGCGCGACTACTCGATGTCCGACCTCGAGGTGATCGCGAGCCTCGCGCTGGTGGCGGTCTTCCTCGTGCTCCTGCTGCTGCTGCGCAGCCTGGTCGCGGCGTTCGCGCTGATGGCCACGGTCGTGCTGTCGTACGTCGCCGCGATCGGCCTCTCGGTGCTGGTGTGGCAGTACGGGCTGGGCATCCAGCTCGACTGGACCGTCGCCGCCGTCGCGTTCGTCGTGCTCGTCGCCGTCGGCGCCGACTACAACCTGCTGCTGACCAAGCGGATGCACGAGGAGGCGCCCGACGGCTCGGCCCTGGGGATCGCGCGCGCGACCGCCGCGACGGGGGGAGTGATCACGTCGGCCGGCGTGATCTTCGCGGTCTCGATGATGGCGCTGCTCGCCGGCCGGGTGACCACGATCGGGCAGGTCGGGTTCACCATCGCCGTGGGGCTGCTGCTCGACACCTTCGTCGTGCGCTCGCTCCTCGTGCCCGCACTCGCTACGTTGCTGGGCAGGCGGCTGTGGTGGCCGCAGCGGACTCGGTGACTCGGGGGATGATCATGAGGCAGGTCGACCTGCGGCAGCGGCTGATCCGAGCCGCGGAGCAGGAGATCGCGGCCTGCGGACCGGCCAAGGCCAGCCTGCGCGCGATCGCCCGCCGGGTCGGGGTCTCCCACCAGGCGACCGCCCACCACTTCGAGGACCGGGCAGGCCTGTTCACCGCGCTCGCCGTCGAGGGCTTCGAGCTCTTGCTGTCGTCGACCCGCTCGGCCGTCGTCGACGTCCCGGTTGCGGGTGGTCAACAGGTCACCGCCGCCGGAGTCGCGTACGTCGAGTTCGCCGCCCGCCAGCCGACGATGTTCGACGTGATGTTCCGCCCCGAGCTGCTGCACGCCGACGACGCCGCACTCTGCGACGTCCGGCTCGCCCACCGGGCCCTGCTGCTCGACCTCGTCCGGGCGGCCCAGGCGGACGGGTGGGCAGCGTCGGTGCCGACGGAGGAGCTGGTCACCATCGGCTGGGCGACCGTGCACGGGCTGGCGGTGTTGCAGCGCGACGCCCAGCTGACCGCCGTACCCACCGAGGTCGACCTCGAACCGGCCAAGCTGCTCGTCGTGATCGGTCAGGCGCTGGGCGCGCTGGCGTGACTTGTAACTAAGTGTTACAGCACGTTTCTGGCTGCACCAGCGCCCGGGTAGCGGTCGCAGCGCCGAGGTAGATGTCTGCTGGGTACTCGGAGGTGTTGCTCGGCGCGCGACTGCCATCGAGCCAAGGGTTGCTACCAGCCACCCGGGCGTTGTGGCTACTACCTGGGCGCTGTTGCACCGCTTTCTGGCGCGTAACACTTAGTTACAAGCGCTGGATCGCCAGCCGGGTCGGCTCGCTCCGCCCGCGGAGCACGATCTCGCCGTGCCCGATCCAGTGGGCCGCCTCGGCCGGGTCGGCGGCGGCGACCGAGTCCCAGGAGGCGAGTACGCCGCCGGGCACGTCCTTGGCGAGGTCGGTGAGCCGGGCGGCGGAGTTCACGGCATCGCCGATCACGGTGTACTCGAAGCGCTGCTCGTGCCCGACGTTGCCCGCGACGACCTGGCCGGTGGCGACGCCGATCCCGGCACCCACTTCGGGCACCTCGACGGCCAGCCGCGCTGCGGCGGCGCGGGCCGCGGCGAGCGCCGCGGTGGCGTGGTCGTCGAGCTCGACCGGGGCGCCGAAGATCGCGAGCACCGCGTCGCCGATGAACTTGTTGACCAGCCCGTGGTGACGGTCGACCTCGTCGACGACGACCCCGAAGAACCGGTTGAGTACGGCGACCACCTCGGTCGGCCCGTGCTGGGTGGCGTACGTCGTGGACCCGATGAGGTCGACGAAGAGCACGGAGCACTCCCGGGTCTCACCGCCGAGCTCGATCTCGCCGGCGCCCAGGGCCGCCGCGGCCGCCGCGACCTCCTGGCCGACGTGCCGGCCGAACAGGTCGCGGATCTGCTCGCGGTCCCGCAGCCCGTGGACCATGGAGTTGAAGCCGCTCTGCAGCTGGCCGAGCTCGGTGCCGTCGTACACCACCACGTCGGCGTCGAGCCGGCCCTTCTCGACCTCCTGCATCGCGTCGCGCACCGACAGGAGGGGCGCGACGACCGACCGGGCGTTGAGATCGGTGAGCAGGAAGCCGAACAGCAGCACGATCCCGCACACGATGATCGTCACGACGGCGAGTTGGGTGAGCGTCGCGTCCGAGCCGGCGGGCGTGAGGGCGAGGATCGCGGCGATGAGGAGGCCGACGACCGGCGCGCCGGTGCCGAGCGTCCAGAAGATCGCCATCCGGGGGCCGACACCGACGCCGCGCATCCTCTCGGTGACCCGGACGTCGCTCAGCGCCCGCGCCGCGATCGGTCGTAGTGAGAACTCCGTGAACAGGTAGGAGATGCCGGCCACCACGACCCCGCCGATGCTGACGGTGAGTGCTGTGCCGAGGGTGCGCGAGGGCTGCAGGAGGACCGTGAGCATCGTGAACAGCAGCGTCCCGACCAGCCACATCACCAGCTGCATGACCGTCAGCGTCAGCGGCACCCGCAGCGCCCGGGCACGCTGGGTGCGGTCCGGGTCGACGCCCGGCTGGGTGGCCCAGCGCAGGGCGCGCAGCGAGGTCGTCGTACCCCACACGGCACCGATCGCCGCAGCCACGAACACGTAGGTCGGGATCGCGATCGCCAACGCGATCACCATCTCGCGGTTGGGACCGGGCGACGGGATCGCCCAGGTGTTGATGACGAACACGACGAGCGCGCCGATCAGGTTGGTGCCGACCAGGAGCACGGTCAGCAGCACCTGGATCCGGACCCGGAGCTGCCGGGGCTCCTGGTCGCGCGGGCCGAGGACGCGCGAGCCGAACGGGCTGCGTCGTCGAGAGGCGGTCCCGCGCGGCATGGGCCGAAGCGTAGTGACTCCTAGGATGAGGCGGGTGGGTCTCGGGAGAAGGATCGCCGCTGCTGTCGTGCCCGCCCTCGCTCTGACGGCGTGCACGGGCGGGACGTACGGCGACGAGCTCGTCCGGTCGGGGCCCGCCGACCCCGCGCGGGCCACCCTGGCCGACGGGCACGAGCTCGTCATCAGCGACGGCGGCGACAGGTACGTCGCACAGTGGCGCGAGCGCGGTGGTGAGGGATGGACCGAGCCACAGACGGTCGCACAGGGCTCGGACCTCGACACGGGTGGCTCCACGATCGTGGTGGGCGGTGACGCCGCGGTCGTCGCCATCGACTGGTGGCAGGCGGACGACGACGAGCACGACAGCTTCGTCCGCAGCGACGCGGCGATCTGCCACGACCTCACCTGCGACCTCGTCGAGGACGTCACCGCGGCGCCGATGATCGACGCGGACGGGACCTTCGCCGCGGTCGCCACCGACGACGAGGTGCCCGCGTTCGCGGTGTGGCGCGGAGACGACGAGGGATGGCAGCGGGTGCGGCTGACCGGACCGCCGGCTGCGACGGGCGGGGTGCACCGGGCGCCGGACGTGAGGCTGCTGGCCGACGGCAGCCTGGTGACGGTGGTGGGACGGCAGGGGGCGGACGGCTGCACCTTCGAGCTGTGGGCCGCCCGCCCGCGTCGCACCGAGCTCGCCGTGGTCGCCGCCACCCCGGCCCGCGGCCAGGACGGCTGCTACGCCGAGGACATCGAGGCAGGGACCGCGTCGGTGTCCTTCTACAACCGCGCCATCGACCAGGTCGTCACCTTCACCCGCACCGGCGACACCTGGACCGACGACCAGCCGGGCGGCGCGACCGGCGAGGGAGGACTGGCCTCCATCGACCCCGCGGTCGGCCTGCCGATGCAGATCACCGACCTGGACGACGACTCGTCCGTCGCCGTGGGGTCACCGGACCTGCGCCGGGTCGTCGTCCAGCGCCGGTCCGCCGGCAGCACCGCGTGGACCGAGCCGAAGCAGGTGGCCCGGGCTCCCGCCGGCCAGGAGTGCCACGCCGCCCGCTCCGAGACGATCTACGGCGCCACCGACGTCCTCCACCTCGTCCAGTGCTGGCCCGCGGGCTCCGCCTGGGGTGACGAGTACGACGACGCGCCGCCGCCCTCGACCGGCGTGGTGGTCGCCAGCGCGGAGGGCAGCGAGTGGGTCGCGCAGGTCGTCGAGCGGCCGGCGTACGAGCCGCTCTCCCAGACCAGCGCCCACCTGCTCGTCGCGCGCGGCGGTGAGCGCTCGCTGCTGTGGCGGCAGGGAGCGAAGGCGTTCGAGGTGGTGCACCTCCCGCTGGCCAACCCGACGGTCGACGCGCTGGCCGTCGCCGGCGACGAGGCGATCCGGGTCACCGGCAACCCCGACGAGGACGCCGCGTGCGTGCCCACCTGGTCCACGGCGCCGCTGACCGCCCGCAGCTGGGGACCCTCGCAGCCGATCGCGCCGATCCCGGAATGGGCCGCCGGTCCCCACGACTGCTACGGCGTGGTGATCGACCAGGAGGAGCTCAAGCGCGCGCCGAGCCCCGACCGCGCCTACCGGGTCGCGGCGGTCGTCGAGGACTACAACGGGTCGATCGACGGCGTGCTGTCCCGGGTCCGCGGCGACTGGCGGTTCGAGGGCTCCGGGGACTGATCCCGTGCCCCGTTGGGCGGGACCTGATTGGATCGGACCATGAGCGCAGCCCCCTCGTTCACGTCTGCGGAGATCACCGAGGCGTACGCCGCCTTCCACGAGCAGGTCGCCGACTTCGCCAAGACCGGGAGCTGGGACGGCTACGCGGACCTGTTCACCCCCGACGCGGAGTACGTCGAGCACGCGATGGGCACCTTCCGCGGCCGCGACGAGATCCGTGCGTGGTCGGTGCGCACCATGACGTCCTACCCGGGACGGGTGATGCCCGAGTTCCCGATCACCTGGCAGGTCGTCGATGCCGCGCAGAACCGGCTGGTCTGCGAGGTCCTCAACCCGATGCCCGACCCCGGCGACGGGACGATGCTGACCGAGCCCAACATCACGATCATGACGTACGCCGGCGACGGGCTCTTCTCCCGCGAGGAGGACGTCTACAACCCGCTGCGCTTCCACGCCATGGCACAGAAGTGGGCCCGGATCGCTGCCGCGCACGGCAACGCCGACGAGGACGTGCTCGCGTGGCTCGACAGGTTCGGAGGCGGACGGTGACCGGCGCCGCCAAGCGGATCCTGCTGGAGGTCCTCGGCTGGGTCCTGCTGCTCGCCGGCATCGCGGCGATCGTGCTTCCCGGCCCCGGGCTGCTGCTCATGGCGGCCGGGCTCGCGGTCCTGTCGCAGCAGTACACCTGGGCCGAGCGGCTCCTCGACCCCGTCCTGCTCCGCGCCCTGCGCGCGGCCGCGGAGGGCGTCGAGACCTGGCCGCGGATCATCGCCTCGACCATCGGCGCCCTCGGGATCGGCGTCTTCGGCATGGTCTGGCTGCTCGACCCGGACATGCCGGACTGGTGGCCGATCGACGAGAAGTGGTGGCTGCCCGGCGGCGTGTGGACCGGCGTCACGCTGCTGCTGTCGTGCGCGATCGCGCTCGGCCTGCTCGTCTACTCCTACCGGCGCTTCCATGGGAAGCCGGAGGCGCGGGCGGCCCTCGAGGGCGAGATCAGCGAAGCCGACGGCCGCCGGCACCACACCGACGAGCACGAGTGGTGAGCGCCGTGGACGACACCCGCTCGACGAAGGAGCGGATGCTCGCCGGCGAGCTCTACCTCGCCGACGACCCCGAGCTGGTCGCGGACCACGTCCGGGCCCAGGAGCTCACCGAGGCCTACAACGCGACGGGGATCCACGAGCGCGCGCGTCGTACCGAGATCCTGCGCGAGCTGCTCGGCTCCCTCGGCGAGGACAGCGCGATCCGCCCGCCGCTGCGCGTCGACTACGGCAGCCAGATCCGGGTGGGTTCGGGGGTGTTCGTCAACTTCGGCCTGATCGCCCTCGACGTCGTCGACATCACCATCGGCGACGACGTGCAGATCGGGCCCAACGTGCAGCTGCTCACGCCGCTGCACCCGCTCGAGGCCGGGCTGCGGCGCGACAAGTGGGAGAACGCCGCCCCGATCACGATCGGCGACAACGTGTGGCTCGGCGGCGGGGTGATCGTCTGTCCCGGTGTCAGCATCGGCGCCGACACCGTCGTCGGCGCCGGCTCGGTCGTCACCCGCGACCTGCCCGCCGGCGTGCTGGCGGTCGGCAACCCGGCCCGGGTGGTGAGAGAGCTCCCCGCATGAACCACCCCACGAAGTTCTGCGGCTCCCCCGCTGCGCTCCTCCGCCGCACAACTCCGCGGGGACCCCGGTGACGACCCTGCTCGAAGCCCTCGCCGCGCGGCGCGCGTCCGGCAGCCGGCCGGGGCAGCGCGCCGACGAGTTCCAGATCGCGCTGGCCATCGAGGGCGGCGGCAGCCGGGCGGCGTACTCGGCCGGCATGGCGCTTGCCATCGACGAAGCCGGGCTGACCGACTGCTTCGACGACGTCTACGGCACCTCCGGCGGCGCCCTCAACGGAGCCTGGCTGCTGACCGGAGAGGCACAGCGGTGGCTGCGCAGCTGGGCCTGGCCCGAGGTCCAGGCCGCCAGGGTGACCGATCCGCGGCGGGTCTTCCGCGGTGGCCCGGTCGTCGACCTTCGCCGGCTGGTCCACCACGTCTACGAGTCGATCACGCCGATGGACTTCGACGCGATCGTGGCCAACCCGATCCGCTTCCACCCGATGGCGACCGATGCCGCCACGGGCAAGGAGGCCGACCTGGCGCCGTACGTCGTCGACCGGCTGAGCGCCCAGACGGCCCTGCGGGCCAGCTCCTGCATCCCGCTGCTGGCGGGTCGGCCGGTCCGCGTCGGCGACCGGAGGTATGTCGACGGCGGCCTCTCCGAGGGCGTGCCCTACCGCACCGCGCTCGCCCAGGGCGCGACCCACGTGCTGGTGCTGCGTACCCGCCGCGCCGACCAGCGGGCGGTCCCGCCCTCGCGGCTGGAGCGGGTGCTGCTGGCGCCCTACTTCCTGCGACACGGCCGGGCCGCCGGGGCCGCCCACGTCGGCCGGTTCCGGTCGTACGCCGCCGACGACCTGCGCCTCGCCGCGGGCACGCTGGCCGACATACCGACCCTGGTCGAGGTGCGCCCGCCGCTCGGCTCGCCCGACGTGTCGCGGCTCAGCGCCGACCTTCCCGCCATCGACGACGCGATCGAGCGCGGGCGGCTGGCGATGGTCGACTACCTCGACCGGCTGCCGGCCTGATGCCCGAGGCCGTCGCGCAGCGCCGCCCGCGCAACCGCAAGCAGCTGATCGTCGCTGCCGCCGCGCGGCAGTTCGAGCGGGCCGGCTTCCACGACGTCTCGGTCGCCGACATCGCCGCCGAGGTGGGCGTCTCCGCCTCCGCGCTCTACCGCCACTTCAGCGGAAAGACGGGCCTTCTCGCCGCCGCGGTCGAGCAGGAGATCGAGCTCCTCGAGCAGGCGTACGGCGGTCCCGCCGACCTGTCCGGTCTGCTCGACCACGCCGCGACCCGGCTGCTGCGACCGGACCGGGCGGGCAGCGTGTGGCAGCGCGGGCAGGTGTTCCTCGAGCCGGACCGGGCCGCGGAGCTGGAGGCGCGCTACCTCGCAGCGCTCGAGCCGTTGCGCCAGGCGGTCGGCGGGGAGGTGCCGGCCTGGGCGGTGCACGCGGTGCTCACGACCGGACGGGCGTTCGAGCGGGCCAAGGTCGACCGGGACCGTGCTCAGGAGCTGATGGTCGCGGCCGCCATCGCCGTCGCGGACCTGGGCGATCTCGGCACCGGTGGCGCCGTCGTACGCCGGCCGGTGGGCCCGGCGGAAGGGCTGCGGCCGGCGTCGCGGCGCGAGGCGGCGCTCTCGGCCGCCGTACGCCTCTTCGCCGAGCGCGGCTTCCACGCCGTCGGCATGGACGACATCGGCGCCGCGGCGGGGATCTCGGGTCCGACGCTCTACCACCACTTCCCGCGCAAGTCCGCAGTGCTCGTGCATGCCATCACCCGGTGCCTCGACGCGATGCAGTTCGACCTGGCGGGCGTCCTGTCCGCCACCAGCGACCCGGCCGAGGCGCTGGAGAAGGCGCTGGCGTCGCTGGTGCGGATCAACGTCGCGCAGGGGGACGCGCTTGCCGCGCTGTTCACCGAGCTGGTCCACGTGCCCGAGGACGAGCGGGCGCCGATCCGGCGGATGCAGCAGGACTACGTCGACGAGTGGGTCGTGCTGCTCGTGGCCTGCCGCCCTGAGCTGTCGCGCTCGGACGCCCACGCGCTCGTGCGTGCGGCGCAGTCGGTCGTCAACTCGATGCGGCTGCGCCTGGCGCTCGACGAGGACGGCCAGCGCGACGGGCTGCTGCGGATCGGGCGGGCGGTGCTGGGGACTCCGTCGGGTTCTGCCGGACCCCCTCAGTAGCCTCGGCCGCGATGACCCTCCACCTGCACCGCGCCGCGCGGACCGACCTGCTCGCCGACGAGCTCGGCGCGCTGTTGGCGAGCCCGCTGGCCGACCCGTTCGCCAGCGAGGTCGTGGTGGTGCCGGCGAAGGGCGTCGAGCGGTGGCTCACCCAACGTCTCTCGCACCGTCTCGGTGCCGGACCGTCGGGCGGTGACGGCGTGTGCGCGGGGGTCCGCTTCCTGCAGCCCGCGTCGCTGGTCGGCATGCTGCTCGGCCGCGACCGTGACGACCCGTGGCATCCCGATCGCCTGGTCTGGCCGCTGCTGGCGACCATCGACGACTCGCTCGACGAGCCGTGGTGCGCGACCCTGGCGACCCACCTCGGTCACGGCCTCGACGGCGAGGAGGGCGAGCTGCGCCGCAGCCGCCGGTGGTCGGTGGCGCGACGGCTCGCGGAGCTGTTCGCGTCGTACGCCGTCCAGCGTCCCGCGCTGGTCCGCGACTGGCGCGAGGGCCGCGACACCGACGGGGCCGGGTCGGTGCTGGCGCCGGACCTGGTGTGGGAGGCCGAGCTGTGGCGCCGGTTGCTCGCGCGGATGGCCGCGGCGGGGCACGACGAGGCGCCCGACGTACGCCACGACCGCGTGTGCGCGGCGCTGCGGGCCGGTGAGGTCGCCGGCCTGGACCTGCCCGACCGGCTGTCGCTGTTCGGCCACACCCGGCTGCCCGAGACCGAGATCGACCTGCTCGTGGCACTGGCCTCCCACCGCGACGTGCACCTGTGGCTCGCCCAGCCGTCGGCCGCGCTGTGGGCTGCGGTGGCCGAGGCCGGGATCGAGCCGGGGCCGCGCGACGGGTCCACCTCCGCCGAGCTGGCGCACCATCCGCTGCTGGCCTCGCTCGGGCGCGACGCCCGCGAGCTGGCGACGGTGCTGGGTGCACGGGTGCGGACGGGGGAGGCCTCCGACTCAGGTGCGGCGCCCGACCCCGAGGCTCCCGACGACCTGCTCGGCTGGCTGCAGTCCGACCTCCGGGCCAACCTGGCCCTGTCCGCCGAGGAGCGGGCCGGCCGCGTGCTGAGGGCCGAGGACCGCTCGCTGCAGGTGCACGCCTGCCACGGTCCGGCGCGGCAGGTCGAGGTGCTGCGCGAGCTGCTCGTCGGCCTGCTCGAGGACGACCCGACCCTCGAGCCGCGCGACATCGTCGTGATGTGCCCCGACGTCGAGACGTACGCGCCGCTGATCTCCGCCGGCTTCGGCATGGGCGAGCTGATCGGTGACGGCCCGGGCGGCCCGGGTGACGCCGGACTGCACCCCGCCCACCAGCTGCGGGTCCGCCTCGCCGACCGTGCCAGCACCAGCACCAACCCGCTCCTCGCCGTCGCGGTCGTGCTCGTCGAGCTCGCGGGCGGCCGGGCGACGGCGTCCCAGGTGCTCGACCTGCTGGCCCGGCCGGTGTGCCGGCGCCGGTTCGGGTTCACCGACGACGACCTCGCGCGGATGACCCGGTGGGTCGCCGAGGCCGGCGTGAGGTGGGGGATCGACGCGACCCAGCGGGCGGCGTACGCCATGGACGGGTTCGAGCACAACACCTGGCGGGCCGGGCTCGACCGGCTGCTGCTGGGCGTCGCGATGAGCGACGACGAGCACCGCCACGTCGGTCGCGGGCTGCCGGTCGACGACATCGCCAGCGGTGAGATCGAGCTGGTCGGCCGGATGAGCGAGGCGGTCGCTCGGCTCGGCGCCTGCCTCGGCGCGCTCGACGCCGCGACCGCTGCCGAGCAGTGGTTCGCGGCCCTCACCGAGGGTGTGCGCGACCTGTGCGAGGTCGAGGACGACGACGCGTGGCAGCTGCCGCAGTTCGAGCGCGAGCTCGCGCGGGCCCGGGCCAGTGCCGACGAGAGCGACGCTGACAACACGGGCGTCCCACTGCGACTCGCCGACGTGCGTGCGCTGCTGCAGGCCCGGCTGGCCGGACGGCCGACGCGCGCCAACTTCCGCACCGGCACCCTGACCGTCTGCACGATGGTGCCGATGCGGTCGGTGCCCCACCGGGTGGTGTGCCTGGTCGGGCTCGACGACGGCGTCTTCCCGCGCACCAGCGGGGTCAACGGCGACGACGTCCTCGGCCGCCGGCCGCGGGTCGGCGAGCGCGACCTGCGTGGTGAGGACCGCCAGCTGCTGCTCGACGCGATCCTCGCGGCCGGCGAGCGGCTGGTGGTCACCTACACCGGCGCCGCCGAGCACACCGGCCAGGAGCGGCCGCCGGCCGTGCCGCTCGGTGAGCTGCTCGACGCCCTTGACCGCACGGCCGCGGCGCCGGTGCGTGACCGGGTCGTCGTACGCCATCCGTTGCAGGGCTTCGACCCGCGCAACCACGTCCCCGGCGAGCTGGTCGGGAGCGAGCCGTTCAGCTTCGACCGCGCCTCGCTCGCCGGCGCGCGGGCGTCGGTGCGGGAGCGGACGCCGGTCCCGTCCTTCCTGTCGGGCCCCTTGACGACCCGCCCGCAGCAGGACGTGTCCCTCGCCGACCTCGTCGACTTCGTGCTCCGCCCCGCCCGCACCTTCCTGCGCGGCCGGCTGGACGTCGCCACCCCGTTCGAGCCCGGCGAGGTCGCCGACGCGATCCCCGTCGACCTCGACAACCTGGAGAAGTGGGCGATCGGCGACCGGCTGCTGCGCGCGGTGCTCTCCTCCGAGGACCCCGGCACGACCGGCGAGGCGGTGATGCTCGCCGAGCAGCTGCGCGGCTCGTTGCCCCCCTTCGGCCTCGGCCACGGCGCGCTCGCCGAGGTCGTCCGCGACTGCCAGGCCCTGCTCCAGCAGAGCGCGCCGCTGCGGGCCGCCCCTGCGCGCAGCGTCGACGTCGACGTCGACCTCGGGGGCGGTCGCCGGCTCACCGGCACCGTGCCCCGGATCCACGGCAACCAGCTCGTCGACGTCACCTACTCCCGGCCCGGCCCCAAGCAGCGGATCGCGTCGTGGTTGCGGGTGGTCGCCCTCAGCGCCAGCCACCCCGACGAGAACTGGAGCAGCCACGCGATCGCCCGCGCCAAGGGCGGACCCCAGCGGGCGCTGGCCGGGCCGCTGGACCACCGCGCACTCGAGTGGCTGGGCGCCGTCGTGGCGCTCTACGACGAAGGTGCCGTGCGGCCGCTGCCGATCCCGCTCAAGACCGCGCATGCCTGGGCCGAGGCGCGGGCAAAGGAGCTGCGCGGGATGGACATCGACCCGGTCGAGGCCGCGGGTCGCGCCTGGAGGACCGACCCGTTCAACCCGTTCGGCATCACCGGCGAGGACGACGACGCCGTGCACCGCCGGATCTGGGGGCACGACGCGCCCGTGTCGGTGCTGATCGACGCCGGCCTGCCGTCGTACGCCTGGACGTTGTGGGAGCCTCTGCTCGCCGGCGCCGAGAAGGTGGGTCCCCTATGACCACCCCACGCCGTTCTTCTCCTCCGCTGCACTCCCCCGAACAACGCCGCGGGGACCCCGGTCCTTCCGCCGGATCGGACTCGACGAGCATGAGCCCCTTCGACATCCGCGGGCCGTTGCCGACCGGCACCACCCTGCTCGAGGCCAGCGCCGGCACCGGCAAGACCTGGACCATCGGCGCGCTCGTGACCCGCTACGTCGCCGAGGAGGGCGTGCCGCTCGAGCAGCTGCTCGTCGTCACCTTCGGCCGGGCGGCGAGCCAGGAGCTGCGCGAGCAGGTACGCCGCCAGCTGGTCGAGGCCGAGGCCGCGCTGGCCGGGACCCTGGCGAGCCCGCCGACCGAGGTGATCGAACAGCTCCTCGACGGCCCGCCCGACGAGCTCCGGACCAGGCACCGCCGGGTCAGCCAGGCGCTGGCCGACTTCGACGCGGCGACCATCGCCACCATCCACCAGTTCTGCTCGCTGGTGCTCGAGTCGCTCGGCGTCGCGGGAGACACCGACGCCCGCGCCCGCCTGGTCGAGGACCTCGACGACATGCTGGTCGAGGTCGTCGACGACCTCTACCTGCGGGCGTTCGCGCAGCTGCCCGCCGGCACCGCACCGGCGTTCACCCACACCGAGGCGCTCGCCATCGCGCGCCGCGTCGTGGGCGACCCGCAGGCCGACCTCGAGCCCGCCGGCCTGCCTCGCGAGGACCCGGCAGGGCGACGCGTCGCGTTCGCCACGGCCGTGCGCCAGGAGATCGAGCGGCGCAAGCGCCGGCTCGGGGTGCTGTCCTACGACGACCTGCTCGACCAGCTCGCCGACGCGCTCGAGTCGCCTGACTCCCCGGCCCGGGCGCGGATGCGGGCGCGGTGGCGGATCGTGCTGGTCGACGAGTTCCAAGACACCGACCCGGTGCAGTGGAAGGTCTTCGACCGGGCGTTCAGCGGCCACGCCACGATGGTGCTGATCGGCGACCCCAAGCAGGCGATCTACGCCTTCCGCGGGGGCGACGTGACGACGTACCTCACGGCGGCGGAGACCGCCACCACCCGCCAGACCCTCGCGGTCAACCGGCGCAGCGACGCCGGCCTGATCGCCGGGTTCGGCCGGCTTCTCGGCGGCGCCGAGCTGGGCGACCCGCGGATCGTCGTCCACGACGTGCAGGCCCACCACCAGGAGTCACGGCTGGCCGGGGCGCCGAGGCCGGCGCCGTTCCGGCTGCGGGTGGTGCGGCGCGAGACCTTCCGCAAGCGGGGCGGGACCGCGCTGCCGGTCAACCAGGTCCGGCCCCACATCGCCCGCGACCTCGCCCACGACATCCGGGCGCTGATCACCAGCGGTGCGACGTTCGAGGACCGTGAGCTGCGCCCCGACGACATCGCGGTCATCTGCTACCGCCATGCCGACCTGGCCGCCGCGCGGGCCGCCCTGCTCGAGGTCGGCGTCGCGGCCGTCATCGCCGGCGGCGGCAGCGTCTTCGCGACCCCCGCCGCCGTCGAGTGGCTGTCCCTGCTCGAGGCGCTCGAGCAGCCCCACCGCACCCCGCGGGTGCGGGCCGCGGCGCTCACCTCCTTCCTGGGCTACGACGCCGCGACCCTCGACGCCGGCGGAGACGACCTCAGCGACGACCTCGGTGACCGGCTCCGGTCCTGGTCCGAGGCGCTCGGCCGGCGCGGCGTGGCGGCCGTCGTCGAGGCCGCGACCTCGGGCGGCATGCCCGAGCGGCTTCTCGGCCAGGTCGGGGGCGAGCGCACCCTCACCGACCTGCGCCACATCGGCGAGGTGCTCCACGAGGCCGCGCTGCGCGAGCAGATGGGCGCCGTCGCCCTGCTCGCCTGGCTGCGCCAACAGGTGCTCGAGGCGCGCGAGGGCCGCGGTGCCGAGCGGACCCGCCGCCTCGACTCCGACGCCGACGCGGTCCAGCTGGTGACGATCCACGCCAGCAAGGGCCTGCAGTACCCCGTCGTCTACCTGCCCTCGCTCGCCGACCGCTGGGTCGGCAAGCCCGACAAGCCGCTGTTCCACGACGCATCCGGGCGCCGCTGCCTCGACGTCGCCAACGCCGGGCCGGACTGGGCCGACCACCAGCGCCGTTGGCGCGAGGAGGAGAACGGCGAGTGGCTGCGGCTGCTCTACGTCGCCCTCACCCGCGCGCAGAGCCAGGTCGTCGCCTGGTGGGCGCCGACCCGCAACGCCGAGGCCTCGCCGCTCCACCGCCTCCTGCTGCGCGGTCCGGCCGCTGACGGTGAGGGCCTGAGCGGTGTGGTCCCGGTCGACCCGGCGGTGCCCGACGAGGAGGCGGCGACCCGGCTGTTCGCGACCTGGCGCGACCGGGGTGCGTTCGTGCCCGAGGTCGCCGAGCCCGCGGCCGCCCTGCCCCCGCTGCCGCCGGAGCCGCCGGTCGAGCTGAGCGCCCGGGCCTTCACCCGGTCCGTCGACACCGGTTGGCGGCGCACGTCCTACTCGGCGCTGAGCCATGTCGACCTCGGCACCCCGGCACCCGGCGTCGGCAGCGAGCCCGAGGTGGAGCCGAAGGACGACGAGGACCTGCCGCCGGTCGTCGAGACCGCCGCGCCCGACCCGGCGCTCGCCGTACTGTCCCCGATGGCGGGGCTGCCCGTCGGCGCGACCTTCGGATCGCTGGTCCACGCCGTGCTCGAGCACACCGACCCGACGGTGGGTGACCTGCGTGCCGAGCTGCTCGGTCACATCGAGGAGCAGCTGACCTGGTGGCCCGTGGCGCTCGAGCCGGAGGAGCTCGCCGACGCGCTGGTCGCGGTGCTCGACACCCCGCTCGGGCCGCTGATGGACGAGACCACGTTGCGCGCCGTCGGCACCACGGACCGGCTCTGCGAGCTCGACTTCGAGCTGCCGCTGTCGGGCGGCGACCACCCGATCCACCAGGCGCGGTCGAGTGACGAGGTGCTGCTCGGCGACATCGCCGCCCTGCTGCGCAAGCACCTGCCGGAGGGCGACCCGGTGCGTGCGTACGCCGACGCGCTCGACAACCCGCTGCTCGGCGGGCAGGTGCTGCGCGGCTACCTCACCGGCTCGATCGACGTGGTCCTCCGGCTGCCGTCGGCTGGCGGCGGGGGCGGCGACCCGCGCTACGTCGTCATCGACTACAAGACCAACTGGCTCGGGCCGGCCGACGACCCGCTGACGGCGGGCTCCTATCGGCCGAGTGCGCTGGACGAGGCGATGGGGCACTCCGACTACCCGCTCCAGGCGCTGCTGTACGCCGTCGTGCTGCACCGGTTCCTGCGCTGGCGCCAGCCGGGCTACGACCCGGCGCGTCATCTCGGCGGGGTCGCCTACCTCTACCTGCGCGGCATGTGCGGCTCGGAGACGCCGCGGGTCGACGGCAACCCGTGCGGCATCTTCACCTGGCAGCCGCCGGTCGAGCTCGTGGTGGCGCTGTCCGACCTGCTGGACGGGAGGAAGTAGGTCATGACCGAGATCTTCGAGCCGACCTCTCCCCACGACCCTCGCCTGGCGCTCCGGGTCGACGGACTGCTGGGCTCCTTCAACGCCTCCGGCGTGGTGGACGCGGCCGACGTCCGGGTGGCCGAGCGGGTGGCCGCGCTCGCGGGCGAGGACGACGAGCGGGTGCTGCTCGCCGCCGCCCTCGCGGTCCGCTCGGTCCGTGGCGGGTCGGTCGGTCTCGACCTCGACGCGCTGCCCGACCTCGACGGCACCGGCCTGGCCTGGCCGGACCGTGGCGACTGGGTCGCGGCGATCGGGTCCTCCGCGCTGGTCGCGACCGAGGTGCTGCACGTCGAGCACGACCTGGTCTACCTCGACCGCTACCACCGGCTCGAGCGGCAGGTCGCCGACGACCTGACGGCGCGGATCGACCTCGGTCCGCCGGCCGTCGACGAGGCGGTGCTCACGGCGACGATGTCGCGGGTCAGCGGTGAGCACCTGAGCGAGGAGCAGGCGGCCGCCGTACGTCATGCGGCGCGGCACCGCACCACTGTCCTCACCGGTGGCCCGGGCACCGGCAAGACCACCACGGTCGCGCGACTGGTGCTGGCGCTGGCCGACCAGTTCGCGCTCGCACAGGACCGGCGGATGTCGATCGCACTGGCCGCGCCGACGGGCAAGGCGGCGACCCGCCTGCAGGAGGCGGTGAAGGAGGAGCTGGTCGCCCTCGGCGCGCTGGGCGACGCCGACCACCAGGTCGCACCGCCCGAGGCGATGACCCTCCACCGGCTGCTGGGCTGGCGTCCCGACAACACCACCCGGTTCCGCCACGACCGCGGCAACCGGTTGAAGTACGACCTGGTCGTCGTCGACGAGGCGTCGATGGTCGACCTGACCATGATGGCCCGGCTGCTCGAGGCGGTCCGCCCCGACGGCCGGCTGGTGCTGGTCGGCGACCCGCGTCAGCTCACGTCTGTCGGTGCGGGCGCGGTGCTGTCCGACCTGGTCGCCGGGTTCGCGCCCCACCCGGACTCCCCGGTCGTCGCCCTCACCGAGAACCACCGCTCCACCGAGGAGATCAAGAGCCTCGCCGCGGCCCTGCGTGACGACTCGCCGGACGCGGCCGACCGGGTGCTCGAGGTGCTCCGGGCCGGGACCGGCGAGGTGCGGTGGGTCGAGACCGACGACCCGGTCGCCGCACTGCAGGACGAGTGCACCGCCGCCGCGCTGCGGGTGCGCTCGGCCGCGGTCGACGAGGGACCCGAGGCGGCGCTGGCGGAGATCGAGGGCTTCCGCCTGCTCTGCGCCCACCGCGACGGGCCCTACGGCGTGCGGGTGTGGAACCGCCACGTCGAGCAGTGGCTCGCGGCCGAGATCGGCGCGCCCCTCGGTTCGGCCTGGTACGCCGGGCGGCCGCTCCTGGTCACCAGCAACGACTACGCCCTCGACGTCTACAACGGCGAGACGGGTGTCGTCGTCACCGACTCGTCGGGCCGGCCCCGGGCGTGGATCGCGGGCGCCGGCGCACCCCGCCCGTTCGCCCCGGCCCGCCTCGACGCGATCGAGACCATGCACGCCATGACGATCCACAAGAGCCAGGGCAGCCAGGCCACCCGGATCGCCGTACTGCTGCCGGAGGAGGGCTCGCGCCTGCTCAGCCGCGAGCTGTTCTACACGGCGGTGACCCGGGCGCGCGAGACCCTGCTCGTGGTGGGCTCGGAGGCCGCCGTACGCGCTGCGGTGACGACCACCGCGCAGCGCGCGACCGGCCTGCGGCACCGCCTGGCCCGGTGATCCGCACGGCCCGGCTCAACCGGTGGGCCCGCAACCGGCCCGAAACCTGGGCGGGTTAGTGTCGAGACCATGCCATTCCTGCTCCGCGTGCTGCTGCCCGACGTCCCCGGGTCGCTGGGTCGCGTCGCGACGGCGATCGGTATGGCAGGCGGCGACATCGACGCGATCGAGATCGTCGAGCACCGTGTCGACGACGGCACTGCCGTCGACGACGTGCTGCTCGAGCTCGAGCAGGGGATGATGCCCGACTCCGTCGTCTCGGCGTGCAACGCGCTCGACGGGGTCGAGGTGCTGTTCGTGAGCCGCTACCCGGCCGGCGGCAACCTGATGCTGGACCTCGAGGCCGTCGAGGAGCTCACCGCGTCCCCCGACGACGCCTTCGACAAGCTGATCGACGTCCTGCCCGCGACCTTCCGCGTCGACTGGGCCGCGCGGGTGCACCGCGCGAAGGGCGTCGTCTACGGCACCAGCGCCGCGCCGGACGAGTTCGAGTTCCTCGAGATCGAGTCGCCGACCCGGCTCGAGTCTCCCGAGGACGAGGTCACCCTGTTCGCGGCCGCGCGCCTCGACGGCAACGAGATCGTCGTCGTCGGTCGCCGCGGCGGACCGGAGTTCGCCGACTCGGAGGTCATGCGGCTCGGCCACCTGTGCGGCCTCGCCGTGACCATCGCCAACAGCTGACCGGCGAGTTTCACCGGCCGACCGGTGAAACTCGCCCCTGGACGAGGAAGCTTCCTCGTCCCAGCGCGAGTTTCGTCGTCCAACCTCAGGCGGCGACGGGCTCCAGCAGGAACACCGGGATCTCGCGGTCCGTCTTCTCCTGGTACGACGCGTAGGTCGGCCAGGTCGCGACGGCGTGGTCCCACCACTCCTGGCGCTCCGCGCCCTCGGCGACGCGCACCGTGTAGGCCTTCGGCTCGGGTCCGTCCTGCAGCTCGACGAGCGGGTTCGCGACGAAGTTGGCGTACCAGCTCGGGTTCTCCGGCGCGCCGCCCTTGGACGCGATCGCTGCGTACACGCCGTCCTTCTCGACCCGCATGACCGGGTTCTTGCGGAGCTTGCCGGACTTCGCGCCGACCGAGGTGATCACCACGATCGGGTCCTTGCCGCCCTGGAGCGTGTTGGCCTCGCGGCCGCCGGACGCCTCGTACGCCGCGACCTGGTCGCGGACCCATTTCTGGCTGCTGGGCTCGTACTCACCGTGAAGAGTCATGTCCACCTCAAGGCCGGGCCACTGGCGGCTATTCCAGCGCCGCGTCGATCGAGCGCTCGATCGACGCCTTCGTCCGCGCGCCCGCGAGCTGGAGGACGGGCGCTCCGTCGCGGAACAGGATCATGGTCGGCAGGCCGAGCACCCGGTGCTCCGCGGCCCGCAACGGCTGCTCGTCCTGGTTGATCCGTACCACGCGCAGCGCCTCGCCGCGCTCCTCGTCGAGCTTCTCCAGCACCGGCGCGAGCTGGCGGCACGGACCGCACCACTCTGCCCACCACTCGACCAGGACGGGTACGTCGGACGTCAGCACCTCCGCCGCGAAGTCGGCATCGGTGATCTCCTGCAGGCTCATCATTTCTCCTCTCGGTTCGGGTAGGTCTCGGCGTCGTGCAACAGCCCGGACAGCTCGCCGCGCAGCCGGCTCAGCTCCTCGATCCGCCGGTCGATCTCGGCGATCCGCAGCCGGTAGGCGTCCAGCGACGACGGGCACACGTCCGCCCGCTCGTTGCCTGCCCGCAGGCACTCGACGAACGGCACGGTCTCGTCGGCGGTGAGGCCGAGCGAGAGCAGGGCGCGGATCTCGCGTACGACGAGCACGTCCGCGTCGTCGTACTCCCGGTAGCCGTTGGCCGCCCGCTCCGGCGTGATGAGGCCGCGCGACTCGTAGTAGCGCACGGCCTTCACGCTCACGCCGGCGCGTTCGGCGAGGTCCTTGATGAGCACGGGACCGACGGTAGACCTTGCCCCTGGGGTCAAGGTCAAGCCCGGGACCCGGGAGGGGCTAGCGTTCGGTGCCATGAGTGCGATCGAGGGCGTGAGCGAGACGTTCGACGCGAGCCAGTGGGACGTCGTCCCCGGCTTCGAGGACTTGACCGACCTGACCTACCACCGCGCCAAGGCGCACGGCACGGTCCGGATCGCCTTCGACCGCCCCGACGTCCTCAACGCCTTCCGCCCGCACACCGTCGACGAGCTGCTGCGCACCCTGGAGCACGCGCGCCAGTCCGCCGACGTCGGTTGCGTGCTGCTCACCGGCAACGGGCCGAGCGCCAAGAACGGCAAGTGGGCCTTCTGCACCGGCGGCGACCAGCGCATCCGAGGCCGCGCGGGCTACCAGTACGAGGACGTCTCCGCCGGTTCCGGTGACACCGGTGCCGAGGAGCCCAGCGCCATCGACAAGGCCAAGCTCGCCCGCCTGCACATCCTCGAGTGCCAGCGCCTGATCCGCTTCATGCCCAAGGTCGTCATCTGTGTCGTTCCCGGCTGGGCGGCCGGCGGCGGCCACAGCCTCTTCGTCACCTGCGACCTGGCCCTCGCCTCCACCGAGCACGCCCGCTTCAAGCAGACCGACGCCGACGTGGGCTCCTTCGACGGCGGCTACGGCTCGGCGTACCTCGCCCGTCAGGTGGGCCAGAAGTTCGCCCGCGAGATCTTCTTCCTCGGCCAGGAGTACTCCGCCGACGACGCCGTCCGGATGGGCGCCGCCAACCGCGCCGTCCCCCACGCCGAGCTCGAGGCCACCGCCCTCGAGTGGGGCCGCCTGATCAACGGCAAGAGCCCCACCGCCCAGCGGATGCTCAAGTACTCCTTCAACCTGCTCGACGACGGCCTCGTCGGCCAGCAGCTCTTCGCCGGTGAGACCACCCGGCTCGCGTACATGACCGACGAGGCGCAGGAGGGGCGGGACCAGTTCCTGGAGAAGCGCGAGCCGGACTGGTCGCCGTTCCCCTGGTACTACTAGAGGCCGCTGTTCGCCCAGGTCAGAGCCCTGACTGGCGCTCGCTGTCCCCATTGAGTCCCCAAGATGGCCTTCGCCAGCTGGGAGACCGCGTTGCGGGTCCGGTCCTCTGCCGTGGGCCACGGGTGTGAGCATGTCCAGGGTCGTCGTCGCCGTTGAGTGACCCGTCGCTGCCCTGGGCGGCGACGACATCGCAGCCGGAGGCGATGAGGCGCGAGGCGTAGAAGTGGCGCAAGGCGTGGAGCCGAGTGGACAGTCCTGCTGCCCCCTCGTGGCCCTCCACCGCCAGGGTGACGGCGTTCATCCTCTCCCTTGCGGAGACCGGCAAGAGCGCAGAGGGCGGGCGCTCGAGATCCTGGCCGGTGCGGCCCACAACCGGCTCCGGGCTGGCCGGCCGGCGAAAGGGTCAGATACTGGACTGCTCCTCACAGCGCACCGCGGTGTCCCGCTCCCGGCCGCCGCGGCAGACGTCGTGATGTGGCCCGCCGTCGAGACGGTCGACGCCCGTGAAACCGCGGAGCCGGTCTCGGCCCCTCCCGCCTCGCAGGATGTCGTTCCCGCGGCTCCCGCGGAGGATGTCGGACCCCCGGCCTCCGACAATGACGTCCGCGCCGAGGTAGCCGTCGAGGGAGTCCGCTCCCCGCTGGCCACGCAGGGTGTCCTCTCCGTAGCCGCCATTGATGCTGTCGTCGCCGTCGCCGCCGTTGATCAGGTCGTCGCCGTAGTAGCCGTCGATCACATTGCGGCCAGCGTCACCTGTGATCACGTCATCGTGGCGGCTGCCAGAGGCGTTGTTGATGGAGATCAGGACATCGGTCTTGTCCGGTCCGTCGCCCCTGGCAACGCTCCAGCCGTGCGTGGATGACCCCGGTGAGGAGAGTTGCACGATGACCCCGACCGCTGCGTTGGCGTACTGAACGGTGCCGCCGTCCGACCCGCCGTCCGCGACGTCGGCGTCACCGATGCCTGGCCAGATGTAGTCGTTCCCGAGCCCGCCGAGCAGCGTGTCGGAACCGCTCCCCCCGAGCAGGTAGTCGGAGAAGTCGCCACCCACCAACAAGTCGTCGCCGTCGTCGCCGTTGAGGATCTGTGCGTCCCTCGCGCCTCCACCGACGGCGCACACGACATCGTTGCCTGCCCCTGCAGACACCATCGAGGGACCCGTGACCGCGATCCGGTCGTCGCCTGGCGTGCCAAGGACGTTGCCGGCTCCGGTCTGGGTCACCACGCCGGTGTCCACACCCTGCACGACCAGGTGATCATCGACCACCGAGCACAACGCGTCGGACGGCACTGCCGTCGGCGCGGCGATCGATGATGACGGAGGGGCGATCAATGCGGCTGCGGAGGCGATCACCGCGACCGCGAGGACCTTGCCGGGTGCGCGCAGGCTGGTGACAGTCACGAACCGAAACTGCCCCGGCCTGCCAAGGCCAAACCGCGCTTGGCTGGGGCGATCACCCACCAGGAGAACAGGGTGAGGGGGACGCGGCTTGGATCCCTGTCGAGTCCGACGCGGTGGAATGGAACCACACGAGGTGAATCGCCCAGGGTTTCGTGGAGGCTCGGTCACCTGGAACCAGCCCCGGTCGACCGAACTTCTGTACTGGGGAAAGTCCTCCCGTTCAGATTCTGTTCTGCGTGAGAGTGGACGCGGCGCCGGGCACCCGGCCCCGCGCCCCGCCGTGGAGGTAGAGATGAACCGATCGTTGACCGTCGCCGACAGCGGCACCGCCGCGCGCGCCGCCCGGGCCGCCGAGATCGCCACCCTGGTCGAGCGCGACTGGCGCCTGCTGATCGGTGGTGAGCTGGTCCCGGCCGAGGGCGCGGCGAGGTTCACGGTGAGCGACCCGTTCACGCAGCAGCCGATCGTCGACGTCCCCGACGCCTCGCTCGCGGACGTGGACCGGGCGGTGGCCGCGGCCGAGGCGGCGCTCGCCGGCTGGCGCGCGACACCGGCGCTGCAGCGCGCCGAGCTGGTGCGCCGGTTCGCCGACCTGGTGGAGCAGCACGGCGAGGAGCTGGCCCTGCTCGACACGATCGATGCCGGGTCCCCGATCTCCAACGCCCGCTTCGACGTCGAGATCGCGCTGGGGCAGATGCGGATGTACGCCGGCTTCGCGCTGGAGATGAAGGGCACGACCGTCCCCGCGAGCGAGAACCTGCACCTCACCGTGCGAGAGCCCGTCGGCGTGGTCGCGAAGATCTTCCCCTACAACCACCCCTTGATGTTCGCCTGCCGCATGGCGGCCCCCCTCGTGGCCGGCAACCCGGTCGTGGCCAAGCCGCCGGAGGCAGCGCCCCTGTCGACCCTGCGACTGGCGGAGCTCGCGAACCAGGTGTTTCCCCCGGGGGTGGTCAACGTCGTCGTCGGCAACGGCCCGGAGGTCCCGGACCGGCTGGTCCGGCACCCAGCAGTGCGCCGGATCGGCTTCATCGGATCCGAGCCGACCGGCAGGGCGATCCAGCGTGCAGCCGCCGAGAGCGGTGTGAAGCACGTGACCCTCGAGCTCGGCGGCAAGAACGCGATGGTCGTGTTCGACGACGCCGACCTGGAGAAGGCGGCGGCCGGCGCGGTCGCCGGCATGAACTTCACCTGGTCCGGCCAGTCCTGCGGCTCAAACTCCCGCCTCCTCGTGCACCGATCGCTGCACGACGAGCTCGTCGACCGCGTGGTCGAGCTGGTCGAGGCCCGGACCATCGGCGATCCACTCGACGAGGGCTCCGAGCAGGGCACGATGATCAACCGCACCCAGTTCGACAAGTCGATGTCGTACGTCGACGTGGCCCTCGCCGACGGCGCGGTGGTCCGCACGGGCGGCGGCCGCCCCGACGGTCCGGCCTTCGAGGACTCGCTGTTCGTGGCTCCGACAGTGCTGGTCGACGTGGCGCCGGACGCCCGGATCGCCCGCGAGGAAGTCTTCGGGCCGCTGCTCTCGGTCATCCCGTTCGACACCGAGGCCGAAGCGGTCGCGATCGCCAACGGCGTCGACTACGGCCTCACCGGCAGTGTCTGGACCAAGGACCTCGACCGCGCAGTGCGCGTCGCCCGTGCCTTGGAGGCGGGCTTCGTGTGGGTCAACGGCTCGAGCCAGCACTTCCTCAACGTCCCGTACGGCGGCGTGAAGGCGTCCGGTGTCGGCGGCAAGGAGGAGTGCCTCGAGGAGCTGCTGTCCTACACCGAGGAGAAGGTCATCAACATCATGGTGTGACCGCTGCGCCTGTGTGGCCGCGCCGTGCTCCTCAGAGCCCGAGCGCGGCCACGTCCATTTGCAGGTCGTGCTGACTGGCCATGATCAGCTGGATCGACTCCGGCGCCAGCAGCTCGGCGAATCGGGCCGAGGGCGCAGAGATCGACATCGACGCGATAGCTCGGCCCGTGCCGTCTCGCAGCGGAACCGCGACCGCACTCACGCCCTTCTCGGTCTGCTGGTTGGTGGTGGCGAAGCCGTTGCGCCGGCACGCCCTGATCTCGCGCAGAAGGGAGCCGAGCTGCCTGTCGCTGAGGGCGTCACCCATCGCCGTGGCGCCCGGGCTCTGATAGAGCTGGCGCAACCCGTCGTCCGGAAGGTCGGCCAGCAGTGCCTTGCCCCCTGCGGAGGTGCTGGCCGGCAGCACGGCTCCCATGCGCGACACGATGCGCAGAGTCCGGTTGCCCTCCTGGCTGAACAGGAAGTGGATCTTCGTGCCCACCCGGACCACCAGGTTGGCCGTCTCGCCCGTCCGGTTGGACAGCAGCTCCAGGTGTGGCACCGCCACGTCGCGCAGCTGTCGGGTCCACGACAGTCCGACCGGGCCGACGCCCAGCGCCGGCCCGGGGCGGTAGGCCTTCGACTCGTCCTGCACGGCGAAGCCGTGGAAGACGAGCATCGACATCAGCCGGTGCACGGTCGACTCTGCGACGTCGAGGTCGCGTGCGGCGGTGCGCAGCCGGAGCTCGCCGTGGTCACGCAGCATCTGGATCAGCCGCAGTGCGCGGTCGACCGAGGACACCATGTAGGCCGGAACCTCGCGCGACTTCTCCGGCTTCTGCATCCCAGAAGTATCTGGTCCTTGTTTCTGCAAAGCAACACAGTTGAGGAACAAGGCGTGACGGGCGTCACCCGCCGGACCGGCCGATCGAGCCGGGTTCGCAACAAGCCCGCGGCACGCTCTCTCGGGATCCCACCACCACGGGTGGACGACCTCCCGTGTCCAGGAAAGGAAGCGCCATGACCGACACCACCCTGCAGCGGCGAGGCCAGCGCACGCGGTCCGTGGCGCGTCCGCGTCGACGCACGGCCGGCTGGCGATCCCTCGGCTACAGGTACGGGATCGTCGCGGTCTGGGCGGTGGAGGTCGTCGTGTTCGCGGTCCTCGCACCGGACACGTTCCCCACCGCTGCCAACATCACTTCGCTGCTCAGCTCGCAGGCCGTTCTCCTCCTGCTCGCGCTGGCGCTGGTGCCGACGCTGGCCACCGGCGAGATCGACCTGTCGATCGCAGGCACCATGACGGTCGCGGCCACGACCGCAGCCCAGCTCAACGCGGTCGAGGGGCTCAACGTGTGGCTCGCCGTCGCTGTCGCCTTGGGCGCTGCGGTCGCGGTCGGACTGGTCAACGCCTTCCTCACCGTGAAGGTGGGCGTGGAGAGCATCATCGTGACCCTCGGCATGGGCACCCTGCTGGTCGGCATCTCGGTCTGGCTGAGCAACTCGCTCACCATCAGCGGCGTCTCGCCCGAGCTCGGCAACCTGCTCAACACCCAGCTGGCACGCGTGAACACCGCGTTCTTCCTGGCGATCGGTGTCGGCGTGGCGATGTGGTTCGTCTACCGCAACACCGTCTTCGGCCGGGGAGCGGTGTTCGTCGGCAAGAACGCCGAGGTGGCACGCCTCTCCGGCCTGCCGGTCGCCCGGATCAAGGTGGTCAGCTTCGTGTGCACGGCCTTCCTGGCTGGTGCCGCGGGCATCCTCGTCATCGGCATCGCCGGCGGCCTCCAGCCGACGTCCCTGCAGACCCTGCTGCTGCCGGCCTTCGCTGCTGCCTTCCTCGGCTCGGCGATCATCGAGCCCGGCACGTCCAACCCGATCGGCACGATGGTCGCCGTCCTCTTCCTCGCCACCGGGATCAGCGGCCTGGTCCTGGTCGGCCTGGATCCGTGGATCCGCGACGTCTTCTACGGCGCCGCTGTGGTCGTGGCCGTCACCGTCTCGCGCCTCGCCGCGATGGCCGCCCCCTCGGCGGGGCGTCCGTGAGCTCGGGCTCCACCTCACCCCTGAATCCCAAGGAGAAGTCGATGTCCGTCCCCAAGTTCGCGGCGGCCGTGATCGCTGCCGGTCTGACCGCCGCGCTGGCTGCCTGCACCACCCCGGCCGACAGCACCTCCGGCGGTGGCTCCGGCGACGTCCCGAAGAGCGTCACCGACAACGTCGCCGCGCACGCCGGACCGCTCGAGGCGTCGTACGCCGGACCGGCCTTCGACGTCGGCGCGCTGCGGGGCAAGCGGGTCTGGTGGGTGACGCAGTACGCCGGCAACCCGTTCCTCGCCAGCATCGGCCGCAACCTCACCGAGGCGCTCGACAGCGTCGGCGTGAAGGTCACGACCTGCGATGGCAAGGGCAACCCCGTCGACGCCAACGCTTGCATCCAACAGGGCATTGCCCAGGGTGCCGACGCCATCCAGGTCGACGGTCCCGAGCCGGCGACGTACGCCGAGTCGCTGGCGTCCGCCGAGAAGGCGGGCATTCCGGTGCTATCCGGGGCCGCGGTCGACGTCACCACCACCGACCTCGCCGACGGCTTGGCCGGACAGACCAGCCAGCCGTTCGGGCTGACCGGCGAGCTGGCCGCCGACTGGATCGTCAAGGACTCCGGTGGCAAGGCCGACGTCCTGTTCCTCACCACCCCCGACGTCGTCGGCTCGGTCTCGGAGCAGAAGGCGTTCGAGGCTCGCATCGAGGAGACCTGCCCCGATTGCTCGCTGACCGTCAAGGGCGTGACCCTCGCCAACTGGGCCAACGACCTCGGTACGACGACCAGCTCGGAGCTCGTGAAGAACCCGAAGATCACCTATGTCGTGCCGGCCTTCGACCCGATGACCCAGTTCACCAACCCCGCGATCCTGCAGGCCGGACGCAGCGACCTGAAGGTCGTGACGGTGAACGGCAACCTGCCCTTCCTCCAGGAGCTGGCGAAGGGCTCGCCGATCAAGGCGATGGTCGGCATCGACCTCGATGCGCTGGCCTACCTCGAGGCGGACCAGCTGTTGCGCGCCATGACCGGCCAGGACACCCTGCCGGACGTCGTGGCGCCGGTGCGGATCTTCGACAAGGGCAACGTCGGCGACCTGAAGCTCGACGCGGCCGCGGCCGACGACGGCTCGTGGTACGCCGGCAGCGGCGCCTACGCCGACCTGTTCGCCGGACTCTGGGAGAAGTGAGTCCGATGGGGGTGGTCATCGAGCTGCGTGACGTGCGCAAGTCGTACGTGCCGGGCATTGCGGTGCTGCAGGGTGTCGACCTCGACGTCCGGGCCGGCGAGGTGACCGCCCTCGTCGGCGCCAACGGCAGCGGCAAGTCGACGCTGGTCAAGATCCTCAGCGGCTACCACGAGCCGGACCGTGGATCGCGCGTCCGCTTCGGCGACCAGATCATGGAGGGCCATATCCACCCGGCGCAGGCCCGAGCGGCCGGAGTCCGCTTCGTCCACCAGGACTCGCGGATGGTGACGGGAGTGTCGGTCCTGGAGAACCTCCTCGTCGACCGCCTCGGCACCGCATCGCTCGACCGGCTGGACTGGCCGGCCGAGCGGAGACGGGCACAGGCCTTCCTCGACGAGCACCGCATCACGGTCGACGTCCGCGAGGACGCGGGTTCCGTCTCCCTCGCAGACGCGGCCAAGATCGCCATCGCCCGCGCCGCGGGACCGGAGAGCGACACCGGCCTGCGGGCCCTGATCCTGGACGAACCCACCGCGGCGCTGGGCCGCGACGACGCGGCCGAGATGCTCGACTGGGCGCGCGCCCTGGCCCGCGGTCGCGGGGTCGGCGTCCTTCTCATCGGACACCGTCTCGAGGAGATCCTCGCGACCGCGGACCGGGTGGCGGTGCTGCGCAACGGCCGGATCGTTGCCGACACGCTCGTCGCCGAGCTCGACCACGACAGGCTCGTCGAGCAGATCGTCGGCCACGCGATCGATGCCTACTACCCCGAGCGCGAGGGCGCCACCGGTGCGCCTGTCCTCGAAGTCGGCGACCTCCGCGGTGGCGAGGTGCGTGGCATCTCGTTCACTGTCGCGGCGGGAGAGGTGCTGGGCGTCACCGGCCTCCCCGGCTCCGGCTTCGAGGACCTGCCGTACCTCCTCATGGACCCGCGAGCCGGCGCTCGCGGAGCGTTGACGGTGGCAGGTCGCGAGATCCAGGTCGCGAGAACACCTGTGCGCACGCGGGTGCAGGCCGGTCTCGCCCTCGTCCCCGCCGACCGCAAGCGTCGAGCGCTGGCGACGTCGGTGTCGGTCACGGGCAACGTCGGGCTGCCGCACCTGCGCCGGTTCCGGACCTGGTCGGGTCTCAGTGCCCGGGCGGAGCACCACCTGGCCGACGGGGTGGTGCGCGACTACGCCGTGTCGCCCGCTGATGCACGGGTGATCACCGGCAACCTCAGCGGTGGGAACCAGCAGAAGGTCGTCATCGGCAAGTGGATGTCGACCCGACCCCGGGTGCTGGTCGTCCACGAGCCCACCCAGGCCGTCGATGTCGGCGCCAAGGCCGAGATCTTCAAGCTGCTCGCCGACGCCGCCGCCGAAGGGATGGCCGCCGTCATCGTCAGCGTCGAGTACGACGACCTCGCCCACCTCTGCGACCGGGTCCTCGTCGTCGGCGCGGGACGCGTCGTCGCCGAGCTCTCCGGCGACGCGCTCAGCCCGGAATCGCTGGCAACCGCCGCCTACCGCTCAGGAGTCGAAGGACTCCCCGAGCCGGCCTCCATGCGTTGAACTAAGGAATCGAAGGAAACCCGAGGAACCATCATGACCACTCATCACGACACCGGGACCGGCGCCAGCCAGGACCTCTACATCGGCGTCGACACCGGCGGCACCTTCACCGACATCGTGGTGATGGATGCTGAGGGCGGCGTCTACGCCACCAAGGCGCCCACCACGCCGGACTCGCTCGACGTCGGCGTCTTCGATGCCCTCGCCCTGGTCGCGGAGCACCGCGGCGAAAGCGTCACCGAGCTGCTCGGCAAGGTGGTCACCTTCGGTCACGGCACCACCCAGGCCACCAACGCGCTCATCGAGCGCCGCGGCCGCCCGACCGGGCTGCTCACCACCCGGGGCTTCGGCGACACCCTCATCATCCAGCGGCTGATGGGCTTCACCGCCGGCGTGCCCGTCGAGAAGCTCGGGGACTTCAGCGAGCGGTCCTACCCCGACCCGATCGTCCCGCGCGACCTCATCGCCGAGGTACCCGAGCGCGTCGACCACGCCGGACAGGTCGTCGTACCTCTCGACGAGGCGGCGGTCCGCGCCGAGGTCCAGCGCCTGGTCGACGCGGGCATCACCTCCTTCGCCGTGTGCCTGCTCTGGTCCTTCCGCAATCCCGCGCACGAGCAGCGGATCGGGGAGATCGTCCGCGAGCTGGCAGGGCCCTCGGCGTACGTCAGCCTGTCGAGCGAGGTCAACCCGGTGCTCGGCGAGTACGAGCGGACCGCGACCACCGTGCTCAACAGCTACCTCGGCCCGGTCGTGGAGCGCTACCTCGAGAGCCTCGAGGCACGGCTGCGTGCCGAGGGCCTCTCCGGCCGGTTCAGCGTGCTCAACAGCATCGGCGGCGTGATGAACGCCCGCGACGCTGCCCAGCGCGGCGTCCTGCTTCTCGGCAGCGGGCCGACCGGCGGCGTGCTCGGCTCCCACCACCTCGCCGCGCAGCTCGGCCACCGCAACATCATCACCTCCGACATGGGCGGCACCAGCTTCGACGTCGGCCTGGTCGTCGACGGCAAGCCCGTGGTCAAGGCGGTCACCGAGGTCGCCAAGTACCACGTCGCCACGCCCATGGTCGACATCACCGCCATCGGCGCCGGCGGTGGGTCGATCGCCACCGTCGTCAACGGCAAGCTCCGCGTCGGCCCGGCCAGCGCCGGCTCCTACCCCGGCCCGGTCTGCTACCAGCGCGGCGGCACCCAGGTGACCGTCACCGACGCCGACGTCGCGCTCGGCGTGATCGACCCCGACAACTTCCTCGGTGGCCGGATGACGATCGACAAGGCCGCCGCGGAGGAGGCCATCCGCACCCAGATCGCGGAACCGCTCGGCATCAGCGTCGTCGAGGCCGCCGCCGGCATCCGCGAGATCGTGGACGCCCGGATGGCCGACACCCTGCGCGAGCTCACCGTCGGGCGGGGCCACGACCCGCGCGACTTCGTCCTCTACGCGTACGGCGGTGCTGGCCCGATGCACTGCGCCGGCTTCGGCGCCGAGCTCGGGGTGGCCTCGATCGTCGTACCGGCCACGTCGATGGCACACAGCGCGTACGGCGCACTGAGCGCCGACATCCACCACGGCGCCGAGCGCTCGGAGTCGTTGCGCAGCTCCCGCGGCAGCACCGCGCCCTGGGAGGAGTTCGACCGCACCCACATCGAGTCGATCTTCAAGGAGCTCGAGGAGGAGGTGCTGGCCAAACTCGCCGGCGACGACGTCGCCGAGGCGGACACCGTGATCGTCAGGTCGGTCGACATGCGCTACCGCAGCCAGACCCACGAGCTCATCATCCCGGTCACCGGCGACCTCGCCGATCCCGACTGCCTGCACGACCTGGTGCTTCTGTTCGAGCGCACCTACGAGGAGACCTACGGCAAGGGTTCCGGGTTCCGCGAGGCCGGCATCGAGCTGACCACCTTCCGCGTGGCGGGCATCGGTCGCACGGTCAAGCCGTCCTTCCGGGCCTTCACCCCCACTCCTGGTGCGGCGACGCGCACACGGCCGGTCTTCGACGTCCTCGCAGGCGACTGGTGCGAGGCAGTCGTCGTCGACTGGGGCGCGATGCAGCCCGACCAGCAGCTCACCGGCCCCGTCGTCGTCGAGCACCCGACCACCACCGTCTACGTGGCCCACGGCCAGCGGGTCCACGTCGACACCATCGGCAACCTGCTGATCACCCCCCAGACAGGAGCAGACGCATGAGCACCACCGCCGCACTCGACCCGATCACCTTCGAGGTGATCCGCAACAAGCTCTCGGCGATCACCGAGGAGCAGGCGACCACCCTCAAGAACGTGTCCGGGTCGCCGGTCGTGACCGAGGCGACTGACTTCAACGTCGGCATCTACCTCGGCGACGGCTCGGTCGTGACCATGGGCCCCCAGGTGCTCTTCCACTCGGGATCGATGGCCAGCGTCGTGCGCAACATCATCACCGACTGCGAGGACAACCCCGGGATCCGCGAGGGCGACATGTTCGTCCTCAACGACCCCTACAAGGGCGCCCTGCACCAGATGGACGTCACCTTCGTCGCCCCGGTCTTCGCCGAGGGCCGCCGAGTCGCGTGGGTCGGTGCCTGCGCGCACCAGATCGACGTCGGCGGAATGAACTTCGGCAGCTGGAGCCTCGCGGCGCGGGGCATCCAGGAGGAGGCCATGCTGTTGCCCGGCATCAAGCTGGTCGAGGCCGGCGAGATCCGCGCCGACCTGTGGTCGATGCTGATGGGGATGACCCGGATGCCCACGACGGTCGGCCTCGACTTCAAGGCGATGATCGCCGCCAACAATGTCGCTGCCGGCCGCCTCACCGAGCTCTTCGAGCGCTACGGCCTCGACACGGTGCTCGAGGTGATGGGCCACGAGCTCGACCACTCCGAGCGTGAGCTGCGCCAGGTGCTGAGCAGCCTGCCCGACGGCGTCTTCCGGGCCGTCGACTGGATCGAGCACGACGGTCACGAGAACAAGCTGTACGAGTTCCGGCTGACGGTGACCAAGACCGGCGACTCCCTGGACTTCGACTTCACCGGCACGTCGGAGCAGGCGCCCGGCTTCATCAACTGCACGTACTCCGGCCTGGTCGCCGGCGTCTTCACCGCGCTGCTGCCGACGCTCGCGCCGAACCTGCGGTGGAACGAGGGCCTGCTGCGCCCGGTGTCGATCACCGCACCCAAGGGCACGGTCGCCAATGCGAACTGGCCGGCCCCGGTCTCCAGCGCCACCGTGTCCGCTGTCTGGGTGGTCACCAATGTGTCCTTCAGCGCGTTGTCCCGGCTCGTCACCACCGCCCCCGACGTGGCGCGGCACGGCGCCGGTGTGACCAAGGGGTCGATGAGCGTGATGGTGCTCAGCGGCCTGTACCCCGACGGCGACCCCTACGGGAACTTCCTGCTCGACTCGACCGCCGGCGGCGGCGGCGCCTACCGCGACCACGACGGGCTGACCGCCTCGGGCGACTTCTGCGTCCCGCGTCCCGCGATCGCCAACGTCGAGTCGCACGAGGCCGACGGCCAGATCCTCTTCCTCTACCGGGGGATCGTGCCCGACTCGTCGGGGCCCGGCCGTCAGCGCGGTGGCTCGACCGTCGGTCTCGCGCTCACGCCGCACGGCACCGACCAGCTCCAGGCGATGCTCGTCGGCCACGGGGTCGAGGTGCCCAACAGCGCCGGCATCTTCGGCGGCATGGAGGGATCCTGCAACCGCAACGAGCTGCTGCACCGCGTCGACGGCGTCTCGCCGGTCGGTCTGGTGCACTCAGCGGCCGACCACGCGTCGTGGGTCGGTGAGCGGGAGATCATGAACGCCAAGCCGGGCTTCTTCACGCTGCGACGCGGCGACGTCGTGTCCTACAGCTTCCAGGGCGGTGGCGGCTACGGCGACCCGATCGACCGTGATCCCGCGCTCGTCGCCGAGGACGTGGCGACTCGGCAGGTCAGCGTCGCCACCGCATCGGAGATCTATGGCGTCGTGCTGGACGGCGACCTCACCATGGACGCGTCCGCGACCGACGCGCGGCGCGCCGCGATCCGGGCCGAACGGCTCGGAGCTGCCCCTGTCGCGGCGGTGGGTGTTGCCGAGAGCGCGGGGGACCGGCGCCTCACGCCCGACCTGAGCGTCGCGGTGGACGGCCACGTGCGCTGCAGCTGTGGCCACGACCTCGGCGCCGGCCCGGACTGGAAGCAGTCCGCGAAGCGTCGCACCGTTCCGGCGCAGGCGCACGGCCCGCTGCTGCGACTGCACGAGGAGCTGGAGCTGCGCGAGTACGTCTGTCCTTCGTGCGCGAGACTGCTGGAGTCCAGCGTCTGCCGCATCGGGGCGGCCGACCTGATCACCTCGGAGCTGACGTGAGCACGGCGTTCCCGCGGTTCGCCGTGCGCACCGAGGTGGTGACCGGCCTCGGCAGCCTGGCCCACCTCGACGCCCTCGTCGCCGGCTTCGGCCACCGGGAGGTCGCCGTGGTTGCCGACACCGCGCTTGAGCCGGCAGGGGTCCTCGCCCGCGTGCTGGGGCACGCGCCTGAGGCGATCGTCGTCAGTCAGACCCTCGTCGACCCGGACCCCGACATCGAGGTCGTGGAGCAGGCCGCCGCACAGGCTCGCGCGGCGGGCGCGCGCTGCGTCCTCGCGATCGGCGGCGGCTCCGCTCTGGGCGTCGGCAAGGCCGTCGGCATCCGGCTCACCAACGACCAGCGGATCGATGCCTACGAGGGTCGCGACAAGGTCGGCGAGCAGCCGGCGCCGACCATCGCCGTACCGACGACCGCGGGCAGCGGCAGTGAAGTCTCCAATGCCCTCGTGCTCCACGAGGCCGGACGAGACAACGAGATCGTCGTCCGCGGAGAGCTCTGCGCACCGCGTGCGGCCGTGCTCGACGCGACGGTGCTGCGCACACTGCCGCGCACACCCTTGGTCCACTCCGCCCTCGACGCGCTCTCGCACGCGCTGGAGGCCCTGTGGGCGCGGGGAGCGAGCTACTTCACCACAGCCACCGCGATCCCGGCGGCGCGCTCGATCATCGAGCTGCTGCCCGCAGCGGCGACCGGGGCCGACGACGGGAGCAGCGCAGCAGGCGCCAACGACGTCGTGCTCCAGGAGCTTCTCGAGGCGAGCTGCGCGGCCAACATGGCCTGTGGCAACAGCGGTCTCGCGCTGGTCCACGCTCTCTCCTCCTCGCCGTCCGTCCGGGTTCCGCACGGCCTGCAGAACGCCGTCCTGCTCCCGCACGTGGCACGTTTCAACGCGGACGTGCTGGCGCCGGAGGCCCGTGCCCTGCTGCCTCTCGTCGAGCACCTGTACGACGAGCTGAGGCTGGTGGCGTCCTTCGCCGCCCTCGACGCGCGTTCCGGTGCGGGCACCGTCGACGGCTGGCGCATGCTCGAGGCGAGCGCCCGCAATCCGTTCCGTGCCAACAACCTGCGCCCGACCACGGACGCCGACCTGGTGGACCTGCTCCGCGCTGCCGGAGCGACCTTCCCCGAGGAGAGCCGATGACCCAAGACCTGCGCACGCAACTCGTCGAGGCCAACCACATCCTGTTCGACCAGGGCGTCCTCGACGCCTTCGGACACGTGAGCGTCCGGAGCGACGAGCGCCCCGACCGGTTCCTGCTGGCCCGGAACATGGCTCCGGTCCTGGTCACGGCCGAGGACGTGCAGGAGTACGACCTCGACGGGCGGACGAGCGACCGCGCACCGTCCTACCTGGAGCGGTTCATCCACGCCGAGATCTACCGGGCGCGCCCCGATGTCCAGGCCGTCGTGCACAGCCACTCGGCTTCAGTGATCCCGTTCGGGTTGTCCTCGACGCCGATGCGCCCGCTGTTCCACATGGCCGGATTCCTGGCTGACGGCATCGCCCGCTTCGAGATCCGGGACGTGGCTGGCGACGCGACCGACCTCCTCGTCCGTGATGCCGACTTGGGTGCCGAGCTCGCTGCCTCGCTGGGCGAGGCCCCGTTCGCGCTGATGCGCGGGCACGGCTCGGTGGCGGTCGCTCCCTCCCTCCCGCTCGCGGTCTACCGCGCTGTCTATGCCGAGGAGAACGCCGCGCTCCAGCTGCGCAGCATGCCGCTCGGCGACACCGTGCAGCTCACGGTCGGCGAGGGCAGAGCCGCGGCGGACACGAACGCGGGGCAGGTCGGGCGGGCGTGGGACATGTGGCGCCGGCTGGCCGCCGCGCGACAGCAAGGTCTCCGCGCAGGCTGAGTGCGCGTCTCAGCTCGACGCGCCGGCGGCCAGCCTTCCCAGCCACTTGCGCAGCAACGTCACCTCTGCCTCGCCGATCGTGTCTTCCGCACCCCCGAGCGAGTGGAGGAGGCGCTGCGCCAAGGCAGCACCGTCCGCCGCGTCGCCCGCAGGTACGCCGGGGAGTCCGGTGATCGCGGCGATCGTCGCGTCGCGGACCTGGCCGGCCAGGGCGAGGTCCGGTTCCTCCGCGGTGATGAGGAACAGCGTCACGCCGACGTTCGCGGCCAGCACGTGATCGGCAGCGACGGCGGCCGGAACCGCCAGCCGGCCCTGCGCCTCGGCCTCCTGGCACAGCCTCATCAGCGCGGCGTGAGGACCCGCGGCTGCCTCGGGCCGGCGTCGCGGGGTGACCTGGCCGTACATCAGCGCGTAGAACCCGGCGTTGTCGAGACCGAAGCGGACGTGGGTGTCCCAGCCGTGCCGGATGTCCTCGATGGGGTCGCCGGAGGGCTCGGTCGCCTGCTTGAGTGCGAGGTAGCTCGCGAAGCCGTACTCGACGACGGCCGCGAGCAGGCCGTCCTTGCTGCCGAAGAAGTGGTAGAGCGTCGGCAGCTTCACGCCGACGCGGTCGCAGATGGCGCGTAGAGGCACGTCCTGACCGGGGGCGTCGCTGATCAGCGCTGCGGCCGCCTCGAGGAGCTCCTGCCGCGTGTCCGATCGTGTATCGCTCTTGCGTTCTGCTATCACATCGATATAGTACGTCTGGAACAGCGATATATGGAACGTGTATCGGTACAACACGAAGGAAGAGGCGCATGTCCGTCCCCACTCTCGAAGGCAAGAACGTCCTCGTCGCCGCCGGCGCCAAGAACCTCGGAGGGCTGATCAGCCGCCAGGTCGCCGAGGCCGGTGCGAACGTCGCCATCCACTACAACTCCGAGGCAACCCGCCCCGCGGCCGAGGAGACGCTGGCCGCGGTCGAGGCCGCCAGCGGCAAGGGCGTCCTGCTCACCGGCGACCTCACCAAGGTCGAGAGCGTAGAGCGGCTCTTCGCCGACGCGGCCGCGGCGCTCGGCCCGATCGACATCGCGGTCAACACTGTCGGCAAGGTGCTCCGCAAGCCGATCGTCGACACCACCGAGGCGGAGTACGACGACATGCTCGACGTGAATGCGAAGTCGGCGTACTTCTTCCTGCGTGAGGCCGGTCGTCATCTCGCCGACAACGGCAAGGTGATCACGATCCTGACCTCGCTGCTCGCCGCGTTCACCGACGGCTACTCGACGTACGCCGGCGGCAAGTCGCCGGTGGAGCACTTCACGCGGGCCGCCGCCAAGGAGTTCGCGGCGCGGGGCATCTCGGTCAACTCGATCGCACCCGGTCCGATGGACACCCCGTTCTTCTACGGCCAGGAGACGCCTGAGCGCGTCGACTACCACAAGTCGCAGGCCTTGGGCGGACAGCTCACGAAGATCGAGGACATCGCCCCGATCGTCCGGTTCCTCGCGACCGAGGGCTGGTGGATCACCGGCCAGACCATCTTCGCCAACGGCGGCTACACCACCCGCTGAGCCCCTGGACGCGATCGACGTGTTCCCTCCCTACGCCGGCAAGGACCCGGCCGACCTTCTCGCACCTTTGCGAGCTGACCCGAGGAGAAGATCCATGACCAGCGAGATGCCCGAGCCCGTCGCCAGCCTCGTCGCCGCCGTCAACGGCCACGACGAGGAGGCCTTCCTCGACTCGTTCACCCACGACGGGTACGTCGACGACTGGGGCCGCGTCTTCCGCGGTCGTGCGGCCATCGACGGCTGGAGCGCCAAGGAGTTGATCGGCGCCCGCGGCACGCTGAGCGTGTCGTCGGTGACGACCGACGGCAGCGAGGTCGTCGTGGTCGGCGACTGGCGCAGCGACTACGCCAATGGACCGAGCCGCTTCACCTTCGCCGTCGACGGCGACCGGGTCGCCTCCGTGACGATCCGCGAAGGGTGAGCGTGACGCACCGTGTCCACAGCGACACCGCCCAAGCAATAGAATCGCGTCCTCCGTCGTCGCAGCTCTCACCGAAATGAGCATCGAATGCCGGAGCATGGTGTGATGCGCGTTCTTCCCTACGGCGACCAGGCCTTCATGCTCGAGTTCGACGACGTCCAGCAGGTCATCGGACATCACGCCGCGATCCTCGCCGCAGAACCTCCCGCGATCGTCGAACTCGTCCCGGCCGCCCGGACGATTCTCGTCAAGGTCGACGTGTCCCTTCGTACGCTCGATGATGTCGTACAAGAGGTGTCGGCATTGAGCCCGCTCCCACCGGAGGCCGACCGACCGACGCCGTTGGTCGAGGTCCCCATCCGGTACGACGGCCCCGACCTCGACGACGCCGCAACCGCGGTTGACCTGAGCGTCGAGGACTTCGTACGACGTCATGCCGCGCAGACCTGGACCGCGGCGTTCACCGGCTTCGCACCCGGATTCGCCTACCTCGTCGGTGAAGACGAGTGGGAGATCCCGCGTCGATCCTCGCCCCGCGTCGCCGTACCCGCCGGCGCCGTCGCGATGGCCGGACCGTTCACCGGGATCTATCCCCGCGAGTCGCCGGGCGGCTGGCAGATCATCGGACACACCGACGTCGTGCTCTGGGACCTCGAGCGTGAGTCCCCGGCGCTCATTCCCGCCGGCTACCGCGTTCGCTTCAGGGAGGAGACATGACGGCCTCCGCCTTGGAGATCATCGATCCGGGTCCGCTCGCGACGACGCAGGACCTCGGCCGCCCGGGCCTGATGAGCATGGGCGTCCCCCGGTCAGGTGCGGCAGATCGGGACAGCCTGCGACTCGCCAACAGGCTGGTGGGCAATCCCGAGGCCTGCGTCGGCATCGAAGCCACCTTCGGTGGCCTGAGAGTTCGCGCTCGAGGCCCGCTGACCATCGCTCTCACCGGCGCACCTGCGCAAGCGCGGCGCAACGGCCAGCGCGTCGCACACAACAGCATCGTGCGGCTGGCCGATGGTGATGTCCTCGCTCTCGGCGCCCCACGCGCCGGCGTCCGCACCTACCTGGCCGTACGCGGTGGCCTGCTACCCGGGTTGGTGCTCGGGTCCGGTTCGACCGACGTCCTGTCCGGGCTCGGCCCCGCACCGCTCTCCATCGGCGTCGTGCTCCGGGTCGGAACGTCGCCGGTCAACCTTCCATCGATCGACCTCGCGCCGAGACCTCGCCTCACGAACACGACCCTGGAGTTGCCGTTGACCTGGGGACCGCGGGCGGATTGGCTCACGAGTGAGTCACGCGAGCGCCTGCTCGACACCGAGTGGACGGTCACGCCCACGTCGAACCGCATCGGGCTGCGGCTCTCCGGCAGGCCACTCGAGACCCGTTCGGATCGAGAGCTGCTCAGCGAAGGCCTGGGGCAGGGGGCGATCCAGGTGCCGCGCGAAGGCCAACCGATCCTGTTCCTCTCCGACCATCCTGTCACCGGCGGATATCCCGTCGTCGCGGTCGTCGACTCCGGTGCGATCGACGCGGCCGGTCAGGCCGTTCCGGGACAGAGGATTCGCTTCCGGCCGTCGCGAGCGGCAGCGGCGCGTCAGAAACCGCAGCTGACCGGACCGAACGCGTTGGGATGGGCGTGAGAGCTGCCGGAAGGTGCTGGCGCAGGTCAGCGCGTTGCGGACCTCCCGCTGCACCGTGACGTCGCCACGGCCCTCTCGTCGCGCTCGGCGATCAGCGCCATGATCGCCGGGTCGCTGAGGGTGGTGGTGTCACCGATCGAGCGGTTCTCGGCGACGTCACGCAGCAGCCGGCGCATGATCTTCCCTGACCTGGTCTTCGGCAGCTCGGGGACGATCGTGACCTGGCGTGGCTTGGCGATCGCACCGATCTGGCGGGCGACATGGCCGCGCAGCTCCTGGACCAGGGCGTCGCCCGCGGCGGCGTCGGGGCCGTCGCCGTCCCTGAGGATGACGTAGGCACAGACCGCCTGGCCGGTGGTCGGGTCGGCGGCGCCCACGACGGCGGCCTCGGCGACGCGCGGGTGGGAGACCAGTGCCGACTCGATCTCGCTGGTGGAGAGGCGGTGCCCGGAGACGTTCATGACGTCGTCGACCCGGCCCAGGACCCACAGGTCGCCGTCCTCGTCCCTCTTCGCCCCGTCGCCGGCGAAGTAGTGGCCGAGGGCGCTGAAGCGCGACCAGTAGGTCTCGACGAACCGGTCGTCGTCGTTCCACAGCGTGCGCAGCATGGCCGGCCACGGCCTGGTGAGGACCAGCAGGCCCCTGGAACCGGCCGGGACAGGGTGGCCACCCTCGTCGACCACGTCGGCGCCGATGCCGGGCAGCGGGCGCATCGCGGACCCCGGCTTGCCCGCGGTGACGCCGGGCAGCGGGGAGATCATGATCTGGCCGGTCTCGGTCTGCCACCACGTGTCGACGACGGGACAGCGGTCGCCGCCGATCACCTCGCGGTACCACAGGTAGGCCTCGGGGTTGATCGGTTCGCCGACCGAGCCGAGGATGCGCAGCGAGGACAGGTCGTACCCGTCGGGGACCTCCCGCCCCCACTTCATGAAGGTCCGGATCGCGGTCGGGGCCGTGTAGAGGATCGTCACACCGTAGCGCTCGATGATCTCCCACCAGCGGCCGTTGTGGGGGCTGTCGGGGGTGCCCTCGTAGAGGACCTGGGTCGCGCCGTTGGCGAGCGGGCCGTAGACGATGTAGCTGTGACCGGTGACCCAGCCGATGTCGGCGGTGCACCAGTAGACGTCGGTGTCGGGCTTCAGGTCGAACACGGCGTGATGGGTGTACGACGTCCCCGTGAGGTAGCCGCCCGTCGTGTGGAGGATGCCCTTGGGCCTGCCCGTCGTGCCGGACGAGTACATGACGTAGAGCGGGTGCTCGGCGTCGAACGCCACCGGCGCGTGCTCGGTGGAGGCGGTGTCGACGACGTCGTGCCACCACACGTCGGTCGCGTCGTCGAACGACACGTGCTGTCCGGTACGGCGGACGACGACCACGTGGTCCACCGGGCTGCCCTTGCCGAGCTTGGCGAGGGCGTCGTCGACCGCCGGCTTGAGCGCGAACGGCGCGCCACGGCGGTAGCCGCCGTCGGCGGTGATCACCAGCTTCGCCCGGCAGTCCTCGATCCGCGACGCCAGCGCCTCGGCGGAGAAGCCGCCGAAGACGACCGTGTGGGTCGCCCCGATGCGGGCGCAGGCCAGCATCGCGACGATCGCCTCGGGGATCATCGGAAGGTAGATCGCGACCAGGTCACCGCTCGTGACACCCAGGTCGGTCAACGCGTTCGCGGCACGTGACACCTCGTCCTTGAGGTCCGCGTAGGTGATGTCGCGGGTGTCGCCGGGCTCGCCGACGAAGTGGAACGCGACCCTGTCGCCGCGGCCGGCCTCGACGTGCCGGTCGACGCAGTTGTAGGCGGCGTTGAGCCGGCCGCCGACGTACCACTTCGCGAACGGCCGGTCGGACCAGTCGAGCACCTCGGTGAACGGCTCGGTCCAGCTCAGTCGCTGCGCCTGCTCGGACCAGAACCCGAGCCAGTCGCTGTCGGCTGTCTCGTAGGCGTCGGCCGTGACGTTGGCGTTCGCGGCGAGTACGGCGGGCGGCGCGAAGCGGCGCTGCTGGGTCACGTCGGCTCCGGTGGACATGCGGGATCCTGCTTTCTGGTTCTGCGGGTGCGGGGATGGCGAACCGTCAACCGAGGCCGGCCGCGGCCTCCAGGGCCGCGTACTCCTCGTCGGTGAACAGGCGGGAGCGGATCAGGAAGCGGGAGCCGCGCGGCGCCTCGAGGGAGAAGCCGGCGCCACGACCCTTCACGACGTCGATGGTGAGATGGGTGTGCTTCCAGTACTCGAACTGGGCCTTGGACATCCAGACCGGGACGTCCCGGTCCAGGCCGATGTCCAGGTCGCCGAGATGGATGTCGGAGCCGCCGAGCCGGAACTCGCCGTCGGGGTAGCACATGGGCGCCGACCCGTCGCAGCAGCCGCCGGACTGGTGGAACATGACGGGGCCGTGCTCGGTGGTGAGGCTGCGGAGCAGGTCCGCAGCCTCACCGGTGAGGTCGACCCGGTGCGGAAGGGAGGGCATGACCGGGCCAACGCCTGTCAGAAGAAGCCGAGGGCGTCGGGGGAGTACGACACCAGGAGGTTCTTCGTCTGCTGGTAGTGGTCGAGCATCATCTTGTGGGTCTCGCGGCCGATGCCGGACTGCTTGTAGCCGCCGAAGGCCGCACCGGCCGGGTACAGGTGGTAGCAGTTCGTCCAGACCCGGCCCGCCTCGATCTCGCGGCCGGCGCGGTAGGCCTGGGATCCCTCCCGGGACCACACGCCGGCGCCGAGGCCGTAGAGCGTGTCGTTCGCGGTCTCGAGTGCCTCGGCCTCGTCGGCGAAGCGCGCCACCGAGACGACCGGGCCGAAGATCTCCTCCTGGAAGATCCGCATCTTGTTGTGGCCCTCGAAGATCGTCGGCTTCACGTAGTAGCCGCCGGCGAGGTCGCCCTCGAGGACGTTGCGCTCGCCTCCGGTGAGCACCTTGGCTCCCTCGGCCTTGCCGATCTCGATGTAGGACAGGATCTTCTCGAGCTGGTCCAGCGAGGCCTGCGCGCCGATCATCGTGGTCGTGTCGAGCGGGTTGCCCTGCACGATCTTCTCCGTGCGGACGACGGCGTCGGCGAGGAACTCGTCGTAGATCGAGTCCTGGATCAGGGCGCGCGACGGGCAGGTGCACACCTCGCCCTGGTTGAGGGCGAAGAGCGTGAAGCCCTCCTGCGCCTTGTCGTAGAAGGCGTCCTTCTCGGTGGCGACGGAGTCGAAGAAGATGTTGGGCGACTTGCCGCCGAGCTCGAGCGTGACCGGGATGATGTTCTCCGCGGCGTACTGCATGATCAGCCGACCCGTGGTGGTCTCGCCGGTGAACGCGACCTTGGCGATCCGGCTCGACGTCGCGAGCGGCTTGCCGGCCTCGACGCCGAAGCCGTTGACGACGTTGAGCACGCCGGCCGGCAGCAGGTCGCCGATCAGCTCCATGACCTTGAGGATCGACCACGGGGTCTGCTCGGCGGGCTTGAGCACGACGCAGTTGCCGGCGGCCAGTGCCGGCGCGAGCTTCCAGGCCGCCATCAGGATCGGGAAGTTCCACGGGATGATCTGCCCGACCACGCCCAGCGGCTCGTGGAAGTGGTAGGCGACGGTGTTCTCGTCGAGCTCGCCGGCCGAGCCCTCCTGGGCGCGGATGGCGCTCGCGAAGTAGCGGAAGTGGTCGATGGTCAGCGGGATGTCGGCGGCGAGGGTCTCGCGCACCGGCTTGCCGTTGTCGTACGACTCGGCGACCGCGATCGCCTCCAGGTTCTCCTCGAGGCGGTCGGCGATCTTGTTGAGCAGGTTCGCGCGCTCGGTGGTGGAGGTCTTCTTCCACGCGGGGAACGCCGCGTGCGCCGCGTCGAGCGCGGCCTCGATGTCCTCCTCGGTGCCGCGGGCGATCTCGGTGAACGGCTTGCCGTTGACCGGCGAGATGTTCTCGAAGTACTGGCCCTTGGCCGGGGACACCCACTCGCCGCCGATGTAGTGGCCGTAGCGGCTCTGGACGTCGACGAGGGAGTCGGGCTGGCCCGGGGCTGCGTAGATGGTCATCTGAATGCTCCTGATGGTGGGACTCGACGCCCTCTGTGACGCCGTTCACAGCACGGTAGGAGCGGTCACGTTGCAGCCACGTTGCCGTTCTCCCGCGGTGTCCGGATGGCGGCCGGGCGGCCGGCCTCAGCTGGCGAACTCGGCGTCGAGCCGCGCCAGCTGTCCGCTGGCGAGCGCCCACAGGGGCGACCCGGGAGGGAGCAGGTCGCGTTGCCGGGTCCACATCTCGTAGTCGTCGGCGCCCCATGCCGACCGGGTCCAGGACGACATCAGGTCGGGCTGGCCCGCGTGCAGGACGGCGGCGCGCAGCTGCGCGGTGAGGGCCTCGCGGAGACGCACCACTCCTGGCGCGCTCGAGCGGGGCAGCAGGGGCCCGCGGAAGGCGCGCACCGCACCCGCGATGTCTCCGGATGCGAGCATCGCCTCGACCGCGAGCCAGTCGCCGCTGACGCCCGACAGCAGGCGGTACGGACGGGAGCCGAAGAAGGTCTCGCCGAGCAGGTGGCGCAGCCGGTTGAGCTCCGCGCGGAGTGTCGAGGACCCGCTCTCGTCCTCGTAGACCAGGACGCTCAGCTCGTCCCCGGACAGGCCGCGGGGTGCGCTGGCGAGCAGCAGGACCAGCTCGCTGTGACGGGGGGACAGGCGCATCCGCCCCGTGTGGCCGCGATCGTCGTCCACGGTCAGCAGCGCGTCGTTGCGACCGAGGGCCTCGATCCGGACCGTCGGCCGGCCGTGGTGCTCGACGGGGTCACGGCCGACGAGGCGGTCCCGGGCCAGCTCCGCCTCCGCGAGGCGGACCGTCGCGCGGACCAGGGCCATGGTCTGGGGGACGACGATCTCGTCGCCGCCGGTGACGTCGAGGACGCCGAGGAGCCGGGAGCTTGCCGGGTCGTGGATCGGGGCGGCTGCGCAGCTCCACCCGCGCACCGCATGGCGGAAGTGCTCCCCGCGAACCACGCTGGAGGGCTGTTCGAGGCGCAGTGCCAGGCCGGGCGCGTTGGTTCCCGCCAGGCGCTCGTCCCAGTTGCTGCCCTCGACGAAGCCGATCGACTCGGCTCGGCGCAGGGCTGCGCCGGACCCGCAGACCCAGAGCAGCTGGCCGGACTCGTCGGCCACCGCCATGGTCGCATCGCAGTCCCGGGCGGCCTGGCCGAGGACGTCGTCGAGGAGGGGGAAGACCTGGGCGAGCGGGTGCTGTGCGCGCGCTGAGCGCAGGTCGCCGTCGTCGAGCGTGATCGGCGCTGCCACCTCGTCGGCTGGCACCCCCGCTGCTGCTGACCGGTGCCATGACGCAGCGACCTCTGCCCGCATGCCGGCGTCCATCCCTGCACTGTGACACCAGTCACGTTGCAAGAAGGTTGCATCCGTACGGCATGCCCCGGCCGGACCGTCCGCCCGTGCACCGGCCGGCAGGCGAGGGGTGCAACCACATTGCAACCTTGATCCTCCTACGGTGTGGCGACCGTCACTCGGAACCGAGCGAATGGCGGGACTCAGGAGGTCCTTCGAGTGCTCACCCTGCCCGCACCACCGGCCGCCGCCGCCCGCGACGACCACCGACTGTTGAAGTTCCACGTGCCGGAGATGGTGTTCGGGCTCGGCTCGCTGGCCGAGGCGGGGTTCTGCGCGGGCCGTCTCGGCGCGCGCCGGCCGTTCGTGGTCACGGACCCGGGCATCATCGAGGCCGGCTGGGTGATCGAGCTCCTGGGCCACCTGTGCGACGTCGGGCTCGACCCGCAGGTGTGGTCCCACGTCAGCCCGAACCCCAAGGACCATGAGATCGCGGCGGCCCACGAGGCCTACGTCGACCAGGGCGCCGACGTCATCGTGGGCATCGGGGGCGGATCGGTGCTGGACGCGGCCAAGGGTGTCGCGATCCTCAGCGGCAACGGTGGTTCGATCCTCGACTACGCGGGCGTCGACCTGGTGACGCGGCCCATCCCGCCGCTGCTCATGATCCCCACGACAGCCGGCACCGGCTCCGACGTGTCGCAGTTCTGCATCGTCACCGACACCGTCAACGCCGTGAAGATGACGATCATGGGCCGGTCAGTGGTGCCGGACATCTCCGTCACCGACCCGCGACTGCTCACCACCATGCCGCCCGACCTGGCGGCCGCGACCGGGCTCGACGCCCTCACCCACGCCGTCGAGTCCTTCGTCTCGCTCGGCCACAACCCGCTCGCCGACGGGCATGCGCTGTCCGCGGCGCGGCTGGTCGGCAAGGCCCTGCGGCGCAACGTGGAGGCGCCCGGGGACGAGCGGGCGAGGCTGTGGATGGCCCAGGCCAGCCTCGAGGCAGGTCTGGCGTTCTCCAACAGCATCCTCGGCGCGACCCACGCGATGAGCCACCAGGTCGGCGGCCTCCTCGACCTTCCCCATGGTGTCGTCAACGGCGTCCTGCTCCCGCACGTCATCCGGTTCAACGCCGAGGTGGTGCCGGAGCGGTTCGCGATGCTCGCCGAGGCGATGGGCCTCTCCGTGCAGGGCATGCCCGACCAGGAGGCGGCCGAGCTGCTGGCCGCGTACGTCCAGGACCTCGCAGAGTCGGTCGGCGCGCCCCGGCGCCTCGGCGCGCTGGGCGTCACCGCCGCCGACGTCGACCGGATGTCGGTGACGGCGACGCGGGATGCATGCCTCGCGACCAATCCGCGCCCCGCCGACCGGGACGACATCGCGGGCATCTTCCGAGACTCGCTGTGACGGCACGGGCGCAGGTGGCGCAGGGCACGGGCCAGCCGGGCGCCGACCGGCCCGACCTGCCGGCGCCGCCGGACCTGGCCGCGCTGACGGGCGTCCGGTCGGGCAAGCAGACCTACTACTCGGCGTACCAGCGCTCGAACGAGCGCCTCCAACGCACGGTGACGGCGATGGACTCCATCTCCAGGGCCCTGGTCCACCCGGTCGAAGGACCCCGGGCGCTGCTGGAGAAGATCGTCCGGGTGGCCGCTGTCCACCTGGACGCCCGGTGGACCGTGCTCGCGCTGGGCTCCCACGCGCTGCCGTCGACCAGGCCGCGCTTCCTCGCGGTCGATGCCGCCGGCCGGGTCGGCGACCGTGTCGACGACCTGCCGGGCGATGCACGGGAGACCGTCGTAGAGATCGCCGCGGGCACGCTGCCGCCCCGGGCCGTCGACAGCCCCACCCGGGTGGTGGTGCCGATGCTCATCAACGGCAGCGTCATGGGTGGCCTGGCCGCCGCACCTCGCCGCGACCTTCCGCTCGAGTCCCCGGACCTGTCGGTCCTCCACATCCTGGCGAACCTCGCAGCCGTCTCCCTGCACACCGGCGACCTGTACCGGACCGGCCTGGCCCAGCAGCGTCGGGCCCAACAGCTGTTCGACGAGGTGTCCGAGCAGGCACGGACGCTGTCGTCGCGCACGGAGGAGCTCCGCGCCGCCGAGCAGCGGCTGAGGGTGGCCGACCAGCGGGAGCTCCTCGAGAGGGAGCGCCGCCGCATCGCCCTGGAGCTCCACGACAGCGTCGCGCAGACGGTGCTCAGCGCCGGCCTGGTCGTGGAGGTGCTCCGCGGCGAGTTCGGCAGCGGAGCCGCGCCCCAGGGCCCGGTCGTCCCGGAGCTGGACCGCGCGCGCGACCTGATGGCGAAGGCGACCGAGCAGCTGCGGTCGGTCATCTACGCGCTGCACCACGAGCGGGTCGCCGAAGACGTGGCGAGCCTGCCCGAGCTGCTGGCCGAGGTGGCCGCCCAGCACCGGCCCCACCTCGACGTGCGGCTGCGGCTCGAGGGAAGCCCGGTGCCCCTGGGTACGGCGGCCGAGCACGCCCTGGCGAGGACCGCCGGCGAGGCGCTCTTCAACGTCGCCATGCACTCCAACGCGGCCCGGGCACTGGTCCGGCTGCGCTACCTCGAGGACTCCGTCGTCCTGCGGATCAGCGACGACGGCGACGGCGACCCGGCGGCGATGCGCCGCACCATGCGACTCGCTCGCCGAGGCGCGGCCGACGGTCGGCACCGTGGCCTGGTCGGCATGGCACTGCGCGCCGAAGGGCTGGGCGGAAGCCTGTCGATCAGGCGGTCCCGCGCCGGCGGCGTCGCGATCGAGTCCCGTGTCCCGCTCTGCGGCGCAGTGCTCGGCGCCGTCCCAACGTCGGAGGAGAGAAGCACATGAGTGCATCCACGATCGAACCTGCCCGGAGCGCCGAGTCCTCGGATGCCATTGGGGTGGTGCTGGTCGACGACCACGCGATCGTCCGCCAGGGCCTGAGCTCCGTGCTGGAACGGGAGGCGGACCTGCGCGTCGTCGGCGAGGCGGCGACCGCCGCCCAGGCTCTCGCCGTCGTCGCGGCGTCCCGGCCCGACGTGGTCCTGCTGGACCTGCGGCTCTCGCCGTCGGGTGACAACGAGGGCATCGAGCTGTGTGCCCGCCTGCACCAGACGCATCCCGACGTCGCTCTGCTCGTGCTCACCACCGTGATCGACGACCAGCTCGTCCTCGAGGCGATCCACCAGGGGGCGCGCGGCTACGTCGTCAAGGAGGTCGACACCACCGAGCTGGTCCGTGCGATCCGGGCCGTGCACCGCGGCGACAGCGCCTTCGACTCGCGTAGCGCGGCGGCGATGGTGCGCGGCATCAACGCGGAGACCGCCGCCGAGAACCGTCGTCTGACCGATCGCGAGCAGGACGTCCTGCGGCTGCTCGCGCGGGGGATGTCCAACCGCGACATCGGGCGGCAGCTGTTCATCTCCGACACGACCGCGAAGTTCCACGTCAGCAACATCATGCGCAAGCTGCAGGTCAGCCGGCGTGCCGAAGCGGTGTACGTCGCGAGCAAGGACGGCCTGATCTGAGCCCTCGCCCGGACGGTACGGCGCGCGGGGGCGCGCGTCACGGGCGGTCGAGGACCAGCCATCCCCCGTGGTGGTCGTGGACGTGCCACTGCCAGCCGCCGCGACGACCCAGGTCAGCGAGGTCGCCCGGGGTGAACGTCCGCACGTGGCCGTAGGCCGCGGTCGGCTCGTCCTCGTAGGGGACGGCGACGACGACCCGGCGCCGGGCCACCCGCTGCATCTCCTGGAGGACGGCTCGGCCGTGCTCGGGAGGCAGGTGCTCCAGAAGGTGGAGGGCGACGACGGTGTCGAAGGAAGCGTCGGGGCGTGGCACGCGGGCGGCGTCGCACACGACGGTGTCGAGCCGACGTCCCAGCCGCGGCGCGACCCGCGCGAGCAGGCCGACGGTGTTGGGCGTGAGGTCGCTCGCGGTCACCTCGAGATGTCCGGCGCTGAGCAGGCTGAAGAAGCCGAAGCAGCTGCCCAGCTCGAGCATCGAGCCGGGGCCGATCAGCTCGTGGGCGCGGCGGTAGACCGGGGCATAGCCGGCGAGCGAGCCCTCCACGAGGTCGTGGCCACCGCCCGGGTCCTCGTTGCCCCGTGCGCCGGACTCGGCGAGGCGGTCGAGGGTGTTGCGATAGAACAGGGTCCAGGCGGCGAGCGGATCCGGTGAGGTGCTGACGACGATGCCGGTGACCACGCGCTCGAAGAGCTCGCTCCCGTCCAGCCAGCCCGGCGCGAAGAGCTCGCCGGCGACGAGCCCGGCGAGGTCGTTGTCGATGAGGTCGTCGGGCAGGTCGTGGACCAGGTGGATGCGTTCCCGGTCGCTCCAGAAGGCGAACGAGCACGTGCGGGTCGCGTGGTCCGGAGCCGCGGCGCCCCGCACGACCTCGACGAGCGCGTCGGAGTAGACACCGGGCCGTTCGCTTCGCAGCGGGTCGATCGGGGCCGCGGCCGTGACGGTCATCGGATCTCGGTCAGGTGGGAGGTGACCAGGTCCAGCCCGGCCAGGTCGCGGACGACGTGGACGCGGTCGCAGTGGGCGGCGTACGCCGGGAGGTCGCAGCTGCCGAGGGTCCACGAGTACCGCGGCTCAGGTGTGATCCAGATCGTCTCGCGGGCCCGTCGGGTGATCTCCTCGAACACCCCCACTGCCGCGTCGTTGCCGTTCCCGCGCCCGTCGCCCAGCACGACCACCGTGGTCCGCCGGTTGAGCCCGCCCCCGAACTCGTCGAGGAACTGCCGGAAGGCCGAGCCGTAGTCGGAGTCGGTGTCGACGTCGAGCACGCCGCCGGCGGGAAGCCCGGAGAGTGTCAGGGACAGGGCCTCCTCCATCGGGTGCTCTGCGAAGAGGTCGGTCACCTCGACCAGGTCGGAGACGAAGGCGAAGGTGCGTACGTGCGAGGCGATGCCCTGCAGCCCGTGGACCAGCTGGAGGGTGAAGCGGGCTGCGGCCCTGACGGAGAGGGAGACGTCCGCCAGCACGACGAGGCGCGGCCTGTCGGTCACCTTCGCGACCGTCACCGGGCGGAACGGCACGCCGTCGTTGCGGAGGTTGCGGCGCATGGTGCGTGAGCCGTCGATGCTGCCCCGAGCGGACTCGCGGCGCCGCGATCTCGGCGCCCCGTGGAGGCTGCGGACCAGTCTGCGCAGCGATTCCTCCAGCGTGGCCCGCTCGACCTCGCCGATCCGGTCGATCTCGCGGGCCTGTGCCTCGCGGGACTCGATGGCGGCCTCGGTGGCCAGCAGCTCCTCGAGGTGGCGTTGGAGTGCCGCGGGGAGGCCGTCGAGAAGACTGGAGAGTGCCGTTCGCAGCGCGGCCAGGTCGTCGGTCCCGACCGTGCTGCCCTCCACGGTCTCGTCGTCGCCGTCGTCGAGCCAGGCCAGCAGGGCCATCTCCTCGGCGACCGTCAGCTCCGAGTCGAGCCGCGTGCCCGTCCGGTCGGCGATCCTTCCCGGCCGGCCCGGGTTGTGCAGCCGCGAGGTGTCGAGCTGGACGCGAGCGGCGTTCGTGGCGGATCCGGCGCCGTCGTTGGACAGCACGATCTCGTCGGTCATCGCCGCCATGTCGAGCTTGTTGGCCTCCTGGTGCAGGTTGTACTGCTGGGCGAGGTCCTCGGGGTCGAAGAAGTCACGGATGTCCTGGGGTTTGCCGTGGCTGTGTCCCTGGCTGGGTGTGCGACCGGGCTCCTCGGACAGCACGAACTCGTCGAGCTCGCCGTCGTCCGAGAGGTCGTCGTGGGCGTGGGAGTGCCCGTGCTCCTCAGGGGAGTCGAGCACCGCGCGCAGCCGGAAGAAGCGGTCGAAGACCCGGTCGAAGGCGGCCTCGTCCCGCTGGTCCTTGACCAACGTCACGCGCAGCGCGCTGCGGAGCAGCTCTCTGTCGTCGAGGACTCCCGGGGCGCCGGCAGCCCGCGACGCGTCCACCACCTCGGAGATCCCGATCCGGATGCCGTGCAGTCGCAGCAGACGCACGAATCGGTGAAGGGCGCCGTCCATGGCACAGACCTCGGCTTCAGAAGGGGCGGCGGCGCGAGCCGAACGAGCGGGCGCCCTGGCCGGCAGGAACGGGACGGCTGGGCCCCATGGAACCGGTCCCGTAGTACGCCTCGTCATGCCGCCCCGGGAGGTCCTTCGCACGGCGTACCTCGGCCCCGTCGGGCTCGTCGGGACCGGTCGCGGTCCCGTGGTCGTGCTCGTGGTCGTGTCCGTGCCCGTGGCCATGTCCATGACCGTGGCCGTGGTCGTGCAGGTGGCCGGGGACGACCGCATTCGGGTCGACCATCCGCGGCAGTGCCTCGAGCGCGCGGCGCAGGTCGCGCTCGTACTTCACCACGACGTTGGCGGTCGCCGACAGCGTCTCCGCCGTGAGCTCCTCGGCGCCGAGGACCGCGAGCGTGCGGGCCCAGTCGACGGTCTCGGAGATGCTCGGTGCCTTGCGCAGGTCGAGCTCGCGCAGGCCGCGCACGACGCCGACCAGCTGGCGGGCGAGCTCGTCGGACAGCCCGGTCCTCTTGGACCGGATGATGTCGAGCTCCCGCTCCGCGTCGGGGTAGTCGAGGAAGAGGTGGAGGCAGCGCCGCTTGAGCGCGGCCGAGAGATCACGCGTGTTGTTGGACGTGAGGATCACGTACGGCGTGTGCCGGGCCCGGAAGGTCCCCAGCTCCGGGACGGAGACCTGGTACTCGGCGAGCAGCTCGAGCAGGACGGCCTCGAGCGCCTCGTCGGCGCGGTCCACCTCGTCGATGAGCAGGATCACCGGGTCCTCGGACCGGATCGCCTCGAGCAGCGGACGGGCGGCGAGGAAGCGCTCGGAGAAGAAGACGCTCTCCTCTCCCGCGAGGGTGTCCACGGCGCTGGCCAGGTCGGGGGCGTCGGCGACCAGGGCGCCGACCTTCTCCCGCATCAGCTGCGTGTAGAGCAGCTGCTTCCCGTAGTCCCATTCGTACAGGGCCGTCGTCTCGTCCTGGCCCTCGTAGCACTGCAGGCGCAGCAGTCGTCGTCCGGTCACCTCGGCCAGCGACTTCGCCAGCTGGGTCTTGCCCACGCCCGCTGGGCCCTCGAGCAGGATCGGCTTCTCCAGGTGTGCCTGCAGGAAGACGGTGGTCGCCAGGCGCTCGTCGGCGAGGTAGCCGTGCTCGGCGAACTGGTCGATGACGTCGGCGACGTCGGTGAAGCCGGCGTGGTCGCGCACGGCATCGAGGGGTCGGGCGGACATGGGTGCCTCCTGGGGCGACGGGGCGGTGGATGGGGGTGTGGATCGGTCCGGCCCGGGGGCGCGTGCCCCGGCTCACCCGAGCCGGACCGAGTCACGGTGGCTCAGGACAGGAGGTCGTCCAGATCGCCGGTCATGCAGTGGTCCACGACGGGGCGCACGGTCTCGAACGTGCACTCCTTGGCGTTGCCGGGGGTGCAGGCGTCGCCGAGCACGTGGTTGGTGATGCGGTCGACATCGTCGGCGTCGCCCTTGATGACCTTGGCGTTCTCGTAGTACTTGGTCGGGCCCAGGCCGAGCCGGTTCTTGGAGTAGGTGTCCTGGGTGACCGAGACGAAGTTCTCGGGGATGCCCACGTCGCGCAGCAGCCGGATCGCGGCGGCGAGCGCGGCGTCGGCTGCCTGCGGCTTGGTCATGCCGTGCGTGTCGACGCCCATCGCCTCGGCGATGTCGGCGAACCGGCCGTACTGCGCAGGCATGTTGAACGCCCACACGCGGGGGAGCGCGATCGCGTTGTTGAGCCCGTGGTGGGTGTCGTAGAACGCCGAGACCGCGTGCGAGATCGAGTGGATGATGCCCAGGCCGCCGGAGTTGAACGCCTGCGCGGCGATGTACTGGGCGTACATCATCCCCTCGCGACCCTTGAGGTCCTGGCCGTTCCAGACCGCCTCGCGCAGGTTCTCCGCGGTCAGCTTGATGGCCCGGATCGCGTTGCCCAGCGACGGCTCGAAGTTGAGCCGCGACACGTAGGGCTCAGAGGCGTGCGCGAGAACGTCGAAGCCGCACTGCGCGGTGTAGTCGACCGGGCAGTCGAAGTAGAGCACCGGGTCGTCGATGGCGAGGGTGGCCACCGATGCGTCGTCGAAGGCGACGTACTTGTGCGGGTTGTCGGGGTCCGTCGTGGTGTCGGTGATGACGTAGGCCCACGAGGTCTCCGAACCGGTGCCGGCCGTGGTGGAGACGGCGATGTGGGGCGGGTTGTTCGGGTTCTCCGACTTGTTGAAGCCCTCGAAGTCGTTGACGTTGCGACCGTCGTGGGCGACCGAGATGCGCGCGCCCTTGCACGCGTCGTGCGAGGAGCCGCCACCGATCGAGATGAACGAGTCGCACTTGTTCTGCTGGTACAGGGCCACCGCGTCCATGACGTTGTAGTCCTTCGGGTTGGACTCGACCTTGTCGTACACGACGGCCTCGAGGCCGTGGTACTTGAGCGAGTCCACGATCTTCTGGACCACGTTCGTGCCGCGAAGGCCCGACGTCATGACGAGCGGCTTGGTGAAGCCGAGCTTGATGGCCTCGGGACCGATGAGCTCGTGCGCTCCGGGGCCCATGAGGGCCCGTGGGAACGGGTGGAACTCCTTGATCGGGAACGGCTTGAGCAGTTCGTCAACCTGCATGAGGAACCTCCTGGTGGGACGTGCTGACCACCGGAACGTAAGGCTGGTCACACCCCGGCGGGGAGGCTGGGAAACGCAAACCATCCGCTGTGAGGAGCGGCTCCTGAACGGATGGTTCGGCTTCGACCTGCCCGGTCGGAGAGGCCGGTCGTCCTTCCGGCAGGCCCATGGGAAAGGGGCTGTGGTGGAGCGCCGTCCGGCACTCCGCCACAGCCCCGGGTCCGACCGGCGCTTCTTGTCGGTGATCAGGCGCGGATCGGCGCGCCGAGGGGCAGGGCCCGGCCGCCGGTGGCCTGCGACATGGCGTCGAGGAACAGGTACGCCCCGACGCTGACGAAGGCGAACACGGTGTAGCCGCCGAGCCGGGTCAGGTCGGTGCTGGCCTGGGCCGTGCCGAGCAGGACCAGCAGCAGGGCGAGGTCGATCAGGCCGAACAGGATCGTGAACGCACGCGGCAGGCGCAGGGTGGCCAGCGTGAGGAGGACGATGACGGCGAGCCAGGAGCCGAGGAACAGCTCCTGGGTCCGCACGGCGTCCGCGGGAAGGATCCCGAACCAGTTGTGCGTCAGGCCGAGGACGAGCGCCGCGTAGCTCGACCAGAAGCCGGTGAAGATGCCGAAGATGGCGGCGACGGCGTTCTGGTTGAGCCGCGTCGCCCACACGGCCGCCACGGCCTGGCCGAACGCGGTGGCGGTCGCGATGATCGGGATCGACGCCGAGCCGGCGCTGGCGGGTACGAAGCCGACCAGGACCAGGCCGAGGGCGACCGAGCCGACGAGGAAGGTCGGGACTCCGATCAGGCCGGGGTTGCCGTCGGGGACAGGGGTTTCAGTGGACATGGGATACCTCCAGAGGGGATGTGGTCCCGGTCACTGTGCCGACGGTGCGGTCGGGTCCGCACCCTGCGAGCAGGTCGCAGTTGGGACTGCCCGGTCGGACGGGCCCGACCCACCCGACGGTGGGGCCCGGCCCGGTGCAACGTAGCTGCAGCGGGCTGCGGCCTAGCCTGCGCGACGACGGGTCCGTGAGCTGGGGCGGACCCGCGTCGACGACGAAAGGTCCTCCTGCGCATGCGTCTTATCCTCATGGGTCCGCCCGGTGCCGGCAAGGGCACCCAGGCCGTCGCGATCGCCGAGCGGTTCGGCATTCCGGCGATCTCGACGGGAGACATCTTCCGTGCGAACGTCGCGCAGCAGTCCCCGCTGGGACGTACCGCCCAGCAGTACATGGATGCGGGCGAGTACGTCCCCGACGAGGTCACCAACGCGATGGTGGCCGGGCGGCTGTCGGACCCCGACTGCGCCGACGGCTTCCTCCTCGACGGCTACCCGCGCACGCTGCAGCAGGTCGACGAGCTCGACGCGATCCTCGAGCGCGGCGACACCGCGCTCGATGCGGTCGTGCTCGTCGAGGCCGACCCGGGTGAGCTGGTGCGCCGGCTCCTGCTCCGGGCGGAGGCCCAGGGTCGAGTCGACGACACCGACGAGGTCATCCGCCGCCGGCTGGAGGTCTACGCCGCCGAGACGGCACCGCTCGCGGCGCAGTACGCCGAGCGTGGGCTGCTGGCGACGGTCGACGGCCTCGGCCCGGTGGACGTGGTGGCCGAGCGCATCCTGACTGCGCTGGTGGCGAAGTCGTCAGCAGGTTCCTAGGTCTCGACGCCCAGGTACAACCGGAGCCCGGCCATGGCCGCGTCGATGATGTCGAGCAGGGGGACGGTCTCGGCATCGGGCTCTGCCAGCCACGCCGCATAGGCCGAGAGCGAGATGGCCAGGGACACGTGCCCGGCGACCTGGGGGACCAGGTCCCCGGGCCGTGCCCCGGTGCGCCGGGCGACGTCCTCGGCGATGACCTGGCGCCACTCCGCGTAGCGCAGCACCGAGTGCGCCTCGAGCTCAGGGGTCGTCAGGATCAAGCGCATCCGCTCGCGGTGCGGGGGGCGGGCGTCCGCAGGGAAGCGGTTGAACTCCACGACCGCGCGGTGGACGGCCTCGTGCACCGGGAGGTCGTCGGCCTGCTCGGAGAGCAGGTCGCGGAAGTGGTCGAGCGTCCGGTCGAACTGGCCCCACGGGATGTCGTTCTTCGACTGGTAGTAGCGGAAGAGCGTGCGCCGGCTGACGCCGACCGCCTCGGCGATCGCGTCGAGCGTGGTCCGGGCGAAGCCGCGCTCGACGAAGAGGGTGAACGCCGCCTGCTCGATCGCGGCGTGGGAGGTGGCCTCGGGGCGACCGCGGGCGCTGCTGCGCCCGCTCTCGCTCCGGCCCCCGGTCATGGGCCGTCAACCTACCGTCCCGGGGTCGAGGTCGAATCCCCTCCGAATGGAGGGGGACTTTCTGCCCTTGGTGCAATTAGTGTGGCGGCCACCACATCGGCACGAACTGGAGGAGAGATGATGAACCCCGAGATCGAGCAGGACCAGGCCGTCGAGATGGCCGCCGAGGACCTCATCGAGGAGGTCTCGATCGACGGCATGTGCGGCGTCTACTGATGGACGCCCTGCTGGGAGAGCCGTGGATGCTCTCGCCGTCGGTGGCATTGCGACCGGAGCCCTTCGGCGCGCTGGCCTACCACTTCGGCAACCGGAAGCTGACCTTCCTCAAGCGGCCCGAGCTGGTCGCCGTCGTCCGGGCCTTGGGGGAGGCTGCGGACGTGCGGACCGCGCTCGAGACCGCGGGTGTCCCGGCCTCCCAGCACGCGGCCTATGCGGCCGCCCTGCGCGGCCTGGCCGCGACCGACATGATCCGCCCCCGCCCCACCGTCACCGCCGAGGAGGTTGCGTGATGACGATCGCACCCGACCGACCGATGCAGCGTCCCGAGACCGGATCGCTGGTCCAGCAGTTCGAGTACGGCCTCGACGCCCCGATCTGCCTGACCTGGGAGCTGACCTACGCCTGCAACCTCGAGTGCGCCCACTGCCTGTCCTCGTCGGGCCGGCGTGACCCGCGTGAGCTGTCGACCGAGCAGTGCAAGGCAGTGATCGACGAGCTGCAGCGGATGCAGGTGTTCTACGTCAACATCGGCGGCGGCGAGCCGACCATCCGCCCCGACTTCTGGGAGCTGCTGGAGTACGCCGTCAACCACCAGGTGGGCGTGAAGTTCTCCACCAACGGCGTGCGGATCACCCCCGAGCGTGCGGCGTTCCTGGCCTCCCCGGCGTGCAACGGCTACGTCGACGTGCAGATCTCGCTCGACGGCGCGACCGCCGAGGTCAACGACTACGTCCGCGGCCCCGGCTCCTACGACACCGCGCTGCGTGCCTTGGCGAACCTCAAGGACGCCGGGTTCGCGGACGCCAAGATCTCGGTCGTCTGCACCCGGGAGAACATCGGCCAGCTGGATGAGTTCAAGGCACTCGCCGACCGGTTCGGTGCGACCCTGCGGCTGACCCGCCTGCGCCCGTCGGGCCGTGGTGCGGACGTGTGGGACGAGCTGCACCCGCTGCCGGAGCAGCAGCGCGAGCTCTACGACTGGCTGATGAAGCACACCGCTGACGGGGAGGAGGTGCTCACGGGTGACTCGTTCTTCCACCTTGCCGCGTTCGGCGAGTCCCTCCCGGGCCTGAACCTGTGCGGTGCGGGCCGGGTGGTGTGCCTGATCGACCCGATCGGCGACGTCTACGCCTGCCCGTTCGCGATCCACGACAACTTCCTCGCCGGCAACCTGCTCGCCGACGGCGGCTTCCAGAAGGTCTGGCAGGACTCGGCACTGTTCAACGAGCTCCGCTCGCCGCAGACCGGCGGCGCCTGCTCGTCGTGTGCGTTCTTCGACTCGTGCCGCGGTGGCTGCATGGCTGCGAAGTTCTTCACCGGCCTGCCGCTCGACGGGCCGGACCCCGAGTGCGTGCAGGGGTACGGCGAGCACGCCCTCGCCGGCGACCGCACCGTCCCCGCGCCCAGCCAGGACCACTCCAAGGCCAACCCCACGCGCAACCAGCCGGTGATGCTCAAGCTCCTCACCGCGCCGCCCGTCTCGGCGTGTGCCGAGAGCCCGCTGGCCGGATTCGACCCACTCGCCCAGCCGGGGTCTCGTGACGGTTGCTGCGCAACCTCCTCGACCACCGGGGACAACGGAGGCTGCTGCTCATGAAGAAGATCGAGAACCCCTGGAAGCAGAACCCCTGGTTCGAGTCCGTCGCGGTCGCGCAGGAGAGGGCTCGCAAGCGCCTTCCCCAACCGGTGTACGGCGCCCTGGTGGCCGGCTCCGAGCGCGGCCAGTCGGTCGCGGACAACCAGGCCGCGTTCGCCGAGCTCGGCCTGGCGCCGCACGTCGTGGGCCAGCTCCCCGAGCGCTCCCAGGCGACCACGGTGTTCGGCCAGCAGATCGGGCTGCCGGTGATCATCTCCCCGACCGGCGTGCAGGCGGTCCACCCGGACGGCGAGGTCGCCGTCGCCCGGGCGGCCGCCGCCCGGGGCACGATCATGGGCCTGTCGAACTTCGCCTCGAAGTCCGTCGAGGACGTCACCGCGACGGGTGCGACGACCTTCTTCCAGATGTACTGGACCGGGGACCGCGACACGATGGTCCAGCGCATGCGGCGCGCCCACGCCGCCGGCGTACGCGGCCTGATCGCCACCTTGGACTGGTCGTTCTCGATGGGTCGTGACTGGGGCAGCCCGGAGATCCCGGAGAAGGTCGACCTCAAGGCGATGGTCCGGCTCGCGCCGAAGGTGGCGACCAAGCCGCGGTGGCTGTGGCAGTTCGGCCAGCAGTTCCGCGAGACGGGGAAGCTGCCCGACCTGACCGCCCCCAACCTCGCCGCACCCGGGGAGGCGACCGGGCCGACGTTCTTCGGTGCCTACTACGAGTGGATGACCACCCCGCCGCCCAGCTGGGACGACGTGGCGTGGATGCGCGAGACCTGGGCGCAGATCTCCGGGACGCCGTTCGTGCTCAAGGGCGTGTGCCGCGTCGACGACGCCCTGCGTGCGGTGGATGCCGGTGTCGCGGGGATCTCGGTGTCCAACCACGGCGGCAACAACCTCGACGGCACCCCGGCCGCGATCCGCATGGTCCGCCCCATCGCGGAGGCCGTCGGCGAGCAGATCGACGTGGTCATGGACGGCGGTGTGCGTCGCGGCTCCGACGTCGTGAAGGCCCTCGCGCTCGGTGCCAAGGCCGTCATGATCGGCCGTGCGTACCTGTGGGGGCTGGCCGCGAACGGCCAGGCCGGCGTGGAGAACGTCCTCGACGTCCTCTCCGGCGGCGTCGACTCCGCACTGCGCGGGCTCGCGCTCGGCTCGACCGCCGACCTGCGCCCCGAGCACCTGCTGATCTCCGACGGCTTCGACCGGGCGCTCGGCGTACCGGCCTCGCAGCCGGTGGGTTTCGGGAGCTGACGATGGCCCCCGAGCTGGCGTCCGCGACCTCGCCCGCCATCCCGGCAGGACCCACGGTGCTGGTCCCGGTCGGCTCGATCGAGCAGCACGGCCCGCACCTGCCGCTCGACACCGACACGATCATCGCGACCACGGTGGCCTCGCGCGCCGCGGAGCAGATGACGGCGGCCGGTACGTCGGTCCTGGTCGCGCCCGCGCTCACCTACGGCTCGAGCGGGGAGCACCAGGACTTCTCCGGCACCAGCTCGATCGGCACGACCGTCCTTCACGACGTCCTCGTCGAGCTCACCCGGTCGATGTCCACCTGGGCGTCGCGGATCGTGTTCGTCAACGCCCACGGTGGCAACGTCGTGGCCCTGCGGGGCGCCGTACGCCGGCTGGTGGACGAGGGGCACGACGTCGACTGGGCCGCCTGCGCGACCGAGGAGGTCGACCTCCACGCGGGCCGCACCGAGACCTCGCTGATGCTGCACATCGCGCCGTGGAACGTCTGGCTCGACCGCGCGGAGGCCGGCAACACCGGGACCCTCGCGGAGCTGCTCCCGCTGATGATGGCGGGTGGGGTCAAGGCGGTCTCGCCCAACGGCGTCCTCGGCGACCCGACGGGAGCCAGCGCCGAGGAGGGGGCAGCGGCGCTCGCGTCGATGGTCGCAGACGTCGTGGACGCGGTCCGACGATGACCCGGGTGGTCCTGGTGACCGGGGCGGCGCGCGGCATCGGCGCCGCGACCGTACGTCGCCTCGTCGCCCGGGGCGACCGCGTCGTCGCGGTCGACGAGCTCACCATCGCCGAGACCGACCCTCAGGTGCTCCCGGTCGTCGCCGACGTCCGGGACCGGTCCGCCTTGGCCGCGGCCGTCGACCTCGCGATCGAGACGTGGGGCCGGCTCGACGCCGCCGTCGCCGCGGCCGCGGTCGTCGCCGGCGGCCGGCCCCTCTGGGAGACACCCGAGGCCGACCTCGACCTGCTCTGGGACGTCGACGTGAAGGGCGTGTGGAACACCGCAGCCGTCACCGTCCCCGCCATGCTCGCCGGCCCCGACCCGTCCGGCTGCCGCTTCGTCGCCGTCGCCTCCGCCGCCGGCCACCACGGCCTGCACCACCTCGCCGCCTACAACGCCGCCAAGCACGCCGTCATCGGACTCGTGAAGGGCCTGGCCGCCGACCTCGTCGGCACCGGCGTCACGGCGTGCGCCGTGTCACCCGGTTCGACCCGGACGCCGATGCTGGAGGCCACCGCGGCGCTCTACGGGCTCGACGACGTCGACACCTTCGCGGACAACCAGCTGCTCCGGCGCATCCTCGAGCCCGAGGAGGTCGCCGCCGCGCTCGTGTTCTGCTGCAGCAGCGAAGCGGCGGTGCTCAACGGGTCGGTCGTGCGCGCCGACGGAGGCTTCGCGCCATGACGACCGCGACCCTCGCCGACGGCTTCCGGGTCCGCCTGCGCGACGACGTGGTGTTCACGGACGGCGGCCGCCTGCTGGTCGGCGGTTCCCCGGTGCGCGCGGTCCGGCTCGGAGACCGGGCCCGCAGCCTGCTGGCCGGCGGCGACCTGGTCGTCGAGGACCAGGCCACGGCGCGCCTGGCCCGCCGCCTGCTCGACGGCAACCTCGCGAACCCCCTGCTGGGCGATGTCGAGGTCCCGCTGACCGAGCTCACCGTCGTCGTACCCGTGCGTGACCGGAGCGAGCAGCTGGCCCGTTGCCTGGCGGCGCTGGTGCCGCTGCCGGTGATCGTGGTCGACGACGACTCCGAGCAGCCGCACCGGGTGGCCGAGGTCGCCCACCGGCACGGCGCCCGGGTACACCGGCTCACCACCAACGTCGGTCCTGCCGGCGCGCGCAACGCGGGCCTGCGGCTCGTCCGGACCCCGCTCGTCGCCTTCGTCGACTCCGACGTGACCATCGACGCCTCTCGCCTGCTCGACCTCGCCCGCCACTGCGCCGACCCGCAGGTCGCACTGGTCGGTCCGCAGGTGGTCGGCAAGGTGCGCACCGCACCCGGTCGTCGGGCCCGCTGGTTCGAGCGGTACGACGCCGCCGCCTCCTCGCTCGACCTGGGCAGCACCGGCGGCGTGGTCCGGCCCGGCGCGGCGACCGGCTGGCTCCCCTCCGCCTGCCTCGTCGGCCGCACCGACCTCCTTGCCGGCGACACGGGTGGGTTCGAGGACGGGTGGCGCGTCGCCGAGGACGTCGACCTGGTCTGGCGGCTCGTCGACGCCGGCCATGTCGTCCGCTACGACCCCGGCGTCCGCGCCGACCACGACGTCCGCGGCACCGTGCGCACCTGGCTGGGCCGCAAGTTCTTCTACGGCACCGGCGGCGCCGACCTCGCCGCGCGTCACGGCGACAAGGTCGCCCCCGCCGTGCTGTCGCCGATGATGGCCCTCAGCGGCTGGGCGCTGTTGCAGCGACGTCGGTGGTCGCTCCCCGTGGCGGTCGTCGCGGGTGCCGTCACCGCCCGTCGGCTCGCCCCGCAGCTGCCGGTCGAGGAGGGCCGGACCGTGGTCGCTGCCCGGCTCGCCGCGAAGGGCACCGCATGGGCAGTGCGCCAGGAAGCCGGTCTCCTGCTCCGGCACTGGTGGCCGCTCGCCGCACTCGCCGCTCCCTTCAGCCGCTCCGTCCGTCGCGCGCTCGCCACCGCGGTCGTGATCGACCTCGCCGTCTTCCTCCGCGAGCGCACCGGCATCGACCCGTTCACCGCGCTCGTGGCCCGGCGGCTGGACGACCTCGCCTACGGCAGCGGCCTGTGGTGGGGCGCGATCCGCCGGCGCAGTCCGCGCTGTCTCCTCGTGCGCCGACCGGGCGCGACCGGACGCCCGGCTCAGTAGACCGTGATCCGCAGCGCCCGCATCTTCGCGTAGAGGGTGGTGCGCGAGATGCCCAGCGACTGCGCCGCCTTCACCTTGTTGCCGCCGTGCTCGCGCAGTGCCTCGACGATGACGGCCCGCTCGGCGTGCTCGATCGGGGCGAGCCGCTTGGTCGGCTCCTGGGCCCGGTAGGCCTCGGGCAGCTGGTCGAGCACGACCGCGCCGGTGCGTTGGTGGCGGGCGACGTGGTCGACGACGGCCCGCAGCTCGCGCAGGTTGCCGGGCCACGGCTGGGCCGAGAGGGCGCGCAGCGCGCCCGGCGTGAAGTGCAGCGAGGGGTCCGCACCGAGCTCCCTGAGCATCCGCCGGACCAGCTCGGGCAGCTCGTGCGGCCGACTCGACAAGGACGTCAGCACCCGACGCTCGGTGCACTCGCCGGCGAGCGCGGCGGCCCTCCCCGACAGGCCGTCGACGGGGCCGCACACCAGCACCAGCCGCGGGGCCCGTCGTTCCGCGAGGTGTGAGGCGACGAGGTCGACGAGGTCGTCGGGGAGCAGGTCGATGCCGTCGACGCAGACGGTTCCCTGACCGGCGCGGACCAGGGCGCCGAAGTTCCGCGCCCACGCCTCGGCGCCGTCGAGCAGCGCCGAGGCGGCGGTGAGGACCGTGACCGGCTGGACCTCGCTCGCGCGGCGCGCCTCGGTGGAGCGGCCGGACCCGGGGGGACCGGAGACCAGCACGGGCGCGTGGGCGAGGTCTGGACGGAACGGGTGCGGGGCCACCCGGAGCTCGCGGCGCGGCTCGACGTGGAGCAGCGCACCTCCGCGGGCCCCGCCGACCCGACTGGCCTCGACCCGGACCTCCAACCCGGACTCGAGGGTCAGGTCGACGTCGGCGTTGTCGTGCAGGTCGCCGACGAGCATCCGCAGCAGGGCGACGTCGGTCGAGCCGAGCAGGTCGGAGGCCGCCTGGTTCGACATGAAGAGGTCCTGCCCGATCGCCACCACCGCGCGGCGCCGGGTCCCGGCCGCCTGGAAGGCTGCGAGCAGCTGCTTGTCGGAGACGCGGCTGCGGTCGAGCAGTCGCTGCTCGATGTCGGCGACCGCGCGAGCCACGAGGGGCGGCAACAGGGGACTCGCCTCCTCCATCAGCGCGGTGATGTCGAGGACTCCCTCGATCCGGCGCGTGGTCGGATGGAAGATCGGGTGGCCGTAGCAGCTGAACCGCCGCAGCGGGACCGCGAAGTGCTCGCTGCCGTTGATCGAGATGCTCGTCCGGGTCTCCAGCACGGTGCCGAGGGCGTTGGTGCCCACGGCCTCCTCCAGGAGCGAGGCGCCCACGTCGAGCCCGAGGTGGTCGAAGGCCCGGCGGCCGCCGCGGTCGCCGCACCAGCGTTGGGCGATCCGGCCCTCGCGGTCCACCAGCAACGTGGAGAACATCGTCCCCTGCAGCTGGTCGTTGAGGTCGTCGAGCACCTCCGATGCCGCGGAGAGCAGGGGACCGGACGTGTCGACGTCGCTGTAGGTCACGTGGTCCAGCGCACTGCCCGGGGTCAGCCCGGCCATCGCGGCGCGCTGCCACGACTGCGCGATCGGGTCGCGGAGCTCCTCGGTTCCAGTCGCCACGCGTCTCTCCTCAACCTGCCGTCAACCGGCCTCGTGACCGCGGTCACAGTAAACGCCACGGGGTTGGCAGCCGGTTGTCCAGTTTCTGAACAACCAAGGGGCCGCCGCGTTGCGAGTGTGTCCGGCGTCACGTCCCCGTCGCCGACGCCCCGGCGCCCCACTCCAGGAGAACCCTCATGAAGACCAAGGCCGCAGTCGTCTACGAGACCGGCAAGCCGATCGTGATCGAGGAGCTGACCCTCGACAAGCCCCGCGAGGGCGAGGTGCTGATCCGCTACACCCACGCCGGGCTGTGCCACTCCGACGTGCACATCGCCCACGGCGACCTGGAGGCGCGGCTGCCGATGGTCCTGGGGCACGAGGGTGCCGGCATCATCGAGGAGGTCGGCCCCGGCGTGAGCCGGGTCAAGGTCGGCGACCACGTCGTCTGCTCGTTCATCCCCAACTGCGGCAGCTGTCGCTACTGCGCCAACGGGCAGCAGTCGATCTGCGACATGGGTGCCACCATCCTCGACGGCTACCTGCCCGGCGAGCGGTTCCCGATCACCGGGCCCGCAGGCCAGTACGGCGCCATGTGCATGCTCGGCACCTTCAGCCAGTACGGCGTCATCCACCAGAACTCGTGCGTGAAGGTCGATGACGACCTGCCGCTGGAGAAGGCGGTCCTGGTCGGCTGCGGCGTACCCACCGGCTGGGGCGCGGCCGTCAACACCGCCGAGGTCAGGGCCGGCGACACCGTCGTCATCATGGGCATCGGCGGCATCGGCATCAACGCCGTCCAGGGTGCCGCGCTCGCCGGCGCCAAGAACGTCATCGCGATCGACCCGCTCGCCAACAAGCGCGAGAAGGCGATGGAGCTCGGCGCCACGCACGCGTTCGAGTCCGCCGAGCTCGCGATGGAGACGATCACCAACCTGACCCGCGGGCAGATGGCGGACTCGGCGATCCTCACGCCCGGGCTGATGACCTCCGAGATCGTCGCCGACGGCTTCAACGCGGTCGGCAAGGGCGGCAAGGTCGTGCTGACCGGCCTCAACAAGCTGGAGGAGACGAACATCCAGCTGCCCGGCTCGATCCTCACGCTGTTCCGCAAGGAGCTGCGCGGCAGCCTCTTCGGCGACTGCAACCCGACCGTCGACATCCCGCGGATCCTCGGCCTCTACCAGTCCGGCGACCTCAAGCTCGACGAGATCCTCACCCGCACCTACACCCTCGACCAGGTCAACGAGGGGTACGACGACCTGCTCAACGGCAAGAACGTGCGCGGCGTCGTCGTCCACGAGCACTGACGAGGGCTGATGACTGCTGTGCTGTCGGAGCTCGCGGCCCTCGGGGTCGTCGACCGGGCACGGGAGACCGAGCTCCTCGAGGCGGCGTTGGCCAGTGGCGCCCACGTCGTCCTCGAGGGGCCTCCCGGCACCGGCAAGACCACCCTCCTGCGCCGGGTCGCCGCCGGCCGGGACCGCTCGTTCGCCCTCGTCGAGGGCAACGCCGAGCTGACCCCGGCCCGGCTGGTCGGCCACTTCGACCCCGCCCTGGTGCTCAGCCGGGGCTACCAGCCCGACGTCTTCGTCGACGGGCCGCTGCTCACGGCGATGCGCGAGGGCGGCCTGCTGTACGTCGAGGAGCTCAACCGGGTGCCCGAGGAGACCCTCAACACCCTGCTCACCGTGATGTCGGAGCGGGAGATCGTCGTACCTCGGCTCGGCCTGGTCCGTGCGGCGCCGGGCTTCGCGGTCGTCGCGGCGATGAACCCGTACGACGCCGTCGGCACCGCCCGCGTCTCCTCGGCCGTCTACGACCGGACCTGCCGGATCGCGATGGGCTACCAGTCCGCCGGTGCCGAGGCGCGGATCGTCGCCCAGCGGGCACCGGTCCCCTCGGACGACTGGCGCGACCGCGCGGTCGCGCTGGTGCGGGCGACCCGCGAGCACCCCGAGCTCCGCGTCGGCTCGTCGGTGCGCGGGACCATCGACCTGGCGGGGATCAACCACCAGCTGACCCGGGCGCGGGACGTCGCCGAGGACGACTGGCAGGCCGGGCTCGACGCGGCCCTGGTCGCGCTGAGCGGGCGGGTACGCGTCGACGAGGCGTCCACCCGGCGGCCCGAGGAGATCATCACCGAGCTCTACACCACGCACTTCGGACCGCCGCCCTCCTCCGGAGGCGACGCTGCGGAGGAGCCGCGCCCGGGGGAAGCCTGAGCCCGCCCCCGGTCGGGGCGGGCACCTCCCCGCCGCCCCCGGCGACCTCGCGCCGTGGGCGGCCCGAGCGCACGAACGGCCGCTGCGAGCTGGCGCGCAACCCGCGGTTCGAGGAGCTCTCGCCGGAGGTCGGCGAGCTCGACGTGGCGGCCGTCGAGGCGGCCGTCGCCGAGGACCCGGACGACGTGCTGCCGCTGCTCGCGCTGATGAGTCGCGCCACCGACCCCGCCCTGCGGGCGCGGGTCCAGGCGCTCGTGCCGCGGCTGGTCATCGAGCGGGCACGCAGCGGTCCGCACGGCCGGATCGGTGCCGGCCGGCTGCGGCCGACCCGCGCCGACCGCGGGGGCGACCTCGACCTCGACGCCTCCTTGGAGGCGGTCGCCGTGGCCCGCGGCGAGGGACGCCCGCCGGCCCTCGACGAGCTGACCGCGTCGGTGTGGGAGAGGCCGGCGAGCGCGCTGTGCCTGCTCGTCGACCGCTCCGGTTCGATGGACGGCCGGCGGCTCGCGACCGCGGCCATGGCTGCCGCTGCCTGCGCCCTCAGGTCGGCCGAGTCCGGTGGTGAGTTCGCGGTGGTGGCCTTCGACCGCCGGGCAGAGACGGTCGTCGCGCTCGGTACGGCGAGCCCGGCCCGCCGTACGGTCGAACGGGTCCTCGGGCTGCGTGGCCACGGGATGACCTCGCTCGACGCAGCGCTGCGGGCGGCGCGCGATCAGCTGTCCGGCGCCCGGGCCCGGCGCCGGATCACGCTGCTGCTCTCGGACTGCCGGGTCACCGACGACGTGGACCCGATCCCGGCCGCGCGCGGACTCGACGAGCTGCTGGTCGTCGCGCCGGCGTCGGACGACGACGAGGCCCGGCGGTTCGCCCGCGAGGCCGGAGCGCGGATGGCCTCGCTCGACGCGCTCGCGGAGCTGCCGGTCGTGCTGGATCGGCTGCTGGCGCCCTGAGCCTGCATTCAGGCTGAGGCTGACGCGGAATGTCCAGAAGCTGAACACCGCCGTGCGGCGGGGCGGACGACGCTCGCACCGCACGATCGACCACCCCTGACGGAGGAAACATGACCGACCTGCTCGTCCCCACCGACACCGCCGTGCTACCGCAGGTACGCGAGTGGCTGTCGCGTCCCAAGGGCCTGTTCATCGGCGGGGCGTGGACCGACGCCGCCTCCGGCCGCACCTTCGAGACCCGCGACCCGGCCACCGGCCAGGTGCTCACCGAGGTCGCGCGCGGCGAGGCGGAGGACGTCGACCGCGCCGTCCGCGCCGCCCGCCGGGCCTTCGAGGGCGAGTGGGCGCTGTGGACGCCGGCCCAGCGCCAGCGGCTGCTGTTCCGCATCGGCGAGGCGATCTACGAGCACGCCGAGGAGCTCGCCCAGCTCGAGGCGCTCGACAACGGCAAGTCAGCCGGTGTCGCGCAGGCCGTCGACGTCACCTGGGTCGCCGAGCTGTTCCAGTACTACGCCGGCTGGGCCACCAAGATCGAGGGCCGCACCATCCCCGTCTCGGTCCCGTGGGCGCCCGGCACCCAGTGGCACGCCTACACCCTGCGCGAGCCCGTCGGCGTCTGCGGCGCGATCGTGCCGTGGAACTTCCCGCTCCTGATGGCCGCCTTCAAGATCCCGGTCGCACTCACCTGCGGCAACACGGTGGTCCTCAAGCCGGCGGAGGACACCCCGCTGACCGCTCTCCGTCTCGCCGAGATCATGGCCGAGTGCGGCCTGCCGGACGGCGTCTTCAACGTCGTGACCGGGTACGGCGAGGCCGGGGCCGCGCTGGCCGCCCACGACGATGTCGACAAGATCGCGTTCACCGGCTCGACCGAGGTCGGCAAGCTGATCGTCGACGCCGCCAAGGGCAACCTGAAGAAGGTCAGCCTCGAGCTCGGCGGCAAGAGCCCCCAGGTCGTGTACGCCGACGCGAACCTCGACCTCGCGATCCCGGGCACCGCCTCGGGCTTCCTGTTCAACCACGGCCAGACCTGCACCAGCGGGACCCGGCTGCTCGTCGAGGACAAGATCTTCGAGGAGTTCACCCAGGGCGTCGCCGAGGTCGCTGCCGCCAGCAAGCTCGGTCCCGGCCTCGACCCCACCAGCGAGGTCGGCCCCCTCGTCTCGCAGACCCAGCTCGACCGGGTCCTCGGGTACGTCGACGCCGGGCTGCGCGACGGCGCCCGGGCGCTGACCGGCGGCCGCCGGCACGGCGACACCGGCTACTACGTCGAGCCCACCGTCCTGGTCGACGTCGACTCCTCGTTCAGCGTCTACCGCGAGGAGATCTTCGGCCCGGTCGTCGTCGCGACCCCGTTCAACGCGGAGCAGGGCGTGGCCGCGGCGGCCAACGACACGCCGTACGGACTGGCGGCCTCCGTCTGGACCCGGGACGTCACCAAGGCGCACCGCACCGCCCGCCAGATCAAGGCGGGCACGGTCTGGATCAACTGCCACAACGCCTTCGACGCCGCGATGCCCTTCGGTGGCTACAAGCAGTCCGGCTGGGGCCGCGAGCTCGGCGCCTCGGCGATCGACGCCTACACCGAGCAGAAGTCGGTCAACGCGCTGCTCGCGTGACTCGACTCGCCTGGGCGGCGGATCGGTCCACGACCGCCGCCCAGAGCGTCTCGATCGCCACCGACCGACCGAGCACGTTCTCGGCAGCGCGGTGTCCCGACCGGAGGGCGGCGGTGACCGTTGCCGGGTCCTCGGTCCAGGTCGCCTCGCCGGCCAGGTGCAGGACGCCGCCGACGGGTGTGGCGAGCACGTCGTGGTCCTCGGTCGTGGAGCCGACGGTCATGTAGGCGTAGGACCCGAGGGCGAAGGGGTCGTCGCGCCAGCGGGTCACCTCGACCGCCGCGGGGGTGATGTCGGCGTGGGGGTGGATCTCGCGCAGCGCAGCGAGCACGGATGCGGTGATCGCCTCGTCGGTCCAGCCGCGGATCGCCTGCGCGCACGGACCTGCCGCGAACGTCAGCAGGGTCGGCACGCCGTGCAGCGGGGTGAGGTCGTACCAGGAGTGCCACCAGGCGGCGGCCGGTCCCTGGCGGCGGATCGCGTAGACGTCGGGCGCCCAGAACCGCTCGCGGAAGCTCAGGAACACCTTCTCGAAGTGGTTCATCTCGAGCCGGTCGAGGGCGCCGGCCAGGGGATCGGGCAGGGGCGGCTCGATGACGAGTGCCCCGGCCTTCAGCACCCCGACCGGGACGGTCACGATCGCCCGGTGGGCAGCCAGGTCGCGGTCGCCGCAGCGGACGACGACGCCGTCCGTGCTCCACCGCAACCGGGTCACCACCTGCTCGAGACGCACGTCGACACCCTCGGCCAGGCGCCCGGCGAGGGCGTCGAAGCCGTCGGGGAAGACGACCTCGTCGCCCTCGACCTGGTCGTCGTCGAGGCCGTGCGCATCGAGGTCGCCGATCCACACGCCGTACTGCTCCTCGGTGCGGTGCCGCAGGAACTCGCGCACGCGCTCTCGACGATCGGCCGGCCACGCCAGCTCCGCCAGCGTCGTCTCGACCACGGTCTCGTACGACGTGCCGTGGCTCGAGGCCGCGACCGCCGTGGCGAGTCGCTCGTCGAAGGCGTGGACGTCGGCGGCGAACCGGTCCACCTGCGCCTGGTCGAGACGGACGCCTTCGGGGTCGTAGTAGGCGATCGGGCGGCTGTCGGGCTGGTAGCTGCCGACCGTGAGCTCCACGGTCGGCATGCCGAACGCTCGGACCGCGGCGAACAGCGGGTTGTCATCGATGCCGTGGATCCACGAGGCACCGAGGTCCGTCACGAGACCGTCGCTCCGCTGCGAGTGGGTCCGTCCGCCGACCCGGTCGCGGGCCTCGAGCACGACCACGCGCTGGCCGGCGGCGGCCAGCAGCCGGGCCGCGGTCAGGCCCGCGACCCCCGCCCCGACCACGACGGTGTCGATGTCGCTCATGAGCCGAGGCTAGGCGACCCAGCCCGATCCACCGACGGCTGGCTACTACGCGTCACCCCAGCTCGAGCACCAGGTCCCCGCCGTCGACGGGGTTCGTCCCGCGGATCGCGAGCCGCTCGACGACACCGCCCACCGGCGCGGTGATCGAGGCCTCCATCTTCATCGCCTCGATGGTGGCGACGGTGTCGCCGGCCGCGACCTCGTCGCCCTCGGCGACGGTGACGGTGACGACGCCCTGGAACGGGGCGGCGACGTGGCCGGGCTTCGCGGGGTCGGCCTTCTCGGCGGCGGCGACCTCGGCGGACACGGAGCGGTCGCGCACGGAGATCGGGCGGATCTGGCCGTTGAGGCGGGCCAGGACGGTGCGGTAGCCGCGCTCGTCGGGCTCGCCGATCGCCTCGAGCTCGACGAGGACACGCTTGCCCTCGTCGATGTCGACGGCGTGCTCGGTGTCGGGCTGGAGGCCGTAGAGGAACTCGGCCGTCGGTACGACGGACAGGTCGCCCCAGCGGGCCCGCGCCTCGGCGTACTCACGCGTCGGGCCGGGGAAGAGCAGCTCGTTCAGCGTCCCGCGCCGGTCGGAGACCAGCCCCGCCTCTGCCTCGGGCGACAGCTCCTCGGCGGGCGGGGTCCAGGGGCGGCCCTCGATCGCGCGGGAGCGGAAGGGCTCGGGCCAGCCGCCCGGCGGGTCGCCGAGCTCGCCGTGGAGGAACCCGATGACCGACGCCGGGATGTCGTACGACGACGGGTCGGCCGCGAACGCCTCTGCTGTCTGGATGGGGTCCGCGCCGCTGTTGATGGAGTTGGCCACGAGGGCGAGGGCCAGGTCGCCGATCACCTTGGAGGACGGGGTGACCTTGGGGACGCGGCCGAGGATGTCGTTGGCGGCGGCGTACATGTCCTCGACCTGCTCGAACTTCTCGCCGAGGCCGAGCGCGATGGCCTGCTGGCGCAGGTTGGAGAGCTGGCCGCCGGGGATCTCGTGGCGGTACACGCGCCCGGTCGGGGCAGGCAGGCCGGACTCGAAGGGCGCGTAGAGGCGGCGGACCGCCTCCCAGTAGGGCTCCAGTGCGTTGACGGCTGCCAACGAGAGCCCCGTGGAGCGCTCCGAGTGGTCGGTGGCCGCGACCAGCGAGGACAGCGGCGGCTGGGAGGTGGTGCCGGCCATCGACGCGGTCGCGGCGTCGACGGCGTCCACCCCGGCCGCGATCGCGGCGGTGAGGGTGGCGAGCTGGCCGCCGGCGGTGTCGTGGGTGTGCAGGTGCACCGGCAGGTCGAACCGCTCGCGCAGCGCGGTCACCAGGGTGGTCGCGGCCGGGGCGCGGAGCAGCCCGGCCATGTCCTTGATCGCCAGCACGTGCGCGCCGGCGTCGACGATCCTCTCCGCCAGGCGCAGGTAGTAGTCGAGCGTGTACAGGTCCTCGCCCGGCGACGAGAGGTCGCCGGTGTAGCAGAGCGCGACCTCGGCGACCGCGGTCCCGGTGGCGCGCACCGCGTCGATCGCGGGCCGCATCTGCTCGACGTCGTTGAGCGCGTCGAAGATCCGGAACACGTCGATGCCGGTGGCGGCGGCCTCCTCGACGAAGGCGTCCGTCACGGCGGTGGGGTACGGCGTGTAGCCGACCGTGTTGCGCCCGCGCAGCAGCATCTGCAGGCAGATGTTCGGCACGGCCGCGCGCAGCTTGGCCAGCCGGTCCCAGGGGTCCTCGGAGAGGAAGCGCAGCGCGACGTCGTACGTCGCCCCGCCCCAGCACTCCAACGACCACAGCTCGGGCGTCATCCGGGCCACGTGCCCGGCCACGCCGACCAGGTCGTGGGTCCGCACGCGCGTGGCGAGCAGTGACTGGTGGGCGTCGCGGAAGGTCGTGTCGGTGACGGCCACGCCGGTCCGGGCGCGCAGCTCCGCGGCGAAGGCATCCGGGCCGACGGCGAGCAGCCGCTGCCGCGACCCGTCCGGCACGGCGGCCGCGACGTCGAGAGAAGGGAGCTTCGCGACCGGGGCGACCGAGACGGGGATGCCACCGTGCGGCTGGTTGACCGTCACGTCGGCCAGGTAGGTGAGCAGCCGGGTGCCGCGGTCGCCCGACGCGCGGGCGGTCAGCAGCTGCGGGTGGGTCTCGATGAACGACGTCGTCACGGCGCCGGTGGAGGCGGCCGCGAAGTCGGGATCGTCGAGCAGTGCCTGCAGGAACGGGATGTTCGTGGCCACACCACGGATCCGGAACTCCGCCACCGCGCGCCGCGCGCGGGCGACGGCGTCCTCGAAGGTCCGGCCGCGGCAGGTGAGCTTGGCGAGCATCGAGTCGAAGTGCGGGCTGACCTCGGCGCCGGTGAAGGTGGTGCCGCCGTCGATCCGCACGCCCGCCCCACCCGGTGAGCGGTACGCCGTGATGGTGCCGGTGTCGGGACGGAACCCGTTGGCGGGGTCCTCGGTCGTGATCCGGCACTGCAGCGCGGCACCTCGCAACCGCACGGAGTCCTGGGCGAGCCCGAGGTCGGCGAGGGTCTCGCCGGACGCGATCCGCAGCTGGGCCTGGACCAGGTCGACGTCGGTGACCTCCTCGGTCACCGTGTGCTCGACCTGGATCCGCGGGTTCATCTCGATGAACACGTAGTTGCCGGCCGGGTCGAGCAGGAACTCCACGGTGCCGGCGCACGAGTAGCCGATCTCACGGGCGAAGCGCACCGCGTCGGCGCACATCCGCTCCCGCAGCTCCGGATCGAGGCCGGGCGCCGGGGCGATCTCGACGACCTTCTGGTGCCGCCGCTGCACCGAGCAGTCGCGCTCGAAGAGGTGGATCACCTCGCCGGCGCCGTCGGCCAGGATCTGCACCTCGATGTGCCGCGGGTCGACCACCGCCTGCTCGATGAAGACAGTTGGGTCGCCGAACGCGCCCTCGGCCTCGCGCATGCAGGTCTCGATCGCCTCGCGCAGCTGGGCCCGGTCGTCGACGCGGCGCATGCCTCGCCCGCCGCCACCGGCGACCGCCTTGACGAACAGCGGGGCCGGGATCGCCTCGGCCGCCGCGAGCAGGGCGTCGACGTCGGTCGACGGGTCCACGCTCTGCAGCGTCGGTACGCCGGCCGCCCTGGCGGCCGCGATCGCCCGCGCCTTGTTGCCGGTCAGGGTCAGCACCTCGGCCGAGGGACCGACGAAGGTGATGCCGGCCGCCGTACACGCCTCGGCCAGCGCCGGGTTCTCCGACAGGAAGCCGTAGCCCGGGTAGATCGCGTCCGCCCCACAGGCCACCGCCGCCGCCACGATCGCCTCGGGATCGAGGTAGGACCGCACCGGGTGCCCGCGCTCGCCGATCTCGTAGGCCTCGTCGGCCTTCAACCGGTGCTCGGAGCCCCGGTCCTCGTGGGGGAACACGGCGACCGTCGCCGCCCCCAGCTCGTAGGCCGCACGGAAGGCACGGATCGCGATCTCGCCACGGTTGGCGACCAGGACCTTCGAGAACATCGGGACTCCTGCGGGATCTAGAGCGAGAGGCGGCGTACGTCGGCGGCCAGGTGGGCGAGGTGCGCGGTGAACCGGGCAGCCAGCGCGCCGTCGATCACCCGGTGGTCGTAGGAGAGGCACAGCGGGAGCATCAGCCGGGGGACGAAGGTCTCGCCGTCCCAGACCGGTGCCATCTTCGAGCGTACGACGCCGAGGATGGCCACCTCGGGTGCGTTGACGATCGGCGTGAACGCGGTGCCGCCGATGCCCCCGAGGCTGCTGATCGTGAACGTCGCGCCCTGCATGTCGGTCGCGGTCAGCTTGCCGTCGCGGGCCCGGGACGAGAGGTCGGCGAGGTCGCGGCTGATCTCGAGGATGCCCTTGCGGTCGACGTCGCGCACGACCGGGACGACCAGGCCGTCGGGGGTGTCGACGGCGACGCCGACGTGCACGTAGTCCTTGAGTACGAGCTCCTCGCCGGACAGCGAGCTGTTGACCTCGGGGTACTTCCGCAGCGTCGCGGCCGCGGCCTTGAGCAGGAAGCTGAGCAGGGTGACCCGGTAGCCGTCGGCCTTCGCGGCCTCGTCGAGCTCGCGGCGGTAGGCGTCGAGGTCGGTGATGTCGGCCTCGTCGGAGTGCGTGACGTGGGGGACGTTGAGCCAGGACCGCTGCAGGTGCGGGCCGGAGATCTTCTTGATCCGTGAGAGGGGGACGCGGCGCACCGGGCCGAACTTCGAGAAGTCGACCTCGGGGACGGACGGGATCCCCGCACCTGCGGGGGATCCGCCGGCCGCGGGTGCGACGGCGCGGTCGTAGTGGGTGAGCAGGTCCTGCTTGGTGACCCGGCCCTTCGGGCCGCTGCCGCTCACCGTGGTGAGGTCGATGTCGAGCTCGCGGGCGAGGCGTCGTACCAGCGGCGTGGCCCGCAGGCCGTCCCCGGAGGTCGAGGAGGGCGCGCTAGCGCCCGTCACGAGACCCGGTGAGGTGGTGCTGGGACCGTCGGCGGAGGTTCCGGGGTCTCGTGACGGTTGCTGCGCAACCTCCTCGACCTCCGGAGCGGCAGGCGCGGCCTCCGCGACAGCCGTCTCCGCGACCGCGATCACGGTGCCCTGGCTGACCGTGTCGCCCACCTTCACCGAGACCGACACGATGGTGCCGTCGACGGGGGAGGGCACCTCCATGGTGGCCTTGTCGGTCTCCAGGGTGATGAGCGGGTCCTCGGCGCGCACGACGGCGCCGGGAGCGACGAGCACCTCGATGACGGGTACGTCGGAGAAGTCGCCGATGTCCGGAACCTGAATGTCCATGCTTGCTGTCCTCACGCGTGGGCCGGGTCGGCCCGGTCGGGGTCGATGCCGTACTTCTCGATCGCCTCGGCGACGACGTCGGGGGTGACGACGCCTTCGTCGGCCAGGCGGCGCAGGGCGGTGACGGCGATGAAGTGCCGGTCCACCTCGAAGTGCCGGCGCAGGTTGCGCCGGTAGTCGGAGCGGCCGAAGCCGTCGGTGCCCAGTGCGGTGTAGCTGCCGGGCACGAACCCGCGGATCTGGTCGGCGTACGCCTTCATGTAGTCGGTCGCGGCCACGACGGTCCCCGACGCGGAGCCGAGGCACTGCGCGACGTACGACGTCCGCGCCTCCTCCAGCGGGTGCAGGGTGTTCCACCGCTCGACAGCCAGGCCGTCGCGCCGCAGCTCGGTGAAGCTCGGCACGCTCCAGACGTTCGCCTTGACCTTGAAGTCCTTGGCGAGCAGCTCGGCGGCGGCGATCACCTCGCGCAGGATGGTGCCCGAGCCGAGCAGGTCGACCTTGGCGGCGCCGCGGCCCTTTCCGGGCTGCAGGAGGTACATCCCCTTGAGGATCCCGTCGGCGGCGCCCTCGGGCATCGGCGGGTGCTCGTAGTTCTCGTTCATCAGGGTCAGGTAGTAGAAGACGTCCTCCTGCTCGGCGTACATCCGGCGCAGGCCGTCGGCGACGATGACCGCCAGCTCGTAGGCGTACGTCGGGTCGTAGGCGACGCAGTTGGGGATCATCGCGGCCTGCAGGTGGCTGTGCCCGTCCTCGTGCTGGAGGCCCTCGCCGTTGAGCGTGGTCCGGCCGGCGGTGCCGCCGAGCAGGAAGCCGCGGGCGCGCATGTCGCCGGCGGCCCAGGCGAGGTCGCCGATCCGCTGGAACCCGAACATCGAGTAGTAGATGTAGAACGGGATCATCGCGGTGTCGTTGCTGGAGTACGACGTCGCGGCGGCGATCCACGACGACATCGCGCCGGCCTCGTTGATGCCCTCCTGGAGGATCTGGCCGCTGGCGTCCTCCTTGTAGAACATCAGCTGGTCGGCGTCCTCGGGCGTGTAGAGCTGCCCGCTCTGCGAGAAGATCCCGACCTGCCGGAACAGGCCCTCCATGCCGAAGGTGCGCGCCTCGTCGGGCACGATCGGGACGACCCGCTTCCCGATCTCCTTGTCCCGCAGCAGCTTGGTCAGGATCTGGACGAACGCCATGGTCGTCGAGATGGCGCGACCGTTGGAGCCGCCGGTCTGGCCGAGGGCCTCGACACCGGGCACGTTCAGCGCGGTCGACGTACGACGGCGCTCGGGCAGGTAGCCGCCGAGCTCCTTGCGCCGCGCGTGCAGGTAGGCGTGCTCCTCCGACCCCTCCGGGAAGGAGAGGTAGGGCAGGTCGAGGAGCTGCTCGTCGGCGATCGGGATGGAGAACCGGTCGCGGAAGGCGCGCAGGGCGGGCTCGGCGACCTTCTTGGCCTGGTGGCTGATGTTCATGCCCTCGCCCGCCGAGCCGAGGCCGTAGCCCTTGACCGTCTTGGCCAGGATCACGGTGGGCGTGCCGGTGTGGGCGTTCGCGGCCGCGTAGGCGGCGTACACCTTCTGCGGGTCGTGACCGCCGCGGGTGAGCCGCCAGATCTCGTCGTCGCTCCAGCCGGCCACCATCTGCGCCAGCTCGGGGTCGACACCGAAGAAGTGCTCGCGGACGTAGGCGCCGTCCTTGGACTTGAAGGTCTGGTACTCGCCGTCGACGCACTCCATCATCCGTCGCTTCAGCGCGCCGGTGGTGTCCTTGGCGAGCAGCTCGTCCCAGCCGGAACCCCAGATCACCTTGATGACGTTCCAGCCGGCGCCGCGGAAGACGCCCTCGAGCTCCTGGATGATCTTGCCGTTGCCGCGCACCGGGCCGTCGAGGCGCTGCAGGTTGCAGTTGACGACGAAGACGAGGTTGTCGAGCTTCTCCCGCGCAGCCATCGAGATCGCGCCGAGCGACTCGGGCTCGTCGGTCTCGCCGTCGCCGAGGAAGGCCCAGACCTTGCGGCCCGCGGTGTCGGCGAGGCCCCGGGCGTGGAGGTACTTGAGGAAGCGCGCCTGGTAGATCGCCATCAGCGGGCCGAGGCCCATCGAGACGGTCGGGAACTGCCAGAAGTCGGGCATCAGCCAGGGGTGCGGGTACGACGACAGGCCGTTGCCGCCGGTCTCCTGGCGGAAGCTGTCGAGCTGCGCCTCGGTGAGCCGGCCCTCGAGGAAGGCGCGGGCGTAGATGCCGGGGGAGAGGTGGCCCTGGACGTAGACGAGGTCGCCGCCGTGCTTCTCGGTCGGGGCGTGCCAGAAGTGCTGGAAGCCGACGTCGTACAGGGTCGCGGCGGACTGGAAGCTGGCGAGGTGGCCGCCGAGCTCGGTGGAGTCCTTGTTGGCGCGCAGCACCATGGCGAGCGCGTTCCAGCGGATCGCGGAGCGGATCCGGTGCTCGACCGCGCGGTCACCGGGATGGGTCGGCTCGTCGTCGGCCGGGACGGTGTTGACGTACGGCGTGGTCGCCACGAACGGCACGCGGGACCCGAGGCGCTGGGCCTCCTCGAGCACCTGGTCGAGCAGGTACTTCGTGCGCGCCTCGCCCTCGAACTCCAGGACGGCCGCGAGCGCGTCGCGCCACTCCTGGGTCTCGGCAGGATCGATGTCGGTCAACGGAGGTCCTCGGGTCGGTGGTGATGGCCGTCACCATCCTCCGATCCCGGCTGGAATGCGTCCAATGCCTAGTTCTCGGTTGATCTATGCATCAGCAACATGGATCTTCCGGCTCGTCCGAAGCACGTGCTCGCGGAAGTGCGCCGACGCCGGCGGCAGGCTGCGGTCGCGGACCCAGGCCAGCCCGATCTCGCGCGAGGCGCGCACGTCCTTGACCCGGATCGAGGGTGCGGCCGGGGACGCGCCACCGCGCGGCTCGGGCAGCAGCGCGACACCGAGGCCCGCCGAGACCAGGCCGCGCAGGGTCTCGACCTCCTCGCCCTCGAACCCGATCCGCGGTGCGAAGCCGACCTCGGCGCACAGGTCCTCGGTGACCGTGCGCAGGCTGAAGCCGGGCTTGAGCACGATGAACTGCTCGTCCCGGACGTCCTCGAGGCGAGCCGTACGGCGACGGGCGAGCCAGTGGTCGGGTGGTACGACGAGCCGCAGCGGCTCGAGGAACAGCCGCCGGCTCTCCAGCTGGGGCAGGTCCGGCCGGTCGCCGGTGATGGCGAGGTCGACCGCGCCGCCGAGCAGGTCGTCGATCAGCCCCTCGTCGCCGTGCTGGCGCAGGTCGAAGCGCACCTGGGGCCGCTTGGCGCGGAACTCGCGGATCAGCTCGGGCACCAGCCAGGTGCCGAGCGTGTGCAGGAAGGCGACGGGCACGAAGCCCCCGTCCGGCGCGGTGATGTCCTGCACCGAGCGCACCCCGCGCTCGTAGGACTCGATCGTCTCCCGCGCATGGAGGGCCAGCTCTCGGCCGGCCGGCGTCAGCACCAGGCCGCGCCCGACCCGCTGGAACAGCGGCGTGCCCACCTCGCGCTCGAGCCGGGCCAGTGCGCGGGACACGGCGGGCTGGGTGCGGTGCACCTGCTCGGCCGTCTCGGTCACGGTACTGCCGTCGGCCACGGCAAGGAATGCGCGGATGGTGTCCAGCTCCATGAACCCATGTTCTCAGCGCATGGGTTCTCCGGCCAGGTCCACGGTGTCGGGTTCTCCGGCGCCCCCTACGTTCTGGTCGCGTGCCGTGCGAATTCGCAGCCAATTCGTATGGGGCGCCGAGAGAACCCGGCCCGACCTCAGGTGAGCTCGTTCAGGATCGCGGCGCGCAGCTCGGCCAGGCGGTCGCCCACCCCGGTGGCCCGGTCGACCAGGTCCGCGCCGGCGGCCGCCCGGTCGGGAGTCGTCAGGTCGAGCAGGTCGAGGACGTCGTACGGGTCCCAGCGGTCGTAGGCGATGCACTGGAACCGCGCTCCGGCCTTGGTGCGGCGCTGGGAGATGCCGACCAGCTTGCGGCCGCCGACGAGCACCTCGCCCGGGCCGAGCGCCGCGAAGCAGACCAGCCGACCCCACGGCGTCTGCTCGAGCCCGCCGCGGTACAGCTCGGAGTCGATCCCCAGGCGCGCCAGCGCCCGCTGCCACGCCTCGCCGAGCCAGTACACCGACTCCCGCACGTCGTCGCTCCACCGCTCGTCGTGGCGCGGCACCACGACGTCGATCCAGACCGACCGCGCAGGGTCGACGTGGACCGCGCCGCCGCCGCTGCGTCGTCGTACGACGTCGATGTGAGCGGCGGCCGTCGCCTCCGCCGAGGCGGTCGTGTGGTCCTGGGCGCTGCCGAGGACCAGTGCCGGGGCGGAGGGCTCGAAGGACCACACCTCCGCCTCGGCGAGGTCGTCCGGGATCACCCGGGCGTGGAAGTCCGCGATCGAGCCGGTGACGTGGCGCAGCTGCACGCCTGGATTCTGCCGCAGAGGCTGGCAGGCTCCGTCCCGGGTAGCGCATGCCCATGAAGGCCAGCGGATGGGCGATCCCGGCCGCGGTGGTCGCCGGGGTGGCTGGGGTGGCGGCTCGTGACCTCAGGCAGCGCAAGCACGCGCTGCTGCGCAACTTCCCGGTCCTCGGCCACGCGCGCTACCTGCTGGAGGCGATCGGTCCTGAGCTGCGGCAGTACGTCGTCGCGGGCAACGACGAGGAGCGACCGTTCTCCCGCGACCAACGGCGCTGGATCTACGCCTCGTCGAAGCTGGAGAACAACTACTTCGGCTTCGGCACCGACAACGACGTCGAGCACACCGAGGGCTACACGATCATCAAGCACCGCACCTTCGGCGACACCGCGCCGCCCTCCCACACCCACGCGGGAGAGGAGACACCGCTGCCGTCGGCGAAGGTGCTCGGCGCGGCCCGCGGGCGTCCGGCCGCCTTCCGGCCGGAGTCGCTGGTCAACATCTCGGCGATGAGCTTCGGCTCGCTGTCGCACACCGCCATCGAGGCCCTCAACCGCGGCGCGGCCCTGGCCGGATGTCTGCACAACACCGGGGAGGGCGGGCTGTCGCCGTACCACCGCAACGGCGGTGAGCTCGTGCTGCAGATCGGCACCGGCTACTTCGGCTGTCGCGACAGCCGCGGCCGTTTCGACCTGCAGCGGCTCAAGGACGTCGTGGCCGGTGCGCCCGTACGGGCGATCGAGGTCAAGCTCAGCCAGGGAGCGAAGCCCGGACTCGGCGGCCTCCTGCCCGGGGCGAAGGTGACGGCGGAGATCGCGGAGATCCGCGGGATCGAACAGGGCAAGGACTGCGTGAGCCCCTCGCGGCACGCCGAGTTCTCCGACGTCGACAGCCTGCTGGACTGGATCGAGCTGATCGCCGCCGAGACGGGGCTCCCGGTCGGCATCAAGGCAGCGGTCGGAGTGATGGACTTCTGGGAGGACCTCGTCGCCCAGATGGGCAGCACCGGCAGGGGAGTCGACTTCGTGACCGTCGACGGCGGAGAGGGCGGCACCGGCGCCGCGCCGATGATCTTCAGCGACTCGGTGTCGCTGCCGTTCCGCTTCGGCTTCCCGCGGGTGTACGCCGCGTTCGCGCGTGCCGGTCTCGCCGACGACGTGACCTTCGTCGGGTCGGGCAAGCTGGGCCTTCCCGACAACGCCGTCGTCGCTCTCGCGCTCGGGTGCGACATGGTCAACGTCGGGCGGGAGGCGATGCTGTCGATCGGCTGCATCCAGGCACAGAAGTGCCACACCGACACCTGTCCCACCGGGGTGGCGACGCAGAACCGTTGGCTGGCCCACGGCCTCGACCCCGCCCTCAAGTCGGTTCGGTACGCCAACTACGTGAAGACGCTGCGTCGCGACCTGCTGAAGGTCAGCGAGACGTGCGGGGTCGTGCACCCGGGCCTCATCGACGCCGGTGACATCGAGATCCTGTTCGCGCAGCGCGAGACCCTCTCCTTGCGCGAGCTGGTCGGCTACGAGCCGGGCTGGGGTGGCGTCTCCGAGGGCGACCGGGCGGCGATCACCGCGTTCATGGCCGGCGCGCCGAGCGGGGGCTCACGACCTGAGTCGCCCACCGCGACCGGCTGAGGGCCGTCGCGTCGAGGACGCCCGGACCACCAGGTCGGTCGCGAGGTCGGCGCGGACCGTGGGAGGGGCGCCGGCCAGCGTCGCGGCCAGTGCGTCGACCGCGGCGGTGATCGTGTCGGCGGGGCGCAGGGAGACGGTGCTGATGGGCGGCGACGTGGAGGCGTACGTCGGGTCCTCGCTCGCGGTGACGACGAGCACGTCGTCGGGCACCCGGAGCCCGAGGGCGTCGGCGGCGGCGAGGACGCCGCGTCCGCTGTCGTCGAGCAGCCCGTAGACCGCGTCGGCGCCCTCGCGGAGCAGGCGCTCGGCCTCGGCGCGACCGACCGGGTCGGTGCTGTCGAGCAGGGCGATCCGGGGCGTGCGCACCTGGGCGCGGTACGCCGCCACGCAGTCGCGCGTGTAGTGGTCGGAGGTGTTCTGCGCGAGCAGCGCGATCCGCCGGGCGCCCTGCTCGCGCAGGTGGCCGAGCACCTTCGCCATGGTCGCGGCGTGGTCGTTGTCGACCCAGGAGTCGCGGGGGCCGAGCTGGTGGGGCTGGCCGTCGAAGGCGATCGGGATGCCGCGGGCACGCAGCACCTCGGCCGCGGGATCGCCCTCGGGGGAGTCGAGCAGGACCACGCCGTCGGCCGACACCGCGTGCCAGCCGTCGACGTCGAGGCTGGCGGGCAGCACGGTGAGGGCGTAGCCGTGGGCGTGCGCCGCGGACGTGGCGGCGGCGACCATCTGGGCGTAATAGGCGACCTCGGCGAAGTTCCAGGTCTGCTCGCCGAAGGTGGTGACCGCCAGGGCCAGGACGCCGGTGCGGCCCGTGCGCAGGGTGCGGCCAGCGGCATTGGGCCGGTAGCCCATCGACGCGGCCACTTCGCGCACCCGGGTCCGGGTCGCGGCCGAGGCGCGGCCGGTGTCGTTGAGGGCGTTGGACACCGTCGCCACGGACACCCCGGCGGCGCGGGCGACGTCGAGGGCGGTCGGCCTCATCTGCGGAACCCCTTGTGGTTAATGGATTAATCACTCACGGTACTGCCCATGCCCGTCCGTTCCTCCCGCCCCGGGACCGTCTTCTCGCGCACCGCCGTCGACGCCGCCGCCGTCGACCACGCGCTCGCCGGCGTGCGCGACGCCTGCTTCTGGATCGAGGACCTGCCCGGCCGAGCCGACCATCCGCAGCTGAGGAGCGCGATCGACACCGACCTGCTGGTGGTCGGCGGCGGCTACACCGGCCTCTGGACGGCCGTGGTCGCCAAGCAGCGCGAGCCCGGCCGTCGGGTCGTGCTCCTCGAGGCCGCCCGGATCGGCTGGGCGGCGTCGGGCCGCAACGGCGGCTTCTGTGCCGCGAGCATCACCCACGGCGAGGAGAACGGCCGGTCCCGCTGGCCCGGTCAGTACGACGAGCTGGAGCGGCTCGGGATCGCCAACCTGGACGCCATCGAGGCCACCGTCGGCGAGTACGCCATGGACTGCGACTACGAGCGCACCGGCGAGCTGGACGTGGCGATCGAGCCGCACCAGGTCGAGGACCTGCGGGCCAGCGGTGCGGAGGTCATCGAGGCGGACGCGCTGCGCAGGCTGGTCGCCAGCCCGACGTACCTCGCCGGCGTGCTCGACCCCGACGTCGCGCTGGTCCACCCGGCCAAGCTGGCGCAGGAGCTGGCCCGCGTGGCCACCGACCTGGGGGTCGAGATCTTCGAGGGCACCCGCGCGACGGGCATCTCCGGCGACGGCCGGCAAGGGCCGGTCACGGTGACGACCACGACCGGCACCGTCCGCGCCCGTCGGGTCGCGCTGGCCACCAACGTCTTCCCGAGCCTGCTCGCGCGCTACCGCATGCACACCGTGCCGGTCTACGACTACGCCCTGATGACCGAGCCGCTGAGCGCCGAACAGCTCGCCTCGATCGGCTGGGAGGGCCGCCAGGGCGTCGGCGACCTGGCCAACCAGTTCCACTACTACCGGCTCAGCCGCGACAACCGCATCCTGTGGGGCGGGTACGACGCGATCTACCACTACGGGCGCAAGGTCCGGCCGTCCTACGAGCACCGCCCGGAGACCTACCGCCGCCTCGCCGAGCACTTCCTGACCACCTTCCCGCAGCTGGAGGGCCTGCGCTTCGGCCACCGGTGGGCCGGCGCGATCGACACCTCGACGCGGTTCTGCGCCTTCCACGGAAGGGCCATGAACGGCCGGGTCGCCCACACCGCCGGATTCACCGGCCTCGGGGTGGGGGCGTCCCGGTTCGCGGCCGAGGTGATGCTCGACCGCCTCGCCGGCCTCGACACCGAACGCACCCGCCTCGACATGGTGCGCCGGATGCCGATGCCCTTCCCGCCGGAGCCGGTCGCCTCGATCGGCATCCAGACCACGCGCTGGGCGCTCGACCGGGCCGATCACCGCGGCGGCCGCCGCAACGCCTGGCTGCGTACCCTCGACGCCCTCGGACTGGGGTTCGACTCGTGACCGTCCCCGACCTCCCCATCGCCCGCCTCGTCGACGCGACCGCGCTCGCCGTCGAGCACGAGCCCGCCGACGGCGTCGTGTCCGGTACGCCGAGCGTCGGGGTCGTCGAGCTCGGCACCTTCAAGGAGGTCGAGCTGGGGATCTGGGAGATCACGCCCGGTGTGGTCCGCGACGTCGAGGCCGACGAGTTGTTCGTCGTACTCGAGGGCGAGGGCACGGTGCGCTTCGAGGACGGCAGCGAGGTGGAGCTGGTGCCCGGGGCCATCGTGCGGCTGCACGAGGGGGAGCGGACCGAGTGGACGATCCGCACCCGGCTGCGGAAGGTCTACCTCGCGTAGGAGTCAGGCTCAGGCCGGCACCGCCACCGCACTCCGAACGGCGTCCGCGAGCTCGTCGCGCGTGACCCCTCCGGGGACCCGCGGCTGCCAGCCTTCGCGCAGCTGCGCGCGGACCTGCTCGCGCACCGGCTCGAGGACGGTCGGCAATGCGAACATCCCGAAGTAAGGACCGATCACCGGCATCCAGTCCGGGTGGTCGTGCGCCGCGTCGGCGATGACGTCCCAGCCGACGGGGCCGTCGGCGGCGACGGGCTCATGGCGCCAGCGGGCATGCATGGTCGCGTCGACGGCGCAGTGGTCGTCGTACCAGGGCAGCAGCTCGGCCTCCGCCCACGCGTCCATCGCGCCGGCCCACTCGGTGTCCGGGAGGCTGCCGACGACGTCGGCGAGCCTTCCGGCCGCCGCCATGCCGAGGCTGAGGCCGCGCGCGGCCATCGGGTTGGTGACGAGCAGGGCGTCGCCGATGGCGAGCAGGCCGGTCGCGGACGACGGCTGGCGGTGGAAGCGGTTGACCAGGCCGGCGCCGGCGCGCACCGGCCCGATCGGCTCGGCGCGGTCGGGAGCGGTCCACGTCGCGATGCCGGGGAGCATCGCCGAGGCGACGTCATGGGCCGCCTCCTCCCGCAGCAGGGCGAGCTCGTGGTCCTCGGCGCGACGGACGACGAGTGTCTGGAAGGTGCCGGCGTCCTGGACGAAGACCATCTCCATGAAGCCGTCGTGGGGGATCGCGAGGCCCGGGCCGGGCTCGACCGGGCCCGGCCCGGCCCCGGGCAGCAGCCGGTACTCGCGGGCGACGTACGCGAACGGTGCCGCCGTCTCCTGTGCCTGCGGGCGCAGGTGCTGGCCGAGGTGGCCGGCCTTGCCGCCCGCGTCGACGACGAGGTCGGAGCGCACCAGCTCGCCGTCGACGACGACGCCCGTGACCCGGTCGCCCGCGCGCACCAGGGCATCGACGTGGCCGGTCCGCCGCATGATCCCGGGCTCGCGGTCCGCGCACGACCACAGCACCCGCTCCATCGTCGACCGGCGCAGGTGCAGGCCGGCGGTGAACGGCGGTGCCCCGTGCGGCACCGCGCCGTACGCCGCCCCGGCGTCGAGCAGCGCCTGGTGCACGTCGGGCAGACGCGACTCGAGGAACAGCCGGCCGGGCCCACGCAGGCCCTGCGGCAGGCGGAACTGCATGACGCCGACCCGGTCCCAGGTCCCGTCCGCGCGCGGCCCGGGGTCGCGGTCGACCAGCGTCACCTGATGACCGGCTCGGGCCAGCAGCAGCGCTGCCGTCGTTCCCGACGGGCCGGCGCCCACGATCGTCATCTTCATGGCTACCCCCTGTATTGTGGTGACCCGAGACGTATTCGTTACATCGAGAGTAACTCCAATGACTGAGACCGGCAAGAGGTCCTACTCGTCCGACCTGCGTGCCGAGCAGGCCCGCGCCACCCGGCAGCGGATCGTCGCGGCCGCGGGCGAGCTGTTCGCCGCCCACGGGTACGCCGCGACCACGATCGACGATGTCGCGAGGGCCGCCGGGGTGAGTCGCAAGACCGTGTTCACCGCCGTCGGCGGCAAGGTCGTGCTGGTCAAGCTCGCGTTCGACTGGGCGGTCGCCGGCGACGACGAGGACGTCCCGATGATGGAGCGACCGGTCATCCAGCGGCTGCGTGCCTCGACCGACCCGGTCGAGGTCATCGACGGGTATGCCGCCCATCTCGCCGAGACCATGCCGCGGGTCGCGCCGATCGCGCTGGCCGTCGAGGCCGCCGCGGCGTCCGGTGATCCCGACGCCGTCGCGCTGCTCGAGGACGTGCGGCGGCAGCGGCTGTTCGGCATGACGATGATGGCCCGCCAGCTGCACGACCTGCGCGGCCTGCGCCGCGGGCTCGGCGTACCGGCCGCGGCGGACCTGCTGTGGCTGATGACCGACCCGGCGCCGTACGACCTCCTGGTGCGGCAGCGCGGCTGGACCCCCAGGAAGTACGCCGACTGGCTGGCTCGCGCGACCCGGGCCAGTGTCCTGCGCCCCGAACTCGTGGACGGGTGACGCTGGTCACGGCACGGGCGGGTAGCCTCCCGACGTGCCTCAGATCGTCGTCCTGACCGGTGCCGGCATCTCCGCCGAGAGCGGGGTGCCGACCTTCCGCGACGCCGACGGGCTGTGGGAGGGGCACCGCGTCGAGGACGTCGCGACGCCGGAGGGTTTCGAGCGGGACCGGGCGACGGTGCAGCGGTTCTACGACGAGCGCCGCGCCGCGCTGGAGACCGTCGAGCCCAATGCCGCCCACCACGCCCTGGCCGAGCTCGAGGAGACCCTCGGCACCGGCCTGCTCGTGGTCACCCAGAACATCGACGACCTGCACGAGCGCGCCGGGTCGCGCAACGTGATCCACATGCACGGTGAGCTGCTCAAGGCGCTGTGCCGCTCCTGCGGGGTCGCCTCCCCGTGGACCGGCACCCTCCTCGACGAGCCGGCCTGTCCCGGCTGCGGCGCCCACGAGCTGCGGCCCGACGTCGTCTGGTTCGGCGAGGTGCCCTACGAGATGGACCGGATCGCCGACGCCCTCTCGGAGGCCAGCATCTTCGTGTCCATCGGCACCTCCGGCGCGGTCTACCCGGCCGCCGGGTTCGTCCAGCACGCCCGGCGCCACGGCGCCCGCACCCTCGAGCTCAACCTCGAGCCCAGCGAGGGCAGCCACTTCTTCCACGAGTCCCGGCAGGGCCGGGCCGGCGACCTGGTGCCGTTGTGGGCGCGCGAGGTGCTCTGGACCTGACGCCGACAACCTAGGGGCGGGCCGCCTGACCCGGCTCGTGCGCGACCCGCGCGGCGTGCAGGCGCGCGTGCTCGATGGCCTCCGGTGTCGTCGCGAACAGGTGCCGCTCATGGGCCAGCTGGCGGTGCACGCCGAGCTGCTCGAGGACGGCGACGTGCTCGGGGCGGGTGCCGGAGAGCAGGACGGTGACGCCACGCTGCTCCAAGCGGCCGATGGTGTCGGCGAGCACGTGGGCGCCGGTGGCGTCGACGGCGGTCAGGTGCGACATCCGGAGCACGACGACCCGGACCCGGCTGACCTCGGCGAGCTCGAGCAGGAAGTCGTGGGCGGCGGCGAAGAAGAGCGGGCCGTCGAGGCGGTAGGCGACGATCTGCTCGTCGAGCAGGCGGCGCTCCTCGTCGTGATGGTCGCTCTCGTCGAGCGGCACCTCCTCCAGCCGGGCCGTCGCGGCCGTGTGGCGAAGGGCGAAGAAGCCCGCGGCCGCCAGGCCGACGAGAACGGCCTGGACGAGGTCGAGGGCGACCGTGGCGACCGCGGTCAGGACCAGGGTCGCGGCGTCGCCGCGGGTCGCGCGCAGGAGCGGCGCGAGGCTGGACACCCGGACCATCTGGACCGCGGTGGCGATCAGTACGCCGGCGAGTGCGGCGAGCGGGATCTGGCCCACCCAGCGTGCCGCCACCAGCACGACGGCCAGCAGCAGCACGGCATGGGTCAGGGCGGCGAGCCGCGAGCGGGCTCCGGAGCGCACGTTGACCGCCGTACGCGCGATCGCCGCGGTGGCGGGGATGCCGCCGAACAACGGGCTGGCGAGGTTGGCCAGGCCCTGCCCGAGCAGCTCGCGGTCGGGGTCGTGCCGCTGCCCGACGCTCATCGCGTCGGCGACGGTGGCGGACAGCAGGCTCTCCAGCGCCCCCAGGGCCGCGACGGCGACCGCGGCCAGCACGAGGGTGTCGAGGTCGCCCCAGGGGACCCCGGGCAGGTGCGGCACGGGCAGGCCGGAGGGGATCTCGCCGATCGTGGCGAGTGGGCGATCGCCACCGCGGCCGGCCAGCAGTGCGTTCGCCACGGTGGCGGCCACGACGAGGACGAGAGCGACGGGGAAGCCCGCGCGCACCCGGGCGAGCACGACGATGAGGGCCGCGACGCCGAGCGCGGTTGCGGGCGCGCCCCAGGTCGGGGCCTGGGCCCACGCTCGTACGGCGTCCGCGGCGAGGACCAGGATCCTCTCGGCGTGTACGTCGACGCCGAGCGCGGCGGGCAGCTGCTGCAGCGCGATGATCACGGCGATCCCGGCGGTGAAGCCCTCGATCACCGGCACGGGGACGTACCTGATCGCCCGGCCGGCGCCGGTGAGCGCCAGCGCCAGCAGCATCAGTCCGGCGAGCAGCCCGACCACGAGGACGCCGTCGGCGCCGTGCGCGGCGACGATGGGGATGAGGACGACGGTCATCGCGCCGGTCGGTCCGCTGACCTGGACGTGGCTGCCGCCGAAGACCGCGGCGACGGCACCGGCGACGACCGCCGTGACGATGCCGGCGCCGGCGCCGACACCCGAGCTGACCCCGAAGCCGAGTGCCAGTGGGAGTGCCACGAGGGCGACCATCACCCCGGCGGTGAGGTCGTGGCGCAGGTCGGCCTGGGCCCAGTCGGCGCGGCGCGGCGCCAGCTGGCGCAGGCGCGCGAGCACGGTGGTCATCGGGTGGTCATCGGGTGGTCATCGGGTGGTCATCGGGTGGTCATCGGGTGGTCATCGGGTGGTCATCGGGCGGTCATCGGGTGCCCGGCACCATCAGCTCGTCCTCGAAGTCGGTGCGGGTCTCGGCGAGCCCGACCAGGATCCTGCGCGCCGACAGCAGCAGGTCGCGCACCTCGGGCGCGCTGATGGAGTAGACGACGGCGGTGCCCTCGCGGCGCGACACGACGAGCGACGTACGACGCAACACCGCGAGCTGCTGCGAGAGGTTGCTCGGCTCGATCGCGATCTGCTCGAGCAGCTCGTGGACCGCGTGGTCGCGCTCGGAGAGCAGCTCGAGGATCCGGATCCGGGCCGGGTGGCCGAGGGTGCGGAAGAACTCGGCCTTGGTCTGGTAGAGCGGCACTCCCATCGCCCCGCCTTCCTCTCGTCGTCGCTGTAACCGCTATGATACATCACTTGAAGAAGTCTTCATATCGTCATCCACACGGGGACCGAACGAAGGAGCGGACAGGCCGCATGGACGAGGGCACCGACGAGACCGTCACCGCCGCCCAGCTCGAACCCGGTGACGTCGTCACGCTGCCGGGGATCTCGAACCGGTGCCGGGTGCAGCTCGCCCGCTCCGCCGTCCCTGGCGTGGTGTGGCTCTACGTCGTCGACGCGGCCACCGGTGTGCGCCGCCGCGGCCACATCGCCCTGCCCCTGCACCAGGCTGTCGCCCGGCACGGACCGGCGCCGGCGCCGCGCGACCCGGCGCCCGAGGACACCTGACCCGAACCTGACGGCCTCAGGCTGGATCCGGGCTTCAGGCCGCGGCCACCTCGGCGATCGCATCCAGCAGGCGTCGGACCCCCTCGGCGAGGACGTCCTCCTTCTCCAGCGAGAACGCCAGCCGCAGCTGGTTCGTGCCGCCGCCGTCGGCGTGGAACGCAGACCCGGGCACGAACACGACCCGCCGCTCGATGGCGGCGTCGAGCACCCCGTGCACGTCACTGCCGGCGGGCAGCGTGACCCACGTGAAGAAGCCGCCGCGCGGCACCGACCAGCTGACGCCGGGCCCCGCGCCGGCCAGAGCGTCGAGCACGGCACCCGCGCGGGACTCGTAGAGCCGCCGGGCCCGGGCCAGGACGGCGAGCCAGTCGTGGCGCAGGACGTACTCCTCGACGACGGCCTGGCTCAGCACCGACGCGCAGATCACGGTGGCCTCCGAGGCCAGCTGCAGCGGCCGGCGCAGCGGCTCGGGCGCGACCGCCCAGCCGACCCGGAGGCCGGGGGCGACGACCTTGGAGAACGAGCCCAGGTAGACCACGTTGTCGGGGTCGAGCGAGCGCAGGCTCGGCAGGGACGCGCCGTCGAAGGACAGCAGCCCGTACGGGTTGTCCTCGATGACGGTGATCCCCGCGTCGCGGCAGATCCGCACCACGTCGGGCCGCCGCTGTGCCGCGAGCGTCACGCCGCTCGGGTTGTGGAAGTTCGGGATCGTGTACAGCGCCTTGACCCGGCGGCCCTCCGCGCGCAGCCGCGCGACGGTCTCCTCCAACGCGGCCGGCACCAGGCCGTCGTCGTCGATCGGTACGTGCACGACGTCGACCTGCATGCCGACGAACAGCCCGATCGCCCCGACGTACGACGGCCCCTCGGCCAGCACCACGTCGCCCGGGTCGAACAGCAGCTTGACCACCAGGTCGAGCGCCATCTGGGATCCCGCGGTCACCTGCACGTCCGCGGGGTCGACCGGGATGCCCTCGGCGGCCATCGTCCGGGCGACGGCCTCGCGAGTGCCCGGCGCGCCGGTGCCGCCGCCGTACTGCAGGACCTCGAGGCCTCGGTCGCGGATCACCCGCGCCGCCACCTCGCCGAGCTCGCCGAGCGGCAGGACCGACAGGTCGGGGTTGCCGCCGGCCAGGGAGATGATCCCGGGCTCCATCGACACCTCCCAGAAGTCCCGGACCGGGGAGGGCCGGAAGCCGCCGGCGCGGGCGGCGAGCAGGGGTGCGATCAGGTCGGTCACCTGCCCAGTGTGAACGGCTCAGGCCGCGCGCACGGTCAACCTCAGCTGACCAGTTCCACGTCGACCTGCTGGCTGGTGCGGACGACGCCGAGCAGGTTGGTCTGCACGTACACGGTCACGGTCTGGCCGGCGCTGACCTCGACCAGGAAGTCCTGGCTGATCCGCTCGGGGGCGAGGACCGCGTTGCTCACGGTCCGGCTGACCTGGCTGCCGGGCACGACCGGGTCGGTCGGCAGGCCGTCGGCGCCCTTGGTGGCGAAGGCGGACATGGTCACCAGCGCGAGCGGCGGCTGGAGGTCCAGGCCGTAGCTGATCCGGTAGGTGCCGGTGCGGGTGAACGACAGTCCCGTGGGGCTGCCGAGGAAGGCCGGTCCGTCGCCGAGCTTGGTGAACTCGACGCCACTGACGTTCTGCGGGGTGTTGGCCACCAGGATGGGGATCGCGATGGCGTTGGCTGCGCTCCACTCGTAGGCCGTGTAGGCGCTCCCCGGTGTGCCGTCCGCGCCGGCCACGCCTTGGGGGCCGACCGGGCCGATGGGTCCGATGGGGCCGACCGGACCGGCGGGTCCCTGGGGGCCGACGGGTCCAGGCGCGCCGGCAGCGCCCTGCTGGCCCTGCTGGCCCGGCAGGCCGTTCACCCCGGCGGCGCCGGGCGTGCCTGCGGGGAGCTCGCCGGTGCGGAAGTCACGTGCGCGCAGACTGCCGTCGAGCACCTTGCCGGAGCCGACGGCGCCCTGGGCGATCTTGCCGCGAGTGACGGCATGGTGCTGCAGGGCGGCGGTGTCGACGGAGTTGCGGTGCGCGGTCACCGCCGCGTACGAGCTGCCGGACACCGCGACGAGGAGGGCGAGGAGGGCGATCACGAGCGCGGCCGGGCCGCTGCCCTTGTGGGGGAGGCGCATGCCGGCACCTTAGTGGTGATGGTTCACCGGTACTGGTGCTTCGGCGCAAGATCACCCGCCGGGTCGCCCGACCCGCAGGCCGGTGGCGACCAGGTCGACCAGCGCCTGGTAGGCCTGCGCGTCGTCGAGCCCGGTCGCCGTACCGATGCGGCCGTCGCCGATCGCGTCCATCACCTCGGCGACGGCGGCGCCGACGAAGGTCGCGTTGACCTGGCGCAGGGTGCCCGCCTCGACGCCCTCGGTGACCAGCGCCTGCACGCGCGCGGCGGCCTGCGCGGTGTTGGCGCGGTAGACCTCGGCCCCGGGCGGGAAGCCGGCGAGGTCGGCGTAGAACTGCGGCGAGGCGGGGGCGAGCTCGTCGGCCACCGCGGTGAGGTACGTCGAGAGCCGGTCCGCCGGGTCGGGGGCTGCCTCGACGCGTTCCTCGATCCGTTCGGCGGCGCGCTTGAAGAACTGCCGAACCGTCGCGGTGATCACCTGCTCCTTGCTGGGCGCGACCAGGTAGAGCGTGCTGCGTGAGCAGGACAGCCGCTGGGCCAGCTCGCCGATCCCGAAGGCGGCGAAGCCCTCGGCCAGGAACAGGTCGACCAGCTCGTCGAGCAGCGCGTCACGGCGCTGGCGGGTGCGCGCCGGGAGGGTTCGCTGCTGCTGCACGCTGGCAGGTTAGCAACGAAAGGCGTACCGTAGTCCGTACCAGGATCACCATTTCAGTACTCAGATCACGGAGGACCCGATGCCCGCACGTCGCCTGATGGCGTCCGAGGAGTACGCCGACCTGCTCCGCCTGGCGCGCCAGCTCGCCACCGACGAGCTGTTGCCGCGCGCCGCGGAGGCCGAGGCGACGGGCACCTTCCCGCGCGAGGTGTTCCGGCTGCTCGGCCGGGCCGGCTTCCTCGGCCTGCCCTACCCCGAGGAGATCGGCGGCGGCGGGCTGCCGTACGAGGTCTACCTTCAGGTGCTCGAGGAGATCGGCTCGGTCTGGTCCAGCGTCGGCGTCGGCGTCTCGGTGCACGCGCTGAGCTGCTTCGGCCTGGCCACCGCCGGGACCGACGAGCAGCGCGCGGCGTGGCTCCCGGAGATGCTCGGGGGTGACCTCCTCGGCGCCTACTGCCTCTCCGAGGCGCACGCCGGCTCCGACCCGGCCGCGATGCGCACGCGCGCCCGGCTCGACGGCGACGCGTACGTCATCAACGGCGCCAAGGCATGGGTCACCCACGGCGGCCAGGCCGACTTCTACAAGGTCATGGCCCGCACGGGCGAGGGCCGCGGCGACATCTCCTGCTTCCTGGTCCGTGCCGACACCCCCGGCCTGTCGGCCGACGCCCCCGAGGACAAGATGGGCCTGATGGGCTCGACCACCGCGACGGTGCGCTTCGAGGACGTCCGGGTCCCCGTCGAGCAGCGCCTCGGCGCCGAGGGCCAGGGGCTCAAGATCGCCCTCGCCGGCCTCGATGCCGGTCGTCTCGGCATCGCCGCCGTCGCGACCGGCCTGGCCCAGGGCGCGCTCGACCGCGCGGTCGCCTACGCCCAGCAGCGCGAGGCCTTCGGGCAGCGGATCATCGACCACCAGGGCCTGGCCTTCGTGCTCGCCGACATGGAGGCCGCGATCCAGTCCGCCCGCGCCACCGTGCTGCACGCCGCCCGCCTCAAGGACCTCGGCCTGCCGTTCTCCCGCGAGGCCTCGATCGCCAAGCTGGTCGCCACCGACGCCGCCATGAAGGTGACCACCGACGCCGTCCAGGTGCTCGGCGGCGCCGGCTACACCAAGGACTTCCCGGTCGAGCGCTACATGCGCGAGGCCAAGGTGATGCAGATCTTCGAGGGCACCAACCAGATCCAGCGGATGGTCATCGGCCGCTCGCTCGACCGCGAGGCCGGCCAGGGCGCCATCGTCTCCGTCGGCCGACTCAGCTGACGAGGACGCCGCCCTCGGCGGGCCGCACCTGCAGCGCCGACCCGGCGCCGACGACCTCGACCACGCCGTCTCGTACGACGACCGCGGTGTGCTCGTCGATCGCCCGGGCCTGGGTGACCAGCCCGGCGCGGACCGCTGCGACCGCGCGCTGGAGGGTGCCCCACTGGGCAGCATGGACGTCCACGGCGAAGTCGACCCGGCCCAGGCCGGCGACCACGGTCAGGTCGTCGAGGTCCTCGCCGGCGTCCTCGGGCGCGACCTGGCGAGCGTCGTACGTCCAGCCGCCGACGATCGCGCGCTCGGCCGCGATCGCCGCGCCGGCCGAGAAGCCGGCGTAGGGGAGGGCGGCCAGTGCGGCGCGGGCGGGGACCACGAGCTCGGCGTACAGCGGGGTGAGTCCGCCGGCGACGAACACCCCGGCGCTGCCGGCGACGTCCTCGGCGATGAGCGGGCGTCCCTCCTCGAGGACGACGGTGCGCACCGCCGCGGCGTCGGCGAGCACGCCGCGCCAGCGGTCGAGGTCGACGCCCTCGCCGTCGTCGACGACCACGCAGGCCGCCTCACCGCCCGCGAGGGCGGCCACGAAGGGCGCGAGCAGCGCGCGTACCTGCGTCTCGTCACGACCACCGCCGACCAGCACACTCAGTCCGACCATGGTCCGGGAAGGTAGCAGTCTCATCTAGGGTGGCGCCGTGAGCGACGCCGACCTGCCCGAGCCGGTCGAGCGCCGGCTGCAGAGGCTCTGGGCGGACGCGGCCGAGCGGGGCGGGCCGATGCCGGGGGAGACCACGCTCGCCGCGTCGCTGGAGATCAGCCGGCCGGCGGTGCGCGAGGCCCTGGTCCGGCTGGAGGAGCGCGGCTTCATCCACCGCCGCAAGGGCGCCGACACCACGGTCAACAGCTCGCTGCTGGGTATCCCCGCCCGCTTCGAGCAGCGCCTCGACAGTGCCGAGCTGATCGCCGCGATGGGCCGCACGCCGTCGCTCGAGGTCGTGTCCGTGGAGGTCGGCGAGGTGAGCCTCGACGAGGCCGATGCGTACGACCTATCGCCGCGCCAGGGCGTGCTGCGCACCACCAAGGTGTGGTCCGCCGACGGTGAGCCGGTGCTGGTGGCGCGTGACGTCGTACCGATCCTGACGGGGGTGGACCCGGCCGGCCTCGACCCTGCGGCGCCGATGCCCGCGCTGGCGCGGGAGCTGGCCGGCGAGCAGGTCGGCTGGGAGCTGGTGTGGCCCGGCGCCGACGGCCTGTCGGCCGTGGACGCCGGGCTGACCGGACGCCCCGAGGGTGAGGCGGCGATGACCCTCGAGGCGACCGGGATCGGTCGCACCGGCACGGTCTGCTACTGGACCCGTGAGGTGCACGTGCGCGGCGCGTTCCGCTACGCGATGGTGCGTCGCGCCGACTGGTAGCCAGTAGCCAGGCTCAGCGCTGGAGACGGGTCGTGGTCTCCGACTCGGCGACGACCCGACCCTCGCGGATCACCCAGCGTGGCCGGGCGTGCTCGGTGAGCACGTCGCGCAACCGTCTGTCGGCGTGCACGCACAGGTTCGCCGGGTTGCCCTCCGCGATCGCGTGGTCCGCGACGCCGAGCACGTCGGCCGCCCGGGTCGTGATCAGCTCGAGCAGCAACCGCTGGTCGGCGGCGGTCAGGAAGCGCAGGGTGTGGGCGGCGAGGAAGGCGACCTCGAGCATGCTGTGCCGGCCGAACGGGTAGTACGCGTCCTCGATGTCGTCCTGGCCCAGCGCGACCGGGATGCCGTCCTCGAGGAAGTCCCGCACCGGCAGGTGCAGCGGCCCCGTGTGCGGGTCGGACACGAAGCCCAGTCCGGCCGCGTGGGCGAGGTCCATCAGCCGCTGCAGCGTCGGCTGCGGGTACGTCGCCAGGGCCCGCGCGTGGCACGCCACGCCGCGTCCGCGCAGGTCGTGCTCGATCATCGCCTCGGCCAGCATCTGCGTCGTACGCAACCCCGGGTCGCCGGCGTCGTCGACGAGCATCGCCACCCGCTTGCCCTGCGCGGCCGCCAGCCGGCATGCCCACTCCACGTGTGCCTTCGCATCGGCGTCGGTCATCTCGATCCAGGGGATCCCGCCCACCACGTCGGCCCCCAGTCGCAGTGCCTCCTCGCACAGTGCCGCGGCTCCCGGGTCGCGCAGCAGCCCGTCCTGCGGGAAGGCCACGACCTGGATGTCGAGCAGGTCGCGGTACTCCTCGCGTACCGCCAGCACCGCCTCCATCCCGACCAGTCGCGCGGTGGTGTCCACGTCGACGAAGGCCTGGAGGTGCAGCACCCCGTGGGCGAGTGCGGCGTCGAGCGCCCTGCGGATGTTGGGCTCGAGCCAGGCCCGGTCGTACTGCCGCTTCACCCCGCTCGCCTCCCGCACGATCGAGCGCAGCGCCGCGCCCATGCTCCCGGACGTGTACGCCGCCAGTGCGCCGTCACCCGCGCGGTCCAGGGTGTGCACCTTCTCCAGGTGCATGTGCCCGTTGACGAAGGACTCCGTCACCAGCCCGCCCGCGGCGTCGATGGTCGTCGTGGCGGTCGCGCCGTGCGGTGCCTGCGGGCCGACGTGGGCGTAGCGACCGTCGCGGATCCCCAGCGCCGCCGGCGATCCGTCGGCCAGGCGGGCGCCGGTGACGAGCAGGTCGTACGGCGCGCTCACGCCGCGGCCTCGAACGCGATCGACTCCTGCAGGGTGAGCCCGCGGCGCAGCGTGTTGCCGACCGGGCAGGTCTCGATGCCGTTGCGCAGGGCTTCCTGCTGCTCGGTGGTGAGGTCGCCGTGGACCGTGACCTCCGCGATGATCCGCGAGATCCGCAGCTCCCGCTCGCCGGGGTCCAGCGGCCCCGAGGTCGGCCGGTTGATCCGCAGTGAGAGCCGGATCTCGGCGCGGTCGTAGTCGAAGCCGTGCTGTCGCGCGACGCCGCGCAGGGTGCCGGCCATGCAGCCGCCGAGCGCCGACAGGACGAGGCCGAACGGGTTGGGCGCCGTACCGCCGCCCTCGAACTCGCGCGGCTCGTCGATGACGACGGTGTGCTCGCCACCGACGACGGCGAGCGAGGCGAAGTCGGTCAGGCTGTGGACGACGACATCGCGGTTGGCCGACGCGTGGGTCGTTGCGGTCATGGGGTCCTCCCGGGGTCCGTGATCTGTCAGACAGGACGTTCCTCACCTGTCAGACATGTGTCAAGGGCCCGGGGCATGCCGACGGCCCGTCTCGTCAGGTGTCGACGAGCCGGCGCGGGCGTTCGGGTCAGGATTCGCCGGTGCGCGGCCGTCCTGCCCGAGCGTGCGGTGTGGCTCCTGTTTGGTCGCGGCGGCGATCGACCTGCTCCGCGACATGCTGGGAGCTGGAGTTTCGTGATCGGGGCCGTCACTCCGTGAGTCGGGCCACCACCTCACTGCAGTGCTTCTGGAGGACGGGCAGGGTGCGCTCGGCCACCTCGGTCGCACCCGGGGCGTCGCCGATGTCGGCGAGCGCATTCTCGAACGCCGGCGGGAAGGCGGATGCCATGGCGGCGACGCGCTGGAGAAGGAGGTCGGGCGCGAGGCCGAGGACCTCGGCGGCCTTCGCCCACTGCTTGCCGCGGATCCTGTTGAAGATCCGCTCGCCGCCGATCGACAGCGCGAGGCTGCGCTCGACTGCCTCGGGATCGTAGGTCAGCCCGGTGGCGAGGTCGTAGAGCGGAGCGACCCAGCGGCTGCCGTCGGGGCCGAGGATCAAGGAGATGTTCTTGGCGTGGCCGTCGGGAGCGCCGGCAACCAGGTTGACCGCGGCGAAGTCCGCGAGGGCGCGGAGGTCGTCGGCGGGCTGCGTCATCTGCCTGCGGACCAGATCGGCCATGTCGCGAAGACGCGGACCGCCGGCCGACTCGTACTTCCTCTCCGGCAACCGGCCCAGCGCTTGACAGAAGTCCTCCTGGTGGAGCCGGAAGATCTTGGCGGCCGCGGTGATGCGGTCGAATCGGTCGACGACGATGGCCCACTGGTCCTCGAACCGCAGCAGTCGGCTCTCCGCGACGCTGACGCCAGTGGCCGCGGCCGCACGCATGGTGACGTGCTCGACCATGGCTTGGTGGTGCAGGACTCTGATGCCCGGCTTCACGATGTGCGTCGTCACCGCGGATCCTCCTGTCTCGTGCCACTGGCCGTCGATCCAGGTGAGGGCGAACTTCTCCTGCTGGCCGCCGAGCGACCAGTGCTCTCCCGGCAGCGTCCAGGATGCGGGCCGGTCCTGCAGGGTGCGCAGGCGTTCGGCGATGTCGTGTTCGGTCAGCGGGGTCAGCTCGGCCCCGCGGAGCCGGAGGTCCTCGATCTGCGTCTCGGGCGTGAACTGGACGGCACCGGGGCAGTCCCAGCCCATCGCTGCCAGGAGGCCGAAGGCATCGTCGGGTGTGGTGTCGAGGCGGGCCGCCCATTGCTGGCGGGTCTGGAGGTTCTCGGGAAGCAGTCCGCGGAGGTAGGGGAGGACGCGATCGGACCGATAGGTCTGGGGCGCGATGGGAAGCCGGGAGGACAGGGGGGTGCGGCCGGTTGCGGCGTACTCGGCGCTGTAGGTGAAGCTCGGGTCGTCGGATCCGGTGCGCTCGAGGTGCCCGACGGGCTGGCCGTAGAGAACGACGGTCAGTCGCTCAGTCACGGTCACGCCCACCGTCGGCAAGCGAGTCGGTCCAGGTCTGCGATCGGGTGTCCGAGGCGCGCCGGTGCTGGTCCAAGAGGGACTCGAAGGCAGCTGTGAATGCCGGGTCGTCGGCAGTGGTCGCCCGGTGGGCAGGGGGGTGGTCGTCGGCGTCGTCCGCGCGGCGCAGGACGAGAGTGAGGTCGAGGGCGCGGAGCAGGCGCATGACGCTCTCGAGCTCGGCCGTTCGATGGCCGGCCTCCAAGCGCGCGAGCCAGGAACGGGAGAGGGAGGCGCGTGAGGCGAGTGCCTGCTGGCTGAGGCCGGCACGCTTGCGCTCCGAGCGGATCGTGGAACCCAGCTTGGTCCAGTCGGGAATCTCGATGTCGGTCATCCGGGCCCTCCGTTGTCTTCGTACGAGGACATTATCCATTTGTCCTCGTACGAAGACAAAGTCAAAATGTCCTCGTACGAGGACGAGGTCCGTCAGGACATGCCGTCGACCGGTACGACGCCCGCGCGGTGCCGCTGAGCCAGCTCGGCGTAGTAGGCGGCGTTGGTCTCGACCCAGAAGTGAGCGCCGGTGCCCTCGATCGGCCGCTTCGTCTCGGCCGGGGCGCCGGCGGCGAGTACGCCGTCGGGGATCTTCGTGCCCGGCGTGACGACCGCGCCGGCGGCGACGAGCGAGCCGGCGCCGATCGTGGCGTGGTCGAGGACGGTGCTGCCGTTGCCGAGCAGCGACTTCTCGCCCATGGTGTCGCCGTGGAACACGCAGGCGTGGGCCACGGTGGCGTTCGGGCCGATGTCGACGACGACGTCGGGCGCGCCGTGGACGACCGAGTTGTCCTGGATGTTCGAGCCCTCGCGCACGATGATCGTGCAGATGTCGGCGCGGAGGACGGCGCCGTACCAGACGCTGGCGCCCTTCTCGATGCGTACGTCGCCGATCAGGGTCGCGGTCGGCGCGACGAACGCCTCGGGGTGGACCTGGGGCCGCCGGCCCTCGAACTCGTAGAGCAACACGGCTCCACCGTAGGGGTCAGCTGCCGGCGGCCCGCAGCCGGTGCTCGGCACCGCGCCACGGCTTGACCCAGGTCATGTCCTCGGGACGCAGCGGCTCGCCGCAGGCGCTGCAGGTCTCGGCCCGCGTGGTCTCCTGGCCGCAGGTCTCGTGCCGCAGTCCCATGTGCGAGCCGCCCTCGGGCAGCCGGGTGTGCTTCTCACCCCAGATCGCGAGCTGCTGGAGCAGGGGGAGGAGGTCGGCGGCGGCCTCGGTGGCGACGTACCGCTGGCGGGTGCGGCCGTCGCGCACGTAGTCGACGGTGTCGAGCAGCCCGGCCTCGCGCATCGCCCGCAGGCGCCGGCTGAGGACGGCCTCGGAGATGCCGAGGTTGTCGCGCAGCTGCTCGAAGCGGCCGCTGCCGTGGAGCACGTCGCGCACGATCAGCAGCAGCCACGGGTCCCCGAGCACGTCGAGGGATCGGCGGACCGGGCAGTAGTCGGTCGACCAGTCGGAGCGCAGGGCCATGCGTGCTAGCGTACCGGTCTGACTTCGCTCAAGAAAGCCTGCTCGATGACGATCTCCGCCCCACCGGTCACCGGCCGCCGCGTCCATCCCGCCTGGGTGGTGGCCGCGGTCGCCTTCCTCGCGCTGATCGGCGCGGCCGGCTTCCGCGCCGCACCCGGCGCGCTCATGGTGCCGCTGCACGACGAGTTCGGCTGGTCGACGAGCGTCATGTCGCTCGCGGTCAGCATCAACCTCGTCCTGTTCGGCCTGACCGCGCCGTTCGCGGCGGCGCTGATGGACCGCTTCGGCGTACGACGGGTGGTCGCCGCCGCGCTCTCGCTGGTCGCGCTCGGGTCGGGCGGCAGCGTGCTGATGACCGCGTCCTGGCAGCTCCTCGTGTGCTGGGGGGTGCTGATCGGGCTGGGCACCGGCTCGATGGCGCTGGTCTTCGCCGCCACCATCGCGAACCGCTGGTTCGACCAGCGCCGCGGCCTGGTCATGGGGATCCTCACCGCCGGCTCGGCGACCGGCCAGCTGGTCTTCTTGCCCATCGTCGCGGCGCTCGCCGAGGGCGCGGGCTGGCGCCCGGCGTCCCTGGTGATCGCGGCGGCCGCGCTGGCCGTCGTACCGGTGGTGTGGCAGGTCGTCCGCGACCATCCCGAGGACCGTGGGGTGGCGCCCTACGGCGCGCCCGCCGGCTGGACGCCCCCGGCCCGGGCGGAGGGCGGAGCCACCCGGCGGGCGGTCGAGGGCCTCACGTACGCCGCCCGGCACCGGGCGTTCTGGGCCCTCGCCGGCGCCTTCGCGATCTGCGGCGCGACCACCAACGGCCTGATCGGCATCCACTTCATCCCCTCGGCCCACGACCACGGGATGTCCGCCACCACCGCGGCCGGCCTGCTCGCCGTGGTCGGCGTCTTCGACATCGTCGGCACCATCGCGTCCGGCTGGCTCACCGACCGCTTCGACCCGCGGGCCCTGCTGGTGGCCTACTACCTGTTCCGCGGCCTCGGCCTGCTGCTGCTGCCGAGCCTGCTCGCCGACGCCGTGCACCCCAGCATGGTGCTGTTCATCGTGATCTACGGCCTCGACTGGGTCGCCACCGTCCCGCCCACCGCCGCGCTGTGCCGCGAGGCGTTCGGCGAGCGCGGCACCATCGTCTTCGGCTGGGTCTTCGCCTCCCACCAGCTCGGCGCCGCCGTCGCCGCCCTCGGCGCCGGCGTCATCCGCGACCAGCTCGGCACCTACACCTGGGCGTGGTGGGGCGGCGCCGCCCTGTGCGCCCTCGCCGCGGTCCTGTCCGTCGTCAGCGTGACGGGGAGGGCCTCGGTCGTCGAGGAGGGCGCGCAGCGACCGTCTCGAGACGCCGCGAGGTGATGCCGGGACTGTCCACGGACAGTTCCGGCATCACCTCACGTTGGTCTCGTGACGCGCCGCGACCTCGCTTGCTTCGCGGCGCGAGCGCGCCGGCGCTCCTCGACCTGCGGACGCCTTCAGCGCCTTCGCAAGCTCAGGCGCTGGCGTCCTTGATCTCGCAGACGACCTCGCCGTTGCCGATCGTGGCGCCGACCTCGGCCGTGAGGCCGGTGATGGTGCCGGCCTTGTGGGCCTTGAGCGGCTGCTCCATCTTCATCGCCTCGAGGACCACGACCACGTCGCCCTCCTCGACCGCCTGGCCCTCCTCGACCGCGACCTTGACGATGGTGCCCTGCATGGGCGATGCGACCGAGTCGCCCGACGCCGCGGCGCCGGCCTTCTTGCCAGCCGCGCGCTTCGGCTTCTTCGTGCCGCCGCCACCGCCGACGGAGAGTCCGCCGAGGCCGGCCGGGAGGACGACCTCGATCCGCTTGCCGCCGACCTCGACGACGACCTTCTGCTTCTCGCCGGCCTCGTCGGCCTCGCCCGCGGCACCGCCGTACGGCGTGATCTGGTTGTCGAAGTCGGTCTCGATCCACGTGGTGTAGACGTCGAAGGAGCCCTCGCCCGACGGCGTGGACGCGCCGACCCAGGCGGGGTCGTTGACGATGACCTCGTGGAAGGTGATCGCGGTCGGCATGCCGTCGACCTCGAACTCCGAGAGCGCCCGGCGGGACCGCTCGATCGCCTGCGTCCGCGAGGAGCCGGTGATGATCAGCTTGGCGATCAGCGAGTCGAACGCGCCCGGGACGGTCTCGCCGACCTCGTAGCCGCCGTCGACGCGGACGCCCGGGCCCTGCGGCGGGTTCCACGCGGTCAGCGTGCCGGGGGCCGGCATGAAGTTGTTGCCGCCGTCCTCGGCGTTGATCCGGTACTCGATCGAGTGGCCGCGGATCTCCGGGTCGCCGTAGCCGAGCTCCTCGCCCGCGGCGATGCGGAACATCTCGCGGACCAGGTCGATGCCGGTGACCTCCTCGGACACGCAGTGCTCGACCTGGAGACGGGTGTTGACCTCGAGGAAGGAGATGGTGCCGTCGGCGGCGACGAGGAACTCGCAGGTGCCGGCGCCGACGTAGTCGGCCTCGCGCAGGATCGCCTTCGAGGACTCGTAGAGACGCGCGTTCTGCTCGTCGGTGAGGAACGGCGCGGGCGCCTCCTCGACCAGCTTCTGGTGGCGCCGCTGCAGCGAGCAGTCGCGGGTCGAGACGACCACGACGTTGCCGTGGGAGTCGGCGAGGCACTGGGTCTCGACGTGGCGCGGCTTGTCGAGGAACTTCTCGACCAGGCACTCGCCGCGACCGAACGCGCCGATCGCCTCGCGGGTGGCGGACTCGAACAGCTCGGGGATCTCCTCGAGGGTGCGGGCGACCTTGAGGCCGCGACCGCCACCGCCGAAGACCGCCTTGATGGCGACCGGGAGGCCGTGCTCCTTGGCGAACGCGATGATCTCGTCGGCGTCCTTGACCGGGTCCTTGAGGCCGGGGGCCAGCGGGGCGCCGGCGGCGAGCGCGATCTGCTTCGCCTTCGCCTTGTCGCCCAGGCCGTCGATCGCCTCCGGGGACGGGCCGATCCAGATCAGGCCCGCGTCGAGGACGGCCTGGGCGAACGCGGCGTTCTCGGCGAGGAAGCCGTAGCCCGGGTGGACCGAGTCGGCGCCCGACTGCTTGGCGACCTCGATGATCTTGGCGATGTCGAGGTACGTCTCCGCCGGCGTCGAGCCGCCCAGCGAGTAGGCCTCGTCGGCCAGGCGCACGAACAGCGCGTTGGCGTCCGGCTCGGCGTACACCGCGACCGAGCCGATACCCGCGTCCTTGGCGGCACGGATGACCCGGACCGCGATCTCGCCGCGGTTGGCGATCAGGACCTTCTTCAACGACATGGTGTGGCCTTCCAGTTCAGCGGGGCAGGGCGCTGGCGCGCCAGGCGCCGCGTCCGGGGTTCGGGTGGGAGCTGGCGGTACGACGCAGGCGGCGGGCCGGGTTGGTCCACTCCGAGCGAGGTGCCTCGGGCGCGGGCGCGCCACCGCCGAGGGCGGAGAGCACCGCGACGATCGCGGCGACCTCCTCCGGCGTGGTGCCCGGCGTGATGACCCGCAGCAGGGGAGCGGCGGGCGCCACGGTCTCCTGATCGGTCACGGTCTCGGCGCTCACAGCGGGATGTTCCCGTGCTTCTTGGGCGGCAGCACCTCGCGCTTGTTGCGCAGCAGGCGCAGCGCCTTGACCACCTCGGCGCGGGTCTCCGACGGCTTGATGACGCCGTCGACGTAGCCGCGCTCGGCCGCGATGTAGGGGTTGGCCAGCGTCGTCTCGTACTCGTCGATCAGCTCGGCCCGCTTGGCCTCGACGTCCCCGCCGGCGGCCTCGAGCTCGGCGAGGGTGCGGCGGTGCACGATGTTGGCCGCGCCCTGCGCGCCCATCACCGCGATCTGGCCGGTCGGCCACGACAGGTTGATGTCGGCGCCGAGGTGCTTGGACCCCATCACGTCGTACGCGCCGCCGTAGGCCTTGCGGGTGATGATCGTGACCAGCGGGACCGTCGCCTCGGCGTACGCGTAGATCAGCTTGGCGCCGCGGCGGATGATGCCGAGGTGCTCCTGGTCGACGCCGGGCAGGAAGCCCGGGACGTCGACGAAGGTCAGCACCGGGATGTTGAAGGCGTCGCAGAACCGCACGAACCGGGCGGCCTTCTCGGACGCGTCGATGTCGAGCGTGCCGGCGAACTGCATCGGCTGGTTGGCCACGACACCGACCGAGCGGCCCTCGACCCGGCCGTAGCCGACGATGATGTTGGGCGCGAACAGCGGCTGCACCTCGAGGAAGTCACCGTCGTCGACGATCGTCGCGATGACGTCGTGCATGTCGTAGGGCTGGTTCGGCGAGTCCGGGATCAGCGTGTCGAGCGCGAGGTCCGCAGGCGTCGGCTCGAGGTCCGCCGCGTCGTCGTACGACGGCGCCTCGTCGAGGTTGTTCTGCGGCAGGAACGCCAGCAGCGCCTTGACGTACTCGAAGGCGTCCTCCTCGTCGGAGGCCATGTAGTGGGCGTTGCCCGACTTGGTGTTGTGGGCCCGGGCGCCGCCGAGCTCCTCCATCGAGACGTCCTCGCCGGTGACGGTCTTGATGACGTCGGGACCGGTGATGAACATCGCCGAGGTCTGGTCGACCATGATCGTGAAGTCGGTGACCGCGGGGGAGTAGACGTGGCCGCCCGCGCAGTTGCCCATGATCATCGAGATCTGCGGGATGACCCCGGAGGCGTGCACGTTGCGCTTGAAGATCTCGCCGTAAAGGCCGAGCGAGACCACGCCCTCCTGGATGCGGGCGCCGGCGCCCTCGTTGATGCCGATGATGGGGCAGCCGGACTTGATCGCCAGGTCCATGACCTTGGTGATCTTCTCGCCGTAGACCTCGCCGAGCGAGCCGCCGTAGACCGTGAAGTCCTGGGAGAACACGCAGACCTGGCGACCGTCGACGGTGCCGTAGCCGGTGATGACGCCGTCGCCGTACGGGCGGTTCTTCTCGAGGCCGAAGGCGGTCGAGCGGTGGCGGGCGAACTCGTCGAGCTCGACGAAGCTGCCCTCGTCGAAGAGCATCTCGATGCGCTCGCGGGCGGTCTTGCGTCCCTTGGCGTGCTGCTTCTCCTGGGCCTTGGCGGCGGGAGCGTGCACGGCCTCGTCGGTGCGGCGGTCGAAGTCCGCCAGCTTGCCCGCCGTCGTGTGCAGGTCGATCTCGGTCATGAAACTGAGTATCATCCATTGATACTGGAGTTCACAAGGGGGGTGGGGTGTGACGCAATCGCGTGAGGACGACCGGCGTGGCCGGACCGCTGCGGCGGCGATCGCCGACGCCGCCTTCCGGCTCTTCGCCGAGCACGGGTACGACGCCACCAGCGTCGACGACATCGCCGCCGCCGCGGGCGTGAGCCGCAGCTCCTTCTTCCGGCTGTTCGGGTCGAAGGAGATGGTGATCTTCCCCGACCACGACGCGATCCTCGCCGCGGTCGAGGAGCGCCTGGCCGCCTCCACCCAGAAGAGCGCGATCCTCGCGGTCTCCGACGCGGTGCGCGTCGTCCTGTTCCACTACATCGCCGAGGGCCCGCTGGCCCGGCGCCGCTACCAGCTGACCTCCACGGTCCCCGCGCTGCGCGAGCGCGAGCTGATCAGCGGTGCTCGCTACCAGCAGCTGTTCCGGCAGTACATCAGCGCCTGGGGCGACGGCTCCGAGGAGTCGGAGCGGCGCGGCGAGCTGATGGCGGCCGCCGTGGTCGCCGCCCACAACCGGGTCCTGCGGCGCTGGCTGCGTGAGGAGTGCGAGGACCCGCACGTCGAGATCGACGAGGCGATGGCGCAGGTCAATGCGCTCTTCGCCGCGCCGGCGGCGCCGCCCGCGACGGCCCCCGCAGCCCCCGGCGCCATCCTCGTCGTGCGCACCGACCAGGACCTCGCGGCGCTCGCGGAGCAGCTCCGGTCGCAGTGACCGGCCTGAGCCTCGATTCACCGATTTCCGGCTGCTCCGCGCCACCAGATGGAGCGTCGCCTGCGTTGCCGACGCTCGACAGACGCCCAGTCTGGCTTCGCGCCGGGCGCCTTGGCGCCGCACCCATCTTGTGACGCTCGCGACGCGGCAAAACGGTGAATCGAGGCTGAGCGGCTGTCGTCGCCGCGCCGGGGTACCGACGCGTCCATGCCGAGCGTCGAGCGTGTCATCGTCGTCCCCCGCCCCCTGGGGAAGGTCTGGGACTACCTGACCGACTTCACCACCACCGAGGAGTGGGACCCGCCCACCGTCACGACGGTGCGCACCTCCGGCGACGGCGACGTCGGTACGACGTACCGGAACGTCTCCTCCTTCCTCGGCCACGAGACCGAGGTCGAGTACCGCGTCGTCGCCTGCGTGCCGCACGAGCTGTTCGAGCTCACCGGGACGGCGTCCGGCGTCGACCTGCGCGACACGATCCGGTTCGCCGAGGACGCCGGCGCCACGACGGTCACCTACCGCTCGCAGATCACGCCCCGCGGAGCCGGGAAGCTCGCGGCGCCCCTGGTCAAGGGCGGCCTCGAGCTGCTCGCGAACCAGGTCGCCGACAAGATCGAGGAGCGCCTGCTCCTCCTCTAGTGCTCTAGCGCTCTAGCGCGTCGTGGCGTCGACGACCGCCGCGAGACCGGCGCCGACGGCGACGCCGAGGGCAGCGCCGGCGGCCACGTCCGCGGGCCAGTGTGCCCCCTGGTGCACGCGCACGTACGACGCGAGCAGGGTGCCGCCCGCTGCGGCGGCGCCGAGGATGCGCGACCCGGTGCCGCGGGCACCGCCACCAGTGCCGCCACCGCCCAGGCCCAGCGCCTCCGCGCGGCCAGCGCGGCCGCGGTCGCCGGCAGGGTCCACGGCGTCCCGAGCTGCTGCGGAACCCGCAGCCAGCGCCGGTCCGGCGCATCGTTGACGGCCCGGAACGCCCGCATCTCGAGCCGGCCGGGCCGGTCCCGGTGCCGAACGCACAGGGCCACGTAGGTGCCCGCCGCCAGTGTCGCCACCAGCGGGTCGGAGGGTCGTCTCATGGCGCGCTCCTCGCGTTCGGTCTCGTCCGGCACCGGTACCCAGGCGCATGCCGACGAGTCGAGGCCGCACAAAGCTCTCGTCGCCCGGAAACTTCACCGGGGATCCTCTCGCCAAGCAGGGGTCGGGGAGGACAGGATGTGGCCTGGCGCACATCCCGCGTCCTTCCTCTCGGAAAGGTTGATCCATGCCACAGCACCACCGGCGGCTCCGTGCCGCCGTCCTCACGGTCGCGACCGGCCTCACCCTGGCCGGTCTCTCCGTGACCGGCACCGGCGCCAGTGCCGCCCCCGCGGCCGGCGGCGAGCCCGTCTCCACCCCGGTCCCGATCAGCACACCTGACGGGGTCGTGTCGGCGTACATCCTCAACGCGAAGCACGCCAACCCCGGCCAGACCCGGCTCCTCGAGCGCGCGGTCGCCAAGGCCGGCGGCGTGGTCGTCCAGACCTGGCCGCAGATCGGTGTGGTCGTCGCCCACAGCGACCGGGCCGCCTTCCGCACCGACGTGCAGGCGTACGCCGGCAACGCGCTCGAGTCGGTCGGCGCCACCCGCACCGTGCCGGTGACCGAGGGAACCCCGGCCGGCGTCCAGGCCCCGTGGGGTCCGGGCAAGGGCCAGGTCCGCAAGGACCAGACCTCGCCCCAGCAGGACGACACCGAGAACACCGTCACGGCCGCGGACCCGCGCGAGACCGAGCAGTGGGACATGCAGGTCATCAAGGCCGACCAGGCGCACGCGATCACCGACGGCTCCCGTGACGTCGTCGTGGGCGTGCTCGACTCCGGTATCGACCCCGACCACCCGGACCTCGTCGCCAACATCGACGTCGCCGACTCGGTCAACTGCAGCAACGCGGGCCGCCCGGACACCTCGCCGACCGGCTGGTACCCGACCACGAGCGACCACGGCACCCACGTCGCGGGCACCATCGGCGCCGCGCGCAACGGCACCGGCATCGTCGGAGTGGCGCCCAACGTGCGGATGGCGTCGGTCAAGGTCGTCAACGACGACGGGTTCATCTACCCGGAGTACGCCGTGTGCGGCTTCGTCTGGGCCGGCATGCACGGCATGGACGTGACCAACAACAGCTACTACGTCGACCCGTTCGAGTTCTACTGCGAGGACCAGCCCGACCAGTACGCCGCCAAGGAGGCCGTGCGTCGCGCGGTCGCCTGGTCCACCGACCAGGGCGTCGTCCACGCCGCGGCCGCCGGCAACTCGGGCCACGACCTGGCCGACAAGTCGTCCTTCCTCGACGAGGGCAGCCCCGACGACGGCACCCCGGTGACGCGCACGCTCAACAGCGGCTGCCAGGACATTCCGACCGAGCTCCCGGGCGTGGTCACCGTCTCGGCCAGCCACCGCAACGACATCCTGGCCTACTTCTCGAACCGCGGCCTCGGCGTCATCGATGTGGCCGCGCCGGGACGCAGCATCTTGTCGACCATCGTCAACGGCAACGGCTACGGCCTGAAGTCCGGTACGTCGATGGCCTCGCCGCACGTCGCCGGCGTCCTCGCCCTGATGAAGTCGGCCCACCCCGACCTCACCCCGGCGCAGATGGTCGCCAAGCTGCGCGCCGACGCCGACGACCACCCGTGCACCGTCCAGGAGACGCCGCCGGGCGGCGGCGACTTCGGTGCCCCGTGCGTCGGGACCGACGCCGACAACAGCTACTACGGCGAGGGCATGGTCGACGCCCTCGACGCGGTCAGCTGAGCTCCGGGCTCCGCTGGGGCTGGGCTCAGTCCCAGCTCCAGCGGATGCCCAGCGTCCCGGGGCCGAAGGACGTGACCGTGCGGCTCACGCTGGTCCCGAAGGTCTCGAGCTCGACGACCTCCTCGTGGCCGTCGACGATCGTGTAGTACTCGCAGTGCGTGGGCATGTCGTCCGGGTCGAACCGGATCCACAGGCTGATCGAGCGCATCTTGCGCACGGCCCAGTAGAAGTAGCTGTTGTCGTCGGGGTCGGGCGTCCGGTAGACGACCTCCTGCTCGAGCAGCGTGCTCTCGCCGGGCCCCAGCGGCCGGTCCAGGATCATCTCGCCGACGACGATGCCGCGCTCCTCGTCGTGGGTGATCTCGCCGAGCCGGAAGCCGCCGAGCGAGGTCACGCCGGGGGTCAGCGCCCCGGGCCGCACCCGCAGGATGAAGGCCCGCCGGTCGGCATTCACGCGCACCGACTCGACCACGACGATGTAGGTCATCCGCAGGGGTGAGCGGTCCGGCCCGATGACGTACTTCAGCGTCACCTCCTGGTCGATCAGCCGGTCGGACGGCGACAGGAAGCCGAGGTCGTCGAGGAGGACCTGGATCCGGTCGGCGTCGTCGCTGAGGTCGGACAGCAGGTCGGGCGCGACCCGGCGCCGGCGCCCCTCGATCAGCGCCTCCAGGGCTCCCGGCTCGAGGCCGAGGACCTCCTCGACCTGGGCGAGCGCGCGCAGCGACCGCTCCTGCTCGGGCTCGCGCTGGCCGGAGCGCCAGTAGCTCAGGGTCGCCAGGCTGACGCCGGCACCGCGCGCGCTCAGCACGCGGTGCAGCGCGCTCAAGCTCATCGCACGGTCCGAGAGAGCCCGGTCGAAGGCCAATGAGAACGGGCCCCTCCGCATGAGGCGACCCTAACCAACAGCCCTCAGGACGCGCGCGGGACCTCCCCGCCCAGCCGCAAGTGGCGCTCGACCCGCTTGATCCGCAGCATCATGGTCGCCGACGGTACGACGTGCCCGTGCACGTAGCTCGACAGCCGCGACGCCGACGTACCGACCCGGGCCGCGAACGCGCGCTGGCTCAGGCCGCTCATCGCCACGATCCGGCGTACCTCCGCCGCGACCGCGGCCCGTTCGCGGTCCGACTCACGTTGCTGGCAGGCCCGACGGAACTCCTCGACCGCGCGCCGGACCCGGGGATCGGCCGCCCGGAGCACCTCCTCGGTGGCGGGGTCGGTCTCGGTGGACCACGGCCGGTACGCCACCCGGGCCAGCGTCGGACCCCAGCCCAGCGGGTCGTCCCCGTCGGCCGGCGGGTCGGCCTCGAGCGCGGCGAGGAGCAGCCACCCCGCCGGGTGGTTCCTCTCGGCGAGCCCTGCCAGGACGGCCGCCGCCGCGACCGTCGCCGGCCAGTCCCGCGTTCCCTCGTGCGTGCCCGACATGCAAGCCCCTCTCCCGGTGTCCTCCGCTCCGGGCAGCACGTTAAGGAGGTGGGCTTCACGCGCCGTGTCCTCGAATGTGAAGGGCCGGACCTGCTCCGGTCATCGGGCACCGGGCACACTCGACGCGTGAGCGCCATCGTCCCCGAGGAGCAGTCGGGCTTCCTGCGTGAGCTCCGGCTGTTCCACCTGAACTACAAGTTCGGCCTCGACGAGATCCTGACCAAGATCAACATCCTGCGCGAGGAGATGACCTTCCGCGACGGGGCCAACCCGATCGAGCACGTCACCTCGCGGATCAAGACCATCGACAGCCTGCGCCGGAAGGCCGAGCGGATCGGCTGTCCGTTGGAGCTCGACGCGATCGCTGAGCAGATCCGCGACATCGCCGGCGTCCGCATCGTGTGCAGCTTCATCTCCGACGTCTACCGGGTCCTCGAGATGCTCACCTCGCAGCCCGACGTCACGGTGCGCCAGGTCAAGGACTACGTCGCGCAGCCCAAGGCCAACGGATACCGGAGCCTGCACGCGATCGTCGAGATCCCGGTCTTCTTGTCCGACACGACCCACGCGGTGCCGATCGAGGTCCAGATCCGCACGGTGGCGATGGACTTCTGGGCCAGCGTCGAGCACAAGATCTACTACAAGTACGCCAAGGACGTGCCGGCCGAGCTCGTCGAGGAGCTCTCCGCCGCCGCCCGGGTCGCCCACGACCTCGACACCCGGATGGGCGAGCTGCACCGCATCGTGCACGGGTGAACTCGGGGGTGACATCGGGCTCGGGACCCCCGAGCCCGCCCGTGCCGCACCCAGAATCAGGGACATGCACAGCAGGCTCCCGATCGTCGTACGGCGCACGACGGAGTTCGACGCGCTCGTCGAGCTCCGTCTGCAGCGCCTGCGCACCGAGATCGACGCGGCCCGCTCGCGGTTGGCCGACGAGCCCGAGATCGAGGTCCTGACCCACCTGTGCACCGTGCTCGCCGGGCTGGGCGAGCGCCTGGAGGGCCGATGACGGCCGCAGCCTGAGGTCGCCGTGGGGCTCGGTCAGTCGGTCGGGTCGAGCAGCCCGAGGAGCTGCGCCCTGAGCACCACCGCGTCGCGGGAGCGTGCGTCGAGCTTGCGACGAAGGCTGGCCAGGTGGGTCTTGACCGTGTTGACCGAGACGAAGTTGGCCTTCGCGATCTCGGGCAGCGACAGGCCGGAGGCGAGGTCCTCCAGCAGGTCGCGCTCGCGCCTGGTCACGCTCACCAGGTCGACCGACTTGGGATAGATGTCGGTGATCCCGCGCCGGTCGAGGACGTCGAGCAGGTCGGCGAGGCCGGGCACCTCGGTGACGAGGTCGTCGAGGGTGGTCCGGGGGACCGTGGCGAGGGCGCGCGGCGCGTTCTGCTCCTGAGCGCGGGCCACGCCGCGCTGGGCAGCCTCGACGGCGCCCGGCCGGTCACCCGTCGCGTGCCGGGCAGCCGCGATCACCAGCAGCGCCTCGGTCACCGACCGTCGGCTCGCGGTGCTGTCCTGGACGACCGTCTCGGCCGCGGTGAGGGCCGCCTCGTGCTCACCGGTGAGGAGCAGCGTCCGGGCGCGCAGGACGCGGCCCGTGCCCGCGAGGTCCGGTACGCCGCCGAGCGCGGCCAGTGCGCGATTGGCCTGTCCCGTCGCGAGGTGGACGTCGGACCACAGCAGCGGGACGACTGCGGCCGCGAGGCCGGCCCGGGTCAGTGCCGTGCGCTGTGCGGCCATCGTGTCCTCGACGATGCGGCGTGCGTACGCGGTGTCGCCGCGGGTCAGCGCGTGTCGCACCTGGATCCACAGGTGGACCACCCATTGCTCGCCGCGTTGGCTGGGGTGGGGCATCGCACGCACGTGCTGATCGGCCTCCCGGTCGAGCCCGTCGATCGCGTGGAGGGCCCGCACCGCGGTGAGGTTGGACTCGACGAAGCCGTCGACCCACAGGTCGGGACGGCGTCCGGCGCGCGCCGCCTCGTCGAGCCAGCCGACGCTGGCGGCGTACGCACCCCGCAGCGCCTCGACCAGGGCGAGCTTGCCGGCGGTGCCCCGGGCGACGAAGCCGTACGGATCGCGCTCCCGGTGCGTCCAGGCCGTGAGGAATGAAGTCCGCGCGGCCGTCAGGTCGCCGGCGACCTGGGCGGTGATCCCGGCCTGGAGGTGCCAGTAGGGCAGGATCCGGCCGCGGTCGCCGTACCAGGGATAGACACTGGCCTCGGCCAGGGGCGCGGCCGCCCGGACGATCTCCATCGCCTCCTCGAAACGGCCCAGCCGGCGGCGGGTGACGAGAGGCAGCAACGCCTGGCGCAGCCGGATGTCGCCGTTGCGGGCGAACTCGGCCTCGGCCTCGTCGGCGGTGGGGGGCAGGCGCACAGGGGTGGTGCCGACCGGCAGTCGCCCGATGTCCTCGAGCCGGAACGCCAGGCCGGGCAGGTCGGCGGCGAGCTCGACCGGAAGGTCGAGGGTGGCCGCGTACATCGCCGCGGCGTACGGACCGTGGGCCAGGTCCACGCCCCACCGGTCGATGATCCGGGCCGTCCGTTCGAGGTCGCCGAGGGTGCGAGCCGCCGTGAGCCCGGCGTCGAGTCGTCCGGAGACCAGGCGCAGGTCGGCCTGCCGCCGCAGCAGCTGGGCGACCCGGTCGGGCTGGTCGCGGCGCAGCGCGTCGCACACGCGCGCCGCACGGACCCCTGAGGCGAGCGTGACGGCGGCGTCCTCCGCGCGCAGCGCGAGGTGACCGGCGTCGATGGCGTCCTGGGCCGCGGTCGTGGTGCCGGGGCCGCCGAGGTCGTCGAGCTCGGCGATCTCGGTCGGGCCGAGGACCGCGATGATCTCGACGACGTCGTGGTGTGCGGGGTCGACGTCCAGCAACGGGAGCTCCTCGGATGCCGGTCCCACTCCGAGCCGTCGTGGGGGCAGCCGGGACCGGTGCCGCCCCAGACGCCGACAAGGCTAACGTGCCGCTGCCCCCTCTCTCCCAGGAGTCCTGTCGTGCCCGTGCAGCGTCTGCGTCCGGCGAGTGTCGCCGCCCTCTGCGTCACCGAGCTCTGCGCCCTCGGTGCCCTGGTGGTCCCGCTCGTCGTGGGCCTGAGCCTGCTCGTGCGCGAGCTTGACTCCGGCCTCGCGCCGGAGACGCGGTTGAGCTGGGTGGAGACCACGGGGGCGCTGGCCGGGATGACCTTCAACCCGGTGTGGGGCTGGCTCAGCGACCGCCGGGTCCGGCGGGGCGGGGACCGCACGCGGTGGATCGTCGGTGGCACGGTCTGCGGCTGCGCCTTCGCGGTCACCGCGACCTTCATGCCGAACCTGCCCTTGCTCGTCGCGGTCTGGGCCTGCGCCCAGGCGTCCTACAGCGCGACCTTCGCGGCGCTCTACGGGACCCTCTCGGACGTCGTACCACCGGCCGACCGGACCCGGGTGTCGGGTTGGTTCGCCGCGGCGGCGACCGGTGCGATCGCGCTGGGCGGCCTGATCGGGTACGCCCTGCTGAGCGGCCACTTCGGTGCGGTGCTCCGGGAGCCGCGTGCGTCATTCGTGCTGCTCTCGATCGTCGCGGTCCCGGTGGCCGCCGTCGCTGCGTGGCACCTGCGCACGCTCGAGCCGCTCCCGCACGAGCCCGCGCCGGTACGACGTCCCGCGGACGGTCCGCGAGGGCTCGTCGCCGTGCTGGCGGGAGCGGGGGCGCCCTACTGGTGGCTGTGGTTGCAGCGTCTTTTCGCGCAAGCCGCGTACAGCTGCCTGACCGTCTACGGCGTGTTCTTCCTGATCCGGCGGGTGGGCCGCGAGCCACACGACGCCGCTTCCCTGGTCGCCCTGGTGACCGCGATCGGTGCGGCGACCGGGATGGTGATGGCGATCGGCGGCGCCCGGGCACTGGCCCGGCGAGTCGGGTACCGGCCGGTCATGGCCGGCGGGATCCTGCTGCTGCTCGGCGCCAACCTGGTACTCACCACGGCGACCGGCACGCCGGCGTACGTCCTGGCCCTGCTCTGCGCCGGCGCGGGCCTGGGCACCTACGTCGCACTCGACCTCGCCGTGGCGCTGGCCGTGCTGCCGCACGGCGCGAACGGTCGCCTGCTCGGCTACTTCAACATCGCCCGGACGCTGCCGCAGACCGTCGTCCCCGCCCTGGGCCCCGCGTTCCTCGCGATCGGCAGCGGGGACCTCGTCGGCGTCGACCCGTCCCGCAACTACTTCGCCTTCTTCGTCTTCGGCAGCGCTCTCGCGGCGGTGGCGCTGGTGCTGTTGACCCGGATGACGCTCCCGGAGCGCGACTCGATGGGATGAGACGTGGGGTGAGGTTCCCTCGTCCTGCGCACGTCGGACCGAGTGAGCCCCGATGCTCACGAAGCGAGGAGCAGGACCCCGTCCCCCTGGGGGTCCTGTCGTCCTCGGTCTCGTGCCCCCACTCGGAAGGTCCCCCCGTGAATCGCATCCTGGCCGCACGCGTCCCGGCGCTCGTGGCGCTGGTGCTCGCCCTCATCGCCTCCGGTGTGGGGGTCCTGCTCCCGACCTCGGCCGCGGCGGCTGGCAGCGGCGTGCTCAACATCGTCGTCACACCCGTCGACCTGAGCGACGGCTCGACGATCACGGACATCCAGGAAGGCGCGCACGGCAACAAGGTCACCTACCGGGTGCAGTACTCCTGCACCACGGCTGCCTGTGACAGCACCCAGGTGCAGTTCTCGACCCCGCCGGTCGACCCGTGGGGCCTGCTCCCCGCCGGGCAGACCATCCTCCAGTACGCGTCCTGGGTCGCGCCCGCCGCGGGCGGCGGCACGATCGGCGGCACCGACGCGACCGGCAAGGTGGTCGACCTCGGCAACCTCGCAGCCGGCACGTCGGGCACGTTCTCGGTGACCTACGGCTACCAGTCCTCGCGCAACCGGGAGGTCCCCAACGGCTCGTTCTACACGAACGGCTTCGACGTCCCCATGTCGGCCACGATCAGCTCGGCCACCGCCACCGCTCCGAAGACCTCGGACACCGCGGTGACGTGGCACATCGGGACGCCCAACGCCCCGTCGGCGAACCTCGCGCCGAACAACGGCACCTTCGACACCGACCTGCAGGAGACCTTCTCCATCGCGGTCAACCCCGGCAACATGAAGACCAACCCGGGGTCCAACGTGGCCGGTGCGGCCGACTACGTGGCGACCGGCAACTACCGGATCGTCTACACCGTGCCGGCCCAGGCCGTCATCGACGAGGCGAGCCACGGCGGTGTGGTCGACAACGCCAACCACACGGTCACCTGGACCAAGGGCTCGCTCGCCAGCCCGTCGTACGGCGCCCGCGGTGGCTTCGGCATCGCGGCCCTCAGCGGGTTCAACAGTGGCGGCGCGGCGTCGAACAACTCCCTGGTCGGTGACGACGACGACGCCTTCTGGAGCCCGCGCACGGTCAAGGTGCGCTTCCTCGGCGAGAACTTCCCGTCGGCGGATGCCGACGGCTGCAACTTCAACGAGCAGGTGAGCTCGACCCTCGACGTCACGGTGAACTACCTCGACCAGGCACGCACGCAGAAGACGCTGAGCCGCACCCAGACCAACAAGGTCGCCTGCACCACGCCGTTCGGTGGCGGGACCTCCTCGAAGACGGTCGTGGGCGGTGCCACCAGTGCCTTCGGAGACGGCGATCTCGGCGGGGGCGTCTACGCCGTCAACGTGCCCGCGCCGGGCGAGACCGACACCGGTGTGCGGGAGTGGCGGGTGGCGGCCTCCAACCAGGGCAACGTCGATGCCACCGCGGTGATCGACGAGCCGAACCTGGACCTCGACCACGTCAAGGTCCACCGGATCACGGCCTTCGCCTACGCCGGTGCGCCGTCCACCTGGCGCGCCGCGGTCGAGTGGGTGGACAACACCGGTGTCAGCGGTACCTCACAGCTCGCGACCAATGGCTTCGTCGATGCTGCCGCGGGTCGCTGGTTCGTGAGCGCGCGGACGACGGCGCCACTCGAGGCCGGCCGGATCCTCCCCACGGACAGCACGGCGACCACCATGCAGATGGGCTACCGCTTCCGCGTCGACGACGGTGCCGTACCGCTCCTCGGCGAGCAGCGCACCAACACCGCGGACGTCTCGTTGACCTACCCCGCGGACGCCGACGGGGACGGGACGCCCGACGACTACGTCAACCTGCAGGGGCAGCCGCTGCCGACCCGCCAGGTCTCCTCGCAACCCTCGCGGACCGTGAGGTACACCCAGCCGCTCGCCACGCTCGCTCCCGGCTGGTCCGGCAACCCCGTCGTGTCAGGCGGTGGGACGCCGATCCCCGGCACCGAGGTCACCTTCCGGCTGCGCGCCCTGACGTCGAACGTCTGGCCCGGGACGTCGGTCCAGCCCCAGCTGGTCTTCATCGCCCCCGAGAACTGGGAGGTCGTGCCGGGCTCGGCGGCCTTCGTGGCGGCGGGCACCGGCAACACGGCGACGGCTCCCGCCGGCGTCACCTTCGAGTACCGCACGGTGACCCTCAACGGCGTCCCGCGCAGCGTCGCGGTCGCGACGTACCCGGGACCCGTGGCGCTGAGCTCGGCGACCAACGACTACTGGCCCACGCTCAGAGTGGTCGCGCGGCCGACGGCAGCAGCCGTTCCCGGTGCCACCCCCTCGGCCACCGTGTGGGCGGGGGACCAGAGCGAGAGCTGGACGGACGCCACGGGCAACGCGTACGTCGCGGGACCCGACCAGTTCCGGGTCAGCGCGCTCGGCGTGGACGCCCCGGACGTCGATGGCGACGGCAACACGACCGAGGAGTACGCCGCCGTGACGACGGCGTACCCGAACCTCGCGGTCGCGGCGTCCGACGGCCTGACCGTCGTCAAGTCGCTCTGCATCCCTGACCCGGACGCGACGGACGGCTGCACCTGGGTCTCCGACCCCTCGCAGGTGCACGAGATCCCGGCCTCGGAGTCGAGTGTGAAGTACCGGATCACCCTGACCAACGGCGGCAACACCGCGTTGCAGGACGTCGTCGCCTACGACGTCATGCCGCACGTCGGTGACACCGGCCTGCTGGCCGACCCCGACCCGCGCGGCTCGGAGTTCGACCTGCTCATCGACTCCGTCGAGTCGAGCACCGCCAACGCGGACCTGGCGTTCTCCGCCTCGACCAACCCCGCCCGGCCGGAGGTCAACCCGACCGCCACCGGCACCGTGAACGACTGGGGTGCCGGCGCCGCGGGCAAGAAGGCGATCCGGCTGACGGTCCCCGGTGGTCTCGGCGCGGGCCAGAACGCGTCGGTCGTGCTCGTCGCCGCCGTGGCACCGGGTTCCCCCGCCAACAAGGTCGCGTGCAACACCGTCGCGGCGGACTCCGCGGCGACGCTTCCCGTCGAGCCGCTCCCGGTGTGCGTCACGCGTGAGGCGGGCATGCCCTCCCTCGCGACGACCAAGTCGGCCGTGCTCACCACCGACGGCGGCACGCACGGCGTGGCGGATGCGGGCGACGTCATCACCTACACGGTGAGCGTCGAGAACACCGGCAACATCGCGGTCGCCGACGTGTCCGTCTCCGACGAGCTGCCCGGCCTGTCCGCCGTGACGCCGGCGAGCGTCGCGACGCTCGCGCCGGGTGATGTCCAGGAGTTCACGGCGACGTACACCGTCACGCAGGCCGACGTCGACAACGGTGGCGTCGTCCGCAACACCGCCACCGCGCAGGGAACCGGGCCGGACGGCCCGGTCACCTCGCCGCCGGCCTCGGCCGACGTGACGCTGGTCGCCGCGGCACCGAGCCTGCTGACCGACAAGGAGGCCGATCTCCAGGACGCCAACGGCAACGGCAAGGCCGACGAGGGCGAGAAGATCGCCTACACCTTCACCGTCCGCAACAACGGCAACGTCACCCTCGAGGGCGTCACCGTGGACGACCCGATGGTCACCGGCATCACCCCGGCCTCGGCGACGATCGCGCCGGGCGCCAACCAGGTGTTCACCGCGAGCCTCTACACGGTGACCCAGGCCGACGTCGACGGCGGCGGCCCGATCGTCAACCGCGCGTCGGCGAGCGGCACCGACCCCGCGGGCGGCGACGTGACCTCCCCGGACGACACGACGTCGACCGACACGGCGACCCGCACCCCGGGCATCGCGATCGACAAGTCGGCCGCGATCACGACGGACGAGGGGGTCGCCGGCAAGGCCGACGCGGGTGACGTGATCACCTATTCCTTCGAGGTCGAGAACACCGGCAACGTGACCCTCGCCGCGGTGAGCGTCGTCGACGCCCTCCCCGGCCTCTCGCCGACCTCGCCGCTGCAGGTGGCGTCGCTGGCACCGGGCGCTAGTACGACGTTCACCGCGACGTACGTCGTGAGCCAGGCAGAAGTGGACGGTGGCGCGCCGATCCACAACTCCGCCGTGGCCAGGGGCACGGCGCCCGGCGGCGCGACCGCGACGTCTCTGCCGGACGCCACCGACACCGACGTGGCTCCGCCGACACCGGGACTGGCGATCGACAAGACCGCCGTGCTCGACGACACCAACCACAACGGCGCGGCGGACGAGGGCGAGGTCATCACGTACTCGTTCTCGGCGCAGAACACCGGCAACGTGACCCTCACCGGCGTCACCGTGAGCGACCCGCTGGACGGTCTCTCGGCGATCACGCCTGCGTCCGTGGCGATCCTGGCACCCGGCGACGACGCCGTCTTCTCGGCGACCTACGCGGTGACCCAGGACGATGTCGACACCGGCGGGACGGTGCACAACTCCGCCGTCGCGAAGGGCACCGCGCCCGGCGCGGTCGCCCTGACCTCGGACCCCGACACGACCGACACGAACCTCGTGCCGGGCGCACCGGGGATCGCGCTGGACAAGAAGTCCCTGCTCGATGACACCAACGGCAACGGAAAGGCCGACGTCGGCGAGGAGATCGCCTACACGTTCGAGGTCGAGAACACCGGCAACGTCACGGTGAGCGGCGTCAGCGTCACCGACCCGGAGGTCGCGGGCATCGCTCCCGCCAGCGCGACGATCGCCCCCGGCGACACGGCGACCTTCACCTCCGACCCGTACGTCGTCACCCAGGGTGACGTCGACGACGGGGTCGTGCACAACGTGGCGTCCGCCGCGGGCACGGCGCCCGGAGGCGTGCCGGTGAACGGCGACGACGTCGACGACGTCGACACCGTCGAGGCGCACCCCGACGTGACGGTGGTGAAGTCCGCGGAGCTGACGCTCGACGAGCACGTGCAGGGCAAGGCCGACGTGGACGACGTGGTGACCTACACGTTCAAGGTCCGCAACGACGGCAAGGCGACCGCCTTCGACGTCACGGTGACCGACGCCCTGCCGGGTCTCAGCACCGTCTCACCGGCGGGCGTGGCCAGCCTCGCACCCGGTGCCGAGGCGGAGTTCACGGCGACGTACCGGGTCACTCGGGCCGACGTGAAGCGCGGAAGCATCGACAACACGGCCACCGCGACCTTCCGCGGTCCCGTCCGCGGTGGCGTGACCCCGGCGCCCGTCGAGGTCGACTCCAACCAGGTGACGACCCCCACTGGGGGCCTGGGGGCGCCGGCGATCACGACGTCTGCCTCGGACCGCAAGGTCGCGATGTCGGTTCGCAGCAACGGCACACCGAACGCCGTCCAGCTGCACGACGTGGTGACGCTGAACGGGTTCGAGGCGGGTGGCGACGCGCAGGGGACCGCCACGCTCTACGGTCCCGTGTCCCAACCGTCGGCCGCCATGTGCGTCCCGGCCAAGGCCGTCGCCACGGTCGGCTTCGCGCCCGTCAACGGCACGACTCGGACGCCTTCGGTCGCCGTCACCGAGCCCGGCTACTACACCTGGGTCGTGAGCACCGGTGCCGACCGCCGCAACGAGGCGGCCAGCCACGCCTGTGGTCTCGCCGAGGAGACGACGCTCGTGCACCGGGCCGATGTCGACAAGGTGAGGATCGAGACCGGCTTCTCCGGGACCGCTCCGGCGACCGCGCGCCGGGCCAAGGCTGCCCGGATCTCCATCCCGGCGCTCGGGATGAGGGCCAGGCTCGAGACGGTCGGTGTGCGCAAGAGCTCGATGGTGATCCCGAAGAACGTCGCCAAGGGCGGCTGGCTGGCGAGCTCGGCCGCACCTGGCGAGGCGATCGGTGCGACGGTGATCGCCGGCCACGTCTCCGACCGGCACGACCGGCGGGGTCCGTTCGGCAAGCTGACGAAGGCGCGCAAGGGACAGGTGATCACCGTGCGCGGCGCGGACGGCACGGTGCAGAGGTACCGCATCGCGCGGATCTACACCCAGCTGCGCACGAGGGGCTTCACCGGCGACCCGGTCAGCACCACGGGCCCCCACCAGCTCACCCTGGTCACCTGCACCGGCAAGGTCACCCATCCCAACGGCCGCTACCACTACACGAAGAACCTCGTGGTCGTCGCGACCCCGATCGGGTAGCGGAGCGCGTCGCGACCCGGTCCCGTCCTCACCGACGGGACCGGGTCCAGGCGGCGACTGCCGTACGCCGATCTAGAACAGGTTCTATGGTGTCCTCGGCATGCTGCCGCGAACTCCAGGAGGACCCATGATCGACCAGCCCGCTCCCCGCCCCCAGCGCTTCACCGGCCGCCGGGTCGTCGTCACGGGTGCCGCCGGCGGCCTCGGACAGGTCGTCGCCGGGCTGTTCCGCGCCGAGGGCGCGACCGTGGTCGCCACCGACGTGGTCGCTGCCGACGGTGTCGTGGCCTGCGACCTGTCCGACGACGCCGCCCGCGACGCGTTCGTGGCCGACGCCCTCGCCGAGCTCGGCGGCCTCGACGTGCTGTGCAACGTCGCCGGGATCCAGAAGTTCGCCGAGGTCGGCGCGATCACCGCCGACCTGCTGCGCAAGCACTTCGACGTCAACGCCCTCGCGCCGATCATGCTCGCCCAGGCCTGCGCCGACGCGCTCGTCGCGAGCAAGGGCAATGTCGTCTCGGTCGCCTCGATCTCGGCCGTGATGGGCCAGCCCTACAACGCGCCGTACTGCTCCTCGAAGGCCGCGCTCCTGCTCGGCATGCGGGCCCTCGCCGTCGAGTTCGGCACGAAGGGCGTGCGGGTCAACTGCGTGTCCCCGGGCGGCATCGCGACGCCGATGGTCGAGGCCGCGGCCGCCGGGCTGCCCGCCGACGCCAACTGGGACCTGGTCGCCCGCAGCACCTCGGTCATTCCCGGCTTCATGCCGCCCGCCGACGTCGCGGAAGCACTGCTCTACCTCGCCTCCGACGCCGCCGCGTCGGTCACCGGCGCCAACCTCGTCGTCGACCGCGGCGTCGTCTGGTGAGTACTCGCCGGGCCGTCGTCACCGGTGCCGGGCCGCGCTCGATCGGTCGTGCCGTCGCCGACGCGCTGCTCGCCGACGGCTGGGGCGTCACGGTCACCCGCCGCGACACCCTCGACCTCGCCGACCGGGCGTCGGTCGCGGCCTTCGCTGCGTCGTACGCCGAGCAGGCCGACCGCCTCGACCTGCTGGTCAACAGCGCCGGCATCCACCTCGACCTCGGCTCGCGGTGGACCGAGCCACAGCTGCTCGACGGACACGAGATCCACTGGCGCACGAACTACCTCGGCACCGTCGACCTGACGACGGCGCTGCTCCCACTGCTCCTCGCTGCTGGCGGTGGCACCGTGGTGCACGTCGTCTCCCAGCTGCACGAGCGCGGCACCACCGACCAGCTGCTCGGGCGACCGGTCGGCTACGACTCGTGGGCGTCGTACGGCACCTCCAAGCTGGGCCTGGTCCACCACGCCGCCCTCCTCGCCGAGCGGTACGGCGAGCGGGGGCTCCGCGCCCTGTCCGTGCACCCCGGCGCGGTCTCGACGAACATCGCCGACCGCGGCCTCGAGACCCGCCCGCTGCTGCGCCGGCTGCGCAGCCTCGCCCTGCCCCTCGAGCGGCGCACCCTGATGACGCCCGGGGAGTCGGCCGCTCACCTGGTCCGGATCGCGACCGATCCCTCGGCCGCATCGGGCTACTACCGCAAGAGCCGGGCCCTCGACCCGGCCCCGGCCGCCGGCGACCTCGAGGCGCGGGCCGAGCTGGCGGCGGCCACGGAGGCGTGGCTGGCCGCTAGGCAGTGAGGGCCTCGGCCAGGAATCGCAGCTGGCCGGGCACCACCCGCCGCCAGTACCCGACGTCGTGCCCACCCCGACTGAACCCGCCGGCGGGCCGCGGAGCCAGATCGGCGACCAGGTCGCGGGTCGCGGGGTAGAACGGGTCGCCCTTGCCGCAGTCCACCCGCAGCGGTACACCGGCGAGCGTTTCCTCGCGACCGAAGATCGTCACCCGCGCGAAGTCGGCGGCGTCGTCGTACGAGCCGGGACTGGTGTCGGCGTACCGGTGCCAGAGCGCGGGGCTCATCACCCCCACGCCCTGGAGCGCGCTGCCCAGCGCCGGCACCAGGTGGAGCGCGCCGAACCCGCCCATCGACCAGCCCAGCAACGCGACCCGGCTGGTGTCGAGGCCACGCTTCGCGATCAGTGGCAGGAACTCCTCGACCACCATCGCTCCGGCATCCTCGCCGCTGCTCCGCTCGTGCCAGTAGGTGTCGCCTCCGTCGACGCTGGCGATCGCGAACGCCGGCATCCCGTCGGCCATCCCGGCCGCAAGGAACCGGTCGAGCGCCAGGTGCGAGCGCGCGAACGCCGACCGGTGGTCGTTGCGCCGCCCGTGCAGCACCACCACGACCGGAAGCCCGTCCGCCGGCGCGGCGATCGACCACCCGCACTGCGCGCCCTTCCGAGCCTGCGACACGAAGCTGCCCGAGGTGACTTCCGTGCCCCCGACGTCCGGCACCGGGCCAGCGGGTCCGTCGTCGGTCCGGTACCGGTACGCCGCTCCCGCGCCGCCGAGGGTCACCGCGCCACCGCCGGCGAAGAGCAGTCCGCGGCGGGAGAGGCGGCGAGGTCCGCGGTCACTCGTCGTCATCGTCGCGCAGCTCCTGCTCGAGGTCGCGCAGTGCCTGCGCGGCCAGGGTGTCGCCACCGGCCGCAGCGAGCCGGAAGTGCTCGATCGCGCCCTCGATGTCGCCCTGCTCGTCGAGCAGGACGGCGAGATTGTGGTGGGCATGCGCGTCGCCGAGCTCGGCCCCGGCCCGGTACGCCGCCTCCGCCGCGATCGGGTCCCCGAGCGCGTCGGCGTACAGGTTGCCGAGCGGGAGCATGCTCTCGACCTCGCCCATCAGCATACCGCGCTCCAGCACCGCCCGGCCCTCCTCGACGCGCCCGGACCGGATGAGCAGACTGCCGAGATCGCTTCGGGCCGAGGCGTACAGCTCGGCGCCGGCGCGCAGGTCGTCCTCCAGGGACGGGTCCCACGAGGTGCACCACCGCCAGCAGGCCACGACCGCCGCGGCGGTCGTGTCGCCGGCCGCGGCCGCCCGTTCGGCCGTCTCCAGCGCCTCGTCTCGCCGGTCCAGCTCGCGCAGCGCGAATGCGACCTGCAAGATCGCGTCCTCGTCGCCGGCCGCCTCCGCGCGTTCGAACGCGGCCAACGCCTCCGGCCAGTGGCCGAGCTCGGACAGCGCGTTGCCCAGGTTGTAGGAGCCCAGCGCCGAGCCGAGCTCATCGGCCATCCGGAAGCAGTCGATGGCCGCCTCGGTACGCCCCATCTCCGCCAGCTCGCACCCGGTCTCGATCAGCGCCTCCTCGTCGGAGGGGTCGACGCTGGGTGGCATGCCCCGGAATCTAGCGCCGCAGCTCCGCCAGCGCGTGCAACTGCTCGACATAGTGACCCGCCGAGTCCGCGGTGATCCGCACCGAGGCAGCGGTCGCGCCGACCTCCTCCAGCACCCCGAGCGCAGCGGCCGCAGCGTCCGGAGCGGAGGACGGGTCGAGGGCGATGTCGGGAGTGAGCACGACCTCGAACCCCTCCGGTACGTCGGCCCGAGCCAGCATGGCCGCCAGCTCGGCCGGCGCGAGGCCGAAGGGCACCCAGCCGTCGGCGAGCTCGACCGCCCGGCGCAGGGAGCGCGGGGTGCGGCCTCCGATCCAGAACGGGACGTGCGGCTGCACGGCATGGGGCGAGACGACCACGTCGGAGAAGGAGAAGTGCGGCCCGTCGTACGACGGCGCCCGGGTCGACAGCGCGGCCCGCAGCGCCCGCAACGCGTCGTCGGCGGCGGCACCACGCCCCTCGAACCGCGCGCCGAGCAGCGCGAACTCCTCCTCGAGCGAGCCGACGCCCAGGCCGAGGACCAGCCGGCCGCCGCTGACCAGGTCGAGCGTGCCGTAGCGCTTGGCGATGGCGAGCGGGTGGTGGTAGCCGAGGACGAGGACCTGGGTGGCGAGCCGGATCCGGGAGGTGCGGGCGGCGAGGTAGCCGAACGTGGCGAGCGGGTCCCAGTACGTGCCGCCGCGCTGGGTGGCGATGTCGGCGGGGACCATCACGTGCTCGCTGCAGGTGAGGAAGTCGAAGCCGAGGGTGTCCGCGGCCTCGGCGATCGCGCCGAGCTCGGCGATGCCGGCGTCGGCCTCCCACGGGGAGAACGACCCCGGCAGCTGCACCACCACGGGGCTGTTGATGCCGATCCTCACGTCACGCCTCTTTCCTCGTCCGCGTCCGTCTGATAGACCAAGTGCTTGCTTGGTTATCCGAACCCTACCCCCATCACGCAGGAGCCCGCCGTGACCAGCCCGCTCAACGACAGCCCCCTCGTCTTCTTCTCCTTCGTCACCCTCGAGGGAGCCGGGCCCGAGGAGCATCACGCCTACAACGAGTGGCACCAGCTCGACCACCGCCCCGAGAACCTCGCCCTGCCCGGCGTCGCGTGGGGCGACCGCTGGGCCCGCCCCGTCGAGTACCGCGGCGGCGTCGCGTCCGACGAGCACGCGCCGACCGACTACATCGCCATGTACTGGTTCAACGACCCCGTCGAGCGCGGTCTCCAGGAGTGGTCCGACCTCGGCGAGGACTCGTTCCAGTGGGGCCGCGGGCCGCTCATCCCGGGCGTGCGGCGCAAGCTGCTGTCGTTCTACCGACCCGTCAAGGGGTACGCCGCCGCGTCGGCGCTGGTGTCGCCCGAGGTGATCCCGTACCGCCCCAACCGCGGTCTCCACCTCACGCTGTCACGGCACGCCGAGCACCACAGCGGCGCCACCCACGAGCACTTCACCTGGCAGGACCGCAGCCTGATCCCCGCGCTGCTCGACCTCGACGGTGTCGCGGGCGCGTGGACCTTCTCCTTCGCCCGCCACCAGGCGCACCCGTCGCTGCCGCTCGCCACCGAGACCGCGGACGCGCCGGGGTCACTGCGGATCCGGCTCGTCTACCTCGACCAGGACCCGCTGCCGACCACCGAGGCCATCGAGAAGACCACCGCCGAGCTGACCGCCGAGCTCAGCGAGGAGGCCGTCGCCTCCGAGGAGGTCCTGCTCAGCACGCCGCTGCGCACGATCATCCCGTGGCAGGACTGGTGAGCACGCCGAGCGGGATCAGCTGAGCCCGCGCGCCAGCAGCTCGGCGAGATGGACCGGCTCCGCGTCGGGAGCCAGCTCGTCGAGCTGGGTGCGGCACGAGAACCCGTCGGCCAGGACGACGCGCCCCGGCTCGTCGGCCGACGACCGGACTGCCGGCAGCAGGTTCGCCTCGGCGACCGCGACCGAGACCTCGTAGTGCCCCTGCTCGACGCCGAAGTTGCCGGCCATGCCGCAACACCCGGGCACCGTCTCGACACTGGCCCCGGCCCGCTCCAGCAGCGCCTGGTCGGTCGACCAGCCCATCACCGCGTGGTGGTGGCAGTGCGGCTGGGCGACGATGCGCACTCCGGCGAGCGAGGGCGGGGTCCAGCCCGGCGTACGCGAGAGCAGCTCGGCCAGGGTGGTGGTCGCCGCAGCCACCGCCGCCGCGTCCTCGCCCGGCACCAGCTCGCGCAGCTCGTGGCGCAGCACCGCCGTGCAGGAGGGCTCCAGTCCGACGATCGGTACGCCGGCCCGCGCGTCCGCGGCCAGGGCGGCGACCATCCCGCCCAGCCGGCGGGCGGCGCCGTCGAGCTGGCCGGTGCTGATCCACGGCAGGCCGCAGCACTCCTGCTGGCGGGTGATCCTCGGGTCGTAGCCGGCGTCGCGCAGCACCGCGACCGCCGCCTCGGCGACGCGCGGCGCGAAGTGGTTGGTGAACGAGTCGACGAAGAGCACGACCGGCGTACCCGTCCCCGCCGCGCCCGCGAACGAGCGCCGGAAGGTCCGTCGCGCGAACGCCGGCATCCGCCGACGCGTGTCGACCCCGGCCGCCTTCAGCGCGATCTTCCGCAGTGGCGCGAGGTCCATCGACCTGTTCGCGAAGCGCGGCATCGCGGAGCCGACCTTGGCCCACCTGGGCAGCCAGCCGACGGAGTAGTGCGACCGCGGGCGCAGCTTGCGCTTGTAGGTCTGGTGCAGCACCTCGGCCTTGTACGACGCCATGTCGGTCCCGGTCGGGCAGTCCGACGCGCATCCCTTGCACGACAGGCACAGGTCGAGCGCCTCGTGCACCTCGGGCGAGCTCCACGTCGTCGTACTCGACCCGTTGACGATCTCCTGCAGCAGCCGTGCCCGGCCGCGGGTGGAGTGGATCTCCTCGCGCGTCGCCTGGTACGACGGGCACATCACGCCGCCCGAGCCGCTGTTGTCGGCGCGGCACTTGCCCACGCCGGTGCAGCGGTGCACGGCCTGGCCGAAGTCGCCGCCGTCGGAGGAGTACGCGAGCGCCAGCCCCTTGGTGAGTCTGGACGAGGCCGAGTAGCGAAGGTCGGCCGCGCTCGAGGCGGCCTCGACGAGGATGCCCGGGTTGAGCATGCGGGTCGGGTCGAAGACGTCCTTGACGGCGGCCATCAGGGACAGCGCGGCGGGGGAGTACATCCGCGGCAGCAGGTCACTGCGCGCGCGTCCGTCGCCGTGCTCGCCGGACAGCGAGCCGCCGAGCGAGGTGACCAGGTCGGCGGCGTCCTCGAGGAACGCGTGGAACGCCTCGGCCCCGTCGGGCCGGTCGAACGGGAAGTCCATCCGCACGTGGATGCAGCCCTCGCCGAAGTGCCCGAAGGGCATCGCGGTCAGCTCGTGCCGCGCGAGCAGGTCCTCGAACGAGGTCAGGTAGGTGCCGAGCCGGTCCGGCGGTACGGCGGCGTCCTCCCAGCCGGCCCACGCGGGCTTGCCCGAGGGCGCGCGCCCGGCGAGACCGGCGCCGTCGGCGCGGATCTTCCAGAGCCGGTCGGCCGTCCGGGGGTCGTCGATCACCTGCGCCGAGACGCCGAGGCCGGCGGCGGCCAGGAGGTCCGCGCGGCGCCGTACGTCGTCGGGGTCGGTGCCCGACAGCTCGACGAACATCCACGCGTCACCGGCCGGCAGCGGCGGCACCGCGTTCTCGCCGCGCCGCTCGCGGATCACCTCGACGATGCGCCGGTCCAGGCCCTCGCAGGCGGACGGCTCGAAGGCGAGCACCTCCGGCGTCGCGAAGCCGGCCGTCGGGAAGTCGGGGAAGCCGAGCACCACCATGATCGCGGCCTTCGGTGCCCGGACCAGCCGGACCGTCGCCTCGGTGAGCACGGCCAGCGTGCCCTCGGAGCCGACCAGGGTGCGGGTGAGGTCGAAGCCGCGCTCCGGCGCGAGGTGGTCGAGCGCGATGCCGGACACGTGCCGCCCGAAGGTGCCGAACTCGGTCCGCACGGTCGCGAGGTCGCCCGCGACGACCTTCCGCAGCCGCTCGACGACGTCGCTCCCGTCCGCCGTCGCCACCGGCGCGCCGGCGGCGTCGTACCCCGTCGTCAGCCCGGACCCGTCCGCGAGCAGCGCCCGCACCGCGCGCACGTTGTGCGACGTCCGGCCGTACGCCAGCGACCGCGCCCCGCACGCATCGTTGCCGATCATCCCGCCGATGGTGCAGCGGGTGCTGGTCGAGGGGTCCGGCCCGAACTTCAGGCCGTACGGCGCCGCCGCCCTCTGCAGCACCGCCTGGACCACGCCCGGCTGCACCACCGCGGTCTCGGCCTCGGCGTCGATCGACACGATCTGGTCCATGTGCCGGCTGAAGTCCACGACCACGCCGGGCCCGATCGCGTTGCCCGCGACCGACGTACCCGCGCCGCGTGCCGTGACCGTCAGCCCCTCCGCACGCGCCGCTGCCAGTACCGCGGCCACCTCGTCGGCCGAGCGTGGGAACGCGACGGCGACGGGCGGGATTCGGTAGAGCGAGGCGTCGGAGGAGTATGCGCCGAGGACCGCGGCGTCGTCGCTGACGTCGCCCGCTCCGTGGCGCTGGAGCTGCTGAGCGATGCCGGACACGGGCTGCAATCTATCGGGCGCGCGGCACGGTCGAGGCGGCGCGGGCCGGGCTTGGACCTCTCGCTTGCGCCGACCCGGCACAAAGTGTCCTCCGAATCGCGCCGACCCGGCAGAAAGTGTCCTCCGAACCGCGCCGACCCGGCAGAAAGTGTTCGGGCGTGCGCACACTTTCTGCCGGGTCGACGTGATCTGCGAGCTACTTCGAGCCGGGTCGGCGGATCTCAGGAGCCCGTTCGAGCCGGGTCAGCGGGTGGCGGCGTGCCGCCCAGCCCGGCGGCCGAAGAACGACCCCTCGCCGAGCTGGGTGCCGGAGCAGTAGCCGGCGCCGTCCTGGGCGATGTTCGACGCGCAGGCGCCGGCGGCGTACAGGCCGGGGACGACCGAGCCGTCGGTACGACGTACCTCGCCGTCGACGGTGGTCGCCATCCCGCCGATGGTGAAGCCGGCGTACAGCGCGACGCCCAGCGAGAGGTCCAGCACGGCCCAGGGGCCGGCGGTCTGCGGGGCGATCCAGTCGGGGTGCTTGTGGAAGTCGGGGTCCTCGCCGTGGGCGGCGTTCTCGTTGTAGGTCTCGATCGTCTTGACCAGCGTGCCGGCGGGCATGCCGAGGCCGGACTCCATCTCCTCGAGGGTCTCGAAGCCGTCCTTGAGCGGCACCAGCGGCATGTGGTCCTCGCCGAGGTGCTCACTGTCGACGATGAGGTACGCGATGGCATCCGGCTGCTGGAGCACGTGGTACGACGTCCGCGCGTGGTAGCTGTCCTCCGCCACGAAGCGCTCGCCGTCCTTGTTGACGATGATCCCCTTGCAGCGCGACGACGGCGGGTAGAAGGGCGCGGTGATGAACGGCTCCTCCATGTTCTCCAGCGCCGCGCCGACGGACTCGCCGAGGCGGATGCCGAGCCCGTCGTCGTACGTCGAGCCGAGGGTGAACAGCTTCGAGCCCAGCGCGGGCGTGTAGCGGGCGACCATGTCGGGGTTCATCACGAACCCGCCGGCAGCGATGACCACGCCGCCGGCGGAGACCACGCCGTGCTGGTCGAAGGAGCGCCAGCCCACGCCGACGACGCGCCCCGACGTGGGCGAGCCGTCGACGACGAGGTTGCTCGCGCCGGTCTCGTAGCGGACCTCGACGCCGGCCTCCTCGACCGCGGTGCGCAGCAGGTCCATCACGATCCTGGTGCCCTCGGTGTCGCCCGGCACCGGCACCTTGTGGCCGCGCGGCGCGGGCGCGACCTGGTCGCGGAAGGGCCACAACTTCTCGTTGCCGGTGAACATCAGCCCCTGGGTGCCCGGCTGGATCACGGCCTTGCCGGGGAAGTACGAGCGCTCGAACTCAAAACCCAGGGACTCCAGCCAGTCGAAGTGCGCGACCGATCCCTCGCAGTAGGCACGGATCTTGACCTCGTCCGGGTCCTTGGTCGAGGCCATCAGGTAGCCGACCATCGCCTCGACCGAGTCGTCGTGGCCGGTGGCGCGCTGGACCGCCGTACCGCCGCCGAGGTAGAAGTGCCCGCCCGACATGGACGACGTGCCGCCGTGCACCGCGGCCCGCTCGAGCAGCAGCACCCGGGCGCCGGCGCGGGCGGCCTCGAGTGCGGCGCAGCCGCCGGCGATGCCGAAGCCCACCACGACGACGTCGTAGTGCTCGGCGTCGGCCAGCACGGTGGCCGGGAGGACGTCGGGAAGGGTCAGGCCGGCCGGAGCGTTGGGGGTTGCAGATGCCACGGCTGAAATCTAGAACATGTTCTACCGATAGACTAGGCCTCCGCCACCCGACGAAAGCCGAGTGACTCTTGACCTTCGACGTCCACCAGCTCGACACGTTCCTGCTGATCGGCGCCGGGGTCACGTTCCTGGCCGTGCTGGCAGTGCGGATGTCGTCGGGGATCGGGCTCCCCAGCCTCCTGGTCTACCTGCTCATGGGCGTCGCCCTGGGCGACGCGGGACTCGGCATCAACTTCAGCGACGCGCAGGTCGCCCACGCGATCGGGTTCGGCGCCCTCGCCGTCATCCTCGCCGAGGGTGGTCTCACCACGAGCTGGCGCGACGCCCGCCCCGCGATGCGGATGGGTCTGTCCCTGGCGACGCTCGGCGTGCTCGTGTCGATCGCCATCGTCGCCGTCGGCGCGCACTTCCTGCTCGGGCTGTCGTGGCAGCTGTCGATCCTGCTCGGCGCGGTCTGCTCGCCGACCGACGCCGCGGCCGTCTTCTCGGTGCTGCGCGTCGTGCCCCTGCCGAAGCGGATCACCGGCACGCTGGAGGCCGAGTCCGGCCTCAACGACGCCCCGACCGTCGTCCTGGTCACCCTCGTCTCGTCCGGCGCGGTCGGCGAGCACGGCCTGCTCGGCACCACCGGCATCGTCGTCTACGAGCTCGTCGCCGGCGTCGCGTTCGGCCTCGCGGCCGGCTTCGGCGGCGCCTGGGTGATGCGCCGCGCGGCCCTGCCGTCGTCCGGCCTCTACCCGATCGCGGTGCTCTGCCTGACCCTGATCGGGTACGGCGGCGCCGCGGCCGTGCACGCCAGCGGGTTCGCCGCGGTCTACGTGGCCGCGCTCGTCCTCGGCAACGCCGAGCTGCCGCACCGCGTCGCCACCCGCTCGTTCGTGGAGGGCCTGGCCTGGTTGGCCCAGATCGGGCTGTTCGTCATGCTCGGCCTGCTGCTCTCGCCGGCCCGGCTGACCTGGGAGGTCATCGGGATGGCCGTCGTCGCGGGCAGCATCCTGACCTTCGTGGCGCGGCCGCTCTCGGTCGTGGTGAGTGCCGTCGTACGGCCCATGAGGTGGGCCGAGCTCGGCTTCATCTCCTGGGCCGGGCTGCGCGGCGCGGTCCCCATCGTCCTGGCCACGATCCCGCTCGCCGAGGGGGTCGACGGGGCCACCCGGCTCTTCGACATCGTCTTCGTGCTCGTCGTCCTCGACACCCTCATCACCGCGCCGTCGCTGCCGCTGACCGCCCGGCTGCTGCGGGTCGCCCGCCGCTCGGAGCCGCGCGGCATCGAGGTCGAGGCGGCGCCGCTCGACCGGGTCGCCGCGGACCTGCTCCAGATCACGATCAGCCCGGTCTCGAAGCTGCACGGCGTCGAGGTCGGCGAGCTGCGGCTGCCGGTGGGCGCCAACGTGTCGATGGTCGTGCGCGAGGGGCGCACCATGGTGCCCGAGCGTCGTACCGTCCTGCGCCACGGCGACGACCTCATCGTCGTCACCCCCCGCAAGCTGCGCGAGGCCACCGAGAACCGGCTGCGCCAGGTCAGCCAGGGTGGCCGGCTCGCGCAGTGGCTCGGGGACTGATCAGCTGGGGTCCTCGGGCTGGCTGCTGAGCGGCGGCGTGCAGACGTAGGCGTCCTTGCGCGCGGTCACCGTCGGGTGCCCCTCGACGACGCCCTTGAACCGCTTGCCGACCACGATCGTCACGCCGGGGTAGCCGGACGGCTGGTCGACGATGTCGACGTCGCTGCCGAGGTACGACGCCAGCAGGATCGCCGCGGGGTCGCCGGGGTCGTCCGACCACACCTGCGCGGCCACCGTGCCGTCGGTGTCGGGGGCGTTGCCGGTGTCGCCCTTGGCGAAGCCGAAGCCGACCAGCTTGTCCATGGTCGTGCCCGCCAGGCCGTTGGGCCCGCCGCCGTTGAGCACGGTGACCATCACCTGGGGCGGCGCGAGGTCGTCGCCCTTGGGGATCAGGGTGGAGGTGCAGGGCGCGGCCTCGACCTTCTCGGGGAACGGCTGGGTCACCTTGGCCCAGCCCCACGCCGCGCTGGCGACGAAGACCACTGCCAGCGCCCCCAGGGTCACCGCCGAGCGGCTGCCCGCCTTGACGTCGAGACCATTCATCGGGCGCTCAGCCCTCCATCCGGATCACGCGCGCGTGGAGCACGTTGCGCTGCTGCAGGGCGGCCCGCAGCGCGCGGTGCAGCCCGTCCTCGAGGTAGTAGTCGCCGCGCCACAGCACGACGTGGGCGAAGAGATCGCCGAAGAAGGTGGAGTCCTCGTCGAGCAGCGACGAGAGCTGCAGCGTGTCCTTGGTCGTGACCAGCTGGTCGAGGCGGACCTGGCGCGGGGGCACGGCGGCCCACCCCTTGGAGGTGAGGCCGTGGTCGGGGTAGGGACGCCCGACCCCCACACGCTTGAAGATCACGGCTTCGGAGTCTACGGGGCGAGGCCGCGCCTGACTGCGACGGCGTGTTCGGCCTAGAGTTCCGGCATGACGCAGGAGCAGACGCCCACTCCCGACGCAGCACCTGACACCGCAGCCCCCGCAGCACCCGCAGCACCCGCAGCCCCCGCACCCGCCGCGAAGAGCCCGATCGAGGAGGCGATCGCCCCCGGGTACGCCTTCGAGGGTCCCGCGCTCGAGCTCGGCGGCCTGATGACCGGCCCCGACCAGCTCTCCGGCAGCACCATCCGGATCCCGCTGGCGATGCTCAACCGGCACGGCCTGGTGGCCGGTGCGACGGGTACCGGCAAGACCAAGACCCTCCAGCTGATGGCCGAGCAGCTCTCCGCTGCCGGCGTACCCGTCTTCGCGGCCGACATCAAGGGCGACCTCTCCGGCATCGCCACCGCCGGTGAGTCCAGCGACAAGCTCCTCGCCCGCACCAGGTCGGTGGGGCAGGACTGGAAGGCGACGGCCTTCCCGGTGGAGTACTACGCGCTCGGCGGGCAGGGCATCGGCATCCCGATTCGGGTGACCGTGTCGTCCTTCGGCCCGATCCTGCTCAGCCGGGTGCTCGGCCTCAACGACACCCAGGAGTCCAGCCTCGGCCTGGTGTTCCACTACGCCGACAAGCAGGGCCTGCCGCTGCTCGACCTGCAGGACCTGCGCGCCGTCGTCCAGCACCTCACCAGCGACGAGGGCAAGCCCGACCTCAAGGACCTCGGCGGCCTGTCGTCGGCGACCGCGGGCGTGATCCTGCGCGAGCTGATCGCGTTCGCCGACCAGGGCGCCGAGGCGTTCTTCGGCGAGCCGGAGTTCGACTCCGCCGACCTGCTCCAGCAGGCGTCCGACGGACGCGGCCTGGTCAACCTGGTCGAGCTGCCGAACCTGCAGGACCGGCCGGCGATCTTCTCCACCTTCCTGATGTGGCTGCTGGCCGACCTGTTCCACGACCTGCCCGAGGTCGGCGACGTCGACCAGCCCAAGCTGGTCTTCTTCTTCGACGAGGCGCACCTGCTGTTCAAGGACGCGTCCAAGCCGTTCCTGGAGTCGATCGCCCAGACCGTGCGGCTGATCCGGTCCAAGGGCGTCGGCGTCTTCTTCGTGACGCAGAGCCCGACCGACGTACCCGACGACGTGCTGGCCCAGCTCGGATCCCGGATCCAGCACCAGCTGCGCGCCCACACCCCCAACGACGCGAAGGCGCTCAAGGCGACCGTCAACACCTATCCCAAGAGCGCGTACGACGACCTCGGCGAGGTGATCACGACCCTCGGCATCGGCGAGGCGATCGTGACCGTGATGGGCGAGAAGGGTGCACCGACGCCGGTCGCCTGGACCCGGCTGCGCGCGCCCGAGTCGCTGATGGCGCCCAGCGCTGCTGCGTCGATGGAGGCCACGGTCAAGGCCAGCCCCCGTCAGGCGAAGTACGCCGAGGTCGTCGACCGCGAGTCGGCCCGCGAGATGCTCGCCAAGAAGCTCGAGGAGGGCGCGAAGGCGGAGGCCGGCGAGAAGGCCGACAAGGCCGACGCGAAGGAGAAGGCCGCCCCGAAGGCGAAGAAGGACGACGGCAACGCGGCCGGCGAGATCGTCAAGGACGTCGTGAAGTCCTCGGCGTTCAAGCAGTTCATGCGCACCGCGGCCGCCGAGATCGCCCGCGGCATGTTCGGTACGGCGCGCCGGCGCCGCTGACGTCCCGAGGTCCCTGACGAACACCGCCGGGCGGCTCCTGCGTGAGGAGCCGCCCGGCGGTCCGGGGAAGGCGGTCGAGGAGCGCCGGTCAGGCCGACCAGCGGATGGCGTCGTCGACGAAGTCGGCGAGTGGGTGCACTCCGCGCAGGTCGGTGCGCTCGTCCATCAGGCGCGAGAGTCCGTGGGCATGGCGGTCGCGCAGGGCGGCGCGGCGGGCGAGTGAGCGGTCCACGGCGTCGAGGTCCTCGACGGGCTCGAGGTGACGCCCTGCGATCTGGGTCTCAGGAGAGGTCGTCTTGGTCATGGATCCAGCCTGTGGGCCGCAGGTTTCGGGTCGGCCGCGCGACGGTTACGAGTTGGTGACCGGGCCTGTGAGCCGCGCGACAGTGCGCTGATGGTCAGGCGCCGTCGAAGCCGTTCAGCAGAAGGAAGAACACGGCGACCCCGACCAGCGCGCCCAGGATGCCGAGCCCGGCGCCGGTGAGCGCCGGCCGCTGTGCCGAGGGGCCGAGCAGGAGGCGGCCGATGGCCGCGCCGACCGCGGCGGTCACGAGCACCTGCGCCGGCACGATCAGGTTCTCCCCGGTGTCGGTGCCGTCGAGGACGAGGGCGCTCAGCGGCAGGGCGACGCACCCGACCACGACCAGGACGAGGACCAGCAGCAGGATCCGCACGCGCTCAGCCTGACAGAGTCTCGTGCGCCTCGACCATCGCCGGCCCGTACCAGGTCAGCAGCCGCCCCGACACCAGCCGCGTCGGGACCCGGGTGAACGCCTCGGGCCCGTCGTCGTGCGTGAACACATAGGGCTCGTCGGGCAGCAGGATCAGGTCGAGGTCATCGCGGTCGAGGTCGGCCAGGTCGACCTTGGGGTAGCGGTCGGCGCCGGTGCCCCCGGCGTCGTACGCGTTGCGCCAGCCGAGCCGGGCCAGCAGGTCGCTGGTGTAGGTCCGCGGGCCGACGACCATCCACGGGTCGCGCCACACGGGGACCGCGACCCGCCCGCGCGCTGTCAGGGGCGGGTCGGACCAGAGCTCTCCGGCGCGGGTCAGCCACGCAGGAGCAGCGAGCCCGAGGGCTTCGCCGTACAACCGGGCCAGGGAGGCGAGCGCCTGCGGCACCGTCTCGATCGCGGTGACCCACACGGCCACGCCGGCCTCGCGCAGGCGGCGTACGTCGAGCTCGCGGTTCTCCTCCTGGTTCGCCACCACCAGGTCCGGGGCGAGGGCGCGGATCGCGGCGAGGTCGGGGTTCTTGGTGCCGCGTACCCGGGTGACGGCGAGGTCCGCGGGGTGGGTGCACCAGTCGGTCGCGCCGACCAGCCGCTCGGCCGCGTCGGTGGCGATCGCCTCGGTGATCGAGGGCACGAGGGAGACGACCCGGCGCGCGGGACCGGGGAGTGGCACCGGAGCGCCGAGATCGTCGACGAGGGGCCTGATCACGGGCTCACCGTAGTCCGTGCTGACCAGGCGGCGGACCGGTGATGGCTCCTTCGGGCCACCCCGATCGGACCCTCGCCCCTAGCCAGTAACAGGTTCTATACGCAAGGATCGGCTCGATCTTCGCGATCCGGCTCGAACATGGGCAGCCCGATGGGGCTGACCGGATCGCACTGGGGGGAGAGAAAGGTCCACCATGCTCCGATTCCGACTTCTGTGTGCCCTCGGCGCGGCGACTGCCGCCGTCGCCGCACTCGCCCCGGTGACCGCCGGCCCCACCGCTGCGGCACCCGCGGCCGGTGTGTCGGCGCTCAGCAAGGGCGCCTGCGGCGGCGAACGGCCGGCCAGGCCCGGCGGCGGGCGCTACACGTGCACCTTCGAGGACGACTTCAGCGGCACCGCCCTCGACCGGTCGAAGTGGGTGGTCCAGGACACCTCGCTGAGCGGGTTCCACGCCGGTCAGAGCGGCTGCTACGTCGACGACCCCGACAACGTGAGCGTGGGCTCCGGCCAGGTCTTCCTGACCTCGCGCAAGGAGGCCGAGCCCTTCGTGTGTCACAGCCCGTACGGCGACTACACGTCGGACCGCACCGCCGCGACGATCGCCACCTGGGGCCTGTTCGCGCAGACCTACGGCCGCTTCGAGTTCCGCGCGAAGCTGCCGGACACAGCCATCCAGGGCATCCACTCCGCGCTGTGGCTCTACCCCCAGAAGTTCACCTATGGCGCCTGGCCGAACTCCGGCGAGATCGACGTCGCGGAGTGGTTCAGCGGCGGCGCCGAGAACGTCTACCCGTCGGTCCACTACGCCGGTGAGGACCCCTGGAAGAGCACCGGCTACAACTGTCCGATGCCGAGCGCCGGCACCCAGTTCCACCGCTACGCCGTCGAGTGGACGCCGACCTCGATGCGCTTCCTCTACGACGACCGGGTCTGCTTCACCCACTCCTGGACGCCGGCCGCGCCGTTGGTGGCGCCGCAGCCGTTCGACCAGCCGTTCTACGTCGTCCTCACCCAGGTCTTCGGCGGCGGCTGGAACGCCATCACCGACCAGACGCCCACCTCGGCGACGACCGCCGTCGACTGGGTGCGGGTCTGGAAGTAGTCGCCATCACGCGCCATGATCGGCGCGTGAACGCGATCTTCGGGTGGTCGGTCCTGGCCCTGGTCTTCGTCGACGAGCTGCTCGCGGTGGCGGCGTTCGGGGTCTGGGGCTGGGACCGCAGCCCGCGGTGGCTGCTCGTGTGGCTGCTGCCCCTGCTGGCGATGACCGTCTGGTTCCTCCTGGCCTCGCCGAAGGCGCCGTACGGCGGCCCGCTGGTCCGCCCGCTGGCCAAGGTCGTCGTGTTCGGGCTCGCCTGCCTGGCACTGTGGGACGCCGGTCACGAGGACTGGGCGGTCGCCCTGCTCGTCTTCTCGGTGGTCGTCAACGGGCTCGCGCAGCTGCCCAGCATCCGGGTCCTCTCCGAGCAGGAGTAGCTGGAGCAGTCCCTCAACGGGGCTTGCGGGCCACCACGTACAGCCGCTCGGTGGTCTCGCCGCGAGCGAGCACCGGCCCGCGCCGGTACCACTCGACGCCGACGAGCCCGGCCTTCTCGACGAGCGTGACGACATCGGCCGGCTCGTGGAGGACCACGTCGAGGTCGACCGCCTGGTCGAACCAGGTGTCGTGGTGGCGCACCTCCGCGCCGGCGTGGAGGGCGAGCACCAGGAGCCCGCCAGGGCTCAGCGGCCGGGTCAGGGCGTCGAGCGCCGCGGGCAGCTCGGAGGCAGCGAGGTGGATCAGGGAGTACCAGCCCAGGACGGCCGCCCATCCAGAGCCGTTGACCGGGCGCATCAGGGTGCGCAGGTCGCCGACATCGTAGACCCCGTCCGGGTAGCGCTCGCGCGCCTGCGTCACCATCTCCGGTGTCAGGTCGAGCCCGGTCGCGTCGGCGCCGGCCTCGGCGAGGTACGCCGTGACGTGCCCGGGTCCGCACCCGACCTCGACGACCGGGTCGGTGCCGGCGTGCGCGGCGACCCGGTCGAGCAGCCAGCGCTCGAAGGGAAGGGCGTCGAGCTCGTCGGCCAAGGCATCGGCGTACGCCGTCGCAACGGCGGCGTAGGCCGCCCGCACCTTCGCGTCCCTGGCCTCGGCGCCGCCGGCGAGGACCGCGTCGCGGTCGACGGCCGCGGCGGCCGTACCGCCGGGACCGGACCCGCCGGATGCGCCGGACGCGCCGGACGGGTGGTCGGCGGGCCCGAGGAGGTGGATCCAGCGGGCGTCCTGCTCACGTGGCTGCCTCGGCAGCGCCTGGACCAGCGGGGTCTCGCGCGCGGCCAGCTGCTGCAGGCACGCCTCGACGGCGTCGCGGTCGGGGAAGGCGTGCAGCCGCTCGGTGCGCGTCCGCAGGGCGCCCGGGGGCTGAGGCCCGCGCAGCAGCAGGACGGTGATCAGGGCTCGTTCGTCCTCGGCGAGGTCGAGCAGCACCGCGAGCCGCTGGAGGTACTTCAGGGTGCGCCGGCCGCGGTCGTCCCACGTGACCGCGACCAGATCGCGCTGCTTGAGCTCGCGCAGCGTGCGGTGCACGAGCTCGTCGTCGTACTCCACGACGGGCTCGCGGCTGCTCTGCTGGTTGCAGGCGGTGCGGACGGCGCCCACGGTCATCGGGTACGACGCCGGGACCGTCACCTCCTTCTCCAGGAGGCTCCCCAGCACGCGCCGCTCCTCGGCCGTCAGGACGGGCAGGTCGCTCACGGAACGGAGACTACCGATGCGGGTCGGGTGAGGCCGAGCGGCGCGACATGCGCGAGCGGAGCGAGCGCCGAACTAACGCAGCTCGAGACACCCCGAAGTCACCGGCTCCCACTCGATGCCGGCGTGCTCGGCGACCCGCTTGTCGAGGCCCGCGGCGATGTCGGCCGGCCAGGGGGCGGTGCGGCGATCGGCGATCTCGACGCAGAGGAAGATCTCCTCGAACACGCACGCCACCCGCTGGTTGGTGTCGTCGAGCACGAACACCAGAGCGTGGGCGGCCCGCTCGGAGCGCCCGAGCAGGCGCACCCGGACCGACATCTGGTCGCCGGTCCTCAGCTCGTGCAGGTAGGTCAGGTGGTGCTCCGCCGAGAGGCACGCGAAGCCGCTGAGCACGGGCCAGTTGAACGGGATCCCGATGTCGTAGAGCGACTCGTCGAGGCCCTCGCTGCCGATGCCGAGGTAGTGGCGCACGTTGAGGAAGCCGTTGCTGTCCTCGAACGCGCTGGGGACCGGCTGGACCGCGAAGGCCGGAAGGGTGGCGAGCTGGTCATACGTCGGCTGCGTGCTCATGCCCCGGACCCTAGGGCATGGCCGTCGGCCCCGCGCCTGCTACGCGCCACGTCCGACTCGATCTGGCTGCGTTGGGGACGCTCGACGTGCGCCCAGCATGCCGTCGCGCCCCCGCCTTGCCAGATCGGCCGGACGTGACGCTCGCGACGGCACGGCGCCGGCGGCCATGCCCTACTGAACCCGGCCGATGATTGGGCGGCGCCCGACACGCGGTCGTACCATGGGTGCACCAGATCCACTGCGTGTATCTACCTCGCGCCGGCTCGACCGGCGGTCCAAGGCGGCACCCGACCCCTTGGACGAAGGACATGCCTGATCACTCCCCGACGCTGGTGCGGGCCGCCGGAGCGTCGTACTTCCCGATCGCGCTCGTCGCGCGCCTGCCCTACGCGATGATGGTCGTCGGCGTGCTGACGCTGGTCGTCGCCGGTCGCGACTCGCTCGCCTTCGGCGGGCTCAACTCCGCGGTGGTGGGCCTCGGCGCCGCGACCGTCGGGCCACTGCTCGGCGCGGCCGCCGACCGGTTCGGCCAGCGCCGGGTGCTGCTGGCCAGCGGTGTCGTGTCGACGACGGCGCTCGGCCTGATGGCCTGGGTGGTCTACAGCCCGCTGCCCGCCGCGGCCGTTCTCGCGGTGGCGTACGTCGTCGGCGCCAGCGCCCCGCAGATCGCGCCGATGTCGCGCAGCCGCCTGGTCCAGATCATCGGCGCCCGGATCGCGCCCGGTCGTCGTTCGCGCACCTTCGACGCGACCATGGCCTACGAGTCGGCCGCCGACGAGATCGTGTTCATCGTCGGTCCGTTCGTGGTCGGCCTGCTCGGTACGACGCTCGACCCGTGGGCGCCGGTCGCCGGCGCGGCCCTGCTCACGCTGGTGTTCGTGACCGCCTTCGCGCTGCACCCCTCGGCGCTCGCCGCAGCCGGTGCCGACGAGCAGGCCGCCCCGCCCGCACCGGCCCGCGAGATCGCCCGGCCCGCGCTGCTGGCCGTGGTCGCGGGAATCTTCGGCGTCGGGCTGTTCTTCGGCTCGATGCTGACCTCGCTGACCTCGTTCATGGCCGAGCACGGCGGAGCGGAGTCCGCCGGCCTGGTGTACGGCGTGATGGGCATCGGCTCCGCGATCCTGGCTCTCGGCGTGGCCCTGTTCCCCGCCGCGTTCTCGCTGCGCGCCCGCTGGCTCGTCTTCGGTACGACGATGCTCGCCGGCGCCGCGCTGCTGCCGTTGGTCTCGTCGGTCGCGGCGATGTGCGCGGTGCTGCTGCTCATCGGCTGCGGCATCGGCCCGACGATGGTGACCCAGTACAGCCTCGGCGCCCTGCGCAGCCCGGCCGGCCGTTCCGCGACGGTGATGACGATCCTCGGCTCCGCCGTCATCGTCGGCCAGTCGCTCGCCTCGGCCGTCACCGGCAACCTGGCCGACCGGTTCGGCACCTCGGCCGCGGTGTTCATGCCGATCCTGGCCGCCCTCGTGGTCGTCGCGGCGGGTGTCGTGAATGCCGTGCTCAGCCCGGTGCGACCTCAGTCGCCCTCGACCAGGATGGTCACCCCGCCGCTGGCGAACGCCGGCACGTCGGCCTGAGCCGCCTGGCCCTCGGGCGAGGCGAGCGCCGCGTCCAGCGCCTCCCTGTTCGGGAACTCCGCGTGGAAGCTGGCGAACACCGGCACGTCGCCGGCCAGGGTCTCGACGGCGAGCGAGTACCGCAGCGCGGTGGCTCCCGGCAGCGCTCGCGCGAGCGGGGCGTGGACCTCCTCGTAGTGGCGGCGGAAGGCCTCGGGGTCGCTCGGGGTTCCGTAGAGCACGGTCAAGGTGGGCATCTCAGGCCTCCTGGGCGCTGTCGGCGGGGGTGAACTTCTCGCGGTGGATCAGGCGCGGGGCCATCCGGCGCCGCTTGAACGCTCGCACACCGGCCTCGACCATCGGCGCAGGACCGCACAGCCAGCCGGACCAGCCGCGGGCGCTGGCCACGTCGTCGACGAAGACGTCGGTCGGGAAGCCGCCGCGGTACGACGTGCGGGCGTCGTCGGGCTCGTCTGACAGGACGGGGACGAACCGGAAGCCCGGGTGGGCGGCCGCGAGCTCGTCGAACCGGGCCAGGTCGTAGAGGTCGGCGCTGCCACGGACCCCGTGGTAGAGCACCACCTCGCGCTGGGGGTGGCGTGCGAGCGCGGTACGGACGATGCCGACCAGGGGCGCCAGCCCGGTCCCGCCGCCGATCAGCACCATCGGCTCGCCCTCGTCGGCCTCCGGGCCGGGCACGTGGAAGTCGCCCAGCGGGCCGATCGCCTCGACCCGGTCGCCGACGGCGACGGAGCCGAAGAGCCAGCGGTCGCTGGCGATCCCGTCCGGCACCCGGCGTACGTGGAGCTCGAGGACCTTGTCCTCCTCGGCCGTGTTGGCCAGCGAGTACTGACGGCGCTCGCCGCTGCCGGGAACCACCAGCTCGACGTACTGTCCGGCGCTGAAGGCCAGCGGCTCGTCGAGCCCGAGCAGGATCCGGCGGGTGTCGCGGGCGATGTCCTCGACGGCGGTCACGGTGGCGGTCAGGTCCCGAAGCGGGTGCGTGGTCCGGCCGGTGTCCGCGCCGCGCAGCGCCACCTCGGTGTCGCCGCAGGGGCGGGCCTGGCAGGCCAGCGCCAGCCCTGCCTCCCGCTCGTCCGCGGTGAGGGTGTCGAGCGGGGAGTCGCGGTGGTCGACCTCGCCGGACACCACCTGCAGCTTGCAGGTGCCGCAGGTGCCCTGGTTGCAGGAGTTCGGCATCCACACCCCGGCGCGCAGCAGCGCCTCGAGGACCGTCTGGTCGGCGGCGCCCTCCACCCGGCGCTCGCCGACGGTGATCGTCACCTCACACCTCCCAGGTGCAGTGCAGCGAGGTCGGGCCGCGGAAGCCCCACCCCCAGAACTCGACGTCCTCGGACGTGTCGCGCTCCAGGTTCGGGATCGCCTCGAGCAGCTCCTCCATCGCGATCCGCATCACCTGGTTGGCGTAGTAGATGCCCGCGCAGGCGTGGTTGCCGGCACCGAACGCGAGGTGCGGCAGCGGTGGACGGTGCAGGTCGAACTCGGTCGGGGCGTCGTACCTGCCGGTGTCGTGGTTGGCGGCGCCGTACGACAGGATCACGGGCGTCCCGGCCGGCAGGTCGACGCCCGCGACGGTGACCTCGCGGGTGGAGATCCGCGCCGTGGCCGACCAGATCGGTGAGGTCCAGCGCATTCCCTCCGAGATCGCGCGCGGGATCAGCGTCGGGTCGTCGACGACCTCCTCGAGCTGCTCGGGGCGGCTGAACAGACCGACCAGGGTGGAGGCCAGGCCGTGGCCCGGCTCCTGCATGGCGCCGAGCAGGTAGACGTAGATCGTGGGGTAGACGTACTCGCGCTCGCGGGTCTGGCCGGGCGGCATCCCGTCGTGCAGCCAGTGCGAGATGGCGGTCTCCGCGGGCTCGGCGATCCACCGGTCGATCAGCGGGTCGACGGTCGCGCGGATCTCCGCCTTCGCCTCGTCGCCCTCGCGGAAGCCCTCGGGGTCGAGGAACTCGCCGTTCTCGTCGACGCCGGCGTTGGTGAACGAGCGGCTCAGCTTGTGGAACCAGTCGCGCAGCTGGTCGGAGGAGACCGACTGCAGGCCGAGGAGGTCGCCGAGCGAGCGCACGCTGACCGGCTCGCAGTACTCGCCCACCAGCTCGGCGCGCCCGGCGTCCTCGAAGGCCTCGAGGTAGCGGCGGGCGATCGGGCGGACCAGGTCGTCGACCCAGCGGTCCACCTCGACCGGCTGCAGCTGCGGCTCGACCATGCCGCGCAGGTCGGCGTGGATGTCACCGTTGACGCCGATGATCGCCGGGTGGCCGAAGGTGCGGCCGCCGGCGGGCGTGATCACGGCCTCGAAGTGGGGGCTGGTGGCGACCTCGCGGCAGATCTCGGCGGTCGAGGCGACGTACGAGCCCAGGACGGGGACGAAGGCCAGCGGGGCCTCGCGGCGCAGCCTCTCGTACGTCGGGTAGGGGTTGCGCTCGAGCTGGGACATCGAGACCGACTCCAGCCAGGAGAGGTCCGGCGTGGTCGGCTGCTGAACGGCGGTCATCGGGTGCTCCTCGGGAGGGTGCTGGTGCTGCGGAAGTGCGACGAAGGTAGGCCGACCGGCGTACGGCGGCGACACGGATCGCGCGGTCCCGGCACCGATCGCGCGGGCGATTTGTGACCTGTGTCTCAGGTAGATTGCACAGCGTGTCCGAGCGGGTCCGGGGCCGGTCGCCGCGTGACTGGGGGAGTGCGTCCCGGGTCGTCGCGGAGGCCTACTTCCCCCACGAGCTCCGGCTCGTCGGCGGAGTCCACGAGCCGCGGCTGACGCTACGCACCCTCGACCTGGGGCCGGTCATGATCGGCCAGGTCGGCTGGGGTGCCGACGTCGCGATCGACTGCGACTACCCCGGCGCCTACGAGGTCAACCTGCCGATCACCGGACACCTCGAGAGCCGGGGCCGTCTCGGCGCGGTCACCTCGGTCGCCGGGCAGGGCACCGTCTTCCGGGCCGACTCCCCGTCACTGATCAGTCACTGGGACGCGACCTGCACGGTGCTGGGCGTGAAGTTCGACAGCGCCTGGTTCGAGGTGGAGGCCGAGCGGCTGCTCGGCACCGACCGGATCGGCGTACGAGAGCTGTTGCCGGACCAGCTGCGGCTCGACGAGGGCCGCGGCCGGGCGTGGCGCCAGCTGGTGGCCAGCCTCGCGACGAACCTGCACGACCCCCACCTGTTCGCCGACAGCGACCTGGTGCGCCAGCAGCTCGCCGGCGCGCTGGTCGCCGGCCTGGTCGACCTGTGCCGCTCCGGTGACGGGGCCGGGCCGCCGGCCCGCCCGTGGCACGTGCGACGCGTCGTCGAGGGGCTGCACGACGACCCCGCCCGGGCCTGGACCGCCGCCGAGATGGCGGCCCTGGCCGGCACGAGCGTGCGCCGGCTGCAGGAGGCCTTCCAGCAGTGGCTGGGCTGCACCCCGTCGGCGTACCTCCTCGAGATCCGGCTGCGCCGAGCCCGCGCCGACCTCGCTGCCGAGCCGGCGCCGATGGTCAGCGACGTCGCCGCCCGCTGGGGCTTCTCCAGCGCCAGCCGGTTCGCCGCGGCGTACCGCCGCCGCTACGGCGAGGCGCCCTCCGCCGCCCGCCGCTGACCCGGCCCGGAAGTGCGCCTGTCTCTCGCCGACCCGGCAGAAAGTTGCGCTGGACTCGCGCCGACCCGGCAGAAGAGTGCGCCGAAACGACGCCGACCCGGCGCGAAGTTCGCGCCGGGTCGGCGGGGATCCGGAGCACTTTCGCGCCGGGTCGGCGGGGATCCGGAGCAGTTTCGAGCCGGGTCGGTCAGAACAGGTCGGGGACCGTCCAGCCGTCGAGGTCGTACTCCCCGAGGAACTCGTCGGCGAAGCCCTTCATCTGGTCGACGATGCCGCGGTTCTGGGCGGCGAAGAGCAGCTCGGCCTTCACGTTCTCGTGGTTGCCGGAGTAGTTGCGCTCGTACAGCTCGTGGCGGCCGCCGAACTCGGTGCCGATCGAGTCCCACAGCGCCTTCATCACCTTGACCCGGTCGACGGCGGTGATGCCGTTGGAGCCGCGGACGTACTTGTCGAGGTACGGGCGGACCTCGGCGGACTTGAAGTCGGCGGCGCCCGAGGGCAGGTAGATCAGGCCGGAGGCGACGTCCTGCTCGATGATCTCCTTGACCCGCGGGTAGCCGTGGATCATGAACATCCGGTAGGTCAGGCCGTACTCCAGCTTCGGGATGACCGCGTCGCCCACCCACGGCTCGGGGTCGCGGGCCATCGACTCGGTGAGCGACCAGAACAGGTTGCGCCAGCCGATGACCTCGCCGACCCGGGTCTGTACGCCGCGGAAGTCGCCGGAGCCGGTGGTCTCGAGGGCCTTGATCAGCAGGCCGGCGATGAAGTCGAGCTTGACCGCGAGCCGGGTGCAGCCCTGGAAGGTGAACCGGGGCAGGAAGCCGGACTGCGGGAAGAACGCATTGATCCGGTCGACGTCGCCGTACATGAAGACGTTCTCCCAGGGCACCAGCACCTTGTCGAACACGAAGATGGTGTCGTTCTCGTCCATCCGGCTCGACAGCGGGTAGTCGAACGGCGTGCCGTTCTGGGCGGCCTGCTGGGTGTACGACGTGCGGCAGATCAGCTTCACGCCCGGCGCGTCCATCGGGACGGTGCAGATCAGCGCGAACTGCTTCTTGCGGATGGGCAGGCCGTAGTGGGCGATGAAGTTGTAGTTGGTGATCGCCGAGCCGGTCGCGACGACCTTCGCGCCCGACACGACCAGGCCGGCGTCGGTCTCCTTCTCGACCTTCATGTAGACGTCGCCGACCTCGTCGGGCGGCAGGTTGCGGTCGACCGGCGGGTTGATGATCGCGTGGTTCCAGTACAGGACCTTCTCCTGCGACTCGCGGTACCACCGCTCGGCGTTGGCCTCGAAGGGCGCGTAGAGCTCCTTGTTGGCGTGCAGCGTGCCGAGGAAGGACGCCTTGTAGTCGGGGCTGCGACCCATCCAGCCCCACGTCATCTTCGCCCAGCGCGCGATCGCGTCGCGCTCCTTGAGCAGGTCGGCCGACGAGGTCGGGGTCTTGAAGAACGGCATCGTCACCCCGCCGTTGCCGGTGTCGGTGGGGACGGTGAGCTCGTCGACGTGCGGACCGGTGTGGAGGGCGTCGTACAGGCGGGCGGTCATCCGGATCGGGTTGCGGAAGGCCGCGTGCGTCGTCACGTCCTTCACCCGCTCGCCGTTCAGGTAGATCTCCCGGCCGTCACGCAGGCTCTCGACGTACTCGTCGCCGGTCATCGGACGCGAGGCGAAGTTGGTCTGCTTGTTGGCGGGGGAGTCGGCGGCGGGGTTGACGGTCGGCGGGCCGTCGTCCTGGGCGGGGCTGGTCTCGGGGGCGAGGGTGTCGGTCATCTCGGGGTTCTCCTCAGTAGTGGGTGTCGGCCGGCACGAGCGCGCCGAACCAGCTGGTGTGGGGGTCGTCCTGGCAGCCGAGCCAGACGACGTCGGACGAGCGGCGGCCCATCTGGTGGAACGCGCTGTCGTGGAAGAGCAGCGGACGACGGTCGGTGCTGACGACGTCGACCACCTCGCCGAGGAACAGCAGGTGGTCGCCGCCGTCGTCGGTGCGGTGCGCGCGGCAGGTGATGGTGGCCGCGGTGCCGCGCAGGGAGGGCGCGACCGACCCGTCGCACCAGGGCAGCGGGTCCGCGCTCGGGCGCCCCGCGAAGTGCATCGCCACGTCGACCTGGTCGGCGGCGAGCACGTTGACGGCGAAGGACGCGCCGTCGAGGTACGCCGCGGCCCTCGACGTACGGGTCAGCGCCACCTGGACCAGCGGCGGGTCCAGGGAGATCGGCGTGAAGGCGGTGACGGTCGCGCCGTGGTGGGCGCCGTCGGGGGTGCGGCAGGTGATGACGGTGACGCCGGTCGCGAAGCGACCGAAGGTCGAGCGCAGCGTGCGCGGGTCCATGGCTCCTCCTCGTCGTTCGCGACCTGGGGACCAGGTCGGTGGACGGGGACGCTAGGCCGGTACGACGGACGCTGCGATCCGCTCCGCGAAGGGACTGTCCGCAATGCGCAGCGGGGTGGATCGGGTGCGTTTTCCGGACAACGCGGCGGCGGTACTGTGATGGGCGTCACCGAGAAGGGGGTGAGCCGCGTGACCGGAACCCTGACCGCGTCGTCCCACGAGCTGGGCGACTTCTCCGACGCCGTCGCGCGGGCCTACTTCCCCCACGACCTGGCGATCAAGCGGACCCCCGCCGGTCCGGCCGACCTGCGTGCCGTCGACCTCGGTCCGGTCCGCCTGGCCCGGATCGGCTGGGGCTCGGAGGTCGCCGTCGAGTCCGACCACCCCGGCGCGTGGGCGGTCAACGTGCCGCGCAGCGGGGTGCTCGAGGCCAACGTCGGCGGCCACCACGTGCTGTCCCTCGACGGCCAGGCGACGGTCTGCCCGCCCGACGAGCACACCCGGATGACCCGGTGGTCCGCCGACTGCTCGATCGTCGGGATGCGGGTCGAGCGCGCCTACCTCGCCGAGGAGGTGACCGCACTCGTCGGCCTCACCACCGACCGGCTGCCCGCCCAGGTCGACCTGCGCACCGACGGCGGCCGAGCCTGGATCGGCCTGCTCGGCTCGATCGGCACCGAGGCGCTGCGCAACCCGGTCCTGGTCCGCGACGAGCGGGTGGGCCGCCGTCTCGCCGGCACGCTGACCGCGGCCTTCGTCGCCGCCTGCTTCCCCGAGGAGCCCGGCTGCGGCACGATCCGGCCGCGGATCGTGTCCCGCGTCGTCGAGGCGATGGAGGCCGACCCGGCCCGCGACTGGACCGCCGCCGAGCTCGCCACCGCCTCCGGGGTCGGGATCCGCCGGCTCCAACAGGGCTTCCAGCGCTACCTCGGACGTACGCCGACCCAGCAGCTGCTCGCGATCCGGCTCGAGCGGGTGCACGCCGACCTGCTCGCGGGCGGTGTCGACAGCGTCTCGGAGGTCGCGACCCGCTGGGGGTTCGCGCACCTCGGCCGCTTCGCCGCCTCCTACCGGGAGCGGTACGGCGTGGCGCCGTCCGTCACGTTGCGCGGGCGGTAGCGCCCCGGTCCAGGCTCGCGAGCGCGCCGGCGACCACGCAGATCGCGGCCATGGTCAGGCCGGTCGCGCGGAACGCGGCCGCGTCGCCGCCGTACACCTGCAGCAGGGCGACGGCCAGTGCCGAGCCGACGGAGAAGCCGAGGTAGCGCAGCAGCTGGTTGAAGGCCATCGCGCTGCCGGTCTCCGCGGTGTCGACGTTGGGCACGATCAGGATCGCCATCGACGAGAACGTGAGGCCGCCGCCGAGACCGCCGACGGCCATCGCCAGCAGCGCCTGGCCGAGGGTGTCGTGCCAGCAGGTCAGCATGACCAGCGCCGTGCCGAAGACGAGGCAGCCGGCGGGCAGTAGTGGCCGGGTGCCGATGCGGCGGGCCGCGAGCAGGGCGATCCGGTTGGAGACGATCCCGGCGATGGCGTACGGCACCAGCACCAGGCCGCTCGCGGCGAGGCCGGCGTGCAGCCCGAAGCCGTGGCTGCCGTCGGCCTGGACCAGCACCACGACCAGGGTGAAGAGGCCGTAGAGGCTGACCCCGACGGCGACGGTGACCAGGTTGGGAGCGCGGACGCCGGGACGCACGGCGAGGTGGAGGTCGACGAGGACGGGCCGTCCGCGGCGGGGAGCGATGATGCTCCAGCGGATCCATGCGACGAGCAGGACGACCCCGCCGAGGCCGGTTGCCAGGGTCGGGAGCTCGGCCCATCCCCAGCGCTCGCCCTGGCTGACCGCGAGCAGGAAGCCGAGCGTGCCGGTGCACAGCAGCAGCGCGCCGACGACGTCGATCGGCTGCGGCTCGCCGTCGCGGGAGGCGGGGAGGTGACGGAACGCGAGGAGCGTCGTGGCGCCGATCAGGATCGACCCGAAGACATAGGCGCCGCCGATGCCGAAGTGCTCGGCCACCAGCGCGGACGCCGGGTAGCCGAGGCCGGCGCTGCTGACCGACGCCACGGACAGGGCGGCCAGCTTCGCGAGCAGCTCCTGACCGGACCACAGGTCGCGGGCGACCGCGAACGCCAGCGGCGCCAGCGCCATCCCCACGCCCTGCAGCGTCCGGCCGGCGATCATCGTGCCGATCCCGAGCGGGAGCGCGGTCAGCAGCGCGCCGCACAGCACCGCGACCAGGCCCGCCAGCAGCACCGGCCGGCGCAGCCGGCCCGTGGCCAGCCGGCCGAGGACGGGGGTCACGACCGCGCCGGCGAGCAGGGTCGCGGTGAGCATCCACTGCGCCGTCGCGAGGGAGACGTCCTGCTCCCTCGCGACGGTCGGCACCAGCGGGGCGCCGAGGCTGCTCACGATGCCGGTCAGCACGGTGACGGCGGCGAGGGTCGCGAACTGGACGCGGGTTCCCTCGGTCGTGGTGGCGGACGGCACGCCGCGATGGTCTCAGCCGCGCGCGGGGACCCGGCCGGCGACTTCCACCGGGCGGGACCGGCCGGGTTCAGCCGGTGCTTCGGGCGTGCGCCGCGCGGCGCTCCAGCAGGCTCCGCTCGTCGCCGTTGCGGGTACGACGGGCCGCCTCGTCGAACTCCTCGGCCGCCTCGGCGTGCCGGCCGGCCCGCTCGAGCAGGTCGCCGCGCACGCTCGGCAGGAGCGGGGAGTCGCGCAGTGCGTCGTCCGGGAGCGCCGCCAGGACGACGAGGCCGGCGTCCGGGCCGGCCGCCCTGCCGTGAGCCACGGCGCGGTTGACCTCGACGACCGGGCCCGGGGCGGCGGCCGCCAGGACGTCGTAGAGGCGGGCGATGCGGGGCCAGTCGGTCGCCGCGGCGGTGCCGGCCTTCGCGTGCTCGGCGGCGATCGCGGCCTGCAGGTAGTAGCGGCCCACCGGGACCCCGCGCGCGGCGATCTCCTCGGCCCGGCGCAGTGCGGCCAGGCCACGGCGGATCAGGAGCTCGTCCCAGCGGGTGCGGTCCTGGTCGTCGAGCAGGACCGGAGCGCCGTCGGCATCGGTGCGGGCCGGGAGCCGGGAGCCCTGCAGCTCGAGCAGAGCCTGCAGGCCGTGGACCTCGGGCTCCTCGGGCGCCTGCTCCGCCAACAGCCGGGCCAGCCGGATCGCCTCCGCCACGAGGTCGGGCCGGGTCCAGTCGTCGCCCGCCGTGGCGACGTACCCCTCCGTGAAGACGAGGTAGACCACCGCCATCACGTCGTCGAGCCGCTGCGTGCGCTCGGCGCCGGTGGGCAGCTCGAGCTCGGCGCCGGCCTCGGCGAGGGTCTTCTTGGCCCGCGAGATCCGCTGGCCCATCGTGGTGCTCGGCACGAGGAAGCCGCGGGCGATCTCGTCGGTGGTGAGGCCGCCGACCAGACGCAGCGTGAGCGCGGCGCGCGACTCGGGCGTCAGCGCGGGGTGGCAGCACAGGAACACCAGGCGCAGGACGTCGTCCTCGATGTGGTCCACCTGCGACTCCAGGTCAGGCATCGGGCTCACCTCCTGTGCCGCGTGGCCGAGCTCCTGGGTCTTGCGACGCAGCGTCTCGGCGCGCCGGATGTGGTCGATGCCGCGGCGCTTGGCGGTCGTCATCAGCCAGGCGCCGGGATTGTCGGGTACGCCGACCGCCGGCCACTGCTCGAGGGCGGCGACCAGCGCGTCCTGGGCGAGGTCCTCGGCCAGGTCGACGTCGCGGGTCATCCGGGCGAGCGCGCCGACCAGCCGCGCCGACTCCTGCCGCCAGGTGGCGGTGATGGTGTCGGCGGTGGTGGCGTCGGCCATGCGGCCAGCCTAGTGGCGCGACGCGCCCCTAGGGCCGGCCGCATGGCGGTGCCGGTGAGCGGCTGGCGCTCAGGCGTCGGCGGCCTCGGGCGCCTCGTCGGAGATCTGGCGCAGGGTGGCGACCATCTTGCAGTCCGGCCAGTGCTTGGCGTGCAGGTCGGCGAACTCCTCCTGGTTGGCGATCGCCTCCTCGAGGGTGTCGTACTGCAGCAGCGCCCAGCCGCCCACGGCCTCCCGGGCCTCGGCGTACGGGCCGTCGACCCGGGTGACCTCGCCGGTGCGCACCACGAAGTTCACGGCGTCCTCGAGCCCGAACAGCCCGCCACCGTCGAGGAAGTGGCCCTTCTGCGCCTGCTCCCCGATGTAGGCGTCCATCGCGTCGAACAGCGCCTGCGGCGGGTTGCCCTGTCCCTCTTCCATTCGCACGAGTCCCATGAAACGCGGCATCTCGATCAGTCCTTCTTCTCTCGTAGGTGAGTGATTCGAACCTACGTCGAACGACCGACGCCGCCTTCGACATCGACTGCGAAAAAAAATTCGTCGGAGGTCGAGGAGGTCGCTCAGCGACCGTCACGAGACCCCTGGCCGTACTCTCGCCGACCGTCCACGGATAGCCCCGGCAGCACCTCACCTGGTCTCGTGACGTGCCACGACCTCGCTTGCTTCGCTGTGCGAGCTCGTCGGCTCTCCTCGACCTCCTCGGCCGACGCCGGTCTGCTCCTTCGTCGCAGACCGGCGGGCCTCAGACGTTCCTGCGGTACTGCCCGCCGACCTCGAAGAACGCCTCCGTGACCTGGCCCAGCGAGCACACCCGGGCGGCGTCCATGAGGACGGCGAAGACGTTCTCGCCGCTCGTGGCCGCCTCCTTGAGCCGGGCGATGGCCGCGGTGGCGTCGTCGGCGTGGCGGGCCTGGAAGTCGCGCAGCCGCACCAGCTGCGACTCCTTCTCCTCCGTGGTCGCGCGGGCCAGCTCGATCTCGTCGGGCGTCCCGTCGCCGCTCTCCGGCGCCCGGAAGGTGTTGACGCCGATGATCGGGAGCGTGCCGTCGTGCTTGCGGTGCTCGTAGAGCATCGACTCGTCCTGGATCCGGCCGCGCTGGTAGCCGGTCTCCATCGCGCCGAGGACACCGCCGCGCTCGGAGATCCGGTCGAACTCGGCGAGCACGGCGGACTCGACGAGGTCGGTGAGCTCGTCGACGACGTACGAGCCCTGGAGCGGGTTCTCGTTGGAGGCCAGGCCCCACTCGCGGTTGATGATCAGCTGGATCGCCAGCGCGCGACGCACCGACTCGGTCGACGGGGTGGTGACCGCCTCGTCGTAGGCGTTGGTGTGCAGCGAGTTCGCGTTGTCGTAGATCGCGATCAGCGCCTGCAGCGTGGTGCGGATGTCGTTGAAGTCCATCTCCTGCGCGTGCAGGGAGCGACCGGACGTCTGGACGTGGTACTTCAGCTTCTGCGAGCGCTCGTTGGCGCCGTAGCGGTCGCGCATGGCGACGGCCCAGATCCGGCGGGCGACCCGGCCGATCACGGTGTACTCGGGGTCCATGCCGTTGGAGAAGAAGAACGACAGGTTGGGCGCGAAGTCGTCGATGTCCATGCCGCGGGCGAGGTACGACTCGACGTACGTGAAGCCGTTGGCGAGGGTGAACGCGAGCTGGCTGATCGGGTTCGCCCCGGCCTCGGCGATGTGGTAGCCGGAGATGGAGACCGAGTAGAAGTTGCGGACCTGCTGCTGGATGAACCACTCCTGGATGTCGGCCATGCAGCGCAGCGAGAACTCCGTGGAGAACAGGCAGGTGTTCTGGCCCTGATCCTCCTTGAGGATGTCGGCCTGGACCGTGCCACGGATCGACTTGATCGCCTCGTACGGGTCGATGCCGCGCTCGCGGGCCTGGTCCATCGCGGTATTGAGGTAGAACGCCAGCACCGTCGGGGCGGGGCCGTTGATCGTCATCGAGACCGACGTCGTGGGGGAGAGCAGGTCGAAGCCGTCGTAGAGCGCCTTCATGTCCTCGAGCGTCGCGACGGAGACGCCGGACGTGCCGACCTTGCCGTAGATGTCGGGGCGCTCGTCGGGGTCGCGGCCGTAGAGCGTGACCGAGTCGAAGGCGGTCGACAGGCGGGTCGCCGGCTGGCCCTCGGAGAGCATCCGGAACCGCTTGTTGGTGCGGAACGGGTCGCCCTCGCCCGCGAACATGCGGGCCGGGTCCTCGTCGGCGCGCTTGAACGGGAAGACGCCCGCGGTGAAGGGGAAGTGGCCCGGGAGGTTCTCGCGGCGCCAGTAGCGGACCAGCTCGCCGTGGTCGGCGAAGCGGGGTACGGCGACCCGCGGCACCCGGTTGCCGGAGAGCGACTCGCGGCCCTTGGCGGCGGTGTCCTCGTCGTACTGCGCGACGACACCCGGCCAGGCGGCCAGCTGGTCGCGTACGTCGAGCGGCAGGTCGTCGTTGGCCCGGGCCGCGGCGGCGGCGAGGTCCTCGATCTCGGCGAGCTCCTCGGCGACCGCGGCGAAGCGCTGCGCACGGCGGGCCTTCTCGACGAGCACCTCGGTGTCGGCGTGGTAGCTGCGCACGGTCTCGGCGATCTCGGCGAGGTAGCGGACCCGGTCGGCGGGCAGCACGGTCTGGATCCGGGTCGACGTCTTGCCCTCGACCGGCGCGAGCAGGCCCTCGCCGGCGGCGAGGCCCCGTCCGGCGAGCAGGCCGCGCAGGAACTGGTAGAGCGCGGTGACGCCGTCGTCGTCGAAGGTGGCGGCCGAGGTGCCGAAGACGGGCATGTCGGCGGGCTGCTTGCCGAACGCCTCGCGGTTGCGGACCATCTGGCGGCCCACGTCGCGCAGCGCGTCCTCGGCGCCGCGGCGCTCGAACTTGTTGATCGCGACCGCGTCGGCGAAGTCGAGCATGTCGATCTTCTCCAGCTGCGACGCGGCGCCGAACTCCGGCGTCATGACGTAGAGCGAGGTGTCGACGAACGGCACGATCGCCGCGTCGCCCTGGCCGATGCCGGGGGTCTCGACGACGACGAGGTCGAAGCCGGCGGCCTTGATCACGGTGAGCACGTCGTCGAGGTGCTCGGGCACCTCGTGCGCGCCGCGGGTGGCGAGGCTGCGGAAGTAGACCTGGTTGCGGTCCAGGCCGTGCCCGGTCAGGTCGAGGCTGTTCATCCGGATCCGGTCGCCGAGCAGCGCGCCGCCGCCCTTGCGCCGGGTCGGGTCGACGGCGAGCACGGCGACGCGGACCTTGTCCTGCTGGTCGACCCGCAGGCGTCGTACGAGCTCGTCGGTGAGGCTGGACTTGCCGGAGCCGCCGGTGCCGGTGATCCCGAGGATCGGTACGGCGTGAGCGGCCGCCGCCGCGGAGAGCTGGTCGAGCAGCGCGCGGTCGAGCTTGCCGAGCTCGGCGCCGGTGATGGCGCGCGCGAGCGCCGCGCGGTCGCCGCTGAGGACCTGCTCGGCGGTGACGCTGCCGGTCTCCCACAGGTCGGTGTCGCAGGCCTCGACGACGGTGTTGACCATGCCCGGCAGGCCGAGCCGCTGGCCGTCCTCGGGCGAGAAGATGGTGACGCCGGACTCGCGCAGCCGGTTGATCTCGTCGTGGACGATGACGCCGCCACCGCCGCCGACGACCTTGATGTGGCCGGCGCCGCGCTCACGGAGCAGCTGGGTGAGGTACTCGAAGTACTCCACGTGACCGCCCTGGTACGACGACACCGCGATGCCCTGCACGTCCTCCTCGATCGCGGCCTCGACGACCTCGGCCACCGAGCGGTTGTGCCCGAGGTGGATCACCTCGCAGCCCTGGCTCTGGAAGATCCGCCGCATGATGTTGATCGAGGCGTCGTGGCCGTCGAACAGGCTGGACGCCGTCACCAGGCGGACGGGGTGCTGCGGGACGTGCAGGGTGTGCTCGGGCATCGATCCTCCAAACTCCTTGGATCTCCGATAGTAGGACGTCCAAGTAATCTGGGAAAGTCCCCGGATGATCTAGGGTTCGGTCCGTGCCCGACGCCCGCCTGCCGTTCGACCCGATCGACCGCGCCGGCGACCTCTGGGAGGAGCACTTCGGCGACGCGACCGCGATGCGGCTGGCCACTTCGGTGATGCGGGTCCAGCAGCTGATGATCGGGGCGCTCGACGCCGCGCTGAAGCCGTTCGGGCTGACCTTCTCCCGCTACGAGGTGCTCGTGCTGCTGCTGTTCAGCCGGCACGGCGCGCTGCCGCTGAGCAAGATCGGCGAGCGGCTGATGGTCCATCCCACCTCGGTCACAAGCGCGATCGACCGCCTCGAGGCCCAGGGGTACGTCGTCCGGGTGCCCGACGAGGCCGACCGCCGTCGTACCCTCGCCCGGCTCACGCCCGAGGGCCGCACGACCGTGCGCAGGGCGACCAAGGCGGTCACCGCGATCGACTTCGCGGTGACCGGCCTCAGCGGCGACCAGCAGGCCGATGCCTACGACCTGCTCCGCCAGGTCCGCCAGGCCTCCGGCGACTTCGCGGACTGACCTACTTCTTCGACCTGCTCTGGCTCACCTGGGTGGTCACGGTGACCTGCGGCGATCCTGAGCCGGCCGCGGTGTTCTTGACGACGAAGGTCAGCTTGCCCGGGACCAGCTTGGTCACCTTGACGACCAGGTAGGTCGCGCCCCGCTTGGTCCTGATCTTGAGCGGGTGGCCCTTGGTCGCGACGACCCGGCCGTGGCGCTTGATCTTGACCTTCTTGACCTTGAACGCGTCGAGCGGGCTGGTCCAGGTCAGCGTCAGCTGCGCGGACCGCGACTTCCGCTTGATCTTCACCCCGTGATGGGTCGCCCCACCCGCCGCGATGGTGTCGACGAAGGTCTTCGGCGGCGACTGGCAGGTCAGGCGGGTCTGGATCTCGTTCATCACCGGCTGCAGGGCCTGCGCGTCCGGGAGGGCGAAGTACTGACCGCCGGTCTCGGCCGCGATCTGTTGCAGCCGCGCCTGGTCCTCGGCCGCGGCGAGACCGGGGCTGAAGCCGATGACGTACGTCGGCGTCTGGGCCTGCGGTGCGGGGTTGAGGTGGGCGTTGAGGTAGTCGCCGCTGTTGTGGCCCCCGTCGGTCAGGAAGATCCGGACCGTGGCGCCGGGGTTGACCGCGCGTGCCGAGTCGAAGGCGAGGTTGTAGTCCGTGCCGCCGTTGTCGGCCTGGATCAGCGCGTCGAGCGATGCCTTCATCGTCGCCGCGCTCGGCCCGACGGCCGCCGGCGCGAAGACGTTGTCCTCGACCGACCCGAACTCGGTCGCGCCGAGGATCCGCGAGGGGGCCAGGGCGTCGACGAGCAGGTTCATCGCCTGGACCCGCAGCCGGTCCGGATCGGTGCCCGACATCGAACCGGAGTCGTCGATGATCGCCTGGATGTTCGCGGCCGGCGCGCAGGCCGCGGCCCTGGCCGGTGGTGCGGCCGTGGCGGGTGCCGCCGCGACCAGGCTCGTCGCGACGAGCCCTCCTGCCAGTGCCCGTGCCACCCCTGAGCCCGGAATGCCCATGGTCGTCCCCTTCGCTCGACGTCAGGGCATCGTCCATCGGGGCCGGTGGCGCGAACATCACCGAAATCTGGGGTATCGGTGCGCCGTGTCGACCCTCCGTTCGAGGGTGTCGCCGCGCGCGGCGGGTGGGCAGAGTGGGCACCATGAGCACAGCCCTGCGTACCGCCCGGGACCTGCTGCGCGACCTCCGCGCCGATCACGCCGGGGCGGTGGCCCGGTTCGAGTGGCCCGACGTCGGGCCGAGGTTCAACTTCGTGCACGACTGGTTCGACTCCTATGCGCGGGACAGCGAGCAGCCCGGGCTGGTGATCGTCGAGGAGGACGGCCGGCGGGCGTCGTACACCTTCGGCGAGCTGGTCACCCGCTCCGAGCAGGTGGCCGCGCTGCTGGCCGAGCAGGGGATCGGACGCGGCGACAGCGTCGTGGTCATGCTCGGCAACCAGGTCGAGCTGTGGGAGTCGATGCTCGCGCTGATCCGGCTCGGCGCGGTGATCATGCCGACCACCACGGCGGTGGGGCCGGCCGAGCTGGTCGACCGGCTGGGGCGCGGCGATGCGCGGGCCGTCGTCTGCAATGCGGCCGATGCGGGGAAGTTCGACGAGGTCCCGGGGTCGTACGCGCGGATCGCGGTCGGTCCTGCCGAGGGCTGGGTGTCGTACGCCGCGGCGTACGAACGTCCCGCCGAGCCTGTCCCGCACCCCGGCAATGCGAGCACCGACCGGCTGCTCCTGTACTTCACCTCGGGCACCACCTCACGGCCCAAGCTGGTCGAGCACACCCATGTGTCCTACCCGGTGGGGCACCTGTCGACGATGTACTGGCTGGGCCTGCAGCCCGGCGACGTGCACCTCAACATCTCGAGCCCCGGGTGGGCGAAGCACGCGTGGTCGAACTTCTTCGCCCCGTGGCTGGCCGAGGCGACGGTGTTCGTCTACAACTACGCCCGCTTCGACGCGGCTGCCCTGCTGGGCCAGCTCCGCGCGGAGGGGGTGACGACCTTCTGCGCGCCGCCGACGGTGTGGCGGATGCTGATCAACGCCGACCTGTCCGGGGGTCCCGGCGTGCTGCGTGAGGCGATCGCCGCGGGTGAGCCGTTGAACCCCGAGGTGATCAGCCAGGTCGAGAGGCACTGGGGCCGCACCATCCGCGACGGCTTCGGCCAGACCGAGATGACCGCCGCGATCGCGAACACCCCGGGCCAGCCGGTGAAGGCCGGCTCGATGGGCCGCCCGCTGCCCGGCGTACCGGTGGTGCTGGTCGACCCCCTGGAGGGCGCCGTGGTCGACGGCGTCGGCGAGGGCGAGCTCTGCCTCGACCTCGCGTCCTCACCGCTGAGCCTGATGACCGGCTACCAGGGCGATCCGGCGAAGAACGCCGAGGCGATGGCCGGCGGCTTCTACCACACCGGCGACGTCGCGGCGCGTGACGAGGACGGCTACATCACCTACGTAGGCCGCACCGACGACGTGTTCAAGGCCTCGGACTACAAGATCAGCCCGTTCGAGCTCGAGAGCGTGCTGATCGAGCACCCGGCGGTGGCCGAGGCCGCCGTCGTGCCCGCGCCCGACCCGGTGCGGCTGGCGGTGCCCAAGGCGTACGTCGCGCTGGTGCCCGGCTTCGAGCCGACCGCGGAGACGGCGGAGTCGGTCCTGCGCTACGCGCGCGAGCACCTCGCCCCGTTCCTGCGGGTGCGGCGCCTGGAGTTCTACGAGCTGCCCAAGACCATCTCCGGCAAGATCCGGCGGGTCGAGCTGCGGCAGCGGGAGAACGAGGTCGAGGGGGCTCGGCCCTCGGGTGAGTTCCGCGACGACGACTTCCCGGACCTGAAGGGCTGAACACACGAGTTGGGTGGGTGAGGGTGACCCTGAGGTCACTCTCGCCCACCCAACTCGGTCGTCTCAGGCGTAGGTGTAGAAGCCCCGCCCGGTCTTGCGGCCCAGCAGGCGTGCCTCCACCATGCGGGCGAGCAGCGGCGGGGCGGCGTACAGCGGCTCCTTGAACTCCTCGTAGAGCGACTCGGCGACGGCCTTGACCGTGTCGAGGCCGATCAGGTCGGCGAGCGCGAGGGGGCCTTGGGGGTGGGCGGCGCCGAGGACGAGACCGTGGTCGATGTCCTCGGCGGAGGCGAAGCCGGACTCGTACATGCGGATCGCAGACAGGATGAACGGGATCAGCAGCGCGTTGACGACGAAGCCGGCGCGGTCCTGGCAGTCGATGGCGGTCTTGCCGAGGTCGTCCTGGACGTACGCGCGGGCGCGCTCGGTGGTGTCGGCGTCGGTCATCAGGGACGGGACCAGCTCGACCAGCTTGAGGACGGGGACCGGGTTGAAGAAGTGCACGCCCAGCACGTGCGTGGGGCGCTTCGTGGCGACGGCCAGCTTCATGATCGGGATCGAGGAGGTGTTGGACGCGAGGATCGCGTCGGGGCTGGTCACGATCTCGTCGAGGCGGCGGAAGAGGTCGGTCTTGGCCTGCTCGTCCTCGACGATGGCCTCGACGACGAGGTCGCGGTCGGCGAGGGCGGCGAGGTCGTCGACGACGCGGATCCGGTCGAGCACGGCGGCGGCGGACTCGATCTTGCCGCGGCTCTCGGCGCGCTTGAGGGAGGTCTCGAGGCGATGGCGGGCGGCCTCGACCGCGTCAGGGGTGGACTCGACGACGATGACGTCCTTGCCGGCGCGGGCGTTGACCTCCGCGATGCCGGATCCCATCAGGCCGCCGCCGACCACTCCCACACGCTCGATGCTCGTCATCAGGTTCCCCTCGCTCGATTACTAGGACGTCCTAGTAAATGTAGGGGTGACCGGTGAGTAGGACCAGTTCAGGCGAGTACGCCGGCCACCGCGGTCACGAGGGCGGCCGAGGTCCGCTCCACCATGGCGAGCACGGTGCCGAACCCGTCGTCGCCACCGAAGAACGGGTCGGGGACCTCCCCACCCGGCTCCACCGGGTCGAAGTCGCGGAACAGCCGCACGCGGTCGGGGTCGGCCTCACCGAGTGCGCGCAGGTCGCGCAGGTTGTCGCGGTCCATGGCGAGGACCAGGTCCTGCTCGTCCAGCCAGGACGCGAGCACCTGCTGGGCCCGGTGCCGACTGGCGTCGTACCCCTCGGTCGTGAGCAGGGCCGCGGCCCGGCGGTCCATCGCCTCGCCGACGTGCCAGGTGCCGGTGCCGGCGCTGACCACCTCGACCCGGTCGTCGAGGCCGGCGTCGGCGACGCGCGCGGCCAGGACCACGTCGGCCATCGGGGAGCGGCAGATGTTGCCGAGGCAGACCAGCGCGACGCGGTAGTGCCCCGGGGTGCGGGGCGGGGGAGCAGCCGTCATCAGTCGCCGAAGCCGAGGATCGCGTCGAGGAACCACGTGGTGATGCTGATGATGATCGAGCCCCACACCGCCGGCCAGAACCCGTCGACGTGGAACCCGATGTCGACCAGGTCGGCCAGCCACGCGGTGAACCGCAGCAGCAGCGCGTTGAGCACGATGAGGAACAGGCCCAGCGTCAGCAGGATGAAGGGGATGGACAAGAAGGTGAGCAGCGGCTTCACCAGCGCCGTCACCGCGCACGAGATCAGCGCGACCAGCACCAGCGGCAGGATCTTGTCGTCGAACTCGGCGCGCCCCTCGGTCGCGCCCTTGAACCAGATGCCGTCGATCAGCTGCGCGGCCACGGCGAGCGCGGCGGTCGTGATCGCCCAACGGGACAGGAAGGCCAGCATGCCGCCAGTCTGTCATTCCAGGCCGAGCGCCTCGACGATCTCGATCTCGGCGTCGTCGATGTGCTTGCGCAAGAATGCGTGCGCCCCGTCCGGTCCGTCGATCCGGTCCGCCTCCAGCAGCGCGACCAGCCCTTCGTGGGAGCCGGCCTCGTCGTGCGCGTTGCGGTTGATCCGCTCGACCTGCGCCAGCGCCAGTCGGAGCTCGTCCATCAGCGCCTCGGCCATCTGCACCAGCCGCGCGCTCCCGGTCAGCTCGACGAGCGAGACGTGGAAGGCGAGGTGGCGCTCGTTGAGCTCCTCGTACGACGCCTCGCCGCTGCGCACCGCCGCCGTGTAGGCGTCGAGGGTGGTGCGCACCCGGGCCCGTCGTACGGCGTCCGCGGCCGGCCATGCCAGCACGCCCGCGCCCTCGAGCACCCACCGCGCCCGGCACACGTCGCGCACCGACTCGGCCCGCGGTGTGGCGACCATGACCCCACGGTGCGGCTCCCGGGTCGCCAGCCCCTCGGCCACCAGTACCGTCAGCGCCTCGCGGACCGTCGGTCTCGAGACCCCGAGCGACTCGGCGAGAGCGATCTCGCGCAGCGGCGTACCGCTCTCCAGGTCGCCCTCGAAGATCGCCCGCCGCACCTCCGCGGCGACCCGGGAGACCGTCGACTCGTTCTCGACGCTCAGCAGGGTGAACGGGCTCTTCGGTGGCGTGGACGGTCCGGCCATGCACCCATTCTGCAAGCCTTCCTCGTCTAGGGTGAGGCCGTGCCCTCCGAGCTCCCGACCGACGGCCCGTCCCTCGAGGTGGGCGGCGGCCGCGGCCTGCGGGCGGCCGTCGCCGTCGGCGGCGTCCTACTGGCCATCGCGGTCGTGGCGGTCGCCGCGTTCCTGCTCGTCGGCCGCGACGACGGCGACGCGGATCCCGCCGGCGGCAACACCAGCAGCAGTACGACGCCCGGCGCGCCCGGCACGAAGGCCAGCCTCGACCTCCCGACGATCGACCCGTCGGACTTCCCGAGCGACCTGCCGACCGAGAGCCTGCCCGAGCTGCCGAGCGGCGCTCCGAGCGTCCCGGACCTGCCGACCAAGGTTCCAAGTGGTGTCCCGTCGGGTATCCCCGACGACATCCCGCCCTTCCCCACCGACCCCGCCGACCTGGAGTCGTGGTTCTCGGACTACCTGGAGCAGGTGAACCCCTCATGAGCCAGCAGCCCCCCTTCCCCCCGCCGCCGGGTCCCCCGCCGTCGGGTCCGCCGTCGTCGGGTCCGCCGTCGGGTCCGCCGTCTGGTCCGCCGCCGTTCCCGCCGCCGGGCATGCCCGGACCGCCTCCCCCGGGCGGCCAGGGCAAGGGCAAGGGCCTGTGGATCGCGCTCGGTGTCGTCGGCGTGGTCCTGCTCGTCGGTGTCGTCGTCGGCCTGATCGTCGCCCTCACCGGTGATGACGACAGCGACGGCGAGGACCGCGGCGGCGACAGCGCCGCCGGAGCGCCCGAGGACGTCGTCGAGAAGCTGGTCGACGCCGCCGAGGACGGCGACTGCGCCGCCGCGGAGAAGCTGCTGACCGAGGAGGCCAAGGCGGCCGAGCCCTGCGAGGACGAGGCCTTCCAGCTGCTCGCCACCGAGGACGTCGAGTCCGAGGTCCACGACGCCAGCATCGACGGATCCACGGCGAGCGTGCCCGCCGACTTCACCAGCCAGTACGGCAGCTCGACGTACACCTTCCTGCTCGAGAAGGTCGACGGCGAGTGGCTGGTCGCGTCGTACGACGTCTCGCGGAGCTCGGAGTCCGACGACCCCGGCGCCGAGGGGACCGACGCGCCGACCGCGAGTGTCACCGTCCCGACCGACACGGCCCGCCCGTCCGCCACCGGCTCGAGCAGCGCCGACGCCGTACCGGACGAGCCGGCCGCCGTGGTCGAGGCGTTCCTCGACTCCGCGTTCGCCGGCGACTGCGCGACCGCGGAGGACCTGGTCACCACGACGTACCTCGACGACGAGGGCAGCTGTGACGCCGCGCAGATCCCGACCGAGCTGGGCGACTCGGTGAAGTGGAAGGTCGGCGACGCCATCGTCGACGACGCCGCCGGTACGGCGACCGTGCCGGTCGAGATCACGATCTACGGCTCGACCCAGAAGTCGGACTTCGAGCTGGCCCGCGAGGGCGGCCGCTGGAAGATCAGCGACGCGGGCTGACCCGCCCCGCGACGGCCCGATCCTGACTAGTCTGACCGCATGAGCCAGCCGCCGTACGGTGCTCCTCCTCCGCCGCCCACCGGCCCGCCCACCGGCCCGCCGCCTCCGGCCTACCTCGGCGGCGCGCCCGCCGCGTACGGCGGTCCGGCCCTCCCACCACCACCGGCGACGACGAAGCGGACCATCGGCTTCACGGTCGGACTGCTGACCGCGATCGTGCTGGTGCTGGTCGTGGTGGTGGTCGCGATCATCACCACGACCAACTGAGCCGGGTGCGCCGCCCGGGACGGCGTACCGCCATCGCGGCGGCTGCGCTCGTCGTGGTGGTGGCTGCGGTGGCCTCGCTCGTGGTGCTGTTGCGCGGCCCGGGGCCCGAGGACGTCGCGGAGGACTACCTCCGCGCGAGCTGGGAGGGCGCCTGGCGCACCGAGTGTGCGCTGGCCACCGAGCGGTGGCGCACCTACCTCTACGAGGGTGAGCCGTACGCCGACTGCGCGGCCTACGCCGAGGCCGCTGCCGCGACGGCCGAGTCGTCGGCCCTCGCGCCGTACCGTGGCGACACCGACGTGGTCGTCACCGTCGAGCCGTTCAGCCAGGGGGACGGGCGGGCCCGGGTGAGCTACGACGTCGAGCTGCGCTACCACGGCGACGACCAGGACGGGTTCGACGCGATCTGGCAGGGCGCCGGGCCGCACGACCGCGGCACCGTCGAGCTGGTCGAGGTCGACGGCGACTGGCGGGTCGCGGGCGTCGACGCGGGCTGACTCCGGGACCGCGGTGGGGTTGAAGCCCGCGGCGGCGTGGCATGATGCCCGCCGACCTGCCCGCCCGCCCAGGAGAGTGCGATGTCCGACCCGAACCAGCCCACCGTCCCCGCCGGTTGGTACCCCGACGGCCAGGGCGGGCAGCGCTGGTGGGACGGCACCCAGTGGACCGAGCACACCCAGTCGCCGTCCGCCGGGCCGGCCGCCGACGCCACCGTCATCGCCCCCCGGCCTCCGCAGCAGCAGCCCCAGCAGCCGCCCGCGCAGCCGCAGTTCCAGCAGCCCGCGCAGCCCCAGCAGCCGCCGGCCCAGCACTACGCGCAGCAGCCCTACGGCCAGCAGCCGCAGCAGTTCGGCCAGCCCCAGCAGTTCGGCCAGCATTTCGCCCAGCCCGGCTGGGCCCCGCCGAGCGGCGGCGGTGGTGGTGGCAAGAAGCTCGGTCTCCTCCTCGGTGCCGGCGCCGCGGCGCTCGTCCTGCTCGTCATCCTCGTCGTCGTGCTGGTGAAGGTGACCGGCGGCGGCAGCCCCGAGGACGTGGCGACGGACTACCTCAAGGCGCGCGGCGAGCGTGACTACGGGGCGTGGTGCGAGCTGACGGCCGAGGACGAGCGGGACTCCCTGCTCGAGGCGGCCGACGCCGACGACTGCGACGAGTTCGCAGACGAGTCGGCGAAGGAGGAGGAGAAGACGAGCGACCAGTTCGAGGACGAGTACGGACTCTCGCTCGACGAGGCCAATGACAACTTCGACTACGAGTACGAGGTCAAGGACGTCGACGAGGACGGCGACGAGGCGACGGTCGAGGTGAAGCAGACGGCCGAGTACACCGCCGACGACAAGTTCCTCGACGAAGCGCTCGACGGCGAGAAGACCGACGAGCGGACCCTCACGATGAAGCTCGTCAAGGAGGACGGCGACTGGAAGGTCCAGGACGCGAACTCCTGAGTCGACCGGCCCGATGCGCTCCCTCACCGCGACCGTCACGGTCCTCCTGGCGACCCTGGTCGCCCCCTTCGCGATCGCCGGGACCTGGCTGACCGCGCGGGTCGACGACCGCAGCGAGTACGTCGACACGGTCGCCGGTCTCGCCCACGACCCGGCCGTGCGTCAGGTGCTCGCCGAGGCGGCCGCGGACGGGGCGGTTCAGTCGCTGCAGGAGCACATCCCCTTCGGGCTGCCCTCGGCCGTGCGGGAGTGGGCCGACGAGGCGGCCACCACGGTCGTGGAGAGCCCGGAGTTCCCGGCGTTCTGGCGCCGGGCCAACGGCGACGTGCACGACCAGGTGCTCGCGGTGCTCGAGGATCCCGAGGCGCCCGCCGACGGCTCGATCACCGTCGATGCCGGACCCCTGGTCGACCAGGTGCTGGGGCGCCTCGAGGACCGCGGCATCCCGGTCGGGCTGCTGCCCGACGTCGAGCTCCGGGTCCCCGTGGAGCGGGAGTCGAAGGTCGCCGAGGCTGGCCCGGCGTACCGTGCCGTCGACGGGGTCAGCCGACTGCTGCCGTTCGTCTGGATCGGCCTCATCGTGATCGCCCTGGTCGTCGCGCGCGGCTGGCGGGCCGAGGTCCGCGCGCTCGGGCTCGGCCTGCTCGGCGTCGCCCTCGCGGCGGTGGGGCTGCTGCTCGCCGCGGAACCGCTGCGCGACGCCGCTCTCGACCGGGTCGAGGTGGAGCGCCGTGAGCTCGCCGGGGCCCTGCTGGACGCGGTGGTCGGCTCGCTGGAGCCGTACGCGCGGGGCTTCCTCCTGGCGGCGCCCGTCGGGCTGGTCCTGCTGCTCGTCACCCTGTGGCCGCGCCGCCGGGACGAATCGCCTCTCCCGGAGCCCTCGGGGCACTAGGCTCACGCGCGTGAGCGACCAGTTCCCCCCACCTGGGCAGCCCGGCGAGCAGCCTCCGACCCAGATGGCGCCGCCGGCCGGCGGCGCCCCCGTGCCGCCGTACGGCGCTCCCGGCCAGCCGCCGCAGCCGGGCTACCCGCCCCAGCCGCCGCAGCCCGCGGCGCCCGGCTACCAGCAGCCCCAGCAGCCGGGCTACCCCCAGCCCGGCTACCCCCAACCGGGCTACCCGGGCGGCGGCTACCCCGGTGGACCAGGCGGCCCCGGCGGCCCCGGATTCCCGGCGCCCCCGACCGGTGGGGGCGGCAAGAAGGGCCTGATCATCGCGGTCGTCGCCGGGGTGGTGGTCCTCGTCCTCGGTGTCGTGGCGGTGCTCGCCTTCACCGTGTTCAACGGTGACGACGACAAGCCGGCCGCCAAGGACGACACGTCCACGACCAAGGACGCTACCGACGAGCCCACCGACGAGCCGACCGACGAGCCGACCGACGAGCCGACCGAGTCCGACTCGTCCGACCTGGGCGACGCGCCCACCGACGACCCGTCGATCACGGCGCGGGCCTTCCTCGACTCGCTGCTCGAGGGCAACTGCCTCGCGGTGGAGGGTCTGACGACGCCGGACTACTTCGCCTCCGAGTTCACCGACCAGGACGGCTGCAAGGCGGTCGCCGGAAACCTCGAGATGTCCAACGCCGAGTACACCTTCGAGGACCCCACGATCGTGGGCGACATCGCCGCGCTCGACGGCGACGTCTACGCGCCCAACACCGGCAAGACCCTGGTGTCGCACTGGGCGCTCGACGGCAGCTCGGGCGAATGGCTCGTGAGCGGCTACAGCTACACCGAGAAGTGATGCGCCGGTACGACGACGCGGCTCCCCGTGTCGTCGTACCGCCCTGGGGGACAGGACGCCGGGACAGGACCCGCGCGTCGCCCCCGACGCCGGCCGGCGTCGGGTTCGCGATCCGATCATGGGGACGAAGTATCGTGGCGAGTGACGGTGTGCTCCGGATCACGTCACGCCACCCCTGTGCCGGACCCGGACCACGGACCGACCAGACCCGTGCCGCGGCGATCCCGCAGGCGGCGGATGCAAGGAGTGGCGAATGACCGACCCCGTCTTCGGACCGGCCCCCGAACGCACCCCCGATCCTGAGCTCGTCCAGCTGCTCACCCCCGAGGGGGAGCGGGTCCACCACCCGGGCTTCGACGTCGAGTTCAGCGCCGAGGAGCTGCGCGGCTTCTACCGCGACATGACCCTGGTCCGGCGCCTGGACACCGAGGCGACCGCGCTGCAGCGCCACGGCGAGCTCGGCCTGTGGGCCCAGCTGCTCGGCCAGGAGGCAGCCCAGATCGGCGCCGGTCGTGCGCTCGCGCCGCAGGACTTCGTCTTCCCGACCTACCGCGAGCACGGCGTCGCGTGGTGCCGGGGGGTCGACCCGGTCCGGCTGCTCGGCCTGTTCCGCGGCGTCGACCAGGGCGGCTGGGACCCGGCGGCCCACAACTTCGCCCTCTACACGATCGTGATCGGCGCGCAGACCCTGCACGCGACCGGGTACGCCATGGGTGTCCAGCGCGACGGCCTGGTCGGCACCGGCGACCCGGCTCGCGACACCGCCGTGGTCGCCCACTTCGGCGACGGCGCCACCTCTCAGGGCGACGTCAACGAGGCGTTCGTCTTCGCGGCCTCCTTCAACGCTCCGGTCGTGTTCTTCTGCCAGAACAACCAGTGGGCGATCTCGGAGCCCTTCGAGCGCCAGTCCCGGATCCCGCTCTACCGCCGCTCCCACGGCTTCGGCTTCCCCGGCATCCGCGTCGACGGCAACGACGTGCTCGCGACGTACGCCGTCACGAAGGCTGCCCTGCAGCGGGCGCGTGAGGGCCAGGGCCCGATCCTGATCGAGGCCTACACGTACCGGATGGGCGCCCACACCACCACCGACGATCCCACCCGCTACCGGCTCAGCGACGACGTCGAGCACTGGAAGCTCAAGGACCCGATCGCCCGCCTCGAGGTCTATCTGCGCCGCAACGGCATGGCCGACGACGCGTTCCTGTCCGAGCTCGCGGCCGAGGCCGACGCGCTCGGCGAGCGGATGCGGCGCGAGTGCCACGCCCTCCCGGATCCCTCGCCCCACGAGCTGTGGGACCTGGTCCACGCGGAGAAGACGGCCGAGCTGGCGGCCCAGCAGGCGGAGTTCGACGCGCACGCCGCCTCGTTCGAGGAGGTGCCGTCATGACCACGATGACCTTGGCCAAGGCGCTCAACGCCGGCCTGCGCAAGGCGATGGAGGACGACGACAAGGTCGTCATCATGGGCGAGGACGTCGGCACCCTCGGCGGCGTCTTCCGGCTCACCGACGGGCTGCAGAAGGACTTCGGCGACGCCCGGGTGATCGACACCCCGCTGGCCGAGTCCGGCATCGTCGGCACCGCCGTCGGCCTGGCGATGCGGGGCTACCGGCCGGTGGTCGAGATCCAGTTCGACGGCTTCGTCTACCCCGCCTACGACCAGATCGTGTGCCAGGTCGCCCGGTTCCACTTCCGCAGCCGGGGCCGGGTCCGGATCCCGATGGTCATCCGGATCCCGTTCGGCGGCGGCATCGGCGCGGTCGAGCACCACAGCGAGTCGCCCGAGGCGCAGTTCGTGCACACCCCCGGCCTCAAGGTCGTCGCCTGCTCCAACCCGGCCGACGCCTACGTGATGATCCAGCAGGCGATCCACGCCGATGACCCGGTGATCTTCCTCGAGCCCAAGCGGCTCTACCACTCGGCCAAGGCCGATGTCGACGAGTCCGCGCCGGCAGCGCCGCTGTGGCAGTCGCGGGTGGTGCGCCCCGGCTCCGACGCGACGCTCGTCGCCTACGGGCCGACGGTCTCCACCTGCCTGGACGCCGCGACCGTCGCGGCCGAGGAGGGCCGCTCGCTGGAGGTCATCGACCTGCGCACCCTCTCGCCGCTCGATCTCGTGCCCGTGCACGAGTCGGTCCGTCGTACCGGACGCCTGGTCGTGGTCCACGAGGCCCACCTGACCCTCGGTGTCGGTGCCGAGATCGCCGCGCGGGTCACCGAGGAGTGCTTCCACTCGCTCGAGGCCCCCGTGCTGCGCGTCGGCGGCTTCGACACCCCCTACCCGCCCGCCCGGATCGAGGAGGCCTTCCTGCCCGACCTCGACCGGATCCTCGACGCCGTCGACCGGACCTTCGGGTTCTGAGGAGTCTCCTGCCATGGCTGTGAACGAGTTCAAGCTCCCCGATGTCGGCGAGGGCCTCACCGAGGCCGAGATCGTGGCCTGGCGGGTCAAGGAGGGCGACGTCGTCGCCGTCAACGACATCGTCGTCGAGATCGAGACCGCCAAGTCGATCGTCGAGCTGCCCTCGCCGTACGCCGGCCACGTGCTGGCGCTGCTCGTCGCCGAGGGCGACACCGTCGAGGTCGGTACGCCGATCATCCGGGTCGGCGAGCCCGGCGCGGCGCCCGCGGCCGCTCCTGAGGCCGCTCCCGAGGTCCCCGCCCCGGCGGCGGAGGTCATCGACACCAACGTCCCACCGGCCGGCAACGCCACCCTCGTCGGCTACGGCCCCAAGCAGCGTGCCCTCAAGCGGCGCGCGCGCAAGGCCACGCCCGACGAGGTCCCGGCCGTCGTCGTGCCCGGGCCGGTCGATGAGCCCGCACGTCCGCTCCGGGCCCTCGCGAAGCCGCTCGTGCGGCGCCTGGCCCGCGACCTCGGCGTCGACCTGACCGCCCTCGTACCGACCGGGCCGAAGGGCACGGTCAGCAAGGAGGACGTGCTCGCCGCCGCCGGCTCGGCCGCGCCCACCGCCCCGGCCCCGGTGGCCGTCGACCCCGCCGGCCGCGAGACCCGTGAGCCGATCAAGGGGGTGCGCAAGAACATGGCCGCCGCGATGGTCGCCTCCGCCTCGACCGCCCCCCACGTCACCGAGTGGGTCACCATCGACGCGACCGCGACGGTCGACCTGGTCGCGCGGCTGCGCGAGCGCCGCGAGTTCGCGGACACCAAGGTCAGCCCGCTGCTCGTGGTGGCGCGTGCCTGCCTGCTCGCGATGCGTCGTACCCCGTTGGTCAACTCGACCTGGGACGAGGCCGCCCAGGAGGTCGTGGTCAAGCACTACGTCAACCTCGGCATCGCCGCCGCCACCCCGCGCGGCCTGGTCGTCCCGAACGTCAAGGACGCCCACGAGCTCACCCTCGTCGAGCTCGCCCGGGCCCTCGAGGAGCTGACCGCCACCGCCCGCGAGGGCCGCACCCAGCCCGCCGACATGGCCGGCGGCTCGTTCACGATCACCAACGTGGGCGTCTTCGGCGTCGACGGTGGTACGCCGATCATCAACCCCGGCGAGTCCGCGATCCTGTGCCTCGGCGCGATCAAGCCGCAGCCGTGGGTCGTCGGCGACCAGGTCGTGCCGCGCCAGGTGATGACGCTCTCGCTGTCCTTCGACCACCGCCACATCGACGGTGCCACCGGCTCGCAGTTCCTCGCCGACGTGGCCGACCTGGTCAGCGACCCCGCCACAGCCCTGCTGTTCTAACCCGTTGAGTTGCCGCAAACTCCCCGTTCAGTTGCCGCAGACTCACCGTTGAGTTGCGCAGAGGTGGCAACTCAACGGGGAGAAAGCGGCAACTCAACGGGCGGGGCGGGGCTGTGGACGAACGCTCGCCAGTGCCGGACCCGCCCGGTAGAACGTCGGCATGCTGCGACGCGACCTTCCCACGACGCTCGGTCCCTACCGGATCGTGCGTCTGCTGGGGCGCGGCGGCATGGGCACCGTCCACGAGGCGGTCGACACCGCGCTCGGGCGCCACGTCGCGCTCAAGCTGATCGTTCCCGAGCTCGCCGACGACCCGGACTTCCGGGAGCGGTTCGTGCGGGAGGCCCGGGCCCAGGCGTCGCTCGACTCGCCCCACGTCGTGCGGGTCTTCGCCCACGGCGAGATCGACGGCCGGCTCTACCTCGCCAGCCAGCTCGTGCCCGACGGCGACCTCGCAGCAGCGCTGCGCCGGCACGGTGCCCTGTCCGAGCCGGAGGCGGTCGATCTCGTCGCCCAGGTGGCCGACGGGCTCGCCGAGGCCCATCGCGCGGGCCTGGTGCACCGCGACGTCAAGGCGGCCAACGTGCTGCTCCACCGGCGGGGCACCCACACCGTCGCCTACCTCGCGGACTTCGGGATCGCCGCGCCCGCGCGCGGTGACGCGGCAGCCGACGACGTCCGTGAGCTGCTCCGGCTGCTGCGTGACGTCCTCGCAAAGGCTCCCGGCCCGGCGCTCGCGCGGGTGCTCGCCGAGCCGCCCGCGACCGCGGCGGCCGTGCGCGACGTACTGCGCGGAATGGTGCGTGACGGGCGCCTTGGCGAGCGAGGGGCGCGCCGTCGGTGGGTCGCGGCGGGCATCGCCGCAGCGCTGGCGCTCGTGGCCGTCCTGGCGGTGTCCCTGGTGCCCGGCTCCGGGTCGAGGCCCGACACCGTCGCGGCCCTCGCCCGCGCGCTCGAGCGCGACGCCGGCCTCGACCGGGCGACCGCGCGCTGCACCGCCCGCGCCCTCGCCGCGGCCCACCGCCCCGGCCGCCTCGAGGACGTCCCCGTCGACGTCGTCCTCACCGCCGCCGCGAGCTGCCTGTGGAGCGTCAACCCGCGCGACGGGCCCGCTTGACGGCGTACATCGCCGCGTCGGCCTGCCGGAACGCCTCACGGACCGTGCGCTCGCCCGGCCCGGTGAACGCGTGGCCCAGCGAGGCCTCGACGCCGTGCCGGCGCAGGGCGTGCACGAACCGGGCGTAGTGGGCCGGCAGGTCGGCGACGGGCACGTCGTTCGACAGTACGGCGAACTCGTCGCCGCCGTAGCGCGCCACCCGGTCACGGTCGGTCGCCGCGTAGCGCAGGGCGTCGCCCGCCCGGCGCAGCAGCTCGTCGCCGGCCTCGTGGCCCGCGGTGTCGTTGACGTGCTTGAGTCCGTCGACGTCGAGTACGGCGACGGCCACCGGGTCCGCGAAGGCGTCGACGCGCTCCTGGGCGTCCGCGACCAGGCCGTCCCAGCCGCGCCGGTTCATCAGGCCGGTCAACGCATCGGTCTCGGCGAGCGCGGTCGCGACCAGGGCGGCGCGCCGGCCACGGTCCGCTGCGCGGGCGGTGGCGAGATGGCTGGACAGCAGGTGGCTGAGCATCTCGACCAGGTCGTCGTCGACCGCGACGGGATCCGGGAGCGGGCTGTCCCCGACCCCGCACAGCACGCCGAAGAGGTCGCCGCGGTCGTCGCGGATCGGGTACCCGACGTAGGCCCGCACGGCGGGCGAGTCCGGCAGCCCGGCGTACGACGCGTCGCGGGTCGAGTCCGGGACGACGTGCGCCGCGCCGAGCGTCATCTGCCGGCAGAACGTGTCGTCCCACCGCACCCGGTCACCGGTGCCGATCAGGCCGTGGCCGTGCACGTGGACGTGCACCTGCTCGCCACCGGCCACCCGCGACACCGACCAGTTCGTCAGGGGCGTACGCCGCGCGAGGTACCCGACGACGCGGCGGGCCGCCTCAGTGAAGCTGTCGGGCGCAGCGACGTCGACCACCATGGCCGCCTCCGATCTGCCGCAGAGTGCTGGACCGCTCCTATCGGCAGGGGAGGCGCCCACCTGAGCCCGGCGCGGTCCGTCAGCCGTCGGTGAGCCGGATCAGCCCGACGATCGTGGCGACGTACAGCGCGCCGTCGGGGCCGAGGTAGATCGACGCGTAGTGGTTGTTCCACTGGATGCCCGTGCCGGTCAGCCGGCTCCAGCGGGTCTCGCCGGTGCGGATGTCGATGGCGGTGACGTACCAGGGATCGAGGAGGTTGCCCTTGGGCTTGGAGTAGACGTAGACGAGCCCGTTGCCGAGCGAGGCCTTCGGCACCGACGTCGGCGCGCTGGTCGGGTTGGTCCAGGCGACGTGGCAGCCGTCGGGGTCGATCATCACCCGCGAGACGCCGGGCGTCGTGGTCTTGCCGAGCAGCGTGGACTGCACGCCGGCGTACCCGTAGTTGTTCTCGATGATCAGCGACTCGCCGGCGGCGACCAGGCTGTTCTCGGTGGTGCTCGCGCCCGAGGCCAGCACGGGGATCGAGCAGTGCTCGCGGTCGGTGACGTCCTTGCGGCGGTCGTAGACGATGACATGGCTCTGCGGCTCGGCGTTGTCGGCGATCGCGATCCACCGCTCGCCGATGAGGGTCGGCGAGGTGCCGGAGCCCTGCGAGAGCATGCCGGGCTTCTTCACGCTGCCGCGGTCGTAGGGGATCGACCAGGTGATCTGCGGGGTGCCGTCGGCGGCCGCGTCGAGGCGGTAGGTCCGGTGGGTCGAGACGAAGTAGACGCCGCCGGTCTCGTCGGTGGAGACGGAGTTGAAGATCCCCTCGCCCTCGGGCAGCTCGAGTGCCCTCACCGCACCGGTGCCGCGATCGAGGGTGCCGACGGTGCCTTGCTGGCTGAACCACCAGACCCGTCCGGCCCAGTCGACACCGGTCGCGACGAGGCAGTCGTCGGCGCCGAGGTGCGCGGCGAGCGGCCAGGTCCGGCCGCGGGTGAGGCTCCCGTCGGCGTTGACCGTCACCTCGGCGATCGACGCGTCGGTCGTGGTGGCGTACGCGCGGTCCTGGCCGTCGAGGAAGAAGTAGGTGCCGCCGCAGATGTCGGTCAGCGGGTTCGCGCCCGAGGCCAGGTCGCGCTGCGAGAGCTGGAGCTGCGAGATCGCCCGCAGCGTGACCGGGTCGATCACCATCAGGGTGAAGCCCTCGAGCCCGCCGCACAGCCCGACGAGCCGGTCGTGCGAGTCGAACGCCATCGTGGCGCACTCCCGGATGCCGTACGACGCGGTGCGCACCTGCAGGTCGCGCCCCAGCGGCCCGGACACGGCGTACGCGTCGGAGCTGTAGGGGTCGTTGTGCATGCTGCTGCGCCCGTTGGGTGCGAGGTACGGGTTCTGTGGGATCGGGGGTGCCTCCAGCGGCTGTGCGGTGGCCGGGGCGCCGGTGAAGCGCGGCACCAGCAGGTCGGTCGGCAGGGACGGGATCGGCAGGCCGGGGATGGTCGGCAGCCCCGGCAGCCCCGGCAGCCCCGGCAGTGCGGTGTCGGCGTGGGCCGGGGCGGAGGGCAGGGCGCCGAGGGACAGGGCGAGGGCAGCGGCGAACACCTCGGCCGCCACGCGGAGCATGCGCATCCCGGGAGAGTAGAACGCGTTCCAGTTCTTGGGAAGGGGCCGGGGGTGTGCCCTCCTCAGTCGTGCCCGACCACCGTGCCGTCACCGCTCATCGTCCAGTCCAGGTCCGGCGTCCCGTCCTCGCGCGTCGAGACATAGAGCTCGGCGAGCCTGCGGGGCTCGTCGTGGTCCGCGGTCCTCAGCTCCAGCTCCTGACGCCCGGGGGCGTTCTCGATCTGGAGCTCGATGTCGCCTCCGCCGTAGCCGCGGCCGTAGAGATCCTCCAGGCCGCCGAGCGCGTACTCGATGACCTCGGTGAGATCGTCGGTCCCGATGTCGTCGGCGATCGTGACGGTCAGCGCCTCCTCGAGGTCGTCGCCGGCATCCGGGTGGAACAGGTGGACATCGGCCACGCCGTCGATCGACTCGAGGTGCTCGGTGAGCTCGCGCTCGGACCCGACCGACCCGCACCCGGTGAGGGAGACGGCGCCGAGGGTGCTCAGCAACACGAGGCGACAGGCGCGGGCGGCCCGCGGACGAAGGTGAGCCGAGCCCATGGTCAGTCGCGTTCCGGCGTGTTCTCGTCGAGCAGCCAGTCGTCGAAGAAGTCCGAGAGCTCCTCGCCTGTCGTCTGCTCGATCCAGTCGACGTACTCGCGCCGGTCGGAGGTGCCGTTGGCCTCCCGGGCGGGCCACTCGCGCAGCACCTCGAAGAACCTCTTGTCCCCGATCCGCTCCCGCAGTTCCTGCCACATCAGCGCAGGGCCGTAGTAGATGTTGCCGTCGCCGAACCGGGTCGGGTCGAACGCGCCGGGTGGGCCGGACTCGGCGCGCAGGTCGGACTCGAAGACGGCCCAGTCGTCGGTCTTGCTCAGCATCGTGGTGCCCTCCTGCTCGGCCTCCCACATGCCCTGCAGGTACATCGCCATGCCCTCGTTCATCCACACGTCCGACCAGTCCGCGGGGGTGACCGTGTCGCCGTACCAGTGATGCGCGGCCTCGTGGACCAGCACCGCCTCCGAGAGGCTGTACGTCGAGTCGCCCAGCGTGATCATGGTCTGGGTCTCCATGCCGCTCTCGTTGTCGACGACGAGCACGCCGAAGCTGTCGAAGGGGTAGGGCCCGAGCAGGTTCTCCAGCCAGTCGATCGCGGCGGGCGTCTTCGCGGTGTCGCCGGGCAGCGGGTCGCCGTCGGCGTCGGCCCACACCTGGATCGGTACGCCGCTCGCCGAGGCCAGGTCCGTGTGCTGGTAGTCGCCGAACGCCACCGTGACGAGGTACGACGACGCCGGCTCCGCGAGGTGCCAGGTGTTGACGCTGCGCCCGCCCTCGGTGGTCGAGGAGGCGAGCACACCGTTAGCGACCCCGGACATCGGCGCCGGTGCGGTCAGGGTGAAGTCGTAGAGCGCCTTGTCGGAGGGCTGGTCGTTGACGGCGTACCAGGTGAACGCGCCGTACGGCTCCTGCAGCGTCGAGGTCTCGTGCTCGGCCGTGGTGGTCCAGCCGACACCCTGGGAGAAGTCGGCGCGCTGGCTGGGGGCGGGTGCCGACACGGGGGAGCCGGAGTACTCCAGCACCAGCACGTACTGGCGGTCCGCGACCACGGCGTGCGCGACCGTGAGGTCGTTTCCCTCGACGCTGACCTCGGCAGGGGCGCCGTCGACGGTGGCGGACGAGATCGTGAGCTGCTCGTTGAAGTCGAGGGGGATCCGCGGCGCGTCGCCGGTCGCGCGGAAGGTGAGCGTCTCGCGCGCGGTGAGGCGGTCGCCGTCGGGGGCCCAGGTCAGGTCGAGGTCGTAGTGCAGGGCATCGACCAGCGGGTCGCCGAACTCGGGGTAGACCGAGTCCGCCCGGGTGTCGTTGCGGGCGATCGCGAGGTCGCCGGCGGGCGCCGTGTTGCTCGGCGAGCTGGTCGGCGCGCCCGATGACCGCTGGGGAACGGCGCCGCCGCCGATCGACTGGCCGGCGCAGGCGGCGAGTGCGAGGCAGCACGCGGCCGCGGCGACGAGACCAGCGCTCCGGGTCATGGACGCATCATGCCGCTCCATGAAATCTGACGGCCATTCATCTTTCCCGTCACCTCGGCCGCGGCTCGTCGTTGGAGGAGTGATCGGGGTCACTGTGGCGTGCCCCGGAGCGGGGAGGTGAAGTGGTGGACGAGGCACAGGTCGCACGCCCCCAGGGGTGGCAGCGGGTCGGACTCGCCGCGCTCGTCGCGCTGTCCGTGGTCGGCGTCGCGCTCGCCGTACCGGCATCGGGCTCCGGCGACGGTACGACGTCGCTCGCCTCCGCCGCCGAGCAGCAGAAGTCCGACCTCGGCGTCCCGCACGACGACGCCCTGCTCCCGCCCCACGACCACAACGACCCGCGCACCAAGAACGAGGTCGCCCGCGGCCTCGCCGTCGGTGAGGACGTCGTCGACCCGACGACGGCGCGTGAGCGCAGGGCCGCGGCGTCTTACGTCGACACCGAGCGCGCGCTCCCCGAGCCCCGCCTGGTCCCGACCGCGGCCTACCCGGCCCGCTCGGCCGTGCCCGCCGACCGCTATGCGATGGCCGGGGGCTGCTACACCCTCACTGCCGGTGGCACGGCCTTCGGCCCCTACTACTTCAAGGCGACCCGTCTCGGCGGCTACCTGCTGCACACCCCGACCGGCGAGCTGACCCGCAACGGCAACGGCTCGGTGGCCCTCGCCGCCAAGCCGAGCCCGCAGGCCGACTGGACCGTCACCGGCGGCAACGGCGCCTTCACCTTCCAGATCGACGGCGCCGGCGCCCTCGTGGCGCAGGGCGGCACCCTCACCAGCGGCGCGTCCGGCACCACCTTCCAGGTCGCGCTGGCCGGCGGCTGCCCGGAGTACCCCGAGGCCGACGTCAACGTCTCCGGCGAGCCCTTCGGCGGGGCGAAGCCCTACCAGGAGGTCCGCGGGTTCGTCGACGCCCACACCCACGGCATGGCCTTCGAGTTCCTCGGCGGCAAGGTGCACTGTGGCCGTCCGTGGCACGAGTACGGCGCGCCGTACGCCCTCGACGACTGCGCCGATCACAAGATCACCGGCGGCAAGGGCGCGCTGCTCGAGTCGGTGCTCTCCGGCAAGCCGTCCCACGACCCGGTCGGCTGGCCGACCTTCAAGGACTGGCCGGCGCCCGAGTCGCTGACCCACGAGGGCACCTACTACCGCTGGCTGGAGCGGGCGTGGCGAGGCGGTGAGCGGCTGTTCGTCAACCTGCTCGTCGAGAACAACAAGCTCTGCCAGCTCTACCCGCTGAAGAAGAACTCCTGCGACGACATGACCTCGATCCGGCTGCAGGCCAAGGACATGCACACGATGCAGGACTACATCGACGCGCAGTTCGGCGGTCCCGGCAAGGGCTTCTACCGGATCGTGAGGGACCCCTTCGAGGCCCGCCGCGTCATCAACGCCGGCAAGATGGCGGTCGTCATGGGCATCGAGACGTCCATCCCGTTCGGCTGCACCTACAAGACCGTCCTCGGCCGCGACTTCCCGGCGTGCACGCCGCAGGAGATCGACGCCAACCTCGACGAGATGCAGGCTCTCGGCGTACGCCAGATGGAGCTGGTCAACAAGTTCGACAACGCCCTCGCCGGTGTCGCCGGCGACGCCGGTGCCATCGGGCCGCTCGTCAACGCCGCCAACTTCCTCGAGACCGGCACCTTCTGGGCGATGGAGCACTGCGAGCCGGCCGACGGCGAGTCCTCCGACAACGCGCAGATCACCATCCCCGACATCACCGCCGGCCAGCAGGACGCGCTCTTCGGCGCGCTCGGCAAGGTGCTCGGCCTGCTCCCGGCGCTGCCGCTCTACCCGCAGCCCGCCCACTGCAACAAGCGCGGCCTGACCGATCTCGGCGTGCACACGATCGAGGGCCTCGCGAAGCGCAGGATGGTCTTCGACCCCGACCACCTCTCGGTCAGGGCGCGCGCCGCGTCGATGGACGTCATCGAGGACCTGCGCTACGCCGGCGTCATCTCGAGCCACTCGTGGTCGACGCCCGACACCTACCCGCGCATCTACCGCTCCGGCGGCTTCATCACGCCGTACGCCGGCGACTCGACCGGGTTCGTCGCCAAGTGGCGCCGCCACCTCGGCTGGGCGGACTCGCGCTACTACTTCGGCTTCGGGTTCGGCGCCGACATCAACGGTCTCGGCGCGCAGGGCAACCCGCGCGGGGCCGACGTGCCGAACCCGGTCCGCTACCCGTTCACCGGCCTCGGCGGCGTGACGATCGACAAGCAGCGTGCCGGCCAGCGGGTGTGGGACATCAACACCGACGGGGTCGCGCAGTACGGCCTCTATCCCGACTGGGTCGAGGACCTGCGCCAGGTCGCCGACGCCCAGCATCCCGGCGACGGCGCGAAGATCGTCGACGACATGGCCCGCGGCGCCGAGGCGTACCTGCAGATGTGGGAGCGCGCGTACGGCGTACGTCCCGACTCGTGCCGCAACCCGAACCTGCGGATGTCGCTGGCGAAGGCGAAGAGGCTCGGCAAGCGGATGGTCCGCAAGCACTTCACGACCGACCGGGTGATCGCGAAGGTCGGGCAGCCCTACCTGCGCCTCGACAACAGGTTCACGTTCTGCGCCAAGGCGAAGAAGATCAGGAAGGACGGCACGACGACCAAGAAGCTGGTCAAGGTGACCGTCGTCGTGAAGCTCAGGGCCGACGGAACGGTGAAGAAGGTCAAGTACCGCCGGTGAGGCGATGCTCACGGCGCAACGAAGTTACCTGCCGGTAGTATCCGCTGTGCCCGCGGCGCCAGCGCACGTGGGTAAGGCTTGCCTATCGCGGCGGGGTCCGTCGTCCGGCACTAGGCTCGTCGCGCGCACTCCTGTGCGCGCCCCTTGACTCCCTGCCGGATGAGGAGCTGTTGGACACCATGCAGATCGTTGCGATCGTCGTCTCCCTGGCCGTCTCGGCCGTCGCCGTCGTACTGACCGCGCGTGCCGTCGTCGCGATGCTCGGCGTGATCAAGCGCGGCCAGCCGGCGCCCGGGCGCACCGGCAACCCGGCCGGCCGCACGCTGACGATGCTGAAGGAGACGGTCCTCCACACGCGCATGCTGCAGTGGACCTGGGTCGGCATTCTGCACTGGTTCGCGTTCGCGGCCTTCATCGCGCTCTCGACCGCCGTCGCCGCGGCGTTCCCGCAGCTGTTCGACCCCGAGTGGACGATCCCGGTCCTCGGCAAGTTCTTCCTCTACGAGTGGGTGGCCGAGGTCCTCGGCCTGCTCGGGTCGCTGGCGATCATCCCGCTGATCATCTACCGGCTCACCCACAAGCCCTCGCAGCTCGGCCGCAAGAGCCGCTTCTTCGGGTCGACGATGTGGCAGGCCTACTTCGTCGAGGCGATGGTCCTGCTGGAGAGCTCCGCGATCCTCTTCATCCGCGGCGCCGAGTACAACCTGGCCAAGGCGCACGGCGGCGAGGCGGCCGAGCACGCCGATGGCTTCCACTTCCCGGTGTCGCAGTTCTTCGGCAACCTCTACCCCACCGGCCACGAGTCGATCGGGACGCTCGAGAACATCATCTTCTTCATCGCGATGGTGAAGATCACCTCCGCGATGATCTGGCTGATCGTGATCTCCTCGAACCTCACCATGGGTGTGGCCTGGCACCGCTTCACCGCCTGGTTCAACATCTGGTTCAAGCGCGAGGAGAGCGGTCGTACGGCGCTCGGCGCGGTCAAGCCGCTGACCTCGGGCGGCAAGGCGATCACGCTCGACGACGTCGACGACCTCGACGAGGACGCCGTCCTCGGCGTCGGCTCCATCTGGGACTTCTCCTGGAAGGACATCCTCGACTTCACGACCTGCACCGAGTGCGGTCGCTGCCAGTCGCAGTGCCCCGCCTGGAACACCGAGAAGCCGCTCTCGCCCAAGCTGATGATGATGGCGATGCGCGAGCACGCGTACGCCGCCGCGGGCGGTGTCGAGGGTGCCGCCGAGAAGGCGCTGGTGGGCTCAGCCGGCGAGGGGGAGTGGTTCTACAACCCCGAGGGCGGTGACTTCGTCATCGACGAGGACGCGCTGTGGGCCTGCACCAACTGTGGTGCCTGCGTCCAGCAGTGCCCCGTCGACATCGAGCACGTCGACCACTTCGTCGACATGCGCCGCTACCAGGTGCTCGTCGAGTCGAACTTCCCCTCCGAGCTCAACGGCCTGTTCAAGGGCCTGGAGAACAAGGGCAACCCGTGGAACATGTCGCCCACGGCACGCCTGGACTGGGCCAAGGACCTGCCCTTCGAGGTCAAGGTCGTCGGTGACCAGATCGAGGACCTCGAGTCCGTCGACTGGCTGTTCTGGGTCGGCTGCGCCGGTGCCTACGAGGACCGCGCCAAGAAGACCACCCGGGCCGTCGCCGAGCTGCTCGACCTCGCCGGCGTCTCGTTCGGCGTACTCGGCAACGGCGAGACCTGCACCGGTGACTCCGCGCGCCGCGCCGGCAACGAGTTCGTGTTCCAGGGCCTGGCCCAGCAGAACATCGAGACGCTCAACGACGCCAAGGCGAAGAAGGTCGTCTCGACCTGCCCGCACTGCATGAACACCCTCAAGAACGAGTACCGCCAGCTCGGTCTCGAGCTTGAGGTCATCCACCACACCCAGCTGCTCAACCGCCTCGTGCGCGAGGGCAAGCTGACTCCGGTCGCCTCCGGTGCCGGGGCGCACAACCGCAAGATCACTTACCACGACCCGTGCTTCCTCGGTCGCCACAACCAGGTCTACACGCCCCCGCGCGACCTGCTGCAGATCCTCCCGGGCGCCGAGTTCGCCGAGATGGAGCGCTCGGCCGAGCGGTCCTTCTGCTGCGGCGCCGGTGGCGCCCGCATGTGGATGGAGGAGACCATCGGTGAGCGGATCAACCTGAACCGCACCGCCGAGGCCGTCGGCACCGGCGCCGACCAGGTCGCCGTCGGCTGCCCCTTCTGCCGCGTGATGCTCTCCGACGGCCTGACCAAGATGCAGGCCGACGGCGAGGCCCGCGAGGAGGTCGAGGTCCTCGACGTCGCGCAGATGCTGCTCGCCTCGGTCAAGGGCGAGCAGGCCACCAAGCTGCTGCCCGGTGAGGGTGCCCAGGTGACGGCGAAGCCGGCTGCGGCCAAGGCCACCCAGCCGGTCGAGACCAAGGCCGAGCCGGAGGCCGGCGACGTCACGATCACCGAGGACACCGTCGTCGCGACCGAGGACGTCGGCCCCGCGGCCAAGGCGTCGGGTGGCTCGTCGATGTTCGACGACCCGGGCTCCATGTTCGACACCCCCGCTGCTCCGGCGGCGCCGGCGGCTCCCGAGGCCAAGGCGGCTCCGGCCGAGGGTGGCTCGCTCTTCGACAGCCCGGGCTCGCTGTTCGACACGCCCGCCGCGGCACCCGCTCCGGCGGCTCCGGCGGAGGAGAAGTCGGCCGCGCCCGCGGGCGGTGGCTCCCTGTTCGACGAGGGGGGCTCGCTCTTCGACACCCCGGCGACCGCGCCCGAGGCTCCGAAGCCCGAGGCTCCGAAGCCCGAGGCTCCGAAGGCCGAGGCGGCCCCGACCGCCGACCTCGGGTCGGGTGGCTCGCTGTTCGACCTCGCCGCCCCGGCTGAAGCGCCCAAGGCGGAGGCCCCCGAGGCCGAGGAGCCGAAGGTCGAGGAGCCGAAGGCGGAGACTCCCGCCCCGGCCGCCCCGGCCGCCCCGGCCGCCCCGGCCGCGCCGGCTCCGTCGGTCGACCTGAACGCCGGTGGCTCGCTGTTCGACATCGCCGCGCCCGAGGCGTCCGCCCCGACGGCTCCCGCCCCGGCACCGGTCGTCGAGCAGGCGCCGGTCGAGGCCGAGGCCCGTGCCGAGGAGGCTGCCGTCGTCGAGGAGGCGCCCGCGCCCACCCCGACGCCCGCCGCTCCCGCGAGCGCGCCGGCCACGGACGTCGACATCAACTCCATGGGCTCGCTGTTCGACATCGCCGCCCCCGCTGCTCCCGCGGCCCCGGCGCCCGCGCCGGCCGCCGCCCCGGAGCCCGAGGTCGTCGCCGAGCCGGCAGCCGAGCCGGAGCCCGAGCCGGAGCCCGAGCCGGAGCCGGAGCCGGAGCCGGAGCCGCAGACCGCGCCAGAGCCCGAGGCGGAGGTCGAGGCGGCCCCCGCCCCGGCCGCTCCCGCGGCCCCGGCCGCCCCGGCGTCGTACTCCGGCGAGGCTCACCAGCCGCGCACGGACGTCGACATCAACGCTGCGGAGTCCCTCTTCGACCTCTGATCGCCCAGCAGTCACCGGTCACGCCCCGGCCCGCCGACACCTACCTTCCTTCGAGGGGTGTGATCGCGGTCACCGGGGCGTCACCATGGGGGCATGACGGACCTGTCGTACGCCGCCGGCGAGACCACCACGCCCCTCCTCGACGAGACGATCGGGGCCAACCTCGAGCGCACCGTCGCCAGGTGGCCCGACCGCGAGGCGCTGGTCGAGGTCGCGAGCGGGCGCCGGTGGACCTGGCGTGCGTTCGACGACGCGGTCAACGAGGCGGCCCGCGGGCTGATCGGGCTCGGGATCGCGAAGGGCGACCGGGTCGGGATGTGGGCGCCGAACTGCGCCGAGTGGACGATCGTCCAGTTCGCCGCCGCGAAGGCGGGCGCGATCCTGGTCAACGTCAACCCGTCGTACCGCACCCATGAGTTCGCCTACGCCGTCAACCAGTCCGGGCTGCGTCTTCTGCTGGCCGCGACCAGCTTCAAGACCAGCGACTACAAGGGCATGGTCGAGGAGGTCGTCGCCGCGGGCGAGGTGCCCGGCCTCGAGCAGACGCTGTACGTCGACAGCGACGACTGGCAACGGCTCGTCGACGCCGGCCGGGACCTCCCCGAGGACGTGCTCGCCGAGCGCCAGGCCGGGCTGCGGCCCGACGACCCGATCAACATCCAGTACACGAGCGGCACCACCGGCTTCCCGAAGGGCGCCACGCTCAGCCACCGCAACATCCTCAACAACGGCTACTTCGTCACCGAGCTGATCGGGTTCAGCGAGCAGGACCGGCTGTGCATCCCGGTGCCCTTCTACCACTGCTTCGGCATGGTGATGGCCAACCTCGGCTGCGTCACCCACGGCGCCACCATGGTCATCCCGGCGCCCGGCTTCGACCCGGCGATCACGCTGCGGGCGGTCCAGGACGAGCGCTGCACGGCGGTCTACGGCGTACCGACCATGTTCATCGCCATGCAGAACGCCCCCGACTTCGGTGCCTACGACCTCGCCACCCTGCGCACCGGCATCATGGCCGGCTCGATCTGCCCGGTCGAGGTGATGAAGCGATGCATCCACGACATGCACATGGCCGAGGTCTCCATCGCGTACGGCATGACCGAGACCAGCCCGGTCAGCTGCCAGACCCGCGCGGACGACGACCTCGACCGTCGTACGTCGACCATCGGCCGGGCCGCGCCGCACGTCGAGATCCGCATCGTCGACCCGGTCACGGGCGAGACGGTGCCGCGCGGCACTCCGGGCGAGTTCTGCACCCGCGGGTACTCCGTGATGCTCGGCTACTGGCCACTGGGCCAGGAGGAGGGCGACGCCAAGACCGCCGAGGCGATCGACGCCGAGGGCTGGATGCACACCGGGGACCTGGCCGTGATGCGCGAGGACGGGTACGCCAACATCGTCGGCCGGATCAAGGACATGGTCATCCGCGGCGGCGAGAACATCTACCCGCGCGAGATCGAGGAGTTCCTCTACACCCACCCCGACGTCGAGGACGTCCAGGTCGTCGGCGTCCCCGACGAGAAGTACGGCGAGGAGCTGTGCGCCTGGCTCCGGCTGCGCCCCGGCGCCGATCCGCTCGACGCCGACGGGGTGCGCGCGTTCGCGAGCGGGAAGCTCGCCCACTACAAGATCCCGCGCTACGTGCTGCTGGTCGACGAGTTCCCGATGACCGTGACCGGCAAGGTCCGCAAGGTGGAGATGCGGGAGAGGTCCACCGAGCTTCTCGGTCTCACCTGATCGCCGACCCGGCTCGAACTGGCGCCGATCTCCCGCCGACCCGGCAGAAAGTGTCTCGCGCGCCGAGACACTTTCTGCCGGGTCGGCGCGATTTAACAGCCACTTCGCGCCGGGTCGGCGGGAATGACGTCACGATGGCTTGAATTTGACGTCATGATGATGTCATAGTGGCGCCCATGGACATCACTCCGTACGTCGACAGCCTCCGTCGCGACCTCCTCGCCGCCGCCGAGAGCGCGGGGGAGCAGGCGCGGGAGGTCGCCGAGCGGCTGGGCTACGCGCTGGACCCGGCGGTCCGGCTCGCGGTGATGGAGGCGATCAGCCAGGCGGCGGCCGAGATCACGGCGGCGATGCCGAGCGGTGGCGTCGACGTGCGGCTCGACGGGCGCGACCTCGACTTCGTCGTGACGGCGCCCGAGCCGGACCAGGCGATGCTGCCGCAGCAGGTGACCGGGCCGGTGCCGGCCGAGGTGCCCACCGAGGACGAGGGGCAGGCGCGGGTCAGCCTGCGACTGCCCGAGTCGCTCAAGGCCCGCGCTGACGAGGCGGCCGCCCGCGCCGGACAGTCGCTCAACACCTGGCTGGTCAGCCTGATCCGCGGAGCCACCAGCGACAGGGCGCTCCACGTCGACGTCGACCTGTCCAGCGTCCCGTTCGGACACGACTTCCCGTTCGGCCCGCCGTCCGCGGGCAAGCCCGGCGCCAACCGACGCCTCACCGGCTGGCTCTGACCAGCCTCCAGACAGGAGAAGCCCATGAACGACCACGAACCCCTCCGCCAGGTCCTCGAGACCCCGGGCCCGGTCCGCCTGCACGTCGAGAACGGCCGCGGCCGGATCGTCGTCCGGGTCGCCGAGCAGGACACCACCGAGGTCGCCGTGGCCGGTGCCCGCGCGGCCGAGGTGCGGGTGACCCAGGACGGCCGCCGCATCGGCGTCCACGCCCCGAAGCCGCGCAACGGCATCTTCGGCCGTGCCGACGAGCTCGACATCGAGGTCGTCGTCCCGCTCGACAGCGACCTGGTCGCCCGCAGCGGCAGCGCGGGCATCACTGCCAGCGGACGGCTGATGACCGCCCGGGTCAAGAGCGGCTCCGGCACGGTCGTCCTCGACCAGGCCACGACCGTCGTCGTCGACACCGGCTCGGGCGACGTCAGCGTCGCCGAGGTCGACGGCGACGTCCGGGTCCGCACCGGCTCCGGTGCGGTCGACCTGGGCCGTGTCGCCCGCGCCGCCTCGGTCTCCACCGGCTCCGGCGACGTCTGCCTCGGGCAGGCCCTCGGCACCGCCGTCGTCAAGACCGGCTCCGGCGACCTCGAGGTCGGCGAGAGCACCGCCGACCTCACCAGCAAGACCGGGTCGGGCGACGTCGTCGTGCGTACGGCGCGCCGCGGCCGGATCCTCGTCAAGGGCGCCTCGACCCGGGTGCACGTCGGGATCCCCGCAGGTACGCCGGTCTGGACCGACCTCACCACCGTCTCCGGCCGGGTCAGCTCGACCCTGGCGCCGGTCGGTCAGCCCGAGCCCGGCGCCGACCATGTCGAGCTGCGCGCCACCACCGTGTCCGGCGACATCACGCTGGTTCCCGCCTGACGGACCGCCCGGTTGACGGCGCGCCGTCGCCCTCTATCCTTATCGAACAAGCGTTAGATAAGGACGAGGGAGAGCATGAGCGTCGCACAGCGGGTCCTGGTGGTCGGTGGCACCGGCCTGATCGGTTCGACGGTGGCGGCCGAGCTCGCCCGTCGTGGGTACGACGTCGCGGTCGCCGGCCGCAACCGGCCCGAGGAGGGCTCGCCCGCGGCCGCGTTCGACTGGGTCGAGGGCGACTACACCCGGCCGGGCTGGGCCGACCGCCTCCGGGGCGTCGACGCGATCGTCTTCGCCGCCGCCCAGGACATCCGCCACGTCGGCGTGCACGCCTCGGCCGAGACCTGGCAGGACGTGCAGACCGCGAGCCTGCCGGCCTTCTTCGCGGAGGCCCGGGAGGCCGGCGTACGGCGGGCGGTGCTGGTCGGCAGCTACTACCACCAGGTGCTGCCCGACCTGGTCGCCACCAACGCCTACGTCAAGGCCCGCGCCGACGCCGAGGCGGGCGTCCTCGCGCTGGCCACCGACGACTTCGCCGTGTGCGCGGTCAACCCGCCGAACGTGGTCGGCGTCGCCCCCGGCCGCGCCCTGCACGCCTTCGCCAAGATGGTCCGCTGGGCCCGCGGCGCGATGGCCGACCGGGTGCCGGACTGCGCGCCCCACGGTGGGACCAACTACATGTCGGTGCACGCCGTCGCCGCCGCCGTGGCGGGTGCCGTCGAGCACGGCGAGTCCGGCCGTGCGTACCTCATCGGCGACGAGAACCTCACCTTCCAGGGCTACTTCCAGGCCCTGTTCGACGCCGCCGGCGCCGAGCGCACCGTCGCGGTCTGCGACGAGGACCATGCCTTCCTGCCCGACGACTTCCTGGTCGCCGGCAAGGGCGTGACGCTGCGCTACGAGCCCGACGCGACGGAGCAGGCGCTCCTCGGCTACCACCGTGGCGACATCGCGGAGACCCTGCGCACCATGGTGGCCGCGGTCGACGCGCTCCCGCCCCGGGTCTAGTGCGTGCCGTAGAAGACCGCGAGGTACTGCTCGGCCAGCGTGTCCGCATCGCTCGCCGAGCCGGCGCGGTACCAGCGCACCGCGGTCCAGGTCGCGTCGCGCACCAGGCGGTACCGCACGTCCACCGGTACGTCGACCGCGAAGTCCCCGGCGTCGGCACTCTCGGTCAGCGCGCGCACCCACCCGGCCTCGATCGCCGCGCTCTGCTCGGCCACGAAGTCGAAGCCCGGCTGGTCGACCAGCCGGAGGAACTCGTTCTGGTAGGTCAGCACCCAGGCCGGCCGCTCGGCGATCAGGCCGAGGGCGTGCCGGACCAGGTCGCCGACCCGCTTCCGCGGCGGTGCGTCCGCGCGGACGATCGCCTCGGTCGCCGCCGCCAGGTCGGCCAGGAACTCCCGCAGCACCGCCTCGAGGAGCGCGTCCTTGGAGGCGAAGTAGTGATACAGGCTGCCCGACTGGATCTCGGCCTCGTCCGCGATGTGCCGCACCGTCGTGTCGGCGTACCCGCGCCGCGCGAACAGAGTCGCGGCGCTGTCGAGGATCGCCTGCCGTCGTACGGCGGGATCCTCCCGCACCCGCATCCGGCGGGCCGGAGCGGGCTCGGGCATCACGCCGCGATCCTGCCAGAACCTCAGTGATCGGAGAGAGCATGGAACACCGGGTCAGCATCGTCACCGGAGGAGCGGGCGGCATCGGGGGAGCGATCTCGCGCGCCCTCGCGGCCCGCGGTGACCACGTCGTCCTCAACGACATCGACCCGGAGACCGCCGCGGCCACGGCCACCGGCATCCGCGAGGACGGCGGCGCCTGCACCGTCGTCCCCGGCGACATCACCGATGACGACGTCGCCACCACCGTCGTGGCCACGGCGGCCGGGATCAGCGGCGCGATCGACGTCCTGGTCAACAACGTCGGCGACTTCCGCCCGGCCTCGCGCGACTTCGCGCACAGCACCCCCGAGCAGTGGCAGCGGCTCTACGAGGTCAACCTGCGCCACGTCCTCACGATGACGTACGCCGTGCTGCCGCACCTGGTGGCCGGCTCCTCGATCGTCAACGTCTCGACGGTCGAGGCCTACCGAGGCATCCCGGCCAGCGCGCCGTACTCCGCCTTCAAGGCCGGCGTCTCCGCCTTCACCAAGAGCATGGCCGTGGAGCTCGGGCCGCGCGGCGTGCGGGTCAACGCGATCGCCCCCGACCTCACCGACACCGCCCAGACCTCGCGCGCGGCGATGCTGCGCGGACGCGACGAGGCGCTGGTGCCGCTGTGGCTCCCGCTCGGCCGGTTCGCCGAGGCCGAGGACCACGCGGGCGTCGTCGACTTCCTGACCAGCGACGCCGCCCGGTTCGTCACCGGCCACACCGTCCCCGTGGACGGCGGCACCCTCGCCGCGTCCGGCTGGTTCCGCCGCCGCGACGGCAAGGGCTGGACGAACATGCCCGACCAGCCCTGAGCCGGCCCGGCCCGGGCGACTGCGTGACCGGGACCACAGGTGCCTCGTTACCCGTGAGTACGCCACGGGAGGGGACCACCCATGAACGACAACGCCCTGCGCCGCCGCCTGGTGGCCGCGCTGCTCAGCACCGGCCTCGCCGCCGCCTTCGTGCTCCCGCTCGGCGGTGACGCCGTCGGCGCGGGCGCGACCGCGGCCCGCACCGCCGTCTCGGCCCAGCAGGCGGGGGCGAGCGTGCCGGTCGCCCAGAAGCCGAAGAAGTGCAAGAGGAAGGCCAAGAAGCACAAGAGGAAGTGCGCCAAGGCCAAGCACGCGGCGCCCGCTCCGGCGACGACGAGCACCCCCACCGGCACGCCCGGCAGCCCTGCCGGCAGCACCGGCACCGCCCCCGCAGCCACCCCGTGGACCCCGCGCCCGGCGCAGTACGAAGCCAGCGTCACCACCCGCGACATCCCGATCACCATGGACGACGGCGTGATCCTGCGCGGTGACCTGCAGCGCCCGGCCGGCGCCGACGGCAAGCCGGTCACCACGCCACTCCCGGTCATCGTCACCATCACCGCTTACAACAAGACGGTCCTGTCCGCCGGTGCGGGCGCCACCCTCGCCGGGGCCGACCCGGGCTACCTGGTCGCGCGCGGGTACGCCCAGCTCACCGTCGACGCCCGCGGCACCGGCGGCTCCCAGGGCCAGTGGGCCGCGTTCAGCGCCCGCGAGGGCAAGGACGCCGGGGCGATCGTCGAGTGGGCGGCCTCCCAGCCGTGGAGCAACGGCAAGGTCGGCATGACCGGCGCGTCGTACATGGGCATCTCGCAGCTCTTCGCCGCCGCCCAGAAGCCCCGGGGACTCAAGGCGATCTTCCCGCAGGTCCCGGCGGCCGACGTCTACCGCGACGTCGTCGCCTCCGGCGGCCAGATCGACGTCGGGTTCATCCCGCTGTGGCTCGGACTGGTCACCGCGACCGGGGTGATCCCGCCGGCGTACGGCCTCCAGGAGCCGCAGGCCGGCTTCAAGATGGCGCTCGACCACCTGATGGGCGGGCTCGGCTTCACCCTGCCGCTCGCCGTCCAGGCGGTGCTCGGCGGCGACCCGGCCTACGACGGCCCGTTCTACCGCGAGCGCTCACCGATCGAGGTCCTCGACAACGTCACCGTCCCGACGTTCCTCGTCGGCGGCGAGTTCGACCTGTTCCAGCGCGGCACGCCGCTCGTGTTCGAGCGGCTCCAGCAGCGCGGCGTCCCGACCAAGCTCATCGTCGGTCCGTGGGACCACCTGCAGGGTTCGTCCGGCGCCGAGGTCGGCAAGGCGGGCTACGGCTCGCTCGCGGAGCTGCAGCTGCGCTGGTTCGACCAGTACATCAACGGCATGGACGGCCAGCTCGACCAGATCGCGCCGCTGACCTACTACGAGCAGGGCTCCGGCTCGTGGGTGCGCAAGGCGAAGTGGCTCGACGACGACCTCTCCGCCCGCAGCTATGCCCTGTCCGGCGACGCCGCAGTCGGCGGCAGGGCCGGCGTCCTGACCACGGGTACGGCGAGCGCCGGGTCCGCCGTCGTCCCGCCGATCCCGGTCACCGGCCTGTGCACCCGCTCGGCCAACCAGTGGACCGCCGGCGTGCCGAACGTGCTGCTCGCGGACCTACCCTGCTTCACGAACAACGCGCTCAACGACCTCGGCGGGGTCACCTTCGACACCGCGCCGCAGGACGCCGACGTGCGCTTCCAGGGTCCGCTCAACGCGCGGCTCTACGTCTCGACGCCGACCGGCGACGGGATGCTGTCGGTCGCGGTGGAGGACGTCGCACCTGACGGAACGGTCACCCGGATCAGCGGAGGCTGGCAGACCATCGCGCACCGCAAGCTCGACGAGAGCCGCTCGCGCTACCTCGACGGCCAGCTGCTCCAGCCGTACCACCCGTTCACCCGCGAGGCGAAGGCCGACCTGCCGGCCGGCGAGATCGCGCCGGTCGACGTCGAGATCTTCCCGACCGGGGCGGTCATCGCGAAGGGGCACCGGCTGCGGATCGCGGTCCAGGCGTTCGACGTACCGCACCTGTTGTCGCCGCTCACCGACCTGGTCGGCCAGCTGGTGCCGGTCACCGTGCACACCGGCCCCCAGTACCCGTCGGTGCTGACCATGGCGGTGCGCTGACCGGCCCATCCGCCGGTCCGCGCTGGTCGGGCTGGTCGGGCTGTAACACGTTGTCCACACGACTACCTGACGGTTCTCCGCACCAGGCTCGGCGTGTCGTCGGCGTGTCGTGCTGACAACCGCCGACCAGTCGGGTGGACAACGTGTTACAGCGGTGGGAGCCGACGCCGCGCCGGCCACCCTGGCTCCTCCAAACCGCCTACAACCCACCCGGGCGGCGGGCCAAGGTGCTCGCGAGCGCCGTGGCCGCCGCCCGGACCGCGTTCTGGTGCGCCTCCGGCCGGAACCGGCCGACCGGGCCGGTCACGCTGATCGCGGCCAGTGCGCTCGCCCCGTCGGTGTCGAGCACCGGCGCCGCCACGCACAGCAGGCCCGGCGTCGACTCCTCGCGCTCGAAGGCCAGCCCGTTCTCCAGGGCCCGCTCCAGCTGCTGCTCGAGCAGGCCCGGTGCCACCACCGTGTGCGGCGTACGACGGGCGAGCGGCCCCGCCAGCACCGCCGCCCGCACGGCCGGCTCGGCGTGCGCGAGCAGCACCTTGCCGATGGCGGTGCAGTGCATCGGCATCCGGCCGCCGGTCCGTGAGGGGCTGCGGGCCTGGCGGTGCCCGCCGATCTTGGCGACGTAGACGACCTCGGTGCCGTCGCGGACCCCGAGGTGGACGGTCTCGTGGGTGCGCTCGTAGAGGTCCTGCAGGAACGGCATCGCGACCTCGAGCAGGGTGCGCTCGGTGGCCGCCCGCATGCCGAGCTCGAACAGCCCGCCGGCCAGCCGGTAGCCGTGCTCGGTCTTCTCCAGCAGCCGGTGGTGCACCAGGTCGGCGGCGACCCGGTGCGCGGTGCCCTTCGGGAGGCCGGTGCGTCGGACCAGCTCGGCGAGGGGGAGCAGCCGGTCCTCGGGGCCGAAGGCGCGCAGCAGCGCGACCGCCTTGCCCAGGACGGTGTCCAGGTCCTGCGCGTCCGCCACTCGCACAGCGTACCGGTGAGTGGAACGTGCCCATGGTGGGCGACGACGCCAGGCACGAGAGTGAGCACCATGACCGAAGCTCTCGACCTCGACACTGCCGTCACGGCTGCCGCCGAGCGCCTGCACACCGCGCTGGTCGACAACCAGCCCTGTGCCCCGATCCGCGACCTGATCGGCGACCGCGACATCAACCTCGCGTACGCCGTGCAGCAGCAGCTCAACGCGCACCGCCTCGACGCCGGCGCCACGGTCGTCGGCCGCAAGATCGGCGCGACCTCCGAGGCCGTCCAGAAGCAGCTGGGCGTCGACACCCCCGACCTGGGCGTGCTCTTCGACGACATGGAGTACGACGCCTCCGCGCCGATCGACATCAGCGGGCTGCTGCAGCCGAAGGTCGAGGGCGAGATCGCGTTCGTCCTGGGCGCCGACCTCGCCGAGGGCGACCTCGACCTCGACCAGGTCGCGGCTGCCGTCGACTACGCCGTCGCCGCCATCGAGGTGTGCGACAGCCGGATCGACAACTGGGACATCAGCTTCGCCGACACCGTCGCCGACAACGCCTCGGCCGGCGGCTACGTGCTCGGCACCGAGCGCCGTACCCTCGACGACTTCTCGCCGAAGGACGCCGCCATGGCGATGACCGTCAGCGGCCAGGAAGACTCGGTCGGCACCGGCGCCGCCTCCCTCGGCGACCCGCTCGTGGCGCTGCAGTGGCTGGCCCGACAGGCTCGCGACCTCGGCGACCCGTTGCGCGCGGGCCAGGTCGTGCTCTCCGGCGCGCTCGGCCCGATGCGTCCCGCCGCCCCCGGCGCCGACGTCGAGCTCATCATCGACGGACTCGGCTCCGTCGCCATCAGCTTCAGCACCAAGGAGGACTCATGAGCAAGACCAAGGTGGCCATCATCGGCTCCGGCAACATCGGAACCGACCTGATGATCAAGATCCTGCAGACCGCGCAGCACGTCGAGATGGGGGCGCTCGTCGGCATCGACCCCGACTCCGACGGCCTCGCCCGGGCCCGCGACCTCGGCGTCGCGACCACCCACGAGGGCGTCGAGGGCCTGATGGCCCTGCCCGGCTTCGACGACATCGAGATCGTCTTCGACGCCACCTCGGCCAAGGCGCACCTCCACAACGACGCGCTGCTGCGCCCGCTCGGCAAGCGGATGATCGACCTCACCCCGGCTGCCATCGGCCCGTTCGTGATCCCGGCCGTCAACATCGACGAGCACCTCGACGCGCCCAACCTCAACATGGTCACCTGCGGCGGCCAGGCCACCATCCCGATCGTGGCCGCGATCTCCCGTGTGGTCCCGGTGGAGTACGCCGAGATCGTCGCCTCGATCTCCTCGAAGTCCGCCGGTCCGGGCACCCGCGCCAACATCGACGAGTTCACCGAGACCACGTCCGGCGCGATCGCCCAGGTCGGCGGTGCCAAGCGCGGCAAGGCCGTCATCATCCTCAACCCGGCCGAGCCGCCGCTGATGATGCGCGACACCGTCTTCGCGCTCGTCCACGCACCCGACCCGGCCCTTCATGACGAGATCCGCGCGAGCGTGGAGAAGATGGTCGCCGACGTGGCGGCGTACGTCCCCGGCTACAAGCTGGTCCAGAAGGTCCAGATCGCCGAGATCCCGGCGGACCAGCCGGTCGAGACGCTGTTGGTCGACGGCGCGGAGCGCCCGACCCACCAGGTCTCGGTGTTCCTCCAGGTCACCGGCGCCGGCCACTACCTCCCGGCGTACGCCGGCAACCTCGACATCATGACCTCGGCCGGCCTGCAGGTCGCCGAGCGGATCGCTGCTGCTCGAAACAACGACATGGAGGCCACGCTGTGAGCACCCCCGCCGAGAAGACCAAGATCTTCGTCCAGGACGTCACCCTGCGCGACGGCATGCACGCGATCCGGCACCGCATCTCGCCCGCCGACGTGAAGCGGATCGTCGTCGCCCTCGACGAGGCCGGCGTGGACGCGCTCGAGGTCGCCCACGGCGACGGCCTCGCCGGCGGCTCGGTCAACTACGGCCCCGGCTCGCACACCGACTGGGAGTGGCTCGAGGCCGCCGCGTCGGTGCTGAAGAACGCCCGGCTGACCACCCTGCTGCTGCCCGGCGTCGGCACCGTCCACGAGCTGAAGCGGGCCTACGACCTCGGCGTCCGCTCGGTCCGGATCGCTACCCACTGCACCGAGGCCGACGTCTCCGCGCAGCACATCGCGGCTGCGCGCGAGCTCGGCATGGACGTCTCCGGCTTCCTGATGCTGTCCCACATGGCCGAGCCCGAGCAGCTCGCCCAGCAGGCCAAGCTCATGGAGTCGTACGGCGCCCACTGCGTCTACGTCACCGACTCCGGCGGCCGCCTCACCATGGACGACGTCGCCGCGCGCGTGCAGGCCTACCGCCGCGTGCTGGACCCGGGGACCGAGATCGGCATCCACGCCCACGAGAACCTCTCGCTGTCGGTCGCCAACTCCGTGGTCGCCGTACAGAACGGCGTCTATCGCGTCGACGCCTCCCTCGCCGGCCACGGCGCGGGCGCCGGCAACTGCCCGATCGAGCCGTTCATCGCCGTCGCCGACCTGATGGGCTTCGAGCACGGCTGCGACGTGTTCAAGCTGCAGGACGCCGCCGACGACATCGTCCGCCCGCTCCAGGACCGCCCGGTCCGGGTCGACCGCGAGACGCTGACCCTCGGCTACGCCGGCGTCTACTCCTCGTTCCTGCGCCACGCCGAGCGTGCCGCCGAGCAGTACGACGTCGACGTGCGCGACATCCTGATGGAGTGCGGCCGCCGCCGTCTCGTCGGTGGCCAGGAGGACATGATCGTCGACATCGCGCTGACCATCGTGGCCGAGCGCGAAGCGGCACTCGTCTAGCGCGACCCGGCAGAAAGTGGCCCGGTCTTCCCGCCGACCCGGCAGAAACTGGCTCAGAAATCGCGTCGACCCGGCAGTACTTCTGCCGGGTCGACGCAATTCGCCACCCACTTCGCGCCGGGTCGGCGCAATTCGCCAGCCACTTCGCGCCGGGTCGGCGGGTCAGGAGCGCATGGAGACACCCTCGCGCCAGTAGCCCATGAAGGCGACCTGGCGTCGGTCGAGCCCGAGGTCGTTGACCAGCTTGCGGCGCAGGCCGGTCACCACCTTGGACTCGCCGGCGATCCACGCGTAGAGCCCGGCGTACGGCGTGTCCCCTGCCGGGACCGCCGTCGCCGTGCCGACCTCCTCGCCCGAGGAGGAGTGCACCGGGGTCTCCCACAGGTCGGGGTCGATCTCGTCGTCGGTCACCACGATGGCCTCGGTGGGCGCGGTGCCGGTCAGGTGGTCGAGGACCGCCGCGTGCAGCCGCTCGCCGCGTGGGCCGCCGTTGCGCGGCAGCCAGGTCACCTCGACCCCGACGGGCGCGACGAGGTCCTGGATGTCGGCGTCGACCGGCACCTCGAGGTACGCCGCCCCGGTCGCGTCGGCCGGCAGGTCGCGCAGCACGCCCCGGATCGCCGGTACGGCGGTCTCGTCGCCGACCAGCAGCAGCCGCGTCGCCGTGCCGGGGGACCACTCGATGCCGCCGAACTCGTGGCCCGTGCGCGGCGCCAGGGTGACCAGCCGCTGCCCGGGCGCGGCCTGGAGCGCCCAGCGGTTGCCGGCGCCGTCGAGCGGGCTCTCGCCGTGGGCGTCGCCCTCGTGGACGACGATGTCGACGACCAGGCGCGTGTCGGCGCCCTCGCCGATCCGGTCGCGGATCGTGTAGGTGCGCAGGGAGCCACGCTCGTCCTCGGGGATCTGCATCCAGGTGGTCCACCAGGACTCGTCCGCGTCGGCGAACGACGGCAGCGCGCCGGCCGCGTTGGGGAAGATCAGCTTGATCCGCTGGTCCAGCACGGGCCCGTCCGGGCCCAGCTCGGCCAACGCCGCGCCACCGAGCTCGACCCGCACGAACGACGGCGAGACCCGTTCGGCGCGCACGACCTCGACCTCGGTGAGGAGCATGGGAAGGGCGGCGACGTACTCGTTCTGGTCGACGGTCATGAGGTCAGGCTAACCTAACTACATGAATCCCCGGTCGGCCGGTGATTCCGGCACTTGTCGGGCGTTGCAACACCCGACAAGTGCAGGAAGCGCCCGACGAGTCAGATCTGCGTCCGGTGGAAGTTCTGGAACGAGCGCGACGGCGTCGGGCCACGCTGGCCCTGGTAGCGAGAGCCGTACCGCTCAGAGCCGTAGGGGTGCTCGCTCGGCGAGGAGAGCCGGAAGAAGCAGAACTGGCCGATCTTCATGCCCGGGTAGAGCTTGATCGGCAGGGTCGCGACATTGGCCAGCTCGAGCGTCACGTGCCCGGAGAAGCCGGGGTCGACGAAGCCGGCGGTCGCGTGCGTGAGCAGCCCGAGGCGGCCCAGCGAGGACTTGCCCTCGACGCGCGCGGCGATGTCGTCGGGCAGCGTCACGACCTCGTACGTCGAGCCGAGCACGAACTCGCCCGGGTGCAGGATGAACGGCTCGTCGCCCTCGGGCTCGACCATGCGGGTCAGGTCGGACTGGTCGGCGGCCGGGTCGATCGACGGGTACTTGTGGTTGTCGAAGACCCGGAAGAACCGGTCGAGGCGGAAGTCCACCGACGACGGCTGCATCAGCCCGGGGTCATAGGGTTCGAGGGCGATCCGTCCGGCGTCGATCTCGGCGGTGATGTCGCGGTCGCTGAGCAGCACGCCCCGCACCCTACCGGCGGACCGCGGATGGGGGGCAGGACCGACCGTCGCGCCGGTCCCCTACTCCATTTCTCGATGCTCGGGACACCCACGGATGTGAGGGTCGGCGGCGCCGCCGATTCCTCGGACGCGACTCCGTGACCGTGGCTACGTTGAGCGCGAATTGCCCCTGAATGAAGGAATGGAGGCGTTGCCATGCGCAAGCCCAGGCTGCTCGGCAGCATCGCGATCGCGGCGGTCACCGTCGGAAGCACGTGCGCGGTCATCGCGCCGCCGGCATCGGCAGCTGTGCCGGGAGCTCCGACCCTGGTCAGCTCCAGCGGCAGCGGAAGCGGTCTGTGTTCGAGCTATCCCGCGGTCCACGTCGACTGGGCGCCGCCGGCAGGTGCCAGCCCCGCGATCGACGGATACAACTACACGATCACGAGTGGCGCCACGACCATCTACTCCGGGTCGCTGGAGGACTACTACACCTCCCAGACCTGGTCCGTGCCCGCACCCGGCGCCTACACCGTGACCATCACCGCCCACAACGCGGACGGGAGCGGCGCCCCGCTGAGCGTGCCGGTCACGGCTGCTGCGCCCCGAGTGAAGGATGCGGTGGCGCCGACGCTCGGTGCGATGTCCTTCGGCGCGACGACGGTGATCGTCACCGGAACTGCCCAGATCCCGGTCACCCTCGACGTTGCCGCCTCCGACAACACGGGGGTGGACGTCTACTACGGCTCAGGTCTCTGGGGCCCGGGCGTGACCTACGACGCGGTCAATGACGACGTGAACTACGCGGATGACGGCCTGCAGCACATGGCCTGGTCGCAGTTCAGCTACCGCAAGTCGGGAACCAAGGCCAGTGGCGTCACCCAGCAGACCTTCGTCTTCGACCCGGAGAACAAGCCGGCCAATGGTCTGTGGAGCCTCTCCGAGGTCTCGCTGGTGGATTCCACCAAGGTCGGCGACGAGTGGTGCTCGGACAACTACTACGACTTCACCCGCCGGACCAAGCAGATCGCCGACGACCCCACGTACAACAAGGCGCTGCCGTCAACGCCCTCCTTCTTCCTGACCGACGTCAACCTCCCCGGCATCGGTGCACCGAAGATCAAGGGCAAGGCCAAGGCAGGCAAGAAGCTGCATGCGGTCGCCCAGCCGCCCGCAGGCGTCGCGGTCACCTACCAGTGGTACGTCACCAAGGGGAAGAAGGCCAAGACCAAGCTCATCGGCACGGGTGCGGTGATCAAGCTCAAGAAGAAGTTCAAGAGCAGCAAGATCTCGGTGACCGCGACCTACACCGCGCCCGGCGGTGCGTCGTACCTGATCGCAGGGAAGGGCAAGAAGGTCAAGTGACCACGGATCCGGCGGCAAGCCCGCTCCTCGGGGATCGGCAGCCTGCTCGTCCGGGAATGTGGGACAGCACGTTGCGCGGCGACCTCGGGGGCATCCTGGGGTCGCTGCGCAGCAGCCTCGCGGTCTCGACGTACCAATCGGGTCGCATCGTCCTCATCCGCAACCAGGGCGACGTGGTGAACACCCACCTGCGCTCCATGCGCGGTCCGATGGGCATGGCCTATCGCAAGGGCACGCTCGCGGTGGGGACCCACAATCAGGTCAAGATCTATCGCAATCTCGCTTCAGCCGCCGCCAACATCGAGCCGGCCGGCAGCCACGATGCCTGTCTGGTCCCGATGCGGGCGATCTACACCGGCGACCTCCGCATCCATGACGTCGCCTGGGCGGGCGGTGAGCTGTGGGCCGTCGCGACCCGGTTCTCCCACCTGGTCACCTTCGACGCCGAGCGCAGCTTCGTCCCGCGCTGGAAGCCGCCGTTCGTGACAGCACTGACGGCCGAGGATCGCTGCCATCTCAACGGGCTCTGCGTCGTCGACGACGAGGTTCGCTACGTCACCGCGCTGGGTATCTCGGACACCGCTGGTGGCTGGCGGGAGGACAAGGCGCGCGGCGGGGTGATCATGGACGTCACCACCTCGGAGATCGTCGCCAGCGGACTGTCGATGCCCCACTCCCCGCGGTGGCATGACGGCCAGCTGTGGTTCTGCGAGTCCGGGGAAGGCAGCCTGGCGCGGGTCGATCCAGCTACGGGCGAGGTCACCACCATCGCCTCGCTGCCCGGGTTCACGCGAGGGCTGTCCATGGTCGGCCCGCTGGCCTTCGTGGGGCTCTCGCAGGTGCGCGAGAGCAGCACCTTCGGTGGGCTCCCGCTCACCTCGCGGCTCGATCGGCGCCAGAGTGGCCTCGCCGTGGTGCACATCGAGACAGGAGAGGTCCTCGCCTCGCTGGCCTTCGACGACCAGATCCAGGAGATCTTCGAGGTCACCGTGCTGCCCGGGATGTCCTACCCCGAGCTCGCCGAGGACGACTCCCCGCTGGTCGACAACTCGTTCTACCTGTAGCGGAGGGCTTCGAAGGACGGCGGTGACGGGTCGAGGTGACGGCTGGGTCATCATGGCTGCATGGCCTTCCGCACCTACGTCGCCCTCGGCGACTCGTTCACCGAAGGGGTCGGTGACCCCGACCCGGCGCGCCCCAACGGCCTGCGCGGATGGGCCGACCGCACCGCCGAGGCGCTCGCGGCCGCGGCCGCCCGCGACGGCGTCGACTTCGGGTACGCCAACCTCGCCATCCGCGGCCGCAAGCTCCCCGCGATCATCGACGAGCAGGTCGACGCCGCCATCGCGCTCGGCCCGGACCTGGTCAGCATCCACGGCGGTGGCAACGACGTGCTCCGCCCCAAGGTCGACATCGACGCCCTCGCGGCGACGTACGACGAGGCGATCGGCCGGCTCGCCGCCAGCGGCGCCCACGTCGTGGTGTTCACCATTGCCGACCCCGGCCTCAACGGGGTCATCAAGGTGATCCGTGGCCGGACCGCGATCTTCAACGAGTGGGTCCGCGAGATCGCCGAGAAGCACGACGCGACCCTGGTCGACATGTGGCGGATGCGCGGCTGGAAGGTCGCGGAGGTGATGGACGAGGACCGCCTCCACCTCAACGCCGTCGGCCATCAGATGATCGCCATCTCCGCCCTGGACGCGCTCGGTGTCGCCCACGACCTGCAGCCGATCCCGCCCGTCCCGGCCCCGGTCCTCAGCGCCCGCCAGCAGCGCGCCGCCAACCTCGCGTGGGCCCGCACCCACCTCGCTCCCTGGGTCCAGCGCCGCGTCACCGGCCGCTCGTCGGGCGACGGGGTGGAGCCGAAGCGCAGCACCTTCCTGCCCATCGGGTAGCATCCTCATCGCTCCGGTTCGCCGGGGCCTGCGGACGTAGCTCAGTTGGTAGAGCGTCAGCTTCCCAAGCTGAATGTCGCGAGTTCGAACCTCGTCGTCCGCTCCACTGCTCCAGCGCGTGTCACGTGGCGGAGCGCCGCCCGCGGAAGAAGTAGACCACCGGCAGCACTCCGGCCGAGTTCACGAACGTCAGCGCGAGCGCCCACCGCCGCTTCGACCCGTTGACCTCGCTCTCGTCGCGTCCCCTGAGATCGGCGAGCGCGGCGGCCTTGAGCGCACCGTCGACGGCGCTGCCGACCAGGATCGCCTTCCGGGTGCGGGGGCTGAGGTCCGTCCAGCGCTTCTTGGCCATGTCACTCCTCGGGTCGGGGTTGAATGTGTCCATGGTGCACTCGGAGCCCCCGCCGTTCAGGTTCACCCCCCGCTCTCGGCGGCGTACCGGCCTGGTCGTCGCGGCCGTGCTGATGGCGGCCGGCAGCGCCTGGGCCGGCTACGGGCTGGGCCTGACGATCATCGACGCGAACGACGACGCGCCGCCGGCGTACGTCGCCCTGGACGCCGCCGCAGCCGGCACCATCGGCGGCCTGGTCATCGCCGCGATCGGCGCCATCGGCTGGCTGTTCATGATGGACCGCTTCCCGCTCGCCCTGAGCAGCTGGCACAGCGCCAGCCTGCTGCTCCTGTGCTCCGCGCCCGGCGTGGTGCTCGCGACGCGGGAGCTCGGCGCCGGCGGTTGGTACGACGTCGCGGCCGCCGGGCTGGCGACGGCCGGCGTCCTCGCGCTGCTCGGCGGCTCGCTGCTCGCCACCCGCCGGCGCCTGCGCTGGCACGACGAGCTGCGCCTGATCGCCGAGGGCACACCGGTACCGGCGACCGTCGTCGAGTCGGGGCTCGACCCGGACGACTTCGAGGAGGCGTCGAACGTGATCACCACCGCGACCTTCCGGTTCACCGGGGCCGACGGCACGTCGTACCTCGTGCACCAGCGAGTCACCATCCCCGCCGCCGCGCCGATCGTCGAGGGCCAGCGGACGACGGTCTGGTACGACCCCGCGGACCCGCTCGACGACAAGCGCATCGTGGTCGCGATGGTGCACGCGCTGCGCTGGAACGTGCCGGTCCCGCGCGCGGCGACCGAGGAGCCGGTCGTACCCTCCTGACGTGGACTTCACAGGCTTTCCCGTCGCGGCGCTCGACTTCTACGACGACCTCGAGGTCGACAACACGAAGTCCTTCTGGGAGGCCAACAAGGCCGTCTACACCGACAGCGTGAAGGCGCCGATGGTCGCCCTGACCGACGCGTTGGGCCAGGAGTTCGGCGCCGCGAAGGTGTTCCGGCCCTACCGCGACGTGCGGTTCGCGAAGGACAAGACGCCGTACAAGACCCATCAGGGCGCCTTCGTCGGCGTCGGCCCGGCGACGGGCTGGTACGTCGAGGTGGCGGCGCCCGGTGTCCGGGTCGGCGGCGGGATCTACGAGGCGTCGGGGGCGCATCTCGCCCGCCTGCGCGAGGCGATGGCCGAGGAGAAGACCGGCAAGGTCCTGCAGCGGATCCTGCGCGACCTCGAGCGCGGCGGGTTCGAGGTGGCGGGAGAGCGGCTCAAGACCGTGCCGCGCGGCTACGACAAGGAGCACCCTCGCATCGAGCTGCTCAAGATGAAGACCGTGCTCGGCATGCGCTCCTACGGCTTCGAGCCGTTCGTGCACACCGCCGAGCTACTCGACCGGGTGCGCGAGGACTGGCGTCGGCTGCGCCCGCTCGTCACCTGGGTCGCTGACGCGATCGCGGAGTGAGCGGGGCGATCAGCCGCGGACCCGGCGCAGGAAGGCGGCCAGGTTGCCGGTCAGCCGCTCGACCTGCTGCTCGACGGTGAGCGACTCGGGCAGTCGGCCCTGGTCGCTGACCCTCTTGCCCCGGACGTAGAGCGAGCACTGCAGGTCGGCGCAGATGTAGGTGCCGACGGAGTCGCCGTTCTGCCCGGCCTTGCCGGAGCGCGGTGCGACCATCAGCACCACGCCGCCGGAGCCGTGCGGCGTCAGGCACAGCGCGCACAGGTTCTTGCGGGGCACCCCGGCGCTGCCGTCGGTCGCGCGGAGCACGATGCCGTACGGCGACCCGTCGACCTCCGCCACGACGTACCCCCGCACCCGCGACTGCGGGTCCCGCCACCCGAGGAACTCGAGGTCCTCCCACGGCTGGTCGCGCAGGTCGCGGGGGACGTTGAGCCGCTTCGCCTCGCCCTTCGAGCAGTTCACGAAGGAGGCGCGGATCTGTTGCTCGGTCAGGGGGCTCACATCGATCCACCCTACGAACCGGCGCCACCCATTTACGGGTCGGCGGAGGGTCAGGCGGAGGTGAAGCTCGCCATCGTGCGGTCCGGCTCCCAGAACGCCTTCATCGACCTCACCCGCCCGTCGTCGTCGACGACGTACACCATGATCAGGTCGGTCGTCGTGTGCGAGCCGTCCGCGAAGGACGTCTTGATCCGTCCGATGTTGGCGCAGGTGTTGCTGCCCGGGTTGGCGAACGAGTCGTTGATCTGGAACTCGAAGGTGTCGATCGGCGCGATCGCCTTCTCCCAGAACGCGGAGATGCCGGCGTGGCCGTGGTGCCCCTTGCCCTCGGGGTCGAACATCGACGGCCCGACCGGGTCCTCGAGGACCGCGTCCTCGGCGTACACCGTCAGCCACTCGGCCAGGTCGCCCTTGGCCACGGCGGAGTAGGACCGCTGCGACGCGGCGCGGGCCGGGTGCGGGTCGTTGGGGGCGTTCCACACGATCGCGTCGGAGGTGATCATGTGGCCATCGTAGGGCGAAGATAGAACGTGTTCTATGTTTCGAGACGGTTTGCTCGTCCCTCGCAAACCTCCTCAACAACCGGAGGACGGTTTGCTCGTCCCTCGCAAACCTCCTCAACAACCGCCCGGGGGACTGCTGTGCGTCACCACGGGTTCACGGGCCGCTCACCGGGGCCTGTCACCGTCCGAGCATGGCGAAGAAGCAGAAGGCCTGGATCCACGTGGGCATGCCCGGCGCGGGTGACGTCGTCGAGCCGGCCCTCGCCCACCACCATGCGGCACTCGTCGAGCTCGGCGTCGCCTCCCTCGCCCGGTCGAGCGCGGAGAGCTTCCGTGCCGCCGTCGAGATCACCCGCTCCCACAAGGACTGGGGTCTCAAGCGCGCCGACGTCGAGGGCCAGTGGACGCGCCTGGTGCGCCGCGCCCGCAAGTCCCGCTGCGACGTCGTGTTCAGCCAGCCCCTCCTCGCGACCGCCACCGCCGAGCAGGTCGCTCTCCTCGTCGACGCCCTCGCCGGCTACCAGGTCAACGTCGTGCTCACCACGGGCCTCGACGACGAGTCCGCCGCCCTCGCCCGGTGGCAGACCGCCTGCCGCAAGCCCGAGCGCCTCCACGTCCTCGAGACCGACGGCCTCGACCCCGGCCAGGTCTGGAAGGCCTTCGGCAGGCTCGTCGGGTTCGGTACGGCGTCCCTCGGCCTCGACGGGCTCCCCGGCGCGTCCGCCACGCTGCAGACGCTCCCGGAGGCGTTGCGTGAGGTCGAGCGGCTGGCTCGACGCAATGCGTCATTGGAGGTGCGGCTCGAGGAGCTGGACCGCAAGCGGCGCAAGCTCAAGCGGAGGTTGAGCAGCGCGGCGTGAGGTCTCGGAGTTGGTGCGTCTCGTGATCGACTCGCGGTGTTGGTTTGGCGCTCGCTTCGCTCGCGCATGTCGGGCGCGCTTTTGCGCGTTGCCTTCCTCCGCTGCGCTCGCTGGCGCTCGCTGCGCTCCGTCCAGGCAACGCGGCGCGCCCGACGAGAAGCACTTCAGCCGCGTCTGATGCGCTCAGGCATCACGTTCGGTGAGTCTCGTCGCGCCGCCCGCCGTTTCTGGACGGAGGAGCGAGCGAGGAACGAGCGAGCGGGGGAGGAAGAAACGGCGCCAAAAGGCGGCGCGACATGCGAGCGGAGCGAGCCAAACTAATGCGGCGCCCAGGCGTCGTCGTCCGCGGTCCTCGACGTGACCGCATCGGGGAGGTGGCCGTCCGCGAGCTGCTGGATGGACACGTCCTCGAAGACCTCGCGCAGGGCGCGACGGGCGGCGATCCAGACGTGCTGGAGGACCTCGGCGGCCTCGTTGTAGTTGACCGCCTCGGGGCGCAGGCCGTAGACGGAGACGAGCGGGCCGTCGACGGCGCGGATCACGTCTGCGACCGAGACGGTGGTGGCCTCACGGGCCATCCTCCAGCCGCCGGACTGGCCGCGCTGGGACATCACGATGCCGGAGCGGCGCAGGTCGGCGAGGATCGCTTGGAGGAAGCCGTGGGGGATGTCCTGGAGGCGTCCGAGCTCCTCCGCGCTCACGGCTCGCCCGTCGGACCTGCTCGCCATGGCGATCAGGGCCCGCAGTGCGTAGTCGGACTTGGCGGAGACGCGCATGGGGCCAGTGTGTCAGATTGCTCGATCGATTCAGTCGACATAGCGCCCGTCGGGTGTGAGCCAGGACGCCGACCCGGTGCTTGCCCGCAGCTAGCACCCCCCGTATCATGAAGTTACTGGTGAGTAGCAGTGCTCATGACGAGCACCGCGAAGCCACTCCGTGAATCCCTGGAAACTGGAAACGGTGGGAACTGTGAGCCACTACAAGAGCAACCTGCGCGACATCGAGTTCAACCTCTTCGAGCTCTTCAACGTGCAGGAGTACCTCGGCACCGGCCTCTACGAGGAGATGGACGCCGACACCGCGCGCGAGATCCTCTCCGAGGTCGAGCGCATCGCGCGTGAGGACCTGGCGGCGTCGTTCGTCGACTCCGACCGGAACCCGCCGGTGTTCGACCCGACGACGAACACCGCGCCCGTCCCGGCGTCGTTCAAGAAGTCGTACGACACCTGGATGGAGTCCGGCTTCTGGGGCCTGGGCCTGCCCGAGGAGATCGGCGGCACCACCGCGCCGCCGTCGCTGGTGTGGGCGTCCGGCGAGATGGTGCTCGGCGCGCACGCGCCCATCTGGATGTACTGCACCGGCCCGTCGATGGGCTCGGTCGTCTTCAAGAACGCCAACGGCGTCGCCCGTGACATCCGCATCGCCGAGATCATGGTCGAGCGCCTGTGGGGCGCCACCATGGTGCTGACCGAGCCCGACGCGGGCTCCGACGTGGGTGCCGGCAAGACCTTCGCGACACCCAACGAGGACGGCTCCTGGAACATCTCCGGCGTCAAGCGCTTCATCACCAGCGCCGAGTCGGACCTGCAGGAGAACATCATGCACCTGGTCCTCGCCCGCCCGAAGGGCGTCGAGGGCGTGGGCGGCCCGGGCACCAAGGGCCTGAGCCTGTTCCTGGTGCCGAAGTACCACTTCGACCACCAGACCGGCGAGCTGACCGGCGAGCGCAACGGCGTCTACGTCACCAACGTCGAGCACAAGATGGGCATCAAGGTGTCCAACACCTGCGAGCTCACCTTCGGCGACCCGCAGGTCGGCGGCGGCGAGCCCGCCCAGGGCTGGCTGCTCGGCGAGGTGCACGACGGCATCCGCCAGATGTTCGACGTCATCGAGAACGCCCGCATGATGGTCGGCACCAAGGCCATCGCGACCCTGTCGACGGGCTACCTCAACGCGCTCGACTACGCCAAGGAGCGGGTGCAGGGCTCCGACCTCACCCAGTCCGCCGACAAGGCCGCGCCGCGGGTGACGATCACCCACCACCCCGACGTACGCCGCTCGCTGATGACCCAGAAGTCGTTCGCCGAGGCGATGCGCTCGCTGGTCGTGTTCACCGCCACCTGGCAGGACAAGGTCCAGCTCGCCAAGGCCGCCGGTGAGCGCGACGAGCTCGCCGAGGCCGTCAACGACCTGCTGCTCCCGATCGTCAAGGGCTACGGCTCGGAGCGCTCGTGGGTCCTGCTCGGCACCGAGTCGCTGCAGACCTTCGGCGGTTCGGGCTTCCTGCAGGAGTACCCGATCGAGCAGTACGTCCGCGACGCCAAGATCGACACCCTCTACGAGGGCACCACCGCGATCCAGGGCCAGGACTTCTTCTTCCGCAAGATCGTCAAGGACCAGGGCAAGGCGCTGGGCCACATCGCCGGCGAGATCAAGGCGTTCATCGAGGCCGAGGCCGGCAACGGCCGCCTCAAGAACGAGCGTGAGCTCCTCGCGACCGCGCTCGCCGACGCCGAGGCCATGGTCGGCCTGATGATCAACGACCTCATGTCCGCCCAGGACGAGATCAAGAACATCTACAAGGTGGGCCTCAACACCACGCGCCTGCTGATGGCGCTCGGTGACGTGGTCTGCGCCTGGCTGCTGCTCCGCGGCGCCGAGGTCGCGCTCGCCAAGCTCGACGCCGGCGCCGGCAGCGACCAGGCCTACTACGAGGGCAAGGTCGCCGCGGCCCAGTGGTTCGCGCAGCTCAACCTGCCGCGCCTCTCGGCCGAGCTCAAGATCGCCCAGGCCACCGGCCTGGACGTGATGGACCTCGACGAGGCCGCGTTCTGATCGCACGCTGAGTCACCGCCGACGGCCGCTCCGGGACACCGGGGCGGCCGTCGTCGTACGCCGGCGGCCCGACGTCGCCTATGGTCTGCGGGTGCCTCGTACCGCTCCCCGCCTCGCCTGCTGCCTCGCCGTCCTCGCCGCGCTGGTGCTCGCCCTGTGCGGTACGCCGGCGCAGGCCGACGACCGGCAGTACCCCGAGCCGTTCTTCAACGGCAACGTCGGCGACCCGAGCGTGACCATGGTCGGCAAGCGGATGGTCGTGGTCGCGACCGGGCCGCAGATCAACCGGGCGTACAAGGACCCCGGCCACCGGTGGCGCTACCAGCAGCCGGTGCTCACCCACCGCCCGAAGTGGGCGATCGCGGAGGGTGGGATCTGGGCGGCGGACATCGCCAAGGTCGGCCGGAAGTGGCTGCTCTACTACGCCGTCCCGGTCGCCGGGCTCGGCGACTTCGGGCGCTGCATCGGCGTCGCCGTGGCCAAGAAGGCGCTCGACGCGTTCAAGCCGGTCGGCGGGCGGCCGCTGGTGTGCCCCTCGCGGGCGCTGGTGCCGACCGCCCAGGACCCGGTCGCCACGCCGGACCTGCCCAGCCGCGGCATCATCGACCCGTCGCTCTACCGCGAGGGCAAGCAGAACTACCTGCTCTACAAGACCGACGGCAAGCCGTCGTCGATCCGGCTGCTGCCGCTGAGCAAGAACGGCCGTCGGGTGCGCACCGGGCAGGACCCGCTCAACCCGAGCGTCGAGCTGGTCCGCTCCGCGGACGTCGTCGAGAACCCCGTCCTGGCGCGGCATGCCGGCCTCTACTACTTGTTCGCCTCCGAGGGCGACTTCGCCCGCTGCTCCTACCTGGAGACCTGGCGCCAGTCCGCGTCGCTGACCGACTGGTCGCTCGCCGTGCCCAACGTCCTGCTGGACAGCACCATCACCCAGGGGCTGTGCGGGCCGGCCGGCGGCGACATCGTCAGGCACCGCGGCCGCACCACGCTCTACTTCCACGGCTGGGTGCGCCTGCACTCGTCGAAGCCGAAGGGCGTGAACTACTGGGCGTGGAACGGCGGGGAGAAGTACGGCCGCCGGGCGATGTACGCCGCGCGGCTGACCTTCCCGGGCGGCGTACCGACGGTCAAGAAGTACCTCACGCGCACCGGCGTCCCGCAGCGCGTTCCCACGCCCTACTGACCGCGGCCTCGCTAGGCTCGGCGGCATGAGCGACCGTGAGCTGCTGGCCGGCTACGTCGAGAACTGGTGGAGCGCGGTGGGTGACTTCGTCACCCTGCTCGAGGAGCTCGAGCCCGACGACTGGAGCACGCCGACCGACCTCGCAGGCTGGGACGTCAAGGCCGTCGCCTCGCACACCGCGCACCTCGAGTCGCTCCTCGCCGGTGGGCCCGACGAGACCGCGGACATCGGCGAGCCGGCGCACGTCACCGGCCCGATGGGCCAGTTCACCGAGATCGGCGTCGTCACCCGTCGCGATCGCGAGCCCGCCGCGATCATCGAGGAGATCCGTACGACGACCGCGAGCCGCCGCGCGACGCTGAACGCCGCGCCGCCCGAGGACCCGGCCGCGCCGGCCGACGGCATCTTCGGCCTGATCGGCTGGAACACCCGCACCCTGCTGCGCAACCGGCCGCTCGACGTGTGGATGCACGAGCAGGACATCCGCCGCGCGGTCGGCCGTCCCGGCGGCCTCGACAGCCCCGGCGCCCAGCACACCGCCGACTACCTCGTGGAGGCGTTCGGCTTCGTGGTCGGCAAGCGGGTCGCCCCGCCCGCCGGTACGACGGCCGTCCTCGCCGTCGAGGGCAGTGCACCCGTCGCCGTGCTGGTGGGCGACGACGGGCGCGCGCAGCGCCTGGCCGAGGTGCCGGACGCGCCGAGTGTCACGGTCGCCATGGACCGGGAGAGCTTCATCGTGCTGGCCGGCGGTCGTCGTACCGCTGCGCCGGGGGCCGTGACCGTCTCGGGCGACCAGGAGCTGGGGGAGCGGATCGTCGCCAGCCTCGCCACGACGCCGTAAGGGGATCTCGATGTCTGAATGGACCATCGCCGACCTGCCCGACCAGAGCGGCCGCACCGTCGTCGTCACCGGACCGACCCTCGGCGGGCTCGGGCATCACACGGCCCTGGAGCTGGCCCGTCGCGGAGCCCGGGTGATCCTCGCCGGCCGCAACCCCGCGAAGGTCGAGGAGACCGTCGGCGCGATCCGGGGAGAGGTCCCCGAGGCCCTGCTCGAGGCGCTGCACCTCGACCTGGCCAGCCTCAGCTCGGTCCGCACCGCGGCCGCCGCGGCCGCGCAGGTCGGGCCGATCGACGTGCTGGTCAACAACGCCGGGGTGATGGGCACCAAGTACTCCCGCACCGCCGACGGCCTCGAGCTGCAGATGGCGACCAACCACTTCGGGCCCTTCCTGCTCACCGGACTGCTGCTGCCGCAGCTCGTGCAGAGCGAGGACGGCCGCGTGGTGACGGTGTCCTCGCTGTTCCACACCTTCGCCGGAAAGGCACCGCTCGGGCCGCCGCGCGAGCAGACCGGCCGCTACAGCACGTGGCGGGTCTACGGGCAGACCAAGCTCGCCAACCTCTACTTCACCGCCGAGCTGGACCGCCGGTTGCGCGCTGCCGACCTGCCGGTCCGCGCGCTCGCCGCCCACCCCGGCTTCGCCGGCACCCACCTCGCCGCCAACGGGCAGTACGGCCGCTCCTCCGGCGGCATCGCCTCGATCCTCGACGCCGGCGTGAAGGCCGTATCCCAGACCGCCGCGGCCGGCGCCTGGCCCTCGCTGATGGCCGCGACCGCCGACCTGCCCGGCAACACCTTCGTCGGCCCCGGCGGCTTCCGCCAGCTCTCCGGCCGGCCCCGCACCGTCGGCCGCAGCCGGTTGGCGCGCAACGAGGGCAATGCGCGGCGGCTGTGGGAGATCAGCGAGCAGACGGTGGACCTGAGGTACCCGTGATGGACGACGGCATGAACCGCTACTTCCCGGACCGGCAGCCCGACAGCCTGACGGCGTTGATCCGCGAGGCCCGGTTCAAGCCGGTGCGATTCGTGACCGGCTACGACATGCGCGAGGTCGACGACTTCCTGGACCGGCTGGTCGATGCGCTGTCCACGGGTCGGCCGGTCCGTCCGCTCATCGCGGCCGCGGCGTTCGCCACGACCCGGATGCGCGAGGGCTACAGCCAGACCGATGTCGACGCGCTCCTGGCCGAGGTGGGCCGGCGCGCGGAGGCCTGATCGTCGTACCGGCTTCTTTACCGAGGGACGGGACCTTCGGCCCTCGCGGAAGGCCCGACCGGACCGCACGCTGGCCGGGTGACCGGTGACTCCGCGCTGCGCGCGCGCCTTGCGCTCAGCGCTGAGACGATCGCCTGGGCGGTGCTGTACGCCGGCGCCATGGTGGTCGGACGGCTCAGCAGGGTGGACACCGAGCTCGCCCTGGTGTGGCCGGCCGCGGGGGTGTCGGTGGTGTGGTTCCTGCGCGCCGGCACCGGGCATCGCCGGCTCGTCGCGGCCGCGGTACTCGCCGCGGTCACCGGGACGGTCAACTGGGTGACCGGCGTGGAACCGGTCGGCTCCTGGCTCTTCGCGGGCGTCAACGTCGCCCATGGCCTGGTCGGTGTGGCGGTGCTCGGCCGGCTGGTCGGATGGCGCACCGCGCGTGCGATGAGCTCGCTCGGCGATGTCGCGGCCCTGCTCAGCGCGTCGGCAGCGAGCGCGGTCGTCAGTGCAGTCCTGGGCGGCCTGGTCGCGGCGACGCGGTTCGGCACCGAGGTCTGGGACGGGATCGGCTTGATCGGTGTGCGCAACGGCATCAGCACCTTCGTGGTCGCCTCCGCACTCCTGGCCGTGCCCCAGCTCCGGCTCATCGGCAGTCGCGTCCACCGAGCGGGCTCGGTCCTCCTCGTGCTCGCGGTCCTCGCGGTGTCGCTCGCTGTGGTCCTGGTGCCGTGGCCGGTCGCCTTCATGCTGATCCCTCCCACGGTCGCGGTGGCGCTGCGGTGCGGGCCAGCCGTGACCAGCGTCGTCGCGGGTGCGCAAGGCGTCCTCGTCGTCCTCACCACGCGGGCCGGCGAAGGGCCGTTCTCGCTCATCCCGCGGGTGGCGCCGCGCATCCTCGAGGCCCAGGCACTCATCCTCGTCCTCGCCCTGGTCGGGGCCGTCGTGTCGCTCGCCCTCCAGGAGCGGTCGGCGGCGCTCGTCACGAGCCGTCTTGACCGCGACCGCCTGCGGGCCCACATGGACGCGGCGCTGGTTGCCAACGCGCACGTGGTGTCCACCGTGTCGACGGCTCCCGAGGTCCTGGACGTGAACGGGGCGATGATGGCGCTGACCGGCCGGACGCGCGCAGAGCTGGTCGGGACGGACCCCTGCGGCTGGTTGACCCCGGCGTCGGCGGCACTGCTCGGCTCGGGGATCGGCGATCTCACCTCAGGTTCGCAGACCGGCTGGCGCGGCGAGCTGCAGCTCGCCGATGGGTGGGGCGCGGGATGGGTGGACGCGGCGCTGTCCGCCGTCGGGTCGACCGGCCTCCCGGCACGTCCAGAGCTCAATCTGCAGATGATCGACGTGACGGTGCAGAAGGAGGCGGAGGAACGGTTGGCGACGATGGCCCTTCACGACGAGCTGACCGGGCTGCCGAACCGGGTCCTGTGGGCGGACCGGTTGGAGATCGCGCTCAGCGAAGCGGGGCGGAGCGGGTCGGTGGTGGGCATCCTGTACGTCGACGTCGACCACTTCAAGGAGGTCAACGATCGCCACGGTCATGACGTGGGCGACGAGCTCCTGCGGGAGATCGCGCGGCGCCTCTCGGGGGTGGTGCGTCCGCACGACACCGTGGCTCGTATCGGCGGCGACGAGTTCGTCGTCCTGTGCCCCCGTCTGCAGACCACCGCCGACGGGCTCGGGCTCGCCGCGCGCATCCAGCAGGTGATGGCAGCGCCGGTGCAGGCCGGACCCTGGCAGCTCACCCCCACGGTGAGCGTGGGAGTCGCCTTCGCCGACGGCGACGACGACCCGCGGGTCGTGCTGCGGCGCGCCGACACCGCGCTGTACACCGCCAAGGACCGCGGTCGCGCGAGGTTCGAGGTCTACCGTCCGAACCTCGAGGCCGAGCTCGAGCGATCGGCCCAGGTGCTCGACCGCCTCGGTGAGGCCCAACGCAACGGCGAGCTGCGCGTGCACTACCAGCCCGTCGTCGACGCGGGAACCCGACGAGTCGTCGCCCTCGAGGCGCTGCTGCGCTGGGAGCACCCGGAGCGGGGCACGCTCTCCCCGAAGACATTCCTGGACGTGCTCGAGTCGAGCGAGCTCATCCACAGCGTCGGTGGCTTCGTGCTGCGGCAGGCGTGTGACGACGCCGCAGAGCTGCTCGCACGCGGGCACCGCCTGGCGGTGCACGTCAACATCAGCGCGCGGGAGCTGGCGCGACCGGGGCTGCGGGAGGACGTCGAGCAGACCCTCGTCGAGACCGGGATGCCTGCCGAGCTCCTGGTCCTCGAGATCACCGAGACCCGACTGGTCGCCGTGAACGGGTCGCTGCTGCGCGACCTGCACGCGTTGCGCGCCCGCGGAGTCCGGGTGGCGGTCGACGACTTCGGAACGGGCTACAGCGCGCTGACGCAGCTCGTGGAGCTTCCGGTGGACGTCCTCAAGCTGGACAAGGGCTTCGTCAGCGAGATCACGACCAGCGCCCGTGCCCGAGCAGTCAGTGCCGGCGTGCAGGCCATGGCGGCGGGACTCGGCGTCGTCACCATCGCCGAGGGTGTCGAGACGGAGCGCCAGGCAGAGGAGCTGGCGGCCCTGGGATTCGAGCTGTTGCAGGGATTCCTCTTCGGACGACCCCGCGCGATGGTTGACTGGCTCGAGGAGCTGGCCGCCGGGAGGGGCGGCCCGTGGGAGCTGCGGTCCGGGACGCACGGAGAGGGCCGTGGATGAACCGGATCGGCAACCGGCTGGTCGCGCGCGGGGTCGTCCATCCGGACGAGTTGACAGCAGCCCTCCAGCGGCAGCGCGAGGAAGGCGGCTACCTCGGCCAGCTGCTCCTCGACGCGGGTGCACTCAACCGACAGGAGCTGCACGGCAGCCTCGCCGAGCAGTGGGGCATCGCTTGGCGGGACCTCGACCAGGACCCGCCCGATCCGGCCGTCCTGGCCACGACCGACGTCGACCTGTGCCTGGAGCTCGGGTGGCTGCCCTGCGAGGTCACCGACCGCGGGGTCGTGGTCGCGACCACCGTCCAGCCGGGCCCGGACCTGCTCCTCGAGATCGAGGAGCAGTTCCCCGGGACGCACGTCGATCTTGTCGCCTGCACTCGCCGTGACCTCGACCATGTCGTCCTCGAGGTACGTCGGCGCCGGGACCGCCCGGCGTCCGGCCTCGACCGCGGCCCGGGGTTGCGCCTGCGCCCCTGTGCCATCACCGGCCTGATCACGGTCGCGCTCCTCTACCTGGTCGCCCTGGCGTCCATCGCTACGGAAGATCTGCTGAGTGCCGTCCTGGCGTCCGCGGGCGTGCTCTTCGCCGGTGGCGTGCTGGGGCAGAGCCTTGCTGCGGTCCGCCTCGCGACGAGCGAGGTGGAGCCCGAGGGGCAGGGGCGGGACGAGGGCTGGCCCGATGCGGACCTACCTGGAGCCGACGACCTGCTGCTCCCCGTGTACACGGTCCTCGTCGCCGTTCCCGAGGGGGTCGCGGCGATCGCGCGCGCGATCGCCACCCTGGCGGGTCTGGACTACCCGCGCTCGCGCCTGGACGCCGTGCTGCTGGTGCCCGACGAAGCCCTGGACGCCGTACGCCGCGCCGCGCCGCCGGACTGGGTGCGGGTGGTCCACCTGCCGGTGGAGATCGCCGTGGACCGGACCCGCGCCTACGACGAGGGACTGGCCTTCGCCAGAGGGAGGTACGTCGTCGCGTACGACCCCGACGACGTGCCGGAACCCGACCAGCTCAGGAGGGCGGTCGCGGAGTTCGAGTCCGACCTTGCTGCTTGCTTGGGCGCGCGGCGTACTCACCCGGCGCTCATGAGGCTCGACGTCGAATGCCACACGTGGGTCCGGCCGGACTCGCTCGCCAGCGCTGTCGACCGGGTCGAGTCCTCGCTCGGCCTGAACCGGGCCCAGCCCGTCCAGCGCGACACCGCCGACCACCGCCCGGAGCTGACCTCGAGCCACTTCAACACGCGCGTTCTCCGCCGGCTCGGGGGGTGGTCCGCGGTGACCGCCGGCGCCGGACCCGAGTGGATCGGCGTGCAGTCCCTCCCGACCGGCCTTCTGCATTCCTCGACCCACCACCGGCGGGCGCGCGGCCTGCGGGCCACCTTCCGCCGGCAGGTCGTCCTGGCGGTCAGCTCACTCGATGCCGCCGTGGCAAGGGCAAGGGGGGTCGTCCGGGCCCCGGAGGCCGCTGAGCCACTGCCCGCCATCGCGGCGACGTTGGTGGGTTTCGCGGCTCCGGTGCTCCAGCTGACCTACCCCGTGGCACTGGTCGGTGCCTCGGTCTTCGCCGCTCGAGCGGGTGCCATGGGCGAGGTCGGTGTTCGCGTGGGAGCCGTCGGCGTCGTCGGCCTGCTGGGCGGCCTGGCAGTCGCCGTCGGCACCGCGTCGGTGTTGGTGGGGCGACGGCACGGATGGCGAGCGGCCGGATCGGCCGTGGTGGTCCCCGCGGCCTGGCTGGTCTCGGCTGCGGCGGCCTGGCACGCCGTGGTGGTCGTGCTGCCGTGCCGTCGCCGTCGGGGTGCGCCGGCGCGCTGACCGGTCTTCAGGCGGCCAGCGGCAGCGAGCCGGGCATCACCGTCGGCGCGCAGTCGCAGCTGTCGCTGCACGCAAGGAAGGTGTGCACGGCATGGCCGCACGCGGGGCACGGCAGGTCGTGGCTGAGGTGCTGGGGCTGGGTGTTCGTGGTGTTCCACATGGCCGTGTCTCCTTCGTGGTCTCGCCTGCTTCTACTAGGACGACGAAGCGGGTCGCCCTGATACGACACGGTGGGCGCGGAGATCTTGCAGAAAACTCCGCGGTCCCGGTGAGCGGTCAGCCGACGAGGGCGCCGAGGTCGACCGGTGCAGCGAGCAGCAGGGTGGCGGCACCGGCCACGTTGGTGACGACGGTGAGCCACAGCACCGTGACGAACGGCTGCTTGCGGGTCTTGTGGCGGAACAGCCGGCGGCCGGCGAGCGCGCCGGGCCAGCCGCCGAGGAGGGCGACGAGGTGGAGCGTCGACTCGCGGGTACGCCACTCGCCGTCCTGGGCGGCGCGCTTGTCGGCGCGGTAGAGGACGAGTGCGACCAGGCTGAGGACACCGTACGTCGCAGCGAGGGTGAGCAGGACGTCCGCGCGTTCGATGACCACGGCCCGAAGCGTGTCAGGCGGCGGCGAAGGCAGCGGAGCCGGGCATCACGGTCGGTGCGCAGTCACAGGTGTCGCTGCAGGCGAGGAAGGTGTGTGCGGCGTGGCCGCAGGCCAGGCAGGGCAGGTCGTGGCTGAGGTGTTCGGTGCGGGCCATGGCTGCCCTCCTCTCCGATCGGGTCTCCGATCAGGATGACCCGACCGGCGTACCCGACTCATCGGCCGTTCGGGCCCGAACCGGAGTGGTCCCGACGGACCAGGAGGTGACCCGACCGGGTCAGCGCCCGCGCGGCCCGTAGACCGCGTCCGCCTTCTTGAACGCGGCCTCGCGGGCGGCCTTCGTGTTGCGGGCCGCGAGCAGGTAGGCCTGCTCGAGCCGCTCGCGGGCGAAGGTACGACGCGGCGAGGCGCTCCAGGTGTCGTTGAAGAGCCGCTTGGCGGCGGCGAGCGCGTCGGGGGACTTCTGCGACAGCTCGTCGGCCAGGCGCAGGGCGCCGGCGAGCGGGTCGTTGTCGAGGCGGGTGACCAGGCCGAGGTCCCTGGCGCGGGAGCCGTCGAAGACCTCGGCGGTCATGGTGAGCAGCTTGGCCTGGTCGATGCCGACGAGCTCCTTGAGGGCCTGGATGCCGGACATGTCGGGGATCAGGCCCCACTTGCCCTCGAGCACCGACCAGCGCGAGTCGGGGGTGGCGATGCGGAAGTCGGCGGCGAGCGCGATCTGCAGGCCGCCACCGAGGCAGTGGCCGTGGACCGCCGCGATCACGGGGACAGGGATCCGGCGGAAGGCCCATGGGGCCTCCTGGAAGGTGTTGGTGCCACGCAGCGGCCGCGGGACGAACGCCTTCGCGACGCCGGCCGGGTTGCGGAGCACGGACGCGAAGTCGAGGCCGGCGCAGAACGCGTCGCCCTCGCCGCTGATCACGACGGCGCGCAGCGTCTTGTCGCGGCGCAGGGCGTGCGCGGTGGCGACCAGGTCGTCGAGGATGTCGAGGGTCAGTGCGTTGAGCTTGTCGGGACGGTCCAGCCGGACGTGGGCGATGCCGTCGGTGATCGTGCAGCTGACGTGGGTGCTCATGACCTCGATGCTACCCGCAGGTAACATCGAGGGGGAGTCAGGGCTGCCGCTCGATGCGCCAGCGGTCGGCGACCGCGGGCCGCCGGTCCGGATCGATCGTCACCTGCGTTGATCCGGTGAAGCGCACCGTCCGCGGCCCGGACGGCGACAGATACCGGAACGCGCCGTCGGCCAGGCGGACCGTCGTACCGTCCACCGTGACGGTGGGCGTGGTCGTGAACCCGTGCCACCAGCCCTCGGGGAGCCGGTCGTCGCCCGCTGGGTAGACGAGGTCGGCGATCGGGCAGTACGCCGTGCCGTCCTCGCAGCGGTCGAACGCCGCCAGGGCCGCCTGGGTGAGCGCGGCGACCCCTTCCTCGGTCGCGGCCGGCCGGAGTGCGGGCGCAGGCGAGACCGCCGAGCCGGCCACGACGACGACCTGCTCCGGCGGCGAGGCGAACCAGGGGGCGATGCCGCCGCGGGCCGGATAGACCGCGGGGTGCAGCCGGAGGCCGGCGGGCTCGTACGTCGTCTGCCCGGGAACCGTGACGGGGACGTCGCCGACGGTGACGTCGAGCGGGGTCGAGAGCCACGTCGCGCCGTTCCAGTCGACCGACCCGGCCAGCGGCGTCACGACCAGCCAGCGGGAGGCCTCGCCACCGGATCCTCCGCGGGATCGGCCCAGGGTGATCGTCGCGCGGTGGCGCTCGCCGGCGAGGTGGTAGCGGACCTCGAACTCCTCGAACCCGTCGAAGACCAGGTCGCTCGGGACGGTGGAGCGTGCCGTCGAGACCTCGCGGGAGTCGCCGAGGGTCACGTCGCTGATCCGCGAGCTCGCCTCGGCGAGGAGGGCGCCGGCCAGCGCCCACTCGTCCGCGTCGGTCGGTGCGAGCAACTCGTCGAGCTCGCTGGGGTCCGCGCTCTCGTCGGCGAGCACCCGGAGGTACCGCTCGGCGGTCTCCCGGGCCTGCGCCTCGGTCCCACGACGGCCGGCGAGGGCGACGCCCGCCACCCCGACCAGCAGCACGACGGCGAGGACGCCGACGAGGGCGCGTCGCGAAGGTGGCCACGAGAGCACGGGCACTCCTCCAGGACGACGACAGGGCGCCCGGACGTTGCCCGGAGGGGCTCCGCCCGAAACGCCCTGGCGAACGCCGGAGGTCAGGCCGCCTTGACCATCTCCTTCTTGGCGGCCGCGCTCTCGAGCAGGCGCTGCATGACCCGGCGCTTGCGCTTGTCGGCCGTCGTCATGGCGTAGAGGAGCTTGAGCTGCGAGGGCAGGTTCTTCGCGTTGGTCGTCGCCAGCCAGCCGTTGGGGAAGGACAGCCGGACCACGCGGTGCCAGGCGCTGTAGACCTGCTGCGGCAGCGGCGCCGAGTGGTAGTTGAGGCCGTACTTGGCGAAGACGGCCTGCACCTTCGGCGCGACCTCGGCGTACCGGCTGCTCGGCAGGTCGGGGAAGAGGTGGTGCTCGATCTGGTGCGAGAGGTTGCCGGTCATGATGTGCATCAGCTTCGAGCCGGAGATGTTGGCGGAGCCGAGCATCTGGCGCAGGTACCACTCGCCCCGGGTCTCCTTCTCCGGGATCGACTTCAGCTCGAAGGTCTCGACGCCCTCCGGGAAGTGACCACACATGATGACCGAGTGCGACCACAGGTTGCGCACCACGTTGGCGGTGAAGTTCGCGGCCAGCGCGGGGAGGAAGGAGCCCGTCGGCAGCGCGAGCGCCGGGTTGACGACGTAGTCCTTGGTCGCCTGCTTGCGGATCTTCTTCAGCGTCTTGGAGAGGTTGCGCTTGAACTCCTCGCTGCGCTTCTCCTTCGGCGTGCGCAGGTTGCGGCCCAGCTCGAGGTCGTAGGCCGCGATGCCGTACTCGAAGAAGCACGCGTTGATGAAGTTCCACAGCGGCTGCGCGAGGTAGAGCGGGTACCAGCGCTGCTCCTCGTCGACGCGCATGATGCCGTAGCCGAGGTCGTTGTCCTTGCCGACGATGTTCGTGTAGGTGTGGTGGATCTCGTTGTGGGAGTGCTTCCAGCCGTCGGCGGTCGAGGCGTTGTCCCACTCCCAGGTGGTCGAGTGGATCTTCGGGTCACGCATCCAGTCCCACTGGCCGTGCATGACGTTGTGGCCGATCTCCATGTTCTCGAGGATCTTGGCGACGCTCAGGCCCACCGTGCCCGCGACCCAGGCCGGCGGGAAGATGCTGACCAGCAGGGTGGCGCGGGAGGCGAGCTCCAGCTTGCGCTGCAGGTCGACCATCTTGCGGATGTACGCCGCGTCCTCCTCGCCGCGCGCCTCGAGCACCTCAGCGCGGATGGCGTCGAGCTCGGCGCCGAGCGCCTCGATGTCCTCGGGGGAGAGGTGGGCGATGGGGTTGTCGGCCTTGTTGGTGACGGTCGTCATGGGGATGGCTCCTTCAGGGGGTGGGAGTCAGTGGTCTCAGGGGGTCTCAGTGGTCGAGGGTGCAGTCGCCGGCGGCGGCGCTGATGCAGGTCTGGATCTTCACGCCGTCGGGGTGGGTCTCCCCGGGGACGGCGACGGTGAGCTCGCCGGTGCGCAGGTCGCGCACGGCACCGGACTTCATGGGCAGCACGCAGCCCATGCAGATGCCCATCCGGCAGCCGCTCGGCATCAGGACGCCGGCCGACTCGGCGGCGTCGAGGATCGGGACGGAGCCGTCGGTCTCCACGGTCGTGGCGGCGCTGCCGGCGAAGGTGAGCGTGCCTCCTTCGGCGTCGACGTCGACGACGGTCGGGCGGAACCGCTCGGTGTGCAGCGTGAGCCGGCGGTCGTCGTAGAACGCCTCGAGGCTGTCGAGCAGGCCCGCCGGACCGCAGGCGTACGCCGTGCGCTCGGCCAGGTCGGGGACCTCGGCCTCGAGGTCGTCGGTGGTGAGCAGGCCGTCGGTGTCGGTGTGCCGCTCGATCAGCCGCAGCCGGCCGGCCTCGGCGTGGGCGCGCAGCTCGGCGCCGAAGATGACCTCGTCACGCTTCATCGCGGAGTGCACGAGCACGATGTCGTACGCCGCGCGGGCCTGTGCCTCGTCGCGGGAGTAGAGGTTGCGCAGCATCCCGATGACCGGGGTGATGCCGGAGCCGGCGGTGACCAGCAGCAGCTTCTGGGTGCGGCCGGCGGCGGGCGGGGTGAGGACGAAGTCGCCCTCGGCCTGCGCGAGCTGGATCATCTGGCCGGCGCGGGCCTCGCGCACGAGGTACTGCGACACGGCGCCGTCGGGGATCGCCTTGACGGTGATCGAGATGTGGCCGTCCCGGCGTGGGCCGTGGGTCAGCGAGTAGGTGCGCCACAGGCGGATGCCGTCGACGTCGACGCCGACGCGGACGTACTGGCCGGGGATGTGACCGGCCCAGTCCCGGCCGGGCTTGATCACCAGGGTCGCGGCGTCCTCGGTCTCCTTGGCGACCGAGACGATCCGGCCCTGGAGGCCGGCCGCGGCGCCGGGGCGCAGTGGGGCGAAGTGGTCGAGGAGGTCGTCGACGCTGAGCGGGGTCACCGCGGCGTCGAGGAGCGAGCGGAAGCCGGTGCGGAGGCGTCCGGTGCGGGCGGTCGCGTCGGGGGCGGCGGTCGTCGTACTCACATCACTAGAGTCCCAGCCGGGAGCGCTAAACTCATGACCACAGCCGGTGAATCTGCTCGGTTGTTTTGTTCGCAGGGAATGAAGAAGGTGCCGATGCCCCGTCGTGTGTTGCGCAGGCCCCGGGCCGGCGAGAGCGTTCTGCTCCCGCCCGAGACGGTCGTCGCGCTGCGCGGCGAGCTCGCCCGGGTCGCCGACGACGTCGTCGACCAGATCATCCGCGAGGTCCCGCCCTACGAGGACGCGTTCAGCGGGCCGATGGGCGAGACCATCCGCGGCGCGGTCCAGGTCGCCCTCGGCGGCTTCCTCTCCCTCATCAGCGACTCCCGGGGGCCGGACGCGCTGGCGCCGCGCTCCTCGGCGGTCGACGGCGCCTACCAGCTGGGGCGCGGCGAGGTCCGCAGCGGGCGTACGGCGGACGCGCTGCTGTCGGCGTACCGGATCGGGGCGCGGGTGTCCTGGCGGCACCTGTCGACCAAGGCGGTCGAGCAGGGCATCGACCCGGCGACGATGGCCTCCTTCGCCGAGCTGGTCTTCGCCTACATCGACGAGCTGTCCGCGGCGAGCGTCGCCGGGCACCGCGACGAGTCGGCCAGCGAGGGCCGGATCCGGCAGCGGATGGTGGAGCGGCTCGCCCGGCACCTGCTGACCGGCGCGCCCGAGGCGACGGTGCTCGCCTCGGCCGAGCGGGCCGAGTGGACGCCCCCGGCCACGCTGACCGCGGTGCTGGTGGCGGAGTCGCAGGCCGGGTCGCTGCTCCAGGTGCTGCGCCGCGGCACCCTGCTGACCACCGACCTGCCCGACCTCGACGGCGCGGCCCTGCTGATGGTCCCCGACGCCCACGACCGGCGGCGGGCGACCCTGCTCCGGGCGGTCGGCGACCGCGACGCGCTGGTCGGGCCGGCGCGGCCGTGGGTCGACGTACGCGAGTCCTATGACCGCGCCGTCCGCGCCCGGGCGCTCGGCCTCACCGGCGACACCGAGCGACACCTCCCGCGGCTGGTGCTGACCGCCGACCCGCAGGCGCTGGCCGACCTGCGCGCCGGCGTCCTCGCGCCGCTCGACGAGCTGCGCCCGGCCGCAGCCGCGAAGCTGCGCGAGACCCTGCGCGCGTGGCTGCTGCACCAGGGGCGGCGCGACGACGTGGCGGCCGCCCTGTTCGTGCACCCGCAGACGATCCGGTACCGGATGACACAGGTGCGGGACCTGTTCGGCGACCGGTTGGAGGACCCCGATACCGTCCTTGCCCTGACCATTGCTCTCGGGGTCGAGGAGGTGAGCAGATGAGGCGTGCCGCCTCGGTGCTGGTCGTGGCCGGCGTCCTGCTCGCCGGGTGCTCGGACCCGCCGGAGTCGAAGCTCGACCGCTCCTCCGCGGTGCCGAGCGGGTCGTCGTACGTCGCCCTGGGGGACTCCTACTCCGCGGGGCCGCGGCTGGCGCCGACCACGGGTGCGATCGGCTGTGAGCAGACCCGGGGCAACTACCCGCACCTGCTGGCCGCGCGGCTCGACCTGGAGCTCACCGACGTCACCTGCGGCGGCGCGACGACAGCCGACCTGACGCAGTCGCAGACGCCGCCCAACGGCGACCCGGTGCCGCCTCAGCTCGACGCGCTGAGTCGATCGACCGACCTGGTCACGATCGGCATGGGCGGCAACGACGGCAAGGTCTTCTCCGAGCTGGTGACGACCTGCGTCGGCAAGGCGGTCAAGGACCGTGGCGGGGCGCCGTGCACCGAGGAGGGCGCGTCCTTCCGCGCGAAGGTGGAGCGTCAGCTCGCCAAGCTCCCCACCCGGATGGGCGAGGCGCTCACGGCGATCCGGGAGCGGGCGCCGAAGGCGCGGATCGTCGTGGTCGGCTACCCCGCGGCCTTCCCGGAGCGCGGCACCTGCGACCTGCTGCCGCTCGCGCGCGGCGACTACCCCTACGCCCGCGAGTTCGTCAGCCGGGTCAACGACGGCCTCGCCGCGGCGGCCGAGCAGGCGGGCGCGACGTACGTCGATGTCTGGGCCGCCACCGACGGGCACGACATCTGCGCCAGCGATCCCTGGGTCGCCGGGGTGATCCCCGCGCAGTCCGGGCTGGAGTACCACCCGTACGCCCGGGAGCAGTCGGTCGTCACCGACCTGCTGATCGACGCGCTGGGCTGATCCTCGCGCCTCGCCGACCCGGCAGAAAGTGGTCCCGAAAAGACGCCGACCCGGCAGATAGTGGTCCGGAAAAGACAGCGACCCGGCAGAAAGTGGTCCGTGATCGGGCACTTTCTGCCGGGTCGGCGTGTTCAGCAGGACCGTTCGAGCCGGGTCAACGTGTTCAGCGGGCCAGTTCGAGCCGGGTCGACGTGTTCAGCGGGCCAGTTCGAGCCGGGTCGGCGGGAACTCGGAGCCAGTTCGAGCCGGGTCAGGCCTGGAGGGCCTGGATCGCCTCGTGGATCGCGAGCGTGCGCTCGGCGGACTCGACGTGGAGGCTCTCGACCATCTTGCCGTTGTAGGTGACGACGCCGGCGCCCTTGTTGTCCTCCCAGGCCTGGATCAGGCCACGGGCGTCCTCGACGGCCTGCTCGCTCGGGGCGAAGCCGCTGTTGGCGCCCTCGACCTGGCCGGGGTGGATCAGGGTCTTGCCGTCGAAGCCCATCTGGCGTCCCTGCTCGACCTCGGCGAGGAAGCCGTCGGTGTTCTTCACGTCGTTGTAGACGCCGTCGATGATCACGATGCCGGCGGCGCGGGCGGCGAGCAGGGCCAGGCCGAGGCCGGTGATCACGGGGGCGCGGCCGGGCACGTGCTCGGCGTACAGCTCCTTGACGAGGTCGTTGGTGCCCATCACGAAGCCGGTGAGGCGCTCGGACGCGGTGGCGATCGAGAGCGCGTTGAGCATGCCGATCGGGGTCTCGACCATCGCCCACAGCTTCGTCCGCTCGGGCGCGCCGGCCGCGGCGAGGGCGTCGACGAGCTCGAGGACCTCCTCGGCGGAGTTCACCTTGGGGACCAGGACGACGTCGGGGCCGGCCTCCGCGGCGGCGCGGATGTCGTCGGCGTGCCACTCGGTGCCGATGCCGTTGACCCGGATGATGAGGTGGCGCTCGCCGTACTCACCGGACCGGACGGCGGCCGCGGCGGCGTTGCGGGCCTCCGGCTTGGCGTCCGGGGCGACGGCGTCCTCGAGGTCGAAGATGATCGCGTCGGCGGGCAGCGTCTTCGCCTTCTCCAGCGCCCGCTCGTTGGAGCTGGGCATGTAGAGGACGGAGCGCAGGGGCTTGAACTCGGACATCAGGCGGTCACCTCGATCGCGTCGTACTGGGCCTTGAGGACGGGGTCGATCGCGGCCAGCTCCTCGGCCAGCTCGACGAGGACCAGGCACTGCTTGAGGGAGGCGTCGTCCTCCATCTTGCCGTCGATCATGACCGCGCCGGTGCCGTCGCCCATGGCGGCGACCACGCGGCGGGCGTGGGCGATGTCCTCGACGCTGGGGGAGAAGACCCGGTTGGCGATCTCGATCTGGACCGGGTGCAGCGACCAGGCGCCGACGCAGCCGAGCAGGAAGGCGTTGCGGAACTGGTCCTCGCAGGCGACGGTGTCCTTGATGTCGCCGAACGGGCCCCAGTACGGGTAGATCCCGTGGGTCGCGCAGGCGTCGACCATCTTGGCCATCGTGTAGTGCCACAGGTCCTGCTGGAAGCGGAACCGGTCGGCGTCGTACTGGTAGGCGCCGTCGGCGTCGCGCGGCGCGTCCTCCCGCACGAGGTAGCCGGGGTGGCCGCCGCCGACGCGGGTGGTCTTCATCTTGCGGTCCGCCGCGAGGTCGGCCGGACCGAGCGAGAGACCCTGCATGCGCGGCGAGGCGCCGCAGATCTCCTCGACGTTGGCCACGCCGCGCGCGGTCTCGAGGATCGCGTGGATCAGGATCGGCCTGGTGATGCCGGCCTTGGCCTCGAGCTGGGCCAGGATCCGGTCGACGTAGTGGATGTCCTCGGCGCCCTGCACCTTCGGGACCATGATCACGTCGAGCTTCTCGCCGATCGCGGGGACCAGCGTGGTGAGGTCGTCGAGCACCCAGGGGCTGTCGAGGGCGTTGATGCGTGTCCACAGCTGGGTCGGGCCGAAGTCGGTGTCCTGCGCGATCCTGACCAGGCCCTCGCGCGCGGCGACCTTGTTGTCGGCCTTGATGGCGTCCTCGAGGTTGCCCAGCAGTACGTCGACCGTGCCGACCATCGCGGGGATCTTCGCGGCCATCTTCTCGTTGCTGGGATCGAAGAAGTGGATCGCGCGACTCGGGCGGGCGGGGATCTCGCGGAGGGGCAGCGGGGCCCCGACGGCGAGCGGGCGGAAGAAGTCCTTGGCGCTCTTGTGGCTCACGTTTGGACAAACTACCGGCGAGTCACCCTGTCCGGGTATGACGGATGTCTCGCGAGATGGCGGTGCCGGGCGTGGCCGGGCGTGGTGGAGCACGGTGCTGGTCGTCGTGCTGCTGCACGCGACCGCCCTGGGGATCCTCCTCGGTTGGGTGGCGACCTACTTCGACCGCCTCGACGAGCGCTGCCCGTGGTACGACGACGAGGGCACCATGGCGGCGCCCCGCTCCCTGCAGGGCCGGCTGGTCTGCGGCGACTCGGGAGTCTCGGAGACCTACTGGATCGTGGTGATGGGCGTCATCGCCGTGGGCGCTCTCGCCGCCCTGTCGTTCTGGCTGGTCCGCCGCACGCCCCTGGCCGTGGTGGCGGTGCTGCTGACGGCGCTGGTGCCGGTCGGCATGGCCGAGGTCTCGCTGCGGCTGGAGGACAGCTGCTCCAAGGCGCAGTGGAAGCAGTACGGCAAGGAGGGCTGTGAGCAGGACCGCGAGCTGCGCTGAGGCTCAGCGCCGCCACCAGCGACGCCGGCGCTCCGGTGCCGGGGCCGCGGGCGCCGTACGCCGGCGGGCGGCGCGCCGCTCGTGCCAGCCGGCGAGCGTCTCGTCGACGTCGCGCGGCATGGTGATCAGCGGCGGTCCGTCGACCGGGGTGTAGCGGGCGCGCAGGACGCGGGCGTTGAAGTCCTCGACGAAGGTGCGCGCCTCGCGCTCCGAGCCGAGCCGGTCGAGGGCGGCCTCGAGCTCGGCGTCGTCCTTGCGGAGCTGGAGGGCGGGCGGGAGCACGGTGATGTGCTCGCGCTCGACCAGGCGCTTGACCCACCAGTCGGGGTCGTGGGTGGCGCCGAGGTCGGGGATCGGCTTCCCGGCGCCGGGGAGGTCGTCGAAGTCGCCGCGCTCCATGGCCTGGCGCACCTGGAGGTCGACCCAGGTCTGCTGCTGCTCGATCCGGGCCTTGCGCGCCTTGCCCTCCTCGTCCACGACTCCAGTGTGCCCCGCCCCCCTTGCCGCCCCGCCGAGTGCGGAGGATGGTGGAGACATGCACGCGAGCGTGGGAGATCGCCTGGTCGTGGAGGCGCACACCGACTCGACGCACCGGCGCGAGGCGGAGGTGCTCGAGGTGCGGGGACAGGACGGCGGGCCGCCGTACCTCGTCCGATGGGAGGACGGGCACGAGTCGCTCGCCTTCCCGGGGCCGGACGCGCACGTCGTACCCCGCTCCTGAGTCAGGCGGGCATTCAGGCAGGCCGCAGGAAGTCCGCGACCAGCGGCGCCAGCGTGTCCGCGCTGGTGACCAGGCCGAGATGCCCGTCCGGGTAGACGTGCAGCCGCGCGTCCGGCAGCAGCGCGCGCATGATCCGTGCGTTGACCAGCGGGATGATCGGGTCGTCGTCGCCGGCGAGGATCAGCGTGGGCTGCCGGATGAACGGCAGGCCGGGCAGGCTGGACCAGCCGGCGCCGGCGAGCAGCTGGAGCAGGTAGCCGCGGCGCGAGCCGACCCGGGAGTGCGCGTGCATGAGGCGGCGTACGTCGTCGGGGCGGTCGCGCATCTGACCCCCGTACAGCTCGGCGGCGACCTGGACGGCGTAGTCGGCGTCGCGGTAGCGCTGCGGCGTGACCATCTTGCGCAGCACCGCGGGCGGGGCCGGGACCATCAGCGAGCCGGTGGCGGTGCTGACCAGGACCAGGCGCCGGCAGCGGCGGGGCTGCTGGAAGGCGATCTGCTGGGCGAGTCCGCCGCCCCAGGAGATGCCGAGGACGTCGTACTGCTCGAACCCGAGCTGCCGCATCATCGCGCCGACACCGAGCGTGAGCAACGCGAAGTTGTAGGGCAGCTTGGGGTTGGGGGACCCGCCGACGCCGGGTACGTCGAAGCGCACGACCCCGATGCGGGGGTCGAGCGCGTCGACGAACGGCTGGAGCAGGTCGAGGCTGGCGCCGATGCCGTTGCACAGCAGCAGGGGTGGGCCGGGCTCGGTGCCGGGGCGTACGGCGGCCCGGATCTCGTGGCCGAGGACGGTGAGCTGGCGCAGCTCCAAGGCGGGTGACCTCACTTGTCGAAGACGTAGGTGCCGGGGGCCTCGGCCAGCGGCTGCAGCCGGGTCGAGCCCATCTCCTCGGGGGCGGGCTTGAGCTCGCCGCACCGCTCGTCCAGCCACTGCGCGACGTCGTTCCACCACGAGCCCTGGTGGGTCTCGGCGCCGGTCAGCCACGCCTTCGCGTCGGGGCCGTGCTCGTCGTTGGTGTGGAAGGTCGCCTTCGGGTTGCCCGGCGGGTTCACCAGTGCGGCGATGTGGCCGCTGGTGGACAGGATGAACCGGGTCCTCCCACCGAGGAGCTGGGTGGTCCGGTAGCAGTTCTCCCACGGCGTGATGTGGTCGGCGATGCCCGCGACGATGTAGCTGTCGACGGTGACCTTGCCGAGGTCGATGGGCTGCCCCAGCACGGTGAGGGCGCCGGCCCGGGTGAGCTGGTTCTCGACCGCCATGTCGACGAAGTCGGCGTGCAGGCCCGCGGACATCCGGGTCGTGTCGGCGTTCCAGAACAGGATGTCGAACGCCGGGGGCCTCTTGCCGAGCAGGTAGTTGTTGACCCAGTAGTTCCAGATCAGGTCGCTGGGCCGCAGCCACGCGAACACCTCGGCCAGCGACCGCCCGTCGAGGAAGCCCTTCTGGGCCGAGCGGGCCTTGGCCAGTGCGGCCATCCGCGGGTCGCTGAGCGCGCCGACGGTGCCGGCGTCGTGGTTGTCGATCACGGTCACCGCGAGCACGACGCCCGCGAGGCGGTCCTGACGGCCGATGCCGGCGAGGTACGCCGCGGTGATGCTCGCGAGGATGCCGCCGGAGCAGATGCCCGCGAGCACCGTCTGCGCGTTGCCGGTGATCTCCTCCACCGCGTCGAGCGCCTCGAGGATCGAGCCGACGTACGTGTCGAAGTCCCAGCCGGAGTGCCGGGTGTCCGGGTTGCGCCACGAGATGACGAACATCTGGCGGCTGTTCTGCGTGCTGAACTCGACCAGGCTGCGGCCCGGTGACAGGTCGATCGCGTAGAACTTGTTGATCGTCGGCGGCACGATCATCACCGGCACCTCGTGCACCTCGTCGCACTGCGGCACGTACTGGATCAGCTCCAGGACCTCGTTGCGGAACACCACTGCTCCCGGTGTCGCGGCGATGTTCTCGCCCAGGACGAAGCCGGACGTGTCGACCATCTCGGGCACCCGCGGCGAGGAGGCGAGGTCCTTGACCAGCTGCGTGCCGCCGCGGACCAGGCTCAGCCCGGCGGTGTCGATGACCGCCTTCGCGGAGGCGGGGTTGACCAGCGGCACGTTGCTCGGCGCCAGCGCCTCGACCAGGTTCTCCACCATGAACCGGACCCGCTTGCGGTCGCGCGGGTCGAGGTCGGCGTCCTCGACGAGCTGGTCGACGGTGCGCCCGCTCGCGAGGTAGACCTGCACCAGGCGGCGCAGCAGCGGGTTCTCGGTCCAGCCCGGGTCGGTGAACCGGCGGTCGCCGCGCGTGGGGGTGACGTCCGACGTACCGACGACGACCTTGGCGGTCTCGCCGGCCAGGGCGCCGAGGCGGCGGGCGGTCTTCCGCGGACGGCGGGCGAGGGAGACGGCCCACCGGGCGGTGGACATGTCGGGCAGGAAGCGGCGGACCGGGCCGAGGGCGGCGTCGACGAGGAGTACGTCGAGGGGAGCGGCGGCGTCGGCCAGGCGGGTGGTGGTCGAGGAGCTCATGGCTCAACTGTCGTCTCGGGAGTGGGTCCGTGGCTTCGGCCGTGGGCACCGAGATTCACGGCGATCGTGTGTGCGCGTGCACAACGCGCGGCCGGGAGAGGGCCTAGTGTCGGTCCCGTGAGTGGACCGGACGTGAACGCCGAGGTACGCAAGCTCAGTGCGCGGCTGCTGCCGGAGTGCGACCGGCTCGGCGCCGCGATGGCCGAGCGGATCCGGGCCGAGATCCCCGTCTACGACACCGGTGACGTCGTGAGCCACGACGAGCTGGTCGTGTCCTGCACGGTCAACGCCCGCTACATCCTCGGCAACCTCGCCGGCGAGGTGACGCCGACCGAGACACCCACCGAGACCGGCACCACCCGCGCCGAGCAGGGCGTCCCGTACGCGATGGTGCTGCAGGCGTTCCGGGTCGGCTCCCGGTTCATCTGGGAGGTGCTCGTCGAGCGCGCCGACCCCGAGGACCGCGACCTGCTCCTGCTCGCTGCCGCCGACATCTGGGCGGTCAGCGACCAGCTCGCCGCCGACGTCACCGACGCCTACCGCCGGGCGATGGCCGACCGTGCCCGCCGCGACGGACAGATGCGCTCCGTGCTCGTCGGCTCCCTGCTCGACGGCGACGCCGACGCGACGGCGTACGTCGGCGAGACGGCCGGCATGCTCGACCTGGGCCGGGCCACGGAGTACGTCGTGGTGTCGGCCGAGTCGCCGACGCCCGGCGCCGAGGGACTGCCCGACGTGGAGCGGGCGCTGCGACGCGCCAACGTCCGCTCGGCCTGGCGGCTCGACCACGACCACCAGGAGGGCGTGGTCGCGCTGCGGTTCGGGTTCGGCGCCGAGCACCTGGTCGACCTGCTCGCCGGTCTCGCCCGCGGCCGGGTCGGGGTCAGCAGCGTCGTCGGCCGGCTCGACGACATCCAGGAGGCGCGACGCCAGGCCCGTGTGGCCTGTGCCGCCGTCTCGCCCGGCGCGACGGTCGTCGGTCGGTTCGGCGCCGACCCGCTCGCCGTACTGCTGGCGGGGAGTCCGGACCAGGCCCGGGTCCTCGTCGACGCGGTGCTCGCCCCCGTGCTGGCGCTGCCCGAGGACGACCGGGAGGTCGTCTTCGCGACCGCCCGCGCCTGGCTCGCCGCAGGCGGCTCGACCTCGACCGCGGCCCGTGAGCTGCACGTGCACCGCAACACCGTGCGCTACCGGATCCGCCGGCTCGAGGAGATCACCGGACGCGACCTCGCCCGGCCCGTCGACGCGGCCGAGCTGTACGTCGCACTGGAGTGCGTGCGGATCCTCGGACTGGGATAGTCGAGATCAGGCCCACGCGAAGTAGCGCAGGTAGACGTAGAGCCAGGCGACGACCAGCGTCATCAGGGTGACCACGACGCCGTACCGCGTGAACTGCCAGAAGCTGATCGGCTCGCCCGACTTGGCCGCGATGCCGAGCACGACCACGTTGGCGCCGGCGGCGACGGCGGTGGCGTTGCCGCCGAGGTCGGCGCCGAAGACGAAGGCCCACCACAGCGGGCTGTCCGCACCGGACGACCCGGTGGCGGACACCATGTCCTCGACGATCGGCACGGTCGCGGTCGTGTACGGGATGTTGTCGACGAAGGCGCCGACGACCCCGGAGCCGAACAGCAGCGCGGTCGCGGCGAGCAGCTCGCGCTCGCCCATCGCCTCGGCCGCGAGCTCGCTGATGCGGCCGATGACACCGACCTGGACCAGCGAGCCGACCAGCACGAACAGCGCCATGAAGAAGGCGAGGGTGCCCCACTCGACCTCCTCGAGGAACTCCTCGGGCTCGGTGCGCGAGACCAGCACGGTCGCGCCCGCGCCGAGCATCGCGACCAGTGACGGGTCGAGGTGCAGCACGGTGTGCAGGCTGAACGCGACCATCACCAGGCCGAGCACGACCAGGCACCGCACGAGCATCCGCTGGTTGGTGATCGCGTCGCGCGGACGCAGGTCGCCGAGCACGTCGGTCACGTCGACGGGCTCGCCGAACGAGCGCCGGAACAGCCAGCGGGCCATCACCACGAAGAGCACCAGCAGGATCACGGTCAGCGGCAGCGAGTGGACGAGGAAGTCGTCGAAGCTGAGGCCGGCCCGGCTGCCGATGATGATGTTGGGCGGGTCGCCGATGAGGGTCGCCGTACCTCCGATGTTGGAGGCGAGGATCAGTGAGATGAGGTACGGCGCCGAGGGCAGTCCCAGCTGGCGGCACACCGAGATCGTGACCGGCGCGACCAGCAGCACGCACGTGACGTTGTCGAGGATCGGGGCGACGGTGGCGCTGTTCAGGACGAGCAGCACGAGCAGCCGGTAGGGGTGCCCGCCGGAGCGCAGCGCGGCCCACAGCGCGAGGAACTCGAACAGCCCGGTCTGCTTGAGCACGCCGACGATCACCATCATCCCGAACAGCAGGAAGATGACGTTCCAGTCGATGCCGGTCTCGTGGTCGAAGAAGGCCGACTGCGCGTCCACCAGCCCGATCACGGCCATCGCGGCGACGCCGCCCAGCGCGGCCGCGACCCGGTGCACCCGCTCGGTGGCGATGAGGGCGTAGGCGACGATGAAGACGGACAGGGCGGCGGACGTGAGGATCACGCCGCGCCCCACCGGGCCGGCTCGAGGGCGGCGTACCACCCGGCCAGGCGCCCGTACCTGCTCACCGCGAGCAGCCGGTCCTCGACCTCGACCTGCCGGTCCCGGGCGGTCACGGCGAGCACCTGGTCGCCGGTGCGCAGCACGGTGCGCCCGCCGGGCACCAGCACGTCAGGACCCCGGGTGATCAGCGCGACCGCCGCGCCGGGCGGGAGCCGGAGCTCGTCGACCTCGACGCCCGCGAGGTGCGACTCGGGCTCGACCTCGAAGCGCAGGAGCACGGCGTCGAGCCGGTCGAGGGTCGCGAACCCGATCGACACCTTGTGCACCAGGCTGCCCTTCTCCGCCCACCGCGGCTGCCGGCCGCGCCCGATCGCCAGGCCGATCGCGAACCCGATCGCCGCGGCGAGCATGCCGACCGCGACGGCGAGCTCCAGCTCAGCCGCGCCCATGCGGCCGGCTCCCGTCCGGGTCGGCGGACGGGGAGACAATGAGGTGCTCGACGGCGACCACCCGGACGCGCAGCAGGGCGCCGCCGATGTGGTCCAACCCGGCGGTCGGGTCGGCGGCGAGCGCGGCGAGCTCGCGGCGTCGTACCGCCTCCTCGACGGCGGGTACGACGATCGCGAACGCCACCCGCTCCAGCTCGGCCGCGGAGGCCCGGCCGGCGGCGTCGACGTCGGCCTCGAGGAGCAGGCGGATGTCCGCGCCGTCCGCCGTGCGGCTGCGGACGGTGAGGGGGACGACCAGCATCGGCGGCATGTCTCCAGCCAAGTCGCCGGACGCCGGCCGCGGTATGGGGGCCAGCACCCATTTCCTGATGCGGCCGCGTGGGCGAGGGTGGGGGAGTGCGGCTCGCGAACTCGTCCCTGTACTGGAAGGTGTGCCTGATCAACGCAGCCGTGCTGTGCGCGGGCGCGGTGGTGCTGATGCTGTCCCCGGCGAGCGTCTCGCGGCGGGTGCTGGTCTCGGAGGCGGTCGTGCTCGTCGTCGGGACCGGCCTGGTGCTCGTGCTGACCGGCGGGCTGTTGCGGGCCGCGCTCGCACCGGTGGACCGGGTGATCCGCGAGATGGCGACCGTCCGGCTGGGAGGGGAGGGCCGCCGGCTCGAGGTCCGTACGTCGGGCGACGGGCCGGGCGCCCAGCTGGTGCGCAGCTACCACGCGATGCTCGACCGGCTGGAGGGCGAGCGCCGCGCCAGCGACGCGCAGGCGATCGCCGCCCAGGAGGCCGAGCGGCACCGGATCGCGCGCGAGCTCCACGACCAGGTCGGCCAGGACCTCACCGTGGTGCTGCTCGGGCTCAAGCAGCTCGAGGACCGGGTGCCGCCCGAGCTGCGCTCCGAGCTCGCGCTGCTGCGGGAGAGTGCGCGCACCGGCCTCGACGACGTGCGCCGGGTGGCGCGCGAGCTGCGCCCCGGAGTCCTCGAGGACCTCGGCCTGCAGCCCGCGCTGGCCGCGCTGGCGACCGACGTCGCAGCGCTCGGTGGGCCGGTCGTTCGCCGTACCTTCGCGCCGGGGATGCCCACCCTCGGCCGCGACACCGAGGTCGTCGTCTACCGGGTCGCGCAGGAGGCGCTGACCAATGTCGTCCGGCACGCCGGCGCCACCCGGGTCGACCTGTCGCTGCTGCGGGTCGGTCCCCACCTCGTGCTGGAGGTGGCCGACGACGGCTCCGGGCTCGACGGCGCGGTGTGGGGGACGGGCATCCAGGGCATGCGCGACCGCTCCGCGCTGGTCGGCGGCACGCTGTCGGTCGACTCCTCGACCCGGGGGACGACGGTGCGGCTGCGGGTCCCGGTGGTGGACCGGGTGGGTGCCGGATGATCCGGGTCCTGCTCGCCGACGACCACGCCCTCGTCCGGCGCGGCGTGCGGCTGATCCTCGAGCAGCAGCCCGACATCGAGGTGGTCGCCGAGGCCTCGGACGGCGCGGAGGTGATCGCGCTGCTGCGGGAGGTCGAGGTCGACCTCGTGGTGCTGGACATCGCGATGCCCACGATGACCGGGCTGCAGGCGGCGCGCGAGATCGCGCGGCGTCGTACGCCACCGCGGGTCCTGATGCTGTCGATGCACGACAACGAGCAGTACTTCTTCTCCGCACTCAAGCTCGGCGCCTCGGGGTACGTGCTGAAGTCGGTCGTCGACGAGGACCTGGTCTCCGCGTGCCGGGCCGCCGTCCGGGGCGAGGCGTTCGTCTATCCCGGCGCGATGGGGGCGCTGGTGCGCGACTACCTCGATCGGCTGGCGCGTGGAGAGCGGGTGCCCGCGACCGTGCTGACCCCGCGCGAGGACGAGGTGCTCAAGCTGATCGCCGAGGGGCGCTCGTCGCGGGAGATCGCGGCGATCCTGTCGATCAGCATCAAGACCGTCGAGAAGCACCGCTCGCACATCCTGGCCCGGCTCGGCATGACCGACCGGACCCAGCTGACGCGGTATGCGATCCGGGCGGGGCTGGTCGAGCCGTGATGGTTGCGGTTCAACTACCGAATTCGTCGCCGATCGGGCGGAGGCATGACGAATTCGGTAGTTGAACCGCAGACACACCGCAGCGTCACAGCGTCACAACGTCACAGCGGGACGTCGGCGCGGCGCGGGTCGCACCAGGGCGTGCCGGCGGGGACGCGGGAGAACTGCTCGTCGTACAGCCGCTTGTAGAGGCCACCGGCCAGCAGCAGGTCGTCGTGGGAGCCCTGCTCGACCAGGTGCCCGTCCTCGAGCCCGAAGATGACGTCGGCGGATCGGATCGTGGAGAGCCGGTGGGCGATCGCGATGGTGGTGCGGGAGCGGGTGGCCCGTTCGAGCGCCTCCTGGACCAGCCGCTCGGTCTCGTTGTCGAGGGCGGAGGTGGCCTCGTCGAGGATCAGGATCCGCGGGTCCTTGAGCAGCACCCGGGCGATCGCGAGGCGCTGCTTCTCGCCGCCGGAGAGTCGGTAGCCGCGCTCGCCGGTGATCGTCTCGTAGCCCTCGGGGAAGCTCATGATCCGGTCGTGGATGTTGGCGTCGCGCGCCGCCCGCACGATCTCCTCCGGGCTCGCGCCGGGGCGGGCGTAGGCGATGTTGTCGCGGATCGTGCCGTGGAAGAGATACGGCTCCTGGGTGACCATCCCCACCGCGTCGGCGAGCGAGGAGAGGGTGAGGTCGCGGACGTCGTACCCGTCGATGAGGACGGCACCCTCGGTGACGTCGTAGAAGCGGGGGACCAGGTACGTCGCCGTCGTCTTGCCGCTGCCGGAGGGGCCGACGATCGCGGCGAGCTGACCGGGCTCGACCACCAGGGAGACGTCGTCGAGCGCCCACGCCGAGCCGACGGGCCGCTCCTCGTCGTCCTCGATCCGCACGCCCGTCTCGCCGAACCGGTCGCGGTCGACGGCGCCCGACAGCGAGCGCGGCTCGGGGTAGCGGAACCGGACGCCGCGCAGCTCGACCCGGCCCTGCAGCCTGTCGGGGTCGAGCACGGTCGCGCCGGGCCGCTCGGTGATCGCGGGCTCGAGGTCGAGGTACTCGAAGATCCGGCGGAACAGCGCCATCGAGGTCTGTACGTCGAGCGTGACCCGCATCAGCTGCAGCAACGGCATCTGCAGCCGGCTCTGCAGCGTCGTGAACGCGACCAGGGTGCCGGCGGTGATCGTGTCGGCACCGACGGGGACGTTGCCGGTGATGATCCAGCCGGCGACCAGGTAGATCAGTGCGGGCGTGATCGCGAAGAAGGTCTGCACCATCGCGAAGAAGGTGCGCCCGGTCATCGCCTGCTCGACCTGCAGCCGGGTCTGCCTGCGGTTCGCCTCGCGGTAGCGCTCCACCTCCGACTCGGCCCGGTTGAACACCTTGGCGAGCAGGATCCCGCTCACCGACAGGGCCTCCTCGGTGATGGCGGTCATCTCGGAGAGCGACTCCTGGGTGCGCCGAGCCAGCCGCTGCCGCGCGCGGCCGACCCGGAACTGCAGTCCCACGAACAGCGGCATCAGGAACAGCGTGAGCAGGGTCAGCTGCCACGACAGCACGATCATCGACACGAACGCCGCCGTCACGGTGACCGAGTTCTGCACGATCGTGGTCGCGGTGTCGGTGAGCACCGTCCGCACCCCGGCGACATCGTTGGCCAGCCGGGACTGGATCGCGCCGGTCTTGGTGGCGGTGAAGAACGCCAGCTCCATCTTCTGCAGGTGCTCGAAGAGGTCGCCACGCAGGTCGGCCATCGCGGAGTTCCCGACGGTCGAGGTCAGCCACATCTGCACGATGCCGATCAGCGCCGCCACGATCGGGATCGCGCACATGCCCGCGATCAGCCAGGCCAGCAGGTGCAGGCGGGGGCCGCCGCCGTCGAGCGGGAACAGGGCGTCGTCGAAGACCGCACGGGTCAGGAACGGCACCATCGCCTGCAGCGCCGCGGCGGCCAGGACCGCGACCAGGACGAGCATGATCTTGCCTCGATAGGGCCGCAGCAGGTGGGCGATCCGCGGCAGCACAGGCTCGCGCTGGCGCAGGTCGGCGGTCGTCAGGTGGGTCACCACCGGGCTCGGCCGCATCAGGCGTCCTGCCCCGGCCAGCCCGCACCCCAGCGGCCACGATGGGCGAGCTCGCGCCACGGCGTACGACGGCGCCGGCTCGCCGAGCCCTGCGCGCCCGTGCTACGGGGGGCCGGGTGGCCGATCGTGATAGCGCCGATCGGGTGTGGCGCCTCCGCGTCGTCGGTGTCGACCAGGCCGAGTGCGTCCTTGACGGCGTCGACCCGGCCGGGCACCAGCCCGAAGAAGCAGGCGCCGAGGCCGGCGTCGGTCACCGACTGGAGCAGCAGCAGGGCGGCCATCGCGGTGTCGAGGTGCCAGTAGGGCATCGCCCAGCGACCCGCGTCGTGCTCGCCCAGGCCGGCGCGGTGCTTGTCGGGCTCTGCGTAGCGGTCGAGGTAGGCATCGCGGCGGCTGCACGGCACGACCACCACCGGCGCGCTCATCATCCCGGCCAGCCAGCGGTCCGGCGCCGAGGTGTCGGCCTGCGCCTCCCAGAACCCGCGGACCGTCTCCGGGGTGTCCAGTACGACGAACGCCCACCCCTGCGAGAAGCCGGCGCTCGGCGCGCGGGTGGCGTGGTCGAGCGCCCGTTCGAGCACGGCCGCCTCGACCGGGGCGGAGGTGTAGGCGCGCGTCATCCGGCGTCGTCGTACCACCTCGGCGAACTCCACGGGGCCAGCCTAGGGGTGGGCGTGGTGGGTCCCTCGGATCGTTCGATCGAACGGTTCGAGGGACTTCACGCCGCAGAACTCCCCCGAACCGTTCGATCGAACGGTTCGGGGGAGTGGGCGCTGAGGTGCCCGGCCCCGTACCTGAGGTAGGGCAGGACCCGAACATAGGGAACGTGTCCGATGTGGGGGACTACCTCAGACGACGAGTCTCTACGTCATGAGCAGCAATTACTACCTCAACGCAGAGAACGAGTACCGCCGCCAGCAGGCGGCCCGCGGGATGGCCGCCAGCCGGGCGGGGCGCAGCCGCACCTCCTGGCTGCGGCGCCTCGCCGCCACCGACCCCAGCGTGGAGCGCCACACGCGCTGACAGGTCGACAGCACTTGTCCACCTTGTCGGTGGCGGACGCCATGATGGTGCCCGTGGCCGCACACAGCAGCCTGACCATGGTCGGGCGTGACACCGAGCTCGCCGAGGCGATCGCGGTCCTCGACGACGCCGTCAGCGCCGCCGAGGCCGGGACGTCGCGGCGTGCGGTGCTGCTGTCCGGCGACGCCGGCGTCGGCAAGACGCGGCTGCTGCGCTCGCTGCGCGACCACGCACTCGACACCGGTTGGCAGGTGCTGGCCGGTCACTGTCTCGACTTCGGCGACAGTGCGCTGCCCTACCTGCCCTTCAGCGAGGTGCTCGGCCGGCTCGACGCCAGCCACCCCGAGCTGGTCGAGGCGGTCGCCGCCGTCCACCCGGCGCTGACCCGGCTCCAGCCGGGGCGGCGCACGCGCGTGGTCGGCGACGAGTCCACCGACGAGCGCAGCCGCGGCGCAGACCGTGGCGACACCCTCGTGGCCGTGCACGCGCTGCTCGAGGCGGCGGCCACCGAGGCGCCGGTGCTGCTGGTGGTCGAGGACCTCCATTGGGCCGACCAGTCGACGCGCGACATGCTCGGGTTCCTGTTCACCCGGGCCTTCGCGCGGCCGGTGGCCATCGTGGCGTCGTACCGCTCCGACGACCTGCACCGCCGCCACCCGCTGCGCCGCCAGGTCGCGGAGTGGACCCGGCTGCCGCAGGTCGGGCGGCTCGGCCTGGGCCCGCTGCCGGCAGAGGCGGTGCGGGCGCTGGTCGGCGAGCTCGCGCCGGCCGGCCTCGACGAGCGCTCGGTGGCCCGGATCGTCGAGCGGGCCGAGGGCAACGCCTTCTTCGTCGAGGAGCTCGTCGCGTCGGGTTCGTGCGCCGACGGCGACGTTCCCGGCGACCTGGCCGACCTGCTGCTGGTCCGGCTAGACCGCCTCTCAGAAGAGGCCCGCCACGTCGTCCGCGTCGCCAGCGTCGCCGGGCGCCGGGTCACCCACGACCTGCTCGCCGCGACCGCCGACGTCCCGGTCGACCGGCTCGACTCCGGCATCCGCCAGGCGGTCGAGATGAACGTCCTCGAGGTGGGCGGACATCTCTATTCCTTCCGCCACGCACTTCTCGGCGAGGCGATCTACGACGACCTGCTGCCCGGGGAGCGGGTCCGGCTGCACGCCCGCTACGTGTCCGCACTCTCCAGCGGTGCCGCCGGCGGTACGTCGGCCGAGCTGGCCCGCCACGCCCGCCGGGCCAACGACCTCGACCGGGCGGTCACCGCCAGCATCGAGGCCGGCGACGAGGCGATGGCGGTCGGTGGCCCCGACGAGGCGGCCGACCACTACCAGCAGGCGCTGGAGCTGCTCGAGGATCCCGAGCGGGTGGCCCGGCTCGAGGTCGACCACGCCAAGCTGGTCGTCCGCGCCGCCACCGCGCTGATCACCGGCGGCAACGCGGTCCGGGCCGGGCAGCTGGTCACCGCCCGCCTGGCGCAGCTGCCGGCCGACGCGCCCGATGTCGACCGCTCCCGGCTGCTCAACGCCCAGGCCGAGGTGCTGGCGATGACCGAGACCGAGCTCGACCCGGTCGAGGTCTCGGCGCACGCGCTGGCCCTGGCCCCCGAGGGCGAGAGCCCGTTGCGGGCCAAGGTGCTCGCCAACCACGCCCGGATCCTCGGTGCCTACCGGCCCGAGGAGCAGGAGGCGGCCGAGGCGTTCGCGACCGAGGCGCTCGCGCTCGCCGAGCGGCTGGCTCTGCCCGAGCTCGCCTCCGACATCGTCACCACGCTCAGCGGGCTGCGGGTCAAGGCTGCCGCCGGGTCGGAGCAGGATGCCCTGCGCGGGGCGCTCGAGTCCGCCGTCGACAGCGCGGTCCGGGCCGGCGCCTTCCAGGCCGAGATCCGCGGCCGCTGGCTGCTCGGCCGCTCCTACCAGGACTCCGGCGACTGGGAGCAGTCCGCGCGCTGGTTCCGCTCCGCCATGGCGCTCGGCGAGCAGGCCGGCCTGGTCTGGGCGCCGTTCAGCATCGAGTCGCGCTGGCAGCTCACCCGGATCAGCTACCTCCTCGGCGACTGGGACGACGTGCTCGCGCTGGTCGAGGGCGTCGACGGGCTCAGCGGTCCGCCGATCCCGCGCGGCATCATCGAGCCGGCCCGGCTCTCGGTCCTGGCCGCCCGCGGCGAGGACGTCCTCGACCGGCTCCTCGCCCTGCGTCCGCTCTGGGAGGACGAGGGCGGCGTCGCCGTCTACAGCTCCGGCGCCGAGATCGAGCTCCACGGCGATCGTGGCGACGCGGCGGCGGCGATCGCGGTCTACGACCACGTGGTCGAGGTGCTCGGGCGGATCTGGGGCGAGTACTTCGGCGGCCGGATCCGGCTCGCCGCCGGCGTCCTGGCCGGCATCGCCCGCGCCATGCCGCGGGCCAGTGCCGCCGAGCGGCGGGTGCTGGCGGCCCGGGCCGACACGCTGCTCGCCGACGGCGAGGCGGTCCTCGCTGCGATCCGCGAGCGCAGCGGCCCCTGGGGACCCGAGGGCCGGATGTGGACCGACCGGCTGATCGCCGAGCACCGCCGCGTGCAGTGGCTGAGCGGCGGCGAGGGTGCCGAGGGTGCCCGCCGCGACGAGCTCCTCGCCGCGTGGGAGGCCGCGCTCGACTCGACCCTGAAGGTCGGGAACGTGCCCGAGCTGCTCCGGGTGCGGGCGGCGTACGCCCAGATCCTGCGGCTCGCCGGCGACACCGCCCGCGCTCGCGACGAGGCCGACCAGGCGCGCGCTCTCGCCGACCGGCTACGCGCGCCCCTCCTGGTCGCCGACCTCGCCGCCGAGGCGGGCACCGCGCGGAGCACCGCCGCGACCAGCCACTCCGGCGGGGCCGCGCTGACCGCGCGGGAGCTGGAGATCCTGGCGCTCGTCGCCGAGGGTCGGTCCAACGGCGAGATCGGCAAGCAGCTGTTCATCAGCACCAAGACGGTCAGCGTCCACGTCTCCAACATCCTCGGCAAGCTCGGCGCGGCCGGCCGCACCGAGGCGGCCGCGATCGCGCGCCGCGACGGTCTCCTGCCGTAGAAGTCCTACCGTGGGCGGAGGCCGGCCGCCGGTCCGCGGCGTAGCGTCCCTCGCATGACCATGGAGGCGGAGCGCGCGGCGCTCGATGGAGACACCCGCGAGCTCACCATGCGGCGGTTCCGGCACAGCACCGTGCTGGGCGGCCGGAACCTGCCGCCGGTGCGGCCGGACCGGCTCCCGCCCGGGCCGCGCTGGCCGGCCTTCCTGCAGACCGTCGCGCTGATGAGGTTCCGCCACCAGTTCCACCCCTGGCTGCACCGGAAGTACGGCGACGCGTACACGGTCAACCTGATCCCCGGGAACCGACCGCTCGTGCTGTTCACCCGGCCTGAGGTCACCAAGGAGATCTTCGCCGCCGACCCTGAGGTCTTCCACGCGGGGAAGGGCAACGCGATCCTCGGCCCGATCATGGGTGAGCACTCCTTGCTGCTCCAGGACGGAGGCGAGCACCACCGCGCCCGCAAGCTGTTGATGCCGGCCTTCCTCGGCCACGCGCTGCGCGGCTACCGCGGCCTGGTCGCCGAGGTCGCCGCCGCCGAGGTCGACACCTGGAGCGAGGACGAGCCGTTCCGGGCCCTGGAGCGGATGAACTCGCTGACCCTCGAGGTCATCCTCCGCGTCGTCTTCGGCGTCACCGACGAGGCGCGGCTCGCGAAGCTGCGGCCGGCGGTCAACCACACCGTCGAGATCCACCCGGCGATCCTGCTCGGCTGGGCCTACCCGCGGCTGCAGAAGCTCGGCCCGTGGCGTCGTACGGTCGACAACCAGGTCGAGCTGGACCGGCTGATGTACGCCGAGATCCGCGAGCGCCGCGCGGCCCACGACCTCGACGAGCGGTCCGACGTGCTGTCCCGGCTGCTGGCGGCGGGGGACGCCGAAGAGGGCGGGCTGGACGACACCGAGCTGCGCGACCAGCTGGTGACGCTGCTGCTGGCCGGTCACGAGACCACCGCCTCCGCACTGTCGTGGGCGCTGGTCGAGGTCGGCCGCAGCCCCGACCTGCTCGCCCGCACCCAGCGGGCCGTCGACGAGGGCGACGACGCGTGGCTCGAGGCGGTCCTCAAGGAGTCGATGCGGCTGCACCCGATCATCCCGATGGTCGTGCGCACCCTGATGGCGCCCGCAACCGTCGGCGGCTGGGACCTGCCTGCCGGCACCACCGTGGGCCCCTCGATCATCATGAGCCACCAGCAGGAGTCGAACTTCGCGGACCCGGACGTGTTCCGGCCCGAGCGCTTCCTCGGCGACGACGTGCCCGCTCTGAACGTGTGGATCCCGTTCGGGGGCGGCGTACGTCGCTGCATCGGCGCGGGCTTCTCGCTGATGGAGGGCGTCGAGGTGCTGCGCGAGGTGTTCCGCCGGTACGACGTCACCGCGGTCGGCACCGACGTGCCCAAGGTCCGCAACATCACCAGCGTGCCCCGGCGGGGCGCGCGGATCCGGGTACGGGCGCGCTGACCCCGTCCTTGATCTCCACCGTCGCGGCGACGTCCTCGAACAGGTCGCAGTAGTCGGCGTACTCGGCGCGTCCGACGGACCCGGTCAGGGTGACGCCGACGCCGTCGTGCAGCCAGGCCCACTGGTCGCACATCACGTCGGCGCCGCCGATCCGGTGGGAGAACCGGGTGTAGGCGACCGGCTCGCCGTCGAGGTCGACCACGTCGGAGTCCTCGATCTCGAGCGCGTCGAGCTGGCTCGCGAGCGTCGACATCGCCTGGTGCCGCCAGTCGGTGAGCGACGACCCGCCGTCGACCGGCCCGGTGTGCAGGGCCAGCTCGGGCGTGAAGCCGGACGGGGCGGCGGCCGGCGCCTGCGCGACCAGCGAGACGCCCGGGGCGGGGTCGTCGAAGGTCGCCCAGCGACGCGGGACGGCGAGCGAGACGGCAGGGGTGTGGTGCACGGTTCCACCTCCGGTGGGCGCGATGTCGGGACAGGACGAGGGATGGTCGGGCGGCCACGCGGGGTCGCCGGGTGGCCAGTCGATGGGCAGCGGGGCGGTCGGGTCGACGGTGGGCGGTGCGGCGGTCGTCGGGTACGCCGCGACGAGCGGGTTGCGCCGGATCGAGGGGTCGACGACGTCGACCGCGGCGCGCAGGTCCTCCTCCGCGTGCGCGAGCACCACCCACGCCGCGGCGACGATCGGCACGAGGGTGCGGAAGGTGCGCCGCTGATCGCGGTTCGGACCGGGTGGGAGCCGTACGGCGCCACCGTCGACCACGAGGTCGTGGCCGCGGGCGGTGCGTCGTACGCGACGCATCACCGTCTGCACCCCGGCCAGGCGGTCGGCGTACCGACGCAGGGCGAGGGCGAGCCCGTCGACGCCGGGCCGGAACCCGGCGAGCTCGCCGCCGAGGGCGGCGCAGGCCTGGCGGAAGTCGTCGGCACCGTCGCCGGCGAAGTCGTCGGCGGGGAACCGGGCGTGCTGGCGGACGAGATGGTCGGCGCCGGCCAGCGCGTGGCCGAGCCGTCGCAGCGCCCGGGCGGCCTCGGTGCAGGATTCCGGCGCGCCCGGCACCCGGGTCAGGAGCTCCACAGCGGCCACCCCAGCTCGAGCAGGTGCTCACCGACGAGGGTGTCGGTGTCCCCGGCGGTGCGGGCGACGTACCTCAGGCCGTCGGCGTTGGCCGTGAACGCCGCCTCGACCTCGCTCGTGCTGTCGGTGCAGGCGGTCAGCGCGAGCCGGACCGACGTCGTGAGCGCGCCGGCGTCGGGCGCGACGACGGCGGTACGACGCGCGCACAGCTCACCCGCGTCGTCCTCGAGGCGGCGGGCCGCCCGGCGCAGCGCGGCGGGGTCGACGGTGTAGGTCATGCCGGCAGCCTCGGCGCCGCGCGGCTGTGGACAAACGTGGGTGGTCCGGGCCTGTGGACAGGAGCGTGTCGGAGGTAGGGCCAAGTGGTCCGGCTCGGGAATGGCTCACCCCTTCGCGCACCCACAGCACGCACCTCGCTGCGTTGGCGATCGCTCGGAATACGCCCGGTATGCCGTCGCGATGCCGCCTTGCGTTGCACGCACTCTGGGCACGCGAAGGGGCAAGCCATTCCCGAGCCGGACCACTAGCGTCGTTCCATGGCCATCGCACGCAATCCCCAGTTCGTCATCGACTGCCCCGACCCGCGGGTCCTCGCCGACTTCTACGCCGCGCTCCTCGGCTGGGAGTCCAACGTGGAGGACGACGGCTCGTGGGGCGCGGTCTGGTCCGGCGACCGCTCGATCCAGCTGCAGCGGGTCGACGACTACCGCGCTCCCGACTGGCCGGGTCAGGACGTTCCGCAGCAGGTGCACCTCGACGTCGACGTCGACGAACTCGACGTGGCCGAGACGGCGACCCTCGCGCTCGGCGCGACCAAGCACCCGCACCAGCCCGGCACGAGCTTCCGGGTGTTCCTCGACCCGGCCGGCCACCCGTTCTGCCTGTGCAAGGTGGCCGGGTGACGTGACGCTCAGCGGGCGAACGACTCCCGTACCTCGTCCTCCGTGATGCCGTAGTCCGCGAGGTCGTACTGGTGCGCGGGGCGGCGGGGGCCGCTGCGCGACTCCTCGTCGAGCCTGCGGACGGCGTCCTGTGCAGCCTGGCTCCAGGTGAGGCCGAAGGCGTCGTAGATCGCGCCGACGGTGCCGACCGGGTCCTGCACGAAGCCGCGGTAGTCGACGTCGAAGAACTGGCGCTCGTCGGCCTTCTCGCGCGCCTGCCAGAACGCGTCCCACTGCCGGGTGAGGTGCCCGAGCTGGTCACGGCCGAGGGTCTCGCCGACGAAGGTCGTCGAGTGGCCGTCGGTCGCCTCGGCGGACAGCGAGCACGCGGAGGCGACCGAGGTGACCGGGTCGCGCTGGGTCATCACGACCAGCGCGTCGGGGTAGACCTCGAGCAGTGCGTCGAGCGCGATCAGGTGCGAGGGGTTCTTGAGCACCCAGCGCCGGTCCCGGTCGTTGAGCCCGATCAGCTGCAGGTTCTGGCGGTGGCGCTCGTAGGCGTCGGTCCACGACTGGGTTGCCAGCCAGCGGGAGTACGCCGGCACGTGGGCCAGCGACTCGAAGCCGAGCGACTTGCCGGTCTGGCGCAGCACGCGCCAGCACTCCTCGGGCTCGGTGGCGTCGGAGTAGTGGATGCCCATGAACTCCGGGTTGGTGATGTGGTGCTCGCGGAACGCCGCCTGCATCGCGTCGAAGATCGGGTCGTCCTCCCACGTCTCCCGCGGCGGGCGGGGCTGGGGGAACTCGGTCAGCCACATCTCGAGGCCCTGGTTCGCCGGGTCCGCGCAGAGCAGCCGGCTCAGGGCCGTCGTACCGGTCCGGGGGAGGCCGAGCACGAAGATCGGCCGCTCGATGGCGACCTCCGCGTGCTGGGGGAACTCGGTGAACCGCGCCTGGGTGAGCAGGCGGGCCACGAGGGAGCTCTTGACCTGCGAGCGCATGAAGTAGTTGCCGACCCCGGTCAGGCCCGCCTCGGCGGACCCGAGGTCCTCGACCAGCACCCGGAACGCCTCCTCGTGCCCGGGCGCGTCGGCGAAGCCGAAGTCGGTGAGGCCGGTGGTGCGGGTCGCGGCGTCGCAGATGTCCTCGAACGTGCCGACGTCCGCGCGCTGGCGGGGCTCAGGCATGGAATTCCCCGCAGTCGACGTTGAGCATCTGGCCGGTGACGGCCGAGGCCAGGTCGGAGGCGAGGAAGAGGGCGGCGCGGGCGACCTCGTCGGGGGTGGCGAGCCGCTTCAGGTCGGTGGGTGCCGCCTTCTCGGCGTACACGTCCTCGTGGGTGCGACCCGACTCCTGCGCGATCCAGTCGAAGTAGGCCTTGTTGACGTCCTCGTAGATGTACGACGGCGCCACGCTGTTGACCCGGATGCCACGCGGGCCGAGCTCGGTGGCCAGCGACTGGGCGAGGTGCTCGAGGGTGCCCTTCGACAGCTTGTAGCCGGAGTACTCCGGCTGGCTGCTGTAGATCACGCACGAGTTGACCATGATCACCGAGCCGCCGGTCTTGTCCTCGGCTGGATCATCGGAACGGGCGAGGGCGTCGGCGAACAACGAGGTCAACCGCAGCGGCGCGAAGACGTTGGTCTCGTTGGCGCTGCGCAGGCCGTCGAGGTCCAGGGTGCTGATCGGGTCCATCGGCGGGATGCCGAAGGCGTTGTTGATCAGGCAGTCGACCTTGCCGAACTCGTCGAGCGCCGCCTCGACCAGCGCCTTGCGCTGGTCCTCGTCGGTGATGTCGGTCGGTACGACGAGCGCGCGGCGACCGTGGGAGCGGACGGTCTCCGCCATCTTCTCCAGGCGCTTGGGGGTCCGGCTCGCGAGCACCAGGTCGGCGCCCATCTTCGCGGCCTCCTCGCCGAGCGAGCGACCCAGGCCCGGCCCGACGCCGGAGAGCACGATGACCTTGTCCGTCAGCAGATCCACCATGGCGGACACACTAGAACGTGTTTCAGTTTTGCGGAAGGGCTCATTTCGCGCACGGCCCCGGGGTACGCGGAATAGCCGCGCGGTGACGCCGTTGGAACGGAGGTGAGCACTCCCCGGATCGACCTCAACGACCAGACCACCATCCCGCAGTTCGGCCTCGGCGTGTGGCAGGTGCCGCTGGCCGACACCGAGCGCGTCGTGTCCGACGCCCTCGAGCTCGGCTACCGCCACGTCGACACCGCCCAGATGTACGGCAATGAGGAGGGCGTCGGCGCCGCGATCGCCGCCTCCGGTCTCGCCCGCGAAGACCTGTACGTCACGACCAAGCTCAACAACAACCGTCACGAGCCCGGCGCCGCCAAGGACTCGCTGAAGGTCTCCCTCGACAAGCTCGGCCTCGAGAAGGTCGACCTCTTCCTGATCCACTGGCCACTGCCGACCCGGTACGACGGAGACTTCGTCTCCACCTGGGAGGCGCTGCTGGAGCTCCGCGAGGCCGGCCTGACCACCTCGGTCGGTGTCTCCAACTTCCAGCCCGACCACCTCGACCGGATCGTCGCGGCCACCGGGGTCGTGCCGGCCGTCAACCAGGTCGAGGCGCACCCCTACTTCGCCAACGACGCGGTCCGTGCCGCGACCACCGGCCACGGCGCGCACGTCCAGGCCTGGTCCCCGCTCGGGCAGGGCGGCGGCGAGCTGACCGACCCCGCCGTGACCGCGCTCGCCGAGCGCCACGGCAAGACGCCCGCGCAGGTACTCCTGCGCTGGGCGCTCGACCGCGGCGACATCGTGTTCCCGAAGTCGCTCAACAAGGCACGCCTGGCCGAGAACTTCGAGGTCTTCGACTTCGCGCTCACCGACGACGAGGTCGCCGCGCTCGCCGCCCTCGACAAGGGCGAGGCCGGCCGTCAGGGCCCGAACCCGGACGTCTTCGACTGGATCCCCGCCTGACCCTCGCCGGGCCCCGGGATGTCGTACCCGGCGTCCGGGTCGCAGGTCGGCGCCGATCGCGACCCGAACGCCGGGTGGGACGAGGGGATCGTCAGGAGATCATCCGTCGCGCCACCGCCCGCTGCCGCTCGGCGATCCGCTCGCCGTACTCCTCGCCGGACAACCCGACCAGCCCGGGAAGGTGCTTGGCCACCTCGGTGACCGGCACGATCTCGACCGCCGGCCCGTCCTCGGCCGAGAGCGCACGGGTGAGCTGCTGCCAGCGCAGCATGATCGGGCCGGTGCGGTGACCGGTGGTCTCGAGCCAGTTGGCGATCGGGGCGCCGTCGGGGCCGGGCGGGCGCTCGGAGATCACGAACCGCATCACGCCGTCAGGGTCCGACGATGCCTGGGCCTTGGTGAGCGAGGTCTGGTGCGTCTCGTAGTCGGTCGAGGCGTACCAGTCCGAGCCGACCTGGATCGCCTGGTAGGTGCAGTCGTCGCAGCGCGGGACCGACACGATCATCGCCTCGTCCTCGGCCAGCTCGTAGTGACCGATCGAGGAGAACTGCGACGACAGGCCGCCGGGGGTGGAGGCGGGGACGGTCAGGGTGTTGACCGGCTCCTTGTACTGGAAGAAGTGAGGGAAGGCGAACCAGGTCTGGATCGAGCTGGTCAGCGACCGCGCGGCCACCTCGTACTTCTTGCGCAGCGTCGCCTCGCTCAGCGGCCGGCGCGCCTGCCCGATGGTGTCGACCCGCTCGATGGTGAGCGTGCCGCGGACCTCGGTGTCCCAGTCGTTGAAGACCTCGCGGACGATCAGCGTCTTCGCGCCCGGCTCGGCGACATAGGTGAACTCGAACGACCCGTCCTCGGCGACGTCGAGCTCGCGGTCGTCGAAGGCCATCAGCGAGGTGGCGGCCGAGTCGGCGCTGTAGCTGCCGCCCATCACCTGGAAGGACAGGTCGGCCGACGTGCCGCGCCGACCGCGTACGACGTAGGAGACCCCCTCGCGCAGGTAGGCGTTGAAGTAGACCGCGTCCGGGTTGTCGAGGCCCTGTCGCGAGAACTGGTGGGTCGGGTTGATGAAGACCGGCTGCTCGAGGTCGTAGTCGAACGCGGTCTGCATCGCCATCCGGATCCGGCCGGCCAGGTAGTCGTAGCCCTCGAGCCGGTCGGCCTCGGTCCTGATGAACGGCGCGTTCGCGATCAGCTCCTCGGCCTCGGCGATCGCCGCCTGCAGGGGAGCGGTCAGCCCGAGCGCGGCGGACGAGCCCGTCATCAGGCGTTCGCCTTCGCGATGATGTTCTCGGCGTACTGCTCGAGGTGCTTGATCTTGGTCTCGAGGGGCTCGGTGTCGGGCCCCTTGATGTAGGGCACCCGGAAGCCGACGATGCAGTCGGTGACCCCCTTGTCCTCGAGGCGCTTGATGCCGTCGAGCGTGTAGGCGTCGTACGAGATCACGTGCACCTCGAAGTCGTCGCGGGTGTCGCCCTCCTCCGCGCGGATCTCCGCGAGCCGGGTGAGCAGCCGATCGAGCTCCTCGCCGTCGCCCCCCGCGTGCATCCATCCGTCGCCCTTGCGTACGGCGCGGCGCAGGGCCGCGTCCGAGTGGCCGCCGACGAGCAGCGGGATCCTCTCCGTCGGGGCGGGGCACTGCTGGAGCGGCTCGATGTCGAAGAACTCGCCCTGGTAGCCGAAGAAGGTCGGCTCGTCGCCGGGCTGGGTGAGGCCGCGCAGGATGTCCATGCACTCGTCCATCCGCTTGCCGCGCCTCTCCCACGGGACGCCGAGCGCGGCGAAGTCCTCGGGCCACGGGGACAGGCCGACGCCGAGGCCGAGGCGGTTCTTCGACAGGAAGGCCAGCGACGAGGCCTGCTTGGCCACCAGCACCGGCGGGCGGATCGGGAGCTTGAGCACGAACGGCGTCAGCCGGAGCTTCTCGGTCACCGCGAACAGGGTCGCGCACAGGATGAAGGTCTCGATGAACTCCTTGCCGAGCAGGAACTCGCGGTCCCCGGTGTCGGTGTAGGGGTACTTCGAGTCCGACTCCTGCGGGTAGATCAGGCTGTCCGCGATGGTCATCGACGTGTAGCCGGCGGCCTCGCAGGCCTGAGCGAGCGGGGCGTAGTAGTCGGCCTGGGTCATGCCCTCGGCGAAGGAGAAGCGCATCGGATTCCGTCCGGTCAGTGAGGAGTTCGCGAGGAACGAGCGAACGTCTCGAACTGTAGAACGCGTTCTAGATTTCTGCCAGAGTGAGTCCCATGGCAACCACCAAGCCGAAGCCCGACGGCCTCGACAAGCCGATCGTCGCCAAGATCATCAAGTACGGCGCCAAGGCGAACGTTGCCATCTACCGGCTCACCAACGGCCGGGTCGGTGCGACCTGGCGGATCGGCGCCGGCTGGAAGAAGCCGGTCCCGGTGCTCCTGCTCGACCACGTTGGCCGCAGGAGCGGCGCCCGGTTCACCACGCCACTGCTGTACCTCGCCGACGGCGCGGACCTGGTGATCGTCGCCTCCCAGGGCGGACTGCCGAAGAACCCGCAGTGGCTGCACAACCTGGTGGCGAGCCCCGACACCACCGTCGCCGTGCCCGGTGAGCGCAGCCGGGCCGTGCGCGCCCGAGTCGCCGGGCCCGAGGAGCGCGCCGCGCTGTGGCCGCGCCTGGTCGACCTGTACGCCGACTTCGACAACTACCAGGCCTGGACCGACCGGGAGATCCCGGTCGTCGTCCTCGAGCCCCGCTGAGACAACCGAGGAGAACGACAGACGTGGACGTCCAGCAGCTGATCGACCGCGCCGAGATCGCCGACGCGATCACCCGCTACACCCTCGCCGTCGACGAGGGCGACTTCGACCGGCTCGACACGGTCTTCACCCCCGACGCGCAGATCGACTACACCGAGAGCGGCGGCGTCGCCGACGCCTTCCCGGTGGTCAAGGCGTGGCTCGCCGAGGCGCTGCCGGGCTTCTCGACGCACCGGATCCACATGCTCGGCCAGATCTCCTACCAGTTCGTCGACGACGGCAACGAGGCCGCCGTCGCGGCGTACTTCCACAACCCGATGCGCATCCGTGACGGCAAGGGCGGGGAACGGGTGGTCGAGGTCGGCGGTCTCTACCGCCACACCTTCGTCCGTACGGCGGACGGCTGGCGCTCACGCCGCCTGCACGAGCAGGTCGTCTGGACGCGCGGTTTCTGATTTCTTCGGCCCGTCTGGACAATGGGCGGGTGAGCGACCAGCAGCAGCCTCCTGCCGAACGTCCCGTGGTCAACGGGGTGGTGGCGCTGGTCGCGGTCGCCCTGGGTGTCGGCCTGGTCCTGGCCCTGGTCGCCCTCGTCGGCACCAAGGTGCTCGGACTCGGCGGTGACAACGGTGACTCCTCCGCGCGCTCCACGGTGCACCAGTCGATGTACCTGCCCACGCCGGTGGAGACCGACGAGGCCACGGGCCCGCTGGTCACCCTGCACACCCAGGACACCGACGAGCCCGCGGCGGGCGACAGCGGCGCCCAGGTCCCCGAGGACGAGCCGACCACCGAGCTGACCAGTGAAACCCCGGCCGCCGGCCAGATCTCGCTGCAGGCCCTCGCGACCACGGTCGCCAGCGGCGAGCGGATCTACTTCAGCGGCGTCTACCCGGGCGGCGAGGGCGCGATCCTGTTCGTCCAGCGCTTCGAGAACGGCGACTGGGCCGACTTCCCGGCCAGCGTCGGCGTCACCAACGGCACCTTCTCCAGCTACATCTTCACCGGCGTCAGCGGCGTCAACCGGTTCCGCGTGGTCGACCGCGACAGCGGCACCGTCAGCAACGAGATCAGCGTCACCGTCGGCTGAGCCTGTTCGCCGGTTCACCGGACTTGTAACTACGTGTTACGTCACGAATTCGGGTGCAATAACGCCCGGGTGAGTGTCATGGCGCCGAGGTAGTTGCCGGCGGGCGGTGCGCACGTGCCTCCGGTCGTCCGTGTCCCTCTGGAAGGCCAATCGTTGAGGTGCGCCACGCCCGGAGGTCGACTACCCGGGTGTTACGACAACTACCCGGGCGCACGTGCCACGAATTCCGTGCTGTAACACGTAGTTACAAGCGTCGGGACGCGACGAGCCCTGTCTGTCCCCATGGGGGCTGGAGTGACCCCGGAAAAGATGTTCGACCGGGCGGGAACAACCCCCGGGTACCCCGCCGTTGGAGCCTATGTCAGACTTGAGTCCATCCGGCTCAACTAACTTGAATCCACATCTTCACGCACAAGGAGAAGCACACATGGCACGAGCGGTCGGCATCGACCTCGGTACGACGAACAGCGTCGTCGCGGTCCTCGAGGGCGGCGAGCCCACGGTCATCGCCAACGCGGAGGGAGCACGGACCACGCCGTCCGTCGTCGCCTTCGCGAAGAGCGGTGAGGTGCTCGTCGGTGAGGTCGCGAAGCGCCAGGCGGTCACCAACGTGGACCGCACCATCCGGTCGGTCAAGCGCCACATGGGCACCGACTGGACCCAGCACATCGGCGACCCGGTGGACAAGGACTTCACGCCGCAGCAGATCTCGGCGTTCATCCTGCAGAAGCTCAAGCGCGACGCCGAGGCCTACCTCGGCGAGACCGTCACCAACGCGGTGATCACGGTCCCGGCGTACTTCTCCGACGCGCAGCGCCAGGCCACCAAGGAGGCCGGCGAGATCGCGGGCCTCAAGGTCGACCGCATCGTCAACGAGCCCACCGCGGCCGCGCTGGCGTACGGCCTCGACAAGGGTGACGACCAGACGATCCTCGTCTACGACCTCGGTGGCGGCACGTTCGACGTGTCCCTGCTCGAGATCGGTGAGGGCGTCGTCGAGGTCAAGGCCACCAGCGGCGACAACCACCTCGGTGGCGACGACTGGGACAACGCGATCGTCGAGTGGATGGTCAAGAAGTTCAAGGACGCCAACGGCGTCGACCTGTCCGCCGACAAGATCGCCGCGCAGCGCCTCCAGGAGGCCGCGGAGAAGGCGAAGATCGAGCTGTCCTCCTCGAGCGACACCACGATCCACCTGCCCTACATCACCCACGGGGAGAACGGCCCGCTGCACTTCGAGGAGCGGCTCACCCGCTCGGAGTTCCAGCGGCTGACGGCCGACCTGCTCGAGCGCACCAAGGCGCCGTTCCAGAACGTCCTCAAGGACGGCGGCGTCGAGCTCTCCGCGATCGACCACGTGGTCCTCGTCGGCGGCTCGACCCGCATGCCCGCGGTCACCGAGCTGGTCAAGGAGATGCTCGGCGGCAAGGAGCCCAACAAGGGCGTCAACCCGGACGAGGTCGTCGCCGTCGGCGCCGCCCTGCAGGCCGGTGTCCTCGCCGGTGAGGTCAAGGACGTCCTGCTCCTCGACGTCACCCCGCTGAGCCTCGGCATCGAGACCAAGGGCGGCGTCTTCACCACCCTCATCGAGCGGAACACCACCATCCCGACCAAGCGGTCCGAGATCTTCACGACCGCCGACGACAACCAGCCGTCGGTCGAGATCAAGGTCGCCCAGGGCGAGCGCGCGATCTGGTCGCAGAACCAGGGCCTCGGCAACTTCGAGCTGACCGGCCTCCCGCCGGCCCCGCGCGGCGTGCCGAAGATCGAGGTCACCTTCGACATCGACGCCAACGGCATCGTCCACGTCTCCGCCAAGGACCAGGCGTCCGGTCGTGAGCAGTCGATGACGATCTCCGGTGGCAGCGCGCTGTCCAAGGACGACATCGACCGCATGGTCAAGGAGGCCGAGCAGTACGCCGAGGAGGACGCCAAGCGTCGCGAGGCCGTCGAGGTCCGCAACCAGGGCGAGCAGCTCGTCTACACGACCGAGAAGTTCCTGGCCGACAACGGCGACAAGATCCCCGACGACGTCAAGGCCGAGGTGACCACCGACGTCGAGGCGCTCAAGGGCGTCCTCGAGAACGCCGAGTCCAGCTCCGAGGACCTGACCGCCGCCATCTCCAAGCTGGGTGAGTCCAGCCAGAAGATGGGTGCCGCGATGTACGCCGCCGCCGAGGCCGACTCCGCCGCCGCGGGCGGCACCACCGGCGCGACCGGTGAGTCGGACGACGACGTCGTCGAGGCCGAGATCGTCGACGAGGACACCGAGGGCGACACCAAGTGACCGAGGAGAACCTCAACCCGGAGGAGGGGGAGTCGCGTCCGGAGGTCGAGGAGGTTGCGCAGCAACCGTCTCGAGACCCGGCTCCCTCGCCCGAGGGCGACGAGCCCGAGGTGGCCGGGGCGGCCGAGAGCCCCGAAGCGCCCGGGGTCGAGGCCGGGGCCGGGGCCGGGGCCGACGAGCTGACCGTCACGAAGATGGAGCTCGAGGAGCGGACCCTCGACCTGCAGCGCCTGCAGGCGGAGTTCCTCAACTACAAGCGCCGCGTCGAGCGCGACCGCGAGCTGCTGCGCGAGAACGCGACGTACGCCGCGCTCACGCCCATCATCGACGTACTCGACACCATCGACCGGGCCCGTGAGCACGAGCCGCTCGAGGGTGGCTTCAAGGCCACGGCCGAGCAGCTCGAGCGCGTGGTCGCCGGGCTGGGCCTGGTGAAGTTCGGCGAGGTCGGCGACGCGTTCGACCCCACCGTCCACGAGGCCCTCTCGCACATCGGCACCGACGCCGAGGTCGAGGTGACCACCTGCAAGGTGATCGCGAAGGCCGGCTACAAGATCGGTGACCGGGTGGTCCGCGCAGCGCAGGTGCTGGTGGTCGACCCCGCTTGATGACAGACACGACAGCAACGACGAGGAGGGAGGTGTGCGATGAGTGACGACGGGATCCGGTCCGACTGGGCGACCAAGGACTTCTACAAGGAGCTCGGGGTCGCGAAGACCGCGTCGCAGGACGAGATCAAGAAGGCCTACCGCAAGCTCGCGCGCGCCAACCACCCCGACTCGCACCCCGACGACACCGTCAAGCACGACAAGTTCAAGGCGGTGGCCGAGGCGTACGACGTCATCGGTGACGCCGACAAGCGCAAGAAGTACGACCAGGCCCGCGAGATGTTCGGCCGCGGTGGTTTCCCCGCCGGGGCCGGCTTCGGCGGCGGTGCCGGCGGCTTCGGTGGTGGCTTCGGCGGCAGCGTCAACGTGGAGGACCTGCTCCGCGACCGTGCGGGTGGTGGCGGTGGTGGCTTCGGCGACCTGTTCGGCGACCTGTTCGGTGGCGGCGGCCGGACCCGGTCGCGCGCGCCGCGGGCCACCCGCGGTGCCGACCTGGAGACGGCCGCGACCATCGGCTTCACCGAGGCGCTCGAGGGCGCCACGGTGTCGCTGCGGGTCAGCTCCGACGGTGCCTGCGCGACCTGTCACGGCACGGGCGGCAAGCCCGGCACGCAGCCGCACGTCTGCTCGACGTGCGACGGCGCCGGTGTCGTCACGGCCTCGGTCGGCGGCGGGTTCTCGATGAACGAGACCTGCCCGACGTGCGGCGGACGCCAGCTCGTCTACGACGACCCGTGCCCCACCTGTCACGGTACCGGCCAGGGCCGGGCCACCCGGACCATCCAGGCCAAGATCCCCGCCGGGGTCAAGGACGGCCAGCGGATCCGGCTGCGCGGCAAGGGCGGCGCGGGCGAGAACGGCGGCCCTGCCGGCGACCTCTACGTCACCGTCAAGGTCACCGGTCACCGGGTGTTCGGTCGCAAGGGCGAGCACCTCACCGTCGACGTACCCGTGTCGTTCACCGAGCTCGCCCTCGGCGCGGAGATCAAGATCCCCACGCTCGGCGGCAGCCCGGTGACCCTCAAGGTCCCCGCCGGCACCCCCAACGGGCGCACCTTCCGGGTGCGCGGCAAGGGGGCCGCCAAGGCCGACGGCACGCGGGGCGACCTGCTGGCCACGGTCGAGGTCCAGGTGCCGAGCAACCTCGGTGCCGAGGCCAAGGAGGCGCTGGAGGCGTACGCCGCCGCGACCGACGACTCCGGGCTGCGGTCCGGGCTGTTCCAGGACGCGAGCTGATGGCCGCCCGACCGCCGCAGGGCCCTCCGGGTGAGGAGGAGGCCGTCTACGTCATCAGCGTGGCGGCCCAGCTCAGCGGCCTGCACCCGCAGACGCTGCGGACCTACGAGCGCGTCGGGCTGATCACGCCCGGCCGCACGGGGGGCGGCGGTCGGCGGTACTCCTACCGCGACATCGAGCGGCTGCGCGAGATCGCGCAGCTCACCGCTTCCGGCATCGGCATCGAGGGCGTCAAGCGGATCCTCGACCTCGAGGTCGCCGTCACCGCCCTGCGCGCCCGCAACGCCGAGCTGGTCGCCGAGCTCGAGGCGACCCGCGAGGCACTGCGCCAGGCGGCGGCCGCGCGACCCGTCGTACCTCGCAGCAACCTGCCCGCTCTCCCCGCCTCCGCCGTCGGCCAGTCCGTCGTCGTGTGGCGTCGCAATCCCTGACCCGGCTCCAACTGCCCCGGGATTCACGCCGACCCGGCGTGAAGTGGCTCCTGATTTCCGCCGACCCGGCAGAAAGTGGTCTCGCTCGTCCGTCGACCCGGCAGAAAGTGTCTCCGGATCTCTCGATCCGGCTGCACCTTCTGCCGGGTCGGCGCATTTCTCGAGTCACTTCGCGCCGGGTCGGCGGAATGCAGGTGCAACTTCGCGCCGGGTCGGCGGAATGCAGGGTGCCACTTCGCGCCGGGTCAGCGGGGGAAGGTGCCTTGCCGGGCCTCCGACCAGCAGGAGCGGTCGTCGATGCCGTCGGGGGTGGCGTTGAGCGTGCCGTTGGCGTTGAAGCCGGTGTCGTCCTTGAACGCCAGCACCTGGATCTTGAGGTTGGGCAGCGTGATGTTGCCGCTCACCTGGGCCTGCCACAGCTGCCCGTAGACACCGGTGAGCGCGCCGCGGGTGGCGTCGATGCCGGTGTAGCCCTGGCCGTTGACGTGTCCGCCGTTGCCGGTGGCGCCATAGACCTGCGGTCCGGTGCCGGGCCCGAAGAAGCCGCCGTCGTACGTCGACGGGACACCGAAGGGGTTGGCGACGTACGGCGCCGCGCCCGGTGCCGTGGTCAGGTCGGTGCTGGCCTGACCGATCTGGGTGCTGCCCTGCAGGTTGATGCCGGTGCCGCGCAGGGTGGTGACGTCGAAGCCGGCGTCGGCCGCGCCGATCTCCAGCGCGGAGGTGCCGTCGCCGGAGGTCAGCTTGAGGGTGTACTTGAGCGGCCCGACCGACTCGGTCTTCGAGACGCACAGCCCGTCCATGCCGGCCCGGGCGAAGCCTGCGCGCAGCAGGTTCTTCCAGGTGCCGTTGCCCAGCCGCACCGGCGCCATCCCGAAGGCCGCGTCGTCGGCGGTGATCCGCGACGACGAGAAGGTCGCCTCGCCGCCCTGGATGACGACGGTCGCGTCGAAGCCGAGCACTTGCTGCCAGGTCAGCGTCGCCAGCGCGCCGAGGGTCGCCAGCGCGGCGCCGGCCGCACCCGCCGCCCGGCCCCACCGGGTCCCGTTCCTCGTCTCCGGCATCAACCCACCGAGATCGTCGTGTTGGGCAGCTGGATCGAGTTGAGCGGGTTGCCGGAGCCGTCGACCGGGACCTGCGTGTAGGGGTCGCTCGGGTTCTGCCGGTGCGTGACCAGGTAGTAGAAGTCCAGGTTCACGCCGAGCAGCGTGTAGTTGGAGCCGCCGCCGAGCCACTGCGCGAGGTCGCCGGCGAAGTCCTCGGCGCTCAGCTCACAGGTGCCGCCGATGCCGAGGAAGCCGCCGCGCGCCGTACCTCCGACCAGGCCGCAGGCCAGGTGGGTGGCGGTCGGCAGCTGCGCGATCGGCACTGTGAACGAGCTGCTCGCCGTCGCCAGCACCTCGGTCCACACCCCGGCGCCGCCGATGGTGATCGCCTGGTCGGGGTCGATGGTGAGGCGGTACGGCGCCGCGGGCTTCGGCTGCGGCGCGTCCCCGCTGTCGGCGTACAGCTGGATGTCGGTGGTGCCGCTCGCGGGGCAGGCGCCGACGGGCGTGTTGTCGTCGGTGCAGAACTGCAGCCCGCTGAACGCGACCTGGTAGAGGTCCGTGCGCGAGCCCGCCGCCGCGTAGTAGACGGTGTTGGGGAACTTCCGGCCGTACGCCGTGCGGATCTGCCCGATCCCGGCGTCGGGGCTGGAGGTCGCGACGTTCCCGGACTGCAGGTGCCAGCGCACGCCGGCCAGGCACGGGTACATCCGCCCGGTCGCGTTGAAGTCGCCGGCGCCGTTGTCGAGCTGGACGTCCTGGCGGCGCTGCTGCGGGTTGCTGCTGCCTGGCTGGTCGCACGCGAACGGCTGGTAGGCGCTGCTCTGCGCCTGGCCGAGCGCCCGGTCCCCGGCACGGGGGAGCAGCACGCATGCCGCTGCCAGCGCCAGCACCGCACCCAGCACCAGCCACCGCTGTCGGGCGAGCGACGGCGTTCCCCGCACCGGCCTCACGAGGCGGGGACGGCCCGGCGCCGGCCGCCGGGCGCGCGCCGCGGCGCCTTCTCGCCCCAGGCCCACACCATCGAGCCGCCGAGGATGCCGAGCACCGAGCCGACGAGGTAGCCGCCGAGGTTGGCGGCGACGAACGCCGCCAGCGCCAGCCCGACCGCGAGCAGGCCCACGAGTCCCCGGTAGTGCGGGGCGAACCATGCCACCAGCCCGAACAGCACCAGCCCACCGCCGAGGATGTAGCCGGCCGAGTAGCTCCACCCGCCGCTCACCGCCAGCAGGAACGAGAAGAACATCGCACGGATGATCCAGGCCCCGGCGAGGATGCACCACAGCCCGCCCCAGAACGGACGGGTACGCCGGAACCCGCGCAACGCCCTACGCGCGGCGCCGAGCCGGCGCCGTACCTGCGTCGTCGGGGCGCTCATCAGCCGGCCGCCTGGGTAGGGCAGTCGGCCTGCGTCTTGTGGCCGGGCACGACCTTGATCTTGAGGTTCGGCAAGGTGATCGCTCCTTGCAGGTTGATGCCGTAGGTGTCGCCGCCGAGGCCGCCGACGTTGAGGCGGTCCACGGTGAGGCCGAAGTCGCCGGCGTCGGGCGGGGTCTGCCCGCCGGGCCAGGCGATGCCTGCGGTGTCGTCGACGGTGTCGGCGCTCTGGCCGAGGTTCATGCCGCTGATCAGGTTGCCGAAGCCGCTGAGCGAGCGGGAGTTCACGAACAGGTTGCTGGCGGTGATGTGGTTGCCGCCGGTCAGCAGGCCGTTGCCGTCGAAGGTCAGTGCGTTGCCGGCGCCGTCGGTGGTGGTGTTGCTGCCGTTGGCGAACGAGCTCTTCACCGGCACCCCGGCGAGGATCATCAGCGAGACCTCCCCGACGACGGGCACGGTCTCGTAGGCGATCGCGCAGAGGCCGGCCAGCTTCGCGGAGCGGATGCCGAGCTCGGCGACGCCGTTGTCCTGGCCCGACGAGGTGTCGTTGGTGGCCAGGAAGCCGGCGGCCTGCGCGCCCTGCAGGTAGTTCGAGTAGAGCTTGAACTCCTGGTTGGCGGTCGTGAAGTTCACCGCGAGCACGTTGCTGCTCACCAGCTGGAACATGGCCACGAGCGCGACCAGCCCGCCGGCGAGCGGCACCAGCGCCCGCCGGCGGGTGCCGAGTCGTACGTCGGTCATCGGGCCGCCCGCCGGGCAGCGCGTCTCTCGGCGCGCGCCGCGTCCTTCGCGGCGAACCGGTCGAGCTGCTTCTCCGAGAACGGCGTCCACGAGAAGACCAGCCCGGCGCCGGTGATGCCGAGGACCATGCCGAGCAGCCAGCCGCCGAGGTTGGCCAGCGGCAGCGAGGCGACGGCGAGCATCATCGCGACGAGCGCGGGGAAGTGACGCTGCGCGGGCAGCACCACGGCGATGCCGGCCGCGGCGGCCATGCCGCCGGCCAGCAGCAGCGGCGTGATGCTGCGGATGCCGACGGTCGTGTAGAAGGCGAAGGTGCCGCCGAGCAGCGGCCGGGCGATGAAGTACGCGCCGAGGGCGAGGATGACGGCGCCCCAGAACGGGCGGGTACGGCGGAAGCGGGCGAAGCCCTGCCACAGGGCGGCCGGCCGCGAGGTGCGGACCGCGGTCGCCGGGGTGGGGACGGTGGTGTCAGTCATGCGAGATCCCAACGAGGAGATGGTCGAACCTCGTGGGGCGCGCGGCCGCGCGCCCCACGAGGGAGTGCCGGGTCGACGGCGAACGGGCCCTGCTCGCCGTCGGAGGTCAGGCCGGGATCAGTTCCCGAGCGCGACCGAGAGCGACAGGTTGTCGAGCGCGAGGCTCTCCAGCGTGATCGCGTAGGCCTTGGCGTTGACGTTCGGCAGGTCTGCCGAGGAGCTCGTCAGCGCGAAGGCGTCGGCGACGTACCCGCTGTCCGTCGCGGTGTTGGCGAATCCTGCCTCCGACTGCGCGACACCGATGGTGGTGGTGCCGAGCGTGGCGCCGTTGGGCGTGGTCAGGGTCTTGGCGTTCAGCCCGACCGATCCCAGCGCGATCGTGGTGTCCGTGGAGGTCACCTCGAGGTGCGCCGGCAGGTTGAGCAGCGGGATCGTCACGTCGGGCGTGATGACCTCGATGCCGCTCGCGTTGGTGTTCGCACCGGTCTCCGCGTAGATCGTGGCCTGGTTGCCACCGGCGACGTTGGCCGCGCCGGTGCGCGCCTTGAGTCCGTCACTGGTGATCCGGTCACTGTTGAGCGTGAAACCGTCGGCCGACGACAGCACGGCGCCGACCATTCCCTGCAGCATCGCGACGCCGAGCCCTGCGGTGAGCAGGGTCGCCGGCACCGTGACGGCTGCGAACCGACCCAAGCGGGTGCGGCCCATTCCTTCGACCTTCTTCAACTTTCCCTCCAAAAGGCACCCGCCGATCCCTCCCGAACCGGCGGTGGAACGCTGGCCGCATCCCCATGCCTCTAGGCCAAGCGTGACGGAGTGTGACACACATCTCCGGGTGTGCGCGACACCCAGTAACAGATTTCTTCTCAGCTCTTCTCGACCGGTGCCGACGGACGGTGGATGACGTACGGTTGCGCGCCGTGACCCACCGCGCCGACTCCGGACCCTGGCTGCGCACCGCCCTCGGCATCGCCGCACTGGTCGTCTTCTTCGCGGTGATGCTCGTCGTCATCGCGGCACTCGCGTTCTCGGTGAAGGTGTCCGGGAGCAGCATGGAGCCGACCCTCTCGACCGGCGACCGGCTCCTGGTCGACCCGTTCGGCAAGGGCGAGATCCATCGCTTCGACATCGTCGAGAGCACGCTCGGCGATCGCGAGATCCCCGTCGTGAAGCGGGTGATCGGCCTTCCCGGCGACCGGATCAAGGTCCGTGCCGACCAGGACCCGCCGGTCGTGCTGGTGCGGCCGAAGGACGAGGACGCGACCCACGCCGTCGACAACCCGACCTGGGCCGGACGGGTCGGCGCGAAGGTCGCGGCCTGCTGCGCGGAGGACGGTACGTCGCTGCCCGGCGGCCGGCCGGCGGCGTGGGTCACGGTCCCCGACGGGTCCTACTGGGTCGTCGGTGACAACTGGGGCGGCTCCGACGACTCGCGGACCTTCGGCTTCGTGAAGGAGGCCCAGGTGACGGCCCGGATCGTTCTCCGGCTGCAGCCGGTCGGCGGGCTCGGCCGGCTGCCCGACCGGGCCCGGCTGGTCCCGGTCGAGAAGTAGCGCTCGGGCCCGTCTGCGACCTTTCTGCGACTGAATGTCACAGGAACCCTCGCCAAGGGGGGTGGCGGTGGTCTAGTGTCCCGGCCCGGGAGAGAGGGACCCGTACGGCGGCACATGGGACGCCGGCACGGGTGGGACGAAGGCGGGACACCCATGTTCTTGGACGGTCTGGACGATCTCGGCGGCATCGGCTTCTGGTCGATCCCCGTGTTCACCGCGCTCATCGGCTGGCTGATCAACTGGTCGGGCCTGTGGATGCTGTTCGCGCCGATCCACTTCCACGGCGTCCGCGTGCCCGGACTGGCGCGGGTCGCGGGCGCCCTGCCACGGCGGCTCCAGGAGGTGCCCGGCCTGCTGCGCGGCGGCATCGGCTGGCAGGGCATCGTGCCCGCCCGGGCCGCGAAGATGGGCAGCATCGCCGTCGACAAGGCGATCGCCCGGATCGGCACCCCGCGCGACTTCTACGAGCAGCTCGAGCCGGACGCGATCGCCGCACACATCGTCGAGACCTTCCGCTCGGACGTGCCCCTCCTCGTGGACGAGATCATGTGGCGCGAGCACCCGCAGTTGTGGGAGCGACTGCCGCGCGGGATCCGTACCGGCGTGATCGACCGGGTCCAGGCCCAGCTGCCGCAGGTCGTCGGCCGGGTCACGACCGAGATCGGCGAGCACATCGACCAGCTGCTCGACCCGAAGGTGATGGTCATCGACCACTTCGAGCGGCACCCGGAGGTCGTGGTCCGGATCTTCCGCGACTTCGGTGCGCGCGAGCTGCGGATGATGGTCTTCTTCGGGTTCGTCTTCGGATTCCTGCTGGGCATCCCGGTCGCCGTCCTCGACCACGTGCTCCACCAGTGGTGGCTGCTGCCACTGCTGGGCGTCGCGGTCGGCTGGGCGACCAACCTGCTGGGCATGTGGCTGATCTTCGAGCCGCCGGAGGCCCGCCGGATCGGGCCGTTGCGCGTCCAGGGCCTGTTCGCGCGCCGCCAGTGGGAGGCGGCCGACGTCTACGCCCGGCACATCGCCGCCGACGTGATCACCCTCGAGCGGATCGGCGAGCACCTCCTCGACGGGCCCGCCGGCGACCGGACCCGCCAGGTCATCGCCGACGCGCTGCACCCCGCCATCGACCTGGCCCTGGGCCCGTTCGCCCCGGCCGTGCGCGCCGCCGTCGGGCCACGTCGCTTCGACACGATCCGCCGTACCGTCGCGCTGGAGGCCGCCGACCTGACCCTGGTCCCGCTGCGCGACGCCGACTTCAGCGCCCGGCAGTCGGTCCGGATCCGCACGCTCGTCGCCGACCGCTGCCGCGAGCTGCCGCCGCGGGACTTCGTCGAGATGATGCGCGCGGCCATCAAGGAGGACGAGTGGCTGCTCTACGCGCACGGCGCGCTCATGGGTGCCGCCGGCGGCTTCGTGCACCTGTGGCTGTTCGGCGTCGGCGGATGAGCCGGGACGGCCGCGACCGCCTTGCTGCCCGCGGCCGGGCCCTCCTCGCCCGCTCGCGCGACGTGGCCGCCCCGTCGGACGACCACCCCGCCTTCGCTCGGGTCCTCGACCAGCTCGCGCCCGACGAGGCCCGGCTGCTGTGGTTCCTGCACACCTCGGGGCCCGAGCCCACGGTGGACGTCCACCTCGGCGGCCTCGCCGGCCGCCTCGCGCCCGCCGTGCTGGCGCGTGGACTGAGCCTGGTCGGCGCCCGCGCGGGAGTACGACGCCCCGAGCGCCTGCCACTGCACCTGACCAACCTGCGCCGGCTGGGCCTGGTCGCCGACACGGACGAGCCGGTCGCCGACCTGACCCGCTACCAGGTGGTCGAGGCCCAGCCCGCCGTGCTCACGGCCGCGCGCACCGCCCGCCGGGCGCACGTCGTACGCCGCCGCCTGGAGCTGACCCCGTTCGGCCGGGCGTTCGTCCACGCCTGTCTCGGCAGTTCCTGCGACACCGTGACCTGAGATCCCTGTGCCGGTTACCACAACAGGCGTTAACCTCCACCCGTCGGGTCCATTGCCGGTGCATGGGGGCACGGCCGGGACCGACAAGGACGAGAGGTACGCGTGGACGCAGTGCTGGACGGGCTCAGGGACTGGGCCGACCACGTCGACTGGTTCGCCTTCGTGTCGATCCCGTTCTTCACGGGCATCATCGGCTGGCTGATCAACTGGTCGGGCCTGTGGATGCTGTTCAAGCCGATCAACTTCTACGGCTTCCGGATCCCCGGGCTCAAGGAGGTGGCCGGCGTCCTGCCGCGCAAGCTCCAGGAGGTCCCCGGCTGGATGGACGGCGGCTTCGGCTGGCAGGGCATCGTCCCCGCCCGCGCCGCCAAGATGGGCAGCATCGCGGTCGACAAGGTGATCGCCAAGCTCGGCACCCCGGCCGAGTTCTACGCCCAGCTCGAGCCCGACCAGATCGCCGAGCACATCGTCGCGGTGTTCCGCCCCGACCTCCCCGACCTCGTCGACGACGTCATGATGCGCGAGCACCCGCGGCTGTGGCGCGACCTGCCCCGCCCGGTGCGCCAGGCCGTCATCGACCGCGTCCAGGCCCAGCTGCCCGGCGTCGTCAAGACGATCACCGACGAGATCGGCGTCCACATCAACCAGCTCCTCGACCCGAAGATCATGGTCATCGACCACTTCCGGAAGAACCCCGAGCTGGTGGTCAAGGTCTTCAAGGACGTCGGCCAGCGCGAGCTCAACCTGATGGTCGCCTTCGGCTTCATCTTCGGCTTCCTGCTGGGCATCCCGGTCGCGATCATCGACCAGACCTGGCACATCTGGTGGCTGCTGCCGCTGCTCGGGATCGTCGTCGGCTGGACCACGAACCTGCTCGGCATGTGGCTGATCTTCGACCCGCCGGAGGAGAGGCGGATCCTCGGCATCAAGGTGCAGGGCCTGTTCCTGCGCCGCCAGGACGAGTGCGCCGAGGTCTACGCCCGGATCATCGCCGACGACGTGATCACGCTCGAGCGGATCGGCGACTTCCTGATGGACGGCCCCCGCGGCGACCGCACCCGCCAGATGATCGCCACCGCCATGCGGCCCGCGATCGACAAGGCCGCCGGCCCGCTGCGCGGCGCGGTCAACGTCGCCATGGGCGGGCGGCGCTACGACAGCATCAAGGACTCCTTCGCCCAGGAGGCGGTCGGTCGCACGATCACGCCGTTCCGCGACCCGGGCTTCAGTCGGCAGCAGTCGGAGAAGATCCAGGTGCTGATCGCCCGGCGCACCAAGGAGCTCCCGCCCAAGGACTTCGTCGAGATGATGCGCTCGGCGATCAAGGAGGACGAGTGGATGCTCTACGCCCACGGCGCGATCATGGGTGCCGCCGGCGGGTTCATCCACCTCGGGATCTTCAATTGGGGCTGGATCCCCGGCTTCCCGCCGTCGTGATCCGCTCGAGCACCGGAAGGCTGAGATGACTGAGGACCTCGACCAGGACGGCCTGCCGCGGCTGCCCGCGCTGACCGGGCCCGCGGTGGCCGAGTCGCTGCCGGGCCTGGCGCGCGTCGCCGGGTCGGCAGCGCTGCACACCGCCGGCTGGGGCCTGCGCACCACCACCCGCAACTGGATGCGGGTCGGACGCGCGGTCACCAGCAGGGACGAGGCGGCGTCGTTGATCCGTGACGTCGGGTCGTACGTCGGCGCGCTCGGCGAGGTCGCCAAGCAGGTGTCCGGCGGGGTGCCCGTGGCCACCGCCCTGATGCGGGCCGGCGAGACGCTGGGTGGCACCGCCGACCGTCCGCGCGAGGTGATCGCGTCCCCCGTCGTCGACGGCCAGGTGGTCGCGTCGCGGCCCCAGTCGCTGCGCGACCGCGGCAAGGACCTGCTGGAGCGCTCCCGCGACGTGTGGAGCACCGACGACCGGCACCCGGCGTTCGACCGGATCCTCGACGAGCTCGCCCCCGACGAGGCCCGGATCCTGGTCATGCTGCTCAGCAAGGGGCCGCAGCCGTCGGTCGACGTCCGCACGGGCGGGCCGATCGGCATGGTCAGCAGCCAGCTGGTCGCGCCTGGCCTCAACATGGTCGGCCCGCGGGCCGGCCTGCGCTACCTGGAGCAGGTGCCGTCGTACCTCAACAACCTGTTCCGGCTGGGCCTGGTCTGGTTCTCCCGGGAGCCGGTGCACGACCACATGGAGTACCAGGTGCTCGAGGCGCAGCCCGACGTGCTCGCAGCGCTGCACTCGGTGAAGTTCGCCAAGGTCGTGCGCCGCAGCATCCACCTCACCCCGTTCGGCGAGGAGTTCTGCAAGCTGGCGCTGGTCGACGAGGCCGTCGCGTCCAGCTCCGACCTGCCCGAGCACGAGGCGCCGCCGGAGATCGACGGACAGTGACGCGGTAGGCCGGCAGGTCAGCGGATGATCCGCCCGCCCGCCTTCTGCCACCACGCCGCGGCCGCACGGGCGGCGTCGGGGAGCTGGGGGTCGGCCGCGAGGTCGGCCAGCTCCGGCTGCTGCGACATCCCGGCCGCGAACATCGCCTCGTAGCCGACCTGGTCCTCGCGCTGCACCAGCTCGCGGAGCAGCCCGCGCTCGAGCGGTACGCCCGCGAAGCCGCAGATGCTCAGCCCGGCACCGCGCAGGACCAGGTCGTCGGACGCCAGCCACGGCGCCGGGTCGGCCGAGTCGAACGGGATCATCAGGTTGGCGAACGCGAAGGCCGCGCCGTGCCGTGTGGTCTCGTCCGGTCCGTCCAGGGCGGAGCGGCAGATCAGCTCGCGCACACGGTCGGCGAAGGGCGAGGCGACCAGGAGGAACGACGAGGTCGTCACGTGTGTCGCCCGGAAGTCGTAGAGCACCTCGAACAGCAGCCGGGCCAGCATCGCCTCGCCCCCGTGGCCGTCGGCGACCTCGGCGGCGAGCGCGGCGGCGTACGAGTAGTGGTGGTTGCGCCGCGTCCGGGTCCACGCGGCCGCGCGGCGCGGCTCGACCAGGTCCTCGGTGAGCCGGGCCCTGACCTCGGCGCGGAACTCCGGCGGGCAGCCCGCCAGGGTGGCGCTGAGGATCGGCTGGCGCAGCGCGTCGCCGACGGCGGCGTCGCACGCGGCGGCGTACACCGGCACCAGCGGGAGCCAGTCGGTACGCCGCAGCCCGCCGACGCTGCGCATGTTCTGGATGCCCAGGCACCCGGCCCGCGCGATGATCCACGACTCGTCGGACAGCAGCTCGCCGCACCAGGTGACCAGCTCAGGGGTGGGGAGCTCGGTGATCGCGCTGAGCAGGTCGGCGGCGCGCTGCATGCCGGGCCGCTCGACCGCCTCCCGGATCACCTGGCCGACCACGTCGGCGTACGGGCTGCAGCGCAGCTTGCTCAGCGCCTCGTACCTCAGCTGGTAGGCCGTGCCGGCGGCCCGGCCCACCTCGTCGGCCAGGCGTACGACGAGCGGGCGGATCGTGTGCGCGGGCATCCCGAACGACGTGAGCACGTGGTACTCGGCGAAGCGCAGCCAGTCCTGCGCACTCGGGTCGGTGGACTGCACGGTGTCGACCGCGGTCGTGAACCCGGCCAGGGTCGGCTCCGGGACGTAGGGGTCGGTGTCCGCGGGCGCGTAGGCGAAGGTCCGGCACAGCACGTCGACCGGCGCGCGCAGGTGGCCGTGGGGCAGCCCGAGGGCACGCTCGTACGCCGCGACCACCGACCCGCTGCGCCGGCCCGTGGTCTCGACGCGCGAGAGCGTCGCGGGCGAGAGCCCGCCCCCGCTGCGCGCCGCGAACTCCCGCAGCGGCACCCCGGCGGAGACCCGGCTGGTCCTCAGCAGCCAGCCGATGCGCGCGGCGACGTCGATCCGCGCCCCGGCCAGCGGGGTGGGGTCGTCGATCTCGTCGGTGTGCCGAGCCACCTCGGTATCGTGCCTCCGCCGCCGCCCTCCCGCTGCGTTTCACTCGGACTCGGGACCGAAACAATCGCTTTCGAGGACACCGGTCGTGTCACGTTGTTCTCGGCGCGGTCGGCCCTGAGGCCAGCGCGGTGTGGGGTCGCGTTCCTGCTCCGGGGAACAGGAGGACGGCCCGGGCCGACCGCGACGACTCGCCGTGACTCGTGGTGGGTGGATGAGCCCGAGACCTGTCCGCCCACCACGTCCCTCGTTGGCCCGCTCCTCGCGCCGTCGACGGCAGCCCGCTCGCACTGGGTCGACCACGTGCGCCCGCGCCCACCCACGAGGTGACCGGGGACACCATGGTTCGCGCAAAGTTGAGCGGAACAGACTCAACTTTCGGGACGTTGGACCTGATGACCGGTCGGAGCATTCCGGCCAAGATGGAACCCAGACACTCTCGAGGAGCACTGCATGAGCCAATTCGGGGCCGACAAGTTCACCACGCGCAGCCGCGAGGCGATCGAGGCCGCCCAGCTCGCCGCGACCACGGCGGGCAACACCACCGTCGAGCCGATCCACCTGCTCGTCGCCCTGCTGCTGCAGGAGGACGGGACCGCCGCCCACCTCGTCGCCAAGGCCGGCGTCGACGTCTCGGGGTTGGTCCACGCCGCCTCCGCGGCCCGCGACGGGCTGCCGCGCGCCAGCGGCGCCACCGTCCAGCAGCCGTCCGGGTCGGCCGCCCTGACCCGGGTCCTGGCGTCCGCGCTGGACCTTGCACGGTCGATGAAGGACGAGTACGTCGCGACCGAGCACCTGCTCATCGCGCTCGCCACCGTCGAATCCTCGGCCCAGCAGGTGCTGGGCGACGCGGGCCTGAGTGCTGACGCCCTGCGCGAGTCGCTGACCGCCGTGCGCGGCAACCGCCGGGTGACCTCGCAGGACGCCGAGGCGACGTACGAGGCGCTGGAGAAGTACTCCGTCGACCTCACTGCCGCCGCCGAGGAGGGCAAGCTGGACCCGGTCATCGGCCGGGACCAGGAGATCCGACGCGTGGTGCAGGTGCTGTCGCGCCGTACGAAGAACAACCCGGTGCTCATCGGCGAGCCCGGCGTCGGCAAGACCGCCGTCGTGGAGGGCCTCGCCCAGCGCGTGGTCGCCGGCGACGTCCCCGACTCGCTCAAGGGCAAGCGGGTGCTCTCGCTCGACCTGATGGGCATGGTCGCCGGCGCGAAGTACCGCGGCGAGTTCGAGGAGCGGCTCAAGGCGGTCCTCGACGAGATCAAGCAGTCCGAGGGCCAGGTCATCACCTTCATCGACGAGCTGCACACCGTCGTCGGCGCGGGCGCCGGCGGCGACAGCCAGATGGACGCCGGCAACATGCTCAAGCCGATGCTCGCGCGCGGTGAGCTGCACATGATCGGCGCGACCACCCTCGACGAGTACCGCGAGTCGATCGAGAAGGACCCCGCGCTGGAGCGCCGGTTCCAGCAGGTCTTCGTCGGTGAGCCCTCGGTCGAGGACACCATCCAGATCCTGCGCGGCATCCAGGAGAAGTACGAGGCCCACCACGGCGTCCGGATCACCGACGCCGCGCTGGTGGCGGCCGCGACCCTGTCCGACCGCTACATCTCCGGCCGGCAGCTGCCCGACAAGGCGATCGACCTCGTCGACGAGGCGGCGTCCCGGTTGCGGATGGAGATCGAGTCCTCCCCGGAGGAGATCGACCAGCTGCGCCGCCAGGTCGACCGGCTCAAGATGGAGGAGTTCGCACTCGCCAAGGAGAGCGACGACGCCTCGGTCGAGCGGCTCGAGGCGCTGCGTGGCGACCTCGCCGACAAGGAGGAGGAGCTGCGCGGGCTCGAGGCACGCTGGGAGCGGGAGAAGGCCGAGCTCGAGGGCGAGGGCGTGCTGCGCCGCCAGCTCGACCAGCTCCGGGTCGAGGCGGAGCGGTTGCAGCGCGAGGGCGACCTCGGTGGCGCGAGCGCCATCCTCTACGGCCAGATCCCCGCGCTGGAGCAGCAGATCAAGGCCGTCGAGGCGGCCGAGGACGCCGAGCCGATGGGCGAGAAGCTCGTCGGTGAGGAGGTCGGGGCGACCCAGGTCGCCGAGGTCGTCGAGGCCTGGACCGGCATCCCCACCGGGCGGCTGCTGCAGGGCGAGACCGCCAAGCTGCTCGACATGGAGCAGGTCATCGGTGCCCGCCTGATCGGCCAGGCCGACGCGGTGCGTGCCGTCAGCGACGCCGTACGCCGGGCGCGGGCCGGCATCTCCGACCCGAACCGCCCGACCGGCTCGTTCCTGTTCCTCGGCCCGACCGGTGTCGGCAAGACCGAGCTGGCCAAGTCGCTGGCGGACTTCCTGTTCGACGACGACCGGGCGATCGTGCGCATCGACATGAGCGAGTACGCCGAGAAGCACTCGGTCGCGCGGCTCGTCGGTGCCCCTCCGGGCTACGTCGGGTACGACGAGGGTGGCCAGCTCACCGAGGCGGTGCGCCGGCGTCCGTACTCCGTCGTCCTGCTCGACGAGGTCGAGAAGGCCCACCCCGAGGTCTTCGACATCCTGCTGCAGGTGCTCGACGACGGTCGGCTGACCGACGGCCAGGGCCGCACGGTCGACTTCCGCAACACGATCCTGATCCTCACCTCCAACCTGGGCTCGCAGTTCCTGGTCGACCCCTCGCTGTCGCCGGAGGCCAGGCAGGAGTCGGTGATGGCCGTGGTGCGGGCCTCGTTCAAGCCGGAGTTCCTCAACCGGCTCGACGAGATCGTCACCTTCGACGCGCTGTCCCGCGAGGACCTGGCACAGATCGTGGAGCTGCTGCTCCGCTCGCTGGAGGCGCGCCTGTCCGCCCGCCGGATCACGCTGTCGGTCACGCCCGAGGCACGCGCCTGGCTGGCCGAGACCGGCTACGACCCGGCGTACGGCGCCCGGCCGCTGCGCCGCCTGATCCAGACCGCCATCGGCGACCCGCTCGCCCGGCTGCTCATCGGTGGCGAGGTCACCGACGGTGGGTCGGTCACGGTCGACCGGGGTGAGGACGGGCTGGTGCTCGCCGGCTGAGTCGCGCAGGTGCATGAATCCCCGGTCAGCCGGGGATTCATGCACTTGTCAGGGGTTGCAACGCCTGACAGGTGCATGAACTGCCCATCCCATGTGACGTGTGGGGTGGTCTGGTGGAATGGAGCCCATGAGCGAGCAGCAGCCCCGGCCGGGACAGGCGACGCTGGCGGGCGCGCTGATCATCGGCGGGTCCGTGTTCGTCGTCCTCGCCGCGTGGCAGCGGATCTCCACCCTCCACACCCTCGCGGTGCAGGAGGAGCTGCAGAAGGTCCTCACCGAGCCGATGACGGCCGACCTCGGGCTCGACGCCGACGGACTGGCGACGGTCATCCGGGTGCTGTGCATGGTCGGCGCCGGGGCGGCGACGGCGTCGGCCATCCTCGGCGTCCAGGTCTTCAAGCGCTCGGCGAGTGCCCGGCTCGCGCTGACCGCCCTGGCGCCGCTGCTGTTCGTCGGCGGCCTCGCCACCGCGGGCTTCCTGGCGCCGATGGTGCTCGCCGGCATCGCCCTGCTGTGGCTGCAGCCCACCCGGGACTGGTACGCCGGCCGGCCCTGGATGCAACGCCTCGAGGAGCGCCAGGCCGCCCGGTTGGCCGCGATCCGGTCCGCGACGCGACCCACGCCGCCGTCCCGGTTCGACCAGCCGGGCCAGCCGGGCCAGCCGAGCCAGTCCGGCCAGCCGGGCCACCTGCCTGGACCCCTGGCCGGCCCGGTCACCGGCGTCGCGCCGCCGGCCACCGGCCCCGTGGTCGGCGCCCGCCCGCCGGCGCTGGTGGCGGCATGCGCGATCACCTGTGTGGTCGCGGTGGCGATCGTGCTGCTCGTGGCCGGCATGGTCGCCTACGTGTCGGCCAACAGCGAGAAGCTGTTCGCCGAGGTGATGAAGGACCAGCCGTCCTGGCTGGACAGCTCGCAGGTCACCGAGCAGGACCTGGTCGCCGGCATCTACGTGCTCATGGCGGGCGTCACCGCCTGCGCCCTGGGCGCGATCGTGCTCGCCGCGCTCGCATTCGTCGGCCAGAACTGGGCGCGGATCGTGCTCGCCATCGGCGCCGCCGCCGGCGCCGCGCTCGCGCTGTTCCTCGCGCTCGGCGCCTGGCCGCTCGTGATCCTGGTCGCGGCGCTCGCCGGGACGACCAGTCTCCTGCTGCGGCCCGAGGTCAGTCGCTGGTACGTCGGGCGCTGAGCCTCACGCGCTCAGGTCGGCCGCGCCGAGCCGGCGTACCGCCTCGGCGATGACCTCCGGCCTCTTGCAGAACGCCCACCGCACCAGGTGGCGGCCGCTCCCGGGCGCGTCCGGGTCGTCGTAGAAGACCTCCGAGGGGATCGCCACGACGCCGGCCCGCTCGGGCAGGGCGCGGCAGAAGTCCCCGCCACTGGCCCAGCCGAGCCCGCTCACGTCGGTGGTGGCGAAGTAGGTGCCCTCGGGCACGTACGTCGTCAGGCCCGCCGCCCGCAGCCCGGCGACCAGCTGGTCCCGCTGGGACTGCAGGTCGCGGGCGAGGCCGGCGGGGAAGTCGTCGCCCGCGTCCAGGGCGGCCGCCACGGCCGGCTGCAGTGGCGCGCCGGAGGTGAAGGTCAGCCACTGCTTGGCCGCGGTCAGGGCCGCGACCAGCTCGGCCGGGCCGCTCGCCCAGCCGACCTTCCACCCGGTCACCGACCAGGACTTCCCGGCGCTGGACAGGGTGAGCGTGCGCTCGGCCATGCCGGGCAGGGTCGAGATCGGCACGTGCGGGCGGCCGTCGAAGGTGAGGTGCTCGTAGACCTCGTCGGTCACCACCAGCACGTCGTGCGCGGTCGCGACCCGGGCCACGGCGGCCAGCTCGTCGGCGTCGAGCACCCGGCCGGTCGGGTTGTGCGGGGTGTTGAGCAGGATCAGCTTGGTCCGGTCGCTGACCGCCGCCTCGAGCTCGGCCGGGTCGAGCCGGAAGTCCGGTGCGCGCAGGGTGACCGGCCGTCGTACGCCGCCGGCGAAGTCGATCATCGCCGTGTAGGAGTCGTAGTAGGGCTCGAGCACGACCACCTCGTCGCCCGGGTCGACCAGCCCGAGCAGCGCGCCGGCGATCGCCTCGGTGCAGCCGGTGGTCACCACGACCTCGCGGTCCGGGTCGAGCTCGATGCCGTAGCGGCGCTGCTGGTGGCGCGCGATCGCCTGCCGCAGAGCGGGGACGCCGGGGCCGGGCGCGTACTGGTTCGCTCCGCCCCGCAGCGCCGCGACGGCCGCGTCGAGGATGACCGGCGGGCCGTCGGTATCGGGGAATCCCTGGCCGAGGTTGACGGCGCCGGTCCGGACGGCGAGCGCGGACATCTCGGCGAAGATGGTCGTACCCATCCCGGCGACGCGTCGGGCAGCAGGAGACATGGGGACGACGATAGGGAACCGCTGATCCATCCCGCCTGCTACGCGCCGCGACGCACGCACGCTGGCTGCGTTGCAGATGCTCGACGTGCGCCCAGCATGCCTTCGCGCCTGCGCCTGGCCATCGCATGCGCCTCGCGACGCTCGCGACGGCGCCATGGATCAGCGGTTCCCTAGATAACCTACGAGCGTGACGACCACGGACACCGCCCTCGCCGCCGACATCGACGCCACCTGCCGCCTCACCGGCGAGTTCGTGCTCCGGTCGGGCCAGGTCAGCAACGAGTACTTCGACAAGTACCTCTTCGAGGCCGACCCGATCCTGCTCGCCCGCGTCGCGCGCGAGGTCGCCCAGCTGCTGCCGGAGGAGATCGACCTGCTCGGCGCGCTGGAGATGGGCGGCATCCCGATCGCCACCGCGGTCAGCCAGCTGATGGGCATCCCGGTGGTCTTCGTGCGCAAGAAGGCCAAGGAGTACGGCACCGCCAAGCTCGCCGAGGGTCCGTCGTTCGACGGCCGCAAGGTCGTGCTGATCGAAGACGTCATCACCACCGGCGGTGCGGTCCGCGACGCGACCAACGCGCTGCGCGAGGGTGGCGCGGTCGTCGAGACGGTCGTGTGCGCGATCGACCGCAGCCCGGCCGGCGAGAACCCCCTCGCCGACGTCGCGCTCGAGGTCCGTGCGGTGCTGACCAAGGCCGAGCTCGACGAGGCTCGCGCCGCAGCCCACGCCTGACGGCTAGTTGTCGTCGGGGACCGCGCTCGCGACCACGATGTCGTTGGCCGCTGCCCACTGCGCGAGGTCCCGCTTCTCGATCGCCGCGGCCATCAGGTCGGGGAACTGGTCGGGCGTGCACGCGAAGGCGGGCACGCCGATCGCGGCCAGCGCGGCGGCATGCGTGGCGTCGTACGACGGGGCTCCCGAGTCGCTCAGCGCCAGCAGCGCGACCATGACCGCGCCCGAGGACGTGATCGCGTTGGCGCGGCGCAGCATCTCCTCGGCGATGCCGCCCTCGTAGAGGTCGCTGATCAGTACCAGCACGGTCTCCTCGGGCCGCTCGATCAGTGACTGGCAGTAGGCCAGGGCGCGGTTGATGTCGGTGCCGCCGCCGAGCTGGACGCCGAAGAGCACGTCGACCGGGTCGTCGATCTCGTCGGTGAGGTCGGCGACCTCGGTGTCGAAGGCGACCAGCCGCGTCGACACGGTGCGCAGTGAGGCGAGGACGGCGCCGAAGACGCTGGAGTGGACGACCGACTCCGCCATCGAGCCGGACTGGTCGATGCACAAGATGATGTGGCGCTCGGTCTGGCGGTTGCGGCGGGCGTGGCCGTGGAGCCGCTCGGGTACGACGGTGCCGTGCTCGGGCAGGTAGTGCTTGAGATTGGCGGCGATGGTGCGGCGCCAGTCGATCTCGTGGTGTCGCGGACGCCGGGTGCGGGAGGCCCGGTCCACGGCCCCGGAGACCGCCTGGACGGTCTTGCTGCGCAGCCGCTCCTCGAGCTGGTCGGTGACCGCCCGCACGACCGCGCGGGCAGTGGTGCGGCTGTGCTCGGGGATCACCCGGTTGAGGCCGACCAGGGTGGTGACCAGGTTGAGGTCGGGCTGCACCGCGGCCATCGTCTCGGGCTCGAGCAGCAGCTCGTGGAGGCCGAGCCGGTCCATCGCGTCGGCCTGCATCACCTGCACCACCGAGGACGGGAAGTAGGTGCGGATGTCGCCGAGCCACCGGTTCACGCCGGGCGCCGAGCGTCCGAGCCCGCCGCGACGCGGACCGCCCGGGCGACCGGAGCCGGAGCCGGCGCCGTCGTAGAGCTGGGACAGGGCGCGGTCGCGGACCAGGTCCGCGGCCGAGAGATGGACGTCGTCGGGGTCGGCCTCGCCGCCGCCGAGGACCAGGCGCCACCGGGTGAGCCGGTCGCGGGACTCTGGCGTCTCGGTCATCGGGCCACCTCCAGGCCGAGGAGGGCCGCGACCCGCCGGGCGGCGTCGCGGCCGGCGACCAGGTCGAGGTCGGGGACGGAGTCGGTGTGGTCGTGGTCGAGGTTGTGGACCCGGGTGGCGACCTGGCGGCGCTCGGCGGGCGGGAAGCGGGCGAAGGTACGACGCAGCAGCGGCAGCAGGTCGTCGAAGACGGACTCGTCGACCCGGCCGACCCACTCGTCCACCATCGCGAGCAGGGTCGGGTCGTGCAGCAGGAGCACGGACTCGCCCTCGAGGAAGCCGTCGAGCCAGGCGGCCGCGTGGACCGGGGAGGCGCCGACGGAGAGCTGGCGGCTGAGCCGCTCGGCGGCGCGGTCGGCCGCGAGGTGCCCGCCGTCGAGCAGGATCCGGTTGACCCGGCCCGCGACCGAGCCGTGGACCCGGTCGTCGGCGGCCACACCGGCCAGCGCCTCGCGCCACCGGGCCGCCCCGATGCCGACCAGCGCGATCCCACGCTGGGCGCTGTCGATCGAGGCGCGCAGCGCGTCGGCCGCGTCGTCGTCCAGGCCGGTGCAGGCTGCCCGCAGCTCGACCGCCGCGCGGACCACGACGGTGTCGAGCACCTCGCGGACCCGGCCCAGGTCGGCGCGGCGGACGTCGCCGTAGCGCTGGGTGCGGGCCAGCGGCTCGACCGCGTCGAGCAGGGCGCGGGTGTCGTGCTGGTGGGCGGTGGCCGCGGCGAGCGCGTCGACCACGGTGGCGAGGGCGCGCGGCAGGTCCGCGACGAGGGCGGACTCGACCAGCCGGCCGAGCGTGGCCAGGTCCGTCGCGGCGGCAGCGGCCTCCCGGACCCGGGTCTCCGCGGCGCCGAGGACGGTGGTGCCGAGCAGGCCGGCCTCGACCAGCGAGACGGCGAACTCGGGCTGCCACTCGAGGTCCCAGGCCTCCTTGAAGGTGCCGGTGGTGCGGCCGGCCTCGCCGGGGGTGCCCCACGGGATGCCGAGGAGGGCGAGCCGGTGCAGCAGCCGGGAGCGCTCGAGCTGGGCCTCCTTGCGCAGGTCGAGGGTGACCGTCGTGGGCGTCGGCGACGGCTTGAGCCGGAGCCGGCGCTGGGTGCGGGCGAGGTCCTCGGCGAGCGGCACGAGGGGGACTGCGTCAGGCACCTGCCCGAGCTCCTCGCCGATCACCAGTCGCCGTTGCACGAGCCCGAGCGGGACTGCCGAGCCGCCGCACAGCACGGTCTGGCTGGCGTCCATCAGCTCGTCGAGACCGGCCGACGGGCGACCGCGTACGGCGGCCAGCGCCTCCGCCATCCGCACCGCCTCGACCACCGTCGCGGGGGCCGCGTCGAGGCCGTCGTCGCGCAGCGCCCGCGCCACGCGGGTCAGCCAGCCCGGGACGACGTCGCCGGGGCGGTCCTCGGCCCAGCAGGCGAACAGGTGCTGGTACCAGCCGGGCGAGGTGACCCCGGCGCCGTACCCGCTCGCGTAGGCCAGCCGGCCCGCGGTCCACGGCGCCCAGGTCGCGGTCACCCTCACCTTCGACAACCCGGCCAGCAGCTTGTTGTCGGCGGCCTGGGAGGGGAAGGTCGCGGGCTCCAGGACCGGCGCGTGGAAGGCGCCGCACACCACCGCGATCCGCTGGTGGCCCTCCTTGATCGTCGCGCGCAGCACCCTGCGCATCGCCGCCTCGCGGCGCAGGTTGTCCTCGCCCACCGGGCCGGAGGCGCGAGCCTCGGCCATCGCCTCGCGCAGCAGCGCGAAACGGGCCAGCGAGGACTCGGCGCGGTGCTCGACGGCGTCCTCCCACCAGCGCTCGGGGTCGTCGTACCCGGCGGCGGTGGCGAGCAGGGTGATCGGGTCGGTGCGTCCCTCCGCCGCCGGCTCGTCCTCGTCGCTCGGAGCGAGGGAGTGCGCGGCGGGCAGGTCGGCGAACCGGACGGGTACGCCGCGCTCGACCGCCCACGTCAGCGCCACCCACTCCGGCGAGAAGGCCGCCATCGGGTAGAACGCGGCCCGCCACGGCTCGGCGCTCGCGTAGGCCAGGCCGGCCACGGGCGGCACGAGCCCGGCGCCGACGTACGGGACCAGGGCGTCGAGCTCCGGCGGGCCCTCGATCACGACGGCGTCCGCGGCGAGCTCCTCGAGCGCGCCGGCGACCGAGCGCGCCGAGCCCGGGCCGTGGTGGCGCACGCCGAGGACCTCGACCCTGCTGTCGCCCCGGGGAGTCAGGTCAGCTCCCGACAGGCGCGGTAGAGGTCGGCCCACTCGGGGCGGTCCTTGACGACGGTCTCGAGGTACTCCTGCCACACGATCGAGTCCTGCACCGGGTCCTTGACCACCGCGCCGGTGATGCTGGCGGCCAGGTCGTCGGCGCGGACCACGCTGTCGCCGAAGTGGGCGGCGAGCGCGACGCCGTTGGTCATCACCGAGATCGCCTCGGCGGTGGACAGCGTGCTCGACGGGGACTTCACGGTGGTGCGCTGGTTGAGCGTCATCCCGCCGCGCAGCTCGCGGAAGATGGTCACCACGCGCTCGATCTCCGGGGTCGCCGCGAGCTCGTCGGGCAGCTCCAGGCCGCGGCCGATCGAGGCCACCCGGGTGCGGACGATCTCGACCTCCTCGCCGAGGCTGTCGGGCAGTGGCAGCACGAGGGTGTTGAACCGGCGCTTGAGCGCGGAGGAGAGCTCGTTGACGCCCTTGTCGCGGTTGTTGGCGGTGGCGATCACGTTGAACCCGCGCCGGGCCTGCACCTCGTCGTCGAGCTCGGGGACCGGCAGCGTCTTCTCCGACAGGATCGAGATCAGCGCGTCCTGCACGTCGGCCGGGATCCGGGTCAGCTCCTCGACCCGGACCAGCGCGCCGGCCTCCATCGCCCGCATCACCGGGCTCGGCACGAGCGCCTCGCGGGAGGGGCCCTCGGCGAGCAGGCGTGCGTAGTTCCAGCCGAACCGCAGGGACTCCTCCGGGGTGCCGGCGGTGCCCTGCACGACCAGCGTCGAGCTGCCGCTGATCGCGGCGGCGAGGTGCTCGCTGACCCACGACTTGGCGGTGCCGGGCACGCCGAGCAGCAGCAGCGCGCGGTCGGTCGCCAGGGAGGCGACGGCGATCTCCATCAGGCGCCGCGCGCCGACGTATTTCGCGCTGATCTCGGTGCCGTCGTCGAGCCGCCCGCCGAGGAGGTACGTCGTCACCGCCCACGGCGAGAGCCGCCACTGCGGCGGCCGCGGCCGGTCGTCGGCTGCGGCCAGCGCGGCGAGCTCGTGGGCGTACTCGTCCTCGGCGTGCTGGCGCAGCACGCCGGTCGGGTCGGTGCCGGTGGGTTCGGTGAGGGTCATCGGAAGGCCTCCGTGATCGCGGGCAGGAAGGAGAGGTACTGGTCGAGGTCGGCGGGCAGCGAGCCCCACCGGTGCTCGGCGCGGGCCCACGCGGAGACCGCGGGCCGGACCGACGGGTGCAGGCCGGCCGCGAGGCTCGGCAGCGCGAGGGAGGCCGAGCCGCCGGCCGGGGCGGTGTGGCGCAGGATGTCGACGACGGCGGCGCTGAGGCCGGGGCTCCACGGCGGCGGGACGTGGCGGACCACCGACGCGACGCCGGCGGCGGCCTTCGTGGCCCGCAGTAGGTGGAGCGCGGCCGCGTCCTGCTCGGCGGTGGGCAGGTACGCCAGCAGGTCGGGGCTGTCGGCCACGGCCGCACTGGCCCAGGTGAGGTCGGCCCGGGCCCGGACCGCCCGCAGCACGCCGGCCCGCGCGGCGGGCTGGGTGATCAGCGGCCAGGTGTGGGCGGCGTCCTTGCCGGTCGCGTCGGTCCACACCGACAGCGGCGCCCCGGCGCTGATCAGCTCCAGCCACCGCTCGCGCTGCGAGCCGCCGCGGGTGGTGGTCAGCCCGTCGCGCACGCCCGCGGCGTCGGGCTCGGTCGGCAGTGCGACCTCGAGACCGCGCCGCAGCCGGCCGGTCGGCGTCAGAAGGGGGCGCAGGCGCGCGGCCATCCGGGCGGCCCGCGCCGAGTCCGGAGCCGCGTCGAGCAGCGCGAGTGCCTCGCGCCGTACCTTGGCGGAGCGGTGGTCGAGCGCCGCCTCGAGCCGGTCGAGGTCGTCGGCCGGCACGGGAGTGGGTGCGGCGGCCGCGGGCTCCGGCTCGAGGACCCAACGCCAGTCGGAGCGCAGCCCGGCGAGCCAGCGGCCGCGCTCACCGACGACCGGTCGGGTGGCGGCGCGCAGGTCGGACTGCTGGGTGGCCAGGGCGAGCAGCCGCGGCAGGGTGCGGGCCGGGACCCGGACGCCGCGATCGGCGGCGACGCCGAGCCAGTGCTCCAGCGCGAGCGGGCGCAGCCGCGCGGCGACCGGCGGCTGGTCGAGGAGCAGGCCGAGCAGCTGGACGGCGGCCGGTGGCGCGACCGGGGTGGCGTCGGGGGCGGCCGGTTCGGGGAGGTCGCCCGCAGGTCGGTCGGGGAGGTGGGCACGGAGCAGGGCGCCACCGAGCGCGGCGGCGTCGAGCAGCGTGGTCTCGGGCGTGCTGTCGGGGCGGGCGGCGACGCCGAGGCCGTGGGGGAGGGGCGGCGGCTCGCGGCGCTCGGTGCCGAGCAGCGCGGCCACCGTGGTCTGCTGCCACCAGCCCGGGGCACTCACCGGTCCACTCCGACCAGGCTCAGCGGGCGCAGGCCCCGCTCCTCGAGCTCCCCGAACACGTCGGTCACCGCGCCGCCCGTCGCGGCCAGCGCGTCCCACGGGTCCGGGCCGAGCACGTCGACCGTGTCACCGGACTCGTCGACGAAGGTGGCCGGCGCTCCGTCGTACGGCGGCACGAGGCGGCCCCGCACCACCGCCGGCACCCGGACCGCCCACGGGTTGCGCCGCCACAGGTCGCTGAGCGCAGCCCGGGCGTCGGCGAGCGATCCGCCGCTCGGCAGCGGAGTGCCGAGCGAGAGGGGTGCGGGCGGGGCGGCGAAGCGGGCGCGGGCCGGCGCCGAGCCGGGGTAGCGGACGAGGGGGACGTCGACGACGCTGCCGTCGAGCTGGGGCACCGGCAACGGCTGCGGGCCGCCCGCGAAGTCGAGCACCAGCACCAGCTCGCCGGTCGCGACCGAGCGCAGCCAGGTGCGCTGCTCCTTGAGCCGCCCGGTCTCGTCGCGGTGCGCGCCGAGCACCTGCCAGCCCGCCGCCGGCTCGGCGTCGGCGAGGTCGTCGGCGCCCCACGACCAGCCGAGGTAGGTGCGCAGGTCGCCCTGCGTCTCCGGTGCCAGGTCGTCCCACCGGCGCCACGCCTGCACGGCCAGCCACCACCGGCCGGCCTCGGTCAGCAGGTGCTCGGCCCAGTCCTCCCGACTGCCCACCGCCGCCGCCATGTCGCGCAGCCGCTCGGCCAGCCCCGGCACCTGGCCGTCCACCAGCCGCGCGGCCGTCGTGTCCCACCAGGTCCACGGCTGGCGCCGGGTGGTCGCCGTACCGCTGCGGGCCAGGTCGGCCAGCCACTGCGCGAAGTCCTCCAGCGCCGCCGACATCGTCGCCCGCCGCTCCGCGATCCGCCTCGCCCGGGCCTCGGGGTCGACGGGTCGCCTGGCCTCCGCAGCCGCGGCGCCGGCCGCCCGCTCGGCCCGGGTCGCCGCCCAGTCGCCCGCGAATCCCGCCGGCTCGGCAGCATCGGCCACCGCACCGTCCGAGCGGACCCACAGGAGCAGCAGCGCCAGCGCGTGCTTGCAGGGGAACTTCCGGCTCGGGCAGCTGCACCGGTACGCCGGGCCGGCCAGGTCGATCGACACCTGGTACGGCGTCCTCCCGCTGCCCTGGCACCTGCCCCACACGAGGGTGTCAGTGCTGCCGGTCTCCGACCACGGGCCCGGCACCGCGAGCTTGCGCGCGGCCGTCAGCGACGAGGCGTCCGGCGCGGCCTTCTCGACGGCCTGGAAGTTCCAGCGGGGCATGGTGGGGCCATCATGGTTGATGGAGCCGACACCGTGGGGGCTCGGGGTTGATGCGTCTCGGGGCCGACTCACGGTGTTGGTTTGGCTCGCTTCGCTCGCATGTCGGGCGCGCTTTGACGCGTTGCCTTCCTCCGCTGCGCTCGCTGGCGCTCGCTCCGCTTCGTCCAGGCAACGCGGCGCGCCCGACGGAGAGCACTCAACCGAATGTCGTGCGGTCGCGCACGACATTCGGCTGGGTCTCGTCGCGCCGCCCGCCGTTTCTGGACGGAGGAGCGAGCGAGGAACGAGCGAGCGGGGGAGGAAGAAACGGCGCTGGCAGGCGGCGCGACATGCCGGAGCGAAGCGACGGCCAAATCACGCAGCGATGTTGATCAGCCAGTCGACGCCGTACTTGTCCTTCAGCATCCCGAAGCTGTCGCCCCAGGGCGCCTGCTCGAGCGGCTGGTGGATGGTGGCGCCGTCGGAGAGGCCGGCCCACCACGCACGGAGGGTGTCGCCGTCCTCGGCGGGGCCGCTGATGCTGACCTGCTGGGTCTGCGGCTCGCCGGGCACGTGCTTGGGGTGGTCGGCGCCCATCAGCAGGACCGACGGGGAGACCGACAGGGCCGCGTGCATGACCCAGTCGCTCTCGCCCTCGGCCTCGGCGACGCTCGCCGCGGTACCGCCCATGTCGGCGAAGGTCATCACGCTGAGCTCGCCGCCGAGAACCGACTGGTAGAACTCCATCGCCTCGCGGGCCTGGCCGCGCCAGTTGATGTAGGGGTTGAGGTTGATCGCCATGGCTGCTCCCCGGGGTTGTGGTCCACTCGTTGTGGACGCGATGCCGGGAAGACTGTCACCTCACGATGAACTCATCGCTCCTCGGCGACTGAACTCTCCGGAGCGCTGCCCGCGGCGATCTCCCTGCGCTGCCTGGCCGCGGGGCGCTTGTGGCGCCACCACTCCCAGGCGACCGGGACGGCGGAGAAGGCGAGGATGGCGAGGGTGACGTAGTCGATGTTCTCTCCGAGCGCCGGGATCGCGGCGCCGAGGAAGTAGCCGAGCAGGGTGATCGAGACGACCCACAGCACGGCGCCGATCGCGCTCCAGGTGAAGAAGCGGCGCCGCTCCATCTGGGTGACGCCCGCGACGACGGTGATGTAGGTGCGCACGAACGGCACGAACCGGCCGATGACGAGCGCCTTGTTGCCGTGCTTGTCGAAGAAGGCGCTGGTGTTGTCGAAGTACTTCTTCTTCAGGATCCGGCCGTCGCGCTCGTAGAGCGGCGGCCCGAGCTTGCGGCCGATCTCGTAGCCCGCGACGTTGCCGGCGAACGCGGCGATCACGAGCAGGACACAGGCGATGACGAGCTCGACCGGCTCGTTGGAGATCCCGACGACGGAGTACCCCGTCTTGTTGCTCCCTGCGATGAACAGGCCGAGCGCGAACAGCAGCGTGTCGCCGGGCAGGAACGGGAAGAACAGGCCGCACTCGACGAAGACGATGGCGATCGCGATCCAGATGAAGGTGGTGCCGTACTCGTGCTGCAGCCACTCCGGGTCGAGCCACTTGATGCCGAGCAGCATGGGTACGACGAACGGGGTCGCCACCAGCGAGTTCACGATGACACGCTACCGGCCGTTGCCCAACGGGGTGGTCGTTAGGGTGCGATCCGTGGACGAGCCCAGGGACGAGGAGGAGCGCGCGCCGTACGACCCCATGCCCCACGGGCCGCCCGAGGTCGGGGTCGGGCCCTGGCCGGGCGCGTGGCCGGAGGGCCCCGGGAGCGAGGTGTACGACGAGAGGCTGCTCCGCGACGGCGACCGGCGCAATGTCGTCGACCGCTACCGGTACTGGTCCGTCGAGGCGATCGTCGCCGACCTCGACACCCGCCGCCACGGCTTCCACGTCGCCATCGAGAACTGGCAGCACGACTTCAACATCGGCACCATCGTCCGCTCCGCCAACGCCTTCCTCGCCGCCGAGGTGCACATCGTCGGCAACCGACGCTGGAACCGCCGCGGCGCCATGGTCACCGACCGCTACCAGCACGTGCGCCACCACCCGACCGTCGCCGACCTGCACGCCCACCTCGCCGAGACCGGCGTACCTCTGCTCGGCATCGACAACCTCCCCGGCTCCGCCCATCTCGAGACGATGCAGATCCCCGAACGGGTCTGCTTCCTCTTCGGTCAGGAGGGGCCGGGGCTCTCCGACGGCGCCCGCGAGGCCTGCGACGGCACCTTCTCGATCGCCCAGTTCGGCTCCACCCGGTCGATCAACGCCTCGGCCGCCGCCGCGATCGCGATGCACTCCTGGGTGCGCCAGCACGCCGACCTCGGCAGCGACGAGGCCTGGCGGGGCTAGGCGGGCTCGGTCTCCTCGAGCCGCCCCCGCAGGGCGTGCAGACCGCGCGACGTGTGGCTCTTGACCGTCCCCTCGGAGATGCCGAGCTCGGCGGCGACCTCGGCGACCGGCAGCCCCAGCCAGTGCCGCAGCAGGACCGCCGCCCGTTGCTGGGCGGGCAGGGTCTGGAGCGCGGCGACGAGCGAGTCGCGCTCCTCCACGCCGATGCCTGGTGAGGCCGCGATGTCCGGCAGCGTGTCGGTCGGCACCTCGCGGCGTACGGAGCGCCGCGACTCGTCGATCGCCGCGTTGAGCAGGATCCTGCGGACGTAGGCGTCCTCGGTCCCGTGGCGCGCGACCCGCGGCCAGGCGACGTACAGGCGCACCAGCGCGGTCTGCACCAGGTCGTCGGCACGGTGCCAGTCGCCGCACATGCCGTAGGCGATCCGGCGCAGCTGGTCGCGGCGGGCGGTGGCGAACTCGACGTACGCCGCCTCGCGCTCGGCGCGCCTCACTGCGCGGCCTCGGTGAACCCGGCCAGCTTGTAGGCGACCCAGCTGGACAGGTTGTGGTAGCCGGAGTCGGCCGATGTCTCGGTGTTGCCGCCACCGCTCTGGTCCCGGGGATCGTCCCCGCGGGCGGAGTAGCGGAAGAGCAGGACGAACGTGATGTCGCCGCCCTTGCGGAGCGCGAGCGCCACGGAGTCGGCGATCGGTTCGCTGCCTCCCGCGAACATCCCGTCGACCGGGCCGTCGATCCGGTCGACCACCTCCCAACCGTTGCGGACCAGGAGGTCGTGCTCGTCCTGTGGGTCGTAGCCGGCCGGGAAGTCGTCGTTGAGCCCCGCGGTCGAGGCCAGCCCCTCGGCGGAGACGCCAGCCGCCACCTGGACCGACCCGTCCACCTGCGTGCCCCCGAACCGCGACGTCACCGCCACTCCGGCACCGCCGATCACCAGGGCCAGCGCAAGCGCAGCCGAGCCGCGCGCGAGTCGCCGGCGTCGTACGGCGCGCCGTCCGGCGCCCACCGTCGCCGCGACGTCGAAGGTCGGTGGCGGGGGCGTGCGCAGCTCGGCGCCGAGCCGGTCGGTGATGTCCTGCATCGGTCCTCCAGGGGTGGGGGGTTCACTCAAGCAGGGATACGCACGCCGACAGCGATCGGTTGTCACGGTAGGTTGAGGTGGACGTCACCGCACCCTGCGCAGGAGCCAATCGCATGCCCATCGCCACCCCTGAGAAGTACGCCGAGATGCTCGACGCCGCGAAGGCCGGCTCGTTCGCCTTCCCGGCCATCAACGTCACGTCGTCGCAGACCCTCAACGCGGCGCTCAAGGGCTTCGCCGACGCCGGCTCCGACGGCATCCTGCAGGTCTCGACCGGCGGCGCGGAGTACCTCTCCGGCCCGTCCGTCAAGGACATGGTCACCGGGTCGGTCGCCTTCGCCGCGTACGCCGCCGAGGTCGCCAAGAACTACCCGGTCAACATCGCGCTGCACACCGACCACTGCCCCAAGGACAAGCTCGACGGCTTCGTCCGGCCGCTGCTCGCGATCTCGGCCGAGCGCGTCGCCCGGGGCGAGGCGCCGCTGTTCCAGTCGCACATGTGGGACGGGTCCGCCGTACCGCTCGACGAGAACCTGCAGATCGCCGAGGAGCTGCTCGCGAAGGCCGCCGCGGCCAACGTGATCCTCGAGATCGAGGTCGGCGTCGTCGGTGGTGAGGAGGACGGCGTCGTCGGTGCGATCGACGAGAAGCTCTACACCACCCCCGAGGACGCCCTCGCCACCGTGCGGGCGCTCGGGATCGGCGAGAAGGGCCGCTACATGACGGCCCTGACCTTCGGCAACGTGCACGGCGTCTACAAGCCCGGCAACGTCAAGCTGCGTCCCGAGATCCTGCGCGACGCGCAGGCCGCGGTCGTCGCCGAGCTCGGCCTCGCCGACGGTGCCCGGCCCTTCGACCTCGTCTTCCACGGCGGCTCCGGCTCCACGCCTGCGGAGATCGCCGCCGCGGTCGACTACGGCGTGGTGAAGATGAACATCGACACCGACACGCAGTACGCCTTCACCCGGCCCGCCGCGGACCACATGTTCCGCAACTACGACGGTGTCCTGAAGGTCGACGGCGAGGTCGGCGACAAGAAGGCCTACGACCCGCGTGCCTGGGGCAAGGCCGCCGAGGCCGGCATGGCCGCCCGCATCGTCGAGGCCACCGAGAACCTGCGCTCGGCCGGCAAGTCCGTCGGCTGAGGCACCGGTGGTCGAGGAGGTCGCGCAGCGACCGTCACGAGACCCCGGGCTCCCCACCGCGGCGGACGTCGACCGGGCGGCCGGCCTGCTCGACGCGGTCATCCCGCCGACCCCGCTGCAGCGGGCCGACCGGCTCTCCGCACTGACCGGGTACGACGTCTGGCTCAAGCGCGAGGACCTCACCCCGGTCCGCTCCTACAAGGCCCGCGGCGCCTACACCGTGCTCGCCGGGCTCTCCGAGGAGGAGCGGGCCCGGGGCGTGACCTGCGCGAGCGCCGGCAACCACGCCCAGGGCGTCGCGTTCGCTTGCGCCCGGGCCGGCGTGCACGCCACGATCTTCCTGCCCCGCACCACCCCACGGCAGAAGCGCGACCGGGTCGCCGCCCTCGGCGGTGACCAGGTCGAGGTCGTCATCGCCGGCGACCAGTACGACGACGCGGCCGTCGCCGCCGCCGACTTCGCCGCCGCCTCGGGCGCGAGCGTCGTCCCCGCCTTCGACCACCCCGGGATCATCGCCGGCCAGGGCACGGTCGCCGCCGAGATCCTCGCCCAGTCCGCCGCGCTCGGCTGGCAGCCCGACGCGCTCGTGCTCCCGGTCGGCGGCGCCGGCCTGATCGCCGGCTCCCTCACCGTCCTCGCCGAGCGGCTGCCCGGCGTACGCGTCCTCGCCGCCGAGCCCGCCGGTGCCGCCTCCCTCGCCGCGGCCCTGGCCGCCGGTGGCCCGGTCGAGCTCGGCTCCGTCGACCCGTTCGTCGACGGTGCCGCCGTACGCCGCGTCGGTGACCTCACCTACCGCGCCGTCGCCTCCGCCCGCGCCTCGGTCGACCTGTCCGCGGTCGCCGTGCCCGAGGGCCTGATCTGCGTCGAGATGCTCGACCTCTACCAGGTCGACGGCATCATCGCCGAGCCCGCCGGCGCGTTGGCGCCCGCGGCGCTCCGCCTTCCCGGCCGGGAGGGCTTGGAGGCGCTCGCCCCCGGCAGCCGGGTCGTCGTGGTCGTCTCCGGCGGCAACAACGACGTCTCCCGCTACGCCGACATCGTCGAGCGGGCCCTGGTCCACGAGGGCCTCAAGCACTACTTCCTCATCGAGTTCCCGCAGGAGCCGGGTGCCCTGCGGCGCTTCCTCGACGACGTGCTGGGGCCCGACGACGACATCACGCTCTTCGAGTACACCAAGCGCAACAACCGCGAGACCGGGCCCGCCCTGGTCGGCATCGAGATGCAGTCGCCCGCCGACCTCCCCGGGCTGCTGGCCAGGATGGAGGAGTCGCGGCTGCGGGTCGAGAAGGTGCCGCCGGACAGCCCGCTGTTCGGGTTCGTGCTCTCCTGACGGGAGCCTGGACGACAAAACTGGCGCTGGGACGAGGAAGCTTCCTCGTCCCAGCGCCAGTTTCACCGGCCGGCCGGTGAAACTGGCGGCCGCCTGAAATCCGAGCTCAGTGCCCGAACCCCTCGTGCCGCGGCTTCTCGTAGAACATCACCGCGACCAGGCCGACGGCGTACATCACCGCGGGCAGCCACAGCGACTGCTGCATCGCCTTGCTGAACAGCTCGGCCACGTGCGGGTCGGGGATCCGGGCGGCGCCGGCGTCGCCGTGGGCGGCGGCGCCGGGGAGGTAGTGGGCGAGGCGGCTGTCCATGAGGACGGCGATCGCGGCCGCGCCGAGCACCGAGCCGACCTGGCGGGTGGCGTTGTAGACGCCCGCGCCCGCGCCGGCCAGCTGGATCGGAAGGTTGCGGTTGGCAGTGGCGGCGGTGGGGGCCCAGATGAAGGCGTTCCCGATGCCGATGACGCCCATGGGCACGGCGATCTCCCACACGGAGATGCCCGGCTCCAGGCGCCACATCAGCAGCAGGAAGCCGACCAGGCTGACCGCGAAGCCGAAGCCGAGGACCTGGCGAGGGTGCATCCGGTCGGTGAGCTTGCCAACGGGCTGGGCCAGGAAGATCGACATCACGGCCATCGGCAGCATCAGCAGCGCCGCCTGGGTGGGGGAGTTGCCGCGGACGGCCTGGGCGTAGAGCATCAGCGGGAAGCCGAACGACGCGCCGATCGAGCCCATGCACATGATCGCGACGTTGGACACCGAGAAGTTGCGGTCCTTGAACAGGCTGAGCGGCACCAGCGGCTCAGCACGGTTGAACCACTGCCACAGCACGAACGCGACGAACAGGGCGAGGCCACCGGCGATCATGGCGATGATCCAGCCGGCCCAGTCCATCTGGTGGCCCTCCTGGATGCCGAAGCAGAGCAGGAACATGGCCGCGCCCGACAGGGCGACGCCGAGCCAATCGAACTTGTGAGCGTGGGTGGGCAGGGCGGGGACCAGGCGCCAGGCCATGACGAAGGCGACCAGGCCGACCGGGATGTTGACGAAGAAGATCCACTCCCAGCCCAGGCCGTCGGTGAGCACGCCACCCAGGATCGGGCCGACCACCATCGCCACGCCGGCAGTGGCCCCCCAGACCGCCATCGCGCTGCCCCGCTTGGCCGGCGGGAAGATGCGGGTGATGATCGCCATCGTCTGCGGCGTCATCATCGAGGCGCCGAAGCCCTGCACGACGCGGGCCAGGATCAGCGCCTCGACCGTCGTGGTCAGGCCGCACCACAGGGAGGCGAGCGTGAACACCGTGAGGCCGGCGAGGTAGAGGTACTTCGAACCGAAGCGGTCACCGAGGCGTCCCGTGATCAGCACCGGGACGGCGTACGCCAGCATGTAGGCGCTGGTGACCCACACGACGTCGTTGACCGATGCGTCGAGGTCCTCGATGATCGTCGGCGTCGCGACCGTGACGATCGTCAGGTCGACCAGGATCATGAAGAACCCGATGACCAGGGCCCACAGGGCCGGCCACGGGTTGCTCTCGGCCGCCGCGGGCGCGCTCGCCGCGGGGGAGGTGGATGCACTCTGGGTCACGAAGACAAGTCAACACCCGGACGCCGACACTGCTTCCCGCCCGCGCCAGAATGGGGCCCATGAGCATCACGCCCGGCGCCGACCTGATGGCCGGCCCCCCGCCCACCCACCTGCCCGTCGACCCCGCCGAGGCGCTCCTCGCGGAGGGCAAGGCCCCCGCGGACGTCGTACGCCGCCTGCCGTCGTCGCCCCTCGCCTGGGCGACCCTGGCCGAGCAGGCCCGCGACGGCGGGGCCGACGACGTGACGGTCTACGCCTACTCCCGCGTCGGCTACCACCGCTCGCTCGACCTGCTGCGCCGCAACGGCTGGAAGGGCAACGGGCCGGTGCCGTGGGAGCACGAGCCGAACCGCGGCTTCCTGCGCGCGCTCGGGCTCCTCGCCCTCGCCGCCCGCGCGATCGGTGAGACCGACGAGTGGGAGCGCTGCTCCGCGTTCCTGCGCGACTCCAGCCCGACGGCGTACGACGAGCTGCTGGGCTGAGCCGACCTGAGCCCAGCCGGCGGCTCGTCAGTGACGCACGAGCCGCCGGACCGGGGCGATGACCAGAGCGTTCAGCGCCGCGCCGAGCGACGGCAGCCAGAGCTTCACGTCAGCCCCGCACGGCCAACCAGGCCGCGACGACCAACAGGATCAGGCCGAGCGCGGCCGCGATCGGCAGGTCCGTGGCTCGCGAGCCCCGGTGGGCGCGGGTCGCGGCGGGGCGGTCGGCCGCCGGCACCGGCTCCGTCGCGCGGTGCTTCTGGGTCATGGGCGTGGTTCGCATGAGAGCTCCTTGTCCGAGACGTTCACCAGTCCGGACGGGGTCCGGCGGCGTTCATCACGCGGATTTCGGAGAAATCCTCAGGGAACGAGCAGCGAGCGCACCTTGTCGTGCCCCAGGGCGGCGAACAGCGTGGGCAGCCGCGGACCACGCTCGGCGTCGACGAGCAGGTGGTAGAGCAGCTTGAAGAACGCCTTCTGGTCGGCCTTGACCTCGTCGGTCGGGGCGTCGTCGAGCGTCAGCCCGCGGGCGATCTTGGGCACGCCGTAGATCACCGTGGTGAGCCCGTCGACCTGGTCGGCGGCGTCGAAGGCGGCCGCGAGCCGCTTGACCAGGAGCCCGAGCCACGCCTCCTCCTGCTCCGACAGCGACGCCAGCCGGTCGGTGTCGGCGGCCTCGCGGACCGTCGTGCGCTCCTCCGGGTCGACGTACTCGGTGATCCAGGTGGCGGCCTTCGCCAGCCGCGGCTCGAGGTCCGCCTCCGAGGCGCCGACGGTGCGCGCGGTGATCTCCCGCGAGCCGGCGGTGACGTCGGCGACCGACGACAGCATCCGGAACGGTACGACGACCGCCGGGGTCGGCAGCGTGCCCGCCGTCGACGTCGCGGAGGCCCGCTCCCAGGCGAGCACGGCGGCGTCCCGCTTCTCCGGGATCGCGGCCTTCTTCGTCAGGGCGTCCCACTCGTCGTACAGGCGCAGCACCTCCTGCCCGAAGTCGACGTTGAACGCCTGCTTGGGCTGCCGGCGCGCGTAGAGCCAGCGCAGGATCGGCGCCTCGAGGATCCGCAGCGCCTCGGCCGCGGTGGGCACGCCGCCCTTGGACGACGACATCTTCGGCATGCCGGCGACGCCGACGAACGAGTAGCCGACGAACGACGGGGCGGTGCCGCCGAAGATGGGGCCCACGATCTCCTTGCCGACGGTGTACGACGAACCGGGCGAGGCGTGGTCGACGCCGCCGGGCTCGAAGTGCACGCCCTCGAAGGTCCAGCGCATCGGCCAGTCGACCTTCCAGACCAGCTTGCCCTCGTCCTGCGTGGCGACGTTGGTGACGTAGGAGTCGCCGCACACGTCGCAGGTGTAGGCGAGGTCGGTCGTCTCGTCGTCGTAGGACGTCAGGGTGACCGTGTCGCGTCCGCAACCGCGGCAGTACGGCTTGTAGGGGAACCGGGCGAGGTCCTCGCTGGCGCCGTGGCCCTCGTCCTCATCGGCGTCCGGGGCGTCGCCGCTCTCGACCTTCTTGGTGCGGAAGCGCGCCATCACGGCCTCGATCTCGTCGCGCTTGCGGATCGCGGTGAGCACCTGCTCCCGGTAGGCGCCGGAGCGGTACATCGCGGTCTGGTCGACCTCGACCATGTCGCAGCCCATCTCGACGAGCGCGGCACGCAGGGGCGCCTTGTAGCGCTCGCCCCAGTTGGCGAACTCGCCCGTCGGGTCGGGGACGGCGGACAGCGGGCGGCCGATGTGCTCGTTCCAGGCGGTGTCGATGCCGGCCGGCACCTTGCGGAACCGGTCGTAGTCGTCCCAGCTGTGCAGGTGGCGCACGTTGATGCCGCGGCGCCGGATCTCCTCGGCCACGAAGTGGACGGTGAGGAACTCGCGCAGGTTGCCGAGGTGGATCGGCCCGGACGGGCTGATCCCGGACGCGCAGGTGACCAGGTCGGGCAGGGTGCCGCCGTTGACCTGCTCGGCGTGCCGCAGCGCCAGGTCGGCGGTCCGGGTCACCCAGTCGGCGGGGTCCTGCTGCTGGTTGCTCTGTCCACGTGCCACGGCGCCCAAGCCTATTGCGCTAGAGGTGGGGGACCACCATCGCGTACGCCGCCGGCTGCACCCGCCACGTCCGCGACCGCACCGGCCCGTCGATCTCGCCGTCGCTGTTGCACTCGAACGCGGTCCCGCTGACCCGCACCGTGCGGCCCCGCAGGATCCGGACGTCGCGGTGCTCCTCGTGCCGTGCGAACGGGAGCCGGACCAGGTAGCCCAGCCGTGCGAGAGGACCGCGCGGCGTCGCGATCAGCACGTCGACCTCGCCGTCGTGCGGCTCGGCGTCGGGGGTGAGCTCGGTGCCGCCGCCGACCGAGGCGCCGTTGCCGACGGCCACCATGAGCACCGGCTGGTCGACGTCGACGACCACCTCGCCGTCGACCTCCACCCGGACCCGCAGGCTCGGCGGGTTGATCGCGGTCTGCAGCGCCCCGATCGGGTAGCCCACCCGGCCCAGCCGCTCCTTCCACCGCGCACCCCGCTTGCCCGCCTCCGCGCCGGCGCCGAGGTGCACGCTGTTGACGGTCACCTGGCCGTCCTCGTCGACGACCAGGTCCGTGGGCCGCGGGGTGCCCGCCAGCACCACCCGCGCCGCCTCCTCGGGCTCGAGCGGCAGGCCGAGCGTGCGGGCGAAGTCGTTGCCGGTCCCGAGCGGGACCAGGGCGAGCTCCCTGCCGGCCAGGTCGCCGCGGGAGTGCAGCGCCTGCACCACCGCGTGGATGCTGCCGTCCCCGCCGGCAACCACGATCCTGCGGTCGCCCGCGTCCTCCAGCACGTCGTCGAGCTCATCCTCGGAGGAGGTGGCGGCCACCTCGACCTCGGCGCCCTCCCGGAGCACCGCGAGCGCGGCGTCGACGGCCTCCCGGTCCGCCGTACCGGCCTCGCCGTTGGTGATCAGCAGCAGTCTCGTGGCCACGCGCCCACCCTAGGCATTGGCAGAACTTGCCGACGTACCCCGGGCGCGGCCGTGGTTGTATCCGCGTCATGAGCACGCCCCGACGCTGGACCGCCCGCGAGCTGATCGACCTCGTCCTGGACGAGGGCTCCTACGAGTCGTGGGACACGCCGGTCGACATCAGCGGGCACGGCGAGGTCTACCGGGCCGAGCTGCGCGCCGCCGCGGAGAAGGCCGGGACGGACGAGTCGGTGCTGACCGGCCGCGGCACGGTGCGCGGGCGGCCGGTGGCGTTCGTGGTCAACGAGTTCCGCTTCCTGGCCGGCTCGATCGGCGTCGCGGCGGCGACCCGGATCGCGGCCGCCGTACGCCGGGCGACGGCGGAGGGCCTGCCGGTGCTGGCGAGCACGTCGTCGGGCGGCACCCGGATGCAGGAGGGCACCCGGGCGTTCGTGCAGATGGTCGAGATCTCGCGGGCGCTGATGGAGCACCGCGCCGCCGGCCTGCCGTACCTCGTCCACCTGCGCCACCCCACCACGGGCGGCGTCTACGCGTCGTGGGGCTCGCTCGGGCATGTCACGGTCGCCGAGCCGGGCGCTCTGGTCGGCTTCCTCGGCCCGAAGGTCTACGAAGCGCTCAACGGCCGCCCGTTCCCCGAGGGCGTCCAGCTGGCCGAGAACCTCGCCGCCCACGGTGTCATCGACGCGGTCATCCCCGTGGAGAGCATCCCGGCGCTCGTCGACCACGCCCTCGGCGTGCTCGTCGACCCGCCGTCGTCGCCCGAGCTCGACCGGCGCGATCCGGTCACCCGCGGCACCACCCTGGACCACCCGGTCTGGGAGGACATCGAGGCGACCCGGGCGCCGGGGCGGGTCGGCGTACGGGACCTGATCAGGTACGGCGCCGCCAGCACGCTGCGGCTCAAGGGCACCGACGAGGGCGAGCGTGACGACTCGGTGCTCATCGCGCTGACCCGCCTCGACGGCCAGCCGTGCGTCCTGGTCGGCCAGGACCGCTCCCGCCAGACACCGGCGACCCCGATGGGGCCGGGTGCGCTGCGCGAGGCCCGGCGGGCGATGGAGCTCGCCGAGGAGCTGCGGCTGCCGCTGGTCACCGTGATCGACACCCCCGGCGCCGAGCTGTCGCAGCACGCCGAGGAGGGCGCGATGGCGGGCGAGATCGCCCGCTGCATCGCCGGGCTGGTGACCATGACCGTGCCGACCGTCTCGGTGATCCTCGGCCAGGGCTGCGGCGGAGGCGCGCTCGCGCTGCTGCCCGCGAAGACGGTGCTCGCGACCGAGCGCGGTTGGCTCTCGCCACTCCCGCCCGAGGGCGCGAGCGTCATCGTCCACGGCGAGCCGTCGCGGGCCGCCGAGATGGCCGCCCAGCAGAAGGTCGGCGCGCTCGACCTGCTCGCGGACGGCGACGTCCACGGCGTCGTCCCCGAGACCGACGGCGACACCCCCGAGACCCTCGCCCGGGCCGTCGTCGCGGAGATCGCCGCCCGCCTCGCCGACCCGGCTCGAACTGGCTCCTAACGCCCGCCGACCCGGCTCGAACTGCTCTGAAATCCCGCCGACCCGGCAGAAAGTGTCTTGCTCATGAGGCACTTTCTGCCGGGTCGGCGCGTTTCCGGCGCCACTCTGCGCCGGGTCAGCGGAAGATCCGGACCACTTTGTGCCGGGTCGGCGAGGCCGGAACAGTCAGCTGACGGCCATGTCCTCGCCGGACCAGAACGCCCGCATGCTGGTGATCCGGCCGTCGTCGTCGAAGGTCATCACGTCGATCGGGGCGAGGGTGAACGTCTGGTCGCCGGCCTTGGTGGCCAGCTCGAAGGAGAAGGCGGCCTCGTTGCCGGCGACGCGGGCGAACAGCAGGCGGCCGGACTGCTCGAGGCCGTCGAGGGTGCCGTAGAACGACGCGATCTGCTCGCGGGTAGTCAGTACGTCGGAGCCGACCGGGTCCTCGAGGGTGGCGCCGTCGGCGTACAACGCCACGACGTCGGCCGAGGAGCCGGTCGCGACGAGGTCGACGTACTTCTGGATGGTCTCGAGGATGGTCTCGCGGCTGGCGCCCATGGCTGCTCCTAGATCTAGAACACGTTCTAGTTGAGCATAGGGGATGCGCCTTCGGTGAGGGCGTCAGTCGTGCCGACCCGCCCGCGACCGGACTGCTTGGCCTCGTAGAGCGCGGCGTCGGCGGCGGAGTACAGGGACCGCAGGTCGTCGCCATGGGTGGGCATGTGGGCGCAGCCGAGGCTGACCGAGACGTCGAGCTGGGTGCCGTCGCCGACGACGAACGTCCGGTCGCGTACGGCGGCCAGGATCTCCTCGGCGCGGGCGAGGGCCGCGTCGAGGCCACATCCCGGGAGCAGCACGGCGATCTCGTCGCCGCCGAGGCGGCACACGACATCGGTCGGGCGGCTGTGCTCGAGCAGCAGGCCGGCGAGCTGCACCAGCACCTCGTCTCCCGCGGGGTGGCCGTGCCCGTCGTTGATCGCCTTGTAGTGGTCGACGTCGATGAGGACGAGTGCGGTGCCGGCGTCGCTGTGCGCGCCGGACAGTGCGGACGCCGCGGCCTTCTCGAGCACCCGTCGCGTCGACAGGCCGGTGAGCGGGTCGACCGCCGCCATCCGCTCGAGCTGGGCGACCATGCGGGCGTGCCGCTCGCTGGCCACGGCCAGCAGGACCGCGGAGGTGACGAGGGCGGCGCTCACGTAGACGGCGTCCACGACGGCCGCGCGCGCCGGCAGCTGGGTGAGGACGACGACCAGCTCGCCACCCACGGACGCCGCGGTCAGCAGGGCTGCGCCGGGCGGGCGCAGCTGGGAGGCGCCGTACAGCGCCGGGAAGAGGAAGAAGGCCTGTGCCGAGACGCCGCTGTCGTGGGTCAGCAGGTCGATCGCGGCCAGGGCCCCGACGGCGAGCAGCGGCCCGAACGCCCAGCCGAGGCGGTGCCGCTCGTCGAACCGGCGCGCCAGGATGCTGAACGCGATCACCAGCGCCACCAGACCGCCCGCGACCGCGATCCCGGACCGGCCGAGGTCCTCGTGCTGCAGGGGCGCGGTGAGGACCGCCACGCCGGCGCCGACCGCGCACAGCGTCGAGACGGAACGGGCGGCGGCGCGGTGGCTGCGGGGCTGCATCCAGTGGACGACGTTCATGGGGCATCCGAGACAGGTGAGGACGGTCGGAGTTCGACGGTAAGCGGGGAGGAGCGTGCGGATCCGGTGATCGCGCAGGCCCGGCACCACCACCCGGACATCCGGACCGATCGTCGGCGCGCCGTGGTGCGACCGGACTAGACCGGCACTGCCGAAAGCCGGTCTTGGATCGCGTTTTGGTAACGTGACGCCGCAAGAGCCCCGGTCCTTGCCGGGGCTTCTCGCTTGTCCGACACCAGCAAGAGAACAAGTGGTGCGTTGAGCAGCCGACCCGGTACGCCGGGACGGAGGGACTCCGTCCGTGCGAAGGAGCAACCAAGATGCCTGCAATCGTGATCGTCGGAGCCCAGTGGGGCGACGAGGGCAAGGGCAAGGCGACCGACCACCTCGGCAGCCAGGTCGACTACGTCGTGAAGTTCAACGGCGGCAACAACGCCGGCCACACGGTCGTCATCGGTGACGAGAAGTACGCCCTCCACCTGCTGCCCAGCGGCATCCTCACGCCCGGCTGCACGCCGGTCATCGGCAACGGTGTCGTCGTCGACATCGACGTGCTGTTCCAGGAGATCGACGGCCTCGAGGGCCGCGGCGTCGACACGAGCAAGCTCAAGCTCAGCGCCAACGCGCACGTCATCGCCGACTACAACCGGACCATCGACAAGGTCACCGAGCGCTTCCTCGGCTCCCGCCGGATCGGTACGACGGGCCGCGGCATCGGCCCGACGTACGCCGACAAGATGAACCGGATCGGCATCCGGGTCCAGGACCTGTTCGACGAGAAGATCCTCACCCAGAAGGTCGAGGGCGCCCTCGAGCTCAAGGGCCAGATCCTCACCAAGATCTACAACCGCCGCGCCCCCTCGGTCGAGCAGACCGTCGAGGGCCTGTTGGCGCACGCGGAGCGGCTGGCGCCGTACGTCTGCGACACGGGGCTGCTGCTCAACGACGCGCTCGACCGGGGCGACGTGGTGCTGATGGAGGCCGGCCAGGCCACCCTGCTCGACGTCGACCACGGCACCTACCCGTTCGTGACCTCCAGCAGCGCGGTCTCGGCCGGCGCCTGCACCGGCACCGGCATCCCGCCGACCCGGATCGACCAGGTGATCGCCATCGCGAAGGCCTACACCACGCGCGTCGGCGAGGGCCCCTTCCCGACCGAGCTGCACGACGACAACGGCGAGTTCCTGCGCAAGGCCGGTTGGGAGTACGGCACCACCACCGGCCGCCCGCGCCGTTGCGGCTGGATGGACACCGTGATCACCCGCTACGCCGCGCGGGTCAACGGCGTCACCGACTTCGTGCTCACCAAGCTCGACACCCTCACCGGCCTGGCCGAGCTCCCTGTCTGCGTCGCCTACGACGTCGACGGGGTGCGCCACGACGAGATGCCGGTCAACCAGACCGACTTCCACCACGCCGTGCCGATCTACGAGAACCTCCCCGGCTGGACCGAGGACATCTCCGGGTGCCGGTCGTTCGAGGACCTGCCCAAGGCGGCGCAGGCGTACGTCGAGTTCGTCGAGGAGCGCTCCGGGGCGAGGATCTCGGTCGTCGGCGTCGGTCCCGAGCGCGAGCAGGCGGTCGTCCGGCACGCCCTGCGCTGACATCTCTCCCCCCGGGGGGGTATGGGATCCCCTTTCCGGGGCACCTCACGTCGGACGTGGGGACCCAGGGGACGTGAGGGTGTGGGGTGGCGCAACAGGCGAGGGTGCTGATCGTTGACGACTCACCGGAGTTGCGCGCCGTCGTGGGCGCGCGGCTCCGGGCGTCGGGCCTGTTCGACGTGGTGGGCGAGGGCGGTGACGGCGGCGCGGCGCTGATGCTGGCGCACGAGCACCAGCCCGACCTCGTGCTGCTCGACACCTCGATGCCGGTGCTCGACGGCCTGGAGTGCCTGCCGCTGGTGCTGGCGGTCTCGCCGGAGAGCAAGGTCGTCATGTACACCGGGTTCGGGGCCGCCGGGCTCGCCGACCGCGCGCGAGAGCTGGGGGCCACGGACTTCGTCGAGAAGTCGGCGCCGCTCGACGTCCTCGTGGACCGCCTGTGGAGCCACGTCGCCGACCCGCTGGCGCCGCCGGTCCCGTCCGGTCCCCGCGGCCGCCCGCTGCGCCTCGCGCGACTCGACGACCCGGCGCCGCAGGCCCAGCGCGTGCTCGACGAGCACCTCGAGCGCTACCGGGAGGTCTTCGACCAGGCCACCATCGGGATGGCGACGATGACCCTCAACGGCAGCATCGTCCGGGCCAACCGCGCACTCGTCGAGATGGTCGGCCGGCCCGCGCAGGACCTGGTCGGCCTCGACTACGGCGTCCTGACCCGTGAGCACGGCGACCAGCTGGACGACGCCCTGGCCCGCGTCACCGACAGCGGGGAGTCGGTCGTCTCGTTCGACCACCCCATCGGGACCGAGCACGTCCGCACCGCTCGGCTCACGCTGACTCCGGTCCGCGACTCCCGCGGCGACGCGCTCTACGTCTTCGCGCAGGTCCAGGACGTCACGACCGAGCTCGCGCTGCGGCGCAGCGAGGAGGACTTCCGCCTGCTCGTCACCGCGGTCAAGGACTACGCCATCTTCATGCTCGATCCCGACGGCCGGGTCGCGAGCTGGAACGCCGGCGCGGCGTACATCAAGGGCTACCCGGCAGAGGAGATCGTCGGCCAGCACTTCCGGGTCTTCTATCCCGAGGGCGACCGGCTCTCCCGCCATCCCGAGCACAACCTGGAGATGGCACTGCGCGACGGGGTGTATGCCGAGGAGGGCTGGCGGGTCCGACGCGACGGGAGCACCTTCTGGGCCCGCGTCGTCATCACGGCGGTGTACGACGACGCCGGTCGGCACCGCGGGTTCGCCAAGGTCACCCGTGACCAGAGCGAGCAGCGGGCTCACGAGGAGGAGCGACGCCGGGCGCTCGAGCAGCAGGCCCACCTGCTGACGGTGACCGCCCACGAGCTGCGCACGCCCGCGGCCGTGATCGAGGGTGCGGTCGGGATGCTGCGCGACGACGGCGACCTCGACCCGCAGGAGCGCCGCAAGCTGCTCGAGGCGATGGCCTCGAGCGCGCTGCGGCTGCAACGGCTGATCTCGGACCTCGGCACGGCCTCGGACGTGCAGACCGAGGCGCTGGCCCTGTCCCCGGAGCCGATGTCGCTGCGCCATGTCCTGACCACGTCGGCCGACCGGGTCCGCGCCGCCCACGGCGCCGCCGCCCGCATCCAGGTGCGGGTCGACCAGGACGTCGAGCTCGTCGCGGACCCCCTGCGGCTCGGGCAGGCACTCGACAACCTGCTCGAGAACGCCCTGCGCCACGGGCGCCCGCCGGTCGCCGTGTCGGGGGAGCGGGCGGAGCGCGGGATCAGGATCGTCGTCAGCGACGCGGGTTCCGGCGTCCAGCCCCGGCTGGTGGACCGCCTCTTCGAGCGGTTCGCCCACGCCGGCCCGACCGCCGGGACCGGGCTCGGGCTCTACCTCGTGCGCGAGATCGCGCGCCTCCACGGAGGCGAGGCGAGCTACCTCGACGACGGGTCCGGCCGCCCGGCGTTCGTCATCGACCTGCCGACCCAGCCGCAGATCCCGCGGTCCTGACGCCCGGCACGCCGGCACGCCCGGGCTCAGTCGACGAGGTCGAACCCGTCCTCGCACTCGGGCGAGCAGTCCAGCCCACCCCACTCCTGGGCGTCACCGAACGACGCCCCGTCGGACAGCATCACCCACAGGACGAGCGGGTCGTCGGGGCCGTTGTCGTTGGCGGTGTAGCGCAGCTCGACGAGGTCGTCGTCGCCGTCGCCGTCGACGTCGCTGAGCGCGCTCCCGGCGACGCCGCTGTCCCATGCGTTCTTGCGCGCCTGCTCCCGGGGGACAGGGGTCGCGTGCCAGCGGGTGCGGGGCTGGAAGGCGTCGTCGGCGATCTCGTAGACGAAGATGACGCGGCCGGTCGCGTTGGGGGCCACGAGCTCGTCGGTGCCGTCGCCGTCGACGTCGCCGACGAGCCACTCGGCCAGCAGCGGCGCGACACCGGCGCCGCCGAGGACCTTCTCGGCGACCATGACGAACCGGCCGTCCTCGGGACGCAGCAGGCGCACCGTGTCGTCGCCCGCGGGGTTCTCGCCGAAGCAGATGACCTCGACCTTCCCGTCCCCGTCGAAGTCGCCGACTCGGGGAAGGCTGCTGGAGAGGTCGGAGGAGTACCACTGCTCGGGGGCGGCGAACCCTCGGTCCCGGGCCAGGGCGACGTACAGCCCGTCCCGCTCGTCGGTCTCGTCGCCGTAGAGGACCAGGTCGTCGCGGCCGTCGCCGTCGAGGTCGCCGGCCGTCGCGCTGTAGGGCTTGATGTCGAAGGCGGGGTCGAGGTCGAGCTCGGTCGACCACGTCTCACCGTCGCCGGGTACGACGGTGATCGCCATCCGGTCGTCGTCCTCGTCGAGCCAGACGACGTCGCGGGCCCGGTCGCCGTCGACGTCGGCGAAGAACGGGTAGCCGACCTGCGCGCCGGCCCGCTGCGGCGAGCCGAACCGCATCCCGGTCGACGCCACGGTGAAGACCGAGAGCGGGTTGAGCGACTCGAAGCGGGTCTGGTGGATGAGCACGTCGCCGTACCCGTCGCCGGTGACGTCGCCCGCGATCACCGGAGCCGGTTCGTCCGCCTTGCCCTCCGCGGCCGGGGCGTCGTCGCGGCCGACCAGCCACGCGGCGCCGCCCGCGACGAGCGCCAGGGCCACGACGCCGGCGACGGCGAGCGGCCACCGCGACCGGCGTCGTACGGCCGACGCCGCGGGCCGCACGGAGGTCCCGGTGGTCCCGGTGTCGGTCGGGGACGGCGGAGCCTCCTGGGCGTCGGGCGGGGCGACGGCGGCGAGGCGCTCGAGGTCCTCGCGGAAGGACGTGGCGTCCGCGTAGCGCTGGGTCGGGTCCTTGGCCAGTGCCCTGCCGATCACGGCGTTGAGGTCGGCGGTGAACGCGGAGTCCCCGGCCAGGCGGGGGATCGGCGCCTGCTGGTGGGCGAGCGCGACCTGCACGTCGCTGCCCTGGTAGGGCTCGTGCCCCGTCAGGCAGGCCCACAGCACGCAGCCGAGGGCGTAGACGTCGCTCGACGGCGTCGCGGGCAGGCCCTCCGCGCGCTCGGGGGACAGGTAGGTCCAGGTGCCGGCGACCGAGCCCGCGGCCGTCGGGGCGGGCCCCTCGATCCCCTCGGCACGGGCGATGCCGAAGTCGCACAGGTAGGCGTGCTGCTCGGGGGTGCCGGGATCGCGGATCAGCACGTTCGACGGCTTCACGTCGCGGTGCACCACCCCGACCCGGTGCGCGTCGGCCAGGCCGCGGGCGAGCTGGGCACACAGCCCGAGCGCCTGCCGCGCCGGCATCGGGCCGTGCTCACGCAGCCAGCTCCACAGGTCGCGCCCGTCGACGTACTGCGTGACGATGTACGGCGTCCCGTCGACCTCGTCGTGGTCGTGGATCGCGATCACGTGGGGAGAGTCGAGCCGGGCCAGGGCCGCGGCCTCGGCCTGGAAGCGCTGGCGGAACTCGTGGGAGGAGGCCAGGGTGCCGGTGATCACCTTGAGCGCGACGGTGCGCTGCAGCCGCGGGTCGGTCGCCGCGAACACCACGCCCATCCCGCCGCGGCCGAGCACGCGGTCGAGCTGGTAGCGGCCGAGCTGCTCGCCGACGTTGGGCACGCGCATGAGGTCTCTCTCCCGAGTCGAGTGGTCAGACGCGGGCCAGTGTGCCCCACGGGAGACACGGGACGTCAGTCGACCATCTGGGGGAGCTCCTCGCAGAAGCGGCAGGGCAGGTCCACCCAGTCGACCGGGTCGGCGAACCGTCCGTCGCCGTTGACCAGGACCCCGAGCCGGTCGCCGTAGTCGCCCTCGAACCGCACCAGGTCCGCGTCGTCGTCGCCGTCGACGTCGGAGAGCAGGTAGCGGTGCGGCGGGAGGGCGGGCCCCTCGGCGATCCGCTTGTTCCAGTCCTCCGCGCTCACGTTGTCGGCCCACGCGGTCCGCAGCTGCGTGAAGGCGTCGCCGTCGAGCGTCGCGACGCCGGCCTGGCCGCCGACGCCCTGGACGGCGACCAGCTCGTCGGCGCCCTTCGCGTCCACGTCGCCGGCGAGCCAGGCGGCGTCGTTCCAGGTCAACGGCGGCAGCGCGACCGGCGGGCCGTCGGTGAAGTGGTCGTCGTCGGCACGCAGCAGGACCAGGTTGCGGGTGAGGTGCTCGGCGTCGGGCGTTCCCTCGGTGAGCAGCACCATGGCCGCGTCGTCGTCACCGTCGTCGTCGAAGTCCCCGAACGCGGCCACCGAGGAGTCGGCGCCGAGGCCGTCGTGCCAGCGGGTCAGCTCGCCGAAGCCGTCGTCGGACAGCGCGACGGCGATGACCGGCCCCGCGTCCGTGTTGCCGTCGACCACCAGGTCGTCGTCGCCGTCGCCGTCGACGTCGGCGAAGTGCTTCGAGCCGGTCAGTCCTGCCATCTCCTCGGGCACCGTGATCGTCGCCTGGTCGATCCGGCCCTCGCTCCCGACGGTCCGCAGGTGGATGTCGTCCTCGGCGCCCGCCCGGTAGACCCACGCCTGCTCCGCGATGCCGTCGCCGTCGACGTCGGCCAGGTGCGGCTCACCCGGCTCGGCCGGCATCGACTCGGGCGACAGGAAGGTGCCGCCGTTCGAGCGGACGGTCCACACGACCCCGCTGGCACCCTCGCCCTTCGGCTCGTGCACCACCACGTCGCCGTACCCGTCGCCGTCGACGTCGCCCTGCACGGTCGCCGTCCGGGCGCCGGGGCCCGGGGCGGCGTCCGCGTCGTCGCGCAGCACCCGCCAGGCGGCCAGGCCGCCGCCGGCCACGGCCAGGGCGGTGACTGCGGCGACCGCGACCGGCCAGCGCCGCCGTCGTGCCGGCGGGGAGGGGGCCGGTGGCGGTGGCGGGGGCGGAGCCTGGGTCGGCGCCGTCGTGGGTCCGGTCGACGGCGCGGCCGTCGGAGGCGGGGGAGGCGGCGCCAGCACCGCGGAGGGCGCGCCGGCCGCGAGGTGCTCGATCTCGGCGCGGGCGGTGGCCGCGTCGGCGGGCCGGTCCTGCGGGTCCTTGGCCATCAGCCGCGCGAGCAACGCGTTGAGCTCGACGGCGAACGGGCTGGTCGCGGGGAGCTGGCGGACGGGGGACTGGGTGTGGGCGATCGCGATCTGCACGTCGGACCCGTTGTACGGCGGCGCGCCGGTCAGGCATGCCCACAGCACGCAGCCGAGGGCGTACAGGTCGGTGCGGACCGTCGCCGCGTCACCGCGGGTGCGCTCCGGCGCGAGATAGGCCCAGGTGCCAGTGATCGCACCGGTGGCGGTGTACCCGCCGGTGTCGCCGCGGGCGATGCCGAAGTCGCACAGGTAGACGTGCTCGTCGGGCGTGCCCGGGTCGCGCAGCAGCACGTTGGCCGGCTTCACGTCGCGGTGGATCACCCCGGCGCGGTGGGCGTCGCTCAGGCCGCGCGCGACCTGGGCGCACAGCCGCAGCGCCTCGTCGGCGGGCAGCGCGCCGCGCACGGCCAGCCACTGCGCGAGGTCCGGCCCGTCGACGTACTGCGTCACGATGAACGGGGTGCCGTCGATCTCGTCGTGGTCGTGGATGTCGATGACGTGGGGCGAGGCGAGCGAGGAGAGCACGGTCGCCTCGGCGTGGAAGCGGTGCAGGAAGGCCGCGTCGGCGGCGTAGGGCCCGGTGATCACCTTGAGGGCGACGGTGCGGCCCAGGTGCAGGTCGGTCGCGGCGAAGACGATGCCCATGCCGCCGCGGCCGAGCTCGCGGTCGATCCGGTAGCGGCCGAGGGTCGCGCCAGGGTGCGGCGTACCGGTCATCAGTGGACGACCTCGATGGTCTGCGGATTGTCGAGGCACCGCTCCCCGTCGGACCCGGCCGGGCCGCACGGGATGGTGCCCCACGTGACCGGTGCCGCCAGGGCGCCGCCCTCGCTGCGGTAGACCTCGAGCGCGAACCCGTCCGGCTGGGGGAACAGGTTGACGAGGTCGCTGTCGCCGTCGCCGTCGACGTCCGCGGCCTGCCACAGGCGCGAGACCCAGTAGGTGTTCTGGTAGTCCCGCGACCGGAACCGCCAGTCGCGGTACTGGTCGGGGGTAGTGGTCCACAGCGGGGTGGACTCGGCGAGCACGCCTTCGGTGAGCCTGCGGGCGGCGAGACCGTGCCGGCCCGCGAGGACCAGCTCGTCGGTGCCGTCGCCGTCGATGTCGGTGACGAGCATGATCCCGCGCGTGTAGCCGGTCACGTCGAGTCGCTGCTCGGTGCCCTCGCGGCGCAGGGCCTTGCCGTCCGAGGTGAGGGTCTGGAGGAGGATGGCGGCGCTGCCGCTACGGGTGACCTGCATGACGATGTCGTCGTGGCCGTCGCCGTCCACGTCGCCGGCGCGCAGGTAGAGCTCGGTCGAGGCGTAGCCGGGTGCCGTCAGCCAGGGCTTCGGCTCCGCGAAGCCGTCGCCCTTCGCCACCGCGACGTCGATCACCAGCTCGTCGTCCTCGTGGAACTCGTTGAGGTAGACCAGGTCGGGCCGGCCGTCCTGGCTCAGGTCGACCACCAACGGGCGCCCCTGGTTGGACCAGCCCTCCCCGGGCCAGCTGGCGTGCCACGGGTCGCCCTCCGCCGGGATCACGTCGACGACGGCCTGGTCGTCCTCGTCGATCGTCGTCCAGACCTGGTCCGCCCGCCCGTCACCGTCGACGTCGGCATGGGTGAGGGTGCCGACGCCGTTGGGCCACGAGGTCGGCGCGGGGGCCGACGCCTCGGTCCGCTCGCCGAAGCTGCCGCCGTCGGACAGCAGTCGCCAGCGGGTGTGCGGCTCGAGGTGGCCGGGCGGCTGGTCGAAGTCACTGGTGTCCGGTGGAGACAGCTCGAGGACCGCGAGGTCGCCGAACCCGTCGCCGTCGAGATCGCCGGTCACGGCGTCGCCGTCGGCGGCGGCCCGGGCCGGTGGGTCCTCGTCGTCGCGGAGGGCCAGGCCGGTGCCGGTGGCGCCCGCGGCCACGACGACGACGGCGAGGGCCGCGACCGCCCAGGGCCAACGGCGCCGGCGCCGGAAGAGAGGGTCGGGGAGCGGGGGGAGCGAGGGCGGAGGGGGCGGCGCGGCGGGTGGTGCGGCGGGCGGCGCGGGTGGTGCGGGCAGGGGGCGCTCGATGGTGGGCCGGGCGGCCGCCGACGGCGACAGCGGCGCCGCGGCGACCAGCCGCTCGAGCTCGTCGCGCACCTCGCCCGCGTCAGCGGGCCGGGCGGCCGGGTGCTTGGCGAGCATCCGGGCCAGCAGGGCGTTGAGGCGGGCCGTGAAGGCGTCGGCCCCGGGCAGCTGCGGCACCGGTGCCTGCGCGTGGGCGAGCGCGACCTCACCCTCGCTGCCGGAGTACGGCGGCGTGCCGGTCAGGCAGGTCCACAGCACGCAGCCGAGGGCGTAGATGTCGCTGGCCGGGGTGGCGGGCGTGCCCTCGGTCCGCTCGGGGGCGAGGTTCGTCCAGCTCCCGACGACGACCCCAGCGGCGGTACGGCGGGGGAGCCCGTCCCCGCGCGCGATGCCGAAGTCGCAGACGTAGGCGTGCTGCTCCGGCGTACCGATGTCGCGCACCAGGATGTTGCTGAGCTTGAGGTCGCGGTGCACGATGCCGGCGCGGTGCGCCGCGCCGAGCCCGCGCGCGACCTGGGCGCACAGCGCCAGCGCGTCCCGCGCGGGCAGCGGCCCGAGACTGCGGACGTGGCGGGCCAGGTCGGTCCCGTCGACGTACTGCGTGACGAGATAGGGGCTCGGCCCCTGGCTGTCGTGGTCGAGCAGGCGGACCACGAACGGCGAGTCGATGCGGGCCAGCATCGCGGCCTCGTCCTCGAACCGTTGGCGGAACTGCGGGTCGGCGGTGTGGGGCCCGGTGATCACCTTGACCGCGACCGTCCGGCCGAGGCGGGTGTCCGTCGCGGCGAAGACGATGCCCATGCCGCCGCGGCCGACCTCGCGCTCGATCCGGTAGCGCCCGAGGACCTCCCCGACCTGCGGTGCCTGCATCCGACCAACCTCCACGCGTCCCGAGCCGTCTGTGGGCACAGTCTGCCCGAGCCGGGTCGGGCGCCGACCCCCACTAGGATCGGCGTCCGTGAAGACCCTCGTCATCGGCACCGGCGGCCGCGAGCACGCCCTGGCTCTCGCCCTCTCCCGCGACCCCGGCGTGGGCGAGGTGCACGCCGCCCCCGGCAACCCCGGCATCGGCGCCTTCGCGACGCTCCACGACGTCGACCCGATGGACGGTGCGGCCGTCGCCGCCCTGGCCCGCTCGCTCGGCGCCGACCTCGTCGTCGTCGGGCCGGAGGCGCCGCTGGTGGCGGGCGTCGCGGACGCCGTACGCGAGGCGGGGATCGCGGTCTTCGGGCCGTCGCGGGCCGCCGCTCAGCTCGAGGGCTCCAAGGCGTTCTCCAAGGAGGTGATGGCCGCCGCCGGCGTGCCGACCGCCGGGTCGCGCACCTGCACCACGCCCGAGGAGGTCGCCGCGGCGCTCGACGAGTTCGGGGCGCCGTACGTCGTCAAGGACGACGCGCTCGCCGCCGGCAAGGGCGTCGTGGTGACCCTCGACCGCGCCGAGGCGCTGGCCCACGCGGCGGGTTGTGGCCGGGTCGTGGTCGAGGAGTTCCTCGACGGGCCCGAGGTGTCGCTGTTCGCGGTCTGCGACGGCACCACCACCCGGCCGCTGCAGCCGGCGCAGGACTTCAAGCGGATCTTCGACGGCGGCCGCGGCCCCAACACGGGCGGCATGGGCTCCTACTCCCCACTGCCGTGGGCGCCCGCCGACCTGGCCGGAACCGTCGTCGACACCGTCGTCCAGCCCACCCTCGACGAGATGGCCCGCCGCGGCGCGCCGTTCGTCGGCTGCCTGTACGTCGGCCTCGCGCTCACCGCCGCAGGCCCGCGGGTCATCGAGTTCAACTGCCGCTTCGGCGACCCGGACGTGCAGCCGGTCCTCGCGCTGCTCGAGTCGCCGCTCGGCTCGCTGCTCCTGGCCGCGGCCGAGGGGCGGCTGGCGGACGTGGAGGCCCCGCGGTTCCGCGACGGCGCCTCGGTCACCGTCGTGCTCGCCTCGGCCGGCTACCCCGAGTCCTCGTCGAAGGGCGACGTCATCACGGGCGTCGGTCGCGCCAACGGGGTCGCCGACGTCGACGTCATCCACGCCGGGACCGCCTTGGTCGACGACGGGGACGGCGACCGCCTGGTCACCGCGGGCGGCCGGGTGCTCGCGGTGCGCGCGGTCGGGTACGACGTCGCCGACGCCCGCTCCCGCGCCTACGCCGCCGCCGACCTCGTCTCCTTCCCGGGCATGCAGCGGCGTACCGACATCGCGGCCGAGCCCCTCGGCGTCGTCGAGGGCGCGTCCCTCAGCCGGGCTGAGGACTCGTGACCACCGTCCGGCGGGCCGGCGACGCCGACCTCGACGCAGTCGCGGCGATCTACGGCCACGAGGTCCGCACCGGCCACGCCACGTTCGACACCACGCCTCCCGCGCGCTCGGTATGGGAGGGGAAGCTCGCGTCCACCCATCCGGGCGACCACTTCCTCGTCGCGGACGTCGACGGGGAGGTGGTCGGCTTCGCCTACTCCGGCCCCTACCGCGAGCGCGGCGCCTACGACCGCACCCGCGAGGTGACCGTCTACGTCGCGCCGGGGGCGGCGGGCCAGGGCCTCGGGCGCCTGCTGTACGACGACCTGCTCGCCCGGATGCGCGCGGGCGGCGTACGCACCGCGCTGGCCTGCATCGCGCTGCCCAACGACGCCAGCGAGGGCCTGCACCGGGCGTGCGGGTTCGAGCGGCAGGGGGTGCTGCGCGAGGTCGGCCGGAAGTTCGACCGGTGGATCGACGTGGTGTGGTGGCAGCGGATGCTGGGGGATTGAGGCCCCCTGTGGGGCGCCGCTGCACGCCGCGTCCGGCGCTGGCAAAGTGGCGCCATGGCTGAGTCCGCCGAACAGGTCCATGCCCGCGTGATGGCCGCTGCCGACGAGCACGGCCGGGTCCCCCTCCCCGACGTCGCCGCGTGGGACGTCTTCCCGTGGGAGGTGGTCGACGGGGTGCTGGCCCCCAAGCCGCTTGCGCCACCCGGTGCCGAGGGCGAGCGCGCCGGCGCCGGCGGAGTGGACTGCCGGATCTGCGACGCCGGTTCCGACGGCGTCATCTGGACCAATGATCGGTGGCGGCTCAAGCATCTTCCCGAGCGCAGCGGGCTGCCGCTCGTGCTGATGCTCGAGCCGTGGGCGCACCTGGACCTGCCCGACCTCGACGATGCGATGGCGGGGGAGCTCGGCGTCCTGGCGACCCGGATCGCTCGCATCGTGGAGGGCCTGGAGCACATCGCCCGCTGCCACGTGCAGCGCGTCGGCGACGGGGCCGAGCACCTGCATGTCTGGCTGCTCGCGCGCACCGCTGGCCTGCCGGCGGTCAGGGGCTCGTTCGTCGTCGACTGGGACGACATCCTGCCGCCGGGACCGGAGGATGTCTGGCGGGTCGACCTCGCGGCGGTGGCCCAGCAGCTGGCCGCCTACGACGGCCGGGCGGTGGCCCTCGATGACTGAGCCTGTTCAGCCCGCCGGCGTGCGTACCGACCGCCTGCAGCTGGTGCTGTGGGACGAGCCGACCGTGACCGCGATCCGCTCCGGCGAGCGGCTGCTGGGCTGGCACCCGGAGTTCCCCCGCGAGGACGACCGCGGCGCCGCCACCCTGTGGCACGACGGCGACCCGTGGGGTCCGCGGTCGATCGTGTCGCTCAAGCAGGGCGTGGTGATCGGCTCGATCGGGTTCTTCGGTCCGCCCCAGCCGGCCGACGACGAGGTGCCCGAGGTCGAGGTGGGCTACGGGCTGGTGGCCGAGGCGCGTGGGTACGGACTGGCGACCGAGGCGCTCGGCGCGCTGCTCGCCCGCGCCGACGCGGCGGGCGTGCGGGTGCGGGCCTCGATCGCGCCCGACAACGCCGCGAGCCTGCGGGTGGCGGCCAAGGCCGGATTCACCGGGGTGCGCGGGAGCAACGAGGACGGCGAGCTGGTCCTGGTGCGTCCCGTCCGCTGACGCTCGTGGAGTACGGCGGGCCGGGCCAACCGTGGGAGAATCACCACCCGTGACCGTCCCGAACGTCCTCGCCACCCGCTACGCCGCCGCCGACCTGACCGCCATCTGGTCGCCCGAGCACAAGATCGTCCTCGAGCGGCAGCTGTGGATCGCCGTCCTCAAGGCGCAGAAGGACCTGGGGATCGACGTACCCGACGGCGTCGTCGAGGCCTACGAGAAGGTCGCCGACCAGGGTGCGGACGCGGTCGACCTGGCGAGCATCGCGGCCCGCGAGCGGGTCACCCGCCACGACGTGAAGGCGCGGATCGAGGAGTTCGCGGCCCTCGCCGGGCACGAGCACATCCACAAGGGCATGACCAGCCGCGACCTGACCGAGAACGTCGAGCAGCTGCAGGTCAAGCAGTCCCTCGAGCTGCTGGTCGAGCGTGCGGTCGCCACCCTGGCCCGCCTCGGCCGGCTCGCCGCCGAGCACGAGGCCACGGTCATGGCCGGTCGCAGCCACAACGTCGCGGCGCAGGCCACCACCCTCGGCAAGCGGTTCGCCACCGTCGCCGACGAGCTGATGATCGCGGTGGAGCGGATCGAGGACCTCCTCGGCCGCTACCCGCTGCGTGGCATCAAGGGTCCGATGGGCACCGCGCAGGACATGCTCGACCTGCTCGGCGGCGACGCCAACAAGCTCGCCGACCTCGAGAAGCGGGTCGCGCAGCACCTCGGGTTCGACCGGGTGCTCACCAGTGTCGGGCAGGTCTACCCGCGCTCCCTCGACTTCGACGTGCTCTCCGCGCTGGTCCAGCTGACCGCGGCCCCATCCAACCTCGCCACCACGATCCGCCTGATGGCCGGCAACGAGATCGTGACCGAGGGCTTCAAGGAGGGCCAGGTCGGCTCGTCCGCGATGCCCCACAAGATGAACACCCGCTCCTGCGAGCGGGTCAACGGCCTCGCCGTCGTGACCCGCGGCTACCTGTCCATGGTCGGCGAGCTCGCCGGCGACCAGTGGAACGAGGGCGACGTCTCGTGCTCCGTCGTACGACGCGTCGCGCTGCCCGACGCCTTCTTCGCCGTCGACGGCCTGTTCCAGACCTTCCTCACCGTGCTCGACGAGTTCGGTGCCTTCCCGGCGGTCATCCAGCGCGAGCTCGACCGCTACCTGCCCTACCTCGCCACCACCAAGGTGCTGATGGCCGCGGTCCGCAACGGCGTCGGCCGCGAGAGCGCGCACGAGGCGATCAAGGAGGCCGCGGTCGGCACCGCCCTCGCGATGCGCCAGGGCCAGGCCGAGAACGACGTCTTCGCCAAGCTCGCCGCCGACGAGCGCCTCGGCCTCACCGAGGAGCAGCTGCAGTCGCTGGTCGCCGAGCCGATCACGTTCACCGGTGCCGCGGTCGCGCAGACCCAGGAGGTCTGTCGCCAGGTCGCGGCCGTCGTCGCCGCGCACCCCGGCGCCGCCGACTACCACCCGGGCGCGATCCTCTGACCTCGGTGGAGGTCGCCTTCCCGGTCCCCGCGGACCGGGCCTTCGCCTACCTCGAGGACCCGCGCAACCGGCCGCAGTGGCAATCCTCGCTGCGCGCCGTCGCTGACGTACGACGACAGGGCACCGCGTGGACCGACGTCACCGTGGTCCCGGGCGTGCGCCCCCGCATGCGGACGACGCTCGCCGAGCCGCCGTACCGCTGGGTCGAGGAGGGCGAGCTCGGCCCGTTCCGGGCCCGGCTCGAGCTGCGCTTCACCGCCACCGGTGACGGGGGCTGCACGGTGAGCGCGGACTTCGCCGTGCGGGGCCTGGGCCTGGGGAGACTCCTCACCGCCGGCGCCCGGCCGGCCGTGGTGGCCGACCTGCGTCGTGCGGCGGGCCGCCTCAGGCAGGCTTGACGTCCAGCACGACCTCGAACTCCAGCAGGCTGGCGCCGGTCGAGACCGGCTTGCGCGGGGCCTCGCCCTCCGGCGTCGCGTGCGCGGCGCGGGCATCGCCGTCGCGCCACGCGGCGAACGACTCTTCGTCGGCCCAGTGGGTGACGACGAAGTAGCGGTCCTCGCCGGCGGTGGGCCGGAGCAGCTGGAAGCCCAGGAAGCCGGGGGAGCCCTCGACCGCGCCGGCGCGGGCGGCGAACCGCTTCTCCAGCTCGGGGCCGGCGTTCGGCGGGACCTGGATGGCGTTGATCTTCACGACGGACATGCCTCGAGCCTACGCACGGCGCCGGGTGCGTCCGCCGCGGGCGCAGAGCAACCCGCCGGCGAGCAGCAGGAGGCCGAGCACGCCCTGCCATCCGGCCACCGCCGACCCGGTCGCGGGCAGGGCACCGGCGTCCCCGGCACCGGCACCCTGCCCGCCGTCCTGACCATCCTGACCACCGTCAGCGCCACCGCCGTTCCCGCCGCCGGCACCGCCACCCGCCTGCGGTACGCCGGCACCCGGGTCACCCGTGCCCGGGCCGCTCCCCGGGGCGGCGGTGACGCTCAGCGTCGCCGTCGCGATGACGGTGTCGCCGGGTGCGGCGAGCACGGCGAACAGGCCGGTGCACGAGCACCGTCGCGGCGTCGGCACGACGTAAGAGCCGGTCACGGTCAGCTCGGCGGCCTGCGCGGAGCCGCACCGGTTCGCCGTGCACGAGCCGGGCGCCGTCACCGTGAACGTGGTGGCGTCGGTGACGTCGCCGACCTCGTTGTCGTAGGCGTCGACGCCCGCGGCCCGGAACGCCTGGGTCTGGCCCGCGGTCACGGTCGCGGTCCTCGGGGAGAGCACCACCCGGTCGACCGGGCCGGGCGTGAACCGCAGGCTGGCCACGTCCGAGAGGCCGTCGCGGCTTCCCGTGACGTCGTACGACGCCGCGACGGTGCTCGAGCACCGGTTGGCCGCGCAGGTCGCACCGGCCGGGGCGACGAAGGTGGTCTCGGCCGTGACGTCGTCGATCGGGTTGTCGTACTCGTCGTAGACGGTCGCGGTCAGGTCGACCGGCGTACCGACCGGGACGGTCGTGCTCGGCGGCTCGATCCCGAGGTGGTGGGGCAGGCCCGGGATCACGGTCAGGATCCCGACGAACAGCCAGCTCGGCCCGGCCTCGATGTCGGTGCCGTCGACCGCGCGCACCCGGATCACGTAGACGCCGGGCCTGGTCGAGCCACAGGTCTGGCCGGTGCAGCTGGCGCCGGCGCTGGCCTCCAGGTCGATGGCGTACGGCGTCGGGGTCGCCTCGGCGATGTTGCCGTACCGGTCCATGATGCCGGCGACGAAGTCCTGCGTCTCACCGGCACGGATGACCGCGTTGCTCGGGCCCAGGCCGCTCCGGGCCAGCGGCCCGGGGACCACGATCATCGTGGTGGTGGCGCTGAGGTCGCCGAGATGGGCGGTGACGGTGTGCTCGCCGGCGACGGTGGAGGTGCAGGTGTCGGCGCTGCATGCCAGGGTCCGCTCGCCGGCCGGCGTCGTCCAGCTGCCCGCTCCGGCGATCTCGAGGGTCGCGTCGTCGGTGACCGTGCCGATCGGCCGGTCCTCGGCGTCGTAGGCGTGGACCACGAAGGTGGCCGGTGTGCCGGCCTCGACGCTGGGCGCGGTCGCGGCCACCTCGATCCGGGCGATGCCCTCGCTCGGGTGGGCGTCGGCGTGCACCTGCAGGGTCGCGGTCGCGGTCCAACCGTCGAGCGCGGCGGTGACGGTGTAGGTGCCGGGCGTGGCCGAGGTGCAGGCGTTCGCGGTGCAGGTCCCCGGTGCGTCGATGTCGTACGTCGCACCGGCGGCGGGCCCGTGGTTGCCGAAGGTGTCGACGGTCGCCGCCTCGAAGGCTTGCGAGGCGCCGACCGTCACGGCGGCCGTGGCGGGGCTGAGGATGAGGCCGACCGGGGCGGCGGGCACCACCTCGACGCGCACCGGCTCGTTCATCACCAGGTCGTCCAGGGTGGCGAAGACGGAGTACCTCCCCGCGGCGGTCAGGATGCACGAGCCGCCCGGGCACGGCACCCGGCCCGACCCGTCGGCCGCGCCGGTCTCGGTGAGCCGGACGACGGTGAAGGTGGCCCGGTCGGTGACGTCGACGACGGTGCTCCCGGCGGTCTGCGCGCGGGCGACCAGCGTCAGGGTCTCGCCCGCGACGATGCTGGCGGGGGCATCGACGTCGAGCGCGGTCAGCACCTCGGTGCTCTCCTCGACCGTGATCGTGGCGGAGGCGGTCCGGGTCGGGTCGCTGCGCAGCGCGGCGGTGACGGTGTAGCTGCCCGGCGTCGTCGACGTGCACGTCGTGGTGCTGGCGTCGTCGTCGCAGGTGAGCCCGGTGTCCGCGCTGAAGTCGACGAGGTCGGCGGGCGAGATCGGGTTGCCGTGGCGGTCGGACAGCATCGCGGACAGGGTCGTGAGCCGGCCGGTCCCGATCGTGGTGGCCGCCGGGGTCAGCGCGATCCCCGCCGGCTCGCCCGGCGAGACCTGCAGTCCGGTGATGCTGGTGAAGCCGCCCCAGGTCGCCTTGATCACGAAGTAGCCGGCGGTCGTCGTGGTGCAGGTCGTCGCGGTGCAGGTCCCTGCACCGCCGACGAACTCGAGCTCGGCCTCGGCGCTGACGTCGTGCAGGTGCTGCCCGCTGCCGTCGACCGCCCACACGGTGAACCCGACCTGGTCGCCGGCTGCGAGCTCGGCCGGGGACGGGGTGAGGGAGATGCCCGTCGGGTCGACCGCCGCGGGGGCTGCGGGCTCCGCCCGGCCCTCGGCGGGCTTCGGGTCGGGCGTCGGGTCGGGCGTCGGCGAGGGGGTCGGCGCGGACTCCGGTGCGGGCGTCGGCTCCGGCGCCGCCTCGGGCGTGGGAACCGCGTCGGGCGTGGTCTCGGGAGTCGCCTCGGGTGTGGGCTCCGCAGTGGCCTCGGCGGCCGTCGCGGACGGCCCGTCCGTGGGGACCGCGGGGTCGTCGGCCACCGCGGGGGCGATGCCGGTCAGCAGGAGCAGGGTGGCCGCGCCGAGGGCGAGGGCCATCGCCGGGCGGCGGCGAGAAGGCATGGTGGGACTCCGATCGGGGACGCCGCAGGCCGAGCACGTTGCGGGCGAGTCCACCGAACGCCCCCGCACCACCGTCGGGCAACGCCGCGGAGCCCACATCGCCCCGAATGTCACCCAATCGGCGGCGTGGCTACAGCAGGTCGAGCTCGATCGCCCGCTCGATGACCGCCCTGCGCGAGCGCGCGCCGAGCTTGCGGTAGATCCGCTGCAGGTGGGTCTTCACGGTGTTCTCCGACAGGTGCAGCGCGGCGGCCAGGTCGCTGCGGGTGGCGTGCTGGGCGAGGGCGGCCAGCACGGTGCGCTCCTGCCGGGTGAGGGCGAGGACGGTCGGCGCGGCGACGACGCACGCGGGCACGGAGCCGGCGAGATGGGCGCGCACGTCGTCGGTGCCCCGCTCGTCGGCGGTACGCCGCAGCCCGGCCAGGTCCTCGGCGGGCAGGTGGGCCAGGTGCAGCCGGGCGCCGTCGACCCCGACCTGGGCGAGCACCCGCTGCAGCAGGGCCGCGGCGGCCTCCTCCTGTCCGGTGCGGGCGGCCGCGGCGGCGCCGACGGTGAGCAGCGCGGCACGGGACCGGGTGGTGTGGCCGGGGTGGGTCTCCAGGGTGGGCAGCGCCGCCAGGACCGCGTCGGCGTCGCCCGCGCAGAGGCTGGCGAGGGCGGTGGCGGGTGCCAGCTGGCCGGCGTACCGCGTCGGGGCATGGAGCACGCCGGTCGCCCGGGTGTGGTTGCCGGCGGCGAGCCAGGCCGTCGCCAGGGCGGCGCGGACGGCGGCCGCGGCGACGCTGTCGCGCATCACCGGCGGCACCGGCGTCCGCCGCAGCTGCTCCTCCACCCGCCGGGCCTCGGCCGCGGCCGACCCCAGGCCGACGTGGGCGTGCAGCAGCGTCCAGGTCATCAGTGGCCAGAACTCGGTGGTGTCGCGGAAGGCGCAGTCGTCGTAGGAGCCCGCGGCGCCCGCGAAGTCGAAGGCGTCGAGCAGCAGCACCGCCTCGCCGATCCGACCCAGGGCGTTGGCCCAGGACCGGTCCTCGCCGGACCGCCACGCCTCGGCGTCGACCAGGCTGCGAGCGGCCCGGGCCTGCTGTGCCCGGCCCTCGAACGCGGGCAGGCCGACGGCGTACACCGCCGTGTGGTTGCGGACTGTCGGCGCCGTCGCCATCGCCACCGCACGGGAGGTGGTGTCCCGCGCGCCCTCGGGGTCGCCGGCCAGGAACTGGGAGTAGGCGAGGTGGCGCAGCGCCATCGGGCCGAGGACGGCGAGTCGCTCGGGCTCCTCCTCGCTCACCCGGCGGAAGAAGGCGAGGGCCTCCGCGGCCGCCCGACCGGACTCCTCGATGCGGCCGAGGAGGCGGAGGCTGACGACCTTCGCGACGTACCCCAGCAGGTACTCGCCCGGCGTCGGGTCGGGGAAGCGCGGACCGTCCCAGCGCGCCGAGATCGCGAAGTAGTCGGCGGCGGCGCCGCGCAAGGCCGGGTCGCGGAAGCAGGCCAACCCACGGCCGAAGGCGAGGGCGGGGAACTGGGTGAGCGCCCGGCTCGGTACGGCGGCCAGGTGCCGGTCGACGAGGCTGGCGGAATGGGCGTCCTGGGTCGTCGCGACGGCGGCGGCGTAGACCCGCGCGGCGATGCTGAACAGCCCCGCACCCACCGCCATCTCGAGGGCGGCCTCGTGGCTGCCGTGGCGGTAGAGCCAGGTCGCGCTGCGCTCGGCGGCCCGCGCCTGCTCGGCCGGGGGCCGCTGCCGCGCCTCGGCGAGCATCGCCTCGCGCAGCGACTCGACGTACTGGAACACCTGGTGGCCGGGCGCGAAGGGGATCCAGCGGCCGAAGCCGTTCCACTCGAGGTCGTCGAGCATCTCCTTGACCTCCGCCGGGCCGGACACCGCGTCGGACAGCTCCAGGGCGAGGTCGGCGTCGAGGTACGGCGGCACGCTGGTCGCGAGCACGAAGGCGTAGGCCGCGCCGCCCTCGAGCTGTCCGCGCAGGTCCTCGGCGACCAGTGCCTGCCAGCCGGGCTCGCGGCGACCGACGACCGGCCGGGCCGGCTCGCGCGTGAGCATCGCCGCCCGCAGCGCGAGCGGGTAGCCGTGGGTCGCCTCGTGGAGCCGCGCGGCGCCGTCGTCGGACCCGGGAGCGCCGAACGCGGCGAGCAGGTCGCGGGTCTCGGCGAGGGTGAACGCGAGGTCGTCCTCGGTCAGCAGCCGCACCTCGCCGCGCAGGGTGCGGGCGGGGCTGGCGAGGCCGCCGGAGGTCCGGGTCGTGACGACCACTCGCAGCTGCGGGACCAGCCGGAGCAGCTGCAGCAGGTCGGCCTCCACCTGGGCAGCCGCGGAGCGGACCTTCTCGTAGGCGTCGACGACGAGGAGGGGACGGGCACTGGCCCGCAGGCCGCGGGCGATCACGGCGCCCGGGTCGGCGCTGGACTCGATCTCGGCCTGCAGGGCCGGGGCGGGCATCGTAGGGCCCGTCACCCCGACCCGTCCGGCGCCGGCCAGCACCGTCTGCCAGAACGCCGAGCGCGACGTGAGCTCGTTCTCGAGGGTCACCCACACGACGTCGGTGCCGGTGAGGGTCTCGACCCAGGCCCGGGCCAGGCTGGTCTTGCCGAAGCCGCTCGGCGCCGCGAGCACGCTCAGCCGCGGCTCCGGCTCGTCGAGGAGGGTGTGCAGGCGAGCGCGCGCGAGGAGCACGGGACCACCACCGGTCATGGCTCCTCCTCGACCCGAGTCGACGGCTGACGACGCCGGTTCCCATCATCCCGCAGGCGGGCCGACGGCGCAGGAGGAGGGCGCAGGAGGAGGACTCAGGAGGGGGACTCAGGAGGAGGACTCAGGAGGTGGGACCCGGACGGACCTGGGGGGATATGGTCCGTCCGGGCCGTACCGGTTTCACCGGCGTCGTCGCCCCACCCGCGACGCCGGCCCTGCCGGCCCCCGGTCGTCCGCGGTACGGACCCCGTGCGCCGGCGGGTCCAGCGAACCCCCACCATTGCCCGCGTGACAATGCTCCGTCGCGGATGTCGCCCGTCGAGTCACCCGCTCCTCGCGGTGATCGCGCTGCTGGCCGCCGTCGAGGTCGCCAGCGGCGTGATCCAGGGCTACTACGGACCGGTGATGGTGGACATCGCCCACGACCTCGACGTCCGGTACGCCGACCTCAACTGGCTCGAGGCCGCCCAGCTGGTGTTCTCGGCGCTGGTCGTGCCGCCGCTGGCCCGGCTGGGCGACCTGGTCGGTCACCGGCGGGTGCTGCTGGTCGCGACCGCGGTGACGGCGCTCGCGACCTGGGGCATCGCGTTCGCACCCAGCTTCCCGGCGATGCTGGTCGCCTGGACCCTGCAGGGCACCTACGTCGTCTGGCTGCCCATCGAGGTCGCCGTCATGCACCGGCGCACGGCCGGCCGGCCCGACCAGGGCCGGCTCACCCGGCGGGCCGCGGCGATCCTGGTCGCGACCCTCGAGCTCTCGGTCATCGTCGCCGCCGTGCTCGCCGGCCAGCTCGCCGACCGGGTCTCCCTGACCACGATGCTGGTGCTGCCGGCGGTCGTCGTCACGCTCTGCCTGCCGCTGCTCGCGCTGCTCGAGGAGATCCCCGGGCTGCCGGGCGGCCGGTTCGACTGGGGCGGCCTGGGCCTGATGGCGCTCGCCGTGCTCTCCGTGCTCGGCGGCCTGGTCGCGATCCGGCTCGACGGCCCCACCTCGCTCCCCGCCTGGCTCCTCGTCGCGATCGGCGTGGTCCTGCTCGTGCCCTGGTGGCGCTACGAGGCACGCCACCCCGACCCGATGATCGACGTCCGGCTGCTCCGGGAGCCGGCGCAGTGGAGCGTCCAGGCCACGGCCTTCCTGGTGGGGATGTCCCTGCTCGGCGCGCAGGTCCCGCTCTCGACGTACTTCCGCAGCGACCCGGACGTGCACGGCTACGGCTTCGGCCTGACCGCGGCCCAGGGCTCGGTCCGGATCGCGTTCTACGTGGCCTGCCTGGCGATCGGCGCGCTGACCCTCGGCCCGGTGAGCCGACGCCTCGGGGCCCGGGGCGCGATGGCGCTCGGCTGTGTCGTGTACGCCGCCGGGTACGCCGCGTGGCTGCCCTTCCACGCCAGCCCCGGCGCCGCCTGGGGAGTGATGGCCGTGATCGGGCTCGGCACCGGAGGCCTGGTCGCCGCGATCCCGGCCGCGGCGGCGGCCGTCGCCCCGCCGGGCCGGGTCGGCTCGGCCACCGGGCTCACCAACGCCGCGAAGACCGTCGGCGGCGGCATCGCGTCGTCGGTGTTCGCGATCTGCCTCGCCGGCTCCGGGGCGATCCGGGTCGACGGAGGCAGCCTCGGCGGCTACTACGCGGTCTGGTCGATCTGCGCGGCCTCCGGCCTGGTGGCTGCGGTGGTGCTGGGCGTCACGGCCCGGGCAGCGGCGAGCTCGGCGCTCAACCTCGAGCCAGCAGGTCCAGCTCGATCGCCTTCTCGATGACCCCGTCGCGGGAGTTGACGCCGAGCTTGCGGTAGATCCGCTGCAGGTGGGTCTTCACCGTGTTCTCCGAGACGTGCAGGGCCGTCGCGACGGCCGCGCGGGTCGGGTGGTGCGCGAAGGCCGCGACGACGAGCCGCTCCTGCGGGGTGAGCGAGATGCTGACGGTGCTGCCGGCCATGCAGTCGGGGACCGCTCCACCGAGGTAGCCGCTCAGCGCCACGTCGCCCTGCGTCTGGGCCAGCCCGCGCAGTGCGGCGAGGTCGGGCGCCGGGAGGTACATGAGGTGGGCCCGGGCGCCGGTCGGCCCGACCATCGCGAGGACCCGGTCCAGCAGGGCCGCCGCCGTGTCGGGACGCTCGCAGCGCAGCGCGGCGGCCGCGCCCAGGGTGAGCAGCGCGGCGCGGGACCGGGTCGTGTGGCCCGGCCGGCTCTCCAGACGGGGGAGCACGGCGACCGCATCGGCCGCCTCACCCGCCAGCAGCCGGGCCAGCAGCTGCGCGGGAGCCAGCTGTCCGGCGTACCTCGTGCGGGTGCGGAGCAGCGGGCCGGCCTTGGTGCGGTTGCCGCCGGCCAGCCACAGCACGGCCAGGGCAGCACGGACCGCGGCGGCGCCCAGGCTGTCCGCGGAGCCCGGCGGCGCCGGGGTGCGGTCCAGCGCCGCCTCGACCCGGTGCGCCTCGGTGGCGGCATGGCCCAGGCCGAGCCGGGCATGCATCAGCGTCCACGTGACGAAGGGCCAGAACTCGGAGGCCACGGCGAACGGGCAGTCGTCGTACTCCGCGACGGATGCGGTCAGCTCGAAGTCGTCGAGGAGCAGGCAGGCCTGACCGATCCGGCCCAGCGCGTTGACGTAGGTGTGCGTCTGCCCGGGGCGCCAGGCCGCGGGGTCGACGTGCTGCTGGGCCGAACGAGCCTCGGCGCAGCGACCGTCGAGCGCGTCGAGGCCGACCGCGTAGACCGCCGTGTGGTTGAGCGACTCGGGTCGGGTGCTCATCGTGATCGCCCGATTCACCGCGCTGCGCGCGGCGTCGACCTGAGCGTCCTGGAACAAGGAGTAGGCGAGGTGGCGCAGCGTCGCGGCGCCGAGGTCGGCGACGTGGTGCTGCTCCCCGTCGGGGATGGTGTCGAAGTGGGCCAGTGCGTGCTGCGCGGCACGGCCCGAGTCGTCGAAACGGCCCAGCACCCGCAGGCTGGCGACCTTGGCGGTGTGCACCATGAGCACCTCGCCCGGCGTCATGTCGGGCGGCGGGGGACCGACCCAGGAGGCCGGGATCCGGAAGTACTCCGCGGCCGCGCCGTGCAGCGCGGGGTCGCGGTGGCAGGCCAGGCCGCGGCCGAGCGCCAGCGCCGGGTACTGGGTCAGCGCCCGCCGGGGCACCGTCGCGAGCTGCCGGTCGAAGCGGCTGGTGGTGATCGTCTCGGGGTTGCTGACGACCAGGTCCGCGTAGACCCGCCCGACGACGTCGTACTGACGGGCGGCGACGGCGACCTCGAAGGCCGCCTCGAAGAGGCCGTGCCGGCGCAGCCAGGTGGCGGTGACCCGCGCGGCGCGGGCCTGCTGGGCGGCGGGCCGGCGGGCGGCGTCGGCGAGCATGGCGCTGCGCAGCGACTCGACGTACTGGAACACCTGGCGGCCCGGCGCGAACGGGATCCAGCGGCCGAATCCGTTCCACTCGAGCTCGGCCAGCACGCCCTTGACGTCGGCCGAGCCGGTCAGCTCGACGGCGAGGTCGGCGTCGAAGTACGGCGGCAGGCAGGTCGCCAGGACCAGCTCGTACGCCGCTCCGTCGCCGAGCTGGACGCGCAGGTCCTCCGCGACCAGCGACTGCCAGTCCGGGGTGTCGGGGTCCGTGCCGGTCCGTGCCAGCGAGAGCATGCCGGCGCGCACGGCCAGCGGGAAGCCTCCGGTCGCGGCGTGCAGCTCGCCGGCCTGCTCGGCGAGCCCGGGCTCGCCGAAGGCCGCGAGCAGCTCGCGGGTCTCCCCGGAGGTGAACGCGAGGTCGTTCGCGGTCAGCAGCTCGACGTCGCCGCGCAGGGTGCGGCCGGGGTTGCCGAGCCCGGCGCCGGTGCGGGTCGTGACGACCACCCGGAGCCCGGGCACCAGCCGGACCAGGCGCTGCAGGTCCGCGTCGACGGGACCGGTGTCGTCGCGCAGCCGCTCGTGGGCGTCGACGACCAGGACGAGGGGACCGCGTCCGGTCAGCGCGCCGGCGACGAGCTCGGCCAGGTCACCGGTCCGCTCGACGTCCCCGACCAGGCCGGCGGCCTCGTCGGACGGCAGCACGCCCAGCCGGCCGGCGGTGGTCAGCACCAGCTGCCAGAAGGTGGCGCGGCGTACGTGGTCGGTGTCGAGGGTGACCCAGACGACAGTGCCGGGGTCGCGGGTCGCGACCCAGCACCGCACCAGGCTGGTCTTCCCCGACCCGCTGGGCGCCGAGAGGACGACGATCCGCGGGTCCTCCTGGTCCAGCCGCTCGTGCAGCCGGGGACGCGCGAGGAGGACGGGTCCCGTCATCGGCGTCTCCCCCTTTCGGAGGAACCCTAGTGTCGGGACGCCGGGTCGGTGACGGTTTTGGTGAGCCTGGCTCGAGATGCGCCTCAGCCTTGATCCGTGGATGGGCGCCGTAGCGAGCGGCACCAGAGGGGTGCGATGGCAAGGCGCGGGCGCGAAGTCGTGCTTGTCCGCCCATCGAGCGTCCGCAACGCTGCCAGCGTGCCGCGCTGGTGCCGCGCAGTAGGCGAGCCATCCACGGATCGAGGCTCAAGCGCGGGCGTCGCCGCCCCAGTTGGCGAGCTTCACCGCGATGTCGTGCAGGCGGGCCTCGGGCACACCCTCGGCCTCGAAGGCCAGCTGGACATGGTCGCCCGACGTACGCGCCAGGCCGACCTTCCCGGCCTCGGGAAGGTGCTCGATGATCCGGATCAGGCGGTTGCCGATCCGGCCGAGCTGCGAGGCGTGGTCGTCGGAGAGCTGGCCGAGGGCCTCGGGCTCGCGGTGGTGCAGGGTCAGGCCGAGCCGGGCACCGGCGTCGTGGCGGGCGAGGATCCAGACCTCGTCCTCCCAGATCACCTGGCCGGGGGCGAAGGACGAGCTGTCGATGAGCGGCTGCGCGGACTCCGTCATGGCGACACTCTGCCATCCGCGGTTCCGGCGCGGAGCAGGACCCCCGAGTTTCCATCGGTGCAACGATCGTCCTGCTGCCGGACAGGAGAGGAGTATGGGAGAGGACGACTTCCGCCGCCTGTACGACGCGCACTTCGACGCCGTGCTCGGCTTCGCCCTGCGCCGCACCGACCGGCCGGAGGACGCCGCCGACGTCACGGCCGACACCTTCCTGGTCGCATGGCGGCGGGTGGCCCACGTGCCGCAGGGCGACGCCGCCCGCCCCTGGCTGTACGGCGTCGCCCGCCGCACCCTCGCCAACCACCGCCGCGGTGAGGGCCGCCGGGCTGCGCTCGGCGACCGGCTGCGCCGCCAGCTCGCCCATGCCGTGGCCGACCTCGCCGACGAGGTGGTCCACCGCGCCGACGTCACCGCCGCGATGAAGCGGCTCAGCGCCCGCGACGAGGAGGTACTCCAGCTGCACCTGTGGGAGGGCCTCGAGCCGCGCGAGATCGCCGACGTGCTCGGCGTCCCGGCGACCGTCGTACGGCCCCGGCTGTCGCGGGCCCGCTCGCGTCTTCGCGAGCTGCTCGGCAACGATCCGCCGGCCCCCGGACATCTCCCTGCAGAACCCGCCACCACGATCCGGAAGGAGGGCCCCCGATGAACAGCCCGATCACCGACGCCGGCGTCGCCGGCCTACCCATCCGCGAGGGTCGTGCCGAGCTGCTGGAGGAGATCATGTCCCTCGCCCCTGTCGAGACCACCGAGCCCGCGCCCGTAGGCCGCCATCGCCGTGTCCTGCCCGTCCTCGCCGCCGCGGCTGCCGTCCTGGCCGTGGTCGGTGGCGTCGCATGGCTGGGCCTGCAGCGCGATCCGCAGGCCACTGCGCCGGTACCCCTCGCCGACGGGCCGGGCGCCGGCCCCGGAGAGCTCGCCGTCCTCACCGCTCCCGGCTGGTCGGTCACCTATGTCACCGACGACCCGAAGAGCGGGGGCGAGCTCGACTACGAGCACGCCACGGACGACAGCACCCTCGAGATCATGTGGCGCCCCGCGAAGCTCTACGACGCCTACGTCGTCGACCGCAACGACATCGGCACCCCGGTCGACGTCGACCTGCTCGGCAAGCGCTCGTTGATGTGGGCCTACGGCAAGCGCGACCACACCGTCATCCGCCCCGTCGAGGGCAGGTTCTCGCTCGAGGTCCGTGGCTCCGGCATGGACGAGACCGCCTTCCGCGCGGTCCTCGCGCAGCTCGAGCTGGTCGGGCACGACCGGCTCCAGCAGCACCTGCCCGACGAGGCGATCCTCGACGACGAGCGGGCCGCCGCGATCGACGAGGCGTTGACCGGCATCCCGCTGCCCTCGACGTTGAGCCGGGCCGACATCCTCAGCACCGGTCTGACCCACTACGAGGTCGTCGCCGACGTCACCGCGGCGGTCACTTGCGCGTGGATCGACTGGTTCGAGAGTGCCCGCTCGGATCACCGGGCCGCGGCCGTCGAGCAGGCGCAGCAGGCGCTGGCCACCGCGCACGACTGGCCCGCCCTCGACGACATCGCCGACGAGGGCGGCTGGTCCGACGCGATCTGGCAGTACGCCGACATCGTGGTCGCCGGTGCCCCGACGGCGCGCGACCAGGAGCTGCTCGACGGCCGCTTCGACGGGATCGGGTGCCCGGGCGGCGGGAGTGCGGGTGGCCCCGCGATCGACGGGGTCCCGGCGCCGTAGTCTGTGGCGCGTGACGCTCGCGAACATCCCGCCCGCGCCGGCGCTCCCCGGCACCCGCCACCTGCACTCCGGGAAGGTCCGCGACCTCTACGAGCTCACCGAGGGCCCGTACGCCGGCAAGCTGCTGATGGTCGCCAGCGACCGGCTCTCGATCTTCGACTTCGTGCTGGAGACGACGATCCCCGACAAGGGCGAGATCCTCACCCGGATGTCGTCGTGGTGGTTCGACCAGCTCGCCCCGCTGGTCCCCAACCACGTCGTCTCGACCGACGTCCCCGACGCCGTCCGCGGCCGGGCGGTGATCTGCGAGCGGCTCGACATGTTCCCCGTCGAGTGCGTCGCGCGCGGCTACCTCACCGGCTCCGGCCTGCTCGACTACCGCGCCACCGGCGAGGTCTGCGGCATCGCCCTGCCCGCCGGCCTCGAGGACGGCAGTCGCCTGCCCGAGCCGATCTTCACCCCGGCCACGAAGGCCGAGCTCGGCGACCACGACGAGAACGTCTCGTACGACGCCGTGGCCGCCACCGTCGGCGCCGAGGCGGCCGAGGCGCTGCGCGAGCTGACCCTGCGGGTCTACGGCCGCGCCGAGGAGATCGCCCGCGAGCAGGGCATCATCCTCGCCGACACCAAGTTCGAGTTCGGCGTCGCGCCGGGCGGCGAGGGCACCATCGTGCTCGCCGACGAGGTGCTCACCCCCGACTCGTCGCGGTACTGGCCGGCCGACGACTGGCAGCCCGGCCGCGCGCAGGCGTCGTACGACAAGCAGATCGTGCGCAACTGGGCCCTCTCGCCCGAGAGCGGCTGGGACAAGGCGTCCGGCGAGGCGCCGCCGCCGCTGCCCGCCGAGGTCGTCGAGCGCACCCGCAGCCGCTACATCGAGGCCTACGAGCGGCTGACCGGCGAGAGGTTCTGACCCGACCCGCCCGCCCGGGCAGGTTGGTCCCGGGCACAAGCCCGTTCCGGACGGATTGGTCCCGCGACCAGTGACCGCCGTCACGACCGGCAAGTAGGTTGTGCCGCATGACGAACCTCGCCGAGTTCCTCGAGAACAGCGCCCAGTCCTATCCCGACCGCACGGCCATCGTCTTCGGGGACACCCGGCTGTCGTACCCCCAGGTCAACGGCGCCGCCAACCAGGTCGCCAACCTCCTCGTCTCGCGGGGCATCAAGCCGGGCGACAAGGTGGCGCTGAGCTGCCCGAACCTGCCCTACTTCACGATCATCTACTACGGCATCCTCAAGGCCGGCGCGAGCGTCGTACCGCTCAACGTGCTGCTCAAGGGCCGCGAGGTCGCCTACCACCTGGGCGACTCCGACGCGAAGGCCTACTTCGCCTTCCAGGGCACCCCCGACCTGGCCATCGGCGAGGAGGGGTACGCCGGCTTCCAGGCCGCCGACGGCTGCGAGCACTTCTTCGTCATCACCGCCGACCCGACGGCCCCCTCGCCGATCGAGGGCACCGAGACCTTCGGCCAGGCCCTCGCCGGCCAGCCGCCGACGTTCGACACCGTCGACGTCTCCGACGACGACACCGCCGTGATCCTCTACACCTCCGGCACCACCGGCCAGCCCAAGGGCGCCGAGCTGCGGCACCGCAACATGCGCGACAACGCGCTCGCCGGCAAGGACCTGTTCGGCGCCGACCCGGCCAACCCCGACACCTTCTTGTGCGTGCTGCCACTGTTCCACTCGTTCGGCCAGACCGTCATCCAGAACGGCGCCTTCGCCTTCGGCGGCACGGTCGTGATGCTGCCGCGCTTCGAGGCGGCGCCGGCGATCGCGCTGATGCTCAAGGAGAAGGTCTCCTTCTTCGCCGGCGTCCCGACGATGTACTGGGGCCTGCTCAACGCCCTCGACGAGACCGTCGACGTCAAGGCCCTCGCCGAGAACCTGCGGGTCGCGGTCGCCGGTGGCGCGGCCCTCCCGGTCGAGGTGCACCACCAGTTCGAGGAGCGCTTCGGCGTGGTCATCCTCGAGGGCTACGGCCTCTCCGAGACCTCGCCCGTCGCGAGCTTCTCGCGGCTCGGCTCGCCGGTCCGGGTCGGCTCCATCGGTACGCCGATCCCCGGCGTCGAGATGAAGCTGCTGGAGCCGGAGTCCTGGGACGAAATCGATGCAGGCAAGGACCCCGACGGCACCTCTGCTGTTGGGGAGATCGCCATCAAGGGCCACAACATCATGAAGGGCTACTACAAGCGGCCCGATGCCACCGCCGAGGCGATCAGCGAGGACGGCTGGTTCCGCTCCGGCGACCTCGGCCGCAAGGACGCCGACGGCTGGTACTACATCGTCGACCGTTCCAAGGACATGATCATCCGCGGCGGCTTCAACGTGTACCCGCGCGAGATCGAGGAGGTCCTCCTCACCCACCCGGCCGTCTCCCTGGCCGCCGTGATCGGTGTCCCGCACGAGAGCCACGGCGAGGAGATCAAGGCGTTCGTCATCCTCAAGCCGGGCGCCAGCGCCACGCCTGAGGAGATCGTGACCTGGGGCAAGGAGCAGATGGCGGCCTACAAGTACCCGCGCATCGTCGAGGTCGTCGAGAGCCTGCCGATGACCGCCACCGGCAAGATCCTCAAGCGCGAGCTGTCCTAGCCCCGCCCTAGCCCCGCCCTAGCCCCGCCCTAGCCCCGCCCTAGCCCCGCCCTAGCCAGCCCGCAGCACCTTACGGGCGAGCCGGAGCACCGTGTCCTCGGTGCTCCGGCCCAGCCCCGCCCCCCAGCGGCTGTAGTCGATGTTGACGAGCAGGTTGCCCTTGCGCAGCCACAGCTCGCGCCGGCTGTTGGCGTAGCCGTCCTCGGCCACGGTCGCGTCGCTGGCCAGCAGGTCGGCACGGTCGCCGAGGCCCCTCACCCGACGGGCGTCGTACACGCTCGCGGCGTGGATCGCCGCGGCGGTCGCCGTGGCGTCGGCGCCGGAGAAGCGCGAGCCGTCGACGGCGTACGCGTGCGCGGTGAGGTCGTCGGCCTCGTCGCCGGCCTCGGTCCAGGCGCAGGAGGAGACCCGCGGGTTCACGCCGCTGCGCGTGATGACGGTCTTCTCGAGGAGTCCCGCACCCCGCGCGTCGCGGTCGAGCAGTGCGCACACGTCCGGTGCGGCGGCACGGTCGCCGTCCGCCGGCCGGGCCGGGTCGGCGCCGAGGTCGAGCCCGTACGACGCCAGCGCTTCTCGCGCGACCAGCAGCAGCCCGTCCTCCACCTGTCCCAAGGGCGGCGGTGCGGCGTGTCGGTAGCCGACGTCGAAGCCGCCGGCGTACTGCGCCACGACCACCACGTTGCGCACCCGCACCACGAGGTAGCCGGCCGTGTCGGCGCCGATCGACCCGCTGAGGTCGGCCGCCGAGACGGCCCATGCCTCGTCGCCCAGGCCGTCGACCGGCCGGGCCGGGGCGAGCTCGAGCTCGACCCGGTTGCCGGTGCGCCCCGGCGCCTCGGCGACCAGCTGCCGGACGACCTCCTCGGCGGCCTCGGTCGCGGTCCGCGCCTCCTGGTCTCCGGCGGCGGGCGTGGGCCGGGCGACGGTCACGTCGACCCACAGGTCCCGGCTGGAGTACGACGGCTCGGCGGTCTCCGACCAGTGGCAGTCGATCGGGGCCGGGAGGTCGCGGCTCGCGTCGAGCGCGAGCAGGTGGAGGGACCGGTCGCTGACTGCGAGGCAGTCTGCGACATCGCGGACATCGCCGTCCTGCCAGGCCGGCTCGGCCTGGGGCGCGGTCACCTCGGGATCGGCGTCCGGCAGGGTGACCCGGCGGATCTCGTCGGCGGTGCCGAGCAGCACGGCGTCGCCGTCGAGGGCGAGGGCGGACGACGGCTGCGGGACGACGCCCATCACGCCGCTGTCCTCACCGGTGCGCAGGTCCCAGCGGTGCAGCCAGGTCCGGCCCTCGTCGTCGCCGGACCGGCGCTGCGCGTCGGACGTGGCGACCACGACGCCGTCGGCGTCCACGCCGGCCACGGTCCGGACGAGCAGGTTCGTGCCCGGCTCCTGGACCTGCCTGCTCCACAGCTGCTCGCCGGTCGCCAGGTCGAAGGCGTACAGCCGCGCTCCGGACCGGACGTCGCCGGGGGACGTCGTACTGCCGACGAGCACGTCGCCGGCCACGCCGAGCGCGGTGAACGCACTGCCCGCGTACGCGTCGAGCTGCCGGCCGATCGCCACACCGGGGGTGGGGTCGTCCCGGGTGAACCGCCGCAGCGTGGTGTGGCCGCGCTCGGTGAGGGCGAGGACGAGGGGGTCGGAGCTGACCACCGCACCCGGCCGCAGGTCCCCGCCACGGCGCCCGGCCGCCCGGTGCCACAGCTGCTTGCCGGAGTCGACGTCGTAGAGGGCGAAGGCGCCCTCGCCGTCGGTCTGCGGGATCCAGCCGGTGCCGTGGTCGTCGGGCGTGCTCGCGTCGACCGGGTCGTGCCAGACCGCGAGCGTGCGGCCGTCGGAGTCCGCCTCGTTCGCGCACTTGCGGTCGTGCGGCGCGATGACGCCGAGCCGGCTCCCGTCCGCGACCGCGAGCCGCGTGACCTGGCCGCAGAACTGGACCAGGGTGAGCGCCCGCTCCCCGAGCCCCAGCGCCATCCCGCCGCTGTCGTACCGCTTCGACACCAGCGGGATCCGGACCGTCCAGCGCAGCTCGCCGGTGACCCCGTCGACGAGGGACACCGTCTGGCACTTCCTGCCGTGGGTGACGGCGACGTCGCCGGCCGCGTTGGGCTCACTCGCCGCGCACTTGGCGTCCACGTCCTGAGTCCAGCGGACCGATCCGTCCTTGCCGAGTGCGGTCACCCCGGAGCCGGCCACGACGTACCCGTCGGCCGTCGGCGTCACGCGGGCGTTGAGCGCGCTGACGGGTCGGGTCCAGTCGACGCTGAGCTCGGCGGGCCGGGGACCGGCACTACCGCCGGACCTGCCGGCCGGCTCGTCGGCCGTGTCGCAGGCGGCCGCCGTCAGGGCCAGCAGGACGGCGGCGACGGACGCGGCGGTACGACGAGGGGCCCGGAGCATGGGACGCCTCCTACCCCGGCGGCCGCGGGCCGAACCCGCGGCTCAGGCGAACGGGTTCGGCAGCGCCCCCGGCAGCTTGGCGAGCAGCTCGCGGGCCTGCGCGGCCACCTTGTGCTCGACCAGCACCTCGTAGCGGGTGGCGACCACGGAGCTGACCGAGGAGAAGTCACGCTGGCCGCGGGTCACGGCGTACCCGGCCAGGGCGAAGATGACGCCGAACGCGATGCCCATCAGCGTCGTGGACAAGATGATCGCCCACGTGTCGCCCGTGCCGAAGAAGCTGAACAGGACGCCGACGAACAGCCCGAACCACAGTCCGCTCATCGCACCGCCGGCGGCCACGCGGCCGCTGGTGAGCCGGCCGGTGATCCGCTCGACCTGCTTGAGGTCGGTGCCGACGATCATGCAGTTCTGCACGGGGAATCCCTCGTCGGAGAGGAAGTCGACGGTGCGCTGCGCGGTCGCGTAGTCGTCGTACACGGCCAGCGACTGGGGGAACTCGAGCGCCAGCAGGGAGCGCGAGAACGCGCCGGGAGTGGGGTTGCTCATGGCCCCAGTCTGCCCGGCGCGCGGCTCGGCCTGGTGATTCCAGGCTCACCTGCCCTCGGTGACCTCGTAGATGTGGTCGGCGAGCAGGCCGTGGGCCTCGCGGTGCACCCGGGCGGCGGTCTCCGCGTCGGGGGCCTCGACGAGGCAGAAGACCTTGCCGGCCGTCTCGTCGACCCAGTAGCTCTTGTACTCCACGCCGTACTGGGCCTGCACCCGCAGGTCCTCGGCGTGGGCACCCGCGACATCGGCCGCGGTGGCGCCGTCGGGCAGGGTGTCGTGCACGTCCATGAAGAGTGCCATCGTCTCGTTCCTTCGCTCGGTGGATGTCTGCCACAATCAGGCTCGTGGCTCGGTCGCCCGTGGACCATGACCGTGCCCCCGAACTACCTGACCAAGAACCCACGGACGCACTCGGGACCGCCCTGGACGGCCTGCAGGTCGGCGGCGCGATCTTCCTGCGCGCGCACTACACCGAGGCCTGGGCGTTCCGGTCGGTCCCCAACGCCGACCTGGGCGCCCTCCTGGCCCCCGAGGCGCGCCGGATCGTCCCCTTCCACCTGGTCGACGCCGGGCGCTGCTGGATCGAGGTCGGCGACGAGCGGCACTGGGCCGAGGCCGGCGACGTCATCGTGCTGCCGTACGGCGACCGCCACCGGATGGGCGGCACCCGGGACGCGGTCGTGGTCGAGGTCGGCGGCCTGGTGCCGCAGCCGCCGTGGACCCGGATGCCGTTCATCGAGCACGGCGAGGGCGGCGAGCTCACGCACATCGTGTGCGGCTACATCACCTGCGAGGACCCGCTGTTCGACCCGGCGCTGCGGGCGCTGCCTCCTGTGCTCGTCGTACGCCTCGAGGGGGCTGCCGCCCAGTGGGTCCGGGCCAGCGTCGACTACGCGCTCCAGCGCACCGGCCTGGTCGACCCGGGCCACGCCGAGACGCCCCGCGAGCTGGTCCGGCTGCTCCTGCTCGAGGTGCTCCGGTTGCACCTCGCGAGCGCGCCGGCCGCCGACCGAGGCTTCGTGCGGGCGCTGCGCGACCCGGTGGTCGCCCCGGCGGTGGCGGCGATCCACCGGGCCCCGGAGGAGCACTGGACGGTCCGCGAGCTCGCCAGCGCCTGCCGGGTCTCCGCGTCTCTGCTCGACGACCGCTTCCGCAGCGTCCTCGGGATGCCCCCGATCCGCTATCTGACGACCTGGCGGATGCACGTCGCCCAGGACCTGCTGGCCACCACCCACCTCGGCGTCGCCGTGATCGCCCGACGGGTCGGCTACGAGTCGGAGGAGGCCTTCAGCCGCGCCTTCAAGCGCAAGCACGGCGTCGCGCCGAGCGTGTGGCGCCGCGGCTGATCGGGCGGCCGGCCGGCCGTGTCCGCGACGGCGACCGCGAATCGGTCCCAGCGCCCGGCGGCACTAGACTGCGGGCCGTGGCCCGAGTCGTCGTTGCTGTCATGCCGAAGCCCGAGATCCTCGACCCCCAGGGGAAGGCCGTCCAGGGCGCACTGCCCCGGCTGGGCTTCGCCGGCGTCACCGACGTCCGCCAGGGCAAGCGGTTCGAGATCGAGCTCGAGGGCGACGTCACCGACGCCGTGCTCGCCGAGGTCGAGAAGATGGCGGAGACGCTGCTCTCGAACCCGGTCATCGAGAACTACACCGTGAGCGTCGAGCAGTGAGGATCGGCGTCGTCACCTTCCCGGGCTCCCTCGACGACGTCGACGCGCAGCGCGCGGTCCGGATCGGCGGCAACGAGGCCGTTGCCCTCTGGCACGGGGACGCTGACCTCAAGGGCGTCGACGCGGTCATCCTCCCGGGTGGCTTCTCGTACGGCGACTACCTGCGCTGCGGCGCCATCTCCCGGTTCGCCCCGGCGATGGGCAAGGTCGTCGAGGCGGCCGCCGCCGGCATGCCGGTGCTCGGCATCTGCAACGGCTTCCAGATCCTCTGCGAGTCCCACCTGCTGCCCGGCGCGCTGATCCGCAACGACCACCGCAAGTTCGTGTGCCGCGACCAGCTGCTCCGCATCGAGAACAACCGCACCGCCTGGACCTCGGCCTACGAGCAGGGCCAGGAGATCCGGATCGTGCTCAAGAACGGCGAGGGCGGCTTCGTCGCCGACGCCGAGACCCTCGCCCGGATCGAGGGCGAGGGCCAGGTCGTGGCGCGCTACCTCGAGGTCAACCCCAACGGCTCCCTCGACGACATCGCCGGCGTCACCAACGCGCGCGGCAATGTCGTGGGCCTGATGCCCCACCCCGAGCACGCGGTCGAGAAGCTCACCGGCAGCGGCCTCGACGGGCTCGGCTTCTTCACCTCGCTCGTCGAGACCGCCTTCGCCTGACCCGTCCTCGGGCGGCTGTGTTCCGCACCCCATACGTTCTGGCTGCGGATTCAGGAGTTTCGCGACCAATTCGTATGGGGTGCGGTGCCGACTCAGCTGAGCCGGCGGTTGAGCCCGGCGCGCCCGACGGCGTACGAGCCGCACGCGGCCAGCACGACGCCGATGACAGGTGGCACGCCGAACTCGGTCTCCTTGGCGATCCACGCGATGCCACTGGCGAGTGCGTAGACCGCGAGGTTGGGGACGTTGAGGGCGGGCAGGCGCTCGCCCTCGGGCATCCCGCCGCGGCGCCAGCGGGCGAGGTAGTCGCCGATCACCACGCCGCCGAGCGGCGGGATGAAGACGCCGAGCAGGACCAGGTAGTCGACCAGGTGGTTCTGCACGCCGGCCAGCGCGAGCACGGTGCCGATCACCGAGCCGCCGATCACGAACGGCGTCTTCTTGGGCTTCTCGAACAGCTCGGCTCCCGCGACCCCGAAGGCGTACGCCGTGTCCGCGTTCGACTTCCACAGGTTGCCGAACAGCAGCACCAGGCCCCAGGTGACCAGGCCGAGGTCGTAGAGCACGAGCACGAAGTCGCCCTGGCCGAAGGTCATCGCGCCGGTCGCCCCGAAGAAGATCATCAGGCCGTTGCCGATCAGGAAGCCGATCACGCAGGCGACCAGCGCCTGGCTGCCGCTGCGGGCGAACCGGGTCCAGTTGGGTGCCTGGGTGCCCGCCGAGACGAAGGTGCCGACCACCGTGGTGATCGCGACGGCCATGGTCATCGAGCCGTTGGGCTGGACGTCGGCCAGCCCGGACCAGCCGCCGACCTCGTCGAGGGAGCGGAAGAGCACCCAGAAGGCGAGGATCAGGATGAGTGGGGTGGAGATGGCCGAGACCCAGTACATGCCGCGGTAGCCGTAGCAGGCGGTCAGGCACATGAGCACGCTGGTCACGATCATCACCGCGGCCTTGGCGAGGTCGGACTCCCAGGAGAACGCCTGCGCGGTGAGGTCGCCGATGGTGCCGATGACGACGCCGTACCAGCCGATCTGGGTGCCGCCGAGCAGGATCGAGCCGAGCTTGCTGCCGCGGTGCCCGAGCACGTAGCGGGCCATCACGACCGTGGTGAGGCCGGTGTTGGCGCCGATCCAGCCGAGCAGTGCGACGTAGGTGCCGAGGACCAGCGAGCCGAGCAGGATCACCCGGACCAGCTCGCCGAGGGCGAACGCCGAGCCGAGCTGGGCGCCGGCGAGCATGGTCGGGGTGAACACGGTGAACCCGAGCAGCACCACCGCGAGCGAGAGGAACGACTTGCGGGCGTGGGCGGGGACCGGGGTGACCGGGTAGTCGGGGTCGACGACGGCCTGCGTGCTCCCGGCGGCGGGCTGGACCGTGTCGTCGGACAGGGTCATGCCTCCTCCCCGATGTCCTCGGCCCACAGGTCCGGCTTCTCCCGCATCATCGTGGCCATCAGGTCCAGGCAGGTCGGGTCGTCGAGCACGTCGACCACGACGCCGCGCGAGCGCAGCCACTCCTCGGAGGCCTGGAAGCTCCTGTTCTCGCCGACCACGATCCGCGGGATGTCGTAGAGCACCGAGGTGCCCGCGCACATGAAGCAGGGGGACAGCGTGGTGTACAGGGTGCTCGCCCGGTAGATCTTGGCGGGCAGCCGGCCGGCGTTCTCGATGCAGTCGGTCTCGCCGTGCCGGATCGCGGAGCCGAGCTGGACCCGGCGGTTGCGGCCGACGGCGAGCACCTCGCCCTCGTGGACGAGCGCGGCGCCGATGGGGATGCCGCCCTCCTCCCAGCCGATCCGGGCCTGCTCGATCGCCAGGTCGAGGAACCTGCGGTCGTCGTCGGTGCTCATGGGTGCCTCCGCGTCGGGGTGGGGACGGTGTGTCGGGGCTCACATCACCACGCGCACCGGAGGTCGACAAGGGACATACTGTCTGGTGTGAGCGTCAATTCTGCGGACGGAACGTCCTGATGGGGGCAACTCTCGCCGAGGTGCTGGCCCTGCCGTCGTTCCGGGCTGCCAACACCGAGGTGCTCGTCGGCGACGTCGAGCGGGTCCAGGTCCGCTGGGTGCACTCCTCGGAGGTCTTCGAGATGGGGGCGCTGCTCGCGGGCGGCGAGGTGCTGCTGACCACCGGGCTGGGCCTGCACGGGCGCACGGCCGACCACCTGGCGTCGTACGTCGACCAGCTGGCCGACGCGGGCGTCGCGGCCCTCGCGCTGGAGCTGGGCCGGACCTTCTTCACGGTGCCCGAGCCGATCCTGGCCGCCGCGCGTCGGCGCGACCTGGCGCTGCTGGCGTTCCCGACGATGGTGCCGTTCGAGCGGATGGTCGAGGACTTCCACGAGCTGCTCGTACGACGACGGGTCGCCTCGGGCGGGGACGCCGGGGACGCCGGTTGGCGGGCGCTGACCCAGGTGGTGATCGAGGGCCGCGGGCTGCGTGCCCTGCTCGACGAGGTGTCCCGGCTCGCGGGCTGCGGCGTCGAGCTGCGCGACCCCGACGGCCAGACCGTCGAGCGGAGTCGGATCGCGTCGGTGTCGGAGGAGGCCGGCGTCTCGACCCCGGTCCGTGGGCCGTCCGGCCCGCTCGGCGTGCTGCGCCTGCTCGGCGAGGAGAGCCAGGACCGGCTGCGGCTGGCCGAGGTCGCGGCGCACGCCGTGGCGCTCGAGGTGGGGCGGGGGAGCGGGGCCGGGCACCGGCCCGGGCCCGCGCAGTCGCTGGTCTCCGACCTGGTCGCCGGCGTGGTGGTCTCCCGGGCCGACGTGCTGCACCGGCTGACCGCGCTCGGCTGGCCGCCGCAGGAGGGTCGCCACCTGGTCGTGGCGGCGGTCGAGGTTGATGCCGCCGTACCGCTGACGGACGCGGTGGCCGCCACCGAGGCGGTGTTCCACGAGGAGGAGCGGGGCGACCCGGCGGTGCTGGTCGGCATCAGCGGCGGGCATGTCGTGGTCGTGCACCGCGGCGGCCGGCGGCCGGTGCCGGCCCAGGTCCGCGACGAGCTGGAGGCCGCGCGGGAGCGGCTGGCCGACCGGCTCCCGGGCCGGGTGCTGGTCGCCGCGACGACGCCGGTCGCCGACGCCGGCGACCTCGCCGCGGCCGTCGGCCGCGCCCGGCAGGTGCTGCGCACCGCGCGGCGCTACGGCCGGCGCGACGGTGTCGTGATGGAGCGCGACGTGGCCGCCCACCGGCTGGTCACCTCGGCCGTCGACCCGGCGGTGATGCGGGCGTTCGTCCGCGAGCAGATCGGGCCCCTCGTCGACCACGACCGCGAGCACCGCAGCGAGCTGCTGCGCACGCTCGACGCCTACCTCGCCTGCTCGCTCTCCAAGGCCCGGACCGCAGACCTGCTGGGGATCCGCCGGCAGTCGCTCTACGACCGGCTGTCCCGGATCGAGCGGCTGCTCGGCGTCTCCCTCGACGAGCCCGACCACCGCACCGGCCTCGGGATCGCGCTCCTGGGCTGGCGGATGCGGACCGGGCTCGACCCGCAGGTCGGCTTCGGCGGCTGATCGGCTTGTAACTAAGTGTTACGCGCCGAATTCCGGTGCAACAGCGCCCGGGTAGCAGCCACAACGCCCGGGTGGTCGGGTACGTAACACTTAGTTACAAGCGGCGCGGCTCAGCTCCCGAGCAGCGACGCCCAGTTCTTCTTGGTCCAGCTGTCCTTGACCTTCTGCCCGGCCTGTCCCTGCCAGGCGTGGATGCCGGCGCGCAACAACTTGTTGTACTTCTTCGACATCTTGCCCGGGTAGTGGCCCTTCTGCTGCAGCAGGCACTTCAGGGCGCGGACCTGGCGCGGCTTGGCCTTGCGCGGCGCGACCTTCTTGTAGGTCTTCAGGCTCACCTTGATGCCGCCGCAGCCGTAGCCGGGCACCGTCGTGGCGCCGAGCTCGAGCCAGTTGCGGTCGATGTTGATCGTCACGCCGCCCCAGGTCTCGTTGTGGCCGCCCTGGTACTGCTTCACCCGGCCGCCGGGACGCCAGCCGTCCTCGGCGATGTAGCTGGTCGAGGTGTTCGCGACGCCGTCCCAGCGCGCGATCCAGATCCGGTCGGGCAGGACGACGTCCGCGCGGCCCTGGACGCGGGCCTGGTCGAGGATCTTGATGCCGGATCCGGCGCTGGAGTAGACGCCCGAGAGGTAGCCGAGCTGGCGCACCCGCGTGGTCCAGGCGCTGAGGAAGGCCAGCGCCGGCTCGGTGCACCCCGCGTTGGCCTTGCTCAGGCTCCAGCCCTCGAGGTCGTACCAGAGCGTGCTGCCCGGCACGATGCCCAGCGCGGTCGCCGCGGCCACGGCGCTGTCGGCCTCCGCGGAGCCCTGGGCGCGCGCGGCGGCGTACCCGTTCGTCGTGTCGTTGATGATCGTCGGGTCGATCGTGGCGCCGTAGCGCGGGAACCGGCCGACGCAGCTCGACTGCGGGCCGAGCGTGATCGCCAGGATCTGCCAGCCCTTGGCCAGCTGGGTCGACACCCAGGTCGGGGTCAGCTTCTTCTGCTCGCGGCAGAACCGCGAGGCCCCGGAGATGTAGACGCCGACGGCCCGGAACGGCGAGTGCGCCAGCCAGGTGTCCATCTTGGCCTGCGACTGGGTCTCGCACTGGTCGAAGCCCAGGCCGGTGAAGTTGCCCGGCGTCGGCGGGTTCGTGGACTTCGCCGCCAGGTCCACCGGCGCGTCGGTGCTGTTCGCCGTGGGCGTGCCACTCAGCGGGGAGAGCACCAGCGCGAGCAGGACCAGCAGGACGCCGGCACCGGTGCCCAGCAGGGGGAGGTGGAAGCGGCGGTGGGACGGACGAACGGGCCGGGAAGGCATCTCGGACTCCAGGGGAAGAGGGGTCGGCAGGTAAAGGCCGAGTCACGATAACCACAAGATTCACACGAGTAACAGGGCTTCGGATGAACTACAGAGTTGTAGTTCGTCTACGGTGGCGGAGTGCCGCTGCAACCGGGTGATTCGTTCGGTCGGTACGACGTGACCGGGCACCTCGGACGAGGCGGCATGGGCGTCGTGCTGGCCGCCGTCCACCGCGACCTGGACCGGCCCGTCGCGCTCAAGGTGCTCGCCCCGCACCTCGTCGACGACGCCGGATACCGGGCGCGGTTCCTGCGTGAGGCGAAGGCCCTCGCGCGGCTGGACTCGCCGTACGTCGTCCGGGTCTTCGACGCGGGCGAGGAGGAGGGCGCCCTCTTCATCGCGACCGAGCTGGTGGCCGGCGGCGACCTCAACCAGCTGCTGCGCGGGCGGGGTGCGCTGCCGGCCGCCGACGCCGTCGCGCTGGTCCGCGACCTGGCCGTCGGGCTCGGCGCGGCCCACGACGTCGGGATCCTGCACCGCGACATCAAGCCGTCCAACGTGCTCGTCGCCCGGCTCCCCGACGGGCGGATCCGGCCGGTGCTCTGCGACTTCGGCATCGCCGCGGTCGCCGACCTCGAGCAGCTCGCCACCACCGGTGCGGTGGGGACGCCCGGCTACATGGCACCCGAGCGGCACCAGGGCTCGGACGCCAGCGTCGCCTCCGACATCTACGCGCTCGGCTGCCTGCTCTGGGCGGCACTGACCGCGCGGGCGCCGTACGAGGGGATGACCGGGCAGGTCCTGCTCGGTCACCTCCAGGGCCCGATCCCGCAGCTGCCGGCCACCTCGAGGGAGGCGCGGGCGCTCAACGAGGTGCTCACCGTCGCGCTGGCCAAGGACCCCGCCGACCGGTTCGGTACGACGGCCGAGCTGGTCGCCGCGCTCGACGCGGTCCCGCTCGGTCCCGTCGAGCACACCCTGATCGCCCCGCCCCCGCCGCCGCTCCCGGCCGGGCGCCGGTCGCGGCGTACCCCGCTCCTCGCCGGTCTGATCGGCCTCGTCGCGACGCTCGCCCTGGTCGCGGGCGCGATCGTCTGGGCCCTCGACGGCTCGGACCCGGCCCCGCCGGCGCGCGCGAGCGACCCGTCGACCGATGGCGCCGAGCCGGAGGACGACCCGCTGCTCGCCGCCTTCCCCCGGGCGGCCGACTGCGGGGTGGTGCCCGATCCCAAGTCGGCCCGGGTGCAGGCGCGGTGGTGCCTCGACGACACGTCGTCGGTGTACTACGCCCAGTGGCGCACCTGGGACGCCATGGACGCCAACTACCGGGACCGGATCGAGCGGGACCACTCCTACCGTCCCGACGTGAAGGCAGCCTGGGTGGAGCTGGCCGAGGTCGACCGCGACCACTGCCGGCGCAAGCTCGCCGTCTGGTACGCCGACCGCACGGCGCCGTACTCGATCACCGTCTGCGCGGACAGCGAGCAGGAGGTGCTCGACGTGCTCGACGCCATCGACCTGCCCTCGGGCGACGAGGTCGTCGCTCGTGCCGGTGCGGTCCCCGATGCGCTCGTCACCGCCTTCCCGAGCGCCGCCGTCTGCAAGGTCGTCGCCGAGCCGAAGCCGATCCGGGTCCGCGCGCGCTGGTGCCACGACGCGACCTCGTCGGTGCACTACACGCAGTGGACCGACTGGGACGCGATGGACGCCAACTACCGCCGTCAGACCCTCACCCCGGTCACCGACCTGGGTGAGGACCTCACCGCGGCGTGGGTCGAGCTGACCAAGGCCGAGGGCGAGACCTGGGAGACCAAGCTCGCGGTCTGGTACGCCGACGAAGGCGCGCCGTACTCCGTGACCATCTATGCCGACACCCGGGAGGCCGCCCGGCGGGTGTTCGACAGCCTCGACCTGCGGCCCGGTGACGAGGTCGCCGCCGTCCCACGGGGCTGAGCCCCGACCCATCGGTGGCTGGCTGCTGCGCGCCACCGCAGCGGCGCGCTCGCTGCGTTGCAGGTGCTCGATGGGCGGACGAGCACTACTTCGCACCTGCGCCTTGCGATCGCACCCCTGCGATGACGCTCGCGACGCCACCCACCGATGGGTCGGGGCTGAGCCGAAGCAGGTGATCGGCCCGGTCACGGATACCCTTGGGGCCGTGGCCGACACCGCTTCCGCACCCGTACGCTCCGCACTCGACACCGTGGCCGTGGCGGCCGGTGACCCCGACCGGGAGCAGCCCTGGTCCGAGCTCGGCCTGAAGGCCGACGAGTACGAGCGGATCCGCGAGATCCTGGGCCGTCGCCCCACCGGCGCGGAGCTGGCGATGTACTCGGTCATGTGGAGCGAGCACTGCTCCTACAAGTCCTCCAAGGTGCACCTCAAGCAGTTCGGCGAGATCCCGCAGGAGACCCCGATCGGCCCGATGCTCGCGGGCATCGGCGAGAACGCCGGCGTCATCGACATCGGCCAGGGCTACGCGGTCAGCTTCAAGGTCGAGAGCCACAACCACCCGTCGTACGTCGAGCCCTACCAGGGTGCCGCGACCGGTGTCGGCGGCATCGTCCGCGACATCATCGCGATGGGTGCGCGTCCGGTCGCGGTCGTGGACCCGCTGCGCTTCGGCCCGCTCGACGCCGACGACACCCACCGCGTGCTGCCCGGGATCGTCGCGGGCGTCGGCGGCTACGGCAACTGCCTGGGCCTGCCCAACATCGGCGGCGAGGCCGTCTTCGACGAGACCTACCTCGGCAACCCGCTCGTCAACGCGGGATGCATCGGGGTGCTGCGCCACGAGGACCTCCACCTCGCCAAGGCGTCCGGAGAGGGCAACCTCGTCGTCCTGTACGGCGCCCGCACCGGTGGCGACGGCATCGGCGGTGTCTCGGTGCTCGCCTCCGAGACCTTCGACGCCGACGGCCCGGCCAAGCGCCCGAGCGTCCAGGTCGGCGACCCGTTCATGGAGAAGCTGCTCATCGAGTGCACGCTGGAGCTGTTCCGGGCCGGCGTCGTCGCCGGCATCCAGGACCTCGGCGGCGCGGGCCTGTCCTGCGCGACCTCCGAGCTGGCGTCCGCCGGCGACGGCGGCATGCACGTCCACCTCGACAAGGTGCCGCTGCGCGACTCGACCCTCTCGCCCGAGGAGATCCTCATGAGCGAGAGCCAGGAGCGGATGATGGCGGTCGTCGAGCCCGGCGACATCGCCGCCTTCCTGGCGATCACCACCAAGTGGGACGTCGAGGCCTCGGTCATCGGCGAGGTCACCGAGACCGGCCGCCTGGTCATCGACTGGCACGGCGAGACCGTGGTCGACGTGCCCCCGCGGACCGTCGCGCACGACGGCCCCGTCTACGAGCGCCCGTTCGCCCGCCCGGAGTGGCAGGACGCGCTGCAGGCCGACGGTGCCGAGAAGCTCGCCCGGCCCACCACCGGCGACGAGCTGCGCGCCACCCTGCTCCAGCTGGTCGCCAGCCCCAACCTGTGCGACAAGTCGTGGATCACCGACCAGTACGACCGCTACGTCCAGGGCAACACCGTCCTCGCGCAGCCGGCCGACTCCGGCATGGTCCGCGTCGACGAGGAGACCCACCTCGGGGTGTCGATCTCCACCGACTGCAACGGCCGCTTCGCCAAGCTCGACCCGTACGCCGGCGCCCAGCTCGCGCTCGCCGAGGCCTACCGCAACGTCGCCACCGGCGGCGCGCTGCCGCTGGCGGTCTCCGACTGCCTCAACTTCGGCTCGCCCGAGGACCCGGCCGTGATGTGGCAGTTCGCCGAGGCCTGCCGAGGCCTGAAGGACGCCTGCCTCGAGCTCGGCATCCCGGTCACCGGCGGCAATGTCAGCCTCTACAACCAGACCGGCGAGACCGCGATCCTGCCGACCCCCGTCGTCGCCGTGCTCGGCGTGATCGAGGACGTGCGTCGTCGTACCCCCTCGTCCTTCCAGGCCGCCGACGAGCGGATCGTGCTGCTCGGCACCACCCGCGAGGAGCTGTCCGGCTCGGAGTGGGCCAACGTCGCCCACGGCCACCTCGGCGGCCTGCCGCCGCGGGTCGACCTGCGTGCCGAGCGCAACCTCGCCCGCCTGCTCAAGGACCTCGTCGGCATCGCGACCAGCGCCCACGACCTCTCCGACGGCGGCCTGGCCCAGGCCCTCGCCGAGGCGGCCATGGTCAGCGGGATCGGCGCGCGGGTCGAGCTCGAGGGCGACGCCTTCGTCGGCCTGTACGCCGAGTCCGCCGCCCGCGCGGTCGTCACCGTCGCCGCCGGCGACCTCGACGAGCTGCGTGCGCTGTGCGCGCGCCACGACGTCCCCCTGACCGAGCTCGGCGCCACCGGTGGCGACGTGCTCGCGGTCGAGGGGCAGTTCGAGGTGGCGCTCGGCGAGCTGCGCGACGCGTGGAGCGCGACGCTGCCCACCGCGCTGGGCTGAGCCGAATCGACCGGGCGCGCCTACTTCAGGCGCGCCGTGGCGTTGACCTTCAGGTCCAGGGTGTCCGTCGCCTCGCTGCCGCCGAAGACGGTGGCCAGGCGCAGGTCGAAGTCCTGCTCGATCGCCAGCGCCCGCGACGGCTTGCCCTCGACGTCGAAGACGACCTTGAACTCGGTGGTGCAGGCGCCGCTGTTGGTCAGGTCCGGGCAGGCGGTGTTGGTCGAGTTCCGGATCACGTGGGCGGCCTCGACGTCGCCGAGCCGGTAGCTGCTCTCGACGTTGTCGGCGTAGTAGACCGCACCTGACTTGAGGTCGTCGGCGACCTCGGTCCAGCGGCCGAGCGTGGTCCGCACGGTCACCACCCGCCAGCTGTGGCCCTCCGCCGCCCAGGCGTCGCCGGCGTACGGCAGGTCGACCGGGCGGGTCACGGTGCAGGTGAACTCCGGCGCGCGCGGCGTCGTCCGCCCGAACTCGACCTCCGGTGAGCACGGGAAGCGCTTCGCGCGGGGCTTGGTGATGTCGTAGAGCGGGGCCGCTCGGCCCTCCTCGACCTCGCCGCTGGCCAGGTCGACCTTCTGGGTGACGCCGTCGAAGTCGACGTCGAGCTTCGGGTCGGCGCCGGTGCCGGACACCAGCACGTAGAACGAGCTGGAGCCCTCGCCCGTGAGCTCCGGGGCCGGGATCCGGTACGACGCCCCGTCGGCCACCAGGTCGATCACCGGGCTCGCATCGGTCGTGAGGTAGCCGGACAGTGCGCCGAAGGTGGCGGCGTCGTACTGCCAGGTGATCGGCACGAACGCACTGCCCTCCGGGGCCACGACCTTCGCGACCTGGCGGGTGTCGGCTGCCGAGATCTCCGTGACCGGCTTGCCCGCGGTCACCTCGAGGCGCCCCACCGGCAGGGCCACGACGGACTCGACGCCCTGTCCGGAGAACTGGGCGTCGTCCGCAGCGGCCACCACGTCGCCGACCTCGATCCCGCTGTCGCCCCCGCACGCAGCGAGGACGGGCGCGAGCAGGAGCAGACCGAGCAGGCCCGTGGAGCTGCGACGAAGGAGCATGGGCCCCATTGTGGTGGTCGCGGTCACGCGGCGTGTGCGGGACTCCGATCCGGAGGGGTGAGCGGTGTCCACCGCGAGGGCCGCGGCACCGCACGGACCGACCGCGACAAGGTGGGCACGAGTGCGACGGCAGCGGTCAGCGCGCCGAGGGCGAGCACGGCGTCCCGGCCGCCGAGCAGGGTGAGCAGGGCGCCGGCCAGCGCGGGGGCGAGCGGGATGGTCAGCATCGACACCGCCTGCATCGACGCCTGCATCCGCCCGACCAGGTCGGGCGGCGTGATCGCGAGGCGGTACGAGCCGAGGGCCGCGTTGCCGGCCGGGTTGAGGAGCATGCCGGCCGAGGAGGCGAGGGCGAGCGACCACGGGTGGTTCCACAGCGCGAGGGGTACGGCGAGCGGCACGAAGCTCCACGCCACGACCACCACGAGTGCGCCGGTCGCGCACCGCTCGATGAGGACCGGCGCGGCGAGCGCGCCGAGGATGCCGAAGGTGCCGATCGCGGTCTCCGCCAGCCCGATCTGCCAGGCCGGGAAGCCGGCCTCGACCAGGCGCAGCAGCGAGACGAAGAAGAGCGCGTTGACCACCAGGTTGGCCGCCGGCGACCAGCACAGCACGATCCGCAGGAACCGGTGGCCCCACAGGAACCGCAGGCCCTCGCCGAGGTCCCGCAGCGGGCGGCCGGGGACGCCCGGGGCGGCGGTCCGCGGCTCGGGGGAGAGGTCGGTGCGGACCCGGCCGAGCAGCACCCAGCTCAGCGCGTAGGTGACGGCGTCCGCGGCGAACGGCGCCCACCGCGCGACGCCGTACAGCGCGCCCCCGAGGGGACCGCCGAGCAGGCTCGCGATGTGCTGGCGCGCCTGTTGCTGGCTGAGCGCGGTGGGCAGCTCCACGCGGTCGACGACCCGGCGGATCGCGGAGTTCTCGGCCGGGAGGAACAGCCCCGCGACCAGGCCGCTGGCGACGGCGACGGCGAGCAGGTGGGGGAGGGCGAGCCGGCCGGCCACGCCCGCGGCGACCAGTGAGGCGTGCAGGACGACGCCGGCGCCGAGGGAGAGGCGCATCAGGCGCAGCCGGTGGTACCGGTCGGCGAGCACGCCCGCGGGCAGCAGCATCACCACCATGCCGAGCAGGTACGCCGCCTCGGCCGCCGCGGCCCACAGTGCCGACCCGCTGAGCGCATAGGCCACCAGAGGCAGCGCGAAGGTCGTGATGCGGGTGCCGAGCTCGGAGACGGTCGCCGCGATCCAGAGCGCGGTGAAGTCGTGGTTGCGCGCCAGCGAGCGGTAGGACGACATTCCCGCACCATATGTTGCGCAACACATATTGCGCAATGAGTCCTGCGGATGTCGGTAGGGTGGTGCCATGGTGATGTACGACGACCCGCGGATCCTCCGCGCGATCGCGCACCCCACCCGCAACCGGGTGCTCCACGAGCTCTCCGCGGCGGGCTCGATGCGCGCCGCCGACATCGCCCGGGTCCTCGACATCCCGGCCAACCAGGCCAGCTTCCACCTGCGCCAGCTGGCGAAGTACGGCCTGGTCGAGGATGACCCCGACGCCGCGCGCGACCGCCGCGACCGGGTCTGGCGGCTGGTCGACCCCGACGGGATCCGGTTCCGCACCGCCGACATGCTCGCCCAGCCGGGTGGCCGTGCGGCGTACGCCGTCTTCCGGCGCAACGCCGTCGCCCACGGCCAGCACCTCGTCGAGCGCGCCTTCGCCGTCGCCGACGACGCCGAGCAGCCGGGCCGTAGCGTCTCGGAGTGGTCGCTCCTGCTCAGTCCCGACGAGGCCCGCGAGCTGATGGACGAGCTCATCGAGGTCGTCGAGCGCCGGCGCGAGGCCGGCCGCGAGCACGGTCCCGGCGAGGGGCGCGAGACCTACTCGGTGCTCCAGCTCATCCAGCCCTACCCCGAGGACCTCTGACATGCCCGCCCGGCTCAAGCCCGCCCCTGCCGCCGAGGTCGCCGCGGCCCTGGCCCGCCTCGATGCGGGTACGGCGCAGCGCGCCGACCTGCGGCTGCTCACCAAGCACTTCCTCGCCCTGCTCGAGACCCTCGCCCCGGGCCGCTCGGTCGAGGTCCGGGTGCCGCCGTACGCCGCCGTGCAGGTGATCGAGGGCGTGCGGCACACCCGCGGCACCCCGCCCGCCGTCATCGAGACCGACGCCGCCACCTGGATCGCGCTCGCGACGGGCCGGCTCGCGTGGACCGACGCCGTCGAGAGCGCGCGGGTGCAGGCCAGCGGGGAGCGGACCGACCTGACGCTCTACCTGCCGCTGGGATAGGCCTCAGCCCTCCGCGCCCTCCAGGGCGTCGGCCAGCGCCTCGGCCTCGTCGCGGTCCAGGTCGCCGGCGATCTGCACCTTGCCGTCAGTGATCGCGGACTGGATGACGGGCGCGGTGACGATCCGCCCGCCGGTCACGATCGCCACCTGCTGCTGGGTCCCGACCAGCTCGCGGGTGATGGCCTCGAAGGTCGTGGTCGCCTCGTCGTCGAGCTCGACGGCGACCGTCCAGCCGCCGCCGTCGGGGCTCATCGCAGCCTCGGCGTCGTCGACGCCGCCGACGATCTCGGCCGGCGCCAGCCGGTGGGCGGTGCCCTCGTCGTCGCAGGCGATCGCCTCCGCCGCCGGGTCCGGCTGCACCGCCGGGCCGGGGCAGGCGTCGGTCGTCTGCTCGAGGACGCGGCGGAACTGCACGGGCTCGGCCGGCGTACCGCCGTCGCCGCGCTCGGTGTCGTCGCTGTCGTCGCTGTCGTCGCCGCCGCCGCACGCGGCGAGGGCGAGGACGAGGGTCGCCGCGGTGGTCATGGCCGTGAGGGTCCGAGAAAGTGCCATGCCTCGATGCTGCCCCATAGATTGGCGGGCATGACCGGACCCGTCTCCACCACCGACCTGCGTACGCGCCTCGCCGAGATCCTCCCGGGTGTCCGATCGGACCTCGAGGCCCTCGTCCGCATCCAGTCCGTCAGCGCCGACCCCGCCCGCCTCGACCAGGTCGAGGTGAGCGCCCAGGCCACTGCTGACCTGTTCGCCGCGGAGGGCGTCGACGTGCGGATCGTGCGCGCCTTCGACGGCGCCCCGCCCGCCATCATCGGGGAGAAGAAGGGGCCCGAGGGTGCGCCCACGGTGCTCCTCTACGCCCACCACGACGTGCAGCCCGAGAACGACCACGCCGAGTGGGACTCCCCGCCGTGGGAGCCCACCGAGCGCGACGGCCGGCTCTACGGGCGCGGCGCCGCCGACGACAAGGCCGGCATCCTCACCCACGTCGCCGCGCTGCGGATGCTCGGCGACGACCTGCCGGTCACCGTCCGGCTGTTCATCGAGGGCGAGGAGGAGGTCGCCAGCGCGACCCTCCCGCAGCTGCTGCAGAAGTACGTCGAGGAGCTGCGCTCCGACGTCATCGTGATCGCCGACTCCGGCAACTGGGACATCGGCGTCCCGGCGCTCACCACCAGCCTGCGCGGCCTGGTCCGCGTCAACGTCGAGGTCCGTACCCTCAGCCACGCCGTCCACCAGGGCATGTGGGGCGGCCTGGTCCCCGACGCCCTGATCACCCTGTCGCGGCTGATCGCGAGCCTCCACGACGACGCCGGCAACGTCGCTGTCGCGGGCCTGCACTCCGGGCCCGCCGCCGACGTCGAGTACCCCGAGGAGCGGCTCCGCGCCGAGTCCGGGGTCGCCGAGGGCGTCGAGTGGATCGGCTCCGGCCCGGCCGTCGAGCGGCTGTGGACCAAGCCCGCGCTGTCGGTCATCGGCCTCGACGCCCCCAAGGTCGACGGCTCGTCCAACACCCTCATCCCGTCGGCCCGCGCCCGCCTCGCGCTGCGCACGGCGCCCGGCGAGACCTCCGAGAACGCCCTCGCCTGCCTGCGCGCCCACCTCGAGAAGCAGGTCCCGTGGGGCGCGCAGCTCACCATCGACGTCGTCGACACCGGCGAGCCGATCGCGCTCGAGGTCACCGGTCCGGCGTACGACGCCGCGCGGGCCGCGTTCACCGAGGCCTGGGACGGCACCGCCCCGGTCGACATGGGCGTCGGCGGCTCGATCCCGTTCATCGCGGAGTTCCTCGAGTCCTTCCCGCAGGCCTCCGTGCTGGTGACCGGCGTCGAGGACCCCGACACCCGCGCCCACGGCCCCAACGAGGGACTGCACCTCGCCGAGTTCGAGAAGGTGCTGCTCGCCGAGGCGCTGCTGCTGCGCAACCTCGGCGCCTGACCTCGCGTCGAGTTGCCCCTGACTCACCGTTGAGTTGCCGCATCCTCACGTCCGAGTTGCCACTTCGATCGGCCGCCGGCGCAGGAATCGGCAACTCAACGGTGAGGATGCGGCAACTCAACGGTGAGGACGGGGCAACTCGAACTGGCTTAAGTGCAGTGATTCGCTAGACTCACTCGCATGACGGCGACGAGCATCCCGACGGCGACCCCGACGTCCCCCCGCACGCGGACCCGGGTGGCGGTGATCGGCGGTGGCGCGAGCGGGGTCCTCACTGCCATCAACCTGCTGGTGCGATCCGACGACCCGGGCCTCGAGGTCGTCGTCCACGAGGCCAGCGGCATCGTCGGCCGGGGCGTCGCCTACGGCACCAACGACCAGCGCCACCTGCTCAACGTCCGCGCCCGGCACATGAGTGCCTTCCCCGACGCGCCCTCGGACCTGCTCGACTGGGCGCTGCGTACCGGTCGCAGCAGCGACCCGCAGGGCTTCCTGCCGCGCGCCGACTACGCGATCTACCTCCAGGACCGGCTGGCCGACGTCGCCGACGACCGGCTCCGGATCCGCGCCGGCCGGGTCCTCGACGTCGTCCCCACCGGCGCCGGCTTCGAGGTCGTCACCGAGCGGTCCGCCGCGCACGCCGACGCCGTCGTGCTGTGCCACGGGAACCAGCCGCCCCGTCCGCTCGCCACCGCGGGCGGGGCGGCTCTGCCCGATGCGCCCTGGCATGTCGCCAACCCCTGGGAGCTGGCGCGGCTGCGCGCCCTCCCCGCCGACGCCCGCGTGGTCGTCGTCGGCACCGGGCTGACCGGCATCGACACGACCATCACACTGCTCGAGGACGGCCCTGCGCGCCACGTCACGCTCGTCAGCCGCAACGGGCTGCTGCCCAAGCCGCACGTCGGCCAGGCCCACACCGCCTGGGTCACCAAGGTCCCCGACGACGCCGTCACCGCCGACGGCATCGCCGCGGCGCTCGCCGACGAGTGCCGCGCCGCCGCCGAGCGCGGGGTCGGCTGGCGTGCGGTCGTCGACGGCCTGCGTCCGCTCACCCAAGAGCTGTGGCGCCGCCTTCCGGTCGCCGAGCGCCGCCGCTTCCTCGACGTCCACGCCCGGGACTGGGAGGTGCGCCGGCACCGGATGGCGCCCGAGGTCGCGCTGCGCCTCCAGTCCTACCGGTACGACGACCGGCTGGCCGTCCACGCCGGCAGCCTGCACGCCGTGGAGGACCTCGGCGAGCGCTGCCGGGTCACCACCGCACCCGGCCACGCACCGGTCGACGTCGACGCGGTCGTCAACTGCACCGGCCCGCTGCCCGACGTACGCCACAGCTCCGACCCGCTCCTGCGCGCCCTCGTCGCCCGCGGCACCGTGACCCCCGATCCCCTCGCGCTCGGCATCGACGCCACCGTCGACGGAGCCGTCCTCGGGGCCGACGGCCGGGTCGTCGACGGGCTGTTCGTGGTCGGCCCGCCGCGCAAGGGCACGCTGTGGGAGTCGACCGCGATCCCCGAGATCCGGGGGCAGGCGGCACAGGTCGCGACGGCGGTGGTGCAGCGCACGTCTCGGAGCATCGTCGCGAACTGAGCGATCCGCGCCCCGGCCGGTAGGCTTGCGCAACGTGTGCGGAGTCTTCGGTGTATGGGCCCCGGGTGAGGACGTCGCGAAGCTGACGTACTTCGGCCTCTACTCGCTGCAGCACCGCGGGCAGGAGTCCGCGGGCATCTCGGTCAGCAACGGTCGGCAGATCCTCGTCTACAAGGACATGGGCCTCGTCTCCCAGGTCTTCGACGAGAACACCCTCGAGTCGTTCGCGGGCCACCTCGCGGTCGGTCACTGTCGCTACTCGACCACGGGCGCGAGCACGTGGCAGAACGCGCAGCCGACCTTCCGGCCCACCGAGGACGGCTCGATCGCGCTCGGCCACAACGGCAACCTGATCAACACCGCGCACCTCGCGGAGATGGTCCAGGCGCTGCCGAGCGAGGACGGCGAGCTCGACATCCACGCCCACAACCTCGAGTCGTCCACCAACGACACGAGCCTGGTGACCGCGCTCCTCGCGCACCACCCCGACCAGTCGCTGGAGGCTCGCGCGCTGGAGCTGCTGCCGCAGGTCGAGGGCGCGTTCTCGTTCGTGTTCATGAACGAGAACACGCTGTACGCCGCCCGCGACCCCGAGGGCATCCGGCCGCTCGTGCTGGGCCGCCTCGAGCGGGGTTGGGTCGTCGCGAGCGAGGACGCCGCCCTGGCGACCACCGGCGCGAGCGTCGTGCGGGAGGTCGAGCCGGGCGAGCTGATCGTCATCGACGAGGACGGTCTGCGCTCCCACAAGTTCGCCGAGCCGCGCCGCAAGGGCTGCGTGTTCGAGTACGTCTACCTCGCCCGTCCCGACGCCACCATCGCCAACCGCAGCGTGCACGAGGCGCGGGTCGAGATGGGCCGCCAGCTCGCGCGCGAGTTCCCGGTCGAGGCCGACCTGGTCATCCCGGTCCCCGAGTCCGGCACCCCTGCCGCGTCCGGCTACGCGCTGGAGAGCGGCATCCCGTTCGGCCAGGGCTTCGTCAAGAACGCCTACGTCGGCCGCACCTTCATCCAGCCCTCGCAGACCCTGCGCCAGCTCGGCATCCGGCTCAAGCTCAACGCGCTCGAGCACATGATCCGCGGCAAGCGGATCGTCGTGGTCGACGACTCGATCGTGCGCGGAAACACCCAACGCGCCCAGGTCCGGATGCTCCGCGAGGCCGGCGCGCTCGAGGTCCACGTCCGGATCTCCTCCCCGCCGGTGAAGTGGCCGTGCTTCTACGGCATCGACTTCGCGACCCGTGCCGAGCTGATCGCCAACGGCCTCGACGTCGACGAGATCGCGGCCAGCGTCGGCGCCGACAGCCTCGGCTACATCTCGCTCGAGGGCATGGTCCAGGCGACCGGCCAGCCGCAGAGCACCCTGTGCACCGCCTGCTTCACCGGCGACTACCCGATCGAGCTCCCCGACGAGAGCCTGCTCGGCAAGCACCTCCTCGAGGCCACGCTCACGCCGAGCACCCACGGCGAGGCCCTCCCTGTTTTCAACAATCCGTGATCGAGGAGAACCGTGGCTGACAATGCAACCGGGGCCTACGCCCGTGCCGGTGTCGACATCGAGGCCGCGGACCGCGCCGTCGACCTGATGAAGGAGTGGGTCGCGAAGTCCCGCCGTCCCGAGGTGCTGGGTGGCCTGGGCGGCTTCGCCGGCCTCTTCGACGCCTCGGCACTGAAGAAGTACGAGCGTCCGCTGCTCGCGACCTCCACCGACGGCGTCGGTACCAAGGTCGACATCGCGCGGAAGATGGACAAGCACGACACGATCGGCTTCGACCTCGTCGGCATGGTCGTCGACGACCTCGTGGTCTGCGGTGCCGAGCCGTTGTTCATGACCGACTACATCGCCACCGGCAAGGTCGTGCCCGAGCGGATCGCCGCGATCGTCAAGGGCATCGCCGAGGCGTGCACCGAGGCGGGCTGCGCGCTCGTCGGCGGTGAGACCGCCGAGCACCCCGGCCTGCTCGCCCCCGACGAGTACGACGTCGCCGGCGCCACCACCGGTGTCGTCGACGCGCACCGCCTGCTCGGCGCCGAGAAGGTCGCGGAGGGCGACGTCGTCATCGCGATGAAGGCCTCCGGACTCCACTCCAACGGCTACTCCCTGGCCCGGCACGTCTTCTTCACCGAGCTCGGCTGGGAGCTCGACCGTCAGGTCGACGAGCTCGGCTCGACGCTCGGCGAGGAGCTTCTCGTGCCGACGAAGATCTACGCGAAGGCCTGCCTCGCGCTCGCCGACGCGACCGGCACGCACGCGATGGCCCACATCACCGGTGGCGGACTGGCCAACAACCTGGCCCGCGTCATGCCCGCTCACCTCAGCGCCACGCTCGACCGCGCGAGCTGGACCCCGCAGCCGATCTTCGACGTCGTCCGCACGGCGGGCGGTGTCGACCAGGCAAGCCTCGAAGCGACCCTCAACTGCGGCGTCGGCATGGTCTCCCTCACCCCGGCCGCAGAGGTCGACGCGGCGATCGCCACGCTCGGGGAGCACGGCGTCCAGGCCTGGGTCGCGGGCGAGGTCGTGGCCGGCGACGGCAGCGTGACGCTGGTCGGTCAGCACCCCGGTTGGTGACCTGCGCCTCATCCGCGCGCGCCACGCGTGCGGATGAGGCTCCCAGCGTGCGGGAACACCCACCGGCCATGTACCGTTGGACCCACGAGACTACGTATTCAGCAGTCCGGGGCCCGGAGGGCTACCGGCCAAGTGTGCGAGGGGGCTGGACCCTATGGGCCGCGGCCGTGCGAAAGCCAAGCAGACCAAGGTCGCTCGCGACCTGAAGTACCGCACTCACGAGACTGACCTCTCGGCGCTGGCGGCGGAGCTCCATGGAGAGCCCGCATCGTCCAGCGCCGACGAGGTGGAGCCCGAGGTGCTCGACAAGTGGTCGGACTACGCCGACCGCCGCGACTGAGCTGAATGGCGCGAGCGCGTCGCTCGTTCCTCGCGCCGCGCTGCCGCGCCGCAGTCGAGGTCCGTGGTCGTCACGTCCGCGTGGCGGCAACACGGTCGGCTCGCGGAAAGACTCGGCTCCTCCGCTCCGGTCGCTCGTTCCTCGCTCCCTGCGCTCCGTCGCCATTGCTTCCCGCGATGACCGACGACGTGGGTTGACGCGGATCGGGTCACGCCGGCGCGGCCTGTCGCATGACCACCACGTCTCCGTGGGTGCCGTAGCCGGCGAGCCGGCCACCTGAGCGGCGCCCGTCGAACGTCACCAGCCGCCACTCGTCGCCCGGCACGTCCGGGTCGGGCGGCAGGACGCTCGGCCACGGGATGTTGGTGGGGTACGGCGCGCTCAGGGCGCCGATCTCGGTCATCGTCGTGTCGAAGACCGGGTAGCGGCCACGGACCGCCCGGCGGTTGTCCCTTCCGTCGCTGGCCAGGACCCTCCAGTCCTCGCCGACGCGGAGCAGGGTGGTGCCCTCGGTCGCCCGGCGGTCGGTCGCCGCGCCCCGCAGGGCGAGGTGGTCGAGCGACGGGCCGGCGGCGAGCAGCGGGTGGAAGTCGAAGAACCTGCGCGCGCTGACGAAGCCGACCAGCCACCCGCCGTCCGGGGTCCGCGCCAGGTGCGGGTCCCAGGTCCCGACCGTGGGGCCGTCGGTGGGCAGGTCCAGGCGCCGGGTGGGCAGCACGTGCTGCCCGCGGGTGAGGTCCTCGGCCGACTCGGCCAGGGTGACACCGAGCGCGCCCGGGACCCGGTCCGCCTTGCGCGCTGGGAAGTCCGACCAGGTGCTGGTGGCGACCAGCCAGCGATCGCCGTCGCGGACCAGGTGGGTGGCGTGGTCGCCGTACACCCCCGGTCGGTCGGGACGCTCGAAGAACAGGTCGCTGCGCCAGCTGATCCCACCGGACCGGGACAGCGACCAGACCGAGGTGTGCGCGGTGTCGAAGAATCCCGGCCCGGCGCTGGTGGCGGTCAGCAGCACCTCCGAGCCGATCCGGTACGGCGACCCGTCGGCGTGCGACACCACCCGGATGTCACGCAGCCCGAGCTGCCCGAAGCTCCCGGCGCGCACCTCGCTCGCCCCCGTGGCGTCGTGGGTGAGCCCGGCCAGCCAGTCCGGATCGCGGGTGTCGGGGCCGCCGATCTCGCGCAGGTCGATGCGCCCACGCGCGACCCAGGCGCCGTCCTCGTGGGTCAGCACCGCGAGGTGGCTGCCGGTCAGGGTCAGGCCCAGCCGGGTGGGGGGTGAGGAGACGCGACCGAACCGCCGGCTGCGCAGCGCGTGCTCGGCGCCGCCGATCCGGACCAGCAGCGAGGCCCGGCCGTCCTCGAGGCGCACCGCCAGCCGCGTCCCGTCGGCCCCCTCCAGTGCCAGCCCGGCCGCGCCGTCCCCGGACACCGCCGCCTCGACTGCGCCGAAGGGGGCGCGGAGGGGGAGGCCCTCGGCCGCCACCAGGGTGATCGGGCGGTGGCGGGCGGCGATCTCGAAGGACGGCAGCACGGGCGCACCCTACGCGGCATGATGCGTCCGTGCCCGCCCCCACCCTGACCCCGTTGACCGGCGGCAACGGCATCGCGCTGAGCGCCGCCCGCCCCGGCCCCGACCTCGCTGCCCTGGGCTGGTCCGAGGAGGAGTACGCCGCCAGCGGCACCGCCCGGGCGGTCGACGCCGCACACGGAGAGGCGCCGTACACGACCCGGGTCGTCGTACGGCGTCCGGTGACGGCGCCGGCCAGCGGGACCCTCGTCGTCGAGTGGCTCAACGTGAGCAGCGGCGCCGACGCCGCCCCCGACTGGACCTACCTCGCCGAGGAGCTGGTCCGTCAGGGTCATGCCTGGGCCGGCGTCTCCGCCCAGCGCAACGGCGTCGAGAACGGCGCCGCGACCGTCACGGTCGAGGGCGCGGCACTGCAGGGTCTCAAGGCCGTCGACCCGGTCCGGTACGGCGACCTGCACCACCCCGGGGACGCCTACGCCTACGGCATCTTCACCGACGTCGCCCGGGCCGCGGCCGAGCTGACCGGGGCGGAGCGGGTTCTCGCGATCGGTCAGTCGCAGTCGGCGTACGCGCTGACGACCTATCTCAACCACGTCCACCCGACCGAGCGCTTCTTCGACGGCTTCCTGGTCCACAGCCGCGGCGACGTCGCCGCCCCGCTCGGCGAGCCCGGCCGCGGCATCGACCTCCTCGCCGCGCGTGCCGCCGGCGAGCCGACGCCGGTCCGCGACGACCTCGACGTACCGGTCCTCGTGCTCGAGGCCGAGGGCGACCTGCTCGGCCGGATCAACTACCTGCCGGCCCGCCAGCCCGACGGGCCCCTGCTGCGCGTGTGGGAGGTCGCCGGCGCCGCCCACGCCGACCTGTTCCAGATCGGCGAGTTCGAGGCCTTCCTCGGCTGCCCCGACCCGGTCAACCGCGGCCAGCACGCGTACGTCGCCCGCGCCGCGCTCCGCCACCTCGAGGCCTGGGCTCGCGGCGGCCCTGCCGCCCCCTCCGCGCCGCCGCTGGAGATCGTCGGCGGCGCCTTCGTCCGCGACGACCTCGGCATCGTCCGCGGCGGCATCCGCACGCCCGTCGTCGACGCACCCGCCGATGTCGTCTCCGGCGACGCCGGTCCCGATGCGTCGGTCATCTGTGGCCTGTTCGGCCGCACCCTCCCGCTGCCCGCGGGAGCCGGCGCGCGGCTGTGGGCGACGCACGAGGCGTACCTGTCGGCGTACGAGAGCGCGACGGAGGCTGCCATCGCCGCCGGGTTCGTGCTCCGGGAAGACCGGGACGCGGTGCTGGCAGAGGCGCGTCAGGCCTGAGGCTCCCCGGCCTGCACGGGAGCCCGGCTGAGCCAGTCCATGAGGACCGTGTCGCGATCGCCCCCCAGGGCCGGGCTGGTACGGGCTCCGGGAACCCGCGGGACGGAGCCGGGGAAGCGCAGTGGCTGGGTCAGGAACGGAGTGCGTCCGAGGATCGGGTGGTCGAAATGCTCCACCAGGCCACGATGGGTGGCCTGCTCGCTGGCGAGGGCCTGGGCCAGGTCCCAGATCGGCGCTGCCGGCACACCGACCTCCTCGGCGGCCGCTACCGCCTCGGCCGTCGTACGTGCTGTCGACCAGCACGTCGCGAGGGCCTCGATGTCGACGCGGTGCGCGGTACGTGAGGAGTCGTCCCCGAAGCGGGGGTCGTTCGCGGCCTCGGGATGTCCGACGAGCGCACAGAACCGAGCGAACACGCTGTCGTTGGCCACCGCGATCGCGACGAGCCCGTCGTTGGTCGGGTAGGTGTCGAAGGGCGCGGAGACCGGGTGCCGGTTGCCCACCCGCCCCGGCAGCGCCCCGGTCGCCGTCAAGATGCTCATCGCGGTGACCTGGAGGGAGACCAGAGAGTCGAACATCGCGATGTCGACGTGGCGGCCGATGCCGGTCCGCTCTCGCTCGAAGAGCGCGGCGGTGACGCCCCAGGCGGCGTACAGGCCGGCGATGACGTCGCCGACGGACTCGCCCACCCGCGTCGGCCCGCCCTCGACCGTTCCGGTGCCTGCCATCAGGCCCGACATGGCCTGGACCACCAGGTCGTACGCCGGGGCATGGGCGAGCGGGCCATCCTGCCCGAACCCGGAGATGCTGGCGTAGACGAGCCGTGGGTTGATCGCGTTCAAGCTGGCGTGGTCGATGCCGAGGCGGGCGGTCACGCCCGGCCGGAAGTTCTCGACCAGGACGTCGGCGGCACGAACCAGGTCCAGCAGGGTGGCATGGTCGTCGGGGTCCTTGAGGTCCAGCGCGATGCTGCGCTTTCCGTGGTTGAGCTGGGCGAAGTAGACGCTCTCGCCGTCGCGGAACGGGCCGAGGTGGCGGGCGTCGTCGCCCTGATGCGCCTCGACCTTGACGATGTCGGCACCCAGATCTCCCAACATCGCGGTGCAGTAGGGGCCGGCCAGCACCCGGCTCAGGTCGAGCACCTTCACGTCGGTCAGCAGCGGCATCGTCGTCCTCCTCGGTCGATCAGGGGCTTCGGGCCGATCCCTGCGACCGTCCCGAGCGCGGCAACCGTAGGGACGCCTTGTCTCGGAGGACCACGTGCAAGTGCCTAATCATCGTCGCCGCCATAGGGCGTTTGCACATTGCGTGAGCCGGGTCACCTCGGCCTGAATAGTGCCGCAACGATCCCCGTCGAAAGCGAACCCATGTACCTCCTCGATGACGTCCACCACGAGCTCCGCGCCGCCGCCCGCCGCGTCAGCACCGAGAAGCTGGCCCCCCGCGCCGCCGCGGTCGACGAGGAAGCGGTCTTCCCCAAGGAGAGCTACGACGTCCTGGTCGCGGCCGGTCTGCATGCCCCCGGGATCCCCGAGCAGTACGGAGGAGACGGTGTCGACGCGATCGCGTCGGCCATCACGGTCGAGGAGGTCGCCCGGGCCTGCGCCTCCAGTTGCGCGATCATCACCTCCAACAAGCTGGGGGTGGTCCCGCTGCTGAAGTACGGCAGTGAGGAGCAGCGCCGGCGCTACCTGCCCGAGGTCGCCTCGGGCGAGGCACTGATGGCCTACGCGATCAGCGAGCGCGAGGCGGGCAGCGATGTCGCCGCGATGCGGACATCGGCCCGGCTGGAGGGTGACTCCTGGGTGCTCAACGGCGTCAAGACCTGGATCACGTCGGCCGGGATCGCCCGCTACATCGTGGTCTTCGCGGTCACCGATCCGGGGCATGCATCGCGGTCGCTGTCCGCCTTCCTGGTGCATGCCGACGACGGCGGCATCTCCTACGGCGAACCCGAGCGGAAGATGGGCCTCAAGGGATCGGTGACGCGGGAGGTCTATTTCGAGGACTGCCGGATCCCGCTGGACCGGCTGATCGGCGAGCGTGGCCGCGGGATGCGGGTGGCGCTCGGGACCCTCGACCACACCCGGGTCTCGATCGGTGCCGAGGCGGTGGGCATCGCCCAGGGGGCGTTGGATGCTGCTGTCACCTACGTGAAGGAGCGTCGGCAGTTCGGGCAGGCCATCGCCGAATTCCAGGGGATCCAGTTCATGGTCGCCGACATGGGGATGCGCGTGGAGGCGGCACGCCAGATGGTGTACGCCGCCGCGGCCCGCAGCGAGGCGGGAAGTGACGACCTCACCTTCTTCGGCGCGGCGGCCAAGTGCCTCGCGTCGGACACCGCCATGGCCGTGACCACGGACGCCGTCCAGCTGCTCGGTGGCTACGGGTACACCCGCGACTTCCCGGTGGAGCGGATGATGCGCGACGCCAAGATCACCCAGATCTACGAGGGCACCAACCAGATCCAGCGGGTGGTCATGGCCCGCCACCTCCTCGCATGATCACCCACTCAGGCCGGCGGACCCTCGGTCCTGCCGCGGTCCCCGGCGGCGTCGAGGGCGGCGAGTGCGAGGGCGAGCTCCATGCGATCGGTCAGCCGGTCGAGATCGCGGCCGAGGAGTTGCTCGATCTGCTCCAGCCGGTAGCGCAGCGTGTTGCGGTGGATGACCATCGCCGCGGCGGTCGCGCTGGGCACGCAGTCGTGGTCGAGGAAGCTGCGCAGCGTGAGGAGCAGGTGGTTGTCGCCCGGGTCCTCGCGCTCGAGGAGCGGTCCGAGGACCTCGTGGCCGAGCTCGGCGAGCGGCAGGTCGAGGTTTCCGAGGAGCAGGCCGGTGAGCGACAGCGGAGCGGACCTGCCGACGCCGTCGGGCACAGCGGCTTGGCGGGCCTCGTAGTAGCCGAGGCGCAGACCGGCCACTCCACGGCGGGCCGATCCCAGGCCCACCGCCGGACGGTGTCGTGCCTCGCGCAGCTGGGCATGCAGTCCCTCGGCGACCTGACCGGCGTCGACCCCCTCGGGCACGACGACCGCGACCGCATCATCCAGCAGGGCCGTGGGGAGGGGATCGCCCTCGCGGGCGAGGACCGACCTCAGCTCCCACGGCACCCGACGCAGACGTTCGGGAGTCTCGTCCAGCACCGCCACGACCATCGTCTGGAGAGCGTCCGCCTGGACGTTCAGCCGGCGCAGCCGGTTGCGGGCGGCGTGGTCGGAGACCAGGCCGTGCAGGACGTCCTCGAGGACCTGGCCGAGCAGCTCGCGACGACCCGTGAGAAAGGCCTGCTCCCTGGCGAGCTCGAGGCCCAGCACGGTGGCCGCGAAGGGCAGCACGCCCTCGTAGGCCGGAGTCGGCTCCGTGTGCAGCACCGCGACGGGGATGTCGTCGACGACCACTTCGGCGGATGCGGATCCCCGCGTCCCGGCGGCGGCCGAGGAGGAGGGCTTCCAGCGCGAGTTGCGGGGCGAGCGGTGGAGGACGTGACCGCCGGGCTCGGCCAGCACGACGGCGTCCAGGCCGAGCTGTCGACGCAGCTCGCTCAGCATGCCATCGACGCCTCGACGCGAGAGCAGCTCCCGCACCAGGCGGTCCTGCACCTGGAGGTTGGTCTGCACGGCGGCGTAGGTCTCCGCGTAGATCTGGTCGGCGAGCCAGTGGCTGATCGCGATGAACGGCACCTCCACGGGCGAGACCAGCAGGGTCAGCCCGGCGTCTCGCGCCGCTGTGAGCAGCTCAGCAGGCGGCTGATCGTGGACCAACCCGATCCCCAGGCAGACGGCGGCGACCGGTACTGCCGCCAGGCGGGTGGCCAGGTCACGCCACTCGTCCATGGTGCGGTCGAGCAGCGCCGTGGTCATCACCAGCTCCTGGCCGCGCAGGAAGGGCACTGGGTCAGGGAGCTCCGTGGTCGAGCCCCAGCTGATCGGCTGCTCGGCGGCGCCCTCGGGCAGCACCACCGCCCTGACCTTGAGGCTCGGCTCGTCGAGCAGGTCGCGCAGCACCACGGGCATGGCCGCATTGTGCCGGACGGTCCGCCAGGCAGTTGCGCTGCGTGGGGTCGCCCCAGGTGATCCCCACTGAATGAGAACGGCGGTCGCGGCGTGAGCCTCGATCGTCCGGGGCGTCGCCCGAGACGCCCCTCCACCCCTGGTCGTCAGCGACCTCGAACAACAAGGAGTACGCATGCGAATCCGCTCTCTGATGGCCGGCACGCTCGTCGGCCTGCTGGCCGCGACGACCGCCTGCTCAGGAGGTGAGTCCAGCAGCGACACCCTCAAGATCGGCTTCTTCGCCCCCGAGTCCGGGTTCGGGTCGGCGGACGGACGCAGCGCCCTGGCGGGTGCGAGGCTGGCTGTCGCCCAGGCGAACGCGGACGGTGGCGTCGATGGCAAGAAGGTCGAGCTGGTCACCTACGACGACGCGAGCGATCCCAAGCAGGGCGCCGTGATCGCGACCAAGCTCGTTTCCCAGGACCGGGTCGTCGCGGCCGTCAGCGGCTCGTACAGTCCCCAGACCCTCGCCGGAGCGACCATCTTCCAGCGCAACAGGATTCCCCTCGTCTCCGCGTACGCCGTGAACCCGGGCATCCCGGAGACCGGTGACTTCATCTTCCAGCAGGACTACGACGGCGAGGTCCAGGGCCGCGCTGGAGCCGTCCAGTTCGCCGAGGACGGAGTGAGGAAGCCCGCGATCATCGCGATCGACAACGACTTCGGCAACGCGCTCGTCGACGGCTTCAGCGACCAGGCGAAGGAGAGCGGGCTGGACGTCGTCTCCGTGGACAAGAACGAGTTCGGCGAGAAGGACTTCGACACGATCATCCGTCGCGCCGTCGACGCGGGCGCGGACGGCATCTACCTCGTCCAGTACGTCGCCGAGGGCACCCAGTTCTTCCGCGCCCTGCGGAAGTCAGGCGTGGGTCTCCCTGTGCTGAGTACCGAGGGCATCGACTCGGCGGGCTTCCTCGAGTCGATCGGTGACCTCGCGGACGGCGCCAAGATCACCACGAACCTCAACCGCGACGCCGAGGCTCCCGCGACCAGGTCCTTCCTGGAGGACTTCGCGAAGGAGAACGACTTCCCGGCGGACATGGTGGCCGCCTCGTCGTACGACGCCGTGAAGTTGATCCTCGACGCCGCCGACGCGACGGGGACCAGTGCGGGCGACATCCAGAAGGGCCTGCTCGGCACGTCTGACCACCAGGGAGCGACCGGAACGCTGGCGAAGTTCACCGACGGACGCCAGGTGGTCAAGCCCGTCCAGATCCTTCAGTTCGACGGCGCCACGCTGGTCTCGGTCGGCGAGGTCACCGACACGGCCGTCATCACTCCGTGAGCTGCTGATGGAAACCACAGTCGATGGACTCGTCATCGGGTCCCTGTACGCCCTGGTCGCGCTGGGGCCGTGCCTGGTCTACGGGTTGCTGCGCGTGCTCGACATCGCGAACGCCGCTTCCCTCACTCTCGGCGGCTACCTCGTCCTCGTCCTCGCCGAGCGCGCCGGCAGCCCGCTCCTGGGCGTCCTTGCCGGGCTCGCCGCCGGCGCCGCGCTCGGATGGGTGATCCAACGCTGGATCTACCTGCCGATCCTGGATCGCGGACCGATCGTCACCCTCGTGACGGGCATCGGTCTCTACATCGTGGCGACCGAGCTGTTCCGCCTCGTGTTCGGGCCGTCCCAGCGCAGCGCCCACGTCGACCTCCCTCTGCCCGACGCCGAGCTCGGCGGCGTGCGCCTCGAGGGCATCGACCTCCTGGTCCTCGCAGTGACGTTCGGAGTCATCGGCGCGACGTGGTACGTGCTGACCCGGACGCGCAGCGGCGTGCTGTGGCAGGCCGTCGCGCAGGACAGGAAGGTGGCCGGGGCGGTCGGCGTCAACAGCCCGCGGGTGATCGCTGCCGTCTTCGCGATCGGCTATCTCCTGTCGGCCCTCGCGGGTGCCCTGCTCTCGGTGAAGTACGACGCGGTGTACCCCACGCTGGGTGACATCCCTGCCTACAAGATGCTGGCGATCATCATCCTCGGCGGTCTCGGCAGCCCGCTCGGCACGATCGTCGCCGCACTCCTGATCGGCCTGGTCGAGTCCTGGGTAGTCGCGTCGTTCGGCTTCGCGCTCCCGCGCGACGCCATCGCGTTCGTCGCCCTCATCGCGATGCTCCTGATCCGGCCGCAGGGCCTGATCCCCTCCCGGGTGGTGAAGGCATGACCTACGCGATCGTCGTGGCCGTGACCGCGATCTTGATGGCGAGCGTGGTGGTGAGCCTCAACCTGACCGCCGGGTACGCCGGCCAGCCGAACCTCGCACAGAGCGCGTTCTTCGGGCTGGGCGCGTACTTCGCCGCCGTCCTCTCCGTCGAGCACGGCATGTCCTTCTGGTCGGTGTTGCCCGTGGCCGCGTTGGTCTCGGGTCTGGCCGGCGCCGTCCTGGGGGCGATCAGCCTGCGGTTGCGCGAGGACTTCTTCGCGATCACGACCGTCGGCTTGAACTTCGTGGTCGTCGCGCTGTTCAAGAGCGTCGACTTCTTCGGTGGTGCGACCGGCATCTACGGCCTGCCGCTGCCCATGATCGGCGGCACCGCGTTCACCAACGACCACTTCCTGGTGCTCTCACTGGCCCTGCTCGGCCTGGTCGTGGTCGTCGCGAAGGTGGTGCGTGACAGCTGGTACGGCGGGATGTTGATGGCGATCCGCGAGGACGAGCTCGTGGCGGCCTCGCTCGGGGCACCGGTCGCCCTGTTCAAGGCGTCCGCCTTTGCTCTCAGCTCACTGCTGGCGGGGGTGGTGGGTGCCGTGTACGCATTCTTCATCAGCAGCATCACTCCCGAGACGTTCGGCTTCAGCCAGTCGGTGCTGCTGCTGTCCATGCTCATCATCGGCGGGATGGGCACGATCCGAGGAGCCATCGTCGGCGCGGTACTCCTCACGCTGATCCCTGAGCTCTTCAGGTTCGCGTCGGACTACCGCAACCTCATCTACGGCGTCTTCCTCGTCCTGGTCCTGCGGTTCCAGCCGCAGGGACTCGTCGGAGACGCCAGCTGGCTGGCCAGGGCTGCGGCTCGGGTCCTCGGTCGTGCCCGTCCTGCGTTGTCGACCACGAAGGAGGTGGCCCGATGACTGCGGGCAGCCAAGCCGTACCGCTGGCCGAGGTCCGGGGGATCGGCGTTCGCTTCGGCGGGCTCCAGGCGCTGGACGACGTGTCCTTCTCGGTCCGGCCGGGGGAGTTCGTCTCGGTGATCGGTCCCAACGGTGCCGGGAAGTCGACTCTCTTCAACGTGATCTCCGGGGTGCAGAAGCCGACGTCGGGGGACGTGCTCTTCGACGGGGAGCCGGTGCGCCGCTTCCGCCCGGACCTGGTCCACGCCCGTGGGGTGGGTCGCAGCTTCCAGGTCGCGCGGCCGGTCGGCTCGCTGACAGTGCGGGACAACGTGCTGCTCGGCGCTGGCGGTCACCGGCTGCGCGGCGTGCTGAGCAGCCTGCGGCCGCGGGGCCGGGACCGGGCGCTGCAGGACCGGGTCGACGAGCTCCTCGAGCTCGCCGGTCTCACGACGGTCGCACACCGCCAGGCGGGGGAGATCAGCCCCGGCGACCTGCGCCGGATGGAGATCGCCCGGGCGCTGGGTGACGATCCTCGGCTGGTGCTCCTCGACGAGCCGGCTGCCGGAGTCGGCTCGGACGGGCTCACTCCGCTGGCCGAGCTTCTCGGGAAGATCCGAGACAGGGGGGTGGCCGTGCTCCTGGTCGAGCACTACGTCGGGCTCGCCCTGTCGCTCTCGGACCGGGCCGTCGTTCTCAACCGCGGCCGGTTGCTGGCAGTGGGCGACCCGGATGCGATCCGGCGGAATCAGGCCGTCATCGACGCCTACCTCGGAACCAAGCGTTCCCGGGCCGGGGGCGTCACCAAGCATTCGACAGGAACCGAGGGCGAACGATGAGCCTGCTGACCATCGAGGACGTGAGTGCCGGATATGGGCGGAGCACCGTCCTGCACGGCGTCAGTCTCGGAGTGGAGACGGGGGAGTTCGTGGTCGTGCTCGGCTCCAACGGAGCCGGGAAGTCGACGTTGATGCAGGCGGTGATGGGGTTGCTGCCGCTCACCGGCGGCAGTCTGCGGCTGCGCGACGTCGACCTCGGCGCCCTGCCGGTGCACGCGCGGGTCCGGCACCGGGTGGCCTACGTGCCGGAGGGGCGCCGGGTGTTCCCGGCGCTCACCGTCGAGGAGAACCTGGTGACTGCCTGGCGCCCCTCGGGGCGTGCGCAGGCCGACTCGCTGGACCTCCAGTACGCCACGTTCGAGCGGCTCCGCGAACGTCGAAACCAGCTCGCCGGCACGCTCTCCGGGGGTGAGCAGCAGATGCTCGCACTGGCTCGGGCGCTGATCAGCGAGCCCGAGCTGCTCGTCGCCGACGAGATCTCCCTCGGTCTCGCTCCGATGGTCGTGGAGGAGCTCTTCGAGGTGTTCGCCCAGCTCAACCGGGCCGGCACGGCGATCCTGTTGGCGGAGCAGAGCGCCCGTCTGGCCTTGGAGTACGCCACCACGGCGTACGTCATGGAGACCGGCCGGATCACCCTCTCGGGTGCGGCCGCCGACCTCGCAGACGACCCACGGGTCGCCGACGCCTACCTGCGGATGAGCTGATCCGCAGCCGAGCTGCCGCCGGCACGGGTCGAGTCGTGGTCGGCCCGTGCTGGCGGTATGGCCCCAACCTCCCCGACCCTAGGGCGTCGCGATCCCCGTCGACCCGGTCAGGTCTTTACCAAGAGCCGGCCGCCCGTAGGGCAACTCTCGCCGGTGCTGTCCCTTACCACCCGCCACCAAGATCTCCCGAAAGTGGCGCCCGACACATCCGCCTCGGGGCGGGCCCCAGGACGGTCGGGCACCGGGACTCTGAAGAGGTGGCACCATGCGCGGACTCATTCGACTTCTGGCGGCCCTGACGGCCGTCCTGCTGGTCGCGGCCGGCTGTGGAGGCGGCGACGGCGGCGGCTCCGGCGACGGAAAGGTGAGGATCGCCGCGATCTTCTCCGGCCCGACCACGGACGCCGACTACAACGCCCTCGGCCTCGAGGCGCTCAAGGCGGCCGAGAAGGACGGCGCCGAGGTGTCGTACTCCGAGAGCGTCGCGGTGCCCGACATCGAGCGCGTCCTGCAGGAGTACGTCGCCGACGGCTTCAACGTGATCTGGACGCACGGCTCGCAGTTCTACGAGGCCACCTCGAAGATCGCGAAGCAGAACCCGGACGTCCGCTTCATCGGCGAGTTCGACGGTGAGCCCGAGGGCCAGCCGGAGAACGTCTGGGTCATCGACCGCAACTTCCACACCGTCTTCTACCCGCTCGGCGTGCTCGCGACGAACCTCACCAAGTCCGGCAAGGTCGGCTACCTCGGCGGTCTCAGCCTGCCGTTCTCCTACTCCGAGGTCCACGCCGTCGAGCAGGCGATCGGCGACAGCGGCAAGGACGTGGAGCTGACCCCCGTGTGGAGCGGCGACTTCAACGACACGGTCAAGGCGCAGCAGCTCACCAGCCAGCTCATCTCCGGCGGCGCGGACGTCGTCGTCACCTCGCTCAACCTCGGTGTGGTCGGTGCGTTCAAGGCCGTCAACGACACCGACCCCGGCTCGGCCTGGGTGACCGTCAAGTACACCGACAAGTCGCAGAACGGTCCCGAGCACTACGCCGCCACCGTCCTCTACGACTTCGTGCACCCGTTGACCGAGATCCTCGCCGACATCGACAAGGGCACCACCAAGGGCCACTACGTCATCGGGTTCGGCCAGGGCGCCAGCGTCGACGTGGGCGACAACGTGCCCGCCGAGGTGAAGGCCGAGGTCGAGAAGGCCGTCGCCGGCATCTCCGACGGCTCGATCGAGGTCGCGCTCGACCAGTCCGAGGTGAAGTGACCATGGAGGACCCGCGTCTGGAGATGCGGGGGATCGTCAAGACCTTCGGCCCGGTGACGGCGCTCGACGCCGTCGACCTGGTGGTCGGGCGCAACGAGGTCCACGGCCTGCTCGGCGGCAACGGCGCCGGCAAGACCACTCTGATGAACGTCCTCTACGGGCTCTACCGGCCCAACGCCGGCGAGGTGCTCCTCGACGGCCGGCCGGTCAGCATCGGCTCGCCGAAGGACGCCATCGCCGCCGGGGTCGGCATGGTCCACCAGACGTTCCTCCAGGTCGACAACTACACCGTCACCGAGAACATCGTGCTCGGCACCGACGTCCCCGGCCCGTTGCGGCTCGACCTGTCCGACGCGAAGGCGCGGATCCGCGAGCTCAGCGAACGGTTCGGGCTCACCGTCGACCCCGATGCCGTCGTCGAGGACCTGCCGGTCGGCGTACGCCAGCGGGTGGAGATCCTCAAGGCGCTCTACCGCGGGGCGAAGCTGCTCATCCTCGACGAGCCGACGACCAACCTCACCCCGCAGGAGGTCGACGACCTGTTCGGCTCGATGCGGGCGATGGTCGACGACGGGATGAGCGTCGTGCTCATCACCCACAAGATCCGCGAGACGCTCAGCGTCTGCGACCGGATGACGGTGATGCGCGACGGCCGCCGGGTCGAGACGATCGAGCGCGCGGACACCGACGCCGAGCACCTCGCCGAGAAGATGGTCGGCAGCACGACCGACCCCGGCGCCGCGGTCGACGCGGCGCTCGGGGCGGTCGATGCGACCCAGGTCGAGGTGGACCTGTCCGCCGTCGGTACGACGACCGCGGTCGCCGTTCGCGACCTTGTCGTCGCCAACGACCAGGGCCACGAGCTGGTCCGCGGCTTCGAGCTGGAGCTGCGTGAGGGCGAGATCGTCGGCATCGCCGGTGTCGCCGGGAACGGCCAGGTCGAGCTCGCCGAGGCGTTGGCCGGCGTACGCCCGGTGCGCTCGGGCAGCGTCGAGGTCACCGGCCGCGCCATGGTCGGGCTGCCGACCGCGGCATGGCTGGGCCACGGCGTCGCCTACGTGCCGGAGGACCGGCACCGCGACGGCATCCTGCCGACCGCGAGCATCACGGAGAACCTGGTGCTCGGCTCGCAGCGCAGCGCCCAGGTCCGCAAGCGCGGGCTGATCGACTGGGGTGCCGCGAAGCAGCGGGCCGTGGATGCCATCGCCGAGTTCTCGGTGCGCGCCAACGGCCCGGGCACGCTGGTCGGCGACCTGTCCGGCGGCAACATCCAGCGGGTCATCCTGGCCCGGGCCTTCGCCCGGCAGCCTCGGATGCTGATCCTGCACAACCCGACCCGCGGCCTCGACATCGGCTCGACGCGATTCGTGTACCAGCAGGTGCGGAAGGCCACCGCGGCCGGCTGCGCCGTCCTCCTCATCTCGGAGGACCTCGACGAGGTGATCGCCCTGTCCGACCGGGTGATCGCGCTCTACCAGGGGTCGCGCGCGGGGGAGTGGCAGCACGGGTCGGTCGACGCCTACGAGGTCGGCCGCAGCATGACTGGACTGGGAGAAGCCCGTGTCTGACACCCTCACCGCCCCACCGTCCGCCCCGCCGGACGGCGCCTCGAGGCGGCCGTCCCGGCTCGCCGAGGCGCTCTGGCTGGTGGTGCCGTACGTCGTCTCCGTGGTCCTCGCCTTCGTCGTCGGCGGCCTGGTCATCGCCGCCATCGGCCGAGACCCGTTCGCCGCGTTCGAGTCGGTGCTCACCACCAGCTTCAACACCAGGTTCGGCACCATCGAGACCCTGCACAAGTGGGTGCCGGTCCTGCTGTGCGCCTACGCCTTCGCGATCCCGCTGGCCACCGGCAAGTTCAACATCGGCGCCGAGGGCCAGCTCCTGGTCGGCGCGACCGGCGGCGTGGCCCTCGGCATCCTGTGGTCCGACCTCCCGATGGTCGTGCTGCTGCCGTGCGTCCTGGTCGCGGGTGCGCTCTCCGGCGCGGTCTGGGCTGGGATCGCCGCCTTCTTGATGACGAAGTTCCAGGTCAACGAGATCCTCAGCACCGTCGTGCTGAACTTCATCTCGTTCCAGCTGATCGACTACGTCGCCAGCCACGTCTGGCCCGACCGCGGCGCCGGGCACCCGGCCACCACCCCGGTCGGCGAGGGCGCTCTGCTGCCCGGCATCGGCCAGGCGCCGCCCATGCACGCGGGTGTCCTGCTGACCGTGGTCCTCGTCGTCGTGATCGCCGTGTTCATGCGGCGGACGTCGACCGGCTTCGAGATGCGCGCGGTCGGCGCCAACCTGCGGGCCGCGCAGGTGCACGGCATCCGGACCTCGCGGCTCGCGGGTGCGGGCCTCGTGGTCGGTGGCGCCGTCGCCGGCCTGGCCGGCGCGATCGAGGTGGCCGGCGTGCACGGCAAGATGCTGGAGGGGATGCAGTCGAACTTCCTGATCCTCGGCATCATCGTCGGCCTGATGGCGCGCGGCAGCATGCTCGCGCTGCCGTTCATCGCCTTCGGCATCGCGGTGCTCGAGGTCGGCGCGGGCTCGATGCAGCGCACCGCGCAGGTGCCCGTCGAGATGGTGCTCATCATCGAGGCGCTGATCCTGCTCTTCCTGCTCCTGTCCGATATCGCCCGCGCGAAGCTCAGGAGGAACTGACATGGGTGAGATCACCGAGTTCCTGACGCTGATGATCCCGGCGATGGTGCCCTTCCTGCTCGCGGCGCAGGGCACCGTCCTCAGCGGTCGGGCGGGCGTCTTCAACGTCTCGCAGGAGGGCCTGATGGTCCTCGGCGCGGCGGTCGGCTTCCTGGTCAGCTTCAAGGTCGGCAGCAACACCGTCGGCATGGCGGCGGCGTTCGCGATCGCCGGCGTCTTCGGCCTGGTGCTGGCCTACATGACCACGCAGCTGCGCCTCGACCAGTTCGTCGTCGGCCTCGCGCTCTACTTCGCCGCACTGGGCGCCGCCGGTCTCCTCTACCGCGAGGTCATCGGCGTCACCCTCGAGCCGCCGCTGATCCCGACCCTGCAGGACAAGCCGATCCCACTGCTCTCGGACATCCCGTTCGTGGGGGAGGTGCTGTTCGACCACGACCTGGTCGTCTATGCGGCCTTCCTCATCTCGGCCGCGATCTACTGGTTCATGTACCGCACCCGCAGCGGTCTCGCGTTCCGCTCGATCGGCGAGAACCCGAAGGCCGCCGACAGCCTCGGCATCAACGTCACCTGGGCCCGGACCTGGTCCACCGTCGTCGGCTCCGGCCTGGTCGGCATGGCCGGCGCGTACCTGCCGATGGTCTACACCGGGCTCTACACCGAGGGCATGGTCGCCGGCCGCGGCTGGCTGGTGATCGCGCTGGCGTTCCTCGGAGGCTGGCGGCCGCACCTCGTGGTGGCCGGCGCGGCGTTCTTCGCCGGCATGGAGGTACTCGCCCTGCGGGCCCAGGTCGCCGGCATCGGCATTCCGCACCAGTTCGTGCTGATGCTGCCGTACGTCGCCACCCTGCTCGTGATGGTCTTCGCGTTCCGCTGGGCGCGGCAGCCGTCCTTCCTCGGACGCAACTACGACCGCGAGAGCCGCCTGGTCGGCTGACCGGCAGCGTCACCCGAGCACGAGGCCCCCGCCACGAGTCCCGGCGGGGGCCTCGTCCTGTGTCAGCGGTCCGCCGGCTCGGTCCCGGCGAGCTCGTCGGCCAGGCGACCGGCAGCGTGGCTGGCGCCGGCCAGCCAGCGCTCCACCACCGCGATCTCGGCGTCGTCGAGGTCGGCCAACGAGTCGCGCAGGGCGCCGGCCAGGGGGCCGAAGAAGGTGCTGGCCACCTCCCGGGCGTTGTCGGTGAGGGACAGCAGCTGCCGGCGCCCGTCGGCGTCGTCGGGGCGGCGCTCGACGTGACCGCTCGCCTCGAGGCGGCGCAGGAGCGCGGTGGTCGCCGGCTGGCTGAGGTCGATCGAGCGCGCCAGCGAGCTGGGCGTCATCGCGTCGTGGCGCATCGCGGCCTGGTGGAGGTGCGCGAGGGCGTCGACGTCCGTGGGGTGCAGGCCGTGGCGGTGGGCGAAGAGGTGCGAGAACCGGGTGAGCTCGTAGGAGAGCTGCTGGACCAACACCGGGACGCGGACGCCGGCGGGCTGTTCACCCGTGGGGGACATGTGCATATCCTTCCATCATGGAAGTATCTCCGGTGGACACTCGACTCCGAGGCATTCTCCGCCCTCGGGTCGCCTGGATCCTCCCTGTCCTCTACCTGCTGGTGGGCGGTGCCCTCATCGGGGCGGTCGGGACGGCGCCGGTGGACCGCGGCGCAGCCGACCAGCTGCCCGACGGCTACGACTCGACCCAGGTCGTCCGGCTGCTGGAGGACTTCCCCTCCGGCGACGGCCAGGTGGCGGTCGTGCTCTTCTCCGCCGACGAGGCGATCGACGCGGCAGGCCGGGCGAGTCTCGGGCAGGTCTTCGAGCGAGCGGCGGGCGACACCGCGGTCGCTGCGCTGCAGCCGGCGCAGGACGGTACGGCGCTGGTCGGCATCGTGTCGATGGAGAGCACCGACGCGGCCGTGCTGGCAGATGACGTCGAGGCACTGCGCAAGGCACTGCGCACGGGACTGCCCGACGGCGTCCGGGCCCAGGTGACCGGTCCTGCGGCGATCCAGGGCGATCTCGCACAGGTCTTCGACGGTGCGGACGTCACCCTGCTGGCGGTGACCGCCTCGGTGGTGGCCCTGCTGCTGATCATCACCTATCGCTCGCCCTTCCTGTGGCTGGTGCCGCTGAGCGTGGTCGGGATCGCGGATCGCCTCGCGGCCGTGGCTGCGACCCACGGGCTCACCGCGCTCGGGGTGGCCTTCGACCAGTCGACGACCGGCATCCTGTCCGTGCTCGTCTTCGGGGCGGGGACGGACTACGCCCTGCTCCTGATCTCCCGCTACCGCGACGAGCTGCATGGCACCGCGAGTCGTCCGGAGGCGATGGTGCGCGCGTGGCGGCGGACCGCAGAGGCAGTGGCGGCCAGCGCCACCACCGTCGTCGTGGCCCTGCTCGCGCTGCTCCTCTCGGCGTTCCCCACCACCCGGGGGCTCGGCCTGGCGTGCGCCATCGGCGTGGTCGTCGCGGCGCTCGCAGTGCTGGTCGTGCTGCCGCTGGCCCTGGTGGCCTTCCCGCGGGGGATCTTCTGGCCGCGCCGCCCCGTGGTCGGCCAGGCCCCTGCGTCGGAGGGACGGTCGGTGTGGCGTCGCGTCGGCGACGTGGTGGCGCGACGCCCGCTCGGCGCCGCGGCGGCGGCCGTCGTACTGCTCGCCCTGCTCGCCGGCGGGATCCTCGGCATCCGCAGCGGCCTGTCCGAGGCCGACCAGTTCATCGACACCCCCGAGTCGATCGCGGCCGCGGCCCGGCTCGCCGAGTCGTTCCCGGCCGGGAGCACCGACCCCGCCGTCGTGCTCACCCGGGGCGACGTGGCCGCGGTGGTCGCTGCGGCCGAGTCCGCGCCGGGCGTGGACACCGTCCGACCGGCCGGCGAGCACGACGGGCTCACTCGCCTCGACGTCGTGCTCGACCATGCGCCAGGCACCCCGCAGGCACGCGAGGACGTGCGCTCGCTCCGCGCCGCTCTCGCGGACCTCCCCGCGACGCTGGTCGGCGGGACCGATGCCCAGGACGTGGACTCCGACGCCGCCACGCGGGACGACCGGGCCCTCGTGCTGCCCCTGATCCTGGTCGTCGTGCTCCTGGCCCTGGGCCTGCTCCTGCGCTCGGTCGTGGCGCCCGTCGTGCTCGTGCTGACCGTGGTCGCCACCTACCTCGCCGCACTCGGTGCGGGCTGGGTGCTCAGCAGCTCGGTGTTCGGCTTCGACCGGCTCGACGTGGGCGTGCCGCTGCAGGCGTTCTTGTTCCTGGTCGCCCTCGGCGTCGACTACAACATCTTCCTCGTGGCGCGCGCCGCCGAGGAGGCGGAGCGGTACGGCGCCCGCGAGGGCATGCTGCGCGCCCTCGGCTCCACCGGCGGCGTCATCACCAGCGCCGGCGTACTGCTCGCCGCCGTGTTCGCGGTCCTCGGCGTGCTGCCGCTCGTCGTGCTCGCCCAGCTGGGCATCGTCATCTGCGTCGGCGTCCTGCTGGACACGCTGGTGGTCCGCACGGTCCTCGTCCCGGCGATCGCGCTCCGCCTCGGCGACCGGTTCTGGTGGCCCCGGCGTCCCGGGCTGTAGACGACGAGACCCCCGCCGGTCACCCGGCGGGGGTCTCGTTGCTTGTGGGCAGGGGCGGGGTCGAACCGCCGACCTATCACTTTTCAGGCGATCGCTCGTACCAACTGAGCTACCTGCCCAAGCAGTCGCCCACCTTACCGGAGGGTGTGCCGAGGTACGAAAGTGGCGGGCACCTGTGGACGCCGGCCGCCTAGGCTGGCACGGTGCCGGACCTGTCGGGCGTCGTGCTCCGCCCCCTCTCGACCGACGACGCACCCGCGATGGCCCGCCTCCACGTCGCCGTCTGGGACGAGGCGTACGCCGGACTCGTGCCCGAGTCGATCCTCGCCGAGCGTCGCGCCGACCTCGACGGGCGCACCGAGCGCTGGCGGCGGACCGCCGCGACCTCGCCCGCGGCCACGACCGTGGCCGTGCACGACGGCGAGCTGGTCGGCTTCGTGTCCGTGGGGCCGGGCCGCGACGCCGACCTCGACCTGGCCGAGGAGCTGTGGGCCCTCTACGTCCGCGCCGCCTGGTGGGGACACGGGCTCGGGCACCGGATGCTGGCCGCGACCCTGGCCGACCGGCCGGCGTACCTGTGGGTGCTGGCGGGCAACGACCGCGCCCTGGCCTTCTACCGCCGCCAGGGATTCGCGCCCGACGGGGTCGAGCGGCACGAGCCCGAGGGCCGCGAGCTGCGGCTGGTCCGGGGCTCTCGATGAGCGGGCGCGAGGCGCCGGGCACTATGCTGGCCCGCGCTGCGGAGGCTTCGTCCTCCACGGTGGGCCCCCATCGTCTAGCGGCCTAGGACACCGCCCTTTCACGGCGGGTACGCCGGTTCGAATCCGGTTGGGGGTGCGGCTCGTCCGCCGAGGTGGCTCCCGATTGGGAGTCGCGGAGGAGGATGGGTTAGAGTTCCATCCGCTTCACCACGCGAAAGCGGAGTGAGCGACTGGCCCTGTAGCGCAGTTGGTTAGCGCGCCGCCCTGTCACGGCGGAGGTCGCGAGTTCGAGTCTCGTCAGGGTCGCCAGTCTCAGGCGGCTTGTGTCTGCGGAAATCGCAGACCAGGTCGCCTGGTGTGCTTTTGGCGGCCTCCGGCCGCGGGACTCAGGCGGCTTGCGTCTGCGGAAATCGCAGACCAGGTCGCCTGGTGTGCTTTTGGCGGCCTCCGGCCGCGGGACTCAGGCGGCTTGCGTCTGCGGAGATCGCAGACCAGGTCGCCTGGTGTGTTTTTGGCGGCCTCCGGCCGCGAGGCGCGGGGCCCCAACCCCACGCCCGGGCTGGGTGAGTCCCGGCACAATGGCGCTGTGCCTGTCGAGATGAGCCCCGAGGACTTCGACGCCCTCGTCGACCGCGCCCTCGACGACATCCCCGAGGAGCTGGCCCGGCTGGTCAACAACGTGGTGGTGCTCGTCGAGGACGAGCCGCCCGAGGGGGAGCCCGACGACCTGCTCGGCCTGTACGACGGCGTCGCGCTCACCGAGCGCGGCGGCGGCTTCGAGCCGCATCTGCCCGACCGGATCTTCCTGTTCCGCGGCCCGCTGCTCGACATGTGCGAGGACGAGGCGGACCTGGCCGACGAGGTCCGGATCACCGTCGTGCACGAGGTCGCCCACCACTTCGGGATCGACGACGCCCGGCTGCACGACCTCGGCTACGCCTGACGATCGCGCGGCGAGGCTGAGGTCACGCCTGCAGGCTGGGGCGCGAGCCGGAGCTGGTGCCGCTGCCCTGCCAGGCCACCGGCGGGGCGCCGACCGACTGGCGGCGGAACTCGCCGAGGAACCAGATCTGGAAGGAGCGCTGTTCGGCCGTGCGCGGCGCGGTGAGCAGCCGCTGGGCCCGGGAGAACTCGTCGGCCGCGTCGAGCAGGTCGATCAGGCCGCCGATCTGCCGGGCGGTCTCCCGCGGCATCCGCAGCCGCAGGTCGATCGACTCGCGCCCGTCGGCGTGCGCCTTGTCGACCTGCTCGCGCCCCATGTTGGCGCGAAGCGGCCGCTCGAGGGCGTCGAAGTGCTCGGAGAGGACCTTCGCCAACGGGTAGTCGTCCTCGTGGGCCAGGGCGAGCAGCCGGATCTCGCGGCTCAGGTCTCGGTAGTGGCGCTGGAAGCGCCCGAAGTGGCCGATCGGGACACCGTTGATCTGGACGCCGACCTCGCCCACGCGGGTGTGGTCGGCGGCCAGCGACGGCATGCTGTGGGTCTGCTGGTACGGCGCACCGCCGGTCTCGGACAGCTCGGGGGCGGGCTCGAACCAGACCGCCTTGCCGTCCTCGTCGATCTCGGCGCCCCACGCGGCGGAGGCGCGGGCGACGATGTCGAGGCCGCGGCCGACCGTGGTCAGCGCGGCCAGCTGGTCCTCGTCGAGCGCGTCGAAGGCGTCGAGGTCGAAGGCGTCGAGGTCGAAGCCGCCCGCCTGGCTCACCGGCTGCGGCGGGATCACGGAGGCGTCGTGCACCTCGAACCGCGGGTGGTCGGCGGTGCCGCGGACCTGGAGCCGGATCGGCGCGGTGCCGTGGAGGACCGCGTTGGTGACCAGCTCGGAGACCGCGAGCTCGGCGCAGTCGGCGAGGTCGGTGCGCCCGAGCTGACCGCAGGTCTGGACGACCCAGCGTCGTGCGTCGTGCACGATGCGTGGCCCGGGGGCCAGGTCCAGGGTCTGCCGGTGCTGCACGGAGGAACCTTCCGGTGTCGCGGCCCGAGTGTTGTGGTCGATGTCCGGTGGATGGGGGTGGCGTTCCCGGGTGCGATACCCCACCCGGTTGACAACTAAACCAACCTCCGCGAGGTCGTTTGGTGACGGTCCGGGAGGGATGTGACCGACCAGACCTTGACCTCGGGTTGGGGGTCGTGCAGGCGACGCGGAATGATGGGCCCCAGAGGACGTCATCCGTCGTCATCCGAGGTGCTCCAGGAGGAAGCCATGGCAGCAGGCGACACCCAGCCCGACCTGCCCGATCGCATCATCGTCCCGCGTTCCGACCGTCACCAGGTCGTCGTCATCGGCTCCGGCTTCGGTGGCCTCTTCGGCACCAAGCAGCTGCGCAAGGCCGACGTCGACGTCACGATGATCGCGAAGACGACCCACCACCTCTTCCAGCCGCTGCTCTACCAGGTGGCGACCGGCATCCTCTCCGAGGGCGAGATCGCCCCACCGACCCGTGAGGTGCTGGCCAACCAGAAGAACGCCCAGGTCCTGCTGGGCGAGGTCACCGGCATCGACCTCGAGAACCGCCAGGTCACTTCCCACGTCCTGGGCCGCGAGCTCGTGACGCCGTACGACTCCCTGATCGTCGCCGCCGGCGCCGGCCAGTCGTACTTCGGCAACGACCACTTCGCCGAGTTCGCTCCCGGCATGAAGAGCATCGACGACGCCCTCGAGCTGCGCGGCCGGATCTTCGGCGCCTTCGAGATGGCCGAGCTCGGCGCCTCCCGCGGCGAGAACGTCGACCACCTGCTGACCTTCGTGGTCGTCGGGGCCGGCCCGACCGGTGTCGAGATGGCCGGGCAGATCGCCGAGCTCGCCCACCGCACCCTGACCCGCGACTTCCGCGCGATCTCGAGCCGCCACGCGCGGGTCATCCTGGTCGACGCGGCGCCCCAGGTGCTTCCGCCGTTCGGACACAAGCTCGGCCAGTGGACCCAGGAGAAGCTCGAGAAGCTCGGCGTCGAGGTCATGCTCGGCGCGCTGGTCTCCCAGGTCGACGAGCGCGGCCTGACCGTGAAGTACAAGGACGGCTCCGAGGAGCGCATCAACGCGGTCACCAAGGTGTGGGCCGCCGGCGTGCAGGCCAACAAGCTCGGCAAGACCCTCTCCGAGCAGACCGGTGCCCCGCTCGACCGCGCCGGCCGGATCTCGGTCAACCCCGACCTCACCCTCCCGGGCTACCCGGAGGTGTTCGTGGTCGGCGACATGATCTCGCTCGACAACCTCCCGGGTGTCGCGCAGGTGGCGATCCAGGGCGCGAAGTACGCCGCCAAGGAGATCGAGGGCCGGATCCAGGGCAAGCCCGCCCAGCCGCCGTTCAAGTACTTCGACAAGGGCTCGATGGCCATCATCAGCCGCTTCCGCGCGGTGGCGATGGTCGGCAAGCTCCGGCTCACCGGCATCCTGGCCTGGCTGATGTGGCTGGTCGTGCACCTCTTCTACATCACCGGCTTCAAGAACCGGGTCACCGCGGTGATGCACTGGTTCGTCTCGTTCATCGGCAAGGGCCGCTCCGAGCGCACGTCGACCGAGCAGCAGATCTTCGCCCGGGTGGCGCTGCAGCGGCTCGCCCGCGGTGCGACGGACCTGGTCTCCGAGCCCGGTGAGTACGACGAGGCGGTGCGCCGCGCCGAGCTCGAGGAGGTGGCCGCCGAGGAGGCGCGCCTGTCCGACGAGAACAAGCGCGGGGTCAAGGTCGGCGGCTGACGCCGGCTGCACGGATCGCCTGACAGGTCAGGCGAGCCGCTCCCGGATGTGGCGCGGCAGGATGAACACCCCCTCGGCCTCGGCGGTGACGCCGTCGGGGCCGATCATCCGGGCCTTCGCCCAGGTCTTGATGCCGTCCTCGCGGTCGATCCACGCCTCGGCGCGCAGGTCGCCGAGCGGCGTGCCCTGCCGGTACACGATCGTCAGGGTGCCGGTCATGCCCGGGCGGCCCGCCGCGCCCACGGCGTGCCCCAGGATCTGGTCGAGGATCAGGGACACCACGCCGCCGTGCACCAGCCCCGGTGGTCCTTCGTACGCCGCCCCGCAGTGGAAGTCCGTCTCCGCGCGGCCGGTCGCGTCGCTCACGACCTGCAACGGCGGGGCGATCGGGTTGCGCAGCCCGATGACCGGGTTGCCCCACGGGCGGCGCCGGCCGGCGGTGAGGTGCTGCTGTCCGAGCGTCTGGGTGCGCCGTACCTTCCGCAGCCGGGCCACCGCCGCCTCGACGTCGGCCCGGGCGGCGCGTACCTCGTCCTCCTCGACGTCCGACATCACACACAGGTCGACCAGCTCCCGGGCGGCCTCGGCGAGCGGGCGCCACACGGCGGCCTCCCGCTCCACCTCGGCGGCGGGCGTCTCGTCGGTGTCGGGGAGGTGCCAGTTCATGCCCGTCAGAGTAGAACACGTTCTCGTTATGCCGGTGCGGAAACCCGTTGACCGGGATGGTGGGATGGGAGCCATGACCGCCCTCGTGCCGCCCGACGTCGCCCGCTGGCAGTCCTGGGCGGCGATGATCGAGGACTTCGGCGGGACCGACGAGATGCACGGCTCTGGCCACTGGAACCTCGACGGCGCCCCCGTGCCGACCGAGGCCGGCTGCGCGGCGTACGTCGCGATGACCGAGCTGACGTCGACCGCCGACCTCGACGGGACGCGGGTCCCTTCGACGTACTTCTGGATCACCGACGGCGACGGCGGGCCCGACGACGAGGTCCTCGGCTTCCTCCACCTGCGCCACGTCCTCAACGACTGGCTCCTCGAGGAGGGCGGACACATCGGGTACGCCGTCCGGCCGTCCGCCCGGCGCCGCGGGCACGCCTCCCGGGCGCTCGCTCTCGGTGTCCGCGCCGCGGCCGGGCTCGGGATCGAGCGGGTGCTGGTCACCTGCGACCTCGACAACGCCGCGTCGCGGCGCACCATCGAGGCCGGCGGCGGGGTGCTCGAGGACGAGCGGCACGGGAAGCTGCGGTACTGGATCGCCTGCGGCGGCGCTACGGCCGGCTGACGGCGTCGGCGTCCGGGCGCAGTCCGGGGCGCAGCCGGTAGAGCACGGTCGTGAACCAGTGCGGGTCGACCATCGAGCGGGTGACCACGACCAGCGGCAGGCCCTCGCGCTCGATCAGCACCGTCCAGCGGCGCTCGCCCGGCTCGCCGACGATCGCGACCGGTGTGTAGGGGCTGGCCAGGTCGACCAGCTCGGTCTGTCCGTTGCGCTTGATCGAGAGCTGACCGCGGCGCACGGCGAGCTCGGTGGTCGTGCAGCCGGCGCGCACCGCCCACACGACGAGCAGCAGGAACCCGAGGGTGGCGGCCACGCCGATGGAGGCGGTGGTCGGCTCCTTCGCGGCGGCGTACGACGCCACGGCGGTGCCGGCCAGCACGACCAGCAGTACCCACGAGAGGACGCGGCGGACCCCGCCGCGCACCGGGAACTGCGCGTCGGTGCTCGCGTTGAGCGCGGTCAGGTTGTCCTCGGGCTCGGTCCAGCGGCCGTGCTTGACCTCGGGGTTGCTGCGCACGCGCGGGGGCGGGGTCGGGCGCACCGGTTCGGCGGGGACCTCGACGGGAACGGGCGCGGCCGGCGGCGAGGGGGCCGGCGCCGGGGCCGCGGGCCTCGGCTTCCGCGGCATGTCGGCGCGCAGCGCCTCCACGACCGAGCGGCCCAGGTCGGTGCTGTCGAGCCCGCCGGCCTGCGCGATCCGTGACGGCGGCTCGGGCGGCGACTCGACGCCGAGGGCCTCGAGCACCGAGCGCCCGGCCCGGAGGGAGTCGGCGCGGCCCTGGGGCGTCGTACCGGGCACGGGGGGAGGGGGCGTGGGGGCGACCGACGGGGCGCCGCCCCGGGGTGCGCCGACGACCCGCGCGTCCCGGGCATAGGTGCCCCGCTTGTCCAGCCAGGCGCGGATGCTCTCCGTGTCCGGACCGAACTCGTCCTTGCTCCCCACGAGCGAGTCCTCTCTGTTCCCTCTCCCGCGGTCAGGGTACCGGGGGTGGGTCCCGGTCGTCGTCGGTCCGCCGGTCCCGTCCGGGTGGTCCGAACGGGCCATGTCTGCATGGCTCTCCCCGCCAGCACGGTAGATTTGAGACTGATTCCCAGTCGACTGCCCCAGGAGGCCCGGTGCCCGACACCGACGCGCGCCCGAGCGCACTCCGGCCGACCCGCCAGCGCCGCGCGATCACCGACGCACTCGCCCGCGCGGCGGACTTCCAGAGCGCGCAGGAGATCCACGACACCCTGCGTCGTACCGGCGACAAGGTCGGGCTCGCCACCGTCTACCGCACCCTGCAGGCCATGGCCGAGACCGGCGACGTCGACGTGCGCCACAACCCGGCGGGCGAGGCGACGTACCGCCGCTGCAGCGACTCGCACCACCACCACCTGGTCTGCCGCTCCTGCGGCCGCACCGTCGAGATCACCGGCTCCGCGGTCGAGAAGTGGGCGCACGCCGTCGCCGACGAGCACGGGTTCACCGAGGTGAGCCACACGGTGGAGCTGGTCGGGCTGTGCGCGGAGTGCGCGCGGCAGCAGTGATCTGGGTAGGCCGTGTCGGGCTCGAACCGACGACCCTCGGATTAAAAGTCCGGTGCTCTACCAACTGAGCTAACGGCCCGGACCGAGCCTAGCGAGAGGCCTCGGCCGCGGAACAACGGAGGCAGGAAACGCAGCATCAGCGCCGACCACGTCGCGTGCGTGATGAGCGGGGCCTGGATGCCGCCGGACGCGCGCCGCTGCAGCCCGAAGAGGGTGCCCATCACGCCGGCGGCCAGGACGAGGGCGGGATTGCGGGTCGTCGAGGTCGCCACGGCGTAGACCGCGGTCGAGGACAGGACGGGGCTCCGGTCGCCGAGCACGGCGTAGAGCGCACCACGGAAGAACACCTCCTCGCCGACGCCGTTGGCGAGGGTGGTCGCCAGTACGAGGCGGTCGTCGCCCTCGTCGGCGAAACGGAGCACCCGGGCCACCGCCTCGCCCAGGACGGGAACCCGGCGCGCGACGAGCGCTGCGGCGTAGAACAGGCCGAAGGCCGCGACGCCCGTCGCGACCGGGGTGAGCACGGGGCGGCGCAGCGTCGCGTCCCGGTTCTCGATCCAGCCCCGGTGCAGGGGCCCCGAGGCCAGGCCGCCCACGGTCCACACGCCGGCCACGGAGGCGGTGGACAGGTAGAACTCCCTCGAGCCGGGCCGCGTGGAGAGGGAGGCTCCGAGCAGCCCGGCGCCCGCCAGGGCCGTCGCGCCGACGACTCGCCGCCGGCGGCGGCGTACCGACGACGTCTCGAGCACCTCGGCCACGGCGACGTGCGAGAGCGGCTTCGGCACCAGGCGGTCCCACCGGAGGGCGCGTCTCATCGGGCTGCGGCCCGCTCCATGAGGGCCATCCGGACCGCGTCGTCGTACGTCATCGGTTGGAACGGTACGACGTCGCGCACGCTGGTGTCGGTGACCACGACCTCGTTGACCATCGAGTCCACGAGGTTGCGTCCGGCGCGCACGTCGACGTCGGTGACCAGGGCCAGCCACCGCGACGACAGGCCCGGGGTCAGGAGGGGCACCGGCACGATCGGCAGTCGGCGCCCCTCGACCGCAGCGACTCGCTCGAGCATCTCGGCGTACTCGAGCACGTCCGGTCCGCCGATCTCGAACACCCGTCCCGCGGCGTCCGGACGGCCGAGTACCCCGACCAGGTAGCGGACCACGTCGGCGACCGCGATCGGCTGGGTGCGGGTGCGCACCCACCGTGGCGTCACCATCGCCGGCAGGTGCTCGACGAGCTGGCGGGTGATCTCCCACGAGATGCCACCGTGCCCGACCACGATGCCGGCCCGGAGCACGGTGACCGGGACGCCGCCGGCGCCGAGGAGGGACTCGACCTCGCGGCGGCTGCGCAGGTGGGCGGACAGGTCGTCGCCGTCCTTGCCGAGCCCACCGAGGTAGACGAGCTGCCCCAGCCCGGCGCGTGCGGCGCGGGTGCCGAAGGCCTCCGCCGCCCGGGCGTCGCGGGTCTCGAAGTCCGTGCGGCCGAGCGAGTGGACCAGGTAGTACGCCGCCGTGCAGCCGTCGAGCGGTCCGTCGAGCGTGGCGGGATCGCTGACGTCGCCGCGCACGGCCGTCCCGGGGCCGTCGTACCGGTCGGGGTGCCGGGTCATCACGCGGACGTCGTGACCCTGCTCGACCAGCGCGGCGACCAGGCGACTGCCGACGAACCCGGTGCCGCCGGCGACCAGGACGGGTGCCCCGGAACCGTTCACCGGCTGCTCCGGTCCGGAGCGCCCGGCCGGGAGGCGGTGGCCAGGCGTCGGAGCACGGAACGGCCGACCCGGTCGCCGGAGACCAGTGCGCCCTGGATCGAGCTGGTGTCGCGGTGGTCGCCCGCGACCCACACCCCGGCGCCGGGCAGGTACGCCGGCCGGCGCAGCGGGTGCGGGGCGGTCATGGACGGCAGCGCGAACGGGACGTCGTGCGTGGCGACCAGGTCCCAGTCGTCGTCGGGAGCATGGTGCAGCGTGGCGGCGGTGCGTCGCGCGGTGGCGGCGTCCACTCGCGCCCGGCCGTCGGTGTGCAGCACCGAGGTGGCCACGAGTGCCCGCCCGTCGTTCGAGTACGACGGTGCCGACGCCGTGAGGACCACCGAGTTGGTGACGCCCGAGCCGTCCGCGTCGACGGCGAGCGTCCCGTCCAGTCCCTGCCACGGGCGGGCCGCGAACCAGAAGGTCGTCACGCCGCGCGGCTGCGGCGCCGTGCCCAGCGCAGGCACCAGGGACGGCGCCGTCCAGGGGTCGGTGGCGACCACGACCGCGCGGGCCTCGAGGGTGGTGCCGTCGGCGAGCGTGACCCGGTCCGCCCGCACCTCGGCCACGGGGCTGTCGAGCCGTACGGAGCCCGGCGGAAGCTGCCGGGCGAGGGCGTGGGGGAGGGCCTGCATGCCGGTCGACGGCACCGCCGAGCGGCCGGTGGCGAACATGCGCATCATCAGGTCGGTGAACACGCGGCTGGTCGTCAACTCGTCCTCGAGGACCACGCCGGAGACGAACGGCACCAGGACGTCTCGCACCAGGCCGGTCGGCAGGGTCGCCCACGCCTCGCCGGCCGTCACGTCGCGGCGCTGCTTGAGCCGGCCGGCGTCGGTGGCGAGCACCGAGCCGGCGTACCGGGCGAGTGCGGCCTTCCCGCGCAGCCCGGTGGCGGAGGACGCCAGTGCGCGCAGGGGCGCGGTCGGCGAGGAGGCCGGGTGCGGCAGGTCGTGCAGCCGTCCGCCCCGCCGGACGCGGATCCCGCTCGGCAAGGGACGCAGGTCCAGGTCCCGTAGCCGGACCGCTCGCCGCAGGGCGGGATAGGCGGTGTTGATCACCTGGAACCCGCGGTCGACCGTGAAGCCGTCCACGACGTCGCTGCGCACGCGCCCGCCGACGCGGTCGCCGGCTTCGACCACCAGCGCGGCAACGCCCTCCCGGTGCAGCCGGGTCGCGCACGCGAGTCCGGCGAGACCGCCGCCGACGACGAGGACGGGGACCATCACGCGCCGACCGGGAGGGCGTCGGTCCGGGACAGGGGCGGCATCAGGTCGGGCGACAGGCTCAGCAACCACGCCCGCGCGCTCAGCCCCGACCCGGCCTGAGCGGCGGCGTGCAGCCAGGCGCCGACGTACCTCCTGGTCGTCGAGTCCTTCGCGAGTGCGGGGTCGCCGTGGCGGCACAGCTCCAGGCGCCAGGTGACGGCGCAGGTCGCGTCGTAGAAATCGAGGAAGGCCTCGACATCGCCGGTCGCGGCGCGCACGAGGAGGCGCCGCAGGTCGGCGTCGGACGGGTTCGCCTTGCTCATCGGATCTCCCCTTGGCCTAAACAAGAACATCAACAATCTGTTTAAGATTAGGCTATGAGCATGGACCAGGACCTCGACGCGACGCAACCCCCGGCAGGCTCGGGCGTCGCGGACGAGGAGGGCCGCGAGGGCGAGCTGACCATCGGCGACCTCGCGCGCCGCGCGGGCGTGAGCACGGCCGTGCTGCGGATGTGGGAGTCCCGGCACGGGTTCCCCGAGGCGCGCCGCCTGGCCAGCGGGCATCGCCGCTACACGGAGGACGACGTCGACCTCGTCCGACAGGTCCTGCGGCGCAAGGCCGCCGGCGTCCGGCTCGAGGTGGCCATCGCCGAGTCCGCGGCGAGCGCTGCGCCGGCGACCCCGTCGATCTTCGCGGAGCTGCGGCGGCGGCACCCCACGCTGGCGGTGCACCGGCTGCGGAAGTCCACGCTCATCGCGCTGTCGTGGGCGATCGAGGACGAGTGCTGTGCGGTCGCCGACCATCCGGTGCTCTTCGGCGCCTTCCAGCGCGGCAGGTTCTACGAGGCCTCAGCCGGACGCTGGGCCGAGCTGTCCCGGGTCGCTCGCTCGGCGATGGTCTTCGCCGACGAGTGGGACCCCGGGGCCCGCGCGGACCGCGGGCCGGTGCGGGTGGACCTGGCAGCCGACGCCCCGATGCGGCGCGAGTGGGCGGTCGTCTGCGACGCGCTGGACTCCCCGGCGTGCCTGTCGGCGTGGGAGCTGCCCGGGCAGTCCGGCGTACCGGACCGGGAGCGGGTCTTCGAGGCGGTGTGGACGGTCGACCCGGTCGCCGTGCGGGACGCCGCCCGGGTCGCGGCAGGCGTGGCAGCCGGCGCGGGAGTGGCCGAGGCGATCCCGCTCCTCCACGACCTCGCCGAGCCGCCGGCCTCGCGGATCACCACGCCGGTCGCGGTCACCGCCCTCTTCAACCGGGTCGTGGCGTACGTCGACCGGCTGGTCTGACCGGTCGGGTCAGTCGTCCTCCGGGGCCAGCACCGGCAGCGTGCCGTCGACGACCGCCTGGCCGATGCTCTCGCGCAGCCGGTCGCAGACCGGCGGCAGTCCCTTGATGGCGGAGCCGGGGGACCAGGAGGTGCAGGCGGCCATCGCCTCGTCGGACCACTGGACGGAGGTCTGCTGCCAGCTGGCCTTGCGGACCAGCACCCGCGCGGCGCACGACGTGCACGTCAGCGGGTGCATCGGGGCCTCGGCCAGCCGGTTGTCCGGCCGCACGCCCATCAGGCGTCCTGGGGCTGGGGGACCGCTGCGGCAGACTCGGCGGCGGCCTCGGCGCGGCGGGCGAGGTTCTCCTCGACCTCGCGCTTCCAGGCCTCGACCGGCTTGGTGGTGTCGAGCTCGAACTCGAAGCGCTCGGTCATCTCGGGGGTGACCTGGTCGGCGTCGACGTAGAACTGCTCGTACCAGCGGCGCAGCTGGTAGACCGGGCCGTCCTCCTCGCACAGCAGCGGGTTGTCGATCCGGGTCTTGTTCTTCCAGATCTCGACGTCCTGCTCGAAGCCGAGGCGGACCGTGGCGACCATCTTCGCGGCCAGCGCCTCGGCGGCGGCCGGGTCGTCGTCCTCGACCTCGGGGCGCTGCATGCTGATGCCGTAGAGCAGCATGAAGGAGTTCTCGTCGATCGGGTAGTGGCAGTTGATCAGCACGGTGCGGGTGTCGCCGTGCTCGTAGTGGTAGATCAGGTCGTCGATCATGAACGACGGGCCGTGGTACGTCGCCACCGACGTGTTGCCCAGGCGCTTCGGGGCGCCGATGGCGACCTCGGCGGGCCGCATGTCGTCGCGGTTGACGCCCTTCTGCAGCTGGGTCGCCGTGTGGCCCTCGAAGGTGTTCTTGAAGTACGTCGGGAACGCGTGGTGCACGTAGAAGAAGTGCGCCATGTCCACGACGTTGTCGATGATCTCGCGGCAGTTCGTGTTGACGATCGTGCTCGCCCACGCCCAGTCGGTCCAGGTCGGGTCGGACGGGCCGCCGTCGATGAGAGGGATGGCCTGCTCGGGGATCGGGGCCTTGCCCTCGTGGTCGTGCCACACGAAGACCAGGCCGTCCTGCGTCATCGCGTGCCAGGTGCGGGTGCGGGCACGCAGCGGGACCCGCCGCGAGTACGGGATCTGCTTGCAGCGGCCGTCGCCGCCCCAGCGCCAGTCGTGGAACGGGCAGGCGACCTCGTCGCCCTTGATCGATCCCTGCGACAGGTCGCCGCCCATGTGGCGGCAGTACGCGTCGAGGACCTTGATGTCGCCCTGGCTGTCGGCCCACACGACGAGCTTTGTGCCGAACGCCTGGATCGAGTGCGGCCTTCCGTCGCGGAACTCCTTCTCGAGACCGATGCAGTGCCAGCCGCGGGCGAACCGGGCGGGGGCGGCCTCGAACTCGATGTGGCGGACCTCGTCGGCGCCCGTGCTGTTCTGCACCGCAGTCATCTCGATCTCCTCGTGGTGGGGCTGGGTCATGAGCTCGTGGGGGCGGGGACGGAGAGCCCTGCCGATGCTGGGACGTTATGGACGGCGAACCCGTCTGGGCACGAAGGTCCCGCTGATCGGGATCCCCGGCCGAGTGCGTCGACGGCGGGGCTTCCCTACCGTCATGACCTCCATCACAAGCCAGTCCGCACCTGCCCCCGATACCGCTTCCGGCCGCGTCGCCGACAAGGTCGTCATCGTCACCGGCGGCTCGCGTGGCATCGGTGCCGCGTGCGTCCGCCGGCTCGTGCAGGAGGGCGCGCGGGTGGTCATCGCCGACGTCCTGGAGGCCGAGGGCAAGGCGCTCGCCGACGAGCTCGGCGACCGGGCGTCGTACGTCGCCCTCGACGTGACCAGCGAGGACGGCTGGGAGCGGGCGATCGCCGAGGCGGAGGCCGCCTTCGGGCCGGTGTCCGGCCTGGTCAACAACGCCGGCATCGTGCACGTCGACCCCATCGAGCAGCACAGCGAGGCGGACTACCGCCGCGTCATCGACGTCAACCAGGTCGGTGTCTTCCTCGGCATGAAGGCCGCGATCCCCTCGCTGCGCAGGGCCTCCGTGGCCGGCGTGGGCGGCTCGATCGTCAACATCTCCTCGACCGGCGGCCTGATCGCGTACTCGCGGATCATCGGGTACGTCGCCTCGAAGTGGGCCGTGCGCGGCATGACCAAGACCGCGGCCCAGGAGCTCGGCCCCGACAACATCCGGGTCAACTCCGTGCACCCGGGCTTCACCCGCTCCGAGATGACCGCCAACTCCGCGCGGTCGCACGAGGGCGCCCAGCACCAGCCCCTGGCCCGCCAGGCAGAGGCGGTCGAGATCGCCAACCTCGTGCTGTTCCTGATCTCCGACGAGTCCAGCTACAGCACCGGATCCGAGTTCGTCGCCGACGGCGGCTTCACCTCGCTCTAGGCACCCGCCGCCGAGCGCACCGACAAGGAGAGACACCCATGAAGGACTTCAACGGCAAGGTCGTCGTCATCACCGGCGCCGGCGCCGGCATCGGCCGCGAGCTCGCGGTCCAGCTCGCCCGCGAGGGTGCCCGGCTGGCTGTGTCCGGACGCAGCATCGCCAACGTCGAGGAGACCGCCGAGCTGTGCCGCAAGGCCGGCGCCGAGGCCCGCGCGTACGAGGTCGACGTCACCGACCGCAACGCGGTCATCAAGCACGCCGACGAGGTCGTCGCCGACTTCGGCAAGGTCAACGTCGTCATCAACAACGCCGGTGTCTCGCTGGTCGCCAGCGTCGACGAGGTCAGCTGGGACGACCTCGACTGGATCGTCAACATCAACTTCTGGGGCGTCGTACACGGCACCAAGGCGTTCCTGCCGCACGTCATCGCCTCCGGCGACGGCCACATCGCCAACATCTCCAGCATGTTCGGCCTGGTCGCCTGCCCGACGCAGAGCGGCTACAACGCCACCAAGTTCGCGGTCCGCGCGTTCACGGACTCGCTGCGCCAGGAGATGAGGATGTACGAGCACAAGGTGGGCGTCAGCAGCGTCCACCCCGGCTCGATCCGCACCGACATCGCCAAGAAGGCCCGCGCCGGCGGCGACCGCGACGTCGCCCAGCTCGCCGCGAACTTCGACCGGATCGCCAAGATGACGGTCGAGGAGTGCGCCGACATCATCATCAAGGGCATCCGCAAGGACAAGGCGCAGATCCTGTGCGGCAACGACGCCAAGTTCATGGCGGTCCTGCCGCGGGTCATGGGCCCGGGCTACCAGAAGGTCATCACCGCGCTGTTCAAGAAGGACGTGAAGTAGCCACCCCCTCGTCCGTCGTACGACGAAGCCCCCGGATGCATCGAGCGTGCGGGGGCTTCTCGCTCCGGACGTCGAGGAGGTTGCGCAGCAACCGTCACGAGACGACGCGAGGTGATGCCGGAACCGTCCGCAGACAGTCCCGGCATCACCTCGCCTGGTCTCGTGACGCGCCACGACCTTGCTTGCTCCGCGGCGCGAGCTCGTCGGCGCTCCTCGACCTTCGGCCGCTGACCGCGGGTTCGCGAGCTCACCCGCGGGCGGCCTCCAGCACCTCGACCGTGCCGGCGGCGCCGTCGACGCGGACGAGCATCCCGTCGGTGAGGCTGGTGGAGGCGTGCTTGGTGTCCACGACGCAGGGGATGCCGAACTCGCGGGCCACGATCGCGGCGTGGGAGGCGGCGCCACCGATGTCGGTGACGACGGCGGCGGCGTACCCGAACATCGCGGTGTGGCCCACGTCGGTGACGGACGCGACGAGGACCTCGTCGGGCTCGATGTCGTCGTCGGGGGTGCGTAGGACGCGGACCCGGCCCTCGACGGTGCCCGCGCTGACGCCGATGCCGCCGATGGTGTCGCCGACCGCGACGCCGTCGTGCACGCCCTCGGGGGCCCAGGTGCCGACGACGACGTCGGGCATCCGGATGCCCTGCAACCGCACCCGCTCGGTACGACGCCGGGCGACCCGCTCCTCGAGGCCGGCCGGGTCGACGAACAGCTCGTCCAGGGTCAGGTAGAACGCGTCGTCCACCGCCGAGAGCCGGCCCGCGGCGACCAGCCGCCCACCCCGCTCGCGTACGGCGAGCCGCAGGGCATGGGTGTAGCGGACCACGCCGTCGCGGGCGCGCTCGCGGGCCAGGATCGCGCCGGCGGCCATCTTGCCGGTGCGCGACTTCATGACCGGCGCCGCGTCACGCGACGCAGCCGGCCGCAGGGCGGCCGCAGCGGCGGAGCCGACCAGGTGCGCCGGCCGGTCGGAGAAGGACGGGTTCGCCAGCTCGCACTCGCCGGGGCCGCGGTGGCCCATGACGGCGAGCTGTGCGTCGAGCGCGGCCGCGAACGACGGGGAGGCGGCGCGCAGCGCCTCGACGTCGCCCTCGCCGGCCAGCTTGAGCAGGTGGTCGTCGCCGCGCAGCTCGTCGGCGAGGCGCTCGACGGCGAGCATGGTGCGCGCCGACTCGAGGAGCTCGACGTCGACCGCGACGTGCTCGGGCTCCTTGCCCCGCTCGTGGATCCCGTCGGCGGCGCTGGTCATCATCACGCCGATCGACGCGACGGACCAGGCGTGGGCGAGACGGTCGCGCCACAACAGGGCGCGGGTGTGCAGCTGGTCGTCGCTCAACGCGGCCACCTGCTCGGCGGTGAGGCTCTCGGCCGCCGCGGCGGTGTGCACGGCCTCGGCCTCCTCCTTGAACTTCCGCGCCCGGGCGATCACCCGGCTGGTCGCGGTGAAGGTGGCGATCCGGCTGGCGAGGCCGGTCGGCATCGGCGGGCCGCCCTGGGGCCGGAAGACGACCTCCTCGGGGATGTTGCCGTAGACGTCCTTGCGGACGGTGGCCTCGTCCCAGCCGGGCATGTTCTCGACGATGTTCACCCCGACCGAGGCGTTGATGTAGACGCAGTGGCCGAGCACGCCGAGCACCAGGCTGGTCTGCTGCTCCAGCGCCGCCCCCTCGAGGGCGAGCATCCGGCCCATGCCCTCGTTGGAGATCCGCTGCGCACCGAGCTGGAGGTCCAGCGACATCGGGGTGAGCGGGCCGGGCAGCGCCTCGGACGTGTTCGTCGCCGTCAGTACGGCGAGCCGCGGGTCGACCAGCGTGTCGAACTCGCCCTGGTACTCGGCCGACGACGCCGCCGCCACGAGCGAGCCGCCGTCGCTGGCGGGCAGGTTGTTGGGGATGACGTACGTCGGCAGGCCGAACCGCCCGGACTCGACCGCCGCGCCGCGCTTGGTGATCCGGGTGCCGCGCAGGCCGCGGGCGAGGTCCTCGACGGCCTCGCGGGCGGTCCAGCCGTAGCCGAAGCCGGCCGGCACCGCGCTCTCGGCGAGCGGGGCGGCGGGTCGGGCCGAGACACCGGGCACGGCGGGCTTCACGCCGGCGACCTGAAGCAGCCTGCGCGCTTCGGAGCCGCTGACGGTGCCGGGCGCGGCGAGCACGAAGGGGCCGGGAGCGCCATCGACGGCGACGGCCGCCAGAGCACGGTTCAGGTCGTCGTGGTGCACGACCTGCCGCGCGGCCGAGCCGCTGCCGAGCAGGTCCGCGAGGGTCTGCAGCGCCGCCCGGTCGGTACGGCGACCGGCGACCGGGGCGACCTCGACCACCACGACCTCGGCTCCTGCGGACGACAGCGCGGCCGCTGCAGCAGAGCTCTCGCCGAGCGGGACGGGGAGCACGATCCGGGTGCCGGGCGCGACGGGGAGCGGGCCACCGGCGAGGTGCACGACGACATCGACCGAACCGGCGGCGTCGACGTCGGCGACCACGACGACGCCCGGGTCCAGGTAGCGGTGCTGCCCGACTCCGACGACCTCGTGGCCGGCGGCCAGCAGCAGGCGGGCGACGTCGCGCCCGTCCTCGGTGGCGACTCCCGTGATCAGGACGCGCATGGACTCTCCTCCTCGTGGTTCCCCGGCCCCTCGTACCGGAGCCAGACGAGGAGCGTCCGGCCCGTGAGGCCGGTCACGTCCCGGAGTCCCACTCAGCGGGAGACTCCTGAAGCGGGAGCGGAGCGGGCCGCAGGCTCCCGGTCCGGGCCGCCCCCGCCGTGCCCGACGACCGCGCTTCTCGCTGAACGGGACTTGCGCCCCACCGCCGCACGCCGGTCCGTTGTCTAGGACCGCACCCCCCACGACCGAGCAGCCCCGCAGCACGCCCCAGGAGGACACGATGACGGACCCGACCACGACGGCCTGGCAGCACGAGGTCGACCTGCTCGTGGTCGGCGCGGGCGCGGGCGGCATGACCGCCGCGCTCACCGGCGCCCTGTCCCGGCTCGACACGCTGCTCGTCGAGAAGGCCGCGACGTACGGCGGCACCACCGCCCTGTCCGGAGGCGGCATCTGGGTCCCGAACAACCCGACCCTGGAGCGCGCGGGCATCACCGACCCCGAGGAGCGGGTGGTCGAGTACCTCGAGCACATCACCCACGGCACGATCGCCCGCGACCGGCTCCAGGCCTACGCGCACCACGGTCCGGCGATGTTCCGGATGTTCGAGAAGCAGACCGAGCACCTCGAGTTCAGCTGGTGCCCCGGCTACTCGGACTACCACCCCGAGGCGCCGGGGGGACGTCCTGAGGGTCGCTCCGTCGAGTGCCCGCCGTTCGACATGCACAAGCTCGGCGAGCTCGCCTACACCCAGCGCGGCAGCGCGATGAAGATCCCCGGCGGCCTGATCATCACCTCCGCCGACTACGTGCACCTCAACATGGTCACCCGCACCTGGCGCGGCCGGTGGCGCGCGCTCAAGCTCGGCGTGAAGGCCACCCTCAACAAGCTGCGCCGCCGCCAGATGGTCTCGCTCGGCCTGGCGCTGGTCGCCCGGCTGCGGATCTCGCTGCGCGACGCCGGCGTCCCGGTCTGGCTGGAGACCCCGCTGCTCGACCTCGTCCGCGACGAGGACGGCACGGTCGTCGGCGCTGTCGTCGAGCGCGACGGTGCGCCGTACCGGATCCGGGCCCGACGCGGCGTGATCATCGCCAGCGGCGGGTTCGACCACAACGAGGCGATGCGCAAGGAGTACCTCCCCGAGGTCGGCCGCGCCGGCGTGTCCGGCGGCGCCGACACCAACACCGGCGACGGCATCCTGATCGGCCACGCGGCCGGCGGCGCCCTCGACCTGATGGACGACGCCTGGTGGATGCCCGCGGTGCGCAAGCCCGACGGCCGCGTGCACTCGCTGGTCTCCGAGCGTTCGATCCCCAACTCGGTCATCCTGTCGCCCGAGGGCGAGCGGTTCACCAACGAGGCGTCGCCGTACGTCACCTTCGTGCACGACCAGATCGCCCACGGGCACCCCTACCTCTGGTTCGTGATGGACCAGACCGCGCGACGCCGCTACCCGTTCGGCGCCACGGTCCCGGGCGCCGACCTGCCGCAGAAGTGGTACGACGCCGGCACCGCCCACAAGGCCGGAACCCTCGACGAGCTGGCGCGGCAGACCGGCATGGACGCCGCCACCCTCACCGCCAGCGTGCGGCGCTGGAACGAGATCGTCGCCAGCGGCAAGGACACCGACTTCGGTCGCGGCGAGAGCGCCTACGACCGCTACTACGGCGACCCGACGCTGCCCAACCCGGTGCTCGGCGCGGTCGACAACGCGCCGTACTACGCCGTGCGGATCGAGGCCGGCGACCTCGGCACCAAGGGCGGCCTGGTGACCGACCGCGTCGGCAAGGTGCTCGACGCCGACGGCAATGCCGTCGTGGGCCTCTACGCCACGGGCAACGTGGCCGCCTCGGTCATGGGCAACGACTACGCCGGTGCCGGCGCGACCATCGGCCCCGCCATGGTCTTCGGCTACCTCGCCGCGCTGCACGCCGCCGGCGCCACCAACTGAGAACACCGGCAGGACAAGGAGAGACAGCCATGGGAACGCTGGACGGACGCGTCATCATCATCACGGGCGGAGCCCGCGGCATGGGGGCCTCGCACGCCCGGCACCTGGTCGCCGAGGGTGCGAAGGTGGTCATCGGCGACGTCATCGACGACGCCGGTGAGCTCCTCGCCAAGGAGCTCGGCGACGCCGCCGTGTTCGTGCATCACGACGTCACCTCGGCGGCGGACTGGGACGCGATCGTGGCGGCCGCCGTGGAGGCCTTCGGCGCCGTGCACGGCCTGGTCAACAACGCCGGCGTGCTCAGCTTCGGCTCGCTCGCCGACACCACGCCCGAGGCGTTCCAGCGGATCATGGACATCAACGTGACCGGCTCCTTCCTCGGCCTGCGCGCGGTCGCCCCGGTGATCACCGACGCCGGCGGCGGATCGATCGTCAACATCTCCTCGATCAACGGCCTGCTCGGCACCGGCTTCACGACCGCCTACACGGCCAGCAAGTTCGCGGTCCGCGGCCTCACCAAGGCCGCCGCCCAGGAGCTCGGCCCGGCCGGGATCCGGGTCAACTCGATCCACCCCGGCGGCATCGCCACCCCGATGACCCAGCACGAGGGCGGCGACGCCGCGGGTGCGGCGTTCGCGAAGTTCCCGATCCCCCGCTGGGGCCAGCCCGAGGAGGTCTCGCCGCTCGTGGCGTTCCTGCTGTCCGACCTGTCCAGCTACTCGACCGGCGGCGAGTTCGTCGTCGACGGTGGCATCACCAGCGGCCTGTACTTCTCATGATGGCGACCATCGACCGACCGGCCATCGCTGCCGGCATCCGTGCCGACGTCGTCCGTCTCGACGGCACCTGCGAGCTCGACCGCGCCGCCATCGGCGGCAAGGCGTGGAGCGTCAACGCGATGCGTGCGCTCGGCCTGCCCGTCCCGCCCGCCGTGGCCCTGACGACCGGCTGCTGCGCGGCCTTCTACGCCGCCGACGGCGCGCTCCCCGACGACGTCTGGGAGCAGGTACGACGCGGCGTCGCCTTCCTCGAGGAGGAGACCGGCCGCCGCTTCGGGAGCACCGAGCGTCCGCTGCTCGTCTCGGTGCGCAGCGGTGCGCCGGTCAGCATGCCCGGGATGATGGACACCGTCCTCAACCTCGGCCTCACCGACGCGACCGCGGCCGCACTGGTCGCCGAGAGCGGCGACGAGGCGCACGTCGCCGACACCCGCGAGCGCTTCGTGCGGCAGTACCAGGAGACCGTGGCCGAGGGCCCGGTCCCCGACGACGCGTGGGCCCAGCTGCGCGCGGCCGTGGCGGCCGTCTTCGGCTCGTGGCAGTCCGCCCGCGCCCGGACCTACCGCCGCACGCGGGGGATCGCCGACGACCTCGGCACCGCTGTCACCGTGCAGGCGATGGTCTTCGGCAACCTCGACGACGACTCCGGCACCGGCGTGCTCTTCTCGCGCGATCCGAGCACCGGCGACCCCGCCCCGTTCGGCGAGTGGCTCGTCCGCGGCCAGGGCGAGGACGTCGTGTCCGGCCGGGTCACTCCGAAGGCGCTGGCGACGCTCGCCGAGCAGATGCCGTCCGTGCACGCCGACCTGATGAAGGCGACCGCGACCCTGGAGGAGTCCGGGCGCGACGTGCAGGACATCGAGTTCACCGTCGAGGGCGGGCGGCTGTGGCTGCTGCAGACCCGGGCGGCCAAGCGGACGGCGGCGGCCGCCGTACGGATCGCGGTCGACCTGGTCGACGAGGGCGTCCTCACGCCGGCCGAGGCCGTGGCCCGGGTCAGCGCCGAGCAGCTGCAGGCGGTCGTCGAGGCCGCGTCCGGCGCCGGGACCGGTACGCCGGTCGCGACCGGCGAGTCGGCCTGCCCCGGCCTGGCGTACGGCGTCGCCGTCGCCGACCCCGACGAGGCCGAGGAGCGCGCGGAGGCCGGTGAGGACGTCATCCTGGTCCGCTCCGCCACCTCGCCCGACGACCTGCACGGCATGCTCGCCGCCAACGGCATCGTGACGGAGTACGGCGGTGCGACCTCGCACGCCGCCGTCGTCAGCCGCGAGATCGCGCGTCCCTGCGTCGTCGGCTGCGGTGCCGGCACGGTCGAGTCGCTGGTGGGTCGCGAGATCACCGTCGACGGCGCGACCGGCGAGGTCTGGGAGGGCCGGATCGAGACCGTCGCCGCCGAGGAGAACCCCTACCTCGCCCGGCTCCAGGCCTGGGCGGCGGAGATCGGGTGAGTGTCGCGGTCGTGACCGGTGCCTCGCGGGGCGCCGGCCGCGGCATCGCCCGGGCGCTCGGCGACCTCGGCGCGACCGTCTACCTGACCGGTCGTTCGGCCTCGGTCGCGGACGTCGCCGAGGAGGTCACCGCTCGCGGCGGCCACGGGATCGGTGTGGTCTGCGACCACGGGGACGACGACGCCGTGGCGGCCCTGTTCAGCCGAGTGGGGGAGGAACAGGGGCGCCTCGACGTCCTCGTCAACAACGCGATCGCGCTGCCGTCCGGGCTCGGCGAGGACCAGCCGTTCTGGGAGCGGCCGCTGGACCACCAGCGGATGTTCGACGTCGGCCTGCGCTCGACGTACGCCGCCGGCTGGTACGCCGCGCCGCTGCTGATCGAGGCCCGCGGGCTGCTCGTGAACACCTCGTCCTTCGGCGGCGGGTGCTACATGCACGGTCCGGCGTACGGCGCCGCGAAGGCCGGTGTCGACCGGCTGGCGCACGACATGGCGATCGACCTGGAGCCCCACGGCGTCACCGCGATCTCGCTGTGGATGGGGATCCTGCGCACCGAGCGGACGCTCGCCGCGCTCGCGGCCGATCCCGACAAGTACGGCGACCTGGCTGCCCGCACCGAGTCCGTGGAGCTTCCCGGCCGGGTGATCGCGGCGCTGTGGCAGCACCCCGACCGGGCGCGGTGGAACGGGCAGGTCGTCGTCAACGCGGAGCTCGCCGTCGAGCTCGGCGTGACGGACGTCGACGGCGGGCAGCCGCCCTCGCACCGGTCGATGCTGGGCGGACCGCCCGCGGTCAACCCCGCGATCGTGCGCTGATCACGCGCCGAGCGCCCGGGCGCTCGCCCGTCGACCCGCGATCCGGCCGAACGCCAGCGCGTCGGCGATGTGCATGCCGCCGTCCTTGCACCAGCTGTAGGTCGTGCTGACCCCGCCCGCGGCGTACAGGCCGGGGATGGTCTCGCCGAACGGGTCGAGCACCTCGGCGTGCTCGTTGCGGCGCGGGCCGCCGTTGCTCCAGGCGACCATCGGCGCCGACGTGAACGCGTAGTACGGACCGTCGCCGAGCGCGACCAGGGTCGACGGCTCGCGGCCGAACTGCTCGTCGAAGCCGGCCGCGCAGGCCGCGTTGTAGCGGGCCACCGATGCGACCAGCAGCTCCGGGTCGACGCCGATCAGCGGTGCGAGCTCCTCGAGCGTGTCGGCCTTGTGCAGCCATCCCTTCTCGACCTCGACGCTGTTGTCCCAGCTCCACTCGTAGCCCTCGACCAGCACGTTCCAGCCGACCGGCAGCATCGCCGCGGTGGGCGAGACGGGCCCGGCCAGGCGGGTCTCCTCGTCGAAGACGGCGTGCAGGCTGCGGACGGGGACGTGCTCGTAGGCCCCGTGCACCAGGCCCTGGCCGTGCCCGGTCCGGGGCAGCTCGTCGACGCAGCGCCGACCGTCGCCATCGACGTACAGGAAGCCCTTGCGGAAGGAGAACCGCGTGTAGAAGCCGCTCTCGAAGCCCGGGACGCGGAAGCCCTCGATGCTGGTCATGTTGTCCATGTGCCACAGGTCGGCGCCCGCCTTCTGGGCCATCCGGTGCCCGTCGCCGGTGTTGTACGGCGAGCCCCAGGTCAGCGTGTCCGGGAAGCGGAGGTAGTCGCGGACCATGCCGGCGTCGCCCTCGAAGCCACCGGTCGCGAGCACGACGCCGCCCGCCGCAGGGAGGGTGCGGCGGGTGCCGTCGGCGTCGGTGACCTGGACCCCGACGACCGTGCCGTCGGCGTCCTGGACGAGGCGCTCGGCACGGGTTCCGAGGAGCACCGTGATGTCGCGGCGGGCGAGTGCCTCGGTGAGTGCGGTCAGCAGCCGGGAGCGGCCGAGCGCGCCGCCGACGGCACGCCAGCCGGTGACCGCGTCGCTGCCCTCGAGCTCGGGGAACTCCGGCGGGATCTCGACGACCGTGCCGGCGATGCCGCGGTCCAGGGTGCCCGGGACGGCGCCGACCTCGGCGCCGACGGTGTCCCGCATCCACGCGGTGGTGCGGGTGCACTCCTCGGCCCATGCCGCGATGACCGGCTCGGGGACGCGGCGCTCGCCGCACAGGCTGCGCAGGTAGACCGCGGCCCGCTCGGCGCTCGACGGCTCCCACCACGCGCCACCGGACACGCGGGTGCTGCCACCCTCGAGGCCGGCGGCCATCTTGTCGACGAGCACCACGCGGGCGCCCGCGTCGTGGGCCTCGATCGCCGCGGCGCAGCCGGCCGCGCCGTGGCCGAGGACGACGACATCGGCCACGAGGTCGGCCGCGAGGTCGCCCATCAGTGCGCCCGGCCCGCGACCGCCTCTTCGAGCCGGGTACGGCCGCTGAGCTGGATCAGGTCCTCGTGGAGCTCGAACCACACCGTGTGGTAGCTGTCGAGGATCGGGCGCGCCACCCAGGTGGTGTCGCCCTCGGCCAGTCGGTCCTGCGCGTGCTGCAGGCGCTGGGGATAGCGGGCCAGGCGCGGCGCGACCTGCGCGAGCCGCTCGACGAGCGGGAGAACCCGGGCGTGCAGGTCGGCGAGGCGCGCGAGCACCTCGGCGTCGTACGCCGCGTCGGTGTGGTCGTTCGGCGTGCCGTCGGCCCTGAGCTGCCACGCGGTCACGATGGTCTTGAGGTCGGAGTTGACGACGCAGAAGTCGTCGTACGCCGAGGCGAGGGAGGGCTGGTCGACACTCGCCGCGTCGGCGGCGAGCAGCTCGGCCAGGCGGTCGCGGCCGGGGTCGGCGAGCCGGAAGCCGGCGCCGGCCTTGACCAGCTCGCCCGCGGCCGCGAGATCCGTCAGCAGGGCGCCAGCCGCCTCGGGGGTGATCCCCAGGGGCGTGGCCACGTCGGCCTCGCGGACCCGGCCCTTCAGCTCGACGACGCGCAGCACGCTGAGCAGGGTGGGCTCGGCAACGGACATCTCGATCTCCTCGTCTCGTTCGGTTCACCCGAGGTTCACCTGATCGCGCGGTGTGAGGGCCGTCGCTCCCGATCAGCGGGACGAGTACGCGCCGAGCCGGTCGCTGCCGGGATCGTGACAACGTCGTCATCCCGATCAAGACGGAGGCAGTTGTGGGCACGGTGAGCGAGGCCACCCGGTGGCTCGACCTGGCAGAGGTCGACAACATCCGCGACCTCGGCGGCCTCCCCGTCGCGGGCGGCGGCTGCACGCGCTCGGGCGTGGCGTTCCGGGCCAGCACCCTGCAGGAGATCTGTGCCGCCGACGTGACCGAGCTGGTCGACGTACGCCGGCTGCGGACGATCATCGACCTGCGCCTGCCCGACGAGGCCGCCCGCGAGGGCCACGGGCTCCTCGGCAACGCGGGCGTGCGCGTGGTGAACCTCCCGGTGAAGAAGGCCGACGCGACCCTGCTCGACGTGGTCGTCCCGTCCGGCACCAGCGCCGATCTCGGCGCGCTCTACTGGCAGCTGCTCGCCGGCAGCACCGAGTCCTTCGTCGAGGCCGCCCGGATCATCGGCGACCCCGAGCAGCACGCCGTGGTCTTCCACTGCGCCGCCGGCAAGGACCGCACCGGCGTCATCGCCGCCGTGCTGCTCGACGCCGTGGGCGTCTCCTCCCACGACATCGCCGCCGACTACGCGCTCACCTCCGAGCGCGCGGGCCAGGTGCGTGCGCGGTTGATCCGCATCCCCGCCTACAAGAACCTCCCCAACGTCGGCCAGGGCGTCTTCGCCGTCGACGGCACCGCCATCGGGTCCTTCGTGGACGCGCTGCGCGCGACGTACGGCGGCGGCGCGGAGTTCCTGCTCCGCCACGGCCTCACCGAGACCGAGCTGGCGGCGCTGCGGCTCGCGCTGGTGGGCGGCACCGGTTCTCGTTGAGTTGCCCCATCCTCACCGTTGAGTTGCCCCGTCCACACCGTTGAGTTGCCCCGTCCACACCGTTGAGTTGCCCCGTCCACACCGTTGAGTTGCCGCGTTCACACCGTTGAGTTGCCGCGTCCTGACCGTTGAGTTGCCGCCTTCTCACCGTTGAGATCGGCAACTCAACGGTGAGAAGGCGGCAACTCGACCACGAGGATGGGGCAACTCAACGGTGTGAACGCGGCAACTCAACCCCCGAGCGCGCGCAGCCGGCCGATCAGCGCGCGCGCGTGGTAGCCGCCGACCCTCACGTCGCGCCACAACCGCGCGACCGGGTCGCCGTTGTCGAGCGCGTGGGCGCGCAGGCTGGCGAAGACCAGGGCGGTCGCCTCGACGGCCCGGTCGACGGCGTACAGCTGGTCCTCGAAGGGATCGCGCGGCTGGTCGTCGGGGTCGTGGTGGCCGGTGGCCTGCTCGCGCAGCACGAGCGCGGCGCCGTCGACGAGCGAGGCGGCGCGGGCGATCCGGGCGGGGGAGAGGTCGAGCGCCGTGACGTCCTCGCCGCCGTGGGACAGCGCGAGCCTCCGCCGGGACTGGTCGAGGTGGGTGACGAGCGCACCCGCGGCCGAGCCGACCAGCGCCATCGCGGCGATGGTGCCGATCGCCCGCAGGTCGGCACCGCGGTGCTCGGCGTCGGCCCACGAGCCGACCGGGATCACCGCCCCGCGGACCCGCACGTCCTGGGCGCCCGACGCCGTCAGGCCGACGGTGTCGACCGGGTCGGAGAGCTCGCAGTCCTCGATGGGGACCAGGGCAAGGCCGGCGCGCCCGGGCTCGCCGGGCACCTCGTGGCGTCGTACGCCGAGCAGCAGCCAGGAGGCATTGGCCGCACCGGTCACCGCGGTCCACCGGCCGTTGAGGACCAGCTCGTCCTCGGGCCCCACCAGGCGGCCCGCGGGCTCGGGACTGAACGCGACCAGTGGGTCGCCGGCCTCGTCCCGCAGCCGGTCCCACGCGGCCTGCGGGAAGAGGTCGAGCAGCCACGGCACCGCGCCCCCGGCGGCGGTCACCCAGCCCGTCGAGCCGCACGCCGCGGACACCGTCCGGACCAGCTCGACCAGCTCCGCCTCGCGGTCGCCGCGCTCGCCGGCCGGCACCAGCGCGAACGCCCCCGCGTCGAGCAGCGCGGCCAGCACCTCGGTCGGGATCCGGCGCTCCGCCTCGGTGCGGGCGGCCTCCTCGCGGATGCGGGGGACCAGGTCCTCGACACGGTCGCGGAGCGCGGTGTGGGTGTGCAAGGGTCCTCCTAGTGTTCAGGTCGACACTAGTCGTGACGGAAGGGGAACGGTGAGCGAGGCGACCGACGCGGTCATCGCCGGGGTGCGGGCCATGCTTCCCGACCTGGCCCGCGACGCAGCGGCCGTCGAGATCAACGGCGCGGTCGACAGTGCGGTCGTCGAGAGGCTCACCGGGATCGGCCTGTTCCGGATGCTCCGGCCCGCGGCCTATGGCGGCCTCGAGGCCGACCCGGTCAGCTTCTTCCGCGCTGTCCGCCTGCTCTCGCGCTCCTGCCCCTCGACCGGCTTCGTCGCCTCCATCCTGGGCGCCCACGAGTGGCACCTCGCGCTCTTCGACGACCGCGCCCAGGCCGAGGTCTGGGGTGCCGACCCGCGCGCCCGGCTCGCGTCGTCGTACACCCCCGACGGGCAGCTCACCCCCACCGACGGCGGGTTCCGGCTCACCGGACGATGGCGTACGTCGACCGGCATCCACCACGCGTCATGGGCGGTGCTCGGTGCGCTGCTGCTCGACGAGAAGGGCGAGCCGGTCGACTTCGTCGGCACCCTGGTCCCGGCTACCGACTTCCGCATCGAGGAGCGCTGGGACCCGACCGGCCTGCGCGCCGTCGGCGCTGATGGGGTGGTCGTCGAGAACGCGTTCGTGCCGTCCTACCGCACCTTCGGGTCGCGCGAGCGGATCCTCCAGGAGGACCCGGCCTGGGCGGGCAACCTGGCGCCGCTGTTCCGGATGCCCTACAGCGTCATCCACACCCACGCCGTCGCCGTCCCCGTGATCGGTGCCGCAGAAGGTGCCTACGAGGCCCTGCTCGCCGACCGCCCCGAGGCCGCCGCCTCCCCGAGCGTCGCCCGCGCCGCCACCGACCTCCACGTCGCCTGGCGCCAGCTCACCGGCCACCTCGAGCGCCTGCTCCAACGCGCCGAACGCAACGAGCCGCCCGACACCGAGAGCGCCGTCCGCGCCCGCCGCGACCAGTCCCTCGCCGCCGAGCGCGCCGTCCGCGCCATCGGCGCCTTCCTCGACGCCGCCGGCCCCGAGGCCTGGGAGCGCCGCCACCCGCTCCAGCGCGCCTGGCGCGACGCCCAGGTCGCCGCCACCAACGCCGCCAACTCCGTCGACCAGACGCTGTCGATCTTCGGTCGCTGGGCCTACGGGCTCGACGTCGGCGACCGGTGGTGGTGAGGGCGGGGCGTCGGTCCCCGGCATGCGCAGCCGCCGCGGGCCGGGTGCATTGTCTGCGCCCGGTCGGGTTGTAACACGTTGTCCACCTCACTGGTCGCCGCTTGTCAGCACGACACGCCGCCGACACGCGGCGGTACCTGCTGACAACTGCCAGGTAGTCGGGTGGACGGCGTGTTACAGCGAAGGACCCGCCGCGCTCGGCTACACCCAGCCGTCGGCCGGCAGCGTCCGCAGCAACCGTCCGAGCACCCCGTCCGACTGTGGCCGCACCGGCTCGGCGTCCTCGTCCTGTCCGGAGAGCCGCTGGGTGACGTGGGCGGCGGCGCGGAGCATGAGCGGACCGAGACGCTCCAGCTTCTCCAGGGGTACGGCGCCGCCGACCGAGATCGCGGCGAGCAGGCCGTCGGCGCGGATGGCGGCGCCGAGGGCGGAGGTGCCGAGGACCAGCTCCTGGTTCTCGTAGGCGAGGCCGCGGCGGGCGCGGATCCGGCCGAGCTCCTGGTGGAGGGTGGGCAGGTCGTCGATGGTGCGGGGGCTGCGCTTGGGCAGGCCGGGCCGGAACAGCGTGTCGATCTCCTCGCCGGGGAGCTGGGCGAGGATCGCCTTGCCGAGGGCGGTGGCGTGGGCGGGGACCCGGCCGCCGACGCGGGACGCCGTACCGACGTTGCCGGAGGCGGCCGTCGCGGCGCGACCGGCGATCCGGTCGAGCACCAGCACGTCGGTGCCGATCAGGACGCCGAGGTGCACGACCAGGCCGGTGTCGAGGTGCAGCCGGTTGAGGACCGGCGCGGCGACGGAGCGCAGCTCGGGATGCTCGGACGGCGAGTGCCGGGCGGTCGAGGCGCCGGCGGACAGCGAGTAGCCGTCGGGGCGGCGCTGGATCCAGCCGGTGACGAGCAGCTGGTCGAGGATCCGGTGGACCGTCGAGCGCGGTAGGCCGGTGCGGGTGGCGATGTCGTCGAGCCGGAACCGCGCGCCGGGCTCGTCGAAGACCCGCATGATCAGGGCGATCCGCGCGACCATCGACACCGGCGGGTCGGAGCTCTCCCCGTCCGCCTTCTTCTTCGCCGCGGCACTCGCCATGCGGCTCATGATAGGCCCGCCGTACGACGGCCCGAGGCCACGATCAGCTCCAGAAGTCCTGCTCGCCCCAGTGCGCGAAGCCCGCCTTGGGTGCGTCCAGACCGAACCGGCCGCGATGGAAGACCAGCGGCGGAGCGGCGTCGAGCTCGAGGCCCTGGACCCGCCCGATCGCGATGTCGTGGTCCCCGGCGACGTGCACGGTCTCGAGCGTCGCGTGCACCCGGAGCACGGCACCGGGCAGCGCCGGGGCGCCGTGCGGCGCGGTCCAGTCGAGCCCCTCGAAGCGCAGCCCGGTGCGCGAGCCGAAGCGCTGGCACAGGTCGACCTGCTCCTCGGCGAGCACGTTGACGCAGAAGGCCTCGGCCGACCGGATCCGGGCCCATGCGCGCCCCTCGCGGGTCGCGCAGAACAGCACCAGCGGCGGCTCCAGCGAGAGGGACGCGAACGACTGGCAGGTGAAGCCGACCGGCTCGTCGTCGTGGACGGCGGTGACCACGGTGACCCCGCTCGGGAAGGCGCCCATCGCGCGCCGCATCACGTCAGGAGTCGGCTCCAGCACCTCGGCGGGCCGCGGGGTCGGGGAGAAGGCGAGGGCGCTCATGACATCGGACGGTAAGGAATGTTCCGATTCGTAACACTCCGGTCCCGTCCAACGGGACCTGAGCCACTCCGGGGGAGAGCGCTGCCTACGTTCGCCGCATGCTCGACACCGAGGCCGCCGGGTTCCTGGCGCTGCTCAACGAGAACTTCCCGCTGGTCGCCACGATGAGCGGCGCCGAGGCGCGCGCCGCGACCAAGGCCCGCCAGGTCCCGCCCACCAACCTGGACGACGTGCGCTCGGCCGAGGACGTCACCATCGAGGTCGTCGGCGGCACCATCGGTGCCCGCGTCTACCGACCCCACGGCCCCGACGACGTACGACGCCCGCTGGTCGTCTTCATGCACGGCGGCGGCTTCGTGTTCTGCGACCTCGAGAGCCACGACAGCTTCTGCCGTCAGCTGGCCCGCGAGGTCGACGCGGTCGTCGTGTCCGTCGACTACCGCCTCGCCCCCGAGCACCGCGCGCCGACCGCCGCCGAGGACGCGTACGCCGCGCTGCTCTGGGCCTGCGCGCGCCACGACGAGCTGGGCACCGACCCGGACCGCGTGGTCGTCGCCGGCGACAGCGCCGGCGGGGCGCTCGCCGCCGTCGTCGCGCTGATGGCCCGCGACCGCGGCGGCCCGGCGCTGGCCGGCCAGGCGCTGCTCGGCCCGGTCATCGACCCCGCCTGCGACACCCCCAGCTACGACACGTACGCCGACGGCTGGTTCAACACCCGCGCCAACATGGAGTGGTACTGGGACCAGTACCTCGGCGCCGACCGCGCCCTCCCCGAGCCGCCCGAGCTGGCCGCCCCCGCCCGCGCGGCGAGCCACGCCGGCCTGCCGCCGGCCGTCGTGGTCGTCACCGGCGCTGACCCGCTCGCCGACGAGGGGGAGCGGTATGCCGCCCAGCTCGCCGCGGCCGGCGTACCCGTCCTCACCCGGATTCACCCGATGCTCTTCCACGGCCTGCTCACCTTCATGACCCTGCGCGCCGGGGCCTCGGCCCGCGAGCTGCTGTACGCCGACCTGCGCGCCCTACTGAACCAGGAGAACCGATGACCACCGACACCCGCGACCTCGTCATCGTCGGCGCCGGCCTCGCCGGCATCTACGCGATGTACCGAGCCCTCGAGAACGGCCTCGACGTCGTCGGCGTCGAGGCCGGCGACAGCGTGGGCGGCACCTGGTACTGGAACCGCTACCCGGGCGCCCGCTGCGACGTCGAGAGCGTCGACTACTCCTACTCCTTCGACCGCCAGCTGGAGAAGGACTGGAAGTGGACCGAGCGGTTCGCCACCCAGCCCGAGATCCGCTCGTACCTCGACCACGTCGCCGACCGCTACGACCTGCGCCGGCACTTCACCTTCGGCCGCCGGGTCACCGCCGCGCACTTCGACGAGCGGGCCTCGACCTGGACCGTCACCCTCGACGACGGCACCCAGCACCGCAGCCGCTTCGTGATGATGGCGACCGGCTGCCTGTCCCAGCCGAACCGCCCCGACCTGCCGGGCATCGACGAGTACGCCGGCACCCAGCTGTTCACCGCGCAGTGGCCCGACGAGCCGGTCGACCTGACCGGCAAGCGGGTCGGCCTGATCGGTACCGGCTCCTCCGGCATCCAGGCCGCGCCGCTGCTGGCCGAGCAGGCCCAGTCGCTGACCGTCTTCCAGCGCAGCGCCAACTACACGGTCCCCGCCCGCAACCGGCCGCTCACCGAGGAGGAGTGGGAGAAGGTCCAGGAGACCTACCCCGAGCGCCGCAAGGCCTCGCTCTACGCCCCGGCCGGCTCGCTCAGCACCACCCACGCGCAGAAGGCGACCGAGGTCGACGCCGCCGAGCGCGAGCGCGCGTTCGAGGCTCGCTGGCAGGAGGGTGGCGTGCTGTTCGCCAAGACCTTCCCCGACCAGGGCATCGACATCGTGGCCAACGACTACGCCCGCGAGTTCGCCGAGGCCAAGATCCGCGAGATCGTGAAGGACCCGCGGGTCGCCGAGGACCTGATCCCCACCGACCACCCGATCGGCACCAAGCGGATCGTCACCGACACCGGCTACTACGAGATGTACAACCGCGACAACGTCGAGCTGGTCAACCTGCGCAAGCACCCGATCGAGCAGGTCACCTCGTGGGGCATCAAGACCGACGACGCGTCGTACGAGCTCGACGTGATCGTGTTCGCGACGGGCTTCGACGCGCTCACCGGCGCGCTCACCTCGATCGACCTGCGCGGCGCGCGCGGCGCGGTGCTCGCCGACGAGTGGGCGCACGGTCCCGAGACCTACCTGGGCCTCGGCGTCGCCGGCTTCCCGAACCTGATCACCCTCAACGGCCCCGGCAGCCCGTCGGTCCTCGCCAACATGTCCACGCACACCGAGCAGCAGGTCGACTGGGGCATGGAGCTCATCGAGTTCTGCCGGGCCAACGACATCGACCAGGCCGAGCCGCGCAAGGACGCCGCCGAGAAGTGGACCGCCCACCTCGGCGAGGTCGCCGAGGGCACGCTCTTCACCCGCGCCGCATCCTGGTACATGGGCGCCAACATCGAGGGCAAGACCCGCACCTTCATGCCCTACATCGGCGGCTTCGGCAACTACCGCCGAGCGTGCGACGAGGCCCGCGACAACGGGTTCGAGGGCTACGTCCTCACCCGCGTCTCGGCCCCGGCGGAGGCGACCGCGTGAGCCTCCCGTCGTACGACGACACGCGCCGCGAGCTCGCCACCGACGCGGGCACCCTCGTCTACCACGAGTACGGCGACGGCCCGCCGCTGCTGCTGCTCCACGGCTCCGGTCCCGGCGTGACCGGATGGCGCAACTTCCACCAGAACCTGCCCGCCCTCGGCGCGCACTTCCGGTGCCTGGTGCTCGAGCTGCCCGGCTTCGGCGTCAGCCACGACATCGACGAGTCGCCGTTCGTGGCGGCCGGTCCCGCGGTCATCCGGTTCGTCGAGGGCCTCGGCCTCGGCCCGGTGCCGGTGATCGGCAACTCGATGGGCGGCGTCGTCGCGGCCCAGCTCGCGATCGCCCGCACCGACCTGTTCACCCGGATCGTCACGGTCGGCGGCGTCGGGACCAACATCCTCGGCGCCGGCCCCGGCGAGGGCATCGTCCGGCTCACCGACTTCGTCGAGAACCCGACCCGCGAGGGCCTGGTCCAGTGGCTGCGGTCGATGGTCTTCGACCAGGGCATGGTCACCGAGGAGCTGATCCAGCAGCGCTGGGACCTGGCCACCGAGCCCGAGACGCTCGCCTCCGCGCGACGCATGTACGGCCGGGAGGCGAACGCCGCGCGGGCCGCGATGGCCGCGGCGAGCGACCGGCCGCCGTACTGGGCGATGCTCCACAAGATCACCGCACCCGTGCTCCTGACCTGGGGCCGCGACGACCGGGTCAGCCCGGTCGACATGGCGCTGCTGCCGATGCGGGCGATCCCGAACGCCGAGCTGCACGTCCTGCCGCGCTGCGGCCACTGGGCGATGATCGAGCAGCAGGCGGCGTGGGAGGCGGCCGTGCTCGCCTTCCTCACCCGCGCCTGACGACCGCACCCCCTACGTTCTGGTCGCGAATCGCCGCATTCGACCGCCAGAACGTAGGGGGTGCGGTCCACATCTCGCACGCAGAGCCGGTCCCGATCAGCGGGAGACGACGTCCACTGACCCCGGACCGCTGCGAGCGTGAGGTCGTCCCCGACACCCCCGTCTCCACACCGTCCGCTCCGGAAGGAACCCCCATGACCGACCAGACCCGCGGCACCGTGCTCGCCGCCATCGAGGAGCACTCCGACGAGCTGGCGGCGCTCGGCCCGGCCAACGAGCAGCTCGGCCAGCTCGACGACCAGGCCGCCAAGGTGCTGAAGGACTCCGGCGTGATCCGGCTGCTGCAGCCCAAGGAGTTCGGCGGCTACGAGGCCCACCCGGCCGAGTTCGCCGAGACGGTCATGCGCATCGCCCAGCTCGACGGCGCGACGGGCTGGGTCGCGGGCATCGTCGGCGTCCACCCGTGGGAGATGGCGATGGCCGACAAGCGGGTCCAGGAGGAGGTCTGGGGTGCCGACCCCGACACCTGGATCGCGTCGCCGTACGCCCCGATGGGTGTGCTCACCCCGGTCGACGGCGGCTGGACCCTGCGTGGGCGCTGGCAGTTCTCGTCGGGCACCGACCACTGCGACTGGATCTTCCTGGGCGCGATGATGGGCGACGCGAACGGCGCCCCGGTCATGCCGCCGCAGATGATGCACGTCATCCTGCCGCGCGCCGACTACACGATCGTCCCCGACAGCTGGGACGTCGTCGGCCTGCGCGGCACCGGGTCCAAGGACATCCTCGTGGAGGACGCGTTCATCCCGTCCTACCGCGCGCTCGTCTACACCGACGTCGCCGAGGGCGAGGCGGCCAAGAACGCCGGCCTCACCGAGACCGGCTACCACGTGCCGTTCTCCTGCGTCTTCCCGCTCGGCATCACCTCCGCGGTCATCGGCATCTGCGAGGGTGCGGTCGCGCACCACGCCGCCTGGCAGGCCTCGCGTACGACGGTCTCCGGCGCCGCGAGCAAGGACGACCCCTACGCCCTCTACGCCCTGAGCGAGGCCGCCGCCGACATCGCCGCGTCCCGCGCGGTGCTGATCGACAACGTCACCCGGATGTACGACGCGGTCGCCCGCGGCCACGTGCCGACCTTCGCCGAGCGGGCCGCCGGCCGTCGTACCCAGGTCCAGGCGGCCTGGCGCGCGGTCCGGGCCCTCGACGAGGTCGTCGCCCGCTCCGGCGGCAACGCGATGCGGATGGACAACCCGATCCAGCGCTTCTGGCGCGACGCGCACACCGGCCTGGCGCACGCGATCCACGTGCCCGGCCCGACCTTCCACGCAGCTGGCCTCGGCGACCTCGGCCTCGAGCCGCCGGCCGGCCCGCTCCGCTCGATGATCTGAGGAGACCCCCATGACCCACCTGCGCGGACTCGGCTACCTGCGGGTCCAGGCCACGGACCTGCCCCGCTGGCGCGAGCTGGCCATCGACTCGCTCGGCTTCGCCGAGGGCACCGGCCCCGACCCCGACGGGCTCTACCTGCGGATGGACGAGCGCCAGGCGCGCCTCATCGTCCTGCCGGGCGACACCGACCGGGTCCAGGCGGTGGGCTGGGAGGTCCGCGACACCGCGGACCTCGCCAAGGTCGCCGCCGACGTCGAGGCCTCGGGCCGCGGCGTGAAGGAGCTGGCCGTCGAGGAGTGCGCCGAGCGCGGCGTCGAGAGGGCGATCTCGTTCGAGGACCCGGCCGGCACCGTGGTCGAGGTCTTCTGCGGACCCGTCCTCGACCACAGCCCGGTCGTCACCAAGTGGGCGCAGAAGTTCCACACCGGCGCCGAGGGCATGGGCCACGTCGTCCTCCCGACGACCTCCCCTGCGGAGACCACCGCGTTCTACACCGAGGTGCTCGGGTTCCTCACCCGCGGCTCGATGAAGGTCCCCGGCGACCGGCGGATCCAGTTCCTCGGCATCAACCGCCGCCACCACAGCCTCGCCGTCTGCCCCGCCCCGCACGACGAGGCGCCCGGCATGGTGCACCTGATGGTCGAGGTCGACGAGCTCGACGCCGTCGGCCGCGCGCTCGACGAGGTCAACAAGCGGGAGTTCTCGATCTCCTCGACCCTGGGCCGGCACACCAACGACAAGATGATCTCGTTCTACGTCCGGGCGCCCGGCGGCTGGGACATCGAGTACGGCTGGGACGGCATGCTCGTCGACGAGTCGTCGTACACCGCCGAGGAGATCACCGCCGACAGCTACTGGGGCCACGACTGGTCCGGCTCCGAGCCGCTGGCCGCCTTCGTCCCCCGGTGACCTCGGTGGATGTCGAGGTCGACGTCCTCGCTGATGTCGTCGTCGTCGGCATGGGCTGTGCCGGCGCGGCGGCCGCCCTCGAGGCGGCCCGCGCGGGCGCGTCCGTCGTCGCCCTCGACCGGGCCGCTCCCGGGGGCTCGTCGGCGGTGTCCGGCGGCGAGCTCTACCTCGGCGGCGGTACGGCGCTCCAGCGGGCCTGCGGCGTCGACGACGACCCGGACCTGATGTACGCCTACCTCCACGAGGCGCTCGGCCCCCACCCCGACGAGGAGAAGCTGCGGCTCTACTGCGACGGCAGCGTCGAGCACTTCGACTGGTTCCTCGGGCTCGGGATCACCTTCAACCCGAGCCTGTACGACGGCGTCTCCTGGCTCCCGCCGACCGCCGACGGCCTGATGTGGCTCGGCGAGAACGCCTGGCCGTTCACCGAGCTGGCCCGTCCGGTCCCGCGCGGACACCGCCCCGCGACCGACGGGTACGGCGGCTGGCTGCTCATGGACAAGCTGGCCACCGCCGCCCGCGAGGCCGGCGTCGACGTCCACCCGGACACCCGGGTCACCGGACTGGTGCAGGACGAGGCCGGCCGCGTCGTCGGCGTACGCGCCCGCCGCTTCGGCGAGGACCTCACCTACGGCGCCCGCCGCGGCGTCGTGATCGCCACGGGCGGCTTCGCCGACAACGCCGAGATGGTCGCCGACCACGCTCCCGTGCTCGTCGGGCACTCCGCGGTGAGCGACGGCCTCGACGACGGCAGCGGGATCCGCCTCGGCGTCGCCGCCGGCGGCAGCCTGCGCCGGATGGCCAACACCCAGATCGCGCTGTCCGTCGTACCCGCCCTCGCCGTGCGCGGCATGCTCGTCGACGGTCTCGGGCAGCGCTTCGTCAACGAGGACGTCTACCCGGGACGGTTCAGCCAGGCCGCCGTCCGGCACCGCCCCGGCCCCTGGTTCACGCTCGTTGACGAGAAGGGCTGGGAGGACGTCCCCGAACGCGAGCGCTGGGGCGTGCAGCCCGCCGTCGTCGCCGAGACCCTCGCCGAGGTCGAGGCCGAGCTCGGCCTGCCGCCCGGCTCGTTGGAGGACACCGTCGCCCGCTACAACCGCGACGCGGCCGCCGGCGAGGACACCCGCTTCCACAAGGACCCGCGCTGGCTGCGGCCCCTCGAGCCGCCGTACGCCGTCGTCGACGCCGGCCGCGGCTTCGACCCCGAGGGCACCGGCCCGCGTGGCGGCACCGGCGTCTCCGGGTTCACCCTCGGCGGCCTGCGTACCTGCGTGGACGGCGAGGTCCTCGACGACTCCGGCACCCCCGTGCCCGGCCTGTACGCCGCCGGGCGGGCCACCTCCGGCATCCACGGAGAGGGCTACGTCAGCGGCACCTCGCTCGGCGACGGCACCTTCTTCGGCCGCCGCGCCGGTCGCGCCGCCGCCCGCGCCTGACCCGTCCCGGACAGGCCCGGAACCCCCACCGGGACTGGTTTTCCGCCCTGTCACATGTGTGTTGCAGAACCTTCATGGCCGCACCGAAGTTCGTGGCGGCAGGGAGGTTCCGCTGTCGCCGCTGGTTGGTAGTGTCGACTTCGCAGCGACTGCAGTTCTCGAAGGTGAACGCCTGCGGAGTCTGTGGCCGACGGCGTTCTGGTTTGTGGTGTCGTCATCACGCATCGGAGCGACGTGTCATCGCAGTCGCTGCCGGGCCGTCGAGGTGGCGGCTCTCGCCCCGATACGAGGAGTAACGAGCAACATGGCTCAGGGCACCGTGAAGTGGTTCAGCGCCGAGAAGGGCTTCGGCTTCATCGAGCAGGAGGGTGGCGGCGACGACGTCTTCGTCCACTACTCGGCGATCCAGACCAACGGCTACAAGTCGCTGGAGGACAACCAGAAGGTCGAGTTCGACGTCACTCAGGGCCCCAAGGGCCCGCAGGCGGAGAACGTCCGTCCCCTCTGATTCACCTCCGAGGAGACCTCGTCTTCCGTGGAGCCTCGCCGGCCGGCGGGGCTCCACGAATTTTTCCGGAACTTTTGGGTTTGGCGGGGACCGCGCGGGGGATCATGGAGTCGGAAGTGCGTTGGTCCGGCTCTAGGAGGGAAGCATGGCCGATCAGTTCGACGTGACCCTCGAGGACGGCGACCTCCTCACCGAGGTCGAGCTGACCACCAACCTGATCATCGCGGCCAGCAACTCCGACGAGCGCCTCTCGGTCGAGGAGATCGACCGCATCCTCGGCGTCCTGCACTGAGCTGGATGGCGCGAGCGCGTCGTCGCTTCGCTCCGCCGCGCTGCCGCGCGCGCCGTTGGCTTGCGTAGGAAGTCGGTTGGTCTGGTGGCCACACCGTCGGCTCGCGGAAAGGCTCGCCTCCTCCGCTCCGGTCGCTCCTTCGTCGCTCTCTACGCTCCGTCGCTGTCGCTGTCGCTTCCCGCGACGACCGACCGCGATGGGGAGGGTGGCGCGAGCGCGTCCTTGAGCTCGTCGACTAGCCGCGTAGCGAGACGTCGCTCAGCAGGTCGCGAACAGCACCGGCCCGCTGCTGAGGTCGGAGAGCACGAACGTTCCCTCCACCGGCTTCATCGCCATGGTCAGCACCCGCCCGGTCGCGACCACCTTGCCGAGCTCGAACCGCTCGGGGAAGCTGCCGCCCTGCCCGGGTGCGGGCCCGGCGGCGAGCTTCGAGCGGCTGTCGGCGTCCTCGCGGGCCTGGTCGTCGGTCTCGAACGCCATCGCCACCCGTACGTCGCCGCCCGGCTGCGCCGCGATCGCGAACCCGGTCAGTGGGTGGACGCCGCCGGCCTGGGCCACCAGCTCGCTGGCCCGCGTCCGGTCGGCCGGGTCCGCGTCGGTCATCGCCAGCGCCGAGCAGGCCTGGTCGCCGGTGGCCACCGACGCGCTCAGCGCCGGACCCTCGGCGTCGACGACGTCGCTCACACCGTCCTCGTGATCGCCGCGGGCCAGGTCGGCACGCTGCTCCAGGAAGGCGGGGTCGTCGCTCCCGACGAGCAGGCCGTCCTCCTCGTCGATCTGGAGCGCGGCGAGCTCGGGGGTGACCGGGCCGTCGAGCCCCTCGAGCAGGTCGACGCCACCACTCCACACGCCGTCGGCCTCGTCGGGCTCCTCGAACCCGACCGTGCGCAGCCGCTCGCGCAGCCCGGCCACGTCGAAGTCGTCGGGCAGCCCCATGATCACCAGCGCGCCGTCCTTGCCCTGGGTGAACAGCTCCCAGTCGATCGTCGCGGGGGAGAAGCCGAGCTGCTCCTGGATGGTCGGGGCGGACGCGTCGAGCGCGGTCGTCGAGGCCAGGTCCCGGTCGAACGCGTCCTGGAGGAAGTCGTCGACCTCGGACCCCGAGGAGGACGCCGACAGGTCGGCGCCCAGCTCGGAGCGCACCCCCGCCCAGTCGGTCCAGCTGAACCGGGCCGCGGACGTCGGGGCCCAGGCGAGCGCGGCGGAGAACCGGCTGCGGTCCTCGGACCGCAGCCGCCAGCCCACCACGACGGCTGCCGACACGACGAGTGCCGCGAGGACGAGGAGCAGGATCCAGCGGCGACGCATGCCCGTACCCTAGGCCCGTGCCCGACATCCTCGCTGCTGGCGTGGTCGTGTTCCGTCCCGGACGGGAGGTGCTTCTCGTACACCGCCCGAAGTACGACGACTGGTCCTTCCCCAAGGGCAAGCTCGACCGCGGGGAGCACCCGACGGCCGCCGCCGTACGCGAGGTGGCCGAGGAGACCGGCGTCCACGTCCGCCTCGGGCCCCCGCTGCCCTCGCAGCGCTACCCGGTCGCGCGGCGGATGAAGACCGTCCACTACTGGACCGGTCGGGTCGTGGGTGACGACGACGTGGCGGCGTACCGGCCCAACGACGAGATCGACGCCGTGGCCTGGGTGCCGGTGGACGACGCGCCCGCGCGACTGAGCTACGACCACGACCGCGAGACGCTGACCGCGGCGCTGGGCGTACGTCGCAAGACGCACGCCGTCGTCGTGCTCCGCCATGCCCAGGCCCGCTCGCGCAGCGCGTGGCACGGCGCGGACGCCGGCCGCACCCTGCTGAAGGTGGGCGAGCTGGAGGCCGACCGGCTGGTACCCCTCCTGGCGGCGTACGACGTCACCCGGATCGCCACCTCGACCAGCACCCGCTGCGTGCAGACGGTGCGGCCGTACGCCGAGACGGCCGGCTACGCCCTCGACCTGCGCCCGCGGCTGAGCGAGGAGAACGCCACGGCGAAGGCCGTCGAGAAGATCGTCGAGGAGCTGCTCGCCGGCGACGCGGGGGCGGTGCTGTGCACCCACCGGCCGGTCCTGTGCCACGTGTACGACGCCCTCGGGATCGAGCTCGCCCCCGACGAGGGACTGGCTCCCGCCGAGCTCCTCGTCCTGCACGTGCGCAAGGGCCGGGTCGTCGCCGTGGAGCGGCACCGACCCCGGTGAGGATGCGGCGACTCAACCCGCCGGGTGACGCCTGCCACGCCACCTCCCCACCCCGACCGCCACTGTTCACCGTTCGTTCAGATCGGCCGGGCAGTTGCGTTACCGACGCTGCCTAACTTCGGGGTCGTCCAGTACGCAACGAGGGGCAGGAACGAGAGCCCCTCACCTCCGAGAGGCAGTTCCTTGAACCTCAAGTCCATCCGCAACGCTGCGGTGCCCGGTATCGCTGCTCTGGCCCTGCTGATGAGCGCCTGCGGCGCGTCCAACGAGGACGGCGGCAGCGACGGCGGCGACTCCGGCAGCAGCCTCAGCGGCAACCTGAAGGGTGGCGGCGCGACGTCGCAGGAGAAGGCCCAGGAGGCGTGGAAGACCGCGTTCCAGGGCCAGAACAGCGGCCTCACGATCGACTACGCCCTGCTCGGCTCGACCGACGGCCGCGGCCAGTTCACCAGCGGCGCCCTGTCCTTCGCCGGTTCCGACTCCTACATCTCCGACGAGGAGCTCGCGGCCGCCAAGGAGCGCTGCGGCGGCAACGTCGTCGAGGTCCCGGCGTACATCTCCTCGATCGCCGTGGCGTTCAACATCCCGGACGTCGACACCCTCAACCTCGACGCCGCGACCATCGCGAAGATCTTCGACAACAAGATCACCAACTGGAACGACAAGGCGATCGCGGACCAGAACCCCGACGTCAAGCTCCCCGACCTGAAGATCGCGCCGGTCCACCGCGCGGACGACTCGGGCACGACCAAGAACTTCACCGACTACCTCAGCAAGGTCGCCCCGGACGCGTGGGGCTACGAGCCCGCCGACCCGTTCCCGGTCTCCGGTGGCCTCTCCGCCGAGGGCACCTCGGGTGTCGTCAAGCAGATCGGTGACACCGAGGGCGCCATCGGGTACGCCGACGCCAGCCAGACCGGCGACCTCAGCCACGTCTCGGTGAAGGTCGGCGAGGACTACGTCGCCCCGTCGCCCGAGGGTGCCGCCAAGACCGTCGAGGTCTCGCCGGTCGTCGAGGGCCGCGACGCCACCGACATCGCCGTCGACGTGGACCGCAAGACCACCGAGGCCGGTGCCTACCCGGTCATCCTGCTGTCCTACCTCATCGCCTGCGAGACCTACGAGGACCAGGCCGAGGCCGACAACGTCAAGGGCTACCTGAGCTACATCGTCTCCGACGAGGGCCAGGCCGAGGCGGCCGACTTCGCCGGCTCCGCGAAGCTCGCGCCCGAGACCGCCAGCAAGGCGCAGGAGATCGTGGCGGGCATCTCCGCCAAGTGACCTCAGGAGGGGGTGAGGACGGCGAACCCGTCCTCACCCCCTCCGGCCCGTACCACCCGAGCAGCACCCGAGCAGCACCCGAGCATGAGGTGACAGCAGTGACAGCACCCACCGCCGAGGTCGAGGACGCCTCCGCGAACTGGGCGAAGGCCCGCGCCGGTGTCGGCGACAAGATCTTCGCCGGTACCGCTCTCGCGGCCGGCCTCACGATCCTGGCCGCCCTGGCCGGCGTCTTCATCTTCCTCGCCATCAAGGGCGCGTCCGGCTTCACCAAGCCGGCCGAGGTCTACGGCCCGCACGCCGAGAGCTTCCTCGGGTACGTCGTCCCGCTGCTCGTCGGCACGTTCACCGCCTCGATCATCGCGCTGATCATCGCGGTGCCGCTGGCCTTCGGGATCGCGCTGGTGATCAGCCACTACGCGCCCAGGTGGGTCGCGGCACCGGTGGCCTACGTGATCGACCTGCTGGCCGCCGTACCGTCGGTCGTCTACGGCCTGTGGGGCGCGTTCTTCCTCGCGAAGAAGCTGGTCCCGATGCACGTGTGGCTGCACGAGAACCTCGGCCCGATCCCGGTCATCGGCAACCTGTTCGGCGAGCCGAACCCGGCCGGTCGCTCCGTGCTGACCGCCGGCATCGTGCTCGCGATCATGATCCTGCCGATCATCACCGCCATCAGCCGCGAGGTCTTCTCGCGCACGCCGCGCCTGCACGAGGAGGCCGCCCTGGCCCTCGGTGCCACGCGGTGGGAGATGGTGCGGATGACGGTCTTCCCGTACTCCCGCTCCGGCATGGTCTCGGCCGTGATGCTCGGCCTGGGCCGCGCGCTCGGCGAGACGATGGCCGTGACGATGGTGCTCTCGGTCGGCTTCGACCTGTCCTGGAACATCATCGCCACCTCGAGCCCGACGTCGATCGCGGCCAACATCGCGCTCAAGTACAAGGAGCGCAGCGCCGACCTGCTCAACGTCCTCGTCGCGACCGGTCTGGTGCTCTTCCTGATGACCTTCCTGGTCAACTTCCTCGCCCGCTGGATCGTGGGCCGCAGCGAGAGGCGGATGGCGCGATGACCACCCTCGAAGAGGTCCAGACCCGGGTCCACGTCCCGCTCGTCCAGCCGCGGCTGCCGCGCCAGGCCGGTCCCATCGTCGGCGTCATCGCCGCGGCCTTCGGCAGCCTGCTGCTCGTGCTCGGCATGGGCCTGGTCAGCGCCGTCCTGCTCGGCGCGCTCGCCTTCCTCGTCGCGCTGCCGGTCTGGTCGCTGGTGATCGAAGGCCGCCGGGGCGCCACCGACCGCCTGATGACCGGGCTGATCTGGACGTCCTTCGCGGTCGCCGTGGTCCCGCTGGTGTCGCTGATCTGGCGGGTCATCAGCAAGGGCGTGGGCCGGATCGACGGCACCTTCCTCAGCTACTCGTTCTTCAAGACCCAGATCGACCAGCCGGTCGGCGTCTACCACGCGATCATCGGCACGCTGCTGATCACACTCGGCGCCGCGATCATCTCGGTCCCCGTCGGCGTGATGGCGGCCGTCTACCTGGTCGAGTACGGCAAGGGCAACAAGCTGGCCAAGGCGATCACCTTCCTGGTCGACGTCATGACCGGCATCCCCTCGATCGTCGCCGGCCTGTTCGCCTTCGCGCTGTTCACGCTGCTCTTCGGCCCGGCCTACGTGTCCGGCCTCGGCGGATCGGTCGCGCTGTCGCTGCTGATGATCCCCATCGTGGTCCGGGCCACGGAGGAGATGTTGATGCTGGTGCCCGACGACCTGCGCGAGGCGTCCTACGCGCTCGGCACGCCCAAGTGGAAGACGATCGTGCGGATCGTGCTCCCCACCGCGATCGGCGGCATCCTCACCGGCGTCACGCTCGCGATCTCCCGCGTCATCGGCGAGACCGCGCCGCTGCTGCTCATCGCCGGCGCCACCGACCGGACCAACATGAACCTGTTCGACGGTGCGATGACGACCCTCCCGGTCCTCATCTACGGGCAGAACCTGCGGGGCGACGCCCCGGCCGAGGCGATCGCCTGGGGCGCCGCCTTCATCCTCATCGTCATCGTGATGGTGCTCAACCTCGCAGCACGCATCGTCGGCAAGATCTTCGCGCCCCGAAACAAGTGACCCGCAGGGTTTGAGAGGCAAAACAGCCATGGCCAAGAGCATCGACGTCTCCGACGTCAACATCTACTACGGCGACTTCCTCGCCGTGCAGGGCGTCAACATGACGATCCGTGCCGGCGCGGTGACCGCGTTCATCGGTCCCTCGGGCTGCGGCAAGTCGACCTTCCTGCGCTCGCTCAACCGGATGCACGAGGTGATCCCGGGTGCGCGGGTCGAGGGCAAGATCGTCGTCGACGGGCAGGACCTGTATGAGCCCGGCGTCGACCCGGTCGCCGTACGCCGCCAGGTCGGGATGGTCTTCCAGCGGCCCAACCCGTTCCCGACGATGTCGATCTACGACAACGTCCTCGCGGGCCTCAAGCTCAACGCGGGCAAGATGAAGAAGTCCGCGGCCGACGACATCGTCGAGAAGTCGCTGCGCGGCGCCAACTTGTGGAACGAGGTCAAGGACCGGCTCAACAAGCCCGGCATGGGCCTGTCCGGCGGTCAGCAGCAGCGCCTGTGCATCGCCCGCGCGATCGCGGTCGAGCCGCAGGTCCTGCTCATGGACGAGCCGTGCTCCGCGCTCGACCCGATCTCGACCTCGGCGATCGAGGACCTGATCCACGAGCTCAAGAACGAGTTCACGATCGTCATCGTCACCCACAACATGCAGCAGGCGGCGCGCGTCTCCGACGACACCGGCTTCTTCAACCTCAAGGCCACCGGTGAGCCGGGCCACCTGGTCGAGTTCAACCCGACCAAGAAGATGTTCGCCAACCCGGACGACCCGGCGACCGAGGCCTACATCTCCGGCCGCTTCGGCTGAGCCGGACGGTCTCGGACGAGATGGGAACACGGGACGACGGGCACCGCGATGCCCGTCGCCGGTCCGTGCGCGCCTACCTCCACCGGTGGGTCGAGTCCGCGGGAGCGCAGCTCCTGGTGGTCGACCCCAGCGACGACGGGGGTGTGCTCGCGGAGGCGATGGCGGGCCGCGGCGTGCACGTGACCTGGGTCGGGTCGACCCTCGACGGGCTGGTGGAGTTCGGGCGCACCGACCCGCATGCGGTCGTGGTGACGCCCGGAGCGCCGGGCATCCCCGCGGCGGAGTTCGTCGGGGTGATCCGCCAGCACGGCTCGCCGTACGTCATCGCGGGGACGTGCGACGTCGAGGACACCGGCTCCGACGGCGTCGGGCCGCTCATGCTGGCGGGGGCGTCCGCGGTCGCGGTGCGGCCCTACGCGCCCCAGCACCTGTGGGACCTGCTCACCCATGCACCCCGCTCGCTGGCCGAGCACGCGCGCCTCGAGTTCGGGCGGATCACGCTGGACGCGACGGCCTACAGCGTCCGGGTCGACGGCGAGCGGATCGGCGACCTGCCGCTCAAGGAGTTCGAGCTGCTGCGCGCGCTGCTGCTGGCCGCGCCGGGCGTGGTGACCGACGACGAGCTCAGGGACGCCCTGTGGGGCACCGACGGCAAGCGACCCGGTGGCAACACGATCGCCATGCATGTCACCCGGCTCCGGGCCCGCCTCGGCGGTGCGGCCGACGTACGCCGGATCCGCGGACGGGGCTACAGCCTCACAGCAGAATGAGCCGCAGCAGCTCGTAGCAGCCCCACGAGGCGAGTGCGGCCGCGGGGAAGGTCGAGACCCAGGCGACCAGGATGGTGCGGGCCATGCCCCAGCGCACCGCGGAGAACCGCTTGGTCGCGCCGGCGCCCATCACCGCGGAGGTGATGGTGTGGGTCGTCGAGATCGGGGCGTGGAAGACGAACGCCGTCGTGTAGAGCACGCCCGCGCCCACCGACTCGGCGGCGAAGCCGCGCGGCGGGTCGAGGTGGATGATCTTGCGGCCCAGGGTGCGCATGATCCGCCAGCCGCCGGCGTACGTGCCGGCCGAGATGGCACCGGCCGCGGCGAGGACGACCCAGATCGGCAGCGTCTCGATGTCGTACGTCGACGGGTAGGCCACGACGAGGGCGAGCAGGATGACGCCCATCGTCTTCTGCGCGTCCTGCAGGCCGTGGCCGAGCGCCAGGGCGGCGGCCGAGATCGTCTGCATGCCGCGGAAGCCCCGGTTGATCCGGTGCGGGTTGCCCTTGCGGAAGATCCACAGGATCGCGGTCATCACCACGAACGCCGCGCAGAAGCCGAACAGCGGCGAGATCACCATCGGGATGAGCACCTTCTGCACGATGGTGTCCCACTTGACGCTGACCCCGCCCGCGACCGCCGCACCCACCAGGCCGCCGATGAGGGCGTGCGAGGAGGACGACGGCAGGCCGAAGTACCAGGTGATCAGGTTCCAGATGATCGCGCCGAGCAGGCCCGCCATCACGATGACCAGGCCGTGGTGCACCCCGACCTGGAGGTTGCCATTGGCGTCCTCGATGGTGATCACGTCCGCGACCGTCTTCGCGACCTCCTGCCCGAGCAGGGCGCCGATGAAGTTCATCAACGCGGCCAGGGTGAGCGCGATCCGCGGCGTGAGCGCGCGGGTCGAGACCGACGTCGCGATCGCGTTGGCCGCGTCGTGGAAGCCGTTGGTGTAGTCGAACGCCAGGGCGATGACGACCACGGCGATGACGATCGCCAGGGTGAGGGTCATGGGAGGACCGGTCAGCCTTCCTTGACGGCGATCTGCTCCACCGTGTTCGCGACCCGCTCGAACGCGTCGATGGCGCCCTCGAGGGACTCGACGATGTCCTTGAGCTTGAGCACCTCGAGGGTCGGGTACTCGCCGGAGAACAGCTTGGCGAGCGTGCGCCGGTGGTTGCGGTCACCGGCGTTCTCGAGCCGGTTGATCTCGATCCAGTAGTCGTCGAGGGACTGCATCGACTGCAGGCGCGGCATCGCGGCAGCGGTCAGCTCGGCGCAGCGCTGGAGGACCTCGACCTGCTCGGACAGCTCAGCGGGCAGCGCGACCTGGACCTCGTAGAGCAGGATCAGGTCGACCGCCTCGTCCATCATGTCCATGACGTCATCGAGGCCCGAGCCGAGGGCGTAGATGTCCTCGCGGTCGAACGGCGTCACGAAGGTGCTGTTGACCTTCTTGACGATCGCGTGGGTGGTCTCGTCGGCGGCGTGCTCGGCGGCACGCATCCGCTCGGCGACACCGGCCTTGTCCGACGACTCGGACAGCATCTCGGCGAGAAGCTCGGCGCCGCCCACGAGGTGCTGGGCGGACTGGGTGAAGAGGTCGTAGAAGGAGGTATCGACCGGACGCAGACGCAGACCCACATGGACTCCCGTTGAGGCGGAGGCGAACGCGCTCATGCTAGGGGACCACTTCCCCGTGAACGCAACTGCGGGCCCTCCGGCGCGCTGTGGTGCGGCGCACGGGAACGTGTTGTCGCAGGTCAGAGGCGGGTCGGGCCCCGATCAGTCGTCGGTACGACGCCTCCGCTGCTGCTCGATCAGCGTCTCCTGCAGGTGGACCGTGCCGGCGTTGCGCTTCCACTCGCCGTCGGCGCCGAGCTCCCACGCCTGGGTGGTCGGGGCGAACGCGAGGTCCAGCAGGCGTCGTACGTCGTCGCGGCTGGCCTCCGGGAGGCGCACCAACACCTCGACCCGGCGGTCCAGGTTGCGGTGCATCAGGTCGGCCGAGCCGATCCAGGTCGCCGGCTCGCCGCCGCCCTCGAAGGAGAAGACCCGGCTGTGCTCGAGGAAGCGGCCCAGGATCGAGCGGACCTTGACGTTCTCGCTGAGCCCGGCGACGCCGGGGCGCAGCGCGCAGATGCCGCGCACGAGGAGCTCGACGGGGACGCCCTCGCAGGAGGCGAGATAGAGCGCGTCGATCGTCTCCTCGTCGACGACGGAGTTGGCCTTGAGCCGGATGCCGGCAGGTCGGCCGGCCTTGACGTGCTCGATCTCGCGGTAGATCTGGTCGACCAGGCCGGTGCGCACCGAGTCGGGCGCGACCAGGAGCTCCTCGTAGGTCGCCTTGCGCGACCAGCCGGACAGGTTGTTGAACAGGTGGGCGACGTCCTCGCCGATCGTCTCGTTGGTGGTGAGGAGGCCGAGGTCCTCGTACATCCGCGACGTCTTCGGGTTGTAGTTGCCCGTGCCGATGTGGGTGTAGCGGCGGATGCCCTCCGGCTCGTCGCGGACCACCATCGCCAGCTTGCAGTGGGTCTTGAGGCCGACCAGGCCGTAGACGACGTGACAGCCGGCCTGCTCCAGCTTGCGCGCCCAGCGGATGTTGGCCTGCTCGTCGAAGCGAGCCTTGATCTCGACCAGCACCAGGACCTGCTTGCCGGCCTCGGCCGCGTCGATGAGGGCGTCGATGATGGGGGAGTCGCCGGAGGTGCGGTAGAGCGTCTGCTTGATCGCCAGCACGTGCGGGTCGGCCGCGGCCTGCTCGATGAAGCGCTGCACCGAGGTCGCGAACGAGTCGTAGGGGTGGTGCAGCAGCACGTCGCGGCGGCGCAGCGCCTTGAAGACGTCGACCGGCGCGGCCGACTCGAACTCCGCCAGCCGGGTGTGGGTGCTCGGCACGAAGGAGGGGTACTTGAGGTCCTCGCGCGGCAGGTCGGCGATCGAGTGCAGGCCGCGCAGGTCGAGCGGCCCGGGCAGCCGGAACACCTCGTTCTCGCTGATCCCGAGCTCGGAGACGAGCAGCTCGAGCACCGAGGGAGCGATCGACTCCTCGACCTCGAGCCGGACCGGCGGGCCGAACTTGCGGCGCAGCAGCTCCTTCTCGAGCGCGGCGAGCAGGTTCTCGGCGTCGTCCTCCTCGACCTCGAGGTCCTCGTTGCGGGTCACGCGGAAGGTGTGCGCCTCGAGGACCTCCATGCCGGGGAACAGGCGGCGCAGATGGGCGCCGATGACGTCCTCGAGAGGTACGAACCGGGCGTTGCCGAGCGAGACGAAGCGGTCGAAGTTCGACGGCACCTTCACCCGGGCGAACAGCTCCTTGCCCGACTTCGGGTTGCGCAGCACCACCGCGAGGTTGAGCGAGAGCCCCGAGATGTAGGGGAACGGGTGCGCCGGGTCGACGGCCAGCGGGGTCAGGACCGGGAAGATCCGGTCCTTGAACAGCCGCTTGCACTCCTTCTGCTCGTCGCGGTCCAGGTCGCCCCAGCGCACGATCTCGATGCCCTGTGCGCCGAGCGCCGGGATCACCTCGTCGTGGAAGACCCGGGCGTGGCGCTGGCTCAGCTCGGCCGATCGGCGCCAGATCGCCTCCAGCACCTCCAGCGGCATCAGGCCGCTCGCGGCCCGCACCGCCAGCCCGGTGGCGATCCGGCGCTTGAGGCCGGCCACGCGCACCATGAAGAACTCGTCGAGGTTGCTGGTGAAGATCGCCAGGAATCGGGCCCGCTCGAGCAGCGGCAGCGCCTCGTCCTCGGCCAGCTCCAGCACCCGCTCGTTGAACCGCAGCCAGGACAGCTCGCGGTCGACGAACCGGTTGTCGACCGACTCGATCGCCTCGACCAGCGCGGGATCGGGGACGTAGCCGGACTCCTCGGCCGCCGTCGGGTCGCCGGACACCGCGACCAGGGTGCCGGTCTCGGCGTCGGGGAGGAGGGACGTCGGCTGCTGCTCGGTCGACATGTTCGCGAGTGTCGCACCTCCGGGTGAACGCGAGGTGACGTCGGACGGGACGTCACGCGTCGCCGTACTCGCAGTATGTTGTGCCGCGTGAGCCTCAGGAACGCGGTCGAGTCCCGTGCCCTCTCGACGTTGATGGGACTGCCCGTGAGGGCGCAGCGTCTGGTGACCGGGCGGGCCCTCGTGCTCGACGGGCAGACCCTCGCCCCGGACATCCAGGTGATGCTGACCCTTCAGCGGATCGCCCGCAAGGGGGACCTCGCCGGCGAGTCCATCGCCCAGGGCCGCGCCGCGATGCGGGCCAATGCCGCCCTCGTGGGCGGGCGCCAGCCGATCGGGAGCGTGCGCGACCTCGCGGTCGCCGATCTCCCGGGCCGGCTCTACGAGCCCACGCGCCGGGTCGGGAACGGGCTGCTGGTCTTCTTCCACGGCGGTGGCTTCCTGTACGGCGACCTCGCCTCGCACGACGTGCCCTGCCGCCTGCTCGCGGAGGAGTCCGGCGTGCGGGTGCTGGCCGTCGAGTACCGGGTCGGGCCCGAGGCCGCCTTCCCCGCCGCCTTCGACGACGCCGAGGCCACGCTGCGCTGGGTGCACGAGAACGCCGGCTCGCTCGACGTCGACCCCGAGCGGATCGGCGTCGCCGGCGACTCGGCCGGCGGCAACCTGGCCGCCTGGACCGCGATCGCCGCCGCCCGCGCGGGCATCCCACTGGCCTTCCAGCTGCTCGTCTACCCGTGCACCGACGCCGACCGGTCGACCGAGAGCCTGCGGCTGTTCGGCGAGGGGCTGTACCTCACCGCCGAGTCGATCGCGTCCTTCAACGACACCTACCTGCCCCGCCCGCAGGACCGGGTCGACGAGCGGGTGAACCTGCTCGACATCGACCTCCCGGCCGGCCTCGCGCCGGCGTACGTCGTCACCGCGGGCTTCGACCCGCTGCGCGACGAGGGTGAGGACTACGCGCGGCGGATGGTGGACGCCGGTGTCGAGGTCGAGCTCAAGCGGTATGTCGACCAGATCCACGGGTTCTTGAACATCCTCGGCGTCGGACGCACGAGCCGCGCCGCCGTACGCGAGATCGCTGGGCGGGTGGCCGCCGCTCTCGGCTGACCCGGCCCGAACTGCCGTCTGATCTGCGTCGACCCGGCAGAAAGTGGCCTCAGAATCACGTCGACCCGGCAGAAAGTGGCTCGAGCTCGAGACACTTTCTGCCGGGTCGACGCCTGATGAGGGACCCGTTTGTGCCGGGTCGGCGAGAAGTCAGAGCTCGGGGCGGTGCTCGCGCAGCTGGCGGAGGAACTCGTCGGCGTCGACCATCGAGCCGTCGATCACGAACGGCTCCATCGCCTTGCGCGGGAAGCGGACCTGCCAGCCCGGCTCGCCCGGACGACCGACCACCTCGACCTGTGTCTCGGGCTTGCGGATGTCGAAGCGATGCGTGGACTCGCCCTGCTCGACGTACACGACACCGCGGCTGACGCTCACCTCGACCGGCACCACCCGGGTGCGGGCCGCGGCCCAGCCGAGGCCGATCGCGACGAGGACGATGGCCACGCCGAAGGGGGTGACCAGCTTGCCGTTGAGGAGGGTCAGCAGCGCCACCATCCCGGCCACGATCGCGGTGGCGCCGAGCACCATCGAGAGCACCCGCGGGTCGCTGCCGTCGCCGGTCAGCCGGTCGCCGGGCTGAGGTCCGCCGTCGAACAGTGACAGCGACTCGCCTGCCTCCAGCGAGGCGATCTCGGCACGAGAGCTCTCCAGCGCGGCCCTCAGGCGCGCCACCTCGTCCTGGCTGGCCGCCAGGCGACGGGCCAGGTCGTCGCGCTCGAGCCGGAGCGCGACCATCGGGTCGACGTCGTGCTCGCTCACAGGTCCGGTTGCCACTGCCGCAGCGCTTCCAGGAAGGTGTGGGCGTCGACCATGCGGGAGTCGATGACCACCGGCGCCATGCTGCGCCGCAGGATGAGGACCCGCCAGGCCCGGGAGCCCGGCGTACCCGTCTGCTCGATCTTGGTGTTCGGGCTGGTCAGGTCGAAGGTGCTGTTGGTGTCGCCCTGGGTGACCTTGAGGACGCCGGTCTCGTCGATGCTGACGCTGCGCGAGGAGTTGCTCGCCTTGAGCGCGTAGCCGAGCAGGATCGCCGCCACCACCGTGAGGGTCGCGCTGAACGCGATGTCGTCGGACAGCGTGCCCTTGATCGCCCGCATGCCGACCACCGCGGCCAGGCCGAGCGCGACCAGGATGGCGAGCGGGGCCAGGCTGTCCGAGCCGCGCTTGGCGTGGAACGGGACGCGCTTGACGGCCGGCTGGGGGGCCTCGACCGCCGCGGCGACCGGGACGGGCTCGGGCTCCACGACGGGCTCAGGCTCGGGCTCAGCCTCGACGACGGGCTCCGGCTCGGGCTCGGGCTCCGGCTCGGGCTCCGGCTCGACGAGGAGCTCGGGCTCGGGCTCGGGGTCGACGAGGAGCTCGGGCTCGGGGTCGACGAGGAGCTCGGGCTCGGGCTCGGGGTCGACGAGGAGCTCGGGCTCGGCGTCCTCGGCGGCCACGTCGAGAGTCTCGACGTCGTCGAGGAACTCCTCGGTCTCGTCGGTCTCGTCCGGCGTGCTCGCGGTCGCACGCCACTGGTCCATCAGGGACGGACCGCGGTCGGCGTGCCGACCCAGCCCCCCGGTGACAGCGGGAGTCTCGGGCTCGGCCTCGTCCTCGAGGTCCTCGGTGAGCACCGGCTCGTCGGACGAGCCGTCCTCCTCGGCCAGGCGGGCGCGTATCTGCGCCATCTGGGCGGCGAGGTCGCTGACGGCGGGTACGTCGGTCGCGGGCTCGGCCTCCACCAGTGCCGCGACGTCGGGTTCGGGCTCTGGCTCGGGCTCGATGAGCAGCTCGGGTTCCGGCTCGGGCTCCGGCTCGACAAGCAGCTCGGGCTCGGGTTCCGGCTCGGGCTCGATGAGCAGCTCGGGTTCCGGCTCGGGCTCCGGCTCCAAGATCAGTGCCGGCTCGGGCTCCGGCTCGGGCTCGGGCTCGATGATCAGCTCGGGCTCGGGCTCGACCACCGGCTCGGCCAGCGGTACGACGACCGCCTCACTCCGGGGAGCCTCCGGCACCTCCGGCACCTCCGGCACCTCCGGCACCTCCGGCACCTCCGCGCCGAGACCGGCGCGGATCCGGGCGACCTGCTGGGCGAGGGCGGCGGCGTCGGCGAGGGCGCGCTCGCGTTCCCGGGCGAGCTCGGCGGCGCGGGCCTCGGCCTCGGCGCGGGCGCGGGCGTGCTCGAGGGCGCGTTCCTCGGCCTCGACCAGCTCGGAGCGCAGGGTCTCGACGGCGGTGGTGTGGGCGGCGGCGGACTGCTCGAGCTCGGCGAGAGCGGCGGCGGCGCGCTCCTCGGCCTCGGCGCGGGCGCGGGTCGCCTCGGTAGCGACCTCGGAGGCGAGGGCGAGGGCCTCGGTCGCGGCCTTCTTCTCCTCGGCGAGGGCGGCGGCCGAGGTATGAGCGGCCGCGGCGGCGGCCTGGGCCTCGGTCGCGAGCTCCAGCTGCTGGCGGGCGGCCTGCTCGGCGAGCAGGCGGGCCTGGTGGGCCTCCTCGGCGCGGCGGGCCTGCTGGGTGGCGGACTCGTCGGCGGCGACGCGGGCGGCGGACTGCGCCTCGGCCCGGGCGGCGGCGTCGCCGGCGCGCCGTTCGGCGGCCTCGGCGGTCTCGAGCGCGAGGCGGGCCAGCTCGGCCTGCTCCAGCGCGGCCTCCTCGGCGAGGCGCCGGGAGGCCTGGGCCTCCTGGGCGAGGCGGGCGTGCTCGGCGGCGGCGTGCTCGGCGACCGCGCGCTCCTCGACCGCCTGGCGGGCGAGCGCACCGTGCTCCTCGGCGCTGGCCGCGGCCTGGTCGGCCAGGATCCGGGCCCGCTCCTCGGCGGCCTCAGCGGCGCGGTGGGCGTCCTGGGCGAGGGCGGCCTGCTGGCGGGCGGCCTCCTCGGCCAGCGAGCGGGCCTGGGCGATCTCTGCGGAGGTCCGCTCGGCGGCCTCGCGCTCCTCGAGCATCCGGCGCGCGAACTCGGCGTGCTCGGCGGCACTCACCGCGGCCGCCTCGGCCATCACTCGGGCGCGGGCCTCGGCGGCTTCGCGGGCCTCGTGCGCCTCGGCGGCGAGCCGGGCCTGCTCGACCGCCCGCAGCTCGGCCTCCTCGCGCTGCGCGGACGCGGCGTTGGCCAGGCGGTCGGCCTCGGCCCGGGCCTCGTTGGCCAGCCGGGCGGCCTCCTCGGCGGCGAGCCGCTCGGCGGCCTGCTCGGCTGCGGCCAGCTCGGCGTCGCGCCGCAGCCGGGCGGCGAGGGCGGCGACCACCTCGGCGTTGTCCGGTACGGCGCTCTCGGCGGCCTGGACCCCGTCCGTCGTCTCGACCGGTGCGACCAGCTCGGCCTCGATCTCGGCCCGCGCGTGGGCGAGGACCTCCTCCGGGCGCCGGGGTACGTCGTCGATCCGGTCGATGTTGGGGATGGGCTCGTCGAGCAGCGGCGGCTCGACGACGTCCTGCAGGGGACGGGCCTGGGGCCGCGGCGCGGCTCCGGGGCCCTGCCGGCGGCGCAGGCGTGCCAGGCCCTTGGGCTGGGGCGCGGGCGTCGGCTCGGCGAAGCCACCGTCGACGGCGGCCGCGATCACGCGCTGGCCGGCCTCCTCGTCGCTCAGCCGGCGATCGGGGATCGCCTGCTCGGCCACGGGCGCGCTCTCGGCCTCGACCTCCGGCTCCTCGACCTCCGGCTCCTCGACCTCGACCACCGGCTCGTCGGTCTCCGCCTCGGCGTCCTCGTCGAACCACACCTCCGCGGTCAACGGGTCCACCGGCTCGGCCTCGGCGGCCGGCTCCGGAGCGCTGACGCCGTGCGCGTCGCCGAACGGACGCTCGGTGGCACGGGCGATGATCGCCGACCAGTCGCCCGCCGTGGTCTCTTCCTCCCCGACGTTCTCCGCCGCGTCCTCGGGAGTGAGCTCCTCCGGAGCAGCGTCCTCGTCGGCAGCCTCGTCGCCCGCCCCCGAGCGCATCCGCTCCAGCCGGTCGGTGAGCGTGCCGCGGAGGGTCGGGTCCTCGGAGGCGGCGGTGGAGCCTGCCTCGAACTCGTGCGGCTCGATCTCGGTCAGCGGCCGGCCCAGGGAGCGGTCGATGACGCTGCCCCAGTCGAGGTCCTCGGCGTCACCGGGGTCGGGGAGCGCGCCGGAGCGGTTCCCGACGCGCGTCGCAATGTCGTCGCCCGGCCGCGCGGTCGCGGTGTCCTCGGAGGTCGGCTCCGCGGCGTCGGCCTCGGGCGGCACCGAGGTGTTGCTGCGGCGCAGCAGCTCCTGGACGTCGTCCGCGTCGAGCTCGCCGACGGCAGGGACGTCCTCGTCGTGACGCCGCCACAGCATGCCTCTCCGCCCCCGGCCGCGCCCAGGGCGCGACTCAGCGAGCCGGGAGTCCTCGGGACCCGGCTCGCCGTCGGTGACAGAGCTCATGGTGGGTAAATCTACTCAGGGGCGGGGGAGTTACGGGCGACTTCCGCCCGCTGGTACTGGACATGGGTGTCAGCAGCCGTGTGGTGGAAGCCCAGATCCTCGTACAACCGCCGCGCGGGGGTGTTGTCGGATTCGACATAGAGGAGCACCTCGGCCACGCCGCGGGCCGCGAGGTGCTGCAGGCCGGCCACGGTGAGAACCCGCCCGAGGCCGCGGCCCTGGGCGGCGGGGGAGACGCCGACGACGTACACCTCGCCGAGCCCGGCGTCGTGCTGCTTGGTCCAGTGGAAGCCCAGCAGCGCACCGTCGTCGTCGACCGCCAGTAGCAGGCCGGCCGGGTCGAACCACGGCTCGGCCATCCGCTCGGCCAGGCCCGCGGCGTCCAGCGCGCCCTGCTCGGGATGGTGGGCGAACGCGGCTGCGTTGACCGCGAGCACCGCGTCGGCGTCGGAGGCGCCGAAGTCGCGGATGCGTACGCCGGCGGGCGGCTCCACCGCCGGCAGCGGTACGGCGGCCGGCCGGCGCATCACCCACAGCTCGCGCGTCCGGGCGAACCCCCACCGGCGGGCGAGCGCGGCGGCCGCTGGGTGGTCACCGTGGGACCAGGCGGTCAGCGGGCCGGGCTCGGCGACAGCCAGCGCGCCCAGGGCGCCGCCCACCCCCTTCCCCCGGGACGACGGATCCACCGCGAGGTCGAGGGCGCCCTCGTGCCGCAGCGCGAAGCCCTCGCCGCTCACCCAGGCACCCGCGCCTGCCAGCCCGTGGTGCTTGAGACGGAGGGCCACCGCCTCGTCGACGGGGTCGGTCCCGTCGTGCTCACGGCTGGCGTCGCGCACCCGCCCGATCGCATCGAGAGCGGCAGTGTCGGTCAGCAGGGAGGGCTCCGAGGTCACCCCTCCCACGCTATCGGCCGGGCCCGAGACCGTTTACATGTGACACCGCGACGCGGTAGGACTGCCTCCATGAAGCTGAGCCACGCCGTGGGTGGGGCGGCCGCGGCGCTCGGGGCCCTCGCCGCACGCGACCTCGTCCAGAAGAGGCACGCGCTGCAGCGCAACTTCCCGGTGATCGGCCACTTCCGGTACTGGCTCGAGACGATCGGGCCCGAGCTGCGGCAGTACATCGTGACCAGCAACGAGGAGGAGCGGCCGTTCAGCCGTGACCAGCGGACCTGGATCTATGCCTCCAGCAAGGAGGAGAACAGCTACTTCGGGTTCGGCACCGACGTCGACGTCGAGCACGTCCAGGGCCACGCCTACATCAAGCAGCGCACCTTCGCCGACCGGCTGCCGAGCGACCAGGACAGCAACTGGACCCTGCCGGCGGCCAAGGTCCTCGGCGGGCCGCGTGGGCGGGCGAAGGCGTTCCGGCCGGGCTCGGTCGTCAACGTCTCCGCGATGAGCTTCGGGTCGCTGTCCTCCAACGCGATCACCGCGATCAACAAGGGCGCCGCCGCGGCCGGCTGCCTGCACAACACGGGCGAGGGCGCGATCTCGCCGTACCACCGCAACGGTGCCGAGCTCGTCCTCCAGATCGGTACGGCGTACTTCGGCTGCCGTGACGAGAAGGGCGACTTCTCGCTGCCGCGGCTCCTGGAGCTGGTCGACTCCGCGCCGGTCAGGGCGCTGGAGATCAAGCTGAGCCAGGGCGCGAAGCCGGGCCTGGGAGGCCTGCTGCCGGCGGCGAAGGTGACCGCCGAGATCGCGAAGATCCGCGGCATCCCCGAGGGCAAGGACTGCGCGTCCCCGTCGCGGCACAGCGCGTTCCACGACGTCGACTCGATGCTCGACTTCGTCGAGATGCTCGCGGCCGAGACGGGCCTGCCGGTCGGCATCAAGTCGGCCGTCGGGGCGATGGGCTTCTGGGAGGAGCTGGCCCGGCTGATGTCGCCGCGTGATCGCGGCGTCGACTTCATCACCGTCGACGGCGGTGAGGGCGGGACCGGCGCGGCCCCGCTGATCTTCGCCGACTCGGTCGCGCTGCCGTACCGGATGGGCTTCTCCCGGGTCTACGGCAGCTTCGCCGAGATGGGCCTGACCGACGACGTCGCGTTCATCGGCTCCGCCAAGCTCGGCCTGCCCGACAACGCGATCGTCGCGTTCGCGCTCGGCGCCGACATGATCAACGTCGCCCGCGAGGCGATGCTCTCGATCGGCTGCATCCAGGCGCAGAAGTGCCATACCGACCACTGCCCGACCGGCATCGCCACCCAGAACCCGTGGCTGGTCCACGGCCTGGACCCGGTCTCGAAGGCGGAGCGGTGCGCGGTCTACCTGCGCACCCTGCGCAAGGAGCTCACCCGGGTCTCGGCCGCCGTCGGCGTCGCACACCCGTCGCTGATCACCTGCGCCGACGTCGACATCTTCAACGGCGACTACGACGCGCGCTCACTGGCGTCGGTCTACGGCTACAAGGACGGCTGGGGCGAGCTCGGGCCCGAGCTGCGTGAGCAGGTGCTGCGCCTGATGCACACCGCCGACCACTTCGACGAGCAGGGACGCACGTCCTGATTGACGTTCGGAACCGACTGGGTTTCGAGACGCCTCGCTCGGTCCTCGCAGGCTCGGCCCGAGCCGACGCTCCTCAACCTTCGGCCGTCACCCGCGGGTTCGCAGGCTCACCCGCGGTGGCCTCAGGCGTCCTGCTGGTCCCGCTCCGCCACGGCGGCGGCGTCGGCCTCCGCCGCCGACTCCTTCGACGGCAGCACGAACCGGTAGCCGACGTTGCGCACGGTCCCGATCAGGGTCTCGTTCTCGGGGCCGAGCTTGGCGCGCAGGCGGCGGACGTGGACGTCGACAGTGCGGGTGCCGCCGAAGTAGTCGTAGCCCCAGACCTCCTGCAGCAGCTGCTGGCGGCTGAACACCCGTCCGGGGTGCTGGGCGAGGAACTTGAGGAGCTCGAACTCCTTGAAGGTCAGGTCGAGCGCGCGGCCACCGACCTTGGCGGTGTAGGTCGCCTCGTCGACCACGACCTCGCCGGAGCGGATCAGGTGGGCGTCGGGGTCGGCGGCGTCGCGGGCCGCGGTGAGCCGGCCGATCGCCATCCGGATCCGCGCCTCGAGCTCGGCGGGCCCGCAGGTGTGCAGGACGACGTCGTCCATGCCCCAGTCGTGGTTGACGACGGCCAGGCCGCCCTCGGTGACGATCAGCAGGACAGGTACGTCGGTCCCGGTCGTGCGGATCAGCCGGCACAGGTCGCGGGCACCCGCGAGGTCCTGGCGGCCGTCGACGAGGAGCAGGTCCGCGTCGGGGGCGTCGAGCAGGGCACTGCCCTCGGCGGGCAGGATCTTCACCTGGTGACCGAGCAGCGCAAGACCGGGCAACACCTCGGCGGAGGGTTGCAGGGCGCTGGTCAGCAGAAGGAGAGTGCTCACTCTGGCCTCCTCACCGGCACCGGCCGTCGCGGCGGCACCGAGTCGAGACCGAAACGCAACGTTGGGCAACGGCCAGTTTTCTGGTGAGGCACGATACCGAAATACGCAGGCAACGGGGAAGGGTCGAGCACGTGAGTGAGACGCAGGTCATCCGGGTGCGCTACTGGGCAGCCGCCCGCGCGGCCGCCGGCATCGCCGAGGAGGAGGTGGCCGTCGCCGGCCCCGTGAGCCTCGCCGAGCTGCGCGCCGAGGTGGTCGGCCGGCACCCCGGCACCCGGCTCCCCGAGGTGGTCGGCGTCTGCTCGGTGCTCGTCGGCGAGCGCCCGGTGTCGTCCACGGACCCGGCCGCGGTCGTCGTACGGCCGGGGGAGACGGTCGAGTTCCTCCCGCCCTTCGCGGGCGGCTGAGCGCCCGCGGATCGGCCGCGGGCGAGAAAGGCCGTCGCCTAGACTCCCTTCCGCCGTTGTCGGTACGACGACAGCGGAGCCGACGAGGAGACCAGTGCCGAACCAGACCACCGTGCGACCGCCGACGGCGATCCGGAGCGACGGCAGCAACGGCGTGGTCCAGCGCCGTGTGGTCACCGTCTTCCTGGTGCTGCTGGCGGCACTGCTTGCGGCGGCCTCGGCGCGGGGGCCGATCGCGGCGATCCTCGCGATCTTCCTGGCCGTCCTGATCAGCATGTTGGCCGTGCTCGGCCGGGAGCGGGTCGCGTTCTTGGCCATGATGGCCGCGTTCGCCACGGCGCCGATGAACCGCGGCCTGTCGCCCGGGGGACCGTCCAACCCGATCACGCCGACGGACCTGCTCTTCGGGCTCGCGGTGATGCTGCTGCTCCCGACGCTGCTGCGCCGTCAGCTGCGGCTGCCGCTCACCTACGTCATCGGCATCACGCTGATCCTGGTGACCGGCACGATCGCGACGGCCGCAGCGGCCGCCCCGCTGCTGAGCGCCCTCCAGTTCGCCCAGTGGCTGGTCGTCATCCTCGGGCTGCTCGTCCTGTTCGCGGTGTGGGCCCCCAGCTGGCGGATGGTCGACATCCTGCTGTGGAGCTATGTCGCCGGACAGATGCTGAGCATCCTCTACGCACCGCTCGGGGGAGCGGTGGGCAACCGCTACCAGGGCCTCTCGCACCACCCCAACGAGTTCGGCGGCGCCGGCGTGATGGCGTTCGCGGCGCTGATGTACCTGTGGCGGCGCAACGACGCCGTCTGGTACCGCGTCGCGGTCGCGCTGGCCGCGAGCGCGTGCGGCGTCTCGGTCGTGATCAGCGGCAGCCGGGCCGCGACCGCGGTCATGGCCGGCCTGATCCTGCTGATCCCGATCGTCGAGCGCTCGGCGGTCAAGGGCTTCGTGCTGGCGATCCTCGGCGCGCTCTTCGTCTTCGCGCTGCCCCTCGTCGTCGGTGAGTCGGGCGAGGGCTCGGCGATCTCCCGCCTCGCCGGGTCCGCCGACGCCCTGGGCGCCGACAAGGCCCGCAGCGAGGCCCAGGACTTCGGCATCGACATGTTCTTCCAGCATCCGCTGTTGGGCAACGGATTCGCCGACGCGCTCTACGTCCACAACGTGGTCCTGGGCGTCGCCACCAGCATCGGCATCTTCGGCCTGATCGGCTACCTGCTGGTGCTGTTCACGCTCGCCCGTCCTGTCCTCGGGAACCATCCCAACCGCCGCCTCTGCTACGTCGTGGCGGCCTTCGTGGCGATCACCCCGACCTTCCCCGGACTCGAGGACCGCACCCTGTGGGCCCCCATGGCGCCGGCGATCCTGCTGGCCATCCAGTCCCGGCTGCCCGCCTCCGACGCGGAGCGGGACGCACGTCGATAGGGTTCACCAAATCGCGGTGAGCAAGCGTATGCTTGCCCCGCGGCGCCCCCACCCCCACCGCCGCGTGGAGTGACTTCCCGATGCCCACTGCAGTTCAGCGCGCCATGGCGCACGCCCGGATCAAGTCGAAGGTCGCGATCGCCCGGGTCGGCCGGGACAGCCGTCGGCTCGACACGATCGTCAACCTGCCGAAGATCGAGACCTGGCGCCGCGAGCACGTCCCGGCGGGCACCCCGGCGTTCCCCGACCGCGAGGACATGTACGACCACGTCCACGCCGAGCTGATCGGCGACCAGCCGATCGACTACCTCGAGTTCGGCGTCTTCGAGGGCAGCTCGCTGCGTCACTGGGCGCGGCTGAACACCCACCCCGACTCGCGCTTCTACGGCTTCGACTCGTTCGAGGGACTCCCCGAAGAGTGGAAGCGGTTCGACCGCAAGATCGACAAGGCCCACTTCGACGTCCAGGGCGCGCTGCCCGACATCGACGACGACCGCGTCACCTTCGTCCCCGGCTGGTTCCAGGACAGTGTCGACCCCTTCCTGGAGACCTTCACTCCCGAGCGCCAGCTGGTCGTGCACATCGACGCCGACCTCTACTCATCGACGCTCTACGTGCTGACCCGGCTCAACGCGCTCCTGGTCCCCGGGACGATCGTCGTCTTCGACGAGTTCTCCTCGGTGCTCAACGAGTTCGCGGCCCTGGAGCACTACTGCTCGGCCTACGTGCGTGAGTACGACGTGCTCGCCTCGGCCTGGCACTACTTCTGCCAGATCGCGATCCGGATGCGCTGAGCCCCGCTCGCGCGCCTCGGCCAGGCTCAGGCGACGTCGGCCTCGGCCGGGCCGACGTACCGCTGGTGCGCCAGCTCGGGGGCGTGCAGCCGGTGGTGGCGCGGCTGGGCCATCCGCAGCGCCTTCTCGTAGCTCATCGGCTTGCGCAGGCCGAAGGTGATCAGCACCGTGTGGAGCAGGATCATGAAGTCCAGCCGGAGGCTGGGGGCGGTCGCCGAGCGCAGTGAGTACGCCGACTCGAGGGCCAGCCGCTGCTGGTCGTCGACGCCGTGGCGGCCGATCAGCTGGGGGAGACCCGTGAGACCGGCCGGGGTCACCCAGCGCGAGTCGATGTCGCCGTGGAGCTCGCTGAGCGCGTCGCGGACGACGTCGGTGAGCGGCCGGGCGCCGACGATGCTCATGTCGCCGCGCAGCACGTGGATGAACTGCGGGATCTCGTTGAGCCCGAGCCGGTCGAGCAGCCGCCCGATCGGCGTGTAGAGCGGCGAGTCAGGCGGCGTGTTCAGGAAGCGGCCGGCCTCGACGGGCGCCGTCACCTTGTTGGCGTTGGGCACCATGACCCGCAGCTTCACCATCTCGATGGCGGTGCCGGGTCCGACCCAGCGCCGCGACCTGTAGAAGATCGGTCGACCAGACAGCACCAGCACGGCGACCGCGGAGAGTGCCACGACAGGCACCCACACCACGGCAGCCAGGCAGATGACGACGATGTCGAACGCCCGCTTCTTCACCAGTGACCTCCACCAGAAATGTGTCCCCGAATTGGCGGGTGAGGCGGTCCCGCGAACCTCTCAACGACCAAGTGCCCGATGAGATACGTGTCTCGTCACAACTTTGCGAGGGATCGCCGATCACCCGTCGTCGCGCCCACCTGCGCGGCGAGCAGGTGCTCGAACCTCGTGGCGCAGCCCTGGAGCGCGAACTCCAGCTCGGCCAGGTCCCGGGAGGCCTCGCCGAGCTCGCTGCGAAGCTCGGAGTCGGCCAGCACCCCACTGACCCAGCTCGCGGCCTCGGCCAGCGAGTCGTCGGCCGGGGGCAGGACCAGGCCGCCGGCCCTCGTGACCAGCGACGAGGCGAGGTTCTCGCCCGGCATCAGGCCCAGCACCGGCCGGCCGGCGCACAGGTAGGACAGCGTCTTGGACGGCACCGAGAAGGCACCGGCCTCCTGCTCGAGCAGCACCACGAGCACGTCACCGCTGCCGAGCACCTCGGGCAGTCGCTCGTAGGGCTGGAAGGGCAGCAGCGTGACGGGTACGTCGAGCCGGCGCGCCTCGTCCTGCAGCACGTCGACCGCGGGGCCCTCGTTGACCACCACCAGCCGCACCGGCTTCCCGGCGTCGTGCACGGCTCGCGCGAGCCGGACCAGCAGGGCGGGGTTGTGCTTGAGGCCGAGGGTGCCCGAGTAGAGGAGGGTCGCGACGTCGTCGAGCTGGTGCTCGGTCGCCCAGTCGTTCTTGCGCTCGGTCGGGACGATCTCGTCGAGCGGGGCCCAGTTCGGGATGACGGTGACCTTGTCGGCCGTCCCCCACGCCTCGTGGACCGGTACGAAGGACGGGGCGATGACGACGATCGCCGCGGCGCGCCGCGAGCACCACCGCTCGGCCACCTCGAAGGCCCACGCGACGAGCGCGAACCGCTTCGGCAGCTTGCTGCCGGTGAACGACTTCACCGCCACGGCGTAGACGTCCTGGTGCCACAGCACCCACGGACGCCGGAGCACCGCCATCACGAACGAGAAGATCACCAGGGTAGGGATCTGCACGTTGGACAGCATCACGATGTCCGGGTCGACCTTGCGGACGTGCTGCACCAGCTCGACGCCGCGGCGGACCTCGCGCAGCAGCCGCTGCGCCATCCGCTGGTTGTCGACCTTCTTGGCGCCGCCGATCGCCTCGAAGGTGATCGACTCGCCGGGGATCGCCTCGAGGCGACCCTTCCCGGAGACGTAGCCCTCGACGTACGAGTGCGTGACGTCGTGGCCGCGCCGGGCCAGCTCACGGCTGAGCTCGGCCTGGAAGGGGTGCCCGCTGTGGTCGTGGACGAGGATGCGCACCGTGCCGCTGTCCGCTCAGCCCTGGGCGCGCTTGACCTGGTCGTAGACCCAGGCGTAGGTCTGCGCGAGGCCGTCGGCGAGACTGATCGACGGCTCCCAGCCGAAGACCTCGTTGATCATCGTGTTGTCGGAGTTGCGGCCGCGCACGCCCTGCGGGGCGGACAGGTCGTACTTCCGCTCGCACTTGATGCCGGCGATCTCCTCGACGATCGTGTAGAGCTGGTTGATCGAAACCAGCTCGGCCGAGCCCAGGTTGATCGGGTCCTCGAGGTCGCTGGCCAGGATCATCTGCGAGCCCTTGACGCAGTCGTCGATGTACATGAACGACCTCGTCTGCTCGCCGTCGCCCCAGATCTCGAGCTCGTGCCGGCCAGAGATGACCGCCTCGGCGATCTTGCGGCACACGGCGGCGGGAGCCTTCTCGCGGCCACCGGTCCACGTGCCCTCGGGGCCGTAGACGTTGTGGTAGCGCGCCATCCGGGTGGTGAGGCCGAAGTCCTCGCGGAAGTGGCGGGCCATCCGCTCGGTGAAGAGCTTCTCCCAGCCGTAGCCGTCCTCGGGCATGGCGGGGTAGGCGTCGGACTCCTTGAGCGCGGTGACGCCCGGGTCGGTCTGCTTGTCGGCGGCGTAGACGCAGGCCGACGAGGAGTAGAAGTAGCGCTCTACGTCGTACTTCTTGGCAGCCTGGAGCATGTGGGTGCTGGTCAGCACCGTCAGCATGCACAGGGCCTTGTTGTTCTCGATGAAGCCCATGCCGCCCATGTCGGCGGCGAGCATGTAGACCTCGCGCGCGCCCTTCGTGGCGGCCTCGGCCTGGTCGAGCAGCGACAGGTCGCCGACGGCGTTCTGCGCGTCCGGGTGCACCTGGTACCACTCGTCGATCGGCTTCACGTCGACCGAACGAACCGTCTTGCCCTGGGCGAGGAGGTCAGCGACCAGGTGACCTCCGATGAAGCCGCCGCCACCGGCGACGAGCACATCTACTGGGCCCGAGTTCATGCGCACTCCTCAATGTCGATTGGATCCGCCCCCCCAGCGTCGTGTGACCAACGAGAGGCCGCCGGGTGCGTCACGGCCTCCGTCCGCGAATCCGGGGACTGGTGTGAAGTCGGGACCAAGTACCCGCTTGGTCCCGGCCTACTAGGGTGAGGCCGTGCGTACCGCCCTCGTCACCGGCGTCGCGGGGCAGGACGGTGTCTACCTCGCGCGCTCCCTCCGTGCCGCCGGCACCGCCGTCGTCGGGACCGTCGCGCCCGGGTTCGCCGCGACCGATCCGCGGCGGGTCCACCTCGACGGGGTCGACCTGCGCGAGCTCGACGTCCGCGACGGTGCGGCGCTCGAGGCGCTGGTCGCCGAGGTCGTGCCCGACGAGGTCTACAACCTGGCCGCGCTGAGCTCGGTCGGCCGCAGCTGGGAGGAGCCGGAGCTCACGGCGGCGACCAACGCCGCGCCGGTCGAGCACCTCGTCGCCGCGCTGCTGCGGCTGCGTGCCGCCCGCGGCCACGACGCCCGGCTCTTCCAGGCCTCCTCCGCGGAGGTGCACGGCAGCGCTGCCGACAGCCCGTACGCCAAGGCCAAGGCCGCGGCCGACGAGGTGGTCCGGCGGGCGCGTGCCGACCACGACCTGTTCGCGGTCTGCGGCGTGCTCCACAACCACGAGAGCCCCCTGCGACCGCCCCGCTTCGTGACCCGCAAGATCACCCTGGGTGCGGCCGGCATCGCGCTCGGCCGCTGCGCCACGATCAGCCTCGGCAACCTCGACGTGCACCGCGACTGGGGGTTCGCCGGGGAGTACGTCGAGGCGATGCGGCTCCAGCTCGCCCACGACGAGCCGCTCGACCTCCCGATCGGCACCGGGACCGCGCACTCCCTGCAGGACCTGCTCGAGGTGGCGTTCGCGGCTGCCGGACTCGGCGAGCCGGGGGACCGTGTGGTGCAGGACCCGGCGCTGCTGCGGCCCGCGGACACCTCGGTGTTCGTCGCCGACCCCGAGCCGGCCGCGGCCGCGATCGGCTGGCGGGCTCGGGTCGGCTTCGACGCGCTGGTCGAGCACATGGTCGCCGTCGACCTGGAGCGGCTGCGCTCCGGTGTCGAGGAGTCGCCGGGCTACCTGGCGCTCCCCTAGCGTCGCTCAGTCCGCGAGGACGTTGCGGGCGCCGGCCCGGGTGAACGCCTCCTGGTTCTTGGCGTACCACTCGACGGTCCGGTTCAGGCCCTCCTCGAAGCTGACCCGCGGCGTGAAGCCGAACTCGTGGAGCTTGCTCGAGTCGAGGAACTGGTCGGGGATCTCGATGAAGTTCGCGGGCTTCGGGATCGTGACGGGCTCGAGCGCGCCGCCGAGGATGCCGCCGATCTGCTCGATCACCTGGCGCACGCTGCGGATGTTGCTGTAGTCGCCCGGCGCCTTGCCCGACGCGCTGGAGAAGCTCCCGACGTTGAACGCCGGCCAGCCGTACGTCGCGCGGCCGGTGCGGGGCATCGCGGTGCTGAAGTGGCGCTCGACGTTCTCGGCGAGGTAGAGGTAGGAGTCGACGAGGTCGTCGATGTAGACGTACTCGCGCAGCACGTCGGCGTTGCCGAGGTTGATCACCGGCGCCTTGTTGTTGAGCATCCGCAGGCTGGTGCGGGGGATCAGCCGGGTGAAGTTGAGGTCGCCCGCGCCGTAGATGTTGCAGCTGCGCACGATCAGGGCCGGCACGTTGAACTGGAAGCCGTAGGTCTGCGCGATCAGGTCGGCGCACGCCTTCGAGGCGCTGTAGACGTCCATGCCGCGCAGCGCGTGACCCTCGCGGTACGGCAGCGGCTCCGGGTCGTCGGCGTCGGCGTGGTCGCCGTACGACTTGTCGGTCGAGGCGATCAACACCCGCGGGATGTCGTTGATCCGCGCGGCCTCGAGCAGGTTGAGGGTCGGCAGGATGTTGTTGTGCAGCGTGCTCATCGGCGCGTTGGCCGCGTCGGCGACGATCGCCGACGCCGCGAGGTGGAAGATCGTGTCGATCTGGTGGCGGTTGCACAGGCGCTGAACCTGGGTGAAGTCGTCCATCTCGCAGACCTCGACGTCCGGCCGGGCGTCGAAGCCGAGCAGCGCCGCGGTGGGGACCGGCCGGTTGTGCCGCACCGTGATCGTGACCATGGCGCCGCGGCGCAGCAGTGCCTCGGTCAGGTTGCTGGCGACGAAGCCGTCGCCGCCCGTGATCAGCACGCGCTTGCCGTACCAGAAGTCGTTCATGGTGGGGGTCCCCTCTAGCGGAACTCGATGACGGTGGTCGAGCGGGTGCGACCGTATCAACCGCAACAACGGCCTGGGCTCGATATGGTCACCCCCGAATCGCCGATCACAGAGGAGTACTCGGTGCAGACACCAGTCGTCATGTTCGTGTTCAACCGCCCGGACCTGACCCGACGCACCCTCGCCTCGATCAGGGCAGCCAAGCCGGAGCGGCTGTTCGTGATCGCGGACGGACCCCGGTCGGGCAACGAGAACGACGCGCGGCTGTGCGCCGAGGTGCGGGACCTCTTCAGCGAGCTCGACTGGGACTGCGAGGTGCTGCCACGCTTCGCCGAGACCAACCGCGGCCTCGACCCCAACATCGAGGCCGGGATCGACTGGGTCTTCTCCCAGGTCGACGAGGCGATCTTCCTCGAGGACGACTGCATCGCTGACCCGACCTTCTTCGTCTACTGCGAGGAGCTCCTCGAGCGCTACCGCGACGACAAGCGGGTCTGGCTGATCTCGGGCGACACCCACGAGGTGCCCGAGTCCTACTTCGGCGACCTGAGCTACGACTTCGCGACCTGGGCCAGCATCTGGGGCTGGGCGAGCTGGGCCGACCGGTGGCAGGCCCACCGCAAGCTGTTCGACCGCGTGCACGTCCCGGTCGACCAGCCCGGCCAGCTCGTCCCGCCGAAGCGCGCGGTGCCGGCGCCGCCCCACCCCGATGCGCTGGTCTCCGAGGCCGGCAAGCGGCACTTCACCAAGGTGTCCACCGATGTCGACCCCTCGTCGTACTTCTGGGACCACCACTGGTGGGTCACGATCATCAACCAGAACGGCCTGTCCGCCGTCCCGCGACACAACCTGATCGAGAACGACGGGTACGGCGAGGGCGCGACCAACGTGCGCGCACAGAAGGAGTCGATCCCCGCGCGGGCGCTGGACCTCCCGCTGCGTCACCCGGCCGTCGTCGAGCGCAACCGGAAGGTCGAGGAGGAGCTCGAGCTGATCATGGTGCGCACGGACAGCTGGATCTCGCGGGTCGCCCGCGCGATCATCCGTCCGCTGTGGCTGCGTGCGATCGTGCGGAAGATCATCACGCAGCCGGTCATCTGGCGCGTGGTGCGCAAGCTCCTGAACCGCTAGGCGCCGGCCGGTCAGCCCTTGCGCGCCCGTACGTCGAGCACGATCCGCGGCGCGATCGGGCTGGAGACCAGCCGGTCCAGCAGCTTCGCGGCGGGTCGGACCGACCAGGACGGCGGGTTCATCGAGGCGATGTAGGCCTCGGACGTGAGCGTGTAGCGCAGCCGCGGCTCGGCGACCACGTCGACGAAGCCGAGCCGGGTCAGCTGGGCGGTGATGCTGCGCCGGGTGTGCAGGATCCAGTGGTGCTGGGCGATCCGGCGGTCCGGGACCTGGCTGGTCCGCCCGCGGGTGGCCCGCTTGACGAGGTGGGCGGCCTGGTCGGCCGCCGTCCAGTGCGGGGTCTGCAGGAACAGCACCCCGTCGGGGCGCAGCATCGTGTGGATGTCGGCCAGCAGGCCGTCGCCCTCCGTCACGTGGGCCAGCACGCACCACAGCGTCACCGCGTCGGCGGTCTCGACGTGACCGAGGGTCTCGAGGTCGCCGAGGTCGAGCGTGACGCCGTGCCGCTCCCGGGCGAGCTCGACCGCGCCGGCGACGATCTCGTTGCCGGTGACGTCGTAGCCGAACTCGTCGCGAGCCACGCTGAGGAACTCGCCGTCGCCGGCGCCGATGTCGTAGATCAGCGGCCGCCGCTCGCCGCGCTCGCCCAGCGCCTCGCCGATCCAGCCGAGCGCCTCGCGCCAGGCGTCGGGCCCGGCGCCCTCCCGCTTGATGTCGACCCAGTCGCCGTAGTCGTCGGCCGACCACTCCTTCTGGACCACGATCGCGTCCATCCGCTCCTCCGCCAGGTGGTCGGACCAGTAGCGCGCACCGCAGTCACGGCAGGTGCTGATCCTGCGGCCGGTGGCGCGCGAGGCGACGGCGGTGTGGATGCGGGCGCCTGCGCAGGCAGGGCAGTGGGTCATGCACGACTCCGGTGGGGGCGAGGGGCGAGCTGGGTGATGGACGGACGGTAGTACAGCAGGTCGACGCTCACCGCAGGCCGGAACGGACCACTTCCGCCGTACGACGCCACGTGAACGCCTCGGCGAAGGCCCGGCCCTCCGCGAGCCGGTCGGCGGAGAGCTCACTGGCGCGGCCCATGGCGACCGCGAGGTCGGCCGGCCTCGTCGAGGCGGTCACGACGGCGTACCCGCCGGTGACCTCGGCCAGCGCGGGGTCGTCGGACACGACGGTGGGGATGCCGAGCCGCAGCGCCTCGGCCGCGGGCAGGCCGAAGCCCTCGAAGTCGGACGGGAACACGACCATGCCGGCGCCGGCGAAGCACGCGCCGAAGGCGTCGTCGTCCAGCCATGGCATCAGCTCGACGCTGTCGGTGCTGCCGAGCCGGTCGACCTGCGCCTGCGCCGCCTCGCGGTCGGCGCGACCCATGCCGACCAGGCGCAGGACCCACCCGGGGTGGGCGGCGACGAACTCGGCCCAGCCGGCGATGACGGCGTCGGCGTTCTTGTTGCCGAAGTGGCCGAAGGCCAGTGCATAGGGCCGCTCGCCCGGCTCGGGCCGGGGCCAGGCGAGGGCGTGGTCCGAGCCGAGGGCGGCCGTGACGGCCGCACGGCCCAGGCGCGGGTGGCGGCGGCGCAGGTCGTCGCGGCTGCGGTCGGAGATGCAGAAGATGCCGTCGGCCAGGTGCATGCTCCACGCCCACGAGAGGCGGCGCGCGACCCGGGTCCGGAGGGAGAACTGCTCGGGTCGCAGCTCGTGGCGCAGGTCGTAGAAGATCAGGCCGCGGGGCTGCCGGGTGCCCAGCAGGCTGCTCGCCGGGGCCGAGCTGAGCACCGCGTCGACATCCAGCGCCCGGGCCGCACGTCGTACGGCGCCCGAGCGGGACCAGAGCTTGCCGAGCGGGCCCGACGCGGGCAGCTCGGTGACCCGGACCCCCGCAGGAGTGGCGAATCGCTCGCTGTCGGGACCGAGCAGGACAGTGAGCTCGTCGTCGGGGAAGGCCTCGGTCCACCCGCGAACCAGGTGCTGAACGACGATCGAGACACTTCCGGGGCGGGCAAGGATCGCATCCACCAGCACATGCACGGTCAGCGACGATACTGTGCCCCCGTGACCAAGCGTGCTCTCATCACCGGAATCACCGGTCAGGACGGTTCTTATCTCGCGGAGCTGCTGCTCTCGAAGGGATACGAGGTGCACGGACTGGTCCGTCGGTCGTCGACCCTGAACCGCAGCCGGATCGATCACCTGCACGGAACCGCGGACCTCCACCTGCACTACGGCGACCTGACCGACGGTGTCAGCCTCAGCAACCAGCTGCGCGAGATCGAGCCCCACGAGGTCTACAACCTGGGGGCGCAGAGCCACGTCAAGGTGTCCTTCGAGCTCCCGGAGTACACCGCCTCGACCGACGCCGTCGGCACGCTGCGGCTGCTCGAGGCGATCCGCGCCGCCGGGCTGGACTGCCGGTTCTACCAGGCCTCCACCTCCGAGATGTTCGGCGCGACCCCGCCGCCGCAGAACGAGTCGACGGTCTTCTACCCGCGTTCGCCGTACGGCGCCGCGAAGCTCTACTCGCACTGGGTGACTGTCAACTACCGCGAGGCCTACGACCTGTTCGCGGTGTCCGGGATCCTGTTCAACCACGAGTCGCCGCGCCGCGGCGAGAGCTTCGTGACCCGCAAGATCACGCTCGGCGTCGCCTCGGTCAAGCTCGGCATCGCCGACCACCTCGACCTCGGCAACCTCGAGGCGATCCGCGACTGGGGCTACGCACCCGAGTACGTCGAGGGCATGTGGCGGATGCTGCAGCAGGACGAGCCGCAGGACTACGTCCTCGCCACCGGCACCGGCACGACGGTGCGCGAGTTCTGCCAGTACGCCTTCGCGCACGCGGGCCTGAACTGGGAGGACCACGTCCGCTACGACAAGAGCTTCGAGCGCCCCACCGAGGTCGACGCCCTCATCGGCGACGCGTCGAAGGCCGAGGAGGTCCTCGGCTGGCGCGCGCAGACGCACGCCAAGGGCCTGGCCGAGCTGATGGTGGACGCCGACATCGAGCACCTCGGCCGCCTGGTCCAGCACCGCAAGGAGATCGACGGATGATGGGCCCCGGCATGGCGGTCTCGACCGCGAAGCGTCGCCTGGGCTGGTTGATCCGCGACCGGTTCCCGTTCCGCCCGGTCGTGCGTGACGTCCAGGGCGTCACGCTGGTCCTGCCCTGGTCGCACCGGCTGCCCGACTACGCGCGGTGGGGCCCGACGTACGGCCAGAACCTGGTGGAGCTGGCGCGCCTGGTCGCCGAGTCCTCGCCGCTGACCGTCCTCGACGTCGGTGCCAACGTCGGCGACTCGACCGTGCAGATCCTCAACGCCGCCGACGGCCGGGTGCTCTGCATCGAGGCGGACCCGGCGTACCTGGAGTTCCTGCACCGCAACGTCGACGGCGACAAGCGGGTCTCGGTCGTCGAGGCGCTGCTGTCGGTCGACGACGAGCAGACCGCCCGCACCGCTGTCCGCACCGGCGGCACGACCCGGTTCGCCGAGGGCGGCGACGCCGACGCGATGCCGATGGTCTCGCCGAGCCGGCTGCGCGCCGAGCACCCGGACTTCGACCGGCTGCGGCTGGTCAAGTCCGACACCGACGGGTACGACGTCGTGCTGGTGCCCGCAGTCGCCGAGGCCTGGGCCGACGCGCACCCGATCCTGTTCTTCGAGTACGACCCCTACCTGACCCGGATCGCCGGCCACGACCCGGCCGCGGTCTGGGCGCGGCTGGCGGAGCTGGGCTACCGCGACGTCGCGGTCTGGGACAACGGCGCGACGCCGGTCGGCCGCACCACGACCGCCGAGGCGGGCCGCCACGGTGCGGTCCTCGACGTGGCGAGCAACCAGCGCAACCGGGGCCGCACGTACTGGGACGTCGCCGTCGTGCACGCCGACGACCTCGCCGGACAGGCCGCGATCGAGCAGCTGGTGCCGGGCCTGATCTGAGCGCCTCGGCGGTCGGGCCCGGGTCGGCTCATCCCGATGCCCCGTTGAGTTGCCCCATCCTCGTCGTTGAGTTGCCCCATCCTCGTCGTTGAGTTGCCGGGAACTCACCGTTGAGATCGGCAACTCAACGGTGCGAAAGCGGCAACTCAACGGCCGGGGGGCGCTCAGCGCCAGGTCACGTCGCGGCGGATGATCTTGGCGGGCACCCCGCCGACCAGGCAGCCCGGCTCGGTGATCGACGAGGTGACCACGGACCCGCCGGCGACGATGCAGCCGTCGGCGATCCGCACGCCCTTGTAGATCTGGGCGTGGCTGCCGATCCAGACCCGGTCGCCGATCGTGATGTCGGGGGCGGTGCCGCGCTCCTCGGACTCGCCGGCGGCGAGGTGGCGGTGGAAGTCGTCGTCGAGCAGCTGCACCCGCCAGCCGATCGCGCAGCCCGCGCCGATCGTGATGCCGCTGTTGCTGACCAGCAGGCCGTCGGGCGAGAAGTAGGTGCGCGCGCCCACCGAGACGGTGGAGTCCGGCCCGATGTCCCAGCGGTTGCCGGTCGCCACGGTCACGTTGCCGCCGAGCCGGAGGCGGCCCCGGACCCGGATGATCGACCACTCGTGGCCGGTGAGGAAGCCGTAGTAGTTGACGCCGAGGCGCAGCCGGGCGCCCTCGGCGACCTCGATCCGGCGGCGGCCGACGATCCGGAACCGGCGGCCGACCAGCACCGTGCCGTGCATGCTCAGCCTCGCGAGGAGGGTGCGGACGTACGAGACGCGGAACGGGCCGACGGCCAGCCCGCGCACGGCGTCGACGCGCTCGCTCATGGCGTGTGCTCGAGGAGCCGGCGCAGGGCTGCCTGGGCGACCTCGCGACCGGCGTCGTTGGGATGGACGCCGTCGGTGTGGAGCTCGGCGCGGAACCAGCCGTCGTCGTCCGACAGGTCGTCGGTGGCGTCGAGCAGGACGAGCCGCGGCGTCGCCGACGAGGAGGCGGCGAGCTCCTCGACCAGCTGCTTGCGCAGGACCCCGTGAGTGGCGAGCCGCTCCTCGTTGGTGCCGCGCACGGGGAACGACTCGTGGACGAACTGCTGGGTGGCCGGCGGGACCGGGACCATCACCACGCCGAGCGGCGAGCCGAGGTCGCGCAGCAGGCCACGGAGCCGGTCGACGTACGCCGCCACGAAGTCCACGTCGCCACCGGCCATCACGCGAGGGGCCAGGTGGCAGCGGATGTCGATCTCGCCAAGGCTGAAGATCCACACGACGTCGCGGTTGCCCGGCAGCCGGCCGAGCAGCCGGGCGGCGCGGTGCAGGGCAGGGGTGAAGTCGTCGCGCGCGACGGAGTACATCAGCCGCGGCCCGAGGTGCCAGACCCAGCACCGCTCGACGGTGCTCCCCACGCCGAGCGCGGGGAACCGGTCGCCGCCGAAGAAGGCGGCGTTGGACTCGCCCAGCCACACCTGGTCGACCTGGCCCCGGGAGATCGCCCGGGCCATCCGCGCGAGCCCGATCCAGGCCAGCAGGTGGGCCCGGACGACCCGGAGCCGGTGCTTCACGCCCTGCCTCTGGCGCCGACGGCGGTCGCGACCGTGGTCTCGGTGCCGGTGGTCACGTCGATGACCGGGAGGTCGCCAATGAGTGCGAGGCGCTCGGCGACGCTCCGGTTGCGCGACAGGGTGCCGTCGGGGTTGCGACCGGTGAGGAACCGGCTCTCGCGGTAGCCGCTCGCGGCGGTCTGCGCGGGCAGGTCGCCGGCGACGTCCTCACGAACGAAGAAGGCGTTGGCGCCGTTGCTGGCGCACCCGACGAAACGGTAGCCGCGCTGGCTCCCGAGGTGGACCAGGGCGCCCAGCGAGGCACCGAAGTAGAGCTGGGAGAAGTGGGCATCGGAGTTCACGAACGCCGGGTCGTAGGGCACGGTGATCGCGGCCTCGGGCCCGAGGAGGGCGTTGTACTCCGCCACGACGATGGCGGGATCGACCACGTCGATCGCGTTCCACAGCCAGTAGTCGATGCCGTCGACGTCGACGGACAGCAGCCCGATCCGCCCGTTCAGGCCGGCGTCGCCGATCAGCTGGTTGACGTTCTCGCGGGTCACGAAGGCCGACACCGGCTCGACGTCGTAGCGCCAGCTGAGCCCGGAGCCCAGGACGAAGCGGACGTGGTCCTCGCCGCCGTCGATCACGACGCCGCGCCAGTTGTCGTTCTGCAGCAGGAACCGGGTGTTGGACTCGCGGTAGTCGCCGGTCCCGATCTCCACGAAGGTCGTCTCCGCGGGATCGACGGCACGCACCAGGTGCTGGATGATCCCGTCCTCGCCGAACTGGGAGAACACCTTGAACTCGGCGTCCTGCAGCCGCTGCGGGCGGCGCAGGTCGAGCAGGTGGCTCTCCAGCCGGCCGATGGCCAGCCGGATCTCGTCCTGCTCGCCGCGCACCCGCTGGATGAGGTGCCGGGCGCCGGGTGCGGAGGCCAGACGTCGCAGGGAGCTGTAGGCGAAGTCAGACGGCAACGGACCTCCAGGCCTTGGGTGCCGGCCTCGGTCGGCCAGCGATCGTGCGGAGAATAACGGACGGCGGTGGGCGCCGGTGGACGAACGGACCGGTCGGCCGTGGTCAGGACTCGGGTCCGGCCATGCCGCGCAGGGTCTTGGTGCCCTTGGTCGCCAGCTCCTCCACCAGGGCGATGCTGCGCGGTCGCCAGGCCGGCGGCAGGTCGGCCACGGCGGCGCGCACCTCCCGCTTGAGCGCCTCGGCGTCGGCTGCCGCGAGCTCGCCGACGGGCACCACCTCGGTCGCGACGATCGCGCCGGTCAGCCGGTTGGGCCGGCCGAAGACGCGGGCCATCGAGACCCCCGGCAGGGCGGCGATCCGCTCCTCGACAGGCAACGGGTGGACCTTGACCCCGCCGACGTTGATCACGTCGGAGTTGCGGCCGCGGAAGAGCACCCGGTCCTCGACCACCTCGGCCAGGTCGCCGGTGGCGACCCAGCCGTCCTCCTCCGCGGGCGTGTCGGAGCGGTCGCCGGCGTACCCGCTCATCCCGGTGCCCGCGCGCACCCACAGCTGTCCCTCGACCACCCGCAGCAGGCCGTCGGGGTTCTCCGGACTCCACAGGCTCGCGACCGAGAGCCCCGGGCGTCCGTCGCCGACGGAGGCGATCGAGCCGAACTCGGTGGACGCGTAGACCTGCGAGATCCGGGTGTCCGGGAACGCGGCCCGGAGCTCGGCCAGCAGGTCCGGCGAGCTCGCCTCGCCGCCGAGCGTGATCTGCGTCAACGGGGGGAGCGCGACGCCCCGGCCGCGGGCCTCGGCGAGCAGGAAGCGCCAGTACGTCGGCGTCGCGCTCACGCAGTCGAGCCGCTGGCCGAGCAGGGCGTCGAGGCCGTCGCGCGGCTGGCGCGGGAAGGGGGCGACCAGGGTGCCCTGGATCGCCATGACGTGCTGGAGCACCTGGATCCCCGCGAACTGCTGGGGGCCGTAGGCCAGCAGCCAGTGCTGCCCGGGACGAGGCGTGGCGTCGCGCGTGGTGCGGGCGAGCACCGACCAGTCGTGACGGGCGGCCTTCGGCAGGCCGGTGGTGCCGGTGGTGCGGATCAGGATCGGCTGATCAGCGGCCTCGGCGGCCTCGGCGGCCTCGGTGACCGGGCCCTCCGCGACCAGCTCGTCGGGCCCGACCACCCGGAGGCCGTCGCCGGCCAGCTCCTCGCGTCGCGACACGACGACCGTGTGACCCAACGCCTCGGCCTGCTCCCGGAACTGCGCGGCGTCGATGTCGGGCTGGTACTGGCACGGCTCGGCGCCGACGAGCGCGGCCCCGGCCAGCAGCGTGAGCACCCGGCCGGCGTCCGGCTCGACGACCGCGAACCGGTCGATGCCGCGGGACCGGAGGGCGGCGCCCACGGACCGGGCGGCGGCCAGCAGGTCGGCGTACGACGTGGTGGCCTCGGTGGTGATCACCGCCGGCTGGTCCGGCACTGCGGCGGCGGCTCGTTCGAGCAGGCGGATCATGGCGCCAGTATGGCCGAGCACCGGCGGACGGGTGCGCCGGATGGGAGGATCGTGACGCTTGTCCCGTGCGAGCGTTGGGCAGGAAGCCGGTGCTGACCGCACCGGGCGACGAACCGGGCGACGAAGAGGAGTGGCAGGCGTGGGCGTGCACCGTCCGATGACGACCGCGGAGAAGTACTACACCTTCCTCGACCACCAGTGGCCGAGCAACGTGATGATCTCCGCGGACCTCGCGCGCTGCTTCGAGCCCGCCGCCGTCGCTGCCGTGTGGGACACGTTCCGCGAGCGCCGGATCCTCGGTCGCGCGGTCGCCACCGAGGACCTCACGCTCGCCGATCCCGGCGTCCGGCCCGGCCACTTCACCGCCCGTGACCTCCCCGTCGCCGCGTGGGACGCGGTCTTCGACGAGGAGGCCACGGTGCGCCACGAGCTCGGCCTGGCCCCGCGTCTGCTCTACCTGCGCAGCCCCGCCGAGGGCCGCTCCCGGCTGATCCTGCTCGGCCACCACGCCCTGCTCGACGGACGGATCGGGCTGGGCGAGGTGCAGTGGCTGGTCCGCCTCCTCGACGGCCAGGACGTGCCCGAGCAGCAGGAGCTGTCGAGCCCGCCGCCGGTGGCCGGGCCGACGTACCCCTGGCAGCAGGACCGTACGGCGATGCTCGACCTGCTCCGCTCCATCCGGGCCCGCAACGTCGAGCTCGGCGCGCCCGGCCCGGAGTGGTGGCCGGAGACGTCGGTGCCGTGCCGGCCGCGGCTCCGGCAGCTCGTCCTCGACGCCGAGCCGGCCGCCGAGCTCCTGGCCACCGGACGCCGGCACGGCTCCAGCGTCTTCGCCACGGTCGCCGCCGCGTGGATGGGAATCGTGGCCCGCGAGCTGTGCGGGGCCGATCGCGCGACCGTCCAGCTCGCGGTGCCGGCCGACCTGTCGACGCCGAGCCCGACCCCGAACGCACCGACCGCCATGTCGGTCGCCGTCGTCTCGCGCCCCTTCCGCGTCGACGCCGCCGAGCCGTGGGGACTCGCGGGGGAGATGGTCGCGACCGTCCGCGAGGCGCTGGCCCGTGGCGAGGGTGAGCTCTTCTTCCAGCTCACCCGGACCGAGAAGGTCTCCGACCTCGACACCGGCCGTGACCTGGTGGCCGCCGCGCTGAGCGCGGGCCCGCCCTGCCTGGTCGTCAGCAACATGGGCGTGATCGACCCGGGCACCGACCCGGAATGGCTCACCTTCGTGCAGGGGCAGCTCGCGCCGGCGCCCAACCAGGTGGTGTTCGTGGCGACGCTCAGCTATCGCGGCCGGCTGATCCACACCATCGCGACCGACGACAACCGCATCGGTGAGGAGCGCACCGCTCGCCTCGTCGACTCCTACCTCGCCTTCCTCGGCGACGTCGCGGCGGGCCGGTGAGCGAGCCGGCAACCGACTCGGGTGACGCGGCCGCGCCTGCGGGGACGGCGCGCGGGGCCGGAAGCCGGCTCAGCCTGATCACCGTCGACCAGGCGCTGTCGAGCCTGTCGAACATCGCTGCGCTGATCTGGGTCGCGCACGCCTTCGACCCGGTCGACTTCGGGCGGTTCAGCCTGATCGTGATGGTCTACACGGTGGCGCAGGTGGCCGTGCGCAGCCTGATCTCGACCACGGTGGTCGTGCACCCCGAGGAGGCCGACCAGCGGCCGCGGACGATCCTGGCCTCCGCGAGCGTGACCGGCCTGGTCGCCGGCGTCCTCACCGGCCTGGCCGGTGCCGTGCTGCTGGCGTTCGGCAGTGCCCTGGCGTGGCCGGTGCTGGCGCTCGCCGTACCCATGCCGTTGCTGGTCGTCCAGGACGTCGGCCGCTACCTCGGCATCGCGCGCCGCCAGCCCGGGCGCGCCGTGGCGATCGACGCGCTCTGGCTGGTGCTCATGATCGCCGGCTTCGGTACGGCGCTCGCCGCCGACCTCGACGGACTCGTCTGGCCGATCCTGATGTGGAGCTGGTCGGGCGGCGTCTCGGGGCTGTGGGTCTTCGCCCAGTACGGCCTGCCCGGCCGCGACGGCGTCGCCTGGGTCCGCGAGCACTGGTCGTTCTCGTGGCGCTCGCTGGTCAGCGGGGTCGCCAGCAGCGGCATCACCCTGCTCTTCGCCTCGCTGATGACGCTGTTCAGCTCGGCGCTCGCCGTGGCGGCCTACCGCGCGGCGACCCTGTTGGCCGCGCCCAGCACCGCGGTCCAGCTGGCCGTCTCCACGGCGGCGGCCACCGACATCGCCCGTGACCGGGCCGACGAGGGCGCCTGGTGGGGCCACGTCCGCAAGGCGATCGCGATCTGCCTGGCCGTCGGCGTCGTCAACCTCGTGGTCCTGGTGTTCCTCCCGGACCCGATCGGGTGGGCGGTCCTCGGCGAGTCGTGGGACATCGTCCAGCCGCTGATGCTGGCCATCAGCTGCAAGGTGCTCCTCATGGCCGGACAGAGCGGCCTGCGGGCGGCCCTGATCGGCCGGCACCGGATCCAGACCGCCATGGTCACCGACATCGTGGCGCTGGTGCTGATCGGCGTGTGCATGGTCGCCGGCGCCGTGCTCGGCGACGCGGAGGGCGCACTGTGGGCGATGGCGGTCGGCACCGCCGTGTCCACCGCCTGCTGGTGGATCGCGATCGCCTGGGACGGGCGGGCGCCCCGCGGGCGCCACGTCGCCCGCCGGGGTGACGTGGTCGCCGCGCGGCAGGGCTGACGACCCGGCGGCCGTCGCGTCCGCCGCCCCGGATCAGGCGGTCAGGCCACCGTCGACCACCAGCACCTGGCCGGTGATCCAGTCGTTGCGCTCGTCGACGAGGAACTCCACCGCGCGAGCGATGTCCTCGGGCTCGCCGAGGCGACCGGCCGGCGTACGGCGGACGATCTGGTTGAGCTGGCCGTCGTCGAGGCCGTGGCTCATCTCGGTCTTCAGGTAGCCCGAGGCGATGCTGTTGACGGTGATCCTGCGTGAGCCGACCTCGCGGGCCAGGCCGCGGGTGAAGCCGTCGAGCGCGGCCTTGGTGGCGCCGTAGACGCTCAGGCCGCGGTAGCCGGTCAGGCCCGTGATCGAGGAGATGTTGACGATCCGGCCGCCGCCGTGGGCGAGCATGTTGCGCACCACCTGCTTGGTGAGGTGGATGGTCGCCTTCAGGTTGAGGTCGATCACCGTGTCGGAGTCGTCGTCGCTGAACAGCGCCAGGATGCCGTCGCGTGCGACGCCGGCGTTGTTGACGAGCACGTCGACCGAGGCCCACTCGGCCACGACGTCCTTGAAGAAGCGCGTGCAGTCCTCGCGGTCGGCGAGGTCGGCCTTGCGGAACAGGAACCGGCCGTCGTACGCCGGATCGGCCTGCCACGCGCGGACCGCGTCGGTCTCGCTGCGGGCACAGGTCGCGACCCGGTCACCGGCGTCGAGGAAGTGCTGGACGATGCCCTCGCCCAGGCCTCGACTGCCGCCGGTGATGACGACCGTGCGGGGTGCGGTCATGCGGACGCGGCGGTCGCGTCGGCGTAGAACGCCACGATGTCCGCGACGGTCTCCGGCAGCAGGCCGGCGCCGAACGGGTCGGTGCCGAACTCGTCCTCGAGGATCGCGGACAGCTCCGCGGTCTCGAGCGAGTCCAGGCCGAGCCCGTCGTCGCCGTGCAGCGCGGCGTCCAGCGCCACGGTCTGCTGCTCGCGGTCCGAGCGCTCCAGCAGCTCGGTGACGATGGTGACGATCCTGGGCTCAATGTCGTTCATGGTGACCTCTACTCAGATGGGGGGTTCGCAGGGCCAACGACGTCACGGGGTCCTTGGTAACGGGCGCGGTTGTAGACGTGCCTCGGAATGTCGATCGGAGCGAGCCGTCGAGCCGGTACGCCGCCGTGCAGGTGGGCGCCCTTGGCCTCCTGCCCGGTCCACGTCGTGGAGCCGGCCGCGATCAGCGCGCCCTCGCCGATGACGGTGCCCGGCAGCATGGTGCAGGAGGTCGCCACCACCGCCCGGTCGCCGATGGTGACCGGGTCGAGGATGACGCCGCCGTTGGTCGGGTCGAACGCGTGGGAGAGCAGGGTCGAGCGGATGCCGGTGACCCAGGTGTTGTCGCCCAGCACGATCCCGCCGCCGCAGTCGAGGTAGTGCTGGCTGATGATGTGCGAGTCGTCGCCCATCCGCAGGGTGCGCAGGTTCTCGGTCTGGGTGGCGCCGGGCTCGTAGCCGGAGTCGCCCACGACCTGGTTGAACAGCATGATCCGGCAGCCGACACCCAGCTTCACCAGCCGCAGGTCGCGGAACAGGTTGAAGTGGTGGATGAGCGAGCCCGCGCCGAGCTCGAAGCGGTCGACCCGCCGCACCAGGCAGATGCCGACGACCGCCGTCGGGTGCACCTGGTGGCCGAGCCGGTTGAGCAGGCGGATCTTGAGGCCACTCGGCGGGAGGAGGAACACCAATGTCGTGAGAGCCTGACGCACGCGGGCGACCCTATCCCGGATCCGCCGACGGAATGGGGCATCCCGCGGCGCGCACTCGGCGGGCGCCGTATCCTCACGCCCGTGGTCGTTCTTGCCAAGGCGTCCGGAGACCAGGTCTCCCTCCAGTGCGACGTCTGTGTCCCCCCGGTCCTCACCGTCGGACCGCCCGATCGGCTCAAGCGCCTGGGCTGGACGCTGCGCTCGGCCGGGCAGCCGGTCGACGCCTGCCTCAACTGCACCGCGCACCTCGCGCCGCGCCAGCGGGTGGCGCGCGCCGACGCCGTACCGACGACCCCGGACCCCGCGCGGATGCCGAACGTCATCGTGATCGGTGCGATGAAGGGCGGGACGACGAGCATGCACAACTACCTCGACGTCCACCCCGACATCGCGGTGTCCACGGAGAAGGAGATGCGCTTCTTCTCCGACCCCGGCGCTGCGGACTGGGTGGGCCGCTACCAGCAGCACTTCCCCGAGGGCACCCGGTTCCGGGTGGAGTCCTCGCCGCACTACACGAAGTTCCCCGTCGTACCGGGCGTGGTCGACCGGATGGCCGACCTGGTGCCCGACGCGCGGCTGATCTACCTGGTGCGGGACCCGGTGGAGCGCCTCGTCGCCGAGTACGTCGAGCAGGTGCAGTGGCATGCCGCCCACCGCAGCCTCGACGAGGAGGTGGCCGACGCCGACGACCCGGCCCACGCGCTGATGGCCTCGAGCCGCTACGCCACACAGCTGGCGGAGTTCCTGCGCCGCTTCCCCGCCGAGCAGGTCCTGGTGCTCGACCTCGCCGACCTCGGGGCGGACGTGGTCGGCACGATGGCCCGCGTCTTCGCCTTCCTCGGCCTCGATGCACCCGCCGCGAGCGCCGAGGACTACGGCCGGCACAACACCCGCGACGAGAAGTACCAGGTGCCCGGCTGGCTGCTGCGGCTGCGGAAGGGGCCGCTGCTGCGGGCCTTCCGCAAGCTGCCCGCCGGGCCGCGCCGGATGATCAGCATGGCGGCGTGGCGCCGCTCCGGGAACCTGGTCGAGCGGCCCACGCTGACGCCGGCGACCGAGGCCCGGCTCCGCGAGCTGCTGGCGCCCGAGGCGCAGCGGCTGCGGGAGCTGACGGGGGAGCCGTTCGCGAGCTGGAGCGTGTGAGCGGAACCGCGGGTGTTCAGGCGTCCCTGCGCTTGAACAGGTAGAACCGGTCGTGCAGGTCGATCAGCTCGCGCAGCTCGTCGGACTGGTGGATCGGCCGGTCGTCGACCAGCTCGTAGCCACGGTCGAGGACGTCCTGGCGGAAGGGCTCCATCGACCCGTCGGCCTCGGTGCTGCGCAGCTCGTCGGGGGTGTTCGGGACGATGAGCAGCCACGGGATGTCCCGCTCGGCGATCCGGTCCAGCCACCAGCGGATCGCGTCGTGCGAGCACTCCGAGAAGCTGTGGATGTTGACCGCGACGTCGTAGCGCTCGCCGAGCTTCTCGTGCTCGTCGAGCCGGACCACCCGCACCGCGTCGGGCAGCTCGCGGAAGCGGGTGTAGTAGGAGCACAGGAAGGTCGAGGTGGCCACCCCGTCGATGCAGTCGTACGCCGCCAGGTTGGGCAGCGCGGTCGACATCCGGTGGGCCAGGCGGCCGTAGCCGGCGCCGATGTCGAGGACCCGCAACCCCTCGATGGACGCGAGCCCCATCTGGTCGTCGAGGTAGTTGATCTCGTTGATGCTGTCGAGCAGGTCGCGGCTGATCGGCGGGCGCTGGCCGAAGGTGAACGTGAACGCGCCGAACAGGCCGTCCTCGTCCAGCTTGGCGAACAGGCCGAGGCGGTCGCGCTCGAGGACGTCGAGCATCGCCAGGTACATCCGGATCCGTGCCGAGCTGCCGAGCTGGCGGAACTGCCACACGTAGGCGTTGTCGCCGCGGAACCAGGCGAGCGAGAGGTTCTTCTTGAGGAAGCTCTGGCGCCACTGCGTGTGGGCGGCCGCAGCGACTCCCAGGGCGTCGTACGCCGCCTCGAGCTCGTCGAGCGCCGGGTTGTCCGGCCGCAGCTCGTGCTCGGCGCCCGCGGGGAGCGGGACGTCGTCGTTGTGGGTGATCTCGACGTAGCGCCGGCTCTCGTCGTTCATCCGGGTGATGAGGAACCCGGCGCGCGCCGCGGCGACCTTGGTGCGCTGGGTGGCCCAGCGGCGGACCATGGACGGGTAGGACGAGGGGGAGTTCGGGGGCACGGTCGGCAACTGTAATGGCGGTCGAGCCGATCTGGTCGAATGTCTGCGGAACTCGGAGGAGGCACCTGCGTTGTCCACATCGATGAGTCAATCCACCCCCGTGGCCCTGGTGGTCTTCAACCGACCCCACCTCACCGAGCAGACGCTCGCCGCGATCCGTGCCGCCGCGCCCCAGCAGCTCTTCGTGATCGCCGACGGGCCGCGCGAGGGCCGGCCCGACGACGAGGAGCTGTGCGCGCGGACGCGGGCGCTGATCGACACCGTCGACTGGCCGTGCGAGGTGCACCGCCGCTTCGCGCCGCGCAACCTGGGGCTCGAGGCCAATGTCGAGCTCGGGCTGGACTGGGTCTTCGCGCAGACCGACGCCGCCATCGTGCTGGAGGACGACTGCCACCCCGACCCGTCGTTCTTCCCGTACGTCGAGGAGCTGCTCGAGCGCTACCGCGACGACCCGCGGATCTGGCAGGTGTCGGGCAGCGGCATGGGCGTGCCGGAGCGGCTCTTCGCCGGTGACAGCTATGCGTTCACGGCGTGGGCGAGCGTGTGGGGCTGGGCGACCTGGGCGGACCGCTGGCAGCGGCACCGCGCGATCTTCACCCGCGACCACGCGCCGAGCGACGCCCCGGTGCGCACCCTCGCCGCGACCCAGCAGCCGGGACACCTGGTCACCCGGTCCGGCCAGCAGCACTTCGCCGACGCGGCGCAGTCCGGCGACACGGTGATCCATGGCTGGGACAAGCACTGGTGGCTCACCATGCTCACCCTCGGTGGGCTGGCGCTCTCCCCGTCGCGCAACCTCGTCGAGAACGTCGGCTGGGGCGAGGACGCGACCCATGGCGCCGCGGCCGGCAAGCGTGACCACGGCGCCGGCGCGATGGACTTCCCACTGCGGCACCCGGCCGAGGTCGCCGTCAACGTCGAGGTGGAGCGCGAGCTCGAGCTGGTCCTGAGCCGGGTCGGCGGTCGCGCGGCGATGTTCGCCCGGCGGTTCGTGAAGTCGCCGCAGGTACGACGCGTGGCGCGGGTCGCGGTCAACAGCCGCCCGGCGCAGGCGGTGCAGCGCTTCGTCAGCCGCTCGCGGGACCGGGTGGCGTCGTGAGCCTGCCCGCCTGGCTCAGGCCGTGGTGGCCGCTGTTCAAGCGGCTGCACCGCGCGGCGACCTTCGTCCTCGGCTGCCTGTTCCGGGTGCTCTCGCGGCTGCTCGGCAGCCGCGGCGTGCCGGTTCGGGCCACGGAGCGCTCGAGCGACACCGCAGACCGGGAGCCGGGAGTCGTCGTCCTGCACCCGGGCCGCGCGGAGCAGCCGCTGCCCCGCCCGGCCACCGCGGGCGTGCCCGCCGGGCACTGGCTCTTCGCGGCCGTGCACACGACCACCGAGCCCACGGCCGTGGTGCCCGCGGTCGACCTCCCGGCGACCTTCGTGCTCGAGGTCGCCGGCGGCCGGCTGAGCGGTGACTACGCCGCGACGACCACGCCGGGCAAGGTCCTCGACCACGAGACGAGCACGTACTTCGGCGTCGAGGACTGGCGCGAGCACCCGATCTTCCTGCGGCCCACCCTGGGGCCGACCGAGCACGTCCCGGGCACGGTGCTGAGCCTGACCACCCGCGGCACGTCGGTGAACTACTACCACTTCCTGTACGACGCGATCGGCCGGCTCGCGGTCCTCGAGGACGCCCTGCCGCACGCCCTCGCGCAGGCGGACGCGGTCGTCGTACCGCACCGGACGAGGTACCAGAAGCAGCTGCTCGAGCTGGCCGGCGTGACGGCCCGCCTGATCGAGCCCGAGCGCGGCCGGACCGTGTCGGCCGACCGGCTGCTCGTGCCCAGCAACCCGAACTGGGCGCTCCAGGCGCCGCCCGCGACCGTGCGCTGGCTGCGCGAGCACCTGCCGCCCACGCCCGGCGCCGACGGACCGCGCCGGCTCTACGTCACCCGCGGCGACACGCCCCGGACCCGGCGCTACGTGCAGGAGGCCGAGCTGTGGCCCGAGCTCGAGCGCCGCGGCTTCGTCCGGATCGACCCGGGCAGCCACACCGTTCAGGAGCAGATCGACCTGTTCCACGGCGCGGAGGTGGTCGTCTCGCCGCACGGCGCCGGGCTGTCCAACCTCACCTTCTCCCGGCCCGGAGTGCGGGTGCTCGAGATGTTCGCGTCGACGTACGTCCACCTCGGGCTGTGGTCGATCTGCCAGGCCGTCGACGCCGACTACCGCTACCTTGTTGGGGACGGCCCGAGCGGGGGACCGGGGCGCAACTCCGGGGTGCTCGACGACGTCTCCGTGCCACCGCGGACGGTGCTCGACCTCGTCGACGACATGCTGAGGGGGCTCCACCAGTGACCATCCGACATGAGGGCGACCAGATGAGTGATGCGGGACAGGGATTCCAGCCGGGCGAGACGCTGTCGCGGCTCTATCCGGAGGTCCGCGCCGGTGGCTACACCCGCTACGACGGGTTCATCGAGTTCTACACCCGGGTCAACGCGCTCCTGGGCCCGGACAGCCGCGTGCTCGACTTCGGCGCCGGTCGCGGCCTGTGGGCGATCGAGCCGTTCCCCGAGCTGCACCGCCGGCTGCGCTCCTTCCACGAGCGGGTCGCCGAGGTCCACGGCGTCGACGTCGACCCGGTCGTCCTCGACAACGCCACCCTCACCTCGGCCCAGGTGATCGAGCCCGGCGCCCGGCTGCCCTTCGCCGACGCCTCCTTCGACCTGGTCCTCGCCGACCACGTGCTCGAGCACGTCGGCGAGGAGGACGCGCCGACCGTCTCCGCCGAGATCCTGCGGGTCCTCAAGCCAGGTGGCTGGCTCGCGGCCCGCACCCCCAACAAGTGGGGGATGATCGGCATCGGCGCGCGCGCCGTGCCCAACGACCTGCACACCCGGGTGCTCCGTCGCCTCCAGCCGCACCGCAAGGCCGAGGACGTGTTCCCGGTCCGCTACAGCATGAACACCCGCCGCTCCCTGACGGCACTGTTCCCCCCGCCCCACGAGCTGGTGGTCTACGGGCACTCCTCGGAGCCGACGTACTTCGGCTCGAACGCGCCCGCCTGGCGGGTCGCCCAGCTCGTCGACCGGCTCACGCCGCCCGCGCTGGCGCCGACGCTGATGGTGTTCGTCCGCAAGGGCTGAGCGCCACGACGACGAACGAGCCGCCGGGGACCAAGTCCCCGGCGGCTCGTGCTGTTGATGCGTGGTGGAGGTCAGGCCTTGCGGCGCCCGGAGGACTCGGCCTTGGCGTCGCCCTTGCCCGAGCGACCGGCGGCGCTGGTCTCCTCGTAGTAGTAGTAGTAATACGAGCCGATGGCGCGCTTGGCGACCATGTTGACCACGACGCCGTAGAGCCGGGCGCCGACCTGGTTGAGGCGGTTGATCGCCTCGTTGACCTGTTCGCGGGTCGTCTTGGCGTGCCGCACGACGATGATGACGCCGTCGGCGAGCTTGGCCAGCACCGATGCGTCCGCGACGGGGAGCAGCGGCGGGGCGTCGATGATCACCATGTCGTACGACGACCGCAGCCGCCGGATCAGGTCGTGGGTGATCTTCGACTGCAGGATCTCGGTCGGGTTCGGCGGCTTGGCGCCGGACGCGAGCACGTGCAGGCCGCTGGCCTCGTGGACCTGGATCGCGTCGTGGATCTCGGTCTTGCCGACCAGGGCGGTGGTGAGCCCGATCGCCGGGTCCAGGCCGAGGGTGCTGGCGACGCGCGGGCGGCGCAGGTCGGCGTCGATGATCAGCGTGTTGCGGCCGGTCTGGGCGAGCGCGACCGCGAGGTTCGTCGAGGTCATCGTCTTGCCCTCGCCGGGCACGGCGCTGCTGATCACCAGGCAGCGCGGCTGGTGATCGAGGTCGATGAACTGCAGGTTCGTGCGCAGCAGGCGGAACGCCTCGGTGCGCGCCGCGAAGCCGCCGAGGTCGGTGAGCAACGGGGCGGACCGGATGTCGCCGTCGAAGCCGATGCTCGCGAGCACGGGCGACTCGGTGAGCTCGGCGACGTGGTCGGCCGTGCGGATGGTGCGGTCCAGGAGCTCACGGGCCACGGCCAGGCCGATGCCGAGCAGGGTGCCGATCAGGATGGCCGCGACCAGGTTGAGCACCACGTTGGGGCTGACCTGGGTGGCGGCCGAGGCCTTGTCGGTGACCTGGGCCCGGATCTGCGAGTCCTCGGGATTGCCCGTGGTCGTGCCGCCGTCGGTGGTCGCACCGGGCGTCTCGAGGCCGGCGACGTACTCGGTGAACTTGTCGGTCGCGTAGTCGGCGATCTTCGTCGCGTCGTAGGGGTTCTCGTCCTTGTAGCTGATCTGGATGAGCGAGGTGCTCTCCACGACCTCGGCGTCGAACCGGGAGGCGAGCTCCTCGGCCGACATCTTCAGCTTGAGGTCCTTCTTGACGACCTCGGCGAGCCCGGTGCTCTTCACGACGGTGGCGTACGACGCCGCGCGGTTCGACGCGAACAGCAGCGCCGCATAGGCGTCGGTCGTGTCGCGGACGTCGACGGTGAGGAAGATCTGCGTCTTCGACTCGTACATCGGCGTACGCGTGAACGTGATCGCGGCGCTGACCCCGAGTGCGAGCAGGATGATCGACACGATGCTCATCCAACGGCGACCCAGCACCGTCAGGAATTGCTTGAACTCCAAGTCCCGTCCCTTGCTTGTGACATGCGTCCCGACCCGACCGACTGCCGATCCTAGGCCCCCGCCCCCGTACCCAACGCGGCAGACGGTCGATGGTCACTGTCCCATGGCCACCAATTGTCCGCTGCTAGGACATGGCCTAGTCTCCCGGGCATGTCGCCCGAGATTCGGCGTCGGCGCCGGTCTCGCGGCTTCCGGCGGCTGCTGCGGCAGGTACGCCGGTTCCGCCGGGAGCACCCTCGCTGGACCGTGGCGATCGGTCTCGGTGCGGTGCTGGTGTTGCTCGGGGGCTGGGCCCTGTGGGTGGCGCTCGGGGCTAGCCGCGACCTGGGGGAGGTCGACGAGCAGGCCCGCGCGATGCGCGACGCCCTGGTGCAGGGCGACGCCGCGGGTGCCCGCTCCGCCCTCGCCGCCTACCAGGAGGCCGCCGACTCCGCGGACGACACCACCCACGGCGCGACCTGGTCGGTGTTCGGGGCGCTCCCGCTCGTCGGTGACGACGCGAAGGGCGTGGCGACCGTGGCCGAGGTGCTCGCCGACGTCGGCCGGGACGGGCTGACGCCGGTGGTCGACGCGGCCGACCTGGTGACCGCGGAGAGCTTCCAGCCGGTCGAGCACCGCTTCCCGCTCGACCGGATCGCGGCCCTCGAGGAGCCCGCGGCCCGCAGCGAGAAGGCGTTCGACACGGCCAGCCGCAGGTTGGCCGCGGTGGACCCGACCGGGTTCGCCGGCCCGATCCGCACCGCGTTCGACGGGCTGCGGGGCCTGGTCGACGACGCGCGCGGAACCCTGCAGTCGACGTACCGCGCCTCCCGGCTGATCCCCCGGATGCTCGGCGAGGGCGGTGACCGCAACTACCTGCTGGTCTTCCAGAACAACGCCGAGTCGCGCAGCAGCGGCGGGCTGCCGGGCTCGCTGTCGCTCATCCAGGCCCGCGACGGCAAGGTCGACATCGTCCGGCAGGTCGACATGGCCGAGCTCGGCGCGACACCCGGCCACCCGGTCCTGCCGCTGAGCACCGAGGAGCGCGACCTGTTCGGCGAGATCCTCGGCACCATCGGCGTCGACGCCACCCTCACGCCCGACATCCCGCGCTCCTCCGACCTGATCCGGGCGCGCTGGCAGCAGGTCGAGGGGCAGCGCCTCGACGGTGTCCTGTACGTCGACCCGGTGGTCGTGTCGTACCTCCTCACCGCGATCGGCGAGGTCCCCGTGCCCGGCTACGCACCGATCACGGCCGGCAACGTGGTGCGCCGCGTCGAGAACGAGATCTATGCGCTCACCCCGGGCACGCAGGCGCAGAGCGACTACCAGGAGGCGGTCGCCAAGGCGGTCTTCGACGTCTTCTCCGACGGCTACGGCAACTCGGCCGACCTGATCCGCGGGCTGGTGACCGGTGTCGAGGAGGGCCGGGTACGCATGCACTTCTTCGCCGACGAGGCCCAGCGCGAGATCGCCGGCACCCGGATCGCGGGCGAGTTCGTCGACCGCACCGACGGCCCTCCGGTCGTCGGCGTCTACGTCAACGACGCCGGCCCGACCAAGATGCAGTACTACCTGCGGCAGAAGGCCGAGCTGTACTCCCGCTCCTGCTCCGGCGGCCGCCAGGAGCTCGGTGCCACCCTCACCTTCACCAACGCGACCCCGGGCCTGGCCGACCAGCTGCCCGACGCGATCACCGGCGAGTTCTTCCCCGGCAACCGCACCGACCCGGGCCAGCAGTTGCTCGTCGTCTACGTCAGCGCACCCGTCGGCGGCAGTGTGGACGAGGTGCGGATCGACGGCCAGTCCACGGGAGACCCCACCGTGTCGACGTACGCCGGCCGACAGGTCGCCACGATCGGCGTGCTCCTCGACCCGGGCCAGACCCAGACGGTCGACGTCGTGCTGCACACCGCCAAGGGCCAGCCGGACGACGCCCGCCTCGAGATGTCGCCGGGTGCGGCGCCCGGCAGCTCCAACGCCACGGCACCCTCGGCCTGCCGGGTGCGCTGACCCCGCGCTGCCCCGACCTCTTGGTGAGGGGTTTCGGCTTCTCTTCACCCCCGGGTCACCCGCGGGCCACCGGGCACCGGCGCCGACGTCACCGGGCCCGTCGACCATGACTGCCCGTGCCCTCCCTCGACGACCGCCTGGTCGACCTCGTCGGCTCGCCCGGATTCGTGCCCGTGGCGTTCCTGCTCGCCTTCACCGCCGGTGCCGCGCACGCCGTCGGTCCCGGTCACGGCAAGAGCCTGGCGGCGGCGTACCTCGTCGGGGCGGACGGCAAGGTCCGTGACGCCGCGTGGCTGGGGGCCTCCGTCGCGGTCATGCACACCGTCTCGGTGCTCGTGATCGCGCTCGCCTGGACCTTCCTGTCGCTCTCGGACGTGGTCTCGATGCAGCGGCTGACCAGCGGGCTGCAGCTGGCAGCGGGGCTGATGGTGGTCGGCGTCGGGATCTGGCTGTTCCGGCGCCACCTCCGCGCGGGCCACGGTCATGGGCACGGGCACGGCCACGGGCACGGTCATGGGCACGGGCACGGCCACGGTCACGGTCAGCGGCACGGTCATGAGCCGAGCCGTCCCGGTCTGGTCCTGCTCGGCATGTCGGGTGGCCTGACGCCGTCCCCGGCGGCCTTCCTGGTGCTGGTGACCGGCATCTTCACCGGTCGCTCCGGGTTCGCGCTGCTGCTCGTCATCACCTTCGGGCTGGGCCTGGCCACGGTCCTGTTCGGCGTCGGCCTGCTCGCCCTGGCCGGGCGCAGCATCGTGGTCCGCGCCGCGGAGTCCCGGGCCCTGGTCACGGCCGCGTCCCGGGTCGCGCCGGTGCTCGCCGCCGCGAGCATCACCGTCATCGGCGGCGTGGTCACCACGGCTGCCGTCGGGCAGCTGGTGTCGGCGACATGAGCCTGGCCGCGCACCCGTTCGGCGACCCGCAGACCGTCTCGGTCGCCGGCGACGCGCACGATCCCGCCGTCGTCCACGTGACCTGGAAGGTCGGTGCCGCCGACGACCTCACCCTGCTCGGCATCCACCTCGGCGTGCTGCCCGAGGACCGGGTGATGCTCGACGGCGCCATCGACTACGACGACGGCGACGCCAAGCTCGTGCAGCAGGCGCCCGAGGTGCACACCTACCTGCTCGAGCACGTCACGGTGGCCAGCGGCGGCCGGGCCTGTCCCGGTCGCGTGGAGGCGTCGGGCGACCTGATCGCCGACGGCGCCGACCTGGTGTTCACCTGTCCGCGGCCGGCGGCGAGCGCCACCGTCACGGTGAGCACGCTGACCGACCTGCACCCGGCGTACCGCACCCTCGCGACGGGTCCGGACGGGCAGCACCAGGTGTACGGCGCCGACGCGCCCACCCACGACTGGTCCCTCGGCGAGCGCACCTCCATGACGACCAGCACGACCATCGCGACCAGCAGCACCGGCAGCACCGGCAGCAGCGCTGCCCTCCAGATCGGCGGTGTTCTCGGCGCCGTGCTCCTCGTCGCCGTCGCCGGGACCCTCGTGGCCCGGCAGCGGCGACGGGCAACTCCCACCCCCACCCCCAACCCCTGAGGAGACCCGTCGTGCCCGCACGACCGATGCGCAGGCTCCGGCTGCTCGCGACCTCCGTGGTCGCCGTGGCCCTCGCCTCGAGTGGCCTGCTGGCCACCTCGAGCCAGGCCGCGCCGCCCACCGCCGCGCCGCCCACCGCCGCGACGCTGCTGCCGGACGCCCCGGCGGCGGCGACCGCCGTACCGGCGCCGACCCCCGACGTCCTCGACGTCGCCTTCCCCGGCGGCGTCCCGACGGACGCTGCCCAGTCACTGGCGCCGATCACGTACGGCACCCCGACCTACGGGACCGACGCCAAGCAGGGCCCCGTCATGACGGTGGACGGCGTCGACGACGCCGTCGGGTTCCCGTTCGAGGACCAGTGGAGCAAGCTCACGACGGGCGTCAGCGTCGAGTGCGTGTTCCGCGTCGACACCACGATGCCGGTGTCCAACGAGAAGGACATGTGCTCCGACAAGGAGGCCGGCGGCATCTCGATGTACGTCACCGGCGGCAACCTCGGCTTCATGGCCCACATCGGCGGCGGCTACAAGAGCGCCCTGACGCCCATCGACGGCAACCGCTGGTACCACGCCGTCGCGACCTGGGACGGCAGCCAGATCCGGCTCTACGTCAACGGCCAGCTCGCCCAGACCACCGCCGCCTCGGGGGCGCTGACCTTCCCGGCAGCCACCGCCCGGCGCTTCGTCGTCGGCGCGGACGCCAGCCCCACCGGCGTCGGCCAGCCCGCCCCGCCCAGCACCTTCGCCGCCTCCGGCGTCTTCTCCCGCGCGGTCAGCGACGACGAGGTGAAGGCCCTCGCGGCGCAGTGGGACACCGCCGTCGAGACGCCGCAGGCCGACGTCCTCGACGTCGACTTCGCCGACGGCACCGCCAAGGACCGGGTCCGCGACCTCGCGGTCAAGACCTTCGGCAGCCCGACGATCGGCCACGACAACGCGCTCGACCGCGACGTGGTGACCCTCACCGGTGACGACGCCTACGGCTACGCGCTCACGCCGCACTGGGACCAGATCACCTCGGCGGTCAGCATCGAGTGCACCTTCCGGTACGACGGCCCGCTGCCCGCCGGCACCGAGGCGTCGGTCTGCTCCGGCAAGGAGGCCGGCGGCTACTCGATCTACGTCAACGAGGACAAGGTCGGCCTGATGGCCCACATCGGCGGCGGCTACAAGACCGCGCGCGCCGTGATCAGCGCCGGCCGCTGGTACCACGTCGTCGGCGTGTGGACCGGCACCGAGATCAAGCTGTACGTCGACGGCGTGCTCGCCGCGACCACGCCGGCCACCGGCGCGCTGACCCTGCCCAACGCCACGGCCCGTGCGTGGACCGTCGGCGCGGACTCCTCGCCCAACGCAGGCGCGCAGTTCTACACCAGGGGCAAGCTGGCCAACGCCCGCATCTACGGCCGCGCGCTCAACGACACCGAGGTCAGGGCGCTCGACATCGCCGCCTTCGGCGAGCACCCGGACGCCGGCGTCCGCCTCGACGCCTCCGTGCCGGCGGCGGGCGACCACCTCTCCTCGCCCGTCGAGCTCGACCTCGACATCGCGCACGAGGACAACGCCACGGGCTGGGTCTTCCTGCTCGACGGCGAGCCGGTCGCCGAGGGCGACCCCGTCGGCGCGGGCCTGCAGGCCGGCTCGCACAGGATCACCGCGACCGCCGTCGACGTGTTCGGCAAGCCGGTCTCCTTCGAGGTTCCGTTCGAGACCGACACCATCCCCTCGGGCGGCGGCACCGGGTCCGGCGAGGGCAAGGGCGTCGTCCAGCTCTCCGCGATCGCGACCAGCCCCGACGGCGGGGACGTCACGACGACCTTCCGCGAGGCCACCGCGACCGTCGCCGACGGCGGCGTCCAGGGTGTGGTGAAGAAGGTCCCGACCACGCTCGAGTTCGACCACGAGCAGGAGCAGCCGATCACCGGGCGCCTCGCGCCCGACGACGGCGACGCGACGGCCAGCGCCACCAGCGGCGACCTGCCGTTCCAGCGCTTCGACGTCGAGGTCGGCCCGGCCGTCACCGGCCAGCAGGTCGTGTGGAAGGGCGTCGTCGACCCGGAGCGGTCGGTGACCCTGCGGGCCTGGAACGCCCAGACCTCCGCGTGGGTCGAGCTCGCCACCGCGCGCGGTGTACGCGACGGCGACACCGTCCTCAACGCCGTGCTCCGCCCGGCGCTCGTCGACGGCGGCACCGTGCACCTGCTGGTGCTCGGCACCGACCCGTTCGCCGACGACCTCGCCCCGCGCGACGAGAAGGCCGCCGAGGACAAGGACGACTTCGAGAACCCCGACGACTACGACTTCTCGCTGGCCCACTTCACCGACACGCAGTACCTCGCCGAGGGCGCGGCCGGTGGCACCTACGACGACTGGGACGGCGTCGCCGAGCCGGCCGACCAGATGAAGGCCGAGGAGCAGGCGATCTGGGCGAAGGCCTACCGCGCCACCACCGACTGGATCGCCCAGCAGGCCGGGCCGCGCAAGATCGCCTGGGCCGGGCACACCGGTGACGTCATCGAGAACGACTACAACGACCCGCTCGCGACCAACGGCTCCGGCCAGCTCCTCTACCCGGGGCTGGACGACCAGGTCACCCGCGAATTCGAGTTCACCTCCGGCGCCCAGGCCACGCTCGACGGCTCGGGCATCCCCAACCAGGTGATCGCCGGCAACCACGACAACCAGCTCGGCAACGAGACCGGTCCGACCTCGCGGTTCAACCGGTACTACGGTCCGGACCGCTACTACGCGGCCGCGCAGAGCTGGCCGAGCGGTGCGTCGTACCACGCCTGGGACGAGGCGACCGACAGCCAGGGCGCGGTCAGCACCCCCGGCCAGGACAACCAGAACAACTACGTCCTGTTCTCCGCAGGTGGCCTCGACTTCGTCGCGGTCGGCCTGTCGTACGGCGTCACGCAGGCCGAGGCGGACTGGGCCAGCTCGGTGTTCCAGCGCTACCCCGACCGCAACGGCATCCTGCTCACGCACGCCTACCTCGCGCCGTCGACGGCCAAGGACGGCCGCGGGGCGAGCTTCTCCGGCGACGGCTCGAAGCTGTACGACGAGGTGGTCAGCGCCAACCCGAACGTCTTCTTGATCCTGGCCGGCCACGAGCACGGCGTCGGGACCAACCTCAAGACGGGCGTCGGCGCGACGGTGCAGCACAACGTGGTCGAGCTGCTGGCGGACTACCAGTTCTACAAGGTGTCCGCGCGCGAGCTGTGGCCCGACAAGGTCGACGGGTCCGGCAACATCGACCTCGACGGCGACGGCGACACCGACCACAAGGCGAGCGACCTGCTCCAGTTCGGCGCCAGCTGGCTGCGGCTGCTGCAGTTCGACGTCGACCGTTCCGAGGTCAGCATCGACACCTACTCGCCGCACTTCGACAACTTCGGGGCGACCGAGTACGACGACCGCAAGCGCTACAACAGCGCCGAGGACAACCTGACCCTGCCGGTCGACCTCTCCAGCCGGAGCACGACCTTCTCGACCGACGGGCTGACCGTGGTGACCCCGACCGAGCGGGTCATCGGCGTACAGACGGCGAGGTCGGGCTGGCCGGCGACGGTCTCGTGGACCGGGCTCGCCGAGGGGGAGGTCTACGCGTGGACGGCCGAGAGCCGGACCGAGGACGGTGAGCGGGTCGGCGCGATCCGCCAGTTCGGCACGGTGTTCCGGGCGAGCGCCGCCGGCACCGACACGAAGGCACCGACGCTCCAGGTGCCGGCCACGACGACGGTCCCGGTCGGTGGCGAGTTCGCCCCACTCGACGGGGTGAGCGCGACCGACGACACCGACAGCGACGTCCTGATCCGGGTCGTCGGGGACGTCGACACGGGCACGGCGGGCACCTACGTGCTCACCTACGTGGCGGAGGACGACAACGGCAACCAGGTGATCGCGTCCCGCGTGGTCACGGTCGTCGAGCCGGTCGACTCCCGTGCGGTCACGACGGTCACGGTGGCCAACACGTCGGCCACCTTCGGCACCGACCTCGCGCTGACCGCGAAGGTCGGCCCGGCCGGCGCCACCGGCCAGGTCCGCTTCCTCAACGGAGAGGACGTGCTGTGCGAGGCGAGTGTCTCGGGCGGCGTCGCGACCTGCGTCGTACGGATGCTGCCGCCTCCGGGCGACCACGCGATCCTGGCGGTCTACGACGGCGACGACACCCACCGCGAGTCGCAGCGGTCCTTCGTGCTCGAGGTGGTCGACCCGGCCGCCAAGGCGGACCCGGGCCTGAGGGCCAAGGCGAAGAAGGCCTCGCTGGCGAAGGGGAAGCGGGTCGTGCTGAGGGCGAAGGTCGCTGTCGGCGTCAGCGGCCGGGTCGCGTTCAGGAGCGGTGGGCGCACCCTGTGCGTCGCGACGATCGACGACGGGGTCGCCACGTGCCGGGTGCGGCTCAAGCCCGGCCGTTGGAAGATCAGGGCGACGTACGCCGGAAGCGCGGCGTACGCGGCCGACAAGGCGGTGTTCACGGTGCGCAAGCGCTGAGTCCGCCCTGCTCCGATGACCGCCGCCCGGCGGGACCGACAGGTCCCGCCGGGCGGCGGTCTCATTATCTGGATGTCTGTCTCATATTTCGAGAAGCGGAGTTCGTGGATCCGGGAAAGCCGCCTAGGCTCTTCTCCATGTCGACGACCCTGCTGCTGACCAAGCGGCGCGCGGTGGACAACTGCCGCGTCAGCTCGGCGCTGTGTCGACCCTGCTGACGGGTCTCTGAGCCTCCGGCACTCTGCCGCCTCTCCCGTCGTCTCCGTGGCGCTGTCGCGCGCCCAGGCGCCGTCCTGTGCGTTCGTCGTGCTGCTCTTCAGGGAGCAGGCGCCGCAGCACTGTCCGTCGTACCGCACCATCGCAACCACCAGAAGGAATCACCATGAGCCGCGAGAATTCGCTCGTCTCCACCCAGTGGGTCGAGGACAACCTCGGCACCGACAAGGTCGTCGTCATCGAGGTCGACGAGGACACCACGGCCTACGACAAGGGTCACATCAAGGGCGCCATCAAGCTCGACTGGACCACCGACCTCCAGGACCAGGTCCGTCGCGACTTCGTCAACAAGGAGCAGTTCGAGGCGCTCCTGTCCTCGCGTGGCGTCGCCAACGACGACACCGTGATCCTCTACGGCGGCAACAACAACTGGTTCGCCGCCTACGCCTACTGGTACTTCAAGCTCTACGGCCACCAGGACGTCAAGCTCATGGACGGCGGCCGCAAGAAGTGGGAGCTCGACAGCCGCGAGCTGACCGACGAGCTGCCCCAGCGCGCCGCGACCTCCTACACCGCCCAGGAGCAGGACCGCTCCATCCGCGCCTTCCGTGACGACGTCGTCGCCGCGATCGGTGCCCAGAACCTGGTCGACGTGCGCAGCCCCGACGAGTACGCCGGTCGCCTCCTCGCGCCGGCCCACCTCCCGCAGGAGCAGTCGCAGCGCGCCGGCCACATCCCGACCTCGGTCAACGTCCCGTGGAGCAAGAACGCCAACGACGACGGCACCTTCAAGTCCGACGCGGACCTGCAGGCGCTGTACGCCGAGGTCGGCTTCGACGAGGACAAGGACACCATCGCGCTGTGCCGCATCGGTGAGCGCTCCTCGCTGACCTGGTTCGTGCTGCAGGAGCTGCTCGGCAAGAAGAACGTCAAGAACTACGACGGCTCGTGGACCGAGTACGGCTCCCTCGTCGGCGTCCCGATCGCGCTCGGCGACGAGCCCGGTGACGCCTGATGTGCGGCGCGAAGGTCGGCGGCCTGTCGCTTGACGGCGTCAACGTCGCCAAGGAGGCCGTGATCCAGGGCCAGGTCGTGCGCGGCACCGGCGACGACGCCACCCCCGTGGCGAGCGCCTACGTCCGCCTGCTCGACAAGTCCGGCGAGTTCACCGCGGAGGTCCCGACCTCCGCCACGGGCCACTTCCGGTTCTTCGCCGGCGACGGCCAGTGGACGCTGCGGACCCTGGCCCCCAAGGCCGACCCGGTCGACCGCGTCGTCCAGGCGCAGACCGGCTCGGTCGCCGAGGTCCTCATCTCGCTCTGAGGACCTGAACGGAGGTCGAGGAGGTCGCGCAGCGACCGTCTCGAGACCAGTCGGCGGCGGTTCCCGGAATCCGGGGGCCGCCGCCGCGGTTGAAGGAGGATTGTGAACCCCGGACTCGTGTTGCTCCTGGCCGCCGTCGTCGTGGCGGTCGGCTTCGGGCTGTACCGCCGTCGTACCGACGGGACCTTCGCGACCCCGGCGGTCGAGGAGGCCGCGCAGCGACCGTCTCGAGACCCCGAGCCGACCGCGTGGTCGGCCGTCGCCGCCTCGGTGCCCGCGGCCGAGCTGGGGGAGCGGGCCACCCTGCTCCAGTTCTCCAGCGCGTTCTGCGCGCCCTGCCGCACCACCCGCGTGGTGCTGTCCGACGTCGCCGGCAAGCTCGACGGCGTCGCGCACGTCGAGATCGACGCCGAGGAGCATCTCGACCTGGTCCGCGCCCTCGACGTCCGTCGTACGCCCACGACGCTGGTCCTCGACCGCTTCGGGCACGAGATCACCCGTGCCGCCGGCGCCCCACGCCGCGAGCAGGTCCTCGCCGCCCTCCCGACGCTCCAGGGGGCCTGATGTCCGCGACTGCTCCCACCGTCGCCGGCATCGACCCCCGCGGCCCCCGCTTCACCGCCGCGATCACCCTCGTCGTCTTCGCCGTCGCGTTGGTGCTGTCGGACGCGGCGCCCGGGGTGGCCGCCGTGATCACCGGCGTCCAGGCCGTCCTCTTCGCGATCGGTGCCGGACTCGGCGTCCAGAGGACCCCGACGGGAGTGCTCTTCCGCCGGCTGGTCCGGCCGAGGCTCGCCGCTCCCGACCACCTCGAGGACCCCGCCCCGCCCCGCTTCGCCCAGGCCGTCGGACTGGTCTTCGCCGTCGTCGCCACCCTCGGCTTCGCCACCGGCGCCGTCCTCCTCGGCCAGGTCTTCGCCGCGCTCGCCTTCGTCGCGGCCTTCCTCAACGCTGTGTTCGCGTTCTGCCTCGGGTGCGAGCTCTACCTGCTGGGGTTGCGTTCTTTGCGTCGCATCTGACGAATGGGCTGTGTCTGAGGCTATTTCACAGCCCATTCGTCAGATGCGACGGCGGTGACGCAACCACTGTTCGCGCTGGTACGGCGTCAGGGCGAGTCGCGCGGCGACCGTGGAGGTGTCGACCCACCAGCCGGGCAGCTCGAGCGTCCATGAGCGGCTATCGGTGTTCGGGGCTGCCCGCTCGTAGGCGCCACGCAGCCGCTGCACGAAGAGCTCCCGCTCGCCGGCGCCGGCAAGGGTGCTGACCACCTCGATCCCGTGACGGCGCGCCAGGTCGTCGCGGGTGAGGTCGCGACTGCGCGTCCTGCGGCTGGCGTGGTCGTCGCCGTTGTACTCCCCGGCGATTGCAGCCTCCACGTCGAGCAGGTCGGGTGTGAAGAGATGGTTGCCTGCCCGGTCGAAGATCGGTGCATTGCACACCAGGTGACGTCGTGGGAACGCACCCTTCCACAGGAGGCGCGTGGTGACCTCTGTCGGCGACCAAGCGTTCTCGTCGCCGTGCTCGATGGCACGCTTGAGCCGCCGGGTTCCTGGGCGTGGGCCGAGGCGTGCCGCGTATCTCGTCAGTCCTGCCAGCGTGACCAGATCGTCGTACGCCGCCATGTCGACGTACCTCGTGGCCTCGAGGTCGTTCCGCGCGGTGCGCGCGAGGTGGGTCACCGAGCGGTTGGGCACGGTCACCGGTATGCCGTCGACCCAGGTCACGTCGTCGTCGAAGAGCCACTCCTCCATCAGGTGCGCTCCGCTCCGCGGCCGCGCAGTCTGTTGGTGACCGAGCGCTACCTGGACGTCCAGCGGGCGTCCGTCGGCGCCGTAGCCGTCGAACCAGTGCGCTCCCATCAGGTGAAGGCCGGCCCAACCGGTGACGGCAGAACCCTCCGGAAAGGGCACGAGAGCCTCGACGATGCGCTGGTCGGTCCGGTTCCGGTCGGTGCAGGACGGCACGTAGTACCACGGCGCGACCCTGGTCCATCGAGGCCCGCGGGCTTGCCCGCGCGTCGGTCCGCGCAGCCCGGTCGGGTCCACCCGCACGGGGGCCACGATCCCGTCCCGGGAGAGATGAGGCAGATCCATGCAACCGAGCATGATCAGGTTCGTGAGTCCGTGGGTTCGTCCTCCACAAGGGAGGGGTGCCGTGGAAGCGCGCATCTGACGAATGGGCTGTGAATCCTGCCGAATCGCAGCCCATTCGTCAGATGCGAGCCGAAAACGGAACCTCAGGGGGTCTCGAGGAGCACCGTGAACGGGCCGTCGTTGACCGAGCTCACCTTCATGTCCGCGCCGAACACTCCACGCTGGACGGGGGTTCCGGCCGCCTCCAACGCCGCGCACACCGCGTCGTAGACCGGCTCGCTGACGGCCGCCGGCGCGGCGGCGATCCAGGTGGGGCGGCGGCCCTTGCGGGCCTCGCCGTACAGCGTGAACTGGGAGACCACCAGCGCGGGTCCGCCCGTGTCACCGAGCGACTGCTCGTCCGCGAGGATGCGCAGGTCGCGGATCTTGCGGGCCATCCAGGCGACCTCGGCGGCGCCGTCGGTGTGGGTGACGCCCAGGTAGACCAGCAGGCCGGGCGCGTCGATGGCGCCGACGACCTCGCCGTCGACGACGACGGAGGCGGAGCTGACCCGCTGGAGCACGGCGCGCACTAGTCGACGACCTCGGCCACCAGCTCGGCCACGAGCTTCTGCTCCTCGGCGTAGGGGTGCCAGATCAGCGCCTTCTTGCCGGGGGTGGGCTTGATGCCCGCGATCCACGGGTCGTCGGAGCAGATGTCGTGGCCGCGGGTCGGCGTCGCCGTGTCGACGTACGTCGCACCGCCCGCCTCGGCCGCGGCCTCGGCAGACGCGTTGAGGCTCTCCACGACGCCGCGCACCAAGGGCAGGTCGCCCTTGGCGATGCCGAGGTTCGCGCAGGTGTCCTGCTCGGGGAAGATCGTGGGGTAGCCGACCAGCACGACCTGGGCCTTCGGAGCCCGTTCGGTGACCGCCTCGATGACCGCGGTGAGGCGCGCGGTGATCTGCGCCAGTGCTGCCTCGGTGCTGTTGGCGCCGGCCGCGGCGTCGGCGTCGGTGCAGGGCGTGCCGGTGGGATCGGCCATGCCGAGCTGCACGCACTTCACGAAGACCCGGATGGAGAGGGCGAAGTCGTTGAACCCGAGCCCGATCGTGACCAGGTCGGTGCTCGCGTCGACGGCCTCGACCTGCGGCGGCAGCCTCTTCCCGAGCGCGTCGTACTCGCCCAGTACCGCCTCGGTCGGGGCCCCGGAGCAGCTGACATCGGTCAGCTCGAGGTCCAGGTCCTCGGCGAGCAGGTGGGGATAGTTGTCCTTCGAGCGCCGGCACGCGGCGGGCGGGTCGGCGCGACCGACGCCGGGGGCGGCGGCGTAGGAGTCGCCGAGGGCGACGTACTCGCGCTTCGGACCGGACGACTTCTCGCAGGCGCTGAGCGTGACCGCCATGGCGGCCGCCAGGAGCAGGGCGGAGGCGCGACGCATGGGAGAACCTTCTCAGTAGACGAGCGCCTGCACGTCCTCACCCAGGACTTCCTCGACGAACACCGGCGCCCCCGCGATGCGTACGCCGGCCAGCAGGTCCGGCTCCGACAGCGAGCGCCGCGCCGCGCACTGCGCGCACACGGTCACCGAGCCGGTCGCCAGGACGGCGTCGATCAGGTCGGGCAGCGGCGTCGCGAGCGGCAGGTCGAGCTCGGCGGCCCGGCCGGGGACGGCCAGCCAGGCGGCCTCCCCGGTCAGCCAGAGCGAGACCGGGACGCCCGAGACGGCGGCCGCGGCGGCCACGGTGAAGGCCTGGTTGCAGCGCTCCGGGTCGTCGGCTCCGCAGGTGACCTTCACGACGAGGCTGCGCGACATGGGTCAGAGCCTACGCAGTCCCTAGGGAAGCGCTGATCGATGGCGCCTGCTGCGCGCCGCGATGCGCGCACGCTGGCGGCGTTGCAGACGCTCGACGTGCGCCCAGCATGTCTTCGCGCCTGCGCCTTGCCATCGCACGCGCCTCGCGACGCTCGCGACGTCGCCATCGATCAGCGATTCCCTAGACTGGTCGATCGTGGCCTTCGAACTTCCCGACAACCTGCACCCCAACTGCGGACCGATCGCGTGGATGCTCGGCACGTGGCGTGGCAACGGCCACGGCGACTACCCGACGATCGACTCGTTCCAGTTCGGCCAGGAGCTGATCTTCACCCACGACGGGCGCCCGTTCTTCCACTACATGGCGCGCTCCTGGATCATCGACGAGAACAACGAGAAGGTCCGCGACGCCGCCATCGAGACCGGGTTCATCCGGGGCGTCGGCGAGGGCCGCTTCGAGATCCTGCTGACCCACAACACGGGCATCGCGGAGATCTGGGAGGGCGAGGCCGCCGACGGCAAGTTCGAGTGGACCACCGACGCGGTGGCGCGCACCGAGACCGCCAAGGAGTACGTCGCCGGCAAGCGCCTCTACGGCAACGTCGAGGGCGACCTGCTCTATGCGTTCGACATGGCCGCGATGGGCCAGCCGCTCCAGCCGCACCTGTGGGCGAGGCTCAAGCGTGCCTGATCACCGCCCCGGGGACTCCCGAGGCACGAGGGAGGACCCGGGCTCGGCGGGGAGGTCGAGGAGCGCCGCGGGCGAGGAACGAGGCCGCGACGCGCGTCTCGAGACCAACGACTGGCGCGCAGCCCTCCGTGAGAAGGGCTACCGCCTCACGCCCCAGCGCGAGCTGATCCTCGGTGCGGTCGACGCGCTCGGCCACGCCACCCCCGACGAGGTGCTGGCCCACGTCCAGCAGACGGTAAGCACGATCAACGCCTCCACCGTCTACCGCACGCTCGAGGTGCTCGAGGAGCTGGGCCTGATCCGGCATGCGCACCTGTCCGACCGCGCCCCGACGTACCACTCGACGCGGGGCCACGTGCACTTCCACCTCGTGTGCCGCGGCTGTGGCGACGTGATCTCCGTCGACGAGGCCGAGGCGGCGCCGTTCGTCGCCGCTCTCGCCACCCGGGGGTTCGTCCCGGACCTCGGCCACCTGACCGTCTTCGGGCGCTGCGCCCGCTGCGAAGGAGCGACCCCGTGACCACCGTGCTGACCTACGGCACCTTCGACCTGTTCCACATCGGCCACCTGCGGCTGATCGAGCGCCTCGCCGGGCTCGGTGACCGCCTGGTCGTGGGCGTCTCGACCGACGAGTTCAACGCCGGCAAGGGCAAGAGGTCCGTCGTGTCCTACGACGACCGGGCCGCCATCGTGGGCGCCATCAAGGGCGTCGACCTGGTGCTGCCGGAGCGGTCCTGGGACCAGAAGCGCGCCGACATCGTCGAGCACGGCGTCGACCTGTTCGTGATGGGCGACGACTGGGCCGGGAAGTTCGACGACCTCTCCGACGTTTGCGAGGTGAGGTACCTGCCGCGCACCTCGGGTGTGTCGAGCACCGAGATCAAGGAGATGCTCCGCACGCTCGACCCGGCACACATCGAGGAGATGCAGGCAGCCCTCGGCACCCTCACCCGCCTCCTCGAGCACTACCGGGACCTCACATGACCACCCAGCAGACCCGCACCAGCCCCCTTCTCGACCTCCCCGGCGCCGTCGCCGGCGAGGGCATCGACGCCGGAGTCGCGGCCCACTACGGCAGCCTGTACGGCGAGCAGCGCGCCCTCGCGGCCGGCGAGGGCTTCGTCGACCTCTCGCACCGCGACGTGCTCCGCGTCACCGGTCCCGACCGGCTGACCTGGCTGCACTCGCTCACCACGCAGTACTTCGAGGGCCTGCCCGCCGGCCAGTGGGTCTCCGCGCTGGTGCTCTCGCCACAGGGTCACGTCGAGCACGCCTTCACCGGCGTCGACGACGGCGAGGCCTTCACCGCCCACACCGAGCCCGGTCGCGCGGGCGCGCTGGTGGAGTTCCTCGAGCGGATGAAGTTCATGATGCGCGTCGAGATCACCGACGCGACCGGCGACCTCGCCGTCGCCTGGCGCCCGGTCGGCGAGGGCCGCTACGACCTGGTGCCGCGCGACCAGCTGGCGTCGTACGCCGAGGCGGCGGGGCCGGCCGCGGGTCTGTGGGCCTTCGAGGCGCTGCGCATCGAGCGCGGCGAGCCGCGCTTCGGCATCGACACCGACGAGCGCACCATCCCCAACGAGGTCGGCTGGCTGGGGGTCGACCAGGCTCCGTCATGGGCGGCCGCCGTGCACATGGACAAGGGCTGCTACCGCGGCCAGGAGACGGTCGCCCGGGTGCACAACCTGGGCAAGCCGCCCCGTCGGCTGACCCTGCTCCACCTCGACGGCTCCGAGAACCGGCTCCCGACGCCCGGCACCGAGGTGCTGCCCGAGGGCGGTGGCCGCGCGGCCGGCGTCGTCGGCTCCTCGGCCCGCCACCACGAGCTCGGCCCGATCGCGCTCGCCCTGGTCAAGCGCAACACCGACGTCGCCGCGCAGCTCGTCGTCGACGGGCTGCCCGCCGCTCAGGAGGTCGTGGTCGACCCCGAGGTCGGGCTGCACTTCCGTCCCCAGCGCTGACCCGGACCCGCTCAAACCGTTCGATCGAACGGCTTGAGCGGGTTCAGACGCCGAAAACCCGCTCAATCCGTTCGATCGAACGGTTTGAGCGGGTTCCGGCGTACGACGCGTGCGTCAGCCGTTGATCATGCCGGCGCCGACGGTCACGCCGGTCGCCTCGTCGATCAGGATGAACGAGCCGGTGGTGCGGTTCTTGGAGTACGGGTCGCACAGCAGCGGCACGGTGGTGCGCAGCGTGACGCGGCCGATCTCGTTGACGCCGAGCTCGTTGGTCGCCTGGTCGCGGTGCAGCGTGTTGACGTCGAGGCGGTACTGAATGTCCTTGACCAGCGCGCGGCCCGTGCGGGTCGTGTGCTTGATCGCCAGCTTCTGCCGCGGCTGCAGCGGGGCGGTGGTCATCCAGCAGACCATCGCGTCGATGTCCTGGCTGGGGACGGGGGCGTTCTTGACCCGGGCGATCATGTCGCCGCGCGACACGTCGACGTCGTCCTCGAGGTGGACCGTCACGCTCATCGGCGGGAAGGCCTCGGAGATCTCCTTGTCGAACAGGTCGATCCTGGCGATCTTGGAGGTCATCCCGGAGGGCAGTACGACGACCTCGTCGCCCGGCTTGAGGACACCGCCGGCGACCTGGCCGGCGTACCCGCGGTAGTCGTGGAACTCGTCCGACTTGGGCCGGATGACGTACTGCACCGGGAAGCGGGCGTCGATCAGGTCGCGGTCGGAGGCGACGTGCACGTGCTCGAGGTGGTGCATGAGCGTGGGACCGGAGTACCACGGCATGTTCTCGGAGCGGGTCACCACGTTGTCGCCCTGGAGCGCCGAGATCGGGATGACCTCGAGGTCGGGCACGTTGAGCTTCGTGGCGAACTGGGTGAACTCGCGGTAGATGTTCTCGTAGATCGACTGGTCGAAGTCGACGAGGTCCATCTTGTTGACCGCGAGCACGAGGTGCGGGACGCGGAGCAGCGAGAGGATCACCGCGTGCCGGCGGGACTGCTCGGTGAGGCCCTGGCGGGCGTCGACGAGCACCAGGCCGAGGTCGGCGGTGGAGGCGCCGGTGACCATGTTGCGCGTGTACTGCACGTGGCCCGGGGTGTCGGCGATGATGAACTTGCGGTTGGGCGTCGCGAAGTAGCGGTAGGCCACGTCGATGGTGATGCCCTGCTCGCGCTCGGAGCGCAGGCCGTCGGTCAGCAGCGCGAGGTCGGTGTAGTCGTAGCCCTTCGCCTCGCTGGTGGCCTCGACCGCCTCGAGCTGGTCCTCGAAGATCGACTTCGAGTCGAGCAGCAGGCGCCCGATCAGGGTGGACTTGCCGTCGTCGACCGAGCCGGCGGTCGCGAAGCGCAGGAGATCCATGTTCGTGCCGGCCATCAGAAGTAGCCCTCCTTCTTGCGGTCCTCCATGGCAGCCTCGGAGAACCGGTCGTCGCCGCGGGTCGCGCCGCGCTCGGTCTTGCGGGCCACGGCGACCTCGTCGATGATCTCGGCGATCGTCGACGCGGTGCTCTCGACGCAGCCGGTCAGGGTGATGTCGCCGCAGGTGCGGAACCGGACGGTCCGCTCCTCGACGACCTCGCCCTCGCGCAGCGGGTTCAGCGGGGTCTCGCTCATCAGCATGCCGTCGCGCACGAACACGCGGCGCTGGTGGGAGTAGTAGATGCTCGGGATCTCGATGCCCTCGCGGCCGATGTAGTCCCAGACGTCCAGCTCGGTCCAGTTGGAGATCGGGAAGATCCGCATGTGCTCGCCCTCGTGCAGGCGGCCGTTGTAGAGGCTCCACAGCTCGGGACGCTGGTTCTTCGGGTCCCACTGGCCGAACTCGTCGCGGTGGGAGTAGACGCGCTCCTTGGCGCGGGCCTTCTCCTCGTCGCGACGCCCGCCACCGAACGCGGCGGTGAAGCCGTTCTCCTCGATCGCGTTGAGCAGCGTGGGGATCTGGAGGCGGTTGCGGCTGATCTTCGCGGCGTCCGGGATGATCCCGTTCTTGATCGCGTCGTCGATGCTCGCCACCACGAGGTTCACGCCGAGCCGGCTGACCCAGCGGTCGCGGGTCTCCATGACCTCGGGGAAGTCCAGGCCGGTGTCGACCTGGAGGATCGAGAACGGGATCTTCGCCGGGTAGAAGGCCTTCTCGGCCAGCCGCAGCATGACGATGGAGTCCTTGCCGCCCGAGAACATCAGCACGGGCTTCTCGAACTCGGCGGCCACCTCCCGGAAGATGTGGATCGACTCGGCTTCCAGCTGGTCCAGCTGGCTGAGCCGGTAGTCGCTGTGGGTCTGGGACATGGTCCGCATCGTGCCATGCACGACCTGTCACCGGGACATCCGAGCGGTCTTGCTAGACAAATCGACGAGTTTTGCGCGAGAAGTGTCTAGGGTCAGGTCCGTGGCCGCCGACTTCGTCGCCCGTCTGGGCTCCCGGGGAACCGTCCCCGGCGAGGTGCGGACCGCCTGGGACGTCGAGCGGTACGTCGCCGCGACCGCCCGCACCGTGACCGACGACGAGCTGCGGCGCATCACGCGGCGGGCGCGCGCGGTGCGTCGTACCGATCCCGGACGGCTGGACGCGCTGCTGGTCGCGCTGGCGGACCCCCCGATGGGCGAGCTCAACAAGGCCCGGCTGGGCGCCACGGCCGGGATACCGCCCACCACGCTGCAGCCGTACGTCGACGTGCTCGTCGAGATCGGGGTCCTCCGACTGCTGCCCGGAAGCCGGTCGGCGGCGGCCAAGCGGGCCATCGGCCGCCCCCAGGTGGTCTTCGACGACCCGGCCCTGGCCCGGCACCTCGCCGGCCGCACGCCCGCCGAGCTCGTCGCCTTCTCGGGCCGCAGCGACCTGGCGCCGCTGCTGCGCACGCTGGTCGCGGCCGAGCTGCTCCGGCAGCAGGAGACCAGCGCGGTCGAGCACCGGGTGGCCTACCTGCGCGAGCGCAACGGCCTCGAGGTCGATCTGGTCCTCGAGCTGCCCGACGACAGCCTCTACGGCATCGAGGTGCGCACCGCCGCGAGCCTGCGTCCCCACCAGTTCAGCTCGCTGCACGCGCTCGCCCGGCGCGCGGGTGGGCGGTTCCGGGGCGGCGTCGTGCTCAACACCGCGCATCGAGGACACGTGTACGGACCGCGGCTGTGGAGCCTGCCGATCGCCACCCTGTGGGACCAGTGAACGCCCCGACATTGGTCTCCTGACCGTCACCGGACCGTCACCCGCACACCCGCGTCCGTTCAGGGACCGCGCCCAGCCTCGAAGCATGAAGATCACCGTGGTGGGGGCCGGCTACGTCGGCCTGTCCAACGCCGTGCTGCTCGCGCAGCACAACGACGTGTGGGTCCTCGACGTCGACGCCGCCAGGGTCGAGGCCGTCAACGAGCGTCGCTCGCCGATCGTCGACCGCGAGCTCGAGGAGCACCTGCGCCGCCCCGAGCTCTCGCTGCGGGCGACCCGCGACGCGGGGGCGGCGTACGCCGACGCGTCGTACGTCATCGTCGCGACGCCGACGAACTACGACCCCGAGACCGACCGCTTCGACACCTCGACCGTCGAGCGCGTGACGAAGGCGGCGCTGGCGGCGAACCCGGCGGCGAGCGTGGTCGTCAAGTCGACCGTGCCGGTCGGCTACACCAACACCCTGCGCGAGAGCCACCCCGGCGCCTCGATCCTGTTCAGCCCGGAGTTCCTGCGCGAGGGCCGCGCGCTGCACGACAACCTGCACCCGTCGCGGATCGTGGTGGGCTCCGACACCGAGCCGGGCCGGCTGTTCGCCAAGCTGCTGCTCCAGGGCGCGGTCGAGGACGACGTCCCTGTGCTGTTCACCGGCTCCACGGAGGCCGAGGCGATCAAGCTGTTCGCCAACACCTACCTCGCGCTCCGGGTGGCGTACTTCAACGAGCTCGACACCTACGCCGCCACGCACGGCCTCGCGACCCGCCAGATCATCGAGGGCGTCGGCCTCGACCCGCGCATCGGCGGGCACTACAACAACCCGTCCTTCGGGTACGGCGGCTACTGCCTCCCGAAGGACACCCGCCAGCTGCAGGCCAACTACCGCGACGTCCCGCAGAACCTCATCAGCGCGATCGTCGATGCGAACACCACCCGCAAGGACTTCATCGCCGACGACGTCCTGCGCCGCGGCCCGAAGGTCGTCGGCATCCACCGGCTCACCATGAAGGCGGGCTCGGACAACTTCCGCGAGTCGGCCGTCCAGGGCGTGATGAAGCGGATCAAGGCCAAGGGCGTGAAGGTCGTCGTCTTCGAGCCCGAGCTCGACCAGAAGCGGTTCTTCGGATCCAAGGTGATCAAGGACCTCGAGACCTTCAAGGAGAAGGCCGACGTGATCATCGCGAACCGTCGTACCGACGCCCTCGACGACGTCGCGGACAAGGTCTACACGCGCGACGTCTACGGCCGCGACTAGGTCCAGCCCGGCCACCCGATGTGACTACGGGGTGTCCGCCGATCAGAGGACGGATCGGGCGGGGGCGCGGGGGTACCGTGGAGGCAGTTCTAGGGGGACTGCCATGGAGATGCTGATCGGAGTCGCGGGCGCGACGTGGGTCGCTGCCGCCGCCGTGTTCACGTTCGGGCTGGCGCGTGCCGCTGCCCACGAGCGGTCGTTCTTCGCCGAGGAGCACCGCCCGCTCGGCCTGGTCGGCTGATCCCGGAGGTTCGAGGCTCGTCGCTGGCGCTCCTCGCACCTCAACCGCCGCGGCTCAGGCGCGCGAGCGCCTCTTGTCGCGGCTGCTGCCGAAGGACTCGATCTCGGCGACGGTCGGCGCGCCGAACATCGGCATCCCGAGCCGCTTGCGCAGCAGGCCCCACACGAACGGCACCAGGACCAGCATCGCGACGCCGATCGCGGCGACCAGTACGGCCTCCAGGGTCTCGTGGCCCTCGCCGAACGGGTGCAGGCCGGCCTTGAACAGCAGGGCCACGCCCGACATGGTCAGCACGATCACGATGCCGCGCCGGATGAACGACTGAGGCACCCGCGGCGCGAGCCGGGACCCGAGCAGGGTGCCGGGGACCGAGCCGACGACCAGCGGGATGACGAGGTCCCACTCGAGGCCGTGGATGGCGATGTTGGCCAGCGCGGCGCTGAGCACCAGCGGCACGGCCTGGACCAGGTCGGTCCCGACCAGGCGCACCGCCGACAGACCCGGGTAGAGCATGAGCAGCGCGATCATGATGACCGAGCCCGAGCCGACGCTGGTGACACCGACGAGCAGGCCGCCCAGCATGCCGACGAGCAGCGTCGCGACCGGCCGGATCCGCGGGTTGTCCTCGGGCAGCGCGCCGCCCCGGCGTACCCGCTTGAGGTTGATGTAGAGGCGCAGGGCGTACGTCGACGCGGCGAACAGCAGCGCGATGCCGATGCAGAGCTTGAGCGTGTTCTCCAGATCGCTCGGGTCCTCGGTGACCGCCTTGACCAGCCACGGCCCGACGAAGGCCATCGGGACCGAGCCGAGGATCAGCCAGCCCGCCAGGCGCAGGTTCGGCGATCCCTCCTTGGCGTGGGTGAGCGCGCCGCCCGTCTTGTAGACCGCCGCCGCGGTCAGGTCGGCGGTCACGATCGACGCCGTGTGGCCGACCCCCAGGAAGATCAGCGCGGGCGTCATCAGCGCGCCGCCGCCCATCCCGGTCAGCCCGACGACGATGCCGACGAGGAAGCCGGCGGCCGCGATGGAGAGCGCGGTCAGGGTGAGGAGATCGTCCACTTACAGCTCGCCTGTCTGTGCGGTGGTCGGGTCCGCCGGCGGGAGCGCCAGGCGGCGCAGCACGGCCAGGAGGAGGGCGTCGATCTGGTCGGCCGAGACCTCCGCCGCCGCCTTGCCCCGCCGGTAGGGGTCGCGGATGTCGTGGTGCTCGGCGGTCCCCGCCCGGCGGTGGCCGACGGCGGTCACCAGCTCGGCTCCGTGGAGGTCGGCGTCGACCCGCTCGACCGACTCGGCGAACTGGGCGAGCGTGAACGCCTTGCGGAACGCGCCCGGCACCTCCTCGAGCACGAACTGCCGGTGCGAGGCCTCGGCGGTCAGCACCAGGTCGGCGGCCTCGATCAGGTCGTCGCTCAGCGGCCGGCTGGCGAAGCCGTTGAGCAGCTCGGCGCTCACCCCGCGCTCGGCGAGCACCTCGGCCATGGTGCGGTCGACGCGGTGCGCGTTGAAGCCGTGGGTGCCGGCGCTGGCGAACTCGATGCCGCTGTCGCTGCCGGCCAGGGTCCGCGAGCGGAGCTCCATGTACGGCGAGCGGCAGATGTTCGCCGTACAGACGAAGAGCACCCGCAGCGGGCGGGTCCCGCCGGCCGCGGTCCGGGCGCCGGTCGGCTCGTCGTCGGCGGCCTCGGTGACGGCGTCGGGGCCGGCGGCCACGATCTCCGCGATCTCGGGCTCCGGCGCGGCGGGCGGCTCCGGCGCGGCGGGCGGCTCGGCAGCGGTGAGGTCGACGTACCCGGCCGCGCGCAGCGCCAGCACGACATCCTCGAGGGCCTCCTCGATCGTGCGGCCGGTGGTGTCGACGCGTACGTCGGCGTCGTCCGGCTCCTCGTAGGGCGAGGAGATGCCGGTGAACTCGGGGATCTCGCCGCGGCGCGCCTTGGCGTACAGGCCCTTGCGGTCGCGGCGCTCGCACTCCTCGAGCGGCGTCGCGACGTGGACGAGGAAGAACGCGCCGCCGGCCTGGTCGACCATCGCGCGCACCTGCCGGCGGGTCTCGTCGAAGGGGGCGATCGGGCTGCAGACCGCGATCCCGCCGTGGCGGGAGATCTCGGCGGCCACCCAGCCGATCCGGCGGATGTTGGTCTCGCGGTCCTCCTTGGAGAAGGTGAGACCCGCGGACAGGTTGCGGCGCACGACATCGCCGTCGAGGCTGGTCAGGGTCCGGCCGCCGTGCTCGAGCAGGCGGTCCATCAGCGCCTGGGCGAGGGTCGACTTGCCGCTGCCCGACAGGCCCGTGAAGAACAGCACCAGGCCCTGCCGGTCGAGGCGTGGGCGCTCCGCCTCGGCGATGTCGGCGAGGCCGGGGAGGAGGTGGCCGCCGTACGCGAGCTCGACGACCGGGTCGGTGTCGGCGTACGACGTCAGCACGGAGATGCGCAGCGCCGGGTCGGCGAGCGAGGCATGGTCGGCCAGCGGTACGGCGACCACCGCGGCGTCGATCGCCTCCGCGACCCGCAGTGTCGCGCGGAGCAGCCCGACCGGGCTGACCGCCGGGGTGCCGGCGCCGACGAGCGCGAGCAGCACGACCGGGCCGAGCCCGCGCAGCTGCTCGACCTGGACGTCGGTCATCAGGTCGGTGACGGGGACGAAGGTGCGCCCGGCGTACTGCTCCCGCACGGCGGCGGGCGAGAGGTGCAGGCGGCGGAACGGGCCGAACTGGGCGTGCGTCAGGGGCGTCACGGCGAGGCCGCGCAGCACGCTGGAGACCCGGGCGAGGGGCAGTCCCTCGGGGTCGACCAGCTCGACCTCGTTGCCCTCGTCGAGATGCGTGAGGAGCTCGTCGGGCAGCGAGAGCGTGAGCGGGCTGCCCGGCTCGTTGTACCCGCGGATCGGGTCGGCCGCTCCGGACGTCAGCAGCTCGAGGTCGTCGAGCTCGCGCTGCGTCGGGCAGTGCTGGGGCAGGGGCGGGCGTGACACACGGGTGATCGTACAGAGTCGAGTGAGTTGATCCGATTTGAACAGTGAAAGGTGGGACCGGCCTGCTCGCGAGTGGGCAAAGAGCTTGTGAACGAGTTCACGCCCCAGGTGCTTGCACTCTGCTAACTATTGCTAGCACCATGGTGACCATGGCCAAGGGCAAGGTGGGGAAGACCGTCGGGTCGCTCGGTGACTACCTCAAGGAGCAGCGGGTGTCCGCCCGTCTCTCCTTGCGGCAGCTCGCCGACCAGGCGGGCGTCTCCAACCCGTACCTGAGCCAGATCGAGCGAGGGCTCCGCAAGCCGTCGGCCGAGGTGCTGCAGCAGATCGCCAAGGCCCTGCGGATCTCCGCCGAGCAGCTCTACATCAGGGCCGGGATCCTCAGCCCTGATGACGGCGTGGGGGGATCGGTCGAGCTCGCGATCGTGAGCGACACCGGTCTCACCGAGCGACAGAAGCAGTCGCTCCTCGATGTCTACGCATCGTTCCTCGCGCTCAACGCGGCCGACACGGATGGCTCCGCCGCGGCCGCAGTGGCGCAGGAGGACGCGCCGACCAACACCGAGACGGACTCTGACGCCGTCGCCAACGAAGGGTGAAACCAGCAATGCCGAAGCTCGAGCTCCCGAAGATCGAGATCCCGACCATCGACCTCAAGAAGGTCGACCTCCCCGAGATCCCCGCGGCTGCCGCGAAGCCGATCTACGCCGGCGTCGGTGTGATCGACCTCGCCGTCGAGGAGGTCAAGACCTACGTCGCCGACGTGCAGGCCAAGGCCATCGCCTACGTCGCCGACGTGCAGAAGGACGTCACCGCCCGCGTCAGCGAGGTGCAGAGCACGGTCAAGGGCTTCGAGCTCCCCGAGCCCAAGAGCCTGCAGGGCAAGGCCGTCGCCACCTTCGCCGAGCGCCGCACCCAGGCCGAGGCCCGCATCGCCGGCATCCAGGCCGACGCCAAGGCCCTCCCGGCCAAGGTCCAGAGCAGCGTCAAGGGTGCGTACGACGAGAACGTCGCCACCGCCACCGCGCTCTACGCCGACCTCGCCAAGCGCGGCGAGGGCGTCGTCGTGAAGCTGCGCACCGGCGAGGCCCCCAAGGCCGCTGCCCCGGCCACGAAGGCTCCCGCCGCGAAGAAGGCCCCCGCCAAGAAGGCGCCGGCTGCGAAGAAGGCCGCTCCGGCCAAGAAGGCCCCGGCCAAGAAGGCTCCCGCCGCCAAGAAGGCCCCGGCCAAGAAGGCCACCCCGGCCAGCTGAACCGGTCGAGCACGAACGGCCCCGAGGCGACTGCCTCGGGGCCGTTCTGCACGTTCAGGCCGAGCGTTGCCCGATCAGGTGCCCCTTGACCAGGGTCATGTCGGACTCCAGGGCTCCGAGCCGGTGGCCGACGTCGCTGAACCTCGCCTCCATCAGCTCGACGGAGCGGTCGAAGCGGTCGTCGATCTTGGTGTCGAGGGCGGCGAACCGGGCGTCCATCTTCGACTCGAGATCCCCGAACCGGGCGTCCACGGCGGCGAACCGGGCGTCCATCTTCGACTCGATATCCCCGAACCGCGCGTCCACGGCGGCGAACCGGGCGTCCACGGCGGCGAACCGGGTGCTCATCGTGGACTCGAGCGCGTCGGTACGGAGGTCCTGGCGGTCGAACCTGGCCAGCATCTCGCGTCGGAGCGAGCCGATCGACCACTGCTGAACGCCCAGCATGATGCTGGCGAACACTGCGATCAGCGTCCACACCTGCGGTTCGTTCACGGGGCTCACCTCGTCATTGTGCGTCGGTGGCGCCAGCCTGTCATCCAGGCGCGTCCCGGGCGCTCGGTGGGCGAGTCGCCTGTGGAGGAGCGGCGGTGGCAGCGGGGCTGGGGACGACCGTCGGCGCGGCGGGGTGCTGTGGAGGCCGGTGGGACTGGCGGGAATCGCGATGTCGCCGTGGTGGAGGCGCCAACTACGCTGGGGCCATGAGCGATGCCTTCGTCCCCCCGCTGCCGTCCTGGCTCGGCGCGGGAGCCGACATCGAGGCGTGGATCTTCGTCGGCGTCTCGTTCGCGCTGCTCGCCATCAAGATCTTCGCCTTCGTCAGCGCCATCCTGTACTCCGCGGAGTCGTACTCCGCCGCCGACAAGATGTCCAAGGCCGCCTGGTGCGCGATCCTCGGCGTGGGCCTGCTGATCCAGGTCGTGCCGGTGCCGCTGAGCCTGGTCAACCTGGCGCTGCTGGTCGCGGCGCTGGTCTACCTCGCCGACGTCCGCCCGGCGCTCGCCGGCCTGCGGCGCCGCTGACCGATCAGAGCAGGTCGAACAGCAGGCCCCGGGTGTCGGTGGCCGGTACGAACGCCTGGGCGATCTCGCCCGTGCCGGCGACCCGCAGCTCGCCGTCGCCGTCGTCGGCGTACGCCACGTCGCCGCGGCGCAGGCGGAGCACCTCGTCGCGCCGGTTGGCCAGGGCCACCTCGCCGCCGGTGCAGACCAGCAGCCGCGGGCCCGAGGCCGGGAGTACGACGCCCGCCGGGTCGGCCGGCGAGCTCTGGGTGACCGACAGCGCGAAGTCGTCGCTCGGGCTGAACACGTCGGTGGAGTAGTTGAAGACGATCGGCTCGACGCGGGCCGCCCGCGAGGTGCCCTCCTCGAGGCAGCGGACGAGGCCGTGCGGGTCGACGTGCTTGGTGGTGAGCCCGGCGCGCAGCACGTTGTCGGAGGACACCATCACCTCCAGGCACATCCCGCGCAGGTGGGCGTGGATGATCCCCGTCGCGAGGTACGCCGCCTCGCCGGCCTGCAGCGTGAGCCGGTTCATCAGCAGGGAGATGAGGACGCCCACGTCGCCGGGGTAGGACTCGGAGAGCTCGACCGCGGTCTCGAAGGCGCGCTTGACGTCGCGGCCGGCGTCGAGCGCCTTCTGGCAGGCCTGGGCGACCTCGGACACGACCGCCGCGTCCGGCGGCGCCGCGAGCAGACCCTCGATCAGCCGCACGATGCCCGGGAAGCCGCTGTTCTCGACCAGGCCGGCCATCAGGTCATCGGCGAGCGGGTGGTCCAGCGCGTCGAGCAGCCGCATGATCTCGGACGTACGGCGCAGCCCGACCAGGGTGTCGAAGGTCGACAGCGCGTAGACCATCTCCGGCTTGGGGTGCGGGTCCTTGAAGACCCGCTCGGGCGCGTCGATCGCGATCCCGGCCTGCTCCTCGGCCGCGAACCCGGCGGCGGCGCGGAGGGCGTCGGGGTGCACCTGGATCGACAGCGGCCGGTCCGCGGCGAGCACCTTGAGCATGAACCCCAGCTCGCCGGAGACCTCGGTCAGCGGCCGCGTGGCGCCGGATGTGTCGACCACCCGGGCGGCGCCGAGCGGGTGCGTGCCGACCCACACCTCGGCGATGCGCCGTCCGTCGGCATCGCGGCGCAGGAACCCCGGGATGGCGTCGGCGGAGCCCCAGTCGTAGGACCGGGTGGCGCAGTCGAGCGCGAGCAAGGAGACCTCCTGGGGGAGCGGCGGACACGAGGACTTTACTGGCGGGTCACGAACGGCGCCGTGCATCGCCCGATCCCGGGCGTCCCGGTCCTCAGTAGGGTCCTCAGTAGGGTCGGGGCATGAAGGTTCTCGTGACCGGCGGCGCCGGCTACCTCGGATCGATCACGGCGAAGGCGCTCGAGCAGGCCGGGCACACGCCGGTGGTCCTCGACTCGCTGCTGAGCGGCCCGCGGGCCTACGTCGGGGACCGGATCTTCTACGAGGGCGACGTCGCCGACCGGGCGCTGCTGCGCCGGATCGTCGCCGAGCACCCCGACCTCGACGCCACCGTGCACATGGCGGCGCGGATCGTCGTACCGGAGTCGGTCGAGCTGCCTTATGAGTACTACCGCGACAACGTCGCCAAGTCGCTGGAGATGTTCGACGAGCTCACCGCGCTGGGCAAGCCGCGGATCCTCTTCTCCTCGACGGCCTCGCTGTACGCGCTCACGCCGCGGTTCGAGGTGACCGAGGAGGACGCGGTCGCACCGACCTCGCCGTACGCCCGCACCAAGCGGATGATGGAGCAGGTCCTCGAGGACCTCGCGAAGGCCACCGACCTGCGGGCGATCATCCTGCGCTACTTCAACCCGATCGGCGCCGACCCCGACCTGACGACCGGCTACCACCTGCGCGACGCGACGCACGTGGTGCCGCTGATGGCGCAGACCGCGCTCGGCTACCGCGAGAGCTTCACGCTGACCGGCACCGAGCACCCGACCCGCGACGGCACCGGCATCCGCGACTACATCCACGTGTGGGACCTGGCTCGCGCGCACGTGCGGGCGATCGAGGAGTTCGACGCCGTGCTGGAGAAGGTGGGGGCGCCGTCCACCTACATCAACCTCGGCTCCGGCGACGGCGTGACGGTGCGCGAGCTGCTCGCGGCCGTCGAGCGGGTGGTCGGGAAGCCGGTGCCCGTGGTCGAGGCGCCGGCCCGGCCGGGCGACGCCGCCGGCGCGTACGCCAACGCGGACAAGGCCCTCGAGCTTCTGGGCTGGAGGACCGAGTTGTCGCTCGACGAGGCGATCGCCTCCGCGCTGGCGTGGGGGGAGAAGCGGAAGGACGTGCTGGGGTACGCGTGAGCCCCCGCGCCGCCGTCCTGCTCGCCGTCGCCGTCCTGGCGGCGGGATGCACGGCGGACGACCCGGGAGGTACGTCGGCCGCGTCGTCGCCGGTGCCCAGCGCGCCGGCCGCTTCGTCGACCGCGTCGGCCCCGCCCCCGACGGCTCCGGCCGCACCGGTCCAGCCGCTCGCGGGGCACGTCGTCGTCCTCGACCCGGGTCACCAGCTGGGCAACGCCCGCTTCCCGTCGCAGGTCAACCGCCGCGTCGACGCGGGCGGGTTCGACAAGGCGTGCAACACGACGGGGACCTCGACCGACGACGGGTACCCGGAGGCGACCTTCACCTGGCAGGTGGCGGTGGAGGTACGCCGCCGGCTGCGCGCCCTCGGCGCGCGGGTGGTGCTGACCCGCGACGACAACTCCGCCGACGACTGGGGACCGTGCATCGACGAGCGGGGCCGGATCGGCAACCCGGGGGAGCCGGGGCCGACCGCGGACGTGCGGATCAGCCTGCATGCCGACGGCAACCGGTCCTCGACCGCGCACGGGTTCCACGTCATCCGGCCCGGCGAGCGGGCCGGATGGACCGACGACGTCGTCGCCCCCTCCGAGCGGCTGGCGGTGGCGCTGCGCGACGCGCTCGTCGGTGCCGGGTTCACCCCGTCGACGTACCTCGGCGAGGACGGCATCGACGTCCGCACCGATCTCGGCACCCTCAACCACTCCGACGTCCCGGTGGTGATGGCCGAGCTCGGCAACATGCGCGACGACCGCGACGCGTCGGTCATGGAGAGCGACGCGGGACGGCGGCGCTACGCGCGGGCCGTGGTCACGGCGGTCCGCGGGTTCCTCGGGGTCTGAGGGGTCTGAGGGGTCTGAGAGGATCCGGCGGGGTCGGGATCAGTCGCGGGCGTGCCTCCCGAGCTGGGGCGCGGCGAGGGGTGGCGCGGGCATCCGGGCCGGGCCCTCGGTCGACGGCGTGGGGACGCGGCGCCTCGGGCGGCGGGTGTGCCGCTCGATGTGCGGGCAGCCGCGCGGCCCGTGCTTGAGCACGCAGCGCACCTTGCGTCGGAAACGGCGAAACGACATGACCAACTCCAGGGGGGAGGGAGCACCCACATTTCCCGAGACCCCTCGACAGTAACACCGGGCTCAGGGCTTGGGGAGGCGATCGGGCCCTCGAAAGAGCGGGGTAGGTTGGCCGGCATGGGCATCCGGGCGGGCCACTGGGACGACTGGGCCCTCGAGGGGCTGCTGGGGCAGAAGGCGACGACAGGTCAGCGGGTCAGCCTCGTCGTGCCCGCCCGCAACGAGGCCGCCACGGTGGGCGCCGTCGTGTCCCGGGTCCGGGCGGCCCTGATGGACACCGTCTCCCTCGTCGACGAGGTGGTCGTGATCGACAGCGACTCCGTCGACGACACCTACGCCGTCGCCGAGTCCGCCGGTGCGCGGGTGCACCGCTCCGCCGAGATCCGCCCCGACCTCGGCACCCACCCCGGCAAGGGCGAGGCGATGTGGAAGTCGCTGTTCGTGACGTCGGGCGACCTCGTGGTCTTCATGGACGCCGACCTGCACGACTGGGACACCCACTTCGTGCCCGGCCTCCTCGGCCCGCTGCTGCACGACCCCGAGGTGCAGCTGGTCAAGGGCTTCTACGACCGGCCCGGCGCCGACGGCCCGCTCGAGGGCGGGCGGGTCACCGAGCTGGTCGCGCGGCCGCTGATCGCGCTGCTGTTCCCCGCGCTCGGTGGGCTCGTGCAGCCGCTGGCGGGCGAGTGGGCCGTACGACGTTCCTGGTTCGCCGGGCTCTCGGTCCCGACGGGCTACGCGGTCGAGCTGGCCGCGCTCGTCGACACCGTGCGGGCCGCCGGTCCCTCGGCGATCGCGCAGGTCGACCTCGGCGTACGCGCACACCGGCACCAGGCGCTGCGCGACCTCGGCGGCATGGCCACCCAAATCCTCGCCGCTGCCCTGTCTCGTGCGGGTGTGACGGCACCCCATGCGAATTGGTCGGCAAATGCCGCAGTTGACGACCAGAACGTAGGGGGTGCGGCGCATCAGGAGGCGGTGCTGCGACAGTACCTGCGCGGGCTCGAGCCGGTGGAGCGCGTCGTACCGACCCTCGAGCGACCGGCGGCGGAGGCGTACCTGTGATGAAGCTCGGACGGCACGGGTTCGGAGACGACGAGGCGCTGATGATGGCGATCGTCAACCGGACGCCGGACTCGTTCTTCGACAAGGGCGCGACCTGGGCCGAGGACGCCGCGTTCGCGCGGGTCGCCGAGGTGGTCGCCCAGGGCGCGGAGATCGTCGACATCGGCGGCATCAAGGCCGCGCCCGGCGTCGAGATCTCCGCGGCCGAGGAGAAGGACCGGGTCGTCGACTTCGTCGCCCGGGTGCGCTCGGCCTACCCGGACCTGGTCATCTCGGTCGACACCTGGCGCGCGGAGGTCGGCGCGGCGGTGTGCGCGGCCGGCGCCGACGTCCTCAACGACGCGTGGGGCGGCGCGGACCCCGAGCTGGTCGACGTCGCGGCGGAGTACGACGCCGCGATCGTCTGCACCCACACCGGCGGTGTGACGCCGCGGACCCGCCCCTACCGGATCGAGTACGACGACGTGGTCGCCGCCGCGATCGCCGACACCGTCGCGTATGCCTCGCGGGCGCTGGAGGCCGGCGTGGCCCGCGAGTCGATCGTGATCGACCCGGCCCACGACTTCGGCAAGAACACCTTCCACTCCCTCGAGGTCACCCGCCGGCTGGGGGAGATGGTCGCGACCGGCTGGCCGGTGCTGGTGTCGCTGTCCAACAAGGACTTCGTCGGCGAGACCCTCGGCCTCGAGGTGGGCGAGCGGCTGCTCGGCACGCTGGCCGCCACCTCGGTCTGCGCGCTCGCCGGCGCCCGGATCTATCGGGTCCACCAGGTCGTCGAGACCCGGCAGACCGTCGACATGGTGTGGTCGATCGCCGGGCGACGACCGCCGCTGCGCGCGATCAGGGGCCTGCAGTGATCGCGCTCGTACCGGGCGTCCCGGCCCTGCTGCCGTCGTACGCGTCGCTGGAGGATCCCGTCGCCGGGTTGCGCGCGGCCTGCCTGGGTGCGGTGGCTGCGCTGGGGCCTCGGGTCCGGGTGGTCGCGTCGGGGCCCACCGGTGCGCGAGTCGCGCAGGCACTGGCGGCCGCCGTCGGTTCCGAGGTGGTCGCCGAGGAGGAGACCGGTGTCCTGGTGGTCGGCAACGGCTCGGCCAAGCGCACCGAGAGGGCGCCCGGGCACTTCGACGAACGGGCAGAGGCCTTCGACGCCTCGCTGCGGGAGTCCTTCGACGGCATCGACGCCGCCCTGGCCGACGACCTGTGGGCCGACACCGCCTGCCTGGCCGGGTTGCCGCCGTTGGCCGAGGCCGAGGTGACCTACGACGACGCGCCGTTCGGGGTGCAGTACTGGGTCGCGACCTGGGACGGCGCGTGAGCGACCTCCGGGCCCGGCCCGGTTGGCAGCTCGCCGCGATAGGGGCGGTCGGCTTCGTCGTACTCCTGTGGGGGATCGAGGCCGTCGACGTCGCGGCCTCGCACCGCCTCGACGGCTGGGGGATCCGCCCGCGGTCGGGCGAGGGCCTGCTCGGGATCCTCGCGGCGCCGCTGCTGCACGGCGGATGGGGGCACCTCAGTGCGAACACCGTGCCTGCGCTGGTGCTCGGCTTCCTCACGCTCGCCACCGGCATCGGCCGCGGGCTCGCCGCCACCGCGATCATCTGGCTGCTCGGCGGCCTCGCGGTGTGGCTGGTCGCGGGCAGCAGCTCGGTGCACCTCGGTGCGTCGGGACTGATCTTCGGGTGGCTGACGTACCTGGTCGTGCAGGGCTTCGTGGACCGCGAGCCGCTCGAGATCGTGGTCGGGCTCGGCGTGCTGGTCGTGTACGGCGGCGTGCTGTGGGGCGTGCTGCCCGGCACACCCGGCGTGTCCTGGCAGGGGCACCTGTTCGGTGCGGTGGCGGGCGTGGTGGCGGCCTTCGTCGTACGTGAGCGGTCGGCGTGAAGGCGCTGCGCCTGCCCTGGCTGTGGCTGGGGATCTGGCTGCTGCTGGTGCTCGCGGTGATCGTCCTCTCGCTGGGCTCGCCGCCGCCGGCGCCGGACGTGCCGGCCAGCGACAAGTGGCAGCACCTCGTGGTCTACGGGCTGCTGTCCCTGACCGCGGTGCAGCTGTTCCGCCCCGGCCGGCCGCTGCTCGCCGCGGCAGCGGCGTTGGTGCTGCTCGGCATCGGGCTCGAGGTCGCGCAGGGCACGCTCACCACCGACCGGATGATGGACTGGCGCGACGCCGTCGCCAACACGATCGGCGTCGGGCTCGGGCTCCTCACCAGCCGGACGCGGCTGCGGGACGCGCTGCTGGTCGCCGTACCCTCCCGATCGTGACTGCACACGACATCCTGATCGAGCGTGACCGTCCTGGCGTGGTCGAGGTGACCTTCGACCGCCCCGAGCGGCGCAACGCCTTCACCAAGGCGATGTACGGCGCGATGCGCGAGCTGTGGCTCGAGCTGGCCGAGGACCGGTCGGTGCGGGTCGTCGTACTGCGGGGCGCGGGCGGCAAGGCGTTCGCCGCCGGCAACGAGATCTCCGACTTCCTCGAGGCCGACGCGGTCGAGTACGAGACCTGGATCCGCGAGATGCTCGAGGGCCTGTTCGCGCTCCCGCAGGTCACCATCGCCGCCATCGACGGCGTCTGCGTCGGCGGCGGGCTCGCCGTTGCCACGAACTGCGACCTGCGGGTCGCCACCTCGGCCTCCCGCTTCGGCTACCCGATCGCGCGGACCCTCGGCAATGCCCTGTCCTCGCCGGTCCTCTACCGCTGTGCCGAGGTCTTCGGCGAGTCCCTGACCCGCGAGATGCTGCTCGCCTCGCGTCTGGTCACCGCCGACCGCGCGTACGCCGCCGGCGCGATCCTCGCGGAGGTCGCCGACCGCGATGAGCTGGATGCCGAGGTGGCTGCGCTGGTCGACGGGATCCTCCAGGCCTCGCCCGTGACCCTGCGGGTCACCAAGCAGCAGCTGCGCCGCCGTGCCTCGATCACCGAGACCGCGCCGGCGGACGAGGAGCCGCTGCTGCGCGAGGTCTACGGCGGGCCGGACTTCGCCGAGGGGGTCCGGGCGTTCCTGGCGAAGGAGAAGCCGGCGTTCCGCGGTTGAGGTCTGGACCGCGCCCCCTACGAATTGGTCGTGATTCTGGGTAGATCGCAACCAATTCGTAGGGGGCGCGGCGACGGTGTGAGGAGCCTGTGGAGAGAGCCCGGCGCCTGCACGCACGACGGTGCATCCTCGCCCGATGGATCTCCTCCTCACCCGGCCGGGACTGGTGGCGCCGGTGCCGGTCGACCCGTCGGGCCTGGCCGGCCCGACCCGCGGTCAGGCGCGCGGGCCCCGATGGCGTGCGGCGTCGACGAACCGATTCGTACCGATCGAGGTCGACCCGACACTGGTCGACCAGCGAATCGTCGAAGCGATCGCGGGGGCGCCGGACCGGGCAGCCGTGACCGGATGGGCCGGCCTGCGGTGGCGCGGAGCCGAGTACTTCGACGGGTACGACTCCCGGATGCAACCCCGTCCGGTCCCGATCGCCGTGGGCGACCGCAAGCCGCTGCGCTCGCGGGAGGGAGTCGAGCTGCGCTTCGGCTGGCTCCTCGAGAACGACGTCGTCGCGGTCGACGGGCTGCCCGTCACCCGGCCGGAACGCTCGGTGTTCGACGACGTGTGCCGAGCCGGCAGCCTGGAACAGGCCGTGCAGATCGTCTCGATGGCCTGCCGCTCCGACATGGTGAGTCTCGATGAGCTGCTCTCCTACCGATGCCTGCTCGGCAGTCGGCAGTTCACAGCACGCTTCACCGACGCGATCGCCTTGTCCGACGAGAATCTGTGGTCGCCCCTCGAGGCGACCATGTTGCTGCTCTGGGTGGGGCGCGGATTCCGGCGGCCGTTGTGCAACCGGCCGATCTTCGACCTCGCTGGCAACCACGTGGTGACGCCCGACCTGTTCGACCCGATCGCGGGTGTTGCCGGGGAGTACGACGGAGTGGTCCACAGCCGGTTGAGGGTCCAGCGTCGCGACGTCGACCGAGACGCCTGCTACCGCGACCTCGACCTCGAGGTGGTGACCATGGTGTCGGACGACCTGCGGGACACGAGCTCCTTCGAGCGGCGACTCGCGTCGGCGTACCGACGGGTGGCGGAGCGGCCGCGGCGCCGGGACTGGACCATCGACCTCCCTGACGGCTGGATCGACACCTCGACGGTGTCAGCACGCCGAGCGTTGACGGAGGCGGATCGGCGGCGCTTGTCTGCTCGGCGCCTCGGCTGAACTGCGCCCCCTACGTTCTGGTCGCGAAATCGCCCTGATGGCGACCAATTCGTAGGGGGTGCCGTCAACCCAGCGACCCGGCCAGCGCGGCGACCTGGTCGGCCGGCGGGTCGTAGCCCGGGAAGTAGCAGCACACGCGCTCGACGCCGGGGACGTCGCCGAAGCGGCGGTGGAGCTCGGCGGCGCACTCCTCCGGTGTGCCGGCGACGGCGAGGGTGGCGAGCATGGTGTCGTCGACGAGCGCGGTCATGGTGGCCACGTCGCCGGTCTTGGAGAGGCGGTTGAGCTCGGGTTGGAGGTCGCCCCATCCTTCGACCTCGAGGACGGGGCGGTACGCCGGCGTGGAGCCGTAGAACGCGAGCAGGGATCGGACGCCCGCTCGTGCGGCCATCACCTCGGCCTCCGTGCGGCCCATCGCCACGATGGCCTGGGGGTGCACGGCGAGGTCCGTGGCGGACCGGCCGGCGAGCGAGAGGCCGGCGGCGACGGCGGGCAGGGTGCGCTCGCGGAAGTGGCGGTGGCTGTGGAAGGGCATGACCAGCAGGCCGTCGGCGACCTCGGCGGCGGTGCGGGTCATCAGCGGGCCGAGGGCGCCGAGGAGGACCGGTGGGGGACCGTAGGGGTTCGGGCCGGGGACGAAGGTCGGCGGCATCAGCGTGTGGGTGGTGTGCTCGCCGCGGAAGTCGAGCCGCTCTCCGCTCTGCCAGGAATGCAGGATCGCCTTGACCGCACCGACGATCTCGCGCATCCGCGCGGCGGGCGGCGACCAGCGGGCGCCGTACCTCTTCTCGATGTGGGGCTGGATCTGTGAGCCCAGGCCGAGCCGGAAGCGGCCTCCCGACATCAGCTGCAGGTCCCACGCGGTGTGCGCCAGGTGCATCGGGGAGCGCGGCATCGCGATCGCGACGTTGGTCATCAGGTCGGCGTCGACCTGCCCGGCCACCGCGGCGAGGGGGAGGAAGACGTCGTGCGGCCCCTCGAACGTGAACAGGCCGGCGGCGCCGGCGTCCACCAGCTCGCGGGCGCGGGACCGCACCCGGTCGGGAGGGGCGTCGAGCTGCAGGTCGAGGAGCACGCGGCCATTCAAGCGTGCGGCGGTGATCCGCGTCAGCCGGTGTTGACGATGTAGACGTCGCAGCTCGCGTGGTGCGCGACGGCGGCGGCCACGCTGCCCAGCACCCGGGCGATGCCCTGCACCCGACGGTTGCCGACCACGATGAGGGACGCGTCGAGGCGCTCCGCCTCCGCCAGGAGCACGTCGGCCGGTCGGCCGTGCACGCCCGCGCTGGTGACCTGGGGGACGACCTCGGCGAGCCGGGAGGCCGTCCGGGCGGCGATGTCGGCGCTCTCGGCGGAGATCGAGACCGCGTGGGTGCCCTCGCCGTCGGTGATCTCGGCCGACTGCTCGCGAACGAAGCCGCACACGACGTGCAGGCCGGCGCCGGTCGCGGCGGCGAGCCGGGCCGCGGTGTCGGCCGCGCGCTCGGCGCGCTCGTTGCCGTCGACTCCGACGACGATCAGCTCGGGCATGGTTCCTCCTGGGAATCGGTGGGGTCGGTCGGGTCGGGTGTGGCGGACGGGCCGGGAACGGTCCAGGTGTCGCCGCTGTCGAGCAGGTCCTGCAGCCTGCCCCGGCCGTGGGCGGTGACGGCGTCGGCGAGCTGGGACCGGGTCAGGTCGTCGTACGTCGGGCGCTCGACCTGGCGGAAGACGCCGATCGGCACCGCCTCGGCCTCGTCCATGCGGGACAGCGCGAACTGGCGAGTGGGGCTGACCTCCGTGGGGTCGTGCTGCCAGGTCCGGCCCTCGACGGTGACCTCGAGTCCCGGCTCGAGGCGGACCAGCCGCTGCGCGGCCTGGGGGCCCTTGAGGCCCTCGAACGCGCCGTCGTTGAAGATCGGGCAGTTCTGGTAGATCTCGACGAGGCTGGTGCCGCGGTGGGCGGCTGCGGCGGCGAGGACGGTGGTGAGGTGCTTGCGGTCGGAGTCGATGGTGCGGGCCACGAAGGTGGCTTCGGCGCCGAGGGCGAGCGAGACCGGGTTGAAGGGGTGGTCGAGGGAGCCGACGGGGGTGGACTTGGTGACCTTGCCGACTTCGCTGGTGGGGGAGTACTGGCCCTTGGTGAGGCCGTAGATGCGGTTGTTGAACAGCAGGATCGTCATGTTGACGTTGCGGCGCAGGGCGTGGATGAGGTGGTTGCCGCCGATGGAGAGTGCGTCGCCGTCGCCGGTGACGACCCAGACCGAGAGGTCTTCGCGGGCGGTGGCGATGCCGGTCGCGATGGAGGGTGCGCGGCCGTGGATCGAGTGCATGCCGTAGGTGTCGAGGTAGTAGGGGAAGCGCGAGCTGCAGCCGATGCCGGAGACGAAGACGATGTTCTCGCGGCGTAGTCCGAGGTCGGGCAGGAAGGACTGGACGGCCTTGAGGACGGCGTAGTCGCCGCAGCCGGGGCACCAGCGGACCTCCTGGTCGCTGGAGAAGTCCTTCGCGGTCAGGGTCGGGGCGGGCAGGTCGACGGTCGTCATGCGGTCGGCTCCGGGGTGTCGGTGACGTGGGCGAGCAGCTCCACGGACAGCGCCTCGGCGCCGAACGGGAGGCCGCGCACCGTCGTGATCGGGCGGACGTCGACGAGGTACTCGGCGCGCAGCAACCGGCTCAGCTGGCCGAGGTTCATCTCCGGGCAGACCACGCGGTCGTAGCGGCGCAGGATCTCGCCGAGGTCGTTGGGGAACGGGTTGAGGTGGCGAAGGTGCACCTGCGCGACCCGGTGGCCGGCAGCGCGGACCCGGCGGCAGGCCGCACCGATCGGACCGTACGTCGACCCCCAGCCGATCACCAGGACCTCGGCCGCGCCGGACGGGTCGTCGACCTCGAGCGGCGGCAGGGAGTCGGCGATCCGCTGCACCTTCGCCTGCCGCAGTCGCACCATCCGGTCGTGGTTGTCCGGGTCGTAGGAGATGTTCCCGTGGCCGGTCTCGACGGTGCCCGCCTTCTCCAGCCCGCCGATGCGGTGCTCGAGCCCGGGAGTGCCTGGGACCGCCCACGGTCGGGCGAGGGTCTCCTCGTCGCGCAGGTAGGGCCAGAAGTCGGCCGTACCGTCGCCCCTGTCGTGGTTCGGCTCGGTCGCGAAGCCCGGCTCGATCGGTGGCAGGCTCGCGACGTCGGGGATCGCCCAGGGCTCCGACCCGTTCGCGAGGTAGCCGTCGGACAGCAGCATCACCGGGGTGCGGTAGGTGATCGCGATCCGGGCGGCCTCGATCGCGGCGGCGAAGCAGTCGGTCGGCGACTGGGCCGCGATCACCGGCATCGGCGACTCGCCGTTGCGCCCGTGCAGCGCCTGGAGCAGGTCGGACTGCTCGGTCTTGGTCGGCAGGCCGGTCGACGGGCCGCCGCGCTGCACGTCCACCACGACGAGGGGCAGCTCGGTCATCACCGCCAGGCCCATCGCCTCCGACTTCAGCGCCACTCCCGGCCCCGAGGTCGCGGTCACGCCGAGGGTCCCGGCGAAGGAGGCGCCGACGGCGGCGCCGATCGCGGCGATCTCGTCCTCGGCCTGGAAGGTGGCGATGCCGAAGCTCTTGTGCTTCGACAGCTCGTGGAGGATGTCGGAGGCCGGGGTGATCGGGTACGCGCCGAGCAGGACCGGGAGTCCGCTCAGCTCGCCGGCAGCCACGAGGCCGTACGACAGTGCCGTGTTGCCCGTGATGTTGCGGTAGCGACCGGCCGCGACAGGAGCCGGCTTCACGACGTACGACACGGCGAAGGCCTCGGTCGTCTCGCCGAAGTTCCACCCCGCCCGCAGGGCCGCGACGTTCGCGTCACGGATGGTCGGCCTGCCCGCGAACTTCGCCGCGAGGTGCTCCTCGCTGCCGGCGACGTCGCGCCCGTAGAGCCAGGAGACCAGGCCCAGGGCGAACATGTTCTTCGACCGGGCGGCGTCCTTGCGCGAGAGGCCGAACTCCTTGACGGCCTCGACCGACATGCCGGTGAGGTCGAGCGCGTGCACCGCGAACTCGGCCAGGGAGCCGTCGTCGAGCGGGCTGGCGTCGTAGCCGACCTTGTCGAGGTTGCGCCTGGTGAAGTCGTGGGTGTCGACGATGATCGTCGCTCCCCGCGGCAGGTCGCCCAGGTTGGCCCTGAGGGCCGCCGGGTTCATCGCCACCAGGACGTCCGGCCGGTCTCCGGGCGTGAGGATGTCGTAGTTGGCGAAGTGCAGCTGGAAGCTGCTGACGCCCGGGATCGTGCCCTGCGGCGCACGGATCTCCGCTGGGAAGTTCGGCAGTGTCGAGAGGTCGTTGCCGAAGACCGCGGCCTCCTGGGTGAAGCGGTCGCCGGTCAGCTGCATGCCGTCGCCGGAGTCGCCCGCGAAGCGGATGACGACGCGATCGAGCTCGGTCACGGTGGAGGCCACGGTGCTCCTATCTCTGATAATGATTCCAATGTAATGTGGCGGTTTGGAGAGTGTCAATCGAGGAGGAGCCCCCATGCAGCACAGCCCGTCGGTCGCCCTGGTCACCGGAGGTGCGCGCGGCATCGGAGCCGCCCTCGCCGAGCAGGTCGTCGCCCGCGGTGGCCAGGTCGTGGTGGCCGACCTGGACGAGCGCGCGGGACTCGCGCTGGTCGAGCGGCTGCGCGGCGGGGCCCGGTTCGTCCGGTGCGACGTGACCGACGAGGGCCAGGTCGCGGCGGCGGTCGACACCGCCGCCGCGCTCGGTCCGGTGGACGCGGTCTTCGCCAATGCGGGCGTCGTCGGCGTGACCGGCAGGATCGAGGACACGACCCTCGCCGACTTCCGCCGTACGACGGACCTGCTGCTCGCCAGCGTCTTCCTCACCGTGAAGCACGCCGTCCGGGTGATGCGGCCTCGTGGGCGCGGCGCGATCGTGTGCACCGCGAGCGTGGCAAGCGTCCGCGGAGGCCTCGGGCCGCACGCCTACACCGCCGCGAAGCACGCCGTGAAGGGCCTGGTCGAGTCGGTCGCGGTCGAGGTCGCGCCGTACGGCCTGCGGATCAACGCGGTCGCACCCGGCGGGACCGTCAGCTCGCTGTCCGCCGGCCTGATGGGCGACGTCGACGACCTCGCCACGCCCTACCGGCGGCTGGCGGCGGCCTCCTCCAGCGGCGTGCCGACCACGGCGGCCGACGTCGCCGACGCGGCGCTCTTCCTCGCCGACGCGGCCCGGGTCAACGGTGCCTGCCTGGTCGTCGACGGTGGCGACGACGTGCTGGCGAGCAAGGGGCGGTCGTACTACGGCTGACGGTCAGGCGGTCAGAGGGTCAGCGCCAGCTCCCGCGCCTGCTTGGTGGCGAACACCAGCCGGCGCGGCGCGTAGGCGTCGCCGAGGAGGTCGGCCGCGATGCCGCGTTCGCGCAGCTCGTCGTGCAGCGTCGTCGCGGGGACCGCGCCGCACGAGAGCACCACACTGTCGACGCCGTCGAGCACGTGGGTGCGACCGGAGTGGACGTGACGCAGGGTGACCCGGCCGGGCTCGATCAGGCTCGGCTGCTCGGACGCGCGCAGTGTGACGCTGCCCGCGTCGAGGCGGCCGAGGATCGAGCCGAGCAGGTAGCGGCTGACCAGCGGGGCCGGTCCCGTGGTCCCGTGGACGACGGTGACCCGGTGGCCGCGCTCGGCGAGGAAGTCGGCGAGCGAGAGGGGCGGCAGGTGGTCGTCCTGGGCGACGACCAGCACGTGCTCGCCGAGCTCCGGCGGATCGGCGAGCACGTCGGCGCCGGTGTGGACGTGCGGCAGGTCGGCGCCCGGGATCGCGGGCCGGCGGGGGACCGCGCCGGTGGCGACGACCACCCGGTCGGCGCCGTACGACGCCACGTCGTCGGCCGTGGCCGTGCGGCCGGTCACGACCTCCACCCCGGCGGCGGCGAGGCGCCGCTCCTGCCAGGCGAGGTAGGCGAGGTGGTCGTCGTGGAGCGGGGCGCGAGCGGCGATGCGGAGCTGGCCACCGAGGGCGTCCCGCTGTTCCCACAGCGTGACCCGGTGGCCGCGCTCGGCGGCGAGGCCCGCGAGCTCCATGCCGGCCGGTCCGCCGCCGACGACCAGGACGCGGTACGTCGACCCGGCCTGCTGCGACGCGTCGTCGGCCTCCTTGCCCGCCTCGGGGTTGACCGCGCAGGAGAACGGCGTGCCCTCGACGATGCGCCGGCTGATGCACTCGTTGCCGCCCACGCACGGCCGGATGTCGTCGGTGCGCCCGGTCCGCGCCTTCACCAGCAGCTGCCCGTCGGCGATGATCGCGCGCGCCATGCCCACGAGGTCCGCGTGGCCGGCCGCCAGCAGGTCCTCGGCCACCTGCGGGCCGGTGACCCGGCCGGTGTAGACGACCGGGAGGCCGACGGCCGCCTTGACCCGTCCGGCCAGGTCCGACCACGCGGCCGGGCGGTGGTGGTGGGACTGGATGTAGCTCGGGTTGCCCCACGGGCTGCCGATCGCGCAGCTGAGGTAGTCGACGAGCCCACTCGCCTCCAGCGCCTGCGCGATGGCGACCGCGCCGTCCGGGCCGTCGATGCCGTAGCCGCCGGGCTCCTCCTCGCGCAGGTTCAGGCGGACGCCGACCACCCGGTCCGGGCCCAGGGCGGCGCGCACCGCGGCCAGGATGCGCAGCGGGAACCGGAGCCGCCCGGCCAGGTCGCCGCCGTACTCGTCGTCGCGGTGGTTGGTCAGCGGCGAGAGGAAGTACTCGAGCATGTCGTCGTGGTTGAGGTGCAGCTCGACGCCGTCGGCGCCGGCGGCCGCGACCTGGTGCGCGCCGTGTGCGTACTCCTCGACGAACCAGTCGATCTCGTCCCGGGTCAGGGCGTGCGGCACCTGGTTGACGACCGGGCCGCTCGGCACCGGGGAGGCGCCGTGCGGCATGCCGCCCTGGAGGATCATCTGGACGGTGAGGACCGTGTCGTCCGCGTGCAGGATCCCGGCCAGCCGGCCGACGCGGTCCAGGAAGTAGGGCTGTCGGAAGTGACCGTCGTACTGGGCTCCGACGCCGGTCGGCTCGAACCCGGGGGCCAGGTGGTTGCGCACGTGCGCGGAGACGCCGTCGACCCAGCCGGCCGAGGTGCGCGCGGCCCAGTAGCCGAGATGCCGCTCTGCCTCCGCGTCGGTGCCCCAGAGGCTGGACACGACGTGAGCGTGTGGCGGCAGCACCACCCGGTTCTTCACGGTGAGACCGCCGATCCCGATCGGCGAGAACAGGTGCGGGAAGGTCATGCTCGGCTCCCTCTGACGTGGACGCGGTCCTGTGACGACGTTCATGACTATGGTATTCATAGATAGGATCGACGAGACAAGGGACGGTGCAGCAGTGACCGACGTGCAGGACTTCCAGGAAGCCGTCGCCGGAGCGCTCGACGGGGTCTGGCCGGCCGCCGTCGACGCCGCGCTCGCCGACGGTCCCGGCGGCGCGCAGGTCGCGGAGGTCGCCGCCCAGCAGGGTTGGTACCAGCTCGGGCCGGAGGGCGCCGTCGACTACCTCCTCGCCGCGATCCGCACCCTCGGCCGCCGGGCCTGTCCGCTGCCGTTGGCCGACGCGTACGTCGCCGCCCTGCTGCTGCCCGAGCTCGCCGACGCCGTCGGCGCGGGCGAGATCCGCCCCGTGGTCGCCCTCGGCGGCGACGCGGGCCCCCTGATCGTCGACGACGCCGGCACGGCCTCCCACGTGCTCGTCGTCGACACCTCCTCCGGCGCCGTACGCCTGCAGGCCGTCGAGCGGGCCGAGCCCGCCGACGGCCTGGCGCGGCCCGCCTGGCGCCGGGTCATGCCCGGGGGCGTGGTCGCCGAGCGGACCGCGGACGCAGCGGAGCTCGCGGAGGCCGTCGCCGTGCTGCGGATCGCCACCGCCGCCCGGGCCGTCGCCGCCGCCGGCCGCGCGCACGACCTGGCCGTCGAGCACGCGAAGGCACGCCGGCAGTTCGGCCGGCTGATCGGCGGCTTCGGGGCCGTGCAGCAGCGGGTGGCAGCCTGCCAGATCGACCTGTCGGCCAGCGACGCCCTGCTCGACGAGGCCGTCGAGGCCCTGCTGGCGGGCCGCGCCGACGCGCCCCTCGCCGCGGCGCTGGCCGCCCGGCACGCGGCCACCGCCGCCCCGCGGATCCTCGCCGGCGCCCAGCACACGCTCGGCGCGGTCGGCTTCTTCGAGGAGCACGACGCGTCGTGGCTGTTCCGCCGGGTCCACACCGACCGGACCCACCTCGGGCACGGCCTGCTCGACGAGCGTCGTACCGACGGCGTCGCCGCGCGGCTGCTCGCAGGGGAGGGACTGCCCCACTTCCACCTGGGCGACCGGGCCGAGGCGTTCCGGGCCGAGGTGCGCGACCTGCTCGACCGGCACCGCGCCGGCGAGGGGTACGACGTCGAGGCGCTGCGCCGCGAGATGGACGAGGAGGCGCTGTTCGCCCTCAACTGGCCCGACGAGCACGGCGGACGCGCGGTCTCCGTCGAGGAGCAGGTCGTCCTCCACGAGGAGATGAAGTACGCCGGCGGTCCGGTGGACCGTGCGATGAGCGCGACCATGCTGATCGGGCACTCCCTCCTGCGGCACGGGACGCCGGAGCAGAAGGCGCAGTTCCTGCCGCTGCTCCACGCCGGCGAGATGGCCTTCTGCCTCGGCTACTCCGAGCCGGAGGCCGGCTCGGACCTCGCGTCGCTGCGCACCCGGGCCGTCCGCGACGGCGACGGCTGGGTGATCGACGGCCAGAAGCTGTGGACCACCCGGGGCCACACCGCCACCCACGTCTGGCTTGCCGTGCGCACCGACCCCGACGCGACTCCCCGCCATGCCGGCATCACGATCTTCCTGGTGCCGATGGACACCCCCGGCATCACCGTGCAGCAGCACGTCGCGCTGTCCGGGGAGATCTCGTGCACCGTCTTCTACGACGCGGTGCGGGTGCCGGACACCGCCCGGGTCGGCGAGGTCGACGGCGGGTGGAAGGTGATCACCGACGCCCTCGCCGCCGAACGCGTCGTGATGGGCGGCGTCGCCGCCACGCTGCGCCGCCACTTCGACGAGACGGTGGCCGAGCTGCGGGCCCGGGTCGCGGCCGGCGGCGACGTCGACGCGCTCGACCGCGACCGCCTGGGCTGGGTCGCCGCGCGGCTGCAGGCCGCACGGGCTCTCGTGCTGCGGGCGACCCGGTCGATGGACGGCACCGGCGACGCCCGGATCGCCGGGCCGATGGCCGCCGTGCTCAGCGGCGACCTCGCCGAGGAGCTCGGGCGCACCTGCCTCGACGTCCTCGGCCCGCAGGCCGCCCTCGCGGGACGGTACGACGCCGCGCTGCGCGTCGCGCCGATGTACGTCATCGGCGGCGGAACCAACGACATCCAACGCGGCATCATCGCGCGCGGCCTCGGCCTGCCGCGCGAGTGACCACTCGACCGAAGGAGAACACCATGACCCTGGGACCGAAGCGGGTGCTGATCACCGGAGCCGCCCGCGGGATGGGCCGCGAGATCGCCCTCGAGGCCGCGCGGCAGGGCGCCACGCACGTCGGGCTCACCGACGTCGAGCCCGACGGCCTCGCCGAGACCGAGGCGCTGGTGCGGGCCGAGGGCGCGGACGCGCGGGGCGTGGTCGCGAACCTGCGCTCGTCCGTCGAGATCCGCTCGATGATCGACGACGTCGCCGGCTGGGCCGGTGGACTCGACGTGCTGGTCAACAACGCCGGCGTGCTCGACCACCTGTTCACCGACGCGGACGAGGTCGGCGTCGACACCCTCGACGAGGACGCGTGGGACGCGGTCAACGACATCAACCTCAAGGCGGTGTGGCTGACGACGAAGTACGCCGCGCCTCACCTGCGCGCCTCCGACCGGGGCCCGAGCATCGTCAACGCCGCGTCCGTGTCCGGGATGACGGGCGCCGGCATGGCGGCCTACGCCGCGACCAAGGCCGCCGTCATCCAGCTCACCCGCACCACGGCGATCAACCTCGCGCCGCACGTGCGTGCCAACTGCTACTCGCCGGGCGCGATCAAGACGCCGATGGGCGACTCGCACCTCGCCGCGGCGTCGGACCGCCTGGCCACGGCGCGCGCGATGTACGGCACCCACCTCATCCCGCGCCGCGGCACCGTCAACGAGATCGCCCAGGTGGCCTGCTTCCTGGCCAGCGACGCGGCGTCCTTCCTCACCGGCATCAACGTGCCGGTCGACGGCGGGACCATGGCGTGGCGTGGGATGCAGGACGTCGAGCTGGACGTCGAGCTCGACTGACTACCCGGCGGGCCACCCGGTCGCGAGGTCGGTGGCCACGTCGAGGTCCATCCGCAGCCGCGCGAAGCGCGCCTCGCCGTCCTCGACGCGGACGTCCGCGTCGTACCGGCCCCAGCCGAGGGTGGAGGCACCGGGCGTGCGCGCGACGAAGAGGAAGTAGGCCTCCGCCCGTACCTCGCCCGGCCCGCGCCAGGCCACCGTGACGTTGGTGACGAAGTGCCGCTTGTCCGCGGGGCTCTCGCCCCAGGCGCCGGCGAAGTAGCCGCCGATCGCCGTGGGGCCGGCGAACTCCCCGCGCCGGTTGGCGACGACGCCGTCCGGTGCGAAGAGCGCGAGCATCGCGTCGAGGGACGCGGCGTCGGCCGCCCGGGCGTACGACGCCAGCAGCCCCCGCGTCGCCTCGATCTCCTCCAGCCGGAGCAGCCGGTCGCGACTCATCGCGGCGGCGGGAAGGTCGGGCGGCGCTTCTCGAGGAAGGACGTCGCGCCCTCGATCATGTCGTCGCTGCCGACGGCCTGCACCAGCATGCCGAGGCCGGACAGGAAGTTGTCGCGGGCGGCGTTCCACCACACATTGGAGCTGACCTTCGCGATCTCGAGGTAGCGCGGGCTCAGGGTCGCGATCTCCTCGACCAGCGCGTCGACGGTCGCGACCAGCTCGTCGTCGGGGACCACCTGGTTGACGAGGCCGAGGTCCAGGGCCTGCTGCGCGGAGTAGCGCCGGCACAGGAAGGCCATCTCCTTGGCCCGCTTCTCGCCGATCTGTACGCCGAGCACGTTGGTCGCGCCCGTCACCGGGGCGCTTCCCACGCGTGGCCCGGTCTGGCCGAAGGTGGCCGACTCGGCCGCGATCGCCAGGTCGCAGGCGACGACGAGCTCGTTGCCGCCGCCGGCCGCGGCGCCGTTGACGGCCGCGATCACCGGGCGTGGGTGGTTGCGCACGGCGTCGAAGAGCCGCAGCGACATCCGGTACAGGCCGCGCATCTCGGGCAGGTCCGGCGTGCCGAGCAGGTCGAGGGCGCCCCCGGCACAGAAGCCGCCCGGGGCGCCGGTGATCACCACCGCCCGGGCGCTCGTGCTGTCCTCCAGCGCCGCGACGGCCCTCGCGGCCATGTCCGGGTCGAAGGCGTTGCGGCGCTGTGGCGCGTCGAACGTGATCCACACGGCCTCGCCGCGCGCGGCGACGTGCACCTCACCCATCCTGCTCTCCTGTCTCGTCGGCCGTCTCGTCGGCTGTCTCGTCGGCTGCGGGCATCCGCAGCGTCACCTTGCCGGTCGCTCCGCGGTCCGCGAGCAGGCGCAGCGCGTCGCCGGCCCGCTCCATCGGCAGCTCGGGCCCGACGACCGGGCGGACGTGCCCTGCGGCCACCCAGCCGAGGACGTCCTTCCACTGCCGGGGCGGGTACCACGGCTCGTCCTCGATGAGACTGCCCCAGGCGATCCCGCGCACGTCGACGTTCTTGAGCAGCAGCCGGTTCGCCGGCACCGACGGGATCTCGCCCGCGGCGAAGCCGAGCACGAGCAGGCGCCCCTCCTTGCGCAGGATCCGCACCGAGTCGAGGAACCGGTCCCCGCCGACGGTGTCGGCGACGACGGCCACGCCCTCGGGGGCCAGGGCCCGGACGGCGTCGGTCCAGCCCTCGGCGAGCACCGCGTGGTCCGCGCCGGCGTCCGTCGCGAGCCGTGCCTTCGCCCGGGTCGAGACGACCGCGACGACCAGGGCGCCCAGTGCCCGGCCGGCCTGCACCAGAGCGGTGCCGAGGCCACCGGCCGCGCCGTGCACGACGAGGGTCTCGCCGGCGTGCAGGTCCCCGCGCCGGGTCAGCGCGAGGTGCGCGGTGAGGTAGTTCATCGGCAGGCCCGCGCCCGCCCGCAGGCCGATCTCGTCGGGCAGCGCGAAGGTCAGCTCCGGCCGCGCCGCGACCCGGGTCGCCCACCCGCCGGCCCGCACGAAGCTCGCCACCCGGTCGCCGGGCGCGAAGCCCGAGCCGGCGGGCGCCGACACGACGAGACCGGAGACCTCGACGCCCGGGGTGAAGGGCACGGGAGGCCTGCGCTGGTAGCGGCCCTGACTCATCAGCAGGTCGGGGAAGCTGACGCCCGCGTGGTGCACGTCCACGACGACGTCGTCCGGGCCGCCGGGGTCCGGTACGTCGGCGAGCCGCAACCCGTCCGGGCCGACCAGGTCGACGACCTGGACCGCCCGGACGCTCACGCGTCCGCCCTGACGGCCTCGCGGTCGACGACGTCGTCGGCGGTGGCCGCCTCGTCGCGCAGCACGTTGCGCTGGATCTTCTCCGACGGGGTGAGGGGCAGGTCCTTGCGGAAGCGCAGGAAGCGCGGGATCGCGAACGCCGGGATCCGGCCCTCGCACCAGGCCCACACCTCGGCGGGCGTGATGGCGCCGTCGGCGACGATGACCGCCATCACCTCGTCCTCGCCCGCCTCGCTGTCGGCGGGGATGCCGATGACGGCGCACTCCGCGATCGCGGGATGGCCGAGCAGCGCCTGCTCCACCTCGTAGGAGCTGATGTTCTCGCCCCGGCGCCGGATCGCGTCCTTGATCCGGTCGACGAAGTAGTACCAGCCGTCCTCGTCGCGGCGGACCGCGTCGCCGGTGTGGAACCACAGGTTGCGCCACACCTCGGCCGTCTTCTCCGGCATGTTGTAGTAGCCGCGGCTGCTGATCCACGGGTGCCTCGGTCGCACGCAGAACTCGCCCACCTCGCCGACCGGCACCTCCATGTCGGTGTCGGGGTCGACGATCGTCACGTCGTACCACTTCGCGGCGTTGAGGCCGGCCGCGCCGGCGGGGCGGTCCTCGCCGTAGGGGCTGAGGATCGGGGTCGTGGTCTCGGTGGTGCCGTAGACCTCGACGAAGGCCTCGATGCCGAAGCGCTCCTTGAACTCCGCGAGGATCGAGGACGCCGTCGGCGCGGCGAACACGCAGCGCAGCGGGTTGTCGGCGTCGTCGGGGCGCTCTGGCTGCTTCCAGACGAAGTCCATCATGACGCCGAGGAAGTTGGTGACGGTCACGTCGTGCTCGCGCAGCTGGTCGACCCAGCGGCTCGCGCTGAAGCGGGACCGGATCACCGCGCGGCCGCCCGCGATGAGCGCGGGGTAGACCGCCATGTACTGCGCGTTGCCGTGGAACAGCGGGGTCACCGAGAGCCAGGTGTCGTCCTCGGTGAACCGGGTCAGGCAGCGGGTCAGCTCGGAGAAGAAGCTCATCTGGGCGTTCGGCATCGAGACGCCCTTCGACAGGCCCGTCGTGCCGGAGGTGAAGAAGACGGCGGTGAGGTCGCGCGCGTCGGGCTCGGGGCCGTCGTACCGCTCGGCGGTGCGCAGGGCCTCCCACTCCTCGGCCCGCCAGCCCGCGGCGCGCAGCCGCTGGACGGCGGCCGCCGCTCCGCCCGCGCTGTCGATCACCCAGAACGCCTCGATCGTGCCGAGCTGGTCGCGCAGCGCGATGAAGCGGTCGGCGAGGTCGTCGTCGACGATCGCCCAGCGGGCGTCGACGAGCTGGGCCTGGTGGCGCAGGAACTCGCCCTCGTAGGCCGTGTTGATCGGGGCCTCGACGAGGTCGCCGATCGCCGTACCGAACCAGCTGAGCACGAACCGCGAGGAGTTCTTCGCCATGATGACGACCCGGTCGCCGCCCGCGGCACCGGCCGCGTGCAGACCGCCGGCCACCCGCTCGGCACCCTCGAGGAGCTCGCCGAAGGTGATCTCGACGTCCTCCTCGGGGGCGATCAGGAAGGTCTTCTCGCCCCGTTCCGCGGCCTGGCGGCGCAGCACCCGCGCCCCGGTCCAGCGGGTCCAGTCCGCGTCGGTCGGCTCGAGGTCCTCGTAGGTCCGGGTCATGGGCGGCTGCCTCCTGGATGCTGGGGTTGTCGTCCCGTCCACCCTAGGCAAGATCCATGAATATGAATAGTATGTATTTGGTCTGAGTTGTCCCCGACTGTCTGGAGGAACCCATGGCGCTGACGTTCGGCCTCGCGCTGCAGAACGACTTCCCGCCCCACATCTCGCCCTCGGCCCGGATCGGCGAGCTGCGCGAGCAGACCCGCGCCGCGCGCGACAGCGGCATCACGTCGGCCTGGATGCTCAACCACTTCCTCGGCAACATGCAGACCCTGCAGCCGCTCGTCGCACTGGCCGCGCTGGCCGAGCACGCCGGCGACATGCGCCTGGGCACCAACATGTTCATCCTGCCGCTGCGTCACCCCGTCGCCGTGGCCGAGGAGTTCGCCACCCTCGACCAGGTCACCGGCGGTCACGCGGTCGCCGGCCTCGGTATGGGCTACCGCAGCAACGAGTACGACGCCTTCGGCATCTCGATGGACGACCGTGTGCAGCGCTACACCGAGAGCGTCGAGCTGCTGCGCCGGCTGTGGAGCAACGAGGTCGTCGACTTCGAGGGCGAGCACTTCACACTCAAGGGCGAGTCGATCGGGATCCCGGCCGTGCAGGACGGCGGCCCGCCGATCTGGGTCGGCGCGGGCGTCCACAAGGCCGGTGCCCGCCGTGCCGCCGCGCTCGGCGACGCGTGGATCGTGCCGCCGCACGCGGAGCCCGAGAAGCTGCGCACCATCCTCGCCTTCTATGCCGACGAGCGCGAGCGGCTCGGTCGCGGACCGGCCCAGGAGGTCGTCGTACGACGCGAGCTCGTCCTCGACCCCGACGCGGAGAAGGCGCGCGAGATCGGCCTGCACTACCGCGGCGAGAACACCCGGAAGTACTCCGAGTTCGAGGCGCCCGACCAGACCAGCAGCTACCGGCACCTCAAGGGCCAGGACGGCCTGGCCGACGTCGCCGACAAGTCCTACCTGTTCTGCGACCCGACCACGGCGATCGAGCAGCTCAAGGAGCTCGAGGCCATCGGCATCACCCACGTGATCTTGCGGATGCAGTGGTACGACCTGCCGCAGGACCGGATGCTGCAGACGCTGGAGACGTTCAGGAACGAGGTCCTGCCGGCGTTCCGGTGACCGCCCAGCCCTGGTCGAGGTCGGTGGCGAGGTGCGGGGTGATCGTCTTGCGACGGATCCGCGCCACGCCGCCCTCGACCTCGACCAGGTCGAGGTAGGTGCCCCACCCGAGGCCGCTCGCGTGGTCGTCGCGGGAGGTGAAGAGGAAGTACGACGCGACCTCCACCAGCCCCGGGCCCTGCGGGCGGGTGCGCACGTTCATGATGAAGTGCCGCTTCTCCGACGCCCCCGCCAGCCGGTCGCGGTAGAACCCGGCGACGGCGGCGCGACCGGTGAAGTCGCCCGCCGGGACGCTCAACACGCCCTCCTCGGCGAAGAGCGCGGCGACCTCCTCGGGCACGGGGTCGTCCAGCGCCTCCGCGTAGGCGTGCAGCAGGTTGCGGGCCAGCTCGGCCTCCTCGAGCCGGGCGACCCGGTCGATCAGCGACTGCAGGTCGAGGCTCATGCCGACACCTTCCTCCTCTCCCAGGGCGCGAGCGCACGCAGCTCGTCCAGTGGTACGGCGGCCGCCACCGCCGCACGGCAGCGCATCAGCGCGGCGGGCAGCCCCGCCCCGGACACCGCCCGCACCCGGCCGCCCTCGACGTGGGCGGCCAGGAAGCAGCCCTCGTCGAGCGACCCGGTGAGCACCACGACCTCGTCGGTGGCGCGGGGCAGGCCCAGGCACTGCACCTTCGTGTCGTACTGGTCGCTCCACATGTAGGGAAGCTCGGCGTGGGGGCTCGGCTCCTCGCCGCGCAGGACGGCGAGCAGGTTGCGGGCGACGGTGGCGGCCAGGTCGCCGGCCGCGGTCCAGTGCTCGATGCGCACTCGGCCCTCGCCGCGCGGGTCGGCCGCCGCGGCGACGTCGCCGACGGCCCACACCCCGGGGGCCGACGCGGCGCCGTACGCGTCGACGGCGACGCCGTCGGCGAGCTCGATGCCGGAGTCCTCGAGCCAGGTCGTGTCGGGTGCGCCGCCGACCGCGACGACGACGAGGTCGGTGTCCCACGTGGTGCCGTCGGCGAGCCGGACGGAGCGGACCCGTCCGTCGGTGACGCCGAGGTCGGCGACCGAGGCGCCGAGGTGGAGACCGACGCCGTGCGCGCGGTGCAGGCCGGCGACGAACCCGCCGACCTGCTCGCCCACGACGCGGCACAGCGGCTGGGGCAGCGGGTCGACCAGGTCGACGTGCAGGCCGCGCCGCCGCAGGCTGCTCGCGATCTCGCTGCCGAGGACACCGGCGCCGACCACGGTCGCGTGCCGGGCGCCGGTCGCGGCCGAGCGGATCGCGGCGCAGTCGTCGACGGTGCGCAGGGTGTGCACGCCGGCGATGCCGGACCAGGCCGGCACGGCGCGGGCGGTCAGGCCGGTCGCCAGGACGAGATGGTCCCAGGTGAGGGTGGTGCCGTCGGCGAGGTCGAGGGTGCGGTTGACCGCGTCCAGAGCGTTGGCCCGGACACCGAGGCGCAGGTCGAGGTCGAGCTCGTCGAACCGGTCCGCGGCCCGCAGCAGCGGGGGCAAGACCTCGTCGTCACCTGCCAGCAGGGCCTTGGACAGGGGCGGGCGGTCGTAGGGGAGGTGCGGCTCCGCGCCCACCAGGGCCAGGCGGCCGTCGTACCCGCCACGGCGAAGGCGCTCAGCCGTGCGGAGTCCGGCCAGGCCGGCTCCGACGATCACGACACGTGGTGCTTCCATGGGCTCACTCCTGCGGGTTGTGGCTGGCGTCACGTGGAACAATACGGTATGTTTCATTATCAGCAATAGACACCCGTGAGGCGCGCTGCCGCCAGAGGGAGGCCCACCCCCATGTCGTTGACCGACCGGCCCGAGCTGTTCATCGGAGGCACCTGGCAGCCGCCGCGGAGTGGTGAGGTGATCGAGGTCCGCAACCCGGCGACGCGGGCCCTGGTCGGCCGGGCCGCACTCGCGTCGAACGCCGATGTCGACGCCGCCGTGGCGGCCGCACGCACCTCGTTCGACGCGGGCGTCTGGTCGCGCACGCCGCCCGAGGAGCGGGCCGAGGTCCTGCACCGCGCCGCCGACCACCTCGAGAAGCGGGCGGACGACCTCGCGGTCAGCATCACCTCCGAGCTCGGCTGCCCGCTGTGGTTCAGCGAGATGGCCCACGTCCCCAACCCGATCCGGCACACCCGCTACTACGCCGACCACGCCAAGGCGTTCGCGTACGACGAGATCCGCTCCGACGGGCGCAACGCCAGCCTGGTCACCCAGGAGCCGGTCGGCGTCGTCGCCGCGATCACGCCCTGGAACGGCCCGCTCAGCACCCCGTCGCTCAAGATCACCCCGGCGCTCGCCGCCGGCTGCTCGGTCGTGCTCAAGCCGCCGCCGGAGACCCCGCTGACGGCGTACGCCTTCGCGGACGCGCTGCTGGAGGCCGGCCTGCCCGAGGGCGTGCTCAGCATCATTCCCGGCGACCGCGAGGCCGGTGAGCACCTCGTCGAGCACCCCGACGTCGACAAGATCGCCTTCACCGGCAGCAGCCTGGCGGGCAAGCGGATCATGGCCGCCGCGGCACAGCGCGTCGCCCGGGTGACCCTCGAGCTCGGCGGCAAGTCCGCGGCGATCATCCTCGACGACGCCGACGTCTCCACCGTGGTGCCCGCCCTGCTGCCGATGGCGATGATGGTCAACGGCCAGGCCTGCATCGCGCAGACCCGGGTGCTGGTGCCCCGCTCGCGCGAGGCCGAGGTGGTCGACGCCCTCGCCGACGCGATGCGCGCCCAGACGGTCGGCGACCCGATGCTCGCCGAGACGAGGATCGGCCCGATGGTCAGCGAGCGACAGCGTGACCGGGTCGCCGGCTACATCACGATCGGCCGCCAGGAGGGCGCGCGCGTGGTGACCGGTGGCGAGACCCTGACCCTGCCGCCCGAGCTCGAGGCCGGCTGGTTCGTCCCGCCGACGCTGCTGGCCGGCGTCGACAACGGCATGCGGGTCGCCCAGGAGGAGATCTTCGGGCCGGTCGTGGCGGTCATCGCGTACGACGACGAGGACGACGCCGTGCGCATCGCCAACGACTCCGTGTACGGCCTGTCCGGCTCCGTGTGGAGCGGCGACGACGGCCGCGCGGTGGCGCTCGCACGCCGGGTGCGTACCGGCATGGTCAGCATCAACGGGCGCCCGCAGGCCTACGGCTCGCCCTTCGGCGGCTTCAAGCAGTCCGGCATCGGCCGCGAGATGGGTCCCGAGGGCTTCGCCGCCTTCCTGGAGACCAAGTCCATCGCGGTGGGCCTGTGAGCGGTGCGACCGGCCGGCTCGCGGGCAAGGTCGCGGTCGTCACCGGAGGCGCCTGCGGGATCGGCGCGGGCACGGTCCGCGCGTTCCACGCCGAGGGCGCCAGCATCGTCATCGCCGACCTGCAGGCCGAGGCGGGGGAGGCGCTCGCGGCGGAGCTGGGCGAGCGGGCCCTGTTCCGTCGTACCGACGTCACCGACGAGGCCTCGGTCAGCGACCTGGTCGACACCGCGGTCGCGCACTTCGGGCGCCTCGACGTCATGTTCAACAACGCCGGGATCATCGGCGCCGTCGGCCCTATCGACCGGACCCGCACGGAGGACGCCGACCTCACGATCGCGGTCAACCTGCGCGGCGTGCTGCTCGGGATGAAGCACGCCGCCCGGGTGATGAAGCCGCAGGGCTCGGGCGTGATCATCTCGACGTCGAGCCCGGCCGCGGTGCTCGGCGGCGTCGGAGCCCACGTCTACAGCGCGGTCAAGGCCGGCGTCATCGGCCTCTCCAACTCCGTGGCCGCCGAGCTGCGGCCGTTCGGCGTCCGGGCCAACGTCGTGATCCCCGGCGCGGTGGTGACCTCGATGACGGCCGACCTCGTCGCCGGCGGCGCCGACGACCTGGCCGGCGCCGAGGCGGCACTGGATCGCTCCCGCTACATGAGCCGGCCGCTGCGGCCCGCCGACGTGGCCGCGGGCGTCGTCTACCTCGCCAGCGACGACGCGGCCTTCGTCACCGGCGTCGTGCTGCCGGTCGACGCGGGCATGACCGGCGCCGGAGGCTCCTCGCCGATGGCCGACGAGAAGTACGCCGACCAGGCGGGACGCCGTGAGGCGGGCCGCCGCGTCGGCGACCCCGACCCCGAGGAGGTGTGACCCGGTGGTCACCCGAGAGTCCGTCGACGCCCTGCTGAACCCGCGCACCTTCGCGCTGATCGGCGCCAGCGACAAGTCGACCTTCTCGACCCTGCTGCACGCCAACCTGGTCGCCGCCGGGCACGAGGACCGCACGTTCCTGGTCAACCCGCGCCGGGCCGAGGTGCACGGGCGGGCGACGTACCCGACCTGCGCGGAGGCGCGTCGGCGGACCGGGACGGTCATCGACCTGGTGCACGTGATGGTGCCGGCGGCGGCCGCCGCCGACGCCCTGCGTGACGCCGCCGCGGCGGGTGCGCGCGCCGCGGTCGTGCTCAGCTCCGGGTGGTCCGAGACCGGCCCGGAGGGCCGCGCCCGCCAGGACGAGCTGGTGGCCCTCGCCGCCGAGCTCGGCATCGCGCTGCTCGGCCCCAACGTGCTCGGCCTGGTCAACGTCGGCGCGGGCATCCCGGCGATGGCCCTCTCCGACCCGCCGACCGAGCCGGGCCCGGTGGCCCTGGTCTCCCAGAGCGGCGCGAGCTGCGGGGCGATGAAGGAGTTCGCGGCGATGGCCGGCGTCGGCCTGTCCCACGTGCTCACCGTCGGCAACGAGGCGATGGTGACCGTCGGCCACCTCGTCGACGCCCTGGTCGACGACGACGCGGTGCGTGCGGTCGCGATCTTCATGGAGAGCATCAAGGAGCCGGCCGTGTTCGCCGCCGCGGCCCGACGCGCGGCCGCCGCCGGCAAGGCCGTCGTGGTGCTCAAGGCCGGCCGCAGCGAGCTCGCCGCTCGCTCCGCCGCCTCCCACACCGGAGCGCTGGTCGGCGACGACCGAGTCGTCGACGCCATGCTCGCCGACCTCGCCGTGATCCGGGTCGACACCATCGAGGAGATGCTGGTGACCGCCGGCATCGCCGCCCACACCGGACCGCTCGAGCGTCCCGGCATCGGCGTGGTCTCCATCTCCGGCGGCGCCTGTGACATCGTCGCCGACCTCGCCGACGCCGTCGGCGCGGACCTGCCCGAGCTGTCGGCCGCCACCACGGCGGCGCTGCAGGAGCGGATGCCCGACTTCGGCCACGCCCACAACCCGCTCGACATCACCGGCGCCGCGATCATCGACCCGACCCTGTGGACCGCGTCGGTGACCGCGGTCGGCACCGACCCCTCCGTCGGTGCCGTGCTCGCGATCAACAGCCTGCCGTGGAGAGAGGACGGGCGGCCCTTCTACGGGCAGAGGTTCGTCGACGCCATCGGCGCCGGAGCCGCTGACGCCGCCGTCCCCGTCCTCTACGTCACCCAGACCAGCCAACCGGTCGGCCCGCAGGTGCGCGCGATCCTGTCCAGCGGCGGCATCGGCCACGTGGTCCCGGGCCTGCGGCTGGCGGTCGACGGCGTCGCCCGGGTGGCGCAGTGGTCCGCGCGCCGGCTGCTCCCGCGTGCCGAGCCCGGTGCGCCGGCCCTGGCCGAGGTCACCTCGCTGGTGCCGGGGGAGCCGCTGTCCGAGGCGGCCGCGCGCGACCTCCTGCTCGCGGCCGGCGTCCCCGCCGTCCCGTCGTGGCACGTCCGCTCGGCCGAGGACGCCGCCAAGGCGGCGGCCGAGTCCGGCACGGCACTGGCCATGAAGATCGTCTCGGCCGACATCGGCCACAAGAGCGACATCGGCGGTGTCCGGCTCGGCGTGGAGCCGGCGGCCGCCGCGACGACGTACGACGACCTGGTCGCCACCTGCGCCGCGGCCCGCCCCGACGCGCGCCTCGACGGCGTGCTGATGTCGCCGATGCGGCCGCCCGCGACCGAGCTGCTGGTCGGGGTGACCCGCGACGAGGACTGGGGCCTGCTGCTGGCCGTCGGGCTCGGCGGCGTGCTGGTCGAGGTGCTCGACGACGTGGCGCTCGCGCCGCTGCCCGTGGACGACGCCGCCGTGCTGCGGATGCTGGCCGGCCTGCGCGGCGGTGCGCTCCTCGACGGCGTGCGCGGCCGCCCGGCTGCCGACAGGGCCGCGATCGCCGCGGCCGTCGCACGGATCGGCCGTCTCGCCGAGGCGATGGACGCGGCCCACGGGACTGCCTTCGACGGGCTCGAGGTCAACCCGCTGCGGGTGGACGGGACGACGGTCGAGGCGCTCGACGCGCTCGTCACCTGGCGCAGCGACGGCCACTGAGCAACCACCGACCCAGGAGGACGGATGCAGGACAAGCGAGTGCTCGTCACGGGCGCGGCGCAGGGCATGGGCCGCGAGATCGCGGTCGAGATGGCCCGCCAGGGCGCGGCGTACGTCACCGTCGCCGACATCGCCGTGGAGGGCGCGGAGGAGACCCTGGCGCTGGTCGAGCAGGCCGGTGGCAAGGGCCAGGTGGTCCGGGTCGACCTGACCGACATGGCCGACGTACGGGCGATGGTCGGCGCGGCGACCACGGCCGCCGGCGGGCTGGACACCCTGGTCAACAACGCCGGCGTCATCGACTCCGCGTTCGCCCCCGACCGGGCGAGCGTCGACCTGCTCCCCGAGGAGGTCTGGGACCGGGTGATGGACGTCAACGTCAAGGCCGTCTACGTCGCCACCCAAGCCGCCGCACCCGCCCTGCGGGCCTCGGACCGCGGCCCCTCGATCGTGAACGCCGCCTCGGTCGCCGGCCTGACCGGCTACGCCTCGCCGGCGTACACCGCGAGCAAGGGCGCCGTCGTCCAGCTCACCCGCTCGACCGCGATCTCGCTGTCGCCCGAGGTGCGCTGCAACGCCTTCGCGCCCGGATCGATCGAGACGCCGATGGCCCGGGAGAAGATCGCCTCGGCGGCCGACCCGGTGGCCCAGGAGCGGTTCATGACCGGTGCCCACCTCATCCCGCGCTTCGGCCGGCCCGACGAGGTCGCGCAGGTGGTCTGCTTCCTCGCCTCCGACGCGGCCTCCTTCCTGACCGGCGTGATCGTCCCCGTCGACGGCGGCACGCTGGCCTGGCGGGGCGTGCGGTGAGCGGCCCCGCGCCGTTCGAGCCCTACCGGGGCTGGCAGGGGAGCGCCCGTACGACGATGGCCGAGTCCACGCCGTCGTGGCCGGAGCGGCCGGCCGCGCGACCAGGCAGCCCCAACGTGATCGTCGTCCTCGCCGACGACCTCGGCTTCTCCGACGTCGGGTGCTTCGGCTCGGAGATCCCGACGCCCCACCTGGACCGCACGGCCGCCGACGGCCTGCGCTACACCAACTTCCGGGTCACCCCGCTGTGCTCCCCGACCCGCGCGGCGCTGATGACCGGGCTCAACGCCCACGCCGCCGGGATCGGCTTCCCCACCCAGATCGACCCCGGCTTCCCCGGCTACGTCTCCGAGCTCCCGCTCGACCAGCCGGTGCTGCCCGAGGTCTTCCGCGCCAACGGCTACGCCACCTTGATGGTCGGCAAGTGGCACCTGTGCCGCGAGGACGACTTCAGCGAGGCCGGCAGCCGGCACAACTGGCCGCTGCAGCGCGGCTTCGACCAGTTCTACGGCTTCCTCGAGGCACTCACCGACTTCCACCACCCGCACCGGCTCTACGAGGGCAACTCGGTGGTCCACGTCGACGAGTACCCCGACGGCTACTACCTCACCGACGACCTCACCGACCGCGCCGAACGGATGATCCGGGAGGTGCGAGCGGCCGACGCCGACAAGCCGTTCTTCCTGTACTTCTCCCACGGAGCGGTGCATGCCCCCATGCACGCCCGGGCCGAGGACATCGCCCGGCACCGCGGCCGGTACGACGACGGCTGGGACGTCGTCCGCGAGCGACGCCTGGCCCGGCAGGTCGAGCTCGGGGTGATGCCGCCCGGGACCGAGCTGCCGCCGCGCAACTGCGAGGCGGGCCACGACGTACGGCCGTGGGACGAGCTCAACGCGACCGAGCGCGCCGTGCACGCGCGGCACATGGAGGTCTACGCGGCCATGGTCGAGTCGCTCGACCGCAGCGTCGGCCGGCTCCGGGCGCTGCTCGCCGACCTCGGCGAGCTCGACAACACCGTCATCGTCTTCAGCAGCGACAACGGGGCGGCCCGGCTCACCGACCAGGCCCGTCCCCTCCCGTCGTGGGCGAGCAGTGCCGACACCGGCACCGCCACCTACTTCGGCTACATGCAGACCCCGGGCGTGGTCCCCGCGGTGGACGAGGAGCTGCCCCAGCACCTCGACCGGCTGGGCGGTCCGACCACCTGGCCGCACTACCCGCGGGGCTGGGCGATGGCCTGCAACACGCCCTTCCGGCTCTACAAGTTCAGCACCCTGCGCGGTGGCCAGCAGTCGCCGTTCATCCTGTCGTGGCCCGCGGGGATCGAGCAGCGAGGCGCGGTGCTGCGGCGCCAGTACGCCCACATCACCGACGTCCTGCCGACGCTCGTCGAGCTGATCGGGCTCGACCTGCCGACCGCCCGCGAGGGCCGCGCGGCGGCCGCGCTCGCGGGCACCAGCCTGGTCGCCACGATCGCCGACCCGGACGCGCCGAGCGGTCACCGCGAGCAGTACACCGAGTGCGTCGGCAACCGGGGCTTCTACCGCGACGGCTGGGAGGCGGCCACGCACCGGCAGCCGGGCGTCGCGTTCAGCGAGGAGCACTGGCAGCTGTTCGCGCCGGACGACCCCACCCAGCGCCGCGACGTGGCCGACGAGCACCCTGCCAAGGTGGCCGAGCTGCGCGAGGCGTTCGACGCGGCGGCCTGGGCCAACCAGGTCTTCCCGCTCGACGAGGGCTCCGGCCTCAAGCACATCCAGCACCCACCCCGGCCCGCTCCCCGGCCGCTGCGGATCCTCGCCGGCACGCCGACCCTCGAGCGGCACCACGCCAGCCTGCTCATCCAGGGCACTCGCTGGTCGGTCGACGTCGACTGGGACTTCGTGCCGGGCGACGAGGGCGTCGTCCTGGCCCACGGCGGCCAGGCGGGCGGCTACCAGCTGTGGGTGGAGGACGGAGCGCTGTGGTTCGAGCAGAACCAGTACGGCGATCCGCACCGCTTCGGCCCGGTGCCCCTCGACCGGCCGTCCTCGGCCCTCGAGCTGCAGGTCGAGGTGACCGGCGGTCGCTGGACCGTGACGCTGCTGGTCGACGGGACCGAGCGGCTGGTCGCCCGGGACCTGGTCCGGTTCCTGAGCTTCCTTCCCTTCGAGGGCATCGACGTCGGCATCTGCCGCCGCTCACCTGTGTCCTGGGAGCTCCATCAGCGTCGGCGGACCTTCCCGTTCACCGGCACGCTCCGCTCGGTGACCTACCGGCCCGACCCCGACAGCTGGGAGCAGCTCGCCGCCCGCGCGGAGCAGGCCCGCGAGCTGGGGCTCGGGCTCCAGTGAGACCTGGGGAGACCGGCAGTGCCCCGGCGACGGGCGCCGTTCCGAGGTCGTGGTGAATTCATGAGCATGATCTCTTGACGCGAGACGAATCTAGGCTAATGATTATGCAGATCGTGACGCGCGTCACGACGACGCAGGGCCCCTCCGGGGGCGGGACAGCAGGACGGAGATTCAGGCTGATGACTGGAGTGCTGAGGTCACGACGGGCAGCGATGCTCGTGGCGACGATGGTGGTCGGGGCGAGCGCCCTGGCCGGATGTGCCGAATCGGGCGGCTCCGGAAGTACAGGCGGCGAGGGGGTCGACGCGGGCGCGTCGAAGGCGGACTACCAGAAGGCCTTCGAGGACATCGACCCGATCACCCTGCTCACCCAGACCCCGGCGCCCAAGGGCTCCGTGACCGGACTCCCGCAGGAGGAGTACTACAAGGCGGTCGAGGACTGGTCCGGCGGCAAGATCAAGTTCGACATCTCGTACTCCAACGCGGTCGCCGAGCCCGCCGAGGCGGACGACGCGCTCAACGACGGCCGGCTCGACATCGGGTCCGTGCTGCCGATCTACGACCCGAGCGAGTACCCGGCCAACGCGACGCTGATCGAGGGAGGCTTCATCTCCGACCAGAGCGCCATCAACGGCGTGCTCAGCTCCAACGCCTGGCCGAACCAGGTCGCCTTCGAGTCCGACGAGATCATGAAGGAGTTCGACGAGCACGGCCTGGTGCCGCTGGTTCCGGTCTACAACTCCGGTGCGAACGCCCTGTTCTGCTCCAAGCCGCGCACGGACCTCGCCTCCCTCAAGGGCACGTCCGTCGGCTCGGGCGGCCAGGCCCAGTCGGCGCAGGTCAAGGCGCTCGGCGGCTCGCCGTCCTCGATCCCCTACACCGAGCTCTACGAGAGCCTGCAGCGCGGCGTCGTCGACTGCACGGTCTCCAGCCCGACCGTCGCGGTCCTGGGCGGCTTCGTGGACTCCGCGCCGAACGTGACCGTCGACCCCGCAGCGGGCTTCGCGCTCGCCCCGGGCGCGCTCGTGTTCAGCAAGACGACGTGGGAGGGCCTGCCGCTGGTCGCCCAGCAGCTCCTGTGGGACCGCCTCGACATCTTCGTGAAGGCCAACATCGAGTCGAAGATCTTCGTCAACAACGCCGCCATGGCCGAAGCGGTCGCCAAGGCCGGAGGCCAGATCGCGCCCTTCGACGAGGATGCCCGCACGGTGCTCCAGGACGAGAACGACAAGCTGCTCGCCGGCCTCGCCAAGAGCGACGCCTTCAGCGACGGCGAGGCCTTCGTGACCTCGATGCAGGACGCCAACACCGCCTGGCAGGAGAAGGTGGCCGGCTTCGGCCTCGACGACGTCAGCTACGCCGACTTCGGCACCTGGTGGGCCGAGAACAAGGACTCGGTCGACATGTCCGCCTACACGACGGCCGTCACCGAGGACATCCTCGCGGCGCACCGCCCCTCCTGATCGACCCCGGTGCCCCGGGCCGTCCGGCCCGGGGCACCACCCCTCCTCCCGACGGAGACACAGATGACCAACGCAGCGAAGCGGCGTCCCTGGCTGAAGCCGGAGCTGCTGATCGAGATCCCGGCCGTGGTGGTGACGTTCGTGATGATGATCCACATCACCGCCAACGCGCTGCTGCGGACCTTCAAGGACGCGCCGATCGACAACACGCTCGAGATCACCCAGTACTGGTACCTCCCGATCATCGCGTTCCTCGGCTTCATCGCGGCCCAGGCCCGCGGGCAGCACATCGCCGCGGACCTGATCTACGAGCGGTTCCCCGAGGTCACCAAGCGCTACGTGCTGGCCGTGCTCTCGGTGCTCGCCGCCGTCGTGTGCCTGGGCTTCGCGTGGTTCGGCTGGGGCGAGGCCGTGCACGCCAAGGACATCGGCAAGACCGCCGGCGTCAGCGACCTGGCCGCCTGGCCGCCGTACTTCCTGGTGCCACTGGCCTTCGGCGTGCTGGTCGTGCAGTTCCTGTACGCCGCCGTGCGGGCGATCGTGAAGGGCGACACCCAGCACGTCGTCACCGATCCCGACGACGTGCTCCTGTTCGAGGAGCTCGACGAGATGGAGAAGAAGGAGGACGCGCGATGAGCGCCGACACCGCAGTCCCCGCGACGGCCGCCTCGTCGCCGACCGGCCCGACCGAGCCGCAGGGTGCGAGCCACCCGGCCTCGGGGCGTTCGTGGGCCGTCTTCGTGCTCACCATGCTGCTCGTGGTGGGATCCACGGTCGCGATGTTCCTGCCGCTGGTTCCCGAGGCCATCGGCATCGCCGCGATCGTGCTGATGCTCTGCCTGACCTTCCTGCGCCTTCCGGTGGCGCTGGCGATGATCGTCCCTGCGCTGCTGGGCAGCTACGCGCTGCGCGGCGAGCTGTTGGTCGAGAGCACGTTCAAGACGCTGCCCTACGGCCAGGTGGCCGAGTGGACGCTGAGCGTGGTCCCCATGTTCATCCTGATGGGCCTGCTGCTGTGGCGCGCGGGCCTCACCGAGAGCCTCTACGTGGCCGGCCGCAAGTGGCTGGGCTGGATGCCGGGCGGCCTCGCCGTCGGGACCAACCTCGCCGGCGCGGGACTGGCCTCGGTGAGCGGCTCGTCGGTCGGCACGGCGTACGCCCTCGCCCGGATCGGCATCCCCGAGATGCTCAAGGCCGGCTACGACAAGCGGCTCGCGATCGGCGCGGTCATCGTGGCCGGGCTCCCGGGCCAGCTGATCCCGCCGAGCATCATGCTGGTGATCTACGCCGGCATCGCCGAGGTGCCGATCGGCCCGCAGCTGCTCGCCGGCATCGGACCGGGCGTCCTGGTCGCGGTGCTGTTCACCGTCATGATCGTCATCTTCGCCAAGCGGTGGGCACCGACGGTCGCCGAGGAGGCGGCCGCCCAGGGCCGGGTGACGTGGGCCGACCGGTTCGGCAGCCTGGTCAAGATCTGGCCGGTTCCCCTCCTCATCGTGGTGATCGTGTGGGGCATGTTCTCCGGCACCTTCACCGCCACCGAGGCCGGCGCCGTGGCCGCGGTGGTCTCCCTGGCGATCACCGTCGTGTGGAAGTGGGGCAACGGCCCGATGCGGGCCATCGCCGACGCGTCGGTCGCGACCGTCAGCAGCGTCGGCGGCATCTTCTTCATGCTCGTCGGTGTCGAGGCGCTGTCGCGGATGTTCACGCTGACCGGCATCAGCACCGGGTTCGCCGAGCTGGTCGAGTCCATGGACCTGAACCGGGTCACCTTCCTGCTGATGATGATGGTCGTCTACATCGTGCTCGGCACCTTCATGGAGCCGCTGCCGATGATGGTGCTGACCATCCCGATCCTCATGCCCACGTTGACGGCGCTCGACGTGTCACTGCTCTGGTACGGCGCGTTCGCGGTGCTGATGGGAGAGCTCGCGGTGGTCACACCACCGGTCGGCATCCTCGCGTTCATCATCCACCAGATCACGAAGGAGCCCGAGGTCAACCAGGGCCAGGACATCCGCCTCAACGACGTCTTCAACGCGTGCTGGTGGTTCATGCCGATGGCCGTCATCGTGACGGTAGTGCTCATCTTCTTCCCGGAGATCAGCACCTGGCTGCCCACCATGGCCTCCGGCAACTGACGCGATCCACGAAAGGAACCCCCATCCCCATGACCGAGACCCGCCGCGGCTGCCCGGTGAGCCACACCGACTACACCGGTCACGCCCCGATCCTCAGTCACTACGGCCTGCTCGACGCCGATCGCGAGGAGGCGCGCTTCCTCTTCAACGACACGACCGAGCGCGGCTTCTTCATGCTGCAGCGGTACGACGACGTGCAGGAGGGCTTCCAGCAGCACGAGAACTGGACCACCGCGGTCCGCAGCGCGCTCCGCCCCGGCCTCGGCGAGCCGCTGCTGCCGCAGGACCTCAACGGCCAGCAGCACGTCAAGCTGCGCCGGATCCTCAACCAGTTCTTCGCGCCCGCCGCCGTCCGCCGGATGGAGCCGATGGCCAAGCAGCGCTGCATCGAGCTGATCGAGGAGCTGAAGGACGCGGGGGAGTGCGACTTCGTCAAGGAGTTCGCGATCCGCTACCCGACCGACATGTTCCTCGCGCTGCTCGGGCTCCCGGTCAGCGACGGCGAGCAGTTCCTCGAGTGGTCCGACGCGTACTTCGGCGCGCTCCTCGCCGGTGACCCCGGCCGGGCCGAGACCGCCAAGACCAGCATCATGAAGTACTTCGACGAGGCGGTGAACGAGCGTCGCGCCAACCCGCGCGACCCCAAGGAGGACATGGTCTCGCGGCTGGTCCAGGCCCGCATCGACGACGAGGCGCTGACCCACGACGAGATCCTGACGATCTGCCTGACCCTGATGCTGGCGGGCCTCGACACCACCCGCAGCGCCCTCGGCTACATCTACGCCCACCTCGCGCAGAACCCGGCCGACCGGCAGGCCCTCATCGACGACCCGACCTTGATCCCCAAGGCGGTCGAGGAGTTCCTCCGCCTCTACCCCCTGGTCTTCCAGGCCGGGCGAGAGGTGCAGGAGCCGCAGGACTTCAACGGCCTCGAGGTCGAGGCGGGCGACGTCGTCTGGCTCGGCATCGCCCAGGCCAACCGCGACCCGCGCAAGTTCGAGAACCCCGACCGGTTCGACGTCGCGCGCCACAACGCCAACCAGCACCTCGCCTTCGGCGGCGGGCCGCACCGCTGCCTCGGCATGCACCTGGCCCGCCTCGAGCTGAAGGTCGTGCTCGAGGAGTGGCACCAGCGCATCCCGGAGTACCGGATCAAGCCCGGCACCGAGCTGACCGAGCGGGGCGTGCAGCTCAGCATGTCCTCCCTGCCGCTGGAGTGGAGCGCGTGATGTTCATCGCGATCGACGAGACCAAGTGCATGGGCCACGGCCGCTGCTACGCCGTTGCCGAGGACCTGCTCTCCGACGACGACGAGGGCTTCGTCGCCGAGCGCGGCCGCTGCTGGGAGCTGCCGGCCGACCTCGTGGCCCAGGCCCAGGATGCCGCCGACGCGTGCCCCGAGGGTGCGATCGCGGTCACGGAGACCGCCGCCGCCGATGCTTGAGCACCTGCGCGTCCTGGACCTCACCGACGAGCGTGGGCTGCTCTGCGGCCGACTCCTCGCCGACCTCGGCGCCGACGTCGTCCAGGTCGAGCCCGCCGGCGGATCGACCGCTCGGCAGGCACCCCCGCTTCCCGGGACGTCGCCGACGACGTCGATGTTCTGGGAGACCTACGCCGCCGGCAAGCGCGGTGTGGCCGTCGACCTCGACCGGGCCGAGGAGGTCGCGCGGCTGCGCCGCCTGGCCGGCGCCGCGGACGTCGTGGTCACCTCCTGGCCGCGCGCCCTCCTCGAGCGGCACGGCCTCGACCCAGCGACGCTGCGCGCCGAGCGTCCCGAGCTGGTCTGCACCGTGATCAGCGCCTTCGGCTGGGACGGCCCGAAGGCGGCCTACGCCGACACCGACCTCGTCGTATGGGCCGCCGGCGGGCCGCTCGCCCCGCACCGCGACGGCGACCTGCCGCCGCTGCGGATCAGCGTGCCGCAGGCCTACCTGCACGCCGCCGCCGACGCGGCCGCCGGCACCATGCTCGCCGTCCTCGCCCGCGGCACCAGCGGTCGCGGCCAGGTCGTCGACGTCAGCGCCCAGGAGGCCGTCGGTGTCGCCACCCTCGCCCGGGTGCTCGCGACCGCGGTCGGCGACGACCACCCCGAGTGGCAGACCACGCCGGGCCAGCGCACCGGTCGCACCGACCAGAGCGGCAGTGGCGCGGCCACGCCCAACAGCCTCAAGAAGTGGCACTGCGCCGACGGCATGGTCGAGCTGCACCTCTCGATGGGGCCGGCCGCCGGCGGCTTCACCAACAACCTGTTCGCCTGGCTGGCCGAGGAGGGCGCGGTCCCGGAGCCGATCGCGGCCTGGGACTGGAAGGTGCTCCCCGAGCGACTGGTCTCCGGCGAGCTGACCCACGACGACCTCGACGAGGCCCGCGCCGCGGTACGCGCCTTCCTGCTGCGCAAGACCAAGGCCGAGGTGCTCGACGCCGCGATCAGGCGCAGGCTGTTGTGCATGGCGATCTTCGACATGGCCGACATCGCGGGCAGCCCGCACCTCGAGGAGCGCGGCTTCTGGGGCCAGGTCGACATCGGCGACCAGGACGTCCGGATCCCTGGTCGGATCGCCCGGGTGCGAGGTCCCGAGGGCCCGCGGGTCCGAGGTCGCGCACCGCTGCACGGCGAGCACACGGACGTCGTACTCAAGGAATGGCTGGGACAACCGTGAACGACCACCAGGGCGACGCGCTCGCCGGACTCAAGGTCCTCGACCTCTCCTGGGTCGTGGCCGGGCCGCTGATCGGCCGCACTCTCGCCGACTTCGGCGCCCGGGTCGTGCGGGTCGAGTCCAGCGTCCGGGTCGAGACCGCCCGGCTGATGCAGCCCTTCCACGGCGGCGTCCAGGACAAGGAGGGCTCGGCGCTCTTCGGCAACTGCAACGCCGGCAAGCTCGGCCTCACCCTCGACCTGAAGTCCGCCGAGGGACAGCAGGTCGTGCGCGACCTGGTGGCCTGGGCCGACGTCGTCGTCGAGTCCTTCTCGCCCGGCCAGCTCGCCCGGTGGGGTCTCGACTACGACACGCTGCGGGCCGACAAGCCCGACCTGGTCATGCTCAGCACCTCGATCGCCGGCCAGGACGGGCCGTGGTCGACGCTCGCCGGCTTCGGCAACGTCGGCTCGTCGCTGAGCGGCTTCCAGCACCTGACCGGCTACGCCGACCGGCTGCCGATGGGCACCTTCGGTCCCTACACCGACTACGTGGGCCCGAGGCTCGCCCTCGTCACGCTGCTCGCGGCGCTGGAGCACCGGCGTCGCACGGGCGAGGGCGCCTACATCGACGTCAGCCAGGTCGAGGCCGGGATCTTCTTCCTCTCGCCCCAGGTCGCCCACTTCGGGTACGACGGCACCGTCGCCGAGCGCCACGGGAACCGCGACGAGCAGCTCGCCCCGCACGGCGTCTTCCCCTGCCGGGACGAGGGTGGAGCCGACCGCTTCGTGGCCGTGGCCGTCCGCGACCACGCCGACTGGCGGGTCCTGGCCCGGGCGATGAGCCGCCCGGACCTGGCCGACCGCGCCGACCTCGAGACCGCCGAGGGGCGCCGTGCCGCCGCCGACGAGCTCGAGGCCGCCGTTGCCGACTGGACCGCTGGCCGGCGGGCCGAGGAGGTCGAGCGGGTCCTCCAGGACGCCGGCGTCCCCGCGCATCTCGCGGTGACCAGCGACGACTACCCGGGCGACGCCCAGCTCGCGCACCGCGGGCACCTGGTCGAGCTGCCGCACCCCCGGCACGGCACGACCGTCGTGGAGGGCCCGCGCTACGCGCTCTCCGAGACACCGGGCCGTCCGCGCGCGGCTGCACCGACCCTGGGCCAGCACAACGAGCAGGTCCTCACCGAGATCCTCGGCTACGACGCCGACCGGATCGCCGTTCTCACCGAAGGAGGGATCCTGCGATGACCGCCGCCGTGGACACCGCGGACTGGAAGGCCGACTGGCAGGAGGTGGTCGACGCGATCGGCCGCGACTTCGCCGAAGGCTCGATCACGTGGGGCGGCGACGCCGTCGAGCGCGGCGGCATCCGCCGCTACCTCGAGCCGCTCGAGCTCGACTGCGCGCTGCACACCGACCCGGAGGTCGCCCGCGCCGCCGGGTACGCCGACGTCACCATGCCCGCCACCGGCGTCATCTCCTGGACCATCCCGGCCGCGTGGACACCCGGCCAGGTGCTCTTCGACAGCGCCGAGCGCGACGCGCAGCCCGTGCACAGCGCGATCAACAACGCCGACATGACGCTCGGCCCGCGCACCACCGGCTTCTTCGGCACCGACATCGAGGTCGACTTCCTGCGCGACGTGGTCGCCGGCGAGCGGATCGGCCGCCGCGGGAAGCGGCTCGTGGCCTGCACCCCGAAGGAGACCGGTGTCGGCCGCGGCGCCTTCATGACCTGGGAGAGCGAGATCGTCACCGGCGAGCTCGAGGTGGTCGGCCGGATCCGGATCGGCACCTACGCCTACGTCCCGCACGCGGTGAAGGAGGACGTGTCGTGACCGCCCCGACCCTCGAGGGCCGCTGGTTCGAGGACGTCGTCGTCGGGGAGCAGCTCCCCGAGGTGGCGCTCCCGTTGACCGTCTACCGGCTCGTCATGGCCGCCGGCAGCAACCGCGACTTCAACTCGATCCACCACAACTCGGAGTACGCCCGCGCCACCGGCGCCGAGGAGATGTACGCCAACACCTCCTTCCTGATGAGCTCGTGGGAGCGCAGCGTCCGCGACTGGGCCGGCCTGACCGGGCGGATCCGGGCGATCCGCGGTTTCCGGATGCGCTCCTTCAACCACGTCGGCGACACCCTGCGGGTCCTCGCCGAGGTGAGCGCCACCCGCGTCGACGGACCGGTCGGCGTGGTCGAGATCGCCATCCGCTGCGAGAACCGTTCGGGCGTCAGCGTCGGTCCCGGCATCGTCGAGGTCGAGCTGCCTCGGCGCACCACCACACAGGAGGAGAGCGCGTGAGCGCCGCCATCGTCGGACTCGGCATGACCGAGATGGGCAAGGTCTTCGGACGCACCGCCACCGACTTCGCCGTCGAGGCGATCAGCCGCGCCGCCGCGGACGCCGGGCTCGGCCTGGGCGACATCGACGGCCTCTACGTCAACCCGGGCGTCAAGAACGACACCGACCTGCGGCTGCAGTCGACCCTGCAGATGCGCAACACCCGCCTGCTGGCGACGATCCAGGGCTTCGGTTCCTCGGCCGGCCAGATGGTGCAGTACGCCGCTCTCGCGATCGAGGCCGGCATGGCCGACGTCGTCGCCTGCGTCTACGCCGACGCCCCGCTCAAGGAGGGCAAGCGCGCGGGTGCGTCGTATCCAGGACAGGCGCGGGCGATGGAGGGCGTCGGCTCGCTGCCGTTCGCGGCCGGGTTGAAGGCCGCCCCGGAGCGGTACGCCGTCGCGGCCCGGCGGCACATGGAGGCCTACGGCACCACGAGTGAGCAGCTCGGTGCCGTCGCCGTGGCCGCTCGGCAGTGGGCGGCGATGAACCCCGCCGCCCAGATGCGCGAGCCGATCACGCTCGAGGACCACCAGTCCTCGCGGATGATCGCCGACCCGCTGCGCCTGCTCGACTGCTGCCTGGTGAGCAACGGGGCGGTCGCGATCATCGTCACCAGCGCCGAGCGCGCAGCGAGCCTGAAGCAGCCGCCCGTGCACGTGTGGGGCTGGGGCCAGGGGCACCCGGGCTACGTCAACCGCCGCGGCAGCGAGTTCGGCCTGGTCACCGGCGCCGCCCAGTCCGGTGCCGACGCGCTGAAGATGGCCGGGGTCGGCGTCGACGAGATCGGCGTTCGCGAGCTCTACGACTGCTTCACCTACACGACCCTGGTCACGCTCGAGGACTACGGTTTCTGCGGGAAGGGCGAGGGCGGCGAGTTCGTCGCCAGCGGCGCGATCGCGCCCGGTGGCTCGCACCCCACCAACACCGGCGGCGGCGAGCTGTCGTCGTACTACATGTGGGGCATGACCCCGCTCTCCGAGGCCGTCATCCAGGCGCGCGGCCAGGCCGGCGAGCGTCAGGTGCCCGACCACGACCTCGTCATGGTCAGCGGCAACGGCGGCGTCCTCGACTTCCACTCCACCCTCATCCTCAGCCCCCACCGGAAGACGAGGTGACCGCGATGTCCCTGGCTCCCGTCGTCCGCGACGACTTCTCCGCCCCCTTCTTCGAGGCGTCCGCTGAGGGCCGGCTGATGCTCCGCTACTCACCCTCCAGCGGCGAGTGGTCCGAGCCCGCTGCTCGGTTCTGCTCGCTCACCCAGGCCGACGACCTCGAGTGGCGCGAGGCCACGGGCCGCGGTTCCCTCGTGTCCTGGACGGTCAAGCCCGGCCGACCGGTCGACGGCCGGCCCGCGATCGACACCGTCATCGGGATCGTGGAGACCGAGGAGGGCCCCTGGCTGTCCCTGCAGCTCCCCGACGCCGACCTCACGCTGCTGCGGGTCGGGGCGCCGGTCGAGGTGGCGTTCGTGCAGCCGGAGGGCAGTGAGCACCTGCCCGTGGGCCTTCTCAGAAGCTGACGATCGTCCGGGCCGCGGTGGCGCCGTCGATCCCGTCCAGCGCGTCGGCCAGACCGTCGAGGGAGACGGTGGCGCCCTGCAGGGCGTCGAGGTCGAGGCGGCCGGAGAGGTACATCTCGGCGTAGAGAGGGACGTCCACGCGCAGCTGGGTCCCGCCGAGGCGCGAGCCCTGGAGCCGCTTCTCGGCGAGCAGGTCGGTGGCGGGGATGGTGATCGTGTCGCCGGGGCGGGCCAGGCCGACGACCGTCGCCGTACCCCTGGTCCCGAGCATGGCGAAGGCCTGGGTGATGGTGGCCGGCAGGCCGACCATCTCCAGGGCGTGGTCGACGCCGCCGGTCAGGTCGAGGACGGCGGCGACCGGGTCGACCGCGCTCGCGTCGACCACGTCGGTGGCGCCGAGGCGGCGGGCCAGGTCGAGCTTCTCGGGCATCCGGTCGATCGCGACGATCCGCGAGGCGCCCGCGAGGACGGCGCCCTGGACGGCGCTCAGGCCGACGCCGCCGCAGCCGACGACGGCGACCGTGTCGCCCACCCGGACGGCGGCGCTGTGTCGCACGGCGCCCAGGCCGGTGATCACCGCGCAGCCGAGCAGCGCGGCCTTGTCGAGCGGCATGGCGGGGGGAACCCTGGCCACGCTCGAGGCCTGGACGAGCATCTCCTCGGCGAAGCTGCCGATCCCGACGAACTGCGCGACGGGCCGGCCGTCGAGGGTGAGCCGGGGGGTGCCGTCGGCACGGGTGCGGGCCAGGTCGGTGCAGTGCTGGGGGAGGCCGCGGCTGCACCACGAGCAGCTGCCGCAGGAGCCGGCGGGGGCGACGACGACGTGGTCGCCCACCGCCAGCCCGCGCACGTTGCTGCCGACCTCGACGACGACACCCGCGGCCTCGTGGCCGAGCACGGCGGGCAGGCCGAGGGCCGGGTTGCCGCCGGTCTGGCCGTGGCGGTCCGAGTGGCAGATGCCGGTCGCGGCCGTGCGGATGCGCACCTCGGCGGGCGCGGGCGCGTCGACGTGGACGTCCTCCAGCACCACGGGCTGGTCGAACTGGTGGAGCACGGCGGCCTTCACCACGGGGGTTCTCCTCTTCACGACGGGGCTTGCCTGGGTGACCGACGCTACCGTAGATTGCTGATCATCAAAACCATGGATTCGGGCTCAGGTGAGACCCGCCATGGCTGAGCCGAGAGGAAGCCGCGTGTCCGCGATCGACGTCGAGACCAGGGGATCGGTGCGGTGGGTGACCATCAACCGGCCCGAGCGACTCAACGCCTACGACCTCGAGATGGCGCGCACGATGATCGCGGCGTTCGAGGACGCCGCGTCGTACGACGCCGTCGTGCTCACCGGCGCGGGCGGCGCCTTCTGCGCCGGCGGTGCGCTCGACCAGCTCGGTGAGCCGGACCCCGAGCAGCTGCGCGCGCTGTTCACCGGCTCGCTGCGCCTCGTCGACGCGATCCGCGCCTGTCCCCGCCCGGTGATCGCCGCGGTCGACGGCCCGGCCGCCGGCGGCGGCAACGAGCTCGTGGTCGCCTGTGACTTCGCGATCGCGACCGAGCGCTCGACGTTCGGCCAGACCGGCCCCCGGGTCGGGTCCGCGCCGGTGCTCGGCGCGACCAACCTGATGGCGATCCAGATCGGCGAGAAGCGCGCCAAGGAGATGGCGATGCTGTGCCGCCGCTACTCCGCGCAGCAGGCGCTCGCCATGGGCCTGGTCAACGAGGTGGTGCCCGACGGTGATCTGGTCGAGGCCGTCGAGCGCTGGCTCGCCGAGATCGACCGGCTCAGCCCGCGCTACCTGGAGATCGCCAAGATCAGCTCCAACCAGTGGTGGAACCAGTCGAAGGACAACATGAGCTCCGGTCTCGGCATGCTCATCCAGGCCATCGGCAGCGAGGACATGCTCGAGGGCGCCAACGCCTTCCTCGACAAGCGCAAGCCCGACTTCCGCGCCGCCCGGCGCGCCCAGCAGAAGCCGACCGAGAAGGACGACCAGTGAGCCTCCGTCACTACCGCGACCTGCGGCCCACCTTCGCCGACCGTGCGCAGTGGGCCCTGCCCACCGTGCTGCGGCACCACGCCGCCGAGCGTCCCGACGCCGTGTGGCTGGACTGCCCCGAGGAGGGACGCACCTGGACCTTCGCCGAGACGCTCACCGCCGCCGAGCGGGTTGGGCGCAGCTTCCTCGCCGCCGGCGCCGAGCCGGGCGACCGGGTCGTCCTGGTGGCCCAGAACTCGTCGGCCTTCGTCCGCACCTGGATCGGCACGGCGGTCGCCGGCCTGGTCGAGGTGCCGATCAACACCGCCTACGAGCGGGACTTCCTCGCCCACCAGGTGAGCACCGTCGAGGCGACGCTCGCCGTCATCGACGACGTGTACGCCGCGCGCTTCGTCGCCGTCGCGGAGGCGGCCAAGTCGATCCGGAAATTCTGGGTCGTCGACACGGGCTCCCGCGACGAGGCGCTCGACACGCTGCGCCGGGCCGGGTGGGAGGCGGCGCCGTTCGAGGAGCTCGACGAGGCCGCCACCGCGCCGGAGGTCGTCGAAGGCTCCATCGCGCTGCCCGTCGTGCGCCCGCAGGACCTGGCCTCGGTGCTCTTCACGTCGGGCACCACGGGCCCGAGCAAGGGCGTCGCGATGCCGCACGCCCAGATGTACTTCTTCGCCGACGAGTGCGTCTCGCTGGTGCGTCTCACGCCCGAGGACGCATGGATGTCGGTGACGCCGCTGTTCCACGGCAATGCGCAGTTCATGGCGGCGTACCCGACGCTGGTCGCCGGCGCCCGCTTCGTCACCCGCAGCCGGTTCTCCGCGAGCCGCTGGGTCGACCAGCTGCGCGAGAGCCGGGTGACGGTCACCAACTTCATCGGCGTGATGATGGACTTCATCTGGAAGCAGGAGCGGCGCGACGACGACGCGGACAACCCGCTGCGGGTCGTCTTCGCCGCCCCGACCGCCGCCACGTTGGTGGCGCCGATGAGGGAGCGGTACGGCATCGAGGCCTTCGTCGAGGTCTTCGGGCTGACCGAGACCTCCGCGCCGATCATCTCGCCCTACGGCGAGGACCGGCCCGCCGGCGCCGCCGGCCTGGCCGCCGACGAGTGGTTCGACGTCCGGCTGGTCGACCCCGAGACCGACGAGGACGTCGCCGTCGGCGAGATCGGCGAGCTCGTGGTCCGGCCGAAGGTGCCGTTCATCTGCTCGATGGGCTACTTCAACATGCCCGACAAGACCGTCGAGGCCTGGCGGAACCTGTGGTTCCACACGGGCGATGCGCTGCGCCGCGACGAGGACGGGTGGTTCTACTTCGTCGACCGCTTCAAGGACGCGCTGCGCCGCCGCGGCGAGAACATCAGCTCCTACGAGATCGAGACCTCGATCCTCGCCCACCCGGCGGTCGTCGAGTGCGCCGTGATCGCGGTGCCCGCGTCGAGCGAGGCAGGCGAGGACGAGGTGATGGCCTACGTCATCACGGGCGGCGACGCCCCGGTCCCCTCCGCCGAGGAGCTGTGGGCCCACTGCGAGGGCCGGATCCCGTCCTTCGCCGTCCCGCGCTACCTCCGCTTCGTCGAGGACCTCCCGAAGACGCCGTCGCAGCGGGTGCAGAAGGCCCGGCTGCGTGCGATCGGCGTCACCGCCGACACCCACGACCGCGAGGGCTGAGCCGTGCATCCGTACCGGACGGTCCTGTTCGTCCCGGCCCACAAGCCCGACTGGGCGCACAAGGCGCTGGCCTCGGGCGCCGACTGCGTGGTGCTCGACCTCGAGGACTCGGTGCCCCACGACCTCAAGCCCGCGGCCCGTACGACGGTCCGCGCGGCGCTGCCCGAGCTTCGGGCCGCGCGGCCCGAGGTCGGCCTCTTCGTGCGCCCCAACGCCCTGGCCACCGGCCTGGCGGGCGCAGACCTCGAGGCGGTCGTGTGCCCCGAGCTCGACGGCGTCTTCGCCCCGAAGATCAAGGACGCCACGGACGTGCTCCGGTGGGAGACCCTGATCGACTGGTTCGAGGTGCGCAACGGCGCCGCCGACCTGGAGATGATCGTGCCGGTCGAGATGGTCGACGCGATCACCAACTGCTTCGAGATCGCCGCCGCTTCGCCGCGGGTCGGCGCGATGATCGGGCCGACGTCCGAGCACGCCGACATCGCCCGCGCGGTCGGCTTCCGGCAGTCCCGCGAGGGCTCGGAGACCCTCTACCTACGCAGCCGGATCCTGCTCGCCTGCCGCCAGTTCGGGCTGCATCCGCTCACCGCGCTGTGGGAGGACCTGGCCGACCTCGACGGGCTGCGCCAGTTCGCCGACTACGGCTTCCAGCTGGGCTTCCGCGGCATGATCGCGATCCACCCGAGCCACGTCCCGGTCGTCAACGACGTGTTCACGCCGTCCGACGACGAGGTCGCCTACTACGAGGACCTCGTCGCCACCGTCGACGCGGCGGTCGTGCGCGGCGAGGGCGCCGTCCGGTTCCGTGGGCAGCACGTGGACCTCGCCCATGCCGACAAGGCCCGGGACTGGCTCGGCCACGCCCGCCTGGTGCGGGGGGACGCGCCGCGCCGGTGAGGGCGTTCGTCCTCGACCGTGACGGATGGGGCCTGCGCGAGGTCCCCGACCCCCGGCCGGGGGCCGGCCAGGTGGTCGTCCGCACGACGGCCGCGGGGCTGTGCCACTCCGACCTGACCCTGGCGGCACGGCCGCCCGACGCGCACCCCTTCGCACTGCCCCTGGTGCTCGGACACGAGCTCGCCGGCATCGTCGTCGAGCGAGGAGCCGGTGTTTCGGGTGACCTGGTGCCCGGCACGCCCGTGGTGGGCTACGGACCGCGCGGCTGCGGGCAGTGCGCGGCGTGCGCGACCGGCGCCGAGAACTACTGCCGGACGCCGGGACCGCGCTTCCCGCCCGGCCTCGGCGCCTCCGGTGCGCTGGCCGAGCTCGTCGCGGTCGACGCGCGCCACCTGCTCGCGGCGCCGCACGTCGCACCCGCTCAGGGTGCCGCGCTCAGCGACGCCGGGCTGACCGCGCTCCACGCTCTCGACCGTGCCCTCGCCGCGATCGGGCTTGCACCCGCTGAGCTCACCGTCGTCGTGCTCGGCATCGGGGGACTGGGCCACGTCGCCGTCCAGCTCGCCCGGCTGGCGGGGGCGGCCGTCGTCGCCGTCGACCGTCTCCCCGCCAAGCTCGACCTCGCGCGCCGGCTCGGCGCCGAGCACGTGCTCCCTGCCGGGCCGGGGCTCGCGGACGCCGTCAGGGAGCTGACCGGCGGCCGCGGCGCGGACGTCGTGATCGACCTCGTAGGGGCGGCCGCGAGCCTTGCCCAGGCGGGCGCGATGGTCGCCGTCAACGGTGTCGTCTCGGTCGTCGGCGTCGGCAGCGGCCGGCTCGCGGTCGGCATGCACGCGCTGCCGCTCGGAGTGCGCACCGACCTGCCGTTCTGGGGGACCCGCCCCGAGCTGGCCCGGCTGCTGGAGCTCGCCGCGTCGGGGCAGGTGCGGGTCGAGGTCGAGGAGGTCGCTCTCGACGACGTCGCGGCTGCGTACGACCGGTTGGCCGGCGGGGCCGTCCCGGGACGTGCGGTCGCGACATTCGGTCCTTGACCCGGGTTTTCAATTCCTGATAAGGATTATATCCATCAGCATCACGACGAAGGGTGGTCCCCCATGATCCGACGACCGTGGAAGGGGCGGCGCCGTGGCGCCGTGCTCACCGGCGTGACCGTCGCCTCGCTCGCACTCGCCGGATGCGCCGGCTCGGGCGCGACTGAGGAGACCAACGCGGGCGGTGCGAGCATCGAGTACGGCGCCGACAAGGCGGCGTACACCGAGGCGCTCGCGGACATGGACCCGGTCACCCTGGCCATCCAGTCCACCGGTCCCAAGGGCTCGGCGACCGGCCGGCGCTTCGAGGACTACGCCGCCGCCGTCGAGGACTGGTCGGGCGGCAAGATCGGCTTCGAGTTCACCTACTCGAACGCGATGGCTCCGCCCGACGAGGTCCACCTCGCGCTCGCCGACGGGCGGCTCGACATCGGCTCGGTGATGCCGGCGCTCGTCCCGGACGACCTGCCGGCGGCCAACGCGCTCGGCGACCTCAGCCACCTCGGTCGGCAGACGCCCGTGGACTGGATGCTCCAGTGGCACGGGATCATGCTGGACCTGGCCGCGGCCGCTCCCGACATCGACGAGGAGTACGAGCAGCACGGCATGAAGCTGCTGCTGCCGGCCTTCGGGTCCGGCGCCTACATGCCCTACTGCGCCGACCCGGGCACCTCGGCCTCGGCGCTCGACGGGCGCGGTGTCGCGAGCCAGAGCAAGGTCCAGAACAGGGAGGCCAAGGCCCTCGGCATGTCGCCGAGCTCGATCAGCTACGCCGAGATGTTCGAGGGGCTCGAGCGCGGGGTCATCGACTGCGCGTTCAGCACGGTCACCGGAGCCGCGCTGGGCGGCTTCATCCCCGCGGCCGCGCACGTCGCCTACGCCGAGGACGAGGGCTTCAACTCCCCGGCCGGGTCGATCGCGATCAGCCTGGCGCGCTGGAACGAGCTCCCGCTCGCGGCGCAGCAGCTGATGTACGACCGGCTCGACGTCCTCCTGCAGGCCAACTTCGAGGGAGCCTGGGACAACACGGCGGCCGCGGTCACCGCGATCCGCGACGCCGGGGGCGAGATGGCGCCCTTCGACGCGGACGCGGTCGCCCGGCTCCGGGACGTGCACGAGGCGGTCGAGACCGACGTCGCCCGGACCGCGGAGCAGGAGTGGGCCGAGCGCATCGACACGCTCGGCATCGACGGCGTCGGCACGACGTACGAGGACTTCCCGGCGTGGTACGCCCAGGGCGTCCCCGACCTGCAGCCCTACTTCAACGCCCTGTGGGACGGCTCGATGGGCGAGCGGCGGCCGTCGTGAGCTTCGATCCCGACCCGGTCCACGAGGACATCCGGCAGGGGATGCGCGACCTGTGCGCGAAGTTCCCCGACGAGTACTGGGCCGAGCGGGACGACCGGCACGAGTTCCCGTGGGAGTTCTACCGCGCCGTCACCGACGCCGGCTGGCTCGGCCTGACCATCCCCGAGGAGTACGGCGGCGGCGGCCTCGGCGTCACGGAGGCCGCCATCGTGGAGCGCGAGATCGCGGCGTCCGGCGCCGGGATGGGCGGATGCAGCTCGGTCCACATCGGGATCTTCGGCTTCGAGCCGATCCTCCACCACGGCAGCGAGGACCTGAAGCAGCGCTTCCTGCCGCGGGTGCCCGAGGGCGACCTGCAGATCTCGTTCGCGGTCACCGAGCCCGACGCCGGCACCGACACGACCAACCTGTCGACCTTCGCCCGCAAGGTCGACGGCGGCTGGCTGGTCACGGGCAAGAAGGTCTGGATCTCCAACGCCCAGCAGGCCGAGCGGATGCTGCTGCTGGCCCGGACCACGCCCAAGGACCAGTGCGCCCGTCGTACCGAGGGGCTCACGGTGTTCTTCGCGCCGGTCGACCGGGACCGGGTGACGATCCGGCCGATCCCCAAGATGGGCCGCAACTCGGTCGACAGCAACGAGCTGTTCATCGACGACCTCTTCGTCGCCGACGAGGACGTCGTCGGCGAGGTCGGCCGGGGCTTCGAGGTGATCCTCACCGGGCTCAACGCCGAGCGGGTCGTCGCGGCCAACGCGATGCTCGGCATCGGCGAGGCGGCACTGCGCCGCGGCGTCAGGTACGCCCGGGAGCGGGTCGTCTTCGGTCGGCCGATCGGCCAGAACCAGGGACTCTCCTTCCAGCTCGCCGAGGCCAAGATCCGGCTCGAGGCCGCCGACGCCGTGCTGCAGAAGGCGACCTGGCTGGTCGACCAGCAGCGGCCCTGCGGCGCCGAGGCCAACTACGCCAAGTGGCTGTGCGCCGAGGCCGGCTTCTACGCCGCCGACGTGGCGCTCCAGGTGCACGGCGGGATGGGCTACAGCAAGGAGTTCCACGTCGAGCGGTACTTCCGCGAGGCCCGGTTGATGCGCATTGCGCCGATCAGCCAGGAGATGGTGCTCAACTACGTCGCCGAGCACGTGCTCGGCCTGCCGAGGAGCTATTGATGCGCGGGCTGTACTTCGAGGAGTTCGAGATCGGCAAGGTCTACCGGCACGCCTTCCGGCGCACGGTGACCGAGATGGACAACGTCCTCTTCACGTCGCTGACCATGAACGTGGCGCCGATCCACCTCGACGCCGAGTACGCCAGGACGACGATCCACGGGCGGCCCCTGGTCAACAGTCTCTTCACCGTGGCGCTGATCGGCGCCTTCCACGTGCCCGAGCTGACCATGGGCACGACGCTGGGCAACCTGGGCTACGAGGAGGTGCGCTTCCCGGCGCCCGTCTTCCACGGCGACACGCTGCGCGGTGAGACCACGATCGTCGACAAGCGCGTGTCGCAGAGCCGCGAGGACTCGGGGATCGTGTGGTTCGAGCACCGCGGCTACAACCAGGACGACGTGCTCGTCATGTCCTGCAGGCGGGCCGGGCTGATGCTTCGCACACCGGCTGCGGAGGTGGCCCGGTGAGCGAGGAGTCCTACCCGCACGTCTTCTCACCGATCACGATCGGCACGATGCGGTTGCGCAACCGGGTGATGGTGCCGCCCCACGGCTCGGGCATCGGCAACCTGTGGGGCACCGAGGCCGAGGCCGAGGTGCACATGGCCTACTGGGAGTCGCGGGCCCTCGACGGCGCCTCGTGGATCGACGGCGTCCGCGGCCGGGTGCGCAACCCCGTGATCCCCGGCTTCGAGACGGGTGGCTACGGCGCCGAGACGCTCGGCAACTACCGCCAGCCCAACTACGTGGAGCGCGTCCAGGAGCTCGCACACCGGCTGCACCGGGCCGGCGCGGTCGTGACCAGCCAGCTCACGGTGATCGGCGGCGTCCCGCAGTCGCCCGGGCGGGTGCTCAGCTCGCCGCTGACCAGTGCGCGCCCGCACGTCATGTCGGTGGCCGACATCGCCGAGTACGTCGAGGAGTACCGCTACAGCGCCGAGCGTGCCCGCGCGGCCGGCCTCGACGGCATCGAGCTGCACCTCAACCACGACGACATGCTCGAGTGGTTCCTCTCGCCGCTCACCAACGACCGCGACGACGACTACGGCGGCCCGCTCGAGAACCGGGCCCGGTTCGCGGTCGAGGCGCTGCGCGCGGTGCGCGACGCGGTGGGCACCGATCTCACCGTCGGAGTCCGGTTCAACCTGCGCGAGGAGATGCCCGAGGGGTACGACGAGAAGGGCGGCATCGAGGTCGCCCAGCTGCTCGAGGCGACCGGGCTGGTCGACTACCTGCACGCCGTCGTCGGCTCGCCGTGGGGCGACCCGAGCTACATCCAACCGCAGTACTACGACGCCGCCCAGTGGTCCGTACTCGCGGGCCGGGTGCGCGAGGCCGTCACGCTGCCCGTGGTCTACGCCGGCCGGGTGACCACCGTCGAGGTGGCCGAGCAGGTGCTCGCCGCCGGCCACGCCGACGTCGTCGGCATGGCGCGGGCCTACCTGGCCGAGCGGGACCTGCTCGCCAAGGCCCGGTCCGGTCGTTCGTCGGAGGTGCGCCCCTGCGTGGGCGGCAACGACTGCATCAGCCGCCAGTACGCCGAAGGCCTGCCCTTCGGCTGCGCGGTCAACCCACACGTGAAGACCGAGGCGTCGGGCCGGTGGGGCGAGGGTGCGCTCGGGGTCGCGGCCACCCCGCGCGACCTGCTCGTGGTCGGCGCCGGCCCGGCCGGGCTCGAGCTCGCAGCGCTGGCCGCGGAGAGCGGCCACCGGGTGCGGGTGTGGGAGGCGGCCGAGCGGATCGGTGGCCAGCTCGCGACGGCCGCCCAGGCGCCGACCTTCGAGCGGTACGCCGACTACCTCACCTGGCAGTCGGCGCGACTGGAGCGGCTCGGCGTCGACGTACGGCTGGGGATGCGGGCGAGCGCCGACGACGTGGTCGCGGCCGGCGCCGACGTCGTCGCGATCGCCACGGGCGCCCGTCCGCACCGGCCCGCGCTGCCGGGGGTCGACCTGCCGCACGTGGCCGACGCGGCCGACGTCCTCGCGGGCACGGCGGAGCTCGGGCACCGGGTGCTCGTCGTCGCCCGGGACGACCACCTGCCGCCGCTCACCGTGGCCGACCTGCTCTCGGAGCGGGGCCACGACGTCACGCTCGTCTACGGCGCGGCCCAGCCCGGCCAGCTCCTCGGGCGCTACATCCTCGGTGGCATCCTCGCCCGCCTGCACCGGCGGGGCGTGCGCTTCCGCCAGCTCGAGGAGGTCCGCGCCATCCGCCCCGGCGGGGTCGACGTCCGTCACGTCTACACGTTCGCGACCACGGCGCTCGACGGCGTCGACTCGGTCGTCCTCGCCTGCGGCGCCGACAGCGACGCCGCCCTGCACGCCGAGCTGGTCGGCCGGGTGCCGGCGCTGCACCTGCTCGGCGACGCCTACGCGCCGCGCCGGCTGTCGTTCGCCACTCGCCAGGCCTACGCGCTGGCCGAGCTGCTGGCGGCCGCCCCGTGACCCGGCCGCGCGCCGCCCTGGTCGTGGGTGGTGCCGGTGCGATCGGGGCGGCGTGCGTGACGGCGCTGGTCCGCGACGGCCTGGCCGTGGTGGTCGCCGACCTCGACCCGGCCGCCGCCGAGGCGGTCGCCGCGGAGACGGGAGCCGCGGGCGCCGTGGCACTCGACGTGACCGCGCCCGAGTCGGTGCGCGACGGCATCTCAGCGGCCGTCGCGATCCTCGGCGGACTCGACGTCGCCGTGAACCTGGCGGCGGTCGGCGGGCCTGCCGTCCGGCTGCACGAGCACGACGACGCGAGCTGGGAGCGCGTCGTCGACGTCAACCTCAACGGCACCTTCCGCTGCCTGCGCGAGCAGGTCCGCGCGATGCTCGGCCTCGGCTCGGGCGGCAGCATCGTCGTCGTGTCGTCGGTCGGCGCCGAGGTGGGCTTCGCGGGGGCCGCGGCGTACTCGACCTCGAAGCACGCCCTGACCGGGCTGACCCGCTCCGCGGCCCTGGAGTACGCCGGCGACGGCATCCGGGTCAACGCTGTCGTGCCCGGCTTCGTCGACACCGCACTGCTCCGCTCACGGCGCTCGCCGACGCAGCTGCGCCGGCTCGAGGCGGCCCACGCCCTGGGCCGGCTGGCCGACGTGGCCGAGGTCGCCGAGGTCGTCGGCTTCCTGGCCTCGCCGGCGGCCGGCTTCGTGACCGGATCCTGCTACGGCGTGGACGGCGGCTTCCTGGCCGGCGACGCCGCACTGCTGACCGACGCGTAGCGGGCGACGACCCGCCCGGTCACCTCGCCGGCCCGTAGCCGGTCGAGGGCGGCCGGGATGTCGTCGAACCCGATCAGCTCGAGCGCGGGGGACAGGTCGCCCGACGCGAACATCTCGTAGACCGCGGCGATGTCGTCCACGGTGCCGCCGCGCGAGCCGAGCAGGGTGACCTGCTTGAGGATGAGGGCGTTGGTGGAGATCGTCGACTCCAGCCGGCCCATCCCCACCTGGACGACGCGACCGAACTCGCGCACGACCTCGATCGCCGCGGCCGTCGTGGTGCCGAAGCCCGCGAAGTCGACGACGACGTCGAGACCGACGTCGCGGAAGTCGGCGATGTCGCGGGTGACCGCGTGGACGCCGAGCTCGCGCGCCATCGGCCACAGCGACTCCTTCGGCTCCGCGGCATAGACCTGCGCCCCGCGCAGCACCGCGATCCGGGCGCCGACCTGTCCGAGCCCGCCGAGGCCGATGATGCCGACCTTGTCCCCGGGGCCGACCTCGCCGCGCACCACGACGGCGCGGTACGGCGCCCGCCCGGCGTCGGTGCCGGCGGCTGCCAGCTCGAACGAGAGCCCCTCGGGGACCGCGACCAGGTCGGCGGGGTCGGCCACGACGAACGGCCCGTAGCCACCGTCGCGGCCGAGGCCGGGTCGGGTGGTCCCGGCGGGGTTCACCGCGACCCGGTCGCCGGCCGACCACCCGGTCACGCCGGGACCGAGGTCGGCGACGACGCCCGCGACCTCGTGGCCGAGGGTCAGCGGGAACGGGCCGATCCGGTCGGTCCAGGTGGCGTCGTCGAGGATCCCGACGTCGGTGTGGCACAGGCCGGCGGCACGCACCTCGACCAGCACCTCGCCGGGCCCGGCGGTCGGCTCGGGCACCTCGGTGAGCCGCAGTGGCTCACCGGTGCCGGTCATCTGCCAGGCGTGCACCTCTCAGCTGCCCGTCCAGGCCGGCGTGCGCTTCTCGACGAACGCGAGTGCGCCCTCCTTCGCGTCGGCGGACTCGCGGACCGGGTTCACGAAGGCCTCCTGGCGGTCGAACTTCTCGGCCAGCGGCCAGTCGACCGAGCGCACCAGGACCTGCTTGGAGGCGGCGAGGGCGAGCGGCGCGTTCGCGGCCACCTCCTCGGCCAGCTCGAGGGCGGCGGCCAGCGCCTGGCCCGGCTCGGTGAGCCGGTTGACGAGGTGGACGCCGGCCGCCTCCGGGGCGGGCCACATGCGGCCGGTCAGCACCAGCTCCATCGCCAGGTGGTAGGGGATCCGGTGCTGGAGGCGGAGCAGGCCGCCGGCCGCGGCGGTCAGGCCGCGCTTGACCTCGGGGAGGCCGAACTTCGCGGCCGAGGATGCGACCACGAGGTCGCAGGAGAGCACGATCTCGAAGCCGCCGGCCAGGGCGTAGCCCTCCACCGCCGCGATGAGCGGCTTGGTCGGCGGCTGCTTGACCAGTCCGGCGAATCCCCTGCCCTCGACGACGGGGCGCTCGCCCCGGGCGAAGCCCTTGAGGTCCATGCCGGCACAGAACGTGCCGCCGGCACCGGTGATCACGGCGACGCTGAGGTCGGGCCGGTCGTCGAGCAGCTGCAGCGCCTCGGCGATCTGGTGGGCCATGGCCATCGACATGGCGTTCTTGGCGTCGGGCCGGTTCATGGTGAGCACGAGGACGCGGCCCCGCTCCTCCACCAGCAGGTCGGGCACGGTCATGGAGGTCTCCTGCTCGTTCATCGGGGGCTCATCCGGATGGCGCCGTCCAGGCGGATCGTCTCGCCGTTGAGGTACGGGTTCTCGACGATCTGCTGGGCCAGCATGGCGTACTCGTCGGGCTGGCCGAGGCGGGCCGGGTTCGGGACCTGGGCGCCGAGGCCGTCGCGGATCTCCTGCGAGAACCGGGCCAGGATCGGGGTGTCGAAGACGCCCGGCGCGATGGTGTTGACCCGGATCCCCTTGGTGGCCAGGTCCCGCGCCGCGACCAGCGTCATGCCGACCACGCCGGCCTTGGCCGAGGCGTAGGGGATCTGGCCGACCTGGCCCTCCCACGCGGCGACCGACGCGGTGAGCACGCACACGCCGCGCTCGCCGTCGAGCGGCTCGTTGCGGGCCATCCGGGTCGCGGCCAGGCGCAGCACGTTGAAGGTGCCGACCAGGTTGATGTCGACCAGCCGGCGGTAGAGGTCGAGGTCGCCCGGGTTGCCGTCGCGGTCGACGAGGCGCACCGTGCCGCCGCGGCCGGCGCAGTGGACCAGGGCCCGCAACGGGCCGTGCTCCTCGGCGACGTCCAGGGCCGCGTCGACGGCCGCGGGGTCGGTCACGTCGGCGGTGGCGAACGAGCCGCCGACCTCCTCGGCGAGCTCCTTGCCGAGCTCCTCGTTGAGGTCGAGGACGACGACGTGGGCGCCGGCGGCCGCGAGGCGGCGCACGGTCGCGGCGCCGAGGCCCGAGGCGCCTCCGGTGACGAGGGCGGATGCTCCGGTGAGGTTCACGATTCTCTCCTGGTCGGGGGCGGTCAGAGCCGCTCGATGATCGTTGCGTTCGCCATGCCGCCGGCCTCGCACATCAGCTGGAGGCCGTAGCGCTGGTCGTTGTCCTCGAGCGCGTGCAGCATCGTGGTCATCAGCCGGGCGCCGGAGGCGCCCAGCGCGTGGCCGAGCGCGATCGCACCGCCACGCGGGTTGACCCGGGCGGGGTCGACGGCGAGCTCGGCCAGCCAGGCGAGGGGCACCGACGCGAAGGCCTCGTTGAGCTCGACGTGGTCGATGTCCCCGAGCGCGAGGCCGGAGCGGGCGAGCACCTTGTGGGTCGCGGGGATCGGTCCGGTGAGCATGAGCAGCGGGTCGTCGCCCACCACGGCCATGCTGTGGACGCGGGCACGCGGGGTCAGGCCGAGGTCGGCGGCGCGCGCGGCCGACATGAGCAGCAGCGCGCTCGCACCGTCGGTGATCTGAGAGGAGTTGCCCGCCGTCACCGACCAGTCGATCTCGGGGAAGCGCTCGCCGAGCTCGGGGCTCGCGAAGACGGTGCCGAGGCCGGCCAGCCGCTCGACGGTCGTGCCGCGCCGGATCGTCTCGTCCCGGTCGAGGACGCCGGCCGGGGTGTCGATCGCGATCACCTCGCGGTCGAACGCACCGGCATCCTGGGCCGCCGCGGCCAGCTCGTGAGAACGGACGGCGTACTCGTCGAGCTCGGTGCGGGACAGCTTCCAGCGGGCCGCGACCAGCTCGGCGGCGACGCCCTGGGAGACCAGGCCGGGGGCGAACCGCTCGGCGACCCCGGCGCCGTACGGGTCCGCGCCCATCCGCGCCGAGCCCATCACGACCCGGCTCATCGACTCCACGCCGCCGGCGACGACGACGTCGGCCTCGCCCGAGGCGATCGCCTGTGCCGCGAAGTGCACGGCCTGCTGGCTGCTGCCGCACTTGCGGTCGATCGTCGTCGCGGGCACGTGGGCGGGCAGGCCCGCGCCGAGCCATGCCATCCGGCCCGGGGTCGCCGACTGCTCGCCGACCTGGGACACGCAGCCGACCATCACGTCGTCGACCGTGCCGGGATCCAGGGCGGGGGAGCGCTCCAGCAACGCCTGGAGCGTCTGGGCCAGCAGGTCGACGGGATGGACGTCGGCGAGCCCGCCGCCGGCCTTGCCGCGGCCGCTGGGCGTCCGCACGGCGTCGACGATCACGACATCGGAGAGGGTGCGTCCAGTCACCCCTAATGCTTATCATGATATTCATGAAGTGTCACGAGTCCTTGACACCGCCCGGGGTAGGGAATCTAGGATAATGATTACTACTTGAAGGAGGATGTCGTGCCGAACGACGAGTACGCGGAGATCCGGCAGCTCGCCGCTCAGGTCGCCCGCGACGTGTACGGGCCCGTGGCCGAGCAGATGGACGTGGACCGGACGCCCGTGTCGCGCGAGCAGCGCATGCAGCTGGGCGAGCTCGGCTTCCTCGGCATCACCCACCCCGAGGAGTACGGCGGCTCCGGAGCGCCCCTGGCGCAGGCCCTCGTCGTGGTCGAGGAGTTCGCCAAGGTGTGCCGACCCGCGGCCTTCCAGGTCTTCGAGGCCAACACCGGTCCCGCCCAGGTGATCGCCCACCTCGGCACCGAGGAGCAGAAGCAGCGCTGGCTGCCGTCGATCATCTCGGGGGAGCGGACCATGGCGGTCGGCATCTCCGAGCCGGACGCCGGCTCGGCCGCCACCGACATGCGCACCACCGCCAAGATCACCAACGGCACCGTCGTGGTCAACGGCAACAAGCGCTGGATCTCCAACGGCGGCGAGGCCGACCAGTACGTCGTCTACTGCCGCCTCTCCGATGCTCCCGGCGCGGGCGGCATCGGCGCGGTGGTCGTCGACAAGGGCACGCCCGGCTTCACCTTCGGCGCCGGCGAGCGCCTGATGGGCTTCCGCGGCATCCCGTCCGCAGACCTCTACTTCGACAACGTCGAGGTCCCCGAGGAGAACGTCGTGGTACCGGCCGGCGGATTCGGGAAGCTGTTCGGTGTCTTCTCGATCGAGCGCATGGGCAACACCACGATGAGCCTCGCCATCGGCCAGGCGGCGCTCGACAAGACGCTGCGCTACGTCGAGGAGCGCGAGCAGTTCGGCAAGGCGCTGATCGAGTTCCAGAGCATCCAGGTGATGGTCGCCGACATGGTGCTGCAGGTCGAGGCCGCCCGCCTGCTGCGCGACCAGGCGGCCGCCTCGGTCGACGAGCGCGGCATGCCCGACCCGCTCAAGGTCTCCCTGGCCAAGTGCACCGCCAACGAGATGGCCAAGCGGGTCACCGACCTGGCCATGCAGATCCACGGTGGCAACGGCTACACCGAGGAGTACGGCCTCGAGCGGCTGCACCGCGACGCCCACGGCTGGGCGATCGCGGGCGGCACGCCCACCATGCAGCGCATCCGGATCGTCTCCGAGGTGCTCGGCCGCAAGTTCGACCAGCGCCGCTGACCCGTGAGCGCCGCGGGAGCGGCAGTGAGGATGGATCCATGTTCGACCTGAGTCCGGAGCACCGGGCGGTCCAGGCCGCGGCGCGCGAGCTCGCCGCTGCCGTCGAGCCCTTCGCAGACGAGGCCGACGAGTACGTCGAGGTGCACCCCGGCGTGCGCAAGCTGCTCGCCGAGAGTGGACTGGCCCGCCACGTCGTCACCGCGGCGTACGGCGGAGCCAGCGACGAGCTCGACCCGCTGATGATCGCGGTGGTGCGGGAGGCGCTGATGTACTCCTCCGCCCACCTCGACTCGATGTTCGGGATGCAGGGCGTAGGCAGCTACTCGCTGTCGGTCGGCGGCTCGGAGGAGCTCAAGCAGCAGTGGCTGCCGAAGGTCGCCACGCTCGACGCGATCGCCGGCCTCGCCCTGACCGAGCCCGACGTCGGCTCGGACCTGCGGGCGATCACCACGACCGTGGTCGCCGACGGGGACGAGCTGGTCGTCAACGGCCGCAAGTCGTTCATCACCAACGGCGGCGCCGCCGACTTCTACTGCACCCTGGTGCGCGAGGGCGACGGGTGGTCGATGGTGCTGGTACCCGCCGACAGTCCCGGCCTCACGGTCGAGCGGGGCGCCGACCTGATCGCGCCGCACATCCTCGGCGAGCTGTCCTTCACCGACGTGCGCGTCCCGGCCGCCAACCGGCTGGGCGTCCCGGGCAAGGCGTTCTCGCTGATGCTGCAGACCCTGGCCGTGTTCCGGGTGACCGTCGCCGCCTCCGGCGTCGGCCTCGCCCAGGCCGCGCTCGACGAGGCCCGCGCCCACGCGCTGGCCCGCGAGCAGTTCGGCAAGCCGCTCATCGAGCTCGGCGCCGTCGCGCAGAAGCTGGCCCAGTCCTGGACCGACGTCGAGGCCGCCCGCGCCTTCGTCTACCGGGCCGCGGCCCTGGCCAAGGCCGACCCGCTCGGCCATCTCGACTACTCCTCGATGGCCAAGGTGCACGCGACCGAGGCCGCCGCCCAGGTGGTCGACCGCTCGGTGCAGACCATGGGCCGCTTCGGCCTGGTCCGGGGCTCGAAGATCGAGCGGCTCTACCGCAACGCACGGCCGCTGCGGGTCTACGAGGGCGCCACCGAGGTGCTGCTCGACTCGCTGGCCCGGCGGCTCGCCAAGGGCGCGCGCTGATGGACCTGCGCCTCACCGACACCGTCGTCCTGGTCACCGGGGCGAGCCGCGGCCTCGGCGCCGCGATGGCGGTCGCACTGGCCCGGGAGGGGGCGTACGTCGTCGCGGCGGCCCGCTCCACCGACAGCCTCGCCGAGGTGGCAGCGCAGGGTGGTGGGCGGATCTCGACGGTGGCGACCGACATGCGCGACGAGGACTCCGTCGCCGCGCTGGTGCCGGAGGTCCTGGCCCGCCACGGCCGGATCGACGGCCTGGTCAACAACGCGGGCATCGCCCCGGCCGGCAAGTTCGCGACCCAGGACCCGGCGATCTGGAAGGACGCGCTCGCGGTCAACGTGGTCGCGCCGATGCTGCTGGCCCAGGCCGCCGGCGTACGGATGATCGAGCAGGGTGGTGGGCGGATCGTCAACGTCGCCTCGACCACCGGGCTGCGGGGCAAGCCCTACCTGGTGCCGTACTCCACGTCGAAGGGCGCGGTGGTCCGGTTCACCGAGGCCCTGGCCGCCGAGTGGGCGGCCAAGAACGTCCAGGTCAACTGCATCGCGCCGGGCGCCTTCGTCACCGAGGCGCAGAAGGCGGTGACCGAGTCACCCGAGCTGCACGCCAAGCGGATCGCGAAGATCCCCGCCGGCCGGATGGCCGATCCGGCCGAGATCGTCCCGCTGACCTGCCTGCTCGTCTCGCCCGTGTCGGCCTTCACCACCGGAGCGACCTTCGTCGTCGACGGTGGCGAGTCCGGCAAGCTCTGACCTCCGACCCGCGAAGGGAATCCGCGTGATCATCGACGCCCACGCCCACGTCTGGCCCGACCGGATCGCCGAGATCGCGCTGTCGGCCAACCGGCTGCCCGACCTGCACGCGCGCGGCGACGGCACCGTCGCCGGCCTCACCGCCGACATGGCGGCCAGCGGGGTGTCGGTCAGCTGCTGCCTCGGCATCGCCAACGAGGCCCGCCACGTCGACTCGGTCAACCGGTTCGTCGCCGGGCTCACCTCCGAGACCCGGTTCGGCTTCGGCACCGTGCACGTCGACCTCTCGGCCGAGGAGAACCTCGCCAGCCTGCGGCGGCACGGCGTGCGCGCGGTCAAGATCCACCCGCTGTTCCAGGGCTTCGCGCTCGACGACCCGCGGTTGTGGGAGATCTTCGAGGCGTTCGGCGACGAGTTCGCGGTGATCACCCACGTCGGGGAGGGCGGCTCGCCCGAGGCCAACCGCCTGTCCAGCCCCGCGATGATCCGCGACATCGCCCGCCAGTTCCCCCGGCTCAAGCTGATGGCCTGCCACTTCGGCGGCTACAAGATCCTCGACGACGCCGAGGAGATGCTCGCCGGCGCCGACGTGGTCCTGGAGACCAGCTGGCCGCCGAGCCTCGCGACGCTGCGCCCCGAGCGGGTGCGCGAGCTGATCCGCAAGCACGGCGCCGAGCGCATCGTCTTCGGCTCGGACTGGCCGATGACCAGCCCGGCCGAGGAGATCCGCGCCATCGACGCGCTCGGGCTGGGCGACGACGAGACCAAGTCGGTCCTCGGCGGCACGCTCGCCCGGCTGCTCGGGATCGACTCGCCCTGGGCGTGAGCCGGGGCGGTCGGTGGTCGGTCAGGCGCCGTTGCCCCACACGATGGGTGCGGCCAGCACGTCGGGGAACTTCTTCTCGGCGTACTTGAGGTACTGCTGGACGTGGTCGGCCATCGCCTCGGCGGAGGCCGCCGGGTCGCGCTCGGCGATCGCCTCGTAGATGCTCAGGTGGGCCTTGTGCACCGCCGCGCGGCGTACCTCGGGGTAGTCGATGCCGATCGCCGAGCCGTCGAGGATCCCGAGCAGCGCGTCGACGAGGTAGCCGAACATCGCGTTGCCCGAGCCGTGCGCGATCACGTCGTGGAAGCGCTTGTTCTCCTCGAGGAACACCGACTGGTCGTCGAGGTGGTCCTGCATGGTGTCCACGCTCGCCTTGAGGTCGGCCAGCTGGGCGTCGGACATCCGCTGCGCGGCCAGCTGGGCCATCATCGGCTCGAGGCCGCCGCGGGCCTCGGCGATGGTGCGGAACGGCGCGTTGGCGAACTGCAGCAGCAGGGTCAGCGATGTCGCCAGGCTGGTCGCGTCGGGCTGCTGGACGACGGGGCCGCCGCCGGGCCCCGGCTTGAGCGAGATGACGCCCTGCAGCTCGAGGAAGCGGAGCGACTCGCGCAGCGTGCCGCGACCGACCTCGTAGTCCTCGAGCATCAGCCGTTCCGGGGGGAGCCGGTCGCCGACGGTGTTGCCGCGCCGGTTGATGTCGCCGACGATGCGCTGGGCCAGCAGCATCGCGGTCTTCTGGGGTCGCATCGGGACGGAGCTCATCGGTTCACCTCGGTGGTGGTCGGGGCGGCGAGCCGCCGGACGGCGTCGACGACGCCGGCCCGCGCCGCACGGGCGCCGGCCGAGGCCGCCGTGAAGCGCAGGAAGCCGTGACACAGGTCGGGGTGCTGCTCGACGGTGACCGGTACGCCGGCCGCACGGGCCGTGGCGGCGAAGGCCGCGCCCTCGTCGTGCAACGGGTCGTGCCCGGCCAGGACCACGTGCGTCGGTGGCAGCACCGAGAGGTCCGGCGCGTGCAGCGGGACCAGGTCGGGCGTGGGCGCGGGCGGCCGGGCGCCGGCGAGGTAGTGCTCGAAGAACCAGGCCATGTCGGCCGCCCCGATCGGGAACGCCTCGGCCCGGGACCGGTACGACGGGGTGCTGCCCGGCAGGCCGAGCACGGGATAGAGCAGCAGCAGGAACGCCGGCGCCGGGTCCGGGGAGCGCAGCGTGAGCGCGGCGGCCAGGTTGCCGCCGGCGCTGTCGCCGCCGAGGCCGAGCGGGCCGTCGTAGGTCGCCCGGGTCCAGGCCCAGGCTGCGGCGAGGTCGTCCAGCCCGGCCGGGAACGGGTGCTCGGGGGCGAGCCGGTAGTCGACGCTCACGACCCGCACGCCCGCATCCGCGAGGAAGCGGCACAGCTCGTCGGAGTAGTCGAGGTCGCCGGTCACCCAGCCGCCGCCGTGGGCGTGGACGAGGGTGGCCGGGGGAGCGGCTGCGGGCTCGTAGACCCGCACCGGGACGGGCGCCCCGTCCGCGGGACCGAGGTCGGCGACGGCCACCGACGGGCCCTCGCTGCACAGCCGGTTGCCGGCGACGACGCGCTCGCGGGCCTGGGACGGGGTGAGGTCGACCATCGCGACATTGCCCGTCGCGGCGTCCCGGAGCGCCGCGAGGCCCGCCTCGAGGTCAGCCACTGACCACCCCGGCGGCGACCAGGCCGGCCAGCTCGTCGGCGCCCAGGCCCAGGCCGGTCAGCACCTCGGTGGTGTGCTCGCCGACGGCCGGGACGCCGTCGTAAGACGGACCCTCGTAGGACCGCAGGTGCAGGATCGGGCCCGGCACCAGCGCCCGCGCGCCCAGCGCGCTGCCGGTGAGGGCGGTCAGCGTGCGCTCGGCGAAGTGCGGGTCGGCGACGATGTCGCTGGAGTCGTTGACCGCGGCGGCGACCACCTCGAACTTGTCGAGGATCGCGAGCACCTCGTCGCGCGGGCGCTGCGCGACCCAGCCGATGACGATCTCCTGCAGGGAGTCGTTGTTGGCCATCCGCGCGACGTTGGTGGCGTAGCGCTCGTCGGTCTGCAGGTCGATGCGGTCCATCGCCTCGAACAGCCGCATCGCGATCGCCTGGTTGGAGCCGGCGATCGAGAGCCAGCCGCCGTCGCCGGCCTGGTAGATCCCGCGCGGCGACGCGGCGCCGGACGCGTTGCCGTGGCGCTGCATGATCGTCCCCGACGCGGTGTAGTTGAGGATCGCGTCGCCGAGGATGAACATCAGCGGCTCGTAGAGCGCGACGTCGACCTCGCCGCCGACACCGGTGCGGCCGCGGTCGAACAGCGCCATCGCCGTGCCGTAGGCCGCGGAGATGCCGGCGATGGAGTCCGCGAACCCGAACGGCGGCGCCGTCGGCGGGGTGTGCGGCCAGCCGTTGAGGAACGCGTAGCCGCTGGCGGTCTCGGCGACCGTGCCGAACCCGGGCCGCTCGCGGTACGGGCCGGTCTGCCCGAAGCCGCTCACCCGGGTCATCACGAGTCCGGGGTTGCTCGCCCGGAGCTCGTCGTACGACATGCCCCAGGCCTCCATCCGGCCCGGACGGAAGTTCTCGATGAGGACGTCGGCGCCGGCGACCAGCCGGCCGAGCAGCCCGCGGCCCTCGGCGGTGCGCAGGTCGAGCCCGACCGACCGCTTGCCGGAGTTGAGGCGGGCGAACCCGATGGCGGTGCCCTCGTGGGCCGGCTGCCACTGGCGGGCGAAGTCGCCGTGCGTCGGGTCCTCGATCTTGATCACGTCGGCGCCGAAGTCGCGCAGCATCCGGCCGGCCGTGGGCGCGGCGTACATGGAGCCGGCCTCGATCACGCGCAGGCCGGCGAGGGGCCCCTGGGTGGAGCTCGGGGAGGTCATGGGGTCGTCGATCCTTCGCTCAGTTGAGGGTGAAGCCGGCGTAGTCGTCGGCGGCGACCTGGTCGCACACGTCGCGGTAGTGGCCCACGCCCCCGAGGTAGAGCATGAACACGCGCGGCTTCCCGGGGACGTTCGCGCCGACGTACCAGGAGCTGCCCTTCATGAACAGGGTGGGCGCCGCGACGTCGTAGACCTCCTGGGTCCAGCGGTCCTGGGCCTCGGGCTGCACCTCGGCGCGAGTGATGCCGTTCTTGTACTGGTACTGCACGAAGTCGGTGATCCACTCGACGTGCTGCTCGATGGAGATCAGCATGTTGCTGAGCACCGAGGGGCTGCCGGCGCCGGCGACGACGTACAGGTTCGGGAAGCCGTGGGTGCCGATCCCGAGGAAGGTGCGCGGGCCGTCGGCCCACGCGTCCGGCAGCGTCCGGCCGTCCACGCCGCGGATGTCGATGGCGAACAGCGGACCGGTGAGCGCGTCGAAGCCGGTGGCGAGCACGAGGACGTCGAGCTCGTGGCGGGCCCCGCTCTCCAGCACGACCGCGTTGCCCTCGACCCGGGCGATCGGGTCGGCGGCGACGTCGACGAGCGAGACGTTCTCGCGGTTGAACGTCGTGTAGTAGTCGATCTCCAGGACCAGCCGCTTCGCGCCGAACGGGTAGCCCTTCGGGCACAGCGCCTCGGCCGTGGCGGGGTCCGTGACGATCTCACGGATCCGGTCGCGGACGAAGGCGCCGGCGGTCTCGGCGGCGGTCTCGTCGGTCCGGAAGTCGCGGTAGGCGGCCAGGATGTCGGGGCCGCCGCGCTCCCAGTGACCGTGGAAGGTCTCCTCCAGGGCCGCCGGGTCGACGTCGAGCGCCGACTCGGTGCCGATGTGGCGGTGGGTGCCGCCCGGGTGGTGCCGGGCGATGTCGCGGTACTCCTGGAAGCGTGCCTTGAGGTCGGCGACGTACGCGGGGTCGAGGTCGTGGTTGCGGGCGGGGATCGCGTAGTGGGCGGTCCGCTGGAAGACCGAGAGGTGGCCGGCCTGCTTGGCGACCTGCGGGATGGTCTGCACGCCCGAGGAGCCGGTGCCGATCACCCCGACCCGCTTGCCGGAGAGCTCCACGCCCTCGCGGGGCCAGTCGCCGGTGTGGGCGAGCACGCCGGCGAAGTCCGCGATGCCGGGGATCGCCGGGAGCTGCGGGGTGGAGAGCTGTCCGCCCGCCATGATCACGTGGCGGGCGACGAGGTGGTCGCCGCGGTCGGTGGCGACCCGCCAGACCGTCGCCTCGTCGTCCCAGTGCAGCTCGCTCACCCGGGTGGAGAAGGTGATGCCGGAGCGCAGGTCGAGCCGGTCGGCGACGAAGTTGATGTAGCGCAGGATCTCCGGCTGGGCCGGGTAGCGCTCGGTCCAGGTCCAGTCCTGGACGATCGTGTCGTCGAACGAGTAGCAGTAGTCGACGCTCTCGATGTCGCAGCGGGCGCCGGGGTACCGGTTGCGGTACCAGACGCCGCCGAGGTCGTCGTCGCCCTCGATGACGTGGACGGTGCGGCCCAGGCCACGCAGCCGGTGCAGGCTGTAGAGGCCGGAGAAGCCGGCGCCGACGACCAGGACGTCGAGCTCGGTCGGGGGAGTCGCACGCAATGTTCCAGTCCTCTCGCTTAAACAATGCTCATGAATATTAGCATTGCGGTGAGAGGTGTCACAAGGGATGCCGAGCGGCTCGGGTGAGGGTGGGTTATCTCGTATTCACAATTATGGTAGTAAACATCGTCATGAATATGACATCGAGGTTCGCGAGCGGCGGTCGGCGCGCCGCCTCCGTCCTGCTGGTGGCCGGTTGCCTGGCCGCCGCCCCGGTGTGGGCGGGCGCCGGCCCGGTGTCCGCCGATCCGGCGACGGGAGCCTGCGCGCCCGGCGCCTCGTGGTCGGACCTGGCGGTGGTCGGCGCCGAGGTGACCGCGGTCGACGCGGTGGCCAACCCGGGAGGGAGCACGAGGCTCACGCCGCCCCTCGCCTCCGCGACGCCGGACATCGCCTTCTGCGAGGTCGAGATCACGCTCACCCACGGTGTCGAGGGCGGGCTGGGTCCGGACGAGGCGCGCGTGTGGCTGTGGCTTCCGGACGACTGGAACGGCCGCCTCCAGGAGGTCGGCGGTGGGGGGACGCACGCCACCAACGGCCCGCGCGCGATGGCTCCGGCCCTGGCCGACGGGTACGCCGTCGTCGCCAGCGACTCGGGTGTCCCCGATGCCCGTCAGCCGAACATCTTCCTGACGTCCGAGGGTGCCTTCGACTGGCAGACCTACGAGAACTGGACCTATCGCGGCGTGCGCGACGCGACGGTCCTCGCCCAGGCGGCCGTGAGGGCGTACTACGGCGAGCCCGCCGCGTACTCCTACTGGAACGGCTGCTCCAACGGCGGCCGGCAGGGGATGGCGATGGCCCAGCGCTTCCCCGACCTGTTCGACGGCATCCTCGCCGGTGCGCCGGCGATGTACGGCGCGGACCGGCTCAACATGACGATGTCGTGGCCCGCGGTCGTGCAGAACGAGCGGCTGGGCGACTTCCTCCCGACCTGCAAGCTCGCGGCGCTGCGCGACGCGGTGCTCGCCGCGTGTGACGGTGACGACGGCGTCCGGGACGGGCTGGTCAGCCGCCCGGAGCTGTGCGACTACCGGGCGGCACTCGACGGCGCCGTCGGCACGAAGACGCCGTGCGGCAAGGTGAGGAAGGCGGACGCCGCCGTGGTGGCCGAGATCTACCGGGGTCCGCACGAGGCCGACGGGCGCGCCGTCTGGTACGGCCACACCCCGGGCATGGACCTGACCGGGGGCGTCGTCCGGGTGCCGCCCACCTTCGCGCTGCAGAACTTCGCGTTCGCCGACCTGTCCTACGACTGGCGCCAGGTCTCGACCACCGACCTCGTGGGCGAGGTCCGGTCCCGGCTGCAGGGCCGCCTGGAACTGCTGGCCACCGCCGACCCGGCGCTCGACACCTTCGCCGAGCAGGGCGGCAAGGTGCTGATGTGGCACGGCCTGGCCGACGGGCTCTTCCCGGCCGACCAGTCCGTCCACTACTACGACGAGGTGCGGACCCTGTCGGGTGCCGCCACCGACGACTACTTCCGGCTCTTCCTGGCTCCCGGCGTGGACCACTGCGGCGGCGGAGCCGGGCCGCAGCCCGTCGCCCCCTTCCGGGCGCTGGTGCGCTGGGTCGAGGACGGCCAGGCGCCGGACGTGCTGCCGGCGAGCGGGCCGGCACCGGACGGCGGCACCCGCGAGCGTCGCCTGTGCGCCTACCCCGAGGTGCAGCACTACCGGGGCGGCGACCCGGACAGCGCGGCCTCCTTCACCTGCGGCGCAGCCTGAGCGACGGGTCAGCCGCGGTTGTGCCAGACGACGACCTCGTCGAGCAGCGCCGGGTGCTGCTTGGCCACGAAGGCGACGTAGTCCTTCATGTGGCCGGTCATCAGGCTCTCGGCCTGCGCCCCGTCGCCGGCGAGGATCGCGGCCGCGATCTCGATGTGGGCGGTGTGGACCTCGCGCTGCCGGTTGGTCGGGAACAGGACGGTCTGCACGCGGTCCCGGAAGATCTCCGCCAGGGACTGGCACACCAGGGTCACCAGGGTGTTCTCGCCCAGGGCGATGAGCGAGGCGTGGAAGTCGCCGGTGATGTGCAGGTAGGTCTCGTTGTCGTCGGCGTCGGGCCCGGCGGACGCGAGGGCCACGAGCTCCTCGGCCGCGGCCGAGCCCTTCTGCCGCTCGGCGGCGAGCCGGGCGGCCATCGGCTCGAGGACCAGCCGCGCCTCGTTGACCTCGCGGTAGGTGACCTCGGCGAACTGGAAGAACAGCGAGGCCACCCGGCCGAAGTCCTCGGGGTGGACGCTCTGCACGACCGGCCCGCCGCCCGGGCCGGGCTTGAGCGCGATCAGGCCGCAGGTCTCCAGCACGCGCAGCGCCTCGCGGAGCGTGCCGCGGCCGACGCCGTACTCGGCGAGCATGTCGACCTCCTTGGGCAGCTGGTCGCCCTGGGTCAGGCCGCGCCGCTTGATGTCCTTGAGGACCGACTGCGCCACGTTGTTGGCGAGCTTGTCCTTGCGGGCGGTCCGTCGGGGGGTCGCTCCGGCCGTCGTGCTCATCACTGCTCCTCCATGCGAATCATGATGATGACATCTTGACCACTCCGCAGCCCGATGGCGGGGAGGCATGGCGGGGAGCGGCCGACAGACCGGTCCCGAGTGTCCTCAGCCGGCCTCGCCGGCGGCCAGGTCGGCGTGCGCGTCGCGGAGCTGGCGCTTGAGGATCTTGCCGCTCGGGTTCTTGGGGAGGGCGTCGGCGAGCACGACGTACTTGGGCGCCTTGTAGCCCGCGAGCACCGAGCGGGCGTGGGCGAGCACGGCATCGGCGGACAGGTCCGCCCCCGCCCGAGGTACGACGACCGCGGCCACCGCCTCGACCCAGCGCGGGTGGCTGACGCCGAAGACCGCGACCTCGGCGACGTCGGGGTGGGTGTAGATCGCCTCCTCGACCTCGCGGCTGGCGACGTTCTCGCCGCCGGTCTTGATCATGTCCTTCTTGCGGTCGACCACGTAGAGGTGGCCGGTGTCGTCGAGGTAGCCGAGGTCGCCGGAGTGGAACCAGCCGCCCCGGAAGGCCTCGGCGGTCTTCGCATCGTCGCGGTAGTAGCCGAGCGTGGCGTGCGGGCTGCGGTGCACGATCTCGCCGACCGTGCCCGCGGGGACGGGGGCATCGTCGTCGTCGACGATCCGGGTCTCGACGTTGATCGAGGGCCGACCGGCCGAGCCGGCGTACGGAAGCTGCTCGTCGGGGCCCAGGATCGTGGCCAGCGGGGCCATCTCGGTCTGGCCGTAGAAGTTCCACAGCGCGACCCCGGGCAGCCGCTGCTGGAGCTCGCGCAGCACCTCGACCGGCATCGGCGAGGCGCCGTAGTAGCCCTTGCGCAGGCTGGACAGGTCGGTGGTGTCGAAGTCGGGATGGCGCAGGAGGCCGATCCACACGGTGGGCGGCGCGAAGAACTTGGTCACCCGGTGCTCGGCGATGGTGCGCAGCACGCTCGCCGGGTCCGGGCCGGGCAGGATGATGCTCGTCGCGCCGAGGTAGACATCGGTGCCGAGGAAGCAGTCCAGCTGCGCGCAGTGGTAGAGCGGGAGCGTGTGCAGCTCGACGTCGTCGGCGCTCATCGACCCGTCCAGCGCGCACGAGACGTACTGCCACAGCAACGACCGGCTGCTCAGCAGCGCACCCTTGGGCCGTGACTCGGTGCCGGAGGTGAACATCATCCGGACCGGGTCGTCGTCGCCCATCGGTACGACGACCGCCGGTCCCTCGTGGTCGAGCCAGCCCGCCAGGTCCCCCCACCCGTCGGGAGCCGCCTGCCCGGCGAGCCGGATCACCCGCCGCTCCCGCACTTGCGGGTCGGCCGCCGCGGCGATCGCGGCGTCGGCCACCGCAACCAGTGCGTCCTCGGCGACGAACCCGGTCGCGCCGCTGTGGTCGAGGATGAACGCGATCTCGTCGGCACCGAGCATGAAGTTGATCGGCACCAGCACCACGCCGGCGCGGGCCGCGGCGAAGTCGAGCACCGCGAACTGCCAGCAGTTGTGGCTGAGCAGCGCCAGCCGGTCGCCCTTGCCGAGCCCGGCGTCCGCCATCGCGGCGGCCGCCCGATCGACGTACGCGTCCAGCTCGGCGAACGTCAGCCGCGTGTCCCCGTCGACGATCGCGACCTTGTCGGGGACGCGCTGCGCCGTGCGCCGGGGCAGGTCGCCGAGGGTGTGCTGACGGGCCGAGGAGACGTCGCTCATGCCCCGAGGCTAGACCTCACGCCGTCCTCACCGATCTCCCGCACCCCATGCGATTTGGCTCCGAGAAGGCCGTTCCTGCGACCAAGACGTATGGGGTGCGCCCAGCGGCGTCACGTCGCGTCCGCGGCGTCGGCCAGGGGCGTCCCCAGTTGCAGGTCGAAGTCCCGGGCCTCCTCCCACACGCTCAGCGTGCGGGCGCCGAGCGCCTCGGTGGGCCCGGCGACGGTGAGCACGTAGCGCCCGTTGGCGGGACGCGGCACCTCGTAGCGACCCTCGTGGTCGGTGCGGACGGTCGCGACCAGCTCGCCACTCGTGCGGGTGAGGACGACCAGAGCATCGACCACCGGACGGTCCCCGGCGTCGCGGATGGTGCCGCGCAGGGTGAGCCGCTCGCGCAGCACGATCGGCGGGACCGGCGCCGCGCTGTCGAGCGTCATCATCCGCGAGCGTGGCCGCCAGCCGTCGGCGGAGGTGACGACGAGATAGTCCGCGGGCTCCGGTACGGCGGCCGTGAACCGCCCCTCCGCGTCGGCCTGCCCCCAGTCGACCGCGCGGCCGTCGGGGGTCAGCACGGTCACCACGGCGTGCCGGATCGGGTTGCCCTTGAGGCTGAGCACCCGGCCCTGGACGATCTGCGCGCGCGTGGTGTTCTCCGCGCCCGAGCGGTCCGCCTCCTCGGCGTACTCCCGCATCCGCAGCATGGGTACGCCGATCAGGGCCGTCGCGAGCGCGGCCCCGGCGGCGAGCCAGAAGATCAGCATCAGCGAGTGCAGGCTCGGCAGCTCGCGCCCGGCCAGCGACATCGTCGAGGCCGTGGTGATCGCCGCGGTGGCGGCGCTGGCGGTGGACGTGCCGAAGGAGCGCAGCAGCACGTTGAGGCCGTTGGCGGAGGCGGTCTCGGTGACGGGGACCGCGCGCATCACGAGCGTCGGCAGGGCGCCGTACACCATGGCAGTGCCGGTGCCGACGACCACCGAGCCGATGACGACCTGCGGGAGGTCGGCGCTGTAGAAGGTCCGCCACACGTAGGTGGCGCTCATCAGCAGCGCACCCGAGACGAGGGTGGCCTGCGGGCCGATCCGCCGGATCAGCCAGGCCGAGACCGGCGCCATCAGGCCGAACGCGGCGGCGTTCGGGACCATCCAGAGCCCGGTGTGGAGGACGTCGAGGCCGCGGCCGTAGCCGGTGCCCGTCGGCATCTGGAGCAGCTGGGTGGTGACCAGCATGTTGGCGAACATGGAGAAGCCCGCGAACACCGAGGCGAGGTTGACCAGGACGACCGAGCGGCGGGCCGCCACGCGTACGTCGACCAGCGGGCGCGGGGTGCGCAGCTCGAGCGGGATCCAGAGCGCGAGCACCGCCGCGCCTCCGGCGAGACAGCCCACGGTCGACGCCGCGGTCCAGCCCCACTGGCCGCCCTTGGAGAGGGCGAGCAGGACGGCGGTCAGCGCCACCGACAGCAGGGCGGCGCCGCGCAGGTCGAAGGAGCCGCTGGTGCGCACCGGCGACTCGGGCAGCAGGCTCAGCGTCCCGGCGATGAGCACGATCCCGACGACGCCGGTGAGCCAGAAGGACGCGTGCCAGTCCATGTGCTGCACGATCAGCCCCGACAGCGGGAGCCCGACGCCCGCGCCGATGGCGAGGGTCGCGCTCATCAGGGCCACGCCGAGCGGCACCCGGTCGCGGGGCAGCTCGTCGCGCATGATCGCGATGGCGACCGGGATGAGGGCGACGCCGACGCCCTGCAGTGCGCGGGCCCCGATCAGGAGCGGCAGCTGCTGGCTGAGCGCGCCGAGCAACGAGCCGCCGACGGCGACCCCGAGCGAGACGACCATCATCCGGCGCTTGCCGTACATGTCGGCCAGCCGCGAGATCGTCGGCGTCGCGACCGCTCCGCTGAGCAGGGTCGCGGTCACCAGCCAGGAGGCGCTGTCGGCCGACGTACCGAGCAGGCGGGGGAGGTCCGGCAGGAGGGGCAGCAGCAGGGTCTGCTGGAGCGAGACCACGATGCCGCAGCACGACAGCATCGCCACGACGACCGCAGGGCTCGTGCGTGGTCGGACCGGCTCGACGACCACGCTGGAGGCACCTCTTCCTCAACTACGCTGCACTGCGTGCACCGTATCTTCTCGACGACCGTCGCGTCGGTCCACTCCCACTACGTGACCAAGGTGGAGCGCAAGGGGCGCACCCGGGCCGAGGTCGACGAGGCCATCTGCTGGCTGACCGGGTTCTCGCCGGCCGAGCTGCAGGCCCACCTCGACGCCGGTACGACGTTCGAGGACTTCTTCGCCGCAGCCGAGCTCAACCCCGCCGCCGCCCTCATCACCGGCGTCGTCTGCGGGATCCGGGTCGAGGACGTCGAGGACCCGTTGATGCAGAAGATCCGCTACCTCGACAAGCTCGTCGACGAGATCGCCCGCGGCAAGGCGATGGACAAGGTGCTCCGGAGCTGACCCTGCCGCCTCGCCGTCGCCGAGGCGGAACCCGATGCGAACAGGTGCTTGCGCCCAGCTAGCACGTCCCATACCCTCGGTATCCGCAACTCTCAGTTGCACCTATCTGCCGCACCAGCGCCGGTGCGGGGAAGAGCGAGGTCGCCATGCTTGCCCATGAACGGATCGGCTCCGGAGAGCCCCTCGTGCTCGTGCACGGGATCGGCCACCGCCGGCAGGCGTGGTACCCGCTGGTCGACCGGCTCGCCGAAGAGCGCGAGCTCGTGCTGATCGACCTGCCGGGACACGGGGAGTCCCCGGCGCTGGTGCCCGACGGACGACCGGTGCGCGACATCCTGCGCGACATCCTCGAGGACTTCTTCGTCGAGCAGGGGCTCGACCGCCCGCACATCGCGGGCAACTCGCTCGGCGGCCGGATCGCGCTCGAGGCCGCGGCCGACGACCTGGTGAGCAGCGCGACCACGCTCGCGCCCGCCGGGTTCTGGCGCAACCAGCTCGACTTCGCCTACATCCGCGCCGTGTTCACGCTGCTCACCGGCGCCGCCACCCTGGCGCAGCCGGTCGCGCCCGCCATCCTGGCGACCGCGCCCGGGCGAGCCGCCGCCTTCGGCCTCTTGATGACCAAGGGCCACAAGCTCGGCCCGGACGCCGCGCTGGGCGATCTGCGCGGCCTGGTGCACGCCCGCCCGGCGCTGGAGACCATCATCGACGGCGGCTTCCCCTTCGACCGCCCGATCGACCCGGCCATCCCGGTCACGGTCGCATGGGGCACTCGCGACCTGGTGCTGCTGCCCTACCAGGCCGGCCGCGCGCGGCGGGCCCTCCCGGACGCGGAGCACGTGACGCTGCCGAAGTGCGGCCACGTGCCGATGATCGACGACGTCGACCTGGTGGCCGACGTGCTGCTCAAGGGGTCGGCGCACCCGCGACTCGGCCGGGCGACGTACGACGTCGCCTGACCGAGCGCGCGTCCCTCAGCCCGCGGGCAGCACCGCCGGGACCCGCCAGCCGGTCCCGTCGAGGATCCCGGGGATCGCGGTGGTCTGGGTTCCGTACATCCGCCACAGCAGCCGGAAGCCGCCGGCCGGTGTGGGCAGCCAGTTCTGCGCCTGCTCCGGGTCGCTGGGCCGGGTGGCCTGGACGTAGAGGTCGAACGAGCCGTCGGCGTTGCGGTGCAGGTCGGTGCGGTCGTTGATCGCATAGCGGTCGATCTCGTTGGCCACCACGAAGCCGTCGTTGTCGTACAGCGTCAGCGACCAGAATCCGGTGTCGGTGAGCGGGGGCAGCTGGTCGGCCGGGAGGTGCACGACGTAGCGCTTCGCGCCGGTGAGCGGCTGGCCGGTGCGGTCGAGCAGGGCGAGCGGGTACATCGCCTGCTCGGGACGAAGCGCGCCGAGGCCGACCTGGGTGACGACGGAGCGCAGCCGGTAGTCGGTTCCGTAGCTGCCGGTCGGAGTGACCAGGTAGCCGTTGTGCTGGGCGAAGCCCTGTCCGTACAGGCCCATCGCGTCCTGCAGGACCGTCGCCTGCCCGGCCGCGATCGCCGACTCCATGCCCGCGCGGGTGTCGGCGTCGAGCGTCGCGTCGGTGGACGGGTGCCGTCCCGCGCCGATGCCGATCCGGGCGAGCTCGGCCAGCTCCGGTGCGTCGGCGGCCGGCGGCGGGAAGGCCGCGAGCAGGTCGCCGAGGCGGTCGTAGAAGTCCATCCCGGTGGGGAGCCGGACGGGCGCGGCGGTGGTGTCGGGGTCGCTCGGCGTGGCGGCCTTCGCAGGGCGCGGGTACCGGCTCAGCGGCGTCACCGTCGTGGCGTCCTGGATCCGGTGCACCTTCGCCTGGTCCTTGAGGTCGTCGTTGTCGGCGTAGATCCGCTCGATGATCCAGACCCGGTCGTACGGCGACTCGACCCGCGTCACGTGCTTCGGCAGGCGGGCGTCGGCGTGCGACGGGCCGACGATCGCGTAGTCGCCCGGCGGTGTCTGCTCGACCGAGCCGAGGTTGGCGAAGTTCTCCGTGTACGGGCTCATCAGCGGGATCACGAAGTAGCGGTCCCTCACCTTCGGCACGTGGACCACCTGCGGCTCCTCGCGGAGGTCGAGCCACGCGATCGAGTAGAGGGTGTCGAGGTTCGGCGCGACCACCGAGCGGTCCTCGGGGGTGATGAACGACCGGACCGGGTTGAGCCGGTTGACCGGCCCGAACCCGCGGTCGTCCGGCACGTCCACGCTCGTCTGGGCCTGGAAGGTGGCGTCGGTCGTGACCAGGGGCAGGCCGTAGCGGTAGGCCTCGAGGCCGAGCCGGTAGCCGGCGTCGTACGCCGCGCGGTCGGTCGTCCCGTCGGCGGACGCCGGTGCGGCAGTGGTGGCCAGTGCCGACGTCACGACGCCGGCGAGCAGCCCGGCGAGCGCGAGGGCGTGAGAGGTCTTTCTGTGACCCATGGGGATTCCTCTCGGAGAGGTTGGCGGACCCCCTGAATGTCGCAACCGGGCCCCGATCAGGTCTTGACCTCGTGCGCCTCGTTCTTGACCTGCTGCGACAGCCTCCGTGCCTCCTGCCGGACCTGCCTCGGCGGCATGCCGAACCACCGCCGGCTGGCGCGGGAGAGCGCGCTCTGCTCGCTCAACCCGAGTACGCCGGCCAGCTGGCCCAGTGGCATGTCGGTCTCGCGCAGGTAGCGCTCGGCCTCGTCGCGGCGCACCTGGTCGACGAGGGCGGCGAACGAGGTGCCGTGCTCGGAGAGCTGGCGCTGCAGGGTGCGCCGGTGCAGGGCCAGCTGGCCGGCCACCAGGTCCAGGTCGAGGGTGCCGGTCGGAAGCATGTGCCGGACCAGCTCGGCGACCGTGTCGGCCGTCGCCGACGCGGTGGGGACCGCGATCGTGCTGAGGTACTGCTGCGCGAGGGCGTGCACGTCGCCGTCGTCGGCGAGCGGCCGGTTCAGCATCGCGGCCGGGAACCGGAAGCCGTACCGGTCGGCGGCGAACTCGACCCGACAGCCGAAGTAGCCGCGGTACGCCGCCGGATCGCCCATCGGCTGGTGCCGCAGCTGGACCGAGTGCGGCGTGAAGTCCGGTCCGGCGAGCAGGCGGAAGACGCGCAGGGCCACGCCGAGCGCGAGCTCGGCCGCTTGGCGATGCGGTGGCGCGCGACGTACGACGATCCGCCACTCCAGCTGCGCGATCCGCGAGCCCGCCGGCGCGGTCACGGTGATCGCGATCGCGGGGGAGTAGACGGTCATGTACTGCTCGATGGCCTGCAGGGCCGCCCCGGCGGTGCCGGCCGTGCGGGCGGCGACGCCCAGGGGACCGAGGATCTCGATGCCCTGGCGGGTGGCGAGGCGACGGCCGAAGTCGTCGACACCGGTCGCGGCGGCGGCCGCCTCGAGCGCGGTCACGACGCTGCGGTAGCTGATGAAGCTGTCGTGGTCGCCGACCGCGGCGGCCGGCAGGTGGGCCAGGTCGAGCAGCGGTTGCAGCTCGCCGCCCAGCTCCCCGACCAGCTCCGGGTAGCCCTGGAGGGCGGTGCCGCGGATCAGGGACATGTCGCACAGGGTCAAGAACAGGTCGCAGGATGTCAAGACCTGTGGGACGGTCGGCCGCGATCGTGGATCCATGAGCCGCTTCGACATCACCCAGACCAATGCCGCCGTCCATCGCCTGATGGAGACGACCACCAACCCGCGCCACCGCTGGCTGCTGGAGGCCTACGACCGCCACCGCAACCTGGAGATGGCCGGGCGCTGGAAGGAGATCTTCGCCCCGGACATGACCGTCGAGCACCCCGTCTACCACTTCAACGTCTTCGGCATCCAGACCGTGCTCGACGGCGCCGAGGCCGTCCAGGCGGTCTACGAGGACTGGTCGAGCACGGCCCAGTGCGTCTTCTACACCGACGACGAGCAGATCGCCGTCGGCGACAACATGATCGTGTCCACCGCGACCATCTACCAGCAGACTCCGGGCGCCCTGCTCGTGGCCGCGGGTGCGCCCGTCGACCCCGACGCGCACTACCTGGTCGCCAACGTCGAGCACATGATCTGGCCCTACGACGACGAGGGCCGCCTGGTCGGCGAGGACGTGTGGGAGATCGACGAGTCGAAGCGCCAGGTCATCGCGCTCGACCCGTCCGAGGTGCTCACGGTGGAGCAGTCCGCTGCGCTGCTGGCGCCGTACATCCGGGACCTGCCGCCGCGCCCCTGGTGAGCCAGTAGCGTGGCGCCGTGACCACGCCTGCCGACCTCACGACCTACGTCCGCTCGATGATCCCGATCATTGACGCCATGGGCGTCGAGGTGGTCGAGGCCGGAGCCAACGCGGTGGCCGCGCGGCTGCCTGCCGGGCCCAACGTCAACCACTTCGGCACGGCGTACGCCGGCTCCCTGTTCACCGTCGCCGAGGTCCTCGGTGGTCTCTACGCGAGCACCTCGCTGAGTGCCGAGGGCGGCGTACCGCTGCTCAAGTCGATGACCATCGACTTCCTGCGCCCGGCCGCCACCGACGTCGTCTCGCGTGCCCGGCTCGAGGACGACGAGATCCAGCGGATCCTGGCGGAGTACGCCGAGCGCGGGAAGTCCGACTTCGAGCTGGTCGCCGAGGTCACCGACGAGGAGGGCACGGTCGTGGCTCGCACGCGCGGGCTGTACCAGCTGCGCCGGTTCTGAGCGGGGTCCCGTGACGGTCAGTGGCTGACCGTCACCGGGATCGGCGCGCTCCAGACGTAGCCGTACGGCTCAGCGGCGCCGGGGGTGTCCCGGACGACCAGGCTGGTGAGGTAGTAGGTGCCGGTCGGGCGCCCGTCGAGGTCGACGGTGGCCCGGAAGCGGCCGGTGGCCGGGTCGAGCTCCAGGGCCTTGTTGCAGCAGCTGCTCCCGATGACGGCGACGCCGGCGGCGTGCACCTTCACCCCCGGCGTGGGCGTGACCTCGACCGTGAGCAGGTTGCCCGTCCGTCCGACGACCGCGAGCGTCGCCGGCACGGTGTCGTCGAGGTGCACCGGCGCGGAGGCAGGGGCCTCGTTGCCGTGCTCGTCGGTGAAGGTGGTGCTGACGACGTAGTCGCCGCCAGGCAGCGGCTCGCCGTCGGGGCCGGTGCCGTCCCAGGTGAAGGAGGTGCGGCCCTCGCCGCCCTCGGCGACGACGTGGTCGACCACGTTCCCCGCGGTGTCGTTGACGACGAAGTCGGAGGACCGGACTCCGGACTGGTCGCTCACGGAGAAGGTGAACGTGCCCGCGGTGTACTGGCCGGGCAGGCCGAGGTAGAGCCGGCTGTTGGTCGGCAGGGTGACCGCGGGAGCCGTCTCGTCGGGGAGCACGACGAGCTCCTGGTCGGCGGTGGTGAAGGTCGTGGCCGCGGCACCGGTGCCCCGGGTGATCAGCGCGCGGAGCGGGTAGCTGCCGTCCGGTCGGCCGGCCAGGCTGAGCACCGTGCGGTACGTGCCGGTGCCGGCGTCGTACGTCAGGGGCAGCAGGTTCCCGGTGGCCGGGTCGGCGTCAGCGGGGGAGGTCGACACGGTGACGCCGGTGACCCCGGCGCCGGTCTTCGGGGTGACCACGACCTGCCACTGGTAGCCGTCGATCCGGGTCGTCGCCAGGGTGCCGGGGATGGTCGGGTCGAGGACCAGCGTCACGGCGGGGCCGGCGGCGGACAGCCCGGCCGCGTCGGTGAACTTGGTGGCGACCCGGTAGCGGCCGGCGGGCAGGCGGGTGCCGTCGTTGCGGGTGCCCGCCCAACGCAGCGCGTACTGCCAGGTGTGGCTGTCGTCGGTCGGCGCGGCGCCCTCCGCGACCAGGGTGCCGGTCGCGACCCGCGCGCCGATGGCGTTGAGGACCTCGTAGGTGGCCGTGGCGATGCTGCCCGCCTCGCGCACGTAGTAGGTCGTCCCGCTGGTCTCGTACCGGTCGGGGTCGCGCAGGGACAGGGTGTCCGACGACGTCGACGACGGCGCGAGCGCCGGTGCCGGAGCGACCCGGTCGGCGACCCGGATCGGGATCGGGGCGGTGTAGCCCGTCTGCTGGGCGCCGATCCGGTCGGTGAACTCGAACACCGCCCCGGCGTCACGGGAGGAGGCCCCGCAGTCGGACACCTTGAAGGTCGCCTGGATGCGCCCGCCGAAGCCGGGGGTCCGCGAGCCGCTCGTGGCGCACGGGTCGGTGCCGTAGCCGTCGCCCACCACGAACTCCGCGCTGCGCAGCGTGACCCCGGGCTTCGGCCCGACGGACATGGTGATGTTGGTGGCGTAGGTCGTGCCGCTGAAGACCCCTTGGGCCGGTACGACGGTGTGCCGGTCGAGCGGCAGCGGGTAGCTCTCGACGTCCTGGCCGCCGTCGCTGTCGGTGGCCTCGACGCGAAGCGTGTAGTCGCCCTCGGGAAGGGCGGCGTCGTCCGCGTCGGTGAACTGCCAGTCGACCTCGTGGTCGAGTCCGGCCGCCTCGTCGGTCGCGAACGTGTGGACCACCGCGCCGCTGGCGTCCAGGGCGCGGGCGGTGACCGTCGCGGGACGGCTCACCCGGAACGCGACGGAGACCGCCGCGCCCTTCGTGCCGTCGTCCCGGGTCAGTCCCGTCGCGAAGGTGACCTTCGGCTGGGTGGTGAAGGTGATCTGCACGGCGGGGTCGGCGGCCTGGGCCGCGGGCAGGGTGCCCGCCGCGGTCGCCGCGGTCGTCACCGCCAGAGCCGTCGTCGCGATCCTCAGCCAGCGCCCCATGTCCCCACTCCTTGGTCGGCCGTCCCCATCGGCGGCGTCGCCCTCCCAACGCGCGAGGACCCGGATTGGTGACGGTTCCCGGTGGACTTGGGCCCTGCCGTGCTGCGCCACCCGTCAGTCGGTGACCGTGACGGTGACGGGATCGAGATAGAACCAGCCCTGGCCATCGCCCGGACCCTCGCCCGCACCCGGGGTGTCACGACTCACCTCGCCGTCGAGCTGATAGGTGCCCGGGGGCTGGCCGGTGAGATCGATGGTGCCGCGATACGTGCCTGTCGACGGATCGAGCCTGGGGACCTCCATGCAGCAGCGCAGCCAGACAGCGACGATGTGCAGTGAGACCCCGGGCGTGGGCGTGACCTCGACCGTGAACGCGTTGCCCGTCCGGCCGACGATGGCCATGGTGGCCGGCACCGTGTCGTCGAGGCGCACCGTCGTGGAGGCAGGCGTCACGTTCCCGGCCGCGTCGGTGAAGGACGTGCGGACCACGTAGTCCCCGGCGGGGAGACGCTCTCCCTGCGGCCCGGTGCCGTTCCACTGGAAGGACGTGCGACCTTCGGCGCCGTCGGTGACGACGTGGTCCACCACGCTCCCCGTGGCGTTGCTGACCAGGAAGTCGGAGGACCGGAGCGTCGACTGGTCGCTCACGGCGAACTCGAAGCTGTTCGGGGCGTACTGGTCGGGCGCACGGAGGTAGAGGTGGGTGGTCGTCGGAGGCGTCACGACAGGTGCCTCGGTGTCGGGGAGGACGACCAGGCCCTGGTCGGCGGTCGTGAAGGTCGTGGCGGTCGGCGCGGTGCCGCGGGTGATCAGGGCACGGACGGGATAGGTTCCCGGACTGCGCTTCGCCAGGCTGACGACGGTGCGGTAGGTGCCCGTGGCGGCGTCGTACGCGGCGACCTGCGGGTGCGGGTCGTTGTCGTTCGCGGGGGCCGTCGAGACGGCGACCCCGGTGACGTCCTCACCGCTCTTGGGGGTCACCACGACCTCCCAGTTGTAGCCGTCGATCCGGGTCGCGGCCAGCCCGCCCGGAATCGTCGCGTCGATGTCGATGGTCGTGGCCGGGCCTGCCGCGGAATGGCCCCCTGCATCCGTGAAGCGGGTGACGACGCGGTAGCGCCCGGCGGGCAGCGGGCTGCCGTCGTTGCGAGTGCCGCTCCAGCGCAGGTCGAACACCCGGGTCAGTGCGTCCGGCCCCACGCCGCCGCCCTCGGTCAGGGTGCCGGAGGCGATGGTGATGCCGAAGCCGTTGCGGATCTGGTAGGTCTGGCTGGCCAGGGCGCTGGCGTCGCGCACCCAGTAGGTGAGCTTGCTGGTCTCGTAGGTCCCGGGATTCCGCAGGTGCAGCGTCTGCGACGCGGGCGCGTACGGGGCCAACGTGACGACCGGCGCGCTGCGGTCGGCCACGCGCACCGGGATCATCGGGGTGTAGCCCTTCTGCTTCGCACCGATCCGGTCGGTGAACTCGAAGAAGGCGCCCGCGTGTCCGACGTGGTCGCCGCAGTCCGACACGTCGACCGTGGCCTGGATGCGACCGCCGGAGCCGGGGGTCTTGGCGTCGCTGATCGCGCAGTACCCCGTGTAGCTGTCCTCGGCGATCAGGAACCTGGCGTTGGCGAGTGTGATGCCGGGCTTCGGCGCGATGGACATGGTGACATTGGTGGAGTACGTGAAGCCGGCGATGACGCCCTGGAGCGGTACGACGGTGTGCCGGTCGAGCGGCATGGCGTAGTCCTCGACGTCGCGGTTGCCGTCGCTGTCGACGGCCTCCACCTGCATCGTGTAGTCGCCCTCCGGCACGTCCTGGCCGGCGGCGTCCTTGAAGTACCACGGCTCGTCGGAGGCGTCGCGGACCGACTGGCCCTCGACGAGGGTGCGGACCACGGTGCCCTCGGCGTCGAGAATGCGGACGGTGACGGTGGACGGCCGCGAGACCCGCCAGGCCGCGAAGGTGACCGCGCCGACCCCCGTCAGCCCCGTCGAGAAGGTCACCTTCGGCTGGGTGGTGAACGTGATCCGCACGGGCGGGTCGGCCGCCTGGGCCGCGGGCAGCACCGCTCCCGGGACGGTCAGCGCGAGCGCCGTCGTCGCGATCCTCAGCCAGCGCCCCATGTCCACTCCTTCGTCGGCGTCGCCCTCCCAACGCGCGAGCACGCGGTTTGGTGACGGTTCCCTGCGTGCGGGCCCGGTCCGGCGTCCCGCAATTCTCAGGACGGGGGTCCCGGTGCCGATCAGCGGGATGCGCGGGTGGTGGCGCCACAAAGTAAAGGGATAGCCTTCGGAGGTCGGCGATCGCTGGGGAGGGGATCGGTACCTGATGGACCTGGACCAGGACCTCGAGCTTCCGGCGGAAGCGCGCGCACTGCTCGACGCGGTGGTGGCGATCGGGTCCGACCTGGACCTGCGCGGCGTGCTGACCCGCATCGTCGAGGCGTCCTGCGAGCTGACCGACGCCGAGTACGGCGTCCTGGGGATCGTCGACGACCAGGGCGAGTTCATCGACCTGGTGCCCAACGCCGCCGTGGGAGAGCAGTTCGACCAGATCGGCCGGATGCCGGAGGGCCACGGGCTGCTGGGGCTGGTGCCGCGGGAGCGACGCTCGATCCGGGTCGACCACGTCGCCGACCACCCGGTGTCGACGGGCTCGTTCCCGCAGAGCCACCCGGTCATCGACCGCTTCCTCGGTGCGCCCGTGCTGGTGCGCGACCAGGCGTTCGGGCACCTCTACCTCGGCAACAAGCGCGGTGGCGCGGAGTTCAGCGCGACCGACCAGGCGCTGGTCGAGGCGCTCGCCCGCGCGGCGGGCACCATGATCGAGAACGCCCGCACCTACGAGCAGGTCGAGTGGCGGCGCCGCTGGCTCGCGGGCACCGGCGAGGTGGGCCGCGACCTGACCGGGACCACCAGCGTCGAGGAGGCCCTCGACGAGCTCGTGGTCTCGCTGCGCGACCTGTGCGGGGCCCGGCTGGTGGCCTATGTCCGCGTCGAGGCCGGCCTGCTCGAGGTCCGCCAGGTCGCCGGCGACACGATGGCGGCGCCGCGCGTCGTCGAGCGGTACGCCGACCAGATCCGTGAGGTGACCACGTCGCGGGTGCCCGAGCGGCTCCCGCACGACCACCACCGCACGACGCTCGTCGTACCCGTGCACACCCGGCTCTCCGGCCCCGGCGCGATCCTCGTCGACCGCGCGGAGGAGACGCCGTCACTGCGCGACATCATGCTCGACCTGGTGTCGGTCACCGCGGCCCAGCTCGGCCTGATCCTCGACCGGCGCCAGGCGCTGAGGGAGCGGGCCCAGCTGCTGGTGGCCCGTGACCGCGACCGGATCGCGCGCGACCTCCACGACCTGGTCATCCAGCGCCTGTTCGCGACCGGCATGCAGCTCCAGGGCGCCCGTGACCTCGACCCCGCCGAGCTGCGCACCCGCGTCGACGGTGCGATCGGCGAGCTCGACGGCGCGATCAAGGAGCTGCGCTCGGTGATCTTCGAGCTCGGCACCGGATCCGGCCGGCCCCTGCTCGACGACGTGCGGGCACTGCTGACGGAGTACGCCCCGGTCCTGGGCTTCCAGCCGCTGCTGCGCATCCAGGGCCCCGTCGACCGGGCGCTGGCCCCCGAGGCCGGCAGCCACGTCCTCGGCACGCTGCGCGAGGCGCTGTCCAATGTCGCCCGGCACGCCGCGGCGAGCAGCGTCACCGTCGAGCTGACCGCGTCCTCGGCGTGGTTCCGGCTGCGCGTGGTCGACGACGGCCGGGGCTTCGACCCGGCGGCGGGGTCGACCGGCAACGGCACCGGCAACCTGCGGGCGCGGGCCGAGGGACTCGGCGGGCACCTGCTGCTCAGCTCGGCGCCCGATCAGGGCACCGTGCTGGAGTGGGTCATTCCGGCAGTGGGCTGAGGTCCGCGCCGAGGTCCTCGAACGACCCCTCGAAGCCGAACAGGTCGTCGAGGAGGTCCGGCTCGACCGACGGTTCCGGGGCCAGCCCCCGCCGCGCCAGGTCCTCGACCGTGGCCTCGAGCGGCTCCGGGCCCGGTCCGGCGAGCAGCGGCCACAGCGCGCGGACGACGACCGCGGCCGCCGTGGCGCCCACCATCACGACGAGCAGCCGGGTGAGCGCCTCGTCGAGGCTCAGCTCACCGTGCGCGGCGAGATAGCCGGCCGGGGAGGCGACGAGGGCGGCGAGCACGAAGACGTGCAGGTCGAGCATCATGGGAGGACCACCTTCTAGACTCCTGCTCCGAGTGCGGGGCGGGCCCCGGTCGCGGACACCACGGCCACCGAGCGGACCTCGTGGGCCGCGCCGAGCTCGGCGTACGAGAAGACGGGGAGGCGTTCGACGGTCGGCGCCACGAGGCGGCGTACGGCGGCCCGCAGCGCCGGTGCGCAGACCAGCACCGGGCGTACGTCGGTGTTCTCGGCCGACTGCGCCGCCTGGGCCAGACCGAGCAGCACCCGCTGGGCCACGTCCGGGTCGAGGACGACGACCGCACCCTGCTCGGTCGGGCGCAGGCCCTCGAGCATGTGCTGCTCGAGCAGCGGGTCGAAGCTGATCGCGTGCAGCACGCCGTCGGTGACGAAGGAGGCCGCGAGGGCCGGTTCGAGCGCGGCCCGGGCGGCCTCGACCAGGCCGTCGAGGTCCTTGCTGAGCGCGGCGCGAACCGACAGCGCCTCGAAGATGCGGACCAGGTCGCGGATCGGGATCCGCTCCTCCAGCAGGGCGCGCAGCACCCGCTGCACCTCGCCGAGCGACAGCTGGACCGGGGTGAGCTCCTCGATGACGACCGGGTGGGTGCGCTTGACGACGTCGGTGAGCAGCCGGACGTCCTCGCGACCGAGCAGCCGGCTCGCGTGCTGGTGCACGACCTCGGCGAGGTGGGTGGTGACCACCGAGGCGCGGTCGACGACGGTCGCGCCGCCGATCTCCGCCTGGTGCCGCAGCTCGGCCGGGATCCACTTCGCGTCCAGGCCGAAGACCGGCTCGCGGGTCGGGGTCCCGGGCAGCGAGCCGAGGAACTCGCCGATCGCCAGTACCGTGCCGCGCGGCGCCTCGCCGCGGGCCACCTCGGCGCCGTACAGCGTGATCGCGTAGGTGTTCGCCGGCAGCTCGAGGTTGTCGCGGGTGCGCACGGGCGGGATCACGATCCCGAGCTCGCCGGCCACCTTGCGGCGCAGTGCCTTGACCCGGTCGAGCAGGTCGCCGCCGGAGCGGCTGTCGACGAGGTCGATCAGGTCCGCGGAGAGCTCGAGCCCGAGCGGGTCGACCCGGATCTCGGCGACCAGCGCCTCCGGGGTGTCGGGGACCTGGGCCAGCTCGCCGGCCGCGGAGTCCGCGTCGGCGCCCGCCGTACGGTCCCCGCCGGACTCGTCGATCCGGCTCGCGCCCAGCAGCATCAGCCCGCCGGCCACCAGGAACGGCAGCTTGGGCAGGCCGGGGATCGCGCACAGCGCGAGTGCGCCGAAGCCCGCGACGCGCAGCGGCATCTTGCGCTGGAAGATCTGGCCGACGATGTCGGAGCCCATGTCGGAGTCGGCCACCGCGCGGGTCACGATCAGGCCGGTCGCGACGCTGAGCAGGAGGGCCGGGATCTGGGAGACCAGGCCGTCGCCGATCGAGAGCAGCGAGTAGGTGTTGATCGCCTCGCCGAACGGCATGCCGTACTGGGCGACGCCGATCGCGAAGCCGCCGAGCAGGTTGACCAGGGTGATCACGATCGCCGCGATGGCGTCGCCCTTCACGAACTTGGACGCACCGTCCATCGCACCGTGGAAGTCCGCCTCGGCGTGCACCTCCGCACGCCGGCGCCGGGCCTCCTCCTCGTCGATCAGGCCGGAGTTGAGGTCGGCGTCGATCGCCATCTGCTTGCCGGGCATCGCGTCGAGCGTGAACCGGGCGCCGACCTCGGCCACACGGCCCGCGCCGTTGGTGATCACGACGAACTGGATGACGAGCAGGATCGCGAACACGATCAGCCCGACGATCAGCGAGCCGCCGACGACGAAGTGGCCGAAGGTGTCGATGACCTTGCCGGCGTACCCGTCCAGCAGCACCAGCCGGGTCGCGCTCACGTTGAGGGCCAGCCGGAACAGCGTCATCACCAAGATGACCGACGGGAACGCCGAGAACTCCAGCGGCTTGTGGATGAACATCGCGACCATCAGCACGAGCAGGGCGCCGGTGATGTTGAGCGCGATCATCAGGTCGAGCACCACCGCGGGCAGCGGCACGACCAGCATGACGACGATCAGCACGATGCCCAGGGGGACACCGAGCCGGGTCAGCGACTTCAGGGACATGCGGCGGGTACAGCCTCTCGACCGGTCGCGCCGTCCGTGGCACTGCGGGGTGGCGCCGTCCTGGCGTCGCTGGCTCCATCGGCAGGTGTGGGCTGGGGATGAGCGGTTGACGTGCTGCATGAATCCCCGGTCGGCCGGGGATTCATGCACCCTCCGCGGCCCGCCGGCGGCGGGAGAGGGCGAGCACCTCCGGCAGGTCGTCGGTACGACGAGGAGTGCGGTGCTCGCCGCCGTACTGGCCCGCGTGCCGGCGGCTGAGCACGAACGCCAGCACCTGCGCGACCGCGGCCCACAGCTCGCGGGGGATCTCCTGGCCGACCTGGCAGTGCCGGTAGAGCGCGCGGGCCAGCGGGACGTCCTGGACGAGCGGAACCCGCTCCTCGGCGGCCACCTCACGGATCCGGGCGGCGATCGCGCCGGCACCGCGGGCGACCACCCGGGGTGCGCCCTGCTCGGGGTCGTAGCGCAGGGCGACCGCGACGTGGGTGGGGTTGACCAGCAGTACGTCGGCGGTGGCCACGTCGGCGATCATCCGGTTGCGGGCCGCGGCCATCTGGCGGGCGCGGATGGCGCTCTTGACCATGGGGTCGCCCTCGGCCTGCTTGTGCTCCTGCTTGATCTCGCTGTGGCTCATTCGCAGCTGCTTGCCGATCCGGCGCCGCATCATGGCGTAGTCGGCGGCCGCCATGACCAGGCCCGCGACGGCCACGGTGAGCAGCAGCCGGGAGACCTCGGCGGTGACCTGGTGCAGCACGACGCCGATCGGCAGCAGCCCGCCGACGAGCGGCATCATCGACTTCACCGCACCCCAGGCGAGGAACGCGACGACCGAGCTCTTGCCGAGGACCTTCACGCCCTCCCACACGGCGTGCGGGCCGAACAGTCGCTTCGCGCCCTTGAACGGGTCGAGCTTCTTGGGGTCGGGCTTGGCGAGCTTGGGGGAGAGGAAGAAGCCGCCCTGCGCCAGGGCCGAGACGACGCCGACGACCAGCATCATCGAGCCCAGCGCGAGCAGGGTGACGAACACGTGACGCCCGGCGTCGCCGAGCAGGGTGAGCGCCAACGAGACGGACGGGTCCGAGGCGGAGCGCAGCGAGGTGGCCATCATGGTGCGCAGCGCGCCGAGCTCGTGGTCGAGCAGCGGGCCCATCGCCAGGGAGGCGACCAGGAGGCCCAGCCAGCCGCCGAGCTCGGGGGTGCGTGGGACCTGGCCGTCCCTGCGGGCCTGCTTCTTCCGCTTGGGAGTCGGTTTCTCGGTCTTCTCCTCGCTACCGGCCACCGACGATCACCCCGCTCCGGCCATGGTCGCCATCGCCTGGTTGGCGTAGGTGACGAGACGGTCGAGCGCGCCGGGCAGCATCGGGAAGGACAGGCCGAGCAGCAGCAGCGTCATGCCGACCTTGGCCGGGAACATCATGCTCAGCGCGTTGAGCTGGGGTGCGACCTTGGTGAGCAGCGCCAGCGCGAGGTCGGCGACGAACAGCACCGCGATCATCGGCAGCGCCATCTGCACCGCGACGGTGAAGAACATCGAGAACGCCGTCAGCAGCACGCCGTCCCAGCTGGACACGTCGGGCATGCCGGTCAGCGGCAGGTACTTGAACGTGCTGAGCAGCCCGCCGACCACGATCAGGTGCCCGCCCGACACGACGAGCAGCGCGGTCGCGAGCAGCTGGTGGAAGCGGCCGAAGACGGTGTTGGAGTTCATCGCCAGCGGGTCCCACGCCGCGGCCAGCGCGAAGCCGCCGAACACGTCGACCAGCGAGCCGGCGGCGCCGATCGCCGAGAACAGCAGCATCGTCACGTATCCCATGCCCAGGCCGATCAGGGCCTGGGCCGCGGTGGCCATGACGAGCCCGGGCGTCGTACCGGGCAGGTCCTGGGTGGCGAGCGTCGGCGCCATCGCCAGGGACAGCCCGAGCGCCAGCACGACCTTGGCCATGGTCGGGATCCCCCGCGTCGCGAAGGGGGGTACGACGACCAGCCACGCCACCACCCGCACCGAGGCGAGCAGCAGGGCGCTGAGCGCGGCACCGTCGACGGAGAGGACCACGGTCGGCCTAGGCGAGCAGGCCCGGGAGCAGGTCGAACAGCTCGCGGGTGAAGGCCATCAGGGTGTGCAGCATCCAGTTGCCGCAGAACAGCAGCGCGAGGCCGACGCCCACCAGCTTGGGCACGAACGACAGCGTGAACTCCTGGATCTGGGTCATCGACTGGAACAGCGAGATGGCGAAGCCGATGACCAGCGAGGTCGCGAGGATCGGCGCCGACAGCTTGAGCGCCACCAGCATGGTCTTGAGGGCGATCTCGATGATCGCGGTGTCGGTCATCGCAGCTAACCCGTCCCGTACGACGCGACGAGCGCCTTGATGATCAGCGCCCACCCGTCGACCATCACGAACAGCAACAGCTTGAACGGCAGGGACACCATCACCGGCGGCATCATCATCATGCCCAGGCTCATCAACGCCCCGCTCACGACGATGTCGATGACCAGGAACGGGATGAAGATGATGAACCCGATGACGAAGGCGTCCTTGAGCTCGGACAGCACGAACGCCGGGATCAGGGTGGCGGTCGAGACGTCGTCGCGGTTCTCGGGCAGCTTGCGGTCGGCGACGCTGGTGAGCAGTTGCAGCTCGCCGTCGTCGGTGTTGTCGAGCATGAACTCCCGCAGCGGCTCCATGCCGTCGTGGAAGGCGGCTGAGGTCGTCTTGTCGCCGTCGAGGTAGGGCTGCACGCCGTCGCTGTTCACCTGCGAGAGGACCGGCGACATGATGAACAGGCTCAGGAACAGCGCCAGGCCGGCGAGGACCTGGTTGTTCGGGGTCTGCTGGAGGCCGAGCGCGTTGCGGGTCAGGCCGAGCACGACGAGCACCTTCGTGAAGCTGGTGCAGGTCAGCACGATGGCCGGCAGCAGGCTGAGCAGGGTCAGGGCGAGGAACACCAGCAGGCTGTTGCTCGGCTTGTCGGTCATCCCCGACAGGTCGATCTGCACGGTGACGCCGCCCTTGCCGGGCCCGTTCGGCCCCTTGGGCCCGCTCGGGTCGGCGACGACCAGCGCGACCCGGGTCAGCGCGAGGGACAGGGTCGTCACGACGCCCGCTTCCCGGTGACGGCGGCCATGGCGTCCTTCCAGGTCTGCGGGGAGAGCACGGAGCCGCTGAGGGCTCCGGTCGGGCTCGCCGCGGTGGACGGTACGTCGATCGGCTCGGACTCCGGGTCGGGCGGGGTCAGGTCCAGGCCGACCTCGTCGGGCTCGACCTCCGCCAGCAGCGTGATCTGCTGCTCGGTGGTGCCGAGCACGAGGATCCGGGTGCCGACCGAGACCACCGCGACGCCCTGGCCGCGACCGAGGGTCTGGCGCTGCACGACCTGGATCGCCGCACCGGCGGGGGCTTTGAACCGGCGGTTGGCGAAGCGGGCGATGAGCAGCAGCAGCCCGACGACGAGCGCCAGCGAGCCGACCAGGCGCACGGCCAGCTCTCCGAGGCTGATGCTGTCGGACATCGGCGTCAGACCGCGGCGTTCGCGTCGAGGATCTCGGTGACCCGCAGGCCGAAGTCCTCGTCGACCACGACGACCTCGCCGCGGGCCACGAGACGGCCGTTGACGAGCAGGTCGGCGGGGCTGCCGGCGGCGCGGTCCAGCTCGAGGACGGCGCCCGGGGTCAGGGCGAGCAGGTCACGCACGGTCATCCGGGTGCGGCCGAGCTCGACGGTGACCTCCATGTCGACGCCCTGGAGCAGCTCCAGGCCGCGCGGCGGTGCGGCGGCCGCCGAGAAGGCGGGCACGAACGGTGCCTCCTCGACGAGGTTGGTTGCGTCGTCTCGTGACGGTTGCTGCGCAACCTCCTCGACGTCCAGAGGCTCGCGGGCACCGGCGAGGGTGGCCTCGGGGACCAGGACGGCGGCCGCGATGCCGGCGCCGATGAGCGGCACCACGCTGAACGGGCCGCCGAGCTCGGCGGTGACGTCGTACCCCTCCACGTCGAGGTCGAGGGTCCGGGCGCCGCGGGCGTGGGCGCCGAGCCGGCGGGCGGCGGCGTCGAGGGCCGGCTGGACGGCGGCGGCCACGTCGAGCGCGCCGATCGGGCTGCTCGCGAGGGCCTCGACCAGCTCGGTGCCGACGAGGACCACGACGCTGCCGGGCACGCCGCCGTCGAGCTCGGCGATCGCGCCGCCCGCGAAGGCCGCGGTGACGTGCGGCGAGCCGGGCTGCGCCGGGCCGGGCGTCAGCGGCGTGACAGCCGGGAGGGACGCGGCCGCGGCGACCGCGACGGCCTCGGCGAGCAGGGTGGGGTCGAGCACATCGGTCATGGGGATCAGGACTCCTCGGGCGTGGTGACGATGAGGGCGGCGAGGCGCTGGCCACGGGCGCCGGGGGTGGCATGGGCGAAGGTGTTGCCGGCGACGGTCACGTCCAGCGGCGCGGACGCCGGGTGGGTGAGCCGGAGCACGGATCCGGGGCGCAGGTCGGCCAGCGTCGCCGGGTCGACCGGGATCGGGCGGAAGCGCACCGACACCGACACCGGGACCCGCTGGAACTGGTCCTGCAGCAGCTGCGCCGAGTGCGCGCGCTGCGCCCGCTCCCGCTCGGAGACCGCACCGTTGCCGGTGGCGTTGGCGAGGTGGGGGAGCAGGCCGCTGAACGGCAGGCACACCGAGACCCGGTGCGCCCGCTCGCCGATCTTGAGCTCGAGGGTGACCACGACCATCACGTCGGCGGCGCTGGCGACCTGGGCGAACTGGGGGCTGTACTCGACACCGGTGACGTTCGGCTCGAGGGTCACGATCCCGTCGAGGGCGTAGCGCATCTCGCCGAGCAGGCGCTCGACCAGGCCGCGGATCACGCCGTCCTCGATCTCGGTCAGCGGCCGGTCCGGCTGCTCGTCCGAGCCGGGCCCGCCGAGCATGTGGTCCAGGCACGACATGGTCGCGAACAGCGGGATCTCCAGCACGCCGGTGCCGGGGATCGGGTCCGCCGTGAACAGCGTCATGTACGTCGAGGGGCCCAGGCTGTCGACGTACTCCGCGTAGGTGCGCTGCTCGATGCCCGCCAGGGTCACCGTGCACACCGTGCGCAGCGAGCTGGTGAACACCGTCGTCGCCTGGCGCGCGAAGCTGTCGAACCCGAGCTGGAGCGTGCGCTGGTGCTCGCGCGAGAGCTGGATGGGTCGCCGGAAGTCGTACGGCGTGGGTTCGGCCGTGCGGGGTCGGCGGCGCGGCCGCTGGAGGGTCACGACGAGCCCATCGTCGCGGCCGGAGCCGACCTGAGGGGTCATCGGGACGCCGGGCGGTCAGGGTCCCGTGGTCCGTTCGGACTACGGAGGGTCCCGGGGAGGGTCCCGGGCCGGGCCGCGTGCGGGGCCGTCTGCCCCTCGAACCGTTCGATCGAACGGTCCGGGGGACTCCGACCGGCTCCGAGTCCCTCTATCCGTTCGATCGAACGGATAGAGGGATCATTGGGTGACGTACTCGGTGAAGTACACCTCCATCACCTCGTGGTCGTAGCGCTCCTTGAGCCGGTCGAGCAGCTGCTTGCGCAGGGCCTCGCGGACGTCGGGCTTGTTGACCTCGCCGACCGGGAGGCCGCTGAACACGGTGATGGCGGCGTCGAGCGCCTTGCTGCCGTCGGCCTCCTTGGTGCCCTCGGTCAGCTGGAGCGCCATGCCGAGGCGCAGGTAGTGGCCGCCGGCGAGGTTCACCTGGATCGCCTCGAGCGAGACGACCTCGCCCGGCTTGGGCGCGGTCTCGCCGCTCGGCTTGAGGACGAAGAACCAGGCGCCGCCGCCGAGCAGGGCCAGGACGAGGACGGCGATGCCGATCATGCGGCCCTTGCCGCCCTTGGCGGCCGCGTTCTCCGCGGCGGCCGCGGGCGGGTTCATGGTCGTGGTCACGGTTGGTCCTCCCTGCTGTCGGTGCTGCTGTCGGTGCTGTCCTTGGTGCGGATCGGTACACCTGCGGCGGCCGGCTCGGAGCCGGTGCCGTCGCCGGCGGGGTCGACGGGCAGTCCGTCGAGGCCGGCCTCGCGGCGCAGCTCGGCGTACGCCTCACCCATCAGGGCCCGGGTCTCGGCCGGCTGCTGGCTGAGCACCAGGATGTCGACGCGCTTGTTGACCCGCTGCGAGCCCCGCCGGGCCGGGTCGACCAGGGGCTTGGTGTGCCCGAAGCCGGTGGCGCGCAGCCGGCGCGCCGGGATGGCGTGGCTGTCCTCGAGCCGGTGCAGCACATTGGCGGCCCGGGCCAGCGACAGCTCCCAGTCGGAGGGGTAGTACCGCGGCTTCACCGGCTCCTGGTTGGTGTGCCCGTCGAGCTCGATCGGCTCGGTCAGCTCGGCCAGCACCGGTGCGATGGTGTCCACGACGCGGCGGCCGCGCTCGGTCAGCTCGGCCATGTCGGGCTCGAAGACGACGTGCTGGGAGACCAGGCTGACGACCAGGCCACGCTCGTCGATGGTGGCGCGGACGTCGTCGCGCAGCCCCTGGTCGCGCAGCGCCTTGTCGATCCTCTTCCAGACCTTCAGCAGCCGGTCGACCTCGGCACGGGCGGCACCCTGGGTGCGCTCGTTCCTGAGCCGGTCCGACTCCTGCAGGAGCTTCGTGACGGTCTCGCGCTGGGCCTCGGGGACCTGCGCCATCAGCATCTCGTACGACGCCTCGCCCGGGTCGTTCGCGCCCTTGGCGTTGCTGACCGGGCTGGCGCCGTTGAGGATCGACTGCTCGCGGCCGAAGCCGATCGCGAGCCCCTCCTTGAGCTGCTCGTACTTCTTCTCGTCGACGGTCGACATCGCGAACATCACGATGAACAGCACCATCAGCAGGGTCACCATGTCGGCGTAGGTCACCAGCCAGCGCTCGTGCCCGCCGCCGTGCTCGTCGTGCTCCTCCTCGTGGTGGCGCCGGCGGGGCGGCCCGGCGCCCTTGCCCGCCTTGCCGGCCGACATCAGGCGGCCTCGCGCTCGACGGTGCCGGTGGGCAGCAGGGAGCGCAGCTTCTCCGCGACCAGGCGCGGGTTGGCGCCGGCCTGGATGGCGGCGACGCCCTCGATGGCGACCTCCATCCGTGCGCACTCCAGCTCGCCGAGCCGCTTGAGCCGGCTCGAGATCGGCAGCCAGATCACGTTGGCGGACATGACGCCCCACAGGGTGGCGACGAAGGCGCCGGCGATCAGGTGTCCGAGCTCGTCGGGCGTGGCCAGGTTCTCCAGCACGTGCACCAGGCCCATGACGGTGCCGATGATGCCGATGGTCGGCGCGTAGGCGCCGGCGTCGCCGAAGAACTTGGCGGACTGCTTGTCGTCGCGCTTCTTGGCGCGCAGCTCGGCCTCGAGGATGTCGCGCACGTCCTCGGGGTCGGTGCCGTCGATCGCCATCGTGACGCCCTTGACCAGGAACGGGTCGTCGATCTCGCGCAGGCTGTCCTCGAGGGCCAGCAGGCCCTCCCGGCGGGCCCGCTCGGCGAGCGAGACGACCTGCGGCACCAGCGCCTCGGCCGGCTCGACCGAGCCGGTGAACGCACGCTTCATGTCCGTGATCGCGGTCTTGGCGTCGCTCATCGTGCCGCCCGCGACGGTGACCATGATCGTCGTGCCCAGCACCAGCAGCATCGGCGGCAGCAGCAGCAGGCTCATCGGGTTGCCGCCCTCGAGCACGTTGGCCGCGACGATGATCACCAGGCCGACGACGATGCCGACCGGGGTTGCGATGTCCTTCACGGGGTCACTCCTCGCGGGGGTACGGCGGCCAGTCGGCCCTGGCGCGTACGTACCGGCGCGACCGAGGACGCGTCGGGCAGCGCCGCGCGCGCCACGATGGCCGCGCGGTAGTCGATGACGGCGTCGCGCACCTCGTCGAGGGACTCGGCCACGATGTACTTGGTGCCGTCGACCAGGGTCACCACGGTGTCCGGGGTGCAGTCGACGCGCTCGATCAGGTCGGCGTTCAGCAGGAACGTCGTCCCCGAGAGTCGGGTCAGCGAGATCACCGCGGCACCTCCGTGTGCGTGGCTGTGGCAATGCTTGGGAAGGAGTGCCGTCCGTGGCGCTCCGCAGGTCTGATCGGCCGGTTGCGATAGTCCCTGACCAAAAGCACCGGTTTCTCGCGGGTCGCGGTGCTTTTGAGCAGGGACTATCCCGGCGGGGCCGGTCAGCGCTTGATGTTGACGAGCTCCTCGAGCACCTGGTCGCTGGTGGTGATCACCCGCGAGCTGGCCTGGAAGCCGCGCTGGGCGAGGATCAGGTTGGTGAACTCGGCCGACAGGTCGACGTTCGACATCTCCAGCGCACCGGCCATGATCTGGCCGCGCTGGCCCTGGCCGGCGACGCCGAGCTGCACGGCGCCGGAGTTGGCGGACTCGCGGAAGGCGGTGTCGCCGATCTTCTCCAGGCCCATCGGGTTGGTGAAGTCCGCGACGGCCAGCTGGCAGATGTCGCGCTGCACGCCGTCGGAGAAGACGCCGCGGACCTTGCCGTCGGCGCCGATCGAGTACGACGTCAGCTCGACGCCGGCCGGCAGCGAGCCGTTGATCATGTTCAGGTCGACGTCGACCGCGCCGCCGGTGGGCGCACCGGTGGCGTCGAGGGCGTAGCCCTGGACCCGCATCCCGCTGGGCGCCACGAGGACACCGCTCTGGTCGAAGGTGAACGCGCCGGCGCGGGTGTAGACGTTCTCGGCGCCGTCGCGCAGCACGAAGAACCCGTCGCCCTGCAGCATCACGTCGGTCGGCCGCCCGGTCAGCTGCGCGGAGCCCTGGCCGAAGTTGGCCATGGTCGCGGCGAGCTGGACGCCGAGGCCGATCTGGATCGGGTTGGTGCCGCCGCGCTCGGTGTTGCCGCCCGAGGCGGCGGTGAGCATCTGGCTGAGGGTGTCGGAGAAGACGGTGGTGCTGGACTTGAACCCGGTGGTGTTGGCGTTGGCGATGTTGTTGCCGGTGACGTCGAGCATGGTCTGGTTGACGCGGAGGCCGGAGATGCCGGCGAAGAGCGAGCGAAGCATGGTGGTTCTCCTTCTGCGGGTCAGGCGGGTCGGGCGGTGGTGGACGGGGTGCCGCTGGGCGGCACGTAGGTGCCACCACCGCTGGTGGTGGGCGCCTGGATCGTGGGTGCGGTGCCGACGCTGATGACGTCGGTGACGGCGACGGACTTGCCGTCGACGCTGAGGACCGGGCCGGTGTTGAGGTACGTCGTGCCCTGCACGACTCCGGACTGCTCGGCGCCGGTGGCGTCGTACCACCGCACGGTCTGGCCGATCAGTGAGCTCGCGCCGAACGCCAGCTGGGTGCTCAGCATCATCGCGGTCTGGTCGGCGACGTCCTGCATCTTCTCCAGGGCGGTGAACTGCGCCGTCTGGGCGAGGAACTGCGAGGAGTCGGTGGGGTTGAGCGGGTCCTGGTACTTCATCTGGGCGACCATCAGCTGCAGGAACATGTCCTTGTCGGCGGTCTTCGAGGTCCCGGTCGTGCCGGTGGCGCCCGTGGCCGCCGTACCGGTCACGCCGTAGCCGCCGATGCCTTCGGTGCTGGAGACGGACATGTCTTGCTCCTCACAGGGTCCGGTCGAGCTGACCGGCGGGGGTGGTGGTCGGGGGTGGCACGAGCAGCGGCTCGGGTGCGTCGCGCCGGTGCCGGCGCTGGTCGGTGTCGTCCGAGGAGCGGTTCCAGGCCCGGGCGCCGTCGCGGCCGGCGTCGGCCGAGACCGTGCTGCCGCTCGTCTGGCTGGTGGCGGCGACAGGGGCACTCGGCGCGGTGGGCTGGGGTGCGGCGGGGCTGAACGGGTCGCGGACCAGCACCCGGGCCTCGGTGGCGCCGGAGCGCTCGAGGAGCCGCTGCAGCTCGGGTACGCCGGAGCTCAGCGCGCGGTGCACCGCGGCGCTGCCTGCGGGGTCGTCGGCGTTGCCGGCCAGGCGGACCTGCACCGCCCCGTCCTTGACCACCAGCGTCACCCGCACCTCGCCGAGCTGCTCGGGCTGGAGGGTCAGGGTGATCCGGTGCGTGCCGGGCCGGTCGGTGGGAGTGGTCGCGACCAGGCGGGTGACCTCGGGGAAGACCTGCTGGACCACGGCCCGATCGACGGTGGGGCGGGCGCCGGTCAGCACCGGCGGGGCCACGACGGTGGGGCCGCTGACGGTCGCGTCGGGGGCCGGGGAGTTTGCCGGGGTTGCCGGTGTTGCCGGGGCGGCGGGCTCGAGGCGCGGCTGGGCCGGGTCCTTCGGCGCAGGTGCGGTGGCGTCGTCGTCGGTGGTCGGCGCGGACAGCGCCGTGACCGGGGCTTTCGCCGCCGCCGCGGGCGCGGTCGGCGTGGCCGGCTGCTCCGGCTGCTCCGGCTGCTCCGGCTGCTCCGACTGCGCCGCGGCCGGCTCGGGAGCCGGGGACGCGTTCGGCACTACCGGCGCGACCACGGGCGTGATCACCGCGCCGACGAGCGGGGCGGCGGCCGATGCGGCGGCGACCGGAGCCGTCGGAACCGGGACCGGCGCGACCGGCAACGGCACCGTCGCGAGCAGTGCCGCGGCGAGCGCGTCGCCGAAGACCACACCCGCGTCGCCGGACTGATCGGTGGCGGCGGGAGCGCCGTCGGTGGGGACCGGGGCCGGGAGGCCCGGCAGGAACGGAGTGATGCTCATCAGCTCACCATCGCCATCACGTTGCGGACGTAGTTCTGCGTCTCCTTGTAGGGCGGGATGCCGCCGTAGCGGGAGACGGCGCCGGCTCCGGCGTTGTACGCCGCCAGCGCGAGGTCGGTGCGCCCGAACTTGTCGAGCAGCGAGCGCAGCAGCCGCGCGCCGCCGTCGATCGCCTGCGCGGGGTCGAACGGGTTGGTGACGCCGAGGCCCTTGGCGGTGCCGGGCATCAGCTGCATCAGGCCCTGCGCGCCAGCGGGGCTGACGGCCTTCGCGTCGAAGCCGGACTCCTGCTTCGCGACGGCGGCGATCAGGTTGCCGGGGACGCCCGTGCGGGCCGCGGCGGCGTTGATCAGGTCGGCGTACGGCGTCCCGGAGGCCGCGCGGGTGGCGACCGGTGCCGCGGCCGAGGCGCCGGTGGCACCGCTGCCGGGCTGGATGATCCGGCGGATGACGTCGGGCGTGGACGGGACGTCGACGACGCGGATGTCGAGGCCGGTGCGCGGGGCCTCGATCATCTTGCCGCCGCCGATGTAGATGGCGATGTGGTCGACGCCGTTGTTGCGGCTGGAGTTGTCCCACGCGATCAGGTCGCCGGGCTGGGCCTCGGCCATGCTGGCGACCGGCGTGCCGGCCTTCGCCTGCTGGTTGGACACCCGCGGCAGGTCGTAGCCGAGGTTCTTGTAGACGACCTGGACCAGGCCGGAGCAGTCCATGCCCTTGGTCGGGTCGGTGCCGCCCCAGACGTAGGGGAGGCCGAGGTACTTGCGCGCCTCGGCGACCACGGCGTCCCCGCTCACGGAGCCGGAGGTGGCCGTGCCGTCGACGCGCGCGGACAGCTCGGTCGCGAAGCCGCCGCCGGTGCTGGTGGTCCGCACGGTCGCGAACTGTGCGAGCCGGGCCTGGATCTCGCTGATCCGGGCGGTGACGTTGTCGATGCTCATCGCTCTCCTCGCGCCCAGCGCTGGGCGGCCAGGTCGTCGGCGTCGCGGGCGGCGCGCCGCTCGGCCTCGGTACGACGGCGCGCGGCCCGGCGCTCGAGGAGGTGCTCGACCGCGGCCAGGCGGGCGCGGTCGCTGCCCCAGCGGGCGCGGGCGTCGGCGGTGACGACCTCGGCGGTCGCGACCCGGTCGCGGGTCTCGCCGACCAGGATGCCGGCGTGCGCCATGTGGGTGCGGGCGGCGACCAGCGCGGACACCGTGGTGGTGGCCGGGACCGGCGCGGAGGCGATGGTCGACTCGAGTGAGGCGAGCCGGCCGACGAGGGCGGCCTCCTCGGCGAGGACCCGCTGCAGGCCGATCCGGCTGTCGGTCTCGCGGACCTCGCGGACCCGGGCGACGGCGGCGAGACCGCGGTCCTCGCGGTGCACGCGGCGGCTCATGGTGCCACCACCGTGGCCAGCCGGTCCCACGCCTCGGCGCGGGGCGTGACGTCGTCCATGGACTGGCGCAGGAACTCCTCGATCAGGGGCAGCCGGGCCAGCGCCGCGTCGGCGTCGGCGTCCGCCCCGGCGACGTACGCCCCGATCTCGACGAGCTCGCGGACCGAGCGGTGCGCGGCGAGCATCCGCCGCAGCCGGCCCGCGTCCTGCTGCTGGTCCGGAGTCGTGACGGCGCGGTGCACGCGGGAGATCGACTCGAGCACGTCGATGGCGGGGAAGTGGCCGGCGGTGGCGAGGTCGCGGGAGAGCACGACGTGGCCGTCGAGGATCGAGCGGGCGGTGTCGCCGATCGGGTCCTGGAGGTCGTCACCCTCGACCAGGACGGTGTAGATGCCGGTGATCGAGCCGGTCGCCGAGGTACCGGCCCGCTCGAGGAGGCGTGGCAGCAGGCCGAAGACGCTGGGCGGGTAGCCGCGGGTGGCGGGGGGCTCGCCGGCGGACAGGCCGATCTCGCGCTGGGCCATGGCGACTCGGGTGAGCGAGTCCATCATGAGGACGACGTCGCGGCCGGCGTCGCGGAACCACTCGGCGATCCGGGTGGCGGTGAACGCAGCGCGCAGCCGCTCGACGGCGGGGGCGTCGGAGGTCGCGACCACGACGACCGAGCGGGCCAGGCCCTCGGGGCCGAGGTCGCCGTCGATGAACTCGCGGACCTCGCGGCCGCGCTCGCCGACCAACGCGATCACGTTGACGGCGGCGTCGGTGCCGCGGGCGATCATCGAGAGCAGCGACGACTTGCCGACGCCGGAGCCGGCCATGATGCCGATCCGCTGGCCGCGCCCGAGCGGGACCAGGGCGTCGAGGGCGCGGACACCGGTGCCGAGCGGTTCGGTGATCCGCGGCCGGCTCAGGGCATCGGGGGTGGCGTGCTCGGTCGACACCGTCTCCAGTTCGAGCAGGGGACCGCCGTCGACCGGGCGGCCGAGGCCGTCGACGACCCGACCGAGCAGGGACTCGCCGACCTGGATCCGCAGCGGGCCGCCGGTCGCGCGGACCAGGTCGCCGGCGCGGACACCGGTCGTCGTACCGAGGGGCAGGCAGATGGCGCTGCCGGGACGCAGGGCGGCGACCTCGGCGAGCAGCGGGCCGGCTGTCGTACGGACCTCGAGCAGGTCGCCGACGGCGGCGTCGGGCAGGCCGCGCACCTCGAGGTGCAGGCCGACCAGCTCGGCCACGGTGCCGAGGTGCAGGGGAGCGGCGGCCGCGAGCAGGCGGGCGCGGACGGCGGTGTCGACGCTCATGCCAACACCTCGCGGACCCGGTCCATCGCCTCGCCGACCCGCAGGTCGACGACGGAGCCGTCGACGCCCTCCACCAGGGCGTCGATCGGGCCGAGCGTGGGGTCGGCGACGACCTCCAGGCCGCGGCCGGTCAGCTCCTGCGCGGCGGGCGACGTAGCGGTCGACGGGTGCAGCCGGACCCGGCCCACCGGGCCCGGCGGCAGCACCTGCAGCACCCGGGCGACGACGTCGACCGGCTCCAGGCGGGCGACCTGGCTGCCGACCAGCGTGCTGGTCAGCGACCACGCGAGGTCGGCCGCTTGGTCCTCGACAGCGCGGGCCAGGTCGTCGAGCAGCCCCCGGACCTGCTCGGCGGCCCGGCCCAGCGCGTCGAGCGCCGCGCGGTGCTCGGCCTCGCGGCGCGCCTCGGCCGCCGCCTGGACGGCGGCACGCTCGGCCTCCTCGACCGCCGCCTGCTCGGCAGCGGTACGACGGCCCTCGGCCCAGCCGACGGCGTACCCCTGGGCGCGGGCGGCGTCCCGGGCCTCCGCGGCGATCCCGTCGAGCAGCGACTCGGTGACCCGGTCGCCGAGGACGCTGTCGCTGCCGAGGCGGGTCCAGGTACCGACCCGCAGCTCGGGCAGCTCCAGCTCGGCGTGGCGCTCAGATTTCGAGACACGCGGTTCCGTCCTCGTCCCTCGGACGGACGCGCCCTCAATCTCTTCGGCCGACGCGCCAAGCTCGCGAGCTCGCTCGCCGCTGGCCTCAGACGACGAACTCATCGTCGTTCCCTCGCCGGACCATGATCTGGCCCTGCTCCTCGAGCTGGCGGATGGTGCGGATGACACCCTGCTGGGCCTCCTCGACCTGGGCCAGCCGGACGGCGCCGAGCAGCTCGACCTCGTCGAGCAGGTTCTCGGCCGCGCGCTCGGACAGGTTCGCGGTGATCTTGCTGCGGACCGCGTCGCTGACGCCCTTGAGAGCCAGCGCGAGCTCGGCGGTGTCGACCTGGCGCAGCACCTGCTGCACCGAGCGGTCGTCGAGGCCGGTGATGTCCTCGAACATGAACATCCGGCTCTTGACCTCGTCGGCCAGCGCCGGGTCGAGACCCTCGAGGCCCTCGACGATCTGCCGCTCGGTCGGCCGGTCGGACCGGTTGATGATGTTGACCAGCGGGTCCACGCCGCCGACTCGCGAGACCTCGGTGGGCTGCAGCATCGAGGAGAGCTTGCGCTCCAGCACGGCCTCCACGGTGCGCACGATCTCCGGCGAGGTGCGGTCCATGACCGCGATCCGGTGCGCGACCACGGCCTGCTGGTGCGCGGGCAGGCCGCTGAGCAGCAGGGACGCCTTGTCGGCGGCCATGTGCGCGAGGACCAGCGCGATCACCTGCGGGTGCTCGTCGGCGATGAAGCTGCGCAGCTGAGCGGGATCTGCGCGGTGCAGGAACTGGAAGGGCATCTGGACGGCGGCCGCGTGCAGCCGCTCCATGATCTCCTTGGCCCGCTCGGGACCCAGCGACTGCTCGAGCAGCTGCTGGGCGAACCCGAAGCCGCCCTGCGTGACGTGGGCGTGCGCGGTCGCCAGGTTGTGGAACTCCTCGAGCACCTGCGAGGTCTCGCTCGCCGACACCGCGTCGAGACGGGCGATCTCGCCGGAGATCGCCTCGACCTCGGCGTCGCTGAGGTGGGACATCACCTGCGCCGCGCGCTCCTTGCCCATCTGGATGAGCAGCACCGCGGCCTTGCGGACGCCCATCGAGACCAGGGTGGGGCCGGACGTGGTCATGAGTGTCATGGCCGCGGCTCCACGAGCCAGCCTCGGAGCAGGGCGGCGACGTCGTCGGGCTGCCGGTCGACGAGGGCGATGAGCTCGTCGCGCATCGACTCCTCCTCGTCCTTCTCGGACGACTCGAGCGCGGCCAGGGCCGGAGCCTCGAGCTGGGCGGTGCGGCTGGCCGCGTCGGTGCGCAGCTGCTCGACGAGGTAGGCCCGGGCGTCGTCGCGGACCTTGGCCCGGCGCCGGGCCTGCAACCAGGCCAGCAGGATCATCAGCAGGATTCCGCCGGCGATCCCGATGTTGCGCAGCAGGCTGTTGCGCCGTGCCGTGGCGTCGGCGGCCTTGGCCGCCTTGAGCTCGGCAGCGGCGGACTTCTCCGCGCTGCGGTCGAAGGCCATCGTGGTGACGTCGATCGTGTCGCCGCGCTGGGCGTTGATGCCGACCGCGTTGCTGATCAGGTCCTTGACCACCTGCGGCTGGACGGCCGCGGCGGCGGTCGCGTCGAGGACCGCCCCGATGTGCAGGGTGTTGATCGAGCCCGGCGCCTTCTCGCGGTGCTCGACGGTCTGGTCGAGCGCGTTGTCGCGGGTCTTCGAGCTGTTCTTGTACGACGAGTCGCCGGTGCCCGTCGTCGTCGGGTCCATCTGCCCGTCGGGGCCGACCACGCCACCGGCCGGGGCGTTGGCGCCGCTGGCCGGGCCGGCGTACGTCTCGTTGGTCGAGGACTCCGACAGCGGCGGGATGTTCTCCTTGGCGCCGTACGTCCGGCTGTCGGTGACCGCCTTGTCGAAGTCGAGGTCGGCAGTGACCGTGACCGTGGAGTTGCCGGGACCGAGCACGCGGTCGAGCACGGCCTGGATGTCGGTCTGCATCGAGTCCTGGAAGGCCTCGACCTGCTTGGTGCGCGCGGAGGCCGCGCTGACGCCGCCGTCGGCGCTGTCGTCGGTGGTGAGCAGCTTGCCGCTCGCGTCGGTCAGGGTGACGTTCTTCGGCTCGAGGCCGTCGATGCTGGACGCGACCAGGTGCACGATCGCCTGGACCTGTCCGTCGTCGAGCGAGGTGCCCGGCTCGGTGTCGATGAGGACCGAGGCGGTCGGCGGGTCCTGCTCGTCGGTGAAGACCTGCTTCTCCGGGATGGCGAGGTGCACGACCGCGGTGTCGACGCCGTGGATGGCCTCGACGGTCTTGGAGAGCTCACCCTCCATGGCGCGCTTGAAGTTGGTCTGCTCCTGCGACTCCGAGGTCGACAGGCTCTGCTTGTCGAGCAGGCTGTAGCCGCCGTCGGTGCTCGCCGGGAGGCCCTTGCCGGACAGGGTGATCCGGGTGCTGTACACGTCGGAGCGCGGCACCATGATCGTGCCGCCGCCACCGGCGATCTTGTACGGCACGCCCTGGGAGTCGAGCTCCTCGATCACGGCGCTCGCGTCGGTGCCGGAGAGGTTGGAGTACAGCGGGGCGTAGCTGGGGGTCGACACCCAGCGGAACACCATGAAGACGGCGATCAGCAGGGCCGCCGTACCGATGACGGCGACGGCCTTCTGCCCGGCCGTGAAGCCACCGAAGGTGTCGCGGGCGCGCGTGAGGTAGCGGGTGAGTCGCTGTTGCATCGTGTCCTCAGACCTGCATCCGCATGATCTCGTTGAAGGCCTCGACCGCGCGGTTGCGCAGCGAGACCGTCAGCTGGCTGGCGACCGACGCCTCGCTGGCCGCGATCGTGTAGTCGTGGATGTTCTCGAGCTTGCCGGTGGCGGCCTGGACCGCCAGGCCGTCGGCCTTGTCGGTCAGGCCCTCGAGCCGGTCGAGGCCGTCGAGGACCAGCGAGCCGAACTCGGTGTCGGGCCCGGTCGAGGGCGCGACCTTGTCGGCCGTCGTGGGCGCCGCGATCGGGCCGAGCGCGCCGGCGCTCGACACCGAGGGGAACTGCAGGGGAGTGATGTCCATCAGCGCGCACCGATCTGGAGGGCCGCGCCGTAGGTGTCCTGGGCGGTCTTCGTGACCTGCACCGACGCCTGGTAGCCGCGCTGCGCCATCACCAGCTGGCTCATCTGCGCCGCCATGTCGATGTCGGGGAGCCGGACGTAGCCGTCCTCGTCCGCGAGCGGGTGCCCCGGCGAGTGGACCATCCGGCCCTCGGGGTCGCCCTCGGCGAAGCCCGCGACGTCGACCCCGCCGTCGGAGCGCGGGTCGAAGACGACGTACGTCGCCTGGAAGGCGTCCTCGCTGGTCCGCTTGACGGTGTTGGCGTTGGCGATGTTGCCGGCCAGGGCGTCGAGCCAGACCTGGTGCGCGCCGAGCGCGGTGTTCGCGATCCGCAGCGTGTCGAAGGCCCCCATCAGGCCGCACCCCCGGCCATCATGTTCAGGCGCGAGTCGCGGTCGCTGATCGCCCGGCCCATGATCTGGTACTGGTACTGCGTCTGGATGGCGGCGATCGACTCCTTGCGGAGGTCGACGTTGTTGTCGTTGGCACCGACCGGGGTGTCTGTGGCCGAGACGGTCGCGGTGAGGTCGCTCGTCGTGGCGCGGCCGTGCTCGATCGCGCTGGTGAGCGCGGACTCGAACTCGACGCTGCGGGCACGGAAGCCAGGGGTGTCGACGTTGGCGATGTTGTCGGCGATCACCTGCTGCCGCTGGGACAGCCCGTTGATCGCGGAGTGCAACACGAAGCCGACGGCGTCGGACGCTGCGAAGGACACGGTCGATCTCCTGGAGATGCACCGGTCCCGTCAGGGGTCGGTGCGAGAAGTCGGTGCCGGTCCGTCGGCGAGGGTGAGCAATCCGTCGCTCACCGTGCCTGATCGGTGCGGCTCGCTCCGACCTGAGTCCCCGGGGCTGGGACTAGGTCCTGACTATCTCGACCGATCGACCTGTCGCACGCGGGCCGGCCACCGCCGGCCGCCGCCGTCGCGGACCATCAGGTCGGACACCCGCAGCCGGCCGAGGACCTTCAAGCCGAGCCTCCGCCTGATCCGGAAGTCGGCGACGTAGAGGCGGTAGACCATCCGCAGCACCACCCGGTTGCCCAGCCGGTCGGCCCAGCGCAGTGCGGTCAGGGCGCGCTCGAACCTCCTCTGGTCCCGGGGCGTCCACGACCAGCCCATGAGCTCGCGGAAGTACGGCGGCAGGTTGCCGCGCGTCATGAAGTGGTACGCCGGCCCGAAGGCCTGCGAGAGGAGCCGTCCCGGCAGCCCCCAGGCCTCGCCCAGGAACCCGAGGTCGGCCAGCGACTCGAAGTCGCGGCGTACCTCGTCGGAGATCGCCATCCGCGGCAGCATGCTCGCCCAGTAGTCCTCGAAGGCCGCCCAGTCCGCCGGCCAGCGCTCCGGGCGGACGTTGACGCCGGTGGCCAGGGGAGCGGCTGCCCGGACGAGGGTGTCCAGCTCGGTGCGGCTGAGGTCGCCGTACAGCAGGACGTGCTGGTCGACGAAGAACCGGAACAGGCAGGCCGCCACCCACAGCTGCAGGTCGGCGGCGTTGGCGTTGTAGGCGACCGGGCTGTGCTCGCCGGAGCGCACGTGCCGGTGCACCTGCGCGACCGCCGCCCGCATGGCGGCGCGGTCCTCGTCGTTGCCCGCCACCGCGAGGGCGAGGTACTGACCCGTCGTCCGTGCCCGCTTGACCGGGTAGCGCCGCGGGCTCCCCGACACCACCCGGCTCTCGCTCACGCCTTCGCCCACCGGCGGCAGCGCCAGCTGCTGGATGATGTTGGCGACCCCGCTCGTCGTACCGAGGCTGGAGACGGTGCCGAGCAGCGTCGTGGGAGCGGTTCGGGGCACGGCGGGTCCTCGAGTATCTGTCAACAGTTGTGTTCAGATGGGTCGGACGCAAGGTAGTCCCATGCAAAGGGCCGGGTCAAGACGTTCTCGACCCGGCCCGACGCTCTCGTGCGGACTACTTCAGGCGGAGCTTCCTCACCGCCGACGTCGAGGGCTGCACGCCCGGCGAGCCGGCGTACTGCGCCACCAGGCGGTGCTTGCCCTTGCCGAGCTTGGCGACCTTCAACGTGAGGACGCCGTGGTGGCCGGCGCTCAGCGTGCCCCGGGCGACGATCCGGCCCTTGCGGGCGAGGTCGCGCACGACGACCTCGCCGGTGGGTGCGGCGCTCGCCTGGACGGTGACCGTCGCCTTCCCCTTCTTGCGGGCCGAGACCTTGAACGTCGCGCTGGTGCTCGACGTGGCCTTCGCGATGGCGCCGCCACCGCCGCCGGCCCCGCCGCCGGTGTCCGTGCCCGCCGCGAACAGCGGGACGTACGGCGTCACGAAGTTCTTGTCGCCGCCGTGGCCGGCCACCTGGAACGCGACCTGCAGGTGGTCGCCCGAGGTGGCGACCGGGCACGCCGCGATGCCGGCGGTCCGCTCGTAGCAGCTCGGCGCGGGCGTGGCCGTGCCCTTCAGGGCGCGCTTGGCCACCACCGGCACCTGGAACTCGAAGATCTGGCCGCGCTTGAGGGTGATCGCCTGGCCGTTCACCGACGCGATCGCGATGCCGTTGTTCGGGCCCCGCGTCAGCTCGACCGGGTCGGTCGAGAAGGTCGGGGTCGGGTCGTCGATGGCGTTGATGCCCCACTTCACGGGCTCGTCGGGGTAGCCGAACGCGGTCTCGTCGAACACCAGCTCCGGTACGACGGTCACGCCGCTGCTGCACGGCAGCCCGACCAGGCCGACGTACCCGTGCAGCAGGAACGGCTCGCCCACCTTCGGCACCTCGCCGGTCGGCGACCACCACCCGGTGTTCGCGGTGACGCCGGTCGACGGCTGGCCGGTCCAGCAGTCGAGGATCGTGTCGGACTGACTGCTGCCGTCCTGCCACTCGCTGCTCGCGTGGGCCGGGGCCGCGAACGCCAGCAGGGAGGCGGTGAGGAGGCCTGCGCCGAGGGTGAACAGGGACTTTCGCTTGCGGTTCTGGGGGTTCATGGCGGGGACGCTAGGAGGCCCGCCGTCCCGGCCCGGAGGGCTACGCGTCCTCGATCTTGTCCCTGTCGGTGTCCCGGAGTTGTCCCTCAAAGAAGGACGACGGACAACAACCCCGCGCCGTACCCGGCGATGTCGACGGCCAGGTCCTCACGACGGCCGAGCGTCATCGTGCTGATCCGCACCTGCGGGTCGAGCGGGGGGCCGGCGGGATGGAGGGCGTGCAGGCGCAGGTGGTCGGCGCCGGCGACGTTGAAGGTCGAGGCGGCGATGTTGAGCACCTCGTAGAGGTTCTCGGAGATCGCGTCGGTGACCTTGCCGTCGCCGACGGCAGCGGTGGCGTCGCCGACGGGGATCAGGCCGAGGGCCGCGCCGGCGTACGCCGAGAAGGCCAGGTCGCAGGCGATGAGGGCGCTGATCCGGAGGCTGTCGTCGACGTACAGGGCGACGGAGGCGGGGGTGTCCGGGCCGGGCGCGAAGGGTGCCGACGGGGTGAGCGTGACGTCGCGGCCGAGGAGGTCGGCGAGCAGGTCGCGCAGCTGCTTGGGCTGGGGGAGGTGGACAGGCATGGCAACGGACCTCAGATCACGCTGCGGAGCGCGTCGTCGAACGCCTCCGGGGTGAACGGCTTGGCGATGAGGAAGGCCGCGCCGGCGGAGGCGGCGCGCTCGCGCATCTCCTCCGAGCCCTCCGAGGTGACGAACCCGAAGGCCACTTGAGAGCCGGAGGCGCGGAGGGCGGAGAGGCAGTCGATGCCGTTCATCTCGGGCATGTTCCAGTCCGACAGGACCAGGTCGGGGGCCTCGGACTGCACCATCTCGAGCGCCTGGCGGCCGTTCTCGGCCTCGACGATGTCGTGCCCGCCGTGCCCGGCCTGGCGCAGGGTGCGGATCACGATCTGTCGCATCACGCGGCTGTCGTCGGCGATCAGGATCTTCATCGGGGACCTTCCTGGGGGACGTGGACGGAGACACGGACAGGGGCGTCCTGCCACACGAGGTCGAGGCGGCAGGCGAGCGCCGAGTCGCTGGCGAACGCCGCACGGCCGGCGGCGACGGCGGGCAGCGAGAGCACGCTCGGGCCGGGCATCAGGCTCTTCACGTTGCCGCCGACCATGTTGACCAGCTCGCCGACGGCGTCGGCGACGTCGCTGTCGCTGGCCTCCTCGTCGGCCGGCAGGGCGAGCATCCGGGTGGTGAGGCGGCGAGCGAGGGCCTCGTCGAGCTCGACGGTCACGACGCCCTGCCAGCCGCCGCTGATGGTGGTCGCCGCCGACCAGGCGGTGGCGTCGAACGGAGTTCCCGGCGGGACGGCGCGCGGCACCAGCATCGCGTCGTCGCCGAGCAGTGCCATCCACACGTCCTCGGTGACGGCCAGGACGTCCCCGGACTCGGGCACCTCGACCTCGGGCAGGACGGCGCTCATGCCGGCACCAGCCCGAGCAGCGACAGCTTGTCGACGATCGCGTCCGGTGTGAACGGCTTGATGACGTACTCGTGAGCACCGGCGGCCAGCGCGCGCACGATCTGTCGCTGCTCGCTCTCGGTGGTCACCATCATCAGCGTGACGTCGCGCCACTCCGGGTTCGCGCGCACCTCGGTGATGAACGTGTAGCCGTCCATCACCGGCATGTTCCAGTCGACCAGGCACACGTCGGGTACGACGCCCGCGCGCATCTGGTCGAGCGCGGCCTGGCCGTGCTCGGCCTCGCTCGTCTCGAAGTCCAGGTCCGTGACGATGCGGCGCAGGATGCTGCGCATCGCCCGGGAGTCGTCGATGATCATCGCTCGCACGGTCAGGCTCCTGTGCTGGTGAGGGACGGGGTCAGGGTGGTGCGGGCCGACGCGCGGCGGTACGCCGGAACCCGCCCGATCTGCTCGCGCTGCCAGGCCGCCGCGAGATCGGCAGGCATGTCGAGGGTGGTCTCGGAGGAGCCGAGGAGCAGGTAGCCGTCCTCGGCCAGCATCGGCAGCATCCGGCGCAGGATGTCCTGCTTGGTGGAGGCGTCGAAGTAGATGAGCACGTTGCGCAGCCAGATCACGTCGAAGCTGCCCAGCCCGAGGTACGGCGCCGCGAGGTTGAGGTGCTTGACCGTGACCCGCTCGCGGAGCCGGTCGGCGATCTCCCATTCCCGTCCCACGCGGGTGAAGTAGCGGACCAGGCTGGTGGCGGGCAGGCCGCGGTTGACCTCGACCTGGCTGTACCTCCCGGCCCGGACCCGCTCCAGCATCGCGGTCGAGATGTCGGTCGCCACGATCTCGTAGCTCCACCCCGCCGGCAGGTGCTGGTCGAGCAGCATCGCGATCGAGTACGCCTCCTGCCCGCTCGAGCAGGCCGCGCTCCAGATCCGCAGCCGCCGGGTGACCTGTCGGCCCTCCAGGAGCGCGGGCAGCATCGCGTCGGTGAACGCCTGGTACGGCGTGTGGTCGCGGAACCAGCTCGTCTCGTTGATGGTCAGCGCGTCGACCACCTTGCGTCGCTCGTCGGCGTCGAACGCCAACCGGGCGACGTACTCCTCGAGTCCCAGGCCGCGGGCGGCGGCGAGCGGGTTGAGCCGGGCCTCGACGAGGTACTCCTTGCCCTCGTCGTACACCATCGATGTCTCCCGTCGGACGAGCGCCGAGACGGACGCGAAGGCGGTGGACGTCGTCATGCCCGCTCCATCGGCGGTACCCGCAGGGACCTGAGCGCTCAGACCCAGCAGCCCCGCGCCGATGGACGGGGCGTGACTCAGATAAGGGTTCTCGTCGTCGACGACTCGGCGCTGGTACGACGGCTGGTGACCACCGCGCTCCGGCAGGCGCCGGACATCGAGGTCGCCGGCGTGGCCCGCGACGGCCTGGAGGCCGTGCGGATGGTCGACGAGCTCGCCCCCGACGTGGTCACCCTCGACATCGAGATGCCCCACCTCGACGGGCTCGGCGCGCTGACGCGGATCCGCGAGAAGCACGCGCGGCTGCCGGTGATCATGTTCTCGACGCTGACCGAGCGCGGCGCGAAGGCGACCCTCGACGCGCTGTCCCGCGGCGCGAGCGACTACGTCACGAAGCCGTCCAACACCGGCCAGATCGCCGACGGGATCGCCGCGATCCGCGACCAGCTGGTGCCCCGGATCCGCGCCCTGGCAGGGATCCGCAAGCTCACCCCGGGCACCGCCGTCCCCGTCGTACGGCGCGAGCGGCCCCGCTCCGCCGTCGCGCCCGTCGCGGCGCTGCTCATCGGCTGCTCCACCGGCGGACCCGACGCGCTCGCCCGGCTGCTGCCGCGGCTGCCCGCCGACCTCGGCGTCCCGGTCCTCGTCGTCCAGCACATGCCGCCCGTCTTCACCACGATGCTCGCCCAGCGCCTCGACAAGGTCAGCGCGCTGGCCGTCCGCGAGGCGGTCGACGGTGAGCCGGCGCACGCGGGCGAGGTGCTCATCGCGCCGGGCGACTTCCACCTGCGGGTACGGCGCTCCGCCGCCGGTGTACGTGTGGCCCTCGACCAGGGACCGCAGGAGAACTTCTGCCGCCCGGCCGTCGACGTGCTGTTCCGCTCCGCCGTGGAGGCGTACGGCGCCGGCGCGCTCGCCACCGTGCTCACCGGCATGGGCCAGGACGGGCTCGCCGGCGCGAAGGAGCTGGCCGCGTCCGGTGCCCGGATCCTCGTCCAGGACGAGGAGAGCTCGGTGGTGTGGGGGATGCCCGGCGCGGTCGCCGGCGCCGGCCTCGCCGACGACGTGCTCCCGCTCGACCAGCTCGCCGACCGGGTCATCGCCACGGTACGGCGCTCCCGCGCGGCCTGACCCGGTGGTCGAGGAGGTCGCGCAGCGACCGTCTCGAGACCTCTGGCTGTGCTGCCGGGACTGTGCAGCTGGAGACGTCGGTTCTCCATACCCCACGGATCGAGTTTCCCCTGTCCACAGGCGGGTTTCCGGCGCGTGGATGTGTCGGACCTGGGTGGGAGGATCCAGCCATGGATCTCGGGACCCGGCCCCGCACGACAGCACCCCTGCTGTCACGGGTCGGTGACCGGATCCGTTCCCGCAACGCCCTCATCATCGAGGAGTGGGAGGACATCACCGCCTGGGCCAGCGGCCACATCGTCACCGGCCCTGTGGGTGCGGCGACGATCACCGAGGGCTACCTCGACACCGGCGTCCCGATCGCGGGTGCGGGTGCCCCGTTGGTGTCGGAATTCGCGTTGATGGAGCTCGTCGCCGTGCTCGGCCGCTCACCCGATGGCGGGAAGGCGTACGTCGGCCGCGTGATCGAGTGCGCGTGGCGGCTGCCGAACGTGTACGACGCCGTCGCGGCTGGGCGGTTGGCACCGTGGCGGGCCGAGCGGATCGCCGACCTCACCCACGGCTTGTGTGCGGAAGCGGCTTCGTTCGTGGACCGGCAGCTGTTCAACGCCTCCGGAGTCGGCTGGGCGCAGCTCGAACGCCTCGTCGCCGAAGCCATCCTGCGGTTCGACCCCGAACGCGTCGAGGCCGAACGACAGAACGCCGCCGACCATCGGCACTTCGACATCAGCGACGTCGACGAGCGCGGGCTGGTCCACCTCGACGGGCTCCTGGACGCCGCCGACGGTCACGACCTCGACCAGGCCGTCGCCCGACGAGCCGAGGTCCTGGGTCGGCTCGGTGACGACTCGACGCTCGACGTGCGCCGGTCCAAGGCCGCCGCGGAGCTCGCCCGCCACGACCTGGCCCTGGACCTGTTGCTCCCCGACCCGGACACCGGCGAGGTCGTCGCGACTGTCCCGGGCCGCAGGGTGGTGCTCAACGTGCACATCACCGACACCACCCTGACCGGGCACAACCCGGTCGGCCGCTGGGACGAAGGCCGCTGCCCCATCACCACCGCCCAGATCCAGGAATGGCTCCGCGCTCGGCACACCACCGTGATCGTGCGGCCGGTGATCGACCTCACCGACCACGTGCCTGTGACGGCCGGCGAGATCCCCGAGCGCCACAAGACCCGCGTCGCACTGCGGGACCACACCTGCCGGTTCCCCCACTGCACCCGCCCCGCGACCCGGTGCGACCTCGACCACGCCAAGCCCTACAGCCAGGGTGGTCCGACCTGTCCGTGCAACGAAGTCCCGCTGTGTCGGCGCCATCACCGCGCGAAGACCCACTCACTGTGGCGCTACGAGACCCCGATGCCGGCGACGTATGTGTGGACCAGCCCCAACGGGTTCCGGTTCCGCGTCGACCACCGCGGCACCCACCCCCTCCGCGACACCAGCGACACCAGCCCGACCGATGAGTGGCGACCCCGCCCCGCACCCCGCAGGACCTCACGTCTGCGGGGGCATCGGCATGCCCGAGAACGCTGACGCAGGCTCGGGCTCCGGGTGTCTCAGGCCGTGACGTCGAGGTAGACCGGCGTCGGCGGCGTGGTCGTCGCCCGGCCGACCCGGTCGGCGACCTGCTGCTGGCGACGGTTGTCGGCGAGCACGCCGGGGATCGCGGCCATCAGCCGCTGTTGGCGGGCGAGCAGCATCCGCGCGCGGGGGACCAGGTCGCTGGGCAGCGGGCCCAGGTCGGTCGGCGGCAGCCACGGCTCCGGCGTCGTGCCGGTCGCGCCGGCGGGCACGCCCCGCAGCATCTGCTCGGCGTGGTCGGCGTGCGCCTCGAGCCGGTCGAGGGCCTCGGTCCACGACGCCGGACGGTCCGCGGGCAGGGCTGCGGTCACGGGACGCTCACCAGTGCCAGGTCGTCGGCCGGTACGCCGCGCTTGCGGGCCAGGGCCTGCCGGTAGGTGTCGATCCAGCGCGGTGCCCACAGCTGGGTCGTGAAGTTCGCGGCGTGCGCGCGGGCCGCGGCGCCCATCGCCTGGCGCAGGTCCTCGTCGGCGTCGAGGGCGCGCAGCGCGCGCATCCAGTCGTCGTCGGTGCGGCACAGGAATCCGGTCTCGCCGTGGATCACGAAGTCGCGGTAGGGACCGGCGTCCGAGGCGACCACGGGGATGCCGAGCGCGGATGCCTCGAGTGCCTTGAGCGGGCTCTTCGAGCGGTTGAACAGGTCGTCGGCCAGCGGCGCGAGCGCGACGTGGAAGGTCGACACGACCAGGTAGTACTCGTCGATCTGGGTCTTCCAGGCGTGGTACTCCGCGTCCGCCTGCCTCATCAGCGGCCGGTAGTCGGCGCCCATCAGCACCAGCTGGGCACCGGTCTTGCGCAGCCCGTAGCGGATCCCCTCGACGTTCTGCCGCATGTCCTTGTCGTGGGTGGCGCTGCCGCTCCAGCCCACCCGCAGCCGCTCGCCCTTCGCCCGCACCCGCTGGGGCACGTCGAGCAGGACGCCGTCGACGGTGTTGGGCAGGACGACGATCGGGGCGTCGGTGTGCTCGGCGTACTGCTCGGCGAGGTGGGGCACCGACACCGTCACGAGGTCGGAGGCGGCGAGGGCGCGGCGTGCGGCGACCACGTTGGTGGCCATGAACTCGTCGTAGCTGACGCCGTGGTGCCCGAAGTACGGGTTGTCGGGGCGCACGTTGACGATGTCGTCGTCGTGCTCGGCGACGAGCAGCGGACCGTCGTCGACCCTGGCCAGGGTCTCCCAGACCTCAGCACCGCTGGGCTGGATGAGCAGCTGTCCGATGAGCACGTCGTGCACCATCGCGACCTCGGGGTACATGTCCGCGCCGAAGCGCCACTGCGCCAGCCCCTGGTGCTCGGCCTCGCTCAGCGGCGTGGTGATCCGGTAGCGCAGGGTGCCGACGCCCTCGTGGTACTGGGTGCCCGTCCAGGCGTAGATCCGCATCGTCAGGCCCCCGCGGCGAGACCGGCCGCCCGCATCGCGGCCTCGCGCCACGTGTCGCGGATCGCGCGGCACAGGCCGAGCGCCTCGGCGGTCGCGCGCCGGTCGTTGTGGGTGTTGGCCTCCACGAGACGGCGGTCGAGGTAGGCGTAGAGCGACGCCAGCTCGGCGCCCCCGCGCCAGCCCTCGGGGCGCAGGGAGCTGCGCAGCTCGGTGACGATCGCCTGGGCGTGCACCAGCTGGTTGTGGGTCTCGACCCGGTCGCCGTCGATCTGCGCGCGGGCGGCGCGCTCGACGTCGAGCACCAGGCGGTCGCACAGCATCACCAGGAGCCGGGCCGGGCTGGCCGTCGCGATCGCGTTCCCGACGTACGCCGTGCGCGCTGCGCTGCCCTGCATGATCACTCCTGTTCCGTTGCCTGGACCCGTGTGGTGGTCGCGGACGACCTCCCCATCGGCCGATTTGTCAGCTGCATTAGCCCGAATCCACCGATGGGTGGCTACTACGCGCCACCCCAGCGGCGCGCTCGCTGCGTTGCGGACGCTCGAAGGGCGAGAGAGCACGTCGTCGCGCCCGCGCCTTGCGATCGCACCCCTGGGATGACGCTCGCTACGCCACCCACCGGCGGATTCAGGCTGAGCCAGGCAGCGACGCGAGCTGTCCGGCGAGCCAGTTCGACTGGCTCTGCATCTGGCTCATCGCGACCTCGAGGGCGGTGAACTGCCGCTCGAGTGTCGTACGGCGCAGCGCCAGCCGGTCGTCCCAGTCCTTGATGCTCTGGTTGAGCTGGGTGATCGTCGCGTTGCGGCTGTTGACCGCGGCCGTGACGGTGCCGGTGGAGGCGTCGGAGGCCGCCGTGGCGGCGGTCTTCACCCGGTCGGCGAACGCGGCGAAGGCGCCCTGCGTGCCGGCCGGGTCGGCGGCGAACGCGGCCGCGAACTTGTCCTGGTCGAACGTGATCTTGCCGTAGCGATCGGTCTCGATGCCGATCGAGGCGAGGCTCGTCCCGTCGGGCGGGTAGATCGTCTCGACCAGGGACGACGAGACGCTGCGCAGCGTGCTGTTGGCCCGCACCGAGCCGGTCTTCGGGTCACCCACCGAGGCGATCAGGCCGAGGGTGGCGTTGATCGCGGTGACGAAGTCGTTGGTCGCGCTCGCCCGGGTCTTGGCGTCGCGGGTGATGGTGACCTCGGCCGTCGTGCCGGGCGCGGCGGTGCTGGCCAGGGTGATGTCGACGCCGTCGAGGACGTCGGTGAAGGTGTTGGTCGTGGAGGTCACCGAGATGCCCCCGACGGTGGCGATCGCGTCGCGGGCGGTCTGGGTGAGGGCGGCCTCGGGTCCACCGAGGACGGCCGCGCCGGTGCCGGTCTCGGTGAGCGTGAAGGCCTGCGCGGCGCCGGTCGTGCTCGACTCGACGAGGAGGCGGTACGAGCCGTCGGCGACCTTGACGGCCGAGGCACGCACCCCGGAGTCGGCGGCGTTGATGGCGTTGACCAGACCGCCGAGGGTGCCGTCGGAGGTGATCTCGACGGTGTCGGCGCCGCGGGCCAGCGTCACCGAGGTCGGTACGGCGCCCGCCGTGGTCAGCCCGGTCGCCTGGCCGAACGCCAGCCGGTGGGTCAGGGCGGTCTGGGTGACGCCGACCGAGATGGTCGACGGGGCGGCGTTGCTGCGGGCGGTGACGGCGACCGAGGTCGACGAGGACGTCGCCTGCAAGGTCGCCCAGACACCGCTGGTGGTGCCGGTCGCGAGGGCGGTGGCGCTGGTGACCAGGGCCGCCAGCTTGGAGTTCACGCCCTGCAGCGCCGTGGACTCGGCCTGCTGTGAGGTGACCTTGCTCTTCAGCTTGGTCTGGGTCGCGGCCTCGAGCTGGATCAGCTGGTCGATGATCGTCGCGGTGTCCAGGCCACTGGCCAGGCCGCCGATGCTTGCGGTTGCCACTGCTGCTCCTCAGGTCGGGGCGGAAAACCGGCGAGGGCGCCGGCAGGACCGAGGGTCCCGCCGGCGCCTCGTCGTACGACAGGACGATCAGCCGCGCAGCAGGCTCAGCACGCCCTGCGGGGCGGAGTTGGCCTGCGCCAGCATCGCGGTACCTGCCTGACTGAGGATCTGCGAGCGGGTGAAGCTCATCATCTCCGAGGCCATGTCGGTGTCACGGATCCGCGACTCCGAGGCGGACAGGTTCTCGATCGCGACGTTGACGTTGGCGATCGTGTGCTCGAGCCGGTTCTGGTAGGCACCGAGGTTCGCTCGGGCGGTGGAGACCGACTTGATCTGCGCGTCGATGGCGGTGATGGCGCTCTGCGACGAGGAGAAGCTGCTGAACGACACGGCGGACAGCGAGCTGGACACCGCGGTGACGTTGGCCGAGGACAGGTTGACGGTGATCGCGCTGTTGGCGTCGCCGTCGGCGCCGACCTGGAAGTTCAGGGCGGTGGCCGAGCCGTCGAGGAGCTTGGTGCCGTTGAAGTTGGTGGAGTTGCCGATGCGGGTCAGCTCGCTGGTGAGCTGGTCCGCCTCCGCCTTGATGTTGGCACGCGCGTCGGCGTTGTTGCTGTCGTTCGAGCCCTGGACGGCGAGGTCACGCATGCGCTGCAGGATCGAGTGGACCTCGGTGAGCGCACCTTCCGTCGTCTGGACGACCGAGATGCCGTCCTGCGCGTTGCGGACGGCGACCTTGAGGCCACCGGTCTGCGCCCGCAGGCCCTCGGAGATCGCCAGGCCGGCCGCGTCGTCGGCGGCGCGGTTGATCCGGAAGCCGGACGAGAGCTTCTCCATCGACTTCGAGAGCTGACCCTGCGTCACCGACAGGTTGCGGTAGGCGTTGGTGGCCTCGATGTTCTGGTTGATGCGAAGACCCATGATGTTTCCCTCCTGGAATCAGGTCAGTTGGCCGGGGACCGTCCGTGGTCTCCCGTCGGGTGCTCGTTCGGCGCCGCCGGAGACGAGCTGAGAGGTCTTCCGGAAAAAGTTCAGCGGCCCTAGGTTGCCGGGCATGACGACTCGGGACGACCGGCGCCAGCCACCCCTCGACGGGACCGAGGCCGAGACCCTGCGGGGCTTCCTCGACTTCCACCGCGACACGCTGCGGTGGAAGTGCGCCGGCCTCACCGACGAGCAGCTCCGCCGGCCGCTGGCGCCGACGACGATGACGCTCGCCGGTCTGGTCCTGCACCTGACGATGGTCGAGTCGGGCTGGTTCAACCTGTCCTTCGCCGGCGGGGTGGCGATGCCGGCCTGGCTGGGGGTCGCCGACGTCGACGACCCTGACTGGGCATGGGCGCACGCCCGCGACTTCGGCGCCGACCAGCTCTGGGAGTGGTACGACGACGCGGTCGCCGTCTCGGACCGGGTGATCGACGAGACGCTCGCCGGCGAGCTGGGCCTGGCCACGCCGGCCGCCGACCCGGCGGAGGCGGTCACGATGCGCTGGCTGCTCGGCCACATGGTCGAGGAGTACGCCCGGCACAACGGTCACGCCGATCTCCTGCGCCAGTCGATCGACGGCGCCGTCGGGGAGTAGGGGCGGCTAGGACCCGCTGCCGTCCTCGCCGAGGCGACCCTCGACGAAGATCCGGCGGACCTGTTCGTCGAAGCGGACCCGCTCGCCCCGGACCTGCTCGCGGTAGTCCTTCTGCTGCGCGTGGTGCGTCTCCGGGTCGGCCAGGATCGCGCGCACCGTGTCCGCGGCCCGCTCGACCATGTCCTCGGTCGGCAGCAGCCGGTGCTCGGCGGGCAGCGGGGTGTCCGCGTGGTAGGCGCCGGCGCCGCGGCGGGCCACCACGACGGTCGCGCCGGCGAGCGCGGCCTCGCGGGGGAGGCGGTCCTTGCCGGGGTGGAAGCCGAGGTCGAGGTACACCGCCGAGCTCGCCAGGGTCGCGGCGAGCTCGGGCCGGGTCAGGCCGGCCAACGGCACGAAGGTGACCTCGGGCAGCAGGCCCGCGAGCACCTCGGTGACCAGGTCCGCCTTCGCCGGGTTGTAGGCGACCGTCGGGCCGCGGTCCCCGGGTGCGACGAGGTCGAGGGCGTCGTACGGCGCCGGGTCGGTGTGGTCGGAGAGCATCGACCCGCAGGCGCCGAGGCGGGTGAACAGGTAGGCCCAGGCGTAGTGGGACTGCGTGAGGTTGTGCACGCGGCGGCCGAGCGCGATGTCGAGCCCGGGACCTTCGGTCGGCGGTGTGTGCCGGGTGACCGGGCGCCACGGGTCGCGGTACTGCCAGTCGGTGGAGAAGACGGGGGCGTTGTCGATGCTCAACCACCAGCAGTACGGCGTCGCGTGCTCGAACACCGACAGCGAGGTGAACCAGACCTCGGGCAGGACCACCGCGGCCCCGGCGACGTCGCGGACCTCGGCCTCGGGGGCGTCGTAGTGGGCGTACTCGGCCACCCGCTCGGCGTCCTCCGAGCCGGGGACGGCGACCAGGAACGCGTCCTCGCCCTGGCGGCGCAGGCTGTCGACCAGCTGGTGCAGCGCCTCGGGACCGCCGGTGCGCAGGCCGCGCGGGTAGTAGACGTAGACGCGGTCGTGCCGGGAGCCCATGCCGGTCAGCCGACCGCGTCGAGCGGGCTGAGGCCGCGGCGCATGCCGGCCGCGTGGCGGGCGGCGACGGCGGCGAAGTACGACTCGCGGCGGCGCTGGGCGACCCCGCCGGCCTTGCCCGTGGGACGGACCAGGGCGGGCTCGAGCTCGTGGTTGAGCGCGTCGCGCAGCAGCGAGAGCGCCTCGGCGCGCATCTGGGAGATCCGGGAGTCGGTGACGCCCAGGTCCTCGGCGATGTCGGCCATCGGTCGCTCGGAGAAGAAGTAGTCCTCGACCACGACCCGCAGCCGGTCGGGCAGCTCGGCGATCGCCTCGCGCAGGTAGGTGAGCCGCTCGCCGTGCTCCAGCAGGTCCTCGGGGGAGGGAGCGCGGGTGGGGACCAGCTCCTCGATCGGGGTGGTGCTCGAGCCCTGCAGGGACAGCACCTGCGCGCGGGAGACGTCGTCGTCGTTGGCGACGACCTCGTCCTCGCTGAGACCGGTCGCCCGGGCGACCTCGGCCAGCGTGGGGGTCCGGCCGAGGACGACGGCGAGCTGGTTGCGGGTCTCGGCGAGGTCGCGGGCGCGGCGTCGCACCGAACGGGAGGCCCAGTCGACCGAGCGCAGCTCGTCGAGCAGGGCGCCGCGGATCCGGGTGGCGGCGTACCGGTCGAAGGGGACCCCCCGGGTCGCGTCGAACGCGCGGGCCGCCAGGACCAGTGCGGTCAGGCCGGCCGAGGTCAGGTCGTCGCGGTTGACGTGGGACGGCACCCGTCCCATGGTCTCCCGCACGATGTGTCCCACCAGGGGCATGTGGCTGGTGATCAGCTCGTCGGTACCCGAGGTGGCGGCGGTGGCGTCGTTCGCGTTCACATGCATGAGGTTCCGGCCTCGCGGCGGCGACGCGCAGGGCAATGCACTCCAAGTGTCCGGTCGGTCGGACGAATGGGGACCCAGGTCCCGGGTCCGGGTGGTCACCACGGACATCCGTACGTCGCCCGTTCGGCGAAAACGCTCAGGTCCGGCACCGGACGGGCGATGGGACGGCACGAATGTCCCCGGCTCGGGGCGGACGAAGGAGGAGTGTCGTGATCGACACCGCAGACATGGACAAGCTGTCACAGGTCCTGTGGCGGGAGCGCGAGATGCTCGAGGCACTGTCCTACCGGCTCGAGGTCGAACGCCTGGTGCTCGCCAGCGGCCGGACCCGGTGGCTGGTCAACGCCACCCGGGACATCGAGGACCTGCTCGACGACCTTCGCGCCACCGAGGTGCTGCGCGCCGCCGCCGCCGACGAGGCCGCCGCCGTCCTCGGGCTCACGCCCAACCCGTCGCTGGCCGCGCTCGCCGAGGCCGCGCCCGACCCGTGGGCGGGGATCCTTCGCGACCACCGCGACGCCCTCGTCGCGACCGCGCGCGACATCGCCGAGACCTCCGAGGAGGCCAAGGGCCTGCTCACCGCCGGCTACCGGTCCGCGCGCGAGACCCTGCTCGCCATCGGGGGTACGACGACCGCGAGCTACACCCACGCCGGCACCGTCGTCGCCGACGCCCCCCGCCACCACCTGCTCGACCGGAGCCTGTGATGGCCGGGTCGTTCGGGTCGATCAACACCGCTCTCTCCGGACTGCGCTACAACCAGGTCGCCCTCGACGTGGCCGGCAACAACATCGCCAACGCCGGCACCGACGGCTACGTCCGCCGCCGCGTGGTGGGTGCATCGGTCAGCAGTGCACAGGCCGCGCTCTGGTCGCGCTACGACGGCCACGGCGAGGGCGTCGCCGTCGGTGAGGTACGCCGGATGACCGACCCGCTCCTGGACTCCCGGGTACGCCGCGAGCACGGCCTGCTCTCCTACCTCTCCACCAGCCGCACGATCCTGGCCCGGGTCGAGGACGGCGTCGGCGAGCCCGGCCCCAACGGCGTGCACGCCGCGATGCTCGACCTCCGCAACGCCTGGCAGGACCTCTCGCTGAACCCCGGCGGCACCGCCGCTCGGCAGCAGGTGCTCGGCCGCGCCGAGACCCTCGCCCAGGCCCTGCGCGGCCAGGTCGCCAACGTCGCGGGCGAGGAGGCCGACCAACGGGTGCACGCCACCAACCTGGTCAGCGAGGTCAACAGCGCCGCCTCGGGCCTGGCGGCGCTCAACCACGACATCCTCGTCACCGAGCAGAACGGCACCGACGCGGGCGTGCTGCGCGACCGTCGCGACGTGCTGGCGACCCGCCTCGCCGAGCTCACCGGCGGCGTCACGACCGTCCAGCCCGACGGCCAGTTCACTGTCACCGTCGCGGGCACCGCGCTGGTCCAGGGCAAGGAGGCCGGCACCTTCGTGCTCGCCTCCGGCATCACCCCGACCGGCGACGCCGACGGCTCGCCGATCAGCTACCGGATCGACGCGACCTGGGGGAGCACCGTGCTCCCGTCCGGCTCGGCCGGTCCCGGCGGTGAGCTGGGCGCGGTCACCGAGGTGCTCACGACCACGCTGCCGGCGTACCGCGCCGGTCTGGACGCCGTCGCCGCCGACCTCGCCGCTTCCGTCAACGCCCAGCAGGCAGCGGGCTTCGACGCCAGCGGCGCCGCGGGTGCGCCGCTGTTCAGCTACGACCCGCTGGTCGGCGCCGCCAGCCTGCAGGTCGCGATCACCGACCCCTCGAAGCTCGCCGCGTCCAGCGTCGGCGGCGGGGCGCTGGACGGCGCCAACGCCGACCTGCTCAGCCGGGTCGGCACCTATCCGGACGCCTACCAGCGCCTCGTCAACGGCCTCGGGACGGACGTGGCGGCGCTGGATCGCCGTACGGCCAACCAGACGTCGCTGTCCGGCGCCCTCGACGACGCTCGCGAGCAGCAGGCGGGCGTCAACCTCGACGAGGAGACGGTCAACATGGTCTCCGCGCAGCGGGCCTACGAGGCCGCGGCGCGGCTGATGACCACGATCGACGAGGTCCTCGACACGCTCATCAACCGCACGGGCCTGGTCGGCCGCTAGGGGACAGCCACATGACGATCGGACGCGTGACCCAGCGGATGCTCACCGAGGGCTCGCTGGCGAACCTGCAGCGCAACCTCGGCCACATGGCGTCGCTGCAGGAGCAGCTCTCGACCGGGCGGGTCATCAACCGGCCCTCCGACAACCCGACCGGCACCACCGCCGCGATGCGGATCCGGACCTCGGTCTCCGACCAGGGCCAGTACGCCCGCAACGCCCAGGACGGCCTCGGCTGGCTGACCCAGGTCGACAGCACGCTCGACGCGGTCACGACCTCGGTACGCCGGGCGCGGGACCTCGCGCTGCAGGGCGCCAACACCGGTGCGATGGGGCAGCAGGCCCGCGACGCATTGGCGATCGAGATCGACGGGGTCCGCGAGCAGCTGCTCGGCCAGGCCAACGCGTCGTACCTCGAGCGGCCGGTCTTCGGCGGCGTCACCGCCGGCGGCCAGGCCTACGACAGCACGGGCAGCTGGGTCGGCGTCGCCGGCGCGGTCAACCGACGCGTCGCCGACGACGTGGTCGTCCAGGTCGACGTCGACGGCCGCACCGTCTTCGGCGACGGCGCCGCTTCGGTCTTCGCCGAGCTCGACGCCCTCGCCACCGCGCTGCGCTCGGGCGACACGGCGGGCATCACCGCCTCGATCGACGTGCTCCGCACGCGGGAGAACACCGTCACCGGCGTCCGCGCCGCGGCCGGCACCCGGTACCAGCGCATCGAGCAGTCGGCGCAGGCCGCCGACGACGCCAAGATGTCGCTGGCGAACAACCTCAGCTCGATCGAGAACGCCGACCTCGCCGACACGACCGTGCACCTGAAGATGCAGGAGGTCGCCTACCAGGCGGCCCTCGCCGCGACCTCGCGCGTCATGCAGCCCAGCCTGCTGGACTTCCTGCGATGATCGAGCGCATGGACCTTCCCGTCATCGAGCTCGCCCACCCGATGCCCGGGTTCCCCGACGACGCCCGGTTCGCCCTGGTCCGCCTCGACGACGACGGCGTGCTCCACGGCTTCCGCTCCCTCGACAGCCAGGACCTGCAGTTCGTGGTCGTCCCGCCGGCGCCGTTCTACCCGGACTACGCGCTCGACCTCGACGACGACACCGCGACCGAGCTCGGCATCGACGAGTCGTCGGCCGCCGACGTGCTCGTGCTGCTCGTCGTCCGCGCCGGCGCGACCCTCGCCGACACCACGGTCAACCTGCGCGCCCCGCTCGTGGTCAACCCGGCCACCCGCCGCGCCAGCCAGGTGATCCTCGACGACGCCGACCTGCCCCTCGCCGCACCGTTGGTCGCATGACGCGCCGCCGGACGCGATAGCCTCACCACGTGCTGGTTCTCTCGCGTCGCATCGGCGAAAGCGTCGTCATCGGCGGCGGCTCGCCCGAGGCCGTCACGGTCACCGTCCTCGAGGTCCGCGGCGACGTCGTACGCATCGGCATCGACGCGCCCCGCTCGGTCGCCGTCCACCGCGCCGAGCTCCTCGCCGAGCTCGCCGACGCCAACGCCGACGCCGCCTCGCCGCCAGAGGACGCCGTCGCCTCCCTCAGCCAGGCCCTCCGCTCGCGCAGCTGATCGCGGAGTCCCTCCCCCCGCGCTCCGGGACTAGGTCCCAACTCTCTTGACTCGCCTCACCCGGCCCTGCCGAGGGCCGATGGGTGGACGAGCCTGAAGGGAGGCGCGGATGGACGACGACGCCGAGATCATCGCCGAGTTCCTCGTGGAGTCCCACGAGAACCTGGACCAGCTCGACCGGGACCTGGTCGAGCTCGAGCAGCAGCCCGACTCGCGGGAGCGGCTGTCGAGCATCTTCCGCACGATCCACACCATCAAGGGGACCAGCGGCTTCCTCGCCTTCAACCGGCTGGAGCAGCTGACCCACGTCGGGGAGACCCTGCTGTCGCGGCTGCGCGACGGGGAGGTCGTGATGACGCCTCCGATCGCCGAGGGACTGCTCTCGATGGTCGACACCGTCCGCGCGCTGCTCGAGGGGATCGAGCGCACGGGGCGCGACACCGACCCGGCGGTCGACGTCGACCCCGTCGTGGCGGTCATCGAGGGACTGCTGGCGGCCGAGCCGGACACCGAGCCGGCTGTCGACCCGGTCGTCGAGCCGGTCACCGGGCCGGCTGTCGAGGCGGTCGTCGTCGAGCCGGTCGCCGTCGAGCCGGTCGTCGAGCCGGTGGTCGAGCCGGTCGCCGAAGAGCCCTGGGACGGCGTGGAGCGCCGGGTGGCGGTGGACGCGACGGTCCGCGTCGACGTCGACCTCCTCGACGACCTGGTCGACCTGGTGGGCGAGCTGGTGCTCACCCGCAACCAGCTGCTGCAGCGCAGCCTCGGCTCCGCCGACGCCGAGCTGGTCCGCGCCAGCCAGCGGCTGGACCTGGTGGCCAGCGAGCTGCAGGAGTCGATCATGAAGACCCGCATGCAGCCGATCGGCCAGGTCTGGTCGAAGATGCCGCGGGTCGTGCGCGACCTGTCCCACCAGCTCGGCCGCGAGGTCGAGCTCGTCATGGAGGGGCACGAGACCGAGCTGGACCGCAGCCTCCTCGAGGCGGTCAAGGACCCGCTGACCCACCTGGTCCGCAACTCTCTCGACCACGGCATCGAGCCGCCCGACGTACGACGTGCCGCCGGCAAGGACGCGAAGGGCACGCTGACGCTGCGGGCCTACCACGAGTCCGGCCAGGTCGTCGTCGAGATCGCCGACGACGGCAAGGGCATCGACCCCGCGACCATCGGCGCGGTCGCCGTCGAGCGCGGCGTCGTGACCCGCGACCAGCTGGCCCGGATGGATGCCCGCGACGTGCTCGGCCTGATCTTCCGGCCGGGCTTCTCCACCGCCGCCGCGGTCTCCAACATCTCCGGCCGCGGTGTCGGCATGGACGTCGTGCGCACCAACATCGAGCGGATCGGCGGCAGTGTCGACGTCTCCTCCGAGCCCGGGCGCGGTACGACGACCCGGGTCCGGATCCCGCTCACCCTGGCCATCATCCCGGCGCTCGTGGTGGGGGAGGGCGGCGAGCGGTACGCCATCCCGCAGGCCAACCTGGTCGAGCTCGTGCGCATCGAGGGCGACGACCTGCGCCGCCAGGTCGAGGACCTCGCCGGCGCTCCCGTGCTGCGGCTGCGCGGCAAGCTGCTGCCCCTGGTGTCCCTCGCCGAGACCCTCGGCGGCACGGCACCCGGGGACGACGCGCTCACGGTGGTCGTCCTCCAGTCCGACGAGGTCCGCTTCGGCCTGTGCGTCTCCGAGGTGCACGACACCCAGGAGATCGTGGTCAAGCCGATCGGGCGCCAGCTCAAGGCGCTGACCATGTACGCCGGCGCGACGATCATGGGCGACGGCCGGGTGGCCCTCATCCTCGACGTCGCCGGGATCGCCGGCACCGTGGGCGTCGGCGCCACCCAGCACGACGCGACGGACGGCCGCGCGCTCGGCGCCGACGACCGGACCGCGCTGCTGGTGCTCGAGGTCGCCGACGGCCGTCGCGCCGCGCTGCCGCTGGCCGCGGTCGCCCGGCTCGAGGAGTTCGGCCGCGACCGGGTGGAGCGCAGCGGTGCGGCCGAGGTGGTCCAGTACCGCGACGGGATCCTGCCGCTCGTGCGGCTGGCCTCCGCGATCGGGCTGCCCGACACCAGCGACCAGGGCGACCAGATCAGTGTGGTCGTCCACGAGACCGGGGACGCCGCGGGCGCCGTCGGCATCGTCATCGACAAGGTCCTCGACGTCGTCGAGGTGGCGGTCAGCGCGAGCGAGGTCGGTCGTCGTACCGGCGTCACGGGCAGCGCCGTCGTGCAGGACCGGGTCACCGACCTGGTCGACCTCGAGGCCGTCGTCGCCCGAACGGGGGTACCGGCATGACCACGACCACCACCCTGCGCACCGCCGAGCAGTACTGCACCTTCTGGGTCGCCGGCCTGTTCTTCGGCGTCGCCGTCGACGAGGTGCAGGAGGTGCTCCGGCGCCAGCCGATGACGCCGGTCCCGCGGGCCGATCGCGCCGTCACCGGCCTGATCAACCTGCGCGGCCAGATCGTCACTGCCGTCGACCTGCGGGTGCGGCTCGGGCTGCCCGACCGGGAGGGCGACGAGCTGCCCATGAACGTCATCGTCCGCAGCCGCGGCGAGGTGGTCAGCCTCCTCGTCGACGACATCGGCGACGTGATCGACACCGCCGGCGTCGACCCGCACCCTGTGCCGTCGACCATGCCGCGCACCGTCCAGGACGTCGTCCGCGGCGTCCGTCCCCTGCCCGAATCGATCCTGCTCGTCCTCGACGCCGACCGTGCGGTCGACGTCGCCGCCACGCCCGACACCACCGGAGGAACCCCATGACCGAGACCCTGGACCCGCCGGTGAACGGCACCCGCCCCGCCGCGACCCCCGTCGACTTCGCGCTGTACGACGCGCTCGAGACCGGCGCGTTCGTCGTGGACCCCGACTACAAGGTCCGCTACGTCAACCGCCAGGCCCGCGCCGAGCTGGCCGCCGGTGGCCCGGACATCCCCGAGGTCGACCCCGACACCCTGGTCGGCGTCTCCTTCGAGGTGATCTACGTGCACCCCGAGCTCGGCACCCGGCTCACCGCGACCGCCGAGCACCTGCCGCTGACCGACCGGGTCACCAGCGAGTTCTCCACGCACGACGCGTCCTTCACCGCGATCCACGACGCCGGCGGCGCGTACGTCGGCGCGCTGGTCACGTTCGAGAACGTCACCGACCGGCTGCGGGTCGAGCAGCAGATGGCGATCGCCAGCTCGATGATGGAGAACAGCCCGACGAACATGATGTTCGCGGACCGCGACTTCGTCATCCAGTACATGAACCCGGCCTCGCTGACCACCCTGCGCAGCCTCGAGGGCGTGCTGCCCGTCAAGGCCGACGAGGTCGTCGGCTCCAGCCTCGACATCTTCCACAAGAACCCCGCCTACCAGCGCGGCCTGCTGGCGAGCGTCGATCACCTGCCGCGCCGTGCCGACATCCAGGTCGGCGACCAGACGCTGGACCTGCTGGTCAGCGCGATCACCGACGCGAGCGGTGAGTACGTCGGCGCGATGGCCACCTGGGAGGTGATCACCGACCGCCTGCGGGTCGAGCGCGAGAGCGCCGAGGCGGCCGCCGACACCTCGGCCGTCAACAAGATCCTCTCCGGACTCGGCTCGGCGGCCGACGTCAACGCGGCCGTCCAGGTCGCGCTCGACACGGTGCGCAACGAGTTCGGCTGGGCCTACGGCTCCTACTGGAGGGTGGACCCGGCGGACCGGCTGCTGAAGTTCGACCGCGAGTCCGGCGACGCCGGCCCGGAGTTCCGCCAGGTGACCCTGCAGGCGTCGTTCGCGGAGGGCGTCGGCCTGTCCGGCCGGGCCTGGGCGCAGCGCGACCTCTACTTCACCCAGGACATCGGGGAGATGACCGACTGCGTGCGGGCGCCCGTCGCGCAGCGGGTCGGCGTGAAGTCCGGCGTCTGCTTCCCGATCGTCGTCGACGGCGAGGTCGTCGGCACCATGGACTTCTTCGCGACCGAGACCCTCCATCCGAGCGCCCAGCGTCTCGACGCCCTGCGCAACGTGGGCCGGCTGGTCTCGCAGACCATCGCCCGGCTCGATCGCGAGGTCGCGGAGCGCGAGGCGGCCGCCGTACTGGCCGGCAAGGTCGCCCAGATCCTCGACGTCGTCTCCGCGGCGGCCACCGGCGACCTGACCCGCGAGCTCGACATCGAGGGCGACGACGCCGTCGGCCAGGTCGCCGACGGCCTGCGTGCGCTGATGAGCACCCTGCGGTCCAGCATGGGCAACATCAGTGGCGCCGCCGAGACCCTCGGTGCGGCCGCGACCCAGCTGACCTCGCTCGCCGAGGGCATGGGCGAGGGCGCCTCGATGACCTCCGACCGGGCGGCCTCCGCGTCGAGCGCGTCGGTCCAGGTGTCCGCGTCGATCCAGACCGTCGCCACCGCGGCCGAGGAGATGACCGCGTCCATCCGTGAGATCGCCAAGAACGCCACCGAGGCCGCGACCGTCGCCACCGACGCCGTCACCGTCGCCTCCGAGGCCCAGGGCACCGTCGCCTCGCTGGGGGAGTCGTCCGCCGAGATCGGCCAGGTCATCAAGGTGATCACCTCGATCGCCCAGCAGACCAACCTGCTCGCCCTCAACGCGACCATCGAGGCGGCCCGCGCCGGCGACGCCGGCAAGGGCTTCGCGGTGGTCGCCAACGAGGTCAAGGAGCTGGCCAAGGAGACCGCCAAGGCCACCGAGGAGATCGGCCAGAAGATCGAGGCCATCCAGAGCGACACCCAGGGAGCCGTCTCCGCGATCAGCCGGATCGCCGACGTCATCGCCCGGATCAACGACATCCAGTCGACGATCGCCTCCGCGGTGGAGGAGCAGACCGCCACCACCAACGAGATCGCCCGCTCGGTCACCGAGGCCGCCGCCGGTGCCAACGGCATCGCCGAGGACGTCACCCAGGTCGCCACCGCGGCCGCCGACACCCGCGAGGGCGCGCAGAACACGCTCACCTCGGCCACCGAGCTCACCGGCGTCGCCTCCGAGCTGCGGGACATGGTGGGTCGCTTCCAGCTCTGAGCCCAGGCCTCCGCGCGCAGAAGACCCCCGCCCCGGTGACACATGGGGCGGGGGTCTCGTACGTCGAGCAGGCGGCTCAGCCGACGCGGCGGTCCGCGGCCGGCGGCACCGAGCCCAGGGAAGGAGCGGCGGCGGGCGCCGAGCCCTCGGCCCCGCGCAGGCGTACGGCGAGCAGCGCGGCCTGGGTGCGGTGCTGGAGCCCGAGGCGGGCGAGCAGGCCGGTGACGTGGTTCTTGACCGTCTTCTCGGCCAGGTACAGCTTCTCCGCGATCTGCCGGTTGGTCATGCCCTCGGCGATGAGGAAGAAGATCTTGCGCTGCTGCGGGGTGAGCTCGCAGATGACGTCGAGCGACTTGCGCTGCATCTCCATCTGCTCGACGACGCGGTTGGCGACGGCCGGGTCGATCAGCGAGTGGCCGCCGGCGACGAGCTTGATGCCGTTGAGGAGCGAGTTGCCCTCGATCTTCTTCAGCACGTAGCCGGACGCGCCGGCCAGGATCGCCGCGGAGATGGCGTCGGGGTCGTCGTAGGTCGTCAGGATCAGCGCCTTGATGTTCGGGTCGACCGAGCGCATCTCACGGCAGATGTCGACCCCGGTGCCGTCCGACAGGTTGGCGTCGAGGACGGCGATGTCGGGGCGCAGCTGGAGGATCTCGCGCAGCGCGACCGTGGCACTGCCGGACTGGCCGACCACCTCGAGCTCGGGGTCGGTCTCGAGCAGGCTCGCCACACCACGGCGTACGACCTCGTGGTCGTCGACGATGTAGACGCGGATCGGATTCTCGGCAGGCACGGTAAAGATTCTCCGACGTGACGCGCCGAAGGGCGATCCCTTCGGGACAGGTCCGACCGGAGGATCTGTCGGCGTGGCCCAGAAGGACTAGTCCGTCTCGGGCGAACGTGGGATCAGCGGACCCTCACCGGGCGCGCAGGCCGGCCAGCGCGGCCGTCACGTCGCGCTCGCTGCGCCGCAGCTCGGCGAGCAGCGCGACGATGTCCTGGGTGGTGAGCCGGTCGTCCGCGACCGGCGGCTCGAGGCACTCGGCCGCCTCGGCGGCGGTGATCCGGGTGCCGATCTCGAGGCGGTACGACGTGTCGGCGAGCTCGAACGCGATGTCGGCGACGACCGCGGTGAAGTGCTCGTCGGCCACGGGGTCGTGGACGACCAGGTGCTCGCCGGGCTCGAGGCCACGCGCCAGACCGGCGTCCACGTGGCTGACCGCGAACGAGCGGCTACGACGGGTGAAGGGGCTGAGCGCCACCACGATCTGCTCCACCGCGACCTCCGACGGGACGGGGCGCCGGCTGCGCCCTCACACCTGTCCAACACCGCACGGGCCGCACCGTTACGGCGGGGCAGGTCCTCTCGTGGATGATCCGTTCGGGCTATGCCGGGTAGCCCGGCGGGGTGGTGACCCGTATGGGAACGCGCTAGGTTGGGTAGCGACGCATCAGACATGTGGCCAAGCCCACCGCCACACCGCTCTCGAAGTTCGGGAGTACCAAGTGTCCATCGCATCGATTCCCACCATCCCCCACCGTTCCACCGCTTCATCCATCGGCCAGGTCAGCTCCGCCGAGCGCAAGGCGCGAACCGCAGAGCTGCTGGCGAAGGCCCGGGAGTGTCCGCCAGGGGAGCGGGACGATCTCTTGCAAGAGGTCATCGTCCTCAACATCCCCGTGGCACGCACGCTCGCCGCTCGCTACCGCAACCGGGGCCAGTCGTCCGACGAGCTCGAGCAGGTCGCGTGCCTCGCACTGACCCGCGCGGTGCAGTCCTTCGACCCGGCGCGCGGCGACGACCTGCTGGTCTTCGCCGTGCCCAGCATCCTGGGCGAGCTCAAGCGGCACTTCCGCTCCGCCGCCTGGGTGGTCCGGCCCCCGCGCCGGCTCCAGGAGATCCGCCCTCGGGTGGTCGCCGCGCAGGAGGACCTGGCCCAGCACCTCGGCCGGCCGCCGACGCCGCTCGAGCTGGCCACCGAGCTCGACTGCCCGGTCGCCGAGGTCGAGGAAGCGCTGTCGTGCGGCGACCTGGCCCACGCCACCTCGCTCGACGAGCCGGTCGCGGCGACCGGCAGCCCGCTCGGCGAGCTGCTCCCGACCGTCGACCCCGGCTTCGAGCACAGCGAAGCCGTGGCCGTGCTCGGCCCGGCCTGTCGCCAGCTCAAGGCCCGTGACCGCCGGATCCTGCAGATGCGGTTCTACGAGCAGCGCACCCAGCAGGAGATCGCCGACGAGCTCGGCGTCACCCAGGTGCAGGTCTCGAGGCTGCTGCAGCGGATCTTCACCGACCTGCGCCGCTCGGTCGGCGTGGACCCGAGGCCGCACGCCGCCTGAGCCGAGCCCACCGCGCCCCATGCGAACTGGTCCAGGAATCACGCATTCCACGACCGGATCGCATGGGGTGCGGTCGCGTTCGGGGCGGGTCAGGGCCGGAAGAGCACCTTCACCATGCCGTCGTTCTTCTCGCGGAAGTCGCGGTACGCCGACGGCGCCTCCTCGAGCGGCAGGTGGTGGGTCGCGAACGACTCCACGCCGAGGTGGTCGGTCCCGTCCAGCAGCAGGCTCAGGATCTCGTCGCTCCAGCGTCGTACGTTCGCTTGGCCCATCCGCAGCTGCACCTGCTTGTCGAACATCTCCATGAGGGGCATCGGGTCCATCGGTCCGCCGTAGACCCCCACCACCGACACGGTGCCGCCGCGCCGGACCGCCTCGATCGCCAGGTGCAGCGCGGCCAGTCGGTCCACGCCGGCGGTGCGCATCAGCGGCTGCGCCATCCGGTCCGGCAGCAGACCGACCAGCTTCGACACCGACTCGGCCATCGGCGAGCCGTGCGCCTCCATGCCGACGGCGTCGATCACCGCGTCCGCCCCACGGCCCCGGGTCAGCTCGAGGACGGTGGTGATGGCGTCGACGTGGTTCTCGGTGACCAGCGCCTCCGCGCCGTACGCCGAGACCCGCTGCAGCCGCTCCGGCACGGGGTCGAGGACGAGGACCCGGATGCCGCGCATCAGCGCGATCCGCGTGCACATGTCACCGATCGGCCCGGCGCCGAGCACGAGCAGGGTGTCACCGGGGTGCAGCGCGGCGTACTCCACCGCCTGCCACGCGGTCGGCAGCACGTCGGAGAGGAACACGAAGCGGTCGTCGGGCGGGCCGTCGGGAACCTTGATCGGCAGCCGGTCGGCGAACGGGACCCGCAGGTACTCCGCCTGCGCCCCGGGCACCTGCCCGTACAGCTTGCTGTAGCCGAACAGGCTCGCTCCGGTGCCCTGCTCGACGTTCTGGGTCGTCTCGCACTGGCTGTGCAGCCCGCGGGCGCACATCCAGCACCGGCCGCAGCTGACGTTGAACGGTACGACGACCCGGTCGCCCGGCCGCAGCGACGACACCTCGCGGCCCACCTCCTCGACCACGCCGATCGGCTCGTGGCCCACGACGTCGCCGACCTCCATGAACGGCGCGAGCGGCTCATACAGGTGCAGGTCCGAGCCGCACAGCCCGCTCGACGTGACCCGGATGACGATGTCGTCGGCGTCCTGGATGTGCGGATCCGGGACGTCCTCGACGCTCATCCGGCCCTTGCCCTGCCAGGTCACGGCCCTCATGACTTCTTGTTCCTCCGTCGGTCGCGGTGGCTGTCGTCGCACCACGGCATCCGGTCGGACCGGCCGCAGCGGCACACCGCCACGACCGCCCGCTCGGCCGGGGCCGCCGTACCGTCCATCCCGACCACCTCGTCGGCGCCGCGCACCAGGAGCGGGCCGCCCGGGCAGTCGGTGACGACGACTCGTCGGCTGCTCATCGCCGCATCACCCCGCGGCCCGGTCCTCGCGGCTGGTTCGCCAGGCGTCGAGCAGCACCTCGCCGGCCAGGCCGTCGACGGCCAGGCAGGCGGTCGCGCCGAACACCACGTCGGGCGCCAGCGCGGGTTCGTCGTCGACGAGAGCCGCGCAGATCCCGCGGATCGCGAGCTGCTCGTGCACAGCGTCCGCCTCGACGTGCTCGTCGTAGTAGTCGGCCACGGCCTCGGGCAGCCGCAGTCGCCGGGCCCCGCGCAGGATCCGCTCGCACGGCAGCGAGCTGGTCGCCTCGAACGCCGCGAGGTGGCCCATCGCCGCGCCGCGCAGGCGGCGGTTGAGGGCGAACAGCGACATCAGGTTGACCGAGGCGAGGGTCGCGCCCGAGGCCTGCTCGACGTACGGCGCCAGGTCGGTCGGCAGGTCCAGCGAGGCCAGGGCGCGGGCGAACAGCGCCTGGTGCAGCCGGTCGGGGCGGCCGCCGCCGTACTCGTCGTACTGCAGTTCGGCGAGGGCCACCTTGGCGGCGCCGCCGATCCGCGGCAGCACGAAGCTCTGCGGGTCGGACTCGCGCAGGTGGTAGACGGCCCGCTCGGAGAGGTAGGAGCAGAACTCCTCACGGGTCGCCCGGCGGTGCAGGAACTGGGCCACGTCCGAGGGACCCGAGCGCGCGGTCATCCGGACCAGGGCGGCGGTGACCTGCTCGGCAGGGGTGTCGCCGAGGTCCTCGAGCGCCGGCGCGTCGTCGGGGGTCTGGTCCACCAGCTGCCTGACGGCGTGCTCGAAGGTGCGCTCGAGCGCGGCCCGGCTGACCATGAGCAGCGGGTCCCACTCGGCGTGCGGGTCGTCGACGTCGTCGAACCCGCGGTAGTGGAGCTCGTAGAGCACCCACAGCGCGAGCTGGAGGTCGCGGTCGGTCAGCGGGTAGGTGACGTCTCCCATCGCCCGCGGCTCCGGCACGGCGTGCGGGCCGTGTGGTCGGGCCCGCAAGGTCTCGACCACGCCCTCGCTGAGGGGGCCACAGGGCTCGGGCAGCCTCATCCGGTCCTCGTCCTTCCCTCCCACAGCTCGCCCAGGATCAGGCGTAGCGCGACCCGTCGGACCGCGAGCAGCGCCAGGAGGTGACCCCCTGTTGTGCGCGACGCACGACGTTCGGGATAGTTCTCATCGCAGACGGTCTGTCGTCCCATGCCGACCTCCTCCGGGTGGTTGCGGGGTACCCCGGCCGTCGGACCGCATACGCGGTCACCGAGTCGCACGCCACGGAGGGTGAGATGGGTCGAGGAGTCGCGGGAGGTGAACCGGCGCCGCTGGACGGGCTGGTGCCCACGGACGGCGCGCGACAGACCGGCCGCTTCGTGTTCCACGTGGTCGACGGGACGTGGGAGTGGGACGAGGACGTCTTCGCGATCCATGGCTACCGGCCGGGTGAGGTCGAGCCGACCACCGAGCTGGTCATGCGACACAAGCACGAGCAGGACCGCCAACTCGTGGAGCGGACGCTCGAGGAGGCCATCGGCGACGGAGCGCCCTTCAACGTCTACTACCGGATCGTGGTCGCCGGCGAGATCCGCAACGTCGTCCTGTGCGGCGAGGGCCAGTACGACGGCGGGCGGACCAGCGGCAAGGCCGATCGCCTCGTCGGCTACTACGTCGACCTGACTCCCGAGCTCGAGGCCGAGACCGCGGCCGCGGCCGACGCCGCGGTGGCCGCGTCGGCCGCCTCGCGCGACACCATCGAGCAGGCCAAGGGCATCCTCATGCTGGGCTACGGCCTCGACGCGGAGGCGGCATTCGCGATGCTCAAGTGGTGGTCGCGCAATCGCAACGTGAAGGTGCGGGAGGTCGCCGAGCGCCTGATCCAGGTGGCTCGGGAGGGGCATGTCAGCCACCCGGGGCTGCGCCGGTTGCTGGACGCACTGCTCGACGACCTCACCGCCAGCCGGGCGGCTCGGGGAAACCAGCCCGACTGAGTCCGGTCACTGCTTCGGTCCTCGTCGATGCAGACCTCGCCGTACCCGACTCTGCGCGGTCAACCCGGGTAACGGCCGAAGATGACCGAGAAGGCCTTTCCCGCCCAGCAGCAGACGCCCCCGGGACTCACGGGGGAGATGACCCCGGAGCCCGATCACGGCGAGCGGTCGTACGTCGGCCACGGCCGACTCGAGGGCCAGGTCGCCCTGATCACCGGAGGCGACTCCGGGATCGGCCGCGCCGTGGCGATCGCCTACGCCCGTGAGGGTGCCGACGTCGCGTTCACCTACCTGCCCGAGGAGCAGCCCGACGCTGACGCGACCTCCGCGCTGGTGACCGAGGCGGGGCGCCGGGTGCTGCCGATGGCGCTCGACCTGCGCACCAGCGACGCCTGTGACGAGGCGGTACGACGCACCGCTGACGAGCTCGGCGGCCTCGACGTGCTGGTCAACAACGCCGGCTACCAGATGGCGCGCGACCACGCCGTCGACGACCTGAGCGACGAGCGGATCGACCGCACCTTCAAGACCAACCTGTACGCGCTGATGTGGCTGGTCCGGGCCGCCGCTCCGCACCTGCGCAAGCGCCCCGGCTGCATCGTCAACAACGCCTCGATCCAGGCCTTCGAGCCCTCCGAGACGCTGCTCGACTATGCCGCCACCAAGGCCGCGATCAACAACCTCACCGTCAACCTCGCCGCCTCGCTCGGCGGCGACGGCGTGCGGGTCAACGCGGTCGCGCCCGGACCGATCTGGACCCCGCTGCAGCCGGCCACCCAGGAGCCGGAGAAGGTCGAGCACTTCGGCACCGACACCCCGCTCGGACGGGCCGGCCAGCCGGCCGAGGTGGCACCCGCGTTCGTCTTCCTCGCCTCGCCCGCCGACGCGTCGTACGTCTCCGGCACGGTGCTCGGGGTCACCGGCGGAAAACCCGTGTTCTGACCCAGCTCCCGGGTACCTCCCGGCCATGGAGAACCGACCGCGGGACCCACGACATCGCGCGCACGTCTCGAAGGGCCAGGTGTCCGAGGTGGGCAACCTCGACGACGCCGGCGAGGTCGAGGCCCCGTCGGACTCGGTGGCGGGCCACCCGACCGACCGTGCCGTGCAGGAGGGCAGGACCGGGCCGAACGCCCGCACCGGCAGCCAGGACGAGGAGGACCGACGATGACCATTCCCGACCCCGAGCGACCGGTGGCGCCGGACGAGCCACCCGTCCCCGACGACCCCGACGTGCCGACCGACCCCGAGGCCCCGCTCGACGAGCCGGTGGTCGAGGTCGACCCGGAGGAGGACTACCCGCACGCCGAGGAGATGGACGAGGACCGGGCGTGAGCACCGCGCCGGCCGGGACGCGGGAGAACCGTCGCCCGCCCCAGCAGATCACCCGCAACCTCAACGAGCTGCTCCAAGAGCTGCGGGTGATGCAGACCGGCGTGCAGATCCTCACCGGCTTCCTTCTCACCGTCCCGTTCACCGAGCGGTTCGCCGACCTGACCGGGGCCCAGCAGCGGCTCTACCTCGCCATCCTGGTGACCGCGGTGCTGACCACCCTCGTCATCGTCGCGCCGGTCTGCTACCACCGGCTGCTGTTCCGGCAGGGCCGCCGCGAGTGGATCGTGGCCGCCGCGCAACGCTGCGCCCTCGCCGGACTGGTCGGCCTCGCCACGGTCTCTGCAGCGGTCGTGCTCCTGGTGTTCGACGTGGTGCTCGGGACCCGCGCCGCACTGGTCGCCGCGGCGGCGGTCGCGCTCGCCTTCACCCTGATGTGGGCTGCGGTCCCCTGGCGGGGCCGCACGAGGTGAAGCGTTTGCAGCGACCGGCCGTCGTCGCGGTCCTCGTCCTCCTGCTCGCCGGCTGCGGCGTCGTGAGCCGGCCCGACGCGACCGCCTGGGACGACCAGGCCGCGCAGGCCCTCACTGACGCCGCCAGCGAGGTGGCCACCGCCCGCCTCGCGCTCGAGTCGGCGCGCAAGGAGCGCACCTGGTCGTCGTACACCACCGTGCTGGTGGCCGAGGCCGAGGAGGCCGCGGGCAAGGTCGAGGAGGACCTGTCGCGCCTGCAGGTGCCGGACGGACGCACCGACGAGGCGACGAAGGTGCTCGACCTGCTCGATCGGGCCGTCGACCTCGTCGGCGAGGCCCGCGCGCACGCGGTCGACGGGAAGTACGACGACAAGGCGCTCGTCGACCACCTCGACGACCTGTCCGACGAGCTGCGGAAGGCGACGCCGTGAAGCGCTACTTCGCCGTCCTGCTGGGGATCCTGACCGCCATCGGCGGCTTCGTCGACATCGGCGACCTGGTCACGAACGCCCAGGTCGGTGCCCGGCTCGGGATGTCCCTGGCGTGGATCGTGCCGGTGGGCGTCATCGGCATCTGCGTGTTCGCCGAGATGTCCGGGCGGATCGCCGCGGTCAGCCGCCGGGCCACCTTCGACCTGGTGCGCGAGCGGCTCGGGCCGCGGATGGGCTTCCTCAACCTGGTCGGCTCGATGCTCGTGACCCTGCTGACCTTCATCGCCGAGATCGGTGGCGTCGCGCTCGCCCTGCAGCTGGTGAGCTCGCTGCACCACCTCCTGATCGTCCCGTTCGTCGCCGTCGCGGTCTGGATCGTGCTGTGGCGCGCGAAGTTCTCCGCGATCGAGAACGTGCTCGGCCTGATGGGGCTCGCGCTGATCGCCTTCGCCGTCGCGTTGTGGCAGCTCGGGCCGGACTGGGGCGAGCTCGCAGCGGGGCTCTCGCCCGCGGAGAAGCCGGAAGCGGAGAGCTGGGCGACGTACGCCTTCTTCGCGGTGGCGCTCTTCGGAGCCGCGATGACGCCGTACGAGGTCTTCTTCTTCTCCAGCGGCGGTGTCGAGGAGCGGTGGACGGATAAGGACATCGGGGTGATGCGGGCCAACGTGTTCATCGGCTTCCCGCTCGGAGGCGTGCTGTCGGTGGCGATCGCCGCGTGCGCCGCGACCGTGTTCCTGCCGGCCGGGATCTCCGTCGAGACCCTCGGCCAGGTCGGCCTCCCCGTGGCGATCGGCCTCGGCAAGATCGGTCTCGCGATCGTGGTGCTCGGCTTCTTCGCGGCCACCTTCGGCGCCGCGTGCGAGACCGGGCTGTCGACCGGCTACAGCCTCGCGCAGTACTTCGGCTTCCCCTGGGGCAAGTTCGTGCGCCCGAAGGAGGCGGCGGGCTTCCACCTCATCCTGCTGATCGCGACCGTGGTCGCCGCCGGCGTCCTGCTCACCGGCGTCGACCCGATCATGGTCACCGAGATCTCGGTGGTGTTCTCCGCGATCGCACTCCCGCTGACGTACTTCCCGATCCTCGTGGTCGCCAACGACCCCGACTACCTCGGCGAGCACGTCAACGGACCGCTCGCCAACGCGCTCGGGGTGTTCTACCTCGTCGTCATCACGGTCGCGGCGCTCGCCGCGATCCCGCTGATGGTCGTCACGTCCATGGGGCAGGGCTGAGAGGGATGGCCTGATGGGAACGCTGGCCGAGCGCAACGGGTACGACGTCGGGCTGCACCTGCTGGACCGGCAGGTGATCGGCGCCGATGACCGCCTCGTCGGCAAGGTCGACGACATCGAGCTGTTCATCGAGGACGACGGCGCGCTGGTGCCGACCGCCCTGCTGATGGGCCTCCCGGCGCTGCTGCCGCGCTTCGGGCGGCACCTCGGCGGCAGCCTCGCGCGCGCGCACCGGCTGGTCCGCGAGGCGGCGGCCGACCAGGAGCTGCCCCTGGTCGTCGACTTCGACCTCGTCGAGGACGTCTCCAGCGACGTACGGCTCTCCGAGCCGGCCCACGGCCTGCTGCACCGGATGGCGCACGACCGAGCCGCCGATCCCCGTCGCTGTCGGGTCGGCGACCTCCTCGGCATCCCCGTCCGGTGCCCCGACCTGCCCCGGCGCTCGAAGATCCTCGACCTGCGCATGGTCGGCTCGCCGGACGGGCCGGGGGAGCACCGCGTGGTCGCGCTCCTCGTCGGGCCAGGCCGTCCCGGCGCGCTCTTCGGCTACGACCGCCGCAGCGAGCCCGGCCCGGCCGCGGTCGCCGCCGTCGTGCGCTGGCTGCACCGCCACGCCCGCATCGTCGAGCTCGGCGAGGGCGTCGAGATCGACCACGAGGCCGGGGAGGTGCGGATCGTCGCCGGGACGTCTCTCGCACCGCTGCGCGGGTAACGCCGGGGAGTACGTGGACATCCGACGTGAGCGAGAAGGAGGAGTCATGCCTGGCAAGAAGCACGGCCCCGGCATCAAGAACCCGGACGCCTACGAGGAGATCCGCAAGGACGGCGCCAGCAAGGAGAAGGCCGCCCGGATCTCGAACGCCATGGCCTCCGAGGGTGCCAGCAAGGTCGGCCGCCGCGGCGGCAAGGCCGGCGACTACGAGGACTGGACCGTCGACGACCTGCGCAAGCGGGCGCGCGAGCTCGACATCGACGGCCGCTCGTCGATGAAGAAGGACGAGCTGATCGACGCCCTCCGCCACCACTAGCGCGACCCGGCGCGAAGTGGCTCCTGATTCGCGCTGACCCGGCACAAAGTGGTCCGAGTTTCGCGACGACCCGGCGGATAGTGGCTCGACCCGGCGCACTTTCTGCCGGGTCGGCGGGTTTGTGCGGGCCACTTTCTGCCGGGTCGGCGGGCCCTCAGACCCAGCGCGAGAACCAGATCCGGTCCAGCCACTCGCTGTGGGTCAGCATCTGGTTGGTCCAGATCGGCCAGAACCAGGCGAAGTTCACCAGCGTCAGCACCACGAAGGCCCCACCGACCACGACCCCCACGGTCCGCCGCGCGGAGGGCGCCCGCGAGGGCCCGATCAGCGCCCCGATCGCGAGGGTGATCGCCATGACCGTGAACGGCAGGATGGCGATCGCGTAGAAGAGGAAGATCGGCCGGTCGTCGTACAGCATCCAGGGCAGCCACGTGGACAGCGCACCGACGACGGCCAGCCCGTAGCGCCAGTCCCGGGCGCCGATCCACATCACGACGGCGAACATCAGCGCCAGTACGCCGCCCCACCACAGCACCGGCGTCGGCAGCAGCAGCACCTGCTTGATGCAGTTGCTGTCCGCGGGCGCGTCGCAGCCGGGGGCGTCGGGGGAGATGTCGTTGGTGACGGCCACCCCGACCGGGCGGTTGATGAGCAGCCAGCTCGACGGCTTCGACTCGTAGAAGTGCGTCGAGCAGTTCAGGAAGTGCGTGTGGAAGGTGTAGACGTCCTGGTGGTAGTACCAGAGCGAGCGCAGGGACTGCCACGCCTCACCCAGCCCGGTCGCGTCCTTCTCGGTCGCGGTCGGCCACTTCTTCGACGTGTCGAGGTCGTCGGCGACGTAGTGCTCGTCCTTGGAGTCGCTGTCCTTCTCGCAGTGCCCCTGGCCGGTGTACTGCCGGTACTGGGTGGAGCTGAGGTGCTCCTCGTACTCCTTGGCGTGCATCAGCCAGCCGCCCCACGTGGCGATGTAGACCAGCAGCGCCACCACGACCAGCGAGAGGAAGGCGGGGATGCCGTCGGCGACCGCCCCCTTCGCCAGCGCCCACCGGATGCCGAGCGAGCGGCGGGCGCCGGCGCTCCAGATCCAGCACAGCACGCCGAGCGCCGCGAGAGGGTACGCCGCGGTCCACTTGGTGCCGGCGGCGAGCCCGAAGCAGACGCCGGCGGCCAGCAGCCACGGGCGGAACAGGACCCGCGGACCCCACCCCGTCAACGCGACCCCGTCGTCGGTACGACGTGCCCGCCTCGCCAACCGCGCGCGGTGCCAGTCGCGGTCGGCCACCAAGCAGGACACGGCGCACAGCAGGAACAGCGCCAGGAAGATGTCGAGCAGCGCCAGCCGCGAGAGCACGAAGTGCAGGCCGTCGAGCATGAGCAGGGTCCCGGCGACGCAGCCGAGCATGGTCGAGCCGGTCATCCGGCGCACCAGCCGGCACATGACGAGCACCATCAGCGCACCCGCGACGGCCGACGCGATCCGCCAGCCGAACGGGTCCATCCCGAACGCCTTCTCACCCAGCGCGATCAGCCATTTGCCGACGTCGGGGTGCACCGCGAGCGACGGGTCGCCCGTCCAGACCTTGTCGGTGTGACCGGCCAGGATGTCGGCGTTGATGTCGGTCTTGGCGTTGCCGTCCGCGTCGGTCAGGTACGTCTCGATGTAGCCGTTGTTGAGCAGCGACCAGGCGTCCTTGGCGTAGTACGTCTCGTCGAACGCGAACCGGTGGGGGTTGCCGAGGCCCACGAGCCGCAGCCCGAACGCCAGCACGGTGAGCCCGATCGGGCCCAGCCAGCCGACCAGCCGCTGGCGCGCGGACAGGCGCCGGATCGGGCTGATCGCGCGCTCCACCGCCAGCGGGACCCGGCGGCCGAGCGCGGTGCGGGAGAGGCCGACGACGGTCACGGTGGGCAACCCTACGTGGCGCATCTGCAAGGATCGTGACGTGAGTGGAGTCCTGGTGCTGGCCGGTACGCCGATCGGCCGGGTCGGCGACGCGCCGCCGCGGTTGGCCGACGAGCTGGCCGCCGCCGACGTCGTCGCCGCCGAGGACACCCGCCGGCTGCGACGGCTGGTCACCGACCTCGGCATCGAGCTGTCCGGGCGGGTCGTGTCCTACTTCGAGGGCAACGAGGCGGCCCGGACCCCGACCCTGGTCGAGGCGCTCGAGGACGGCGAGCGCGTGGTGCTCGTGACCGACGCCGGCATGCCCAGCGTGTCCGACCCGGGCTACCGGCTGGTGGCCGCCGCGGTCGAGGCCGGGATCCGGGTGACCGCCGTACCCGGGCCGTCGGCGGTGCTCACCGCCCTCGCCGTCTCCGGCCTGCCGGTCGACCGGTTCTGCTTCGAGGGCTTCTTGCCGCGCAAGGCGGGAGAGCGCGCGCGCCGGCTCGCCGACCTCGCGACCGAGCAGCGCACGATGGTGTTCTTCGAGGCGCCGCACCGCACCGCGGCCGCGCTGGAGGCGATGCGCGACGCGTTCGGCGCCGACCGGGCGGCGGCCGTGTGCCGCGAGCTGACCAAGACCCATGAAGAGGTGCGACGCGACGGCCTCGCCGCTCTCGTCGACTGGGCTGCCGAGGGGGTGCGCGGGGAGGTCACCATCGTGGTCACCGGCGCGACCCCGGGCGCCGGCATCGCGACCGATCCCGACAGCCTGCGGGCCGCGGTCGCCGGGCTCGAGGAGTCCGGCATGCGACGCAAGGAGGCCATCGCCGTGGTGGCCGGGCAGGCTGGACTACCCAAACGCGACGTCTACCAGGTGGTGCACATCGATGGCTGAACGGATCACGTCGGTCGAGCGGGACGGTCTGCAGCTCGACGTCCTCGACCAGGGGCCGCTGGAGGGCGAGGCGATCCTGCTGTTCCACGGCTTCCCCGAGACCGCCTCGTGCTGGCGGCTCGTGGTACCCATCCTGAACGAGGCGGGCTTCCGCACCCTGGCGATGACCCAGCGCGGCTACGCACCCCGCGCCCGGCCGCGCCGGCGTCGCGACTACGTGATGGCCGAGCTCCTCGGTGACGCGCGCGCGCTCGCCGAGAAGGTCGATGGCAAGGTCCACGTCGTGGGCCACGACTGGGGCGCGATCCCCTCGTGGCTGCTTGCCATGCACCACCCCGAGCTGGTCGCCAGCCTGACCGCGGTGTCCGTGCCGCACCCGCAGGCGTTCCTCACCTCGATGGTGCGCTCCACCCAGGGCCTGAAGTCCTGGTACATGCTCGCCTTCCAGGTCCCGTGGCTGCCCGAGCGCATCCTCGGCAGCAGGCGCGAGGCCGGCGCACGGCAGCTGCGGGCTGCCGGTCTCACCGCCGACGACGTCGCCCGGTTCCGTGAGGAGATCGTCGACGCCGGCGCGCTCACGACGGCTCTCAACTGGTACCGGGCCATGCCCCTCGGGGACCCGCGGCTGACCCGGGGCCGGGTCAGGGTGCCCACGACCATGGTGTGGAGCGACGAGGACATCGCGCTGGGCCGCTGGGGAGTGGAGCACACGGCGCGACTCGTCGACGCGCCGTACCGGTTCGTCGAGCTGAACGGGGTCTCGCACTGGATCCCGACCCAGGCGCCCGAGGCGCTCGCCGAGGCCATCCTCGACCGGGTCGGTGTCAGCACGTCGTGAGTGACGAGCGCCCACCCGTCCCGGAGCCGCTGCCGCACCCGGTCGTCGACAACCACTGTCACCTCGACATCGGCCGCGGCGAGGCCGCCTGGGACGCAAGGGAGGCGATCGACGCGGCGGTGGCGGTCGGCGTACGACGGATCGTTCAGATCGGCTGCGACCTGCCCGGTGCCCGATGGGCGGTTGCCGCGGCGGCGGAGCACCCGGAGCTGGTCGCCGGCGTCGCGCTGCACCCCAACGAGGCGCCCCGGATCCTCGCCGACGGCGGACGGGCCGCCCTGGAGGCGGCGTGGGACGAGATCGAGCAGCTCGCCGGCGCCCACCCGAAGGTGCGTGCGGTGGGGGAGACCGGTCTCGACGCGTTCCGGACCGGCGACGACGGGCGGGCCGTGCAGGTCGAGTCCTTCCGTCGGCACGTCGACATCGTCAAGCGGCTCGGCAGGACGCTGGTGATCCACGACCGCGAGACCCACGACGAGGTGCTCGAGGTGATCGACAGCGAGGGCGCGCCCGAGCGCTGGGTGATGCACTGCTTCTCCGGCGACGCCGCCTTCGCCCGCGCCTGCCTCGATCGCGGCGCCCACCTCTCCTTCGCCGGCACCGTCACGTTCAAGAACGCCGAGCCGCTGCGCGAGGCGTTGCGGATCACGCCCCGCGACCGGGTGCTGGTGGAGACCGACGCGCCCTACCTGACGCCGTCCCCCTACCGCGGGCGCACCAACGCGTCGTACCTCGTGCCGCTCACGGTGCGGGCCATGGCCGCCGAGCGCGGCGACGACCTCGCGGAGCTCTGCGCGGCGATCGACGCCAACACCGAGGCGGCCTTCGGGGGCGCCTGGTAGCCGCTCAGAGCCCCAGCGCGGCCTGGAGCTGCAGGACGTCCGAGCGGATGGCCATCAGCCGCGCCGGCGCCTGCGCCTCGCTCATCACGCCGTCCGACACACGGTCCAGCGCGACCCTGCGATGGTGCGGGTACAGCAGCCGGGCGGTCATCTCGTACGACGTGCGCAGCAGGGCCCCGTCGGCGCCGGAGTGCACGGCCCGCAGTGCGTCGACCATGCCGGCCGGGAAGTGCCACTGTGTCAGCGCCTCGGCGGTCAGCTGCGGTGAGCAGATCCCGTAGCGGTCGGCTTCGGCCCGGAACCGCTCGACGCCGAGCCCGGTCGTGGCGAGCAGGTCGGCGTACCCGTCCGCGTCCGCCTGGTGGAGCAGCGCGGCGCCGAGCTGGGCGAGCAGGCCGAGGGAGAGCGCATCCGCGGTGGTCACCTGGAACCGGGGCCCCAGCGCACCGGCGGCCGCGGCCAGGTGCACCGACGTGGTCCAGAAGTCGTCGGGGAGGTGCTGCCCGTCGTCGATGCCGGCCAGCGCCACGGTCGCGACCGAGCGCACGGTGTTGAACCCGACCACGGTGACGGCGAGCTGCAGACTGGTCACCCGGCCGGACAGGCCGAAGTAGGCGGAGTTGGCCAGCTTCATCACCCGGGCCGCGAGCGCCATGTCGGCGCCGAGGATCGCAGCCAGCTCGGCGGCGCCGGCGCTGTCGCTGTTGCTGGTGCTCACGACCTGGGCGGCGACCGGTCGTTGCGAGGACAGCTGGTCCAGCCCGTCGAGGACCGCGTCGACGTCGAGGACGGTGTGGTTCACAGCAGTGCTCCCCGGCCCGCGGGGAAGGAGCTCCGGCACCACTCCACGAACGAGGGCTCGGGCAGCGGCGGGCTGATCGCGAAGCCCTGCATCACCGAGCACTCCATGTCGGTGAGCATCGCTTGCTGGACCGAGGTCTCCACGCCCTCGGCGACGACTCCGATCCCGAGATTGTGGGCCAGGCTGATGACGGCCTGCGCCACGGCGGTGTGCCCGTCCTCCAGCTCGGCGACGAACGAGCGGTCCACCTTGAGATAGCTCACGGGCAACCGGCGCAGGTACGCCAGCGAGGAGTAGCCGGTGCCGAAGTCGTCGATCGCGACCTGCACCCCGTGCTCGCGCATCTGGCGCAGGATCGTGGAGGCGGTGTCCGGGTCCTTCATCAGGGCGGACTCGGTGATCTCCACGCACAGCTGCTCGGGCCGAAGCCCGCAGCGCCGTAGGGTCTGCTGGACCGTGTGGACCAGCAGGTTGTCGCTCATCTGCAGCGCCGACAGGTTGACGTTGACCCGCGCCGGCGCGAGCGCGCCCAGCTGCACCCGCCACGCCGTCAGGGCCCGGCACGCGGTCTCCAGCACCAGCTCGCCGAGCTCGCGCACCAGGCCGTGCTCCTCGGCGAGCCGCACGAAGGTGTCCGCCGGGACGTAGCCGCGGCGCGGGTGCTGCCAGCGCGCCAGGGCCTCGGCCGCGACGAGCTGGGGCCGGCTGCCGCCGTACGCGACGATCGGCTGGTAGTGCAGGGTGATCTGGCGTTCCTCGATCGCCTGGCGCAGGTCCGCGACCAGGGTGAGGGTGTCGTGGGCGGCGCTGCGGGCGCTCTCGTCGAGCACCATGATCCGGCCCTTGCCGCGCGACTTGGCCTGGTACATCGCAATGTCGCAGTCCCGGATGAGGTCGTCCGCGCTGTGGTGGTCGGGGCCGCGCATCACGACGCCGATCGAGCCCCGGGGCCGGATCTCCACGCCGTTGAGCATCACCGGCTCGCAGAGCACCCGCAGGATCCGGTCGGCGACGTCGAGCGCCCCGTCCAGGCTGGAGGTCGCGCAGGCGACCACGAACTCGTCGCCGCCGAAGCGCGCCACCAGGTCGCCCGGACGCACGGCACTCGTGAGGCGCTCGGCAACCTCGACGAGGAGCGCGTCGCCCGCGGTGTGGCCGAGGCTGTCGTTGACGACCTTGAAGTTGTCGAGGTCGAGGAACATGCACGCGAGGCCCGCGTCGGGCGTGGCCATCGTCGCGTTCACGTGGTCCCACAGCCGGGACCGGCGGGGGAGGCCGGTCAGCGAGTCATGCGTGGCCTGGTGGTTGAGCTGGTCCTCGAAGGCCCGCCGCTCGGTGATGTCCTCCAGGGTCGCGACGAAGCCGTCGCCCACGCCGGGCGTGCGCAGCGGCGTGAACCTCATGTCGGTGTGGCGGACCTCGCGCCTGTTGTCCAGGAAGCGGGCCTGCAGCTCCCGCTCCTCTCCGTCGAGTACGGCGACGACGGTGGCCGCGATCAGGTCCAGGTCCTCGTGGTGCACGTAGGACATCCACCCGGTCCCGACCAGCTTGTCGGCGGTGACGCCGAGCAGCGCGCAGAGGGCGTCGTTGACGTGCCCGAGACGCATGCCCTGCTCCGACATCAGGGTCGGCACCGGCGACCGCTCCGCCAGCACCTTGAACCGCTGCTCGTGAGCGTCGGCCGACGCCCGCAGTGCGACCTCCAGCTCGGACTGCGCCGGATCGATCCGCAGGGCCCACAGCCGCCCACCCGGTGCCGGCGTCGACCGGACCCGGCACGCCACGCTCTCGCCGACCGCGGTGCGCAGGGTCACGACGGTGGTCGTGGGTCGTTCCCGGCGGAACATCGTGACGAGCGTCTCGCCGTCGGGTGCCGACATGTGGTCGTGCAGCGGCATGCCCTGCAGGTCCGACCCGGCGAGCCCCAGCAGCTGGGTGGCACCCGTGTTGCTCCATCTCACCGCGAGCTCTCCGAGCGTGCCCAGCTCGACCACCAGCAGCGCCGTACCGGAGTCCGCGGCGGCGGCGTGCAGCACGGCGGCGACGACGTCGCCCCTGGCGCTGGTAGTCATGGGGTCCTCGCTTCGGGTGGTCCGGTCGCCTGCTCCATCGGCGGACGAGGCCCGAACCTGACCCGACGCGTCGCCGGGTGCGCCGGGCCCGGCCACCGGTGATGTGACGGGTGGGGCGGATGGGGCATTCACGGGGTGACACCGCTCACCGCGACCCGCTGGGAGAGCCCTCGCCAAGTTGCGCTTCGCGGTGGACCCCTGTTCTCGTGGATGACTGACGGCCGGGATCGGGAAGCAGTTCCTCGACCAGCTCACCACCGATCCGACCGCCACCGCAGCCGCCTCGCGCGGGTGCAACGGGGGGTTGGATCCGAGCTGGTCGCTCGAGGCCCGGGCAGTACGACGTTCGGAGAATCGTGCGACTTGCGCACCCCACCCTCGCCCAGCTCACGCGTGGCCAGGCGCTGAAGGAGACCCTCCTTCGCGTGGCCCACAGCCGCAAGGCGCTCACGGTCACCATCGCCGCCGTCCTCCTGGCGGTCTCCGCGGTGACCTGGGGCTACTCCTCGATGTCCACCGAGGTCCGGCTGTCGATCGACGGCAAGGAGCGCACCGTCTCCACGATGGGTGACACCGTCGGCGACGTGCTGCGCGACGAGGGCATCAAGGTGTCCGGCCGCGACGTCGTCCAGCCCAGCGTCGACTCGTCCGTGGAGGCGGGGGACCGGATCGCCGTGCTGTACAGCCGGCCCGTCGAGCTGACCGTCGACGGCGTCACCAGCACCCACTGGGTGACCGCGACCGACGTCGAGGGCGCGTTGCGAGAAATCGGCGCAGCGATCGGTCCTGGTTTCGATGCGGTGTACGCCGACAGCCGGCTCTCCACCAGCCGTGGCGCGGAGATCGACCGCGGTGGCGCCGAGATCGACGTCGTCACGCCCAAGCAGCTCACCTTCGTGCTTGCCGGCCAGGCCCCGGTCACCCGCGAGGTGCCCGCCCTCACCGTCGAGGACGCGCTGGCCGAGGTCGGCGTCGAGCTCGACGAGCATGACGTGGTGAAGCCCGCCCGCGGCACCGAGCTCGCCGACGGCGACAAGGTCGTGTTCACCGACATCGAGAAGCGTGAGCGCTCGGTGACCGGCGAGGCCGTGGCCGCGCCGGTGCAGAAGGTCTCCGACGACTCGATGTACCAGGGCCAGACCAAGGTCGTCACCAAGGGCGTGCCCGGCACCCGCGACGTCACCTACAAGGTGACCGTGCGCAACGGCAAGGTCGTGCGCCGCGTCGTCCTCACCGCCACCGTCACCGCCGAGGCGACCCCCGAGGTGGTCAAGGTCGGCACCAAGCCGGTCATCGAGTCCGGCAACACCGTGTGGGACCGCCTCGCCCAGTGCGAGGCCGGCGGCAACTGGCACATCAACACCGGCAACGGCTACTACGGCGGCCTGCAGTTCAACCTCGGCACCTGGCGCGCCAACGGCGGCTCCGGCTACCCGCACCAGGCCTCCCGGGAGGAGCAGATCCGGGTCGCCACCCGGGTCCGCGACGCCTCGGGCGGGTACGGCGCCTGGCCGGCCTGCGCCGCGAAGCTCGGACTCCCTCGGTAGACCGATAGCCTGACCCCATGCCTGAAACCTCCGCGCCGCGGCTGCTGGGCCCGGCGGAGGTTCGGGAGCTCGCAGCGCGGCTGGGCGTACGTCCCACCAAGCAGCGTGGCCAGAACTTCGTCATCGACGCCAACACGGTGCGCCGGATCGTCCGCGAGTCCGGCGTCACCGACGGCGAGGTGGTGCTCGAGGTCGGGCCGGGGCTGGGGTCGCTGACCCTGGCGCTGCTCGAGGTGGGCGCCGAGGTGACCGCGGTCGAGATCGACCCGCTGCTGGCCGAGGAGCTGCCGGCGACGGTCCGCACTTTCGCGCCGGACCAGGCCGAGCGGTTCCGGGTGGTGCTCGCCGACGCGCTGGGCGTCACCGAGGTCCCCGGTCCGCCGCCGCAGGCACTGGTCGCCAACCTGCCCTACAACGTGTCCGTGCCGGTGCTGCTGCACCTGATGGCGCTGCTGCCCTCCCTGCAGCACGGCCTGGTCATGGTGCAGTCCGAGGTCGCCGACCGCCTGGCCGCGCCGCCGGGGTCGAAGACCTACGGCATCCCCTCGGCGAAGGCGGCCTGGTTCGCCGACGTACGACGCGCCGGGGCGATCGGGCGCAACGTCTTCTGGCCCGCACCCAACGTCGACTCCGGCCTGGTCGCCTGGACGCACCACGCGCCGCCGACCGACGAGGTCACGCGGGACCAGGTGTTCGCCGTGATCGACGCGGCGTTCGCGCAGCGACGCAAGGCGCTCCGCGGCGCACTGCGCACCCTCGCCGGTGGCGCCGAGCAGGCGGAAGCCGCGCTGCGGACGGCGGGCGTCGACCCGCTGACCCGCGGCGAGGCACTCGGGATCGACGAGTTCGTGGCGATCACGGTCGCCCTCCACGCGACGGCCGACGGCCCGAAGGACGATCAATGACGCAAGTGACGGTCCGGGCACCCGCCAAGATCAACCTCCACCTCGGAGTCGGCGGGCTGCGACCGGACGGCAAGCACGCCCTCGCGACGGTCTACCAGGCCGTCGGGCTGTACGACGACGTCACCGTCGTCGAGGCCGAGGACTGGGCCGTCGGGCTGACCGAGCCGGTCGACGGCGTACCCCTCGACGGGGACAACATCGCCATCCGCGCCGGTCGCGCCCTCACCGCGCACCACGGCATCGACCGAGCCGCCCGGATCACCATCGCCAAGGGCATCCCGGTCATGGGCGGGATGGCCGGCGGGTCCGCCGACGCCGCGGCGACGCTGCTGGCGCTGGACCGGCTGTGGGACCTGCAGACCACCGACGAGGACCTGCTCCGCATCGCCGGGACCCTCGGGTCCGACGTACCGTTCGCGCTGCTCGGTGGCACCGCCCTCGGCACCGGCCACGGCGAGATCGTCACCCCCGTCCCGGACACCAGCTCGGTGTGGTGGGTCGTCGTGCTCTCCGACGAGGGCCTCTCGACCCCCGCCGTCTACGGCCACTTCGACGAGCTCTCGCCCGACGCCCCCGTCGAACCCCCGACCCCGGAGGCGTTGATCGAGGCGCTCGCCGGCGGCTGCCCCCAGGAGATCGGCGACCTGCTCGCCAACGACCTCTGGCCTGCCGCCCGCGACCTTCGCCCCGACCTGGTCGACGTCGAGGTCCAGCTGCGCAGCATGGCCCCCGACGGCGTCCTGCTCTCCGGCTCCGGACCGACGCTGCTGATGCTGCACGAGGACGTCGAGGAGGCGCGGACAACCGTCGCCGAGCTCACCGGCCTCGGACACCGCTGCACCCTCGCGCCCGGACCCGTCGCCGGTGCCCACGTGGTGACCTATGCCTGAGCCGCGGTCGCTGCTCAACCTCGAGCGGGTCTCCAAGTCCTACGGCATCCGCCCGCTCCTCACGGACGTCTCCCTCGGCATCGGGGCCGGGGAGCGGATCGGCATCGTCGGCCGCAACGGCGACGGCAAGACCACGCTGCTGCGGATCATGACCGGCACCGAGGAGCCCGACGAGGGCCGGGTCTCGCGGCAGCGCGGCCTGCTGGTCGGGGTCCTCGCGCAGCAGGACGACTTCGACGACACCCACACCGTGCGCGAGGTCGTGCTCCAGGGCATGGCCGACCACGAGTGGGCCGCCGACGCCCGGCTGCGCGAGATCGTCGACGTACTCCTCGCCGGGGTCGACCTCGACCGCGCCGTCCACGGCCTGTCCGGCGGCGAGCGGCGCCGCTGCGCGCTGGCCGGCCTGCTGCTCGGCGACCACGACCTGATCGTGCTCGACGAGCCCACCAACCACCTCGACGTCGAGGCCGTCGCCTGGCTCGCCGCGCACCTCGCCTCCCGCTCGTCCGCGCTCGTCGTCGTCACCCACGACCGGTGGTTCCTCGACGCCGTGTGCCAGCAGACGTGGGAGGTCCACGACGGCGTGGTCGACCTCTACGAGGGCGGGTACGCCGCGTTCGTCCTCGCCAAGGCCGAGCGTCAGCGCCAGGCCGCCGCCTCTGAGCAGCGTCGCCAGAACCTGGTCCGCAAGGAGCTCGCCTGGCTGCGCCGCGGCGCCCCCGCCCGGACCTCGAAGCCGAAGTTCCGCATCGATGCCGCGAACGCCCTCATCGAGGACGTCCCCCCGCCGCGCGACCGGCTCGAGCTGCAGCGGTTCGCGACCCAGCGGCTCGGCAAGGACGTCATCGACGTCGAGGACGTCGACTTCTCCCGCGGCACCCGCCAGCTGCTCTCGCACGCCACCTGGCGCCTGGGCCCCGGCGACCGGGTCGGCCTGGTCGGCGTCAACGGCGCCGGCAAGACCTCGGTCCTCTCACTGCTCGCCGGCGAGGCCTCGCCCTCGGTCGGCAAGGTCCGCCACGGCCGTACCGTCGCTCTCCAGCACCTGTCCCAGAACGTCGAGTTCGACGACCCCGAGGCCCGCGTGCTGGCCACCGTCGAGTCGATCCGCCGCGTCACGAAGACGGTCGACGGCGAGATCTCCGCGACCTCGATGCTCGAGCGCTTCGGGTTCACCGGCGACCGGCTCACCGCCCGCATCGGCGACCTCTCCGGTGGCGAGCGCCGCCGCTTCCAGCTGCTCCGGCTGCTGCTCACCGAGCCGAACGTGCTGCTGCTCGACGAGCCAACCAACGACCTCGACATCGAGACCCTCAACGTCCTCGAGGACTTCCTCGACGGCTGGCCCGGCACCCTGGTCGTCGTCTCCCACGACCGGTACTTCCTCGAGCGGGTCACCGACTCCGTGTGGGCCCTGCTCGGCGACGGCCAGATCTCGATGCTGCCGCGCGGGGTGGATGAGTACCTCGAGCGGCGGGCTCGGGCGATGCATCTCGCCCCGCCCTCAGATCGTTCGATCGAACGATCCGGGGGAGTTGGAGGCACGTCCACCCCCTCAGATCGTTCGATCGAACGACTCGAGGGACCGGCAGTCAAGGCCAAGGCCGGCTCGGCCGAGGAGCGGGCTGCACGCAAGACCGTCGCCCGGCTCGACAAGGTCCTCGAGCGTCTCTCCGCCCGCGAGGCCGAGCTCACCGCCGACCTCGCCGAGAACGCCACCGATCCCGAGCGGCTGACCGCGATCGGGATCGAGCTCACCGCGCTCCAGGAGGAGAAGGAGGCGGCCGAGCTGGAGTGGCTCGAGGCCGCCGACGTGCTCGAGTGAGCCGCCTCGGCCGGCAGGCGTGCCGGCGGCCGGCTGTCGAGGTCGCCGCGGATTGAACGGGCGTCAGCCCGAGAACGGCACGAGCAGCCGCCGCAACAACCCGGCGAGGTCTGCCTGGTCGTCGACCGAGAGCCCGGTCAGCAGCTCCCGCTCGGCGTCGAGCAGGGCGGCGAACGCGCCGTCGACGGCGTCCTTGCCGTCCGGGGTGAGCCGGACCAGCACCCCGCGGCGATCGGTCGGGTCGGGGTGCCGCTCGACCAGCCCGCGGGTCGTGAGCCGGTCGACCCGGTTGGTCATCGTCCCGCTCGTCACCAGCGTCTCGCGCAGCAGCCGGCCGGGGGAGAGCTCGTAGGGCTCGCCCGCGCGTCGCAGCGCCGCCAGCACGTCGAACTCCCAGGACTCGATGTCGTGCGTCGTGAACGCGTGCCGCCGGGCCCGGTCGACGTGGTGGGCCAGCCGGGAGATCCGGCTGAACACGGACACCGGGCCGAGGTCGAGGTCGCTGCGCTCGCGCGCCCACGCCTCGATCAGCTCGTCCACCTCGTCCCGCATGCGCTCACCATATCCGACGTGTCGAGAATCTTGATATCAAGATAAATCGAGCGTAGGGTCGGCCCCGTGGAATCCCGCACCGCTGACCTCGGCCCGGTCACCCTCACCAGTCTGGTCTGGGGCGACCTCGACGACCGCGGCCGGCCGCTGGCCGTCCTCCTCCACGGCTTCCCGGACACCGCCCACACCTGGCGGCACCTCGGCCCGGCGCTCGCCCGCGCCGGCTACCGCGTCCTCGCACCCTTCACCCGCGGCTACGCCCCCAGCGGCATTCCCGCCGACGGCAGCTACCACGTCCCTGCCCTCATGCACGACGCCCTCGCGCTGCACCGGCTCCACGGCGGCGACGACCGCGCCGTTCTCGTCGGCCACGACTGGGGCGCCATCACCGCCAACGGGGTCGCGGCCTCGCCGGCCAACCCGTTCGGCGCGATCGTGTCGCTGTCCGTGCCTCCTCTCTCGGTGATGAGCCCGCGCCGCGACGACCTCGGCCGCTGGCTGCGCATCCTGCCGCGCCAGGCCGGGTTGAGCTGGTACACGCTGTTCAACCAGCTGCCCCGGCTGCCCGAGGAGCGCTTCGACGCCCTCGTCGCCCACCTGTGGCGGCGCTGGTCGCCCGGCTACGACGCGACGGCCGACCTCGCGCACCTCGCGGCCGCCGTACCGGACGACGCGCACAAGGCGGCCGCGATCGGCTACTACCGCGCCCAGCGGCGGCTGCGCCAGACCCCGGCGCGGTACCAGTCGCTGGCGCACGACTGGACCCGCGAACCCCGGGTGCCGCTGCTGTACCTGCACGGAGCCGACGACGGCTGCCTCGACGTGCGCTGGGCCGGACGGATCGGCGACCGCCTGCCGGCCGGCAGTCGTGTGGCCGTCGTCGAAGGCGCCGGGCACTTCCTCCAGCTCGAGCGTCCGGACGTCGTCAACGCCCGCATCCTCGACCATCTGCGCGAAGGAGCACGCCCATGAGCCTGACCTGGAACCCCGACCGCTACCTGACCTACGCGGACGAGCGCGGGCGCCCGTTCCTCGACCTCGTCGGTCGGGTCGCAGCCGACGATCCCCACGTCGTGGTGGACCTCGGTTGTGGACCTGGCAATCTCACCTCCCTCCTCGCTGATCGCTGGCCGGCGGCGGCGATCACCGGTGTCGACTCCAGTGACGCCATGATCCGCGCGGCCTCCGACAGTTCGGCTTCGGAACGGGTGTCTTTCCACAGGGCCGACCTGCGCGACTGGTTGGCGGTCGCGGAGCCCGGGGGAGCCGACGTCCTCGTCTCCAACGCGACGCTGCAGTGGCTGCCCGAGCACCTCGACCTGATGGGGGCTCTCGTGGGGGCCGTGCGGCCCGGCGGCTGGCTCGCCTTCCAGGTTCCCGGCAACCACGACGAGCCCAGCCACACCCTGCGCGCAGAGCTGGCCGCCGAGCCGCCGTACGCCGCCCACACGGCCGGCGTCGCCGCCCCGCACGCCCATCGCGCGGAGGCCTACCTGCGCGCGCTCCAGGTGCTCGGGTGCGAGGTGGACGCGTGGGAGACGACCTACCTCCACGTGCTCCACGGCGAGGACCCGGTCTTCACCTGGGTGTCCGGGACCGGCGCCCGTCCGACGCTGCAGGCGCTGCCCGCCGAGCTGCGCGGCCGGTTCGAGGACGAGTTCAAGGCGCGTCTGCGCGCGGCGTACCCGGACGAGGGCCACGGTGTCGTGCTGCCGTTCCGCCGGATCTTCGTGGTCGCCCGCACCCCTGTCTGACCCGCACCCCTGCCTGACCCGACCCGGCCGGAGCAGCAGAAAAGGCAGCCGCCGGGATTCCCCTCCCTCCGGGGAACCCCGGCGACTGTTGCTCCCCACCGTGGTTGTGGCTGGTGCGCCGAGGCGACCGCAGTCCCTGTGTCAGGGCATCGAGCCCGCAGCACCCCCCAGATGCTTCGGACCCTCGCCGTCCCTCCCGCCCCCCAGCCGGATCGGATCGACGCTGCAGCCGCCTCGGCAGCTCAAGGGGCGGCGCGGCCGCCCGGGTATCGGTGGCGCCGGGTCGCGGGATGCGTCCGCGGCCGGGCGGCTCCGAGGTGCTGGTCGCGGCACATCTCGACGATGGTCGTGACGACTGCGGTGGCGTGCGTCGTACCGACCTGGCGAGCGAGGTCGATGATCCGGCCCGGGTACGCCGACCACGGGTCCGCGATGATCATCGCGACGTGGTGGCGCCACTCGTTGATGGTTCCGTGCGCGACGATGTCGACGAGCTCCTCGACGGAGTCGAGCATCGGCACGGTCCAGGCCCGGTCGACGCCCTGGACGAGCAACGCGTGCGCGGCACGCAGTCGCGTGTCGTCGAACGCGTCGAGGGCCGTCGTCCGCGCGTGCCTGTGGTGTCGTCGGCCGACCCCGGGCACGAGCATCCGGCGCATGGCGGCGGTGGTCACCGGGAGCCGGGAGTCGGTCTCCAGCGCGGTGCCGTAGCGGTGCTGGAGCCGGGCGAGCCGGACGTGCCCCAGCTCGTCGGCGAGCGCGGTGAGCGCGGTGTGGTCCTCGATCCCGTCGAACAGGGCGAGGCCGACCAGGTTGGCCGTGGCGGCGCACGCGGGGAGCGTGTGCGAGATGTCCTCGTGCTCCTCGACCAGTGCGATCAGGCGGGCCCATACGTCGTGGTCCTCGCTCGCGACGCCACGAGTGCGGGCCAGGGCGTCGTCGATGACGTCGAGGAACAGCTCCTCGTGGGGGACGCCGACCGCGCGTCGTACCCGCATGTGGTCCTGCAGTACGGCGGCCCGGCGGGCGAGCGAGCGCGGGCGCAGCGGGACGACCGGCGGCAGCGGACGGCTGCCGCGCGCGGCGGTCGAGCGCGTCGTGCTCATCTCTCTCCGATCGGTCGGTGCGAGTCCCTGCCGGGGCTGTCACTGAACTGGACGGAGGTCGGAGCCGAACATCACGCGGTTTTCGCGCCGAGTTAGAAAGTTTTCGGATTCGGTTGCATCATCGGAGGCGCTCGATCGTTGGACACAGGACGAGCGCGAGACAAGGCAGCGCAATGATGGCGGAGGATCGGATGGGCGAGGACGCGTCCCGCACCCCTGAGGAGGAGCTCCTCGAGCGGGTGCGCTCCGGCGACACCGGTGCGTTCGAGGAGCTGTACCGCGACCACGTCGACGGTGCCCGGCACCTCGCCCGGATCCTGGTCGGTCCCGATGCCGCCGAGGAGCTCGTCGCCGAGTCGTTCTCGCGGGTCCTGGGGCAGCTGAGCGCGGGCGGCGGCCCGACGTCGAGCTTCCGCTCCTACCTCCACGTCACCATCCGCAACGGCTACCGCGACGGCCTGCGCTCGCAGCGCGAGTCGGTCGCGTCCGACCAGCCGTGGCTCTTCGAGCAGGCCGAGACCGCCGAGGTCACCCCTGAGGAGGCCGTCGAGGGCCTCGACGAGACCGTCGCCGTCGACGCGCTCGCCACGCTGCCGGAGAGCTGGCGCAAGGTCCTGTGGCACGTCGAGGTCGAGGGCCGCAAGCCCGCCGAGGTCGCGACCCTGATGGACCTCAAGCCGCGTGCCGTCTCCTCACTCGCCCACCGCGCCCGCGAGGGCCTCAAGCGCGCCTACCTCGACCTGCACGCCGGTCCCGAGCCGGCCCGTGAGCAGTGCAGGTGGGTCCACCACCGGATGAGCCAGTACGCCCGGGGCGACCTCGGCGCCCGCGCCGAGCAGAAGTTCGGAGCCCACCTCGACGGCTGCGCCTCCTGCCAGAGTGCCTTCCTCGTCGTCGACGAGGTCAACCAGAAGCTCGCCGTCCACGTGCTGCCGATCGTGCTGCTCGCCGTGCCTGCGGGGGGCAAGGGCCTTCTCTGGCTCGCCGGCGGTACGGCGGCCGGTGGCGCCGCCGCGGGCGCCGCCTCGAGCGGCGGTGCCACCGGTGGCGCGTCGGGTGGCGCATCGGGTGGCGCGTCGGGGGGCGCGTCCGGAGTGGGCGGTCCGGCCGTGGCCGTGGCTGCTGCCGTCGCCGTGGCCGCCGTGGCGGCCGCCGCCTTCGCCGCGTTCGGTGGCGACCAGCCCGACCGCGCCCCGGCGGCCTCGCGCCCCGCGGCGGCGGTCACGCCGGAGGAGACCCCGGCCGACGCCCCGGCCGACCGGCCGGTGGCCGAGCCCGCCTCGAGCGACCCGACCCCGGCCGCACCCGCGCCCACGACCTCGTCCCCCGCCCCGGCGCCCGGGACGGCGAAGCAGGCGCCGAGCGACGACCCGAAGCCGGCGGACCCACCGGCCACGAGCGACAGCCCGTCGGCCGCACCCGCCAGCGCTCCCGGCGCCCCGCCGCCCCCGCCGGCGTCTCCCGCCACCTCGCCCACCGACACGCCGCCGACCACCAAGCCGAACCCGACCGACTGCGGCGACCGCCGGATCTGCGCCGGTCCGGTGACGATCACGCTGCCGGGCGACGGCGAGCGCGGCGTGACGGTCGAGGTCGACCTGCCTGGACTGCCGATCAAGGTCGGCGTCGGACCCGACGGTGTGATCGTGGGCACGAACCACTGACGAGGCTCGCCCCGGAGGTTACCGGCGAGTAATCTGGGTTCCATGACCCAGGTCCACAGCCTCTGGAAGACCACGACGAACCTCCCCGTGGTCGGCGGCACCCTCGGCAAGCGCGTCTTCTCGATCGCGTTCAGCCAGAAGGCGCCGTACTTCGCCACGATCCACCCGCGGGTGACCGAGCTGCGTCCCAACTACGCCTCGGTGGTCATCCCGAAGCGCCGCAGCGTGCAGAACCACATCGGCACGGTCCACGCGATCGCGCTGTGCAACGGCCTCGAGATGGCGATGGGCGGCCTCGCCGAGGCCACCATCCCCAGCACCAAGCGCTGGATCCCCAAGGGCATGACCGTGAGCTACACGGCCAAGGCCACCGGTGACGTCACGTGCATCGCCGAGACCGACCAGGAGCAGTGGGACACCGCCGAGGGCGACCTGCCCGTGCGCGTCCGAGGCGAGCTCGCCGACGGCACCGTCGTCATCGACGGCACCATCAACCTGTGGGTCACCAGCAAGAAGAAGTGACGCCCGGCGCGGTCAGGGGACCGTGCTCGCCTGGGTGGTGAGCGCGGTCATCCCGACCTCGAGCGGCTTGTGCTCGCCGACGAACTTCTTCTGGACCCACGTCGCCACGACGGTCAGCACGAGGTTGACCGAGATGTAGAGGAACGCGAGCACGACCGCGGTCTGGAAGTGGGTCCCGGGGAACTCCGTCCACATCGCCTTGCCGATGTAGGTGAGGCCCGGCGCCACGATGTAGTAGCCGAGGCTGGTGTCCTTGAGCGCCACCACGCACTGGCTGATGATCGCGGGCAGCATGATCTTCACCGCCTGCGGCAGCAGGATCAGCGTCATCACCTGGGTCTTGCGCATGCCGATGGCGTACGCCGCCTCGGCCTGCCCCTTCGGCACGGCCAGGACGCCGGCGCGGAACACCTCGGCGAGCACGGCGCCGTTGTAGAGCGTCAGGGCGAGCACCACGCTCCAGTACGGGCCGAAGCCGTCGCCGATGCCCCAGGTGTAGAAGATGAAGATCATCAGCAGCAGGACCGGCACGGCGCGGAAGAACTCCACGACGAGTGCGCAGGCCCAGCGCACCGGCCGGTGGTCGGAGAGCTTGCCGATGCCGAACACGACGCCGAAGAGCACGGCACCGATGATCGAGGAGAACGCCATCTGCAAGGTCTTCAGCAGGCCGTCGACGAGCAGTGCGCGGACGTACTTCGGCGTGACGAACTGCTCCCACTTGCTGTAGGCCAGCTGTCCCTTCGAGTCCAGGAACAGGGCCAGGCCGACGATCCCCGCGACCACGGCGACGGCGGTGAGCGCGGTGTAGAGGCGGTGCCGGGCGATCGTGCGGGGGCCGGGGGCGTCGTACAGCACGGATCCTGACATCAGCGGGCCGCCTTCCAACGCCGCTCGAGGCCGACGGCGCCGAGCGAGATCAGCTCGACGAGCACGATGTAGCCGATCGCGAAGAGCACGAAGATGAGCATGGTGTCGTCGGCGTTGCGGTTGACGAAGTAGCGCATGCGCGCGGTCGCCTCAAGCAGGCCGAACACGGCGACGACGGAGGTGTTCTTGGTCATCGCGATCAGGGTGCTCGCCAGCGGCGGGACCGAGGCCCGGAACGCCTGGGGCAGCACGACGTGGCGCATGTTCTGCCCGAAGGTCATCCCGATCGCGCGAGCCGCCTCGGCCTGTCCCAGGGGCACGGCGTTGACCCCGGAGCGCAGGGACTCGGCGACGAAGGGTGCGGTGTAGAGGCTGACCGCGATGGTGCCCTTGAGGAGGTAGGGGGTGCCGTTCAGCAGGCCGACGTTGGGGGCGGCGAAGAAGATGAAGACGCACATCAGGAGAAGCGGTGTGTTGCGGACCAGGGTCACGTACGTCGCCGCGACCCACCGCAGCACCGCGATCGGCCCGACCCGCATGGCGGCCAGCGCTGTGCCCAGGACCAGCGCCGCGACCCCGGAGAGGAAGGCGAGCTGCACGGTGAGCCAGAACGCCTTCAGCACCAGGTCGAAGTGGGAGAACACGTCCTCCACGTCGGCGACCCTCCTTCTCGTTCGAATCAGACCCGCCGTGGGCCCGGCACCGGGTGCCGGGCCCACGGGCGGACGGTGATCAGGCGCAGGGGTCCATCGCCGGCGGCTCCGGCGTGTCGACACCCGACTTGCCGAGCGTGACCTCGAACGCCTTGGCCCAGTCGCCGTCGTCCTGAGCGGCCTTGATGGTGTCCTCGATCCACTGGCACATCTCCGGGTGGTCCAGGGAGTAGCCGACGCCGTACCGCTCCTCGGAGAACGGGTCGACCACGACCTTGAGCTCGTCCGGGTGCTCCGCGGCGTAGCCGAGCAGGATCGCGCCGTCGGTCGTCATCGCGTCGACGGATCCGTTGAGGACCTGGTCGACGCACTCCGAGTAGGTGTCGAAGCCGCGCGGCGTGGCCCCCGCCTTCTCGATGTTGTCCAACGACGTGGAGCCGGTGACCGAGCACACCTCAGTGCCCTTCACGTCGTCGAGCGAGGCGATCTTGCTGTCCGACTTCACCAGCAGCTGCTGGCCGGTGACGTAGTAGGGGCCAGCCTGGCCGACGACCTGCTTGCGCTCGTCGGTGATGGAGTACGACGCGATGACCAGGTCGACCTCGCCCTTCTGCAGGAAGGACTCCCGGTTGGCCGAGATCGTCTCGACCCAGGTGATGTCCTCCGGGGCGATGCCGAGGCTCGCGGCGAGGACCTTGCCCATCTCGGGGTCGAAGCCGGCGGGGGCGTCGTCGGTGGCGCCCTTGAAGCCGATGCCGGGCTGGTCGTACTTGACGCCGATCTTGATGTTCCCGTCGTCGGCCAGCTCCCGCATCCGGGTGCCCTCGTCGAACTGCGAGGCGGCGTCGGTCTTGACGTCGACCTCGATGCCCTTGTCGTCGTCGTTGCCGGCGTCGCCGCATGCGGCGAGCGTCGACGCCACGAGAACGGCTGCCGCGGCAACCTTCAGTCTGTTCAGTCGCATGCGCTACTCCTTCTAGTGTTTGAGGATCTTGCCGAGGAAGTCCTTGGCCCGGTCGCTCTCCGGGTTCGTGAAGAAGGTCTCGGGGTCGCCCGTCTCGAGGATGCGGCCGTCCGCCATGAACACCACGTGGTTGGCGGCGGTGCGCGCGAAGCCCATCTCGTGGGTCACCACGATCATCGTCATCCCCCGCTCGGCGAGGTCGACCATGACGTCGAGGACCTCCTTGATCATCTCCGGGTCGAGGGCCGAGGTGGGCTCGTCGAAGAGCATGACCTTCGGCTCCATCGCCAGCGCCCGGGCGATCGCGACGCGCTGTTGCTGCCCACCGGACAGCTGGGCGGGGTACTTGTCGGCCTGGTGGCCCACCCCGACCCGGTCGAGGAGCTCGCGCGCGCGCTTCTCGGCCTCCGCCTTCGACTGCTTGCGCACCTTGATCGGGCCCAGCGCGACGTTCTGCAGGATCGTCTTGTGGGCGAACAGGTTGAAGCTCTGGAACACCATCCCCACGTCCGCGCGGTGCCGGGCGAGGGCCTTGCCCTCCTGCGGCAGCGGCGATCCGTCGATCAGGATCTGACCCGAGTCGATCGGCTCCAGGCGGTTGATCGCGCGGCACAGGGTCGACTTCCCGGAGCCCGAGGGGCCGATCACCACGACGACCTCGCCGCGGCCCACGCTCAGGTTGATGTCCTGGAGCACGTGCAGCCCGCCGTACCACTTCTGCACGTCGACGAGCTCGACCAGGGATTCGCCGGAGCGGGGCGCGTTGTCGCCCACGGGAACGTCGTCGGTGACGGTCATACGCGTGGACGCTAGTCCCGATGGGCCATGCTCGGCTAGTACCTCCGGCCCGGACGTCCGACAATGTTGCCGGACTGTGTCCGAACTAGAAGATGTCAGGCAGCACGCTCAGCGCCAGTCCCACGAGCAGCGCGAGCACGGCCAGCAAAGCCGCGCGGCGATGGGCCTTCGCCGAGGCTGCCCGGTCGGCGTCCGTGAGCGGGTCGAGGCCACGCTCGGCTCGCCAGGCCGTCTCCTCGGCCTCCCACTGGTCCGTCGGCGTGGCACCGCGCAGCACCGTCCCCACCCCGAGCAGCAGCAGCGTGAACGCACCACCAGCCACCGTCAGCACGGTGAGGATCGCCGAGACGCCACGGGTGCCGGTGCCGAACATCAGCCCGGCGCCCATGCCGACCGAGACCAGCAGCGCGAGGATGCTGAGGATGCTGCCGATGACCTCGTTGTTGCGGGCGACGAAGCCTGGGGGAGCGGTGTCAGCCATGCCCTGACCCTAACCAGACGCCGGCAAGACAGCGGTGAGGGATTCGGGTCGTCACCGCCGTGCGCCGTACCCTTGAGCGGTCATGAGCGCCACCGCAGAACAGCCGAGGACCTACGAGGTCCGCACCTACGGGTGCCAGATGAACGTCCACGACTCCGAGCGCCTCTCGGGACTCCTCGAGGACGCCGGCTACCGGGCTGCGCCCGATGGTGAGCAGGCCGACGTGGTCGTGTTCAACACCTGCGCGGTGCGCGAGAACGCCGACAACCGGCTCTACGGCAACCTCGGTCACCTCGCGCCGGTCAAGGCGAAGCGCCCCGGCATGCAGATCGCCGTGGGCGGCTGCATGGCGCAGAAGGACCGCGACACGGTCGTGAAGCGGGCGCCGTGGGTCGACGTCGTGTTCGGCACCCACAACATCGGCTCCCTGCCGGCGCTGCTCGACCGGGCGCGCAGCCAGCAGGAGGCGCAGGTCGAGATCCTCGAGTCGCTCGACGTCTTCCCGTCGACCCTGCCGACCAAGCGCGAGTCGGCGTACGCCGCGTGGGTGTCGGTGAGCGTCGGCTGCAACAACACCTGCACGTTCTGCATCGTGCCGAGCCTGCGCGGCAAGGAGAAGGACCGCCGCCCGGGCGAGATCCTGGCCGAGATCGAGGCTCTGGTCGCCGAGGGCGTCTCCGAGATCACGCTGCTGGGCCAGAACGTCAACGCGTACGGCGTGGAGTTCGGCGACCGGCAGGCGTTCTCCAAGCTGCTGCGCGCGTGCGGCGACATCGAGGGCCTCGAGCGGGTCCGGTTCACCAGCCCGCACCCGGCCGAGTTCACCGACGACGTCATCGAGGCGATGGCCCAGACGCCGAACGTGATGCCGAGCCTGCACATGCCGCTGCAGTCCGGCTCCTCGAAGGTCCTCAAGGACATGCGCCGCTCCTACCGCCAGGAGAGGTTCCTCGGGATCATCGAGCGGGTGCGCGCTGCGCTCCCCGACGCCGCGATCACCACCGACATCATCGTCGGCTTCCCCGGCGAGACCGAGGAGGACTTCCAGGAGACCCTCAAGGTCGTCCGGGAGGCCAGGTTCGCCGGGGCGTTCACGTTCCAATACTCCAAGCGCCCCGGCACCCCGGCCGCCACCCTGCCCGACCAGGTGGACCAGGCCGAGGTCACCGACCGCTACAACCGCCTCGTCGAGGTGGTCAACGAGATCACCTGGGACGAGAACAAGCGTCTCGTCGGCCGCGAGCTCGAGCTGATGGTCGCCGAGGGCGAGGGCCGCAAGGACGCCGAGACCCACCGGCTCTCCGGCCGCGCGCCCGACAACCGCCTGGTCCACTTCGAGGCCGACTTCTCGCAGGTCGACGGAGAGCCACGGCCCGGTGACATGGTCACCGTCGAGGTCACGTACGCCGCCCCGCACCACCTCGTCGCTGACGGCCCGGTCCGCGCGCTGCGTCGTACCCGCTCGGGTGACGCGTGGGAGCGGCGGACCGCCGCTCCTGCCGCACCCACCGGTGTCGGCCTCGGCATGCCCTCGATCGGCGTGCCGGCACCGCTGCCCGACGCGCCCGTGTGCGGGTGAGCCGTGGCTGCGGACGCTCCCACCATCGTCGCGACCTCGGGCGGGGTCGTGCCCGGCGCACGAACCAGGTGGTCGGTCGGCCCGCTGACGACGTACGCCGTCGACCTGGCCGGCGTCGAGGGCCGCGCGCCGCGCGTGTGCTTCCTCGCCACGGCCTGCGGTGACCAGCCCGCCGTGGTCCGCGACTTCTATGACATGGCGCAGGAGGCGGGCTTCCACGGCAACCACCTGTCGCTATTCACCATGCCCAACGTGGACGACGTCCGAGAGCACCTGCTCTCGCAGGACGTGATCTGGGTCTGGGGCGGCAGCGTGGCCGGACTGCTGGCGATGTGGGACCTGCACGGTGTCGGCGACGCGATGCGCGAGGCATGGGAGGCCGGCGTCGTGCTCACCGGCGTGTCCGCCGGGTCGATCTGCTGGCACAGCGGCGGCACCACCGACTCGTTCGGCCCCGACCTGCGCCCGATCACCAACGGGCTCGGGCTGGTGCCGTGGTCCAACGGCGTCCACTACGACTCCGAGGAGCAGCGCCGCCCGCTGTTCCAGCAGCTCATCGCCGACGGCACGCTGCCGTCCGGCTACGCCACCGACGACGGTGTCGGGCTGCACTACCGCGGCACCGAGCTGGTCGAGGCGCTGACCGAGAAGGCCGACAAGGCGGCGTACCTCGTCGAGCGGGGTCCCGACGGCACGGCCGTCGAGACCCGGCTCGACACCCGGCTGCTACGCGGGTGACTCGGACTCCGGCGGCACCTCGGGGTTGCCCTTGGTGGCCTCGGTGTCGGTGTCCTCGGGCGTGACGGTGTCCGCGGGCAGCTCGTCGTCGGTGGCAGGGTTGCGCCATGGGCTCGGGTCGCGTGACTCGGTGCTGTAGGCGCCGTCCCCACCGACTCCCTCGATCCGGTGCGGACCGCCCGGCGGCGGCGCCGGCGGCTCCGCCACGGGCTCGGGCCGGGGCGGCAGTTCCTGGTTCATCGCTCTCCTCTCGCTCGGGGAGCACCTGGACAGGTGGTAACCGTTGGCGAGCGGCGCAGACCTCTCAGAAGCCGTGGTTGCTCAGCGGCGGCAGGTCGCCGGTGCGCAGCCCGGCGAGGACGACCGCCTCGTGGGGCACGACGGGGTCCGGCAGGGCGGACAGCGGGAACCAGCGCAGGTCCGCGCACTTGGCGGGCTCGACGATGCGCGGCTCGCCGCTCCAGGCGCGGGCGGTGAAGAAGAAGTCGATGCGCTCGTCGATCGGCAGGTCGTGGGCCGTGCGCTGCATCGCCGTCACGAAGCTGAGGTCGAGGTCGTCGACGGCGATCTCCTCGCGCGCCTCGCGGCGGGCGGCGACCTCGGCGGTCTCGCCGCGCTCGACGTGGCCGGCCGCGGCGGCAGCCCAGAAACCGTCCATGTAGCCGGTGTTCTGCCGCAATTGCAGGAGCACCTCGGTGTCCGTGCCGCCACCGGTCCCCCGGAGGAGGAAGACGTAGGAGGCGGGGACGACGGCGAACCGGCTCTTCCCGGTCGCGGGGTCCGTCACGGTCACCGAGGCGCTCGCTTCTGCCGGTGGTCGCCGGTCAGCTGATGTCGTCGTTCTGGCCGTCGAGCGAGTCGAGGGCGTCCTTGGCCTTGTCGGCGCCCAGGTCGATCTTGTCGTCGAACTTGCCGCCGGTCTTGTCGGAGGCGAAGTCCGCGGCCTTGTCCACCGCGTCGCCGATCTTGTCGCCCTGGCTGTCGACCGCGTCGCTCAGCTTGTCCTTGGCGTCATCGAGAAAGCCCACGAGAAACCCCCATCGGTGTCAGTACGACGGCCCGACCTGGGCCACCGCCGGTCACCCTAGACGATCAGGGCGACGGCGGAGTGTCGCTGCCAGGCGGCTCGGCGTCCGGGCCGTCGCCCTCCAACTTGCCGAGCGCGTCCTTGGCCTTGCCGGTCGCGCCCTCGATCTTGTCGTGGTACTTGCCGCCGGTCTTGTCGTCCACGAAGTCCGCCGCCTTGTCGAGGCCGGACTCGATCTTGTCGCCGTGCTTGTCGACCGCCTCGCCGACCTTCTCGGTGACCGTGTCCTTGGCGCCCTTCAGCCTGTCCATGAATCCCATGCTCTGCTCCTCGCGGTCCCGGCCCGAGTGGGCCGCCGGATCTGGGTCATTGCCACACTAATCCCATGCCGGGAACGTCCACCACGCCTCCGATCGTCGCGATCGTCGGCCCGACGGCCAGCGGCAAGACCTCGCTCTCCCTCGACCTGGCCGAGGTGCTGGGCGGCGAGGTGGTGAACACCGACGCGATGCAGGTCTACCGCGGCATGGACATCGGCACGGCGAAGCTGCCGCTCGCCGAGCGCCGCGGGATCCCCCACCACCTGCTCGACACCCTCGACGTCCGCGACCCCGCCACCGTCGCGGAGTTCCAGGGCTGGGCGCGCGCGGCCATCGCCGACCTCAGGAGCCGGGGCGCCACGCCGGTCCTGGTCGGCGGGTCCGCGCTCTACACGCGGGCGATCCTCGACCGGTTCGAGTTCCCCGGCACCGATCCCGCCGTCAGGACGCGGCTCGAGGCCGAGCTCGCCGAGGTCGGCAGCCCGGTGCTCCACGCCCGGCTGCGCGGGCTCGACCCGGTCGCCGCCGAGCGGATCGAGGTCGAGAACGGCCGTCGTGTCGTGCGCGCCCTCGAGGTCATCGAGATCACCGGCGCCCCGTTCAGCGCGAACCTCCCCGTCCAGGAGTACGTCGACCCGCACACCGTCCAGCTCGGCGTCTCCATCGACCGCGAGGTCCTCGACGAGCGGATCGCCGCCCGCGTGCGGCAGATGTTCGACGACGGCCTGCTCGACGAGGTCGCCCGGCTGCTCGACGAGGGCCTCGCCGAGGGACGCACCGCCGCGCTCGCCATCGGCTACCGCCAGGCGATCGCGGTCCTCGCCGGCGAGATGTCGGTCGAGGACGCGATCGAGCGGACCGCCGTCGCCACTCGGCAGTTCGCCCGCCGCCAGCTCGCGTGGTGGCGCAACGACCCGCGGATCACCTGGCTGCCGTACGACGACCCGGAGCGGGTGGCGAAGGCGCTCGCCGTCGTACGTGCCGTCTGATCTGCCGCACCCCGTACGTATTGGTCGCGGTTCGTTGGAAATCACGACCGATACGTAGGGGGTGCGGTGGGCAGCCGCCTCAGAACAGCCCGGCGTCCAGCCCGCCGTCGAGCACCAGCCCGCTGCCACTGCAGAAGCTCGCCTCGTCGCTGGCCAGGAAGGCGACCGCGTTCGCGACCTCCTCGACCGTGCCGAACCGGCCCTGCTTCTGGGCGATGAGGCCGGCGAACCCGCCCTCGGGCAGCCCGAGGATCGACTCGAAGGACGCCACCTGGCCGGTGACCAGCGGGGTCTCGACGAAGCCGGGCAGCACGGCGTTGACGCGGACGCCGTGGTCGCGCAGCTCGGTGGCCGCGGTCTTGGTCAGGTTGACGACGCCGGCCTTGGCGGCGGCGTACGCACCGACGAGCGGGGTGCCGGCGGTGGCGGTGACCGAGGCGACGGTGACGATGCTGCCGCCGCCGCTGGCGATGATCGCGGGGGCGGCGTACCGGATCGAGAGGAAGACGCCGTCGAGGTTCACCGACGTCACGCGGCGCCACTCGGCCAGGTCCATCGCGATGATCGGCGCGACGCCCGCGACGCCGGCGTTGGGCACCATGAGGTGCAGTCCGCCGTACGTCGCCACGGCCGTGGCGACCAGCGCCTGGACCTGGTCCTCGTCGCGGACGTCGCAGGCCACGGCGGTCGCCCGGGGCAGGATGTCGGCGGCGGACTTGGCGGCCGCCTCGTCGAGGTCGGCGACGACGACGTTCGCGCCGCCCGCGGCGAGGGTGCGGGCGATGGCCAGGCCGATGCCGCCGGCGGCTCCGGTGACGATCGCGGTGCGGTCGGTGAAGCGCTGGTTCATGGGTCTTCCTCTCGGGTCGGGGTGGGTCAGGAGTGCGATTGGCGACGGTCGCCGAGGCGGCGCATCACGCCGAGCACGGGCAGGCCGGCGGCGGGTGCGGCGTCGATGCCGCGGACCAGCGCGCCGCGCCAGCGCGGGACGACGCGAAACACCTGGCGGCTGTCGAGCAGGGCGAGGCCGGCGCGGGCGACCGCGTCCGCCTCGAGCGGGCGGGGCCCGGAGAACAGCATCGCGGCGCCCGGGTCCAACGCGTGGTCGGTCACCATCGCGGTGCCGACGACGTCGGGGCACAGCGCGCGGGCGCGGATCGGGAGGCCGGCGTGCCGCAGGTCGCCCTGCAGCGAGGTCGTGTACGACAGCACTGCGGCCTTGGTGGCGGCGTACAGCGCGAGGCCGGGCACCGGCGTGAGCGCCGAGATGGAGGCGATGTTGAGGATGCCGCCGCCGGCAGGTCCCATGGTCCGTACGGCGGCGGCCGAGCCGGCCATCACGCCGCGCACGTTGACGTCGAGGATCGTGGTCAGCTCGTCGTCCGACTGCTCCCACGCGGGTCCAGCGAACAGCACGCCCGCGTTGTTGACCCAGACCGAGAGCGGGCCGAGCCCGGCCGCGGTCTTCGCGACGGCCGTGTGGGAGGCGACGTCGCGCACGTCCTGGGCGATCCCGACGGCTCCGCGCCCCACCTCCTCCGCGGCGCGTGAGGCGGCCGCGCCGTCCAGGTCGGTGAGCACCACCTGGTGTCCCGCTCGGGCGAGGTGGTGGGCGAGCGCGAGGCCGATGCCGCGCCCGGCTCCGGTGACGACTGCGGTGGTCCGGGTCATGACCTCAACCTAGGTTGAGAGTCATGTCACCCTCTTGTGGCGAGGGCCCAAAGTCCGGCGGGCCCCTTGGTGCGGTGGGGATCAGCGCAGTCGCGCGAGCGCCGCCTCGGCCGCGTGGAATCCGCCCATCCCGTGCACCCCGGCGCCGGGAGGTGTGGCCGAGGAGCACAGGTAGACCCCGGGAACCCCCAGGGCGTAGGGATCCAGCGCCGGACGCGGCCGGAACGCGATCTGCCGTGCGGTGTTCGCGCCGGCGGAGATGTCGCCCCCGACGTAGTTGGCGTCGTAGGCCTCCCACTCGGCGGGCCCGCGGGTCGCGACCGCCAGCACCCGCTCGCGGAAGCCGGGGGCGAACCGCTCGATCTGTCCGAGCACCGCCTCGGTCGCGTCGCCGGAGTAGCCGTGAGGGACGTGCGCGTAGGCGTAGACCGGGTTCGCCGAGCCCGACGAGCGCGACGGGTCGACGAGGTACTGCTGGCCGAGCAGCACGAACGGCTGGTCGGCCATCCGCCCGCGCACGGTGCCCTTCTCGATCGCGGCGACCTGCTCCGCGGTGCCGCCGAGGTGGAGGGTCCCGGCGCGACGGCAGGCCTCGTTGGTCCACGGGATGTCGCCCTCGACCGCGAGGTCGACCTTGAACGCCGCCGGCCCGTAGGAGTAGCGGGCCAGCGCGCGCCGCACCCGGGCGGGCAACCGGTCACCCACGATCTCGAGTACGCCGGCCGGTGCCGTGTCGAGCATGACCACGTCCGGCGGGGAGCCCAGGAGCTCGCGCAGCTGGTCGAGGGAGGTGACCCGGACGCAGGTCACCACGCGCCCGCCGTACGACGCCAGCTCGGCCAGCAGCGCCCGCGTGATCGACTCCGTGCCGCCCTCGGCGACCGGCCACCCGACGGCATGGGCGGTGCCGGTCAGCATCAGCCCGACTGACCCGCTCAGCGGGGTGTCGAGCCGCCCGAAGGCGTGCGCGGCGACGCCCATGAACAGCGCCCGGGCCGGGTCGTCGCGGAACCGGGCCGTGGTCCAGGTGGCCGGCAGCAGCGCCTTCGCCCCGAACCGGCCGAGGGTGACGGGGTGCCGGGGGAGGTGGACGACCGGCTGGAAGACCTCGGCGATCAGGTCGTCGAAGTGCCGCACGATGGGGCCGAAGACCCGCCGCCACCGGTCACCGTCCCCGCCCAGCGACTCCACCGACAAGGACATGTCCCGCGCCGCGATCCCGGCCCGGCCGTCGTCCAGCGGGTGGGCGAGGTCGACCTCGGGCCAGAGCCAGCGCAGGCCGTGCCGCTCCAGGCCGAGCGAGGCGAAGAACGGGGACGCGACGCCGGTGGGGTGGAAGGCGGCGCAGTCGTCGTGGAGCAGGCCCGGCAGCGTCAGCTCGCTGGTCCGGGTCCCGCCGCCCGGCCGGTCGTGCGCCTCCACCACCGTGACGGCGAGACCGGCCTGGGCCAGGCGGATCGCGGCAGCGAGCCCGTTGGGTCCGCTGCCCACGACGACGGCGGTGCTCATCGGGTGCTCATCGGCTGCTCACGACACCGCATCCTTGCGGCGATAGCCCGGGGCGGTCCAGCCGACCTGCAACGGAACCGGTCCGTTGGGCAGCCACGGCTGCTCCTTCACGCAGTCGCGCACGTCCCAGGTACCGCGCTCGACGACACCGAGGGCGGCGTCGATGACTCGGTACTCCTGCGGACGCGACGCGCGCCACGGCGTCGCCTGCGACTCGCAGTAGGCGACGACGAGGTCGCCGGGCTCCAGCCCCAGTCGCTTCTGCACGGCGGCGACCAGCCGCTCGTCGTGCAGGTGGCCGTCGCCGAAGTTCCAGCCGACCAGGATGTTGCACATGAACTCGCCCTCGCGCACGTCGCGGGTCTCGAGGTCGTCGAGGTTCTCGATCAGCACCGAGAACAGGCCGCGTCCTTGGCTGTGCATCGAGCGCCAGGCCAGAGCCTTCTGCACCGTCATCTCGGCCTCGTCGGCGGTGTAGGTCATGCCGGGCATCCGCTGCAGCTGGTCGTTCTGGGTCTCCACGAGCAGCAGCTCGTTGAGCCGCTGCTCGACTCCGGGCCTCATCGCCCAGACCGCGGAGGCCCAGTTGCCGGCGTACTGCCGCATCGACGGCAGGAAGGACACCAGGTCGGGCCGCAGGTTGCCGAGGATCGGGCCGAACAGCAGCAGCGCGAAGATCGGGAGCAGGAGCAGGGGCTCGGAGAAGTCCCAGATGTTGTACGTCGACGCGGCGAAGCCGTCGCCGAAGCCGCCCCAGAGCACGATCGCGATGTAGCCGAAGTAGACGTTCCACTCCAGCGGTACGGCGAGCGGGAACGTCGAGGTGATGAAGATGTGGAACACCAGCATGGCCACCGCACCCAGCATCGCGACCGTGTCGTTGGTGGTGAGGAGCAGGACCACCGGGATGATGATCTCGACCGTGGTGCCGCCCACGTGGGCCATGAACCACGCGAGCCGCGAGGGCCGAAGGTCGTCGGGTGCGTTGCGGTAGTGCAGCCTCTTGACGAGGTTCAGCTGTCCCGGGCTGTTGGACACCATCGGTGGGACGACGTTGATGAAGTGCTCGCCGATCTTGGAGACGCCGGCGCCGATCCACACGATGCAGATGATGATCTTGAAGGCGACGACCAGGTTGACGAAGTCGGCGCCGCTCGCGCCGTCGCGCAGCGCCAGCGCGCCGAGCGTGGCGGAGAACAGCATGATCGGCAGGTACTGCTCGGAGCGTGCGGCCAGGAACACGACCTTGTCGCGCAGGCCCATCAGCGGCATCGTCACCAGGATCGGCAGGAACGCCAGGGGCGGGACCAGCTCCTGCGGCCCGGTCCCCGCCGGCACGAACGGCACCGCGTCGGCGTGCACGACGAGCGGGTAGACGAGGCTGGCCAGCACGGCGACGTACAGGACGACGTCGAGGACAGTGCGCTCGTCACCGCCCGTGCCGGGCACGTGCCGGCCCCACGGGGCCATCCGGATCGTGCCGGGGCGCAGCCAGTAGCGGATGTTGCCGAGCATCGGCACGAAGTGGCCGCACAGCGGGCCGAACGCGCCGCCGAGGCCGATCACCTCGAGCAGCATCAGCCAGACCGCGAGCTTCTGGTAGACCACGACGTTGTCGAACCAGGTGCCCGGGTCGGAGAACGCCACGTGGTCGGTGGTCCATGACGTGATGGCAAGGCCGACGGCGAAGTAGAGGCCGAGCATCTTGAGGATGTAGACGACATGCAGCATCCGCGGGGTGTTGAAGCCCTCGGTCACCCAGTTGGTGCTGAGCACCCGGATCCGCTCCTGGAACGGCAGCGCGAGGAAGTCGGCCGGGGGCATCGGCTCCGGTGCGGGCTTGAGGAATCCCATGGTCAGGCTCCGCTCAGTCGGGACCGCAGCGCGGGCTTGTCGATCTTTCCGACGGGGTTCTTGGGAAGAGCATCCAGCACGTGGAGCGCCACCGGAACCTTGATCTTCGCCAGCTCGGACCGGCAGCGGGTGAGCAGCGCGTCCACGTCGACGGTCCGGTCGGGCTGCGCGGACACGAAGGCGACCACCACCTCGCCGTACACCGGGTCGGGGCCGCCGACCGCCGCCGCCTCGAGGACCTCGGGCGCCGCGTGGAGGACGTTCTCGATCTCCTTCGGGTAGATGTTCTCCCCGCCCCGGATGATCATGTCCTTGATCCGGTCCACGATCCGCAGGTAGCCGTCCTCGTCGAGGATCCCGACGTCGCCGGTGTGCAGCCAGCCGTCGCCGAGCGTCTCGGCCGTGGCCTCGGGCCGGTTGAGGTAGCCGCGCATCACGTTCGCGCCCTTGATCACGACCTCGCCGCGCTCGCCGTTGGGGACCAGGGTGCCGTCCGGCGCCATGATCGCGACCAGCTGACCGGGCAGCGCCGGGCCGACGGTGCCGGGCTTGCGCAGGCCGTCGACCGGGTTGCAGGTCGAGGCGCAGGTGCCCTCGGAGAGGCCGTAGCCCTCGACCAGCGGGAACCCGAACCTCTGCTCCACGGCCGCGAACAGCTCCGGCGGCGCGGGCGCCGCACCGCAGATCGCGAACCGGACCGAGCTCGTGTCGGGCTGGACCTCGGCCGGCAGGGCGACCAGGTGGGAGTAGATCGTCGGCACCGCGGAGAAGTACGTCGGCCGCAGGGTCTCGATCGCCTGGAGGAACTCGACCGGGTGGAACCGCTGTAGCACCGAGAGCTGCGCGCCCGCCGACATCGGGGTCAGGAAGCTGACGCAGATCGCGTTCACGTGGAACAGCGGCAGCACCAGCAGGCAGTGGTCCTCGGCGCCGATGCCGATCGCCTCGCCCATGCCGGTGATCATCGCCTCGACGTTGCCGTGGTCGAGCATCACGCCCTTGGGGCGCCCGGTCGAGCCGCTCGTGTAGACGAGCAGCGCCAGGTCGCCGGGTCGCGTCTCCGCGGGTGGCAGGGCACCGGTGGGCGTGGCGGGCAGGTCCGCGACGAAGTCGTCGTCGACCACCACGACGGCGCCCGAGTCGCTGACCTGGTGGTCCGCCTCGGTCGCGGTGAACGTCGGGTTGACCGGCGTCGCGGCGGCGCCGAGCCGCCAGGCGGCCATGATCGTCACCAGCAGCTCGACGCGGTTGGGGAGCATGACGGCGACGACCGAGCCACGGCCCACGCCCCGCGCGGCGAGGTGCTCGGCGGCGGCGTCCACCCGCTCGGCGAAGGCGCGGTAGGTGAGCTCGGTCCGCTCGTCGCGGACGCAGGGGCGGTCGTCGTACGCCGCCGGGCAGTGCCAGGGCAGGTGGTCCAGGGTCATGCCGGAACGCTAGGTCCGTCGTACGCCCGGGCTCTTGGTCTCCGGAACCAAACTCCGCGCACGGATTCGGGGCTGCGCGGCCAAGGCGGGCAGGCATCCCGCTCTGGCACGATGGCGTGACCGCCGTCACCGTTGGTGCGGGGGACCGAACGGGAGGCGCCATGTCGGATCCGGAGACCGAGCTCCAGGGCATCGCCGTGGTGATGGCCGGACGGCACGCCGAGCTCACCGACGAGCTCGTCAGGGCATTCGGGGAGCGCATCCCCGAGCTCCCGAAGGACCCGGCGCTCGTCGAGCTGCTGCACGGCAGCTCGGGATCCAACCTCGAGACCCTGGCCCACCTGCTGCGCGGACACATGCCCGTCAGCGAGATCCAGGCGCCGGCCGCAGCCGTGGAGTACGCCCGCAGACTGGCGCAGCGGGGCACCTCCCCGAGCGCCCTGCTGCGGGCCTACCGGCTCGGCCAGCAGCTCGTGCTCGCCTGGGCCACGGAGGAGATCGAGGCCCGCGTCGGCGACCCGCTGCTGGCCCTGCAGACCAGCAGCCTGCTGACCCAGACCTCCTTCGAGTACGTCGACGCGGTCTCCGAGAACGTCGTCGAGGCCTACCAGGAGGAGCGCGAGCGCTGGCTCGCCAACCGCAGTGCCGTCCAGCGGGAGACGCTGGAGGCGTTGCTGCGCGACGAGCGCCTCGACCTCGCCGCCGCGGAGTCCTCGCTCGGCTACCGGCTGCGCCAGCACCACCTCGCCCTCGTGCTGTGGACGGCCCCGGGGGCGGGCGACCTCGCCGCCGCCGAGCGGACCGTCGTGGCGATCGCCGAGCGCCTCGGCGCCGGTCACCCGCTGTTCGTGCCCCGCGACCGCGAGACGGCCTGGGCGTGGGTGCCGATCGGCCGCGCCGGCGAGGCCGACCTCGCCGCGGTCGACGAGCTCGTCGCGGCCAAGGGCGGCGGGGTGTCGGTCGCCGTCGGGCCGATCGGTGCGGGGGAGCCCGGCTTCAGGAGCAGCCACCTGGGTGCGGCGGCCGCCCAGGAGGTCGCCCAGCTCGGGCAGCACCCGGCCGGCCGGGTGATCCGTCACGACGACCCGACCGTGCGCGCCGCCGCCCTCCTCGCCCGCGACCTGCCCGCCACCCGCGCCCTGGTCCGCCGCGCCCTCGGCGACCTCGCCGAGGACACCGACGGCGCCGCCCGGCTGCGCGAGACGCTGCTGGCGTTCGTCGAGGAGCGGGAGAGCTACGTCGCCACGGCTGCCCGCGTGCACCTGCACAAGAACACGGTGAAGTACCGCGTCGACCGCGCGATCGAGGCCCGCGGGAAACCGCTCGGCGAGGAGCGGCTCGACCTCGAGCTGGCGCTGATCGCGTGCAAGTGGCTGGCGCCCGAGGTGCTGGTGCGGCCCGGCGGCTGACCCTTGTAACTACGTGTTACGTGCGAAATTCCATTGCAGCAACGCCCGGGTAGTGGCCGCAGCGCCCGGGTAGCTGAGACGCGACGCGTCGACGGTCGGCTCGTCGGCAGTGGCGAGTACGCGCTGCGATTCCCCCCGGGTGGTGCATCCACCCGGGTGCTGGGGCTGCTACCCGGGCGCTGTTGCACCGGTTCTCGCGACGTAACACGTAGTTACAAGGCCGCACGTTGAGCAAGAACGGTCAAGCACCACCACCCCGCGGCGCAGCACACTGGACCCATGACCGGCCGTGACCGCCTCCGCGAGCTCCTCGACGCGGTCCTCGACGAGGACCACCGCACGCTGGGTGACATGGCGGACGGGGCGTTCGCGTCGCCGTACCACTTCACCCGGGTGCTCACCCGCGACGCCGGTGAGGCGCCGGTGGCGATGCGGCGCCGGGTGATGCTCGAGCGCGCCGCGTGGCGCATCCGTCAGGGCGGAAACGTCACGGATGCCGCGTGGGAGGCGGGCTACGAGTCGCTGGAGGGGTTCAGCCGGGCGTTCGCCCGGGCCTACGGGCACCCGCCGAGCGAGGCCGGCGACGACGGCGGCAGCGTCTGGCTGCCCGCGGTCAACGGCATCCACTTCCACCCGCCCACGAGCCTGTGGGTCCACGCAGGGGAGCAGACGATGAGTCCCGTCACCGACCAGCTGGTCCGCCACGACCTCGACGACACGCGCGAGCTGATCGACCTCGCGAAGCGCCTTGCCGACGCCGACTGGCGCGCGGTCCGCGGCCCCGGGCACCAGGTGGCGGCCTGGGAGGGGCCGGAGGAGTCGATCGCGGCCGTGCTGGAGCGCACGGTGTTCGCGAAGGAGGTCTGGCTGGCGGCGGTCGAGGGCGCCGACTTCCCCGACGTCGACAGGACCCCGAGCCCCGGCGGGCTGCTGGAGCGGCACGATGCCGCGGCTGCCCGCTGGCTGGCCGCGATCCGCGACATCGACCGGCGCAACGCCTGGGACGACCGGATCGTCGACGCGCTCTGCGAGCCGCCGGAGTCGTTCGTGCTGAGCAGCATCGTGGCGCACGTGCTGACGTTCTCGGCGTACCGCCGCCAGCTCACCCGGGTCTGGCTGCGCGCCGCCGGTGTCGACGCCGACGACGGCGACCCGATCAACTGGCTGCGCCGCGAGCTCGGGGAGGACCGATGAGCACCGTCTACTACACCGCGACCACCCTGGACGGCTTCCTCGCCGACCCCGACGACTCGCTCGCCTGGCTGATGCGCCAGGACCTCGACGAGCAGGGACCCCAGAACTACGGGGAGTTCATCGCCACCGTCGGCGCGCTGGTGATGGGCTCGACGACCTACGAATGGGTGCTCGCGCACCTCGCCGAGTCCGGTGAGGCCTGGTTCTACTCCCAGCCGACGTGGGTGATGACCACGCGCGAGCTGCCCGTCCTCGACGGCGCCGACGTGCGGTTCGCGAAGGGCGACGTCACCACCGTGTACGACGACCTACGGGCCGCCGCGGGGGAGCGGGACGTGTGGGTGGTCGGCGGCGGCGACCTCGCCGGCCAGTTCGCCGACGCCGGCCTGCTCGACAGCGTCGTCGTGTCGATCGCCCCGGTGGTGCTCGGCGCCGGCCGCCCGCTGCTGCCGCGCCGCCTCGACCTGCGACTCGAGGAGACCGCCCGCAACGGGGCGTTCGTGACCGCGCGCTACACCCTCGACGGACCCCTGAAGGAGGACCGCACGGGTTGACAGCGGGGGCATGGTGGAGGGTGGAGTCCACTTGTCTCGGGAGGACATCGTGCGCCGTACCCTCGCCGTCCTGGTCGCCTCGACCGCCACCCTGCTGGCCGCCGCCCTCGGCACCGTCGTGCCGGACGCCCCGGCCGCGGCGAAGCCGGGGCCGCAGCCGCCCCCCAAGGTGCCGACCGCCACCGGGTACGGCGGCGCGGTCAGCTCGGTCGACCCCGACGCCACAGCGGTCGGGCTGGAGGTCCTGCGCAACGGCGGCAACGCGGTCGACGCCGCGGTCGCCACGGCCGCGGCGCTGGGCGTGACCGAGCCCTACAGCGCCGGGATCGGAGGCGGCGGGTACCTGGTCCACTACGACGCCGCGACCGGGCGGGTGGAGACGATCGACGGGCGCGAGACGGCGCCCGCGGCGATCCGGCCGGACGCCTTCATCGACCCGGTCACCGGGAAGCCCTACCCGTTCACGCCGGACCTGGTCACCAGCGGCGTCTCCGTCGGGGTGCCCGGCACGCCCGCGACCTGGCAGACCGCGCTCGACCGGTGGGGCACCGTGTCGCTCGCCGAGGCGTTGCGCCCGGCGGCGCGGCTGGCCCGCGACGGCTTCGTCGTCGACGACACCTTCGCGCTGCAGACGCGCGAGAACGCCGAGCGCTTCCGCACCTTCACCAGCACCGCCGACCTCTTCCTCGCCGACGGCGTGCCCGAGCCCGGCACCACCTTCCGCAACCCCGACCTCGCGCGCACCTACCGGCTCCTCGGTGCGAAGGGGACCCGCTGGCTGTACGACGGGTCCCTCGGTCGTGAGGTCGCCGCCGCCGTCCAGAGCCCGCCGGTCACCGGCGCCACGGACCTGCCCGTGCCCCCGGGCACGATGACCGCCGAGGACCTCTCCTCGTACCGCGCCCTCCTCCAGGCTCCGACCTCGGTCGGCTTCCGCGGCCACGACGTGTACGGCATGGCGCCGTCGTCGTCCGGCGGCACCACGGTGGGGGAGTCGCTCAACATCCTCGAGCAGTCCCCGCCGCAGGCGACGGTCCCGACGCTCCATCGCTACCTGGAGGCCTCCGCCCTGGCCTTCGCCGACCGCGGCCGCTACGTCGGCGACCCGGCGTTCGTCGACGTACCGACCAGTGCCCTGCTCGACGACACCTTCGCCCAGGAGCGCGCCTGCCGGCTCGACCCGGACGCGGCGGCGCCCAAGCCGGTCCCGGCCGGCGACGTCACGTCGTACGACGGTGTGTGCGACCCCGCCTCGGCGAACGGCGTCACCGACACCGACACGGAGAACCTGTCCACGACCCACCTGACCACGGCCGACCGCTGGGGCAACGTGGTCGCCTACACGCTGACCATCGAGCAGACCGGGGGCTCCGGCATCGTGGTGCCGGGCCGTGGGTTCCTGCTCAACAACGAGCTCACCGACTTCTCGACGGTCTACGACCCCGCCGACCCCAACCGGATCCAGCCGGGCAAGCGGCCACGCAGCTCGATGTCGCCGACGATCGTGCTGCGCGAGGGCCGTCCGGTGCTGGCCGTCGGCTCGCCCGGCGGCTCGACGATCATCACCACGGTGCTCCAGGTGCTGGTCAACCGGCTCGACCTCGGCATGACCCTGCCGCAGGCGGTGGCCGCGCCGCGGGCATCACAGCGCAACACCGTGAGCGTCACCGCGGAGCAGGCGTTCATCGACGCGTACTGCGACGCGCTGGCCGCGTACGGACACACCTTCGCCCTGGCCGGGCCGCCCGGGTCGAGCGCGGCCGAGATCGGTGCCGTGGCAGCCGTCGAGCTCGGGCCCGACGGGACGATGACCGCTGTGGCCGAGCCCACCCGCCGCGGGGGCGGGGCGGCGGGGGTGGTGAGACCTACGCTGGGACCGTGACCGCAGAGGACTGGACCGAGATCACCGACGACGCCGCCCTCACCGCCCTGCTCGGCGTACCCACCGACGCGGCCCGCGACAAGGAGCGGTCCGCGCTCAGCGACGTCGACCGCGACTGGCTGGCGTCCTCGCCGTTCTGCATGGTCGCGACCGCCGATGCGCAGGGGCGCTGCGACGTCTCGCCGAAGGGCGACCCGGCCGGCCGGCTGGTGCACGTCCTCGACGACACGACCGTGGCGATCGCGGAGCGGCCGGGCAACCGGCGGGCCGACGGCTACCGCAACATCCTCGCCAACCCCCAGGTCGGCCTGAACTTCCTGATCCCCGGTCGCGGCGACACGCTCCGGATCAACGGCCGGGCCCGGCTGGTCGGCGAGGCGCCGTTCTTCGACGAGATGGTGGTCAAGGGCCACCGCCCGCTGCTGGCGATCGTCGTCGACATCGAGACCGTCTTCTTCCACTGCGCCAAGGCCTTCCTGCGCTCTGGGCTGTGGCAGCCCGAGACCTGGGACCCGGAGGCGCGGGTGCCGCGCCGGGCCGTCCTCGCGCAACGGCTGGAGCGTCCCGGCGATAGCATCGAGGAGCTCGACGCCTACTACGGTCCGAGCTATGCCGAGCGCCTCTACGGCTGAGCGCCCGTCCACGAAATCTCGGAGGTTCCCATGCGTCGTACGTCGATCGCCGGCCTGGTCGCGGCCCTGGTCGCGGCCCTGGTCCTGACCATGACACCCGCAGCCGTCCAGCCCGCGACCGCTGCCAGCAGCGCCCGGCACGGCTGGAGCACGGTGCACAAGCGGGTGGGCGCGAAGATCCAGGTCTGCCAGCACAAGATCGGCCACAACTGGGGCCTCGAGATGCGCCTCGACGCCCGCAAGGCCAAGCACCGGGTGAGGGCACGCGTCCGCATCCAGTTCCTGGTGCAGGGGACGTGGCAGTCCTTCCCCGGGGCGTCGTCACCCTGGCGTCGTGACGGCATCGTCCGCCTCACCAACTTCTTCGGCAGCAAGACGCAGGTGCTGATCAGGGCCCGGATCCGGACGAAGTCCGACAAGCCGCCGCTCACCGGCTGGATCGACGTCAGCAACGTCAAGCACTGCCCCTGAGCAGGCTGAGCCTCACCCCCGCAGGAACCCCACCAGCGCGGGCTCCGGGTCCGCGACCGTCGTGACGTTGGCCAGGGCGACCACGCCGAGCAGCACGGCGGCCCCGGCGGCGGCACCCGCGGCCGCCCGGCGCCCACGGTGTCCGGCCCGCAGGGCGAGCCAGGCCAGGGCGAGGGTGGCGCCTCCGGCGAGCACGACCATCGCGAGGTGGTAGATCGCGAAGTCGCGCACCAGCGCGGAGAACGCCGGTGTTCCCGCCGATGCCAGCGCGGCGTCGGCAGCGCCCGACGACAGCATCGAGAGCAGCGACGACAGGGGAGCGACGGCGCCCTGGACGTTGGCGATGAGCACGACCGCGGCGAGGGCGGCCAGGGCCAGCAGCGGGACCCGGCCCCGCCGTACGCGACCGAGCGCGACGACCAGGGCGCCGAGCAATGCGCCGGCCAGGAGGGCCTTCACGACGTGGAAGGTAGCCCAGTAGCGGACCGCGTCGGCGAGCTCGCCGGTGACGGCCCCGTCGCCGGCGCGCCAGTGCTGCGCGAAGGCGGCCGGGAGCGCGTCGCGGAGGGCGCCGACGCCGGCGTAGTCGCCGACGAGCAGCGAGGCGAGCAGCTCGGGAGCCAGCACCACGGACGCCGTCAACGCGGCGGTGGTCAGGGTGAGGGTACGGGTCATGGCGCCGACGCTAGGCGGGTGCCGCGCCCTCCGCGTCGCCCCGTGGTCTGATCCCGCGGAGGGCGGGATCCACCCGTGGTCCCCCTATCCTTGGGGCGTGTACCCCTTCCTCAAGGGCCACGGCACCGAGAACGACTTCGTCCTGCTGCCGGACCCCGACGGCGCCGTCCACGGCGAGCTGTACGCCGCGCGCGTCCGCGCGCTCTGTGACCGCCGCGCCGGCATCGGCGGTGACGGTGTCCTCCGCGTCATCCGCACCAGGGCCGTCGGCGAGGCCGGGGCCGGCCAGGACGCGGAGTGGTTCATGGACTACCGCAACTCCGACGGCTCGATCTCGGAGATGTGCGGCAACGGCGTGCGCGTCTTCGGCCGCCACCTCGCCCAGCAGGGCCTGGTCGACCCGACCCGGCGGGTGCCCGTCGCGACCCGGGCCGGGGTCAAGGTGCTGACCTTCGCCGGCGGTGCGGCCGACGGTGAGATCACCGTCGACATGGGCATCCCGAAGGTGCTGGAGGAGACCTCGGTCGCTGTCCGAGTCGACGGTCGGGTCCGCTCCTGGCACGCCCTCCACGTCGACATGGGCAACCCGCACGCCGTCGCCTTCGTCGACGACCTCGACGACATCGGCCCGCTGCTCGAGGCACCGGCCCACGACGCCTCGGTCTACCCGGCCGGGGTCAACGTCGAGTTCGTCGTACGACGCGCGCCCGGTCACGTCGCGATGCGGGTCCACGAGCGCGGCTCCGGCGAGACCCGCTCCTGCGGCACCGGCGCCTGCGCGGTCATGGTCGCCACGGCCCTGGCCGACGGCGCGGCCCGCGACACGGCGTACCGCATCGACCTGCCGGGCGGCACCCTGCGGATCACCTGGACCGCCGACGACCGGATCCTGATGAGCGGGCCCGCCGTCGTGGTCGCCGAGGGCGTCACCGACCTCTGAGTCCTCTGAGTCTCTGACGGTGACACCGACGGTGTCACGGTCCCGGCGGGGTCCTATGCTCCCGACCATGGAACTCACCGGATCCTCCGCCATCGTCACCGGCGGCGCCTCGGGCATCGGCGCGGCCGCCGCCCGCGCGCTCGCCGCCCAGGGCGCCACCGTCGTCGTCGCCGACCTGCAGGCCGACAAGGGCGAGGCCCTTGCTGCCGAGATCAACGGCGTCTTCGCCCAGGTCGACGTCACCGACACCGAGCAGATCGCCGGCGCCGTCAAGGCCGCCGCCGAGATCGCCCCGCTGCGTGCGGTCGTCAACTCGGCCGGCATCGGCTGGGCCCAGCGCACCATCGGCCGCGACGGCCAGCTCGAGTCGGCCCACTCGCTCGAGGCCTTCACCAAGGTCGTCGCGATCAACCTGATCGGCACCTTCGACATGGTCCGCCAGGCCGCCACCGTGATGAGCCAGAACGAGGCCGACGAGGACGGCTGCCGCGGCGCGATCGTCAACCTCGCCAGCGTGGCGGCGTTCGACGGCCAGATCGGCCAGGCGTCGTACTCCGCCTCCAAGGGCGGCGTCGTCGGCATGACCCTCCCGGTCGCCCGCGACCTCGCGGCCTCGGGCATCCGCCTCAACACCGTCGCACCCGGCCTGATCGACACCCCGATCTACGGCGAGGGCGAGGCCGCGGAGGCGTTCAAGGCGAACCTCGGCCAGAACGTGCTCTTCCCCAAGCGCCTCGGCACCGGTGCCGAGCTGGCCAGCATGGTCATCGAGTGCCTGACCAACTCGTACATGAACGGCGAGGTCATCCGCGTCGACGGCGGCATCCGGATGCCCCCGAAGTAGTCCCCGAGCGGTGGGTGCGGGGGCTGTGCTCAGCCCTCGCACCACATCGCGCTGTAGGCCCCCTTGGTCGAGCGCCGCTCGGTGACCCGGCCGTCGACCGTGATCACGCAGGTCGTCGGCTGGTCGACCCGCCCCTGCTGGGCGAACACCACCGCGTAGTCCGGGTTGCCGTAGACCGTGGTGGTCAGCGACCAGGTGCTGTCGAGCACCTTCACCGCGCCGCGCTCGTTCTCCACGCTCGTCGGGACGATCCACGCCACCGTGCCCAGCTGCCCGGCCGTCGAGACCCGCACGGTCAGCGTGTGCTTCGGCAGCTGGGTGTAGTCGCCGTTGCCCTGCATCCCCGGCGGTACGCCGAGGTTGCCGGTGTGCCCGCCGAACAGGTCCGCCGCCTCGGTGGTGCCGCCGGCCGCCGCGGTCCCGGTCGGTGACGCGCTCGGCTCCGGTGGTGTCGGCACTGCCGATGACTCGTCCGGGGACCCCGCGTCGGGGTCGATCGCGCTCTCCGGCGACCCCGGGCGCAGGAACAGGAAGCTGCCGACGATGACGAGGATGATGACGGAGGCGAAGAGAACGAAGGTCCTGCTCTCGCCCCCCGGCCGTAGAGCACGCACACCACGCCAACGACGCACCCCTGCGGATCGCTATGGCCGGTTTGCCGTGTTCCGTCCCACGATGTCCTCCCGTGTTCACCGACGCGCAGCGTCCCGCTCAGGACCAGGTCGTCGCGAGGCGGTTGCCTGACGCAACGTGACGCTGCTCTGGGACGACCAGACCCGCCTGACCGACCGCCTGGGAGAGCTCCGGGTCGGGCGCCGTACGACGATCGTGGCGGGCCTGTCCGGCGCCTCGGTGCCCGCTCTCGGGCTGCTCGGCCGCTCACCCGCCTTCGTCGAGCGGCGCCGCGACCTGACCTCCGGCGTCCGCAGCGGCGAGGTCACCACGAGCTCCGCGGTCGTCTGGTCGCGGGCCGTGGTGCCGAGCCGGCTGATGGTCCGGCTGCGCAGCGACGGCCGGCAGCGGCGGCTGGTGCGCGGGCCGTGGACCGACGAGCGGGCGGACTTCACCGCCCGGGTGCACCTCACCGGGCTGGCGCCCGGCCGTCCGTACGACGCCGAGGTCTGGTTCGAGAGCCCCGACGGCGAGCGCAGCGCCCCGCAGCACCTCACCTTCGCGACCGCGCCGATCCACGCCGCCGCACAGTCGATCGTGTGGTCGGGCGACACCTGTGGCCAGGGGTGGGGGATCGACCGCGCCCGCGGCGGGCTGACGACGTACCGCACCATGCTCGGGCTGCGCCCCGACCTGTTCGTCCACGTCGGCGACACGATCTACGCCGACGAGCCGATGGACGAGACCGTGCTGCTGCCCGACGGCACCACCTGGACCAACGAGCTCACCGAGGACGTCATGGTCGTCTCCGAGACGCTCGACCAGCTCCGCGGCCGGCACCGGTACGCGCTGCGCGACGACAACGTCCGGGCCTTCCACGCCTCCGTCCCGACCGTCTCGATGTGGGACGACCACGAGACCTGCAACAACTGGTGGCCCGGCGAGACCATCGACGACGAGCGGTACGGCGAGCGCCGGGCCGACGTGCTGGCCCTGCGGGGGCGGCGAGCCTGGCAGGAGTACCAGCCGGTCCCGGTCAAGCGCCTGGTCCCCGCCGGCGGGGACGGGTTCGTCGGGCGGCGGCTCTACCGCCGGGTCCCGCGCGGCCAGCACCTCGACCTGTTCTGCCTCGACATGCGCAGCTGGCGCGGTCCCAACCCCGACACCGACCCGGCCGTCGCCGCCGACCGCCCGCAGGCCGGGCTGCTCGGCCCGCAGCAGGAGGAGTGGCTGATCCACAGCCTGCGCTCCTCGACCGCGACCTGGAAGGCGATCTGCGCGGACATGCCCCTCTCGGCGCCCACGAACCGGGTCACCGACCTCGACGGCTACGCCAACAAGGACGGCGGCCCGCCCCTGGGCCGCGAGCCCGAGCTGGCCCGCATCCTGTCGGCGATCAAGCGCCACGGCGTCCGCAACGTCATCTGGCTCACCGGCGACGTCCACTACACCGCCGCCTACCGCTACACCCCCGAGAAGGCCGCCTTCACCGACTTCGAGCCGTTCTGGGAGTTCATCTCCGGCCCGATCGCTTCCTCGCCGTTCTGGCACAAGGACGACGAGCTCGACCGGACCTTCGGCCCCGAGGTCGTCTTCTCGAAGGGTGAGTCCGAGGTCGGCAGGCTCGACGTCGCGCCGCAGCCCACCAACCAGTACTTCGGCCAGCTCGACCTCGCCGCCTCCGGCCTGCTCACCGTGCGGTTGTACGACGGCGCGGGCAGCGTGCTGTGGGAGCGGGCGCTCGAGCCGGAGCGGTAATCGGGAAGCATCTCGGCACTCTCGTCGTTACGCTGGATACGCCTATGACGAACCGTGCTGAAGACTTCTCCCTCGCCGCCGCGCTGCGCGCCACCGAGGGCTGGGACGACCCCGACACCGAATTCGACGACTTCGAGTCCGGGTACGCCGACGAGCCCGACCCCGAGGACCTGACCACCGGCGCCCTCGACCTGGTCGAGCGCCATGAGCTGCGCCGCGTCGCCGGTCTGCGCACCGAGCTCGAGGACATCACCGAGGTCGAGTACCGCCAGCTCCGGCTGGAGCGCGTGGTCCTCGTCGGCGTCTGGACCGGCGGTGCCATCTCCGAGATCGAGAACGCGATGGCCGAGCTGGCGCTGCTCGCCGAGACCGCGGGCTCGGAGGTGCTCGACGCGATCTACCAGCGCCGCACCTCGCCCGACCCGGCGACGTACATCGGACGCGGCAAGGTCGAGGCGCTGCGCGAGATCGTGCAGGCCACCGGCGCCGACACCGTCATCTGCGACGGCGAGCTCGCGCCCTCCCAGCTGCGCAACCTGGAGGACCGGGTCAAGGTCAAGGTGGTCGACCGGACCGCGCTGATCCTCGACATCTTCGCGCAGCACGCGAAGTCGAAGGAGGGCCAGGCGCAGGTCGAGCTCGCGCAGCTCAACTACATGAAGCAGCGTCTGCGCGGGTGGGGCGGCAATCTCTCCCGCCAGGCCGGTGGCCGGGTCGGCGCCGACGGTGGCGGCATCGGTGGTCGTGGTCCCGGTGAGACCAAGATCGAGACCGACCGCCGCCGGATCAACGACAAGATCGCCAAGCTGCGCCGCGAGCTCAAGGCGATGAAGGGGACGCGCGACACCAAGCGCCAGGAGCGCCGCCGCAACGAGATCCCCTCCGTCGCGATCGCCGGCTACACCAACGCCGGCAAGTCCTCGCTGCTCAACCGCCTCACAGGCGCCGGCGTGCTCGTCGAGGACGCCCTGTTCGCCACGCTCGACCCGACGACTCGTCGTACGGCGACCGCGGACGGCCGGGTCTACACGATGAGCGACACCGTCGGCTTCGTCCGGCACCTGCCGCACCAGCTGGTCGAGGCGTTCCGCTCGACCCTGGAGGAGGTCGCCGACGCCGACCTGATCGTCCACGTCGTCGACGGCTCGCACCCCGACCCCGAGGGCCAGCTGGCCGCGGTGCGCGAGGTGCTCGCCGAGATCGGCGCGACCGAGGTCCCCGAGCTGGTCGTGGTCAACAAGGTCGACGCGGCCGACCCGGTCGTGGTCGACCGGGTACTGCGTCGCGAGCCCCACTCGGTCGCGGTCTCCGCCCGCACCGGCGAGGGCATCGCGGCCGCGATCGCCGCCGTGGAGGCCGAGCTCCCGCGCCCGCGCGTCGAGTTCACCGCGCTGGTGCCCTACGCCCGCGGCGACCTGATCGACCGGATCCACAAGGACGGCGAGATCGGCACCCTCGAGCACACCGCCGACGGCACCCGGGTCACCGGCCGCGCCACCGAGGCGCTCGCGGGCGACCTGGCGGCCTACGCCGTCTGAGTCTCCTCGTCGCACCCGGCAATTCGGTTCCGATTTCCCGAATTCGGCAACCTGATCGCCGGGTACGACGGATGATCCCGGCGTGACTCGGCACCGACTCCTGCTCGGCCTGCTCGCGCTCGTCCTCGCCACGGTGGCGAGCCCGACGCTGCTGGCCCGTGCCGGCGCGCGCCCGGACCCGTGCGCGACGAAGGGGGAGCGGGCCGGGGAGAGGGGAGCGCTGGTGACCGGATCGGGCGCCCGGGTGCTGGTGATCGGCGACTCCTACTCGGTCGGCGCCGGCGTGCGCCCCGACCAGTCGTGGCCGGTGCGGCTGCCGGGCCGGGTCCGGGTCGACGGCTTCTCCGGAAGCGGGTTCAGCGTCGGTGCGAGTCCGTGCGGCGACGTCTCCTACGCCACCCGCGCCGCGCACCGCAGGCTCGCCGGCGTCGACCTGGTCGTGATCGAGGGCGGGCTCAACGACGCCGACCAGTCGCCGGCCGACCTGTCGGCCGGGTACGCCCGCCTCGTGGAGGCGCTCGGCGACCGCCCGGTGCTGGTGGTCGGACCGCCGCCCGCACCCCTGCTGCCGTACGACGCCGTCGCGGCCGTCGACGCCCGCCTGGCCGCGCTGGCGGCGAGCCGCGGGACGCCGTACCTGTCGATGCTGGACGCGGAGCTGACCTACCAGCCCGACCGGCTGCATCCCGACCCCGCCGGGCACCGCGTGTTCGGCGATCGCGTCGCCGAGCGGGTCGAGACGCTGCTCACCCAGCGCACCCGCCCGCGTCCCTGACCTCCTGCGCGATCCGGGTCGCGAGGGCGATCACCTCGGCGGCCAGCGGCGAGAGGCTGCCGCGAGTGAGCGCGTAGACCCGGCGTGGCGGTAGTGCGGGTGCGAGCGGGTGCAGCGCGACGCCGCGCGGCCGCTCCGGCCAGCCGAGGGAGAGCACCGGCATCACCGCGCAGCCCAGGCCGGCGCGGACCATGGAGGTGACCGCCTGGTTGTCGGCGGTGCGGAACACGACGTGCGGTGCGATGCCGCGCCCGGCCAGGTGGTCCTCGACCTCGCGCTGGTCGCAGATCGACGGGAGCGCGACCATGGGCGCCTCGTGCAGCAGGTCCAGCGCCACCGGACCGCCGGGGAAGGCGTCCGGCGGTGCGACGAGGACGTGCTCGTCCTCGAGCAGCAGCGTGCTGTCGACGTCGTCGGGTCCGGGCCGGTCGAAGAACAGGACGTCGAGATCGCCGAGGTCGGGCACGGCCGCCTCGTCCTCGACCAGCCGGATGTCGCAGCCGGGGTGGGCCGCCCGCAGCCGCTGCACGAGCGGCGGGAGCAGCACGTTGGTGACCGCCTGGAAGGTGCCGATGTCGACCCGGCCGTCGCCGGCATGGAAGCGGCTGACCGACTCCTCGGCCTCGCCCACGACCCCGAGCACCTCGCGTGCCGAGGCGAGCACCACCCGCCCGAGCGGGGTCAGCCGCACGGGCCGCGGGCCGCCGGGCCGGTCGAACACCGCGCCGCCGACCGACCGCTCGAGCGCCGCGACCTGCTGGCTCAGGGTGGACTGGGTGTAGCCGAGCCGCTGGGCGGCGCGGGCGAAGGTCACCTCGACCGCGATCGCGTCGAGGGCCCGCAGGTGCCGTAGCTCGTACACGCGATCATCGTAAGCAACGATCATCTCGATCGAAAAGCATCGCTTTTCGCGATGATGTGGCGCGCCTAGCGTCACTGTCATGACCGAGACCACGCACCACTGCAACGGCATCACTCTCGTCGCCGAGACCTTCGGCGACCCGGCCGACCCGGCCGTCCTGCTCGTCCACGGCGCCTGCGCCTCGATGCTGTGGTGGGAGGACGCGCTGTGCCGGCGGATCGCCGCCGCGGGCCGCTACGTCATCCGCTACGACCAGCGAGACACCGGCCGCTCCACCAGCTTCCCCGCCGGCGAGCCCGGCTACGGCCTGCGCGACCTGGCCGCCGACGCCGTCGCCCTCCTCGACGCCCTCGGCATCGAGCAGGCCCATGTCGTCGGACGCTCGATGTCCGGCGGGGTGGTCCTCGTCCTCGGCGTCGACCACCCGGACCGGGTCCGCTCGCTGACCCTGGTCAGCACCACCACCGGCGAGCTGCCGATGGGCTCCGCGGACTTCCCGCCGGACCCCGACCCTGGCGACCCCGCCGCCGTCGTGGCCTACCTCGTCGAGGCGTTCCGCGCGTACGCCGGCGGCTCACCGCACTTCGACGCCGATGCGACCCGGGCCCTCGCCACCGCCGACGTCGCCCGCACCCGGGACCTGCGCGCCACCCTGGTCAACCACTTCGCGATGGACTTCGCCGGACCGCGTGGCGGCGGGTGGAGCGACCTGCGGGTCCCGACCCTCGTCGTCCAGGGCGAGCTCGACCCGGTCTTCCCACCCGCCCACGGCGAGGCCCTGCGCGACGAGATCCCCGGCGCCCGGCTGGTCGTGCTGCCCGGCTCCGGGCACGACGTCCTCGAGCCCACCTGGGACCGGTTCGTCGCCGAGCTGGTGGAGCACACGTCGTGACCGCGCTGCGCTCGGCGGTGTGGCTGCCGCTCTTCGACGACCTCGCGGACCCGGCGGCCGTCGTACGGCTGGCGGTGGCGGCCGAGGAGCACGGCTGGGACGGCTTCTTCGTCTGGGACCACGTGCGCTGGCAGGAGCCGGTGCAAGCGGTCGCCGACCCGTGGACGACGCTGGCCGCCGTCGCCGCGGCGACCACCAGGCTGCGGCTCGGCCCGATGGTCACCCCGCTCTCGCGACGCCGGCCGCAGGTCGTGGCGCGGCAGACCGCCACCCTCGACCGGCTCAGCGGCGGCCGGCTGGTCCTCGGCGCCGGCCTCGGGAGCGACCGGTTCGGCGAGGAGTTCTCGCGCTTCGGGGAGGAGGCCGACGACCGCCGCCGCGCCGTCCTGCTCGACGACGCGCTCGGCGTCCTGCGGCAGGCGTGGAGCGGGGAGGAGGTCCACCACCACGGCCCGGGCGGCACCATCGACGGTGTCCGGTTCCTCCCGCGGCCGGTCCACGGCACGGTCCCGGTCTGGACGGCCGGCTTCCCCGGCAACAGGCGCCCGCTGGTCCGCGCCGCGCGCCACGACGGGTTCGTCCCGGTCAACCTCGAGCACCCCGACCAGCTCGCTGGTGCCGTCGACCGGATCCGGGAGCTGCGGACCGAGGCCGGCACCGTCGCGGCGCCGTACGACGTCGCGGTGGCGCTGCCCGCCTCGGCCGACCTGGCCGCCTTCGAGGCGGCCGGCGCGACCTGGTGGCTGGCCGACGCCGACCCGCACGGCAACACCGTCGACGCGGTCCTCGGGGTGATCCGCGACGGACCGTTCCGATGACCGCGGGCGAGCTGTGGAGGGGCGCGCGGGAACGTCGGCCCCACCCTCTAGGGTTCTCCGGTGACCACCACCGCTGCCGACCGGACCTCGCCGGTCCGCGACCTGCTCGCGACGGCGGTGGCCGCGCTCGGCGGCCAGGAGCGTGAGGGCCAGGTCGCCATGGCCGAGGCCGTCGCCGACGCGTTCGCCGACAGGGAGCACCTCCTCGTCCAGGCCGGCACCGGCACCGGCAAGTCCCTCGGCTACCTCGTCCCCGCTCTTCTCCACGACCAGCGGGTCGTGATCGCGACCGCCACCCTCGCGCTGCAGCACCAGCTCGTCGAGCGCGACCTGCCGCGCCTGGTGAAGGCCGTCGGCACGGTTCCGGGCGTCGACGCGTCGTACGCCGTGCTCAAGGGGCGCTCCAACTACGCCTGCCTGCACCGCGTGCGCGAGGGCGCGCCCGACGACCAGGGCCAGCTGATCCAGGCCGAGGACGCCATGGGCGCGATGGGCCGCAAGGTCCTCGAGCTGCGCGAGTGGGCCGAGAAGGCCGCCGAGGACCGCAAGACCGGGGAGCGCGACGACGCGCCGCGCCACACGGACAAGGAGTGGCGCCAGGTCAGCGTCTCCGCGCGTGAGTGCGTCGGCGCCGCCAAGTGCCCGTTCGGCGAGGAGTGCTTCGCCGAGCGCGCCAAGGAGAAGGCGCAGAAGTCGCACCTCATCGTCACCAACCACTCGCTGCTCGCCATCGACGCCGTCGAGGGGATCCCGATGATCCCGGACTACGACGCCGTCGTGATCGACGAGGCCCACGAGCTCGCCGCGCGGGTCACCCAGGCCGCCACCGACGAGCTGTGGGCCGCCGAGGTCGAGCGGGCGGCGCGGCGCAGCATCCGCCACGTCGAGGGGGAGGAGGCCGAGGACCTCGCCGACGCCGCCGATGCGCTGCGCGCCGCGGTCACCGACGCCCCTGCCGGTCGCTTCGAGCAGGTCCCCGAGGCGCTCGCCGACGCGCTGGTGCTGGTCCGCGACGCCGCCCGCGCCTGCGTGGGCGCCTTCCCGAAGGCGGAGTCCGGCAGTGAGCCCGACGCCGCGATGACCCAGGCCAAGGGCATGGTCCAGGAAGTCCTCACGACCGCCGAGCGGATGGCCGCCAACTCCGAGGCCGACGTGCTGTGGCGCACCGAGGGCACCGACCGGATCCCGCCGATCCTCTGCATCGCGCCGCTCCAGGTCTGGGCCCAGATGCGCGACAAGCTGCTCTCCGACAACACCGTCGTGCTCACCTCGGCGACCCTCATGCTCGGCGGCGACTTCGCGACGGTCGCCGGCTCGGTCGGCCTCAAGCCGTCCGAGCGGGTCGCGCCCGAGGCGCCGCGCCAGGAGTGGCCCGACGACGCCCAGCCGTGGCGCGGCCTCGACGTCGGCAGCCCGTTCGACTACGCCAAGCAGGGCATCCTGTACGTCGCCCGCCACCTGCCCCCGCCCGGCCGCGACGGCCTCGGGCCGGCCCAGCTCGACGAGATCACCGAGCTCGTCGACCAGGCCGACGGCCGCACCCTCGGGCTGTTCTCCAGCCGCCGGGCCGCGGAGGCCGCTGCCGAGCACGTCCGCAAGGCGCTCCCGCACCTGACCACCCTCGCCCAGGGAGAGGCACAGCTGCCCGAGCTGGCCCGCCAGTTCCTGGAGGACCCGCACACCTGCCTGTTCGGCACCCTCGGCCTGTGGCAGGGCCTCGACGTCCCCGGCGACACCTGCCAGCTGGTGATCATCGACCGGATCCCGTTCCCGCGGCCCGACGACCCGCTGATGAGCGCGCGGCAGAAGGCCGCCGACCAGGCGGGCGGCAACGGCTTCATGCAGGTCGCCGCGACCCACGCCGCGCTGCTGCTCGCGCAGGGCGCCGGGCGCCTGATCCGCACGACGAGCGACCGTGGCGTGGTCGCCGTACTCGATCCGCGGCTGGCGACCGCCCGCTACGGCTCGTTCCTCAAGGCCAGCCTGCCCCCGATGTGGCCCACGAACGACCCGAAGGTCGTGCGCCAGGCCCTGGGCCGCCTCAGCGGCCGGGCCTGACCCACAACCTTCGTGGTGTCAGCGGGGCGTCAGCGCGCGGTGGCGCTGACCTTCGCCGTCGCGTCCTTCTTGCCGGCGTTGGCGAAGGTGATCTCGATCCACTGCACCTTCTTGCCGAACTCGTAGCGCTTGGTCTTGTCGCCCTTGCGGTTGATCTTGACCATCTTGGTGAGCGGCGCCTGGCCCTTCTTCTTGATCGTGACCAGGACGTAGCCGCCCTTCTTGCGCTTGGGGCCGTCCACGTGGACGCGCAGGTGGGCCTTGCCGCGGAACTTCGACTTGAAGCGGATGGTCCGCGAGGCGAGGTGCCGCAGCTCGACCGAGTCGGAGACCGAGCGCCGCGAGCCGGACAGCTTCACGCCGCGCCACAGCCTGGCCCGCGGGTAGGCCCCACCCTCGGCGTAGTTCAGCGCCGGGCGGCGGTTGGCCGCCGTGAACCAGCCGAACTGGGTGCGCAGGTCGGTGCCGCGCGCCGCTAGTGCGGCGTTGATCGCCTGCCGCGAGTTGGCCGGGCCGGCCGCCAGGTCCCAGATGTCGCGCACGATGGTCGGCATGCCGCCGGGGCCGTTGACGGCCGGGAAGTGCTCGCTGAGGTACTTGAAGAAGATCCACGCGCCGTAGGGAGCCAGGCCCTTGCGGTGGTCCAGCGGCTGTGCCGGCTGACCCAGGGGACCGCCCTTGAGGTACTGCAGGTTGTCGTTGATCGCCGGGTAGACCTCGTCCTCGGCCCAGGTCGCGGTCGCCTCGAGCAGCCAGGTGTCCTCGTTGACGTCATAGGCGAACTGGACGGCGTGGAAGTACTCGTGCGCCGCGGTCACCTGCAGGTTGCCGAGGGGGCCGGGCACCGGGCCGAACTCGGCGTAGTCGTTGTCGAGGACGCAGTACGCGGCCGCCGTCACGTGGCCCCCGACCCGCTGGTCGGTCGTGCAGTAGCCGTAGAGGCCGCGCTTGCCGAGGTCGGCGAGGTAGACGTCGAACTCGTTGCCGTCGCTGACCGGCGTGCGGTAGCCCGAGGCGACGTAGCGGCTCGCGACGTTCTTCATCACGTTGAGCACGGCCGCGGGGTAGTTGGGCGCGGGGGCGTCCGAGCCCGTGCTCGGCGAGTAGGCGCCCTGGACGTAGTGGACGCAGATGCCGCTGCCGCAGGTCGGCGCCGCCTCGGGCGCGGTGTAGCAGGGCAGCCCCGAGCCGTTGGTGCACTCGATGCCGCCGGAGCCCGGCGGCGGCCGGTAGCCGGTGCCGGGGCGGGCGAGCAGCCGCGCGGCGTCGTCCTGCAGGCTCGTCGGCAGGTCGTCGCGGGTGAGCGCGAGGTCGCGCAGCGCCATGGTCAGGTCGGCGCCGGTCGTGGCGTCGGTCGGCGCGGCGTTCGGGGCGGCCTCGACGATGTCCTGCACCGTCTCGAGCGCCTGCTCCGCGGTCGCTTGGGCGACGTCGTCGTCGATGTCGACCGGGACGGCGGCGCCCGGCGCAGCCGGATCAGCGGCCGGATCGGTGTCGTCCGCCCGTGCGGTGCCGCCGAGGACGGACACGGTGAGCAGGGCTGCGAGCAGCGCGGACAGCAGCCCGAGGAAGGGGAAGTGGCTGCGACGAGACATCAGGACCGGCCTTCGGAGATGGCGACAGGACATGCAGACCCTATGTCACCGCCCGGTCAGGCAAACCTCACACCCGCCGGAGAACCGCCGTCACCTTGCCGAGGATGGTCGCGTTGGTGCCGTCGATCGGCTCGAACGCGGGGTTGTGGGGGAGCAGCCAGACCTGGCCGCCCTTGCGCTGGAACGTCTTGACCGTGGCCTCGCCGTCGATCATGGCCGCCACGATCTCGCCGTTCTCAGCGGTGGGCTGCTGGCGGATCACGACGTAGTCGCCGTCGCAGATCGCGGCCTCGATCATCGACTCGCCGCTGACCTCGAGCAGGAACAGCTGTCCGTCGCCGACGAGCTGACGAGGCAGCGGGAAGACGTCCTCGACCCGCTCCTCGGCGAGGATCGGGCCACCGGCCGCGATCCGGCCCACGACCGGGACGTTGGCCGGCACCGGCGCGGCGTCGCCGATCCCGGTCTCGTCGTACGTCGTCTCCTCGGCGGTGCCCATCGCGCGTCGCGCCGCCATCACCTCGGGCAGGAACACCTCGAGGGCGCGGGGCCGGTTGGGGTCGCGCTTCAGGAAGCCCTTCTCCTCCAGGGTGCGCAGCTGGTGGGCGACGCTGGAGGTGCTGGTGAGGCCGACCGCCTGGCCGATCTCGCGCATGCTCGGCGGGTAGCCGCGCTTCTCGATGCTGTCCTTGATGTGGGCCAGGACCCGCTGCTGGCGCGGGGTCAGCCCGGTCGCGTCGGCCGGTCCGTCGGGCAGCTCGGTGACGCTGCTCGCCTTGCCGTCGCCCTTGCGCTGGGTGCCCTTGCGCTCAGCCATGGTCGCCCTCCAGATCAGATCGCGTGGTGTGGTCCGGATCGACCGGGCCCGTGTGACGACGCTAACCGAATCCGGCCCCCGGTTTCAAACATCTGTTCGAACCGCGTGTCGCGACACGCCGGTCGAACGAACTTTCGAACGGTGCTGGAAATCTTCGAACACCTGATCTAATCTCGTACACATGTTCGATCGAACGCCTGATCGAACACCTTCCGTCGGACCCCCTCGATACAACTGGGGCCGTCCACTTCCCCCGGAGGTCAATCCCATGAGCACCATCACCCTTGCGCCGCGTGTCGCCCCGGCTCGCGCCACCACGCGTCCCGCCCCCCGTCCGGCCACCCGTCCGGCCACCCGTCCGGCCACCCGTCCGGCCGCCCGCGGCCAGGTCCGGTTGACCCGACGCGGCCGCGCGGTCGTCTTCCTGCTTGCCCTGACCGCCGTCGTCCTCGCGGCGGTCTGGCTGGCCGCCGGCTCGGCCGCAACCCGCCAGGACGGCGGCGCGCCGCAGGTCGAGCTCGTGACCGTCGGCCCCGGCGACACCCTGTGGGACATCGCCAGCGACGCCGCCGCGACCTCGGGCGACGACGTGCGCGACATGATGGAGACCATCCAGCAGCTCAACACGCTCGACGGCAGCATGGTCTACGTCGGCCAGGAGCTGCGCGTGCCGACGCACTAGTCGCACCACCAGACTTCTTCGCTGCCTCGACCCCAGCGGAGATGGGGCCTGTATTGGCCTGGGGAATGAGAAGGGCGGGATCCGACCGAACCGGATCCCGCCCTTCGCGCGTGCGTGGGTCGCGCGCTCAGCGAGCCGCGCGCTTGCCGCCCTTGGGCGTGGCGGGGTCGCGCTTGGGGCGCGGCTCGTGGTGGTGCGAGCTCATGCCGAGGGCGCGCGAGAGGCGGATGGCCAGCATGAAGGTGAGGAACAGGCAGAGCATGGCGCCCAGCGAGGCCACGGCCATGAACGCCCACGCGCTGGCCTTGCCGTCGTGGCGCGCGGTGGCGCCGAAGTCGATGGCGGCGACCACGAGGTACCCCCAGGCCACGATCGAGACGGTGCCGCCGGCAGCGATCAGCAGCAGGGCGGGACGGAACTTCGCCTTCGCCCGATCGCCAGCCCGCTTGCCACCCGTCACGGCGGTCATTCTTGCTGATGGGTGGGTGGAATGCTCAGCCAACGCGCCCTCCACCGCTTCCGGGAGGTCCCGGCGGGCGGTCGGGCGGCCGCGAAACGCCGGTCCGGAGGTCCTCGTCCGGAGGCCTTTGTGGGCGGTGACCTGCGCAAACGTCGTCCGGGTCGACCCGCTCGCGAACTCGCGGCGACCCGCGCTTGCATCGCTGGTGGCCGAGGCGTACGGTTACCACTACATCTAGTAGTTACAACGATGTAGTTCTCCACATCTAGTCCACAGGGCGACCCATCGTCACCCACAGGACCGGAGCGGAAACGCACAGTTCGCCCCACCTTTTCCACAGGCGGGGGAGTTGTCCACAGCTCGTAGCCTCGGGAGGAGGGGGACCCATGCACTGTCCGTATTGCAAGCACCACGACACCAAGGTCCTCGACTCCCGCGTCTCCGACGACGGCTGCTCGATCCGGCGCCGCCGGGTCTGCCAGTCGCCGAGCTGTGAGAAGCGGTTCACGACCGTCGAGGCCATGCAGCTGACCGTGCTCAAGCGCTCCGGCGCGACCGAGCCGTTCACCCGCCAGAAGGCCGTCGCCGGCGTCCGCAAGGCCTGCAAGGGTCGCCCGGTGGACGAGGACGACCTGGCCCGGCTGGGCCAGGAGGTCGAGGACCAGCTCCGGCTGGCCGGCAGTCCGGAGATCGCGGCCCACGAGGTGGGCCTGGCGATCCTCCCGCCGCTGCGTCGTCTCGACGAGGTCGCCTATCTCCGCTTCGCCTCCGTCTACCGCGGCTTCGACTCGGCCGCCGACTTCGAGAACGAGATCTCCCTGATGCGGGCCGAGCGCCAGCTGCAGTCCGAGGGAGCCCGGCCCGTCGCGACGGGCTGACCACAGACGCCCGGCAGGTAGTGGGGAAGCTGCCTGCCGGGCCACCCCCTCCCCTTTCCCCTTCGCACGTCCCGTTGTCCGCAGGAGCCCGCCGCTCCTGCCGCATTGCCGACGCCCCCGCTTGACACCCGCACCGCACGCCGACAGAGGAGACCAGGAGAGCCATGACCGAGACGGCCCGCAGCCAGACGCCCAGTGAGACGGCCCGCTACGCCAAGAACGGACTCAAGATCCAGCGGATCTTCAGCACCGAGGGCGTGCACCCGTACGACGAGATCACCTGGGAGCGGCGCGACGTCGTCCAGACCAACTGGAAGACCGGCGAGACCGTCTTCGAGCAGCTCGGTGTCGAGTTCCCCGACTTCTGGTCGCTCAACGCCTCCACCATCGTCACCACCAAGTACTTCCGCGGCGCCGTCGGCACGCCTGAGCGGGAGCGCGGCCTCAAGCAGCTCATCGACCGGGTCGTGTCGACGTACGTCAAGGCGGGGCGGGAGCACGGCTACTTCGCGAGCGCGGCGGACGCGGAGGTCTTCGAGCACGAGCTGACCTGGCTGCTGGCCAACCAGTACTTCTCCTTCAACTCCCCGGTCTGGTTCAACGTCGGCACGACCGCTCCCCAGCAGGTCTCGGCCTGCTTCATCCTCTCGGTCGACGACTCGATGGACTCGATCCTCAACTGGTACAAGGAGGAGGGCTTCATCTTCAAGGGCGGCTCCGGCGCCGGCCTGAACCTTTCCCGGATCCGCTCCTCCAAGGAGCTCCTCAGCAGCGGCGGCACCGCGTCCGGCCCGGTCTCCTTCATGCGCGGCGCCGACGCCTCGGCCGGCACCATCAAGTCGGGCGGCGCCACGCGCCGTGCGGCCAAGATGGTCGTGCTCGACGTCGACCACCCCGACATCGAGGAGTTCGTCGAGACCAAGTGGCGCGAGGAGGACAAGATCCGCGCCCTGCGCGACGCCGGCTACGACATGGACCTCGGCGGCAAGGACATCACCTCGGTCCAGTACCAGAACGCCAACAACTCGGTGCGCGTCAACGACGAGTTCATGCGTGCGGTCGAGAACGGTGGCGAGTTCGGCCTGCGCTCGCGGATGACCGGCGAGGTCATCGAGACCGTCGACGCGCGCAGCCTGTTCCGCAAGATCAGCGAGGCCGCCTGGGCCTGCGCCGACCCGGGCCTGCAGTACGACGACACGATCAACGACTGGCACACCAACCCCGAGACCGGCCGGATCACCGCGTCCAACCCGTGCTCGGAGTACATGTCGCTCGACAACTCCTCGTGCAACCTGGCCTCGCTCAACCTGCTCAAGTTCCTGCGCGAGGACGACACCTTCGACGCGGCGCTGTTCGCCCAGGCCGTCGAGCTGATCATCACCGCGATGGACATCTCGATCTGCTTCGCGGACTTCCCGACCGAGCCGATCGGCGAGACCACCCGCAACTACCGCCAGCTCGGCATCGGCTACGCCAACCTCGGCGCGCTGCTCATGGCGATGGGCCTCGGCTACGACTCCGAGGGCGGTCGCGCGATGGCGGCCACCGTCACCTCGCTGATGACCGGTACGTCGTACCGCCGCTCGGCCGAGCTCGCCGCGATCGTCGGCCCCTACAACGGCTACGCCCGCAACGCCGAGGCCCACCAGCGCGTGATGCGCAAGCACCAGGCCGCCAACGACGACGTGCGCACCCTGCACATCGCCGACGCCGAGGTCCACAAGCTGGCCACCGAGGAGTGGGCCAAGGTCGTCGAGCTCGGCAAGTCCAACGGCTTCCGCAACGCGCAGGCCTCGGTCCTCGCGCCCACCGGCACCATCGGCTTCATGATGGACTGCGACACCACCGGCATCGAGCCCGACTTCTCCCTGGTGAAGTTCAAGAAGCTCGTCGGCGGCGGCTCGCTGCAGATCGTCAACCAGACCATCCCGCGGGCGCTGAAGAAGCTCGGCTACGACGAGGAGAAGATCGAGGCGATCGTCGCCTACATCGGCGAGCACGGCCACGTCGTCGACGCCCCCGGCCTCAAGCCGGAGCACTACGAGGTCTTCGACACCGCCATGGGCGAGCGCGCGCTCAAGCCCATGGGCCACGTCCTGATGATGGCCGCCTGCCAGCCGTTCCTCTCGGGCGCCATCTCGAAGACGGTCAACCTGCCCGAGTCGGCCTCCATCGAGGACATCGAGCAGATCTACCTGGAGTCGTGGAAGCTCGGCCTCAAGGCCACCGCGATCTACCGCGACAACTGCAAGGTCGGCCAGCCCCTGGCCGACGGTGGCGGCAAGGCCAAGAAGGACGCCGCCGAGGCTGCCGAGGCCGACGCCAAGGTCGTGGAGAAGGTCGTCGAGAAGGTCGTCTACGCCCCGACCCGCAAGCGCCTCCCGAAGTCGCGCCAGGCCCGGACCACCTCCTTCACCGTCGCCGGCGCCGAGGGCTACATGACCTCGGGCGCCCACGACGACAACAGCCTCGGTGAGATCTTCCTCAAGCTCGGCAAGCAGGGCTCGACGCTCGCCGGCGTGATGGACGCCTTCTCGATCGCCGTCTCGATCGGCCTGCAGTACGGCGTCCCGCTCGAGACCTACGTCTCGAAGTTCACCAACCTGCGCTTCGAGCCCGCCGGCCTCACCGACGACCCCGACGTCCGCATGGCCCAGTCGATCATGGACTACGTCTTCCGCCGCCTGGCGCTGGACTACCTGTCCTTCGACGAGCGCTCCGCCCTCGGCATCTACTCCGCCGACGAGCGCCAGCGCCACCTCGAGACCGGCTCCTACGAGCCCGTCGAGGAGACCGGCAACGCCTCCGAGCTCGTCGAGACCGCCCCCGCCGCCAGGGGTGCCTCGGTCGTCGAGGCCGAGGTCGTCGAGGTCGAGGACCCCCTCGCCGGCGCCCCCGAGGTCAAGGTCGCCAAGACCACCGCCGAGCTCCTCGAGCAGATCACCGGCCACGCCGTCGACTCGCCGCTGTGCATGACGTGCGGCACGAAGATGCGTCCGGCTGGCTCCTGCTACGTGTGTGAGGGCTGCGGCAGCACCTCCGGCTGCAGCTGACGGCGAACGCCGGGTGAGCCTTCGGCTCCTCGGTTGACCTGCAGAAGGGCCCTCCCCGTCGGGGAGGGCCCTTCTGCGTGCAGTGCGCGCGTGGCAGAGTGCGGCGCATGGACACCTCCACGGACGGCGCCGTCGGGTCGGAGTCCGGTCTGTCAGACGACGCGTTCGCTCCCCGATGGGCGGACGACGACCGGCCGCGCATCCCGCGTGTGGCCGGAGAGCGCGAGGCGCTCGCGGCCTACCTGGACTACTACCGGGCGACGGTGGAGATGAAGTGTCGCGGCCTGGCGGCCGATCAGGCGCGGGCGAGGTCCATGCCGCCGTCGACGCTCTCGCTCCACGGTCTGGTCCGCCACCTCGCGGGATGCGAACGGTGGTGGTTCCAGCAGAACTTCGAGCGACGCGACGTACCGTTCCTGTTCTTCGCCGACGACAATCCCGACCTCGACTTCGACCTGCCCGCCGACGCTGACTTCGTCGCCGACCTGGCGACCTGGCGAGCCGAGTGCGCCGTCTCCCGCGAGATCGTCGCCGCTCACGATCTCGACGAGACCGCCCGACCGCTGGACTGGTACGAAGATGTCGATCTGCGCTGGGTGGTGCTCCGCATGATCACCGAGTACGCCCAGCACTGCGGACACGCCGACCTGCTCCGCGAGGGGATCGACGGGAGGACGGGCGTCTAGCGTCAGTGCGCGACCGTGATCCCGCGGGCGGCGAACGCGTCCTCGATGACCGCCGCGGCGTCGGCACCGTCGCGGGTCAGCGCCTTGTCGTAGATCGCCGTCGCCGCCGCGTCGAAGGACGTGTCGGGGGCGAAGTCGAACTGGGCGTCGATGACGGTGGTGTCGAATTCGCGCGAGGTCAGGCCGAGCGCCTCGTAGCCCGAGCGGGCGTCCCACAGCGCGCCGCTCCAGATCTGGCCGTCGAAGTGCACCTCGCCCTCGCGGTCGGCGACGGTCAGGTCGGTGTCGAGGCGGCGCAGGCAGTGCACCGGCCCGGCGGTGTACGACGTCGAGTCCCAGTCCATCACGCACGCCTCGGGCGCCGCCACCGGCCAGCCGTACTGCTGCGCGGCGTCCAGGCCGACCGACACGGCGAGGTAGTCGCCCCACGCCTCGCCGATCGAGCCGGCGTCGAGCGACGCGCCGTAGCCGGGCACCTGCGAGGCGTGCACGGCGTGGCCGTACTCGTGCACGATCACCTCGGCGTCCTCGGCGTCGTCCACTCCGCCCTTGCCCAGGCGGATCCGGTACGGCTTGTCGGTCTGGTAGCTGTTGTCGCCGCCGTACTGGTCGATCTTCACGCTGAACGCCTGCTTGACGACCGGGCGCAGCGTGGAGCCGAAGCCGAGCGACTGGATGTACTCCTGTGCCTGGTTCACCCAGAAGTACGCCATCACCTGCTCGAACTGGTCGTCCTTGCGGTTGTAGTCGAAGACGCCGTTGGCCGAGTACGCCGGCGTACCGGTCGCCGACTCGACGGTGACCCATCGGCCGCGCAGGTAGCCGGAGCCGTCCAGGTTGCGCAGCGGGACGCTCGCGTACTCGCTCGCCGGGACGGCCGTGGCCGAGTCCTTGGCGTCGACGAGCGACTCGTCGCCGCTGGACTGCACCGGGTTGACCTTGAAGACCAGTCCGCTGCCGGTCGTGATGCCCGGTGCGGGCTTCGCGCCGGCCGGCGCGGCGATGGCTGCGAACGGAAGGACGACGGCGAGAGCGGCGATGGCCGGGCGAAGTTTCACGTTCGGGACACTAATGCCGGAGGAAGCACGTGTGAAGAGGCTTGACCTCGGCTCGAACAAGTGTTCTAATAGGGGGTAGGTCGGAGCAATACTCCTCGTGTGGCTGATGGTTCCGTCCCGGCTCGCTTCTGTGGCGGGTCGCCTCCCTCACAGGTGCCTGCCCACGAGACGTGAGGACCCGTTGTCACGATGCCGGGTCCGCGCGCCCGGGGAGGTTTCTCGGATGTCTGTCGCCACGCTTGCTCCGCCGCACCCGGTGGTGGCTTGTGCCGCGCGGGTGGGCGCTGCGTTGGCAGCGGTCGCGGACGTGCAGCCGGTGTTCATGTCGGTGGCGGAGAAGGAGGCTGCGCTGGTCGAGCTGGCCCGGACGGAGGCCGGGCTCGCCGAGCTGAAGGCGCGGATCCTGGCCGCCGGCGACGACATCGCCGCCGAGCATGGTGCGCGGGACGTGGCGGCGTGGTTTGCGCATGCGACGCAGGCCGATCCTCGTGCTGCGCGGGCGGAGCTGCATCTCGCGATGGCGTTGGAGCGGCGCGCGGTGGTGGCCAGAGGGATGCGGTCCGGGGCGGTGTCGGCGGCCCAGGCGCGGGTGATCGTGGAGGCGGTCGAGGAGCTGCCGGCTGAGCTCGGACCGGTGCTGGCGGCGGAGGCCGAGCAGACGCTGGTCGGCTACGCCGCACACCATCCGCCGCGGGAGCTGAAGCGGCTGGGGCGGCGGATCTTGGAGGTCGTGGCGCCGGAGGTCGCGGAGGCCGAGGAGGGGCGGCGGCTGGAGGAGGAGGAGCGGCGGGCGCGGGAGAAGGCGTCGTTGCGGTTCCGCGACCTGGGGGAGGGGCGGACTCGGATCACGGGGGTGTTGCCGACCTCGGTGGCGGAGCGGTGGAAGCACTACCTGCAGGCCTTCACCTCGCCGCGACAGCGCGGGGGTGACGCGGCGCGCGAGGAGAGGGTGCCGCAGCATCGGGCGTACGCGCAGGCGTTCGCTGCTCTGCTGGAGCTGCTTGATCCCGCGCGGCTGCCGGAGCACGGTGGGGATGCGACCACGGTGATCGTGACGATCGGAGTTGCCCAGCTGTGCAGTGATCTGGGGGCCGCAGGAGTGATCGCGGGGGACGGGGAGGAGGCGATCTCGGCGAGCGAGGCGCGGCGGCTGGCGTGTCAGGCGCAGATCATCCCGGCCGTGCTGGGTGGGAAGGGTGAGGTGCTCGACCTCGGGCGGCGGATGAGGTTGTTCTCGAAGGCGCAGCGGCGGGCGTTGCGTCTGCGGGACAGGCGCTGCCGGGCGGAGGGGTGCACGATCCCGGCAGCCTGGACCGAGGCGCATCATCTACGGCCGTGGTCGGCAGGCGGGCCCACCGACCTGGCGAATGCCGTCAGCCTGTGTTCGCACCACCACCATCGCGTCCACGAGCGCGCCTACCGCCCCGAGTTGCTGGCCGACGGTGACGTCCGCTTCGCCCGGCGGACGTGAGCGGTCGTGGCCGACCTGTCTCCGCCTGGGCGCTGGAGCAGGGCTATGGTGCCTCGCCCAGGGGACGGATCCCTGCGGAGATCCGCACTGCCTGGGCTGCGACCAGCTCGACAGCAGGTACGTCGGCCGGAGCCCAGGCGAGCTCGACGAGCCGATCTGCCGGCAGCCACCGGATCGCTGCGTGCTCGGTGGGCACGGGAACGCCCGACACCACCCGGCACCAGTACGTCGACAGGACGACGACGACCGAAGCCCCGACGTGGCGCGTGGTGGTGACCGGGGCGCCGACCTCGACGACGCAGCCGATCTCCTCGTGGATCTCCCGCGCCAACGCATCGGCCGGGGACTCGCCCGGCTCGACCTTGCCGCCGGGGAACTCCCACATCCCGCCGGCCTCGCCGCCGGGGCCGCGCTGGGCGCACAGGACGAGGCCGCCGTGCACGATGACGGCGCCGACGACCTCGATCTCCACGGGCCGATCGTGGCAGGTCGGTGGTAGCAATGGGCGCATGGTCTCCCTGAAGTACGCGGTGGTGGAGCGTGAGCGGCGGTTCCTCGTGGCTGCGGTGCCGGACGGCGTACGCGAGGTGTGGGAGATCGAGGACCGGTACGTCGACGGGGCGCGGCTTCGGCTGCGGGAGGTGCGCAAGCCGGACGGGTCGGTGCAGCGCAAGCTCGGGCACAAGGTCCGCCTGCATGACGACCCGAGCGAGGTCGCGTGCACGTCGCTCTACCTCGACGACGCGGAGTGGGCGCTCCTCACCGACCGACTCCCCGCGAGGACGCTGCGCAAGAAGAGGCACCACGTGCACCGCGACGGAGTGCACGTGGTGGTCGACGAGCTCGAGGATGGCACGTTGCTGGCCGAGATCGACGACGGCGAGGCGCCAGCAGGCCCGGTCCCGGCCTGGCTCGACGTCGTCGCGGAGGTCAGCGGCGACGAGACCTGGACCGGGGCCGCGCTGGCCGCGAAGCACGCATGAGCGCGCAGCAACGCGCCGATGTCGTACGACGCGCGCGGGCCCTTCTCGACCGGACGATCGTCGGCCACGGGGTGACCGTGCGGATCACCGAGGTGGAGGCGTACGGCGGCCGCGAGGACCCGGCGTCGCACGCGTTCACGCGCACGCCGCGCTCGGAGATCATGTACGGGCCTGCGTACCGGCTCTATGTCTACCGCTCCTACGGGATCCATCTCTGCGCGAACGTCGTGACGGGGCCGACCGAGATCGGGGCGGCGGTGCTGCTGCGGGCCGGTGAGGTGGTCGAGGGGCACGAGCTGGCGCGGTTCCGGCGCGGTGAGACGCCGCCCGAGCGCGACCACAACCTCGCGCGCGGGCCGGGCAACCTCGCGCAGGCCCTCGGCATCACGCTCGACGACCTCGGCACCGACCTGTTGGCCGAGCGCGGTGAGCACGACACGAGCGTGCACCTCGGCCCCGAGACCCGCACCCGCAAGCCGACGAGCGCCGGCCCGCGGGTCGGCGTCTCCAAGGCCGCCGACGTCCCCTGGAGGTTCTGGCTGACGGGCGACCCGACCGTGTCGGCGTACAAGCGAAGCCCGAGGGCCCCGGAAGCACCGGGGATCCCGGAGGATTGAGGGACCCGACCGGCCACGCACACGGGACGTGACCGGCCGGGCCGATCGTGGGGGAGGGCTCAGCGCACGGCGGCGAGGAACTCCCGGGTGCGCGGGTGCTGCGGATCGGTGATCACCTGGGCGGCGGGCCCGACCTCGACGATCCGGCCGCCGTCGAAGAAGGCCACCCGGTCCGCGACGTCGCGGGCGAAGCCGATCTCGTGGGTGACCACGATCATCGTCATGCCGGTCTCCGCGAGGTTGCGCATGACGGCGAGCACGTCGCCGACGAGCTCGGGGTCCAGCGCCGAGGTGGGCTCGTCGAACAGCATCAGGCTCGGCTGCATGCACAGCGCCCGGGCGATGGCGACCCGCTGCTGCTGGCCGCCGGACAGGCTGCGCGGGTAGGACATCGCCTTCTCGGCGAGGCCGACCTGCTCCAGCAGTCGCAGCGCTCGCTCGCGCCCCTCGCGCTTGGGCTGGCGTAGCACCCGGACCGGCGCCTCCATCAGGTTCTCCAGCACGGTCATGTGCGGGAACAGGTTAAAGTGCTGGAACACCATGCCGACCTCGGTGCGCTGCCGGCAGATCTCCTTGTCGCTGAGCTCGTACAGCCTGGTGCCACGCTGCTCGTAGCCGACGGTCGTGTCGCCGACCCAGAGCCGGCCGCCGTCGATCGCCTCGAGGTGGTTCACGCAGCGCAGGAAGGTCGACTTGCCCGAGCCCGACGGCCCGATCAGGCAGAGCACCTCGCCCTGCTCGACGGTGAGGTCGATGCCCTTGAGCACCTCGAGGTTGCCGTACGACTTTCGCACGCCGCGCGCTCGGACCTTCGGCGTACCCACTGCGGTCGCAGTCATCGGGCGCTCCTCTCGACGGGTGCGTGTGTGCGGAGGAACTTCCTCAGCTGCTGCAGCGGGGTGGGCGGCAGGTTGCGGTTGCCCCGGGCGTAGCGGCGCTCCAGGTAGTACTGGCCGATGCCGAGGACCGTGGTGACCGCGATATACCAGATGCTCGCGACGATGAGCAGCGGGATGGTCTCGAAGTTCTTCGCATAGATGATCTGCGCCGAGAACAGCAGCTCGTGCACCGCGAGGACCGACACCAGCGAGGTGGTCTTGAGCATGCCGATCACCTCGTTCCCGGTCGGCGGCACGATCACCCGCATCGCCTGGGGCAGCACGATCCGGCGCAGGGTCTGGCCACGGGTCAGGCCGAGGGCGGAGGCGGCCTCGTTCTGCCCGTGGTCGACCGACAGGATGCCGGCGCGCACGATCTCGGACATGTACGCCGCCTCGTTCAGCCCGAGCCCGAGCACGGCCGCGATGAACGGCGTGATCAGGGTGTTCGCGTCGAGGTGGACGCCGGGGATCCCGAAGCTGATGACCGGGTACAGCGCCGCCAGGTTGAACCAGAACAGCAGCTGCACCAGGACCGGAGTGCCGCGGAAGAACGAGACGTAGCTGAACGCGAAGGTCCGAACGACCGGGTTCGGGCTGAGCCGCATCACCGCGAGCAGGACGGCCAGCGCGATGCCGATCGCCATGCAGACCACGGTGAGGACCAGCGTGGTCACCAGACCGTGGAAGATCGAGACGTCGCGCAGGTAGAGGTTGACGACGTCCCACCCGAACCGCGGGTTGGTGAACACGTCGGCCAGCAGGTAGGCGCCCAGGCCGACGAGCACGACCGCGCTGACCCAGCGCATGGGGTGGCGGCGCGGGACCGTCGTGAGCTCGACGTACTCCTCGGTCGCCGGAGGCACGGACAGGGTGGTCATCTCAGGCCCCGGGGGTGGGGGAGAGGTTGGAGTCCGGGATGTCCCACTTGGCGGTGAGCTTGTTGACCGTGCCGTCGTCGTAGAGCGACTTCACGGCGGCGCTGACCGCGGCCCTCAGGGGCGAGCCCTTGGGCAGCGCGATGCCGGTGGGCCGGGCCTCGTAGATCTCGCCGGGGGCGAGCTCGAACTTCCCGCCGGACAGCGCTCCCTGGTAAGAGACGGCGGTGCTGTCGGCCATCATGCCGTCGACCCTGCCGCTGTTGAGGGCGAGGATCGCGTCGTTCTGCGACGGGAAGAGCTCAGGCTGGACGGCGGGCTTGCCGGCGTCGGTGCACAGCTTCGCGATGGCGGGCAGCTGCTCGATCGCCTGGGTGGTGCCCTTCTGGGCGGCGATCTTGTGGCCGCACAGGACCATCGGGTCCATCGACAGGTCCTTCGGGTTGCCCGGCGTGACCGCGATGCCCGCGCCACCTTGCAGGTAGTCGACGAAGTCGACGCTCTGCTGCCGCTCGGGGGTGACCGAGAAGCTGGACTCGGCCATGTCGTAGCGGCCGGCGGACAGACCGGGGAGGATCGAGTCGAAGCCGGCGTTGACCAGCTCGACATCGAGGCCGAGGCGCTCGCCGACGGCGGTCGCGAACTCGGCGTCGAAGCCGATGATCGTCTTGTTGTCCTCGGCGAACATCTGGAACGGCGGGTACGACGCGTCCATCGCGACCGAGATCGTGCCCTTGTCGGCGATGTCGGCCGGGACCAGGGCCGCGGCGGCCTGGTCGGTCTCGACCGCGACCTTCTCCGACGCGTCGGGGACGTCGACCTTGCTCGTGGCGCCGCTGTCGGTGGAGGCGTTGGTGCACGCGCTGAGGCCGAGGGCCAGGACGGCGGCAGCAGCCGCGCCCGTGACGAGGTTCTTCATGGTGGTTCTCCAGTGGTGAGGGTGGTGCGGTGAGGGTGAGGGTGGGTGCTGCTCAGGCCGCCACGAGCTGGCCGTCGCGGGCGACGACCCGGCCGTTCTTGATGACGAGTGATCGGGTGGGACGGGACACGACGGCCTCGGCCGGCGTACGGGAGGGGACGACGACGAGGTCGGCCGGGGCACCGGGGACCAGGCCGTAGGACTCGAGGCCCAGGAGCCGGGCGGCGCCGTGGGTCGCGCAGTCGAGGGCGAGCTCGATGTCCTCGTCGCGTCGTACGCCGTTGCGGTAGGCGATGTGCATCGCCCGCTCGATCATGTCGCCGTTGCCGTAGGGGCCCCACAGGTCGCGGATGCCGTCGCTGCCGGCGGCGAGGGTCACGCCGCGCTCGGCGAGCTCGAGCACCGAGGGGACCGGCACGTCGTAGACGGCGGCGGTGACCAGCGCGACGCCGGACTCGGCGAGCAGGTCGATCAGGCGCAGCCGCTCGGCGTCGGGCACGGTGCCGAGGGCGTCGGCGTGGCTGAGCGCGACCTTGCCCTGCAGGCCGTAGGCGATGGTGCGCTGGGTGACCAGGCCGAACTGCCAGGCGCCGAGGCTGCCCGTGTCGTGCAGGTGGATGTCGATCGAGGCGCCGCGGCGGGCGGCGATCTCGAAGAGCGCGTCGAGCTGGCCCAGCGGGTCGTCGTCGACGCCGGCCGGGTCGATGCCGCCGAGGGTGGTGGCACCCGCGTCGAGCGCGGCCTCGAGCAGCTCGACGGTGCCGGGGCGGCGGATCACGCCGTCCTGGGGGAAGGCGACCTGCTCGACGTCGATCAGGCCCTCGACCGACGCGGCAGCCTTGGCGACGGCCTCGATGCCGGCCACGCCGAGGCCGGGGTCGACGTCGGTGTGGGTCCGGACCCGCGTGGTGCCGAGGGTGGCAATGTGGCGCAGCAGCGCGGCGGAGTACTCCGGCGACGGCAGCCCCAGGTCGGTACGACGGCCGCGCTCGTTGGCGATCCGGTCGACCAGACGTGGGCCGGCGCTGTGCGGGACCCAGGGGCCGCTCCACAGCGTCTTGTCGACATGGCAGTGGGCGTCGATCAGGCCGGGGAGCACCAGCCGGCCCTCGACGTCGACCACCTCGTCGCTGCCGGCGGCGGGCTCGGGCAGGTGGGTGCCCGTGGCGGCGAGGGCGGCGATCCGTCCGTCGCGGATCACCACGTCCTGGAGTTCGGCGCGGCCGGGGACCCGGGCCTTGCGGACGAGGAGGTCAGTCATGATGCTCCCTGGTTGATGGTATGTGGTATACCAACGATGGTAGACCGTAGGATGTTTCGCGCACCACACTGGCCCAGGCGGAGTCGATCCGAAAGGGCCGTCCAGATAGGTTGCGTCTCGCATCCGAGACTGTGGAGAAGGCTCGACAGGAGTGACGATGAGTCCAGCAACAGGAGGCGACACCCTCGGCGCCCGGCATCGCTCGCTGCGCGACCTCGTGACCGACGAGCTGCGCGACCGGATCATCGAGCGCGATCTCGCCCCCGGGGAACGCCTCGTCGAGCGCGACCTCGCCGACGTCCTCGATGTCTCCCGGATCGTGGTGCGCGAGGCGATCCAGCAGCTCGCGGCCGAGGGGATGGTGACGATCGTGCCGCGCCGGGGTGCACAGGTCGCGCCGCTCGACCCCACCTCGGTGCTCAACCTGTTCGAGGTCCGGATCGGGCTCGAGTCGCTGGCGGCCGGTGCGGCCGCGACCCGTCGTACCGACGCGGACCTGGTCCGCTTCGACCGGCTGATGGAGCAGGCCCAGGCCGCGACCGCCGCCGGTGACGGCAAGCTCGCCGCCCGCCTCAACATGGACTTCCACCAGGCCGTCGTCGACGCCGCGGGCAACCCGTTGCTCGGCTCGATCTTCCGCTCGATCTACGGGCGCGCGCTCCAGCTGTTCCGGATCGGCCAGGAGGTCGACGCCCACGGACTGCACCACGAGCACGTCGACCTGGTCACCGCGCTGCGCGAGCAGGACGCCGAGCGGGCCAGGGAGCTGATGGCCGGCCACATCGCGAGCACGCAGGACAGCACGCTGGAGCGGGTGCGCGCGCTGGAGGCCGAGGCGGACTGAGCACCCGCGGGTTTGTGTCGCACCCCGCTCCTAGCCTCGGCGAGGTCCGGAAGGGAGGGACATGGACTTCTACGAGACCACCACCTGGTCGGCGGTCCTGCTGACGCTCCTGCTCGCCCTGCTCGTGTTCGGCGTTGCCGGCGTGGTTCGCGCGTGGACCGTCCAGGGTTCGGTTGCACGCTACCGATGGGCGAGCATCGAACGGGCGACGATGTACCCGGGGCTGGTGGGACTGCTCCTCCGAAGCACCGAGGCGCTCGCTCGACACGACTACGTCGGCCTCGGCTTATGGGGGTCCCTCGCGGGCGTCACCGCCTGGAACATCTCGCGGATCCGGAACGATGACGATGACCACTGGTTCAAGGACCTGGGTCGTCGTCTGGGGAGGCTCGCGCACTACGCTGCCCCTCCGTGACCAGTGAGCACCCGACGTACGAGAACGTCACCCTCGACCCGCAGGCCAACGTCTACTTCGACGGCGCCTGCGTCAGCCACACCTTCTTCCTCGCCGACGGCACCCGGAAGTCCGCCGGTGTGATCTTCCCGGCCAGCCTGAACTTCGGCACCGCCGCGCCCGAGGTCATGGAGCTCAATGCCGGGCGGTGCCGGATCCGGCTGGCCGGCGCGCAGGAGTGGCAGGAGTACGGCGCGGGCGAGTCGTTCAGCGTGCCGGGCGACTCGTCGTTCGACATCGAGGTCACCGAGACGCTCGGGTACGTCTGCCACTACGGCTGATCGGGGAGCATGCAACCCGGGGACGTCCACCGCACGTGTAGGGAGCATGAGACCGAAGGCCCGCGACGCCGAGTTCGAGGATTTCGTACGACGCCGCCGCTCGCACCTGCTCGGCACCGCCGTGGTGCTCACCGCCGGTGACCACCACCTCGCCGAGGACCTGGTCCAGGGCGTGCTGGTGCGGCTGTACCTCGCCTGGGGACGCGCCACCCGCCGTGGCGGCGTCGACGCGTACGCCCGCCGGGCGCTCGTCAACGCCTTCATCGACCACCGCCGCCGTCCGTCGGTGGCCCGGGAGACGGTGACCGACACGGTCCCGGACCGGGCCGCCGCGACGTCGTACCTGGCCGCGGAGCCGGTCGACGCCGAGCTGCTCGCGGCGCTGAGGGCGCTGCCCGAGCGGATGCGGGCGGCGGTCGTGCTGCGGCACGTCGCCGACCTCAGCGTCGAGGACGCCGCGGACGCGCTCGGGTGCAGCCCGGGCACGGTCAAGAGCCAGACGGCTCGCGGTCTCGCCAAGCTGCGGGAGCTCCTCCCGCAGGCCGCACCGATCCCGGCCGCCCCCTACGAAGGAGACCCGTCATGACCGACCTCCCCGAGCTCCCCGACCTCACCGCCCGGCTGCACCGCCTCGTCGGCGACGGCCCCGCCCCCACCGACGAGACCGTCCGCCGCGACCTGGCCCGCGGCCGCGGCGCCTCGAGGCGCCGTGCGTTCCGCGCCGGCACCGCAGGACTGACGCTGGTCGCCGTCGCCGGCATCGGCACGGCGATCGCGGTCAACGCCGAGCGCACCCCGCCCGCGTCCCCCTCGATCGCGGCGCCGAGCAGCCCGAGCAGCCCGAGTGACGTGAGCGAGCCGGGTGGCGTCCAGCTGGTCGCCTACACCGGCGAGCAGCAGCCCGGCTTCGTCGTCGCCAAGGTCCCGGCCGGCTTCGTGCTGGAGGGTGCGACGCCGTTCAACCTGAACGTCGCCCGCGCCGACGACCACAGCGGCCTCGACGTGTTCGAGGACAAGCTCGTCGTGATGCTCGAGTCGCAGTCGGTCACCGGCAAGCCCGAGGGCGCCCCGGTGAAGGTCGGCGACCTCGACGGCTGGATGCGCACCGTCGAGGACGGCACCCAGGTCCTGACGTACGACGACGGCGAGCACCGCGTCGTCGTCCAGGCGTGGAAGTCGCTGGGACTCAGCGACCAGCAGGTCATCGAGTTCGCGGAGGGCGTCACCGTCACCGCCGAGGCGCAGGCGGGCGTCGGCTGATCGCCAGGCCTTGACGTGGATAGTGTTTGTCCGAGTAATCTCGGACAAACACTATCCACGTTTGGAGGCATGCCATGAGGATCGTCATCTTCGGAGCCGGGCTGATCGGTGGTCAGCTGTGGGACCGGCTGCAGGAGCAGGGTCACGACGTCGTCGCGCTCGGCCGCGAGGCCGGCATCGACACCACCACGGGCGAGGGCGTCGCGGCGGCCGTCGCCGGCGCCGATGTCGTCGTCGACCTGACCAACTCGCCGTCGTGGGCCGACGACGACGTGCTCGCGTTCTTCCGCGACTCGACCCGCCACCTGGTCGAGGCCGGCGCCGAGGCGGGTGTCGGGCACCACGTCATCTTGTCCATCGTCGGCGCCGACCGGCTCACCGACGCCGGCTACATGCGGGCCAAGCTCGCCCAGGAGCAGGGCGTCGTCGACGGTGCGGTGCCGTTCACGATCGTGCGCTCCACGCAGTTCTTCGAGTTCGTGCCCGGCATCGCCGACGCCGGGACCGACGGCGACACCGTGCGCGCCACGCCCGCCCGCCTGCAGCCGATCGCCTCGGCCGACGTCGTGCGGCACCTGGCCGAGGTCGTGACCGCGCCGCCGGTCAAGGGCACCATCGAGATCGCCGGTCCCGAGCCGCTGGGCATCGACGAGCTGGTCCGGCGGTGGTTCGCGGCGACCGGCGATCGTCGTACCGTCGTCCCGGACCCGACGGCCGGCTACTTCGGCGCGATCCTCGACGACGCCGCGCTGACGCCGACGCCCGGCGCGGGCGCCTGGCTCGCGCCCACGACGTACGACGAGTGGCTGGCCGCGCGCGGCTGAGGTCGGGGGCCGGCGCCGACACTAGGGTGGGCGCGTGAAGCTGTCGGCCGGTGTGGAGTGGGCGATCCACTGCTGCGTGGTGCTGAGCCTGGCCGACCGGCCGCTGCCCGGAGCCCGGCTCGCCGAGCTGCACGGGGTGTCGAAGACCTACCTGGCCAAGCACCTCCAGGCGCTCGCGCGGGCCGGGATCGTCCAGCCGAGCGAGGGGCGCGACGGCGGGTACGCGCTGACCCGCGATCCGGCCGGCATCACCGTGCTCGACGTGGTGCGCGCCATCGACGGCCCGGAGCCCGCCTTCCGCTGCACCGAGATCCGCCAGCAGGGCGAGCTCGCGGCGCCGCCGGAGCAGTGCCGGCAGATGTGCGGGGTCGCCCAGGTGATGGCCGAAGCGGAGCAGGCCTGGCGCACCTCGCTGTCCGGCCGGACGATCGCCGACCTCGCCTCGACGGTCGACGGCGCCACGGTCCGCGCGACGATCTGAGGGCGGGGCGACGGCTCGCGCCACTCACGGACGGATGGCGCGCTCCTCGCTGGCGTGCCCGGGCTCGAGACCCGCGGCGTCGGAGACCCGCAGCGGACGGAAGGATCCGTCGGTCCAGCTGTCCAGGACGAGCGAGGTGAGGCACACGTGGTCGCTGCCGTCGTCGAGCAGGGTGATCCGTTCGACGAGCATCCGGTTCGGGCAGGAGCGGAGGAGTGGGATGTCGTCGTGGAGGTCGACCTCGAGGCCGGCGAACTTGTCGACGTCCTCGCCGCTGCGGGTCCCGAACCGCTCGGCGAGGGCCAGGTCGTCGCTCGTGAGGAAGTGCACGCCGAACCGGTGGGCGCGCAGCGCGACCCGGTAGGTGTGGTTCGCCTTCGAGAGCCACACGCAGTAGTGCTCCGGCGTGATGCTGGACTGACTGTGGAAGCCGACCAGGCAGCCGGCCCGGTGGTTCTGCGCCGAGGTGGTGACCACCACCAGCGCCGGGTCGGCCGATGCCATCAGCAGGCTGAAGGGGTCCTCACTCATGGTGGCCTCCGGCGCGCTCGTAGCGCAGGAACAGCGCGTCGTCCTCGACCATGGCGTGTCCGAGTCGGAACCGACGCAGCTCGGCGCCGGGCGGGTTGACGCAGACCGGTAGCGGGTCACCGCCGATCACCGGTGACACCGACAGCAGCAGCTCGTCGAGGCGGTCGGCCGCGACCATCTCTCCGAGCCACTGCGGGCCGCCCTCGCAGAGCACCACCCGGTGCCCGAGTGCGGCCAGCGCGCGCAGGGCGCAGGCAGGGTCGACCCGCTCCTCGCCGGCGACCACGACGCTCGCCACCTGCCCGGCCGCCGCCACCCGCTCGGGATCGGCGGCGGAGCAGGTGATGACGTAGGTGCGGGAGTCGGCCTCGGCGAACACGCGAGCGTCCCAGTCCAGGTCGAGGGACCGGCTGACCACCGCGACCGGAGGGACCGGCTGCTGCCCGAGGAGGACCCGGGCCGCCTGGGCCTCCTCGGCCAGCCGGACCGGGCCGTAGCCCTCGCGGCGTACCGTCTGCGCCCCGACCAGGACCACGTCGGCGATCTGGCGCATCCGGCGGAACAGGACCTGGTCCGCGTCGGTCGACATCGCGCCCACCCGCCCCGCCCGCGCCGCGGTGCCGTCGAGGCCGGCCACCATGTGGCCGGTCACCCAGCACTCGTGGCGGGGGCGGGACCGGTCGACCGCGAGGTACGGCGTCAGGGGGTCGTCGGTCTCGGGGCCGCTCTCGAGGATGCGCACCCTGTGACGGTAGCCGTCAGGCCGCGCCCGCGAGCTCGGCGTCGACCTCGGTGACCGGCTCGTCGGCCAGGGAACGACGGCCGGAACGCCGCTCGAGCACCAGTCCGCCGACCGCGACGAGCGCGCCCGCGGCACTGACCGCGGTGGCGAACACCAGGCCCGGCCGGAACCCGTCGAGCACCGCGGCCGGCGACGTCGTACCGCTCGCGTTGGAGGCGATGATCGCGGTCGTGACGGCGAGGACGATGGCCGCGCCGACCTGCATCGAGGTCTGCAGCACGCCGGCGGCCAGGCCCTGCTCGTCGTCGTCGATCCCGCTCGTGGCCAAGATGTTGATGGCCGGGAAGCCGACCCAGCCGATGCCGATCAGGATCAGCGTGGGCAGCAGCATGCCGAGGTACGACGGCGTGGTGTCGAGACCGAGCGTGAAGAGCAGGTAGCCCACCGCCATCACGGTCATGGTCACCGCGATGATCGGCCCGGTGCCGAACCGGTCGACGAGCTTGTCGGAGAAGACCGCCGACAGGGTGACCATCAGGCCGATCGGCAGCAGGGCGAGCGCCAGCCGCAGAGGCGACCAGCCGAGGCCGTCCTGCAGGAACAGCGTGACGATGAACTGCCAGCTGAAGTACGAGCCGCCGACCGCGACGATCGCCAGGCTGGCGCGGACCAGGGTGGCCTTGCGCAGGATGCCGAGCCGCACCAGCGGGTGGGCGATCCGGCGCTCGATCGTCAGGAAGGCGGCGAACAGGGCGGCCACCCCGATGAACGAGAGCACGGTGCGGGCCGAGCCCCAGCCGACCTCGGGTGCGGAGACCACGGTGTAGACGAGCAGCAGCATCGCGGCGCCGGAGGTCAGGGCGCCGAGCAGGTCGTGCCCGCCCTCCTCGACCGGCTCGTCGCGGGGCACCAGCACCCAGGCGGCGGCCAGCGCGAGCAGCGCGATCGGCACGGGCAGCAGGAAGGTCCAGCGCCAGCCGACGCCGGTCATCAGGCCACCGAAGAGCAGGCCGGAGGAGTAGCCGCCGGCGCCGAAGACGGTGTAGATCGACAGCGCCTTGTTGCGGGCGGGGCCCTCGGCGAAGTTCGTCGTGATGATGGACAGGCCGGTCGGGGCCGTGAACGCGGCGGCCAGGCCCTTGATGAACCGGGTCGCGATGAGCAGCGGGCCGGAGCTGACGAGCCCGCCGAGCAGGGACGCCGCGGCGAAGACCGCCAGCGCGATCAGGAAGACCCGGCGCCGGCCGAGCAGGTCGGCGGTGCGGCCACCGACGAGCAGCAGGCCGCCGTACCCGAGGACGTAGCCGCTGATCAGCCACTGCAGCGACGAGGTCGACAGGTCGAGCTCGGCGCCGATGGAGGGCAGGGCCACGCCGATCATGGAGACGTCGAGGCCGTCGAGGAACAGGACCACGCACAGGGTCATGAGCAGGCCCCAGGTACGCCGGGTCCAGCGGATCGCGCCGGTCGCGGGTGAGTGGAGGGAGGGGGACGTCGAGGACATGGGGATCACACTTCCATGCACGTGCATTCAATGCAAGCGCAAATAATGCGTTTGCATGAAGTTCATCCGATGGCTAGGATGCAGGCGTGCCGAAGGCCCCTGTCGCGAGTCCGCTGGTCGCCGAGTGGCGCCAGCTGCTGGACCGCCACGCGGCGGTGAGCTGTGCGCTCGAGAAGGCGCTGCAGGACCAGCACGGCATCGGTCTGAGCGAGTTCGAGACCCTCGACCGGGTCGTCGACGCCAATTGCGGCAAGTACCGCATGGCCGATCTCGCCGGCGACATCCACCTCAGCCAGAGCGCCCTCTCGCGCGCGATCACCCGCCTCGAGAAGGACGGTCTCGTCGAGCGCTCGGCCTGCGAGCAGGACCGGCGCAGCGTCTTCGTCTGCCTCACCGACGCCGGCCGGAGGCTCTACGACGAGGCGCTGCCCACGCACCGCGCGGTGCTCGAGGGCAGCTGGGACTGCTAGTCCAGCCCGCTCAGGTCGTCCGGTACGTCGACCGCGTGCTCGCGCAGCGCCTCGATCGGGATCAGGCGCAGCGCCCGGGCGTTCGTCGAGGCGAGCACGACGGGGGCGGCGACCCCGTCGGCGTACGCCTGGAGCCAGCGCCCCGCCACCACGCACCACCGGTCGCCGGGGTGCAGGCCGGGGAAGTGCCACTCGGGCCGCGGCGTCGAGAGGTCGTTGCCGACCGCCTGCTGGTGGGCCAGGAACTCCTCGGTCATCACCGCGCACACGGCGTGCACGCCGACGTCCTGTGGGCCGCACGAGCAGGTCCCGTCGCGGTAGAAGCCGGTCATCGGGTCGGTGCCGCAGGGCTGGAGCGCCTCGCCCAGCACGTTGCGCTCGGGCAGTCCGCCGGGCTCGCTCACGTGGTCAATCCTCGCCCCGCGCCAGCCGGTGTGTCGACCGGGTGCGGTTGGCCGCGGTGTTGGTGACCAGGATGACGAGCAGGCCCAGGCCGGCGTAGATGCCGAGGACCACGAAGGCCGGGACCGTCGATGCGTCGGGGAAGTACATCGCGTCACGGGCGAGTGTCGCGCCGGCGCCCGGCGGGAGCAGCTGGCCGATGGCGTTGCCGGCGCGCGGCAGCATCTCGGGCGCGATCGAGGAGCCGGAGATGATCAGGCCGAGCGTGAAGTAGAGGCCGCCGACCAGCGAGCCGGCCGGACCGAAGAGCGCCACGAAGGCAGCGGTCGAGGCGGTCACGGCCAGCGAGATGAGGGCCAGGCCGCCGAACAGGGTGAGGTGGTGGGCGTCCTTGCCGACCCCGAACAGCGACATGGCGATCAGTGCGACGCCCGCCGAGGCGAGCGCGTAGACGACGAGCAGGGCCGCGTGCCCCAGGCCGCGCGCGGTCGAGCGCTGGGTCAGCCCGCGCAGCCGGCCGAGCGCGAGGGACGCGATCGAGCCGCCGAGGCACAGAGCCTGGATGACGAAGCCGAGGGAGCTGCCGGCGCTGTCCGCCTTCGGCAGCGGTACGACGTCGGTCACCGGCGGCGCCGAGGCGAGCAGCGCGACGGTCTCGGCCGGCACCGGCCGGCCGGCGGCGACGAGCTGGTCCACCTGCGTCTGGACCTGGTCCTGGTGGGCCTTCGAGAACGAGGACCTGAACAGGTTGGCCACCGACGGCGAGGCGGCCGTGGCGACGTACAGCGTCGGCTGCTGGCCGGCGAACGCGACGCCGCCGTACGCCCTGCGCTCGCGGATCGCCTGCTGCAGGCCGGCCGCGTCGTCGTACTCCTCGACCTTGAAGTCGCCGCCCTCCTCGAGCGCGGTGGTGAGCTGGGCGCGCTGCTGGGCGGTCCCGACGATGCCGACCGGCAGGTCGTCGGGCGCGGGGGAGTGCGCCATGGCGAGGTAGTAGACGCCGAGCACGAGCTGGATCAGCGCGCCGACGACGGCGATCGCGAGGCCCAGCTTCGACAGCTTGCGGAGTCCGACCGGAGCAGGTGCGTCGCTCATGGTCAGAGCATCGCGGAATTCCCTAGCCGCAGTTGTCGCACACGCCCGTGGCGGGCAGTGCCATGAAACACGTGGGGCACACGGCGATCACCGGCTCGGGCCTGGCCGGCTTGGCGGGCGCCTTCGGCTTGCTCGCGCGCGGGGCGCGGGCGGCCTTCTCGGTCGCGGCCGGGACCCGGCTCTCGCGGACCGCCGGCACCGGCGGCGCCTCGACGACGGGCGGGATCCAGCCCGGGGGCGGCGGCTCGGTGATGCCGAACCGGCCGAGCACCTCCCGCGCCGCCTCGGTGGGCTGGTGCTTGGGGCGGGTGACGATGTCGAACGGCGACGACGCGCCCTCGAGGAAGGTCTGCGCGTCGGGGCGCAGGGTGGCCGGCGGGCGGCGGTGCCGCCAGCGCTGCGGGGTCGCGCCCTTCTGGGTGATGGTCACCAGCTCGGGGCGGTCCCAGGCGACCAGGGCCCAGTCGTCGTGGTGGCTGGTCGCCCACACGGCGAGCGGGACGTCGCCCGCGTCGGCCGCAGCGCGCAGCGCGATCCGCTCGGGGTTCGAGAACCGGCCCTTGACGTGGAGGACGCCGGGCAACGGCTCGGAGACGTCGTACTCCTCGCCCTGCAGGTGGGTGATCAGCTTCGCGAGGTCAGGCGTGGTCTCCATCGCCTCCGAGGATAGTCGAGGACGCCGGGTCCGACACGACCGCGTCGGTCGCCTCCGAGATGATCGTCTCCATCGCTGCCCGGGCCGCGACGGCGTCGCCGGCCCGGACCGCCCGGGCGACCTCGACATGCAGGTCGATCGCCTCGTCCTTGGGCTTGGCCGGCATCAGGTGGTGGTGGGTGCGACCGGCGAGAACCTCGGCGACCACCTCGTCGAGCGCGGCCAGCATCTCGTTGCCGGAGGCCTCCAGCAGCACCCGGTGGAAGACGATGTCGGCGGCCAGGAACGCCTCGAGGTCGCCGGCGCGCCCGTGCACCACCATGTCGCCGACCGCGGTGGTCAGCGCGCCGCACTGCTCCGGCGTGGCCCGTACGGCGGCCAGCGCGGCCGCGACCGGCTCGAACCCGCTGCGCAGCTCGCCCAACGAGCGCAGTTGCGCGGCCCGGTCCTCGGAGTCGAGGCGCCAGCGGATCAGCCGCGGGTCGAAGACCTGCCAGCCGGTGCGCGGCTGCACGGTCAGCCCGACCCGGCGGCGCGAGGCGACCATGCCCATCGAGGCCAGCACCCGGACCGCCTCGCGCGACACCGAGCGGCTCACGTCGTACTCGGTGTCGATGTCGTCGAGCGTCAGCACCGTGCCCGGGGCCAGGTCGCCGCTGACGATGCGGCGGCCGAGGGCGTCGAGGACGTCGTCGTGCAGCGCGGCCACGGGCTCACCTCCAGAAAAGATCAGATTTATTTTGGGACGGATCTTGTTAAAAGCAGATTAATCGCTGCACACTGTGACGGCCAGCACATCACCGGGAGGTTCCCATGAGCAGCACCCGCACCGACGGTAGGCCGACCGCACTCCTCGTCGTCATGGGGGTCTCCGGCTCGGGCAAGTCGACCGTGGGCGCGGCCATCGCGCAACGGCTCGGCGTCCCGTTCGGCGACGCCGACGACTTCCACCCGCCCGCCAACATCGCCAAGATGACCGCCGGCGTCCCGCTCGACGACGACGACCGGATCCCGTGGCTCGAGGCCATCGGCCGGTGGCTCGACGAGCACGACGACCGGGGCGGCGTGATCAGCTGCTCGGCACTCAAGGTGGCCTACCGCGACCGGCTGCGCGCCCACGCCCCGCGGGTCACCTTCGTCCACCTGCACGGCACCCGCGAGGTCATCGCGCGGCGCCAGGCCAGTCGTCCTGGCCACTTCATGCCGGCCTCGTTGCTGGACTCGCAGTTCGACACGCTCGAGCCGCTGGGTCCCGACGAGGCCGGCCTCGTCATCGACGTCGACCAGTCGGTCGACGCCATCGTCCACGAGTACGTCGTCCGGTCCGGCCGGGCCGACGGCACCCCCGACAGCACGTCCGGCAGCACGCCCGACAGCACGCCCGACAGCCAGGCCTGAGGAGTCCCGCATGTCCGTCCCGCTCATCGCCGCCGCCGGCACCGACCTCGTCGAACCGGTCGCCTCCGAGGGCCGCCTGGTCCTCGCCGCCCTGCTCGGCATCGGCGTCATCGTCGTCCTCATCATCGCCGCGAAGGTGCACCCGTTCCTCGCCCTCACCGGCGGTGCGCTGACCGTCGGCGTGGTCGCCGGCGTCGACGTCGAGACCGCGATCGCCAGCTACACCACGGGATTCGGTGCGACGGCCGCCGGTGTCGGCATCCTGATCGCGCTCGGCGCGATGTTCGGGAAGCTGCTCGCCGACAGCGGCGGCGCCGACCAGATCGTCGACACGATCATCGGCCGCTCCTCGCCGCGCGCACTGCCGTGGGCGATGGCCGTGGTCGGCGCGATCATCGGCCTGCCGATGTTCTTCGAGATCGGCCTGGTGCTGCTGATGCCGGTCATCTACCTCGTCGCGCGCCGCTCCGGGCAGTCCCTGGTCACCATCGGCATCCCGGCGCTCGCCGGCCTCTCCGCCATGCACGGACTGGTGCCGCCGCACCCCGGCCCGCTCACCGCCATCGACTACCTGCACGCCGACCTCGGCACCACCCTCGCCCTCGGCGTCGCGGTCGCGATCCCGACGGTGATCATCGCCGGGCCGGTCTTCGGCCTCGTCGGCCGCTACGTCGACGTACCGGTCCCGCACCGCTTCGAGGGGAAGGCCGACGAGGAGTACGCCACCCGGCCGTCCTTCGCCATCACCATCGCCTCGGTGCTGCTGCCCGTCGTGCTGATGATGGGCAAGGCGCTGGCGGACATCTTCATCGACGACGCGACCGACCCGCTGCGCCGCACCCTCGACGTGCTGGGCACCCCGCTCATCGCGCTGGGCATCGCCGTGGTCGTCGCGATGTTCACGCTCGGCGGCCGAATGGGCCGCGACGGCGTCTCGAAGTCGCTCGAGTCCTCGCTGCCCGGCGTGGCCGGCATCCTGCTCATCGTCGCCGCCGGCGGCGGCTTCAAGCAGTCCCTGGTCGACACCGGCATCGGCACGATCGTCGCCGAGCGGGTCGCCGACTCCAACATCTCCGTGCTCGTGCTCGCCTGGTTCGTCGCGGTCCTGATCCGCCTCGCCACCGGCTCCGCCACCGTCGCCACGGTCACCGCGTCCGGCCTGCTCGCCCCGCTGACCGCCCAGCTCTCCAACGGCGAGGTGTCGCTGATGGTGCTCGCGATCGGCGCCGGCTCGGTGTTCTTCTCTCACGTCAACGACGCCGGGTTCTGGCTGGTCAAGGAGTACTTCGGGATGAGCGTCGGGCAGACCCTCAAGACCTGGTCGGCCATGGAGACGCTGCTCTCGGTCTGCGGCCTGGTGTTCGTGATGGCCCTCAACCTGGTGATCTGACCTGCTGGGTCAGCAGTGGCCGAGCATGTCCTCCAGTGCCGCCACTTCGCTCGGGTCGACGGTGAGGCCCCACCGGGCCTTCACCGCGATCCAGCGCCGGGCGTAGGCGCACTGGAAGCCCTTGCGCGGGCGCCAGGCCGCCGGGTCGTCGGCACCCTTGGCCGCATTGGCCGGGCCGTCGACCGCGAGCAGCCCGTCGAGGTCGTTGGCGTACGCCGCCCGCCGCTCGTCGTCCCAACCGGCAGCCCCCGACACCCAGGCCTCGGCGAGCGGGACGACGTGGTCGATCTGGACCGCCTGCGCCTGGTGGAGGTCCTTGAGGTCGTCGAGGACCAGCGCCTTGCCGGTGTAGGGATCGCGCCAGGTGCCGGCCAGCACGTCGTGGTCGCACCTGCCCTGCCGGGCGGTGCGCACCGTCCCGGGCTCGGCGTCGCGGAGCAGCACGTCGTCGCGCTGGTTGCAGCCGTTGTGGTCGACGTCGGACCACGGGCTGCCGAAGGCGTCGCGGTGGTAGTCCTTCGGCGGGCGCGGCCGGTCGGTGACGGCCAGGGCGGCGAGGGCGAGTGCGGCGTCGGCCGGCACCGCGCCCGGTCCCGGGGCGCGGGACGCCGGCGTCGGCGCGGGGGCCGCGGTCGTCGTCGCGCAGGCAGCGAGCAGCAGGCCCGCCACCAGCACCCACCACCGCGTCACGGCGCCACCGTAGGGCCGAGGTCCGGCAGAAGTGGGTCGATCCACGAGGTCTGCGCTGTCAGACTCGTGCTCGTGAACGCACCGGCCCCCGAGCCCGCCGCCTCGCCCGTCATCCTGCTGGTCTCCGGCGACCACCTCGACGTCCTGTCCGAGCAGTTCCACCGCTACGAGCGTGAGTACGACGTCCGTCCCGTCACCAGCGCCGCCGCGGCGAACGCCGTGCTCAAGGAGGCCCGCCGCTCCGGGCAGCCGGTCGCGCTCATCGTCACCGAGTCGCGGCTGCCCGACGAGCAGATGCTGATGGCGATGCACGACTGGCGCGCGCTCGTGCCGACCGCGCGGCGCCTGGTCGTGATCCCGATCAGCAGGTTCGCCGAGGAGACCACGGCGCTGCGGCCCTACCTGCAGAAGGGCAAGTTCGACACCTACCTCGTGCTGCCCCAGGGCCGGCGCGACGAGGAGTTCCACTACGCGGTCACCGAGATGCTCAGCGACTGGGGCGCGACCGTCGCCACCTCCGAGGTCGACTCGGTCCGGATCATCACGCCCGAGGGACTCCCGCTGGCTCTGGCGATCCGCGACTTCCTCGACCGGCAGGGCATGCCGCACCGCAGCTACCTCCCCGACAGCCCGCAGGGACAGGAGGCGCTCGCGCGGCTCGACGCGGCGCCGGCGTACCCGCTCGTGCACATGACCTCCGGCGTCTTCGCCGACCGCCCGGTGCTGATGCCGACCTCGACCCGCGAGCTCGGCGCGATGATCTACGGCCGTCCCTCCGACATCGAGGTCGACACGGTGGTCGACCTCGCCGTCGTCGGCGCCGGCCCGGCCGGTCTCGCCGCCGCGGTGTACGGCGCCTCCGAGGGCCTGTCGACCGTCGTGATCGAGTCCGAGGTGATCGGCGGCCAGGCCGGCACCAGCTCGATGATCCGCAACTACCTGGGCTTCCCGCGCGGGATCTCCGGGCAGCGCCTCGGCCAGCGGGCCCGGACCCAGGCGATCCGCTTCGGCGCCCGCTTCTTCACCGGCTGGCCGGTCCTCGACCTGGTGCCCGGCGTCGACGGCGAGCCGCACACACTGGTCACCGACGGCGGCGACGTCCGCGCCCGCTCGGTGCTGGTCGCGGCCGGCGTCGCCTACCGCCGCCTCGGCATCGCCCCGCTCGAGGACCTCGTCGGTGCCGGCGTCAACTACGGCGCCGCGATGACCGCGGCCCGCGAGATGGAGGACCGCGACGTGTACGTCGTCGGCGGCGGCAACTCCGCCGGCCAGGCGGCCGTCCACCTCTCCCGGTTCGCGCGGTCGGTGACCATCCTGATCCGGCGCGAGGACCTGGCCGCGACGATGTCGAAGTACCTCATCGACGAGATCGCGTGGAACCCGCGCATCGACGTACGTCCCTGCACCGAGATCATCGACGGTGGCGCCGACGACAGCGGTCAGCTCGGTTGGCTGCAGCTGTGCGATGTCCGCACCCGCGAGGAGGAGCGCGTCACCGCCGGCGGACTGTTCCTCCTCATCGGTGCCGCGCCCCACTGCGACTGGCTGCCGGCCGACGTGCAGCGCGACCAGCACGGCTTCGTGCTGACCGGCCGCGACGTCCCCACCGAGTGCTGGATCGACGGCCTGCCGCCCGAGAACCTCGGCACCTGCGTGCCCGGCATCTTCGCCGCCGGTGACATCCGCTCGGGCTCGATGAAGCGGGTCGCCTCGGCGAGCGGCGAGGGTGCGTCGGCGGTGTCGCTGGTGCACGGATACCTCGAGGGGCTGCGGGTACCGCCCGCGCCATGACCTCCGGAATCGACCTGGGCCGCCCCGCGTCGGGCGACGTCATCGACCTGATCAGCGACGACCACCGACGCTTCGAGCAGCTGCTCTCGCAGATGCGCCTCGGCACCGTCGACCGCGACGCCGTCCGGCGCGCCTTCGCCGACGTCCTCGTCGCGCACGGGGAGGCGGAGGAGGAGATCGTCTACCCGGTGCTGCGCAAGGCGGCCTCCGACGTCGACGTGCACGACGTCGAGCACGGCCGCGAGGAGCACGCAGAGGGCAACGACGCCCTCTTGGTGCTGCTCGAGCTCAGGGGCACCGACACCCAGGCCTTCTCCGACGCCGTCGAGGAGCTGAGCAACCTCGTCGCCCACCACATCGCCGAGGAGGAGCTGAGCATCCTCGAGCCGGCGCGAACCGAGATCTCGACCAAGGTCCGCTGGGACCTCGGCAGCAAGTGGGCCCGGCGCCGCAACGCGCTGATCGACGAGGGCTGCGGCTCGGTCGAGAACGTACGGCGGGTCGTGGCCGCCGCCCAGCGCGAGGGCCTGCTGCAGGACGCGTGATCCGGCCCCTGGCCGGTCGGGACCCTGCGTCAGGTCGCGGCGCGACCCACCGCCGTCGCGGTGACGAGCCCGCAGCCGAGGACCGCCCAGCCGATCGCCAGCGGCACCGCCAGCACGCCGGTCGCTGCCAGCACCACTCCGAGGAGCCCCACCCCGAGGCCGGTACGACGTGAGCGGGTCGCCGCGCGCGCGGCGCTGCGCGTGAGGGCGAGCGCGGTCGCGACCCGCCCGACGTCGAGGTCGGCGAGCCGGATCCCGCGGGTGGAGTCGGCGGCGTCGGTCAGCAGCAGGTCGGCCTCCCGGTCCGCCGACGGTCCGGCGACCGCGACGACGTGCCCGGTCCGGCGCCGCTCGTCGACCAGCGCGCCGCGGGTGTCGGCCGGGCGGTCGGCGTACCACTGCGCGATGCCGCAGGCCTCGGCCAGGCCGCGGGTGTTGCGCTCGGAGTCCTCGGAGACCAGGACCGGCTCGACGCCGTCGGCGCGCAGCCGGGCGACGTCCTCGTGGGCGTGGGGGCGCACGTCGTCGGCGACGGTGATGTAGCCGATCGGGCGGGAGTCGACCTGCACGCCGAGGGTGACCCCGGCGTCGTCGCGGGCCGCCATGCCCAACCAGTCGGGGCGGCCCAGGCGGACCGGGTGCCGGTCGACGGAGCCGCTGATGCCGCGACTGCCGTGCTGCTCGACCTGGCTGAGCTTGCCGCGCGAGGAGAGCCGGGCGATGGCCTGGCTCACCGGGTCCTCGGCGGCGTGGCCGAGGGCGCCGGCGAACCAGCGCAGGTTGCGCTCGTGGTCGGGCTCGACGGGGTCGACCGCCACGACCCGCAGCTGGCCGGTCGTGACCGTGCCCCAGCGGTCGAGGAGCACCGTGTCGACGCGCGGACCGACGGCCAGGGCCGTGCGGTCGTCGAGGAAGACGCCCGCCGCACGACCGCGCGCACGAGCCACCCACCGGGCCACGGGTACGGCGTAGGCGAACACCGCCGGCAGCGCTGCGAGGAGCACGCAGGCGACCAGGGCTGGGGTCATCCGGTCTCCTCCTGCTCCCGGAACCGCCGGAAGTCGCTCTGGTCGCCGGCGACCCACAGCGGGACGCTGGCCTTGAGCAGCAAGGTCAGCTGGACGACGTAGTCGGGGTCGTGCAGCGAGTCGCCGAACAGCTCGTTGATCCGCTTCCAGCGGTAGCGCACCGTCTGCGGGTGGACGCCCAGGCGGGCTGCGATCGCGGGCGCGCTGTCGCGGGTCTCGAGCCAGACGAGCAGGGTCTCGGAGAGGATCTCGCGGGAGTTCTCGGTCTCGTTGAACAGCGGCTGCAGCAGCTCCTGGGCGAGCTGGCGACGCAGCACCGGCTCGGCGTGCAGCCAGATCTCGGTGCGGAACCGGACGCACTCGATGACCGGCCGCGCCGGGATCACCCGGGCCTCGACCAGGGACAGGGCGCGGGTCGCCCAGGTCCACGCGGCGCTCGCGTCGCCGCGGGGGACCGGCCAGCACACCGACGCCCGCGCCTGGGGTGCACTGCGGCGGATCGCGGCGACCACCTCCTCAGCGTCGGCGGTCGCGCACACCACGGGCTGGGGGGTGCGCCCGGTGCGGGTGAGCGCCTTCGGGCCGAGGGCATCGCCGCGCACGGCCTGGTCGCCGGCCTCGACGGCGATCACGGTGACCTGGTCGGGCAGCTCCCAGCCGGCGATCGCGGCCTGGGTCTCCACCTCGTCCTCGTCGGTGCCGGCGAGCAGCGCGGTCAGCAGCCGGGCGCGGGCCAGCCCGCTGTCGGTGCTGCGGGCCTGGGCGCCTGCGCGGTAGCCCACCGCGATCTGCTCGGTGAGCTGGCCGACGAACGTGGTGATCGCGTCGTTGATGGCGTTGAGGGCGCCGGCCGACAGCTCGTTCTCGGCGGCACTGACCCGCAGCTCGTCGGAGATCACCCCGACCGCGATGGCCATGCCCTGGTCGATCGTGTCGAGGTCGCGCCCGCGCAGGGCGACCCGGTAGCCGACCTTGCGGAACATGTCCTCGACCGGCAGGTAGGACACCTCGCGGCCGAGCGACTCGTCGACGAAGACCCGCATCGCGTTGTGCACCGCGGTGAAGACGAGGTCGAGCAGGCGCGCGTCGGCGGGGTCCGCGAGGCCGGGTACGCCGGAGCGCACCTGGTCGGTCACCTGCTCGGCGACCTCGCGGACCCGCCCCTCCAGGCTGCTGATCATCCACTGGGCCGAGCCGGGCAGCGCGGCCCGCGGGGGCGCCGCCCTCATCGACTCCCGCCCTGCCTCATCGCCGGACTCCCGCTCCTTGCGGCTCACCAGCCCGCGGTCGTCGCCGACGCGCGACCCGAGTTGTTCGCGTGCATGTCGTGTCCCTCCCCACCGGCCCCACCGGTGTGTCGTGGAACATACCTCCGCCCGCCGGCGCACGGGGGAATTTGTCACCCGCGTGACAAGTCTCGGGCTGCTGTGGCCGCGGGCGTCGTACCGCTGGGGGAAGGGTGGCAGGACCGGGCCGGTCCAGCTGTGACCGTTGTCACCCGCCTGACAAGGAAAAGGCCCGGCGAGGCAGGAGGACCGATCGACCCTTGCCGCCGTCGAGCGGGCTGTGGCTGGCTCGTACCGCGGCCCACCCCCGGATGCCGCAGGAGGGAGCGGACGTGATCGGGAGCGCGATCCGCCAGTGGGGGGGTGTCGCCGACGGCGACGCCCTGGTGGCCGTGCTGTGCCACGACCTGGACACGCCGGATCGTCCACTCCCTCCTGCGGTCGCCCACTCGGTGATGATCGCGACCCGGGCGTTCGTCGGCGCCGAGGGGCGGTTCGAGGACGCCGTCAGGCAGGTCGGGCCGACCCTCATGCAGATCGGCCGCCGGGCCGCGGTCCGCGGCCACAGCGCGGAGCGGCTCAGCCGGGACCTGCGCCAGGTCGTCGAGGACCGCACCCGCCGCGCCGACCAGGTGATCGCCCGGGTCCATCCGCGCGAGGAGCGTGAGGCCCTGCGCGGCGGACTGGAGCGCTTCCTCGACCAGCTGCACCGCGCCGCGCTGGCCGGGCACCGGCAGGTCCGCACGATGATGGCGCTGGCCCCGGACGCACGGCGCGACATGGTCGCGCGCGCGGTCTTCGCCTCCGCCGCGGTGCCCGCGGAGCTGCTCGTCCTGGCCGGCATCGACCCGGCGACGCCGTACCTTCCCGTCGTCTGGGTGTCCGGTACGGCGGCCCTCCCGCCCGGCGAGCGTCCCGACGTCCTCGTCGACCCGGCCGGCGGCGCCCTACTCGTCCCGGACGGCCGGCTCCCCGGGCTCGAGCCGGGGGAGCGGGTGGTCACCGGCCCCGCCCGGCCGGCAGCCGACCTCGCCGAGTCGATCCAGCTCGCACGCCAGGCGGCCGCCGCGATCCGGGCCGGGGTGATCCTCAGCGACCGTGCCGTCACGTCGTGCGCCGACGTCGCCGCGGAGCTGGTCGTCGCCGGGCGCCCCGCGCTCACCGAGCTCCTGGTCGACAAGTACCTCGCCCAGCTGCAGGCGCTCAAGCCCGTGCGCCGCGTCGAGGTCGCGGAGGTGCTGCTGACCTGGCTGGAGACCCGCGGTTCTCTCGCCGACGTGGCGTCCGTGCACCACATCGCGCGCCAGACCGCCCACGACCGGCTCCGCATCGGCCGCGAACTGCTGGGAGCGGCGATCGAGGAGCCGGTCGCCCATGCGGCGATCGTGCTCGCTCTGCACGCCGCCGTGCCGCGGTGGCGCGAGGAGGTGGCCGCTCGTGCGGAGCGTCGCTGACGGCCTAGGACACGGCCTCGATCCCCTGGTTCACCGGACGTGTGTCCGGACTTCGGGCCCCGATGCGCCCGACCCGTTGACCGTGACAGCCGCAGGCTCGCACGGTTCCAGTGCGCACTCCCCGGAGTGCTGATCCAACCCCCGCAACACCCCGCAACACCCCCCCGCAACACCCAGGAAACAGAGAAATGGAGATCATCCCCATGCGACTCAAGAGTTCCCTCAACGGCCTCGCCGTCGTGGCCGCCAGCGCCGCCGCCGTCCTGGCCATCCCGGTCGGCCCGGCCTCCGCCCTCGTCGACTACACCGTCACCTCCGGCGGCGGCACCAACGCCGTCACTGCGACCAACGTGGGCAACCTGGTCTTCGAGGACACCTACCTCGGGCCGTTCGGCACGCCGGGCAACCCCAGCATGACCTGTACCACGCTCAGCGCCGACGGCTCGGTCAACCCGGGCGGGCACGCCTTCACCCCCACCTCACCCGATCCGGTGACCGTCACCGATGCCGCGGGACAGGTCACCCCGGTGTCCGGCGATCTGTCCGGCTGCACCAACGCGGTGGTCGGACCGGTCACGCTGACCCCGTCCGGCACCTGGAAGCTGGGGCTGTCGTCCAAGTCCGGCAACGGTGGCACGGGCTACCTGTCCGGCGTCCAGGTCCACCTCTACGGTGAGGCGGGTGGCGAGACCTGCCAGGCCGACGCGATCGGCACCCTCAAGGGCGCCTACGACGGCACCACCGGCCGGTTGACGATCGACGCGAGCTACGAGGGACTGGTGCTCAAGAACGTCACGAGCTCCAACCCGAGCGCCCCCAGCCCGCTGTGCAACGTGGTCGGCATCTACGAGGACGACCCGGCCACGGGCTCGGGCATCGTCCAGCTCACTCCGGCCCCCAGCATCAGCTGACCCCTCCTCGAGTGCGCGAGGGCCGGCCCACGCCGGGCCGGTCCTCGCTGCTCACCGGACCGATGAGAACACGGAGCAAGAGATGAGAAAGCACACCTCCTTGGCCCGCGCGGCCTCCGCACTGACCGTGCTGCTCGGTCTGAGCATGCTCGCCGCCCCTGCGCCGACCGCTCACGCCGAGGACACCGGCACCACCCTGACCACCCTCTACGACGCGCAGGGTACCTCCACGATCGGCAGTATCGGCTCCTCGCTGCCGATCGGCCCGACCGTGCTCACCGAGACCCTGGACATCCCGACCTCGAACATCATCGACGGCACGTTGCCGATCCCGAGCCAGCAGGTCCAGTTCAACGCCCTCGGCTTCATCCCGATCCGTGCGACCGTCTCGTTGGTCCAGGTCGGACCGATCACCGGGACCCTGCGCCCCGGCACGGTGCCGCGGAGCAACGCGGTCACCGCGAACGTGCACTACACGATCCGGCTGAGCAACGTGAAGGCGCTGATCTTCGGCATCTGGACGCCAATGTTCGTCGGGGACAACTGCCGGACCGCGGCTCCCGTCGACATCACGGTCAAGACGCCCGACGGCCAGACGTTCAACGTGTTCAGCGGCGGCCCGGTGGCCGGCACCTACACGATCGGCGACTTCACTGGGTGCAGCGCCTTCTTCATCCCGGGTGTCGGCTCACTCGCCATCAACGCGATGGTGCCCGGCAGCAACAACACCATCGCACTGCAGCTGTCCAACGGTCGCTACCCGGCCTAGGTTGGCGTGACTGGATGTTCCGTACTCGCGCGGCTTGCCCACACGACCTGTGGGCGAGCCGCGCAGGCGCTGACATTGACCCCTACGTCCCTCGAGCGAGGAGCCGATCTCCGATGAGCCACTCGATTTCGCACCACTGGAAGGCGCGTCGGATCCCGATCCTGGTCGCGTGGATTTGTCTCATGGCCTTCGTCGGCACCCCCGGCGCCTACTCGGACGACGGCGGGGTGGGTTCAGGTCACGAGCTGCCGCCCGTCGGGAGTCCTCAGGACGGTGCGGGAGGAAGCGGACCGGTCGGTGCCAGCCAGAACACGCTCATCGAGCGCAGCAAACTCATCATCAGGCTGCCCAACCTGCTCGGCTGGCTGATGATCAAGCCTCCCTATCGGGACCCCAACGCCGGACTGCCGCGGCCGAGGCCAAGCCCGGTTCCTGCTGAGTGGCAGTCGGACGTTCCTGGATGTGTGGTGACGGCCCTCGCGCTCGTGAACGACATCTACGCCATCGGACCCTCTCCCGGCGGACGGCCGGTGGGTGCTCTGCCGCCGACCACGGTCAGGACGGTGGCCTTCGGATCGATCCCCGTCAGCGCCACGTTGCAGCTGAGCCAGGTGATCGACGGCGAGCTGGAGCCGTTCCGTGCCGACATCTGGCCGATCGGCGATGCCGCGCGGATCCCCTGCGACCCCGAATGGCGTCGCAAGAATCCCGAGAATCCGGCCTATGTGCGCGGCCGGTTGAGTCTGACCGTGTCCGAGATCGCCATCGACGGCGTGCCGGTCGACGTGGGCAACCGCTGTCGCACCGTCGCCCCTCTGGACATCAACCTGTGGGCAGCGGATGCAGGCAGCTCGACGTCCCCAGACCCTTGGTACCCGGTTCTCGGAGGTCGTCTCTTCCAGCGCAAGGACACGTCCCGGGCCGCTGTGCCTGGTGGCAATCTTTTGCACCCCGCATCCAGCGACCTGACGATTCCGGCCTTCACGGGCTGCCGCTCGGCCAGCGGCGACGACGTCAGTCGCCTGCTCACCGCCGCCATCGCGGGACCTGGCAACGAGCTCTCCGTCCGCCAGGACCCGGCGGCTTCGTATTCCGGTGATCGCAACGATCCGACGGCCTGCGGGGTGCAGAGCGGGAAGGTCGTCTGCCCGCTCGATCCGCCGCCGCCGCCCGCCATCCCCGTCCCTGCGGACTGAGCGAGGCTGGGCGGAGCAGGAGCACTGGGCCGACAAGCCCCCCACAACAGCGGCCGGCGTGACCTCGGGTCACGCCGGCCGCTGTCGTCGTACCCCGTGCCGAGACGCGGCGTTGTCACCCGGATGACAACGCCTCCGAGTCCGACAGCTGTGGCCGTCGGGAGGCCGGGACCGGGCCCGCGGTCGGCACCGTGCGGGCGCCGATCGGGGCCGGATCTTGTCACCCGCATGACAACATCCGGCCCGCATACGCAGATGGTGCGCCGTTGCTCTGGCGTTCTCGTCGCGTCGGTCCTTGACTGGCGACCGGTTCCACCATGTGATGACACTCACTCGGGAAGGGGAGCGCAGTGGACGCAGGGTCCCGGCGTGGCTCGCGGCGGCGCAGGATCGCCATCGCGGTGCTCGGAGTGCTGCTGGCGGCCGTCGGCATCGCCGGCGGTACGGCGCAGGTGCTGCGCATGGCCGCGGATCCCGCGCCGCCCGCGCCCCGCGAGCCGGCCGCCACGACGAAGGCGGCTGCACCCCTCACCGACGTGGCGCCGGCCGTCGCGGTGGACCCCACGGCCGCGGTACGACGCCCGCGGGTCGGGGAACCGAGCGACTTCCCGGGGTCGCTCGGCTCCACCCCGCCCGAGGCGCTCGCCGCCTACCAGCGGGCGGCGGCGGTGCTCGACGCCGCCGGCGCCTGTGGGCTCGACTGGACGGTGCTGGTGGCGATCGGCCGGGTCGAGTCCGACCACGGCCGCGGACCCGCCGTGGGCAGGCCGTTCGACGGCACCGGCCGGCGCGGCGAGGTCACCGACACCGACGGCGGCGTCCTGGACGGCGATCCTGTGTGGGACGCCCCGGTCGGCCCGTTCCGGCTGCTGCCCACCACCTGGACCAGCGTCGCCGTGGACGCCGACGCCGACGGGGTCCGCGACCCGCGCGACATCGACGACGCGGCGCTGGCCGCGGCCGTGCGCCTGTGCGCCGGACAGGACCTGAGCACCCGGCGCGGGCTGCGGGCCTCGCTGGCGGCCTACCACCCGGCACCGGGCTTCGTGCGCACCGTGCTGCGCCTCGCGCACCGCTACGCGCGGCAGTCCGCCCAGGTGCCCGTCGTACCGCTCCCGTCGCCGCTGCCGCTGCTGCCCGAGGACTGCGCCTGCACCCAGGCCCGGCTCCTCGCCGAACCGCGCGACGCGCTCGCCACGACGGCTGCCTCGCCGACCAGCAAGACACCGACGCCGAGCGGAGAGCCGTCGGACGACCCGACCAGCGAGCCGACCGGCGGGCCCGGCGAGCCGACGTCCGAGCCCACGTCCGAGCCGACAACCGAGTCGACAACCGAGCCGACGAGCCCATCCACCGACCCCACCACCACGACCACCCCCGAGCAGCCATGACTCCCCGCGAGCAGCGCACCGACAGGCAGGAGACCCGCCATGGGCGGCACCGTTGAGGTCACCGGACTCACCAAGAGCTTCGGTTCCCAGAACATCTGGAGCGACGTCACCCTGACCCTCCCGCCGGGTGAGATCACCGCGCTGCTGGGGCCCTCGGGCACCGGCAAGTCGGTGTTCCTCAAGTCGCTGATGGGCCTGTTGCGGCCCGAGGCCGGGCGCTGCCTGGTCAACGGCGTCGACATGGTCACCGCCAAGGAGTCGCACCGCCTCGAGCTGCGCAAGAGGTTCGGCGTGCTGTTCCAGGACGGCGCGCTGTTCGGCTCGATGAGCGTCTACGACAACGTCGCCTTCCCGCTGCGCGCCCACACCCGCATGAACGAGACGCAGGTGCGCGAGATCGCCATGACGAAGCTCGACATGGTGGGCCTGCTCGGCCAGGAGCACAAGCTGCCCGGCGAGATCTCCGGCGGCATGCGCAAGCGCGCCGGCCTGGCCCGCTCGCTGGTGACCGAGCCCGAGATCATCCTGTGCGACGAGCCCGACTCCGGCCTCGACCCGGTCCGTACGGCGAACCTCGCCCAGCTGCTGCTCGACGTCAACGCCCAGACCGACGCCACGATGCTCGTGGTCACCCACAACATCGAGCTCGCGCGCACCCTGCCCGACAACCTCGGCATGCTCTACCGCCGCCAGCTGGTGATGTACGGACCGCGCGAGCAGTTCCTGCTCACCGACCACCCTGTCGTGTCGCAGTTCATGGCCGGCGACCCGGTCGGCCCGATCGGGATGAGCGAGGAGGTCGACCACTCCAGCAACGCGCCCCTGCTCGACGACTACGGCTATCCGGTCGACGGTCCGGCCGGCGCGCCCACGATGGTGCGTGCCGGCGCCCGCGCGATCGAGGTGCTGCCCCGCCAGCTGCTGCCTGCCAGCGGCCGGCCGCGGCCCGCGACGGAGCGACACGCCCGCCGGGTCGCGACCGGCGACGCGAGCCTGTACGTCGCCGACGACGAGGAGGCAGACCGACCCCCTGCCGTCGTCCGTCCGGACCCGGTGACCCGGGCCCTCGACCAGACCGGCGCGTTCTTCGCGCTCGGCCTCGACACGGTCCGGTCCACCTTCCGCCGGCCCTTCTCGGCGCGCGCTCTGCTCGACCAGTTCTGGTTCGTCACCAGCGTCTCGTGGATCCCCGCGATGCTGATCGCGATCCCGTTCGGTGCGGTGATCGCGCTCCAGCTCGGCACCCTGACCGTCCAGGTCGGCGCGCAGTCCTTCACCGGCGCGGCCTCCGTGCTCGCCGTCGTGCAGCAGGCGGCGCCGATCGTGACCACGCTGGTCATCGCCGGAGCCGGAGGTGCCGCCATCTGTGCGGACCTCGGCTCGCGGACCATCCGCGACGAGATCGACGCGATGCGGGTGATCGGCGTCGACCCGGTCCAGCAGCTCGTCGTACCCCGGGTCCTGGCGTGTGTCATCGCGGCGGTCCTCCTCAACGGCCTGGTCTCGGTCGTCGGCGTCCTCGGCGGCTACTTCTTCAACGTCGTGGTCCAGGGCGGTACGCCGGGTGCCTACCTCGCCAGCTTCACCGCCCTGGCCCAGATCCCCGACCTGGTCGTCGGCGAGATCAAGGCCGTCATCTTCGGCTTCCTCGCCGGTGTGGTCGCCGCCTACCGCGGACTCAACACCCGCCCCGGCCCGAAGGGCGTGGGGGAGTCGGTCAACCAGTCGGTGGTCGTCACCTTCCTGCTGCTGTTCTTCGTCAACTTCGTCGTCACCACGCTCTACCTCGAGCTGGTGCCCGGGAAGGGAGCCTGATGAGCACCGTCGCCGTCGCGAAACGTCCCTGGTGGGACCGCCGCCTCGACCGGATCGTCCAGTCGGGGCGCGACATCCGCTTCTACGGCCGCGCCATCGCCGGCATCCCGAAGGCGGTCCGGCTCTATCCGAAGGAGATCTGGCGCCTGCTGTCCGAAGTCAGCTTCGGCACCGGTGCGCTCGCCGTCATCGGCGGCACCGTCGGCGTGATGACCGGCATCAGCATCTTCGTCGGCACGGTGGTCGGGCTGCAGGGCTACTCCGCCCTCGACCAGATCGGCACCTCCGCGCTCAGCGGATTCATCTCCGCCTACTTCAACACCCGCGAGATCGCGCCGCTGGTCGCGGCCCTCGCCATGTCGGCGACGGTCGGCGCGGGCTTCACCGCGCAGCTCGGCGCGATGCGGATCAGCGAGGAGATCGACGCCGTCAAGGTGATCGGGCTCGACGCCGTGCCCTTCCTGGTGTCCACGCGGCTGGTCGCCGGGTTCGTCGCGATCATCCCGCTCTACGTGATCGGACTGCTGACGTCGTACGCCGGGAGCCGGCTGGTCACCGTCCAGTTCCGCGGGCAGTCGGCCGGCACCTACGACCACTACTTCCAGCTCTTCTTGCCACCCGTCGACATCCTGCTGTCGTTCGGCAAGGTGCTGGTCTTCGCCGTGCTGGTCATCCTGATCCACTGCCGCCTCGGCTTCTTCGCCCGCGGTGGCCCGGCCGGCGTCGGGATGGCCGTGGGTCGCTCGGTGCGTCGCACCCTCGTGGTGGTCGCCGTGCTGGACCTCGCGCTGTCGATGGCGATGTGGGGCACCACCACGACGGTGAGGATCGCTGGATGAGCGCGGTGATGAGCGCCGCGCGGATCCGCGACCTGCTCCTCGGCGTCGGCTACGGCGTGGTGGTGCTCGCGGTCGCCGCCGGCACCTGGCTGGCCTACAACCAGGTGTTCGTCGAGCGCAGCGAGATCACCCTGACCACCCGCACCGTCGGCAGCGCGCTGCAGAAGGGATCGGACGTGAAGCTCAACGGCGTACCGGTCGGCAAGGTCACCTCCATCGAGCCCCGCGACGGCGGCGCGACCCTGACCCTCGCCCTCGAGCCCGACGTCCTCGGCGACCTGCCGGTCGGCACCACGGCACGGTTGCTGCCCAAGACCCTCTTCGGTGAGCGGTACGTCGCCCTGGTGCGCCCCGGGCAGGGCGGCGCCACCCTCGAGGCGGGCGACACCATCGAGCAGGACTCGTCCAGCGCCGCGGTCGAGGTCGAGGAGCTCTTCGACGAGCTGCTGCCCGTCCTCCAGGCCATCCAGCCCGACAAGCTGTCCGCGACCCTCGGCGAGCTCGCGGCGATGCTGCGGGGCCAGGGCGGCACGATCGGCGAGACCGTCGTCGCGTGGGGCAAGTACCTCGAGAAGCTCAACCCGCTCACCCCGCAGCTGGCCGACGACCTCGCTGCGTTCGGCCGGGTCGCCGAGACCTACGCGGACGCGGCCCCCGACCTGGTCGACGCACTCGACTCGATGACGACCACCTCGCGCACCCTCGTCGAGGAGCGGGCCTCGATGACCAAGCTGTTCGCCTCGGTGATCGTCGCGGCCGACGACACCAACGGCTGGATGGTGGCCAACTCCGGCTCGATCATCACGCTGTCGAAGGAGAGCCGGAAGGCCCTGGAGGCGATGGCGCCGTACGCCGTGCAGTTCCCGTGCCTGTTCAAGTCGCTGCGTGCCTTCATCCCGGTGATGGACAAGACCCTCGGCAAGGGCACCGACGAGCCGGGCATCCACGTCGTGCTCAACGTGACGCCCGACCGGGGGCGCTACGTGCTCGGCAAGGACGACCCGACGTACCTCGCGAAGGGCGCACCACGCTGTCCCTACCAGGACGGCAGCGTGAAGCCCGTCGCCTCGCGCGGCACGGACGGCGCACCCGCGCAGATCCTGCCGCCGCCGAGCGACCGCGTGCAGAAGGTGTTCGCCGAGGCCGCCGGGCTGGGCGAGGCGAACTCGCCCGCCGAGAACCGGCTGATCGCCGAGCTGATGGCCCCGGAGGCGGGCGTCAGCCCGGCCGACTACCCGACCTGGAGCAGCCTGCTGGTCGGGCCGCTGCTGCGCGGCGCGGAGGTGGAGGTCCGATGACCCGGAAGAGCGGTCCCCGCAGCGGGTTGATCCCGACACTGACCAAGTCCCTCGTGTTCGCCGTGGTCACGGTCCTCGCGACGCTGGCACTGGCCGGCACCATCCGCAACAGTGCGGCCGGTCCGTCCAACGAGTACGTCGCGATGTTCAGCGACGCCACCAGCCTCAACAAGGGCGACGACGTGCGGATGGCCGGCGTCAAGGTCGGCACCGTCACGAGCGTCGAGGTCAGCGGCGACCGGGTCGCCCGGGTGCGCTTCACGGTCGCCGACAACGCTCCGCTCGGCGCCGGCGCCCGCGCCATGCTGCGCTTCCGCAACCTCGTCGGTCAGCGCTACGTCGCCCTCGAACCGGGCGACGTCAACGGCAAGCGGCTCGCGCCCGGCCACGTGTTCGGGCTCGACGCGACGCAGCCGGCGCTCGACCTCACCGTGCTGTTCAACGGCTTCCAGCCCCTGTTCCGGCTGCTCGACCCCGACGACGTCAACAACCTCAGCGCCCAGGTGATCGCCGTCTTCCAGGGCGAGGGGCCGACGGTCGAGGGCCTGCTGAAGAGCACCGCCAGCCTCACCTCGACGCTCGCGGACCGCGACCAGGTGATCGGCCAGCTGATCACCAACCTGTCCTCGGTCCTCGGGGTCGTCGAGGAGCGCTCCGGACAGCTCGACACCACGCTGGTCACCCTCCAGCAGCTGGTCAGCGGCCTGGCCGCGGACCGCAAGACGATCGGCTCGACCATCGACGGGATGGGCGACCTGTCCGAGAGCGTGGCCGACCTGCTCCAGGAGGGACGGGCCCCTCTCAAGCGCTCCATCAAGGCGCTGGGCGACCTGTCGGGGGTGCTCGCCAACAACGAGGACGTGATCGACAAGGCGCTCGCGACGCTGCCGACGAAGGTCCAGCGGCTCGCGAAGATCGCCAGCTACGGCTCCTGGGTCAACTTCTACATCTGCTCGATCAAGGGCCGGATCCCCCTGCCCGAGGGCTACTACGGCGACCTCGGCGTGCAGCCGGTCGCGGGGAGGTGCCGCTGATGGCCGCGCGCACGCAGCGACGGTTCCCGACCGCGTTCGCCGAGCGGAACCGGGTGGTGATCGCCGTCATCGGCATCGCAGCCCTGGTCGCCACCTTCTTCGCCACCTTCTACGCCGAGGACCTGCCGGTCGTCGGCGGCGGGACCGAGCACCAGGCCTTCCTCGCCGAGGCCGCCGGCCTGCGGGCCGGCGACGAGGTCCGGGTGGCCGGGGTCAAGGTCGGCAAGGTGACCGGCGTCGACCTGGTCGGCGACAAGGTCCTGGTCAGCTTCCGGTCCAAGGGCGTCGAGATCGGCGACGAGTCGACCGCGGCGGTGAAGATCAAGACCCTGCTCGGCCAGAAGTACCTCTCCGTCGACCCCCTCGGCACCGAGGCGCTCGACGAGCCGATCCCGCTCGAGCACACGACCACGCCGTACGACGTCAACGCGGCCTTCTCCGACCTGTCCTCGACGATCGGCGAGATCGACACCACCCAGCTCGAGCAGAGCATGACCACCCTGTCCCAGATCTTCGCGAACACGCCGGAGTCGGTACGCGGCATGGTCGACGGGCTGACCCGCCTCTCGCACACGATCTCCAGCCGCGACCAGGAGCTGGCCAGGCTGTTCCGCTCGACCTCGAGCGTCACCGACACCCTCGCCGCCCGCAACGGCGAGATCGGCAAGCTCGTCGACGACGGCAACCTGCTGCTCACCGAGCTGGCCAACCGGCGTGAGTCGATCCGGCAGCTGCTGCAGTCGACGGTGACGCTGGGGCGGGAGCTGGCGGGCGTCGTACGTGACAACCAGAAGCAGCTCAAGCCGGCGCTCGACAAGCTCGACCAGGTCGCCGCGATGCTGCGCCGCAACCAGAAGCACCTGGGCGACGCGCTCGAGGTGCTCGGTCCCTACTACCGGATGCTCACCGCCGCGATGGGCAACGGCCGCTGGCTCGACTCCTACATCTGCGGCCTGTTCGACGCGCAGGGCGCGCCGGTCCTCGAGAACGACGTGGTCCGCGACTGCCGACCCGGAGGTGGCTCATGAAGTCCCGTTCCCTGCGCTGGACGGCGGTCGCCGCCGGCCTGGTGCTGCTCGTCGCCGCGGCCGTGGTGGGGGTGCGGATGCTGCGCCCCGGCACCGAGCTGACGGCCGACTTCGACTCCGCGGTCGGCCTCTACCCGGGCTCCGACGTCCAGGTGCTCGGCGTCCCGGTCGGCACGGTCACCAAGGTCCACCCCGTGGGTGGGAAGGTCCGGGTCACGATGCGCCTCGACGAGGGCCGCAAGGCCGCCCGTGGCACTGGCGCCGTGATCGTCGCGCCGACCCTGGTCAGCGACCGCTACGTCCAGCTCACCACGCCGTGGGTCCGCGGCCCGGCGCTGAAGAACGGCGCCCGGATCACGAAGACGGCGGTGCCGGTCGAGATCGACGCGCTCTACAAGAGCCTCGCCGACGTGGGGGAGGCGCTCGGACCCAACGGCGCCAACCGCAACGGCGCGCTCTCCGACCTGCTGAACGCGGTCGCCGAGAACCTCGACGGCCAGGGGGCATCGATCAACACCATGCTGCGCGACTTCTCTAAGGCCTCGGCGACGGTCTCCGGCGTCGACGACGACTTCTTCGCCACCGTCGAGAACCTCGACACCCTCAACCAGACCCTGCTCGACCACGACCAGGGTGTGGCCGGCGCCAACCAGCAGCTCGCCGTGGTCGCGCAGTACCTCTCCGAGGACCGCGAGAACCTCACCTCGGCGATCACCGAGCTGGGCAAGGCGCTGGCGCTGCTCGAGGGCTTCGTGAAGGAGAACCGCGGCGCACTCAAGCGCAGCGTCGACGGGCTGCGCGGGCCGAGCCAGGTGCTGGTCAACCAGCAGAAGTCGCTCGCCGAGGCGGTGCGCACCATCCCGCTCGCCCTGCAGAACTTCATCAACACCTACGACCCCACGTCGAACACCCTGCAGGGCCGCGGCAACCTCAACGAGCTCACCCTGTGGAGCGACGACGGCAAGTCCGCCCGCACCTCCCAGGAGGCACCTCCGTTGCTGCTGCCCGGCCTGGACGGGGGTGAGTGAGGTGAGCACCCGACGCCGCCGCACCCCGGCCGCACTCGTCGCCGCCCTCGGGATCAGCCTCGGCCTGACCGGGTGCGGGATCCTGGGTGGAGGCGTCTACGACGCCCCGCTGCCCGGCGGAGCCGACCTCGGCAAGGACCCCATCACAGTGACCGCCGAGTTCGCCGACGTCCTCGACCTGGTGCCGCAGTCGAGCGTCAAGGTCGACAACGTCGCGGTCGGCCGGGTCACCGACATCGACCTCGGTGACGACGGGCGCACGGCCGTGGTCACCATGCAGGTGCGGCGTGACGTCGACCTGCCGTCGGCGACCACCGCCAGGCTGCAGCAGACCTCCCTGCTGGGGGAGAAGTACGTCGCCCTGGTCCGTCCCGAGGGCGGCGGCGAGACCATGCCCGCCTCGGGCCGGCTCGCCGACCGTGCCGTCCTCACCACTGCCGACACCGATGCCGCGGCCACCGCGGAGCAGGTGCTCGGAGCGCTGTCGCTGGTCCTCAACGGTGGCGGCGTCGGTCAGTTCCAGGAGATCTCCCGAGAGCTGCAGAAGGTCGGCGACGGGCAGACCGCCGAGGTCCGCGACTTCCTCGACCAGCTCGGCCGGTTCGTCGGCGTACTCGACCAGCGCAAGGACGCCATCACCGGCGCCCTGGACGGTCTGGCCCGCCTCTCGACCGTGCTCGACGGCGATCGCAAGCAGATCGCGACCGTCCTCGACGACCTGTCGCCGGGCATGAAGGTGCTCGTCGAGCAGCGACCCCAGCTGACCAAGATGCTGCAGTCGCTCGACCGGCTCTCGAAGGTCACCGTCCGCACGCTGAACGCCTCGCAGAAGGACATGGTCCGCGACCTGAGGGCGCTCGACCCGATCCTCTCCGAGCTCGCGAAGTCCGGCGCCGACCTCCCGTACTCGCTGGAGATCCTGCTGACCTACCCGTTCCCCGACTCGGTGCTCGGCGCGATCCGCGGCGACTACCTGAACGTCTTCATGACCACCAACTTCCGCACCCTTCCTGCGGGCTGTGCGGCGGTTGGCTGCTCGTGGCCCCAACCCACGGCAGGTGGCGGGTCGGCGTCGCGTTCTCGCAACCTCTCCCTCCCCGGGGACGCGCCGCCGACCATGCTGCCGTCCACCGACAGCGCGACCCCCACGACCGGCACACCCACGGTGCCCGGACCGTCGATCCTGCCGAGCGCACCGTCCTCGTCCGGGTCCTCGAGCGGCTCCTCGAGCGGCTCAACGAGCGGCTCAACGAGCGGTTCGGCGACCAGCGGTTCCCCGAGCGGCTCGGCCAGCGACTCCGCGAGCGGGTCGCCCAGCGGATCGTCGAGCGGCTCGGCCAGCAGCGAAGGAGGCGAGTGACGTGCAGCAGCTCACCCGCGGAGTCCACGTCAAGCTCGGCCTGTTCGTGCTGGTCGCGCTCCTCGGCACCAGCTACCTCGGGGCGTCGTACGTCGGCTTCACGCCGTTCTCCGACGGCTACCGGGTCACCGTGTCGCTGCCCGAGGGTGGCGGCCTGTTCGTCCACTCCGAGGTCACCTACCGCGGCGTCCAGGTCGGCAAGGTGACCGCGATGGACCCGACCGACGACGGCGTTGAGGTGACCGCCGAGATCGAGCCGGGCGCACCGGACATCCCGGCCGACTCGACGGCGCACGTGCGCAGCCGGTCCGCCATCGGCGAGCAGTACCTCGACCTGGAGGGCACGACGTCCAAGGACCTGCTCGCCGACGGCGACCACCTGACCGCGGGCCGCGACGCGTTGCCCGAGGACCTCTCCGAGGTGCTGCGGGCCAGTCGCGACCTGGTCGCGTCGGTGCCCTCGGACTCGCTGAACACGGTCGTCGACGAGAGCTACCTGATCTCCCAGGGGCTCAGCCAGGACTTCGGCCGGCTCCTGGAGACCTCGCGGGAGTTCCAGCAGGCGGCCGACGACAACTTCCTGGTCAGCGCCTCGCTGATCCGCAACGCCGACCGGGTGCTGGCCACCCAGGAGGACTCCAGCACCGCGATCGGCTCCTACAGCAAGGACCTCGCGTTGTTCGCCCAGGCGCTCGCCGACTCCGACACCGACCTGCGCACCCTGATCGCGGCGACGCCCGGAGCGGCCGAGCAGCTGAGCCTGCTGATCCGGGACGTCGGCCAGCCGTTGTCGAACCTGATGGACAACCTGATCCCGACCGCCACCGTCTTCGGGGCCAACGCCACCGCGGTGCGCGACGCCCTCATCCGGCTCCCGGAGGCAGTGAGCATCGGCTGGGCCACCACGAGCGGCCGCGGCGTCAACCTCGGCATGGTGCCGACCTTCTTCAACCCGCTGCCGTGCGTCACTGGCTACAGTGGCACGACCCTGCGCCGGGGCACCGACGCGACCGAGGGGCCGCCGCTCAACCGCAAGGCAGGGTGCACCGCGCCGCGCGGCGAGGGCAACGTGCGCGGTCCGCAGGCCGTGGCCGGTGGCACCGGCGACGGGACCGCCCACCGACCGGCCGACGTCGACCTCGTCGAGGACCTCGACGACCTGCTGGGAGGTGGCCGGTGATGACCACAGGATTCGGGTACGACGTGGAGGAGCTCGACATCGACGACGAGGACGCGACGCAGACGCCCGAGCCTTCGGAGCCTTCGGAGCCTTCGGAGCCTTCGGAGCCTTCCGAGCGGTCCGGGCGCCGCGCGATCGAGCTGGGCCTGCTGGTGCTGGCGGTGGTCGCGCTGGTCGCCGGCGTGGTGACCTGGCAGCGCGCCGGCGACCACGACGAGGCGGCCCTCGAGCGGGCCGAGCTGCGCGACACGGTGCTGATCACCGCCCGCAGTCACATCGAGACGATGAACACCCTCGACCACGACGACGTCGACGGCGGTCTCGAGAAGTGGCTGGACGTCACGACCGGCACGCTCAAGGACCAGATCGCGGCCACCGACGCCGAGACTCGCAAGCTGATGGCCGACCAGCAGATGGTCTCCACCGGCAAGGTCATCGACGCCGCCGTCCTCGACCTCACCGCCAGCACCGCCACGGTGATCGCGTCGGTCGAGGTGACGGTTCGCAACGACGCCGACCCGTCGGCCGCCCCGAGCGTGAAGCGCAACCGGTTCGCCGCCGATCTGGTCAAGGTCGGCGGCCGGTGGCTCCTCGAGGGCCTCGACCAGGTGGCGGTGGAGATCAAGTGAGCACCGTGCTGACCGTCGTACGCAGGCACGGGGTGCTCGTGCTCACCGTGCTCCTCCTCGCCGCGGCCGCCGTGGCCTTCTGGCAGGCCGGCGTCGCCCGCGACAAGGACAACGTCGGCAACCACGCCGTCGTCGACGCCCCGGCCACGACCGAGGTCCAGTCAGCCGTGGCCTCCGCGCTGGTCCGGGTCTTCAGCTACGACTACAACAACCCGGGCCCGACCCAGCAGGCCGCCGACGACCTGCTCGACGGCAAGGCGCGCGAGCAGTACGACCTGCTGTTCGCCGCGCTGGAGGAGAAGGCACCCGGACAGCAGCTCGTGCTCACCGCCCAGGTGCAGGTCGCCGCGGTCAAGGAGCTCACCGGCCGATCCGCGACCCTGCTGGTGTTCCTCGACCAGGCCTCGCAGCGGGCGACCGACAAGGAGTCCGCCGTCTCCGCGGCCCAGCTCGCGGTGCGCGCCACGAGGACGGGGGACACCTGGAAGGTCACCGGCATCGAGCCGCTGTGACCTGCGCCGTCAGATGACCCCGGCCGCCACCGCCACCTCGCGGTAGGCAGCTGCCAGCGAGGCGACGGTCTCGTGGGCGTTGAGCCCGCTCGGGTTGGGCACCACCCACAGCTCTGCCCCCGACCACAGGTCGTCGATCGTGTCCGGCTGGCGGCCGGGGACGGCCTTGGGGAGCCCGAAGGCGGTGCGGTACGCCGTGATCCCGGCGATCGCCACGACCTTCGGCCGTTCGCGGGCCACCAGCTCGACCAGCTGCTGCCCGCCGGCCCTGAGCTCCTCGGCGCTCAGCTCGGAGGCCTTCGCGGTCGCGCGGTGCACGACGTTGCTGATCCCGATGCCGCGCTCGCGCATCATGGTCCGCTCGGAGTCGCTCATCCCGTCGGCCGGGTCGACCGGCTCGGTGATCACCCCGCCCAGCAGCAGCGCCGGGTAGAAGCGGTTGCCCGGGTGCGCGAAGTGGGTCTGGGTCGCCGCGGTCCACAGCCCGGGGTTGATGCCGACGAACAGCAGTCGGAGCACCTGGCCGGGTGCGTTCGGGAGCAGGTCGGGGACCACGGCGTCGCGGTAGGACTCGAGCTCGGCCCGGGAGAAGGTACGGCGCGCCCTGTCGTTCATGGGGCCGAGCCTGTCACGACGCCTGCGACAATCCGTTGGTGCCCAACGAGCCGGGACCGTGGAACACCTTCGTCGAGGGCGACAACCTCGACGTCCTCGCGGCGCTGCCCTCGGCGTCGTACGACCTCATCTACCTCGACCCGCCCTACAACACCGGCAACGACTTCGCCTACCACGACGACTTCCGCGGTGAGCGGGGCGCGGGCGCGGCCGGCCGGCACGCCGCCTGGGTGGCCTACCTGCGGCCGCGGATCGAGGCCGGCCACCGGGTGCTCGCCGAGACCGGGGCGCTCTTCGTCAGCATCGACGACCACGAGGTCGCGCACCTGCGGCTGCTCCTCGACGAGGTCTACGGCGAGGCCAACTTCCTTGCGCAGGTGGTGGTCAACCTCAACCCGAAGGGCCGTCAGCTGGGGAAGGGGTTCGCGACCTCGCACGAGTACCTGCTCGTCTACGCCAAGGACGTCGCCCGCTGCGTGCTCGACGCGACGTCGACGACGACCGTGGTCGAGGCGGACTTCCCGCTCAAGGCACCCGACGGGCGCCGCTACCGGCGGCTGCCGCTGCGCAACACCAACAAGAAGTTCAACCCGCTCTCGGCGCCGACCCTGCACTTCCCGGTCTGGGGGGACCCGGCGACGGGCCGGGTCGCCACGACGCCGTTCCCGGGCGGCGAGGAGATCAAGCCCGTGTTCGGGGACGGTACGCCGGCCGTGTGGCGCTGGTCCCGGCCCCGGATCGACGAGCGGCCCGACGACCTCGAGTGCCGCGTCGTGCGCGGCACCCGGGGCGACCGGGTCGACGTCTACCAGCGCGACTGGCGCCACCCCGCCGGCGGGCGCCGCAAGAAACTGCCGACCATCTGGCTCGCCGAGGAGGTCGGATCCACCGACACCGCGGTCGCCGAGCTCAAGGACCTGGTCGGCCACGTCTTCGAGTCGCCCAAGCCGACCGGCCTCCTGCTGCGCGTCATCGGCACCATGCCCGACGACGCCCGGGTCCTCGACTACTTCGCCGGCAGCGGCACCACCGGGCACGCCGTCGCCCTCGCGAACGCGGCCGACGGCGGGCGTCGTACCTGTCTCTCGGTCAACTCAGCCGAGCCCACCCGCCCCGGCTCCAACGCCGAGCGCGCCGGCCACCCGACCGTCTCGTCGGTGACCCGCGCCCGGCTCCGGGCGGTCGCCGAGCGCGTCGGCGGCGGGTACGCCGAGCTCAGCTGACGCCAGCGGCCTTCTCCAGCGCGGCGAGCTCGTCGTCGAGGAAGGTCAGCAGGCGCTGCAGGTGCGGCACGGTACGGCGGCAACCGGTGAGGCCGAAGCCCATGTTGCCGGCGTACGACGTGCAGGTGATGTTGAGTGCCATGCCGTTGATCGGGATGGAGACGGGGTAGTTGCCGACCAGCTGCGCGCCGTTCCAGTAGTGCGGCACCCGCGGCCCGGGCACGTTGCTGATGATCAGGTTGTACGGCGGCCGCACGATGCCCTGCATCTTCAGCATCGGCACCACGATCGAGGGCGCCATCCCGATCGCGCTCATCGCCACGATCTGGTTGGGCGTCATCGAGGAGAGCGCCTCCTTGCCGTCCTTCATCGACTGGCTGATGGTGCGCAGCCGGTCGGCCGGGTCGGCCTTGTCGGTGGCCAGGCGCACCATCACCGAGCCGATCGCGTTGCCGCCGTCAGCAGACGCCGTGCCGGCCTGCTTGGCCTTGAGGCCGATCGGGACCATCGAGACCATCGACTGCTCGGGCAGCGCGTCCAGCTCGGTGAGGTAGGTCCGCATCGCGCCGCTGCACATGGCGAGCACGACGTCGTTGATCGTCGTACCGGTGGCCTTGCCGACGCCGCGGATCCGCTCCACCGGCCAGTCCTGGGCGGCGAAGCGGCGGGCGCCGGTGATCGACTGGTTGAAGATCGTGCGCGGCGCCGCGAGCGAGACGGCCGAGGTCTCGTTCTTGAGGCCCTTGCGCAAGGTCTTCACCAGCGCCATCGGCATCCCGGCCGCGTCGGCGCTGATCGACAGGGCCGTGCGTACGGCGTCGCCGGGCAGGTCGGCGAGGGTGCGGGCGGCCGTGGTGGCGGCGCCGACCGCGGCGGCGGGAAGCGAGTCGGCGCTCTCGGGCTCCGGCTTCCGCCTGCGCGCCGCGCCCTCGGCGAAGGGGGCGGGCATGGAGCGGCGCTCGGCGTCGGAGGAGAGCGTGCTGGCCATCAGCCGCATCGCGGAGATGCCGTCGACGAGGGCGTGGTGGAGCTTGGTGTACATCGCGACCCGGCCGTCGGCGAGGCCCTCGATCACGTGGGTCTCCCACAGCGGCCGCTCCCACGCCAGCCGCGTGGAGTGCAGCCGGCCGACCAGCTCGAGCAGCTCGCGGACCCGGCCCGGCTGGGGGAGCGCGCTGTGCCGCACGTGGTGCTCGATGTCGAACTGCTCGTCGTCGCGCCAGACCAGCGTGCCGCCGGTCTTGACCGAGCGGTAGGGGTGCTTGAGGAACAGGGGCGCGATCCGCTCCGTGTCCCGCATCGACTCGAACATCTCCCGCACGTAGTCCGGCCCCGCGTCCGCGGGCGGCTCGAAGAGCTGGAGCCCGCCGACGTGCATCGGCATGTTGCGGTTCTCCGCGAGCAGGAACGCCGCGGAGGTCGGGTCGATCAAACGGTTGCCGGGAACGGAGACCACGGAGCAGCCCCTTTCGTCGCAGGTGGCCCCGATCCTTGCGCGTCGTGACGGTCGCCACAAGCGAATCGGGGAGCGCGGCGAGGCGTGACCTGCTCCTGCATGGGGTAGGAAGGGCCCGGCTGTACGCGAACGGATGGGATCAGGCCTTGAGCAACATCACCCCTCCCGGCTGGTACCCGGACGGTGACGGCATGGAGCGCCGCTGGGACGGCTCGGGCTGGACCGCCGAGCGGCGACCGATGACCCGGTTCGCGCCGGCCGACGAGTCGACCCGGGCCCGCCCGGAGCCGGAGACCCCACCGCCCGCCGCTCCGCCGCCTGCATCTCCGCCCGCCGGCTACGGTCACATCCCCTCGCTCGGGTACGGCGGCCCGCAGCCGCCGTACACTCCGATGCCGGCCCCGATGCCCGCCTCGATGCCCGCCTCGATGCCGTCCCCGCCCCGGCGCAACCGCCTCGGCCTGTGGATCGCGCTCGCCGTCGTCCTGGTCCTGCTGGCCGGTGCGGCCGGCACCCTGGCCGCGTTGCGCCCGTGGGAGGACGACACGAGTGCCGGCGGTGGCGGCGGCGACGGGGGCGACGACGGCAAGGACCACCCCGCGGCGATCCAGGGCGACATCGACGGCGACGGCCACGGCGACGCGGTCTTCTACTTCTCCCCGGACTACGAGAGCACGCGCCGGGTCACCGCGAGCAGCAACGGCACCGTGTTCACGACCAGCGAGCTCGCGGTCGAGGAGTCCCGGGAGCCGGACGAGCTCTACCTCGACTGGGACGACGACGGCACCAACGAGCAGCTCGCCTGGTCCTTCGTCGACGACGCCAACCAGCTGACCCTGTCGTCCACCGACAAGGAGTTCCCCGGCGACCAGACCTTCCGGCTCGCCCTGTCCTCGCTCGAGGAGTACGGCACCCGCATCCAGGTGCAGGCCGGCGACTTCGACGGCGACGGCAGCGCCGACCTCGCCCTCATCGGTCCCAACGACCGCAGCGTCGAGGTGCAGGTGCTCCTCGGCGACGGGAGCGGCGGCTTCGCCGACCCGGTCCGGTGGGCCGCGCTGACCAACGCGACGATCGACTCGACCGAGATCCGGGCCGGCGACTTCGACCACGACGGCTTGGCCGACCTGTGGACCCGGCTGCCGGCCGAGAAGGTGAAGGACGAGGACTACACCGGCTACTACTCCGGCAAGCGGGGCTACGCGCTGCTCTCCTCGACCGGCAAGGAGTTCGAGGTCGGCGCGGTCGCCGAGGACGACCTGTACGCCGACGCCTACCTCGTCGGCGACGTCACCGGTGACGGCACCACCAGCCTGGTCGCCGTCCAGGCCAGCTCGTACGACGAGGAGGTCGAGGTCACCGTCTACGACCTCGCGGACGGCCGCCCCCGCGCCGTCGCCGGCTTCACCGGCACCTCCACGATCGGCCAGCGCACCCTCCAGGGGGCGACCCTGAGCGACGTCGACGGCGACGGCGACGGCGACGTGGTGTTCGTCGTCAAGGCCTCCCAGGAGGCGAAGTTCACCGGCGTGCAGGTGATGAAGTCGACCGGCACCGTCTTCGAGAAGGCCACGGTGTGGGCCGAGACCCCGGCGTGCGAGAACTCCGACTGCCGCATCGAGTTCCCCGAGTCCTGAGGAGCTAGAGTCCGGCCTTCAGCTCGGTGACGACCGAGTCGACGACCGCGACCAGGTCGTTGCCGGTCCGCTCGGCGACCGCCCGCTGGCGCACGTACGACGGCCCGCGGGTCGCGATGTCGAGCACCGAGGCGAGCTCGGCCTCGCAGCCCAGCCGGGCGGCGACCGGCTCCAGCCGGGGGACCAGCTCGGCCAGGTCGTCGGTGACGAGCCGCTCGTCGGACGCGGCGTCGAGGATCACGATCGCGTCGACGCCGTACCGCGCCGCCCGCCACTTGTTCTCCTGCACGTGCCACGGCGGCATCGTGGTCAGCGTCTCGCCGGCCGCGACCCGCTCGTCGAGCCAGACGACAAGGCAGTGCATGAGGGCGACCAGGCCCTGCATGTCGGCAAGGGTGGAGACGCCGTCGCAGATCCGGTTCTCGAGCGTGCCGTGCTTCATGGCGGGGCGCAGGTCCCAGCGGATCTCGCTGAGCTCGTCGATCACCCCGGTCGTGAGCTGGTCGTGCGCGAAGTGCTCGAACTCCTCCCAGCGCTCGAACTGGAACGGCAGTCCCGCGGTCGGCAGCTGCTGGAACATCAGCGCGCGGTTGGACGCGTAGCCGGTGTCGACACCCATCCAGATGGGCGAGGACGCCGAGAGCGCCTGCAGGTGGGGGTAGTAGGTGAGCAGGCCGTTGAGGACCGGCAGCACGCGATCCTTCGCCGGGAGCCCGACGTGGACGTGCACGCCCCAGATCAGCATCTGCCGGCCCCACCACTGCGTGCGGTTGATCAGCTCGGCGTACCGGTGGCCCTCGGTCAGCTGCTGCCCGGTCCAGTCCGCGAAGGGGTGCGTGCCCGCGGCGTACAGGTCCAGGTCGAGGTCGTCGGCGGCACTCGCGACGTACTGCAGCGTGTCGCGCAGGTCCGCCATTGCCTCGCCGACCGTGCCGCACACGCCGGTGACCACCTCGACGGTGTTCTTCAGCAGCTCCTTGTGGAGCTTGCCCGGCGCGGGCATCCGGGGCTTGGCCCGGGCGAAGAGGTGGGCGGCGTCGTTGCGGAGGTCGCGGGTGCGGCGGTCGACCAGCGCGAACTCCCACTCCACCCCCAGCGTCGGCTCGGCCGAGCCGTGGAAGTCGATGCGCACGCGATCAGCGTAGAGGTGCCGCGCGGCCACCTGACAGAGTTGGGGCATGGACGACCTGCGGACCCTCCACCGCACGCTCGACCTGTGCCTCAAGGTCGGGGAGGTGCTGCTGTCCTCGGGCGCCGGCGCGCCCGACGTGGTGGCGACGATGCGGGCCCTGGCCCGGGCGCTCGGCGTACGCCACACGCAGGTGGACGTCACCTTCACCTCGCTGGCGATGAGCGTCCAGCAGGGACCCGACGAGCCGCCCGTGGTCCAGCTGCGCGCGGTCACCCAGCGCGAGATCGACTACGAGGACCTGACCCGGGTCGACCACATGGTGCGTGACGTCGTCGCGGGGGAGACCGACCTCGAGGGTGCCCGCACCGAGCTCGCGCAGATCGTGTCGTCGGGGCACTCGCGGCCGCGCTGGGCCGCGACCCTGGGGTGGGGCGCGATGTGCGGTGGCGTCGGGCTGCAGCTCGGTGGCAACCTGGTCGTCGTACTCGTGGCGACGCTGGCCGCGATCTGCATCGACCGGCTCCAGCTGCTGATGACCCGGCGCCGGCTGCCCGGCTTCTACCAGCAGGTCGCCGGCGGCGTGGTCGCCACCGTGCTCGCCGCGCTCGGCACCCGGCTCGCCGAGCCGTGGGTGCACCTCAACGCGTCGCTCGTCGTGACCGCCAACATCATCATGCTGCTCGCCGGCATCGGCTTCATGGGCGCGGTCCAGGACGCGCTCTCCGGCTTCTTCGTGACCGGCGGCGCGCGGATCCTCGAGGCGGTGCTCGCGACCGCCGGCATCATCACCGGGGTCAGCGGCGGGCTGTCGCTGTGCGCTGCGGTCGGCCTGGAGATCCCGCGGCTGACGTTGCCCAGGCTCGACCTGGTCGGGGTGTCGGCCGTCGCCGTGGGCGGCGCGATCGGCGCCGCGGCGTTCGCCTTCGCGTCGTACGCACCCCTGCGCACCCTGCTCCCCGTCGGCCTGCTCGGCGGCTTCGCGATCGCCGCCACCGAGGCGATGTCCGAGATCGGCGCCGGGCGCACCTTCGCGGTCGGCCTGTCCGCCTTCGTGATCGGCCTGTTCGGCTACACGGTGGGCCGCCGGTTCCGGGTCCCGCCCCTGGTCGTGGTGGTCTCGGCCGTCGTACCCATGCTGCCCGGACTCTCGATCTACCGCGGCCTGTTCCTGCTCGGGCAGGAGGGCAGCCAGCAGGCCGCCCAGGGCCTGCTCGCCATGGTCACCGCCGCCTCGGTCGCCATCGCGCTGGCCTCCGGCGTGATCCTCGGCGAGTACGTCGCCCAGCCGGTCATGCGCGAGGCCCGCCGGGTCGAGGCCCGCCTGGCCGGTCCCCGCCTGGTCGGCGTCACCCGGGCCCGCCGGCGCGGCAGGTCCTCCCGCCGCACCTGATCGTCAGGGGAGGGTGTCGACGAGGGCCGGGAGCGAGGTGGTGATCACCTGCAGCAGGTCGTCGCGGGAGAGGCCCGCGGGGGAGTCGCACCAGGTGAGGACGAGGTCCTCGACCATGGCCTGCCAGGCGTGGATGAGCAGGCGTACGGCGGGTGTGTCGGGGATGACCAGGCCGCCGGGGTCGGCGGTGAAGAACCGCTCGGCGAGCGCCGCGAAGGTGGTCTCGTAGATCGCGCGGAGGCTGTCGTTGCCGGCGGTCGCGCCCTTGACCAGCGAGCGGTAGCCCGCGTGGTTGGCGACGACGTAGTCGACGTACCCGGTCAGCGAGGCGAGCAGGCGCTCCATCGGCTCGCCCTCCTCGGGGGGCGCGGTGCGGGCGTAGAGGTCGTCGGCGGCGTGCTGGACGACGGCCTCGTAGAAGCCCTGCTTGCCCCCGAAGTAGTGGTACATCAGCCCGCGCGAGATGCCTGCCTCCTCGGCGAGGAGGTCGATGGAGAGCTCGTCGAGGGAGCGGGTGGCGAGCAGCCGGACACCGAGGTCGAGCAGCTGGGTACGCCGTTGCGCCGGCGAGAGCCGGGTGCGCGGGGCGGGGGAGGGCGTGGCGGGCGTCACGCCGGGCATTCTATTGACAGATGTTCAATAACGCCAATAGCGTCGTGCCATGAGCTCCAGCAGCGCGGGTCGCACCCAGGTCGACCACCTCATCGTCGGCGCCGGCTTCGCCGGGCTCGCCGCAGCCATCAAGCTCGACGAGGCCGCCGAGCGCGACTTCGTCGTCATCGAGAAGGACAGCGACGTCGGTGGCACCTGGCACATCAACACCTATCCCGGTGCCGAGTGCGACGTGCCGAGCCAGCTCTACTCCTACTCCTTCGCGCTGAACCCCGACTGGTCGAAGGTGTACTCGCCGCAGCAGGAGATCTGGGAGTACACCCGCAAGGTCGCCGAGAGGTCCGGCACGCTCGACCGCTTCGTGTTCGACACCGCCGTCCTCGACGCGGCGTGGGACGAGCAGGCGCAGCGCTGGATCGTGCGCACCGAGGGCCCCGCCGGCGTCAAGGAGTACGCCGCCCGCACCCTCATCGCCGGCGCCGGCGGGCTCTCCGAGCCCCGCCTGCCCGAGATCGAGGGCATCGACTCGTTCCAGGGCGAGATCTTCCACTCGGCTCGCTGGAACCACGACGTCGACCTCGCCGGCAAGCGGGTCGCCGTGATCGGCACCGGCGCCTCGGCCATCCAGCTCGTGCCCGAGCTGCAGAAGGTGCTAGCCGAGTCGGGTGGCCACCTCGACGTCTACCAGCGCACGCCGAACTGGGTGATCCCGCGCAACGAGCGCTCCTTCAGCTCCTTCGAGAAGGCCGTGTTCAAGCGGGTCCCCGGCGCCCAGCGCGCGCTGCGCGCCCTCGTCTACGGCACCCTCGAGTCCCGTGTCCCGGCGTTCGCGAAGTTCCCGCAGGCGATGCGCGCGGTCGAGATGCAGGGGAAGAGGAACATCGCCAAGGGCATCACCGACCCCGAGCTGCGCCGCAAGGTCACCCCCGCCTACCGGGCCGGCTGCAAGCGGATCCTGATCTCCAACAAGTGGTACCCCGCGCTCGATGCCGACAACGTCGACCTGGTCACCTCTCCCGTAGCCAAGGTCACCGGCAACGCCATCGTCACCGCCGACGGCGTCGAGCGGCCGATCGACGTGCTCGTCGTGGCCACCGGCTTCTATGTCACCGAGCCCCCGATCGCCCGCCACATCACCGGCCGTGCCGGCGTCACGCTGGGCGAGCTGTGGGACGAGAGCGGCATGGCGGCCTACAAGGGGACCACCTTCCACGGCTTCCCCAACCTGTTCCAGATCGTCGGTCCCAACACCGCGCTGGGCCACTCCAGCATGATCTTCATCATCGAGTCGCAGGTGAAGTACGTCGTCGAGGCGGCCCGGGCGATGCGCCGCGAGGGCCTCGCCGCGGTCGAGCCGACCCAGGCCGCGCAGGACGAGTGGACCGCCGAGATCCGTCGCAGGATGAAGCCCACCGTGTGGCAGACCGGCGGCTGCGCCAGCTGGTACCTCGACAAGTTCGGCAACAACACGACCCTGTGGCCGGGTCAGACGTTCACCTTCCGGCAGCACCTGAGCAAGTTCGACCTCGACCGGTACGACGTCGAGGTGTCCCACCAGCGAGAGGCAGTCAGCGCGTGAAGAACCTCAACAACAAGGTCGTCGTCATCACGGGTGCGGGATCGGGCATCGGCCGCGCCCTGGCCGTGAACCTGGCCGGCAAGGGCGCGCGGCTCGCGCTGTCCGACGTCAACGAGGCCGGCCTGGCCGAGACCGCCGAGCTGGCCTCCGGGGCGGGCTCGCCCGACGTGCAGACCGCCCGGCTCGACGTCGCCGACCGCGAGGCGTTCGCGTCGTACGCCGCTGCCGTGGCCGACCACTTCGGTCAGGTCAACGTGGTCATCAACAACGCCGGCGTCGCGCTGGCCGGTGACGTGGTCGACCTCGAGTACAAGGACATGGACTGGATCGTCGGCATCAACTTCTGGGGCGTCGTGCACGGCACCAAGGAGTTCCTGCCGCACCTGATCGCCTCCGGCGAGGGCCACGTGGTCAACCTGTCGTCCCTGTTCGGCCTGCTCGCGATGCCCGGCCAGAGCGCCTACAACGCGACCAAGTTCGCCGTGCGCGGCTTCACCGAGGCGCTGCGCGAGGAGATGCTCATCGCCGGCCACAACGTCGGCGTGACCTCGGTCCACCCCGGCGGCATCAAGACCGCGATCGCCCGCAACGCCCGGGTCTCCGACAAGGAGGACCAGGCCGCCACGGCGAAGCTGTTCGACGAGAAGCTCGCCCGGATGACCCCCGAGCGGGCCGCCGAGATCATCGTCAAGGGCATCGTGAAGAACCAGGCCCGGGTCCTCGTCGGCCTCGACGCCCACGCCCTGCACAACTTCCAGAAGTTCACCGGCTCGCGCTACGAGGACGTCGTCGCGCTGCTCTCCAAGAGGGTCCTTCCGGCCAAGGCCGTCTGACGCCGGAAGCCCACTAGGGTTGCCGTGTGGAGGCGGTGACCGACGGAGTCCTGGACCGGATGTGGTCGCGCAGCCGCCTGTCGCTGCGCGGCCGCTTCGACCGGTGGCGCGAGAAGCTGTGGGTCGTCGGGCAGTGCTCGATCGCGGCCGGCCTGGCCTGGTTCGTCGCGCACGACCTGCTCGACCACACCCTGCCGTTCTTCGCGCCGATCGCAGCGGTGCTGTGCCTCGGCACGTCGTACGGCCAGCGGCTCCGGCGCGTCGTCGAGGTCACCCTCGGCGTCGCGATCGGCGTTTTCATGGCCGACGTCCTGGTCTCGGGCATCGGCTCGGGCGCCTGGCAGCTGGCGCTGATCGTGTTCCTCTCGATGTCGATCGCGCTCTTCCTCGACGCCGGGATCATGTTCGTCTCCCAGGCCGCCGTCCAGTCGATCGTGGTCACGGTCCTGCTGCCCGGCGCCGAGGGCTCGTTCCTGCGCTGGACCGACGCCGTCATCGGCGGTTGCGTGGCACTGCTCGCCGCGATGGCGGTCCCGGCCGCGCCGCTGCGCCGGCCCCGCGAGCAGGCCTCCGCCGTCGCCCGCAAGATCGCCCAGCTGCTGCGTGCCGCCTCCGACGTGATGGTCGACGGCGAGGTCACGCCGGCGCTCGAGCTGCTCGCCGACGCCCGGACCACCGACCGGCTGATCCGCGAGCTGCAGGCCGCGGCCGAGGAGGGGATGGCCGTCGTCAGCTCCTCGCCGTTCCGGATCCGGCACCGCGAGCCGCTGCGGCGGATGGTCGAGCTGGTCGACCCGCTCGACCGCGCTCTACGCAGCACCCGCGTGCTCGTGCGGCAGACCACGATCATCGCCTACCGCCGCCTGCCCGTGCCGTCGTCGTACATCGGGCTCACTGCGGACCTCGCCTCGGCCGCGGACGCCATCGCCCGCGAGCTGCACGCCGACCGGGTCGCGATCGCGGCCCGCGACGAGGTGCTGGCCGTCGGGGCGGCGACCGGGCAGGTCGAGCGCAGCGACATCCTCACCGCCGAGGCGATCCTGGCCCAGCTGCGCGCGATCGTCGCCGACCTGCTCATGGTCACCGGCATGGGCCAGCTCGAGGCGACCGACGCGCTGCCCCCTCCCCGCTGAACCTGTGACGGCGTGTCACACTTCCGCGGTGAGCAACGTGGTGGAGCAGAGCGTCGAGATCGCGGCGCCGATCAGCAAGGTGTTCGCGTACGTCGACGACTTCAGCACCACGAAGGACTGGATGTACGGCCTCAGCAAGATCGAGCCGGTCACCGACCAGCTCCACGGCGTCGGTGCCCAGTACGACGGCGTGATGAAGGTCGGCGTACCGCTCAAGGCGCGCATCGAGTGCACCGCGTGGGAGCGGGACCGGCTGCTCGAGCTGACCTCGGTCAAGGGCGTGGAGACCACGCAGCGCTGGAGCTTCACCGACCTCGGCGACGACCGCACCCGGGTCGATGCCTGGATCTCCTTCACCCTGCCCGGCGGCCCGGCCGGCAAGGCGATCGCCGGCGCGGTCAAGCCCGTCGTCGGCATCGCGGTCAAGCACTCCAGCGAGGCGCTGGTGCGCAACGTGGAGTCGCTCTGAGGCGGGAGTCGGGTGGGTGAGAGTGACCTCTGGATCACTCTCACCCACCCAACCCCGGCAATAATGGGCGCGCTGTGAAGATCTCCTACCCGCCCGACCTCCCGGTCAGCGCCCGACGCGACGACATCGCGACCGCGATCCGCGACCACCAGGTCGTGATCGTCGCCGGCGAGACCGGCTCCGGCAAGACCACCCAGCTGCCGAAGATCTGCCTCGAGCTGGGACGCGGCACACCGGGCGAGGACGGGCGTCCGCGGATGATCGGGCACACCCAGCCGCGCAGGATCGCGGCCCGCTCGGTGGCCGAGCGGATCGCCTCCGAGCTCGGGACCGATCTCGGTGACCTGGTCGGCTACCAGGTCCGGTTCACCGACAAGACGTCGAAGCAGAGCCGGGTCAAGCTGATGACCGACGGCATCCTGCTGGCCGAGCTGCAGCGTGACCGGCTGCTGCGCCGCTACGACACGATCATCATCGACGAGGCCCACGAGCGCAGCCTCAACATCGACTTCCTGCTCGGCTACCTGCGCCAGCTGCTCCCCAAGCGCCCCGACCTCAAGCTGGTCATCACCTCGGCGACCATCGACGTCGAGCGGTTCGCGAAGCACTTTGACGCTCCCGTGGTCGAGGTCTCGGGGCGCACGTACCCGGTCGAGGTGCGCTACCGCCCGCTCATGGACCTGCCCGAGGACGACGAGGACGGCGAGCCGATCGTCCGGGACCAGACCGAGGCGATCGTCGACGCGGTCAAGGAGCTCTCCGCCGAGGGGCCGGGCGACATCTTGGTGTTCCTCCCCGGCGAGCGCGAGATCCGCGACACCGCCGAGGCGCTCGCGCCGCTCGGGAACGGCATCCGCGGCGTCGACGTACTGCCCCTCTTCTCGCGCCTCTCCGCCGCCGAGCAGCACCGCGTCTTCGCCCCCGCCAAGGGCTCCCGGCGCCGCGTCGTCCTGGCCACCAACGTCGCCGAGACCTCGCTGACCGTCCCCGGCATCCGCTACGTCATCGACACCGGCGTCGCCCGCATCTCCCGCTACTCCGCGCGCACCAAGGTCCAGCGCCTGCCGATCGAGCCGATCAGCCAGGCCTCCGCCAACCAGCGCTCGGGCCGCTGCGGTCGCGTCGCGGCCGGCATCGCGATCCGGCTGTACGCCGAGGAGGACTTCGAGGCCCGCCCCGAGTTCACCGACCCGGAGATCCTGCGCACCAACCTCGCCTCCGTCATCCTCCAGATGACCTCGCTGGGCCTCGGCGACATCGAGCGGTTCCCGTTCGTCGAGCCGCCCGACCGGCGCAACGTCCAGGCCGGCACCCAGCTGCTCGAGGAGCTCGGCGCGGTCACCTCCGGCGCCCGCCAGGGCGAGCTGACCAAGGTCGGCCGCCGCCTCGCCCGGCTGCCGATCGACCCGCGCCTGGGCCGGATGCTGCTCGAGGCCGAGCGCCTCGGCTGCGTGCGCGACGTCCTCGTCATCGTCGCCGCCCTCTCGCTGCAGGACCCGCGCGAGCGGCCCGGAGCCGACCACCCGACCGAGCGCGCGCAGGCCGACCAGCTGCACGCCCGCTTCAAGGCCGAGGGCTCCGACTTCCTCTCCTGGCTCAACCTGTGGCGCCACCTGCGCGAACAGCAGCGCGAGCTGTCGAGCAGCGCGTTCCGCCGGATGTGCAGGCGCGAGTACCTCAACTACCTGCGGGTGCGCGAGTGGCAGGAGTTCGTCGCCCAGCTGCGGCAGGTCACCAAGGAGATGGGGGTCCGGCTCGAGGCGCCAGCCCCGGTGGTTGAGGTGCGAGGAGCGCCAGCGACGAGCCTCGAAACCCCCGACGCCGACGGCATCCACCAGGCCCTGCTCTCCGGGCTGCTCTCCCACATCGGCGTGCTCGAGGAGCGCGAGAAGCCGGCCCGGTCGGGGCCGGGCGCCCGGAAGGACAACCGGCGCCCCGGCCCACGCGAGTACCTCGGCGCCCGCGGCGCGAAGTTCGCGATCTTCCCCGGCTCCGGCCTCGCCCGGAAGAACCCGCCCTTCGTGATGGCCGGCGAGCTCGTCGAGACCGGCCGGCTCTGGGCGCGCCAGAACGCCGCGATCGACCCACGGTGGGCCGAGCGGCTCGGCGCCCACCTGGTCAAGCGGACCTACTCCGAGCCGGCCTGGTCCCGCAAGCGGCAGGCCGTGATGGCCCGCGAGCGGGTCACGCTGTACGGCGTACCGCTGGCCGCCGACCGGGCCGTCTCCTACGGCAAGGTCGACCCCGACCTGTCGCGCGAGATCTTCATCCGGCACGCGCTCGTGTACGGCGAGTGGGACACCCGGCACCGCTTCTTCCAGCAGAACCGCCGGCTGCTCGCCGAGGCCGAGGAGCTCGAGCACCGCGCCCGTCGACGTGACCTGGTCGTCGACGAGCACACGCTCTTCGACTTCTACGACGCCCGCGTCCCCGAGGGGATCGTCAGTGGCGCGCACTTCGACCGCTGGTGGAAGGACGCCCGGCGCGCCCAGCCCGAGCTGCTCACCTTCGACCCGGCGATGCTCACCCACGACACGGCCGAGGAGGTCCGCGAGGCGGACTACCCGGAGTCGTGGTCGGTGACGGGGGGACTGACCTTCCCGATCAGCTACCACTTCGAGCCGGGCGCGAAGGACGACGGGCTGACCATCGACATCCCGGTCGCCACCCTCAACCGGGTCGACGACGACGACTTCTCCTGGATCGTCCCGGGACTGCGCGAGGAGCTGGTCACCGAGCTGATCCGCAGTCTCCCGAAGGCGCTACGGGTCAGCTTCGTCCCGGCGCCGAACACGGCGCGCGAGTTCCTGGCCGCCGTACCCGCGGGGGAGGAGGCGCTGCTCACCGCCCTCGAGCGCTACCTGCGCTCGACCACCGGCGTGCACGTCCCGCGCTCGGCCTGGGACCTCGCCTCGCTGCCCGCGCACCTCACGCCGAGCTACCGCGTCGTCGATGAGCGGGGAGCGGTTCAGGGCCGCGGCAAGTCGCTCGCCGAGCTCAAGGCCCCGCTGCAACCGCAGTTCGAGCGCGCGATGGCCGCGGTCGCCTCCGACACCGGCGTCGCCCGCACCGGCGAGACCGACTGGGTCTTCGACGAGATCCCCGTCACCGCCACCTGGACCCGCGCCGGCCACGAGGTCGAGGCGTTCCCCGGCCTGGTCGACGAGGGCAGCACCGTCGGCCTCCAGGTCTTCGGCTCCGCCGACGAGCGCGACGCCCGGCACCGGCTCGGCGTGGTCCGCCTGGCCCTGCTCGCCCTGGGCTCGGCACCCCTCGCCGGCGTGCTCGATAGCCTCGGCAACGCCGAGAAGCTCGGCCTCGCCGGGACGCCGTACGCCGGCGTGCCCGCGATCCTCGACGACTGCCTGCGCGCCGTCGTGGTCGACGCCGTCGACGCCCGGCCCGCCGTGCGGAGCCGTGCGGCGTACGACGACCTGCTGGCCGCCGTGCGCGCGTCCGCCGCCGCGGGGGTGCGCGAGGTGCTCGGCGAGCTGCTCCGCGTCCTCGCGACCTGGCGCGAGGTCGACCGCCTGCTCAGCGGTCGCGCCGACCTGCCGATGCTGCCCGCGCTGACCGACCTGCAGGGCCAGCTCGCCCGTCTCGTCCATGACGGCTTCGTCGGTGAGGCCGGGCTCGTCCGGCTGCGGCGCTACCGCACCTGGCTGGCGGCGATGCGCGAGCGTCGTACCGCCCTCGAGACCGGCGGCCCGGCCGTCCTCGCGAAGGACCGGCAGCGCATGGACGTCCTCCAGCCGCTCCAGGACGCCTATCTCGCCCGGGTCGGCGCCCTGCCCGACGAGCGCCCCGCCGGCGCCGGCCTGCGCGCGATCCGGTGGATGCTCGAGGAGTACCGGGTCTCCCTGTGGGCCCAGCAGCTCGGCACCGACGGCCCGATCTCTGACGTGCGGATCCGCAAGGCCCTCGACGCGCTCTGACCGCGACCCGGCGCGAAGTGGCTCTGCAATCGGGCCGACCCGGCAGAAAGTCGCGTCGAAAACCCGCCGACCCGGCAGAAAGTGGCTCGACCGGGCGTCACCTTCTGCCGGGTCGACGCGCTCTCCGGGCAACTTCGCGCCGGGTCGGCCCGATTGCAGAGCCACTTTCTGCCGGGTCGGCGGGAGAGGTCGAGCACGCCGGACCGGGAGCGCCTCACGGCGCAGGGCCGCTCGTAGCGGCTGAATTTGGGACCCGGGGCTGCCGCGGCCCGGCGTGCTCGATTGCCTATTCTACGGCCTCGGAACCAGTGCTCAGGCCAACCGGCGCGCGAGCTCCAGGTGTCCGGCCGCCTCGAGCTGCTCGCCGAGCACGAGCATCCGCCGGACGTCGGCGTCGGGTACGTCGTGCAGCGTGGCGCGGCCCGCCGCGACGACGCGGGCGAAGGCGGCGGCCCGGAGCAGCACGTCGGCGAACTCGCCAGCGGCGATCCCGCGGAGCACCTCGTCGACCATGGCCCGCAGCTCGTCGGGCCCGGGCGGGTCGGCGACCCCGGCGACGACGCGGGCGAACTCGGCGCGGCTGCGGCCGGCCTCGAACTGCCGGGCGACCCCGGCCGGGTCGGCGTACACCCACGCGCGGAGCAGGTAGAGCCGCCACAGGCAGCCGGCCAGGGAGTCGGCGGCGGCGTGGGACCAGACCTCGGCGATCGCCTCGATGCCCTCGGTGTCGGCGAGGTGGACCAGTCGTTCGGCGACCCCGGCGTCGTCGCTGGTGCGAGCGCCGCGGATCAGGAGCACCGCGGCTCTCTCGGCGGCCTCGGCGAGCAGCGCGGGATCGGCGGCGCCGACGTACTCGTCGAAGAAGGCGGCCTCCCGCGGTGCGGGGCGGTGGTGACGCCGGTGCTCGGACACCCACTCACTCTAGAACCACGCGCCGCAGGGAGCCCTGTGACCGGCCGGTAGGGTTGCGGCCGTGGGTCGGTTCACGTGGCGGACGGGTGCAGTCGTTGTCGGGGTCGCTCTGGTGGTCCTCGTGGGCATGATCGCCCTCGCGAGCGGCACCGAGCAGAAGCAGCGCCCGCACCGGCCGCAGCCGACGGCGCAGACGATGACCGAGCTGCAGCTCGCGGTGTGGGGCACTGCGCCCGAGATCGCGGCGTACCAGACGGTCGTCGACGACTACAACGCCAGCAGCAAGGACACCAACGTCTCCATCGTGTCCTGGCCCGACGCCGACGCGATGCTCGACGCGATCCGCAGCGGCGGCGCCAAGCCCGACCTCTACCTGCTCCCGCGCGGCGACCTGGCGCAGACGGTCGCCGAGAAGCGGAACGTGCCGCTGCTCGACCTGGTCAACGAGCGCGAGATCCCGATCGGCGACGACTGGGCCCGCGACGCGGTGTCGGCGTTCTCGGTCGACGACGACCTGCAGTGCATGCCGTACGCCGCCTCGCCGATGGTCATCTACTACAACACCGACCTCGTCGACTTCGCGGCGATGGAGGCCGAGGGCCTGCCGGTACCGCGTGAGGGCCACACCAGCTGGAACTTCGCGGAGTTCCGCGCGGCCGCCGAGTTCGGCAGCCGGCCGCGACGCAACACCCGCGGCATCTACATCGAGCCCACCCTGCGCGGCCTGGCGCCGTTCATCTACTCCGGCGGCGGCGAGCTCTTCGACGACGACAACGACCCGACCGCGCTCGCGCTCGGCGACGACGGCTCGACCGACGCGCTGCGTCGTACCCTGGAGCTGCTGCGCGACCCCCGGCTCACCCTGAGTGCCAAGCAGCTCGGGCAGCGCTCGGCCGTCGACTGGTTCAAGCGCGGCAAGCTCGCCATGATCGCCGGCTTCCGCGGGCTGACCCCCGAGCTGCGCGGCGTCGAGGGCCTCAACTTCGACGTGATCCCGATGCCCTCGCTCGGGTCGGCCAAGACCATCGCCGACCTCAACGGCATCTGCCTGGCGCCTGCCCGGCCCGCGCGCAACGAGGCCGCGGCCAACGTGCTCAGCTACCTGGTCAGCGACGAGGCCCTGGCCCGGGTGGCCGAGACCGGCTACGTCCAGCCCGCGAAGCTCACCGTGGCCTTCTCCGCCGACTTCCTCCAGCCGGGCCAGGCGCCCGAGCACGCCTCGATCTTCAACTCGGTGATGCGCACGATCGTGCTGCCGCCGCTGATGACCCAGGGCCGCGAGCTGCGCCAGCTGGTCGATCCCGACATCGAGACGCTGTTGACCACGCCGGACATCGCCGACCTCCAGGAGTCGCTGAAGGCGATCGACGAGAAGTCGCGCAGCCTGCTCGACCCGGACTACGTGGAGCCGTCGGAGACGCCGTCGGGCTCCCCGTCGGGCTCGCCCTCGGGGGAGGCGTCGGAGACGCCGTCCGGCTCCGCGACGCCCTGACGCTTCTTCTTCGGCCGGCTCGCGGGCGTCGCCTCGGCGTCGAGGACCGCGCGGCTGAGCGCGGGAGCGGTGAGCCCGATCTGCCAGCTGCGCGCGCCGAGCGCCCGGAGCTGGTCGATGACCGCCTCGAGCAGGTCGACGGGGTCACGGGTGCCCGGCGGCGTCCACATCACCCGGCGCAGGGTGTCGGGCGTGAGCAGGTTCTCGAGCGGGATGGAGTGCTCCTCGGCCAGCGCCGAGACCGCCGCGCGGGCGAGCTCGAGCCGGCGGGCGGCGACCGGGTCCTTGTCGGCCCAGGTGCGCGGCGCCGGGGGACCGTCGCCGTGGGTGACCCGCGTGGGCAGGTCGTTCTCCGGCAGGTCGGCGGCCGACTGCAGCGCGGCGAGCCACTCCTTGGCGTGGCGGGCGGCGCCGCGGCCGTGGAAGCCCGAGGTGCCGAGCAGCGCGCCGCGGGTGGTCGGCATCGCGGTCGCGGCGGCGACGATGGCGGTGTCGGGGATCAACCGGCCCGGGGTCACGTCGCGCTCGCGGGCGATCGCGTCGCGGGCCTCCCACAGCGCCCGCACGGCGCCGAGGGTACGACGGCCGCGCACCTTGTGGAGGCCGGAGGTACGACGCCACGCGTCGACCCGCACCGCCGGCTCGAACCCACGCACGTGCTCGAACTCCTGCCGGGCCCAGTCGGCCTTCCCGGCCTCCTCGAGCTGGGCGGCCAGCAGGTCGCGCAGCTCGACGAGCACCTCGACGTCGAGGGCGGCGTACTCCAGCCACGGCTCGGGCAGCGGCCGCGTCGACCAGTCGACGGCGGAGTGCTCCTTGCGCAGGTGTCGTCCGAGGAGGGTCTCGACCAGGGTGGCGAGCCCGACCCGGGGGTAGTTGAGGAGCCGGCCGGCGAGCTCGGTGTCGAAGAGGGCGACCGGGCGCAGCCCGACCTCGGCCAGGCAGGGCAGGTCCTGGGTGGCGGCGTGCAGGATCCACTCCGCGTCGCCGATCGCGTCGGCGAGGGGTGTCAGGTCGCCGAACGGGATCGGGTCGATCAGGCCGATGCCGGCCCCGGCGCGCTTGACCTGGATCAGGTACGCACGGTTGGAGTAGCGGTAGCCGGACGCCCGCTCGGCATCGATCGCCACCGGCCCGCTGCCCGCGGCGAGCAGGCCGCAGTAGGCGGCGAGCGCCTCCGGCGTGTCGATCACCGGCGGCAGGCCGTCGGCGAGGGTCAGCAGCTCGACCGGCTGCTGGTCCTCCTCGGGCGTCTCGTCAGGTGCCTGGTCGGCCATCAGCCGCCCCGCTGGCCGCGCCGCGACGGCATGACCGCGATCCCGTCGGGCACCGGCTCCAGCCCGCCGGCGGTGCACATGAGCTCGCCCCACGCCTCGGCGTGGGTGGCGATGTCGCCGGGATCGACGGGCGTCCACGACGCCCGGATCTCCAGCTGGGCGCTGCCCGGCTCGTCGGCCATCGAGCCGTAGGACTCGGTGACCACCTTGGTCACGGTCCCGGACACCGCGACGTGCTCGGCGCCGTGGGCCTCGAGCGCGTCGCTCAACCAGGTCCAGCCGACGTCGGTGAGCATCGGGTCGGTCGCGAGGTCGTGGTCGATCTCGGCCCGGCAGTACGCCACGCAGCGGAAGGTGCCCTGCCACGCCTCGTTGCCGGCGGGGTCGTGGAGCAGGACGAGCCGCCCGGTGGCGACCTCCTCGTCGTCCACCGTGACGTCGGCCGACAGCGCGGCGGCGTACGGCGCGATCCGCTGCGGCGCCGGCATCTCCTCGCAGAAGACCTCCGGGCGGAACGTGGCCGCGCGCAGGCCCGCGACGGCAGCGGTGAACTCGGGGGGAGTGCCGGCCGCGCCGGACCCCTGGTTCATCTCCTGGCGGGCGACCATGGGGCCACCCTAGGACCCCCGGGCCGGATCGGCGTGCGTCCCACGCCGGGACGGTCCGCGCCCGTCTCCAGCGGGACGCCAGTGCGGCTCCAGCGCGCCCGCCGACGATCGGCGTGACATCCCGCGTCGTCCGAAGGAGAACCATGTCCCGCCTGCTCGCCCTTGCTCTGCTGGCCGGGGGCGCTCTCGTCGCCGCTCCGGTCGCGGCGCCCACGCCCGCTGCTGCCGCCGCTCCGGGCGGCACACTCGTCTACATCAAGGACCACAACGTGTGGATCGCCGCCGGCGACGGATCCGGCCAGCGTGCGCTGACCCGGGACGGGACCGCGACGCTCCCCTACGGCTCGCCGACCCAGTCCGACGGGGGCGTCGTGGTGGCCACCCAGGGGCCCCTTCTGGTCCGGATGGACCAGCAGGGCAGGGTTCTCAACAAGATGGATCCGCCGTCCCTGCCGACGTCGGTCGGCTCGAACGTCGACGGCAACATCACCAGCGCCGCGATCTCACCTGACGGTCAGCGCATCGCCTACAGCATCACGAACTACGTGAGCCCGTTCGGCTACCGCTCCGCCACCGGCTACACGGCCGCCGACCACCTCACGGATCCGGCGGCGCTGGGCACCACCTTCTTCTGGGACCCGTCGTGGATCGGCAACGGCCGCACCCTGCAGTCCGGCGGCTACCACTCGCAGACCCAGCTGCACGACCTGGGCCAGGAGTCGCAGTACTGGTTCGACGACGAGGACGTGTACGGCGAGGGATCGACCGACCTCGGGAACGCCGAGCTGAGCCCGGACGGCAGGCTGCTGGCCGCCGTACGCGGGTTCGACGACAACCGTTGGATCATCTGGTACGACGTGAGCGGCAATGCGGTCTCCGGACCGCCGCCCGCCGTTCCCTCGCCGCTGTGCCAGATCGGCCCGACCGTCATCGACCATCCGACCTGGGCGCCCGACAGCGACGCGCTGGCGTGGCAGGAGGGCGACGGCGTCTGGACCCGCTCCGGTGCCCACGACTGCGGCGTGCCCTCGACGCTGCTGCTGCCCGGCGGGTCCGAGCCGGACTGGTCGCCGGCGCCGCTGAGCGCTCCGGCACAGGACGGCCAGCAGAACGGGAACGGGACCGGGACCGGAGAGCCGCGGATCAAGGGCAAGGCGCGGGTCGGCAAGGTGCTGCGCGCCGACGTCAGCGGGCTGGCAGCGACAGGCAAGGTCACCGTCACCTGGCTGCGTGACGGCAAGAAGGTCGGCAAGGGTCGCAAGCACAAGGTCGTCGCCGCAGACCGCGGGCACCGGCTGCGGATCAGGGTCGTCGTCAAGGCGCCGGGCAAGCCGGCCGTGAAGGTCACGAGCAAGTCGGTCCGGGTGCGCCGATGAGCATCGGCAGGACCCTCCGAGTCCTCTGACACCAGCGAGCTCGGGGACGACCTCGCTGTTCTTCGAGACCTCGCGGATCAGCGCGCACGTCGAGCTCGCCTGCCAGCCCCAGCCAGTTCCAGCCAGTTCCAGCCAGTCCCCAGCGGCGCTCCAGTGCGCCCGCGGAGTCTGGCCACCTCACTCGATGCGAAGGAATCCCATGTCTGAAGCCCTCCCCGTGTTCAACCTCGCCCACGCCCACGCCCCGCGTGAGGTGGTCGAGCCCCGCACCGCCGAGGAGGTGGCCGGCATCGTCCGCGCTGCCGCCGCTCAGGGTGAGCGGGTCCACCCCGTCGGCACCGGCCACGGCTGGACCCACGCCATCGAGGGCGGTGTCGCACTACTGACACGTCGCCTGGACGCAGTGGTCGTCGACCCCGGGCTGCAGGCCGCGCGCATCGGCGCCGGCGCCACCTGGGCCGACGTCCTGGCTGCCGCGGCCCCGCACGGGCTGGCGCCGCTGGCCGGCTCCGCGCCCGGCGTCGGCGCGGTCGGCTACCTGCTCGGCGGCGGGCTCAGCCCGCTCGGCCGAAGCTACGGGTGGGCGAGCGACTTCGTGCGCTCCGCCGAGATCGTGACGGGCGCAGGCGAGCTCCTCACCGTCTCCGCGACGAGTCATCCTGACCTGTTCGCCGCGCTGCTCGGCGGAAAGCACCTGCCGGGGGTGGTCACCTCGGTCGAGCTCGGCCTGGTCGAGCTGACCACGGTGTACGGCGGCGGCCTGTTCTTCGACGCCGCCGATGCCGAGCGGGTGCTGACCGAGTGGGCCGTGTGGTCGGCGCTCGCGCCGGACCAGGTGAACACCTCGGTGGCCGTGCTGCGCCTGCCGGACCTCGACGCCGTCCCCGCGCCGCTGCGAGGCCGGTTCGTCGTACACCTGCGCGTCGCGGTCGTGGCCGACGCGGAGGAGGGTGCCGCCCTGGTCGAGCCGCTGCGCAAGCTGGCCGACCCGATCGTCGACACCGTCGCCGAGCTGCCGGTGACCGCGCTCGGCGCCATCCACACCGACCCTGACCAGCCGATGCCCGTGCTGGAAGCGGGAGCCCTGCTGCGCGACTTCGACCCGGCGGCGGCGGGAGCGCTCCTCGCGGCGGCCGGGCCGGGGACCGACGTCCCGTTGGCCGTGGTCGAGGTACGACGCCTCGGCGGCCGCCTGGCCCAGGCGCCGCAGCGGCCGGACTCGGTCGTGGGCCGCGACGCGGCGTACGGGCTCTTCGTGGTCAGCGCGCCCGTGCCCGAGCTGTTCGCCGGGCCGGTGCCGGCCGCCGTCGGCGGGCTCGCCAAGGCGATGGCGCCGTGGGCGAGTGGCGGCTTCCAGCCCAACTTCGTCGGCTCCTTGAACCAGCCGGGCGCGCTCGAGACGGCATGGCCTGCCGAGATGCGCGAGCGGCTGGAGCGCGTTCGGGAGCACCACGACCCGGCCGGCGTCATCGGCCACTGACCGACAGAACCTGACCGACCCCGACAGCCAAGGAGAACCCATGTCCCTCGTCACCACCGCGCGCCGGGCGCTGGCCGGCACCGCCGTCGCCGGCGTGCTCGCCGGCCTGGCCAGCATCGTCCCGCTTCCGGAGGCGAGTGCCGTCTCGGCTCCCGGCGCCATCGTCTACATCAAGGACCACAACGTCTGGCTCGCCGACGGCGCGGGCGGCCAGGCCCGGCAGGTCACCACCGGCGGCACGCCCGGCGACCCGTGGCAGTCACCGACCCAGTCCGACGCGGGGGTCGTGGTCGCGCACCACAGCGGGCTGATCTACCGGATGAACCAGCGCGGCGAGGTCTTCAACGTCATCGACCCGCCGGACCTGGTCGACGTGGAGAACAACGTCCTGCAGGGACGCGACCTGACCGAGACCGCGATCTCGCCCGACGGGACCAAGATCGCCTACACCTACGCCAAGGTCTGGTACGGCATCAAGCACTGGGCCACGGGCTACACCGCCGCCGGCTACGCGAGCGATCCGGCGTACTGGGGGGTCTCCTTCCAGGACAAGCCCTCCTGGGTCACCAACAACCGGGTCATCCTCAGCGTGTGGAACCGGCTCGACAACCACCTCTACGACCTGGGCCAGCGCGACATCCGGTGGTTCGACGAGCGCGTCTACCGCGCCGACGCCAAGGAGCTCAGCGACTTCGAGGTCTCGCGCAACGGCGCTTGGACCGTGGCGACCCGCGGCGACGTGGGAGACGAGAGCATCGTCGTGCTGCGCAACCACGGAGACGTGCTGACCTCGCCCGACCCGGCCAATCCGACCTTGGTCTGCGAGCCGGTGGGAGACGGCGCGCTGCACGAGCCGACGATCGCCCCCGACTCCGCAAGCGTGGCGTGGGCCGAGCCGGACGGCATCTGGCGGATGAGCATCCAGGACTGTGTCGACGACAACCCCGTCTTCGACCTCATCATCCCCGGCGGATCGGACCCGACCTGGTCCGCCGCCACCGTCGGTGTCACTCCGGACGTGCCGCAGGGCGGACAGAACGGCGCCTTCACCGCCACCACCGCGCCCAAGGTCAAGGGCCAGGCGAAGGTCGGCAAGGTGCTCAAGGCCAAGGCCGGCGCATGGTCGCCGGCGCCCACCGCGGTCTCCTACCAGTGGCTGCGCAACGGCAAGCCGATCAAGAAGGCCAAGAAGGCCTCCTACCGCGTGACGCGCAAGGACCGCGGCAAGCGGATCTCCGTGCGGCTGACGATCAGCAGGCCCGGCCTGGCCAGCACGACCTGGACCAGCGCACCCAAGAAGGTGAAGCGATGAGGACGTTGCTCCATGCCGCCGCGGCCGGCGTGATCGCCCTGAGCGCCGTGGCCGCGGGTGCCACCACGGCCACCGCCGTGGACAGCCCGGACCTGCCGGGCACCCTGCTCTACGTCAAGGGGTACGACGTGTACGCGGCGCACCCCGACGGCACCGGGGAGCGCCGGCTCACCACCGACGGCACCGCGACATCGCCGTACCGCTCGCCGACGGGTGACGACCACGGCCGGGTCGTCGCCGTGCGCGGTCCCCTGATCCACCGGATGACCATCACCGGCAGCCCGCTCAACACCATCGACCCGCCGAACCTCTTCGACGTGTGGGGCAACCCGCTCGGCCCCGACCTGGACACGGCGGCCGTCTCGCCCGACGGCACCAAGATCGCCTATTCCTACGAGGGCACCGTCTGCCAGTGGGTCTGTGGTCCGGTCTGGGCCACCGCGATCACCGCTGCCGACCATCTCAGCGCACCGAGCGACAACAGCCAGGCCAGCGAGGACAACCCGAGCTGGGTGACCGACTCCCGGCTGATCCTCAACGACAGCGGCGAGCTCGGTGTCGACCTCCTGGACCTGGGCAAGAAGCCGGCGAGGGACTGGTTCCACGAGGGGACCAGCCCTACGGCCGTGCAGCTCAGCGAGCCGGTCACCTCCCGCGACGGCACCATGCTGGCGCTGGTGCGCGGCGGGGGCGCCGGGGCACATGTCGCGACGTACCGGCTCGGGGGTGACATCCGCACGGACACGACGCCGGTGGAGCCGACGCGGGTGTGCGTCAACGATCCGGTCGCGGGTCAGGGCAGTCCCGCCTTCGCGCCCGACGGCAGCGCGCTGGCGTGGTCGCAGCCCGACGGCGTCTGGGTCGAGCCGGACCCGCTGGACTGCGCGGCCGAGGCGACCCGGGTCGTCGCCGGTGGCACCCAGGTCTCCTGGACCACGGCGGAGCTGCCCGCCGCGCCCGACCAGCAGCAGGATCCGGGCGGCACGACACCCGTCACCGGGCTCGCGCTGCAGACCGCACCCCACCTGGTCGGCAAGGCGCGTGTCGGCAAGGTGCTCAAGGTCAAGGGCGGCGCCTGGTCACCCGCGCCGAGCGTGCTCACCTACCAGTGGCTGCGCAACGGCAAGCCGATCAAGAAGGCCGCCAAGGCGTCGTACCGGATCACCCGCAAGGACCGCGGCACCCGGATCTCGGTCCGCGTCACCGCCAGCAGCTCCGGCCTCACGAGCATGTCGTGGACCAGCCCGAAGGCCAAGGTCAGGCGTTGAGCCTGGACGCGCTGCCGGTGTCGGTGACGCCTCCGGTGTCCCCGATACCGGCGTACGGCGACGCGGAACTAGGTAGCGTCGCTCCGATGAGGATGCGCGTGCTGGGCCCGGTGGAGGTCGAGGTCGACGGTCGCCCGCTCGACCTCGGTGCCCCGAAGCCCCGCCGGCTGCTGGCGGTGCTGGCCCTGCACCGGGGGCGGCCGGTCAGCCCGGAGACGATCGCGGAGGCGCTGTGGGGCGACGAGCCGCCGGCCAGCCATGCGGTCACGATCCAGGGGTATGTGTCCGGCCTGCGCAAGATCCTCGAGCCCGAGCGGGCCCCGCGCGGGGCCAGCACGGTGATCCAGACCTCGGCCCTGGGCTACGCCCTGAGGTTGCCTCTCGACGACATCGACGCCGCCCGGCTCGAGGCAGCGGTCAGGTCTGCCGGTGCCACAGCGCGCACCGACCGCGACCGGCCCTGGCTGCTCGCGGGCAGTCCGGACCCCGCGGACCTCGCCGCAGCGGCCGAGCTGCTCGACGAGGCACTGGAGGCCTGGCGCGGGGAGCCGTACGCCGACCTCGTGGACGACCCGGTCATCGCGGTCGAGCGCTCCCGGTTGCACGAGGTGCGTACCGCCGCGGTGGAGATCCGCGAGCTGATCCGGATGCAGCGCGGCGACGCCGCCGCGGCGGCCCGCCGGCTCGAGGCCGAGGCCGCCGGGCAGCCGCACCGCGAGCGACTCTGGCTCCTGTACGCCGCCGCCCTGGTCCGCGCCGAGCGCCAGGTCGACGCGCTCGCCGCGCTGCGCCGGCTGCGCGACGCGCTGCGCGACGAGCTCGGCGTGGACGCCAGTCCCGCCGTCGGCGCCCTCGAGACGGCGATCCTGCAGCAGCGGGTCGCCCCCGGCGCCGCGGCGGAGCCGACGCCGGCGCTGCGCGTCGCGGTCGTCGACGACCACCCGATGTTCCGGATGGGCATGACCGGCCTGCTCGGCTCGCTGGACGGGCTGGAGCTGGTCGGCGCCGCCGGCGAGTCGGCCACCGCCCGCAAGCTGGTGTCCCGCGGCGTCGACGTCGTGCTGATGGACCTCGACCTGGCGGGGGAGTCCGGCATCGAGCTCACCCGGGAGCTGATGCGCGAGCACCCCGATCTCAAGGTCCTGGTGATGACCATGCACGAGGACGACGACCACGTCGCCGGGGCGCTGCACGCCGGCGCGGCGGGCTACCTGCTGAAGTCGGCCGAGGCAGACGACGTGCTGCGGGCGATCCGCGGTGTCGCTCGCGGTGAGCTGATCATCGGCTCGGCCGTCGCCGGCGCCGCCCGCTCCCGCCTGGCCGGGCCGGGCGACCCGCGATGAGTCAGCCCCGCGGGGTGCCCCGGACGGTCGTGGCGTGGCTGGTCGCCGGCGTCGGCTGGCTGATCGCCGCGCTGGCGGTCGTGCTGGTCGTGGTCACCCGACACCGGCCCGAACCGCTCGCGGACTGGGTGATGGACCTGGTCGTGGCCGTGGTCTACGGAATCGTGGTCGCGACCATGCTGCCCCGCACCCGCCACCCGGTGGTGTGGATCCTCGCGGCGGCCGCGTGGGGCTGCGCCCTGGCCGGCTTCGCCGAGGGCTACGGCGCGCTGACGGGCGACTGGCCCGCGCAGGGGCTGGTCTTCTACTCCGCCTTCTGGGTGTGGATCCCGGGCGTCTACGCGACCGTCGCCGTCGTACCGCTGCTCGTCGTTCCGGGCTGGTCGCGCCGGCGCCTGCCGGTCCTGGTGGCGGCGCTCGTCGCGACCGCCCTGTCGACCCTGCCCGGCCTGACGCTGGTGGCGCCGGGCCTGCCCGACAACCCGCTCGGGATCGATCAGGCGGGCTGGCAGTCCTTCCTGCGCGACCTCGCGTCCTGGCCGGACCGGACGGTCGCGGCGATCGGCGCCGCCGAGCTGGTCTGGCTGCTGGTGCGGATCCGGGGCTCGTCGCGCGTCGAGCGCCGCGGCCTCGGCTGGCTGGCGGCCGGCCACGGCGCCATGGTGCTCGCGCTCGCCATGTTCCTCACCCCGGTCCCGGACGCCTGGGCGGCCGCGGCCCCCGAGGTCAGCGGCACCGTGCTGCTTCTGGCGCAGGTCTTCTTGCCGGCCGCCCTGCTCGTGCTGGTCCTCGGGCGCCAGCTCTGGGGCGTCGACGTGACCGTAAACCGGGCGACGCTGTGGACCGTGATGACAGTGACGATCGCGCTGCTCTACCTGCTCCTGGTCGCGGTGAGCACCCGCGTCGTGCCCGGCGAGTCCGACATCGCCCTCGCCTTCGCCGTCGGACTGGTCGGCCTCGGCTCGGCCCCGCTGCGCCACCTGGTGCAGCGACGGGTCGACCGGCTGGTCTACGGCACCGGCGCCGACCCGGCCAGTCTGGTGTCCAGCATGGAGGACTGGAACGGACGCGACATCGAGGGACTGGCCGCCGCGCTGTGCGGCAGCCTGCGGCTGGCGGACGTGCGGATCGTGGCCGAGCCGGGTGGCGAGGAACCGGCGGCACCCGTCGTCCGCGACCACGACGCCGTCATCGCGCTCACCAGCCGGGGGCGCCGAGTCGGCCTGCTGGTGGCCAGCCCACGCCCCGGGGAGCGGCTCGACCGCCGTACCCTCGGGATGCTGACCGAGGTCGCCGGACTGGTCGGCATGACGATCGACCTGATGCAGTCCGTCCAGGCGCTCACCGCCGCGCGGCGTCGGATGACGAGCATTCGGCACGAGGAGCGCCGGATGCTGCGCCGCGATCTGCACGACGGCCTCGGCCCGGCGCTGGCCGGGATCCGGCTCGGGCTGATCGCGGCCCGCGGCATGCGCGACCCCGACGCGTCGGAGGAGATGCTCGACGCCCTGGAGCGCGAGCTGACCCAGCAGGGCGAGGAGGTACGCCGGCTCAGCCGCTCGCTGGTGCCGCTGGCTCTCGACGACGGCGACCTGGCGACCGCGCTGGGTGCACTTGCCGACCGCTTCACGGCCGACGGGCTGGTGGTCCGGGTGGCGGTCGACGGCGACGTGACGCTGGAGCCCCCGGTCCAGGTCGCGGTCTACCAGATGGCGAGCGAGGCGCTGCTCAACGTGCGTCGCCACGCGAGGGCCACGCGCTGCGACGTCGTGCTACGCCGGCGGGCCGACGGAGACATCGTCTTCTCCGTCGCCGACGACGGCATCGGCATGGGGCAGGGCACGGTCGACGGGATCGGCCTGCGCTCCATGCGCGAGCGAGCCCAGGAGCTCGGCGGGGTGCTCCGGCTGACGTCTGGCTCGGGGACGGGATCGGGGACCGGCAGCCGGATCGAGCTGCGGCTGCCGGCCCCCGCGGCCGAGGCGGCCCCGGACTCGGGCTCAGCCGAAGATCTCAGCTTCTCGCCGCGCGAAGCCACGGCGCGAGCTGGCCAGCAGTAGCCTCATCGGCGGTCCGCCGATCGCGGCGACCCGGGCGGCCGCGCTCTCGTCGAGGTCCTTGAAGATCCACGGCAGGAACCGACGAGCGTGACCGACCGACGGCCGGCCGCGGAACCGGTCACGCTCGATCACCTCCCACTCCTCGCCCGGCACATAGCGCTGCAGGATCGGCACCGCCGCGGACTCCTCGTGGCCCAGGTGCTCGTCGAGGGCCCGTTCCAGGTCGGCGAGGTCGGCGAGCAGGTCGGAGCGCAGGTCGCCCAGGCGGTCGGCCCCGCCGTCGCGCGACAGCGCCGAGAAGCCCGCATCGCAGGAGGTCAGCAGCGGATCGAGCGTGGTGTGCTCGTTCTCCATCTCGTCGAGCACCCGCAGGCTGTCGACGTCGTCGTCGGCCCGCGCGCGCTCGGCGAGCAGCGGCCAGAGGATCTCGTCCTCCTTGGTGTGGTGGGCGTGGAGCTCGGCGGTGAACAGGCGCCACCGCTCCGCCAGCCGCCGCCAGGCGGCCCGATCCTCGACCGGAACGCGGGGCGCGACCTCGCGGAAGTCACGGAGGTCGCGGCGAAAGGCGTGGTGCAGCACGTACATCATCGTCATGTCGGCGGGGCCGGGTGGGGCGGCGGCCTGGCCGGGCAGCAGGATCTGGTCGGTCATCGGCGTCCTCTTTCACAGCGGTCTCACGTGGCACGTTCGTGCGTGGCACCCACTCTCGGGCCGGTGGCTTGAGCGCCGCTGGCGACCGACTGGACCCCGCCACCCGACGGAAGGGCGCGCTCCGGTGTGCCTCGATGGCGCCCTCGGACCGCACGTCTGAGACCCTGACCCCGTGACCGCCCCTCTGCACGACAGCGCACTCCTCAAGGCAGCCCGCGGCGAGAAGGTGCCGCACACCCCGGTCTGGTTCATGCGCCAGGCCGGCCGCTCGCTGCCGGAGTACCTCAAGGTGCGCGAGGGCGTCGCCATGCTCGACTCCTGCATGAACGCGGAGCTGATCACCGAGATCACGCTGCAGCCCGTGCGGCGGTACGGCGTGGACGCGGCCATCTTCTTCTCCGACATCGTGCTGCCGCTCAAGGCCGTCGGCGTCGACCTCGACATCGTGCCCGGCGTCGGCCCGGTCGTCGCCGCGCCGGTGCGCACGCTTGCCGATGTGGAGTCGATCCCGGACCTCACGCCCGAGCAGATCCCCTACGTCACGCAGGCCGTCCAGAACCTCGTCGCCGAGCTGGCCTCGGTCAACGGGGGCACCCCGCTGATCGGGTTCGCGGGCGCGCCGTTCACCGTGGCGTCGTACCTCGTCGAGGGCGGGCCCTCCAAGGAGCACGCCAAGACCAAGGCGCTCATGTTCGGCGCCCCCGACGTGTGGGACGCGCTGATGCGCAAGATCGCCGACGTCTCCGCGGTCTTCCTCGAGACCCAGGTCGCGGCGGGCGCCTCGGCGGTCCAGCTGTTCGACTCCTGGGCCGGTGCACTGACGCCCGACGACTACGTCCGGTTCGTGCAGCCCCACTCCGCCCGCGTGCTCGAGCGGGTCGGTGAGCTCGGTGTGCCCCGCATCCACTTCGGCGTCGGTACGACGAACCTGCTCGACCTGATGGGCGAGGCCGGTGCCGACGTGGTCGGCGTCGACTGGCGCACCCCGCTCGACCGGGCGATCCCCGTCGTCGGCGACCGCTCGGTGCAGGGCAACCTCGACCCGACGCTGGTGTTCGCGCCGACCGAGGTGATGACCGAGCGCGCCGCCGCCGTCATCGAGGCCGGCCGCGCCGCCCGCGGCCACATCTTCAACCTCGGCCACGGCGTCATCCCCAGCACCGACCCCGACCAGCTCGCGCGGCTCACGGAGTTCGTGCAGTCCTACCCGCTGGCCTGAGCAGGCTGAGCCTGCTGCGCTTCACAGGGAGCGCACAGACCGGGGACAGGCGGCACCCACGACGCGGCCGAACACTGGTGGTCACCGACGACCTCCGGAGGACCCCGTGACCGAGCAGAACCTCGCGCCCCGCGCCACCTTGCCGCCGGTCGCGGCCCGCCCCGCTGCGGCGGCACGCGCCGAGACCGTCCGGGTCGGCGCGGCTGGGGCCCTCGCGGCGGGCCTCGCACTGCCGGCGTACTGGTGGCTGCGCGACGGCGGCCCGAGCATGATCGTCGGCCCGGGCTCCGCGCTCACCGCGCTCGGTCAGCTCAGCGGCTTGGCCGGCTCGGTGCTGCTTCTCGCCCAGGTGCTGCTGATGGCCCGGCTGCCCGTGCTGGAGCGTGCGTTCGGCCAGGACCGGCTGGCCGGGCTGCACCGGATCGTCGGCTTCACGTCCTTCTCGCTGGTGCTGGTGCACGTCCTCACCGTGACGTGGGGGTACGCCGCCGGCTCGCTCTCCGCGACGCCGGGGATGCTCTGGACGCTGACCTGGGACTACCCGGGCATGCTGCTCGCCGCGGCCGGCACCCTGTGCCTGGTCATGGTCGTCGTGACCAGCATCCGCGCCGCGCGCCGCCGGCTGCGCTACGAGTCCTGGCACCTGCTGCACCTCTACGCCTACCTCGGCGTGGGCCTCGCGCTGCCCCACCAGCTGTGGACCGGGCAACAGCTCACCACGTCACCCGCCCGCACCGTCTTCTGGTGGACCGCATGGGGCGCGGCGGCCGGCGCCGTCCTCGTCTGGCGGGTCCTGCTCCCGCTCGCAGTCAACCTGCGGCACCGGGTCCGGGTGGCCTCGGTGGTCCCCGAGGCGCCCGGCGTCTGGTCGGTGCACCTGACCGGGCGGCGCCTCGACCTGCTCCGCGCCGAGCCCGGCCAGTTCCTGCTGTGGCGCTTCCTCGACGCCCCCGGCCGGTCCCGCGCCCACCCCTACTCCCTCTCCGCAGTCCCGGACGGCCGCAGCCTTCGGATCACCGTCGCCGCGGCCGGCGACGACAGCGGTCGGGTCGCGATGCTGCGCCCGGGCAGCCGGGTCCTCCTCGAGGGCCCGTACGGGCGGCTCACCCCTCGCGCCCGCGAGGCCCGCAAGGTCGCGTTCATCGGAGCGGGAGTCGGCATGGCGCCGCTGCGTGCGCTCGCCGAGGGGATGGCGTTCGCCCCGGGTGAGGCGGTGTACGTCGAGCGGTACCGCACAGCGCCGCTGTTCGCGGCCGAGGTCGACCGGCTCGCCCGGGAGCGCGGACTGCAGCTGCTGCGCCTGCCGGGCGCCCGCCGTGCCTCGGACTCCTGGTTGCCCGTCCTGTCCCGGCCGGTCGACGACGTGTCCGCGCTGCGGGGCTGGGTGCCGGACATCCACGAGCGCGACGTCTACGTCTGCGGGCCGCCGGGATGGTCCGAGCTCGTCCGGGCGACGCTCGTCGCCGCCGGGGTGCCGGACCGGCACCTCCACGTCGAGGAGTTCGGGTGGTGAGCGGCATGCGACGCATCGCGCTGTGGTTCGCGGGGACCGTGTCGGTCGTCGTCCTGCTGTTCAGCCACCAGACCTCGACCGGTGGCGGTGCGGCCCTCGTCACCGGAAGCAGCACCATCACCGGCACCATCACCGGCAGCGGCTCCGGCAGCACCGTCACCGGCGACGTCGCCCAGACCCGCTGGGGACCGGTCCAGGTCGCGCTCTCCGTCGACGGCGGGACGATCACCGCCGTCCAGGTGCCGCAGTACCCCGACGGCAATGGTCACGACCAGGAGATCAACAGCCGGGCCCTGCCGGTCCTCGTCCGGGAGACCCTCGCCGCGCAGAGCGCCTCGATCGACATGGTCAGCGGCGCCACGGTGACGAGCACCGGCTACCGGCAGTCGCTGCAGAGTGCGCTCGACAAGGCCGGGCTGTGAGCGGCCCGTCGATGGTCCACCGCCGCGCGTTCGAGGTGATGGGCACCGTGGTCAGCCTCGCGCTGCGCGGCCGGCACGCCGAGGGCCCCGAGGCCGAGGCGGCCTGGGCCGAGGTGATGGCCAGCCTGCGCCACGTGGACGCGGTGTTCAGCACCTACCGCCCCGACTCCGTCGTCAACCGCTGGGGCCGTGGCGAACTGGCCCTCGTCGACGCACCGCCGGAGCTGAGCGAGGTGCTCACCCTCGCCGACGTCGCACGGGAGGCGAGCGGCGGCGCCTTCGACATCGGTGCCGTCCGATCGCCGTACGGCGGCGGGCCGGACCCCTCCGGCGTCGTGAAGGGCTGGGCGGTGCAGCGTGCGAGCGTCGCCCTCGAGCGGCTCCCCGCGACCGACTACTGCCTCTCGGCCGGCGGCGACATGGTCTGCCGGACCCGGGTGCCCGGCGCCCCCGCCTGGCGGATCGGCATCGAGGATCCCGCCGACCCGCATCGCCTGGTCGCCGTGCTCCCTGTCGCCGACGGCGCGGTCGCGACGTCGGGCACCGCGCACCGTGGTGCCCACATCCGCGACCCGCGCTCCGGCACCGCGCCCGACGGGCTGGGGCAGGTCACCGTCGTCGCGCCCGACCTGGTCGCCGCCGACGTCGAGGCCACGACCGCCTTCGTGCTGGGGGAGCGAGGCGTGCCCTGGCTGCTGGCCCGTGGGCGGGCCGGCGTGGTGGTCGCCGCCGACGGAACCGTCTCGACGTACGGCGACGAGCCGGTCAGGCGCCGGTGGCCTTCTTCGCCGCCGTCTTCTTGGCCGGAGCCCTCCTCGCGGCTGGCTTCGCCTGCGTGACCTGTCCCTTGAGCCCGACCCGCTGCCGCTCCTTGTCGACGACGAGGAACGGCTGGGCCTCGACCAGCGGAAGCAGGGTGTCGAACCCGTAGCGCTTGGGCTCGAAGGCGCTGAACAGGCGCCGCAGGTTGGCTCCGAGGGAGCTCAGGTTGGCCCATCCGTCCTCGCCCGCCGCGTTGTTGACCGCGCGGGTCAGCAGGCTCTGGAGGTTGGGGAGGTCCGGCGCCGCCTCGGGCTCGCCGGGCTCGTCGGGCTCGTCCGCGGCCGTCGTGGTCGCCGGGTCGACCGTGCCGAGCAGCTCGAGCAGGAGGAACTGGTCGCAGGCCTCCTGCAGCGCCCGCGGTGTCCGCTCCCGGCCGACCCCGTAGACGGTCTTGCCCGACTCCCGCAGCCGGCTCGCCAGCCGGGTGAAGTCGCTGTCGCTCGACACGATCGCGAACCCGTCGACGTTGCCCGAGTAGAGCAGGTCCATCGCGTCGATGATCAGCGCCGAGTCCGTCGAGTTCTTCCCACGGGTGTAGGCGAAGGTGTGCTCGGGCGAGATCGCGTGCTTGTTGAGCTTGTCCTTCCAGCCCTTCATGTTCTCGCCCGACCAGTCGCCGTACGCACGCTTCACCGTCGTCCGGCCGAACTTCGCCAGCTCCTCGAGCAGCGGGCCGGCGTACTGGTGCGAGACGTTGTCGGCGTCGATCAGGACGGCGATGCGCAGGTCGGCCATCCACCCATCATGGCCGAGGCGGGTGTCCGAGCTCAGGAGGCCGCGCTCGAGCTCGCGCCGGACGCCCGGTACTCCGCTGCCCGGGCGGTCAGCGCAGCCTGCAGCTCACGCACGGGCAGCGGCTGCTGGAGCGCCTTGCGCTGGCGCAGCTGGAGGGTGAGGAAGGTCTGGTCGCCGGCGATCGGGCGTGCCTCGATCATGCCGACGCGGTGCAGCGGGTCGCCGATCACCGCGTAGTCCGGCAGCACGGTGACGCCCACGCCCTCGGCCACCAGCGCCTTTCCCATCTCCGCGCCGTCGGTGCTGTGCGCGGCCGGCGGGACCTCGGGACCGAACGCGCGGTGCACGTAGCGGTGCATCACGTAGCCGGGCCGCATCATCACGAACCGCTCCTGGCGCAGCTCGTCGATGCTCACCTGCGGGCGGGCGGCGAGCGGGTGCCCGGCCGGCAGCACGGCGACCGGCCGGCCGTGCAGCAGGTCGATCCCGTCGAGGCCGACGGGCGCGTCGTCGCCGTCGAGGACGTTGACCAGGCCCAGGTCGAGGGTGGCCTCGGCGAGCCCCTCGTCGATCTGGGACTGCTGGAGGGTGAGCACCTCGACCGTCGTACCGGGGTGGCGCTCCTGGAACGCGCGGACCGCCGGGATGAGCAGGGTCGAGGTGGCGGCGTGCACGGTGCCGACGCGGATCACCCGGGCGTCGGTACGACGATCGCCGGCCGCGTTGCGCAGCCGCTCGACCGCGGTCAGCACGTCCGACATGTAGGGCAGCAGCTCGCGGCCCTCGCGGCTGATCCGGGCGCCCGAGCGGCGCCGGTCGAGCAGGGTCACCCGCAGCTCGCGCTCGAGCTTGGTGAGCGCCTCGCTGAGTGCGGGCTGGGACAGGTGCAGCTTCTCGCTGGCCCGGCGCAGGGAGCCGTGCTGCGTCACGGCGGTGAGGTACTCCAGCTGTTCGATGCGCATGGGTCCGGCCTTTCACGTCCATCGGTGACGCCGTGGCTCGGGGACCTTGCCCGGGCATCAAATACAAGTAAGTCTGTAGACAAACAGTATCACGAGGGGGACGTGGGCTCCGGACCCGGCTCACGCAGTGCGGGCCGGACCCCGCGTCCGGCGCCGCAGCAGCAGCCGGGCGGGCACCGCCAACAGGGCGAGCAGGACGAGCCACGGCACCAGGAAGCCGACCACGACCAGCACGGAGCCGGCGCCCTCGACGAACGCGTCCCAGCCCCGGCTCAGCCCGCCGAGGAAGCCGTCGGCGTCGTCGTCCTCGCGCTCGTGGCGCACCGTGGGCTGCTCGATGTAGACGGTGATCGTCGACATGCTGGTCTGGTCGGCCAGCCACTGCTGCCGCGACTCGAGCGCGTCGAGATCGGCCTGGCGGCTCGCGAGCTGCGACTCGATCGCGACGATCTGCTCGATCGACTCGGCCCGGGCGAGCAGCGCCTCGATCCGGCTGACGCTCTTGCGCTGGGCCCGGATCCGGGCGGCGACGTCGACCACCTCGGCGCTGACGTCCTGGCCGTTCGTGGTCGTGCCGGTCGGTGTCGCGACCTCCTCCAGCGCCGTGACCACGTCGTCGAACGCCTCGCTCGGCACCCGCAGCACGAGCCGCGCCGTGCTCAGCACGCCCTTGTCGCCCGTCGTCGTCTCCTGCTCGCCCACCGTGCCCTGGTGGGCGTCGGCGACCTTGCGCACGCCCAGCCGGGCCTTGGCGACGTCCTTCGCCTCGAGCGAGACGGTCCCGGTGGAGATCACCGCCGGCTGCTCTGCGGTCGAGACCGGCGCGTTCCGGGCGGCGTCGTCGGCGACCGGGGCGGCCGCACCCCCGCCGTCCTGGGCGGCCGAGGCCTCGGGAGCCGGCTCCTGCGCCATCGACGCCTTCGCGCCGCTGGCGTCCCCGGCCTCGTCGGAGCCGCTGCACGCGGTCAGGGTCAGCGCCGTGATGAGGCCGGCGAGGAGGAGAGCGGTTCGGCGGGGTCTGGTGTCCATGGCACTCCGACGCTGCGCACGCCTCGGTGGTTCCGGCATTCGCGACGACGGGACCGGGCCCGCGCTACAGGAGCCCCTGCGCCTTCAGCGCGAGATAGTGGTCGGCCAGTGCCGGCGGCAGCTCGCCCGCGTCGGCGTCGACGACGTCGACACCGAGGCGCACCAGCATCGCCCGGGTCCGCTCGCGGCGGTCCAGCTCGTGGGAGGCGGCCGCGGCGGCGTAGACGTCGTCGGCGGTGGGCGGCGTGGGACCGGCCTCGTCGGCGAGCGCGGCCATCCGGGTCAGCTCGGGATCGCGGACCGACGCGATCACCACGCGGTGGTGGCGCGTCAGGACCGGCAGCACGGGCAGCAGTCCGTCGGCGATCGCGGACGGCTCGAGCGCGGTCAGCAGGACGACGAGCGCGCGCTGCCGGCCGAAGCCCTGGACCGCGCCCGCGAGCAGGTCCCAGTCGGCCTCGACGAGGACCGGGTCGAGTTCGGCCATCTGCTCCTGGAGCCGCATCGCCACGTCGCGGGCGCCGTGCACCCGCTGCCGGGCACGGACCCGACGGTCGCCGGCCACGAAGTCGATCCGGTCGCCGGCCCGGGAGGCGAGCGCGGCGAGCAGCAGGGCGGAGTCCATCGCGGCGTCCAGCCGCGGCATGCCGTCGGTCTCGGGCTCGTCGACGGTGCGGGCGACCCGCCCGGCCGACGTACGCGACGTGTCGAGGACCAGCACCACCCGGCGGTCCCGCTCGGGCTGCCAGGTGCGGACCACGACGTGGGTGTTGCGGGCCGAGGCGCGCCAGTCGATCGAGCGCACGTCGTCGCCGCGGACGTACTCGCGCAGCGAGTCGAACTCGGTGCCCTGCCCCCGCACGCGTACGGCGGCCCGCCCGTCGAGGTCGCGCAGCCGGGCCAGCCGGGAGGGCAGGTGCTTGCGGGACTCGAACGGCGGCAGCGCGCGGACCGAGCCGGGGACGTCGTACGTGCGCTGTCGGGCGACCAGGCCGAGCGGCCCCCACGACCGGACCGTGACGCCGGCGGCGCGCAGGTCGCCGCGGCGCCGGGGGAGCAGGGGTGTGGTCAGCCGCCGCTGGTCGCCGGCGGCCAGGCGCAGACGGTACCGGTTGTCGCGGGCCCCGGCCGAGGGCTGCCAGGCGTCGCGGACGTCGAGGTGCAGGCGGCGGCCGGTCGCGGCGACGACGAGGTCGGACGACGCCGGGTCGCCGAGCCGGACCGAGCCGGGCTGGCGGCGGGTGATCGTGGCGAGAGCGGGGGAGGGGGTGAGCAGGCGGTCCAGGCCGACCAGCAGCAGCACGCCGAGCAGCCACAGCCAGACCGTGCCGGCCTGCGGGCGCAGCACGACCGCCACCAGCCCCAGGAGGAGCAGCAGCGGGACCCGGCCGGAGATCGCCATGACGTCGGACGGACTAGCGCGGGACCGGGACGGACGCGATCGCCGACGCCAGCACCTGGGCGACGTCGACGCCCTCGAGCTCGGCCTCGGCCCGCACCCCGAGCCGGTGGGCGAGCGACGCCTGGGCGAGCGCCTTCACGTCGTCGGGCGTCACGAAGTCGCGGCCCGACAGCCACGCCCACGCCCGCGCCGCCCGCAGCAGCGCGGTCGCGCCGCGCGGGCTCACGCCGAGCGACAGCGAGGGGGACTGGCGGGTGGCCCGCGCGATGTCGACGATGTACGACGCCACCTCGGGCGAGACCTGCACCTGCTTCACCGCCGCCTGCCCGGCCTCGAGGTCGGCCGCGCCCGCCACGGGCCGCACGCCCGCACCGGCCACGTCGCGCGGGTCGAAGCCCTCGGCGTGGCGGGTGAGGATGGTGATCTCGTCCTCGCGCGGCGGCACCGGCAGCACGACCTTGAGGAGGAACCGGTCCAGCTGGGCCTCGGGCAGCGGGTAGGTGCCCTCGAACTCGACCGGGTTCTGGGTGGCGGCGACCAGGAACGGGCGCGGCAGCGGCCGGGTCACGCCGTCGGCCGAGACCTGGCCCTCCTCCATCGCCTCCAGCAGCGCCGACTGCGTCTTCGGGGGCGTCCGGTTGATCTCGTCGGCGAGCAGCAGGTTGGTGAAGATCGGCCCCTCGCGGAAGCTGAGCTCGCCGCCGCCCGCGGAGTCGATGACCAGGGAGCCGGTGATGTCGCCCGGCATCAGGTCGGGGGTGAACTGCACCCGGCGGGTCTGTACGTCGAGGCTCTGGGCCAGGGTCCGCACGAGCAGCGTCTTCGCCGTCCCGGGCACCCCCTCCATCAGCACGTGGCCGCCGCAGAGCAGGGCGACGAGCAGACCGGACACGGCCGCGTCCTGTCCGACCACGGCCTTGGCGACCTCCTGGCGCACGGCCATCAGCCGCTCGCGCACGCCGGCCTCGTGGGTGGTCTGGGTCATGAGCGTCGTACCTCTCTCCTCAGTCGGGCCAGGTCCTGCGCGAGCCGGACCAGGTCCTGGTCGGTCGCGGGCGGCATGCGGTCGTCGTCGAGCAGGGCGGCCACGGCCTCGACCGGAGCACCGAGGTGCCGCGCGGCCGCCTCGGTGACCACCGGGGCCGGGGTGCCGCGGTCGAGCCGCAACCGGCGCGCGATGTCGGCGCGGGCGGCGCGGCGCAGGGCGCGGGCGGCATGGGTGCGGTCGCCGCTGCGGCGGTACATCCGCCCGCGACTGCGTGCGGTCTCGACCGCGCGGACCACGACCGGCAGCGGCTCGGTCGACAGCGGACCGAGCCGGCGTACCCGCCACAGCAGCAGGGCGAGCCCGGCCAGCGCCACGATCCACAGAGCCGGCCCGATCCAGTCGGGCAGCAGGGTGCCGATCGTGACGGCGTCGTCGGACACGGCGTCGGTGGCGTCGGGGACGTACCAGACCAGGCGGGGGTCGTGCCCGAGCAGCCGCAGGCCCACGGCCGCGTTGTCGGCACGGGTCACCTGGTCGTTGGTCAGCGCCTGCCCGGCGCCGAACAGCACCAGCCCGTCGACGCCGCGCACCAGGGCGCGATCGCTGACGGGGAAGCACCCCTGCCCTGTGTACGACGTCGCGCGGTCCACCGCGACGCGCAGCCCGTCGAGGTCGACGCCGGCGATCCCGTCGGGACACCGGGCGGGGAGGCCGTCGTCCTCTCCGGCGGGCCCGGTCAGCAGCCCGAGATCGGGGTCGATCTGGTTGAGGATCGCGAAGTCCGGCTCGACGAGGACGATCCGGGCGGCCGCCGAGGCGTGCTCGCGCATCCGGCGCAGGGTGCTCGGCGCCAGCTGCTCGGTGCTGCTCACCACGACGGTGGTGGCGTCGTCGACCGTCGCCTCGTCGAAGGCCTCGGCCGAGCGGGCGACGGTGACGTCGACGCCCTGGTCGGCGAGCACCTTCGCCAGCGCCTGCGCGCCGTCGGGTCCCGGGTTGCGGGGGTCGGCGGCACCGGGGTACTTCTCCGAGCCGCGGGTGGTCCACACGGCCACCACCAGCGCGAGCACCACCGCCGCTGCGACCACCAGCTGCGTCCGCGTCACGCGCGTCCGCGGCCGGGTCGGCGCCGCTGTCGTCGTCATCGGCGCACCGCCCGCCCGGCGAGGGTGTCGTCGAGCGCCAGCAGCTCGGCCGCCTGCGCGCTCGTGGCCGGCCGCTCGCCGTAGAGGACGCCGTCGAAGAGGTCCGCGCCGTGCAGAACCGCCGCGCGGTGCTCCGGGAACACCGCCACCAGCGCGCCGGCCAGCTCGTGCGCGGTGGCCTGGGGGAGGTCCTCGATCCGGCCGCGCTCGACCTGGCGCACCGCCGCGGCCCGGAAGGCGTCGACGAGCGCCGCCGCCGCGTCCCCGGCGCGCAGTGCGGCCTCGGCACGGGCCCGCAGCTGGTCGGCGCTCACCACCTCGTCGGTGAGGGCGGGGCTGCTCGCGGCCCGCCCGGTCGCCGTACGACGGGCCCGGCTGGCCAGGAACAGCACGCCGCCGAGGATGAGCAGCACGACCAGGATCGCGGCTGCGGTCGTCAGGCCCGAGGAGCCCGACGCGGCGTCGACCGTGCCGGAGATCAACCGGTCCAGCCAGCGGGTCAGCCGGCCGATGACGTCGTCCTCGTAGTACTCCGGGCGCACCAGCTCGCGGCGCAGCTGGCGACGCGCCTCGTCACCACTCGGGTCGAGCGGCGGGTCGAGGCGGACGAGGGCGAGCGCCGGGATCATGCCGGGACGATCCCCGCCTCCCGCATCAGCTCGACGTCGAAGGCCTCCTTGCGCATGCGGAGGTCGACGTACTGCACCGACGTGACGGCGGCGAGGAAGGGAGCGACGAAGGCGTTCTGGATGACCAGCGCGACGGCCTGGGTGAGGATCAGCGCGAGCACGGCATAGTCGGGCACGGCCAGCGCCACGACGTTGCCGATGATGCTGACCGGGAAGGACAGGATCCCGCCTGCGAACTGGGCGATGATCACGGTCAGCAGACCGATGCCGAAGGTGCGCCAGAACTGCCGGGCGCTCAGCTGCCAGCCGCGGCCGATCGCCGCGAAGACGCCGACCGGCTCGAGCATCAGCGCCGGCACCGGCAGGTAGTAGAAGCGGATCCACAGCCAGCAGCACAGCGCGATGAACGCCGGCACGCTCACCACGCCCCACACGACCACCGGCCAGGGGCCGTCGCTGAGCTGGACGACCAGCACCCACAGCAGCACGTAGACGACGAGCAGGACCAGGAAGGCCAGGTTGAGGACGAGGGTCAGGCCGAGCAGGCGCCAGCGTTTGCCCCGCGTCGCCGCCCACGCCTCGGCCAGTCCCAGCCGGCGTCCGACCGCGGCCGCCCGGGTCACGTGGGCGACCATGCCGGTCACGAACACGACGCCGACCTGGGCCACGACCAGCGACAGCAGCAGTGAGCCGTACGCCGCCAGCGCACCGACCAGCTCGGCGACCGACGCGTCGGGGTCGACCTCACCGGAGGCGTCGGCCGCGATCCCGATGGTGAGGGTGAGCACCAGCGTCACCACGACCGGGACCAGCATCGCGACGGCGGTGACCATCACCGCCGCGCCGACCGTGGCCTTGGGGTTGAACCGGATGATCCGGAACGCGCCGTCGTAGATGTTGCCGAGGTTGAGGGGGCGCAGCGGGAGCGCGCCGGGCTTGTGCGCCGCACCGAGTGCCAGGCCGGCGGGGGGACGCGGCCCCGCGGCGCTCGGGTACGCCGCCCAGCCTCCCGGCACCGGTCCGGGAGCAGCTCCCGGCGGCGGGAACGGGGGCCCGGCTGGCCCGGGCGGGACCGGCTCGGCAGGCGCGGGCGCACCCGGGGGCGGGTACTGCTGCGAGGGGCCGTCGGTCATGCGGCTCATCCTTGCATCCGGCCCCTGCCGAACCCCGGGAGCCGCGGTCGGGAATGGAGCGCCCTCCGCAATTTGGTGCCCCCCGCGAACTCTGCCAAGATGTTCCGGTTGCCCCGGACAGGACGTCGGGGTGCGCGCCAATCTTGACTACTGAATCGTGTCTCCCCTGCGGAGTGGTCGGCCCTGCCGATCCGGGCCGCGTGGAGCGTGTGCAGGTCGTCGACATCAGCTCGCACCGCACGCCCGGGAGGCCCGAGGCAGCCAAGAACAACAGCTCGACTTCCCCAGGGAAGACGTGCGCGCCCTCAACAAGGTGCGACACGCCCGACCGCGGGGGTCGGAGCTGAAGGACCCAGAGTCGTACGACGAGTAAGGACGAGAGAGACCTATGGCGGGACAGAAGATCCGCATCAGGCTCAAGGCCTATGACCACGAGGTGATCGACACCTCGGCGCGCAAGATCGTGGACACGGTCACCCGGACGGGTGCGAAGGTCGCCGGCCCGGTGCCGCTGCCGACCGAGAAGAACGTCTTCTGTGTCATCCGCTCGCCGCACAAGTACAAGGACTCGCGCGAGCACTTCGAGATGCGCACCCACAAGCGGCTCATCGACATCATCGACCCCACGCCGAAGACCGTCGACAGCCTCATGCGCCTCGACCTGCCGGCCGGTGTCGACATCGAGATCAAGCTCTGAGGTTCGAGACATGACTATTGAGCGCAACGTGAAGGGCCTGCTGGGCACCAAGCTCGGCATGACCCAGCTCTGGGACGAGAACAACCGGGTCATCCCGGTGACCGTGGTCGCCGCCGGCACCAACGTCGTCACCCAGGTCCGCCAGCCCGAGCCGGACGGCTACAACGCCATCCAGATCGGCTTCGGCGAGATCGAGGGCCGCAAGGTCAACAAGCCGCAGGCGGGTCACTTCGCCAAGGCCGGCACCACGCCGCGCCGCCACGTGGTCGAGATCCGCACCGCTGACGCCAGCGAGTACACCGTCGGCCAGGAGCTGCCCGTCGACACGTTCGAGGCCGGCCAGGTCATCGACGTGACCGGCACCAGCAAGGGCAAGGGCTTCGCCGGTGTCATGAAGCGTCACGGCTTCGCCGGCGTGAGCGCCTCCCACGGCGCCCACCGCAACCACCGCAAGCCGGGCTCGATCGGCGCCTGCGCCACCCCCGGCCGCGTGTTCAAGGGCCTGCGGATGGCCGGTCGCATGGGTACCGACACCGTCACCACCCAGAACGTCACCGTCCACGCCGTCGACGTCGAGAAGGGCATCGTCCTGATCAAGGGCGCCGTTCCCGGCCCCAAGGGCGGTCTCGTCGTTCTCCGCACGGCTGCGAAGAAGGGCTGATCACCATGGCCAAGACCGTTTCCGTCGACTTCCCCGCCGAGATCTTCGGCGTCGAGGTCAACATCCCGCTGATCCACCAGGTCGTCGTCGCCCAGCAGGCCGCTGCGCGTCAGGGCACCCACGCCACCAAGCGTCGCGGCGAGGTCCGCGGCGGTGGCAAGAAGCCCTACAAGCAGAAGGGCACCGGCCGTGCCCGCCAGGGCTCGACCCGCGCGCCGCAGTTCGCCGGCGGTGGCATCGTCCACGGCCCGCAGCCGCGTGACTACAGCCAGCGCACCCCCAAGAAGATGAAGGCCGCCGCCCTGCGCAGCGCCCTCTCCGACCGGGCCCGCAACGAGCGGATCCACGTCGTCGAGGGCCTCGTCACGGGCGACAAGCCGTCGACCAAGGCCGCGCTCGCCTCGCTCTTCGAGCTGACCACCCGCCGCAAGTTCCTCGTCGTGCTCGAGCGCGCCGACAGCCTCACCTGGCTCTCGCTGCGCAACGCGCCCGAGGTCCACATCGTGGCGGTCGACCAGCTCAACACCCGCGACGTCCTCGTGAGCGACGACGTGGTGTTCAGCAAGGCCGCGTTCGACCGCCTCGTCGGTGGCAACGCCGAGGAGGAGACCAACTGATGAGCACCCTGCACAAGGACCACCGCGACGTCCTGATCGCGCCCGTGGTGTCGGAGAAGAGCTACAGCCTCCTCGACGCCAACAAGTACACCTTCCTGGTGCACCCGGACGCCAACAAGACCGAGATCAAGATCGCCGTGGAGAAGGTCTTCGGCGTCAAGGTCACCTCGGTGAACACGCTCAACCGTCCGGGCAAGGTCCGCCGCACCCGCAACGGCCTCGGCAAGCGCAAGGACACCAAGCGCGCCATCGTGAGCCTGGCCGACGGTCACCGCATCGACATCTTCGGAGGTCCGGTCTCCTGACCGGGCTAGGTAGAGGAATCTGACATGGCTATCCGCAAGTACAAGCCGACCACCCCGGGCCGTCGTGGCTCCTCGGTGGCCGACTTCGCCGAGATCACCCGGACCACGCCCGAGAAGTCGCTGACCCGCCCGCTGCCCAAGAAGGGCGGCCGCAACAACCAGGGCCGGATCACCACGCGGCACCACGGTGGCGGTCACAAGCGCGCCTACCGGATCATCGACTTCCGTCGCTACGACAAGGACGGCGTGCCGGCCAAGGTCGCGCACATCGAGTACGACCCCAACCGCACCGCGCGCATCGCGCTGCTGCACTACGCCGACGGCGAGAAGCGCTACATCGTGGCGCCGAAGGACCTGACGCAGGGCATGCGGGTGGAGTCGGGCGTCGGTGCCGACATCAAGCCGGGCAACAACCTGCCGCTGCGCAACATCCCCGTCGGTACGACGATCCACTGCGTGGAGCTCCGTCCCGGAGGCGGCGCCAAGCTGGCCCGCTCGGCCGGCAACAGCGCGCAGCTCGTCGCCCGTGAGGGCTCGCGTGCCACCCTGCGTCTGCCCTCGGGCGAGATGCGCTACGTCGACGTGCGCTGCCGCGCCACGATCGGCGAGGTCGGCAACGCCGAGCAGTCGAACATCAACTGGGGCAAGGCCGGCCGCATGCGCTGGAAGGGCAAGCGCCCGACCGTCCGTGGTGTGGTCATGAACCCGGTCGACCACCCGCACGGTGGTGGTGAGGGCAAGACGTCCGGTGGTCGCCACCCCGTCTCGCCGTGGGGCAAGCCCGAGGGCCGTACGCGCAAGCGCAAGGCCAGCGACTCCCAGATCATCCGACGCCGCAAGTCCGGCAAGAACAAGCGCTGAAGGAACTGAGAGATGCCTCGCAGCCTGAAGAAGGGCCCCTTCGTCGACGGCCACCTGCTCAAGAAGGTGGACGCCGAGAACGAGAAGGGCACCCACAACGTCATCAAGACCTGGTCGCGCCGGTCCATGATCATCCCCTCGATGATCGGCCACACGATCGCGGTCCACGACGGTCGCAAGCACGTCCCGGTCTTCGTGTCCGACTCCATGGTCGGCCACAAGCTCGGTGAGTTCGCGCCGACCCGCACCTACCGCGGCCACGTCAAGGAAGACCGGAAGGGACGCCGTCGATGAGCACCACTGAGCGCAACCGCGTCAGCGCGCGCCGCGAGTCCCTCCTGGGCGACGAGCCCGGCGCGTTCGCGACCGCCCGCTTCGTGCGGATCACCCCGATGAAGGCGCGCCGCGTCATCGACCTGGTCCGCGGCCTGCCCGCCGACGAGGCGCTGACCCTGCTGCAGTTCGCGCCGCAGTCGGCCTCCGAGACCGTCTACAAGGTGCTGCAGAGCGCCGTCGCGAACGCCGCGACCACCGAGGGCCTCGCCACCGGCGACCTGGTCGTCTCGGTCGCGCGCGTCGACGAGGGTCCGACGATGAAGCGGTGGCGTCCGCGTGCGCAGGGCCGGGCCACCCGGATCAACAAGCGCACCAGCCACATCACCATCGCGGTCCAGCCGGCCGATGTCGTCGCGAAGAAGGGCAAGAAGTAATGGGTCAGAAGATCAACCCGAACGGCTTCCGCCTCGGCATCTCGACCGACCACAAGTCGCGTTGGTACGCCGACAAGCTGTACAAGTCCTACGTCGGCGAGGACGTCGCGATCCGCAAGCTGCTCAGCAAGGGCATGGAGCGGGCCGGCATCGCCAAGGTCGAGATCGAGCGCACCCGTGACCGGGTCCGCGTCGACATCCACACCGCGCGTCCGGGCATCGTCATCGGTCGCCGCGGCGCCGAGGCCGACCGCATCCGTGGCGAGCTCGAGAAGCTCACCGGCAAGCAGGTCCAGCTGAACATCCTCGAGGTGAAGAACCCCGAGATCGACGCGCAGCTGGTCGCCCAGGGTGTCGCCGAGCAGCTGTCGGGTCGCGTCCAGTTCCGCCGCGCGATGCGCAAGGCCATGCAGACGTCGATGCGTTCCGGTGCCAAGGGCATCCGGATCCAGTGCTCGGGCCGCCTCAACGGCGCCGAGATGTCGCGCACCGAGTTCTACCGCGAGGGCCGCGTCCCGCTGCACACGCTGCGTGCCGACATCGACTACGGCTTCTATGAGGCCCGCACGACCTTCGGCCGCATCGGTGTGAAGGTCTGGATCTACAAGGGCGAGGTCGCCGGCACCCGTGCCGAGCGCCAGGCCCAGGCTGCTGCCCGCGCCGGCGTCCCCGGCCGCGGTGGCCGCCCCAGCCGTGGTGGCGACCGTCCGACCCGTGGGTCGCGCGGGGACCGCCCGAACCGCTCCGACCGCAACGCGGACGCGCCGGCCGAGTCCGCCGCGCCCGAGGCTGCCGCCGCGGAGCCGACCACCGGAACGGAGTCCTGACCCATGTTGATGCCGCGTCGCGTCAAGCACCGCAAGCAGCACCACCCCAAGCGGTCGGGTGCTGCCAAGGGCGGTACGTCGCTCGCGTTCGGTGACTTCGGTATCCAGGCGTTGGAGGGTGCGTACGTCACCAACCGGCAGATCGAGTCGGCCCGTATCGCGATGACCCGCCACATCAAGCGTGGCGGAAAGGTCTGGATCAACATCTACCCGGACCGCCCGCTCACCAAGAAGCCTGCCGAGACCCGCATGGGTTCCGGTAAGGGCTCCCCGGAGTGGTGGGTCGCCAACGTCAAGCCCGGCCGCGTCATGTTCGAGCTCTCCGGCGTCCCGGAGGACATCGCTCGCGAGGCCATGCGTCGTGCGATCCACAAGCTGCCCATGAAGGCCCGTTTCATCACGCGAGAGGCTGGTGAGTTCTGATGGCGAACGTCATCCGCGCCCACGAGCTGGACGAGCTCAACGACGTCGACCTGGAGGCCAAGCTCCGCGAGGCCAAGGAGGAGCTGTTCAACCTCCGCTTCCAGGCGGCCACCGGCCAGCTGGAGAGCCACGGTCGGCTCCGCACGGTCAAGAAGGACATCGCCCGGATCTACACCGTGGTGCGTGAGCGCGAGCTCGGCATCCGGACCGCCCCGGGTACCGAGGAGGGGAACTGATGAGCGAGTCTGCCGAGACGACTCAGCGCCACGCCCGCAAGACCCGTGAGGGTCTCGTGGTGAGCGACAAGATGGACAAGACCGTGGTCGTGTCCGTCGAGGACCGTGTCAAGCACGCCCTGTACGGCAAGGTCCTGCGCCGCAACACGCGGCTCAAGGCCCACGACGAGCAGAACGACTGCGGCGTCGGCGACCGCGTCCTCATCATGGAGACCCGCCCGCTGTCGGCCACCAAGCGCTGGCGCGTGGTGGAGATCCTCGAGCGCGCGAAGTAAATCCGTTCGGCCAGGCTCACCGCCCGTGAGGCGATGAGAACCGGCACGACAACCAGGAGAAATCGATGATTCAGCAGGAGTCGCGACTCAAGGTCGCCGACAACACCGGTGCCAAGGAGATCCTTTGCATCCGCGTGCTCGGCGGCTCCGGTCGTCGCTACGCCGGGATCGGTGACGTCATCGTCGCCACTGTCAAGGACGCCATTCCCGGTGGCAACGTCAAGAAGGGCGAGGTCGTCAAGGCCGTCGTCGTGCGCACCGTCAAGGAGCGCCGCCGCCCCGACGGTTCGTACATCCGCTTCGACGAGAACGCGGCGGTGATCCTCAAGAACGACGGCGAGCCCCGCGGTACCCGCATCTTCGGCCCCGTCGGCCGCGAGCTGCGTGAGAAGAAGTTCATGAAGATCATCTCGCTGGCTCCGGAGGTGCTGTGATGGCTGCCCGCAAGAAGTCCGAGCAGGTTCGCAAGAAGCCCAACCTGCGCGTCAAGAAGGGCGACACCGTCAAGGTCATCGCCGGCAAGGACAAGGGCGCCGAGGGCAAGATCATCAAGGTCCTCCGTGAGGAGGAGCGCGTGATCGTCGAGGGTGTCAACCGGATCAAGAAGCACACCAAGGTCGTCGACCAGGGTGGGCGCGCCGGCAACACCGGCGGCATCATCACCACCGAGGCCCCCATCCACGTGTCCAACGTGATGCTGGTCGAGGGTGACGGCGTCACCAAGGTCGGCTACAAGCGGGTCGACGTGACCAAGCGTCGCCCCGATGGTTCCGAGTACCCCTCGACGCGCAGCGTGCGCATCTCCCGCAAGACCGGGAAGGAGATCTGAGATGAGCGAGACCACCATCGAGAAGGTCACCCCTCGGCTCAAGACCAAGTACCGCGAGGAGATCCTCCCGGCGCTCAAGGACGAGTTCGAGATCGCCAACGTCATGCAGGTCCCCGGTCTGGTGAAGATCGTGGTCAACATGGGTGTCGGCGAGGCCGCCCGCGACTCGAAGCTGATCGAGGGCGCGATCCGCGACCTCACCGCGATCACGGGCCAGAAGCCGGCCGTGACCAAGGCGCGCAAGTCCATCGCCCAGTTCAAGCTGCGCGAGGGCATGCCGATCGGCACGCACGTCACCCTGCGGGGCGACCGGATGTGGGAGTTCCTCGACCGCCTGCTGGCGCTCGCCCTCCCGCGAATCCGTGACTTCCGTGGCCTGTCGCCGAAGCAGTTCGACGGCCGCGGCAACTACACGTTCGGCCTGACCGAGCAGGTCATGTTCCACGAGATCGACCAGGACAAGGTCGACCGCCAGCGGGGCATGGACATCACCATCGTCACCACGGCGACCAACGACGAGCAGGGGCGCGCGCTGCTGAAGCAGCTCGGCTTCCCGTTCAAGGAGAACTGACATGGCGAAGACTGCGCTCAAGGTCAAGGCGGCCCGCAAGCCCAAGTTCGCGGTGCGCGGCTACACCCGCTGCCAGCGGTGCGGCCGGCCCAAGGCGGTCTACCGCAAGTTCGGCCTGTGCCGGATCTGCCTGCGGGAGATGGCCCACCGCGGCGAGCTGCCCGGCGTCACCAAGTCGAGCTGGTAACACCCAACCGTTGAAGGTCCCTCTGCCGTGCGCGGAGGGAAACCACAGCAGAAAGAACACACATCATGACGATGACTGACCCGATCGCAGACATGCTCACGCGTCTGCGCAACGCCAACCAGGCGTACCACGACGCGGTGACCATGCCGTACAGCAAGCTCAAGGAAGGCGTCGCGGAGATCCTCAAGCAGGAGGGTTACATCACCTCCTACGCGGTCGCCGACAACGAGAACGGCGTCGGCAAGCTGCTGACCGTGACCCTCAAGTACGGCCGCAACCGTGAGCGCTCGCTCGCCGGTGTGCGCCGCATCAGCAAGCCCGGTCTGCGGGTGTACGCCAAGCACACCGGTCTGCCGAGGGTTCTCGGCGGCCTGGGCGTGGCGATCATCTCGACCAGCCAGGGTCTGCTGACCGACCGCCAGGCCAACCAGAAGGGCGTGGGTGGGGAAGTCCTCGCCTACGTCTGGTGACAAGGGAAGGAGAGAGAAGAACATGTCGCGCATCGGCAAGCTCCCCGTCCCGGTCCCCGCGGGCGTCGACGTCCAGCTGGACGGCCCCGTCGTCACGGTGAAGGGCCCCAAGGGCACCCTGAGCCACACCGTGGTCGCTCCGATCACGGTCGAGAAGGGCGATGGCGTCCTCGACGTCAAGCGTCCCGACGACGAGCGCCTGTCCAAGGCCTACCACGGCCTGTCCCGGACGCTCATCAACAACATGGTCGTCGGTGTCACCGAGGGCTACGAGAAGAAGCTCGAGATCGTGGGCGTGGGCTACCGCGTCCTGTCCAAGGGCCCGACCCAGCTGGAGTTCCAGCTCGGCTACTCGCACCCGATCATCTTCGACGCTCCCGAGGGCATCACCTTCACGGTGGAGGGCCCGACGAAGCTCGGAGTCCTCGGCATCGACAAGCAGCTGGTCGGCGAGGTCGCCGCCAACATCCGCAAGCTTCGCAAGCCCGAGCCGTACAAGGGCAAGGGCGTTCGGTACGCCGGCGAGCATGTCCGTCGCAAGGTCGGAAAGGCTGGTAAGTGACCATGGCGATCACCCTCAAGCACCAGCGGAACCTCTCGGCTCGCGCCAGCTCCAAGCTGCGCCGCCAGATCCGCGGTCGCAAGAAGATCTCCGGTACCTCCGAGCGTCCGCGCCTGGTGGTCACCCGGTCGAGCAAGCACATCACCGCGCAGGTCGTCGACGACCTCGTCGGCAAGACCCTCGTGTCGGCCTCGACCCTCGAGGGCGACCTGCGCGCCTTCGACGGCGACAAGACCGCCAAGGCGAAGAAGGTCGGCGAGCTCGTTGCCGCCCGCGCCAAGGAGCAGGGCGTCGAGTCGGTCGTCTTCGACCGGTCGGGCAACAAGTATCACGGTCGCATCGCGGCCCTGGCAGATGGCGCCCGCGAGGGCGGCCTGACCTTCTGACCGCGAACAGGACTGAGGAGAGATCATGAGCGGACCCCAGCGCGGACAGCGTTCGGGCGGCGACCGTGGCGGCCGTGGTGGCCGTGACGGCGGTCGCGGTGGCGCCGAGAAGAGCCAGTACGTCGAGCGTGTCGTCGCGATCAACCGCGTCGCCAAGGTCGTGAAGGGTGGTCGACGCTTCAGCTTCACCGCCCTGGTGATCGTCGGTGACGGCGACGGCCTGGTGGGCGTCGGCTACGGCAAGGCCAAGGAAGTTCCCGCGGCGATCGCCAAGGGCGTCGAGGAGGCGAAGAAGAACTTCTTCCGCGTCCCCCGCGTCCAGGGCACCATCCCGCACCCGGTCCAGGGCGAGAAGGCCGCCGGCGTGGTGTTCCTGCGCCCGGCCGCTCCCGGTACCGGTGTGATCGCGGGTGGCCCGGTGCGTGCGGTTCTCGAGTGCGCCGGCATCCATGACGTGCTCAGCAAGTCGCTGGGCTCGTCCAACCAGATCAACATCGTGCACGCGACCGTCGCGGCGCTCCAGATGCTGGAGCAGCCCGAGTCGGTGGCCGCGCGTCGTGGTCTGCCCGTCGAGCACGTCGCCCCGGCGGCGCTGCTCAAGGCCAAGGCCGAGGGCGAGGCCGCTGCGGCCGCCGCCAAGGCGTCGGCCCCTGAGGCGGTGTCCATCTGATGGCACAGCTGAAGGTCCAGCAGACCAAGTCGAAGATCGGTGCCAAGGCCAACCAGCGTGAGACGCTGCGCAGCCTCGGCCTCAAGCGGATCGGCGACGTCGTGATCAAGGAGGACCGTCCCGAGATCCGGGGCATGGTCCACACCGTCCGTCACATGGTGACGGTCGAGGTCGTCGGAGGCGAGTGACAATGACGCTCAAGCTGCACCACCTGCGCCCCGCGCCGGGCGCCAAGACCGCCAAGACCCGCGTGGGTCGTGGTGAGGGCTCCAAGGGCAAGACCGCCGGTCGTGGTACGAAGGGCACCAAGGCCCGCTACCAGGTCCCGGTCGCGTTCGAGGGTGGCCAGATGCCGCTGCACATGCGGCTCCCGAAGCTCAAGGGCTTCAAGAACCCCTTCAAGGTGACCTTCCAGGTCGTCAACCTCGACCGGATCAGCGCGCTGTTCCCCGAGGGCGGCGACGTCACCCCGGAGACGCTGGTCGCCAAGGGCGCCGTCCGCAAGGGCGAGCTCGTCAAGGTGCTCGGCCAGGGTGACCTGACGGTCAAGGTGTCGGTGAGCGCGAACGCGTTCTCGGCGTCGGCCAAGGAGAAGATCGAGGGCGCCGGCGGGACCATCACGGTCCTGTGACGGCGCTGCGAGGGGCGCGTCGGCCCCGGGTGTTGCCCGGGGCCCGCCGCGCCCCTCGTGTCATCTCCGCACCTGCTCCTCGGCAGGCTCGGCGTACCCCGTCAGGCGGCTGTGTGCCCCCTGTTAGGCTTCCCGCTGGCCACAAGGCCAGCGATGAGAGAAGAGGACCCGCGTGCTCACCGCGTTCGTGAACGCCTTCCGGACCCCGGACCTGCGGCGCAAGCTGCTGTTCGTCCTGTTGATCATCGTCATCTTCAGGGCCGGGTCGCAGATCCCGGCACCTGGCGTGCATGTCTCCAACGTGGAGAAGTGCATCAAGGTGGTCGAGGAAGGCAGCAACGCCAGTCTCTACAGCCTGGTCAACCTGTTCTCCGGTGGAGCTCTCCTCCAGCTGACGATCTTCGCGCTCGGCATCATGCCGTACATCACCGCGAGCATCATCCTGCAGCTGCTCGTCGTGGTGATCCCGCGACTCGAGGCCCTCAAGAAGGAGGGTCAGGCCGGCCAGACGAAGATCACGCAGTACACGCGCTACCTCACGCTGGGCCTCGCGCTCCTGCAGGCCACCGGCATCGTCGCGCTCGCGCGCTCCGGCAACCTGCTGCAGGGCTGTGACAGCACGCAGTACCCGTTGCTGCACAGCAACGACACCAAGACCTTCCTCGTCATGGTCGTGACCATGACGGCCGGCACCGCCGTCATCATGTGGCTCGGTGAGCTCATCACCGAGCGCGGCGTCGGCAACGGCATGTCCATCCTGATCTTCACCCAGGTCGTCGCGACCTTCCCGATCGCCCTGTGGCAGGTCAAGATCAGCCAGGGTTGGTGGACCTTCGGCATCGTCGTCATCATCGGCCTCGTCCTCGTGGCCGCGGTCATCTTCATCGAGCAGGCGCAGCGCCGGATCCCGGTGCAGTACGCCCGCCGCATGGTGGGCCGCAAGATGTTCGGCGGCAGCTCGACGTACATCCCGCTCAAGGTCAACCAGGCCGGCATCATCCCGGTCATCTTCGCCTCGTCGCTGCTCTACCTGCCGGCGATGGCGGTCCAGTTCAACCAGGAGAACCCCAACAGGTTCATCCGGTGGGTCAACGAGTACCTCGTCGACCAGGGCCACCCGGTGCACATGGCGGCCTACTTCCTGTTGATCATCTTCTTCACCTACTTCTACGTGTCGATCACCTTCAACCCGCAAGAGGTGGCCGACAACATGAAGAAGTACGGCGGCTTCATCCCCGGGATCCGGGCGGGCAAGCCGACCCAGGACTACCTGTCCTACGTCCTGTCCCGCATCACGTTGCCGGGCGCTCTCTACCTGGGTCTGATCTCGCTCGTACCGCTGATCGCGTTCGTGCTGATCAATGCCAACCAGAACTTCCCGTTCGGTGGCACGTCCATCCTGATCATGGTCGGCGTCGCGCTCGACACGGTGAAGCAGATCGAGAGCCAGCTCCAGCAGCGCAACTACGAAGGATTCCTGCGTTGAGGCTTCTGATCATGGGCCCTCCGGGTGCCGGCAAGGGCACCCAGGCGAAGGCCGTCGCCGACCACTTCGGCGTCCCGGCCATCTCCACCGGCGACATCTTCCGCGCGAACGTCGGCCAGGGCACCCCGCTCGGTATCGAGGCGAAGCGCTACATGGACGCCGGCGAGTACGTGCCCGACGAGGTCACCAACAACATGGTGCGCGACCGGATCGCCGAGCCGGACGCCGAGAAGGGCTTCCTGCTCGACGGCTACCCGCGCACGCTGGCGCAGGTCACCGAGCTCGACAGCATGATCGACGCGACCGGGCACCGGCTCGACGCCGTGCTCTGCCTGACCGTCGACCAGGAGGCCGTCGTCGGTCGCCTGCTCAAGCGGGCCGAGATCGAGGGTCGCGCCGACGACACCGAGGACGTCATCCGGCGCCGCCTCGAGGTCTACGCCGAGGAGACCGAGCCGCTCATCGCGGTCTACGCCGAGCGCGGGCTGGTCGTCTCGGTCGACGGCATGGGCGAGATCGACGACGTCCAGCAGCGGATCTTCGACGCGCTCGACGACATCCCGCAGAGCTGATCTCCCCACTTGTTCTTCGACCAGCACCGGATCGAGATCAAGACGCCGGAGCAGGTACGCGTGATGCGTGCGGCCGGCCTCGTTGTCGGCCGCACGCTCGCGCGTCTGCGTGACGCGGTCCGGCCCGGCGTCACCACCGCCGAGCTCGACGCACTCGCCGAGCGGAGCATCCGCGAGCAGGGCGCCGTCCCGTCCTTCCTCGGGTACGGCGAGCCGCCGTTCCCCGCCAGCATCTGCGCCTCGGTGAACGACGAGGTCGTCCACGGCATCCCCGGTCCCCGGGTGCTCGCCGAGGGCGACGCGATCTCGATCGACTGCGGCGCCATCGTCTTCGACGACTCCGGCCAGGGCTGGCACGGCGACGCCGCGATCACCGTCGCCGTCGGCGCCGTGCGCGAGGAGGTCGCCGAGCTGATGCGGGTCACCGAGGAGTCCCTGTGGCGCGGCCTGGCCGCAGCGCGCGCCGGTGGCCGGGTCGGTGACATCTCGCACGCCGTGGCGTCGTACGTCCGCAGCCAGGGGGACTACGGCATCGTCGACGGCTACACCGGCCACGGCATCGGCACCGCCATGCACATGGAGCCCGATGTCCCCAACGAGGGACGCCCCGGACGCGGTCCGCGTCTGCGCCAGGGCACCGCGCTGGCCGTCGAGCCGATGGTCAGCCTCGGCACCCACGACAGCGACGTGGCCGCCGACGAGTGGACCGTCGTCACGACCGACGGCAGCTGGGCCGCTCACTACGAGCACAGCTTCGCCCTCACCGAGAACGGCGTGTGGGTGCTGACGGCCGAGGACGGTGGCCGAGCGCGGCTGGAGGCCCTCGGCGTTCCGTATGGCGGCGAGGACTAGTCTGAACGCCATGGCGCGGGACCCGATCACACCAGCGGCTCTCGCGGCCAGGCCGATGCTGTTCGCCTCCGGCGAGCAGGCGTACGTCGCCGGCGCGGTGCGGCGCACCTCCGAGGTGCCCGACGGCGCCGATCCCGCCTGGGCCGACGAGGTCGTCGCCGAGCTGGAGCCGGGGGAGCGGGCCCTGTGCGCGCTGTCCTTCGCCGCCGGCGCGCCGGGCCTGGCGCACTTCGTCACCGGTGCCGAGCACGCGCTGCGGCGCCCCGTCGCCGACATGGACGTCGAGCGGACCTACGAGGTCACGGAGTTCCCGACGCCCGACGAGTACGCCGCGATGGTGTCGTCCGCGCTCGAGAAGATCGCGAGCGGCGACCTGCACAAGGTGGTGCTCGGCCGCTGCCTCGACGTCGTGAGCACCCCGCCACTCGTGCCGGCCGAGATCATCGACCGGCTGCTGACCACCCGTCCTGGCCGCTATGTCTTCAGCGTGCCGCTCGGCTGCTCGACCGACGGCGAGGGCCCGATCCTGGTCGGCGCCAGCCCCGAGCTGCTCGTGCGGCGCGAGGGCGCGGTCATCTCGTGCACGCCGCTGGCCGGCTCGGTGCCGCGCTCCAGCGACCCCGCCGAGGACGCGCGCCGGGCCGGTGAGCTGCAGCACTCGGCCAAGGACCTCGCCGAGCACGCGTTCGTGGTCGAGGCGATCGTGCACGCGCTCAAGGACGTGTGCGTCGAGATCGAGTACCCCGCCACGCCGGAGCTGCTCTCCACCGACACGGTGTGGCACCTGGCGACCCCGATCCACGCCCGCCTCGCCGACCCGGTCGACGGGCCGAGCGCGCTGCGCCTGGCCCAGCTGCTGCACCCGACCCCGGCCGTGGGCGGCGTACCCACCGCGGCGGCGAACGCCGTCATCGCGGACCTCGAGGGCGACCTGCGCGACTGGTTCGCCGGGTGCGTCGGATGGGTCGACCGGCACGGCGACGGCGAGTTCGCGATCACCATCAGGGCCGCCGTCATGGACGGTCCGCGGCTGCGGCTGTTCGCCGGCGCGGGGATCGTCGCGGGATCCGACCCCGCCTCCGAGGTGCGCGAGACCGGCGCCAAGCTGGCGACCATGGCGCGGGTCACCGGCCTGCCCTGATTGGACCCGCCTCCTGCCCGCGTGCGAGGATCCGGGCACCAGGGGGGAGTACTCCTTCGCTGCGGGCTCGTCATCACGAGCGGTCGAAGTCGCCCGCTCCGGTCCCGTAGGCTGCAACGACGGCGCCAGTCGTCGGCAGCGGAAGAGACCTCGGGCGATCTGTCGACGCATCCGCCCCTGAAGGGACACCCCTATGGACGTGACCACTCTCGAATGGACGATCACCATCGCGGTGACCGTCGGAGTCCTCCTCTTCGACGTCGTCGTCATCGCACGCGACCCGCACGAGCCGTCGATGAAGGAGTGCGCGATCGCGCTCTGCTTCTACGTCGGCGCGGCGCTCGCGTTCGGTGCGTTCATCCTCGTGCACCACGGGCACGACTACGGCATCGAGTTCTACACCGGCTGGTTGACGGAGTACTCGCTGTCGATCGACAACCTGTTCGTCTTCATCATCTTGATGTCGGCGCTCAAGGTGCCCCGCAAGTACCAGCAGGAGGCGCTGCTCGTCGGCATCGTCCTGGCGCTGGTGTTCCGCGGCATCTTCATCGCCCTCGGCTACGCGCTCATCGAGAACTTCAGCTGGGTCTTCTACCTCTTCGGCGCCTTCCTGGTCTACACCGCCGTCAAGCTCGTGAAGTCCTACGGCAGCCACGACGACGAGCACCCCGAGGACAACGCGATCGTCGCCTTCGCCCGCCGGCGGATGCGCGTCGGTGAGGCCTACCACGGCCTCAAGCTCTGGTACGTCGAGAACGGCGTCCGCTTCGTCTCGCCGATCGTCATCGTGATCATCGCGCTCGGCGTCACCGACATCCTGTTCGCGCTGGACTCGATCCCCGCGATCTTCGGCATCACCCAGGAGCCGTACCTCGTCTTCACCGCGAACGTGTTCGCGCTGATGGGCCTGCGCCAGCTGTACTTCCTGCTCGGCGGGCTGCTGCAGAAGCTGGTCTACCTCTCGCTGGGCCTGGCCTTCATCCTCGCCTTCATCGGCGTCAAGCTGGTCCTGCACGCCCTGCACGAGAACGAGCTGCCGTTCATCAACGGCGGTCACGGCGTGCACGGTGCTCCGGAGATCTCCTCGCTGTTCAGCCTGGGCGTCATCATCGTGACCCTCGTCGTCACCGCGGTGGCCAGCCTGATGAAGTCCTCGCACGGCGGCGACGACCACGTCCCGGACCACGCGGTGGCCCCGCGGGACGGTGCCGACGTCGACGACACCTCCGGCCCCGACTGGCGGTGACTGTCCTCCTGCCCGGCCTGTTCACCTAGGGTGTCGGTCGTGGATCGACTCCAGGTGCAGTGGGCCGGGCAGACGCGGACCTTCGACGGACCCCGTGTCGTCGTCGGGCGCGAGCTGGACTGCGACGTGCCGGTCACCGACGCCAAGGCGTCGCGGCACCACGCGATCCTGCAGGTCGAGGACGGCGGCTGGGTCGCGGTCGACGCGAGCAGCAACGGCACCTTCGTCTCCGGCCAGCGGATCACCCGGCTCCCGCTGACCGGCGCGCCGGTCAGCCTCCACCTCGGCGGCCCGACCGGTGAGCCGGTCGTCGTCAGCGTGCTGGCGTCCGCGGTGGCGCCGCCGCCCCCGCCGCCCCCGGCCGCCCAGCAGGCACCCCGGCCGACGTCGCAGCCGGCACCCCGGCCGACACCTGCCGTCGAGCCGACGCCGGCCCCCGCCCCGGCCGGTGAGTTCTGGAAGAACCTGCCGCCGCCGCAGGTCCCCGCGATCGGCGGCCCGGTCGACGCGTGGCGCCCGGCCGGCGTACTGCCTCCGGGACAGCTGCCGCACGGCCATTCCGTGGTCCTCCCCCAGCAGGTCCAGACGGGCCGCTCGCTGACCATCGGTCGCGAGCAGAGCAACGACGTGGTGCTGGCCGACCCGCTGGTGAGCCGGCACCACGCCCGCCTCGACCCGGCGTCGCCGACCACGCCGGCGGTGCTGCACGACCTCGGCTCGTTCAACGGCACCTTCGTCAACGGCCAGCGGGTGCAGGGTGCGGTCCAGCTCCCGGTCGGGTCCGAGGTCATCTTCGGCAACCAGACCTTCCGCTGGGACGGCCACCAGCTGATCGCCTCGGCCACGGCCCACGAGTTCACGCTCTACGCCGACGGGCTCACCCAGGTCGTCGGCGGGGGCAAGCGGCTGATCGAGAACATCTCGTTCAAGCTCGAGCCGCGCAGCCTCACCGCCGTCATCGGCCCCTCGGGCTCCGGTAAGTCGACCATGCTCGGCGCGCTCACCGGCCTCAAGCCCGCCAGCCACGGCCGGGTGATCTGGCAGGGTCACGACCTCTACCAGCACTACGACCAGCTGCGCTTCCAGATCGGACTGGTCCCGCAGCAGGACATCCTGCACCCGCAGCTGAAGGTCCGGCAGGGCCTGCGCTTCGCGGCCCAGCTCCGGCTGCCGCCCGACACGACGGCGCAGGAGTGGGACCACCGCGTGCAGACGGTGGCGCAGCAGATGCAGCTCACCGAGCGCCTCGACAACCGGATCGGCACCCAGCTCTCCGGCGGTCAGCGCAAGCGCGTCTCCATCGCCACCGAGCTGCTCACCGCGCCGCCGCTGCTGTTCCTCGACGAGCCGACCTCCGGCCTCGACCCGGGCCTGGACCTGGAGGTGATGCGCCAGCTGCGCAGCCTCGCCGACGACGGGCGCGTCGTCATGGTCGTCACCCACTCGGTTCTCGCGCTCGACGTGTGCGACAACGTGCTCGTCCTGGCCCCCGGCGGCCGGGTCGCCTACTTCGGGCCTCCCGAGGGCGTGCTCGCCCACTTCGGGAAGACGAACTATCCCGAGGTCTTCGACCTGCTCGACGACGCCGACCTGTGGCAGCGCATCCCCGCGCCGCAGCACGCCGTCGACACCTCGGCGATGCCGCAGCCGTCGTACGGCGGCGCCGTACCCGCCCCGCCGCGGCAGTCCGCATCCCGCCAGCTGACCACGCTGGTCAAGCGCAACCTCGCGGTCGTGCTCGCCGACCGGCTGCTGCTCGGCATGCTCGTGCTGCTCCCGCTCATCCTCGGCGGGCTGAGCCGGGTGGTGCCCGGCAACGACGGCATCTCGATCGCGGAGGCCGGTGGCAAGGTCGGCGAGGCCCAGCAGCGCCTGACCGTGCTGATCGTGGCCGCCTGCCTGATGGGCACGGCCCTCGCCATCCGCGAGCTGGTGGGGGAGCGGCCGATCTTCAAGCGGGAGTACGCCGTCGGCCTCTCGCCCGGCATCTACTTCACCAGCAAGGTGCTCGTCCTCGGCACCGCCGCGTTCGTGCAGGGCCTGGTCGTCACGTTCCTGGCGACCGTCGGCCTGCCCGGCGCCGACGGCGGCGCCGGCACCTTCCGGGTCGCGATCGCGATCGCGGTCCTGTCCTCCGTCATGGTGGTCATCGGCCTCGCCCTGTCCGCCCTGGTCACCAGCAGCGAGCAGACCATGCCCGCCCTGGTCGGCCTGGTCATGCTCCAGCTCGTGCTCTCCGGCGCCCTCTTCGAGATCGCCGGCCGGGTCCTGCTCGAGCAGATCGCCTGGCTCTCGCCGTCGCGGTGGGGGTACGCCGCCTCGGCCTCCGCGATCCAGCTGGTCGACCGGTTCGAGGGGACCGACCGCTCCGACTGGATCGCCCAGAGCGGTGCCGGGCACTACCTGATGGACCTGTTCATGCTCGCCCTGCTGGGCGCCGCGGCGTTCGGGGCGGGACTGCTGCTCGTCCGACGCAGTGCTGTGTCTGACTAGGGGAGACCGCTCAGGGCTGGTGCGCTGCGCGAGCGGATCACGGTGTTGGTTTGGCGCTCGCTTCGCTCGCGCATGTCGCGCGCGCTTTGACGCGTTGCCTTCCTCCGCTGCGCTCGCTTGCGCTCGCTCCGCTCCGTCCAGGCAACGCGGCGCGCGCGACGGGTTCGGCTGAATGTCTTGCGCGCACGGACGTCGTTCGGCTGAATCTCGTCGGGCGCCCCGCGTGATCTGGACTGAGTGGAGCGAGCGACCGAGCGCCAGCGAGGAAGCGAGCGCAGCGAGGGAAGATCACGCGCAAAAGGGCGCGCGACATGCGCGAGCGCAGCGAGCGCCAAAACAAACACCGTGAGTCGGTCACGAGACGCATCAACCCCGCGCCCACCCCGCGCCCATCCCGACCCACAATCGGGAATGACCGAGGGCCGAAAAGCCTTGTCAGGGGTGATGTCTCTCGCGCTCTCCGTCCTCGACCTCGTCCCCGTCCGCAGCGACCAGTCCACCGGCGACGCCCTCGCGGCGACCCTGGACCTGGCCCGCGCGGCCGACGGGCTCGGCTACCGCCGCTTCTGGCTCGCCGAGCACCACAACATGCCGGCCGTCGCGGCGACCAACCCGCCGGTCGTCATCGGCCTGGTCGCGTCTGCGACCGAGCGGATCCGCGTCGGCTCGGGCGGCGTGATGCTGCCCAACCACGCACCGCTGGTGGTCGCCGAGCAGTTCGCGCTGCTCGAGGCGGCCTTCCCGGGCCGGATCGACCTCGGCATCGGCCGCGCGCCCGGCACCGACCCGGTGACCAGCTGGGCGCTGCGCCACGGCGCGGGCGGGGTCAGCGACGAGGCGGTCACCCACTTCCCGGAGTACGTCGACAACGTGCTCGCCATGATGGAGCCGGCCGGGGTCGGGCTGGCCCTGCGCGGCTCACAGCACGTCCTCAGGGCGACGCCGGCGGCGCAGTCGGTCCCGCAGATCTGGCTGCTCGGCTCCTCCGACTACTCCGCGCGCCTGGCTGCCGCCAAGGGCATGCCGTACGTGTTCGCCCACCACTTCTCCGGTTCCGGCACCGCGGAGGCGCTCGAGCTCTACCGCTCGACCTTCCAGCCCTCGCCGGAGCTGGCGGAGCCGCGCACCTTCCTCACCGTCAACGCGTCGGTCGCCGACACCGCCGAGGACGCGCAGCGGCTGGCGCTGCCCCAGCTGCTGCAGATGCTCGCCCTGCGCACCGGCCAGCCGCTGGTCGCCCAGCGCACCGTCGAGGACGCCGAGACCATCGTCGAGGCAGGACTGCCCGAGGCCCACGAGGGCCTGGTCGACGCCATGCGCCAGCGCTGGGTGATCGGCGACGCCGCTGGCGCCCGGGCCGAGCTGGCCGACCTCGCGGCGTCGTACGGCGTCGACGAGGTGATGGTGAACCCGGTCGCCGGCGCCCGCCGCGGTACCGACCCGCGGACCTCGCCGGCCCGGGTGCGTACCCTCGAGCTCCTGGGGGCCACTGCCGGGGTTTGAACCGGGCTCTCGCGGTCACGCTGGTCCTCGGACGACATCGACTCGGGCAGGAGCGGAACATGGGGGGCGGGAAGACACCCGCGGAGATCGGCGTCATGTGGATCAAGTGGGAGCTCATGCAGCGCCTGCTGACCGACATGGACACGGTCGGCGGTCAGATCGAGGACGTCGCGACGTACGCGACCGACGAGGTGTTCAACTCGACGGCGTTCGAGTACGAGATCCCGCTGACCGGCGTCAGCGTGCTCAAGCCGATCTCCGACGCGCTCAAGGAGTGCAGCGGCGTCATCGACGACGTGAAGACCGGCTTCCAGGAGCGGTGGAAGAGCCTGACGGCGGCGGTCGCCCTGTCGGCCAAGGACTACGAGACCGCCGACGGCCAGCAGCTGCACGCGTTCTTGCAGGCCTACCTCGACCTGGTGGACTCGAAATGACCTGGAAGACGATCGAGGAGGAGCTCCCGCTCGACGCGCCGGCCGAGCAGAGCCGCGGCAAGGGCCACGACCCGGCGTTCATCACCGCCTCGGAGACGTTCGACACCGTGCGCGACGCGTGCAACTCGGCGATCGACTGGGTCAACGGTGTGGCTGACAGCGTCGGCCTGGGCCGGCCGATCCCGTCCCTGCCGACCACGAGCCTCGACCAGTACGTCGTCTACCCCCTCTCCGGGGACTACCTGCGGATCAAGCAGAACGCCGAGGCCTGCCAGACCTTCGGCACGGCGATGAAGACCTGGGGGCACAACTTCGGCGTGATCGGCCTCAACCAGGCGCTCACGATCGGTGGCGAGGTCGGCGTCACGATGGGTGCGCAGCTCGGCCTGTACGACCTCGCGGTGCGGGGCATGGGCGGGGTGGTGTCCAAGGGCTCGGTCGTCTTCGACTACGTCGCCCGGATCTCCGAGAAGATCGCGATCCGGGTCGAGAAGGCGCTGGTCGAGCTCGGCGAGCGGCTGCTCCGGCTCTCCACCAAGCTGGCGCGCTGGGGTCGCGGCTGGTGGGGCGCCCTGTCGCTCGCCCAGGACCTCATCGACAAGGGGCTGGGCGCGATCACCGAGGTCATCGACGACGTGGAGTACGTCATCAACACGATCAACGCCTGCTTCGACCTCAAGGACGCCGTCGAGGAGTGGTGCCGCACCCAGGGCGAGCGGATCAAGGCGTTCAAGGAGATCCTCGACTTCGTCCAGGCCCTCCCGTCGGTCGACCTCGGCACGCCGCTGGGCGGGGCCCCCGACATCGACCCGGCGAAGATCCGGGAGAAGATCGAGGACATCCTTCCCGACTTCGGCAAGGACGGCGGCGCGGCCGAGGAGAACCTCGACTCCGCGTCCGGAGACCTGGTCGAGGACTCCGACTACACCGAGCCCTACTACGACCCGGACTGCGACCCGACCAACAACGGGCCGGGGCAGGGGCGGCCGCCCGGCTGGACTCCCGAGAACGGCGCCCCGGGCTGGATGATCACCACGACCACCAACGACGACCCCCTGCCGAGCCGATGACCGGGCACTACGACGCCTCTGCGCCGCCGCCCGACGAGCGCGGCGCGAGCCTGCTCGACCTCGCGTCGGTCGACGTCGACCGGCGCCTCACCGAGGTCCTCGACGTCGTCGACGACCTCGCCGCCGAGGGTGAGGAGCGCCGCCTCGCCGAGGGCATCGACCCGACGACCGTCGCGCTCTTCGAAGCGATCGCCGGTGCCGAGGACGCGCCGCTGGTGCTGCGCTCCCTGCACCGCCGGGTGCACGAGGGCCGACTGACCTGGACCGACGTGTGGGTCCGCCCGTCGGACCACGACGGCGGGACCCGGTTGCTGTTCACGGCGATGGCCGCGCAGGGCCGGGGCCTGGCCGCCGAGGTGGCCCGGCTGGCCGCCGACGACGGTGACGACGGGGCCGGTCGTGCGCGCTGAGGCCAGTCTCGCCGCCGCCCTCGCGTTCGCGGTCCTCGGCGTTACAGGCTGCTCCGCCGACGACGAGCCGCCGTCGCGGCCCTCGGCCACACCGACGCCGACGGCCTCGCCGACCGCCGCCTTCGGCTGCGAGCGGGTGAGCGACGCCGACCTGGGGGAGTGGCTCGGCGTACCCCTGCAGGTCGAGGCGGACCCCACCGACGACGGCGGTACGTCGTGCTCGGCCACCGACCTCGGCGACACCCTCCTCGTGGTGGAGTGGGCGCCGCTGACCGGCGCCGACGGCGACCTCGACGTCGCGGCCAACCAGGTGTTCGCGGACCGCGACCCGGCGCCGACGGTCGAGGAGACCGCGCTGCCCGGCGGTGCCCCGGCCCGGATGGTCGTCACGGAGGACCCCGGGACCCAGGTGCAGGTCGACCTGGTCTCCCTCACCGGCGACGACGGCCTGCACGTCCTCGTCTCGGCCGGCGCCACCGGGGGCGGGCTCACACTCGACCGGGCGCGACTGGTCGACACCGCCGCCCGGATCGCCGACGCCTACGCCGTCCCGACCGGCTGAGCCGCGTCAATTGGGAGTTCGTTGTCGCCAGCACATAGACTGGCGTGTCGGTCCAACGTGGGTTCTGTGTGTGGTGCACGGCCCACGAGGTCCACTCGGTCGCCCGAGGGCGGACGAGAGGTTCCCGGACCACCGGTAGACACAACATCCCCGAGCAGATTGTGAGACATGGCGAAGAAAGAAGGCGTCATCGAGATGGAGGGCTCCGTCGTGGAGGCCCTTCCGAACGCCATGTTCCGCGTCGAGCTGAGCAACGGCCACAAGGTCCTGGCTCACATCAGCGGCAAGATGCGCCAGCACTACATCCGGATCCTCCCTGAGGACCGCGTGGTGGTGGAGCTCTCGCCGTACGACCTCTCGCGCGGCCGGATCGTCTACCGCTACAAGTGAGCCACCGCTCACCTGTTCCGCCACTAGCAAGAAAGGGCTGACATGAAGGTCAACCCGAGCGTGAAGCCGATCTGTGACAAGTGCAAGGTGATCCGTCGCCACGGCCGCGTCATGGTGATCTGCGAGAACCCGCGCCACAAGCAGCGCCAGGGCTGAGCCCGGCTGGTTGTCGAGGAGGTCGCGCAGCGACCGTCTCGAGACACAACTGAATAACTCATCAACGTGATCGCTTAGCCGTCGCACGACGGCGAACCACCTCCGGTGCGGATGGCCGGAGCTGGGTGCAACGAACGAACCGCCCGGACGCATCACGACCACACCACCGCAACTGTTCGAAAGGAGCCGTCATGGCTCGCCTCGTCGGAGTGGACCTGCCGCGCGACAAGCGCATCGAGGTCGCTCTCACCTACATCTACGGCATCGGCCGTACCCGCGCCCAGCAGCTGCTGGAGGCCACCGGCGTCAGCCCGGACCTCCGCGTGCACGAGCTGGGTGACGAGGAGCTGGTCAAGCTCCGCGACGAGATCGAGGCGAACTTCAAGATCGAGGGTGACCTCCGTCGCGAGGTTCAGGCCGACATCCGCCGCAAGATCGAGATCGGCAGCTACCAGGGTCGCCGTCACCGTATGGGCCTTCCGGTCCGCGGTCAGCGCACCAAGACCAACGCTCGCACCCGCAAGGGCCCGAAGCGCACGGTTGCCGGCAAGAAGAAGGCCAAGTGATCTGAGCCTCCGGCTCGACACTGCCTCACGACCAGCTTTCTCAAGGAGATAACGCATGCCTCCCAAGGCTCGCGCGGGCGCCAAGAAGGTGCGCCGCAAGGAGAAGAAGAACGTCGCTCAGGGCGAGGCCCACATCAAGAGCACGTTCAACAACACGATCGTCACGATCACCGACCCGACCGGTGCGGTGATCTCGTGGGCCTCTGCCGGCACCGTCGGCTTCAAGGGCTCCCGCAAGTCCACCCCGTACGCCGCTCAGATGGCCGCCGAGGCCGCTGGCCGTCGGGCGATGGAGCACGGCATGAAGAAGATCGACGTCTTCGTCAAGGGCCCGGGCTCGGGCCGCGAGACGGCGATCCGTTCGCTGGGTGCGATCGGCCTCGAGGTCGGCACCATCCAGGACGTGACCCCCGCCCCGCACAACGGCTGCCGCCCGCCGAAGCGCCGTCGCGTCTGAGGGTTTCGAGACGGTCGCTGCGCGACCTCCTCAACCACCGGAAAAGACTTAAAGGAGAACTTCAATGGCCCGTTACACCGGACCCCTGACCAAGAAGTCGCGCCGTCTCGGCGTCGACCTCGTCGGCGGCGACGCTGCCTTCGAGAAGCGCCCCTACCCCCCGGGCCAGCACGGCCGCGCGCGGGTCAAGGAGAGCGAGTACCGCAACCAGCTGCAGGAGAAGCAGAAGGCCCGCTTCACCTACGGCGTGCTGGAGAAGCAGTTCCACCGCTACTACGAGGAGGCTGCGCGTCGCCAGGGCAAGACCGGCGACAACCTGCTCCAGCTCCTCGAGTGCCGTCTCGACAACGTGGTCTACCGTGCCGGCTTCGCCCGCACGCGCCGCCACGCCCGCCAGCTGGTGACCCACGGTCACTTCCTGGTCAACGGCAAGAAGGTCGACATCCCGTCGTTCCAGGTCACCCAGTACGACATCATCGACGTGCGCGAGAAGTCGCTCGAGATGACCCCGTTCATCGTGGCTCGCGAGACCCACGGCGAGCGGATCGTGCCGGCCTGGCTCGAGGCGCTCCCGAACCGCATGCGCGTCCTGGTCCACCAGGTCCCCGTGCGCGAGCAGATCGACATGCCGATCCAGGAGCAGCTCATCGTGGAGTACTACTCCAAGAAGTGATCGCGAGCCCGTCCCGGTCCACCTTCACCACGTGAGGAGCCGGGGCGGGCACGCGTCATCCCGCAGACCCTCTTCTCCATCCGCACCACGTCTGGGTCCTCATATAGCGGTCGGCCCGGAAAGGAACGAAACAAGTGCTCATCGCACAGCGCCCCACCCTGTCGGAGGAGACCGTCGACCAGTTCCGGTCGCGCTTCGTCATCGAGCCCCTCGAGCCCGGCTTCGGCTACACGCTCGGCAACTCGCTGCGTCGTACCCTCCTCTCCTCGATCCCCGGTGCCTCGGTCACGAGCATCAAGATCGACGGCGTCCTCCACGAGTTCTCGACCATCGAGGGCGTCAAGGAAGACGTCACCGAGATCATCCTCAACCTCAAGGGCCTCGTCGTCTCCTCCGAGCACGACGAGCCGGTCACCATGTACCTGCGCAAGTCGGGTGCCGGTGACGTCACGGGTGCCGACATCGCGCCGCCGGCCGGCGTCGAGGTCCACAACCCCGACCTGAAGATCGCCACCCTCTCCGACAACGGCAAGCTCGAGCTCGAGCTCGTCGTGGAGCGGGGCCGCGGCTACGTCTCGGCCGTCCAGAACAAGGGCGCCGACAACGAGATCGGCCGGATCCCGGTCGACTCGATCTACAGCCCGGTCCTCAAGGTGACCTACAAGGTCGAGGCCACCCGTGTCGAGCAGCGCACCGACTTCGACAAGCTCGTCATCGACGTCGAGACCAAGCCGTCGATCCTGCCCCGCGACGCCATCGCGTCGGCCGGCAAGACGCTGGTCGAGCTCTTCGGCCTGGCCCGCGAGCTCAACGTCGAGGCCGAGGGCATCGACATCGGCCCCTCGCCCGTCGACGAGCAGCTCGCCGCGGACCTCGCCCTCCCGGTCGAGGACCTCCAGCTGACCGTGCGGTCCTACAACTGCCTCAAGCGCGAGGGCATCCACACCGTGGGTGAGCTCATCAGCCGCTCGGAGCAGGACCTGCTGGACATCCGCAACTTCGGTGCGAAGTCCATCGACGAGGTCAAGGCCAAGCTCCACGAGATGGGTCTGTCCCTCAAGGACAGTGCCCCGGGCTTCGACCCGTCGGCCGCCCTGGCCAACTACTCGGACGACGAGGACGACGACGAGTCGTTCATCGAGTCCGAGGAGTTCTGATCTGATCCGTCCCGTCCGGGACACACCTACCCCGGTACCTGACACGGCCGGGGAGAATCGAGAGAAGCAATGCCCAAGCCCAAGAAGGGCCCCCGCCTCGGCGGTAGCGCCGCGCACCAGCGCCTCATCCTGTCGAACCTGGCCACCTCGCTCTTCGAGCACGGCCGGATCACGACCACCGAGGCCAAGGCGCGCACGCTGCGTCCCTACGCCGAGAAGCTGATCACCAAGGCGAAGAAGGCCCACGCCGGCGAGAACCCGCTGCACCAGCGCCGCGAGGTCCTCAAGGACATCCGCGACAAGGGTGTCGTGCACACGCTGTTCGCGGACATCGCGCCGACCTTCGCCGACCGTCCGGGTGGCTACACCCGGATCACCAAGATCGGCAACCGTGCGGGCGACAACGCCCCCATGGCGGTCATCGAGCTGGTCACCGAGGCGTTCACGCCGGCCGCTCCCAAGACTGCCAAGGCTGCTCCGGCCGCTCCGGTCGAGGAGGCCCCCGAGGCCGAGGTGACCGAGGTCGAGGAGACCGAGGCCGCTGAGGTCGAGGCCCCCGAGGCCGAGGCCGAGGCCGAGGTCACCGAGGAGGTCACCGAGGAGGCTGCCGAGGAGGCGCCCGCCGAGGAGTCCGCCGAGGACGCCGACAAGGCCTGAGCCCAGGCTCTCCGACGGCCCGTCACCCGCGAGGGTGGCGGGCCGTCGTGCTTTTCCCGTCGTCGGCGCGGCCTCCGTAGACTGGGGGCCATGACGATCGACCTGGGAACGCCGCGCCGGCTCGAGGACAGCGAGCGCGAGGTGCTGCTCGCGGCGCCCCGCGGCTACTGCGCCGGCGTCGACCGCGCGGTCGTCACCGTCGAGCAGGCGCTGGACCTCTACGGCTCCCCCGTCTACGTCCGCAAGCAGATCGTCCACAACAAGCACGTCGTGGCCAACCTCGAGGCCCGCGGCGCGATCTTCGTCGAGGAGCTCGAGGAGGTCCCGGCGGGGGCCCGGGTGGTGTTCTCCGCCCACGGTGTCTCCCCGGCCGTCGTGAGCGAGGCCGCCGAGCGCGACCTGAAGACCATCGACGCGACCTGCCCGCTGGTGACCAAGGTGCACCGCGAGGCGGTCCGCTTCGCCGCCGACGGCTACACCATCCTGCTCATCGGGCATGCTGGCCACGAGGAGGTCGAGGGCACTGCGGGCGAGGCGCCCGAGCAGACCGTCCTGGTCGAGCACCCCGACGACGTCGCGAAGCTGGAGTTCCCCGCCGACGCGAAGCTCGCCTGGCTCTCGCAGACCACGCTGAGCGTCGACGAGACCATGGAGACCGTACGCCGCCTCCGGGCCAAGTTCCCGCAGCTCGAGGACCCGCCCAGCGACGACATCTGCTACGCCACCCAGAACCGCCAGGTCGCGGTCAAGGAGATCGGCGCGGCCGCCGACCTGGTGATCGTGGTCGGCTCGGCCAACTCCTCCAACTCGGTGCGCCTGGTCGAGGTCGCGCTCGAGGCCGGCGCCAAGGCGTCGTACCGCATCGACGACGTGTCCGAGCTGGACGAGTCCTGGCTCGACGGCGCCGCGACGGTCAGCGTCACCTCGGGCGCCTCGGTCCCCGACCACCTCGTCACCGAGGTCCTGGCCCATCTCGCCGAGCGCGGCTACCCGGATGCCCGCGCGGTGCAGACGGCCGAGGAGACCCTCGCCTTCTCGCTCCCCAAGGAGCTGCACCGCGACCTCAAGGCCGCCGGGCGCAGCACCAAGACCGCGGTCCGGCTCTGAGCATGGCCCGCTACCTCGACGTCCACCCGGACAACCCGCAGCCGCGCACTCTGCAGCAGATCGTCGCCGCGCTGCAGGACGACGCGCTGATCGCGTACCCGACCGACTCCGGCTACGCGCTGGGCTGCCGGATCGGAAACCGCGAGGGCCGCGACCGGATCCTCAAGATCCGCGGCCTCGACGACAAGCACCACTTCACCCTGATGTGCCGCGACTTCTCGCAGCTCGGCCAGCTGGTCCACGTCGACAACTCCGCGTTCCGGGCGATCCGATCGGCGACCCCGGGGCCCTACACGTTCATCCTGACCGCGATGCCCGAGGTGCCGAAGCGGCTGCTGCACCCGAAGAAGAAGACCGTCGGCGTACGCATCCCCGAGAACACCTTCGTGCAGGCACTGCTCGAGGAGCTCGGTGAGCCGCTGCTCAGCTCCACGCTGATCCTGCCCGGCGAGACCGAGCCGCGGACCATGGGCTGGGAGATCAAGGAGGACCTCGACCACGAGGTCGACATCGTCGTCGAGGCCGGCGAGGTCAAGCCCGAGCCGACCACCGTCGTCGACTGGTCCGAGGGCTACCCCGAGGTGATCCGGCGCGGCGCGGGGGACCCGGACCGGTTCTGACCGGCGCTCAGCCTGCATTCACCGATTTCCAGCGGCGGAGCGCCCCCACATGGGCGCGCTGGCTGCGTTGCCGACGCTCGACAGACGCCCAGTCTGGCTTCGCGCCGGACGCCTTGCCATCACACCCATCTGGTGACGCTCCGCTCGCCGCAAATCGGTGCATGCAGGCTCAGCGTGGGTGCCGCTCGACGAACGAGCGGCGCAGCGCGAGCAGGCCCAGGCAGGCGGCATAGCCGAGCGCGAGGGCGATGCCGTGGCGCGAGAGCCCGGCCAGCACGGCCTGGACCAGACCGTCGTCGGCGCGGGCGATGCTGTCGCGGTCGCTGATGGCGAGCAGCAGCACGACCAAGGCCATCGCCAGCGGCGGCAGCACGCCGACCAGGAAGAAGTCGAGCGGTCGGACGGCGAGCGCGGCGCCCACGCACAGCGACACGAACGCCAGGTCGAAGAACAGCCCGAGTCCCTCGGAGAGCACCAGGTCGAGCACGGTCGCGCTGAGCAGGAGAGCGACCACCAGCGAGGCCACCTCCCGGCCGGGACGATGGCCCTCCTCCCACAGGGTCCGGTGCTGCTGGCGCGTCGCGCTGCTCACCCCTCCACGCTAGGACATCCCTCCGACGGAATCAGGGACTGAGGCGTCGTCCGCTGACCGTGTCGAAGACGTGCGCCGCGCCCGCGGGGACCGCGACGTGGAGCACGTCGTCGGGCCCGACGTGCCCGCGCGAGGGGAGTCGTACGGCGAGGTCGGCGGTGCCGTCGCCGAGGTCGGCGGTGCCGTGGGCGAAGCCGTCCGAGCCGAGCTCCTCGACCAGGCTGACCCGGACCGGGATGCCCGCGCCGGGCTCGACGAGCTGCCAGGCCTCGGGACGCACGCCGACGGTCACCTCGGGGGTGAGGGCGGCGCGGGTGCGCGGGTCGAGGGGGACGGCGTACCCGCCGATCGTGAGGCCGTCGTCACCGCCGGGCTTGGCGCTCATCAGGTTCATCTGCGGCGAGCCGATGAAGCCGGCGACGAACAGGTTGGCGGGACGGTCGTAGAGCGCGAGGGGTGCGTCGACCTGCTGGATCTCGCCTCCGTCCATCACGGCCACCCGGTCGCCCATGGTCATCGCCTCGACCTGGTCGTGGGTGACGTAGACGGTGGTGACGCCGAGCTCGCGCTGCAGCCGGGCGATGTCGCTGCGGGTCTGCACCCGCATCTTGGCGTCGAGGTTGGACAGCGGCTCGTCCATGCAGAACACCTGGGGGGAGCGGACGATCGCGCGGCCCATCGCCACCCGCTGCCGCTGGCCGCCGGAGAGCTGCTTGGGCTTGCGGTCGAGCAGGTCGGTGAGGCCGAGCAGGGCGGCCGCGTCGGCGACCCGGCGCTCGCGCTCCGCGCGCTCGACCTTGGCGATCTTGAGCGCGAAGCCGAGGTTCTCGCGCACCGTCTTGTGGGGGTAGAGCGCATAGCTCTGGAAGACCATCGCGATGTCGCGGTCCTTGGGAGCGAGCCGGGTGACGTCGCGCTCGCCGATCAGGATCCGGCCCGCGTCGACCTCCTCGAGGCCCGCGAGCATCCGTAGGGTGGTGGTCTTGCCGCAGCCCGAGGGCCCGACCAGGACGAGGAACTCGCCGCCCTCGACCACGAGGTCGATGCCGGGTACGGCGGGGGCGTCCGCGCCGGCGTACCACCGCTGCGCGCCCTCGAAGGTGATGCTGGCCATCGCTGCTCCTCGACTGGGTCCGTGCGAATCACTGTGACCTGGATCGCATTCTGCCCTTGCGAGGGTATATGTAAGTGTGCTGAACTAACAAACATGTCCTGGCGCAGCCCGACCTCCCGGTCGCCCCGAGAGCGGATCAAGCTCGACCGTGCCGACTCCCGTCGCCACCACCGCTCGATGCTGCTCCAGGAGCTGTTCGCGGCCGGCCCGGCCAGTCGTGCGGACCTGGCCCGCAGCAGCGGTCTGACCCGGGTCACGGTGTCCGACCTGGTCGCCGAGCTGCTGGGTGAGGGCCTGGTCGAGGAGCTCGGTACGCCGAGCGAGAGCCGCGTGGGCAAGCCGCCGACACTGGTCGGGCTGGTCGCCGACGCCAAGCACGTGGTCGCCATCGACCTGTCCGTCGACGACCAGGTGGCCGGCGCGGTCCTCACCCTCGAGGGCCAGGTCGTGCTCCGCGACGCCCGGCCGCGTGAGGGGCGCACCGGTGCCGACGCGGTGGCGCTGGTGCGGGAGTTCGCCGCCGACCTGATCGCGCGGAGCAGCCGCCCGCTGCTCGGGGTCGCGGTCGCGACGCCCGGCGTGGTCACGCCCGAGGGCGTCGTCCTCGACGCGCCCAACCTCGGCTGGCACGACCTGCACCTGGCCGACGACCTGGCAGCCAGGCTGGACCTGCCGGTCTACGTCGCCAACGACGCGAACACCGCCGTGATGGGGGAGTTCGTGTTCGGCAGTCGCGGCGAGGGCGGACTGCTGCTCCTCCGGCTCAGCACCGGTCTCGGTGCCGGCCTGGTGATCAACGGCGCTCTGCTGCACGGGCAGGGCGGGGCCGCCGGCGAGATCGGCCACGTCCAGGTCGACCCGGACGGCCCGCTGTGCGGCTGCGGCCGGCCGGGCTGCCTGGAGACCTACCTCGCCGTACCCCGGCTGCGGCGCGAGCTCGCCGCCGCCTCTGCCGCGGGTACCGGTGTCGACGCGGTGCTCGCCGACGCGGGCGCCCGCCTCGGCCAGGCGCTCGCGCCGGTCGTGGCCACGCTCAACCTCGGCGAGGTGGTGCTCAGCGGACCGGCCGACCTGGTCGAGCCGCTGGCCCGCGTGGCCGAGCAAGCGGTCCGGGACCGGGTGATGCCGGTGTCGGCCCAGCAGTTCGTCGTCCGTACGTCGTCCCTCGGCGACGACGGCGTGCTCGCCGGAGCCACGGGCGTGGTGCTCGCCGGCGAGCTGGGGGTGTCCTGAACCATGAGGAAGATCGAAGGGAAACTAGCGGTGCGACTCAACAAGACCCTGGCCACGAAGAGCGTGGCCGTCGCAGCCATCACCGCCCTGCTGGGCGTGACCAGTGCCTGCGGCTCCGACAAGGAGGACGCCGGCGGCGGCCCCGACAAGGCCGAGATCACGGTGTGGCTCAACGGCGCCGACACCCCGGACTCCGCCCGGACGTGGCTCAAGGAGACCTTCGAGAAGGAGCACCCCGGCTCCACCCTCACGATCGAGCAGCAGGAGTGGGAGGGCCTCGTCGAGCGGCTCACCACCGCGCTCACCTCCGCCGACCAGACCCCCGACGTGGTCGAGGTCGGCAACACCCAGGCCGCCACGTTCACCACCGTGGGCGCGTTCAGCGACCTCAGCGGCGACCTCCCCGATCTCGGCGGCGACGACCTGCTGCCCGGCTTCGTCGAGGCCGGATCGGTCGACGGCAAGACCTATGCGGTGCCCTACTACGCGGGCTCGACGTACGTCTTCTACCGCAAGGACCTCTTCGAGAAGGCCGGCATCACCGAGGTCCCGGCGACGATGGCCGACTTCATCGCCGCTGCGAAGAAGCTCAAGCAGGACAGCGGACAGGCCGACTTCTCGGGCTACTGGCTGCCCGGCAAGGACTGGCGCGACGGCGCGGCGTTCCTGTGGGACGCCGGCGGCGACTTCGCCGAGCCCGACGGGGACGGCTGGAAGGCGACGCTGTCCACGCCGGACTCGATCAAGGGCCTGGAGACCTTCCAGGACCTCTACGCTTCGGCCTCCGGTGCTCCTGCCGACGCCAACGAGTCCGACCCGGTCACTCCCTTCTGCGCCGGCAAGATCGGCATGATGTCGCGCCCCGGCTGGGTCGAGGGGATGCTCACCGATCCCGAGAGCGGCTGCCCCGACCTCGCCGAGCAGGTCGGCGTCTTCGCCCTCCCGGGCAGTGACGGCGAGCCCGCTCCGGTGCTCCTGGGCGGCTCCAACATCGCGATCTCCGCGAAGTCGCCCAACCAGGACCTCTCGCGCGACGTCGTCTCGCTGATGCTGAGCGAGGACTACCAGACGATCCTCGCCGAGGCCGGCCTCACTCCGGCCCGGGAGTCGTACGCCGCCAAGCTCGGCGACGACGAGTTCGCCCAGGCCACCATCGCGGCCGCGTCGAACGCCAAGCTCACCCCGCCGGCCGCCAACTGGGCCACCGTCGAGGGCAAGTTCGTGCTCGAGGACCTCTACAGCAAGATCGCGCAGGGCGGCGACGTGAAGAAGCTAGCGGCCGCCGCTGACGAGCAGATCGACGCCGAGCTCAACTGAGCGACATGATCGACGGTGTCCGGCCGGCCCCCAGTCGGCCGGACACCGTGCCGTCCGCCCCTGCCCCCGAGAGGAATGTCGTGCCCCGCCCCGCCGCTCGTCGTACCAGCCTCCCGCTGGGCCTCGTGCTTCCCGCGGCCACGCTGCTGGCCCTCGCGCTCGGCTACCCGCTGGTGCGCCAGGTGGTGCTGTCGCTGCAGGAGTTCGGGCTGGCCCAGCAGTTCGGCCGGCCGCCGGCCTGGAACGGCCTGGACAACTATGTCGACCTGCTGACCGACAGCCAGCTGTGGGTCGTCGTGCTCCGCACGATCGCGTTCTGCTTCGTAAACGCCGGCCTCACCTTCGCGATCGGGCTGGGCCTGGCGCTGCTGATGGCGCGGATGAGCCGGTCGGTGCGGATCCTCGCCCAGTGCGGGCTCCTGCTGGCGTGGGCGATGCCGGTCGTGGCGGCGATGACCGTGTGGCAGTTCCTGTTCGACACCGAGTACGGCGTCGTCAACTGGCTGCTCACCAAGGCGGGCGGCGACTTCGAGGGCCACGGCTGGCTGCTCGACCCGTGGTCGTTCTTCCTGGTCGCCACGATCATCGTCGTCTGGATGAGCGTGCCTTTCGTCGTGTTCACGCTGTACGCCGCGCTGACCCAGGTCCCCGAGGACGTGGTCGAGGCCGCCGAGATCGACGGCGCCACGCCGTGGCAGCGGTTCGTCCACGTCGTGCTTCCGGCGATCCGGCCGGTGCTGCTGGTCGTCGTCCTGCTGCAGGTGATCTGGGACCTGCGGGTGTTCACCCAGATCTACACCCTCCAGAAGGCCGGCGGGGTCAGCACCGACACCAACCTGCTGGGCACCTACATCTACACGCTCGGCATCAAGGGTGGGGACTTCGGCACGGCCGCGGCCGCAGCGATGTTCATGCTCGTGCTGACGGTCGTGCTGACCGCGCCGTACGTCCGGCTGATGATCAAGCAGGAGGACGACTGATGGCTCGCCGTACGCCCATAGCGGTGCGGATCGGCGCCGACCTGGTCGGCATCCTGGTCCTGCTCGCCTGCGTGTTCCCGGTCTACTGGATGGTCAGTCGCTCGTTCCTGCCGCGCAACCGAATCAAGGGCGAGGACCCGGTGCTGTTCCCGTGGCACGGGACCCTCGCCAACTATCGCAAGGTCCTCGGGAACGACGGCTTCGGCGACGCGATGGTGACCAGCCTCAGCGTCACCCTGCTGACCGTGGTCGTGGCGATCCTGTTCGCCTTCCTGGCGGCGGTCGCCGTGAGCAGGTTCCGGTTCCGCGGGCGGCGTACCTTCATCCTCACGCTGCTGCTCATCCAGATGATCCCGGCCGAGGCGCTGTTCATCAGCCAGTACAAGATGCTCGACGGGATGGGCCTGCTCAACTCGGTGGTCGGCCTGACGCTGGTGTACGTCGCGGGCGTGCTGCCGTTCACCGTGTGGACCCTGCGCGGGTTCGTCGACGGGGTGCCGCGCGAGCTCGAGGAGGCCGCCATGATGGACGGCTGCTCGCGCACGGGGGCGTTCTTCCGGGTGACCCTGCCGCTGCTCGCGCCGGGCCTGGTGGCCACCGGCGTCTTCGGCTTCATCCAGGCCTGGAACGAGTTCACGCTCGCCGTGGTCGTGATGACCGACCCGGGCAGCAAGACGCTGCCGGTGTGGCTGGTGGCGTTCACCGACGCGCGCAGCCGCGGCGTCGACTGGGGCGCGATCATGGCCTCGTCGACGCTGATCACGATCCCGGTCATCGTGTTCTTCCTGCTGGTCCAGCGCCGGATGGTGACCGGCCTGACCGCGGGCGCGGTGAAGGGATGAATGCCGGTGTCGAGCGCCTCGCGCTCGAGGTGCAGCTGGCGTCCTTCGCGGGCCCGGCGCTCACCGAGGAGTGGGCGCGGCTGCTGGAGGAGGGTCTCGGCGGGACCTGCCTGTTCGGCTCCAACCTGACCGGCACCCTCGACTCCGTCGCCGAGCTGGTGCGGGAGATCCGGGGCTGCCGGCCGTCGGCGCTGGTCGCCACGGACGAGGAGGGCGGCGACGTCACCCGCCTGCACACGCGCACGGCGAGCCCGGTGCCCGGCGCGGCGGTGCTGGGCGCCGTGGACTCGGTGGCGTTGACCCGGTCGGTCGGCCTCGCGGTCGGCGCGGAGCTCGCGTCCGTCGGGATCGACCTCGCCCTCGGCCCGGTCGCCGACGTCAACAGCAACCCCGACAACCCGGTGATCGGCACCCGCAGCTTCGGTGCTGACCCGGTGCTGGTGGCGCGGCACGTGGTCGCGTGGGTGTCGGGGCTGCAGGAGGCCGGTGTCGCGGCCTGCGTGAAGCACTTCCCCGGGCACGGCGACACCGGTCAGGACAGTCACCTGACCCTGCCGGTCCTCCCTGCTGAGGCATCGCTGGTGCGGGGGCGGGAGCTGGTGCCCTTCGCGGCCGCGGTCGAGGCCGGTGCGGCATCCGTGATGACCTCGCACATCCTCTTCCCGGCGGTGGATGCCGACCTCCCGGCGACGTTGTCTGCGCCGGTGCTGTCGTTGCTGCGCGACGACCTGGGCTACGACGGCGCGATCGTCAGCGACGCGCTCGACATGGCGGGGGCCTCTGCCGGCCGCGGGATCCCCGAGGCGGCGGTGCGCGCGCTCGCCGCCGGCTGCGACCTGCTCTGCATCGGTCCCGACAAGCCCGCGTCCCTGGTGCGCGAGGTCCAGGCGGCGGTCGTGGCCGCGGTCGAGTCCGGGCGGCTGCCCGCCGCCCGGTTGGTCGAGGCCGCGGCGCGGGCGGGGCGGATCCGGCGTGCCGGCGGCGTGCCCGGGGTGCTGCCGGAGCCCGAGGCCCTGGTGGCGGCGGCCCGGCAGGCGTGCGAGATCGAGGGTCAGCTGCCGGACCTGGCCGGCGCTCGCGTCGTGAGCGTGGAGACCGAGGCGAACATCGCGGTCGGTGCGGGGCGATGGGGACTGTCGCCCGACGTGGTCGTCGACGCCGGGGCGGCGCTGCCGTCCGGGCCGGTCGTCGTACAGGTCAGGGATGCGCACCGGCGACCCGAGGTGGCGGCCGCGCTGGCCGCGCACCCGGGGCCGCTGGTCGTGGTCGAGTGGGGCTGGCCCGGCCCCCGGATCGGGTGGGAGGACGCGTCGCACGCGCGGATCTGCACCCGCGGCAACGGGCAGCCGTCGATCGCGGCGGTGGGGGGACTTCTTCGAGAGGCGGGTTGGAGCAGGTGAGCGGCGTGCTCATGGGTCTGGACATCGGGGCCACCAAGATCCTCGGGGTCGTGGCGTCGGCGGAGGGCGAGGTGCTCGCGTCCGTGCGGGTCACCAGCCCGACCGGCGGCGACCAGGTGGTCGCTACGGCGACCGAGGTGGTCGAGAAGCTGCGGGCGGCCGCCGGCGGGCTCGGGACGGGCGTGGTCGGGGTCGGGATCCCTGGCCTGGTGGACGTCGGGCACGGCACCGTGCGGCACGCGGTGAACCTCGGCGTGGTCGACGGGTACCCCTTCGGCGAACGGCTCGCCGCGGCCACCGGCGCCCGGATCGTGCTCGACAACGACGCCAACGCCGCCGCCCTCGGCGCCGCGGCGCTACTGGGGGAGACCGACCTCGGGTACCTCAGCCTCGGCACCGGCCTCGCCGCGGCCCTGGTCCTCGACGGCGCACTGCGGCGGGGATCGCGCAACGCGGCCGGCGAGATCGGACACATCCCCGTCGACCCGGCGGGCCCGCGCTGTGAGTGCGGTCAGGTCGGCTGCCTCGAGACGGTCGCCTCCGGCTCGGCGATCGCCGCCCTGTGGCCGGGCCACGGGCAGCCCGCGGCGCAGGCACTGTTCGACGCCGCGGCTGCCGGCTCGGTGGAGGCCGCGGTGGTGCGGGACCGGTTCGCGGCCCGGGTCGCGGACGCCGTACGCCTGGTCGCGTTGACCGTCGACCCCGCGGTCGTCGTGCTCGGTGGCGGGGTCGCGCAGGTGGGCGAGCGGCTGCGGGTCGCGGTCGCGGTCGCGCTGGCCGAGCAGGCCGCGGCGTCGCCCTTCCTGCGCTCGCTCGACCTCGCCGGGCGGCTGCGGCTGGCGCCGCTCGACCGGCCGGTGGCCGCCCTCGGCGCCGCTCTGCTGGGGGCGTCGTGACCGGCTCGCTGCGGGTGGTCGGGGGATCGGTCGCGGTGACGATCGTGGACGGCGTGATGGCGTCCGGGCCCGCGGACGGGCCGGCGTACGACGCCAGTGGACTGCACGTCCTGCCCGGGCTCATCGACCTCCAGGTCAACGGCGCGGCCGGCATCGACCTCACCCTCGAGCCGACGCGGCTGTGGGAGGTGGCGGCGGCGCTGCCGAGGTACGGCGTGACCGCGTTCCTGCCGACGATCATCACCTCCTCGCCCGCTGCCCGGTCGGTGGCGCTGGAGACGCTCGCCGCGGGGCCGCCCGAGGGCTGGACGGGAGCGTGGCCGCTCGGCCTGCACTTCGAGGGGCCGATGATCGCGCCGGCCCGCAAGGGCGCGCACCCGGCTGCCTGGCTGGTCCCGCCGTCCCCGGAGGTCGTGGCGGACTGGTCGCGCTCGGCGGGCGTGACGATGGTGACCATCGCGCCCGAGCTGCGGGGCGCGCTCGACGTGATCTCGACGCTGGTCTCGGCCGGTGTGCTGGTCGCGGTCGGGCACACCGAGGCGAGTGCCGAGCAGGTGGCCGCGGCCGTCGAGCGCGGCGCCCGGTCGCTGACGCACCTCGGCAACGCGATGCCCGCGATGGCCAGCCGCGCGCCGGGGCCGGTGGGAGCCGGCCTGGCGGACCCACGGCTGGTGGCGGGCGTGATCGCCGACGGCCACCACCTGCACCCGACCACCCTCGCCGCCTGGGCCCGCGCGCTCGGCCCGTCGCGGCTGCTGGCCGTCACGGACTGCACGGCCGCGCTCGGCATGCCGGAGGGGCCGTCCCGGCTCGGGGACCAGGCGGTCGTCGTACGGAAGGGGACGGTGCGGCTCGAGGACGGCACCCTCGCCGGCTCGGCCGCCTCGCTGCCGGAGTGCCTGCGGGTGCTGCGATCGGCAACCGGGTGGTCGCTGGCCGACGTCGTCGGGTGCTGCACGACCGTCGCCGCCGACCTGGTCGGCGACGCCTCGCGCGGGCGGCTGCACACCAGTGCGCGCGGCGACCTGACCCTCGTCGACGACGACCTGGAGGTGGTCGCCACCATCGTGGGCGGCCGGCTGCTGCACGGATCGCTGGGAGTGCTGGAGGGAGAGGGCTGATGGAGGTCGTGCCGCTGGCCTCGGCCGACGAGGTCGCCGCGCTGGGCGCGGACGTGGTCGAGGCGGCGGTCCGCGCGGGCGGTGCCGTGCTCGGGCTGGCGACGGGGTCGACCCCGCTGCCGACGTACCGGGAGCTGATCCGCCGGTACGACGCGGGCCTCGGGCCGTCGTACGACGGAGTGCGGTGCTTCACCCTCGACGAGTACGTCGGCCTCCCGGCCGGGCACCCCGAGAGCTACCGCGCCACCATCGCCCGCGAGCTCACCGACCCGCTCGGCATCCCGGCCGACCGCGTGCAGGGGCCCTCGCCCGAGCTGGCCGGGCTGCCGACCGCTGGTGCTCGCTACGAGGAGGCGCTGGTCGCCGCGGGCGGCGTCGACGTACAGATCCTCGGCATCGGCTCCGACGGCCACCTGGCCTTCAACGAGCCCGGCTCCTCGCTCGCCTCGCTGACCCGCCTCAAGACGCTGACCGAGGAGACCCGGCGCGACAACGCCCGCTTCTTCGGCTCGATCGACGAGGTCCCGCGCCACGTGCTCACCCAGGGCCTCGGCACCATCCTGCGCGCCCGCCACCTGCTGCTCCTCGCCACCGGCGCCGCCAAGGCGGCCGCGCTCGCCGCCGCCGTCGAGGGCCCGGTCTCCGCCTCGTGCCCCGCCTCGGTGCTGCAGCTGCACCCGCACGTCACGGTGTTGTGCGACGGTCCTGCAGAGACGGGGCTGACTCGGCGGGACCACTACCGCGAGGTGTACGACGCCAAGCCGGCCTGGCAGGGGCTGTAGCCCTTGTAACTAAGGGTTACTGCGCGAATTCCGGTGCAACAACGCCCGGGTGGTAGCCACAGCACCCGGGTGGATGATCGCGTCACACGTTCGTGGTGTTGCTGACGCCGCGAACCCCATCGATTCAGCTACCCGGGTGCTGTGGCTACTACCGGGGTGCTCTGACCCCCGAAATCGTGACGTAACCCTTAGTTACAAGCGGCCGACCCGCGCTCAGTCCGCCAGGTCGACGACCACCGGCGCGTGGTCGGAGGGGGCACCCGGGAAGACGGCGGGGTCGCGCTCCTCGCGGTCGATGAACGCACCGGTGACCCGCTCGGCGAGGGACGCGGAGCCGAGGACGAAGTCGATCTTGAGGCCGCGGTCGCGCTCGAAGCGCTGACGGTAGTAGTCCCAGTAGGTGTAGCCGGGGGCGTAGGAGCGGGTGACCTCGGACCAGCCGCCGTCGAGGAAGGCCTGGAAGGCGGTGCGCTCGGCGGGCGTGACGTGGGTGGAGTTCTTGAACTGGGTGACGTCGAAGACGTCATCGTCGGTGGGGCAGATGTTCCAGTCGCCGACCAGGGCGGTCGGCGTGTCCAGCCATGACTCCGACGCAGCGCGCAGCCGGGAGAGCCAGTCCAGCTTGTAGACGTAGTGCGGGTCGTCGGGCTTGCGGCCGTTGGGGACGTACAGGCTCCACACCCGTACGCCGCCGCAGGTCGCGCCGAGCGCCCGGGCCTCGACCTCCAGCGCCTCGCCGAAGCCGGGCTGCTCGGGGAAGCCGACCGTGATGTCGTCGAGGCCGACCCGGCTCAGGATCGCGACGCCGTTCCACTGGTTGAGGCCGTGGGCGGCGATCTCGTAGCCTCGCGCCTGCAGGCCCATCAGCGGCAGCTGCTCCTCGCGGGCCTTGGTCTCCTGGACGGCGAGCACGTCGATGTCGTGGCGGTCGAGGAAGGCTTCCACGCGGTCGATCCGCGTGCGCAGGGAGTTGACGTTCCAGGTGGCCAGTCGCACCGGGCAACCCTAGTCTGCAGGCATGGACCGCGTACGGCGGGGAGCCGGGCCGGCGCGCATCGCCGGGGTGGTCCTCCCCCCGCGCGCATTGAACCGACCGGACCGCCTCGTCGTATCCCCGGCCGGGAGGTGCGGATGACCGAGGACCGGGCCACAGCCATGCGGCTGCTGTACGACGACCACGCGGCGGCCCTGTGGGGCTTCTGCCTGCACCTGACCGGCAACGACCGGGCCCGGGCGGAGGACGTCGCGCAGGAGACGATGCTGCGCGCCTGGCGCAACGCCGCGGTGCTGACCGAGTCCCGCGGGTCGGTGCGCTCGTGGCTGTTCACGGTCGCCCGCAACATCGTGATCGACGAGTGGCGGTCGCGGCGCGGCGCCCGGGAGTTCGCGACGGCCGAGCCGCCGCTCGCCGAGGTGACCGACGACCGGACCGACGAGCTGCTGTTGTCGTGGGTCGTCGCCGACGCCCTGCGCCAGCTGTCCGACGACCACCGCGCCGTGCTCGTCGAGTGCTACTACCGGGGCCGGTCGGTGGCCGAGGCCGCCCGCCGCCTCGAGATCCCGGAAGGAACCGTGAAGTCACGCACCCACTACGCCCTGCGCGCGCTGCGGCTGATCCTCGAGGAGACGGGGGTGGCGTCATGACCCACCCCGGCACGACCTGCGAGTTCGCCCACCTCGACGGCGTCTACGTCCTCGGCGCGCTGGCGGCGGGGGAGCGGGCGGCCTACGAGCGGCACCTGCCCGGCTGCGCCGAGTGCACCCGCGCCCTGCGCGACCTGGCCGGGATCCCCGGCCTGCTGGGGCGCGTCCAGCTGGAGACTGTCGAGCAGCTGCAGCCGGCCGAGCCGGTGCCCGCGACCCTGCTGCCGGCGATGGCGGCGGAGGTACGCCGGGTCAGGGGCCGGCGCCGCGTCGCCGTCGGCTCGTTCGTGGCCGCGGCCGCCGTGCTGCTGGTGCTGCTCGCGGTCGGGATCGGCACCACCCTGGGCGAGGACCCCCCGCCCCAGCAGCAGGTCGCCGCCGCCCAGCGGATGGAGGCACTCGGCACGCCGTCCTCCGGCTGGGTCTCTCTGACCCAGCGCCGGTGGGGCACGCAGATCGACCTGACCTGCACCTACGAGGGGCCGGTGTCCGGCCCGGCGACGTACGTCCTCGTGGTGACCGCGACCGACGGACGGACCGAGCAGGTCGGCACCTGGCGCACGGCAGACGGCCAGGAGGTGCACGTCACCATGGCGACGGACGTGCCTCCCGGCGACATCGCGTCGGTCGAGGTCCGTACGGCGTCGGGCTACTCAGTCCTTCGCCTGGCGCGGTGATCGCAGCGAGCTGAACCAGCCCTCCGCCGACGCCGCGGCGAGCGCCACCACGACCGCCAGGATCTCGGAGATCGCGGCCAGCCACGCGTACCAGGTGTCCCACGTCGTGTGGATGCCGAACAGCCCGCTGGTCGTGGCGATGACGAACGCCAGCAGGGTCGTGGCGCCGAGGCCGGCCAGCAGGAGCAGCGGGACCCAGCTGCGCCAGGCGACCACGAGCACCGCGATCACCGCGCCCGCCACCACGTTCACCACGAACAGCTGCCCGACCGTGCCCTGGTCACGCACGCCGTCGAACCACAGGTACAGGTGCACCGCCGCGGTCACCACGGCCGCCAATGCACCGATCACTCGGATGCCCATCGCGCGCTCCTCACGCTCGTTTGAGGGGAACACGCTGGAGAAGGGCATCCGGTTCACTCGGCGTACGCCGACAGGAACCTGTCGCGCACCGTGTCCATCCGCCACACCGGCGCGCCGGGGGAGGGCAGGATGCCGGGCTGCCAGCCCCAGCCGTCGATCCGCGCGATGGCAGCCGGGTCCTGCGCGAGCACGGTGATCGGCACGTCGTGCCCGGGGTCGCGACCGCTGACGTACGAGTGCGGCTGGTGGTCGCCGACGATGACGACCACCCGGTCCGGGTCGGGATAGGTGGTCAGGAACGAGATCAGGGTGCGCCACGTGTAGCGGACCGTCGCGGCGTAGTCCGACTGTGCCGTACGCGGGTGCTGCCGGCCGTCGACGCCGTCGCGGCCGCGCGCCGGCATGCCGTCGTACACCGATCCGTCGCCGACCTCGGACCACGGGACCTGCTCCGGCACCGGCGCCCACGGGTGGTGGCTGGAGATCAGGTCCACCTCGGCGAACACCGGCTTCCGCGTCCCGGGCGTGAGCTCCACGCGGCGGAGGTGGTCGAGCGTGTACTGGTCGGGCATCGGCGCGTACCCGAACTCCGGCCCGCGGTAGCCGACATTGCGCGAGTCGTAGAGCTCGTCGAAGCCGTAGTACGCCGCGCCCTCGGGCCAGTCGCGGGTGTTGGCCGGTACATCGAACACCGTGCGCCAGCCAGCCGAGCCGAAGGCCCGGGTGAGGCTGAGCCGGTCACTGCTCAGGAGCTGGCCGTAGCGGCGCTCGCTGTCCGTCCACGCGCCCGACTGCAGGGTCGCGTGCGCCAGCCAGCTGCCGGCGCCGAAGGTCGGCGAGGTGAGGAACGCGCTGCGGGAGTGGTAGCCGGCGGCGGCCAGGTCACGGTTGCCCTGCGCGAGGACCTCGACGACGGAGGGGGCGAACCAGCTGCCCTCCAGCGCGATCCGGCCGTAGCTCTCGAACCAGACCAGCAGCACGTCCTTGCCCTGCAGACCCCGCAGCAGCCGGTCGCCAGGCGTGGCGGCGTACGCGTCGGTCGCGAGCTCACGGGCGAAGACCTCGGTGTCGTGGCGGTCGGCGCGGACCTGGTCGACGGTGTCGACGACCAGCCCGGCGGACCCCGCGGCGGCGACATGGTCGACCGGGGAGCCGAAGGCGGCGCAGACCACCCACACCGTGCCGAGCGCGGCCACCGAGCGCCACGTCCGGCGCGGGTGCGCGGCCGAGGCCCGGGCGACCCGGCCGACGGACCAGGTCAGTACGACCGCCAGTACCGCCACCAGCGCCAGCACGCCCGCGAGCGTGAGCGTCGCGAGCAGTCCGCCCCGGGTGTTGCGGACGACCTCGTACCCCTTGGGCAGGTAGGACCAGTCGCCGAGCACGTGGAACGGGCGGCCGAGGTAGGCGTCGAAGCCGAGGCCCAGCCCGCGGAGCACGGCGAGCGCGGTGACCACGAGCCCGAGCGCCACGACGAGCACGTGCCGGCCCCGGGTCGGCAGCACGACGGCGAGCGCCGCCAGCACCAGGCCCTCGACCGGGATCCGGGCGAAGTCGGCCGGGCCGATCCCGTCGGCGACGTGGGGCGGCGCGAGCGCGAGCCAGACGGCGAGGGCGGCGGTCGCGGTGACCAGTCCTGCCGGTGGCGGGGCGACGGGCGCGGGATCGTGGCGATGCCGCCACTGCCACACCACGTCGTGGCCGAAGGACTCCACGAGCAGCGCGAGGGCGGCGCCGACGGCCAGGAGGACCACCGGATCGGGCAGCAGCGTGGACGCCGCGGCAGTCAGCACGACGCCCTGGATCGCGGCGACCACCTTCGCCCAGTACCGCGGCGGGGTCGGGCGGCGCAGCCACGGCAGCACCCATCCGGCGAGGACGTACGCGTAGCGCATCGCGCCGATAGCGAGCACCCACCAGCCGACCTGGGGGGCCACGTGCACGCTGAGCACGGCGATCAGGAAGGCGTCGGTCTCCATGTCGAAACGGGCGCCGAACGCGCTCGCCGTACCGGTGCGGCGGGCGACGTACCCGTCGACGGCATCGAGCGCCAGGGCCACCGCGCTGAGCGCCACCAGCGCCGCCGTGAGGTGCCCGGACAGCGGGTCGGCGAGGCCGCGGACGGTGAGCGCGGCGACGCCGACCGCGAGAGCCGCGCGCACCGCGGTCACCCGGTTCGCCGGTCCGAGCTGAACCCGATCCATCGCACCTCCGTGTCCTAGGTTGTACCTCCGGGTACGACGAGCACAGGGGGCCGGTTCAACGAGAGGAGTCCCCGGGTGGTGGACGAGGCGCTGGCGTACTGGGTGGTCGAGCCGGGGCACGGGGAGATCCGGCCGGTCGCGCTCCGCGAGCCCGGCGCCGACGAGGTCCTGGTCCGCACGCTGCGCTCCGCGATCAGCCGCGGCACCGAGACCCTGGTGTTCGCCGGCCGGGTGCCGCCCGGTCAGCACGCGGCGATGCGGGCGCCCTTCCAGGAGGGGGAGTTCCCGGGACCGGTGAAGTACGGCTACCTCAGCGTCGGCGTCGTCGAGCTTGGGCCCGGCGAGCTGGTGGGGCGCACCGTCTTCTGCCTGCACCCCCACCAGACGTCGTACGTCGTCCCGGCCGCCGCCGTCGTGCCCGTGCCCGACGGTGTCCCCGCGGAGCGCGCGGTGCTGGCCGGCACCGTCGAGACCGCCCTCAACGCGCTGTGGGACGCGCCGCCGTTGCTCGGCGACCACGTCACCGTCGTCGGGGCGGGGCTGGTCGGCTGCTGCGTCGCCCGCCTGGCGGTGGGAGTGCCGGGGGTGCGGGTCACCCTCGTCGACACCGACCCGAGGCGTGCGGAGGTGGCCGCGGCGCTGGGCGTGGGCTTCGCCGGCGCCACGGACGAGGTGGGCCGCAGCGACCTGGTCGTGCACACCAGCGCCACCGAGGCCGGGCTGCGGCGGGCCCTCGAGCTGGTCGCGCCGGAGGGGACCGTCCTCGACCTGTCCTGGTACGGCGACCGGCCGGTCAGCCTGCCGCTGGGCGAGGCGTTCCACTCCTCCCGGCTCACCCTGCGCAGCAGCCAGGTCGGCGCGGTCGCGCCCGCGCGGCGGGACTCGCGCAGCCACCGCGACCGGCTGGCGCTCGCGCTCGAGCTGCTCCGGGACCCGGGCTTCGACGTACTGCTGACCGACTGCTCGCCGTTCCGCGAGCTGCCCGCGGTGCTGGCGAAGATCGCCGCCGGCTCGATGCCGGGGCTGTGCCACTCGATCGACTACTCCCACGAGAACCCCGACCCCGAGGAGGCCTGATGTTCCGGGTGACCGTTCGCGACCACATCATGATCGCGCACAGCCTGCGCGGTGAGGTGTTCGGACCGGCGCAGCGGCTGCACGGCGCGACGTACGTCATCGACGCGACGTTCGCCGGCACCGACCTCGACGCCGACGGGATCCTGGTCGACATCGGCCGCGCCACCGAGGTCGTGCGCGAGGTGCTCGGGCGGCTGCACTACCGCAACCTCGACGACGACGAGGTGCACGACGAGGTGGGGCTCGCCGGGCAGAACAGCTCGACCGAGGTGCTTGCCCGCTGGGTCGCCGACCGGCTGGCCGAGTGCGCGTCCGCCGGCGACCTCGGCCCGGGCGGCCGCACCCTCGCGACCATCGCGGTGACGCTGCACGAGTCGCACGTCGCGTGGGCGAGCTACGAGCGGGCGTTGTGACCCTGCACGTCCTGGTGCCCGACGGCATCGACGATCCGCGGCGGCCGAGCGGCGGGAACCTCTACGACCGCCGTTTGGTGGCGGGCCTGGCCGCACGCGGGCGTGAGGTGCGCGAGCACCGGGTCGGCGTCGTCGGCCTCGACCGGGTGCTGGCCGGGATCCCCGACGGCGCGGTGGTCCTGGTCGACGGGCTGGTCGCCTCGACCACGACGGCGCTGGTCGCGGAGGCCCGCCGGCTGCGGGTGGCCGTGCTGCTGCACATGCCGGGGTCCGGGCCGGCCGAGTCGTCGGTGCTGCGCTCGGTCGCGGCCGTCGTGACGACCAGCGCCTGGAGCCGGGACTGGGTCGTCGACGAGGTCGGGGTGCCCGCCGACCGGGTGCACGTCGCCCTTCCCGGCGCCGACCCCGGCCCGCTCGTCGCCGGATCGGCTGCCGGCACGCACCTGCTCTGCGTCGGCCCGGTCACCCCCGCCAAGGGGTACGACGACCTGCTCGCCGCCCTGGCCGAGGTCCGCGACCTCGACTGGACCTGCCGGTGCGTCGGGGCGCTCGACCTGGCGCCCGCCTTCGTGACCGCCTTCCGGGTGGCGGCGCGACGACAGGGGATCGCCGACCGGATCGAGCTGGTCGGCCCGCTCACCCCGGCCGCGCTGGACGGGCTCCGCTCGACCAGCGACCTGGTGCTGGCGCCGTCCCACCGGGAGTCGTACGGGATGGCGCTCGCCGAGGGCGTCGCCCGCGGACTCCCCGCGATCGCGACCGACGTCGGCGGCCAGCCCGAGGCGCTGGGCGAGGCCGGCACGCTCGTTCCCGTCGGTGACCCGGCCGCGCTGGCGGGTGCGCTGCGGGCCTGGCTGAGCGATGCCGGCCTGCGGGCCCGGTGGCGTGCCGCGGCGGCGGGTCGACGCGGACAGCTGGGGGCCTGGGCCGGGACCGTGGCCGAGGTGGCCGGGGTGCTGAACCGGATCGCGCCGGCCGTCGTACTCACGGGCGAGGGGAGGACGTAGCCATCGACAGGACGACGCCAGGCCTAGGGCCACGGCTCCGGCTGGCGGCCGGGGTCGCGATCCTGGTCGTGCTGGTGGCCCGGCTGGGCGCGCAGCCGTTCCTCGACGGGCTGGCGCGCACCGATCCCCGCGCGCTCGTCGTCGCGCTGGTCGTCACCGCCGCGACGACGGCCTGCTGTGCCCGGCGGTGGAGCCTGCTGGCGACCGGGCTCGGGGTGGCGGTCCCGTTCCGCGGCGCCTACCGCAGCTGCTACCGCGCCCAGCTGCTCAACGCGAGCCTTCCCGGCGGCGTGCTCGGCGACCTGCACCGCGGCTACCGGCACGGGCAGGACGCGGGTGCGCTCGGCCGCGGGCTGCGGTCGGTGGTCTGGGACCGGGTGAGCGGCCAGGCGGCGCAGGCCGCGCTGGCGGTGGCCGCCGTACCGCTGCTGCCGCCGGCGATTCGGGGCTGGGCGCTGGCGGTGCTGGTCGTGCTGGTCGTCGTCGGCCTGGCGGTGCTCGCGGCCGCGCCGGTCCGGCGCGAGCTCGCTTCCGGCCTGCGTGGCGTCTGGCCGCAGGTGCTGCTGCTCTCCGTGCTCGCGGCGTGCGGGCACGTCCTGGTGTTCCTCGTCGCGGCCCGCACCGCCGGCCTCACCGAGTCCACGCCCCGGCTCGCGGCGCTCGCGCTCCTGGTCCTGCTGGCCTCGGCCGTCCCGGTGAGCATCGCCGGCTGGGGCCCGCGGGAGGGCGCGGCCGCCTGGGTGTTCGGCGCGGCCGGGCTCGGTGCTGCCGCCGGAGTGGAGGTCGCGGTCGTGTACGGCGTGATGTCGCTGGTCGCGACGCTGCCCGGTCTCCTGACCCTGGAAGGAGGCCCCGCATGGGTGAGCGGCCGTACGTCCTCCTGAGCTGCTGCATCTCCCTCGACGGCTACCTCGACAGTGCCGGCGCGGAGCGGCTGCTGCTGTCGAACGACGCCGACTTCGACCGGGTCGACGGCGTGCGCGCGGGCTGCGACGCGATCCTCGTGGGCGCGACGACGGTCCGCAACGACGACCCGCGCCTGCTGATCCGCTCGCAGGAGCGGCGGCGCAGCCGGGTCGCGGCGGGACTCCCGGCCGGCCCGGTCAAGGTGACCCTGACCTGTCGGGGGGACCTCGACCCGGCCGCCCGGTTCTTCACGGCAGGTGACGGCGAGAAGCTCGTCTACTGCCCGGACCCGACGGTTCCCATGGTGGAGAGCCGGGTCGGCGCGGAGGCCAAGGTGGTCGGGCTCGGGGACCGGGTGCGGATGGAGGCCCTGGTGGCCGACCTGGGCTCGCGCGGCGTACGACGGCTGATGGTCGAGGGCGGCGGGTCCGTGCACACCCAGTTCCTCACCGCCGGGCTCGCCGACGAGCTCCAGCTCGTCGTCGCGCCGTTCTTCGTGGGCGACGCGCGGGCGCGCAGGTTCGTCGGCGACGGAGTGTTCCCGTGGCATGCCGGGAGCCGCGCCGAGCTCGTCGAGACCCGCGCGATCGGCGACGTGGCGCTGCTGCGCTACGCGTTGTCGGAGCGGTTCGAGCACTGACGAGAGCGCGTGCCCCGTTTGACAATCAGCGGCTTCGTGTAAAGATTCATGAATCTACACGACTGTAGCAATCAGATGAGGAGTGCCGCGATGTTCGGTGTCCAGACCCGCAAGCAGATGCTCGCGAAGTACGAGCCGATGGCCGACTACGGCTTCCTCGGGCCGGACTCGGTGTCGTGGAAGGTGTGGTCGCACCCCACGTCGTACGTCCTCGGGTTCGCGCGGGCGGTCACCATCGAGCACTTCGACCCCAACCTCGCGGCCGCGGTCGTGCAGTCGGGCGGCGTGAAGTACCGGCCCTCGACCCGCTACGGCCGCACCCTGCGCTACTTCGCGATGCAGCTGTTCGGCGGCGCCGAGCAGACCGCGAGGGCGGCCGACGTGCTGGTCAAGGTGCACTCGAAGGCGGTCGGCCACGATCCCGTCACCGGCAGCACGTACGACGCCAACAGCTCCGCCTCGCAGCTGTGGATCCACGTCACCGCCTGGCACTCGATCCTCAAGTGCTACGAGATGTTCGGCCCCGGCAGGCTGAGTGAGGCCGAGGAGAACCGGTTCTGGGCCGAGTGCGCCGAGATCGCGAAGCTGCAGACCATCGACCCGGCCGAGGTGCCGGCCACACGCGCCGAGGTGCACCGCTACTTCGAGGAGTGGCGCCCGAGGCTGGCCGCCTCCGAGGCCGCGCAGGACATGATCCACTTCATCATGCCGCTCGCCGTCGCGCTGCCACCGAGCATGCCGGGCTGGCAGAAGAAGGCCGTCGCGCCGGCCATGTGGATCATGAGCAAGGGCGTGATCTCGACGTACCCGAGGTACATGCGCGACATGGCCAACCTGCGCCAGGGACGCGTGATCGACCTCGTCGCGCTGGTCGGCAACAAGGTGCTCCACAAGCTCTTCGAGCGTTCGATGAACGCCCGCCTGGCCCTGTTCGAGCTGCTCGCGCCCCAGGCCGTCGAGATCGCCGCGCCCGCCATCCTCGGGATCCCGCCGAGGAGCGACCGGGTCTGGGGCGTGCGCGAGGCCCAAGCGCACTTCGGCTTCGACGTCCCCGCCGAGGCGCACCACGACGTACGCGAGAAGCAGCGTGACCGGGTCTTCAACCAGGGCGTCAAGCCCTCCGACGAGGGCTTGGTCGAGTCGGAGCGGCACATCGGGGCGATGGACCCGGCTCACATTCCTGCAGCGACGGGCGCTGCCGGTTTCTGAGTCTTGTCGGTGGTGGGGTGGCGGCGATTCGATGAGCGCCGATCCACCCCATCCATCGAAAGGTTCTTGCATGTTGTCTTCCCGGATCCACAAGATCTCCGCCGGAGTCGCGTGCCTGGTCGCAGCCTTCGCGGGCGCGACCCTGTCGACCGCCGCCGATGCCGACAGCACCGCCGACGTGCCGACCTTCAAGGAGTTCGAGGCCTCGACGTACGTCGACGTCGACGGTGCCTACGTCGTCAACGGTGACGAGGCGATCAGCACCAGGTCCGACCTCCGCAAGTTCTACGACAGCATGGTCGAGTCCGGGAGGACGCCGGACAACGGCCTCGTCGTGAACACCGTCAACGGTGCCGACGACAAGTGGAGCGCCACGCAGGTCGCCAACCTGACCTACTGCGTGAGCACCAAGTTCGGCACCCGCCACGACGACATCGTCGCCGCGATGAGCGCCGGCGCCGGCCTCTGGGAGGCCGCGTCGTCGAAGATCAACTTCGTCTACGTCCCCGCCCAGGACGGCAAGTGCACGACCCGCAACAACTCCGTGCTGTTCTCGGTCGAGCCGGTCTCGACGTCGCAGTACATCGCGCGGGCGTTCTTCCCGAGCACCCCGAAGCGCCAGCGAAACGTCCTCGTCGACGACTCGATCTGGACCTCCGGCACCTGGGAGCCCGGCGACATCCTCGGACACGAGCTCGGCCACACGCTCGGCTTCCGTCACGAGCACACCCGGCCCGAGGCCGGCACCTGCTTCGAGGACAACAACTGGCGGCCGCTGACGCCGTACGACTCCTCGTCGATCATGCACTACCCCCAGTGCAACGGCGGCTCGGCCGACCTGGAGTTCCAAGCCTCCGACGCCGAGGGCGCGCGGGCGCTGTACGGCTCCTGATCCGGTGAGGGGGCCCGGCCGCTGATTCGGGCCCCCTCGTCGTACCGCCCTAGAATCCGGCCGTGGCACTCACCATCGGCATCGTCGGTCTCCCCAACGCGGGCAAGTCGACGCTCTTCAACGCGCTGACCAAGAACGACGTCCTCGCGGCGAACTACCCGTTCGCCACCATCGAGCCCAACGTGGGCGTGGTGGGCGTGCCCGACCCGCGCCTGGCCCAGCTCGCCGAGATCTTCGGCTCCGAGCGCCAGCTGCCCGCGACCGTCGAGTTCGTCGACATCGCCGGCATCGTCCGCGGCGCCTCGCAGGGCGAGGGCCTCGGCAACAAGTTCCTCGCCCACATCCGCGAGTCCGCCGCCATCTGCCAGGTGACCCGCGTGTTCCGCGACGAGGACGTCACCCACGTCGACGGCGAGGTCAACCCCGGCAACGACATCTCCACGATCCAGACCGAGCTGATCCTCGCCGACCTCGAGACGGTGGAGAAGTCCGTCGTACGGCTGGAGAAGGAGGCGCGCAAGGTCAAGGAGCTCGCCGCCAACCTCGAGGCCGCGCGTGAGGCCAAGGAGGCGCTCGAGGCCGGCACCCCGATCATCGCGACCTCGATCGACCGCTCGCTGCTGCGCGAGCTCTCGCTGCTCACCGCCAAGCCGTTCATCTACGTCTTCAACTGCGACGCCGACGAGCTCCAGGACGACGAGCTGAAGGCCAGGATGAGCGAGCTTGTCGCCCCCGCCGAGGCGATCTTCCTGGACGCGAAGTTCGAGTCCGAGCTGATCGAGCTCGACGACGAGGAGGCCGCCGAGTTCCTTGCCGAGGCCGGCGTCACCGAGCCCGGCCTGGAGGTGCTGGCCCGGGTCGGTTTCGACACCCTCGGCCTGCAGACCTACCTCACCGCGGGCCCCAAGGAGTCCCGCGCGTGGACCATCCCCAAGGGCGCCACCGCCCCCGAGGCCGCCGGTGTCATCCACACCGACTTCCAGAAGGGCTTCATCAAGGCCGAGGTCGTGTCCTTCGAGGACCTGCTCGCTGCCGGGTCGATGAACAAGGCCAAGGAAGCCGGCAAGGTCCGGATGGAGGGCAAGGACTACGTCATGGCCGATGGCGACGTGGTGGAGTTCCGCTTCAACGTCTGACAGAGGCAGGGGCGCATTCGTCCGTCCCAACCTGTCGAACCGGGCGACCCCTGTTCGTTGTCGAGGTGAGAGGCGCTCCGAGCGGCGCCACCACGACCACCGAAGGAGCGCAGATGACCCATCCGCAGGGAAAGGTCCGCCGCCTGTTCGAGCTGATCGAACCGATCGCCACCGTCAGCTTCTCCGAGGACGTCGACCGCGCGTTCCGGGAGGTCGGCATGCGCAACTTCTGGGACGGCTACTTCGCCGGCCGCGCGGCGCCCCTGGGACTCGCGCCCGCCGAGGTCGTCCACGCCGCGTTCTACAACTTCGCGGACGGCGAGGTGGCTCGTCACATCCCGTGGGTGTGGACGCGCATCAGCCCCGAAGAGGCGATCTCGCTGCGGGAGCGGGCCAGCGCCGCCGCACTGCGTCGGAAGCTCGGCGACATCGCCGAGGATGCCGGCCTGCAACGGATCGCCGACCTCGCCACCCGGGCGGCGGTCAGCGCCCCGACCGAGGGGCGGGCTCTGTACGCCGGCCTCCGGGCGCTCGCCGTACCCGAGGACCCTGTCGCACGCCTGTGGCATGCGACCACGCTGCTTCGCGAGCACCGTGGGGACGGCCACATCGCCGCCCTGTTGGCCCACGGCATCGGCGGGATCGAGGGACATGCCCTCCTGGCGGCGTCCTTCGGCCTGACGCTCGAGACCTTCGGCCGGACCCACCACCTGCCCGGGGCCGAGCTGGCAACGGTCGCCGCCGGCCTGCGCAGCCGCGGGCTGCTGGACGGCGACGGCGCGCTGACGGATGCCGGCCGCACCACCAAGCAGCGGATCGAGGACCTCACCGACACGCTCGCGACCGCCCCCTACCTGGCCTTGGACGCCGAGGAGCTCGACGAGCTGATCGCAGGACTCGGGCCGGTGTTCGCCGCGGCGTACGAACACGTTCCGCTCGACTCGTGACGTTCCTCCTGGCGAGCTTCCGGTACGACGGCGCGCTGCTCCTCGCGGCGTCGAGGAACTGCCAGTCTGCGTCGACCCGCTGCCAATCGACGCCGCAGCGCAATATCGCGTGGCGCGCGGGCTGTTGTCCTCGTCAGGATCGGTGGTGACCAGGCAGGCAGGAGTCCGATGAACAGGCAGGCTCGTCTCGGCATGGTCGCGACCGCCCTCGCGATCGTGTACGTCGTGTGGGGCTCGACGTACCTCGGCATCCGGGTGGTCGTCGAGGACGTGCCACCGCTGACGGGGATGGGTGCGCGGTTCATCGCGGCCGGGCTGCTCCTCGGTGTGGTGTTGCGGCTGCGCGGCGTCTCGGTGCGGGTCGGTCGCGGGGAGCTCCTCGGTGCAGCCCTGCTCGGGCTGATGCTGCCGCTGCTGGGCAACGGCCTGGTGGCGGTCGGCGAGAGCAAGGGCGCGCCGAGCGGGGTCGCGGCGCTGCTCGTCGCGGCAGTGCCGCTGTGGGTGGTGGCCTACCGGTTCGCGGGCGGCGACCGGCCGCGGGGGTGGTCGGTGCTGGGCGTGGTGCTGGGATTCGTCGGTCTCGCGTGGCTCGTGCTGGGCGGGCGCGGCCAGGGCGAGGTTCCGCTCGTCGGCGCGGCGTTCGTGCTGGCGGCCAGCGGGTTCTGGGCGTTCGGCTCGTGGGTGCAACCCCGCCTCACCCTCCCGAAGGACCCGTTCGTGCTCGCGGTCCACGAGATGTGGACCGGCGGGGTGATGATGGTGGCGCTGGGTCTCGCCGTGGGGGAGTCGCCCACCCCGTTCGCGTACGACGCCCGGACCTGGCTCGCGTGGCTGTACCTCGTCGTGATCGGGTCGATGGTCGGGTTCAGCGCGTACGTGTGGTTGCTCGCCAATGCGCCGATCGGCCTCGTCGCCACCTACGCGTACGTCAATCCGGTCGTCGCGGTCCTCCTCGGCCGGGCCCTGCTCGACGAGCCGATCACGAGTGCCGTGCTCGTCGGGGGCCTGGTGATCGTCGCGGCCGTCGCCGTCGTGATCACCGTCGAGCGACCACCCCGGCCGGCGGAGGACCCGGTGCTCGACCCGGCCTGAGCGTGGCGCGCCCTACCGACGGAACGTCAGGTGGACCGTGCCGCTCTCCGCGGTCTCGGTGACGACGTCGTAGCCGTCCTCCAGGCCACGCAGGTCGTCCCAGAGCCGGATGCCGCGGCCGAGCAGGATCGGCGCGATCGCGACGTGGAGCCGGTCGACGAGGCCGGCCGCGAGGAAGTCGCGGACCACGCGGGCGCCGCCGCCGATCCGGACGTCCTTGCCGTCGGCGACCGCGAGGGCGCGGTCGAGGGCCTCGCGGGGGGTGGCGGAGAGGAAGTGGAAGGTGGTGCCACCGGCCATCTCGATCGGGGGTCGTGGGGCGCCGTGGGACAGCACGAACACGGGGATCCGGAACGGCGGCTCGTCACCCCACCAGCCGCGCCAGTCGGGGTCGTCGGGGAAGTCGTGCAGGCCGAACATCCCGGCGCCCATGATCTCCGCGCCGAGCTCGGCGAAGTACGCCTCGGCGTACCTGTCGTCGACACCGGTGGTGCCCGCGCCCGAGGTGTCGTGCAGCACCCGCTCGCGGAAGGTCCGGGTCGCGGTGTAGGCGCCGGTCAGGCGCGGCCAGTCGTCACCGAAGGGGTTCTCGGGCGTCTGGTCGGTCGTCGTCGCGAATCCGTCCAGCGAGATGTTGAGGTCGACCCGGACTGCCATCGCGCCAGCCTACTGGCGACGGTGGCAGGCCGGGGCGACGGCTAGGGTCGGCCCGTGACCGTCGCCCTCGCCGACCTGCTCGTCGCCGACCCGCCGGAGGCGTGGCGGGAGGCCGGGTTCGCCGTGGACGACGACGGGACCTGCCGGGTCGGAGCGGTGCGGATCCGGCTCGTCGGGCGCGAGCACGGGACGGGCATCGTCGGGTGGGCGCTCGGCAATGTGCCCGAGGGCACCACCGACCTCGACGGCGTCCCGACCACCGTGTCCGCGGCCGCTCCGGCGCAGGGCGCCACCCATCCCAACGGGGTGACCCACCTCGACCACGTCGTCCTCCTCTCGCCCGACCTCGCGCGGACCACCGCCGCGCTGGCGGCGGTGGGGCTCGACGTACGGCGGGAGCGGGACGGCGCACTCGCAGGGGCGCCGATGCGGCAGGTGTTCTACCGCCTGGGCGCGGTGATCCTCGAGGTGGTCGGGGCGCCGGGCGTCGCCGGCGAGGGACCTGCCGGCCTGTGGGGACTGACCCACACCGTCGCGGACATCGACGCGGCGGCGGCGCTGCTCGGGGAGCGCACCAGCCCGGTGAAGGACGCGGTCCAGCCGGGGCGGCGGATCACCACGCTGCGGCATCGCGACCTCGGGATGTCGGTGCGGACGGCCCTGATCTCCCCCCCACATCCGCGCCCAGGGCTGACAATGTCTCGATGAAGTCACGCATCGGGGCAGTGCTCATCCTTCTCGCGGCGCTCGCGCTCGCCGGCTGCGGAGGCGACGACGAGCCGCGCGGCGCAGCCTCGCCGACGCCGACCCCCACGCCCAGCGCCTCGACGCCCAGCGCCACCCAGGCGCCGTGGCAGGCCCTCGACGGCCCGCTCGGCCGCTGCGGCCCCCAGCCCGCGGACGTCGCGGACACCGGGTTCGCGCCGACGGTCATCGAGGACGCCGAGGTCGGGAAGGTCAGCGCGGTGACCGCCGGGACCGGGCCGACGGTCGCGGTGCTGCTGCACCAGACCGACGGCAACGGTCTGTGCGGCTGGCTGCCGTACGCCGCCGACCTGGTCGCGCAGGGCGTGCAGGTGCTGGCGATCGACCTGTGCGGGTACGGCGAGTCGAAGTGTCGCGGCGATCGCAAGGGACCGCACCAGGTGGATGCCGTCGGCGTGGCCGTGCGCGAGGCGCGGACCCGGTTGGGCGCGACCAGGGTCGTGGTCGTCGGCGCCTCGATGGGTGGCAGCGTGGCGCTGATGACGGCTGCCACCGTCCCGGACGTGGACGCCGCCGTGGACCTGTCCGGGCCGGTCGACTGGGAGGGGATGGAGGTCGTCGACGGCGGGCGCGCGCTGAAGGTGCCGGTGCTGGTCGCGATGGCCGACGGCGAGGGCGAGGACCAGGTCACCGGAGCGCAGGCGATCGTCGACCAGGCGCCGGAGGGCAGCCGGTTCGAGGCCGCCGAGTCCGGTCACGGCTACGACCTGCTCCTCGACGCGGACGCCCAGCCGCTGCCGCTCGCGGAGACCGTCGCGACCTGGATCCGCGGCTGAGCCGCAGAGTCAGGGACGGCGCTGCAGGACCACCCAGCCGAGCGCCACGCCGAACCCGGCGACGATCGGGCCGATGAGCGAGAAGGTGTTGGACGTCTCGTCGCCGATGACGCCCCAGGACAGCAGGGTCCAGTAGCCGCCGACGAGCAGCAGCGCGATCGCCGGCGGCAGGCCGAACAGCAGCCGCTGCCAGCGCGGGCGGACGCCGTACCGGTCCTGGTCCATGCCCCGAGGCTACTGGGACCCGTCTTGGAGCAGTCTCCAACCCGCCTTGGACCGACTCACATGGTCAGGGCGGTGTGACGGGTGCCACGCTGCAGGAGGCCACCCGTTGTGGCGCTGCATGGGGCGGCGCCGGCCTCGGACGAACGGGAGACGTTCCGTCATGTCGCACGACCAGACGACCGACCAGGGGGACCGGCAGCCGACCGGTCGTCTCACCCGCCGCTCCTTCGTCGGCTACGTGATGGGTGGCACCGGCCTCGTCGTCGCGGCCGACCTCGCGCTCGGCGCCGCGCCCGCGCAGGCGGCCGGGCTGCCGATCCCGTCGGTGCCGCAGATCCCCGAGCTCTACGACCTCAACGACTTCCTCACCCACTGCACCCTGCCGACCTCGAACCTGATCGCGATCCACGTCGACGACCAGGGCGACGCCCACTTCGCGCTGCCGCGGATGGAGGTCGGGCAGGGCATCACCACCTCGACGGCGATGATCATCGCCGAGGAGCTCGACCTGCCCGTCGAGCGTGTGCACGTGACGCTCGCGCCGGCCCGCAGGGAGCTGCTGTTCAACCAGCTCACCGGCGGTTCCAACACCACCATCTCGACGTACACCCCGATCCGGGTCGCCGCCGCCGTCGCCCGCAAGGCGCTTCTCGACGCCGCCGCGATCCAGCTCGGTGCGCTCGTCACCACACTCAGCGTCAAGGGCGGCGTGATCTACGACCTGCTCGGCAACGCGCTCCCGTACGGCGAGGCGGCGGCCCTGGCCGCGCCGGCGACCACGAAGCAGGTGAAGGTCGAGCTCAAGACGCTCAGCGAGCACAAGGTCGTCGGCACGCCGCAGCGCCGCCTCGACGCCCGCGACGCGGTGACCGGGCGCAAGCAGTTCGCGATGGACCTCGACGTCCCCGGTGCGCTGCCGACCATGGTCTGCCGCGCCCCCGACCTCAACGGCACGGCCACGGCGATCCGCAACCAGGCCGCCGTCGAGGCGATGCCCGGCGTCACCCACGTCGCGATCATCCCGACCGGAGTCGCGGTGCGCGCGAAGACCTTCGGGCAGTGCATCGACGCGGTCCGAGCGCTGGACGTGGCGTGGAAGGGCGGCACCGTCGCGGGGAAGTCGTCGGCCGACATCCTCAAGGAGCTGCGCTCGGCGCAGCTGCCGCTCGCCGTGCCGAAGCTCGGCGCGACCACCGTCGAGGGCGACTTCGTCTTCCACTTCCGCAGCGGCTCGGCGCTCGAGCCCAACTGCGCGGTCGCGGACGTCAAGGACGGGACCGCCACGATCTGGGGCGGCCTGAAGTCGCCGGTCGACGCGCAGTCCAAGGTCGCGAAGGCCCTCGGGCTCGCGCCGGACGAGGTCACCGTCAACGTCGTGCAGGGTGGCGGCTCCTTCGGCCGCAAGCTGTTCAGCGATGCCGCCATCGAGGCCGCTCACGCGTCGAAGGCGTTCGGGGCGCCGGTGAAGCTGATGTGGCACCGCGCCGACGAGCCGCGACAGGGGCGCGTGCACCCGATGGCGACCTCGCGGGTGCGGGCCACGGTGCTGCTCGGCAGCGTGGTCAGCTTCGAGCAGCGGCACACCTCGGTGTCGACCGACTTCACCCACGGACTGGGGGAGCGGCTCACCGCCGAGGTCGCGGCCCTGCCGACCGGCCTGGCCAACCTCGGCTTCTCCGAGACGATCTTCCTCCTCAGCCAGGAGCTCCCCTACAACTTCGGGGTCGTCACCCAGCTGCTCAACGAGTCCAACCGTGACTTCGACCGGTTCAACACCAGCTCGGTGCGCAACATCTACTCGCCCGACGTACGCACCGCCAACGAGCTGATCGTCGACCAGCTGGCCGCGAAGCTGAACCTGGACCCGGTCGCGTTCCGGTTGAAGTACCTCAAGAGCGGCATCGTCAAGAACGTGCTGCGCAGGGCCGCCGAGCTCGGCGAGTGGGGCAAGCAGATGCCCAAGGGCACGGCGCAGGGCATCGCGATCCACAAGGAGTACAAGGGCGCCACGGCCGTCGTCGTCGAGATCGACTGCCGCCCCGAGACCGTCAACCGCAAGGTCCGCGACGCCGTCACCGGGCCGCGGGTCACCAGGGCGACGGTCGTCGTCGACTGCGGCCTCGCGATCAACCCGCTCGGCGTGCAGGCGCAGATGATGGGCGGATTCTCCGACGGCATGGCCCAGGCGCTGAGCTACAGCAACCACCTCGTCGACGGGCACTTCCTCGAGGCCAGCTGGGACAACTCGGCCTACACCCGGCAGTGGAACACGCCGTTGGAGTTCCACTGCGAGGTGATCGACTCCGACCGCCAGGAGCCCGGCGGGATCGGGGAGGCCGGCGTGGCCGCGTCGATGGCTGCGGTCGCGTGTGCCTACGCCCGGGCCACCGGGTCGATGCCGACCGAGTTCCCGATCAACTTCAACGCCCCGCTGCACTTCGAGCCGAAGTCGTTCGTCCCGTCCGTCCCCGAGTCGCCGACCAACGGCCTCGACTACGTCTCCTGAGGACCCCGCCATGCCGAAGCACACCTTCCAGCTCAACGGTGAGACCGTGACGGTCGACGTCGAGGACGACGTCCGCATCCTGTGGGTCCTGCGCGACGTCCTCGGCGTCACCGGCCCGAAGTACGGCTGCGGGATCAACGTCTGCAAGGCCTGCACGTCGCACATCAACGGCAAGGCCTTCAACCCCTGCTCGGTGCCTATCGACGCGATCGGCCCCGACGACGAGATCACCACCATCGAGGGGCTCGCCGACACCGCACCCGGGGACGGCCTGCACCCGATGCAGGACGCCTGGCTCGACCACGACGTCGCCCAGTGTGGCTACTGCCAGCCCGGGCAGATCATGGCCGCGGTCGCGCTGGTCAACCGGGTCCGCGCGGAGAACCGCAAGATCACCGAGGACGACCTCGACTCGATCCGCAACGTGTGCCGCTGCGGCACCTACCCCCGCATTCGCGAGGCGATCAAGGCCGGCGCCGACGGCATGTAGGTCCGGCGCTCACGGCAGCCGCACCGCGCGTACGGCGACCAGCAGCTCGACGACGTCCTCGAACCGGTGCAGGTCGGCGCCGGTCTTGAGCGCGATCCGCTCCAGCCGGTAGTAGACCGTGTTGACGTGCACGTGCAGCGCCCGCGCGGCCTCCTTCGCGTTGAGGTCGTGGGCGACGTAGGCCTCCAGCGAGTCGGCGTACACGCCGTCGGCGGCGAGGTCGTCGGTGAAGAAGCCGAGGATCTCGGGGCGGACCAGCTTGCGCACCGTCGGGTCGGGGCGGCGCACCAGGTAGCTCAGCGGCGAGATCGCCCCGAATGCCAGCAGCCCGGGGCGGCCCTCGAGGGTGTCGTGCGCGAGCAGTGCCTCGCGGTAGGCGTCCGGCGCGGCGTCGTACCCGCTGTGCGGGAGGCTGGTGCCGATCACCGCGTCGACCCCGGTCGCGGCCAGCTCCTTCGCGACCCGCTCGACGTCGGCGTCCAGGGGAACCAGCCCGACCAGCTCGTGGTGGCGTACGACGACCATGCCCGGTGCGTGCGCGGCGAAGGCCGGCCGGGCAGCCGCCCCCGGCGTCGCCACGATCGCGACATACCCCGGGGCGACGCCGCCGAGGCCGACGTGGGCGAGTGTCGTGCGGTGCTGGTCGAGCAGCGGCTGGCCGTCGAGCAGCCGCTCCAGCGTGTCGCGCTGGGTCCGCTCGAGGTCGGCGATCTGGTACTGCTGCGCCTGGTGGTACGCCGCCGCGGCGGCCGAGCTGCCGACCTCGATCGTGCGCATCACGTGGGACACCAGGGTGATCAGCACCGCCTCCCGCTCGGCTCCCTCCGCGGGATAGGCCTGCAGGGTCTCCCACATCGACAGCTGTCCGATCCGGAACGCCTTGAGGAAGTCCGCGAGCGGTACGCCGACCTCGACCCGCTTCTGCGCATGCCCCGTCGTCTGCGGGAAGTCCGCCAGGTCGGGGTCGCGGCCCTCGCGGACCGTGCGCGCGAAGACCGCGAAGATCTGGCGGCAGTGGGTCATGACCTCCTCCTCGAGCCCGCTGGTGCGGTACGCCGGCACCGCCGCCCAGATCGCGCGGGTGGCGTCGGTCGCGAGATCGTCGAGGCGGGCCTCGAACCACTCGGCGAGGCGCAGGCGGTCGAACTCGGGGGTCGTGAGCAGGTCCGAGAGGGGTGGATCCGGGAGCATCTCTCGACGGTAGCCGCGACAGGCTGGTCCTGCGTTGGTGCCTGCGCTCGGTCTCAGCCCAGGGCGAGCTTGACCGCGACCAGGATCATCGTGGCCGCGATGCACAGCTCGAGCACCTGCCAGGACCGCGGCCGGGCCAGCAGCGGGGCGAGGAGTCGCGCCCCGAAGCCCAGACCGCAGAACCAGAGCAGGCTCGCCAGCGCCGCGCCGACGCCGAACCACCAGCGGCCGGCGGGCTCGCCGCCGTCGTGGGCGGTGGCGATCGAGCCGATGAGGAGCAGCGTGTCGAGGTAGACGTGCGGGTTGAGCCAGGTCAGCAGGACGACCCGGGTGACCACGCTGCGCCGGGTCTCGGCCGCCGCGTTCGCGGTGCCGTTGGCGGCCGCCAGCGACTCGGGGCGGGTGGCGCGGCGCAGCGAGCCGACGGCGTACCAGAGCAGGAAGGCGACGCCCAGCCACCGCACGACCCTCAGCGCCCAGCCGGTCTCGTCGACGAGCGCGCCGACGCCGGCGATGCCCGCGGCGATCAGCACCGCGTCGGAGACCGCGCAGATGAGCACCACCACGCCGACATGGGAGCGGAGCAGGCCCTGCCGCAGGACGTAGGCGTTCTGGGCGCCGATCGCGACGATGAGGGAGGCCGTGGTCAGCAGACCGGCGAGGGCAGGGGCGAGCACGCACTCGAACCTAGGGGTCCCTGGTGGTGAAGGACAGCGAATGTTCCTTCATGAACATGAGCGTTGCTTAACATGAGTCATGCGCTTCGACCCCACCCAGCTGGAGACCCTCGTCGCCATCACCGAGGAGGGCACCTTCGAGGCAGCCGCCCGCCGGCTGCACGTCACCGCGAGCGCGGTGAGCCAGCGGGTGCGTGCCCTCGAGCAGGCGGCGGGCCAGGTCCTCGTCCGCCGTACGACGCCCGCCACCGTCACGCCGGCGGGGGAGCCGCTCGTCCGGCTCGGCCGGCAGCTGCGCCTCCTCGGCACCGAGGCCGCCGTCAGCCTCGGCAGCGACGAGGTCGTCGACCTCGCGGTCGCGGTCAACGCGGACTCGCTGGCGACCTGGTTCCGGCCGGTGCTCGCCGCGGTCGCCGCCCGCCCCGGGACCGCGCTGCGGCTGCATGTCGAGGACCAGGCCTACTCCGACGACCTGCTGCGCCGCGGCGAGGTGCTGGCCGCCGTCACCGACGAGCCGCACCCCGTGCAGGGCTGCGTGGTCGAGCGGCTCGGCGGGATCAGATACACGCCGGCGGCCGCACCCTGGCTCGTCGACCAGCACCGGCGCGGCCGCGGCATCGACTGGGCGGCGATGCCACTCGTCGTCTACAACGAGAAGGACCACCTGCAGGACGACCTGCTCGCCGCCCACCACGCCGGCCGGCCGCCCGTCGTGCACCGGGTGCCCAGCACCGCCGACTTCCACGAGGCGATCCGGGCCGGGCTCGGCTGGGGGATGCTGCTCGACCCGCAGCTGTCCGCCAGCCTGGCCGCCGAGGAGGTGGTCCGGCTCCCGGGGGCCCGGCCGGTCGTCGTACCGCTCTTCTGGCAGCGGTGGCGCCTCGACAGCCCGGCGCTGGCCGCGCTGAGCGATGACGTCCGCCGGGCGGCGCGGGTGTTGTCGGTGGCACGGGCTACGAAGGTGTCATGACCGACGTGTGGCCGTTCGTCCGCCAGGAGCGCCTCGCCCTGCTCGCCGACCTCGAGTCCCTGACCGCGGAGCAGTGGGACGTCCCGTCGCTGTGCGCGGGGTGGAGTGTGCACGACGTGGTGGCCCACCTCGTCGACGTCGCGAAGACGTCGGTGCCGCGGTTCGTGCTGACCATGGCGCGGGCCCGCTTCGACTTCGACCGGCAGAACCAGGACGGCGTCGAACGGGAACGAGGCCGCACGCCCGCCGAGACCGTGGCCCGTTGGCGCGCCGCCGTCGACCTGCGCAGGTCGCCGCCGGCCCCGCGAGTGACCCGCCTGGTCGAGGAGATCGTCCACGGCGAGGACGTCCGCCGCCCGCTCGGCATCGCCCGGGCGTACGACGACGGCGCGGTCGCCGACGCCTTCGGGTGGCAGGTCCGCACCTCCGAGGCGATGGGTGGCACGCGGCGCACCCTCGCCGGGCTGACTCTGGCGGCGACCGACGCCGGCCTCGTCCACGGCGACGGGCCGCGTGTCGAGGGGCGCGCCATCGACCTGCTGCTCGTCTCGGCCGGACGCACGGTCGTCCTCGACGACCTCAGCGGGCCCGGGGTGGCGACGCTGCGCGAGCGGTTCGCGTGAGGCTCAGGCCTCCGCCGTCGCCTTGATCCCGGTCAGCGTCTGCCGCATCCCGTCGCGCAGCGACGCGGTGAACACGTCCATCCCGCCCAGGAACCCCTCGGTCAGCTCGCGGGACAGCTCGGAGATGCCGTCGGGCGTGGACCGGCGTTGGGTGAGCACGGTGCCGGCGCCGTCGGGCGCGAGGTGGAAGGACCACACGGCCCAGTTCTCCTCGACCCGGAACGCGATCTCCTGTTCCGGCTCGAACCGCAGGATCCGTGCGTGGGTGGTCCACTCCAGCTCGCCGTGCTGGTTGCGGTTGGTGAACGCGACGCCCTCGCCGGGCTCGCCGCCGTCCTTGATCCGGGTGGAGGTGACCTGCGGGCTCCACTCGGCCATCCGGCGTACGTCACTGACGAGTGCCCACACCGTGCCGGGCGGGGCGTCGATCCCGATCGAGTCCTCGAGCTGGTCCATGCCTTCGGACGGTAGCCGCGATCAATCTTTACGTCCAGTCGGACGTATAGTTTTCCCATGACCTACGACGGACGACGGGCCCGGGGCGACGCGACCCGGCGACGGGCGGCGCGGTGCGCGGCCGACATCGCCACGACGCACGGCCTCGACTCGATCTCCGTCGGCGGCCTCGCGTCCGCGACCGGGCTGAGCAAGAGCGGCATCCTCACCGTCTTCGGCACCCGCGAGGCGATCCAGGTCGCCGCCGTCGCCGAGGCCCGCCGGGTGTACGTCGACACGGTGATCGCGCCCGTCTGGGGAGCCGCGCCCGGGCGGGACCGGCTGGCCGCGCTGCTCGACGCCTGGGTCGACTACCAGCGCGCCGGCGTCTTCCCCGGCGGGTGCTTCGTGGCGGCGACCTCAGCGGAGTACGGACACCGCGACGGTCCGGTCGCCGCCGCCGTGCGCGCCCTCAAGCGGGAGTGGCTCGAGCTGCTCGAGGGCGAGCTCCGGGCCGCGGGTGTCGCGGACCCGGCCGAAGGAGCGTTCCGGATCGACGCCTACCTGGTCGCCGCCAACACCCGGCGCCAGCTCTTCGGCGACGACACCGCGCTCGCGACCGCGCGTCGGCTCGCCCTGGCGGTGGTCGGGTCAGGCTGAGCGCGACGAGCCCTCGTGGGCCCGTCGTACCAGCTCGACCACGGAGACGCCGCGCTCCACCGGCGAGGTCCGCTCCTGCCGGTCCAGCCACATCGCGGCGTCGAGCGCATCGGTGGCGAGCCGGCGCAGCGCGTCGGCGCCGAGCTCGCCGTCATCCTCGTCCGGCTCGGCGATCGTGGCGGTGAACGAGCTCGTCACGCCCTCCAGCCACCAGGTGCGCAGCAGGCCGAAGGTCGGGCCCTCGTGCAGCAGCGTGCCCGGGTCGTCCTCGGCGTGCTCGCCCGGCGTCGTCACGCACCACGCCGGGCAGTCCGGCCGCTCGTCCGCCTCCATCTCCCTGCCATCGGCGCACCGGCCGTCCGAATGAGGAATCGGCTCGCGCGGAGGCCGGTCGCGGACGGATACTTCCGTCATGCCGTCGACCAGTCAGCTCGCCGCCTTCGCGATCGCCTCGTTCCTGTTCATCCAGGTCCCGGGCCCGAGCCTGCTGTTCACCATCGGCCGCGCGCTGACGGTCGGTCGCCGCGACGCGCTCCTGTCGGTGGTGGGCAACGCCCTCGGCCTGCTGGCGCAGGTCGTGCTCGTCGCGGTGGGCCTCGGTGCTGTGGTGGCGGCCTCGGCGACGGCGTTCACGCTGCTCAAGCTCGCCGGTGCGGCGTACGTCGTCTACCTCGGCGTGCGCGCGATCCTCCACCGCGCCGACGCCCGCGCCGCCCTCGAGGCGGTCGGCCTGGGCGCGGAGGCGGCGCCGAGCAGTGGGTTCGCGTCGGTGCGGACCGGCTTCGTCGTCGGCGCGACCAACCCCAAGACGATCGTGTTCTTCGTGGCCTTCCTGCCGCAGTTCATCGACGGCGGGGCGGCGGCCGCGCCGCAGCTGGTGCTGCTCGGCCTGCTGTTCGGCGTGATGGCGGTCTGCTCCGACGGTTGCTGGGCGCTGCTGGCCGCCCGGGCCAGGGACTGGTTCGCCCGCAAGCCGAAGCGCCTCGACTCCCTCGGCGCCGCCGGCGGCGTGATGATGGTCGGCCTCGGGATCACCCTCGCGACCGCCGAGAGTCACTAGGACGGCGGTCGGCCGGCGGGCTCAGGCGGCGTAGTCGTCGGCGGGGACGATCGCGTCCTGGGCGTGGAGCTGGTACTCGGCTCGGGTGATCGCGGTGGTGCCGCCGCCGGTGACGAGGCGGTAGAGGCCGTGGGGGGTGCCCCAGATCCACTTGTCGGGTCCGAGCTGCATCACCGTGTAGCCGGGCACGTGGGTCTTGGCTCGGTGGTGGTGCCGGGTGAGTGGGGTGTCGTTGTGATCGCCGGTCTGGCCGGGTGGGCCGTGCTTGTCGTACGGCGTGGTGTGGTCGTGGTCGGGTGTCCGGCCGTTTCTGTTGAAGAGGCCGGTGGCGTGGGGGAACACGTCCCCGACTGTGCGGAGCTGGGTGCGGTGCTTGACGTCGGTGGGGTGTTCGTAGCCGTTGACCGAGCGTCCGGTGTGGAGGTCGATGACGGGCTGCACGGTGATGGTGGCGTGCCGGTGCAGGAGGTTGCGGACCTGGGTGAGGAGCCTGGGGCCGAGGTTCTCGATGCGGGCGAGGGGACCGAGGGCGCCGGTGTCGGTGAGGGAGATGTGGACGATGAGTTCGGCGGTCGGGTTGCGGGGGTCTCGTGACGGTTGCTGCGCAACCTCCTCGACCTCCGAGGTGCCCGGGGTGTCGTTGATGCCGTTCAGGAACGCGAGGACGGCTGCGGGGTCGGCGAGCATCGCGAACGCCTCGGCCCGCCAGTGGTCCATCGACAGTGGTTCGGCACTGTCGGGGACGTCGGCGTGCTCGGCGAGGGCGGCAGCGAGGTCGTCGACCGTGTGCTGGTGGGCGAGGGTGTCGGCCTCGTCGAGCCGCGCGAACACCGTTCCCACGCCGGCAGTGTTGACCGCATCGTTGTCGTCGACCTGGGAGCCCGGCCGGGGCTTGGGGTACCAGACACCCTTGTCCTGCTGGTTCTTCTCGACCCGGGCCTGGTGGGCGGCGGGGTCGGCCTCGATCACCTTGGCCTCCGCGATGGCCAGGATCCGCGACGGCGACTCGTCCAACGCGGCAGCGACAGCCTCATCGACGATCCTGATCTGGTGGCGGTCGAGGGTGCGGGACATCCGTGCAACCCGCCGCACCACCCACACCTCGCACCGTCCCTCACGGACGCCGGCCCAGGTCTGCGGGAGGCGGTGGCGCAGGTCGAACGCGTCGGCCAGGGCGCCGCGGGTCGAGAGCACGTGCTCGTGCCGGGCGATCGCCATCTCGACCAGTGCGAGGTCGGCGACCTCCGGGGTCCCGTCCCCGCCCAGGGTGATGAGCCGCGGTCCGCCGTACCGGACCGGGACGGCGTCGGGCTCGGTCTGCGGGTCACCGGAGTGGAGGTCGGCCCAGGCGAGCAGCAGCTCCAGCTTGCGGACCTCGAGAAGCCTGGCCTCCCGGACACTGTCCTCGGCCGCGTGGAGCAGCTGCTCCGGCGTGGCATCCGAGAGGTCCGAGATCATGCACCCATTCTACTCGCACATATGTTCGAATCCTATGGTCCGCGAGGAGTTTCTCCTTGTTTCTAGGGGGTTTTCGACCACGCGTGAACCGTCACCCGACCGCGGAACCCAGCCACCTCGCCACCGTCCTCGTCGCTGCCTTTCGGAAGGCAACCATCTACGCACCCGAAGCCCGCGAACAGTCGGCGAAGAAAGACGCACCTCAACCGGCGGGAGTCGCGCCTCGCGAACCCGCACCCTTGCGGTGGCTCCATGACCTAACGTTGGCAGTGATGAGCACGGATCCGGCTCCAGGGCCGGGCGCAGCCGTCACGGTCAACGGAGCCGCCCGGGCGCTCCTCGGCGCCCAGCCGCCGCTCACCGCGCTCGACTGGCTGCGCGGCCAGGGGCTCACCGGTGCCAAGGAGGGGTGCGCCGAGGGGGAGTGTGGCGCCTGCGCCGTCCTGCTCGCGAAGCCCGGGATCGACGCGCCGACCGAGTGGACCGCGATCAACGCCTGCCTGGTGCCGGCCGCCGCGCTCGCCGGGCAGGAGGTCGTCACCGCCGAGGGCCTCGGTACGCCGGACGCGCTGCACCCCGTCCAGCACGAGATGGCCGTCCGGGGCGGCTCGCAGTGCGGCTACTGCACGCCGGGATTCGTGTGCAGCATGGCCGCCGAGTACTACCGGCCGGGCCGCGCCTCCTTCGACCACCACGCCCTGTCCGGCAACCTGTGCCGCTGCACCGGCTACCGCCCGATCGTCGACGCCGCGGAGGCTCTGGGCGCCCCGGCGGCCGACGACCCCCTCGCTGTCCGAACGACGACCGCGCCACCACCCGTCCCACAGCACCGCGTCGCGGGCTGGGGCCGCCCCGCGACCCTCGACGAGGCACTGAGCCTCCTCGCCGAGCCCGGCGCGGTCGCCGTCGCGGGCTCGACCGACCTCGGCGTCGAGGCCAACCTCCGCGGCTCCCGCCCGGGCCTGCTGGTCGCCATCGACCGGCTCGACGAGCTGCGCGGCCTGAGCGTCGCCGATGGCGTGGTCGAGATCGGCTCGGCCCTCACGCTCAGCGAGGCCGAGCGCCGGCTGGAGGGCCGGATTCCCCTGCTGGACGCGGTGTTCCCGCAGTTCGCGTCCCGGCTGATCCGCAACGGCGCGACCATCGGCGGCAACCTCGGCACCGGCTCACCCATCGGCGACCTGCCGCCCGCGCTGCTCGCCCTCGACGCCGATCTCGTGATGGTCGGCCGCGACGGGGAGCGCACGGTCCCGCTCACCGACTTCTTCACCGGCTACCGCCGGTCGGTGCGGCAGCCCGGGGAGCTGATCGCCCGGATCCGGGTGCCGCTCCCGCTCGCCACGACCACCGCCTTCCACAAGATCGCCAAGCGCCGCTTCGACGACATCTCCTCGGTGGCCGTGGCCTTCGCGCTCGACATCGAGGCGGGCACCGTGCGCAGGGCGGCGATCGGGCTCGGCGGAGTGGCGGCCACCCCGATCCGCGCGACCGCTGCCGAGCGGGCCCTCGTCGGCCGCGCCTGGACTCCCGACGGCATCGCCCCGGCCGCGACAGCGCTGGCCGAGGCCGGCACGCCGCTCGACGACCACCGCGCGAGTGCCGCCTACCGCACGGCGATGCTCGGCCAGGCGCTCCCGCGACTGCTCGCCGAGACGACCGAGGGGGTGCGGTCATGAGCGTCGGCGAGGCGCGCCCCCACGAGGCCGCGGCCCTCCACGTCACCGGCCGCGCGCTCTACACCGACGACCTCGCCCTGCGCGCGCCCGGCGTCCTGCACGCCCACCCGGTCCAGGCGCCCCACGCGCACGCCCGGATCACGCACCTCGACCCGCGGCCGGCGTACCGGATCCCCGGTGTGGTGCGGGTCCTGACCGCGGCCGACGTCCCCGGCGTCAACGACTCCGGCACCAAGCACGACGAGCCGCTGTTCCCCGACGAGGTGATGTTCCACGGCCAGGCGGTCGCGTGGGTGCTCGGCGAGACGCTCGAGGCCGCCCGCCTCGGCGCGGAGTCCGTCGACGTGTCGTACGACGACCTGCCGTCCCTCGTCACGCTCGCCGACGCCATCGCCGCCGGCTCGTTCCAGGGCGCGCGGCCGACCATGGAGCGCGGCGACGTCGAGGCCGGACTCGCTGCCAGCACGCGGGTCTTCGAGGGCGTGACCGAGCTCGCCGGCCAGGAGCACTTCTACCTCGAGACACATGCGTCCTTCGCCCAGGTCGACGACGACGGCCAGGTGTTCGTGCAAGCCAGCACCCAGCACCCCACCGAGACCCAGGAGATCGTCGCCCACGTGCTCGGCCTGGCCAGCCACCAGGTGACCGTGCAGTGCCTGCGGATGGGCGGCGGGTTCGGCGGCAAGGAGATGCAACCCCACGGGTACGCCGCCGTCGCGGCCCTCGGCGCCACCCTCACCGGCCGCCCGGTGCGGGTGCGGCTCACCCGCCAGCAGGACATGACCATGAGCGGCAAGAGGCACGGCTTCCACGCCACGTGGAGGGTCGGCTTCGACGACGACGGCCGGCTGCAGGCGCTCGACGCGACGCTCACCTCCGACGGCGGCTGGAGCCTCGACCTCTCCGAGCCCGTGCTCTCGCGGGCGCTGTGCCACATCGACAACGCGTACTGGGTCCCGCACGTCCGGGTCGCCGGCCGGATCGCCCGCACCCACACCACCTCCCAGACCGCGTTCCGCGGCTTCGGCGGCCCCCAGGGGATGCTCGTCATCGAGGACGTCCTCGGTCGGTGCGCGCCCCTGCTCGGCCTGGCGCCCGAGGAGCTGCGCCGCCGCAACTTCTACGTCGAGGGCCAGGCCACCCCGTACGGACAGCCGGTGCGGCACGCCGAGCGCCTCGACCGCGCCTGGCAGCAGGTCCTCGACACCAGTGAGTACGCCGTGCGACGCAAGGAGGTCGAGCGTCACAACGCCGGGAGCCCCCATTCCAAGCGGGGTCTGGCGATCACGCCGGTGAAGTTCGGCATCTCGTTCAACTTCACGTCCTTCAACCAGGCGGGCGCCCTCGTGCACGTCTACAAGGACGGCTCGGTGCTGATCAACCACGGCGGCACCGAGATGGGCCAAGGGCTCCACACGAAGATGCTGCAGGTCGCCGCCACCGCGCTCGGCCTGCCGGTCGAGCGCGTCCGGCTCGCACCGACCCGCACCGACAAGGTGCCCAACACCTCGGCCACCGCCGCCAGCTCCGGCGCGGACCTCAACGGCGCCGCGGTCAAGGACGCCTGCCACCAGATCCTGGCGCGGATCGCTCCCGTGCGGGCCCGCCTCGGCGAGGACGCGTCCTGGCAGGACGTCGTGCGGACGGCCTACCTCGACCGGGTCCAGCTCTGGGCCGCCGGCTTCTACCGCACCGAGGGCCTGTCCTGGGACGCGACCACGATGACCGGTCACCCGTTCAAGTACTTCGCCTACGGTGTCGCCGCCGCCGAGGTCGAGGTCGACGGATTCACCGGTGCGTACGCCGTGCGCCGGGTCGACATCGTCCACGACGTCGGCGACAGCCTCTCCCCGCTGGTCGACCTCGGCCAGGTCGAGGGCGGGTTCCTGCAGGGCGTGGGCTGGCTGACCCTCGAGGACCTGCGCTGGGACAGCTCGGACGGCCCCCATCGGGGGAGGCTCGCGACGCAGTCCGCGTCGACGTACAAGCTGCCGAGCCTGTCCGAGCTCCCTGCCGACCTGCGGGTCGCGCTGCTCGAGCGGGCCACCGAGGACGGCGTGGTCTACGGCTCCAAGGCCGTCGGTGAGCCGCCGCTGATGCTCGCCTTCTCCGTGCGCGAGGCGCTGCGCGACGCGGTCGCCGCCTTCGGGGTTTCGACAGGCTCAACCAGCAGGTCGGTCGAGCTGGCCTCCCCGGCGACACCCGAGGCGGTCTGGTGGGCGATCGAGCGGGTCAGGAGCTGAGCATGGACTGGCTGCGCGCGCTCCAGCACCTCCGCGCCACGCGGACCCCGGGCGTGATCGTGACGATCGCGGAGGTCCGCGGCCACGCCCCGCGCGCGGCCGGCGCCAAGCTGGTCGTGGCGGCCGACCGGACGTGGGGGAGCATCGGCGGCGGGAACCTCGAGGAGACCGCCGTACGACGGGCGCGGGTGCTGCTGCGCGACGCTGCCACCTGCGCGACCACACAGACGCACGACCTCTCCGACCGGGCGCCGACGGAGCACGGCGTGCAGTGCTGCGGCGGGCAGGTGAGGCTCCTCTACGAGCCCGTGCCGGTCCGGAGATCGGTCGCGGTCTTCGGGATGGGCCACGTCGGGCTCGAGCTGGCCCTGCTGCTCAGCCGCCACGACCTCGAGCTGCACCTCGTCGACTCCCGCGCCGACCAGCTCGCCGACGACCGCCTGGCCCCCGTGCTCACCGGGCCGGCCGACGTACGGGTGCACCGGGTGCCCGTGCTGCCCGAGCTCGTCGTCGCTGACCTGCCCGTCGGCACCGATGTCCTCGTCCTCACCCACGACCACGCGGAGGACCTCGCCCTGCTCGACGCGCTGCTCCGCTCCGACGTACCCGGCTCGATCGGGCTGATCGGCTCCAGCGCCAAGTGGACCCGCTTCCGGGCCCGGCTCGCCGGGCTCGGCCACGACGCGACCGCCATCGCCCGCGTGCACACGCCGATCGGCGACCCGGCGGTGAGCGGCAAGGAGCCGGCCCGGATCGCGCTGGCGGTTGCTGTGGAGTTGCTCACGACCAGCGGCGCCGCGCGTTTGGAGGCGTGAGCGACAGGTTAGGTTCAACAGCGTTGAGATGGCTTGCTGAGAACGCGGGCCGCCCCGTCGCGCGTAAGGACCCGGCCTCGCCATGAGCTACCCCCCGCCGCCCCCGCCCCCGCATGCCCAGACCTGGGCGGCGCCGTCCGGCCCCCCGCCGAAGCGCAGCCGCACCGGACTGACCATCGCGCTGCTGGCGGTCGGGCTGGTGCTGGTCCTGGGCGTGATCGGCATCGTCGCCCTCGTCGTCCGCGGTGACGACTCCGACGGCTCGGGCGACTCGGCCGGCGACGCCGGTGGCGCGCACGAGGCGTCGTGCGAGGTCTACACGGACGTGGTGCTGAGCAGCGAGATCTGGGCGGCCACCGAGTTCGACCCCGACAAGGTGCAGGAGCTGTACGACGCGGCGCTCGCCGACATCACCGACGACGACGTCGCGGCGCTGGTGGAGCAGGAGGCCACCGTCAAGGTCTCCTACTACCGGGCGCTTCGGGAGTGGAAGCAGGCCGCCGAGGATGCGCTGAGCCGGGGCGAGTACCCCGAGACCACCCTGCCGGACGATCTCACGGCCCAGCACACCGAGATCCAGGACGCGCAGCGCGCTGTTCTCGAGGAGTGCCAGGACACCTTCCCCGACCGGGGGAACCAGCCGGTACCGAAGATCACGGCGCCGACCCTCAACACGCCCAGCTGGATGGACGAGGAGTGATGGAGTGATGTCGGCTCCCCACCCGCCGGGCTGGCCCGCCCCGGCTCCGCGACGTCGCTTCCCCTGGCTTGCCGTCCTCGGCTCGCTCGGTCTCGTGATCGTCCTGGTCGTCGGTCTCACCGTGGTGCTGGTGCTCGGCGACGACGGCGAGGAGCGGGAGGACCGGAAGAGCCGGTCGGAGGCGCTGCGGGAGCGGCTGCTCGAGGACTCCCGTGCCGAGCTCCCGACGACCGCCGACGTCGAAAGTGCGGTACCGGGCTACGACTACTCGACGGCCGTCACCGGTGTCGGCACCGATGCCGACCTGAGCATCGCGGCGACCTACGACGCCGACGCCAAGGATCCCTGGCAGGGCGACCCCGGCAAGATCGAGGTGTACGCCGACGCGGCGCTGACCAAGCCGGTGCCGGTCATGATCCTGCCGGACGTGACCTCCCCCGACGACGACCCGCACCTGGCCATCTCACCGGTGCGCCTTCAGCGGTCCCACATCACGCGCCGGGACGGCGAAGTGAAGGGCACGCTGGCCGACCTCGGCACGTTCTGGAACCTCAACCCGCACGTGTACGTCGTGCAGTACCTCACGCCCGACGGCACGAAGCGGCCGCGACCGCTCGTCACGCAGGTCGACTTCGTCTCCGAGACCACCGCGCCGGCGCAGGTCACCTCGACGGTGACCCCCGACGGCGACGCGCTGCTGGAGTGGACCCCGGTCGAGGGCGCGAGCGAGTACCTCGTCGTCCTGGAGCAGCGGCGTGCCGACCTCGACGACACCGTGCAGGTGCTCGGCCGCACGACCGAGGCGACGTGGTCGTCGGCCACGACGAAGAAGTGCCTCCACGGCTGCACCCAGAACGACGTACTGAAGCTGACCACGGTCGACGGGTCGACCCAGGCGTCCCTGCCACAGCTGGTCCCCGAGAAGATCGACGCCAGGCTCGGTGTCGTCGCGGTCGTCGACCGCAAGCCGTCGGTCGCGACACCGATCGACTTCAACGGCCTCGAGACCCTTCCGGTCCGGTCGGACCGGAAGTGGGACCAGGGAGCCGACCTCGCCGGGCAGGGCCTCGCGGCGCTGCCGAGCCGGTTCCTGTTCGTCTCCATCGACGGCTCGACCCGGGCGACCGGTGCGAGCGTCGACCGGGCCGAGGTGACCCGCGACGGGGACGACTGGGTGGTCCCGCTGCGGGGCCGGGGGACCCGGCTGGTGGATCCGGTCCGCATCCCCGTCGCTGCCGTCGACGACATCGACGCCGCCGTCGCGACGTTCAACGAGCGCGCGCAGCGCGACTACCCGCTCGCCGGACTGGACGAGGCGGGCATCGTGATCCGCGCCGACCTGCCCAAGAAGCCGGCCCCCGAGCTGCCCCCGCCGGACTACCCGGTGTTCGGCAGCAACGAGCTCACGAAGTTCATCGCCGGGCAGCTGATCGCGGGCTCCACGGCCATCGACATCTCCGAGTTCGCCGACCAGCCGGGCCTGCCCGACGTCCAGGACGCGTTGAGCGAGGCGGTCTACCAGAACCCCTACGCCCTGGCGTACTTCGACACGTTCTCGTTCGACGGCACCGTGATCCAGGTCGAGGCGGCGTACTCCGTGGCGGAGCTGCAGTCGCGGCAGAAGAAGATCGCCGACCGGGCCGAGGAGGTCGTGAAGAGCCAGATCTCCGCCGGGATGAGCGTGTCCGACAAGGTGGCGGCCATCAACCGCTACCTCGTGGACAACGCCGACTACGACCACGCCGCGATCGACGCGTCGCCGGGCAAGTACCGCTCCGACACCCCGGCGAACTTCCGCTACGCCTGGGAGACCGACGGGATCCTGGTCAGCGGCACCGGCGTGTGCATGAGCTACGCCTACGCCTTCCAGACCCTCGCCGAGGAGGCGGGCATCGAGTCGGTCGTCGTCTCGGGCGAGCTGGCCGACGGCGGCGGGCACGCGTGGAACAAGGTCAAGGTCGGCGACAGCTGGCGCGCGGTCGACGTCACCTGGAACGACCCGCGCGGAGGGTGGAACCCCCAGTGGGGCACCAAGTACCTGCTGATCCGCGACGCGCAGTTCACCGGCGACGCCCTGCGCACCGAGCGCGACACCTGGATGTCAGACGCCTACCTCAGCCAGTACGCCACCCGATGAACGCCGCCTACCCGCAGCCCCGTGCCGCCTTCCAGGGCCACTGGATGGCACCCGGCACGTTCGGCGGCGTGCCGGCCTGGCTGGTCGTCGAGGACGGCCGGGTCGCGCTGCTCGCACCGGGCCAGAGCCCGACGGGCTTCGTCGACGTCTTCCGGGTCCCGGTCCGGCAGGCGCGGATCTCCTCCGCCGCGCAGCGGATCACCGTCACGGTCGCCGGGACGGCGTACCCGGTGCTCGCCCGGCCGCACGGCCCGGTCGTCGGGTCCGGCCTGGCGGCCACCGGATCCGTCGCCGGCCTCGCGGGGGCGGAGGTCGTCCACGGCACCAGCACGGCGGCCCGGGCCGGCAACGTCGCCGCGGATGCCGCCGCCTTCGCCCGCCAGGGAGGTCCCCAGTTCCTGGCGACACTGCGGCAGCAGGGTGGGCAGGTACGTCGGGTCGGCTACGGCGTCCTGCTGAGCGTCGGCTTCGTGGCCGGCCTGCTCCTCGCGCTCCTCGTGACCGTCATCACCGTCGCCGTGCTCGCCTGACCCCACGGTGAGTTCGCGGCAGGTCAACGGGTCAGTAGGCCGTGCGCGCCTCGTTGGCCAGCCAGGCGTCGAAGGGCGCGGCGGCGTCGGGGGTCGCGACGCGGGACACGGTCATCGTCCACTCCGAGCGCGGCCGGTCGAACAGCTCGTAGAACGCCCGGTCGTCGAACCCTCCGCGGGCGGCGTCGTCGCGGTCGGCGGCGTACACCACCCGGTCGAGGCGCGCCCACAGCGACGCGGACACGCACAACGGGCACGGCTCGCACGAGGTGTAGAGCGTGCAGCCGGTCAGCTCGAAGGTCGCCAGTGACGTGCATGCCGCGCGGATCGCGGTCACCTCGGCGTGGGCGGTGGGGTCGAGGTCGCGGGTGACCCGGTTCTGGCCCTCGGCGACGAGGACGCCGTCCCGCACGATCACCGCGCCGAAGGGCCCGCCGCCGGCGGCGACGTTCGCGGTCGCCAGCTCGACGGCACGCGCCAACCAGGCCCCACCGTTGTCCGGACTGAGATCCATGACGTCATTCAACCCTGCGAGGCCACGAGCCGCTCCATCACGCGGCGCAGCGCCTGCACGACGTGCTGTGCCGAGCGGCGGCGCAGCGTCTCCGGCCGAGCGAGCACGTCGATGGTGCGGCTGGTGCTCAGTCCGTGGAGCGGGCGGAGCACGACGTCGTCGTACGGATGGGCGGAGGTGTAGCGCGGGAGCAGGCCGATCCCGGAGCCGGCGGCCACGAGGGCGGCGACGGCGCCGTAGTCGTTGACCCGGTGGACCACCTCGGCGTTGCGGCGGGTGAGCGCGGCGACGGCGATCAGGACGTCGTCGGGGGAGTAGCCGACCCGGCTGGTCACCCAGCGCTCGCCGACGACGTCGCGCGGGCGGAGCCGATCGCGGGCGGCGAGCGGGTGGTCGGCGGGCAGGGCGACGTCGAGGGGCTCGCGGGCCAGGGTGACGACGTGCAGGTCGTCGGTGGGCCACGGCGGGCTGTGCTCCATCCGGTGGGCGAGCACGAGGTCGTACTGCGCGGTCAGCGCCGGGAAGTCGCGCTGAGCGACGTCCTCGTCGGTCAGCCGCAGCTCGGGGGCGTCGGGGTCGCGGCCGAGCTCGCGCAGCAGGGGGCCGAACACGGCCTGGCCGGCGCTGTGGAAGCTGCTCAACGTCACCGTGCCGCCCGGCGCGGCCTCGAACTCCTCGACCGCGCCGCGCGCGGCCGCCATCGCGTCGATGACGTCGGCACCGGCCCGGGCGAGGACCCGCCCGGCGTCGGTCAGGGTGAGCACCCGCCCGTCGCGGCGCGTGAGCGGCGTACCGAACTGGCGCTGGAGCGCGGCCAGGTGCTGCGACACGGCCGACGGCGAGACGTGGAGCGACTCGGCCACGGCGGTGACGCTGCCGAGGGCGCCGAGCTCGCGCAGGATGGTGAGCTGGTGGATCTCCACGGGGCCCAGCCTACGGTGAAGCGTTTGCTTAAGGGACGGTGCAGGAAGTGGCCGTTGCTCTGCACGGTCTCCCGGCGATGCAATGGACCCATGAAGGCGCTCTACAAGGCCGAGGCGGCCCCAGGGCTCGAGCTCGTCGACCGCCCGGACCCCACGTGCGGTCCGGCCGAGGTGATCATCAAGGTGCTCCGCACCGGCATCTGCGGCACCGACCTCCACATCCTGCGCTGGGACGAGTGGGCCGCGGGTGCGGTCAGGGCGCCGCTCACTCCCGGCCACGAGTTCTACGGCGAGGTGGTCGAGGTCGGCCCGCTCGTCACCGACGTCGCGGTGGGCGACCGGGTGTCCGGCGAGGGCCACATCGTGTGCGGTACCTGCCGCAACTGCCGCGCCGGCCGGCGCCAGATGTGCATCCGGACGATCGGCCTGGGCGTGCAGCGCGACGGCGCGTTCGCGCAGTACCTCAGCCTCCCCGCCAGCAACGTGTGGGTGCACCACCCCGACGTCGACCCCGACCTCGGCGCGATCTTCGACCCGCTCGGCAACGCCGTGCACACCGCGCTCGCGTTCCCGCTCGTCGGCGAGGACGTGCTCGTCACGGGCTGCGGCCCGATCGGGCTGATGGCCATCGCGATCGCCCGCCACGTCGGCGCGCGGTACGTCGTCGGCACCGACGTCAGCCCCGCCCGCCTCGAGCTGGCCCGGGGCATGGGCGCGGACGCGGTCGTCGACGTGTCGACCGGGTCCGTGGCCGACGTACAGCAGGCCCTGCACATGCGTGAGGGCTTCGACATCGGCTTCGAGATGAGTGGCGCCCCGTCGGCGCTGCCGCAGATGATCGACAACATGAACCACGGTGGCCGGATCGCCATGCTCGGCCTGCCCAGTGCGCCGTTCGCGATCGACTGGGGCAAGGTCGTCACCCACATGCTGACCCTCAAGGGGATCTACGGTCGCGAGATGTTCGAGACCTGGAACGCCATGGGGGCGATGCTGCAGTCGAGCAGCACGCTGCGTACGGCGATCGGGTCGGTCATCTCCGACCGCCTGCCCGCGCGGGACTGGGAGCGGGGATTCGAGATCGCGGCGTCCGCCGGGGTCGGCAAGGTCGTGCTGGACTGGACGGAGCTGTGATGTACGGGAACTTCAGGAACCACCTCACCGCCGAGCTCGACGAGATCGAGCAGGCCGGGCTGACCAAGCGCGAGCGCGGCATCCGCGGGCCGCAGAAGGCCGAGATCGTCGCTGACGGCGCCGAGGTGCTCAACTTCTGCGCCAACAACTACCTGGGCCTCGCCGACGACCCGCGGCTGCTCGAGGCGGCGCGCGGCGCGCTCGACGAGTGGGGCTACGGCCTGGCCAGCGTCCGCTTCATCTGCGGCACGCAGGAGCAGCACCTCGAGCTCGAGCGCCGGATCGCCGCATTCCTCGGCACCGAGGACACGATCCTCTACTCGTCGTGCTTCGACGCCAACGGCGGCGTCTTCGAGACCCTCTTCGGGGCCGAGGACGCGATCATCTCCGACGCCCTCAACCACGCCTCGATCATCGACGGCATCCGGCTCTCCAAGGCCCGCCGCCTGCGGTACGCCAACCGCGACATGGCCGACCTCGAGGCCCAGCTGCAGTCCGCGGCCGACGCCCGGTTCCGGGTGGTCGTCACCGACGGGGTCTTCTCGATGGACGGCTACATCGCGCCGCTGCGCGAGATCTGCGACCTCGCCGACAGATACGACGCCCTCGTGCTCGTCGACGACTCCCACGCCGTCGGCTTCATCGGCGCCGGCGGTCGCGGCACCCCCGAGCTGTGCGGCGTGGCCGACCGGGTCGACATCTACACCGGCACCTTCGGCAAGGCCCTCGGCGGCGCGTCCGGCGGCTACGTCTCCTCGCGCCGCGAGATCGTCGCCCTGCTGCGCCAGCGCTCGCGTCCGTACCTGTTCTCCAACACCCTCGCTCCGGCCATCGTCGCCGGCACGCTGCGCGCGCTCGACCTGGTCGAGGGCTCGGGCGAGCTGCGTGAGCGGCTGCAGGCCAACGCGCGGCTGTTCCGCGAGCTGATGGAGGCCGAGGGCTTCGACCTGCTCCCCGGCGAGCACCCGATCGTCCCGGTGATGTTCGGCGACGCAGCCCTCACCGCCCGGGTGGCCGACGAGATGCAGAAGCACGGCGTGTACGTGACCGCGTTCAGCTTCCCCGTGGTCCCCCGCGGCGAGGCCCGGATCCGGGTCCAGCTGTCCGCCGCGCACACCGAGGAGCAGGTACGACGCTGCGTGGAGGCGTTCATTGCAGGACGAGAGGCGGCGCAGGCTTGATCGAACAGGAAGATCTCCTGTTCAATAGGTCTCATGACGGACGTTCTCTCGCTCGCTGACCGCATCGACACCGGTGATGACGCCGTGGTGGCGGATCCGTCCTGGCACGCGCTGAAGGGCGCCGTCGAGCAGGTCCGCACCTGGCAGCTCGCCGACGGCTCCGTCGACCTCGCCGCCGACAGCGCCCCGTCCCGCGAGACCGTCGCCGCCGCGGTGACCCGCGTCGTGGAGGCCGTCGAGGCGCTCTCGCCGCTGCTGCCGCACGACGCGGCCTACCACCGTGCACTCGTCGCCGACCTGCGCCGCTGGGCCGACGCGGGCTTCGGCGTACCGGACTTCCTCGACTCGCTGCTGGCCTTCCAGCCCGCCGCCGAGCGGGTCGACGGCCGCCAGCACCTCGTCGTGTTCCCGATGTACACCCAGAACGGCAACCCGAACCGCAACCTCGAGGCCGTCGTCTTCCGGATGGTGTGGCCCGAGTGGCTCGCCGACCTCGAGGCCACCCGCTACGACAACCCGCTGTTCTGCGGCATCGCGTTCGAGGACTTCACCAGCGGCTACGACACCAACTCGGCGGTGCTCTTCCCCGAGACCGTCGCAGTGCGCGAGGTGCCCGAGCGGTTCAGCTGGGGCGGCATCTTCTGCGACCGCGAGGCCGCCCGCTTCCGCCGTGTCGGCACCGCCGCCGTCGACCTGCTCGGCGTCGAGCTCCCCGACGAGGTCCGCGGCCTGCTCGAGGACCAGCAGCGCAGCCAGGACGCCTTCGTGCTCTGGGACATGATCCACGACCGCGCGCACAGCCACGGCGACCTGCCGTTCGACCCGTTCATGATCAAGCAGCGCCAGCCGTTCTGGATGTACGGCCTGGAGGAGCTGCGCTGCGACCTGACCGCGTTCAAGGCGGCCGTCGAGCTCGAGGCGGAGGGCAACGAGGTCGCCGCCGACGCGCAGCACGCGATCCTGCTCGACCGGATGTTCCGGTTCCCGGTCACCGGCGAGCGCACCCGCAACTACGACGGCCTCGGCGGCCAGCTGCTGTTCGCCTACCTGCACAAGCACGACGCGATCCGCTGGACCGACAACAAGCTGCGCATCGACTGGGACCTCGCGCCCCAGGTCACCAACGCGCTGTGCGCCGAGATCGAGCAGCTCTACCGCGACGGCATCGACCGCCCGAAGATCGTGCACTGGCAGGCCGCCTACGAGCTGGTCAGCCGCTACCTCGCGCCGCACCCGGCCTCCAAGTGGGCCCGCGGCGCCGACGCGCTCGACTTCTCCAAGCAGCCGCGCGAGCTGGTCGACGACGTGCTGGCCGACGAGTTCCCGCTGAGCATGTTCTTCGAGGCCCTGGCCAAGAAGCTCAAGAACGTGATCGCGGAGACCCGCGGCATCACCGCCGCCGCATGACCCGCGTCATCGCGGTCGCCGGTGCCGGCGGCCCGGCCGGTCGCGCCGTCGTACGCCGGCTCGCGGCCGACGGCGTCCTCGTCGCTGCTGCCGACGCCGACCCGACCCGTCTCGACGGCCTGGAGGCCGAGGCCAGCGTGGTCGACCTGCTCGACCCGGACGCGACCCGGTCCTGGATCGACGACGTCGTGGCCGTCCACGGCCGGCTCGACGGCGTCGTGCACCTCGTCGGCGGCTGGCGCGGCGGCAAGGGCCTGACGGCCGAGGCGCTGGACCACTGGGCGGTGCTCGAGCCGCTCCTGGTCCGCACCCTGCAGCACACCTCCCTGGCGGCGCAGGAGGCGCTGGTGGAGTCGGGAGGCCGGTTCGTGGTGGTCAGCGCCGCCGGCGCCGGGCAGCCGACCGCGGGCAACGCGTCGTACGCCGCCGCCAAGGCTGCCGCCGAGGCCTGGACCCTCGCCCTGGGCCACGCCTTCGCCCGGGCCGACGGGGACGCCGCCGCTACGATCCTGGTGGTCAAGGCCCTCCTCGACGACGCGATGCGCGCCGCCCGCCCGGACGCCGCGTTCGCCGGCTTCACCCACGTCGACGACCTGGCCGAGACGATCGCCGGTCTGTGGGACCGGCCGAGCGCCGAGCTGAACGGAGAGCGACTGTGGCTGACGCCGCGACCCTGACCACCTCGACGGCTGCGCACCGGCGACACGACCCCGAGGCCCGCCAGTTCGCCAGCGACAACTACGCGGGCGTGCACCCCGAGGTGCTGGCCGCGATCGCGCTGGCCAACGGCGGCCACCAGGTGTCGTACGGCGAGGACGCCTACACCGAGCACCTGCAGGTGATCATGGCGGGGCTGTTCGGCGACGGCGTCGAGGCGTACCCCGTCTTCAACGGCACCGGCGCCAATGTCGTCGGTCTCCAGGCGCTCACCGACCGCTGGGGCGCGGTGATCTGCGCCGAGACCGCCCACATCAACGTCGACGAGGGCGGCGCCCCCGAGCGGATGGGCGGCCTCAAGCTGCACCCCGTCGCCACCCCCGACGGCAAGCTCACCCCCGCGCTGGTCGACAAGCACGCCTGGGGCTTCGACGACGAGCACCGGGCCATGCCGCAGGTCGTCTCGATCACCCAGTCAACCGAGCTCGGCACGCTCTACACGCCCGACGAGGTGCGCGCGCTCGCCGAGCACGCCCACGGACTCGGGATGCGCCTGCACCTGGACGGCGCGCGGCTCGCGAACGCCGCGGCCGCGCTCGACGTACCGCTGCGGTCGTTCACCTCCGACGCCGGCGTCGACGTGCTCTCCTTCGGCGCCACCAAGAACGGTGCCCTCGCCGGCGAGGCCGTCGTCATCCTCAACCCCGACGGCGTGAGCCACCTCAAGCACCTGCGCAAGCTGTCGATGCAGCTGGCCAGCAAGATGCGCTTCGTCTCCGTGCAGTTCGAGGCGCTGCTCGCCGACGGGCTCTGGTTGCGCCTGGCCGGCCACGCCAACGCCATGGCGCAGCGCCTCGCGGCCGGTGTGCGCGAGATCGACGGGGTCGAGCTGCTCTACCCGGTGCAGGCCAACGGCGTCTTCGCCCGGCTGCCCCACGACGTCAGCCGCCGGCTGATGGAGCGCCACCGCTTCTACTTCTGGGACGAGGCCGCCGGCGACGTGCGCTGGATGTGCTCGTTCGACACGACCGAGGACGACGTCGACGCATTCCTCGGTGCCTTGCGCGAGGAGATGGGCCGGGCCTGACGGGCTGTCAGTCCCGGACCCTCACCTTCACCACCGGCGAGGTGCTGGCCAGGGTCGTCGCCGTCGCGGCCGCCACGACGCGGTAGCGGAGCCTGCCGACCTTGCGCTCCTTGAGCCGGAACCGGAAGCCGGACTGGGCGATCGAGGCGCGGAGGGTCGTCCAGGACCCGTGTCGCCAGACCTGGAGGCTGACGGGTACGCCGTTGGTCGCCGGGCTGATCGTGCCGGACAGGGTGACCTTGCGGCCGCGCGTCACCGCGTGCGGCGTCGCGGTCAGGGTGAGTCTGGTGGCGGGCGCCGGGCCGCCCGGTGGGATGCCGGGAGCGGAGCCCGGGACGACGGGAGCCGAGGGGGCGGAGAAGTCACCCACCGCGCCGCCGTTGTCGTGGGCCTGGACCCGGAAGCGGTACGCGACGCCGTTGGCCAGGTTCGTCACGGTGAAGGACGGCGATGCGCTCCCGGTGCTGTCGAGGTGGCCCGGCCAGGTGACGCCGTCGAGCGACCACTCGATGGTGTAGAAGCTGATCTGCGCGCCGCCGCTGGCGGTCGATGCGGTCCAGGTGAGGTGCACCGCCGTGTTGTCGGGGATGCCGACGACGTTGGTCGGTGCCGTCGGCGGCACGATGACCGGCTCCGCCGGCACGAGGACCGGTGCTGAGGCGACCGAGTACGTCCCGACCACGCCGCCGTCGGTCTTCGCCGCCACCCGGAAGAGGTAGGTCGCCCCCTTGGGCAGTTGCGTCACGAGGAAGGCGGCGCCCGCCGAGCCGGTGGGGACGGGCGCGGACCAGCTGCCTCCACCGTTGCTCGACCACTGGACGAGGAAGCTCGCCAGCGTCCGGCCGCTGGGAGCCGGGGAGGGCGTCCAGGTCACGAACACCTCGCCGTCCGGACCAGGCCAGACCGCGCCGGAGACGTCGGTGGGCGGCGCCGGCAGCGGCGACGGGATGAAGGGTGCGGACGCGGCGGACTCGGGTCCGGTGCCGACGGCGTTGACCGCGGCGATGCGCACCAGGTAGCTGACGTTGTTCATGACGCCTGAGGAGTGCGCCGTCGTGCTCGCGTCGCCCGTCGTGCCGATGGTCGCCCAGTGGGCGCCACCGTCGGTCGACACGTCGACCCGGTAGCCCGTGATGGCCGAGCCTCCATCGGAGGCCGGTGCGGTCCACGACAGGTCGACCACGCCGTCCCCGGGGGTGACGACCAAGCCGGTCGGAGCGCCCGGCACCGTCGCGGCCACCGCTGGGCTGGTGACGACGAGGCAGGCGAGCAATGCGGCCCCGAGCGACAGCAGCACCGCGACCAGCCGGCCGCCTCCCGGCCCGTCGAGCGAACGTCCCTGCATGGCGAAACCTCCGGTCGTCCCGTCGGGGCCGCCTGGACGTCGACCCTCGCGAGGAGGATGACGGGCCGGTCTTCGGAAAACCTTCGGATGAGGTTTCGGGCGCCCTGCCGAGCCGCGCGGTCAGGCCGGCAGATCCTCCCGGCGCATCCCGAACACCCACCGCTTGCGCGGGTGCTCGCTGACCGACCACAGGCAGCCGGTCTCCGGCCACCAGACCAGGTCCTCCGGACCCGGCGGGGTCGCCCACCGGTGCTCGCGGAACGCACCGGGCCGGCCGACGTACACCGATCCCGGCTTGCGCCGACCGCGCGACCGGCTCACGTAGTAGGTGCCGTCGATCGCGGCCACGCCCTGCATCCGCGGCACGCCGCGGTCGTCGACCTCGGGGACCGAGCGGCCGTCGACCTCGTGCCGCGGCAGCCCGCTGTCGGGGTCGATCGCGAACCGCGCCACCCGCCGCGTCTGCGCGGCCGAGCCGTACTCGCCGACGACGAGGGCCGGCTCGTCGTGGCTGCGGTCGAGGGTGAGGAACGAGTAGCGCAGCCGCTCCACGCCCTCGTCGTGCCCGCTCTCCTGGGTGAACCGGACGGGGAGCACGTAGCGGTGCCCGAAGGTGTTGTACGACGACCCGGCCGGCACCCGCAGCACGTCGGCCACGTGTGCGCTGTGGATCCCCGCGCCGGTCGCCGCGACGTGGAGGAAGTCGCCGTGCCACACGATGCCGCCGGCATGCACCTTCAGCGGCCGGAAGCCGGCCTTGCCGTCGTCGACAGTGGGGACCACCAGCAGCACGTGGCCGTAGCGGCGGCGCTCGAGGTCGACCACGCTGATCCGCGACCCACCGGCCTTGCGGGCGTACCACGACGTCACCAGCACGTCGTGCCCGTGCGCCTCCCGGAAGCCGGTGTGCACCGAGGTGGTGATGCCCTGCGGGTACCAGTTCGGGTCCCGACGGTCCGCGGCCTCCCAGGTCCACGCGCTGCTCACCTTGAGACCGAGCATCCGGGGGAGCGGAGCGAAGGTCCGGCGCATCCGGTACGGCAGGTCGGGCGCCATCGCCGCGATCCCCACGCGGCCGCCGCCATCGGCGCTCAGGGCCGCGGCGAGCGCGTCGATCTCGTCGCTGTTCTCGGCGGTGCGGGTCAGGTGAAGTCCGGACACGGCCGCCACGGTAGCCGAGCCTTCGTCGTCCGCGGTGGCGCAGCGTTCCGGGTGGTCGAGGAGGTCGCGCAGCGACCCCGGTGGTCGAGGAGGTCGCGCAGGGTCCCCGGTGGTCGAGGAGGTCGCGCAGCGACCGTCACGAGACCCCTGACCGTGCTGCCGGAACTCTGCGCGGGCTTCGGCTCCGTAGCCGGTCTCGTTCCGAATGGGCAGCGACGAGGAAGGCGTCGAGGTGGCTGGGTCTGGCGGTCGGGCTACGGTCCGCATCCCCCGGTGGTCGAGGAGGTCGCGCAGCGTCCCCGGTGGTCGAGGAGGTCGCGCAGCGTCCCCGGTGGTCGAGGAGGTCGCGCAGCGACCGTCACGAGACCCCTGGCCGTGCTGCCGGAACTCTGCTCGGGCTTCGGCTGCGTAGTGGTTGCGTTCTGAGAGGCGCTGGCGAGCAAGGCGTCGAGGTGGCCCGGGTTCGGCGGTCGGGCTACGGTCCGCATCCCCCGGTGGTCGAGGAGGTCGCGCAGCGACCGTCTCGAGACCCCTGACCGTGCTGCCGGAACTGTCCGCGGGCTTCGGCTCCGTAGCCGGTTTCGTTCCGAATGGGCAGCGACGAGGAAGGCGTCGAGGTGGCTGGGTCTGGCGGTCGGGCTACTGTCCGCGACGCCACTTCAGTGGCAGCTGGTGACGTCGGTTCTCCACACCCCACGGATCGAGTTTCCCCTGTCCACAGGCGGGTTTCCGACGCGTGATTGTGTCGCAGGTGGGTGGGAGAATCCAGTCATGGATCTCGGAACCCAGCCCCGCACGACAGCAGCCCTGCTGTCCGGGCTGCGCGCCGAGGTCGAAGGACGCCAGGCCTCCCTGGTCCGCGAATGGACCGCGATCGTGGAGTGGGCGAGCGACCACGTCGTCACCTCACCTGAGGGGGCGGCCACGATCACCGAGGGCTACCTCGACACCGGTGTCCCGATCGCAGGTGCGGGTGCACCCCTGGTCAGCGAGTTCGCGTTGATGGAGCTGGTCGCGGTCCTCGGCAGGTCCCCTGATGGTGGGAGGGCGTATGTCGGGCGCGTCGTCGAGTGTGCCTGGCGGCTGCCCAACGTCTACGCCGCCGTGATCGCGGGCCGGTTGGCGCCGTGGCGGGCCGAGCGGATCGCCGACCTCACCCACGGCTTGTGTGCTGAGGCGGCTGGGTTCGTGGACCGGCAGTTGTGGAACGCCTCCGGAGTCGGCTGGGCCCAGCTCGAACGCCTCGTCACCGAAGCCATGCTCCGGTTCGACCCCGAACGCGTCGAGGCCGAACGGAAGGCCGCCGCCGACCATCGGCATTTCGACATCAGCGAGGTCGACGAGCACGGGATGGTCCACCTCGACGGGCTGCTGGACGCCGCCGATGGCCACGACCTCGACCAGGCCGTCGCCCGACGAGCGGAGGTCCTGGGTCGGCTCGGTGACGACTCGACGCTCGACGTGCGCCGGTCCAAGGCTGCCGCGGAGCTCGCCCGCCAGGACCTGGCCCTGGACTTGTTGATCCCCGACCCGGACACCGGCGAGGTCGTCGCGACTGTCCCGGGCCGCACGGTGATCCTGAACGTGCACGTCACCGACACCAGCCTCCTCGAGGGCAACCCGCTGACGAATCCGGTCGGCCGCTGGGACGAGGGACGCTGCCCGATCACCACCGCGCAGATCCGCGAATGGCTGCGCTCGAAGGGCACCACGATCATCGTGCGGCCGGTGATCGACCTGGCCGACCACGTGCCTGTGACGGCGTACGAGATCCCCGAGCGTCACAAGGCCCGCGTCATGCTGCGGGACCACACCTGCCGGTTTCCCCACTGCTCCCGCCCCGCGACCCGGTGCGACCTCGACCACGCCCGCCCCTACGGCCAGGGTGGTCCGACCTGCCCCTGCAACCTGGTGCCCCTCTGTCGGCGCCATCACCGCGCGAAGACCCACTCACTGTGGCGCTACGAGACACCGATGCCGGCGACCTACCTGTGGACCAGCCCCAGCGGGTTCCGGTTCCGCGTCGACCACCGCGGCACCCACCCCCTCCACGCCACCGGCGACACCGGCCCGCCCGACCAGTAGCCACCCCGCCCCGAACCCCGCGAACCATCGGTCGCGGGGGCACCGGCGTGTCCGGGTCTGGGAGGATGAGCGCATGCGCGGAATCTTCTTCGACGAGGACGACGCCCGGGCGGCCGCTCTGGTGCTGGTCCGTGGCGGCTTCGCCGCCGAGGTCGTCCGCGAGCGTCTCGCCGGCGAGGACGACGACGAGGACCACCCGTGGGCCGTCGTGACCGACGCTCCGGAGATCCAGCTCGAGATGCTGGTGGAGACCTACGACGGCTGGCTGGACCACGACGACGAGGACCCGGGCCCGGTGGAGCCGCCCACCAAGGCGGGGTTCGTCCTGCCGCTCCCGGACGCGCCGAAGCGGATCAAGCGCCCGGAGTAGGCGCTACTTCCCCAGCGGGCAGGCGAAGGGGCCGTCCGCCCGCAACCACGCCTGCGCCATGACCTGCCGGGCTTCGGGACCGGCCGTGGCCAGCACCGCCCGACCGTCGCGAGCCACGTCGAGGTCGGCGTCGAAGCCGGTGGCGTCGGCCTCCTCGTCGAGGTAGGACGTCAGGCCCTCGGCATCCGCCGTCGCGTCCTTCTCGTCCGCGAACAGCCGGACGCCGAAGAGCTGGCCGCCGGTGGCGAACAGCGCCATGCCGGCGTCGGGACGGAGCAGGCCCTCGTACTGCTGGGCGGCCTGCTCGGGGCTGAGCCGCCCGGACCCGCCGCACGACGGCTCGACGGTCAAGGCGGCGTACTCCAGGGCGTCCTGGTCGTCGGCGGTGTCGAGCAGGTCGCCGAAGCTGCCTGCGTCGGCGAGCGAGTCGGCGTCGTCGGTGACGACGTCCAGCAACGCAAGGACGTCGGAGCCCGAGACGATCAGCTCCTCGTCGGGGACGAGCGCGAGCGTCAGCAGCGGGGCCGCCGGATAGCGGCCGCCGATCAGGCCGGTCGCGTCGGCGTCGGCGAGGTCGGCCTCGAACACCGGGCGTTCGGAGGACCCGGACCGCTCGAACCCGGCGTCGGCGAGGTCGGCCGCGACGGCGTCGAAGTCGAGGTCGTCGGACATCTTCCACACCCGGCCGATCCCCTCGCCGTTCGCGACGGCCTCCCACTCGATGTCGGAGTCGTCGAAGGCGGCGTCGTCCATGACCGCGGACCAGCGCGACAGCTCGGTGCCGTACGCCGTCTCCGGCGACCCGTCGCCGACCCGGTCGGCGATCGCAGCGCGGTCGACGAAGGAGACGGTGGTGGCGTCGGCGGGGAGGTACTCCAGTGCCTCCTCGAGCCGCGAGCTCCCGTCGAGCAGGGCGCAGCCGGACAGCGAGGTGCCGGCGAGGGCCGCAGCGACGGCGAGGAGAGCGAGGCGCCGGGGGTTCCGCATGGGCCCCATCATTACGCTCGTCCTCATGACCGCAACTGCCGCCCACCGGCTGCTCCTCGTGCACGCCCACCCCGACGACGAGTCGATCGGCCAGGGCGCCACCATGGCGAAGTACGTCGCGGAGGGCCGCGGCGTCACGCTGGTCACCTGCACCGCGGGCGAGATGGGGGAGATCCTGGTCCCCGAGCTCGAGCACCTCGCTGCCGACAAGGAGGACGGCCTCGGCGAGCACCGCCGCGGCGAGCTGGACGCCGCGATGAAGGCGCTCGGTGTCACCGACCACCGCTTCCTCGGCGGGTTCGGCACCTACCGCGACTCCGGCATGAAGTGGCACGAGGACGGCCACGCCGTCGCGGCCGACGACATCCACGCCAACGCGTTCTGGCACGCCGACCTCACCGAGGCCGCCACCCACCTGGTCGCGGTCATCCGCGAGGTGCGCCCCCAGGTGTTGGTGACCTACGACGAGTTCGGCGGCTACGGCCATCCCGACCACATCCAGGCCCACCGGGTCGCGATGTACGCCGCCCAGCTGGCCGCGGCGCCGTCGTACCGCCGCGACCTGGGGGAGGCCTGGGCGATCACCAAGATCTACTGGGGTGCGATCTCGGAGAGCCGGATCCGCGAGGGCCTGCGCCGCCTGCGCGAGGCCGGCGACACCACGACCTTCGAGGGGATGGACCCCGACGGCGACCTGCCGCCGATGTTCCGCCCCGACGAGGACATCACCTGCGAGGTCGACGCCGGCGACCACGTCGAGCAGAAGCTCGACGCGCTGCGTGCCCACGCCACCCAGATCACGACCGACGGACCGTTCTTCGCGCTCTCCAACAACGTCGGCGCGCAGGCGTTCGGTCGCGAGCAGTTCCGGCTGGTGCAGGGCACCCCCGGGCCGCTCGACGCCGAGACCGGCTGGGAGACCGATCTGTTCGCCGGCATCTCCGAGTAGCCGCGTGCGCGTCCTGGTCGCGCTCGGCTGCCTCGTCCTCGGCGCGGCGGTCGGACTCGGCACCGTCGCGCTGCACGGCTACGGCTGGGGCCTCGGGCTCGGCATCGCCGCGACCGCGGCGAGCCTGGTCGCCCTGCCCGGCGGCTGGTGGCGCCGGCTGCCGTTCGCCCTCGGCTGGACCGCGGCGCTCGGCGTGGCGAGCGTGCCGCGACCCGAAGGCGACTACCTGATCGCCAGTGACGCGTCCGGCTACCTGCTTCTCGCGACCGGTGCAGCGGTCCTCGGGGCGGGCTTCGTGGGCCTGGTCCCGCGTGGTGCGCCGCGCGGCAATGCGGAAGGGTGAGCAAGGCCTCCTTAGGATGTCGCGGTGACCTTCTGGGAGTCCGACACCGATGGCAAGGCCGAGCGCCCCGGCGGCAGGATCGTCGTCGTCGTCATCGTGCTGCTCGTCCTGCTCGCGGGTGGCGGGTACGCCGCCGCGCACGCCGTCGCGGGTGACAAGGTCCCGAGCGGCACGACCATCTCCGGGGTCGAGGTCGGCGGCCTGACGCGCTCCGCGGCCATCGACAAGCTCGAGAGGACCTTCGGCTCGCGTGCCGACACGCCGATCACGGTGAGCGTCGGGCACCAGGGCGCGACCGGCAAGGTCAACGACGCGAAGGTGCAGCCCGGCGACATCGGGCTGGCCATCGACTACGCCGCGTCCGTCGACGCGGCCGGCGCCGGCGACTCCTGGAGCCCGGCGCGCCAGTGGGACTATTTCACCGGCGGCGGCAAGGTCGATGCCGTGGTCGACGTCGACGAGGACCTGCTCGACGACAAGCTGAGCGAGCTCTCCGAGGGGCTCGGCACGCCGCCCGAGGACGGCACGGTCACCTTCTCCGCCGAGGGCGTGCAGTCCACGCAGCCGCAGGCCGGCCAGGCCGTCGACCGCGACCAGGCCCGCACTGCCATCACCGACGCCTTCCTGGCCGGCGAGAAGTCGGTGGAGCTCGAGGTCGCGCCCGCCCAACCCGAGATCGACGCCGCCGACGTCGCCGAGGCGCTCGACTCCTTCGCCAACCCGGCGATGGCCAACGCCGTGACGCTCCAGTTCGGCGAGAACGACGTGAAGCTGACCCCGGCCAAGTTCGCCGGCGTGCTCTCCATGAAGCCCGAGAACGGCAAGCTCGTCCCCGTCGTCGACGACGCTGCGCTGACCGAGCTGGTCAAGGGCGCGACGTCCAACGGCGCCCCGGTCGACGCCACCGTGAAGATCTCGAAGAAGGGCAAGCCGAAGATCGTCCCCGCCAAGCCCGGCGTCACCTTCGACTCCGGCGAGGCCGCCCAGGTCTTCCTCGGCCTGCTCACCGCGCCCGAGGGCTCCCGCAGCGGCCCGGTCACCGCGCAGGTCACCGACGCCGCCTTCACGACCAAGGACGCCGAGAACCTCAAGATCGTCGACAAGGTCTCCGAGTTCTCGACGTACTACCCGCACGCCGACTACCGCAACATCAACATCGGTCGTGCCGCCGAGCTCATCGACGGCACCCTCCTCAAGCCAGGCGAGGAGTTCTCACTCAACGGCATCGTCGGCGAGCGCACCGCCGAGAACGGCTTCACCGAGGGCTACATCATCAGCAACGGCATCCTCAAGAAGGACCTCGGCGGCGGCGTCTCGCAGATGGCGACGACGACCTTCAACGCCATGTTCTTCGCCGGCCTCAAGGACATCCAGCACAAGCCGCACTCGTTCTACATCGACCGCTACCCGGTCGGCCGCGAGGCCACCGTCGCCTGGCCGACGGTCGACCTGCGCTTCCAGAACGACACCGAGTACGGCGTGCTCATCCACGCCTGGGTCGTCCCCAGCACCTGGTCGCGCCAGGGCAAGGTCACCGTCCAGATGTGGTCCACCAAGAAGTGGGACATCGACTCGAAGACGTCGAACCGCTATGCGCAGGTCCCGCCGAAGGTGCGCACCCTCACCACGCCCGACTGCGAGCCGAACAACGGCTGGTCCGGCTTCCAGGTCGACGTCACCCGGATCTTCCACAAGCACGGCGACAGCGCGGTCGACCACACCGAGAAGTTCCACACGGTCTACACGCCCGCCGACACGGTGAGGTGTGAGAAGCCGCCGGCCCCGACGCCCGGCGGCACGCCCGACCCGGGGCAGTAGCCACTTTCCTGCGCGGTTCGCCTCGACCACGCCCCCTGCCCGCCGATGAGGTCCGGCGGAGGGTGCCCCATGATGCTGCGTGCTGCGTTCGTCCCGCCGACCGAGGCGGTGGAGCGGTTGCGCGCGCTCGGCGGCCGGCTGGCCCAGCTGCCGGGCGTGCTCCCGGTCGAGACGAGCCGGGTCGACGTACCGATCGCGGCGCTGGGCAATGTCGTCGAGCACGACGCCGGCCGGTTCGCCGGCGTGCTCGCCGAGTGTCTCTCGGACCTGCCGCCGGTCGTGGTGCGCCCGGTCGGGGTCGAGGTCACGGGCGGTGACGTGACGGTGTTCCTCGACGGCGACCTGGCGACCCTGGCCACCGTGGCCCGTGCGGTCGGGACCGCGGCGGAGCGGGTCCACGTGTACGTCGACCGGCGCGGCTTCCGGCCCGCGGTCGTGATCGCCTCGATCGCCGCGGTGCGGCCCGGCTCGCCGCTGGACCGGATGCTGTCCGGGCCGGACGTGCTCGGCGAGCTCGCGGACGCGGACTGGCCGGTCGCGCAGGTCGACCTGATTCGCACCCGCTGGTTCGGGGGCGAGGCGCGGGCCGAGACGGCGTACCGGATCCCGTTCGGTGCCGAAGCCGGCGCCGACGGTTTCGGTGGCCGGGACTTCCGCACCGGCTGAGGGCCGACTCCCGGTAGAATAGGAACACGTTCTACTTTCAGGGAGCTTCCATGACCGCGACCCCCGTCATCGAGGGCTGGTTCACCACCGGCGACGAGCCCCGGCTCCTCGCCTCGCGCTGCACGACGTGCAGCAACGTCGTCTTCCCGCCGGTCTCCGGCGACGCCGGCGCCGCTGCCTTCTACTGCCGCAACCCCGCGTGCGACGGCACCGAGCACGACACCGTCGAGCTCTCGCGGCGCGGCCGGGTGTGGTCCTACACCGACGCGCAGTACCAGCCCCCCGCGCCGTACGTCGCGCCCACCGACCCGTTCCAGCCGTTCGCGCTGGCCGCGGTCGAGCTCCCCGAGGGGATCGTCGTGCTCGGCCAGGTGGCCGACGGCTTCGGCGTCGGTGACATGAAGGTCGGCACCGAGGTCGACCTGGTCGTCGAGACGCTCAACGTCGACGAGACCGGTGAGCGCACCATCTACCGCTGGAGGCCTGTCGCATGAGCGTCGTGATCGCGGGTGCGGGGATGCACCCCTGGGGCAAGTGGGGCCGCAACTTCACGGAGTACGGCGTGCACGCCGCCCGTGAGGCCCTCAAGGACTCCGGCATCGCGTGGGCCGACGTCGACCTCGTCGTCGGCGGCGAGACCGTGCGCAACGGGTACGCCGGGTACGTCGCCGGCTCGACCTTCGCCCAGGCGCTGGGCTGGAACGGCGCCCGGATCGCGACGTCGTACGCCGCCTGCGCGACCGGCGCCCAGGCCATCGACACCGCCCGGGCCCGGATCCTGGCCGGCATGAGCGAGGTCGCGCTGGTCGTCGGCGCCGACACCACGCCCAAGGGCTTCCTGGCTCCCAACGCAGGTGAGCGCTGGAACGACCCCGACTGGCTGCGCTTCCGGCTGCTCGGCATGACCAACCCGGCGTACTTCGCCCTCTACGCGCGGCGCCGGATGGACCTCTACGGCGCCACCGCCGAGGACTTCGCCCAGGTCAAGGTCAAGAACGCCAAGCACGGACTGGAGAACCCCAACGCCCGCTTCCGCAAGGAGTCGTCGGTCGAGGAGGTCCTCGCCTCGCCGATGGTCTCCGACCCGCTGCACCTGCTCGACATCTGCGCGACCTCCGACGGTGCCGCCGCGGTGGTGCTGACCAGCGCGGAGTACGCCAAGAGGCACGGCATCGCCTCCCCGGTCACCGTCTCCGCCGTCTCGACGGTCACCCCGACCTTCCCGAACACGGTCATCGACATGCCGCTGCTCTCGACCGACTCGTCGGCCCTGACCGGCGTGCCCGAGCGGACGTTCAAGGAGTCGATCGGCCAGGCGGCCTACGAGGAGGCCGGCATCGACCCCTCCGACGTCGACGTGGCCGAGGTCTACGACCTCTCGACGGCGCTCGAGCTGGACTGGATCGAGGACCTCCAGCTGTGCAAGCGCGGCGAGGCCGAGGCGCTGCTCCGCGCGGGCGACACCACCCTGGGCGGCCGGATCCCGGTCAACCCGTCCGGTGGCCTGGCCTGCTTCGGCGAGGCCGTCCCCGCCCAGGCGATCGCGCAGGTCTGCGAGCTCACCTGGCAGCTCCAGGGCCGCGCCGAGGGCCGGCAGGTCGAGGGCGCCAAGGTCGGCATCACCGCCAACCAGGGCCTGTTCGGCCACGGCTCGTCGGTGATCCTCTCGGTCTGAGGGGAATCAGCTCGCCGGCGGGAGGATCTCCCAGACCACGTGCTCGCCGGCGAGCCCCTTGAGCTCCACCGCGTCCCGCTCCACGAGGGTGAGCGCCGCGTCGTCATCGAGCGCGACCCGCACCGCGTCGCTGGCCAGGATCTCGCCACCGTGGGCGAGGTTGGCGACGCGAGCAGCCATGGCGACGTTGCGGCCGAAGTAGTCGCCGTCGCGAGCGACCACCTGGCCGGTGTGGATCCCGATCCGCACCAGGATCGGCCCGTAACGGCGCAGGGTCACGTCGCGGGGCAGGTCGCGCTGGATCCCCAGCGCGGCGCGGCAGGCGGCCTCGCTGTCGCGGAAGGCCACCATGAACCCGTCGCCCGCGGTCTTCACGACCTGGCCGCGGTACTTCTCGATCTGCGTGCGCAGCACCCGGTCGTGCGCGGCCAGCACCTTCACCCAGGTCGCGTCGCCGAGCCGGTCGTTGAGCGGCGTCGACTCCTCGATGTCGGAGAAGAACAGGGTGACCGTGCCGTCGGACGCGGCCATGTTGAGGATGTCGGCGCGCTCGTCGTCGCTGGCCCAGGTCTGCAGGTCCTCGACGGTGCTCTGGATCAGTCCGGTGATGCCGTGGGACCGGACCCTCGAGGCGGTCCGGATCACCCGTCGTACGGCGCGCTCGGCGGAGTTGCTCGGCGGCGGGGGACGCAATGCGGCGTCGAGGTCCGACTCGAGCTGGGCGACGTGCGCCTGGGTGTCGGCGAGCTGGCGCTGCAGCTGCCCGCGGTCGCGGGCGAAGGCCAGGACGAGGCCGAGCAGGCCGACCACCAGCACGCACAGGAGCCCGACGACGATCGCCACGATCGACAGACTAGGGCCAGCAAACCCCTTGCGGGCCGCAGTAGCGTGAGACGGTGACCACTACGGCTCCGACGATCTCCACCCTCGGCGAGCTGCGCGCCTCCGGCCACCAGCACAAGCACCTGAGGGCCGAGCTGCGCGACAACCTGTTGGCCCGGCTGGCCGCGGGGGAGGACCCCTGGCCCGGCCTGCACGGCTTCGAGGACACCGTCGTCCCGCAGCTCGAGCGCGCGATCATCGCCGGCCACGACGTCGTCCTCCTCGGCGAGCGCGGCCAGGGCAAGACCCGCCTGCTGCGCACCCTGGTCGGCCTGCTCGACGAGTGGACCCCGGTGATCTCGGGCTCCGAGCTGGGCGAGCACCCCTACGACCCGGTCACCGTGACGTCGAAGGCCGCCGTGGCGTCGTACGGCGACGACCTGCGGATCTCGTGGCGCCACCGCGAGGAGCGGTACGCCGAGAAGCTGGCCACGCCCGACACCAGCGTCGCCGACCTGATCGGCGACGTCGACCCGATGAAGGTCGCCGAGGGCCGCTCGCTCGGCGACCCGGAGACCATCCACTTCGGCCTGATCCCCCGCTCCCACCGGGGCATCGTCGCGATCAACGAGCTGCCCGACCTCGCCGAGCGGATCCAGGTCGCGATGCTCAACGTGATGGAGGAGCGCGACATCCAGATCCGCGGCTACGTCCTGCGGCTGCCGCTCGACGTGTTCGTCGTCGCCTCCGCCAACCCGGAGGACTACACCAACCGCGGCCGGATCATCACGCCCCTCAAGGACCGCTTCGGTGCCGAGATCCGCACCCACTACCCGAAGGCACTCGACGCCGAGATCGCCGTGATCCGGCAGGAGGCCGACCTGCTCCCCGACCGGGTCGACGTCCCCGACTTCCTGGTCGAGATCCTGGCCCGCTTCACCCGCAACCTGCGTGAGTCCAGCGCCGTCGACCAGCGCTCCGGCGTCTCCGCACGGTTCGCGATCGCCGGTGCCGAGACGATCGCTGCCGCCGCGCTGCGCCGAGCCACGATCCAGGGCGAGGACCGCGCCGTCGCCCGGGTCGTCGACCTCGAGACCGCGGTCGACGTCCTCGGCGGCAAGATCGAGTTCGAGTCCGGCGAGGAGGGCCGGGAGGCCGAGATCCTCTCCCACCTGCTGCGTACGGCGACCGCCGAGACCGTCCGCGAGAAGCTCCGCGGTCTCGACTTCGCCCTGCTCGTCGAGGCCATCGAGGAGGGCGCCACCGTCGTGACCGGCGGGCAGGTCACCGCCCGCGACGTGCTGGCCGGCCTGCCGGTGCTCGGCGAGTCCGACCTCTACGACCAGGTCTGCGAACGGGTGAACGGTGAGGGCGGCGGCCGCACCGACGGCGAGCGCGCCGCGGCGATCGAGCTCGCGCTCGAGGGCCTGTTCCTGGCCCGCAAGATCGGCAAGGACGAGCAGATCGGCGAGGCCGGCGTGGAGACCGTCTATGGCTGATCCTTCTCCGTTCGGCGTCCGGGTCTCCTCCGGCACCCTCCGCGCAGGCGAGGGCGTCGTGCTTCCGCACGCCTGGACCGAGGAGGGCGTGCTCGCCGGGCCGGCGACCAACGGCGCCCAGGTGCTCCACCTCGCCGTGGCGCTGTGCGTGCTCAACGACACCTACCGCGAGGCCCGGCGGCTCGACGTACCTGTCCTCGGGGTCGCGGTCACCGCCGACGGTGGCTTCGACGACGTGTGGACCTCGACCGGGATCGGCTACGACATCGCGCTCGACACCACGGCCCCCTCCGAGACGGTCCAGCTGCTGCTCGAGGTGGTCGACGAGGTGGCCGAGATCCCGCGCGCGCTGCGTGCCGGCGCCGACGTACGAAGGGTGCTGACGTGAGCCGCTACCGCAGGTACGACGGCGGCGACCCGCTCGCCCCGCCGGTCGACATCGCCGAGGCGCTCGACGCCATCGGCCAGGACGTGATGGCCGGCTACAGCCCCGAGCGGGCGATGCGCGAGTTCCTGCGGCGCGGCGGACAGGACCAGTCCGGGCTCGACGACCTCGCCCGCCGGGTGGCCGAGCGGCGTCGCGACCTGCTGCAGCGGCACAACCTCGACGGCACGCTCGAGGAGGTGCGCGAGCTGCTGGACAAGGCGGTCCTCGAGGAGCGCAAGCAGCTGGCCCGCGACGCGATGATGGACGACGGCGACCGCGCGTTCCGCGAGCTGCGGCTGCAGAACCTGCCCGACTCGCCCGCCGCCGCCGTGACCGAGCTCGGCGACTACGACTGGCAGTCCCGCGAGGCCCGCGAGGCCTTCGAGCAGATCAAGGACCTGCTCGGCCGCGAGCTCCTCGACCAGCGCTTCGCGGGCATGAAGCAGGCCCTCGAGAACGCCACCGACGAGGACCGGCAGGCGATCAACGAGATGCTCGGCGACCTCAACGAGCTGCTCGAGAAGCACGCGCGCGGCGAGGACACCCCCGAGGACTTCGACGAGTTCATGGCCAAGCACGGCCAGCACTTCCCCGAGAACCCGCAGGACATCGACGAGCTGCTCGACGCCCTCGCCCAGCGCTCGGCCGCCGCGCAGCGGATGCTCAACTCGATGAGCGCCGAGCAGCGCGCCGAGCTGATGCAGCTCTCCGCCCAGGCGTTCGGGTCGCCGGCGCTGATGGAGCAGCTCGACCGGCTCGATGCGAACCTGATGTCGCTGCGCCCCGGCGAGGACTGGGGCGGCTCCGAGCAGTTCGGCGACGGCGACCCCTCGACAACCGGCCTGGGCCTCGGCGACGGCACCGGCGTCCTGCAGGACCTCGCCGACCTGGACGCGCTGGCCGACCAGCTGTCCCAGGGGTACGGCGGCGCCCGCCTCGACGACGTCGACCTCGACAAGCTGGCCCGACAGCTCGGCTCCGAGGCCGCCGTCGACGCCCGCAAGCTGCAGGAGCTCGAGAAGGCGCTGCGCGAGTCGGGCGCGATGGAGCGCGGCTTCGACGGCGAGCTGCGGCTCACGCCGAAGGCGATGTGCCAGCTCGGCAGGGCGCTGCTGCGCGACGTGGCCCAGCGGATGTCCGGCCGTCAGGGCCAGCGCGACGTACGCCAGGCCGGCGCCGCCGGCGACCTGTCCGGCGCGACCCGCGCGTGGGAGTTCGGCGACACCGAGCCGTGGGACCTGCCCCGCACCATGCTCAACGGCGTCCTGCGCCGCGCCGGCGATCCCGGCGGCCGGCTGCTCTCGATCGACGACGTCGAGGTCGCCGAGACCGAGGCGCGCACCCAGGCCGCGGTCGCGCTCTGCGTCGACACCAGCTTCTCGATGGCGATGGACGGCCGTTGGGTGCCGATGAAGCAGACCGCGCTCGCGCTGCACACCCTGATCGGATCCCGCTTCCGCGGCGACAGCCTGGAGCTGATCGGCTTCGGCCGGCACGCCCAGACCATGCGGATCGAGGAGCTCACCGCCCTCGACGCCCGCTGGGCCAAGGGCACCAACCTCCACCACGCACTCCTGCTGGCCAACCGCCACTTCCGCAAGCACCCCAACGCCCAGCCGGTGCTGCTCATCGTCACCGACGGCGAGCCGACCTCGCACCTGGAGTCGAGCGGCGACGTGTTCTTCTCCTACCCGCCGCACCCGACGACCATCGCGCTCGCCGTACGCGAGCTCGACAACGCCCGGCGGCTCGGCGCGCAGACCACCTTCTTCCGGCTCGGCGACGATCCCGGCCTGGCCCGGTTCATCGAGTCGATGGCCCGCCGCGTCGAGGGCTCCGTGATCGCCCCCGAGTCCGACGACCTGGGCGCCGCGGTCGTCGGCTCCTACCTCGGCTCGCGCCGCGGCGGCGCGGACGGACGCGGCTCCGGCCCGGGGACCTACGGCGACTGGTTCGGTTCGCGCGGCTTCTGGGTCGGCTGATCCGCTCCGTCTGAGCGGGGATCCCGGGGTCCCTGTGGACAACCGGAACCCGTCGTTTCCCGCTCGGACCGGTCGGGCAGCCGGACGTGCATGACGATCACCCTCGATGTCCCGTACGCCGTCCTCAAGGCCGCCCGCGAGCGCTGGGACGAGGCCGCCGACGAGCTCGACGGCGCCTGGCACCGCCTCGCCAAGGTCTCGACCTCCGACCTCTCTGACGTCGTCGCCGGGTCGGTCGCCGCCTTCGCCGACCCCTGGGTCGACGAGGTCAAGGCCGTCGCCCGACGGGCGCAGGGGTACGCCGAGGAGTTCGTCTTCTTCAGACGAATGCTCGTCCTCGTCGACCAGGCCCAGGCCGAACGCCTGCGTGCGCTGCTCCCGTGGGCCGAGCGCGAGGCCGCAGTGAGGGAGGTGAGCTGGCCGTGACCCTCGTCTACCTCCCGGCGCAGGTGCCGCCCTGCCCCCAGTTGACCTCGACGCCGACCGGCGCCCAGGACCTCGCCACCGACCTGCGCGCGGCCGCGATCGCCGTCAAGAACGTCCAGGGCCGGGCCGCCTCCGTCGCAGCGCCGGCGTGGGAGGGTGACACCGCACAGGCCCACGACCACGCCGCGACCCAGGTGGCCGTCCGCCTCGACGGCGTCGAGGCCGCGCTCGACGAGGCGGTCACGGCGGCCGACCGGTTCGCCGCCCGCCTGAGCCGGCTGTTCGTCCGACGTGCCCGGATCAACGCCGACCGGGCAGAGGTCAACGAGCTGATCGGGGCGCTGGTCGCCGAGGTGGCTGCCGCGGCCGACGACAGCCGGCTGGCCGAGTTCCGGCAGCGCGCCGACGTCCTCCACCGCCGGGCGGCCGCGTTGCGGGGCCGGATCGACGCCTGGGTCCTGGCCCGCGCGGAGGCCGAGGTCGACCTCGTCGCCGCCTTCCAGGGGGTCGACAGCGTCGCCGAGGGGGTCGCCGCGGCCGCCGATCCGGCCCGGCACCGCACCGGCGACCTCACCCGCCAGCTGCGCCGTCTCCGCGGCGACCCGGCCGCGCTGGCCGCCTGGTGGCGCGGGTTGCGCCGCGCCGAGCAGCAGGCGCTCACGACCGAGCACCCCGGGTTGGTCGGCAACACCGGCGGGGTGTCGATGGCCGAGCGCGACGAGGCCAACCGCGGGGAGCTCGCCCGCGACCTCGACTACTACCGGGAGCGGGAGAAGGACGACCAGCTCACCAGCAAGGAGGAACGGGTGCTCGACAACGCGAGGTCCGTGGACCGTGCTCTCGACGAGCACGCCGGCCCGACCGACGACGCCGGGGCCCACCTCACCAAGCTGCTCGCCTACGCGCCGGGCCTGCACTCCGGCGACGGCGGGGTGGCGGTGGGCTTCGGCGACCCGGACACCGCCGACCACGTCTCGGTCAACGTGCCCGGCCTGACGACCGACACCTCCAGCATCGGGGGCAGTCTCGACAAGACCTTCGTCCTGCACGAAGCGGCGGTCGGCGAGGAGAGGGGCAGCGTCGCGACCGTCTACTGGGCCGACTACGACGCCCCGAGCGGCAACCCGCTCAACCCGCTGGACCCGCTCGGGCAGGTCGACTTCGACGGCGTCGCCCTCACCGACAAGGCCGAGGCGGGCGGCGAGCGGTTCGGCGACTTCGTCGACGGCGTCCGCGGCTCCGACCAGGGTCCGCCCGCCCACCTGACCGCGATCGGCCACAGCTACGGCTCGACCGCCGTCGGGCACGCCCTGGCCGAGGGACTACCCGTCGACGACGTCGTCCTGCTGGGCAGCCCCGGCGTCCCGGCCGACACCGCCGGCGAGCTCACCGACGCCCAGGTCTGGGTCGGCAGCAAGGACCACGACCCGGTGTCCCTGCTCGGCGATGGCGACCGCGGCGGTGTCGGCGCCCTCGGCCACGACCCGGCTGACACCGCCTTCGGCGGCACCCGGTTCGAGACCGGGGACGGCGACCTGCGGGCCGAGGAGCTGCTCCACAACCACACGTCGTACTTCACCGGGACCTCGCTGGCCAACCTGGCCCACGTCGTGGCCGGTGCCGACGACGAGGTCAGCGAGCAACCGCCACGCGGCGCGCCCGGCGGCGGGCACCTCACCCTGCCCGAGCTCCTGGTCGCCGCCAGCGGCGCGAGTGCCGGAGAGGGACTCGCCGACGGCGGGAGGTGGCTGTGGGAGCACTCGAAGTTCGGTGGGAGGCTGTGAGCATGCGCCTTCTCGGGATCGCAGCGGCACCGCCCCTTGCCCTCCTTCTCGCCGTGGGACTGACCGGCTGCGACGACGACGCGGACCGCACGGCGGTCGACGAGGCCGTCACGTCGGCGGACGACGCCCGCGCCGGTGTCCTGCACGACATCGCGGACGCGCTCGTGCTGAGCGGCGCCGACGGCAGCCGGTCCTTCAGCATCTGCGGCGACGACCTCGCCCCGGGTGGCGTCGTGCTGAACGACTTCGTGCGCTTCGGCTCCTCCGGCGAGCTGACCCAGGAGAAGGCGGTGGCCACCGCGGTAGGCCTGCTCGAGGCCGACGGCTGGACGGTCGAGGATCCGGACAGACGGGCGTCGCTCAGCGCCACCAAGGGCGAGCTGGTGCTGAACCTCCGGATCGATCCCGCCCAGGTCCAGGCGCACCTGCGGGCGGAGTGCGTCAAGACGTCGCGCAAGGTCGCCGAGGAGTACGACGACCGTCCCGAGGCCGGCCTCATCTGGTCCTCGTAGAGTCACGGCCGTGGGGGACCTCAGCCTGACTGTCATCGCCCTGCTCGCGCTGGCGGCGCTCACGGCCGGCTTCGTGGACGCGGTGGTCGGCGGCGGGGGACTGGTCCAGCTCCCCGCGTTGCTGCTCGGGCTGCCGGGAGCGAGCCCGGTGCAGGTCCTCGCCACCAACAAGATCGCCTCGGTGTGCGGCACGGCGGCCAGCTCGCTCACCTACTACCGCCGGATCGGCCCGGACCTGCGCACCGCGCTGCCGCTGATGGCCCTCGCCCTGACCGGCGCGTTCTCCGGCGCCCTGCTGGCCTCGCACATCCCCCGCGACGCGTTCGAGCCGATCGTGCTGGCGGCGCTGGTCGTGGTCGGCGGCTACGTCCTGCTCCGCCCCGAGCTCGGCGAGCAGACGGCGCTCCGCTTCGCCGGACACCGCCACCTGGTCGCCGCGATGGGCGTCGGGTTCGTGATCGGCTTCTACGACGGCATCCTCGGCCCCGGCACGGGCAGCTTCTTCGTGTTCGCCCTCGTCGGCCTGCTCGGCTACGACTTCCTCCAGGCCTCGGCGAAGGCCAAGCTCGCGAACTTCGCGACCAACGTGGGCGCGCTGCTGCTGTTCGTCCCGCACGGCGCCGTGCTGTGGGACGTCGGGCTGATGATGGGCGCCTGCAACCTGGTCGGCGGCTACCTCGGGGCACGGACCGCGGTCGCGCGCGGCTCCCGGTTCGTGCGGCTGTTCTTCATCGCCGTGGTGAGCGCCTTCGTCGTCCGCATCGGCGGCGGTGTGCTCGGTCTGTGGTGAGCCGTAACCTGACGACATGAGCATCCCGGTGGATCCCGCGGACCTGCGCCAGGCACTGGCGGACTTCGACAGCGGCTACCTGCTGACCACCTCCTCCCCGCAGGTGAAGGTCGTCACGGTCGACCCGGTCGCCGGCGACGACGGCACGCTGCGGATCGCGGGGCCGGGCAGGGGCACGCTGCGCAACCTGGCCGAGAACCCCGCGGTGACCGTGGTCTTCCCGCCGCGGGAGCGCCACGGCTACACCCTCCTCGTCGACGGCACGGCCACGACGGAGGGCGAGGACGTCGTCGTCACCGCCACCGCCGCGGTCCTGCACCGGCCCGCCGCCCACGCCGACGGCCCGCTCCCGCCCGACGGCTGCGGCCAGGACTGCGCCCCGGTGGGCGGATGAGCCCGTACTGGATCACCGCCTTCCTCGACAGCGCCCCGGCGCACCACCAGGAGACGGTCGGGTTCTGGCAGGAGGCGAGCGGGTACGCCGTCTCCCCGCCCCGGGGCGCCCACGACGAGTTCGCCTCGCTGCTGCCGCCCGACGGCGACCCCTACCTCAAGGTGCAGCGACGCCACGCCGGCGCCGACCGGATCCACCTCGACCTCCACGTCGCCGACCCGCTCGCCGCGGCCGATGCCGCGCGGGTCGCGGGCGCCTCGATCGTCGCGGACCGCGGGTATGTCGTGATGGCCTCGCCCGCGGGGTTCGTGTTCTGCTTCGTCGACCACGCCGCCTCCGGGGTGCCGGCGGCCACGGTGCACGCCCACGGATCCGCGTCGCGGGTGCGCCAGGTCGCGATCGACGTGCCGCGGGCGTCGTACGACAGGGAGCTGGGGTTCTGGACCGCTGTCACGCACGGGACACCGCGTCAGTCGGTGGTCGCCGAGGAGTTCTACGTGCTCGACGCGCCGCCCGGACAGCCGCTCGGCCTGCTGATCCAGCGCCTCGGCGCCGACGACACCGGCGAGGTCCGTGCCCACCTCGACTGGGGGACCACCGATCGCGCCGCGGAGACCGAGCGCCACCTCGGCCTCGGGGCGCGGGTGCTCGCCCAGCATCAGCACTGGACGGTGCTCACCGACCCGGTGGGCCGGGTCTACTGCCTCACGGACGCCGCACCCTAGGCCGGTGTGAAGCCCGGCAGGAACTCCTGCATGATCGCGCGGAACGGCGCCTCGGCCTCGAGCTGGCTGAGGACGCCGACGCCGCCGAGCCAGGTGCGGTGAATGAGGACGTACGACGGCGGCAGGTTCAGCTTGATGCTCACCGTGTAGGCCGGGTCCTTCGGGTTGTTGATCCGCTGGAACTGCTCGCGCATCCACTCGCGGCTGAACCGGAACCGTTCGACCAGGGTCGGGTCGACGAACGGCGCGAGGTAGTCCATGAGCAGCTCGGGCTCGATCCGGATCCGGTCCTTGAGGAAGCCCTCCGCGCGCAGCTCGGCGATGAGCGCGTCGCCGTCACCGGCCGCGCAGTGGCTGATCAGTCGGCCCATAGGCGCCGGCAGGCCGCGCTGGGGGAGCCGGGCCACGGCGCCGTAGTCGAGCACCCCGATCCGCCCGGGCGTCCCGTCGTCGTCGGGGATGACCCGGAAGTTCCCGGGGTGCGGGTCGGCGTGGAGGAGTCCGGTGCGCGCGGGTCCGGAGAACAGGAAGCGCGTGAAGATCTCGCCGTAGTGGTCGCGCTCCTCCGGCGTGCCGTCGGCGATGATCGACGCCAGCGAGCCCGCGGAGTCGAGCCACTCGGTGACCAGGACGCGGGGGCCGACGGCGACGACGTCGGGGACGACGATGTGCGCGTCGTCGCGGAACGCCTGGGCGAACTCACGCTGCGCCTCGGCCTCGAGGTCGTAGTCGAGCTCCTCGCGGGCCCGGGCCTGGACCTCCTCGACGAGCGGCTTCATGTCGACGCCGGGGATGAGCGGCCCGATCGCCCGCGCCGCGCGGGCCAGGGTGCGCAGGTCGGCCATCAGCGCCTCGCCAGCGTTGGGGTACTGGACCTTCACCGCGACCCGGCGGCCGTCGTACCACCGGCCCTCGTGGACCTGCCCGATGCTCGCGGCCGCGGTCGGCGCCCCGTCGAGCCACACCAGGCGCTCCTTCCAGTCCGCGCCGAGGTCCTCGGCGAGCATGTTGCGCACGGTCTGGGTGGGCATCGGTGGCGCGGAGTCCTGGAGGCGGGTGAGCTGTTCGCGGTACGGCGCCGCCATCTCCTCGGGCAGCGCCGACTCGAGCACGCTGAGCGCCTGACCGAACTTCATCGCGCCACCCTTGAGCTCGCCCAGCGTCTTGAACAGCTGTTCGGCCGTCCGCTGCTGGATCTCGCTCATCACCGCCTCGGCGGGCGCCCCGCCCAGCCGCTTGCCGAAGCCGAGGGCGGTGCGGCCGGCGTACCCGAGGGGGAGCGCCGCGAGCCGCGCGGTGCGCGCCGCGGCCTTCCGGGGAAGGTCAGCCATGCCCCCATTGTCGGGCATGGGGCAACCGGGTTCAGCGGTAGGCGTCGACCCGGATCTCGGCGGCCCGTGCTTCCTGCTGGTCACGCACGCACTTCGCGAGCGCGAACGAGGAGTTCACGAGGAACAGTGCGCCCAGGCAGAGGAAGGCGCGGATCCAGCCGTCGACCGGCAGGAAGTAGATGCCGCCCACCATGAACACGAGCGCGGCGGCGAAGGAGATGGCGGACTGGAGGTAGAAGGCGTACGTCGTCTTGGTCATGTCTTGAGGGTCCCGGCCGGTGAGAGCGCCGGGCGTGAGTACGCCTGCTCAACGGCCATGGCCCGTTGGTGTGCCGGGCCGGGCGAGGTCGGTTCGCGAGGTCAGTCCGCGGGGCCGAGGTTGCCGTCGCCGGTCCCCGCGGCCGGCTCCTTGAGCTCCACGAACAGCACGTGCGTCGGGGTGTCCCCGATGTTCTCCCCGTGGTGCTCCTGCGCCGGCAGCCACCCCACCGTCCCCGCGGTCATCTCCACCTCGCGCTGCTGGTCGCCCGCGACCAGGCGCCGGCGGAACGACGACAGCGTGTACATCACGCTGTCCGGATGGGCGTGCGGCGTGGTCCGCGCGCCCGGCTCGTCGCGATACTCCAGCACCCGCACGCGGTCGTTCTCGAAGACCACCGCGTAGTGGTCCGGGTTGCTCGTCACCGGGTCCTCGGCCATCCACCGACGATCGCACCCGGTGCGCGTCGTGGCCATGGCCCGAACGGGTCAGACGGTCTCCGGGAACGCGATGCCGGTGTTGGCGTGGCACCGATAGCCGTTGGGCACCTTGTGCAGGTACTGCTGGTGGTGCGGCTCGGCGTAGTAGTACGCACCGGCGGGCTCGATCTCGGTGGTGATGTCGCCGTAGCCGCGGCGGGCGATCTCGTCGCCGTACACCTTGGTCAGCTCGCGGGCGGTCTGCTCCTGCTCGGGGGTCGTGTAGTAGATCGCCGAGCGGTACTGGGTGCCGACGTCGTTGCCCTGGCGCATGCCCTGGGTGGGGTCGTGGACGACGAAGAACTGCTTGACCAGGTCGGCGTAGGAGACCTGGTCGGGGTCGAAGACGATCCGCACGGCCTCGGTGTGGCCGGTGCGCCCGCTGCAGACCTCCTCGTACGTCGGGTTCGGGCTGACCCCGCCGGCGTATCCGACCGACGTGGACCAGACGCCGGGGACCTGCCAGTAGATCTCCTCGGCGCCCCAGAAGCAGCCGAGACCGAAGATCGCGACCTCGAGGCCGTCGGGGACCTCGTCGGTGACGAGGGGGGCGTCGAGGACCTCGTGCCGTGCGGGGAGGGGGAACGCCGGGGTGCTGCGGCCGGGCAGTGCCTCGGCGGGGTCGACCAGCTCGGTCTTGCGGCGGGAGAACATGGCTCCATTGTCTCCCGCCGCGCAAGGGGGTCAGGCGGCGCCGTGCGTGGCGCACCACGCGTCCCGCTTCGCCGGCTTCGCGACGAAGAAGGTACGGATCAGCTGCGCCTGGAGCGCGGAGTAGAGCTCGATCTCCTTCTCGACCAGCTTGCGGGCGGCCGGGGTCTTCGCGAGGACCAGGGCCTCGGCGTTGCGCCACACCATCTCCCGCCAGCCGCGCATGATCACGCCCGCGACCGCCTCCTCGGCGGTGCCCGCGTCTATGTCGTCGAAGGTCGGGTCGAAGCGGGCGGCCTCCTCGGCGAAGACCGGGGCGTAGAGGCTGTCGAGGCGGTTGTTGTAGCGGTTGTGGTCCACCTTGTGGCTCCCGTCCGGCCCGCTCAGGCCGACCGCCGCGAGGACGTGGGGGAAGTCGCTGTTGATGTGGGCGTTCATGGCGAGCAGGAAGTTGCCGAGGCCGCTCATCGCCCGGTCGTCCTCGGCCTGCAGCGCGATGCGCCACGCCGCGGGGATGCCGGTCCGGTCGCCGGAGGCCCACCTGCTCGTCGTGTCGAAGTACATCTGCGCGAACACCGCGTCGACCCGGTTCAGCCAGGCCCGGTCGTCGAAGTAGCCGCTGCGCACCGCATCGCGGACGTTCTCGGTCACCCGCAGGTACGCCAGCGAGAAGACCGCGCTGTGCGAGCACCTGCTCGCGAGCCCGCCGAGCCGGGCCTGCATCCGCGCGACCACGTCGTCGATGCAGGCGTCGGCGCCGTCGACGCAGACGTCCCCGGTGTACGGCGTCGCCGGCACCGGGATCGGCGCCAGCAGCCCGACCACGGCGTCCAGCGGTGGCAGGAGCAGGCCACGCAGCGGGTCCGGGTCGTCGTCGTACCCGGCGGCGGAGGCGGGCGCTGGGGCGGCGACGGCGGTGAGGGCGAGCAGGCAGGGCAGGACGACGGCGGCCAGGAGCCGGGTGAGGGCGGTCACACCCGGGAAACGAGCAGTTGCTCGCTTTGGTCACGATCGGTGGCTGTGGAAACTCCTTCGACAGTGTCGGAGGCAGCGCGCATGGTGGTGGTACCACTTCGATACCGAAAGGACTACCATGACGGCTATGGCCTTCACCCTGCGGACCGACGCCGAGCTCGAGGCTGCTCTTGCGGAGCTCGCGGCCACGCAGGGCCTGTCCAAGCAGGAGGTCGTGCGTCGCGCGGTGCTCGACCTCCACCAGCGGACACAGCACAAGAGCCGGGTGGCCGCGGCATCAGCCGCGTCCCGTGAGCGCTGGGGTGAGGTGCTCGACCGACTTGGTTCCGTCTGATGGTCGAGTACCTCGACCTGGAGGACCTTCTCGCGCTCACCGAGGACCTCGGGGCAGGACCGCTGCGCGACGCCGGATTGCTCGAGGCTGCCGTCGCCCGGCCGCGTACGACGGTCTTCGGTGACGATGCCTACCCGACCCTGCTCGACAAGGCTGCCGCGTTGTTGCACTCGATCGGCAGGAACCAGGGACTGGTCGACGGCAACAAGCGCCTGGCCTGGTTGGCCACGGACGTCTTCCTACGGATCAACGGCCTTGTGCTGGTGATGCCCGATGACGCTGCCTTCGATCTCGTGATGGCGGTCGCCGACGGCTCCATCGATGTCCCGGAGATCGCCGCGGCGCTCGACCGAGCCCTCCCGAAGCTTGAGTAGGCTCGAACGGTGAGCGACAACCACATCGACGAGCACCTCGACGGCGCCGGCTTCGAGACCCGGGCCATCCACGCCGGCTACGCACCCGACCCGACGACCGGCGCGGTGATCCCGCCCATCTACGCGACCTCGACCTACGCCCAGGACGGTGTGGGCGGGCTGCGGAGCGGCTACGAGTACAGCCGCTCGGCCAACCCCACGCGCACCGCGCTGGAGTCGACCCTGGCGGCGCTCGAGGGCGGCGCACACGGGTACGCCTTCGCCTCCGGGCTCGCGGCCGAGGACACCCTGATCCGGGCGCTGTGCAAGCCGGGCGACCACGTGGTGCTCCCCAACGACGCGTACGGCGGCACCTTCCGTCTCTTCGACAAGGTCGCCACGGTCTGGGGTGTCGAGCACAGCCCGGCGCCGGTGACCGACGTCGACGCCGTGCGGGCGGCGATCAGGCCGGGCGTGACCCGGATGGTCTGGGTGGAGACGCCGACCAACCCGCTGCTGTCGATCGGCGACATCGAGGCACTGGCCGCGGTGGCCCACGACGCCGGGGCGCTGCTCGTCGTCGACAACACCTTCGCGTCGTCGTACCTCCAGCAGCCGCTGGCCCTCGGCGCCGACGTGGTCGTGCACTCGACGACGAAGTACGCCGGCGGCCACTCCGACGTCGTCGGCGGTGCCCTCGTGGTCGACGACGACGCGCTGGCCGAGCGCATCGGGTTCCACCAGAACTCCATCGGCGGCGTCGCCGGCCCGTTCGACTCGTGGCTGGTGCTGCGCGGCCTCAAGACCCTCGCGCTGCGCATGGAGCGCCACAGCGACAACGCCGAGAAGGTCGCCGACTTCCTGAGCAGGCACCCGGCCGTCAGCCAGGTGATCTACCCCGGCCTCGCGGACCACCCGGGCCACGCCGTCGCGAGCCGGCAGATGAGGCGGTACGGCGGCATGGTCTCCTTCCGCGTCAAGGGCGGCGAGGAACAGGCGCTCGCGATCTGCGCGGCCACCAAGGTCTTCACCCTGGGGGAGTCGCTGGGAGGCGTCGAGTCGCTGATCGAGCACCCGGGCCGGATGACGCACGCCAGCGTCGCGGGCACCGACCTCGAGGTGCCGGCCGACCTGGTCCGGCTCAGCGTCGGCATCGAGACGTCCGAGGACCAGCTCGCCGACCTGGCCCGCGCACTGGAGACCACCGTCTAGCCTGACCGGGTGACCAGCGACGGCGCGACCGAGCCCGAGGACCCGACGACCGCGGAGGCGGAGGAGAACGCGGTCGAGGAGGCGGAGGAGGACGAGCCGCCCCTGGGCCCCGACGAGGGCGAGCGGGAGGAGCGGCTGTTCCGTCGCTTCGCCCACCAGTGGGCGCTGCTGCGCGAGGAGCGGGACGAGCGGCGGCACGAACCGCCGTCGTTCAGCACCGGTCCGTCCAACCTGCGCCGAGCCGAGGTGCCCTACGGCCTGGACCTCGCGGCCGGCTGGGCCTGGCGGCTGCTGCTGATCGCGGGCGCGGGCTACCTGCTGCTGTGGCTGGTCGGCTACTTCGCGGTGGTCACCGTGCCGCTCGCGGTGGCCCTGCTGATCAGCGCGCTGGCGGCGCCGTTCGCGCAAGGGGTGAACCGGGCCGGGCTGCCGCGCGGCCTGTCCGCCCTGCTCGTGGTGATCACCGGGTTCGCCGTGGTCGGCATGCTGCTGACCTTCGCCGGACAGCAGGTGGCCGCCGGTGCCAACGACCTCGCGGACTCCACCGTGCAGGGCCTGCAGGAGATCCGCGACTGGCTGCGCGACGGCCCCCTGCACGCCAGCGACTCGCAGATCAACGACTACATCAAGAGTGCGCAGGACCTGATCACCGAGCGGTCCAAGGACGGCGGGGTCATCACCCAGGTCACCGAGGTCGGTGCGGCGCTCGGCCACGTCGTGGCGGGCTTCTTCATCGCGCTGTTCGCGACCTACTTCTTCCTCGCCGACGGCGACCGGATCTGGTCGTGGGTGGTCCGGATCGCGCCGCGCGCCGCCCGCGAGCGGGTCGACAGCTCGGGCCGGGTGGCCTGGCTGTCGCTGGTGCAGTTCGTCCGCGCCACCGTCGTGGTCGCGCTCGTCGACGCTGTCGGCATCGCGATCGGTGCCGCGATCCTCAAGGTGCCGTTCGTGCTGGCGATCGGCGTGCTGGTCTTCCTCGGCGCCTTCGTGCCGATGATCGGTGCCACCATCGCCGGCAGCGTCGCGATCCTGGTCGCGCTCGTCGACCAGGGCCCGGTCACCGCGCTGCTCATGCTCGCCGTCGTGATCGGCGTGCAGCAGCTCGAGGGCCACGTCCTGCAGCCGTTCCTGCTCGGGCGCTGGGTCTCGCTGCACCCGCTCGGCGTGATCCTCGCGATCGCCTGCGGCGTTCTGGTCGCCGGCATCGCGGGCGCGCTGGTCGCCGTACCGCTGGCCGCGGCCGCGAACGCGGTGGTCCTGCACCTGGCCGAAATGGCCGAACCGCCGGCCTCCGAGGAGGAGACCGGCGGTCCGGAGGAGTCAGCAGGTCAGCCTGCGTAGGCCCATCAACCGGTGAAGGGCCGTGCGTCGAGGATGACCACGGTCTGGGTCTTGCCGTTGACCTCGTAGGACACCGTGTCGCCCTTGCTGCGGCCGTTGATGGCCTGGCCCAGCGGCGACTGCGGCGAGTAGACCGTCAGGCCCTCGGGGTCGATCTCGCGCGCGCCGAGGAGGAAGGACTCCGCCTCGTCGTCGTCATCGCCCTCGAACTTGTAGGTCACGACCATGCCCGGCTCGACGACGCCGTCGTCGGGAGGGGTCTCGCCGACCTCGGCGCGACGGAGCATGTCCTTGAGCTGGATGATGCGGGCCTCGTTCTTGCCCTGCTCCTCGCGGGCGGCGTGGTAGCCGCCGTTCTCCTTCAGGTCACCCTCGTCGCGCGCAGCACTGATCTCGGCAACGATCTCGGCGCGGCGGGGCCCTTGGAGGTGCTCCAGCTCGGCCTGCAGCTTGTCGTAGGCGTCCTGGGTCAGCCAGATCGTGTTCTGGCCGCTCTGGTCGGTCTGCGTCATGGGTGCTCCTGCACATGCTCGTTCGCGTACCCGTCCGGGTACATGAACGATCGAGTCTACCGGTAGCGGGTCTGTCCCGAGGTCTTGCAGCCGATCCACTCGACCGTGGTGGCCCGGCGCTCGGTGCGCACGGTCACCTCCTGCACGGCTTCGTCGTCGCGGCCGGGCGTGAAGCTCTGCTCGCCGACCACCGCCTTGTCGTGGGAGATCGCGCGGGCCACGCAGGTCGCGTCGACCGGGCCGTCGCCGTACGTCACCCGGACCCGGATCGTCGCGGTGTGGTCGTCGACCACCTCGTGCCCGATCTCCTCGGAGGAGACCGCCGGGTTGGCGTGGAAGAGCATCGCCCACAGCAGCCAGCCGAGGAAGACGACCACGACCGCGCCGGCACCCACCACGACCGCCGTGCGACGACCGCGGGACGGAGCGCCGTAGCGCTGGGCCAGGGTGCCGGGATCGTCGGGGGAGGTGCTCACCGATCCATGGTCCCATGAGGGGAATCCCTACGATGGTGCGCATGCCCTCCTCGCACGCGCCTGCCACCGACCGCTCCGGGCTGCGGTTGATGCACGTCCACGCCCACCCCGACGACGAGTCGAGCAAGGGCGCCGCGTCGACCGCGATGTACGCCGCCCAGGGCGCCGACGTCCGGGTCGTCACCTGCACGGGCGGCGAGCGCGGTTCGATCCTCAACCCGAAGATGGACCGCCCCGAGATCCTCGAGAACATCACCGAGGTGCGCCGCCAGGAGATGGAGCGGGCCCGCGACATCCTCGGGATCTCCCAGTCCTGGCTGGGATTCGTCGACTCGGGGTGGCCCGACGGCGACCCGAAGCCGCCGCTGCCCGAGGGCTGCTTCGGCCTGGTGCCGCTCGAGGAGGCGGCCGAGCGGCTGGTCCGGCAGATCCGTGAGTTCCGGCCCCACGTCGTGACGACGTACGACGAGCGCGGCGGCTACCCGCACCCCGACCACATCCGCTGCCACGAGGTGAGCGTCGCGGCCTTCGAGGCGGCCGGCGACCCCGAGCGGTTCCCCGACGCGGGGGAGCCGTGGCAGCCGTCGAAGCTCTACTACCACCACTCGTTCAACCGCCCGCGGATGCAGGCGCTGCACGACGCGATGCTCGCCCACGGGCTGGAGTCACCGTGGGAGGAGCGCCTCAAGGAGTGGAAGCCCGAGCCCGAGTGGGACGCCCGGATCACCACCCGGGTGCCGTGCGCCGACTACTTCGGCGTGCGCGACCAGGCGCTGCTCGCCCACGCCACGCAGATCGACCCCGACGGCTTCTGGTTCGCGATCCCGCGCGAGCTGCAGCAGGACGTCTGGCCGACCGAGGACTTCGAGCTCGTGGTGAGCCACGTCGCGTCGCCGACGCCGGAGGACGACCTCTTCGCAGGCGTCACTGGGGATGCCTGAGACACTGATCCCATGCATGCCGTCGTCGCCACCGTCGTCTCCGCCGTGGCCGCCAAGGACAAGCCGGTCGACCAGGACACCAACATCGTGGCCGGCTGGACGGCGTTCTGGATCTTCCTGCTGCTGATCGCCGCCGTCGTGGTGATCGGCTTCGCGCTGACCCGGAGCCTGCGGACCGCGGCCCGCGCCAAGGACGCCGGCGTCTACGGCGACGAGCCGGTCGTCGACGACTCCGACGACGCCGGCCCGGAGTCCCCGAGGGAGTGAACCGGTGATCGGCCTGGACCAGCTCCTCGGCTTCGGCCTCGCTGCGCTGATCCTGATCGTCATCCCCGGTCCGAGCGTGGTGTTCGTGGTCGGCCGGGCCGTTTCCTACGGCCAGCGGGTCGCCCTGGCCAGCGTCCTCGGCAACACGGTCGGGGTGCTGGTCGTCATGGTGCTGGTGTGCCTGGGGCTGGGCGCGGTGGTGGCCGAGTCCCAGCTGGTCTTCACCGGGATCAAGCTGGCCGGCGCGGCCTTCCTGGTCTGGCTGGGCGTCCAGGCCCTGCGCCATCGCCGCGAGATGCGGATGGGCGCGGACGAGGAGCGGGCGCCGGTGTCGCCGGGCCGAGCGCTGCGCCAGGGCGTCATGGTCGGCGTCAGCAACCCCAAGACCTTCATGATGTTCGCTGCGCTGCTGCCGCCGTTCGTCGACAGGTCGGGCGAGGGGGCGTCGGTGCCGGCGCAGATGCTGCTCCTCGGCTGCTTCGCGGTCGCGATCGGCCTGCTCTGCGACTCGGCCTGGGCCGTGGCCGCCGGCCGGGCCCGCGACTGGTTCGTCGCGTCGGAGAGGCGCGGCCGCGCGCTGGGTGCGATCGGCGGTACGTCGATGATCGGGCTCGGCGTGGGCATGGCGCTCACCGGTCACGGCGACAGGTAGCGCTCACGCCATCAGGTAGCCGCCCACCAGTGCCAGCACCTCGTCGAGCAGCTGCTCGCGGGTGACCGCGTCCGGCTGGTCCAGCACCCAGCGCATGGCGAGGTTCTCGATCGCGAGCACCACGACCCAGGCGGTGACCGCGGGGTTCGGCCGGGTGGTGGTGCCCGGCCGGGCGGCGAGGTACGTCGTGACGAGCTCGCGCACGCGGCGCTCCAGCGCGGCCCGGCGCTCCCTGTTGCGTTGCACGGGCAGCTCCTCGGCCACCACGCGCAGCAGCTCCCGGTCGGCCTCCAGCGCGGTCAGCAGCGCGTCCGCGGTGTCGCGGACCATCGCCGGCCCGAACTCGCCGATCCGGTCGGCCAGCGAGGCGGCGACGCGGTCGGCGACCTCCTCCCAGTACCGGTCGATGACGACCTGCAGGATCGCGGCCTTGTCCGGGAAGTACTGGTAGAGCGAGCCGGGGCTCACGCCCGCGACGGTCGCGACCCGGTTGGTGCTGAAGGCGTCGTACCCGCGCTCGACGAGGACCGTCCGCCCGGCAGCGACGATCCGCTCGACCATCTCCCGGGACCGGGCCTGCTGGGGGGCCTTGCGCACGGGACGAGCGTAGGGCGTCAGGCGCTGCGGCTGGTGAGCAGGCGGCGCTTGGCGGCGTACATCTGGGCGTCGGCCTCCAGCAGCGCGTCCGGCAGCAGCCCGATGTCGGTGACCGCGGCTGTGCCGACGCTGGCGCGGCGACCGACCGCGGCGGCGAGCCGGGCGTGCAGGTCGTCGGGGGAGAGGCCGGGGGCGAGGACGGCGAACTCGTCGCCGCCGAGCCGGGCCACGACGTCGGTCTCGCGCAGGGCGGTGGACAGGGTGTTGGCGAGGCGGCGGATGAGCGCGTCGCCAGCGCTGTGGCCGTCGGAGTCGTTGACGACCTTGAGGCCGTCGAGGTCGACGAAGCCCACGGCGGCCTCGGTGCCGGGTGTCCAGCGGACCCGGGACTGCTCGAAGAAGCCGCGCCGGTTCCACAGCCCGGTGAGCTCGTCGGTGGAGGCGAGGTGGTGGGTGGCCTCGCGCAGGGCGACGGCGGAGGCGAGCTGGTCGTGGACCGCGAGCTTGTCGAGGGCGACGGACGTGGCGTTGGCCAGGCCCTGGAGCAGCGTGATCTCGGTGTCGGTGGCGGTGCGGTCCTCGGCCCAGTAGGCGCCGATCGCGGCGATCGGGTCCAGGGAGCGCACCGGCATCATCACCAGGCTCCGGACGAACGTCGGCCGGTAGGCCTCGTGCGGGATCCGGTCGTCGAGGTAGATGTCGGGGATCACGACGTGCTGCTTGTTGAGCATGGCCCAGCCGCTGATGCAGGCCTCCAGCGGGAACCGGTGGCCCTTCCACAGCGGGGCGATCGCGTCCTCGTCGGCATAGAAGCACTGCCCGCCGTCGCGCAGCACGAAGGTCGCGCCGTCGCAGTCGGCGAGCTCACGGGCGGCGGTCCGCACGACCTGCTGGACCCCCGGCAGGTCGGGGGCCATCGACAGCTCCTGTACGGCGAGCAGCAGGCGGTCCAGCTGGGCGGGCTCCATGGCGTCATCCTTCCATTCGCGAGTTGAATGCGAGCAAACACTCGCGTCAGGATGGAGGCATGAGCACCGACGTGGCCCCGGCGGCCGAGGACTCCCTCCCACAGCCCTTCCCGTCCCGCTTCCGCGCCGGCGGCGAGCGCAACCGGCGCCTGGGCCGCCCGCTCAAGGTGGTCGGGCGGGTGCGCGGGGTGGACGAGGCGCTGCTCGACCGGATCGGCCGGGCCATGTTCGAGCGCGACGAGCTCGGCGCGGCCCTCGCGGACGCGATCCGGTTGCGAGGGGACGCTCCCGGACGGGTGCGGATGGACCAGTTCCGCCGGGCGCTCGAGGGCGGCCTGGCCGCCGTACCCGATGCGCCGCCGGCGCTCGTCGACTTCCTCTCCGAGCTCGAGCGCGACCCGGAGTGGCTCGACCGCGACCTCGTTGAGGAGGGCGCCCGGGTCTTCCGGCGGCTCGGGCAGAACGCCCAGGACGTGCTGCTCCAGCTCTCCCTCGTCGGTGGCTACCGGTTCGGCGGCCCCACCGACCTCCTCGTCGCCACCGGCGGGCTGACCGGCGAGCAGACCCTGCGCCGCCTCGCCGAGACCCAGAAGTGGGGTGCGAGCCTCACCGACCCGCTGTCCCTCCTCCCACCGCGCGACGGGCAGGCGCCCGGCGAGGGCTGGCGGCTGACCGTCCACGTCCGGCTGATGCACGCCCTGGTCAACCACGCCTTCGAGGACAGCTGGGACACCTCGCAGTGGGGGCTCCCGATCAACCAGGCCGACCAGGCCTCGACCCTCGGGCTGTTCGACGGGGTGCTGATCATCGGGTCCCGGGCGCTCGGCGTACCGATCTCGTCGTCGGAGTCCCGGGCGCTGATGCACCTGTGGAAGTACGTCGGCTGGCTGATGGGCGTGCACCCCGACTTCCTCGTCGACGACGAGTGGGAGCGGCACCGGATCGACTACCACGTGCTGCTCGCCCAGGGGCCGCTCACCGAGGCCGGGCCGCAGCTCGCGCAGGCCGTGGTCGAGGCGCAGGTGCTGCGTCGCTATCCCGGGTGGCCGGCGGTGCTGCAGGGCGCGCGTGCCCGCTACGAACGAGAGCGCCTGCTCTCGATGCTGACCGTCTTCCTCGGCCCCGAGAGCATGCGCGAGCTCGGCCTGCCGATGCGGCCGCCGTGGGCGCACGCGTACCTCGTCGCGCTCAACACCGCGCGCTACCGGGTGCTCAAGCGGCTGCCCGGCGGACCGGACCGCCTTGCCCGGTGGGGTGGGCGGCGGGCGCAGTGGCTGCTCGACAGCTACTTCCAGGGGGATGCGGAGGACGTCGGCGAGCTCAGGGCGTGATCGCGGCCGGGTCGCCTCGTCGTCATCCTCGACGTCCGGATTCGCTTGCGCGACCGGCGGTGACGGGCGAGGCTGAGCGGTCTGGGGGTGACATCGGTCGCGGTCCGCCGCGATGCTCCCTCCAACCCTCAGGACGTCCCCATGAAACTCCGCTCCCTGCGGACGGCGGCCGCCGGCCTCGCCGTCCTCGTCGTCTCTGCCCTGCTCGGCGCCGCGCCCGCTACGGCTGCCGGCGAGGGCACACTCGTCGTCAACGTCGTCGACCAGTACGGCCGGCCCACCGTCGGGGTCCTGATGGTCCGCGGCGTCGACGGCGCTCAGTACTACGACGGCCCGGGCGGCAGCGGGTTCGCCGCCACGAGCTCTCACACACTGTCCGTCCCGGCGGGTGACTTCGCGTTCCAGCACGTCGCACCCTGGGCCGGTCTCGACTGTCGGGGGATGTCGCCGTGCTCGCTGCTGACCCCGCCGGTGACCTACGAGGCCGCGACGACCGTCAGTGCGAGTGCGACCACGACCTACACCCTGCACGTCGAGGTCCCGACCGTCGTCGGCACCGGGAACAACGGGGCCACGCTCTCAGTCCAGCCGTCAGAAGGGTTCGCGGCCCTGCAGGCGGCTCTTGCCTACTCGCCCTTCGGGAGCGGTCTCGCGACCTACCAGTGGACACGGGGCGGCGCGGACATCCAGGGAGCGACCGCGTCGTCCTACACGACCGGACCCGCGGACGGGGGTCAATCCGTGGCGGCGCGCCTGATCCCCTCGCAGGGTCAGATCCTGTTGTTGTCCTCGTTGGGCGGACAGGTCGTTCCTCTCCTCACGAACTCCATCGTGGTCGACCGGATCGTGCCCGGTGCCACGACCACGAAGGTCAAGGTGCCGAAGAGGTTCGGTGCCGACGAGAAGGTCAGCCTGAAGGCGGAGGTGCGAGCCGCCGCGGGGGTCCCCGACGGCTACGTCCGGATCAGGATCGGCCGGTTCAAGACCCAGAAGGCGCTGATCGGCGGAAAGGTGCTGGTGACCCTGCCCCGCTTGAAGGCGGGCATCTACCGTCTGCGGGTCACCTACCTGGGGTCGACCTACTTCTCCGGATCCAGGGTGAAGAAGACCAAGGTCGTCGTCCGCCGCTCGTAGTGCGCCAGAGCGGACGGGGCGGTCGGTCAGCCGTTGGCGGCCGGCTCGCCGGTGTCGCGGACCAGGTAGACCCAGGGGAAGGCGCGGCAGCCGACCTGCCAGCCGTCCTTCTCGTAGCGCCCCAGGCCGCCGGTCCACACGACCCGCTTGTGCTCCCACTGCGTCGCGGTGCGGACCATGTGGTGCCGCAGCAGGCCGGCACCGGTGGTGCGCCAGCCGAGGCGGCCGGCGAGCTCGAGCTCCTGCATCTCGTCGAAGGCGGTGACCGGGCCGAGCCAGCGCTCCTCGGGGTCGTCGGCCCCGGGAGCGGCGGGCTCGCGGCCGAAGCGCTGCTGCGCGGCCTGCCGGGTCAGGCCGAGGGTGCCGCCGATGGCCGACCAGCTGTGCCCGCCCGCGCGGGCGGCGTTGACCGCCTGCTGGAGGAGGTCGGCGGTGACCAGGTCCGCGTCCGCCGTACGACGGACCAGGGCGAGCTGGTCCTGCGCGTCGGCGCCGTTCAGGATCGCGTGGCCGATCGCCTCGGCGAGGTCGCTCACCGCTGGTCCTCGTCGCGGCTGGGCAGCCACATGCCGTCGTCGCCCTTCCGCTTGCGCAGGCGCGCGGAGAGCGTGAGGACGCCGAGGAGGATGAGCGCGACGCCGGCTCCCTGGCAGAACCCGCGCGGCAGCCCGTCGAGGGGGAGGGCGGCCATGGTCAGCGCGATGCCGAGCACGATCCGGACGAGAGACTTGTCGGGCATGTGTCAACAATCTCTTGACATCGGTGGAATGTCAACCTTGCGTTGACGTCCGTGGTGGGGTGCCGGGTGTCGGCGCCGTGTGGGAGATTCCTGTCGTGGCTCGCCCGACCCGTCCCGACGTCCCCGGTGCCTACGTCGCCCGGCTCCGTGCGATCTTCGCGCGGCTGCCGCAGTGCCGCGAGGAGGACGCCTGGGTGGGCGTGCGCTGGCGCGTCGAGGGGACCACGGCGACGGTCGCGCACGTGTTCGGCGGGGAGGACCAGCTGTTCCGGGTCATGTTCCGCGCCGAGCCGGAGGAGGTGATGGCCTTCCAGCACCTCGGGGCGCCGTACTTCAAGGCGGACTGGGGCGGCAACGTCGTCGGCCTGCTCGTCGACGACGACACCGACTGGGTCGAGCTCGGCGAGCTGCTCACCGACTCGTTCTGCCTGCAGGCGCCCCAGCGCCTGGTCGACCAGGTCGACCGGCCCGGGGCCTAGCCGTGTCGCGTGTGCGCACCAGCCGCAGGCCGGTCGCGAGCAGCCACACGATCCAGGCGAGATAGCCGGGCATCCCCACGAACAGGAGGGGCGAGCCGTCCGCGATGGCGAGGCTGGCCGACCCGGCGACGAGCAGCAGGCCCCCGCCGGCGATGCCGAGCAGGCGCTGCCACGACGGCGTCAGCCCGCTCGCGTGCGCCGCCAGCGCGGCGCCGAGGAGGGTGGTGCCGAGCGCCGGAAGCGCCAGCGCGAACGCCGCAGCGTGGAGCTGCCAGGCGAGCTCGAACAGCGGGCTCGGCTCGCCGAGCCCGCCCGCGGAGAGCACGACGCCGTTCCACAGGACGGCGTAGAGCGCGAGGACCGCCGTGAGGGTCGCGCCGGCGGCCACGGCGAGGCGCGACCAGTCCGCGCCCGCACCCCCGCGGCGCTGGACGAGCCCGTGGAGCCCGGTCACGAATCCCAACAGCAGTGGCAGGTTCAGCGCCTCCAGGCCGACCGCGAACGCGACCGTGCCCCGGTGCTCCGCGTGGAAGGCGAGGACGTCCTCGATCGGGTCCCCGTAGCCCGGTGCCCCGACCCAGACCAGCACGACGTTCTGGACCACCAACGACGCTGCCAACGCGATCGCTGTCGCGGCGACGACCCGCTCTCGGGGTCCTCCGTGCGGGGTAGGCCTCGTCATCGGTCGCTCCTTCGTCGCGGTCGGATCATCTGCGACTCCACCATCGGTGACGCCGACGCCGGGCGGATCAGCCTCGTGGCCCGCACTCGACCGGCCGAAGGAACGGTCCTCGGCTCGTGCTTTCGGCTGATCGGCGAGCTGTTCAGCCCTCGGCCGAGCGGGACCAGCCCTCCTCGGTCTCGTCGATCGGCGCCCAGCTCGGGATGAGGAACAGGCCGGTGGCCTCGACCGCGGCGTCCTGGCCGGGTACGGCGATCTGTGCCTCGACGGTGATCTTGCGGCCCTCCTCGTGGGCGATCCGGGCCTCCATCCGGACCGGGCCGAGCGGCAGCGGGCGCCGGTAGCGCAGGGTCAGCGTGCCGGTCATCGTGAGCCGCCGGAACCCGCTCGCCGTCTCACCCATGATCTGGTCGAGCATCAGCGCGGACATGCCGCCGTGCACCATCCCCGGAGGCCCCTCGTACGCCGCCCCCAGGGTCATCTCGGCGTGGGCGTTGCCGAAGCCGTCGTGGACGATGTCGACCGGCGGTGCGACCGCGTTGCCGCGCCCGACGACGGCGTTGCCCCAGTTCCAGCTGCGCCCCGCGGAGTTGTAGCGGACCCCCGCGGAGCCGGGCAGCTGCTGGCGGCGCAGGCGGGCGGCGAGGGCCGCGACCTCGGCCTGCACCGCGGCCAGCTCGTCGTCGGCGACGGTGCTGCGGATGGTCGCGTCGACCAGGTCGCGCACCGCGTCGGCGAGACCGGAGACGGCCTTCTCGCGACGGTCGACCTCGTCGGTCGGGATCTCGTCGTGGATGAACATCTCCATGGTCATCCCTAGATTGTCGTGCATGAGTGACCGCGCTCCCGATGCCGCCCCCGCCGTCCAGACCATCCGCGTCGAGCGCACCCTGGTGATCGGGCTCGACCGGCCGGCCAAGCGCAACGCCATCAACGGCGCGGTGACCCGCGGGCTCGACGAGGCGCTGAACCTGCTCGAGGACGACGACGACCTGTGGTGCGGCGTACTCACCGGCGGGCCGTCGGTGTTCTCGGCCGGCGCCGACCTCGCCGAGGGACCCGGCGAGCCGACCGAGCGCGGCGGCATCGCCGGGATCATGTCGCGCACGCGCCCCAAGCCGCTGGTGGCCGCGGTCGAGGGGTACGCGCTCGGCGGCGGCCTCGAGCTGGTGCTGTGCTGCGACCTGGTCGTGGCCTCGCGTACGGCGAGCTTCGGCTTCCCCGAGGTCAAGCGCGGCCTGATGCCCGACTTCGGCGGCGTCTTCCGTGCTCCCCGCGTGCTGCCGGCCAATGTCGCCCGGGAGATGCTGCTGACCGGCGAGCCGATCGGTGCCGAGCGCGCGGAGCGGCTCGGGTTCGTCAACCGCCTGGTCGAGCCCGGTACGACGCTCGACGTCGCCCTCGGTCTCGCCGCCACCATCAGCGGCAACGCCCCGCTCGCCGTCCGCGCCGCCCTGGCGCTGGCGCACGACGAGATCAACGGCGACGAGACGGCCAGCTGGGACGCGAGCCACGCCGCGCACGCCCGGCTGCTGGCGTCCGCGGACGTCGCCGAGGGGATCGGCGCCTTCTTCGAGCGGCGCGAGCCGCGCTGGACCGGGCGTTAGGGAAGCGCGCTCCGCAGCCAGCCGCCCAGCTCGCGGACGACCTCGGTCGCCTCGCGGACCATGCCGGCGTACAGGTGCGTGACGTGCCAGTGCCCCTCGAGCCGGTGGTAGGTGACCTCGGCGCCCGCCGCCCGCGCGGCCGCTACGAACCGCTCGACGTCGTCCACGAACAGTTCGTCGCTCGCGGCCTGCACGAACAGGGGCGGCAGGGCCGCCAGGTCCGCGGGATCCGCGAGGAGGGGCGAGACCTCGGGGTGCTCACGGTGGCGGCCGGCGTACGACCTCGCGCCGAGCTCCAGCCAGTCGCGGGTGAGCAGCGGGTCGTCGATGTGCTCGGCGAGGCCGTCGAGGCGGGCGTCGACCCACGGTGAGATGAGGCCGAGCGCCGCGGGGAGGGGTACGCCGACCGAGCGCGCCCGCAGCGCGAGGGCCAGCGCGAGCCCGCCGCCGGCCGAGTCGCCGGCGACCACGACCCGCTCCGACGGCAGGCCGCGCTCGAGCAGGGCGCAGTAGGCGGCGAGGGCGTCGTCGACGGCCGCCGGGTAGGGGTGCTCGGGCGCGAGCCGGTAGTCGAGGACGTGCGCGACCGCACCGGTGGCGTCGGCCAGGTGGGCGGCCGCGGCGCGGTGGGTGGTCGGGGAGCCGACGACGTACGCGCCGCCGTGCAGGTAGAGCAGCGCGTGGTCGGGGTTGCTCGCCGCGGTCTCGATCCGGTCGGCCGGGACGCCGCCGAGGGTGGTGCGCACGGTCGTCGTACCTGTGGGCAGGAGCGGGAACCTCATCAGGGCGTCGATCACCTGCCGCTGCCGCGCGGGGGCCAGGCGGGTGCCGAGAACCGGACGGACGATGTGGCGGGTGAGCAGCCGGGCGGCTCGGATCGGGACCTGCATGCCCGCATCCAAGCAGCACCTGGTGGCGGCGCCGGGACGACCCCGTGACGGCGCCGCCGCCGCACCGTCACGAGATGGCCGCGACCGGCTCCTGCTCGGCGGTGACTGTGAGGAGAGCCTGCTCCAGAGCGGTGCCGTCCTCGTCGGCCAGCGCCGCCGAGCGGAGCCGGACGAGCGTGGCCGCGGCGTCGGTCCGGCCGACCAGGCCGTCGGCGGCCGCCATCAGGCGGTCGAAGCTCTCGAGGCTGTGGTGGTGCGTCTCGCCGTACCCCTTGAGCACGCGTTGGCACTCGACGATCTCGCAGGCCAGGTCGTAGTCGATCGGCGCGACCGCGAGGGCGCGGTCGAGCCAGGCCTCGATCGCGGCCTGCTCGCGGGCGAAGCGCAGCGAGCGCGGACGGATCGGACGGAGCATGGCCATCGCCCACAGCAGGGTGAAGCCGATGATGCCGGTCGTGTTGACGACCATCCCGTTGCGGGTCAGCCGGCCGACGACGGTGCCGAACCACCTCGAGCGCGCGACCCACCGCCCGAGCCGGGTCGGCAGCGTGTCGGCGATCTCCTCGACCTGCGGGTGGAGGTACTCCCGCACGTTCATCAGCTGCCCCGCAGCGGCCTTGGCCTCCGCGCGGACGCCCTCGATCCGGCGGCGGCGGATCTTCTGCTGCGCGACCTGGATGGTGTCCTGGTAGCACATCCACAGGGCGACGTGGCGTGCTCCCTCGGTCGTCAGGCGGGCGCCGTCGCCGGTCTCCACGTCGGCGAGCCGGGCGACGCGGTCGAGATACCGGTCCGTGTAGGCGGTGTTCTGGAAGACCGCCGTCCGGACGGCGCCGTGCAGGAGCATCGACCGGGCCGGCGCCGGGAACTGGGCGGCGATCCGTTCCGCCTGGGCCTGCAGGCGTGGCCCGACGAGCGAGGCCGGGGCCGCCGCCGCGACCTCCTCGCGGCGCCGTTCGGCCGCGGCGGCCGCCTCCTCCGCGGGGTCGACCGGCCGCTTGCCGATCGTGATCGCGACCGGACCGCTGCCCGCGGGAGCCGCGGTGATCGGCTGCGGCGCCGGGCGCTGCGCGGCCTCCTCCCCGAGCGCGAAGGCGGCCAGCGACGCGTCCACGCCCTTGCCCGCCGCGCGGATGGCGTCCTCGAAGGTCTCGCGGGCGAAGGGCAGTGCGCCCGAGCCGGCCAGCGCGCCGAACAGCGCGGCGCTGATGACGCTGTGCGCGTCCAGCGCGAGCTGCATGAAGTCCGCGCCGATGAACCTCCGGGCCCCTGCGTGTGCGGCCTCGAGCAGGGCGTTGCTGTCGACGCGGCCGTCGCCGAGGGCGAGCTTCTCGTCCATCGAGTAGACGCGGTTGGTGGACGCGATCAGCGTCGTGCGGTCAGGGGTGCAGAACCCGCGCTGGATCGAGCGCCCGGCCTCCATCAGCTCGGAGGCGATGACGACGTCGACCTCTCCGGGGGTGGGGAAGAGGGAGAGCACCGGCTCGCGCCGTACGTCGTCCTCGTGCGGCTCCCCGCCCGGGAACATCTCGACGTAGTAGACCGTCGCCCCGGTGCGCTGCGCGACTCCGGCGACGGAGGTGGTCTGGGCGTGGTAGCCCGACCTCTCGCCGACGTCGACGATCCAGTCGGCGAGCACGCCGCCGCCCTCACCGCCCATGGCCAGGATCGCGATCGTGAGGGGCCTGCGGCCCTCGTTCCAGCTGGACATCAGATCACCTCGAGGACTTCGTAGCGGGCTGCCCGGCGCTCCACTCCGGCGGAGAGGAGGCCGATCCAGCCCTTGCGCAGCAGGGCGAGCGCCCTGTCGCGCCGGTTCGGGTTGTGGACCAGGTCGCTGCGGTAGAAGGACGGGCACAGCGACGCGGCGTGGGCATTGGCGCCGCACACGCCGCAGCCGACGCAGGAGTCGAGGACCGTCGCGACCGGGTCGGTGCGCATCGGGTCGGGGTTCGCCTTGATGCTGAGCGACGGGCAGCCGGAGACCCGGATGCACGCGTGGTCGCCCGTGCACGTGTCCGCATCGACACCGAAGCGCTCCTTGACGACCCGCTTGCCCTCCTTCATCGCCTTCGCGCGCACCGGCTTCTCGCGGCGCTGCTTGTTGAGCATGCACTCGCTCTGCGCGACCACGACCTTCGGCCCGGCGGTCCGGGTGGTCAGCGCTTTGACGAAGAGGTCGCGCAGCTTGCCGATCTGGTAGGTGTCGCTCACCGTGCGTGCCCAGGTGACGCCGACGCCACGCACGGCCTTCTCGATCGGGTGCTTCGTCGAGCGGAGCACGTTGTCGGCCTTCGACGACAAGACGTCCTGGCCGCCGGTCGCCGCACTGTAGGCGTTGTCGACGACCAGCAGCAACTGGTCGCTCTGGTTGAACACCGCGTTGCCGACGCCGCTGGTCAGTCCGTTGTGCCAGAAGCCACCGTCGCCCATGACGGCGACCGTGCGGCGGTCGGCGTCCTTCGAGTTGAGCGCGGCCGCGCCGGCGGACCCGAGGCCGTAGCCCATCGTGGTGGCGCCGAGGTTGAACGGCTCGTTGATGGCGAAGAGGTGACAGCCGATGTCGGCGCTGACGTGGTGCTTCTTCCCCGTCTCCTTCTCCGCGAGCTTGAGTGCGGAGAAGATCGGCCGCTCGGGGCAGCCGGTGCACAGGCCGGGCGGGCGCGTGCGGACCACGGACTTGTCGACCCGCGGGGCGAACGGGCTGCTCGGGTCGGACTCGGGCAGGAGCAGGGACGGGCTGCCCTGGGCGGCGCCCGGCGCGTACCGGCTCAGGAACGCGTGCACCCCCCGGGTGACCGCGGTGGCGGTGTACTCCCCGCCGACCGGCAGCAGGTCCTTGCCGTGCAGTGCCACCGAGGACCCGGCGCGCCGCAGGATCGCGTTGAGGTTCTGCTCGATGTAGTCCGGTTGGCCCTCCTCGACCAGGAGCACGGCCCGCTTGCCCTGGCAGAACTCGAGGATCTCGCTGTCGACGACCGGGTAGGTCACGTTCATGACGTACGTCGGTACCTGCGTGTTGCCGAAGGTGTCCGAGCAGCCGAGCAGCTCCATCGCTCGGTTCAGCGTGTTGTAGACACCGCCCTGCACGATGATGCCGATGTCGTCGTTCGGGCCGCCCTCGCCGAGGACCTCGTTGAGGCCGCGGCTGCGGATGTAGTCGACGGCGGCCGGCCAACGGTCCTCGAGCTTCTCCTTCTCGTGCAGGAAGCTCGCCGGGGGCAGCACGATCCGGTCGAGCTGCCGGGAGGGATTCTCGACGGCGTCCTTGACGGTCATGGGGGGACGGACGTTGTCCTTGGCCGTGAAGCTGCCGTAGAGGTGGCACGAGCGCAGCCGCAGCTGCAGCATCACCGGGGTGTTGCTGGCCTCGGAGAGCTCGAAGCCGGCCTCGACGGCGTTGACGATCGCCTCGATGTTGGGCCGCGGGTCGAGCAGCCACATCTGGGACTTCATGGCGAAGGCGTGCGAGCGCTCCTGCATGATGCTGGAGCCCTCGCCGTAGTCCTCGCCGACGATGATCAGCGCGCCCCCGCGTACGCCGCCGCTGGCCAGGTTGGCCAGCGCGTCGGACGCGACGTTGGTGCCGACGGTGGACTTGAAGGTGATCGCACCGCGCAGGGGGTAGTTGACCGACGCGGCGAGCATCGCGGCGGCGGTGGCCTCGGAGGCGCTGTTCTCGAAGTAGACGTCGAGCTCGTCGAGGATCTCGTGCGCGTCCCCGAGCACGTCCATCAAGTGGGAGATGGGCGCACCCTGGTAGCCGCCGACGTAGGCGACGCCGGACTGGAGGAGGGCCTTGGTCACCGCGAGGATGCCCTCGCCGGAGAACCGGCTGCCCTCTCCCATGCGCAGCTTCTTCACCTCGTGGGCGAACGACCGCTCGGCCATGGTGGTCCTTCCTGCGGGTCGGGATGGTCAGGCGGGGACGATCGCGAGGACGCGGGCCGGCGAGCCGGTGCCTCCGACGATCGGCAACGGCGAGGCGATGATGACGGCGCCGCTCGCCGGCAGCCGGTCGAGGTTCTGCAGCTGGGTGAGCCCGAACTTGTTGGCGCCGAGCAGGAAGTGGTGCACCGGGAACGGCGGCTCCATGCCGCCGGCCTGCCCGGCGTCGACGCCGACGGTCTCGACGGCGAAGCCGGTGATCGCCGATCGAGAGAGCCACTCGGCGGCGGCGGGGGAGACGCCCGGGGTGTGGGGCCCGGTCTCGTCGGCGTTGGCGAAGGCGGCGGCGTCGGTGTTGAACCGGCTCCAGCCGGTGCGGAACACCAACCACGCCCCCTCGGGGATCGGGCCGTTGTTGGCGACGTGCTTCTCCAGGTGCTCGGGCTCGAGCAGGAAGTCGGGGTTCTCGGCCGCCTCGGAGGTGAAGTCGAGGACGACGGCCGGGCCGACCAGGCGGCTCGGCGGGATGGTGTCGACGGAGTAGCCCTCCCGCCCGGTCGCCCAGTGCACCGGAGCGTCGAGATGGGTGCCGGTGTGCTCGCCGGTGTGGATGTTGTTCCAGCCCCAGGCCGGGCCCGCGTCGTCGAAGTCGGAGACGACTTCGAGCGAGAGCGGGATGGTGTTCGCGAAGGGCGCGGGGAGCTCGAGGATCGGGGTGTCGGGCGAGAGCGGGGCGGTGAGGTCGACGATCTCGACCTCGCCCGAGGCGAGGCCGGCGAGCAGGGCGTCAACGGCAGTCATGGCGGCAACCTTTCGGAGGGCGTGAGCGTGATCACACGCGGTTGTCGCAGGACGCTAGGCGCTGGGGGGGCGCGTATCTATCCGCAAAACGCGTAGGTCAGCCGGAAAGCGCTGACATCGGCTCGCAGCGCCCGTGGCGCGGTCAGCGGTTGCGCTGCAGGGTCTCGCTCGGCGTCTCCCCGAACGCCGCGCGGTAGTCGCCGGAGAGTCGCCCGAGGTGGGTGATGCCCCAGCGGGTGGCGGCGGCCGTGACCGACTGCGCCGTGCCGTCGGAGAGGGCCTGACGCACCCGTTCGAGCCGTGCCTGGCGCACGTAGGCCATCGGCGTGGTGTCGAGGTGGAGCTTGAAGCCCGCCTGGAGGGCGCGGATCGAGACGCCGACCGCCTCGGCGATGTCGAGCGTGCCGAGCGGCTCGGCGCAGTGCTCCTCGATGAGTCGGGCCGCCTGCCGGACGATCCGGTCGGGCGTCGCCCGCTCGGCGGCGTCGTCGGGGGCGGCAGCGAGCGAGACGATCAGGCCGTCGACGACCGCCACCTGCAGCGCGGCGGCGGTCAGGGGAGAGGCGGACAGGCCGTCCTCGCGCTCCAGGTCGGTCATCACCATGTCCACCAGCCCGCGCCAGCTCCGGCCGGCGCCACGCGTGAGGTCGAAGCCGGCACCGGACTGCTGGGGGACGACGAGGCCGCCCGCCGCGGCGACGTCCAGCCGCTCGCGCAACAGGTCCGGCGTGATCCGGACCATCAGACGCGGGTTGCCGGCCGAGTAGCGCATCCGCACCGGTTCGTCGGGGCCGGTGATGGCGGCCCGGCGCGGACTGGCGGTGACCGTGCCCGCGCCGGTGACGATGTGGCTCAGGCCGCCGAGCGGGATCTGGATGAGGTGGAAGTCGAGCCGGTCGGCCCGCACCTCCACCTCGGTGCCGTAGTCGATGTAGTGGAAGCTCAGCCGCTGCAGCTCCACGGCGTTGTGGAGTGCCCGGAAGCCCTCGACCTCGCGCAGCGGAGTGAGCACGTGCGGTGCGAGCGACGCGGCGACGGAGGCCCGGGCGTCGTCGACGTTGGTCGTGCGCAGCACGCCGTGCGAGCCGAGAGGGGTTGAGACCCGGGCCATGGCTCCTCCTGCGCCGTCGAATGATGCATTCTAGCAACGAACGTGCGAGATCTGACATGTCTGCGCTGAATGGACAGTCGCCGCCGTCAGTGGATAGCGGGGCCCCGGTGCCCGGACCCACGATTCTGGCATGACTTGTGTGACACCGGCCACAGTGGACGTGACACCCTCCGCGCTGCGGGGCCAGCTCGCCCGGTGGCCCACGGGCGTCGCCGTCGTCACCGCCCTCGGTGCCGAGGGACCGGTGGGCAAGACCGTCAACAGCTTCCACGCCACCTCGCTGGAGCCGGCGCTGGTCGGCTGGTGCATCGACCACCGCTCGAGCCAGCTCGACGAGTGGCTGGCCGCCGACGGCTACGTCGTCCACGTGGCCGCTGCCGACCAGACGGACCTCGTCACCCGCTTCGCGACCTCGGCGTCCGACCGGTTCGCCGGCCTGGACTGGACGCCGGGGCTCGACGGCATGCCGGTCCTCCCGGTCGACGTCCCGCTGCGACTCGAGTGCCGCGTCGCGCACCGGTTCGCGGTGGGTGACCACACCTACCTCATCGGCGAGGTCGTCGCGATGACGGCGGCCGCCGACGCCGTACCCATGACCCTCCAGCGCTGACCCGTCCACCCACCCCAGGAGAAACCATGAGCATCCCGATCCTCGACAACGACCACTTCCGCCTCGGCCTGTTCTCGTCCAACTGCTCCGGCGGCCTCGCCGTGACCACGATCCCCGAGCGGTGGTCGGCGTCGTGGGAGGACAACCTGCGGCTCGCCCGGGTCGCCGACGAGACCGGGATCGACTTCATGCTCCCGATCGCGCGCTGGATCGGCTACGGCGGCGACACCAACTTCCACGAGGGCGTGCTCGAGCCGATCCCGTGGGCCACCGCGATCCTGGCCCACACCGAGCGGCTCAACGTCTTCGCGACGGTCCACACCGCGTTCAACCACCCGGCCGTCGTCGCCAAGCAGCTCGCGACGATCGACCAGATGGCGCCGGGCCGCGTCGGCGTCAACGTCGTCGCGGGATGGAACCAGCCGGAGTACGTCGCGATGGGCGCCGACCTGCCGCAGGACCACGACTCGCGCTACCAGCTGGCGCAGGAGTGGATCGACGTGATGAACACGCTGTGGAGCAGGGACGGCCGGTACGACATCAAGGGCCGCTTCTGGAACCTCGAGGGCATCGAGTCGCTGCCCAAGCCCGCGGCGGGCCGGCTCCCCATCCTCAACGCCGGCTCGTCCGCGCAGGGCAAGGCGTACGCCGCCCGCAACGCCGACTTCGTCTTCACGATCGTCGGCGGTCCCGAGGACGGGGCGGGCGTCGTGACCGAGCTGCAGGCCAACTCCGCGGCCCTCGGGCGCAAGGCCGGTGTCCTCACGCCGACGCACGTCGTGTGCCGCCCGACCCGCAAGGAGGCCGAGGAGTACCTCCACTACTACGCGGTCGAGAACGCCGACTGGGACGCCGTCGACAACCTCATGCGTCTGCAGGGCCTGCACGCGCAGTCGTTCTCGAAGGAGCTCCTCGAGAACTTCCGTGGCCGCTTCGCCGCCGGCCACGGCACCTGCCCGCTGATCGGCTCGCCCGACGACGTCGCCGACGAGATCGAGCGCTTCGCGAAGGCCGGGTTCGGTGGCATCACCATGGCCTTCGTGGACTACGTCGGCGAGCTCGAGTACTTCGCCGAGGAGGTCATGCCGCGCCTGGTCAAGAAGGGCCTGCGGCCCGAGGCCCTCTGACCCGTCGCGAGCCCGCACCGGCCCCAGCCCTGGTTCAGGGCTGGGGCCAGTGCGTCTTCGCGTGCTTGAGCGCCGGCTTCTCCAGCGCGGCGACGAGCTGCTCGAAGAGCCGGGTCGCCTCGGGGGCCGACCATTTCGGGTCGAGCACCTCACTGGGCAGGCCGGGGTCGCGGAAGGGCAGCTTGCGCCAGGTGTCGACGAGGGTGAGGTACGCCGCGAACGCCGCGGCTCCCCGCAGCCCGCGGAGCTCGTCGACCCGCGGCCCGTAGGCGCCGACGAAGTCGCGATAGCCCTGGTCGATCGCGTCGAGGTCCCACGAGCCGTAGAGCAGGTCGGTGAGGTCCTGCGGCCCGTGGTAGCCGCCGACGAAGATCGCCGCGTGCTCGGCGAGGTCCAGCTCGGCGACGGCCCGCTCGGCGGCGTCGCGCATGCGGGCCGGGGCGATCCACAGCGCGGTGCCGGCGTTGCCGAACCCGAGGTGGGCCAGGTGGGCCCTCAGCTGGTGGCGCTGGGCCCGCTTCGACTCCGGCACGCCGAAGTGCACGATGCACCAGCCGTCGGCGAGGTCCGCGGGACGACGGGCGTGCCAGATCACCTCGTCGCCGGCGGCGAGCGTCGCGTCGGCCTCGCTGGTCAGGGAGTAGCCGCGCACGCCGTCCTGGGAGACCGAGTCGAGCCAGCCGTTCTTCTTCAGCCGGAAGACGGCCGTGCGGACGCCGGGCGCGTCGATTCCGACCTCGGCGAGCAGGTCGACGGCTCCCGCGATCGGCATCCACCCACCCAGCGGGCGCACCACTGCGCCGAGGAACGTCACGACGGTGGTGCGGGACTGCGGTGCCTTGCTGCTCACGGACGGCATTCTGCCCTCAGGCACGGAGATCCGTGGTGAGCGCCGCGACCCACTCGGCGGGCCAGGGCAGGCTCCTGCGGGAGCCGTCGTCGGCGGTCGCGGCCACCTGGCCGGTGCCCATGTGCACGGTGACGTAGCGGCCGCGCGCCGCCCGCGTGCGCGGCCGGCCCTCGAACTCCTCGCCCCAGACCTCGAACTCCCAGGTCATCGACGAGCTCCCGATCGCGGCGAGCGACACCGTCGCGGTCGCCTCCTGCCCGAAGAACAGGGGAGCCAGGAAGTCCGCCTCGAAGCGGACCCGTGGCGCGCTGGCGAAGTACCCGCCGAGGCCGCGCTCGCGCATGAGCGTGGCCTCGGCGGCCTCGACGAACCGCGTCACCGTGCTGTTGTGGTAGATCCCGGACGCGTCGGTGTCGATCCACTCGACACGCGTGCGGAAGTGGCCGCAGGCCAGTGATGAGTCGTCCATGGAGGCCATCGTGGTCGATGTCAGGCGGTCACCGCCGAGCTGTCCGGCGTCCAGCGCAGGTGCACGGCGTCGGTCTCGCCCTCCCGGAGCAGCTGCAGTCGCGGCGGGACCTTGTCGGTGCGCGATGTCGGAGGCCGGCGCCGCCCGGCGGCCCACGGCACCGGCCAGTCGGCCGCCGGGCCGGCGTACTCCTGCTCGGCCGCCGCGTGCAGCGTCCAGCTCGGGTCGTAGAGGTGGGTCCGGCCGAGCGCGCAGATGTCGGCACGGCCGGCCAGCAGGATCGAGTTGACGTCGTCGTACGACGAGATGGCACCGACCGCGATCACCTTGACCCCGGCGGGCTCCGCCACCAGGTGACGGATCTTGTCGGCGAAGGGGGTCTGGTAGGACCGGCCGAACGCGGGTCGCTCCTCCTTGCCGACCTGCCCGGACGACACGTCGATCGCGGCCGCTCCGGCGGCGATGAACGCGCGGGCGATCTCGACCGCGTCGTCGTCGGTGTTGCCGTCCGGGATCCAGTCGGTGGCCGAGATGCGCACGGTCACGGGGATCGCTGTCGGAACCGCGGCGCGGACCGCCTCGAACACCTCGATCGGGAAGCGCAGCCGGTTCTCCAGCGAGCCGCCGTACTCGTCGCTGCGGTGGTTGGCGACGGGGGAGAGGAAGGAGGAGAGGAGGTAGCCGTGGGCGGCGTGCACCTCGACGAGGTCGAAGCCGGCGTCGACCGCCCGGCGTGCGGCGGCCACGAAGTCGGCGACCACCTGGTCCAGGTCGTCCCGGGTCGCCTCGCGTGGGACGTGGCAGCCGGGGCCGTAGGGCAGGGCGGAGGGTCCGACGATCTCCCAGTTGCCGTCCTCGAGCGGCTCGTCCATGCCGTCCCACATGAGCTTCGTCGAGCCCTTGCGGCCCGAGTGGCCGAGCTGGGTCCCGATCTTCGCGGTGCTGTTGGCGTGCACGAAGTCGGTGACCCGGCGCCAGGCCGCGGCCTGCTCGTCGGTCCAGATGCCGGGGCAGCCGGGCGTGATCCGGCCCTCGGGGGACACGCAGGTCATCTCGGTCATGATCAGGCCGGCGCCGCCGAGCGCCTTGCTGCCCAGGTGTACGAGGTGGAAGTCCGTGGGGACGCCGTCGACGGCGACGTACTGGTCCATCGGCGAGAGCATGACGCGGTTCTTCAGCTCGAGCTCGCCGATGCGGACCGGCTGGAACATCGCGGGCGCGGTCTCGGTGCCGCCCTGGCTGCGGGCGAACTCGTTCTCCATGAGGTCGGCGAAGACCGCGTCGCGGTCCTTGAGGTTCTCGAAGGTGATCCGGCGCGATCGGGTCAGCAGGTTGAAGACGAACTGCGCCGGGTCCTGGTCGGCGTACATGCCGATGTTCTCGAACCACTCGAGCGAGGCCTGGGCCGCGCGCTGGGTCGACTCCACGACCGGCTTGCGCTCTGTCTGGTAGGCCGCCAGTGCGGCCTCGACGCTCGGGTGCTCGTGCAGGCAGGCGGCCAGCGCGAGGGCGTCCTCCATCGCGAGCTTGGTCCCCGAGCCGATCGAGAAGTGGGCGGTGTGGGCGGCGTCGCCGAGCAGGACGACGTTGTCGTGGTGCCACCGTTCGTTGCGGACGGTGTGGAAGTTGAGCCACTTCGAGTTGTTGGTGAGGATCTGGTGCCCCTGCAGCTCGTCGGCGAAGATCTCGGCGATCCGTTCGACGGCGTACTCGTCGGAGACGCCGGGCGGGAAGATCTCGTGCTCGGTCCGGTCGAGCCCGGCGCGGCGCCACACGTCGTCGTGCATCTCCACGATGAAGGTCGAGCCCTGGTCGGAGTAGGGGTAGCCGTGGATCTGCATGGTGCCGAACTCGGTCTGCTTCACGAAGAACTGGAACGCCTCGAAGACGAGGTCGGTGCCGAACCAGATGTACTTGTTGTTGCGGCGGTCCAGGCTCGGGCCGAAGACGTCGGCGTACTTCGTGCGGACGGCCGAGTTGAGGCCGTCGGCGGCGAGCACGAGGTCGTGCTCGGAGCGCAGCTGGTCGGGGTCGGGCGCCTCGGTGCGGTAGTGCACGGTCACGCCGAGCTCGGCCACCCGCTCCTGCATGATCTGCAGCAGCTCCTTGCGCGACATCGCCGCGAAGCCCTGGCCGCCGACGGTGAAGGCGGTGCCGTTGAACTCCACGTCGATGTCGGTCCACCGCGCGAAGCGGGTCTCCATCCGATCGTGGATGACCTGGTCGGCGCCCTCGATGCTGCCGAGGGTCTCGTCGGAGAACACGACGCCGAAGCCGAAGGTGTCCTCCGGCGCGTTGCGCTCCCAGACGGTGATCTCGTGGGTGGGGTCGAGGGTCTTCATCAGAGTGGCGAAGTAGAGCCCACCGGGCCCGCCGCCAACGATTGCGATCTTCATGCTCGGGTCTCCGATTCGCTGAGCTGTCGCAGCCTGAAGTGCTGCAGCTTTCCACTGGTGTTGCGCGGCAGGGCGTCGATGAAGCGCACCGCCCGCGGGTACTTGTAGGGGGCCAGGCGGTCCTTGACGTGCTGCTGGAGCTCGCTGACCTTCGTGGCGTCGCCGGTGACGCCCTCGCGCAGCACGACGAAGGCGCACACGAGCGCACCGCGGTCCGGGTCGGGTACGCCGACCACGCCGGCCTCGACGACGTCCGGGTGGGTGCCGAGCGCCTCCTCGACCTCGGGGCCGCCGATGTTGTAGCCGGAGGAGACGATCATGTCGTCGGTGCGGGAGCGGTACCAGAAGTAGCCGTCCTCGTCGCGGACGAAGGTGTCGCCGGTGACGTTCCAGCCGTTGACGACGTAGCTGCGCTGCCGCTCGTCGTCGAGATAGCGGCAGCCGACGGGGCCGATGACGGCCAGCCGGCCCTCGACGCCCGCGGCGACCTCGTTGCCGTCGGCGTCCAAGATGGTGGCGCGGTAGCCCGGGACGGGCTTGCCGGTCGCTCCCGGACGGACGTCGTCGCCCGCCGCCGAGATGAAGACGTGCAGCAGCTCGGTGGCCCCGATGCCGTCGATGACCGCCAGGCCCAGCTCGCGGCGCAGCTCGTCCCAGGTCGCCTGCGGCATGTGCTCGCCGGCGGTGACCGCGACGCGCAGGCCCTTGAGCTGGCCGATGCTGCCGGACTTGAGGATCTGCTTGTAGGCGGTCGGCGCGGTCGCGAGGACGGTGACGCCGTGCTCGTCGATCAGGCCGGCGAGCTGGACGGGCGTCGCCGACTCGGTGAGCAGCGCGCAGGCACCTGCCCGGAGCGTGAACACGACGAGCATGCCGAGCCCGAACGTGAACGCGAGCGGCGCGGTGCAGGCGACCAGGTCGGTCGGCTCCAGCCGCAGTGTGCTGCGGCCGAAGGTGTTGTCGATCGACAAGATGTCGCGGTGGAAGTGGGTCGTGAGCTTCGGCAGACCGGTGGTGCCCGAGGTGGGACCGAGTAGTGCGACGTCGTCGGCAGCGGTGTCCACCGCCGTGAACGTGGTCGGCTTGCCGGCCGCCCGCCGGGACAGGTCGTCGTCGGCGTCACCGCCGTAGGCGACCACGACCAGGCCGGGCGCGACCCGGTCGCGGACCTCGTGCACGTCGGCGACGAGGCGGTGGTCGACCAGGGCCACGGCCGGCCGGGTGCGCTCCACGATCGGCGTCAGCTCGGTCGCCCGCAGCGCGGCCATGGTGGTCACGACGATGCCGCCGGCCTTGAGCACGCCCAGCCAGGCCGCGACGGTCCACGGGTTGTTGGGGGAGCGCAGCAGCACCCGGTTGCCGCTGACCATGCCGAGGTCCTCGACCAGGACGTGGGCGACCTGGTTGGCGCGCGCGAGCAGCTCGCCGTAGGTCCACACCGTGCCGTCGGGCGTGCGCAGGGCGGGCCGGTCGGGACCGTGGGCCGCGACCGCTGCGTCGATGAGCTCGACGGCGGCGTTGAGCCGCTCGGGGTACTGCAGCAGCGGCGTGGTGAACTCCAGCGTCGGCCACAGCTCCGCGGGCGGGAGGTGGTCGCGCGCGAAGGTGTCCTCGAGGCCCGAGCGGCTCAGGGCGCCTGTGGCGGTCACGACGATGCCCCGGCAGCGCGGATCATGCCCTCCTGGACGACGGTCGCGACGAGGATGCCGTCGGGGGTGAAGAAGCGGCCGAGCGCCGAGCCGCGGCCGGACTCCACCGACACCGCCTCCTGGACGTAGAGCAGCCAGTCGTCCATCCGGACGGGCCGGTGGAACCACATGGCGTGGTCGAGGCTCGCGGTCACCAGGCCCTCGTCGGCCCACGCCAGCCCGAGGACGCGCAGCACCGGCTCGAGGATCGTGTAGTCGCAGACGTAGGCGAGCGCGGCGACGTCGCGCTGCTCGTCGGTCAGTCCCTCGACGGGGCGCAGCGCGTCGTACGGCTTCACCCAGACGGCCTGGTGCGGCGTCCGCTCGCCATCGATGCTCAGGTAGACCGGACCGGGGGTGTGCCGCATGTCGAAGCTGCGCCCGCCCGACCAGTAGGCCTTCGACGTCTCGGTCATGGTGCCGCCGGTGCGCTCGGCGAGGTACGCCGCCGAGGTCGCCAGGTCCTCCGGGGCCGGGAGGCCGGCGGGGGTCTCGGGCTGGAACGAGCCGCCCGCCTCGCCCGCGGCGAAGCTCGCCATGCACACGTAGACGACCTTGCCGTTCTGGAAGGCGCGCACCTGACGGGTGCTGTAGCCGCGCCCGTCGCGCAGGATCTCGACCTCGTAGCGGACCTCGGCGCCGATGTCGACGGGCCGCATGAAGTAGGAGTGCATCGAGTGCAGCGACTTGGCCTCCGGGCCGGCCGACGGAACGGTCCGGACCGCCGCCGCGACGGCCTGGGCGACCATGTCGCCACCGTAGGCCTTGGGCCACGGGCAGGGCTGCGTCGTCGCGGTGAACGCGACGTCGAACACCTCGGCCTCGCTCTCCTTGAGCGTGATCGCGTCGGTGAAGATCGCGCTGGTGGGTGCCATCGGTTGTCCTTCGGTCGGTGGGGTGGGTCAGGCGATGCGGACGGTGTTGGTGAGCAGCCCGATGCCGGGGATCTCGGTCTCGACGACGTCGCCGTCGCGGAGGTAGGTCGGCGGCTCCATGCCCATGCCGACGCCACCGGGCGTGCCGGTCAGCACGATGTCGCCGGGCCGCAGCACGGTGAAGGTGGAGACGTAGGACAGGAGTGCGGCGCTGTCGAAGACGAGTGTCTTGGTGTTGCCGCGCTGGCGCTCGACGCCGTTGACCCGGCACAGCACCTCGACGCCGGCGCTCGGGTCCAGCTCGTCGGGTGTGACGACGACCGGGCCCAGGGGAGTGGTGGCGTCCCACGCCTTGCCCTGGAACCACTGCAGCGTCCGGCGCTGCCAGTCGCGCACGGAGATGTCGTTGGCGACGGTGTAGCCCGCGATGGCCTGCTCGGCCTCGGCCGGGGTCGCGTTGCGCAGCTCGGTGCCCACGACGACCGCCAGCTCGGCCTCCCAGTCCAGCTGGAGCCCGTCGTGGGCGGGCAGCACGATGTCGGCGCCCGGCGCGAGCAGCGTGTCGGCGTACTTCGCGAAGAGGGTCGGGTACGCCGGCGTCTCGCGGCCGGTCTCGGCGATGTGGTCGCCGTAGTTGAGGCCGCAGCAGATCACCTTGCCGGGGCGGGGCAGCGGCAGCACGGGCTGCGCGCCGGGGAGCTCGTCGCCGGGGACCGGTGCCAGGCCGGACGCCAGCAGCTCGCTCAGGTCGGCGGCCGGGAGGGCGTGCCAGCGCCCGTCGACCTCGACGGCGGCGCGGGTGCCGGTGGGGTGGGTGACCGTGGCCATTCGCATATGTCATTTTTGACACGAACGTTGCGCTGATGTCAATACGCAACCTATGGTGGATCGCATGACCACCGACCTCACCCACGACGTCACGCCGGACCTCACGCCCGTGGCGGTGAACCCCGCGGAGCTGGCCGCGCCGAGCGGCTATTCGCACGGCACGCTGAGCGGCAACACGCTCCACCTCGGCGGCCAGACCGCCCTCGACGCGAACATGCAGATCGTGCCCGGCGGGATCGTCGAGCAGTTCCGCCAAGCCTTCGGCAACGTCCTCACCACGCTGCGTGCAGCGGGCGGCGTGCCCGAGGACCTCGTGTCGATCACGATCTACCTGACCGACATCCCCGACTACCAGGCCCACGGCCGCGAGATTGGTGCCGTCTGGCGCGAGCTCGCCGGTCCCGTCTACCCGGCGATGGCCGGCATCGGCACCACCGGCCTGTGGCAGCCCGAGGCGCTCATCGAGATCGTCGGTGTCGCCGTCATCCCCGACGAGCGCCTCGTCCGCCCCGGCAACTGAAGCGACCGACCAGCACCGAAGGAGAACCGCCATGCCCGCCATGACCCCGCACGCGGACGAGCTCAACGCCCTTCCGCCCCTCGCCTCCCGCTACGTCCAGGTCGACGAGCTCCCCTGGAAGCCGACCGGCTTCCCGGGCATCGACATGAAGGTGCTGCTCCGCGAGCCGGAGACCGGCCTGCTGACCGCGCTGTTCCGCTGGGAGCCGGGCGCCGTCCTGCCGCTGCACGAGCACGTCGAGATCGAGCAGACCTACGTGCTCGAGGGCAGCATCGTCGACGAGGAGGGCGAGACCACGCCCGGGAACTTCTCGTGGCGACCCAAGGGGAACCAGCACCGTGCCCACGCGCCGAACGGCGCGCTGCTCATCGCCTTCTTCCTCAAGCCCAACATCTTCCTCGAGGGCGCCGAGGCCGGCACCACGCTCGAGTGACATGAGGATCACCACCTTCCGACACGCCGGTGGCACCGGCTGGGGGCTCATCGAGGACGACGGCATCGTCGACCTGAGCGAGGACCCATCACTGCCGTACGCCGACGCGTCGGAGGCGCTGCGGAGCGAGACCGTGCTGGACCTCGCCATGTCCGCCTGTGGGCTGACGCCGCAGCACCGCCTCGAGGACGTCACCCTCCTCGCGCCGCTCCCCGCCCCCGGCCGGGTGCTCGTCGTCGACGGCGAGCAGGTCACGCACCTCGCCCGTCCGGACGTCCACGACGCCGGTACGGACCTTCCCGGTGGGCGCAGGATGCTCGCCGTGATCATCGGCAGCCCCACGCGCGAGGTCGCCCGCGAGCGCGCCGTCGAGCACCTGCTCGGTGCCACCGGCGCCGTGCTCCACGACAGCCGGCTCGCGATCGGGCCGTGGGTCGTCAGCCGCGACGAGACCGGGGACCTGGACTCCCTCCACGACGCAGGACGAGGCCTCGCCGACATCGTCAGCGAGGCCTCGCGGCGGTGGTCGCTCAGCTCCGGCGACGTCGTCCTGGTGCCCGCCGCCTGCTGATCAGCTGCTGGGCCACGAGGTGGCCGGAGCCCCCGCCCAGGCCCGGGCCCGGGTGCGTGAACGCCCCGATGTGGAAGACGTTCGGTACGCCGGTGCGGTGGCCGCTTCCCGTGCCGGGGCGCCACAGCAGGGACTGGTCGAGCTCGGCCGCGCCCCCGTAGGGGTCGCCGTGCACCGCGTTGGCGTTGGCGGAGGCCAGCCCGGTCGGGTCGATCACGCGGCGGCCGATCACGCTGCCGGCCAGCCCGGGAGCGAACCGCTCGATGCGGGCGACCACGCGCTCGGCGTACGCCTCGGCGAGGGCGGGCGTCCATCCCTCGGCGGCATCGAGCTCGCCCGCGGCGTCCCCGACGGGGCGCCACGGGAGCTCCTGCAGCTGGATCCACAGCGTCGCCCGGCCCTCGGGAGCCCGGCTCGGGTCCAGCACGCACTGCTGGCCGACGACGACGGTCGGCTCCGCGGGCAGGAGACCCGCCTCGGCCTGGGCGCAGGCGATCGCGGTGCTGTCCGAGCCGTTGCTGACGTGGACGAGCGGGACCTCGTCGAGGCGGCTGTCGGTCCAGCGCAGCGGCGCGTCGAGCGCCAGGTGGATCTGGGCCGCGGCCCGACCGGGGCGGTGCCGGGCGACAGCGCGTCGTCCGTGCTCGCCGACGGCCTCCGGCGGGAGGAGGCCGTCGTACAGGCGGCCGGTCGAGGTCGACGCGAGCACCGTCGCCGCGCGCAGGTGGCCGGCCCCGGTCTCGACGCCCACCGCACGGCCGGACCGCACGGTGATCGACTTCGCGGGCGTCGCGCGGAACACGTCGACGCCGCGCTCCTCGAGCAGCGCCTCGAACGCGGCGACGAAGGCGCTCGCGCCACCCTCGACGACCGGGAGCCCGATCTCGTGCATCGTGAACGCCATCACCGCGAGCATCAGCCCACCGGTGGCCTGGTCGGGCGCGAGGCCCGCGTGCAGCAGCCACGGCGCCCACAGCTGGTCGACCTCGGGGCCGGCGAAGCGCTCGCGGCCCAGGCCGCGCCCGCTCTGCATCGCGACCCGCGCCAGCTCGCTCAGCCCGTCGCGACCCAGCCCACGGGCCGCGCCGAGGCCGAGCCGGGCCAGGTCGCGGGTGCGCAGCTCGGACCCGAGCGCGCCGAACACGTGGGGCGCCCAGCGACCGAGGTCGGCCAGCAGCGACGCGTACGCCGTCCGGTCGGCTTGGTGCGCGAAGCCCTCCGCGGTCCGGGCGGGGTCGCGGTGGGCCACCACGGTGCCGCGCTCGGAGACCGACGCGGTCACGGCCCCGTCGGCGTTGCGGTAGGCGAGGCCGTGGCGGTGGAGGTCGGCCCCGAGGTCGGCGTACGCGCCGCCGGCCTGGAACAGTGGGTGCCAGGAGCTGAACGTGTCGTGGACGAAGCCGGGCACGGTGAGCTCGTCGGAGGCGATGAACCCGCCGAGGCGGTCCCGCTCCTCGACCAGGGCCACCCTCCGGCCCGCCCCGGCGAGCTCGGCGGCGGCCACCAGGCCGTTGATCCCGGCGCCGATCACGACGACGTCGTACTCGTCCTTCATCGCTTGCCGACGCCCAGCCGGCGGGCGAGCCTCGGCGTGATCCGGCGGTAGTCCGCCGGCTTCACCGGCATCAGCCACTGCTTGGCCTTCGTGCGCCGCGGCACGTCGAGGCCGACGTCGGAGAGCACCTCGTCCACGTTGTGCATGGAGAACGGGATGATGTTCGTGCCCCGTGCGTGCATGCCACCCGTGCGCTCGCGCATCCACGCCAGGCGGGCGCGGGTCCTCTCCAGCATCTCCTCGCGCGAGGGCAGCCGGTGGTGCCCGCCGAGGTGGGAGCCGATCCAGATCGCCGACACCTCGGCGGACAGCGGGGAGAAGAACGACGAGTTGTAGCCGGCGAAGCTCAGGTCGGGGACGTTGATCGGGTGGATCTGCCGGTAGAGCAGGAAGTCGCCGTTGTCGTCGAGCAGGTGGTCGAGCACCTCTCGCGGCAGGAAGGGGATGTCCTGGGTCCACCCGGTGGCGGCGATCACCACGTCGGCCCGGAGCACCTGCCCGTTGGCGAGCTCGGCGTGGGGCTTGCCGTCCTTCTCGAGGAAGCGGGTGATCACGGTGTCGCGGTGGACCCGGATCGCGCCGGAGGAGACGCCCTCGAAGAAGCCCTCGGTGGCCAGGGAGACGGTCGACTTCGCGATGTCGGCGAAGGTGCCCTGCGGGACGAGTCCGAGCTTGTCGAGCCGCAGCTGCTTGGTGGTGACGCTCTCGACCGTGCCGAGCATGTTGTTGGCCAGCATCGAGTCGCGGGCGTGGAGCAGGCGTTCCGCGCCGTTGACCGAGCGGTAGCGGAACAGGCCCTCGCCGAGGCGGTTGAGCATCAGGAACTTGTAGTTGACGACGCCGCTGACCTTGCGTGGCATCTTCCAGAGCAGCTCGCGGGCGACGACCGACGTGGCGGCGGCCTCCTTGGCGATCTCGACGGTGATGTCGCAGGCGGACTTGCCGTAGCCGAGGACCACGGTGTGCTTGCCGCGCACCTGGTCCAGGCTGTGGAACTCGCTCGACGGGAGGTACTGCCCACCGGCCTGCTCGAAGTCCTCGAGGCCGTCGACCGGCGGCACGAAGGGACGGGAGAAGATCCCGCTCGCAAGCACGAGGTGGTCGTAGTGCTCGGTGCCGCGGGCGGTGGTGACGTCCCACCCGCCGCCGGGCGTCGGTGCGGCGTGCTCCACCTCGGCGTTGAGCCGGACGTGCGGTGTGACGCCGAACTCGTCGGCGTACGACGCGAGGTAGGCCGCCACTTGCTCGCCGCTCGGCCACTCGGGGTAGTCCCGCGGCATCTTCTTGTCGGAGAGGCAGTAGGTGCCCTTGTTGTTCTGCGTCTTCAGGCCCGGGTAGCGGCGGGTGCGGCTCCACACCCCGCCGATGTCGGGAGTCTTCTCGAGCACGGTCACGTCGTGACCGAGCTGGCGAAGGACCTTGGCGGAGGAGATGCCGGCGAAGCCGGCTCCGACGATCGCGATCTTCATGGCGGGTGACCTCACTCGGAGAGCTGCGGGATGGCGGGGACGGCCTGCTCGGGGCCGAGGGCGGAGTAGCCGCCGTCGGCGGCCCAGTCGGCGCCGGTGACGACGGATGCGGCGTCGGAGGCGAGGAACGCGACGACGGCCCCGATCTCGGCGCCGTCGCCGACGCGGCCGGTCAGGTGGAACGGCGCGGCCACGGCATCGGTCTTCGCGCGGTCGCCGCCGGAGAGGTCGTCCATGATCTTCGACCACGTCCAGCCGGGGCTGACCGAGTTCACCCGGATGCCGTCGCCGGCGAGGTCCATCGCCATTGACCGGGTCAGCGAGACGATCGCTGCCTTCGACGCGGGGTAGACCCAGCGCCCGGTCTGCGCGACCTTGCTGGAGATCGAGGTGAAGTTGACGACGGCGGCGTGCTCGCTGGCCCGCAGGTGCGGGTGCGCGGCGCGGACGACCTCCACCATCGAGACGACGTTGACGTCGAGCGCCTTGAGCCAGTCGGCGCGGGGGGTCGCGAAGCCCTCGTCGAGATAGGTCGCCGCGAGGTTCACGACGATGTCGATCCCGCCGAAGCGGTCGACCGTGCCGGCCACCAGCTCGGCGAGGGAGGCGTCGTCGGTGACGTCGGTGCGCGCGAAGACAACCTCGTCGCCCAGCTTCTCGGCGGCCCGGCCGCCCTCCTCGTCGACATCGGCGACGACGACCCGGGCGCCGGCCGCGGCGAGCGCGCCGACGACCCCGTGGGCCAGCAGCGTCGCGCCTCCGGTGACGATCGCGGTCCGACCGGTCAGATCGGTCATGGGGATACCTCCGCCTCGTATGCTGTGCGATGCAGGTCACATCGCGTTGTCGGGAACGTAGGCATCCGCGACGGCGTGCACTATCCGGAAAACGCAGGTGACGTCCGCCAACCGCGACGAGATCCGCCGCGAGCGCCGGACGAAGCGGGACGTGACGGGTCACCAACGATCGTTCCGCCGTTGACATATGGTGGCGATGGTGCGCCAATGGACGCAGCACGAGTCGAAGGAGCCGGGGTGGCCAGGACACTGCTCGCCGAGCACCGCCAGATCGAGACGGCGGACGTCGACCAGGCGCGCCGCGAGGTGGGCGAGCGGTTCTGCGCCCATCGGCTCGAGCTCACGCGGCGCGACGGCCGGCTCGACATGGTGCACAGCTCGGCGTCCATCGGCGCCGACATCAGCCTCAACTACCTGCGCTACGGCGACGAGGTCCGGATCACGCCCGGCACCTTCGACGACTTCTTCCTCGTCCAGGTCCCGCTCCAGGGCACGGCGCGGGTGCGGGTCGGGGAGCAGGTCGTGGCGTCCTCGCGCAGCCGCGCGTCGGTCGGATCGCCGACCGAGGCCGTCGACATGGTGTGGAGCGACGGCTGCGAGCAGCTGCTGGTCTACCTGCGCCGCCACGCCGTCGAGGAGCTCGCCTCCGACGGCGAGGCCACGGCGCCGGTCGTGTTCAACCCCGCGATGGACCTCGAGACGCCCGCCACCCGCGCCTGGCTGCGACTGGTCCACCTCGCCCTCGACGACATCGAGGCCGGAGGCGCGCTCTTCCGCTCGCCGCTGGCCTCGACCCACTTCGAGCAGACCCTGATCGCCGGGCTGCTGGCCGCCCAGCCCAACAACCGGCAGGTCGTCGCCCCTCCGGAGACCTCCTGCCCCCGCGTCGTACGCGCGGTCGTCGACCTGATCGAGGCCGAGCCCGAGCGTGCGTGGCGGCTCGCCGAGCTGGCTCGCCACGCCGGCGTCTCCGCCCGCACCCTGCAGGAGGCCTTCCAGCGCGAGCTGGGCATGACCCCCCTCGAGCGCCTGCGCAGCGCGCGGATCGCCCGCGCGCGCGCCGACCTGCTCGCGGCGGACCCCGCCACGGTGTCGGTCACCGACATCGCGGCGCAGTGGGGGTTCTTCCACCTGGGGCGGTTCGCCCAGGCCTACCGGGCGGCGTACCAGGAGCTTCCGTCGCAGACCCTGAAGCGCTGACCGTCGGCGGCGGCGTGCTGCTCCGGGTCACCGACGTGTCGGCTGCGTGATCAACGGAGGAGACCGCACTCGCTGAGGTCGCTGCGTCCGATGTCGCCGCCGAATCGCCGCCGGCGTGGGAGGACATCGGCAGCGAGCCCGCAGGCAGTGCCGCCCGCGAGCAGGCGCTCGCCGCGCGCGCGGCGCAAGGCAAGGTCAGGCACTTCCTGGCGCGGGCGTTCGACGTGAAGACGGACGAGCGTGCGTGGCGCATCGGCGCCGACGGTGAGCAAGCGGTCGCGGCACAGCTGGCCAAGCTCGGTCCGGAGTGGCGCGTCCTGCACGCGATCAGGGTCGGCGACCGGGGATCCGACATCGACCACCTGGTGATCGGTCCGGGCGGCGTGCTCACCGTGAACGCCAAGCACCACCCGAAGGCGAGTGTCTGGGTCGGCGGAGACACGTTCATGGTCAACGGTCGCCGCGTGCCGTACATCCGCAACAGCCGACACGAGGCCAAGCGGGCGGCTCGCCTGCTCACTGAGCAGGTCGGCTTCCCCGTGACCGCGCTCGGCGTGATCGCGGTGATGGGCGCCCACCAGGGGCTCAAGATCAAGAAGCAGCCCGAAGACGGAGCCGTCGTCGTCGTTCAGCGTCGCAGGATCAGCCAGTACGTTCGCGCGCTCCCGCCGCGACTCACCGAGCGCGAGGTCGCGGCGATCCACGAGGCGGCCCGTCGTTCGACGACCTGGCGGTAGGGGAGCGGATCGGACGTGCTGGGTCTGAGTGGCGCCTGCGTATTCAGTGCTCGGTAAGGACGAAGTGGGGGAGCGGTCGACCACAGCCATGGGCCAACGCCATTCCACCCAGATTGATGCACGGAGATGGCCAACAACGACCGTCGCTACCTCTTTCGGACCTCATCCCAATTGGCTGCTTTGAACCAGGCCACGGCGGCCGCTGAGTCGACGCACACTGGCTGTAGGTAAGGCCAGAACCGCGACGGTTTCTTCGCGTACGAGACCCCTGAGGTCGCTGCGGGGACACGCTGAGCACACATGATCACGGCACCGTGACGCGCGCGGGAGAGCATGACGGAAACGATCCGCGCCTCCTCCTGAATGGCCGCGGGACTAGTCGCTCGGAAGTCCGGGATGCATCCGTCTTCTGCTCCCACGACCATGACCCAGTCGAACTGTTGACCTTTGCCGACGTGCCCGGTGAGGAGGTGAACCCCGGGCATGCTCAACAGCGTGGACTCATCGCCGACCCGAATCCGTGTCTTGATGCTGCTCGGTGCGACACCCTGCTGCAGCAGGTCGCAGCACCAGTTCAGTGCTGCACCCAAGGCCTCGCGGGTACTCGGATCCTGCACACCGCTGAGGCCGGCCGCCTTCCTCAGGTAGTCAAGCGGGTCGTTCGCGACCTGGAAGTCAGCAACGTTGATGCGCGAGAGCATCGCCCTAATGATGCGAGCGGTGTCTGTATCGAGGATCCCGTCGTCCCACCTGTAGGACGGTAGTTCGCTCGCTTCCACCACGGCATCGGCGAAGCGCCGCCGGCTGGCCGTACGGGCAAGAATGCCGATGCGATGGTTCGGGGCCGAAGACAACAGGAAACGGGCGCATTTGATCACCCAGTCCGCCTCGGCTTCTGGGGTCGGAAAGATGATCTGAGCTGCCAACCCGCCGTGAGGCCAGGAAGCTGGTCTCGCTGATGTGAGGGCGGTTCCACCGGTCAGAGGTGACAGCGCGTTGACCATGCCGAGCACCGCCGGGGATGAACGGTGCGAGTCTGCGAATTCGATGACTGTCGATGTCTCACTTCTGACCTGCCGGTCGATCTCGTCGGGTCGAGCCCCGGCGAAACCGTAGATCCCCTGGGCAAGGTCACCGGCGTAGGTCGTCTTGCCGTGTCCGATCCGATTGACGATGCGTAGCTGTTGTGGGGTGAGATCTTGGAACTCGTCGACGACGACTGCTTCGAAGTGGTGGCGATATAGTTCAGCGACGCCATCGTTAGCGAGGATGAGTTCAGCAAGTCTCGGCAGGTCGTCGTACGTCAGCCGACCGTCCGCCACCCGTTGGCGCTCGATGTCTAGGGCGTCTGGGAGTTTCGACGAGATCAACTGCTCCTCGACCGCGTCGTCGTCGATCCCCTGCTGCTTGGTCTCACGAAGAAGGTCCTGAACGGCGCCTGAGAGCTGGAAGCCGAGGTTTCTACTACGGCATTGTTCTCCCACCCAGTCAGAGTCCGGGATGACCAAGTCGGAACTTAGACCGATGACCGATGCATGCGCGCGGAAGATACGTGCGGAGAGCCCGTGAAAGTTGGCGATGGTGACACGGTCGCGCATCGCGGCGGGGCTTAGGTAAGAGGCCAGACGATCGCGAATGTTGTCTCGAGCTCGGTTCGAGAACGTCGTGATCAGGACGCGTCGTGGCGGCGCTGCCGTCCCTCGCTGAAGCAGACCTTGGACCCGCAGTGCCAGCGCCTCCGTCTTTCCGCAGCCGGCTGGCGCAACGACAAGGAGATCAAGGTGGGGATGCTCGCGGATGTCGAGTTGGGCTTGGGTGGGCTGGACCATTTCAGATGAGCTCGATCTCGGTCAGAAGCTTTTCAATACTCGCGATTGCACGGGCTTCCGCCTCGCCGACGAGTGGCGCGACAACGAGCGCGGCGCGCACCTTGTGCTTCGAAGTCGAGCGGCAGAAAGCGGCGACGTCGTCGGCAGTTCGCGTGCCACCCGCTCCTGTGGCTGTGCAGTTGGCGCGCTCGTTGTCGGTGAATAGCGTTGAATGCTCGATGGCCGTCCACACGGTTCCAGCGCCGAGTGCCGCCACGCACTCAGCCTCGAGGTCGGGGTCTGATACCCACGTCGAACGAAGATGAAGGTCGGCGACGGCAACGCCCAGCTTCGATGCTGTGTAGCCCTTGGCGTCTGCATCGATGAGGAGCGACATCGGAATGTCGAAACCGCTCGGCCCGAAGATCTTGATCACCGGGCCCATATCGCCGGCTCCATTGGTCTCGACGAGTGAGCAGCCTAGGCGATCAAGATTCCGGTCGGTTGCGTCGGCGCAGCGCTCGACGATGATGCGGTCGGAGATCCCTTCCACTGCCACTACACGACGGGCTGTGAGCGGCTCGAGCTTGTCGCGGACCCACCAACGAACGGTCATGCGCTCGTCGGCGCTTAGGAAGTTGGCCTGGGGCTGAACGACCTTGCCGCCTGAACGGACCACCACAATGCACTCCGGCTCGAACGCTCCAACAATGTCGGCCGAGTGCGTGGCGATGAACTTTTGATTGCCCCCCTGCTGCAACAACCGCGCCAGGCTGCGCTGGCTGGTTGGGTGCAAGTGAATCTCTGGCTCATCGATTGCCACCATGTTGGCACCGACGCTCGCCATGTCGTACAGCGCGATGGCGAATAGGGCTCGGGTGCCATCGGACTGTTCGGACAGGCAGCGTTGCTGCCCGCCCTTCTTGATCTGCAATCGGACGTCATGGAGAACATCGTTCTCGGCGCTGGCTCCTGGGACGAACGAAAGGTCATCCTTGGCAACTGCCTCAGGAAGGGTGCGAGAAAGTTGACCAGCGAGATTGGTCCTGAGCGCGTCGAGCATCGTCGAGTTCTTCAACGCGTCTTGAAACTGCGTCGCAAGTGCATCGAAGGTGGCTTGCTCGGGCCCCAAGTCGACCGTCTGAAGAATGTCGTCGAGATGTGAGCGCCGATCGGCGCGTAGATCGCGCGAAAGCCCCATGGCTCCCAGCATCTGCCAGCCGAGCCCGGCGATCTGCTCTCGCGAGAGTTGCCGACCAGTGCCACCATCCGGCGCCGTTCGCTCCACAGTCAGCGTCTGGTTCGCGTCGAACGTGGCGGCCAGCTTGATCGTTAGCGTCTTGTCGCCGGTTACCGGGTCCACAGTGATCTCGTCCGGGAAGAGAGCCTCTTGACCGGGGTCGAACTCTTTCAGGTCCGCTTCGACGATGAGTGGCTGGTCCGGGTCCCGTAGGTCGTCAGACACGACCCACGAGTACAGCTGCGCAGTGCTCGCGCCCAGCAACAGGTTGAGGCAGCGCAGGAGTGACGACTTACCGACGTCGTTCGGACCTACCAGCACGAGGTGCTTGCGCACGTCGATGCTGACGTCAGCGAGCCTGCTGTAGTTCTGAACGCAAAGACGAGTGACCCGCACGCCGCGAGTCTGCCTGAGTCGACCTTCGTATGTCGGTGCAACGCAAAGATCGAACCGGCGTCCTCGACGCTGTCGAGACGGCAGGTCAGTTGCTGACGATCGCGCGGCCTTCCTCGTAGCCGTCGTGCTCTGCGCGATATGAGTGGAGAAATCTCATCCACGGGGTCAGTCCGCAAGACACCGCGGACGACCGCCCAGCGAGAGCGTGCAGTTGACTCGGCCAACCGTGAGATCCGTGAATACAACGCTGGCGTCAAGAAGGCCGGCAACTACTACAACCGTGAGGCGCGCAGGTACAACTCCAATGGCATGCGCACACAACCGGGAGGTCGAAAACCAGCGACGTCGTCTGCGTCAAGAAGTTGGCAGACTGAACTCTAGGACAAACACGACTTCGTTCGCGGCCTATCGGCAATCGCCAACCACTTTCGTCGAATGGGACTGCTGCGCCAACCGGTGTCAGCCCGAACTATCCCATTCGGGCCTACTGCTGCGTGGAGAGCAACTCCTTGGCTCGGATCCACACGCCGCGGCACCAGATGTTCATTTCTGAGCGATGCTCGGAGATCTCGTCGTCGCTCGGGATCGGCACCGGCGTACCACTGCGCGGGTTGACTGTCCGATGATTCTCAATGCCTGTGATCAGACGGATGCCGTTCTCGTCCGGCTCAGTCTCGACGTAGTCGTAGCGCATGACTGAGTGCGCCATGAGATTCCGATAGTCGGCAAAGCGCGCGAGGTCGTTCGCGAGATCGGGATCGATCTCGGTCCGCATGTCCTTGCGGAGCCGCTCGGAATACTTCGCGAGTTCGAGATGCTCATCGTTCTCGGGCAAGCGGCCGTTTCGTGCCGTGAACAGCAGGTAGGCGGCGTGATCCTCGCAGGCCGCGAAGATCGCCGCGATCCGGCCCACGTTTAGGTAGTGGCGGTCCTTCTCTTCATCAGGGAAGACGTCAGTCACTCGGCACCCTCGGACATCTCATACTCGCGCTGCAGTTGACACCTGCTCAACCCTAGTGGCCGACCTCGCGGCCTACGCCGGACCACCCGACGTATCGTTCCACCGTGCGCGACCGCTCGACCTGGCTACGAGTCGCGCCTTTGGGGGCGTGCACGGATCGGCAGTGATGTGCGCGCATACCGCCGCGTCCTGGCGTCGCCGTAGGTCTACCGCCGGGCGGCGTAGTGCCACACCGTGCGTGTGGCGATCCATGATGAGGCTTCGCCTCAATCGCCAGGTACATCGTCATGACAAGTACCTCGCTTCTTCCGTTCCGACCGGACTCCATGACTGCAGCCCAGTCGGAGGCGGTCTCCAGCCGCAGTGCACCGCGTCGACTCAGCGCTCGTCCCGGGGCAGCCAGAACGTATAGTCCTCTCCGGCTCCTTCGATATCAGTAACGAACTGCCGCATGAACGCATCCAATGCGCCAGCCTCCTTCAAACCGATGCCGCCATGCAGGGCCAACGCCGTCCGTGGAAGACGGCGACGCACTGCGAGCGCCTGCTTGAGCGCGTGCCGCCACAGGCCGTCGTAGGCGGCGAATGCGTCGATGACCGCATCCCGTTCGGCGGAGTGTCCTCCGTGAATGAGTCGGCCACGCAACTCGTACAAGTCCGACCAATACGTCTTCACCGGGCCATTGGACTTGGTTTGCCAGTTGCCGCCCAGCTCTTCACCGAGACGAGCGAGTGCAGTCTTGAACGGCTTGTCGACCATCTCCTCCGCACTCTGCCGGTCACAGTCTTGGTCGACCCGGATAAGGAAGTGCAGCGCATGTACCAGCCGTTCGGCGCTGGACTGGAGCACAACGACAGCTACGTCGTGCTCACCACCGTCGAAGAGCCGGTGTGCGCGCAGCTTAAGGCGCCGGACCTGGTCGAGTGGATGGTTGTGAGGCTCGCTTCTCAGCAGTCGCGGAAGCAGTCCAAGCAGGTGGTCGGGGTGCTCTGACTGCATTCCTCGTGGCGGCGCCATGAAGTTCGGCAGTATCAGTTTCCGGTTTGCGCCCAGGCGCCGGCGACGTAGAGCGAGGACAATCTCGGGTCCGAGGTGCTCAATGACTACGGGATGGACGGCGCTGTCCTCCGTCGCAACCATGTAGACAGCCAAGAATCGGTTCAGGGCCCGGAGCGAGTAATTGAACAGGTCGGTCGAAATCTCAGGTGTGATGGGTACCGGCGGAATAGCGGTGATGAGCTCGCCGACGCCGACCCGAGGCGGGGTCGGTGCACACGATCGTGCTTGGAGCGCGGCCAACGCTGGCGCCAGTTCTTTGCGTGCCAGTTCGGGGTGTCGGGAGCCAGCGATCGCCGCCTCACTTGCGGACATGTCGATGACTCCCCGTCGAGACGACCCTTCGTGGAAGCGCACCGTCACCGGCGGGCGCCCGACATCGCTCGTTCCGTCCTTGGGCGGGATGACCAAGTTGCCGTTTGATGCGACCGCAGTCGAGAGTCCGAACGGCAATGGAACATAGGTCGCGCAGAAGCGGTCCTTCAGCCGAAGTCGAGTCAGCACGGGTTCAGGCTAGGGCGACCGGCTGCGTTCAGGAATCGATTCTCGCCATGCACATCGCTCGGCGCGGCACAGGCGCGTCACGGCTCATCGATCGGATCGCCAAACGCCGGAGTACGCCGTGGGTCAGCCTCGCAACATCGAGCGGTCGTGTTGGCGGGGGATCAATGCGAACAGTATTGGGGTCCAAACGCTATCTTCGCCATAGCCGACGAGGGGCAGGAGGCCGACGGCGGTCGACGAGGTGCACCAGCTGGGGGACCCTTAGCACCGGCCGCCTCGCTGGCCGCATCAATCCGCCGCGATGCACCAAATCCGGCGGCGGCTCTAGGCTCGGCGCGTGAGCTGGTCGGACGTGGTCTCGATAGTCGGCGCCTTGGGCGTCGGTTCGTTCATCGGTCAGTACCTGATCGGGAGCCAGCAGCGGCGTCAGGTTCGCAGCGACGTCTTGAAGCATCTTTCGGACGCAGAGACGGCACGGTGGGCTGGAGGGACGACGCCTGCGCCGAACTTCACTGAGAGTATGCGCGAGCTCGAGACGGCTGCGCTGATCGCACGTGTGCCTCGACGCGTAATCGCGCACTACAAAGTCTTCGCATACTGCGCGCGGTGGTTGAGCCAGGCATCCTGGGACGACGATCCCGACCCGGAGTACGGAGGCGGCATCAACGGCGAGTTCGCCGACCTAGTTCGCGCGGCCGCCGGCGAGGTCTCACGGGTGACCTGGGCACCGTGGTGGGGGCGCGTCGGAATGAAGCGACGTTTGGCCAAGCGTCGAACGGAGGCTGGACATATCGAACGGATCGAATCAACGCTGGCAAGGGCTGAAAAATACTTGGCCGACTACTGACGGCGCCGTCAGTGTTGGCCAGGGCCGTTGCTGGACCCGATGCCTTTTACCGCCGCGAGTCGGTCAGATCGCGGAGCTTGACTCAGCTCAAGGGTCGCGGCTGGAACAGGCGCGCGACAGCCTTTGGACTACGCCGCAACCTTGAAGTGACAACGCATACTTGGCCCTGACACCGGACAGAGAGCTTGGGGGCGCTGTCCTGTTTCCGTGCCGAATCTCAAGACCGCAGGGCCGCCCACGGTACGTTCAGCAAATGGAGGCAAGCGATGTAGCGCTGTGGCTCAGCGGAGCAGGCACGACGGTGATCGGGTCGATGCTTGCCTGGCTTGGTCAGTCCCGCATGGCCAGCCGACAACGCCAGTGGTCGATCGAGGACGTCGAACGGTCGCACGCTCACGAAGCCTCCCTCCGTGAGAAGGACATACGAGAAGACCGCTTACAGCGACTCCGGGCTGAGCGCCGAGAGACCTACGGCCGACTTCTCGACTCTGTGGAGGATTTCGTCGAAGCGCTAAGGGATCTGCGCGACTCCGAGCGACCCGCTGGCGTTGAAGTTTCGGCGGTAGCCGAAGTCGAAACAGCCGATCCGATCGCTGCGCGAGCCCTTGGGTGCTTGGCCCGACAAAGGAGAATGGACTCAGACATAGTCTTGATCGCCGACCCGGGTGTGAGAGACAACGTTCTACGGCTCTCTCAACTCCTGCGCGACGCGTTTCGAGAGGCAACGGCAGGTAGGGATGCCCTGCCGCCGGTAACCGCCCATCTGAAGGTCGTCCTACGCGAAATGCGCAAGGAACTTGTGGGCACGTAGCGTGGCCGCATCCCGTCCTGAATCCGTCGGTTCGTGATCGCTATGCACAGCAGCGTGTCCGAATGGCTGCGTCACTCCGCCGCTTGCCGGCGCGCCCACGGGCAGCTCTACGCTTCGGCACATGACACTCACGGCTTCAGCGATCTTCGCCAGCGCAGGGCTAGATCCAACCGATGCCATGGTGATCCGACATGCGTACGTACGGGAGCGCGGAAACCTTCACCCGGACTCAACCGACGCCGAGATCCTTGAGTACACGCGGGTTCAGTCATCTAACCCGCGGATCTTCCCCGCCGCGCCTCCGCCGTACTGGGTTGTGTTCCGCCCCGAGGGAGGCGACCGGGCGAGGCTATGGGCGGTCCTCCGCTACAACGGCGAGGAAGCATGCGCCGATCCCAGCCGGCGTGTCTTCAACCTCGAAGTCATCGACCTTTTGGATGACCTTCGGGATCGACTGGTGATCGGGTGGCGATCTCCGCGCACCTGGTGGATCTGGGGTACTACCGCAGCGGTTTACCCGATCGTTGAAATCGCCGACTCACAGCCCATCCGCTTTCCGGGGTTCGACGCACTCACGCTCGACTACCCGCAACTACAAGCTGTCCTCCGGGAACATCGCTACGCAGCTTGGCGGACTGCACTCTCGTCGGTCATCGGGATCTATCTCATCACCGACACCCGCGACGGCAGGCACTACGTTGGCAAGGCCGATGGCGCCGAGAACCTACTCCAACGGTGGGCGGCCTACGCCACTAACGGCCACGGGGGAAATGTCGAACTACGAAGCCTCGACCCAACGACCTTTCGCCTGTCGGTCCTCAGGGTGTTCGATCCAGCAACTCCGACCCTGGAGATCAACGCGGCCGAGGGCCACTTCAAGCACGCACTCGACTCGCGGCGCCACGGTCTGAATCGCAACTAGCGGCGTAGCCGCGATCGACCGCGATGTGGCGCTAAGCGCCCCGCAGTAGCTCCACTCGTGCCAGTTGCTTGCGGCAAATCGTTGACGGAGCTGACGGTGCATCGTGTGTGGACGCCTACGTCACGTCGCCGCTTCTAACCCAAGCGTCGACTCAACCGCTGAGCGTGCCCGATGTGCCACCCACACGCGCCCGAGGCGAGATGACAGAACGGGCACTTGTAGGCGTGGAACAGAACGCCGCGTCGCTTGGTCATAGCAATCGCAGCGTGGCGGGCGGCATCCTCGGAGTAAGGCGTCTTGTCTCCGCAGGCTCGAGTGCGGCGACGCTTACCTCTGATGCGTCGCGACTTGCCCTGACTCATGGAACGAAGCTAGGCCCGACCTCCGACACAACTGGTCGGGCGCGTCATTTCGCCGCGATCAGGCCGCGTGACGACGGCTCGGGAGGTCCCCGTTCCCGGACTAGGGTGAGCCCCATGGCGGCCGGTGCGACGATGCACACGTTCGAAGTCGAGTTGGCCGACACGGACCGCGGCGTCTACGAGGAGTTCACGCTGCGCGCGGCGCGGCATCCGTCAGAGACCGAGGCGTACCTCGTGACGCGCGTGCTCGCCTACTGCCTCGAGCACGAAGAGGGCATCACCTTCAGCGAGGGCATCTCCGCGACCGACGCCCCGGCAGTGCTGGTGCGCGACCTGAGCGGGAAGCTGCTCGCCTGGATCGAGGTCGGTGCACCGGATGCCGCGCGGCTTCACACGGGCAGCAAGGCAGCCGAGCGCACGACGATCTACACGCACCGCGACCCGGCCAAGGTGCTCGCTCAGTGGTCAGGGGCGAGGATCCACCGCGCCGCCGAGATCGTGCTGCATAGCTTCGATCCCGGGTTCATCGATTCAGCGGTGGACACGATGGAGCGCCGCAACACGATCACGCTCACCGTGACGGAGCGGCAGCTCTACCTGGAGCTGAACGGCGTGCACCTCTCCTCGGCGGTGCACGACCACCCGATCAGTTAGCGGGGGACACGTCCCGTTGCCGATCCGGATGCGCGACTTCCGACGCGCGTCAATGCGCGGCGACGGACGCGCATCCGCGGCGCCCACCCCGCGTCGCGGTTCGCTCCCGCTAGTGACAAGCCCCCGACTAGCGTGGACACGTGCCCAACCGTCTCGCGAACGCAACGAGCCCGTACCTCCTCCAGCACAAGGACAACCCCGTCGACTGGTGGGAGTGGGGGCCGGAGGCGTTCGCGGAGGCGAAGGAGAGGAACGTCCCGATCCTCCTGAGCGTCGGCTACGCGGCATGTCACTGGTGCCACGTCATGGCCCACGAGTCCTTCGAGGACCAGGCGACGGCGGACTACCTCAACGCGCACTTCGTCAGCATCAAGGTCGACCGCGAGGAGCGGCCGGACGTGGATGCGGTCTACATGCAGGCGACCACCGCGATGACGGGGCAGGGCGGGTGGCCGATGACGGTGGTGATGGACCACGAGGGGGCGCCGTTCTTCGCGGGGACCTACCTGCCGGACCAGCCGCGGCACGGGTCGCCGTCGTTCACGCAGGTGCTGCAGGCGCTCAGCGGGGCGTGGGTGGACCGCGGCGATGACGTACGGCGGACCGCGGCCAGCGTGGCCGAGCACCTGCGCAAGGAGGCGAGCCTGCCGTCGTACGCGTTGACGGGGGAGCGGATCGACGGGGCGGTGGCGACCCTGGCGCAGGAGTACGACGCCATGGCGGGCGGGTTCGGGGGTGCGCCGAAGTTCCCGCCGACGATGGTGCTGGAGTTCCTGCGGCGCTACCGCGGCGACTCCGAGCAGCAGGCACGGCACATGCTGGCGCGCACGGTCGCGGCGATGGCGGGCAGCGGGATGTACGACCAGGTGGGCGGCGGCTTCGCACGGTACGCCGTCGACCGCGCCTGGGTGGTGCCGCACTTCGAGAAGATGCTCTACGACAACGCCCAGCTGCTGGGGCTCTACGCCCGCCTCGGCAGCGAGCTCGGCGACCGGATCGCGACCGAGACCGCGGACTTCATGCTCCGCGAGCTGCGTACGACGGAGGGCGGGTTCGCCTCCGCGCTCGACGCGGACAGTCCGGCCGAGCCGGGCGGGCATGCGGAGGAGGGCCTGTTCTACGCGTGGACGCCGGCCCAGCTCGCCGAGGCCCTCGGCCCCACGGACGGCGCCTGGGCCGCGGAGCTGTTCAACGTGACCGAGGACGGCACCTTCGAGCACGGCATGTCGACCCTGCAGCTGCGCCACTACCCCCAGGACCCCGCCGACCGGGACCGCCTGGCCGACGTACGGCGCCGCCTGCTCGCCGCCCGCGAGCAGCGTCCGCGTCCCGCGCGCGACGACAAGGTGGTCGCCGCGTGGAACGGGCTCGCGATCAGTGGACTGGTCGACGCTGGGAGGCGGCTCGGCCGCCCCGACTACATCGAGGCGGCGACCGGGACCGCTGAGCTGCTGGCGCGGCTGCACCTCGAGGACGGGCGGATCCTGCGGGTCTCCCGCGACGGCGTGGCCGGCGCACATGCCGGTGTGCTGGAGGACTACGGCTGCGTGGCGTCCGGCTTCCTCGCGCTCGCGCAGGCGACGGCCGATCCCCGCTGGCTGCGGCTCGCGACCCGGCTCCTCGACACTGCACTGGCCGGCTTCGCCGCTCCGGACGGGGGCTTCTTCGACACCAGCGCCGACGCCGAGGTCCTCGTCGCGCGTCCCCGCGACCCCGGCGACAACGCGAGCCCGAGCGGGTTCAGCAGCCTGGTCCACGCGCTGGTGGAGGCGCACGCGCTGACCGGGGTGGGTCGCTACCGCGACGCGGCGGAGACCGCGCTGGCAACGGTCAGCGTGCTGGCCGACAAGGCGCCGCGGTTCGCCGGCTGGTCGCTCGCGGCCGCGGTGACCATGCTCGACGGGCCGCTGGAGGTCGCCGTCGTCGGTCCCGCCGGGGTGGAGCGCGACGCGCTCGTCGCGAAGGCCCTCACCCTCCCGGGCGCCGTCGTGGTCGCCGCCGACGAGGCGAGTGAGGACATCCCGCTGCTGGCGGGCCGGACCGCGGTGGACGGGCGGCCCGCGGCGTACGTCTGCCGGGGCTTCGTCTGCGAGCGCCCGGTCACCGAGCCGGACGGCATCGGGTGAGCATCGGGTGACGGGTCGCCGGCTGTGGGGTGTCGTGCTCCTGCTGAGCGTGGCCCTCTTCGCCGGCGTCGTGGCGCTGGGAGCGACCGGCTTCGGGCGCGAGGTGCCCGATCCGACGTACGCCTTCTTGAACGAGCAGCCCTACGCCGCCGGCGAGCCCGTCACCTGGCGCCCGTGCGAGCCGATCCGCTATGAGGTCAACCCGCTGCACGCGCGCGGCAGCGACGACGAGGCCGTGGCGCGGGTGCGGGACGCGGTGGCCGAGGTGGCGGCGGTGAGCGGCTTCCGGTTCACCTACGTCGGCACCACCGACCGGCGCCCGGCGAACGCCGCCGAGGAACGCGAGTCGGACCCTCCCGTCCTGATCGCCTGGGCCAGCGCGGACGAGGTCCCCGAGCTGGAGGGGGACGTCGCCGGGATCGGCGGCTCGGCAGCGCGGCAGCGGGGCCGCCGGCTCTGGTACGTCACGGGCCGCGTGGTCCTCGACGTCGCCGCGGTCGAGGACGACGGCGACGAGCGGGCCACGCTGCTCCACGAGCTCGGCCACGTGCTGGGGCTCGACCACGTCGACTCGCGGCGCGAGCTGATGTACGCGCAGAGCGTCGGTCGGGAAGACTTCGGTCCGGGCGACCGGAAGGGGCTCGCCCGACTCGGGAAGGGGACCGGATCATGCAGCTGAGCCCGTGGCGACCGGTGCGGCCGGAGCCGGAGCGCTTCCACGACGAGGGGTCGGCGGACCCGCCGAAGATCGTGCTCGAGCGGGTCGAGGCGGGCGACGTGCACCGCCGCACCGAGCGGTTCCGGATGTTGCACCGGATCGCCTACCGCGACCGTGAGTACGGCGACCTGCTGGTCCCCGCCGACCTCGGCACCTTCGAGACCGACCTGACCTCGGTGCCGACGATCTTCACCTGGCTGGTGCCGCGCACCGGCAGGCACCTGCCGCCGGCGCTGATCCACGACGGGCTGGTGCACGCGCCCGACGAGGCACCGACGTACCTCTCCGTCGAGGGGCACGTGCTCGACCGGGTCGCCGCCGACCGGGTGTTCCGCGCGGCGATGCGCGACACCGACACCGGCCCGGTGCGCAGCTGGCTGGTCTGGTCGGCGATCACGCTCTCCACGATCTGGCACGGGTCCGCGACCTGGAGCCGGGCGACGCACCTGCGCTACAAGGTCGCGGCCGCGGCCACGGTGGCGATCGTCGTCGTGCTCGGCGTGCTGGCGACCCTGGACCTGTTCGACGTCATCGACGAGGTGCCGTGGATGGGCGAGCGGTCGTTCGTGCTGGAGCTGGTCGGCGGCCTGGCCGGGGCGGTCGTCGTACCGCTGCTGCTCGGGCTGACGTGGGGGAGGTTCGCCGTCGCGGGCGTCGTGTCGGGCATCGCGCTCGCGGTGCTGCTCCACGTCACGGTGGCGCTCGCCCTGATCACCCTGGCCTACCAGGCGGCCGAGTGGATCGCCCGGCGGCGGCCGGTCGCGGCGATCGTCATCGCCGGCGTTGTGATCACTGCCCATCTGGCGCTCATCGTGTTGTTCCTGACGCCATTCCGCTCGAACTGACTCGCGAGTAGGTTCGGGGCGTGACCATCGATGCCGCCGCCACCTTCACCTCGCTCGACCCCGCCACCGGCGCGGTCGTCGGCACCCACCCGATCCACACCGCCGACGACGTGCACGCCGCGGTCGCCACGGCCCGCAAGCAGGCCGAGTGGTGGCAGGCGCTCGGCTTCGACGGCCGCAAGAAGGCGCTGGTGCGCTGGCGCAAGGTGATCGCGCGCCGGATGGAGGAGCTCGCCGCCCTGATGGCGCGCGAGACCGGCAAGCCCGCCGGCGACGCCCTGCTCGAGACCGCGCTCGCGATCGACCACCTCGCGTGGGCCGCGAGCCACGCGGAGAAGGTGCTCAAGCGGCGCAGCGTCTCGCCGGGCCTGCTGATGGTCAACCAGGCCGCGAGCGTGGAGTACCGCCCGCTCGGCGTGGTCGGCGTCATCGGCCCGTGGAACTACCCCGTCTTCACCCCGATGGGGTCGATCGCCTACGCCCTCGCGGCCGGCAACGCGGTCGTCTTCAAGCCGTCGGAGTACACCCCCGGCGTCGGGGAGTGGCTCGCCGCGACCTTCCGGGAGGTCGTCGGCCGCCCCGTGCTCCAGGTCGTCACCGGGTACGGCGAGACCGGCGCCGCGCTCACCACGGCAGGTGTCGACAAGGTGGCGTTCACCGGGTCCACCGCCACCGGCAAGCGGGTGATGGCCGCCTGCGCCGAGTCGCTCACGCCGGTCGTGATCGAGGCCGGCGGCAAGGACGCGCTGATCGTCGCGGAGGACGCCGACGTCGCCGAGGCCGCCGAGGCGGCGCTGTGGGGCGCGGCCGCGAACGCCGGCCAGACCTGCGCCGGTGTGGAGCGGGTCTACGTCCACGACCGGGTCTACGACCAGTTCCTCGACGAGCTCGTCGCCCAGGCGAAGAAGCTCGAGGCCCGCCCCGGCGGCCAGGTCGGCCCGATCACCATGCCCTCGCAGGTCGACATCATCCGCCGCCACGTCGACGACGCCCTGGCGCGCGGCGGCCGCGCCCTGGTCGGCGGCCCGGTGCCCGAGGGCGCCCGCTTCGTGCAGCCGACCGTGCTGGTCGACGTACCCGAGGACTCGGCCGCGGTGCAGGAGGAGACCTTCGGCCCGACCGTGACGGTGTCGCGGGTGAAGACCATGGACGAGGCGATCGAGCGCGCCAACGGCACCCGCTACGCGCTGGGCTCCACGGTGTTCTCGAAGAGCCAGGGCATGGAGATCGCGCAGCGCCTGCGCGCCGGCATGACCGCGATCAACGGCGTCATCTCCTTCGCCGGCATCCCGACCCTGCCGTTCGGCGGTGTCGGCGACTCCGGCTTCGGCCGCATCCACGGCCCCGACGGGCTGCGCGAGTTCACCTACCCGCACGCGATCGCCCGCCAGCGGTTCAAGCCGGCGATCGCGCTGACCACCTTCCGGCGTACGGCGAAGGAGGAGCAGCAGCTCACGAAGGTCGTGCGCGGGCTGTACGGGCGCGGGAAGAACTAGCGCCCGCGGCACACGCGACCACGGTCAACCCGCCGGCCAGGGTCAGCCAGGTGATCTGCTCGCCGAGCAGCAGCCCGGCCCAGGCGATGCTCAGCACCGGCTGGGCCAGCTGGACCTGGCTGACCTGCGCCATCGGCCCGATCGCGAGGCCGCGGTACCAGGCGAAGAAGCCGAGGAACATGCTGATGCACGCCAGGTAGGCGAAGCACAGCCACTGGGTCGGGCTGCCCGACGGCGGTTCGGTGACGATGCTGGTCGCCGTCAGCGCCACCATCACCGGCGCGGCGAGCACCAGCGCCCACGAGATGGTCTGCCAGGAGCCGAGCTCGCGGGAGATCACCCCGCCCTCGGCGTACCCGGTCGCGCAGGCCAGCACCGCCAGCACCAGCAGCAGGTCGGCCCGCTGGAGATGGCCGCCGGTGCCGCCCTGCAGCATCGCGAAGCCCACGGCCGCGAGCGCGCCCAGCGCGGCGAACGCCCAGAACGCGCGGACCGGGCTCTCGCCGGTGCGCAGCACCGCGATCACGGCGGTGGCGGCCGGCAGCATCGCGATCACCACGGCGCCGTGGCTGGCCGGCACCTCGGTCAGCGCGTACGACGTCAGCAGCGGGAACCCGGCGACGACCCCGCCGGCGACGATCGCCAGCCGCAGCCACTGGCGGCCGCGGGGGAGCGGCTGCCGGGTGAGGACGAGCGCGCCGGCGGCCAGCGCCGCGGCGACGACCGCGCGGCCCGCGCCGATGAACAGCGGGTCGAGCCCGCCGAGGGCGACCCGGGTGAGCGGCACCGTGAACGAGAAGGCGACGACCCCGGCCAGGCCCCAGGCCAGCCCGGCGGGAACGGTTGATAGCGGATGCGATCGGGAGACGATAGCGCTACTCTGTGCTGACATGAGCAACGATAGCAGTGCGCGGATCGTCGCGGGACTCCGTACCTGGATCCGGGACGCCGCCGCGGGCGCCCAGCTGCCGTCGTCGCGCCACCTCGTCACCGAGTACGGCGCCAGCCCGGTCACCGTGCAGAAGGCGCTGCGCCGGCTGGTGGCCGAGGGGCTCGTCGAGAGCCGTCCCGGTGTCGGCACCTTCGTCCGCGCGGTCCGGCCTGCCCGGGGGCCTGACTTCGGCTGGCAGACCGCGGCGCTCCGCTCGCCGCGTGCCGACCTGGCGAAGGTCGCCGGCCCGCTGCAGACGCCGCCGCCCGACGTGCAGGCGCTGCACGCGGGCTACCCGGGCCCGGACCTGCTGCCCGAGCGGCTGGTCCGCACCGCGCTGACCCGGGCCGCGCGAGGAGCAGCCGCCACCTCGCGCCCGCCGGCGGCGGGAGTGCCCGAGCTGCGCGCGTGGTTCGCCACCGAGCTTGCCGACGCGACGCCCGCCCACCTGAGCGCCGTCACCCCGAACGACGTGGTCGTCGCGCCCGGGTCGCAGAGCGCGCTGGCCTCGATCTTCCGGGCGCTCGTGGCGCCGGGCCAGCCGCTGCTCATCGAGTCGCCGACGTACTGGGGCGCGATCCAGGCCGCCCGCCAGGCCGGCGTCGAGCTTGTCCCGGTGCCGAGCGACGTGCACGGTCCGGACCCGGCGCAGGTGGAGAGGTCGTTCCGCGAGACCGGGGCCCGTGCGTTCTACGTGCAGCCCAGCTTCGCCAACCCGACCGGCGCGCACTGGAGCCTCGAGCGGGGCGAGGAGGTCCTCGACGTCGTACGGCGGCACGGCGCGTTCCTCGTCGAGGACGACTGGGCCCACGACTTCGCCATCGACGGCGAGGTCCGCCCGATCGCCGCCCGCGACGACTCCGGGCGCGTCGTCCACCTGCGCTCGCTGACCAAGAGCGTCTCGCCGTCGGTCCGGGTCGCCGCGGTGTGTGCCCGTGGGCCGGCGCGGGAGCGGATCCTCGGCGACCGCGCGGCCGAGTCGATGTACGTCAGCGGGCTGCTCCAGCAGGCCGCGCTCGAGGTCGTGAGCGACCCCGGCTGGCGCACCCACCTGCGCCGACTGCGCGGCCAGCTCCGTGAGCGCCGCGACCTGCTCGTCACCGCCGTCCGCGAGCAGGCGCCCTCGCTCGCGCTCGACGCGGTCCCGTCCGGCGGGCTGCACCTGTGGGCCCGGCTGCCCGACGGCACCGACGCCGAGCAGGTCGTCCGCGACTGCGCGGCCGACGGGGTGTGGGTCGCCGCGGGCGACGAGTGGTTCCCGGCGGAGCCGGCGGCGCCGTACCTCCGCCTGACGTTCATCGGCCCCGAGCCGGCCGGCTACCCGGCGGCGCTGGATGTTGTCGAGCGGGCGATCCGGCTGCAGCACCGCTGAGCGGGGTACCGCGCGCTCGTGGGAGCCGAGGAGTGGGTGCCGGACCGGCCGACGCTGCCGCGGCTGCGGGCCGCGGTGCAGGAGTGCCGCGGGTGTGAGCTGTACCGCGACGCCACGCAGGGCGTGATGGGGGACGGCTCGCCGGACGCGGACCTGGTGCTACTCGGTGAGCAGCCCGGCGACCAGGAGGACCGCGCGGGCGAGCCCTTCGTCGGACCCGCCGGACAGGTGCTCGACGACGCCCTCGACGACGCCGGTCTCGCGCGGGACCGCGTGTTCCTGACCAACGTCGTCAAGCACTTCCGCTGGTCCGGGACGCGCGGCAAGCGGCGGATCCACCAGTCGCCCAAGCAGCAGCACGTCGCGGCCTGTCGACCGTGGCTCGAGGCCGAGCTCCGGCTGCTCCGCCCGCGCGGCGTCGTGCTGCTGGGCGGTACGGCGGGCAAGGCGCTCTACGGGCCCTCGTTCAAGGTCGGCGAGTGCCGCGGCCGACGGCTCGCCTGGCCCGAGGACCGGCCGGTCGACGTACCGCCGGCCTGGGTGCTGGCGACCACCCACCCGTCGGCGGTGCTGCGGGCCCGCGACCAGCGGCAGGCGACGTACGACGGGCTGGTCGCGGACCTGCGGCTCGCGGTCGAGCTCCTGGGTCAGAGCGCGGAGTAGGCGACCGCGATGGCCGCGCCCAGCCGGGCGTTGTCGCGCACCAGCGCGATGTTGGTCTCCAGTGAGGCGCCGCCGGAGAGCTCGACGATCCGGCCGAGGAGGTACGGCGTGATGTCCTTGCCGCGGATGCCGCGCTCGTCGGCGTCCGCGAGCGCCTGCTGGATGGTGCGCTCGATCTCGGCCTGCGGGATCTCGTCCTCGACGGGCACCGGGTTCGCAACCGACACGGCGCCCTCCAGGCCGAGGTCCCACTTGGCGCGCATCATCGCCGCGACCTGCTCGGGCTCGTCGAGCCGCATCGGGGCGGCGTACCCGCTCGAGCGCGAGAAGAACGACGGGAACTCGTCGGAGCGGTAGGCCACGACCGGGACACCGAGGGTCTCGAGGACCTCGAGGGTGCGGCCGATGTCGAGCAGCGACTTCACGCCGGCGCTGACGATGGCGACGTCGGTGCGGCTCATCTCGGTGAGGTCCGCGGAGATGTCCATCGACGACTCGGCGCCGCGGTGCACGCCGCCGAGGCCCCCGGTGACGAACACCCGGATCCCGGCGAGCGCGGCCAGCCGCATGGTCGCCGCGACGGTGGTCGCTCCGTGCGCGCGGCGGGCGGCGACGTACCCGAGGTCGCGGATGCTGACCTTGGAGACCGACGGGTCGGAGGCGAGGACGTCGAGCTCGGTCGCGGACAGGCCGATCCGCGGCACCCCGTCGAGCACGGCGATCGTGGCGGGCGTGGCGCCGCCGTCGCGGACGATCTGCTCGACCTCGCGGGCCATCTCGACGTTGCGCGGGTACGGCATCCCGTGGCTGATGATCGTCGACTCCAGCGCCACGACCGGGCCGCCGGCCGCCAGCGCCTCCGCGACCTCGGGGGCGACGGACAGGAGCGGGTGGGGGCTGGTCACGGGAGGGTCTCCATTCGGTCGGGGCGGTGGGCGTGGATCGCGGTCGCGAGGTCGGGGCGGACGTTGTCGGGGTGGGCGATGGTGAGCGCGGCGGCGGCGTGGCCGAGCTCGGCGGCCGCGACGGGGGTGGCGCCGTCGGTGCGGGCGGCGACGTACGCCGCGGTCATCGCGTCCCCCGCTCCGGTCACGTCGACCACCTCGGCCGGCGGCGCCTCGAGCACGGTGACCGCGCCCTCGTCGCTGAGCAGGCTGCCGCGCCTGCCCCGGCGTGCCCACACCCGGCGCACCCCGCGCTCGTGCAGCTGCGCCGCCGCGCGGGTGATCGCGGGCCGGGTGTTGGCGACCGCGGATCCGGTCAGTGCGGCCAGCTCGGCGAGGTTGGGAGTCACCGTGTCGACCGGCGAGCCGTCGAGCAGCGGCGCGAGGCGGCCGGCCTTGGCAACGCTGACCGGGTCGAGGAGAAGAGGTACGCCGTGCTGCGCGCACGCGTGGATCGCCCAGCGCGCGACGTCGGCCGGGATGTTGCCGTCGACCACGAGGAAGTCCGCGCGGGGCAGCAGGTCGCGGGCCCGGCCCAGTGCGTCGACGGTGAGCGCGTCGGTGGCGCGCATGTCGGAGGCGCCGATGACCAGCTCGCCGTCGTGGCCGAGGGTGGCCAGGTAGGTGCCGGTGGCGAACGCCCCGCGGACCACGTGGTCGACGTACACGCCCGCGTCGGCGGTGTGGGCCATCAGCTCGCGGCCGAACACGTCGTCACCGACGGCCGCGACCAGGAAGGTACGCCGGCCGAGCCGGGCCAGTCCCTCCGCGATGTTGCGGCCCACGCCGCCGGGGGAGGTGCGGATCGTGGACGGGTTGCTGGTGTGCAGCGCGGCCGGGGCGTCGGTCACCGCCTTGACGTCCATCACCGCGCCGCCGAGCACCACCACCTGCGGCTCGTCGCGCACGATGTAGCCGCGCCCGGCGATCGCCCCCTTGCGGGTCAGCGAGGACAGTGCCATCGCCACCGAGGCCCGGGTGCTGCCGAGGCGCTCGGCGATCGCCTGGGCGTCGAGCAGCGGCTGGACCCGGACCAGCTCCAGGACCTCGCGCTCGCGGGGCGTCAGCGTCATGCTTATGACTCTAAGTGACGCTTAAGTTGCTAAGCAAGCGAGTCGGGTGACTCCCGGTGGTGGTTGAGCACCGCGATCTTCTGCCAGATCTTCCGCTCCAGGGACACCGTCAGGGTCTCGACGGTGCTCACGGTGTCGAGCACCACCGGGTCGCGCGAGGCCTCGGCGCACAGCGCGGCGGTCTTGCCGACCAGGCTGAGCAGCTCGGAGCAGTAGTCGAGATAGTGCTCGAGCTCGTCGGTGTCGAGGTCCATCGGGACGCTCGCGTCGGTCGGCACGAACTCGGTGCGCAGCCGCTCGGGGTCCTTGGTCAGCTGGTGCATGTCGACGATGTGGGCCAGCGAGCGCAGCCGGTGGAGCAGCGCGAGCAGGCTGGCGCGCTGCAGCCGCTCGGGCACGGAGTAGAGGAACCAGATCGCCAGTGCCGCGAACACCAGGTCGTTGACCGAGCTCTCCAGCAGGGGGATCCAGGCCAGCCCGTCGTCGGGAGCGTCGGCGAGTGCCGAGCGGATCGCCAGCACCATCACCGTCCCGGTCACCACCAGCACCGCCACGATCCCGAACCGGGACAGCGGCCGCAGCCACGACCGGCGCCCGCGGGCCGTGGCGGTCGAGGAGTCCACGGTCTCCACCAGGCCGGCCAGCTCGCCGGCCACGCGGTTCAGCCCGCGTCCGGGGAAGCGGGCCGCGATGCGCTGCTCGAGGCGGCGCACGGTCGCGAGGACCGGCGCGGCCTGGACGCGCTCGAGCGGGGAGGGCACGGCGGCAGCCTACGAGGTGTCGCTTCGCGAAGGGCTGAGACTAGGTATGTGGTGTACTTAGATACATGACCGATGCAGCGACCTGGCCCGCCCCATGGGTCCGAGCCGCCCTCGACCTCGCCGTCCTGGCGAGCCTGACCGAACGGGCTCTGCACGGGTACGCCATCGGCCAGGTGCTCGCAGCCCACGGCTTCGGGCTGCTCAAGGGCGGCTCGCTCTACCCGGTGCTCGGCCGGCTCGAGGAGGCCGGTGATGTCGAGGCGGCGTGGGTCGAGGGGCAGGGCGGTCCCGGCCGTCGTGAGTACGCGCTGACTGCCAGGGGGCGGGAGCGGCTCGGGCGCGAACTCGCCTCCTGGCGCGACCTGGGAGACACGTTGACGACGATGGGTGACGGGGTGACGACGCATGGGTGAGGCGACGACGCCGCTGGCCCGGACGATCGACGCGTTCGCCGACGCGAGGGGCGAGGAGTCGGACCGGGCGTGGGCGATGGGGGTCTGCTTCGCCCTGCTGGCCCGGGACGTCCGTCACGACCTGGTCCGCGAGGACCTGGAGCAGGTGCTCGAGGTCGTCCGTGAGGCCGAGGACTCCCCGGAACAGCTCTTCGGACCGGCCCGCGAGCACGCTGCCGAGGTCTCTGCGCGCTGGGACGCCGAGGGGCGCGCGGTGTGGTCGCTCGAGGGAGTGGCCTCCGTTCGCGACGCCGTCGCCACGGGCCTGTACCTATCCGCGATCGCGGCGGCGGGCGTGTGGCTGGTCGGCCTGCTCCGAGGCGAGTCGAGCTGGACCATCGCCCATCTGCTGCTCGCCTGCGTGGGGCTCGCGGGGGCGGCCGGCTACGTGTTCTGGGATCGGATCTCGCGACGCCGGACCACGGCGGTCGCCGTACTCGCGACGGCCGCCGTCGTGCTCGGGTTGTCGGTGGCGCTGGGACCGCTCCTGATGCTGACGCATGACGCGCCGTGGGCGGAGGTACCCGGCGCCTGGCTGCTGCCCGTGGAGGCGGCGGCGCTGTGCGCAGCGGGCCTGGCTCTCGACCGGGCCGCCACCGATCGCGCGGCCGGTGACTCCGCGGGGAGCCCCACCGACGAGGAGTGGGCGCGCCGGCTGGGCGGCCTGCTGCGTGGGCCCGGCTGGAGGTCCGACGCACGGGTGGGCGAGCTCGTGGCCGAGGCGCGATCGCACGCCGCGGAGGGTGGCCGTTCGCTGGTGGAGGAGTTCGGCAGGCCGGAGGATTATGCCGCGCGGCTCGGACCGGACCGCGCCCGCCGGCGCAGGCTGGTCGGGGCGGCCCTCCTGGTCCCCGCCGGCCTCAGCCTGCTGCTGTTCGCGGACGAGCATTCGTGGAACAGTCTCGGGCTCGCCGGGCTACTGGGCTGGATGGCGTGGCGGGAGTACCGCGGCTAGCGCCGCCCTACGATGGATCCATGGGTCCCGCCGTCCTCGACTGTGCCCACTTCACGGCGGGGGAGTGCCGCTCGTGCACCTGGCTCGGGCAGCCGTACGACGACCAGCTGGCCGCGAAGCTCGACGCGACCCGGGCGCTGGTCGACGCGCCCGGTCTGGTGTGGCTGCCGCCGGTGACCAGCCCGGCATCGGGCTTCCGCAACAAGGCCAAGATGGTCGTCGCGGGGACGGCTTCGGCTCCCACCCTCGGGATCTTGGACCCGGACGGTGCGGGCGTGGACCTGCGCGACTGCGCCCTGCACGAGCCGGTCATCGTGGAGGCGCTGCCGGTGCTCGCGGAGCTCGTGCGGCGCGCCGACCTGACGCCGTACGACGTCGGCTCGGCGGCCCCGGTCAGCCAGCGCGGTGAGCTCAAGCACCTGCTCGTGACGGCCTCGCCCGACGGCGAGCTGATGGTGCGGCTGGTGGTGCGCTCGACGGCGGTCGAGGCGCGGGTGCGCAAGCACCTGCCGTGGCTGCTCGGCGTCCTGCCCGGGCTGCGCGTGGTCACGATCAACGTCCAGCCCGAGCACCGCGCGGTGCTCGAGGGGGAGCGCGAGGTGGTGCTGACCGAGGCCGACACCCTGCCGATGCGGCTCGGCGCGGTGACCCTGCACCTGCGTCCGCTCAGCTTCTTCCAGACCAACACCGCCGTCGCCGCGGCGCTGTACGCCGAGGCGGTGGCCTGGGTCGCCGACCTCGCGCCGACCCGGGTGGTCGACCTCTACTGCGGTGTCGGCGGGTTCGCGCTCCACCTCGCCGCGCCCGGCCGGCAGGTCACCGGCATCGAGATCAGCGCCGACGCGATCGCCTCGGCGCAGCGCTCACGCGACGAGGCCGGGCTGGCGGGGCAGGTCGACTTCGCGGTCGGCGACGCGACCGCGCCCGAGCACGCCGCGCTGCTGGCGGGAGCCGACCTGGTCGTGGTCAACCCGCCGCGGCGCGGCCTGGGGCACGACCTGTCCAGGCGGCTCGAGGAGTCGGGGGCGGCGTACGTCCTCTACTCCAGCTGCAACCCCGAGACGCTGGCGCGCGACCTGGCCGACCTGGCGTCCTACCGACCCGTGCGGGGACGCCTGCTCGACATGTTCCCGCAGACTCCGCACGCGGAGGTGCTGGTGCTGCTGGAGCGTCAGCGCAGCGAATAGGTCGCCAGCGAGACGCCGACGTAGTGCGCCACGAACGCGGCGACCGTGAAGCCGTGGAAGATCTCGTGGAAGCCGAACACCCGCGGCGACGGGTTGGGCCACTTGAACCCGTAGACCAGGCCGCCCATCGTGTAGAGCGCGCCGCCCACGGCGATGAGCACGAAGATCGCGATCCCGATGCCGAGCCCCATCGCGGTCGCGCCCTCGAAGAACGCCGGGATGAAGAAGATCGCCGCCCAGCCGAGCGCGATGTAGATCGGCGCCGAGAGCCAGCGTGGGGCGCTGGGCCAGAAGATCTTGAACGCGATGCCGAGCAGCGCACCGGTCCACACGGTCGAGAGCATCACGACGCGGGCGGTGCCGTCGAGCAGGATCAGCGCGAACGGCGTGTAGGAGCCGGCAATGAACAAGAAGATGTTGGAGTGGTCGAACCGGTTGAGCACGGTCCAGACCTTCGGCGACCAGGTGCCGCGGTGGTAGAGCGCGGAGGTCCCGAAGAGCAGCAGGGCGGAGCCGGCGTACAGGGCCGAGCCCGCCTTGGTCGTGGCGGTCGGTGAGAGGCAGACGAGCACGATCCCGGCCGCGAGGACGAGCGGGGTGGACACGAGGTGGAACCAGCCGCGGAGCTTGGGCTTGATGTCCGCGACGGTCTCGCTGATCTGTTCCCCGAGGTCGTCCAGCCGGGCGCGGACCTTCTCGTTCGCGTGGTGGATGGCCTGGTTCATGCAGGAAGGGTACCCGCGACCCGTGGACGCAAAGACGGCCGGACGAACGTGATCTCACGCTCATCCGGCCGTCGTCGGCGTAGCCCGAACGGGTCAGGCGGTGTGGACCGGCGGACCCTCCGAGGGCTGCACGATGACGAAGCCCGGACCCTGGAAGGACACCTGGAACGCCTCGCCCGAGCCGCGGCCGATGAGGGCGCCCGCCGAGACGGTGGAGCGGATCGAGGTCTGCAGGTGCACCGACCAGGCGACCAGCGCGTTCGCGTCGGCGAAGGTCGGCGCCTCGGCCGCGTTGAGCACGACCGGCGCGCCCTCGGTGGTGATCGCGACCCAGCCGGTGCCGCGCAGGGTGGTGTTGAACAGGCCGCCGGCCGCGATGCTGCCGCCCTTGACCCGCTCGACGTTCCAGTCCAGCGAGGCCGAGAAGGCCAGGACGTTCGTGCCGTTGACCGACAGGCCGCTGTTGTTGAGGTGCAGGATGTGGACCTCGTGCGCGAGGTCGGCGAGGAAGACGTCGCCCTGGCCCTCGACCCGCATCAGCTGCAGGCCCTCGCCGGTCAGCGCCTTCTTGAGGAACTTCGCGGCACCCCCGCCCTGGTAGGCGAAGTTGACGTTGCCCTGGTAGGCGACCATCGAGCCCTGCTTGGCCATGAACGGCTCGGTGATCCGCACCCGCAGCAGCTTCTTGTTCTGCAGGATCGCGCCGGCACCGTCGACCTCGCTGAAGCGGCCGTCGATCAGCTCGCCGGAGATGCCGGCGAAGGCGTCGGCCGGCACCTGCTGGGCGCTGTAGCCGCCCGCCGGCTGCTGGCCCATGGGCTGGTACGACGGCTGCTGGGCCTGCTGGTACGGCTGCTGCACCGGGGGCTGGGCCGGGGGCTGCGCGGGCGGCTGGGACTGCTGGGACTGCTGGACCTGCTGGGCCGGCTCGGCCGGCTGGGCGGCGCGCGGGGCGACCGCGGTGACGGCGTCGAAGGAGAACGCGGGCTCGGCCGGCTCGCTCGCACCGCTGTCGGCGGACTCGCTCACCCCGCTCTCGGCGGCCTCCTCGCTGCCGACCCACACGTCGCCGGAGGAGCCGCTGTCCGACGTACCGCCGGAGTCAGTGGCGGTGCCGCTGCCGGTGGCGTCGGTGCCGGTCTCGGCAGCGCCGGCGTCGGCGGACGGGTAGAGCGCGTTGGTCGACTGCACGCCCTGGTCGGACACGTGGTCGGTCCACTGGGAGCCGTCCCAGTAGCGGAGCTCGTGGCGGCCGGTGGGGTCCGGGTGCCAGGCGGCTGCAGTCATGGTCGTCCTATCTGTCGGTTCGCGATTGGTCTCATCGTGTCAGTCGGGTGGGTGGCCGGGAACCCCGGCTAACATCAGGGTGTGGCGGATTGGAAGCGCGGTGCGCGCAGGGTGCTCTACCCGGCGTACGAGGCACGCATGCTTCGCAAGATGCCGAGCAACCTGCCCAAGCACATCGGCGTCATGCTCGACGGCAACCGGCGCTGGGCCAGGGCCGTCGGTCGCGACACCGCCCACGGGCACCGCGCGGGCGCCGCCAACATCGAGCCGCTGCTCGGCTGGTGCGACGAGGTCGGCATCGAGGTGGTCACCTTGTGGCTGCTGTCCACCGACAACCTCAACCGTCCCGCCGAGGAGCTCGAGCCGCTGCTCGAGATCATCGTCGAGGCCGTCGACTCGCTCGCCGACCAGCGGCGCTGGCGGCTGCACCCGGTGGGCGCCCTCGACCTGCTCCCCGACGCGGCCGCCAAGCGGCTCAAGGCCGCCGCCGAGGCGACGGCCGACGTCGACGGGATGATCGTCAACGTCGCGGTCGCGTACGGCGGTCGCCGCGAGATCGCCGACGCCGTCCGCTCCCTGCTCACCGAGCACGCCGCCCTCGGCACGCCGCTCGAGCTGCTCGCCCAGCAGATCGACATCGAGCACATCGAGGAGCACCTCTACACCAAGGGCCAGCCCGACCCCGACCTGGTGATCCGCACCTCGGGGGAGCAGCGCCTCGGCGGCTTCCTGCTGTGGCAGAGCGCGAAGTCGGAGTTCTACTTCTGCGAGGCGTACTGGCCCGACTTCCGCCGGGTCGACTTCCTGCGCGCGATCCGCGCCTACGCGCAGCGCGAGCGCCGGTTCGGGTCCTGACCGGCCCGCCGGTACCGTGGCGGCGTGAGCAAGCCCATCACGCTGCTGACCGTCGAGTCGACGGAGCAGCTCAGCCCGGGGATGACCCGGATCCGCTTCTCGGGCGACCTGGCCGCCTTCGCGCAGAGCACCTTCACCGACCGCTACGTCAAGCTCGTCTTCGGCGACCCCGCCGAGCTCGAGGCCGGCGGGCGCCCGACGCTGCGCACCTACACCGCGCTCGAGCCCGACGTCGCCGCCGGCACGCTCACGATCGACTTCGTCGTGCACGGTGACGAGGGCATCGCCGGCCCCTGGGCCGCGCGGGCGCAGCCCGGCGACACCATCCACGTCCGCGGGCCGGGCGGCGCCTACGCCCCCGACCCCGCCGCCGACTGGCACCTGCTCGCCGGCGACGAGGCCGCGATCCCCGCGATCCGGCAGGCGCTGGCGGCGCTGGCCGAGGACGCGCAGGGGTACGTCGTGCTGCAGGTCGACGGGCCGTCGTACCAGCAGCCGGTCGCGGCTCCCGCCGGCGTCGCGGTGACCTGGCTGCACCGCTCCGACCCGAGCCACCCCGGCCTGGCCGACGCCGTGCGCGCGCTGCCGTGGCGCGAGGGCCGCGTGCACGCGTTCGTGCACGGCGAGGGGCAGGCCGTGATGAAGGAGATCCGGCCCTACCTGTACGGCGAGCGCGGGGTCCCGCGCGCCGACGTCTCGATCTCCGCGTACTGGAAGCAGGGCCGCACCGAGGAGACCTTCCGCGACTGGAAGGCCGAGCTGGCCCGCACCGAGGAAGGCACGTCATGAACACCCCCACCCGCCTGTTCCGCACCGTCGCGATCGCCGAGGCGATCACGTGGACGGGGCTGCTGCTCGGCATGTTCCTCAAGTACGGGCCGGCCGAGAACGAGACCGGTGTGCGGATCTTCGGGATGCTGCACGGCATCGTGTTCGTCGCGTACGTCGTCACGACCGTGGTGGTCTGGGTGGACCGGCGCTGGTCGGCGGGACGTGGCCTGCTCGCGCTGGTCGCCGCCGTACCTCCGCTCGCGACGCTGCCGCTCGAGTGGTTCGCGATCCGCAAGGGCTGGTTGGGCGACGCGTGGCGGCTGCCCGCCGGGGCTTCGTCCTCGCTCCCCGATCGCGTCGTCGCGTGGCTGCTCACCAACCCGCTGCGCGGTCTGGGCGTGGGCCTGGTCGCCGTCGCCGCGCTGACCGGCGTCGCGCTGGTCGTGGGCCCGCCCGGATCCTGACCCCCGGTCGATCCCGGTCGATCCGGTCGATCCGGTCGATCCCGGTCAGCGGGAGACCCCTTCCGGCGACCCGGTGAGCCGGTGAGGCTCGCCGGATGAGCGATCTCAACTGGACCCTGTCCGTGGGGATGGTGCCGACCGGCGACCTCCCCGAGCTGGCCCGCGCGGCCGAGGCCGAGGGCTGGGACGCGATCAGCCTCCCCGACTCGGTGTTCTTCCCCGAGCAGGTCTCGGCCGACTACCCGTACTCCGGCGACGGCAAGCGGATGTGGGCCCCCGACACCGACATGCCCGACCCGCTGGTCACCATCGCCGCGCTGGCCGCGGTCACCGAGCGGATCCGCTTCCGGGTCTCGGTGCTCAAGCTGCCGCTGCGCGACCCGCTGCTGCTCGCCAAGCAGGTGTCCACGCTCGCCGTGCTCACCGGGGAGCGGCTCGAGCTGGGCGTCGGGCTGTCGTGGATGCCCGAGGAGTTCCGCTTCACCGGCACCGAGATGCGCACCCGCGGCGCTCGCACCGACGAGGGGATCGCCGTCCTGCGCGCCGTGTGCCCCGGCGGCGGCCCGCAGTGGGCGGAGTTCCACGGCAGGCACTACGACTTCGACCGGCTGATCATCTCCCCGGCACCGCAGCAGCCGCTGCCGATCCTGGTCGGCGGCCACACCGAGCCCGCCCTGCGTCGCGCCGCGCGCCTCGGCGACGGCTGGATCTCGGCCAACCTCCCGGCCGCCGACCTGCCGCCCGTGATCGCGCGGCTGACCGGGCTGCGCGAGGAGGCGGGGCGGGCCGACGTACCGTTCTCGGTCTGTGTCTCGCCCGTCGGTGTCGCCGACGCGGCCGGCTTCGACGACCTGGCGGCTGCCGGTGCCACGGACGTGTGGCTCAACCCGTGGCGGATGCTCGGTCACGCCCAGGCCGACCGTGAGACCCGGCTGGAGAGCGTGGCGAAGTTCGCCGCGGAGTTCATCCACCGCTGATGCACCGCACCCCATGCGAATCGGTCGCAATCTTCGCGAGATCACGACCAGAACGCATGGGGTGCGGCCGACCTCAGACCGAGACGGGTTCGGCCTCCTCGCCGAGATAGGCCCGCCGTACGGCCGGGTCGGTGCGGATCTCGGCGGGGGTGCCCTCGGCGATGCGGTGGCCGAAGTCGAGGACGACGACCCGGTCGGCGTTCTCGAGGACGAGGGCGACGTCGTGCTCGATGAGCAGGATGCCCATGCCCCACTCGTCGGCCAGCCGGCGGACCAGGCGGCCGAGCTCGGCACTCTCGGTCTCGTCGAGGCCGGCGGCCGGTTCGTCGAGCATCAGCACCGACGGGCTGCTGGCGACGGCGCGGGCGATGGCGACGAGGCGGCGCTGGCCGTAGGAGAGGTCCTCGGCGCGGCTGTCGAGCAGCGGCGCGAGTCCGAGCTCCTCGACGGCGGCGACCACGGTGGCGGGCATCCGAGAGCGACCGGGGAGGACCAGGTCGGTCAGATACGCCAGTCGGTCGCGCCGGTCGGCGGCGGCGAGCAGGTTCTCGCGCACGGTCAGGTCGTCGAACAGCTCGAGCGACTGGAACGAGCGGGAGAGGCCGGCCCGGGCGCGGCGGTACGGCGCCCACCGGGTCACGTCGCGCCCGTCCCAGCTGATCGTGCCGGACGAGACCCGGTTGTTGCCGCTGACGCAGTCGATGAGCGTCGTCTTCCCGGCGCCGTTGGGGCCGAGCAGGCCGACGACCTGGCCGGGGGCGACGATCAGCGAGACGTCGTCGAGGGCGACGAACCCGCCGAAGCGCTGGGTGAGTCCGGCGACCTCCAGGGTGCGCGCCGGGACCGTGGCCCGCTCGGTCGGCGGCAGCGGCTGTGGCCTGCCCGGACGCAGGCCGGGGATCCGTGCCCGCAGCCTGCGGGTGGACGCGTCGATCGACTCGGCGACGCCGTGCTGGCTGGCGATCAGGGTGATGATCAGCAGCAGTGCCGAGGCGAGGGGCAGCCAGGACTGCCAGGTCAGCCCGTCCTGAACCGCAGCGGTGGTGGCCGGACCGTCGGATCCGAGCAGGGTGATCAGGCCGCCGGGCGCGGAGATGGCGCCGATGAACGGACCGGCGAGGTAGCCGGTGCTGCCGATGACCGTCGCGGCGAGCACGGAGATCGAGGCGCCGGGCGCGAACAGCTGCGGGTAGAGGATCGTCGCGTAGCTGAAGCCCAGCAGTGCACCGCCGAGGCCCGCGATGCCGGCCGAGAGCGTGAACGCATACAGCTTGGCCTCGAAGACGTTGACGCCGATCGCGGCGGCCGCCCGCTCGTTGGTGCGTACGGCGAGCAGCCGGCGCCCGCTGCGCCCCCGACGTACGTTCGCGACGACGAGCGCGGCCAGGACCAGCGCCACGAGGCAGACCAGCGCGTAGTTGCGGGCGTGGTCGATCGGCTCGATGTCGATGCCGAGCAGGCGGACCTCGCGCGGGGTGACCTTGGCGGTGTAGTCGCTGTTGCTGAACACCATCTGGTGCACGGCGAAGCCCAGCCCGAAGGTGACGACGGCGAGGTTGACGCCGCGGGTGCGCAGTGCGGGCAGCCCGAACAGCAGGCCGACCAGCATCGCCACGACCACGCCGGCGGCCAGCGCCAGCTCGAAGGGCCAGCCGTGGAAGACCACGAACCGCCCGGCGGCGAACGCGCCGATGCCCGCGAGCGCGAACTGGGCGATGGAGAGCTGCCCGGCGTACCCGGTCAGCAGCACGATGGACAGCCCGATCAGCGCGAACGTGGCGCTGATGATGGTGGGCGCGTACCAGTCGGCCGAGGCGCCGAGGCCGACCCAGAGCAGCGCCGCTCCGGCCAGCACCACGACCAGCCACGGGCGGACCCGTCCGGTGCCGACGCGGGGGAGCCGGTCGGTGATGCTGCCGCGCAGCGGCAGGCCGCGGCCGCGCAGCACGAGCACGACGATGATCGCGAGGAACGGTACGGCGTCCGAGACGCCGGTCTGGTCGGTGAAGTGCCGGGTCGCGGACTGGGCGGCGCCGAGGAACAGCCCGCCCAGCAGGGCGAGCGGGTAGGAGCGGAAGCCGCCGAGCAGGGCCGTGGCGAGCGCGCCGATGATGAGCACGCCGAACGGGGTCGGCGAGATGAAGCCGAAGGTGGTCGACGGGAACAGCCCGCCGGCCAGCGCGGCGAGGCCGCCGCCGATCGCCCAGGTGATGCTGGCGAGCAGGTCCGGCGCCCAGCCCAGCGCAGCGGCGCCGCGCGGGTTCTCGGCCGACGCGGACACGGCGTACCCGATCCGGGTGCGGGTGCCGGCGATGGCGAGCGCCAGCGCGGCGATGGTCGCGATGCCGACCAGCCAGAAGGCGTACTGGCCGACCACGACGTCGCCGGCCACGGTGATCGCCTCGTTGGGCAGCGGTGACTCGGTGCGCAGCTGCTGGGCGCCGTACTTGAGCTGGATGGCCTCGGTCAGCATCGTCAGCAGGCCGAGGGTGGCGATCACCCGGGCCAGTGGGCTGGCGCTGCGCAGCGGGCGCAGCACCAGGTGGTGGGTGAGCACCCCGAGCAGCGCGGTCGCGGCGACCGCCGTGCCGAGGGAGACGCCCAGGCCGAGGCCGTGGACGGTCTGCAGCTCGTAGGTGAGGTACGCCCCGACCAGTGCGAAGCCCGCGTGGGCGAAGTTGATCACGCCCGAGCCGCGGTAGATCACGACCAGTCCGAGGCCTAGCAGGGCATAGATGCCGCCCGTGCCGAGGCCGAGGAGGGCGTACCGGATGAGGTCGGTCATGGTTCGGTGCTCTCGCTCAGGTAGGTGGCGGCGATGCGCTCGGCGTCGTCGCGCAGTTCGGAGGCAGGTCCCGAGAGGACGATGCGGCCGCGCCGCATCACGTGCACGTGGTCGGCGATCGCCAGCGCCTGGCGGACGTGCTGCTCGACGAGCACGACCGCGACGCCGTCGTCCGCGGCCCGTCGTACGGCGGCCAGCAACCGCTCGACGACGAGTGGGGCCAGGCCCAGGGACAGCTCGTCGGCGAGCAGAACCTGCGGCTCGGCGGCCAGGATCCGGCCGAGCGCGAGCATCTGCTGCTGGCCGCCCGAGAGCAGCCCGACCTTCTTGGACAGGTGCGGCTCCAGCTCGGGGAAGTAGGCAAGCGCCTTCTCGGCCGACCCGCGGCCGATCTTCAGGTTCTGCCAGCCGGTGAGCTGCATGAAGACGCAGCGCTCCTCGGTCAGGAAGCCCAGGCCCGCACGGGCCCGTTGGTGCAGGCGCCGCGGCCGGGCGTCGCCGAGGACCGCCACCGATCCGGAGATCGGTGCCAGCTCGCCGGCGAGTGACAGCAGCGTGGTGGTCTTGCCGGCGCCGTTGGCGCCGAGCAGGGCCAGGACCTCGCCGGCCCGGACCCGGAGGTCGACGCCGTGGACGGCCGGGGTCCCGGCGTACCCGGCGGTCAGGCCGGTCGCCTCGACGACGACCTGGCCGGGCCGGACCTGGCCGCCCGGGACGGGCGGCGCCTGCACCGCGGTCACGACGCCGGGGTCAGGGAGGCGCCGAGGTCGACGTAGTCGCCGTCCTGGTGGAGCGCGCCGTCCTCGATGTCGTGGAACATGACCAAGGTGTTGAAGATCCGGTTCATGCCGGGGGCGGGGAACTCCTGGGTGAAGTCCAGCTCCGGCGTGAAGCCCAGGCCGTCGACCGCCGAGGCCGCGTCGAACGCCGCCGTGACGCCGGTCGCGGAGACGTCGTCGCTGTCCTTGAGGACCTCGGCGAGCAGCTGGTAGCCGACCCAGGTGCTCTGGTACGACATGTAGGACCAGCCGCCGTTCTCCTCGCTGGACATGTCGCCCACGATCTTCTTCGCCTCGTCCCACACCGGGTCACCGGCAGGCGGGAACGGCGACATGGTGACGGCGTTGTCGAGGGCGCCGCCGGCCTGGCTGATCGCGGAGTCGGTCAGGGTGCCGGGGAACGCGTAGTACTTCGTCTTGCTGCCGAGGCTCGCGCCGGCGGCCGCGACACCGGTCAACGGACCGGACGGGATCGACATGATCGCGCAGTCGTAGTCGCTGATCTCCTGCGCGATGGAGCTGAAGTCGGTGGTCGTCGGCGGGACGGGTACGACGGTCGCCGGGGCGTGGCCGTCGCTGGCGAGTCCGACGTTGCCGAGCTCCTTGACCGAGCCGCTGGAGGGCAGGTCGTACATCACGTTGGCGACCTTGTCGCAGCCGTCCTGGGCGGCCTTGGCGCCCAGACCGGCCTGGGCGATGACGCCCGGCACGATCGGGTAGCTGAGCTTGCTCGACAGCTCCGCGGCGCTGATCACCGGCGGGGCGATCCACGGGATCCCGGCCTTCTCCAGGATCGGCATGATCGTGTCGCCGTTGGCGCTGAAGCCACCGACGACGGCGGAGACGCCTTCGTCGACGGCCTTGCGGGCGCAGTCGGCGGCCTTGTTGGGGTCGGCGCCCTCGTTGCAGGGCACGACCACGACCTCGTGGCCGTTGATGCCGCCGGCGTTGTTGATGGCGACCTTGGCCCCGTCGGCGACGTCGAGCGCCGCCTTGAAGTTGATGGTGTCGGTGTCGTAGGGCGTGAACGTCATGACCTTGATCGGGTCACCCGAGAAAGTGACGTCGGCGTTCTGCTTCGGCTTGGCGAAGTCGTCCTTGCCGTCGTCCCCGCCACCGCACGCGGTGAGGCCGAGGAGCAGGACGGATGCGGTCGCAAGGCCGCGGACGCGGCGGCGACGGGTGAACTGGTCGGTCATGGCGCGGAACGTAGGTGCGGGAACCTTCGCCGAATGTGACCTGTCCCACTGAGTGCGACAGGTCACATTCCGGGCCCACCCGCCCAGCGCCGACCCGGCGCGAAGTGGCTCTCAGGCTCCGCCGACCCGGCGCGAAGTGGCTCTCAGACTCCGCCGACCCGGCGCGTAGTGGCTCTCAGGCTCTGCCGACCCGGCGCGTAGTGGCTCCCGGAATCGACTCACCCGGCAGAAGCTGTCTCGCTGCCGTTCCTCCGACGGGAAGTTCTGCCGGGTCGGCGTCGATTCCGTGCCACTTTGCGCCGGGTCGGCGTGAAATCCGAGCCAGTCCGAGCCGGGTCGCGCTGGGTTCGGGGCCGCGGATTTCACCAGAGCCAACGGCAGCGTTCCACGCTCGTTCACCGGCGTCACCCTCACTGGTCGCGCACCACCGTCAACGTTCCGGTGGTTGCGCGGTCCCGCGCTGCCGTGACGGCCCTTCTCGGGGTGGCCACGACCAAGGACGACTGTGACCAGCCTGCCCCTCGTCGATCCGAGCGCGCCCGACGTGCAGCCGCGCCGGATCTCCCGCAAGGCCACCGGTGCCGACGCGGTGTTCGTCAACGTGTCCCGGACGATCGGCGCCTCGGTGCTGGTGATCACGGGCGGGGTCGGGCTGTTTCTCGGCTGGCAGGCGTTTCCCACGCTGCACCGCTACGGGTGGCGGTTCTTCACCGAGTCCGACTGGCTGCCCGAGGCCGACGTCCTCGGCATCGCCGCGGTGCTGGCGGGCACAGTGCAGATCGCGCTGGTCGCCATGGTGATCGCGTTCCCGCTGGCGTTGAGCACGGCGCTGTACATCTCGGAGTACGCGCCCGCGTCGATCCGCTCCGTCCTGGTCTCCCTCGTCGACCTGATGGCCGCGATCCCGTCGATCGTCTACGGCCTGTGGGGCTTCTTCCTGGTGATGCCGCACGCCGCCGCGTTCGCGACCTTCCTGCAGCGTCACCTGGGCTGGATCCCGGTCTTCGACGTCAAGGACACCGACCCGGACGCCGCCATCTGGGACGCCAGCCGCTACACCGCGAGCGCGTTCTGCGCCGGCATCGCCGTGGCGATGATGGTGCTGCCGATGGCCTGCGCCGTGATGCGACAGGTGTTCAGCCAGACCCCGCCGGGGGAGAAGGAGGCCGCACTCGCCCTCGGCGCGACCCGCTGGGGCATGGTCCGCACCGTCGTGCTGCCCTTCGGTCGCGGCGGCATCATCGGCGGCACCATGCTCGCCCTCGGCCGGGCGCTCGGGGAGACGATCGCGGTCCTGCTCATCATCTCGCCGTCGTTCGACCTCAAGCTCCGCCCGCTCGAGATCGGCACCAACAGCGTCAGCGCGCTGATCGCGGGCCGCTTCGGCGACGCCAGCGCCAGCCAGCTCTCCGCGCTCCTGGCGGCCGGCTTCGTGCTGTTCGTCATCACCCTCGCGGTCAACACGCTCGCTGCCGTCGTGGTCAGCCGGAGCCGCTCGGGCGCCGGGGCGGAGGCCTGAGATGACCACGGCTCCCACGACCTCGCCGGTCCGGCCGCAGCGTGCGACCGTCCTGCCCAAGTACGACGACGACGCGGCTCCCGCCGTACCTCGCCCCTCCCTCGGCCGGCCCACCGCCGACGAGAGGTTCGTGCGCTGGGGCGCCTGGGCCTCGGCGCTGGGGATGGCCTGGTTGGTCACCCAGCGACTGCTGCCGCTCCCCGGGCCGGCCTGGTTCCTCGTCGTCTGGTTCGTCCTCGGGCTTGCCGTCACCGCGGTCCTCTCGGCACTGACCGTGTCGATGGTCGAGGTGCGCGACCGGCTCGTGGCGTCCGTCGTCACCGGCGGTGCCCTGGTCGTCGGCGCGGCCCTGGTGAGCACGCTGTCGTTCATCGTGCTGCGCGGCTGGCGGCCGCTGCTGCACGCCAACTTCTTCGTCGACGACATGGCCGGCGTCGGCCCCAAGGACCCCTTCGACATGGGAGGCATCGCCCACGCGACCGTCGGCTCGGTCATCGAGATCGGCATCGCGCTGGTCATCGTGCTGCCGCTCGGCATCGGCACCGCGATCTTCATGACCGAGGTCGGGGGCCGGTTCGCCGGCCTGGTACGCACGATCGTCGAGGCGATGACGGCGCTGCCGTCGGTGGTCGCCGGACTGTTCGTCTACACGACGGTGATCGTGGTCGCGGGCTGGCCGCGCTCCGGGTTGGCCGCCGCGCTCGCCCTCGCCGTGATGATGCTGCCGATCGTCGCCCGGGCCGCCGACGTGGTGCTGCGCGTCGTGCCCGGCAACCTGCGCGAGGCCGGGCTCGCCCTCGGTGCCAGCCGGTGGCGGACCGTGTGGCACGTCGTGCTGCCGACGGCCCGGCCGGGCCTCGCGACCGCCGTCATCCTCGGTGTCGCCCGCGGGGTGGGGGAGACCTCGCCCGTGCTGCTGACCTCCGGCGCCGCCGCGTTCATGGTCGTCGGACCCACCGACGGCGTCATGAACTCGCTGCCGCTCTACATCTACACGACCGTCCGCAGCGGCGAGCCGCAGGCGATCACTCGCGCCTTCGCGGCCGCCACCGTCCTGCTCGCGCTCGTGCTGTTCCTCTTCGTCCTCGCGCGGGTCGTGGCCCGCCCGAGGAGGGCGAGGAAGACCACCCGGCCCCGTGCCATCAAGCCCCGTGCCATGAAGGAGACCAGCTCGTGAAGCGCCGAGGACGCGCCCTGGCGGCCACCCTGCTCGCCATGATCTGCGGCATCAGCCTGCCCCTGGCGGCGTGGGGTGCCGTGCCGTACGCCCAGATCGAGGGCACCGGCTCGACCTGGTCGGAGCTCATCGTCCAGCAGTGGATCGCCGACGTGAACGCCAACGGCATGAAGGTCGTCTACACCGGCGGCGGCTCGACCAAGGGCCGCAAGGACTTCGCCAACAACAGCGTCGACTTCGCGATCTCCGAGATCCCGTACCAGGGCACCGACGAGCAGGGCCAGGCCGACACCAGCCAGGGCCGGCAGTACGCCTATCTGCCCATCGTGGCCGGTGGCACCGCCTTCACCTACCAGCTCAAGATCGGCAACGAGCAGGTCAAGAACCTGCGCCTGTCGGGGGAGACGCTGGCCAAGATCTTCACCAACCAGATCACCAACTGGAACGACCCGGCGATCGCCAAGGACAACAACGGCCGCAAGTTCCCGGCCCTGCCGATCATCCCCGTGGTCCGCTCCGACGGATCCGGTACGACGGCACAGTTCACCACCTGGATGGACAAGCAGTACCCCAGCATCTGGCGGGCCTACTTCGGCCGGGCCGGGCTGACGTCGTACTACCCCAAGAAGTCGGGCAGCCGGATGGTCAGCCAGGCCGGCTCCGACCAGGTGATGAACACGATCAAGGGCTTCTCGGGCAACGGGATGATCGGGTACGTCGAGTACTCCTATGCGATCAACGCCCACTACCCGGTGGTGAAGGTGAGGAACGCGGCCGGCTACTACGTCGAGCCCACACAGTTCAACACCGCGGTGGCACTGACGCAGGCCAAGATCAACATGGACACGACGTCACCGCTGTACCTGACGCAGAACCTCGACGGCGTCTACACCCACAACGACCCGCGGTCCTACCCGATCTCGTCGTACTCGTACATGCTGCTGCCCACCGGTGCCGGTGACCAGCGGATGTCGACGGCCAAGCGGCAGACCCTCGCCGACTTCATGTACTACTCGCTGTGCACCGGGCAGACGAAGGCGGGCGCGTACGGCTACTCCTCGCTGCCGCTCAACCTGGTCCAGGCCGGGTTCGACCAGATCGCGAAGCTGAAGGCGGCCGACCCGGCCGTCGAGCTGACCGACCGCGACGTCAAGAGCTGCAACAACCCCACCTTCGACGGCAAGAACCTCGACAAGAACCTGCTGGCGGAGAAGGCGCCCAAGCCGCCGGAGTGCGACAAGGACGGCGCCGGTCCGTGCGGCTACGACACCGGCACCGGCAAGCCCGCCACCGACGAGCAGGCCGCGGCCGCGGGAGGTACGGCGCCCGCCGCCGGCGCCGCACCGCCGGCAGCCGTCGATCCGGTCACCGGCCAGGAGGTACCGGTCGCCACCGACGGCACCACACCGGTGGCCGCCACCAGCCAGCCCGTGACGGCCTCGCCCGACACGCTGTCAGCCGAGCGGGCCGGTGACCGCCGGCCCTTCGGCTGGGTCGTGGTGCTGGAGCTGCTCGCCCTGGTGCTGCTGCCCGGCCTGCTGGCCGCGATGTTCCGGCGCCGGCTGGCCGCCGGGGGGACGTCGCGATGAGGCGGCGCAGCCCCCGGCTCGCCCTCGTCGGGCTCGTCGTCGCCGCCAGCGCCGCGACGGGCGTCACCGCCCCGGCCGCCGCCGACCGGCCCCAGCCCGTGACGCCGCGCGCGGCCGGCGCCGGTGACGCATGGAGCAGCACTCAAGCGATGGAGCGCGAGCTCGTCGCCGCGGACGGCTCGTCGACCGAGATCTCCGACCCGAACACCGGCAAGCCCTGGCAGGTCACCGTCAGCGCCGACCACACGCGCAACCTGCGCGGGCGGGAGCGGGTGGGCATCACCTGGAGCGGTGCCCAGCCCAGTGGCGGGCGGGCCAACGACCCCTTCGGCCCGGGCGGCATGAACCAGGAGTACCCGGTCGTCGTCCTGCAGTGCCGGGGGACCGGCGCCGAGGTGAGGCCGGAGACCTGCTGGACCTCGTCCTTCGGCCAGCGCTCGCAGGTCTCGAAGTCGGCCAGCGACGCGACCTGGACCGAGGACCTCTACGCCCTCGCGTCTGACACCGAGAAGGTGACCAGCAGCAAGGGCGACGTCCCGGGTGCCGACGCGTGCCCGACCATCGACCGCACCGGCCTGCTCTACACGCGGCTGGTGCCGTTCGTGAGCGCCAAGGGGCAGGTCTTCGCGGCGTGCGACGCCAAGACGATGCCGCCCGAGGCGGCGGCGGACGCGGCACTGCCCGCCAACGAGATCGCGGCGTACACCGACGCCGACGGCAAGGGCTCGGTCCAGTTCGAGGTGCGCACCGACGTCGAGAACGAGTCCCTCGGCTGCAGCAAGTCGGTGGCCTGCTCGATCGTCGTCATCCCGATCGTCGGGATCAGCTGCGAGGCCGGCTCCACCGCCGACGAGCGCGACCTGAGCGTCGTCGAGAAGTCCTGCCGGCGCACCGGCCAGTTCGCTCCCGGCTCCAGCAACGTCACCAACGTCGGCGTCGACCAGGCGGTCTCGCCGATGCTGTGGTGGGCCCAGTCCAACTGGCGCAACCGCTTCGTGATCCCGGTGACCTTCGGTGACCCGCCGGACACCTGCGACATCCTCGACCCGCGGGCACCGACCGGCTTCTACGGCTCCGAGCTGCTCGCGCAGGCCGCCCTGCAGTGGGCTCCGGCGTACTGCCTGAACAAGTCGCGGTTCAAGTTCCAGCACAACCAGATGCCCGACCAGGCGGGGTTCTCGCTGATGTCCTCGGGCGGCGGCGCGGCAGCACTGGTCTCCTCCGAGTACGAGACGGAGGGCGATCCCGTCGGCTACGCGCCGACGGCCCTCACCGGCTTCGGCATCGGCTACATCATCGACCGGCCCGGCAACGCGGGTGAGTACGCCGACCTCCGGCTCAACGCCCGGCTGCTCGCCAAGCTGCTCACCCAGTCCTACACGGGATCGAGCTTCGGAGCGGGGCACCCGGGGATGGAGCACAACCCCTGGGCGATCATGAAGGACCCGGAGTTCGTCGCGCTCAACCCCGGCCTGTCGCAGGAGGCCCAGGAGGCCGGAGCCGCGCTGCTGTCGCTGTCCAACTCCTCCGACGTCATCCGCCGGCTCACCGACTACATCGCCAGTGACAAGGCGGCGACGGACTTCGTCAGGGGCAAGCCGGACCCGTGGGGCATGCGGGTCAACCCGTCGTACCGCAAGATCAAGCTGCCCCGCGACGAGTGGCCGCTGCTCGACGGCTACGTCCCCAAGGGCGGCACCGACTGCAAGGCGAACAACCCGTCGACGTACTTCAACGACCTCGCCGCCCCGGTCTCGACGATGCGCAAGATCGCCGAGGCGCTGCTGGACGCGTGGCCGAACGTGCAGACCCGCTGCGACACCGACCTCAGCGTCACGCCGCCGATCTACAAGCTCGGGCGGACCGAGCGGCAGCACTACGGCGACCGCTTCATGCTCGGCATCGTCAGCCTCGGTGACGCCCAGCGCTACGGCCTGCGCACCGCGGGCCTGGAGACCCGGCCGGGCCGGTATGTCATACCGTCGGTCGACTCGTTGACGGCAGCGGTCAAGCTCGCCAGGCCCGAGGGCAGGCGCGGCCCGTTCGAGATGGACATGGCGAAGCTGCGCAAGGCGGGCAACGCCTACCCGGGCACGATGGTCGTCTACACCGCGGCCCGGCTGCGGAACCTCACCCCGGAGGACGCCGGCAAGGTCGCGCAGTTCATCCGGATCGCCACGACGGAGGGCCAGCGGGCCGGGAGCGGCAACGGCGAGCTGCCGGGCGGCTTCGTGCCGATCCGCGACACCGGCGCCACCCGCGCGCTCTACACGCGGGCCCAGCGCGTAGCCCGGGCGATCGAGAGGCAGAAGGTGCCGGCCGCGGCGCCGGCCGAGGCCGGCCCCGCGACCGTGAACCCGGGGACGGCGGCCGCCGCGCCCGCCGGGGAGCCCGTCGCGGCCGCGCCCGCCGCAGGTCCGGCAGCGGCGGCCCCCGGCGCCGTCACCATGCCCCCGACCCACGCGGTGTCCTCCGAGTGGAGTGGCCGGCTGCTGCCGGTGCTGCTCCTGCTGGGCCTGGTGTTCACGGTCGTCAGCGCCGTGTCGCGGGTCGTCCAGGTCCGGAGCCGTCGATGACGACGCTGGAGGAGTCGCCGGTCGCGGCGAGCGAGCAGACCGTGCCGCGGGAGAGCGGGGCGCGCCCCCGGCGCCGCCCGCAGCGGCGCGCCCCGCGCCCGTCCCGGCAGGACGGGCCGCCCAGCCGGGCCGAGACCGCCAGCACGGTCGTCAGTACCTCGGCCACGATGGCCGCACTCGTCACGCTGTGGATGGCGCTGCAGCTGCTCGTCCTCGGCGGGGTCGCCCAGGAGCGCAGCCAGTCACTGCTGTACGACGAGTTCCGGGCCGAGGTCGCCGCCGCGACCGCGAGCGTGGGGCCGGTCACCGAGCCGGGCGCACCGGTCGCGCTGATCCAGGTCCCGCGGCTGGGCCTGCAGCAGGTCGTCGTCGAGGGCACCGCGTCCGGTGACCTCCTCGCCGGGCCCGGCCACCTGCGCAACACCGTGCTGCCCGGCCAGGCCGGCGCCTCCGTGGTGTTCGGCCGCGCCGCGACGTACGGCAGCCCGTTCCGCGACCTCGACCGGCTCGAGCCCGGCGACCGGATCGAGGTGACCGTCGCCCAGGGCCGGGTGGCGTTCACGGTCAGGGCCGTGCGCCGCAGCGGAGACCCGCTGCCCCAGCCGCTCGCGGCCGGCCGGGCGCGACTCACGCTGGTCACCGCCGAGGGCCACGGCCGGCTGCGCGCGATCGCGCCGGGCGAGGCCCTCTACGTCGACGCCGAGGCGGACTCGGCGTTCCCCGCACCGTCCGGCCTGCCGCCGACGGTCCCCGAACCGGAGAAGCCGATGGGCACCGACACAGGGGTGCTGCCCCTGCTGGCCCTCGATCTCGCGCTGCTCCTGGCGTTGACGCTCGGGGTCATCGCCGCCCGTCAGAGATGGTCGCTGGTGCACGTGTGGGTGGTTGCGACCCCCCTCGCGATCGCCCTGGCATGGGTGACGACCGACGGAGTGATGCGGCTCCTGCCCAACCTGACCTGATCGCCGCCGTCGGGCGGTGTCCTCGCTGTGGCTGCACCAGTAGCCGCAGACCACTCACAGAAAGTCGAACAACGCAATGTCCGTACGCAAGACCCTCACGGCCGCCTTCGCGGCCGCGGTGGCCACGTCGGCGGTGACGCTGATCGCCTCTCCGGCCCACGCCGAGTACGTTCCGCAGCCCGAGGACAGCAAGGCCGCTCCCGTGTCGGCCGACCTGATCGGCGTCGGCTCCGACACCACCATGCTCGCGCTGCACAACGCCGCGCTGCTCTGGAACGCCGGCAGCCACGGCTTCGACGTCGCCACGTTCAGCGCGCTGGGTGGCGGCGACGTCAACCTGCCCGCGCCCAACCTCGCTCAGCCCCGGCCGAACGGCTCCAGTGCCGGCAAGGCGGCGCTGCGCAACGCCGCCCAGTACAGCGAGGTCGACTTCGCCCGCTCCTCCGACCGCGTCGGCGGCACGGGCAAGGAGGCCGAGGGTGCCGACCTCGAGGGCATTCCCTTCGCGGTCGACACCGTCGTCGCCGCGGTCTCCAACAGCACCGCGTCGCACGCGCCGGCGTCGCTGACCAAGGCGCAGCTCATCGCCATCTACAGCTGCACGACCACCAACTGGAACCAGGTCGGCGGCACCGCGGGCGTCATCAAGCCGCTGGTCCCGCAGAGCGGCTCGGGCACCGAGAAGTTTTTCAAGGCCCAGCTCGGCGTCGCCAACTACGGCTCCTGCGTCAAGGACTACGTCGACACCAACGGCAACGACGTCAAGGACGCCGGCGAGGCCAGCGTCCAGGAGCACTCCGACGCGCCGGTCAAGAACGACCCCGACGTGATCGTCCCGATCTCCAAGGGCCGCGCCGGGCTGATCCCCGGCAACACCGTGCGCCTGCTCGAGGGCGAGCTCGCCTTCAAGCGCGCGGTCTACAACGTGGTGCGTGCCACCGACATCAACAACGCCTCGGTCCAGGCCTTCTTCGGTGAGAGCGGCTTCCTGTGCTCCTCGGCCGCCAGGGACGCGATCGCCGCGGGTGGCCTGACCCAGCTCGCCACGCCGGCCAACGGCGGCGTCTGCGGCACCGCCGCCGACACGACCAGCGACTTCACCACCAACGAGCCGGTCGCGACCAGCACCACGCTGACTGGGACCAGCACCGGCGCGGGCGTCAGCCTCGTCGCCAAGGTCGGCGGCTCGTCGACCCCGCTCGGCACCGTGACCTTCAAGGAGGGCGACACCGTCCTCAAGGCCAACGTGCCGATCGTCGGCGGCGAGGCCCGGTTCGTCGTACCGGCGCCGAGCGTGGGCGCCCACACCTACAAGGCCGTCTACAACCCGAGCCAGGCCCGCTTCCAGGTCTCAGAGGCCACGGTCACCGTCAGCTACGCGCCGCCGGTCGCCGGCCCGTCCGCCGCGCTCGTCGCCGCACAGGCCCAGCTCGACGCCGCGAAGGCCAAGGTGGTCAAGCTCAAGAAGCAGGCCAAGTCGGCCACGGGCGCCAAGAAGGCCAAGCTCAAGAAGAAGCTGAAGAAGGCCAAGAAGGCGGTCAAGGCGGCCACCGCCGCGGTCGCCGCCGCGTCCTGACCCAGCACGCGCACCACCCCGCAGCACCCGCAGCACCCGCAGCACAGGTGCCGGGCGGCCCTCGTGGCCGCCCGGCACCGACCGATGAGAAGAGAGCCGATGTACCCCAACGCCGACGACACGACCGTCATCCCCGAGGTCCGTGCCGACGTACCCCGCCTCGATCCCGCCACGCCGGTCGACGCCGCCGTACCGACGGGCCTGGCCGCGCTCGAGGCCCGGGAGATCACGGCGTGGTTCGGTGACCACAAGGTCCTCGACCGGGTCTCGCTCACGATGGATCCGGGCCGGATCACCGCCCTGATCGGCCCGTCCGGCTGTGGCAAGTCGACCTTCCTGCGCATCCTCAACCGGATGCACGAGCTGGTCCCCTCGGCCCAGCTGGCCGGTGAGGTGCTGCTCGACGGCGAGGACATCTACGACCCCGGCAAGCGGCTCATCGACGCCCGCCGCGCGATCGGCATGGTGTTCCAGAAGCCGAACCCGTTCCCGGCGATGTCGATCCGGGAGAACGTGCTGGCCGGCCTCAAGCTCACCGGCACCCGGATGAAGAGGGCCGACAAGGACGACCTCGTCGAGTCCTGCCTGGTCAAGGGCGGGCTGTGGAACGAGGTCAAGGACCGTCTCGACGCGCCGGGCGGCGGACTGTCCGGCGGCCAGCAGCAGCGCCTGTGCATCGCCCGCTCGCTGGCGATCCGGCCGCGGGTGCTGCTCATGGACGAGCCCTGCTCGGCCCTCGACCCGACCTCCACCCGGGTGATCGAGGAGACGATGCTCGACCTCGCCCGCGAGGTGACGATCGTGATCGTCACCCACAACATGCAGCAGGCCGCGCGCGTCTCCGACCAGTGCGCGTTCTTCCTCGCCTCGCAGGGCCAGCCCGGCGTGATCGTCGAGCACGGCGCCACCGAGGCGATGTTCCAGAGCCCGCAGGACTCGCGGACCTACGACTACGTCAACGGGCGGTTCGGCTGACCCGACGGGCTGTCGGCGGCGGGTCGTAGGCTGGTGCCCGCACCCCCGGTCGCACGTGGACCGGGGGCGATCGTCGTGTTCCTCGACCAAAGGTGTGCCCCGTGAGTCTCGCCGGCCTCGCCGACGCCGTCCTCGCCGACCCGACCCTGTCCGCCGCGCTGGCCGGCGCCACGAGCGGTGCCCAGCCGACCGGTGAGCTGACCGGTCCGGAGGCGCTGCGGCCCTTCCTGGCCGCCGGCCTGGTCCGGGCCGGTCGGCCGGTGCTCGTGGTCACCGCCACCACCCGCGAGGCCGAGCAGCTGGTCGCCGAGCTGGGCGACCTGATCGACCCGGCGGGCGTGGCCTACTACCCGAGCTGGGAGACGCTGCCCCACGAGCGGCTCAGCCCGCGCAGCGACACCGTCGGGCGCCGCCTCGCGGTGCTGCGCCGCCTGTGCCACCCCGGCACCGACCCCGCGACCGGGCCGGTCCAGGTCGTCGTGGCTCCGGTCCGCAGCGTGCTGCAGCCGCAGGTCAAGGGGCTCGGCGACCTGGTGCCGGTCGAGCTGAGCGTCGGCTCGACCGCGGAGATCGACGACGTCGTGGCCGGGCTGGTCGGTGCGGCGTACTCCCGCGTCGACCTGGTCGAGAAGCGCGGCGAGTTCGCGGTCCGCGGCGGCATCGTCGACGTCTTCCCGCCGACCGAGGAGCACCCGCTGCGCGTGGAGTTCTTCGGCGACGAGGTCGACGAGATCCGCTCGTTCGCGGTCGCCGACCAGCGCACGATCACCAAGGTCGACCGGCTGTGGGCGCCGCCGTGCCGCGAGCTGCTGCTGACCGACGAGGTCCGGGCCCGTGCCGCCGAGCTCGGGCAGTCCCACCCGCAGCTCCTCGAGATCACCGACAAGCTCGCCCAGGGCATCGCCGTGGAGGGCATGGAGGCGCTGATCCCGGCGCTCGTCGACGAGCTCGAGCTGCTCGTCGACCTGATGCCCGAGGACACCCGGATCCTGGTCCTCGACCCCGAGCGGGCCCGCGCCCGCGCGCACGACCTGGTCGCGACCAGCGAGGAGTTCCTCGCCGCGTCCTGGGCCACCGCCGCCAGCGGCGGGCAGGCGCCGATCGACCTGCAGGCGGCGTCGTACCAGTCGCTCGCCGACGTCCGGGCGCATGCTCGCGAGCGCGGGCAGTCGTGGTGGACGTTCAGCCCGTTCGGCCTCGACGAGGAGGTGCCCAGCAGCGCTCAGCCGGCGCCGTCGTACCGCGGGGACGTGGCGAAGGCCTTCGCCGACATCGCCCGCTGGCGCGGCGAGGGCCAGGCGGTCGCGGTCGTCCATGTCGGCCACGGGCCCGCGCAGCGCATGGTCGAGGCGCTGGGGGAGCAGGACGTCCCGGCCCGCCTGGTCGAGGAGATCCCGGCCGGCCACCAGCTCGACCCGGCCGTCGTCACCATCACCTGCGGCAACCTCGGCCACGGCCTGGTCGACACCGGCCGCGGCCTGGTCGTCCTCACCGGCGAGGACATCGTCGGCACCAAGGCGTCGGTGCGCGACAAGGGCGCGATGCCCGTGCGCCGCAAGCGGCAGATCGACCCGCTCGAGCTCAAGGCCGGCGACTACGTCGTCCACGAGCAGCACGGCGTGGGTCGCTTCGTCGAGATGAAGCAGCGCGAGGTGCAGGGCGCGGTGCGCGAGTACCTCGTCCTCGAGTACGGCCCCTCCAAGCGCGGCGGCCCGCCCGACCGACTGTTCGTGCCGGCCGACACCCTCGACCAGGTCACCCGCTACGTCGGCGGAGAGCAGCCCAGCCTCGACCGGCTCGGCGGCGGCGACTGGACCAAGCGCAAGAACAAGGCGCGCAAGGCGGTCCGCGAGATCGCGGCCGAGCTGATCAAGCTGTACGCCGCCCGCCAGGCCACCCAGGGCCACGCCTTCGGCCCCGACACCCCCTGGCAGCGCGAGCTCGAGGACGCCTTCCCGTTCCACGAGACCCCCGACCAGCTGACCACGGTCGACGAGGTCAAGGCCGACATGGAGCGCACGGTCCCGATGGACCGGCTGATCTGCGGCGACGTCGGCTACGGCAAGACCGAGATCGCCGTGCGCGCGGCCTTCAAGGCGGTCCAGGACGGCAAGCAGGTCGCCGTCCTGGTGCCGACGACGTTGCTCGTCAACCAGCACCTCGCGACGTTCTCCGAGCGCATGAGCGGGTTCCCGATCAACCTCAAGCCGCTGAGCCGGTTCCAGACCGACAAGGAGGCCGCCGAGACGATCGCCGGCCTCGCCGACGGCACCGTCGACGTCGTGGTCGGCACCCACCGGCTCTTCAACGCCGACACGAGGTTCAAGGACCTCGGCCTGATCATCGTCGACGAGGAGCAGCGCTTCGGCGTCGAGCACAAGGAGGCGATGAAGCGGCTGCGCACCTCCGTCGACGTCCTCTCCATGTCCGCCACCCCGATCCCGCGCACCCTGGAGATGGCGATCACCGGCATCCGCGAGATGTCGACGATCACCACGCCGCCCGAGGAGCGCCACCCGGTGCTGACGTACGTCGGCGGCTATGAGGACCGCCAGGTGGTGGCCGCCGTACGACGCGAGCTGCTGCGCGACGGTCAGGTGTTCTACATCCACAACCGGGTGAGCTCGATCGAGAAGGCTGCAGCCAAGATCCGCGAGCTGGTGCCCGAGGCCCGGGTCGCGACGGCCCACGGCCAGATGGGCGAGCACCAGCTCGAGCAGGTGATGGTCGACTTCTGGGAGAAGAACTTCGACGTCCTCGTCTGCACGACGATCGTCGAGTCCGGCATCGACGTCTCCAACGCCAACACCATGATCATCGAGCGCTCCGACACGCTCGGCCTCTCGCAGCTCCACCAGCTGCGCGGTCGCGTCGGCCGCTCGCGCGAGCGCGCGTACGCCTACTTCCTCTACCCGACCGAGAAGCCGCTCACCGAGACCGCCCACGAGCGGCTCGCGACCCTGGCGCAGCACTCCGACCTCGGCGGCGGGATGGCGATCGCGATGAAGGACCTCGAGATCCGCGGCGCCGGCAACCTGCTCGGCGGCGAGCAGTCCGGCCACATCGCCGACGTCGGCTTCGACCTCTACGTCCGGCTGGTCGGCGAGGCGGTGCGCGACTTCCGGTCCGACCCAGGCGCGCCGGAGCAGCTCGAGGAGGTCCGCATCGAGCTGCCCGTCGAGGCGCACCTGCCCCACGACTACATCCCCAGCGAGCGGCTCCGGCTCGAGATCTACAAGCGCCTGGCCGAGGTCCGCACCGACGCCGACGTCGACGAGATCATCGGCGAGCTCCAGGACCGGTACGGCGAGCCGCCCGAGCAGGTCACCGCCCTGCTCCTGGTCGCCCGCTTCCGCGCCCGGGTGCGCCAGGCAGGGGTCAAGGAGGTCACCACGGTCGGCAAGAACGTGCGATTCCACCCGGTCGTGCTCCCCGAGTCGCGCACGGTCCGGCTCAACCGGCTCTACCCGAAGTCGATCGTCAAGCACCAGCTCGAGTCGATCCTGGTACCACGCCCCGGCATCCCGGGACGGACGGGAACGCCGCTCGAGGGGGTCGCCCTGCTTGAATGGGCCCGGCTCGTCATCGACTCGGTCATCGACCCCAAGGAGTGAGTGTGCGTCCGATCCAGGCGAAGTTCCGGTCCGCCGCAGTGAGTCTCGCTGCGGTCGCCCTGCTCGCCGCCGGCTGCGGCGTCAGCGACAACGACGTGAAGCCCGGCGTGGCCGCCGAGGTCGAGGGCCAGCAGCTCTCGCTCAGCAAGGTCGACAAGGCGGTCCAGGACTACTGCGCCCTGGCCGCGACCAACCCGCAGGCGCAAGCGGCGCCCGTCGCGCTGGTCCGGGCTCAGTTCGTCGTCGGCTGGACCCAGGCGGTCGCCGTCGACGACCTGGCACCCGAGCACGGGGTGCCGCTGCCGGCCGAGCAGATCGACCGGACGTCCGTCACCGACGAGTGGGGTGCCCTCGGCACGATCGACGACGACAACTACGACACCTTCGAGTTCCTGACCTGGATCAAGCAGCGGCTCACCGACCCGGTCGCCCAGCTCGGTGCCGACGAGTCCGGTGGCCGGGGCGACGATGCCATCGAGGCGGGCATCGCGCTGATCACGAAGTGGCTCGACGACCACGACGTCAGCTTCAACCCCGTCTTCGGGACCTACGACGCGACGACCGGTGTGTTCAGCGGGGACCCGCTCTCGGTGCCGGTGAGCAGCGAGGCCAAGGGCGCCAGCAACACCGCCGCCATGACGCCCGAGCAGGTCGCGAAGCTGCCGGCCGACCAGCGCTGCGGCCCGGCCGCCGCGCCGGCGGCGGTCGTCCCCCAGGGATAGGCGGTGTCCGAGCCGGCGGACGGGGCCGTCGCCGAGTTCGTCGACGTGATGCGGCGGCTGCGGGCGGAGTGTCCGTGGAAGCAGGAGCAGACCCACCGCTCGCTGGTCCGCTACCTGCTCGAGGAGACCTACGAGACCGTCGACGCCATCGACGAGGCCGAGGCGAGCGGCGAGTTCGGCCACCTCGCCGAGGAGCTCGGCGACCTGCTGCTGCAGGTGGTGTTCCATGCCGTGATCGCCGAGGAGCGCGGCGACTTCACGCTCGACGACGTCGCCCGCGGCATCACCGAGAAGATGCGCCGTCGCAACCCGCACGTCTTCGGGAACGAGTCCGGTGATCTCACCGCCGAGCAGGTCGACGAGCGCTGGCAGCGGATCAAGGCCGCCGAGCGCGCGGCTCCTGGCGACCTGCCCGCCGCCCTCCCCGCCCTGCTGTACGCCGACAAGACGCTCGCCCGGCGCGAGCGGGCCGGGCTCCCGGTCGACGTGGCGGCGGACTCGGCGGACCTCGGCGAGCGGCTGCTGGCCCTGGTCGCCGAGGCCCGCGCCGAGGGCGTCGACCCGGAGCAGGCGCTGCGCGACGCCGTCCGGAGGAGGCAGTGACCGCTGCTGGCTGGCTGGTCGGGCGCGGCATCGCGGACGTCACCGGGGAGCCGTGGGGCGTCGGGATGATGGGCTACGGGATGCCCGACCAGCGCACCTGCGGCATCTTGTCGCGCCAGTACGCCCGCGCGTTCGTCCTCGACGACGGCCGGCACCGGACGGCGTACGTCGTCGCCGACATCGGCATGTTCTTCCAGGCCACCGTGGCCGCGATCCACGCGAGCCTCGCCGACCGCTTCGGCACGGCCTACGGCGCGGGCAACGTCGTCCTCACCGCCACCCACACCCACTGCGGGCCGGGTGGGCACGGCCACGACGTGCTCTACAACATCACCACCGGTGGCTTCCGGCCGCGCACCTTCGCGCGGCTGGTCGACGGCGTGGTCGAGGCGATCGCCCGCGCCGATGCCGACCTGGCCCCGACGACACTGCGGCTCACCCGCGGCGAGCTGCACGACGCGAGCGCCAACCGGGCCCGGGCGGCGTTCGAGCGCGACCCGGCCCACGAGCGGGCGCTGTTCCCCGACGGCATCGACCCGCGGATGACCCTGCTGCGCCTGGAGCGCGACGGCGAGCTGGCAGGCGCGATCAGCTGGTTCGGTGTCCACAACACCTCGATGTCCAACAGGAACCTGCTGATCAGCGCCGACAACAAAGGCTGGGCCGCGCACCAGTGGGAGCGGGACGGTGACCTGGTCACCGCGTTCGCGCAGACCAACGCCGGCGACCTGAGCCCCAACCTCGGGCTGCAGCCGGCCACCGGCCCGACGACCGACGAGCGGGAGAACACCCGGATCATCGGCGAGCGGCAGCTGGCGGCCGCGCGCCTGCTGGCCTCGGAGCCGGGCGTGGAGGTGGCGCCACTGGTCGACGTACGGCACCGGTGGGTGCGGCTCGCCGAGCGCGCTGCCGCGCCGGGCCGCACGGGGCGGGCGATCCTGGGCGCGAGCTTCGCGGCCGGCAAGCTCACCGACGGCCCCGGCTCACCGCTGTTCGACGAGGGCCGCCGCAACCCGGTGCCTGCGCGACTCAGCCGGCGGCTCTACCGGCGTCGCCCCGCACTCGCCGCGGCGCACGCGCCCAAGGACCTGCTCCTGCCCGTCGGCAGCCTGCGCTGGGTGCAGGAGACCTACCTGCTCCAGCTGGTCCGGTGGGGCCACCTCCACCTGGTGTGCCTGCCGTTCGAGGTCACCGTCGTGGCCGGGCTGCGGCTGCGGCGCGCCGTCGCCGCCGAGCTCGGCGTCGACGTCGACGACGTCGTGCTACAGGGCTATGCCAACGGCTACGGGCACTACGTCACCACGCCGGAGGAGTACGACGAGCAGTTCTACGAGGCGGGCTCCACGATCTTCGGGCGCCACGAGCTGGCCGTGCTGACCGACGCGGTCGTCGAGCTGGCCGGTGCCCTGCGCACCGGACAGCCCCTCGCGCCGGGGATGCCGCCCGCGCCCCGCCGGCTGCGCTGGACCCTCCCCGTCGGCTCGCCCCGGCTGGCCCGCTCCGGTCCCACGGTGGTGCTGACCTCGCCCGCCACGGCCTCGGTCGGGGAGACGGTCGTCGCGACCTTCCGCACCGACCACCCCAACGCGGTGCTGCGGCCGACGTACCTGCGCGTCGAGCGGCGCGACGGCGACGGCTGGCGCCAGGTCGCCGACGACTCCTCGGCATCGACCACGATCAGGTGGCGGCGCGACCGCGGGCTGCGGTTCACCGCCGAGGTCACCTGGGTGGCCGGCGAGCCGGGGACCTACCGGATCACCTGCGTCGGCAGCAGCGACGCGACCACGCCGCCGGTCGTCGTCAGCTGACCCGTCCGCGGAGTCCCTCGGTCACGACCTGGACCAGGCGCTCGGCGGTGCCGAAGTCGGCAACGAGGCGGTTCTTGGTGAGTGCGAACGACGTCCCGGTGGCGGGATGGGCGAAGGCGCGGCTGCCACCGCCGCCCGGCCAGCCGAGCACTGGCAGCGGGTAGCCCAGCCCGAGGCGGACCCGGTTGCCGAAGACCTGGTCGGTCCCCTCGAAGGCGACCTCCGACAGCCGCGCCAGCCGGTCGGCTGAGATCAACCGGCCGTCGAGGATCGCGGCGTACATGGTGGCCAGGCCGCGTGCGGTGAAGGTGCCGACCGACGGGACGTCCGCCGTGAGCAGGGCCGGGTCGTTGCCGAGCCCGGCCGTCGGCCGCAGCTCCCACGACGCGCTCTCGTCGGGTGGTGCGGCATCCTCGAGGTGGGCCAGCCGGGCCAGATCGGCCGGGGGTACGCCGAACCGCAGCTCGCCGGGCACGCCCAGCGGCGCGGCGACCCACTCGTGCAGCAGCCGCCCCATGGAGTGGCCGGTGAGCCGGCGGGCGATCTCACCGACCAGGAAGCCGAAGGTGTAGGAGTGGTAGCCCGTCCGGGCGCCGGGGCGCCACCGCGGCTCGGCCGCCGCGATCGCCGTGGCGACGCGCTCCGGGTCGCCCAGGTCCGCCGGCCCGAGTCCGTCGGGCATCGCCGGCACCCCGGCGGTGTGGGTCAGGACGTGGCGCAGCGTCGTCGCCTCCTTGCCGTGCACCCCGAACCCCGGCCACACGTCCGCGACCCGGGTGTCGTAGCCGATCAGGCCGCGGGCGACCAGCAGATGGCCGATCAGGGCCGACGCGCCTTTGCCCGTGGAGAAGCTGAAGAACAGGGTGTCCGGCGCCACCGGGCGTCCCGTCCGGCGGTCGGCGACGCCCGCGACGGCCTCGACGACCGGCTGGCCGCGATGGTGGACGGCGACCTGCAGCCCGGTCTCCGCCCCGGAGCCGACGAGCTCGTCGAGCACCGACTGGACCCGGCGCTGGAGGACCATCAGGCCTCGAGCCTGGTGGAGCCGTCGAAGGCGCTGGAAGCGGTCATGCCTCTACTGACCGCGGCGTCCCGCGGAAGTCATCGGCCTCGCGCGGTGAGGGCGGCCGGCAGGTCGGCGAGGGCGGCGTGGGGGAGCGCGGGCGTGCGGTGCCCGTCGCGCCCGACCATCTCCTCGTTGACGACCAGCGCGTTGAGCACCGACTCCTCCACGGCCTCGACGACCGCCGTGTAGAACGGGTCGATCGCACCCCAGGGCAGCACCTGCTGCTCGGCCAGCTCGGTCGGCGGCGGGTACAGCTGGCTGCGCAGTCCGGGCGCCGGCGCGGTCGAGAAGGCCAGGAAGATGTCCCCGGAGAAGTGCCCGCCCGCGGTGCCGGTGCGGGCCAGGCCGAGCGGCACCCGCCGGGCCAGCGCCTTGCACTGGTGGGGGAGCAGGGGCGCGTCGGTGGCGACCACGACGATCACCGACCCGGCGCCACCCGGCAGCGTCCCGGAGGAGGCGGGGGCCGCGAGACCGAGGTCGCGGACGAACCAGCCCGAGTCCTCCATCGGGTTGTCCTCGCCGAGGACCTGGCCGATCGGCGTACCGGCGACGACCAGCTCGCGGCGATCGCCGAAGTTGGCCTGGACCAGCACACCGACGGTGTACGTCGTACCCGCGAAGTCGACCTCGCGCGATGCCGAACCGGTGCCGCCCTTGAACGCGTAGCAGTTCATGCCGGTGCCGCCTCCGACCGAGCCCTCGGGCACCGGTCCGGCGGTCGCGGCGTCGAGCGCTGCGCGGGCGTGCTCGGGGCGGACGTGGCCGCCGTTGATGTCGTTGAGGTAGCCGTCCCAGGTCTCGCCGCACACCGGCAGCAGCCACTGCGCCGCGAGCCGCGGGTGGACCTCGTTGACCCACTCGACGACGCCGGTGTGGCAGGCGCCTACCGCGTGCGTGTTGGACAGCAGGACCGGCATGGTGAGGGCGCCGGACTCCTCGATCCAGGTGGTGCCGGTGAGCTCGCCGTTGCCGTTGAGGGAGTACGACGCCGCGGCGCACGGCTCGCCGACGCCGTCACGCCCCCGGGGCAGGATCGCGGTGACCCCGGTGCGTACGGCGGTCCCGCTGACCAGGGTCTCGAGACCGACGGTGACGCCGGGGACGTCGGTGATCGCGTTGTGCGGGCCGGGCCGCCCGGGAAGGGTGAGCAGGTCGCGGGCGCGGGGCTGGTCAGTGGGCACGGATGACCTCTCGTTCGGGAAGGATGTCGGCGCAGCCGGTGGCGAGGCGGGCGTACCCGCAGATCAGCGCCACGGTGCGGTCATAGTCGAGGGAGCGGATGCCGATGACGATGTGCTCGCCGTACGCGTCCTCGAGCGCGACCAGGTTCTGCGCGATGTCGGTGGCCTCGGAGGTGAGGGCGAAGTGGCCCTGGGCCACGCCGACCTCGAGGATGCCGACGTAGATCGCGACCTGGGTGTCGTAGAGGGCGGCGAACAGGTCGGCATTGTCCTCGCGCAGCCGAAGGTGCCCGTCCAGCTGGTAGAGCGCGCCGACCAGGTCGTCGTCGGGGGAGGAAGGCAGGCCGCCGCGGATGGTGGCGACCAGCTTGTCGCGGGCGTCGGGGTACTGGGTGACCAGCGAGAGCCGATCGTCGTAGAACCGCTTGCGAGCCCGGGCGTGGACCTCGTTGAGCAGGCCCTGCACGTCGTCGAAGTAGTAGTGCACGGTGCCGGTGGAGACGCCTGCGCGCGCCGCGACGTCGCGGATCCTCAGGCCGGCGGCCCCGACCTCGCGCAGCACCTGGAGGGCGGCCGCCACGATCTGGTCGCGCCGCTGCTCCTGGTCCTTGAACCGTGCCACCCCGTGCCTCCTCGCTGCTCTTCCTGACGCTGCGTCAGGAATGCAGAGGTTACAGATTGCCTATTGACAGCGGTATCCAATCAGTTCTTTGATTCAGCGTCAAAGAAAGGGGTGCCATGTCCGAGCTGCACCAGGCCGTCTCCGCCGGCCGCTACGAGCAGGAGCTCGCGCGATCGCTGTCGATGCGCGAGAACATCCTCATCACGCTGTCGTCGGTGACGCCGGCCTCCAGCGTCTTCATCATCGTCCCGGCGATCCTGCTGGGGGTGGGCGGCGCCTCGGTGCTCACGCTCGGGCTCGCGGCGCTGGCCGCGGTGCTCGTCGGCATCTGCTACGCCGAGCTGTCCGCGACGTACCCGGTCACCGGCGGCGAGTACACCTGGGCCGCCCGCCTGCTCGGCCGTCCCCTGGGGTTCGGCACCTTCATGCTCACGATGGTCAACGGGATCCTGATCATCGCCGTGATCGCGCTCGGCACCGGCGACTACCTGAGCGCCGCCTGGTCGGCGCTCGACGGGGTCTGGGTCGGCGCGGTCGTGATCGTCGCGACCACGGTCGTCGCCGCTCTCGACATCCGCACCAACGCCTGGGTGACCGGCGTCTTCCTCGCGACCGAGCTGCTCGCGCTCGTCGTACTCACCGTCCTCGGCTTCCTGCACCCCGAGCGCGGCCCGGGCGCCTTCCTCTCCGCGCAGACCGCGGGCGACCACGGTCTCCAGACCGTCGGCGTCGCCGCGATCATCGCGCTGCTGCCGGTCGCGCTCTTCGCGTTCAACGGGTACGGCGCCGCGGTCTACTACGTCGAGGAGACCAAGGACGCCAACCGCACCATCGGCCGGGTCATCCTGGTCTCGCTGGTCGTGACCGCGCTGGTCGAGATCGTCCCACTCGCCGCCGTCGTGATCGGCGCCCCCAGCATGGAGGCGCTGCTCGGCAGCGACGCCCCGATGAACTACTTCCTGCTCGAGCGCGGTGGCTCGGCCCTCAACACCGCCGTCAGCGTCGGCATCGCGCTCGCCATCGTGAACGCGGTCATCGCCGTGATCATCCAGATCGCCCGACTCGTCTACGCCTCGGCCCGCGACCGCTCCTGGCCCGGCCCCGTCGACGACGTCCTCGGCCGGATCCACCCCCGCTTCCGCTCGCCCGTCAACGCCACCTTCCTCGTCGGCGCCCTCTCCACCCTGACCGCCGTGGTCATCCCGCTGTCGTGGCTGATCACCGCCACCGGCGCCTCGGTCGCCCTGGTCTACCTCGTCGTCGGCGCGTGTGCCCTGCGGCTGCGGAGGCCCGGCGCGGCCTCCTCGCGCGGCTACCGGATGCCCCTGTGGCCGCTCCCGCCCGTGCTGCTCGTCGCGGGGATGGTCTACGTCTGCGTCGAGGTCGGCCGGGACGCGCCGTCCCAGCTGGTCATCGGGCTCGTGACGGTCGCGGTCGGGGTCGCCTACTACTTCGGGTTCATCCACCCGCGGCGTGGGGACCGGTGGACGTTGCCGGACCCGGTGGAGGAGGAGATCGAGGGAGGCGCGGCTTCGTGACGAGGTGGCCGGTTGGGTGACCGGATCTGCCGATATCGGGGCTAGTTCTGGTCATGGGACGCGCGTACACCGGTCGCCTAGGCTCACGCTATGAGAGTCCAGGGAACAGTTCGCCTGTGGCATGACGAGGAGGGCTGGGGCGTCTTTGATTCGCCCGAGACGCCGGGGGGATGCTGGGCTCACTTCAGCGCCGTTGATGTGCCGGGCTTCAAGACCTTGAAGCCCGGCGACCGCGTCGACTTCGACTTCGAGGCGGCCGATCAGGACGGGTTCGCCTTTCTCGCGAACAACGCGCGCCCGATCTGATCCCGCAGCTACTGCTGCTGTCGGGGCGGAGCGCCCGATCATGCCGCGTTTCGCTCAACGCCTATCAGCGGGGTCGGGCTATGCCGTGGGGCGAGGTGCCTCGCCACGCAAGATGGCGAGTCGGTTGGGCGGCGCATCGACGGCGAGGAACTCTGGGATGGTGCGATCGTCGCGGTTCGGTCGGGACAAGAACTCGACCGGCCATTCGGTGACCCGCTCCTGCCTGACGTGCCGGTAGTCCCCGGCTTCAGTTTCGTCGATGTACTCAACTTGTCGCACTAGGGCCAGCGGCTCTTTGGCTCCGACCAACCTCGCGGATGCTGCCTTCGCCTCCTCGTAGGTGCCGAACGCGTAGAAGTAGTCGTCCTCGTCGGCGACGTCTTCGGTGCCCCGGCCCAGATAGCACCAGACGCGGTACTCCAGAACTTCGTCCCACGCGTAGCCGCCGCCCGCATGAGCACGGGCCGGGTACTTGCCAACCATCTCTGGATCGACCGCCGCCGGGAAGGGCACGTCCCAAGGATTCCACGCGATGTCTTGAGACATCACAAGGAGACGGCTCGGGCATCCTTGTGTTCGAACACATGTTCGAGTAGAATGAGCGCATGTCTTCTCCCGGGGCGCTCGACCAGGCCACTGCTGTGGTCGAGCGTGCTGCGGAGCTGGCCGGTTGGAGCTGGGACAGTGTGACGGGCCCGGAGGCGGTGGCGGTGGTGGAGTCGATCGTCGCGGCACGGTCGTTCCTGGACGCCGCCCTGTTGCGGGGGATCGACCGGCTCGAAGCGACCGACGCGCTACATCCGTTGGGGTGGGCGTCGGTCAAGGACTTCCTGACCCACCTGACCGGTGGTCACAAGGGCACCGGTGGTGGGCTGGTCCGGACCGTCGAGCAGCTGCGTGATCTCCCCGAGGTCCAAGCGGCCCTCGAGACCGGACGGGTGACGTTACCCCAGGCTCGGGCGATCGCGGCCAAGGTCCACACCCTGCCCCGGGTGCACGAGTTCCGCACCACTGTCGCCGCACGGATGCTCGACCTGGTCGACACCCATGGCCACGACGCCAGTGATCTGCAGACCGCGTTCGGTGACGTGGTGCGCGACCTCGACCCCGACGCCACGGTCGTGAACAGTGAGAAGGAGAAGGCCAAGGCCGAACGCGGCGCCCACCACGCCCGGCACCTCTCGTTCGCCGAGGACGGCCACGGCGGGGTCAGGGTCAAGGGCTACGGCACGGCGGAGGACGCCGAGAGGATCAAGGCCACCCTCCACCCCCTCGCAGCGCCCGTCACCACCGAGCCCGGTGCGTGTGGCGGCGTGAACCGCCGACCCGGCCAGGCGATGTTCGACGAGGACGGTGTCGCCACCGCGGCGGCCTGCCTGACCCCGGGCTGTGGGCACGACGGTCGCGACCCGAGGGAGGCCGGTGCCCGGTTGTGGGACGCCTTGGTCGACGTGTGTGACCGGCTCGCCGCGACCGACGACCAGCTACCGCGTGACCACGGTGCCAAGCCCCGTGTAGTGGTGCTCATCGACCAAGACTCACTCAAACAGAAGGTCATCGACGCCGGTCTGGCCCACCCCGGGCAGACCCCGACCGGTGCCCGGTTCTCCGCGACCGCCGTACGCCGGATGGCCTGTGACGCCGAGATCATCCCCGGCGTCCTCGGCGCGCACGGTCAGGTGCTCGACGTCGGCCGCGCCCAACGTCTGGTCACCGCGGCGATCTGGACGGCACTGCTCATCCGGGACCGGCACTGCGCGTTCCCCGGCTGCACCCGGATGCCGCTGGCGTGCGATGCCCACCACGTCGTCCACTGGGCCGACGGTGGCCCCACCAGCCTCGACAACCTCGTGATGCTGTGTCGCCACCACCACGTCCTCATCCACCAGACGCCCTGGGTCGTCCACATCGACCCCGACACCGGACACCCCGTCTGGACCCCACCACCCCGACGCACGCTGGACGACCACCGCAAGGCAGGGATCGTCTACCGACCAGCACAACCACGCGCCGCCTGACATCCGGGAGCTGAGGGACCGGCGTAGTCCCGGGTGCCTAGGCTGGCGCGGTGGAGGTCTTCTTGCTCTGGCACGTCCGGCACGCCGGGAACTCGGACGGTTCTCCGACGGAGCACCGCGACGCCGACGGAGAGTTGCTCATCGACGAGGACTGACGACGGACCTCAGCCGTGCGGCACCCCCGTCACCGGTACGACGACCCGCTCCATCTCCTGCCCGCCGTCACACGTCATCAGCGCGATCGTGGCCAGCCCGTCCCGCTCGCTGACCACCTCCCAGTGGCCACCGGACAGGATCCAGCGGTCGAGCGCGGCCCGTCCGGGATCGGAGCCGTCAGCGGACACCGGACCCTGCCCACGCCGTCGCCGACATCGTGAACGGCCCGTCGCCGAGCTCGGTGCGGAGGAGGTCGACCACCCGTTCCTGCTGCTCGGGAGAAAGTGCGTCGAACGCGACCCCGGCAGTCCCGACCCCGAAGGTGTAGGGCTCCCACCACTCGTCGAAGGTGGCGAACGGGACGGTGACGGTCAGTGGCACCTCGGTGACCTCGCGCAGGCCCGCGGCGACCATCAGCGCGGCCAGGTCGCCGGCGTTGGATCCAGGGAGCGCTGCCTCGTCGGTGACGGTGGGGTCGACGGCGAGGACGGCGTGCCAGAATGCCGACAGGGGGCCGGTGCCGCCGCCGTGGTCCCACACGCAGGCGCTGACCCGGCCGCCGGGGCGGGTCACGCGCCGCATCTCGGCAAGGCCGGCAGGAGCGTCCGACATGAAGTGCACGACGAGCTGGGCGAGGGTGGCGTCGAAGGACTCGTCGGGGAAGGGGAGGTCCTCCGCCGACGCCCGGCGTACGTCGGCATCCGGGTGGGCGGCAGCGGCGGCGGCCACGAAGGTGGCGACCGGGTCGACGGCGGCGACCCGGGCGGCGCCCTGTCGTCGTACGAGCTCGGCGGTCAGCATCCCCGGACCGCACCCGACGTCGAGAACGGCCGCGGACGCGCCGACGCCGGCGAGGCCGACGTCGGCGAACAGCGGCGCGAGGGGAGTGGAGAACCTCCCCATGAAGCTGATGTAGGCGTCCGCCACCTCGAACATGGCCATGCCGCGATCATTCTCCGCTGCCGGGTGCTTGTCCATCGGTCCGCACGGTCACGCAGCAGTGCCCGGGGTCGGGCTCGAGGTGGGCGGTGACACCGGTGCAGCCGAGCCCGTCGGCGACGCCCTGGACGAAGGACCGGTTGAGGCCGCAGACGAGGGCGGTGTGCTTCTGGGCGAGCGCGTCGAAGGGGCAGTTCGCCAGGCACACCGCTTCGGGTGAGACGGAGGGCTCGTAGCCCTGGCCGGAGAGCACCGCGGCGAGGTCGGACAGCCCTGGATGAGCGGCCACGCCGGAGGCCTCGCCCGCCACGGACCGCCCCTCGGCGTGCGCGGACGCGGCGAGCGCCGCGTCGAGGTCCTCGCCCGCGCCGGCCCGGGCGACCGCCGCGGCGAGGATGTCGCCGACCAGGTCGTAGCGCCGGGGCGGGAGGGTGACCGCGAACTCGCGGGTCGCGCGCCGGTAGAGCTTGCTCGGCCGTCCGGCCCCCGGCCCGCTGCGCCCGCTGAGCCGGCGGAACTCCACGTCGAGCAGGCCCTCCTCGGCCAGCCGGTCGAGATGGAAGCTCACCGTGTGCTTGGGGATGTCGAGGGCCGCGGCGGTCGCGTCGCGTCCGACGGCGTCGGGCTGCCCGGCGACGTATTCGTAGAGGGCGCGCCGGGTCGGGTCGGCGAGTACGCCGATCGCGACGGCACCGGTCTCGAGGTCCACGCGAAGATTCTAAAACAGACTTCGCTTCGTGGAAGAGGGTCAGGTGGTCGCGGCCTCGGCGAGCGGCCGGCGTGGAGCGGTGGGCCGCACCGCGGCCAACGCCTCGAGCCGCGGCGCGAGGTAGGCCAGGCCGGCCGCGACGACGAGCGCGAGACCCTGGGCGACCTGCTGCCAGAAGGTCGGCACGCCGACCAGGGTCAGCCCGTTCTGCAGGATGCCGAGGAAGGCCACGCCGAGCACCACGCCGAACAGCGTGCCCGAGCCCCCGGTGAGGGCGACGCCGCCGACCAGGACCGCGGTCAGCACGGCGAGCTCGAAGCCGCTGCCCGCCGTACCCGACTGCACGGCGCCGAGCACCGAGGCCTTGATCGCGCCGGCCAGCGCGGCGCTGGCGCCGGTGGCGAGGAAGAGGGCGAAGGGGACGGTGCGGACCCGCACGCCGGAGAGGTACGCCGCCTCGCGGGAGACGCCGATCGCGTAGATGTGCCGCCCGACCGGGGTCAGCGCCAGGATCGCCCCGGCGACGAGCACCACGACCAGCGCGATCACGACCGGCGACGGCAGCCCGGCGACCTTCGCCCCGCCGAGCCACGCGAACGAGTCGCCGAAGCTGGTCAGCGGCAGCGGCGCGAACTGCTGGGCGAGGCCGCGGACGGCGGTGAGCGTGCCGAGGGTGACGATGAACGGCGAGAGCCCGACCACGCAGCACAGGAACCCGTTGACCGCGCCGACCGCCAGCCCGGCGAGCAGCGAGAGCAGCACGCAGGTGAGCAGGCTGCCGCCGTGCTCGGAGGCGAGCCAGCCGGCGGCGACCGCGCCGAGCGCGTAGGTCGAGCCGACCGACAGGTCGAGGTAGCCGCTGATCACCAGCAGCGCCGAGGGCACCGCGACGATCGCGAGGGTCGCGCTGTCGGTGGCGATCCCGAGCAGGTTCTGGCTGCCGACGAAGCTGCCGGTCGCGAGCTCGAAGCCGATCGCCATCGCGACGATGACCGGGATCAGCGGGTAGCGCGCGAGCTGGCGCAGGTTGAGGGAGGCGTTCATGACAGGTGCTCCTGGAGGTCGGTCTGGATCTCGGTGTCGGCCTGGTGGACCGCGTGCAGGAGGGCGTCCTCGTCGAGGGCGTCGCCGGCCAGCTCGCCGATGACCCGGCCGTCCTGCATGACCAGCGCGCGGTCGGCGAGGGCGACGATCTCCTCGGGGTCGGTGGAGGCGAAGACGACCGCCGTACGACGCTCCGAGGCGATCGTGCGCACCACCTTGTAGATCTCGTGGCGGGCCCGTACGTCGACGCCCTGGGTCGGCTCGTCGAGCAGCAGCACGGTGGTGGGCAGGATGCCGTTGATCCAGCGACCGAGCAGCAGCTTCTGCTGGTTGCCGCCGGAGAAGGCGCGGGCCGGCGCGTTCGGGGTCGCGGGGTGCACGGCCAGCGACGCGGCGAGCCGCTCGAAGGCCTCGGCCTCGGCCCGTCGCCGGCGCAGCCCGAACATGGACAGCACCCCCTGCGCCGGGAGCAGCGCGTTGTCGAGCGCGCTCAGCGAGGCGAACAGGCCCTGCCGGCCGCGGTCGCCGGGCACCAGCGCCAGGCCGGCGGCGAGGGCGGCGCGGGGCGTCGCCCGTCGTACCTCCCGGCCGCCGACGGTGATCGAGCCCTGCCGGGCCCGCCGGCCGAAGATCATCTCCAGCGTGCGGGTGCGACCGGAGCCGATCAGCCCGTAGAGACCGACGATCTCGCCGGGCCGGACCTCGAGGTCGACCGGGCCGATGCCCGGGCCGGTGAGGCCGCTGACCCGCAGCTGCGGGGGATCGGCGTCGTGCACGGGGCCGGCCGGCGGCAGGTCCGCGGGCGGCTCGGCGATCGCCTCGATGATGTCGCGGCGGGTCTTGCCCTCCAGCGACGTCGCGACGTGCACCTTCCCCTCGCGCAGCACCGTCATCCGGTCGGCCAGCCGCTCGACCTCGCCGAGCAGGTGGGTGACGTAGCAGATCGCCAGGCCCTGCTCCTGCAGCGAGCGGACCGTGCGCTCCAGGGCGCCGATCTCGTGCGAGGACAGGGCAGCGGTCGGCTCGTCGAGGACGAGAACGACCGGGTCGCGCGAGAGCGCCTTGGCGATCTCGACCAGCTGCTTCTGGCCCATCGGCAGGTCGCCGACCCGGCTGTCGACCGACGACGTCGCCCCGAGCCGGTCGAGCAGGCGGCGCGCCGCCTCCCGCTGGCTGCTGCGGTCGACGAGGCCGAGGCGCCGGTGCTCCTGGCCGAGGAAGATGTTGTCGACGACCGAGAGCGAGTCGACCAGGCTGAGGTGCTGGAAGATGATCGCGATGCCGGCGTCGATCGACTGCCGCGGGGTGAGCCCCGCATGGCTGCGACCGCCCACCTCGATGGTGCCGCCGTCGGGGTGGAACGCCCCGCCCAGCGCCTTGATCAGGGTGGACTTGCCCGCGCCGTTGTGGCCGAGCAGCGCGTGGACCTCACCGGCCTCGATGGTGAGGTCCACGCCCTGCAGCGCGTGCACGCCGCCGAAGGACTTCCGGAGCCCGGTGACCCGCAGTGTCATGACCGACTACCTGTCCCGTCCCGCTCAGCCGTACTGCGCGATGATCTCGTCGAGCAGCGCGTCGCCCTGCTTGACCAGCGTGATCGGTACGTCGGTGCTGGCCTCGGCGTCGCTCTTGCCGTCGGCCACCGCCAGCGGTACGTCGATGACCGCGTTGCCGATGTCGCGCAGCTGCAGCGCGGCCGAGGCCCGGTAGAAGGTGCCCTTCTTGATCAGCTCGAGCGAGCCCAGGTCGCCGTCCTGGCCGCCGACGTAGGTCTTCGCGTCGGTCTCCGAGCGCCCCGACTCGACGAGTGCCTTGTAGCCGCCGAAGGCCGCACCGTCGGTGATGCCGAGGATGACGTTGACGTCGGGGTGCTTGGCGAGGATCGCCTTGGTCTTGGTCAGCGCGGTGTCGGGGTCGATCGCCTGCTCGCGGCCGACGACCTCCATGTCCGGCGCAGCCTTGGTGAAGGCGTCGATCATGCCCTTGGTGCGCTCGATGCCCAGCTGGATGGTGTCGTCGACGAGGAAGGCCACCTTGCCCTTGCCGCCGAGGGCCTGGTTGGCCCAGGCCGCCGCGTCCTCGCCGAGCTTGCGACCGCCCTCCTCGAAGCTGAAGGTGATCGAGGCGCTCTGGTTCTTCAGGGTGCCGCCGTAGGTCACCCAGATGATGCCCGCCGACAGCGCCTTGGCGGCCTGGGTCTCGAGGGCCTCGAAGACCATCGGGAAGGACACGATCGCCGGCACCTTCTTGGCGATCAGCGTGTCCAGGTTGGACGCCTGGACGTCCGGCTTGCCGTTGTCGTTGGTCTGCTCGAGCGAGACGCCCTTCTCCTTGGCCCGCTCCTTGGCGAACCTGGCGACGCCGGCGTAGACGGGCAGGAAGGTGAACGGGTAGTCCCAGGCGACGGTGTCGACGTCCTTGCTGGACTTCGCGACCTTGTCGCCGGAGGCCTTGGTGCTGGACGGTGCGCTGCACGCGGAGGCGAGGACGGCGGCCCCGATGCCGCCGGTCCAGGCGAGGAAGCTGCGACGGTCGACGGACTTCTTCACGACTGCGTTCATGGTGGTGCTCCGATCGGGTGGAGGGGTCACGAACCGGCGCGGACGCCGGCGTGGATGTCGTCGAGGAGGGGCACGACCTGGTCGATGACGGCGGTCTGGTGCGGCTGCAGCTCGAGCCCGGCCATGCCGCCGAAGATCGGCTCGTAGGGGTCGGTGAGCGGCTCGGTCACGCCGGCGAGCGCCTCGATCACGGCCAGGCCACAGAAGGGGACGTAGACCGGGTTGTAGCCGCCTTCGTGACTCATCGCGAGCCGCCCCTCGCAGTGCGTCGCCGCGAGGTCGAGCAGTCGCTCGGTCATCGCGCGATAGCTGCTGCTGGTCAGCGCCTGCCGCGACAGCGGGTCGGTCGCGTTGGCGTCGAAGCCGCTCGCGACCAGGATCAGATCCGGCCGGAACCGGTCGACCGCCGGTGCCACGACCCGGTCGAAGGCGGCGAGGTAGCCGCCGGTGCCGGTGCCCGGCGGGAGCGGCACGTTGACGGCGTACCCGAAGCCCGCGCCCTCGCCGCGCTCGGTGACGAAGCCGGAGTCCGGCGGGAACACCCGGTCCTGGTGCAGCGAGATGGTCAGCGTGTTCGGGTCCTCCCAGAACGTCTTCTGGGTGCCGTTGCCGTGGTGGACGTCCCAGTCGAGGATCGCGATCCGCTCGACGCCGTGGGTACGACGTACCGCCCGGGCCGCGATCGCGAGGTTGCCGAACATGCAGAAGCCCATGCCGGTGGCGGGCTCCGCGTGGTGTCCCGGCGGCCGGATCAGCGCGTACGCGTTGTCGACCCGGCCCTCGACGACCGCCGTGGTCGCCTCGATCATGCCGCCGGCGGCGAGCCGCCCGATCTCGATGCCGCCCGGCCCGAACGGGCTCAGCCCGTCACCCGAGTCGCCCCCCTTGGGCTGCTCGCTCCCGGCCTTGATCCGGGCGAGGTGCTCCTCGGTGTGGACCGCGAGGATCTCCTCGTCGGTGGCCTTGCGCGGCTCGAGCCGGGTGAGGTGGTCGATCGTGCCGGAGACGACGACCAGCTCGTGGATGCGGCGCTTGGTCTCGGCGTTCTCGAAGTGCTGGAACGGCTGGATGCCGGCGCGGTGGTCGGCGGGGAAGAGCCCCGCGTTGGTTCCGGTGTCGTGCCAGCCGAAGAGCTCGTGGTACAGGTAGCCGGTCGCCATCGCGCCTCCCGGGGATACGGCGCCGGTGGTTCCGGCGCGGTCCCGCAATCGTGGGACCGCGGTGTGACGTGGGTCATTGGCAGAAATGCCAGTCTTGGGGCGTCCGTCAGGCGATCGGCTGCTGCAGCACCCGCGCCAGCGATCGGACCGACGCCGGGTCGGCCGACGGGAGCAGCACACCGGCCGCGGTCGCCTTGGCGGCCGCACCCGCGCGCGACGGGCTGCCCAGCCGGGCCAGGATGGCCTCGACGTGGGCGGCGACGGTGCGCTGGGTCAGGCACAGCTCGTCGGCGATCTCGCGGTTGCCGGCGCCGGTCGCGACGGCGGTGAGCACCTCGAGCTGGCGCAGGGTCAGCCCGAGGGTGGACGCGGCGGGGCGGGTGGCGACGGTGCAGGGCTGGCGCATCGCGGCCCGGCCCGACGGGCAGTGCACCCGGACCTCGATCAGCCGGCCCGCCTGCTGGTGCAGGAAGGTCGCGAAGCGGGTGCCGCTGCCGAGGATCGATCGGATGATGCCGAGCAGCTCGTCGTCGAGTGCGGCGTGCAGCGGCGCGCGGCCGACCACGGGCGTGGCCCGGCCGGCGGCGTCGAGCCGGACCACGGCGTACTCCCGGGGCAGCGTCACGTCGGGGGTCGAGCAGGTCGCGACCGTGGTCAGCCGGGCGAAGGCGCGGCCGAGCGGCGGCAGCGCGCCGGTGAGCTCGGGCGCGAAGTCGCGGGTGCTGCGGGCGGACAGGTGCAGCATCCCGACCAGGTGGGTGCTGGAGTCGCGCAGCGCGAGGGAGATGCCGTCGTCGTAGCCCGCCGGGTGGAGGACGTCGAGGTAGTGCGCGGAGCGGCGGAAGTCGTAGGGGTCGTCCTCGTCGATGCGCAGTCCGCCGGTCGCAGCGAGCACACGTCGTCCGTGCGGCGAGGGCGCCAGGTCGGCGCACAGGTGCTGGGAGACCTCGGCGGAGTAGCCCACGCTCGCGACGGTCTGGAAGGAGGGCGCCTGCGGGTCGTCGGCGTCGGTGAGGGCCGTGTCGAGCTGGCAGGCGGCGGCGCCGAGGTCGCCGGCGAGCCGCTCGAGCAGGCGGGGCGCGGCGGTGGTCGCCTCGTCGGGCGTGGCCAGGGCGGCCAGGTCGCCGAGGAGGTCGATCAGGCGGTCCGAGACGGGGTGCGGGGCGCTCGCCCCGATGGGTGCGTCCATGCTCCCCCCCACGGTGACGGACAGGTTGGTTCGGCTCCTCACGGTAGAGACCCCGGGGAGGGCTGGCAAGGGTCCCGGGTGAGTGGTCCGACAGGCGGGAAGGGGCTTGCGGAGGTGATGGTCGCCACCTTACGTTCGGACCCGAACAAAGATCGTTCGTACCAAAACGATCTCTGGTGAAGGGTCGAAAGGACGAACTCTCCATGGCCAACCTCTCCCGCCGCACCGTCGTGACGGGCGCCACCGCCGCCGGCGTCGCGCTCGGCGCCCTCGCCTCGACAGGTGGGCCTGCCGAAGCCGTGCCCGACGTAGCGTGGCCTGCTGTGAAGCGACCCTCCGACCTGAGCCGCATCGTGTGGTGGTCAGCCGCCGAGCTCTCCTCAGCGATCCGGCGCCGCAAGGTCACCTGCGTCGAGGTGATGACCGCCTACCTCGACCACATCGCCGCGGTGAACCCGTCCGTCAACGCGATCGTCGCGCTGCGCCCCCGCGCCGAGCTGCTCGCCGAGGCGGCCGCGAAGGACGCCCTGCTCGCCGAGGGCACCTACCAGGGCTGGATGCACGGCTTCCCCCAGGCCGTGAAGGACCTCGCCAACGTCAAGGGCCTGCCGACCTCGGCCGGCTTCTTCGGCCGGCCCGGCGTCCCCGCCGCGCCGCCGGCCGCCGCCGACTCCCTCTTCGTCGAGCGGGTCCGCGCCGCGGGCGCGATCTTCATCGGCAAGACCAACACCCCCGAGTTCGGTCTCGGCTCGCACACCTACAACAAGGTGTTCGGTACGACGCTCAACGCCTACGACCAGACCCGCTCCGCCGGCGGCTCCAGCGGCGGCGCGGCCGTCGCCGTCGCGCTGCGGATGCTCCCGGTCGCCGACGGCAGCGACTTCTTCGGCTCGCTGCGCAACCCGCCGGGATGGAACAACGTGCTCGGCCTGCGTCCGTCGTACGGACGCGTGCCGGGTGCGGGCAACGAGCAGTTCGTCCAGCAGGGCGGCACCGAGGGCCCGATCGCCCGGGACGCCCGCGACCTCGCGCTGCTGCTCGCCACGATGTCCGGGTACGACGTCCGGGCGCCGCTCGCCATCGAGCAGGACCCCGAGCCGCTGGCGAAGGTGCGCCGCTCGTCCCTGCGCGGCGCGAGGATCGCCTGGCTCGGCGACCTCGGCGGCTACCTGCCGATGGAGCCCGAGGTGCTCGAGGTGACCGGCGCCGCGGTCGAGCGGATGCGCTCGCTGGGTGCCACCGTCGACGAGCTCGACGGCCTCCCGGCCGGCCCCGGCTTCGCCGGCAACGCCGACCTGTGGCCGACCTGGCTGGTGTTCCGGCACTGGATCAGCGGCGGCCTGAACAAGCCCGTCTACGACAACCCCGCCTGGCGGCCCTACCTCAAGCCCGAGGCGGTCTACGAGATCGACGGCCTGCTCAGCGGCGCCGACGGCAACCCCGCGCTCACCGGCCTCGACGTCTGGAACGCCTCGGTCAAGCGCACCGGGCTCTACAACGCCTTCCGGGTGCTGTTCGAGAAGTACGACTACGTGCTGCTCCCGACCGCCCAGGTGATGCCCTTCGACGCCGACCTCGAGTGGCCGGCCGAGGTCAACGGGGTCCCGATGTCCAGCTACCACCGCTGGATGGAGGTCACCGCCATCGGCACGCTCCTCGGCGCCCCGACGCTGGCCATGCCGGCCGGCTTCGGCTCCTCCGGGCTGCCGATCGGCCTGCAGGTCATCGGCCGCAACCACGACGACGCGGGCGTCATCGAGCTCGCCGCCGCCTGGGAGCGCGACACGCGCTTCGTCGAGGACCACCTGCCCGCCCTGGTCGCGCCATGAGCCGCCGCCCGCTGATCGCCGTCCCGGCGCGGTTCTCCGAGTCCGCGTCGGCGCTGCGCTACCGCGCCGACGTGACGGCCCGCGCTCTCGCCGAGGCGGTGTACGCCGCCGGCGGCGAGCCGCTCGTGGTGCACCCGGTCGCCCCGGGCGCGCAGGTCGACGACGCCGAGGTCGCCGCCCGCCTCTGGTACGCCGACGGCGTGCTGCTGCCCGGCGGGGGCGACCTGGCCGCGCGGTGGGCGGGCCAGGAGGCGCACTCGACGGAGTACGACGTCGACGAGGAGCAGGACGCCTTCGACCTCGCCGTCGCCCGCCACGCCCTCGGCACCGGCCTGCCGCTGTTGGCGATCTGCCGCGGCAACCAGGTCGTCAACGTGGCGCTGGGAGGCGACCTGATCCAGGACCTGGGGGAGCGCACGCACCGCCACGTCGTCCACGAGATCGCCGTGGAGCCCGACTCGCTGCTCGCGGGCATCGTCGGGACCTCGCCGAGCATCTCCTGCTACCACCACCAGGGCATCGGACGTCCCGGCGCGGGCCTGCGGGCCGTCGCCGAGTCCGCCGACGGCGTCATCGAGGCCGTGGAGCTGGCCGGCGCCCAGGGCTGGTACCTCGGCATCCAGTGGCACCCCGAGGACACCGCGGCCACCGACCCGGCCCAGGCCGGGCTGTTCCGTGCGCTGGTCGACGCGGCGCGGGACCGGGCGCTGGTCCAGGGGCGGCCCTAGTCCGCGTCCTGGCCCTCGACCGCGTTGACGACCTCGCGCAGGGTCTTGGTGAAGGTGGTGACCTTGCGGTCCGAGAGCTGGCTGATGATCTCCGACTCGACCGCGTTGAACTCGGGGTAGAGCTGCTCCATCAGGCTGATCCCTTCGGGGGTCAGCCGGAGCCGGACCAGGCGACGGTCGTTGTCGTCGCCCTCGCGCGCGATCAGGCCGCGCGCCTCGAGCGTCTTCACGACGCCGGTCAGGGTGGCCTTGGAGATGTCGGCCGACTCGGCCACGTGACGGGTCTCCATGCCGTCCCAGATCCAGACCACCCACAGCACGACGAACCCGGTCCAGGTCATGTCGTGCTGGCGCAGCACCCGGTTGGTCAGCTCGCTGCGCACCGCGTTGGCGGCGCGGAACAGGTTCGACAGGGCGTTCGCGGCGGCGAAGTCCAGGGGGAGTGCGCCCACGTGGTCCTTCATCGCGCGCTCGGTCTCCTCGAGCGTGTGGCGGTCCGGCATGCAGGTCAGCGTAGCCATGACCTCGGTCTGCCGAGATCGTTTGGGGGCAAACATTCTTCGGAAAACCTCCTCCGGGGGTCTGGTGCCGTGGGTCACATTGCGGCTATCGTACGGATCCGAACGATCCGGCGAAAGGGTTGCCGGGCACCGCCGGCCCCGGCCGCGCGTACAGCGAAGGAGTCCCGATGTCGGACACCGTCAACACCACACTCCGCAGGAATGCGCTCGGCGTCGGGGCGATCGTCTTCCTGGTCCTGGCAGCGGTCGCGCCGCTGACCGGCATGGTGGTGGTCGCCTCCCTGGCGATCGCCCTGGGCAACGGAGGGGGTACGCCGTTCGCGTTCCTCGCCGTCGCCGTCGTCCTGCTGCTCTTCGCGATCGGCTACGGCAAGATGTCGAGCGAGCTGGTCAACGCGGGCGGCTTCTACGCCTTCGTCGTCAAGGGCCTCGGCCGTCCGGCCGGCCTCGCCGCAGGCTTCATCGCGATGCTCGGCTACAACTTCTTCGTCGTCGGCACCATCGGCACCAGCGGCTTCTTCATGAAGATCGTGATCGCCGACAAGACCGGCCTCGACATGCCCTGGCTCTTCTGGGGCCTGGCCTCGATCGCGGTCTGCTACCTGATGGCGCTGCGCGGCGTCGACTTCAGCTCGAAGATCCTCGGCGTCTCGCTGGTCCTGGAGACCTCGATCCTGATCGTCTTCGACGTCGCCGTGCTGTTCAAGGACGGCTACTCCTTCTCGGCGTTCTCCTTCGACTCGATCACCTCCGGCTCGCTCTCGATCGGCCTGCTGCTCGCCGCCACCGGCTTCCTCGGCTTCGAGGCGACCTCGCTGTTCAGCGAGGAGGCGAAGAACCCGCTCACCACGGTCCCGCGGGCGACCTACGTCGCGATCACCCTCATCGGCGTCATCCTCGGCGTCACCACCTGGGCCGTCGTCAGCGCCACCGGCGTCGCGCAGGCGCAGGACACCGCGATCGCGCACCTGCCGACCGGCGACCTGGTGTTCAGCCTCGCCGACACCTACATCGGCGGCTTCCTGACCGACGTCATGAACTGGCTGCTGCTGGTCAGCCTCTTCGCCGCGATGCTCGCCTTCCACAACTCCTCGAGCCGCTACATCTTCTCGCTGGGCCGGGCGCGGATCCTGCCGCAGGTGCTCTCGAAGACCGGGCCCAGCGGTGCGCCGTACGTCGCCAGCACGGTGCAGGCCGCCTTCGCGGTCACCGTCGCGGTGATCTTCGCGATCGCCGGCGCCGACCCGATCCTGACCGTCGTCCCGAGCATGCTCGGCTTCGGCACCCTGGCCATCCTGGTCCTGCAGGCGCTCGCCGCGCTGTCGATCGTGGTCCACTTCCGCCGCAAGAACGACCCGCGGATCGGCTCCACCCTGATCGCGCCCGGGCTCGGCTTCCTCGGCCTGTGCTTCGCCGTCGCGCTCGCCTTCAAGCACTTCGAGATCGTCGCCGGATCCGACTCCAGGGCGGTGAACTCGCTGCCGTGGCTGCTGGTCGCGGCGCTCGTCGGCGGCATCGGCTACGCCCTCTACCTGCGCAACTCCCGGTCGTCGGTCTACGACGCCCTGTCGAGCGACCTGGAGCGCTTCGACGACCACCTCGCCACCGACGCCGCCCCCGGCCGATGATGGACCTGATGAGAGAGACGAACGGAGACTGACCGTGGAGCACATCGACGAGAACGCCCTGCGCGTGGCTGCCCAGCAGTTCGCAGAGGACGGGATCGACGTCGTCCGCATCGGCTACAGCGACCTGATCGGCACCGAGCGTGGCCGGGACGTCCTGGCCAACCGGTTCGACCGGACCGTCGGCGACGGGGTCGCCTTCTGCCGCTCGGTCTACGCCACCTCGCCGATGGGCGATGTCATCGACATCGCCGGCGGCCTGTCTGCGGGGCTGCCCGACATCGTCGTGGTCCCCGACCTCGCCACGGCGCGTGCGGTGCCGTGGGAGCCGGGCGTCGCCCACGTCATCGGCGACGTCTACAACCCGGACGGCTCCTCGTCCGAGGAGAGCCCGCGCCAGGTGCTCAAGCGGGTCATCGACCGGTTCGCCGAGCTGGGCATGAACCCCGTGGTCGGCCCGGAGCTCGAGTTCTACGTCCTCGAGGAGGACGAGACCAAGCCCAACGGCTGGCGCCGGTACGGCGACGCCACCGGCAACGTCTACGTGGCCGGCCTCAAGGGCGACCCGGAGAACACCCTGCTCTCCTCGCTGCGCGAGCTGTCGGCGTACGGGCTCGACGTGGTGGCGGCCAACCACGAGTTCTCGGGCGGCCAGTTCGAGATCAACCTGTGGCACTCCGACGCGCTCGACGCCGCCGACCGGGCCTTCCGGTTCAAGACGGCCGTGCAGGAGATCTCGCGGCGCCGCGGCAAGATGGCGACCTTCATGGCCAAGCCGTTCAACGACGAGGGCGGCTCCGGCTTCCACATCCACTTCAGCACCACCGACGCCGAGGGCAAGCCGCTCTTCGACGACCCGGACGGCGACGACGGGCTGTCGGAGATCGGCCGTGCGGCGATCGCCGGCGTGCTCGCCCACGCCCCGGCGCTGGCCGCGCTGCACAACCCGACGGTCAACTCCTACAAGCGGTTCGGGCCCGACACGCTCGCGCCGTGGCTGGTCGACTGGGGGCTCGACAACCGCAGTGCCATGGTCCGCATCCCGCCCGAGCGCGGTCGCGCCTCGCGGATGGAGCTACGTCTCGGCGATGCCTCCGCGAACCCCTACCTCGCCATCGCCAGCCTGCTCGCGGCGGCGTACCTCGGCATCCGCGACAAGCTGACGCCGCCGGCCAAGCTGGAGGGCTACGGCTACGACCCGACCAAGGCCGACCGGCTGCCGTCCGACCTCGCCACCGCGATCGACGCCCTCGAGGAGGACAAGGACCTGGCCGACATCCTCGGCCCGGCGTTCGTCGAGACCTTCGTGGCCTACAAGCGCAACGAGCTGGAGCGGTTCAGCCAGTGGGTGACCGACTGGGAGTTCCGGGAGTACGCCTACCACCTGTGAGGTGGGCGGCGAGAGGGGAGAGAAGCTCGTGACGACGCAACCGATCGTGCGGGAGTTCGAGGCGGACCTGACGGTGGTCGCCGCCGTCGAGGCCGCGACCGACGTGGTGACGCTGACGCTGGCCGCCGAGGACGGCACGGCACTGCCGCCGTGGACGCCCGGGGCCCACATCGACCTGGTGCTGGGGGAGGACCTGGTCCGCCAGTACTCCCTGTGCGGCAGCCCCGCCGACACCCGCTCCTACCGGGTCGGGGTGCTCCGCGCCCCCGACAGCCGGGGCGGCTCCAAGGCCGTGCACGCCGAGCTGCACGAGGGCGCCACCGTCCGGGTGCGCGGCCCGCGCAACCACTTCCCGATGGTCGCCTCCCCGCGCTACCTGTTCATCGCCGGCGGCATCGGGATCACGCCGATGCTGCCGATGATCGCCGAGGCCGAGGCCTCCGGCGCCGACTGGCGCCTGGTCTACGGCGGCCGGTCACGCTCGTCGATGGCGTTCCTCGACGAGCTGGCGGCGTACGGCGACAAGGTGACCCTCCTCCCGCAGGACGAGGCGGGCTTCCCCGACCTCGACGCGCTGCTCGGGGCGCCGGCGCCGGGCACGCTGGTCTACACCTGCGGCCCGACCGGACTGCTCGACGCGGTCGAGGAGCGGTGCGCCGCCTCCTGGCCGGCCGGCAGCCTCCACCTGGAGCGCTTCTCGGCCAAGGCGCCCGCCGCCGACGAGCAGGACTCGGCCTTCGAGCTGGTCCTCCAGCGCTCCGGTCTCACCCTCGAGGTGCCCGCCGACAAGTCGATCTTCGAGGTCTGCCGCGAGGCCGGTGTCAGCGTCGTCGGCTCCTGCCTCGAGGGCGTCTGCGGCACCTGCGAGACCGAGGTGGTCGAGGGCGACGTCGAGCACCGCGACTCCATCCTCAACGAGGAGGAGAAGGAGTCCAACGAGTTCATGATGATCTGCGTCTCCCGCTGCCGCGGCGAGAGCCTGACGCTCGACCTCTGACGGGAGCCTGAGATGAGAGACCGCAGCACCGGTTACCCGCGCAACGCCTGGTACGCCCTCGCCGCGTCCGGCGAGGTCGGCGAGGCGCCCTTCGGGACCCGCGCGCTCGACACGCCCGTCGTCCTGTTCCGGGTGTCCGACGGCAGCGTCGTCGCCCTCGGCGACCGCGACGCCCACCGCCCCTACCCGCTCAGCCTCGGCCACGTCGACGGCGACACGATCGTGTCCGGCTACTCCGGCTTCGCCTACGACCGCACCGGCGCCTGCGTCCGGGTCCCCTCCCAGGCCCAGGTGCCCTACGGCGCCCGGGTGCCGTCGTACCCGGTCGTCGAGGAGGGCGACCTCGTCTGGGTCTGGCTCGGCGAGCCCTCCCTGGCCTCGCTGCGCTCGCCGGTCTCCACGCCGTGGCTCACCGATGCCGCGTGGGAGACCTTCGGCGGCGCGTGGGAGACCGCGGCCGGCGTCGGCCTGCTGCACGACAACTTCGCCGACATCACCCACGTCGCCGTCGTCGACCCGGTCATCTCGCCGCCCGCGCTGACCGGCGTCGCCCCCGCCCTCGAGGTGGAGCTCACCGAGACCACCGTCCACTTCCACCGCGACTGGCCCGCCGCGCCCCTGCCCGAGTGGCAGGCCAAGATCTCCGGCGCGTCCACCACGGCGTCGTACCCGCAGCGCGAGGAGGGAGCCTTCCTCGCCCCCGGCCTGTGGGCCGACCGCTGGGACGTGCTGCTGCCGGCCGAGGAGGGCGGCACCCAGACCTTCCGGTTCACCCACGCCGTCACCCCCGTCGACGAGCGCCACACCCGCCACCTGTGGCGGGTGAGCCGCAACTTCGCACCCGGGGCCGAGGCCTCCGAGATGCTGCGGCCGATCTTCGAGTCGTACTACCTCAAGGTGCGCGAGATCCTCGAGACGATGCAGCAGGTCATCGACCGCGACGGGTACGGCGAGGACGTCAACGTCGCCGCCGACCTGGCCGCCCTGCAGGTGCGCAAGATCCTGCGGCGGTTGGTGGCTGACGAGGGCTGAGGCCCCTTGTAACTAAGTGTTACGTCGCGCATTTCGGTGCGACAGCGCCCGGGTAGTGGCCAGAGCGCCCGGGTAGTCGCGCCGGCGTCCCGCTGGTCCGCTCGGTTCGGCCGTGCCCTTGTGCGCAGGCAACTACCTCGGTGCTGTGGCTACTACCCGGGCGCTGTGGTGGGGCAATTCACGACGTAACACTTAGTTACAAGTGAGGACGGGCGTGGGGCGCTGGCCCCACGGCCGGCGGACCTCACCGGCGTCGATCGGATCAGCCGGCTTCATCCGATCCGCGCCGATCCCGTGTAACACGTTGTTCGCCGGACCACTCGCCACCTCTCAGCAGAATCCGGCTCGAGCGGGCCCGGTTCGCTGACAAACCGACGGGTAGTCGCGTGGACGGCGTGTTACTTGCGCTCGCACGGCCCCACGCTGCCGGAGAGGCACCGAGGCACCGAGGCCCCGCCACCCGGTCGGGGCGGCGGGGCCTCGGTCCGTCTCGCAGGGAGCGGGGGAGCTGGTCGTCAGTCCTTGGTGGTGACCTTGACCGGCAGCGTCTTGATGCCGTTGACGAAGTTGCTGCGCACCCGGCGGACATCGCCGTTCAGCTCGATCGACGCGAGCCGGGGGATCAGCTCCTCGAACATCAGCCGGATCTCCATGCGGGCCAGGTTGTTGCCCATGCACAGGTGGGGGCTGCCCTTGCCGAAGGTGACGTGGTCGATGTTCTTGCGGGTGACGTCGAAGTCGTAGGGGTTCTCGAAGACGTCCTCGTCGCGGTTGCCGGAGGCGAACCACATGACGACCTTGTCGCCCTCCTTGATCTCCTGGCCGCCCAGCTCGACGTCGCGGGTGGCGGTACGACGGAAGTGGTAGACGGGGGAGGCCCAGCGCAGGAACTCCTCGACGGCGTCGGGGATGAGCGACGGGTCGGCCTGCAGCTTGGCGAGCTGCTCGGGGTGCTCGATCAGGGCGAGCATCGAGTGGGTGATCGTGTGGCGGGTGGTCTCGTTGCCGGCGACGACGAGGAGCAGGAAGTACGAGTCGTACTCCGAGGCCGACATGGCCTGGCCGTCCTCGGGGATCTTGTTGACCAGCTGGCTGACCAGGTCGGTCCCTTCTCCACCGCGCCGCCCGGCGGCGAGCTCGCGGCCGTAGTCGAAGACCTCCTGGGAGACGGGGGAGCGGAACGGCAGGTGCTTGTACTGCTCGCTCTCCGCGTCGGAGATCAGGATCTTGGCGTGCTCGGGGTCGGAGAAGCCGATGATCTCGTTGCCCCAGTCGATGAGCTGGCCGGTCTTCTCCTGGGGTACGTCGAGCAGCCGGGCCAGCACCTGGATCGGGAAGTCCGCGCTGACGTCCTCGACGAAGTCGAACTCGCCCTTGGCCAGCGCCGCGTCGACGGTGGCGCGGGTGATGTCGCGCAGCAGGTCCTCGTAGTTGCGCATCAGGTTGGGGCGGCTGAACTCGCGCGAGATGAGCTTGCGCAGGGCGCGGTGCCGCAGGCCGTCCATCTCGAGGATGGAGCGGCGGGCCTCCTGCAGCTCGGGCTCGACCTCCTCGAGGTTCACGAAGTTGGTCGACGTGAACGTCTCCGGGTCCTTGTCGACCTCGCAGATGTCGGCGTGCTTGGTGACGGCCCAGAAGCCGTGGCCACCGTCGGTCTCGCGCTGCCAGAACACCGGGGCCTCCGCGCGGAGGGTGTCGAGCATGCCCCAGGCCTCGGGGCCGGCGAAGCGGTCGAGGTCGACCAGGTCGACCTGGTCCAGCGGGACGTACGGCGGCTTGTCCACGGCGAATCTCCATCCGTTCAGGTAGATCGTTTGGATCCGAACAATATCCTCCGAAAATCTCCCGCGCAAGGGTGGTCTTTCGTCTTCGGGGTGGCTATCGTACGGATCCGAACGACCTGCACATCCTCGACCGGAGCTGAGGCCCGATGAACGACATGAAGGGGTTCTTCTTCCCCCGCACCGCGACCGGCCAGTCATCGCTGATCCCGTCGCCGCCGTGGTACTACTCCGGCGACCTGCTGACGGTGGAGTACCGCACGGACCCGGCCCGCGTCGCCGAGCTGCTGCCGGCTCCGCTCGAGCTCGCCCCGGAGGACCCGGGCGCCGTCGCGCTGATCTGGGCCGACTGGCAGTCCTGCTCCGGCACCCGCGAGGAGCTGCTCGACCCGGTGCGCTCGCAGTACAAGGAGGCGTTCGTCGTCGTCCGCTGCGCCTACGAGGGCGTGACCTACTCCCGCTGCGTCTACATCTGGGTCGACAAGGACTTCGCGATCGCCCGCGGCATGCACCAGGGCTATCCCAAGAAGCTCGGCTCGATGTGGCAGACCCGGCCGCACCCCTTCGCCCACGCCGCCCCACAGGTCGCCCCCGGCGGCGTCTTCGGTGCGACCCTCGCCGCCGGCGACCGCCGCCTCGCGCAGGCCGTGCTGACCCTCACCGACGAGTCGCCCACCAACGGCTTCGTCAACGGCCACCCGATGGCCCACCACCGCGTCTACCCGGGCATCGCCAAGGGCGCCCCGGACGCGTACGCCGAGCTCATCGCCTCGGGCTCCAGCTCCTTCGAGGCCGGCCCGGCGTACTCCGGCGACGTCGAGCTCGAGCTGTTCGAGTCCCCGACCGAGGAGCTGCACCGCCTCGAGGTGCAGGAGGTCATCGGCGGCTACTACCGCCAGGTCGGCGTCGTCTGGGACGGCGGCAGGACCCTGGCCACGAACTCCGACGGCACCTGGGAGGCAGCGCGATGACCGAGACCACCGACTTCCTGGTCGACGTCGACGGCGTCCAGGTCGACACCCGCCACTGGATCGGTGGCGAGCGGGTTGCCTCCGCCTCCACGTTCACCGACATCTCGCCGATCGACGAGCAGCCGATCGCCGAGGTCGCAGCCGGTACGTCGGCCGAGGTCGACGCCGCCGTCGCCGCCGCGCGGGCGGCCTTCCCCGCCTGGGCGGCGCTGCCCGTCGCAGAGCGCAGCGCGATCCTGCGCCGCGTCGCCGAGGGCGTCGAGGCCCGGGTCGAGGACCTGTCCCGGGTCGAGACGCGCGACAACGGCTCGCTGATCCGCAGCCACCGCCGCGGCGTGATGCCGCGCGTGGCCATGAACTTCCGGGCCTTCGCGGACTTCGCGGAGAACGAGCTCGGCCACCCCGACATGGAGGTCCCCGGCCGCGGCCACCGCGAGCGGGTCACCTACGACCCCGCCGGCGTCGTCGCGATCATCACGCCCTGGAACGCGCCGCTGATGCTCGCCACCTGGCGGATCGGCCCCGCGCTGGCCGCGGGCAACACCGTCGTGGTCAAGCCGCCGGAGTGGGCGCCGCTCACCGCGAGCCTGCTGGCCGACATCATGCACGAGGCCGGCGTGCCCGCCGGTGTCTTCAACGTGGTCCAGGGCACCGGCGCCGAGGCCGGCGCGCCGCTGACCGCGCACCCCGGCATCAACCGGCTCGCGTTCACCGGCTCGGTTCCCACCGCCGGCGTGATCGCCAAGGCCGCGGCGACCAACATCGTGCCGCTGTCCTACGAGCTCGGTGGCAAGTCGCCCCTCCTCGTCTTCGAGGACGCCGACCTCGACCTCGCCGTCGAGATCGCGGTCGAGCAGTTCGACAACGCCGGCCAGGTCTGCCTCAAGGCCGCCCGGATGTACGTCCACTCCTCGCTGGCCGAGGAGTTCACCCAGCGGGTCGTCGAGGGTGCCGCCAAGCTCAACCAGGGCGACCCCCGCGACGAGGGCACCGACGTGTCCGCGCTGATCTCGCGCCGACACTTCGAGCAGATCTCCGGCTTCGTCGAGCGGGCCCTCGCCGACGGCGCCGAGCCGCTGCTCGGCGGCGGTCCCAACGACGAGCTCGGCGGCCTCTACTTCCGTCCGACCATTCTGGTCGGCGCGAAGAAGGACTCCGAGATCATGACCGAGGAGGTCTTCGGGCCGGTCGTCACGATCAGCACCTTCGAGACCGAGGAGGAGGCCGTCACGATGGCCAACGACACCCCCTTCGGCCTCGCCGCGACGATCGTCACCGGCGACCGTGACCGCGCGGAGCGGGTCTCCGCGGCCCTCGACGCCGGCACCGTCTGGGTCAACTGCTTCTTCGTGCGCGACCTCAACGCCCCGTTCGGCGGCAACGGCAAGTCGGGCATCGGACGCGAGGGCGGGATCTGGTCGTTCGACTTCTACACCGACATCAAGAACAGCGTCTTCTCGCCGACCGGCTGGACGACTCCGGAGGTCGAGGAGGTTGCGCAGCAACCGTCACGAGACCAGGGAGGGGATTCCTGATGGGTGAGGTCGTCGGCGCGGGACTGATCGCGCACGTCCCCACGATCGTGCTGCCGGAGGCGATCCGGCGCGAGCTCAACAACGGCGAGGACACCACGCTGGTCTCCGGCCTGCAGCAGCTGCGCCGCGAGGTCTTCGACGTCCTCGACTACGACACCGTCGTGGTCCTCGACTCGCACTGGGCGACCACCGTCGAGTGGGTCGTCACCGCCCAGGACCGCCGCAGCGGGCTGTTCACCTCCGAGGAGCTGCCCCGGGGCATGGAGCGGCGCCACTACGACTTCGCCGGCGACCCCGAGCTCGCGCACCTGATCGCGAGCAAGGCTGCCGAGAACTCCACGTGGATCACCGCGATCGACGACCACAGCCTGCCGATCTTCTACGCCACCACCAATGTGTGGGAGTACCTCGGCCAGGGCCTGCCCGAGAAGAAGTGGATCTCGATCGGCGTGTGCCAGACCGCCGACGGCGAGGACGCACTGCGGCTGGGTCGCGCCCTCGGCGCGGCCATCGCCGAGTCCGACCGCAAGGTCCTGCTCATCGCGTCCGGCGCCATGTCCCACACCTTCTGGGGTCTGCGCCAGCTGCGTGACCACGAGGCGTCAGGCGTCGAGCACCTCTTCACGCCGGAGGCCGCGGCCGCCGATGCCGAGCGGATCGACTGGTTCAAGAACGGCGACCACGCCCGCGTGCTCGACACGATGGACGAGTTCTACCGGTTCAAGCCCGAGGCCCGCTTCCAGCACTACCTGATGATGATCGGCGCTCTCGGCGAGGGCGACTGCACCGCGCCCGGTCGCCAGTACGGCGAGTACGAGAACTCCATCGGCACCGGCCAGGTCCACCTCTGGTTCGACCGTCCCGAGGGCGGCTTCCCCGCCGCCCGCACCACTCCCACCGACCCCGACTACGTGCGCCAGATGGGCGGCGCCGGTGCCGACGTACCGGCAGCCGGCTGAGCCGACCGAGAGGAACCCTGAGATGACCACCGAGTACCGCCGGATCCTCCTCGACGGCAACGCCGTCGACGTACGCCGCGACGGCGAGACCCTCGTCGCCGGCGACGGCCGCACCGTCGCCATCGCCGACGCCACCCACCTCCCGCCGGTGACGCCGAGCAAGATCGTCTGCGTCCACCTCAACTACTCCTCGCGCGTGGAGGAGATGATGACCAAGCTGCCGCCCGCGCCGACGTACTTCCACAAGCCGGTCTCCGCGCTCAACGCGCACGAGTCGGCCGTCGTGCGCCCGCAGGGCTGCAAGTGGCTCAACTACGAGGGCGAGATCGCGATCATCATCGGCAAGACCGCGCGCAACATCTCGCCCGAGGAGGCCGGCGACTACATCCGCGGCTACTCCATCGGCAACGACTACGGCCTGCACGACTTCCGCGACACCGACTCCGGCTCGATGCTGCGGGTCAAGGGCGCCGACACGCTGTGCCCGGTCGGCCCCGGCATCGTCGAGGGCTGGGACTTCCACGACAAGCGGATCCGCACGATCGTCAACGGTGAGGTGCGCCAGGACGGCAACACCAACGAGATGAAGTGGGACATGCACTACCTCGTCGCCGACATCGCGCGCACCATCACGCTGCAGCCCGGCGACATCCTGATGTCCGGCACCCCGGCGATCTCGCGCACCGTCTACCCCGGCGACGTCGTCGAGGTCGAGGTCGAGGGCCTCGGCACCCTTCGCAACCACATCGTCGAGGGCCCGACCCCGATCCGCAGCGACGTCGGCGCGCAGCCGACCGAGAGCGAGGAGGTCCTCTCGACCGCCAAGGGTGGCGACTGGGAGTTCCGCGGCATCCGCAAGCCCGACCTCTCGAACACCCACTGAGCCTGCGCCGCTCTGGAAGGACGTGCCGTGCCCGCACCTCGCATGCTGATGATCCTCAGCGAGAACTGGACCCTCACCGACGGTCGCAACCTGAACGACCTGGTCACCTGGTCCCGGATCGCGGAGGACACCGGCTTCGACTCGGTGATGATCTCCGAGCACGTCGTCCTCGGCCGCGACGCCAGCGACAAGGGCGTGATGGGCAACCCGCGTGACTACGCGGCGCCCGGCAACCAGGACCCGATGATGCCCTGGCCCAACTCGCTGATGCTGTTCTCGGCGATCGCCTCGGTCACCGAGCGGATCCGGCTGGTCGGTGCGGCGGTGCTCGCGCCGCTGCGTCACCCGCTGATGCTGGCCCGCGAGCTCGGCACCCTCGACCTGATCTCGGAGGGACGCCTGGTCGTGCAGCCGAGCGTGAGCTGGAGCAAGGACGAGTACGCCGCGCTCGGCGTACCGTTCCGCGAGCGCGGCAGGATCCTCAGCGAGCAGCTCGAGGTGATGAGGCTCGTCTTCGGGCAGTCTCCGGCCACCCACCACGGCGAGTACTTCGACTTCGAGGACATCTACCTCGAGCCGAAGGCGTTCCGGCCCGAGGGGCCGCGGATGTGGTTCGGCGGCCAGAAGGCGCACGGCGCGGTCGTCGAGCGGATCGTGAAGTACGGCCACGGCTTCCACCCGTTCGGCCGCCCCACGGCCGAGGACCTGCAGGTCATCAAGGACGCGATGGCCGAGGCCGGCCGCGACATGGCGGAGCTGGAGATGGTCGGGGGAGTGCGCTACTCCTTCCCCGACGACCGCTCGCGGGCCGACCTCGGCGCGTCGATGGACTCGATCCCCGAGCAGCTCGAGCAGGGCTTCACCACCATCTGCATCAAGCCGTCGATGTACATCGACGACCAGAAGGAGATGGAGGCGTTCTGCAAGGACGTCATGAAGCGGGCCGAGGCACTGGCATGACGCGACGACTGCTGGTCATCGGCCACGACTACCTCGAGACCGCCGGTTCGATCGAGGGACGCTTCGCCGAGCGCGGCTATGCGATCGAGAGCGTCCGCGTCGTGCCGGCCGACCGGATCGACGACCCGGGCGTGGACTTCGACTTCCCCGACCCGCGGGAGTACGACGCCGTCCTGGTGCTCGGCGCACGGTGGAGCTCCTACAGCGACACGGTGGCGTCGTGGGTGAAGCCCGAGACCGAGCTGCTGCGCAGCGCTGACGAGGCCGGCGTCCCGGTGTTCGGGATCTGCTTCGGCGGCCAGATGCTCGCCCAGGCGCACGGCGGGTCGGTCGCGGCCTCCCCGGTCCCCGAGATCGGCCCCAGCGTCGTCGCCGGCGTCCCCGCCGTCGCGGGCGTGTGGACGCAGTGGCACTCCGACCGGTTCACGCCACCGCACGACGCGACGGTGGTCGGCGCCAACGGCGCGGCACCCCAGGCGTTCGTGCTCCGTCGCAACCTCGCTGTCCAGTTCCACCCCGAGGTCGACGCCGACAACGTCCAGGGCTGGCTCGACGACGGCGGTGTCGAGGATGCCCGCAGCCGTGGCTTCGACCCTGACGTCGTGATCGAGCACGTGCGCTCGCTCGACGCCGACATCCCGGCCCGCGCGGCGGCGTTGGTCGACTACTTCCTCGACGAGGTGGCGACGAGCTGATGGTCACCACCGACCGCAGGGTCGTCATCGTCACCGGCGGCGGCACCGGCATCGGCGCCGCCGTCACCCGCCTGCTCGCCGCCGGAGGGGACCAGGTGGTCATCTGCGGGCGCCGCGAGGGCCCGCTGCGCGCGGTCGCCGACGAGACCCGTGCTGATGTCGAGGCCCACGTCGTGGTCGCCGACGTCAGCGAGGCGGAGGGCGTCGCCCGGGTCGTCGACGACACGATCGCCGCCTTCGGCCGGCTCGACGGGCTCGTGATCAACCACGGGATCATCCACGTCGGCCGGGTCGACGAGGTCACCCCCGAGCAGTGGGACGACACCCTCCGGGTCAACCTCACCTCGCCGTTCCTGCTCGTCCGGGCCGCGCTCCCGCACCTGCTCGCCGCGCGCGGCGCGGTCGTCGCCGTCTCCTCGGTCGCCGCGCTGCGCGCCAGCGACGGGATGGCGGCGTACTCCGCCAGCAAGGCTGGCCTGCTCCTGCTCACCCAGTCCCTCGCCGTCGACCACGGCCGCGACGGGCTGCGTGCCAACGCGATCTGCCCCGGCTGGACCGCCACCGAGATGGGCGACATGGAGATGGCCGAGCTGGGTGCCGAGCGGGGGATCTCCCGCGACGACGCCTACCGGCTCGCCACGGCCGTCGTCCCCCAGCGCCGGGCCGCCCACCCCGACGAGATCGCGGCGTCCGTCGGCTGGCTGCTGTCCGACGCGGCGTCGTACGTCAACGGCGTGGTGCTGCCCGTCGACGGTGGCTCCTGCATCGTCGATCCCGGCACCCTCGCCCTCGACCCCCGCGTGTCCGTCGATCTCTCCTCCCCTCGCCACCAGGAGTCCTGATGAGCAAGTACGCCGTCCGCAACCCCGCCACCGGCGAGGTTCTCGAGACCTTCCCGACCGCCACTGACGCGGAGGTCACCGCGGCGGTCGCCGCAGCGGCCGCCGCCCACGAGACCTGGGGCCGGGAGACCTCGGTGGCCGAGCGCGCCGCCGCGATCGCGCGGGTCGCCGAGCTGCACCGCGAGCGCGCCGACGAGCTCGCGGAGGCGATCAACCTCGAGATGGGCAAGGCGCTCGGCGCCGCCAAGGGCGAGGTGCTCTTCTCCGCCGACATCTACCAGTACTACGCCGACCGTGCCGAGACCCTGCTCGCCGACCAGCCGATCGAGCTGCTCAGCGGTGAGGGCCACGCGCTCATCCGCCGCCAGTCGGTCGGTGCGCTGCTCGGGATCATGCCGTGGAACTACCCGGTCTACCAGGTGGCCCGCTTCGCCGCGCCCAACCTTCTGCTCGGCAACACCATCGTCCTCAAGCACGCCGCCCAGTGCCCGCGCTCGGCCGCGCTGCAGGCGCAGATCTTCGTCGACGCCGGGCTGCCCGAGGGTGCCTACGTCAACATCTACGCCACCAGCGACCAGATCGCCGAGGTGATCGCCGACCCGCGCATCCACGGCGTCTCGCTGACCGGCTCCGAGCGCGCCGGCTCGATCATCGGCGAGCTGGCCGGACGGCACCTGAAGAAGTGCGTCCTCGAGCTCGGCGGCGCCGACCCGTTCGTGCTGCTCTCGACCGACGACCTCGAGAGCGCCGTCGACGACGCCCTCTCGGCCCGCACCGGCAACGTCGGCCAGGCCTGCAACGGCGCCAAGCGGTTCGTCGTCGTCGACGAGCTGTACGACGCCTTCGTCGGCCTGCTCAACGACAAGATCGCCACCGCCGGCAACGGCGCCCCGCTCTCCTCGGTCGGTGCCGCCGAGGAGCTCGCCGGCCAGGTCGCGGCGGCGGTCTCGGCGGGCGCGAGCCTGGTCTCGGCGGGCGAGCGCGACGGCGCCTTCCACCCGGTCGGCGTCCTCACCGACGTCGCGCCCGAGAACCCGGCGTACCACCAGGAGTTCTTCGGCCCGGTCGCCATGGTCTTCCGCGCCGCCGACGAGGCGGACGCCGTACGCATCGCCAACGACACGCCCTACGGCCTCGGCTCGTACGTCTACACCACCGACCCCGAGCAGGCCGACCGCGTGGCCAGCGCGCTCGAGGTCGGCATGGTGTTCGTCAACGGCGTGGGCCTGGAGGCCGTCGAGCTGCCCTTCGGTGGCGTGCGGCTCTCCGGCTACGGCCGCGAGCTCGGCACCCTCGGCATCGACGAGTTCGTCAACAAGAAGATGATCCGCGTCGCCCGCTGATCCGCGGGGTCAGGTGCGACCGGACCCCGGGTCCGCACCGACCAGGCGCAGCGACAGGTCGGAGTAGTAGTCGCCGATCTGGTCGGGCGTCCACTCGCCGTCCTCGCGGTACCAGCGGGCGATGTCGACGCTCAGCGACGCCAGCGCGGTCGCGGCCAGTGCCGGGTCGGGCGTGTCGAACACGCCGGCCCGCACCCCCTCGCGGACCAGGTCGCGCAGCTCGCGGTCGATGCCGGTGCGCAGCTCGTCGATGACCGCTCGGTGCTCGTCGCTGAGTGCGGCGAGCTCGTAGTTGAGGATCCGCGCGACCGTGTGGTGGTGGGCGTGGTAGGTAGCGAAGGCCCGTCCCACCGCGGCCACCTGGGCCACCGGGTCAGGCGAGGAGGCGCGCGCCTCGCGCACGACGTCGAGCGCGTGATGGTGGCCTTCGTGCGAGATGAGGAACAGCAGCTCCTCCTTGGACTTGTGGTGCACGTAGACCGCGGCCGGGCTCATCCCGGCCGCGCCCGCGATGTCGCGGGTGGTCGTGCCGTGGAAGCCCTTCTCGGAGAACGCCGTGACGGCCGCCTCGAGCAGCCGGGCGCGGGTGGCCTCGGCGCGGGAGGGAGTGGTGGTCATCTCATTCCTCAGGGGTTTGACGGAGTTCGGCCTTGCCGTGCACAGTTACGCTACACGCTAAGCAAGCGCTTAGTAACTCAATCGGAGCGAGGCAACGTGAGCACCAGGTTCGAGGGCAAGACCGCGATCGTCACCGGAGCGAGCCGGGGGATCGGCCTCGCGATCGCCGAGCGCCTGGTCGCCGAGGGTGCGCGGGTGGTCATCACCGGGCGCGGCAAGGAGGCCCTCGACGAGGCGGTGGTCGCTCTCGGCGGGCCGGCGGTGGCGCTCGGCGTGGCTGGCAAGGCCGACGACGCGGAGCACCGCGCGGACGTCGTACGCCAGGCGATCGAGACGTTCGGCAGCGCCGACCTGCTCGTCAACAACACCGGCATCAACCCGGTCTACGGGCCGATGATCGAGCTCGACCTCGACGCCGCGCGCAAGATCGTCGAGGTCAACTGCCTGGCCACCCTGGCCTGGACCCAGCAGGTGCACGGGGCCTGGATGAAGGAGCACGGTGGGGCCGTCGTGAACATCTCGTCGGTCTCGGGGGTGAAGCCCGCCCCCGGCATCGGGATGTACGGCGCCAGCAAGGCCATGCTCATCTCGATGACCGAGCTGCTGGCCGTCGAGCTCGGTCCGGACGTCCGGGTCAACGCCGTCGCCCCCGCGGTCGTGAAGACGAAGTTCGCGGGCGCCCTCTACGAGGGTCGCGAGGCCGACGTGGCCGCCCAGTACCCGCTCCAGCGGCTCGGCGAGCCCGACGACATCGGCAGCGTCGTCGCCTTCCTGCTCTCCGACGACGCCGCGTGGCTGACCGGCCAGGCGGTGGTCGTCGACGGCGGCCTCACGCTGACCGGAGGTGTCGAGTGAATCCGCCGGGCCTCGACCTCGACGCCCTCGGCGCCTGGCTGACGACCGCTGTCCCCGGCGCCGGCTCGACCCTCACCGCAGAGCTGATCGCGGGCGGCAAGTCCAACCTGACCTTCGTCGTCTCCGACGGCTCCTCGGAGTGGATCGTGCGGCGCCCGCCGCTCGGCCACGTGCTCGCCACCGCCCACGACATGGGCCGCGAGTACCGCGTCATGTCGGCGCTCCAGGGCACCGCCGTGCCCGTCCCGCGCACCGACGCGTTCTGCTCGGACCCCGCGGTCATCGGGGCGGACTTCTACGTGATGGAGCGGTGCACCGGGACGCCGTACCGCCGGGCCGCGGAGCTCAGCGAGCTCGGTGCCGACCGCACCCGCGCGATCTCCGAGAACCTCGTCGACATCCTCGCCGACCTCCACGCGGTGGCGCCGGAGGAGGTCGGGCTGGCCGACTTCGGCCGTCCCGAGGGCTTCCTCGGCCGCCAGGTCGCGCGCTGGCGCAAGCAGCTCGACGCCTCCCGCACCCGTGACCTGCCCGCCGCCGACGAGCTGCACCGCCGGCTCGCCGCGACCGTCCCCACCGAGTCGGCGACCGGCATCGTCCACGGCGACTTCCGGCTCGACAACGTGCTGGTCGACACCACCGACGGGGCGGACCGGGCGACCGCCGTACTCGACTGGGAGATGGCGACCCTCGGCGACCCGCTCACCGACCTGGCGCTGATGCTCACCTACCACCGGCTCGCCGAGTCGATCGGGGAGGCCGTGGCGGACGCCTCGAGCGCTCCCGGCTTCCTGGCCGAGGACGCGATCGTCGCGCGGTACGCCGCCGCCAGCGACCGCGACCTGTCCGGCTTCGGCTGGTACCTCGGCCTTGCGGCCTTCAAGCTCGCTGCCATCCTCGAAGGCATCCACTACCGCTTCCTCGCCGGCCAGACCGTCGGCGAGGGGTTCGACGACATCGGCGCCGCGATCCACCCCCTGCTCGACGCCGGCCTCACCGCACTGCGCTGTAACTACTTGGAGGAGAACTGATGGACTTCGGATTCGACGCCCGCACCGAGGAGCTGCGGGCCACGATGCTCGCCTTCATGGACGAGGTCGTGTACCCCGCTGAGGCGGTCTTCGAGGAGCAGCTCGCCGAGCTCGACGACCCATGGGCCTGGGACTCCACCCCGATCGTCCGGGAGCTGCGCGCCGAGGCCCGCAAGCGGGGCCTGTGGAACCTCTTCCTCCCCGGCGAGCACGCCGGCGTCGAGGGTGCCGGCCTGAGCAACCTGCAGTACGCCGCGCTCGCCGAGATCTCCGGCCGCAGCGGCCACCTCGCCCCGGCCGCCATGAACTGCGCCGCCCCCGACACCGGGAACATGGAGGTGCTGCACCTGTTCGGCACGGAGGCGCAGAAGAAGGAGTGGCTCGAGCCGCTCCTCAACGCGGAGATCCGTTCGGCGTTCGCGATGACCGAGCCTGACGTCGCGTCCTCCGACGCGACCAACATCGGGCTGTCGATCGTCCGCGACGGCGACGAGTACGTCCTCAACGGCCGCAAGTGGTGGATCACCGGCGCGATGAACCCCAACTGCAAGATCTTCATCGTCATGGGCAAGACCGACCCGACCGCGGACCGGCACCGTCAGCAGTCCATGATCCTGGTCCCGCGCGACACCCCGGGGCTCGAGGTCGTGCGCGGCATGCACGTCATGGGCTACGACGACCACGAGCACGGCGGCCACGCCGAGCTGCGGTTCACCGACGTCCGGGTCCCGGCAAGCAACCTGATCGGTGAGGAGGGCGGCGGGTTCGGCATCGCCCAGGCCCGCCTCGGGCCCGGCCGGATCCACCACTGCATGCGCTCGATCGGCATCGCCGAGCGGGCCATCGAGCTGATGTGCGAGCGCGCGGAGTCGCGGGTGGCGTTCGGCCGCCCGATCGCCGACCAGGGCACGGTCCGCACCTGGATCGCCGAGTCGCGGGTCAAGCTCGAGCAGCTGCGCCTGCTGGTGCTGAAGACCGCGTGGCTGATGGACACCGTCGGCAACAAGGGCGCGCACACCGAGATCCAGGCGATCAAGATCGCCACCCCCGAGACCGTCCAGTGGATCCTCGACAAGGCGATCCAGGTCCACGGCGCCGGCGGCCTCTCGCAGGACTTCCCGCTGGCGAACATGTACGCCGGGATCCGCACCCTGCGCTTCGCCGACGGCCCGGACGAGGTGCACAAGAACGCGCTGGCCAAGGCCGAGCTGCGCCGCCAGGCCGCGCAGCGCGGGGCCTAGGGGACGGGGACGAGCTCGGTGTAGACGACCCGCTCGCCGAGCTCGCCCGAGGCGGCGGTGGCGCCGTCGAGGGTCAACGCCTCCTCGACCTCGCGGACCCGCAGCCGGATCCGGTCGCCGGTCGCCCTGGGCACGGTGATAGGCACGCCGAGCCGTCCGGTGACGACATTGCCGACGGCGGTCCAGGCCACCAGGCCCTCGGGGGCCGCGCCGAGCACGCTGACCTCGGCGTCACCGGCGCCGGCGAGCGTCTCCACGACGACGTCGACGCGGTTGGTGACCGGGCCGGCGGGTCCGAGACCCTCCAGCGTGACGACGAGATCGGCGCCGGTGGTGTCGACGGTGAGGGTGCGGTCCGGCAGCAGCTGGACGAGGTCGGTGCGCACCACCGTCGACACGGCGTGCGCGTCGTCGATGCTGGACGGCTGGAAGCGGGTCAGGGCGAGCCGCACGAAGGGCCGGTAGGACGCCGCGGCGGGACCGGGCAGCGCGACGTCGGCGGCCCAGCGGTCGCCGACGAGCGCGGCATCGACCCCGACCACGCTCACCGGTCCGGCCTCGGGGTGCTGGACCGTGACCGGGGTCCCGGCGAGGTCCGAGGCGGAGAGCACCCGGTCCGCGAGCGGGGGCGTGTCCCAGACCGGGTCGCGGCCGATCTCGCACCGCTCCACCACGACACCGAGCTGCTCACCCTCGCCGGAGAGGAACCAGGGGCGGGCCAGCTCGACCCGCAGCAGGCCACCGCGACGGTGACGTCGCAGCAGGCCGCCCTCGTCCTGGCTCGTGTCGGCGAACGCCGGCACGGTGGCGTGGATGACCGGTGGCGCCGGGCGGGCCGTGTTGGGCACGCTCACCGCGGGCAGCTCCGCGACGGTGACGAACTGCGCGGCGTCCTCGTCGGGGCGGTACAGGTGCCGGAACCTGCTGACGGCGGTCAACGTGTAGGCCACCTGCCGGTGCCGGGTGTCGCCGAGCTCGTGGACGAGGACGGCGCGCAGGGCATCGTCCCCGCGGTCGATCAGGACGTCCTGAACCTTCGCCCCGCTCCGTGGGGTGCGGACGTCATCGTCGACCTCGGTCCAGGCCGCCGTGACCTGCAGCTGGACCGTGCTGTTCGCGTGCACGCCCAGCAGCGGGCTGCTGGGAGCCAGGACCGCGGACGTGCCGTCGGGCCGGCGCTGCGGCTGGAGTGCTCCGGACGGAACCGCCAGCGGACGTCGTACGGCGTGCACCAGGGTCAGCTCGTGCGCCGGGGAGGCCATCGGGTGCCGGCCGTTGAGCACCGGATTGCCGTCGTCGGGTGACCCGCTGCGCCAGTGGTGGACGGCGAGATGGCTGTCGAAGCCGTCCTTGAGGAAGGACGACAGGGCGAGGGTGAGCTGCTCGGCGGGGGCGAGCCGCACCCGTACGACGGCGCCGGTGGGGTCGAGCCGGACCGGCTGGTCCGCCGTCACCTCGACCGCCTCGAGCGTGAGTGTCTTGGGTGCCGCGTCGGGCCACTCGCCGGCCCAACCGGGCTGCTCGGTACGGGCGTCCAGGCTGCCCGGCTCCGGGACCGGGAAGAGGGTGATCCCCTCCGCGGCCGGGTCGGGGAGCCCGGTCTCCAGGGCCCGCAGGACGTGGCCGAACGTCGTGCTGTCCGACCCGTCGAGCATGCCGTGCTGCTCGGCGATGTCCAGCGTGGTGAGGGGCGCGGCGAGCACCCGTGCGTGGTTGGCGGGGTAGTCGGGCGCGTCGGAGCGCACCACCAGGTGGTCGACGGACCCGCCCGGACCCAGGTCGGTCGGGTCGTGACCCTCGGCCAGGGTCACGGTGGGCGGCAGCACCGGCTCGTGCCGGACGTAGGTGACCGCCGGCGTGCCGTGGGTGGAGTCCGGGTCCTCCGGCACGACGCCCGTCCCGGCCAGGTCGGCGACCCGGGCGCGCAGGTGGTAGCTGGTCCCGAACCGGAGGGGCAGCAGGGAGCCGCGGGGGACCTCGAAGGTCCAGTCGAAGTCGAACGGCAGCGACGCGCGCTCGGGAGCCGAGCCGCGGCGGTCCGGCCGGGAGGAGGGCGCGGCGAGGCTCCACCCGGTCCAGCGCGCCACGACCTCGTCGGCGCGCAGCACGTCGTCCTCGTGCCGGACGGCGGCGTTGAACTTGATGTGCCCCTCCTCCTCGGGCGGCCCGGGGAGGTCGCGGCCCCCGACCCGGTAGGTCGCCTCGCGGCGGTTCAGCGAGGTCCAGGTCTCCGCTCCGCGTCGTCGTACGTCGAGCCGCAGCCCCAGCATCAGGTCCTCGGCGTGCAGCGGCTCGGCCTCCTCGAGCGAGGGCGCCTCGTTCACCGCGTTCGCCCGCGTCCTGCGGGTCGCGAGGTCGTCGGCGAGCCCGTTGCGCATCAGGACCACCCCGGCCGAGCGCAGCGCGGGAAGGCTCGCCGGTGGTCCGCCGGCCGGAACCTGCGCGGTCACGGTGCGAGCGGCGTCGCGCAGTCGGCCCACGGCGCCGTCCACGTCGAGCGTGGTGGTGGCGAAGGCAGCCGTGTCGCCCAGGTCCAGGACGCCGGCGCGCACCAGCCGGGTGGACGCCGGGAGCAGCCCGCGGTTCTCGTCCACCTCGTAGGCGGCACGCGGCGAGACGACCTCGGGCAGGCCGGCCGGCGGGTTCGGCCACCGGACGAGCAGCGTGCCGGTCCTGCCGAGCTCCGCGGTCAGCGGCAGGTCGAAGACCAGCCCGAGGTTGCGGAGCACCGCGGGGTGCTCGCGCAGCAGGGACAGGACCTGGTGGAAGTCGGCCGGGCCCCGGCCGCCGCGCGGTGTCGCCGGCGCGGGTGCGGGCTCAGCGGTGTCGCCGGGCTCGGCGACCCAGTTGGCCGCGAGCTCGCCGGCCACGGTGCCCTGGAAGGAGTCGGGCGCGGAGCTACCCGCCGTGAGCGAGGCGTTCGCGGCAGCCGCGTAGGTGGCCTCGACCGCGGCCGCCTGGGCCGTGCTCCGGGTGACGGTCGGCGCGGCGCCGATGACCGGGGTGCCCACCGGCAGGACCGGGAGCGCGGCGAAGAACGCCGTCCAGGCCGCCGGGTCGGCCTCGTGCACCGGCTGCACCGGCTGGGCCGGCTGGGCCGTGGGGGTGCCGGCGTCGACCGTCACCTCGAACGACGCGTCGGCGAGCAGCCCGGGCCAGTCGGCGAGCGGGGTCGCGGCGACCGAGTCGGCGGCGTCGAGCTCGGGAACGACCACGACCCGGACCACGGGGGAGCCGGTGGCGGTGGTCCCGGGGACCGGGACCAGGATCAGGCGGCTCATGCCGCACCGTAGGCGTCGCGGTACCTCTGCCAGTCCGGCAGCGTGGGCGGCGGCACGGAGATGGAGGAGGACGGTGGGATCGCCGCGGCCTCCGCTCCGCCGATGAAGGTGTACTCCCCGCTGTCCAGCTCGATGGAGCCCGACCAGAACGTCACGTCGATCTCGATCACGGCGGTGGCCCTGCCGGTGAGACGCGGTGCGTCGTACGTCAGCTCGACGCGGAGCTCCACGGTGACCGAGACGAGACCGAGGACGTCGACACTCCCGCCGATCCGCAGGAACCCGCTGACCTTGACCTCGTCGCCGACCAGGTTGAACCGGACGCCGCCGAGTGCGTGGACCTCGGCCTTCGCGATCCCGACGTTGATCGCGACGGCGGCACCGAAGTCCAGCGACGCCTCGAGGGTCCGGATGCCGCCGTTGTCGATCTCGAACACGAGGTAGCCGCCGCCGCCGAAGACCGAGACGCCGAGGTGGAACGGCTTGTCCCGGCTGGCGAACGCCAGGGTGGTCACGATCGGCCGGCCGTCGAAAGGTACGTCGACGGCGGCACGGACCGCGATGTTCTGCATCAGGAACATCCCGGCGGTGACCTCGGGGACCGCGAGCGTGTAGTCGACGCTCATCCCGTCGGCCGAGGTGCGCACCCGCGGCGCGACGTCGTCGAGCTGCACCGCGCTCTGCAGGGCCTCGAGCAGCCCCAGGTCGCCACCGATGCGCACCTTGAGCCCCTGGACGTCGAGGTCGGGCGGCCGGCCGGGCTCCTGGGTGAACCGCAGGGAGGCGAAGTCCAGCCGGACCAGCTCGACGGGACCGGGTGGCAGGACCAGCGCGAACTCGTCGAGGTGACAGGTGGTCGTGGTCGCGGCCGGAGAGGTGACGACGCTCAGCTCGAGCTTCGTCCGTCCCGGTGTGACCCGCAGCGGGCCGTGGTCCTCGAGGGTGAGGTCGCTCCACGACATCCGGGCGCCGCCACCCGGCTCCGGGACGATGGTCAGGGGCTTGGGCACCGCCTCGCTGAGCGGCGCGAGCAGTGCGCCGAGCGGCATGCCGAGCAGCGTGGTGGCGCCGAAGACGGTCGACAGGTCGGGCTGCTGCGGCAGCAGGCCGACGAGCGCGCCGGCGGGCACCGGGCCGTGCAGCCGGGACAGTACGTCGGCGGTGAACTCGGGGGCGACCAGGCCGCCGGCGCGGTCCGCTGCTGTCCGGAAGCTCACCTCGACCCGGTCGCGCAGCTCGAGCACGGCGTGCTCGGCCTCGCCGCGGAGCCGGTAGGCCTCGCGGTAGGCGACGTTCACGGCACCGTCGGCCCCCGGGACCAGCTCCTGGACGGCGGCGAGCAGCACCTGTGCCTCCTCGACGACCGCGCGGAAGCCGGAGCCGTCGTGCCCTCCACCGAAGCTGAGCCGCTGGACGGGCAGCACGTCGTTGGGCGCCGGCGTAGCGTCGCGGACCAGGTCGACCGGGATGCCCGGCACCGCCGCGTGCCGGCCCTGCTCCTCGCCCCACCGCAGCGCGATCTCGTCACGGACGTCCTGTTCCGACAGCGGTGCGAACGCGTGCCAGTCGGCACTCTCGCCGAGGTCCTCGTCGTGCAGGAACAGCACCGGCATGGTCAGGTGCAGGCCGTCGCACCGGATCGGCAGCCGAAGCGTCGTACCGTCCTGCCCGAGCGGCCAGACGGCCACCGGATGGACCTGCTGCGCCTCCGCCTCGACCGCCTCGATCTCGCTGACGCGACGCGGTACGTCGACCCGCAGCTGGCGCACCCGCGCCACCGCGTCCCCGAGCGCACCGCCGGCGGCGAGGAACGAGTCCTCGTCCACCAGTGCCTCGATCGCCACCCGGGTGCTCTCGTCGATGGCGGCGATCTGCGCCTCCAGCGGCCCGGCCTGCGCCACCAGGCCGTTGAGGAAGTCCTGGTCCCGTTGCCCCCACGGATCGGGGTTCGCATCGCCGGGAACCTCCACCTGCTGGGTCGTCGTCGAGGGCTCGCCGTCGGGGCCGATGAAGGTCACCTCCTCGATCTCGAAGTGCGGCGGATGAGCCGCGTCCCACGCGGCGGAGTCGGCCTGGCGCTGCTGCTGGCGCCCGATCTCGTCGAGGATCGGGGCGAGCTGCGAGGCCGGCCCCGCCTTCTCCGCCTCGCCGCCCGCGGCGATGGCCTGCCTCGTCTCCTCGACCAGGGGCGCGATCGCGGCCTCGGCCTCCTGCAGCTGCTGCTGGAGCCCGACCTTCTCCTCGTGCAGGGCGTCCAGGCTCTGGGGCAGTCGCTGCCGGGAGACGACGGTGCGCTCGCCCGGGACGCCGAGCGGCACCACCCGTTCGAGGACCTCCACCTCGTCGAAGGGCAGCTGCCGGGCCAGCACCGCGTCGGTGGACCTGCCCCGGACCGGGTCCGCCACGATCAGCCAGCTCTCCTCCTGCAGGCCGGCATCGGCGGGTCCACCGCCCGCGGGCAGCAGCTGGCGCTGCGACGTCTTGACCAGCACCGCCCGGTGCCCGAAGGGATACAGCAGCCCGCGGCTCTCGGTGCGCACCGCCATGTCGCGGCCGAGCACCACCTGGTGGTCCCACGAGAACGCCGGCCAGTCACCGCTCGCCGACATCGTGCCGCCCAGCGGGCTCAGGTCGAGGTAGGGAGCCGTCGGTGGCGCGGCGGGCGCGGACGCTTGGGCGAACAGGATGTCGCGGTGTCCCTGGTCCAGCGGGGGGAGGAGGCCCTCGACGTCCGGGTCGGTGCCGATCGGCACCAGGGCGAGCCCTCCGGCGGCCTCGAGGCGGAGGTGCCACAGGCCGCTCACCCCGTTCGGGGCGAGGGGCGAGGTGGCCGAGAGGTCACACCGGAGGACGTCGCCGGCCACCGCGGGTCGCGGGGCGAACCTGATGTGCCACGGCAGCTCCACCGACAGCGGCTCCGCACCGCTCGGCGCGTCGTCGTGCACGACGGGTGCCGTCGCCAGGGCCGAGAGCACGCCGTCGGCCGTCAGCGGTACGACGGTGCCCGCCGCGACCGCGAACGTGAGCCGGCTGGGCCCGCCGACCCTCGCGACCGACAGGACACCGGCGGCCCACGGGGCCTCGGCCGTGGCCTGGGGAGGCAGCGTCACCTCGATCCGCGCCGTCGCCGAGGTGGCGGTGACACCCGCCGGCCCGGCCTCGAAGCCCAGGAACCGCAGGGCGGCGACCGCCAGGTCCGCGGGGCGGACGAGCAGCAGGCGCACGTCGTCGATGGTCATGGCGTTCACCCGATCAGGGCGCGGAGGTCGTCGGGCAGGCCCGGCCCGCCCTCCGGTCCGGCGAGCAAGGTGCCGTCGGGTGCGTAGGTCCAGCCGACGAGGGTGCCCTCGACCTGCTCGATCTTCCGCTGCGCCAGGAGCAGCTGGGCGTCGTCGAGCGCGGAGATCGTGGTCGCCGGCGAGACACGGGCCGCGGCGGCCACGTCGGCGGCGTACTGTTCCGGCTTGTTTCCGTCCTTGGCCGGTGCGTACTTCTCGAACGCCGCGAGCAGGGTGAGGTCGCGGTAGAGGGGGCTGCGCAGCAGCGTCCCGATCGCGGCGAAGCCGGTGTCGCGGCTGGGGAAGACGAGGAAGCCGTGCCAGTTGAACTTCCCGGGGTACTGGCCGTAGTCGGTCCCTCCCGCCGCGCCGGTGATGTTGCCCGGGTTCCGGTTGAGCCAGGCCTGGCTGCCGGGGAATCCCCTCATCTGCGGCTGCCCGGCGAGGATCGTGCCGTCGGCGTGGACGACGTACTGGAAGATCTCCTTGCCGTGGTCCTCGAAGTCGGTGTCGCTCGTGGAGCCGGGGAACCACAGCCAGCGTGGGATCTCCCGGGCGGCCGACATCCGGCCGTCCCACCACCAGACGTGGTCGCCGGGCTCCAACGGCGCGGTCGGGGCGGTGTCCTGCTTGACCCATGCGGCGTCGACGACCGAGCCGAAGGCCTCGAGGCCGTGCCAGATGCCGGCGACCGGTGTCGGCTCGCCGTCGCGCTGGTCGGTCGCGAGGTCGTAGCGGACGTAGCTGTCGCCCTTGAAGAGGTAGACCTTGCCGTTGCCCCAGTTGACCGCGGCGTCGATGGCGTCGGCGAAGCCGACCTCGGCCAGCCCGTGGAAGGAGTCGGCGATCAGCCCGGAGTCGACGGCGGTGTCGTTGGCGATGTCGTACTCCAGGTACTGATCGCCCTTGAGGAAGAAGGCCTGGACGTCGTTCCAGCAGAAGGCCGCGTCGAGACGGTCGCCGAACCCGCGCTCCGCCATGCCCGGCCAGGCGCCGGCGATCGTCGCGCGGGCCTCGACGGTGTTGGTCTCGTTGTCGATGCGCAGGTAGGAGTCGCCACGGAACAGGTAGAGCTTGCCGTGGCCCAGGTCGATCGCGGTGTCGATGCCGTTCTCGAACCCGGTGCCGCCGATGTGGGTGTAGCCGGCCGACAGCCGGCGCGGGTAGCCCGGGTCGACCGCGTCGAGCCCGACGTCGTACCGGGCATAGCTGCCGGCGTGGGTGAAGTAGGCCTTGGCGCTCATGGTTCCCCCGATCAGGCGGTGCCGGTGACACCGATCTGCATGTGCAGGTGGTTGGCATGGGCTTCGCGGCCGTTCTTCGCTCCCGGCGCGGGGTTCGACGTCGGGTGGTCGGGGTTCATGATGAACGTGCCGGAGCCGATGGTGCTCGGCTCGGCCGGGCCGTCGGGGTTGGGGGAGTGGTCCTGCCACTGGCCCGCGATGAACTCGTAGGCCGAGCGGAAGAAGTCGCGGGCGAGCTCCGATCCGGGCGCCTCGTCGAGCCGGAAGTGCACCTGGTTGGTGCCGGTCGGCTGCCAGATGCCTCCGGGAGTCGAGAGCGTCGACACCATTCCCCAGTCCCGCAGGACGCTGAGGGCGTAGGCCGTCCCGTCCTTGGTGCCGACGACCCCGGAGAAGTCGACGGCACGTCCCTGGCCGTGGCAGTCGTCGCGCTGGCCCGGCGCGCTGCCGTCGATCCCGAGGTGGTGCAGCTCGGTGACGCCCCAGGCCTGGCTCAGCCAGCGACAGAAGCGGACGAGCGCGAGCGCGTTGCGCGGGTCGAGGCGGTCCGGCGCGTTGGGGCCCTGCGGCGTCCCGGGGTTGTAGCGGATCACCACGCCGGCCACGTTCCCGTCCTGCTTCTCGCCGCTGAACGGGACCAGCCCGTCGAGGTCCACGCGGCCCGGGATCGCGGAGGGCGCCCAGAGGATCTCCCCGGCGTCCATCGCCGCCTGCAGCTCGGCGCGGGCCTCGTCGACCGACATCGCCCGGGCCGGGGTGCCGTCGACGGGGACCGGTGCCGGGCCGTCGTCCGGAGCGGCGGGGCTGTCCGCGAAGGGCAGCCCGGTCCAGTTCCCGGCGATCTCGGCCGGGTACTCCGGGTAGGGCGCGGCGCTGGCGAAGTCGTAGGACCAGTACTGGGTGTCGGAGAAGAAGTAGACGTCCTCGCTCGCCCACCACCGCACGACATTGGTCACCGGCTCGGGCAGCCCGTTCCACACCGAGGAGATGGGCTGCGGACCGTCGATCACGCCACTGCCGTCGGCCGCGTTCCAGACGACGACCTCGCTGCCGCGGAAGAAGTGCACCATGGCGTCGGAGAGCAGCACCGCGGCGTCGACTCCGTCGGCGAACACGCCCGGCCACATCTCGGCGATCGCGGTCGGGCCCTGGAGGACCGCGTCGTTGGCGACGTCGTACTGGACGCACTGGTCGCCGCGGAAGAAGTACACCGACCCGTCGCTCCACGACAGGCAGGCGTCGATGTCGGAGCCGAACGGCAGGGCCGGCCACTGCTCGGCGATCGGCAGCGGGTAGCCGCTCTCGACACCCTCCGGCAGGTCACCGCCGACGTTGTAGCGGACGTAGTGGCTGCCGAGGAAGAAGTACGCCTTGTCCCCGGCCGGCTTGGCGAATCCCGTCATCTTCATGGTCGTCTGCTCTCCTTCACGGACATCCGAGTCCGACCGTCGTTCGAGTGCTCGCCTCGAACTATTCGCAGTGCGCGAAGGGCCAGCAATGGTCCGAAGTGACGATGTGCGGGCAGGTTCCTCCGCGCATACTCGCGAGGTCTGCGGTTCTCCACAGCCGACGTCCGGGCCCCTACCCAACGGCGGGATCGTGGCCTACGGTGCTGCCAGCCAGTAGCAGTCCTATCTCGGGGGAGTCGCCATGGCCCTGCTCCAGCCACCCGTCGTGGTCGCGCCGGCGTCGGACGACGTGGTGGCGCGCCTCGACGAGGACCTGCGCGCCGCCGTACGCCGTGACGGGATCGACCCGCAGCGCGAGGTGGCCGCCGTACGACGCCTCGCGACCGGACTGGTCCGCGAGCACGACGAGCGCAGCCTGACCGGTGTGGTCGCCCCGGTCGCGGACCCGGACGCGCTGGTGGCCGAGCTGGTCGCCCGGGTCGCGGGCTTCGGGCCGCTGCAGCCGTTCCTCGAGGACCCCACGGTGGAGGAGGTCTGGATCAACAGTCCGGACCGGGTCTTCGTCGCCCGTCAGGGCCGGCACGAGCTGACCAACCTGGTGCTGACCGAGGCGCAGGTCGCCGAGCTGGTGGAGCGGATGCTGAAGTCCACCGGCCGCCGGATCGACCTCAGCCGGCCGTTCGTCGACGCGATGCTCCCGGCCGGGCACCGCCTCCACGTCGTACTGCAGGGCATCTCGCGGGGCTTCTCGGCGGTCAACATCCGCAAGTTCGTGGTCCGGGCGACCCGGCTCGACGAGCTGGTCGCGCTCGGCACCCTGACGCCCCACGCCGCACGCTTCCTCGAGGCCTCGGTCCGCGCCGGTCTCAACATCCTCGTCACCGGCGGCACCCAAGCCGGCAAGACCACCATGCTCAACTGCCTCGCGGCGGCGATCCCCGGTGGGGAGCGGGTGATCTCGGCCGAGGAGGTCTTCGAGATCCGTTTCCCGCATCCCGACTGGGTCGCCCTGCAGACCCGGCAGGAGGGCCTCGAGGGCACCGGTGAGGTCCGGCTCCGCGACCTCGTCAAGGAGTCGCTCCGGATGCGACCCAGTCGCCTCATCGTGGGCGAGGTGCGGGCCGAGGAGTGCCTCGACCTGCTGCTCGCCCTCAACGCCGGCCTGCCCGGGATGTGCACCCTGCACGCCAACAGCGCCCGCGAGGCACTGACCAAGGCGTGCACGCTGCCGCTGCTGGCCGGGGAGAACATCTCCGCGCGCTTCGTCGTGCCCACCGTGGCCGCGTCCGTCGACCTCGTCGTCCACATCGCCCTGGACCCGTACGGCGCCCGCCGGGTCACCGAGATCGTCGCCGTCCCGGGCCGGATGGAGGGCGACGTGATCGAGACCGAGCCGGTGTTCGACTGGCGCGACGGGGCGTTGCGGCGGGGGATCGGGCTGCCGCCCAGGCTCGAGCACTTCGAGCGGCTCGGCATCGACGTCGTGGGCCTGCTCCACGAGGCGGACCGAGAGGCGGGCTGAGACGTGGGTGCGCTGGTCGGGCTGGGGTTCGGGCTCGGCTGCCTGCTGCTGTGGGCCGCGTTCCGCTGGCCGCAGGCCGAGCGCGCGCCCCGTTCCGAAGGCCGGGCCGAGCGGCTGCTCGCCGAGGCCGGGCTGCGCGAGGTCGCGCCCCGCTCGTTGGCCCTGCTGTCGGTCGGCGCAGGCGTCGCGGGCTTCGTCCTCGTCCTCGGCCTCACCCGAACCGTGCCGATCGCCGTGGTCCTGGCCGCGGCGGCGGCGTACCTGCCGTGGGCCGCCGTCGCCGGTCGCGTACGACGCCGCCGGCGCGAGTTCGCGCAGGTCTGGCCGGAGGCGGTCGACGACCTCGCCTCCGCCGTACGTGCGGGGATGTCGCTGCCCGACGCGGTCGCCGCGCTGGCCGTCCGCGGCCCCGACGCGCTGCGACCGGCCTTCGACGCGTTCGCCCTCGACTACCAGGTCTCGGGCCGGTTCGGAGACTGCCTCGACCGGCTCAGGGACCGGTTGGCCGACCCGGTCGGCGACCGCGTCGTCGAGGGCCTGCGGATCGCCCGCGAGGTCGGCGGCGGCGAGCTCGGCCGGCTGCTGCGCAACCTGTCGGGCTACCTGCGTGACGACCTGCGCACCCGCGCCGAGCTCGAGGCCCGCCAGTCCTGGGCGGTCAACGGCGCCCGGGTCGCGGTCGCGGCGCCGTGGGTCGTGCTGCTGGTGATGTCGACCCAGCCGACGGTCATCGAGCGCTACCAGTCCGCGGCCGGCGCGGTCGTCCTCGCCGTGGGCGCGGCGACGTGCGTGGTCGCCTACCGGCTGATGATGCGGCTCGGCCGTCTCCCCGCCGAGCGACGGATCCTCCGTTGAACCCCGCGGTCACCGGCGCACTGCTCGGCCTCGTCGCCGGTCTCGGCCTCGCCCTCGTCGCCACCCGCGCGGTGGCGATCCGCCGCCCGCGGCTCGAGGACCGGGTGCTGCCCTACGTCCGCGACCTCACCCCCGCCCGCCGTACGACGACCCCGGCCGGCGCCCGTTCGACGGCCACCCTCCTGCTCGGCCCCCTGCTGCGCCGCGCCGCCGACGGGGTCGAGCGCGTGGTCGGGGGCGCCCCCTCGGTCCGGCGCCGGCTGGCCCGGTCCGCCTCGTCGCTGAGCCTCCACGAGTTCCGCGTGCAGCAGGTGCAGTGGGGCCTGGTCGGGTTCGCGATCGCCGCGGCGTACGGCGTGCTCCGCACCTGGACCCGTCCCAGCTCACCGCTGCCCCTCCTGCTGGCCTGCGTGGGCGCCTTCGCCTGCGGCGTGCTGCTGCGCGACAACCGGCTGAGTGCGCAGGTGCGCCGGCGGGAGGCCGCGATGCTCGCCGAGTTCCCGACGGTCGCCGAGCTGTTGGCCCTCAGCGTCGCGGCGGGCGAGGGCCCGGTCGGTGCGCTCGACCGGGTGGTTCGGCGCAGCGGGGGCGAGCTGTCCCGCGAGCTCGGCGACGTGCTCGCCCGGGTCCGCACCGGCGAGCCGGTCGCCGACGCCTTCGACCGCCTCGCCGCGACCACGGGACTGTCCGTCGTCGCCCGCTTCGCCCACGGCATCGCCGTCGCAATCGAGCGCGGCACCCCGCTGGCCGACGTCCTCCACGCGCAGGCGGCCGACGTCCGCGAGGCCGGACGTCGCGAGCTGATCGAGCAGGCGTCCCGCAAGGAGATCGCGATGATGGTGCCCGTCGTGTTCCTGGTGATGCCCACGACCGTGCTCTTCGCCTTCTGGCCCGGCCTGATCGGGCTGTCCCTCAGCTACTGAATCCATGCCATCTCGGGAAGGAACCACCGTGCATCGACGACGCAAGCGACTCCACGACCAGCGAGGCGACGTGCCCGGCTGGGTGCTGATCACGATCATGACGATCTCGATCGGCGTGGCCCTGTGGGGCATCGCCCAGCCGCAGCTGGTCGGGATCCTGCAGTCCGCACTCGACTCCGTGCGGTGACCCGCCACGCGAGGACGGATCGAGGCTCGGCGCTGGTCGACTTCACCCTGGTCTCGCTGATCCTCGTGCCGCTCGTGCTCGGCCTGATCCAGGTGGCGCTCGTGCTCCACGTGCGCGCCACGCTCGCCGCCGCCGCGTCCGAGGGCGCGCGGCTGGCGGCGACCGCGGACCGCGAGCCCGGCGACGGGGTGGCGCGGACCCGGGCCCAGATCGCCGATGCCCTGGCGGGGCGCTACGCCGAGGATGTCGAGGTGCACCGGGTCCTGGTCGACGGCGCCCCCGGCATCGAGATCGTGGTGCGCGCCGAGGTGCCCGCGCTCGGCATCGGCGGGCCGGCGGTCGCGATGACCGTGACCGGCCGGGCGATCGAGGAGGATCCGCGGTGAGCACCGGGAGCGAGCGGGGGAGCGGCCTGGTGGAGATGGTGTGGCTCGGCCTGCTGCTCCTGCTGCCGCTGCTGTGGGTGGTGCTGTCGGTGTTCGAGGTGCAGCGCGGCTCCTTCGGGGTCAGCGGCGCGGCCCGGGCGGCGGCCCGCGCCTACGCGCTCGCCCCCGACGACGCGGCCGGTGAGCGGCGGGCCCGTGCCGTCGCGCGGCAGGCGCTCGCCGACCAGGGGCTGCGCGACGTGCCGCTCGAGGTCACGATCACCTGCTCGCCGTACCCCCGCGCCTGTCACACCGGCACCTCCGTCATCACCGTGCGCATCGCGTCGGCCGTCGACCTGCCGCTGCTGCCCGACCTGTTCGGCCTCGGTCGACCGCGGTTCGCCCTCGACGCGGAGGAGACCGTCCCGATCGGTCGCTACCAGGAGGTCACCCGACCATGACCCGGCCTCAGCGCGGCAGCTCGATCCCGCTCGTCCTCGCCTTCGCCGCGATCGTGCTGCTGCTCGTGGCGGTCGTGGTGGACGCGAGTGCGGCCTACCTCGCCCGTCAGCGCCTCGACGCGCTCGCCGACGGCGCCGCGCTGCAGGGCGCCGACCTCGGGGCCCAGGGCTCCGACGCGTACGGCGGCGGGCTGGCCACCGGCGACCTAGCGATCTCGCGTGCCGAGGCGGAGACGGCGGTCCGGTCCTACCTGCGCGACAGCGGTGCCGCGGCCGACCACCCGGGGTTGCGCGCGACGGTCCGTGTCGACGGCGACCGGCTGGTCGTCGAGCTGGTCGCCCCGGTCGACCTGCCGCTCCACCTCCCGGGCGCCCCCACGGACCCGACGGTCCGCGCGGTCGGCTCCGCCGTGGTCGATCCCGAGGCCGACCGAGCCGAGTGACCTCCGCACACCGGTTTCGTTGAACCGCCACCAGAGCGCGGGATCAGTCGGTACTCTGCGCGAATCCTGTGCCCTCGGGCACGAAACGACTTATGGGGAGTCGATTGATGCGTCCGCATTTCCTGGGGGCGGCGCGCAGCCGTCCGGCTGTGCCGGTGTTCCGGCGGTTGCTGTCGATGCTGCTGGCCGCGGCCGTGGCCCTGCTGGGCCTGGTGGCCGTGTCCGCGGCCACCTCGCCGGCCGCGCACGCGGTCGACCCGACGCCGGTGAAGAACGGCGTCCCGCCGGTGATCTTCGATGATCCGGCGGTGCCCGACGACGGCCCGACCGTGGGCCGGCCCGCGTTCGCGCACCCCGGGTTCTGGACCCCGAGCGACGCCACGGTGACGCTGACCTGGTACCGCGAGGGCTCGACCGACCCGCTCGGGACCGGGTCTGTGCTCATGGTCCCGTTCGAGGCACTCGGCGAGAAGCTGCGGGTCTCGGCGACCGCCACCGCGCCAGGCCGTACGCCGACCACCGTGGTCTCGAAGCCGAGCGCACCGGTCCTCGCCGGGACGCCGATCGCCTACGCGAAGCCCGCGATCTTCGGTACGCCGGAGGTCGGCAGCACGCTGGCCGCCTGGGAGGGCTCCTGGTCCGAGACTCCCGACACCTACGCCTACCGCTGGTTCGAGGCCGGCACCGCCGCGCCGATCGGCACGGCCAAGGACCTCGTCGTCCCCGCCTCGGCCGCCGGCAAGGCGATCACCGTCGAGGTGACCGTCTCGAAGGCCGAGTGGAACGACGGGGCCGCGACGTCCGACCCGGTCACCGTGGCCGCCCCGGGCGAGGCACCGCTCACCAATGTCGCGAAGCCGGCGATCAGCGAGCACCCCGCGGTGGGCGCGCTCGCCCTGGCCCACCCGGGTGTGTGGAGCTCGGAGCCCGACTCGATCACCGCGGAGTGGTTCCGCTCCGGGTCGTCCACGCCGTTCCACACCGGCTCCGACCTCGCCGTCCCGGTCCCGCCCGAGGCGCTCGGCGAGACCCTGACGGTGAAGGTCACCGCCCACAAGGCCGGGCGTGATGACGCCACCGCGACCTCTGCCAGCTCCGACGTCGTCGTCAAGGGCACGCTGCACAACGTCGAGGAGCCCGCGATCTTCGGCTCGCCCGTCGTGGGTGGCACCGTCGAGGCGTGGCCCGGCTCCTGGTTCCCGGCGCCCGCCACCACCAGCTATCGCTGGATCGTCGACGGCGCCTCCGTCGGCACGGGCAAGACGCTCGTCGTCCCGGCAGCCGCCGCCGGCAAGGAGTTGACCGTCGAGGTCACCACCACCAAGACGGCGTACGACGACGCGGTCGTCTCCTCCGAGCCGGTGTCGGTCACCGCGCCCGCGAACCCGGTCAAGAACCTCACCGCGCCGTCGATCGAGGGCACCCTCCAGGTCGGCGCGACCGTCACCGTGAACACCGGCACCTGGGATCCGGGCGACGTCACGAAGACGGTCGAGTGGTACCGCTCCGGCTCCGAGACCCCCATTCCCAACGGGACCGGGACCAGCCTGGAGATCCCGGCGGATGCCGAGGGCGAGATGCTGTCGGTCGTCGTCAAGGGCAGCAAGCCGGGGCTCACCGACGCCTACGCGTACTCGGCTCCGCGCGGCCCGGTCCTCGCGGCCGGCGGGACGCAGGTGGTCGAGAACCTCGTCGCGCCGGCGATCACCCCGGACCCCGAGGTCGGCCAGGTGGTCGGCGCCCATCCGGGCGTGTGGAGTGCGCAGCCGGACAGCGTCACGCTGCAGTGGTTCGTCGCCGGGGCGTCGCAGCCGTTCCACACCGGCACGGAGCTGTTCGTCCTCGTCCCGCCGGCGGCCGCCGGGAAGACGCTCACGGTCAGGGCTGTCGCGGCCAAGGACGGCTACACGTCGGGCGAGGCGACCTCCGACCCCAGCGACGTCGTCGCCGAGGGCACCCTGCACGCCGTGTCCGCGCCCGCGGTCTACGGCAAGGCGATCCCGGGCGCGACGGTCGTCGCCTGGGAAGGTGTCTGGCCCGCCGGTCCCGACGACTTCGACTACCGCTGGCTCGTCGAGGGCAGTGCTACCCCCGTCGGCACGGCCAAGGAGCTGGTGGTCCCGGCCGGTACCGCCGGCAAGAAGCTCAGTGTCGAGGTGACCGCGAAGAAGGCGGGCTACACCGACGCTGTCGCCCACTCCGCGGACGTGACGATCGAGACGCCCGGGACGACCGCGGTCCAGAACGTCCGGGCGCCGGAGATCCTGCTCGCCCCCGGGTCGGGCCTGCCGAAGGTCGGCGACCTCATCGGGGCCAGCGTCGGCGCCTGGAACCCGTGGCCCGCCGACGCGTCCGGATACGACGTCGAGTGGTACCGCTCCGGGTCGGCCCAGCCGATCGGGACCGGCGTCTTCCTCGTCGTCCCCTCCTCCGCGGCCGGCCAGCAGCTGACGGTCAAGGTGACCGCGAAGCGGGCGGGCTACCTCGACGGCTCGGCGTTCTCGGCCCCGGTCCTCGTCCTCTCGGCGGCGCAGAGCCCGGGCTGCGGGACGGCCAGCACCGCCCTCGCGGCCGCCACGGTCGCTCAGGCCGACGCGACCGCCGCCCTGGTCCAGGCCAAGGCCAAGGTCACCAAGCTGAAGGCCAAGAAGAAGGCGGCGAAGAAGCTGGGCAAGAAGGCGAAGGTCGCCAAGCTCAAGGCCAAGCTCGCGAAGGCACGGTCGGCGGTGGCCGCGGCCCAGCTCGGTCTCGCCAAGGCCGACGCCGATCTCGCCTCGGCCAAGGCGAAGCACGCGTCGAGCTGCTGAGCGAGGTGTGACGACGAACGACGCCCCGGCCGATGCGGCCGGGGCGTCGTTCGTGTGCTGGGCTGGTGCGGGTCAGTCGAGGACGCCGGGCGTGGCGCCCTCGTCGTCGATCCACTCCTCGCCGTCGTCGAACAGGTCGCGGTCCTGACCGTCCTGCTGGTCGCCACGACGCCGGCCGCGGCCACCGGCCGCGCCCGCCGCACCGGTGCCACGACCACCGGCGCCGCCGCGTCCGCCACGGCCCGTGCCGCCACCGCGGCCCGTGCCGCGCCCGACCGGGCTGCCCGGCGTACCGGCGCCGGCACGACCCAGCGAGCCGGGCGCACCCGCGCGGCTGCTGGAGCCGATCGCGCCGACGCTGCTGCCGCTCAGCCCACGACCGCCGACCAGGCTGCGCAGGCCGCGGGCCAGGCCGGGAGCGCCGAAGACGCCGGCCGCCCCGGCGCCGAGGACCGCAGGTCCGACGCCGCCACCGCCGCCACCCTCCGGCGCGTGCGGCAGGGTCGGGGTGAAGGTGTCGATCGGGGGCGCCGCGGGCGTGTAGCCGGGCTGACCGGGCACGTGGCCGCCCGGGTAGCCGGGGTAGTCCGGATAGTCCGGGTAGTCCGGGTCGCGGGGATCCTTCGGGATGTGCGTGCCGTCGTCGTCCGGGTCGTCGGTGCCGATCCAGGTGCCGACCGGCGTCGAGCGCGGCGGCAGCTGGTAGCGCGGACCACCGGGGCCGGGGTCGCCGCCGCCGTTGTCCTCCGGGACCTTGGGCTGGCCCTCGATCTTCTGCAGCGCGGTGACGGTGGTGGCGTACTCCTTGAGCAGGGTCTCGACCTTCACCCGAGCCTGGCTGTCGGCGGTGTCGACCGCGCCGGTCTGCTTGTCGTACTCCAGCTTCTTGGCCGTCCAGTCGTTCATCTCCTGCGTGGTGGCGTCCTTGCCGGGGGCCGGGCCGGGGTCGGTCGCGGTGACCTTGGGCGCGCCGTCCGCGGCTTCCTCGACGGCGACCATCGCCGGGTAGGCGCCGCCGAGAGCGGTGGCGACGCCCGAGATCTGGACCTGCCGCTGGCCGACCCGCTTGGCTGCCTCCTCGAACGCGATCCTCGCCTTCTCGAGGATCGCCTCGCCGCCGATCTTCTTGTTGGGCATGGCCTTGGCGGCGTCGTCGAGCGCGTCGTGGATCAGGACCAGCGAGTCCGAGGTTGCCAACCAGGAGGACTGGGCGTCGAAGATGTCGTCGCTGTACATGCCATACCGGCGGCGCTTGAGGTCGTTGAGATGCTGCTCGCCCATCAGTAGTTCACCCCGTCGTCGTCGTTGTCGGTGTTCACGCCGAGGTCGAGACCCTGGGTGCGGGCCAGGGCCTTCTGGAGGTCGGTCTCGGCCTGCTCGTCGGTCTCGCCGATCACGGCCTGCGCCGCGAGGATCGCGTCCTGGAAGGCGCCGAGGTCGGCGCGCATCTCGACGAGCGAGTCGACGATGACGCCGTGGGCGCGCTTGTGCTCGGTCGCGAGGACGTACGACTCGTGGCCCTGCCCGTAGGACCCGGCCGGCACGGCACCCTTGTCGGGGAAGTCGAGGTTCTGCAGCGCCGTGATCTGCTCGGTGAGGATCTTGTGGACCGCCGCGACCTCGGTCTGGAGGACGAACAGCACCGCGCTCTCGACGCCGGCGAGGATGGGCGCGGTGAAGATGGGCGCGAAGATCGGAGTTGAAGCAGGTGCGTCGGGAAGCATGGGCATTGTCCTTCGTGGTCCCGAGGATGGTCGACGCCCGGACGGCTACCCAGCCCCGATGCCGCCCAAACGGTGATGTCACACTGAGGACTCCCATCGTGACAGGAGCGCAGTGGTGACGATCTCTCGGGTGCTGCGACTGGTGCCGGCAGCGGTGCTGGTGCTCGGCCTGGCGGCATGCACGGACGACGACCCCGACGCCGGCGGCAGCACGCCCTCGGCGAGCGCGACGGGCGGTGCCGGGAGCACCCCGGATGCCACGTCGTCGGACACGTCGTCCGCGTCGGAGACGCCGTCGGTGGTGCCCGCCACGGGCAAGGAGATCGGCGTCGCCACGGTGAGCATGCGGCTGACCGACTCGCCGGACTGGCGGGTGACCGACACCGCGGTGAACGTGGTCGCCCTCCTTCCCTCGGACACGGGCGCAAACCTGAGCGTGGGCCTGGTGGACGCTCCCAACCTGCCCGGGCGCGACACCGACGACAAGGGGGACTCCTTCGAGCGGACCCTGTCCACGGAGCCGGCGGCGCCGAAGCGGGTCGCGAACCGGGTCCTGGACGGGGTGGAGTGCTTCGTGCTCGACGGTCGCACCGACGACCTCCACCACTACGTCGTCGGTGCGGTGGTCGGTGACCGGGTCTTCCTGCTCCAGTTCAAGGTGCCGGCCGGCCTCGCCGACGGCGACCAGCTGATCGAGCAGATGCTCGCTTCGATCGACGTCAAGGACGCGTAGGCACCCACGGCACACGACGAGGGACGCGCCCGGTGTGGACGCGCCCCTCGCTGCTGGACCTGCTGACGATCAGCGGCCGCCGCCGTGGTCGGTGGTCGGCAGGTAGTCCGCATTGCCACCGAAGGTCGCGGTGAACCCGTCGGTGTTCAGGTACGCCGGGGCTGCCGGCGGCACCTTGCACTGCGCGCGGCCGTTCACGTCCGTGACCGCCCGGCACAGCTCGAGGTAGCCCGCCGAGACGGTCGTGTTCGTCGAGAACACCAGGGTCTGCCCGGCGATCGGCTCGTTGCCCGGCCCGCGCAGGACCGCCGTTACCTGACGGGGTGAGAACAGGTCGGTCGTGATCACCCTGAGGTCGTCGAGGTGGGTGGCCGCCCGCTCCACGACCTGGCTCAGCTCCGGCGAGGTGGCGCCGGCCCGGGTGGCGTCACCCGAGTAGGTGGCCGTCAGCGTGTAGCTGCCCGCGGCCAGGCCGTCGACGTCGAGCGTCGCCCGCTGCTGGCCCTCGACCGTGGCGAGCGGCACCGTGCCGATGACGTTGCCGCCGGACCGGAAGGTCACCGTCCCGGTGGGCGTGCCCGGAGCCGGGGCGCCGTCGGCCACGGTCGCGGTCAGCGTGACCCGGTCGCCGTACGTCGACGGGTTGGCGCTGGACACGATCCCGACGACGGTGACGCCGGCTCCGACCAGCTGCGAGGTGGACTCGGTGGAGCCCTCGAAGGTGACGCTGCCGCCGTACGACGCCCGGATCTCGTGCGCGCCGGGGGCCAGCGTGGCCGTGGCGAAGGTGGCGGTGCTGGTGCTCGCCTCGGAGGCGGGCGCCAGGCTGGTCGCGCCGAGCAGGGTGGTGCCGTCCCAGAACTGCACCACGCCGGTCGGCCTGCCGGTGGCCGGGGCGACCGCGCGGACCGTGGCGGTGAAGGTCACCGTCTGCCCGGCGTCCGCCTCGGCGTCGTCGGAGACCAGCTCGGTCGCCGAGCCGGCCTTGGTGACGGTCTGGCCGTTGCCCTGGTCGAGCAGGCCGGTGCTGGCGACGAACCGCGGCTCACCGCTGTAGACGGCCGAGATCCGGTAGGTGCCGGGCGACAGGTTCGCGAAGTCGGGGCTGGTCGCCGCGCCGTCGACGAGGCCCACCGGTGCCCCGAGCGGAGCCCCGTTGACCTTGAACTGGACCGTGCCGCCGGGGACGCCGGCGCCCGGCGCGATCGGGCTCACGGTCGCGGTGAAGCGGACCGCGGCACCCGGCTGCGACGGGTTGGTCGTCGACGAGACGACGGTCGAGGTCTGGGCGCGCTGGACCTTCTGCGCGACCGACCCGTTGCTCCCGGTGAAGCTGTCGTCGCCGTCGTACGTCGCGACCACGGCGTGCTGGCCGACGGAGAGCGAGTCGATGGTGATCGACGCGATCCCTCCGGTGGCCGAGCTGACCGGGGCCGAGCCGAGGACGGTGTCCCCGTCGGTGAAGGTGACGGTGCCCGACGGCGAGCCGGCGCCCGGCGCGAGCGCGCCGACCGTGGCCGTGAACGTCACCGGCTGCCCGACGACAGAGGTCGCGGCGCTGCTGGTGACGGTGGTCTTCGTCGCCGCCTTGTTGACCGTGTGGCTCACGACCGGCGAGGTGCTGGTGACGAAGTTCGGGTCGGCGCTGAGGTAGGTCGCCTTCACCTGGTGGGTGCCCCGCGTGAGCGAGCTCGTGGTGATCTCGGCGCTGCCGCCCGCGAGGGTGACGAACGCGCCGGGCTGGCCGTCGATGGTGAACTGGACCACGCCGCCGGGCTCGCCGGTGGCCGGCGCGACCGGGGTGACCGTCGCGGTGACGGTGACCGCCTGGCCGAAGACCGACGGGCTGGGGGAGACCTCGACCTCGGTCGAGGTGTGAGCCGCCGCGACCTCCTGGTCGAGCGAGGCGGTGGCGCCGGCGAAGCGGGTGTCGCCCTCGTAGTTCGCGGTGATCACGTGGTCGCCGGCATCCAGCTTCACCGGTGCCGAGACGACGCTGCCGCCGTTGAGCGGGACCGGCGAGCCGATCGGGTCGCCGTCGGCGAAGAACTGGACATTGCCGCTCGGGTCGCCGGCACCGGGCCCGACGACGGCGACGTCGGCGGTGAAGGTGAGGGGCTCGCCCGCGACCGCATCGGCGTTCGAGGTGCTCACGCTCACCGAGGTGTCGGCGCGGTCCACGCCGTGGGTGAGCTCGGCTGAGGTGCTGGTGGCGAGGTCGCCATTGCCGTTGTACGTCGCCTGCACGGTGTGGTTGCCCGGAGCCAGGTTGCTGATGCTGAGCTCCGCGGTGTCGTCGCCGGCCAGCTGGACGGCGGTGCCGTACGGCTCGCCGTCGACGTTGAACTGGACGCCGCCGGCGGGGTCGCCGACGCCGGGGGAGACCACGCCGACCGTGGCGGTGAAGGTGACCGCCTGGCCGCTGACGGTGGGGGACCCGGTGCTGGTGAGCGCGGTGCTGGTCGGCGCCTTGCCCACTGTCAGCTGCTTGGCCGCGGCGTCGCTGGTGACCAGGTTGCCGTCGCCGCTGTAGCGAGCGCCGATGGTGTGCTCGCCGGTGCTCAGCGTGGTGGTCGGCGGCGTGGTGGCGGACCCGCCGGAGACGGTCACCGGGGCGCCGAAGTCGTCCCCGTCGACGGTGAACTGGATCGTGCCGGTCGGCGTGCTCGTGCCGTTGACGGGCGCGACCTGGGCGGTGAAGGACACCGCCTCGCCGTGCACCACCGGTGAGGGCTGGAGGAGCGTCGTCGTGGTCGGGTTCTTCTTCACCTCGAACGACGTCGGGTCCGAGGAGCCCTTGTAGTAGGCCGTCTGCGCGAAGGACGCCGTGACGGTGGCGGACCGCGGCGGGCCCGCCACCGGCAGGCTCGCGGTGGCGACACCGCTGGCGTTGGTCGTCGCGTTGACCGACGTACCGCCGGACAGGGCGAACGTGACGACCCGTCCGGGCAGGACCGAGGCGGCCAGGTTGGGGTCGGTCAGCTTGGCCGACACGCTCACCGAGGTGTTCTGCGCACCCTCTGTGGCGCCGGTGTAGGCGATCTGGGTGATGTTGTCGATCGTCACCGAGCGGTTGGTCGTGTTGGTCGAGTTGGTGCAGTAGAGGAAGCCGGACCGCTTCCGCTCGATCGCCCGGGCGGTGTAGGCGCCGTTGGCGTAGCCGTGGGTGTCCACGACCACGCTCTTGGCGCCGGTGCCGCCCTGGACGCTTTCGAACACGACGGTGCCCCCGCTGTTGATCAGCTGCAGGGTCGTCTGCGGGCTGCTTCCGCTGAGGCAGCCGGTCCCGTCGCTCGCGCCGCTCGCAGCCAGCGTCGCGTTGCCGCGGAGAACGGCGTTCGCCGCCGGCGAGGTGATGTCGGCCGAGGCCGACGAGGTGAGGACGACAGGGATCCCGAGCCCCAGGGTGGTGGCCGCGAGGGCCGCGATCATGCGCCGCACAGAGGTTCCTTTCATCGGAGCGCGCCTCACTTCAGGAGGGCGCCGTGCGCCGTGGAGGAGAGGTGGTTGGCGTCACCCGCGTAGGTCACGTTGTAGCCACCGGCGAGGGTGAGCTGCAGGAGCTGGGGCGCCGCGTTGCACACGGCGAACCCGGACTCGTCGCTCACCGTGGTGCACACGAGCCTGGTGCCCACCCGGAACTCCAGGGGTACGCCGGCCAGGGGGTTGCCGCCCGCGGTGACCGTCGCCCGGAGCTGGCCGAGTGGCAGCAGCAGCGGCGTCAGCGAGACGACTGCGGGCGTGGCCTGGATCGCGGTCGGCTGCTTGGCCACCGTGATGCTGCGGGCACCGGAGGTGCTGGCGCCGAAGCGGTTGGTGCCGGCGTACTCCGCCTTGATCGTGTGGCTGCCCGCCCCGAGCCCGGAGACCGTCGCGGTCGCCACCGCCGTGTCGTTCGCGCCGGGAGCGAGGGTGGCCGTCGCGACGACCTGCCCGTTCTCGGTGAACCGCACGGTGCCCGTCGGCGAGCCGAGCCGGCCCTCGGCCGGGGTCACGGTCGCGGTCAGGGTGACGGCGTCGCCGTAGACCGAGAAGTCGCGGTCGAGGGCGAGCCCGGTGGTGGTCGCGATGACGCCGACGACCTGGGTCAGCTCGGCTGTGCCGGGGCTGTAGCGCAGGTCGCCCGAGTAGAGGACCCCGACGGTGTGGCTTCCGGGCGCCAGGTCGGCGAGGGTCGCGCTGGTCGCGGCCCCGTCCACCAGGCTGACTGCGGCGCCGACCGGGTGGCCGTCGACCGAGAACTGCACGAAGCCGGTCGGGGCGAGTCCGCCGTCCGAGGTGACCTCGGCGGTGAACTGCACGCCCTCGCCGACGCCTGAGGAGGCGGCCGAGGACGCGAGAGCCACGTCCGCGGTCCCGGTCCCGACCGACTGGGTGAGGATGTCGCCGCTGCCGGAGAAGCCCGGTGCCGCCTCGAAGCTGGCGATCACGGTGTGGTCGCCGGGCTCCGCGGAGTCGACCGGCGGGCTCACCGCGACACCGTCCTCGAGAGCCACCGGGGCGCCGAGGTCCTGGCCGTCGAGCGAGAACTGCACGGTGCCGGTCGGGGTGTCGCCCTCGGCGGTCACGCTCGCGCGGAAGGTGACCCCGGCGCCGTACGTCGACGGGTTGGCGCTCGACGTCAGCGTGGTCGTGGTCGCCACCACCGCGGTCCCCGGGATCACCGAGTGGGCCACGGCCTCCGACTCGCTCGCGCGGTAGTCGGCGTCGCCGGCGTAGCGGGCGGTGAGCTGGTGCGTACCTGCCGGCAGGTCGTCGACGTCGAGCGTGGCGACGCTGCCCGAGGCCGAGGCAACGAGCGGGACGGCGCCGAGGGACTCGGTGCCGGCGTAGAAGGTCACCGTGCCGGTGGGCGCGCCTGCGCCGGGGCTGACGGCGGCGACCGAGGCGGTGAGGGTGACGTTCTGGTCCTGCACCGACGGTGACGGGGAGGCCTGCACCACGGTGGTGGTGTCGGCGGCGTCGACGTCCTGCTCGCGCTGGTCGGAGCCGCCGAGGTAGTCGGCGTTGCCGGCGTAGCGGGCCTCGACGGTGTGGGTGCCGGCACCGAGGGAGGTGACCGGGGCGAACACCGCGACGCCGTTGTCGAGCGGGACGGGGCTGCCGACCTCGCTGCCGTCGACGAGGAGCTGGACCTGGCCGGCCGGCGTACCGCCGCCCGGAGCCTCGACCGTGACGGTGGCCGTGTAGCTCAGCGCCTGGCCGCTGACCGAGCTGCCCGACGGGCCGGCCAGCGCCACGGAGACCGCCGCCTTCGCGACGTTCACGGTGCGCTGGGTGGCCGTGCTGCCGGCGTACACGTCGTCGCCGGTGTAGCTCGCGACCACCTGGTTGGAGCCGACCGGGAGGTCGGTGACCACGGTGGAGGCGTTGCCGTCGGTGTCGACGCCGGCGCGGCCGACCTCGGTGCCGCCGACGGTGAACACGACGTCACCCGTGGGGGTGCCGGCGCCCGTGGTCACGCTCGCCGCGAGGGTGACCGGCTGGCCGTGGACCGCCGAGCCGGGAGAGACCGACGCGGAGGTGCTGGTGGCCAGCAGCGGCTCGCGGACCCGGAAGGTGACCGAGCTCGAGGTGCTGCCGGTGTGGTCGGCCGTGCCGCTGTAGGTGGCGATCACGGTGTGGTAGCCGAGGCCGAGCGTCGAGAGCTGGGCGCTGGTCGCCTGGCCGCCGCTGAGCGGGACGGCGGAGCCGAAGTCGGCGCCGTCGACGTTGAACAGGACGGTGCCGCCCGGGTCGCCGCCATGGCTCGGCGCGACGGTCGCGGTGAACCGGACCGGGTCGCCGATGGTCACCACGCCCGGCTGGGCGACGACGGCGGTGGTCGTCGGGATCGTGCCGACGGTGAAGGCCGTCTGCGTCGAGGCGGCCTCGTGGCCGCCGTCGCCGGCGTACGACGCCGTCAGGGTCGCCGTCCGCGGCGGTCCCGCCACGGAGATCTGGGTCTCGGCGACACCGGAGGCGTTGGTCGTGGCGTCGGCCGTCGCTCCGCCGGACAGGCTGAACGTGACGGTGCGCCCGGCCGCGCTCGCGCCGGTGCGGTCGGTCAGCGTGGCCCGGACCGTGGCAGTGCTGCCCTGCGGGGCGGAGGTGTCGCCGCCGTACGCGAGGGTGCTGCAGTTCTTCGGGGTCACGACGAGCGTGGCCACGGTGGTGACGCCACCGGCGGTCACCAGGACGCCCCAGGAGCCGCGGACGCCGCTCTTCTGCAGGCCGTCGGTCTCGCTCGGCGCGGTGAGGGTCGCCGCGTAGTTGCCGCCCGCGGTCGTGGTGGTGGTCGTCGTGCTGCCCTGCCCCGGGGACAGGGGCGACTTGTCGAGACGGACGCTGACCGGTACGCCGGCCGTGCCCGTGCTGAGCCTGCCGGCGACGGTGACGTCCGCGCCGGCGCAGGTCAGCGACGGCGTGATGGTCTCGGTGAGCGTGGTCGACGCGGCGGGGGTGGTCGCGCTGGACAGCTTGCGGTCCAGGGTCAGGGTCGCGCCGTCGAGCGGGAGCTTGAGGTACTCCTGTGCGTCGTTGCGGTGGTTCGGCGACCACCAGTGGGTGCTGACGAGTGAGCCGTCGGAGCTCTGCGAGTGGACCTTGCTGGTCGCGATGTTGCCCGCGGGGACACTCGCGGTCGCGTTCGTGACGTTCGCGGGGGCGTCGAGGGAGAACACGCCGTTGAACGTGTCGGCCCCGCTCCCGTAGCTGCCGGCGTTGTAGCTGAAGCCGCCGTCGTAGTCGACGTCGACGTCGGTCTGCCAGCTCTGCCCGGCCTCGATCGGGAAGTCGATGGCCCGCCAGCCACCGCGGGGCGTCATCACCAGGTCGACCGCTGCGGTGATGTTGGTCGAGATGATCGAGATCGACGCCTTGGCGTTGAGGTTCTGGTGCTGCTGCTCCTGCAGCAGCGCCAGGTCGGAGCGGCGGACGTACCGCGTGCCGCTCACCGACCCGGAGAAGTTGCTGAGGTTCGCGGTCCCGATGCCGTCCACCGCGGCACTGCCTCCGCCGCCGGTGATGGTGCCGGTGATGTTCAGCTTGTAGGCGCTGTGTCCCTGGAACGTCTCCACGCCGGCGACGGTGTAGGTGACGTTCTCGTTGATCGTGACGTCCGCCGTGTCCGCGGTGTAGCGGAAGGTCGTCGCGTAGGTCCACGCCCACCCGGTGTTCCACGCGACGGCGTCGTCGCCGCCGGCCTGCGCGGCGCTCGCGGGCGCGACGCCGGTGGTCGTGACCAGCCCCGCGACGATCGTCGCGAGGACGCTGAGCCAGGCCATCCGTCGCCGGAAGGCTCGGGCCGCGCGTCGGCGGCCACCGGGCAGGAGTGTGTTGTCGATCGGCGCAGGGAGCATGCGTCACCGTCCCGTCAGGAGGGGGGTGCCACCCGAGAGGTACGGACACGGGGACCGTGTGGCGGAGGGAGTGAGCCGGATTCAAGCAGGTTGTGACCGCGTCCACACCGGTTTTGTGAGAAGGGTTCACGTTTTCTTTACCTTCGTGGGTGCCCGTGGTCGCCCCGGCTCGGCGTTTGCGGCGGCGCGCCGTAACCTTGCTCCTTGTGGCAGGCCCCGACTACGACGCCGAGATCAAGCAGCTGACTGCGACGATGCACACCATCGAGCAGGTCCTCGACCTGCCCAGGATGGAGCGTGAGATCGCCGACCTCGGCGAGCAGGTCGCCGCCCCCGACCTGTGGGACGACCAGGCCAACGCCACCCGCGTCACCGGCCGGCTCTCGTCGCTGCAGGGCCAGGTCGAGCGGTTCCGCGGCCTCCAGCAGCGCATCGAGGACCTCGGCGTCCTCGCCGAGCTCGCCGCCGAGGAGAGCGACGCCGACACCCTCGCCGAGGCCGACTCCGAGCTCGCCCGGGTCAAGACGGCCGTGGAGGGACTCGAGGTCCGCACCCTGCTCTCCGGTGAGTACGACGAGCGCGAGGCCATCGTCACGATCCGCTCCGGCGCCGGTGGCGTCGACGCCGCGGACTTCGCCGAGATGCTGATGCGGATGTACACCCGCTGGGCCGAGCGCAACAAGTACCCCGTCGAGGTCTACGACGTCTCCTACGCCGAGGAGGCCGGCATCAAGTCGGCCGAGTTCGCGATCCACGCGCCGTACGCCTACGGCACCCTCTCCGTCGAGGTCGGCACCCACCGCCTGGTCCGGATCAGCCCCTTCGACAACCAGGGCCGCCGCCAGACGTCGTTCGCCGCCGTCGAGGTCGTCCCGCAGCTCGAGCAGACCGACGAGATCGAGGTCGACGAGAACGAGATCCGGGTCGACGTGTTCCGCTCCGGCGGCCCCGGCGGCCAGTCGGTCAACACCACCGACTCCGCGGTCCGCCTCACGCACATCCCCACCGGCATCGTGGTCTCCTGCCAGAACGAGAAGTCGCAGCTGCAGAACAAGGCCGCTGCGATGATCGTCCTCAAGGCCAAGCTCCTCGCCAAGAAGAAGGCCGAGGAGGCCGCGCTCAAGAAGGACCTCAAGGGCGACGTCGCCGCGAGCTGGGGCGACCAGATGCGCAACTACGTCCTCAACCCGTACCAGATCGTCAAGGACCTGCGCACCGGCTACGAGACCGGCAACCCGCAGCCCGTCTTCGACGGCGAGATCGACGGCTTCCTCGAGGCCGGGATCCGCTGGCGGCGTGGGGCAGAGCAGGAAGGCTGACGCTTCAGGGTAGATGCGGCGCGTGAGCGACTCACGGTGTTTGTTTGGCCGTCGCTTCGCTCCGGCATGTCGCGCCGCCTTTGGCGCCGTTTCTTCCTCCCCCGCTCGCTCGTTCCTCGCTCGCTCCTCCGTCCAGAAACGGCGGGCGGCGCGACGAGACTCAGCCGCGCGTGATGCCTCAGCGCATCAGATGCGGCTGAGTGTTTTTCCGTCGGGCGCGCCGCGTTGCCTGGACGGAGCGGAGCGAGCGCCAGCGAGCGCAGCGGAGGAAGGCAACGCGCAAAAGCGCGCCCGACATGCGCGAGCGAAGCGAGCGCCAAACAAACACCGTGAGTTCCCTCGCGCGCCGCGCCAACCCTGCTGGATCTCGCTCCGCCGAGTCCCTACCGCCCCTTCGCGGCCGCCGAGCGCGGGCTGTACGAGCCCCAGCCGAGGTCGTTGCGGGCCCGGATCCGCACGGCCCAGCGGCCCTTGCGGGGCAGTCGGACGGCGGCGGCGCTCGCCTGGCCGGACAGCACGCCCGTCTTGCTGCGCGACAGCACCCGTCCCGACCTGTCGAGCCGGAAGACCTGCAGCACGTAGCCGGTGATCGTGCCGCCGCCGTCGGCCGGCGGGGTCCAGTGCACGTCGACGGTGATCCGGCCGCCCCGGGCGCCCTTCTTCACGGAGGGAGCGTGCGGCGTGCCCGGCCGGGACGTGGGCAGCCCGGGGGGCAGGGGATCGGGGGTGCCGGACGGGTCGAAGGGGATCTCCGTGTCCGGGGGCACGGGCACTCCGGTGCCACCGGCACACCCGGACATCAGGAGCTGGTAGCGGCCGAGGCTGCCGTAGTCGTCGTACCCACCCCCGACGGTGGTCCAGCCGCTGGCGCCTCCCGGGCCCGAGCCGCCCCCGGAGACCGCCAGGTAGTAGGGACCGCCTGCGACGGGGACGTTGAGGGAGGCGCCCATCCCGCTGATCGTGCCGGAGCTCCGGGTCGTCTGGGGAGCGCTGGAGGCCAGCACGTTGCCGGAGGCGTCGCGCAGCTCGAGGATGACGTCGAGGTTGGGCCCGACGCCGGCCGGCGAGGCGGTGGCGGTGAGCATGCCGAGGCAGTCGGTCAGCGCGTACCAGTCGCTGTCCGCCGGGGTCGAGATGATGCCGCCGTCGTCGGGCAGTGTGCTCAGGTCGGCGGCCGTCGCGGGGGTGCTGCCCGCGTCGTCGGTGCGCAGCGGCAGGCCGTGCGCGCCGATCACGGTGAGGTCGTCCTCGTGGTTGTTGGCCCCGGAGTAGTCGCCCCGCGACCACTGGGTGATCGCCGCGCCGTAGGGGCTGCCCATGATCGGGCCCCACAGGGCGGTGCCGGCGTAGTAGCCGCTGCTGCCGGTGCCGTCGTGCGAGAGGCCCAGGGTGTGCCCGGCCTCGTGCGCCGCCGCGTCGGCCATGTTCTTCGCCTTCTGGCCCAGGGAGGCGGGGAAGACCCAGGCCGGGCTGTGCAGCTCGCTCGACGCGATCTCGTCGTAGGTGCCGATCCACGCGATGCCGCCGCACCCGCCGCCGCACAGCTGGGTCTGCACCGAGCCGTCGTTGGTGAACGCCACCCGGGCGCCGTACGACGGGTCGTTGCTCGAGGCCCGGAACAGGCCGCCGTACAAGGGCTCCTGGGTGGTCACGTCCACGTCCCAGGGAGCGAAGTCCTCGGCGACGCGGGCCCACACCTCGCGGATCACGGTCTGCTCGGCGTCGGAGAACAGCAGCGCGAGCCCGTCCAGCGACCAGCCGCCGAACAGCAGGCTGTTGAGGCCGTTGAGGAGCCACGAGTTCGTGGCGAGCAGGCTGCCGCCGTCGAAGTCGAGGTAGATGCTGCGGGCAGCGCCGGGGCGGCTGTGCAGGGAGAAGGTGGGGACGTCCGCGGTGGCCGCGAGGGTCTGGGCGACCGCGGGCGGCGGGGTGTCGGACGACGTCGCGTCGGCCACGTCGGCCGGCGGCTGCCATTCGTCGACGGCGTAGAGCGTGCCGTCCGCGGCCACGTCCAGCGACGGGTCGGAGTCCAGCAGCCGCTGCTCGGCGGCGGTCAGCCCGGGGACGTCGGGCTCGGGCGCCGCGGCAGCGGGCAGCGCGAGCATGCCGACGGCCAGTGCCAGGCCGGCGAGCCCGAGGGTCCCTCTTCGCAGGGCGTGCATGGAGACACGATCGGCTCGGCGGGGGACCACCCTGAAGGGCCGCTGCGCAGGTCAGGACGAAGTCCCGGCAACTGTGCCCGATCGATCAGGTCAGCGGCACCGACGCCGCCTGCGCGACCGCGACGCACCAGCGTCCGGCACGGTCGACGAGCTCGTCCTGGGCGACGTCGGCGGGCAGGGTCAGGCTGCAGGCCAGCCACGCGTCGCCGAACAGGCCGCGGAAGGAGACGGTCTGCACGACGTCGCCCGCGCAGAGCACGCCCGCCGACGGGCTGCCGTACGCCGGCGCCGCGGGCAGCGCCGTGCACGCCTTGGTGACCGACGCCGTCGCCATCGCCTGGGCCGTGTCGGTGGTGATCGGCGGGGCGAACACCCAGCCCCGCGCCTCGACGGGAGCGGCGGTGCCGGTGGGGTCGGTGGTGTCGGTGGTGTCGGTCGTGTCGGAAGGGGAGAAGCGGCAGCCGTACTCGTGGGGGACGTCGCCGACGGGGAAGGCGTCGGACTGCTCGCCGTTGTCGTACGCCGCCAGCGTGGCCTCGGCGCCGAGCGCCTTCTCCACCGCCGCCGCGGGCACCAGGTCGCAGAAGGGCGCGCGCTGCACGACCGCCTTCGAGGTGTCGAACTCGGCCAGGGGAGTGCCCTTGTAGGGGGCCGGCTCGCGCGAGAGCGTGGCGTCGCCGGAGACGGCCACGCCGATGGCGACGGGTACGAGCGTGAGCAGCGCTGAGAGGAGCAGCGCACGCAGGACCATCGGCACACGGTCACCCTAGAGGACGCCCCGAATGACGAGGAACGACCATGCCGGTGGTCCGGATGGGCCATTGCCCTCGGGTGCTCGCGACCGGTTCACTGGCGACGCGGGCGTGGGGCCCGCCGTCATCGCGCCTCTGCTCCGCGGCGCCCTTCTGCTGGGGGACAACCATGCAGCCTTCCCGCGTTCTCGCGCGCCTGCTCGCCCTTCTGCTCGCCCTCGCGGGCCTGGCGGTGGTCGGGACCGCCGTGCCGTCGGCCCATGCCACGACGCCCAAGGCCGACGGCGGAGGCCGTGACAAGCAGGCCGCGCTGGCCGACCTCACCCTGTCCGGGACCGTCACCACCGAGGACGGGGGGCCGCTGGACGCATGGGTGAGCCTCTATCAGTGGCAGTCGGGCGCCGACCTGTTCGAGCCGATTGACGGGGCGCCGGTGGCGGACGAGCCGGGGAGCCCGTCCTACTCGTTCTCGGTCGCGCCCGGGTCCTACTACGTCGCGGTCGAGGACACCACCGGCGGTGCCTACCTGACCGGCTACAGCGGATCTGCCACCGAACCGCCCACTGGGCTCGACAGCAGCGGCGTGGTCACCGTGTCCGACTCCTCCCGGACCGCGGACGTCGTCCTGGCCCTCGCGCCGACGGCGCAGACGGTGAGCGGCTCCGTCGTCGACGGGTCCGGCGACCCGGTCTCCGACGCGTACGTCGAGACCTCCGCGGGCCCGGGCTACGACGACGACACCACGGACGTGGACGGCGCCTTCTCGCTGACCCTGGTGCCCGGGAGCTACCAGCTGTGGGTGCAGGCGCCCGTCGAGTTCGAGGACACCCTCGTGGACATCGTCGTGGACGCGGACGGGGGTGTGCTCGAGCCGATCGTCCTGAACCCGGCCGGCCAGTGGACGGTGTCGGGCAAGGTGCGCGACGCCGACGGCCCGCTTGCCGACGCCGAGGTGCAGGTCGTCCAACTGATCCCGGACGGTGAGGGCGGCTGGTACGACGGCGACTGGGTCGCCGACGCCGTCACCGGCCCGGACGGCACCTTCGCGGCCGAGGGCATCCGGTCCGGGGACGAGTACACGGTCCGCGCCTCCGCGACCGGCCACGGCACCCGGTACGCCGGCAACGTGGCGTCTCTCGACGCCGCCGGCCTCGAACACGTCCATCTGGCCGGTGACCACACCTTCTCCGACATCACGCTGCCGGAGGCCTCGACCCTCGGCGGCACGGTGACCGGACCGAACGGACCCGAGTCCGAGACCCAGGTCGCGCTGTACGCGTGGGACGAGACGGCCGGCGCCTTCGTCCGCCAGGACAGCGCGTTCACCGACGACTCCGGGGTCTACGCCTTCAGCAGCATCGAGGCCGGGACGTACACGCTGCACTTCGAGCCGGCCGAGGCATCCTCGGCAGCCGCGGCCTGGCTCGTGGGCGCCGACATGCCGTCGGGCCCGGCTGCGCCCGGCACCTTCGTGGTGTCCTCGGTGCCGGCCGCGCTGACGAAGGACAAGGTCCTCGCGCAGGCGCAGGTCGCCACCGGTCGGATCACCGACCAGATGCACAACCCGCTGTCCGACGGAGGTGTCGTCGCCTACCGGTGGGACGCCGATGCCGTGGAGTGGCAGCAGGTGGGTACCGCCACCACCGGCGCCCAGGGCACCTACGCGGTCCGGCTGCCGGCTGCCGGCGACACGGTCACCTTCCGGTTCTCGCGCGGCGGGTTCAGCGCGCGCTTCCTCGGTGGCGGCACGTCCCTGCCGGCCGCCCCGAACGGGACCAACAGCCGCGTCGTACCCGCGAGTGGCGACCTGGCGCTGCCGGACGCCGAGCTCCCGCCGTTCGTCAGCCAGCTGGGCAAGGTCGCCGGGCAGGACGACCTGGCCTACTGTCGCGCCAACGTGCTGCCGGCCAACGACGACGGCTCCAGCGACGAGGTGGAGCTCCCGTTCGACGTGAAGTTCTACGGCAACCCGTTCAGCAGCCTCTACGTCAACAACAACGGCAACGTCACCTTCGGGTCGCCGCAGAGCGAGTACACGCCGAGCGCCCTCAACGGGCCCACAGCGGTGCCGATCATCGCGCCGTTCTTCGCCGACGTGGACACCACGGGCACCGGTTCGAACGTCGTCACCTACGGCGCCTCCGCCGACGGCAAGTCGTTCTGCGTCAACTGGGCGGACGTCGGCTACTACGAGTCGCACGACGACAAGCTCAACACCTTCCAGCTCATCCTCACCTCCCGCACGGGCGCCTCCGGCCGCACCGCCGGCGACTTCGACGTCCGGTTCAACTACGACGAGGTGCTCTGGGAGACCGGTGACGCCTCGGACGGCGCGAACGGCCTCGGTGGGACGTCCGCCGCGGCGGGCTTCTCGGCCGGCACGGGAGCGCCCGGGTCCTACGTCCAGCTCGAAGGCTCCCTCGTCAACGGCGCACTCCTGGACGCGGGCCCGCACGCCCTGGTCGCCAGCTCCCAGAACTCGGCCCAGCCGGGCCGCTACAACTTCGAGATCCGCAACGACGGCTTCCAGCCCACCCTGGGCGGACTGACCGGCCACGTCCAGAAGGTCGGGGGAGCCCCGGTCGTCGGGGCGTACGTCGAGGCGTGTCGGACCGGCACGTACCAGTGCTCGTACACCGACACCAACGCGTCCGGCGACTACGCCTTCACCGCGCTCAACGCCGGCAGCTACGCCGTCGAGGTGTGGCCTCCCGACAACACCCTCTTCAGCGGAGGCACGACCGCCTCCGTCACCACCGGCGACACGACGACCGCTCCCGTGGTGATCCTCCAGGCGCCCGTGCCGATGCCGGACAACGTGCAGCTGAACGGCGCCGGCGCCGACGGGAGTGTGCCCTCGGTCTACTACGGTGACCCCGTCCACCTGCGGATCATGGGCTGCGAAGGTGTCAGCACGCCGACGTACACCGTGGCGCTCACGACCGGCCAGGTGCTCCGCAACAGCCTGCCCCTGACCCTGACGGCCCCGGGCGTCTACGAAGCGGACATCGCCCCCTTCAGCCCGGACCACGGCGACGCCGTGATCACCACCAACGTCCCGAAGACCTGCGGTGGTCCGGGCACGTCGTTCAACATCTACATCGACCCGGCCGGCGTGGTCACCGACCAGTGGGGCCGGCCGCTCGACGGTGCGACGGTGACGCTCTACCGCGCGGAGGAGGCCACCGGGCCCTTCGACGTCGTGCCGAACGGCAGCGACATCATGAGCGCAAGCAACCAGTCCAACCCTGACACGACCGGCGCGGACGGCATGTTCCAGTGGGACGTGCAGGCCGGCTTCTACAAGGTCAAGGCGGCCGCCACGGGCTGCACCCAGTTCACGACGGACGCGATGCAGATCGCGCCCGCACGGACCCACCTGGTCCTCAAGCTGCAGTGCTCGGCCGGTGCGCCGACCGCCGCCGGCTCCCCGACGATCACCGGCGTGCCGCAGGTCGGCCGGACCATCACGGCCGTCGACACCTCCTGGCCGGCGCCGCTGACGAGCACGGTCGAGCTGGTGCGCAACGGGCAACCGCTCGGCGCCGCCGCCTACACCCTCAAGGCGGGCGACGAGGGAGCGGTGTTCACCGCGCGCTCGACAGCGCGCCGCCCGAGCGTGCAGAGCGACGACGGACCGGACGCGGGACAGCTGAACCGCACCGTCGCGTTCGAGGTCGTCACTGCGAACAGCGTCACCGGGCTCGCCGCACCGCTGGCCGCGACGACGACGACCCTGACGGGCAAGAAGAAGGCCAAGGTCGGCTCGAGGCCGGTCGTGACGGTGACCGTAGCGGCGCCGGGCGTCGTACCGGCTGGAACGGTGATCGTGCGGATCGGGTCGAAGGTCGTCGGCACCGCTGTCCTCGTCGGCGGCGTCGCCAAGGTCAAGCTCAAGAAGCTCAAGAAGAAGGGAAAGGTCACGCTGGTGGCCACCTACGCCGGCAGCGCCACCACCACGGGGTCGACGTCCGCGCCGTTCAAGGTCAAGGTGCGGTAGGCCACCACGACCCACCGGCGACGGGTCCACCGGTCGGCTTCGGCGGTGGCGTACCGTCAGGTCAGTGATTCGCTTCGAGAAGGTCACCAAGCGCTATCCCGGCCCCGGCCGGCCGGCGCTGGACCAGGTCACCCTCGACATCGACAAGGGCGAGTTCGTCTACCTCGTCGGTACGTCGGGATCCGGCAAGTCCACCGCGCTGCGGCTGGTGCTGCGCGAGCTGCGCCCGACCACCGGTCGCGTGCACGTCGCCGGCAAGGAGATCAACCGGATGGCCGGGTGGAAGGTGCCGCGGCTGCGGCGCCAGATCGGCACCGTGTTCCAGGACTTCCGGCTGCTGCCCAACAAGACGGTCACGGAGAACGTCGCCTTCGCCCAGCAGGTGATCGGCAAGTCGCGCCGCGAGATCGGCAAGGTCGTCCCCGAGACGCTCGAGCTGGTGGGCCTCAAGGACAAGGGCGACCGGATGCCCGACGAGCTGTCCGGCGGTGAGCAGCAGCGGGTGGCGATCGCCCGCGCGTTCGTCAACCGCCCGATGATCCTCATCGCCGACGAGCCGACCGGAAACCTCGACCCGGCCACCTCCGTCGGCATCATGAACCTCCTCGGTGACATCAACGAGACCGGCACCACGGTCGTGATGGCCACCCACGACCACGGCATCGTCGACCAGTTCACCAAGCGGGTGATCGAGCTCGACAGCGGGAAGGTCGTGCGCGACGAGGCGTCCGGAAGCTACGGCTTCCAGCACTGACCCGGATCCGATCCAGCCCGATCCAGAGAGCCTTCCTCATGCAGCTTCGCTACGTCTTCACCGAGCTCCGCACCGGCCTGCGCCGCAACCTGTCGATGCACCTCGCGGTGATCCTCACGCTCTTCGTGTCCCTCTCGCTGGCCGGCATCGGCATCCTTGTCCAGCGCGAGGCCACCGTCGCCCGCGACAGCCTCGGTGACGAGCTGAAGATCCTGGTCAACCTGTGCACCGACGACGACCCCTCGCACAGCCCCAACTGCGCGAGCGGTGAGGTCACCGCCGACCAGCAGCAGCGCATCGAGAAGGAGATCAAGGACAACGACGAGGTCCGCTCCTTCGCCTACCAGTCGAAGGAGGAGGGCTTCGAGAAGGCGAAGGAGACCCTCCCCGAGTCGTCGTACTCCGGGCCCGACCCGATCGTGACCGCCGAGGGCTGGCCCGCGGCGTACTGGGTGACGCTCAAGACCCCGGAGCGCGCCGACGGCATCATCAGCGCGCTGGAGGGCCTCGACGGGGTGTCCGGCATCAAGGACCAGCGCAAGGCGCTGGGCCAGATCTTCGGGATCATGACCGTGTTGAAGTACGGCTCCTGGATCGGCGCCGGCTTCCTGCTGTTCGCGGCGCTGCTGCAGGTCACCAACACGATCCGGCTCGCCGCCCTGGCCCGGCGGCGCGAGATCGCGATCATGCGCCTGGTGGGCGCCTCGACGCTCTACATCGCGCTGCCGTTCCTGCTCGAGTCGCTGGTGGCCGCCATCGTGGGCGTCGCCCTCGCGGCCGGCGTGCTGGCTGCCTTCCAGCACTGGGGCGTGGACCAGGCCCTGTCCGACCACGTCTCGTTCCTGCCGTGGGTCGACTGGGGCGACTACACCCATGCGCTGTTCGGGCTCTTCCCGCCGGGCATCGTGCTGCTCGGCCCGGCGCTGACGCTGATCCCGACACTCCTGCTGACCCGCAAATACGTCAAAGTCTGATCGTCGGCGACTACGGTCGAGGGGTTCACTTCCCCGAACACCGATTGGTCGTACCGTGCGCTTCTTCCCCAGCGCCCCGTGGCTGAGTCGTGCCTTGCCCGATCTGCGCGACAGGCTGCCCGTGTGGGCCCACCCCCAGTGGCTGGTGACCGCTGTCGCCACCCTCGTCGCCGTGGCCGGGCTGGCCGTCCCGCTGGCCCATGCCGACGACCGCGACGACCTCAAGGACAAGCAGAACCACGTCAAGGGCGAGATCGCCAGCGTCAAGGGCGACATCCACGAGGCCAGCCAGCAGGTCGCCAAGATCGCCAAGCGGCTCGAGAAGGCCAAGGCCCGGCTCGGCGGCGCCCGCACCCGGCTCGCCTCGGTCCGCGCCGACCTCGCCGACGCGCAGGCCCAGGCGGCGACCCTGGCCACCCAGCTGGCCGACGCGCAGACCCAGCTGACCACCGCCCGGGCGGCACTGGCCCAGGCCCGCGCCGATGTCGCCACCCAGCGTGACGTGAGCCGGGACACGGTGATCGGCATCGCGACCGCGGGCGACACCCGGCTCGCGCTGCTGGCGGCGTACGCCGACGCGGGCAGCATCGAGGACGTGCTGATGGGGCAGACCGCCAACGACCTCGTGATGGGGCGCCAGCACGACGCGCTGGTCGCGCTCGAGGCCGCCGAGGACGCGATGGAGCAGCAGCGGGTCGCCGTCCGGGCCGCCCGCGACCAGGTCGCCGCCGCCAAGAAGGCCGCCGACGACAACGTCGCGACCGTGCAGGCCCTCGTCGACCGGGCCGCGGCCACCGAGACCGAGGTCGAGAACCTCGTCGCCCGCAACAAGGGGCTGCGCAAGGAGGTCGTCGCCGCGCGGGAGGCCGACCGCAAGGCGCTGCGCCGCCTCGAGAAGCGTGAGGCGAAGATCCGGCAGAAGATCATCGAGCTGTCGAAGAAGCAGGGCGGCAGCTACAACGGCGACACCGCCGGCCTGCTCGCCCGTCCCGGTCCGGGACCGGTCACCTCGCCGTACGGCTACCGGATCCACCCGATCTACGGCTACTGGGGCCTGCACAACGGCACCGACTTCGGCACCGGCTGCGGCGCGGCACTGTGGGCCGGCGAGTCCGGCACCGTGATCGACGAGTATTACGACGAGGTCTACGGCAACCGCCTCTACCTCGCGATCGGCAAGGTGAACGGCGCCGACATCGTGCTGGTCTACAACCACATGAGCAAGTACGCCGTGGGCGAGGGTGCGAAGGTCGCCCGCGGCCAGGTCGTCGGGTACTCCGGCTCCACCGGCTGGTCCACCGGCTGCCACCTGCACTTCATCGTGATGCGCAACGGCGACACCGTCGACCCGATGGGCTACCTCTGAGCGGTACGGACGTCGAGGAGGTCGTGCAGCGACCGTCACGAGACGCCCGCCGCCAAACCGGTTGCCGGCCCTGAGAGAATCGACGCATGGCCAAGAAGTCGGGTGCGAAGCAGGAGGACGCGAGCGGGCGCAAGCTCGTTGCGTCCAACAAGAAGGCGCGCCACGACTACCACATCGAGGACACCTTCGAGGCCGGCATGGTGCTCCAGGGCACCGAGGTGAAGTCGCTGCGGATGGGCCGCGCCAGCCTGGTCGACGGCTTCGTCGACATCGAGGGCGGCGAGGCGTGGCTGCACGGTGTGCACATCCCTGAGTACGCGCAGGGCACCTGGACCAACCACGCCGCGCGTCGCAAGCGCAAGCTGCTGCTCAACCGGGTCGAGATCGACAAGATCGAGCGCAAGGTCAGCGAGAAGGGCCACACCGTCATCCCGCTCTCCCTCTACTTCGTCAAGGGCCGGGCCAAGGTCGAGATCGGCCTCGCCAAGGGCAAGAAGTCCTGGGACAAGCGGCAGGCCATCGCCGAGCGCACGGCCGACCGCGAGAAGCAGGAGGCGATCGGTCGCCGGCTCAAGGGCATGAGTGACTGAGGACCGGTCGGAGGATGCCCGCGCGGTGCGGGCGTTCTGGGAGCCGCTCGGGCTGCCCGGGCTGTTCGACGTGCACACCCACTTCCTGCCGCCCAACATCCAGCGCGCCGTGTGGCGGGTCTTCGACGAGGCCGGCCCGAAGATCGGGCGGCCCTGGCCGATCCGCTACCGGCAGTCGCTGGAGGAGCGGGTGGCGCTGCTGCGGGCCTTCGGGGTCCGGGCGTTCCCGACCCATCCCTACGCGCACAAGTCGGGCGTCGCGTCGTACCTCAACGACTGGTCGCGCGACTTCGCGGCGACCGCGCCCGAGATCCTGCGCTCGGCCACGTTCTACCCCGAGCCCGAGGCGGAGAAGTACGTCGCCGAGCTGGTCGACGACGGCGTCCGGATCTTCAAGATCCACCTGCAGGTGGGCGAGTTCGTCGCCGACGACCCGGTCCTCGACCCGGTCTGGGGGATCCTCGAGGACGCCGGCACGCCCGTGACCGTGCACGCCGGGTCCGGCCCGGTCGGCAACGAGTTCACCGGACCCGACTCGGTGGCCCGCCTGCTGCGCCGCTTCCCGCGGCTGCGGCTGATCATCGCCCACATGGGAGCGCCGGAGTACGACGACTTCCTGGTGCTGGCCGAGCGCCACGCGAACGTGCACCTCGACACCACCATGGTGTTCACCGACTTCTTCGACCGCGACGGCGGCTACCCGACCGGACTGCTGCCGCGGGTGCGGGACCTGCGGCCCAAGGTGCTGCTCGGCTCGGACTTCCCGACCATCCCGTACCCCTACCACCACCAGCTCGAGGGACTCGCGCGCCTCGGCCTCGGCGACGACTGGCTGCGCGACGTGTGCTGGCACAACGGCGCACGGCTCTTCGGCGTCGCCGGTTCTTGAGCCGCGCCTCTTCCCCTGCGGGCCCAGCGGTGCTGGACTGAGGTCCGAGCTCATCCAAGGGGGAAAGAAAATATGCGTGCTCGTCTCCTGACCCTGGTCGTCGCCGCCGTGGCCGGCCTCGGACTCGTCGTACCGACCTCGCCGGCATCAGCCAGCACCGGTGGCACCGTCGACGGTGACACCCATCCGAATGTGGCGATGATCGCCTTCTACGACGCCGACGGCCGGTTCCGCTGCTCGGCCACGCTGATCAGCCCGACGGTCCTGGTGACCGCCGCGCACTGCACCTCCGGCACCCTCGGCAAGACCCTGGTGACCTTCGACAGCGTGGTCGCCGAGGCACCGCCGTCGCCGCTGCCCGTCGCCAGCGACGTGAGCGCCGGCTACACCGACGCCGACATCACCGGCGCCGGCTACCTGTCCGGCACGGCGTACACGCACCCGGACTACAGCGACTTCACCGACCTCGACAACTGGAACGACGTGGGCGTCGTCGTGCTCGACCACGCCGTCGGCATCGCGCCGGCGCCGCTCGCCGGGCTCAACGCCGCCGACGCCGTCAAGCAGCCGCGCAAGACCCTGTTCACCGCCGTCGGCTACGGCACCGAGGTGCGCCAGGCCGACACCGGCTCGCAGAAGCCGACGCCGATGAGCTACCCGATCATCCGCCGGTACGTCGAGATGCCGGGCCAGAAGATCACGCCGCAGATCATCCAGACCAACGGCAACGAGAACGACCCGTTCGGCACCGGTGGCACCTGCTTCGGTGACTCGGGCGGCTCGCTGTGGCTCGACGGCAAGGTCGTCGGCGTGACGTCGTACGGCTACACCCAGAACTGCCGCTACCTCGACGGCTACCAGCGCATCGACATCCCGGGCGTCGCGAGCTGGCTGGCCGGCTTCCTGGACTGAGCGCCGCACCGACACGAACGACCGCCGTGGTCCGCGCGATGCGCGGGCCACGGCGGTCGTCGTGTGTCGTGCTGTGTCGTGGAGCTGCGGGGAATCGAACCCCGGTCCTCGAGCGCCGAGCCAGGTCTTCTCCGGGTGCAGTCCGTGCTGGCGTGTTCTCGGCCCCGACGCTCGCACGAACACGTCGTCGACAGGCCCAGCCGGGTTTGAGTCCCGCGCCACCCTCCCGGCGAGAGCGACGCAGCAAGTCTCCTAGATGACGCCTGGATCCGGGACGGAGACGGATGCCCGGTCAGACGCTTCGATCACTGCTCAGGCAGCGAGAGCGAAGGAACTGCGCTTAGCGTTGGCAGTTATTGGTTTCCAGCGATCGTTTACGAGATGACGCTGGCTTCTCGACCCGCTTCCCCTGGAACAAACGTCCCAAGTCGAAACCGATCAGCCCCTCTTGAGTTGTGTCGACCTCAGTCTACCTACCTCCAACGACGCCGGCCCACCGGATAATCCCGCGCCCCGTCGTCGGCGCTCGGCCCGCATCCGCCTGACGTCTGCCACCCGGGCGCTGGGGTACCTCCCGGAGACCCCACAACCGGTGGGCGAGGGAAAGGAAACAGTCATGGGCATGCTCTTGTGGATCATCGCGGCTGTCCTGGTGATCGCCGGGATCGTCACCCTGCTGCAGGGCGGCATCGTGCTCGGCATCGTGCTGATCGTTCTCGGTCTGCTGGTCGGTCCCGGCGGTGTCTCGATCTTCAACGGCCGCAGTCACACCGTCTGACCACGCGACGGCAACGCGAGAGCCGCGGCTAGGACGCCGCGGCTCTCGCGACCGCCGCGGCGACCGGTAGTTCGCCGCCGACCAGGTTCCACTGGTGGTGCACGCTCTCGGGCCGGTCGATCACCGCCGCGATCACCGAGGCGACGTCGGCCCGGGTCACGTCGCCGCGCGGTACGTCGGCGCCCAGGGCGACCAGGCCGGTCGCCGGGTCGTCGGTGAGCCGGCCGGGACGCAGGATCGTCCAGTCCAGGGCGCCGGCACGCAGGGCGGCGTCGGCGTCGCGCTTGGCGGTGACGTACGCCGCCCACACCTCGCCGGTGTCCGGCGCGACCGGTTGGTCGACGTCGATCGCGGAGACCTGGACGAACCGGCGGATGCCCGCGACCGCCGCGCCGGCCGCGGACTTCAGTGAGCCCTCCAGGTCGACGGTCTGCTTGCGGGTGACGTTGCCGTCGGGGCCGCCGCCGGCGCTGAACACGACGGCGTCGCAGTCCTCGAACGCTCGGGCGAACGCCGCGACGTCGTCGTTCTCGATGTCGAGCAGCCGCACCTCGGCGCCCACCGCCTCGAGGGCGGTCCGCTGCTCCTCGCGGCGTACCAGCGCCACAGGGTGGTGGCCGGCCGCGACCAGCAGGGGGTGCAGCAGGCGGGCGATCTGTCCGTGACCTCCGACGACGGCGACGCGCATGCCGTCCAATCTACGGGCGGACCGTGAGCGTCTGCGCGATCGTGCCGAGCGGGCCGTTCTCGTCGTGCATCTTCGAGCTCGTGACGCCGATCCCGCCGGCGCCGTACGACTGGGTCGTGTCGAGTCCGAGCCAGCCCTCGGCGGGCAGGTGCAGGAAGTGCGCGGTGAGGTCGAGGTTGGGGAAGGCGACCTTCGCCGGGTCGGTGCGCACGGCGATCCCGTTGGTGATGTCGACCAGCCCGGCGACCGCGGCCAGCCGGCTGACCGGCTCATCGGCGACCAGCGCGTGCGGGGTGCGCACCCACACCATCGAGCGGCCCGGGCCGAGCTCCTTGCGGCGCACCTCGACCGAGGCGATGAAGCCGCCGGCCCACAGCCCGGCCATGTCCCACGGCTCCATCTCGTCCGGGCCGGGGATCGACGGGAGGTCGGTGCCGGCGAGGGGTGCGGTGTCGTAGGGCTCGACCAGCCACGCCCGCAGTACGGCGACCGCCCGGCCGGCGTACGACGCCGTGGCCTGCACCAGCTCGATCGTCCGGCCCGGCCGGAGCACCTCCACCGCCACGTCGATCGGCTCGATCGGCACGGTGCCGAGGATGTCGTAGGACAGCCGGCTGACGACCAGCCCGTCGGAGCGGCGGGCGTCGCGGTCGCGCTCGACCTCGTGGGCCAGGACGCCGAGCGCGGGGGCGATGTGCTGGGTCGCGCGGTCCCAAGCGCCACCGACATGCTCGGTGGGGGTGAAGGTGTGCGGTGCGGTCCGGTGCCAGTACGCCACCGGGCCATTCTCACGTGCGGCCCAGCGGCGGCGTACCCCCGAACGGAGGGTGGATGATCAGCACATGCCCGCCTCGCACGCCACCGCCACCGCCGCCACCTTCGTCTGGCTGGGCATGGTGCTGGCGATCTCGTTCATCGAGGCGCCGGTGAAGTTCCGGGCGCCGGGCGTGACGCTGAAGGTCGGGCTGGGCATCGGCCGGCTGGTGTTCCGGGCGCTCAACGCCTGCGAGCTGGTGCTCGCCGTGCTGGTCGTCATCTCGCTCCTCGTCGGCGAGCCCGGTCGCGGCGCCGCGATCGCGCTGGGCGTCGCGGTGGCCGTGCTGCTCGGTCAGATGCTGCTCGTGCGCCCCGCCCTGACCCGGCGCTCCGACGCCGTCCTCGCGGCGCCCGAGGGCGTCGAGGGACCGGGATCCCGTGCCCACCTCTGGTACGTCGGGCTCGAGGTCGTCAAGGTCGTCGCGCTGTTCGCCGGCGGCATCCTCCTGCTCGCCGACTGACGTTCACCCGTGGCTCCCCGGTGGGCCACCTGTGACTGGTCGGGTTGCGGTCATGAACCGGACGACCCTCCTCGGGAGGACCCTCATGGCTGCCATCACCACTGCCGTCGTCGCCCTCGGCGCCGCCGCCGTCCCCGTCCAGGCCGCGCCCGGCAACGGTCACCCCGACCGCCACCCCGGTGCCGAGCCGATCGTGATCGCGCACCGTGGCGCCTCCGGGTACCGGCCCGAGCACACCCTCGCGGCCTACCGCCTCGCCATCGAGATGGGCGCCGACTACGTCGAGCCCGACCTCGTCTCCACCAAGGACGGCGTCCTCGTCGCCCGCCACGAGAACGAGATCAGCGGTACGACGGACGTCGCCACGCACCCGGAGTTCGCCGGCCGGCGCACCACCAGGACGATCGACGGCGTCAGCGTCACCGGTTGGTTCACCGAGGACTTCACCCTCGCCGAGCTGAAGACGCTTCGTGCCAAGGAGCGGCTGCCGCAGGTCCGCCCCGACAACACCCGCTACGACGGCCGGTTCGAGATCCCGACCCTGGAGGAGGTCATCCGGCTCGTCAAGCGCGAGTCCGGCCGCACCGGTCGCACCATCGGCATCGCGCCCGAGACCAAGCACCCGTCGTACTTCGACTCGATCGGCCTCTCCCTCGAGGAGCCGCTGGTGCGCACCCTGCGCCAGGGCGGTCTCGACCGGCCCAACGCCAAGGTCGTCATCCAGTCCTTCGAGACCGCGAACCTTCGCCAGCTCGACACGATGACCCGCGTGCCGCTGGCCCAGCTCGTCGACGGAAGCGGTGCGCCGTACGACCTCAAGGCGGCCGGCTCGACCACCACGTACGCCGACTTGGTGAGGCCCTCCGGCCTGGCCGACATCGCGACGTACGCCGACTGGGTCGCGCCGACCAAGAACCTGGTCATCCCGCGTGACGCCTCGGGTGCGATCGGTGCGCCGAGCTCGCTGGTCGCCGACGCGCACGCCGTCGGGCTGCGCGTGGTGACCTGGACGATGCGGGTCGAGAACCAGTTCCTGCCGACCGACCACCGCATCGGCACCGACCCGAATGCGAAGGGCGACCTCGCCGGCGAGGTCGACGCGTTCCTCGACGCCGGTGTCGACGCGCTGTTCTCCGACAACCCGGACATCGCCGTCGCCACCCGCGACGGCTGGCTGGCGGGCGAGGGCGCGGCCTGACCGTCCCCGGAGGGGACTAGATTCGCCGACATGGCGGACTGCGTCTTCTGCTCCATCCTCGCCGGCGACACCGAGGCCGACGTCGTCCTCGACGAGCCCGACCTGCTCGCGTTCCTCGACCGGCGCCCGGTGTTCAAGGGCCACGTCCTGCTGGTGCCCCGCACCCACGTCGTCACGCTGCCCGACCTCCCGGCCGGGCAGCGTGACGGCTTCCTGGGTGCAGCGCAGCGACTGGCGAGCGCCGTCGTCGCCGGCCTCGGGGCGCAGGGCAGCTTCGTGGCGATGAACAACGTGGTCAGCCAGTCGGTTCCGCACCTGCACCTGCACGTCGTGCCCCGGACCAAGGGCGACGGGCTGCGTGGCTTCTTCTGGCCGCGCACGAAGTACGCCGCGGGGGAGTCCGCGGAGTATGCCGCGCGCCTGCGGACCGCCCTGGCGTCGTAGGCTGCCGCCGATCGTCTACCGAGTTGAGAGGTCAGCACCCATGGGTCGTTTCGACGGGCGAGTCGCCGTCATCACCGGAGCCGCACGAGGGATCGGGTTCGGCACCGCGAGCCGGTACGCCGAGGAGGGCGCATCGGTCGCGATCGTCGACCTCGATGAGGCCGCAGCCGCCGAGGCCGCCGCCAAGCTGCCCCTGGTCGAGGGCGCCAAGGCCATCGGCGTGGGCGCCAACGTCTCCGACGGCGCGTCGGTCGACGCCGCCGTCGAGCGGGTCGTCGCCGACCTCGGCGGCATCCACATCCTGGTCAACAACGCGGGCATCACGCGGGACAACCTGCTCTTCAAGATGACCGAGGAGGACTGGGACCTGGTCATGGGCGTGCACCTCAAGGGCGCCTTCTTGATGACCAAGGCCGCGCAGAAGCACTTCGTGGAGCAGAAGTACGGCAAGGTCGTGAACATCTCCTCGATCTCCGCGCTCGGCAACCGCGGCCAGGCCAACTACTCGGCCGCCAAGATGGGCATCCAGGGCTTCACCCGGACCCTCGGCATCGAGCTCGGTCCGTTCGGCATCAACGTCAACGCCGTCGCGCCGGGCTTCATCGCCACCGAGATGACCGACGCCACCGCGGCGCGGCTCAAGCTCGACGTCGACGAGTTCCGCCGCCTCAACGCCGAGGCCAACCCGGTCAAGCGGGTGGGATTCCCCGAGGACATCGCCGCCGCGGTGACCTTCCTGTCGAGCGACGAGGCGTCCTACATCACCGGTCAGACGCTCTACGTCGACGGCGGCATCTCGCTCGGCACCTGACGCGCCCGGCACGCACGTTGGCGGCGTTGGCGGCGCTTGACGACCGCTTCGCCCCAAGGTCGCCTGCGCGCCGCCGCCTTGCCACCGCACGCGCCTGACGCGTCAGGAACCTGACGGCCACGAGACCACCGAGTCGGGTGGGTGAGGGTGACCCAGGGGTCGCCCTCACCCACCCGACTGTCATCGGAACCAGATGTCGGAGGTCGCCAGCTCGGTCAGCTGGTCGAGGCTGAGGAGCGGCTCGCCGGCGTCGGCCCGGTTGGTCGCGGACACGTCGACCATCCACCCGTCGGGGGCGAACACGCCCGACCAGTTGGCGGTGAAGCCACTCGTGTCCGTGCCGTCGCCGCCGTCACCGGAGCGCGGCCACAGCCACGAGCCGTCGGGGAGCGGGCGGCACTCCGGTGCCCCGCAGGTCTCCTCGGCCGAGTACGTGGTCCGCCGGGCGGTGCACGCTGGCGAGGCCGCGCAGCGCTCGTTCCCGGGCGCCCTGCTCGCGACCTGCCGCCACTGCTCGGGGTCGGGGCTCATGTCGTAGAGCCGCACCTCGACGTCGGCGCCGTCGAGCCGCAGGTTGATCTCCAGACCGTGCTGGCTGACGTGGTCGGGGTCGTCGACCGGGGTCGTCCGCAGGTCGCTGATCCGGCCGCCGGGCAGCTGGCGCAGGAAGCGTTCCAGCACCACGTCGTCCGGCGCGAGGGAGCGCTGGTCGTCCGGCGTCAGCCCCGCGGCCCGTGCGGGGGTCGGTGCGGGTGGCGTCGGCCGGGTCGTCGCCACGTCGCGAGCGGTGGTCGCGCCGAGCGAGGACTGCCACGCCACGGCGCCGACGAGGGCCGCGGTCGCGGCGCCCCCCACGGCGACGACGAGGCCCCGGCGCCGGCGGATCCGCCGGCGCCCCCGCCGGGTCCCGCCGGCCACCAGGGCAGTGACATCGGGGTCCAGGCGCTCGCCTGCTCGGGTCAGGACGGCGGTCAGGTCGTGCTCGTTCATCGCAGTACCTCCTTCCGCATCCGCGCCAGCGCGCGCATGCTGCGGTTGCGGACCGCCCCCGGCGTGAGGCCGAGAGCGCCGGCCACCTCCTCGACCGACAGGTCCTCGAGGTGACGCAGCACGACGACCGCCCGGTCCACCGGCGCCAGTCCGGCGAGCGCCTCGGTGAGCGCGAGCCGGAGGTCGGTCGTCTCGGCGTGGTCGGCGCTCCCCTCCGCGTCGAGACCCGGCAGGTCGGCGTACGGGACCTCGGTGCTGCTGCGGCGCCGGCGCCCGCTGATGTAGGTGCGGGTCAGCACCGTCTGCGCGTACGCCGCGGGGTTCTCCAGCCGCGGCCCGAGCCGGCGGTGCATCCGCACGTAGACCTTCGCCAGCGTCTCCTGCACCAGGTCCTCGGCCTGGGTCCGCTCACCGCACAGCAGCCACGCCGCGCGGTGGAGCCGCGCGGCCTGGGCGCGCGCGAACGCGTCGAAGGAGTCGGGCACGGGCTCGATCATGTCTCTCCCGGGGACGGTGTGCTTTCCCGGTACGACGCTGCCGCGGCCCGCCATGTCACACCCCGACACGCGGGGGCGGCTCCGTCGTCTGGGTGCGGCGTGGGTCAGACTTGCCGCGTGCGTTCCTCGATCCTCCGCCGTGCCCTGCCCGCTTCGCTTGTCGTGCTGAGCCTCGTGCTCGCCGGCTGCGGGGGTGGTGACGACGGCGGGAAGAAGTCCAGCGGCGGCGACGACAACCCGACGGCGGCCAGCGAGACGCCGGCGCCGCCGGCCACCTGGCCGCTGACCGGTGAGCTGACCGATGGTGGCGCGGACCCCGCGCGCAAGCACCCGGCGTACATCGTCAAGATCGACAACTCGATCGACAGCGACCCGCAGATCGGCGTCGGCAAGGCCGACCTGGTGGTCGAGGAGCTGGTCGAGGGCGGGATCACCCGGCTCGCGGTGTTCTTCTACCAGAAGCTGCCCGACAAGGCCGGCCCGGTGCGCTCGATGCGCCTGACCGACATCGGCATCGCCAAGCCGCTGGGTGCGACCATCATCACCTCGGGCGCCGCGCCGGTGACGCTCAACGGCCTGCGCAAGGCCGGGATCAGGTTCCTCGACATGAACAACCCCCACGTGGTGCGCATCAACGACGGCACCCACGACTCGCTGCACAGCGTGATGGCAGACCTGAAGAAGATCGGCGCCTCGGCGCGCGGCACCGCGACCCGCCCTGCCGACTACCTCCCGTTCGGCGACGCCGCGCTCCCGGCCGGTGCGCCGGCGACGACGATGGCCATCAAGCTGTCGCCCGGTCGCACCTCCAACTGGAAGTACGACGGCGCGAAGTACGCCCTGCAGAACGGCTACATGGCCGACGGCGACGTCTTCAAGCCCGACACCGTCATCGCGGCGACCGTGCGCACCAGCCTGGCGCCCTACTCGGACCCCGCCGGAAACCCGGTCCCGGTCTCGCACTTCGAGGGCAAGGGCAAGGCGGTCATCTTCCACGGCGGCCAGGCGATCGACGTGACCTGGGAGAAGGCCGACGAGGGCGCCGAGCTGACCTTCAAGGACGCCGCCGGCAACGAGATCGAGCTCCCGGCCGGCAAGACCTGGCTCGAGCTGGTGCCCGGCAAGGGTGCCGCGTCGCCGGGCTCGGTCACCTACAACTGACGCGGGCTCACTCGGGGTCGGCCGCCCGGCGGTCGGCCCCGAGCGCGCTCGGCATGGCGATGCCCTGCTCGACCAGGCTCTGCACGCCGGCGAGCAGGAACCCGATCGCCCCCTCGACCCGGCGGGCCGCGGCCTCCGGGTCGGCGGCCGTCGCGACGGACTCGCCGGCTGAGGACATCGCGCCGAAGAAGATCCGCGCGAACGTCTGCAGCATGTCCTCGTCGAGGTCCCACGAGCCCGCGTCGAGCGTGGCGCGGACGATCTCGACGATGTTGGCGAAGGTCGAGCGCTCCTCCTGCTCGCGGTAGCGCTCGTAGCCGAGCACGGCCGGCCCGTCCTGGATCACGATCCGGCGGTACGGCGACTCCTGGACCACGTCGAGGAAGGAGCGCAGGCCCTCGGTCGCCTTGCGCCACGGGTCCTTCTGGCCGCGCAGCGACTTCTGGATCCGCTTGGCGGCCTCCTGCTCGACCCGCTCGAAGACGGACTCGAAGAGCGCCTGCTTGCCGGAGAAGTGGTGGTAGAGCGCGCCCTTGGTCACTCGCGCGCCGGACACGATGGCGTCCAGCGAGGTCCCGGCGTACCCCTTCTCGGCGAAGAGCTGCTCGGCGACGTCGACCAGGGCCCGCTTGGTGGAGGCGGAGTACGCGGCCCGGCGAGACGCCCCGGGCACCCCGGGGACGGGGACCTTGGGGACGAGTTTCGACACCGATGCCTTCGCCACCGGTTCAGCATAGGCGCGCCGTGACACCCGTCACTGCGCCGGGTGGGCGGGATCACGGTGTCGTGCCCTTGGGCATACCCGTGGTCGGCTCCATACTCGTAGTACGTACCAGCGGTATGTCGGATACCCCGAGTTCCGGACGACCGCCGATCGATACAGGAGTGCTGACCATGACCTGGACGGCCTTTCACAACCGGGGCGAGACCCTCCGCTCCGTCATCGCAACCTCCGCCGTGCGCCGCGACGGCCTGCTGCCCATGGACGTCGACGGTGTCTCCGTCGCGTTCCGCGACGAGCTCGACCTGCTCGCCGCCCTCACGCTGAAGTGGCACACCCGCCTGTCGGGCCAGATCGAGCGGATGCTCGCGCACCAGCCGATGGACCTCGCCGAGGCCGTCGAGATCGCGTGGAGCAACACCGCCCACGAGCTGCCCGGCGTTCGGATGATCATCGACCACTACCAGGCCCACCCGCTCGACGACGCCATGGCGTCGGCGATGGAGGCCGCCTCCTTCAAGGAGCACCACCTGCTCGCCGTGCTGGCCGGCCGCACGAGCATCGGCGACGAGGCCGCGCACCGGATCGGCGCCGAGATCGAGGAGCGGGCCCGCCTGCTCCACCGCGGCATGCCGGTCGTCACCCCGGACGCGGTGTACGCCGAGCCCGAGGTCCGCGGCTCCCTCCTCGAGCGCCTGCGCGCGGTGGTCGCCGCCTGACCCAGCCCCTCCTGAGTGCGGCCCCGGGCCCGACGCGTCTCCCTCCCAATCTCGCGTCGGGTCCGGGGTTGTGTTGCTTCCGCGCGGCCGGCGAAGGGGGATGATGGAGCCATGTCCAGCGAGCTGTGTGCCGGACGCCTGCTGCTGGCGTCGCCCGACCTGCTCGACCCCAACTTCGTCGACACGGTCGTGCTGCTCCTCGACGTCAACGACGAGGGCGCGCTCGGCGTCGTCCTGAACCGCCCCACCGCGCTCCCGGTGTCCGAGGTGCTGGGGGAGTGGGGCGAGGTGGTCGAGGAGCCCGAGGTGCTCTTCCAGGGCGGGCCGGTCGCGACCGACGGCGCGCTCGCGGTCGCCCTGGCCGCCCCCGGCGGTGAGCACGCCGCCGGCTTCCGGCGACTGTGGGACCGGGTCGGCCTGCTCGACCTCGACACCCCGCGCGAGCTCGTCGACGGCACGGTCGACCGGCTGCGGATCTTCGCGGGGTACGCCGGCTGGGGCGCCGGCCAGCTCCAGGCCGAGATCGCGGAGGGCAGCTGGTACGTCGTGCCGAGCCACGTCGACGACGCCTTCCTCGGCGACACCCGCGACCTGCGCCGCCAGGTGCTGCGCCGCCAGCCCGGCGACCTCGCGTTCCATGCCACCCGCCCGGCCGACCCCGAGCTGAACTGACCTCCTCTGCAGAGTTGAGACATCAATGTCTCATGTGAGACAGTGATGTCTCAGCAAGGAGGAACCATGACCACCCGGGACACGGTGCTGGCCGCAGCTCAGCGCCTGCTCACCACGGATCCGACCGCGTCGATGGCACAGATCGCCACCGCGGCCGGCGTGGGCCGCGCGACCGTCCACCGCCACTTCGCCAGCCGTGAGGACCTGCTCCACGAGATCGGCCGCCGCTCGCTGGACCGCTGGGAGGAGACCCTCGTCGAGGCCCGCGTCGCCGAGGTCGTCGCCTCGGGCGACGCAGCGCGGATCCGGGCCTGCCTCGACGAGATCCTCGGGCAGTTCGTGATCGACGCCGACGAGCTCGGCATCGCGCTGACCGACCCGACGGTCCTCAACGCGCCCGATCTGCGTGAGCGCGCCGCGGCGCTGTTCGCCGACGAGGTCGCGCTCTATGCCGCCGCGCAGGCGGCCGGCGTCCTCCGCTCCGACGTGCCCGCCCGCTGGCTGGGGCACAGCGTCTACGGCCTCCTCGTCGCCGCCCGCGACGCTCTCGTCGCCGGCGACATCGCCCGCAACGACGCCCAGGCCCTGGTCCGCTCCACCTTCCTCGAGGGCGGTGCTGCCCGATGACCACCACGATCGGCCCGCAGTCCGCCGAGGTGCAGGGCCGCCGCCGCTGGGGTGGACTGGCCGTCCTCGCGGCCAGCCTGCTCGTCGTCGTGATGGACATGACCGTCCTCAACGTCGCGCTGCCGGACCTGACCGAGGACCTGCACGCGGGCGCGCTCGCCCAGCTGTGGATCGTCGACGTCTACTCACTCGTCCTCGCCGGCCTGCTCGTCCCGGTCGCGGCGATCGCCGACCGCTGGGGCCGGCGCCGGATGCTGCTCACCGGCTTCACGATCTTCGCCGTCGCCTCGCTTGCCGCGCTGGTCGCGCGCAGTCCTGGCGACGTGATCGCCGTGCGCGCCCTGCTGGGTGTCGGCGGCGCGATGATCATGCCGGCCACGCTGTCGCTGATCCGGGCGCTCTTCCCCGATGCCCGCGAGCGCGCGTTCGCGCTCGGGCTGTGGGCCGCGACCGCCGCCGTGGGTGGCGCCGTCGGCCCGATCGTCGGCGGCGCGCTGCTCAGCGCGTTCAGCTGGCACGCGGCCTTCCTCGTCAACGTGCCGCTCATGGTCGTGGCGCTCGTCGCCGGCCTCCAGCTGCTTCCCGAGAGCCGCTCGGAGAGGCCCGGCCGGGTCGACGCGATCGGCACCGTCCTCTCGGTCGCCGGCATGGTCGCTGCCGTCTACGGCGTCAAGCACCTCGGCAAGGGCGACGTCGACGTCGCGACCCTCCTGGTGCTGGTCGCCGGTGTCGCGATGCTCGCCGGGTTCGTGCTGCGCTGCCTGCGCCAGGACGAGCCGATGCTCGCCGTACGACTCTTCGCGAACCCCGTCTTCCGCTCCGGCGTGGTCACCGCGCTGGTGAGCAGCACCGCGATGATGGCGCTGCTGTTCGTCGGCTCGCAGTGGCTGCAGCTGGTCCAGGGCTGGAGCCCGCTGACGGCTGGCGTCGCGCTGCTGCCGATGGCGTTGGGCGGCTTGGTCGGCCCGCCGCTGGCGCCCGCGGTCGCCGCCCGGTGCGGCGCACGCAACGTGGTCGTCGCGGGCCTGGTCGTGCTCGCTGCCGGCCTGCTGGTGCTGTGGCTGCTGCCCCGCCCGATGCCGTACGCCGGCGTCGCGGTCTCCCTGCTCCTCGTCGGCTTCGGTACGGCGGCCCTGGGCTTGGCGTCCGCGTTGATCATGGGCGCCGCGCCCGCCCACCAGGCCGGGTCGGCGGCCGCGGTCGAGGAGATGTCCTACGAGGTCGGCGGGGTGCTCGGGATCGCGCTGCTCGGCAGCCTCGCCGGTGTCGTCTACCGCCACGGCCTCCCGGTCGGCGCGCCGGACGCTGCTGTGGAGTCGGTCACCGGTGCGCTGGGGACCGCGGTGGAGCCGGCCGCGCTGGCGTCGTACACCGACGCCTTCGGGATCGTCGGCCTCGCCGGCGCCGTGATCACCCTGCTGGTGGCGGTCCTCGTGTGGCGCGGGCTCCCGGAGGACGTCGATGTCTCCGGTGGCCACTGAGGACCACTAGACTGGCCAGGTGACCACGATCGGATTCTCGACAGACACGGACGTCCGTGAGGACCGCCGTACCGTCCCGACCGACGAGGGCGACCACGAGCGCTTCTCCCACTACGTGGAGAAGGACAAGCTGACCGAGGCGATGGTCATGGGCACCCCGGTCGTGGCCCTGTGCGGGAAGGTCTGGGTGCCCAGCCGGGCGCCCGAGAAGTTCCCGGTCTGCCCGGACTGCAAGGAGATCTGGGAGGGTCTGTCCGACGACAAGCCGGGCGGCAACGGCCCGGAAGGGTCCGGTCCCGACGCATGACCTCGCTCGGTCCGGCGTGGCCGGAGCGGGCAGCCTGGGGCACGGCGCCGTCGTTGCGTGCCTGGCAGTCCGCTGCGCTCACCGACTACCTCGCCCGCAACCCGCGTGACTTCCTCGCCGTCGCGACCCCGGGCGCCGGCAAGACCACCTTCGCGCTCACCGTGGCCGCGGAGCTGCTCGGCCGGCGTCTCGTCGACCGGCTGATCATCGTCGCGCCCACCGAGCACCTCAAGCTCCAGTGGGCCGAGGCGGCGGCCCGCGCCGGCATCCCGATCGACCCGACGTACTCCGCGGGCTCGGGCAAGATCGCCAGCGACTACGTCGGCGTCGCGGTCACCTACGCCGGTGTCGGCGTGAACCCCCTCGCCATGCGGATCCGCACCGAGCGGTTCAAGACGCTCGTGATCCTCGACGAGATCCACCACGCCGGCGACTCGCTGAGCTGGGGCGAGGGCGTGCGCGAGGCGTTCGAGCCGGCCGCCCGCCGCCTGGCGCTGACCGGCACGCCGTTCCGCTCCGACATCAACCCGATCCCGTTCGTCACCTACGCCCCCGGGGAGGGCGGCGTACCGACCTCGGTGGCCGACTACACCTACGGCTACTCCGAGGCGCTCGCCGACCACGTCGTGCGGCCCGTGCTGTTCCTGGCCTACTCCGGCCAGATGAGCTGGCGCACCCGGGCCGGCGACGAGGTCGCCGCGTCGCTGGGGGAGCCGCTCACCAAGGACATGACCTCCCAGGCGTTGCGCACCGCGCTCGACCCCAGCGGCTCCTGGATGCCGTCGGTGCTCGAGGCGGCCGACAAGCGCCTCTCGGAGGTGCGCCGCCACGTCCCCGACGCCGGCGGCCTGGTGATCGCGTCCGACCAGGACAGTGCCCGGGCCTACGCCAAGCTGCTCAAGCAGATCAGCGGCGAGTCGGTGACCGTCGTGCTCTCCGACGAGAAGGCGTCATCCAAGAAGATCTCGGCGTTCTCCGAGAGCGACTCGCGCTGGATGGTCGCGGTCCGGATGGTCTCCGAGGGCGTCGACGTCCCGCGGCTGGCGGTCGGCGTGTGGGCGACCACGACGTCGACCCCGCTGTTCTTCGCCCAGGCCGTCGGCCGCTTCGTGCGCGCACGCAAGCGCGGCGAGATCGCCTCGGTCTTCCTCCCGTCGGTGCCCAACCTGCTCTCCTTCGCGGCAGAGCTGGAGGCGCAGCGCGACCACGTGCTCAAGCGCAAGGTCAGCGAGGACGGCGACATCTTCGCCGCCGAGGAAGACCTGATGAACCAGGCCAACGCCTCCGAGTCGGCCTCCGAGGAGCTCGAGCTGGGGCCCTTCGAGGCGCTCGGCTCCGAGGCCCGCTTCGACCACGCGCTGTACGACGGCGCACAGTTCGGCCACGAGGGCGAGGTCCACGTCGGGTCCGACGAGGAGATGGACTTCCTCGGCATCCCCGGCCTGCTCGAGCCCGACCAGGTCAGCGCCCTGCTCCAGCAGCGGCAGGCCGACCGTCGTCGTACGCGACGGCCGGAGGCTGCCGGGCAGTCCGAGCACGAGCGGGCCGCCGACACCCTCGCCGAGGTCACCACCCACGAGCACCTCGGCCTGCTGCGCCGCGAGCTCAACTCGCTCGTCGCCTCCTGGAACCACCGCACCGGTCAGGCCCACGGCATCACCCACGCCGCACTGCGCAAGGAGTGCGGGGGACCGGCGGCCGCCGTCGCCAACGCCGACCAGCTGCAGAAGCGGATCGACCGGATCCGGGAGTGGGCGGTGCGCAAGACGTCCTGACGCCGTGAGGCACCCCATAGGAAAGGCTGGCCTAACTTAGGCTAGGCTGCCTTGCGTGACGACGGTTCTCGAAGGACGCGACCTGGTGCTGGGCTACCAGCGCAGCACGGTGGTGCACGGCGTCTCCGTGCGCCTCGTGCCCGGCGAGGTGACCGCGCTGATCGGGCCCAACGGCAGCGGCAAGTCGACGGTGCTGCGCTCGCTCGCGCGGCTGCACCCGGTGACCGAGGGCCGGATCACCCTCGACGAGGACGACACCGCGCCGCTGAGCGCGAAGGAGTTCGCGCGCCGGGTCACGCTGCTCTCCCAGTCGCGACCGCACCCGTCCGGCCTCGAGGTCCGCGACGTCGTCGCCTTCGGCCGGCACCCGCACCGCGGCCGGTTCGCCGGTGTCACCGATGCCGACCGGGCCGCGATCGACCACGCGATGGCCGTCACCGGCATCGACGCGATGGCCGACCGGCCCGTCGACCAGCTCTCCGGCGGCGAGCTCCAGCGGGTCTGGCTGGCCACCTGCCTCGCCCAGGACACCGCCGTCGTCCTGCTCGACGAGCCCACCAACCACCTCGACCTGCGCTACCAGGTCGAGACGCTCGACCTGGTCCGCGACCTCGCGGACCGGCACGGGACGGCGCTCGGCGTCGTCCTGCACGACCTGAACCATGCCGCCACCGTGGCCGACCAGGTCGTGCTGCTGCACCAGGGCGCGGTCCACGCGGTCGGCACACCCGCCGACGTACTCACGGGGGAGCACCTCTCCGCCGTCTACGGACTGCCCATCCGCTGCTTCGTCGACCCGGACACGGGCGCGGTGCGGGTGGAGGCCCAGGGCAGGCACCACCAACGACGCCGCTGACACCGCGTCCGACCACCCACCAGTGAGGAACCCGATGAAGACCCGACCGATCGCTGCCCTGGCTCCCATGGCGGTGCTGCCGCTCGGCCTGCTGCTGGCCGCCTGCGGCACGACCGACGCCGACGCCGGTGACAAGCCGGCCCCGAAGGCCGCCGACTCGGCCGAGTGCTCCGCCGACGAGACCGCGACCTCGACCGGTCCGGTGAAGCTGACCGACAGCTACGGCCGCACGGTCGAGCTGGACAAGCCGGCCGAGCGGGTCGCCGTCCTGGAGTGGCAGCAGGTCGAGGACGTGCTCTCCCTGTGCGTCGCGCCGGTCGCCGTCGCCGACGCCGAGGGCTACACGACCTGGGACACCGCCGAGAAGCTGCCCGACGGCGTGACCGATGTCGGTACCCGCGGCGAGCCGAACCTCGAGACGCTGTTCGGCACCAACCCCGACCTGGTCATCGTCGAGGCCTACACGCCCGACGACGAGATCCTCAAGCAGCTGGCGAAGTACGACGTCCCGGTGCTCGCCACCAAGGGCGCCGACGCCGCCGACCCGGTCGCCAACATGATCGACACCTTCGAGCTGATCGCCCAGGCGACCGGCCGCGAGGAGCGGGCCAAGGTCGTCGTCGACGACTTCAACGCCCACCTGGCCGAGGCCAAGGAGAAGGTCGCCGCGACCGACGCCGGGAAGTTCGTCTACTTCGACGGCTGGATCCAGGGCGGCAACGTCTCGATCCGCCCGTTCGGCCAGGGCTCGCTGATGGGTGAGCTCGGCGAGGAGCTGGGCCTGGAGAACGCCTGGACCGGCAAGGTCGACCCGGCGTACGGCCTCGGCCAGACCGACATCGAGGGCATGAGCGAGCTCGGCGACGCCACCTTCTTCTACACCGGCACCGTCGACCCCGAGGGCGACGTCAACGCCGCGCTCGCCGAGAACGCCGTGTGGCAGAAGATCCCCGCCGTCGCCGAGGGCCGCGCGCACGCGTTCCCGGCCGGGGTGTGGACCTTCGGCGGCCCGCGCACGGCCGAGCAGGTCATCGACGCGTACGTCGACCTGCTGACCAAGTAGCCGACGGGTAGTGCCATGAGCGTCGAGCAGCAGCAGCAGCGCACCACCGCGCGTCCCGGGACGTCAGGGGCTACGCCACGCCTCGGGCGGGCCGGTGTCACCAGCGCCACCGGCGCGCTGCTGCTGCTCGTCGTCACCCTGCTGGGCGTCTCCGCCTGGCACCTGACGCAGGGCACGTCCGCCGTCGGTGCCGGCGACCTCGTCCGCTGGCTGCTCGGCGGCGGGTCCGGTGCCGGAACCGGAGCCGACGCCGGCGACGTCCTGATCGGCTCGCGCATGCCGCGGCTGGCCGCCGGCATCGCGGTCGGCTTCGCGCTCGGCGTGGCGGGCGCGCTGTTCCAGTCGCTGGCCCGCAACGCGCTCGCCTCGCCCGACACCCTCGCGGTCACCGGCGGTGCCTACCTCGCGGTGACCGTCGTCGCCGCCTTCGGGCTCACCGTGCCGATCTGGGCCTCGGGCCTGACCGCCTTCGCCGGCGGCTCGCTCGCCGCGTTCCTGGTGCTCGGCCTCGCCGGCGGCGCCGGTACGGCGACCACCCGGCTCGTGCTCGCCGGCTCCGCCGTCGCACTGGCCCTGCAGGCCGCCACCTCGACGCTGCTCATCCTGTTCGACGAGGAGACCACCAGCCTGTTCGCCTGGGGGAGCGGCTCGCTCAGCCAGCTCGGGATGCGCGCCTTCCAGCAGGCGGCGCCGGTCGTGGTCGTGTGCACCCTCGCCGCGCTGCTGCTCGCGCGCCGGCTCGACCTGCTCGGCCTCGGCGACGACAGCGCGGCCGTGCTCGGCGTACCTGTCCGCTCGACGCGCGCGGCCGGCACCGTGCTCGCCGTACTGCTGACGGCGGCGTCGGTCACCCTCGCCGGACCGATCGGCTTCGTCGGCCTGTTCGCCCCCGTGATCGTGCGGCTCACGGGTCGCCTCGTGCCGGCGCTGAACCGGCACGCGGTGCTGATCCCCGCCGCCGGCCTGACCGGCGCGGTGGTCGTCGTCCTCGCCGACGCCCTGATCCGCGCGGTCCTCGGCGCGGACGAGGCGATCTCGATCCCGACCGGCATCACCACCACCCTCCTCGGCGCGGTCGTGATGATCGCGCTGGCCCGCCGTAGCCGTGACTCCGGCCCGACCCGGCAGCCGGCCGCCGCGAGGGTGCGGGTCGGCACCCGGCTGCGCTTCGCGGTCGTCCTCGCGGTGGTACTCGCCGCCGCGGTCGCGATCACGCTGGTCGGGCTGCTCGCCGGCGACACCTGGCTCAAGGCCGGCGACATCTCCCTGTGGCTGAACGGTGAGGCGGCGCCACTGATCCAGTTCGCGCTCGACGAGCGGGCGCCGCGCGTCGCTGCGGCCGTGCTCGGCGGGGCCGCGCTCGCGCTCTCGGGCGCTCTCGTCCAGGCGACCTGTCGCAACCCGCTCGCCGAGCCGGGGATCCTCGGCATCACCGGCGGCGCGGGCGTCGGCGCCGTCGTCGTGGTGACCGGCGCCGGCGTCTCCCAGGCCGCGAGCAACGGCACGATCCTGGTCGGCGCCGTCGTGGGCGCCCTGGTCTCCTTCGCCCTCGTCTACGGCCTGTCCTGGCGCCACGGCCTCAACGCCGACCGGCTGCTGCTCATCGGCATCGGTACCTGGTACGGCGCCGCCGCGCTCACCACGTTCCTGCTGGTGCGCTCGAACCCCTGGGACACGCCGCGGATCTACACCTGGATGTCGGGTACGACGTACGGCCGCACCTTCGAGCAGGTCCTGCCCGTCGCCGTGGTGCTCGCCCTCGCCCTGCCGCTGGCCTGGCTGGTGCGTCGCGAGCTCGACCTGCTCGCGCTCGACGAGGACACCCCGCGCCTGGTCGGGGTGCGCCTCGAGACGGTCCGCCTGGTCGTCCTGGTCACCGCCGCCCTGCTGGCGGCGACCAGCGTGGCCGCGGTCGGCGTCGTCGGCTTCGTCGGACTGGTCGCGCCTCACCTGGCCCGGGCGCTGGTCGGTGGCCGCCACGCCCGCTCGGTGCCGGTCGCCGTACTCGTCGGCGCGGTGCTGCTCGGGCTGGCCGACCTCGTCGGCCGGACGGTCATCGCGCCGGCGCAGGTCCCGGCCGGGCTGGTCGTGGCGCTGATCGGTGCGCCGTACTTCGTCTACCTGCTGGCCCGCTCGCGCGCCTGACCCGGTCCCTCGAACGGTCGCACCCCCGGACCGGGCCGCGTGGCCACCCCGCGCGGCTCGACGGTGTGGCCCGCGGTGCAGCGGACCTCGACGTGGACCGGCTGCTCGCAGTCGCGGTGCACGAACACGGTGGGTGGGCCGCCGGGGTCGGCGAGGTGGCGGTCGCCCCAGTGGCTGATCGCGAGCAGGATCGGCTGGAGCTCGAGGCCCTTCTCGGTGAGCCGGTACTCGTGGCGGGTGCGCGCGCCGTCCTCGCGGTAGGGCTCCTTGCGCAGGATGCCCTCCTCGACGAGCGAGGCGAGGCGGTCGGTCAGCACCTGGCGAGGGATGCCGGCGTGCCGGCGGATGTCGTCGAAGCGACGGATCCCGAGGAAGACCTCGCGCAGCACGACCACCGTCCACCGCTCGCCCAGGATCGCCATCGCCCGGCCGAGCGTGCAGTTGTCGACCGACCAGGCCAGCGCCGGCGGGGTGTCCATCGTGCCAGCATAGGCGACCCAGGTCTCATTGACAGACTCAGCCTCGGGTTGGTCTGATGGGGCCATGACTGAGTCCGCGATCCAGACCCAGATCGACCCCGGCGCGCTCGACGGGTTCGAGCAGCTGCACGCGATCCTCGACGGCCACCTCCCGGCAGCGCCGATCGCCGACACCCTCGGGTTCGTGGGCTTCGAGGTGCCCGAGCGGGGGACTGCGATCTTCGAGCTCGACCCCGAGCTGCGCCACTACAACCCGATCGGCAGCGTGCACGGCGGCGTCTTCGCCACCCTGCTCGACTCCGCCTGCGGCTGCGCGGTCCACTCCACGCTCGCCGTCGGCGAGGCCTACACCTCCCTCGACCTCACCGTGAAGTTCCTCAAGCCGGTCACCGTCGACTCCGGCCGGCTGCGTGCCGTCGGCACGGTGCTGCAGCGCGGCCGCCGTACCGCCCTCGCCGAGGCGAAGCTGTACGACGGCCGCGGCAAGCTGGTCGCCTACGCGAGCTCCAGCTGCATGATCTTCAGCTGACCCGGCCCGAAGTAGCTCCGAAACTCCGCCGACCCGGCCCGAAGTAGCTCCGAAACTCCGCCGACCCGGCAGAAAGTGACGGTCACGAGCGACACTTTCTGCCGGGTCGGCGCTGTCTGCGGGCCACTTCGGGCCGGGTCAGCTGAGGTCGCCGAGTGCCTCGGCCTCCGCCTCCTCGGGGGAGTGGGCGGCGGGGGCGCCGTGGAGAGCGGTGTGGATGGTGCGGGCGCCGGCCACGAGGACCACGACCCCGACCGCGACCGCGATCCCGCCGAACCAGAACGGCGCGGCCGAACCCTGGTGCTCGGCGAGCTTGAGGGCGACGTACGGGCCGACGGCGCCGCCGGTGAAGCGGACGAAGGAGTACGCCGCCGAGGCGACCGGCCGCTCGACGGGCGCGGCGCCCATGACGGCCTCGGTGACCAGGGTGTTGATGACGCCGAGGAAGGCGCCGGCGATGACGATGCCCACGATCACGACGGTCGACGTGGAGGCGCCGACGGCCATCAGCAGCAGGTCGAGCGCGAACAGGGTCAGCGCCCCGATCAGCGCGGGCACCGTGCCGACCTTGCGCTGTACCCACGGCGCGAGCGCGACCGACGCGACGGCGAGCAGCACGCCCCAGCCGAAGAAGATCCAGCCGATCTGCATGATCCCGGCCTCGGGCAGCGCGAACGGGCCGGCGGCGAGCAGTGAGAAGAAGCCGAGGTTGTAGCAGACCGCGACCGCGGCCATCACGGCGAGCGCGGGGTAGGCGAGGGCCTTGAACGGGTCCGCGAGTGTCGTACGACGGGCGGCCGGCGGGGTCGCGGGCAGGAAGACCGCGGTCGCCACGAGCGCGATCGTCATCAGCACCGAGACCCCGAAGAACGGGCCGCGCCACGACTGCTCGCCGAGCAGTCCGCCGACGAGCGGGCCGGACGCGATGCCGAGGCCGAGGGCGGCCTCGAAGAGGATGATCGCCTGGGCCAGCGAGCCCTTGGACGCACTGACGATGGTGGACAGCGCGGTCGCGATGAACAGCGCGTTGCCCAGCCCCCAGCCGGCACGGAAGCCGATCACGGCGCCGACCGAGCCGGACATGCCGGCCAGGCCGGCGAACACGATGATCAGGACGAGCCCGGTGAGCAGGGTCAACTTGGCGCCGATCCGGGTCGAGACGACGCCGGTGACCAGCATCGCGACGCCCATCACCGCCATGTAGCTGGTGAACAGCAGCGACACCTGGCTCGGCGTCGCCTCGAGCTTGGCCGCGATCTCCTTGAGGATCGGGTCGACCAGGCCGATGCCCATGAAGGCGATGACGCAGGCGAAGGCGACGGCCCACACTGCGCGCGGCTGGTGGAGGAACGAGCCGGAACCGGTGTCGGTCTCGGCGTGGAGGGCGGTGGTCACGAGTTTCCTTCCGGAGTGGTCGGGGGTGCGGGTTCGAGGACGGCCTGGAGCACGGCCACGGCGGTCGCGAGGTCGTTCGTGGAGAGCTCGGTACGACGGGCGAGGCGCTCGGACACGAGCGCGGCGCTGAGCTGCCGGATCCGGGCCAGCTCGGCCCGGCCGGCGTCGGTGAGGTGGACCAGGCTGCTGCGTGCGTCGGCGGGGTTGGGCTCCTTGGTGGCCCACCCGGCCTCGACCAGCTGGTTGACCTGGCCGGTCATCGTCGGCTGCGAGCAGCGGTCGATCTGGGCGAGTGCGGTGATCGCGAGGGGGCCGGTCTCGTCGAGGATCGAGAGCACCCGGATGCCGGCCGACGGAGCGTGCTCGCGGCGCACCAGCCGGACCAGCCGGGCGGCGTACACCGTGAGGTCGCTGCTGAGGTCGTCGACGTCGGGTGTGCTCACGTCGCTCGAATATACATAGGAAACCTATGCATGTCGAGCGAGGGTGGTGCACGACACAATGAGCGCATGCCGACCTACGTCGCCTTCCTGCGCGCCATCAACCTCGGGCCGAACCGCAAGTTCGCCAAGGCCGACATCGTCACCGCGACCGAGGCCGCCGGCGGCGCCGACGTGCTGACCCACATCAACACCGGCAACGTCCGGCTGACCACGCCGCTGCGCTCGCGCGCCAAGGTGGAGGCCGCGCTGGAGAAGGCCTACCTGGCGCAGGCCGGGTTCGAGGTGCCGACCATCGTCTACACGCCGGCCGAGCTCAGGGCCGTCGCGGCGGATGCGCGGGAGCTGACGGCGTCCCGCCCCGACGTGGAGCGGCACTACGTCTACCTGCTCAAGGGCGAGCCCGCCCCTGCCCGGGTCGCCGAGCTGGAGGCGCGCAGCGACGAGGTCAACGCGGCCGTCGTACGACACCGGGCGGTGCACCTGCTGCTCGGCCCGGGCTACCAGGCAGGCGCGGTGGACCCGTTCAAGTGCGAGAAGGCGCTGCAGGTGCTGGCCACCAACCGGAACTTCAACGTCGTCACGACGCTGGCCGACAAGTGGTGCTCGTGAGCGCGCCGATGCCCTGTGACACCATGGAGCCGTGACGACCGCGAGCCCGGAGAAGGTCGATCCGGGAGTCCAGCAGGACCTCACCCCGGAATCGATCACGCTCGCCGACACCCCCTGGGTGACGGTGGTGTGGAACGACCCCGTGAACCTGATGTCGTACGTCACCTTCGTCTTCCAGAAGCACTTCGGCTACGGCAAGAAGAAGGCCGAGAAGCTGATGATGGAGGTCCACGAGGACGGCAGGTCCGTCGTCAGCAGCGGCACCCGCGAGGAGATGGAGCGCGACGTGCAGGCCATGCACGAGTACGGCCTGTGGGCGACCCTGTCGAAGGCCGAATGAGCTGACGTGACCTCTGGATTCGTCCGGCACCGCCGGAGCAAGCGCGCCATCGCGACCTTCTCGGTGTTCGAGGCCGACCTGCTGCGCTCCCTGGCCGGCCAGCTGGTCGAGCTGCTGCACAACGAGTCGGCCGTCGCCGCCACCGAGCGTGACCCGCTCGAGGCGCTCCTCGACTTCTCCGGCCCCACCACCGAGCCCGAGGACCCGGTGCTGCGCCGGCTCTTCCCCAACGCCTACCAGGGCGACGACGAGGCGGCCGGCGAGTTCCGCCGCTACACCGAGGGCGCGCTGCGCGACGGCAAGGCCCGCGCCGCGGCGTCGGTCATCGACGTCCTCGAGGAGGCCGGGTTGCCGCCCGAGCCCACCGGCGAGGACCTCACCATCGACGTCGAGCTCGACCCCGAGACCGCGCTGGTCTGGATGCGCTCCTTCACCGACCTGCGCCTCGCCCTCGGCACCCGCCTCGAGGTCGAGGAGGGCGACGAGGACTACTGGTACGCCCTGCCCGACGACGACCCGCGCGCCCAGGCGCACCACATCTACGAGTGGCTGGGGTTCCTGCAGGAGACGCTGGTCGCCGCGGTGCGCTGACCGGCGTCAGCCCGCCGGCTTCACCGCCAGCACCGGGCAGTGCGCCTCCAGGATGATCCGCTGCGCCACGCTGCCGAGCAGCAGCTTCCCGACCGGCGTACGGTGCCGGATGCCCACCACGATCAGCGTGGCCTGCTCCTCGTCGGCCGCGGCGACGACCGCCTCGGCGAGGTCGTCCACGACGTCGTGGCGTACGACGACGTCGAGACCGTCCGCGACGAGCCGGTCCCGCAGCGCGGCGATGTCCGCGTCGTGCGCGAAGCGGTTGTCGACCAGGCTGCTGCCGAGCGTCGCGTTGACGACGACCAGGCGGGTGCGGTCCTTGCGGGCGAGGTCGGCGGCGTGCTCGAGGGCAGCTGCGCCGTACCGGTCCGCGCTGTAGGCGACCACGATGCTCATCGCTCGACCAGCTCCTTCTCGTCCTGCGGGTGGGTGGTGTCGGCGGGCTTGCGGAGGCCGGCGACGGTCATGGCGACGAGCAGCAGGGCCATCACCACGTAGACGACGACGGCCACCGGCTCGCTCCACAGGGTGCTGACGTCGCCCTGGGAGATCTTCAGCGCGGTGGTCAGCTGGTCCTCGAGCTTGGGGCCGAGGATGACCCCGATGATCAGCGGGAGCACCGGGATCCCGAAGCGGCGCATGAAGAAGCCGAGCACGCCGATCGCCAGCAGCAGCGCCAGGTCGAACGCCTGGAAGTTCACGCTGTAGGCGCCGAGCGAGGCGAAGAAGAGGATGCCGGCGTACAGGTAGGGCCGGGGGATCCGCAGCAGTCGCGCCCACAGCGGGGCCATCGGCAGGTTGAGGACGAGCAGCAGCGCGTTGGCGACGAACAGGCTGGCGAGCAGGCCCCAGACCAGGTCGGGGTGGTCGTCCATCAGGGTCGGACCGGTCTGGAACCCGTAGCCCTGCAGGGCGACGAGCATGATCGCGGCGGTCGCCGTGGTCGGCAGGCCGAGCGCGAGCAGCGGGACCAGGGTGCCCGCAGCGGAGGCGTTGTTGGCGGCCTCCGGGCCGGCGACGCCCTCGATCGCGCCCTTGCCGAACTCCTCCGGGTGCTTGGTCAGCTTCTTCTCGGTGGCGTACGACAGGAAGGTCGGCAGCTCGGCGCCACCGGCCGGAAGCGCGCCGAACGGGAAGCCGAAGGCGGTGCCGCGCAGCCACGGCTTCCACGACCGTGCCCAGTCGGACCGGCTCATCCACGGCTGGCCGACGGGGATGATCTCCAGCGGCTTGCGGCGCAGGTGGGCGGCGACCCACAGAGCCTCGCCGATCGCGAACAGCGCGACGGCGACCACGACGATGTCGATGCCGTCGGCCAGCAGCGGCTCGCCGAAGGTCAGTCGTGCCTGGCCGGTGCTGGTGCCGACCAGGCCGATCGCCAGGCCGAGGAAGAGCGCGACGAAGCCGCGCAGCTTGGAGGATCCGAGCACCGCGGTGACGGCGAAGAGGGCCAGCACCATCAGGGCGAAGTACGACGGCGAGCCGAGCGTGACGACGATGTCGGCCACCTGCGGGGTCACGATCCACAGCAGCACCGTCGCGATGCTGCCGGCCACGAACGAGCCGATCGCGGCGGTGGCGAGGGCTTGGGCCGCTCGACCCGCCTTGGCCATCTTGTTGCCCTCGATCGCCGTGATCACCGACGAGGACTCGCCGGGGGTGTTGAGCAGGATCGAAGTGGTCGATCCGCCGTACATGCCGCCGTAGTAGATGCCGGCGAACATGATGATCGCGCTGTCGGCGCCGACGCTGTAGGTCACCGGCAGCAGCAGGGCCAGGGTCATCGCCGGGCCGATGCCGGGCAGCACGCCGACGGCGGTGCCGAGCAGCACGCCGAGGGCGGCGAAGAGCAGGTTCTCCGGAGTGAGGGCGGTCTGGAAGCCGTCGAGCAGCAGGTCCATCAGAGCACTCCGTCCAGGATGCCGGCGGGGATCGGGATCCCGAGGCCGACGTAGAAGCCGTACCAGCTGCCGACCGACAGGGCGACGCCGACGGCGAGGTCGCGCACCCAGCTGCGGCTGCCGAGGACGACGGCGGAGCCGGCGAACAGCAGCGCGCCGGTGATGGCCCAGCCAAGGACGTCGATCAGCGCGATGTTGGCCACGAGCACGAGGGCCAGCAGCCCCACCGTGCGCACGTCGGTGCCCTGGGTGAGGTCGATGTCCTCGCCCTCCTCGGCCTCGGGCCGGTCGCCGCGCGCGGTGGCGACGGCGAGCAGGATCCCGAGGATCACCAGCCCGGCGCCGACGACGTACGGCAGCGTGTAGGGCTGGACCGGCTGGTCGGCGAAGCCGTCCTCGAGCCCTGCGGCGTCGAGGAGGACGTAGCCCCCGGCGAGGCTGAGGAAGGCGGCCAGGCCGTACTGGGCCTTGTCGACCAGGCGGGTGGGTTCGTTGGTGGTCGCGCTCATGCGAGTCCCAGCTCCTTCAGGGTGTCGGCGACGCGGTCGTCCTGCTCGGCGAGGAAGTCCTCGAACTCCTTGCCGGTGGCGAAGTTGTCGGTCCAGCCGTTGGCCTCGAGGGCGTCCTTCCACTCGGCCGTGTCGTGCATCTCGGTCAACAGCTCGGTGAGGTAGTCCCGCTGGGCCTCGGAGATCCCGGGCGGAGCGAGCACCCCACGCCAGTTGGTGAACACCAGGTCGACGCCCGACTCGGTGAGGGTCGGCGCGTCGACGCCGTCGAGGCGCTCGGCGCCCGAGACGGCGAGGACACGCAGCTTGCCGTCCTTGATCTGGCCCTCGAACTCGCCGAGGCCGGACATGCCGACATCGATCTTGGCGCCCAGGAGAGCGGTCGTGAGGGGGCCGCCGCCGTCGTAGGAGATGTAGTTGACCTGCTTCGGGTCGACCCCGATCGTGTCGGCCAGCTGCATCGGGAACAGGTGGTCGGGCCCGCCGTTGCTGGAGCCGCCGCCGACGGTGAGGCCGCCCGGGTCCTTCTTCCAGGCCGCCACCAGGTCGTCGACCGTCTTGAACGGCGAGTCGGCGGGCACCAGGATGCCCTCCTGCTCCTCGACGAGCCGGGCGATCGGCGTCATCTTCAGCGGGGTGGCGCTGGACTTGTTGGTGTAGACCGCGCCGACCACGCCGAGCCCCATGATCATCATGAGGTCGTCGGCGCCCTTCTCGTTGACCAGGCGCTGCATCGCGACCGTGCCGCTCGCGCCCTGCACGTTGGTGATCTCGAAGCGGCCGGTGAGGTCGTTGTCCTCCATGGCGCGCGCCGCGGCACGGCCGGTGAGGTCGTAGCCGCCGCCGACGCTGTTGGGGATCATCATCCGCAGCCGCCGGTTGCTCGGGTCGTCCGAGCCGCGGGTGACGCCGCACCCGCTCGCGACGACCGCGAGCGCCAGCGCGACGAGGAGCGCGACGAGCGCACGTCCTGGGCGATGCATGGGGTACCTCCGGGTTGGGTGGTGACCGCCGTCACGGGCGATCCGTGCCAGCATGTCCGTGGCCTGTGGCGGCCGTCACGCTTGCGGACGCAAAGGAGGTTGTGGTCGTTGTGGTCACGCCGATGAACCCGCTGCGCTGGCGTCGCGGAGAGCTGACCCTGGCGGCGAAGGTGCTGCTCCTGCAGCTGCTCGTGATCGTCGTGCTGCTCACGGCCGTCGGCGTGCTGAGCATCCGCCAGTCGAACGCCGACTTCGCCGAGGAGCGCGGTGCGCAGATGCGCTCGCTGGCGGAGTACGTCGCCGTGCAGGACTTCGTCCGCACCGCGCTCGAGGAGGTCCGCGGCGGCACCGAGCTGTGGCAGGTGACGGCCGACCTCACGTCGTACGCCGAGCGCGGGGTGCGCCTGTCCGGTGCGACCGACGTGCTCGTGGTCGGTCCCGACGGCACCGTCCTCGCCGCCACCGACGCGAGCCGGGTCGGGAAGCAGGCCGACCTGGGGCGCGGCGACGTGGCGGCCGGCCGCGGGGGCACCGTCGACGTCGTGGCCGGCGGAGAGCGGCGGGTGGCGGCGTACGCACCCGTCATCGCGGACCTGCCCGGCGACAACGGCGCGGTCGGCGCGATCGTGGCGGAGGCGGCGTACCCCTCCCTGGGTGACCAGCTCGCCGAGGCGGTCCCCGAGCTGGGCCTGTTCCTGGGGCTCGGCGCGCTGCTCGGCCTGGTCGGCACCTGGCTGGTCGCGCGCGTCGTACGGCGCTCGACGCGGGGCCTCGGCACCACCGAGCTGGCCCACCTCGCCGACCACCGCGAGGCGCTGCTGCACGCCATCCGCGAAGGCGTCGTCGGCGTCGGCACCGACGGCCGGGTGACCGCGATGAACGACGCGGCCCGCGCCACGCTCGGGCTGGACGCCGGCCCCGACCCGGTCGGGCGCGGCGTCGACGAACTCGGCCTCGACCCCCACGTCGTCGCCCTGCTGACCGGCGAGGGAGCAGAGGTCCGCGACGCGCTCGCCCTCGTCGGGACCCGCGTGGTCGTGTTCAACCGCGGCGACGCCTCCTCCGGCGGTCGCGGCATCGGCACCGTCACCACGCTGCGCGACCGCACCGAGCTGGTGTCGCTGCAGAGCCAGCTCAGCTCCAACCTGTCGATCACCGACACCCTGCGGGCGCAGACCCACGAGTTCGACAACCGGCTGCACACGATCTCCGGGCTGGTCCAGCTGGGGGAGTACGACGAGGTGGCGACCCTGGTCGGCACCCTCACCCGACACCGCGCCGAGGTCGGCGAGCACGTGGCGAAGCGGCTCGCCGACCCCGCGGTCGCGGCCCTGGTGGTCGCCAAGCACGCGGTCGCCGAGGAGCGCGGGGTCGTCCTCGAGCTCGACCCCGGCTCCCGGCTTCCCGCGCTGGCGCCAGACGAGAGTGCCGACCTGACCACGGTCCTCGGCAACCTGGTCGACAACGCCGTCGACGCGTGTGCCGGCCGGCCGGACCCGCTGGTCGAGGTGTGGGTGCATGCCGAGGCCGGCGCGGTCCACGTGCGGGTCCGCGACAACGGCCCCGGCATCCCCGACGAGCTGCGCGACGCGATCTTCGTGCGCGGCTTCTCCACCAAGGAGGAGGTGCTCGGCGGGCGCGGCATCGGGCTGCCCCTGGTCCGGCTGATCTGTGCCCAGCGCGGCGGCGAGGTCGTCGTCGACGACGCCGATCCCGGGGAGGACGGCGAGCACGACAGCGGCGCCGAGTTCCGCGTGGTGCTCCCCATCGGCGGCGCCATCGGTCAGGATGGGCGACCGTGAACCGGGCGCTGCAGGTCCTCGTCGTCGACGACGACTTCATGGTCGCGCGCATCCACGGCCGGTTCGTCGAGCAGACCGACGGCTTCGAGGTCGTCGGCACCGCCCGCACCGGCGGCGAGGCGCTCGAGCTCGCCGCCGCGCTGCAGCCCGACCTGGTCCTCCTCGACGTGCACCTGCCCGACCTGTCCGGCCTCGAGGTGCTCGAGCGGCTGCGCGGCCAGTCCCGCGAGCAGGGCCGCGACGTCGCGGTCGTCATGGTCACCGCCGAGCGCGGCGCCGCCGCCGTCCGCGCCGCCCTCCACGGCGGCGCCATGCAGTACCTCGTCAAGCCCTTCGAGTACGACGACCTCGCCGACCGCCTGCGCCGGGTCGCATCCACGCTGGCCACCCTGCCCGGCGGTGGTGGAGGCGGGCACGAGGAGGAGGTCGACCAGGCGACGATCGACCGGGCCTTCGGGGCGGGACCGCAGGGCGTCGTACCGCAGGGACTGCCGAAGGGACTGAGCCCCGAGACCGCCGACCTCGTGCTCGAGGCGGCGCGGGCGGCGGGGGAGATCTCGGCGTCGGAGACCGCGGACGCGGTGGGCCTGTCGCGGGTGACCGCGCGGCGCTATCTCGAGCACTTCGTCGACATCGGCACCGCCGAGGTCCGGCTGCAGTACGGCGGCACTGGACGGCCCGAGCGCAGGTACCGGATCCCCACGTAGGCTGGTCGTGTGACCGCGATCGACGAGCGTCCGCAGCCGCCGACCCCCAGGGCCACCATGGGTGGCGACACCCAGGGCTTCTGGGAACGGCTCGCGCTCGGGCTGTTCATCGCCGTCCCGTTCGTCGCCTTCCTGGCCGCCATCCCCGTCGCGTGGGGCGGTTGGCTCGGCTGGAGCGACGTCGTGATCACCTTCGTGATGTACGGCCTGACCCTGCACGGCGTCACGGTCGGCTACCACCGGCTCTTCACGCACAAGTCGTTCAAGCCCAACCGGGCCGTGAAGATCACGCTCGCGGTCCTGGGCTCGATGGCGATCGAGGGGCCCGTGATCCGCTGGGTCGCCGACCACCGCAAGCACCACAAGTACTCCGACAAGGACGGCGACCCGCACTCGCCGTGGCGCTACGGCAACAGCCTGCGCGGTCTCACCAAGGGCTTCGTGTGGGCGCATGTCGGCTGGCTGTTCGACCCCGAGCAGACCCCGATCGACAAGTACGCCCCCGACCTCGCCAAGGACCGCGACCTGCTGCGCATCTCCCGGCTGTTCTGGCTGTGGGTGCTGACCTCGATCCTGCTCCCGCCGGTCCTCGGTGCCCTGCTCACCTGGTCGTGGCAGGGCGCGCTGACCGCCTTCTTCTGGGGCACGGTGGTGCGCATCGGCCTGATCCACCACGTCACGTGGTCGATCAACTCGATCTGCCACACCCTCGGTGAGCGGCCGTTCGCCTCCCGCGACTTCTCCGGCAACGTGTGGTGGCTCGCCATCCCGTCCGGCGGCGAGTCCTGGCACAACCTCCACCACGCCGACCCGACCTCGGCCCGCCACGGCGTGAAGAGGTTCCAGCTCGACACCTCGGCGCGCATCATCTGGGTGCTGGAGAAGCTGGGTTGGGCGCGCGACGTGCGCTGGCCGACGGCCGAGCGGATCCGCGCCAAGTCCGTGGCGTGAGCCCGATTCGGGTGGGCACCGACGAAGCAATACCCTTGACCGCGTGTTGCAGATCGACCAGGCGACGTACGACGCCATCGTGGAGCACGCCAAGCGGGACCACCCGGTCGAGGCGTGCGGGATGGTCGCGGGCCCGATCGGGAGCGACCGGCCGGCGCGGCTGATCGAGATGGTGAACGCGGCGGGCAGCCCGACCTTCTACGAGTACGACTCGACCGACCTGCTCCGCCTCTACCGCGAGCTGGACGACCGCGACGAGGAGCCGGTGGTGATCTACCACTCGCACTCCGCGACCGAGGCGTACCCCAGCGTGACCGACATCAACCTGGCCAGCGAGCCCGGAGCGCACTACGTGCTGGTCAGCACGCGCGAGCACGGGAATAACCCCGGCCCGGTGGAGTTCAGGTCCTACAGAATCGTCGACGGCGTCGTGACCGAGGAAGAGGTCACGGTCGCCAGCAGCACCGAAGCAGCAGAGGAGAGCAGCTGACATGGCCATCGAGGTCCGGATCCCGACCATCCTGCGCACCTACACCGGTGGCGAGAAGGCGGTCAACGCCGACGGCGGCACGCTGAGCGCGCTGATCGACTCCCTCGAGGCCAACCACCCCGGCATCAAGGAGCGACTCCTCGAGATCTCGGGCGACGGTGTTGGGCTGCGCCGGTTCGTCAACATCTACATCAACGACGAGGACGTCCGGTTCATCGGCAGCCTCGAGGCTGAGCTCTCCGACGGCGACCAGGTCGTCATCCTGCCGGCCGTCGCCGGCGGCGCTCGCTGAGCACGAGCAGATGGTGCGCTACGACAGTCTCCTGACCTCCGTCGGCAACACGCCGCTGGTGGGGCTGCCGCGACTGTCGGCGCCGTTCAACACGCCCGGCGCCCCCGACAGCCCGGAGGTGCGGATCTGGGCCAAGCTCGAGGACCGCAACCCCACCGGCTCGATCAAGGACCGCCCGGCCCTGAAGATGATCGAGGAGGCCGAGAAGGACGGGACACTTCGTCCGGGCTGCACGATCCTCGAGCCGACGTCCGGAAACACCGGCATCTCGATCGCGATGGCGGCCAAGCTCAAGGGCTACCGCTGCGTGTTCGTGATGCCGGAGAACACCTCCGAGGAGCGGCGCCAGCTGCTGCGGATGTGGGGCGCCGAGATCGTCTCCTCGCCCGCGGCCGGCGGCTCCAACGAGGCCGTGCGCGTCGCCAAGCAGATCGCGGCCGAGCACCCCGACTGGGTGATGCTCTACCAGTACGGCAACGCCGCCAACGCCCTCGCCCACGAGGAGGGCACCGGCCCCGAGCTGCTCGCCGACCTGCCCTCGATCACCCACTTCGTCGCGGGTCTGGGCACCACCGGCACCCTGATGGGCGTCTCCCGGTTCTTCCGCCGCGCCCAGCCCGACGTGAAGATCGTCGCCGCCGAGCCCCGCTACGGCGAGCTCGTCTACGGCCTGCGCAACCTCGACGAGGGCTTCGTCCCCGAGCTCTACGACGCCGAGCTGATCGACAGCCGCTTCTCGGTCGGCCCGCGCGACGCCGTACGACGCGTTCGCGAGCTGCTCGAGCTCGAGGGCATCTTCGCCGGCATCTCCACCGGAGCGATCCTGCACGCCGCGCTCGGCCAGGCCGCCAAGGCGGTCAAGGCAGGCGAGGCCGCCGACATCGCGTTCGTGGTCGCCGACGGTGGCTGGAAGTACCTCTCCACCGGCGCCTACGAGGGCACCGTCGACGAGGCCGAGGACCGGCTCGAGGGCCAGCTCTGGGCCTAGGGTCCATGATGGCCCCGTGAGGATCCTCCTGGGCCTGCTGCTGGCCCTGTCCACCTGGCTGGTCGCACCCGTCGTCTCCGTCGCCTCCGCCGACGCCGGCGCCCCGCAGGTGCGCGTCGAGCAGCAGGCCGAGCCGCGAGTGATCCGCTACTCGGTGCGGGTGCGCGGCGAGATCGGTCGCAAGACCCGACGGGAGTTCCGGGTCCTCGCGCAGGAGACGTACGACGACCCGCGTGGCTGGTCCGGCAAGCGGCCCGGCCTGCGGTTCAAGCAGGTGAAGCGCGGTGGGGCGTTCACGCTGTGGCTGTCCCGGGCGCGCCTGGTGCCGAGCTTCTCGAGCGCGTGCAGCGCCCAGTGGTCGTGCCGCGTGGGTCGCAACGTGATCATCAACCTCGACCGGTGGCGCGGTGCGTCACCGGCGTGGAAGAAGGCGGACCTGCCGCTGCGCGACTACCAGCACATGGTCGTCAACCACGAGACCGGCCACTGGCTCGGCTACCGCCACGCGTCGTGCCCGCGACCGGGCGCCCTCGCCCCCGTGATGATGCAGCAGTCGAAGGGCACCGGCGGCTGCCGGCTCAACCCGTGGCCGACGAAGGCCGAGCTGCGCCGGCGCTGATCACTTCCAGGTGAGGTCCTGGTCGCGGTCCCACAGGCTGTCCGGCACCGCGCCGAGGCCGAGGATGTCGAGGCTGACGTTGGCGACCTCGCCGTTGCGGATCGGCTGTGGCGAGGCACCGAAGCCGGGCCGGGTCCGGCCGGGCTTCGCGCGTCCGGGGTTGAGCGCGTAGAGGTCGGTGTTCGGCACTCCGGAGCCCCAGAACGCGAACGGCACCCGGTAGTCCTCGCGGTTGGTCTTGACGCCGTGGTTCCGGGTGCCGGGGATGCCGCCGTGGTCGGAGGTGAGCACGATGACCGTGTTGTCGCGCAGCGCCGGCGTCGACCTCACCTGGTCCATGATCGTGCCGACCAGCTTGTCGACCTTGGCGACCGCCTTCAGGTAGGACGGCGTCATCCAGCCGTCGCGGTGCCCGATCTGGTCGGGGCGGCCGAGGTGGACGAAGGAGAACGTCGCCGGGGCGGACGCGAGGTCGCTGCGCAGCTCCTTGACGACGGCGCCGTTCTTCTTGACCCGGATGAACGTGTCGTCGACGGCCTTGGGCCAGGAGTTCTCGAACAGCCAGAACTTCGACTTCGTGGCGTACACCGCGGTCGTGCCACCGCCCTCGTGCACCTGCGTGAACACCGAGGCGACGTCGTGGCCCGCCGCCTGCTGCACGGTCTTGGTCACCTTGTCGTCGTTCCAGGTGACGCCGTGCCCGCCCTTGCTCGCCTTGATCCGGCGCCCGGTCACCATGCTGGTGTGGTTGGGCAGGGTCACCGTCATCTCGAGCTGGGTGCGGGCGTTGACGGTGCCGGCGCCCTCGTCCTTGATGAGGCGGTGCAGGTTCGGCGTACCGGCGCGGCCGAGCCGCTTGAGCGCGCGCGGGTTGAGGCCGTCGACGGAGATCGCGATCACGTGCTTGTCGTTGACGCTCGCGCGGGCCGGTTCGCTGCGGTCCGCGGTGGCGGTGCCGGGCGCGGCCAGGAACGAGGCCGCGAGCGCGGCGGCGAGGACGACGGCAGGTCGGCGCAGGTGAGTCACCTGCCCGACCTTACGTCGCGCGGGTCAGGATGCGGGGACCGACGTGATCTCGGTCCCGGAATGCCGACTGCGGACACCACGACGCCGTAGTCTGACCGGGTGCGGCAGGTGAACCATCGCGGAGGGTCGGATCTCGATGCTCCGATCGGGATCTTCGACTCGGGCTTCGGGGGCCTCACCGTCGCGCGGTCGGTGATCGACCAGCTGCCCCACGAGTCGATCACCTACGTCGGCGACACCGCCCGCCAGCCCTACGGCCCCAAGCCCATCGGCGAGGTGCGCGAGTACGCCCTCGAGTGTCTCGACCACCTCGTCCACCAGGGCGTCAAGGCTCTCGTCATCGCCTGCAACTCCGCGTCGGCCGCGATGCTGCGCGACGCCCGGGAGCGGTACGACGTCCCCGTGGTCGAGGTGATCTACCCGGCCGCCCGGCGCGCCGTCGCCGCCACCCGCAACGGCCGGATCGGCGTCATCTCGACCCGCGCCACGGCCGAGTCGATGGCCTACGACGACGCGTTCGCCGCGGCCCCCCAGATCTCCCTCACCACGCGAGCCTGCCCGCGCTTCGTCGACTTCGTGGAGGCGGGGGTGACCGGCGGCGACGAGCTCATCGCGGTGGCCCACGAGTACCTCGACCCGCTCACCGAGCTCGGCATCGACACCCTGATCCTCGGCTGCACGCACTACCCGCTGCTCACCGGCGTCATCTCCTACGTGATGGGCGACGACGTCACGCTGGTGAGCAGCGCGGAGGAGTGCGCCAAGGACGTCTACCGGATGCTGGCCGACTCCGGCCTCATGCGGCCGACCGGCGACCCGTCGTACACCTTCACGACGACGGGCTCCCCGGCGGAGTTCGAGACGATCGGGCGTCGGTTCCTCGGACCCGAGCTCGTCGCGGCAGGCCAGTTCGCAGGGGGTGTGCGTTGATGGGTGACGAGGAGAGCGCAGCGGTGGTGGCGCCGGCGACGACGGTGCTGCGGGTGCCACCGGCGCCCAACACGGTGAAGGTGACGATCGTCGGCTGCTCCGGCTCCTACCCGGGACCGGACTCGCCCGCGAGCTGCTACCTCGTCCAGGCCGTCGACTCGCTGCGCACCTGGAGCCTGGTGCTCGACATGGGCAACGGCGCGCTCGGCGCGCTGCAGCGCTACGTCGACCCGCTGCAGGTCGACGCCGTGTTCATCAGCCACCTGCACGCCGACCACTGCGTCGACATGACCAGCTACTACGTGCTGCGCAAGTACCACCCCACCGGCACCCAGCCGAAGATCCCCGTCTGGGGGCCCAAGGGCACCGCCAAGCGGCTGGCCAAGGCCTACGACCTGCCCCGCAAGCCCGGCATGCGCGAGGAGTTCTCCTTCCGCGTCTACGCCGACCCGATCGAGATCGGCCCGTTCCTGATCGAGCCCTACGAGGTCGACCACCCCGTCCCGGCGTACGGCCTGCGGCTCTCGGCCTTCGGCAAGGTGCTCGCCTACAGCGGCGACACCGGCCCGACCGCGGCCCTCGGCGACATCGCCGCCGACGCGGACCTGTTCCTGTGCGAGGCGTCCTTCCGCTCCTGCGACGACAACCCGCCCAACCTCCACCTCACCGGGACCGAGGCCGGCGAGGTCGCCGCCAAGGCCGGCGCGAAGCGGCTCGTGGTCACCCACGTCCCGCCGTGGCACGACGCCGCGAGGATGCTGGCCGAGGCGGAGGCGGCGTACGACGGGCCGACGGAGCTGGCGGTGCAGGGGACCGTCTACGAGCTCTGAGCTCACTCCACCGGGTGCCCCGCATCCCTGATCGTCAGCGCGATCTGGACCCGGTTCGTGGTCTCCAGCTTCTCGAACAGCTTGGACACGTGCCCCTTCACCGTCGGCACGGACAGGTGCAGCTCGCGGGCGATCTCGGCGTTCGACAGTCCGCGCCCGACCGCGCCGGCGACCTCGAGCTCGCGCTCGGTCAGCCGGTCGAGGCGGCGCTGGGCGTCGGCGGCGCGGCTGTCGCCGGACGCGGTGCGGACCCGCTCGATGAGGGTGCGGGTGACCGAGGGGGACAGCATCGGGTCGCCGTCGGCCACCTTGCGGAGGGCGGCGACGATCTCGGGGGGAGCGGTGTCCTTGAGCAGGAAGCCGTCGGCGCCGGCGGCGAGGGCGCCCACGACGTAGTCGTCGGCGTCGAAGGTGGTCAGCACGATCACCCGCGGCGGCCGGGGGTCGGAGTGGAGGATCCGGGTGGCGGCCAGGCCGTCGAGGACGGGCATCCGGATGTCCATCAGTACGACGTCGGGGGCCAGCTCGCGGGCCAGGGCTATGCCGGCGCGGCCGTCCGAGGCCTCGCCGACGACCGCGATGTCGGCCTGTCCGCCGAGCATCAGGGTCAGTGCGGAGCGCACCAACGGGTCGTCGTCGACGACGATGACGCGGATCTGGTCGGTCACGGGTGGTCCTCTCCCTGGCCGGGCTCGGCGGCCCACGGTAGCCATGCGTGCAGCACGAAGACCTCGGCGCCGGTCCCGCCCGGGGCGTGCTCGAAGCGGTGCGTGAGCGTCCCGCCGCGCAGCTCGGCCCGCTCGGTGAGCCCGACCAGGCCGAGACCGGCGCCCGGGGTGCGCGTCGGTCCGAAGCCCAGCGCGTTGCGCAGCACGACGTCGACGCCGTCGGCGGGGGAGCCGCTGACCGAGATCCGCAGGGTGGCCGCGGGGGCGTGCTTGCCGGCGTTGGTGATGCCCTCCTGCACGATCCGGTAGACCGTGCGGCCCACGGCGTCGGGAAGGGGCTCGCCACCGGCCAGGCCGTCGTCGTACTCGATCGCGGCGCCGGCGTCGCGGGCGTCGGCGACCAGCGCCTCGAGGTCGCCGTACGTCGGCTGGGGGCCGGTGAGCGGACCGGTGGCGGCAGCGCCGTCGACGTCTCGCAGTACGCCGAGCACCTCGCGCAGGTCGGTGAGCGCCTCGTGGGCCTTGGCCTGGATCACGGCGACACTGCTGCGCATCTCGTCGGCAGAGAGGTCCTCGCGGTAGGTCAACGCGCCGGCGTGCATGGAGATCTGCGAGATCCGGTGGGCGAGCACGTCGTGCATCTCGCGGGCGATGCGGGCGCGCTCGGTGGAGCGGGCCTGCGTGGCGCGCAGGTCGCGCTCGGCCTCGGCCGTCTCGGCGCGCTGCCGCAGGGTCCAGATCAGCTCGCGGCGCGAGCCGATGTACATGCCCCAGGCGGTGATGGCGAGCACGACCGCGACAGTGACCGACAGGTTGACCCACCACGGGTCGACCGACTCGCTGGGCTGGACCGCGTAGTAGACGAGGCTGAACACCACGTTGAGGGCGCCGACGGTGATCACCTGCCACCAGCGCCGCCGGGTCGCCAGCGAGACGGTGGCCAGGGCGGCCGGACCCGCGGAGAGCGAGCTGATCGGTGCCATCAGGATGGTCACCACGGCGATGGTGAACGGCCAGCGCCGGCGGAACCAGACGAGCACGAAGGCCAGCAGGCCGACGACGAGATCGGCCCAGAACAGCAGCGGGTTCTCGTCGACCTGGGCGTCCATCACCGGCCCCCAGACGAGCAGTCCGAGCGCGAGGGCCAGGACGTAGCGCCACAGCTGGTTGTACCAGCGCAGGCGCGGCTGGTAGCCGTCCGGCGTGTCCACGGTCCGACACTAGGGCCTCGGGAACCGCGACAGGCAGCGCCCCGGGACCGGGACGACACCTACTTTGGTCGGGGCGACTCGCGACGCGGGTTCGATGTGGCCGCCCTTCGGTTCGGGCAGGCTGGAGCCATGATCACCGTCGATCGACTCACCAAGACCTACGGCGCGTACACAGCCGTGGACGACGTCAGCTTCGTGTGCCAGCCCGGTCGCGTCACGGGCTTCCTCGGCCCCAACGGCGCGGGCAAGACCACCACCATGCGCGTCATGGTCGGCCTCACCCTGCCGACCCACGGCACCGTCACCATCGGCGGCCTGCGCTACCACGACATCCCCAACCCGGGGCGCCACGTCGGCACCCTGCTCGACGCGTCGGCGCAGCACGTGGGCCGCACCGGCCGCGAGATCCTCTCGATCGCCGCGCAGACCATGGGCCTGCCGAAGACCCGCGTCGACGAGATGCTCGCGCTGGTCGGGCTCAACGACGACGAGGCCGGGCGCCGCCTGCGCAACTACTCGCTCGGCATGAAGCAGCGCCTCGGCATCGCGCACGCGCTGCTCGGCGACCCGTCGGTGCTCATCCTCGACGAGCCGGCCAACGGCCTCGACCCGGCGGGCATCCGCTGGATGCGTGGCCTGCTCAAGGGGTACGCCGACCGGGGCGGCACCGTGCTGCTGTCCAGCCACCTGCTCCACGAGGTCGAGCAGATCGCCGACGAGATGATCCTCATCGGCCGCGGCAAGATCGTCGCCCAGGGTGACCGCGAGACGCTGCTGGCCGGTGCCAACGGCACCCCGGTCACCATGGTCACCTCGCTCGACAACGCCGCTCTCGGCGCGGCGCTGACTCACGCCGGTCACGCGGTCGAGCCCGCCGGCCCCGGCCTCAAGGTGCAGGCGAGCCCGGAGCAGGTCGGTCGCGCCGCCCTGTCGGCCGGTGTCGTCCTCACCGACCTCCGGTCCGGCGGCGCCGGCCTGGAGGACCTGTTCCTCGAGCTGACCTCGGCCGACGCCCGAGAGGCCGTCCCCGGCTTCGGCGCCCCGACCCCCGGAGGTATCCCCGCATGAGCACCACCGCCGTCCCCACCCTGGACATCTCGGGTACGCCGCGCACCCCGCTGAGCCGCTTGGTCGGCGTCGAGCTGCGCAAGGCGATCGACACCCGTGCTGGCTTCTGGTTCGCCACCTCGATCGTCGGCCTGGTCTCGGTCGTGCTGCTGATCTACACCCTCGTCGCCCCGGACGACTCCAAGGACCTCGGCGACATGCTGCCGGTCGCCGGCGGTGTGCTCGGCTACTTCCTGCCGATCCTGATCATCATGCTGGTCACCAGCGAGCAGTCCCAGCGCAACGGTCTGGTCACCTTCACCCTCGAGCCGAAGCGATCGCGGGTCGTGGCCGCGAAGTTCCTCGCCGGCATCAGCCTCGGCGCGGTCGTGATGGTGCTGGCCGGCCTGCTCGCGGTCGTGTTCACCGCGATCGGCGCGCTCACCGGCAGCTCGCCGGAGTGGTCGGTCGACGGCAACCTGCTGTTCAACGGCTTCGTGCTGGCCAACCTGATCGGGATCTTCGTCGGCTTCGCCATCGCGATGCTGCTGATGAACACCCCGGCCGGCATCGTCGCCTACTTCGCCTACAGCCTGATCCTCCCGATCGCCGCCGGCATCCTGAGCGCGCTCAGCTCGGGCTTCGAGAAGGTCGCGCCCTGGATCGAGTTCAACACCGCGCAGACCCCCCTGTTCACCGGCGACTACCAGCCCTCCGGCGAGGAGTGGGCGCAGTTCGCCGTGGCCGGATTCCTGTGGCTCGTGGTCCCGCTGGTCCTCGGCACCATGCGGCTGCTGCGCATCGAGTTCAAGTAGCCCCACCCCTTCATCGAAGGTTGGCGGACACGACACCGTGGCGGGGCCTGCGCGTAGCGGGCTTCGCCACGGTGGTGTTCCGTGGGCAACGGATACCTCCGCTTCGCCGCTCTCGGCGACAGCACCACCGTCGGCCTCGGCGATCCGCTCCCGGCCGGCGGCTGGCGGGGCTGGGCCCGGCTCCTGGTCGAGTCGCTGCAGGCGTCGTACGACGTCTCGTTCTGCAACGTCGCTCTCTCGGGGGCGACGGCTGCAGTCGTCCGGGAGCAGCAGCTCGACCAGGCGCTGGCGCACCGGCCCGACCTGGCCTCGCTGCTCGTCGGGGTCAACGACACGCTCCGCTCCAGCTGGGACCCGGACCGGCTGCACGCCGACCTGAGCCACGTCGCCGGTGCGCTGGTCGACGGCGGGGCGACCCTGATGACCGTCCGGTGGCACGACCACGCCGCGCTGCTGGGGCTGCCGCGCGTGCTCGTGCGGCCGATGGCCGAGCGGATCACCCTCGTCAACGAGGTCTACGACGACCTGCACGCGACGTACGGGGGCCTGCGGCTCGACCTCGCGCTGATGCCCGAGGTGGTCGACCGGACCTGCTGGTCGATCGACCGCTTCCACCCCTCCGAGCTCGGGCACCGAGCGCTGGCCCGGGCATGGGCCGAGCGGCTGCGCGCCGTGGGTCTGGACCTCCCGTTGCCGAGCCTCGAGCTGGGTGGCGGCTGCGAGCCGAGCTGGCGCCGCGACGTCGCCTGGATGGTGACCGAGGGCGCGCCGTGGTTCGGCCGTCGGGCGCGGGACCTGGGGCCCTGGGCAGTGCGGAGGGCCCTCGCCGCCGCTCGGTAGGTTGGGCCCATGACCACCCGCGAGGACGGCCGCGCCGACGACGAGCTGCGGCAGATCAAGATCACCCGGAACTGGCTCGACCACCCCGCCGGCTCGGTGCTGGTCGAGTTCGGCAAGACGCGCGTGCTGTGCGCGGCCTCCGCCTCCGAGGGCGTGCCGCGCTGGCGCAAGGGCTCGGGCCTGGGCTGGGTCACCGCCGAGTACGCCATGCTCCCGGCCTCCACCAACACCCGCTCGGACCGTGAGTCGGTCAAGGGCCGCATCGGTGGCCGCACCCACGAGATCAGCCGCCTGATCGGCCGCTCGCTGCGTGCGGTCATCGACTACAAGGCGCTCGGCGAGAACACCATCCAGCTCGACTGCGACGTCCTCCAGGCCGACGGCGGCACCCGCACCGCCGCCATCACCGGCGCGTACGTCGCCCTCGCCGACGCCTGCGCGAAGCTCAAGGTCCCCGCCGCGCTCACCGGCTCGGTGGCCGCCGTCAGCGTCGGCATCATCGACGGCGTGCCCCGCCTCGACCTGCCCTACGTCGAGGACGTGCGCGCCGAGACCGACATGAACGTCGTGATGACCGGTGACGGCCGGTTCGTCGAGGTCCAGGGCACCGCTGAGGGCGTCGCCTTCGACCGCGCCGAGCTCGACGCGCTGCTCGCTCTCGCCGAGAAGGGCTGCGCCGACCTCACCCGGATGCAGCGCGAGGCGCTCTCGTCGTGAAGGTGCTCGTCGCCTCCCGCAACGCCAAGAAGCTCGAGGAGATGCGCCGCATCCTCGCCGAGCACATGAGCACCGTCGAGGTCGTCGGGCTCGACGACGTCACGCCCTTCGACGAGCCGGTCGAGGACCAGCCGACCTTCGAGGGCAACGCGCTGCTCAAGGCCCGCGCCGGCGTCGCCGCCACCGGCCTGCCCACCCTCGCCGACGACTCCGGCCTCTGCGTCGACGCCCTCAACGGCATGCCCGGTGTCCTCTCCGCCCGCTGGTCGGGCCCTCCGAAGAGCGACGAGCGCAACAACGAGCTCCTCCTCGCCCAGCTCGCCGACGTGCCGGACGAGCGTCGTTCGGCGCACTTCGCCTGCGCCGTCGCCGTGGTCCACCCCGACGGCCGCGAGCTCGTCGTCGAGGGCCGGATGGACGGCAGCGTGATCCGCGAGGTGCGGGGCAGCGGCGGCTTCGGGTACGACGTCCTGTTCGTCGCCACCGAGCGCCCCGGCCTGACCACCGCCGAGCTGTCCCGCGACGACAAGGACGCCATCTCCCACCGCGGCAGGGCGCTGCGCGAGGTCGCGCCGCTGGTGGCTCAGCTGCTGAGCTGAACCACGAACCGTCGATAGTCAAGAAACGCGCAAAGCCCGCCACCGCCGTCGCGGCTGCCCCTAAACTCCGGATCCGATCCGGGTTCCCTCGCTCCAAGGTGGCCGCATGTCCTTCTCGTCCCATCTGTCGCGACGGATGGGCGGCGGCACCCTGCTCGCCGTGGTGCTCGTCGGCAGCCTCGCCGCGTGCTCGGATGATGCCGCCACGGACGCGCCGGTAGCTGTCTCGTCCTCGGATGCGCCCGCCACGACGGCCCAGTCACCGGCCCCGAGCGACTTGCAGGCCCGTCCCGAGGCCCAGGCGGTACAGCGCTGGGCCTCGGCCTTCGCGGAGGTTGTGAACGCCGATCAGGACGACCTCGCGGCCGCCGTACCGACGATGACCGAGGCCGGCCTGGAGCGGATGGCGCTCTACACCCGGCGGGAGCGGGGGCGGTACTTCCCGGGACCGCTTCCCGTGACCGTCGTCGGCATCGCGAAGCCGAACGCCAAGGGCGTGACGCTGGTCCGCGCCTGCGTCTGGATCGCCGGATGGTCGCAGAAGTCCGCCTCCGATCCGCAGCGTGAGCCCCGCGAGGTGATCCCGGTCGTGATCGGAGTCGTGGAGCAGGACGGCGAGTGGCGGGTCGACGGCATGGGCGACCGGGAGAAGGGCAGCTGCGCAGGGGTCGAGGTCTCCGGTCAGGGGTCGGCAGGATGAGCACCGCGACCGCGCGGCGGATCCTGGCGGTCGTCTGCTCGCTCCTGCTGACGCTCGGCCTCGGCGCCTCCCTGAGCGCGCCCGCCGCAGCCGCCGCGGCGCCGGCCGACGTCCCGGGCACGATCTCCGGCACCGTGACCGACGCCGACACCGGCGGGGCGCTCGCCGGCATCCAGGTCATCGCCTGGTGCCACTACGACGACGACGGCGACGGCTATCCGTACTGGGACTGGTGCTGGGACGCGGTCACCGAGGACTCCGTCACGACCTTGACGGGCAGCGACGGCAGCTACCAGCTGGCCGTGCCGGCCGGGACCTACCGGATCGGCTTCGAGGACCCGCAGCAGCGCTACCTCACCAGCTACCACCCGCAGGCCGACCGCGTCGGCGAGGCCGACGACCTCCTCGTCGCGGCGGGTGCTCTCGTGCCGGGCATCGACGCCGCCCTGCACCGGGGCGGTCTGATCGCGGGCACGCTCACGAGCTCCGACGGCCAGCCGCTCGCCGAGGCGGACGTCGAGGTCTACCGCGAGAACGACGGCGACCTCGCGTACGACGAGTACTATGGCTACACCGAGGAGGACGGCAGCTACTCGGTCGGTCCGCTGCCGGACGGTGAGTATCGCGTCGGCTTCTTCGCGTGGGATCACGTGAGCGAGTACTACGACGACCGGTCGAGCCTGCAGGCGGCCGATCCGCTCACCGTGGCGGATGCCGCGACGCTGACCGCCGACGCGGTGCTGAGCCCCGGCGCCTCCATCTCCGGCGTCGTGACCGACGAGACGGCTGCGCCGCTGGAGGACATCCAGGTGCGGCTCTACGAGTACGACGCGGACTACGACTACTGGGACTGGACCCGCTCGACCTCTACCGACGCCGAGGGCCGCTATGCCCTGCGCCGCCTCACGCCGGGCACGACCTATCGTGTCGGCTTCTCGGCTTACGACGGCGCGCACGTGCGCGAGTTCTACGACGACGAGCAGAGCGTCGAGCAGGCCACCGACATCGTGCTCGCCGACGAGCAGCAGTTCACGGCGAGCGCCGCGCTCGCGCGCGGTGGCCGGATCTCCGGTCAGGTCTCCGGCGCCGACGGGGAGCCGTTGTCGGATATCAGCGTCGAGGTCTACCGCGAGGTCTCCGGAGAGGTCGTGGCGGAGGAGTTCTACGGCTACACCGACGAGAACGGCTCCTACGAGGTCGGCGGGCTGCCCGACGGCGACTACCGGGTCGCCTTCCTGCCGTGGGACGACATCCACGCCAGCGAGTACTACGACGACCAGCCCACCCTCGCGCAGGCCGAGGTGCTGCACCTGGCCGGTGGCTCGAGCGTCGTCGCGGACGCCGAGCTGGGACTGCGCGGCTCGATCACGGGCCAGGTCACCGACGAGGACGGCACGCCGCTGGGGGGCATCTCGGTGCAACTGCACACCGGCGTCCCCGGGGGCGACGACGGGGGCTCGACGAGCTGCTGCTGGGAGACCGAGGCCGACGGCAGGTACCGGATCCCGGTCGACCCTGGCCGCTACGCACTCGAGTTCGAGGACCACAGCGGCGTCCACGTCAGCGAGTTCTACGACGACCAGCCGAGCCTGGAGCAGGCCACCGGGGTCGTGGTGGCCGGCGACGAGACCGTCGTCGCCGACGCCCGGCTCGCGCTGGGCTCCTCGGTCACCGGCACCGTGACCGCCCAGGGCGGCATGCCGCTCGGCGACACCTCCGTGACCGTCTACCGCTACGAGCCCGTCTACGACTACTGGTACTGGTGGGACAGCACCCACACCGACGCGCAAGGGCACTACGCGATCGGCGACCTCACCCCCAGCACGCCCTACCGGTTGCGCTTCCACGCCACCGACGGCCAGCACGTCGACGAGTACTTCGACGACCGGACCAGTCTCGAGGAGGCCACCGACATCGTGCTCGGCGAGCACGAGACGTTCACCGCGGACGCCGAGCTGAGCACGGCGGGGCGGGTCACCGGCACCATCCGGGACGAGGCCGGCGACCTGCTCGGCGATGTCTCGGTCTCCGTCTACCGACAGGCCACGACCGGCGACGACTGGTCGTGGGCGGGCAACGCCTGGAGCTCGGACGGCAACTATGCGGTCGGTGGTCTCGGCTCGGGTACCTACCGGGTCGAGTTCGCGCCCAGCGACGGGCTCCACGGCACCGAGCAGTACGACGACGTGAGCGTCGTCGTGGGTCAGGACACCACGGTCGACGCCGTGCTCGAGCTGCGGTACGGCGCGATCTCGGGCGTCGTGTCCGACGACAGCGGACCGCTCGCCGGCATCTGGGTGAGCGCCCAGTCGTCCGGCGCCTACCGCTCGGCGCTGACCGACGAGGACGGGCGGTACCGGATCGACCAGCTGCCGCCTGCCGACTACCTGCTGTACTTCGACGTCAGCAACGAGGACTTCCACAGCCCGGAGTACTACGACGACGCGGAGGGCTACGACCAGGCCACGCCGGTCGCCGTCACGCTCGGCGCGACCGCCACGGCCGACGCGAGCCTGGCGGTCGTCGGCGGCGCCCTCGCCGGGACCGTTCGCGATCCCGACGGCACACCCCTGCGCGGCGCCACGGCGATCCTCTACCGCGACGACGGCGGCTCGTGGAACTCCGTGGCCTGGAGCTCGACCGACTTCGAGGGCCGCTACCGCTTCCGCCGGCAGCCCGAGGGCACCTACCGCGTCGGGCTCGCCCCGAACGACGACGTCCACCTGGCCGCCTTCCACGGTGGCGCGGACCTGGCCGGGGCCAGTGACGTGGTGCTGCGGCTCGGTGAGGTGACGACCATCGAGACCAGCCTCCCGGTCGGCGCGGCGATCAGCGGCGTCGTGACCGGCTCCGCGAGCGAGCCACTCGAGGATGTGGGTGTCACCGCCTACCGGGTCGACCCTGACACCGGCGCTCCTGAGGCGTTGCTCACCAGGTACACGTCGGCGGACGGCACCTTCCGGATCGGCGCGCTGCCCGCCGGCACGTACCGGGTCGGCTACCGGCTCGAGGAGACCCACGCCGCCGAGTACTTCGACGACGCCGGCTCTCTCGGTGACGCCGAGGACCTGGTGCTCGCCCTGGGACAGACGGGCACCGCGAACGCGGTCCTCGCGCCCCGGATCGAGAACCTCACGCCGCCGACGATCCAGGGCGTCGCGCGGATCGGCGAGCCGCTGAGCGTCGACGTCGGCACCTGGAGCTACCCGGACGCGAGCTACACCTACCAGTGGTACCGGAACGGGTCCGTGCTGTCGTCGGCGACCGGCTCGACGTACACACCCACCAATGACAACGCCTGGTTCTACGGCACCGACCTCGACGCCCAGATCAGCGTCCGGGTCACCGCGACCAAGCTCGGCCACCTCCCGCGCGAGGCCTGGGCGGCGGCGGTCGGACCGGTGCAGAAGGGCATCATCACCCACCTCACGCCGCCCGCGATCAGCGGCACGGTCCGGGTGGGGGAGACGCTGAGCGTCGCAGGCGACACCTGGCAGCCGGGATCGGTGAGCCGGAGCTACACCTGGCTGCGCGACGGCCAGCCCACCGGCGTCACCGGGACCAGCTACCCGCTCGCGGCCGCCGACCTCGGCGCACGGATCTCGGTGCGGACCACGGTCGCCAAGGACGCGTACGTCACCACCTCGCAGGACAGCGCCGAGACCGACCCGGTGGCCCTCGGCGTCATCGACAACCTGAGCCCGGCGACGGTCACCGGGATCCCGCGGTCCGGCGAGACCCTGACCGCGGACGTCGGCAGCTGGCGTCCCGCCGAGGTCACGCCGGAGTACCGGTGGCTGCGCGACGGCGAGCCGGTCGCCGGCGCGACCGGACCGACGTACCTGCTCACCGAGGCCGACGCGACCCACCGGGTCGCGGTCGAGGTCACCGCGACCAAGACGGCGTACGCGCCCACCAGCTCGACCTCTCCACAGAGCGCACGAGTGACCCACGGCCTGATCGCCGCCACGACGAGCCCGTCCGTCAGCGGCGTGACCCGGGTCGGCGAGGAGCTCAGCGTCGACCCCGGCACCTGGAACACCGCCGACCTCAGCCTGGCCTATCAGTGGCTGCGCGACGGCGAGCCGATCGGCGCGACCGGGGCGACCTACCGGCTCCGGGCGGCCGACCTCGAGCACCGGATCTCGGTCCGGATCGACGCCACCCGTGCCGACTACGACCCCGGCTTCGCGACCACGGCCGAGGTCGGCCCGATCGCGCCCGGACAGTTCACCAGCGTGGCCGCGCCCGCGGTCGAAGGCACCCCGCAGGTCGGGGTCCGGCTGACCATCGCCGGCAATGGCTGGGACCCGACGCCGGAGGAGACCGCCTACCAGTGGCTGCGTGACGGGACGCCGATAGCCGGGGCCACCGGCACGTCGTACGTGCCCGGGCCCGTGGACGTCGACGGCCGGATCGCGGTCGAGGTCAGCGTGAGCAGCGATGCCTACGAGCCGGCCGTGCTGCGCAGTGTCGAGTCGGCTCCGGTGGCGCTCGGCGCGCTCGACAACACCGCCGTGCCCGAGGTCAGCGGCACCGCGCGGGTCGGCGAGACGCTGAGCGCGACGGCCGGCGGCTGGGCTCCGGACGGCGTCACGACGACCTACCAGTGGCGCCGTGACGGCGCGCCGATCCCCGGCGCCACCGCGGCGACGTACCCCTTGGTCCCGGCCGACGCGAACGCCCGGATCACGGTGGCGGTCACCGCCACCCTGGCCGGATATGCGCCCGCGGAGTCGGCGAGCGCCGCGACCGCGCCGGTCACCTACGATGTCGTCGCCAATGTCACCCGCCCGACGGTCACCGGCACCGCGCGCGTCGGCGAGACGCTGAGTGCCACCGACGGCACCTGGACCCCGACCGGCACCACGCCGGCCTTCCAGTGGCTGCGTGACGGCACCCCGATCCCGGGGGCCACCGCCCGTACCCGGGTGCTGCGCGCTGCGGACCTCGGCGCCCGGATCAGCGTCGAGGTGACCGCGTCGCGGGACCAGTACGACCCGGCCCGGGCCACCTCCGAGGAGACCGTCGCCGTGACGCCCGGTGCGCTGGCCAATGTGACCGCGCCCACGATCCTCGGCAGCACCCGGGTGGAGCGGACCCTGACCGTCGACCCCGGGACCTGGGCGCCAGTCTCGGTCGAGGGCTATGCCTACCAGTGGCTGCGCGACGGCAGCGCGATCGACGGCGCCACCGACGCGACCTACGTCCTCACCGACGACGACCTGGACGCCGAGATCGGCCTGCGGGTCACCGCGTCGAAGGCCGGCTACGACTCCGCAACGGCGACCGCGCCGCCGACGTCCGCGATCCGGCCGGCCGACCACGCCCCGACCGTCGAGGTGACGGTTGCGCCCGGACTGACCGGGGCGGCGCCGTACGCAGCCCGGATCGAGATCGCCGCCGACGACCCGGAGCACGACCCGTTGACCTACCGGGTCGAGCCGGGGGACGGCAGCGGCGCGCTGACCGGCGGCATCGTGGAGCCGGTGCAGGCTGTCGACCACGTCTTCGCGACCGTCGGCTCCTTCGCGGTCCGGGTGCTGGTCAGCGATGGTGAGAACACCACGACCCGGATCGTGAGGGTCACCTCGCTGTTGCCCGAGCCGCTCGTGGCGGTCGGGGGTGAGCCGGTCGCCGCGGTTGCCGGAACGCCGGTCACCCTGGACGCGGGCGCCTCCCGGCCGGCCGCGCTGATCGACTCCTACGAGTGGGACTTCGGCGACGGCGCCCATGGCAGCGGCGTCGCCGCACGGCACACCTACGCGAGCGCGGGCACCTTCCCGGTCACCCTCACCGTGACGGCCGGCACTGAGGTCGCCACCGCCACCACGACGGTGACGGTCAGCAAGACACCGGTCACGCCGGGACTCCAGGTCACGATCCGGGACGGCGACGCCCTGCTGTCGGGGGCCCAGGCCTCGGTGCGGATGCCCGACGGCACCCGGATCAGCGGCGTCACCGACGGCTCCGGGGGCATGACCCTGCACGGCCTGCCCGACGGGTCGACGGCCGTCGACGTCTGGGCGCCGGGCTACCTGCCCGCGACAGTCACGGCGACGCTGAGCGACGGTGGCGGCAGCCTCGACGTCTCCCTGGTCCGCGGGGACGTCGGCTCGGCGGTGCTCGAGTCCCACCCGCTGACCCTCGACGAGCTCTGGGACCGCGGCATCGACCTGGACGCCGCGGAGAACCAGCACATCTTCGAGGCCGAGATCCGGCTCCACTTCGTCGTGGAGGAGCCCGACGAGCCCGGCACCTACCAGCCGCAGTCCCTGCCGGTCACGCTCACGGCGGTCGAGGGCGGCGGCTACTACCTGGGCTGCTCGGGCGGCTGCCCGGGCGGTGGCGGCGGTGGCGGTGGCTCGCTGGTGCTGGGCGGCTCGACGTACACGCCGCGGATCACCGTCGTCGAGGGCGCCCCGATCATCGAGTGGCTGGTGATCCCGGTGCGGGGATCGTGGGCCAAGGAGTTCTTCGACGTCTCGATGATCGTGCAGAACCTCGGGACCGGCGGAGCCACCTTCCGTCCCGGCCTGGCGACCCTCGACCTCCCGTCCGGGCTCGCTCTCGCGACCACCTGGGACGGCCAGCAGCAGACCCTGACCCGCACGGTTCCGGCCATTCCGGCCGGCGGCAGCCAGACGATCAGCTGGACCGTGCGCGGCGACGAGGAGGGGTTCTACGACCTCGAGGCGACCTACGACTCGGTGCTGGACCCGTTCGACGCGCCGCTCACCCTGGTCGCCCGCAGTGAGCATCCGCTGCACGTGTGGGCGGGATCCGCCCTGACGCTCAGCGTCACGGTCGACGGCGAGGTGGAGCGCTGGATGCCGTACCGGGTCACCACGACCCTGACCAACAGCACCTGCGCCGCGATCGGCCCCGGTTGCGACGAGGTCGGGCCGACGCTCTACAACGTGCGACTCGCCCTCGGAGAGCGACCCGAGAACGCCCCGGCCGACCAGGCCCGCTACGTGTACGGACCGAACGAGCAGACCCAGGACGCCGCGATGATCCTGCCGCCCGGGGCGTCCGTCCAGGTCGACACGATCGTCATGCCCGGTATCGGCACCGACGACGACGATCCCGCCGGAGCGCCCATCGGCGACGTCGAGGCGATCAAGGAGAAGGTCGTGCGGGTGATGCAGCTCGACACGGCGCAGAGCATGCTGACTCAGACCGCTGGCACCCCGATCAACATCGATGACGAGATCCATGTCCACGACGGCCTGACGCCGCACACCCGCCTCGACATCGACAAGGTCGACGACGGCGCCGAGGAGCGGATCGAGCTCGACTGGGACCCGGTGAGCCTGCCGGGGAAGACGGTGACCGGCTACCGCGTCTACACCCGCGACTCGCTCACCGGCGGATCCTGGCGGGTGCTGCCCGCGGGCGTCAGCTCGACGACCTGGCCCGCCGGGACCACGCAGGCGTCGTATCCGTTGGGGACGCCGGGCCTGGGCGGCTACTTCACCGTCATCGCGGTCTACGCCGGCGGCACCCTGGCCACGCACCGGCTGGTGTTCGGGCCCGCGAAGTACGTCGCCCTGGGCGACTCCTTCAGTGCGGGCGAGGGCGTGCCCGAGTTCAGTGCGGGCTCGGCCACCGACATCGACTCCACGGGCGGGCCCGCGACCTGGGAGAAGGCCTGGGCGCTGGTCACCGGCGACCAGGCGGGCAACACCTGCCACCGCTCCAGCCGTGGCTCCTACTCCCGGCTGCTGTCCGCCGAACCCGAGCTCTCGTCGTGGCTGGCGCCGGCGCGGTTCGCGGCTTGCAGCGGCGCGGTCACCAAGGACCTCGTGGAGCCGAACCCCGACAACGAGAACGAGCCTGCGCAGACCGACTCCCTCAGCGAGGCCACCCGCGCGGTGACGATGACCATGGGAGGCAACGACGCCGACTTCGGCGGCATCATCAAGGCCTGCCTGAACCCCCTGCAGTCGTGCGCGGCAGACCTGTACGGCAACTCCGGCGTGCGCTGGGAGTGGCTGGCGCGCACCGAGGTCGAGCTGAACAAGGGCTTTGACGTGGTCACCAGCGCGGCCGACGTGCTGGCGGAGTGCCCGCTCGAGACGGCGAGCGTCATCGGCATGGCCAAGTGCGGCATGGCGATCCGTGACTACTACCTCGCCCTCAAGCGGGCCACGGGCGACCGCGACCGGGACGCGTCGGCCCTGTTCGTGTACGCCGACGTGTTGCGCAAGAGGCTCGAGGCGTCGTACGAGAAGGTCCTCGCGGAGGCGCCCAACGCCACCCTCTACGTCGCCGACTATCCCAGGCAGCTGAGCGCGGGCCGCGCGTCGAAGGCGTGCGAGGTGACGCCCTTCGGCGATCTGAGCGTGATCGACCCGGTCGAGGGCGTGCTGCTCAACGGCTTCGTGGACCAGCTCAACGAGGAGATCGCGGAGGCGCTCGAGAACGTGCGCGCGCGACACCCGGACCGGTCGGTGATCTACGTGCCCGTGGCGGAGGAGTTCGCCGGCCACGAGCTGTGCGTCGACGGCGAGCTGAACCCCGACAGCGCCTTCAACCCGCTGATCAACGACGTGCTGAGCTGGCCCGACGCGTACGGCAAGGTCGCCTACTCCTTCCACCCCAACGCGCTCGGTCAGGAGCTGTATCGCGATGCGTTCCGGCAGGCGATGACCGGTCAGACCCGCAAGCTGGTCGAGATGGAGACGTCCTCGATCACCCCGGCGCAGAGCGAGGTGCCGCCCTTCACCGACGGTGTCGTCGCCCGGGTCCGCCATGCCGAGGTGACGCCGGTCGCGATCTCGCTGCTCGGCCCCGACGGCCAGGTCGTCCACGCGGGTGACCCCGGCACCACCTCGGGTGACGAGAACGGCGTCACCTGGCTCCGGCTGGCGGACCCGGCGCCCGGACTGTGGCGGGTCGAGGTCGAGCTCGCGGACCCGGCCCCGGCGGCGAAGGGGGCGAGCGAGCGCGGCCTGCTCGCGACTGCCCTCGCCGCGGACGAGCCGGTGGCACCCACGCTGGTCGAGGTCGAGCTGTCGGTCGAGGCGTCGCCGGACGCTCCGGTCGCGTCGGCGACCCTCACCGGGCCGACGAGCGGGAGCTACCGCTTCGACGCCTCGGGCTCCCACGGCCGCGGCGACGAGCAGCTGAGCGTCGACTGGTTGTTCGCCGACGGCGCCACCGCCACGGGCCGCGTCGTCGACCACGCCTTCGCCGCCGGCATCGAGCCCTCGGCCCTGCTCACCGTCACCACCGCCGACGGTCGGTCGGCCTCGGTCGACGTCACCCTTGCCCCACCCCCGGCGCCCGCGCTGGTGCCCGTGGGCGACCCGTCGGTGACGGCCGACGTGGCGGAGGGCGACCCGGTCGTTCCCGGTGTCGTGCTCACCGCTTCGGGCGACTGGATCCCGCAACCCGCCGGCACGACCTTCCGCTGGCTGCGCGACGGCGACCCGATCTCCGGAGCCACGGCGTCCACCTACCGGGTCACCGCCCAAGATGCCGGCCATGCCCTGCGGGTCGAGATCACGGCCAGCCGTGAGGGCTTCGAGCCGGGCGAGGCCCGGAGCGCGGCGCTCGCCGTACCCGAGGAGCCGGTCGAGCCGACCGTCACCAACACCGTCCTGCCGGTCATCAGCGGCACTCCAGCTGTCGGGCAGACCCTGACCGTGTCGCCGGGCTCCTGGACGCCGGCGGACGTCGTACTCAGCTATGCCTGGTTCGCGGGCGCGTCCCCGATCCCGGGCGCCAGCGGACCCACCGCCACCAGCCTGCTGCTCACCGCGGCGCAGCAGGACGCGGTGATCACGGTGCGGGTCACGGCGACCGTCGGCGACGTGTCCCAGGCCGTGACGACGGTGGGCACGCCGGCGGTGCGCGCGGCGGGTGGTGGCGGCGGTGGCGTTGGGCCCACCGCCGGCCCGGGCAGCGCGGCGTGCACGGCGGCGACCCAAGCCCTGAGCACCGCACAGGCCGTCCTCGCCGACGTCAGTCAGCGGCTCAAGAGCGCCAAGGCCAAGCTCAAGAAGGCCAGGAAGGCGCGCAGGACAGCGCAGGTGACCAAGTTGAAGAAGAAGGTCGCGAAGCTGAAGAAGAGCCGGACAGCCGCCCACGCGACGGTCACAACCGCCCTCGGATCGGTGGGCTCGGCCTGCTGAGGCGGGCCGAGCCTCGTGCCGAAGGCGGGACTCGAACCCGCACACCCGAAGGCACGGCATCCTAAGTGCCGCGTGTCTGCCAGTTCCACCACTCCGGCGTGAGCGGGACGAGTCTAGGGTGCGGACATGCCGACTGACCTCGACGCCCTCGTCGCGACCTACGAGGACCTGCACCGCCACCCCGAGCTCGGCCGGCAGGAGCACCGCACGTCCGGGATCGTGGCCGAGCAGTTGCGCGCCCTCGGGTACGACGTCACGACCGGTGTCGGCGGCACCGGCGTCGTGGGCGTGCTCGAGCGGGGCCAGGGGAGCACGGTGCTGCTGCGGGCCGACATGGACGCGTTGCCGGTGCTCGAGGACACCGGGCTGGCGTACGCCAGCACGGCGACGGCGACCAACGCCGCCGACGAGACGGTGCCGGTGATGCACGCCTGCGGGCACGACATCCACACGACGTGCCTGCTGGGTGCGGCGGCCGAGCTGGCCGGTGACGAGGGATGGCAGGGCCGGCTGCTCCTGGTGTTCCAGCCCGACGAGGAGGGTGGGGGCGGGGCGCAGGCGATGGTCGACGACGGCCTGTTCGAGCGGTTCGGTACGCCGGACGTGGTGCTCGGGCAGCACGTGGCGCCCGTCCCGGTCGGGGTGCTCGGCGTACGCCCCGGCCCGGCGTTCGCCGCGTCCGACGCGCTGCGGATCACCCTGTACGGCTCGGGCGGGCACGGCTCGCGGCCCGAGGCCACCATCGATCCGATCGTGATGGGGGCCGGGCTCGTGCAGCGGTTGCAGACGGTGGTCTCGCGCGAGGTCGCGGCCACCGACACCGTGGTCGTCACGGTCGGCTCCTTCCACGCGGGGTCCGCGCCCAACGTCATCCCCGACAGCGCGGTGCTCGGGCTGAGCGTGCGCACCGCCGACGAGCGGGTGCGCGCGAAGGTGCTGGCCACGATCGAGCGGATGATCCGGGCCGAGGTGGTGGCGGCAGGGGCGACCCGGGAGCCCGAGATCGAGGCGCTCACGTCGTTCCCGCCCGTCGTCAACGACGAGGCGGCGTGCGAGCGGGTCCGGGAGGCGTTCGGCGCCGCGGCCCGCTGGGTCGTGGTCGACCCGGGACCGGTCACCGGCAGCGAGGACGTCGGGATCCTGGCCGAGGCCGCGGGGTCGCCCTGCGCCTACTGGCTGCTCGGCGGCGCCGACCCGGCCCTGTTCGCGGGCGCGACGAGCGTCGAGCAGATCCGCGGCCTGGTCGCTGACCTGCCTTCGAACCACTCGCCGCGCTATGCCCCGCTCGCCGGTCCCACGCTGGAGTCCGGCGTCGCCGCACTGGTGACCGCGGCCCGTTCCTGGCTGTCCTGAGCGCGCGCCACCGCGGCGGCGTACGCGTAGACGCACATCAGCGCCACGAACGGCCACACCACGCCGAGCACCACCGAGGGCACGGTGTTGAGCACGACGAACGGCACCGGCACCACCACGAACAACAGCGCCGCGACCACCGCGCCGATGGTCGTGAGCAGCAGCAGGCCGAGCGCCAGGACCGGCACCAACGTGGCGAAGGAGTGCCGGATCAGCCGGACGCTGCGGGGCAGGCCGGCGAAGCCGCGCCGCCGCTCCAGCACGACCACCGGCACCAGCAGCACCCCGGCCGTCAGCACCACCAGCGCCAGCGGCGCGAGCACGATCGAGGTCGTGAGGCCGACCACGAGCAGCGCGGTCACCAGCAGCGCGGGCAGGCCTGCGCCGAGCCGCCGCAGACTGGTGCGGTAAGCCGCGCGCAGGTTCACCCGCGCCCCGAGGCCCTCCTCGTCGAGGACCTGCACCACCGCCGCCAGCGCGCCGGCCGACACCGGCAGTGAGGCGGTGCCGATCAGCACAGCCAGGGCACCGACCCAGCCCGGGACGGGGCTGGAGACGGTGACGCCCTGGAGCACCGCAGCGAGCACGTTGAACAGTGCCGGGGGAGCCATCGCCAGCGCGAACAGCCCGGGCCGCTCGCGCAGCACGTCGAGCGACGCGGCGACCACCTGCCCGGCCGAGCGGCGGATCCGCAGCGGCAGCGCGGTCGTCGCCCACGACGTACGACGCACCAGCCAGCCGACCGCGAGCAGCGCGGCGACCAGCACGACCAGGCCGCGCCACGGGTCGTCGACGTACCCGCGGAACAGGTCGCTGCCCTTGCCGACCAGGTCGCAGTAGGTCTCGGCGACCGCACTGCTGGTGGCGCCGCCGCCGGGCACCTCGATCGAGGAGTCGCGCGCCTTGGCCGACCACGAGAACGGCTTCGCCCAGGACTGCTTGCGGTTCGGCCCGGTCGGCCCGGCGTAGAACCGCTTCGGCCCGACCTCGCCGTAGTGGCCCTCGTAGGAGATCCACGGGTACGCCGACCGGGCCAGTGCCGGGTCGGACGGGATCGAGCGCACCTCCGCTCGTACGGCGTCGTGCTCGCCGGCCGTGGTGTCGCACCCGAACCCGGTGTTGGCGGTGTTGCCCATGAACACACCGGCGGAGAACTGGTTGGCGTGCGAGCCGGCCGAGACGTAGACCACCGGGTGGGTCGCGTCGTCGACCTCGAGCTTCTCCTCGCCCCAGCGGGCCTTCTCCGAGCCGTAGTGCTGGGAGTAGACGACCAGGTCGGGGTCGAGGTCCTCGGCCAGCGCGGACGCGGCGTCAGGCGCCGCGAACTCGAGCTGGATCCGCTCCCAGTCGGTCTCGTGCTTGTTGTTGTAGTCGTTGAACGCGTAGAAGAAGAAGTACTGCAGCGCGATCCGGTCCCCGATGCCCTTCTGGGTCGCGACGTGCGCATAGATGGTCGGCTTCGTGCCGCGCCACTGCCGCTCGGCCCAGCGCTCGTAGTCGCAGCCCGGCGTCAGCGGGTTGCCCGGCAGGTCGAGCTCGTAGCCCGGCAGCCCGGCCGACACGTCCTCGGCCGACGGGCCGACCTTCACGAGGTCACGCGAGGTCCACGGCCCGCGCAGCGCGACCGTCGGGTTGTCGAAGAGCACCTCGACGGCGCTGGGGGAGTAGGGCTCGCCCGGACCGCAGGCATGGTCCTGGCGCACCAGCATCAGGACCGGCGCGAACCTCTCCGCCAGCGCCTGCTCCGCGGCGGGGTCGTCGTCCGCGTCGGCGCGGGCGGGCGCTGCCGCGAACAGCAGGGTGAGCACCGGCGCGGCCAGCAGGCAGCGGAGCAGCCGCCGACCCCGCGGGCTCACCTCAGCCCGACCCTGAGCCCGGCCCTCAGTCCGTCCACGTCCAGGCGCTGAGGATGTCGTCGAACTTGGTGAGCACGTCGTCGTCGCCGTCCTTGAGGGAGACGGTGATGGAGTACGCCGTGTCGCCGCTGATCACGAGGTAGGACCGCTGCGAGACGTCGATGCCGTTGTCGTTGGTCCGGCTGATGTCGACGCCGAGCGCCGTCTCGCCACCGATGGTGGTGTCGTCGATGTCGTTGGTGGTGGCGGTGTCGTCGTCGGCGACCAGCGCCGTCTTCCAGTCGTCGGCGAGGTCGGAGGGGTCGGTGCTGCCGTACGACGACTGGGTCTCCACGATCACGTTGCCGCGGGCGGTGTTGAAGGTCGAGCCCCAGATGAACACCCGGTCGAGCGTGCTCAGGCCGGGGTTCTGCGACGTGAAGTCGTCGGTGCCGTCGATCCAGCCGGAGGGCAGCTCGGTCTCGTAGCCGGTGCCGGTGGCGACGTTGCCGCTCGGCTCGTCGGTCGTGTCGTCGGTCGGGTCCGCGGAGGCGCTGGTGGCCTCGGTCGACTTGCTCTTCGTGTCGTCGGCCTTCTTGTCGCTCCCGCTGTTCGCGACCGCGATGATGCCGATGATGCCGGCCACGACGACGACCAGCGCCACCGCGATCGCGCCGACGATGAACCCGGTGCCGGACTTCTTCGGCGGCGTCGGCTGGCTCCAGGAGGTCGCTCCGGGCGCGCCGTACGACGGCTGCACGGGCTGGTGCGGCGGCGACATGATCGGCTGCTGCTGCGCGGGAGCCGCGAAGGGCTGCTGGACCGGCGAGGTGACCGGCGGCTGGCTGGGCGCGGTGCCGCCGGGTCCGTGGCTCGGCGGGGCCGCCGTACCGGCCTCGGGGTCGAGCCCGGTCACCAGCGACTCGGGCACCTTGCCCAGCGCGAAGCCGAGGACCGCGATCGCCCACTGGCAGCCGCGCACGTCGGCGCTGCCGCGGTCGCGGGCCAGGCGCTGACCGGCGGACTCGACGGCGTCGCCCGGGCGGGCTCCGCTCTCGAGCATGGTGACCAGGCCGTCCAGCGCGCCGAGCCGGACCGCGTCGGTGAGCAGGTTGATGGTGCCGCTGGACGCCTGGCCCTCGTCGAGGTAGTCGTCGAGGGAACCGCGGAACGCGGTCGCGTCGCGGAACAGCGCGGTGCCGTGGTCGCGGGCGAGCTCGGCGAGGGACTGGTGCAGCTTCATCGGGTGTCCTTCAGGTACGGGCAGGTGCGGGGAGATCAGGCGGGCGGGACCGGGAGCCCGAGGTCGCGGCGCAGCTTGGCCACGTGCCCGGTCGCCTTGACGTTGTACTGGGCGAGCTCGACGGTGCCGTCGGTGTCGATGACGAAGGTCGAGCGGATGACGCCCTCGACGAGCTTGCCGTAGAGCTTCTTCTCGCCATAGGCGCCGTAGGCGCGGTGCACCGCCAGCTCGGGGTCGGCGAGCAGGGTGATGGTGAGGCCGTCGCGCTCGCGGAACTTCGCCAGCTTGGTGGTGGTGTCCTTCGAGATGCCGACCACCGTGTAGCCGGCACCCTGGAGGGCGTCGAGGGAGTCGGTGAAGTCGCAGGCCTGCTTGGTGCACCCGGGGGTCATCGCGGCCGGGTAGAAGTAGACGATCACCTTCCTGCCCTGCTCGAGGAGCTCGTACAGGTTGACCTCGCCACCCTGGTCGGAGGCGAGGGAGAAGTCCGGTGCGCGGTCGCCCGCTGCCAGCCTGGCCTGGTCACTCAAAGGGGTGGCTCCTCTCCTGATGGGCAGGTGCTGTTGCAACTGCCATGCAATAAGGTGGTCGTGCTCGTGACCATCTAACTACCCCGGTGCCGGGCGACCGAACACCGGATCGAGGCAGGTTCATCCATGCACGTCCCTGACGGCTTCCTCGACGCCCCGACCTCGGTCGCGACCGGCGTCGTCGCCGCGGCCGGTGTCGGCCTCGCGCTGCGCAAGGCACGCGCCGAGCTCGACGACCGCACCGCGCCGATGGCCGGTCTCGTGGCCGCGTTCGTGTTCGCGGGCCAGATGATCAACTTCCCGGTCGGTGCCGGCACCAGCGGGCACCTTCTCGGCGGCGCGCTCGCCGCCGTCCTGGTCGGGCCGTGGACCGGGGCGCTGTGCATCAGCGTGGTCCTGCTCGTCCAGGGCCTGTTCATGGCCGACGGCGGATTGACCGCGCTCGGCACCAACATCACCCTGATGGGCCTGGTCGGCGTCTTCGTCGGGTACGGCGTCTTCCGCCTCGCGCTCGCCGTGCTGCCGAGCAAGCTCGGCTCGGTGCCGGTCGCGGCAGGGCTCGGCGCCCTGATCTCGGTCCCCGCCGCCGCGACGGTGTTCAGCGTGCTGTTCGCGATCGGCGGCACCGCCGACATCGCCGCCGGCAAGGTGTTCGCGGCGATGATCGGCTGGCACACCGTGATCGGCGTCGGCGAGGCCCTCATCACCGGGCTGGTCGTCAGTGCCGTCGTCGCCTCCCGTCCCGACCTCGTCCACGGCGCGCGCGGGCTCGCCGGCCGTCGTCCGCTGCTCGACCAGGAGGTCGCCGCGTGAAGACCAGCACGAAGACCAGCACGAACAGCCGCCGCTTCCTCGTGATCGGCTTGTTCGTCGCCCTCCTCGTCGCGGGCATCGGCAGCTACTACGCCAGCAGCCACCCCGACGGGCTCGAGTACGTCGCCGGCAAGACCGGCTTCATCGACTCCGCGGAGGAGCCCGTCGACACCGGCAGCCCCTTCGCGGACTATGGGACCAAGGGCGTCGAGAACGAGCGCCTCAGCGGCGGCATCGCTGGCGTGGCCGGCGTGGGCATCACCCTCCTCCTCGGTGGCGGACTCTTCTGGGCGCTGCGCCGGCGCACCCCGGCCGAGCAGCAGGCCTGACGAGATGGGCGCGGGCCACGGCCACCGGCTGCACTTCCACGGGCACTCCGTGGTGCACCGCGCCCCGGCCCACCTGAAGATCCTGTTCCTGCTCGGGTTCGTGCTGACCGTCGTCGCCACCCCGCGCGAGTGGTACCCGGTCTTCGGCGGCTACCTCGCCCTCCTGCTGGGCGTGGTGCTGCTGGCCCGGGTGCCGCTGACCTACCTGCTGCCACGGATGGTGGTCGAGGTCCCGTTCCTGGTCTTCGCCGCGCTGATGCCGTTCGTCGCGGAGGGCCCGCGGGTCGGCGTACCCGTCGGGGGGTGGGAGGTCTCCCTCTCCGAGTCGGGCCTGCTGGCGGCCTGGGGCCTGGTCGTCAAGGGCACGCTGGGCGTGCTGGCCTCGCTCACCCTGGCCGCCACGACCGAGCCGGCGGACGTGCTGCGCGGCCTGCAGCGGCTGCGGATGCCCGACCTGATCGTGCAGATCATGGGCTTCATGATCCGCTACCTCGACGTCGTCACCGGCGACCTCGGGCGGATGATCACCGCGATGCGCTCGCGCGGCGTCGACCCACGCTCGCCGCGGCACTGGCCGGCGCTGGCGCGTACGCTCGGCGCGCTGTTCGTGAGGTCGTACGAGAGGGGTGAGCGGGTGCATCTGGCGATGTTGTCCCGGGGGTACGACGGAAGGCTCCCCGAGGCCGCGGGGCCTGTGGAGGCCGTGCGATGACGCCGGTCCTCGACGTCCAGCGCCTCGCGTTCGCCTACCCCGACGGGCAGCAGGCCCTGTTCGGGGTCGACCTGCACGTCCATCGGGGGGAGCGGGTCGCGCTGCTCGGGCCCAACGGCGCGGGCAAGACCACCCTCGTGCTCCACCTCAACGGCATCCTGTCCGGTGAGACCGGACACGGTGAGGGCAGTGTCGCGGTCAGCGGGCTGCCGGTGACGAAGAAGAACCTGGGTGAGATCCGGCGCCGGGTCGGCATCGTCTTCCAGGACCCCGACGACCAGCTGTTCATGGGCTCGGTTCGTGCCGACGTGGCGTTCGGGCCGGCCAACCTCGGCATCAGGGGCGCCGCCCTCGACAAGCGGGTGATGGACGCGCTCGAGCAGGTCGGGATGGCCGACTTCGCCGACCGGCCGCCCCATCACCTCTCCTTCGGCCAGCGGCGCCGGGTCGCGGTCGCGACCGTGCTGGCCATGGAGCCGGAGATCCTGGTGCTCGACGAGCCGAGCTCGAACCTCGACCCCGCCTCGCGCCGCGAGCTGGCCGACATCCTTCGCAGCCTCGACGTGACCCTGCTGATGGTCACCCACGACCTGCCCTACGCGCTCGAGCTCTGCCCCCGGTCGGTGGTGCTCAGCGACGGCCGGGTGGTGGCCGACGGGACGACGTACGACGTGCTCACCGACGAGGCCCTCATGCACGCCCACCGGCTGGAACTCCCATGGGGGTTCGACCCGCGCACCATCAGCATTGATAGCCTGCCCAGGTGAGTGAGACTCCCTCTGACATCGAGCGCGAGATCGAGGAGACCCGTGAGCGCCTCGCGGGCACGATCGACCAGCTGCTGTACCGCTCGCACCCCAAGACCATCGTGAGCCGCGAGGTCGCCCAGGTGAAGGCGTACTACGTCGACACCGCGACGGGGGAGCCGCGCACCGACAACATCCTCAAGACGGTCGGTGGCGTGGTCGGCGTGATCGCGCTGTTCGTCGTGCTGCGCAAGATCACCCACTGACCCTGCCCTGCAGGTGAGCACTCCCGTGTCCGACAAGACCCCCATCAAGATGCTGCACGACCGCATCCTGTGTGAGGCCGACAGCGAGGCCGGCGAGCGCCGGTCCTCCGGCGGCATCGTCATCCCCGCGACCGCCGCGATGGGCGCCCGGCGCCTGGCCTGGTCGCGCGTGGTCGCGGTCGGCCCGCACTGCCGCGCCGTCGTCGCCGGTGACAAGGTGCTCTACGACCCCGAGGACAAGGCCGAGGTCGAGGTCTCCGGCGAGGTCTACGTCGTCATGCGCGAGCGTGACATCCACGCGGTCGCCGCCGAGCGGCTCGGCGACGAGTCGGCCGGCCTCTACCTGTGAGCGCGCGCCAGTTTCACCGGTCAGCCGGTGAAACTGGCGCTTGGACGAGGAAGTTTCATCGTCCAAGCGGGAGTTCCACCGGTCGGCCGGTGAAACTCCCGCCGGCCCTGTGACGTAACTCACTCAGGTGGAACGCGTTGCACCTGACGTGCGCTCCCCACGTGTCCTGAGCCTGCTCGCCGCCGCCCTGGTCCTGCCAGCGCTCGCCGCGGCAGGTCCCGCCGACGCCGGGCCGGCGCCCGACACGGCCACGGCGGCCGCGGACCCGTCGTACCACGCCACGATCGCGATCACCGAGCACGGCATCCCGCACATCACCGCCGACGACTGGGGCTCCCTGGGCTACGGCAGCGGGTACGCCACCGCGCGCTCGTCGATCTGCAACCTCGCCGACACGGTGCTCACCGCGCGCGGCGAGCGCTCGCGCTACCTCGGCGCGAACGGCCGCTACCTCGACGGGGTCTCGCTCGACGCCTCGAACCTCCAGGTCGACGCCTTCGTCACCGACCTGCACAACCGCAAGGTCGTCGAGGGCCTGCTCGCCTCGCCCGCCGGCCCCAGCGCCCGGGCGCGCGAGATGGTCAAGGGCTACACCGCCGGCATCAACCGCTGGCTGCGCGACAACACGATCACCGACCCGGCCTGCGCCGACGCGACCTGGCTGAAGCCCGACGCCACCGAGCTCGACCTCTGGTACGGCGTCTACATGGCCAACCTGATCGCCTCCTCGGGCAACTTCGTCAAGGAGATCGTCGAGGCCGACCCGCCCACCCTGCAGGACCCGGGCCTGCCGGACCTCGGTCTGACGCTGCCGCTGCCGACGACCAAGGAGGAGGTGCCGGCGTACGCCGCGCAGCTCAGCGCCGACCAGCGCGAGGAACTGCTGCGCTCCCTGGGCCAGGACAGCGCGTTCGGCTCCAACGCCACCGCGATCGGCGGCGACGCCAGCTCGACCGGGCGCGGGTTGCTGCTCGGCAACCCGCACTTCCCGTGGGGCGGGCGCTACAAGTTCACCCAGCAGCAGCTGACCATCCCGGGTGTCTACGACGTCGCCGGCGCCTCGCTGATCGGCTCTCCGGTGGTCAACATCGGCTGGAACAAGGACGTCGCCTGGAGCCACACGGTGTCCACGGCCTACCGCTTCACGCCCTACGAGTACTTCACCCTCGGCCCCGGCCCGCTCTACCTCAGCGCCAACGGGCTGATCCGCAAGGCCGAGCGACGCTGGGTCGACGTCGAGGTCTTGCAGCCCGACGGCTCCGTGACGAACGTCCGCGAGGACCTCTGGCGCACCCCGCAGGGCTACGTCATCGACAGTCCCTCGCAGTTCATGGGCTGGTCGCCCCTCAGCTTCTGGGCGATCCGCGACGCCAACGCCGAGCACCTGCGCACCATCGACACCTTCCTCGGCATGGGCGAGGCGACCAGCGCGAGCGACCTGCTGCGCCGCCAGGATGCCGGCGGCGGCATGCCGTGGGTCAACACGACCGCGGCCGACCGCAACGGCGAGGTCCTGTACGCCGACCACAGCGTGGTGCCCAACGTCAGCAACGCGATGGTGACCCGGTGCCTGACCCCGGTCGGCCTGCTGCTCAAGTCGGTCGCCGGGCTGCCCGGCCTCAACGGCCTGCTCGCCGACGGTGCCTGCGCGTGGGGCACGGACTCCGACGCCCAGCGGCCCGGCATCTTCGGGCCCGGCAACCTGCCGGCCGTCGTACGCCGCGACTGGGTGATGAACGCCAACGACTCGTACTGGACGCCCAACGACAAGGTCCGCCTCGAGGGCTACGCCGGCATCATCGGCTGCGAGAGGTGCGCGCGGACCATGCGGACGCGGATGGTGCAGCAGTACGTCATCGACCAGCTGGCGGGCGGCGGCTCGGAGACGCCGGAGTCGCTGCGCGGGCACGAGTACGAGAACCGGGTCCGGGCCGCCGAGGTGATGCGCCAGGACGGCAGGCTGGACCAGGTCTGCGCGCAGACCGGCGAGACCGCGGCCTGCGCCGTGCTCGCCGCCTGGGACGGGCACTCCGACGTCGACTCGGTCGGCACCCACCTCTTCGAGGCCTTCGTCGAGCGCGCGCCGACCGGCGCCAACCTGTGGACCGTGCCGTTCAATGCAGCCGACCCGATCAACACGCCGCGCGGCCTGCGGACCGGGCCCGAGGTGGTCAAGGCGATGAAGGCGGCCATCGAGTCCGTGCGGGCGGCCGGGGTGCCGTTCGACGCGCCGTGGGGCTCGCTGCAGGTCGCGGGCGACCGGGGCGCGCCGGCATACCCTCTCGGCGGCGGTGACGGCGACCTCGCCGGCAACGCCAACGCCCTGGCCTCGCGGCACCCCGCGGGCAACACCGGCGCCTACAAGCCGGTCAGCTACGGCTCCTCGCACATCCAGGCGGTGTCCTACCTCGCCGACGGCAGCGTGGACGCGCGCACGATCCTCACCTACAGCCAGGACGAGGACCCGGCGTCACCGTGGTCGAGCGACCAGACCGCGCTGTTCTCGCAGGAGAAATGGGTGCGCTTCGCGTGGACGCCGCAGCAGATCGCGCAGGACCTGGTGCGGACCATCGACCTCGCGGGTTCGTGAACCCCCTAACCTCGGGGGCATGTCCGTCGAGGTGGAGAAGCGCGGTCCCGTCACCGTCGTGACGCTGTCACGTCCCGAGGTGCGCAACGCGGTCGACGCGGAGCACGCCCGCCTGCTGACCGAGGCGTTCACGGCCTTCGACGCCGACGACAGCGCCTCGGTCGCCGTCCTGCACGGAGCCGGCGGGGTCTTCTGCGCCGGGGCCGACCTCAAGGCGGTGTCCGAGGGCCGCGTCGACGTGGGCGCACCCGGCGACGGAGCGGACGCCGGCCCGGCGGGGATGGGGCCGACCCGGATGCTGCTGTCGAAGCCGGTCGTCGCAGCCGTGGAGGGTTACGCCGTCGCCGGCGGCCTCGAGCTCGCGGTGTGGTGCGACCTGCGGGTCGTCGACCCGGCCGCCGCGTTCGGCGTGTTCTGCCGACGCTGGGGCGTGCCGCTCATCGACGGCGGCACCATCCGGCTGCCACGCCTGATCGGCCACTCCCACGCCCTCGACCTCATCCTCACCGGCCGCGAGGTCGGCGCCGAGGAGGCGCTGCGGATGGGCCTGGCCAACCGGGTCTCGGCCCCCGGCGCAGCGTTGGCCGAGGCCGTGACCCTGGCCGAGCAGCTCGCCGGGTTCCCGCAGACCTGCCTGCGCGAGGACCGGCTGTCGTCGTACGGACAGCACGGCCTGGACCTCGACGACGCGCTGGCGCTGGAGTGGAAACACGGACTCCGCTCGCTGAGCGCGGATACCCTCGCGGGGGCGACGCGCTTCGCCGGCGGGGCGGGCCGGCACGGCGCGTTCGACGGCTGACGGGGCACGACAGGGGACAGGGGGACAGCGGTGGCGAACGGCCCGGGACGGGACCAGCGCGGACCGATGGAGCGGCTGGTGCGGATCGCCGCGATGCTGCAGGCGAACCCGCAGCAGGGGGTGAGCGCCGAGCGGCTCAACGCGGTGGCCGGCTTCCCCGACACGCCCGGCCACGACCAGCTCAAGCGCGACATCCGCCACCTCGAGCACCAGGGCTGGCGCATCGAGAACGTCGCACCGCCGGGCCAGCCGGCCTGGTACCGGATGACCACCGTCGACAACCGGCTGCGGGTGCGGCTCTCGCTCGGCCAGCAGGCGGCGTTGCGCCGGGCGATGCTGCTCGCCGACGACGGCGACCTGGTGCAACGCCTCGGTCTGGCGGCCGCGACCGGCGCGGGGGAGACCGCCGGCGCCACGCTCCATCTCCCCGTCCCCGACTCGCTGCGGCTCGTCGTCGACGCCGTCCGCGACCAGAGGCTGCTCCGGTTCGGCTACAAGGGGATCGAGCGCGTCGTGCATCCCGAGTCGGTCCGGACCGAGAACGGCGTGTGGTACCTGCGCGGGGTCGAGGACGCCGAGCGCGCCGAGGCTCCGCTGAAGACCTTCGTGGTGTCGCGGATGCTCGACGTCGACGTCGAGGACCCCGGCTCCGCGCGGCCCGTGCCGCCGACGCGGCACGTGGCGCTGCACCCGATGTCGTGGGAGATCGACCCGCCCGTCGAGGTCACCCTGCGTGCCGCGGCCGACTTCGAGCCCGACGTACGCCGGTGGCTCGGCGAGCCGGTCGCGGTCGAGACCGACGGCGACGACGTGCTGCTGCGCTACCGGGTCACGCACCGCGCCGCCCTGCACGCCCGGCTGGTCGAGCTCGACGACCGGGTGCGGGTCGAGGGCCCCGCGCAGGCCCGGGCCGACCTGGTCGCCTTCCTGGCGGCCGCACGCGGCGAGGAGGCCGGAGCATGAGCAACGTCCCGAAGTACGTCGTCCGGATCGCCCGGCTGCCCGAGGTGTTCGCCCGGCTCGCGGCCCACCCCGACGGGCTCTCCCTGCCCGACCTGGCCGAGGAGTTCGACACCACCGAGGCCGAGCTCCGCGAGGACCTGCTGGCCTTCTACACCGCCGACGTCGGCGGCGTGTGGGGGCTCTCACGGCCCGAGGTGCTGGAGTTCCTCGGCTCCGACGGGGTCACCGAGGACCCCGGGACCGCCGACATCGTGCGGCTGGTCTCCGAGAGCCCGATCGACCTCGGTGTCGAGTACGTCGACGCCGGCGAGCTCGGCCGCGTCCACGCCGCCGCCCAGGCGCTGCTCGACATCGAGCCCGACAACGCCGAGCTCGCCGAGGCACTCGACGTGCTCGCCCGCACCATGTTCGGCGAGGCGGCCCCCGACGACGCCGAGGTGCCCCGGGTCGCCGCCTGGAACCGCCTGCTGCCCGAACTCCGCCGTGCCCAGGACGAGCACCGGGCCGTCCGGATCGTCTACTCCCGGGCCTGGGAGCCTGGTGTCACCGAGCGCGAGATCGAGCCCTACCGGCTGGTGCAGACCCGCCGCGGTTGGGAGGTCGACGCCGGACCGGTCGACGACCAGGGCCGGATCCGCACCTACCTGCTCTCCAACATCCGCTCGGTCGACCTGCTCGACCGGACCTTCGCCGTACCCGACGACCTCGCCGACCACCTGGGCCGCCAGCGCGCGACCACCCGCGTGCGGGTGCTGCTGCCCCAGCAGTCGCGGTGGGTGGCGGACTTCTACGCCGAGCAGGTCACCTTCGTCGAGGACGACGAGCGCGACGTCGTGGTCGACCTGGACCTGCTCCCGCCCGTCGAGGACCGGGTCGGCCGGCTGCTGCTCACCGCCGGCCCCACCGCCACCGTCCTCGACCCGCCCTCGCTCGACACCGCCGGCGTGGTGCTCGCCGAGGAGCTGCTGGTGCACCACACGTCGTGAGGCGGCGCGGTCGCTTGTAACTAAGTGTTACGTCGCGAAAATCGCAGCAACAGTGCCCGGGTAGTGGCCACAGCACCGTGGTAGTCGGTGAGACGGCATGGAAGTGCAGGGCGCCGGCCGATGGCTCATCTACCTCGGTGCTCTGGCCACTACCTCGGAGCTGTGGTGCCCGATTCGGCGATGTAACACTTAGTTACAAGGCGGTCTGGCCCGTCAACCGCGCTCGACGTGCTCCTTGAGCTGGCGCAGCACGTTGGTCCAGTTCTCCCGCGACGGTGCCTCCTGCTCGCCCTCGGTGAGCGACTGCTCGACCGTGACGTCGGTGTGGTCGCCGCCGTCCCGCAGCGTCCACGTGACGTGGTGGTAGCTCTCGGGACGGTCCGGCTTGCCCGTCAGCGGGCTGAAGTGGGTGACGACGAGACGCCGTCCCTCATCGACCTCCAGCACCTCGCCCTTGTCCTCGAACGGGCGGCCGTCGTACTCGCCCCGCCAGGTGATCGGGGTGCCGGGCTCCCAGGTGGTGTCGACCTCGGCGCCGAAGAGGTAGGCGCGGATCTGCTCGGGCTCGGTGAGCGCCTGCCAGACCTGGGCGGGCGACGCGGAGACCTGGACGTGGGCAGTTGCGGTCGTGGTGTCCATGGCCCCGCGTTACCCGGACCGCGGTCCGGCAACCGGCCCCCACCGGCCTACCGGTAGCGTGGACACCGCAGCTCAGGACGCGGGCTGCGCCGGGGGTCGCTCGACCCCTCCGCGCAGCAGGAGCCCGCATGTCCGAGCAGGTCGAGGTCCAGGTCAGCGTCGACGGTCCACCCGTGCCCGGGCTGGTGCTCAAGTGGGACAGCCAGCGGCTCAAGGCGCTCGTCACCTACGAGGCCGAGGGGCACGTCCAGACCCAGTGGTTCCCGTCCGAGCAGGTGCTCCAGGTCGACTGAGCGATCCTCACCCGCCCTCCGGCGGCGGTACGGCGAAGTCCCGGTTCGCCGAGTCGACCACCTCCTGGGCGATGGCGCGCAGCTTGACGTTGCCGGTGCTGCTCGCGCGCACCAGGAACTGGAACGCGCGGTCCTCGGGGATGCGGTAGCGCTCCATGATGATGCCGACCGCGGTCCCGATCGCCTGCCGCGTGGTCACCGACTCGTTGAGCTGGTGCTCGTGCCGGGCCCGGCCGAGGGCGATCGAGGCGTGCGCGGCGAACAGCTCGGCGAGCTGGATCGCGTCCGGGTCGATCCCGGGGTTCGCCGAGTAGAAGTTCAGGCCGCCGAGCGTGCTCTCGTCGTTGTAGAGCTGGAGGCCCATCTGGGCGCTGAGGCCGAACCGGGCCGCCTCCTCGACGTACCGCGGCCAGCGCTGCTCGGCCGCGATGTCGTCCATGGTCGTGACCCCGCCCGACGTGATCGCGTCGTAGCAGGGACCCTCACCGAGCTTGTACTGCAGCTCGTCGATGTCCCAGACCAGCCGCCCGGTCCCCGACCGGGTCTCGATGCGACCGCCGCCGTGCGTGATCGAGATGCCGACGTGCTCGAAGCCGGGCACCGTCTGCTGGGCCGCCCGGACGATGGCGTCGAGCGTGTCGTCCAGCGAACGGTGGCTGTCGATCGAGCGGGCCGCCTCGGTGAGGGCGGACGCGATCCGGGTGCTGTCGTGGAGCACGGGTACCTCCTGGGAATCGGGCCTGGAGGTACCCGCCGGACCGGAGGTCAGCCCGGGCTCAGGAGGTCAGCCGGGCCAGGCACGCGAACCAGCGCTGGCCCTGGAGGAACGCCGTGCCGCTCGGTGGCAGCACGAACACGTCGTAGCTGCCCTTCGGGCGGGTGCCGCCGGTGTCGGCGTCGTAGCCGCGCAGCGTGTCGGCGGTGCAGGTGGCCGCGGCCTCGCTGTCCGCGTCGACGGCGTCGGTCGTCACGTCGTTCGTCGTCGCGGCGAGCTCCCCGACCGCGAAGGTGAACCAGTTGTCCTCGGCGCACTCGCCCTTGGTGGCGCTCAGCGCCTGGCCGATCTGCTGGACGCCGCTGTAGCAGGAGCCGAGCTCCGGGGCGCCGGTCAGCGGGTCGATCCCGGGGTCCTCGGCGACCGTCTCCGCATCCGGCGCCTGTCCGCGTGCCGTCGGCCCGGTGCCGTCGGTGGCGTCGGTGGCGTCGGGGGCGAGCAGGTAGCCGCCGAGGCCCCCGAGCCCGAGGCCGACGACGGCGGCCGCCAGGGAGATCGGCCACCGGCGCCGGGCCGGCGGGGGAGCGACCGCACGGGGGGCGGGAGCCGGTGGCCGCAGCTGGGTGAAGGCGGCCTCGGGTCCGCCCACCACGATCCCGTCCGTGTCGGTCGCGCCCCCGGGCCGGATCGCGCGCAGCGCCTCGTGGAGCTCGCGGGCCGTGGGGTAGCGGTGCGCGGCGTCGTACGCCGTCGCGGTGCGGATCACCTGCATCAGCGCCTCGCTGCCCGGCACACCCGGGTCGGGCAGCTCGGCGTGCAGGTTCGCGAGCAGTTGGTCGATCGGGACCGGGCTGCCGTCGACGGACCGGCGCGGCGAGGCGCCGCAGATCATGGCATGCAGCGTCGCGCCCATGGAGAACACGTCGGACTGCGGCGCCGGCGGCGAGAAGGAGAACGCCTCCGGGGACGCGTACGCCGGGGTCAGCGCCTCGAGGCTCACCGACGGGTCCTGGCCGGGCTGGGGAAGCGCGGCCAGCCCGAAGTCGGAGAGCCGGGGCGTGCCCCAGGCGTCGATCAGGATGTTGCCGGGCTTGATGTCGCGGTGCAGGATCCCGGCCTCGTGGGCGGCGGCGAGCGCGCTGGTGACCGCGAGCCCGACCTCGACCGCCTCGCCGGGCGTCATCGGCCCGTGCTGGGCGAGGTAGGTCGCGAGGCTGCCGTTCGTGCACAGCTCCATGACCAGGTACGGCCGGTTGTCGCGGGTCACGCCGACGTCGATGAGCGACACCACGTGCGGGTGCCCGCTGATCCGGCTCACCGCCGTGGCCTCGCGTACGAACCGCCGCCGGTTGGCGTCGTCGTCGAGGACCCGGTCGTCGATCTTCACCGCGACGTCGCGCTCGACCGCGAGCTGCCGCCCCCGCCACACCTTGGCGAAGCCGCCGCGACCGATCTCCTCGATCAGCTCGACGCCGGGCAGGAGGAGGGCACGCTGGGTCGGTTCCACGCCGGGAAGCGTAGGTGAGGCCGGGTGCGGGAGGGACGCCAGGCTCAGTCCGCGACGGGCTGGCGCCGGTGCCACCAGCGGACCAGGCCGGCCGTGCGGTCGGTGCTGCCGCTGTCGACTCCGGCACGCACGTAGCGCAGCCAGTCGGTGGGCCGGTTCGACACCTGCCCGAGGACGTGGAGCCCCGCGGTCCGCATCTGCCGGACCAGCCGCGGGGTCACGAACCGCGGGTCGAGGGACACCCCGTCGGCCGTCCTGCGGACCTGGCGGACGCTCGGCCGGAAGCGGTGGGCGATCCAGATCGTCGGTACGTCGGGCAGCGCCTTCGCGGCGCGGTGCAGCAGCGCGGGCCTGAACGACAGCAGTCGGGCGTCGACGTCGGCCAGGGTGTCGCGCAGGTAGTGCCAGGTCTTCCTGCGCCAGCCGGGCGCCAGCTTGAGCTCGACGAGCAGCCCGACCCCGAGTCGCCGCGCCTCGGCGGCGTACGACTCCAGTGAGGGGACCTCGCCGCCGTCGCGCAGCCGGCAGGACCTCTGGATCCGGGCCAGGGTCCGGGCGATGACCCGGCCACGGCAGTCGGTCGTGCGGTCCAGGCGGGCGTCGTGCATCACGACCAGGCGCCCGTCCGCCGTCGGGCGTACGTCGAGCTCGGCCCGGTCGGCGCCGAGGGCTGCGGCATGGCGCAGGGCGCGCAGGCCGTTCTCGGTGCGGAGGCGTCCGATCGCGCCCCGGTGGGCGACCACCTCGAAGGTGCGGACACCGGCCGGCGACGTGCCGGTCGGCGCGGGTGTCTCGTCGGCCCGGGCCGCCGTCGGGGCCGAGCCGAGGATGCCGAGGGCCAGCAGGGCGGCGACGAGCAGCGAGGTGGTGCGCACGGCTCTCCTGGGTCGATCGGGACGGGCACGCAGAAGGGGCCCGGTCTTGCGACCGGGCCCCTTCTGTTCGGTACGCCATCAGGGACTCGAACCCCGAACCCGCTGATTAAGAGTCAGCTGCTCTGCCAATTGAGCTAATGGCGCCTTGCGTCTGAACGCGAGATGGAACATTACCAGCGTAGTGCGATCCGGGTGAAATCGCCGATGGCTCATCCGGCGTCCTCCGCGTCCGTCAGCACCTCCCGCACCCGCCGGAGCAGGTCGACGGCAGCCTCGAGCTCGTCGGCCGTCGCGACCTCGGACGTGCGCTCGGCCCAGGCGATGCGCCGCGGCCGGATCCGCTCGAGGGCGCGGCGTCCCTCGTCGGTGAGGTGGACCAACGGCGCCCGGGCGTCGGTGGGGTCCGGGGCGCGGACGACCAGGCCGGCGGCCTCGAGCTGGGCCACGGACTCGTTGGCGGACTGGCGGCGCATGCCGCGGCGCCGCGCGATGCCGGCGACGCTGAGGGGGCCGTGGGCCACGGCGCCGAGGGTCAGCCAGCGCGACGCGGTCAGGCCGTCCTCCGCGACGATCCGGTCGCCCGCCCTCGTGAAGGCGTCGGCGAGCCGGAACACCTCGTCGACCAGCTCGACCAGCGACCTCGCGGCGGTCATGCGCTCTCGCTCAGGCACACCAGGTGCCCGTCGGCGTCGCGGAGCACGGCCATCCGCTCGCCCCACGGCTGCGGGGCGGCGGGATCGGCGACGGCACCGCCGGCCGCGACCCAGCGCGTGACGGTGTCGTCCAGGGCCGTGGTCGCGAAGCCCACGGCGACAGCCGTGTCCGACGCGGTGGCGGGCCGTTCGTGCAGCATCAGCTCGACCCCGTCGGCGCTCGTCAGCCAGGCGAGGCCCGGGGCTCTGCGCGCCACCTCGAGGCCGAGGGCGTCGGCGTAGACGGCGAGCGCCCGCTCGATGCTGGTCACGGAGACGACGATGCGCCGCAGGGTCACGGTCGGGGTCATGGTCCGATCGTGGGCGATTGACAGGCTCCTGTCAATCTCGCCGCCCGGTGGCCTCGAGCACCGCGTGCGCGGCGTTGTGGCCGCCCAGTCCGGACACCGCGCCGCCGCGGCGGGCGCCCGACCCGCACAGGAGCACGCCGGGGTGGCCGGTCTGCACGCCCCACCGCTCGCCGGGAGTCTCGAGCCGGGCCCGGGCGGGTGCCCACGGCCACTCGAGGTCGCCGTGGAAGATGTGGCCGCCCGGCATGGCGAGGTCGGCCTCGATGTCCTGCGGGATCTTCGCCTCGATGCAGGGCTCGCCGGCCGGCGTACGCAGCACGACGGAGTCGATCGGGTCCTCGAGCACGGCGTCGAGCGACGCGATCGCCCGGCGCAGCGCCTCGGCGCGCATCCCGTCCGGGTCGGCGGCGAACAGCCGGGCGGGCGTGTGGAGGCCGAAGTAGGTCAGGGTGTGGGTGCCGGGCGGTACGTCGCCGAGGATCGACGGGTCGGTCAGCGAGTGGCAGTAGACCTCGCCGGGCAGCGGGTCGGGCAGCTCGCCGCGCTGGGCGGCCGCCCAGGCCACCTCGAGGTCGGCGGCGGTCTCGGCGAGGTGCAGGGTGCCGGCGAAGGCGACCTCGGGGTCGATGCCGGAGCGCAGCCGCGGCAGCCGCGAGAGCAGCAGGTTGACCTTGAGCTGGGCGCCCTCCGGCTTGGTCGCGGGGTCCTCGTCCTCGCCGAGCAGGATACGCAGCACCCAAGGCGCCACGTTGGCCAGCACGTGCGCGGCCTCCAGCGTGTGCTCCCGGGCCCCGTCGTGCCAGGTCACCGTGGCCGGGTCGCCGGGCCGGATCGCGCTCACGCCGGCACCGGTGACCAGCTCGGCCCCGGCGTCGGCAGCCGCACGCGCCAGCGCGTCGGTGACCGCGCCCATCCCGCCCACGGGCACCCGCCACTCGCCGGTCCCGTTGCCGATCAGGTGGTAGAGGAAGCACCGGTTCTGGACCAGCGACCGGTCGTGCAGCGAGGCGAAGGTGCCGATGAGCGCATCGGTGCCGACGACGCCGCGGACCAGGTCGTCGCGGAACCGGCGCCCGATCGCCGCGCCGATCGGCTGCTCGACGACGTCGCGCCAGATGTCCGGGTCCACCTGCGCGCGGAGCGCGGCGTCGGTCGCGAGCGGCTCGGTCAGGGTGGGCGCGACGGCCCGCGCCAGCCCGGAGACGCCGTCGTAGAACGCCCGCCAGGCGGCGTACTCGTCGTCGGACCCGGTCAGCTCCCGGAAGGACGCCCGCGTGGCCTCGCCCTCGGCCCGCTCGACGAGCAGCCCGGTGGCACGACCCTCGCGCACCGTCGGGGAGTACGACGCCGTCGGCCGGCTCACCAGCCGCAGGTCGAGCCCCAGGTCGGCCACCACTCGCTCGGGCAGCAGCGAGACCAGGTAGGAGTAGCGCGAGAGCCGGGTCGGGAAGCCGGGGAACGCCTGCGCGGAGACCGCTGCACCGCCCACGTGGGCGAGCCGCTCGAGCACCAGCACCGAGAGTCCGGCCCGCGCGAGGTAGGCCGCCGCGGTCAGGCCGTTGTGGCCGGCGCCCACGACGACGACGTCGTACTTCCCCCTGGTCATGGCTCGCACTCTAGGGGTGCGGGAATGCCCCACGGTGCGTTATGGTTGACATGGCAACCAACCCGACCAGCCACCTGGAGGTGGATGCGATGCCCGCCATCACCGTCGACGACCTGACTGTCCTGCCGCGCCTGAGGACGCCGGGCCTCGGCGACCAGCCGCGCCCGGTCTGGCAGGTGACCACCGCTCCGCAGGGCTACGAGGGGGAGGGCTTCCCGGTGCGGCGCGCGTTCGCCGGTATCGACATGAAGCACCTCGACCCGTTCATCATGATGGACCAGATGGGCGAGGTGGAGTACGCGCCGGGTGAGCCGAAGGGCACGCCCTGGCACCCGCACCGCGGCTTCGAGACCGTCACCTACATCATCGACGGCGTCTTCGACCACCAGGACAGCCACGGCGGTGGCGGCAGCATCACCAACGGCGACACCCAGTGGATGACCGCCGGCAGCGGGCTGCTGCACATCGAGACGCCGCCGGAGTGGCTGGTCCAGGCCGGCGGCCTGTTCCACGGCATCCAGCTGTGGGTCAACCTGCCGAAGACCGACAAGATGAACGACCCGCGCTACCAGGACATCCGCTCCGGCGAGGTCGCGCTGCTCGCCAGCGACGACGCGGGATCGCTGGTCCGGGTCATCGCCGGCAACGTGGACGGACACGCCGGCCCGGGCTCGACGTACAGCCCGATGACGCTCGTGCACGCCACCATCGAGCCCGGCGCCCGGCTCGACCTGCCGTGGCAGGTCGACTACAACGCGCTGGTCTACGTCCTCAACGGCTCAGGCACCGTCGGTGCCACCGAGCCGAGCCCGATGCACACCGGCCAGACCGCTGTCCTCGGTGCCGGCGACTACCTCACGATCACCGCCGACGGCCGGCAGGAGAGCCGCTCGCCCAAGCTCGACGTCATCGTCGTCGGCGGCCAGCCGATCCGCGAGCCGATCGCGTGGGCCGGTCCGTTCGTGATGAACACCAAGGCCGAGGTGATGGCCGCCTACGAGGACTTCCAGAAGGGCCGGTTCGGGCTTCCGATCGGCGGCTGACCCAGGCCGTGCCTACAGCGCCTTGGCGAAGAACGCCTCGGCGTACGGGTTGTCGTTGTAGCGCTCCACCCGCGCGTAGCCGGAGCGCTCGTACATCGCGATCGCCTCGCGCAGGGTCCCGTTCGTGTCGAGCACGACGCGGCGGTGGCCCTGTGCGGCGGCGAGCGACTCCAGGTGGCGCAGCATCCGCGCGCCCAGCCCGGCCCCGCGCCAGTCGGCGTGAACCCACATCCGCTTGATCTCGGCCGTCTCGTCGTCGAGCACCGGGCGGATCCCGCCGTACGCGACCGGCTCGCCGTCCGAGGTCGCGATGACGTACGTCGCGCCCGGCTCGCGGGCGTCCGGCCCGCCCGGGTCGAAGCCGTCGGGGAACCGTGCGTCGAGCTCGGCGACGTAGCGCCGGGTCGCGTCCCGGGCCAGCGGGTGGTCGGTCGGCACCTCGTCGAGCCGGACGGTCGCCGCGCGCACCAGCAGGTCGGCGGTGCGCAGTGCCTCGGCCAGTCGCTCCTGCTGGCGCGGGGTCAGCGGTGCGACCAGGCTGGCGGCGCGTTCCTCCGAGCGGCGCTCGAGGTCGTCGTACGCCGCCTCGCCGGCGGGCGTGAGGCGCACGACCCGGCGGCGGCGGTCGTCCGGGTCGGGCTCGGTCGCGACCAGGCCCTCGGCCTCGAGGCGGCGCAGCAGCCTCGACAGGTGGCCGGAGTCGAGGTCGAGCCGGTCACGCAGTGCCCGCACGCTCACCGCGGGGGAGCGGCCGACCTCGAACAGCAGCCGCGACACCGCGAGCGGCCGGCCGGTGCCGAGGAAGGACTCGTCGAGCACGCCGATGCGTTGGGTGTAGGTCCGGTTGAAGCGGCGCAGCACGTCCGTGAGCATTCTCTGACTTTAGTCAGACAATGGCCGTGGGCCAACGGTGGGTGCGCCGAAAAGCGGTCCGACCCCGGTTCCAGCGGAACCGGGGCCGACCTCGTTGGGGTGAGTAACGGGACTTGAACCCGCGACATCTGCGACCACAACGCAGCGCTCTACCAGCTGAGCTATACCCACCATCGACTCTTGCGAGCCGGGGACGAGTGTAGAGGGTAGCGCTGCCGAATCAGGAATCGGTGCCGGAAACGTGGCCACCGAGGCCGGTGATCGAGCCGCCGTGCCGTGCGGCCGCGTCCTTGGCCGCGTCGGAGTCGGGGCCGGGCAGGGGAACGAAGACCGTGTCGCGGTAGTAGCGCAGCTCCTCGATGCTCTCCTGGATGTCGGCCAGGGCGCGGTGGTTGCCGCGCTTGGTGGGCGCGTTGAAGTACGCGCGGGGGAACCAGCGCTTCGAGAGCTCCTTGATCGACGACACGTCGACGATCCGGTAGTGCAGGAAGGCGTCGAGCTCGGCCATGTCGCGGGCCACGAAGCCGCGGTCGGTCGCCACCGAGTTGCCGGCGAGCGGGGGACGGCTGTCGGGGCCGCACTGCTCGCGCAGGTAGGTCATCACCTGCTCCTCGGCCTCCCGCAGCGTCACGCCCCGGTCGAGCTCGGCGAGCAGGCCCGAGGTCTCGTGCATGTTCCGGACGAACTCGATCATCTGGTCGAGTGCCTCCGCGGGCGGCTTGATGATGACGTCGACGCCGTCGCCGAGGACGTTGAGGTCGAAGTCCGTCACCAGTGCCGCCACCTCGATGAGGGCGTCGGCCCCCAGGTCGAGCCCGGTCATCTCGCAGTCGATCCACACGAGTCGTTCGTTCACGAGGGAGGACACTACGCGCTCGGCAACGCACCCGGGGCGTTCTCAGGAGCCGCTCAGCGGACCCGGCTAGCCTCACCGGCATGAGGGACACCGGTCGATCGACGCTGGCCTGGGCGGGTCTGGCGGCTCGTCTGGTGACCGGCGTCGTGTGGATCGTGGCCGGTGGGCTGAAGATCACCGAGCCGACCGCGAGCATCAACGCGGTGCGTGCCTACCAGCTGCTGCCGTCCTCGGTCGCCGAGGCGGTCGGGATCGCGCTGCCCGCCGTCGAGCTGGTCGTCGGGCTGGCGCTCGTGCTCGGTGTGTTCACGCGGGGCGCCGCGGTGATCTCGGCGCTGTTGTTCCTGGCGTTCGTGGTCGGCATCTCCTCGGTGTGGGCGCGCGGCATCGAGATCGACTGCGGCTGCTTCGGTGGCGGCGGGACCAAGGCGGGTGCGACGTCGGCGTACCCCTGGGAGATCGCGCGCGACGTCGCGTTGCTGGCCGCGTCCCTGCTCGTCGCGTCCCTGCGCCGGACCCGGCTGTCCCTCGACGCCCTGTTGTTCGTCCACCGGCCCGAGGAGCGGGCCACCGAAGGAGCTGTGAGCTGATGTCGTCCAACTCGAAGGCCAGTGCGCGCGTGCAGAAGGCCGCCGAGCTGCGGGCCGCCCAGAAGAAGAGGGAGGCCCGGCGCCGGATCCTCACGATCGGTGGTGTCGCGCTGGCGATGATCCTGATCGTGGGCGGGGCGATCGCCGTCAGCCTGTGGCAGCAGGACAAGGACCAGAAGAAGCTCGAGCAGGCGGTCAGTGCCGAGAGCGACTACGGCGTCGCGATCGGGCCGTCGGACGCGCCGCACGACGTCGTGATCTACGAGGACTTCCTGTGCCCGTTCTGCGGCCAGCTCGAGAAGGCGACCCGGGACGACCTCGCCCGGCTCGCCGCCGACGGCAAGGTGCGCGTCGAGTACCGACCCTTCGACCTGCTCAGCCGGCTCGGCGACTACCCGATCCGCGCGACCAACGCCTTCGCGCTGGTCCTGGAGAAGTCGGGAGCCGACGTCGCGAAGAAGTTCCACGACCTGCTCTACGAGAACCAGCCGTCCGAGGAGGACCCGGGCGCGGTGACGAACGACGACCTGGTGAACCTCGCCGTCGAGGCCGGGGCCACCGAGAGCGACGTCCGCGACGGCATCGAGAACCTCTCCAAGAAGAGCTGGGTCGACGAGGCGACCGCCGAGGCGTCCAAGGCCGGTGTCACCGGTACGCCGACGATCCTGCTCGACGGCAAGGTCTTCCAGGACGGCCGCACCGTGCAGGAGCTCGCCACCAACCTGGTCTCCGAGCTGGAGTGAGCCGACCCGGGTGACCGGGAGCGGTTCCGGCTGGCAGGATCGGCGCGTGCTGAGCAACTTCGTCGCGGGCCTGCCCAAGGCCGAGCTCCACGTCCACCACGTCGGCTCCGCCTCACCGCGGATCGTGTCCGAGCTGGCCGCGCGCCATCCGGGCACGGTCCCCTCGGACCCGGACCTGCTGCGCGACTTCTTCGCGTTCCGCGACTTCGCCCACTTCATCGAGGTCTACCTCGCGGTCGTCGACCTGGTCCGCACGCCCGAGGACGTCCGCTACCTCACCTACGAGATCGCCCGCGAGCTCCACGAGGGGCAGTCGGTCCGGTACGCCGAGCTCACCTGCACGCCGTACACCTCCGTGCTGCCCGACGATCCCGACCGCGGGATGCCGATCGAGGCCTACACCGAGGCGATCGAGGACGCGCGGGTCGCCGCGGAGCGTGACTTCGGCCTGGTGCTGCGCTGGATCTACGACGTCCCGGGGGAGTCGGGGGTCCCGGCCGCCGACGCGACCCTGGGCTTCGCGCTCGACCACGCGCCCGAGGGCCTGGTGGCGTTCGGGCTCGGCGGGCCCGAGATCGGAGTGCCGCGCGACTGGTTCGTCCCGCACTTCGAGGCGGCCCGGGCCGCCGGGCTGCACTCGGTCCCGCACGCCGGCGAGACCACGGGCCCGGAGACGATCTGGACCTCGCTGCGCGACCTCGGCGCCGAGCGGATCGGGCACGGCACCTCCGCGGCCGCCGATCCCGCGCTCCTGGCCCACCTCGCCGAGCACAGGATCCCGCTCGAGGTCTGCCCGTCCTCCAATGTCGCCACCCGTGCGGTCGCCTCGCTCGCCGAGCACCCGCTGCCGGCGTTCGTCGAGGCCGGTGTCGTGGTGACGATCAACTCCGACGACCCGCCGATGTTCGGCACCACCCTCAACCGCGAGTACGAGATCGCCGCCGACCTGCTCGGCCTCGACGAGTCCGGCCTGGTCGACCTCGCGCTCGCCGGGGTGGACGCGTCCTTCGCCCCCGACGACGTGAAGGGGCGGCTCCGGGCCGAGGTCGCGTCGTACGCCGCAGGTGCGCGATGAGCCGGTCGCCGTTCGAGCTGTTCGACATCGACTCCCTCCTGTCCGAGGAGGAGGTCGCGATGCGCGCCACCGTGCGCGCGTTCGTGGAGGCGAAGGTGCGCCCCCACGTCGCCGACTGGTACGAGTCGGCCACCATCCCCGCGCGGGACCTGGCGCTCGAGCTCGGCGGGCTCGGGGTGCTGGGGATGCACCTTGAGGGCTACGGCTGCGCGGGGACCAGTGCGACGGCGTACGGCCTCGCGTGCCTCGAGCTCGAGGCGGCCGACTCCGGCCTGCGCTCGCTGGTCTCGGTGCAGGGCTCGCTGGCGATGTTCGCGATCTGGAAGTGGGGATCGGACGAGCAGAAGGAGACCTGGCTGCCGCGGATGGCGAGAGGCGAGGCGATCGGCTGCTTCGGGCTGACCGAGCCCGACTTCGGCTCCAACCCGGCGGGGATGCGGACCCGCGCGGTGCGCGACGGCGACGGCTGGGTGCTGAGCGGCAACAAGATGTGGATCACCAACGGCTCGGTCGCCGACGTCGCGGTGGTGTGGGCGCAGACCGAGGAGGGGATCCGCGGGTTCGTCGTACCGACGTCGACGGAGGGCTTCTCGGCGCCGGAGATCAAGAAGAAGATGTCGTTGCGGGCGTCGGTGACCTCCGAGCTGGTGCTCGAGGACGTCCGGCTGCCCGGCTCGGCGGTGTTCCCCGACGTGCGCGGCCTGCGCGGCCCGCTGTCGTGCCTGGACGAGGCGCGGTTCGGGATCGTGTTCGGTGCGCTCGGTGCGGCGCGCGACTGCCTGGACACGGCGATCTCGTACGCGAAGGACCGGGAGATCTTCGACAAGCCGCTGGCGTCGTACCAGCTCACGCAGGCCAAGCTCGCCGACCTGTCGCTCGAGCTCGGCAAGGGGATGCTGCTGGCGCTGCACCTGGGCCGGCTCAAGGACTCCGGGCGCCTGGCGGCCGAGCAGGTCAGCCTCGGCAAGCTCAACAACGTGCGCGAGGCGATCGCGATCGCGCGGGAGTGTCGCACGATCCTCGGGGCGGCCGGGATCACGCTGGAGTACCCGGTCATGAGGCATGCCAACAACCTCGAGTCGGTGCTGACCTACGAGGGCACCAGCGAGGTCCACCAGCTCGTCATCGGCCGCGCGCTGACCGGCGAGGCGGCGTTCCGGTAAGCCTGGATCCGTGGACGGGCGCCGTAGCGAGCGGCGCTACGGGTGCGGGCTGGCAAGGCGCAGGCACGAGGGCAGTCTGGTTGCACTGTCGAGTGTCTGCAACGCCGCCAGGGCGTGCCCGTGGGGCCGCGTAGTAGGTGGCCGTTCGCGGATCCAGGCTAAGGACGAACGAGCCCCACGGGGCTCATACCTCCCGCGGGGCTGGTTCCTTTGTACGTCGGGCGCCGGGTCAGCCGGGGGAGGCGCGCCGCAGTCTCCGGGCGGTCGCGTACGAGTGCTCGCGCAGCTGCTCCACCCACGAGTACTGCTGCAGTCCCGGCAGCGGGTTGACCACCGGGTCGAACGAGACCTCGTCCTCGGGCGGCAGGGCCGTCTCCAGGGTCAGGTCGGCGAAGCGGTGCCACTCCCGGCCGACGGTGGCCCAGGACAGGTGGTAGCCGCGGACGTCGACAGGTTGCGCACCGATCACCAGCGGTCCCGCCGGGCTGCGGTAGGGCAGCAGCGAGGTGAGCGGCGTGTGCGCGCTCCATGCCGGTAGCAGCAGGTGGCGGGTCACCGGGTTCCAGCCGGTGCTGGCGAGCAGCAGGTCGCCGGACCCGGTCGGGCCCTCGCGCAGCCGCAGCGCGAGACCCTGGACGTCCGGCACCCGGCCGGGCAGCCCGACCGCCCGCGACACTCGGACCGTCACCTCGTCCTCGCCGGCCTGGTCGATCCACGGCACGCCGATCGGGGAGTCGGACCCGGCCCGGACCAGGCGGCCGGCGTACATCTTGCCCTCGGGATGCAGCGGCTTCTCCGACGGGGGGCGGAGCGCGGCGACTCCGCGGGTGAGGGTGGACAGGGCGTGGCCGGCCAGGTCGGCTGCGGCGTTGATCACGGAGCTCATGACCGGGGCGGTACCCGGTCGTGGGCTGCTCAGCGATCGCTATGCGCTGTGCAGGCGGGCCGGCGGCAGCGCCCGGGCACGCCAGCGGCCGCCGTCGTGGTCGACCTCGATCGGGTGCTCGAAGGTGCGGGTGATCGTCTCGGTCGTCACCGTCTCGGCGACCGGGCCGGCCGCGACGACCTGGCCGTGCGCGAGCAGCAGCGCGTGGGTCGTGGTGGTCGGCAGCTCCTCGAGGTGGTGGGTGACCAGCACCGAGGCCACCTCCGGCGCGGTGTGAGCCAGCCGGTCGAGGACCGTCAGCAGCTGTTCGCGGGCCGCCACGTCGAGGCCGGTCGTCGGCTCGTCGAGCAGCAGGAGCTGCGGCTGCGCGAGGAGCGCTCGGGCGATGAGAGCCCGGCCGCGCTCACCCTGCGAGAGGTGCGGCCAGCGGGCGTCGCGGCGGTGGGCGAGGCCGACCTCGGCGATCAGCTCGTCGGCAGTGCGGGCCTGCTCGTCGGTCGGCGCCCAGCGCATCGGCAGCTCGACGGTGCCGGTGATCCCGGTGAGCACGACCTGGTGCACGGTGAGAGCGGTCTGCAGCGGGTGGCGCGGGTTGACGTGCCCGATGTGGCGACGCAGCTCCTGCAGCTCGACCCGGCCCAGGCGCTTGCCGAGCACGTCGACCGTCCCGGACGTCGGGTGCACCTGCGCGCTGCAGAACCCGAGCAGCGTGCTCTTCCCCGCGCCGTTCGGGCCGAGCAGTGCCCAGTGCTCGCCCGCGCGGACGGTGAGGTCGACACCGTGCAGGATCTCGCTGCCGCCGCGGCGGAAGACGACGTCGGTGAGGTCGAGGACGGTGCTGCTCATGTCAGGCTCTCCTTGAGCGAGGTGAGGTGGGTGCGGCTCAGCAGGGCCGCGGACGCGGCGTCGCGTTCGGCGATCGCCCGGCACAGCTGGTCGTGCGCGTCGTGGTCGGTGACGTGGTCGAAGCCCGGTCGCAGCCGCAGCATCTCGACCATCGCGGCCCGGCTGCGCGGCACGAAGCCGTCGAACAGCTCGACCAGGACGGGGTTGTGGGCCGCCACCACGACGGCCCGGTGGAAGGCCATGTCGGCGTCGACGTGGGCCTCGATGTCGGTACGGCGCTCGGCCCGGTCGGCCAGAGCTCGCCGGATCGCGCGCAGCTCGGTCGGCGTACGCCGCTCGGCTGCCAGCGCGGCCGCCTCGGCCTCGATCGCGGTGCGCGCCTCGATCACCGTGACGATGTCGGCCCGCCGCAGCACGAGGTCCCAGTCCTCGCGCACGTCGAGCGCGGTGAGGAAGACCCCCGCGCCCTGGCGCGTGGTGAGCAGGCCGCGTCCCGCCAGCTGCCGGATCGCCTCCCGCACCGTCGAGCGCCCCACGCCCAGCTGCGGCGCCAGCGTGGTCTCCCCGGGCAGCCGCTGCCCGAGCCGCCACTCGCCCGCGCGGATCCGCGCGAGGAGCAGCTCCGCCGCCTGGTCGGCGAGCGGCTCGCGTCGTACCTGTGCGGGCATGGGCTGCAGCCTTGTCTACTTGTCTGAGGAGTGGCTGCGGAAAGGATACTCGACTTCGCCTGGCGTCGGGCGGGTGAGAGTGACCCAGCGGTCACCCTCGCCCACCCGACTCCTCGCTGGCGCCCCCGGCAGGATTCGAACCTGCGACCCAGGAATTAGAAGGCCCTTGCTCTATCCAGCTGAGCTACGGAGGCAGAGCGACGAGGGTACCGCTGTGACCGGGCGGGATCGGAATGCCGATTGCGGAATACCCCTAGGGGGTATTAGGTTCGCTCTTGTGAGGTCACACGGAACGGAGCAGCCATGAACCCCCGCAACGCCATCGCCGCCAGCGCCACCCTGCACTGCCTGACCGGTTGCGCGATCGGGGAGATCGCCGGCCTGATGATCGGCGCGGCGGTCGGCCTGTCGAACCTGCAGACCATGGCGCTGGCGATCGGCCTGGCGTTCGTGTTCGGCTACGCGCTCTCGTCGCTGCCGCTGGTCGGTGCCGGCATGGGCCTGGGCAAGGCGCTCAAGCTGGTCCTGGCCGCCGACACGATCTCGATCATCGTGATGGAGATCGTCGACAACGCGGTGATGGCCGCGATCCCCGGCGCGATGGACGCGGGTCTGGTCGACCCGGTCTTCTGGCTCGGGATGATGATCGCCCTCTCGGCGGCGTTCCTGGCCGCCTTCCCGGTCAACCGCTACCTCATCGACCGCGGCAAGGGCCACGCCCTCCACCACGGCGCCCACGGCACCCACGGCGCCGACGGCCACGCAGACCACCACGCAGACCACCACGCCCACGGATCGGAGCACCACGCATGAACGTCACCACCCTCGCCGCCGGCGTGATCGGCTTCCTGCTCGGCGGCCTGGTCGTCTCGACCGCCGCCGAGCTGGAGAAGGACGACGGGCCGGCCCACGGAGTGGACCGCCCCGCCGTCGTGCAGGTGCGCTGACCCGGCTCAGTGCCCGGCGATCGCCGCCGCCACCGCGTGGTGCACCTCGGGGTGGAACACCGACGGCATGATGAACGACGCGTTCAGCTCCTCGTCGCGCACGACGTGCGCGATGGCCGCCGCGGCCCGCAGCATCATCTCCATGGTCACCTCGGAGGCCCGGGCGTCGAGGAGGCCCCGGAACACGCCCGGGAAGGCGAGCACGTTGTTGATCTGGTTGGGGAAGTCGGAGCGGCCCGAGGCCACGACCGCCGCGAACCTGGCGGCGGCGGCCGGGTCGACCTCGGGGTCGGGGTTCGCGAGGGCGAACACGACCGGGTCGGCGGCCATGGACTGGATCCACTCGGGCTTGAGGATGCCGGGGGCGCTCACGCCGATGAACACGTCGGCGCCCTCGAGCACCTGCTGCAACCCGCCGGTACGACGGTCCCGGTTGGTCAGCGCGGCCAGCTCCTGGTGCGCCTCGGACAACCCGGCGTCACCCTCGACCAGCGCGCCGTGCCGGTCGATCACGACGACGTCGTGCGCGCCGGCGGCGAGCAGTAGCTTGACGATCGCGGTGCCGGCCGCGCCGCCGCCGGAGACGACGACGCGCGCCGTACCGATCTCCTTCTTGACCACGCGCAGCGCGTTGGTGAGAGCGGCGAGGACCACGATCGCGGTGCCGTGCTGGTCGTCGTGGAAGACGGGGATGTCGAGGCTCTCGCGCAGCCGGGCCTCGATCTCGAAGCAGCGCGGGGCGGCGATGTCCTCGAGGTTGATGCCGCCGAACCCGGGCGCGATCAGCTCGACCGCGCGCACGATCTCGTCGGTGTCCTGGGTGTCGAGGCAGATCGGCCAGGCATCGATCTCGCCGAAGCGCTTGAACAGCGCGGCCTTGCCCTCCATCACCGGCAGCGCGGCGCCGGGGCCGATGTTGCCGAGGCCGAGCACCGCCGAGCCGTCGGTGACGACGGCGACGGCGTTGCCCTTGATGGTCAGGCGGCGTACGTCGTCGGGGTTCTCGTAGATCGCCATCGACACCCGGCCCACGCCGGGGGTGTAGGCCAGTGACATGTCGTCGCGGGTGCGCAGCGGCACCTTGGAGGCGACCTCGATCTTGCCGCCGAGGTGGATCAGGAAGGTCCGGTCCGAGACCTTGTGGACCTCGACGCCCTCGACCGCGGCGACGGCGGCCTGGAGCTCGGCCGCGTGCTCGGCGTCGGCGGCCGAGCAGGTGACGTCGACGGTGAGGCGGTGCGCGCTCGAGTCGGCGACGTCGATCGCGGTCACCATCCCGCCCGCGCTGGCGATGGCTGTGGCGACCTCGCCCACGACACCGTGGTCGACGGTGGTGTGCAGGCGCATCGTGATGGAGTACGACGAGGCAGTGGCGGTCTTGGAGGGCACGGTCCCAGTCTCGACCCGCCCCGGGGTTACTCGGAAGTCGCAGGCAACCCCGGGCCGACGTCCCGGACTACTTCTGGTGCGTGTGGGCGACGTACACGTCGCAGGAGGCGTGCGCCGCGACGTCGCGCGCGATGCTGCCGAGCACCCGCCCCGCGATGCCCTGGACCCGCTTGTTGCCGACCACGATCAGGTCCGCGCCCAGGGCCTCGGCGGTCGCGACCAGCGCCTCACCGGGCTTGCCCTCCGCGGCGCCGCTCGTGATCTGGACGTCCGGGTACGCCGCACGCAGGGTCGTGGTGATCTTGGCGGCGACGTCCTCGGCATCCTTCTCGGAGCTGAGGTACATCGTGTCGCTGCCGATCTTCACGGTCTCCTGCTCGAACTTCCCGTAGGCGGAGACCACGTGCAGCCGCGCGCCCAGGGCACCGGCGAGCACGGCCGCCCGCTCGGCCGCCGCCGTCGCGGTCTCGCTGCCGTCCACCCCTGTCACGATCGTCTTGTCCGCCATCGCTCTCTCCTGTTCGCGTCTGCTGGGGGCACAACCTAGCGTGACGGGGGTCACATCACCCGCGCAGGGTGCCCATCCACTCCTCGATGGCGTCCGGCGTGCGGGGGAGGGCGGACGAGAGGTTCGCGACGCCGTCGGCGGTGACCACGACGTCGTCCTCGATCCGGATGCCGATCCCGCGCAGCTCCTCGGGGACGAGCAGGTCGTCGGCCTGGAAGTAGAGGCCGGGCTCGACGGTCAGCACCATGCCCTCCACCAGCTCCGCCTCGCGGTACGCCTCGGGCGCGGCCTGGCCGCAGTCGTGGACGTCCATGCCGAGCATGTGGCTCACGCCGTGCAGCGTCCAGCGGGCGTAGACCCGGGAGTCGGGGGAGAGCGCCTCGTCGACCGACACGGGAAGCAGTCCGAGGTCGTCGAGCCCGTGGGCGAGCACGTCCATGGCGGCGTCGTGCCCGGCGAGGAAGCGCTCGCCGGGGCGCAGCGCGGCCAGCGCGGCGTCCTGCGAGCGCAGCACCAGCGAGTAGAGGTCGCGCTGCAGCGGCGTGAAGGTGCCGCTGACCGGCAGGGTGCGGGTGACGTCGGCGGTGTAGAGGTTCGCGCCCTCGACACCCATGTCGAGCAGGATCAGCTCACCGGGTACGACGGCACCGGAGTTCTCGATCCAGTGCAGGGTCGTGGCGTGGGAGCCGTTGGCGACGATCGAGTCGTAGCCGAGGTCGTTGCCCATGGTGCGCGCGCGCCGGAAGAAGGTGCCCTCGAGCCAGCGCTCGCCGTGCTCGATCACGCGGTCCCACTCGCGCACGCAGTCCTCGAAGCCGAGCGCGGTGGCGTCGACCGCGGCCTGCAGCTCGGCGACCTCCCAGGCGTCCTTGACCAGGCGCATCTCGGAGGCGACCCGGGCCAACTCGGCATCGCGGGCCTCGTCGCCGGCGACCAGGCGGTCGACGCCGGCCGAGACGCCACGGTGCACGCGGGTCTTCGTGCCCTGTGCCAGGTCGGCCTCGAGCTGGTCGATGTGCTTGACGGTCAGCCCGAGCGCGGCCTCCAGCTCAGCGGCCGAGGGGCGCTTGCCGGCCCACAGCGCGCCGTACTGCCGGTCGCGGAAGAACTCGTCGCTGTCGCGCCCCGAGCGCGGCCGCGCGTAGAGCACCGACGAGCCGTCGGGCTCGACGACCAGCACGGCGTCGGAGGTGTGGTTGCCCGAGAAGTAGGAATGGGCCGTGTCGGCGCGGAAGCGGTAGTCGGTGTCGTAGGCGCGCACCTTGTAGCCGCCGCCCGGCAGCACCAGGCGCTCACCAGGGAACGCCTCGGCCAGCCGGGAGCGGCGTACGGCGGCCAGGTCGGCGACCGGGTGACGGGTGACGTCGTCCTCGCGCTCGTCCCAGCCGGTCCGCATGAAGGCGGCGTAGGCCTCGGGGACGGCCGGGTCGTGCTGCTCGGTCTTGGGGGCGTTCTGGGGGGTGTCGTTGGGGGTGTCCGCACTCACACCCCTCAATGTACGCTCGCTCACCTCACCGGCGATCGGGGGCGCGGGGACCGCTCCGGATAGGGTTCCCCCATGCCCGCAGTCCGCCGCAACAGCCTTGCCTTCACGGTCGTCGTGACCGTGGCGGTGGTGCTCGGCGCCCTGCTCACGCTGCTGATCCTCGCGCTGTCCGGCGCCCCGCGCATCACCCTGCTCGCCACCGCGCTGGCCGCGCTGCCGGTCGGGCCGGTGCTGGCGGCGTACCTCTGGCTGGACCGCTACGAGCCCGAGCCGCGCACGCTGCTCGTCGCCGGCCTCGGGTGGGGCGCCTTCGTGGCGACCATGGCCGCGATCGTCGTCCAGGGCCTCGGCGGCCTGCTGGTGGGCTTCACCGACACCCTCTCCCTGGCGTTCGTCGCGCCGGTGATCGAGGAGGCCAGCAAGGGCCTGTTCCTGGTGCTGCTGCTGTGGTGGCGCCGCGCGGAGGTCGACGGGATCCTCGACGGCATCGTCTATGCCGGCATGGTCGGCGTCGGCTTCGCGTTCACCGAGAACATCCTCTATCTCGCCGCGGCCTGGAACGGCACCGACGGGATGGGGCCCGGCGGCATCGAGGCGATCACCGGCACCTTCGTGGTGCGCTGCATCTTCAGCCCGTTCGCGCACCCGCTCTTCACCGCGTTCACCGGCGTCGGGATCGGCCTGGCCGTCTCCACCCGCCGCCCGGCGCTGCGCTGGCTGGCCCCGATCGGCGGCTACCTGCTGGCCGTCCTCGCCCACGCGACCTGGAACGGCTCCACGGTGTTCGGCTTCGGCAGCTTCGCGATCGTGTACGTCGTGATCATGGCGCCCGCGTTCATCGGCATGATCGCGCTCGCCTGGTGGGCGCGCGAGACCGAGGCGCACCTGCTGCGGGTCGCGCTCACCGACGCCGCCCAGCGCGGGCTGCTGCCCGCCACCGACATCGGCTGGGTCGTGAACCTGCGGGGCCGCCGCGAGGCCCGCCGCTTCGCCCGCCAGGCCGGCGGGCCCGACGCCGAGCGGGCGATGCGCGACTACCAGCAGGCCGCCATCGAGCTCGGCTTCCTGCACCACCGGCTGCTGCGCGGCACCGCGCCGGCCGACTGGCAGGTGCGCGGACAGGACTTCCTCGGTCGGATCCAGGCGGCCCGACCGCGGATCGCATTTCCCGGACAGGTGGTACCCCAGCGATGACCCTCGGCGCCGATCTCAACGAGACCTTCCTCGGGAGCAGGATGCTCACCGAGGTGGTCCGGCTGCACGGATCCCTCCTCAACGCGCCGCTGCCGCTCGACCTGCCCGGGGTCGGCGCGCTGCGCGTGGGCCGCGAGCACATCATCGAGCAGCTCGAGGACTACATCATCCCGCGGCTCACCGAGATCGACGCGCCCCTGCTCGTCGTCGTCGGCGGCTCGACCGGCGCCGGCAAGTCCACGCTGGTCAACACCCTCGTCGGCAGCCGGGTCACCGTCCCCGGCCTGCTGCGGCCCACGACCCGCTCTCCCGTCGTGGTCCACCACCCCGAGGACGGCCGTTGGTTCGGCGCCGACCGGCTGCTGCCCGAGCTGGCCCGGGTGAGCCAGCCGACCAACGACCAGTTCGCGATCCAGCTGGTCCCCAGCGCCGCCGTACCCCGTGGGCTGGCGATCCTCGACGCCCCCGACGTCGACTCGGTCGACGAGCGCAACCGTGAGCTGTCCTCCCAGCTGCTCGCCGCCGCCGACCTGTGGCTGTTCGTCACGTCCGCGGCGCGCTACTCCGACCAGGTCCCGTGGGACCACCTCAAGAACGCCGTCGACCGCAACACGGCCGTGGCGCTCGTCCTGAGCCGTACGTCGGCCGACGACGTCGCGACCGTCTCGGTCCACCTCGCCCGGATGATGGCCGCCCGCGGTCTCAAGGACAGCCCGCTGTTCGCCGTACCGCAGGGCGAAGTGAGCGAGGAGGGGCTGCTGCCGGCGTCGTACGGCACCGAGATCAACGGCTGGCTCGCCGCGCTCGCCTCCGACGCCGCCGCCAAGCGCGACGTCGTCAACCAGACCGTCGCCGGCGCGGTGCGCACCGTGACCCGCAAGGCGTTTCCGATCGCCGACGCCGTCGCGCTCCAGGTCGACGCGGTGGGCGAGTTGCTCACCCTGGCCGACCAGGTGTACGACGACGCACAGGCCGCGCTCCTGTCCGCTGCCGGCGACGGCACGCTGCTGCGCGGCGACCTGCTGGCCCGCTGGCAGGAGTTCGTCGGCAGTGGCGAGCTGACCCGCACCCTGGAGGCCAAGGTCGGCTTCGTGCGCGAGCGCCTGGTCAACGCGATCAAGGGCAAGCCGCAGCAGGCCGAGCGGGTGGGCGTCGCGATCGAGATGGGCCTCGAGGCGCTCGTCGCAGACCACGCCGAGCGCGCCGCGGCGACCGCGGCCGCCGCCTGGCGCGAGCGGTCCTACGGCGAGGCGCTGCTGAAGTCGACGACCGACGACCTCGCCCGGGCCGGACGCGGGCTGCGCTCGCAGGCCGAGCAGGAGATCCGCGCCTGGCACGACGAGCTCCAGGAGCTGGTCAAGCACGAGGCAGGCGACGCGCGGCACAGCGCCCGCTTCCTCGCCCTCGGCGCCCGCGGCCTCGCGGTCACCCTCGGTGTCGTGGCCCTCGCCGGACCCGACACCCCCGGCGCCTCCGGCGCCGCAGCCGAGTCGGTCCGGCTGGGCCGCACCCTGCTGGAGAGCACGATCGGCGAGTCCGGCGCGGCCCGCGTGGTCGACCAGGCCCGCGGCACGCTGGTGCGCCGGCTGACGACGTTGATGGGCGCCGAGCGTGCCCGCTACCTCGCGCCGGCCGCCCAGTGGGAGCTCAAGCCCGACGCGCCGGACCAGCTGCGCCAGGCGGCACGACGAGTCGACGACCTGCGGTTCGCCGCGGCCAAGAAGGGGACGGGTGGACACCTGTGACGGCACCGCAGACTGAGGAGACCGACGGCGGGATCCCCGGCGACCTCGCGACCCGGGGGACGCCGATCGCGGCGCGCGTCGACGGGCTCGGCGCGGCGGTCGAGGCCGCGCGCGGCCGGGTGGCCGACGCGCTGCTCGACGACGTCGCCGCAGCCGTCGAGAAGTCCACCGGCCGACTGCGCCTCTCGGCCCGCCACACGGTCGTCGCCATCGCCGGCGCCACCGGCTCCGGCAAGTCGTCGACGTACAACGCGCTGACCGGGCTCGAGCTCTCCTCGGTCGGCATCCGCCGTCCCACGACCTCGTGGGCCACCGCCGTCGTGTGGGGCAGCCAGGGCGCCGGCGAGCTGCTCGACTGGCTCGGCATCCCGCCGCGTCACCAGACGATGCGCGACTCGATGCTCGACACCCCCTCGGAGTCCGAGCTCGACGGCGTCGTCCTCCTCGACCTGCCCGACCACGACTCCACCGAGGTCGCCCACCACCTCGAGGTCGACCGGCTCGTGGCCGTCTCCGACCTGATGGTGTGGATCCTGGACCCGCAGAAGTACGCGGACGCGGCCGTCCACGACCGCTACTTCAAGCCGATGAGCACCCACCAGGACGTGATGCTGGTCGCGCTCAACCACATCGACACGGTGCCGGTCGAGCGCCGCCAGGCGATGGTCGACGACGTCCGGCGGCTGCTCGCCGAGGACGGCCTCCCCAACGTCCAGGTGCTGCCGATCTCGGCCCGGGAGGGCATCGGCATGGCCGAGCTCCGCGCCGAGATCCTGCGCCGGGTGCACGACAAGCGCAGCACCACCCTGCGCGTCGAGGCCGACATCGCCGCCGCGGCCGCTCGCCTGGAGCAGGCCGGCGGTACGACCCCCGTCCGGGAGCTTCCCGCCCGGCGGATCGAGGAGGTCGAGGACCGGGTCGCCGACGCCGCCGGTGTCTCCGCGGTCGTCGAGGGCATCGAGCGCACCGTGGGGGAGCGGGCGCGGGGCGCGGTCACCTGGCCGCCGCTCGCGCTGCTCGGCCGCGGCGACGACGAGGTACCGCGCGGCGAGCCCGCCGTCGCGCCGCTGGACCGGGCGGCGGTCGACACCACCGTCCGCGCCCTGGCCGACGAGGCGTCCGAGGGCGTCGGGCCGGCCTGGGCCCCGCGCCTGCGCGGCGCCATCGGGTCCGGGCTGGCCGCCACCGGCGACAAGCTCGAGAAGGGCCTGCAGGGCGTCGACCTCGGCGGCAGGCTGCCAGCCTGGGTGAGCCTGGTCCGCCTGCTCCACTGGCTGCTGCTCCTCACCGCCGTCGGCGGCTTCGCGTGGTGGATCGTCGCCGCCGTCCAGGGCGCGACCGGCGACCTCACGAAGGTCGCCGGCCTCCCGCTCCCGGCCGTGCTCGGCATCGGCGGGCTGGTGCTCGGCCTGGTGCTCGCGGTCGTCGGCCGGATGCTCGTGCGCGGCCTCGCCCGGCAGCGTGCCGACCAGGCCGACGAGCGGCTGCGCGGAGTCGTGCACCAGGTCCTCGACAGCGACGTGGTGCAGCCGCTGCGCACCGAGGTCGCGTCGTACACCGCCTTCCGGCGTGGTGTGGAGACCGCCCGCGGCTGACCACAGGCGTCCCTGCGGCCCCCGTCCGGGCCCTCGGTCATCCACAGCCGTCCCTCGCCGCATCTCCTGTCCACAGCCCGTGCCGGCGCCCGGGACCATCGTCGGGGCCGTGGCGTGGACTGTCCTCGACCGGCCGCTCCCGCGACCGGCACCGACGAAGGGAGATCCGATGAACCAGACCATGGTCACCGTGCAGGGCTGGATCGGCACGACGCCGATGCTCAGGGAGGTCGCCGGCGTGCCGGTGCTCAACTTCCGGCTGGGCTGCACCCCGCGCCACTTCAACCGCACCACCGGCTCGTGGGCCGACAGCGAGACCCAGTGGTACGGCGTCAGCGCCTGGCGCCGTCTCGCCAGCAACGCGGAGCCGTCGTTGCGCCAGGGCGACCCCGTCGTCGTGCACGGCAGGCTCGACCACCGGACCTACGTCAACAAGGCCGGGATCGAGGTCGTCGCGCTCGAGATCGACGCCGTCACCATCGGTCACGACCTCACCCGCGGCACGGCGAGCTTCGTCAAGGTGGCGGCTCCCGGCTCGGCCAGTGACCCCGAGCGCGACGGCGAGGTCGCCGCTGCGTAGATTTGGGGCGTGGCTGAATACGTCCTCTCCCTTCGCAACGTTCGCAAGGCCCACGGCGACAAGGTGGTCCTCGACAACGTCACGCTGTCGTTCCTGCACGGCGCGAAGATCGGCGTCGTCGGCCCCAACGGCATGGGCAAGTCCTCGCTGCTCAAGCTGATGGCCGGGCTCGACGTCCCCAACAACGGCGACATCGTCCGCGACCCCGACGCGACGGTCGGCATGCTCCAGCAGGAGCCGCCGCTGACCGAGGGCAAGACGGTGCTCGAGAACGTCGAGGAGGCGGTCGCCGACACGAAGGCCAAGATGAAGCGCCTCGAGGACGCCTACATGGAGATGGGCGACCCCGACGCCGACCAGGACGCGCTCATGGCAGAGACCGGCGAGCTGCAGACCGAGCTCGACAACATGAACGCGTGGGACCTCGACAGCCGCCTCGAGCAGGCGATGGACGCGCTGCGCTGCCCGCCGTCCGACGCGCTGGTCGACAACCTGTCCGGTGGTGAGCGCCGCCGGGTGGCGCTGTGCAAGCTGCTCCTCCAGCAGCCCGACCTGCTGCTCCTCGACGAGCCCACCAACCACCTCGACGCCGAGTCGGTCCAGTGGCTCGAGGGTCACCTCAAGAGCTACCCGGGCGCCGTCCTGGCGGTGACCCACGACCGCTACTTCCTCGACAACGTCGCCCAGTGGATCGCCGAGGTCGACCGCGGCTCGATCCACGGCTACGAGGGCAACTACTCGACGTACCTCGAGACCAAGAAGGAGCGGCTCAAGGTCGAGGGCGCCAAGGACGCCAAGCGCGCCAAGATGCTGGAGAAGGAGCTGGAGTGGGTCCGCTCCAACGCCAAGGCTCGCCAGACCAAGTCCAAGTCGCGTCTGGCCCGCTACGAGGAGCTGGCCGCCGAGGCCGACAAGGCGCGCAAGATCGACGCCGCCGACATCAACATCCCGCCGGGCCCGCGGCTCGGTGACGTCGTCCTCGAGGCCGAGCACCTCACCAAGGGGTTCGAGGACCGGATCTTGTGGAACGACATCTCCTTCACGCTGCCGCGCGCCGGCATCGTGGGCGTCGTCGGCCCCAACGGCGTCGGCAAGACGACGCTGTTCCGGATGATCACCGGCGGCGAGGAGCCCGACTCCGGCAAGCTCACCGTCGGTCAGACCGTGAAGATCTCCTACGTCGACCAGAGCCGCGGTGGCATCGACCCCAACAAGAACGTCTGGGAGGTCGTCTCCGACGGCCTGGACTTCATCAAGGTCGCCAACTTCGAGATGAACAGCCGCGCCTACGTCGCCTCGTTCGGATTCAAGGGGCCCGACCAGCAGAAGAAGGCCGGGGTGCTCTCCGGTGGTGAGCGCAACCGCCTCAACCTGGCGCTCACCCTCAAGCAGGGCGGCAACATGCTGCTCCTCGACGAGCCGACCAACGACCTCGACGTCGAGACGCTGTCCTCCCTCGAGGATGCGCTGCTCGACTTCCCCGGCTGCGCCGTGGTCACCTCCCACGACCGCTGGTTCCTCGACCGGATCGCGACCCACATCCTCGCCTGGGAGGGCACCGAGGAGAACGAGGGCGAGTGGTTCTGGTTCGAGGGCAACTTCGCGTCCTACGAGGAGAACAAGATCGAGCGCCTCGGCCTCGAGGCGGCCCGTCCGCACCGTGTGACGCACCGCCGCCTCACCCGCGACTGATCGACCGGTGACCACGGGCGGGGCGGCGGCCGGTCGCCCCTGCTAGGTTGGCCCCGATGGCGATGGGGCTCGCCGACAACCGCAGCACCTGCTGCTGACAGTCCCTACCTCTGCGACCGTGCCCTGCCCGGGCCCGACGAAGGTAGGCGACCCATGACGCAGCACCACCCCGAGCCCGTCGATCCCGATGTCGACCTCGGCTCAGCCGAACAGCGCACCGAGCTCGCCGCCCACCACCTGACCCTGGTGGTGATCGCGCTGGGCGGCATGCTCGGTGCGGCGGCGCGCCACGGGCTCGAGCTGGCCTGGCCGACCGGTCCGAGCGGCTTCCCGTGGGCGACCTTCGCGACCAATGTCGCCGGCTCCCTGCTGCTGGGCGCGCTGATGGTGGTGGTGCAGGAGACCCGGTCCGCGCACCCGCTGCTCCGGCCGTTCGTGGGGGTGGGGATCCTCGGCGGTTTCACCACGTTCTCGACCTACTCCGTGCAGGTCCGCGACCTGCTGGCCGGCGCCGATCCGCATCCGGGGCTGGCCCTGGCCTATCTGTTCGGCAGCGTCGCCGCCGCCCTCGTGGCGGTGGCCGCCGGGCTGGGGCTCGCGCGGCTGGCGGTCCGCTCCAGCGGCGGCGAGGAGGTGCGGTCGTGACGGCCTGGCTGCTGGTAGCGCTGGGCGCCGCGGCCGGGGCTCCGGCGAGGTATCTGCTCGACCGCCTCGTGCAGTCGCGGCACACCGCGCTCACACCGTGGGGGACGCTGACGATCAACCTGTCGGGTTCGTTCCTGCTGGGCGGCCTGTACGGCGGCGCGGCCGGTGCCGACCTGCTGCTCCTGCTCGGGACGGGCTTCTGCGGCGCGTTCACGACGTTCAGCACGTTCGCCTTCGAGACGGTGCGCCTGGCTGAGGACCGCGCGGTCGGCGCCGCGCTCGGCAACCTCGCCGTCACGCTCCTCGGCGGCCTCGGCGCCGCCTTCGTGGGCTTCGCACTGACCGCCTCGTGGTGAGCGCCTCGCTGAGGCGGCGCCGGGTCAGTGCCGGAGCTCGCGCTCCGGGTGGGCGCAGATCAGCTGGTCGCACACGGCGTTCATGACCCGGCCCAGCGCCCGGAGGTCGTCGGCGTCGACCAGGTCGACCAGCGAGCGGCGTACGGTCTCGACGTGGTCGGGCGCGGCCGTGCGGAGCACGTCGAGCCCGGCGTCGGTCAACCGGCAGTCGACACCGCGGCCGTCCTCGGGCGACTCCTCGCGCACGACCAGCCCGGCGGTCTCCATCCGCTTGACCGTGTGGGTCACCCGGCTGCGGCTGTGGGCGAGGGCGGCAGCGAGCTGGGCCATCCGCAGTGTGCCGCCGGCCTCGGAGAGGCGGACCAGGATCTCGTACTCGACCGCGGACAGACCGTGCTCGCGGCGCAGGTCCTCGTCGAGGCGGTCCAGGAGCAGGGTGGTGCCGAGCAGGAACGAGCGCCAGGTCCGCTGCTGGTCCTCGTCGAGCCACCGCGGCTCGTGGCCGGTCGCCAGGCGAGCAGCGGTCCCATCAGTCACCGGGTCAGTCTAAGTCCCGGCGCATCAGCACCCGCGGGTGTCCGCTGAGCACCGAGGTCGTGTCGGCGGCGTGGTGGAAGCCGGCGGCCTCGAAGTTGGCCCGCAGCCCGGCGTACGCCATCGTCAGGTCGACCTTGGCGCCGCCGTTGTCGAGCGGGTACGCCTCGATCGCCGGCGCACCCTGCTCGCGCGCGAAGGCGACCGCGCCCTCGATGAGGTGGTGGGAGATGCCCTTGCCCCGGTGTCCGGGCCGGACCCGGATGCACCACACGGACCACACGGGGAGGTCGTCGACGTGGGGGATCTTGCGGTTGCGGGCGAAGGTCGTGGCCGAGCGGGGTGCGACCGCGGCCCAGCCGACGGGGGTGTCGCCGTCGTAGGCGAGCACGCCGAGCGGTCCCTCCTCGAGCAGCTTGGCGACGAACTCGCCGCGCTCCTGCCCGCGCATCGGGTTGTTGATCGTCGATGGGATCCGGTAGCTCAGGCACCAGCACACGCTGGCGTCCGCCCGCTTCGGCCCGACCAGCGCCTTCACGTCCTCGAAGACGGTGGCGGGCCGTACGTCGATGCTCATGCCACCGGACCCTACGACTCCCCACCGACGCCGACCCGGCCCGGAGTGGCTCTGGATTCCCGCCGACCCGTCCCGGAGTGCCTCACAAATGGCGCCGACCCGGCAGAAAGTATCCGCAGGGAGGGGCACTTTCTGCCGGGTCGGCGCGGATCCCGCGTCACCTTCTGCCGGGTCGGCGCGGATCCGGGGCTACTTCGGGCCGGGTCGGCGGATCAGCTGAGGCGCTCCAGGATCATCGCCATGCCCTGGCCGCCACCGACGCACATGGTGATCAGGCCGGTGGACTTGTCGTGCCACTGCAGCGAGTTGATCAGCGTGTTCTGCAGGCGGGCGCCGGTCATGCCGAACGGGTGGCCGACCGCGATCGCGCCACCGTTGACGTTGAGCTTCTCGATCGGGATGCCCAGGTCCTCGGCGGACGGCAGCACCTGCGCGGCGAAGGCCTCGTTGATCTCGGCGAGGTCGATGTCGTCGATGGTCATGCCGGCATGCTTGAGCGCGTTGCGGGTCGCCTCGACCGGGCCGAGGCCCATGATCTCGGGGGACAGGCCGGAGACGCCGGTCGACACGATCCGGGCGAGCGGGGTCAGGCCCAGCTCGGCGGCCTTGGTGTCGGACATGATCACGACCGCGGCAGCGCCGTCGTTGAGCGCGCAGCAGTTGCCGGCGGTGACCACGCCGTCGGGGCGGAAGACCGGCTTCAGCTCGGAGAGCGCCTCGTAGGTGACGCCGGCGCGCGGGCCGTCGTCGGTGCTGACGACGGTGCCGTCGGCGAGGGTCACCGGGGTGATCTCGCGCTGCCAGAAGCCGTCGGCGATCGCCTTCTCGGCGAGGTTCTGCGAGCGTACGCCGAACTGGTCGAGGTCTTCGCGCTTGAGGCCGCGGATGCTCGCGACGTTCTCGGCGGTCTGGCCCATCGCGATGTAGATGTCGGGCAGCAGGCCGTCCTCGCGCGGGTCGTGCCACACCTGGCCGCCCTCGGCGTACTTCTCGGTGCGCTGCTGCGCGTCGGCGAACAGCGGGTTCTTGGTGTTGGGGATGTGGTCGGAGGTGCCGAACTGGAAGCGCGACACCGTCTCGACACCGGCGGAGATGAACACGTCGCCCTCACCGGCCTTGATCGCGTGGAAGGCCATCCGCGAGGTCTGCACCGACGAGGAGCAGTAGCGGGTGATCGTGGCGCCGGGGATCTCGGTGCCCATCAAGGTGGTGACGATCCGGGCCATGTTGTTGCCGGCCTCGCCACCGGGCAGGCCGACGCCGAGGTAGAAGTCGTCGACGTCCGTCGGGTCGAGCGCGGGGATCTTGTCGAGCGCCGTCTGCGCGATGAACGCGGTCAGGTCGTCGGGGCGGAAGTCCTTGAGCGAGCCCTTGTTGGCACGCCCGATCGGGGTGCGGGCGGCGGAAACGATCACGGCCTCGGGCATGGAGACTCCTCGGTACAGGTAGGGGTGGAACGCGCACAGCGTAGTGGCCCGGAACTGCAACCTGTTCCGGTCGTGGCGGACGCCACAAGCCCGTCCCTGCATGCGGAGCCCCGCCCCGCGCGGCGGCGCGGTCTGGAAGCATGACGGGGGTGCGGCACCGCTACGACTGCCCCCTGCGCTGGGGTGACATCGACCAGCTGAACCACGTCAACAACGTGAAGTACGTCGACTACCTCCAGGAGGCGCGCGGCGCGCTGCTGCACGCCTGCCGGACGGCCGCGGGCGTCGAGCACCACCACAACGACGCCTATGTCGTACGACGACACGAGGTCACCTTCCGCGCGCCGCTGCGGTTCCGGTTCCAGTCGGTCTCGATTGAGTCGTGGGTCAGCGAGATCCGCACGGCGAGCTTCACGCTCGACCACGAGATCTTCGAGGAGCAGCCCGACGGCACCCGCACCGTCTACCTGCGTGCCCGCACCGTCCTGGCGCCGTTCGTGCTCGCGACGGGTCAGCCGCGGCGCCTCGACGATCAGGAGCGCGCCGCACTGGCGCCGTACGCCGAGCTCGGCGACACCCGCTCGCGCCCGGTGCAGGTCGACGTGCCCCGCGAGCGGGCCGCGCACCACCCGGTCCAGGTCCGCTTCTCCGACCTCGACATCTACCGCCACGTCAACAACGTGAAGTACTTCGAGTTCTTCCAGGAGGCCCGGATCGCCTCGCTCGGGCGGTTGCGGCAGGGCCTCAAGGAGTTCCCGCGGATCGCGAGCGTGATCGCGCAGGCCGATGTCGAGTACGTCGCCCCGATCGTGCTGCGGCCGCAGTCCTACGACTGCTGGACGGTCGTGTCCCACATCGGCACCAAGTCGATGGTGCTCGAGTCCGAGATCACCGACGGCACCGGCGGCTCGGGGGAGGGCGCGGTGCTCGCGCGCTCGAAGGTGGCGCTGGTCTTCTTCGACACCGAGACCCAGCGCTCGGTGACCCCGGTCGACGGCTTCCGCGAGGCGATGATCGGCGTGCTCGGCGACATGGTCACGACAGCCGGGTGAAGTCCGGCTCCCGCCCCTCGGCGAAGGCGGCCAGCGCCTCGAGGTTGGCGGGACCGCCCATCAGCTCGGCGAACGCGGCGTTCTCACGGTCCCGGGCCGCGCGGATCGCGTCGCGGTGCGGCTCGGTCATGGTGCGCTTGACGGCGACCAGCGAGGAGATCGGCTTCGCGGCGAGCACCTCGGCGTGCCGGCGCGCGGTCGCCATCAGCTCGTCGGGTGCGCAGACCTCCTTCACCAGGCCCATGTCGCGCGCCTCGGCCGCGCTGATCCACTCCGAGGACAGCAACGCCCACGCGGCGTGCTGACGACCCACCAGCGCCGGGAAGAGGTACGACGAAGCCGCCTCCGGCGCGACGCCGAGCGAGGTGAACGGGCACTTGAGCCGGGCATCGTCGGACATGAAGCCGAGGTCGGCGAACCCGAGGATGGTCGCGCCGATCCCGAGCCCCAGTCCGTTGACCGCGACCACGAGTGGCTTGGGGAAGTCGACGAGCGCGTCGACCAGGCCGATGAACCCGTGCTTGCCGCGCGGGAAGTCGGGGTTCGTGGCGAGCTGGTGCATCTCGAGGAGGTCGGTCCCGGCGCTGAACGCGCGCCCGGCCCCGGTCAGCATCACCACCGCGACCGTGGGGTCCTGCGCCGCGGCGAGGAGCGCCTCCGCCGTGGCGTCGTACAGCTCCTCGTTGAAGGCGTTGAGCGCCTCGGGGCGGTCGAGGGTGAGGGTGCGGACCCGGCGGTCGTCGGACACGAGCAGCGTCATGCGCCCAGAATAGAATGCGTTCTATTCTGCCGGGCTACTCCGGGGCGAGATGGGTGCGCAGCCGCTTGAGCCCGCGGTGCCGGGCGACCCGTACGGCCACCGCCGTCATGCCGAGCGCCGCGGCGGTCGAGCTCACGTCGAGGTCGAGCACCTCGGTGCAGGCGATGACGTCACGCTCGCGGGGCGGCAGTGCGGCCAGGGCCTGGCGAACCCACTCGTCGGCGAGGATGCCGGTCTCGGGCCCGGCCACGGTCCGCTCGGCGTCCGCGGCCAGGGTGTCGAAGCCCTTGACCCGGGTCGCCGTACGACGCCCCGCGTTGGCCTTGTGCTTGCGTGCGATGCCGAACAGCCAGCCGCCGAAGTCGGACCCGGTGCCGTGGAAGTCGGCGATCTTCTCGGCGGCGACCAGCCAGGTGGCGGCGGCGATGTCGTCGGGTGCCTCGCCGCCGGGCGAGGAGCGGGCCTCGAGCCAGAGCAGCAGCCGACCGGCGTGGTCGCGATAGAGCTCGCGCCACGCTGCGGCGTCACCGCTCTTCGCGGCAGTGACGAGCTCGTCGTCGGCCCGCACCGGACGTGTCCCCACCCCTGTTGTTCTGGCGTGGTCCGGACCTTGCCCCGGACCGCGCGTCCCATTGTCCCGCTTGCGAGCCTGAAGCGGGACATTTCCTCGCGGTCAGTGCGTCGGTCGTTGCTGATCGTCCTGCCGGTCACCCTGTTGGTCACCCTGCTGGTCGTCCTGCTGGTCGTCCTGCTGGTCGTCCTGCCGGTCGCCGTCGCGGCCCTGGCTGCCCTCGCCGGGCGCCCGGTCGTGGCCCTTGGCCTTGCCCTGGGCCTTGTCCTTGTCGTGGCCCTTGGCCTTGCCCTTGCCGGCGGGCTTGTCCTTCAGGTGACCCTGGCCGGTCGCGTGGTCGGACTGGTCGCCGCGGGCCCGGTTCTCGTCGGCGTCGCCAGGGTCGACGGCGTGGTCGGACGAGGAAGAGCTGCCCGGCAGCCCCGGGGACAGGGGGCTGCCGGGCGTGGTGGTTACGTCGGAGTGTGGGGTTCCGACGTCTCCGGGACTCGGTGTGCCGGACGGTCCGATCTGGGACGGGCTGTCGGCGGGGGAGTGTGGGCCCCCTCCGCCGGTGGGAACGCCCGCTGCCCAGGTGGCGGCCGCGATGACGGCAACGGAGCCGGTCGCGAGCACCAGTCGGAATCCGGCCGACCGAGTCGATCGGGGGGCAGTCGCCTGCGACGTCGCACTCAGGTGGGCGAGCATGCCCAGGAACGCCGGGTCGGGCTCGAGCGTCGGTACGTCGACGCGGAGCCGGTCGGTGGCGCGTTCGGGGGTCATGGCCTGCTCTGCTGGTGGGGAAGAGGGGGAGACTGCTCTCACCGGGAACATGTCGCCACCCGAGCCCGGTGTTACATCGGTCCGGAAAAACCTCAGCCGGGGGTGTTCACCATGAACGTCGCCGCATGCGTGACGTACTCCCAGAACCGCGCGTCCTGCTCCGGGGTGAGGTCCACGCTGTCGAGGCCGGCCCGGAAGTGGCCCAGCCAGCGGTCCCGCGCCTCGAGGTCCACCGCGAACGGCGCGTGTCGCATCCGCAGCCGCGGGTGACCGCGGTTCTCGGAATAGGTGGTGGGGCCGCCCCAGTACTGCACGAGGAAGAGCAGGAAGCGCTCCTCGGCGGGCCCGAGGTCCGCCTCCGGGTACATCGGGCGCAGCACCTCGTCGGCGGCCACGCCCTCGTAGAACGTCGCGACGATCCGGCGGAAGGTCTCGAACCCGCCGATCTCGTCGTAGAAGCTCGTCTCGTCGCTGCCCGTGCTCACGTCGCCCATCATCCCTCGTCGGCCGTGGTGCCGCGGGCAGCGGCCCCCTCGCGCTCGTCGCGGTGCCACACGACCTGCTGGGCGTAGGGCACCTTGATGCCCTCGTGGTCGAAGCGCGCCTTGATCCGCTGGCGCAGCGCCCGCGCCACTCCCCACTGCTCGAGCGGTGCGGTCTTGACCATCACCCGGATCGTGACCGAGTCGGGCTCCATCATCTCCACACCGGTGACCTCGGGCTCCTCGATCACGACGTGGCTGTACTCGTCGTCGTCCCACAGGTCGTGGGCCACCTCGCGCAGGATCCGCTGCACCCGGGCCAGGTCCTCGTCGTACCCGACCCGGACGTCGACGACCGCGCGCGACCAGTTCTGGCTCTTGTTGCCGACCCGCAGGATCTCGCCGTTGGGGACGTACCAGACGGTGCCCTCGATGTCGCGCAACCGGGTCATCCGCAGCGTCACCGCCTCGACCGTGCCGTTGGCGTCGCCGACGTCGACGACGTCACCGACGCCGTACTGGTCCTCGATGAAGATGAAGATGCCGGCCAGGAAGTCCTTGACCAGCGACTGGGCGCCGAAGCCGAGCGCGATGCCGATGATGCCGGCGCTCGCGATGATCGGCGCGATGTCGACCCCGACCTCGCTGAGCACCATCGTGCCGACGATCGCCACGACGATGAACGTGATGATGCTCTTCAGGACGCCGGCCATGGTCGCCGCCCGCTGCTTGCGGCGGGCGGTCACGGCGCTCTCGACCCGCTCCGGGAGCACACCGCGCTCGGCGCGCCGCGCGATCCGGTCGACGACCCGGTGCAGGAGCCAGGCGATCACCAGGCCGAGCAGGACCAGGCCGATGATCGCGAGCGGCTTGCCGATGAGGACGTCGGACCACTCGGCGAGGCGGCGGTTCCCGGTCACGTCCCAGGTCAGGTCGCAGACCGTCTCTCCGTCGGCGCAGGGGCTGGTCGGATCGGCGATGGACAGGGGGAGGGCGAGCATCCGCCCAGTGTCCCAAAGCGACCTGAGCCCCCGTGCGGACACCACTACCGCACGGGGAAGCGGGAGCCGATAGCATGCGGCTCGTGACCAGCACTGCCGTACGCCGCCTGCTCGCCGTGTGCTCCCTCGTCGGGGTGAGCGCCCTGCTCGTCGTCGCCGGAGCGGGCTCCGCGTCGGCCGACACCCCGGAGCCGCGTCCCGGCAACGGGGCGGCCGGCTGGCAGGCCAAGCCCGACATCGACGTGCTGCACGCCTGGCTCTACCTGGGCGGTGTCCCGCTGCTGGTCTTCGTCGTCATCACGCTGCTCTTCGTCGCCCCGGCCCTGGCCCGCGGCGAGGACCTCAGCCTCGACGCCCTGGAGCCCGAGAACCAGTGGCTCGGCGGCCCGCGCAAGGCGGCCGGCGAGCTCGCCGCTCCCGACTCCGACGACTCCAAGGCCGGCGGCGCCGGCGGCAGCTGGTAGTCCGCGACCATGAGCACCACCGCCCTGACGGCGTCCCAGCGCGCTGCGCTCGACGTCACGATCCGCAACGCCGAGCAGCTGTGCCGTGCGGAGATCTCGGTCTTCGTCGGTGCCGCGAGCGGCGAGCCGCGCGACTTCGCGACCAGCCTGCACAACACCCTCGTGCTGCCCTCGCGCAGCATCCTGATCATGGTCGACCCCGACCGTCGCGTCGTCGAGGTCGTCACCGGCGGTCACGCCCGTGAGCGGTTCACCGACGACGAGTCGGCGCAGGTCGTGGCCGCGATGACCGCGACCTTCGCGACCGGCGACCTCGCCGGTGGCCTCACCCGCGGCATCGAGCTGCTGGGCGAGCTGGCCAAGGACTGACTCGGCCCGAAGTGGCCCCGGAATTGCGCTGACCCGGCAGAACTTTCTGCCGGGTCAGCGCGTCTTGCGAGCCAGTTCGAGCCGGGTCGGCGTCAGGCCCGGGCGTCGCGGGCCTGGGCGGCGATCGCCCGGGCGACGTCGGCGCGACCCTCGCGGACGTACCGGATCGCACCCGGGTTGACCGACTCGGCGTTCGCGGCCAGCCAGGCGTCGACGGTGGCGAGCGTGGCCGGGGTGGCGATCAGGCGCGGGAAGATGTGCTCCAGCGCGACCGAGGCCTTGTGGCTGCCGAGCCGCTCCCAGGTGCCGGCGACCTCGGCGAGGTAGCGCTCGACGTACGGCGCGAGCACGGCCTCCTGGCCGGCCTGCCAGAACGCGAGGACCACGCTGCGCTGGGTCTCGTTGGGCACCGACGGGTCGAGCAGTGCCTGGGTCCAGGCCCGCTCCTTGGCCTCGGCCGTGCCCTGCGCGGCGCGCGCGGCGGCGGACTTCTCCTGGCCGGAGATGGTGTTGTCGTCGGCCAGCTCGGCGTCGATGCGGGCGTCGTCGGCGCGGCCGACCCGGGCCAGCGCGGTGAGCAGTGCCCAGCGCAGGTCCTGGTCGACGGCGAGACCGTCGAAGGTGAGGGAGCCGTCGAGGATCGCCTCCACCTCGGCGACCGCCCCCTCGCTGGCCGCGGCGGCCGCGTAGCAGCGCGCGAAGGTCAGCTGGTGGTCGGTGCCGGGCTCGGCCGCGGCGAGCAGGCCGCGCAGGCCCTGCTCCCAGCGCGCCGCGAGGTCGGTACGACGAGCCGGGTCGCTGTAGAGCGTGACCGCCTGGGCGGCGTACACGGGGATCCGGCTGACGCCCCAGGCGTCGGTCTCCTGGCCGATGTTGCCGAGGACGAGCTCGACGAAGTCGGTCGCGGACAGCTCGGCGTCGCGGGTCATGTCCCAGGCGGCGCTCCAGATCAGCGCGCGGGCCAGCGAGTCGTCGAGGTCGGACAGGCGGGCGATGGCGGTGGCCCGCGAGCGCTCGTCGAGGCGGATCTTGGCGAACGCCAGGTCCTGGTCGTTGAGCAGCAGCAGCTCGGGCTGCGCCTTGCCGACCAGCTCGGCGAGCTCGGTGCGGGCGCCGTCGACGTCGACCTCGACGTAGTCGGTGCGCACCAGCCGGCCCTCGGGCGAGGAGTTGTAGAACCCGATGCCGACCCGGTGCCGGCGCAGCGTCGGGTGGTCGGCCGGCGCGGTCTGGTTGATCGCGAACGAGGCGTAGCTGCCGTCGGCGGCCAGCTCGAACGCGGGGGAGAGGGTGTTGGTGCCGGCGGTCTGCAGCCACTCCTGGGCCCAGCCGGTCAGCTCGCGGCCCGACGCCTTCTCGAGGGCGGTCAGCAGGTCGGAGAACTCCGTGTTGCCGAACGCGTGGTCGTGGAAGTACTGCTTGAGACCGGCCAGGAAGGGGTCCAGGCCCACCCAGGCGACGAGCTGCTTGAGCACCGAGGCGCCCTTGGCGTAGGTGATCATGTCGAAGTTGACCTCGACCGCGTGCAGGTCGACGTTGTCGGCCGCGATCGGGTGCGTCGAGGGCAGCGAGTCGGCGCGGTAGCCGGTCTGCTTGCGGGCGTTGGTGAAGCCGGTCCAGGCGTCGTCGTACGACGTCGCGAGGGCCTCGGCGTGGTAGCAGGCCCACTCGGCGAACGACTCGTTGAGCCACAGGTCGTCCCACCACTTCATGGTCACGAGGTCGCCGAACCACATGTGCGCCATCTCGTGCAGGATCACCGAGGCGCGGAACTCGTAGAACGAGCGCGGCTGGCGCGAGCGAGGGAGGTACTCGTCGCGCAGGGTCACGCACCCGGCGTTCTCCATCGCGCCCATGTTGTACTCCGGCACGTAGAGCTGGTCGTACTTGCCGAACGGGTACGGGTAGCCGAAGGCCTCCTCGAAGAACGCGAAGCCCTGCTTGGTCAGGGTGACGATCTCCTCGCGGTCACGCTCGAGGTAGTCCTTGAGCGACTGACGGCAGTAGTGGCCGAGCGGGATGGTGCCGCGGGCGCCCTCGTAGACGTCCTGCACCTCGTAGTAGTCGCCGGCCACGATCGCGGTGATGTACGTCGACATCGGCTTGGTCGCCGGAAAGCGCCAGATCGCGACACCGTCGGAGACCGGGGACGGCTCCGGGGTCGGGGCGTTGGAGACGACCTTCCAGTGCGCCGGAGCGGTCACGTTGAACGTGAACGGTGCCTTGAGGTCGGGCTGCTCGAAGGTCGTGTACACGCGGCGCGCGTCGGGGACCTCGAACTGCGAGTAGAGGTAGACCCTGCCGTCGGCCGGGTCCACGAAGTGGTGGAGGCCCTCGCCGGTGTGGGAGTAGGTGCAGTCGGCCTTGACGACGAGCACGTTCTCGGCCTGCAGGTCGGGCAGCGCGATCCGGCTGTCGACGTACGCCGTGGCGGGGTCGAGCGGTGCGCCGTTGAGGGTGATCTCGTGGATGGTCGCGTCGACCAGGTCGGCGAAGGTGGCCGATCCGGGCTGGCGACAGGTGAAGGTCAGCGTGGTCGTCGACCCGAAGGTCTCCACGCCCTCCTCGGTCGCGCCGGAGAGGTCGAGGTCGATCACATAGGACGTCACGTCGACGAGGGCGGCGCGGGTAGCCGCCTCGTCGCGGGTGAGGTTGGTGCCGGGCATGGCAGCCATCCTTGCACCCGGGTGAAGTTGTCGGACAATCGGAGTGAGGGGCGCGAACTACAACGCTGTAACTCGGGAAAGTCAACGCGACACGCCAGTGAATGGAGAGATTTTCGAGGTTTTTGTTGCGTTCTGGTGCTGTTGTGCCCGATGGTGTTCGGCATGCGCACACCAGGCCGGGCCGCGCGCTGGGGGACCACCACTGCCGCCAGCGCGATGTTGGCGTCGTACCTCGTCCTCGCCGGACCGTCGTCCGGCCCCCTGCAGCCGCCACTGCTCCCATCGGCAGGCACCACCTACCTCTGCAGCGGTTACGCCGACTGCGTCCGCGCCGGCTACTCCGACTCGGGGTACGGCGCCGCGAACGGCACGATGTACTGGCGGATGTACGCCGGCCACAACTGCACGAACTACGCCGCCTACCGGATGATCCAGGCCGGCATGCCGAACGTGCGGCCCTGGACGGGCGAGGGCAATGCCAGCCAGTGGGGACTGTCCATGGCCTCCATCACCGACCAGACGCCCAATGTCGGCGCCATCGCCTGGTGGGGCAAGTACTCCAACGGAGCCGGCTCCGCCGGCCACGTCGCGTACGTCGAGCGTGTGGTTTCGGCCGACGAGATCATCGTGTCCGAGGACGCGTGGGGCGGGACCTTCCACTGGCGCTCGATCACCCGGACGAGCGGGCGGTGGCCGACCGGGTTCATCCACTTCGTCGACCGGCCCGCCCCGACGCCGACGCCGACCCCCACGCCGACGCCGACCGGGAACGTCTTCACGCAGACCGCGACCCCGGTCGTGGCCGCCCCGCTCGTCGTCAACACCACGGTGAGCGCGACCGCCGGCGGCTGGTCCCCGACGCCGGCGGAGAACCGCTGGCGCTGGTTCGCCGACGGCGTGCGGATCGGCGACATCGTCACGCCCGACCTCGCGCTGACCCCCGACCTGGTCGGCAAGACGCTGAGCATGCGGGTGGTCGCGAAGTCGGACGGGTTCACGACCTACGTCTCGCCCTTCTACACGCTCGGCCCGGTCCTCGCCGGGATCGTCCACGCGACCGCGCCGGCCACCCTGAGCGGCACGCCCGCGCTCGGCCAGGTGCTGACGGCGGCGCCCGGGACCTACGACCAGCCGGACGCGGCGCCGGCGTACCAGTGGCTGCGCAACGGGGTCGCCATCCCCGGCGCCACCGCGGCGACGTACCAGCTCGCGGCGGAGGACGTCGGCTCGAGCGTCAGCGTCGAGGTGAGCGGCACCAAGGCGCAGTACGCGCCGGCGGTCGAGACCCTCACCGCATCCGGGCCCGTGACCAGTCCGGCCAATGTCATCCTCAAGACCAAGTCGAAGCACGGGCGCGCGATCGTCCGGGTGCGCGTGACCGCAGCGGGGAAGCTGCCGGTCACGGGCAAGGTGCTGGTCCGGATCGGCTCCTGGAAGCGCGAGGTCAGGCTGAGCGACGGCATCGTGAAGGTCAAGGTGCCGATGGCGCGCGGGACGAAGAAGGTGCGGGTCCGCTACCTCGGCTCGGCAGCCGTACCGGCGGCGCCGAAGGTGGTCGGGACCGTCCAGGTGCGCTGAGCCCTGTGCCGGCCGGGGAATGTCGGCGGCGGCGCGTAGGTTGGTGAAGCATGGCCGAGAACTCCACCCCCCACGTCGCCGACTTCTGGTTCGACCCGCTGTGCCCGTTCGCCTGGATCTCCTCGCGCTGGATCCTCGAGGTCGAGCAGGTCCGTGACATCGAGGTCCGCTGGCACGTCATGAGCCTCGCCTACCTCAACCAGGACCGGGACATCCCCGACGACTACCGCGAGATGCTGGCACCGGCGTGGGGGCCGGTGCGGGTGCTGATCGCCGCCCAGGAGCAGTACGGCGACAAGGTGCTCCGTCCTCTCTACGACGCCTTCGGGCAGCGGATCCACCTCGAGGGCCGCAAGCTGCACGAGCAGCCCGACGGCGGCCTCGCGCTGATCGCCGAGGTGCTCGACGAGGTCGGCCTCGACGCCGGCCTGGTCGAGGCGGCCACGGACGCGTCGTACGACGCCAAGGTGGCGGCCTCGCACCACGAGGGCATGGACGCGGTCGGCGACGACGTCGGCACGCCCACCATCCACATCGACGGCGCCGCCTTCTTCGGACCGGTGCTCTCGAGGATCCCGCGCGGCGACGACGCCGGGCGGCTGTGGGACGGCTGCGTGGCCGTCGCGTCGTTCCCCTACTTCTACGAGCTCAAGCGGACCCGCACGGGAGACCTCGACTTCTCCTGATCGGCGACACGCGGCGGCGGCGCTTCCGGGCGCCGGGGTCGATGACGCATGCTCGGGAGTCATGACGTTCTCGGACCCGTCCCTGCGCCGCCGCGACCTCGCCACGCTCGGGGCCGCGGCCGCGGTGCTGCCGCTGGTCGGGTTGAGCGCGGCCCCGGCCGCGGCGCGCCCCGACGGCCGGCTGCGGCTGCGTCCCGACGAGGGCGGGGTGGGGAGAGCGCTCGACGTCGCGCTCACCCCGGACCCGCAGGTCGCGGCGCGCGGCGCCGTGCTCCGGACGGCGGAGCAGCGCACCGACCGCTTCGCCCTGCTCGGCGTCACGTGGGCGGCGGGGTCCGGCCAGGTCCGGGTCCGGGTGCGTGGGGCCGACGGCTCGTGGAGCCCGTGGCGCGGGGTGCCCGCGCTGCGCGACCTCCCCGACCGCGGTACGACCGAGGCCCGGTCCGCCCCGGCCGGCACCGAGCCGCTGTGGGTCGGCGACAGCGACGGCGTCCAGGTCGAGGTGACCGGCGCCGTCGAGCGCCCGGTGCTCACCCTGGTCGACCCCGGTGACCACCCGAACGACCCGGTCGACGCGCGCCCGAAGCGGCACCGCTCGCTGCGTCCTCGCATCCGCAGCCGCCGCTCCTGGGGAGCCAAGGAGCGGTGGGCCACCGGCAAGCCGAAGCGGGTCAAGACCGTCGAGCAGGTCCACGTGCACCACACGGCGACCGGCAACGACTACCGCAAGCGCGACGTGCCCCGGATCCTGCGCGCGATCTACCGCTACCACACGAAGACGCTGGGCTGGTCCGACGTGGGCTACAACTACTTCGTCGACCGGTTCGGCCGGATCTGGGCCGGCCGCCGCGGCGCCGACGGCGACCGCGACACCCGCGGCGCCCACACGCTCGGCTTCAACCACACCTCGGTCGGGATCGCCGTCCTCGGCAGCTACCAGGAGGCCGCGCCCACGCCGAAGGTGCTCGTCGGCGTCGCGAAGATCGCCGCCTGGAAGCTGAGGAAGTACCACCGCGACCCGCTGGCGACCACGCCGGTGCTCTCGCACGGCAGCGACCTCTACCCCAAGGGCACGGTCGTCACGCTGCCCGTCATCGACGGCCACCGCGACACCAACGACACCGAGTGCCCGGGTCAGTACCTCTACGCCGCGCTCCCCGACATCCGGCTGCGGACCGCCCGACGGATCAAGCGGTCTCGCCGGTAGGTGCCGGCTGCTGCGCGACGCGACACACGGGCGCTGGCGGCGTTGGCGTCGCTCGATGGGCGGTCAGGCACGACTTCGCTCCGCCGCCTTGCCATCACCCGCGTCTCGCGCCGCTCGCGACGCCGTCACCCACCGGCGAGATCGCTTGGGTCGCGCCGCTGACAGCAGCCGGAGCGGACGACCCTAGGATTCAGGGCATGACGCACGTCCTCTCCGCTGTCGCCTGGCCCTACGCGAACGGCCCCCGCCACATCGGCCACGTGGCCGGCTTCGGCGTACCGTCCGACGTCTTCAGCCGGTACCAGCGGATGGCGGGCAGCGACGTCCTCATGGTCTCGGGCTCCGACGAGCACGGCACGCCGATCCTGATCGCCGCCGACGAGGCCGGGATGACCCCGCAGGAGCTGGCCGACAAGAACCACCGGCTCATCGTCGAGGACCTGGTCGGGCTCGGCATCAGCTACGACCTCTACACGCGCACCACCACGCGCAACCACCACGCGGTGGTCCAGGAGATGTTCCTGGGGGTCTACGAGAACGGCTACTTCGTCGAGCAGACGACGTACGGCGCCATCTCGCCCTCCACCGGCCGCACCCTGCCCGACCGCTACATCGAGGGCACCTGCCCGATCTGCGGGTACGACGGTGCCCGCGGCGACCAGTGCGACAACTGCGGCAACCAGCTCGACCCGCACGACCTCATCGACCCGCGCTCGAAGATCAACGGCGAGACGCCGGAGTTCATCGAGACCCAGCACTTCTTCCTCGACCTGCCGGCGCTGGCCGACGCGCTGCAGGCCTGGCTCGACGAGCGCGAGGCGACCGGCCTGTGGCGGCCCAACGTCATCCGGTTCTCCAAGAACATCCTCAAGGAGATCCGCCCGCGCGCCATGACGCGCGACATCGACTGGGGCATCGCGATCCCGCTCGAGGGCTGGCAGGACAACCCGACGAAGAAGCTCTACGTCTGGTTCGACGCGGTCATCGGCTACCTCTCGGCCTCGATCGAGTGGGCCCGCCGCAGCGGCGACCCGGACGCGTGGCGCGCCTGGTGGAACGACCCGGAGTCGCTGTCCTACTACTTCATGGGCAAGGACAACATCACCTTCCACTCCCAGATCTGGCCGGCCGAGCTGCTCGCGTACGCCGGCAAGGGGGCGCACGGGGGGAAGCCGCGCCAGTACGGCGAGCTCAACCTCCCGACCGAGGTCGTCTCGAGCGAGTTCCTCACGATGGAGGGCAAGAAGTTCTCCTCCTCGAAGAAGGTCGTCATCTACGTGCGCGACCTGCTCGCCCGCTACCAGCCCGACGCCTTCCGCTACTTCGTCGCCGCCGCCGGCCCGGAGAGCCAGGACTCGGACTTCACGTGGGCCGAGTTCGTGCGTCGTACCAACGACGAGCTGGTCGCCGGCTGGGGCAACCTGGTCAACCGCACCGCCAACCTGATCGCCAAGAACTTCGGCGAGATCCCTGCCGCCGGCCCCCTGTCCGCCGAGGACGAGGCCGTGCTCGCGACCGTCGAGACGTCCTTCGACACCGTCGGCGACCTGATCGGCCGGCACCGGCAGAAGCAGGCGATCGGCGAGGCGATGCGCGCGGTGGCCGAGGTCAACAAGTACGTCTCCGACTCCGAGCCGTGGAAGATCAAGGACGACGAGCAGCGGCTCGCCACGATCCTGCACGTGATGGCGCAGTGCGTCGCCGACCTCAACCTGGTGCTCAGCCCGTTCCTGCCGTTCTCGGCCAACGACGTCGACAGGGCGCTCGGCGGTGCGGGCGCGGTCGCACCGATGCCGGCCATCGAGGAGGTCACCGACCTCGACGACCCCGATCGCGGCTACCCGATCATCACCGGGGACTACGCCGGCTTCCCCTCCTGGGGCAGGCACCCGGTCGAGGTCGGCCGCGCCGTCGCCAAGCCGACCCCGGTCTTCGTCAAGCTCGACCCGACGGTCGTCGAGGAGGAGCTGGCCCGGCTCGAGAGCTGAGTGATGAGCCGTCGTCCCCGAGTGGTCGCCGTCGCCGTCGCGACGACGGTGGTCGTCGCTGCGCTCGGCGGTTTGGCGTGGGTGCGTGCCTCGTCGTCCGACGAGGCGGCCGCCGCAGCGAGGCGTTACGTCGACCTGGTCGCCTCGGGCGACGAGGACGAGCTCGCCGGCCTGGCGGCGATGACGGCGGAGGACACGGCTGCGCTCGACGATGCGGCCGGACTGCTGGCCGCCGCGGACGAGCGGATCGACGTCGTGTCCATCGGTGACCCCGTGGAGAGCGACGACGTGGTCGAGGTGGAGGTGCGCTACCGGCTCGCGGGGGAGGAGCACACCTGGCCACTGCGGCTCGGCAGAGTGGGCGACGACTGGCGCATCTCCTCCCCGATGGTGGGCTCGGTCGCCTGGGACGAGCCGGGCGTGCGGAACGTCGACACCGACATCCGTCTCGGCGGCAACGTGCTCGAGCGGCGGCCGAGGGTGCAGGACGGCGACGGTAGCGGGGAGAGCGTCCAGCCGCTCTACCCGGCCGTCTACGGCGCCGAGAAGCGGATCGACCCCTACTTCACCTCCACGCCCGCGCTCGTGGCGGTGCTGCCCGGTGCTCCCACGGCCGAGCCGTCGCTGCCCCTGGTGGCGACCGACGCCACCCGGCAGGCCCTCGCCGCGGACTTCACCGCGAGTGCGGACGCCTGCGGCGGCCCCGAGGCCTTCGCCCGGTGTCCCTTCTTCGACCTCGTGCAGACGGCTCGCGCCGGTGGTGACCCCTCTGCGCCGGGCTGGTGGCGGGGGCTCGTCGGGACGCCGACGGTCGCGGTCGACTCCGTCCCCGACGGCATCACGGTCACGGGCGCCTTCCGCTATGCCGCCCGCGGTGGAGTGCGCACGATGAGGTTCACCGCGACCGGTCAGATCGGGTTCGAGGCGGTGCGCCGGACGCCGACACTGGCCGGACTCGAGGTGGCGCAGGCCGACTGAGGGCTGCGCTCGCGGGACGTTCCCGGAAATGGGCTTGAGCCGACGCGGTCGCGGACGCGAGGATCGGCCATGCCCATCGAGCACGACGTCTGGTTCACCGAGGACGCGGGGGAGTTCCTCGCCCGGACGGGCGACCACCTCGCCCAGGAGCCGGTGACCGGCACCGTGGTGACGACGATCGCCCAGCGGATCCGTGAGACCGGTCGCGGCGGCCTGGTCCACTGCTGGTTCGCGGTGGTGACCGGCCCGGACGGCGCCATCACGGGGATCGCGATGAGGACGGCGCCGTTCGCGCCGTACCCCGTCTACCTGCTCGCGATGCCCGACGACGCGGTCGCGGCGCTGGCGGCGGCCGTGCTCGAGCGCGGGGAGGACGTAGGAGGAGCCACCGGCCTGCGGCCTGCGGCCGACCTGTTCGCCGCCGCGATCGCGGACGCGACCGGGCGGAGTGTGGCCAACGGCCTGCACCACCGGCTCTTCGAGCTCGGCACCCTCGTCGACCCGCGCCCGGTCCCCGGGCGACTGCGGCCGGTCCGCCCCGACGAGGCGGAGCTGGCGCTCGCGTGGGTCCAGCGGTTCTTCGCCGACGCCGACGAGCAGGCCGGTCGCCCGGCCGGGCACGACGGCGAGGCCGCGGCCTTCGGCATCGACGACGTGCAGCGCAAGCTCGCCGAGGACGTGCTGTGGTTCTGGGAGGACGCCGAGGGCCGGGTGGTGCACCTGATCGGCGCCAACCCGCCGGCGTACGGCGTGAGCCGGATCGGGCCGGTCTACACGCCGAAGGAGGAGCGCGGCCGCGGTTGGGCCGGTGCGGCGGTGGCCGAGGTGTCGCGGCTGCTGCGCGAGCGCGGCGACCGGGTGATCCTGTTCACCGACCAGGCCAACCCGACCTCGAACGCGCTCTACCAGGCGCTCGGCTACGAGCCGGTGGTCGACACCGTGCGGATCGACATCGGCTGAGTGCCCCTAGGTCGTGTCTCCCGCGTCAGCGCCTGCTACGCGGCGTTTCCGACTCGATCTGGCTGCGTTGGCGTCGCTCGACGTGCCATCCGGCACGCCATCGCTCCGCCGCCTTGCCAGATCGGCCGGAAACGCCGCTCGCGACGGCGCTGACGCGGGAGACACGACCTAGGGTGCGGGCATGGCCCTCCACCCCCAGGCCCGCGCGGCGATCGCCAACGCCGCCGGCGAGCTCGCCGTCACCGACCCCGCCTTCGACATCGCCGCCGAGCGCGAGCGGGCCCGGGCCGCCGCTGCCGGTCAGTCGGGGCCCGAGGTCGCCGAGGTGCGCGACGTCGACGCGGGCGGCGTACCGGCCCGGCTCTACCTCCCGGACGGGTACGACGCCGTGGTCGTCCACGCGCATGGAGGAGGGTTCGTGCTCAACGATGTCGAGGTGCACGACGCGGCGGTGCGGCGGTTCGCCGACATCAGCGCGATGGCGGTGCTGAGCGTCGACTACCGGCGACCACCGGAGCATCCGTTCCCCGCGGCGCCCGACGACCTGTCCGCGGCCGTGGCCTGGCTCGACGAGCAACCGGGACTGGCCGGGTTGCCGACCTTCGCCCACGGTGACAGTGCCGGCGGCAACCTCGCCCTGGTCGCCGCGCTGCGCCACCCCGGTCGCTTCGCCGGCGTCGCGCTGGTCTACCCGTTCCTCGACCCGACGGCGTCCTTCGACTCCTACCGCAGCGCCGCCGACGGGTTCGAGCCCGCGGAGGCCGCCTGGTACTGGCAGCAGTACGCCGCAACTCCGGCCGACCTCGAGCACCCCGATCTCGCGCCGCTGCGCTCCGATGCGCTCGGCACGCTGCCGCCGACCCTGGTCACCACGGCCGAGCACGACCCGCTGCGCGACGAGGGCGAGCACCTCGTCCTGCGTCTTGCCGAGGCGGGCGTCGAGGTGGTCGGCACCCGCTACCTGGGCCAGGTCCACGGCTACTGGCGCCACGCCGACGTCTTCGACGCCGCCGAGCCGACCATGTGGCAGGTGGCCGGCTGGATGCGGATGCAGGTCGGGCGGATCAGCCGGGGTCGATGACCTCGAGCGTGCCGTCGTCGCGCTGCCACAGGCTCGCGATGTGCAGCTGCCGGGTCCGGCCGACCTGGTCCCAGGCGTGGTAGATCAGCCGCAGCGACTTGTGGTCCACGAACGCCGACGCGCCGCCCGGACCGAGCCGCCCGGTCGAGGCGCTTGACATCAGCGGCTCGCCGCGGTTCTGGCGCACGCACGGTCCCTCGGGGCCGGCGCAGATCGCGTACCCGGTCGCGTAGTCGGCCCGCTCCCACGAGTTGCCGGAGTAGAAGAGATAGGTGACGCCGCGGAACTGGACCATGCTCGGGTTCTCGATGGTGTCCCCCTCCCACGGCCGGTCGAGGGTGAGCAGCTCCCGGGTCTGCGAGCCGTCGGCGAAGCCGGTGCCGTCGGCGTTGAGCCGGCGGACGAACAGGCCGGCAGGTCGCCGGTTCACGACCCCGGAGAACTTCCACAGCAGCCACGGCACGCCGTGCTCGTCGACGAAGACGTCGGGGTCGATGACGCCGAGCTGGGCCTCCTCGTAGCAGATCGGCTCGCCGACCGGCCGGAACGGACCGGCCGGGGACGGGCCGCGGGTCAGGCCGATGCAGTTGTGCCGCTGGCCGCCCTGGGTGCCCGCCGGTGCGGCGTACGCGGCCGTCCAGCCGTTGCCGACCTTGCCGACCCCCGGCGCCCACAGGTCGCGACCGCCGTCGCCGCTGCGCACCCAGCTCGCCACCTCGATCGGGTCGACCCGGCCGCCGCCGCTCGTCGCCAGCGGCGTCCACGTCGAGAGATCGCGCGAGGTGAGTGTCGGGAGTCGCAGGTGGGAGGTGTTGGTGGCGTAGGCGTACCAGCGGCCGTCGTACCGGACGATGTCGGGATCCGCGAACACCCCGCGGTACGCCGCCCCCGGCTGCCAGCGCGTGCTGCTCCCCGCCACCCGCACCGGCGCCGGCCGCCGTTGCGCCGGCAACTGCTGGGCCAGCCGCTCGGCGAGCTTGGCCAGGTCCTGCATCTCGCCGGCGAGCACGTCGCCGGGTAGCGCGGTCGGCAGCGCACTCGCCTCGGGGATGAGCGGAGCCTCGCTCGGCGTGGGCTTCGCGGCGGGGGAGTCGCCGGCGGCCGAGCACGCCGACAGCGCCAGCATCGCCGCGACCACTGCCGCTGCCAGTCCCCGACGCCCCACGCTTTCCTTCCCTCTCGCTGGTACACCCTAGATGAGTAAGTCCAAGGGATCGTGCAAGCGAGCGGCGCTCAACGCGTGCGCTGGCAAGGCGCAGGCGCGAAGGCATGCTGGGTGCACGTCGAGCGTCTGCAACGCAGCCAGCGTGCGTGGTGAGCGTCGCGCAGCGTGCGAGCCCTTGGACTTACTCATCTAGACTCAGCGACGCCATGAACGAGCCCGTAGCGCGCCCAGCCGAGACCTTCGACGAGGCCGAGGACGCCCTCCTGTCCCGGTGGCCCGAGACCCGGCTGGAGCCCTCGCTCGACCGGATCCGCGCCTTCACCGAGCTGCTCGGCGACCCGCAGCACGCCTACCGCTCGATCCACCTCACCGGCACCAACGGCAAGACGTCGACGTCACGGATGATCGACGCGCTGCTGCGCGCCCTCGACCTGCGCACCGGCCGGTTCACCAGCCCCCACGTCGAGAAGATGAGCGAGCGGATCAGCGTCGACGGGGAGCCGCTCGACGACGAGGCGTTCGTCCGCGCCTACAACGACGTGGCGCCCTACATGCCGCTGGTCGACGCCGCCGAGGCACACCCGCTCAGCTTCTTCGAGGCCGTCGTCGGGATGGCGTACGCCGCCTTCGCCGACGCGCCCGTCGACGTGGCGGTCGTCGAGGTCGGGATGGGCGGCTCCTGGGACGCCACCAACGTGATCGACGCCGACGTCGCCGTGGTGACGCCGATCGCGGTCGACCACGCCAACTACCTCGGCGGCACCGCCGTCGAGATCGCCCGCGAGAAGGCCGGGATCATCAAGCCCGGCGCGGTCGCGGTGCTGGCCCAGCAGAGCGCCGACGTCGCCGCGGTGCTGCTCGAGCGCGCGGCGGAGGTCGGCGCGACGGTCGCCCGCGAGGGCCTCGAGTTCGGCGTGGTCACCCGTGCCGCCGCCGTCGGCGGCCAGGTCGTCACCCTCCAGGGCCTGCGGGGTCGCTACGACGACGTCTTCCTCTCCCTCTACGGCGCCCACCAGGCGCAGAACGCCGCCACCGCCCTGGCCGCGGTCGAGGCGTTCGTCGGCGCCAGAGACGGGCACAGTGAGCCGCTCGGCGACGACATCGTGCGCGGCGCGTTCGGCGAGATCACCTCGCCCGGCCGGCTCGAGGTCGTGCGGCGCAGCCCCACGGTGCTGCTCGACGCCGCCCACAACCCGCACGGCGCCGAGGCCGCCGCGGCCGCGCTGGAGGACTCCTTCCAGTTCGACCCGGTCGTCGGCGTGATCGGCGTGATGGCCGACAAGGACGCCGAGGGCCTGCTGGCGGCGTTCGAGCCGCACCTCGCGCAGGTCGTGGTCACCCAGAACTCCACCGAGCGGGCGATGCCGGCCGACCAGCTCGCCGTCGTCGCGCGGGAGGTGTTCGGCGAGGACCGGGTGAGCGTCGTTCCCGTGCTCGGTGACGCGATCGACGCCGCCGCCGCGCTCGCCGAGTCGGAGAGCACCGACGCGCTCAGCTCGGGCGCGGTGCTGGTGACCGGCTCGGTGGTCACCGTCGGCGAGGCGCGGGTGCTGCTGGGAGGCCGCAAGTGAGCGACGAGCGCGAGAAGTCGCCCCGCCGCGGCATGTGCGCCGCCGTGCTCTCCCTCGAGGCGATCGCGGTCGGCCTGTCCACCCCGGTGATGATCGGCATCTCCGACATCCGGCCCGCCGTCGCGCTGCCGCTCGGCCTGGGCCTGGCCGTCCTGTGCGTCCTGGTCGCCGGGATGCTGCGCCGCGAGTCGGCGTACCTCCTCGGGCACGTCCTGCAGGTCGGCGCTGTCGCGCTGGGCTTCCTCGCGCCGCTCATGTTCGTGGTCGGCGGCATCTTCGCGCTGCTCTGGGGGACCGCCTACGGCCTGGGCCGCAAGATCGAGAACGAGCGGGCGGCGGCCTTCGCCGACTACGACCGGCAGCATCCGAGCCCGTGAACTCTGAGTGCTGGTGACCGCTGGGTAGAGTGGCGGCGTGCCAGTGATCATCGACAAGCTCCTCCGCATCGGAGAGGGCAAGATCCTCCGCCAGCTCGAGGGCATCTCGAAGGCCGTCAACGCCATCGAGGACGACTTCAAGGCGATGTCCGACGACGAGCTGCGGGGCATGACCGACGAGTTCCGCAAGCGTCTCTCCGAGGGCGAGGACCTCGACGACATCATGCCGGAGGCCTTCGCCACGGTCCGCGAGGCCGCGCGCCGCGTCCTGGGTCAGCGTCACTTCGACGTGCAGGTGATGGGCGGTGCGGCACTGCACCTCGGCAACATCGCCGAGATGAAGACCGGTGAGGGCAAGACCCTCGTCTCGACGCTGCCGGCGTACCTCAACGCGCTCGAGGGCAAGGGCGTCCACGTCGTCACGGTCAACGACTACCTGGCCAAGTTCCAGTCCGAGATGATGGGCCGCGTCCACCACTTCCTCGGCCTGACCGTCGGCGTGATCCTGCCGAGCATGCGCCCCGACGAGCGGCGCAAGGCCTACGCCTGCGACATCACCTACGGCACCAACAACGAGCTCGGCTTCGACTACCTGCGCGACAACATGGCCTCCTCGCTCGAGGAGTGCGTGCAGCGCGGCCACAACTTCGCCATCGTCGACGAGGTCGACTCGATCCTCATCGACGAGGCCCGGACCCCGCTGATCATCAGCGGTCCGACCCAGGACGAGGTGAAGTGGTACGGCGAGTTCGCCAAGATCGCGCAGAAGCTCACCAAGGACGTCGACTACGAGGTCGACGAGAAGAAGCGCACCATCTCGGTCCTCGAGGACGGCATCACCAAGGTCGAGGACCACCTCGGCATCGAGAACCTCTACGAGTCGGCCAACACCCCGCTCATCTCCTTCCTGCACAACTCCATCAAGGCCAAGGAGCTGTTCCGCAACGACAAGGAGTACGTCGTCATGGAGGGCGAGGTGCTCATCGTCGACGAGCACACCGGCCGCATGCTGGCGGGACGCCGCTACAACGACGGTCTCCACCAGGCCATCGAGGCCAAGGAGGGCGTGAAGGTCCGCGAGGAGTACCAGACCCTCGCCACCGTCACCCTGCAGAACTACTTCCGCCTCTACGAGAAGCTCTCCGGCATGACCGGTACGGCGCTCACCGAGGCCTCCGAGTTCGACAAGATCTACAAGCTCGGCGTGGTCCCGATCCCGACCAACAAGCCGCTGCTGCGCAAGGACCAGCCCGACCTCGTCTACCGCACCGAGGAGGCCAAGTACGACGCCGTCGTCGACGACATCGTCGAGCGCCACGAGAAGGGCCAGCCGGTCCTGGTCGGCACCGTCTCGGTCGAGAAGTCCGAGTACCTCCACCAGGCGCTCACCAAGCGCGGCGTCGCCCACTCCGTCCTCAACGCGAAGGTCCATGCCGAGGAGGCGAAGATCGTCGCGCTCGCCGGCCACAAGGGCGCGGTCACCGTCGCCACCAACATGGCCGGCCGAGGCACCGACATCATGCTCGGCGGCTCCTACGAGTTCCTCGCCGACGCCGAGCTGCGCAAGCAGGGCCTCGAGCCCACCGGCGAGACTGCCGACGAGTACGACGCCGCCTGGCCCGCGATGGTCGAGCGGATGAAGAAGCAGGTCGAGGCCGAGCACGACGAGGTCAAGGAGCTCGGTGGCCTCTACGTCATCGGCACCGAGCGCCACGAGTCGCGCCGCATCGACAACCAGCTCCGCGGTCGTTCCGGCCGCCAGGGCGACCCGGGCGAGAGCCGCTTCTACCTGTCCTTGCAGGACGAGCTGATGCGGCTGTTCAAGTCCGACTGGGTCGACCGCGTGCTGCTGCTGCTCAAGATCCCCGACGACGTCCCGATCGAGAACAAGCGGGTCACCAACGCGATCGCCAACGCCCAGGGCCAGGTCGAGTCGCAGAACTTCGAGTCCCGCAAGAACGTCCTCAAGTACGACGACGTGATGGACCGCCAGCGCAAGGTCATCTACGGCGAGCGCCGCGAGGTCCTCGAGGGCGTCGACCTCGAGGAGCAGATCCGCACCTTCATCGACGACGTCGTCACCGGCTTCGTCAACGGCTCGCTCGACGAGTTCGCCGAGGAGTGGGACCTCGACCAGCTGTGGACCGACCTCAAGCAGTTCTGGCCGGTCTCGATCTCCTGGAAGGACCTCGTCGAGGAGGCCGGCACCCAGGCCGCGCTCGAGAAGTCGCACCTCATCGACGCCCTCAAGGAGGACGCGCACGCGGCCTACGACCGCCGTGAGGAGGAGGTCGGCGACGAGGTCGCCCGCGAGCTCGAGCGCCGCGTGCTGCTCTCCGTCCTCGACCGCAAGTGGCGCGAGCACCTCTACGAGATGGACTACCTGCGCGAGGGCATCTACCTGCGCGCCTACTCGCAGCGTGACCCGCTGGTCGAGTACCAGCGCGAGGGCTTCGACATGTTCGCCGCCATGATGGACGGCATCAAGGAGGAGACCGTCGGCTTCCTCTTCAACCTGGAGGTCCAGGTCGAGGACGACGACGAGGAGGAGATCCACTACCACGCCGACGGCACCGCCCACGCGGGCCCGATGCACGAGGGCGCGTTCGCCGAGCCGCCCGTCGGCGTCGGTCTCGAGGCCGGCGGCGAGATGGACCTCGCCTCCATTTCCTCCGAGCTGAAGGCGGCTGCTCCCAAGGTCACCGCCAAGGGCCTCGACGCCCCCAAGCAGCCGCAGAACCTCACCTACTCCGCGCCCGACGAGACGGGTCACGAGGAGGTCCGCGGCAGCGGCGCCGCGTCCGCCGGCGACGACGAGTTCGGCGACATCGGCCGCAACGCGCTGTGCCCCTGTGGCTCCGGCAAGAAGTACAAGCGCTGCCACGGCGCGCCCGGAGGTCCGACCGGGATGGCCTTGCGCGGCTGATGCTGGCAGGGAGTTTCACCGGCTGACCGGTGAAACTGGCGCTTGGACGAGGAAGCATCCTCGTCCAAGCGCCAGTTTTGTCGTCCAACCCCCGCCAGTTTCACCGGTCGACCGGTGAAACTGGCGTGAGCTCACTGCAGGCTCGTGCGCGGCTCACCGTTGAGCAGGCCGGTGCCGGTGCGGACGCAGGCCCCGCCCCTCGGCGTACCCGAGTTGTAGGCCTGGCGCACGCACGAGCGCACCGCGAGCTGCCCCCAGTAGTTCGGGTGCAGCGACTCCTGGATGAAGTACGGCGAGTCGCCGGCCGTGGTGACCGTGCGGATCTGGTTCACCCACTCCGTGCGGTCCACCGCCCCGGCGCTGGTCCAGCTCGCCAGGCCGACCTCCTCGTAGAGCCCGACGCCGGACTCGCACAGCCGGCGGCCGTTGAAGGTGCCGGCCAGGTCGAGCACCTTCGCGTTGGTGATGCCCGCCTGCGTGATCGCGCCGGTGACGGTGTTGTTGATCGTCGGCAGCGCCGAGCTGTTGGCCCAGTCGGCGTCGGCGTTCCAGAAGCCGCAGCCACCGGTGTTCTGCCGGGTGTAGCCGCTCTGGCTGTAGCGGAAACCCGCACCGCCCGGGATCGGTGACGGATAGGTCTGGACGAGCATCGTCCACTGGCTGTCGGCGTACCCGGCGTTGCGCATCGCGGTGCGGACGTTGGTCAGCGCCCCGGCGATGCGGGTCCTCACCGCGGCGACGTTGGTGCTGGTGAAGTTGCTGGTGACGCTGCTGTCGTCCTTGCAGTAGTCCTTCCACCACGACGGCGAGAGCAGGAAGTCCTGGACGCACTGCTGCACGATGCCGGCGAAGTTGAAGTCGTTGCCGCCGATCGACACCACGACCATCCTCACGTTGCTGGTCGTCGCCAGGGTCTGCAGCGCCCGCGCCTGCCCGACGCCCTCGCTGCCGCTGTAGAAGTCGAGGCCAGGCTTGAACGTGTCCCCGGTCGCCGTCGCCGTCTTGGCGCCCGAGCAGGCCAGGTTGACGCTCCTGACCCCGCCGCCGATGTGCACCTCGGCGCTCTTCGACCGGTGGCAGCGGTTGATGGTCTCGCCGGTCCCCGAGGCGTTGTCGTCGTAGGCACTCGAGCCGAGCGCGTCGGCTCGCGTGCTGCTGGTGTTGGACGAGCCGGCCCACCGGCCGGCCTCCCCGGAGATGTAGGAGTCGCCGACCGACACCACGGTCGGGGTGCCGACCCCCGGGCCGTCGGCGTGGGCGGGGGATGCGGTGAGCGGTGCGACGAGCGCGGCTCCGGTGAGGGCCAGGGCGGCCGTGAGGGTACGGATCATGGCGGAAACGTAGTGACTCAGATCACATCTGAACAGGGGTCACATTCCGGAGGATCTCTCACGAGAAGTCGAGCGCGGTGCAGATCCACCGCTGGTCGGACCTCTCGAAGCGCGCCGCGACGGCCCGCGAGCGCTCGCCGTGGCGCACGCGCACGCCGCACTCGACCACCTCGTCGGTGATGAAGCACGCGTGCACACTCTGCACCCGCGGCCGGACCGGTTGGACCCGGGCCAGCCCGGGCTGGTGACCCCCGGCGCGGGCGACGAGGAGGGCGCGACGGTGCAGGTCGGCGTACACGTCGCGCGTGGTCCAGCGGACCAGCTGGGAGACCGGGCGGTCACCGCCGACGATCTCGACGGCCGCCTGGACGAAGCGGTGGGTCCACTCCTCGATGGCGTGGCGCAACCGCTGGTCGATCGGTACGACGACCGCCCCCGGCCGCGCGGGCGGCCGGTGTCGCGACCGGGCCGGTGCGCGCGGCGGGGACTGGCGGGGGAGCAGGGCGAGGGCGAGCGTGCCCTGGGTGGGGCTGACCGGGACCGGCACCCGGAGGCCGACGAGCTCGTGCGGGACAGCGGACATGGTTCCTCCTGGGTGGGCGGGTCAGTTGCGCGGCAGGCGGAGCATCTGCCCCGGCTGGATGAGGTCGGGGTCGGGGTCGAGCCGGTCGGTGTTGAGCGCGCGGACCCGCAGCCAGTACGACGCCACGTCGGCCCGCGACGCCGCCGGGCCGAGCCGCCGCTCGGCGATCGTCCACAGCGAGTCGCCGGCGCGGACGGTGACGACGTCGGTGGCGAGGGCGCCGTGCCGTGGGTCGACCGGCCGGTCGGGGAGCGGCAGGCCGGCGAGGGCCTCGGCGCTCAGGGGGGCGCCGGTGCCGACCGGGGTGTCGCTTCCGGCGTGGGCGGGGGCGCTGGTGGTCGCGAGGACGGTGACGCCGCAGGCGGCGAGAAGGGCGAGCCGGACCGGCCCGACGGCCCGGCGCGACGACACGCGGTGGCGCAGCACGTCGCGGACCACCTCGGTGGTCGCCAGCCAGAGCAGCAGGCCGGCCACCGGGGCGGCGGCCGCGCAGGCCTGCACCAAGAGGTCGGCGAAGGTCGGCCCCGGCGCGGTGGCCAGCGCGCGGACCAGGGGCGCCGTCAGTGCGACGAGCCCGGCCTGCGCGGCCGTGACGGTGAGCCAGAGCAGGGTGGCGCGGACGCGCACCCGGCCGGCAGCGGCGAGATCCATCCCGAGAGAACCTTTGCGTTTGCTTCCGTTTGACTCAGGATGTGTTCGTTCAACCTCGATGTCAACCGTGAAGGGCGGAGCCTGTGGACGACGAGCGTGCGAGGCTGGCCCCCATGGGCTGGGAGGACGAGCTGTTCGCGCTCTTCGACGACCTCGAGGACCAGGCCAGCGCTCTCTACTCGGCCGAGCGCGACCTCGAGGTGGCCGACCGCAGCCGGGCGGAGTACCAGCAGGTCACCCTCGCGAGCCGGCTGATGGCGAGCGTCGCGCAGCCCGTGACGCTGGGCGTGCTCGGCGTCGGACCAGTCAGCGGGACTCTCGAGCGGGTCGCCGACGGCTGGCTCCTCCTCGCGGCCGGCGACCACGACTGGATCGTGGCCCACGGGGCCGTGACGACCGTGGCCGGTACCTCGGAGCGGTCGGTTCCCGAGGTCGCCTGGTCACCGCTCACCCGGCTCGGCCTCGCCTCCGCCCTGCGCCGGATCGCCGAGGCCGGCGAGCCGTGCCTGCTCCACCTGCGCGACGGCGGGCGCCACGACGGCCTGCTGCGCCGGGTCGGCGCCGACTTCTGCGAGCTCGCCACCGGCGAGGACCGCCGGACGGTGCTGGTCGCGTTCAGCGCGCTCGCGGCGGCGCAGTCACGCTCGTGACGACCCGCCCGCCAGCCGTAGGACGACCCGCCCGGCGCGCGGGGACAGGGCGAGCCGGCGCGCCGCCGCCGCGGCCGCGCGGGTGCGCTGGCCCGGCCGCAGCCGCGAGCGTGCGTAGCGTCGTACGCCGTCTGGGCCGTCCTCGTTGAGCGCCTCGCCGAGCGCGATCGCATCGACCATCGCCTCGCAGGCGCCCCGGCCGAGGTTCGGTGACATCGCGTGCGCGGCGTCGCCGACCAGGATGAAGCGCCCGCGCACCAGGGACCGGGGGCGGCGGGACTCGAGGATCGTGTTGACCACCATCTGCTCGGGGTCCGCTGCGGCCAGCGTCTCCCGGACCAGGGCGGGCCAGCCGGCGTAGGCCTCGCGTGCCCAGGCCAGCGCGTCGGCGGGTGCCTCCTCGCCGCGTCGTGCGGAGGCGTACCAGTTGGTGCCCATGCCGTGCGGCAGCCGGTTGGGGCCGGTCCCGAAGAGCATCCCGTCGCCCCAGAACTCGCGCATCTGGTCGAGCGGCATGCTCGGCGGCGTCAGCGCCACGCCGCGGATCGCCACGATGCCGGTGTCGCGCGGCTCGTCGCCCCACGCCTGCCGCCGTACGACGCTGCGCGCGCCGTCCGCGGCCACGACGAGATCGCCGTCGAGGGCGGTCGCGTCGGTGACGTGGCTCTGCACGCGCGCCACCGTGTCGGGGACCGCGCCGTCCAGGACCGCGAGCAGCGCCGGGCGGGCGATCGCCCACATCGTGGCACCCTGCCGCGACATCGTGACCGGGCGACGCGCACTGTCGGCGGTGATGACGGCGGAGGTGAGGGCGTAGCCGCCGTCGCGCACCGGCTCGGCGAGCTTGATCCGCTCGAGCGCGTCGAGAGCGAACGGCCAGATCCCGAACACGGTCGGGACCGTGCGGCGGCCGGGCTGTCGCTCGACGAGCGTCACGTCGTACGTCGTGGGGTCGAGGGTCGCCGCGAGGGTGAGGCCGGCGACGCCCCCGCCGACCACGGTGATGGTGAGCATCCTCGGACGGTACTACTACATCTGTAGTTACACAACAGATGTAGTGTCACCGGGTGCCCACCCGTCCTGAGCTCGTCGCCGACGCCGCCGTCACCGTCCTCGCGCGCGACGGGCTGCGGAGCCTGACCCACCGTGCGGTCGACGCCGAGGCCGCCCTGCCCGCCGGCAGCACCTCCAACTGCTTCCGCAGCCGCACCGCCCTCCTGGAGGCGGTCGTGGACCGCCTCGAGGAGCTGGACCGGGCCGCCATCACCGCGGGTCCGCCGCCGGACCCGACCTCGATGCCGGCCCTCGCGGCGTACCTGTCCGGCAACGTGCGGCTGATGACCTCGCGCCGCCACGTCCGCACCACCCGGGCCCGGCTCGTGCTGCTGCTCGACGAGACCGCCGGGCCCGCCATGGAGGAGGGGCACCGTCGCTTCCTCGGGATGCTCGAGGCGATGCTCGCGCAGGGTGGTCATCCCACCCCGGGGCCGACGGCGCGGGCCGTCAGCGACCTGTTGGACGGGGCGCTCATGCACGCCGCGTCGGTCCGATCGCGGACCATTGACGTCGCGGAGCTGTCCGCCGCCGTGGAGCGCCTGCTGGCCTGAGGTTCAGGTGGCCGAGCCGCTTCGCGGCTGGCTCCTCGCTCGCGCTGAGCGCTTCGAGCTCGTTCCTCGCTCGGCGCTCGCGCTCGCTACGTCGCCTCGAAGTCGTACGGCGGCAGCTCGCCCGGCTCCAGCATCCGCACCGGTGCGGGGGAGTCGTCCTCGCCCGCGCTGCGGATGGTGTCCTCGAGGTCGTCGAGCTCGGCCATCGCCTCGGCGATGTGCTTGCGGACGATCGCGCGCGGGTCGAGGTCGGTCAGCTCGAGGTCGGCGTACTCCGGGCCGAGCTCGGAGCGCAGCTCGTCACGCGCGTTGGTGGCGAACTTGCGCAGCTCCCGCATCAGCCGGCCGGCCTGCCGGGCCAGGTCGGGCAGCTTGTCGGGGCCGAACACGAGCACGGCGAGGAACGCGATGACGACGAGCTCGCCGAACCCGATCCCGAACACCCGCCAGCCGCCCCTTCTCCGTCGTAGCCGTGCGGGTCAGAACTTACTGGTCGGGGTCAGTCCCAGCTGCATGCCGGCCAGTCCTCGGCCACGCCCGCCCAGTCGCTCGGCCACCGCGCTGAGCGCGAGAGCGGCGGGCGAGGTGGGGTCGGACTCGACGATCGGCTTGCCGGCGTCGCCACCCTCGCGCAGCGCGACGTCCAGCGGAATCTCGCCGAGCAGCGGCACGTCGTACCCGAAGCGCTCGGACAGCGTCGCGGCCACCCGCTCGCCGCCGCCGGTGCCGAAGATCTCGAGGCGGTGCTCCTTGCCCTCGTCCGCGCAGTGGGGGCAGGGGAGGTAGCTCATGTTCTCGACGACGCCCACGACGCGCTGGTGCATCATCGAGGCCATCGTGCCGGCGCGCTCGGCGACCTCGGCCGCGGCCTCCTGCGGGGTGGTCACCACGACCACCTCGGCGCCGGGCAGGTGCTGGCCGAGCGAGATGGCGATGTCGCCGGTGCCCGGGGGCAGGTCGAGGAGGAGGACGTCGAGGTCGCCCCAGTAGACGTCGGCGAGCATCTGCACGAGGGCGCGGTCGAGCATCGGCCCGCGCCAGGCGACGACCTGGTCGCGCCGCGGCTTGAGCATGCCGATCGAGATCACCGAGACGCCCGACGGGGTCGGGACCGGCATGATCAGGTCGTCGACCTGGGTCGGCCGGGCGTCGGCGACACCGAGCATGGCGGGGATAGAGTGGCCGTAGATGTCGGCGTCGACGAGGCCGACCTTGCGGCCGGCCTGGGCCAGCGCGATCGCCAGGTTCGCGGTCAGCGACGACTTTCCGACGCCGCCCTTGCCGGAGGCGATGGCGAAGACCTTGGTCAGCGAGCCGGGCTGCGCGAACGGGATCTCGCGCTGCGCCTGGCCGCCCCGCAGCGTCTCGTGCAGGCCCGAGCGCTGCTCGGCGCTCATCACGCCGAGCTCGACCTCGACCCCGGTCACCCCGGGCAGGGCGGTCACGGCGGCCGACACGTCGCGGCTGATGGTGTCCTTGAGCGGACAGCCCGCCACCGTCAGCAGCGCCTTGACGGTGACGACCGAGCCGCCGTCGCCGGCCGCGATGTCCACGCCCTCGACCATCCCGAGCTCGGTGATGGGGCGCTTGATCTCGGGGTCGTTGACCTTGCTGAGCGCGGTCATGACCTGCTCGACGGACGGGGACTGCGTGGTAGTCACAACCCCTGAGTCTACGGAGGGGGCGCAGCGACCTCGTCGGCGCCGTCCTCGTGAGACTGCGCACGCTCCTCGGCCCGCTCGTCCAGGTCCGAGAGCAGCGACCGCAGCTCGGAGCGCAGGAAGTCGCGGGTGGCGACCTCGCCGACCGCCATCCGCAGCGAGGCGACCTCACGGGCGAGGAACTCCATGTCGGCGTGCGCGCGGGCGTCGGCCTGCCGGTCCTGCTCGGCGACCACCCGGTCGCGGGCCTCCTGGCGGTTCTGCGCGAGCAGGATCAACGGCGCGGCGTACGACGCCTGCAGGCTCAGCATCAGCGTCAGGAAGATGAACGGGTAGTCGTCGAAGCGCAGGTCGCGGGGTGCGAACAGGTTCCAGCAGATCCAGCCGACCACGAACAGTGTCATGTAGATCAGGAAGGTCGCCGTGCCCATGAACCGGGCGAACTGCTCGGCGAAGACGCCGAACGTGTCGGCGTTGTAGGAGGGCCGCCGGACCAGCTGGCGCCGCTCGTCGCGCGGCGTGTCGAGCCGCTCGCGGCGTGCCTCGCTCACGATCCGCCCTTCCCGCGCTCGCGGGCCCGCTCGCGCCAGTTGGCGGGGAGCATGTGGTCGAGCAGGTCGTCGACGGTGACCGCGCCGATCAGCCGCCGGTCCTCGTCGACGACGGGCGCCGCGACCAGGTTGTACGTCGCCAGGTGGGCGGCCACCTCGTCGATGCTCGCCTCGGGCCGCAGCCACTCCATCGAGTCGTCGAGGGCGCCGGCGACCAGGGTCGAGGGCGGCTCGCGGAGCAGCCGCTGGATGTGGGCGACGCCGAGCAGCTTGCCGGTGGGGGTCTCCAGTGGCGGGCGGCACACGTAGACCAGCGCGGCGAGCGCCGGGGTCAGCTCGGGGTTGCGGACGTGGGCGAGCGCGTCGGCGATGGTCGCGTCCGGACCGAGGATGACCGGCTCGGAGGTCATCATCGCGCCGGCGGTGTTCTCGACGTACGACATCAGGCGGCGCACGTCCTCGGCCTCCTCGGGCTCCATCAGCCCGAGCAGGATCTCGGCGGTCTCGGGCGGCAGGTCGCTCACCAGGTCGGCCGCGTCGTCCGGCGACATCTCCTCGAGGACGTCGGCCGCGCGCTCGGAGTCGAGGCCCTTGAGGATCTCGACCTGGTCGTCCTCGGGCAGCTCCTCGAGGACGTCGGCGAGCCGCTCGTCGTCGAGCGCCAGCGCGACCGCCGTACGACGCTCCGGGGGCAGGTCGTGCAGGATGCTCGCCGCGTCGGCGGGCCGCATCTCGTTGAGGGCCGCGACCAGGTGGGTCGCGCCCTGCCGGTCGTCGGTGCGGGTCAGGCCGACCACGTCACGCCACTCGACCACGTGGGACTGCCCGCGGCGCCGGAAGCCCTTCGACGGCTCGCGCACGGCGACGCGGCTCAGCACCCAGTCCCGGGTGCGGGCGGGCTCCATCGCGACGTCGTACACCGTGCCGGTCACGCCGCTGTCCTTGATGGTGACGGTCCGGTCGAGCATCTGCCCGATGACCAGGGTCTCGGTCGAGCGCTGCTCGAAGCGGCGCATGTTGAGCAGGCCGGTCGTGTAGACGTGGCCGCTGTCGATGTTGGTCACCCGGGTCATCGGCACGAAGATCCGGCGCCGGCCGAACACCTCGGCGACCATCCCGAGCACGCGCGGCTGGGTCCCCTCGGTGCGCAGGGTCACGACCAGGTCGCGGACCTTCCCGACCTGGTCGCCCTGGGGGTCGAAGATCGGGAGCCCGACCAGCCTGGCCGCGAACACGCGGGTAGGGGTGGTGCTCACGAAGCGCAACGCTACCGGTCGCGGCTGCTACTTCATGAACGTCCGCGGGCAGGTCGCGCCGGCGCAGTCCTGCGTCTCCTGCCACAGGTCGCGCAGCTGCTTGCGCACTGCCTTGTAGCGGGGGTCGCCGTAGAGGTTGTAGAGCTGGTACTGGTCGTTCTTCGTGTAGTAGAGCTCCCCGCGCCCCTTGCGTCCGCGGACGTAGGTCCACGGACCCACGATCACCCCGGTGTAGAGCGGCTTGAGGCCGCCCTTCACGGGCCATCCGGAGATCGGGATGACGCGGCGGGTGGCGTCGCTGTCGAGCCACGGCATCACGTCGACCCCGTCCGCGTCGCGGTCCAGCGTCGTGCCCGCCAGGGCGGCGAAGGTCGGCGCCCAGTCGGCGTTGGTGACCGGCGCCTGGGTCGAGGTGCCGGCCGGCAGGCCCGGGCCGCGGATGAACATCGGGATGTTGATGGCGTCGCGGAAGTACCAGAGCTTGCCGTTGAGGTTGTGCTCGCCGACGTAGAAGCCGTTGTCGGAGGTCACCACGACGTAGGTGTTGTCGAGCTGCCCGGTCTGCTTCAAGGTGTCGACGGTGCGCGCGATCGCGCGGTCCACGGCCTGGAGCGCCTCGACCCGCTGCTGGCGCTCCTCGCGCAGCCCGGCCCGGCGCTTCTTCGACCACTTCTGCCGCGCGTTGCGGATCAGCGCCTTGTCGCTCGGGTCGGCCTCGAACATCTCGGGGGTGGTGTCGAGGTCGAGGTCCTTGAACGTGTCGCGGTCGCGCTTGTCGGGGACCGTCGTCGAGATGCCGTCCGGGTCGTCGCTCTCGTGGGGGCTGCCGTGGTGCGGGGCGACGTAGTTGACCCACATGTACCAGGGCTTGTCCTTGTCGGCGCCCTCGGCGTGGTCGGAGATCAGCTGGTTCGACTGGTCGCTGAGCAGCGTCGTCGAGTAGGTGTCGTAGTCCTTGATCCGGCCGTCGACGAGAAGCTGCGGGTGCTCGAAGTTGTACGTCGCGAAGTCGACCGTCGGGCGCCACACGGTCCAGCCCGGCGGCTGGTGGTGGACCTCGTCCTTCGTGTACCCGTTGAGGTACTTGCCGACCATCATCGTGTCGTAGCCGGCCTTCTGGAGGCTGACCGGCATCGTGTCCTCGTCGTGGAAGGCCTTGTAGCCGCCGCCCTCGCCGCTGATTGTGACCGCGCCATGGTTGCGGGAGTACTGGCCCGTGAGCAGCGTGGCCCGGGCCGGCACGCAGATCGGCGTCGGTGCCAGGCCCTGGTCGATGGTCACGCCCTCGCCCGCGATCACCTCCTGGAGGTGCGGCATGAACTGCATGTCCTTCATCGCCGCGTCGTCCATGGTGATCATCAGCAGGTTGGGCTTCTCCGGCGAGGACACCGGGGCCGGCGTCGCCTCGGGCCCGAGGACGGTGTCCTTCTTCGTCGGCGCGGCCACCGAGGCCTGCTCGCCGGGCCGCTCGTACTTCACGATCGGTCCGACCCCGCCGTTGCCGTCGTCACCCCCGCCGGAGCAGGCGGCGAGCACGCTCGCGCTGAGGACGGCGGCAGTGGCCAGGCGGAGGCGGCCGGGGCGAGTCACGCGGGGATCTCCTTCTCGACGGGGCGGTCGGTTGCGGCGTCCGCCGCACATCGGAAGCCGAGGTTCGAGGCCGAGGAGTCCGGCGGAGCCGCTGAGCGGGCGGCGACCCGGTAGCGGTTGCAGTACGAGTCGTGGCACAGGAACGAGCCCCCGCGCATCACGCGGACCGTACCATCCGCGGGCCCCCGCGGATCCTGGCGCGCGCGGTCGGCGTACGCCTTCGGGTCGAACCAGTCCGCGCACCACTCCCAGACGTTTCCGACCATCTGGTGCAGGCCGTATCCGTTGGGTCGGTACGCCGTCACCGGGGCGGTCGTCGTCCAGCCGTCCTCGGCTGTGTTGGTGGTCGGGAAGGTGCCCTGGAAGATGTTGACCTGCCACTCGTCCGCGCCGCCGCTGCGGACCATCAGGTCGTCGCCCCACGGGTAGCGCTTGCCCTCGAGCCCGCCGCGCGCGGCGTACTCCCACTCCGCCTCGGTCGGCAGCCGGCGCCCGGCCCAGCGTGCGAAGGCGAGGGCGTCGTCGTGGGAGACGTGGACGACGGGGTGGTCGGGGCGGTCCGAGATGTCGGAGCGCGGGCCCTCGGGGTGGCGCCAGTCGGCGCCGCGCACCCCGAGCCACCACGGCGTGGTGGGGGAGTGGCCGAGCACGTCGGCCACCGTGGCCGCGACGTCGGTGTGGAACACCGCGGAGTAGCCCTCGACCTCGGCGGTGGTGCGGTGCCCGGTGGCGTCGACGAAGGCCGCGAACGCCGCATTGGTCACCGCAGTGGTGCCGAGCCGGAAGGCCGACACCTCGACCTCGTGGACCGGACGCTCGCCGTCGCCGGCATAGCCGTCGCCGAAGTGGTCGCCCAGGGCCGCCCGCCCGCCGGGGATCGGGGCCAGCGCCGTCGGGTCGGTGCCCCGCACGCCGCTGTCGGCCCGGGCCGGGGAGCCGAGCGTCAGGTCCACCGCGGCCGCGGGGCCGGCGGGGACGCAACAGGGACGCTGGTCCGGGGACGGGGTGGACATCGCGGTCCAGTGTGCCCCAGTGGTCGAAGAAGCCCGGCCGCGAGGTGTGGTCGATTACGATTCCGGACGTGGCGGAGCAGGAGGAGCAGGGCACGCGCGGTGCCCGCGGGGGCAAGCGGCTGGGCCCTGCCGTGTCCTCGGTCGACATGGTCGTCACGGTCGTGGCGGTCGTCGTGGTGCTCGCCGGCCTGAGCGTCTCGCTGATCTTCCCGCCCGACGCCCCCGACACCCCGGTCGCCCACGAGGGGCGCCGGGACGGCACTCCGTCCGCCGCGGTCGCCACCGACCTGCCGCCGGCCCCGACCGCGACCGACACCGGCGGCGTGCTGGTGCCGCCGCTGGCGATGGAGGCCGAGCGCCAGTCCGCGCAGCTCGTGTGCCAGGCGCAGATCGGCACCACCCAGTTCACCGCGCTGTCCTACAACATCAAGTCTGCGCGCGCCGGCAGCCTCGAGCGCCTGCTCGGCGTGATGCAGCAGTCGAAGGCGACCGTCATCCTGCTGCAGGAGGTCGACTACAAGCGGCGCTCCACCGGCAGCGTCGACCAGGCCGGGTGGTTCGCGGATCGGCTCGGCGGCTGGGGCTCGGCGTTCGGCCGCAACGTGACCTTCGGCGACGGCCTCTACGGCACCGCGGTCGTCTCGAAGTACCCGATCGTCTCCTCGGAGAACACCCCGCTCCCCAACAGCGGCAAGGCGCAGCCGCGCGGCCTGCTGCACGTCGTGATCAACGTCGAGGGCGTCGAGGTCAGCATCTACAGCACCCATCTCGACAACACCTCCGCCGGCATCCGCACAGCGCAGGCGAGCCGGATCTCCAGCATGCTGGCGGCCGACCCGCGACCGAAGATCCTCGGCGGCGACATGAACACCTGGCCCAACTCGGGGCCGGAGCGGATCCTCAGCTCGCGGCTCAGCGACAGCTTCGTCGTCGCGGGCAGCGGTGGCGGCGCCACGCACCCGGCCGGTCACCCCCGCACCCGGATCGACTACCTGCTCTACGGCGGCCCCGACCTGACCGCGACGAGCTCGGTCGTGATGCCCGCCGGCGGCTCCGACCACCTCCCGGTCCGGGCCGACTTCACCCTCGGCGGGATCAAGACGGAGAAGTGCAGCGGCGACGCGAAGGCCAAGCCCCGCGACACCGGTGCGGCGTCCGGCGATCCCTCCGGCCCGGCCTCGGGAACGGCGACCGGCGACGCGGGCAAGGTCGACTGACTGCCCGCGCGGACGCGGGTTTCAGCCCCTGTAGGCGGGTATAGTGCCCGCGTCAAGGGTCGAGATTCGCCTGCCTTCTGTGGGGGAAGCCGCGTCGGAGCCCGGTCGATTCTCGGGTGAAGACGGTAGGAGTCAGTACGTGTCGAATGTGTGGGGGACCTCGTCGGTGGCAGCACGGACCCGGGGAATTGCGGCGCTCGCGGCGCTCTTCCTGGCGATGGGCCTGCTGGTCGCCGGCCCAGCCGGCCTGACCCGGGCCGACGCCGTTCCGGCCGCGGCGACCACCCCGGTGGTGGCGAAGAAGGCGAAGAAGCAGCCGAACCCGGCGTACGTCGTGACGCCCGGCATCACCTTCAACCACCCGTTCAAGGCCAAGAAGCGCGGCGCGATCCAGCGCAAGATCATCAAGACGCTGAAGAACGTCGAGCCCGGCCAGACGGTCCGCGTGATGACGTGGAACTTCGACTCGCCGCTGCTCGCCGGCAAGATGATCGCCGCCCACAATCGGGGCGTGTCGGTGCAGATCATCATGGCCCGCGGCCTCGCCCGGGAGCAGGGCTCGCACCGCTCCTACGGTGTGCTGACCCGCGCGCTCAAGAAGGGCAACGCGGACCGGCCCAAGGAGCTGCGCAGCTGGATCCGCACCTGCTCGGCCACCTGCCGCGGCAAGGGCGGCGCGATGCACAACAAGATGATGCTGGTCAGCAAGTCCGGTGCCACCAACTGGATCGTGATGCAGGGCTCGGGCAACTTCACCGGTGCCGCCGCCGTCCAGCAGTTCAACGACTGGACCACCGTCACCGAGAACCAGGCCCTCTACGACGGCTGGATGACGATGTGGAACCAGGCCAAGAAGGACAAGAAGTTCCCGGCCCTGCAGTTCACCGTCCCCAGCACCACCATCCCGGGTGCGACCATCACCACCCAGTTCGCCCCGCACCGTGACCAGGTCGACCCGCCGCTGCGGGTCCTCAACAAGGTCCAGTGCAACGGCGCGGCCAACACCGCCAACGGTCGCACCAAGGTCCGTGTGGCCAACGCCGTGTGGGGTGACGAGCGCGGTGCCCAGATCGCACGCAAGGTCCGCGAGCTGCACTTCCAGGGCTGCGACGTCCGCGTGGTCTTCATGATGATGTCGGGCAAGATCCGCAGCATCCTCGCCCCCGTCCCGGCGAAGCAGATGGTCTACATCACCGGCGCGACGGCCAACAAGTTCAAGGACCGCTACGTCCACCTCAAGGGTCTCGCGGTCCAGGGCAACCTCGACGGGAACCCCAACGGCAGCGCGGTGCTCTCCAGCAGCGAGAACTGGACCCAGCTCGGCTGGTTCTCCGACGAGCACGACATCATCTTCTGGGACGACGCGGCGATGGCGGCGAAGTACTCCGACTGGGCCGACATGATCTTCAACACCGCGCCCCGGTCGCTGGCCAACTACGTCAACTCCGCCGACCCCGACCCGGTCGTCCGGGTCAAGCCCGGCACCGAGTACCTCAGCCCGCAGGACTACCCGTTCCACGAGCTCGAGGCCGAGCTGAACTGACCAAGCGGATCCCGGGCCCGGGTCGCTGCCGAGAGGCGGTGGCCCGGGCTTCGGCCGCTCAGAGAGCGAGAGGGCGTACATGGCTCAGCGGGTGGTGCTGCACGTCGGCACCATGAAGTCCGGCACCAGCTTCCTGCAGAACGTGCTCGGGGAGAACAAGGCGGAGCTGGCAGAGCGGGGCGTGCTGTTCCCCGGCCGGCGGTGGCGCCGCCAGGTCCGGGCGGTCAAGGAGCTGATCGCCCACGGCGGACCCGGACAGCCGCCGATGCCCGCCGACGGCGTGTGGCAGCAGCTGGTCGAGGAGATCCGGGCCTGGCCCGGCACCGCCGTCGTCTCGATGGAGTACCTCGCGCCGCGTGACGAGAAGCAGATCCAGCGGATCCGCAGGACCTTCCCAGACAGCCGCGTCGAAGCGGTGGTGACCTGTCGCGACCTGGCCCGCAACGTGCCCGCGATGTGGCTGGAGTCGGTCCAGAACGGCGGGGTCACGGGATGGGACGACTTCGTCGCCTCCCTCGGCGCCCGCAAGGACCTGACCGGTCCCGCGACCCGGTTCTGGCGGCACCAGGACGTGCCGGCGATCGCCGCCCGATGGGCCAAGGGCCTCGACAAGGGAGCGCTGACCCTGGTGACCGTGCCGCCGGCGGGCGCCCCCGGCGACCTGCTGTGGCGCCGGTTCGCCGAGGTCCTCGGCATCGACCCGCAGGGGATCGCGCTCGACGTGCGCAGCAATCCCAGCATCGACCTGCCGAGCGCGCTGCTGCTGCTCGAGCTCAACCGCCGGTTCCGCCCCGACGGGACCGGCGACCTGCCGCCCTTCTACGACCGGCTGGTCAAGCACCAGCTCGCCAAGCGCGGCCTGTCGCTGCGCGAGGGCGGCGGTCAGCGACTCGGGTACGACGACCCGTGGGCCCGCACCCGGGGCGAGGACCAGGTCGCCCGACTGCGCAAGGCGAAGCACCGCGTCGTCGGCGACCTCGACGAGCTGCGGCCCGTCGCCGTGCCGGGACTGCGGCCGGCCGACGTACCGACCGAGGAGGTGCTCGGCGCGGCCGTCGACGCCCTCCAGGTCGCCCTGACCAAGTGGAGCACCGCCGGACGCGGGCAGGAGGAGCAGGAATGAAGTGGCGCGGACGTCGCGAGACGGGTGCGGCGCCGGGGCCCGGTCCCGCCACCACCGATCGGCCCTCGGGCGACGGCCTACCGCGGGTCGCGGTGATCACCATGACCCGCGACAGCGGGCCGGTGCTGCGGCACTGGGTCGAGCACTACCGGCGCCAGCTCGGCGCCGAGGACGTCTTCGTCATCGACGACCACAGCGCCGACGGGTCGACCGACGACCTGCCCTGCACGGTGTTGCGGCTGCCCTACCTCGACAAGTACTCCTTCGAGCCGTCCCGGATCGGCATCCTGAGCGGCCTGGCGAAGTCCCTGCTCTTCGCCTACGACGCCGTCCTGCTCGCTGACGCGGACGAGTTCGTCGTCGCCGACCCGGCGGTACACGCCTCGCTGCGCCACTTCGCCGCCGCCCGGCAGGGGACCGACGTCGCCGGCGTCCTGGGCTACAACGTGATCCACCGGATCGGAGTCGAGCCGGCCCTCGACTTCGACGCGCCCTCGCTGCTGCGCCAGCGCGAGTTCGCCCGGTTCACGCCGTTGATGTGCAAGCCGGCCCTCAAGTGGGTCGACGCCGACTGGGGTCATGCCTCCCACGGCATCAAGCACCCCTTCGCGCCGGACCCGGAGCTGTTCATGTTCCACTTCAAGTTCGCCGACCTCGGCCAGCTCGAGCTCCTCGCCGAGCACCGCCACCGGGCCGCGGTCGACGAGGGCCGCGCGGTGAAGTCGAGCTGGAGCCGACCGACCGACGAGATCGTCGAGGCGCTACGCACCGCGGCCGCGCAGGTGGAGCAGGCCGTGGCCGCCGACGAGATCGGCAAGTTCCGGCCGGGGCCGAAGCGGCTCGAGTCGATCGTGCAGAACGAGGGCGACCTGTGGCGGGCCACGGGCGCGGGGCAGCACCTCGCGCTGGTGAAGCCGCCGTACGTCCGGATCCCCGATCGCCTGCGCGACCTCTTCTGACAGGGTGACCCCATGACCGAACCGACGGGCCTGGCTGTCACGACCGTCGACACCACGGGCCTGGTGCTCGCCGGCGTCGAGGAGGACCGCGCGCTGGACGTGCTCTTCGACGAGCGCCGGATCTGGTCGTTCTGGTCGGTGCGCGACACCGAGGACGCGCCCTCGGGCGTGCCCGGCGAGCGGCGGGTCGCGTGGCCCGAGCGGATGGTGCGCTTCCTCGACGGCCCGACCCGGCTGCAGGTGCGCGACCACGTGGCCGGCACGGTCGTGCACGACGAGGAGACCACCTTCGGCACCGCCGAGGAGCGGATCGCCTTCGTCAACAAGTCGGGGCTGCCGATCGCTCTCGACAAGTCCGGCCGCTTCCACCCCGAGTTCTCGGTGCGCTCCGGCGACCAGCTCGAGCCGCTCCTCGAGGCGATGCACCGGGTGATCGCGATCCTCGAGGACGAGGGGATCGCGGCGTTCCCGGCGTACGGCACGCTGCTGGGCGCGGTGCGCGAGCAGGACTTCCTCGGTCACGACTCCGACGCCGACCTCGGCTACGTCTCGCGGCACAGCTCGCCCGTCGACGTGGTGCGCGAGTCGTTCCGGCTCCAGCGCGCACTGGCCGCGCACGGCATGGCGACCTTCCGCTACAGCGGCGGTGCGTTCCGCATCGACGTCGAGGAGAGCGACGGGTCGGTGCGCGGCCTCGACCTGTTCGGCGGCTTCTTCGCCGGCGACGGGTTGCTCTACCTGATGGGAGAGGTGGGCGTGGAGTTCCGCGAGGAGTGGATCTTCCCGCTCTCGACGGTGACCCTCGCGGGCCACGAGTTCCCGGCCCCGGCCGTGCCCGAGCGGCTCCTCGTGGCGATGTACGGGCCGCACTGGAAGGTCCCGGACCCCGCGTTCAAGTTCGAGACCTCCACCGAGGTCAAGACCCGGCTCGACAACTGGTTCCGCGGGCTCTCGCCGTACCGTCGCGACTGGCAGACCAACCAGGCCCACCGCAAGGGCGACGTCAACGCGCCCGCCTCCGACCTCGCCCTCCGCCTGGCCGCCGACACCGCCGAGGGCACCCACGTCCTCGACGTCGGCGCGGGACGGGGGAGCGACGCGCTGCACCTGGCCCGTGCGGGCTTCCGCACCACCGCCTACGACTACGTGCCGCTGACGCTGCGCAAGGCCGGCCGGGTCGCCGGGCGCGAGGGCGCCTCGCTCGACGTACGGATGATCAGCCTGACCCAGCTGCGCTCGGTCCTCGGCGAGGGTGCGCGGGTCGCCCGCGAGGACGGGCCGCGGGCGATGCTCGCACGCCACGTGCTGGACGCGACCACCGAACGCGGCCGGGAGGGCCTGCTCCGCTTCGCGGCGATGGCGCTGCGCGGCGGCGGCCGGCTGCACACCGAGTTCGCGACGGGCGAGGGTGAGGCGGGGGAGGGTTTGTATCCTGTCTCCCTCGACGGGGTTCTCGCCTCGATCGGGCGGTTCGGAGGCTCGGTCGTGTCCACGGACGTCGAGCCCGGCGCTCCGGGCCGGGCCGGGCGGGCCGTCGTCGTGGCGGAATGGTGAGAGTCGATGCGTGAAGAAGAGAAGATGACCCAGAATCGCTGGAACCTGTTCGCCACCGTCCGCGCCCAGCGGCTGCGGATCGAGACGCTCGAGACCGAGGTCGCCGAGCTGCAGCGGCACTACGTGCGGATGGCCGAGCTGGTCGACGTCGTCCAGGAGCTGCTGATCCCGATCGCCCAGCGCGACGAGGCCCGCATCGCCGAGGCGATCGAGGCGTTCGACAAGAGCCTCTGAGGCCGGGGACCGTTCACATGGCACGTCGCGTCTTCGTCCACATCGGGCTGCCCAAGACGGCCACCACCTACCTCCAGACCATCGTCTGGGGCTCGCGCGAGCAGCTGCTCGCCGACGGGGTGCTGCTGCCCGGCCTCGGCCGGTTCGACCACCTGTGGACCAGCCGGATCGTCCGTGAGGACCCGCGGCTGCCGAAGGCGTCCGAGGAGCACCGCACCGCCTGGGAGCGGCTGCGGGCCGAGATCGCGAGCCACGACGGCGACGCGCTGGTCACCCACGAGTTCTTCGCCGCCGCGAGTGCCGAGCAGGCGACGCGGATGGCCGAGCAGCTCGCCCCGGCCGAGGTGCACGTCGTGATCACCGCGCGCGACCTGCTCGGGCTGTTCACGGCGAGCTGGCAGGAGAGCCTGAAGAACCGCGGCACCGCGCCGATGGCCGACTACTCGCGCGAGGTCTCCGAGGACCCGCGCGACGTGTGGAACTGGCGCACCCTCGACCTGCACCTGGTGCTCCAGCGCTGGTCCGCGGCCGTGCCCCACGAGCGGATCCACGTCCTGCCGCTCGACACGACCGCCCCGCGCGAGGAGATCTGGCACCGCTTCGCCGGGCTGCTCGGCCTGAGCGCGGACGCCTACGACCTGAGTCAGTCCTTCCCCAACGAGTCGATGGGCGTGGTCGAGGCCGAGGTGCTGCGCCGGGTCAACGAGCACCTGGTCGCCCGCAAGTCGCTCGGCGCCGCCCGCGACCGCGGCATGTTCATCCGCACCTTCCTCGCCGACGAGCGGCTGGTCCCGCGCAAGGGGGAGAAGTTCTGGCCCCAGCCCGACCGCATCGAGGAGTGCCGCGCCCGCAACGACGCCGCACTGGCCTACCTGCGCGAGCACCCCGTCGACGTCGTGGGGGACCTCGCCCGGTTGGAGATCCCCGCCGAGCTGCCGGCGCGTCGTACGCCGGACACGGTGACCGATGCCGAGGTTGCCGACGCCGCCACCGATCTGGTCGCGACGATGCTCGCCGACGTGCGCGAGCTGCGGGTCGGCGCGGGTCCCGAGCCCGCGACCGGCAGGCGCGGCCTGCTCGGCGCGCTGCGCCGCCGCTGATCCTGCGCCTGACCCTGCGCTGATCCTGGCCGACCCGGCTGGCCCTGCGCGACCGCTCAGGTCGGGCTCCGGCACGCCGAAGGGCCGCAGGAATTCGCGCGCATTCCTTTTCCGGGCCCCCGTGTATTCCGGCATGAATTACACGGGTGTGATTAACCGAATTACATCATTGTAGTTATTCGCGCTGTATTGCCATGTTGAAGTTGTTACTGATGTGATTCCTGAGGAAATTGTTCGCTCGGTGCATTTCGCACCGTGAATCGGGAGGTCCCATGCGCACGCTGAGCTCGCTTCGATGGCTTCGTGCCCTACCGGCGACGGTCACGGCGCTCGCGGTCCTCGCGACCCTCCTCGTCCTCGCCGCGGCAGGCACCGGCGGCGGCAGGGGTGGCCTCGAGAAGACGGCCGCCGAGGCCGACCCGGGCACCGGCGGGGTGCGCCTGGTCCAGGCCAACATCAAGTCCGGCATGTCACTGGACCGCACTGCGTCCGACCTCGGCCAGGTGTTCGCCCAGCTCCCGGACTTCATCACCTACAACGAGGTCTCCAGTCGCCCCGACGCGATGCTGGCTCCTCCGGGCTATGCCATCCAGCGCACGCCCGGCACCTACACGGGCGCCACCGCCGTCGTGTGGGACACGGCGCGGTGGACCAAGATCGCGGCCGGCACCTACAACATCAGCAACGTGTGGGGGAAGTCGAAGAAGCAGAAGGTCCACTGGGGCGTGCGCTACGCGAACTGGGCCACGCTGCGCAACGCCGAGGGCCGCACGGTCTCGGTCGTCGCGGTGCACTTCGCGCCCGTGACGGCGTACACGCCGGGGATCACGCTGCCGTCGTACCAGCGGATGGCGGCGCTCGCGCAGACGCTGTCGGCCAGCGGTCCCGTGCTCATGGCCGGAGACGTGAACGTGAACTTCCGCAGCACCGCCTACCCGCGCAACGAGATCGCGGCGATGGGCCTGGTCAACGCCTTCGACCTGTTCGGCGTCGCGCCGGCGACCCACGACAGCGGCGCGGTGATCGACCACGCGTACCTCTACCAGGGCGACCCGCTGCTGCCGGTCACGAACCTGACCACGACCGAGCTGTACTCGGACCACAAGATGCTCACCGTCGACCTCGGCAACGTCGGGCCGCGTGCCGGTGCGTTCGCGCCGGGCTGGATGTCCAACAAGGACGACAAGAAGGCGACCATGCGCCTGGTGCGCAGCGCCATCAACCAGGCGCCTCCGGGCTCCGCGCTGCACCTCGCGACCAAGAAGCTCAGCGGCAAGAGCGTCTACCGCGCGATCGTGAACGCCCGGGCCCGCGGCGTCGAGGTCCAGATCATCACCGGCAACAGCAGGGCCACCGACCTCGACCGCAAGCTCGCCAAGCTGCTCGGCACCAAGAAGAAGCACAAGTCGTGGGCCAAGCGGAAGACGGCCTGGAGCCACTACGGCATGCCGAAGGCGCTCGTGCTCGCCAGCACCTCGGGCGGCACCCGTGCGGTGCGCATCGACTTCAACCGCGTCTGGGTGACCAAGGAGCAGAAGCGTGCCGGCTCGGCGGCGCAGGTCCGCTCGGACCAGTTCGGCTACGACGAGATGTTCATCCGGTTCTTCGCGGCGGTGGGCCGCACCATCTGAGCCGCACCGGCTGAGCCGGCCCGGCCGGGCTCAACGGGGGAGGGATCCCAGTCGACGGGGTCGTGGGGCGTGAGGCCGCCCTACGGCCCCGTCACCGTCTTCGCGGCCGCCACGCCCCGCTTGACCGCCGCCGAGGCGACCTGAGAGGCGAGCTGACCGGCGACCTTGAGCTGGTCGCCGACCTGCTGCGTGGCCGCGAGCGGCGCGAGGAGCTTGTCGGCGCGGGTGAGCAGGCCGTCGGCCCGCTCGACCACCCGGTCGAGGTCGGCGACGGCGGCGGTGAAGGCCGCGACGGAGGTGCTGAACTCGCGCAGCGCGGCGGTGAGGTCGGCGTCGGGCTGGGTGGCCGGGGCGTCGTACTCGCTCATGACGACAAGGCTAGGTTCCCGGCCGGGGAGCGGGTTTCCGTCGCTGCGGTGACATGTCTCACGTCGCCGGTCTCGCCCCCCGTTCGTAGGGTCGGGGGATGCCTACCCGCCGGTACAGTGCGGTCCGGCACCACCAGCGAAAGGGAACCCGATGACCCGGCTTTGTCAGACCGAAGGCCTCACCGAGGACCAGTCCGAGATCCTGAAGGCCGTGCGCGTCTTCGTGGACGAGCAGATCATCCCGGTCGCCCAGGAGCTCGAGCACTCCGACACCTACCCGCAGGAGATCGTCGACGGTCTCAAGGAGCTGGGCGTCTTCGGCCTGACCATCCCCGAGGAGTTCGGCGGCCTGGGCGAGTCCCTGCTGACCTACGCCCTGGTGGTCGAGGAGATCGCCCGCGGCTGGATGAGCGTGTCGGGCGTCATCAACACCCACTTCATCGTGGCCTACCTGCTCATGCAGCACGGCACCGAGGAGCAGAAGCAGAAGTACCTGCCCCGCATGGCGACCGGCGAGGTCCGCGGCGCGTTCTCGATGTCCGAGCCCGGCCTGGGCTCCGACGTGTCGGCCGTGTCGACCAAGGCCACCAAGCAGGCCGACGGCTCGTACTCCATCACCGGCCAGAAGATGTGGCTGACCAACGGCGCCAGCTCCACGCTGGTCGCGCTGCTCGTCAAGACCGACGAGGGCGCCGACAGTGTCTACAAGAACATGACCACCTTCCTCGTCGAGAAGGAGGCCGGGTTCGGCGAGACCGCCCAGGGCGTCACCGTGCCCGGCAAGATCGACAAGATGGGCTACAAGGGCGTCGAGACGACCGAGCTCATCCTCGAGGGCCACCAGATCGCCGCCGACCAGATCCTCGGCGGCGAGCCGGGCAAGGGCTTCTTCCAGATGATGGACGGCGTCGAGGTCGGCCGGGTCAACGTCGCCGCCCGTGCGTGCGGCCTGGCCTGGCGCGGCTTCGAGCTCGGTGTGGCCTACGCCCAGCAGCGCAAGACCTTCGGCAAGGTCATCGCCGAGCACCAGGCGGTGCTGTTCCGGATCGCCGAGATGGCGACCAAGGTCGAGGTCGCGCACAACATGATGGTCCGCGCCGCTCGTCTCAAGGACACCGGCAAGCGGATGGACGTCGAGGCCGGCATGGCCAAGATGGTCGCCTCGGAGTACGCCAACGAGGTCGTCGAGGACTCCTTCCGGATCCACGGCGGCTACGGCTACTCCAAGGAGTACGAGATCGAGCGGCTGATGCGCGAGGTCAAGTTCATGCTCATCGGCGAGGGCACCTCCGACATCCAGAAGATGATCATCGGCCGCCAGCTCCTCAAGGAGTACAAGCTCAAGTGAGTGGAGCGACTGCGGTGAGCAAGACGAACCCGGGCAACTTCTTCGAGGACTTCACGCTCGGGCAGGTCATCCGGCACGCCACGCCGCGCACCGTCACCGAGGGTGACCGGGCCGTCTACGGCTCGATCTACCCGACCCGGTTCGCCGTGCCGTCCTCGGCGGTGTTCGCCGCGTCGGTCGGGCTGGACCAGCATCCGGTCGAGGAGCTGATCGCGTTCCACATCGCGTTCGGCAAGACCGTCCCGGACGTGTCGTTGAACGCGGTCGCGAACCTGGGCTACGCCGAGTGCCGGTTCCACCGCCCGGTCGTGCCCGGTGACACCCTGAGCACGACCTCGGAGGTGATCGGGCTCAAGCAGAACTCGAACGGCAAGAGCGGCGTGGTCTACGTCCGCTCCACCGCGGTCGACCAGCGTGAGCGGGTCGTGCTGGAGTGGGCGCGCTGGGTGATGGTCCACAAGCGGGACCTCGATGCGCCGGCGCCGACCGCCGTCGTACCCGAGCTCGCGTCGGTCGTGGCGCCCGCGGACCTGGTGGTGCCCGAGGGGCTGGACTTCTCCGAGTACGACTTCGGCGCGGCCGGTGAGCCGCACCGCTTCGGCGACTACGTCGTGGGGGAGAGGATCGACCACGTCGACGGTGTCACGCTGACCGAGTCGGAGCACCAGCAGGCCACCCGGCTGTGGCAGAACACCGCGAAGGTGCACTTCAACACCGAGGCGCGCCCGGACGGGCGCAACCTGGTGTACGGCGGCCACATCATCTCGATGGCCCGGGCGCTGTCCTTCAACGGCCTGGCCAACGCGCAGCTGGTCGCTGCGATCAACGCGGGTGCGCACACCGCGCCGGCGTTCGCGGGCGACACGGTCTATGCGTGGTCCGAGGTGCTGGACAAGGCCGAGACCGCGGCGCCGGGGGTGGGTGCGCTGCGGCTGCGGCTGGTGGCGACCAAGGGGCGTGACGAGTCGATGACGCTGCGTGGTGAGGACGGGAAGTACGCCCCGGGCGTGCTGCTCGACCTCGACTACTGGGCCCTCGTCCCGCGCTGACCGGGGTACCGGTCAGCCCTGCGGGACCACGGTGGTCTGCACGTCCTTGATCGTGTAGGTCACCTCGTCGTCGACCCCCTGCGCGATCCGGTCGATCATGACCGAGCTCGGGTGGTCCTGGCCGTCGGGCCACTCGATCTTCTTCTTGGCGATCCCGGGGGCATGGGCCTGCTCGAGGATGTCGTTGATGGTCAGCCGCGCGAACTCCGGCGCGGGCGAGCCGGCGAGCGGTCCGTCGACCGAGGTCGCCTGCTCGACCTCGCCGTCGTGCACCACGACCTCGACGGTGCCGGTCTGCGGGCAGAAGCAGAGCACCTCGAGGTGGTAGGAGTAGTCCTGCGCCGCGAAGGTCGGGTATGTCGGCGCGGCACTCGCGCTCCCGGTCGCGGTGCCGGAGCTGCCCGGCGCCGTCGCGGTCGTCCGGTCGGCGGCCCGGTCGGACTCGTGGCTGCAGGCGGACAGCGCCAGCAGCAGCGGCACGGTGAGGGCGGCGGTGACGGCGGCGGAAGGCGGTCGCATGGTGCTCATGATGCCTCGGACGGCCCGCGCGGCCCGATGGTTCCCCGGCGTACGGGCGCCTGACCGGGACGAAACTGTAACAAGTTTCATTTTGGCCGTGACCTGGGTCACAGAAGGCTCGTTGGTCGGTCATGCCTCGACCCCCGCATGTGCGGCGTCTTCTCGGTGTGTCCGTCGTCGTCCTCGCCCTGTCCGCGTGCGGGTCGCAGCTGGACCCCGCGACCGTGGCGAAGGTGAACGGCCAGTCCGGTGGCGGTGGCACCGACCAGACGAGCGGCGTGGCGGCCCCGGCCGGCGGCTCCGACGCCGGTGCGCCGACGCCGGGCGGCGACGTCCCCGGCGGTGGTGCCGCGGCTCCCGCCGCGGGCTCACCCGCTGCCGGCGGTGACGCCGGAGCCACCCCCGGCGCGGGGAGCGCGAAGGGCGGCGGCAAGTCCAAGGGCAAGGGCTCGCCGACCGGCACCGCGAAGGCGGCCTCGTGCGACGGGTTCAAGAACCAGACCGGGATCACCGACACCACCATCACCCTTGCGAACGTCGCCGACATCTCGGGTCCGGTCCCGGGCATCTTCGAGGCCTCCCAACAGGCCGCCCGGGCCTACGTGGAGTACTTCAACTCGCAGAACACGATCTGCGGGCGCAAGCTCGCGATCACCAACCTCGACAGCCGTGCCGACGCTGGCGCCGACCAGCAGGCCTACACCAAGGCGTGCAGCTCGGCGTTCGCCGCGGTCGGCTCGATGGGCGCCTTCGACTCCGGCGGCGCCTCGACCGCGCAGGGCTGCGGCCTCCCGGACATCCGGGCGGCGATGACGACCTCCGAGCGGGCGGCCTGCTCGACCTGCTTCGGCGTCTACTCGGTGCGGCCCAACCTGATCGCCGACTCCGGCCCGAAGTGGCTGGCGGCCCAGTACCCCGACGCGGTCAAGAACGTCGGAATGCTCTACATCAACGCCGGTGCCGCCGTCGGCAACGCGAAGAGCCAGGCCGCGGCCTGGGGGAAGATGGGCTGGTCGGTCAACTACCTCCAGGGCATCGACGTCGCGGAGTTCAACTTCGCGCCCTACGTCCAGCAGATGAAGGACAAGGGCATCAAGATGGTGGTCTATCTCGGTCCCTACCAGAACACCGTCAAGCTGCAGCAGGCCATGCAGCAGCAGGGCTTCAAGCCCGACGTGTTCATGCAGGACCCGACGATCTACGACCAGCGCTACGTCCAGCAGGCCGGCGCGCTCGCCGAGGGCACCTTCGTCTACTCCACCATCGACCTGTTCGAGAACAAGGCCAACCCGGAGATCCAGCTGTACCTGTCCTGGCTTAACCAGGTGAAGCCCGGCGCGGTGCCGAACTTCTACGGCCTGTTCGCCTGGTCGGCGATGCGCCTGTTCGTCGAGCAGGCGACCGCGCTCGGCGGCAAGCTGACCCGCGAGTCACTGGTGGCGGCGGTCCGCAAGGTCAACGACTGGACCGGCAACGGCGCCCATGCGGCGATGCGGGTGGGCACCGCGGAGACCCCGCCGTGCCAGAAGATCATCCAATACAAGGGCGGCCGCTGGCAGCAGGTGTCACCCGGCACCTGGCTGTGCGGGAACGTCGTCAACTCGGGGATCAGCGGATGACGGGCACCCGGAGCCGGGTCCGCCGCACGGCCGCGGTCGCGCTCGCGCTGCTGGCCCTGACGGCCTGCGGGTCCCAGCTCGACCCGGCCACCGTCGCGAGAGCCAGTGGCCAGGACGGTACGGCGGGCGACACCACGAGCACCGGCGGCGACACCGGACTCCCGGCCGGCGAGGCACCGGCCGCGGGCGACGTACCGGCTGCGGGCGAGGCACCCGCAGCCGGTACCGCCGGTGACGCGCCGGCGGCCGGGGCGACCGGCGGCGCCGCGGACGGTGGCGGAGGAGGCAAGTCGAAGGGCAAGGGCGCGCCGACCGGCACGGCGAAGGCGGGCTCGTGCGACGGGTTCAAGAACCAGACCGGCATCACCGACAGCACCATCACCCTCGCCAACGTCTCCGACATCTCCGGACCGGTACCGGGCATCTTCGAGTCGGCACAGCAAGCGACGCGGGCCTACGTCGAGTACTTCAACTCGCAGAACGACATCTGCGGGCGCAAGCTCGCGCTGGTCAACCTCGACAGCCGCGCCGACGCCGGCGCCGACCAGCAGGCCTACGTCAAGGCCTGCAGCGACGCCTTCGCCGCGGTCGGCTCCATGTCGGCCTTCGACTCCGGCGGCGCCGCCACGGCCGACGCCTGCGGGATCCCCGACATCCGCTCGACGATCGTCAACCCGGAGCGACAGGCCTGCAAGACCTGCCTCGGCACCTACTCGATCCGCACCAACCTGATCTCCGACCCGGCCGCGAAGTGGCTGGCCGCGAAGTACCCGGACGCGGTGAAGAACGCGGCCTTCCTCTACATCAACGCCGGTGCCGCCCCGGTCAACGCCAAGAGCCTCGCTGCCGGCTACGAGAAGGCGGCCGGGTGGTCGGCGAAGTACGTGCAGGGCATCGACGTCGCGGAGTTCAACTTCGCGCCGTACGTCCAGCAGATGAAGGACAAGGGAATCCGCGCGGTCATCTACTACGGGCCCTACCAGAACACCGTGAAGCTCCAGCAGGCCATGCAGCAGCAGGGCTTCAAGCCGGACTTCTACCTGCAGGACCCGACGATCTACGACAAGCGCTACGTCCAGCAGGCGGGCGCCGTCGCCGAGGGCACCTACGTGTTCTCGCCCAACGACCTGTTCGAGAACAAGGCCAACGCCGAGATCCAGCTGTACCTCTCGTGGCTGCAGCAGGTGAAGCCCGGCGCGATCCCCAACTACTACGGCCTGTTCGCCTGGTCGGCGACCCGGCTGTTCGTGGAGAAGGCGACGGCGCTCGGCGGCAAGCTGACGCGCGCCTCGCTCGTCGACGCCGTCCGTGCCACCACGGCCTGGACCGGGAACGGAGCCCACACCGCGATGAACCTCTCGACCGGGGCGACCCCGCCCTGCCTGAAGATGATCCAGTTCAGCGGCGGCCAGTGGTCGCAGGTCTCGTCCGGCACCTACCTGTGCGGCACCGTCGTCGACTCCGGGATCGGAGGCTGATCGTGGGCTCCCTCTTCGCCTTCACGCTGCTGGGCCTGTTCACGGGCGCGGCGTACGCCATCATGGCCAGCGGCCTGGTGCTGACCTACACGACCACCCGGGTGTTCAACATCGCCCACGGTGCGTTCGGCATGTTCCTGTCCTTCGTGTTCTGGGACTTCACCCAGCGCCAGGGGATGCCGACCGTGCTCTCGCTGATCCTGGTGCTCGGCGTGGTGGCGCCGGCGATCGGCTGGTTCATCCAGCGCTTCGTCACCCGCGGGCTGGGGGAGGGGCCGGTCTCCGTCGCCCTGGTCGTCACCGTCGGCCTCCTCGTCGGCCTGATCGGGCTGGCCCAGCAGATCTGGCCGCCGGAGCCCCGGGTGCTGCTGCCGTTCTGGTCCGGCACCGGCTGGCAGCTCGGCGACACCTTCGTCACCGCCCACCAGCTGGTCACCCTGGTGTGTGCGGTCGCCGTCGCGTTCGGGCTCTACCTGTTGCTCAGCCGGACCCGGATCGGTACGGCGATGCGGGCCTCGGTCGACAACCCCGAGCTGCTCAAGCTGTTCGGCGGCAAGCCCGACCGGGTCGCGGCGCTGTCGTGGTCGATCGGGATCTCGCTGGCCGCCCTCGGCGGCATCCTGCTGACGCCGGTCGTCCTGCTCGACTACTACGCGCTCACCTTGCTGGTGATCAACGCGTACGCCGCCGCGATGCTCGGGCGGCTCAAGAGCCTGCCGATGACCTTCGCCGGCGCCATGATCCTCGGCGTCCTCGAGTCGTGGGCCGTCGGCTACCTGCCGACCGACGGGTTCCTGGCGTCCTTCCGCCCGGTCATCCCGGCGCTGTTCCTCTTCGCGATCGTGGTGCTCATGCCCCAGGCCCAGCTGCGGATCGGCCAGGTCAAGGGCATCGTCACCGCGGCGGTGCCGTCGATGCGCCTCTCGATCGGCTCCGGCACCGGCCTGCTGCTGGTGACCCTGCTGTTGGTCAACGTCGTCGCGCCGAACCAGGTGCTGCTGATCGGGGTCGCGGCGACGTACGCGATGGTGATGCTCTCGCTCGTCCTGCTGACCGGGTACGGCGGTCACGTCTCCCTCGCCCAGTTCACCTTCGCCGGCGTCGGCGCGCTCGCCTACGCCAAGCTCGACGAGCCCAACCTGCTCGGGCTGCTGCTCTCGGCGCTGATCGCGGCCGCCGTCGGCGCGCTGGTCGCGCTGCCGGTGCTGCGGCTGACCGGCCTCTACCTCGCGCTGTCGACGATGGCGTTCGCGGTGCTCATGGACAAGGTGGTCTTCAACGCCGAGTTCGCGTTCAAGTTCAACGGCACCCTGGCCGCCGAGCGGCTCTCGATCCTCGGGCTCCGGATCGGCTCGGACACGGCGTACGTGTGGTTCATGGTGCTCGCCTTCGTGCTGCTCGCGCTGGGCCTGCTGGTGCTGCGCCGCGGCGCGCTGGGCCGGCTGCTGATCGCGATGCGCGACAGCCCGTCGGCCTGCGGCACCCTCGGCCTGGACATGCGCTGGTTCCGGGTCGGCCTGTTCGCCCTGTCCGCCGGCATCGCCGGCTTCGCGGGCGGCCTGTTCGCCGGCCTGCGCGGCACGGTCGGCGCCGCGGACTTCCTCTACTTCCAGTCGCTGCTGGTGCTCCTGCTCGCCGTCGTCTTCGGCGCCACCTCGGTCACCGGGGCACTGCTGGGCGGGGTCGCGCTGATGCTGCTGCCCGAGCTCCAGGCGGCCTCGCCGGGCATGGCCGGCCTGCTGTTCGCGGTCATCGGGTTCGGGGCGGTGCTCCTGGGCCGCGACCCCAACGGCCTGGCGAACCACCTGTTCCGGATCGGGCGCTGGCTGCGGGCGCGGCTCGCGCCGGCGCTGGGTGGTCGGCTGGAGGGCCGGTTGCAGGGACTGCTGCCCCGCGGCGGAAGCCCGGGAGGGACGGACGGCGCGGTCGACGTACCGCTGGTCGACATGGCTGTCGACGTGGCTGTCGACGTGGAGAAGGTGGGCTGACGTGGCACTGCTCGAGGTCGACGACGTCGTGGTCCGGTTCGGGGGCGTGACCGCCGTGAACCGGGCGACCTTCACCGCGGACCGGGGCGTGATCACCGGCCTGATCGGACCCAACGGTGCGGGCAAGACCACCTGCTTCAACGTGATCACCGGCCTGCAGCGGCCCACCAAGGGACGGGTCCGCTACCGCGACAAGGACGTCACCGGCTGGCCGGTGCACCGCCGGGCGCGGCACGGCGTGGGCCGCACCTTCCAGCGGCTCGAGGCCTTCGGCTCGCTGTCGGTGCGTGACAACGTCCGGGTGGCCCAGGAGATCCACGGCGGGCCGCTGGCCTGGTTCGGTGGCCGGCGGGGCGCCGTCGGCGTCGAGATGCTGCTCGACCGGGTCGGCATCACCGAGTATGCCGACGAGCGGGCCGACTCGATCCCGACCGGCACCGCGCGGCTGCTGGAGCTGGCGCGCTGCCTGGCCAGCGATCCCCAGCTGCTGCTGCTCGACGAGCCGTCCTCGGGCCTCGACGAGACCGAGACCGACGCCTTCGGCGAGCTCCTCGTCGACCTCGCGGCCGAGGGCTGCTCGATCCTCATGGTCGAGCACGACATGGACCTGGTGATGAGCGTGTGCCACGACATCCACGTGCTCGACTTCGGCGAGATCATCGCTTCGGGCGCCCCGGCCGAGATCCGCACCGACCCCGACGTCCAGCGGGCCTACCTCGGCTACGCGGAGAGCGACGGCGACACCGCGGTCCTGGAGGTGACCTCGTGAGCGTCCCGATCCTCGACGTGATCGACCTGCACGCGGCGTACGGCCGGATCGAGGTGCTGCGGGGCGTCGACCTGTCCGTGCCGCGCGGCGCGGTGATGGCGCTGCTCGGACCCAACGGCGCCGGCAAGTCGACGCTGGTGAAGGTGATCAGCGGTCAGAAGGAGGCGACGTCCGGGGACATCCACCTGGCCGGCGTCCACGTGCAGGGCGCCGCGTCCGACGCGCTGGCCCGGGTCGGGCTGTGCACGATCCCCGAGGGTCGCTCGGTGTTCCCGAACCTGACCGTCGAGGAGAACCTGGTCCTGATGTCGTACGCCGGCGTCCCGGCCTCGGCCGTCCTCGACACCGCCTACGCGTACTTCCCCCGGCTGCACGAGCGGCGCCACCAGCTCGCGGGCACCATGTCCGGCGGTGAGCAGCAGATGCTGGCGATGTCGCGGGCCCTGGCCTCCGACCCGGCGCTGCTGCTGCTCGACGAGCTGTCGATGGGACTGGCGCCGCTGATCGTCGACGAGCTCTACGAGACCGTCGCCCGGATCGCCGAGTCCGGCGTGTCCATCCTCTGCATCGAGCAGTTCGCGCGGACCGCGCTGCGGGTCGCCGACTACGCCGCCGTGATGAGCGGCGGGCGCATCGTGGCCACCGGTGAGCCCGGGGAGATCCTCGAGACCATGGCCGACGTCATCCTGGGAGGGGCAGCATGACCAGCACACGCAGCACGCTCCGGGTCGCCGTCACGGGAGGGATGGTCGGCTGCCTGGCGCTGCTGGCCGCAGGTCCCACTGCGACGCCGGCCTCCGCCGACGACGACGGCGGCGGCGCGACGTCGTACGGCGGCTACACCACCACGGCCTGGTCGGCACCGATCCGGGTCGAGGTGTTCGAGCCGAGCATCCCGATCCCCGTCGACGCCGGGCAGGCCCAGGTCGAGTTCGACATGGGCTACAGCAAGGTCAAGGCGGACTCGGGTGAGTCCAAGGGACGCGCCAGCCTGTTCTGGCCGGGCGACCCGGTGGGCGAGGGCCTGAAGACCTTCGGCGAGCAGCTGGGGCTGCCGCCGACGCCGCTCACCGAGAACGGCTACCCGATGCAGGTCAACTCGCAGTACCCCGGCGACGTGCCGACGCAGAAGGACGAGTCGATCCCCGGCGCGATCATGACCACCACCTCCGGCGAGGGTACGGCGAGCGCGGAGACCGGCTTCTCGCCGGACGGCACCGTGCTCGGCCCGGACGGCGCGAGTGCCGACCCGTCGCAGAAGTCGGGCCTGATGGACCTGCTGACCGGTCTCACCGGGATGCTCACCGGCGGTGGGCTCGGTGGCCTCCCGGGGGCGGCTCCGACCGGCACGGCGACCAGCCCGACCGCCCCGACCGCGCCGGCGGCGGCGCCGGGGCTGCCGCCCCAGCTCGCCGCGCTCATCGACGTCGACGGCTACGTGTCGACCTCGAAGATGGAGGCCAAGGACAGCAAGGTGGTCGGGGTCTCGCGGGCCACGCTCGGCGAGGTCCGGCTGCTCGGCGGCCTGATCACCCTGGGCGGCGTCGAGACGGTCGCGAAGGCCACCTCCGACGGCGCCACCGGCACCGCGACCGGTACCGCCATCTGGGGCAAGATGGCGATCGCCGGCCAGGAGTTCGGGATCGGCCCCGACGGCGCGATCGTGCCCAGTGGTGGGGGCACCACCCCGATCCCGGGTCTCAACCAGCTGCCGCTCGACGCGCTCAAGGCGCTCGGCGTGACCATCGAGATCCCGCAGCAGGTCCGCACCGTCGACGGCGACGCCGGCACCAGCATGTCGCAGGGCCTGCGGATCACCATCGACACCCAGCTGCTCTCGCCGCTGCTCAAGGCGCTGCCGACCAACGTGCTCGGCGAGCTGATCCCGGCCCAGGCCGGCCCGCTCAAGGGCGTGGTGTCGGGCCTGTCCAACCTGGCGCCCAAGGTGGTCGTCACCCTCGGCGTCGCGAGGGCCGAGGTCGACACGGTGCCGCCGATCGACTTCGCCGCGCCGCCGGCGGCAGCCGACGCCGCCCCACCGGCCGCGGAAGCCCCGGCGCCCGCGCCGGCCGCCGGCTCCGTCGGCGTACCCTCGGCCGCGACCCCGGTCCCGGTCGGCACCGTGCCCACCGCGGGTGCGGCGCCCACGGGCGACCTCGTCGACGCTGCCCCGACCAGCGCCGGCCTGCCCGAGCTGTTCTCGATCCCCGGCATGCTCCTCGTCGCCGCCTTCGCCCTCGCGGCGGTCGCCGGCTCGTGGTTCCGGCGACTCGGTGCCGCTGCCCTCGGCATCGGCGCGTCCTGTCCCCACGGCCTCGACAGCGGCCTCCCCGACCTCCGAAAGGCCTGAGCCCATGACCACCGCAGCCACCCCCTCCGGGCGTGCCGGCAGCCTTCCCCGTGCAGGGGAGTCGACCCGCTCCGGGATCGCGCCGCTGAAGGACAACCACTACGCCCTGCTCCAGGTCGTGCTGTTCTGGGCGGGCGCGATCATGCTCCCGCTCGGGATCGTGGTGATCATCCTGGGCTGGTACGGCGCCGCCAACACGCCGTACCAGTGGGACCAGATGTCCTACGTCGTCTCCGGCGGCATGCTCGGCCTCGGCCTGACCTTCGTCGGCGGCTTCCTCTACTTCGGGGCCTGGCTGGCGCGGATCGCCGCCGACGGCCGCGAGTCGTCCAAGCGCCTCGCCGACACCCTGCTCGTGCTCGCCGAGGTCACCGCGACCTCGGCCCGCACCGACGACCAGGGCCACGACATCGGCGCCATCCCGGTCGTCGCCGGCGGCGGCACCACCATGCACCGCCGTGACTGCGCGCTGATCGCGCACCGCGACGACCTCACCCCGGTGGGTGAGGACAATGCGCACCTGGCGACGTGCCGGGTGTGCCGGCCGACCGCCCGGCGCTGACGTCGGCCCCCTCGCCCGCCCGGTTGCCGAACCAGCGAGCCAGGGGGAGCAGGGTCAGCACCAGCACCATGGGGACGACGAACCCGAACCGCAGCTCGTCCTTCCCGACCACGCCCGTCAGCACCGCGCCGAGGAGCCCGCCGACGTAGTTGAACTGGTTGAACCGCGCGATCACCGCATCGACCCGCTCCACCGAGCCGCCGGCGATGCGGGCTGCCGCGGAGAAGCTCAGCGGCGCGACCACGGAGATCCCGGCGCCGGTCAGCGTGAACCCGAGCACCGCGACCGGCCAGGTCGGGGCGGCGGTGACCACCACGAGTCCGCCGCAGGCGACCACGGCACCGATGCGCAGCACCGGGGTGACGCCGTACCGCTCCACGATCGAGTCGCCGGCGAGACGGACCAGGAGGCTGGCGACCAGGTAGGGGAGGGTCGCGAGGGCGACCCAGCGTGACGGGGCCTCGACGACCTCGTCGAGGTAGACCGCGCCCCACGTCTGCGCGGCGGTGTCGACCATGTAGAAGACGACCATGCCGAGGCCCACCATCAGGATCGGGCGCCACGGGATCGCCAGCTCGGCGCTGCCGGTGGCGGCACCGGTGTCGCGGGGGAGGAAGCTCGCGGCCGCGACGACGAGCGGGAGCACGGTGATCAGCGCGGTCCACGGCAGGTCGACGTCGGCGGTGGCGAGCGTGACGGCCGCACCCAGCAGGCCGCCGAAGGTCCACGCGCCGTGGAAGCTCGGCAGGATCGTGCGCCCGTAGCGGCGCTCCAGCGCGACCGCCTGCATGTTGGTGGTCGCGTCGACCATGCCCAGCCCGACGCCGTAGACCCCCACCCCGACGAGGTACGCCGCCCACACCGGCGCCGCGAGCATCAGTGCCGCGCCACCCGCGACGAGCACCAGCCCGGCCCGCAGCACCCGGGCGCTGGCCGCCCGCACCGACAGCCTCTCCGCGAGCACCGAGCCGGCGCCGGCGAGCAGCACGATCGCCAGCAGCACCCCGGAGATCCCGAGCTCGGACAGGTCCCACCGGTCCTTGATGTCGGGCAGCCGGGTGGTCAGGCCGATGAAGACGAAGCCCTGGGTGGCGAACCCGGCCGCGATCGCGAGCCGGTAGCGGTGGAGGGTGGTGGGCATGCGGGGGATCCTGCCACTGCTCGGGGGTGGCTGGCAGGATGTCGGCATGGCCGATTCCGCCTTCCTGGCCCGGCATGGGGCGACCGAGTGGAGCGTCTCGGGACGGCACACGTCCCGCACCGACCTGCCGCTGCTCCCCGAGGGCGAGGAGGTCGCGCGCGGGCTCGCCGGCCGCCTCGCCCGCACCACCTTCGCGGAGGTGCTGACCAGTCCGTTGCAGCGCGCCCGTCGTACGGCGGAGCTGGCCGGGTTCCCCGACGCCGAGGTGTGCGAGGACCTCCTCGAGTGGGGGTACGGCGACTACGAGGGCCGCACCACCGCGGAGATCCGCGAGCAGGTGCCCGGCTGGACCATCTGGACCCACCCGAGCCCCGGCGGCGAGACCGCGTCCGCCGTCGCGGTCCGCTGCGACCGTGTCGTGGCCCGGATCCGGGCCGCCGGCGGCCCGGTCCTGGTGTTCGCCCACGGTCACGTGCTGCGCGCCCTCGCCGCACGCTGGCTCGGCCTCCCGGTCGCCGACGGGCGCCTGTTCCGCCTCGACACCGCGACGCTCTCCGAGCTCGGCCACGAGCGCGAGACCCCGGTCCTGCAGCGCTGGAACAGCTGATCTCGGGACAGGTCGACCCGGGTGCTTGACGAACGGCGCATCGCGCAGCACGGTGTCGAACATGCCGACCGATGAGCCCGGTCCGCCGGTGGGCGGACCTGACGGGGTGCGCGTGGAGTGCCCACGCTGCCCGACGCCCGTGGCCGAGGTGGGCGACGGTCGCTGGTCGTGCCCGGACCACGGGTTCGTCGTACCGCTCTGGCGGCCGTCGACCTCCTCCTACGAGGAGTTCGCCGCCCACCTCCAACGGGTCGGCCCGTCGTTCCCGACCTTCCTGCCCTGGCCGCTCGGCCCCGGCTGGTCGGTCAGCGACTTCGCTGCCGTCGTCTCGGACGGCGCCGCGACCCGCGCCACGATGGCGTGCGTCGCGGGCACCAGCCAGCTCGACGGGCCGGTCGACGTGATGGTGATCAGCGAGGAGCCCGGCACCGGCTTCGGCGCCCGGGTCGCCGGGCTGACCACCCCCGACGACGCCGAGCTGCTCGACCCCGGCCACGAGGTCGGCGACGGCCCACCGCCGGTCCGGGTCCGCGTCGACCAGTACCCCGTCGGCCTGTGGCCGGTCTCGGTCAGCACCTCGCCGGGGGAGTGGGACCGCTCCGTGCTCGCGGGCGAGGCCGGTGGTCGCTGGCTGTGGCTGGTGCTGCGGCCGGCCTCCGCGATCCTGCTGCTGCGCGACGACTGGATCCTGCGCGACATCTCCGCCACCGGCCCGCAGCTGGTCGCGCTGCCGTTCGGAGGGCCCGCACCCTCCTGGTGACGGTCCTGAGTTTCGCCATTCCCGCTCGCGCGGGAGCCCGGATGCGGGAGCATCCCCTGCGGACCACGAGGAGGCCCGCATGGCGCGGAACGCGCAGGCGCTGCAGCGTCGTACGGCAGAGGCGATCGCACAGCGATCCGACCTGCCCGTCCGCACCCGGACCGCATCCACGGGCCTGCGGGCCCGGCTGCGCTACGGGTTCGACAACACCATGTCCCGAGGTACGCCGGCCCTGGTGGCCTGGCTGTTCGCCGTCACCGTGCTGCTCGTGGTGGTCTTCGCGGTCATCGACGTGGTGTCCGGGATGCGCCGCGACCAGCTCGGGTTCTGGGAGGCGGCCTTCCAGGCGCTGCTGCACGCGCTCGACCCCGGCACCGTGGCCGGTGACACCGGCGCCCGCTGGAGCTTCATCCTCACGATGCTCGTGCTCACGGTGGCCGGCCTGTTCATCGTCAGCGCCCTGATCGGTGTGATCGCGGCCGGCATCGACGCCCGGATCGCCGAGCTGCGCCGCGGCCGGTCCGTCGTACTGGAGAGCGGCCACTCGGTCATCCTCGGCTGGTCGGACTCGATCTTCACCGTGATCAGCGAGCTCTCCATCGCCAACGAGAGCCGGCGCCGACCGGTCGTGGCGGTGCTCGCCGACCGCGACAAGGTCGAGATGGAGGAGGAGATCCGCGCCAAGGTTCCGGACCTGCGCGGCACCCGCGTGGTGTGCCGGTCCGGCGCGCCCTCCGACATCGACGACCTCGCGATCCTCAGCCCCACCTCCGCGCGCTCGGTCGTGGTCCTGTCCGGCGACGGCGCGGAGCCCGACCGCGACGTCATCAAGGCGCTGCTCGCGCTGCGCTCCCTGCTGGCGGTCGACGAGGGACCGCGGGTCGTCGCCCAGCTGCGCGACCCGGCCAACCTCGAGGTCGCGCGGCTGATCGGCCGCGACCGTCCGGGCGGCATCTCGCTGCTCGACATCCGCGAGACGGTGGCCAAGCTCGTCGTCCAGACCTCCCGCCAGTCCGGCGCCGCCGCGGTCTACCGCGAGCTCTTCGACTACGAGGGCGACGAGATCTACTTCCTCGAGGAGCACCCGCTGGCCGGGGCGACGTACGCCGACGCGCAGCTGCACTACGACCAGCTGACGGTCATCGGGGTCGCCCAGGGCAGCAGCGTCCAGCTCAACCCGCCCCCGGACACCGTCGTCGGGGACCGCTCCCTCGTCGTGATCGCCGAGGACGACTCGGTCCTCGCCGCCGCGCCCCGCTCGGTCGCCGCCGTCGCCGAGGACGCCTTCGCGGACCATGCCGGCGAGCCGGCCCGCCCCACCCACGCCGTGGTGCTGGGCTGGAACGAGCGGGCACCGATCATCCTGCGCGAGCTGGACCGGTACGCCGCCCCCGGCTCGACGCTCACCGTCGTGACCGAGCACGGCGCGCCCGGCGTACCCACGACCGCGAACCTCGCCGTCACCGTGGTCGAGGCCGGCACCACGCGCCGTGCGGTCCTCGACGAGCACGTCCCGCCGGGTTGCGACCAGGTGATCGTGCTGTGCTACTCCGACGACCTCGACGCCGAGGCCGCCGACGCCACGACCCTGATCACCCTGCTCCACGTGCGCGACATCCTGGCCCGCTCCGAGAGCAGCACGCCGGTGATCAGCGAGATGATGGACGACCGCAACCGGGTGCTCGCCCAGGTCGCCGACATCGACGACGTCGTCGTCAGCGGCGAGATCGTCAGCCTGATGGTGGCCCAGCTGTCCGAGGACGCCCGGATCGAGCCGGTCTTCCACGACCTGTTGGAGGAGGAGGGCAGCGAGATCTACCTGCGCCCCGCCGAGTGGTACGTCGCCCCCGGGCGCGAGGTGAGCTGGGCGACCGTGGTCGAGGCCGCCGCCCGCCGGGGCGAGACCGCGATCGGGTTCTCCTCGGCCCGGCTGGCCGAGCCCGGGTCCCGGGTCGGCGTCGCGGTCAACCTGGCCAAGGGGGAGACGGTGGTGGCCGAGCCCGGTGACCGGGTGGTCGTGCTCGCCGAGCTGTGAGGCCACCCCCACCCCGGAGGTGGTGCGGGCACCACCCCCGATCCGGGACGGTGGGCCACTGACGCGGCCGCCCCGCGCGACCAGGCTGGACGACATGCCAGCCACTGAGTCCGCCGTACGCCGCCGGCCGTTCACGGTCGCGGGTCTCCTGCTCCTCGTCATCGTCGGCGTCGCCACCGGCGCGGTCACCGGCGACGTCCTCGACCACGGCTGGGGCCGTGCCCTGGCCTACGGGCCGGACGCGCTCGCGTCCGGCCACTGGTGGACGCTGCTCACCGGCCCGCTGCTGGCGATCGCGCCCTGGTGCTACCTGCCGGTGCTGCTCAGCTTCGGGCTGTGCGTCGGGTTCGCCGAGCCGCGGCTCGGGACGGTTCGCACGGGGCTCCTCTGGTTGGTGACCCAGGTCGGCAGCGTGGTGGCGGCCTGCCTGCTCGTGCTGGCGCTCGGCCCGGACTCGCTGCAGCACGCACGCGACGTCGGGCCGTCGGGCGGCGCGCTCGGGGTCGGCGCGGTGATGACCGCCTTCCTCGGTACGGCGGCGCGCCGGGTCACCCGGACCGGCCTGGTGGCCTACGTCCTGGTCTCCCTCGTCCTGGTCGGGCACCTGGCGGACGTCGTCCACCTGGTCGCCGTCGCCGCCGGCCTGATGATCGGCTCGGTGATCGGCCCGCGGCGCCGTCCCGTCGTCAACCGCGACCGGGCCGTCGAGCACCTGCGCCGCGAGGGCGGCGGCACGCTGTCGTGGATGACCACCTGGCCCGGCGTGCGCTACCTCTACGACCCGCGCGGCCAGGGCTACCTCGCCTACCGCCGCCACCTCGGCGTCGCGCTGGCCCTCGGCGACCCGATCGGTACACCGGACTGGCGGGCCCGCGCGGCCGGTGAGTTCGCGGCCTTCTGCGCCGACGAGCACCTCGTCCCCAGTCACTTCGCGGTCACCGGACCGGTGGCCCGAGCGGTCGGGGGTCACAGCCTGCAGATCGGCGAGGACACGCTCCTCGACCTGCCCGACCTCGAGTTCCGCGGCAAGCGGTGGCAGGACGTGCGCACCGCCCGCAACCGCGCGGCCCGCGACGGGATCCGCTTCGAGCTGGTCGTCCTCGCCGACGCCGACCCGCGCATCGTCGCGCAGGTGCGCGAGATCAGCGACGCCTGGCTGCGGCGCCAGCGCACTCCGGAGCTCGGCTTCACCCTCGGCGGTGTCGACCACGCCATGGACCCCCGGGTCAGGGTCGCGCTGGCTCTCGACGCCGACGACCGGGTGCACGGCTTCCTCTCGTGGCTGCCGGTCCACGCCGGGCAGGGGCACATCGATGGGTGGACGCTCGACCTGATGCGCCGCCCGGACGACGGCTTTCGCCCGGTGATCGAGTTCCTGATCGCCGAGTCCTGCCTGGCCTTCCGGGCCGAGGGTGCCCGCGTCGTGTCCCTGTCGGCGGCGCCGCTGGCGCGGAGCACGGGGGAGCCCGACGGCTGGCTGCAGCGCGTACTGGAGCGCTCGGCGCGCGTGCTCGAGCCGCTCTACGGCTTCGCCTCGCTGCACGCCTTCAAGGCCAAGTTCTCCCCGCGCTGCGAGACGCTGCACCTGACCTACCGCTCGCTGGCCGAGCTGCCGCGGATCGGCGCAGCGGTGCTGGTCGCCTACCTGGTCACCCCGAAGACGCGGGAGGCCAGCACGCCCCTCGTCCTGCCGGAGCGGACCGCCACCGAGCGGGTCGAGGCCGCGGAGCGGGAGCGCGTGGCCGCCTGACGCACATCAGACCGGAGCACTAGCCTCGTACGGTGACGATCGACCTCCACACCCACTCCAGTGTCAGCGACGGCACGTCCTCGCCCGCCGACCTGGTGCGCGAGGCCGCGGCCGCCGGGCTCGAGGTGGTGGCGCTCACCGACCACGACACCACCGCCGGGTGGGACGAGGCGGCCGCCGCGGCGGAGCAGGCCGGGATCGGCCTTGTCCGCGGCATCGAGGTCAGCACCCGGTTCCGCGGCTCCGCGGTGCACCTGCTGGCCTACCTACCCGACCCCGAGGACGCCGGCCTCCAGGCCGAGCTGGGCCGGATCGTCGAGGGACGTGAGGCGCGGGTGCCGTCCATGCTCGCCCGGCTGCGCGAGCTCGGCATCCCGGCGACCGAGGAGGCGTTGGCCGAGGTGAGCCCCGACAACCGGGTCACCGGTCGCCCCCACGTCGCCGACCTGCTGGTGCGCCTCGGTGCGGTGAGGACCCGCGACGAGGCGTTCGCGCGCTTCCTCTCCGACGGCGGGCCAGCCTTCGTCGACCGGTACGCCGCCGACCTCGTCGAGATGATCGGGCTGGTCACCGCCGCCCGCGGGGTCAGCGTGGTCGCCCACCCGTGGGGCCGTGGCTCCGCGTCGGTCCTCGACGAGCCCGCGTTCGCCGTACTCGCCGAGGCGGGGCTGGGCGGCATCGAGGTCGACCACCTCGACCACGACAGGCTCGAACGCGGTCGGCTGCGGGGGATCGCCTCGCGGCTGCGGCTGCTCGTCACCGGCTCCAGCGACCACCACGGCACGGGCAAGACCGGCCACGAGCTCGGCTGCGAGACCACCTCGCCGGGCGAGCTGACCCGGCTCCTCGAGCGGGCCGCCGCGCTCGGCTCGCCCACCGCACTCGCGGGCGGGGTCCGCCGATGATCGACGGCGTGCTGCTCGTCGAGGTGTTCGTGACCCTCTTCGTGATCATGGACCCGGTCGGCACGGTGCCGATCTTCCTGTCCCTGACCGCCGGCCGCAGCCCGGCCACGGCACGGCGTGCCGCCTGGCAGGCAGTCGCGGTGTCCTTCCTGGTGATCACGCTGTTCGCATTGTTCGGCCAGCAGATCCTCAACTACCTGCACATCTCGCTGCCCGCGCTGCAGTGCGCCGGCGGCCTGCTGCTCCTGCTGGTCGCCCTCGAGCTGCTGACCGGAAAGCAGGACGAGCTGACCGCGTCCGCCGATGCCAACATCGCTCTCGTCCCGCTCGGTACGCCGCTGCTCGCCGGCCCCGGCGCGATCGTCGCCACGATGCTCTTCGTCCAGGACATCGACACCTGGGGCGACGGCGTCTCCGTCGCGCTCGGCGTGGCCGGCGTGCACGTCGCCCTGTGGGCCGCGATGCGCTACTCGCTCCCGATCCTGCGCCTGATCCGCGACGGCGGGGTCCTGCTCGTCACCCGTATCGCCGGTCTCCTGCTCTCCGCCATCGCCGTCCAGCTCGTCGCCGACGCCGTCCGCGCGTTCATCGCAGGGGAAGGCTGAATGGTTGAGTTGCCGCATCCTCACCGTTGACTTGCCGGTTTCTCGCCATTGAGTGCCGAGGGACCGGCAACTCAACGGCGAGAAAGTGGCAACTCAACCCGTAGGACGGGGCAACTCAACGTCACTTCCGGCCGAGCGACTGCAGCCGCTGCAGGACCGAGCCCGGGACCACGCGGGTGCCGGCCACGATCGCCTTGTAGCGCTTCGACGGGATCGACATCGCGCGGCCGCGGTCGAAGTCGGCCAGTGCGTCGCGGACCAGGCGGTCGGGCTCCAGCCACAGCAACCGGGGCGCCGAGGCGTCGCGGTCGATGCCGAGGCGCTGGTGGAACTCGGTCTTCACGAAGCCGGGGCACAGCGCCATCACGGTGACGCCCCGTCCGGCGTACTCCTGGTGTGCCCACGCACTGAACGAGTTCACCCACGCCTTCGCGGCGCTGTAGGTGCCGCGGGGGAGGAAGGCGGCGACGCTCGACACGTTGATCACGCCGCCGCGGCCGCGCTCGACCATGCCCCCGAGCGCCGCATGGGTCAGCCGCAGCACCGCGCGCACCAGCACGTCCTGCTGGGCCTGCTCGACGTCGACCGGGTTGTCGAGGAAGCGCTCCTTGAGGCCGAAGCCGGCGTTGTTGACCAGCAGGTCGACCGGCGCGCCGCGGTCCGCCAGCCGCGCCTCGACCCGGCCGAGCGCCTCGAGCGAGGTGAGGTCGGCGGGCAGCACCTCCACGCCGACGCCGTACGACGACCGGAGCTCGCCCGCGACGGACGCGAGCCGGACCTCGTCGCGGGCCACCAGGACCAGGTCGTCGCCGCGAGCGGCGAGCTGGCGGGCGAACTCGAGGCCGATGCCGGCGGTGGCGCCGGTCACGAGAGCTGTGGGCATGCCGCAACCCTAGGGCCCGATCGGGCATGATGGTCCCGATGAACAGCGTGCAGGCGGCTCCCACGATCCTCGCTGTCGCCAACCAGAAGGGCGGCGTCGCGAAGACGACCAGCGTCGCGTCGATCGGAGCGGCCCTCGCCGAGCGCGGGCAGAGCGTGCTGCTCGTCGACCTCGACCCCCAGGCCTGCCTGACGTTCTCACTGGGCATCGACCCCGAGGACCTCGAGCTGTCGGTGCACCACGTGCTCACCAAGGGCACCGCGGTCGAGGAGGTGATCCTCGAGACCGAGGACGGCGTCGACCTGCTGCCGGCCACCATCGAGCTGGCCCGCGCCGAGGCCGACCTGCTCACCCGCACCGGCCGCGAGCACGTGCTGCGCGGCGTGATGGAGGACCTCCAGGCCAGCGGTCGCAGCTACGACTGGGTGCTGCTCGACTGCCCGCCCTCCCTCGGCGTGCTGACCGTCGCCGCGCTGACCGCCGCGACCGGCGTCCTCATCCCGCTGCAGTGCGAGACCCTGTCCCACCGCGGCGTCGGCCAGCTGCTCGACACCGTGCACGACGTACGCCGGTTCACCAACCGCGACCTCGCCGTGTGGGGCGTCCTGCCGACGCTGTACGACGGTCGCACCAACCACGCACGGGCCGTGCTCGACACGATCTCGGAGACCTACGAGCTCGAGGTCGTCGAGCCGCCGATCCCCAAGACCATCAAGTTCGCCGAGGCGCCGGCCGCGGGTCGCTCGATCCTCGCGACCAGCCGCACCAGCAAGGGCGCCGAGGCCTACCGCGAGGTGGCGGGCTCCCTGCTCGCCCGATCGGCACGTTGAGCCAGGTGTCGAAGCACGCTGCCCGCCGTGACCCGGGGCGACACCGTGCCCGGCAGCAGGCCGGCCGGCGTCGCGCCGCGCCGGCGCGACCGCGCTACGGCCGGATCACCGCCGTGGCCGCCGCCCTCACCGTGACCGCCGTCGCGGTCGCGGGTGGCCTCGGGCTGCTCCCCGGCGAGCCCGAGGAGCCGGCCGCCGCCGGCCAGGACGCCCCGACCACACCGGCCGCGGCCACGCCGACCACGCCGACCACGCCGAAGCAGGCCGCGACCGACACCCCGAAGGCCGACGACCGCACCGCCCTCGAGGCACCGCTCACGGGCGACCTGGCCGACGCGAGCACTCGGATCGCGGCGGTCTCGGACTCCACCGATCTGCCCGCGCGCTCGGGGAGCGGGCGCCGGATCGTGTTCAGCGAGGGCCGCCAGCGGGTCTGGCTGGTCGACAGCGACGGCGACGTGGCCCGGACCTACCGTGTCTCGGGCAGCGTCGAGGACAACCTCGATCCCGGCACCTATGCCGTCTACTCCCGCAGCCGCCACGCCATCGGCGTCGACGACTCCGGGACGATGGAGTACTTCGTCCGGTTCACCCAGGGCAACGAGGGCGCCGCGATCGGCTTCCACACGATCCCGGTCGACGACGGCAAGCCGGTGCAGACCCGGGCCCAGCTCGGCACCCCGCTCTCGCACGGCTGCATCCGCCAGGACCGTCCCAACGCGATCGCGCTGTGGGACTTCGCCCCGGTCGGCACCACGGTCGTCGTCACCGCCTGACCCGGCAGCACCAGGAGCCCCGCCAGCCCCACGGCGGCGGCCGAGCCGATTTGCCCTGCTCGGGGGGCTTCTGCCTAGGGTGCCCGGATGCTCGCCCCGTACGGAAAGCACCTTGCCAAGATCGTCGCCGCGCTGATGGTCCTCGCGCTCGGCGCCACGCTGGCGCACACCCAGAGCGCCACCGCGGCCGCCGTGGAGCCGGTTCCGGCTCCCACCGCGTCGCAGAAGGGCGGCGGGTTCGAGGTCCGCGCGATGACCTTCAACATCCTCACCGCCTCGATGGCCCCCGGCGGCCTGGGCCGCGCGAACGCCGCCGCCACCCAGGTCCAGCAGCGTAAGCGCAACGTGGTCGCCTTCCAGGAGGTGCACCAGTCCCAGCTGAAGGTGCTGCGCAAGCGCCTCTCGCGCTTCAAGTTCTGGCCGCGCCGCACCCTCGACAACTTCAGCGGCGCGATCCAGGTCGCCTGGAAGACCGACGAGTTCGAGGCCCTCGACAAGGGCCAGATCTACCGCCCGTCGATGGGCAAGATGCGCGCCATCCCGTGGGTCAAGCTCAAGAACCGCGCCACCAAGCGCGTCCTGTACGTCATCGCGATCCACAACGCCCCCGGCGGCCTGGAGCACGAGCGCGACGTCTCGACCGAGCGTGAGATCAAGCTCATCAAGCGCCTCGGCGCCAAGGGCCAGCCCGTCCTGGTCATGGGCGACATGAACGAGCGCGTCGAGTTCTGCCAGCGCGTCGCCAAGGCGACCGACCTGGTCTCCCTCGGCGGCACGAAGAAGAAGCCCTGCCCGGTGCCCCCGAAGGCCGGCCCGGACTGGATGCTCGCCACCTGGACCGGCAGCAAGTTCAGCGACTACGCCAAGGTCTACAACGGCATCAGCGACCACCCGGTGGTCGTCGGCAACGTCTGGGTCGAGCCGCTCGCCAGCTGAGTCGATCGGCGCTCCGGAGCCTCCCTCGGGGACCGTGAGCCCTGGAACACAGAAGGAGCCCGGACCATAGTGGTCCGGGCTCCTTCCGTTTGCTGTCAGGTCAGGCGCTCGGCGTCTCCGCCGGAGCGCTCGCGCCGTTGCCGCCACCGCTGCGGCGACGACGCCGGCGGTTGCGGTTGGCAGGACGCTCGCCGCCCTCGGCCGGCGTACCCTCGCCGTCCTTGGCCTCGGCCGACGCCTCGGCGCCGCCCTCGACCGGCTTGCCGCCGCGGGTGCGGGTCCGGGTGCGGGTCCGGTTGCGCTCGCTCGAGCGACGCTCGGAACGCTCGCCCGAGCGCTCCGACCGCTCGCCCTTGGGCGCCGGCGGCGCCGGGGGAGCGATCCGGCCCTTGGTGCCGGGGGCGATGCCCTGGTCGTGGAAGAGGTGCTCGGAGGTGGAGTAGGTCTCGAGCGGCTCGTCGAAGGGCAGGTCGAGCGCCTTGTTGATCATCTTCCAGCGGTGCACGTCGGTCGCGTCGACCAGGGTGATCGCGATGCCGGAGGCCCCGGCGCGGCCGGTGCGGCCGATCCGGTGGACGTAGGTCTTGTCGTCCTCGGGGCAGGTGTAGTTGACCACGTGGCTCACGCCCGACACGTCGATGCCGCGGGCCGCGACATCGGTGGCGACGAGTACCTTGATCTTGTCCTCGCGGAACCTCGTCAGCGCCTTCTCGCGCGCGACCTGCGCCATGTCGCCGTGCAGCGGGCTGGCCTTGAAGCCGCGCTCGACGAGGTCGTCGGCCACGCGCTGGGCCTGCCGCTTGGTGCGGGTGAACACGATCATCTTGTCGGCGTCCTCGGCCTGCAGCAGGCGACCGAGGATCTCCGGCTTGTCGAGGTCGTGGGCCAGGTAGATGAACTGGGCGGTGGCGGGCACCGTCGCGTTCTCGTACGACGACTCCGCGCGGATGTTCATCGGGTGCCGCATGTGCATGCGGGCCAGGGAGACGATCGCGCTGGGCATGGTCGCCGAGAACAGCATGGTCTGCCGGGTCTCCGGCGTCATCCGCAGCAGCTTCTCGACGTCGGGCAGGAAGCCCAGGTCCAGCATCTCGTCGGCCTCGTCGAGCACCAGCGCGTGCACGTGGGAGAGGTCGAGGACCCTCCGGTTGGCGAGGTCGATCAGGCGGCCCGGCGTACCGATGACGATGTCGACGCCGCTCTCGAGGGCCTCGATCTGCGGCTCGTAGCCGACGCCGCCGTAGATGGTGAGGACGCGCAGGCCGCGGTCGCGGCTGGCGATCTCGAGGTCACTGGAGACCTGCAGAGCGAGCTCGCGGGTCGGCGCGACGATCAGGGCCTGCGGCTTGCCCTGCGGGATCTCGGCGTAGTCGGGGTCGCTCGGCGCGACGCTGCGCTGGATGACCGGGATGCCGAAGGCGAGGGTCTTGCCGGTGCCGGTGCGCGCCTGGCCGATCAGGTCGGTGCCCATCAGCGCGACGGAGAGGGTCATCTCCTGGATGGCGAAGGGGTGGGTGATCCCGGCCCGCTCGAGCGCGTCGCAGATCTTCGGCATCACGCCGAGGTCGCGGAAGGTCGGAGCCTCCGCCGCGGTCTCGGTGGTGGGCGCGGCGGTGGTGTCGTTGGAAGTCAGTGTTCTGTTCGCTTTCGTGAGTGTCGTCAGCCGGTCGGCATGGCGCCAGATCAATGCGGCTGTTCACACTCAGCCGCGCACATACGTGGGCGGGTGCCCGGGCGGGCCGGCGCGCTCCGGTGAGGGTGCGGGCAGGCTCTCGCTACCCCCGAGTCTACTTGTACGCTCGGCGCATGGCTGAATCCGCCGACGCGACCGCTCCCACCGCCGCCGACGATCCGGCCTACCGCGAGGCCGTGGTCGACCTGTTGGCGGCGATCGCGTACGGCGAGATCTCGGCGTTCGAGCGCCTCGCCGAGGACGCCAAGCTGGCGCCCAGCCTGGCCGACAAGGTCGACCTCGCGACCATGGCCAGCGGTGAGCTGACCAAGGTGCACGCCCTCCACGACCGGCTCCGCGCCCTCGGCGCGGACCCGTTCGAGGCGATGCTCCCGTTCCGTGAGCCGCTCGACGCGTTCCACCAGCACACCGCGCCGGCCGACTGGTACGAGGGCCTGGTCAAGGCGTACGTCGGCGACGGGCTCGCCAACGACTTCTACCGCGAGATCGCGGCCTACCTCGACCCCGAGACCCGCGACCTGGTCGTGTCCACGATGGAGGAGGGCACCCACGCGGCCTTCGTCGTCGACCGGGTGCGTTCCGCGATCGCGCAGGACGCCCGCCTCGGCGGCCGGCTCGCGCTGTGGGGGCGCCGGCTGATGGGGGAGGCGCTCACCCAGGCCCAGCGGGTCGCCGCCGACCGCGACGCCCTGACCGCGCTGCTCGCCGGCGGCGTCGACCGTCCCGGCCTCGACCTGGCCGCGATGGGCCGGATGTTCACCCGGCTCACCGAGCGGCACATGGCCCGGATGGCCGAGCTCGGGCTCGAGGCCTGACGCACACCGGCCCGCCCCGCGAGCGGGACGGGCCGGCGTACCGTTCAATCAGCAGGCCTTCGCCGCCGCTGTCTGGGCCGCGCTCGAGGCGCTCGCCGCCAGCTTGCTGGCCGCCTTCGCCTTCGTGAGCCTCTTCTTCAGCTTCGCGACCTTCGCCTTGTGGTGGGCCTTGGCGGCCGACTTCCGCTTCTTCTTCAGCTTCGTCACCTTGGCCGCGGCCTGGGTCGCGGCGTTCGCCGCCTGGACGGCCTGGGCCTGGGCGGTGGTGCAGGCGGCCGACGGCCCGCCGGCCGGCGGGGCGGGGAAGTACGCCGACGCCGCGCCGAGCCGGAACAGCTGGGTCTCGCCGGTGGCGTCCTTGAGCCCGTCGTTGTCGGTGACGGCGATCGCCTCGCCGCCGGCGGTGATGGTGAACCCCTCGAGCTTCTCCTGGGTCCAGCCGCCCAGGGCGGTCATCCGCGGTAGCAGGTCGACGGCCAGGCGCTTGGTCAGGGGCGTCACGGCGCCGGTGGTCGTGGCCGGGAGGTCGACGGCGTAGACGCGCTTGATCGCGGCCGTGGTGCCGTTCTGCTTGTCGCGCTCGACGACCGCCAGGGTGTCGGCGTCGACGGCGGTGATCTCCGAGAGGCCGACCCAGTCGCCGGGGACGGTGGTGGTCTCGAGCGGGTACCCGAACCACGTCCACCGGCCGGTGGCCGGCTCGTAGCGCCCGATCCGCGGGGCGGTCTCTCCGGTCAGCGCCCGCTGCAGGGCGACGTACACGGTCTCGCTCGCGCCCGAGCCGGTCACCGTGACGCCTTCGAGGCCCCACTTGCCCAGACCTGCGGCGACATCGGCCGGCAGGCTGACCGCCTGCTGGATCGCGCCGGACGCGTCGGTGCGCAGCAGCCGGTTGGCCGGGCCGGTGGCGCCCTCCTCGGCCAGCCAGAAGCCACCGTCGGCGCGGGCTGCGATGCCCTCGACGTCGATCGCGACCGGGGCGCCGTCCTGGGTGACGGTGAGCACGTCGTCGATCACGGCTGGGTGCCGGCCGAGGTCGACCGAGTAGATCCGGCCGGTCTTGTAAGCCGCGTCGCTGGCGGCCCAGACCCGCTGCGGGTCGCCGGGCACGGGGCTCAGCGCGCCGAGCGCGCCCCAGCCGATCGCGGTGCCCTCCTCGTCCGCGGAGACGATCGACGGGAAGGCCGGCTTCGTGGTGCCGAGCTCGTACAGCGCGACCGAGGAGCGCACCAGGACGCTCGCATCGTCGGTCTCGGAGGAGACCGCGAGCAGGTCGCGGCCCGGGATCGGCAGCAGGCCCTCGGGACCGTTGGTCGTGGGCAGCGCCTGGACGAACGACGGGTGGACCGGGTCACTCATGTCGTAGACGGCCACGAAGTTGCTGCGCTCGGAGCCGACGAAGGCGTACGGCGTACCACCGATCTCGTCGAACGCGAGGCCCTCGGGCTCGGAGCCCTTCTTGGCGGCGCGGTCGTTGTTGAACAGGCCGTGGCGGGTGGCGATCTGCTCGAAGCTGTTGCCGGCGTCCCATCTCACCGTGCCGTCCGCGGCGTCGAAGACGGTCCAGCCGCGGGTGCCGCCCTTCCAGTCGCCCTCGTTGGCGGTGGCGACCAGGCCGTCGCCGACCCATTGGATCGAGTCGGGCTCACGGGGCAGGTCGATGCCGGCGGTCGGGTTGAAGATGCCGTCCTTGGTCGTGTCGATGCCCGACACCTGAGCCTTGCCGGCGCTCCACACGTGCTCGACGCTCGCCGTGGCGAGGTCGATGACGACGACGCCGTTGTTCTCCTGCAGGGTCAGCGCGAGCTGGTTGTCGGCGTTGATGTCGACGTACTCCGGCTCGGCGTCCTGCGGGGTGTCGAGCCCGGCCAGGTCGGTCTCGGAGAGCGTCACCGGGGTGGCTGTCCAGTGGGCCGGGTCGGGGTCGGTGAGGTCGATGACCTGCACGAAGCCGGCGGGCGGCTGGGGCAGGTCGCCCTCGTCGCCGCCGGCGGGGGCGACCGCCTCGTTGCGCTGGTTCTCGATGGCGATCGCGGCGTACGTGCCGTCGGGGCTGATCGCGATCGAGTCGGGCTGGCCGAGGAGGTCGATGGTGGCGACCAGGTCGTGCGGTGCGTCGAGGCCGACGATGTCGAGGCGTCCACCGCGGACGCCGGGTGCCGGCCCCTCGCCCGCCCACGGGGTGTCCTCGAGGCCGGGGTAGGTGCTCTCGTCCACCACGACGAGTGCGTTCTCGCCGACGATCGAGACCGAGGTCGGGCTGTCGTCGGTGGTGCCGCGCACGTCGTGGCTGCCGAGGCCGACGGGGTGCTTCGCGTCGGTGATGTCGAGGAACCCGATCCGTCCACCGAGCGCGTCGGTGTAGGCGAGCGTGGTGCCGTCCGCCGAGACCGCCGAGATCTCGGCCACCGTCGGCGCGCTCGGGTCGACGCCCGCGGGGACGTTCTGGAACACGGGGTACGTCGCCAGCCGCTCGAACCACGGACCGGTCTGGGCGGTGGTGGTGGCCGTGGCCGTGGTGGTGGCGGTGGTGCTGGCAATGGCCGCCGGCAGCGGCGCGGCGGTGCCGGACACGCAGGACAGCGCGGTCGCGGCGAGGGGCGCGACGGCGAGCAGCGCGCCGGACAGCGGGCGCAGTCGTCGGGGCGAGGTGCTTCGTGGCATGGGGGTCGAGTGGCCTTCCGGGTCCGGTCCCGAGATTGACGAGGGTTCGTCGGGACCCTCATCCCTCCGGGCGACGGGTTCGTGACCCGACAGGGTCGCCCAGGTGAACGCTCGGGGGCGTCCAGCCCGGCGGGCCGAACAGGTAGCCCAGCCGCTCCCGCCAGCCCTGTGCGGCGCGGACGTTGCGCGCGATGGCCGCGTAGTCGCCGTACTCGAGCGTGAGCAGGTCGTAGGTGTCGACCGGCTTCGTCAGCCCGTACGTCGGACGCTGGAGCTCGGGCTGGAAGGTGCCGAACATCCGGTCCCAGACGATCAGGATGCCGGCGTAGTTCTTGTCGAGGTACTCCGGGTCGGAGCCGTGGTGCACGCGGTGGTGCGAGGGGGTGTTGAGGACCAGCTCGATCGGGCGGGGGAGTTGGTCGATGGTCTCGGTGTGCACGAAGAACTGGTAGACGAGGTTGACCGAGAAGGCGACGTAGAGCGTCCACGGCGCGAAGCCGAGGAAGGGCAGCGGCAGCCAGAAGAAGAACTCGAACCAGGGGTTCCACTTCTGTCGCAGCGCGGTCGCGAAGTTCATGTACTCGCTCGAGTGATGGGCCTGGTGGGCCGCCCAGCCGATGTTGACGCGGTGCACGAACCGGTGGTTGCCGTAGTAGGCGAGGTCGAGGCCGACGATGAGCAGCACCCAGTACCACCAGGTGTCGGTGGGCAGGTGGAACGGCGCCAGGTGGGTCGAGATGGCGGAGTAGACGACGAAGGTGCCGACCTTGAACACGGTCAGGAAGAAGATCGAGCCGATCCCCATCGAGATGGAGGTGCGGGCGTCCTTGAGGGAGTAGCCGGTGACGTTGTCGTCGTGGTCGAGCCACTTCAGCGCCGCCAGCTCGACGATGATGCTGAGCACGAAGAACGGCACGGCGTAGGTGACCGGGTTCTTCATGGGGTCGAGCAGGTCGTGCATGGCGGCTCCTTCGAATTGACTCTCGGGTAAGTTACTACGAGGTCAATTCGATTGCTAGGGTGATCCGCATGACTCGCAGCGGCACCAAGGGCGTCGCCCGCGCCGACCGCGAGCAGCAGATCCTCGAGGTCGCCGGCCGGGTCTTCGGCGAGCACGGGTTCGCCGCCACCTCGATGGCCGACGTCGCGCGTGTGGCGGGCATCTCCAAGCCGCTGATCTACAACTACTTCGGCTCCAAGGAGGGCCTCTTCGAACGCTGCCTCGGCGAGGCCTCCGGCCTGCTGATAGCGGAGATCGAGCGGTCCGCCGCGCTCGGTCTGGTCGGCCTGGCCCGCGCCGTCGCGACGCTCGACGGCGTCTTCCGCGTCCTCGACGGCCGCACCTGGGTGTGGCGGGTCGCCAACGACCCGACTGCGCCGCCGGCCGGCGCGCCCGGCGAGCTGATGGGCGCCTACCGCCACCGGATCGAGGAGCTGGCGCGCGAGGGCGTCGGCGAGCTGCTCGCGCTGTCCGGCGACGACGACGCCCTGGACCTCGACGCGATGACCGCGGTGTGGAGCAGCGTCTTCGGCTCCCTCGTGACCTGGTGGTGCGACCACCCGGGGTTGGCGCCCGACGACATGCGGGCCCGCTGCGAGCGGCTGTTCGGGGCCGTGTTCGGTCAGTGATGGACGAGCGCGCTCGCCAACGCACCGGCCATCAGCAGGCCGACCGCGCCGAGCACGACCATGCCGCCGGTGAACCCCGGCGGCGGGCCGCCGGTCCGCATCGCGATCTCGGTGCGGGTCCAGCGGTGCCAGCCGACGCCGAGGGCCACGCCGGCGACGAGCACCAGGCCGAGCGAGAGCAGCAGGCGGGCGGTCAGCGAGAACTCCAGGGCCGGTGAGCTGACGGCGACCGCCCCCGCCACGAGCGCCAGCGACGTACGCACCCAGGCCAGGAACGTGCGCTCGTTGGCCAGGGAGTCGCGGGGCTCGGGGTCCTGCCCGACGCCGTACACGCGGTGGGGGCGGCGACGGGTCCGAGGGATCGCCTCGGGGTGATCGGGTGCGGCCACGGTCACAGCATCTCCTACCCGCCGTCCCACGCCCGGTGGGTGCTGCCGGGAACCGCACCCGGCGCGGTCTAGGCTGACGTGGGCTGACTGAGACGACAGCCCGTCCCCGACTCCAGGAGCAGTACACGTGGCAGCGATCGAAGCCGTCGGAGCCCGCGAGATCCTCGACTCCCGCGGCAACCCCACCGTCGAGGTCGAGGTCCTCCTCGACGACGGTTCCTTCGCCCGGGCAGCCGTGCCCAGCGGCGCGTCCACCGGTGCCTTCGAGGCGGTCGAGCTGCGTGACGGCGGCGACCGCTACGTCGGCAAGGGCGTCCAGAAGGCCGTCGACGCCGTGATCCAGGCGTTGGGCCCGGCCATCGAGGGTCTCGACGCTGCCGACCAGCGGCTGATCGACCAGACCCTGCTCGAGGCCGACGGCACCCCCAACAAGGCCCAGGTCGGTGCCAACGCGATCCTCGGCGTCTCGCTGGCCGTCGCCCGCGCCGCGGCCGACTCGGCCGACCTGCCGCTCTACCGCTACGTCGGTGGCCCCAACGCCCACCTGCTGCCGGTCCCGATGATGAACATCCTCAACGGCGGTGCCCACGCGGACACCAACGTCGACATCCAGGAGTTCATGATCGCGCCGATCGGCGCGCCCACCTTCCGCGAGGCGCTGCGCGTCGGCGCGGAGGTCTACCACGCGCTCAAGTCGGTGCTCAAGGACAAGGGCCTCGCCACCGGCGTCGGCGACGAGGGCGGCTTCGCGCCCGACCTCGAGTCCAACCGCGCCGCGCTCGACCTGATCGCCGAGGCGGTCACCAAGGCCGGCTACGAGCTCGGCAAGGACGTCGTGCTGGCGCTCGACGTCGCGGCGAGCGAGTTCTACGAGGATGGTGGCTACACCTTCGAGGGTGCCAAGAAGTCCGCCGCCGAGATGATCGCCTACTACGCCGACCTGGTCGCGAACTACCCGATCGTCAGCATCGAGGACCCGCTCAACGAGGACGACTGGGACGGCTGGAAGGCGATCACCGACGAGCTCGGCGCCAAGACCCAGCTGGTCGGCGACGACCTCTTCGTCACCAACGTCGAGCGCCTGCAGCGCGGCATCGCGGGCGGCCAGGCCAACGCGATGCTGGTCAAGGTCAACCAGATCGGCTCGCTCACCGAGACCCTCGACGCCGTCGAGCTGGCCCACCGCAGCGGCTACCGCAACATGATGAGCCACCGCTCGGGTGAGACCGAGGACACCACGATCGCCGACCTCGCGGTCGCGACCAACTGCGGCCAGATCAAGACCGGCGCCCCGGCCCGGTCCGAGCGGGTCGCGAAGTACAACCAGCTCCTGCGCATCGAGGACGAGCTCGGCGACGCCGCACGGTACGCCGGCGCCGCGGCCTTCCCGCGCTACCAGGGCTGAGTCCCAGGAGACCGCCGTGGCCGACGACCGCCGTACGTCCCGCAAGCCCGGCCGCCCCGTCTCGGGGCGGTCCGGGCCGCGGTACGCCGAGCGGCTCAAGGCCGAGCGCAAGAAGGCCGCCCGCGAGCGCGAGGCGGCCCTGGTCCGGGCCCGCAAGGAGCACCAGCAGAAGGCGCGGCTGACCAGCCGCGCCGCGATCCTGGTCCTGGTCCTCGCGGTCCTGGCCGTCTCCTACGCGTCCTCGCTGCGGGCCTACCTGCAGCAGCGCGGCAACATCAACGCCCTCGAGGCGCAGATCTCCCAGCGCGAGGCGAAGATCGACGACCTGCGCGACGAGAAGAAGCGCTGGGAGGACCCGGCGTACGTCGCCCAGCAGGCGCGTGCCCGGTTCGGCTACGTCGCCAAGGGCGAGACCCCGTTCGTCGTGGTCGACGCCAATGGCGACCCGCTCGACGCCTCGGCCGCGCTCGGCGACCCCAGCAAGGTCGCCGACCCCGACAAGAGGGTCTGGTACGACGACGTGTGGGACTCGATGAAGATCGCCGGCAACCCGCCCACCAAGGTGCGTGACCCCAAGGACGAGATCAAGGCTCCCAAGGAGGACCTCGAGCAGTGAGCGACGCCATGACCAGCGCGGACGAGGCGGTCATCGCGGCCCAGCTCGGGAGGCCCCCGCGCGGCGTCCACGCGATCGGGCACCGCTGCCCGTGCGGCAACCCCGACGTGGTCGCCACCGAGCCGCGGCTCCCCAACGGGACGCCGTTCCCCACGACGTACTACCTCACCTGCCCGCGGGTGAACTCGAGGATCGGCACGCTCGAGGCGTCCGGCCTGATGCGGGAGATGCAGGACCGGCTCGGCACCGACCCCGAGCTCGCCGCCGCCTACCGCGCCGCCCACGAGGCCTACCTCGCCGACCGCGCCGCCATCGGTACGGCGGGCGGCTTCGACGTCCCCGAGATCGAGGGCATCTCCGCCGGCGGGATGCCCGACCGGGTCAAGTGCCTGCACGTCCTCGCCGGCCACGCGCTCGCGGCCGGCCCGGGCGTCAACCCGCTCGGCGACGAGGTGCTGGAGATCCTCGGCGAGTGGTGGGCCAAGGGGCCGTGCGTGGCTCCGGGAGCCGACGACCCGGATGAGTGAGCCGGTCGCCGCGATCGACTGCGGCACCAACACCATCAAGCTGCTCGTCGGCGACCTGCTCGCGGACCCGGAGGGCGTGCGCCGCGAGAGCCGGATGATCAGGCTCGGCCAGGGCGTCGACGCGACCGGCCGGCTCGCGCCGGAGGCGCTGGAGCGGGCCTGGGTGGCCATCGACGAGATCGCCGGGATCATCCGTGGGGCCGGTGTCGCGCCCGGGCGGATCCGGTTCTGCGCCACCTCCGCGACCCGCGACGCGTCGAACGCCGCTGAGTTCACCGCCGGGGTGCACGCCCGGCTGGGGATCGACCCCGAGGTGCTGTCGGGCGAGGAGGAGGCCCGGCTGGCCTTCGACGGGGCGGTCCGCGGCCTCGCGGCGTCCTCGGTCGAGGTCGGCAGCCCGGCACTGGTCGTCGACATCGGCGGCGGCTCGACCGAGCTGATCCTCGGGGACCCGGCGACCGGTCCGAGCGCCGCCCACTCCATGGACATCGGCTCGGTTCGGCTCCACGAGCGACACGTGCGCCACGACCCGATCACGCCCGAGGAGGTCGCGGCGGTCGTCGCCGACATCGACGCCGCCCTCGACGCGTGCCCGGTCGACCCCGCCGCCGCCCGCACCGTGATCGCCGTCGCCGGCACCAACACCACGATCGCCGCCGGCACGCTGGGCCTCGCCGCCTACGACCGCGACCTGATCCACGCCCGGGTGCTCGCCGTCCCCGAGGTGCTGGCGCAGGTCGACCGGCTGCTCGCGATGACCGTCGCCGAGCGGCGCGACCTGGGCTGGATGCACCCCGGGCGTGCCGACGTGATCGACGCGGGCGCGCTCATCGTGGCCCGCGTGCTGGCCCGCCTCGCGGTCGGCGGCGTGGTCGTCGCCGAGACCGACATCCTCGACGGGATCGCCTGGTCGCTGGTCGCCCAGGCCTGATCCGGCACGCCCGGACCCGGGCGGCTTTATCAGATCTGGCGTCGTTGTTCGGCGTTGTTCTCCGCCCCGACGTGCCCCACCTGCACCAGGAGCATCACTGGCACCAGGGCCGATGTGATCTTCCTGCGGGCGCAGGTCCCCCGGGCGCGATTTCCACGCGGTTCTCGGGTGACAAGCCGGGTGAATTCTCGAATTTTACTTTCGCTCTCGGGGGCATTTTCCGCGCCTGGACAGGCCCCCTTCAGGGCTCCTGGAGGCCGCTGTGGACGGGTCGCCGGGCTGCGCCGCGGGCGTCGTCGTACGTCGCCGCGGGCCGTGCGCGGCCTCCGCCGGCCGGCCCGGTCGGACGTGCTCGCCGGGACCCGTCGCCTCGGGTCACGTCCGGTGGCGTGACATCGGACGGACCTCGGCGTTTGACAGTGGTCGTAGGAACGTTTGCCTAGGATTCCTCTTGATGAGTCACATCGACGCGCGTTGGGCGCACCTGCTGGGGACGGTCGATCCGGCCGTGCTCGGCTCGCGCGTGCGCGCAGCTCGGGTGGCCCAGGGGCTCAGCCAGGCGGACCTGGCCGGGGAGGCCTACTCGGTCGGCTACGTGTCCCGCATCGAGTCCGGCAACCGCCGCCCGACCCTCGCCGCGCTGAGCGTGGTCAGCGAGCGGCTCGGCATGGAGGTCAGCGAACTGCTGGCCGGCGCCTCCGAGGAGGAGGTCGACGAGATCCGGCTCGGCCTGAGCTACGCCGAGCTGGCCCTCGAGAACGGTGAGGCGGTCGACGCCGAGCACCAGGCCCGCGCTGCGCTCGCCCGCGCCGAGGGGGTCTCGCTCGACGAGCTGAAGTCCCGCGGCCGTTTCGTCGTGGCTCGCTCGCTGGAGGCGATGGGCCAGCTCGACGACGCGATCCGCGAGTACGAGGCGCTGCTCGCCGACGTCGACGGGATCGAGGCGATCAAGTGCGGCATCGCGCTGAGCCGCTGCTACCGCGAAGCGGGTGACCTGGCGCTGGCCATCGAGGTCGGCGACCGGATCCGGCCCGACATCGTGGCCAGCGGCCTCGAGCGCACCGACGAGGCAGTGCAGCTCGCGATGACGGTGGCGATGTCCTACATGGGGCGTGGCGACCTGAACCGGGCCACCCGGATCTGCGCCGAGGCGATCGAGCTGGCCGAGGAGATGGCGTCGCCCGCCGCGCGCAGCGCCGCGTACTGGAACGCGAGCATCGCCTACTCCGAGCGCGGCCAGACCCAGCCCGCCCTCACCCTCGCGACCCGCGCGCTCGCGCTGCTGGGTGAGGGCCAGGACACGCGCAACCTCGCCCGGTTGCGGGTCGAGCTCGGCCGGTTGCGGCTCGAGCTCGACGTGCCGGACCCTTCGGGCGCGCTCGTCCAGCTCGAGCGGGCCCACGAGGAGCTGCGCAGCACCAGCGCATCGATGGCAGAGATCGCGTGGGCCGAGGTGGTGCTGGCCCACGCGCTGGTCCTCGACGGCCAGCCCGAGAAAGCGCTCGACGTGGCCATCACCGCCCGCGCGGCCAATCCCGGACAGGTCTCCCTGGGTGCCGCCGAGGCCGCCCTGGCCCACGCGGAGGCGCTCGTCGAGCTCGGCCGCGAGGACGAGGCGCTCACCGTCTGTGGCGAGGCTCGCGACCTGCTCGCCGCCCAGACCGAGGTGGACAGGTGGGTCGCCCAGGCCTGGTGCGAGCTCGCCGAGCTCTACGACGCACTCGGCGACGATGCCGGCGCCCACCGCGCCTTCAAGGCGGCGGCGAGTGCCAGTGGTCTACGTGTGCGCGAACGCGACAGTCGGGCACGGCGTCCTCGCCAGGACGCCGAGCACGGCGTCGCCACGACCTACTGATTCGTCGTCAGCAGCAGCCGCCGGGGCGCGTCGCCATCACGACCGAGCCGTTCGAGGCGGGCGCGCCCAGCGAGACGGCGAGGGTCGCGGCGAGGGCGGCGGCGGTGGCGGCGAGGATCTTGCGAGTCTTCATTTCGGGGTTCTCCTTGTGAGGGGCGTGGCCGGCGTTCTCGGGGCGCCGGCTCACTGTTGCCATTGAGGTTGTCACATCTTGGCAATTTGCGGAACGTCTTCGGGTCAAGCCCGCGTGAGGGGCGGGGCAAGGCGTCGTGGCCGGGAGGACCGCGGGCGTGGGAGCCGGATCCGCCCGGTCGCACGCACCGCGCCGCCGTCCCCGGGCCCGTCCGTGACGAGGCCCGACGGGGCGGCCAGACCTCGTCGACGCGGGCGTCCGGAGCCGTCTCCGGGAGGTCGCCGGCAGGTCGGGATGTGGTCACGCAGCACTGGTGCGCGCAGGCACCCGATCTGATCCGACCGGGTTGTGGAGGGACTTAGGCCCCCCTTGTCGAGGCCGCGCGGAGCCACCTATCGTCCCAAGACGACCCGAGGACCAGCGCCGTGGGTCCGACCGGCTCTCTCGGGCGGATCGCTGTTGTACGAGCGTGGGCACTCCCATATTCCGGAACGTGTGGGGCGTTCCAACCAACTCTCTTGGGGACCCGAAATGACGTCATTGAGCGAGCAACCAGCTCGCGCCACCGAGCTACGGCCCACCGGCCGTGGTGCCAGCACGCAGCCTCGCCACAGCGAGGTCGTCACCGACTCCGACCTTCTCGTCCGCTGCCGCCGCCGTGACTCGGAGGCCTGGAACGAGCTGGTCAGCCGCTACGAGCGACTGGTCTACACCGTCGCCCTGCGCAACGGCCTCGGCGCCGAGGACGCCGCCGACGTCACCCAGGCCACCTTCGTGGCCCTCATCGATGCGCTCGACCGGCTCCGCGACGACGAGAAGCTCGCCTCCTGGCTGATGACCGTCGCCCGCCGGCAGGCCTGGCGCACCCGCAACCTGAGCCGGCGTACGACGCCGGTCGAGGTCACCCCGGACGACGTGAGCGACCCGTTCGCGGACTGGGCCACGACGACGGCGCTCCACGACGCGCTGTCCACCCTCGGCGGCACCTGCCGCGAGCTGCTCCTCGCCCTCTACTTCGAGCCGGAGGCGCCGAGCTACGCCGAGATCGCCGAGCGCTTCGGCCGCTCGATCGGTGGCATCGGCCCCCTGCGCGGCCGGTGCCTCGACAAGCTGCGCGTGATCATGGGGGAGGAGTCATGATGACCGCGCGGCCCACCTTCACCGAGCTGATCGACTGGCTCGACGGCCGGCTCGCCAGCGACGCGGCCGAGGAGCTCGCGTCGTACGTCGCCGTCGGTGACCCCTCGACCCTCGAGAGCGTCGAGTGGATCCTCGAGTTCGTCGACGGGGCGGCCTCGATGCCCCTCGCCCAGCGCCCGCCCGAGCTCGGGTCGCGGCTGCGGGCCGTCTTCGACCAGCTGCACCGGCCCGGGCACGGCCGGGACTGGACCGAGGCGGCGCTGCTCCACGACACCCGCTCCCAGCTCGGTGCCGTCGGCGTGCGCTCCCTCGGCGACGGCGGCGTTCACCTCGCCTTCGACTGCGAGCTCGGCAGGTTCGTGCTGGACGCCACGGCCTCGGCCGTCGGCGAGGTCGACGTGCAGGGGCTGATCATGCTCCCGCCCGGCAGCGGCGGCCTCGACCTCGCGTTCCTCGAGCGCGGCGACCTGCGGCGCGCGGTCCGGTCCACGCCCGACGGCCGGTTCGAGGCCCGCGGCGTGCCCGTCGGGGTCGACGAGCTCTGGCTGACATCGGGACCCGCCCAGGTCCGCGCCACGCTCGACCTCCGTCCCTGACGGCGGGTCGTGAGTCTCGGGAACTGCCTGCCGGCCAGCGCCGGGGGCGACATCGACGACCTCCTGGGTGAGGCGCAGCACTGGCTCCACCGCGACGCGCAGCGCTGCACCGACCTGCTCGACCTGGCCGAGTCCGGCCTGCAGGGCCAGCGTGACGTTGCCCGGACGGCGTCGCTCCACCAGCTGCGCGGCGACCTCGCCGTCGCCGGCGGGGAGCTCGGCGTCGCCGCCAGCGCCTACCGCGCCGCACGCCGCAGCTGGCTCGCCGCGGGCGAGCCGGTCGAGGCCGCCCGGGCCGCGGCCGGCGGGTTCGAGGTGCAGCTGCTGGTCGGCGAGTACGACGCGGCCGAGGCCGGCCTGCTGAGGCTGCAGACCGAGCTCCACCAGGTCACCCGGCGCGACAACCGGGTGTCCCACATCGGTGCGCTCGTCCAGCGCCAGCTCGCCGACGCGAGGGCCGGGCGCGGCGAGTCCGCCGACGCGCTGCGCCAGTACGACGCGGCCGAGAACCTCTTCGCCGCCCTGGCCGACGCCGACAGCATCGCGCGCGTCCAGCACCGCCGCGGGCTCACCGCGCTCGACGCCGGCCTCACCCACAACGCCCTCCTGGAGCTCAACCGCTCCCGGCGGGCCTACGCCGCCTCCGGCCACCACGACCGCGCCGCGTCCGTCGCGATCCGGGTCGCGGAGGCGTACTCCGCGACCGGGCAGGTCGCCCGGGCGCTCGAGGTGCTCGACTGCGTCGTGCCCGACGGGGCCGCGGCCCAGTGGCACGTCGCCTTCCACGCCCTGGTCCGCTCCGGAGCCCTGCTGCGCGCCGGCTTCGCCGCCGAGGCGCACGCCGAGGCCTGCGCGGCCGAGGAGGCCTTCGTGCGGATCGGTGCAGTGGAGTACTCCGCCCGGGCCGCGTTCGCGAGCGCCCAGGCCTCGCTCGGGTGGGGCAGGTGGCGCGCCGCCGCGGCCGAGCTCGAGGTCGCCGAGCGGCTCTTCGGCGAGTGCGGCAGCAGGCACATGGGGCTGCGGACCTGGCTGCTCCGGGCCGAGGTGGCCTGGGCCCTCGGCGACCCCGGCGCCTGTCGCGCCGCCTGCGAGCGGGTCCTCGCGGCCGAGGAGGCCGACACCCCGCCGTCCGTCGGTGTGCAGGCCCGCCTCGCCGCGGCCCGCGCAGCCGACCTGGACACCGCCGTCGCGCTGCTCGACGAGGCGGACCGACGCGCCGCCCAGGTCGGGATCCCCGAGCTGGAGGTCGACGTGCTCGTCGCCCGGGCCCGCCACGAGCGCCGTACCGGCCGGGTCCCTCAGGCCGTCGCGCTGCTGCGCCGCGCGCTGGACGTCGGCCGGGGGTGGGAGCAGCGGCTGGGCCAGCGCGGGAGCGTGGTGTGTCCGTCGCTCACCGCCGCCGGCGAGGAGCTCATCCTGCTGCTGCTCGAGCAGGGCGACCACGCGGGCCGGGTCGAGGCGCTGCGCCGGGCGCGCGCCGCCAAGCGGATCAGGGTGGCGCTGCCGGGGCGCCGTACGGTGGGGGCCGCGGGTGCTCCCGGCGCCGCCGAGCACCAGCGACGGCGACTGGAGGCGGTGCTCTCCGACACGCTCGTCCCCGTCGAGCCCCCGCGGCCGGAGGAGCACGCCGGCGAGGTGCTGCCGCACGTGCCGAGCGGCCTGCTCGTCGAGTTCCACGTCACGGGCGACGACATCGTCGTGTTCGTCGTGCGGGACGGGCACGTGGACGCCCGGGTGCTGACCAGCGCCACGGAGGGCACCCGCCGCCTGGTCAACGCATGGCAGCAGGAGTGCACGCTGATGGCACCGGGCTATCGCGGACCGACCGGGTTCGCGACGTCGGCCGCACTCGACGGCCTCTTCGACCTGCTCCTCGCTCCGGTCGTGGACCTGCTCGACGACCTCGACGACCGGATCCACGTCGTGGGCCACCGACACCTGCACGCCGTCCCCTTCGACGCGCTGCTCGACGAGGTCGGTCCCTGGTACGCGCACCTGGCGCGGCCGGCCGCCCCGCCCGAGCCCGTCGGTACGGCGTCCGTGGCGTCCTCGCTGTCGGCGCTCGTGGTCGCCGTACCCGACGAGAACGCGCCCTCGATCGCCGACGAGGCCGAGATGATCCTGCGCGCACTCCCGGCCGCCGACGCCCTGGTCGGTGCCGGCGCCACCAAGGAGGCACTCGCCGACCGCACGGCCGCGGCCGACGTCGTGCACTTCGCGTGCCACGGCGTCTTCCGCCCCGACGACCCGCTCTCGTCGGGGCTCCGGCTCGCCGACGGCTGGCTGCAGGCCCGTGACGTCGTCGCCGGTGCGGTCCCGCTCGAGGGAGCGGTCGTGGTGCTGAGCGCGTGCTCCTCGGGACGCTCGCCCGACTACACCGCCGAGGAGGTCGGACTGGTGCCGGCCTGCCTCGCGGCGGGTGCGAAGGGCGTGGTCGCGGCGCTGTGGGCGGTCGACGACGAGGTGACCCTGGAGCTGATGACGCACTTCTACCGGGCTCTCGCCCAGGGGACCGCTCCGTCCGTCGCGCTGCGCGTCGCCCGGCGCGCGGTGGCCCGGCGGTTCCCGCACCCGTACTACTGGGGTGGCTTCCGCTACGTGGGGCGGGACTGAGGGTTTTGTGCCGCGTCGTGGATCAAACGCCCGGGTGCGCGCACTAGTGACACGTGTCCAGTCGATCCGAAGACGAGGGCGGGCTGCGGGCCGGGCCCGACCAGCACGCCGCGACCCTGCGTGCCACCCGTGAGGCCCACCGCGACGCCCAGGCGATCCTCGCGCTGGCCGGCCAGGTGCGCGACGAGGCCAGCCAGGCAGCCGAGTCCATCGTGCTCGAGGCGCGCGACGCCGCCGAGCGCACCCGCGTGGAGGTCGCCGAGTGGGCGGCCGAACGGCGGCTCAAGGTCGACGCCCTCGTCGCCGACCTCGCGGAGGCGGCCGCGCTCGACGCCGACGTGATCCGCGCGGAGGCACTGCGCACCTCGATGACCGAGGCCGAGGAGACCGCCCGGCACTACGTCGCCGACGCGACCACGCGGGCCGAGCACACCGCGAGCGAGATCAGGTCCGAGGCGCGCCTGGTCCTCGAACGCGCCACCGAGCTGTGCGACGAGGTGACCGAGGCGATCGCCGACCTCACCTGGGCCGCGGCGGCCGTCTCGTCCCGGCTCGAGGGTGCCCGTGCGCGGATGGCCGACGTACTCGCCGAGCACCCGGTGCCCGATCCGGAGGCCGGCGACGGGGAGGAGCCCGACGGGCTGGGATGATGGGCAGGTGAGCACAGACCTGCACGCCGTCACCGTTCTCGGGCCCGACCGGCCCGGCATCATCGCTGCCACGACGGCCGGCCTCGCAGAGCTCGGGCTCAACATCGAGGACTCCACGATGACCCTGCTGCGGGGGCACTTCGCGATGATGCTGCTGTGCCGCGGCGGCTCGGACGCGGCCGCCATCGAACGGGCCCTCGCCCCGCTCGCCGCCGGCGACCTCGACGTCGCCGTACGTCCCGTCACCGACCGGCCCATGCCCGCCGCCGGTGGCACCGCGTGGGTGCTCACCGTCCACGGTGGCGACCGATCGGGCATCGTGTCGGCCGTCGTCGCCGAGGTCGCCGCGGCCGGCGGCAACATCACCGACCTCACCACCCGCCTCGCCGGCGACCTCTACCTGCTCGTCGCCGAGCTCGACCTGCCGGCCGACGCCGACGTCGCCGCCGTCGAGGTCGCCATCCGCGCCTGCGCCGAGCGGGTCGGCGTCACCGCCACCCTGCGCCCCGCCGAGGCCGACGAGCTGTGAACCTCGACGCCGGCAGCGCGCGGGTCGCGGGCTGGTCCGAGACCGAGCTCGGGGTCGAGGGCCGGGTGCGGGCCGTCGTACGCGCTCCGGAGGGGGTGCTCTCGGCCCGCGGCGCCGACGTCGACCCGACCGCCGCCGACATCGTCCAGCTCGCCGCGGACCTCGTCGCCACCATGCGGGTCAGCCCGGGCTGCGTCGGCCTCGCGGCCAACCAGGTCGGCGTGGGCGTGCGGATGTTCTGCGTCGACGTCACCGAGCACCCCAAGACCCGCACGCAACACGGCACCTTCGTGCTGTGCAACGCCGAGGTCGTCGAGTCCAGTCGCAACGAGAAGGCCCGCGAGGGCTGTATGAGCGTCCCCGACCTCACCGGCGACGTGAAGCGCGCCTCGCGCCTGACCGTCCGCGGCCTGCTGCCGGGCAGCGGCGAGCCGGTGTCGTTCGCGACCGATGCGTTCGAGGCACGGGCGCTGCAGCACGAGATCGACCACACCGACGGGTTCCTGTTCCTCGACCGGGTGGCCGGTGCGCACGCGATCTATCCTCGCCAGACCTACCTGTAGGTCCGCCCCGCAGGTATCGCCCCCGTATCCCAATGGCAGAGGAAGCCCCCTTAAAAGGGGCGCAGTCTGGGTTCGAGTCCCAGCGGGGGCACCCTTCTGCTCAGAGCAGAACTCTCCACGGACACCCCGGGCGGGCCGCTCGGCCGACCTACGATGAGGCATGGCCGAGGAGCAGAACGCGGCGGAGCCGCTGTGGCGGGACCTGGTGGGACGACGGCTGCGCGACCTGCGCCGCGAGCGCGGCGAGACGCTGACCGAGACCGCGGGCCGGGCCGGCATCTCGCCGCAGTACCTCTCGGAGATCGAGCGCGGCATCAAGGAGCCGAGCAGCGAGATGATCGCCGCCGTCCTCGGCGCCCTCGGTACGACGCTGCTCGACCTCACCACCTCCGTCGCCGGCGACCTGCAGCCGCTCGTCGCGCCGGCCGCGGTCGGCGGCGCCTACGCCCTGGCGCTCGCCGCCTGACCCGTCGCCCCGGTGATCATCGCGGGTCCGCGCTCCTCGATCAGGTGGTCGATCAGCCCGTACTCCCGCGCACCGGCCGCCGTGAACACCCGGTCGTGGTCGGTGTCGGCGCGCAGCGTCGCGGTGTCCTGGCCGGTGTGCCGCGACAGGATCTGCTCGATGTCGGCGCGCACCCGCACCACCTCGTCGGCCTGCAGGATCAGGTCGGGGATGGCGCCGCGGCCCTGGGCGGCCGGCTGGTGCAGGACGACCCGGGCGTGGGGGAGCGCGGACCGCTTGCCGGCCGCGCCCGATGCCAGCAGCACCGCGCCGACCGCGATCGCCTGACCGATGCAGGTGGTGGCGACCTGCGGCCGGATGAACTGCATGGTGTCGTGCACGGCCAGCATCGCGCTCGGGTCGCCGCCCTCGCAGTTGATGTAGAGCTGGATGTCGCGGTCCGGGTTGTCGGCCTCGAGGTGGAGCAGCTGCGCGACCAGTGAGTTCGCGACCCCGGCGTCGATCGCAGTGCCGAGGTAGACCACCCGCTCGGTCAGCAGGTGTGAGTAGACGTCCATGATCCGCTCGCCGCGCGGGTGCTGGGCGATCACATTGGGCACGAGGTAGCTGTTCACCGGGGAACCCCCAGACCCAGGGGCGCACGCCGGGGCGGCACCAGGACGTCGTACGACGTCACGATCTCGTCGACGAAGCCGTAGTCCAGCGCCTGCTGGGCGGAGTACCACCGGTCGTGCAGCGAGTCCTCGAAGACCCGCGCCAGCGGCTGCCCGGTGTCCTCGGCGATCAGGGCCAGCACCGTGTCGCGGGTCTGGCGCAGGTCCTGTGCCTGGAGCTCGATGTCGACCGCGGTGCCCCCGATACCGGCGGACCCTTGGTGCATGAGGACCCGCGCGTGGGGCAGGGCCCGGCGCTTGCCGCGGGTGCCCGAGGAGAGCAGGAACTGCCCGGCGCTGCACGCGATGCCGAGCGCGAGTGTCGCGACGTCGCACGGCACCAGCCGCATCACGTCGCGGATCGCGAGCATCGCTGGCACCGAGCCGCCGGGGGAGTGGATCCACAGCGCGATGTCGGCGCCGGGGTCGTCGGCGGCGAGCGCCACCAGCTGGCTGGCCAGCAGCACTCCGTTGTCGTCGTCGAGGGGACCGTCGAGCACCAGCACGCGCTGCTGGAGCAGCTCGCGTCGTACTCGGTCGTCGAAGGTGCGAGGTCGGTTGTCGTCGCTCATGACCCCCACTGTCGGCGGCCGTCGCCAGCCGGAGAAGGCGGATCCGCCCACGGCAGCAGGGCGCTGCTCACAGCAGCGCTTGACTTCATGTCCACCTGAAGCGGGACAGTGTTCGCATGCACCGTCACGAGCACCACCACGACCAGACCCTCGCCGAGCTGCGGGACGCGCTGACCGCCGGCTTCTGGGATGAGAGGTACGGCGGCACCGACCGCGTCTGGAGCGGGAGGCCCAACCAGCGGCTGGTCGAGCAGACGGCCGACCTGACGCCGGGCACCGCACTCGACGTGGCCTGCGGCGAGGGCGGCGACGCCGTGTGGCTCGCGAAGCAGGGTTGGCACGTGACCGCCGTCGACGTCTCCGAGGTCGCGCTGGCCAAGGTCGCGGCGCACGCGGAGGACGAGGGCGTCGGCGACCGGACCAAGGTCGGCTTCTACGACGCGCTCGCCGACCCGCGGCCCGCGGGCCACCACAGGTTCGACCTGGTGACGGTCAGCTTCCTGCACGTCCCTCAGCCGGACTTCGCCACGATCTACCGGGGGATCGCCGAGGCGGTCGCGCCCGGCGGCCGGCTGCTGGTGACCGCCCACCACCCCGACGACGTCACCACGGGCGCCCGCCACGACCACGGCCCGGGCCTGATGTTCGAGCCGGACCGGGTGCTCGGGGCGCTCGGCGCCGACCAGCCGGACAGCGTGTGGGAGGTCGAGGTCGCCGACACGCCCGTGCGGGAGCAGGCGACCCCCGACGGTCCGCTGCTCGTGCGCGACACCGTGGTGCGGCTGCGTCGTCGTACCTGATCTGCAGGTTGGGGAACCTTCCTCGGTTGTCGTACGTTGCACCGACATCGAGACACCTAGAATGTAGGTGGAGGGCAGCCACCCTGGCCGCCCGGCAGACTCGCAAGCCTGCGGAGGAGACCATGCAGAGCAACAACCCGGTGTTCCGGCGCTCGGAGGAGTTCAACCGCTCCGGAGCCGCCGCCTACCAGGGCTTCGGCGAGCCGCAGCAGTACGGCGGCTACGCCCAGCCCGGCTACCCGGCGCCCGAGGCCCCCGCCCGCCAGGGCCGGATGACCATCGACTCGGTCGTCCAGTCCACCGGCATCACCCTCGGCATCACGATCCTCGCCGCGGCCGCGACGTGGTTCCTCACGCCAGACCTCGACAACGCCGACGCGGTCGGCACGCTGTCCGGCATCATGATCGTCGGCGCCGGCGCGGCCTTCATCCTCTCGCTGGTCAACTCCTTCAAGCGGGTGATCAGCCCCGGCCTGGTCATGGCGTTCGCGCTGGCCGAGGGTGTCGCCCTCGGTGGCCTGAGCAAGCTGTACGACGCGGTCTACGGTGCGGACTCGTCCGGCATGGGCGGCATCGTCGTCCAGGCCGTCATCGGGACCTTCGCCGCCTTCGGTGGCACGCTCGCGGCGTACAAGTTCTTCGACATCAAGGTCGGCCAGAAGTTCCGCACCTTCGTGATCGCGGCCATGTTCGGCATGGTGGCGCTCAGCCTCATGGAGCTCGTGCTCGGCCTGTTCGGCGGCGGCGTCGGGCTCTTCGAGAACGGCACCCTCGGCCTGGTCTTCGCCATCGGCGGCCTGGTCCTCGGTGTGTTCATGCTGATCCTCGACTTCGACTTCGTCGAGCAGGGCATCCGCAACGGTCTTCCGGAGCGCGAGTCGTGGCGGGCCTCCTTCGGGCTGCTCGTCAGCCTGGTCTGGATCTACACCAACCTGCTCCGGATCCTCGCGATCCTCCAGCAGGACTGATCGGTCCGGCGCGCCCGCGTCGTACGACGGCCCCGGCTCCACCTCGGTGGGGACCGGGGCCGTCGTGTTTTTCGGTTCAACTACCGAATTCGTCGTGTTCGAGCGTCCTGCGCAGCAAATTCGGTAGTTGAACCGACCCGACCCGACCCGACCGCCGGGGATCAGGCGACCTGACGCCGGAGCCAGATCCTCCGGTCCTCGTCATCGAGGGCCCGACGGGCGGCGACGGTCGAGGTGTCGGTCCACCACCAGGGCTGGTCGAGCGTCCACGCTCGATGCGGGTGCTCACGACATCGCCGAGCGGCGCGTTCGTACGCCGCCGCCAGCCTCCGGTCGAAGGAGCGCAGGTCGCGCAGGTCCCTCGACAGCATCGTCACCACTTCGAGTCCGAGGTCGCGGCACAGTTCCTCGACGTCGAGGTCGCGACGTCGTACCTGTGTGCGCTCGTGGATCACCCCGTCGTACTGACCGACCACTCCGGCCTCCGCGTCGAGGAGATCGGGCGTGAACAAGTGGTTGCCGAGGCCGTCGAAGATCGGTGGGTTGCAGCGTGGCGAACGCCCAGGACGTTGCTGCCGCCATCGGGTCAGCAGGGTGACCTCCTGGGGAGACCAGATGTTCTCGTCGGACAGGTCGATCGCCTCGTTGAGACGACGGGTGTGCGGACGCCCTTTGATGCGGGCCGCGTAGGACCGGATCTCCGAGAGGCTGGCGAGGTCGTCGGCCATCGCCATGCAGATGATGCGAAGGGTGTCCTCGAGGGATGTCGCGCGGAGGGCCGCCGTACAGATGGATCGCTCGGCGCGCGTGATCGGCAGACCATCGACGTGGACGATGTCGCCGTCGAACAGCCAGTCGCGATGGAGCTGGACTCCGGCACGAGGAGCAAGGTGGACGGTGTCGCCGATCGCCAGCGGCACGGGGAGTGGATCGCCGCGAGCGGTGCGTCCGGTGAACCATCGAGCGCGCTGCCAGTGCAGGGCTGCCCATCCAGTGGCGCCCGAGCCCTCGGGCGCTCCGGCCACTGCCTCGACGATGCGCTGGAACTCGTCGTCGGCGGGCACGTCGGAGGGAACGAACAGCCCGGCGCCCGGCGTACGACGCCAGCGCGGTCCACGCGCCCGTCCTGGTGTCGGGCCGTCGATCCCCAGCGGATCGACCGGTACCGGGACCACGACACCTCGACGCTCGATGTGCAACTCCATCGAGCCAGCATCTGTGCTCCGGCCGACAAGCGGGCAGCCTCTCCACAGGGCAGCTCGGGGATGGGCGGTTCAACTACCGAATTCGTTCCGAAACCGCGTCCGGCCCTGCAAATTCGGTAGTTGAACCGAACCCACCCGAGCCGTCCACCCCAACCGGGTCATACAGATGTGAGGCGTCAGGCCGGGTCGGGCGCGCTCTCGTGCGCCTCGGGCGCCTCACCGGGCACGTGGCGGCGCGAGCGGCGGTGGCGCAGCTCGACCCACAGGCCGCGTACGCCGGCCCGGCGGCCGCCGACCTCGGTGCCGCCCAGCTCGGTGCCGGGCTCGTTGACCGCCTGGAGCGCGGCGCGGGTGACGGGCAGGACGCCCTCGCCGCGGAAGGCCTCGAGTCCCGGCTCCTCGGGAGCCGGCTCGAGCGCCGCCAGCACCGACGGCACCAGGACGCCCGCGAGCGCCCGGTAGCCCTCGGCGGAGGGGTGGAACTGGTCGGGGCCGAACAGCAGGGCGGGGGCGGCGGCGAACTCCGGACCGAGGATGTCGCCGAGCGACACGGTCCGGCCGCCCTCCTCGACGACCGCGATGGTCTGCGCGGCGGCGAGCCGGCGCGACCAGGCCCGCGCGACCTGACGCAGCGGGGGAGCGATCGGCTGGATGGTGCCGAGGTCGGGGCAGGTGCCGACGACCACGGTGGCGCCCGAGCCGATCAGCCGCCGTACGCCGTCGGCGAGCGCCCGTACGGACTGCGAGGGCCGCACCGTGTGGGTGACGTCGTTGCCGCCGATCAGGATGACCGCGACCTCGGGCTCGATGGGCAGCGCCCGGTCGACCTGGGCGGCGAGGTCGGAGGACTTGGCGCCGACCACGCAGAACTCGCGCACGTAGACACGCCGGTCGGCGTGCTCGGCCACGGCAGTTCCGATCAGCGCGCCCGGCGTGTCCTCGACCCTTTCGACGCCGTACCCCGCCGCGCTGGAGTCGCCGAGCACGGCGATCCGGATGGCGGGTCCGGGGCGGCCGCGGCCGTACCAACCGGTCGCGTCCGGCGGCGGCTCGTCGCGCGCGGGGCCGATGGTCCGGCGCGCCAGCTTGGCCTCGGCGCTCAGCACGCCGTAGAGCCCGGCGCCCAGGGCGGACAGCCCGCCCCCGCCGTACAGCGCGGCGGCGGCGAGCTTGCGGGCTGCGGACGCCTTGCTCACGGCCCCCACCCTACGGAGACACCGATACGGTGTTCGCATGGAGTACGTCGAGTCCCTGCTGGAGCTGATCGGCAACACCCCGCTGGTCCGGCTCAACCGTTCCCTCGACCTGCCCGCCGACGGACCGTTGGTGCTGGCCAAGGTGGAGTACCTCAACCCCGGCGGTTCGGTGAAGGACCGCATCGCCACCCGGATGATCGAGGCCGCCGAGGAATCCGGCGCCCTGCAGCCCGGCGGCACGATCGTCGAGCCGACGTCCGGCAACACCGGTGTCGGCCTGGCGATGGTGGCCCAGCAGAAGGGCTACAAGTGCATCTTCGTGTGCCCCGACAAGGTCAGTGAGGACAAGCGCAACGTCCTCAAGGCGTACGGCGCCGAGGTGGTCGTGTGCCCCACGGCCGTCGCGCCCGAGCACCCCGACTCCTACTACAACGTGTCCGACCGGCTGGCCAGCCAGCCGGGGGCGTGGAAGCCCGACCAGTACTCCAACCCCCACAACCCCCGCTCCCACTACGAGGAGACCGGCCCCGAGGTGTGGCGCCAGACCGAGGGGCGGATCACCCACTTCGTCGCCGGCGTCGGCACCGGCGGCACCATCTCCGGCATCGGCCGCTACCTCAAGGAGCAGAACGGGGACGTCCAGGTCGTCGGCGCCGACCCGGCCGGCTCGGTCTACAGCGGCGGCACCGGCCGCCCCTACCTCGTCGAGGGCGTCGGCGAGGACTTCTGGCCCGAGACCTACGACCGCGACGTGGCCGACCGGATCATCGAGGTCTCCGACGCCGACTCGTTCGCCTTCACCCGCCGCCTGGCCCGCGAGGAGCAGATGCTCGTCGGCGGCTCGTCCGGCATGGCCGCGTTCGCCGCGCGTCAGCTCGCGCAGGAGCTCGCCGCCGAGGGGAGGAACGACGCCGTGATCGTCGTGCTGCTGCCCGACTCGGGCCGCGGCTACCTCAGCAAGGTGTTCAACGACGACTGGCTGGCCCAGTACGGCTTCAGCACCGGCCAGCCGCGCCCGGCCCAGACGGTCGGCGAGGTGCTGCGCGGCAAGTCCCAGGGCATGCCGGCCCTCGTGCACACCCACCCCAACGAGACCATCGCCGAGGCCGTCCAGATCCTCCAGGAGTACGGCGTCTCGCAGATGCCGGTCGTACGCGCCGAGCCGCCGATCGTGGCTGCCGAGGTCGCCGGCTCGGTCTCCGAGCGGGCGCTGCTCGACGCGCTGTTCACCGGGAAGGCCAAGCTGACCGACTCGGTCGAGCAGCACATGTCGGCCGCGCTGCCGACCATCGGCTCCACCGAGGACGCGACGGCCGCCGTACCCCTGCTCGAGTCGGCGGACGCGGTGCTGGTCCACGAGGACGGCAAGCCGGTCGGGGTGCTCACCCGCCACGACCTGCTCAACTTCCTCGCGCGTGGCTGACGCAGCCGACCTGACCGGGCTGGTCCGTGCGGCGACGCCGGAGGACGTCCCCGACGTCCTCCGGCTGATCCGTGCGCTCGCCGAGTACGAGCGCGAGCCGGACGCGGTCGAGACCACCGAGGAGGACCTGCGGCGCTGGCTGTTCGGGCCCGACCCGGTGGCGAGCGTGCTGGTGGCCGAGGACGGCACTCCGGCTCGCGCAGTCGTCGGGATGGCCCTGTGGTTCCGCACCTACTCGACCTGGACGGGCACCCCGGGGATCTACCTCGAGGACCTCTTCGTCCAGCCCGACCAGCGGGGCAGCGGCCTGGGCAAGGCGCTGCTGACCGCGCTGGCCCGGGTCGCCGTCGCGCGCGGCTACCGCCGCGTCGAGTGGGCGGTGCTGGACTGGAACACCCCGTCGATCGAGTTCTACGAGTCGCTCGGCGCGCACCCGATGGACGAGTGGACGACCTACCGGCTGACCGGTGAGGCGCTCGAGGAGCTGGGTCAGTGACGCTCCTCCAGGCCCACGGCCTCGCGTAGCCGTCGGACCGACTCGTCCAGCTCCGCGGAGCCACCGGACTGGTGGACCATGAGGTCCGAGAGGGCCTCGGCGATCACGTTCAGCTTCTCCTGCGAGGCCTCCTCGCCCCGGCGGCCGGCGTTCTCGAGGAGCACCAGGAGCATCAGCGAGAGGATCGAGGAGCCGGTGTGCAGGCCGAGCTCCCACTTCGTGGTGCTGCCCCAGAAGGGCTTGCTGAGCGCCCACAGCAGGAGCGCCACGACGATCACGCCGAAGAAGGGCGCCCTGCTGATCCGGTGGTTGATCGCGTCGACGAACTTCTCGAACCCGCGCGGTCCGTTGGTGCTGTGCCGGGACTTCGCTGCCGGGTTCTCCTCCATGAGGGGAGGCTACGTCAGTGACGCTGCCAGGCGGTCGAGGTGCGCGGCGTCCAGTAGCGGCAGGTGTGGTGGACGGTGAAGCCCAGCGCCTCCCAGAACGCCCGTCCGCCGGGGTTGTCGGTCTCGACGTGCAGCCACGCGGTCATCGCGCCCTGTTCGGCAGCCCACCCGAGCAGCTCGCCGACCACGGCGGTGGCGAGCCCGCGCCGGCGGTGGGCCGGGTCGACCGTGACGGCGTGCAGGCCGACCCAGTCGCCGTCGACGGCGGCCTGCGCCTCGGCCACCGGGTCGCAGCCCGCGTCCACCGACCCGACCGCGCGGACGCCGTCGGCGGAGAGCGCGACCTCGTGCGTCGAGCGGGGCAGCGAGCGCCGCAGCCGGGCCACCGACGCGAGCAGGAAGTCCGACTCGCCGTAGGACAGCCGCTGCCAGCCCGCACCCGCCAACGCATCCTCGACCGCGGAGTCCGCCTCCACCTGCACGAGCGGGTCGCGGCCCCGGTCGGCGTAGAACGCCTCGACGGTGGCCAGTGCGTCGGGGACGGGGCGAGCGGGGTCGCCGATCGCCAGGCACGAGTTGGCGCGCTTGAGCAGGCGGCCCACGGGTGCGCGGTCCGAGCGCAGCTCCCAGTCGCCGAGCGGCTCGCGGTCGACGGTCGTCCACAGGCCGCCGGTGCGCGACTCGGCCTCGCGTACGCCGACCCGCAGCCGGGCTGCGGGGCGTGGCGGTACCGGCTTGCCGGACACGATGTCGGCGATCGCGATGGTCACCGCGGCGCCCGTCTCCGGCTGGACGACGCACACGCTGTCGGCCCAGGACAGGCAGGTGCCGAGCACGTCGGTGAACGCGGGCCCACCGCTCGGCCCGGTCTCGCCCCGCAGCAGCCGTCGTACGACGACCCGCTGGCCCACGACGTGCGGGCCGAGCAGGTGCCGGCCCGGTTCGTGTCCATTTTCCTGGGGTCCTGACGCGTCGGGCACGACGGGGATACTAGGCTGAGCCTCGACACGAAACACTTTCGTGTCGAGCATCCGCGCTCGTTGGTCTCAGGAGGAATCGATGACCTACGTCATCTCGCAGCCGTGCGTCGACGTCAAGGACCGTGCGTGCGTCGACGAGTGTCCCGTCGACTGCATCTACGAGGGCAAGCGGATGCTCTACATCCACCCGGACGAGTGCGTCGACTGTGGTGCCTGCGAGCCGGTCTGCCCGGTCGAGGCGATCTTCTACGAGGACGACGTCCCGGAGGAGTGGAAGGACTACTACGACGCCAACGTGAAGTTCTTCGACGACCTCGGCTCGCCCGGCGGTGCCGCCAAGATGGGTGAGATCGACAAGGACGCCGAGTTCATCGCCGCGCTCGAGCCGCAGAACCAGGATCACTGAGCCCGCCTTGGTGACGCTGGGTGCCGTCTCGGGCCGGCTGCCCGACTTCCCCTGGGACAAGCTGCCCCAGTACGCCGCGCAGGCGCGGGAGCACGACGACGGGATCGTCGACCTGTCGATCGGTACGCCGGTCGACCCGACGCCCGAGGTGGCCCGCGCCGCGCTGGCGCAAGCAGCCGACTCCCCGGGGTACCCCCTCACCATCGGCACGCCCGAGGTCCGCCGGTCGGTCGTCGACTGGCTCGCCGGCACCCACGGCGTCACCGGGCTGGGCCTCGACCAGGTCCTGCCGCTGATCGGCTCGAAGGAGTTCATCGCCTCGCTGCCGACGTACCTCGGGCTCGGGCCTGGCGACCTGATCGGCTACCCGGCGCTGGCCTACCCGACCTACGAGGTCGGCGCCGCGCTGGTCGGCGCGAAGGCCCTCGCCACCGACGCGCTCACCACCTTCGGCCCCGAGACGCCGAAGCTGCTGTGGGTCAACTCGCCCTCGAACCCGTCGGGCCGGGTGCTCCCGAAGGAGCACCTCAAGAAGGTCGTCGACTGGTGCCGCGAGCGCGGGGTGCTGCTCGTCTCCGACGAGTGCTACCTCGACTGCGTCTGGGAGGGCGAGGCCCTCTCGGTGCTGCACCCCGACATCTCGGGCGGATCGGCCGAGGGCATCCTCGTGGTCCACTCCCTGTCGAAGCGCTCCAACCTCGCCGGCTATCGCTGCGCCTTCGTCGCCGGCGACCGCGACGTGATCGCCGAGCTGCTGGCCGTCCGCAAGAACCTGGGCCTGATGATGCCCGCGCCGCAGCAGCACGCCATGGCCGCCGTCCTCGGCGACGAGGCACACGTCAAGGAGCAGCACGAGCGCTACCGCGCCCGTCGTACGACGCTGCGGGCGGCGCTCGAGGCCGCGGGCTACACGATCGACCACTCCGAGGCGTCGCTGTACCTGTGGACCACGAAGGGCCCCGACGGCCCCGACTGCTGGCAGATGGTCGCCGACCTCGCCGCCCAGGGCATCCTGGTCGCGCCGGGCGCGTTCTACGGTGCCGCCGGCTCCCACCACGTCCGGGTCGCGCTGACCGCGACGGACGAGCGGATCGCCGCCGCGGCCGCGCGCCTGACCCCCGCCTGAGGTCCCGGGTACACCTAGGCCGGGATCGTCGCCAGCACGCCGAGCATGTGGTTCATCACCGCGAGGTGCTCGGCGGCAGGGCTGAACATCACCAGCTCGGCGTCCTCCTCGACCCGGACCGTGTGCCCTGCCGGCCAGTGCACGACCTCGCCGGCGGTGCAGGTCTCGGTCGAGCCGTCGCCGTACGTCACGACGACGCGACCTCGCAGCAGGTAGCCCCAGTGAGCGGCGAAGCACAGGCCGTCGTCGAGCCCGGCGAGCAGCGGGGCGACGTCGACGCCGGCGGCGAGGTGGAGGTGCTCGGCGGCGAGCGGTCCGTGGGCGGTGCCGAAGTCGCCGAGGTGGCGGGCGGTGGCACCGAGGGCGTTCATCTTGACCGGCAGGTCGCGGGTGTTCACGTGCATGACGGGTTCCTTCCTCGGGAAGCGGTTCCACCCCTGAGGCGTGACAACCGGTGTCACAATGCGACATGGCCCCCGACGAGCTCGAGCGGCAGGCGCTCGAGCGGTACGCCGCGGGCGACCTCGAGGGTGCGCTCGCGGCCTGGGAGCAGCTGTACGACGACCACCTGGCTGCCGGCGATACCCTCCCCGCCGCCCGGGCCGGTGCTCTCGTGGCCCTCAACCTGCTCTGCGAGACCGGCCTGCTCGCGCCTGTGCGGGGCTGGGTCGCGCGCGTGCGCCGGCTGCTCGGCGACGCCGGACCGGGGCCGGTGCACGCACTGCTGGCGATCATCGGCGCCTACGAGCGGCTCCTGTCCGGCGACCCGGACGGTGCCCTGGCGCCGGCCCGTGAGGCGGTCGGCCTGGGGGAGGAGTTCGGCGTCGACCCGGCCCGCGGGCTCGGCCGGGTCGCGCTGGCCCGGCTCGCGATCCACCGTGGCGACATCGAGGAGGGGATCGACCAGCTCGACGAGCTGGCGGTCGACCTCGCCGCCGGCTCCTTCGACCCGCTCACCACCGGCAACGTCTACTGCGAGCTGATCTGTGCCGCGCTCTGGCTCGGCCGCCACGACCGGGCCCGGGAGTGGACCGACGTGATGGAGCGCTGGCGCCACGGCCCGGCGTTCGGCGCCACCCACGGCCGCTGCCGGGTGCACCGGGCGGAGCTGCTCCGGCTCTCCGGGCCGGCGGCCGCGGCCGAGGAGGAGGCGCTGGCCGCGTGCGTGGAGCTGCGCCCGTGGCTGCGCCGCGAGTACGGCTGGCCGCTCGTCGAGCTCGGCAACGTCCGGCTGCGGCGCGGGGACCTCGACGGCGCCGAGGCCGCCTTCCGCGAGGCCCACGATCACGCCTGGTCGCCGCAGCCCGGACTGGCTCTGCTGCGCCTGGCCCGCGGCGACGTCGCCGGTGCGGCGGCGATGGTCCGCGACGAGATCGCGCACCCGATGGACGTCCCGTGGAAGGAGCGGCCACCGTTCGGCGACCTGCGCCTGGTGCCGCTGCTCGCCGCGCAGGCCGAGATCGCGGTGGCGGCAGCCGATCCCGCTGCCGCCGAGCACGCCGCTGCCGAGCTGGAGCGGATCGTCGCCCGCTACCCGAGCGCCGGGCTGCGGGCCGAGGCCGCCCTGGCTCGGGCTCGGGCCTCCCTCATCGGCGCCGATCCCGCCGGCGCGGTCGGGCCGGCTCGCACCGCTGTCGTGGCGTGGGCGGACCTCGATGCGCCCTACGACGCCGCGTGCGCACGCCTGCTCCTCGCCCGGGCGCACCGAGCTGGTGGGGACGACGACCTGGCCCGCCTCGAGGAGGACGCGGCGGCGTCGGCCTTCGCCGCGTTCGGCGCCACGGTCCGCCCGGTCGAGGAGGCCGGGGCACTCACGCCCCGCACGGCCTCGCTGGTGCGCGAGGGCGACCGCTGGCGCCTCGGGTACGACGGCGCCGTGGCCTGGCTGCCCGACCTCAAGGGCGTGCGGCTGCTGGCCGTCCTGCTGGCCGGCCCCGGCCGGGAGTTCCCCGCACTCGACCTGGCCGGTGCGGGGGTGGTCGAGCCGGGGCTGCCGGTGCTGGACGAGGAGGCGCGGGCGTCGTACCGACGACGGCTGGGGGAGGTCGAGGAGGACCTGGCCGAGGCCGCGCGCGACCACGACGAGGCCCGCCGGCAGCTGGCCGAGCGGGACCGGGACTACCTGCTCGCCGAGCTCGCCGGCGCGGTCGGGCTCGGTGGCCGGGCGCGGGTCACCGGCGCGACGGCCGAGCGCGCGCGGACCAGCGTCACCCGGTCGCTGCGCTATGCCCTGGCGCGGGTCGCGCAGGTGCATCCCGAGCTCGGCGGCCACCTGCGCCGGGCCGTGCGGACCGGCACCTGCTGCAGCTACGTGCCGGACCCGGTGGTGCCACTGACCTGGGAGGTCGTCACCTGAACACGTCGATGTGCACGTGGTCGCGGTGCTCGAGCACCTTCCGGTCCCCGGAGGACGACGGCGGGTCGTAGTCGCGCCAGCCCTGCCGGCCCGCGGTCCAGATGCGGTCGTCGAAGATCACCGTGCGGATCCGGAGCCGGGCGGCGTTGGCGACCGACCAGTGCGCGATCGCCCAGCCCTTCACCTTGTTCGCCCTGCTGATGGGGCGCACGAACACGTCGACCGCGCGCCCGTCGTAGTGGGCCGAGCCCTCCATGTGGCCCGAGGACACCCCGTCCGGCTCGAACCCGCCGAGCTGCAGCCGCCCGAACTGGGTGAGCAGCTCCATGCGCACCGCCTCCGCGCGCGGTGTCAGGCCGCTCGCGACCAGCTCGGCGTCCGCCGTCGGCGCCCCGCCGGCGAGGTCGCAGCTGAACGTGGCGGGGGAGTGACCGGACAGCGCGGAGGCCAGCGCGCGCCCGTCGGCCTCGTGGTCGGCGTACGCGTCGGGGAACGCGGAGCGCTGCACCTCCTGGGCCGCGACCGTGATCTCCATCGTCTGGTAGCCCTCGACCTTCACCAGCGCGTCGTAGAACGCGTTGGTGGCGTAGACCGGGTCGAGGATCTGCTTGCGGGTACCCCAGCCCTGCGACGGGCGCTGCTGGAACAGGCCGAGCGAGTCCCGGTCGCCGTAGTCGATGTTCTGCAGCTTCGACTCCTGGTAGGCCGTCGCCAGCGCGATCGAGGTGGCCCGTGCCGGCAGTCCACGGCGGACGGCGACCGAGGCGATCAGCGCCGCGTTCTCGGCCTGCTCCCCGCTGATGTCGACGGTGTGGCCGGCGACGGTGACCGTGCAGTCACCGCTCGGGCCGCCGACCAGCTCGTCGGTGGCGCGGAGCACGGCGATGCCGATCGCCACCGCGGTCGCGAGGACCGTGATGGCGACGACGACGCCCCAGGCCCTGCGCTTCACGGGACCAGTGTGCGTGGGGTGTGGTGACGCGGCGGTACGACGAGCAGCAGGCTCAGTTGGCGTGCAGCGCGGCGTTCAGGGCGATGCCCTCGCCCTGCCACGGGACGGCCTCGATGGCGCCCGAGACCGAGTTGCGGCGGAACAGCACGTTGCTGGCGCCGGACAGGTCGGCGGCCTTCACGACGCGGGCGTCCCTGCCGGGCTCGAGCACGGTGACCTTGGTGCCGGCCGTCACGTAGCAGCCCGCCTCGACGACGCAGTCGTCGCCGAGTGAGATGCCGATGCCGGCGTTGGCGCCGAGCAGGCAGCGCTGCCCGACCGAGATGACCTGCTTGCCGCCGCCCGACAGCGTGCCCATGATCGAGGCGCCGCCGCCGATGTCGGAGCCGTCGCCCACGACGACGCCCGCCGAGATCCGGCCCTCGACCATCGACGTGCCGAGCGTGCCGGCGTTGAAGTTCACGAAGCCCTCGTGCATGACGGTCGTGCCCGCTGCGAGGTGCGCACCGAGGCGGACCCGGTCGGCGTCGGCGATCCGGACGCCGGCGGGGATGACGTAGTCGACCAGGCGCGGGAACTTGTCGACGCCGTACACGGTGACGTGCTGTCCCGCGGCCTGCAGCCGGGCGCGGGTGAGCTCGAAGCCCTCGACCGCGCACGGGCCGGCGGAGGTCCACACGACATTGGTCAGCAGCCCGAAGATGCCCTCGAGGCTCTGGCCGTGGGGCTCCACGAGGCAGTGGGAGAGCAGGTGCAGGCGCAGCCACACCTCGGCGGTGTCGGCCGGCGCGGCCGCCAGGTCGGCGATCTCGACCAGGTTGACCTTGCGAGTGACACCGCGCGCCTCGTCGGCACCCTCGAGCGCGACCAGCTCGGCGGGAGCCTGCGCGTCGGTGGGCCTCTCGCCCAGCGCGGGGGCGGGGAACCAGGTGTCGAGAACGGTCTGGTCGGCGGCGTAGGTCGTCAGGCCGAAGCCCCAAGCGGCAGTCACGTGAGGAGATTCTAGGCGTTGTGGGGAACCGTGGGCGCCCCGGCGTCGTCCCACGGACATGCCTCTCGGACCCCGCCTCCTGCTCGCGCCCCTGCTCCTCGCCGTCCTCCCGCTCGCCGCGTGCGGGCAGGACGATCCCGTCCGCCTCGAGGTGACCGTCCAGGACTGGACCGGGTGGTCGCGCGAGCAGCCGGACCCGGTCGTCGCGACCCACGAGCTCGCCGAGGGCGACACCTTCACCGTGGACGTGATCGGCGAGGACGAGCTGGTCGTCACCGTCGTCCAGGTCGACGACGGCGAGGTGGCGCTGGAGACCAGCGCGCCGATGGCGGCCGAGGACGAGGACGGCGGCTCCGACATCACCGATCCCCGTACCGAGTTCTCGCTCGACCGAGGTGGGTCCGTCGAGTTCGGCACGCCCACCCTGGACGGGGGTACGACGGTCACCGTCGCCGAGCGGTGACCTGAGGTTCAGCCCTCCGCCAGGATCGCCAGCTGCCTCCCCTGGGCGATCAACTGCCCCTGCTCGTCCCACAGCTCGACGTCCTCGTCGTGGTAGCCCGCGATGACGTGGCGGGTGACGACGTGCCCGAGCGCCCACACCGTCTCGGGGCGGCGGCGGTAGTGGACGGTCAGCTGGATCGTGGCCGAGGCGAGGTGCCCGATCTCGGCGGTCACCGGCGGGAACGCGTCGATCATCGCTCCGGCCAGCAGCGCGTCGACCGGCCGCTCGTCGACCGCGCGGATCCAGCACAGCGACTCGGTGACACCGGACGGCTCGCCGCGCAGCCAGCCGGCGACGACCGGGGCGCGGTAGCTGTAGCGGTCGAGGATCGGCACCATCCCGGCCGGGATCAGCTCGCCGGCGTCGGCGCAGTCCTCGGGCCGGGGTACGGCGGGCGCGGCGTGCGGGGTGTGCTCGACCGAGCCGGTCGCGTCCCAGTCGTGGGTGCTCACGACGGCGTGCGCGACCTCCTTGTCGCCCTGCACCAGTACGGCGTCGTACGTCGACACGCGGCGACCCTTGCGGACCTCGCGGACCCGGATGTCCGCCGGCCCGGACAGCGCGGGGCGGAAGTAGGTGATCGAGATGCTCAGCGCGTCCGGGTGGGCGGACTCCTGGAGCACGGCGTGCTGCAGCAGTGCCAGCACGTAGCCGCCGTTGGGTGTCTGGTTGGCGGTGTTCCAGTCGGCCGTGACGTGGACCCGGTGCACGCCGTCGCCGAGCGGCGTCGACGCCACGGCGTCGTCGAGGAGATGGCTCACCCGGCCATCCTCGCTCACGGGCCGGTGACGCCGTCGAGGCACTCCCGCAGCAGGTCGGCGTGCCCGCAGTGACGGGCGTACTCCTCCACCATGTGCACGAGGATGTCGCGCACCGGCGTGGTCGCGCCGTCGCTGTTGTAGACCACGACCCGCGCCATCACGTCGTCGTCCTGGGCGTCGAGCCACGCGTCGGCGCGCACCACCTGGCGGCGCCACTCGGCGAAGGCCTCGTCGACGCACTCCCGGGTGCCGACGGCGCCGTTGAAGTCGAGGTCGTGGTCCGAGGGGTCGGTGAACGGGCGCGGCTCGTCGAGGCCGGCCTGCAGGGCGCGCTGGAACCAGGCCTGCTCGACGTACGCCAGGTGCCGCACCAGTCCGAGCAGGCTCAACGTGCTCGGCGGCACCGAGCGGGTCGCGAGCTGCTCGGGAGTCAGCCCGGCGCAGGTGCGCTCGAGTGTGGCGCGGTACCGCGCCAGGTGGAGGCGGTACGACGCCAGCTCGCCGCTCACCGCGGCCTCACTCCCCGGTGACGCCGTCGATGCACTCGCGCAGCAGGTCGGCGTGCCCGCAGTGGCGGGCGTACTCCTCGACCATGTGCAGCAGGATGTCGCGGATGCTGGAGGTCTCGGTGCCCTGCCGGAAGGTCACGACCCGGCCCAGGCCCTCGTCGGTCAGCCGGTCCAGCCACTCGTCGGCGAGCGTCACCTGCTCGCGCCACGCCGCCCAGGCCTCGCTCACGGCCGCCTCGGTCGGCTCGACCACGGCGAACCCGGCGTCCCCGTCGTCGTACATCCGCTCGCCCTCGACCTCGACCAGCGCCCGCTGGAACCAGAAGTGCTCGACCCGGGCGAGGTGACGGACCATGCCGAGCAGGCTCATCGTGCTCGGCGGGACCGAGCGGGTCGCCAGCTGCTCGGGAGTCAGCCCGGCGCACTTGCGCTCGAGGGTCTCGCGGTAGTGGGTCAGGTAGTCGCGCAGGTTCGCCAGCTCGCCGGTCATGGACTCACCGTAGGCCCGGGCGCAATCCGGTTTCCCGTACGGCGCCCGGTCGCCGTACGCTTGGGGCACAGCGTTCGAGCCGTCATCAGCGGCGAGCTCCGGGAAGAAAGCCTGCACCAGCCGGTGGGGGTGAGTAGAACCCGGCGGGCAGGCCCGTCACAGCCGTGAACGAGCGGTCGTCCCGAGCAGTCGGCGGGCGGCAAGCGAGGTGGTACCGCGGCAGACGTCGTCCTCGTGTCAGACAGTGCTCGACCAAGAGCCAGACGACGCAGGAGACCGAAGCCCGATGACCTATCCGAAGGTCACCACCGACCCGACCGCCGGCCCGACGACCGAGCACCGTGCCGTCCCGAGCTCGCCGCGCTTCCCGCGGATCGAGGAGGGCGTGCTCGCCTACTGGGCCGAGGACGACACCTTCCGCGCGAGCGTCGAGCAGCGCGATCCCGGCGCCAACGGCGAGAACGAGTTCGTCTTCTACGACGGCCCGCCGTTCGCCAACGGCCTGCCGCACTACGGCCACCTGCTGACCGGCTACGTCAAGGACATCGTGCCGCGCTACCAGACGATGCGCGGCAAGCGTGTCGAGCGCCGCTTCGGCTGGGACACCCACGGCCTGCCCGCCGAGCTCGAGGCGATGCGCCAGGGCGGCATCAAGACCACCGACGAGATCGTCGAGATGGGCATCGACAAGTTCAACGACGCCTGCCGCGCGTCGGTGCTGAAGTACACCGGCGAGTGGCGCGACTACGTCACCCGCCAGGCGCGCTGGGTCGACTTCGACAACGACTACAAGACCATGAACCCCGAGTTCATGGAGTCGGTGCTGTGGGCCTTCAAGAGCCTGTTCGACAAGGGCCTGGTCTACGAGGGCTTCCGGGTGCTGCCCTACTGCTGGAACGACGAGACCCCACTGTCCAACCACGAGCTGCGGATGGACGACGACGTCTACCAGATGCGGCAGGACCCGGCGGTCACCGTCGGCTTCGAGGTCACCACGCCCGGCGACTTCCAGGGCGCCAAGCTGCTGATCTGGACCACGACCCCCTGGACCCTGCCCAGCAACCTCGCGGTGATGGTCGGCTCCGAGATCGACTACGTCGTCGTCGAGCACGACGGCGAGCGGTTCGTGCTGGCCGAGGCCCGGCTGTCGGCGTACGCCCGCGAGCTGGGCGACGAGCCCACCGTGACCTGGCGTGGCACCGGTGCCGACCTCCTCGGGCTCACCTACGCCCCGCCGTTCTCCTACTTCGCCGGTCACGAGAATGCGTTCCGCGTCGTGGCCGCTGACGAGGCCGTCACCACGACCGACGGCTCCGGGCTCGTCCACAGTGCCGGCGCGTTCGGTGAGGTCGACAAGGAGGTGACCGACCGCGAGGGCATCGAGGCGGTCATGCCGGTCGGCAAGGACGGCCGGTTCACCGCTCCCGTCACGGAGTACGCCGGGATGCTGGTCTTCGACGCCAACCCCCACATCATCGACGACCTCAAGGCGCGCACCGGCGCGGTCACGCCCGGCACCGTGCTGCTGCGCCGCGAGACCTACGACCACTCGTACCCGCACTGCTGGCGCTGCCGCGAGCCCCTGATCTACAAGGGTGTGAGCAGCTGGTTCGTCGAGGTCACCGCGTTCAAGAAGCGGATGGCCGAGCTCAACCAGGAGATCCGTTGGGTCCCCGAGCACATCAAGGACGGCCAGTTCGGCAAGTGGGTCGACAACGCCCGCGACTGGTCGATCACCCGCAACCGGTTCTGGGGCTCGCCCGTCCCGGTGTGGAAGTCGGACGACCCGGCGTACCCCCGCATCGACGTCTACGGCTCGTTCGAGGAGATCGAGCGCGACTTCGGGCGCCTCCCGCTCAACGCGCAGGGCCAGCCCGACCTGCACCGGCCGTGGATCGACGACCTGACCCGGCCCAACCCGGACGACCCGACCGGGCGGTCGACGATGCGCCGCGTCGCCGACGTGCTCGACGTGTGGTTCGACTCGGGCTCGATGTCGTTCGGGCAGGTGCACTACCCCTTCGAGAACAAGGAGTGGTTCGAGAACCACTTCCCGGCCGACTTCATCGTCGAGTACATCGGCCAGACCCGCGGCTGGTTCTACACGTTGCACATCCTGGCGACCGCGCTCTTCGACAAGCCGGCGTTCTCGTCGTGCATCAGCCACGGGATCGTGCTCGGCTCCGACGGCAACAAGATGTCCAAGTCGCTGCGCAACTACCCCGACGTCTCCGAGGTCTTCGACCGCGACGGCGCCGACGCGATGCGCTGGTTCCTGATGGCCTCGCCGATCCTGCGCGGCGGCAACCTGGTCGTCACCGAGCAGGGCATCCGTGACGCCGTGCGCCAGGTGATGATCCCGCTGTGGAACACCTGGTACTTCTTCGCGCTCTACGCCAACGCGGAGCAGTACGACGCCACGGGCTCGACAGGCAGCGAGGACCCGCTCGACCGCTACCTGCTCGCCAAGACCCGCCAGTTCGTCGAGAAGATCACCGTCGAGCTCGACGACTACGCGATCGCCGACGCCTGCGAGACCACCCGCTCGTTCCTCGACGTACTGACCAACTGGTACGTCCGCCGCTCCCGTGAGCGGTTCTGGGAGGGCAAGGCAGAGGCGTTCGAGACCCTCGCCGCCGTCCTCGACGTGGTCTGCCGGGCCGTGGCGCCGCTGCTGCCGCTGACCACCGAGGAGATCTGGCGCGGCCTGACCGGAGGCCGCTCGGTGCACCTGACCGACTGGCCCGACGTGTCGGCCCTGCCGGCCGACGACAGCCTCGTCGCGGCGATGGACGAGGTCCGCGAGGTCTGCTCGACGGCGTCCGCGCTGCGCAAGGCCGCCAAGCTGCGCAACCGGCTGCCGCTGTCCGGCCTGACCGTCGTCGTGGCCGACCCCGCCGCGCTGGAGCCGTTCACCGCGATCATCGCCGACGAGCTGAACCTGAGGTCGGTGCGCCTGGTCGCGGTCGACTCCGACGAGGCCGCCGGCTACGGCGTCGAGCAGAAGCTCAGCGTCAACGCCCGCGCGGCCGGCCCGCGCCTCGGCAAGGACGTCCAGCTCGCCATCAAGGGCTCGAAGTCCGGCGACTGGTCGCTCGATGCGTCCGGCGCCGTGGTCGCCGGCGGACTGGCCCTGGTCGAGGGCGAGTACACCCTCGAGACCGTCGCGGGCGACGCCGCCGAGGGCACGGCCACCGGCATGCTGCCCGGCGGTGGCTTCGTCGTCCTCGACACGGTCGTCACCCCCGAGCTCGCCGAGGAGGGCCTGGCCCGCGACCTCGTCCGAGCCGTCCAGCAGGCGCGTCGCGACGCCGACTTCCAGGTCACCGACCGGATCGAGCTCGTGGTCTCCGGCCCCGCGCCGGTGCTCGCCGCGGCCCGCGCCCACGAGGCGCTGATCGCTGGGGAGACCCTCGCGACGTCGTACACCGTGGCCGAGGAGGCGCCCGCCGGCGCCACCGAGGTCGTCGTCGGCGACGGCGAGAAGGCAGCGATCGCGGTCGCTCTCGACTGACTCCGACCCGGCGCGAAGTGTCCCTGGTTTACCGCCGACCCGGCCCGAAATGGTCCACGGGAGCCGCCGACCCGGCTCGAAGTGTCCCTGGTTTCCCGCCGACCCGGCGCGAAATGACCGGCAGTCGCGTCACTCGCGCCGGGTCAGCGAGCTCTGGGAGCCACTTCGCGCCGGGTCAGCGAGTTCTGGGCGCCACTTCGGGCCGGGTCGGCACGGGTGCAGCGTCCGTTGGCCTCGCGCCGCGGGGTCGCCGTGGCCCGGCTGCCGCGGATGGCGAAAGGGTCGCCGGTCCGGGTGGTCCTGCCGGCTGCGCGCGGCATGGCGCGCTCCGTGGTGCGTCCCTGAGCAGCCGTGACCCCAGGGCTGGTTGACTGTCACCCGTGCCCGCCCGACAGCTCGACCTGACCACCGATGTCGTCGCCCTGACCCGCCAGCTGGTCGACATCGAGTCGGTCAGCCGCGACGAGCAGGACATCGCCGACGCCGTCGAGGCCGCCCTGCGGGCGCTTCCGCACCTCACCGTGACCCGCCGCGGCCACACCGTGGTGGCGCGCACCGACCTCGGCCGTCCCAGCCGCGTGGTGATCGCCGGGCACCTCGACACGGTGCCCGTCAACGACAACCTCCCGAGCCGGTACGACGAGGCGGCGGGCGTCCTGCACGGCCTCGGCACCTGCGACATGAAGGGCGGCGACGCCGTCATCCTGAAGCTCGCCGCCACCGTGGCCGAGCCGGTCCACGACGTCACCTACGTGCTCTACGAGGCCGAGGAGATCGAGTCGGTGTACAACGGGCTGCGACTGCTGGGGGAGTCCGACCCCGACCTGCTCGAAGCCGACTTCGCGATCCTCATGGAGCCGTCCGACGCGGGCGTCGAGGCCGGCTGCCAGGGCACGTTGCGCGTCGAGGTCCGCACCCGCGGCGAGCGCGCGCACTCCGCACGCAGCTGGCGCGGTGTCAACGCGATCCACGGCGCGGCCGAGATCCTCACCCGGCTCACCGCCTACGAGGCCCGCAAGCCGGTCATCGACGGGCTGGAGTACCACGAGGGCCTCAACGCGGTGGGCATCGCCGGGGGCGTCGCGGGCAACGTGATCCCCGACGAGTGCGTGGTGACGGTCAACTTCCGCTTCGCCCCGGACCGTTCCGAGGCCGAGGCGCTTGCGTACGTCGAGGACTTCTTCGCCGGCTTCGAGATCACTCTCACCGACACCGCCCCCGGCGCCCTCCCTGGCCTGGAGCGGCCCGCCGCGAAGGCGTTCATCGAGGCCGTCGGCGGACAGGTCGCCCCGAAGTTCGGCTGGACCGACGTCGCCCGGTTCACCGTGCTCGGCGTGCCGGCGGTCAACTACGGCCCTGGCGACCCGATGCTGGCCCACAAGCAGGACGAGCACGTCGAGGTTGCCCAGATCGTGCGCTGCGAGCAGCAGCTGCGGCAGTGGCTCACCAAGCCCCAGGAGGAGCAGGCATGACCAGGCGCAGCGGACCCGGACCTCGCCCCAGCGCGGGCCGACCCGAGGGCTCGACCACCGACCAGCGGCTGCTCGACAGCACCGGCGACGCCGACTGGGTGCACACCGACCCCTGGCGGGTGCTGAAGATCCAGGCCGAGTTCGTCGAGGGCTTCAACGACCTCGCCGAGGTAGGTCCGGCGATCTCCGTGTTCGGCTCGGCCCGGATCCCGGCCACGCACCCGGCGTACGACATCGGGGTGCGGGTCGGCAGCGCGCTGGCGAAGGCCGGTTTCGCGGTCATCACCGGCGGTGGTCCGGGCGCGATGGAGGCCGCCAACAAGGGGGCCTCCGAGGCCGGCGGCGAGAGCATCGGTCTCGGCATCGAGCTGCCCTGGGAGGCCAAGCTCAACGACTACGTCGCGTTCGGGCTGAACTTCCGCTACTTCTTCGTGCGCAAGATGATGTTCGTGAAGTACAGCCAGGGCTACGTCGTGCTCCCCGGCGGACTCGGCACCCTCGACGAGCTGTTCGAGGCCATGACGCTCGCCCAGACCCTCAAGATCACCCAGTTCCCGATCGTCCTGATGGGCGTCGAGCACTGGCAGGGCCTGATGGACTGGATGCAGGGCTCGATGCTCGAGGACGCCCGCATCAAGCAGACCGACCTCGACATGCTCACCCTCACCGACGACGTCGACGAGGCCGTGGCGCTGATGGTCGCGGCCCGCGAGCAGCACGGCTGAGGCGCTGATGTCCCACCCGATGATGTGGGTGTTCGCCGTCCTCATCGTGCTCGCGATGGGCGGCGTCGCCCTGCTCGCCTCCGGCCGGGGCGAGCCGATGACGCCCGCGTACGACGACCGGCCCGACGCGCTCGTGCCCGCGGCCCGTCCCGTCCGGGCCGACGACCTGCGCCGAGTGCGCTTCTCGCTCGCGCTGCGCGGCTACCGGATGTCCGAGGTCGACGCTCTGCTCACCCGCCTGGCGCGCGAGATGGAGGGGGAGCGTCCGGCCGTCGTACCGGACAGCGCGCCGGCTCCGGCGACCCTGGTCCGCGTCGTCGCGGAGAAGTGGGCCGCCGATCACCCGGCCGGCAGCGACATCCTCGACTTCTCCGCCGAGAGCGTCGACCAGGTCGAGTCCTCGCTCGACCAGTGGGCGCGCCGCCCCGGGCACGGCGCGGCGGCCGACCAGGCCGACGTCTGGGCGGCCGGCGCCTACCTGGGCGAGGTCCTGGTCCGGTCCGTGGCCGGTGCCGCCTGGTCGACCCGCAGCGGGTCCGACGGCGTGCCGGTGGTGGCACTTCCGTCCGGTCGTGTCGAGGACCCGATCGGCCGCGCGATGGCGCGCTTCGACGGCGACGAGCGCGACAGCGTCATCGACTTCGTGGACGCCGTGCTGGCCGCTGACGCCTGACGACTCGCGTGCCTCGACTGCGCGGCTGGTGGGGCATGGGGAATAATGATCCTGCGCACAGTCGGTGGCACAGGGCTCCGGCGGCTCGCAGAGGTAGTGGAAGAGGGGTGCCGCATGGCGGCGATGAAGCCTCGGACCGGCGACGGTCCGCTCGAGGTCACCAAGGAGGGTCGGGGCATCGTGATGCGCGTCCCGCTCGAAGGTGGTGGCCGGCTCGTGGTCGAGCTCAACGCCGAGGAGGCTGCCGCGCTCGGCGACGCGCTCCAGAATGTCATCGGCTGACGCACGCCCGGTCCTGCCGGGTCAGGTCTCACCTCCCGAGTTCGCTGCGAGCGAGCTGCTCCCCGGCGCCATCAAGGGTGTCGACGTCGTCGCGCTCCCGGTGCTGCCGGGTGACGACGGGGGCGTGCTGCTCGGCCCGGGGGCCGCGGAGCTCGCCGACGAGCTCGGCCTGGACCTGGTCGGCATCGCCGAGGTCCACGGCCTGACCGGCGCGAGTGCCGAGGTCGCGGTCGTGCCCGTGCCGGACGGTACGCCGACCAACCCGGCCCTGCGCGTGGTCCTCCTCGTCGGCGTGGGTGCCGCGCGCCCGATCGACCTGCGCCGCGCCGGTGCCGCGATGGCCAAGGCCGCCCGCGATCGCGCCGCCGTCGTCACCTCGATCCCGGCCGTCGCCGAGGACACCTCGCCCGACGACCCGATCGCGCTCGAGGCGTTCGTGGCCGGCACCATGCTCGGCTCCTTCGTCTTCCACTGGCGCTCGACCGGCCCCGAGCACCACCCCGTACGACGGGTGGTGCTGTCCGCCGCCGGCACCGACCGCTCTGCTCTGGAGCGCGCGGTCGCCCTCGGTGGCGCCGGCTGGCGCTCCCGGCTGCTGGCGACCGTGCCGTCCAACCTGAAGAACCCGGCCTGGCTGGCCACCCAGGCCGAGGAGATCGCCGCGGCGAGCCGGCTCGACGTACGCATCTGGGACGAGGACGACCTCGCCCGCGACGGCTTCGGCGGCATCCTCGCCGTCGGCGCGGCCTCCGCGACGCCCCCGCGCCTGATCCGCCTCGACTACACCCCGGCCGGTGTCTCTGCCCGCGCCGCGAAGAAGCTTCCCGTCGTCGTCCTCGTCGGCAAGGGCATCACCTTCGACACCGGCGGCCTGTCCATCAAGCCCGCCGCCTCGATGGGCTCGATGAAGCGCGACATGACCGGCGGTGCCGTGGTCCTGGCGACGATGGCCGCGCTCGCCGACGTCGACTGCCCGGTCCGCGTCATCGGCCTGGTCGCAGCCGCCGAGAACGCCATCTCCGGCAGCGCGCTGCGCCCCGGCGACGTGATCACCCACCGCGGCGGGCGCACCACCGAGGTCGGCAACACCGACGCCGAGGGCCGACTGGTCCTCGGGGACGCCCTCGCGTACGCCGTCTCCGAGCTCGATCCCGCCGTCGTCGTCGACGTCGCCACGCTCACCGGTGCGGTCAAGGTCGCGCTCGGCCAGCAGGTCGGTGGCCTGTTCGCCAACGACGACGCCCTCGCCGCCGCGCTCGACGCGGCCGGCGCCCGGGCGGGGGAGCCGCTGTGGCGCTTCCCGCTCTACCGCGGCTACGAGGACAAGCTGGCCTCCAAGGTCGCCGACGCCGCGAACGACCCCGGCGGTCCCGGCGCCATCACGGCCGCGCTGTTCCTCCAGCCCTTCGTCGGCGACGTCCCGTGGGCGCACCTCGACATCGCCTCGGTCGGCGACGTGGAGAAGGAGTGGCACGAGTGGACCGTCGGTCCCTCGGGCTTCGGCTCCCGGCTGCTGCTGTCGTGGCTCGGTTCGGCGGACCCGGTGGCGGGGATCGTCAGGACACGATGACCTGCGGCTCCCCGGAGCCGGCAGCATGCCGGGCGCGCTGCTCGGCACGCCGGTCGACGAAGGCGGTCGCCTGCTGGTCGAGCGCCGCGAGGAAGGCGCCCAGCTCCTCGCGAGCCTGCTCACCGACGGGGCCGAGGCCGGTGCGGGAGAAGACGTCCCAGTGGCGCAGGACCGGCATGATCACCTCGTCGTGGTGCAGGCGCAGGTCGTAGATGCCCGCCTTGGCGATGATCATCGAGCTGCGGCGGAACCCGGCCATGGTCGCGCCGGGCATCTCGAAGCCGATCACCTCGTCGGCGATCGCGCGCATCGTCTCGTCCGGGGCGATCTCGAGCGCCGCCGCGACGATGTTGCGGTAGAAGATCATGTGCAGGTTCTCGTCCTTGGCGATCCGCGCGAGCAGGCCGTCCGCGATCGGGTCCCCCGTTGCCCTGCCCGTGTTGCGGTGCGAGACCCGGGTGGCGAGCTCCTGGAACGAGACGTAGACGACCGCCTCGAGCGCGGTCTTGTCGCCCGAGTCGTAGCCGGTGGTCATGTAGTCCATCCGCGCCCGCTCGAGCTCGACCGGGTCCACGCCGCGGGTCACGACGAGGTAGTCGCGCAGGGCGATGCCGTGCCGGTTCTCCTCTGCGGTCCACCGCCCGACCCAGGTGCCCCAGGCGCCGTCCCGGCCGAAGCGGGTGGCGATCTCGCGGTGGTACGACGGCAGGTTGTCCTCGGTCAGCAGGTTGGTGAACATCGCCGCCTTGGCGACCTCGGAGAGCTCGGACTGCTCGGGGGAGTAGTCCTCGCCGCCGAGCATCGCGAAGTCACGACCGCGGCTCCACGGGATGTAGTCGTGCGGGTGCCACTCCTGCGCGATCGCGAGGTGCCGGTCGAGGTTGGCCGCCACGACGGGCTCGAGCTGCTCGAGGAGGTGGTGGGGCGCGGTGGTCTCGGTGCTGGTCATGTCGCACTCGTTTCTCCCGGCCGGCTCGGGGGCCGAGGCTCACCCCCTTCCTACCACCCTCAGTCCGCCTCGGGGACCCACTCCTTCTTGGCGACCAGCAGCCCGTCGCCGACGGGCAGCAGCGCGGGGACCAGGCCGTCGGTCGCGGCGACCTGCTGCACGAGCTCGCGGATCGCGACCGTCTCGTCGTCGCGCTGGGCCGGGTCGGCGACCCGGTCGTGCCACAGCGCGTTGTCGAACGCGACCACGCCGCCGGGGCGGAGCAGGCGCAGCGCCTCGGACAGGTAGGCGCCGTACTCCCGCTTGTCGCCGTCGGCGAACACGATGTCGTAGTGGCCGTCGGTCAACCGGGGCAGTACGTCGAGCGCGGAGCCGGCGATGGTGCGGACCCGCTGCGGCGCGACGCCGGCCTCCTTGAAGGACTCCTTGGCCAGCCGCTGGTGCTCGGCCTCGACATCGACGGTCGTGAGCACGCCGTCGGGACGCATGCCGCGCAGCAGCCAGACGCCGGAGACGCCGGTGCCGGTGCCGATCTCGACCACGGCACGCGCCTCGAGGGCCGCGGCGAGGAAGCGCAGGGTCGCGCCGGTGCCGGAGCCGATCGGGGTCACTCCGACCTCCTCGGCACGCGTGCGCGCCGCGGTGAGGACGTCGTCCTCCCCGACGTAGGCGTCGGCGAAGGTCCAGCTGGCAGCGTTGATCGGTGTCGGGGCCACGGGCTCACCCTAATGTGGGGAGGGGCCGGGACCGTGGACCGTCGCCGGGAACACCCGCTCGACGCCGATCGTTGTGGCCAAATGACGGGGAGTTCACAGGGAACGCTCAGTTCCGACCCCTACGGTGAGAGGAGCCAGGCCACCCCTATGCAGTTGGCACTGATCCAGCGGAAGAAGGCCACGATGAAGGAGCCCGTCGATCCCCACCCCCAGCCCACCGGGCAGGGGCAGTCCGACCTGGACTGGGGGACGATCGTCGAGGAGCACTCCGACCGTGTCTACCGGCTCGCCCTGCGGCTGACCGGCAACCGTCACGACGCCGAGGACCTCACCCAGGAGGTCTTCGTGCGCGTCTTCCGCTCGCTGCACACCTACACCCCCGGCACGTTCGAGGGCTGGCTGCACCGGATCACCACCAACCTGTTCCTCGACCAGGCCCGCCGCAAGCAGCGGATCCGCTTCGACGCGCTGTCCGACGAGCGCGCGGCCCGGCTCGCGAGCGCCTCGCCGGCCCCGGACCTGGCGTACGCCGACCAGACCTTCGACGAGGACGTCGCCGCCGCGCTGGCCTCCCTGCCCCCGGACTTCCGCGCCGCTGTCGTGCTGTGCGACATCGAGGGACTCAGCTACGAGGAGATCGCCGAGATCCTCGGTGCCAAGCTCGGCACCGTGCGCTCGCGGATCCACCGCGGCCGCGCGCTGCTGCGCTCCGCGCTTGCGCACCGTGCCCCCGCGGCCGGCCGGACCCGGTACGCCGGACCCGCGCCGCTCGCCGTCGGCGGGGGAGTCGCGACGTGATCGGCCACCTCGGCAACCGGGTGAGCGCGCTCCTCGACGGGCAGCTCTCCGCTCGGGACACCGAGGAGGCGTGGGCCCACGTCTACGCCTGTCACGCGTGCCGCGACCTCGTCGAGCGGGAGGGCTGGGTCAAGACCCGGCTCGCCGGGCTGTGCGGCGGCGCCGAGCGCGGTGCCCCCTCCGACCTCAAGGGCTCCCTGCTCAGCATGCCGCCCGGTGACGCCCTCCTGGACGCCGAGCAGCACGCCCCGCACCGTCGTACGACGGGCGCGGTGATGATCGGCGGCAGCGCCGTCGGCGCCGCGATGCTCGGGGTGCTGGCGTTGGGCTTCGCACCCGGGTCCACCCCGCCCGCCGACCGCCGGCCCCCGGCCACGCAGATCGACACGGCCGTCCCCTCGACCGGAAGCGGGTCCGGGACGGGAACCGCCCGGACTCCGGTACGCAGTCCGTTCGTCCCCGTGCCGCTGCGCCGGATGCTGCCCTGACCGGTCTGCGTCCCTGCATGTCCCTGCATCGGTCCGGTGTGGGTCGATCGGACATGATGGTCCCGTGACCGACGCGCACGACCCCGACCACGAGCCCACCGAGCCGCTTGCGCCGCTCGACGTGCCGTCGTCCGAGACCACCCCGGAGCCCGCCGCCGAGCCGGCTCCCGAGCCCACGCACGCCCAGTGGGCACCGCCGTCGCCCAGCGTCGCCCCGCTGCCCGACGCGGCCCCCGAGCCGACCACCCCGCTGCCCGGCCTGGCCCCCTCCCTGCTGCCGCCCCCGCCGGCCCCGGACCTGACCGTGCGGATGCCCGTGCCGGGCGCCGAGCGCAGCGGCGGAAGGGTCGCCGGTTGGGTGATCCCGGTCGTGGCCGCGATCGCTCTCGTCGTCGGCCTCGGCGGGGGCCTGCTCGGTGCGCTCGCCTACGACAAGCTCTCCGACGACTCCCCGAGCGGTCCCGCCTTCTCCGGCGACGGCCTCGCGGGGGTCGACCTCGAGAAGGACCCGCCGCTGGCCGCGCCCGGCTCGGTCGCCGACGTCGCCCAGGCCGTGCTCCCCAGCACCGTCCAGATCATCGCCGAGTACGGCGGCGAGGCCGCCGGCGCGACCGGCTCCGGCTGGGTGATGGACGGCGACGGCCACATCGTCACCAACAACCACGTCGTCGCCGAGGCGGCCAAGGACAACGGCCCGATCGTCGTGGTCGACCACGACCGCAACCGCTACGACGCCGAGGTGGTCGGCCGCAGCCCGATCTACGACCTCGCCGTGCTGTACGTCAAGAAGCACGACAACCTCACGCCCGCCAAGCTCGGCTTCGCCGCCAAGCTGCAGGTCGGTGAGCCGGTCGTGGCGATCGGCTCGCCGCTGAGCCTTCCCGACACGGTCACCTCCGGCATCGTCAGCTATCTCCACCGGCCGGTCACCACCGGCTCCACCGCCGAGGACTCCTCCTGGATCGACGCGATCCAGACCGACGCCGCGATCAACCCGGGCAACTCCGGCGGCCCGCTGGTCAACCAGAAGGGCGAGGTGATCGGCGTCAACTCCGCCATCGCCACCGCCGGCGGCGGCTCCGTCGACTCCGAGGCCGGCAACATCGGCGTCGGCTTCGCGATCCCCGTCGAGCAGGTCCGGGTCACGGCCGACCAGATCCTCAAGACCGGCAAGGCGCAGTACCCCGTGATCGGCGCCAAGGTGAAGACCGGCGGCCCGCCGACCGGCGACGGCGCCGAGCTCGACGAGATCATCGCCGACAGCCCGGCCGAGAAGGCCGGCCTGCGCCGCGGCGACGTGATCACCCATGTCAACGGCAGCCGGGTCGCCGACGGCACCGCGCTGATCGTCGCGATCCGGACCTACCAGCCCGGTCAGACCGTCGAGTTCACCATCACCCGCGGCTCGAACGAGAAGAAGGTCGAGGTCACCCTCGACGGCGAGGTGGGATAGCGGAGGCTCAGTCGACCTCGGACTCCACGAAGGGGTGCTCGGCGACGTACTGCTCGGTGTGGCGGTACTGCTGGGCGATGTAGTCCTCGAGCCGGCTCGCCTCCACCCGCCACTGGCCGCGCCCGCCGATCTTGATCGCGGGCAGCTCGCCACGGCGCACCAGCGCGTACACCTGCGCGCTCGAGGTGTTGAGCACCTCGGCGACGTCGGCGAGCGTCAGGAAGCGCGGGCTGCCGGGCTGGCCGGGACGGTCGGGCATGGCCCCATCGTCGCATCCGGTCCCGACCTCCGCAGCCCGGGACACGGCGTACCTGTGGACGGCCAGGTGACGCCGGCCGGTTCGGCCTGCATGATGACCGGGTGACTCGGGATCTCGGGAGTTCCGTGGGCACGCCTGTCCCTCCGGCCGCGCAACGCGTGGCGCGGCCGGCCTGGCGTGATCCCCGGCTGTGGCTCGGCGTGCTGCTCGTGACCGGCTCGGTCGTCCTCGGAGCGCGGCTCCTGGCGGCAGCCGACGACTCCGTGACGGTGTGGGCGCTGTCGGGGGAGCGGGGTGCCGGCGCCCCGGTCGCCGCCGCCGACCTCGTCGTCCAACGGGTGCGCTTCGCCGACGACGCGACGCTGGAGCGCTACTTCACGGCCGACGAGCCGGTCCCCGACGACCTGGTCCTGGTCCGCGCGGTCGGCGAGGGCGAGCTGCTGGCCCGCTCGGCCGTCGGTGCGGCCGACGAGGAGGCCGTGCTGCGGGTGCCGCTCGAGGTCGACCCCAACCGCGTGCCGCCGGACGTCGCGGCCGGCTCCGTGGTCGACGTGTGGCTCACCGACGGCTCCGGCCCGGTGGCCGCACCCACGGCCGCGAAGGGCGCCGACGACAAGGCCGACGGGCCGGCGCTCAGCGGGGTCACGGTCGTCGCCGCGCCGTCGTACGACGACACCTTCGCCGTCACCGGCGCCCGTCAGCTCGTGGTCGCCGTCGACGACGACCGGGCGGCGGAGTTCGAGCTGCTCCTCAGCACCCTGCAGGACCCGGTGATCCGGATCCTGCAGCGTTCGTGAGGCCCGCATGGCCGGCGTGAGCGTCGTCCTGCTGGTCTCGACGGGCGCCGCCTGGGAGTCGCGGGCGCTGACCACGCTCAACGAGCACCCCGCCACCGTGCTGCTCAAGCGCTGCGTCGACGTGCCCGACCTGATGGCCGCCGCCCGCACCGGCCAGGCCGACGTCGCGGTGGTGGCCGCGGACCTGCCCGGGCTCGACCACGGCGTGGTCGACGACCTGCGCCAGCACGGCGTCCGGGTGGTCGGCGTGGCCTCCGACCTCGACCTCGCCCGACCCCGCGCCGCCCGGATCGGCGTGGTCACGGTGCTGGCCGCCGACCGGGTCGGCGAGCTGGCCGGTCTGGTCGTCGGTCTGCCGGCCGACCCGACCCACCCCGTGCCGGCGTACGACACAGCACCCGACACCGCACCCGACACCGCGTCCGACACCGCGTCCCGGCCCTCCGGCGGGCCTGCCGGCCGGGTGCTCGCCGTGTGGGGCGCCGGGGGAGCGCCGGGTCGCACCACCTTGGCGAGCGGTCTGGCCGGCGAGCTCGCCCGCCGTGGGCTGACCACGCTGCTGGTGGATGCCGACCCCCACGGCGGTGCCGTCGCCCAGCATCTGGGCGTCCTCGACGAGGTGTCCGGGCTCCTCTCGGCTGCGCGCCTGGTCGGCGCCGGCACCCTCGACGAGCGCTTCGTCACCGTGCAGCGCCGGCTCTCCGACCACCTGCGGGTGCTGACCGGGCTGCCGCGCCCCGACCGTTGGGCCGAGCTGCGGCCCGGCACGCTGACCGCGATCGTCGAGCGCGCCCGCCAGGACGGCCAGGTCGTCCTCGACACCGGCTTCAGCCTCGAGCCCGACGCCGGCGAGCCCACCGCCCGTCCCGAGCGCAACGGGCTGACCCGCGAGGCCGTCGAGGTCGCCGACGAGGTGGTCCTCGTCGGCTCCGCCGACCCGGTCGGCCTGGCCCGGCTGGCCCGCGCCCTCACCGAGCTCCACGAGCACGTCCCCGACCCGCGGGTGCGTGTCGTCGTCAACAGGATGCGTCCCACCCTGGGCTGGCGTGAGGCCGACGTGGTGACCATGCTCGCCGGCTTCGGCCCGCACCTCGACGTGCACTTCCTGCCCGACGACCAGGCCGCCGTCGACCGGGCGCTGGTCGCCGGCCGACTGCTCGTCGAGTCCGGAGAGTGCGCGCTGACCCGGGGCATCGCGCGGCTGCTCGACGCCATGGCGGGGCCGCCCGCGCGACTGGCATAGTGGCCCGATGGCGCGCATCCCGGTCCCCGACGTCCTGTTCCGGGTCCTCGGCCGGCAGCTGGGCGGCCCGTCCGGCCCGCTCGGCGGCCTGGTCGCGCGGATGCTCAACAAGGGCAACGCGGCGCCGGTGGCCGCGGCCGTCGAGGCGCTCGGGCTGAGCGGCACCGAGGCCGTGGCCGACATCGGCTTCGGTGGCGGGGTCGGGCTCGACCTGCTGCTGGCAGCGACCGACCGCGGCGGCCGGGTGCACGGCGTCGAGCCGTCGGTGGACATGCTGGCCCGCGCCCGGAAGGCGCATCCCGAGGCGGTGGCCGCTGGGCGGCTCGAGCTGCACGAGGCGACCATGGCGTCGCTGCCCTTCGCGGACGGCGCGTTGGACGGCTGGATCACCACCAACACCGTCTACTTCGTCGACGACCTCGACGTCGCGCTGCGCGAGGCCGCGCGGGTGCTCGCGCCGGGAGCACGCGGGGTGGTGGGGATCGCCGAGCCGGAGTGGATGGCGCGCCAGCCGTTCGCCCGCCACGGGTTCACGGTGCGGCCGGTGGCCGAGGTCGTGCAGGCACTGGAGGCGACCGGGCTGGAGGTCGAGCACCGCACGCTCGGGCACCGCGAGCCGGCGTTCCACCTGCTCGTCGGCACCCGGCCCGGCGTCAGGAGCTGAACAGCAGGAACAGCCCGCCCGCGGTGAACCCGACCATCACGAAGAGCAGCGGCAGCTGCCCGGTGATCTGGTCGCGCTTGGGCAACAGGCTCAGTGCCCGGTCGTGCGCGGCGACGGCGGCGACGACGTGCCCGATCACGACGGCCAGCACCTTGACCGTGGCCAGCACCTCGGGGTGGTAGGAGAACCAGTACGACGGCTCGACGGCCGCCGTACCGAGGATGTCCCAACCCTTGCCCAGCGGGTCGCTGGCCCGGGCGAGCGTCTGGGTGCCGACGTCGATGAACAGGGTCAGGTAGTGCGCGACGATGTAGCCGAGCACGATCGGGACGATCGAGTGGGCGTAGTGCCGCGCCAGCTGACGACGCGGCACGTCGGCCCGCGAGGGTGTCAGCGCGCTGCCGATGCTGAACAGCAGCCCGGCGGTGAGGCAGAAGACGACCAGTGCGACGTTGTCGAGCAGGAACTTGCTGACCGAGGCGTTCTGGTAGGTCTTGACCCAGAAGGCCGACTCCGCGAAGGAGTCGAAGGCGGTGCTGCCGAACAGTACGGCGACCACACCGACCAGGCCCGGTGTGGGCGGGATGGTCGAGAGGTTGGCCAGCGGGCTGCGAAGCACCAGGCGGCCGTCGACCCGCGCCCACGGCGAGAGCTTCGCGATCAGCGAGGAGTAGACCTCGAACGGGTCGGCGTTCTCGTAGAAGCGGTTGCCGAACACGGCACCGCCGATGAGCATCGCGCCGACGTAGATCGCGCACCACAGCCGGACGCTGCCGAGCTCGGTGGGATGGGTGGAGGCCAGCTCCAGCCACACGAAGGCGAACAGGCCGAGCGCCGCCGGCCACAGTCCCAGCCGCTCGGGGTAGCGGACCAGGCCCTCGTCGGGGTCGCTGCCGGCCAGCCGGGCGATGCCGGCGTTGATGGTGCGGACCGGGCTGATCGCCCGCCACACCGGGCCGAACAGCGCGGAGGCGAAGACGAGCCCGACCCACCACCACACGTAGAAGATGCCGAAGAACGGGTTGGTCAGGGTGTTCTGGCCGAGCACCGCGGTGAACACGGTGTAGAGCGCGACGAGCATGCCGACCACGCGGAGCACGACGGGGAAGGCGGCCGAGCCGCTGACCCGGTCCAGCCAGGCGGGGGCCGGGCGACCGGGGTGCGCTCCGCCGTCGTAGCGCGGACGTCGCCAGGCCACGACGAGGACCGTGAAGGACACGACCAGCGCGGCGACCGCGCCGGACACGGCCAGCTCGAGCGAGATCGGCAGGTCGGCCTGACCGCCGATGCCGTGGGCTTCGACGGTCCCGGAGAGCGGGGTCATCGGACTTCGAGCTGGACGATGATCTGCGGCGGGTCGTGCGACTCCACCTCGATCACGCCGGGGCGGTCGATCGTGATCGGGAAGGTCTTGGTCCCGACGTCGTAGGCGAACTCCTGCTCGGGGTCGGAGTGCATGTGCAGCGAGCCGGCGGTGTCGGCCGTCACGACCAGGTCGACCGGCTGGCCGGCGGCCACCTTGACCCGGTCGCCCTTCGGCGTGATCTCGCCGTTCTTGACCGTGATGTCGACCACGACCTTCTCGTCGGTGCCCGCCTTCTCGTCGGAGCCGCACGCGGTGGCGGTCCCGAGGATCATGATCCCGGCGAGCGCCGCGCCGATGACGCGCAGCCGCTGCATGGTTCCTCCTGTCGCAGAACATCCGCGGACGAATCCACGGATGATCGATGTTGTCTGCCAGAATCTCATGTGATCCCAAGGCGACCGGATGGGGCCGGTCGCCGATGCTTCGGGGATCCGACCAGAGAGGCTGGGGAACCACGTGGTGGATCGGGTGCGCCCGCGGGACCTGACATTCCTCGAGCAGGAGTCGGCCGAGACCCCGCAGCACAACGCGACCATCGAGATCTTCGATCCCGGTGAGGGTCCCGAGGCGTTCGACCACGCCCGTCTCGTGGGGCTGATCCGCGACCGGATCGCGTTCGTGCCGCGCTATCGCCAGCGGCTGCAGGCGGTTCCCGGGCACCTCGCCAACCCGGTGTGGGTCGACGACGAGAAGTTCGACATCGGCTTCCACGTGCGACGCTCCGCGCTGCCGCGCCCCGGCACGTCCGCCCAGCTCCTCGAGCTGGTGTCGCGGATCGTGTCGCGTCCGCTCGACCGCAGCCGTCCGCTGTGGGAGATCTACTTCGTCGAGGGACTCGAGGGCGGCCGTGTCGCGCTGCTGTCGAAGACCCACCAGGCGCTGGTCGACGGCGTCCACACCGTCGACCTCGGCCAGCTGCTGCTCGACCTGCAGCCCGAGGCGCGTGCGCTCGAGCCCGACGACTGGCAGCCGCGACGCTCGCCCAACCCCGCGAACCTGCTGGCCACCGCCGTCCGCGAGAACCTCACCGACCCCGGCGAGCTGCTCGACACGGTCCGCACCGGCTCCCGTGCCCTGGCCCGCACCGCCGACCGGCGCAGCGAGCGGGCCCGCTCGTTCCTCGCCGCCGCGACCGGCCGGCGTCCCAAGACCCGCGGCGTCATCAACGGCCCGCTCTCCCAGCAGCGTCGCGTCGTCACCGTCGAGACCCGCCTGGCCGACTACCGCCGCATCCGCGAGGCCCACGGCGGCACCGTCAACGACGTCATCCTCGCCACCGTCACCGGTGCCCTCCGCGCCTGGCTGATGACCCGCTCCGAGTCGATGGGCGGGCTGCGCCAGGTGCGCGCCGTGGTCCCGGTCTCGGTCATCGACGAGGAGCTCGAGGCGACCTCGCTCGGCAGCCAGATCGCCGCCCACTTCGTCGACCTGCCGATCGGCGAGACCAGTCCCGTGGTCCGCCTGCACCAGGTGTCGTACTCGTTCCAGGCCCACAAGGACACCGGCCGCAGTGTCGCCGCCAACCGGCTCGCGGGCATCGCCGGCTTCGCGCCGACCACCTTCCACGCCATCGGCTCCCGGGTCGCCTCCGTCGAGCTGCGCCGCGGCTACCAGCTCTCGGTCACCAACGTCCCCGGCCCGCAGGCGCCGCTGTACGCCGCCGGCGCCCGCATGGTCGCCAGCTATCCCGTCCCGCCGCTGACGCCCGGGCACCCCCTGGCGATCGGCGTGACGTCGTACGACGGCGGCGTCTACTACGGCATCACCGCCGACCGCGACTGGATCCCCGACGCAGAGGTGCTGGGCGCGTGCGTGCGCGAGGCGCTCGACGAGCTGATCGACCTGTCCTCGGCGACCCGGCAGCGCGCCCCGCGCGGGCGGCGTACGACGAAGTCCACCTCGAAGGGGTCGGCGAAGGGCAAGCAGGACTGAGTGGGATCATGGGTCCCGTGATCCCGCTGCATCTCGGTGCCCTGCACCCCGTCGAGCAGATCGCCACGATCGTGCTCGCGTTCGGGCCGTTCCTGGTGCTGGGGATCGTGATCGCCGTCCGCCGCCGCGCCGAGTCCGACGAGGACATCGAAGACCTCGAGGATCTCGGCGCGACGGAGGAGCACGACCAGAACGGCTAGCCGGCGAGCCACTCCTTGCCGGTGCGCTCCTCGGCACGCAGCGCGCTGCCGAGGAGCTTGGCCAGCAGCTCCTCGATCTTGCCGGCGACGAGCGGGATCTTGACCTTGATCTCGAGCTCGACGGTCTCCTTGGTCACGCCACCGGTCTCGACGAGCGTCGCGGTGCCGTTGATCTCGCCCGGCTTGCCGGGGATGCCGACGGTGACGGTCGCCTTCAGGGGGCTCGCCCAGGTCTCGGTCTGCACGATCGTGGTGGTCTCGCCGATGAACTTCTTCGCGAACGACGGCACCTTGTCGGTGGGCTGCTCCATCTCGATCCGCACGGCCTTCGCGTCGACATTGCCCTCGATCTCGACGCTGTAGGACGTCGCGCGCTGGTTGCGGCACACGGTCTCGCGGAACACCGGGTCGGAGAGCATGGCCGCGACCTCGATCGCGGGGGCGTCGTACGTCATCTCGTGCACCAGCTTGGTCGCCATCTCAGCGCTCTCCCTTCAGCCAGGCCACGCCCACCGCGTGCTCGGTGGTGAGGCCTGCGTCGATGTTGTCGGCCATCAGCTTCTCCAGCTTCCCGGCGATCAGCGGCACCTTGACGACGACGTCGAGGTCCTGGACGTACGACGTGCCGCCACCCGCCGCGGACAGCCGGATCGTCCCCGTCGCCCTGGTGGGCTTGCCGGGTGCGGTGATCTCGATCGTGCCAGAGGTGGCGTCGTTCCACGACTCCCTGACCACCGCCTGGGTGGTGTCCCCGGCGATCTTCTTGGCGATCGCGGGCAGCCCGGCGGTGTTCTGCACCTGGTCGCTGACCAGCGTGAACCCGGCACCGGCCGGGGTGAGGGTGACGTCGATGGAGACGACGTCCTGGGCGGCGCCGACCTTCTCGCGGAAGGCGGGGTCCGCGAGCATCGCGAACACCTCCTCCGGCGGGGCGTCGTAGGCGAGCTCTCGGCTGTATCGCATACGAGACATCATGTCGCATGGGTCAGTTGTGAGGCGTCATGACGAGGTCCTAGTGTCGAGGTGTGTCAACGACGACGCTGCCCTCGGCACCGGGGGCTGACCGGGACCGCATCTTCGAGCAGGCCGCCGCGGCGGCCGGACCCGCGAAGGGATCAGGGGCGCCGCCCCGTGAGGCGCTGCCAGCACTGCTGCCGGCCTACTACCGGCACGTGGCCACCGAGGAGCTCGCGGCCCGCAGCGACCTCGACCTGTACGGCGCCTTCGCCTCCCACCACCACCTCGCCCTCGAGCGCCGTCCCGGCCAGGCAAAGGTCCGGGTGTACACCCCGACGGTCGCCGAGAACGGCTGGTCGGCCGGCGGCCACTCCGTGGTCGAGGTCGTCGTCGACGACATGCCGTTCCTCGTCGACTCGCTGACGATGGAGCTGGCCCGCGGCCTCCACGACGTGCGCACCGTCGTCCACCCGACCTTCGACGTACGGCGCGACGATGCCGGGCGCCTGCTGTCGGCCGAGCCCGTCTCCTCCGGCTCGACCGCGCCCGCCGACGGCGCGATCCGCGAGTCGTGGATGCACATCGAGATCGGCCGCCTCAGTGGCGAGGACGGCGACACCCCCGAGCAGGTCGTGGCCGACTGCCGCCGCGTGCTCGGCGACGTCCTCGCCTCGGTCGAGGACTGGCCGGGGATGCAGGCCCAGGTCGCCGACGTCGTGGCAGGCCTCAAGTCCGACCCGCCGCCGCTGCCGGCAGACGAGGTCCGGCAGGCCGCGGAGCTGCTCGACTGGCTCGCCGACGAGCACTTCACCTTCCTCGGCTACCGCGAGTACGTCCTGGACCGGGTGTCCGTCGACGGCGGGCCCGAGGACGATGTCCTGCGGCCGGTCCCCGGCAGCGGCCTCGGCATCCTGCGCGAGCACCCCGCGGAGGGTGACACCTCCATCGCGTTCAGCAAGCTGCCCGACGCGGTCAAGGCGAAGGCCCGCGAGAAGCGGCTCCTGGTCCTGGCGAAGGCCAACTCGCGATCCACGATCCACCGCCCGGCGTACCTCGACTACGTCGGTGTGAAGACCTTCGGCCCCGACGGCGAGGTCGTGGGGGAGCGCCGCTTCCTCGGGCTGCTGTCCAGCGCCGCCTACACCGAGTCGCTGCTGCGGATCCCGCTGCTGCGCGAGAAGGTCGACGAGGTCCTCGAGCGCAGCGGGTACGACGCCCGCAGCCACGACGGCGCAGCGCTCCTCGACACGCTCGAGACCTACCCGCGCGACGAGCTGTTCCACACGCCGGTCGACGAGCTGGCCCCGATCGTCGAGGCCGCCATGCAGGCTCGCGAGCGCCGGGCCGTGCGGCTGTTCATCCGCCGAGACACCTACGCCCGCTACCTCTCGGTGCTCGTCTACCTGCCGCGCGACCGCTACAACACCGGCGTGCGCCACCGCTTCGTCGAGATCCTCACCGAGCAGATCGGCAAGGGCCGGATCGGCCCCGACTCGGTCGAGTTCAACGTGAGCATCAACGAGTCGACCACGGCCCGCGTCCACTTCGTCGTCCACCTGCCCAAGGGCGAGCTGATCCCCGATGACATCGACGTCGCGGACCTCGAGCGCCGCCTGATCGAGGCGTCCCGCTCGTGGCAGGAGGACTTCCTGCAGGCCGTCATCGCGGAGTACGGCGAGGAGGTCGGCGCGCTGCTCGGCCGCCGCTACCTCGACGCCTTCCCCGAGGCCTACAAGGAGGACTTCACAGCCCGCACGGCCGCGGTCGACCTGGGCCGGATCGAGGGGATCCGCGGCGAGGAGGGCCGCGACCAGTCGCTGTACGCCGAGGTCGACGCCGCCGACGGCGAGGCCCGGCTGAAGATGTTCCGGGTCGGTGAGCCGCTCTCGCTGAGCGCGGTGCTGCCGATGCTGGCCTCGATGGGCGTCGAGGTCGTCGACGAGCGTCCCTACGGCCTGACCGGCCTGGAGCGGGTCACCCACATCTACGACTTCGGCCTGCGCTACGGCGAGCCGCTGCCCGATCACGCCCGCGAGCTGTTCGCGGCGTCGATGCGCGCGATGTGGGACGGCCACACCGAGGTCGACGGCTTCAACCGCCTGGTGCTGCGCGCCCAGCTGACCTGGCGACAGGCGATGCTGCTGCGCGCCTACGCGAAGTACATGAAGCAGGGCAACAGCCCCTTCGCCGTCGACTCGATCGAGCAGGCCCTGGTCGACAACGTCGACCTGGCCCAGCTGCTGGTCGCGTTGTTCGAGGTGCGCTTCGACCCCGCCGCCGAGCAGGACCGGGCGGCTCGCGAGGAGGCGCTGGTCGAGCAGGTGCGGACCGCGCTCGACGACGTGGTCAGCCTCGACCACGACCGGATCCTGCGCTCCTACCTCACCCACATCCGTAGCACCCTGCGCACCAACTACTTCCAGACCGACGACGGCGCGCCCAAGCCCTATCTCTCGCTCAAGCTGGAGCCCTCGGCGATCCCGGACCTGCCGGAGCCGCGGCCAAGGTTCGAGATCTTCGTGTACTCCCCGCGGGTCGAGGGCGTGCACCTGCGCTTCGGCGCGGTCGCGCGCGGCGGCCTGCGTTGGTCGGACCGGCGCGACGACTTCCGCACCGAGATCCTCGGCCTGGTCAAGGCGCAGATGGTCAAGAACACCGTGATCGTGCCGGTCGGCGCGAAGGGCGGGTTCTACGCCAAGCAGCTGCCTCCCATGGATCCAACACAGCCGAGCGACCGCGAGGCGTGGCTCGCCGAGGGCGTGGCCTGCTACACGACCTTCATCCGCGGCCTGCTCGACGTGACCGACAACCTGGTCGCGGGCGAGACCGTGCCGCCGCCGGACGTCGTACGCCACGACGCCGACGACTCCTATCTCGTCGTCGCCGCCGACAAGGGCACCGCCACCTTCTCCGACATCGCCAACGGCGTCTCGGCCGACTACCACTTCTGGCTGGGGGACGCCTTCGCCAGCGGTGGCTCGGTGGGCTACGACCACAAGGCGATGGGCATCACCGCCAAGGGCGCGTGGGTGTCCGTACGCCGTCACTTCCGCGAGATGGGCGTGGACTGCCAGAACGAGGACATCACCGTCGTCGGCATCGGCGACATGTCCGGCGACGTCTTCGGCAACGGCATGCTGTGCTCCGAGCACATCCGACTGGTGGCCGCGTTCGACCACCGCGACATCTTCCTCGACCCGTCCCCGGACGCCGCTGCGTCCTTCGCCGAACGCCAGCGGCTCTTCGACCTGCCCCGGTCGAGCTGGCAGGACTACGACCGGTCCCTGATCTCTGCCGGCGGCGGTGTCTACCCGCGCAGCGCGAAGTCGATCCCGGTCAGCGCCGAGGTCCGCGAGGCGCTCGGGCTCGCCGACGACATCGCGCACCTCACGCCGGCCGAGCTGATGCGGGCGATCCTGCTCGCGCCCGTCGACCTGCTCTGGAACGGCGGCATCGGCACCTACGTCAAGGCCGCCACCGAGATCAACGCCGACGCCGGCGACAAGTCCAACGACGCGATCCGGGTCGACGGCGGCGAGCTCCGGGTCCGTTGCGTGGGCGAGGGCGGCAACCTCGGCTTCACCCAGCAGGGCCGGATCGAGTACGCCCTGGAGGGCGGCCGGATCAACACCGACTTCATCGACAACTCCGCCGGCGTGGACACCTCCGACCACGAGGTCAATCTCAAGATCCTGCTCGACCGCATCGTCGCCGACGGCGACCTGACCGGCAAGCAGCGCAACGAGCTGCTGGCCTCGATGACCGACGAGGTCGCCGACCTGGTGCTGCGCGACAACTACGACCAGAACATCGCGCTCGCCAACGCCGCCAGGAACGCCGTCTCGCTCCTGCACGTCCACGAGCAGTGGATGCGCGACCTCGAGGCGCAGGGCCTGCTCGACCGCGAGCTCGAGGCGCTGCCCTCGAGCCGGGAGGTCGCCCGCCGGATCGAGGCAGGGGCGACCCTGACCCAGCCGGAGCTCGCGGTGCTGATGGCCTACACCAAGATCGTGCTGGCCGAGGAGCTGCTGGCCTCGGACCTGCCCGAGGACCCGTACCTCGACAACGACATCCAGGCCTACTTCCCGAAGCCGGTCCAGGAGCGGTTCGCCGAGCAGGTGGCAGCCCACCCGCTGCGTCGCGAGATCATCGTGACCCAGGTCGTCAACGACCTGGTCAACGGCGCCGGCATGACCTACTGGCCGCGGCTGGCCGGCGAGACCGGCGCCAGTCCCGCCGAGCTCACCCGTGCCAACTTCGTGGCCCGGGAGATCTTCGGCTCGCTCGCCCTGCGCCGGGAGCTGGAGCAGTACGACAACGTCCTGGACGCGACCGTGCAGACCCGGATGCGGGTCGAGATGCGCACCCTCGTCGAGCGGGCCTCGCGCTGGCTGGTCACCAACCGGCGGCCACCGCTCGACAGCCAGGGCAACGTCGAGTTCTTCGCGGCGCCGGTGCAGGCGACCATGCTGGAGCTGCCCCAGCTGCTGACCGGCGCCGAGCTGGCGTCGTACGAGGCCCGTCGGGAGCTGCTCGTCGGCCACGACGTCCCCGAGGACCTCGCCAGCCGGGTCGCGTCGTTCGACGTGGCCTACACGTTGCTCAACGTGGTCGAGATCGCCGACGCCCACGGCCTCACCCCGGCCGAGGTGGCCCGCGTCCACTTCGCCCTGGGGGAGCGGCTCGGGCTGTCCGTGCTGCAGCGCCGGATCGTCGACCTGCCGCGTGCCGACCAGTGGCAGACCATGGCCCGCGCCGCGCTGCGCGACGACCTCTACTCGATCCACGCCCAGCTCACCGCCCAGGTCCTCGAGGCCACCGGCGAGCTCGACGCGGTCGACGACCCCGCCGAGGCCGCTACCCGGCGCGTCGCGACCTGGGAGGCCGAGGCCGGAGGCGTGGTCGACAAGGCGATCGGCGCGCTGAGCGCGGTCTGCTCCGACGAGCCGACCGACATCGCGAAGGTCTCCGTCGGCCTGCGGGTGGTACGCGGCCTGCTGTCCTGACGAACTCGCCCCCTCGGCTTCGACGAGGGTTCACCACCAACGGCTAGGGTCGGTCGCGATGACTGCCATCCACGTGACCGGACTGACCAAGCGGTACGGCGACCTGGTCGCCGTCGACGGGGTGAGCCTCGATGTCGCCGAGGGGGAGTTCGTCGGGGTGCTCGGACCCAACGGTGCCGGCAAGACCACGCTCCTGGAGATGGTCGAGGGCCTGCGCCAGCCGGACGCCGGCGGGATCGAGGTGCTCGGCGAGCCCGTGTGGCCGCGCAACCCGCGGCTGCAGCCCCGCATCGGCGTCCAGCTCCAGGCCTCGTCGTTCTTCGAGCGGCTCACGGCCCGCGAGCAGATCCGCACCTTCGCCAGCCTGTACGGCGTCGGGCACGCCACCGCCGACGGCTGGCTCGAGCGGGTGGGACTGACCGACAAGGCCGAGAGCCGCGTCGAGGACCTGTCCGGCGGCCAGGCCCAGCGGCTGTCCATCGCCTGCGCGCTGGTGCACGACCCGGAGCTGGTCTTCCTCGACGAGCCGACGGCGGCGCTCGACCCGCAGGCCCGGCGCAACCTGTGGGACCTGCTGTCCTCGATCAACGACAGCGGTCGCACCGTCGTACTCACGACGCACTACATGGACGAGGCCGAGGTGCTCTGCGACCGGGTCGCGGTCATGGACCACGGCCGGCTCCTGCAGTTCGACACGCCCGCCGCGCTGGTCCGCGGCCTCGACGCCCCGGCCCGGATCCGGGTCGCGCCCGGTGCGCTCAGCGTCGCGCAGGCCGCGGCGATCCCCGGCGTCACCGAGACGCGCGAGGACGTCGACGGCGTCGTCCTGGTGACCCGGGACCCGGGCGGCGTGATCGGCGCCCTGGCCGCAGGGGACCACCTCGACGGCGTCTCCGTGCAGACCGGCACCCTGGAGGACGTGTTCCTCTCCCTGACCGGACGGGAGTACCGCGCATGAGCCGGCTGCTGCAGTCGCCGTTCTGGGCGCTGTCCGTCGCGATCCTGCGCGGCTTCCTGCGCGACAAGGCCGCGGTCTTCTTCGCGGTGATCTTCCCGCTGATGTTCCTGGTGCTCTTCGGTGGCCTGCTCGGCAGCCAGGACCAGTCGAAGGTGGACCTGATCCAGGTCGGCGCGGTCCCGCTCGTCGACGACCTGCCCGACGACGCGCACGCCGCCTTCCGCCAGACCTTCGAGGTCGATCGGACCGAGGACCTCGACGCCGCCCTGGAGGAGGTCCGCAAGGGCGACGCCGACGTGGCGATCGAGCAGCGCGGCGACGACCTGATCGCCCACTACACGCAGACCGACCAGGTCAAGGCGGCCATCACCCAGGGCACGCTGCGTGCGTTCGTCGACGGCGCCAACGTCGCCGCGACCGGCCAGCCGCCGGCGTACTCCTTCACCGCCGAGCGCGTCGAGGACGAGTCGCTCTCGGTCATCCAGTTCGTCACGCCGGGCCTGCTCGGCTGGGCGGTCGCGATGAGCGCGGCCTTCGGCTCCGCGGCAACGCTCCAGGGCTGGCGGCAGTCCAAGCTGCTGCGCCGCCTCCAGCTCGCACCCGTCGGCACAGGCACCATCGTCGGCGCCCGGGTGGCGGTGACGCTGCTGATCGCCTTCGGGCAGCTCGCCATCTTCCTCGGGCTCGGCGCGGCGGCGTTCGGGCTGACCCTCACCGGGTCGTGGTGGATGTCGATCCCGCTGGTCGCCGTCGGCACGCTGTGCTTCATGGCCATCGGCCTGCTCGCCGGTGCGCTCGCCAAGACCACCGAGGGCGCGGTCAACCTCGCCAACTTCCTGGTCCTGCCGATGGCCTTCCTCAGCGGCTCGTTCTTCCCGCTCGACGGCGCCCCCACCTGGCTGCAACGCCTCTCGGACCTGCTGCCGCTCAAGCACTTCAACTCCGGGATGCTCGACGTCATGGTCCGCGGCGAGGGACCGGCCGCCGCGCTCGCGCCGCTCGGGATCCTCGCCGGGTTCGCGGTCGTGGTCACCCTGCTCGCCGCGCGGCTGTTCCGGTGGGAGACCACCTGAGACCCCACGGGGGACCGGTGAGAAGCAATAGGCTGCGACGGTGCTCGACTTCGCGGTCCTTCTGGCCCTCCTCGCGCTGATCATCGTCGTCGCGCGCCTCGCGGGCGCCGCGGTCGCGAGGATCGGCATCCCGCCGGTCGTGGGCGAGATCGGAGCCGGCGTCCTGCTGGGTCCCAGTCTCCTCGGGATGCAGCTCAGCCAGGACCTGTTCCCGGTCGACCAGCGCGGGTTCCTCGACGTCCTGGCCCGCGTCGGGCTGGTGCTGTTCATGTTCGTCGTCGGGCTCGAGCTCGACCTCTCCCTGGTCCGGGGCCGCGAGAAGGTCGCCGTGTCCGTGTCGGTCACCTCGATCGCGCTGCCCTTCGCCCTCGGCATCGGGCTCGCCCACCTGTTCGTCAGCAGCGGGGCCACCGAGGCGCTGAAGCCGGCCGACGCGGAGTTCTGGCCGTTCGCGCTGTTCATGGGTGCGGCGATGTCGATCACCGCGTTCCCGGTGCTCGCCCGGATCCTCACCGACCGGCGGATGCACCGCACCGAGACCGGCGGCCTGGCGCTGGCCTGCGCGGCGACCGACGACATCATCGCCTGGACCCTGCTGGCCGTGGTGCTCGCGATCGCGGGCGTCGAGGGGGAGCACAGCCACCTGCCCCACTGGGCGATCTACCTCGCGGTGCCGTTCGTGGCCCTCGCCGTGTTCGTGGTCCGCCCGGCGCTGGGCTGGCTGACCACGGCGTACCGGAAGGCCGGCGAGCTCACGCCGACCATCCTCTCGGTGGTGCTCGTCGGCATGCTGCTCTTCTCGGCCACCACCGACCTGCTCGGCATCCACTACATCTTCGGCGCGTTCCTCTTCGGCGCGATCATCCCGCACGAGAACGCCGCCGCCCTGCGCCACGAGATCCTGGTCCGTCTCGAGCAGATCTCCGTGCTCCTGCTGCTGCCGGTCTTCTTCCTGCTCTCCGGCCTCAAGGTCGACATCCGCGGGCTCGGCGCCGAGCACATCGTCCCGATGCTCGGCATCCTCGCGGTGGCCATCATCGGCAAGTACGTCGGCGCGTACGTCGGCGCGCGGCTCCAGAGCGTCCCGCACTGGCAGGCCAGCTCGCTGGGCCTGCTGATGAACACCCGCGGCCTGACCGAGCTGATCATCCTCAACGTGGGTCTCGAGAAGGGCCTGCTCAGCCAGGAGCTGTTCACCATGATGGTGGTGATGGCCCTGGTCACGACCGTGATGACCGGCCCGCTGCTGGGCCTCGTCTACCCGCAGCGCCGCGTGGCCCGCGACATAGCCGAGGCCGAGCGGGCCGCGCTCGGCGAGGAGGCCGTCGACCGGATCCTGGTCCTGGCCCGTGACGGGCAGGACAACCGGCTGCCCGTCGAGCTCGCCGTCGCCGCGCTCGCCGGCGCCCGGCCGGCCGAGATCGTGCTCGCCGACCTCACTGCGCAGGGTCGTCCGCTCGAGGTCGGCAGCGGCCTGTCGCTCGACCTCGCCGAGATGGCGGCGGCGATGGAGCGCCAGCAGGTGCTGGTGCACCACGGTGAGGAGCTGGGCGTCCCGGTCCGGGTGATCGCCCACCCCAGTGCCGACGTCGAGCAGGACCTGGTCGAGCTGGTCGGCGCCCTCGCCCCGCAGGGCCTGGTCGCCTGGTCCGACGACCCCGCGCTCACCGCGGTGGTGGCCGCCAACGAGTCGCCGGTCGTGGTCGCCGCCGCCGGTACGACGACCCCCGACCCCGACGCCCCCGTCGTCGTCGACTGGGCCACCGGCAGCAACGGCGAGGCCGCGATCGTCCTCGGCGCCCGGCTCGCGCTCGCCCGCGGCACCACGCTCGCCCTGCACGGCGACGGTGGCCGGCGCCAGGCGGCAGCCCGGGCGGCTCTGGAGTCGCGCGGGGTGCGGTTCGCGGACCCGGCCGCCGACGCGGGGCCGCTGGCCGCCGTACCGATCGCGGTGGGTGCCCTGGACGCCGCTACGGCGACCGTGCGGGTGCGCGCCGAGCTGGACGCCGCCCCCGTCGACTTCGCAGCCGTGCCGCTCGCCGCGGGGGCGACGGTCTGACGATCAGCCGGTGGCGTTGCCCGCGTGCGTGTTGAACGCCAGGGTGCGGTGCCCGATCCGGACCCGGGTGCCCTGCACCAGGACCTGCTCGCTGCCGGGCGGCATCCGCACCCAGTCAGGGGTCTTCGGCAGGTGCACGTAGGTGCCGTTGGTCGAGTTGTTGTCGACCAGGACGACGTCCCAGCCGCGCAGCTCGAGCCGCGCGTGCACCCGGGAGACCTGGTTGGACTGGTCGATGATCGGCAGCGGCCGGAACTCGCCGGCGACGATCCGCTCGTCCGGTGCGGGGTCGCGCCCCAACAGGTACGGGTTGTCCAGCTGGAACACCGCTCCGTCGTCGAGCACGATCACGCCCAGCGGAGGCCGCGGGCCGTTCACCAGCACGGGCGTCTGCTGGACCATGTTGATCCCGCAGATTCCGCAGAACAGCACCCGCGGGTCGTTGAAGTGCTGGTTCTTGCAGTAGACGCCGCGCACCTGCTCATGGGCGTGGTCGTCGTGGACCTGCGCCGCGTCCTCGACGATCGGCAGCGGCTCGAAGTCGTCGATGTCGTCGTCGACCTCGCTCATCAGCACCGACTGGAAGCTCACGTGCTCGTCGGGCTGCGCCGGCGGCAGCGGCCGGCCGGCGACCGGCGCCATGACGGGCGGCTCGGGCTCCACGGCCGGCGGAGCTTGGACGACGGGCGCCGGCTCGGGCGCCCGGACCTGGGTCGCCGGGCGCAGGACCGGCTCGGCCGGCGTACCACCGACGGCGGGCACCAGGAAGCCACCGGCGGGCACGACCCCACCATCGAGCCGGTACCACGACCCGGCGGCCGGCGCCGCGGCTCCGGGCAGCACGGCCGAGACCGACTCGACCGGCCACGGGATCAGCCGCTCCACCCACGCCAGCGACTGCGCGCCGCTGATCTCCTCGCCGTCGACGTTCACGACGACGTCGCCGTCGACGAAGACCGCGAGTCCGGTGGTGTGCGGTGCGATCGCGGCGAAGCCGGGGGACTGGTCGACCGAGGTGGACAGCATCAGCGCGAACCCGCGGATCAGCTGGCGGCCCTGGCCGCCGTTGGCGGCCACCATCTCCGCGTGCTCGAGGTAGGGCCGCACGACTTCCGGGTCGTCGGACCCGACGAGGAGCACGACCGGCCCGAACCGGGCCAGAGTGCCGCCGCCGGGACCGGGGACCACCGACGCCGCGGTCCAGTCGTCTGCCGAGGTGTGCGTCATCGTCAAATGATCCTTCCGCCGAAGAAGCGCCACCGGATGAACGGGACCCGCATCGGGCCGTTGGTCCAGACCCAGATCACCAGCCAGATCACCGAGAAGTCGATGAAGAACGCCCAGAACGGCACCCCGTCGTACGGGTAGTCGATGCCGGGCACCAGCTCCAGGTCGAGCAGCAGCCACACCAGTGCGCCCTCGTTGAGCGCGGTGATCAGGCCGAACATGGTGGGCCAGTCCTTCTCCCACCGCAGCTGCTGGATGGCGTGGTAGATCAGCTCCCACACGATGCCGAGCACCAGCACGGCCGCGAGGATGAGATACGTCGTGCGGTAGTCCGGGTCGCCGGGCAGGATCGGTGTCAGCACCAGCGTGATCAGCCCGCCGAAGACGACGAGCATGAAGATCCGGGTCTGGAGCCGGCCGTTGAGGGTGGGCAGCATCAGTCACACGCTCCTGGGGTCGCGACGGGCCGGCTCACGGGGCGCTCCCGGCGAGCCACTTCCACCACTGCAGGGTCGAGCGCACCGGCCCGATCCGCTTGCAGAAGCCGCGCTTGTTGAGGTCCCCGTAGATCTCCTGGGCCGCGACCTGAAGGCCCAGGAAGGTGTCGACGCCGGGGAAGTAGCCGCCGAGCGTGGTCGCGCCCGACGCGTACATCACGCCGCCGCCCGACTGGGTGCCGATCAGCTCGAAGGAGCGGTCGACGTTGAGCCGGCCGACCGGGTTGCGGCTGGCGCCGCCGTGGTCGAGCAGGTCCTTGAGCAGGCGGTGCTCGGCGATGTCGGCCTCGAGGCCGGTGCAGTCGATGACGAAGTCGACCTCCACCGGTACGACGCCCTGGGCGGTGCGGACCTGGTTGAGGATCCGCTCGCCGCTGGGCCGCATCTCGTCGACGGTGCCGACCACGCAGCTGTACCAGCCCTCGCGGCGGCCCTGCTTCATCTGCCGCTGCCAGCTCTTGCGGTAGGGCGTGTTGGTGCCGCCCATCCGCTTGTAGAGCTCGGCGCGCTGCTCGCCCTCCAGGTTGCGCACCTGCGCCTTGAGCTGGCCGCCCCACACCGACTTCGGGTAGTTGAACCCCTGGTAGGCCCACCCGTCGCCACCGCGGCGGCGCATGGTCACCCGGGTGCGGCCACCGCCCGGGCGCTGGTCCTCCTCGTTGCCGTAGCCGTCGTTGGTGCCGTGGATGTAGGTGCGGAACAGGTGCACGATCCTGGTCTGCGCGCCGTGCTTCTCGCGGTCGTCCATCAGCCGCTGCAGGATGCGCGAGGCCACGATCCCGCCGCCGCGCACCAGCACCGTGGACGGCGTCTGCACGAGCCGCTCGTAGACGTGCTCGTGGGCCTCGTAGGCGTTGACGATGTGGCGGTAGTCGTTGTTCTCGGTGCGGTAGCGCTGCAGCTCGGGCAGGAACTTCAGTCCCGGGTAGCCGACCGCCAGGTGCACGTACTGCGAGCGGAAGGCGACCCGCTTGGTGGCCGACGCGCCTTCGGGCGGGGTCAGGATCGTGAAGTACCCGCCTCCGTAGCGCCGCCGGACGATGCGGACCAGGCCCTTGACCAGCATCTCGTCGTACGCGATCCGCTTGGCCTCGCGCTCGAGCTGCTGGAAGACGTTGCCGGCCTTGGGGGTGTAGTAGTCCTCGAAGATCGGCTCGCTGAACAGCTGCCAGAGCACCTTGAGGTTGAAGTGCCGCACGCCCTCCGCGAAGCCGTACGACGGGAAGCCCCAGATGTTGTCCGGCCGCGACGCCGAGTCGGAGCGGATCCGCTCGGGCCGCGGGACCTGGGAGACCCGGGTGAGGTACTCGTAGGTCTGCCACGGGAAGTCGAGGGTGCTGAGCACCCGCATCTGGGAGGTCGGCACGCCCGCTATGCGCAGGTAGTCGACGGTCACGAAGCTCCCGATGCCGCCGCCGATCGTGACGAACGGGACGTCCACGATCGGGATGCCGGCGGCCGCCACCATGTCGTCGGTCCAGAAGTCGGTCTGCAGCAGCTGGTCGTTCAGGTCACCCGAGATCGGCTGGGCTGGCAGGTAGGTCGAGGGGTCCGTGGTCGGGACCACGGATGCCGCGGTGGGGTCGATCAACGGATGCCTCCTGGGTCGCTGACGGCGTCCGGAACGCTACACCGGTTGCCCCGCCGGCGCCGGGGGAATCGCTGCTGCCAGCCGGGATCGCGTGACATGCTGGACCCCGGCCGAGGCACCCGGCTGGACGACGAGGCGCTGGAGGATCCGCGTGCAGGGAATCGCTGACTACGAGTTCGTGCGCCCGCTGGGCGAGTCGAACTACGGCACCAACTACCTCGCCACGGCCCCGGCCCGGCTGGGCATCCCGGCCGGCGAGGTGGTGGTCAAGGTGATCGCCGGACCCACGTCCGACGACGCCTTCCGCCGCGCGACCCGCGAGCTCAAGCACTTCAGTGTCGCCGACTCCGACCGGCTCGTCGCCGTCTACGACGCGGGCCGGCAGGGTGGCGCGTTCTACTACGCCATGGAGTTCCTGCCACTCGGCTCCCTCGAACGGCCCCAGGTCGAGATCGGCGTCGGCCAGCGGGTGGCCGCGGTCCGCGACGCCGCCCGGGCGGCCCACGCACTCCACGAGCGCGGGATCGCGCACCGCGACATCAAGCCCGCCAACGTGCTGATCGCCGAGGACGGCGGCCGCCTCGCCGACCTCGGGCTCTCCCAGCTGCTGTCACCGGGCATGGTGACGACGGGGCTCGGACAGATCGGCCTGGAGTTCACCGACCCGGCGATCATGCTCGGCGCCCAGGCATCGCGGGCCAGCGACATCTGGTCGCTGGGTGCCACCGTGCACTTCGCGATCACCGGAGCCGGTGTGTACGGCGAGCTCCGCGACACCGAGCCGCTGCTGCTGGTGCGCTCGATCCTCGCCTCGCAGCCCAGCCTGGCCCCTGACCTGCCGCCGGCCGCCCGCGACCTGGTCGAGGCCTGCCTCGCCACCGACGTGGCGGCCCGCCCGCGCACCGCCGCGGAGGTCGCCGACCGCATCGCGGGGCTCGCCGCCGAGCTGGGGTCGGCGGTCTGAGGATGGAGCTCCACGACGTCCTGCGCGAGCTGGTGACCGAGCACGGCTCGGCGATCCTCGACGACGCCGCCGGCTTCCGCGGCGTCCTCGACGACGTCCTGGCCGAGGACCAGGCCACCACCGGCGACATCAACCTGCTCGTCGACGCGGTGCGCTTCGGGGTGCTCAGCCCGTTGCGCGAGATGATCGACGGCGGCGCCGACCCGGGCCGCGCCGTCGAGGAGGCCGGGCTGCGCCTGGCCCGTGACCGCGGCGGCGACGACCACGCCGCGTCGAGCTGGGCCGCCGCCGTGCTCGGGTACGCCGTCGGCACCGTCCCGGCCGCCGTCGTGCTCCGCTACCGCACCAGCCGGCCCGCGAGCGGCCAGCTGCCGCCGCCGACCGCGGCGCCCGCTCCCGGGCCCGCCGCGTCGCCGTACCAGTCACCGCCTCCCACCGCCTGGCCGCCGGCCCCGCCGGTCCACCAGTCGGCACCCCAGCCGACGGTGAGCCCGACGCCCGCACCCCCGCCGTATGCCGCCCCCGCGGCGTACCCCTCCGGTCCGGGCGGCTACGCCCCTCCCGGCGGCTTCGGCGCCCCGCCGCCGAAGAAGCGCGGTGCCGCCGTGTGGATCGCGGCCGCCGTCGCCGGCGTCGTGGTGGTCGGCGGCGGGGTCGCGGCCGCGGTCGCGCTCTCCGGCGGCGGCAAGGACCCGGATCCGAAGAAGGTGGAGTCCAGCGGCCCGAAGGAGCCCGACGTCGACGTCACGCCCGCGGCCCTCGACGAGCGCTACGGCACCCTCGCCAGCAAGATCTCGGCCGGCACCACCGACTGCAAGGCCGACCAGCCGGGCTCCGGCGAGACCGAGGTCGTGCAGTGCTCGGTCAGCACCGGCACCCTGCGCCTGGTCACCTACGCCGACGACGCGGCGTTCACCGCCGCCCGCACCGCCCGCTTCGACTACCGCGCCGGCACGATGAGCGCCGACAACGGCGCCACGGCCCTCTACGAGTACGACCCCGAGCGGGGCGGCACCACCGACCCGGCCGTCGTCTACTGGGACAGCAAGGGCGCCAAGCAGTCTGCGCTCCTCGAGGGCGAGGGCACCGCCACCATCGACGCGGTCGTCGCCAGCTTCACCAGCACCTCCCCCCGCGTCACCGAGCCGACCGCGCCGGCCCACCCCAAGCTGATCGAGTTCATCAAGATCAACATGGACCCCGCCAAGTGCACCCGCGAGCGCACCTTCTTCACCGGCGAGACCGAGGAGAGCAGCTGCGAGACCGACGACAGCGGGATCATCGTCAGCGTCGGCCGCTACTCCACCCGCAAGGAGATGAAGGCTGACCGCAAGTACTACAAGAAGCAGTACGACGAGGCCGGCACCCAGGGCGGGGGCGGCACGTGGCGCTTCGGCGAGGGCGAGGCCGAGGGCGGCTACTACGCCTACCTCGACAGCTCCGGGGAGACCGCGACGGTCTACTGGGACTGGAACGCCGACGACTGCTACTGCTACGGCGTCGCGCGGAACTTCGAGGGCGACCTCGAGGGCCTCGAGAAGTGGTGGCCCTCCGACGACTGACGGGGGTGCTCAGCCCTCGGGCACCGGCACGGTGTCGGCGAGGTCGGGCCGGTCGATCCCGGCGACGTCGTTGCGCACCAGCAGCGCCATCGTGGTGTCGTCGCCCCCGATGAGGGCGGGCTCGGCCAGCCACTCGGGCAGCTGCTCGCGCACCCAGCCCAGGCCCCGGGCCCGGGCGAACTCCAGCAGCTGCTCGCCGGTCTGGCGCCACCACCCGTGGGAGTCGACCCGCGAGCGGCCGAAGCCGTCGGTGCACAGGAAGACCAGCGCCGCGCGGTCGGCGGCGGCGTCGACGACGCCGACCCGCAGCGCGTCGAGCGGGCGCGGCTGGCACAGCGAGCTGGTGTGCAGCCCGTCGAGGTAGGGATCCTCGGGCAGGGGGCGCGAGGCGGTGCCGTCGCTGTCCACCAGGACCGAGTCGCCGTCGCCGATCTGCAGGAACACCATCACGTCCCCGGCCGCGGCCGCGCCGAGGATGGTCGAGCCGTAGGCACGCAGCGGGTCTGCGGAGGCGCCGAGCTCGTCCTCGGCGGGGGAGTAGGGGTTCGCCTCGAGGTGGTGGCGGACCTTCGCGGTCCAGGTCTCCACGATCGCCGCCCCGGCCCGCGCCACCCGGTCGCGGGCGGTCTCGTCGGGCGCGGTCAGGTCGGGCAGGATCCGGCGCAGCTCCTCGACCGCGCTGACCACCGCCAGCGCCGCGCCGGTGTCGCTGCGGAAGTGGTACTTGTGCCCGTGGCCGTCGGCGACGGCGATGACCGCATGCCCCAGCGCCTGGTCGCTCCAGGTGAGCACGGCGTCCTGGATCGGCAGCTCGTCTCGGACGTGGACCGAGCCGATCGTCGTACCCGACAGGGTCGTCCACACCGGATCGGCGTCCGGGCGGTCGGTCATCCCAGGGTGCTCCAGATCGGGTCGCCGATCGGGCTCGGCGGCGCCGCGGTCACCCCGGATCCCGGACCGACGACCGGTCGCGAGGCGACCTTGCTGGCCGCCTTGGAGGCCCAGACGATGTACTCGACGAGCTGCTCCGGGTTGTCCGCGCGCAGCAGCGGCACCTCCTCGTCGCCGATGAACCGGCGCAGGGAGTGCATGTCGGCGTCGCGGCCCACGCCGAGCGCGAGCCGGACCGCGGTGGCGCCCCAGCGGTTGTTGAGCAGAGCCTGCAGGCCCTCGGCGAACGTGACACCACTGCTCTGCGTGGGGCGGCCGTCGGAGACGAGGATGATCGCGGGCGGGAACGCGCTGTTGGACTCGTCGAGGTGGTCGAGTGCGCCGGCCAGGGTCTGCAGCGCGCTGCCGAGCTCGGTGAACCCGCGCGGCACCGCCTCCAGCCGGGTCCAGTGGATCCGGTCGACCGGGGTCGGCTCCTCGATGATCCACTGCGGCTCGTTGGCGAACGCCAGCACCCGGACCAGCATCTCGGCGTGCGGGTTGGCCCGCGCCTCGTCCTTCAGGTGCGGCAGGACCTCGGTGATGGCGTTGTTGAGCGCCTGGATGCGGCCGCCGCGCAGCATCGAGCCCGACACGTCGAGCACGAAGATGAAGTGCAGGGGCTTGCGCGCCAGGGCACCGCCGAGCCGATCGCTCATCGAGGGCCTCCTTCCACCTGGGCGTCGGGTTTCAACTGTTCCCGTTCTGTCGAGGTTATAGCCTGTCACGGGTCCAGGAACGCGATAACGGAGGTCGGTCACACCCATGGTGCTGGCAGAGGGCGTCGAGGTCGACCTCGGGCCGTTGGGGCGCGCCCGGGTGACGTCACTGCTCGGCCAGGGCGGCCAGGGCTACGTGTTCGAGGTGCGCCGCGACTCCGGCGAGCCCCTGGCGCTGAAGTGGTACAAGCCCGAGAGCGCCACCGCCCAGCAGTACGACGAGATGCAGCAGCTCGTCGAGATCGGCTCGCCCCACCAGCGGTTCCTGTGGCCGCTCAGCATGGCGCGGGTCGGGACCGAGCCGAGCTTCGGCTACGTCATGCACCTGCGCCACCCCCGCTACCTCGAGCTCAGCTACCTGCTCCTCAACGCCGACCGCGACGGCAAGCCGCTCGACGTCTCCTTCGCCTCGATCATCGAGCTGTGCCGCCAGCTCAGCTACAGCTTCCTGCGCCTGCACGCCCGCGGCCTGTGCTACCGCGACATCTCCTTCGGCAACGTCTTCTTCGACCCGGGCAACGGCGACGTGCTGATCTGCGACAACGACAACGTCGGCATCGACAACGGCACCGGCCGGGTGCTCGGGACGCCGTACTTCATGGCGCCCGAGGTGGTCCGCGACACGACGTACCGCACCCTGCCCAACACCGACACCGACCGGCACTCGCTGGCCGTGCTGCTCTTCTACTCGCTGTTCCTCGGCCACCCGCTCGAGGGTGCGCGCACCGACGCCGGCATGCGTGACGCCCACTGGCTGATGACCCACTTCGGCACCGAGCCGCTGTTCTGCATGCACCCCACCCGCGCCGAGAACCGGCCGGCCCAGATCGTGCAGCAGTACTGGAACATCTACCCGCAGTTCCTGCGCGACCTGTTCGTCCAGGCGTTCGTCGACGGCATGGACAACCCCGGCGCGCGGGTCACCGAGGGCCAGTGGATCAAGGCGCTCGACCGGCTGCGCGACGGGATGCTCGCGTGCCCGACCTGCGGCACGACCAACTTCTGGAGCCCCGCCGAGGACAGCGTGACCTGCTGGCAGGACGGCACCCAGGTGCGCCCGCCATACCTGCTCCACGTCGGGCGCCGCACCGTCGCCGTGGGGCCGCAGACCACGCTGCGCTCGGACCACCTGACCTCCGGCGTCGACCATCCGCAGGTGCTCGGCCAGGTCCGCCAGCACCCCGACGCCCCCGAGCGCTGGGGACTGCACAACGCCTCCGACTTCTCCTGGCCGGTCGCCTACCCGGGCGGCCAGAATTTCCTGCTCGAGCCGGACCGCACCATCGAGCTGGTGTCCGGGGCCCGGATCCAGATCCGCAACGCCACGGTGCAGGTACGCCGGCCGGCAACTGACGGGCAGGGGTGAGCGTCGTGTCCGCACTCGTCGTCGAGGTCGACGGCCGGGTCCTGCGTCTCGAGGGGAAGCCGGTCTACCGGATCGGCCGCGCCATCGAGGCCGACGTCGTGCTCACCGCCGGCTCGGTCTCCCGCCAGCACGCTGAGCTCCAGGCCACCGACTACGGCTGGGTGCTCGTCGACAGCGGCAGCCAGTTCGGCACCTACGTCGACGACGAGCGGATCACCGACTACCCGGTCGAGCGGCGGATCACCGTGCGCTGCGGCCCGCCGGCTCCCGGTTCCTCCCTCGCGATCATCCCGGCCGAGGAGTACGACGTCGTCGCTGCCACCCCGGTCGCGCCCGCGCCGCCGCCGGACGAGCCCAGCGGGCCCGCCGCGCCGTCGTACGTCGTCGACGAGGCGACCCGGCCGCCGTTCCCGGTGACACCGCCCCCCTCGATGCCACCCTCGATGCCACCGTCGACGCCACCGTCGATGCCGCCCCCGGCCACGCCGCCGATGGGCACGCCGTCGCCCTGGGCGCCGCCCGCGGGTGCGCCCGTACCGTCGATCCCCGCCCCCGGCGCCCGTCCGGCCGCCGCGCCCGGCCTGCCGGCGGCGATCTCCGGCAACGACGCCACGCAGATCCTCGCCATGCCGCGCCCGTCGGGCCCGCCCGGTGCCGGCGCCGCGCCGCGCACCGGCCCGGACCTGCTGCTCGTCGCCGAGGGGCGCGAGCACCGCTTCCGCCATCCCACGCCGATCACCGTCGGGCGGCGCAGCGACTGCACCGTGGTCATCGGCGACCCGGCCTGCTCGCGCCTGCACGGCCGGATCGACCCGGTCCCGGGCGGCTGGACCTACACGAACCTCTCCAACGAGGGCACCTTCCACGACGGTCGCCGGGTCACCACGACCCGCTTCGACGAGCGGCTGGCGCTGCGCCTGGGCCACCCGGTCGCCGGTCCCGAGCTCACCTTGGTGCCCATCCTGTCCGCAGCCGAGGAGGAGCGGCGGATCGCCCGTCGCCGGCTCGGCAAGCGGCTCGCGATCATCGGCGGCATCGCCGCGGCGCTGCTGCTGGTCGCCGGGATCGTGGGTCTGGCGTTCGTCCTGGGCCGCGACGAGCCGGTCAAGCGTGCCGGCGGCGACACGGATGTGCTGGAGGCGGCGAAGGCGGCCACCGTCAAGATCACCGCCGAGAGCCACCTGCTCGACGACCCGTCGAAGACCGGCACCTACCACGGCTCGGGCTCGATCATCCGCTCCGACGGCCTGATCCTCACCAACGCCCACGTCGCCGCCCCCGAGTCACCCGGCCTCGCGGAGAAGTACGGCGACGAGGTGCTCATCGCCAATCCCAACTACCTGCTGATCTCGCTGACCGACGGCATGACCGACACCAACGCCCCGGCCGCCTACCGGGCGCGCGTGGTGGAGGCCGACGGCAACCTCGACGTCGCCGTCGTGCAGATCTACGCCGACGAGGACGGCAAGCCGCTCGAGGACGACCTCGACCTCCCGACCGTCCCGATCGGCAGCTCCGACGACCTGCGGGCCGGCGACAGCGTCACCGTGCTGGGCTTCCCGGCCGTGGCCGGCGACGGCGAGTCGATCACGGTCACCACCGGCGTCATCTCCACCGTCCTGAACGACCCCGACCTCGGGCCGCGCTCCGAGCTCGACACGGACGCCCGGATCGCCCCCGGCAACTCCGGCGGCATGGCGATCAACGAGGACGGCGAGCTGATCGGCATCCCGACCTCGCTGTTCGCCGACGAGGGGAGCACGGTCACCAGCGGCCGGATCCGGTCGATCGACGTCGTGAAGGACCTGATCAAGAAGGCCGAGGACGAGACGGACTGACTCGGGACATGCCTGCGCCCCCGCGGACGTGAGGTCCTGCGGGGTGCGGGGCGGGGTGGCTACTGGTCGGGCGGGCCGGTGTCGCCGGTGGTGTGGAGGGGGTGGGTGCCGCGGTGGTCGACGCGGAACCGGAACCCGTTGGGGCTGGTCCACACATAGGTCGCCGGCATCGGGGTCTCGTAGCGCCACAGTGAGTGGGTCTTGGCGCGGTGATGGCGCCGACACAGCGGGGCCTCGTTGCAGGGGCAGGTCGGTCCACCCTGGCCGTAGGGCTTGGCGTGGTCGAGGTCGCACCTGGACGCAGGTCGGGTGCAGTGGGGGAAGCGGCAGGTGTGGACCCGCAGCATGACGCGGGCCTTGTGGCGGTCGGGGATCTCGTACGCCGTCACAGGCACGTGGTCGGCCAGGTCGATCACCGGCCGCACGATGATCGTGGTGCCCTTCGACCGCAGCCACTCCCGGATCTGCGCGGCGGTGATCGGACAACGTCCCTCGTCCCACCGGCCGACAGGGTTGTGCCCGGTCAGGGTGGTGTCGGTGACGTGCACGTTGAGCACGACCTTGCGGCCCGGGACGGTCGCGACGACCTCGCCGGTGTCCGGGTCGGGGAGCAACAGGTCCAGGGCCAGGTCGTCGCGGGCGAGCTCGGCAGCGGCCTTGGACCGGCGCACGTCGAGCGTCGAGTCGTCACCGAGCCGACCCAGGACCTCGGCCCGACGGGCGACCGCTTGGTCGAGGTCGTGGCCATCCGCGGCGTCCAGCAGCCCGTCGAGGTGGACCATCCCGTGCTCGTCGACCTCGCTCAGGTCGAAATGCCGATGGTCGGCGGCGGCCTTCTGACGCTCGGCCTCGGCACGGTCGGGGTCGAACCGAAGCACCGCCTCTGCCACGAGCCTCACCAGTTGCGCCCAGCCGACCCCGGAGGCGTTGAACAGCTGCCGGTCCACGAACCCAGCCGCCTCAGCACACAGGCCGTGGGTGAGGTCGGCGATCCGCTCCGCCCGCCACGGCGCCAACCGACCGGAGGTGACAGTGGCATAGACGTTGGGGAGGCGCCAGGCACACTCGATCACCCGCCCGACATACGCCTTCCCGCCGTCGGGGGACCTGCCGAGGACCGCGACCAGCTCCATCAACGCGAACTCGCTGACCAGGGGTGCACCCGCACCTGCGATCGGGACACCGGTGTCGAGGTAGCCCTCGGTGATCGTGGCCGCCCGCTCAGGGCCGGTGACGATGTGGCCGCTGGCCCAGGCGGTGATGTCCTCCCACTCCTCGATGATGAGGGCGTTGCGGGAACGGATCCGGTCACCGACCCGTGACAGCAGGGCTGCTGTCGTGCGGGGCTGGGTTCCGAGATCCATGACTGGATTCTCCCATCCACCTCCGACACAATCACGCGTCGGAAACCCGCCTGTGGACAGGGGAAACTCGATCCGTGGGGTGTGGAGAATCGACGTCTCCAGCTGCCACTGAAGTGGCGTCGCGGACCGCAGCCCGACCGCCGAACCCCAGCCACCTCGACGCCTTCCTCGTCGCTGCCCTTTCGGAACGAGACCGGCTACGGAGCCGAAGCCCGCGGACAGTTCCGGCAGCACGGCCAGGGGTCTCGAGACGGTCGCTGCGCGACCTCCTCGACCACCGGGGGATGCGGACCGTAGCCCGACCGCCGAACCCGGGCCACCTCGACGCCTTGCTCGCCAGCGCCTCTCAGAACGCAACGACCTACGGAGCCGAAGCCCGCGCAGAGTTCCGGCAGCACGGCCAGAGGTCTCGTGACGGTCGCTGCGCGACCTCCTCGACCACCGGGGTCGCTGCGCGACCTCCTCGACCACCGGGGTCGCTGCGCGACCTCCTCGACCGCCGCGCTCAGCTGGCCTTCTTCTTCGCGGCGGTCTTCTTGGACGCGGTCTTCTTGGCAGCGGACTTCTTCGCGGGAGTCTTCTTGGCCGCCGCCTTCTTGGCGGTCTTCTTCGTCGCCGGCTTCTCCTCGCCCTCGCCCCGCGAGGTCTTGGCCGCCTCGACCGAGCGCTGCAGCGCGGCGAGCAGGTCGACCACCTCGCCGCCGGACTTGGCCGAGGTCTCGGTGCGCTGCACCTCGCCGCCCTCGATCTTGGCCTTCACCACTGCCTGGACCGCGTCGGCGTAGTCGTCCTCGAACTCGGCCGGGTCGAAGTCGCCGGACAGGGTCTCGACGAGCATGTGCGCCATCTTCACCTCGGCGTCCTTGACCTCGCCGGTCTCGACGCTGAAGTCCGGCTTGCGGATCTCGTCGGGCCACATCATGGTCTGCAGCACGATCACGTCCTCACGCACCCGCAGCACCGCCGTGGTCACCCGTTGGCGCAGTGCCACGGTGACGACTGCCATCCGGTCGGCGTCGAGCAGCGCCTGGCGGAGCAGGGCGTACGGCTTGGCGCCGGTGCCCTCGGGCTCGAGGTAGTAGGACTTCTCGAACAGCAGCGGGTCGATCTGGTCGCTCGGCACGAACTTCTCGACCGCGATCTCGCGCGAGGAGGTCGTCGGCAGGTTGGCCAGGTCGTCCTCGGTGAGGATCACCATCTCGCCGTCCTCGGTCTCGTACCCCTTCGCGATGTCGGAGTACGGCACCTCCTCGCCGTCGATCGCACAGATCCGCTGGTACTTGATCCGGCCGCCGTCCTTGGCGTGGACCTGGCGGAACGAGACGTCGTGGCTCTCGGTCGCGCTGTAGAGCTTGACCGGCACGCTGACGAGGCCGAAGGAAACGGCCCCCTTCCAGATCGCACGCATGGGTCGAGACTATCCGGTCCTGACAGGATGGGCCCGTGCCCGAACTGCGCCCGATGCTCGCCACCCCGAGCACCCACGTGCCGCGGGGCGAGGAGTGGTGCCACGAGGTCAAGTGGGACGGCGTGCGCGCGCTCGGTTCCCTCGACGGGGGCGCGGTCACGCTGACCAGTCGCAACGGCAACCGGATCACCCCCGCGTGGCCGGAGCTGGTGACCCCGCCCACCGGCGTCCGCGACCTGGTCGTCGACGGCGAGATCATCGCGCTCAACGAGCGTGGCGTGCCTGACTTCCGGGTGCTCGCCGAGCGGATGCACGTGCGCAACGTGGCCACCGTGGCCCGCCTCGCTGCCCGGATCACCGCGACCTACATGGTCTTCGACCTGCTCCGCCTCGACGGCGAGGACCTCTGTGCCCTGCCGCTGCACGAGCGTCGCCGCCGGCTGGCCGAACTCGACCTGGGCCGCTCCGGGTGGCAGGTCCCGGCGGAGTACGACGACGGCGCGATGCTCTTCGAGGCGACCCGCGCCCAGGGGCTCGAGGGCATCGTCAGCAAGCGCCGCGACTCGACGTACCGACCCGGCGAGCGCAGCCACCACTGGCTGAAGCTCCCGCACCGTCACCGCGGCTCGTTCGTGGTCGGCGGGTGGCGCCCGCAGGTCGGCACGAGCGACCGGCTGGCCTCGCTCCTGGTGGGGGAGCCGACCGCCGACGGGCTGGCCTACCGCGGCCGGGTCGGCAGCGGCATCGGCGCGAAGCAGTCCCGCGCCCTCGCCGAGCTGCTGGCGCCCCTGGCTCGTGCCTCGAGCCCGTTCGCCGACGAGGTGCCGCGGGCCGACGCCGACGGGACCTGGTGGGTGGACCCGGTGGTGGTCGTCGACGTCGACACCCACGGGCTCGGCTACGAGCGGCTCCGGCAGCCGTCGTACCAGGGCGTGCGGACCGACCTGACCCCCGAGGACCTGTGATGGCGAAGAAGGCCGACCATCCCCAGACCGAGGTCCACGTCGACGTCGAGGGCCGCACCCTGCGGCTCACCAACCTGGAGAAGGTGCTCTACCCGAGCACCGGCACCACCAAGGGCGAGGTGCTCGACTACTACGTGCGGGTCGCCCCCGCGCTGCTGCCGCACCTCGCCGGCCGCCCGGTCACCCGGATCCGGTGGCCGCACGGTGTCGGCGACATGAGCTTCTTCGAGAAGAACGCACCCCGCGGCACCCCGAGCTGGGTGCGCACCGCGGAGGTGCCGACCACCGGCAGCCGCGGCCCCAGCCGACACGGCGACACGCTCGTGTTCCCGATCATCGAGGACCTCCCGACCCTGGTGTGGGCGGTCAACCTCGCCGCCCTCGAGCTGCACGTCCACCAGTGGACCGTCGACGAGGACGACGAACCCGTCGGCGCCGACCGGATCGTCATCGACCTCGACCCCGGCGAGCCGGCCGGGCTCCACGAGTGCTGCCAGGTCGCGCTGCTCGTGCAGGAGGCCCTCGCCGAGCGCGACCTCGACGCGGTCGCGGTCACCAGCGGCAGCAAGGGCCTGCACCTGTACGCACCGCTCGCCGAGCCGCTCCCGTCGGCCGAGACCAGCGAGCTGGCCAAGGAGATCGCCGAGGAGCTGCAGGCCGCCCGCCCCGAGCTGGTCACCGCCACCATGACCAAGGCGCGCCGGCGCGGGAAGGTGTTCCTGGACTGGTCCCAGAACGCCGGCTCCAAGACCACCGTGGCGCCGTACTCGCTGCGCGGCACGCCGCGCCCCCAGGTGGCGACCCCGATCGGCTGGGACGAGGTCGCCGAGGGCGCCGAGGACCCGCTCGGGCTCGACCAGTTCACGCCGACGCAGGTGCTGCAGCGCGTCGAGGAGTACGGCGACCTGTTCGCCTGACCCGGCCTCAGGCCAGCCGGCGCCGCATCGGGTAGACGTCGAACTCGGTGACCGCACCCGCCGGGTCGCCGCCCGAGCCGACGGCATGCGCCACCTCGTCGGGGGAGACCGCGTGGTCGGCCTCGTCGAGGGTGGCGTCGATCAGCATCTGGAACTCCGCCGACGGGTGGTCCACCCGCTGTGCTGTCGTGTCGATCCGCCAGCCGGCCCGGCCGAGCTCGTTGAACAGGCCCATCAGGGTGGTGTTCTTCTCGGCGGCGATGCCCTCGAAGCCGTCGGCGGCCTCGATCAGGTAGACCGGGCGGAGGACGGCGAGCGCGGCGGCGTCGTACAGCGGCACCCACAGGCGCGCGTACTCGTAGGACCGCTTCGCGCTCACGGTCCCAGTGTAGGGCCAGGGACGGACGTCAGGCAGAGCGCAACGGGCGGACGGCGGCCGGGTCGACCACGTTGGCGAGGTCGACGGCCGCGCCGAGCACCTGGCCGTTGGCCGCGATCGCGGGCGCGTCGACCACGTCGGCGACGATCGCCGTCACGTTGTCGCGGCTGCCGCCGTCGAGCGCGGCCAGCACCAGCCGGTCCACGGCCATCGTGCGACTGTCGAGGCCCAGGCCCAGCGCGATGGCGGCGGGGGACAGGACGTCGGTCAGGCCGTCGCTGCACAGCAACAGCCGGTCTCCCGGCCGCAGGTCGAGCAGCAGCAGGTCCGGATCGGGCACGTGCTCGCCGTCGACGGCGTGCAGCACGACGTTGCGGTACGGCGACACGGCGGCCTGCGCCGGCGTGAGCTGTCCGTCGTCGACCATCGACTGCACCAGGGTCTGGTCGTGGGAGAGCTGGCTCAGCTCGCCCTCGCGCAGCAGGTAGGCGCGGGAGTCGCCGACGTGGGCCAGCGCCGTGTGGATGCCGTCGGTCAGCAGCGCGGTCAGCGTGGTCGCCATGCCGGTGCGGCGCGGGTCGGCCGCGATCCCCGCCGCGAGCTGGGCGTGCGCCTCGCGCGTCGCCGCACCGAGCAGCCGCGCCGGCTCGTGGCCGGGATGGGCCAGGGAGCGGGCGCTGACGACGTACGACGTCGTGGCCGAGGCGACCTCACCGGCCTCGGCGCCGCCGACGCCGTCGGCCACGCAGAGCAGGTAGGGACCGGCGAAGCCGGCATCCTCGTTGTTGGTGCGCACGCGACCGGTCTCGCTGCGCGCGGCGAAGCGGAACTGGAGCACGGCGCTCACCTCCCGGGGTCGTCCTGTTCAACGCCCGGGAGGGGCGCCTGAGTTCCCCGGAGGTCGAGGAGGTCGCGCAGCGACCGTCACGAGACCCGGCAGTCCGACCTACGAGCGGAAGCCCACCTGGCCCGACGTGCTGCGGCCGATCTCGACGTAGGCGAGCTTGGCGGCGGGGACGACGGTGACCTTGCCCTTGGTGTCGGTCAGCGTGATCACGCCGTCGGCGGCGGCGATGGCGTCGGCGACCAGCTTCGCGACGGCCTCGTTGGACTCGTCGGTCTCGATGACCAGCTCACGGGCGGTGTTCTGCACACCGATCTTGACCTCGACGGTCATGGTCACACTCCTCGTTCGTGGGGACGCCAGCCTAGCCAGGGACTGGTCGGTCAGCTCCGGTCGGTCAGCTCTCGTCGGTCTTCGGGTAGCCGCGGATGCCGCGCCACGCCAGGCCCGCCACCAGGGCGGTCGCCTCGTCGCGACCCAGGCCGGCCATGGCCCCGTCGTTCTCGGTCAGCCAGAACCGGGCGCTGACCTGGGCCATTCCCACGAGGGAGACGGCGAGCAGCTGGGAGGCCGCGGGCGGCAGAGCCGTGTCCTCGGCGATGACCGTCGCGATCAGGTCGGCGCACTCGGTGGTGACCCGGTCGATGTGCCCGCGCACGGCGGGCTCGTTGGTGAGGTCGGACTCGAACACCAGCCGGAAGGCGCCGGTGTCGTGGCCGACGTACGCGTAGAAGGCGTCGATGGTCGCCGCTACCCGCTGCTTGTTGTCGTGGGTCGAGTCGAGCGCCTTGCGGCAGTTGGCGATGATCGAGTCGCAGGCGGCGTCGAGGATCGCGAGGTAGAGCTCGAGCTTGCCGGGGAAGTGCTGGTAGAGCACCGGCTTGGACACCCCGGCCCGCTCGGCGATGTCGTCCATCGCCGCGGCGTGGTAGCCCTGGGCCACGAAGACCTCGAGGGCAGCGGACAGCAGCTGAGCGCGTCGCTCGCGTCGCGGGAGTCGTACGCCGCGCGGCCGCGGCTCGTCCAGGTCGAACTGCTCGGTCACCACGGACACGAGACTACTCGCTGGTAGCCGGGGTCCGGATGCCGGGACGTGGTGCCCGGGCCTTGGACCCGACAGGGACCATGGACGCATCGAGGGAACAGCCCGGGCCGTCGCAGCGTTGCGCCCAGGCCCCCCATTCCATCCAGCAGTACCCGAGGAGCAACACCGTGAGCTTTCCCGCGCTGGTCGAGCCGGCAGCCGAGCTGACCATCGACGAGGTCCGCCGCTACAGCCGCCACCTGATCATCCCCGACGTCGCGATGGACGGTCAGAAGCGCCTCAAGAACGCCAAGGTGCTCGTGATCGGCGCAGGCGGTCTCGGCAGCCCGGCGCTGCTCTACCTGGCCGCGGCGGGCGTCGGCACGCTCGGCATCGCCGAGTTCGACGAGGTCGACGAGTCCAACCTGCAGCGCCAGGTCATCCACGGCATGTCCGACCTCGGCAAGTCCAAGGGCCTGTCCGCCAAGGAGTCGATCCACGAGATCAACCCGCTGATCGAGGTGGTCCTCCACGAGGAGCGCCTCGACAACGACAACGTGATGGACGTCTTCCGGGGCTACGACCTGATCGTCGACGGCACCGACAACTTCGCCACGCGCTACATGGTCAACGACGCGGCGTACTTCCTCGGGATCCCCTACGTGTGGGGCTCGATCTACCGCTTCGACGGCCAGGCGTCGGTCTTCGCGCCGACCATGGCCGACGACGCCCCCTGCTACCGCTGCCTCTACCCGGAGCCGCCGCCGCCGGGCATGGTCCCCTCCTGCGCCGAGGGCGGCGTGCTGGGCGTGCTTTGCGCGAGCATCGGCTCGATCCAGGTGAACGAGGCCATCAAGCTGCTGATCGGCGCCGGCGACCCGGCCATCGGCAAGCTCGTCATCTACGACGCCCTCGAGCTGGAGTGGCGCAAGCTGAAGGTCCGCAAGGACCCCAACTGCGCGCTGTGCGGCGAGAACCCCACCGTCACCGGCCTGATCGACTACGACGCCTTCTGCGGCGCGATCTCCGAGGAGGCCGCCGACGCCGCGGCGGACGCCACCATCTCGGTGACCCAGCTCGCCTCGATGATCAAGGAGAAGGAGGAGGGCAGCCGCGACTTCGTCCTCGTCGACGTCCGCGAGCCCGCCGAGGCCGAGATCAACCACATCCCCGGCGCCGTCCTGATCCCCAAGGGCGAGTTCCTCAACGGCAACGCCCTCGGCCTGCTCCCGCCGGTCGACTCGGGCAAGCAGGTCGTCCTGCACTGCAAGAGCGGCGTCCGCTCGGCCGAGTGCCTGGCGATCGTCAAGGGCGCCGGCTACGACGACGCGGTCCACGTCGGTGGCGGCGTCGTGGCCTGGGTCAACCAGATCGACCCGAGCCAGCCCAGCTACTGAGCGGTCGAAAGGGCCCCGCGATCCGGCTGGATCGCGGGGCCCTTCCTTGTCCCCGGTGGTCCGGTCGCCCTTACGGGTTGCTGACCTGGACGTCGATGGAGCGGTCGGCGTTCTCGGCAGTGACCCTCGCGGTCACGCCGGCCCCGGCGACCTTCACCGAGTTCCACGGGTTGGCGGCCGTCCAGTACCGGTTCGGGTCCGTGTCGTCGAAGGTCGGGATCCCCGCGACCGACGGCGCGCACGCCTCCTGGGAGGTGAAGCCGGTCTTCGTCGGCACCTGCGTGTGCAGGCACACCGGGTCGGTCGCGTGCAGCCCGAACGTGGCGTCGAAGGGCTCGCGCCGGTTGGTCGGGCTGGTGCCGTCGGGGTAGGTCAGCGAGTCCGGCCGTACGTCGACCGGCAGCGCGTAGCCCTCACCCTCGTGCGTGATGGTGTTGTTGTCGGCGTAGGCCTGGTCGACCAGCCAGACCAGCATGCCGGTCTGGTAGGGGAAGTGCTCCACCCAGTCGGGCCGCGTGACCCCCTCGGAGAACTGGTACGGGCCGTTCTGCAAGGTGGCGTCGTAGCCGACGTACTGCCTGTTCTCGAGCAGGTAGTAGCGACCCGTCGTCTTGGTCTCGGTCCCGGTCGACACCTTGAACCCGTCGACGGTCCAGCCGTTGTCGCCGTTCTCGGCTCCGTCGGCGAAGGTCGCCTTGTCGTTGGTCACCGTGATGTCGTCGAGGAAGGCCCCCGCCTCGTTGACGCCGCCGTCGGTGGCGTAGCGGAACCGGAACAGCGAGGTCGACCCGCTGGCCCGGTAGGCCCACTTGTGGCCGGACCACCCGGAGCTCCCGGTGATCGCGTCGAGCGTCTTCCAGGTGGCGCCGTTGTCGAGCGAGTACTCGGCGTACAGGTAGTCGTAGTCGGTCTCGATCTGGTTCCAGACCTTCGCGCCCACCGTCACCCGCGACGCCGCCGGCACCGACCGGGTCAGCGTGTTGACCAGGTTGTCGCCGCGCCCGGAGTACCACGCGTGCGCCCCGGTCGCCGGCGCGGTGTACGTCGTCGTGGTGGTCTTGTCCGGGAGGTCGACCTTGACCGCCTGGTCCTGGCCGACCGCCGTCACCTGCGACGGGCTGAGCCGGTAGGCCCCGCTCTGCCCGGAGCCCACCTCGGAGTAGTCGAGCCAGCCGAGGAAGAGCTTCTCCTCGGGGCCCATCAGGCCGGGCGTGGTGCCGATGTCGGTGAGGCCGTGGCCCAGCCAGGAGCCGGACGACATGAGCGTCCAGAAGCCCGTGCCGTTCTCGCCGTCCGCGGTGTCGTAGTAGTCGGGCAGCTCGAGGTCGTGGCCGTACTCGTGGGCGAACACGCCCAGGCCGCCGTTCTCCGGCTCCACGGTGTAGTCGCCGATGAAGAACTTCGACTGTCCGACCTGGGTGCCGCCGTACAGGTTCTGCTGCGGTCCGCCGTCACCCTCGACGGTCGGCCCGGTCTGGCCGTAGCGGTCGCCGTAGGCGTACCAGCGGTGCGACCAGATGGCGTCCTCTCCGCCACCGCCCTCCTCGCCGCCGCCGGCGTGCACCGCCTGGAAGTGGTCGAGGTAACCGTCGGGCTCGTTGAAGTCGCCGTCGCCGTCGTAGTCGTAGCGGTCCCACACGTCGAACTGCGACAGGTAGGCGTCGATCTCGGCGGGCGTCTTGCCCGCGGCCACCTGGGCGGCGTACCAGGCGTTCGCGGTGTCGGCGATGAACGCCCACGACCCGCCGTTGTCCTCGATCGCGTTGTCGCCGTAGCTCGACGCGTTGCCGGGCACGGTCACCCAGTCCTCGGTCGTGACGCTGACGTCGTAGCGGCCACCCGACAGCTGGCGGTAGTAGTCGTGGAACGACTCGCCGTCACCCATGAACATGTCGTCGTAGTGCGCCTTGTCGAAGTCCGGCACCCAGTACGTCGAGTTGTCGACCGAGCGGTCGGGCTCGGGGATCTGGTTGTGCAGCGGCCCGGGGGTGCGGCCGTAGCGTCCTGAGCTCGCCGTGCCGAACTGGCCGAGGAAGGTCAGCACCTTGTCGGTCCGGTTCACCGGGAACTCGACGTACTCGCCGTCGGCCAGCTGGACGGTCGCGCCGCCGCCGGCCTGCTGCTTCAGCTGCGCGCTGCCGTTGGCGAGCATCGCCCGCGCCTTGCGCAGATCCTTGCGATGCTCCTTGGTCTTCGGTCCGGGCCGGTCGTGCGACTTGCCGTGCGCGTTGCCCTGCGGCGAGGGACCGTCGGTGGACGGGATCGCCTGGGCGGGTTGGGAGAGGGTGCCTCCGAGGGCGAGGACCGCGGCGCCGGCGACGACGCCGGATGCTAGTTTCACGATTGCCTCCGAGCTGGGTGGGTGGAGCGTCCGGACGGCGCGCAAGGAGGCCCGAGGGTTGCACCGGCCCCCCTGGAACAATCCGGCGCAGTGACGTAGCCCACACGAAGATCGTGGTGGCGCGCAAGGGGTAGGGCGAAAGTTTGCCGTCGGCGTGACCGCGACGCCGTGTCGTCGTTGTTCAGGGCACGCGGCCTCGCAGTCGCGTCGCACCAATCGGAGGGCGTCCGGGCACCACGACCCGGGCTGCACCGAGGGAGCACCGGGAGCCCCGTTCGGCCGGACGGGGCTCTCTGCCCGTCCGGGGCCGTCCGCGCGGCAGGGCATGATCGGGGGCGTGGACGAGGGGTACGTCGAGCGGGTGCTCGACCTGGTCGAGCAGGTCCCGCCGGGACGGGTGACGACGTACGGCGCCGTGGCGGCCGTCGCCGGAGGAGGCCCGCGTCAGGTGGGCTCGGTCATGGCGAGGTACGGCGGCCCGGTGCCGTGGTGGCGGGTCGTGCGTGCCGACGGCACGCTCCCACCGAGCCACGACGACCGGGCCCGCGAGCTGTACCTCGCCGAGGGAACGCCGCTGCGCAGCAGCAGCGGCGCCCTCGACATGCGCCGGGCCTTCTGGGACCCGGCGACCGGGGACTAGTCCCGGGCGGGGTGGATCAGCCGAGCGCCGCGACGGCGGCGTCGTAGTCGGGCTCGGTCGCGATCTCGGGGACGAGCTGCGAGTGGAGCACGGTGCCGTCGGCGTCGAGGACGACGATCGAGCGGGCGAAGAGGCCCTCGAGCTTGCCGTCGGTCATCTTCACGCCGTAGTCCTCGCCGAAGGAGGAGCGGAAGGCGGAGCCGACCTGGACGTTCTCGATGCCCTCGGCGCCGCAGAAGCGGTTGAGCGCGGGCGGCAGGTCCTGGGACACGTTGATGACGGCGGTGTTGTCGAGGCCCGCAGCGAGCTCGTTGAACTTCCGCACACTCGCGGCGCACACGCCGGTGTCGATGCTCGGGAAGATGTTGAGGACCGTGCGCTGGCCCTCCGGGAGGGTCACGGAGCCGAAGTCCGCGCCGACCAGGGAGACCGACGGGGCGGCGGAGCCGACGGCGGGCAGCTCGCCGACGGTGTTGACGGGGTTTCCCCCGAGTGCAGTGGTAGCCATGCGTCTTGTCTAGCAGGTCGCCACGAGCGCTCCGCCACCCCGTCCATCACCGGAGCCGGCCGAGGAAGCCGACCGCCTGGCGTACGTCGAGCAGGCGGCGCTCCCAGGTGATGCCGACGACCGTCAGCAGCGCGCCCGCGAGGCCGATCCACACCCACTTCGGGAACTCCCCGGCATAGGGCCCCAGCTCGCGCAGCACCACCGCGGCACCGATGCTCGCGCCGACCACCAGCGGCGCGCTCCAGCGCAGCGCCGCACCAGCGATGGTCAGCGCCAGGCAGCCGGCACCGAGCGCCAGCGCCCGCAGCGACACCGGGTCGCCGAACACCCACAGCAGGGACGGGACCGTCGCCAGCAGCAACCCGGGCAGCAGCGCCTCGAGGGTGCCGACCGCGGCCGAGCGCTGCAGCCGCCACAGGCCCAGGCCGGCCAGGCCGACGGCGAGCGGCAGGGTGTAGGGCTCCGGTGCCGTCACGTCGAGGTCGGCCAGCCGGACCCAGCTCGCCAGCAGGAGCAGCGCGGTGCCGGCGATCGCACACGCGCGACGGGCCTCGTGCAGCAGTGCGGTCGCGCCGAACAGGCAGCCGGCCACGGTCAGCCACAGAGCCGCGTAGCCGCCGGGGTCGGCGGCGGTCGCGAGCGACACCGGGAACGCGAGGCCCGCCACCACGACCGCGGGGACCTCGACCTCGAGGCGCGGCAGAGCCAGCGCGAGCACGCCGACCGCGAGGAGCACGGGCACCGACACCCACGCGGCGTCGTCGGCGACCACCACCGCCGCGGCGGCCGCCGCCAGGCCCAGTGCCGCCGGGGCACCGATCCCGGCCACGACCCGGGTGGCCGGCTGCCGCCCGAGGACCGCCAGCACGACGAGCGCGGCGGCGAGGGGCGCGAGGTTCGCGAGGACCAGCGCCTCGCTCGGCATCGCGCCCATCCCGACACCGGCCGCCGTGACCGCGCCGACCACGGCCCACGTCGTCGCCTCGACGCCGGTCGTGAGGAGGGCGAGGCCGAGCGCGCCGAGCGCGACGATCGTCAGGACCGCGAGCGGGGCGGCCAGCGGGACGTCGTACGTCGCCACGGTGGTGGCGACGCCGACGCCGGTCACCAGGCCGGCCACCCGGCCCCAGGCCGGAAGCGCCCGCCGAGCCCGGCCGCGGTCGACCAGGGCGACGCAGCCGAGCACGGTGAGCAGCGAGGGCACCAGCAGCAGCGGCTCGGTGGCCGCCTCCGGCGAGGTCAGCCGGACGCCGAACGGACGGTCGAACACCTCGCTGACGTTGCTCCAGCGGTCCAGTGCGGTGCCCGTGGTCTCGAGCGCCAGCGAGAGGAGCACCAGGCACCCGGCGCCCGCCGGCGCGAAGGCGACGACACGGGCGGGGCGGGGGAGCACGCCGAGCGCCAGGACCCAGGCGGCCGTCGTACCGAGGGCGACGAGGCCGACCGTGCGCGCGTCGGTGTCGACACAGGGGAGAGTGAGCACGACGGTGACGAGCATCGCGGCGCCGCTCGCCCCGGCGAGCAGGACGTCACGGTGGCGGGCGACGGCGCCCGGGACGAGCAGGGCGGCGGCGCTGACCAGCAGCGACCAGCCGGAGCCCTCGACCCACAGCTCGTGGAGATCCGGGGTGAGCACCGACTCGACGAACCCGGCCCCGGCCGTGCCGAGCCAGCCCAGACCGGTCGCCGCGGCGCCACTCCAGAGCAGGACCGGAGCGTCGGCCCGGCGGGCCAGCAGGACCACGGCGATGCCCACCGCGACGACGAGGTGACCGGCGAGAAGCCAGTGGTCGGTCGCGCCGACTGCGCCGACGTACCCGACGAGGAGGGCGATGCCGGCGACCACCTGGGGAGCGACGAGCCGCGGCTGTGCGGCGACCCGGACCAGGCCCAGGGGGACGGCGGCCAGTGCGACCACGCCACCCGCGGCGCACGCGATCGTCGCGGCTCCCAGGTCGCCGAACCAGTCGGCCGCGCCCGCGCCGACGACGTCGAGCGCGAGCATGCCGAGGGCCACCACGACCAGCGACTCCCCGGCGATCCGCAGCCCGATCCGGTGCAGCAGCAGGGCGGCGACGCCGGCCGTCAGCGTCAGGCCGGCGAGCACCGCGGTGCGGCCGCCGACACCGAGCGACGACCAGGACACCGCCAGGAAGATCACGGCGGCCACGAGCAGGCAGAACGCCCCGAGCCCGAGGAGGATCTTCGGGACCGAGGCGAACGAGACGCCGCCGGGACCGGGCGAGGTCGGCGAGGTCGGCGAGGTCGGCGGTGTCCTCGGTGTCGTCGGTGTCGTCGGCGGCGGCGGCGGGTACGACGGCAGCCCGGTGGACGGAGCCCGCCCGGCCGGCATCGGCGCGGTGAGCGCGGGGGCGGCAGGTGCCGCGGCGTCGCTCGCGGTGCGGAGCCGAGCGAGGATCCCGTCGGCCCGCTGGAGGGTGCCGAACAGGTCGACGGCCAGTGGGTGGCGCACCAGCAGGGAGCAGGTCGGGCACACGGGAGCCCCGGTCGGCAGGGCGGTGCGGCAGTCGGGGCACAGGAGCGGATCGGCGTAGCGCATGGGTCCATTGCGCCATCTCGCGTACTCGTTCGGCAGCAGGCGGCCACTCAATCCGCGCTGAGTGTGGGTACTCAGTCGCTCCGCTCTCCACAGGACGTCCCGCCACCTGGGGACGACGGGCCGCTGCGCTGTGGACAAGATCGGGTCGACTTGTGGACGACACGCCGTACGTCGGTGGATGACGAGAAACCCTCGAAAAACTTGGCGGAAACCCCTTGCGGCTCGTCGATGGACGGGCGTAGAACTTCTCCCACGCACTCCTCCGGGAGAGCGGGATCAGCCGGAAGGCGACGATCCAGCCGGCCAGGCCGAGACCTTCGGGTCGGAGCGAGGCGGCCCCTCACGGGGACGCCGGCCGCGCGAACCGGGTGACGAGGTTCGTGGGATCGCAGCAGCCGGGTGGTCGACCGGGAGCGTCACCAGTACCGGTCACCCGAAGGGCCCTTGTGACTCATACTCACGAGGGCCCTTCACCTTTTTCCCGGTGCGGCGGTCCCGGCGCCTTTGTGTCGGGCGGGGGTGGTTGAGTGGCGCACGTGGAATCCTCGACCGCTCCGACCAGCTACCGCTTCGCCCCGGCCCCACCGGTCGCGGCGGCGCCGCAGCTCGACGAGCACCAGCGGCGGGTCGTCGACCACCCGGGCGGCCCGTTGCTCGTCCTCGCCGGGCCGGGCACGGGCAAGACGACCACCCTCGTCGAGGCGATCGTCGACCGGATCGAGCGGCGCGGCGCGCGGCCCGACCAGGTCCTCGCGCTGACCTTCTCCCGCAAGGCGGCCGACCAGCTGCGCGACCGCGTGACCGCCCGCCTGGGGCGCACGACCGGCACCCAGCTCAGCTCGACGTTCCACTCCTTCGCCTACGCCCTGGTCCGGCGCTACGCGCCCGCCGGCCTCTACGAGGCGCCGTTGCGGCTGCTCTCCGCGCCCGAGCAGGACGTCGTCCTGCGCGAGCTCCTTGCCGACCACCCCGAGTCGGTGCGCTGGCCCGACCGGTTCCGGCAGGCGATGGCGACCCGCGGCTTCGCGCGGGAGGTGCACGCTGTGCTCGGCCGGGCCCGCGAGAAGGGCCTCGACGGCAACGACCTGCTCCGCCTCGGCCAGGAGGAGGGGATCGACGAGTTCGTGGCGGCAGGCCTGTTCCTCGAGCAGTACCTGACGTCCCTCGACTCGTTGGGTGCGACCGACTACGCCGACCTGATCCGGCGCGCGCGCATCGAGGCGGAGGCCAACCGGACCGAGCTGCGCGACCAGTTCCGGCACGTCTTCGTCGACGAGTACCAGGACACCGACCCCGGGCAGGTCGCGCTCCTGCGCGCGATCGCCGGTGACGGCCGCGACCTCGTGGTCGTCGGGGATCCGCACCAGTCGATCTACGCGTTCCGCGGCGCCGAGGTGCGCGGCATCCTCGACTTCCCGGCCGAGTTCCCGAAGGCCGACGGCACGCCGGCCGACGTGGTCGCGCTCCGGGCGACGCGTCGGTTCGGGCCCCGGATCCAGCTGGCCGCGCAGCGGGTCGCCGGCCGGATCGGGCTCCCGGGCGCCATCCCCGACGCGGCCCGGGCGGCGTTCCTCTCACCCGAGTGCGTTCCAGGTCCCCATGGCGAGGGCCGGGTCGAGGTGTTCACCTTCGACACCGAGCGTGCGGAGGCCGACCGGCTCGCTGACCTGCTCCGCCGGGCCCATCTCGAGGACGGTGTCGGCTGGGACGAGATGGCGGTGCTCGTCCGGTCCGGCCGCGCCAACATCGCGCCCCTCCGCCGCGCGCTCGGCGCCGCGGGCGTGCCGGTCGAGGTGGCCAGCGACGAGATCCCGCTCGCCCGCGACCCCGCCGTACTGCCCCTGCTCGACGCCCTGCGCGCGGTGGTGAACCTCGACAACGACGATCCCGACGACGTCGGCTACGTCGACGCCGGGAGGGCCGAGGCGTTGCTCACCGGCCCGCTCGGCGGGCTCGACGCCGGCGACGTCCGTCGACTCGCGCGGCAGCTCCGGGTCCGCGAGAAGGCCGCGTGCCAGGAGGACGGGGGGACACCGCGCAGCTCGCGTGAGCTGGTGCGACTCGCTGTCGTCGACCCGACGATGCTCGACGGGCTCGAGGGGCCCGAGGCCGAGCGTGCCCGAGTCGTCACCCAGCTCCTCCTGCGCGCACGGGCGGCGGCTGCTGCCGGCGCGAGTGCCGAGGAGCTGCTGTGGACGCTGTGGACCGGCACCGGTTGGCCCCAGCGGCTGCGCCGCGCGGTCGAGGCGGGTGGCGGCGCCGCGCGGCGTGCCCACCGCGACCTCGACTCGGTGTGCGCGCTCTTCGACCTCGCCGCCCGGATGGAGGAGCGCCGCGAGCACCTCGCGGCGGCCTCCTTCCTCGCCGGCCTGGTCCAGCAGGAGATCCCCGCCGACACCCTCGCCGACCGGGGGGCCCGGGGCGCCGCCGTACGACTCCTCACCGCCCACCGCAGCAAGGGACTCGAGTGGCGGCTGGTCGTCGTCGCGCACGTCCAGGACGGCGGCTGGCCGGACCTGAGGCAGCGCACCAGCCTCCTGCGCGCCGACCGGATCGGGCCGGGCGTCCTGCTGCCCGAGGTGACGGCACGCGCGCTGCTGGCCGAGGAGCGCCGGCTGTTCTACGTCGCCTGCACCCGAGCTCGGGAACGCCTGGTCGTCACCGCGGTCGCCTCTCCGGACGACGACGGCGAGCAGCCCTCCCGCTTCCTCGAGGAGGTGGTCCCCGACCGCGACCACATCGTGGCCGTCAGTGGTCGGCCGCCCCGGCCACTGTCCCTGCCGGGGCTCGTCGCGGAGCTGCGTCGCACCCTGGCCGATCCCGAGGCGCCCGAGCCCCTGCGTGCCGCGGCCGCCCGCCGGCTGGCGCGGCTGGCCGGCGAGTCGTCCGGGCGCCGGGCGCTGGTCCCCTCCGCCGATCCGGCCAACTGGTGGGGCACCCGCGCGGCTTCTCGGTCGGCCGAGCCGATCCGGGCCACCGACCAGCCCGTGCCGATCTCAGCGAGCGTCCTGGAGTCGATCGCGGCCTGCCCGACCCGGTGGTTCCTGGAGAACGAGGCCGGCGGGGTCGCCCGGTCCCACCAGTCCGCCAATCTCGGCCAGCTCGTCCACGCCCTTGCCGAACGGGTCGCCGACGGCACCATCGCCGGTGACCTCGACGTGCTGATGGCGGAGGTCGACAAGGTGTGGGACCGCCTCGACTTCCGCACCCCGTGGTCCAAGGAGCGCGAGCACAAGCGGGTGCGCAACGCGCTGGCCCGCTTCCTGGTCTGGCACGAGCAGAACCCCCGCCGCGTGCTCGCGACCGAGGCGCGCTTCGCGACGGTGGTGACCATGGATGACGGGACTCCGGTTCGCATCCACGGCTACGCAGACCGGGTGGAGATCGACGGCACCGGTGCCGTGATCGTGGTCGACCTGAAGACCGGGCGTGGCAAGCCCACCGGGCCGGCGGTGCGCGACCACGTCCAGCTCGCCCTCTACCAGTACGCCGTCGACGCCGGGGCCCTGGACCGTCCCGACGACGAGCTGACCGGACTGACCAGCGGGGGAGCAGAGCTCATCCAGCTCGGCCTCGAGGACGGCTCGACCGAGGTGACCCGCCAGGCCCAGGACGCCCATGCGCCTGACGGCCCCGAACGCGAGGCGCTCCGCACCCGGATCGCGAACGTCGCCCAGCTGCTGCGCACCGAGACCTTCCCGGCGGTGCCCGGCGACCACTGCCGCGACTGCGGCTTCTTGCCCCTGTGCCCCGTCAAGAGCCCCGGATCGGTGGTGGAGCGATGACCGAGCGCACGCAGATCCGCACTCCGGAGGACCTCCAGCGCGTGATGAAGGCGGACTTCCCGCCCAGCGCCGAGCAGTGGCGCGCGATCACCGCCCCGCTCTCGCCGGTCGTGGTGATCGCCGGCGCCGGCTCCGGCAAGACCACCCTGATGGCGGCCCGGGTCGTCTACCTGGTGGTGACCGGCCAGGTCCGGCCCGAGGAGATCCTAGGCCTGACCTTCACGACCAAGGCGGCGGCCGAGCTGCGCCAGCGGGTACGGTCCGCGCTCCTCGCGGCCGGGGTGCTCGACCTGCAGCGCTCGCGCGAGGGGGGCGACGAGGACGCCGAGGTGCTCGAGCCGACGGTCGCGACCTACAACGCCTATGCCGCGGCGCTGCTGACCGACCACGGACTGCGGATCGGGCACGAGCCCGACACCCGGGTCATCACCGACGCCGCGCGCTACCAGCTCGGGGCGCGTGCCGTGGACCGCCACGACGGCGCCGTCGCCAAGCTCTCCGACCATCCGCCGACGGTGATCCAGAACCTGCTCGCGCTCGACGGCGCGATGAGCGAGCACCTCGTCGGACCGCAGGACGTCCTCGACTTCGACGCGGGCGAGCGGGCCTCCTTCGAACGCGAGCTCGTCGCCGAGCGCGACGGGAAGGGGCGCAAGACCTACCTGGGCGAGATGCAGAAGGCGATCGACGTCATCGACCGGCGGGCCGAGCTGATGGGCCTGGTGGCGTCGTACCGTCGGCTCAAGGCCGACCTGGGGCTGATGGACTTCAGCGACCAGATCGCGCTGGCCGCGGTCCTGGCGCAGGACCAGCCCGAGGTCGGGCAGATCGAGCGACAGCGGTTCAAGGTGGTGCTGCTCGACGAGTACCAGGACACCTCGGTCGCGCAGGCGACCCTGCTCGCCCGCCTCTTCGGCGGGGGCCACCCCGTGATGGCGGTCGGCGACCCCAACCAGGCCATCTACGGCTGGCGCGGTGCCTCGGTGTCCAACATCGTGAACTTCCCCGAGGTCTTCCCCTCCGCTGACGGTCGGCCCGTCCCGGTGCTGCCGCTGACCGTCAACCGCCGCTCCGACACCCGGATCCTCGACGTCGCCAACACGCTGGCGGCGCCGTTGATGGCCAAGTACGGCGACAAGGTCGCCACCCTCGAGCACGGCTCCACGGCCCCGGGGTCGGTGCGGGTCAGGGTCTTCGAGACCCATCTCGACGAGCTCGCCTGGTTGGTGGAGGAGGTGCGCGCCACCCACGACGCGGGCGCCCCGTGGGGCCGGATCGCGGTCCTCAGCCGGGACAACCAGCACGGCGAGGCGGTCTTCGACGCCCTGACCGGCGCCGACGTACCGGTCGAGATCGTCGGACTCGCCGGCCTGGTGCGGCTGCCGGAGATCGCGACGGTGGTGGCGACGCTCAAGCTGGTCCAGGACGTCACCGACAATGCGTCGCTGCTGAGCCTGCTGGCCGGCCCACGCTGGGCCATCGGCCCGCGTGACCTGCGCCTGCTCGGGCAGCGGGCCCTGGAGCTGGTCGGGCGCGGTGGGCGGCAGGAGGCGGACTCCATCCACGAGCAGCTCGTCGCCATCGCCGACGGCATCGACCCGGCCGAGATCCCGTGCCTGGACGACGCGCTGGCCGATCCCGGCGATGCGGCGTACTCGCCCGAGGCGCGCGAGCGCTTCGCCCTGGTGCGAGACGAGCTGCGCCAGCTGCGGGCGGCGATCGGCGAGCCGTTGCTCGACCTGGTCCGCCGCATCGTCGATGTGACCGGCGTCGACGTCGAGCTGGCGTCGTCGGTCAGCCGGGCGGCCGCGGCGCGCCGGGAGAACCTCGATCTCTTCGTGAAGGCGGTCGCGGACTTCCAGGCCGTCGACGGCGACGTCACGCTGCCGGCCCTCATCGCCTGGCTCACGGCCGAGGACGAGGCCGGCAACGGCCTCGAGGTCGCCACGCCGTCCGAGGCCGACTCGGTCAAGCTGCTGACAGTGCACCGCTCGAAGGGCCTCGAGTGGGCCACGGTCTTCTGCGTCGGCGTGGGCGAGGGACGCTTCCCGAGCACCCAGGGCCGGTCGCTGTGGACCTCGTCGCCGAGCGTGCTCCCCGCGCCACTGCGGGGCGACGCCGCCGACCTTCCGCAGCTCGTCGGCCACGACAAGGCCGCTCTCGATGCCTACCGCGTCGCGACCCGTGAGCACGAGGCGGAGGAGGAGCTGCGTCTGGGGTACGTCGCCTTCACCCGGCCCGAGCACCAGCTGTGGGTGACCTCGTTCCTGTGGGGAACGCGCAAGAACCCCTACGGGCCGTCGAGCTTCCAGGCCACGATCCGGGACCTGTGCGACGGCTGGGGGGAGCCGGTCGAGTGGCGCGACAAGCCGGAGAAGGGGGCGACCAACCCGTTCGACGCGGTCGACCCGTCGCGCCCCTGGCCCGTCGAGGGCGTGGGGGCCGAGACCGCCCGCCGCCTGGATGCCGCGGCCCGGGTCGCCGCCGCGGACCCGGCCCTGGACGAGGACCTCGACCTCGACCTCCTCGACGCGGCCCGGGTGGCCGACTGGGACGCCGAGATCGACCGGCTGCTGGTGGAGGCCCGGGCCGACCGGTCGTCGCGGATCACCGTCGAGCTCCCCTCGTCGCTGTCGGCCACCGCGCTCGGCCGGCTGCGCGACGACCCGGAGGGCTTCGCCCGTGACCTGGCCAGGCCGATGCCGCGACCGCCCGCGCCGGCGGCCCGGTTCGGCACCCGCTTCCACGCGTGGGTCGAGGCCCGGTTCGGGCAGCAGGGGCTGTTCGACCCCGACGAGCTGGCCGGGCGGGCCGACGCGGGGATCGACGACGAGGCGGACCTCAAGGAGCTCGTCGGCCGGTTCGAGGAAGGGCCGTTCGGCAGCCGCGAGCCGCATGCGGTGGAGGCTCCGTTCGCGCTGGTCTTAGGAGCGGGGGAGGGCAGGCGGCAGGTCGTGCGGGGACGGATCGACGCGGTCTACGCCGAGGCGGACGGCACCTTCCTCGTGGTCGACTGGAAGACCGGCACCCGGCAGGACGCCGACCCGCTCCAGCTCGCGCTCTACCGGCTGGCGTGGGCCGAGCTCGAGGGGATCGCGCCGGAGCGGGTGCGGGCCGGCTTCTTCTACGTGCGGACCGGTGAGCTCGTGGTGCACGACGAGCTGCCGGGCAGGGAGGAGGTGGAGGCCCTCCTGCGATGAGGCCGCGGCGGCGACAGCGAGTGCGAGGACCGGGTCAGGCGCGCACGACCCGGATCTCGGGCGGCTGGGCGAGGCTGCGGCCCACGACGCAGTAGCGCTCGGTCGCAGTCGCGAGGCGGCCCAGCGTGGCGTCGTCCGCGTCGGTGTCGACGGCGAGGGTGAGCACGACGTCCTGGATCCCGACGGGTGCCTCGCGGTCGATGCCGAGGGTGCCGCGGGCGTCCCACCAACCGTCGGCGCGCAGCCGGGCGGAGCGGATCTCGACGTCCATGGCGGTGGCGACGGCGCGCAGGGTGACCCCTGCGCACGCGAGCACCGCCTGGAGCAGGAGGTCGGCCGAGCAGGCGTCGCTGCCGTCGCCACCGGTGGCCGGGTGCAGCCCGGCTCGGACCGGTCCGGCGAAGCCGTCGACGGTGGCGGTGACGTCCGGGTCGCGGTAGTCGCCGGCCGCGGCGGTGGCCGTGTGAGCCGTGGCCGGCTCGGAGCGGTAGCGGTCCTTGAGCGGTGCCTGCGCGGCTCGGAGGGTGCTGGCGTCCATGGCTCAGGTTAGCGGCCCGAGGGCCGTGGCTAGGCTCGTTCCGTGACGTTCCCGCACGAGTCCCTGGCCGCCGATCCGCACGACCGACTTGGCCTGCTCCGCACGGACGACGCGTGGCTCGACGAGCGCTGGTCCGACCCGGCGGGTCGGGTGCTGGTGATCGCCGGGACCCGGGTCAGGCCCGGGCGCGAGGGGCTGGAGTGGGTGTCGACGGCGGACGCGCCGGACGGGGTACGTGTGCTGCTCGGGGAGCGGGACGGCGTGACCTGGTGGGCGGTGATCGTTCCGGGCGAGGTGGCGAAGGCCGAGCCGGAGCGCTGGCTGCCGCTGCGCGGACTGCTGCCGTTCCTCGACGGCGACCGGGTCCGCCAGGCGCCGCTGGTGTTCCACGCCGTCGGCCTGGCGGAGTGGCACTGGGCGCACCGGTTCTGCCCGCGTTGCGGCGGGAGCCTGCTGCCGCGCGCCGCGGGGCACGAGCTGGTGTGCGCCGACTGCGGCAAGCCGCAGTTCCCGCGCTCCGACCCGGCGGTGATCATGCTGATCTCGGCCGGCGAGCCGGGCTCGCCCGACGAGCGCGCCCTGCTCGGGCGCAACCACAACTGGCCCGCGGGACGCTTCTCGACCCTGGCCGGGTTCTGCGAGCCGGGGGAGTCGCTGGAGGACGCCGTCCGCCGCGAGGTGCTCGAGGAGACCGGCGTCGTGGTGGGAGAGGTCAGCTACTTCGGCAACCAGCCGTGGCCGCTGCCGTCGAGCCTGATGGTGGGCTTCCACGGCCGGGCCGTGTCGGAGCAGATCCGGCTCGATGATGCCGACGTCGAGGACGCGCGCTGGTTCACCCGCGCCGAGATGCTGCAGCAGACCGAGGCGGGCACCCTGGTGCTGCCGGGCAGCGGCGTCTCGATCAGCCGCTCGCTGGTCGAGGACTGGTACGGCGGGGCGCTGCCCGGCAGCTGGTGACGCCGGTCAGGCGCTGAGCGCCTCGAGCTTGGCCTTGACCTGCGCGACGCTGGGGTTGGTCTGCGCGGAGCCGTCGGTGTAGACGAGCGTGGGAACCGTCTGGTTGCCGTTGTTGGCGGACTCGACGATCGCGGCGGCCTCCGGCTGCTGCTCGATGTCGACGATCTCGTAGGAGATGCCCTCGCGGTCCAGCTGGCTCTTGAGGCGGTGGCAGTAGCCGCACCAGGGGGTCGTGTACATCGTGAAGGTCATCGGGGGGCGCTCTCTCTCCGGTCGTGGTTCGCCTCCACCCAACCACGGCGGGGGCGGGCTTGTTCCGGGGGTGTCGGGACCCGAGGCGGGACTCCTGTCTCTGCCTGCCGGGACACCCGGCCCGCGAAGGTCGGCGACACCAGACCCCCGCACCTCCAGGAGGACCGATGTCCCGCACCCGTACCGTCGCCTTGCTCTCGGTGAGCGCACTGGCGACGGCCTCGCTGCTCTCCGCCGCCGACCCGGCGCTGGCGGCGACCACGGCGAGCCCGACCGACACCACCATCACCACCGGCGAGGCCAGGACCGCCACCCCGGTGGCGGCCACCGCTGCCGACGGCTCGATCGTCTACATCCACGGCTTCAACGTCTGGCTGAGCCGGCCCGACGGCACCGGCCAGCGGGCGGTGACCGTCGACGGGACCGAGGCCTCGCCGTACGAGCACCCGACGATGTCCGACGCCGGCGTCATCGCGGTGATGAAGGGCGACGAGATCGTCCGGATGGGCCAGGACGGCGTGGTCCACAACCGGATCAACCCCGAGGACCTGTTCGTGCCGGACTACGGCACCGTGGTGATCAGCCCGATCCACGACCCGGAGATCTCGCCCGACGGCACGAAGATCACCTACAGCCAGCTCCGTCTGGAGCGGTACGGCGGCACCGGCGGCTACCTCGAGACCGAGGCCCTGGTCGGCGTCACCGATGCCGCCCAGTGGGTGGGGCCCGACAAGTACGGCATCGTGCGGGGCAGCCAGCCGTCGTGGGTGACCAACAGCCGGCTGACCCTCAACCGGTCGGGCGACATCCACCTGGACGACCTCGGTCACGAGTCGGTGGTGTGGTTCTACTCCAACGACATCTTCGGGCAGTTCATCGAGCTGCAGGAGGCCGAGGTCTCGCGTGACGGCAAGCGGGTGATCTTCGGGAGCGCCGGCGGCCTCGCGATGAAGACGACGGTCGGCGACCCGCGGACCGGTGCGCCGGCGCCGCCGACCGCCAACCCCGAGTGCTACCTCACCTCGGACCCCGGACAGCCCGTGGCCAAGGACCCGAGCCTCGGGCCCGACAGCGACTCCGCCGCCTACAGCGAGGGCGGCGACCTGTGGGTCATCCGGGGACTCGCCGCGTGCTCAGGGGAGACGACGCTCGCGAAGATCGCGACCGGCGGCACCGAGCCGGACTGGTCGCCCGCACCGCTGTCCGCGCCGCCGGCCGGTGGTCCCGGCGGTGGTGGTCCCGGCGGTGGCGGAACCGGCGCCGGCACGAGCGGTCACGCGTTCGACCTCGCCAAGGCGCCGATCGTCTCCGGCAAGGCGAAGGTGGGCAAGAAGCTGCACGCGAGCTCCGGCACCTGGTCGCCGTCGCCCACCTCGGTCACCTACACCTGGCTGCGCAACGGCAAGGTCGTCGCGGGCCGCACCGGTGCGGCGTACAAGATCGGCAAGGCCGACCGCGGCAAGCGGATCCAGGTCCGGGTCACCGTCCACAGGAGCGGGTACGCCGACCGGTCGGCCACCTCGCGGGTGGTGAAGGTCCGCCGCTGACCCTGCGCCGACCCGGGGACGTCCCGGGCCGACCCGGTCGGTGAGCTCGTGTCGGGGGCTGCGTCTAGGTTGGTTTCTCCACCACGAACCGACCCGACGCAGCCCCCGAAGGAGCACTCCCGCCCATGTCCGAGTCCATCGAACGGCTCCTCTCCGCGCTCGACCCGGAGCAGCGGCAGGTCGCGGAGACGCTGCGGGGGCCGGTCCGGGTGCTGGCCGGTGCCGGGACGGGCAAGACGCGGGCGATCACCCACCGCATCGCGCACGGCGTGATGGCAGGGGTCTACGCGCCGACGGAGGTCCTCGCGGTCACCTTCACCACCCGCGCCGCCGGCGAGCTGCGCCAGCGGCTGCGCCAGCTGGGGGCGCCGGGCGTGCAGGCGCGGACCTTCCACAGCGCGGCGCTGCGCCAGCTGCGCTACTTCTGGCCCCACGTCCACGGCACCGAGCTGCCGACGCTGACCGAGTCGAAGATCCCGATGCTCGCCGCCGCCTGCCGCCACCTCGGGATGCGGGCCGAGCAGGCCCTGCTGCGCGACCTCGCCTCCGAGATCGAGTGGGCCAAGGTCAGCAACGTCGGGGCCGACGACTACCCGCGGATCGCGCCGGCCAAGGGCCGCTCGGTCTCCGACCAGACGCCCGAGGCGATCGGCCGCGTGATCGACGCCTACGAGCTGGTCAAGCGCGACCAGGGGCGGATGGACATGGAGGACGTGCTGCTGCTGACCGCGGGCGTGCTGGCCTCCGACGAGCGGGTCGCGGCGCAGGTGCGGCGGCAGTACAAGTGGTTCGTCGTCGACGAGTTCCAGGACGTCTCGCCGCTCCAGTCGGCGCTGCTCGACCTGTGGCTCGGCGGGCGCGACGAGCTGTGCGTGGTCGGCGACCCGGCGCAGACGATCTACAGCTTCGCCGGGGCCGACGCCGACTACCTGCGCGACTTCCCGAAGCGCTACCCGGGCACCACCTCGATCGAGCTGGTGCGCAACTACCGCTCGACGCCGCAGGTGGTCGAGACCGCCAACACCCTGCTCGCGGGCACGCCCAGTGCCGGCGTCGACCTGCGCTCGCAGCAGAAGCCGGGCTCGGCGGTGCGCTTCCAGGGGGAGCCCGACGAAGTGGCCGAGGCGCGCAGCGTCGCCGACCGGATCCTGCGGCTGCAGCGCGCCGGGACGCCGTACGGCGAGATGGCGGTCCTGTTCCGCATCAACGCCCAGTCCGAGACCTTCGAGGACGCGCTGGCCGACCGCGGGATCCCCTACATCGTGCGCGGCGCGGCGCGGTTCTTCGAGCGGCGCGAGGTGCTCGAGGCGGTGACCCGGCTGCGGGGAGCCGCTCGCTCGGGCGAGAGCGACGACAGCCCGTGGCTCGACGTGGTCAAGGACGTCCTGGGTGCGATGGGCTGGACGGCCGAGCCGCCGACCTCGCGCGGCCAGGTCCGTGACCGCTGGGAGTCCTTCCAGGCGCTGGCCGACCAGGCCGAGGAGTTCGCCACGGAGCGTGGCATCGAGGCGTCGATCGCCGGCTTCGTCGAGGAGCTCGACCGGCGCGCGAGCGAGCAGCACGCGCCGAGTGCCGACGGCGTGACCCTGGCGACCTTCCACGCCGCCAAGGGCCTGGAGTGGGATGCCGTGTTCTGCTGTGGCGTCCAGGACGGCACCGTGCCGATCGTGTACGCCGAGCAGGGTGGCGCGCGCCCCGACGCGGTCGAGGAGGAGCGGCGCCTGCTCTACGTCGGCGTGACCCGCGCCCGCCGCGACCTGATGGTGTCGTGGGCGGCCGCCCGCAACCCGGGGCAGGCGCCGCGCCGCCAGCCGTCGCGGTTCATCGTGCCGATGCTGCCGGCGAGCCAGCAGCCGCAGCAGTCCCGTGGCCGCACCAAGGTCGCCCGCTGCCGCGACTGCCTCCAGCCGCTGACCACGGCGGCGGAGAAGAAGCGCGGGCGCTGCGCGCACCACCCGGTCCGCTACGACGAGGCGCTGTTCGACAGGCTCAAGGCGTGGCGCCTGGAGACCGCGCGGGAGGCCGGCGAGGACGGCAAGCCGCTGCCGGCGTACGTCGTGTTCACCGACGCCACCCTCGAGCTGATCGCCGAGCACAAGCCGGCCTCGATGGCCGCGCTGGCGAAGGTCAACGGGGTGGGGCCGAGCAAGATCGAGCGCTACGGCGATGCGGTGCTCGCGCTGGTCGCCGACGGGGGCTGAGCACCCCTCGGGAGCAGTGTTTGAAAAAACCTCGAAAAAACATCGATAAATGATTTGCGCGGCCCGTTGACCGGCCATTACGGTCGTCAGGCAAGTTCCACTGCGCACCACAGCCCTGACAAGGCTGGCGCCCACACGCACCGAAGGAGGTGGCCCTGATGAAGAACATGACGAACCCGGTCTTCCCGGTGATGACGTCCGCCTGGCAGCCCACGCTGTCCGCGACCCTCGGCTGCGCCACCTCTGCCCTCGCGACCCTCGAGGTCCAGGGCATCGCCGCGCGCCCGGCCACGGCTCTCTTTGCCGTCGCGCCGTTCGCGGTCGTGGCCACCGATGCCGTCAAGCGGGAGCGCATCGCCGGCACGGACCACCGTGGCACCAACGCCGCCTACGTCCCGGGTCCCCTCGCCTGGAGCCCACCGAACTGAGACGAAATCAGCTCGGCAGCCTCCAGGCCGCGGAACCCGAATCAGACCGGGATCCGCGGCCTTCGTAGTTCTCAGACCGAGATACGCGAAGTCCGGATCCCCACCCGAAATGACAACGCGATCAGGTCATGAGTTGAGGAGGTGAAAAGCAGATGACGACCAGTGTTCTCGAGCCGACGCTGGACGAGCTGCTGCCGTGCCGGCTGAACGACGCGGAGCTGTGGTTCGCAGAGTCCCCGTCGGACGTCGAGGCCGCGAAGGCGCTGTGCCTGGACTGCCCGGTCCAGAGCATGTGCCTGTCCGGCGCCCTGGAGCGGCGCGAGCCGTGGGGCGTCTGGGGCGGCGAGCTGTTCCTGGCCGGCGTGGTGATCCCGCGCAAGCGGCCCCGGGGCCGCCCGCGCAAGGACGCCGCGGCGTAGTCCACCCACGCAATCCCCTTCCGTACCACCACACCCTTGGAGCATGAGATGACCCAGTTCATGAACGAAGACCTGGCGCGGGCCCACATGGCCATGCGCCTGGGAGAGGCGCAGCAGCTGCGCGCGGCCAGCAGGATGGCCCGCGCACGCCGCTTGAGCCGCAAGGCCGAGCGTGCAGCGCAGCAGGCTCGTCTCGCCCTCGCTCGCGCACTCTGAGTCCGCACCGCGGACCAGCGAGACCGGAATTCTTCGAGGCCTCCTCGAAGGGCACCTGATCGCGGGTGAGAAGGAAGGGCCGGACCGACTGATCGTCGGGCCGGCCCTTCCGGCATTTCTGCGTAGGCTGGGCGGGTGAGCGTCACCTGCGACTTCTGCGGCCGCCTGATCGAGGGCGAGGAGCCGCCGCTGACCTGGACCACCTCGGTCGAGCGCGGTCGGGTACGCCGCTACTGCGACGAGTGCTCCCGCATCCACCTGCGCTCGATGGAGGCCAAGTTCGACAGCGAGTGGTGGTAGACCGGCCGTCGAGCGTCAGGGCAGGTCGAGGAAGCCGTCCCACGCACAGCCGCACCACGGGTGCCGGCCCCACCGGGTGAGGACCGGCGCGCCGCTCGGGCCGAGGTCGACGGTCGTCGACCAGGTGCTGGGCTCCTCGCCGTCCACGAAGCCGGTCAGGTCGCGCACCGCCCAGGCGAGCGCCAGCCGGTCGAGGACGGGATCACGGGGCGGCGGTCGCTGCGTGCTGTGCCTGGCCGCCTGGGCGAGGAGGAGCGGCAGCCGCTGGTCGTGGAGCGACTCGTGGGCGTCGACGCAGCGCAGGCAGGCGGTGCGGCCGGGGACGACGAACGGCCCGATCCGCACGCCCCGCGCGTCCCCGCCGACCAGCAGGTGGGGGACCGAGGCGCGCACCAGCGGGTCCAGGCGCTCGCGGGCGAGCGGGCCGTCGCCGATCACGAGCCGTACGGTGGCGTCCTCCGGCGCCTCGGCCTCGACGAGGCCGGCGGCGGCCAGCAGGGGGCCGAGGACGGCGCGGGCGCCGGGCGGCGCGTCGAGGGCGACCGGGGAGGCCGCGCGAGCCGCCGGGCGCCGTACGGCGTCGGACCCGGCCTGGGCCAGCAGGTGGGCCGGCACGTCACCGGCGGGTACGGCGAGACCGGCGTCGAGCAGCCGGGCCAGGGCGGTGGCAGCCTCCGTCGGCAGGGCGTCGGCCGGGGCGTGACCGGCCGGCCGGGCCAGGCCCTCGAGGAGGTCTCGGACGGCGGGGATGTCGGGCAGCCGGATCGAGGGCTCCACGAGGCCGACCTGTAGGACGCCGGGGGAGCGGGTCAGCACCGGCGTACCGGGGCGCAGCAGGAGGGTCCGGGACGCCATGACCGCAGCGTGGCACGCCCGCAACGACCCGCGCGGCGCTCCTCCACAGGGCGCCGGGGAGCGACCGCAAAAACACGCCACGGGCGGCTCCACCGCAGTGGAGCCGCCCGTGAAAGTCGGCTGGGTGCCTGTGGATCAGGCCTTGCCGAGGATGCGGTTGAGGTTGGTGCCGCAGACAGGGCAGACGGCCTTGGCCATCCGGGTGCCCTTGTCGTTCACCTTGACCTCGCCCTCGGCCTCGCGCTTCTCCTTGCACTTGACGCAGTAGAACTCACCGCTCCAGGTCTCCGCCATGACGGCCTCCTTGCTCATCTTTTCTCGTTCGGTCGTCGCGACGGGGACATGGGGGGAAGCCCGTCGGGGTCCGGAGCAGCACTCCGGACCTCTCTGACCCTACGGCACGCCGCCGCGGAGTCGCAGTAGCGTGCCCCGCATGTCTGAATCCGCTGTGAACCGGCCCACGCCGCCGTCCCTGACGCACCTGCGCCTCGAACGGCCCTCCGAGGGGGTCGCACTGCTGGTCCTGGACCAGCCCGAGCTGCGCAACGCGATGAGCGACGAGATGACCGAGTCCTGGGTCCGGGCGGTCGACCACCTGGCAGGCGACCCCACCGTGCGAGTGGTCGTGGTGACCGGCGAGGGCAAGGGGTTCTGCTCCGGCGGCAACCTGTCCTGGCTGGCGTCCGAGCCGGACGCGACCGTCGACGACCTGCGTGCCCGGATGCTGCCGTTCTACCGCGCCTGGCTCTCGATCCGGCGCCTGGAGGTGCCGACGGTCGCCGCGATCAACGGCGCGGCGATCGGTGCGGGGCTCTGCCTGGCGCTGGCCTGCGACCTGCGGTACGCCGCCCGGGGGGCCCGGATGGGTGTGCCGTTCACGAAGCTGGGGATCCACCCGGGGATGGCCGGGACCTACCTGCTGCCCGACGTGGTCGGCTCTGCCGCCGCCCGCGACCTGTTCCTGACGGGTCGGCTCGTGGACGCCGACGAGGCGCTCGGGCTCGGCCTGGTCTCCCGGGTCTGGGAGCCGGCGGAGTTCCGCGACGGCGTGCTGGGGGCGGCGGCCGACATCGCGGCAGCGGCACCGATCGCCACCCGGCTCACCAAGCGGGCCCTGCAGCACGGGCACGCGAGCATCGACACCGCGCTGGAGTGGGAGGGCCTGGCCCAGCCGGTCACGCTGGCCACCGCGGACCTGCTCGAGGGGATCCGAGCCGCCCAGGAGAAGCGGCCGCCGGTCTTCACCGGGCACTGAGCCCGGACGGGGGCCGAGGTGAGGAGACCCCCGGCGCCGCGGCCCCTCGCTTGCCTTCCCCTTGCGAGCGAGGTGCTGCGGCCCCGAGGGGCCTCGTCGGGGACGAACCTAGGCACCCCGGCGGGCGCGGTCAATCCGGGCGTCGCGCGTCCTGTGGACAGAGCTGTGGAGAAACCTGTGGAGGGAGCGCGGGCCCCGTGGATGGACGGGGGAGAACCCTGATCGGCCTGTGGAGGGACCGTTGGCAAGATCGGCCCGGCGGGCGCCGTACCGCGGGGTGACCAGCAAGGATGGTCCCCACAGGCTCATCCACGGCCTGTGGACAGACATTTCTCGAGGACGGACGAGGTCGTGAACGAGCAGGAGTACGACGGCACGCCGGTGGCGGCGCTGCGCCGGATCGCGTTCCTCCTGGAACGGGGCCGGGCGGACAGCTACAAGGTCAAGGCCTACCGCGGTGCGGCGGCCGCGATCCTGCCCCTGGACCCCGACGACGTCGCCGCCCGGGCGGCGGCGGGGACGCTCACCGACCTGCCCGGCGTCGGCGCCAGCACCGCACGGGTGATCGCCCAGGCGGCGACCGGCCGGGTGCCGGACAAGCTGGCCGAGGTCGAGGAGCAGTACGGCGGCTCCCTGACCACCGAGGGTGCCGGGACCGGCCTGCGGGCACTGTTGCGGGGCGACCTGCACTCCCACTCCGACTGGTCCGACGGCGGTTCGCCCATCGAGGAGATGGCGATGACCGCGATCGAGCTGGGCCACGACTATCTCGTGCTCACCGATCACTCGCCGCGCCTCAAGGTGGCCCGCGGGCTCTCGGCGGAGCGGCTGACCCGGCAGCTGGCCGTGGTCGAGGCGGTCAACGAGCACCTCGCCGGTGCCGGGTTCCGCCTGCTCAAGGGGATCGAGGTCGACATCCTCGACGACGGCGCGCTCGACCAGAGTGAGGAGATGCTCGCCCGCCTCGACGTCCGGGTCGCCAGCGTCCACTCCAAGCTCGCGATGGACCCCGAGCCGCTGACCCGGCGCATGGTGGCCGCGGTGCGCAACCCGTTCACCAACGTGCTCGGCCACTGCACCGGCCGGCTGGTGACCGGCAGCCGCGGCACTCGCCCCGAGTCGCGCTTCGACGCCCGCGCCGTGTTCGAGGCGTGCGCCGAGGAGGGCGTGGCCGTCGAGATCAACTCCCGCCCGGAGCGCCGCGACCCGCCGACCCGGCTGCTGGAGCTGGCCCGTGACATCGGCTGCGTGTTCTCCATCGACAGCGACGCCCACGCCCCGGGCCAGCTCGACTACCCGCTGCTCGGCTGCGAGCGCGCCGAGGCCGCCGGCATCGACGCGGACCGGATCGTCAACACGTGGCCCGTCGAGCGCCTGCTGGAATGGGCAGCGCCCTGACCATCGAGGTCCCACCACTCATCCCGGGGGAGCCGTAGGGTCGAGACATGCCCACCCCGCGCGTGGAGGTACGACGGTCGCAGCGCCGCCGCCGTACGGTCACGGCGTATCGCGAGGGCGAGACGATCGTGGTGCTCATGCCCGACAACCTCTCGGGCACCGAGGAGCGCGCCTGGGTCTCGAAGATGGTCGCCCGGGTGCAGCGCAAGGAGCTGCGCGCCGCCACGCCGCGGCGTTGGGACGACGAGGACCTCAAGCAGCGCGCCCAGGAGCTGAGCGACGAGTACCTCGGCGGCATCGCCGTGCCCGAGTCGATCCGCTGGGTCGGCAACCAGCGCGCCCGCTGGGGCTCGTGCACGCCCAAGGACCGCACCATCCGGCTCTCCGAGCGCCTGCAGCGGATGCCGGAGTGGGTCATCGACTACGTGATCGTCCACGAGCTCGCGCACCTCATCGAGCCGCACCACGACGAGAGGTTCTGGGGGTGGGTCGCGCACTACCCGGCGGCCGAGAAGGCGAAGGGCTATCTCGCCGGCTGGTCCGACGCCGCCCGGATCGACCGGCCGCCGTCGGAGCAGGTCGTGCCGGGCGAGGACGTCGACTGATCCTCAGACGAGGATCGCGCGGGCCCGGGCGATGAGGGCGTGCATGGCAGGCTCCAGCTCGGGCAGGCCGTCGAGGGGCCACCAGCGCACGGCGAGCGACTCGTCGCTCACCACCGCCGTCGCGTCCACCGGCGCGGCGGCGACGTAGCGCACGTCGAGGTGGTTGACGTCGCCGCGCTCGCCGCAGAAGGGCACGGTGTGCAGGTCGAGCTGGACCGGCTCCGGGTGGAAGGCCAGCTCGCGCAGCCCGCTCTCCTCGTGCGCCTCGCGCAGCGCGACGGCGGCGAGGGTGGCGTCGTCGTCCTCGCAGTGCCCGCCGAAGTGGAACCAGCGCCCCGCCTTGCGGTGCAGGTTGAGCAGCACCCGCTCCCCGGTGGCGTCGATGACGAGGGTGCCGGCGGTGATGTGGTCGGGGTACGACGCGCGCCGCATCCCGTCGGGCCTCGCGGTCAGGTGCTCGACGTACCGCCCGCGGAGGGCCTCTTCGACGGCGTCGGGCGCGCGCCAGCTCGTCAGGACGCCCAAGGCGTCCGCGTGGAGGGTCACTCGGTCGGGCTGTCGGGCGTGCCGGGCGTGCCGGGCGTGTCGGGGCCGTCGAGCAGCTTGCGCAGCTCGGCGTCGAACTCGTCCTCGCTGAGCGCTTCCGGCCGGGTGGCCTCGTCGCGGAAGGACAGCGGGTCGTCGAGGTCGGCGGCGGTGGGCAGCAGGTCGGGGTGCATCCACACGCCGTCGCGGGCCTCCTGGCCCGAGCGGGTGCGCAGCCCGCCCCACAGGGTGGACGCGTCGCGCAGCCGGCGCGGGCGCAGCTCGAGACCGACGAGCGCGGCGAAGGTCTGCTCGGCCGGGCCACCGGCGGCCCGGCGGCGGCGGACCGCCTCGCGCAGCTTGGCCGCGGCGGGCATCCGCTCGGCCGTGGCCTGGCCGACCACCTCGTCGACCCAGCCCTCGACCAGGGCCAGCGCGATCTCGAGGCGGGACAGCGCGGCGGTCTGCGCCTCGGTCTGCGGCGGGTCGAACATGCCGCCCTCGAGCAGGCCCTGCATCGCCTCGAGGTTCGTCGGGTCGATGCCGCGCAGCTGCTCCTGGACCCGGTCCTGGATCTGCTGGGCGTTGATCTCCAAGCCGCGGGCGTAGTCGGTCACCGCGCCGATGAGGTGCTCGCGCAGCCACGGCACGTGGGCGAACAGCCGCTGGTGGGCGGCCTCGCGCAGCGCGAGGTAGAGGACGACGTCGTCCTCCGTGACGTCGAGGCCCTCGGCGAAGGCGCGGACGTTGGTCATCACCAGCGCCGCCTTGCCGGGGGCGCCGAGGGGGAGCCCGATGTCGGAGGCGGTGAGCACCTCACCGGCCAGGGCGCCGAGGCCCTGCCCGATCTGCATCGCCATCATCCCGCCGACGGCCTGGCCGATGATGCCGACCAGCGGACCGGCCGCGGCCTTCATCTCCTCCGGCAGGCCGCTGGACAGGCCCGTCACGGAGCGCGCCGCCACGGGCTCGACGAGCACCTGCCACACCGGCTGGGTCTCGACCAGCCACTCGGCGCGGCTCCAGGCGGCCGTCGTACCGATGCCGGAGGGGAAGCCGGTGGCGGTGTCGAGCCAGTGGTCGGCGAGCCGGACGGCGTCGGCGACGCGGTCCCGGTCGCGCTGGGTGGGGGACGGGTCCGGCTCCTGGGCGACGGCCTTGCGGGCCATGTCGTTGGCGGCATTCCAGTTCAGCGGGCCGTCGTGCGGCTGCATCAGCGACTGCAGCTGCTGGAAGAAGGCCATCCCGCCGCCGGGGCCACCGGGGAAGGCTCCGCCGAGGGCGCCGAAGATCTGCTCGAACGGCGTGCCCTTGAACGGGTTCGGCTGGTCGTCGCCCGGGTTGTCGGTCATGGGTCAAAACTACGCCCGAACCACAACCAGGAGTGTCGGGGACAGCCCTGAACGGACCCCTAGAGTGGGCCGCATGCCGAACCCCGCCGTGCGCCTCGTCGCCATCTCCGACCAGCCGCTGTCGGTGACCGACGTGCTCGACAGCCTCGACGACGCGGCGTCCGGTGGTCTGGTGCTCTTCGTCGGACGGGTCCGCGACCACGACCACGGGCAGGGCGTCACCGGCCTGTCGTACTCCGCGCACCCCTCCGCCCTCGACCGGCTCCGGGACGTGTGCGACCGGATCGCCGACGCGCATGACATCACCGCGCTCGCCGCCGTGCACCGGGTAGGCGACCTCGACATCGGAGACCTCGCCGTCGTCGTCGCCACCACGGCCGGGCACCGCGGCTCGTCGTTCGAGGCCAGCCGCGCGCTGATCGACACGCTCAAGGCCGAGGTGCCGATCTGGAAGCACCAGCGCTTCGCCGACGGGTCCGACGAGTGGGTCGGTTCTCCGTAGCGTGTCCTGACCGGACGCCGACCCGGGTCGACCTACCCTCGTGGAGTGGAGATCCTGTTCTGGCTGCTGCCGGCCGCCGTGCTCACCCTCGCCTCGATGGCGTGGGTCGCGTGGTGGGGCCGCGAGGGCCGGGGCCAGGTCGACCGCGAGACCGCGGCCCGGCGCCTCGGCGAGGCGCTGACCCGCGAGCAGCGCTCGCGACCCGGGTACGCCGCACCCCAGCGGGCGCCCGAACGGCACACCGGCGTGGCCCTGCGCGCCTCGCAGGCCCGGCCCTCGGTGGTCGCCGGCGGCGAAGTGGAGGAGCCGGCCGCCGAGCCGGACGTCCAGGCGGACGACGCCACGGGTGACCGGCGCGCATCCTGATTGGACACGTCTGACAAGGTAGGCGCCATGAGCCAGCGCCTGATCGCCGCGTGCATCGCGGCCCCGTTGGTGCTGATCCTGGGCGGCATCGCGCTCGTGGTGCCGCTGCCGTACGCGTCCTACAGCCCCGGGCCGACGTACGACATCCTCGGCAAGGACGCCGACGATGCGGAGGTCGTGCAGGTCGACGGCCACGAGGCCTTCTACGACAAGGGCCAGATCCGGTTCACGACGGTGGTCGCGTCGTCGTACGGCCAGAAGCTGTCGCTCGGTGAGGCGCTGTCGCGCTGGCTGGACCCGGACAAGGCGATCCTCCCGTACGACGTGGTGCACCCGCCGGAGACCTCGCAGGCCGACGAGAAGGCCGAGAGCGCGGTCCAGATGACGACGTCGCAGGACGTCGCGAAGGCCGTCGCGATGAAGGAGATCGGCCTCCAGGTCCCCACCGCGGTGCAGGTCGCGATGGTCGACGAAGAGGGCCCGGCCAAGGACAAGCTGCTCGTCCACGACGTCTTCAAGGAGGTCGACGGCGAGCCGGTCACCGACGCCGACCAGATCGTCGCCGCCGTGCGCAAGCACGACGACGGCTCGCTGGTGGAGTTCCGGATCCTGCGCGACAAGCGCGAGCTGACCGTGCGGCTCAAGCCCGAGGAGATCGACGGGAAGCCGCGGGTCGGCGTCTCGCTCGGCCTGGGCTACGAGTTCCCGTTCACCGTCAACCTGCGCGTCGACCCTCAGGTCGGCGGCCCGAGCGCGGGACTGATGTTCTCGCTCGCCATCTACGACACGCTCACGCCGGGATCGATGACCGGTGGCGCGACCATCGCCGGAACGGGCGAGCTGGCCCCCGACGGCAAGGTCGGCCCGATCGGCGGCATCGAGCAGAAGATCGCCGGAGCCGAGGCGGCCGGCGCCAAGCTGTTCTTCGTGCCGAAGGACAACTGCGCCGACGTCAAGGGCCTCCACCCCGACCTGCGCCTGGTGAAGGCGACCACGATGCACGAGGCCCGCCTCGCGCTCGACACGTGGGTCGGCGACCACGACGCCGCCCTGCCGACCTGCTGACGGACCGACCGGACCACGGAGCAAGACCATGGACTACGACCTGGACGTCGACCCGGCCCTGGCTGCCGCCGTGCTCGAGATCGAGGGGCACCACGCCCGGGCGGGCTGGGACCAGCCGGCGCGGCTCTACGCCCTCGTCGACACCGCGCAGCTGGTGGCCCAGGAGCCCGCTCTCGCCGCCCAGCTCGGCCTCGACGCCCCGGCCGAGCAGGGCTCGCTGACCCCCGTCGAGCAGGACGACCTGCCGGCCGGCCAGCAGCTCGAGGAGGTGCTCCCCGGCATCCAGTGGCCCGCCGTGGTCACCGGCTGCGCGGCCGTGGTCGAGCGCCTGGTGCTCCCGCCGGCAGCGGACGGCCAGGTCCCCGAGGACCCGGCGGCGGCCGCGGAGTTCGCGCGCGAGCACCCCGACGCGGAGGAGGTCCGGATCGTCGCCGGCGTCACCAGGCACGGTGCGGGCTACTGCGCGCTGCGGATGCGCAGCCAGGACGAGGACATGGCCGTGATGGGCGGCAACGACCTGGTGCCGGGGCTCTTGGAGCTGCTGCACGCCACCCTGCTCGACGACGCGGAGGACGAGACCGATGAGTGAGCTGTTCGACGAGGAGCCGGAGCGTCCCGCACCCGAGCGGACCGGTCGTCGTACCCGTGCCCTGGTGATCACCGGTGTGGTGCTCATCGTCGGGTTCTTCCTGCTCAGCGCCTTCGCAGGCCTCTACACGGACCGGCTCTGGTACAAGGAGGTCGGCTTCGGCAGCGTCTTCAGCAAGATGCTGTGGACCCGGGTCGGGCTGTTCCTGGCCTTCGGCGCGGTGATGGGCGGCGTCGTCGCGCTCAACATGTACCTCGCGTTCCGGTTCCGGCCGCTGTTCTTGATGGCCGGACCCGACGGGGTCGACCGCTACCGCGACGCCGTCACCCCGATCCGCGGCTGGCTGCTGGCCGGGGTCGGCGTGGTCGTCGGCATCTTCGCGGGCACCTCCGCGATCGGGCAGTGGCGCACCTTCCTGCTGTGGCGCAACAGCGAGCCGTGGGGCGCGAAGGACGCGTACTTCAAGAAGGACATCGGCTTCTACGTCTTCGACCTGCCGTGGTGGAACTTCGTCATCGACTTCGTGATGGCCGTCGCCATCGTGTCGCTGATCGCGACCGCGATCGTGCACTACCTGTACGGCGGCATCCGGCTCCAGGTCGCCCACGACCGCTTCTCGCCGGCCGCCCAGGTCCAGCTCTCGGTCCTGCTCGGCGCGTTCGTGCTGATGAAGTCGGTCGACTACTACCTCGACCGCTACGACCTCGTCGCCGACGACCACCGGCTCTTCACCGGCATGAACTACGCCGGAGAGAACGCGATGCTGCCAGCGCGCAACATCCTCGTCGGCGTCGCGCTGATCTGTGCGGTGCTGTTCTTCCTCAACGTGTGGCGCAAGACCTGGCAGCTGCCGTCGGTCGGCCTCGCGCTGCTCGCCCTGTCGGCCGTGCTGCTGGGCATGATCTGGCCCGCCATCGTGCAGAACTTCCAGGTCAAGCCGTCGGAGGCCGACAAGGAGAGCTCCTACATCAAGGCCAACATCGATGCGACGCGCGAGGCCTACGGGCTCAGCGACATCGACATCGTGCCCAACTACCAGGGCATCGCCACCGACAGCAGCGGCGAGCGCGGCGCCGCGGTGCTCGGTCAGCTCGCCACCACCCCGGTCGTCGACCCGCTCCAGGTGCGCGAGACCTTCCAGCAGCGACAGCGGAGCAAGGGCTACTACTCCGTGCCGACCGTCCTCGACGTCGACCGCTACGAGCTCAACGGCAAGGAGGTTCCGCTCGTCCTCGGCGTGCGCGAGCTCGACCAGAGCGGCATCCGGGCCTCGTCCCAGAACTGGCTCAACCTGCACACCGTCTACACCCACGGCGACGGCCTGATCGCCGCCTACGCCAACCAGATCGCCGTCAACGACGAGGCCAACGGCCGGATGGTCTGGGCCGAGGGCATCCGCAGCGACGGCGATGCCGGTGGCTCGGACCTCACCAACGCCGAGAAGTTCGAGACCCGGGTCTACTTCGGCGAGCAGAGCCCGTCGTACTCCGTCGTTGGCAAGGCCAAGGGCGGTCGCGACGTCGAGCTCGGCCTCGACGAGAACGACCCGGAGGAGGCCGCCGACACGCGCACGACGTACGACGGCAAGGGCGGTGTGCCGGTCGGCAGCACCTTCAACCAGCTGATGTACGCGATCAAGTTCGGCGAGCCGAACTTCCTGCTCTCGGGCCGGGTCAACGACAACTCCAAGGTCATCTACAACCGCACGCCCACCGAGCGGGTGGAGAAGGTCGCGCCGTGGCTGACCATCGACGGCGACCCGTACCCCGCCGTGGTCGACGGCAAGATCGTGTGGATCCTCGACGGCTACACGACCACCGACCGCTACCCGAACGCGCAGCGCGAGTCCTTCGCGGCGATGATCGACGACTCGCTGCAGCAGGACACCGGGCTGCAGACGATCCCCACCGACGAGATCAACTACATGCGCTCGGCGGTCAAGGCCACCGTCGACGCCTACGACGGCACGGTCACCCTCTACCAGTGGGACGAGAGCGACCCGATCCTCAAGACGTGGATGAAGGCGTTCCCCGGTGCGGTGGAGCCGAAGTCGGCGATCGACGACGAGCTGATGGAGCACATCCGCTACCCCGAGGACCTGTTCAAGGTGCAGCGCTACCAGCTGGCGAAGTACCACGTCAGCGACGCGGGCGTCTTCTTCTCCGACGACGAGCGGTGGGAGGTCCCCGAGGACCCGAACGCGTCGCGTGAGGTGTTCCAGCCGCCGTACCGGCTGTTCTCGACCGGGGTCGACAACACCAACGACTGGTCGCTGACCTCGGTCTTCAAGCCGTGGGGCGCGCAGAACACGCTGGCGTCGTACCTGCAGGTGAACTCGGACGCGACGTCCGACGACTTCGGCCGGCTGCGCCTGCTCGAGATGGCCGACCAGGACACGCCCGGCCCGGGCCAGGTCGCCAACGAGATGCAGGGCAACGACGACGTCTCGCAGAAGCTGCAGCAGTACCGCGTTTCCGGCGCCACGCCGCCACGGTTCGGCAATCTGCTGACCCTGCCGGTCGACGGCGGCCTGATCTACATCCAGCCGGTGTACGCCGCCCGCAGCGCGACGTCCGCGTTTCCGATCCTGCAGTACGTGATCGTCAAGTACGGCGCCAAGGTCGGCATCGACCGCGACCTCCCGCTGGCCCTCGCGGCGGCCCTCGGGGTCGACCTCAACACGGGGGAGCCGACCCCGGAGACCCCCGAGACGCCGGAGACTCCCGAGACCCCGGAGACGCCGGGCGAGCCGACCGGCACGCTGAACGAGCAGATCGCGGCGGCGCTGCGCGACGCCGACGCGGCGTTCAAGGCCGCGGAGCAGGCCCAGGCGAAGAACGACACCGTGACGTGGGCCCAGGAGCTCGACAAGGCCCAGAAGGCGGTGGAGGAGGCGCTGAAGCTCGCTGACGAGCGCGACAAGCAGTAGCTGCGGCATCATCGCCGCATGCTGCAGACCCTCGACCTCGTCGGGATCTTCGTCTTCGCCATCTCCGGCGGACTGGTGGCGGTGCGCAACCAGCTCGACATCCTCGGGGTCGTGGTGCTGGCGATGGCCACCGGCCTCGGCGGCGGTGTCATCCGCGATGTCGTCATCGGAGCGGTGCCACCGCCCGCCGTCGCCGACTGGCGCTACCTGCTGGTGCCCGTCGTCGCCGGCCTGGTCGCCTTCTGGCTGCACCCCGCCGTGGGGCGGCTCGAGCGCGAGATCAACGTCTTCGACGCCTTCGGCCTCGGCCTGTTCTGCGTCGCCGGCGCCCTCAAGGCCCAGGAGTACGGGCTCGGCCCCGCCCCCTCCGCCGCCCTCGGCATGGTCACCGGCGTCGGCGGTGGCATCATCCGCGACCTGCTCGCCGGCCGGATCCCGGTGATCTTCCGCACCGGCGAGCTGTACGCCATCCCCGCCCTCGCCGGCGCCGCCATCGCCGCGACCGGTGCCGAGCTCGGCGTCGCCCACGGCGTGATCCTCGCCCCGGCGGCACTGGTCACCATCGGGTGGCGGCTGATCGCCGTACGTCGGGGGTGGCGGGCGCCCGTACCCCGGCTCGGGCCACCACCCTCGTGATCGCCCGATCGCCCCGATTTGGTGCGGTTTGGGGGCATGCCCTAACGTTGGGTTCACCGACGCGGGGTGGAGCAGCTCGGTAGCTCGCTGGGCTCATAACCCAGAGGTCGCAGGTTCAAATCCTGCCCCCGCTACAAAGAACAGGGCCCGACCTGCGGAAACGCAAGTCGGGCCCTGTTGCTGTTGTCGGGAACCTGTACCGGGTTCCCGCCAGTTCCTCTGCGATCGGCGCGACGTCGCGCCGTCACCTTCACGAGAACCATCACGTCGCCGGCTGCGTCCGATCGGCCCCGGGGCGCTGGATGCTGGCGCGCGAGGTGGGTACCAGTGCCATCACCGAAGAGAACGGCGAAGGGAGGTCGCAGGAGTGAGTCGGGGGCGAGAAGCCGAGGCCGGCGGTCACGGTCACAGCCACGCCGCGCCCGCGGTCGAGCGCATCGCCGCCCTCGCCTCCGAGCGGTCGCTCACTCTCGCGTGCGCGGAGTCCCTCACCGCGGGAGCGATCGCCAGCGCGCTGGCGCGTGGCGAGGACGCGGCGTCCTGGTTCGCCGGTGGTGTCGTTTCGTACATGAGCGAGGTTAAGTTCGAGGTCCTCGGCGTGACCGAGGGGCCGGTCGTGACCGCTTCGTGCGCGCAGGAGATGGTGCGCGGTGTGGCCGCGCTCCTCGGCGCCGATGCCGCCGTCGCGGTCACGGGAGTCGGCGGGCCGGACGAGGAGGAGGGCCAGCCGGCCGGCACGGTCTTCGTCGCCACCTGCGTCCACGGCCGGACCGAGGTCACCCACCACCGCTTCGAGGGCGATCCGCTGGACGTCCTCGACCAGACGGTCGCGGTGGCGATAGACCAGCTGCAGGCAGGTCTCGTCGCGACGCCCGGGCCGTAGCGAGCCGATGGCCGACATGGACGTCGTGCTGGTGGACCACCGCGAACGGAGCAGCGCGATCCCGGACGCGCTGGTCGCCGCCGGCCTCGACGTACGTCTCACCGACCTGCCGGTCGCCGACTACGTGGTCGGTCCGGGGCTGGCGATCGAGCGCAAGGGCCCGAACGACCTGGGTGCGTCGATCCGTGACGGGCGGATCTTCGAGCAGGCCGTGCGCCTGCAGTCGGCCTTCGCCCAGGCGGTGCTGCTGATCGAGGGGGAGCCACGCGGCATCGCGGAGGATGCCTGGCGTGGCGCGGTCTGCCGCCTGGTGGAGGACGGCTTCACCGTCCTGCACAGCCTGGACGCCGAGGACAGCGCAGCCTGGATCGTGCGGCTCGCCAAGCGTGCGCGTCGCGCCGCTCCCACGGTGCCGACGATCGGGCCGCGCCGTGCGCCGCGCCACCCGTCGGCGCAGGCCGAGGCGATGCTGTCGGTCGTCCCCGGGATCAGCGCCACGATGGCGCGCAGCCTGCTCGCGGCGTACGGGAGCCTGGCGGCGGTCGCGGCCGAGGCTCCGGAGGGGGTGCGCAGTCATCCGGGGATCGGACCGGTGCGGGCAGCCCGGCTCGCCGAGGCGCTGCACGGTGAGTACGTCGCCCCGGGCGACCGCGCACCGCAGCCCGGGCGCCGGGCCCGTGGCCCGCGGACGCCGCGACGGTGGCTCCTGGTCGAACCCGGCTCCAAGGGCGAGTCCGCGTCCTTCGACCGCCGGGCCGTCGCCCTGCGCGCCCTGCACTCGGCGCGGGCTGGCTCCCAGGTGGTCGACGGCCTCACCGGCGAGGTCTCGGCCACGGCGCCGTTCCCCGGCCGCGGATCGACCGGCCAGTCGTCGTCCGCGACCACCTGACCTGCAGACAAGAATTGGGTACGCCGGACCCGATCGGTGTCGGTGGGAGCAGGATGCGCGCATACTCAGGACATGGTGGGTCTGGCAGCGGGCCGCTGGTAGGAGCGTCGGTCTGGAGCACCTGCGGTGGACGACGGGCAGCACACATGACACCGGGCGCGCGGCCGACCCGGTTGACGATCGTCGAGGACCACGTGCTCTTCGCCGAGTCGGTCGCCACGAACCTGGCCACCGAGGGCTACCTGGTCAAGCGGATCAACCTCGCGGACTCCCGGGCGACGCTCGCCTCTGTGCTGGCGTCCGTGCTGCGCTCGGTGCCGCGAGTGGTACTGCTCGACCTGGACCTCGGCCGGATCGGTGACGGCATCCGGCTCGTCTCGCCGCTGGCCGGGTCAGGGGTGTCGGTGGTCGTCCTCACCGACGGCCTGAGTCGTGGCACCTGGGGCGAGTGCCTGCGGCGTGGCGCCAAGGCCGTCGTACCGACGACGGGCTGTCTCGAGGACGTCCTGGCCGCGGTCGGCCGGATCCGCGACGGTCTCCCGGCCATGCCCGCGGCGGAGCGTGCGGAGCTGGTCCAGGCGGCGCTGCACGATCGTGAGGAGTGCCGGGCCCTGCGCGCCCGGCTGGCTCGTCTCACCCCACGCGAGACGGAGATCCTCGGGGCGCTGATGGACGGTGCGCAGGTGCGCGACATCGCTCGCAGGTGCGTCGTCTCCGAGGCGACGGTGCGCACGCAGGTCAAGTCGATCCTGGCGAAGCTGGAGGTGCGCTCGCAGGTCGCGGCCGTGGGCGCCGCCTCCAGGGTGGGCTGGCACCCGCCCGGCGCCGACTGGAACCGCGCCAGCTGACCGGTCGAAACGGACCTTCGACGGGGCTCAGGCAGCGGCGACACCGAGGTAGAAGGCGGTCGCGAACCGCGGTCCGCCGGAGGCGTAGAACTCGTCGAGCTCGGTCATCGTGAACCCCGCGTCCGCGACGAGCGTGTCGATCGGCCGGCTGAAGGTGCAGCCCCCGGCGAGCCGCTTCTCGATCGGGTCGAGGCGGTGCTGCCAGCGCTGCACCTTCTCGTCGGGTGCCAAGCCGTGCTCGACGAAGTGCAGGGTGCCGCCGGGACGCAGCACCCGGCGCACCTCGCGCAGCGCCTGCGCGACGTCCGGGATCGTGCACATGGTCCAGGTGCTCAGTGCCGTGTCGAAGGAGTCGTCGGCGAACGGCAGCGACTGCCCGTCCAGCCCCGAGCGCTCGATCGGCACCCGCGAGCCGGCGACCCGTCGCTCGGCGAGGCGCCAGCCCAGGTCGGCGGGCTCGACCGCCGTGACGCGGGTCACCGCGTCCGGGTAGTGCGGGACGTTGAGGCCGGACCCGAAGCCGATCTCGACCACCTCACCGTACAGCCCGGCGCAGGCGCGATCACGGTGCGGTCGCATGTCTTTCGTGCCGCACGCGAGGTTCACGATCCGCGGCACCACGTGGTCGTCGTAGAAGCCCATGGGCCCAGCGTGCGCCTCGTCCCGATCGGACGCCAGCGTCGGGCTGGACGGACCCCACAACGATTCGATGCCAACCCTGTGGGATCCGCGCTGTCCCGCGCGCGCCGCGAGATGGAAGGGTCGAGATCGTGCCAACGGTCTCGCGAATCGCCATCGTCAACCGCGGTGAAGCCGCCATGCGTCTCATCCACGCCGTGCGGGACCTCAACGCCCGGCACACGTCCGGGAGCGAGCAGATCCGGACCATCGCGCTGCACACCGACGTGGACGCCGGCTCGGCCTTCGTGCGGGAGGCCGACGAGGCGTACCTGCTGGGCGCGGCCGCCGACCGGCCCTACCTCGACCTCGCCGTCCTCGAGCGGGCGCTCACCGAGACCGGGGCGGACGCGGCCTGGGTCGGGTGGGGCTTCGTGGCCGAGGACCCGGCGTTCGCCGAGCTCTGCGCCCGGCTCGGCGTCACGTTCATCGGCCCCAGCGCCGACGCGATGCGCCGGCTCGGCGACAAGATCGGCTCGAAGCTGATCGCCGAGGAGGTCGGCGTACCGGTGGCGCCGTGGAGCCGCGGTGGCGTGGACAGCCTCGAGGCGGCCCTGGCCAGTGCCGAGGAGATCGGCTACCCGCTGATGCTCAAGGCCACCGCCGGCGGCGGCGGGCGCGGCATCCGCAAGGTCACCTCGGCCGAGGAGCTGACCGACGCCTACCAGCGCACCCGCGACGAGGCCGAGCGTGCGTTCGGCAGCGGCGTCGTCTTCCTCGAGAAGCTGGTCACCGACGCCAGGCACGTCGAGGTCCAGGTGATCGCCGACGGCCAGGGCACCGCGTGGGCGATCGGCGTGCGCGACTGCTCGGTGCAGCGCCGCAACCAGAAGGTCATCGAGGAGTCGGCCTCGCCGCTGCTCGAGGACGCCCAGACCGCCGACCTCAAGGCCTCGGCCGAGCGCCTCGCCAACGCGGTCGGGTACGCCGGCGCCGGCACCGTCGAGTTCCTCTACCACCCGGGCACCCGGTCCTTCGCCTTCCTCGAGGTCAACACCCGCCTCCAGGTCGAGCACCCGATCACCGAGGAGGTGACCGGCACCGACCTCGTCGCGCTGCAGATCCAGGTCGCCCGCGGCATCCCGCTGGCCGGGGAGCGCCCCGCCGAGAGGGGCCACGCCGTCGAGGCCCGGCTCAACGCCGAGGACCCCGACCGCGACTTCGCCCCGGCGCCCGGCCGGATCACCCGCCTCGAGCTGCCCGCCGGCCCCGGCATCCGGGTCGACACCGGTGTCGGCGAGGGCGACGTGATCCCCGCCGACTTCGACTCGATGATCGCCAAGGTCATCGCCTGGGGCACCGACCGCGAGCAGGCGCTGGCCCGGCTGCGTCGGGCGATGGGGGAGACCACCGTCGTCATCGAGGGCGGCGCCACCAACAAGAGCTTCATCCTCGACCTCCTCGATCAGCCCGAGGTCACCACCGGCACGCCCGCCTGGGCCGACACCGGCTGGATCGACCGGGTCCGCGGCGATCAGTCAGGCGGCCGGCTGCAGTCGGCGCGCCACTCCGGCGTCGCGCTCGTCGCCGCCGCCATCGAGGCCTACGACGAGGAGGAGCGCGCCGAGATCGCCCGCTTCCTCCAGTCCGCGCAGGGCGGTCGCCCGCAGGTCCAGCACGACCCGTCCCGCACCATCGAGCTCAAGCTGCGCGGTGCGACGTACGCCCTGACGGTGCGGCAGACCGGCCGTGCCCGGTACGACGTCACGGTGGCCGGCGGCGGCGAGGAGCGCACCGTCACCGCGGTCCTCGACCGCATCGACGACGTCCACGGCCGTCTCACCGTCGACGGCCACCGCTACCGGCTGGTGAGTGCCACCCACGGCACGGTCCACCTGGTCGAGGTCGACGACGTCATGCACCGGGTCAGCCGCGACGAGGGCGGCATGGTCCGCTCGCCCGCCCCGGCGCTGGTCGTCGCGACCCCGGTCGCCGTGGGCGACGAGGTCGCCGCCGGGCAGCCGGTGCTGGTGCTCGAGTCGATGAAGATGGAGACCGTGCTCCCCGCGCCCTTCGCCGGGCGGATCAAGGAGCTGCTGGTCCGCGTCGGCGGCCAGGTCGAGACCGGGGCGCCGCTGGTGCGCCTGGACCCGACCGGTGACGGTGACGAGGCAGCCGTCGACGGCGGCACGAGGAGCGTCGACCTCGACCTGCCGACCTCGCACCGCGCCGGCGTCGCCGCCGACTGCCTCGGCGCGCTCGCGGGCCAGCTGCTCGGCTACGACATCGCGCCCGACCAGCGCGGTGCCCTGCTCGCCGGCCACCTCGCGACCCGCGAGCCCGGCGCCCTGCGCGCCGAGATGGACCTGCTCGCCCTGTTCGCCGACTTCGCCGAGCTCAGCCGCAACCGGCCGGCCGGCGACGAGGGGCACACCGAGCTTCGGGTGCACAGCTCGCGCGAGCACTTCCACACCTACCTGCGCAGCCTCGACCCCGACCGCGGCGCGCTCCCGGACCACTTCCGCGACAAGCTGCTGCGAGTCCTCGCGCACTACGGCATCACCGACCTCGAGCGCACACCCGAGCTCGAGCAGGCGGTGTTCCGCATCTTCCTGGCCCAGCAGCACCCCTCCGACGTCGACATCGCCGTCGGCGTCCTGCAGCGCTGGCTGAGCACCCCGCCGCCGCCCCCCGCCGAGGAGCAGGCCGAGGCCCGCGCGCTGCTCGAGCGCCTGGTGCGCGCCACCCAGCTCCGCTTCGCCGTCGTCGGCGACCTGGCCCGCTCGGTCCGGTTCGCCTGGTTCGACCAGCCGCTGGTGGACGACGAGCGCCGCGCGGTCCTCGAGGGCGTCGCCGCCGAGGTCGCCGCCCTCACCGACGCCGCGGCGCCCGACCGCGACGCCCGGATCGCCGCCCTCACCGCGATCCCCGAGCAGCTCGTCGGCTTCCTCCGCGACCGGCTGGTCGACGGCCTGCCCGAGCGCGAGCCGCTGCTGGAGGTGCTGATCCGGCGCCACTACCTCGAGTACGACCTGCACGACCTGACCGTCTCCGCCCCCGGGGAGTACGCCGGCCGCCCGGTCGTGCACGCCGAGTACGCCACCGACGACAAGGGCGCGACCCGGGTCGTCTCCACGATCGGCGACGTGGCCGAGCTGGCCGATCCCACCAGCGCGCTCGGCACCGCGATCACCGACGCGCTGGTCGCCGACCACGACGACGTCGTCGAGATCTACCTGCGCTGGCCCGACGCGCCCGCCGACCCCGACCGCGCCTCGGCCGAGGTCGCCAAGATGCTCGCCGGCCACGACTTCGCCGCCCGCGCCCGCCGCGTCTCGGTCGCGGTCTGCCCGGCCGCGCCGCAGCCGGTGGACTACTTCACCTTCCGACCGGAGGGTTTCGAGGCTCGCTCCGCTCGCACCTCAACCACCGAGCTGGTCGAGGACACCCTGATCCGCGGCATGCACCCGATGGTCGGGCGCCGGCTCAACCTGTGGCGGCTGCGCGAGTTCGACGTGACCCGGCTCGCCGCACCCGACGACGTGCTGCTCTACGAGTGCGTCGCCCGCACCAACCCGGCCGACCGGCGTCTGGTCGCCGCGGCGCAGGTGCGCCAGCTGGCCGTCGTACGCGACGACGAGGGGCGGGTGATCGCGCTCCCGCACGCCGAGCGCGCGGTCGAGAACTGCCTCGAGGCGATCCGCCGGGTCCGTACGGCGCGGGGCCGCGAGGGCACCAAGCTCGACGTCAACCACGTGTGGGTGACCGTGTGGCCGGTCGTCGAAGCCGACCTCGACCAGCTGACCGCGCTGCAGGGCAAGATCACGCCCCTCAGCGAGGGCGCCGGGATCGAGGAGGTGCTCGCCGAGGGCCGCGTCGCGAGCCCCGACGGCGGTGCCCCCACCCCGCTGGCGATCCGCTTCCACGCCAAGCCCGGCGCCGGTGTCGTGGCCGACATCGTCGCGCCGCCGACCGAGCCGCTGGCCCCGCTCGACGAGTACGCCGGCAAGGTGCTGCGTGCCCGCCGTCGTGGCCTGGTCTACCCCTACGAGCTGCAGCCGGTCCTCGCCGGTGGCGGCACCGTGGTCGAGCACGACCTCGACGATTCCGGTGTCCTGGTGCCCGTCGACCGGGCGCCCGGCCAGAACAAGGCCGGCATCATCGTGGCCGTCGTCTCGACCCCGACGCCGCTGCACCCCGAGGGTGTCACCCGCGTCGTGCTCTGCGGCGACCCGCTGATGTCCCTCGGCGCCGTCTCCGAGCCGGAGTGCTCGCGGATCATCGCGGCCATCGACCTCGCCGAGCGGCTCGGCGTACCGGTCGAGTGGTTCGCCGTCTCCGCCGGTGCCCGGATCTCGATGGAGAGCGGCACCGAGAACATGGACTGGGTCGCCGCCGCGCTGCGCCGGATCGTCCAGTTCACCCAGGCCGGTGGCGAGATCAACATCGTGGTCGCGGGCATCAACGTCGGCGCCCAGCCGTACTGGAACGCCGAGGCCACGATGCTGATGCACACCAAGGGCATCCTCGTGATGACCCCGGACAGCGCGATGGTCCTGACCGGCAAGCAGTCCCTCGACTTCTCCGGTGGCGTCTCGGCCGAGGACAACCACGGCATCGGCGGCTACGACCGGGTGATGGGCCCCAACGGCCAGGCGCAGTACTGGGTGCCCGACCTGGCCGGCGCGTTCGGAGTGCTGATGGCGCACTACGACCACACGTACGTCGCCCCCGGCGAGGCCGGGCCGCGTCGTGCCGAGTCGAGTGACCCGGTCGAGCGTGACGTGACGACGTACCCCCACCCCGGGACGGACTTCGCCACCGTCGGCGAGATCTTCTCCGCGACCCACAACCCGGACCGCAAGAAGCCCTTCGACATCCGCACCGTCATGCGGGCGCTGGCCGACGCCGACCACGAGATGCTCGAGCGCTGGGCCGGCATGGCCGACGCCGACACCGCCGTCGTGGTCGACACCCGGATCGGCGGCTACCCGGTCAGCTTGGTCGGCATCGAGTCCAAGCCGGTCCCGCGCGCGGGCTTCCCTCCCACCGACGGCCCCGACACCTACACCGCGGGCACGCTGTTCCCGCGGTCCTCGAAGAAGGTCGCCCGCGCGATCAACGCGGCCTCCGGCAACCGGCCGCTCGTCGTGCTCGCCAACCTGTCGGGCTTCGACGGCTCGCCGGAGTCGATGCGCAGCCTGCAGCTGGAGTACGGCGCCGAGATCGGCCGCGCGATCGTCAACTTCGAGGGTCCGATCGTGTTCTGCGTGATCTCGCGCTACCACGGCGGCGCGTTCGTGGTCTTCTCCAAGCAGCTGAATCCGGCGATGACCGTGCTCGCGATCGAGGGCTCCTACGCCTCGGTCCTCGGTGGTGCCCCGGCCGCGGCCGTGGTGTTCGCCGCCGAGGTCGCCAAGCGGGCCGCGGCCGATCCGAAGGTCGCCCAGCTCCAGGAGCGGATCGACCACGCCGAGGACGGTCAGCGCGGTGCCCTCGTCGTCGAGCTCGCCGAGCTCCGGGCGCAGCTGCGGGCCGACAAGATCGCCGAGGTCGCCGCCGAGTTCGACGGCGTCCACGACATCCACCGTGCGGTGGAGGTCGGCTCGGTCGACGAGGTCATCGCGGCCGGCGACCTGCGGCCGAAGGTGGTCGCGGCGATCGAGCAGGGTTGGCAGGCCTGACCTCCGGAGGCCTTGTGCCGGGCGAACGTAAGCAGTAACTTACCGTTCGTGACCACTTACGCAGTTGATGCGTGGACCGCGCTCGCGGATCCGACCAGGCGGGAGATCTTCGCCCGCGTGGCGCAGCGGCCGCGGTCGGTGGCCGAGCTGGCGGGGGACCTCCCCGTCAGCCGGCCCGCTGTGTCCCAGCACCTACGGGTGCTGAAGGACGCGGCGCTGGTGCAGGTGCGGCCCGATGGCACGCGGCGGATCTACTCCGCCGATCCCACGGGCCTGCAGGCGATGCGCGCCGAGCTCGAGGGCTTCTGGAGTGCGACGCTGGCCAACTTCAAGGAGCTCGTCGAGAGCGAGCCGCAGGATCGGAGCACGACATGAGCGAGACCACGCAGGACACGGCAGTGCGCTTCGAGATCACCGTGGAGGCGCCGGTCGAGCGCGCCTTCTCGGTCTTCACCGAGCAGTTCGACCGGATCAAGCCGCGCGAGCACAACCTGCTCGCGCCCGAGCCGATCGCGGAGACCGTCTTCGAGACGCGCGTCGGCGGCCACGTCTACGACCGCGGTGAGAACGGCTCTGTCTGCCGCTGGGCCCGGGTGCTGGCCTTCGAGCCGCCGCACCGCTTCGTGATCAGCTGGGACATCTCGCCGGCCTGGCAGATCGTGACCGACCCGGCCGAGGCGAGCGAGGTCGAGGTGCGCTTCGTCTCCGATGGCCCCGAGCGCACCCGCGTCGAGCTCGAGCACCGCCACCTGGAGCGCCACGGCGCCGGTTGGGAGTCGGTGCGCGAAGGCGTCGACAACCCGCGCGGCTGGCCGCTCTACCTCGAGCGGTACTCCGCGGCCGTGGCGGGCTGAGGGCTCAACACTGCGCGTCAGGCGGCGTAGTCGCCGGCCAAGGTAAGTGCCTGGTGGGTGTGGAGGTGGTACTCGGCCTGGGTGATGGGTCGGGTGCCACCGCCGGTGACGAGGCGGTAGAGGCCGTGGGGTGTGCCCCAGATCCATCTGTCGGGTCCGAGCTGCATCACCGTGTAGTCGAGGTGGGTCTTCGCGCGGTGGTGGTGTCGGGTGAGTGGGGTGTCGTTGTGATCACCTGTTTGGCCGGGTGGTCCGTGCTTGTCGTACGGCGTGGTGTGGTCGTGGTCCGGCGGGCGGCCGCTGTGGTTGAAGAGGCCGGTGGCGTGGGGGAACGCGTCCCCAACCGTTCTCAGCTGGGTGCGGTGCTTGACGTCGGTGGGGTGCTCGTAGCCGTTGACCGACCGTCCGGTGTGCAGGTCGATGACCGGCTGCACGGTGATGGTGGCGTGGCGGCGCAGGAGGTCGTGAACCTGGTCGAGGAGCCGGGGGCCGAGGCCCTCGACCCGCGCAACGGGGCCGAACTCACCGGTGTCGGTCAGGGAGACATGGACGATGAGCTCGGTGGTCGGGCTGCGGTGGTCTCGTGATGGTTGCTGCGCGACCTCCTCGACCTCCGAGGTGCCCGGGGTGTCGTCGATGCTGTTCAGGAAGGCGAGGACGGCGGCGGGGTCGGCAAGCATCGCGAACGCTTCGGCCCGCCAGTGGTCCATGCCCAGTGGCTCGGCACCGTCGGCGACGTCGGCGTGCTCGGCGAGGGCAGTGGCGAGGTCGTCGACGGTGTGTTGGTGGGCGAGGGCGTCGGCTTCGTCGAGCCGCGCGAACACCGTCCCCACCCCGGCCTGACTGTCGCTCTCGTCGACCTGCGCGCCCGGACGGGGCTTGGGGTACCAGACGCCCTTCTGGCTCTGGTTCTTGTCGATCCGGGCCTGGTGGGCGACCGGGTCGGCCTCGATGACCTTGGCCTCGGCGATGCTGAGGATCCGGCTGGGTGCTTCGTCCAACGCGGCAGCCACCGCGGTCGACGATGTGGATCTGGTGGCGGTCGAGCGTGCGGGACATCCGTGCGACCCGCCGCACCACCCACACCTCGCACCGGCCGGCCTTGACGCCTTCCCACGCCTGCGGGAGGCGGTGGCGCAGGTCGAACGCGTCAGCGAGGGCCCCACGGGTGGCGAGCACGTGCTCGTGCCGGGCGATCGCCATCTCCACCAGTGCAAGGTCGGCGACCTCCGGGGTCCCGTCCCCGCCCAGGGTGATCAGCCGCGGACCACCGAACCGAACAGGTACCGCGTTGGGCTCGGCCTGCGGGTCACCGGAGTGGAGGTCGGCCCAGGCGAGCAGCAGCTCAAGCTTGCGGACATCAAGAATCCGAGTCTCTCGGACACTGTCCTCGGCCGCGTGGAGCAGCTGCTCCGGCGTGGCGTCCGAGGGGTCCGAGATCATGGGGCCTACTCTATTCGAACAGACGTTCTAATTCAAGAGGTCGGGAAGGACTTTCCCCTTGTTTCTAGGGGTTTTTCGGCCGCATGCGAACCGTCGCCCGACCGCGGGACCCGGCCGCCTCCCAACCTTCTTCGTCGCTGCCTTTCGCGACCGCTACGCACCCGAGGCCGCGGACAGTTCGCGCGAAGGCCAGGTGGTTTCGAGGCTCGTCGCTGCGCTCCTCGCACCTCAACCATCGGACGAGGTCGGTTGCGGTGGTCTCGTGACGGTCGCTGCACGACCTCCTCGACCTCCGGACGCGGACCGCGGCCCGACCGCGGAACCCGACCATCTCCGCACTGTCCTCGTTGCTGCCTTTAGGAACGCAACCCGCTATGCACCTGAAGCCCACGGACAGTTCGCGCGACCAGCCGAGTGGTTTCGAGGCTCGTCGCTGGCGCTCCTCGCACGTCAACCGCCGGAAGGCTCGTCGCTGCTTTTCGGAACGCAACCACCTGCGCAACCGAAGCCCACGGAGAGTTCGCGCGCGGGCCGGGGCTCACCCCTCGTGCACGACCCGGCCATCCAGCACCGTCATGACCGGTGTGACGGCGTGCAGGTCCTCGTCGGGGACGGTCGTCAGGTCCTCGGCGAGGACGCACAGGTCGGCGACCTTGCCGGGCTCGACGGTGCCCTTGTCGTGCTCGGCGTGGTCCTGCCAGGCAGGGTTGGCGGTCCAGGCGCGGATCGCCTGCTCGCGGGTGAGCCGCTCGGTGGGACCGCAGGGTTCGTCGCTGCCGCGCGGGACGCGGGTGACCAGCATCTGCAGGGCGAGGCGCCAGTCCGGGTCGGTGATGGGGGCGTCGGAGGCGTCGCAGACGACGACGCCAGCGTCGGCCATGGAGCGGGCGGGCATCATCCGGTGCCACTGCTCCTCGGTGATGACGCCGACCAGGCCGGCTGCGGCCTGCCACTTCACGAGGGCGTTGACGTTGGCGAGGATGCCGTGCTCGGCCATCGCCGCGATCGACCCGGGCGAGGGCAGGTTGGCGTGGATGAGCACGTGCCGGGCGTCTGGCCAGGGATCCTCGACGAGCGCGGCCACGAGGGCGTCGACCGCGGTGTCGCAGGCCCGGTCGCCGGTCGCGTGGACCTGGACCTGGAACCGGTGCCGGTGGAGCAGGAGCACGAGGGCGTGCAGGGCGGCGACCCGCTCGGCGTCGTCGGCACCCTCGGTGACGAGCGCACCGCAGGTGCCCTCGTGGTGGTACGGCGCCGACATCCACGCGGTGCCCAGCGCGGCCACACCGTCGGCGATGAGCTTGCAGCCGCCGATGCGGAGCAGGTCGTCGCCCAGGCCGGTGGTCGAGCCGACGTACCGCATCGCCTCCTCCAGCACGCCGAGTGGCGTCTGCACCGACGGCCAGGTCCAGTGCAGCAGCGTGGTCAGCCGGGCGGAGAGCCGGTCCTCGCGACGTAGCGCCACGTAGTCGCGCAGCATCTCCGGCGTCACGATCGGGTCGGTGAGACTGGTGATCCCGCGGCGGTTGAGCTCCGCGATCGCCCCGACCACCGCGGCCTGCCGCTCGGTCGCGGTGGGGACCGGCAGCACTCCGTCGAGCAGCTGGAGGGCGGCCTCCTTGAGTACGCCGGTCGGCTCGCCCGTTGCGGGGTCGTGGACGACCTCGCCGCCCGGCGGTGCCACGGTCGCGCGGGTGAGGCCGGCGCGCTGCAAGCCGACGGTGTTGAGCAGCCCGCCGTGCGCGCTGAAGTGCTCGAGGAACATCGGGCGGCCGCCGCAGACGTCGTCGAACATCGCCGCGGTCGGCCCGAGCGGGTCGTCGCCGGCGAGCACCCGCTCGTGCCAGCCCCGGCCCCGCACCCAGCCACCCTCGGGCTGCGCGGCGGCGTGGCGTCGTACCAGCTCCCGGGCCTCGTCGAGGGAGCCGGCCGCGGACAGGTCGACCTGTCCGCGCGCCAGGCCCCACCACTGCAGGTGCAGGTGCGAGTCGTTGAGCCCGGGCAGCACCGTGCCGCCTGCCAGGTCCACCGTCCGGGTGCCGGGACCGGCGAGGTCGCGCACCTCGCGGTCGGAGCCGACGGCGACGATCCGGTCCCCTCGCACGGCGACGGCGGCGTGCGTCGAGAAGGCGGCGTCGACGCTGAGGACGGTGCCGGAGTGGAGGATCAGGTCGGCGTGCACGGGTCTCCTTCGGGTTCGCGCGTGGTCAGGCGGAGGCGGCGGGGCGGATGCCGGTGTCGGTGAGCCGGATCAGCTCCGCGGCCAGGTCGGCGGTCAGCCGGGCCTGGAGCGCGGCCCCGTCGAGGGTGTCGGCCAGGTTGGTGGTCTCGTCGGCGTCGTCGTCGAGGGCGTAGAGCTCGCGCACGTCGTGGCCGCCGTACACCGTGAGCCGGGCGTCCTCGGTCAGCAGCGTGCGGATGTGGACCGGTCCCGGCAGCCCGGGCAGCCCGAACGGCTGGTCCTCCTCGACCAGCAGCCGCGGTCGTACGGCGGATGCCCGGCCCTCGACCAGCGAGCGGAGGCTGGTGCCCTGGATCCCTCGGTACGACGGCACGCCGCCCAGGTCGAGCAGCGTCGGCGCGATGTCGGCGCTGCTCACCAGCGCCGAGGAGCGTCCGCTGTCGCCGTCGGGGGAGCGCACGATCAACGGCACCCGGGTCACGCCCTGGTAGTGCACGAAGTGCTTGAGCATCAGGCCGTGGTCGCCGAACAGGTCGCCGTGGTCGGCGGTGAAGACCACCGCGGTGTCGTCGGCGACGCCGAGGTCCTCGAGCCGGCCGAGGATGCGGCCGATGCTGTCGTCGAGCAGCGAGACCAGGCCGAGCTCGGCGGCGAGCGCGTGGCGGTACTGCTCCTCGGTGGGCGACCAGGTCATCGTCGGGTCGGCGGCGGGCCGGCCGCGGTCGGCGACGATCTGCCGCACGTGCTCGGGGGAGCGGTCGTGGGTGTCGAAGAAGGTCGCCGGCAGCTCGACGGCGCTCGGGTCGATCCGGTGCCAGTAGTCACCCGGAGGGGCGAACGGGTGGTGCGGGTCGGGATAGGACACGAACAGGCAGAAGGGCGCGTCGCCGGCGGTGAGCTGCTCGAGCCGGTCGATCGCCCGCTCGGTGACGTACGTCGTCGGGTGCAGCTCGACCGGCACCTCCGACTGGTAGACCTGGTCCCACCCGGGGTAGCCGACGAGCGCGTCGCCCATGATCCGCACGGTGTCCGGGTCGAGGCCGCGGGCCCGCGCCCAGTGGGCGTAGTGGCCGCCCGGGGCGTCGCCGTGGCCGATCACCAGGTCGACGGTGTCGAAGCCGTAGTAGTCGGGCGGGAGCTCGAGGCGGGCGGGCCGGTGCCGCTCGAAGCTCTCCCAGGTGTCCCACTGCGCCGGGCGGCCGCGCTCGACGGCGTCGACCAGCGCGGCGTCCACGAGCTCGGGCGCGTGCCGCGCCATGTCGGCGAGCTGGTCGTCCTCGTAGGGCCAGCCCATGGTCTGGAAGTGCAGCTTGCCGACGGCCGCCGTGTTCCAGCCGGAGCGCTGCATGGAGCGCATGAACGTCTGGGCGTCCCAGTCCAGGGTGACGCCGTTGGTGCGGGTGCCGTGGGTCGAGGGCCAGCGGCCGGTGGCGATCGTGGCCCGGTTCGGCATGCAGGTCGGGTTGGCGACGTACGCCTGGTCGAAGACCGTGCCGCTCGCGGCGAGGGCGTCGAGGTGCGGGGTCGGCACCTGGCCGCCGCCGAAGCCGAGATGGTCGGCCCGGAGCTGGTCGGCGACCAGGACGACGACGCCGCGGACCTTGCTCACGCGGAGGCCTTGATCCGCGAGAACACCCGCGCCCGCAGGTCGACGAAGCGCGGATCGGACTTGGTCTCGATCTGGTCGCGGGGGAACGGCAGCTCGACGGGGATGATCTCGTCGACGGTGCACGGGCCCTTGGTGACGACCACGACGCGGTCGGACAGGTAGACCGCCTCGTCGATGTCGTGGGTGACCAGCACGATGGTGATGCCGAAGTCCTCGCGCACCTTGAGCATCAGGTCCTCGAGGTCGGCGCGGGTCTGGGCGTCCACCGACGCGAACGGCTCGTCCATGACGAGCACCTCGGGCCGGTAGGCCAGCGCGCGGGCGATGGCGACGCGCTGCTGCATGCCACCGGAGAGCTGCCACGGATAGCTGGTGCGTACGTCGGACAGGCCCACCTCGCGCAGGGCGTCGGTGATCCGCTGCTCGCGCTCGGCCTTGCCGATCTTGAGGTTGGCGAGCGGGAGCCTGACGTTCTTCTCGACGGTCAGCCACGGCATCAGCGAGCGGGTGTACTCCTGCAGCACCAGCGCCATCTGGCGTGGCGGCCCGTCGACCACCTGGCCGTCGAGGCGGACCGCGCCGGAGCTGGCCGGGTGCAGGCCGGTCAGGCACTTGAGCAGCGTGGTCTTGCCGGCGCCCGAGGGGCCCACGATGCAGACGAACTCGCCCGCGTGCACGTCGAAGGTGAGGTCGGAGATGACCTCCTTGCGGGCCGCGCCGGCGCCGTACCCCTTGTGCAGGCCCTCGATCGAGAGCCGGACCTGGCGTTCGCTCATCGTCGGAGCTCCTGTCGTGGGCGAGGGGGAGGTGGTGCGGGTCAGGGTGGTGGAGGTGCTCATTCTTTGGCCGCCTTTCGGGCGCCGTCGTACCAGTGCAGGACACGACCGCGGGCGAGGAGGAACAGGAGGTTGACGAGGTAGCCCAGGAGGCCGAGCAGGACGATGCCGGACCACATGTCCGTGACCGCGAAGCTCTGCTGGGCGAGCAGGGTGAGGGCGCCGATGCCCTCGGTGGAGCCGAGCATCTCGCTGGCGATCATCACCACGAAGGCGACCTGCAGGCTGACCTGGAGGCCCGCGAAGATCTGCGGGCCGGCCGCGGGGAGCAGCACCTTGGTGACCCGCTGGCGGCGGGTGAGCTGGTAGGCGCGGGAGATGTCGAGCAGCACCGGGTCGGCGCTGCGCACGCCGTCCATGGTCGCGATGATCGTCGGGAAGACCGCTGCGGTGGCGATGATCGAGATCTTCATGCTCGGGCCGAAGCCGAGGAGCAGGATGAAGATCGGCACCAGTGCGACGCCCGGGGTGGCCCGGACGAAGTGCATCAGCGGCTCGAGCGCCTCGCGGAGCAGGCGGACCCTGGCCAGCACCATCCCGACGGCGATGCCGACGACGGAGGCGATGCCGAAGCCGACCGCCATGTTGCGCAGGCTCGGCAGCACGTCGCTGACGAACTGGTCGAACAGCCACATCTCCCGGAACCGGGTGAGGATCTCCTGCAGGGGCGGGAAGAACGGCTCGGCGGCACCGGCGGACCAGAGCCACCAGCCGACGAGTACGACGACCGGGAGCCACAGCTCGAGGGCCACCAGCGAGAGTCGGCGGGTCATGCGGTCACCTCCGAACGCACCGAGGCGTGCCAGAACAGGGCCCGCCGCTCGACGGCGGCCAGCACCGCGTTGATGAGGACGCCGAGGACGCCGAAGGTCACCACCAGCGCGTAGATCGCCGGGTAGTCGCCGGTGGTCTGGGCGAGGACCAGGTCCTTGCCGAGTCCGGGGGCGCCGCCGATGATCTCCGAGACGAGCGCGATGACGAGCGCGGCGCTGGCGCTGATCCGGACGCCGGTCGCCACGAACGGCAGGGCGGTCGGTGCCACCAGGGTGCGGACCCGCTGCCACCGGGTGAGCCGGAACGAGCGGGCGGTCTCGGCCGCGACCGGGTCGACGTCGTGGACGCCGTGGGCGGTCTGGGTGATCAGCGGGAAGACGCCGCCGAAGGCCACGAGGAAGATCCCCATGTCCCCGGTCGGGCCGAGCACCAGCACCAGCAGCGGCAGGATGACGATCGGCGGGATCGGCTTGAGGAACTCCACCAGCACGCGGGTGCTGCGGTAGGCCAGGTCGGACTGGCCGACCAGCAGGCCGGCCGCGACGCCGAGGACGACCGAGAGGACCAGGCCGATGGCCGCCACCCGGAAGGTCTCGCCGAGCGAGGACCAGAACAGCGGGTCGCCGGCGAACTCCCGCAGCCGGCCGAGGATCTCGGGCACGGTCGCGAACGGCTTGTCGGCGAGCGGTCCGGTCACGGCCCACTGCCAGAGCAGGGCGGCGACCGCGATGCTGGCTGCGCCGACGGCGTACCGCCGGACGGTGCCGGGACGGAGGGTGGGCATCGTCGTCCTCCGTCAGCTGCCGAAGACGAGGGAGGTGGCGTCGATGTCCTTCTTCAGGTAGCCGAGCTCCTTCATCCGCTCGATCACCGACTGCACGTCGGCCGGGTCGACCGTCGCGGGGAACGCCGGCTCCGAGCCCGCCTGCACCGTGGCCAGGTCGGTCTTGAGCACGTCGGCCGCCGCCTGCTGGGCCTCGGCGATGTGCGCCTCGGCGTACTCGTTGGTCTGCTCGACCGCGGCCTGGAAGGACTTCACGATCTCGGGGTCCTGCTTGGCGAGGGAGGCGGAGGTGACCCACATGCCGACCGCGCCGTCGTCGAAGAACTCGAGGCCGGGGGACAGGACGAGCTTGCCGCCGCCGTCCTCGGCCTGGGACAGGAAGGGGACGACGAGCCCGGCGGCGTCGACCCGGCCGGACTTCAGCGAGCTGACCGCGCTGGGGAAGTCGAGGGTGATCCAGTTGATCTTCGCCGGGTCGCCGCCGTCGGCCTTGACCGCCGCGGCGATCGTCACCTCGAGCTGGGCGCCGCGGGCCGGGACCGACACGGTCTTGCCCTCGAGGTCCTTCGCCCGCGTGATGCCGGAGTCGGCCGCGGCGACCACGCCGCTGTCGTCGTGCTGGAGCGCGAGCGACGGGTCGGCCTCGACCGCGGCCTTGGTGCCCTCGTCGTAGCCGTCGGCCGCACCGACGATCTCGAGCTGGACGCCGTTGGCGATGGCGTTCACGAACGGGATCGACGGGGTGTAGTTGAAGTCGACCTCGTCGCCGGCGACCGCCGCGATGCCGCTCGGCGGGTTGGCGACCTGCTTGAGCTCGATGCGCAGGCCCTGCTTCTCGAAGAAGCCCTGGTCCATGCCGAGCTTGAGGGCGCCGACGGAGTAGATCGGGGTGTAGGCGACCGTGACGACCTTCAGCCCGTCCTCGGTCTTGCGCTCACCGCCGCCCCCGCCGCCGCAGCCGGTGAGGACGAGGGCGAGCGAGGCGGTGGCGGCGACGAGCCCTGTGCGCAGGGTCTTCATGGGTCCTCCAGGTGGGGCGGGACGGTGTCGGTGTATCCGAGGTCACACCAGCGTGCTGCTGCCCGGCCCGGAGGTCTAATGGAAACTTCGTACCCGAACGATAGGCATTTCCAATGAGAGACAACGGCGGTATGCCGAGAATGCTGCTCTGAGAGGGAGATCCGGCGCTCGCCGTGGCTGCGCGGCGCTTTATCCGATAGCCAACACCTATCTCTCGGCGTACGCTGGTCGGCATGGAACGTCGTCAGCTCGAGTACTTCGTCGCCGTGGTGGACCACGGTGGCTTCGGGCGGGCCTCGGAGGCCGTCCACGTGACCCAGCCGTCGCTGTCGCAGGCGATCGCGGCGCTGGAGAAGGACCTCGGCGTCTCCCTGTTCCACCGGCTCGGCCGCAAGGTCAAGCTGACCGCCGCGGGCGAGGCGCTGCTCTCGCCGGCGCGCCAGGTGCTGCGCGACCACGCCGTCGCCCGCGCCGCCGTGGCCAAGGTCCGCGGCGGGTACGACGGCACCCTCGACATCGCCTCCACCCCGACCGTGGCCGCCCATCCGCTGACCGCGCTGCTGGGCAGGTTCAGCCAGCTGTACCCCGGCATCAACGTGCGGATCACCGACTGCGACGTGCCGGGTGGCGCGGCCGCGATCGTCGGCGGCGGCCAGTGCGAGATCGGGGTGGTGCGGCTGCCCGCGGCGACGACCGGGCTGCAGGCCATCGCCCTCGGTGAGCAGGAGTTCTTCCTGGTGCTGCCGCCCGACAGCCCCGACCCGGGCCCCGGGCCCGTGGAGCTGTCGGTGCTCGGCGAGCTGCCGCTCATCGCGACCCCGCCGGGCACGGCCTCGCGCAAGCGGCTCGACGACTCGCTCGCGATCGCCAACGTCACCGAGCCGCGGATCGTCGTGGAGACGATCTACCGCGCCACGATCCCCAAGCTGGTCGCGGCCGGCGTCGGTGCCTCGCTCCTGCCGCGGCACATGGCCCAGGAGGCGGCCCAGCTCGGTGCCCGGGTCGTCGGTACGACGCCCACGGTCGCCCACGAGATCGGGATCGTGCGCCGCGAGGGTCCGCTGTCGCCGGCCGCCCGGGCGTTCATCGACCTCGCGCTCGAGATGGCGCCGTTCGGGGCCGAGGGCGAGGAGCCGTGACCGCACGCCGCCCGCGCAGCGTCTACGACCTCGGCACCGAGCCGGACCCGCGGTTCACCTTCGCCAACGAGCGGACCTTCCTCGCCTGGATCCGCACCGCCCTCGCCCTGATGGCGGCCGGCGTCGCGCTGGACTCGCTGGCCAGCGCGCTGCCCGAGACCCCGCGCCGCTGGGTCGCCGCCGCGCTGATCCTGGCCGGCGTCGCCGGGTGCGGCCTGGCCTGGCTGCGGTGGATGGCCAACGAGCGGGCGCTGCGCGAGGCGCGGCCGCTGCCCGGCCTGCCGCTCGGCATCGCGCTTGTGGTGCTGGTCGCGGCGGGCGGGCTGGTGCTGGTCGCGCTCACCCTGGCGGCGTCGTGACCGGCACGCAGACCGAGCGGACCCGGCTGGCGTGGACGCGGAGCGTCCTGTCGATGCTCGGCGTCGTGGTGGTCGAGGTGCGCGTCCTGCTCGCGGTCGACGGCGTGGTCGCGCTCCTGGTCCTCGCCGTCGGCGTCCTCATCGCGGCGGCGGCGCTGGCCGGTGTCGCCCGCCGGCACCCGCGCCGCCGTCCCGGCGGCGGGCTGCGCCGCGACCTCGACGGGCGGCTCCCCGCCATGGTCGCCGCTCTGGCCGGGCTGGTCGGACTGGGCTCCCTGGTCCTGGTCCTGGGCTGAGCCGGCTCACGTGATGTCGGGCAGCTCCTGACCTGCGTCCAGCAGCGCCTGGAACGGGTCGCCGCGCACGGCCAGGCGGTCCAGAACGGTCCGGATCGTCCAGCGGTCCGGGCGCAGGTCCGGGTCGTCGAGCTCGCCCCAGCCGATCGGCACCGAGACCGGCGCGCCGCGCGCCGGGCGCGGTGAGTACGGCGCGACCAGGGTCTTGTTGATCGCGTTCTGGGTGTAGTCGAGACGGGCCCGACCCTCCCGGGCGCGGACCTCCCACTTCCAGCTCACCAGGTCGGGCAGCACCTTGCCGACGGTGCGCGACAGCTTCTCCACCCAGGCCCGGGTGTCGTCGAAGGTGTAGCCCGGCACGACCGGGATCCACACCTGGATGCCGCGGCGCCCGGTGACCTTCGGACGCGCGAGCACGCCGAGGTGGTCCAGCGCGGTGCGGTGCAGCCGGGCCAGGGTCAGCACCTCCTCCCACGTGGTGCGCTCTCCCGGGTCGATGTCGACCAGCGCGTACGTCGGCTCGTGCGGTCGCGCCACCAGCGACGTCCACGGGTGCCACTCGAGCGCGCCGAAGTTGGCGGCCCAGACCAGCGCGGCCGGCTCGTCCGCGACGACGTACGTCGTCGTCTCCCCGGGATCGGCGTCCGGGTTGTCCCAGGCACCGAGCCACGCGGGAGCGTGGTCGGGCCGCTGCTTGTGCCAGAAGCCCTTGGCGTCGGCGCCGTCGGGGTAGCGGTGCAGGTTGAGCGCGCGGCCGCGCAGGTAGGGGAGCGCCACGGGCGCGATCCGCGCCGTGTAGGCGAGCAGCTCGCGCTTGGTCACCGGGGGATCGCCGGGGAAGAGCACCTTGTCGAGGTTGGTGACCTTGAGCCTGCGGCCGAAGACCTCCCACGTGCCCTGCTTCCCGAGGTCCTCGAGCGAGGCGACGGCCTCGTCGGGCAACGGATCCGGCACCAGCACCTCCTCGGCCTCGGCGGCAGGGGCCCCCGAGCGCCACGTGCGGTCCGGGTCGGCGGCGACGTCGTCGTTCGTGCGGCCGCTCAGCACCGAGCGCGGGTGCGCCTCGGGGTCCCAGCCGTCGACGGCGTGCGCGTCGCGCTTGTGCAGCAGCATCCAGGACTCACGCTCGCCCTCGCCGCCGGTCCGGACCAGCACCAGCCGCCCCCGCAGCTTGTGGCCGTGGACCTCGGCGTGCAGCTCGCCGTCGCGTACGGCGGCCAGCGGGTCATCGGTCTTCACCGGCTCCCAGGTGCCGGTGTCCCACACGATGACGTCCCCGCCGCCGTACTCGCCCGAGGGGATCACGCCCTCGAAGTGCAGGTACTCGATCGGGTGGTCCTCGACGTGCACCGCCAGTCGCCGTGCACGCGGGTCGAGGGTCGGCCCCTTCGGCACCGCCCAGCTGACCAGGACCCCGTCGATCTCGAACCTCAGGTCGTAGTGCAGGCGGCTGGCTCGGTGCCGTTGGACGACGAACCGCGCGCCGGTCCGGTCCGCGACCGCGCCCGCCGGCTCCGGGGTGCGCGTGAAGTCGCGCTTTCGCCGGTACCGCTCGAGCAGGTCACCCATGCTCGCGCGGTGCCCGGGACCTCCTCATCCATGCAGGCTGCGCAGGATCCGGGCCCGTGCACGGTGCAGTCGCGGGACGACGACGTACACCACGATCGGCACCGCGATCGAGGCGAGCACGAAGGTGCGCAGCACGACCGGCAGGTGGCCGAGCCAGGAGCCGAGCAGCAGGTTGAGCACGGTGAGCGTCGGGAAGACGGCAAGCCAGATCATCAGCGCGGTCTGGTGCCGCGACGGGGCGGGGACGACGAGCTCGGACATGGTCGAGGAACCACCGGAGGGGCCGGGGTAGTCCCGGCCCCTCCGTGACGTACGCCGCAACGCGGGTCGCGGCGTACCTCAGACGTCGTTGGCCAGGATGTTGTCGATGTTGCGCTCGGCCAGCGCCGTGATCGTGACGAACGGGTTCACGGTGGTGTTGCCGGGGATCAGCGAGCCGTCGATGACGTAGAGGCCGTCGTACCCGTGCAGGCGGCCGTAGTTGTCGGTGGCCTTGTTGATCACCGCGCCGCCGAGCGGGTGGTAGGTCAGGCCGTCCTGCCAGATCTTGTAGCCGCCGAAGAGGTCGGTGCGGTAGATCGTCCCCTCCTTGCTGTTGATCTTGTCGAAGATCGTCTTGGCCATGGTGATCGAGTCCTGCTTCCAGGCCTTCTGCCAGGACAGGTCGACCTTGCCGGTCGCGGCGTTCCAGCTGAACTCCGCGCGCCGCGTGGTCCTGGTGATCGACAGGTACAGCGACGCGTAGGTCTCGATGCCGGTCGGGAGGGGAGCGACCTCGGCGAAGGCGCCGCCGGCGTCCCAGTTGTCGATGCCCGAGCACGGGATCGTCGACTGCAGGGTGCCGGTGGCGTCCCACATGTGGTTGGCCCGCCCGCACATGACGTTGCCGTTGTCGCCCCAGCCCTTGCCGACCTCGCCGTTGAGGCCGGGCAGCACGCCGGTCGCCTTGAGCTTCACGAGCAGCTTGCTGGTCCCGACGCTGCCCGCGGCGAAGAACACCTTCGTGGCGGTGACCGTCTTGGTCGCCACCGTGTCGCCGTTGGTGTCGATCTGGTCGATCGTCACCGTGTAGCCGGTCCCGCCGGAGACCGGGGCGACCGAGGTGACCTTGTGCAGCGGCGACACGTTGACCCGGCCGGTGGCCAGGGCCTGGGCGAGGTAGGTCTGCACGAGCGACTTCTTGCCGAAGTCGTTGCCGTACATGACCTGGCCGTCGAGCGCGGACCGCGGGACCGTGCCGGCCTGCTCGGCCTTCATGTAGTTCCAGTCGTAGACGTCGGGCACGAAGGTCCACGCGAAGCCCGAGCGCTGCGCGTGCTTCCGCCCGACCCGCGCGTACTGGTAGCAGGCGGCGGTCTCGAACCACGTCGGGTCGATCGACCCGACGCCGAGGCCGGCGTTGGCCCGCGGGTAGTAGGTGTTGTACATCTCCGCGGCGTCGACCGACGGCAGGATCGAGGCGAACCGCGACTGCTGGGGCGTGACCGCCATGCCGCCGTTGACGAGCGAGCCGCCACCCACGCCGCGGCCCTGGTAGACGGTGATGCCGGCGAAGTCCTCGGCGTCGAGGACGCCGGTGTAGCGGTCGATGTTGCTGTCGATCGGGAAGCCGAAGAAGTTGCTGACCGGCGCCTTGGTCTTCGTGCGCAGCCAGTAGGCGCGCTTGTCCGGCGAGGTGACCTTGGGGAAGATCCTGCCGTCCGAGCCGGGGGTGTCCCACGTCATGCCCATCTCGACCATCTCGACGGGTACGCCGGCCTGGGCGAGCCGGAGCGCGGCCACCGCGCCGCCGTACCCGGTGCCGATGACGAGTGCCGGCACCTGCGCGCCGTTGCCGATGACGGCGCCGGCGGCCGGACTCGTCATCGCCGGCAGGCCGATCGACGCGGCGCCGACGGCGGCGCCGGTGGTCGTCAGGAATCCGCGCCGGGTGAACCGGGACGCGGAGCGGGGGCTTTCGGACATGTGACCTCCATCACAGACGGTAAGAACCAGAACGTGTTCTACCGTTTGTGGTGAGGGTTCGTCACTACCTACTGGCCGGTAATCTCGATCCGCGCGATCGCCACCCGCCCCACGCCGCTCAGCCGCAGCCGCGCCCCGCTCACCGCGACGTCTCCCGTCTCCAGGGCGATCCCGTCGAGGACGACGGTCCCGTCGAGCACGACCAGCACCACCGTTCCCGCCGCCGGTACGTCGTCCGGCTCCGCGGTCACCGCCCGGACTGCGAGAGTGGCCCTGGCCGCACCGCGGCGGGTCATCACGTTGAGGTCGCGGGTGGGCTGCTCCACGGTGCACCGCACGGGTATGCCACCGTCGAAGGCGAACGGCTCGTCGGTGCGCAGCCGCTGGGTGTGGCCGGGTAGGTGCAGCGTCATCGCGCCGCCCTCGACGAGGACGATGATCCGGTCGATGCCGGGGAAGGCCGAGAAGTCGCCACTCCGGGTGACCTCGGCGACGCTGACCCGCCAGGTGAAGTCGTCGCGATCACCGCCGAGGGCGATCTCGGTGGTCAGGCCCTGTCCGTTGCGCCACGGGACCCGTGGGAGGTCGGCGGCCCGGGTGATCGTCGTCTGGGTGCTCATCGCCTCCAGTCCACCCGATCCCGGCGCAGTGCGGAACCGCCGAGCGCGTCGCGGTGTCTGGGATGCCAGACACCGCGACGCCGGGTCCTGCCTGTTCCTGGTGCTACTCGCCCCCTCCGCCGCCGGCCAGCTCGCCGGTGTGGCCGTTGCACGCGTCGCCGGGGCTCGGCACGAAGGCCTTGCCGCCCTGGGAGACGATCGCGCCGTAGCTCTGCACGTGTCCGGCGTACTCACCCTCCTTGCCGGGGTGGTAGGCGTTCAGGCCCGAGAAGGCGCAGATGGAGTTGGCCACGTATCCCGTGATCGGGGTCGGGCCGCCGGTGGCGAACCCGTCGGGTCCCGGCGGGCCGGTGACCTCGCCGGCCGACGCGACGCCGGTTCCGGCCAGGACGAGGATCGGGGCGCAGAACGCCCCTGCCATGACGCTTCTCAGTCGCATGTGGTCACGCTCTTTCTCTCGGGATTGTTCCTCTCGGGTGCGCTCCCTCCGCGCGAGCGTAGGACGCGGGAGGGCAGTACGGAATCGCCCGATTGGGGCATCACCAAAGCGGTGGGTGCGGACGTCTCAGCGACCGGCGCGGGCCGCGCCCTCGGCGAGCAGCAGCTGCGCGCCGGCGTACGTCGCCATCACGACCGCCTCCAGGCGCTCGGGTGCGTCGGGCAGCAGGAAGGTCCGGGCGCCGAGGACCGCGTCGGAGGCGAGGAACACCGATCCGCCGGCGGCGGTCAGGAGGCGGGCGTCGCGGGGCAGGGCCGGGTCGAGGTGGGAGGCGGTGGCCGCCATCGTGGCGAGCAGCCCCGAGTAGCCGAGCAGCGTGGCGCCCAGCCCGCGGTCCCGGCGCGCCGCCGTCGCCGCGACCACCGGGCCGGTGGCCGCCCACAGGGCGCCGACGACGCGGGCGGTGCGGCTCGCCGTGATCGGCGTACGACGGTCGCGATGGCGCCAGAAGCCCGAGATGTAGGCGAGATGGCCGACCCCGAACGACGCCGCGCCGGCCGCGAACGCCCGCTCTCCCTCGCCGAGCAACAGCACGTCGCCGCCCCAGCCGCCGACCTGGGCGGCCAGCGTCGTGGTCCGCAGCGGCGACCGCGCGGCGCGCGGGTCACTGGCCAGCGCGGTGCCGAGCACCGGCAGCAGCAGCGGTTTGGTGACGTGTCGGACCCGGTGCGCCCACGGGCGGCCCGACCCCGCCAGCGCGGTGTCGGCCGCCGCGAGGGCGACATAGGCGAGCTTGAGCCTGGTGGACGTGCGCACGCCCGAACTGTAGGGCCAGGCGGGCTCAGCCGACCGCGAGCTGGGCGCGCGTCGGGACGAACGGGTCGAGCCGCAGCCGCATGCCCGCCTCGGCCGGCGTGCGGTTGGCCTTGCGCCCGTTGCAGGGGCTGCACGCCGCCACCGTGTTCAGCCAGGTCCACCCTCCGCCGCGGCTCTGCGGGAGCAGGTGGTCGATGGTCGTCGCGTGCGAGCCGCAGTAGGCGCAGCGGTGCCGGTCGCGCTTGAGCACGTTGCTGCGGGAGTACGCCGCCGGCCGGTACATCCACTTGGCCGCGACGTAGCGCACCAGCCGGATCACCCGCGGCCACGGGTGTGGCCCGATCATCCGGTCGTCGTGCGCCTCCTCGACGGTGGCGACCTCGCGGAAGAGCATCCGCACGGCGTGCTGGAAGGTCACCGTGCCGAGCGGCTCGTAGGAGGCGTTGAGCAGCATCACGGTCGCCATGGCTGCCCTCACCTCCTTCCTCTGTCGGATGGATCGTCCAGGGTCCGTATTTCCGTTCGGCCACGAAGGCATGAAGGACAGGAGACCTCTGCGCGAGGTCCGACTCGTCGAATGTACGTCGGCGCGCGCTCCCGGCTCCACCGGTTTGCCCGTCCCGGCGCGTCCCGCTGAATGGGAGGGCGAGCGGCACGAGGTGTGACCGGGGCCACGCTCGGCGTCATGTTCGCGATGATCATGAACGAGACGGGCGGGCCCGAGGTCCTGCAGTACGGCGAGATCGAGACGCCCGAGCCGGGGCCCGGGGAGGTGCGGGTACGGGTGGCGTACGCCGGCGTGAACCCGGCCGACTGGAAGAACCGGCAGGGCATGCTGGCCGCCTTCCGGCCCTACGTCTTCCCCTACGTGCTGGGCTTCGACGCCGCCGGCGTCGTCGACGCGCTCGGCGAGGACGTCACGGGGTTCGCGCTCGGCGACCGCGTGGTGACCCCGACCAACCACGGTCAGGGCGCGCAGGGCAGCTACGCGGAGTACGCCGTCGCGAACGTCGACCGGGTCGCGCGCATCCCCGAGGGCATGGGCTTCGCCGAGGCCGCGGCCCTACCGGTGGCCGCGCTGACCGCGTGGCAGGCGCTGCAGCACAACGGCGGCGTGCAGCCCGGCCAGCAGGTGCTGGTGCACGGCGGCTCCGGTGGTCTCGGCAGCTTCGCGGTGCAGTTCGCCCGCGCCGCCGGGGCGCAGGTCGCCGCGACCTGCAGCACCGGCAATGTCGCCTACCTGCGGGAACTCGGCGTCGAGCGGGTCATCGACTACGTCACCGAGGACGTCACCGCGGCGGTCAAGGAGTGGGCGCCCGACGGCCTCGACCTGCTCGTCAACACAGCCGGCGCGAGCTCGCTCACCCACGGCCTCGACCTGGTCCGCCAGGGCGGCGCCTTCGTCAGCATCCCGACGCTCGTCGACGACGGCGACATCCCGGCCGACGTCGCCGACGCCGCCCGACGTGGCATCGAGCGCGTCTACTCGATGATGACCGACGTCGACTGCGCGCCCGCGCTCGCCACGATCGCCGGGCTCGTCGTGTCGGGCGAGGTGATCCTCCCGGAGATCCGCGAGCTCGACCTGCGCGAGGCCCCCGCCGCCCACGAGGCGATCCAGACCGGCCACACGCGCGGCAAGATCGTGCTCAAGGTCGCGGACCTGTGAGGGACAGTGAGATGACCACGACCCCCGCACCGGCCCCTGCACCGGCCCCTGCACCGATCGTCGTCCAGGACCGCTTCGAGCTCTTCGCCGCCGACCTGCCGCGACTGCGCGAGCTCGTCGCCGGCTACGCCACCGGGGCGGCCGCGCGCGGCCTGAGCCTCGTCGAGGAGCGGGTCTCTCCTCCGCTCGCCCTCGCCGACCAGCCGGTCGTGCTCTGGGTGCGCTGGACCCTGCCCCACGCCGGAGGCTTCTGGACCGCCCGCGCCCAGACCCACGCTCCCGACGTCGTGCAGTTCTGGGCCGACGTCGACGCCCTCGTCGTGTCCCGCGCCCGCACCTACCTCGTGGCGCCGGACCAGGTCGGGCCCCCGCCGACCGACACCCGCCCCGACGCGGTCACGCCCACCCGGTGGCGCGAGACCGCCCAGCTCCACCTGGCGGCCGATGCCGGCGAGGAGCAGCTGGGCGCGCTGGCCGCGGTGCTGGCCCGGGCCGCCGAGCTGCCGGGCATCGAGGCCGCGATCCTGAGCCCCAACTACCTGGCCGACCTCGGCGCCGGGCACCTCACCTGGGACCTGGTCTTCCCGGACCGGGGGACCGCGGAGGTGGCGCACGAGTCGGAGCTGTGGGCCGACGTACTGCTGCCCGCGATCGAGGAGCACTGCACGTCCTGGTCGGCTCTCGGTCTCGACACGATCGGTGCCGGCGCCCGCGAGCCCGGCATCGCCGGCGGCGTCAAGCGCACCGCGCTCTTCCGGCTGCTGCCGGGCGTCGACCCGGAGGTCGAGTCGGAGTTCGCCCGCGACACCCTGGCCATGCCCGCGCACATCGCGTCGATCCGCAACTGGCGCCTGAGCCGGGCGATCGCGCTCGACTGGGACGCTACCGACGGCGCGCCGTGGGACTTCGTGTGGGAGCAGGAGTACGCCGACCTGGACGGGCTGAGCGTCGACTACATGATCCACCCGCACCACTGGGCGCACGTCGACCGCTGGTTCGACCTCGAGTCGGGGGCGCAGGTCGTGGACCCGGCGCTGTGCCATGCGTTCGCGGGACTCGCGGAGGGCTTCATCGTGCGCTGATCCCGTGCTTCCATGGATCCGGCACCGCAGCGAGCGACAGGACGGCACCTATGGACGACACGAGCTGGGACGGCGCCCGCAAGGCGCGGGTCAAGGAGGCGCTGCGCGGCCGGGTCGAGGCCGCGCTGGCCAGCGCCCGGGAGGCGGTCGCCGACCAGCAGGGTGCGGCCGAGCTCGACCAGGCCGACGTCCACGACGTCGACGACCTCTCGCAGTCCGACGAGGGCGGTGACCTCGCCGGCCTGTTCGGCGGCGTCGTGGCGCGGCGCCAGGAGGAGCTCGCGCGGGTCGATGCCCTCGACGTCACGCCCACCGACGTCGTCGCGGACGGCGCGATCGTCGCCTTCGGTGACGACCACTACCTCGTCGGGGTGGCCGCCGAGGCGTTCGAGGTCGACGGCACGACCTTCGAGGGGATCGCCGCGGACGCCCCGGCGCATGCGGCGATCCTGGGGCTGAAGGCCGGCGACAGGTTCACGATCGGCGGCACCGAGCACCGGCTCGACCTCGTGGTCTGAGCCTCCTCCCGATCAGGCAGTGAGGTACGGCGCCAGCTCCAGGGCGAGGTGCAGACGCAGCCGGTCCTGGCCGCGGCCGAGGTCGTAGCCCGTCGCCTGCTCCACCTGCCCGATCCGGTGGTAGACGGTCTGCCGGTGCACGGCGAGCCGGGTCGCCGTACGCCCGGCGCTGCAGGCCTCGTCGAGCCAGACCCGCACCGTGTCGAGGACGTCGGGGGGCGCGGCGGCGAGGAAGGTCCGCACCCGCGGGTCGATGACGGCGCCCTCGAGGTCGTCGTCGCGGGTCACGCCGAGCAGGGCGAGCGGGCCGAGGGACTCCCAACGCACGACGGTGCCCGGCTCGGCGGTGCGGGCCACGCGCAGGCCGACCCGGGCGCCGCGGTGGGCGGCGGCGAGGGCGTCGATGCCCGCCACGGTCGGGCCGGTGGCGGCCCGGGTGACCCGGTCCAGGCTGTCGACGCGGCGACCGAGGCCGAGCGCGGCGAGCAGGTCGGTGAGCCCGTCGGTCTCGCCGACGAGTGACGCACGGACCACGGCGCAGGCCACGCCCGGGCTGGAGCGCACCCAGACCACCCCGGAGCGCGAGGGCCGACTCGACACCTGGTCGAGCAGCTCGGGCCGCTCCAGCAGCACGCAGGTCACCGGCTCCTGCAGGTCGAGGCCGCCGGCGTGCGCGAGGTCGACCGCCGACTCGCGCGCCGCCAGTCGACCGCCCTCGACGAGCTCGCGGAAGAGCGCGTCGCGGTGGGCCTGGCGGCGCTCGGCCACGTTGAGCAGCCGGGCCGCCGACTCCGCGATCCGGGTCGCCTCGGGCCAGGTGGACTCGGGGATCCGGCCCTCGGGGTCGATCAGCCAGAAGTACCCGTGCACCCGGTCGAGGTGCCGCGCCGGGACGCAGAGTCGGGCCACGATCCCGAGGTCCGGGTCGGCCGGCGTACGCAACGGGCCGAGGGAGTCCTCGATGCCCTGGCCGCGGAACCACACCAGCACGTCCTCGCTCGAGCGGCGCTGCAGGATCGAGCGCTGCCGGATGGAGTCGATGACGTCGTCGCCGCGGTGGTCGGAGAACCCGATCAGCCGGAAGTCGGGGTCCTCCAGGGTGCACGGCGCGTCGGTCAGCCGGGCCATGTCCTCCACGAGGTCGTCGAGCGAGCTCACTGGACAAGTGTCACACGTTCGCGGCCGAAAGATGTGACAGGTGTCCGTTCCGTGTGACCCGGCACGCTCCTAGCGTGGAGACATGCTCGACCAGGCCCTGAGTCACACCCTGAACCGCGCCTCCCGCAGCGCCCGCGCCCGCCGCGCCGTCGAGTCCTTCCCCGTTACCCGCAAGGTCGTCGACCGGTTCGTGCCCGGCGAGTCCACCGCCGACGCGGTCGAGGCCACCCGTCGCCTGGTCGCCGCCGGCCGCGCGGTCACCATCGACGTGCTCGGCGAGGACGTCCTCGACCTGGCCGGCGCCCGCGCTATGCGCGACGCCTACCGCGCCCTCCTCGCCGCGCTGGCCGAGGCCGGCTGCGCCGCCGGCGCCGACGTGTCCCTCAAGCTCTCCGCGATGGGCCAGGCCCTGCCCGGCGGTACGACGATCGCCACCGACCACGCCGCCGAGATCGCCGACGCGGCCGCCGCCCTGGGCTGCACCGTCACCCTCGACATGGAGGACCACACGACCGTCGACTCGACGCTCGCGATCGGCGGCGCGCTGCGCGCGACGTACCCGTTCGTCGGGAACGTGCTGCAGACCAACCTGCGCCGTACCCCCGGCGACATCGCGGACCTCGACGGCACCGGCGCCCGGATCCGCCTGGTCAAGGGTGCCTATCGCGAGCCCGAGACGGTCGCGCTGCAGCGCAAGGCCGAGGTCGACCACGCCTACGAGCGGGCTGTCGACGCGCTGATGGCCTCCGACTGCTACCCGATGATCGCCACCCACGACCCGGCGATGCTCGACCGCGCGGTGGCTGCCGCGGTGGCCGCAGGTCGCGGCGCGGACCGCTGGGAGGCGCAGATGCTCTACGGCGTGCGCCCCGAGCTCGAGCAGCGGATGGTCGAGGAGGGCATGAGGATGCGCGTCTACATCCCGTTCGGCACCGACTGGTACGGGTACTTCATGCGCCGGCTCGCCGAGCGCCCCGCCAACGTCGCCTTCTTCCTGCGCGCCCTCGCGCACCGCTGATCCCACCGCTTCCCGAGAGAGGACTGACATGGACGCCATCACCACCCCGCCGGCTCCCGTCAACGAGCCCAACCTGACCTACGCCCCGGGCAGCGCCGAGCGCGACGCCCTCGTGGCCCAGCTCGACGCGCTGGGCGGTACGACGCGCCAGCTCGACGCCCACATCGGTGGCGAGAAGGTCGTCGGCGGCGGCGAGGAGATCGCCGTCGTGCAGCCGCACGCGCACCAGAAGGTCCTCGGCGTGCTGCGCAACAGCACCGCCGACGACGCCAAGTCCGCGATCGCCGCGGCCCGGGAGGCCGCGCCCGGCTGGCAGGCGCTGCCGTTCGACGAGCGCGCTGCCGTCATCCTGCGTGCCGCCGAGCTGCTCGCCGGCCCGTGGCGCCAGAGGCTCAACGCCGCCACGGTGTTGGGCCAGTCGAAGACCTCCTTCCAGGCCGAGATCGACGCCGCGTGCGAGCTGATCGACTTCTGGCGGTTCAACGTCCACTTCGCCCGGCAGGTCCTCGCCGAGCAGCCGATCGCCAACGCGCCCGGCATCTGGAACCGCACCGACCACCGCCCGCTCGAGGGCTTCGTCTACGCGATCACGCCCTTCAACTTCACCGCCATCGCCGGCAACCTGCCCACCGCGCCCGCGCTGATGGGCAACACGGTGATCTGGAAGCCGTCGCCCACCCAGCAGCTCGCCGCGTCGCTGACCATGGAGCTGCTCGAGGAGGCGGGCATGCCGCCGGGCGTCATCAACATGCTGCCCGGCGACGGGCTGGCCGTCTCCGAGGTCGCCCTCGCGCACCCCGACCTCGCGGGCATCCACTTCACCGGCTCCACCGCGACCTTCCAGCGGCTGTGGTCCTCGGTCGGCGCCAACCTGTCGTCGTACCGGACCTATCCGCGGCTCGTCGGCGAGACCGGCGGCAAGGACTTCGTCATCGCCCACCCCTCGGCCGACCCCGACGTGCTGCGCACCGCGCTGATCCGCGGCGCCTTCGAGTTCTCCGGCCAGAAGTGCTCGGCCGCCTCGCGCGCCTACGTCCCCGCCTCGCTGTGGTCGCGGATGGGCGCCGACCTGGCCTCCCAGACCGACGCCCTGCCGGTCGGCGACCCGACCGACTTCTCGAACTTCACCGGCGCCGTCATCGACGCCCGGGCGTTCGCCAAGCACAAGGCCGCGATCGAGCGCGCTCGCGCCACCGAGGGGCTGCAGATCGTCGCCGGCGGCGAGGTCGACGACAGCGTCGGCTACTTCGTCCGCCCGACAGTCGTGGTCGCCGAGGACCCGGCCGACGAGATGTTCTCCACCGAGTACTTCGGCCCGATCCTCGTCGTCCACGTCTACGACGACAGCCGGCCCGGCGCCTTCGAGGAGGTCGTGAGGCAGGCCGAGTCCGCGGCGCCGTACGCGTTGACCGGGTCGGTTCTCGCGACCGACCGCGCGGCCATCGACTGGGCCAGCAACCACCTGCGCTTCGCCGCCGGCAACTTCTACGTCAACGACAAGCCCACCGGCGCCGTCGTGGGCCAGCAGCCCTTCGGCGGCGGCCGCGCGTCGGGCACCAACGACAAGGCCGGCTCCGCGCTCAACCTGCTGCGCTGGACCTCGCCCCGCTCGATCAAGGAGACCCTGGTCCCGCCGACCGACCACCGCTACCCCCACATGGGCTGACCCGGCAGAAACAGGCTCGCGAATTCCGCCGACCCGGCTCGAACTGTCCCGCGAATGCCGCTGACCCGGCAGAAGATGGCCCCGTCGGGTGTCATCTTCTGCCGGGTCAGCGCGCAATTCGAGCCACTTTCTGCCGGGTCGGCGTGAGATCAGGGGCAGTTCGCGCCGGGTCAGCCGCCGTAGGGGACCGTGATGATCTCCAGGTTGTGGCCGTCGGGGTCGGACCAGTAGAGACCGCGGCCGCCGTCGTTGCGGTTGATCGCGCCCTCCTGCCGGTGGAACGGGTCGGCCCAGAAGGTCAGCCCGCGATCGACGATGCGGGCGTGGATCGCGTCGAACTCCTCGTCCCCGACGAGGAACGCGTAGTGCTGGGAGGTCACCGGGCCGGGGGCGCCGACGACGTCGAGGCTCACTCCGTTGCCGAGCTCGACGACGCGGAAGGGTCCGTAGACCGCGGCCTCCGGGAGGCCGAGCAGGTCGGTGAGGAAGGCCGCGGTGTCGTCGCGGTCGGTGGCGTGGACGATCGTGTGGTTCAGCTCGATGGACATGGTCAGGCTCCTTGCTCTCCAGTGTGCGCCTTCGACGCCGGCAGCAGCACGGCCGGGACGACGGCGAGGACGGCGACGGCCAGCGGCCACCAGAAGGCGGCGCCGAAGGCGTCGGCGGGTGCAGCGGCAGCGGACAGCTGGTGCTGCAGGACGGTGGCGAAGACGGCGGTGGCGACGACGCCGCCGGTGCGCTGGGCGATGCTCATCGTCGTGGTGGCGCGGGGGATGGCGGCGTGGTCCAGGGCGGCGTACGCCGCGGCGCTGGTCGGCGCGAAGATGCAGCCGGCGCCGAGGCCGATCGCGAACAGCGCGATCCCGAGATAGACCTGACCCGGGTCGCTGCCGACCGCGGTGTAGCCGAGGAAGCCGGCCACCAGCAGGCCGACGCCGGCGAGCACGACGGCCCGGCCGCGACCACGGTCGACCAGCCGGCCGGTCAGCGCCATCGCGAGCGCTGCTCCCACGCCCTGGGGCACGAGCAGGAGGCCGGTCTGCAGCTCGGTCTCGCCGCGCGCGAGGAGGTGGTAGAGCGGGAGCAGGAAGCCCGCGCCGGTGAGGACGCCGACGGCGAGGAACTGCACGGCCGTCGCGGTCGCGAAGCCACGGGTGGCGAAGTGGCGCAGCTCGACCAGCGGCCGCTCGGTGCGCAGGGCGTGGGCCACGAACGCGACCAGGAGCATGACGCCGCCGGCGATCCCGGTCGCCGCCTCGGTGGACGACCCGGTGGGGGCGGCGAGCGCCGTGACGCCGTACGCCAGTGCGACCAGGCCGGGGGAGAGCAGGGCGAGGCCGAGGACGTCGAGCCGCTCGCGGCCGGCGCCCCGTGCGTCCGCGAGCGCGCGGACCGACCAGGCCAGGCAGGCAAGGCCGACCGGGATGTTGACGAGGAAGATCCAGCGCCAGTCGACGCTGTCGATGAGCACGCCGCCCAGCACTGGGCCGAGGATCGGCCCCAGCATCATCGGGATGCCGACGACGGCCATCGCGCGATCCATCCGCTGCGGGCCGACCGCCCGGGCGACCATCGCGATGCCGACGGGGCTGACCAGGCCGGCGCCTGCGCCCTGGAGGACGCGGAACCCGATGAGGGAGGGCGCCGACCACGCGGTGCCGCACAGCAGCGAGCCGAATGTGAAGACGCCGACGGCGAGCAACCAGACGCGGCGGGCGCCGTAGCGGTCCATCGCCCAGCCCGCGAGCGGGATGGTCGCGGTGAAGGCCAGCAGGTAGCCGGTCATCACCCACTGGATCGTGGTGAGGGAGACGGTGAACTCCGCCGCGAGGCGGTCGGTGGCGACGCTGACGATGGTCGCGTCGAGGACGGTCGTGATCATGCCGAGCACGACCACCGCGATGACGGTGCGGGCCGTGCGGTCGAGCGGTGCCGCGGCCGAGGCGGGGGCGGGAATGGCGGTCTGGCTCATGACGCTCTCCTTTCATGTCGTGAATCTAAAGATATAGTGACTCTAAGTTTCTAGTGACGCAAAAGTCAAGGTAGGGTGCCGTCATGGCCGAGCTGGGACTGCGCGAGCGCAAGAAGCAGGAGACGCGACGACGGATCACCGAGGCCGCGATCGAGCTGTTCGCCGAGCGCGGGTTCGAGCAGGTGCCGGTCGCGGACATCGCCGTCGCCGCCGACGTCTCCACCGCCACGGTGTTCAACTACTTCCCTGCCAAGGAGGACCTGATCTACGACGGGATGGCCGCCTTCAACGAGCACCTGCTCGCCGCCGTCCGCGACCGGCCCGCGGGCCAGCGGGTCGTCAGCGCGTTCCGGGAGTACGTCGTCCAGCCCCGCGGCGTCCTCGCCGACCCCACCTCGCCGGTGCTCGCCGGGCTGTCCCGGATCGCACGGATCGTCCAGGACAGCCCCAGCCTGCAGGCCCGCGAGCGGCTCGAGGCCGACCGTGCGGTCGCCGCGCTGCGCGACCTCCTGCACGACGAGCTCGGTGACGACCTGCGCTCCTGGACCGTCGCCTCGGCACTCGTCGGCACCACTCGCGGGATGACCCGCGAGGTGCAGCGGGCCGCCGCCGAGGGCCGGGTCGACGCGCGGCTGTCCGAGCGACTCCTCGCGTCGGCCGCCGCGGCCATCGACGTCATCCAGGTCGGGTTGGCCGAGGCGACGAAACCGCACCGGTGAGCCGGTCCTGATCGACGAAGGACCCGCCGGCCGCGCCGCCTAGGCTGCGGCCATGCGCGGGATCGACGACTGGCTGGAACAGCGGCTGCCCACGCTGCTCGAGGAGACCGGAGTGCCCGCCGCGGCGGTCGCGGTCGCGTACGGCGACCGGGTCGTCGACGCCGCCGCCGGCACGCTCAGTGCCGCCACCGGGGTGACCGCGACGACCGACGCGATCTTCCAGATCGGCTCGATCACCAAGGTGCTCACCGCGACCCTCGTCCAGCAGCTCGCCGACGAGGGCCTGGTCGACCTCGACCGTCCGGTCCGCACCTGGCTGCCCGGCCTGCGGCTCGGCGACGAGACCGCCGCCGCGGCCGTCACGGTCCGCCAGCTGCTCACCCACACCGCGGGCTTCGAGGGCGACGTCTTCACCGACACCGGCAAGGGCGACGACTGCGTCGAGAGGTACGTCGACCTGCTCACCGGCGTACCGCAGCTGTTCCCTCCCGGCGAGATGTGGTCCTACAACAACGCCGGGTTCTGCGTGCTGGGCCGGCTCGTCGAGGTGGTCCGCGGCGCGCCGTACGACGCCTGCCTGCGCACCCACCTGCTCGACCCGCTCGGCATGACCGGCGCCGCCACCGACCCCTACGAGGCGATCCTGCACCGCACCGCGGTCGGGCACGTCGACGGCCGCCCGACCGACACGTGGGCGCTGGCGCGGTCGAACGCGCCGGCGGGCTCGATGCTCGCGATGCGCGCCCGCGACCTGGTCGCCTTCGCGCGCCACCACCTCGCCACTCCCGCACTCGCGGGGATGCGGGAGCCGCAGGTGAGGCTGCCGGATCTCGGCCAGGGCGAGGCGTGGGGCCTGGGCTGGGAGCTGTTCCAACTCGCCCCGACGCCGATCGTCGGCCACGACGGCAACACCATCGGCCAGTCCGCCTTCCTGCGGCTGCTGCCCGAGCACGACCTCGCGGTCGCCGTCCTCACCAACGGCGGTCCCGCGAAGCTGCTGCACCGCGCGGTGACCGGTCACCTGCTCCGCGAGCTCGCCGGCGTCGACCTCCCGGCGCCACCCCCGCCGCCCGCCACGGTGACGACCCCCGACTCGGTCCGGTACGCCGGCACCTACGTCTCCGAGGTCGGCGAGACCGTCGTCAGCCTCGACGGGCAGGGGCGCCTGTGGCTGGACCGCACCCCGCTCGGGGTGCTGGCCGAGATCGACGAGCCGCCGTTTCGCACCGAGCTGGTCGCCTGGCGCGGCGACACCCTGTGGCCGCTCGAGCCCGAGGGCGGGGTGCACCAGCCGGTGGCCTTCCTCGGCGACGACGGCACCGGGCGGGCGGCGTACCTGCACACCGGACGAGCAGACCGGAGGATCCGGTGACCGACCCTCGCCGGCTCCACGCGGAGTCCGTCGTCGCCGACACCCACAACGACCTGCTCTGCGCGGTCGTCGCCCGTCCGGTCGAGCGGTGGGCCACCTTCTTCCGCGAGCGGTGGCTGCCGCAGCTGCGGGCCGGCGGCGTCGACCTGCAGACCCTGCCGGTGTTCATCGAGGACCCCTACCGCCCCGAGGGCGCGCTGCGCCGCACGTTGCGGATGATCGAGGCGGCGCACCGACTGGCCGAGGGCAACCCCGACGAGGTCGCGCTGTGCCGCGACGGTGCGGACATCGACGAATCCCTGCGCCGGGGCAGGATCGCGCTCGTGCTCGCCCTCGAGAGCGCGCCGGGCGTCGGGGACGACGTCGAGCTGCTCGAGACCCTCTTCCGGCTGGGCGTGCGGGTCGCCTCGCTCGCCCACTTCGGCCGCACCGCGCTCGCCGACGGCAGTGGCGAGGACGGCACCGGGGGACGGCTCACGAAGGCAGGAGTCGCGGCGCACCAGGAGATGGAGCGCCTCGGCATGCTGTTCGACGTCAGCCACCTCGGCCGCGCCGGCGTCGAGCACGTCCTCGAGCTCGCGACGCGCCCGGTGATCGCCACCCATTCCTCGGCCCGCGCGCTCTTCGACCACCATCGCAACCTGACCGATGCGCAGATCCGGGGGATCGCGGACGGCGGTGGCCTGGTGTGCGTGAACTTCTTCGCGCCGTACCTCCACGCCGAGGACTACTCGGTCGACCGGCTGGTCGACCACCTCGAGCACGTCGTCTCCCTCGCCGGCATCGACCACGTGGGCCTCGGCCCGGACTTCGTCAAGGAGGTCCTGGCCGACACCACGCCGCCGTGCTGCGAGGTCGCCCTCGTCGAGGGCGTGCCCGCGGACGCCTACCTCCCCGGTCTCGAGGGTCCGGCGGGACTGCCGCTGGTGACCGAGGCGCTGCTGCGTCGGGGCTGGGCGGAGGCCGACGTCGTCGCCGTGCTGGGGGCGAACGTGCGACGCCTGTACGTCGCCGAGCTCGGCCGCCCCGCATGAGCCGGTTCGTCCCCGCCGACGAACCGCCCACCCCAGCTCGGGCGGCCCGCACCAACACCGGGCGTGACCCGCGTCGCACCATCGTTGCGTGGCAGAGAGCACCGCAGAGAGCACCGCAGAGAGCACCGCAGTGATCACCGATCCCGTCCTGGCGACCGACCGGGTGCTGAGCGTTCGCGACCTGTCGGTGGAGATCCGCCGCGGCGACCGCGTCGTACGCCCCGTGTCCGGGGTCAGCCTCGACCTGCACCGCGGCGAGACCCTGGGCATCGTCGGCGAGACCGGCTCCGGCAAGTCGATGACCGGCCTGGCGATCATGGGGATGCTGCCTGCCGGCGGCCGCGTCACGCAGGGCTCGATCGACTTCTCCGGCACCGAGCTGGTCGGCCTGGAGGCGCCCGCCTACCGACGGATCCGCGGCAACGACATCGCCATGGTCTTCCAGGACTCGCTCACCGCGCTCAACCCGACCCGGCGCATCGGCGACCAGGTCGCCGAGCCCGCGCGCCTGCACCAGGGCCTGTCGAAGCGGGCAGCCCGCCAGCGCGCGGAGGAGATGCTCGCCCTCGTCGGCATCCCGCGCCCCGGCGAGCGGATGGACGACCACCCGCACCAGCTCTCCGGCGGCATGCGGCAGCGCGTGATGATCGCGATGGCGCTGGTCTGCGAGCCCAAGGTCGTCATCGCCGACGAGCCCACCACCGCCCTCGACGTCACCATCCAGGCGGAGATCCTCGACCTCCTCGACGACCTGCGCGCCCGCCTGGGGATGGCGATGATCCTGGTGACCCACGACATGGGCGTGATCGCGCGGCACGCCGACCGCGTCGGTGTCATGTACGCCGGCCGGCTGGCCGAGACCGGACCCACCACCGACCTCTTCGAGCGCACCCGGCACCGCTACACGCAGGCATTGCTGGCCTCGATCCCTTCCCTCACCCACGACCGCGGCGAGGAGCTCTACAGCATCGGCGGCGCGCCGCCGGACCTCTCCGCCACCCAGCCCGGCTGCCGCTTCGCGCCCCGTTGCGCCGCGGCCACCGACGAGTGCCGCACCGAGCAGCCGCCGATCCTCACCGAGGGCGCGCACGCCTTCGCCTGCTGGAACCCGGCCTCCGGCCCCGTCCAGCACACCGCCGTGCGCATCGCCGAGGCCGAGCGCCGGCCGACGGAGGACGGCACCGGCCCGCGGCTCGGCGTCGTCGACCTGCACCGCGAGTACCCCGCCGGCCACGGCAGCTGGTTCGGCTCGAAGCGCACGGTCAAGGCGGTCTCCGGTGTCAGCTTCGAGGTCGCGGCAGGCGAGACCTTCGGCCTGGTCGGGGAGTCGGGCTGCGGCAAGTCCTCCCTGGGGCGCATGCTCGTCGCGCTCGACCGGCCCACCTCGGGCGAGGTCGTCTTCGAGGGCCGCTCGGTCACGACCATGGGGCAGCGCGAGCTGGGCAGTCACCGGGCCCGGCTGCAGATGATGTTCCAGGACTCCGGCGCCGCCCTCGACCCGCGGATGCGGATCGGTGCCGTGCTGCGCGAGCCGCTCGCCATCCAGGGCATCGGCACCCGCGCCGAGCGCACCGCCACCGCCCGCGACCTGCTCGCCGACGTCGGCCTGCCCGCAACCGTCCTCGAGCGGTACCCGCACGAGCTGTCCGGCGGCCAGCGCCAGCGGGTCGCGCTGGCGCGGGCGCTCGCCCTCGACCCGACCGTGCTCGTCGCCGACGAGCCGGTCAGCGCACTCGACGTCTCGATCCGCTCCCAGGTGCTCAACCTGATGCGCCGGCTCCAGCGCGAGCGCGGGCTGAGCAGCGTCGTGATCTCCCACGACCTGGCCGTGGTGCGCTACCTCGCCGACCGGGTCGGGGTGATGTACCTCGGCAAGCTCGTCGAGAGTGGCACCGCCGAGGAGGTGTACGCCGCACCCGCGCACCCCTACACCGCAGGGCTGCTGGCCGCCGTACCCGAGGTGTCGCCGACCGCCCAGCAGCCGCGTGCCGAGCGCGTGCGCGGTGAGCTGCCCAGCCCGCTCGACCCACCCAGCGGCTGCCGGTTCCGCACCCGCTGCCCACTCGCCACGGAGCTCTGCGCGGAGGTCGAGCCGGTCCTCGAGGACGTCACCGCCACCCACCAGGTGGCCTGCCACTTCCTGCTGCAGAGCAAGTCCGGAGGTGCCTGACATGGCGTGGTACGTCGCCAAGCGGCTCGCCGTCTCCGCCGTGGTGCTCCTCGGCATCTCGGCCGTCGTCTTCTTCCTCCTGCACCTGGTCTCCGACAGCCCGGGCCGCGTGGTGCTGGGCCAGCGTGCGAGCCCACAGGCCGTCGCCGACTTCAACCACGAGCACGGCTTCGACCGCCCGGTCGTGGTGCAGTACCTCAGCTACCTCGGCCAGCTGCTGCACGGCGACCTCGGCCGTTCCTACAAGCTCAACCAGGACGTCGGCACCCTGCTCCAGCAGAATGCCGGCCGCAGCGCGATGCTGTCGCTGGCCGGGCTGGTGCTGGCGCTGCTCGTCGCCGTACCGCTGGGCATCCTGCAGGCGGTCAGGCGCAACAGCGTGGTGGACCGGGTCGCCACCGGCCTGGCGTACGTCCTCTACGCGACACCGGCGTTCCTGCTCGGCCTGGTCCTGATCGCGGTGTTCAGCCAGCAGCTGGACCTGTTCCCGGCGGAGGCATCGCAGTCGCACTCGCCGTGGGTGGTGTTCACCGACCCGCGCTCGATGGCGCTGCCGGTCGTCACCATCGCGGTCACCAGCATCGCGATCTTCAGCCAGTACCAGCGTTCCTCGGCGCTCGACCAGCTCGGCCAGGACTACATCCGGGTCGCCCGCGCCAAGGGCCTGCCCGAGCGGCTGGTGCTCACCCGGCACCTGCTGCGCAACGCGTGCCTGCCGCTGATCACCCTGGTCGGCACGATGATCCCGCTGCTGCTGGCCGGCAACCTGATCGTCGAGTCGCTGTTCAACTACTCCGGGCTCGGGCTGCTGTTCCTCAACAGCCTGCAGCGCGAGGACTATCCCGTGCTGCTCGCCTACACCCTCATCGGCGGCGTGCTGACCGTCGTGGGCAACTTGATCGCCGACATCGCGGTGGCCATGGCCGACCGCAGGATCGAGCTGGCCTCATGACCGCTGTGCCCGCCACCCCCGCGACGCCCGAGACCGTCCTGCCGCCGCCCGCGCCCGCCGGCCTCCGGGCCGCCGTACGACGGATGCGGCACCACCCGCTCGGCCTGGCCGGCGGTGCGCTGCTCCTGCTGGTCGTCGCCTTCTGCTACCTCGGCCCGCTGGTGTGGAGGACCAACCAGACCGACGTGAACCTGCTCGACGCCGCCCTTCCGCCCGGCCCCGGGCACCCGCTCGGCACCGACACCAACGGCTTCGACGTGCTCGGCCGGCTGATGGCAGGCGGTCAGGTGTCGCTGCAGATCGGCCTGCTGGCGGCGGTCTTCGCCACCACCTTCGGCACCGTGTACGGCGCCGTGGCCGGCCTCGCCGGTGGCGTGGTCGACGGCTTCCTGATGCGGATGGTCGACGTGCTCCTGTCGGTGCCCTTCTTGTTCTTCGTGCTCATCCTGTCGGCCCGCTTCCACGCGAACGCCTGGACCCTGGCGCTGGTCATCGGCGCCTTCTCGTGGCTGATCTCCGCGCGCCTGGTGCGCGGGGAGGTGCTGACCCTGCGGGTGCGGGAGTACGTGCTCGCGGCCCGGGTGATGGGCGCCTCGCGACGGCGGATCATCTTCGCCCACCTGATCCCCAACGCGATGGGCGTCATCATCGTCAACGTCACCTTCCAGGTGGCCGACGCGGTGCTCGTGGTCGCCGCGCTCGGCTTCCTCGGCTTCGGGCTGAGCTATCCGACGACCGACTGGGGCAGCCAGCTGGCCAGCGGCGTCACCTACATCTCGGCCGACTACTGGTGGCTGATCTACCCCGTCGGCGGGTTCATCGTCCTCACCGTGCTCGCCCTGAACCTGCTCGCCGACGCGCTCCGGGACGCCGTCGGGCGCAAGGCCGACTAGGTCCGCACCGGCCGTCGTACTCCCCGAAACCGCCGCTGAGGAATCGTCGACTCGGACGAACCGGCCGCCGTACCGCTGGTGCAGCCTCATCCGAACAGCAAGACCCCCACCCACACTGCGGAGAAGAAGACATGACCCACCTGCGTGGACAGCGAACCGGCCGCCTCGGCGTGGCCCTGGTCGCGGTGGTCGCCCTCCTCGTCTCGGGATGCTCCAGCGAAGGAGCATCGACGAAGGACGTCGCGAAGAAGTACAAGGACATCCCGGCCGAGACCGGCAAGCCCCAGGACGGCGGCACGATCACGGTCGCGCTGACGCCGGGCCTGAGCCCCAACTACATCTACCCCTACCCGCCCGCCTCGGCGAACGGCACCGTGATCGCCCGCGGGCTGATGTGGCGTGGGCTCTACCGCACCAGCGGCACCGGCGACCAGGTCGTCAACCCCGAGCAGAGCCTGGCCGAGCTGCCCGAGGTCAGCGAGGACCGCAGGACCGTCACCGTCCGGCTCAAGGACCGCACCTGGTCCAACGGCCGTGCGGTGAGCGCCGACGACGTCGTCTTCTCCCTCGACCTGCTCAAGGCGGCGCTCGACAAGAGCCCCGGCAACTGGAGCTTCTACACGCCGGGCCAGTTCCCCGACGGGGTCACCGCCGAGGCGACGGCCGACGACACGGTGACCTTCCACCTGGAGACGGCGTACAACGAGTCCTACCTGCTCTCGATGCTGGCGCTGCTCTACGTGATGCCGTCGCAGGAGTGGGCGATCGCCGAGACCGGCGGCCCGCAGCTCGACTTCACCGACGAGAAGAACGCGAAGGCGATCTACACCTACCTGACCAAGCAGTCCGAGGACCAGGCCGGCTTCGCCACCAACCCGCTGTGGCAGGTCGTCAACGGCCCCTACAAGCTGAAGTCCTTCGACTCCACGACCGGCTCGTTCTCACTGGTGCCCAACGAGGAGTACGCCGGTCCCGGCGACTCCCGCCTCGACCAGGTCGACTTCAAGGCGTTCACCTCCGCCTCGGCCGTGCTCAACCAGTACAAGGCAGGCACGCTCACCGTCGGCACCCTCGACTCCAGCTACGTCACCGAGATCGACGCCCTCAAGAAGGACGGCTACCACGTGTACGGCGCCCCGGCGCCGGCCCGCTTCGACTCGCTGACCATCAACTTCGAGAACACCGTCGACGACTTCGACAAGATCATCGCCCAGCCCTACGTGCGCCGGGCGCTGCAGCACCTGATCGACCAGCAGGGGTACGTCGAGAGCCGCGGCATCTACAACGGCGCGGCCTCGGAGAACTACAGCACCGCGGGTGCGGACTCGCCGTACCCGCCGGAGTTCGGCGACGAGGCGCCCTACCCCTACGACCCGGAGGCGGCCCAGAAGCTCCTGACCGACCACGGCTGGAAGGTGGCGCCGAACGGCACCACCACCTGCGAGAGCCCCGGCACCGCCGAGGACCAGTGCGGCGCGGGCATCCCGCAGGGCGCGAAGATCAGCTTCACGCTGGCCTCGGCCAACACCCCGGCGTACGTCGGCGCACGAGACGTCGCCTTCGTCTCGGAGGCCAAGAAGCTCGGCATCGAGGTCAAGGTCGTGACCAAGTCGCTGAACTACATGTACTCCAACTACGGCAACAGCTTCGCGCCCGCGACGAAGAACGAGTGGGCGATGCAGGACTACGGGCCGCTCTACCTCGCCGCCGGCTACCCGAGCAGCAACACCGTCTTCAACACCACGGGCAGCTTCAACCTCGGCAGCTACTCCAACAAGGACGTCGACAAGCTGATCGACGAGTCCACCTTCGGCGCGGACCCGGCGGTGCTGTCGAAGGAGATCACCACGATCTCCGAGGACCTGCCGGTGCTCTTCTTCCCGACGCCGCACACGCTGGTGGTCTGGAAGGACACGCTGTCCGGCCCGCCGGAGTCGTTCCAGGCGCTGCTGAGCTTCCTGTACAGCCCGGAAGAGTGGTATCTCACGAAGTGATGGCGACACCGATCCTGGAGCGACTGCGCGGCGCCGCGACCGGCGCTCGCGTGGTCGCCCTGGGCGAGGCGTCGCACAACGTCACCGAGCTCAACGAGCTGCGCGACGAGGCGCTGCGGATGCTCGTCGCGGAGCACGGATTCACCGCACTGGTGCTGGAGTCCGGGTTCGCGGAGGGGCTCGCCGTCGACGCCTGGGTGCGCGGCGGGCCGGGCAGGGTCGAGGACGTCGCTCGGGACGCGATCTCCTACGGCTTCGGGCACTCCGCCGTCGTGCACCGGCAGCTCTCGTGGCTGCGCTCCCACGGCGGGGTGCGGGTGTACGGCATGGACGTGCCGGGTGGCTCGACCTCTCCCGGGCCCGCGGTGCGGGCCCTGCTGGCCCGGATCCCCGCAGCTGCGGGGGATCCGGACCTGCTGCGGCGCAGCGACCTCGGCGGCCGGGTGGAGGCGGCGGTCCGGTACGCCGGGCTGTCCGGCTCCGCGCGCGAGCGGCTGCTGGCCGACCTGCGAGCCCTGGCCGCGCGTGGACTGGCCATGGGCGACCCGGTGGCGGAGCGGCTGGCCGCCTCGGTCCTGGCGTTCGCCGACGGCCAGGACCGGGACCGGTTCATGGCCGACACCGTGCGCTGGGTGCTGGAGCGCGAGGAGCGGGTGCTGGTCAGCGCGCACGACGGGCACGTCCAGCGCACGCCGTACGACGGACTGCCGACGCTGGGCGGTCTTCTCGCCGACGCGCTGGGCTCCGACCTGCTCCTGGTCGGCACCACCTTCGCCTCCGGCCCCGCGGTCCGGATCACCGACCGCTCGGACCGGCCCTTCGACTGGGCCGTGGCGCTGGAGGAGGGCGTTCCCGGTCCGGTCCTGGACGACGACGCGTTCGACCTGGTGCTCGACCTCGGCGAGGTGCACCGCGTGCCCGGCGCCTTCGAGCGGCTGCGGCGCGAGCTCGCGGCGCCGTACCCGCCGACCCGGACCGTCGAGGTCGTCGCCACCCAGGCGGGCGTCTCCGTGCCGGACCCGTACCGCTGGCTGGAGGCCGAGGATGACGAGGTCCATGCCTGGCAGCGCAGGCAGGCCGAGGTCGCAACCGGCTCGATCCTCGGTGGGCAGGACCGCGCGGCGCTGCGGGCCCTCGTCGAGGAGTACGACGCCGGCGCACGACCGGTGCTGCCCCGGCATGCGGCGGGGCGGTGGTTCCGGCCGGTGGGTTCGTCGGTGGTGGTGGCCGATGAGCCCTACGGTGCGGGGGTCCCGGTCGTCGTACTCGAGGCGGGGGCGTTGCTCTCGTGGCTGGCGCCCTCGCCCGACGGCCGGGTACTGGCGATCGGCGTGTGCGCCGACGGCAGCGAGCACAACACGATCCGGCTCGTCGACGTCGCGTCCGGTGAGCGGCTGCCCGCGCCGCCACAGGTGCTGCACAGTGCCTGGGCCGGCGGCGTCTCCTGGGCGGCCGACAGCACGGGCTTCTGGTTCTTCGCGCTGACCGGCACTCCGGAGGAGTTCGTGCAGGCGACCTTCCACCACGAGCTCGCCACCGGTGCCACGGTGGTCGAGCCGGTGCCGGTGCCCGCGGGTTCGCGGGAGTACACGCTGGTCCAGCCCTCGCCGGACGGGCGCTGGCTGGTGGCCTCGCACCGGGTCGGCAGCCCGATCCCCGTCGCGGTGCGGGACCTGGCCTCCCCGCAGGCCTCGTGGCGGCCGTTCGTCACGTCCTGCACCGGCACCGTCGCGGGACACGTCGTCGGCGACAGGTACGTCGCGGTCACCGATGTCGGCGCCGCCCGCGGCCGGCTGGTCGCGATCCCGCTCGACGCGGCGTCGCCCGACGACGTCTCCTGCTGGGAGGAGCTGGTCGCCGAGGGGCCGACCGTGCTGCGCTCGGTCACGCCGGTGGGGGAGCACCTCTACCTGTCCGAGCTCGACCGGACGTTCGCGCGGGTGCGCGTCCTCGAGCGCTGCGGTGGCGCGGTCGGCGACGTGCCGCTTCCTGGTCGAGGCGCCCTCGCGGCGCCCTTCTTCGCGCTGACCGGCCTCGCGGCCGGTGGGCCGACCCCGGACTTCCTGTTCGCCTTCTCGACGCCCACCACCTCGTGGAGCGTGCACCGGCACCGCGCGGGTGCCGCGGACGTCGAGACGCTGCTCGCGCCGGTCGTGACGCTCGACGCGGTCCTCGAGGAGGGCGCCGCGCCCGCCGCCGACGGGACGCTCGTGCCCTTCCACGTCATCCGCCCGACCGACGGCGACGCGGCGCCCGCGCCGACCCTGGTCACGGCGTACGGAGCGGCCAATGTGCCCACCCTGCCGTCGTACCAGCCCGACCTGGCAGCCTTCGTCGCCGCCGGTGGCACCGTCGTCCAGGCCTACCTGCGCGGAGGTGGCGAGCTCGGGCGGGACTGGTACCTCGCCGCGCACCGCGAGACCAAGCACGTCCGCGACGACGACCTCGTCGCGGTCGCCGAGCACCTCGTCGCAAGCGGTCGTACGACGCCCGACCGGCTCGCGCTGACCGGCGGCTCCGACGGCGGCCTGATGTGCGGCGTCGCGGTCACCACCCGCCCCGACCTGTGGCGGGCGGTGCTCCCGCGCGCGCCCCTGCTCGACCTGGTCGCCGGCATGCGCGACCCCTACCTCGACTTCGTGATCCGCAAGGCGTGGGGCGATCCCGACGACCCGGCCGACGTACGCCGGATGATCGGCCGCTCGCCGTACGAGCTGATCGGCCCGGGCACCTTCCCGGCCGTCTACGTCCAGGCCGGCGCCACCGACCCCCGCTGCCGCCCGTGGCACGCGCGCAAGTTCGTGGCCCGTCTCCAGGCTGCGCAGGAGGGCGATGCCCCGATCCTGCTGCACGTCTTCGAGGACGCCGGGCACGGCGCCGCCACCAGTCCCGAGGTCGTGGTCGCGCAGGACGTCGAGTGGCTGGGCTTCCTCGTCCAGCAGCTCGGGCTCAGTCCGGAGCAGTGAGGTCCATCAGCCGCAGCTGCAGCATCGCGGCCAGCCGGGCGTTGGGGTCGGTGAGGTCGAGCCGGCCGACCTCGGCCGCCCGGCGCAGGCGGTAGCGGAAGGTGTTGGCGTGGACGTACATCGCGGCCGACGCGATGGCGACGTCGCCGAAGGCGTCCAGCCAGGCGCGCAGGGTGTCGACCAGGCTGCTCTGGTGCTCCTGGTCGTAGGCGACGATCCGCGCGACGGCGCCGCTGGGGATGTCGCCGCGCGGGACGCGGTCGGCGAGCTCGAGCAGCAGGGCCTCGAGGTGGACGTCGTCGAGCCGGGCGACCTGCTGGCCGGGACGTGAGCGGAGCACGCGCAGGGCGCGGTCGGCGCCGGTGCGCGAGCGCTTGAGGGAGGCGCTGCCGGGGGCGAGCGGGCCGACGCCGACGAGTGGACGCAGCCGGGAGTCGACGCGGGACAGGAAGTCGGCGGCGATCTCGGCGGCGCGTTCCTCGCCGTCCTTGCGGCCGCGCGCGACCGGCAGGATGCCGTAGGCGACGTCGCCGACCAGGCCCGCGGCGCTGCGCGGGTGCACGGCGGTCAGGTGCAGCGCGAAGGCGTCGGCGACCCGCTTGCGCTCGACGGCGAGCTGCGCGGGCAGCGGGCTCTCGGTCCCGGCGCCGACCACGGTCAGCGCGAGGACGACCGCCGGCTCGTCCTTCAGCCCCAGCCGGCGCAGGGTCTCCGCGGTGCGCGGGCCGCTCTCGAGCGCGGTGCTGAGCAGGTCGGCCCGCAGCCGCCGCTCCACGTCGGCATCGGCCCGCGCCCACACCAGGTGCATGGCGACCAGCTTCGAGGCGTCGTACAGCGCCTGCCCGCGGGCCTCGTCCATCGGCTCGTTGACGACCGCCCAGATGGTGCCGAGAATCTCGTCGCCCGCGCGTACGGCGATCGCCGCGCGCCCGCTGCCGGACGGCTCGTCGTCGGACAGCGGCGGCACCCAGACCGGCCGCGTGGAGCGGTAGATCTCCTGGAAGACGCCCTGCTCCTCGAGCTGGCGGGTGTAGTCCTCGGGCACCTGCCGGCGCAGGATCGTCTGCACCCGCCAGGTGTCGGCCTCCTCCTGGCGGCTGGAGAACGCGAGCAGGCGTGAGCTGCGGTCCTCGATCGTCACGGGGGCGTCGACGAGCGCGGCGATCGCGTTGGCGACGGCGAACAGGTCGTCGAGGCCGGACTGGTAGCCGACCACCTGGCGCAGCCCCGCGCCGGTGCGGCCCAGCGGCTCCGGGTCGAGCTCGGGGCCGTCGCTGGTCAGGGTCCTGATCATCCCGGCCAGGTGGGTCCAGGCGGCCCCGCGCGCCAGCGCGAGCACCGTGACGCCGGTACGACGCGCCGTCGCCGCGAGCTCGTCACTCTCCGCCACGGGCGCGCGGACGACCAGCCCGAGTGCGCCCTGCGCACCGAGCCGCTCGACCGCCTCGGTGATCGCCGCCGGCTCCTGCAGCCCGACCCCGAGGACCAGCGCGTGCTCGGGCAGCTCCGGCTCGTCGAGCGGGTCGTCGATGACCACCCCGCCGATCTCCTCGGGCCGCTGCACCTCGCCGCAGACCACCTCGAGCAGGGTGCTGCCGAGCTCCTCGACGACGCGAGCGAGTCCGGCGCGGGGGAGGTCGGCCACGGTCACCACCCGCCCGACGCTAGCCGCGGGGCATGGGGTCGTCGTTCGTCCGGCACGACGAAATCGTGACAGATGCTGGTGGGATCGAACAGGCGGTTGAGTTGCCACGAACTCGCCGTCGAGTTGCCGCAAACTCACCGTTGACTTGCCACTTGCCGTGCGGGGTGGCAACTCAACGGTTGGGAAGCGGCAACTCAACGGTGAGGATGGGGCAACTCAACGGGGTCAGAGGGGGATCCAGGTCCGGTCGACGGTGACCTCGTCGAGGACGTCCGGCAGCGGGCTGACGCCGAGGCCCGGACCCGTCGGCACGGACAGGTGACCGTCCTCGAGCACGAACGGCTCGGTCAGGTCGGTCGCGTAGTAGCGCTCGGAGGCCGACGTGTCGCCGGGCAGGGTGAAGCCGGGCAGCGCGGCCAGCGCGAGGTTGGCAGCCCGGCCCAGGCCCGTCTCCAGCATGCCGCCGCACCAGGCCGGAATCCCGTGCGCGGACGCGACGTCGTGGATCCGGCGCGCCTCCAGGTAGCCGCCGACCCGGCCGGGCTTGATGTTGACGATCGAGCAGGCGCCCAACGTGATCGCGTCCGCCGCGGCCCGGGCGGAGACGATCGACTCGTCGAGACAGATCGGCGTACGGACGGACCTGGCGAGCTCGGCGTGGCCGAGCAGGTCGTCCTCGGGCAGCGGCTGCTCCAGCAGCAGCAGGTCGAAGTCGTCGAGCTGGGCGAGATGCCGGGTGTGGCCCCGACGGTACGCCGTGTTGGCGTCGACCTGCAGCAGGACGTCTCCGAACCGCTCCCGTACGGCGCGCACCGGCTCGACGTCCCACCCGGGCTCGATCTTGAGCTTGATCCGCAGGTAGCCGTCGGCCAGGTACCCCTCGACCACGTCCAGCAGCGCGGGGATCGACTCGGTGATGCCCACCGAGACCCCGCAGGGCACCCGGTCGCGGACCGCACCGAGGGCGTGGGCGAAGGAGACGCCCCGGCCGCGCAGGTCAGCGTCCAGGACCGCCGTCTCCAGTGCTGCCTTGGCCATCCGGTGACCGCGGACCGACTGCAGCGCCGGCGCGACCCGGTGGGCGTCGAGATGCTCGACCTGCGCGACCATCGGCACCAGCACGCGCTCCAGCACGTCTGCCGCGGCCTCGGTGTACTCGGAGGAGTAGAACGGCCCGGTCCCGGCGCCGCACTCGCCCCAGCCCTCGGCGTCGTCGGTGACGGCGCGCACGAGCAGCGCCCGGCGTACCGTCTCGGTCCCGAAGGACGTCCGGAACGGCGCCACCAGCGGCACCTCGACGGTCCGGATCTCCACCCCGGTCAACTTCATTGCGCTTCCTTCCTCTCCACGACGTACCAACCCGATCGGTCGAACTCCCGCACCCGCGCGCCTCCGGCGAGCAGCCCGCCGAGTACCTCGCGCAGCGCCTCGCGCCACGTGGCGGCGAGCGCCGGGTCCTGCTCGCGCAGGCCCTCGACGTCAACGGGTACGCCGACCAGCACCGTGCGCCCGTACGCCGGCCGCAGGATCGGGCCGCCCGCGGCGGACACCTCCAGCGCGACGACCGCGCCGTCCGCGCGCAGCTGCTCGACGTCGACGGCGCGGGGGGTCCCGGCGCACGCGGCGACGACGGCGGGTGCGTCGAGCGACCACCGCACGAGGACCCGGTCGGTCGGGTCGGCGCGGTTGATGTCGTCGTCCATCGGCCCGTAGAAGTCGGGGAGGTACTCGGTGACGTCGGCGGCGAGCTTGCCCAGGTTGAACCACGAGTTGCGCCGGATCAGCGGGTCGTAGGTCCAGGTGATGGCACCGGCGCCCTGGTCGAGCGTCCACGCGCGCTGGTGCAGCTTGAGGGCCAGGCCGACGTGCCGGCCGGCCATCCGCGGCGCGACACCGGCGATGTGGCTGTGCAGCGCGTCGCGCGCGGGCGCGGAGAAGAAGCCGAAGCAGGCGCCGACGAGCTCGTCGCCGTCGTAGGCGCCGCTGACATAGCTGCCCGCCTTCGCCATCGCGCGGAGCAGGTCCGCGGTGACCGGCGGGTTGGTCGCGCCGGTGCGCCAGATCCGCTCGTAGAGGCGGCGGACGTCCTCCAGCGACGCGATGTCGTCGAGGGTGCGGATCGTGATCCCCGCGCCGGCGGCGGCCTTGTCGGCGTCGGTCCAGGCGGTCATGGGCGGTCCTCGGCCAGGAGGTCCGTGACCAGAGCGGTCAGCAGCCGGGTCCGGCCGGGTAGCTCGGCGACCAGCACGTGCTCGTCGTCTGCGTGCGCGCCGCCGCCCACGGCACCGAGTCCGTCGAGGGTCGGGGTGCCGACGCCGGCGGTGTAGTTGCCGTCCGAGGCGCCGCCGACGGAGATCGAGGTGACCGGGTCCAGCCCGAGGTCGTGGGCGAGCAGGGCCGCACGGTCGTAGAGGTCGCGAGTCGCGGTGGGGGTCAGTGGGGGCCGGTTCGGCCCGCCGACGACCTCGACGTCGGCACCGTCGAGAACCGGCCGGAGCGCGTGCATCGCCGCATGCACGCGGTCCTGCTCGCCCTCGTCGCGCACTCGTACGTCGACCCCGAACCCGGCGGCGGCGGGCACCGTGTTGATCGTGGTACCGGCGTCGAGGCGGGTCGGAGTGACCGTCGTACCGCGCTCGGGGTCGGCGATCGCGGCGACCGCGTGCACCTGGTGGGCGACCTCGATGGTCGCGTTCACGCCGCGCTCGGGCTCCAGGCCGGCGTGCGCGGCGCGGCCGGTGACGAGCACGTCGTACCGGGAGACGCCCTTGCGCTCGGTCTTCAGCGCGCCACCGGGGCCTGCCGCCTCGAGGACCAGCGCGCCGGCGCAACCGCGAGCCTCGTGCTCGATCAGCGCGCGCGAGGAGGGGGAGCCGATCTCCTCGTCACCGGTGACGAGGAGGGTGACGCCGTCGCGGTCGTCGAGCGCGGCGAGGGCGTGCAGCGCCATCACGACGCCGGCCTTCATGTCGAAGCAGCCGGGCCCGCGCAGCACGCCGTCGCTCACGCCGAAGGGGTGCGTCTCGAGGGAGCCGAGCGGCCAGACGGTGTCATGGTGGCCGAGCACCAGCACCCTGCGCCCGGTGCCGAACCGCCAGCGCAGGTGGGTCCAGCCGTCGAGCACGATCCGCTCGGGCCCCACGCCCAGCAGGCGGGTGCCCAGGGCCGCCACCACCTCGGCGCTGCGCGCGACCGCCGCCAGGTCCTCCGACGGGGACTCGCAGGTCACCAGCGCCTCGAGGTCGGCGACCATCGCGTCGAGCGACGGGAGGGCGCGGTCGGGTGCCTGCTGGTGCATGCTGCCCAGCATCGGGAACGCGACGACGCCGCGGGCTGTCGGCCCGGCCAAGATTCCGGGTCCGCGTTCGTCGGGCAGCCCGAGTCCGACGAGCGTACGCTTCGATCGTGGCGAGCGCCGGGACCCAGGAGGTCCGCTTCTGCCGCACCGACGACGGCGTGCGGATCGCGTGGGCGCGCCACGGATCCGGCCCGCCGCTGCTCATCGTGTCGTGCTGGCTCAGCCACCTGCAGCACGACTGGCAGAGCCCGGTGTGGCGGCACTTCCTCGACGACCTGGGGGACGTCGCCACCGTCGTCAGGTACGACGAGCGCGGGTTCGGCCTCTCCGAGTGGGACGTCACCGACTTCTCCCTGCCGCGCCGCCTCGCCGACCTCGAGACGCTGGTCGACGCCGCCGGGCTCGACCGGTTCGCGGTGCTCGGCATGTCCGGCGGGGCACCGGTCGCGGTCGCCTACGCGCACGCGCACCCCGAGCGGGTCAGCCGGCTGGTGCTCTACGGCGGCATGGCCGGCGGGGGCATCCAGCAGGAGGACGAGGCCGCCGAGGAGGCGTTCCGCGCGATGATCCGGGCCGGCTGGGCGCGGCCGGACCCGCTGTTCCGCCGGGTGTTCACCAACGCCTTCATCCCTGACGCCACCGAGCAGCAGATGGCGTGGATGGACGAGCTGCAGCGCACCTCGACCAACACCGAGAACGCCGTGTGCAGCCGGATCGCCCGCCACGCCGTCGACGTGCGGGAGCTGCTGCCCGGGATCAGCGCACCCACGCTGGTCCTGCACGCCGAGGGCGACCGGGTCGCACCCGGCTGGGGGCCGCGGCTCGCGGCCGCGATCCCCGACGCGCGGCTGGTCATGCTCGACTCGCGCAACCACGTGCTGCTCGCGGACGAGCCGGCCTGGCCGGTGTTCCGCCACGAGGTGGCCGGCTTCCTCGCCGCAGACCGGGTCGTCGTACCCGTCGACCACCTGTCCGCGCGCGAGCGCGAGATCCTGCTGCTGGCCGCCGAGGGCCTCGACAACACTGCGATCGCCGAGCGGCTGACGCTGAGCGTGCGCACCGTCGAGCGGCACTTCCAGAACGTCTACCTCAAGCTCGGCCTGTCCGGGCGTACGGCGCGTGCCGCCGCGGTCTGCCGGGTCCTCGGGATCGACGCACGGGCCTGACGCGTACGCGTCGGCAGCCACCGCTTCGCCGCGGTTGCGCGTCGGCACCGATGCCCGCAGGCGCCCCGGATTCCTAGCGTCGGACGCATCGGCGAACACCCGCCGCACCGACGAAGGAGACGACGATGTCGAACAAGGCAGTGGTCAGCCTGGCCACCGGGATGGAGGACCCCGAGCGGGTCACCGTGGCGTTCCTGGTCGCGCTCGGCGCGGCCGAGCACGGACGCCCGACGCTGATGTTCCTGACCAAGGAAGCCGTGCGGCTCGCCGTACCGGGCGTCGCGGTGGGCCGGGCCTGCGAGGGCTGCCCGTCGCTGCCCGAGCTGCTCGAGCGCTACCTCGCGGCCGGCGGGACCTACCTGGTCTGCCCGCTGTGCTTCAACGCGAAGGCGCTCGACCCGGAGAACCTGGTCAAGGGCGCGGAGATCGGCGGCACCGTCCCGATGTGGGAGTGGATCGGCGAGGAGGGCGCGACGTCGTTCAGCTACTGAGCCGACATCTCGGGGATCGGCGTGCGCAGGGTGCCGTCGGCCAGCCAGGAGTCGAGGTTGGCGAGCGTCAGCTCGCGCATCGCGGCCCGGGTCACGTGGGTGCCGGACGCGACGTGGGGGAGCAGCACGACGTTGTCGAGGGCGATCAGCTCGGCCGGCACGTTCGGCTCGTCGGCGTAGACGTCGAGGCCCGCACCACCGAGCCTTCCGTCCTGCAGCGCGGCGACGAGCGCGGGCTCGTCGACGACTGACCCACGGGCGATGTTGACCAGCACCCCGTCCGGGCCGAGGGCGTCGAGCACCTTCCGGTCGACGAGCGCGTCGGTCGCGGAGCCGCCCGGGACGACCACGACCAGGCTGTCGACGGAGGCCGCCAGCTCGACCGGCGAGGCGGCGTACGCGTAGGAGACGTCGGGTACCTGGTGGCGGTTGTGGTAGCTCACCGTGCAGCCGAGGGCCTCGAGCCGGGTGGCGACCGCTCGCCCGATCCGGCCCAGCCCGATGATGCCGACCCGGCTGCCGGCGACCTGCGCGGTGAGGGGGTACGCGCCGGCCGGCCAGCTCCCGTCCCGCACGAAGCGGTCGGCGGAGACCACCTCCCGTCGTACGGCGAGCAGCAGCGCGATCGCGGTCTCGGCGACCGCGTCGTCGAGCACCTCCGGGGTGTTGCTGACCGCGATCCGGCGCGCCAGTGCGACCGGGACGTCGATGTTGTCGTAGCCGACGCCGTGGTTGGCGATCACCCCCAGGTTAGGCAGCGACGCGATCAGGTCGCTGCCGACCCGGCCGGTGTTGGTGCACACGATGCCGACCACGTCGCCCGCGCGGGCCGGGAGGTCGGCGGGGTCGACGGCGTCGTACCGCTCGCCGACGGCGTCGTGCAGCTGCGGGCTGAGCGGGGGGACTCGGAGGATCGTCGGTCGGCTCACCCGTCCAACATAGAGGCCAGCGCCTCGAGGGTCGGACGCCGTCCTCGGGCGACGTGGGCGTAGGCGAGGGCGGCCGCGATCTCCTCGTCGCCGTTGCGGATCGCGTCGAGCAGCGCCTCGTGCTCGGCCCCGTGGCCGTGGTCGCCGCGGAAGGTGGTGAGCCGGAACAGCCAGTGCACGCGGCCCGAGACGACCCGCATCAGCGCCTTGAGCAGGCTGCTGCCCGTCAGCTCGAGCATGACCTCGTGGAACTGGGAGGTGGCGGCCGCGATGTGCCGCTCGTCGCCGGTGCGGTGGGCGCCGCCGGACCGCTCGAGCGCCTCCTCGAGCAGGGCGATGCCGTGCTCGTTGATGTGCCGTGCCGCCAGCCGGGCGACGAGCACCTCCAGCGCCTCGCGGACGTCGAACAGCTCCTCGACGTCCGCGATCGTCAGCTGCCGCACGGTGGCACCCCGGCGCGGCCGGATCTCGACCAGGCCGTCGAACTCGAGACGCCGCAGCGCCTCGCGGACCGGGACCCGGGAGACGTCGAGCATGTCGGCCACGTGGGTCTCGCGGAGCCGCTCACCGGGCGCGACGGCGCCGGACACGATGCGCTCGACGAGGTCGGCGTAGATGCGGTCGACGAGGAGGTCCTCGGTGAGGTCGTCGTCGCCCTCGGGGTGGTGGATGTCGAGCATCGCCTAGACCACGTTCACCCGGAGGCACAGTGAGTTGAGCTCCTCGACACCCTGCTCGGTGACGATCACCGTGCCGCCGATGCTCACCCGTGCCCGGTCCAGGCAGGCGTTCGGCTCGAACGCGAAGGCGACACCGGGCTCGATCACGAAGTCGCCGTCGCGGGGTGTGGTGTGAGGCAGGGGGACGCCGGCCAGTCCGGCCTGCTGGTCCATCCCCACGTGCGTCGCGCCGTTGTAGATGACGGGCGAGACGGTCTGCACGACCGGTCCCATGTTCCACGCTCCTGCCTCGCGCAGCGGCTGCTCCATGACCTCGCACAGCTCGGCGAAGGTCCCGCCGACGTGGAGGTAGTCGACCCCGCGCCGATAGGCCTCGACCGCGACCTCCTCGAGCCGGCGGTGGACGTCGTCCGGCTGCCCGACCGAGATCTCCACCTGCTGCTGTGACTCGAAGCCACCGTAGAGGGTGAACAGCTCGGCGCCGTAGACGTCGCCCTTCTCCAGGACCCGGGACCCACCGCCCATCCACGGCCAGTCGGGGCCGGCCCAGCCGAGGCGTTCCGCGCCGCTGCGCTGGGGGCCGTTGAGCCAGAGCCCGCCGGCGGCGGTGACCGACTGCATGCCGGCAGCGGAGATCTCGGACTCGCGGACACCGGCTCCGGCGACCTCGATCATCGCCGCGCAGGCGGCCTCGCCGATCGCCGCGGAGTGCCGGATCATCGCCAGCTCGGCCTCGCTGTGGACGAGCATCAGCTGCTCGAACTCGGCGTGCAGGTCGACGAAGCTCGCCTCGGGCAGCCGGTCCAGGACACGCTGCCAGGTCCCGAACGGGATGGTGCCGGCGACGCTGGCCGGGGCGCGGCTGCGCAGCCCGACGACGCCGATCGTCGCGGCGGTGAGGCCGAGGTCGGCGAGCACGTCGCCCAGCTGGTGGCCCGGTCGGGTCAGGCGCTGGTCGGTGACCCAGCGCTCGTAGCGGCTCCCGGGCTCGTCGTACCGGCCGAGCGTGATGTTGCCGGTCGGTACGACGGACACCGGCTCGCCGTGGCGGGGGAGCACGCAGTAGCTGCGGGTGCCCTCGTTGGTGAGGTACCGGTCGAGCTGGTCGCGGCCCTGTCCCGACACCAGGACGGCGTCGAGGCCGGCTTGGTCCATGAGGGCGCGGACCGCTGCGTAGCGCCGGTCGCGCTCGGTGGTCGTCAGGGTGGGGAACTCGGTCATATCGGTCTCCTCGTATACCAAATCATCTGTTAGTGATCGCGGGCTCTGAGCCGGTGTGCTGCCCGTCGGCGAGCCAGAATCACCGTAGCAAGGCGGGAATCAATATTTAAGTGCTTAGAAAGTTAGATGAAAGCCTTGTTTCCATCCGGGCGTATGTGCTGTTCTATGTATACACGCCGGGTGAGTTGGCTCACAGGCGGACACGGACACAAAGGAGCACGGAGTGAGAACCTTTCGGACGAAGAGGGCGCTCGGCCTCGGCCTGGTGGCCCTCGCGCTGGGGACCGCCACCGCCTGTGCTGCCGATCCCAGCGGCTCGGGTGCTGCCGGCGACACGACCCTCACCTTCGGCGTCGACGGCACGGTGCCGAACATCGATCCGGTGCTGGCCGACAACAGCACGGTCGACCAGTCGGTGGTGCCGATGTACGAGTCGCTCGTCGACTACGACCCCGACGGCACCCTCCAGGGGCGCCTGGCCACGGCCTGGACCGTCGCGGACGACGCCCGATCGGTGACCTTCACGCTGCGCGACGGCGCGAAGTTCCACGACGGCGCCCCGGTGACCGCCGACGACGTGAAGTACACCTTCGACCGGGCCAAGGCGCTCGGTGTCGGTGTCGCGCAGTTCCTCTCCGACTACGCGTCGGCCGAGGTGGTCAGCCCGACCGAGGTGAAGATCAACCTCGCCGCGCCGTCCTCGCTGTTCCTGGGCGGGCTCGCGAAGGTCTACGTCGTCAACTCCGCCCTCGTCGAGAAGAACGCCGGCTCCGACCAGGGCCAGTCGTGGCTCGCGTCCCACGACGCTGGCAGTGGTCCCTACACGCTCGAGGACTTCAAGCCGAACCGGCAGATCATCTTCGAGAAGTACGACGACTTCACCGGCGACGCCAACGCCGCCGCCCCCGACAAGATCGTCTACCGGCTGATCCCGGAGAGCTCGACCCAGCGCGAGGAGATGCTCGCCGGCAACATCGACGTGGCCGACGGCATCGAGCCGCAGGACCTCGCCACGGTGCTCGAGCAGGACCACTTCACCTCGGTCGAGCTGGCCAAGGCGCAGGGTCTCTACGTCTACTTCAACACCCAGCGGGCGCCGTTCGACGACCCGTCGGTGCGCCTCGGCATCCGCCTCGCCTACGACTACCAGGCCCACGTCAAGACGATCCTCGGCGGCCACGGCGCCGTGGCGACCGGCGTCGCACCGGCGGTGATGGACTGCCGGCCCGAGATCGCGCCCTTCGAGCAGGACCTCGACCAGGCCCGCGAGCTCCTCAAGGGCCTGGCCGCGAGCGGCCAGGAGCTGACCCTCGCCTACCAGGCGATCTTCGCCGAGCAGGCCGACGCCGCGACCGCGCTGCAGTCCACGCTGCGCGACCTCGGGGTCAAGGTGAAGCTCAAGACCGTCGACTACCCGACCTACATCGAGTCCCTCGGCTCGGTGGGCACGACCCCGGACATGGCGGTCATCTGGGACAACCCGCCGACCCCCGACGTGGGCAGCCTGCTGACCACCCGCTACCACTCGAAGTTCCGCGACACCTCGACCAACTTCGGGCAGTACGGCAACCCGGCGATCGACAAGCTGCTCGACCAGGCCAACGCCACCGGCGACGCGACCGCGCGGTGCGACCTCTACAAGCAGGTCGAGCAGGACCTGGTCGACGACTCGGCGTCGATGCCGGTCGCGGACGAGGTGACCACGGTCGTCGTACCGACGACGGTCACGGGTGTCGAGCTCTATCCCGCGCACACCGGCTACATGCCGCAGACCTACCAGATCGAGGACTGAGTCGACCGATGGCACCTTCGCTTCTCGCCCGGTACCTCGCGCGGCGGCTCGCGCTGCTGGTCACGACGCTGTGGGGAGTCGTCACCATCGTCTTCCTGCTGATCAAGGCGATCCCGGGCGACGAAGCGCAGGCAGCCGCCGGCGTCACGGCCACCCCCGAGCAGGTGGAGGTCGTGCGCCAGCGGCTGGGCCTGGACGAGTCCGTCCTCCAGCAGTACCTCAACTACCTCGGCCGGCTGCTGCACGGCGACCTCGGGACGTCGATCTTCACCTTCCAGCCGGTGCTCGGCGACCTGCAGCAGCTGATCCCCTACACGGTCGAGCTGGTCGGCCTGGCCATGGTCATCAACCTGACCTGCGGGGTGCCGCTCGGCGTGCTGGCCGCCGCGCGGCACCGCACCCGGACCGACAACTCCGTCCGACTCGCCGCGATCTTCTGCGGCGCGCTGCCGACCTTCTGGCTGGCGATGATCGCCCAGACCCTGATCGGCCGGAAGCTCGGCGTGGTGCCGATCTCGGGTGTCTCGACCCTCGGCGTCGAGGTGCCGCGGCGCACCGGCTTCCTCACCGTCGACAGCCTGCTCGCCGGCGACCTGACCGCCTTCTCCGACGCGCTGGCCCACCTGGTGCTGCCGGCCGCGGTGCTGGCCATCCCGTTCATGTCGTTCGTGATCCGGGTCGTCCGCGGCTCGATGATCACCGCGCTCGAGGCCGACCACGTGACCGCGGCCCGGGCCAAGGGGGCCAGGGAGCGCACGGTGCTGCTGCAGCACGGCCTGCGCAACGCGATCGCGCCGGTCAGCACCCTGGTCGGCCTGCAGGTCGGCTGGATGATGGGCGGCGCGGTCATGGTCGAGACGGTCTTCAGCCGCCCCGGGTTCGGCAGCTACCTGACCCAGGCCGTCGCGCAGAAGGACACCTTCGCGGTGATCGGCATGGTGCTGGTCGTCGGCGTGATCGTCACCTTCGTCGGCCTCCTCGTCGACCTCGTCCAGCTCGCCGCGGACCCGCGCGTCCGCCTCCTCGAGACCCGGAGGGCCTCCGCATGACCACCGCAGCCGCCGCCCACGCCGTGCCACGCGTACGCCGTACCCGTCGCCGGGTGCCGTGGCTCGACCGGATCGCCTACGGCACGGTCGTCGCCCTGCTGCTGCTGGCGATCCTGGGACCCCTGCTCACGCCGCACGACCCCTACTCGGTCGACCTCGGCCGGGCCCTGCAGGCACCTTCGGGCGACCACCTCCTCGGCACCGACGGCCTGGGGCGCGACGTGCTGAGCCGGGCCCTCGCGGGTGCCCGCGCGTCCATCCTCGGAGCGTTGCTGGCGGTCGCCGGCGCTGCCCTGATCGGCATCCTGGTGGCCTCGATCGCCACCATCGGCGGGCGCTGGGTCGACGACGTCGTGATGAGGTTCTGCGACATCACGCTCTCGCTGCCGGTGATGGTGATGGCGCTCGGCGTCGCCGTCGCGCTCGGCCCGAGCCTGCGCTCGGCCGTGATCGCGATGGTCGTGGCCTGGTGGCCCGGCTTCGCCCGGATCGCGCGCGCCGAGATGCGCACGGTGATCACCTCGCCGTACGTCGAGGCGGCCCGCGTCCTCGGCGCCGGCCGGTGGCGGCTGATGCTGCGCCACGTCCTGCCGAACTCGCTCGACGGCGTCTACGTGCAGGCCACCCTCGAGATCGGCGGCGCGACGCTGATCATGGCCGGTCTGTCGTTCGTGGGCGCCGGCGCCCAACCGCCCAGCGCCGAGTGGGGCGCCATGGTCGAGACCGGCTCGCGCTACCTGACCAGCGCCTGGTGGATCTCGGTGGTCCCCGGCCTGCTCATCACGATCACGGCGCTCGCCTTCGCCCTCAGCGGCGACTCGCTGCGCAACCGCAACCACCCCGACGCGACGCTGGCATGAAAGGTCTCGACATCGTGAGCCTCAACGTGGAGGTACCCGTCCCGGCCCCGGGCGAGGACCTCGCACCCCGTCCACTGCTCGAGGTGAGCGACCTGACGGTCAGCTACCCGAGCGCGGCGGGCGCCGTGGAGATCGTCTCCGGGTTCGGCCTCACCGTCGCTCGCGGGGAGCGGGTGGCCCTGGTGGGCGAGTCCGGCTCGGGCAAGTCGGTCACCGCCCGGGCGCTGCTCCGGCTCGACCACCGCGCGTCCGTCAGCGGCCGGGTGCGCCTCGACGGCACCGACCTGCTCGCCCTCAGCGATCGCGAGATGCGCGCCCAGCGCGGCCGCCGGATCGGCCTGATGCTGCAGGACCCGATGACCACGCTCAACCCGGTCCGCTCGATCGGCAGCCAGGTGATGGAGTCCCTGCGGGTGCACGGCGTCGGCAAGGCCGAGGCCCGCAAGCGCGCCGTCGAGACCCTCGACCGGCTCGGCATCCCCAACGCCGAGCGGCGGATGCGGGCCTACCCGCACGAGTTCTCCGGCGGCATGCGCCAGCGGGTCTGCCTCGCGATGGCCATCGTCGCGCACCCCGACCTGCTCATCGCCGACGAGCCGACAACCGCGCTCGACGTCCGGGTGCAGGAGCAGGTGCTCACGCTGATCGACTCACTGGTCGCCGACCTCGGCATGGGCGTCGTCCTGATCACCCACGACCTCGGTCTGGTCGCCGGCTTCGCCGACCGGGTCGCGGTCATGTACGCCGGGCGCGGGGTCGAGACCGGACCGGTCCGCGAGCTGTACCGGACCCCGCGGCACCCCTACACCTCCGGCCTGCTCGCCTCCGTGCCCCGGGTCGACCGCGACGGCGCCCTCGCGCCGATCGCCGGCAGCCCCGCCCAGCCCTCCTCGCGGCCCGGCGGCTGCGCGTTCCACCCGCGCTGCGCCCGCGCCGAGGCCGACTGCGCCGAGACCCGACCCGACCTACGACGCCTCGGCACGGCCGACGTCGCCTGCCACCACCCGCTCGCACTCGCGGGGGAGGGGAACCGATGAGCACGACCACCGAGGGCACGCCGATCCTGGAGGCCCGCGGCCTGACCCGCTCCTTCGGCTCGCGCCGCGACGCCACGCGTGCGGTCGACGACGTGGGCTTCAGCGTCGGCCCCGGCGCGATCCTGGGCATCGTCGGCGAGTCCGGCAGCGGCAAGTCGACCACCCTGCGCTGCGTCGTCGGCCTCGAGCGCGCCGACACCGGCCAGGTCCTCTTCGACGGCGTGCCGCTCGCCGGTGCCGACCGCGCCACGCGGCGCCGCTTCAGGCGCGACGTGCAGATGGTCTTCCAGGACCCCTACTCCAGCCTCAACCCGCGGATGACCGTCGAGACGATCGTCGGCGAGGGCCTCGACATCCACCGCATGGCCGGCACCCGCGAGGCGCGCCGCGCCCGCGTCGTCGAGGTGCTCGATCTGGTCGGCCTCGACGCCACCGTGCTGGACCGCTTCCCGCGCTCGTTCTCCGGAGGCCAGCGGCAGCGGATCGCGATCGCCCGCGCGCTGGCCGTCGGCCCGCGGGTGCTCGTGTGCGACGAGCCGGTGTCCGCCCTCGACGTCTCCGTCCAGGCCCAGGTGGTCAACCTGCTGCTCGACATGCAGCAGCAGCTCGGCCTCGCCGTCGTGTTCGTCGCCCACGACCTCGCCCTGGTGCGCCACCTGTGCCACGAGGTGATGGTCATGCAGCGCGGCGTCGTCGTCGAGAGCGGTCCGTGCGCCGAGGTGTTCGACCGGCCGCAGCACGAGTACACGAAGAGCCTGCTGGCGGCGATCCCGATCCCCGACCCGGACCGCGACCGCGCCCGACGCGCGGCCGCGGCCGCAGAGCGGAGGAGTGCATGAGCCCGCGCATCGGCGCTGACGTCAAGCTGCCGTCGCCGCACCGCGCCCTCAAGGGGGCCGTCGACGTGCCCTGGCCCCAGGTGCTCGCCGACGCCGCCGAGCTCGGCCTCGACGGCGTCCTGGTGCGCACCCTCTACGAGCTCTCGCCGACACTCGACCCCGGCCTGCTTCGCGAGGTCGCCGACGCGGCCGCCGGGCTGGGCCTCTACCTCGAGCTCGGCGTCGGCAAGGTCAACCCCTACATGACCGCCGAGCTGCCGGAGATCCGCCGCCTCGGCGACGGCAGCTACGTCACGGGCATGGAGCGGATGATCGAGGCCGCGGCGGCGATCGGCTGCCACGAGCTGTGGACCGCGACCGGCAACTTCCAGGCCGGGCTGCCGGGGCTGCACAAGAACGACCGCTACCGCCGTGACGCACCGTGGGCCGACCAGATGGCCGCGACCGAGGGGCTCCTGCGCCAGCTCGCCCCGGTGCTGCGCGCCTGCGGGTCGCACCTCGACCTGGAGACCCACGAGGAGATCACGACGTACGACGTGGTCCGGCTCGTCGAGGCGGTGGGCCCCGACGTCCTCGGCGTCACCTTCGACACCGCGAACGTCTACGTGCACGGCGAGACCGCCGAGGCGGCGGCACGCCGGGTGGCGCCGTACACCCGGATGTGCCACCTGCGCGACGTCGCGATCGTCGAGGGACCGGAGGCGCCGGACCGCTACCTGCTGCCGTGTGGGGACGGCGTCATCGACTGGGCCGACGTCCTCGGCGTGCTGCTGGGGGCCAACCCCGACCTCCACCTCTCCATCGAGCCGGCCGGTCCCCACCAGCCGGCGATGCAGGTCTGGCACGACGACCCCCGCTGGCGGGCCGCCCACCCCGACCTGGATCCCCTCGAGCTTGGCGCGGTCCTCGACTGCGTCGGTGCCTACGAGCACCACGTCCGCTCATTCGATCGTCCCGACGCAGCCCTGCTGCGGGCGGGCGGGCTGTTCACGCGGGAGGAATTCCTCCGCCGAAGTGCCGGGCACCTCCGCAGCGTCACCGCTGCCGGAGACCACACCCATCCGACGAAGGAGTACATCCCATGAGCACGACCGCGAACGCGACCCGGGCGGACATCGCCGGGCTGAAGAGCGCCGTGGACTGCCCCGTGATCCTGCCCGGGGAGCGGCACTACGACCTCGAGCGCCACGTGTGGAACGCCGACATCGACCGCAGCCCGGCCGCGATCGTCTCGTGCCGCACCGCCCAGGACGTGTCCCGCGCGCTGACCTGGTCCCTCGAGAACGGCTTCGAGGTCACGGTCCGCGGCGGCGGCCACAACCTGGCGGGCACCGCCGTCATCGACGGCGCCGTGCTGCTCGACACCGGCCCGATGAAGGAGGTCACCTTCGACCACGCGGCCGGCACGGTCACGGCCGGCGCCGGCTGCCGGCTCGGTGACCTGGACCGGGCCTGCGCCGAGCACGGCGTCGTCGTACCTGCCGGCACGGTGTCGCACACCGGCGTCGCGGGCCTCACCCTCGGCGGTGGGACCGGCTACCTGTCGCGGATGTACGGCCTGACCACCGACCACGTGGTCGAGGTGGAGTTCGTCGTCGCCGACGGCCGGATCCTCACGGTCAACGAGGACGAGCACCCCGAGCTGTTCTGGGCGGTGCGCGGCGCGGGCCACAACTACGGCATCGCGACGAAGTTCACCTTCCGCTACACGCCCTTCACGATGAAGGCCAACGTGCGCCAGGCGTTCTACGTCGGCGAGGACCGCAAGCGCGTCCTCCAGCACTTCCGCGACTGGAGCTACGACGCCGCCGACAACGTCGTCACCTACGCCCGCACTGTCGAGGTGCCGGACTTCTGGACCGTCGTGCCCGCGAAGTACCGCGGCAGCCAGGTCGTCTCGGTCGCCACGATCCACTGGGGCGACGCCGAGGAGGGCCGCACCCTGACCGACTCGATGATGGGCGCCGGCTCGCCGGTGTGGCAGACCGAGTACCAGGTGCCGCACGTCGAGCTGCAGCGCGCGTGCGACGACGACTTCCGCTACGGCGTGCGTCGCTACTGGAAGAACAGCATGCTCAACGAGTTCCCCGACGAGGCCATCGACACGGTCCTCAAGTGGTCGGACGCCTACCCGGGCCGGCCGCTGCAGGCCCGTTCGACCATCGCGCCGCACTTCGCCTGCCCGTACCAGCTCTACCCCCGTGGCGGGCAGGCGGCGCGGGTCGACCCGATGGCGACCTCGACCAGCGACCGCACGTCGGCGAAGTTCATGGCGAGCGCCGGCGCCGAGTGGGAGTTCCCGTCCGAGGCCCCGGAGCTGATGGACTGGGTGTCGGGCTTCGACGCGGAGATGGACCCCTACAAGAACGGGACCTACATCAACTTCACCAGCGTGGCCGGTGACGAGAACGCGGCGCGCTACGCCTACGGCGACAAGTACGACCGCCTGGTCGCCGTGAAGCGGGAGTACGACCCCCGCAACGTCTTCCGCCGCGGTCTCGTGGACCTGTCCGGTGAGGGCGAGGACGTCCTCGATGACGAATGACCTCGGGTTCCGGATCGGGACGGACAGCTCGAAGTTCCCCGCGCCCGCGGGAACTGACGCCGCGTGGCTGCTGGCGAAGGCCGCGAGGGCCGGCTTGGAGGGCGTGTTCTTCCGCTCGGCGCTCGAGCTCAGCCCGACGCTCGACGTCGGCGAGCTGACGGCATTGCGGGAGCAGGCCGACGGGCTCGGTCTCTACCTCGAGGTCGGGGCCGCGAAGATCAACCCCTTCGCGGCCCCGGAGGCGCCGGAGATCCGCGCGCTCGGCGACGGCGACTACCTGGCCGGCATCGAGCGGATCGTGGCGGCGTGCGCCGCCGCGGGGATCCACGAGATCTGGGCGGCCACGGCGAACTACAAGTTCGACCTGGCCGGCCGGCTGGCCTGCGACCGCTACCGCACCGACGTGACCTGGAACGACCAGCTGCGGGCGACCGGCAAGGTGATGGCCGAGATCGCGCCGGTGCTGCGCGAGCACGGTTCGCACCTCAACATCGAGACACACGAGGAGATCACCACCTTCGAGCTGGTGCGGCTGGTCGAGGAGGGCGGCCCCGACGCGTTCGGGATCACCTTCGACACGGCCAACGTGCTGATCCGTGGGGAGGACCCGGTGGCCGCGGCGCACCGGGTCGCGCCGTACACCCGGCAGACCCACGTGCGCGACGGTGCCCTGTTCTTCACCGAGCAGGGCCTGTGCCGGGTGCTCGCACCCTGTGGCCAGGGGGTCATCGACTGGCCGGCGCTGATGACCGCGCTGCTCGACGCGCCCCGCAAGGCGCTGTCGATCGAGGGGATCATGGGTCGCCGCTTCCAGCTGCCGATCCCGATCCACGACCCGCTGTGGCACGCCGGCCAACCGGACATGACGACCGTCGAGCTGGCCGAGCTGGTCCGCCTGGCCCGTGGCTACGAGGACGCGGTCGCCCGCGGGGAGCGGCGCTCGCTCGCCTCGCTGGCCGAGCCGGCCGACGACGCCGAGCGCGAGCGGTTCGTGCTCGACAGCGTCGCGCACCTGCGCGCCGTCGCTGCGCAGATCGCCGCGCAGATCGGGGCAGGGCCGGTGTGATGACCCCGGTGCCGCTACTCCTGCGCGGAGAGGATCGAGTCCTCGAGCCGCTGCAGGAGCGCGGCGAGCTGGGCGGCGTCGTCGGCATCGACGCCGCCCAGCAGCCGGTGCTCGTTGGCCAGGTGCGTGGCGATCGCCTGGTCGATCAGCGCCAGGCCCTCGGGGGTGAGCTGGGAGTGCACGACCCGGCGGTCGTGCGTGTCGCGGATCCGCGTGATCAGCCCGGCCTGCTCGAGCTTGTCGAGCCGGAAGGTGATGCCGGCCGAGGACAGCAGCGACTCCGCGGCCAGCTCGGTGCCGGACATCCGGTAGGGCTCGCCAGCGCGGCGCAGCGCGGCGAGCACGTCGAACGACGCCGGGTTGAGGCCGTAGTCGTCGAAGGACTTGGCGATGACCGCCTGGTAGCGCAGGTAGACGCGGTGCACACGACCGAACAGGGCGATGGGCGACGGGTCGAGATCGGGACGCTGCTCGCGCCACTGCTGCACGAACCGGTCGACGTCGGACAGCACGTCGGTTGCCTCAGCGTCCTGGTGGGCCATGACGCGGATGCTAGCCACGATCGGCCGACTCCTTCCACCCAACATGCTTGACAGTAAGTAAGTAAGCACTTAAAGATTAAGTCCTAAGGAAAAGAGGAGTCATGAACCAGCCCGTCGTACGACTGCACTCGCTGCGGTCGGTCCAGCTCGGTGTCCCGGACGTGACCGCCTGCAGCGACTTCTACTCCGAGGTGTGGGGCCTCTCGGTCGTCGAGAGGGACACCGACGACACCTGGCTGCGGGGCTCCGGCCCCGACCACCACGTGCTCCAGCTCAGCCGCGCCGAGCGCAACGCGCTGGGCCGGATCAGCTTCGCGGTCCGTACGCCGGCCGAGGTCGACGAGGCCGCCCGCCGGCTGGTGGCCCAGGGCGTCCCGCTGCTGCGCGAGCCCGGGCCGCTCGCCGACGCCGGCGCCGGCTACGGCCTGGTCCTGGTCGACCCCGAGGGCCGCCGGATCGAGCTCAGTTGCGACGTCCACTCGGTGACGCCCCGCAGCCGCGACCTGCCCGTGCCGATCGGCGTCACCCACGTCGTGCTCAACACCGTCGACATCGACCGGGCCGTCGCCTTCTACACGCAGGTCCTCGGCATGCGGGTCTCGGACTGGTCGGAGCACCAGATGGCCTTCCTGCGCTGCAACACCGACCACCACAGCATCGCGTTCAACCAGGCGGCGTGGACCTCGGTCAACCACGTCGCCTACGAGATGGCGTCGATGGACCACTTCATGCGCGGCATCGGCTCGCTCAAGCACCACGGCATCACGCCGCTGTGGGGCCCGGGCCGGCACGGTCCGGGCAACAACACCTTCTCCTACTTCGCCGACCCCGCCGGCCTGGTGTGCGAGTACACCTCCGACGTCGCGCAGGTCGTCGAGGACCAGTGGCTGTGCCGGGTGTGGCGCCGGGTGCCGGAGCTCTCCGACCTGTGGGGAACGGCGGGCCCGCCGTCGACCGACGTGCGCACCCACATGGCCGGCGTCGAGGACCACGGCGCCCTGGGCGACCTCGACGCGGCCGATCCGGTGGTGGCCTCGTGACCGCCGCGGTCGACACGCCGATCCGGGCCGTCGTCATCGGTGGCGGGGTGATCGGCGCGAGCGTCGTCGCCGCCCTGCTGCGCGGCGACGTCCCCGACGTGGTCCCCGTCGCGGTCGTCGACCCGCAGCCCGTCGGTGACCTGGGGGTGCCCCAGCTGCGGCTGGAGGCCGCGCTCGACCAGGCCGACGTGGTCGTCGAGTGCGCGGGCCAGGCCGTCGTCGCGCAGAGCGCGGTCGGCATTCTCGAGCGGGGGATCGACCTGCTCATCACCTCGGTCGGCGCCCTGGCCGACCCCGAGGTGGCGGCAGCGGTCCGCGCCGCCGGCCCCGGTCGCTTCCTGCTGACGGCCGGCGCCATCGGCGGTCTCGACATCCTCTCCTCGGCCGCCGCCCAGGGCCCGCTGACCCGGGTCGAGGTGACCACGACCAAGCTCCCCACGACCCTGGTGCAGCCGTGGATGGACGACCACGACGCCGACCTGCTGCGGGTCGCGACCGAGCCGATCGAGGTCTTCCGCGGCAACGCCCGGGAGGCGACGCGGCTCTTCCCGCGCTCGCTCAACGTCGCGGCGACGCTGGGCTGGGTGGTCGGCGACTTCGACCTGGTCGACGTCCGGCTGATCGCCGATCCCGCCGCGGAGCTGACCTGCCACCGGGTGGTCGCCGAGGGTGCCGCCGGCCGCTACTCCTTCGAGATCGAGAACCTGCCCTCGCCGCAGAACCCCCGCACCAGCGGTGTGGTCCCGCACGCCGTGCTCCGTTCGCTCGCCGCCCTGGTCGGCCGCCCCAGCGGGGTGGTCTAGGTGCTGGCCTTCCGCGAGGGCGGCAGCGGCTCACCGACGCTGATGCTGCACGGCATCGGGTCCTCGTCGCTCGCCTTCGGCCACCAGCTCTCGGCGCTCGGCGACGAGCTGCGGATGGTGGCCTGGGACGCTCCCGGGTACGCCGCGTCCACCGACCCCGACACGGCCCTCGACCTCGACGGGTACGTCGACCGGCTGGCCGCCCTCGCCGGCGACCGGTTCGGCGACGACCCCGTCCACCTGGTCGGGGTCTCGTGGGGCGGCGTGCTCGCCCTGCGCACCGCCGCGACCCGGCCCGGCCTGGTCCGCAGCCTCACCGTCATCGGCGCCAGCCTCGGCTCCGGCGTCGACCCGGTGCGGGCGGCGCAGATGCGCGAGCGGTCCGGTGAGCTGGTCCGCCTCGGCGCCACCGACTTCGCCCGGCAGCGCGGGCCGCGGCTGCTGGCCCCCGGCGCCGACCCCGCGCTCGTCGAGCACGTCGTCGCGACGATGGCGGCCGCCATACGTCCTGCGGGCTATGCCTGTGCCGCCGAGGTCATGGCCGCGGCCGACCTCACCGACGACCTGGCCCGGATCACCGCACCCACGCTGGTGATGGCGGGCGTCGAGGACCGGGTGACCGGCCCGGCGCGGGCCCGCGAGATCGCGGCCCTGGTGCCCGGCTCCGCGCTGGTGCTCGTCCCGGGCGCCGGCCACCTCGCCAACCAGGAGCGTCCCGCCCTGGTCAACGCCTGGCTGCGCGGCTTCACCCGCGCGGCCGACCTCCTGGCCGCGGCCCAGCCCGCGACCGACCTCCACGAAAGGAAGATCCCATGACCCTGCAGTACGACACCGCCGACGACCTCGCCGAGTTCACCGACTCGCTCATCCTCACCCGGGCCACCCGCCACGAGGACTGGGACACCCTGGGCTTCCAGGCCAAGGCCGGCGACCAGTTCAAGCGCGCCCAGATCCGCTACGTGGGCTCGGGCGCGACCGGCAACCACGAGAACGACAACCGGACCGTCAAGTCGCAGGGCTTCACGTTCTCCAACATGCTGCTGCCGCCCGGCGCCGAGGGCCCCGAGCACACCCACCACGACGCGGAGGAGGCCTTCTTCGTCCTCGAGGGCGAGGTCGAGGTCGGTATCCACCGCGACGGGCAGGTCGTCAAGCGCACCCTCGGCTACCGCGACATGATCGTCGTGCCCGCGGGCGTCCCGCGCAGCCTGAAGAACAACGGCGACGAGGACGCGCTCTTCTGCGTGATCATCGGCGCCCAGAAGCCGCAGGTCCCGACCTACCCCGAGACGTCGGCCATGCACGGCGTGACCCGGGACTGAGCCCGTGGACCTGGAGCTGCGCGACCGCACCTACCTCGTCACCGGCGGCAGCTCGGGGGTCGGTCTGGCCACCGTCGGGCTGTTGCTGGCCGAAGGGGCGCGCGTGGTCACGTGCGGGCGGCGGGCCGATGGGCTCGACGCCGCGGCGGCGCAGCTGGCGGCGGCGCTCGGTGCCGCTGAGCTGTCGGGCGCGCTGCTCACACGGGTCTGCGACGTTCGCGACGCCGCGGCCGTGGCGTCGCTCGTGGACGACGCGACGCAGGCCTTCGGCGGCCTCGACGGGGTGGTCAACAACGCCGGCCAGTCCCGGATGGCGGGGCTCGCCGACGTCCGCGCCGCCGACTTCCTCGACGAGCTGGACCTCAAGTTCAGCAGCGTGCTCAACGTCCTCGGCGACGCGCTGCCCTGGCTCGAGAAGTCGCCGGTGGCCTCGGTCGTCAACGTCAACGCGGTGCTCGCCAAGCAGCCCGAGCCGCGGCTCGTCACCACCTCCGCGGCCCGCGCCGGCCTGCTCAACCTGACCAAGTCAATGTCGGTGGAGTACGCCGCCCGCGGGGTGCGGGTGAACTCGGTCTGCCTCGGCCTGGTCGACACCGGCCAGTGGCGCCGTCGCTACGACGACTCCGGCGACACCCGCGACTACGCCGACTGGGAGCGGGAGATCGCCGCCGACCGCGGCATCGCACTCGGCCGGTTCGGCCGGGCCGAGGAGGTCGCCTCGGCGATCGCCTTCCTGCTGTCCCCGCGCTCGTCGTACGTCACCGGCGCGGCGCTCGACGTCTGCGGCGGCGTCTCCCGCGGCCTGTTCTGACCCTTCACCCTCCCGTCACCCTCCCGAGGAGAACTCCCATGACCAGCCCGGCACCGGAGCGCACCGGCGGCGACCTGCTCGTCGACCTGCTGCGCCGCTACGACGTCGACACCGTCTTCGGCATCGTCAGCGTCCACAACCTCCCCTTGGTGGAGGCCGTGGACCGTGACCTCCGCTTCGTGCCGGTCCGTCACGAGGCGAGCGCGGTCAACGCCGCCGACGGCTACGCCCGGGCCCGGGACGGACTGGGCTGCGCGCTGACCAGCACCGGCACCGGCGCCGGCAACGCCGCCGGCTCGCTCGTCGAGTCGCTCAGCGCCGGGACCTCGGTGCTGCACGTCACCGGCCAGGTGGACACGCCGTACCTCGGCTCGGGGCGTGGCTTCATCCACGAGACCAAGGACCAGCTCGGCATGCTCAGGGCGGTCTCGAAGCACGCGGTCACCGTGCCGGACGTCGCGTCGGCCGGCGCCGTGCTGCAGGAGGCGGCCGAGCAGGCGCTCGCCGCTCCCGGCGGTCCGGCGAGCGTCGAGTGGCCGATCGACCTGCAGTACGCCGTCCCCGTGGGACTTCCGGCTCCGGCGACCCCGGCGCCCGCCGCCCCGGTCGACCCGGTCAAGGTCGCCGAGGTGGTCAGCCTGCTGCGGGGCAGCGAGCGGCCGGCGATCTGGGCCGGCGGGGGAGTCGCCCGGGCCGGCGCATCGCTGCGCAGGCTGGTCGAGCTGACCGGAGCCGCCCTGTTCACCAGCAACTCGGGACGCGGCGCGGTGCCCGAGGACCACGAGCTGTGCGTCGGCAACTACGCGACCACGCCCGGGGGACGCAGCCTGCTCGCCGACGCCGACCTGCTGCTGAGCGTCGGCACCCACTTCCGCTCCAACGAGACCGGTGACTACGGCCTCGTCGTACCCACGACGCACGTCCAGGTCGACCTCGACCCCGCCGCCCTCGGCCGGGTCTTCCCGGCGAGCGTCGGTGTCGTCGCCGACGCGAACGCCTTCCTGGGCGCCGTCGTCGACGCCCTCGTCGCAGCAGACGTTGCGCCGCGCGCCGCCTGGTCGGAGCGGGTGCGGGTCACCCGCGCGTCGGTCCGCGAGGCCCAGCGCGCCGGTCTCGGGGAGCACGCGGCCTTCGCCGACGCCCTGCGCAAGGTGCTGCCGCGCGACGCGGTCGTCGCCCGCGACGTCACCATCGCGTCGAGCTCGTGGGGCAACCGCCTGCTGGAGATGTACGACGCCCGCGGCAACGTCTTCCCGCGCGGCGGCGGCATCGGCCAGGGCCTCGGCATGGCGATCGGCGCCGCGATCACCCGGCCGGACCGGCCCAGCGTCGGCATCGTCGGCGACGGCGGCCTCGCGGTCCACCTCGGCGAGCTCACCACCCTCGCCCAGGAGAGGCCCTGGCTGGTGCTGCTGGTCTTCAACGACGGCGGCTACGGCGTGCTGCGCAACATGCAGGAGTCGCTGGGCAGCCCACGCTCCGGCGTCGACCTGCTCGCCCCCGACTACGCGACCCTGTGCCGTTCGATGGGGCTGGCGCACCTGCGCATCGCGGACCCCGGTGCGGTCGCGGCCACGCTCGAGCAGGCCGTCGCGCTCGGCGGCCCGGTCGTCGTCGAGGTCGACCTGGCGGCGTACCCGCCGATGCCGCGCCCCTTCACCCCGCCCGTCCACGTCCCGGGAGCACCCTCATGAGCGCCGTCATCACTGATCGCCTGGCCCCGGAGGGGCGGATCCTCGTCGGCGGCGAGTGGGTCGAGGGGACCGGTGCCGAGATCGTCACGACCGACCCCGCCGACGGCAGCACCATCGCCACCCTGGCCGGGGCGGTGCCGGCCGACGTCGACAGCGCCGTGCGCCGTGGCGAGGCCGCGCGCTCGGCCGCGGCGTGGCGCACGATGCTGCCGCACCAGCGGGCCCGCTACCTCGCCCGCACCGCCGACCTGATCGAGGCGCGCAGCGAGGAGCTCGCCCTGCTGCAGAGCCGCGACAACGGCAAGCCGCTCGCCGAGACCCGGGCGCTGGTCGCGAGTGCGGCCGGGACCTTCCGGTACGTCGCGGCGCTCCTCGAGACCGAGGAGGGCGCGATCCCGCCCTCGCGCGGCGGCTACCTGACCTTCTCGGTGCACGAGCCGATCGGAGTGGTCGGTGCGATCACCCCGTGGAACAGCCCGATCGCCTCCGAGGCCCAGAAGGTCGCCCCCGCGCTCGCCGCCGGCAACGCCGTCGTCCTCAAGCCGGCCGCGTGGACGCCGCTGCTCGCCCTCGAGCTCGGCGCGCTGCTGCTCGAGGCCGGGATCCCCGAGGGCCTGGTCAGCGTGCTGCCCGGCCCCGGGCGCACCGTCGGCCAGGCGATCGTCGAGCATCCCGGGATCGGTCACCTGTCCTTCACCGGCGGCACCGACACCGGTCGGGAGCTGGCCGCCACCGCGGCCCGGCTGCTCAAGACGACCTCGCTCGAGCTCGGCGGGAAGTCGCCCACGATCGTGCTGCCCGACGCGGACCTCGACCTCGCGGTCAACGGCATCCTCTACGGCATCTTCAGCTCCCAGGGGCAGTCCTGCATCGCCGGCTCGCGGCTGTTCGTCCACGACAGCGTGTACGACGAGGTCGTGGCCCGCATCGCCGAGCGCGCCGACGCGCTGCGGGTCGGGCACCCCCGGGCCGAGGGCACCCAGCTCGGGCCGCTCATCACCGCCTCCCACCGAGACTCCGTCGAGCGCTTCATCGCCGACGGCCTCGCCGCCGGCGGGACGCTGCGGGCCGGCGGCGTGCGGCCGTCCGACCCTGCGCTCGCGGCGGGCAGCTACCTGCGGCCCACGGTGATCGACGGACTCGGTGCCGACGCGTCCGTCGTGCGCGAGGAGATCTTCGGCCCGGTCCTGGTGGCGCTGCGCTGGCGCGACGAGGAGGAGCTGGTCGCGGCGGCCAACGACTCGGCGTACGGACTCGCGTGCGGCATCTGGACCCGGGACTTCGCCCGCGCCTGGCGCATCGCGCGCGCCGTCGACGCGGGCACGGTCTGGGTCAACACCTACAAGCAGCTGTCGATCGCCACCCCGTTCGGCGGCGTCAAGGACAGCGGTTCCACCCGCGAGAAGGGGCTGGGCGCGATCCGCGCGTACCAGCGGCAGAAGAGCATCTATCTGGGCACGTCCGGGCCGATCGCCTGGGCGGACCGACCGGGCTTCTAGGAAGGGCAGGGCACGACATGAGCATGCACGTCGGCATCGTCGGGGGCGGGATCGGCGGCCTGGCCGCCGCCATCGGCCTGCGCGCGCGAGGGATCGCGGTCACCGTCTTCGAGCAGGCGCCCGAGTTCGGCCGGGTCGGCGCGGACATCAACCTGACCCCCAACGCGGTCCGCGCGCTCGACGGCGTCGGTGGTGGTGTCGGGGTCGCGATCCGGGACTCGGCCGCGCGGCCGACGTACCGCATCAGCAGGACGTGGGACACCGGCGAGGAGACCTCGCGCCTGGAGATGGGCGACGCCGCGGAGCGGAAGTACGACGCCCCGCAGCTCACCATCCACCGGGCCGACCTGCTCTCCGCGCTCGAGCGGGAGCTGCCGCCCGAGGTGATCCGCCTCGGCCACCGGCTGGTTGCCCTCGACCAGGGGCCGGACGGCCCGGTGCGACTGGACTTCGACGGTGGCGCGACCGCGGAGGTCGACGTCGTGATCGGCGCCGACGGCATCCACTCCAGCGTGCGGTCCGCGCTGTTCGGCAAGGAGAGCCCCGAGTTCACGGGGGTCGTGGCGTTCCGCGCGGTGGTCCCCTCGGACCGTCTCGACGTGCCGAACCTCGATGCCTTCACCAAGTGGTGGGGGCCGGACCCCGAGACCCAGATCGTCACGTTCCCGCTCAACCGCGGGCGGGACACGTTCATCTTCGCGACGACCCCGCAGGAGTCCTGGACCGAGGAGTCCTGGACGACGCCGGGCGACGTCGTCGAGCTGCGGGCGATGTACGCGCACTTCCACCCCGAGGCGCGGGCCCTGCTCGACGCCTGCGAGTCGGTCCTCAAGTCCGCGCTCTACGTCCGCGACCCGCTGCCGCAGTGGTCCCTGGGCCGGGCCACCCTGCTCGGCGACGCCGCGCACCCGATGATGCCGTTCATGGCGCAGGGCGCTGCCATGTCGATCGAGGACGCGGTCGTGCTGACCCGGGCGATCGCAGACGGCGCCGCCGATGTCGGGCAGGCGCTGAAGGGCTACGAGGCCGCACGCCTGCCCCGCACCAGCCGGATCCAGGTCGGCTCGCGCGGCAACACCTGGTTGAAGTCGTCGGGCGACGCCGACTGGGTCTATGCCTACGACGCCTGGCAGGTCGCGCTGGCCTGACGGCCCGGCGTGCCGGTCACGAGACCGGCGCCTCGCCCAGCGTGACGGTGGCCGACTCGGTCGAACCGGTGGCGGTGGTCCAGGTGACGGTGACCCGGTCGCCGGCCGCGTGGGCGCTGATCGCGGCACGGAGCTCGTCGGTCGTGCCCACCGCGGTGCCGTCGACGCGGGTGATCGTGTCGCCGGCGGCGATGCCTGCGGAGGCGGCGGCACTGCTGTGGGTGACCTCGGCGACCAGCGGTGCGCCGGCCGAGGGGTCGAGGGCGACGCCGAGGTAGCCGTCGTACCCGAGCTCGACGCCGCTGCCGGTGTCGCCCGACTCGATCTGCGCGACGACCCGCTCCACGGTGGCGACCGGGATCGCGTAGCCGGTGACGTCGCTGCTGCCGCTCGACGCGGCGACGTTCATGCCGACGACCTCGCCGTCGGCGTCCAGCACGGCGCCGCCGGAGTCGCCGGGGACGACGTAGGCGTCCATCCGGATCAGGTCGGTCAGTGCAGTGCCGCCGGGGGACCCGTCGGTGCTCTCGACGGTGATGTCGTCGTGCAACGCGGCGACCGTGCCGGGGGAGGCGGTCAACGAGCCGCCGTCGCCGCCCGCGTCACCGACCGAGGTGATCTCGTCGCCGACGGCGGCCGCGGTGTCGGACAGCTCGACCGGGGTCAGTCCGCTCGCGTCCTCCAGCTGCAGGACGGCGACGTCGGTGGTGGCGTTCGCGCCGACGTACCGCGCGGTGTAGGTGCGCCCCGTCGTCACGACCGTCACCTCGATGGCCGTCGCGCCCTCGACGACGTGGTGGTTGGTGACGATCGTGCCGTCGGAGTCGAGGACCAGCCCGGTGCCGGCACTGGTCCCGTTGGTGAGCGTCGAGGAGATCTCGACGACTCCGGTCGACTGCTCGTCCGTCGCGTCGGCCGTGTCCCGGCCCGTGGCGCCGGGGACGTACGACTGGCGCCGGACATACGGCGTCGCCGGCACCTCCGGCGTCGTCGGGACCTGGGTCGTGGCCGCGCTCGACGTCGGGGCGGCCTCGTCCGCCAGCAGGTGCGTGGCGACGGCGGCGCCGCCCGCACCGGTCGCGACGAGCAGCAGGGCGGCGGTACCGAGGGCGAGGGGGTGACGGGTCATGCCCCGATGCTGCGCACCCTGCCTGTGCGGCGGCTGTGTCCCGGCCCAGCGCGGGCCACGAGGTCCGCGCTCAGCCGCGCCCGGCGGCCAGCATCTCCTCGCGGGTCGCCACCTTCACCCGGGCGCGGCCCTCGGCCTCGCCCAGCGCGACCTCGTGCGCGTCCAGCCGCTCCCACGCGGTGTGGGTGACGACGTCCACCTCGCGCTCGGCGAAGTACGCGTCGACGTCCTCGGTGCGCCGGGCGGTCGCCGTCTCCCGGGTCTCGGCGAGCAGGTGCGCGACGGTCTCGGCCGCGTCGGACTTGGTGTGCCCGATCAGGCCCACGGGTCCGCGCTTGATCCAGCCGGTCACGTACGTACCGGGGATCGGGGTGCCGTCCAGGTCGAGCACCCGGCCGCCGTCGTTCGGGATGACCGCGGCGCGGTCGTCGAACGGCAGGCCGGGCAGCGCGCTGCTGCGGTAGCCGATGGCGCGGTAGACCTGCTGCACGTCCCAGTCGGTCACCTCGCCGGTGCCCTCGACGTTGCCGTCGGCGTTGGGGGAGTGGGTGCGCTCGGTGCGCAGCGTGGTGACCCTGCCGTCGGCGTCGGCGACGATCTCGATGGGCGCCTCGGCGAAGTGCAGGTGGATCCGGTGCGGCTTGCCGACCGGGTCGGCACCTACCCAGCTGGTGAGCGTGTTGAGCACCATCTTCTGCGACTTGTGCTCGGCGATGTGCGCCATCCCGTGCTCGTCCACGTCGAAGCCCTCGGGGTGCACGATCACCTCGACGTCGGGCGAGTGGTTGAGCTCGCGCAGCTCCAGCGGCGAGAACTTCGCGTACGCCGGCCCACGGCGCGCGAACACGTGCACGTCGGTGATGGTCTTGGCCTTCAGGCCCGCGTGGACGTGGGCCGGGATGTCGGTGACGAGCATCTCGTCGCCGGTCTTGGCGAGCACCCGGGCCACGTCGAGCGCCACGTTGCCGACACCGAGGACGGCGACGCTGGTCGCCTCGAGCGGCCACGTCTGCGGCACGTCCGGGTGGGCGTCGTACCAGGAGACGAAGTCGGCGGCGCCGTACGAGTGCTCCTCGCCGGGGATGCCGAGGTCGCGGTCGCCCATCGCGCCGGTCGAGACGACCACCGCGTCGTAGAACTCGCGCAGGTCCTCGAGCTTCACGTCGACGCCGTACTCCACGTTGCCGAGGAAGCGGACCTCCGGCTTGGCGATCACCCGCTGCAGCGCCTTGATGATCTCCTTGATCCGCGGGTGGTCCGGTGCGACGCCGTACCGGACCAGGCCGAAGGGAGCGGGAAGCCGCTCGAGGATGTCGACGGACACGTCGGTGTCCGCCTTGGTGAGGATGTCGGCGGCGTAGATGCCGGCCGGGCCACCGCCGACGATCGCAACACGGAGAGTCATGTCAACGAGTCTGGGCGTTCGCACCGGCTCACAGAACGAGGTTGTGGTTGGGTGCTCACAAGGTCGTCTTGGGAGTCCCGTGACGTGAGTCACCGCCGGGTCACGGCAGGGTCGTCAGCAGGGTGTCCATCGTCGACTCCTCGGCGCTCGCCTTGGGGTGGCTGGCCCGGACCGAGGTGAGGACGTCGTCGATCTGGTGGTCGAGGACGTTCCACGCCGCGCAGTCGGCCGGCTGGAGGTCGGCCTGGTCGTTGTCCCACGCGGTCTCCAGGTCGGTGATCCGCTTGGTGGCGCCGCCCTGGTCCCCGCTTGCCACGAGCTGACGGGTGTCCTCCACGATGGTGCGGTAGCTCGACGTCGTCGCTGCCGGGAACGCCGTACCCGCTCGGGTGTGGGCCTCTCCGGCGCTGATCGGGCCGGCCGCGCAGGACGGGGCCTTGCCCTCCTCCGCATCGAGCGCGCTGACGTGCGGCTGGCTGTTGGCGTAGGCGAGCAGACCGACCGTGAGCGCCGCGAGGGCGCCGAACCCGGCCAGGGCGACGCGTTCGCGGGTCGGGGCGACGTCGTACGACGGCTCGTCGTTCGTGCGCCGCTCGGTGACGTCACTGCGGGTGATCGTGAGAAGCACGACGGTGGCCAGGATGGTGCCGAGGAACACTGCGCTGGTGCCGAAGGTGCCCAGGCCCAGACCCTGCTCCGACTTGGGCGAGGCGAGCCAGTCGCCGATGTTGGCGCCGAGCGGGCGGGTGAGGATGTAGGCGACCCAGAACGACAGCACCGGGTTGGCGCCGAAGCGCCACAGGGCGGTCACCGCGGCGATCAGGCCGAGCGGCAGGAGCACCGAGCGGCCGGGGCCCCAGCCGGTGAGCTCGAGGGTCCAGTCGCCGGTGGCGGTGCCCAGGGCGAAGGTGACCAGGACGGCCAGCCAGTAGAAGGCCTCGCGCGGGGTGGTGACGATGCTGTGGATCGACAGGGTGCGCTCGCGGGCCCACCAGATCCCGAACACCGCGGCGAGCGCGACCGAGAACACGGTGGTGCTGATCCACAGGGGGACGCCGAGCTGGTCGGTGAGGATGTCGGTGTAGAGGGTGCCGGTGACGCTGACGACGACGACGGTGAGCCAGTAGAGGGCCCGGACATAGCGCCGGGCACGCATCTGGACGGCGAGGGCCACCGCGAAGACGGCGGTGAAGATGATGGCGGTGCGGACCAGTCCGACACCGAGGTTCACGTTGATCCAGTCGGCGAAGCTCTCGCCCACTGTTGTGCACAGGACCTTGATGATCCAGAACCAGGCGGTGACCTCCGGGACCTTGTTCAGCAGCAGGGCCCGTGTGGAGCGGGAGGGAGTTGTCGAGGCTGTCGTGGACATGGGCCGAGGGTGGCCGACCCGACCTGTCAGGAACCTGACTGCTCGAATCGGTAGCCGACGCCCCGGGCGGTGGTGATCTCGGCCGCCATGTCGACCTCGGAGATCTTGCGTCGCACCCGGCGCAGGTAGGAGTCGAGGGTGTTCTCGCTGACCATCGCGCCGTCGGGCCAGGCGGCCGCGACGAGCGTGGCGCGGCGGACCACCTCGCCGGGACGGGCCATCAAGGTGGCCAGGATCCGGAACTCCGTAGGGCTGAGTGCCACCTCGCCGGACCCGTCGACCAGTGCGTGCCGCGTCGGGTCGAGCCGGACCCCGTTCGTGGTCGCCGTGGCTGGCGCACTACGGCGTACCAGCACCTCGACCCTGGCGAGCAGCTCCTTCACCGCGAAGGGCTTGACCAGGTAGTCGTCAGCGCCGGCGCCGAAACCGGCAAGCCGGTCGTGGAGGGCGTCGAGCGCGGTCAGGAAGAGCACCGGCGCCTCCTGGCCTCCTGCCCGCAGCGCCTGGCACAGGTCGCGACCGTCGCCGTCGGGCAGGCCGACGTCGAGGATCAGGGCGCCAATCTGGGTCGGGGCGGCCAGCAGCCGCATCGCCTCGCCGGCGTCGTGCGCGACCACCGGCTCGTGGCCGGCCAGTCGCAGCGCGTCGGCCACGACGCGGCGGATCTCGGGATCGTCCTCGCACACTCCGACCCGCGCCATGCCGACCAGCCTGCCATGCTGGCCGCGTGCGCAGGCGGATCGTGGTCTCGACGGTGCTGCTGATGCTCGCGGTCATGGTCGCGGTCGGCTGCGGTATCCAGATCGTGCTCGCGCTGACGGCCGAGCGCGACATCGGCCGCGTCCTCGAGGCGCGCACCGACACGGTGATCGCGGTCGCACGCTCCGACGGCTCGGCTGCCGTTGCACTGGCCGGCCGGGTCGAGCCCGGGGTGCGGGTGTACGACGCCGCGGGATCGGTCGTGGTGGACACCCTCGCCTCCTCCGAGCGTGCAGGAGCCGACCGGCTCGCGCGCGTGAGGTCGGTGCGTGACCTCGCGCCGAACGAGAGCGTGCGGCTGCGGGCGACGCCGTTCCGCACGCCCGCCGGGTGGCACGGCGTGGTGGTGGTCGCGGAGCCGACCGGGCCCTACGAGCGGGCGGAGCGGTACGCCCTCCTCGCGACCGTCGTGGCCGGCGCCGTCGTCCTGCTGGCCAGTGGCCTGCTCGCGAGCCGGATCACCTCGCAGGCGCTGCGGCCGGTGGCGACGATGGCCGACCGGGCAGCGGACTGGAGCGCCCGCGACGTCGGCCGCCGCTTCGGGGAGGTCCCTGACGGCCCGGAGCTCGCGCACCTCGCGACCACCCTCGACGGCTGCTCGACCGGGTCGCGCGGGCCCTGGAGTCCGAGCAGCGGCTGACCTCCGAGCTTGCCCATGAGCTGCGGACCCCGCTCACCGGCATCGTCGGGACGGTCGAGCTGCTGGAGCTGCGAGGAGGCGGTGCGCCGGAGGATCGGGCCGACCTGGCCCGGGTCCTCGGCCTGGCCCGCTCCATGAGCGAGACGATCACGACCCTGCTGGCGATGGCGCGCGAGCGCGCATCCCACGGAGACCCGACCCATGTCGACGACGTGATCGACGAGCTGCGTGACGCGGCCGGCGAGACGGTCGAGCTCGTCGCCGACGTGGCCTCCGACGCCGCGGTCATCGTCCCCGCTGCGGTGCTGGTGCGGGTGCTGGCGCCGGTGGTGGACAACGCCGCGCGGTTCGCTGAGTCCAGGGTCGACGTGGAGGCACGCCGCGAGGGCGGCTCCGTCGTCATCGAGGTGGAGGACGACGGACCGGGCCTGGCCGCGGGGGTGCGGGAGCGCGCGTTCGAGCCCGGCTTCTCGGGCCGCGGCGGCACCGGCCTGGGGCTCCCGCTGAGTCGCCGGATCGCCGCCACGGTGGGTGGTTCGGTCGAGGCGGTGGACGCGCGGGGGAGCGGCGCGCGGTTCCGGGTCGCCCTTCCTGCGGCGCCCGACCGTGCTCACAACGTATCGTTGTGAGCATGCTCGGCCCCCACGTCCCCGACCTGCGTGCGCTGGAGCTGCTCGTCGTCGTCGCCCGGACCGGTTCGCTGGGGGCTGCCGCCACTGAGCTGGGCATCAGCCAGCAGGCCGCGTCCTCCCGGGTGCGGACCATGGAGGCGCTCGTCGGGGAGCCGCTCGTGGCCCGCAGCAAGCGCGGCTCGGAGCTGACGCCGACCGGCGAGCTGGTCGTGCAGTGGGCCGACCGGGTGCTCGACGCCGCACAGGAGCTGGACGCCGGCATCGCCGCCCTGCGGGCCGATCGTCGCGGCCACCTCGACATCGCCGCCAGCCTCACCATCGCCGAGCATCTGCTGCCCGGCTGGCTGGTCGGCCTGCGCGCGCAGCAGGTGCAGCGCGGCCAGCAGCCGACCGAGGTCAGGATGACCGCGACCAACAGCGTCCGGGTGGCCGAGCTGGTCGAGGGCGGCGACGTGGCGCTCGGGTTCGTCGAGGGTCCCGAGGCCCCGCGCGGCCTGCGTCGCCGCCTGGTCGGCACCGACGAGCTGCTCGTCGTCGTCGGACCCCAGCACCCGTGGTCGCTGAGGTCCCGTCGCCGGGTGAGCGCCGAGACCCTCGCGGCCACGCCGCTCGTCGTACGGGAGGCGGGGTCGGGCACCCGCACCGTCCTCGAGCGGGCCCTCGCCGACCTGCCCCGCGCGACGCCCGTCCTCGAGCTCTCCAGCACCGCTGCCGTGCGAGCCGCCGTCGCCGCCGGTGCCGGTCCGGCCGCGGTCGGCGCGCACGCCGTACGCGACGACCTCGCCACCGGTCGGCTGGTCCGGATCACCGTCACCGGCCTCGACCTCACCCGCCGCCTGCACGCGGTCTGGAAGGGCGGGCCGCACCCGCCCGAGGGACCGGCGCGCGAGCTGGTCGCCTGGGCCGCTCGCAGTCCTCGTACCTGACGAATCTGTCGTGGACCGGCCACGGAAGGAGCAGATCCGTCAGGTACGACGGTGCCGGAGCCAGATCTCGCGCTGCGCGGGTGTGAGCGCGCGCCGACGCGCCACGGTCGAGGTGTCGACCCACCAGTCGGGCTGTGCGAGTGTCCAGGTGCGTGGCACGGTCGGCCCGGCGGCGCGGGCCAGCGCTCCGTCGAGCCGGTACCGGAAGCGCGCCGCTTCGCCGCGTCCCGCCATCATCGTGACCACCTCGATGCCCGCCCGGCGAGTGAGCTCCTCACGCATCAGGTCGCGACTGTGCCGACCGCCCTCCAGGTGATCGACGCCGTCGTAGTCGCCGGCGACGCCCGCTACGGGGTCGAGAAGGTCGGGGGTGAACAGGTGGCGGCCCTGCAGGTCGAAGATCGGGGCATTGCAGAGCAGGATGCCGCTGCGGTGCTGGTGCCAGATCCGCCGCATCACGACCTCCATCGGCGACCAGGCGTTCTCGTCGGCCACGGCGAGGGCGCGTTCGAGGCGGCGCTTGCCGCGGCGGCTGATCAGGCGTGCGGTGTAGGCGTGCAGGGAGGCGAGGTCGACCAGGTCGTCGTACGCGGCCATGTCGATCGCGCGGACGGCGGCGATGTCGTCGGAGGCGGTGCGGGCTTCGAAGGTGACCGAGCGCAACGGGATCGTGACGGGGAGCCCGTCGATGACGACGACGTCGTCGGCGAAGAGCCAGTCCTCCGAGAGGGTCACCCCCGGCCGCTTGCGGGCGACCCGTCGGTCGCCCAGCGCCACCGGCACCGGCAGCGCCGACCCGTCGGCGGCGACACCGTCGAACCACCGTGCTTCGAGCCAGCTCAGTGCGGCCCAGCCGGTCGCTGCCGAGCCGGGTGGGAGGCAGGCGACGGCTTCGAGGATGCGTTGCTGCGTCGTGAGGGCGACGTCGGCGGGCACGAAGTGGTACGGCCCGGCAGTGCGCCAGCGCCGTCCACGGACCTGCCCTGGGGTCGGCCCGGCACGGCCGGACGGATCGATGCGCACCGGCACGACCAGACCGGAGCGGGTGATGTCGAGTCCCATGCCGGCGAGCATGGGTGAGATCGGGAGTGGTTGCGAGGCTCATCCACAGGCCGCGCGGAGCCTGGCACGTCGTACCTGACGGATCTGTCGCGATCTGCCCGTCGAGAGAGCAGATTCGTCAGGTACGACGCGAGCCCGGGTCAGGCGTGGGCCGGGGTGCGGGCCAGGATCTCGGCGATCGAGTCGTCGGTGCAGTCGGCCCAGAATCCGCCGACGACGTCCTCGAGCTGGGTGAACGAGTCAGCGACGTACAGCACGTCCTGGTAGTCGGTGATGTCGTAGAGCTGGGTGCCCATCGCGGCGATGTCGAGCGGGCGGATGTTCATGCCGCGGAACGCCTCGATCTCGCCGGGGGAGGAGAGGATGCCGGCGCCGTACGCCTTGAGCTCGCCGGACTCCCACAGCACGCCGAACTCGAGGGTGAACCAGAAGACCTTGCTGACGAACTCCAGCGCCTCGGTGGTGCGGACCCGGCGGGAGGCCTGGCCGGCGAGCTCGTAGAGCGCGGTGAAGCGCGGGTTCGCGAGGGTGTTGCCGTGGCCGACGACCTCGTGCAGCACGTCGGGCTCGGGCGTGTAGAGCGGCACCGAGTGGTGGCGGACGTACTGCGTGGACCAGAACCCCCTGTCGGCGAGCGTGCCGTAGAACTCGCGCAGCGGGACCAGGCCGGCGGCGGGGCGGTAGCTGAAGCCGGTCAGCGGCGCGAGCCACTCGCTGACCTCGGCGAGCTGCGGGATCCGGTCGATCGGGAGGCCGAGGGACTCCTTGCCGTCGAGGAACTCACGGCAGCCGTAGGCGCGGTGCTTGGTCACCAGCGCCTCGCTGACGACCCGCCACACCTCGTGCTCGTCGGCGGTGTACTCCGCCGTCGGGCAGGGCTGGCCCGGACGCCAGTTGCTGGCGAGGGTGGCGAGGGCGTCGCGACGGGCGCGGTACGCCGGGTCGGCGAACCCGGGGTGGTCGGCACCGAGATGGACCTTGAGCGAACCGTCCTCGTCGGCGGTCACGGGCGCGAAGTACTGACCTTCCTCGAACATGGCAGCAGTCTGTGACTCGGTCCACACAAATGCGAGTCGGGTCGGACGAATGGCTATCCGTGACGCCTGATCGGTGGCAATCTGTCTCGTATGGATGGTGTCGACAGCGAGATTCTGGACGTCCTGCGGGCCGACTCCCGGACCTCGATCCGGGAGGTCGCCGAGCGCGTGGGGATCAGCCGGGCCAGCGCCTACGCGCGGGTCAGGCGGCTCGTGGACACGGGCGTGATCCGCGGGTTCACCATCGACGTCGACCCCGCGGCGCTGGGACTGGGCCTGCCGGCGTACATCCACGTCCGGATCAAGCAGAACACCTGGAAGACGTTCCGCTCGAAGGTGTGGGCGATGGAGGAGGCCGCGCACGTCGCGCTGGTGGCCGGTGACTTCGACTGCGTGATCCTGGTCCGCGCCCGCGACGCCGAGCACCTGCGCGAGCTGGTCCTCGAGCGGATCCAGTCGCTGCCCGAGGTCGTCGCGACCCAGACCGTGCTGGTGTTCGAGGAGCACGTCGGTCACTGATCTGCGAGCCTGTGCGCATGGCTGGGCTCGCGTTCGTGTTCGGTGGTTCGGAGGGGATCGGCCTCGCGGTCGCGGAGCGGCTGGTCGCCTCCGGGCGGCGGGTGGTGGTGCTGTCGCGGTCGGCGGCCAAGCTGGACGCGGCACTGGTCCGGCTGGGGACCGGTGCACTCGCTCGGGCGGTTGACGTGTCGGACCCGCTGGCGACCCGAGCCGCGGTCGACGTGCTGGTCGCCGAGGTCGGCGTACCCGGCCTGGTGGTGACGACCGCGGGCTATGCGCGGCCCGGGTACCTCGAGGACCTGCCGGCCGAGGACGTGACCGGCATGGTCACGACCAACCTGCTCGGCACCATCAACGTCTGCCGCGCGGTGCTGCCACACCTGCGTGCCTCCGGCAGCGGCACCATCGTCACGACCTCCTCGATGGCCGGGCTCGCCGGGGTGTTCGGCTACACGGTCTACAGCGCGACGAAGTTCGGCGTGATCGGGTTCTCCGAGGCGCTGCGCCGCGAGGTCCGGCCCTACGGGCTGCGGGTGCTGGTCCTGTGCCCGCCGAACACGCTGACCCCCGGCTTCGACGAGGAGAACCGGCACAAGCCGGCCGAGGTGCTCGCCGCGGAGGAGAGCGTCGCGACGCTCGCGCCGGAGGCAGTGGCCGACGCGCTGGTGCGCGCGCTGGCCCGGCGGCGCGGGTTCCTCGTCGTACCCGGTCGAGACAGCCGGCTCGCCGCCGTCGCCATCCGACACCTGCCGTTCGTGGTCGACCGGGCCCTGCGGCGCCCGGAGGCCTCCTCAGGCTGAGCGCCGCCTGCGGTCATGGGCCTCGAGGAACTCGTGGAGGTGCAACCACGTCGTCTCCGGGGCCTTGGTGCCAGTCAGTACGCCGAGGTGCCCGCCCGGCGCGAGCGGCAGCCGCACGTCGGGTGAGCCGGTCAGCAGCTCACCGACGTGGTGCGCGGCGGCCGGCGGGACGAGGACGTCGGTCCTGCCCGCCACGTTCATGACCGGCACGGTCACGGTCGCCAGGTCGATGAGGTGGTTGGGGCCCTGGATCCGGCCGGTGGCGAGCTCGTTGCGCAGCGCGAGGCGCTGGTAGACCTGCAGCGTCGCCCGCCCGGGGTAGGCGAGCATGTTGTTCATGATGTGGTCGACCGCCTGCACCTGACCGAGGAACTCGCGGTCCTCGCGCTTGTTCCACAGGGTCCGCGGCTTCTTGAGGTACGTCGGCAGCGCGGTCGCCTTGAACCCGATGCTCACCACCGGCGCCGGTACCGAGCCCGCCGCCTTGAGCGCGGAGCCCACCACCTTGCCGCGGGTGACCTTCGAGGCCACCTGGACCGGGCGCAGCAGTGGCTGCTTGGACAGGTCGAACGGGCTGGCCACCATGGCCACGGAGCGGATCGGCAGGTCGCGGTGGACGGCCGTCGTACCGAGGGAGAGCAAGCCGCCCATGCACCACCCGACCAGGTGCACGTCCCTGCCGCCCGCGTCCTCGGACACCTTGCGGATCGCCGGCGGCAGCACGTCGTTGACGAAGTGCTCGATCCCGACCAGCCGGTCCTCGCCCCTGAGCGGGCCGTAGTCGACGAGGTACGTCGGCCGCCCGCGATCGACGAACGCCTGCGCGAGCGAGAGCCCCTGGCGCAGGTCGAAGCACTTCGCCTGCGAACCGAGCGGCGGCACGAGGAGCACGGGAATCCCCTTGCTGCGCACGCCCTTCGCCTTGTCGTAGCGGTGCAGCTCGCGGGTCCGCCCGGTGTCGATCACCTCCGACGGGGTGCGGGTCAGGTCGGCGATCCCGCCCTTGACGAGGAAGTCCCACAGGTTGAGGACGGACTGCTTCGAGGGAGCCTTCGGCGTAGCCACGGAGTCAGTGTGGCCCACGTCACGGGGGTGGTAGCACGACCCGTCGCGAAATTCCGGAGATTCCGAAGCAGTACCCAAACGGCGGTAAAGAAAATGGAAAAGCCATGACGCCCCGTCGCACTGGGCGTTTCCTTGTCGTCAGCGCTCGGGGGCTGCTCCTTCTCATCAATCCTCTCTCCAACCGGAGGCTTTGGCATGCGCCGACTCATCGACCGCCTTTCGGCGGCACGCCGCAACGACGGCGGCTTCACGCTCATCGAGCTCCTGATCGTCATCATCATCCTCGGCGTCCTCGCCGCCATCGTGGTCTTCTCCGTGCGGGGCATCACGGACACCGGCGACGAGGCCGCTTGCAAGGCGAACTACAAGACGGCGCAAACGGCCCTCGAGGCCTACTACGCGAACGACGCGACGAACTCGTACCCTGCGGCGCTCGCTGATCTGGTGCCCGACTTCCTTGCGACCGACCCCAGCGCCGCTGGAGTCGACGCCAAGGTCAAGGTCGGCTACACGCACATCACAACTCCCAGCGAGAGCTACACGCTCACGTCGGGTTCTGCCTGCACTCCCTGAGTCGCGCACTCGTAGCGCTCAGTTGGAGCTGGGGGCCGACGCCGTCGCGGCGGCCCCCAGTTCCCGCAACGCTCAGTACTGACTTACTGACTGGGGACATTCCGTGTTTCATTACCTGCACCGCATCGGCGACCGCGTCGACCATCTCCTGGCCGCGCTCTGGGACGCCAAGGGCACCGACCTGATGCTCACCGTCGGCCTTCCGCCGATGATCCGGGTCGACGGCACACTGATGCCCGTGCCCGGCCAGCCCGCGCTGACCCACGAGGACACGGACTCCCTGCTGGCCGAGGTGCTGACGCCCGAGCAGCGCGACGCCTGGGACGGCAGCCACGAGTACGACTTCTCCTTCTCGTGGCGCGAGCACGCCCGGATCCGTGGCAACGCCTTCACCCAGCGCGGCCTGACCGCCGTCGCGCTGCGGATGATCCCGCGCACCGTCCCGACACCCGACGAGCTGGGCTTGCCGCCGGTGCTCCGCGACCTTGCGATGAAGCACCAGGGCCTGATCCTGATGACCGGCCCGACCGGCTCGGGCAAGTCGACCACCCTGGCGTCCCTGATCGACCTGATCAACGCCAACCGCGGCTGCCACATCATCACCGTCGAGGACCCGATCGAGTACGTCCACGACCACAAGATGGCGGCGGTCAACCAGCGCGAGGTCGGCACCGACACCGAGAGCTTCCACAACGCACTCCGGTCCGTGCTCCGCGAGGACCCCGACGTCCTGCTCGTCGGCGAGATGCGCGACCTGGAGTCCATCCAGTTCGCCCTCACCGTCGCCGAGACCGGCCACCTCGTCTTCGCGACCCTGCACACCAATGACACCGCCCAGTCGCTGGGCCGCATGATCGACGTGTTCCCCGCCGAGCAGCAGGCCCAGATCCGGGTCCAGCTCGCGGCCGCCCTGTCGTGCGTGGTCTACCAGCGGCTGATCCCACGGATCGGCGGCGGCATGATCGCGGCGTACGAGGTGCTCACCGCCACGCCGGCCGTGCGCAACCTGATCAAGGAGGGCAAGACGCACCAGCTGCGCAACTCCCTCGTCACCGGCGCCCAGGACGGCATGGTCACGCTCGAGAAGTCCCTCTCGCAGCTGATCCAGCACGGCATCGTCGCGGAAGAGGAAGCGGTCGCCCGCAGCCTGTACCCGAAGGACATCGACGCTCGCCCGCGGTACGCGGCCGGCGTCGGCGTGAGCCAGTGAGGCGGCAGCACGTCAGATGAGGCTGAAGGGCAAGCACAGCAAGACCGATCCTGCGGTCGCCGCTCCCCGCACGGACGAGGACGACGAGCGGTTGGGCCGCATCCTGGTCGCGGCAGGCCGGATCCAGCCGTACCAGCTCGACGCGATCCGGGACCAGGACGGCTCGCTGGGACAGAAGCTCATCGCCAGTGGAGCGATCACGGACGACGCCCTCGCGCGCACGCTCGCCGACCACCACCAGGTCGACGTCGCGGACTTCCGCGCGCTCACGCCGACGGCCGAGGCGCTTGGCCTCCTCACCCGCGAGCAGGCCGTCACCCTCGATGCTCTCCCGATCTTCATCGACGACTCCAGCGTGGTCGTCGCCGTCCTCGACCCGTCGCCCGAGCGCGTGAAGGCGATCGCCGCCGTGCTCGAGATGCAGGTCCGCCCGCTCGTTGCGACCCGGCGCGACCTCGACCGCGGCTTGGCGACGTCCTACCGGGCGACGCACGAGGTCGGAGGACAGGTCCAGGCGTTCGAGGCCCGCGACGTGCTGCGCCGCGAGGCTGAGGGCCTCACCGACGTCAGCGTCAACGAGGAGGCGCCCGTCGTCCGCGTCGTCCAGTCGGTGATCACTCAAGCATTGCGCGACCGGGCCTCCGATATCCACGTCGAGCCGACCGGGGACCGGGTGCGGGTGCGCTACCGGATCGACGGTGCCCTGACCGAGGTGCTCGATCTGCCCGCATCGATCGGACCGGCCATCGTCAGCCGGGTGAAGATCCTGGGGGGCATGAACATCGTCGAGCGACGACGTCCCCAAGACGGCCAGATCTCCATGGAGATCGACGATCGAGCGGTCGACATCCGAGTCTCCACCACGGCGGTCGTCGGCGGTGAGAAGATCGTCATGCGGGTGCTGGACAAGAGCCGCCCGCTGTTCAAGCTCGAGCAGCTCGGCATGCCCGCGGACACCGCCGAGCGCTACTCCCAGCTGATCCACTCGCCCTTCGGCATGGTCATCTGCGCCGGCCCGACCGGTGGTGGCAAGACCACGACACTCTATGCGTCCCTCGGCGAGCTCAACAGCCCCGACAAGAACCTGATGACGATCGAGGACCCGGTCGAGTACACCTTCGACTCGATCAACCAGATCCAGATCAACGAGCAAGCAGGGATCACCTTCGCCGGCGGGCTCAAGTCCATCCTGCGCCAGGACCCGGACGTCATCCTCGTCGGCGAGATCCGTGACGTCGACACCGCCCGGATCGCCGTCCAGTCCGCCCTCACCGGCCACTTCGTGCTGTCCTCGCTGCACGCGACCGAGGCGGTCTCCGCCCTGTACCGACTGCTCGACATGGGCATCGAGGCCTTCCTCATCGCCTCGTCGGTGACCGCCGTCGTCGCGCAGCGCCTGGTACGACGCAGCTGCACCTCGTGCCTCGAGGCCTACCAACCCTCGCCTGACGAGCTCGCCTTCGTGCAGCAGTTCGGCGGCCAGGAGCCCATCGGCGGCTGGAGGCATGGAACCGGCTGCCACTTCTGCGCCCACACCGGATACCTGGAGCGAATCGGTGTCTACGAGATGCTCGTCGTCACCGACGAGGTGCGGGAGCTGATCGTCGACCGGGCGCCGCACGACCAGATGCGCAAGCTCGCCCGGAGCCAGGGGATGCGCACCTTGCAGGAGCAGGCGGTCCGCCTGGTCACCGACGGCACGACGACTGCCGCCGAAGTCATGCGCTCGATCTACATCGCAGGGGTCTGAACATGCCGAAGTACGCATTCGCAGGGGTCGATCTCGAGGGCAAGCGGGTCAAGGGCACCGAGAAGGCCGCCAGTCGCGGCGACGCCGAGGTCGCGCTCTACCAGCGCGATCTGCGCGACTTGCGGGTCACCGAGAAGAAGAGCGTCCTCCAGTACGAGATCTCGGGACCGCGGATCAAGAAGGCTGAGGTCATGCACCTCTCCCGGCAGATCGCCGCCTTCCTCCGGGCAGGCCTACCGATCCTGGACGCCGTGCACTCGATCGGCGCGGAGAGCGAGAACTCCTCGGTGCGCCGGATGATGCACGACATCGAGGACGGACTTCGGACGGGCGAGCGCTTCTCGGACACCCTCGAGCGCTACCCCAAGGTCTTCCCTGAGTTCTATCGCGGCATCGTCCGGTCGGCGGAGCTCACAGGCGAGCTCGACACGGTTCTGTCACGCCTGGCGATCTACATGGAGCGTGACCTCGAGGCGCGTCGCAAGATCAAGTCGGCGCTCATGTACCCGATCGCGGTCGCCGTCATGTCCGTGGTCACCGTCCTGGTACTGGCCGTCTACGTGCTACCGAAGTTCGAGGTGTTCTTCAAGGACCTCGATGCCGAGCTGCCGCTGCCGACACGGATGCTGCTCGGAATGACGGACTTCCTCGGCACGTGGTGGTGGGCGATCCTTACCGGATTCGTTGTCTGGGCCCTGTTCTTCCTCCTGTCGCAGCGGTTCGAGAAGGGCAAGTACGTCTGGCATGCGTTCCTGCTCAAGGTGCCGGTCCTCGGCGAGACGATTCAGTACTCCTTGGTGGAGCGGTTCTGTCGTGTGATGGCCTCGATGGTCGGCGCCGGTGTCAATCTCCAAGAGGCGATCCGTGTAGCGACCGACTCCCTGCGGAACCGGGTGTTCACAACGCGGCTGAAGGGGGTGACCGAGCAGATGCTGGAAGGTCAGGGCATCGCCGGCCCGCTGGCCCGCACGCGGCTGTTCCCGGGTACCGCGACGTCGATGCTGAGGGTCGGCGAGGAGACCGGGTCGATGGACACGCAGCTCGAAGTCACCGCGAACTACTACGAGGACGAGCTCGACTACAAGATCAACAAGCTGACCGCACTCTTCGAGCCCGTGGTCATCATCGTGATGGGCGGCATCGTCGGCTTCGTCGCAGTCGCGCTGGTCTCGGCCATGTACGGCATCTTCAACCAGGTCGACATCTGATGTTCGGAAGGCGACCGTGGCGAGCCGATGAGGGGGTAACCCTGATCGAGGTCCTTGTCGCCATCACGATCCTCGGAATCGCGGGTGTCGCGATCATGGCCGGACTCCAGACCAGCATCCTCGCCTCTGACATCCACAGGAAGCAGACGACCGGCGGTGCCTACGTTCGAAGCTACGCGGAGGCGCTCCAGCAGTACCTGACGGACAACCCGGGTGCATGGGTCCCGTGTGCACCGGTGGGGACGTGGGACGTGCAGGACCTACCTGCCTCGTACCGTCCGGACGTCCTGAACGGAGGTGCCTACGTCGGAACTCAGATCGCCTCCTCGCCTTACGCGGCGTTCGATGGGAACTCCAGCGGCTGCGGCGTCAACACTGCAGTCAGGCTCACCTTGCAGGTCGCGAGCACCAAGAACGGTGTCAAGTCGGCGACCTTGGAGACACTGGACGTCGTGATCCAGCGCCCGTGCGGCGGTGCGCAATGCCTGAGCTGAAGCTCTCCCGTCGTGCACGACGGGACGAAGGTGTGACCTTGATCGAACTCGTGATCACGGTCTCGATCATCGGCGTCGTCACCGTTGCGCTCACCGGCGTGATGCTGTCCTACCTTCGTAACACTGCAGACACCCAAGCCCGCCTCACCGAGTCGCATGACGTCCAGTTCGCGGCGGCCTACTGGCAGCGGGATGTCTCGAGCATCGGCGTGAGAGCAAAGGATCCCGACCCAGCCACGGGCATCTACGTCATGAACCAGTCGGTCTTCCAAGGGAGCGACCACGCCTGCGGGAGCGTTCCGGTTGACGCGACGGCGGTGGGCACGCTGGCCTGGAGCGACTATGCCGCTGCTGCGAACAACTCGACGGTCGAGCCGGAGACAGTCAAGGTCAGCTATGCGTGGCGCGGCCCGGTGGACGATGTGTACGAGCTCCTGCGCGTGCGTTGTGGCACCGACCCGTCAACGGTTCAGATCGCCGACAGCCTTGCCGCTCCGCCCGTGATGAGCTGCGTTCCAGGATGCACAGGACAGCCCCGTGTGGTGACCCTCGATCTCGACGTGAGAGATCCGAGCGGCGAGCACAACGATGGGGACTACTCGGTCACTCTGACCGGAGAGCGGAGGCAGTCGTGACCGGAGGAGTGCGGGCGCGCGGTCGCGTGCGGATCAGAAGCCTTCGCGATGACTCTGGGGCGATCCTGATCATCGCCATCGCCATCATCACGGTGGTGGCGGTCGTGGTCGGTGCGCTGCTGACGCGGGGTGACGGTTCGCTTCGCACGACAGTGAAACTGCGCCAGGTGGCCGGGACCACCTACGCTGCTGATGGCGCTGCCCAGGTCGCGGTGAACGCACTACGAACGGGATTTCACCACGAGAGCCAGGAGGGCAGCTCGTGGACCTTCACGAACCAGGACATCCCTGCTGTTCCGGGACTGCCCGAAGGGTGCTTCGGCTGGGACGGGTCCAACCAACCGGACCCGAACCTGCTGCTGTCCAACTTCTACCCGGCCCCCAAGTCCAGCGGCCAAGCGCCCACTTCTGCCTACGTCACGTGTGTCCCCGAGGACGACACGGGAGCGCAAGGGCCCCCGGTGCGGATCAACGACGCCAACAAGCCGGGCAACGCGATCTTGACCCTCTCGACGGACGCCGCGGAGCACGGCTTCACCTTCAAGTCGAACGGCAGTGGTGGCGCCTTCCGGGTCAGGGGCGGGATCTGGTCCAACTCTGACATCAACAGGGACAACAACGGCGTGCTCGAGTCCACCGAGAGCATCCGGGCACACGCGGGGTGCACGCCGGCGAACGCGATGAGCGCGCCCGTCGTCGACTGCAGCGCTGCTACCGCGCCCGATCCTGACTACAGGAGCGATCCCGACATCGCCGACGGAGCCGCAGGTGACGGGGTCGTGCCGGCCTATCGCACGCCGCCGGCCACTTGCCCCAACAACGGCTCGATCAGCCTGCAGCCCGGCTACTACGACGATGTCTCCAAGCTCAACAATCTCACGGACACGAACCAGACCTGCTTCATCCACATGCAGCCGGGCACGTACTACTTCGACTTCCACAACGACAGCGCGATCGGCGACCCCCTGTTCGATGCGGATGTCGCTGCCAACGCCGGCAATGTCTGGCGGATCGGCTCGCGGAAGACGATCGTCGCGGGAACTCTGACCAGCGACACCACTGTGCCGGGCCGTTGCGTCAACCCGATCAACGACGAGACCGCGCAGGGAGTCCAGCTCATCTTCGGCGCGACGAGTCGTATGGCGATCAACGCCACGGGCCAGGACACGTCGGTCGAAATCTGCGGTACATATCAGCTGACGCGCCCGCCCATCGCGGTGTACGGCCTCAAGAGTGGCACCGCAACGTCGACGGTCATCCCGCCGGCCAGCGCGCTGACGACGAGCGGGACTCCCACGGTCTCGACGGCCGGTACTGGCGGAACCTTCACGCAGGCGACGGCTGCCAATCTGCAATCGGTCAACGGCGTCGAGGCCACGAACGCCAACCTTGCGTATTGGCAGCGCACGGGAGCCGGCGGCAACAACAACCAGACCCAGTCGATCACCATGACTGGCTTCGGACCCGCCTCGGCCATCCCCGCCGGCAGCGTGCTCACCGGCGCTCGCCTGAAGGTCACCCACAAGTCGACCGGTCAGCAGAACACCATCACCGTCACGCCCAACCTCGGGACCGGGCCGATCAGCTACACGCTTCCGGCACGCCCTGCCCTCGGCACCGAGGACATCGACCTCTCCGCACGTACCGGTTGGGGGGCCTTCCAGAAGGCTGTGCACGACAACGGCTACACGGGAGCGTCGGTCCAGTTCAGCTCGACCCTTGGCCAGAACCAGCTCGCACAGCTCGATGCCGTGCGTCTAGAGCTGACCTACTACGTACCGCAATGGCGCCAGCAGACCGGCGCGGTGACCGCCACCAATGGCGCCAATCTCATCCAGGTGTCAGGAAACACGGCCTTCCTCTACATCCAGGGGACGACGTACGTGCCGAGGTCGTCGATCAGTCTCGACATGAACAACCTGCAGGAGTCTGTCTTCCGGTTCGGCGTCATTGCCCGATCGTTGTCGGTCTTCCAGACCGGATCGTTCGCGTTCGTCGGCGCAGTCATCGAGCTGCCCGACAACTCGGTGGGCTTGGGCTTCAAGAGCACCATCGTGCGGCTCGAGGTGGACGTGTGCCCAAACTCCGGCACGTGCAGCCATACGGACACTCCGGACCTCACGGCTAGAGTGCAGCTCTGGGCTCCGTCGGGCTCGCCGACGAAGAACAAGCGTCAGATCCGCATCCTGAGCTGGAGTCACAACCGCTGAGCGAGCAACAGTTCCTCGACGTCCTCGTCCCGGTGACGGCCGGCCTCCTCGGGCTGGCGATCGGGTCCTTCCTCAACGTCGTGGCGCACCGGGTGCCGGCGGGGGAGTCGGTGGTGAGCCCGCCGTCGGCGTGCCCGCGGTGCGGGCACCAGATCCGGAACCGGCACAACGTTCCGGTGCTGGGCTGGGTCGTGCTGAGGGGGCGGTGCTTCGACTGCGGGGAGCCGATCAGTGCGCGGTACCCGCTGGTGGAGGCCGGAACGGGGCTGGTGTTCGCGCTTGTGGCGTTGAGGTTCGGCACCGACGGGGACGGGCTGCGGCTGCTGCCGGCGTACCTGACGTTCGCGGCGGTGGCGATCGTGCTGGCGCTGATCGACCTCGACGTGCACCGGCTGCCGGACGCGATCGTGCTGCCGTCGTACCCGGTGCTGGCGGTGCTGCTGGTCATCGGCGGGGACGGGCACGCGCTGCTGCGGGCGCTCGAGGGTGGCGCGATCCTCGGGGCGTTCTTCTTCGTGGTCTGGTACGTCGCACCCGGCGGGATGGGGTTCGGGGACGTGAAGCTGTCCGGGCTGGTGGGTGCGATGACGGCGTACCTGACGTGGGGCACCTTCCTGGTGGGTGCGTTCCTCGGGTTCCTGCTCGGGGCGGTGGCCGGGGTGCTGCTCATGGCGGGTGGTAGAGCAGGCCGCAAGACGGCGGTGCCCTTCGGGCCGTTCATGGTGCTCGGGGCGTGGAGCGCCATCCTCGGAGCGGGGAACCTGGGGGACAGCTACCTGCGCTCGATCGGGTTCTGAACGACCCGCGGGGCCAGCCCGTTCGAACAAGGGGTAGAACATGTGTTCGAACAGGTGTAGGGTGGCCGCAGGCCGTACGGCGGGATGCTCCTAGTGGTCCCGGGGACCTGAGGCCCAGCGTTGCAGGACAGGGCGCGCACCCACCAGGTGCGTCACGACCGCTGAGCCGCGGAGGCTCCTCCTGGAAGGCGAGACCGAGCTGTCGCGCCCTCAGGAAGGAAGCCCCGGATGTCCACCGGCCTCCTCGCCCCGCCGCACCCGATCGTGGGCTGCGCGGACGCGCTTCGTGCGGCGTTGCAGGACGTCGCGGACGTGCAACCGGTGTTCATGTCGGTCGCGGAGAAGGAGGCCGCGCTGGTCGAGCTGGCCCGGGCGGAGGCCGGGCTCGCCGAGCTCAAGGCGCGGATCCTGGCCGTCGGCGACGACATCGCCGCCGAGCATGGTGCGCGGGACGTCGCGGCGTGGCTTGCGCACGCGACGCGGGCCGATCCTCGTGGTGCGAGAGCCGACCTCCATCTGGCGAAGGCGCTCGAGGGGCGGCGGGTGCTGGCGGCGGGCATGCGAGCGGGCGAGGTGTCGGCCGCCCAGGCGCGGGTGATCGTCGAGGCGGTCGAGGAGCTGCCGGCTGAGCTCGGACCGGTGCTGGCGGCGCAGGCCGAGCAGACGCTGGTCGGCTACGCCGCACACCATCCACCGCGGGAGCTGAAGCGGCTGGGGCGGCGGATCCTGGAGGTCGTGGCGCCGGAGGTCGCGGAGGCCGAGGAGGGGCGGCGGCTGGAGGAGGACGAGCGGCGGGCGCGGGAGAAGGCGTCGTTGCGGTTCCGCGACCTGGGGGAGGGGCGGACTCGGATCACGGGGGTGTTGCCGACCTCGGTGGCGGAGCGGTTGAAGCACTATCTGCAGGCGTTCACCTCGCCACGCCGGCGTGGGAACGACGCGGCGCGCGAGGAGAGGGTGCCGCAGCACCGGGCCTACGCGCAGGCGTTCGCGGCGTTGCTGGAGCTGTTGGACCCGGAGCGCCTGCCGGACCACGGTGGGGATGCGACCACGGTGATGGTCACGATGTCGCTCGACCAGCTGCTGAGCGACCTCGCTGCGGCGGGGGTGATCGCGGGCGACGGGGAGGAGGAGATCTCGGCGAGCGAGGCGCGGAGGCTGGCGTGCCAGGCGCAGATCATCCCGGCCGTGCTGGGCCTGAAGGGGGAGGTGCTCGACCTCGGACGGCGGATGCGGTTGTTCTCGAAGGCGCAGCGGCGTGCGTTGCGTCTTCGGGACAGGCGCTGCCGGGCGGAGGGGTGCACGATCCCGGCGGCGTGGACCGAGGCGCATCACCTACGGCCGTGGTCGGCAGGCGGGCCCACCGACCTGGCGAACGCCGTCAGCCTCTGCAGTCATCACCACCATCGCATCCACGACCGCACCTACCGTCCCGAGTTGCTGACCAACGGGGACGTCCGCTTCGAGCGGCGGACGTGAGCCGTGCGTAGGTCAGACCCGGTCGTCGTAGTGGTGCACCACGCGGTCGCGGTCGCGGCGCCACGGCGGCGCGACGACCAGGGACAGCACGATCGCCAGAGCGCCGGCGACGATCAGGATCGTGCCGAGCGCGTCGTCGTTCACGTAGCTGATGTCGACGGTGATCACGTCGAGCGCGAGCACGAGGCCCGCGACGAGCAGGAGGATGCCGAGTCCGATGTACATGGACCGGCGGTGCCCGGAAACGGCCGGTGCAGACCTCTCAGCGCTCGGTGAAGCAGACCAGGCAGGAGCGCGGGTCGTGCTGCAGGTGGCTCTCGTGCAGCCGCGAGGCGCGCAGGAGCAGGTCGTCCAGGGCGCGCTCGGACGCGGCGATCTCGAGGATCGTCTCCTCGAGCTCGGGGGACAGGCGCGGACCGGGCTCCGCGGTCCGGACGTCCGGCTCGGCATAGGTCGCCTCGAGTGCGCTCATGGTCCCTCCCCAAAATTGATGACCGAGACCCTCATGTCGAGGATCGGCAGTTCGGCCGGGAAGAGCAATGGTTCGAGGGAAGGTCAGGTCGGTCGCGTTCCACGGGTGACCCGATGGGGTCAGCGGACCGGGACCGGGGTCCCCTACTGCAGGGCGGCGGTCAGCCGGGCGACGTTGTCGACGTACTTCGCGCCGGGGGAGCGTTCCTCCCACGCCTCGAGGGTGAGCTCCTTGGACAGCGTGCGGTAGGTGTCCTCGACGCGGCGCATCTTCGCCACCACGGCGGGGTCCGGCATCATCAGCGACACCTCGTAGTTGAGCGCGAACGAGCGCAGGTCCATGTTGCTCGACCCGACCACGGCGACCTGGTCGTCGATCGTGAAGTGCTTCGAGTGGAGGATGTACGGCGCGGGGTACTGGTAGATCCGCACGCCCGCCTCGAGCAGTGCCTTGTAGTACGACGCCTGCGCGTGCCCCACGAGGAACTGGTCGGACACCTCACTGACGAACAGCTCGACGTCGATGCCGCGCTCGGCAGCGGTCGTGACGGCGTACAGGAGCGACTCGTCGGGGACGAAGTACGGCGAGGTGAGCGAGATCCGCTCCGTGGCCGCGTAGATCAGCGTGGTGAACATGCGCAGGTTGTTCTCCGCGACGATGCCGGGGCCGCTCGGCACCACCTGGCAGGGGACGTCGAAGACCTCCTCGGGCCGGCGGTCCTGCTCGCCGTGGACCGCGACCAGGTCGACGACGCGACCGGTCTCGACGTACCAGTCGGAGGCGAAGACGGCGTTGAGGGCGCCGACGACCGGCCCCTCCAGCCGCACCATCAGCTCGACCCACTCGCGGCCGAGCTTCTGGTTGGCGGGCTTGTTGTAACAGGGCTCGGTGAGGTTGAGCGAGCCGGTGAAGCCGACGCTGCCGTCGACGACCAGGATCTTGCGGTGGTTGCGCAGGTCGGGGCGGCGGAACCGGCCCCGCAGCGGCTTGATCGGCAGCATCGGGTGCCAGGCGATCTCGGTGCCGCGCAGCCGCTTGACCATCCTCCGGTAGCCCGGGATCCGGCGGGAGCCGATGTGGTCGAACAGCAGGCGTACGTCGACGCCGCGCTCGGTCGCGCGGATCATCGCCTGGAACACCGGGTCGGTCACGTCGTCCCAGGCGGTGATGTAGAACTGCACGTGCACGTGGCTGCGTGCCCGGTCGATCTCGCGGGCCATCTCGGCCATCAGCGCCCGGTAGTCGGACCACAGCTCGACCTCGTTGCCGCCGGTGATCGGCAGCGCGCCGAGGTTCTGGTTGAGCCTCGCCACGCCGGCCATCGCGGCCGGCAGCCGGCCCGCGTCGAACGACAGCGGCAGCTCGGCGCTGCGCTCCCGGATGGCGGCGATCGCCGTGCGCTGGCGGGTGATCCGGCGGTTGCCGAGCCGGGTGCGGCCGAGCAGCAGGAAGACCGAGAACCCGACGATCGGCTCGATCAGGATGAGCAGCAGCCAGGCCATGCCGGTCGACGGCTTCCTGTTGCCGGGAATGATCCCGAGGGCGACGAGGCGCAGCACCATGTCGAGACCGAAGACGATCCACCCGAGTGTCGACGTCGGAACCAGCAGATTCATGGGCGCAGCCTATGGAATCCTCGGTCCATGACACCGCCAGACGACAGCCTGTTCAGCCGTGTCGCCGGCGCGGTCACCGGCAAGGTCGTCGACGCGGTGCCGGTCGAGGAGATCCTCGAGCACGTCGACCTCGACGCCGTGCTCGACCAGATCGACGTCAACCACCTGCTCGAGCGGGTCGACGTCAACCGGCTCCTCGACCGGGTCGACGTCGACCGGCTGCTGGCCCGCGCGGACGTGGAGGCACTCGTGCAGCGCGCCGGGATCCCCGACATCGTGGCCGAGACCACGGGCCACCTGGCCGGGCGGACCCTCGACGTCGCGCGCAGCCAGGTCGCCGGCCTGGACACCGTGGTCACCGGCATCGTCGACCGGATCCTGCGGCGCCGCGGGCCCGCACCGCTCGGGCCGGCGCTGCTGGTGGAGCGGTGAGCCGCGCCAGCGTCACGGGTCGGTACGCCGGCCCGGTGAGTCGCGCGGGAGCGGTCGCCATCGACGTCGGGGTGGTGCTGGCGTCGTACTCCGTCGGTGTGGCGCTGACCGGATTCCTGCTGGACGCGATCTTCGATGCCTCGCTGGAGGAGGGCACCGGGACGATCGCGTCGGTCGTCCTGCTCGGCTGGGCGGCGCTGTACGTCGCCGTCGGCACCGCGATCGCGGGCCGCACCGTCGGCAAGGCGATCGTCGGCCTCAAGGTCGTGACCCGTGACGGCCGCCCGGTCGGGCCGGCGGCCGCGGTGGTCCGGGTCGTCGCCTTCCCGCTGAGCACGTCGCTGTTCGGGCTGGGGCTGCTGCTCGTCGTGCTGCGGCGCGACCACCGTGCGCTGCACGACCTGGTCGCGCGGACCGCGGTGGTCTACGACTGGGGCGACCGCCAGGCGCAGCTCCCGGGTCCGCTGACCGCGTACCTGCGCGCCCGCGACGTCGCGTGACGGATCGCTTCCGTCCACCGGAAACGTCCTCTTGCCGTCGCCGAGCACGCCGAGGTTGGCTGCCCAGGTGCTGCCGCCACTCACGCCCACCCGCAACGACCTCGGCCGCGACGTCACGGCACACCTGCCCGCGGCAGCCGACCTGAAGGGCGTCTACGCGCTGTCGGTGGAGCACAGCGCGATCTGGGAGCGTGCCGTGCCGTACCTGAAGGTGCGCGACAACGACGGCCACACCATCTACGCCTACGGCCTGGGTCGCGCGCTGCTCGACCTCGCCCCGGACGCCGACCCCGAGGTGGTGCTGCCGGCGATCCTGCTCCACGACACGGGCTGGTCGCAGGTGCCCGAGCCGGAGATCCTCGAGGCGATCGCTCCTGGTGGCGGACGACCGGACCTGGTGCTGCGGCACGAGGAGGAGGGCGCCCGGATCGCGCGCGAGGTGCTCGGCGAGGTCGGCTGGGACGCGGAGCGCACCGAGCGGATCGTCGCCATCGTCGACGGGCACGACAGCCGGCGCGAGGCGATCAGCCTCGACGACGCGCTGATGAAGGACGCCGACAAGCTCTGGCGGCTCACGCCGCACGGCGTCGACACGGTGATGAACTGGTTCGGGCTGACCCGCGACGAGGCGCACCGGCTGATCGCGGGCCGGGTGCACGACCACCTGCTCACCGACGCGGGCCGCACCCTCGCGCTCGCGCTGGCCGCGGTCGCCTCGATCGACACCACTCCGCAGCGGATCGCGCTGGCGTAGCCTCGGCCCGTGGCGACGGACCAGAGCGGCGGGGGGCGCACCGTCACCTCGAAGGTGCTGGCCCTGCTCGCCGCCTTCGAGCACGGGCCGAGCGCGCAGTCGCTGAGCGAGCTCGCGGCGCATGCCGACCTGCCGCTGCCGACGGCGCACCGGCTCGCCGCCGAGCTGGTCGCGTGGGGCGCGCTGGAGCGCACTCCGGAGGGCCGGTACGTCGTCGGGCTGCGGCTGTGGGAGGTCGCCCAGCACGCGGGACGCCAGCTCCGCGACGCCGCACGCCCCTACCTCCAGGACCTCTTCTCGCTGACCCAGGAGACCGCCCACCTCGCGATCCGGGAGGGCCACGAGGCGCTCTACATCGACCGGATCTACGGCTCCAAGCGGGTCCCGCGCGCGAGCCGGGTCGGTGGCCGGCTCCCGCTGCACGCGACCGCGGTCGGCAAGGTGCTGCTGGCCTACGAGGACCGCTGGCTGCAGGAGGCGTACGTCGCCGAGCGGCTCGACCCGGTCACCGCCCGCACCCACGTCCACCCGCAGCGGCTGCTCGAGGAGCTGGCGGCCATCCGCGAGCGCGGGTTCGCCACGACGTACGAGGAGGTCCGGGTCGGGAGCTGCTCGGTGGCCGTACCGGTGCTCGCCCCGGACGGTCGCGCGCCGGCCTCCATCGGCCTGGTCATGCACTCCGCGCAAGCCGACCAGATGCCCCGCCACCTGCCGACGCTGCGGGGGATCGCGGCCCGGATCGCGCCCTCCGCGGCTCGCTGGGCCGGGGCCGCGCCACCTCGCTGATCGACTTCCGTCCAACGGAAGGTGTCCATTGTGAGCCGCCCTCCCGAGGGCCAAGGTTGACCTTGTGACCGGCGCCACTCGGCAGCCCGGACCAGCAGTCCCAGAAGGGTGCGAGATGACCACCACGCACGACCCCGGCACCGGTTGCCCGGTGGCCCACCACGGCTACGAGCCGTTCGCGATGGACGACCCGTTCCCGTCGTACGCCGCGCTGCGGGCCGAGGAGCCGGTGATGTACGACGAGCGCGTCGGCTACTGGGTCGTCAGCCGCTACGAGGACGTCAAGGCTGTCTTCGAGGACTGGGAGACCTTCAGCAGCGAGAACGCCCAGGCGCCGGTCCGCGAGCGTGGCCCCGAGGCCCGCCGGATCATGGAGGAGGGCGGCTTCACGGCGTACTCCGGCCTGTCGGCGCGGGTTCCCCCGGAGCACACCCGGATCCGCAAGGTGACCGCGAAGGCGTTCACGCCGCGGCGCTACAAGGCCCTGGAACCGGCCATTCGCGCCCACGTCGTCGCATTGCTCACGGCGATGCGCGAGCACCCCGACCGGATGGGCGACATCGTCCGCGACCTCGCGTACGACGTCCCGACGGTCACCATCCTCACCCTGATCGGCGCCGACACCGGCCAGGTCGACCTGTTCAAGAAGTGGTCCGACTCGCGGGCCGCGATGACCTGGGGCGACCTGTCCGACGAGGAGCAGGTGCCGCACGCGCACAACCTGGTCGACTACTGGACCGAATGCCAGCGCCTGGTCGCCGAGGCCCACGCCGAGGAGCGGGACTCGCTGGTCGGCGACCTGGTCCGGGCCCAGGCCGAGGGCGACCCGATCACCGACCACGAGATCGCGTCCATCTGCTACAGCCTGCTCTTCGCGGGCCACGAGACCACGACCACGCTGATCTCCAACGCAGTGCGGGTCCTGCTGGCACACCCCGACCAGTGGCAGCGGATCGTCGACGACCCGAGCCTGATCGCCGGGGCCGTCGACGAGGTCCTGCGGGTCAGCCCGTCGATCGTCGGCTGGCGGCGCAAGGCGCTCAAGGACACCACGGTCGGCGGCGTCGCGATCCCTAAGGGCGGCGAGCTGCTCCTGCTGATGGGCTCGGCCAACCGCGACGAGACCCGGTTCGAGGACGCCGACCGCTTCGACGTCACCCGAGCCAACGCCCGCGAGCACCTCGCCTTCGGGTTCGGCATCCACTACTGCCTCGGCAACATGCTGGCCAAGCTGCAGGCCAAGGTCTGCCTCGAGGAGATCGTCCGGCTCGCACCGGACCTGCGCCTCGTCGACGCCGACGCCATCCGCTTCGGCGACAACCTGTCCTTCCGCGCACCGGTCGCGGTGCCCGTCACCTGGCCCGTGCTCGATGAGGGGGGCTCTCGATGAGCGAGCGTCTCGTCCAGTTCTTCGACGCCGGTGAGCCGGCCGAGCACGACCTGCTCGGCGGAAAGTGCGCCTCCCTGGTCACCATGACCGCCGCCGGGATGCCGGTCCCGCCGGGCTTCGCGGTCACCACGGCGGCGTACGACGCCTTCGTCCACGAGTCCGGCATCGCCGACCGGATCCACGAGCTGCTCGCGGGGCTCGACCCCGACGACGTCGTCCGGGTCGACGAGGTGTCGGCGCAGATCCGCGAGCTGTTGCTGGACTGCCCCGTCCCCGAGGAGGTCCGGGCGGCGATCCACGGCGCGTACGACGACCTGGTCACGCGGATCGGCGTGGACGTGCCGGTCGCGGTCCGCTCGTCGGCCACCGCCGAGGACCTGCCCGACGCGAGCTTCGCCGGTCAGCAGGACACCTACCTGTGGCTGCGCGGCTGGGACGACGTGCGCGACCACATCCGTCGCTGCTGGGCATCGATCTACACCAGCCGGGCGATCCTCTACCGGCTCAGGAACGACATCCCCGACGAGGGGCTGTCGATGGCGGTCGCCGTGCAGAAGATGGTCAACGCGCGGGTCGCCGGCGTCGCGATCACCCTCAACCCGACGACCGGTGACCGCTCGAAGATCGCCATCGACGCGTCGTACGGCGTCGGCGAGATGGTCGTCTCCGGCCAGGTCACCCCCGACAACCTGCTCCTCGACAAGGTGATGCTCAGCGTCGTCGCCGAGCACTGCGGGGACAAGCACGCCGAGCTCGTGCCCGATGCCGCCACCGGAGAGCTCGTCGAGCGCGAGGTCGAGCCGGACCGCCGCGAGCGACTCTGCCTCGAGCACGACGAGTTCGTCGCCGTCGCGCAGCTCGCGAAGCGCGCCGAGAAGCACTACGGATGCCCGCAGGACATCGAGTGGGCCTTCGACAGCGACCTGCCGGCGGGGGAGAACCTCCTGCTGCTCCAGGCACGCCCCGAGACCGTCCACTCGGTCGCGGCGACCACTGCCGCGGCCCCCACGAACACCACCCCTGCCTCGGGCGGGATGACCGGCTTCATGTCCGGACTCACCAGCTCTCTCACCCCAAGGAACAACCGATGACCGTCACCGACCCCACCCCGGGCACGAACGCCGCCCCCGCGATGAAGTCCTTCCCCAAGCCGTCCCAGCTGCCCGTCCCCGACGGCGCCGAGGGCTGGGAGAAGCTCTACCCCTACAACCTGGTCTTCCAGAACCTCAGCGGCGCCGAGGACGAGAAGTTCTGGTTCTGCGACAGCCAGCACTGGCCGACGGTGTTCAAGCCGTTCGAGACCATCGGCGGTGAGTTCGCGGTCAAGTGCCTCGGGCAGTACAACACCCGGCACCTGCTGATCCCGCCGGCGAACGGCATCGAGTTCAAGATCCACCTCGGCTACCTCTACATGTCGCCGGTCCCGGTCCCCGAGGAGCAGATCCCCGCCCGGGTGCCGGAGTTCGAGCGCCGCGCCGGCCACTACTTCCAGAACTGGAACGAGCTCCTCGACGGCTGGCGGGTCAAGGTCCGCGGCACCATCGACGAGATGGAGGCGCTGCGCTTCGAGCCGCTGCCGGACATGGTGCCCTTCGACGACATCGTGGCCGGTGTCGCGAAGGACGGCTCCGAGGTGCTGATGGAGAACTACGACCGACTGATCCAGCTGTGCTACCAGAACTGGCAGTACCACTTCGAGTTCCTCAACCTCGGCTACCTCGCGTACCTCGACTTCTTCGGCTTCTGCAAGGAGGCCTTCCCGGGCATCCCGGACCAGGCGATCGCCAAGATGGTCCAGGGCGTCGACATGGAGCTCTTCCGCCCCGACGACGAGCTGAAGAAGCTCGCCACCCTCGCGGTCGAGAGCGGACTGCAGGGCGCGTTCGCCGACACCGACGACGTGGCCGGCACGCTGGCCCGGATCGGGGAGTACGACGGGGGCGCGGCCTGGTTGGCGGCGTACGAGACCGCGCAGGACCCGTGGTTCAACTTCACCGTCGGCAACGGCTTCTACGGTCACGACAAGTACTGGCTCGAGCACCAGGAGATCCCGCTCGGCTACATCAAGGACTACGTGCGCCGCCTCGACGAGGGCCAGCAGATCATGCGGCCGGTCGAGGAGCTGACCGCGGAGAAGGACCGGATCGTCGCGGAGTACCGCGACCTGCTCGACGGCGAGGCGCTCGCGACCTTCGACGCCAAGCGCGGGCTCGCCGCGACGGCGTACCCGTACGTCGAGAACCACAACTTCTACATCGAGCACTGGACCATGGGCGTCTTCTGGCGCAAGGTCCGCGAGCTCGGCCGGGTCTTCGCGGCCGCCGGGTTCTGGGCCGACGAGTCCGACATGCTCTACCTCAACCGTGGCGAGGTCCGCGACGCGATCTTCGACCTGGTCACCGGCTGGGCGGTCGGCTCCGAGGCGACCGGACCGCACTACTGGCCGGCCGAGATCGAGCGTCGGCGCAAGATCTTCGAGGCGCTCGCCACCCAGCGACCGCAGCCGGCGCTGAACACGCCGCCGGCCGAGATCACCGAGCCGTTCACGATGATGCTCTACGGCATCACCACTGAGCAGGTGCAGCAGTGGCTGGCCGGCGACGAGGGCGGCGACGACGGTGTCATCACCGGCATGGCCGCGTCTCCCGGCGTGGTCGAGGGCATCGCCCGCGTCATCCACAGCGCCGACCAGCTCGGCGAGGTGCAGCAGGACGAGATCCTGGTCGCCACCATCACCGCGCCGTCGTGGGGCCCGATCTTCGGCAGGATCAAGGCCACCGTCACCGACATCGGCGGCATGATGAGCCACGCCGCGATCGTGTGTCGCGAGTACGGCCTGCCGGCCGTCACCGGCACCGGCAGCGCGTCCACGACGATCCGGACCGGCCAGCGGATCCGGGTCGACGGCGGCACCGGTCGCGTCGAGATCCTGGACTGACGCCGTGCCCGACTCCAGGACCGGCGAGGGAGCCGGCCGGACCGTCCTGATCACCGGGGCGGCCGGCGGGCTGGGCCGGGCGTTCGCGCTGGGGTTCGCCGACCGCGGCTACCGGGTGGCGGTCGCCGACATCGACGAGGCCGGCGCGGCGGAGACCGCGAAGCTGCTCGTCGACGCGGGCGCCGAGGCCTGGCACGGCGAGGTCGACGTCACCTCGGCGACCTCGACCGCCGAGCTCGCGGCAGCCGTCGCTGAGTTCGGGGACGGGCGGATCGACGTACTCGTCAACAACGCCGCGATCTACGGCACCGTCACCCGTGCGCCGCTCGAGGACATCGACCCCGCCGAGTGGGACCTGGTGATGGGGGTCAACCTCAAGGGGCCCTGGCTGATGGTGCGGGCGTGCAGCCCGTACCTGCGGGAGGGCGCGCGGGTGGTCAACCTGTCGTCGGCCACCGTCTACAGCGGGTCGGAGAACTGGCTCCACTACGTCGCCTCCAAGGGCGGCGTCATCGCCCTCACCCGGGTGATGGCCAAGGAGCTGGGCCGGCGCTCGATCAACGTCAACGCGATCGCGCCGGGCTTCACCCTCACCGACGCCAGCCTGGGGCTGATGGACGACGCGGCGTCGTACGGCGTCGACCGGGGTGCCCTGCGTCGTGCCAGCCAGCCCGACGACATCGTCGGTGTCGCCCTCTTCCTCGCCGGCCCCGACGCCGGCTTCGTCACCGGCCAGACCGTCGTCGTCGACGGCGGCCGCCAGTTCATCTGAGTCTCTTCGAAGGGGAGCAACAGTGCCCACGATCACCTACACCGACGCCGCCGGCGAGACCCGCGCCGTCGAGGCCAATGTCGGCGACTCCGTGATGGAGACGGCCGTGCGCAACGGCGTCGCCGGGATCGTCGCCGAGTGCGGCGGATCGCTGTCCTGCGCGACCTGCCACGTCTTCGTCGACGAGGCCGACTTCGCTGCGCTGCCGCCGATGGAGGAGATGGAGGACGAGATGCTGTGGGGTGCCGCCGTCGACCGGCAGGACACCTCGCGGCTGTGCTGCCAGATCAAGGTCACCGACGGCATGGACCTGCACGTCACCACGCCGGAGACGCAGGTCTGAGCCATGTCCACTGATCCCGGGGGCGCGCCCGGCCTGCTGATCATCGGCTCCTCCCAGGCGGGGGTGCAGCTCGCGGTGTCCCTGCGGGCGCTCGGCTACGAGCCGCCGATCACCCTCCTCGGCGACGAGAACCACCGTCCCTACCAGCGTCCCGCGCTGTCGAAGGAGTTCGTGCAGGGTGCGATCACCAAGGAGTCGCTGATCTACCGCACCCAGGAGTACTGGGACGAGCACCGGATCCGCGTGGTCCGCAACGAGCGGATCATCCGGATCGACAAGCGGGTCGACGGCTCCGGCGTCGCGCACTCCATGTCCGGCGCCGAGATCCCGTTCGACCGGCTCGCGCTCACCGTCGGCGCCCGCGCCCGACGACTGCTGCTCGAGGGCGTCGACCTGCCCGGCGTGCTCTACCTGCGCAACGCCGACGACGCGCTCGAGCTCAAGGCGCGGGTGCCGATGGTCAAGGACGTCGTCGTCATCGGTGGCGGCTTCATCGGCATCGAGGCCGCGGCCAGCCTCAACAAGATGGGCCGCACCGTGACCCTGCTCGAGGCCGGGCCGCGCCTGGTCGGCCGCGCCGTCGGTGCCGAGACGTCGTCGTACCTGCTCGACCACCACCGCCGGCACGGCATCGACGTGGTCCTCGACGCGGAGGTACGCCGCATCGTCGGTTCCGGTGACCGGGTCGCCGGCGTCGAGCTCGGCGACGGGCGGGTGGTCCCGGCCGACCTGGTACTGATCGGGGTCGGCGTCATCCCCAACACCGAGCTGGCCGAGTCGATCGGTCTCGAGTGCGACAACGGGATCCGGGTCGACGCGCACGCCCTCGCCTCCGACGGTGTCACCGTCGCCGTCGGGGACGTCGCCAACCTGCCCAACCCTGTGCCGGGTGCGCCCGAGGGGGACCGGATCCGGTTCGAGAGCGTCAACAACGCGGTGGAGCAGGCGAAGGTGGCGGCGTACGCGATCGCCGGGCGGCCCGAGGAGTACGCCGGCGTCCCGTGGTTCTGGTCCAACCAGGCCGACCTCAAGCTGCAGATCGCCGGCCTGTCCGCCGGGCACGACCTGACCGTCGTACGGCGTGACGAGGCGAAGGGGAAGTACTCCGTCCTCTACTACCGCGGCGACGCGATCATCGCCGCCGACTGCGTCAACGCACCCCTGGACTTCATGGCCGTCAAGGCCGCCATCGCCAGTGGGGCGGCGATCCCGCCCGGCGAGGCCGCCGATCCGGCGGTCCAGCTCAAGTCGATCTCGAGGAACCCGTCATGACCCAGCCCCTACCGCCGACCCCCGTCCCGCCGTCCGGCCCGGTCGACACCTCGCCGATCTCGCTGACGCCCGCGGCCGGGCTCGACCTCGACCCGGTGTGGCGCGGCGTCGTCCCGGAGACGCGGGCGCGCAGCAACGACATCCACCTGCCGATCTCGCTGGCGTACGCCGAGCGGCTGTGCCGGGCCTACCCCGAGGCCGACGCGGAGCTGGTGCGGGTCGCGATCCTGCTGCACGACACCGGCTGGGGCCGCGTCGACGAGAGCCGGATCATCTCCGAGGGCTTCTCCGGGGACTGGCGCAAGGCCGAGATCCGCTTCGAGCACGAGCGCCAGGGCTGCATCATCGCGCGCGAGGTGCTGCCGCCGCTGGGCTACTCCGAGGAGTTCGTGGCCGCGGTCTGCGCGATCGTCGACGGGCACGACACCCGCAAGGAGGCCTACTCCCTGGAGGACGCACTGGTCCGCGACGCCGACCGGCTGTGGCGCTTCGACCACGCCGGGATCGCGCTCGCGTCGGGCTGGTTCGGGCTGGACCCTGCGACGTACTGCGACCGGCTGGCGCGCGAGATCGTCCCCGAGCTGCTCACCGAGGCCGCCATCGCGATGGCCACCGCCGACCTGACCCGCTCCAACCGGCTGCTCAAGACCGACGTGCTGCGCGACGCGGAGACGGGTGCGGTGGCTCCGTGACCCGACCCTCGCTCGACCTGCCGTGGACCCACGTCGACGACCTGTACCTCGACGGCGCGTGGCGCCCGGCACTCGCCACGGCGCGCCTGCCGGTGGTGGACCCCGCTACCGGCGAGGAGTGGGGCTCGGTGCCTGACGCCTCTGCGGAGGACGTCGAGGCGGCGATGGCCTCTGCCGTCGCGGCCTTCCGGTCCGGGCCGTGGCCGCGGCTCTCGCCGAGCGAGCGTGCCGAGGTCCTGCTCCGGATGGCCGAGGAGGTGGAGAAGCGGGCCGAGCCGCTGTCGTGGACCAACACCCGCGAGAACGGCTCGCCGATCGCCGAGACCTCCGGCGCCGCGGCCAACGCCGCCGGGATCCTGCGCCACGTCGCCTCCCTCGCCGCGTGGCTGGAAGCCGAGGACGTCCGGCCGTTCCCGGCGGGCGGTGCGGAGACCGTCGTACGACGCGAGCCGGTCGGGCCGTGCGTGCTGATCGCGCCCTGGAACTTCCCGATCAACCTGATGGTGATCAAGCTGGCACCCGCGCTGCTCGCGGGCTGCACCGTCGTGATGAAGCCGGCCGAGTCGACGCCGTTGTCGATCCGGTTCGTGGTGGAGGCCGCGGAGGCGGCCGGCGTACCGGCGGGCGTGGTCAACCTGGTCACCGGCGGGGGAGCGGTCGGCGAGGCGCTGGTCCGCCACCCTGACACCGCGAAGGTCGCCTTCACCGGCTCCACGCCCGTCGGCCGCCGGATCGGCGCCGCGTGCGGCGAGCTGCTCAAGCCGGTGACTCTCGAGCTCGGCGGCAAGTCGTCCGCGATCGTGCTCGAGGACGCCGACCTCGACGCGATGGCCAAGGTGCTGGTGCGCTCGTCGATGCGCAACACCGGCCAGACCTGCTACATCTCCACCCGGATCCTCGCCCCGGCGTCGCGCTACGACGAGGTGGTCGAGATGGTCACCGCGACCATCGCCGCCGGCAAGCAGGGCGACCCGTTCGAGCCGGACACCGTCTTCGGCCCGCTCGCGACCCGAGCGCAGCGTGACGTGGTGCTCGGCTTCCTGGAGGGGGCTGCGGCCGAGGGCGCGCGGGTCACCACCGGCGGCGCGGCCGTGGACGGGCCGGGCTTCTTCGTGCAGCCCACGGTCCTCGCCGACGTCACCCCGTCGATGACGGTCGCCCGCGAGGAGGTGTTCGGCCCGGTCGTCTCCGTGCTGCGCTACGAGACCCTGGACGAGGCGATCGCGCTGGCCAACGACACGTCGTTCGGCCTGGGCGGCCTGGTCTTCTCATCCTCGCCGCAGCGGGCACTGGAGGTCGCCGAGCGGATGGACACCGGCTCGGTCGGGCTCAACTTCTTCGCCTCCAACCACGCCGCGCCCTTCGGCGGCCGGCACGACTCCGGCCTCGGGGTCGAGTACGGCGTGGAGGGACTCTCGGCGTACCTCACGTTCAAGTCGATCCACCGGAGGGTGTGATCGGAGGTCGAGGAGCTCGCGCAGCGACGCCGGAGGTCGAGGAGCTCGCGCAGCGACGCCGGAGGTCGAGGAGCTCGCGCAGCGACGCCGGAGGTCGAGGAGGTCGCGCAGCGACGCCGGAGGTCGAGGAGCTCGCGCAGCGAGCGTCACGAGACCACCTGCGGCGATGCCGGTACCCGGCTGGCGCGGTTGGTTCACGGGTCTCGTGACGGTTGCTGCGCAACCTCCTCGACCTCCGAGCTGTCCGGGTTCCACAGTCCGGCGCGGCCCTCGATCTGGGCCTGTTGACGCGCGGCCGTGCCTGCGTAGCCGCGGCTGCCGAGCTCGGCCAGATCGCCGAGGCGACCTTCGATCAGTGCGATCCGCTTGGCTCGGCCCCAGCGCTGAACCTGCTTCTCGAACAGGAAGGCCTCCTCGATCCGGGTGAACTCGCCCGCCCAGGCGAGTCGGACGGGACGACGGCGCCGCGGCCGGGTGTAGGCCGCGCCGAGTCCGAGATCGTGCTCGGCCACGCGGCGTTCGAGGTCGTAGGTGCTGCCGACGTAGAACGACCCGTCGGCGCACTCGAGGATGTAGGTCCAGGGCATGCCGGGACTCTCGGTCGTGATGCCGAGCTCGACAACCCGTGTTCGCAGGACCTGTGGACAGGAGCGTGGATCCGCATGTCCCGGAGGTCGAGGAGCTCGCGCTGTGACGCCGGAGGTCGAGGAGCTCGCGCTGTGACGCCGGAGGTCGAGGAGCTCGCGCTGTGACGCCGGAGGTCGAGGAGCTCGCGCAGCGAGCGTCGCGAGACCACCGGACGTGATGCCGGGACTCGGGTTAGCGGGGTTGGTTGCGGTGGTCTCGTGACGGTTGCTGCGCAACCTCCTCGACCTCCGAGGTTGTCGCAACCTCCTCGACCTCCGAGGTTTGTCGCAACCTCCTCGACCTCCCGGTCAGCCCACCGTCCGCCCGATGCCCTGCGCGGCGACCTGGAGCGCCGCGACGAGGCGGGCCCGGTCGCGCTTGAGCGACGGTACGACGACGCCGAGCGCGGCGACGACAGGGAACTCGGTGGTTGAGGTGCGAGCGCCGGCGAGCCTCGAAACCGCGGTGATCGGTACGGCGACCGAGCAGGCGCCGAGGGTCATCTCCTCGACGGTGGTCGCGTAGCCGTCGCGACGGACCTGCTCGAGCTGCTCGCGCATGCGGGCCGGCTGGGTGATCGTGTACGGCGTGACCCGGGCCGGCCGCGCGAGCGCATCGGCCACCACGTCGTCGGGCGCGTGGGCGAGGAGCACCTTGCCGACGCCGGTCGCGTGCAGGGGGAGCCGGGAGCCGACGGTGCTGACGACCGGGACGGACGCACGCCCGGAGAGGCGCTCGAGGTAGAGCACCTCGGTTCCCTCGCGCACGGCGAGGTGCACGGTGGCGCGGGTGGTGGCGTGCAGGTCGTTCATGAACGGGCGGGCGACCTCGCGCAGGCCGGTCTCGACCGGTGCGAGCAGCCCGACCTGCCACAGCCGCCTGGCGACGACGTACTCGCCGTTGGCGCGGCGCACCAGCGCGCCGCCGGCGACCAGCTCACCGACCAGTCGGTGGGCCGTGGGCAGCGGCAGGTCGGCGCGGCGGGCCAGCTCGGACAGGGTCAGCCGACGGTGCGACTCGTCGAAGGCGAAGAGCAGCGCGAGGCTGCGCGAGACCACGGTCGCGCCTGGGACGGAGGTGTTGCCGGCCATCGCCCACCCTTTCGCTGAGTGGAAGAAGGCTATCGCGCCGCACGACCCGTGGCCCCTAGCGTGGGGGCATGGACTCGCAAGCGCGGATCACCGCCGAGATCGCCGAGGCGCACGCCGCGACCCCACCGGGCGCCGCGCAGCCGCGGATCGACTTCCCGCCGTACCGCAGCTCCGCGCTGCGCCACCCCACCAAGGACCTGCGCCACGCCGACCCCGAGGGGATCGAGCTGGTGGCACCGGTGTTCGGGCACTCCGACATCGACCCGGTCGAGGCTGACCTGACCATCCAGCACGGCGGCGAGCCGATCGGGGAGCGGATGCTGCTCACCGGCCGCGTCCTCGACGGCGACGGGCGCCCGGTCCGTCACCAGCTGGTCGAGATCTGGCAGGCCAACGCGGGCGGGCGCTACATCCACAAGCGCGACCAGCACCCCGCGCCGATCGACCCCAACTTCACCGGCGTCGGGCGCTGCCTGACCGACGGCGACGGGACGTACCGCTTCACCACCATCAAGCCGGGCCCGTACCCCTGGCGCAACCACCTCAACGCCTGGCGCCCCGCGCACATCCACTTCTCGCTGTTCGGCACCGAGTTCACGCAGCGGCTGATCACCCAGATGTACTTCCCGGGCGACCCGCTGTTCGCGCTCGACCCGATCTACCAGTCGATCACCGACCAGGCCGTGCGCGAGCGCCTCGTCGCGACCTACGACCACGACCTGACCACCCACGAGTGGGCGACCGGCTACCGCTGGGACATCGTGCTGACCGGCACCCACGCGACGCCCTTGGAGCGTGACGACCATGAGTGAGACCCTCGCGCCCACCCCCGGGCAGACGATCGGGCCGTTCTTCCACGACGCCCTGCCGTACGACGGCGGCGCATTCCTGGTCCCCGCGGGCTCGGCCGGCGCGGTCCGCCTGCACGGCACCGTCTACGACGGCAGCGGCGCTCCCGTCCCCGACGCGCTCCTCGAGATCCGGCAGGCCGACCCGGCCGGCGCGGCGCCGCGGGTCGAGGGCTCGCTGCACCGCGACGGCCGGTTCACCGGCTGGGGGCGGGCGGCCACCGACGCGTCCGGGCGCTACGCCTTCACGACCGTCCTCCCGGGCGGTGTCGCGGGGGGAGCGGCCTTCTTCTCGGTCGTCGTGTTCGCGCGCGGCCTGCTCGACCGGCTCTTCACCCGTGCCTACCTGCCCGGTGAGTCCGACGACTTCCTCGCCGGACTCCCCGCGGACGAGGCGCAGACACTGCGGGTCGAGCCCGAGGCCGACGACAGCCTCCGGTTCGACGTCCACCTGCAGGGCGACCGCGAGACGGTCTTCCTCAGCTACCCGCGGCACCGGTCATGAGCATCCTTCGTCCCGGCGCGCACCGGGCCGCCGGGACCGCCGACGACACGGCGGTCCTCGCGGCCATGCTGCGCGTGGAGGTGGCCTGGGCGCGGGCCCTGGTCGCCGCCGGGATCGCGACCGACGCCGATGCGGCAGCGGTCGCCGAGGCGGCGGCCGGGCTCGACGTCGACCTGCCTGCGCTGGCGGTCGCGGCGGAGGCGGCCGGCAATCCCGTCGTACCGCTGGTGGAGCTGCTCCGCACCGCCGCCGGCGACGCATCCGGCGCCGTGCACCGGGGCCTCACCAGCCAGGACGTGGTCGACACCGCGCTGGTCCTGCTCGCCCGCGACGCGGTCGCCCGGGTCCGGGCCGACCTGGTGACCACCGGCGACGCCGTCGCCGTGCTGGCGCGCGCCCACCGTGACGACGCCGCCGTCGCCAGGACCCTCACCCAGTGGGCGGTGCCGACCACCTTCGGCCTGCGCGCGGCCCAGTGGCTGGCCGGCGTCGACGACGCCGTCAGGCGGCTCGACGGGCTCGCCTTCCCGGTCCAGTACGGCGGCGCGGCGGGCACCCGCGCACTGCTGGCCGAGCCCGAGGCGCTGCCCGCGCTCGCCGCCGCCCTCGGTCTCGACGCGGCCGCGCTGCCGTGGCACACCCGGCGCGCGACGGTCACGGCGATCGGTGACGCGCTCACCACCGCCACCGACGCCCTCGGTGTCGTCGCGGCCGACGTGCTGCTGCTCGGCCGCCCCGAGGTCGCCGAGGTGCGCGAGGGCGCCGTCGCCGGGCGCGGTGGCTCCTCGACGATGCCGCACAAGCAGAACCCGGTCCTGTCCGTCCTCGTGCACGCGGCCGCGCAGCAGGCGCCGGGCCTCGCCGCCCAGCTCCACCTGTCCGCGGCCGGCGCCGTCGACGAGCGGCCCGACGGTGCCTGGCACGCCGAATGGCCCGTCCTTACGCGGCTCCTGGAGCTCGCCGTCACCGCGGCGAGCCAGGCCGCCGAGCTCGTCGCCGGCCTGCACGTCGACACCTCCGCGATGGCCGCCCGGGTCGACGCGGCCACCGCGACCGGCAGCCTCGACACCCGGGGCGGGACCGGCGAGGCCGGGCGCCTCGTCGACCTCGCGATCACCCGCTGGGAGGAGACCCGTGCCTGACCTGACCTTCACGCAGCTGTCCGGGGACCAGCCACGCACGGACGCCGAGCGCGTCCTCGTCGTCGGCCCGTCCCTCGGCACCGGCGTCGCCGACCTCTGGTCCCGCTGCGCCGCGCTGCTGCCCGCGACCTGGCAGGTCGTCGGCTGGGACCTGCCCGGTCACGGGGCAGGAGCCCCCGCGACGACGGTGTTCACCGTGGAGGAGCTGGCGGCCGCCGTACGCGACCGGGCGGCCGGGATCGCGGCCGGCCGTCCCGTCTCCTACGCGGGCGTGTCCTTCGGCGGCGCCGTCGGCTTCGCGATCGCCGTCGAGCCGGGGCCGTTCGACGCGGTCGTCACGCTGGCCGCGGCGCCGAGGATCGGTACGCCGGAGGGGTGGCACGACCGGGCGGCGTACGTCCGCAAGGCCGGCACCGCCGCCATGGTGGAGGGCTCCGCGGCCCGTTGGTTCGCACCCGGCTTCCTCGAACGAGACCCCGCGACCGGCAGCGCGCTGCTGCTGGCCCTGCAGTCGGTCGACGACGAGTCGTACGCGCTGGCCTGCGAGGCGCTGGCGGCCTTCGACGTCCGTGACCGGGTCTCGTTCGCGCCCGTGCCGCTGCTCTCCGCCGGTGGCGAGCACGACGTCGTCGTCACGCCCGACCAGGTCGCGGTGGTGATCCCCGGCGTCGCGCACCAGCCCACCGCCGAGGACCCGGTCGCGACCGCCGACCTGATCCGTGAGTTCCTGGAGGCCACCCGATGACGTACGACGACCCGTTCGACGCAGGCATGACCGTCCGGCGCGAGGTGCTCGGCGACGCGCACGTCGACCGCGCCGAGGCCGCGAAGACCCCGTTCACGCAGGACTTCCAGGAGCTGATCACCCGCTACGCGTGGGGGAGCGTGTGGACCCGGCCCGGTCTCGACCGCCGGTCGCGCTCGGTCGCCGTCCTCACCGCGATGATCGCGCTCGGGCACTGGGAGGAGTTCGCGATGCACGTGCGCGCCGCGCGCACCAACGGCCTCGGCGACGACGAGATCGCCGAGGTGATCCTTCAGGCCGGCATCTACTGCGGCGTCCCCGCCGCCAACCACGCCTTCGCCGTCGCGAAGGGTGTCCTCGAGGAGCTGGACCGATGAGCATCACGACGACCACCACCGACGTCGCCATCGTCGGCGCCGGCCCCGCCGGCCTGATGCTCGCCCACCTGCTGCAGCGCGCCGGCATCTCTTCGGTCGCGATCGACATCCGCAGCCGCGAGGAGATCGAGAACACCCACCGGGCCGGGATCCTGGAGCAGGACAGCGTCCGGCTGCTGGTCGAGTCCGGCGTCTCCGAGCGGGTGCTGCGCGACGGCTACCGCCACGCCGGCATCGATCTCGCGTTCGGCGGCGGCGGGCACCGGATCGACTTCGAGTCGCTGGTCGGCGCCTCGGTCCAGCTGTACCCGCAGACCGACGTCTTCATCGACCTCGCCGACGCCCGCGCGCGCGAGGGCGGGGACGTCCGGTTCGGGGTGAGCGAGGTGTCGGTCGCCGACATCACCGGCGACCGGCCGCTGATGAGGTTCACCGACGCGGACGGCGTACGCCACGAGGTCGCGGCCCGGATCCTGGTCGGCTCCGACGGCTCGCGCAGCATCTGCCGCCACGAGTTCCCCGAGTCGCTGCGCCGCCAGTTCTTCCGCGAGTACCCCTTCGCCTGGTTCGGCATCCTGTGCGAGGCGCCCCCCAGCAGTGACGAGCTCATCTACAGCCACTCCGAGCGCGGCTTCGCGCTGATCAGCCAGCGCACCGAGACGCTGCAGCGGATGTACTTCCAGTGCGACCCGGCCGAGGACGTCGCCGCCTGGTCCGACGACCGGATCTGGGAGGAGCTCCAGGCCCGGGTCGGCGCCAACGGCTACGTCCTCAAGGAGGGCCCGATCACCTCGAAGGTGGTGCTGCCGTTCCGCAGCTTCGTCCAGGAGCCGATGCGCCACGGCAACCTCGTCCTCGCCGGCGACGCCGCGCACACCGTCCCGCCGACCGGCGCCAAGGGCCTCAACCTGGCGCTGGCCGACGTCCGGGTGCTCGCCGAGGAGCTCGAGCTCCACCTCCGTGGGGACGAGGTGGCGCTCGACCGGTACGCCGAGCGGGCGCTGCAGCGGGTCTGGAAGGCGCAGCACTTCTCGTACTGGATGACCACGATGCTGCACCGCCTGCCCGAGGCGAGCGACTTCGACGTACGCCGGCAGGTGGGCGAGCTGACCTCGCTGGTCACCTCGTCCGCCGGGTCGACGTACCTCGCGGAGGGCTACACCGGCTGGCCCTCCTGAGGCGGTCCGGAGAACGCGCAGCCGGTCGGTACGCCGAAGCGACGCAGGAGGACCGCCGCCGGGCAGAACCCGGTGACGCTCGACTGCAGGAGGTTGGCTCCGACGAAGCCGGTGAGCAGCAGCCACCACGGCGAGAGCAGCGCGGCGAGGCCCGCGCTGGCGAGCACCAGGGTGCCCGCCAGCGCGAGGACGAGCCGGTCGACGTTCATCGCCACCACCGCTTCGGCCTCTCGGGGCGCTCGTGGCCGCCGCACCACTGGTCAGCGGGCACCCGGGCCTTCACCGACGCGACGTGCTGGCCGCAGCCGGCCCAGGTCGTCTTGCCGCAGGTCTTGCAGCGCACGGGACGGCACACGGCTCAGGCCTGCGCTGCAGCGGGCTCGAGGGCGTCGGCGAACGAGCAGAACGCGTCGTACGCCCGGGCGCCGTGGATGGTCGCGGGCCCGCCGTGCATCAGGAAGGTGACGCCGATGGCCTCGGCGGCCTCCTGCTTCGTGGCGCCGGCGCGGGCGGCGGCCTGCGCGTGGGAGGCGATGCAGCCGTCGCAGCCCTCGACGACGCCGATCGCCATCGCGATCAGCTCCTTGGTGCGCGCCTCGAGCGCGCCGTCGGCGAAGGCGGCCTTCGAAAGGGCGCCGAAGCCCTGGTAGACCTCGGGGATCGCGCGGCGCAGCTGGCGGTGCAGCGGGGAGAGCTCGTCGAGGATCGGCTTGGCGTGGGGTGAGTCGGTCATGGTGGTTCCTCTCGGGTCGGTTCGGTTGGGGTCGATCAGTCGTGGGCGAAGGTGATGGTGGGCAGGATCCGGCGCAGCCAGGCCGGCGTGGCCCAGGCGGCACGGCCGGAGAGCCGCAGCATCACGGGCAGCAGGACCAGGCGGACCAGGAAGGCGTCGAGCAGGACGGCGACGCCGAGGATCACGCCCATCTCCTTGGGTGGCAGCGGTCCGGACAGCGCGAAGGTGAAGAACACCGCGACCATCACACCGCCGGCGGCGAAGATCACCCGGCCCGAGTGGGCGACCGCGCCGACCATCGCCTCGCGCGGGTCGCCGGACTTCTCCCAGTGCTCCTTGGCCGAGGCCAGCAGGAACACGGTGTAGTCCATGGCGATCGCGAAGATCATCGCGAAGAAGAACACCGGCGCCCACGCGTCGAGGAAGCCCTGGTGCTCGAAGCCGAGCAGGCCCGAGCCGTGGCCGTCCTGGAACAGCAGCCGCGCGACCCCGAAGGCTGCGGCCGTCGAGAGCAGGCTGGCGAGCGTGCCGAGCAGCGAGATCAGCGGTGCTTGCAGGGCGACCAGCAGGAGCAGGAAGCCGAGCAGCAGCACGACGCCGATCACCAGTGGCGTGGAGCGCTGGAGCTGGTCGGTCAGGTCGATGTTCTCGACCGCGGCGCCGCCGACGAGGGCGGACGGCGGCAGGTCGGCGCGCAGCCGGTCGATCGTCGCCGGCAGGGCGGGGTCGGACGGGTCGACCGTCGGCATCGCCTGGATCATCGTGAGTTCGCTGCCGTCGGTGGCGGGCATCGGCGGGAGAACGGCCTGGATGCCGGCGTCGTCGGTGAGCACGGCGGCCGCCGTACCGGCGTCGGCCTCGTCGACGACGACCTGCAGCATCCCCGGCGCACCGGGGCCGAAGGCGTCCTTGACCTGGGCGTACCCGACCCGCGCGCTGGCTTCCTCGGGCAGCACCTTGATCGACGGCATCCCGGTCTTCAGGCCGACGATCGGCGCGGCGAGGACCAGCAGCACGACGCTCGCGCCGACGCCCCAGGCCACCGGGCGGCGCCACAGGTGGGCGCCCCAGCGGGCGAAGACGGGGGAGCGGTGCTCGCCGACCCTGACCCACGGTAGGGCGAACCGGTTGATCCGGTCGTCGAGCTTGAACAGCACGAGGGGCAGCAGGGTCAGCGTCGCGGCCAGCACGAAGACGACCGAGATCATGATCCCGCCGGCCATCGAGCGGAACGACGGCGACGGCACGAGCAGCACGGCGGACAGGGACACGAGGACGGTCGCGCCCGAGAGCAGGACCGCCTTCCCGGCCGTGTCCATGGTCTCCGCGACAGCCTGCCGGGGCGTGCTGTGCTGGCCCATCCGGGCCGCGCGGTAGCGGACCACCACGAAGAGCGCGTAGTCGATGCCCAGGGCGAGGGCGAACATCATCGCGAAGTTCATCGCCCAGATGGACACGGGCACCAGCTCGTTGATCAGCACCAGCGAGCCGGCCGAGGCCACCAGCCCGGCGAGGGTCAGCAGCAGGGGGAGCCCGGCGGCGACGAGGGCTCCGAACGCCAGCACCAGGATCGCCAGGGTCACCGGCCAGGACACCATCTCCGAGGTCAGCATCGCCTCGAGGTTGGCCTCGTTGAAGTCCGACCAGAGCAGCGAGGAGCCGGTGGGGTTGACCTGCACCGTGTCGGTCGACAGGTGCTGCAGCTCCTCCTTGAGGTCGGTCGCGACCCGCACCATCTCGTTGGTGTCGGCGCCGGCACCGCCCAGGACGACCGCTGTACGACCGTCGGGCGAGAGGCTGGCTCCGGGCATCGGCGCGATCACCTCGGCGATCCGCGGCTCGTCCTCGAGCACCTGCGTCACCTCGGCGAGCACCCGCGCGCCCTCGCCCTCGCCGAGCGGGCCGTCGGTGCTGTGTACGACGACCTGGATGGCGTGGCTGGCGTTGCCGCCGAAGTGCTCCTCGGCGAGGTCGCGCACGGCCACGGACTCCGAGCCGTTCGCCTGCCAGCCCGCGCCCGACAGGTTCTTCTCGACCGACGGCGCGAAGACGCCGAGCCCGATGACGAGCGCCACCCAGGCGATGCCGACGGTGCGGCGGTGCTCGGTCACCCAGACGCCGAGGCGGCCGAGCGGTCCTGGCCGCCAGGTGTGCGAGGCCGCCTCCGGTGCGGCCGGTGTCGTCTGCGCCACGGTGGCGCCTCCTTTCGGTTTATCCCCCCAGGGGGTTACGATGACGACAGTAGCAGATCCCCCCGGGGGGATACGGAATCGAGGAGAGGACCTCCGATGGACACCACCGACTTCACGCTCAGCACGACCCTCGCGGCGTCGTACGACGACACGGTGGCGCGGGTGCGAGAGCTGCTCGGCGACGCCGGCTTCGGCGTACTGACCGAGATCGACATCCGTGCCACCCTCAAGGCGAAGCTCGACGTGGACGTCCCGGCACAGCTGATCCTCGGCGCCTGTCGCCCCCAGCTCGCGCACCGCGCGCTGCAGGTCGAGCCGCGGGTCGCGGCCCTGATGCCGTGCAACGTCGTGGTCGCCGACGCGGGGGAGGGACGGACTCGCGTCGACGTGATGGATCCCGCGCTGCTCGCCACGCTGGCGCCCGATCCGGAGCTCGCCGAGGTGGCCGCCGACGGCCGCGCCCGGCTCACCGGGATGATGGAGGCCCTGACCGACCAGACGGGAGCGACCGCATGAAGCTGGAGCCTGAGGAGATCAAGGCGATCATCACCCGCCTCAAGAGGGCCAACGGGCACCTCGCGTCGGTGATCCGGATGCTGGAGGAGGGCGCCGAGTGCGAGGACGCACTGATGCAGCTCGCCGCGGTCAACAAGGCCGTGGGGCGCGGCGGGTACGCGCTGGTCGCCACCGGTCTGCAGAAGTGCCTGGTCGAGGGCGGCCCGGACTCGGTGGACGCGAAGAAGATGGAGAAGCTGTTCCTGGCGCTGGCCTGAGGTCTCCGGCTCAACGACCGAATTTGTCGTGGTCGGGCCGGATCAGCGACGAATTCGGTAGTTGAACCGCACGCTCAGCTCAGCACCTCGCGCACGCTCGCCGCGGCGTACGCGTTCCACAGCGGCATCCGGCGCAGCAGGTAGTGCCCGACCGCACCCATGTCGGTGAACTCCGCGTCGGCGACCTCGGCCGCGCGGGCGACGTAGGCCCGGGTGGCGCGGGGCGAGGTGATCCGGTCGAGGCGGCCGTGGGCGGCGCGGAGGACCTTGCCGGTCAGCGGCGCGACCGGGTCGTCGGCCGGGAGCCAGGGGGCGAGGGCGACGACGCCGCGCACCGACGGGTGGTCGGCGACGGCGACGCCGGTGCGGGCGCCCATCGAGTGGCCGAGGATCGCGACGGGGAGGCCGTGGGTGCGGGCGATCTCGTCGAGCGCCCAGCGCGCGTCGGCGACCGGCGCGGGCGGATGTCCGTGGCCGGCGTTCCATCCACGGACCCGGTAGCGCAGCACGACGACGCCGATCCCGTCGGCGGCCGCGACCCCGGCGACGTGGCGGGCCAGCGCCCGACCGCGACGCCACGACAGGCTGCGCCCGTCGACGGGGTCGGTCCCGTGCTGGGCGCCGCCGTGCAGCACGAGCGTGATCGCGCGGGCGGAGTCGGGGACCCAGGAGTCGGTGAACACCGGTGTCGCGGAGCTGGTCGTCATCTCGGGCATCACCGGGTCTTCGGAGCGGTCGGCGTCGTGGATGGGTCAGCCTCCGTGTCGTCGCAGCAGTTGGTAGGCCTCCAGTGTCGCCGCGCGCTGCTCCGCGTGGTCGACGATCGGCTCGGGGTAGTCGCCGACGGACGGGTCGGCGAGCTCGGGGATCCAGCGCCGAACGTACGCACCGTCCGGGTCGAACTTCTTGCCCTGGGTGGTCGGGTTGAAGATCCGGAAGTACGGCGCCGCGTCGGTGCCGCAGCCCGCGACCCACTGCCAGTTGTGCTGGTTGCTCGCCAGGTCGCCGTCGACGAGGTGGCGCATGAAGTGCCGGGCGCCGTGCTGCCACTCGACGTGCAGGTCCTTGACCAGGAAGGACGCCACGATCATCCGCACCCGGTTGTGCATCCAGCCCTCCGCCAGCAGCTGCCGCATCCCGGCATCGACGATCGGATAGCCGGTCCGGCCCTCCGCCCACGCCGCCAGTCGTCGCCGCAGCTCGGCGCCCGTGACGTACGGCAGGTCGCGCAGCTCGGGCCGGAAGTACTCCCGCGCGGATGCCGGCCAGTGGTGCAGCACGTGCGCGTAGAACTCGCGCCAGGCCAGCTCCTTGCGGAAGGTGGCGGCGTGCGGACTGCGCGCATCCAGGTCGGCGAGCACGGTGCGCGGGTGGATCGTGCCCCAGCGCAGGTCAGGGGAGAGCCGCGAGGTCGCGTCGAGGTCGGGGCGGTCGCGCACGTCGTCGTACGGCGTCCCGCGCCACGCCTCCCAGCGCGCCAGCGCTGCCGCTTCGCCCGCCTCGGGGAGGTCCACGCCGGCGATGTCCGGCTCGCCGGGCAGGTCGTCCGACGGCGCGCCCACCCAGTCGACCGAGGCCGGGTCGGACTCCGCGGGCGCCCGCCAGCCGTGGTCCACCCACGCGCGGTGGAACGGCGTGAACACCTGGTAGGGGCGACCGTCCTTGGTGAGCACCCGCCCCGGCGCGACGGCGTACGGCGACCCGGTGGCCACCAGCGGCACCGCACCGAGCGCCTCGGCGACCCGGTTGTCCCGGGCGGCGCCGTACGGACCGAAGTCGGCCGAGACGTGCACGGCACCCGCGCCGGCCTCGGCCACGACCTCGGGAACGACCGACTCCGGCCGGCCCGAGCGCACGACCAGGCCCGGGCCGAACTGCCGCAGCGACGCGTCGAGAGCCCGCAGGGTCCGCAGCAGGAAGGCGCGCCGGATGTCACCGGACGGCCCCCACAGCGCGGGGTCGAGCACGAACAGCGGCAGCACCGGGCCACCCGCCGAGGCGGCCAGCAGGGCCGGGTGGTCACCGAGCCGGAGGTCCCGACGGAACCACAGGATGCTCCCTCTCGCCTGACGGTCAGTCACCCGGCCATGCTGGCAGACGGTGCCTGAGCGATCTCAGTCCAACCCCAGGTCCTTGATCGCCAGCTGGGCCGCGCGGAAGCCGGCCATGCCGTGCGCCCCCGGGCCGGGCGGCGCGGCGGCCGAGCACAGGTAGACCCCGCGGGCGCCGGTCCGGTACGGGTTGCGGCCGGGGCGCGGCCCGAGCAGCAGCGCGGTCGGCGACTTGGCGCCGGTGAGGATGTCGCCGCCGACGTAGTTGGTGTTGCCGGCCGCGAACTGCCCGGGCGAGGTGACGTGGACGCCGACGATCCGCTCGCGGAACCCGGGGGCGAAACGTTCGATCTGGGCGGTGATCGCCTCGGTGGCGTCGCCGTCGAAGCCGGCGGGGACGTGGGCGTAGCTGTAGACCGGGTGGACGTCGCCGCGGGAGCGGGACGGGTCGGCGACGTACTGCTGGCCGAGGAGCACGAACGGGCGCTCGGGCATCCGGCCGGAGCTCACCGCCTTCTCGTTCGCGATGATCTCCGCGGGGCCGCCGCCGAGGTGGACGGTGCCGGCGCGGGTGAGGTCGGCGTCGCGCCACGGGATGCCCTGCTCGACGGCGAAGTCGACCTTGAAGGCGGCCGGTCCGTAGCGGTAGCGGCGGTAGGCGCGGCGGGTGCCGGCGGGGAGCCGGTCGCCGTACAGGTCGAGGGCGGCGGTCGGCGAGAGGTTGAGCAGGACGGCGTCCGCGGCGGGCAGCTGGTCGAGCGAGGTCACGTGGGCCCCGGTCTCGATCCGGCCGCCGTGGTCGAGCAGCGCCTTGGCCAGCGCCTCGGTGAGCGCCTGGGTGCCGCCGACGACGACCGGCCAACCGTCGTGGTGGCCGGCGGTGAGGATGCCGGTGCCGATCGCGGAGGAGACGACCTCGGTGAGCGGGCGCATCGCGTGGGCCGTCGTACCGAGGAAGAGGGCGCGGGCCTGCTCGGTGCGGAAGAACCGGGCCAGCACCGCGGCCGGGAGGACGGTGGGGGCGCCGAACCGGCCGAGCAGGAGCGGGTGGCGGGGGAGGTGGACGACCGGTCCGAGGATGTCGGCGGCGAGCTTGCCGTAGGCGCGCGACGGGCCGCCGAACAGAAGCCTCCAGCGACGCGCGTCGGCGCCAAGGCCGGCCGCGGTCTCCTCGACCGAGCGGTGCAGCAGCGCGGGGGCGGCGTCGTCGAGCGGGTGGGCGGCGTCGATCTCGGGCCAGGCCCACTGCAGGCCGTAGCGCTCCAGGCCGGCCAGTGCGGGGGAGCCGACGGCCATCGGGTGGAAGGCGGCGCAGTGGTCGACGAGGATCCCCTCGCCGAACGGCTGCGTGGTGCGGGTGCCGCCGCCGATCTCGTCGGCCGCCTCCAGCACGCTCACCTGTGCACCGGCGCGGGCCAGGGTCAGCGCGGCCGTCAGGCCGTTGGGCCCGCTGCCGATCACGATGGCGTCCGTCATGGTTCGACCGTACGACGAGCGCGTCGCGGGCGCCCATGTCCCGCGAGGCCGGACTTGGGGGACCGGCTTTGGTCCCGGCGCACAAGCGCCCCGGTCGTCACGCTCGGCCGGCCTCGACCAGGACCGCGCGCCCCAGCCAGTGGCAGGCGGTCAGCGCGAGCTCGATCGCCTGCCGGTCCGACCCGATCGGGCGGCCGAGTGCCTTCGCGGCGGACGCGATCCGGTACTTCACCGAGTTCTTGTGCATCAGCATCGCCTCGGCGGTGGCGGTGTAGCTGCTGTCGTGCTGGAAGAACAACAGCAGCGTGTGCCGCAGTCGTTCGTGCTGCTCGTCGTCGCGGGCGAGGTCGCCGAGTGTCTCGTGCACCCAGGTCCGCGTGGTGTCGAGGTCATGGGTCAGCAGCGAGGCGACCTTGAGCCCGGGCTCGTCGAAGCTGGTGACCGAGCGGCGCGGGTCGTCCCCGACGGTCGCGACCTGTTGGGCCCGCAGCGCCTCGAGGTGGGTGCGCCGGAAGCCGTCCACCCCGTGCGCCGGGCGGCCCAGCGCCAGGCGGGGCACCGGCGGCTCGCCCACCGCGGCGAGCCGGGACGCCAGCGCGCCGAGGTCGGGCACGGCGCCGTCAGGGTCGTCGGGGACCGCGAACCAGGCCCAGGCGGTGGCCCGGTCGTGCGGCACGAGCAGGGGAGCGCCGCGTGCATCCAGCTGTTCGGCGATCGCCGCCGCTGCCCGGGTGAAGCGGGTCAGCTGGTCCTGCTGGGCGCCTGTCTCGTGCACCCACAGCACGGCGCCGAGATGGTTGACGCGCAGCCGGTGGCCGAGCACCTTCTCGGCGGCGTCGACGTCGGTGACGGTGCCGGCGATCAGCTCGTCGACCCGGCCGGACCGGGCGCTGTTGCGCTCGGCCAGCCAACGCTCGCGCTCCTCCTCGTAGACGGTGATCACCCGCTGGGAGATCCAGTCGATGTAGTCGAAGGTGACCTCGACGACCTTCTCGTACGCCGCGGCCCGGGCCGGCGCGGGCGCGTCCATTCGCTGGCACTCGGCGAAGACCAGCTCGAGCAGGTTCTGCTGGCCGAGCCGGTAGGCACGGACCAGCGCGCTCACCGCGACCCCGCGCTGGGCGAGCCGCCGGGCGTACTCGTAGGCCGCCGACGGCGGCTCGATCTTGTCGAGGGCGATGTCGTGGCGCAGTGCGTTGAGGATGTTCTCGATGTTGCCCTCGATGCTCGCGTAGAGCAGGTCGATGATGACGGCGTCGCCGTCGAGCTCCTCGATCCGCGTCGCGAGCCGGTCGCGGAGCGCGCCGGTGAGGTCGGCGAGCCGCGACTGCAGTGCGGCCGCGACCACCTCGACGAGGTCGGCGCCGTCGGCACCGGTTCGCTCAGCCACGACCGGCATCCTCGCAGACGGGGGCAGCGTCGGGTCAGACCTGGCTCGGCTCACGTAGCAACCCCTTGACCAGCTTGCCGACCGAGTTCTTGGGCAGCTCGGTGCGGACCTCGAACTGTTCGGGCACCTTGTAGCGCGCGAGACGCGCCGCGCAGTGGACACGCAGCTCCTCGGGTGCCACGACGCGACCCGGCCGCGGGGCGACGTAGGCGACCGGGACCTCGCCCAGCACCGCGTCCGGCCGGCCGACGACGGCCGCCTCGAGCACCGCAGGGTGGGCGTAGAGGCACTCCTCGATCTCCTTGGGGTAGATGTTCTCGCCGCCGCGGATGATCAGGTCCTTGATCCGGTCGACGATGCGCAGGTACCCGTCCTCGTCGACGATCCCGACGTCGCCGGTGTGCAGCCACCCGTCCTTGATCACCTTCGCCGTCTCCTCGGGCCTGCCCAGGTAGCCACGCATCACGTTCGCGCCGCGGATCACCACCTCGCCGCGCGCGCCCGGCGGCAGGTGCTCGCCGGACGGCGAGACGACCGCGACCTCCTGGCCCGGCAGGGCGATGCCGACGGTGCCGGGCTTGCGAGGTCCGTCGAGCGGGTTGATGTTCGAGGCGACGCTGCTCTCCGAGAGGCCGTAGCCCTCGAGCACCGGCACCCCGAACCGCTTCTCGAACCGCATGATCAGCTCGGCCGGCATCGGCGCCGCCCCGCACACCAGGAACCGCAGCGAGGAGGTGTCCACCTCCCTGGTGGTGCGGGCGTCGAGCACGGCGTAGATCGTCGGCACCGCGGAGAAGTACGTCGGCCGGGCGGTCTCGACGAGCTCCCAGAAGGTGTCGGGGGCGAACCGGGGCGCGACCACCACGTCGCCGCCCGCGCGCAGCGGCGCGAGGGTGCCCGCGATCAGCCCGTTCGCGTGGAACAGCGGCAGGACCAGCAGGCTGGTGTCCGCCGCGCTCAGCGAGAAGTGCTCGACCAGCGAGCCGCTCATCGCGTCCAGGTTGGCGTGGTCGAGCAGCACGCCCTTGGGCCGCCCGGTCGTGCCGCTGGTGTAGATGATCAGCGCGAAGTCGTCGGCCGCCGCGGCCGGGCCGTCGTCCGGCTCCACGGCGAGGTCGTCGCCGTCGATCGACGCCGCGTCCAGCCAGGCGATCCCGACCGACGCGGCCAGCTCGCGCGCCCGCTCGTCGCCCACCAGCACCGCGGCCGCGGAGTCCTGCAGCTGGTAGCGGGCCTCGTCGTCGGTGAGCGCCGCGTTGACCGGAGTCAGCGCGGATCCTCGGTACCAGGCGGCGAACATGGTCGTGACGATCTCCGCGCAGTTCGGCAGCATCACCGCGACCGTGTCGCCCGGTGCGATCCCGAGAGCACCGAGCCGCTGCGCGAGCCGCCGTACGTCGGCCGCGAACCTCGCGTTGTCGAAGGCCCGTTCGCCGTCGCGGAGGCAGGACCCGGTGGGGTCCTGTGCAGCGCGGGCGAAGGGGATCTCGGCGAGCGGGCTCATGCGGGCACCTCGGCGGTGGCGCGCCGCCAGGTGACGGTGGTCGGGACCGGGCCGTTGGGCAGCCACGGCTGCTCCCTGACGCAGTCGGAGACCAGCCAGGTGCCGCGCTCGACGATGCCGAGCGCCGCGTCCATCACGAAGTACTCCTGGGTCTTCTTGTGGATCGGCTGCGACTCGACCCAGACCACGACGAACTCGCCGGGAGCGAAGCCGATCCGCTTCTGGATCGCCTCGATCAGCTGGTCGTCGTGCAGGTGGCCGTCGCCGAAGTTCCAGCCGATGACCGAGTTGCAGCAGAACTCGGCCTCGCGCAACGAGTAGGACTCGTACTCCTCGCCCAGGTAGTCCTGCATCACCGAGAACAGGCCCCGGCCCTGGCTGTGCATCGAGCGCCAGGCGAGCGTCATCTGCATGGTCATCTCCGCGACGTCCTGTGGGTAGCCCATGCCCTCGACGAGCTGGTCGATCTGGTTCTTCGCGGGCTTCTTGAGCTGGTTGAGCTTCGCCTCGGCGCCGGGCGCGAACGCCCACGTGGCCGAGGCCCAGTTGCCGGCGTACTGCCGCATCGAGGGGAGGAAGGAGACCAGGTCGGGGCGAAGGTTGCCGAGCACCGGGAAGAAGAGGAGCGCGGCGGCGAGCACCGGCAGCATCCACGGCCGGCTGAAGTCGCTCACGCCATAGCCGTCGCCCGCGAAGTGGCCGGCGAACAGGAACACGGTGATGTAGGCGAACAGGATGTTCCACTCCAGCGGTACGGCGAGCGGGAACGTCTGGGTGATGAACAGGTGGAAGAGCACCATCGAGCCGACCGCGAGCAGGGTGATGGTCCAGCTGGTGCTGAACAGCAGGACCAGGGGGACGACCAGCTCTGCCGTCGTACCGAGGACGTGGGCCATGAACCAGGCGATCCGCGAGGGCTTGAGGTCGTCGGGCAGCGAGCGGTAGTGCGCGCGCTTGACGATCTTGGGGGCGAAGGGCGCGTTGGAGACCATCGGCGGGACGACGTTCTCGAAGTGCGCGTTCATCTTGGAGATCGCCGCACCCACCCAGACGATCACGATGACGAGCTTCGCCGCCACGACGAAGTCGACGAGGGTGAGCACGCTGCCGGCGAGGCTGGAGATCAGGAGGATCGGCAGGTACTGCTCGCCGCGGGCGGCGAGGAACAGGATCTTGTCGCGCAGGCCGCAGAGCACCAGCAGCGCGGCGGAGAGGGCCATGAAGCGCGGGTCGACCATCTCGATGCCGCCCAAGCCGTCGATCCGGGTGCTGCCGCCCGCGACGATGCCGACCAGGAAGCAGGCCAGGGTCGCGAGGTACAGCAGCACGTCGAACACGCTGCGGTTGTCGCCCGAGGTGAACGGCACCTTGCCCGGCCAGGGAGGGAGCCGGATCGTGTCCGGTCGCGCCCAGTAGGAGATGCCGCCGGTCATCGGCTTGAAGTGCGCCGCCAGCGGGCCCCAGGTGCCGCCGATGCCGAACAGCTCGAGGAAGAGCGTCCACAGCACGAGCTTCTGGTAGATCACCGGCTGGTCCCACCACTGCGCGACGTCGAGCGGGCCGCCGACACCGGAGGTGAGCGTCGCGAGCGCGACGCCGCCGCCGATGTGGAGGACGAGCAGCTTCACGATGTAGATCGTGTGCACCATCTTCGGGGTGCCGAAGCCGTACTCGGCCCAGAAGGTGGCGAGGAAGCGGATCCGCTCCTGACGGGGACGGGCGAGCAGGTCCGCGGGGTCGGCGGGTGGGGCATCGGGGGTGAGGAAAGGCATCGGTCTGGCTCCTTCGGGACGGCCGCCGCAGCGGGTGTCCCGACCGTAGGTTCGCGACTGTGTCGACGGTCACGGCCACGACGACCGAAGATCCCGGCGGCCTTCGTCCTCGACGGACAAGTGCGCGCGAGATGGCTACGGTGGCCACATGCGGGTCCCCGAGTTCTCCGACGAGCAGATCGCCGCCGACCTCGCCGCCGCGGCCGCCGAGCTCGGCGAGCCGCTGACGGCGGCGGGGTACGACGGCTGGCAGCGCCAGCGCAACGCGGCCTCGCCCGCCCTGCTGATCCGCCGGTTCGGGTCGTGGAACGCCGCCTGTGCGCACGCCGGCGTCGCCACCAACAAGACCCGCTCCACCAGCCGCCGGTGGAGCGACGACGACGTGGTGGCGATCGTGGCGCGCTACCTCGCCGAGCCCGGCAGCGCCGGCTCGTTCGCCGACTACGCCGCCTGGGCCAAGGCCCGGGACGGCGTACCGAGCGGGGCGACGCTGCGGCAGCGGTTCTCGTGGGCCGAGGTCAAGAAGCGGGCCGGAGAGCTGTCGTGACCCCGGCGCTGGACGCGAGTACGGCGGCCGCGCAGCGCGACCACGCGGCCCGGCTGCGCGAGCGGCTCGGCCTCGCCGAGGCGCCGATCCTGTCGGCCACCGGGCTCTGGCTGCTGCTCGCCGCCGTGGCGGAGTCGGTGACCGACCCCGCCGACCGGCGCGCGCTGGAGGACGCGCTGGGAGTGCCGGCCGTGGACGCCACGGCGACGGTGGGCGCCCTGCTCGCCGACCCGCACCCCGCCGTGGGCGCCGCCCTCGGCGGCTGGGTGCGTCCCGACCTGACGCTGCGCGCTCCCGTGCCGGGACCGGTCCCGGTCGGTCCGCTGCCCGGCCAGGCCGCCCTCGACGCCTGGGCCCGCGAGCACACCCGCGGCCTGATCCCCACCTTCCCGGCCCAGGTCGACGCCCGCACCCTGCTGCTGCTCGCCTCCGCCCTGGTCACCGAGCCGCGCTGGCGCGCGCGGCTGCAGGCCGACCGCGACGGGCGGCTGCTGCTCGACGACGGGCTCCAGGCCCTCGTCGCCACCGAGGCCGCCGGTGTCGTGGCGCTCGCGTGCCCGCCCACCGACGACGGCATCGACGTGCTCAGCGTGATCGCGGCTCCCGGCGTCGCTGCGGCGGACGTGTGGCGCGCCGTCGACGAGGTCGTGGCCCACCGCCTCGGCGGCGGGCTCGCCGCGGGCGACCGGCCCTCCGGGCCGATGGCCGACGGCCACGCCTGGCGGGTGCGTGAGGTCGTCGAGTCGTTCGCCGCCCGGCAGGCGCCCCAGGACGGCGCCGAGCTGTGGACCAGCCGGCTCCCCGCGTGGAAGGCCTATGCCCGGCACGACCTCAGCGCCGCGCCCGGTGTCGCCGAGGTCGGTCGCGTTGTCGCCGGGCTGCTGCCACCCGAGGCGCTGCGCGAGGGGATCGACCTGGAGTGCGTGCAGGCCGCCACCGCGACCTACGACGCCGACGGGTTCCGGGCCGCCGCCGTCACGGCGCTCTCGGTGCGGGCGGCCGGGATGCCGTCGTACGTCGAGCGCCGGGTGCGGCGCGTCGAGCTTGCCTTCGACCGCCCGCACGCCGTGGTCGCCGTGGCCCGGGGCGGTGCGTGGGACGGTGTGCCGCTGTTCCACGCGTGGGTGACAATGACAGCATGACTGTCATTCCCAGTGACCGGCTGGCCGCGCTCGAGCCCGCCTGCACCCTCTCCGACGCCCTGGCGCTGTTCGACAGCCTCCCGGCCGTGCGGGCCGACGAGATCACCGGCCGCTGGCACGGCCGCGAGCTCGCGACCGGTCATCCCATGGACGGGCTGCTGGCGGCGTCGGGCTGGTACGGCAAGCAGTTCGACTCCGTCGACGAGGTGCACCCGCTGCTGTTCCGGGCGCCGTCCGGCGACATCGTCTCGGTCGACCCGCGCCGGATCCCGTTCGGCGTGGTCGACAAGATCCCGTCCGGCGTGGTGGCCCGCGGCCGCACGGTGATGGGGGCGGCCCTGCCGGCTCTGCGCACGAAGCGGCCGCGGGCCCGGCTGCGCAACGTGGAGTACCGGGGCGTGGTCACCGCGGGGATGAGCTACGACCACCTGCCGATCATCGACCTGTTCCGCCGAGTCGACGACGACACCCTGCTCGGGTGCATGGACCTGCGCGGCGCGGCGCCGTACTTCTTCGTGCTGGTGCGCGACTGACTCACGCGGGGTAGGCGGACCCGCGCAGGAGCCGCGCCAGGTGGGCGGCGTTGGCCGCCAACGTCTTCGTCGTCCCGGCGGTCTTCTCCGGCTCCGGGTCGAGGTCCTGGTAGTCCGTCGACTGCATCGCCTCGCCGACCCAGTAGGTGACCCCGTTGGCGGGGATGGTGAACCCGACGTCGCTCAGCGCCTGGAACACCTCGGCACAGACGTGGTGGGCGCCGTCCTCGTTGCCGACCACCGCGACGCCCGCGACCTTGCCGGAGGTGGGCATCCTGCCCTCGTCGTCGGTCTCGCCGAGCTCGGCGTCGAGCCGCTCGAGAACCACCTTGCACACCGAGGCCGGCTGCCCCATCCAGATCGGGGTGGCGATCACCAGGATGTCGGCGTCGAGGACCTGTCGCCGGATCAACGGCCACTCGTCGCCGTCACCCTCGTCGGTGCTGACGCCGAAGGCGACGTGGTGGTCGACGACGCGCACCAGCGTGCCCTGCACGTCGTGCTCCTCGAGCGCCCCGAGCACGCGGCGCCCGAGCAGCTCGGAGCTGGAGGGCGCGGGTGTCGCCTTGAGGGTGCAGCAGAGCACGAGCGCGCGGAGCGGAGTGGTGGAGGTGGTGTCGTCCATGCGCCGGGCGGTACCCGGCGCCCGAGCGGGAACCCGGGTCAGGCCAGCGCGACGGCGAGCAGCACCACGGCGACGGCCGGGAGGGCGAGCTGGGTGATCGCGGCGCGCGCCTTGCCGGGCGAGGACAGCAGCAGGACCAGGCCCGCGGCGACCATCGAGCCCGCGCCGCAGAACACCAGCGTCGCGCCCACCCGGTCGTCCTCCGCGCCGAACGCCACGATGCCGCCCGCGGTGATGAGGGCCAGGAAGAGGTTGTAGAAGCCCTGGTTGAAGGCCAGCTCCTTCGTCGCCTCCGCCTCGGCCTGGCTGGTGCCGAAGGTGGCGCGGGTGCGGGCGCTGGTCCAGGTCAGCGACTCCATCACCCAGATGTAGACGTGGAGCAGGGCGGCGAGGCTGGCGAACACCAGCGCAGCAGCGGTCATGTCAGGGATTCTGGCGCTCGGCCGAGGCGCTGTCGAGGTAGGCCGCGAGCCCGGTCGGCGCGCGCCCGGTCAACCGCTCCACGTGGTCGGTCACGCCGGCCATCTCGCCCGCGGCGATCGCGGTGTAGGTGGAGACCCAGGCGTCGTACTGCCATTGCGGGGCCTCCCAGCGCAGCCGCGACGCGTAGGCCTCCTCGACGGTCTCGTCGTGGTAGCTGACCCGGCGGCCGGTGTGGGCGGTCAGGATCTCGGCGACCTCGGTCAAGGTCGGCGCGGCCGGCCCGGTGAGGTCGTAGGTGGCGCCGGCGTGGTCCGCGGGCGCGAGGAGCACGGCGACCGCGCAGGCCGCGACGTCGTCGCGGGTCACCGCCGCCACCCGCCCGTCGCCGGCCGGGCCGCGGATCACGCCGTCCTCGCCGACCAGGTCGGGCAGGAAGTCGAGGTAGAAGCTGTCGCGCAGGAAGGTGAACCCCATCCCGGAGGCACGCAGGTGCTGCTCGGTCGCCCAGTGGTCGCGCGCCAGGGTGAAGGTGGCGTCGGGCGCGGCGCCGAGGAACGAGGTGTAGACGACGTGCTCGACCCCGGCCGCCGCTGCCGCATCGACGAACGTCAGGTGCTGCTCGAGGCGGTCGGCCGACTCGGCGGCCGAGACCATGAGCAGGATGCGCACGCCCTCGAGCGAGGCGGCCGCCAGCTCGCTGTCGCCGTACGTCGAGCGGACGACCGTCGCGCCGGGCAGCTCGGGGGCGCGGCTCGGATCGCGCGCCAGCAGCCGCTGCTCGACGCCGCGCGCCGCGAGGGCCCGGGCGACGCGTCCCCCGAGCCCTCCCGTCGCACCGGTGACCGCAAGGGTCACAGAAGGCCTTCCTTCTCGAGCCAGTCCTTCGCGATGGTCGCGGCCGGCAGCTCCTCGTCGACGCTGCGGGCGTCGAGGTCGACCAGGTCCTCGGGCGACATGGCGGCGCTGACCTTGTTGATTACACCCACGGCCTTGTCGCTCAGGTCGTCGCTGGCGACCGGGACGACGTGGGAGGCGAGGAACAGTCCCTTGGTGTCCTCGAGGGCGACCAGGTCGTTCTTCTTGATCGACGGGTCGCCGGTGTAGATGATCGCGAGCTGGATCGAGCCGTCCTTGAGGGCCTTGACGGTGAGCGGGCCGCCGCCGTCCTCGATCGGCGTGAAGGCCACGTCGACGCCGTACGCCTTCTTGAGTCCCTTGGGACCGTTGGGGCGGTCCTCGGCCTCGGAGTTGGCGCCGAAGGTCATCTTCTCGGTGACCTTCGCGAGGTCGTCGATCGTCGTCAGTCCGTACTTCTCGGCGAACGCCCGGGTCACGACGTAGGAGTCCTGGTCGGTGGCCGGCGACTGGTCCAGCACCTCCAGGCCCTTCTCCTCGGCGGCGTCCTCGAGCTCGGCGTACACGTCGTCGGCCAGGCGGGCCTTGGTGTCGGGCTTCCAGACCTGCAGCAGCGGGCCGGTGTACTCCGGGAACAGGTCGATCGAGCCGCTCTCGATCTCGGGGAGGTAGCCCTCGCGCTGGCCGATCCGGAGGTCGCGCTCGACCTTGATGCCGGCGGCCTCGAGCGCCTGGGCGTAGGCCTCGGCGATGATCTCGTTGGAGTAGTAGTCCTGCGAGCCGATCACGATCGTGTCGCCGCCCTTGTCGCCCGTGCTGAGCGGGTCGTCGCTGCCGCACGCGGTGAGGGAGAGCGCGGCAGCCGCGACCAGGGCGAGACCGACCGCTGTGGATCGGCGGGGGGTGCGGGTCATGACGGAACCTTTCGGGTGGTGGGGCGGCTGGCCCGCTGCAGGGCAGCCATGGTGAGGTCGAGCACGAGGGCCAACGCCGCCACGAGCAGCGCGCCGGCGAGCATCTCGTCGTAGTGCCGGGACTTGAGGCCGGAGAACAGGTAGCGGCCGAGGCCGGTGTCGGAGATGTACGCCGCCAGGGTGGCAGTGGCGACGACCTGCAGCGTCGCTGCCCGCACCCCACCGAGCAGGACGTCGGCGCCGAGCGGGATCTCGACCCGGGTGACCAGCTGCCACTCGCTCATCCCGACCGCGCGGGCGGCGTCGACGGCTCCGCGGTCGGCGGCCTCGATGCCGGCGTAGGCGCCGGCGAGCAGCGACGGGAACGCCAGCGCGACCAGCGCGAGCAGCGGCGCCTGCAGGCCGATCCCGAGCGCGAGTCCGAGCAGGGTGAGCAGGCCGAGGGTCGGGACCGCTCGCACGGCCCCGGCGAGCGCGACCACGACCAGCCGGCCGCGGCCGGTGTGTCCGATCAGGATGCCGAGCGGGATCGCGAGCACGGCGGCGATGGCGACCGCGGCGAAGGTGACCAGCAGGTGCTGCACGATCCGGTGGTCGATGCCGCCCGGCCCGCCCCAGTGGGCGCCGTCGGCGATCCAGGCCAGGGCGTCGGCGAAGAGGTTCACCTCGCCGCTCCCGTCGGAGTGGCCGTCCGCCAGGGCGTGGCGACCCGGCCGATGGCGACGAGCAGCACGTCCAGGGCGACGGCGAGCAGCATGGTGCCGACGACGCCGGTGACGATCTCGGCGCGGATGTCGCGCTGGAAGCCGTCGGTGAGCAGGTTGCCCAGGCTCGGGATGCCGACCAGGGCGCCGATGGTGACCAGGCTGACCGTGCTGACCGTGATCACCCGGATCCCCGACAGCAGCACGGGTACGGCGAGCGGTAGGTCGACCTTCCAGAACAGCCCGGAGCGCGAGTAGCCCATCGCCTCGGCCGCCTCGCGCACGCGGGCGTCGACGGAGCGGAACGCGTCGGCTGCGGTGCCGGCCAGCAGGGCGGTGCCGTAGACGGCGAGCGCGACGACCAGGGTGAGGCCGGAGCGCAGCGGGATGCCGAGCAGGACGGGGATCACGATGAGCAGCGGCAGGGCGGGCACGGAGTAGAGCAGGCTCGCGGTGCCGAGCACGACGGTGCCGGCGCGCGGCCAGCGCCAGGCGACCCGGCCGAGCACGATCGCGACCAGCACGCTGACCACGATGGCGGGCACCGACAGCCGCAGGTGCTGGACGAGCATGTCCAGGACGTAGGCGCGGTTGGCGTCGAGCCAGGTCACGCGAGGACACCCACCGGCCGGCCGTCGCCGTCGACCACCACCTTGCGGCCGTCGACGTCGACGGTGCGCAGCGCCCGCTCCGCGCGGTCGGAGCCGATGAAGTCGCGCACGAAGTCGTCGGCCGGTGCGGCGACGATCTCCTTGGGGGTGCCGGTCTGCGCGACGATCCCGCCGGTGCGCAGGATGACGACCTCGTCACCGAGCCGGAACGCCTCGTCGATGTCGTGGGTGACCAGCACGATGGTCTTGCCGAGCTCGGCCTGCAGCTGCAGCAGCTGGTCCTGCAGGCCACGCCGCACGATCGGGTCGACCGCGCCGAACGGTTCGTCCATCAACAAGATGTTGGGGTCCGCGGCCAGCGCCCGCGCCACCGCGACCCGCTGCTGCTGGCCGCCCGAGAGCTGCACCGGGTAGCGCTTCCCCAGCGCGGGGTCGATCCCGACCCGCTCGAGCAGGGCCAGCGCGGCCTCGCGGGCCGCGCGCTTCGGCGTACCGGTGAGGACCGGGACGGTCGCGACGTTGTCGACCACGCGCCGGTGGGGGAGCAGTCCGCCGGCCTGCGGGACGTAGCCGATCGAGCGGCGCAGATCGACCTTGTCGAGGTCGCGGACGTCGCGCTCGTCGATCAGGACCGAGCCCGTGGTGGGCTCGACCATGCGGTTGACCATCCGCATCAGCGTCGTCTTGCCCGACCCCGAGGTGCCGACCAGCGCGAGGGTGCGGTGGGAAGGGACGGTGCACGAGAAGCCCGTGACGGCGACGGTGCCGTCGGGGTAGGTCTTGCCGACGTCGCGGAACTCGATCCCCATGCGTGGCACCCTACGGTGCTGGGCGGACAACGGGGTGGAGGTGCGCGCCAGCAAGGTGCGCGCACGGTGCGAGGTGGCGCGCGGGTCAGGCCGGCGGTACGTCGCCCTCCGGCGCCAGCGCGGCGGCGTACGGGCTGCGCGCGATGCTCGTCGCCAGCGTCGGCGACACGTCGTTGTCCGCGAGCCATCCCCGGACCGCCTCGACGACGACCTCGACCGGGGCCCCGTTCAGCGCCAGCCGCCGCCGCAGCTCGCTGACGGTGTGGATCGGCGCCGGCGCCGGCGTGCGGAGCTTGAGGTCATCGGTGAATCGGATGCTCATGGCGGCGACGCTAGGGAGGCCTTCATGAAGGAAACATGAAGACGACGCCGGGTATCGCGCCGAGCCGTCGGGTACCGCCCGGTGAACCGACGAGAGGAGCACGAACCCATGAGCACGATCGAGAAGTCCGTCACTGTCGAGGTTCCCGTCCGCACGGCCTACGACCAGTGGACCCAGTTCGAGACCTTCCCGTCCTTCATGGAGGGCGTCGAGGAGGTCCGCCAGCTCGACGACACCCACCTGCACTGGCGCGCCGACATCGCGGGCGTGCACCGCGAGTGGGACGCGGAGATCGTCGACCAGACCCCCGACGAGCGGATCACCTGGCGCGCCCTCGACGGCACGAAGAACGACGGCACCGTCTCCTTCGCGCCCGACGAGCTCGGTAGCGCGACGCGGGTCACCCTGCGGATGGAGTTCGAGCCCGAGGGCATCGTGGAGAAGACCGGGGACGCGTTGCGGATCATCGACCGGCGCACCGAGGGCGACCTCGAGCGCTTCAAGCAGTTCATCGAGACCCGCGGCACCGAGACCGGCGGCTGGCGCGGCGACGTGCGGCCCGGCGACGCCGACAACCCGGCGTTGTAGTGAGTTTCACCGGCCGACCGGTGAAACTCGCGCTTGGACGAGGAAGCTTCCTCGTCCAGGCGCGAGTTCCGTCGTCCGAGCTCGTCGTTATGTCGCCTCGGACGCGAGCGCCACGATGGCGTCGAACCGCGCACCCATCTGCTCGGCCAGCGCCTGGGCGGCCCTGAGCGGGCGCACCATCACCATGAAGTCGGTGATCAGGCCCTCCTCGTCGAGGACGAGGAAGTCGCAGCCGGTGAGCTCGAGGCCGTCGACGGTCGCCTCGAACACGAGGGCGTGGCCGGTGGCGTCCTCGAGCTCACGCACGTAGCGGAAGTCCTGGAACACCTCGATCACGTTCGCCAGGATCGCGCCGGTGATCGCCTTGCCCGCATAGGGCTTGTGGGCGACGGGGCTGCGGAAGACGACGTCCTCGGCCAGGCAGGCCCGCATCGCCGCGACGTCACGGGCCTCCACGGCCGCCCGGAACGCGCTGCTCACAGCGCCGCCGCCAGCTCGGTGCCCTGCTTGATCGCGCGCTTGGCGTCCAGCTCGGCAGCGAGGTCCGCGCCGCCGATCAGGTGCACCCGGCCGGGGAAGGCCGAGGCGACCAGGTCGTCGTACAGACCGCGGACGGACTCCTGGCCCGCGCACACGACGACGTGGTCGACGTCGAGCACCTGCGAGGTCCCGTCGACGGTGATGTGGAGGCCGGCGTCGTCGACCCGGTCGTAGCTGACCCCGCTGAGCTGGTGCACGCCGAGGTCCTTGACCGCTGCGCGGTGCACCCAGCCCGACGTCTTGCCGAGGCCCTTGCCCTGCGCGGACTCCTTGCGCTGCAGCAGCCAGACCTCGCGGGCCGGGGTGCGCGGCGTCTTGTCCGTGACGCCGCCGCGGACGACTGCCGGATCGGCGACGCCCCAGTGCGCCTTCCACTCCTCGAGGGTCTCCGGCGCGTGCGCCAGCAGCTCGGTCACGTCGAAGCCGATGCCGCCGGCACCCATCACCGCGACCTTCGCGCCCACGGCCACCCGGCCGGTGATCGCGTCCGGGTAGGAGACGACCTTCGCGTGGTCGATGCCCGGGACGGCCGGCGTGCGCGGCTCGACGCCGGTCGCGACCACGACCTCGTCGTACCCGGCCAGCAGGTCGGGCGTCGCGCGGGTCGCGAGCTTCACGTTGACGCCGAGGACCTCCATGCGGCGGCGGAAGTAGCGCAGGGTCTCGGCGAACTCCTCCTTGCCGGGGATCTGCATCGCCAGCCGGAACTGGCCGCCCAGCTCCTCGGAGGCCTCGAACAGGGTGACGTCGTGGCCGCGCTCGGCGGCGCTGACGGCTGTCGCCAGTCCGGCGGGGCCACCGCCGACGACCGCGACCCGCTTCGCGCGACGGGTCGGGCTGAGCACCAGCGTCGTCTCGTGGCAGGCGCGCGGGTTGACCAGGCAGGAGGCCCGCTTGGCCTGGAAGGTGTGGTCGAGGCAGGCCTGGTTGCAGCCGATGCAGGTGTTGATCTCGTCGGCGCGACCGTCGCGGGCCTTGGCGACGAGATCGGCGTCGGCGAGGAACGGGCGGGCCATCGAGACCAGGTCGACGCCCTGCTCCAGCACGGACTCCGCGACGTCGGGGGTGTTGATCCGGTTGCTCGCACACACCGGGATCGAGACCTCGGCCTTGAGGCGCAGCGTGCTGTCGACCCAGGCACCGCGCGGGACACTGGTGACGATCGTGGGCACCCGCGCCTCGTGCCAGCCGATGCCTGTGTTGAAGACGCTGGCACCGGCCTCCTCGAGCTTGTGCGCGAGCTCGACGGTCTCGGCCCAGGTCTGGCCGTCGGGCACCAGGTCGAGCAGCGACATCCGGTACATCACGAAGAAGTCCGGCAGCTCCTGGCGGATCCGGCGCACCACCTCGACGGGGAAGCGCATCCGGTTCTCGGCCGACCCGCCCCACTTGTCGGTACGACGATTGGTGCGCGACGCGAGGAACTGGTTGATCAGGTAGCCCTCGGAGCCCATCACCTCGATGCCGTCGTACCCCGCCTTCTGCGCGAGCTTGGCGGAGGCGACGAAGTCGTCGATGGTGCGCTCGACCGCGCGGCCGGACAGGGCGGACGCCTTGAACGGCGTGATCGGCGACTTGGTCGCGCTCGCCGAGACACTGAACGGCGTGTAGCCGTAGCGGCCGGCGTGCAGCAGCTGCAGCGCGATCCTCCCGCCGTGGGCGTGGACCGCCTCGGTCACCCGCTGGTGACGGTGGGCGTTGAGGCGGGTGGTCATCTGCGAGCCGAACGGCAGCAGCCACCCGCGCACGTTGGGGGAGTAGCCGCCGGTGACGATCAGGCCGACGCCGCCGGCCGCGCGCTCGGCGAAGTACGCCGCCAGCTCGTCGACGTGCCAGGGCCGGTCCTCGAGACCGGTGTGCATCGAGCCCATCACCGCACGGGACTGGAGCTCGAGGCCGCCGACGGTGGCCGGGGTCGTGAGCAGGGGGTAGGTGGTCATCGGGACTCCTTGCGGGTGTGGGCGTCGAGGTACTCGGTCAGCCAGCGGATCCAGAACTCCTCCATGAGGAGGCCGCCGCGCAGCACGAGGTAGATGTCGAGGTCGGCGCCGGCCAGCGCGCCGGGGTCGGGGAAGTCGCGGGCGGCGAGGTACTCGTAGAGCGAGAGCCGCTTGGTGTGCTCGTCGAGCTGGCGGCGCAGGTCGTCGAGGAGTGCCGCCCGGTCGCCGTACGACGCCCCGCGCATCTTGACGCTGACGCTGCTGCGCATCGCGTCGGGTGTGGTCGGCTCGCCGATCCAGCGGGCGAGCTCGGCGCGGCCGGCGTCCGTGACGCCATAGATCTTCTTGGTGGGGCGGTCGGCCTGCGCGACGGCCTCGGAGGTGATCCAGCCGTCGCCCTCCATCCGGCCTAGGACGCGGTAGATCTGCTGGTGCGTCGCGGACCAGAAGAACCCGATCGAGGCGTCGAAGCGTCGCACCAGGTCGGAGCCGGAGGCGGCGCGCTCACTCAGCGACACGAGGATCGCGTGCTCGAGGGCCATGGCCCCAGCGTGCCCCAGACGGCGACGCTATGCAACTAGTTGCGCAACTCGTTTCAGGTGGCTCCGGTCACGCCCGGTGGTAGGTCTTGTTCGCGATCCGCCAGGCGCCGTCGACGCGCAGCAGCGCGAAGGAGTCGGTGAAGACGTCCGGCCCGTGGTGCAGCGTCATCGTCGCGGTGCCGGTGCTGCCGGTGACGTCGACGCGGTCGACCCGGCGCCGCCGCGTCGGCTCGTCGGGCGCGGGGGAGCCGGTGAACAGCGCGCAGTACTCCTCCAACGTCCACGACGTGAAGCGCCCCTCGCGCAGTCCCTCGACGTGGGCGGTCGGCAGGAACGCCCGCCGGTGGTACGACGCATCGCCGGTCGCATGGCCCGCCGCGTAGTCGCGCAGCGGCGCGAGGACCGCCGGGTCGGCGTGGGCCGGGGTGAGGAGTCCGGCGATGTCGCTGCCGGGGGCGAGCGCGCCGGCGAGCAGCGCGACGTCCTTGGCGAGGGCGCTGGCCGCGAAGTCGGCGGGGGTGGCGTCGGGGGCCTCCAGCCGGTCGCGCTTGGCCCGGACCAGGCCGCCGAGTGCGGTCCGCTCGAGGACGTCCAGCGCGAGGTGAGGGGGCAGGTCGAGCGCGGCGGCGCGGGTGCGGGCCGCGCGCACGGTGAGCAGCGCGTCGGCGAGCACGCCGTTGGCGACGAGCTTCGCGGCAGCAGCGGTGGCCGGCGTGCCGCAGTCGACGACGGTGCCGAGGTCGGCGAGGACCGCGGCGGCCGGGCCGGGCGCGCCTCCGGCAAGGAAGGTGAGGGTGCCGGCAGCGACCGCCCCGGTCGAGCCGAGGACCGGCGCGTGCAGGATCCGCGGTGCGAGCGCGGCCAGCTCGACCGCCTCGTCCGGGCCGACGGTCGCGGTGTTCACGACGACCGCCTCGACGGGCAGGCGGGTGCGCACGGTGTCGAGCACGGCGCGGCAGGCGGCGGCGTCATAGAGGCAGAGCAGCACGACCTCGGCGTCGCGCACGGCGTCCGGCGCGGTCGCGGCGGTGCCGCCGCCGGAGCGGGTCCAGGTGGTGACGTGGTGGTTGCGGTCGGCGAGGCGGGCGGCGATGGCGGCGCCGAGGTGGCCGAGCCCGAGGACGGTGACGTGCATGGCGTCCATGCTGGCCGTCGCAGGGCTCTGCGACCAGCGCAACTCCAGCAGGCCAGATATGCGCTGATCGCATAGGTTGGCAGGATGACCCTCACTGGCTGGCGCACCTTCCTCGCCGTGCACCGCCTCGGCTCGCTCTCGGCGGCCGCGGCCGAGCTCGGCTACACCCAGTCCGCCATCTCCCGACAGGTCGCCACGCTGGAGCGGGAGGTCGGGGTCGCCCTGCTCGAACGCCGAGCGCGCGGGGTGGTGCCCACGGCCGCCGGCACCGCCTTCGCCCAGCACGCCCGCGGCGTCCTCGCTGCGGCGGACCGGGCCGTGCACGCGACGAGGGAGGCCGCATCCGGCCGGGGCGTCGTGGCCGTCGGTGCGACCCCGTCGGCCGCCGCCGGGCTGGTGCCGGCCGCGCTGCGCGGGCTCGACGCGGCCTGGACCCTGACCACCGGGCTCACCGCCGAGCTCGAGGACCTCGTCGCCACCGGCGTGCTCGACCTCGCCGTGGTCACCGACGCCCCGCCCGGCCTCGCCGCCGACGCCCGGCTCGTGCGCCAGCGGCTCGGCGAGGACGTGATGCGGGTGGTCGTCGCGGAGGGGCATCCGGCAGCGGCCGGCGCTGCGGGACTCGCGGACTTCGCCGCGGAGGCCTGGGCCGAGGACAACGAGGGCTCCGCCGCGCTGCTGCGCGCCGCCGGCGCGGCCGCCGGGTTCGCGCCGCGGATCGAGCTCGCGGCCGCCGACCTGGCGGGCAAGGTGGCGCTGGTCGCGGCCGGGCACGCGGTCGCACTGGTCCCCGGGCTGCTGGTGCCTGCCCTGCGGCGCGACGTGGTGGCGCTCGCCGTACCGGACGCGCCACGGCGGGCGATCATCGCCACCCTGCCGGCCGGACCGGAGCCTGCGGCGCCCGTGGCGGCGCTGGTCGCCGGGCTCAGCGCTGCGCTCGGAACTCCTTCATCCGCCTGAGGTAGCCGCGCAGCCGGACGGCCGGCACCGCGCGCGGCCAGTCGCCGGCGCGGAACCAGGCGTCCGACCCGCCGTCCACGAAGACCACGCTGCCGCACAGGAAGTCCGCGGCGTCGGAGAGCATGAAGACCACCCACGCGGCCAGCTGCCCGGGGTCGCCGAAGCCGCCGATCGGGACCGGGAAGGCCTTGATCCGCTTCGCCTCGGCCGGCGTCGCGAGCTGCTGCTCGAGCAGCGGGGTGAGGATCGCGCCGGGCGCGATCGCGTTGAGCCGGATGCCGGCGCCGGCCCATGCGGGGGTGACCGCCTCGCGGCGCACCCACTGGCTGACGGCGATCTTGCTGGCGCCGTACGCGAAGGTCGGCGCCATCCGCCCGAACCTGCGCAGCGTGCCGAGCGCCTTCGGCACGTCGCGCGCCAGCAGGGCGCGGACCGCACGGCGCGGAACCATCGGCACGGTCGTCGTGGAGTTGCTGGAGAAGACGACCACCTTGGCCCGCTCGGCGGCGGCCAGCGCCGGGCGCCAGGCGTCGAGCAGCTCGACGACCCCGAGGTAGTTGACCTCCGCGATCAGCCGGGCGCGGTCCCGGCCCGGTGCCGGGCCCAGGCCCGCGGCCAGCACCGCGCCGTCGAGGACGCCGCCGGCTCGCTCGAGGACGGCGGCGGCCGCCGTACGACGCCCGTCCGCGGTGGCGAGGTCCGCCACGACGTCCCCCTCCCGGAGGTCGACGCCGATGACGGTGTGACCCTCGGCGACGAGCCGGGCGAGGACGGCGGCGCCCATGCCGGAGGCCGAGCCGGTGACTGCGTAGGTACCCACGCCGCAGACTCTAGAACAGGTTCTAGTTAGTCAGCGCGCGATCCGCCCGTTCCCGGGTCACCGCGGCCCACGGGCTCCACAGGAACCAGCGCGGCAGCGCCTCGACGAGCCGGGGGAGACCGGCGACCTGGACCCGGCCGGCCTCGACGGCCTCGCCCCACGAGCAGTAGCCCTGGAAGACGTCGGACAGGGCCGGCGTGGTCGCGGTGACCTCGACGTCGACGGCGAAGCCGGGGTGCTGCAGGCAGACCGACACCTCGGTGCGCTCCATGACCAGCCAGATGGTCACGGCCTCCGGCGCGGTGTGCCGGAACTCCACGACCGTGCGGCCCGGTGGCAGCCGCTGGAGGTCGACGCGCCGGTGCATCCACCACATCAGGGTCGTCGGCGCGACGTCGTGGGGGCGCAGCTCCTCGAAGAGCCACTCGATCGCCCAGCGCCCGAGGCTGTCGATCACCCGCTCGAGGTCGCGCCCGGCCGGTGTCAGGTGGTACTCGCTGCCGCGACCCGTCGGCGCCGGCCAGGTCTCGAGCACCCCGCGGCGCTCGAGGTGGCGCAGGCGCTGCACGAGCAGCGAGCGCGAGATGCCCGGCAGTGCGCGGGCGATGTCGTTGAAGCGGGTGTTCCCGAGCACCAGCTCGCGGATGATGAGCGGCGTCCAGCGGTCCGCGACCACCTCGGCGGCCATGGAGACGGGGCAGTAGTTGCCGTAGTCGGGCATCCCTCCATGGTCCTCCCGCGCGACCCGCCGGGGTAGTCCAGAACCTGGACCAGCCGGGTCGCATTCATGGACTGGAGGCCCCGCCGGGGCCGGTCCGACATTGGTTGCATGACCAGCACACTCCAGCCGACCACCGAGTCCGCCACCCGTCCCACCCCTGCCGAACGGGCCGCCGCGATCGGCCCCCGCATCGCCGCCCACGCCGCCCGCCACGACGCGGAGGCCAGCTTCGTGTCCGAGGCGTACGACGAGCTGCGGGCCGCGGGCCTGCTGCGCGCGGCCGTCCCCGTCGAGCTCGGTGGCGACGGCGCCACCGTCCGCGAGCTCGTCGCCCTGCAGCGCGAGCTGGGGCACCACTGCGGGGCGACCGCCCTCGCCAGCGCCATGCACCAGCACGTCGTCGCGTTCACCGCGTGGCGCTACCGCCGCGGCCTGCCCGGGGCCGAGGCCACCTTGCGCCGGGTCGCCGAGGAGCAGGTCCTCCTCGTCTCGACCGGCGGTGGCGACTACACCCAGCCGCAGGGTGTGGCGGTCCGGGTGGACGGCGGCTACCGGGTCACCGGCCGCAAGCGCTTCGCCAGCCAGTCCCGCCATGGCACGGTCATTTCGACGATGGCCTGCTACGACGACCCCGACCTGGGCCGCCGCGTCCTCAACCTGGCCGTGCCGGTCGCGGCCGAGGGGGTCGCCGTCGCCGACAACTGGGACACGCTGGGGATGCGCGGCACCGCCAGCAATGACATCGACCTGGTCGACGTCTTCGTCCCCGACGACAAGGTGCTCGCCAACCGCCCGTGGGGCGTGGTCGACCCGCCGCTGCAGGTCATCTCGAGCATCGCGTTCCCGATCATCTGCGGGGCCTACCTCGGTGTCGCCGAGGCGGCGTACGACGCCGCGGTGGCCGCCGCCGGCCGTCGCTGCGGAGACGTGGCGATCCAGCGGCAGGTCGGCGTGATGCGCGCGCGGATCCAGGTGGCGGTCTGGGCGCTCGACGGCGCGCTCGCGCTGGTCGGTGACGATCCGACGCCGTCCCGGGCGAGTGTCCTGGCGGTGATGACCGCCAAGGCGGAGGTCGCCCGGGCCGGCATCGAGGTCTGCGACCTCGCGATGGAGGTCGCCGGCGGGCCGGCGTACTTCCGCGGCTCGGTGGTCGAGCGGTGCTACCGCGACATCCGGGCCGTGAAGTTCCACCCGTTCACGCCGGAGCAGACCCTCGTGCACCTCGGCGCCGACGCACTCGGCGAGCCGGTGCCGATCACCGAGTGAGGCCGAGCACCCCGGCGTCGTACGCCTTGAGCACCGAGGCCTTGTCGTCCGCCGTCAGGTCACCGTCCGTCACCGCCTCGTCGAGCCGGTCGGAGAGGTCCTGGCGACGCTCGGCCTCGTGCGCGGCACGGACCTCGTCGAGCGCCGCGCTCACCTTCGCCTGGTCGAGGCCGAGCTCCCCGGCCAGCGCCTTCGCCAGCGCGGCCTCGCGCTCGGCGCGCTCGGCGTCGGTCGGGGGCGTGGGGGACTCTCCCTCGGCGGGCTCGGCGGCGGCGTCGGGCCTCAGCTGGTCGCGTACGGCGTCGAGGGCGTCGGTCAGGTCGTTCTCGCTCACGCCCAAGGCCTTCGCCAGGGCGGCGGGGTCGAGGCCGGGGCCAGGGCCGCCGCGACCGCCGGGTCCGCCGGGACCGGGGCGGCCCTGGTCGGCGGTGGCGCTCGGCGTGCTCGTCGTGTCGTCGGCGTTCGCGGCCAGGGCGGTGGCGCTCGCGCCGCCGGCGACGGCGCCGGCTGCCAGCAGTGCGGCGGCACGCATGCGGTACTTGCTCATCGGTGCTCCTCTCGTCTCGCCCGCGTCGGTGCGGGCCTGCCTCGACCTTCCGCGGCGAGGCTGGGCCCGGACTGCGGCCGTGCTGGCAGGACGCTGTGAGTGCCGCTAACACGTCAGTCTTGACTAACGCGTTAGTGGGCTCGCCCTGGTCTGAACCGCACCCCATTCGTTCTGGTCGTCATCCGGCTCGATCGGCGACCAGAACGCATGGGGCGCGGCGGCCCGCCGCCACGCACGCGGTGATGCCGACCACAGGTGAAACGGTGGTGGGGTACTCTGAGCCCACCACCGGACGCCGTCCTCGCGACGAGAACCGGTGACGTACGCCGATCGGTGTCCTCCCGCAGCAGCGCGAGCCGCCGGTCGAACCAGCTGATGAACCGGGGTCGCCGTGTGTCGGCGGCCGCTTGGAAGGAAGCCTGTGGCTCGAGGAGGCCAGCGGGGGGCGACGCAGCAGCGTCGTGGCTCGCAGTCGGCGCGCACGCGTCGCAACGAAGAGGGCATCATCCCGCAGCTCGCCCGCGCGGTGCGCGAGGTCGAGGCAGCGGTCGCGCGGCGCTCGGCGATGCCGGAGGTGCGCGCGAAGTTCCAGGTCGTGGCGCTGCTGGCGCGCGAGGAGCGGGCCCGGGTCAAGAACGACACGGAGCTGTCCGACAGCCGCCGCGGCGAGGAGCTCAAGCGGCTCGACGGGATCGCCACGATCCTGGCCCAGACCGCGGCGCGCGACAGCACGCTGTTCACGCTGCTCGACGAGAACGCCGAGATCTCGGAGTCGGCCAAGGCGATGCGTCGCGAGCTGCTGCGCAAGGCCGGCGTGGACGAGCCGGAGCCCGAGCCGACGCCGGTCACCGTCGACCCGGAGCTGGCGGCGCTCGCCGAGAAGCGGGTCACTCCGCTGTCGGTGCAGGCCTACCAGCTCTCGCACCCCTTCCTCGCACCCGACTTCGCGCACGCCCGGGTCAAGGTCCCGCCGCGGCGGCTGGCCGGCTGGGAGCTGCTCGAGCCGCTGTTCCGCTCCTTCGAGCGGGCCGCGCCGGACGCGCCGGCCTGCATGCCGCTTCCCGACGCCGACCAGCTCACCGCGCTCACCGGCCGGCACGCGCCGGTCGGGCGCGAGCTGATGGAGCACCAGGCCCAGCTGATCGCCTCGGCCGCCGAGGGCCACCGCACCTACCTGCTCGCCGACGAGCCGGGTCTCGGCAAGACCGCCCAGGCGCTGCTCGCCGCCGAGGCGGCGGGGGCCTTCCCGCTCCTGGCCGTGGTCCCCAACGTGGTCAAGACCAACTGGGCGCGCGAGGTCGAGATCTGGACGCCCAACCGCCGCGCCACCGTGCTCCACGGCGACGGTGACGACGCCGACGGCTTCGCCGACGTGTTCGTCGTCAACTACGAGATCCTCGACCGCCACGTCGGCTGGCTCGGCACCCACGGGTTCCGCGGCATGATCGTCGACGAGGCGCACTACATCAAGAACAAGACCTCGCAGCGCTCGCAGAACGTGCTCGAGATCGCCTCGCGGATCCGCTCCCGGATCGCGCGCCCGCTGATGATGGCACTGACCGGCACCCCGCTGATCAACGACATCGAGGACTTCCGCGCGATCTGGCAGTTCCTCGGCTGGATCGACAACGTCGTGCCGCAGGGCCCCCTGATGGAGGCGCTGGAGGAGACCGGCCTGACCCCGGCCGACCCGGCGTTCTACCCGGCCGCGCGCCGCGCCGTCATCGAGCAGGGCATCGCCCGGCGCCGCAAGATCGACGTCGCCGCCGACATCCCGGCCCGCCGCGTCGCCGACATCCCGGTCGAGCTCGAGGGCGAGGCCGGACGCTCCATCCGCAAGGCCGAGCAGGAGCTGGCCCGGCGGATGGTGGAGCGCTACGACGCCGCGATCGCCACCCGCCGTACCGGCGCCGAGGTCGAGGGGATCGACCACCGCCTGGTCCGCCAGGTCGCCGGCTGGGAGCGTGAGGACAACTCGACCAAGACCGGCGAGAACGTCTTCACGATGATGCGCCGGATCGGGCAGGCCAAGGCCGGCCTCGCGGCCGACTACACCGCCCAGCTGGCGCGCAACGTCGGCAAGGTCGTCTTCTTCGCCAAGCACATCGACGTCATGGACACCGCCGAGAAGACCTTCGCCGAGCGCGGGATCCGCTACAGCTCGGTGCGCGGCGACCAGTCCTCGACCACGCGGCAGAGGGAGATCGACGCCTTCGTCAACGACCCGGACGTCCAGGTCGCGGTCTGCTCGCTCACCGCGGCCGGCGTCGGGCTCAACCTGCAGGTCGCCTCCAACCTGGTGCTCGCCGAGCTCTCCTGGACCGACGCCGAGCAGACCCAGGCCATCGACCGGGTCCACCGGATCGGCCAGGCCGAGCCGGTCACCGCCTGGCGCGTGATCGCCACGCAGACCCTCGACACCCGCATCGCCGAGCTGATCGACAAGAAGGCCGGGCTCGCCGCCCGCGCCCTCGACGGTGCCGGCGAGGAGGTCGAGGGCGGTGCCATCGACCTGCAGACCGAGGCACTGGTCGCGCTGCTCACCGCCGCGCTGGAGGCCCGCGGGGACGCCGCCTGACCCGGTGTCACACTCCGCCGACCCGTCTCGTCCACCTGTCATGAAGCAGATCGCAGTAGCAGGCGGAACGGGACTGGTCGGCGCGATGGTGGTCGCGGAGGTACGACGCACCGGCGCCACGCCGGTCGTCATCGCTCGCTCCGCCGGGGTCGACCTGACCACCGGCTCGGGGCTGGCGGAGGCCCTCGACGGCGTGGACGCCGTCATCGACGCGAGCAACGTCGACACCCTCAGCGCGAAGCGCTCGGTCGCCTTCTTCGAGGCGGCGACCGGTCGCCTGCTCGCCGCGGGGGCGGAGGCGGGAGTGCGCCACCACGTGGCCCTCTCCATCGTCGGGTGCGACCGGGTCGACCTGCCCTACTACCTCGGCAAGCGCCGTCAGGAGGCGCTGGTCGCGGCCGGGCCGGTGCCCTGGTCGGTGCTGCGTGCCACCCAGTTCCACGAGTTCGCCGGCCAGATGATCGAGCGCAGCCCGCGGCCGTTCGCGATGGCATTGCGGATGCGCACCCAGCCGGTCGCGGCCGGCGAGGTCGCCGCCGCGCTGGTGGCCGCCGCCCTCGGCGAGCCCGCCGGGCTGCTGCCCGACCTGGGCGGACCGCGGCCCGAGGACCTGGGCCGGATGGTGCGCGCCGTCGTCCGGGCGCGGGGGTCGCGCCGGATCGTCGTACCCGTGCCGATGGCGGGCCGCACCGGCCGCCAGGTCGAGCAGGGTGGCCTGCTGCCCGGCCCCGGTGCCACGCTGGGCACCATGACGTTCGACGAGTGGCTCGCGCGTGTGTGACCCGGTCGCGCGGGTCCAGGCGCTGGCGGGGGAGTACGACGCCCTGCGCCCGCGGATGGTCCGCGTCGCCTACGCCATCCTCGGCAGCCGCGCGGAGGCGGAGGACGTCGTCGCCGACTGCTGGACCCGGCTGGTCGACGCCGACGCCCGCGAGCCGGTCCGTGACCTGACGGGCTGGTTGACCGTGACGGTCGCCCGTGCCGCGACCGACGTGCTGCGCTCGGCCCGCGTCCGTCGGGAGTCCTACGTCGGCCCGTGGCTCCCCGAGCCGTTCGTCGCCGCGGTCCAGGCCGATCCCGCCGACCGGGTCACCCTCGACGAGACGGTGAGCTACGCGCTGGCCGTGGTCCTCGAGTCGCTCTCGCCCGCCGAGCGGACCGCCTGGGTGCTGCACGACGTGTTCGGGATGGGCTTCCCCGAGGTCGCCGACGTCGTCGGCCGCACCCCGGCCGCCGTCCGCCAGCTCGCGTCCCGCGCCCGCACCCACCTCGCCGCCCAGCCGGCCCGCTTCGAGGTCGACCGGACCACGCACGAGGAGGTCCTCGGCCGCTTCCTCGCCGCGGCCGCCGGCGGCGACCTGGCCGCACTGCTGGAGACCCTCGACCCCGACGTCGTGCTCACCTCCGACGGAGGCGGCGTGGTCAGCTCGGCCCGCCGGCCGGTCCACGGCGCCGACCGGGTCGCCCGGTTCCTGGTCGGCCTGGTCGCCAAGTACGCCGGCGACGTCGAGGTCGAGCTGGTCGAGGCCAACGGCGCCCCGGCCGTCGCCCTGCGCGAGGACGGCGTGCTCACCTCGCTGCTGGTGCTCACGGTCGTCGGCGGCCGCGCCGCCCGGGTCGACCTGCTGCGGGCGCCGGTCAAGCTGGCGCTCGCCGATCGCTGAGCCCTGCTCTGCAGGCTCAGGCGTGGTTGAACCGCAGCCCGTTCGGCACCTGGTCCGGGCTGTCGGCGTACGCGCTCATCGCCTGCGTCGCGCGCCGGAAGTAGGCCGAGATCTGCCGGCCGGCGTGCCCGTCGATGCCGACGTCGGCCAGCGCCCGGTCGAACAGCTCCAGGCAGACCTCGTCGAGCTCGGCGTGCTCGCCGTTGCCGGCGTGCAGCCGCTGCATCGAGCTCTCGTCGCCGTAGCCCGCCGTGTACAGGGCGGGGCCGCCGAGCGCCTCGCTGAGGTACGCCGCCAGCCGCTCGTCGTGCTGGGGGTGCAGCTCGTGCTCGAACGGGTGGGCCGCGACCGGGTCGGCCAGGCACAGGTCGTGCCACCGGTTGCACAGGTCGAGGAGGGCGTCGAAGCCGCCCGCCTGCTCGTAGAGCGTGGTCACGCGATCAGGGTGCCGCGACCGGGTCGGCCTGTCGAGAGGCGGCGATCCTCCGGTCGGCGTACCGGAAGCCGGCGATGAGCGCCGCGAACAGGGCGGTGATCCCGAGGCAGACCACGACCACCGAGCCCCAGCCCTCCTCGCGGAAGTCGAGGAACGGGTAGGGGACCCACCGGGTGGCGCCGGCGACGGCCAGGGTCACCGCGAGCCACGCGATCGGCCAGGCGAAGGCGACCGCGACCGCGCGCCCGTCGATGCGGGGCCGCGGGCCGAACGCGAACCAGCCGACGACCGCGAGGAGCGGCACCAACACGTGCAGCATCTTGTCGGCCACCCAGTCCGCGCCGTCGAGGTCGAGCAGCGGGCGGAGCAGGAGGAAGTGCACCAGCCCGGTCACGGTGATACCGACGGTCGAGGCCAGGCGCACCGCCCGGAACGCCGCGCCGTCGCGGAGCGGGTCGCGGGCCAGCAACGTCGTGGCGACGGCGACCAGGAGGTTGCTCTGGATCGTGAAGTAGGCGACGAGCCGGGCCAGCCGCAGTCCGAGGCTCGGCGGCTCGACCTCGTCGAGCACCCGGCCGCCCTGGACCACCAGGACCAGCTGCAGGACGAGCGCGGCGACGGTGACCACCGCGGTCAGGCCGTGCCAGGCGCGGGCGTTCCTCATCGGGCGTCCGGCTCGGCGGCGAGGGGCGGCGTGAGCAGCCGCTGGATCGCGTCGCCGTACGTCGAGATCACCACCTCGGGGTCCGCGGCGGTGACGATGGGGTCACGCTGGAGGAAGAGCAGGTTGAGCAGCCCGCCGAGCTGGGCGACCGCGAGCGCGACCCGGAGCTCGGGGTTCGGGCCGGACAGGCGCGGGGTCAATGGGGCGACGTACGTCTCCGCGGTGTGGCGGATCATCTCCTCGCGCACCTGGTCGTGGTGGGCGGCCTGGGCCAGGGCGACGTACCGCTGGCGGATGACCGGCCGGCGCGGGTCGAGGAAGTACGCCACGAGTCGCCGCCCGACGGTCTCGAGCGGGCCGTCGAGGACGGTGCCGATGCCGAGCGAGGTGTCGACCGTGCGCAGGAAGAGCGCCTCCTTGGACCCGAAGTGCCGGATCACCAGCGCGGGGTCGACACCGGCCGCGGCGGCGATCGCGCGCACCGACGCGCCGTCGAAGCCGCGCTCGGCGAACAGGCTCCGGGCGGCGTCCTCGATCGCGCTGCGCGTGGCGCGGCCGGCGGGCCGGAGCTCACGGGGGCGCCGCGCGTCGGGCGAGGTCTTCGTCACAGCGCAACCGTAGGGCATCCCCGGGCTCGGTCAACACTGTTGACACAGGACGGTCAACGCCGTTGACTCAGCCCTCGTGACTGCGACCTCCTCCGCGCCGGCGACCGGCGCATCCGGCTCCGGTACGACGCAGGGCGCCCCCCGCTCCGCGCTGCTCGTCGTGGCCGTGCTCTGCTTCGGCGGCCTCACCGCCTCGCTCACCCAGACCATGGTGATCCCGATCCAGGGCGAGCTCGGCCGGCTGCTGCACACCAGCGAGGCCAACGCCTCGTGGGTGGTCACCGCGACCCTGGTCGCCGCGGCCGTCGCGATGCCGATCGCGGGCCGGCTCGCCGACCTGTACGGCAAGCAGCGCGTGCTCGTCATCAGCGCGCTGGTGCTCGTGCTCGGCTCGCTGATCTGTGCCCTCAGCGCGAGCCTGGCGCCGATGCTCGCCGGGCGCCTGCTGCAGGGCTGCGCCATGGGCTTCGTGCCCGTCGGCATCGCGCTGCTGCGCGAGGTCACCCCGCCACGGCTCACCGCCACGGCGATGGCCGCGATGAGCGCCACGCTCGGCGTCGGGGGCGCGGTCGGGCTGCCCCTGTCCGCGTGGATCGTCCAGGACTTCAGCTGGCACACCCTGTTCTGGGTCTCCACGGGCCTGGCCGCCGTCGTCGCGCTGGCCGTGGTCCTGCTCGTGCCGCACGTGCGCGACGCGGTGCCGGGCGGGTTCGACGTGGTCGGCGCCGTCGGCCTGGCCGTCGGGCTGGTCGCGCTGCTCGTCGCCGTCTCGAAGGGCAACGAGTGGGGCTGGACCGACGGCCGCACCCTCGGCCTGCTCGTCGCCGCCGTCGTCGTGCTGCTCGCCTGGGGCGGCTACGAGCTGCGCACGACAGACCCGCTGTGCGACCTGCGCACCACCGCCCGCCGCCCCGTCCTGCTCACCAACCTCGCCGCCATCGCCATCGGGTTCGGCATGATGGCCCAGGCGATCGTCATCCCGCGGCTGCTGCAGTCGCCGGCCGCGACCGGCTACGGCCTCGGCCAGAGCCTGCTCGAGACCGGCCTGTGGATGGCACCCGGCGGCGTCGTGATGATGGTCTTCTCGCCCGTCTCCGGTCGCCTGATCCGGGTCATCGGCGCCCGGGCGACGCTGATGATCGGCGGCACCGTGCTCGGCCTGGGCTACCTGTTCGCCCTCTTCTTGATGGACGCCGCCTGGCAGATGATGATCGCCACCTGCATCACCTCGGCCGGCGTCGGCATCGGGTACGCCGCCATGCCGACCCTGATCCTCGAGTCCGTGCCGCTCGCCGAGGCCGGCTCGGCGGTCGGCATCAACGGGCTCGTCCGCTCCATCGGCACCAGCGTGTCGTCGGCCGCGATGGCGGCCGTCCTGACCGCCTCGACCCTCGACCTGGGCGGCTACGCGCTGCCCACCGAGAAGGCCTTCGCGATCTGCTTCGGGGTGGGCGCGGCGGCGGCGTTCGTCGGCGTGCTCCTCGCGGCCGCCGTGCCGCGCCGGCGCCCTTCGAGCAGCCTTTGACACCCGTTCAATAGCCGTGACAACCGATCACGGGTAAATCCGGAACCTCTCCGTTCACCGCTCGTTGATACCGACGAAACGACAGGTGCGGTGACTGGGGGGTTCCGCACCGTCGCAGCGGCCCCGGGGCATCGTCCCGGGGCCGCGCTTCGTCGTACCGGTGGTGTCCTAGGCAAGGATGGTCCTGTGTCCGGCCCGCTGATCCCGTCCGACCCGACGACCGATGCCGTGCGCCGCAGCGCGCTGCGCAGGATGCGCACGGTCGCCGTGTCGCTGCTGCTGCTCGCCGCCGCGGTCTACGTCGCCACCCTGCGCAAGGACGGCGTGTGGGGCTACGTCAACGCCGGGGCGGAGGCCTCGATGGTCGGCGCGATCGCCGACTGGTTCGCGGTGACCGCGCTGTTCAAGCACCCGCTCGGCCTGCCGATCCCGCACACCGCGCTGGTGCCCAAGCGCAAGGACGACCTCGGCAAGGGGCTCGAGGAGTTCGTGGGGGAGAACTTCCTCCAGGAGGACATCATCCGCGAGCGCGTCCTCGGCGTGCAGATCGCGCAACGGGTCGGGGACTGGCTCGCCGTGCCCGCCAACGCTGAGCGAGTGGTCACCGAGGGCTCCGAGATCGCCGCGCTGGCCCTCGGCAAGGTCCGCGACGACCACATCGAGGCGTTGGTGACCGAGGCGCTGGTGCCGCGGTTCCGCGAGGAGCCGATCGCCCCGCTGCTCGGCGGGCTGCTCGCCGAGGCGATCCGCGACGACCTCCACCACGGCCTGGTCGACCTGATGCTGGAGGAGATGCACGGCTGGCTGCTCGCCAACCCCGACACCGTCCACGACGTGCTGGGGGAGCGCGCACCCTGGTGGGCGCCCGACTCGGTCAACACCTACGTCATCAACCGGCTGCACCTCGAGATGGTCCGCTGGCTCACCGAGATCCGCGACAGGCCCGACCACCGGGCCCGGCGCGCGCTCGACTCGATGCTCGGCCAGCTCGCCGACGACCTGGTGTCGAACCCGGCCACCCAGGAGCGCGCCGAGCGGCTCAAGGACCGGGTCCTCGACCACCCGGCCGTCATCGCCAGCGCCATCTCGCTGTGGCAGGCGCTGCGCAAGGCGCTGCTCAGCTCGCTCGGCGACCCGCAGGGCGCCGTACGCCGCCGGCTGCTCGTCGAGGTCGACGGCGCCTCCGCCCGCCTGCGCTCGGACGCGGCGCTGCGCGAGCGGCTCGACAAGATGGCGGCCGACGCCGCGGTCTTCGCCGTCGACAGGTACGGCGCCGAGCTGACCGCCGTCATCACCCACACCATCGAGCGGTGGGACGGCAAGGAGGCCGCCCGGCGCATCGAGCTGCATGTCGGCCGCGACCTGCAGTTCATCCGGATCAACGGCACCATCGTGGGCGGCCTGGTGGGGGTCCTGATCCACACGATCTCGGTGGTGCTTCACTGATGGCCATGTTCGGACGCAGGCGCAAGGAGTCGCAGTCGGCGGGCCCGGTGCCCGTCGACGTCCCGATCCGCGACGAGTCGATCCGGCTCGGTCAGTTCCTCAAGCTCGCCAACCTGGTCGACTCCGGTGCCGAGGCCAAGCCGGTGATCGCCGACGGGCTGGTCAAGGTCAACGGCGAGGTCGACACCCGCCGGGGGCGTCAGCTCCACGTCGGGGACGTCGTGGAGCTGCAAGGGCAGGCTGCCCGGGTCGCCCACGGCGACGTACCGGACAACCTGCCCTGGTGAAGCGGGTGGAGCTGGTCGAGCAGGGGCTCAGCTGACGCCGAGCAGGTCGACCACGAAGATCAGCGTCTCGCCGGGCTTGATGACGCCGCCGGCGCCGCGGTCGCCGTACCCGAGGTGCGGCGGGATGACCAGCTGGCGGCGGCCGCCGACCTTCATGCCCTGCACGCCGGTGTCCCAGCCCTGGATGACCTGGCCGATGCCGAGGCGGAACTGGAGCGGGGTGCCCCGGTTGTACGACGCGTCGAACTCCTCGCCGCTGGACAGGGCGACGCCGACGTAGTGGACCGACACGGTGCTGCCGGCGGTGGCCTCGTCACCGTCGCCGACCGTGAGGTCGGTGATCACGAGGTCGGTGGGCGGGGTGGGGTCGACGAAGTCGATCTCGGGCTTCTGGCTCATCCGGCCAGCCTAGATGGTGCCTCGGCGGCCTCCCCCATCAATGCCTCACCACTCGGGGGAGCGGGTTAGGCTGCGCCCAGCGTCCCAACCGTCGGGTGGTTTGGGGCATGGGGGCAGGGACGTCTCGGGGGTGGGACAGGTGCGGGTCAACGCGACGGGAGCGGAGTCCTGGTCGTCGCCAGGGCAGGCCACGCGTCTCGTGCACGCCGCGGGCACCCACCCCGGCCGGGTCCGCCAGGTCAACGAGGACTCCTCGCTGGTCGCGCCGCCGCTCTTCCTGGTCGCCGACGGCATGGGCGGCTACGCCCGCGGCGACGTCGCGAGCCGGCTGGTCGTCGAGTCCTTCGAGTCGCTCGCCAGCCTCCACGAGGTGCAGCCGGCCGACGTCGAGGCCGCCATCGCCACCGCGCAGACCCGGGTCGCCTCGCTGGCAGCCGAGTTCAGCTCCGCGCCGGGCTCCACGCTGGTCACGGCGGCCTACGTCCTCGAGGACGGGCGCGGCTACTGGCTGCTGGCCAACATCGGCGACTCCCGGGCCTACACGTACGCCGGCGGCGTCCTCGAGCAGATCTCCAAGGACCACTCGGTCGTCCAGGAGCTGATCGACGCGGGCCACCTCACCCGCGACGAGGCCATCGGCCACCCCGAGCGGCACGTCGTGACCCGCGCGATCGGCGCGCTGACCACCTCGGAGGCCGACTTCGCGCTGATCCCCGCCGAGCCCGGCTCGCGGTTGCTGCTGTGCTCCGACGGCCTCACCTCGGAGCTGTCCGACACCGCGATCCTGCACATCCTGTCCGAGGGCATGGCTCCCGACCGGACCGTGCTGACCCTCGTCGACGCGGCGGTCGCGGCCGGAGGCCACGACAACGTCACCGTGGTCGTCGTGGACGTCGAGGGCGTCGGTGTCACCGCGCCCGCCGCCGAGCACACCGCCCCCGGCCGACAGGGCGGCCGATGACCAGCTACCTGCCGGGCGAGCTCGCCACCCTCGTCACCGACGAGGGGGTCGTGGTCTCCACCCCGGACCGGCTCGCCGAGGTGGCCGCGCTGCGCGAGCGCGACCTCGAGGCGCCGACGGTCGTGGAGGTGCTCTCGCGCGGCGACCTGCGCGCCCTGCCCGAGTTCGCCGCGGTGCGCCTCGACGGCACGGAGGCCCGGATCCTGGTTCGCGGCGGCCTGGTCGTGCGGGTCGACGGGTTCGCCGTCGACGGCCGCGACGCGACCATGTGGACCGAGGCCACGGCCACGCTGAGCCCCGGCGCAGTGGTCGAGGTCGCCCCGCTCGGCGCGCCGGCCGCCGGTCCCGAGCTGCCGCTCGCCGGTGGCGTGGTCCGCAGCGCCGGGGTGACCTGGCGCCCGGTGCTCTGCGGCACCTCCGCCCCGGCTCCCGCCGCCGCTCCCACGCCGCCCCCGCCACCGGCCGCGCCCGCCGCACCGCACGCCCCCGCGTCCGAGTACACCGTCGTGCGCGGCAGCCAGCGCCCCGCCGTACCCCCGCCGGCCGGGCCGGACGCCCCGACCACCCCGCCGCCCTCGGCCCCGCCCTCGGCCCCGCCGCCGGCATGGCAGCCGACGGGCACGGTCGACCCCTCGCCCGAGCACGACGGCCGCACGATCACCCCCGCCCAGCTGCAGGCCCTGCGCGCCGCCGCGGCGCCGGGTGCGGCCCCGCACGGCACTCCGCCGGGCGCCCCGCCCAGCGCCCCGCCGCCCACCCTGCGCCCGCCGTCGGTGCCGGTCCGTCCCTCAGTGGCCCTCGCCCTCTCGACCGGCCGGGTGGTCCCCGTGCGGCGCCGGGTCCTCATCGGCCGCAGCCCCCGCATCCAGCAGGTCGGGGGTAGCCAGAACCTCCCGGCCCTGGTCACCGTGGACGACCCCTACGTGTCCAGCACCCACCTGGAGGTTTCCGCCGACGGCGGCCGGGTGACCGTGACCGACATGTCCACCAACGGCACGCTGCTCGCCCGCCAGGGCCGCGTCCCCGTCCCGCTCGACCGCGGTGTGGTGACCGAGGTCGCCCTCGGCGACGTGCTGACCCTGTCCAAGGGCCTGACCGCGACCCTCGTCCCCGCCCCGGACGAGGTCTGAGCAGGGCACGATGCAGCAGCCACCGCAGATCCCCGGCTTCCACTTCGTCGACCTCGTCGGCGAGGGCGGCTTCGCGGACGTGTTCCGCTACCAGCAGGAGCTGCCGACCCGCCAGGTCGCGATCAAGGTGCTGCGCAGCGGCAGCGACGCCGCGTCGATCGAGCTGTTCCGCGCCGAGGCCAACGTGATGGCCCAGCTGTCCAACCACCCCTCGATCGTGCCGATCTACCAGGCCGGGGTGAGCTCGGACGGCCGGGCGTTCCTGGTCATGGAGTACTGCCCGCCGCCCCACGTCGCGCAGCGCTACCGGGCCCAGCCGCTCGCCGTCGCCGAGGTCCTCGACATCGGCGTCAAGATCGCCAGTGCCGTCGAGACCGCCCACCGGGCCGGCATCCTGCACCGCGACATCAAGCCCCACAACATCTTGACCAGCACCTTCGGCGTGCCGCTGCTCACCGACTTCGGCATCGCCTCGGTGGTGGGGGAGACCGGTGCCGGCGCCCAGGGCCTCTCGATCCCTTGGTCGCCGCCCGAGTCGCTGGCCGCCGACAGCCACGACGTGCGCAGCGACGTCTACTCGCTGGCCGCGACCCTCTACTCGCTGCTCATCGGGCACCCGCCGTTCGAGCGCCGCGACGCCGCCAACGACAACGCCTCACTGATGACCCGGATCGAGCGCGGCCAGCTCACGCCGCTGCGCCGCCCCGACGTGCCGGCATCCCTGGTCGACGTGCTGCGGCGGGCGATGTCCGTCGAGATCGAGCGCCGCCCCGTCTCGGCGATGGTGCTGGGCCGCCAGCTCCAGGACGTGCAGATCGAGCTGCGGCAGTCGCCGACCCGGCTCGAGGTGATGGACGCCTCGCCGTCCGCGCTCGGCGAGGAGCACCCCAACGACGCCCGGACCCTGGTCCGGCCGGTCTCGGTGATCATCCCGGCGGCGGTGCACGAGCGGCTCGGTCCGCTGCAGCCCGGCGCCGACGAGGACACCCTCAATCCGGGCCACTCCGGTCACTCCGGTCATTCCGGGCACGCCGCGCACTCCGGACACCGCGGCACGACCGGCGGCCGGTCCGCCCGCCGCACGGGTCCGCAGCGCTCCGAGGCCCGCCGCCTCGGCGTACCCGCCCGGATCGGCATCGGCGTGGTCGCGGCGATCCTCCTCGGTGCGGTCGGCTACGCGCTGCTCGCGGGCAGTGCCGGCGACGACAAGGGCAAGGACGGCACCCTGCGCGGCGAGGACCCGCCCGACCCGGTCGAGCTGCTGGACCGCCCGGACCCACCGGTCGTGACCAAGGCCGGCAAGGGCATCCGGTGGACCTTCACCTGGGCGCCCGCCGATCCCCGCAAGGGCGACGAGTTCAAGGTGCTGCTCTCCGGTGACGGCGTGGAGCCGGCGCCCCCGGAGTACACCGACGCCACCAGCAAGACGCTCACCGTCAAGCGCAACGCGACGGTGTGCGTCCAGGTGGCGCTCTCCCGCGAGGGTGGCCAGACCTCCGCCCTCTCCAAGGTCGAATGCGTGACGGGCAGATGACGACGATGACCAGGATCCGCCGATGGCGCCGTACGGCGTCCGCCACCGTCCTCGCGCTGGTGGTGGGCACGCTCGTGGTGCTCGCCTTCGAGCACGACGGCAAGCCGTTCACCGAGGTCGACCTCAACGACGGCGGCGTGTGGGTGACCAACAACCAGCTGGGACTGGTCGCGCGGCTGAACCCGCAGATCAAGGAGCTCGACCTCGGCGTCGACGCCGGCAGCACCGACTTCGACATCTTCCAGCGCGCCACCAGCCTGTACGTCGACGACGACTCCACCGAGCGCATGGTCAAGCAGGTCGACGTCGTCCGTGCGAACGTGCTCGACCCGACCTCGCTGCCGACGGGTGCGATCGTCGCCAACGGCGGGTCCACGTTCGCCGTGGTCGATCCGGTCAGCGGCGACGCCTGGGTCCGCTCGGCCGAACGGTTCCGCGGGTTCGCCGCCAAGGAGACCACCCCCGACCTCAAGCACGCCCTCACCGCCGCGGTCGGGACCGACGGCCGGGCGTGGGTCCTGGGCCGCGACGGCAAGGTCACCTCCTTCACCCTCGACGAGAGCGGCGCCGCCGTCGAGGGCGACACCCACGAGCTCGGCAAGGGCGTCGGCACGGACCCGGCGATGGTCGCACTGACCGTGGTCGGCGACGTCCCCGTGCTCTTCAACCGGTCCTCCTTCGAGCTCTCCCGCCCCGGCACGAAGCCCGTCGTGCTCGAGACCGCCGACCCGTCCGAGGTCGAGCTGCAGCAGCCCTCCGACGAGAGCGACGACGTCTATGTCGCGACCCGGGAGGGCCTGCTGGTCACTCCCGTCGGCGGCGGCGAGGTGCACGAGGCCAGCAGGGGCAGCGTCTCGGGCCGGCCGGCCGCCCCGGTCCAGATGACCGACACCGGCTGCGTCTACGCCGCCTGGTCGGACCCGGGCTCGGCCCACAACTACCTGCGCGACTGCGCGGGCAGCGACCGCGACGACACCTTGCCGATCCCGGGGATGCAGCCGGGCGCCTACCTCCAGTTCCGGGTCAACCGCGATGTCGTGGTCCTCAACGACTCGGTGACCGGCGACGCCTGGCTGGTCCAGGACCCGGGCAAGGCCAAGATCGACAACTGGCCCGCGGTCGACCCGCAGAACGAGAACAAGTCCAAGCTCAAGGAGATCAGCGAGGAGGTCCCCGAGCAGGAGAACCGCGCGCCGGAGCCGGAGGACGACCACCTCGGCGCCCGGCGGGGCCGCACGACGGTGCTGCCGGTCGTGGCGCTCAACGACCACGACCCCGACGGCGACATCATCAGCATCGCGAAGACGACCCACGTCGGCGGCCCGGAGCTGGAGGTCAAGATCGTCGGCGGCGGCACCCAGCTGCAGGTCACCGTGCCCGGCGACGTCACGGGCACCTCGACCTTCCGCTACTACGTCACCGACGGCCGGGTCAACGAGCAGGTCTACGCGACGGTCACCCTCGACATCGAGGAGAACGACAAGAACGTCAAGCCGGAGCTGATGCCGAAGCGGGACCCGAAGCTGACGGTCGCCAGCGGCGCGAGCTCCAGCTACTACCTGCTCGCCGACTTCTACGACAAGGACGGCGACGACCTGACCCTCACCTACGCCGACGCGCGCGGCGGCGAGGTCGAGTACCGCCCGGACGGCACCATCACCTTCACCGACAACGGCACCGGCGCGAAGGTCACCGAGATCGACTACACCATCGAGGACGGCACCACCGTCTACGACGGCAAGCTCCCGGTGGAGATCCTCGGCGACACCGCGCCGCCCGAGCTGATCCCCGACCTGGCCTCCGGCATCGCCGACACCGCGGTCGTCGTGCAGCCGCTGACCAACGACCGCAACCCCGAGGGCACCGACCTCACCCTCAAGAGCGTCAAGGTGCTCGGCGACGACGCGGGCACCGAGATCTCCAAGGACCTCGAGGGCGGCACCTTCACCTTCACCGCCGACAAGGCGCGCAGCTACTACCTCGCCTACACCGCCTACAACTCCTCGGCGACCAGGTCCTCGGTCATCCGGCTCGACATCGAGTCGCCGCCCAAGGACAACCGGCCGCCGATCGCCGTACGCGACAAGGCCGCCATCACGCCGGGCGGCAGCGCCCAGGTCGACCTCCTGCTCAACGACCTCGATCCCGACGGCGACGTGCTCGTCGTCAAGCGGGTCGGGCCGCCGTCGGTCCCCGGCGTGAAGGTCTCCGTGGTCGACAAGCGGATCGCCGTGGCCAGCTCGACGGCCGACCTCACCGGCCGTCCGGCCACCGTCGACTACTGGGTGTCCGACGGCCGCAGCACCGTCACGGGCCAGCTGGTGATCACCCAGCGGCGCTCGACGAAGGAGAACCGGCACCCGATCGCCAACAAGGACCAGGTCACGGTCCGCGCCGGTGCGGTGACGACGATCCCGGTGCTCGCCAACGACTCCGACCCCGACGGCGGCAAGCCGCGGCTGTTCCAGTCCGACCTGCGCAACGAGGACCTCGACGTGTGGGTGGCCGGCGACACGCTGCGCCTGCGCGCGCCCGAGGAGCCCGGCAACTACTCGGTCTTCTACGGCGTCCGCGACGCCGAGGGCCTCAAGGCCTCCGCGGAGGTCGCGATCTTCGTGATCCCCGACTCCGCCAAGAACAACCATCCGCCCCTGCCGCAGCCGATCACCGACCGGGTGATCGCCGGGCGGCCGAAGGTGATCGGCGTCGACCTCGGGGGAGCCGACCCCGACGGCGACTCGGTGGCCTTCCGCAGCATCCTCACCGCCCCCTCGCTCGGTCGTGTGATCGACACGGGCGTCGACTGGATCCGCTACGAGGCGTTCGACGACAAGTTCGGCACGGACTTCTTCCAGATCCTGGTCCAGGACAAGTACGGCGCGACCGGGGTCGCCGAGGTCCGTGTCGGCGTGGTCCCCGAGGAGACCGAGAACCAGGCGCCGGTCGCGATCGACGACAGCGTGCTGGTGCAGCCGAACCGCACCATCTCCTACAACGTGCTCTCCAACGACGCCGACCCCGACGACGACGCGCTGCGGATCGAGTCCCTCAACCCGGACGACAAGGCCAAGCACGACAACGGCTTCGTCGAGCTCGCCGTCGGCGACGCTCCCGAGACCGGGTCGGCGGCCACCAACCTCGGCTACACCATCGAGGACGCCGCAGGGGCCAAGGACAACGCCGTGCTCAAGGTGACCGCGAGCCGCGACGCGCCGTTCTATGCGCCGATCGCCCGCGACGACGTGGCCGACCTGGGCGACATCATCGGCCGCGACCCCGGCGAGATGGTCGAGGTCCCGGTGCTCGACAACGACCTGGACTTCGACGGCGCGAAGGCCGACCTGCGGGTCACCGGCTGCGACGCGGGCAGCAAGGGCATGTGCGAGGTCGCCGCTGACGAGGCGAAGGTGCGGATCGAGCTGGCCGCCCAGGACCAGGTCGTGCTCTACCAGCTCGACGACGCCGACGACGAGTCCTCCGGGACCTTCGGCGTCATCTACGTGACCGGCACCGACAACGTGCCCCCGCAGCTGACCACCGACAAGGACCTGGTGCCGGTCAAGGCCGTCGCCGGCAAGCCGGTCACCTTCGACCTCAAGGACGTCGTGGTCACCCGCGCCGGCCGCGAGCCGCAGATCGTGCCCGACTCCGTGCCGTCGGCCGTCAACGGCCTGGTCGAGGTCTCCGAGGCCTCGCCGACCTCGCTGGTCTTCACGCCCACGCGCAACTACGTCGGACCGGCCTCGGTCACCGTCAAGGTGTCCGACGGGCGCACCGCAGCCGAGGACGCGGCGCTCACCTCGCTGCTCACCGTCCCCGTCGACGTCGAGCCGTCGGGCAACGTCGCCCCGCAGATGCGCGACGCCTCGATCGACGTCACCGAGGACGGCGACGCCGGCGAGGTCGACCTGTCCGGCCTGACCCGCGACGCCAACAAGGACGACCTGAAGTCGATGACCTGGTCGGTCGAGTCGGCCGACAACGGCCTGGACGCCCGGATCGGCTCCGACAGCAGCATCTTGAGCATCAAGGCCGGCGGCGGCGTCAACGACGGCGACGCGCTGCAGGTCAAGGTGCTCGCCGACGACGGCCACGGCGGCACCGACGAGGGCGTGGTCACCGTGCGGGTGGTCGGCAGCGACCGTCCGCTGCTCGACATCCCGGCGATCAACCTGACGGCGACGCGCGACGAGGAGACGACCGTCGACATCGCCGACTACGCGGTGAACCCCTATCCAGGCGAGCCGATCCAGGTCCGTGAGGCACGGCGTGACGGCGGCAGCGGCCGGCTCGAGGGGGTGAAGACCGACGGCTCCACCGTCCGGTTCACCCCCGTCGAGACCGGTACGTCGATCCTCCGCGTCACCGTCGCCGACGCCTCCGACGATCGCGAGCGCGACGCCACCGCACGGATCACGGTGACCGTGGTCGCCGTACCCGATGCGCCGGACCGGCCGTTCCTGTCGTCGGTGGAGGCCTCCTCCGCGGTGCTGACCTGGCAGGAGCCGGCGACCAACGGCGCAGCGATCGACCAGTACGAGGTCTCGGGCGACAACGGCTTCAAGCAGACCTGCACCGACACCACCTGCCGGCTGGTCGACCTGACCCCCGGCAAGGCCTACACCTTCCGCGTCCGGGCCCACAACAGCGAGGGCTGGAGCGAGCAGGGGCCGGCCTCCGAGCAGATCATCCCCAACAAGGCGCCGGAGCTGATGTCGCCGCCGACGATCGTGGTGGAGTCCAAGCCCACCGGGGGACGGATGGACCGCCAGCTCACGCTGCGCTGGTCGCCGCCTGCCAACGAGGGCTCGCCGATCACGTCGTACGAGATCAAGGAGGCGGGCAGCGCGACGACCTGGACCGCCGGTGGCAACGACACCTCGCGCGTGATCCCCGGCCTCGACAACGGGACGCCGTACGCCTTCGAGATCCGGGCGGTCAACGACGTCGAGCCGCGCCGCCAGTTCTCGGGACCCTCGAAGGCCGTCGCGCCGTTCGGCGTACCGATGAGGTCCGGTGTCGCGCCACAGCTGACCGCCAGCGAGGACGGCGCGGTCAGCCAGGACCCGTGGGTGCGCATCGACTGGTCTCGGTGGTCGGAGTCGCAGAGCAACGGCAACGCGGTCTCCTCCTACGAGATCACGTGCAACGGCTGCAGCCGCTCGACGTACACCGTCGACGGGTCGGCGACCTCGAAGACCTTCGACCCCAGCGACGGGATCCAGAAGGGCAAGACGGTCACCTTCACCATCGCCGCCACCAACGACGCGGGGACCAGCGACCGCAGCCCGAGCGTCTCCGGACGTCCGTGGACCAGGTCCGGGCCGGTCCAGAACCTGACCGAGGTCGGCACCTCTCCCTCGGACCGCACCGCCGTGATCGCCTGGGACCCGCCGGCCGACGACGGTGGTCTCGCGATCCGCCACTACGTCGTGCAGTCCGGCGGCACCTACCAGACCTTCGACAGCGCCCCGGGTGCCGGTGGACGCGCGATCACGTTCGTCGACAACGGCAGTCACGACGTCAAGGTGTGGGCCGTGACCTTCAACGGCAACAGCGCGGTGGACGGGCAGACGGCGACGCGCTACGGGGTCAAGACGTGGGGACAGCCCTTCGCGCCGACGAGCTCCGGCTCGGTGGAGAGCAACTACTACCGCATCGACCTGCCGATCGCCGAGGGCCGCGAGAACGGCATGCCGGTCACCGGCGTCGAGATCAGCGTCGACAACGGCGCGTTCACCCCGCTGACCGGCTCCGGCTACGGTGAGGTCGTCGACCAGGGCGGCACCCAGCGCACGATCCGGGCCCGGACCGTCTCCACGGCCGAGGGCGAGCGCAAGTACAGCCCCGTGGCCACCTTCATCGCCAAGTCGAAGCCGAAGGCGCTGTCGGTCAGCATGGCCTGCAACAGCAACAACACGAGGTGCTCGGTCAACCTCTTCGCGGCAGGCTTCCTCCAGCAGCCCAACCCGACCCACTTCACCGTGTCCGGCGCCAACCTGCTCAACAACGACCCCGCGACCTGCAACACCGACCAGTCCGTCAACGGGGGCTACAACGGCTCCGGGTTCGGCAACTGCTACTACGACGGGCCCGGCAACGTCAGCATCACGGTCGCCGGCATGACAGCCAAGAACTACTAGTCCGTCGGGACAACGGAAAGGACACCATGTCGCTCACCACCGAGGAGACCGAGTGGTTCTCGCAGACCTTCGCCCAGCTCGTCGCCAACGTCGAGCAGGCGATCGTCGGCAAGACCGAGGTCGTCCGGCTGGCGTTCGTCACGCTGCTCGCCGAGGGGCACCTGCTGCTCGAGGACTACCCGGGCACCGGCAAGACCTCGCTCGCCCGCGCCATCGCCCAGACCATCCAGGGTGACCACCACCGGATCCAGTTCACGCCGGACCTGCTGCCCAGCGACGTCACCGGCGTCACGATCTTCGACCAGCGCTCCCAGCAGTTCGAGTTCCACCAGGGCCCGATCTTCTCCAACGTGGTGCTGGCCGACGAGATCAACCGCGCCTCGCCCAAGACCCAGTCCGCGCTGCTCGAGGTGATGGAGGAGAACCAGGTCACCGTCGACGGCGTGACCCACCAGGTCGGCCAGCCGTTCATGGTCATCGCCACCCAGAACCCGATCGAGCAGGCCGGCACCTACCGGCTGCCCGAGGCCCAGCTCGACCGGTTCCTGATCAAGACCTCGCTCGGCTACCCCGACCACGAGAACACCGTCCAGATCCTCGCCAACGCGCCGAAGGGCAAGGCGGCCACCGTGCTGCGCGCGATCATCAGCGGTGACAACGTGCTCCACCTGATCCGGCTCGCCCAGCAGGTGCACGTCGAGCCGACCATCTACGAGTACGTCTCGAGCATCACCGAGGGCACCCGCGAGGCGCCCGAGGTCGTGCTCGGCACGAGCGTGCGCGCCGGCCTCGCGCTGGTCCGCGCCGCCCGGGCCCAGGCGCTGTCCTACGGCCGCAGCTACGTCGTGCCCGACGACGTGAAGACCCTCGCGGTGCCGGTCCTGGCCCACCGCATGGTCCTCGACCCCGAGGAGGACTTCCGCGGTACGACGACCCAGGACGTCGTGCGCCGGGTGCTCGAGCGCGTCTCGGTCCCGCTGGAGCCCGCCCGTTCATGAAGGGTCCCCGCTCCTGGGCGGCCGGCCTCCGCCGTACGCTCACCGACCTCTCCCGGCGCCGCCAGGCGCTGGCCGGCCGACTGCGTGACGGCATCGCCGAGCGCACCCGGCGGGTCCGCGGCGTCGTCGAGCCGATCACCCAGACGGTCACCCCGGCCGGCTGGGTGGTCGCGGTGATGGCGCTGGCGCTGCTGGTCGCCGGCCCGATGCTGCACTGGCGCGAGCTGGTCGTGGCGGGGGCCTTCCTGGCGCTGGTGCTGCTGCTCGCCGTGGTGTTCGTGATCGGCCGGCTGCCGCTGCTGGCGCGACTCGACCTCGCCCGGGACCGGGTGATCGTGGGGGAGCGGGCCAACGGCTACCTGACCGTCGCCAACCCGAGTGCGCGGCGATCGCGCTCGCTCGTGGTGGAGTTCCCGGTCGGCGCCGGCCGGGCGGCCTTCGAGCTCCCGGGCCTGGCGCCCGGTGCCGAGCACGAGGAGCTCTTCGCGGTCCCCACCGCGCACCGCGCGGTGCTCGACGTCGGCCCGGTCACGGCGGTACGTGCCGACCCGCTGGGCCTGCTGCGCCGTGAGCGGCACCTCAGCGAGATGGACACGCTCTACGTCCACCCCAAGACCCTGCGCGTCGAGGGCTCCGCGGCCGGCCTGGTCCGCGACCTCGAGGGCCGCACCGTGCCCAAGGTGTCCGACAACGACGTGTCCTTCCACGCCCTGCGCGGCTACGTCTCCGGTGACGACCGGCGCCACATCCACTGGAAGTCCAGCGCCAAGACCGGCACCCTCATGGTCCGCCAGTTCGAGGAGACCCGGCGCTCCCACCTGCTCACGATGGTGAGCTCCCGGCTCGAGGACTATGCCAACGACGACCAGTTCGAGCTGGCCATCTCCGTCGCCGGCTCGCTCGGCACCCAGGCGCTCGCCGACGGCCAGCAGCTCAGCGCCGCGTCGTCGCACGGCTCGCTGCCCGCCACCAGCGCCCAGCGGTTCCTCGACGGCCTGTCCGGGCTGACCTACGACTGGCAGGCCGGCCGTCTCGTCGACGTCGCCCGCCACCTCAGCGGCGACGAGCTCGCCGCGAGCGTGATGGTGCTCTGCATCGGGTCCGGGGTCTCGATCACCGACCTGCGCCGGGCGCGCCAGTACCTCCCCGTCGACACCCGGGTGATCGCGGTGCGCTGCCTGGTCGGCGAGGAGCCGTCGGTGCGCTGGCTCGGCGACCTGGGCGTCGCCACGGTGGGCCGCCTCGAGGAGCTCGGCGTCGCCGTACGACGGGTGTCTGCATGACGTCACCCCACGAAGTTCTTCGCTTCCCCCGCTTCGCTCCTCCAGCGAACAACTCCGCGGGGGCCCCGACATGAGCCACCCGATCGGCGCCCCCGTACCGCCCCCCGCGCGCGAGCGCAGCGGGCCGGTGATGATCGTCCCGCACCGACGCCGCGGCCAGGGCGCCCTGCCGTCGTGGTGGCTGGTTCTCGTCGACGCCCTCCTGGTCATCGGACTGGGTGTCCTGTGCGCCTGGCCGCTGGGGCAGGCCTGGACCGGCCACCGCTGGCTGGTCGCCGTCGTCGTCGGCCTGGCCCTCGGCGTTGCGGTCGCCTGGGCCGGGGCCCGGTGGCGGTTGGGGCCGTGGCTGACCGCGCTCCTCGTGGCCGCCGCCTACCTGCTCGTCGGGTCCGCCGTCGCGGTCCCCAACCGCACCCGCAACGGCTTCGTGCCGACCGCCGACTCGCTGCGCGACCTCGTGGTCGGCCTGGTGCAGTCGTGGCGGGAGTCGCTGACCCTGCCGGTGCCTCTCGGGGAGACCGGCGTCGTGCTGATCGTCCCGCTCGTGACCGGCCTGGTCGGCGGACTGGCCGCCGGCGTGCTGCTGTGGCGATCGCGCTGGCCGGGTCTGGCGGGCGTCGTCCTGGCGCTGGTCCTGGTGCTGGCCTCCGCGTTCGGCGACGTGAGCGCGCAGGCGGCGCTGACCCGCGGCCTGGTCGGCGCGGTCGTCGGCCTGGTCTGGCTGCGCTGGCGCTCGCTGCGCCACGTCCGGGCCCGCTGGGGACGCCGGGTGCTCGCCACCCTGGTCGTGGTCGGCGTCGCCGGCGGTGCGGCGACCGGGCTGGGTGCCCTCGCCGATCCCCAGGCCAACCGGGTCGTGCTCCGCGACCACGTCGACCCGCCGTTCGACCCCCACGACTACCCGAGCCCGCTGGCGAAGTTCCGTGCCTACAAGAAGGAGCCGCTGCGGACCGAGACCTCGCTCTTCTCCGTCGACGGGCTCGAGCCCGGCACGCTCGTCCGGCTCGCGGTGATGGACACCTACGACGGGATCGTGTGGAACGTCTCGGGCGGCCCGAACGCCGCCCACGACTCCGGCACCTTCCGCCGGCTGCGCAACGACCCCGACGCCAACGCCCGGGCCACGGTCCGCGGCGAGATCACGGTCACCGGTTACACCGGCGTGTGGGTGCCGAGTGTCGGTGAGACGCTCTCGATGACCCCGGTCAGGGACGGCCGCACCGACGGCGACGCCGCCGCCGAGCTGGTCATCAACCGCGAGACCGGCACCGTCGCACAGATCGGCGGCGTCGAGACCGGCACCACCTTCGAGGTCGAGGCGATCGACCCGCCGCCGCTGGTCGACGAGGAGATCGCCGTGCTCGCCGCGGACCGCTCGGTCTCGCTGCCGGCGCCCGCGATCGTGCCCGAGGAGCTGGTCGACCGGGTGCAGCGCTGGCAGGTCGAGGACGCCTTCGGCGGTGGCGACGGCGGTCCGCTGGCGCAGTTCCTCCGCGACGCCTTCCGCGAGCACGGCTTCTACTCCGACGGAATCGACGACGACGTCCCCGCCGGTCACGGCGCCAGCCGCCTGGCCGAGCTCGCCAAGACGCCGACGCCGGTGGGCGACGCCGAGCAGTACGCCGCCGCGATGGCCCTGATCGGCCAGCGGATGGGCCTGCCGATCCGCGTGGTCATGGGCTTCAAGGTGCCGCCGGGCGGGGGAGAGGTCCGCGGCGAGAACGTCAGCGCCTGGACCGAGGTCAAGCTCGCCGGCGCCGGCTGGGTGCCCTTCGACCCGACCCCCCCGGAGGAGAAGAAGCTGCGTCGTCCCAACGACGACCCCAACGAGGACCCGCAGCCACAGGTGCTCCAGCCGCCGCGCGTGCCAGGCGAGCCGAAGGAGGCCAGCGACAACCTCCAGCAGGGCGACGGCCAGCGCAAGGAGCTCGACGTCCTCGCGGTGCTGGGCACGATCCTCGGGATCGCCTTCGACATCGCCAAGGTGGCGCTGCTGCTCTCGCCGCTGTGGGGTGTGCTGCTGTTCAAGTTCCTGCGTCGGCGTCGTCGACGCCGCGCCGACGACACGACGCTGCGCCTGACCGGGGCCTGGCACGAGCTCGCGGACCGGGTGCGCGACCTCGGCGTGCGGCCGATGCCGGGCGCCACCCGCCGTGAGAGCGCGTACGCCGTCGCGGAGCGCTACGACGCCGTCCCTGTCGTCACGCTCGCCCACACCGCCGACCGCCACGTCTACGGCGACGGGGAGCCCACCCCCGAGGAGGCTCGCGCCTACTGGGCCGACGTCGACACGGCGCTGCGCCGCATCCGCAAGGCGACGCCGTGGTGGCGCCGCCTGGTGGCCCGGTTCTCCCTGGCCTCGGTGCCGTGGCGCTCCGGCCTGGAGCGGCTCCGCTCCGCGCTCGGGCGGCGGGTCCGTGGTGCGGGGCGCTGGTTCGCCGGGCTCGGCCCGGTGGTCCGGGTCCGCGCAGGTGGGCGTCGCCTGGTGCGGGGAGTGCTGGGGATCTTCCGCCGCTGAACGGGATCGATCCGGGGTGCGGGGCGCAGAGGTCCGTTCCTGCGGCAGGAGGGACGACCCCAGCCGATTTCTGGAGCCCACCTCCCGGCCAGGGCCTCGCCGTCGTGGGCCCGAGATGTCGGCGCCGGACGTCGACTGTCTGTGCACTACCCCTTGCGGGCGCGAGCAAGCCCTGAGGCAGGTCGGCGACAGAGTCCCGTGGGGTGGTGGGCTTTGAGGTGATCCTCGGCGCCTACCCGCCGCTGTCGATCGCGGTTGCCGACGCAAGATCTCGTTCTCCTGCTCCAGCAGCCGGATCCGCTCCTTGGCCTCACGCAACTGGGCGTTGTCGGCCGCGGTGGTCCCAGGCTTGATCCCGTCCTCGACGTCGGCGGTCTTCATCCAGTTCGTCAGACACGACTCGCTGATCCCGAAGTCGGCAGCGATCTGCTTCAAAATGGACGCCCGGCTCACGGTTCCTCGCGACACGGACCACTTCGTCGCGGAACTCCTTGGGGTACGGCTTCGGCACAGTGCACGTCCTTCCAGCGGCGCCCCTCGGCACCACAGATCAGCTGTGACTATCCGTGCAGCAGGCCCAACTAGCCCTTCGCTGCTGTTTCTGCCTCTGCGGCGAGCTTGCCGAATGTGTAGCCTCTCCAACTGCTCATCTCGCCACCTGGTGTGGTCTCGAATGAGATCGCTTGGGGGAGGGTGCCCCGGACGACAATCGCATCCTCGGCGATTCCCGGTGCTGGTTCGACCCGAACTAGGGGGCCCGGAGGGGCTGCCCAGCGTTCGCCCATCACAACCACCCGGGTTGCGGCTGGAAGCGCCTTGGCGAAGGCGTCAAGCCCGGTGATGGTCGAAGGAGCGCCTGCCTTGCGGGTGGACTGGCCCTTCTGGTCGATGACCTCAATCCCTCTAGAAAGCGCGACATAGACGTACTCCTGGTCACCAGTGCTCGGCGGTCGCCGGTAGGTGTGACCGACCTTCACCCGCACCAGAGCGAACTTCTCCCGGATGTCTGGGTATCCGAGTCCAGATTCGGACTCGAGCACAGTCGGACCGTCTTCGATTCCGTCGATCGTCCCGGTGACGGCGATCGTGATTCCGGGGACCTTCAGTAGAGCTTGGGGCGACGGGAACGATTCTGCGTCGATGCTGCCGCCGGCAGCGAGAATTGAAAGGTCGACCTTAGAGCTCTGATCCGCCGTCGAGGAAGCCACTGCGGGATCTCTCGCCGCATCGTCCGTTGAACATCCAGCGAGCACCACTGCTGCTGACGTCAGCGCCACAATGTGCCTGCTCCTGCCCTTGATCGCGGCCCGCAACTTGCTCTGATGTGCACCTGTCTTGGTCATGTTTCTCTCACCACCAGCTCTGTACATGGGCGATGTGGTGGGCACCGTACGTGCGGGTCCACGCTTGGCCACCACCCTGGTACCCCGAGATCATGCAGCTGTCGTACGAGTCCGGAGACGCGTAGTAAGGATCGCCGTTCCCATAGTGGGCCATCCCGGCCGTGTGGCCGATCTCGTGGCACACCGTCTTTCGCGCCGCATATTCAGTCACCCCGCCGTAGTTCCTGAGCTCGGAGAAGTTGATCCTGACGCGCCAGCGATCACAGAAGCCCGTCGACGGATTGGTCACGGCGCACTGCGTCGATCCCCAGGCCTGAATGCCGAGGAACTCCTGACCGATACGTACGTCGGTGCCGGTCTGGCAGGGACTGTGCATGGCGACGCCGACTCCAGTTTGAGACTGGAAGTTGGTCATTGACGCGATCGATTCACCTTGAACCGTGCCGTTCGGAGGGTAGTCCGGCGCCCAGCAATACGTATGGGTCCCTCTGTCCGGAACAATGCCCGGAGCGGGCCATATGTCAGCCCTGGCAGGTGTCGCTGTGAGGGTGATCGTCAGCGCCGTCGGCACTGTCAGCGCTTGGAGAAGAAGTAGGAGCCGGCCGGCGGGCCGGCGTCGCCTGGTTCTGGTTGGGTTCATCGACGTATCTTCCGAGAGCGTGTCCGCGTATCTCAGGAGATCGCCGGACGCCAATACGACGTCGTGGGCCCCCCGCTTTGGTTCCTAGATTTTTGCGCGAGGGTTTACCAGAACACGCAGGTTCGAGGCGGGCATCCCCTCGAGTGGACTCCCTGACGGTTGGTCGCGGCGGCGGCGCCTGGGTGGGCACGACGGCGTGGCCGTTGAGGAACGCCTCGGTCGCATGGGGGTCTTCTCCATTCTCGATTTTCCAGGGTGTTGCGAGGATGAACGGGCACTCCGGGGAGGTGCGCACTGGCACCGTGTGAGGTCGCGGCCGTCGCGGTCAACGGGTCGGGCTGATCTGGGCCCGAAGTCCGGACACACGTCCGGTGAACCGAGGGATCTAGGCGGTCAGCGACCGAAAGAGTCCCGTGGGGTGGTGGGCTTTGAGATGATGCGCTCGCGGGAACGTCGCGAACGCCAGCACTTCGGCCTTCGCCTCGTCCATCAGCGGACCGATCTTGGGGAACGACTTGGTGAGCTGGTCGCGGACCTCGTCCCACGCAGGGCGACCGCGTCGGCGTCGGGTTGTGCGAACGCGGGGCGGAACACTGCGGCGACCATCCCATGACGGGTGGACGTGCGACTTCGGTACGTGGGCGAGCAGGTTGCGGGCGAAGTGCACTCGACACCGCTGGTGGCCAGCGCCTTGGAACGACCGCTTCAGGGCCTTGACCGGGCCGGCGTGCTGATCACTGATGACGAGCTTGACCCCGTGCAGTCCGCGCTGCTTCAGCGTGGCGAGGAAGCCGCGCCAGAACGTCTCGTCCTCCCCGATCTGCGCTATCGCCGACGTCGAGCCCGAGGACTTCGCGTGAGCCGTCGGCGGCGATCCCGGTGGCGACCACGACCGCCATGGACACCACCTGGGAGGTGATGTTGCGGACGTTGAGGTAGGTCGCGTCGAGGTAGACGTAGGGGAACTCGATGTGGTCCAGCGGCCGGGTGTGGAACGCCCCGACCTGCTCGTCCAGGCCGGCGCAGATCCGGGACGCTTCGGACTTGGAGATGCCCGAATCGGAGCCCATGGCTTCGACCAGGTCGTCGACGCTGCGGGTGGATACGCCGTGGACGTAGGCCTCCATCACGACCGCGTACCACCATGGCAGGGCTTGGTCGATGCGGCGGCGGGGTTCGGAGGATGACGGGTAGGAACGATCCCTTGCGGAGTTTGGGGATGCGCAGCTCGACGTCGCTGGCCTTGGTCGTGAGCATCCGTGGCCGGTGGCCGTTGCGTTCTGTGACCCGTTCGGGGGTGCGTTCGTAGGGTGCGGCGCCGATGCGTTCGGTCGCTTCGATCTCGATCAGTTCCTGGAGCGCGACGCGGACCGATTCACGCAGGTCGACGCCGTCGCCGGTGCGGAGCGCCTCGAGGAGCTCGGACAGGGCAGACTGGGGCAAGGCAATCAGTGGTTCTCCTTCAGTGCGTGCTTGGCCGTTACACACCGAAGATCCCGCCGATGGCCGTCTACCTCAGACAGCCCCGCCGTGGTCCCTCAAACCCACCACTCCCGGGGACTCTTACCAGGTCGTCGTCTCGGCAATCTCCGGCGATCGGGCACGGACGCTCGCATGCTCGAGATTGTGGGCGCGGCCCGCAAGGTCGGCTGGCGCTGTCCCCGGATCGAACGTGGGCGGGCCTGCCTGACGTACCGTTGGCTCAAGAGGCTCCTGCGGCACGTCCGGTGCCGTGATGAGCGCGACGAGAGGCGGCACCATGGGTGCGCCCAGATTCCACTACCCACACAGGTATCCCGACGCGCTCGGACTCCTGAGACTGCGGTTGACCGACGCGCCCCACGGTGCCGTCGCCGACGGGATCTGGCTGCCCTACGGCCGCGACCTGGTCCGCGAGGGAGCGCACCTGATCGACGAGTTCCCGGCGGATCGGGGTCGCGTCGACCGCCTGGTCTACGCTCCGGGCGACTGGGGCGTCGCCGCGAGCGAGATCTTCACCCGGCACGGCCGGGTCAAGGTCGGCTTCCTTCCCGAGGCCCGCGGACGCGGGGTGGTGCTGATCCGTCTGCACACCTCCGAGGTGCTGCGGATCCGCATCGTGTGGCCGGACAGGCTCCGTGACGAGGTGTTCGATCCGGACGCTGCCGCGAAGCCGGAGGGTGTTGGCGATGCACGGTAGCGTCGGAGGTGACCGGTCACCCTGAGGCCCACTCCTGGACGCCCGGACCGGTCGAGAGGTGGCCGTCATGACGACGCCAGGCACACCCGCTCTTCCCGCCCCCGACCTGACGGAGGGTCGTGGTCCTGCGCAGGCGCCCGTCCGCCAGCCGCTCCGGCTTCGCATGGCCCGGAAGGGGGAGGGCAACCGGCTCGACGGGGGCTGGTGGCCGCAGAGCCGGGACCTCACGGTGGAGCTGGCAGACCTGGTCGACCACTTCCCGCTCGCCAGCGGTCGCGTGGTGCGAGCTCTGTTCTCCCCACCCGACTGGGATCCCGCGCCGCGGAAGGTGGGCGTCGAAGGCGGGTACGTCAAGGTCGGGTCGTTCCCCGGCGATGACACGCACCTCATCGACCTGAAGACTGCCGACCGCACCGTGCTCCACGTCCTCGTGATTCCTCCGGGTTTCAGCGAAGGTCAGGGCGCCGAGGCGCTGCTGGCGGCTGCGACACCAGGCAACTCGGATGCTGCCGGCGACCTGCTGTCCGTCGTGTCCGAGCATCAGGACGTCGATCCGGCCGACCACTGGGAGGACGACGGCGGCCACTGGTGGGGCGACGGCAGGGTTGCTCCGTCCTTCCGGACGGAGATCCGGAACGGATGAGGTTCTTGGTCGAGTCATCGGTTGCCCGAGAGGCGGCGTGGTGGCTCATCGACGACGACGGTCTCGTTCTCGCCTGGTCAGGCGTCACGTTCGCGAGCCTGGCGATCGCCGACCACGCGGCGCACCGGTTCCGGCTGGAGCCCGACGGCCGTGAGTTCCGGCTCCAGGAGCGTGCAGGGAGCTCGTGGCGCTGGACCGCCTGGGATGCTTCCGGTGAGCGGGTCGCCGTTTCTGGGGACTGGTTCGCGACGAGAGCAGAGGCCGGTGACGCGGCGAGAAGGATGGCCGGCCTCGCCGGCGCAGCCATCGGCCCGTGAGCGGGCTGCGGCGCGCCTGCGCGCCGTAGCCCGACGACTGGTCTGGACCGGTCCTGTGATCTCCGTCCCGGACCGGGGCGGAGCCTTGCTCCGGGGCGTCACCTGTGGGGATACTCGTAGAAACTAGAACGTGTTCTACATGGGGTGAGCAAGGTGTACGACTTCAACGACCACGGCGCCGGGGCGCCCGACGGCGGCGGACCGCACCGCGGGCTGCTCCTGCTCGAGTTGCCGCGCTGGAGCGTGGAGTACGGCGCGTCCCGCCTCGTCGACCTCGCCCGCACGGCCACCGCTCCGGTACTGCCGGGCGAGCGCGACCTCGGCCATGGCCGGCCGGTGCTCGTGCTTCCGGGCTTCTCGGCCAACGACCGGCTCACCGGGCGGCTCCGCGGACACCTCGCCCAGCGCGGCTGGGACGTCCACGGCTGGAACCTCGGCAGCAACCACGGCCTCACCGAGAGGATCGTCACCGGCCTGCCGCGACGCTTCGCCGAGATCGCGGACCGGTACGACGAGCCGGTCGCCGTCGTGGGCTGGAGCTTCGGCGGCCTGCTGGCCCGCTGGCTGGCCCACGAGCACCCCGACCGGGTCCGCCAGGTGGTCTGCCTCGGCTCGCCGTGGCGGGCCGAGGGGGAGCGCACCCGCGCCACCGGGATGTTCGAGAAGTCGCGCGAGAGGCACGGCATCGTCGCCGACGCCCGCGAGATCGTCGACCGGCTCCGAGGCCCGGTCCCGGTGCCGCTGACCGCGGTCTGGTCGAGGACCGACGGCATCGTCCCGTGGCGCGGCTGCACGGTCGAGGAGCAGGACGGCGGTCCCGGGAGGGCTCCCGCCGAGAACGTCGAGGTGGTCAGCAGTCACGTCGGCATGGTCGCCAACCCGCTCGTGCTCTCGGTCGTGGTCGACCGGCTGCGCCAGGACCCGGCCGCGTGGCGGGCGTTCGCCTGGTCGCGGCTGGTGCCGGGGCTGGTACCGGGGATCGCATCGTGAGCGCGCTCGCGGGCCGCGACCCGGCGTACGTCGCCAAGGCACTGCCGCTGCTCAAGCTGGCGATGCGGGCCTACTTCCGCTCCAGCGTGAGCGGCATGGAGAAGGTTCCCGACGGTGGCGCTCTCATCGTCGGCAACCACTCCGGCGGCCTGACGCCGATGGACGTGCCGATCATCGCCGTCGCCTTCGCCGACGCGTTCGGCGCCGAGCGGCCGCTGTACTGCCTGGCCCACGACATGCTCTTCACGGGTGCGGCCGGTCCGGTGATGCGGAGGTTCGGGTTCGTCAACGCGACCCGCGAGGCGGCTCACGAGATCCTCACCAGCGGCGGCGTCACCATCGTCTTCCCGGGCGGCGACCACGACACGTTCCGCCCCACGCTGCAGTCGAGGGTCGTCGACTTCAACGGGCGCACCGGCTACCTCCGCACGGCCCTTCGGGCCGGCGTACCCATCGTCCCGGTCGTCTCGATCGGCGGCCAGGAGTCGCAGCTGTTCCTGACCCGAGGCGAGTGGATCGGCAAGCGCTCGCCGCTGCGCAAGGTGATGCGCACGGACCTGTTCCCGATCGGCTTCGGCTTCCCCTTCGGGCTGTTCCCGGCGCCCCTCAACCTGCCGCTGCCGACCAAGATCACCACCCGGGTGCTCGATCCGATCGACGTCGAGGCGGAGTTCGGGCCCGATCCCGACCTCGCCGAGGTCGACCGCGTCGTCCGCGGCCGGATGGAGGACGCGCTGGCCGAGATGGCGCGCAAGCGGCGCTTCCCGGTGCTGGGGTGAAGGCCGTGCTCGCCAGGCTGCGCACCCAGCTGTGGGTGTTCCGGATGCTCGTCACCAGCCGGATGCTGGTGCCGATGAGCCCGGCGAAGTACGTCCGGCTGGCGCGGATCCTGCGCCAGCAGGGCACGAACGCGACGACGAGCTTCGCCTTGGCCGCCGTACGACGCCCGCACGGCCCGGCCCTCGTCGACGAGCGCGGCACGCTGAGCTGGCAGGACCTGCAGGACCGCTCCGCCGCCCTGGCAGCGGGCCTGCTCGAGGTCACCGGCGGGCCGGTCGAGACCGTCGCGATCCTGTGCCGCAACCACCGCGGCTTCGTGGACGCGCTGATCGGCAGCTCGCGGCTCGGCGCGAGCGCGCTGCTGCTCAACACCGGTTTCTCCGGGCCGCAGCTGGCCGACGTGATGGAGCGCGAGGGAGCCCGCGTCATCCTGTACGACGAGGAGTTCGCCGGTGTCGTCGCCGACGCTCGGGCCCGGGTCGACGGGCTGGTCGAGCTCCTCGGCTGGACCGATTCCCCCGTCCCCGCGGGGGTCCTGAGCATCGACGGCCTGATCGCGGAGCACGCCGGCCAGGTGCCGCCGAAGCCGGCGCGGCGGGGGCGCGTGGTGCTGCTGACCTCCGGCACGACAGGGACGCCGAAGGGGGCGCGACGCAGTGGAGGCGGCGCGGACGAGCTGGCGGGGATGCTGGAGAAGATCCCGTGGCGCGGCGAGGAGACGGTCGTCGTCGCGGCGCCGATGTTCCACGCCTGGGGCTTCGGGCAGCTGGTCATCGCCGCGACGATGACCTGCACCGTCGTCACGCGGCGCAGGTTCGACCCCGAGGCGACCCTCGCGCTGGTCGAGGAGCACGACGCGAGCGGGCTCAGCGTCGTACCCGTCATGCTCGAGCGGATCATGGACCTGCCGGCGGCCACGCTGGACCGCTACGCGCTGCGCTCCCTGCGCTTCGTCTCGGCCAGCGGGTCGCGGATGAGGCCGCAGTCGGTGACCGCGTTCATGGACCGCTTCGGCGACCTGGTCCACAACAGCTACAACGCCACCGAGGCCGGCCAGATCAGCGTCGCCCAGCCCGCCGACCTGCGCCACGCCGCCGACACCGCGGGCCGGGCCGTGCGCGGCACCCTGCTCCGAGTGGTCGACGACGCCGGGCGTGAGGTCGGGACCGACGTGGTCGGCCGGATCCTGGTCCGCGGTGCCTCGCCGTTCGACGGCTACACCGCCGGCGCGTCCAAGGAGTTCATCGACGGCTACATGGTCAGCGGCGACGTCGGACGCCTCGACGCGGCCGGCCGGCTCTACGTCGTGGGCCGCGATGACGACATGATCGTCTCCGGTGGCGAGAACGTGTACCCGATCGAGGTCGAGAAGGTCCTCGGCGCCCACCCCGCCGTGCGCGAGGTGGTCGTCATCGGTGTGGACGACGAGGCGTTCGGCCAGCGGCTGGCGGCGTACGTCGCCCTCTCGGGGGAGGCCACTCCTGACGAGCTCCGCGCCCACGTGAAGGACCGGCTCGCCGGCTACAAAGTGCCGCGCGACGTCGTCCTCCTCGACGCGCTGCCCCGCAACGCCTCGGGCAAGATCATGGTCCGTGAGCTGCCGGGGGTGGCGTCGTGACCCGCCCGGCGATCGAGCGGCCAGCTATCGAGAGGATGGCGGGGATCGACGCGGGATTCCTCTACATGGAGACGCCGTCGGTCCACATGCACACGCTCAAGATCGCGGTGCTCGAGGCCGACGACGCCCTGACGTACGACGCATTCGTGGCCGGCATGCTCGCCCGCCTCAAGCGGCTGCCACCGCTGCGCCGCCGTGTCGTCGAGGTGCCGTTCGGGCTCAACCACCCGGTGTGGGTGACCCAGCCGCGGATCGACGTACCTCACCACATCCGGCGCCACCGTGTCGGCGGTGACGGCACCATGCGCGAGCTGGAGCAGCTCATCGGCATGATCGCCAGCACCCCGCTGCACCGCGACCGGCCGCTGTGGGAGCTGCACTACTGCGAGGGACTCGAGGGCGGCCGGGTCGCCGTCGTCGGCAAGATGCACCACGCCCTCGCCGACGGAGCCGCCGCCAACGCGCTGCTCGCCAATGTCACCGACGTGCGCTCCGCGGCCACGCCGGAGGCGGTCCAGGAGGAGTACGCCTCGACCGACCGGCTGCCGAGCAGGATCAACCTGCTCCGGCACGCCTGGGCCGACGCAGCTGCCCAGATCACCTCCATCCCGGCGCTGCTGCTGCGCACCCTGCTCGGCATCCTCGGCGTGGTCCGCGAGCGGCGGGCCGGTGCGAGATCTCCGGTGCCCGTGCTACACGCGCCCCGCGTGTCCTTCAACGGCGCCCTCACGCCGCTGCGCTCCTTCGCGACCGTCACGCTGCCGCTCGCCGAGCTCAAGCGGGTCCGGGCCCAGCACCGGGCCGCCGGCCTCGAGGTGACCCTGAACGACATCGTCCTCGCCATCACGTCGGGTGCCCTGCGCCGCTGGATGGCCGAGCACGACGAGCGGCCGGCGTCCTCGCTGCTGGCCGGCGTCCCGGTGAGCGCCGACGAGCGCGACGCCGTACCCCGCCTCGGCGGCAACCGGGTCTCCAACCTGTTCACCACCCTGGCCACCGACGTCGACGACCCGGTCGAGCGGCTGCGGACCATCGCCCGGACCACCGCCGACGCCAAGCGGATCAACGCCCAGCTCGGCTCCTCGATCCTCGCCGACTGGTCGCAGTTCACCCCGCCGCGGCCGTTCGCGGCGGCGGTGCGCGCCTACTCGCGGCTGAACGCGGCGTCCTGGCATCCCGCCGCCTTCTCCGCGATCGTTTCCAACGTCCCCGGCCCCCGCGGGCCGGCCACCGTCGGTGGCGCTCGCCTCGCCGACCTGTTCAGCGTCGGCCCCCTCGTCGACGGGATCGGGCTCAACGTCACCGTCTGGTCCTACGTCGACCGGATGAACTTCTCGCTCCTGGCCTGCCCCGACCTGCTGCCCGACGTCCACGTGCTGGCGTCGTACCTCCCCGCTGCCCTGGCCGAGCTCGACCTCGAGCCGCCCGCGGCGGCCCCCACCCTGCGAAGGAACCCCGCGTGACCGCTCGTGTCATCAAGTCCGTCGGCCTGACCGTCGGCCGGACCGCCGTCCGCACTGTCGGCGGCGCCGCCGTGTACGGCGTACGGACCGGCATCCGTCGTACCCAGCGCTTCCCGGCGCTGCCCACGCTGCCGCCCGGACGCCTGGTCGAGCTGCCCGGGCGGGGGGAGACCTTCGTCGTCGACACGGGGGAGCCGGCTCCCGGCGCACCGACGCTGCTGCTCTTCCACGGGCTGGCCACGACGTCGTACCTCACCTGGTTCAGTACCCTCGACGAGCTCGCGGCGAGCCATCGCGTCGTGATGCTCGACCAGCGCTGGCACGGCCGCGGCATCGTCTCGGAGCGGTTCTCCCTCGAGGACTGCGTGGACGACGCGGCCGCCGTCCTCGACGAGCTCGGCATCGCCTCGGTCGTCGCCGTCGGCTACTCCATGGGCGGCGCCCTGGCCCAGCTGTTCTGGCGCCGGCACCCCCGGCGCACGGCCGGGCTGGTGCTCGCCTCGACCGCGGCGTGCTGGAACGAGAGCCGCGGCGACGCGGTGTTCTACCCGACGCTCGGCCGGGCCAACGACCGGTTCCGCGACCACTTCCGCGAGCGGGTGCGCGAGGTGCGCGCCGGCCTCGGCGAGGACCGGCACGTCGGCGACGAGATGTCGACCTGGGCCTGGGGCGAGTTCCGCAGCACCAGCGCCTGGGCGATGCCCGAGGTGCTCGGCGCCCTCGGCGGCTTCGACGCGCGGCCCTGGCTGGGCGAGATCGACGTCCCCACCGCCGTCGTCGTCACCGGCCGCGACCACGCCATCGCGACCTCACGCCAGCGCGCCATGGCCGCCGCCATTCCCGGCGCGAGTGTCCATGAGACGCCCGGCGGCCACGCCTCGGTGGTCTTCGACGTGCACCGGTGGCGCCCGGTCTTCCTCGCCGCCGTCGAGGGCGTCGTGTCCGAGCTTGCGAGGACACGAGACACGGCCGAAGGTTGAGGAGCGTCGGCTCGGCCCGAGCCTGCGAGGGCCGAGTGACGCGTCTCGAAACCGGGTGAGGTGCTGCCCGGACTTTCCTGGGTCCCTAGCTCTGATGCACGTAGTTGTCGAGCTGGTCGCGCTCGAACTGCAGCTGGTCGATCTTGTGCTTGACCAGGTCGCCGATGCTGACGATGCCGACCACCTGATCGCCGTCGGTGGCGGGGATGTGGCGGAACCGGCGCTCGGTCATCACGGCGAGGACCTCGTCGAGGTCGTCGTCGGGGGAGCAGGTGCTCACCTCGGTGGTCATGATCGCCGAGACGACGTTGTTGATGACCGTGCCGTCGCTGTGCAGGTGGCGTACGACGTCGCGCTCGGACACGATCCCGTCGAGCGAGGTGCCGTCGGAGCTCACCACCACCGCACCGATGTTGTGCTCCGAGAGGAGCGCGAGCAGCTCGCGGACCCCCGCCTCGGGACTGATGGTGACCACGTCGCGAAGCGACTTCGACTGGAGCACGTCAGCGATGCGCATGTGACGCAGGTTACTCGGCGTCGCCCTCGTCGTCACTGCCCTCGTCCGACACGCGGTGCCGGCGGGAGCGCAGGTCGGACACGCTGCCCGGTCCGGTACGCGGCCAGTCGGGGTCGTCGTCGAGGTCGCTGACGCTGCCGAGGAAGGACAGCGCGGCCTCGTGGAGGTGTCCGTTGCTGGCCAGCGCGTTGCCGCCCCACGGGCCCTCGCGGCCCTCCAGCGAGGTGAACCGGCCGCCCGCCTCGCGCACGATGATGTCGAGCGCAGCCATGTCGTAGACCTCGAGCTCGGGCTCGGCCGCGATGTCGACGGCGCCCTCAGCGAGGAGCATGTAGGACCAGAAGTCGCCGTACGCCCGGGTCCGCCAGACCCGGCGCATCAGCGCCAGCATGTCCTCGCCGAGACCGCGATCCTCCCAGCCGCTGATCGAGGAGTACGAGAACGAGGCGTCCTCCAGCCGTCGTACGTCGGACACGTGGCACTCGGTCGCCTTCATCAGCGACTTGCCGGTCCACGCGCCCTGGCCGGCCGAGGCCCACCAGCGGCGCTGCAGCGCGGGCGCCGACACCACGCCGAGGACGACCTCGTCGTCGACGGCCAGCGAGATCAGCGTGGCCCACACGGGCACGCCGCGCACGTAGTTCTTGGTGCCGTCGATCGGGTCGATGATCCAGCGTCGCTGCGAGTGCCCGGAGGTGCCCTGCTCCTCGCCCGTGACGGCGTCGCGGCTGCGCGCCTTGGAGAGGGTACGGCGGATCGACTCCTCGACCGCCTGGTCGGCGTCGGTCACCGGCGTCAGGTCCGGCTTGCTCATCACGTGCAGGTCGAGCGCGCGGAACCGGGCTTGGGTGAGCGAGTCCGCGTCGTCGGCGAGCAGGTGCGCCAGACGCAGGTCGTCGGTGTAGTCGGGGGCAGCCACAGGGGCACCCTAGCCGTCGGGCGCCGCGCGACCGGCGCGGGTGCGGCTCCCGTGACCAGCGGTCGTGCAGGATTCAACCATGGAGATCAACGGCCTTCCGCTGCACCCGCTCGCCGTTCACGCCGCCGTGGTGCTCGCGCCGCTCGTCGCCCTCCTCGCCCTCGCCTCCCTCGTGCCGGCCTGGCGCGACCGCCTGCGTTGGCCGCTCGTGGTCGGTGCCGTGATCGCGATCGGCGCGGTGGTGCTGGCGTTCGTCTCGGGCAACAGCTTCCGCGACGCCAACGAGTTCTTCTCGACGCCGCCCTCGGAGATCACCCGCCAGATCGACCACCACCACTCGCTGGCGCTCAAGCTGCTGTGGACCTCGATCGGGTTCAGCGTCGTCGCATTGGTCTCCGGCCTGCTCCACCCCAAGGAGGGCGCGCTGCGCTGGCTGCTCGGCGTGCTTCTCGCCGCCGGCGCGGTCGCCGTCATCGTGCTGGTCGCTCTCACCGGAGACGCGGGCGCCAAGGCGGTCTGGGGCGGCTTCAACGGTTGAGTTGCCGCATCCTCACCGTTGAGTTGCCCCGAACTCGCCGTTGAGTTTCCGGCAGCGGCAACTCGACGGTGAGGATGCGGCAACTCGACGGTGAGGATGCGGCAACTCGACGGGTCAGTAGTCGGTGACCGACCGCGCGGCGAGCAGCCGCCGGAACGAGGCCACGCGCTCCGGATCGGCCTCACCGGCCGCCACGGCCTCGTCGAGCCCGCACTCGGGCTCGTCCTCGCCGTGGGTGCAGCCGCGCGGGCAGTCCTCGGTCATCTCGTCGAGGTCGGGGAACGCCTCGATCAGGTGCTCGGGCTGGACGTGCGCGAGCCCGAAGGACCGGATGCCGGGGGTGTCGATGATCCAGCCGTCACCGTCGGCCAGGGGCAGCATCAGCGCCGACGTCGACGTGTGCCGGCCTTGACCGGTCACCGCGTTCACGTGCCCGGTCTCGCGGCGCGCGTCGGGGACCAGCGCGTTGACCAGCGTGGACTTCCCGACGCCGCTGTGCCCGATCAGTACGCTGGTCTCGCCGCGCAGCCGGTCGTGCAGCGCGTCCAGGCCGATGATCGCGCGGTCGGCGCCGCGGCGGGTGACCTCCCACGGCACCCCCAGCGACCGGTACGTCGCCAGCAGGGTCTCGGGGTCCTCCAGGTCCGCCTTGGTGAGGCACAGCAGCGGCGCCATCCCGCCGTCGTACGCCGCCACCAGGGCGCGGTCGATCCACCGCGGCCGGGGCTCGGGGTCCGCGAGGGCGGTGACGACGACGAGCTGGGTGACGTTGGCGACGATGACGCGCTCGACCGGGTCGTCGTCGTCAGCGGTACGGCGCAGCGTGCTGCTGCGCTCGAGCACCTCCACGATCCGCGCGAGCGAGCCGTCGGCACCGGACACGTCGCCGACCACGCGCACGCGGTCGCCGACGACCACGCCCTTGCGGCCCAGCGGGCGGGCCTTCATGGCCAGCACGGTGCGGTCGTCGATGAGCAGCGTGAACCGGCCGCGGTCGACGGTGACGACGAGACCCTCGACGGCGTCGTCGTGGGTGGGGCGATCCTTGGTCCGGGGGCGGGTACGACGACGCGGACGCTCGTAGTGCTCGACGTCGTGCTCGTCGTACCGCGGCATCAGAACAGCCCGGACCAGAAGCCGGCGAAGTCGGGGAAGGTCTTGCTGGTGGTCGCGACGTTCTCGACGAGGACGCCGGGGACCGCGGCGCCGACGATCACGCCGGCGTGGGCCATCCGGTGGTCGGCGTAGGTGTGGAACACGCCGCCCGTCAGCGCCGCCGGGCGCAGGGTCAGCCCGTCCGCGTGCTCGACGACGTCGGCGCCGAGCGCACCCAGCTCGTGCGCCAGCGCGGCCAGCCGGTCGGTCTCGTGGCCACGGATGTGGGCGATGCCGGTCAGGTGCGAGGGCGTCTGAGCGAGCGCGCAGAGCGCGGCGATCGCGGGCGTGAGCTCCCCGACGTCGTGCAGGTCGGCGTCCAGTCCCTGCAGCCCGCGCCAGCCGTCGGCGGGTCCCGTCACCCGCAGCCCGTCGGACTCCCGCTCGACCGTGCAGCCCATCCGCGCCAGCAGGTCGCGCAGCGTGTCGCCCGGTTGGGTGGTGTCGCTCGGCCAGTCGCGCACCAGCACCGAGCCGCCGGACACGGCCGCCAGCGCCAGGAACGGCGCGGCGTTGGAGAGGTCGGGCTCGATCGCCTCCTCGTGGGCCGCGATCGGGCCGGGGGCGACCGCCCACCGGTTCGCGTCGCCGTCGTCGACCGCGACACCGCGGTCGCGCAGCATCGCGATCGTCATCTCGATGTGGGGGAGCGAGGGGATCGGCTTGCCGTCGTGACGCACGTCGATTCCCGCCTCGAACCGCGCGCCCGCGAGCAGCAGAGCCGAGACGAACTGCGAGGACGCCGACGCGTCGATCACGACGGTCCCGCCCGGCACTGTTCCCGCGCCGTGCACCGTGAACGGCAGCGCGCCGTCGGTGTCGTCGATCGCCATCCCGAGCCCACGCAGGGCAGCGAGGATCTCGCCGACCGGCCGCTTGCGCATGTGCTCGTCGCCGTCGAAGGCGACCTCCCCGCGCACCAGCCCGGCCGCGGGCGGCACGAACCTCATCACGGTCCCGGCCAGCCCACAGTCCACCGACGCCCGGTCGCCGGCGACGGCGCCGTCGAGCGGGGTCACGGTCCAGTCGTCGCCCGAGGTGTCGACGCGGGCGCCCAGTGAGGTCAGCGCCTGCGCCATCAGCAGGGTGTCGCGCGAGCGCAGCGCCCGGCGTACGACGGACGGCCCGTCCGCCAGCGCCGCGAGCACGAGCGCCCGGTTGGTGAGCGACTTGCTGCCCGGCAGCGTCACCGTCGCGTCGAGGGGCCCGGTGGTGGTGGGCGCGGGCCAGGGGTCGGCGTGCGTGGCGGGAGTCGTCATCTCCCGGCTGAGTCTAGGAGACCCGCGCCCTCACCCGGGCGCCCACCAGCGCGGCCTCGCGCCGAGCGTCGTGGGTGGCGTGCCGGGCCCGCCAGGCGACCCCCGGCTTGCCGGCGGTGTCGAGCGCCGCGATGAGCAGGCCTCCGGCGAGGGCGGTGTTCTTCACGAAGTGGGTCAGCTGCTCGCGGCGCTGCTCCTTGTCGGTGGCCTCCCAGAACCGGTACCGCGCAGCGGTCGACGGCACCAGGGTCCCGCCGAGCAGCGCGGCGGAGAGCCGCGGGAAGTGGCCGGTCGCGAGTGCCAGGCCGGCGACGACCTGCACCGCGCCGCTGGCCCGCACCCACAGCACGGGGTCGCGTGGCACGGAGACGCTCTCCGGGGTCGCGTTGTCCAGAGCCGGCGCAAGCGTCTCGGTCACGGGTGCCGCCTGTGCAGCCAGCGCGGGAGCCTCGCGCAGGTCCTGGGCACCGTTGGCGAGGAAGTACGACGCCAGCAGCGGTCGGGCGATCAGTCTGCTCAGAGCCATGGCCGGTCGGTACCCGGGCACTGTCCGCGCAGACCGATAGATTGACGACCATGTGCGGCCGCTACGCCTCCAGCCGGAGCCCGGAGGACCTCGCGGAGGAGTTCGAGGTGCTCGACCCACGTCTCGAGCGGGCGATCCCACCCTCCTGGAACGTCGCGCCGACCGACGAGGTGTACGCCGTGATGGAGCGCGCCTCCCGTGACGCCGAGGGCCACAGGACGGACGAGCCGACCCGCCAGCTGCGCGCGCTGCGCTGGGGCCTGGTCCCGTCGTGGGCCAAGGACGCCGGCATCGGCAGCCGGATGATCAACGCCCGGATGGAGACGGTCGCCGAGAAGCCCGCCTTCCGCAAGGCGTTCGCCGCCCGCCGTTGCATCGTGCCGGCCGACGGCTACTTCGAGTGGTACGAGACGCAGCACTCATCGACGACCGCGAAGGGGAAGACCCGTCGACCTGCGAAACAGCCCTTCTTCATCACCTCCGGCGACGGCACGAGCCTGGCGATGGCCGGCCTCTACGAGATCTGGCGTGACCCGTCGAAGGCCGAGGACGCCGACGACCGGTTCCGCTGGACCTGCACGATCCTGACCACCGAGGCCACCGACGACCTCGGCCGGATCCACGACCGGATGCCGCTGCTCGTCGAGCCCGAGCGGCGCCACGAGTGGCTCGACCCGCGCACACCGGCGGGCGACCTGCCCGGACTGCTTCAGTCGCTGCGGCCGGCCCAGCAGACCGGCCTGACGGCGTACCCCGTCTCGACGGCGGTCGGCAACGTCGCCAACAACGGCCCCGAGCTGGTCGAGCCGATCCCGTTCGCCGATGACCAGGGCGAGCCCGACGACGGACAGGGCACCCTGCTGTGAGCGACGAGCGCATCGTCGAGACGCCGTACGGCGAGGGCCGGCTCGTCGTCCGCCGGGCCCGCGGGCCGGTGGCCACCCTGCTCGTCAGCCACGGCGCCGGCGGCGGCATCGACGCCCGCGACCTCGAGGCGCTGGCCGCCCAGCTGCCGGGGCAGGGGATCAGCGTGGCCCGCTTCGAGCAGCCCTGGCGCCGCGCCGGCCGCAAGGTCGCCAGTGCGCCGGCCACCCTCGACGTCGGCCTGCGCGCGGCCGCGAAGGCGTTGCGCACCCGCACCCCGCTGGTCGTCGGTGGCCGCTCGGCCGGCGCCCGCTCGGCCTGCCGCACCGCGGCCGAGCTCGGCGCCGCCGGCTGCCTGGCGCTCTCGTTCCCGCTGCACCCGCCGGGCAGGCCGGAGCGCTCCCGACTCGACGAGCTCGCCGGCGCCGGGGTGCCGACCCTGGTCGTGCAGGGCGAGCGTGACCCGTTCGGGCGACCCGAGGAGTTTCCCGACCCGTTGCCGGGGCGCACTGACCTCGCCGTGGTCCCGGGAGCCGACCACGGCCTCGCCGTACCCAAGCGGGGTGCGCTCACCGAGGCCGAGGCGATGGGCATCGTGGTGGAGTCGACTCTCGAGTGGATCGTGCGCGAGGTCGTCGGGAATGACGCCCGCACCTGAGGCGTTCTGGCTTCCATGATCGCGACGCTGGAGCGCCCCCGGACCGGGAGCACCGTAGTCTGGGACGCGATGACCGAGATTTCCGATCTTTCGTCCCTGGACGCCGACGCCTCTCACCCCGAGGACGTCGACGTCGCGTCGGAGACCCCTGAGGAGCGGGCCGCGCGCTTCGAGCGTGACGCCCTGCCCTTCCTCGACCAGCTCTACGGCGCCGCGATGCGGATGACCCGCAACCCGGCCGACGCCGAGGACCTGGTCCAGGAGACCTTCGCCAAGGCGTTCTCCGCGTTCCACCAGTTCAAGCCCGGTACGAACCTGAAGGCCTGGCTGTACCGGATCCTGACCAACACCTTCATCAACTCCTACCGCAAGAAGCAGCGCCAGCCTCAGCAGGCGCTCGCCGGCGACACGGGGGACGTCGAGGACTGGCAGCTGGCGCGCGCGGAGTCGCACACGTCGAGCGGGCTGAAGTCGGCCGAGATGGAGGCGCTGGAGCACCTCCCCGACAGCCAGGTGAAGGACGCCCTGCAGCGGCTCCCCGAGGAGTTCCGGCTCGCGGTCTACCTCGCCGATGTCGAGGGCTTCGCCTACAAGGAGATCGCCGAGATCATGGACACCCCGATCGGGACGGTCATGTCCCGCCTCCACCGCGGCCGGCGCCAGCTGCGCGACATGCTCTCCGACTACGTCCGCTCCGGCGGCGACGCTCCGCTCGAGGGAGGCAAGTGATGTCCGAGCCGAGCCACGAGCACCTGCACGTGTCTGACGACCCCAGCAACGCCGAGTGTGCCGACTTCCTCGAGCGCATCGTGCGGCTGATCGACAACGAGCTCGAGGCCGGCGACTGTGCCATCGTCCGGGCCCACATCGACTCGTGCAGCCCCTGCCTGGAGCGCTACGACCTCCAGCGCACGGTCAAGGCCGTGGTCGCCCGCTCCTGCGGCGAGACCGCCCCGGCCGAGCTGCGCGAGCGGGTCCGGATCCAGATCCAGCAGATCCAGGTCCGCATCACCGAGGCCTGAGCCGCTCAGCGACGCCGGTTCGCGGCTCGAGAATGAGGCGAACCCCCGGACCGTGAGGTCGCGGGGGTTCGTCGGTGCGTGCGCTCAGCTGTTGGGGCGCTTGCCGTGGTTCGCGCCCTTCTTGCGGCGCGCGCGGCGCTTGCGGCCGGTCTTGCCCATGGTTCCTCCTGAAGTCGTGAATCGAGCCATTCTCTCAGGCCCGGCTACTGCGGCGAAATCTCCGACGCTCCGTGGCCGCTTGCGGCCGCGGAAGAACCGCGAGGAGGTTGAGGAAGTCGGGAACGGGCGGAGCGAAATGACGGACTATCCCGACTGTCTCGAAACCTTGGCCATGAAGCGGTCGGCGTCCACCACGACGCGAGTCACCTCTCCGGACCCGACCAGCTTGCCCGCCGTGCCGTCGGGACCGACCTCACGCGCGGAGACGGCGAAGCGGCGCAGCCGACCGTCGGCGTACACCTGCCGGGCGGTGACCTCGACCGTCCCGCCGACCGCCGTGGCGGCGAGGTGCTCGAGATCGACCCGGGTGCCGACGCTGGTCTCACCCGCGGCGAGCTCGGCCTCGACGGCGGCGCACGTGGCTGCCTCGCACCAGGCCAGCAGCCGCGGGGTGCCGAGGACGGGGAGGCTGCCGGAGCCGACCGCGAGCGCGGTGTCGGCGTCGGTCACGGCGAACCGCACGGTCGAGCCGGCCATGCTCATCCTCCTCGGTGACTGTGGTTCGACATCAGATGCCGAACGTGGTGCGCGGGTAGGCCGCGTCGACGTCGGTGATCACGTTGACCAGGTACGGCACGTTCGCCGCGAACGCGCGGTCCAGAGCCGGCCCGATCTGCCGCGGGTCGGTGACCGTCTCACCGGCGCCACCGAGGGCGGCCACGACCTGGTCGTACGCCGTGCGCGGGGCCAGGTCGGCCGCGACGTCGTAGCCGTAGAGCATCTGCATCGGGCCCTTCTCCAGGCCCCATGCGGAGTTGTTGCCCATCACCATCACGACGGGCAGGTCGTGGCGTACCAGGGTGTCGACGTCCATCAGGGAGAAGCCGGCGGCGCCGTCGCCGAGGAGCAGCACGACCTGCGACGACGGGCGGGCGATCCGGGCGGCCACGGCCGCGCCGAGACCGGCGCCGAGACAGCCGTAGGGGCCGGGGTCGAGCCAGCAGCCGGGCCGCTTCGGCTCGACGAACTTCCCGGCGAAGGAGACGAAGTCACCGCCGTCGCCGATCACCACGGCGTCGTCGGCGAGCCGGGGGACCAGCTCGCCGTAGATCCGGGCCGGGTGGACCGGGTCGGCCTCCGCGCCGAGCAGCTCGGCGTCCTTCGCGCTCGCCGCCGCGACCGTGTCCTGGAGCAGGGTGATCCACTCGGAGCGGTCCGGCTGGCTCGCGCCGGCCAGTGTCTCCAGCAGGCCGTCGAGGACCGTGGTCAGGTCGCCGCTGACCGACGCCGCGAGCGTCGCGTGGCCGGACAGCTGGCCGGGGGAGTCGGCGATGTGGACGACCGGTGTCGGTGTGGCCGGCTCGGCGTCGCCGCCAGATCCGCGCGCGCCGAACACGCCGTACCCGAGCCGGAAGTCGAGCGGCGTCCCGACCACGACCACCAGGTCGGCGCCGTTGATCGCCGCGCCGCGGGCCTTGGTCACCAGCAGCGGGTGGCCGCCGGGCACCACGCCGCGGCCCATGCCGTTGGTGATCGCCGGCAGCCGCATCTCCTCGACCAGCCGCAGCGCGGCCTCCTCGGCGTGGTCGGCCCACACGTCGGTGCCGAGGACCAGCACGGGACGGCGCGCCTTCGCGATGAGGCCCGCGATCCGCGCCACCGCGTCGCTGTCCGGCTCCGCGCCGCGCACGTCGCCGACCACCGGCGCCGGTCCGGTGCCGACGTTGAAGAACTCGTCCATCGGGACGTCGACGTACGTCGGCCCGCGGTGCGACGAGCGCGCCTCGGTGAACGCGGTGTCGAAGCCGGCGGCGACGTCGTTCGCCGTCATCAGGGTCGCCGCGTGCTTGGTGACCGGCGTGACGATCGGCAGGTGGTCGATCTCCTGCAGCGCGCCGGTGCCCCAGCGGTTGTTGGGCGCGCGGCCACCGACCACGACCATCGGCGATCCCGCGAACCGGGCCTGGGCCAGGGCGCTGACCCCGTTGGTGACACCCGGCCCGGCGGTCAGCACCGCGAGCCCCGGCACCCGGGTCAGCTTGCCGGTCGCCTCGGCCGCGAACGCCGCCGTCTGCTCGTGGCGCACGTCGACCAGCCGGACCGGCGTGCCGCCGTCCTGCTGTGACTTGACCGCGCCGTCGTACATCGGGAACACGTGGGCGCCCGAGAGCGTGAACATCGTCTCGACGCCGTGCGCGCGGGCGACCGCGGTGGCGATCTCGCCGGCGTGGCCGGTCAGCGGGGTCTGGTCCGGGGGAGTGGAGGTCACCCGGGCACCCTAGCCAGCGGCGCCCGCCCGGTCAGCCACCTCAGCCGACGTCGTCGAGGAAGTACGGGTGCACCCGGCGCAGGGAGGCCACCAGCGCGAGCAGCAGGTCGGGGCGGACCGAGGGGTGGCGCGGCGAGATGGTGAGCTGCAGGTAGATCGCGCGCAGCACCGCCTGCGCGTTGCCGGTCGCCCGGTAGGGGTCGCGGCCGCTGCGAGCCTTGGCCCGGGCGCCCTGCTCGAGGCGGACCACCCACGGCTCCAGCACGTTCAGCGGGACCCGGTCGCGGCGCAGGATCTCCATCACCGCGTGGGCGATCCGGTCCGGCTCGCCGTGCACCAGCGGCGGCGTGTCGGGGTTGAGCACGCGGTCGGCGATCACGTCGAGCAGCACGGTCAGCTCCGTCATGCCGAAGTGGCGCGAGGCGGCCAGCGCGGCGACCGCGTCGGCGCCGTGGGCGGCGGAGTGCGCCCAGCCCTTGCCGGGCACGAACCCGCGCAGGTCGCGCTCACGGACGTACCAGGCCGCGATCCGGTCGCCCCAGTGCAGCACCTTGCTCGGGGGGAGCCGGCGGATCCGGGTGTCGCGCTGGATGCACTCGGCCAGCAGCAGCACCGAGAAGCTGCGCCGGAAGACCGAGTCGGTGTCGCGCTCGCCGAGCCCGGCGTTGAGCCCGGCGCACATGCCGTCGCCGAGCCCGGCCAGCAGGTCGTCGTAGGCGCCGTGCTCGATCCAGGTCGCGAGGAAGGAGTACGCCATCCCGTCGCGCACCTGCGGGTCCGGGTCGCCCAGCATCTGCGTCAGCTGGGCGGTCAGGTCGCCGATCGGGTGATCGGCAGGGGGACGCCGTTCACCGTCGCGGAGGGCCTGTTGGAGGCGCGCCCAATCCACCGACACCATCAACCCACACCCTCCGGAGCAGCCGAGCCTTCATCCCCCGGCCCCTATCCTGCCAAACAATGTGAAGGGACCCTAAGTGGGGAGGCACCCTCCCTCTCTAGAGTTGTGCCCGTGCCCTCCCTGTCCGCGATCGCCCGGCGTCACACCGACCTCGACGACGCGGACATCGCCTGGCTGCAGCTGATCCAGGCCGACTGGCAGGTCATCGCCGACCTGTCCTTCGCCGACCTCGTCCTGTGGCTGCCCGACCGGGGCGGGGCGGGCTTCTGGGCGGGGGACCAGATGCGCCCGACGACCGGCCCGACGGCGTACGTCGACGACATCGTGGGCACCTTCGCCCCCACCGGGCGCCGTCAGCTGGTCGACGCCGCCTTCGAGCTCGGCCGGATCGCCCGGGAGGGCGACCCCGAGTGGCGTGACGACGTGCCGGTGCGGGTCGAGGCGATCCCGGTGCGCCGGGCCGGCAACGTGATCGCGGTGATCAGCCGCAACACCAACCTGCTCGGCGTGCGTACCCCCAGCCTGCTGGAGATCAACTACCTCCAGGCCGCGACCGACCTGTCCCAGATGATCGCCGCCGGCCTGTTCCCCTCGACCGCCCAGCGCAGCGACCACGCCGACTCGCCGCGGGTCGGCGACGGCTTCCTGCGGGTCGACGCGGCGGGCCGGGTCATCTACGCCAGCCCGAACGCGCTGTCGACCTACCGCAAGCTCGGGCTGACCGGCGACCTCACCGGCCACCGCCTGCCCGACCTGACCCGCGAGCTGGTGCCGCCGAAGAAGCGCCCCGACGAGGAGACGCTCAGCGCCGTCCTCGGCGGCCGCGCGCACCGCGACACCGAGCTCGGCGCGTCCGGCGGTCCCGGCGACGGCGCCGCGCTGATCGTGCGCTCGATCCCGCTGCGGCCCAAGGGGGAGCACATCGGCGCGATCATCCTGCTGCGCGATGTCACCGACCTGCGCCGGCGCGACCGCGAGCTGGTCACCAAGGACGCCACGATCCGCGAGATCCACCACCGGGTGAAGAACAACCTGCAGACCGTCGCCGCCCTGCTGCGCCTCCAGGCCCGGCGGATCGGCTCGCCCGAGGCCGCCTCGGCCCTCGAGGAGGCGGTACGCCGGGTCGGCTCGATCGCGATCGTCCACGAGACACTGAGCCAGGCCGTGGAGGAGACCGTCGAGTTCGACGACATCGCCGACCGGCTCGCCCGGCTGGTGGTCGACGTCGGCTCCACGACCGCGCAGATCGGCGTGCGCCGCGAGGGCAGCTTCGGCGTCCTCGCCTCCGAGGTCGCCACGCCCCTGGCCATGGTCGTCATGGAGCTGATGCAGAACGCCGCCGAGCACGGGTACGACGCCGGCGGCTCCGGCCAGATCGCGATCCACGCCGCCCGACACGGTGCCGTGCTGGAGGTCGCCGTCGAGGACGACGGCCGCGGGCTGCCCGAGGACTTCGACCTGGACGCCGCGACCAGCCTGGGGCTCTCCATCGTGCGCACGCTCGTCGAGTCCGAGCTCGGCGGGCACCTGACGCTCGGTCAGGCGCCCGGTGGCGGCACCCGGGCAGGCTTCAGCATCCCGGTCGAGTGACCGGGCCGGGCCGCGAGCGGCGCCGGTCAGACGGGGGTGCGGACGCGCGCGCGGGCGTTGCGGCGCTTGAGCGCGCGGCGCTCGTCCTCGCTGAGGCCACCCCACACACCATGGTCCTGACCCGCCTCGAGCGCCCACGCGAGACACTGCTCACGCACGTCGCAGCGACGGCACACAGCCTTGGCCTCCTCGATCTGGAGGATCGCAGGGCCGGTGTTGCCGATCGGGAAGAACAGCTCCGGATCCTCGTCGAGGCATGCGGAACGGTGTCGCCAATCCATGGGTGGGAAAGCCCTCTTCTTTCACTACCGGGGGTGCCCTCGACCGGGCACACGTGAAGCCGCAAAAGTGAACGGCTTCACGATCGCTCCGGCAAGGTTTCCAAGGATTGCGTCACGAATCAAGCAATTCCGGTGGTTCGTTGGGTCACAACCGGATCGTGGACACCCACCGCCTAGGCTGCGGCGGTGACCGAAGGGCCCCTCGACCACCCGTCCGACCGCTCTGCCGACCCCGGCGCCGACCGTCCGCCACCGCTGACCGTGGCCGCCTCGCTGGCCGCCGTACAGGCGCTCGTGCTGCTCGTCCTGGCAGTCCTGGAGCTCGCCAGCGTGTCCTCGGAGCGGCTCGGGTTCGGGGTCTCCACCGCGGTCTTCTTCGCGGCGTACGGCGTGGTGCTGATGGGCGCGGCCCTGGCGCTGTGGCGCCGGCACGGCTGGGCGCGCGGCCCGGTGCTGATCACCCAGCTGATCGTGCTCGGGCTCGCCTGGAACCTGCGCGAGCACGTGCTCGCCGCCATCGGCCTGGCCGTGGTCGGCCTCGTCGTCGTGGCCGCGGTCGTGCACCCCGACACGGTCGCGGCACTCGAGGACCACCCGGGCGAGGACGACTAGGACACGCCCTGGCTGCCCGGTACGCCGACGGCCCGGCCCCCGCGAGGGGACCGGGCCGTCGTTGCGTGCTGGGTGATCAGGGGACCACGGTCACCGAGATCAGGTTCGACGAGAAGTAGTCGTCGTACCCGGCGTCCTTGGTGTAGTACGCCTGGAACACGTAGTTGCCGGCCGGCAGGCCGCTGCGCAGGGCGCTACCGGTGCCGCCGGTGATGACCCGGTCGCAGATCTTGGTGCCGAAGTCGAAGGTGCCGGTGGCGGTGTTGACCGAGGCGAAGGTCAGCAGGTACGGCGAGGACGAGCCGCCGGCCGCGTTGCCGTTCTGGTAGACGTCGACGTAGCCCGAGGTGGCGGGGCCACCCTTGTACTTGACGCTGCCGGAGAGCGAGGTGCGGGCCTTGTAGTCGCTGATGTCGCAGGTCAGGGCCGTCGTGCTGAGCGTCAGGTTCGAGTCGTAGACCTCGAACTTGGTCTTGCCCTTGCGGCCCTTGAACTTGGCCTTGACCTTGTAGTGGCCGGTGCCGAGGGCCGGGACGAGGTACTTGGCCTTGCCCTTCTTGACCTTGGCCTTGCCCTTGAAGGCCACGCCGTTGTCGCCGGTGATCGAGTACTTCACCTTGCCCGAGCCCCGAAGGCCCTTGGACGTGAGCACGAGCTTGCTGATGCCGGGCTGGACACCGGCGGCCGACTTCTTGATCTTGAACTTGCCGGCCTTGACCTTCGCCGCCACGACGGCGGTGTCGGCAGTGCCGGGGGTTGCCGCGGCGGTCGACGTCAGAGCGGGCGTGGCGAGCGCGAGCGAGGTGATCGCGATGACGCCAGCGGAGACGAGCCTGCGCATGGAGGAGCTCCTTCGGGGAGGGACCGACCCGTCCGGAACGAGGTCTCTGGAATCGGTCAAGAAGTGTGAGACGCAGGGGTACTGCCCGGCGGCCGCGACGGTAAACGTCGCTCCTGCGACGATTTGCCGACCGCTTGCTCAGCCTTCCGACTCGAGCGATTCGCGCAGCTGGGCCAGGGTGCGGCTGAGCAGCCGGGACACGTGCATCTGCGAGACGCCGATCTCCTCGGCGATCTGCGACTGGGTCATGTTCTTGAAGAAGCGCAGCAGCAGGATCTTCTTCTCACGCGGCGGGAGGTTCTCCAGCAGCGGCTTGACCGACTCGCGGATCTCGACGTGCTCGAGCGCCTCGTCGTCGACGCCCATCGCGTCGAGCATGCTCTGGCCGCTGCCGCCGTCGGAGTCGTCGTCGGTGGCGTCCAGGGAGAGCGTGGAGTAGGCGTTGCTCGACTCGAGGCCCTCGACGATCTCCTCCACCGAGCAGCCGATCGCGTCGGCGAGCTCGCGCGGCGTGGGGGAGCGGCCCAGCGACTGGGTGAGCTCGGCGGTGCTCGCGCTGATCTGCATGCGCAGCTCCTGGAGCCGTCGCGGCACCCGGATCGCCCAGCCCTTGTCGCGGAAGTAGCGCTTGATCTCGCCGATGATGGTCGGGGTGGCGTACGTCGAGAACTCGACCCCGCGCTCGGTGTCGAAGCGGTCGACGGACTTGATCAGGCCGATGGTGCCGACCTGGACCAGGTCCTCGTAGGGCTCGCCGCGGTTGCGGAAGCGCCGGGCGCAGTGCTCGACGAGGGGCAGGTGCAGGTGGACGAGGGAGTCGCGGGCGGTGTCGCGCTCGGCCTGGGAGGCGTCCTCGTCGCGGAGCACCACGAAGAGCTCCGCGCTGCGCCGGCGGGTCACCTCGATGTTGGTCGGCCCGCGCTGGCCGCCGCCCCGAGACAGGTCGGTGGTCATGACGCCAGGGACGACCGCACGAGGAGACGGACGGAGTAGCGCCCGGCGACGGCGTCGATCGCCGCCTCGTCGGCGAGGGTCGCGAGCACCTGCCACCCGAAGCTCTCGTAGTCGGGAGCAGTGGGGGTCTGGGCGGCCGCGGCGATGGTGAGGGCCAGCTCGCTGGTGCCGAGCTGGAAGCGGCAGTCGAGCACGGCGTCCGCGTCGGCCTCGTCGAGCACCATGGCGGCGGCCTCGGAGACGGCGATGCGCAGGTCCTCGATGTCGTCCATGGTGAAGTCGAGACGAGCCGCGAGGCCGGCGGTCAGCGTGCGCAGGACCGAGGCGTAGGCGCCGTCGGCGGGGAGCCGCAGCTCGACCTCGTCGGGTCGGCCGGCGGCCGTCGTACCACCGACAGCAGGGCTGCTCGTCTCCGACATGCCGCATCCTCCGGGTTGGCGTTGGGGAACCAGGTCGGGACCGACCCTACGCCAACGGCCGCGCCCCGGAGGACGCGGCCGTTGGAGGGGACGGGTCGCGTCAGGGACGCAGGTCGCCGAGACCCAGCAGGTCGAGCAGGCCCGTCTGGTCGAGCAGGTCGAGGACGGCCTCGAGGCCGAGCGAGTCGAGCAGGAACCCGATGCCCAGCTTGTCGAGCGCGTCACCGACGTAGTCCAGCAGGTTGTCCTTGTCCGGCTTCGCGCTCGGGAGGGTGACTCCGTTGCCGGCCTGGCAGGAGGCGAGCAGGACCAGGGTGCCGCTGACGGCCTTGGCGGCGTTGGCGCGCAGCACCTTGGTCTGGCGGAGCTTGCGCTGGGTCTTGTTGAGCTTCTTGGTCAGCTTCTTGACCTTCGCCGCCTGGTGGTGGCGCTTGGCCTTCTTGATCTTCTTCTGCAGCTTGACGATCTTGGCCTTGAGCTGCTGGATCTTGATCCGGGCCGCGGAGCGGGTGATCGTCGCGACGTCGACGGCCTTGGCCTGGGCGACGCAGTCAGCCGCGCGCTCGGTGGTGGCCGGAGCGGCTGCCGGAGCAGCCGAGGCCACCGGAGCGGCGGTCAGGGTGAGGCCGATGGCCACGGCGATGCCGAGGATCAGCTTGAGCAGGGCACGATTCATGCCGGTTTCTCCCTCAGGTGAAGTCGACAGCCGCTCGCCCCCCATAGGCGACAGCCGAGAATCGGCCGGGCGCACTGAGGCCCGACTCGGCGGTCACCCTATGGCATTTGGTGAGCCTCCATGCAGCAGGTCCCGGAATGTGTCGCATCCCGGGGCCCGCCACAGGTGGTCGTCAGTCGAGGATCGCGCCCAGGCCGAGGCCCTCGAGGAGCGGGCGCAGGCCCAGCATGTCGATGACCCGGTCGAGGCCGAGCAGGTCGACCAGCCAGCCGACGCCGAGCATGTCGAGGACCTCGCCGAGGAAGTCGAGCGGGGTGGTGCCGGCCGGGACCTGGCTCGGGATGGCGGTGCTCCGGCCGCTCAGGCACGCGGTGTACGTCGTACCGGTGGCGGTCGCCGCGGTGGTGGCCTGGGCCAGGAACGCCCGTGCCGCGCGCTTGCGCGCCTTGGCCTTCACGAGCTTCTTCTCCAGCTTGACCGCGGCCCGCCCGTGCGCCTTGGCGGCCTTCTTCTTGAGCCTCTCGACCTTCTTCGCCAGCTTCGCGGCCGTGGCCTTCGCGGCGGTGTAGGTGGTGTAGGCGCCCTGGGCCGCGGTGTACTCGACGGTGCAGCTCGCGGCGCGCGCATCCGGCGCGGACGGGGCGGCCGAGGCCACCGGGGCCATGGACAGCGTCAGGCCGAGTGCGACGGCGACGCCGAGGACGATCTTGAGCAGGGCACGATGCATGCCGGTCTCTCCCTTGGGTGTGGCCGGCCGTCAGCAGCTTCCCTCCCCGACGACCGGTCGCGGACACCGGGCGTGAGGATGCCCGGCTCGCCGGTCACCCTAAGGCATCGTGGTGAGCCCTTCATGGACGGAGTGGAGGGCGGAACGCACAGGACCCCGGGACGTTCGTCCCGGGGTCCTGAGTCGTGTCAGTTGTTCAGTTGCCTGCGATCAGATCACAGACCGGGGAGGCTCGGCAGACCGGGGAGGCTCGGCAGGCCGGGCAGGCTCGGGAGGCCGCCGCCGAGCACGCCGCCCAGCTGGCTGACGACGGAGTCGAGCGCGTCGAGCACCGGCTTGAGGGCGTCGACCGCGGCACCGAGGCCGAGGTTGGTCAGCGTGGCCTCGAGGATGTCGACCAGGCCGGTCGGGTCGGCCAGGCCGGCCTTGAACGCGTCGCACAGGCTCTGCATCTGGGCCGGGGCCGCCGCGCAGAGCTGGTTGAAGGTGTTCATCAGCGGGTCCAGCACCGTCGGGAACAGGTCGCACAGCTGCTGAAGCTGCGGGACCGCGTCGCAGAGGGCCTGGATCGGCAGCTCGGGCGTGGCCGGCGGGATGGCACCCGGGCGGCCCTTGCAAGTGGCGTAGGCCGAGTAGGCGCCGTTGTAGTTCGCGACGGTCTGGTTGCGGTAGGCGATGCCGGCGCGCTTGGCCTTCTTGGCCTTCTTGAGCTTCTTCTTCAGCTTCTTGATCTTCTTGGCCGGCGCGTGGTGCTTCTTGGCCTTCTTGAGCTTCTTCTTGAGCTTCTTGACCTTGGCGTCGGCCGCAGCGACGTACGCGTTAGCGGCGGCGTAGTTGTTGTACGCCTTGGTCAGGGCAGCGCCCTGGGCGCTGCAGTCAGGCTCTGCTGCCTGCGTCGCGGCCGGGGCCGCCGGGGTGGCCGACGCGACGGACGCCGTCGTGAAGGTCAGACCGAGCGCAACCGCCAGGCCGATGAACATCTTGAAAAGGGCGCGATGCATCGCGACTTCTCCCTCCGGATGGTGTGGGTCCCCCCGACCCTGTGCTCCCTGGTCGGTTGGTGATTTCGGTACAGACAACGACTTGCCTGACTCGCCGTCACGCTAAAGGAACCGGGACCTTGATGGGACGAAAACGACGGGCCGCACGCCCGAAATGGACGTGCGGCCCGTCTGGCCTGGGCACTGTGGCCCGGAAGGACTAGTCCGAACGGATCAGGCCTTCTTGGTCGCCCAGAAGATCTCGGCGATCTCGTCGATCTTCGCGAGCAGCTCGTCGGCCTTGGCCAGGTCGAGGGTGCCCTTGGTGCCGGTCGCGCCGGCGAGCTTGGTGGCCTCGTTGACCAGCGTGTGCAGCTGCGGGTAGGCCTCGAAGTGCGGGGGCTTGAAGTAGTCGGTCCACAGCACCCACAGGTGGTGCTTGACGAGCTCGGAGCGCTGCTCCTTGATCAGGATGGCGCGGGTGCGGAAGTCGGCGTCGTCACTGTCGAGCGCCTTGGCGATGACGGCCTTGACCGACTCGGCCTCGATGCGGGCCTGGGCGGGGTCGTAGACACCGCAGGGCAGGTCGCAGTGGGCGGAGACGTCGACGGTGGGGGCCACGAAGGCCGCGCGAATCGATTCGGCGATACGGGAGAACATGTCGGTCCTCTCAGAGGTTCAGGCGGGCAGGTACTTGCTGCCTGCGACACTACTCGTCATGGATCGAGCGGCAACGGGAGGTCGGCGTCGGGTCGGCATCGCCGTCGTCCGGGGCGATTCCATGCGGCCCGCGCTGCGGTCCGGGCAGCGCCTGCTGGTCCTGTACGGCGCGCGCGTGCGCCCCGGTCGCGTCGTCGTCGCCCGCTTCGCCGACGGGACCCTCGCGGTGAAACGGGTCGCCGGACGTCGGGAGAGCGGCTGGTGGCTGCTCAGCGACAACGCCGACGCCGGCGTGGACTCCCGCCACCGCGGTGCCGTGCCGGACGCCGACGTCGCGGGCGTCGTACGGGCTCGGGTGTGGCCGTGGCCCCGATGGCTGTGACCCGTCCCATCCGGACACGTCGGCTGTCGGGCCGGACGGTGTGAAAGGATGGATGACCGTGGCTGACGACGTTCTTCCCTCCCACCCGCGCGCGGGTGAGCCGGTCTTCGATCTGCACCTCGGCGGGAAGATGGCGACCGTACCCACGGCCGATGTCAGCACCCGCGACCAGCTCTCGCTGGCCTACACCCCCGGTGTGGCCGAGGTGTGCGAGGCCATCGCCGCCGACCCCGGCCTGACCCGCCACTACACGTGGGTCCCCAACACCGTCGCGATCGTCACCGACGGCACCGCCGTGCTGGGCCTGGGCGACATCGGCCCGGCCGCCGCGATGCCGGTGATGGAGGGCAAGGCGGTGCTGTTCAAGCAGTTCGGCGGCGTCGACGGCATCCCGATCTGCCTGGCGACCACCGACGTCGAGGAGATCATCGAGACCGTCGTCCGGCTCGCGCCGAGCTTCGGCGGCATCAACCTCGAGGACATCTCGGCCCCGCGCTGCTTCGAGATCGAGGACCGCCTCAAGGAGGCCCTCGACATCCCCGTCTTCCACGACGACCAGCACGGCACCGCCGTGGTGACCCTGGCCGCGCTCGTCAACGCGCTCAAGCTGACCGGCCGGACCCCGGAGTCGACCCGCGTGGTCATCTCGGGCGCCGGCGCCGCCGGCGTGGCGATCGCGAAGATCCTGCTCGCGGCCGGCATCAAGGACATCGCGGTCACCGACCGCAAGGGCGTCGTGAGCTCGGACCGCACCGACCTGACCTCGGCCAAGAAGGCGCTCGCCGAGCTCACCGCCGACCAGTGTGGCCGCCGCGGCACGCTCGCCGAGGCCTTCGACGGCGCCGACGTCTACATCGGCGTCTCCGGCGGCACCGTGCCCGAGGAGGTCGTGGCCACGATGGCCGACGACGCGATCATCTTCGCGATGGCCAACCCGAACCCGGAGGTCCACCCCGACGTGGCGCACCGCCACGCGCGGGTCGTCGCCACCGGTCGATCGGACTTCCCCAACCAGATCAACAACGTGCTGGCCTTCCCGGGCATCTTCCGGGGCGCCTTCGACGTGCACGCCAGCGCGATCACCGAGGGCATGAAGGTCGCCGCGGCCGACGCGCTCGCCGCGCTGGTCGGCGACGACCTGTCCGAGGACCTGGTCATCCCCTCGCCGTTCGACCCGCGGGTCGGCCCCGCGGTCGCCGCCGCTGTGGCGGACGCCGCACGACGAGACGGTGTCGCTCGGATCTGATCGGCCACTAGCGTCGGGGTCATGTTCGCCGTCTACGCCGACTCCTTCGCCAACTCGTCCGACGACCCGCTGACCGGTCTCGTGCTCGGGGAGCGCCCCGACCCGGTCGCGCCCGACGGCTGGACCACGGTCACCGTCAAGGCCGCCTCACTGAACCACCACGACCTCTGGTCGCTGCGCGGGGTGGGGCTGAAGGCCGAGGCGCTGCCGATGATCCTGGGCTGCGACGCCGCCGGGTACGACGAGGACGGCAACGAGGTCGTCGTGCACGCGGTCGTCTCCGACCCCGACTGGACCGGCGACGAGACCTTCGACCCGCGGCGCTCGCTTCTCTCCGAGCGGCACCAGGGCACCTTCGCCGACAAGGTGATCGTGCCGCGGCGCAACGTGGTGCCGAAGCCCGCGTCCATGTCCTTCGAGGAGGCGGCCTGCCTGCCGACGGCCTGGCTGACGGCGTACCGGATGCTCTTCACGCAGGGCGCGCTCAAGGCGGGCGACACCGTGCTCGTGCAAGGTGCCGGCGGCGGCGTCGCCACCGCCCTCATCGCGCTCGCGCGGGCCGGCGGCCTGCGCGTGCTCGCGACCAGCCGCGACGAGGCCAAGCGGGCAAAGGCGCTCGAGCTCGGCGCGCACGAGGTCTTCGAGTCCGGCGCGCGGCTGCCGGTGAAGGTCGACGCCGTCATGGAGACCGTCGGCCGCGCGACCTGGTCGCACTCGATCCGCGCGCTGCGCCCGGGCGGCCGCATCGTCATCTCGGGCACCACCTCCGGTCCCGACCTCGACGACGCCGAGCTGACCCGGATCTTCTTCCTCCAGCTGTCGGTGATCGGCTCGACGATGGGCACCCGCGGCGAGCTCGCCGGGCTGGTCAACCTGCTCGACAGCACCGGTGTGCGTCCGGTCATCGACCGGGTGCTGCCGATGACGGAGGCCCGCGACGGGTTCGCGGCGATGGCTGCCGGAGACGTCTTCGGGAAGATCGTCTTCACCCGCTGACGGGAGTTTCACCGGCCGACCGGTGAAACTCGCGCTTGGACGAGGAAGCTTCATCGTCCAAGCGCCGGTTTCGTCGTCCAGGCTCGCCAGTTTCACCGGCCGACCGGTGAAACTTGTGACTGGTGGGGTTTGGTGAGGCGTTTTTAACCAGTGGCGGGAATGACTGTCGGTGCTGGACGATTGACTCCTGTCAGCGCCCCGACGGTGCGGCCGATGAATTTTCTCGGCTCGCCATGTCGATCTGGTGACGGCCGGTTCGTCGTACTTGTGAAGCGACGGCCAGCCCGAACCGCCCGGCGTCATGGGGTCGGCCACCGCCAAACCCTGCCACCAACCGATAGGACCTGTCATGACTGCGCCCTCCGGACCCGCTGAGACCGGCGACCTCGCCGCCTTCGAGCAGGAGTTCACGAGCGCCCCGGCGACCCCGGGGCGGACTCCGCTCGTCATCAAGCTGCTGGTCGCGGCGACCTTCGTCGTGATCCTCAACGAGACCACCCTCGTCAACGCGGTCCCGCGGTTGATGACCGACTTCAAGATCACCGAGACCACCGCCCAGTGGTCGCTGACCGTGTTCATGCTGACCATGGCCGCGGTGATCCCGGTGACGGGCTGGTTCCTGCAGCGGGTGACCACGCGCACGGCGTACGCCACCGCGATGCTGACCTTCAGCGTCGGCACCCTCGTCGCCGCGCTCGCGCCGACGTTCGGTGTGCTGCTGGTCGGCCGCGTCGTCCAGGCCGGCGGTACGGCGGTCATGATGCCGCTGCTGATGACCACCCTGATGACGGTCGTCGCCGCCGAGGACCGCGGTCGCGTGATGGGCCAGGTCACCCTCGCGATGTCCTGCGCCCCGGCGCTCGGTCCGGCGGTGTCCGGCGTGCTGCTCCACTTCGGCTCGTGGCGGCTGATCTTCGCGGTCGTCCTCCCGATCGCCGTGCTGGTCGGCTTCTTCGGCCTGCGCCAGCTCGAGAACGTCGGCGAGACCAACCGCAGCCCGATCAGCTGGCTGAGCGTGGTGCTCGCGGCCGGTGGCTTCAGCACCTTCGTGTTCGGCCTGAGCAAGGTCGGCAACGCCGACTGGCCCGAGCCGGCGCTGCTCATCGGTGCGGGCGTCGTGCTGATCGCGGCCTTCGCCGGCTATCAGCTGTTCCTGCAGCGCTCGGACCGGCCGCTGATGGACCTGCGCACCCTGAAGGTCCGCAACTTCACGGTGTCGCTGATCCTGATGTCGGCCGGCTTCATGGCGTTCCTCGGCTCGATGCTGCTGCTGCCGCTCTACCTGCAGAACCTGCGCGGCCTCAGCGAGCTGCAGACCGGCCTGCTGGTCATGCCCGGTGGCCTGACCATGGGCCTGCTCGGCCCGCAGGTCGGCAAGGTCTTCGACCGCATCGGCGCCCGGCCGCTGGTCATCCCCGGCTCGGTCGTCATGGTGGCGCTGCTGTTCGGGCTGAGCCGGATCGGCGTCGACACGCCGTACGCCGTGCTCGTCGCGCTGCACGTCGCGCTGATGGCCAGCCTGGCGACCATCTTCACGCCGGTGTTCACCATCGGCCTGGGCGACCTGGCGCCGCAGCTGTACTCACACGGCAGCTCGCTGCTCGGCACGCTCCAGCAGGTCGCCGGCGCCATCGGCACCGCGCTGCTGGTCGTGATCATGACCAACCGCACCGAGAGCCTCGCGGAGTCGGGCAGCTCGCCGGCCGACGCCTTCATGGGCGGCCTGCAGTGGGCGTTCTTCGCGGGTGCCGTGATCGGCCTCGTGGTGATCGCGATGTCGCTGCTGCTGCCGGCGAAGGCCGACGCGCCGGCCGGTGCCCACGGCGGGCACTGACCGATCGTCGTACGACCGGCCCGGCCCCCTCGGGGACCGGGCCGGTCGGCGTCTCAGGGCCTGTCGAGGAAGGCGTCGAGCAGCGGCCAGCTGATCTCGGCGGCCTTCGGGCCGGCGACGAGGCCGAGGTGACTGAGGCCGTCGGCGGCGGCGTACCGGGCGCCCGGCACGACGTCCGTCCCGGCCCGCACGGCCGGGCCGTCGGCGATGTTGTCACTCTCGCTGCCGACGAACAGCACCGGCGTGCGCACGTCGGCCAGCCGGACCTCGCGCTTGCGGCTGAGCCGCACGGTGCCGGAGGCCAGCTCGTTGCGGACCATCAGCCGGGTGTGGATCTGGTGGTAGGCCCGTCCCGGGTAGCCGGGCATCTCGCCGATGAAGCCGTCGATGGCACCGGTGCGCGCGAGCGCCTCGGTGTCGAGGATGTTCTTGGCCAGGTGCACGGCCTTGGTCAGCTCGCGCCTGGGCGCCATCGCCCGGTAGCTCGCCCGGACCAGGTGCCGCGGCACACCGCCGAGGGCGGCGGTGGGCGCGGTGACGGCGCGGGTGCCGAGCAGGCGATCCGCGACGACCAGCGGCTGGACGGCCGGGATCTGCGTGTAGTCGATCGGGGTGCCGAAGGCGGTCAGCGACGCGATCGGCAGGTCGGGGTGAGCGGCGGCGGTGAGCAGGCTCATCGTGCCGCCGAGCGACCAGCCGACCAGGTCGACGCCGTCGGCCTCGTCGCCGCCGGCCGCGTGGTCGGCGAGCACGGCGTGGATGGCGGTCGGGAGGATGTCGTCGACCCAGGCCTCGAAGCCCATGCCGCGGTCGGCGAAGGTGATCCGCCCGTAGTCGACCAGGTACGTCGCCCGGCCGGCCTCCAGCAGGTGGCCGGCCAGGCTCTGGCCGGGACGCAGGTCGAAGCAGCGGGCCGAGACGGCCAGCGGCGGGACGAGGAGCACCGGGCGTGGGACCCGGGCGGCGGTGGTCCGGTCGTAGCGCACCAGCCGCCGGTGCGGGGCGTCGGACAGCACGGTGGCCGGCAGGCCGTCGTACTGCTCGACGCCGTCGCCGAGGGGCGAGATCGCCCAGGCGTTGCGGGCGGCGGTGCTCAGGAGGTCAGCTGCGGTCGGCACCGCGACATGGTCGCTGCCACGCGCACCGGCCGTCCACCGAACGTGACGAGCGTGACGCTCGCCGTGGACCGCTCAGTCGGAGCTCACCAGCAGGGCACGATGTCCTGCGCGCCCGCGACACCGTCGAAGACCTCCATCATGGTGCTGCGCATGGTGCGGACCTGCGGGTCGGCCCACGCCATCGTGGTGTCGGCCGGCCCACCGTTGCCGGCGACGGTCACCTTGCGGGCGGTGACGTGGAAGACCACGCGGTGCGCGTTGGTGCCGGGGAAGCAGGCCGAGGCACGCTGCTTCGCCTGCGCGCTCGCCTGGTCGATGCCGGTGCCGGCGGCGACGCCCTTGTAGCGCATGGCCACGATCGCCTGGAAGCCCGACGGGTGCGGCGACGCGGCCTCCCAGGTGCCGGTGATGCCGATGGACAGGCCGCGGGTCCGGCTCGACGGGACCACGAAGACGGCCTTGCCGTCGCGCACGGTGCGGGTCTTGCTCGCCCACCAGCTGTGGCGCAGGCCCTGCTGGACGAAGACCTGGCAGCCCTCGCAGTCGGCGACCTTGACGACCACCCGGGTGCGGGCGGGTGCTGCGGCGTCCGAGGGCGGGGGCGCGGCGAGGAAGGTGGCGAGCAGGCCGGCCACGAGGGCGAGGACGGCGGCGATGGCGGGGGCGGTACGGCGGCCCGAGACGGACATGCGGCTTCTCCTGGAGATCGGGGGACGGTCCATCACCTAGACGGACGCGGGTACCTGCGGGGTTGCATCAGCTGGTTCGGGAACGCCAGTTGCGCGCGCCGACCAGCATCATCCGCAGCTGGGTGCGCGCGGCCTCGGCGACCCGCTGCTCGGCGACCGAGCCCGGCGCGGTGCCGAGCAGTCGCTCGGCGGTGGTGACCATCGAGCCGACGATCAGCTCGGAGAGCACCTCGAGGTCGCGCTCGGTCCAGGTGTCGGTGCCGGGCAGGTGGGCGATGTCGGTGGCCAGCTCACGCTCGGCGAGCTCGATGCCGCGGGCGATCGCGTCGCGGACCCCGGCCGGGCCGGCGAACCGCTCGCGGGCGATGAAGCCGTAGTGGGCGTGGTCCTGGCGCACCTGCTCGACGAGGACCGCCACGGAGCCGTCGATGATCGTCCCGGCGTCCTCGCCTGCGGTGTGCCGAAGCTCGCGCAGCAGGGCACGCAGGGTGTCGAGCGACTCCTCGACCAGCGCGAGCCCGAGGTGCTCGATCGAGGGGAAGTGCCGGTAGAACGCGGTCGGCACGATGCCGACCTCCTTGGCGACCTGGCGCAGGGACAGTGCGACGAGCGCGGAGTCCTCGGACAGGGTCAGCGCCGCGTCGAGGATGGCACGGCGGGTCCGCTCCTTCTGCTCGACACGGGTCTGGGCCATGGAGCCACTCTACGTGAGTGAACATGTGTGCACTGTCACGTGGTCGGGTCGTTGACCATCGCGGGACGGACGAGAGAGAGTTTCGGAGTACGGATGTACACCGAATTTTCCGCCAACGAAGGAGGCGCGATGTCCGCGCTCATCTCCCCGCCGGCTCCTGGCGGCGCGGGTCACCTGGTCGGGCGGCTGCTGCGCTCGCGGCTCGCCGCCGCGCTGGCCACCCCGCACGGCGTCGACCGGTACCTCGAGCGGTTCAACCCGATGTGGGCGGCGCACGAAGTGCGCGCCCGCGTCGTCTCGGTCCACCGCGAGACCAGCGGGACCGACTCCGCCCCGGTCGCCACCCTGACCCTGCAGCCCACCAGCACCTGGCGCGGCCATCGCGCCGGCCAGCATGTACTCGTCGGCGTCGAGCTGCCCGGCCCAGAAGGTCGAGGGAAGCGGCACACCCGCGCGTTCTCCATCTCCTCGGCCGCCTCGGCGCCGGGGGAGCAGTTCACGCTCACGATCCGCGCGCACGACGAGGGCCAGGTGTCGTCGTACCTGGTCCGCGAGGCGCAGCCCGGCACCCTGCTCCACCTGAGCCAGGCCCAGGGCGAGTTCACCCTCGTCGAGAGCCCGGCGACGCCGACGATCAGCCGGCTGCTCTTCATCACCGGCGGCTCCGGCATCACCCCGGCGATGTCGATGGTCCGCACCCTCCTGCGCGACGGGTACGACGGCCACGCGGGTCGCCGGGTGACCTTCCTGCACTTCGCACGCAGCCCCGAGGACCAGATCTTCGCCGACGAGCTCGCCGAGATCGCCGCCGCCGACAACGGCGTCGACGTCCACCTGCGCTATGCCGACCAGCTGTTCAGCGAGTTCGAGCTGCGCCGCCTGGTGCCCGACTACCGCGACACCGACACCTGGCTGTGCGGCCCGGCCGGCCTGGTCGAGCTGGTCAAGGACGCCTACACCGACCCGGAATCGTCGGGGGGCGAGCTCTCGCCGCGGCTGCGGATGGAGTTCTTCAAGCCCGCCGTCGCCCGGGCTGCCGCACCGGGCGGCGAGATCGAGGGCGAGGTGTCCTTCACCCGCTCCGGCGCGACGACCGCCGCCACCGGCGCCAGCCTGCTCGAGCAGGCCGAGGAGCTGGGCCTGAAGCCCGAGTTCGGTTGCCGGATGGGCATCTGCTTCTCCTGCACCCGCACCAAGTCCGCCGGCACCGTCCGCAACGTCCTCACCGGCGAGGAGTCCTCCCTGCCGGACGAGGAGATCCGCATCTGCGTCACCGCCGCTGCCGGTGACTGCCACATCGACCTCTGAGGAGAGTCCCATGAGCACCGACACCCTGAGCACCCCCGTGGCCGACGAGAAGTACCACGGCCTGACCGCCGACCAGATCGAGCAGCTGGGCGCCGAGCTCGACGCCCTGCGCCAGCGCGTGCTCGCCGACCTCGGCGAGGCGGACGCGGCGTACCTGCGCAAGGTCGTCACGACCCAGCGCAAGATGGAGATCGCCGGTCGCGCGCTGTTTTACCTGCCCGTGATCGGCTGGCTGCCCGCCGTCGCCTGCCTGAGCGTGTCGAAGATCCTCGACAACATGGAGATCGGGCACAACGTGATGCACGGTCAGTACGACTTCCTGGGCGACCCGGCCTTCAACTCCCGGATGTTCGACTGGGACACCGTGTGCCCCGGCGAGCAGTGGAAGTACAGCCACAACTACATCCACCACACGTTCACGAACATCGTCGGCAAGGACCGCGACGTGGGCTACGGCATCCTGCGGATGGACCCCGAGCAGAAGTGGCACCCCTACTACCTCGGCAACCCGCTCTACGCGTTCTTGTTGATGACCTTCTTCGAGTGGGGCGTCGCCCTGCACGACCTCGAGGTCGAGAACATCGTCTCCGGCAAGCGGAAGATGGCCGACAACAAGCCGCTCTACCCGGGCCTGATGCGCAAGATCCGGCGCCAGGCGCTCAAGGACTACGTGCTGTTCCCCGCGCTGACCGGACCGCTGTTCCCGCTCACCTTCGCCGGCAACGCCGTGGCCAACCTGGTCCGCAACGTGTGGGCGTTCAACATCATCTTCTGCGGGCACTTCCCGGCCGGCGTCGCATCGTTCTCCGAGGAGGAGACCGCGAACGAGACCCGCGGCCACTGGTACCTGCGCCAGATGCTCGGCTCGGCCAACATCAAGGGCAGCAAGCTGATGCACCTGATGAGCGGCAACCTGTCTCACCAGATCGAGCACCACCTGTTCCCGGACCTGCCGGCCCGCCGGTACCCGGAGATGGCCGTCGAGGTCCAGGAGATCTGCGAGCGCTACGGCCTGCCGTACAACACCGGTCGCCTGCACCAGCAGCTGTGGAGCGTCTTCAAGAAGATCTGCCGCTACTCGCTGCCGGGCGGGGACGCGAAGGTCGCTCCGGTCCGCGGCCCCGAGGCCGTGACCGAGGACTCGTTGGCAGCCTGAGGCCCGGCGAGGGAGACTGACGCCCATGAGCGACGGACGCGACCACCTCAGCAAGGCCGAGATCACCAAGGACGCGCTCCAGGCGGGCGCCGAGGCCGCGGCCCAGACCGTCGGCGAGGTCGCGAGCATCGTGACCCGCGCTGTCGGCGAGGTCGCCGCGGCCGTCGGCGGCTTCGCGACCGAGATCTTCGAGATCAAGGACTCCTCGCAGCGCGCGCTCGCCGAGCACGGCACGACGACGCCGGGGCTGCCGGAGGCGTCGGGGCTGCCGGAGTCGTCGGAGGTCGCCGACGCCGATTAGGCACCGCGATTGGGCAGAGACCGCATGTCCGAGCCCCGAAATGTTGCGGTTTGGGACCAAACCGCAACGCCAGGCGTTCCAGTTCAGTCGAACGCGAGCCGGAACCCGGCCATCCGGAACGACCCCAGCTGACGGGCCTCTCGCATGAACCCGAGAGGCCCGTCAGCGGCGAAGGACCACCGGCCGCGGCACGGCAGGGCCTTGGCGGTGCCCTTCATCACGACGTTCGCGGTCTCGGGATGCTCGGGGATGCCGGGCTGCTCGACCAGGCCGGTGAACGGCACCCGGATCGCGGCGCGGGACACGTCGGTGAAGCTCGCCTCGACGATCGGGCGCCGCTCGACGGTGGCCGTCCAGTCGGTCGAGGTGACCGGTCCCCGGAAGGACGTGTCCAGGTCGAAGTCGCACAGCTCCTTGGGGATCGCCCACAGCGCGCGGCCGCCGGCCTGCGAGGCGGGGGAGTCGACCCAGATGTCGGTGATCGTGACCGCGCCCTTGCCAGCACTGTTCGGGCGTCGGTCGCTGGCGCTCCCCGCCGGCTTCGCCTTGACGGTCCTGGCGAGCAGCAGCTCGTGGTACGTCAGCGGGCTCGGCTCCTCGTAGGAGACCAGCGCGACGCCGTACGTCCCGGCCGGGTGGTGCGCGTCGACGTCGCGGCCGAGGCGGAACACCGAGAGCCACAGGGACCCGTGCATGTGCCACGGGGCCGGGGGATAGGAAGTCACGACTCGTCCTCCAGGAACAGCTGGGCGGTGTGCTCGAGCTCGGCCTCCATCGCGGCCGGCAGGTCGTCGGTCAGCTCGTCGGCCATCGGGCTCTCCTCGCGCGGCCCGAGCCCGGCGGCGGCCTTCTCGACCGCGGCGCCGACGTCGATGGTCGTGGCTTGGCGGACGTAGGGCTTCTCGAGCTCCTTGGCGACGTACTTGGCCACGAACCGCCGCAGCTCGCCCTCGACGTTGGCGGCCTTGCTGGTCAACGAGGCGCGCAGCCCCTGCGCCTTGAGCCGTACGACGACCTGTGCGGCGGGCGGCGGCGTCACCTCGAGGGCGATGGCAAGGTCGGCGCGCCCGTGGGCGGTGATCACCAGCGGCACCGTGATCTCGGCGTCGAAGTTCTGCTTGTCCATGCCCAGGTCGATGCTGAACTTCAGCGTCACCGGCAGGTCCACGTGGAAGGACACCGGGTCGGCGCCGACGCGCTCGCCGGTCGCCGTACCGATGGTGCCCTGGGCCGTCACCTTGGCGATCCGGCCGGGACCGACGCCCAGCGGGCCGACGTCGATGGGGCGGCCCGCCAGCACGTTGACGCCGTTCAGCACCCGCTCGGTGGTGACGGCGGTGGCGAAGAACCGCTCGCCCCAGGCCGCGTAGTCGATCAGCTCCTCGCTCACGCGGGTGACACTAGCGGTGCGCACGCCCCTGCGGGCCGGTCGCCAGTCCGCGGCTGACCATGTCGAGGGTGCGCGCGATGGCGATGTCCTGCTCCGCCGGGCCCAGCTCGGACATCGGGCCGTCGATGAGCAGCATCGCCAGCCCGTGCACGGCGGCCCACGGGCCGGCCTCGGCGTCGGGGCGGTCGGCGGGGTCCAGGTAGCCGACGGCGACGAGCTGGTCGAGCATCTCCCCGAGCAGCAGGTACGGCGCCGGCTCGCCCATCCCGTCCTGGCCGCCCTTGCCGCCCTTGCCGCCCTTGCCGCCCTGGTCGCGCAGTCCGCCGGTGAAGCAGGTCCGGAAGACGCCCGGCTCCTCGATCGCGAACCGGATGTAGCCGCGCCCGGTCGAGCGCAGCCGCTCGACGGCCCGCGCGACCGGGTCGCCGTCGGTCGGGACCTGGGCGAGGTAGTCGGCCATCGCGGCGACCATCCCGTCCATCGCGAGCGCGCGGGCGGCCTCGAGCAGGTCGGCCTGGTTCTCGAAGTGCCGGTACGCAGCGGTCGGGGTCACGCCGACCTCGCGGGCGGCGCCGCGGATGGTCACGGCGTCCGGGCCGCCGCTCGCGGCGAGATGGGCCGCCGCCCGGGCGAGGGCGTTGCGCAGGTCGCCGTGGTGGTAGCTCCGCTTCGAGGTCGTCACGGAGAACATGTTGACACCCGTACACATCCATGCCAAGTTAACACCACCAAAGTTTACGGGCGCACACATTGGAGGAGCGCGATGTTCAGCTGGATCGGTGGACTGGTGACGAGGCGGGCCCGCACGGTGCTCGCGCTCGGACTGCTGGGAGTGGTGGTCGCCGCGGTCGTCGGCGTGGGCGCCTTCTCCAAGCTGCAGACGGAGGGCTTCGACGACCCCGAATCCGAGAGCAGCCGCGCCGCGGCCCTGCTCGAGGAGCGGTTCGCCGGAGGCTCCGACTACGTGTTCGTCGTCGAGGCCACCGACGGCGACGTCGACGCCCCGGCGGCGAGCGAAGCCGGCGCCGCGTTGACCGAGCGGCTGCGCTCGGACCCGGCGCTGGCCGACGTGGCGTCGTACTTCGACACCCGGGCCGGCCCGATGCGCTCGACCGACGGCCGCTACGCGCTGGTCACCGCGTCGGTCGCGCCCGGCGAGGAGGCGGACCCGGGTGCCGTGCTCGACGAGTACGGCGGTGCCGCCGGCCCGCTGAAGGTCGACGTCGCGGGCGGCGAGGTCGTCGGTGAGGAGATCGGCGCCCAGATCGGCAAGGACCTCGGCCTGGCCGAGAGCATCGCGATCCCGCTGATCCTGGTCCTGCTCGTGCTGGCGTTCGGCAACGTCGTCGGCGCGCTGGTCACCCTCGGGGTCGGCGTCGCCGCCATCTTCGGCACCTTCGCCGAGCTCTCCATCCTCGGCTCGGCGACCGACGTGTCGATCTACTCGGTCAACCTCACCACCGGCCTCGGGCTCGGCCTCGCCGTCGACTACGGGCTGCTGATGGTGGCCCGGGTGCGCGAGGAGCGGGCCGCGGGACGCGCCCACCAGGACGCCGTACGACGGGCGGTCGAGACCGCGGGCCGGACCATCGCCTTCAGCGCGACCACGGTCGCCGTGGCGCTGGCGGCGCTGCTCGTCTTCCCGATGTACTTCCTGCGCTCCTTCGCCTACGCCGGCATCGGCGTCATGCTGATCACCGCCTTCGCCGCGGTCGTCGTGCTGCCGGCGGGGATCAGCCTGCTCGGCGACCGGATCGACGCCTGGCCGGTGCCGCGGGTGCGCGGCATCCGCGGCGAGGAGGCGCCCGCCTGGGCGCGGCTGGCGCGGTTCGTCGCCCGGCGCCCCCTGCTCAGCGCCCTGCCCGTGCTCGCCGGCCTGCTGGTGATGGCGGTCCCGCTCGCCGGTATCGAGCTCGGCACGCCGGACGACCGGGTGCTGCCCACCAGTGCGTCGAGCCGGCAGGCCGGTGACGTCCTGCGCTCGTCCTTCGCCGGCGACGGCACCCACCCGATCCAGGTGGTCACCACCTCGACGGTGCCCGAGGCCGAGCTGTCGTCGTACGCAACGCGGTTGGGGGAGCTGCCCGGCGTGGTCCGGGTCGACCCGCGGGCCGGTCGCGACGCCGACCTGGTCTCGGTGGTCACCGACCTCGACCCGATGTCCGCCGACGCGCGGGCCCTGGTCGACGACGTCCGCGACATCCCCGCGCCCGCCGGCACCGAGGCCTTGGTGGGCGGAGCGAGCGCGGAGCTGCACGACCAGATGACCGGGATCGGCGACCGGCTGCCGCTGGTCGCCGGCTGGCTGGTGCTCACCACGGCGGTGATCCTGTTCCTGTTCACCGGCAGCGTGGTGCAGCCGCTGCGAGCCCTCGTGCTCAACGCGGTCGGCCTCGGCGCGACCCTCGGCGCGATGGTCTGGGTGTTCCAGGACGGCCACCTGTCCGGGGCATTGGGTTTCACCCCGCAGCCGATGGACAGCTCGATGATGGTGCTGCTGTTCTGCGTCGCCTTCGGCCTGTCGATGGACTACGAGGTCTTCGTGATGAGCCGGATCAAGGAGATGCGCGACCGCGGCATGGCCAACGACGAGGCGATGGTGCACGGCCTGGCCCACACCGGCCGGATCGTCAGCACCGCGGCGGCGCTGATCGCGATCAGCTTCTTCGCCTTCCTGGTGAGCTCGGTGAGCTTCATCCAGTTCTTCGGGCTCGGCACCGGGCTGGCGATCCTGATCGACGCGACCCTGGTTCGCGGCGTACTCCTCCCGGCCAGCATCCGGCTGCTGGGGGAGCGGTCCTGGTGGGCGCCCCGTCCGCTGCGGGCCCTGCACCGCCGGGTCGGGCTCTCCGAGGCCGCGCCCGCCTGACCCGCGACCCGGCAGAAGCTGGCCCGAAAAACGCGCCGACCCGGCAGAAAGTTCTGCCGGGTCGGCGCGATCCTGGCGCTACTTCGCGCCGGGTCGGCCTAGTCCTCGGGGTCGTCGAGCCGGGCCAGCCAGGTGGCGAACCGCTCGACGGCCGTCTCGAACTCGGGATGGGTGTCGACGAACTCCTGCAGCCGCTCGCCGAGCCAGGCCAAGGTGACCTCCTCGTCGCCCCGGCGCTGCTCGAGCTCCTCGATCCCGCGGTCGGTGAAGTACATCAGTCGCCGAACGCCTCGCCGATGAGGACCTTGGCCTCCTCCTGGTGGCGCTTGGCCGTGCCGACCGCCGTGGTCGAGGACGCGGCCCGGGTGACGGGCTGGATCGCCCGGCCCAGCTGCGGGACGACGTTCAGGTAGAACGACGGCCACGGGCCCTGGTTGTAGGGCTCGTCCTGGACCCACTTGACGGTGGCGTTGGGGTACTTGTCGAGCTCGGCCTTCAGCTGCTCGGTCGGCCACGGGTAGAGCTGCTCGACGCGCACGATCGCCACGTCGTCGCGCTCGGCCTTCTGGCGCTCGACCATCAGGTCCCAGGTCAGCCGGCCCGAGACGAGCAGCACGGTCCTCACCTTGGCCGGGTCGGCGCTCGCGTCGCCGATCACCGGGCGGAACTCGCCGGAGGTGAAGTCGGCCGGCATGGAGGCGGCCTCCTTGCGGCGCAGCATCGACTTCGGCGTGAACACGATGAGCGGCTTGTGCTCCTCGCCGAGGGAGTGCCGGCGCAGCAGGTGGAAGTACGACGCGGGCGTGGACGGCTGCGCGACGACCATGGAGTCCTCGGCGCACAGGGTCAGGAACCGCTCGATGCGGGCCGAGGAGTGGTCCGCGCCCTGGCCCTCGTAGCCGTGCGGCAGCAGCAGCACGACGCCGGAGTCCTGGCCCCACTTGGTCTTGCCGGCCGAGATGTACTCGTCGATGACCGACTGGGCGCCGTTGACGAAGTCGCCGAACTGGGCCTCCCACAGGACCAGCGCGTCGGGCCGGGCCACCGAGTAGCCGTACTCGAAGCCGAGCGCGGCGTACTCCGACAGCAGGCTGTCGTAGACGAAGAACTTCGCCTGGTCCTCGGTCAGGTTGGCCAGCGGCGTCCACTCGTCGGCGTTGACCCGGTCGATCATCGTCGCGAACCGCTGCACGAAGGTGCCGCGGCGCGAGTCCTGGCCGGCCAGGCGGACCGGACGGCCCTCCATGAGCAGCGAGCCGAACGCGAGCATCTCGCCGGTGCCCCAGTCGATCGGGCCGTCGGCGATCGCGCCGGCGCGGCGCTGGAGCTGGGGCATCACCTTCGGGTGGACGGTGAAGCCGTCGGGCGGGGTGACGTAGGCGTCGGCGATCCGCTTGAGGACCTCCGGCGTCACCGCGGTCTGGGTCTCGCCGACCGACTTGTCCGGGTAGTCCGGCACGGTGGTCCACTCCGACGGCGCGGCGCTGGCCTCGCGCACCTCGGTGAACACGCGCTCCAGCTGCTGCTGGTAGTCGCGCAGCACCTGCTCGGCCTCCTCGATCGTGATGTCGCCACGACCGATGAGGGACTCCGTGTAGAGCTTGCGGACCGAGCGCTTCTGCTCGATGAGGTCGTACATGAGCGGCTGGGTGAACGACGGGTCGTCGCCCTCGTTGTGACCGCGGCGGCGGTAGCAGACGAGGTCGATGACGACGTCGCTGTTGAACGCCTGGCGGTACTCGAACGCGAGCCGCGCGACACGGATGCACGCCTCCGGGTCGTCGCCGTTGACGTGGAAGATCGGCGCCTGCACCATCCGGGCCACGTCGGTGCAGTAGAGCGTCGAGCGCGAGGAGCCGGGCGAGGTGGTGAACCCGACCTGGTTGTTGATGACCACGTGGATCGTGCCGCCGGTGCGGTAGCCGCGCAGCTGCGAGAGGTTGAGCGTCTCAGCCACGACACCCTGGCCGGCGAAGGCCGCGTCGCCGTGGATGAGCATCGGCAGCACCGGGAACTCGGCGCCGCGGTCGAGCACGTCCTGCTTGGCGCGGGCGATGCCCTCGAGGACCGGGTCGACGGTCTCGAGGTGCGAGGGGTTGGCGGCGATCGACACGGCGATGGTCTCGCCGGTGCCGGCCACGAAGGTGCCCTCGGCGCCCAGGTGGTACTTGACGTCGCCGGAGCCCTGGACCGTGCGCGGGTCGATGTTGCCCTCGAACTCGCGGAAGATCTGGTTGTAGGACTTGCCGACGATGTTGGCCAGCATGTTGAGCCGGCCGCGGTGGGCCATGCCGATCGCGACCTCGACCAGGCCGGCCTGCGCGGCCGCCTCCGCGATCTCGTCGACGACGGGGACGGTGGTCTCGCCGCCCTCGAGCGAGAACCTCTTCTGGCCGACGAACTTGGTCTGCAGGAAGGTCTCGAAGGCCTCGGCCTGGTTGAGCTTCAGCAGGATCCGCAGCTGCTCCTCGCGCGGCGGCTTGCTGTGCGGCTGCTCGACGCGCTCCTGGATCCACGCACGCTGCTCGGGATCCATGATGTGCATGTACTCGATGCCGGTGGTGCGGCAGTAGGAGTCACGCAGGATGCCGAGGATGTCGCGCAGCTTCATGAAGCGGCGGTCGCGCCCACCGAACGAGCCGGTCGGGAACTCGCGCTCGAGGTCCCACAGGGTCAGGCCGTGCGACTCGATGCGCAGGTCCGGGTGGCTGCGCTGCTTGTACTCCAGCGGGTCGGTGTCGGCCATCAGGTGGCCGCGCACGCGGTAGGCGTGGATCAGCTCGAGGATCCGGGCCTGCTTGTCGATCTGGTCGTCGTGGGACGTCGCGATGTCGGCGTTCCAGCGGATCGGCTCGTAGGGGATCCGCAGCGCGCGGAAGATCTCGTCGTAGAAGCCGTCCTGGCCGAGCAGGTACTTGTGCACCTGGCCGAGGAACTCTCCCGACTGTGCGCCCTGGATGACGCGGTGGTCGTAGGTCGAGGTCATCGTCATGATCCGCGAGATCGCGTTGCGGGCGATCGTGTCCTCGGAGGCACCCTGGAACTCCGGCGGGTAGTCCATCGAGCCGACGCCGATGATCGCGGCCTGGCCCTGCATCAGGCGCGGCACCGAGTTGTTGGTGCCGAGGCCGCCGACGTTGGTGAGGCTGACCGTCGTACCGGAGTAGTCCTCCATGGTCAGCTTGTTGTCCTTGGCCTTGCGCACGATCTCCTCGTACGCCGTCCAGAACTGCGCGAAGTCCATCGACTCGCACGCCTTGATGCTGGGCGCGACCAGCTGGCGGGTGCCGTCCTTCTTCTGCTGGTCGATCGCCAGGCCCAGGTTGATGTGGGCCGGCGTCACCATGGTCGGCTTGCCGTCGATCTCGTCGTAGGTGTTGTTCATCGCCGGCAGCGCCTTGATCGCCTTGACGATCGCGTAGCCGATGAGGTGGGTGAAGGAGACCTTGCCGCCGCGGGCGCGCTTGAGGTGGCTGTTGATGACGATGCGGTTGTCCCACAGCAGCTTGACCGGGATGTTGCGCACCGAGGTCGCCGTCGGCACGGACAGCGAGATGTCCATGTTCTTGGCGGTCGCGGCCGGGATGCCGCGCAGCACCGTCAGGGTCGGCTCGTCGCTGGCCGTGACCGGCGCCGGGCGCGGGGCGTCCTTCGGGGTCGGGGCGGGGGAGTCGGCCTTCGGCGGCGTCGGCGTCGTCGAGGAGGCGGGGCTCACCTGCGGGGCAGGGGTGGCCTTCGGGGTCGGCGCGGTGGTGGCGGCCGGGGCTGCGGGGGCCGCGGCGGCGGGCGTGGCCGGCGCGGTCGGTGCTGCCGGTGCTGCCGGTGCTGCCGGGGCGGCAGGCGCGGCAGCGGGAGCGGCGACGGCGGTCGTCGTACCGTTGCTGCTGCCGTTCTTGAAGAACGTCGCCCACGCGGGATCGACGCTGCTCGGATCGGCCTCGAACCGTTCCTTCATCTCCTCCACGAGCCACTCGTTGGCCCCGAAGTCCTCAGGAACGGGAGATCCGGTGGACTGGTCTGACGACTGCGTCACGACGTGCTTCGCCTCTTCCGATGAGCTGGACGCACCCGCCGCCGATAGCGGGTGGCTGTCGACCGCCAAGGCTAGTCCCCCGGGGAAGCAAATACCGCCCTGTGGTCACCCAATGCCGCCAGGTGTTGCGCATCAGACACCGAGGCGTCGTTCCCCGCTCGTGGAACGTGTTCTCGTCCTGCGCTGGTCAGGCGGGGGTCAGGCGGGTACGACGCCGTCGCGGGCCTCGCGCGCGCCCCGGCCCGCGAGGGCGTCCGCGCGCTCGTTGCCGGGGTCCCCGGCATGCCCCTTGACCCAGTGCCACTCGATGTCGTGGGCGGTCGCCGCGAGGTCCAGGCGGCGCCACAGGTCGTCGTTCTTGACCGGCGCCTTGGCCGACGTGCGCCAGCCGTTGGCCTTCCACTTCGCGACCCACGACAGGATCCCGTTGCGGACGTAGCTGCTGTCGGTGTAGAGATCGACGGTCGAGGGCCGGTTGAGGAACTCCAGGGCGCGGATGGCCGCCATCAGCTCCATCCGGTTGTTGGTGGTCGCCGGCTCGCCGCCGTACAGCTCCTTCTCGTGCTGTCCGTAGCGCAGCAGCGCACCCCAGCCGCCGGGGCCGGGATTGCCGAGACACGCGCCGTCGGTGTGGATCGTGACGCGCGAGGGTGTGTCCATGGGGCGCCTCCGGCAGGATTCGAACCTGCGACACCTGGTACCGGAAACCAGTGCTCTATCCCCTGAGCTACGGAGGCATGCGCCCGGAGGGTGAGGTCCGTGGCGCGATGAGGAACCCTACCGGGCGATATCCGTGCAAAGGAAACCGGTGCCCCTCGATACGCTGGGCCGGTGACTCCAGCGCAGCTCTCCACCACGATCGTCGACGCCCTCTCGACGCTCGTCGACCAGGGTGATCTCGCCCTGCCCGACGGCGTCCCCAGCGAGGTGACGGTGGAGCGACCGCGGCAGAAGGGGCACGGGGACTACGCGACCAACGTCGCGCTGCAGCTGGCCAAGAAGGCTGGGACCAACCCGCGGGCGCTGGGGGAGCTGCTGGCCGCGCGGCTCAAGGAGGCCGACGGGATCGCGGACGTCGAGCTGGCCGGGCCGGGCTTCCTCAACATCACCGTCGAGGCCGGTGCCCAGGGACAGGTGGCGGCGGAGGTCGTGGCCGCCGGGGCGTCGTACGGACGCAGCGATGTCCTCGCCGGCCAGAAGATCAACGTCGAGTTCATCTCCGCCAACCCGACCGGCCCGCTGCACCTGGGCCACACCCGGTGGGCGGTGCTCGGCGACGCGATCGGGCGAGTGCTGGCGGCGGCGGGCGCCGACGTGACGCGGGAGTTCTACATCAACGACCGTGGCGTGCAGATGAACCACTTCGCCGACTCGATCATCGCCTCGGCGTTGGGCGAGCCCAAGCCCGAGGGCGGGTACGCCGGCGAGTACATCGACGACCTCGCCAAGGCGGTGGAGGCGGCCAGCCCCGGGATCTTCCAGCTGGAGGGCGAGGAGCGGCGCGCCGCCGTACGGGCCAAGGGCTACCAGATCCAGCTCAAGGAGCAGCAGGACCAGCTCGACGGGTTCAACACCCACTTCGACGTCTGGTTCTCCGAGCTCTCGCTCCACGACTCGGGCTCGGTGCCCGAGACGCTCGCGCGGCTCAAGGAGCTCGGCCACGTCTTCGAGCAGGACGGCGCGCTGTGGATGCGCACGACCGACTTCGGCGACGACAAGGACCGGGTGCTCATCAAGTCCGACGGCGAGCTCACCTACTTCGCCTCCGACACTGCCTATTACCTCAACAAGCGGGCGCGCGGGTTCGACCACTGCATCTACCTGCTCGGCGCCGACCACCACGGGTACGTCGGCCGGTTGCGGGCGATGGCGGCCTGCGTCGGCGACGACCCCGACCAGACGCTCGATGTGATGATCGGCCAGCTGGTCAAGATCCTCAAGGACGGCCAGGAGCTCAAGCTCTCGAAGCGGGCCGGCAACATCATCACCCTGGACGACCTCGCGAGCGAGATCGGCGTCGACGCGCTGCGCTACTCGCTGGCGCGCTACCCGGCCGACTCGCCGCTGACCCTCGACGTCGCCGAGATCACCAAGGCGTCCAACGACAACCCGGTCTACTACGTGCAGTACGCCCACGCACGGACCTGCCGGATGCTCGCCAACGCCGCCGACCTCGGCATGACGCTGCCGGACCTCGCGACCGAGTTCGACCCGAGCCTGCTCGCCCACGAGCGCGACGGCGAGCTGCTGCGGGCGCTGGCGGAGTACCCGCGGGTCGTGGCCAGCGCCGCCGAGCTGCGCGAGCCGCACCGGGTCGCGCGCTACCTGGAGGACACCGCGTCGGTGTTCAACAAGTGGTACGACACCAAGGAGTGCCGGATGCTGCCGCAGGGCGACGAGCCCGTTGGCCCGGCCAACCTCGCGCGCCTGGTGCTCGTGGTCGCCACGCAGACCGTGATCGCGGGCGGCCTCGACCTGCTCGGCGTCTCCGCGCCGGAGCGCATGTGATGGGACGCGTCCCGCCCGGCGACTACGCCGGTACGTCGCCCGTGTGGCTGCGCGAGCCCGCCGACGTCAACGCACTGGTCCCCGAGCTGTGGTCCTCGTCGGCCCGCAAGGAGGGCGGCGTGCTGGCGATCGGCGGCCTGCCGGTCCCGGACCTGGTCGCCGACGTGAACACGCCCGCCTACGTCCTCGACGAGGACGACTTCCGCTCGCGGGCGCGCGCCTTCCGGGACGGCTTCGCCGGCTACGACGTCTACTACGCGGGCAAGGCGTTCCTGTGCACCGCCGTCGCCCGGTGGGTGGCGGAGGAGGGGCTGTGCCTCGACGTGTGCAGCGACGGCGAGCTGAGTGTCGCGCTGCGCGCGGGCACCGATCCCGCGCGGATCGGCTACCACGGCAACAACAAGACGGCGATGGAGCTGCGACGCGCGGTCGACGCGGGCGTCGGCCGGATCATCGTCGACTCGTTCCACGAGATCGAGCGGGTCGCCGACGTGGCCCGCCAGCTCGGCGTACGCCAGGGCGTGATGGTGCGGGTGACCGCCGGCGTCGAGGCCCACACCCACGAGTTCATCGCGACCGCGCACGAGGACCAGAAGTTCGGCTTCTCGATCTCCTCGGGCGACGCGTTCGAGGCGGCGTCGCGGGTCGTGGCCTCCGAGGGGCTGGAGCTGCGCGGCCTGCACAGCCACATCGGCTCGCAGATCTTCGACACCTCCGGCTGGGAGGTCGCCGCGCGCCGCGTGCTCGCCCTGCACGCCCGCATCGCCACCGAGCTGGCCCTCGTCATGCCCGAGCTCGACCTCGGCGGCGGCTTCGGCATCGCCTACACGACCCAGGACGACCCTGCCGACCCCGCGGTGCTGGCCGAGCAGATCACGAAGATCGTGACGGGCGAGTGCGCCGCGCTCGGCATCGCCGTACCGCACCTGTCGATCGAGCCCGGCCGCGCCATCGTCGGCCCGGCCATGTGCACCGTCTACACGGTCGGCACCGTCAAGCAGGTCGCCCTCGACGGCGGCGCCACGCGCACCTACGTCTCCGTCGACGGCGGAATGAGCGACAACATCCGCACGGCGCTGTACGACGCCGACTACTCCTGCACGCTCGCCTCCCGTGCCTCGGACGCCACGCCGGTCCTGGCGCGGGTCGTCGGCAAGCACTGCGAGTCCGGCGACATCGTGGTCAAGGACGAGTTCCTGCCCGGCGACATCGCCCCCGGCGACCTGGTCGCCGTCCCCGCGACGGGTGCGTACGGCCGCTCGATGGCGTCCAACTACAACCACGCCCTCCGCCCGCCGGTGGTCGCGGTCAAGGACGGCCGGGCCCGGGTCGTCGTGCGCCGGGAGACGGTCGACGACCTGCTCGCCACCGACCTCGGCTGACTACCGGGAGCGTCCCACCAGCCGCACCGGCCCGTCGCCGTACTCCTGCAGCACGTCGCCGGGGTTGGCCAGCGAGCACGACTTGAGCGACAGGCACCCACACCCGATGCAGTCATCGAGGGTGTCGCGCAGCCGCTCGAGCCGGTCGATCCGCTCGTCGAGCGTGCTGCGCCAGGCGCGAGAGAGCCGCGCCCAGTCGGCCTTGGTGGGCGTGCGGCCCTCGGGCAGGGTGGCGAGCGCGTCGCGGATCTCGGCGAGGGAGACCCCGACGCCCTGCGAGACCCGGATGAACGCGACCCGGCGCAACACGTCGCGGTGGTAGCGGCGCTGGTTGCCGGCCGTGCGGATGCTGGTGATCAGCCCCTCGCGCTCGTAGTAGTGCAGGGCGGAGATGGCGACGCCCGAGCGGTGGGCGACGTCGCCGGGCGTCAGGTCGTGGCTGCGGAGGGCGCGGTTGAGGTCCATTGACCTCAACCTTAGTTCAGGTTGTCGAATGCCGTCATGCACGCGATCCGACACCACGCCTTCGGGCCCGCCGACCTCCTCCGTCTCGAGCAGCTGCCCGACCTCGACCCCGCCCCCGGCCAGCTCCGGATCGCGGTCGAGGTCGCCGGCGTCCACCTGCTCGACACCTCGATCCGGGCCGGCGAGTCCTTCGGCCCGAGCCAGGCGCCGGACCTGCCGGTGGTCCCGGGACGCGAGGTCGCCGGAACCGTCGACCGGGTCGGCGAGGGCGTCGATCCCGCCTGGCTGGGCCGTCGCGTGGTGGCGCACCTGGGCTTCGCCGGTGGCGGGTACGCCGACCAGGCGGTCGTCGACGCGGCCCGGGCCCACGCCCTGCCGGACCACCTCGACGCCGCCACCGCGGTCGCCGCCATCGGCACCGGCCGCACGGCCGCCGCGATCCTCGAGCTCTCCCGCCTCGCCGCCGCCGACGTCGTCGCCGTCACGTCCGCGGCCGGCGGCCTCGGCACCCTGCTGCTGCAGGGCGCGCGCAACCTCGGTGCGACCGCGATCGGCGTCGCGGGCGGGCCCGACAAGGTCGCCGTCGCCGCCAGGCACGGCGCCGACCCGGCCCTGGACCGGCGTACCCCCGGCTGGGCCGACAGCGTCCCGGGCCCGCTCACCCTGGTCCTCGACGGCGTGGGTGGTGTGGTCGGGCAGGCGCTCTACGACCGGCTCGCTCCTGGTGGCCGTCTGGTCCGCTACGGCTGGGCCTCCGGCATCCAGAACGCGTACGACGACCCGGCCCGGCCCGTCGTCGACGTCCTCGGCCCGCCGATCATGAGCCGACTGGCCGAGTTCGAGCGACTGGCCCTCGACGCGGCCGCCGACGGCTCCCGAGTGCCTTACGTCGGTTCCGCCTTCCCGCTCGCCGACGCGGCCGGCGCCCACCGCGCGCTCGAGGCGGGCGCGACCGCAGGCAAGGTCGTCCTCGTGGTCGAGCGGTCGCCGCGGTGACCGCGCTCGTCGAGCCCACGGCGACCTCGCCGTGGCGAGGCAGGCACGGCCGGACCACGGTCGGCGTCTTCTCGTTGGCCTTCCTGTTCGCCTTCGAGGCGCTCGCCGTCGCCACGGTGATGCCCGACGTGGCCGACGACCTCGACGGCCTGCGCTGGTACGCCGTCGCCTTCGCGGCCCCCCTCGCCGCGTCCGTCGTCGCCCTCGCGGCTGCCGGCGCGGAGGTCGACCGCCGCGGCCCCGGTCCGGCGCTGCGCCGGGGACTCCTCATCTTCTGTGCCGGCGTCGTGATCGCCGGTCTCGCGCCCTCGATGCCTGTGTTCCTGCTGGGCCGCCTCGTCCACGGGTACGGCGGCGGCGTGCTCGGCGTCGCGCTCTACGTTGTCATCGCGCAGGCCTACCCGGAGGACCTGCGACCGCGCGTGTTCGCCGTACTGACCACGGCCTGGGTGCTCCCCGCGCTGGTCGGACCGGTACTCGCGGCGCAGGTGGCCGCGGTCCTCGGCTGGCGTTGGGTGTTCCTCGGTGTCCCGGTCGTCGCGGTCGCTGCCTGGCTGCTGGTCGCCGACGCGCCGTCACGACCCGGCGTCGACCGCTCCGAGCCCGGCCGGCTCCCGGTGGCGCTGCTCGCCGCCGGTGGGGTGCTGCTCGTCAGCCTGGCCGGCCAGCGCACCCTCCCCGCCTGGCCCGTCCTCGTGGTCGCCGGCCTGGCCGCCATCGCAGCCGGCGCCCGCCGGCTGCTGCCGCCCGGCACCTGGCGGATGGGTCCCGGACTGCCGGCCGTCCTGGGCTCGCGCGCCGCGATCGGCACCGCCTTCGCCGCAGCCGAGGTCTACGTCCCGCTGCTGCTCACCCTGCAGCGCGACCTCTCCCTGGCCCAGGCCGGCTGGGTGCTCACCACCGGTGCCGTCACCTGGTCCGCCGGTGCCGTCCTCGCCGCCCGCTGGCGGCTGCTCGCCGACCAGCCCACCCGGGTCCGGCTCGGCGCGGTGCTGCTCGGCGGCGGGATCGGAGTGTTCGCGCTGGTCGCCGCGCCCGGGGTGCCGCTCGTCGTACCCGTCCTCGGGTGGGCCGCCGCCGGCCTCGGCATCGGCATGGCCTTCTCGACCCTCTCCGTGCTCGCCCTCGCCACCGCGCGGGCAGGCGAGGAGGGTCGCACCTCCTCGGCGCTGCAGCTCAACGACTACCTCGCCAACAGCGCCGGGCTCGCCCTCGGCGGCGTGGTCTTCGCCGGGTTCGCGGTGACGGCGCCGGTCGCCGCGGCCACCGGGCTGGTGCTCGCCGCCGCTGTCACCGGGGCGCTCGCGCTGGTCCCGGCGACCCGGCTCGGCCGGGCCGGCGGCTAGGACGCGCGCAGCGAGAAGCGGGCGCGGTACTGCTGCGGCGAGAGGCCGACCCGGTCGCGGAAGTGCTTGCGCAACGCCGCGGCGGTGGCGAAGCCGGCCCGCTCCGCCACCACGTCCACGACGGCGTCGCTGGTCTCCAGCAGCTCCTTGGCGCGCTCGACCCGGGCCTGGACCAGCCAGTTGCCCAGGGTGAGGCCGGTCTCGTCACGGAACTTCCTCGTCAGCGTCCGCACGCTCAGCCCGAACGCCGCGGCGACCTCGTCGAGGCTGACCGGACGGTCGAGGCGGTCCAGCAGCCAGGCGCGGACGTCGGCGGTGGTGCCCGGGCCCCCTGCCACGACCGGACGGGCCACGAACTGTGACTGCCCCCCGCCGCGGTGCGGGGGGGCGAGGGTCGCCCGCGACACGTCGCCGGCCACGGCGGCGCCGAGGTCCTTGGCGATGATGTGCAATGTCAGGTCGATCGCGGCCGACGCGCCGGCCGCGGTCAGGACGTCGCCCTCGTCGACGAAGAGAGCGTCCGGCCGGAAGTCGACCTGCGGGAAGGCGATGCGGAACTGCTGGGCCTTGCGCCAGTGGGTCGTCGCGGCCCGGCCGTCCAGCAGGCCGGACGCGGCGACCGTGAAGGCGCCGGTGCAGTACGACACGACGCGCCGCGCGGCATGGTCGGTGAGGCCGATCGGGTCGGTGCCGTCGAGGGCCGTGTCCCACGGGGGTACGACGATCGTGTCGACCTCGTCCAGAACCGAGCGGTCCGCGCCCACCGCGACCGAGAAGTCGGCGGACGTCGCCACCGGCCGACCGTCCAGGCTGCACGTGACGACCTCGTAGGCGGGCCGGCCGTCGACCTCGGCGGCGCCGAAGAACCGCGAGGCGATGCCGAGCTCGTAGGCGTAGACGCCCGGAAGGGCGACGACGCCGATGCGGTGCGGACGTGTCGAGGTCATGGCCAGATCATGACACATGTCGTCTATCTGGCCACTGGTGAGCGCGGGCGGCGGCCGGGAGGCTGGAGGCTCCGCAGGACACACGAACGAGAAGGAGCAGTCATGCGTGCAGTGCGCTACACCGCGGCCGGCGCCGCAGCCGACGTCATCGAGCTGGTGGAGGTCGCCGATCCGGTCCCCGCGGACGACGAGGTGCTCGTCCGGGTCGGGGCCGTCGGGCTGAACCCGGTCGACGTCAAGATCCGCGCGGCGGGCAGCGACTTCGGGCCGATCGAGTACTCGCCGCTCCCCGGCTGGGACGTCGCCGGTGAGGTGGCGGCCGTCGGTGCTGCGGTGACGTCGTTGGAGGTCGGCGACGCCGTGTTCGGCCTGGCCCGCTTCCCGCACGCGGCACACACGCTCGCCGAGCTGGCCGTCGTACCCGCGGCGGACCTCGCGAAGGCACCCACGTCCTGGAAGGTCGAGCAGCAGGGCGCTGCTCCGCTGGCCGTCCTCACCGCGTGGCACGCCTTCGAGGCGGCCGGTCTCGTCGGCGACGCGACCGGCCGGCGGGTGCTGGTCCTCGGAGGCGCCGGCGGCGTGGGCCACCTCGCCATCCAGGTCGCGAAGGCCCGCGGGGCACACGTGATCGCCACGGCCAGCCCCGCCAAGCACGCGGTCCTGGCCGGCCTCGGCGCCGACGAGCTGGTCGACTACCGCGATGCCGAGGCGCTTGCCGCCGTCGAACCCGTCGACGTCGTCCTCTCGACGGTGAGTGACGGCGTCCCGCCGCTGGGCGCGGTCCGGCAGGGCACCGCGGTCGTCACGATCACGGCGTTCCCCGACGGCGCGGTCGAGGCACTGCGTGCGGCCGGGGCGACGGGGCTCGAGCGGATCATGGTCACGGCCGACGGAGCCGCCCTCGCCGAGGTCGCCGCCCTGGCCGACGCCGACCGGCTCACCGTCCTCGTCGACGGAGCCTTCCCGCTCGACCAGGTCGTCGCCGCACAGGAGCGGCTGGAGACCGGGCGGGTGACGGGCAAGGTCGTCGTCACGGTGCCCTGAACCGAGTCCCGACCGGAGTCCCGACCCGGGCCGGAGCACCGCAAGGTGTCCGCGTTCTGCCGTCCCTGACGGGAGGGTCGACTGTCGCCGATACGATCAGCGGGTGAACAGTCCTCTCAAGGTTGCCGTGCTCGGCTGCGGTTCCGTGGGGTCGCAGGTGGTGCGGCTCCTCGGCGAGCAGGCCGACGACCTTGCGGCCCGGGTCGGGGCCCCCGTGGAGCTGGTCGGCGTCGCCGTACGTCGCCTCGACAGCCCGCGCGAGGTCGAGGTGCCGGCCGGGCTGCTCACGACGGACGCCGCGGCGCTGGTCGCCCGCGACGACGTCGACGTGGTGGTCGAGGTGATCGGCGGCATCGAGCCGGCGCGGTCCCTGATCCTGTCGGCGCTCGAGCACGGCGCGTCGGTCGTCACCGCCAACAAGGCGCTGTTGGCCGAGGACGGGGCGACGCTCTTCGAGGCCGCCGAGAAGGCCGGGCGCGACCTCTACTACGAGGCCGCCGTCGCCGGTGCCATCCCGATCCTGCGGCCGCTGCGCGAGTCGCTCGCCGGCGACAAGGTGACCAGGGTGCTCGGCATCGTCAACGGCACCACCAACTTCATCCTCGACAAGATGGACACCTCGGGTGCGGGCTTCGGCGACGCGCTGGAGGAGGCCCAGGCTCTCGGGTACGCCGAGGCGGACCCGACCGCCGACGTCGAGGGCTTCGACGCCGCGGCGAAGGCCGCGATCCTCGCGAGCCTGGCGTTCCACTCGCGGGTTACCGCCAACGACGTGCACCGCGAGGGCATCACCGACGTCAGCGCCGGCGACGTCCGCTCGGCGCGCGACATGGACAGCGTCGTCAAGCTGCTCGCGATCGCCGAGCTGCTCGCCGACGAGAACGGCGAGGAGGCGGTCAGCGTCCGCGTGCACCCGGCGATGATCCCGAGGTCGCACCCGCTGGCCAGTGTCCGCGAGGCCTACAACGCGGTCTTCGTCGAGTCCGAGGCCGCCGGCCAGCTGATGTTCTACGGCCCCGGCGCCGGTGGCTCCCCGACCGCGAGCGCCGTCCTCGGCGACCTCGTCACGGTCGCGCGCAACCACCGCCAGGGCACTCGCGGCGTCGGTGAGTCGGCGTACGCCGACCGGGCGGTGCTGCCGATGGGGGAGACCCGCACGCGCTACCACGTCGCCATCGACGTCGACGACAAGGCGGGCGTGCTGGCGGCGGTCGCCCTGGCGTTCGCCGAGCACGGGGTGTCGATCCAGACCGTTCGTCAGGAGGGGCGGGGCGACGACGCCCAGCTCGTCGTCGTCTCGCACGAGGCCACGGACGCGGCGCTCGCCGCGACCGTCGACCACCTGCGTGACATGGACATCGTGCGCGAGGTCACCTCGGTGATGCGCGTCGAGGGAACCGAAGAGTGAGCATGAGCACGAGGCCTACCGACCGGGCAAGCGGGCAGTGGCGCGGCGTCATCGAGGAGTACCGCGAGCTTCTCGACATCCCCCAGGACACCCCGGCGGTGACGCTGCGTGAGGGCGGCACCCCGCTGGTCCACTCCGAGTGGCTCTCCGGTTTGACCGGTGCCCAGGTCTGGCTCAAGGTCGAGGGCAACAACCCGACCGGCTCGTTCAAGGACCGCGGCATGACCACGGCCCTGTCGGTCGCCGTCCACGAGGGCGCCAAGGCCGTCGTGTGCGCGTCGACCGGCAACACGTCCGCGTCGATGGCCGCGTACGCCGCCAAGGCCCGTGTCACGCCGATCGTGCTGGTGCCCGAGGGCAAGATCGCCGCCGGCAAGATGGCGCAGGCCGTGCTTCACGGCTCGCAGGTCATCCAGGTGCGCGGCAACTTCGACGACTGCCTGCGGATGGCCCGCGAGATGGCGTGGAAGTACCCCGTCGCCCTGGTCAACTCGGTCAACCCGGCCCGCCTCGAGGGCCAGAAGACGGCGGCGTTCGAGATCGTCGACTTCCTCGGCGACGCCCCCGACTACCACCTGCTGCCGGTCGGCAACGCCGGCAACATCTCGGCGTACTGGCTCGGCTACACGCAGTACGCCGGCCTCGGCCGTGCCACCAAGAAGCCCGTCATGCGTGGCTTCCAGGCCGAGGGCGCGGCCCCGCTGGTGACCGGCGAGCCGTTCCCCGACCCCGAGACCCGCGCGACCGCGATCCGGATCGGCAACCCCGCGTCCTGGAAGCTCGCCGAGGCGGCCCGCGACGAGTCCGGCGGCCGGTTCGCCGCCGTCTCCGACGGGCAGATCCTCGCCGCGCAGAAGGCGCTCGCCGCCAACGACGGCGTCTTCGTCGAGCCCGCCTCGGCCGCCGGCATCGCCGGCCTGCTCGCCGAGCTCGAGGCGGGGGAGTCCTACACCGGAACCACCGTCGCGATCACCGTCACCGGCCACGGCCTCAAGGACATCGCCACCGCCCTCGACGGCCTGGTGCTGCCCGACGTCGTGGTCGACGCGGACGTCGACGCCGCCGCAGCGGCCGCGGGCCTCTGGCACCGATGACCTTCGTGGAGGGCCCGGTCCGGGTCCGGGTGCCCGCGACGTCGGCCAACCTCGGCCCCGGCTTCGACACCCTCGGCCTCGCCCTCGACCTGCACGACCGCCTCGAGGCCGAGGTGCTGCCCGGCGGGCTCGTCGTCGAGGTGAGGGGGTACGGCGAGGGCCAGGTCCCGCTCGACGAGAGGCACCTCGTGGTCCGGGCGATGCGCGCGACCTTCGACCGCCTCGGCACGCAGCCCACCGGTCTGCGGCTGTCCTGCACCAACGTCATCCCGCACGCCCGCGGGCTCGGCTCGTCGTCGGCCGCGATCGTCGCCGGCGTGTGGCTGGCCCGCGAGCTGGTCGCCGGCGGACGGCTGCTGCTCGACGACGCCGCGCTGCTCGACCTCGCCGCCCGGCTCGAGGGCCACCCCGACAACGTCGCCCCGGCGTTGCTGGGCGGCTTCGTGATCTCCGGCCAGGACGCCGACGGCTCCTTCTGGGCTGTCCCCGGCAGCGTCGACCCTCGGGTGGGCGCGGTCGTGTTCGTGCCGACCACCCCGGTCGAGACCGAGGCCGCGCGTGGGCTGCTGCCGGCCGCCGTACCCCATGCCGACGCGGCGGCCAACGCCGGTCGTGCCGCCCTCCTCGTCGCCGCCCTGTCGGGACACCCCGAGGAGCTGCTGCGGGCGACCGAGGACCGGCTGCACCAGGAGTACCGACGCCCCGCGATGCCCGAGAGCCTCGCCCTCGTCGAGGCGCTGCGTGCCGACGGCATCCCGGCCGTCATCTCCGGGGCCGGCCCGACCGTGTTGGCCTTCACCGACGGTCCCGGCTCGATTGCCACCGAGGAGCTCCTCGCCCGTTGCCCGCAGGGGTGGGGCGGGCACGCACTGGCCGTGGCCGGCACCGGCGCCGCGCCGGACGAGCCCGGAGCCCGGTGATCTCCGCCACCGTGGTGGTACATTGACGCAGCGCCGCAGTTCTCGGCGCCCCGGCGGGCTCGATCCGCCCCTCTTCCAGGATCGACTGGCCAACGGCCGGACGTTCCTTCGTAGAACCAGACCAGTGCGTGTTCCGCCGTCGTTGGATCGCGGAACCCACGAGATACGTGGGAAGGACTCACGTGACCGAAACTCCCGACTCCACCGCGCCTGCCGCCACCGCGGCCCCGAAGAAGCGCACGGGTGGGCTCAACGCCATGCTCCTCGCCGACCTCAAGGCGATGGCGAGCGGCATGGGCATCCGCGGCGCCGGCTCGATGAAGAAGGCCGCCCTCGTCGAGGCGATCAAGGCCACCCAGGCCGGAGCGGCCACGCAGCGCAGCGCGCCGGCCGAGAAGCCCGAGTCGGCCCCCAAGTCGGAGGCGCCGAAGGCCGAGGCGCCCAAGGCCGAGGCGCCCAGGACCGACGCCCCGAAGGCGGAGGCGCCGCGGGCGGAGAAGACCGAGCCGCGGACGGAGCCCAAGGCCGAGCAGCCGAAGGGCCAGCAGCCGAAGGTTGAGCAGCCCAAGGCCGAGCAGTCCAAGGCCGAGCAGCCCAAGGCCGAGCGGCCCAAGGCCGAGCAGCAGGAGCCCAAGGCCCAGCAGCAGAAGCAGCAGCAGGGCCAGCGCCAGCAGAAGCAGAACCAGCAGGGCGGCCAGAACCAACAGAAGCAGGGCGGCCAGCAGAACAAGCAGGACCAGCCCCAGCAGAACAAGCAGGGCCAGAACCAGCAGCAGGACCAGGCCCGTCCCGCGGCCGCCGCCCCCGGTGGTGACCACGACGACGCCGACGACGACGGTGACGGCGAGGGCGGCAGCCGCCGCAACCGGCGCCGCCGGGGTCGTGACCGCGACCGCACGAACCGTGCCGGTCGCGAGCCCGACACCGAGGTGCGCGAGGACGACGTCCTGGTCCCGGCCGCCGGCATCCTCGACGTCCTCGACAACTACGCGTTCGTGCGCACCGGTGGCTACCTCGCCGGCCCCGACGACGTCTACCTGTCGCTCTCGATGGTCCGCAAGTACGGCCTGCGCCGTGGTGACGCGATCGCCGGCCAGGTCCGCCAGCCGCGCGACGGCGAGCGCCGCGAGAAGTTCAACCCGATGGTCCGCATCGAGTCGGTCAACGGCGTCGACCCCGAGCAGGCGAAGAACCGGGTCGAGTACACCCAGCTCACCCCGGTCTCGCCGACCGAGCGGCTGCGCCTCGAGACCGGCCAGGACGACCTGACCGGCCGGCTCATCGACATGGCGGCGCCGGTCGGCAAGGGCCAGCGCGGCCTGATCGTCTCGCCCGCCCGGGCCGGCAAGACCACGCTGCTGCAGTCGATCGCCAACGCGATCACGGCCAACAACCCCGAGTGCCACCTCATGGTCGTCCTCGTCGACGAGCGTCCCGAGGAGGTCACCGACTTCGAGCGCTCGATCAAGGGCGAGGTCATCGCGAGCACCTTCGACCGCCCGGCGATCGACCACACCACGGTCGCCGAGCTGGCCGTCGAGCGGGCCAAGCGCCTGGTCGAGCTGGGCCACGACGTCGTCATCCTGCTCGACGGGCTGACCCGGCTGGGCCGCGCGTACAACCTGGCGGCCCCCGCCAGCGGCCGGATCCTGTCCGGCGGCGTAGACTCCTCGGCGCTGTTCCCGCCGAAGCGGTTCTTCGGCGCGGCCCGCAACATCGAGAACGGCGGCTCGCTGACCATCCTCGCCACCGTGGTCGTCGACTCCGGCTCCCGCGTCGACGAGGTGATCTTCGAGGAGCTGCGCGGCACCGAGAACCTCGAGCTGCGCCTGCGCAGCGACTTCGCCGAGAAGCGGTTGTTCCCGGCGATCGACGTGGTCGCCTCGGGAACCCGGCGCGAGGAGCTCCTGCTCGGCAAGGAGGAGCTCGAGATCGTCTGGAAGCTGCGCCGCGAGCTGGCCGACGGCGACCGCGCCGAGTCGCACGCCGCCCTCCTGCAGCGGCTGCGGAACTCGCGTACCAACTACGAGTTCCTGCTCCGCGTCCAGCGCGACTGACCTGGGGCCGGGCACGGCCGCCCGGCATTTGGGTGGCGGGGACGTCGCCCGTAGAATCGACTGTTGGCTCCGGTTCACGCTCCACAACCCGTGCTGCGACCCGGACCCCCGTGAGAGGACACCATGAAGAAGGACATCCACCCCGAGTACGTCGTGACCCAGGTGACCTGCACCTGTGGCGCCTCGTTCACCACCCGCAGCACCGCGACGTCCGGCACGATCCACGCCGACGTGTGCTCGCAGTGCCACCCGTTCTACACCGGCAAGCAGAAGATCCTCGACACCGGCGGCCGCGTGGCCCGCTTCGAGGCCCGCTACGCCAACGTCGGCAAGAAGTAGCCGTCTCCGAGCGCCGGTCGTCCGCCCCGTGCGGATGGCCGGCGCTTGTCGTTCCCCGGCACTTGTCGGGGTTCTCATGCACTTGTCAGGCGTTGCAACCCCCAACAAGTGCATGAATCCCCGGCCGGCCGGGGATTCATGCAGCCGAGGAGACCAGGTGTTCGAAGCCGTCGAGGGCATGCTCGCCGAGCACGCCGAGCTCGAGTCGAGGCTGGCGCTGCCCGAGACCCACGCCGACGCCCGGCTGGCCCGCACCCTCAACCGGCGCTACGCCGAGCTCAACGCGGTGATCGCGGCCTGGCGCGAGTGGCAGCGGTACGGCGACGACGCGGACGCCGCGCGTGAGCTGGCCGCCGACGACCCCGCGTTCGCCGAGGAGGTCGAGACCCTCCTCGTCCAGCGCGAGGACGCGGCCGAGCGGCTGCGCCGGCTCCTGGTTCCCCGCGATCCCGCCGACGACAAGGACGTGCTGCTCGAGGTGAAGTCGGGGGAGGGCGGCGAGGAGAGCGCGCTGTTCGCCGGCGACCTGCTTCGCATGTACGCGAGGTACGCCGAGCGCCGCGGCTGGAAGACCGAGGTCCTCGACGCGACCGAGTCCGACCTGGGCGGCTACAAGTCCGTCACCGTGGCGGTCAAGAGCACCGGGAGCGCCGAGCCCGGACAGACGCCGTACGCCCTGCTCAAGTTCGAGGGCGGGGTGCACCGGGTGCAGCGGGTACCCGTCACCGAGTCGCAGGGCCGGATCCACACCAGCGCCGCCGGCGTGCTCGTGATGCCGGAGGCCGAGCAGGTCGACGTCGAGGTCAACGAGAACGACCTGCGCATCGACGTCTTCCGCTCCTCGGGCCCCGGTGGCCAGAGCGTCAACACGACCGACTCGGCGGTGCGGATCACCCACCTCCCGACCGGCATCGTGGTCAGCTGCCAGAACGAGAAGTCGCAGCTGCAGAACAAGGAGCAGGCGATGCGCATCCTGCGGGCCCGGCTGCTCCAGGCCGCGCAGGAGGCCGCCGACGCCGAGGCCAGCGACGCCCGCCGCAGCCAGGTCCGCACCGTCGACCGGTCGGAGCGGATCCGCACCTACAACTTCCCGGAGAACCGGATCTCCGACCACCGCACCGGCTACAAGGCCTACAACCTCGACCAGGTGCTCGACGGCGACCTCCAGCCCGTCCTCGACTCCTGCGTCGAGGCCGACATGGCCGCCCGCCTGGCCGCCCTCGAGGACTGATGGGCACGACCAGGGAGCTGCTCCGCGACGCCGCCGACCGGCTCCGGGCAGCCGGGGTCGCGAGCCCCGAGCACGACGCCGGCGAGCTGCTCGCCCACGTCCTCGGCACCACCCGCGGTCAGCTCCTCCTCGCCCCCGAGCCCAGCTCCGCCCACGCCCAGCGGTACGACGACCTGCTGGCCCGCCGCGCCGCCCGGGAGCCACTGCAGCACCTCCTCGGAGCGGCCTGGTTCCGGCACGTCGAGGTCGCGGTCGGGCCGGGCGTGTTCGTCCCGCGACCCGAGACCGAGCTGCTCGCCGGCTGGGCGATCGAGCACGCCGCCGCCATCGCGGCGACCGGGGTGCAGCCGGTCGTCGTCGACCTGTGCACCGGCTCCGGGGTGATCGCGAAGAGCATCGCTGATGAGGTTCCGTCGGCGCGGGTGCACGCCGTCGAGCTGGACCCGCCCGCCCACGCCTGGGCCGAGCGCAACCTCGCCGGCACCGGCGTCGAGCTGCGCATCGGCGACCTCGCCACCGCCTTCGACGACCTCGCCGGCCGGGTCGACGTCCTGGTCAGCAACCCGCCCTACGTGCCGCTGGAGGCGTGGGAGTCGGTGGCCGTCGAGGCCCGCGACCACGACCCGCACCTCGCGCTGTTCTCCGGTGACGACGGGCTCGACGCGATCCGCGTCATCGCCACCCGCGGCCTGGTGCTGCTCAAGCCCGGCGGGGTCGTCGGCGTGGAGCACGCCGACGTCCAGGGCGAGTCCGCGCCGGCCGTGTTCAGCAGGGGCGCGCGCTGGGAGGAGGTCCGCGACCACCGCGACCTCGCCGGCCGGCCGCGGTTCACCACGGCACGCCGCCCACGCCACGACCACGACGCAGTGGAAGGATGGAGCGCGTGAGTGCCGAGCGGTTCCCGACCGAGACCGACGAGGAGCGCGAGGCGGCGCTGGACGCGGCGAGTCGCGCCGTCCGGCTGGGCCGCCTGGTCGTGCTCCCCACCGACACCGTCTACGGCGTCGGCGCCGACGCCTTCGACCCCGACGCCGTCGCGCGGCTGCTGGCCGCCAAGGGGCGGGGCCGCGAGATGCCGCCGCCGGTCCTGGTCGGCACGAAGGGCACCCTCGAGGCGCTCGCGACCCGGGTGCCGTCGTACGTCGCCCCGCTGGTCGAGCGGTTCTGGCCCGGTGCCCTGACCCTCGTGTGCCACCAGCAGCCGTCGCTGCAGTGGGACCTGGGGGAGACCCGCGGCACGGTCGCGATCCGGATGCCCGACCACGCCGTCGCCCGCGAGCTGCTCGACCGCACCGGTCCGCTCGCGGTGAGCTCGGCCAACCTCTCCGGCAGCCCGGCGGCCCTCGACGCCGACGGCGCGATCGCGATGCTGGGGGAGTCGGTCGCGGTCGTCGTCGACGCGGGCGCCTCGCCCGGCGGCGTGGCATCCACCATCGTCGACGCCACCGGCGAGCGGCCTCGCCTGTTGCGCCTGGGCGCGATCCCCGTCGCCGACCTCGACGCCGCCCTCGCCGACCTCGGCGTCACCGTCCAGGTCGAGCCCGACGACCAGCCGGACGCTCAGGAGGCCGCGCCCACCGATGCGTGAGTACCTCGTCGTCTTCCTCGTCGCCGCGATCGTCACCTACCTGCTGACGGTCGTCGCCCGGGAGATCGCGCTGCGCACGGGTGCGGTCGCGAAGGTGCGCGACCGCGACGTCCACGCCGAGCCGATCCCGTACCTCGGGGGACTGGCGATGCTCGGCGGCCTGTGGGCGGCGTACCTCGTCGCCCAGCAGCTGCCGTTCCTGAGCACCCGCAACCCGTTCTCGGACGACGCGCTCTCGGTGCTGGTGGCCGGCACCCTGGTCTGCGCGGTCGGCGTGGTCGACGACATCTTCGACCTCGACGCGCTCACCAAGTTCGGTGGCCAGGTGCTGGCGGTGGGGGTGCTGGTCTATGCCGGCATCCAGTTCAAGTACTTCTACCAGGCCACCGGCGAGGTCTTCTCCCTCGACCTGGCCCAGGGGGCACTGCTCACCGCCTTCGTCGTCCTGGCCACGGTCAACGCGGTCAACTTCATCGACGGACTCGACGGCCTGGCCGCCGGCGTCATCGGCATCAGCGCGTCGGCCTTCTTCCTGTTCTGCTACGCCCTCTCGGTCCTCAACGACGTCAGCCGGGCGACCACCGGGGCGTTGCTGTCGGCCGCGCTGGCCGGCGCGTGCGTCGGCTTCCTGGTCCACAACTTCCACCCGGCCCGGCTGTTCATGGGCGACAGCGGGTCGATGTTGATCGGCCTGGTCCTCTCGGCCACCGCGATCACGATCACCACCCAGTTCGCGCCCGGCGACCTCGCCCAGGGCGCCGACGGCACCCGGTCGAGCCTGCTGCCGGTGCTGCTGCCGTTCGCGCTGCCGATCCTGATCCTGATCGTGCCGCTGGGCGACCTGGTGCTGGCCGTCGTACGACGCACGCGGGCCGGGCGCTCGCCGTTCGCCCCCGACAAGCAGCACCTCCACCACCGCCTGCTCGAGATCGGCCACTCCCACCGCCGCGCGGTGATCATCATGTGGCTGTGGGCCGGGCTGATCGCCTTCGGCGTGGTCCTGGCCAGCGTCTTCACCGGCCCCGCGGTGTGGGCCGCACTGGGCGTGAGCCTGGTCGTGACCCTCGTCCTCACCTTCGCGCTGCCCCACGTGCACGACCCGGCGGAGGCCGCCAAGGAGCTCGATCCGACCCCCGATTCGGAGCCTTCCGGGACTTTGTGATAACTTTCACGAACTCCCGGAGAGCAATCTCCGAGACCGCCCAGGACGCACCCGAGCAGAACGGCCGCCGATGCTGACGACCGAGACCCGGACACACCGCATGGTGTTGCGTGCGGCCCTGGTGGCCGCCGCGGCCGCGGTGCTCCTCATCGCGGTCGCCGCTCTCGTCGCCGGCTCGTCCGCAGCGCTCGGCGCCGCCGTCGGGGGAGTGATCGCCGTGGGCGTCTTCGCCTTCGGTTCCTTCGCCGTCGAGCTCGTCTCGCGGCTGATGCCGACCGCCTCGCTGCTCTTCGCGATGCTCACCTACACCTTCCAGGTGGTGGCCATGGCGCTGGTGTTCGTCGCGCTCAACGAGTCCGGCCTCCTGGACGACGAGCTCGACAGCACCTGGGTCGGCATCGCCATCATCCTCGGCGCCCTCGTGTGGATGACGGTGCAGATCGTGGTCGCCACGACGGCCCGGATCCCGGCCTTCGAGCCGCGTCCCGGTGCCCCGGTCGAGGGCGGTGCGCGATGACCCGGAGCTGCTGCTATTGTCCGGGGCGCAATGAGTCAGCCCGAGGAGAAGCCCCAGGGCGACCCGTGGCATGCGTTCGGCTACGTCGTGGCCGGGGTCGCGTTCTACGGCTTCCTCGGGTGGCTCGCAGACCGCTGGCTGGGCACCACGTTCCTCGTTGCGGTGGGCATTCTCGCGGGTGCCGCGCTGGGGATCTTCATGACAGCCAGGCGGTTCCGCACGATGCCTCTTGCAGCACCCGAAGCACCGGCTCCACCCGACAGCCCGAAGCCCGACAGTTCCGACGAGCAGTGACCGTAGAGGAGACCTGGTGATCACCGCAGCCAGCGCCACCATCGCCGCCGAGGGTGGAGAGGGCTTCCACGCCCCCGGCCCCAGCCTGTTCGACCTGCCCGGCATCGCCGGCACCGAGGTCACCAAGCCGATGGTCCAGCTGTTCCTCGCCGCGATCCTCGTGTTCGGCTTCTTCTTCCTGGCCGCCCGCAAGCGTGCGCTGGTCCCCGGCAAGCTCCAGTTCGCCGGCGAGGGCGCCTACGGCTTCGTCCGCAACAGCGTCGCCCGCGACATCATCGGCAGCCACGACTTCCAGAAGTTCGTGCCGTACCTCGTCACGGTCTTCTTCTTCATCCTGGTCAACAACCTGTTCGCGACCATCCCGTTCATCCAGTTCCCGACGTTCAGCCGCGCCGGCATGGCCTACGCGCTGGCCGGCCTGTCCTGGGTCGTCTACAACGGCGTCGGCATCGCGAAGCACGGCTTCCTGGGCTACCTCAAGCTGCAGAGCGTGCCGTCGGGCGTCAGCCCCGCGATGTACCCGCTGCTGGTCCCGCTGGAGTTCTTCTCCAACATCCTGGTCCGCCCGGTCACGCTGGCCCTGCGTCTGTTCTGCAACATGTTCGCCGGCCACATCCTGCTGGCGCTGTTCGCGACCGGTGGTCTCTACCTCATCGAGCACGTCGGCGGGATCGGCTACGTCGCCGGCCCCCTGGCCTGGGTGCTCGCGATCCTGGTGAGCTTCCTGGAGATCCTGGTCCAGTTCCTGCAGGCCTACGTGTTCGTCCTGCTGAACGCCATGTACATCCAGGGCGCGCTCGCCGACGAGCACTGACGCTCCGCTCCGACCACAACCCCACAGTTCTCACCAAGAGAAAACAACCCGAAAGGAAAGTAGCCATGGGTGGCTCTCTCAACATGATCGGTTACGGCCTGGCTGCCATCGGCCCGGGTATCGGCATCGGTCTCATCTTCGCCGCGTACATCAACGGCGTTGCCCGCCAGCCCGAGGCGCAGAGCCGCCTCCAGTCGATCGCGATCCTCGGCTTCGCGCTCGCCGAGGCCCTCGCCATCATCGGCATCGCGCTCGCGTTCGTCCTCAAGGCCAGCAACACCTGAGCCGAACCGGCCGCCTCCTGTCAGCTCGAGATCTAGGTCAGGTCCATGAAGTCACTTTTGGTCATCGCCGCCGCTGAGGCCGAGGAGCACAACCCCCTCGTCCCCGAGTGGATCGAGGTCGTGCTCGCCCTCGTCGTGTTCGCGATCCTGTTCTTCGCCATCAAGAAGTTCGTCGTCCCGAACTTCGAGAAGACGTTCGCCGAGCGCTCGCAGGCGATCGAGGGCGGCATCGCCGCGGCTGCGACCAAGCAGGCCGAGGCGGACGCCAAGCTGGCCGAGCTCGAGCAGCAGCTGGCCGACGCCCGTCACGAGGCCGCGCGCATCCGCGAGGAGGCGCGCGAGCAGGGTGCCGCGATCGTGGCCGAGATGCGGGAGCAGGCCCAGGCCGAGTCCACCCGCATCCTCGAGCACGGCAAGGCGCAGATCGAGGCCGAGCGCCAGCAGGCGGTCACCTCGCTCCGTGCCGAGGTGGGCTCTCTCGCCACCGGTCTCGCCGGTCGCATCGTGGGTGAGTCGCTGGAGGACGACGAGCGCCAGGCTCGCGTCGTCGAGCGGTTCCTCGCCGAGCTCGAGACGGCCGAGGCCGCCGACGCGGGCAAGGACGCCTGATGGTGTCCTTCCGCGGCGCCTCGGCAGACGCCATGGCCGCCCTCACCGACCAGGTCGGTGGGGTGGCCGAGGCGTCGGCCTCGACGGTCGCCGGCGACCTGTTCGCCGCGGCCCGCACCGTGCGGGCCGAGGCGGCGCTGCGTCGGGTCGTCACCGACCAGTCGGTCCCGGCCGAGGCCCGTGCGGGTCTGGTCGGCGACCTGTTCGCCGGCAAGGTCGACGCGGCCACGACCGGTCTGCTGCGTGACGCGGCCGCCCGGCGCTGGACCCGCCCCCGCGACCTCGCCGACGCCCTCGAGCAGCTCGGCGTGATCGCCGCCGTCCGGTCCGTCGGCCTCCAGGCCGGCACGCTGGTCGACGAGCTGTTCGCCGTGCGTCAGCTCGTCAACGGGGACCACGGCCTGCGCGACGCGCTGTCCGACCCGGTCCGCTCCGCGGTCGACAAGGGCGCGCTCGTCGAGACCCTGCTCACCGGCAAGGTGCTCCCGACGACCGTGCAGCTGGTCAAGCAGGCCCTGTCCGGCTCCTACCGCACCGTCGTCGCCGCGCTCGAGGACTACGAGCGCACCGCGGCCCAGGTGCAGGGCGAGGGCGTCGCCACGGTGTACGTCGCCCGCCCGCTCACCGAGGCCGACCAGCGGCGCCTCGCCGCCGCACTGACGCGCCAGTACGGCCGTCCGGTGCACCTCAACATCGTCGTCGACGCCGGCGTGCTCGGCGGCATGAAGGTGGAGATCGGGGACGACGTCATCGACGGAACCGTCCTGGCCCGCCTCGACGACGCTCGCCGCAAGATCGCCGGCTGACCCCGCCGATCGCCGTACCACCCACGACTTCACAGCTGTAGACAAGAGAGAAGGCACCAGAGATGACGGAACTCTCCATCCGTCCGGACGAGATCCGCGACGCCCTCGCCAAGTATGTCGCCGACTTCCAGCCCGCGGCCGCGAGCAAGGAAGAGGTCGGCACCGTCGCCTCCGCCGCGGACGGCATCGCCCGCGTGTCGGGCCTCCCGTCGGCGATGGCGAACGAGCTCCTCGAGTTCGAGGACGGCACGCTCGGCCTCGCGCTGAACCTCGAGGACCGCGAGATCGGTGTCGTCATCCTCGGTGACTTCGACAAGATCGAGGAGGGCCAGACGGTCCGCCGCACCGGCGAGATCCTCTCGGTCCCCGTGGGCGAGGGCTACCTCGGCCGCGTGGTCGACCCGCTCGGCAAGCCGATCGACGGCCTCGGCGAGATCGCCACCGAGGGTCGTCGCGCCCTCGAGCTCCAGGCTCCCGGCGTGATGATGCGCAAGTCGGTCCACGAGCCGCTCGCCACCGGCATCAAGGCCATCGACTCGATGACCCCGATCGGCCGCGGCCAGCGCCAGCTGATCATCGGCGACCGCGCCACCGGCAAGACCACGGTCGCGATCGATACGATCATCAACCAGAAGCAGAACTGGGAGTCGGGCGACCCGACCAAGCAGGTCCGCTGCATCTATGTCGCCATCGGCCAGAAGGGCTCGACCATCGCCTCCGTGCGTGGCGCCCTCGAGGAGGCCGGCGCCCTGGAGTACACCACGATCGTGGCGGCTCCGGCGTCCGACAGCGCGGGCTTCAAGTACCTCGCCCCCTACACCGGCTCGGCCATCGGCCAGCACTGGATGTACGACGGCAAGCACGTCCTCATCGTGTTCGACGACCTGACCAAGCAGGCCGAGGCCTACCGCGCCGTGTCGCTGCTGCTGCGCCGCCCGCCGGGCCGTGAGGCCTACCCGGGTGACGTCTTCTACCTGCACTCCCGCCTGCTGGAGCGCTGCGCGAAGCTGTCCGACGAGCTCGGCGCGGGCTCGATGACCGGCCTGCCGATCATCGAGACCAAGGCCAACGACGTCTCGGCGTTCATCCCGACCAACGTCATCTCGATCACCGACGGCCAGATCTTCCTGCAGTCGGACCTGTTCGCGGCCAACCAGCGCCCGGCCATCGACGTCGGCATCTCGGTCTCCCGCGTCGGCGGCGCGGCGATGACCAAGGCGATGAAGGCCGTCACCGGCTCGCTCAAGGTCGACCTCGCGCAGTACCGCGCGATGGAGGCCTTCGCGATGTTCGCCTCGGACCTCGACGCCGCGTCGAAGCAGCAGCTGGCCCGCGGCCAGCGGCTGATGGCGCTGCTCAAGCAGCCGGCCTACTCGCCGTACCCGCTGGCCGACATGACCGTCTCGCTGTGGCTCGGCACCTCGGGTCGCCTCGACGTCGTCGACACCGGCGACGTGCTGCGCTTCGAGCGCGAGTTCCTCGACTACCTGCACCGCTCGCACGACGGCATCCTGGCCGCCATCCGCGAGACGCAGAAGTTCGAGGACGAGGACGGCCTCGCGGCGGCGTACGACTCCTTCCTGACCCAGTTCGAGACCTCCGAGGGCGGCAGCATCAAGGTCGGGCACGAGCCCGAGGCCGAGGCGCTCGCCGACGACGAGCTCGAGCAGGAGCAGATCGTCAAGCAGAAGCGGGGCTGACGCATGGCCGTATCGCTGCGTGAGTACCGCGCGCGGATCAAGTCGACGGAGTCGATGAAGAAGATCACGCGCGCCATGGAGCTCATCGCTGCGTCCCGGATCATCAAGGCGCAGCAGCGGGCGCAGGCGGCAGCGCCGTACGCCCGGGAGCTGACCCGTGCCGTGTCCGCGGTGGCGACGTTCTCGAACGTCGACCACCCGCTGACGCGGGAGGAGGAGAACCCGAAGCGCGCGGCGGTCCTGGTCATCACCAGCGACCGTGGTCTCGCGGGGGCCTACTCCTCGAGCGTCATCAAGGAGACCGAGCGGCTCGCCGAGCGTCTCCGGTCCGAGGGCAAGGAGCTCGACTTCTACCTCGCCGGACGCAAGGCCGAGGCGTACTTCAAGTTCCGCGGTCGTCCCTACATCCAGGCCTGGACCGGCTTCTCCGACCAGCCGACCTACGACAAGGCGGCTGAGATCGGCGCGGCGCTGATCGAGGCCTTCCTCAAGGAGCAGGGCGAGGACGGCGACGTGGACGAGGTCCACGTGGTCTACACCCGGTTCCGCTCGATGCTCACCCAGGAGCCGACCGCGATCCGGCTGCTGCCGCTCGAGGTCGTCGAGGGCGAGGAGGCCCCCGAGGCCGACGAGCTGCTGCCGCTCTACGAGTTCGAGCCGTCGGCGGCCCAGGTGCTCGACGGACTGCTGCCGCAGTACGTCCAGAGCCGGATCTTCTACGCTCTCCTGCAGGCGGCGGCCTCCGAGCTCGCCGCCCGCCAGAAGGCGATGAAGTCGGCGACCGACAACGCCGAGGAGCTGATCAAGAAGCTCACCCGGATCGCCAACCAGGCGCGCCAGGCGGGCATCACCCAGGAGATCAGCGAGATCGTCGGTGGCGTGAACGCGCTCGCCGACGCCCAGGCTGCGAACGACTGACCCACCAGAGAAAACACCAAACGGAGTAAGACATGACTGCAACGGTTGAAGAGACCACCGCCAGCGGTGCGGCCTCGGTGGGTCGGATCGCTCGGGTCATCGGCCCGGTCGTGGACATCGAGTTCCCGACCGACGCGATGCCCGAGATCTACAACAAGCTCGAGGCCGAGATCACCCTCGACGGCGAGACCTCGGTCCTGCCGCTCGAGGTGGCCCAGCACATCGGCGACGGCATGGTCCGCGCCATCTCCCTGAAGCCGACCGACGGCCTGGTCCGCGGCCAGACCGTGACCGACACGGGCAGCCCGATCAGCGTCCCCGTCGGCGACGTCACCCTCGGCAAGGTGTTCAACGCCACCGGCGACTTCCTCAACCTCGAGCCGGGTGAGACCGTCGAGGTGACCGAGCGGTGGGGCATCCACCGCAAGGCGCCGGCCTTCGACCAGCTCGAGTCGAAGACCCAGATGTTCGAGACCGGCATCAAGGTCATCGACCTGCTCGCGCCGTACGTCACCGGTGGAAAGATCGGCCTGTTCGGTGGTGCCGGTGTCGGCAAGACCGTGCTCATCCAGGAGATGATCGCGCGCGTCGCCAAGAACCACGGTGGTGTGTCGGTGTTCGCCGGTGTGGGCGAGCGCACCCGTGAGGGCAACGACCTGATCGTGGAGATGCAGGAGGCCGGCGTCTTCGACAAGGTCGCCCTGGTCTTCGGCCAGATGGACGAGCCGCCGGGCACGCGTCTTCGCGTCGCCCTGTCCGCGCTGACGATGGCGGAGTACTTCCGCGACGTGCAGGGCCAGGACGTGCTGCTGTTCATCGACAACATCTTCCGGTTCACCCAGGCCGGCTCCGAGGTGTCCACCCTGCTCGGCCGCATGCCGTCCGCGGTGGGCTACCAGCCCAACCTGGCCGACGAGATGGGCACGCTGCAGGAGCGGATCACCTCGACCCGCGGTCGCTCGATCACCTCGATGCAGGCGATCTACGTCCCCGCGGACGACTACACCGACCCGGCTCCGGCGGCGACCTTCGCCCACCTCGACGCGACGACCGAGCTCTCCCGTGAGATCGCGTCGCTGGGTATCTACCCGGCCGTCGACCCGCTGACCTCGACCTCGCGGATCCTCGACCCGCAGTACATCGGTCAGGCGCACTACGACTGCGCGATCCGCATCAAGCAGATCCTGCAGCGCAACAAGGAGCTCCAGGACATCATCGCGATCCTCGGTGTCGACGAGCTCTCCGAAGAGGACAAGATCATCGTGTCCCGCGCGCGTCGTATCCAGCGGTTCCTGTCGCAGAACACCTACGTCGCCAAGCAGTTCACCGGCATCGAGGGCTCGACCGTGCCCGTGGCCGAGACCATCGAGGCGTTCAACAAGATCGCCGACGGTGAGTACGACCACGTCGCCGAGCAGGCCTTCTTCATGTGCGGTGGACTCGACGACGTCGAGCGCAACTGGGCCGAGATCCAGAAGAGCCTCTGATCATGGCTGACACGACGGTCGAGCACCTGCACGTCGAGCTCGTCGCTGCGGACCGGACCGTGTGGTCCGGTGACGCGGCGATGATCATTGCGCGCACGCTCGACGGAGACATCGGCGTGCTGCGCGGCCACGCGCCCACGCTGTCGCTGCTCTCCGCCTCGGTGGTGGAGATCCAGGTCGCGAACTCCAACCAGCTCGTGGTCGTCGCCGTGGACGGTGGCTTCCTGTCGGTGGCCAACGACCGCGTGTCGATCCTGGCCGAGCGGGTCGAGCTGGCCGAGGACATCGAGGTGTCCCAGGCGCGCATCGACCTCGAGGAGGCCAAGCGGCTGCTCGACTCGAGCAACGAGGCGGAGCAGCGCGTCCGTCACGCCGAGGCGCGGATCCGCGCCGCGGAGAAGGTCTCGTAGAAGGTCACTGATACGCAGATGGCATGGTGGGAGTGGCTGCTCGACATCTGTGGCGCGCTCCTGCTCCTGTGTGTGCTGTACGGCGCCGGACTCATCGTCCGGCGCCGTACGCTCTCCCGGCACGGTGGCACCTTCGAGTTGAGCCACCGGCTGCGGACCGGGACGTCCGGGCGGGGCTGGGTCCTCGGCCTCGGGCGCTACTCGGGGGAGACCCTGGAGTGGTTCCGCATCTTCACCCTCTCGCCGCGACCGAAGCGGGCCTGGCGCCGTGACGAGCTCGAGTACGACGGACGCCGCGAGCCGGTCGGCACCGAGCAGGCCTCGCTGTACCCCGACCACCTCGTCATCCGCTGCCACTCGTCGCAGGGCGAGGTCGAGCTCGCGATGAGCGTCTCGTCGCTGACCGGGTTCCAGTCCTGGCTCGAGGCGATGCCGCCCGGCACGGACTGGAACCGCGCCCGGTCATGAGCGACGACATCTCGGACAGCGCCTGGCGACCGCCGGACCATCCCGCCGACCCGGTGGAGGCGCTGGACGGCTACACCGGCCTGGTCGCGATCGGCCGGGGCGGCGACTCCGTGGTCTATCGGGCCCGCGAGGCCGCGCTGGGCCGTGACGTCGCGATCAAGGTGCTGCTCGTCGACGACGAGAAGCGGTTCGCCCGGTTCGCCCGCGAGGTCCAGATCAGCGTCGACCTCGGCCGCCAGCACCCCAACATCGTCACGATCCTCGCGACCGGCACCACCGCCTCGGGCCGGCCCGCGATCGTGATGGACCTTGCCGAGGGCGGCACCTTGCACGACCGGCTCGTGTCCCACGGTCCGCTGCCGGCCGAGGAGGTGGGCCGGATCGGCGAGGTGCTCGCCGACGCACTGGCCTTCGCCCACGCCCGGGGCGTCCTGCACCGCGACGTGAAGCCGCAGAACGTGCTCGTGCTGCCGACGTCGTGGGTGCTCACCGACTTCGGCATCGCCCGGCTGGCCGGCTCCGAGCACACCGACTCCGCCGAGCACTTCACCTACCGGCACGCGGCGCCGCAGATCCTCGACGGGCACCCGCCGACCGCCGCCGACGACATCTGGTCGCTCGGCTCCACGCTCTACACGCTGCTCGACGGGCGGCCGCCGTTCGCGAGCGACGACGTCGACGAGGACTCCGCGCTGGCCTACCTGCGCCGCGCCCGCACCGAGCCCTACCGCCCGCTCACCACACCGGGCTCCGAGCGGATCGCGCCGATCATCGACCGCTGCCTGGCCAAGGACGTCGCCGAGCGGTGGTCGTCCGCCGAGGCGCTGCGCGACGCCCTCGCGGGCCTGCGCAGCTCGGCTTGGGCACCCCGGGCGACGACCGCGACCGTGGCGCCCGGAGCGCCGGCCGAGCCCGACCGCACGCCGACCGCACCCCGCTCCGCGACGCCCGCGCCCGCTCCTTCCGCGCCCGCCGTGCCTGCCGCGGTACCGTCGTCGCCGCCCGTCGCGCTCTCGGTCGCCGCGCACGCCCCGGTCGAGCGCGACGACGCCCCCACGGGGGTGGGGCGACCCGACCAGGACGCCACGGGCGCACCCCCGTCCGGTCCGGAGGCGCCCGCGCCCGCCGGTGCCGGGGACACGCGGGGACCCTCGCAGCGTCGCACCGCACTCGTGCTCGGCGGCATCGCCCTGGTCGTGGGCCTGGCCCTCGGCGTGGGCGGCGCGATCCTGCGCAACGACGACCCGGAGACCACGCCGAAGGACACGCCCGCCCCGACCGGCGCCGACATCCCGTCCCTGTCGACCTCGCCGACCTCGGTGCCGACGTTCAGCGGTGACCCGAACCCCGAGCTCGCGGTCGTGCTGACCCGTCTCGATGCCGAGGGCGCTTCGGGTCTCGACCTGGCCTGGACCGACCCCAGCAAGGGGGAGGGCACCTTCGTGCTCCACCAGGTCGCGCCGGACGCGGACCTGGTCGCGACCTTCCCCGCGGGCAGCACCCGGGGCGAGACGGTGCACGCGCTCCCGGCGGGGCGCAGCTGCTACTTCCTCACGGTGCACCTGGTCGACGGCGACTTCGGCGTCTCCAACCGCCGCTGCGTCGACCGCGAGTCCTGACCGGACCCGACTCCGGCGAAGTGATCAGCGGCGCCAGACCCTCGGATCCAGGTGCCACCACCAGCGCCGCCACCGCGGCCGGACCCGTCGTACGGCGCGGCGCACCTCCCGCACCGCTGCCGGGACCTCCGCCGGGACCTCCTTGCGGGCGTCGCCGGCCGGGACCGGCGCGTAGGCGGCCCGCTCCGCGGCGCGCGCCACGACCCGCGTCGTGGTCGTGCCGAGCCGGGTGTCGACGTCGTGGGCGATCTCGCTGGCGGGCTGACCCGCCGGCGGGCGGATCCCGGAGAGCCGCAGCGCATCGGTCACCTCGGTCCATGCGCCGATCGCGCCGCGCCGACGGTGCCGCGCGGAGCGGACCCGCCGGGCGACCAGCAGCAGGAGAGGGACGGCGAGGACGACGCCACCCAGCGTCCCCAGCAACCAGGGCGAGCCGGCACTGACGGCGGGGTCGGTGTGGTCCGGGTCGGGCGCGGCGTCCTTCGGCCCCTTGGGCGCGTCGGCCGGCGGCGTCGGGTCGTCCTCGGGACGGCGCTCCTTGGTCTCGACCGGCTGCGGCGGCGGGTCGTGGCTGAACGTGTCGTCGTCGGGCAGCGGGGAGAACGGCAGCCAGCCGTGGCCCTCGAAGTAGACCTCGGGCCACGCGAACGCGTCCTTGCCGGTGACCAGCCGCGAGCCGTCGGGCTGGTCGGTGCCCGGGCGGAAGCCGACCACGACCCGGGACGGCAGGCCCAGACAGCGGGCGACGACCGCGAACGCGCTGGCGAACTGCTCCGAGGTGCCTTCGCGAGCACCGCTGCGCCCCTCACGGCCGACCAGGAACGCGTCGAGGCGCCACAGCGCCGAGCCCGAGATCGCGTCGTACGACAGCCGGCTGCCGGTGCGGATGGTGTCCTCGATGGTCAGGGCCAGCTGGTAGGGCGTGCTGGCGGTGCCGGCGATCTGGCTGCAGTACTGCCGGATCCCCGCGGGCAGCGGAGGCAGCCGCGTGTAGCGTAGCGCGGCAGCGTCCTGGGGCACCGCGGCCGCGACCAGGACGGCCTCGTCGGGGGCGTCGATGCTCCCGGTGACGGCGTACTCCTTCGCGTCGTGGCCCTCGGGCCGCGCGAGCGTTCCCGTGGGTACGTCGACGAGGATCGCGGGGTCGCTGACCGTCGAGGGCTGTCCGGGCGTGGGGAGCCACGGACCCCGCAGGCCGGTGATGCGCACCTGCTGCGAGGCGGAGCGCTCGACCCGGCCGCGCGGCAACGGTGTCGTGCCGCCCGTGTCGAACGGCTGGTAGCGGGTGGCGGCGGTCCACTGCGTGCCGTCGTAGTCGTCGAGGACGACCAGCCGCAGCGGCACCCGGTCGCCGCGCACCTGCAGCAGCGACTCGTCGGGATGGGCCGCCCAGGCGCCGAGCTGGGTGAGCGGGTTGCTGGCCGCGACCTCGACGATCGGCGGGTCGACCAGGTCGCGCGGCTCGAACGGGTCGTCGACGGCGACCAGGGCCGAGGCGGCGAGCGCGACCACGCCGAGCGCGGCCAACGGGGCACCGACCCGGACCCGGGGGCGGACCGGCTCGCCTTGGTCGTCGACCACGGTCCAGCCGAGCACCGCGGTGACCAGCAGCGCGGCGGCCACGAGCCCCCACCGGTCGGCCGTCCCGCCGGTGAGGAGCAGGCCGGCGAGGTAGAGCACCGCGGCACCGACCAGCGGCTCGACGCGGAGCCGGCTGCGGGCGCGCAGCCCGACCAGCAGGGAGACCAGGCCGGTCAGCAGCATCGGCCCGACGAGCAGGTCGCCGCGCAGGGCGTAGGGGCGCGGCGAGGTCAGCAGCCGCGGCACCAGGTCGCGCAGCATCTCGCGGAACGACAGGTCGGCGCCCGCGGTGAGGACGTAGGCCGCCAGCAGCATGAGGAGCACGAGGACCGTCGCGGCGGCCCACCGCGACACCCCGACGCCGACCACCGCGCGCAGCAATGCGTACGGAAGCACCGCCGCGAGGGCGAGAAGAGGGAAGGCGAGGACCCCCTGCCAGGCGGTGGCGAGGGTGAGCGTGCCCAGCACCAGCAGCACCACGGGCAGCACGCCCTCGACGAGGGGGGTGCGGAAGCCGCGCGGACCGGTCATCGGGCCGCCACCCGGTCCCAGGCGGCCGCCAGGCCGGTGGAGTCGGTGCTGCGCACGACCAGCAGGCCGCCGTACTGCTCCACCGCGACGACCGGGGCAGGGTCGACGGCGGCGACGATGCGGGTGGGGGCGACGCCCAGCGCGAGCGACAGCTCGGCCAGGTCGGACCCGGCGCCGGTCACGACGACGGCGAGGTCGAGGTCGGCGTGCTCGATGTCGACCCGCAGGTCGTCGGCGGTCGTGTCGATCTCCGCGAACAGCAGCTCCAGCTCCTGCCCCTCGGGCCGTGGGTGGCGGGTCGCGGAGCCCGGCACCGTCACCGAGACCCGGCGGCTGGCGACCTGGAACCGGAGCGGGTGCCCGGCTTCGATGGTGAGCCGGCACAGGGCCGCCGCCAGCTCCACCGCGTCCTCGAACGGCTCGCCGGGCCCGGACCCGGGATAGCTCGCGGCGCGGTCGTCGAGGACCACGCACACGTGCGGCTCGGACGGCTCGGCGTCCTCGCGCACCATCAGGGTGCCGGTGCGGGCGCTGGTCGCCCAGTGCAGTCGGCGCAGGTCGTCGCCGATCGTGTACTCGTGCAGGCCGACCAGGTCGGTGCCGCCCAGCTCGGTGCTGTCGTCGCCGCCCGTCACCGCGCGACGGTGCCCGGCCGGCAACGTGGTCACCGGGACCCGGCGGGGGAGCACCCGGACGTGGTCGACGCTGCCGGTGCCGGCCGTGTGGGCCGCCATCCCGGTCAGCCCGACCGCACGCACCCGGACCGGACCGACGGCGACCAGGCCGCGGCGCGGGGTGGGGACCGGGTAGTCGAGGGTCGTGGTCGTGCGTCGCGCCTCCGGCGAGGAGCCCGCATCGGGCAGGTTCACGACCACCGGCTCACCGTCGACCAGGTCCACGGCGTCGACCCGCACCAGGGCGCGGCGCCGGGCGCCGTCGATGTGGAGCCGGGCCCGGCACTCGCCGTGGCGCACGACGACCCGCGGGCTCACCTCCCGGGTGGTGGTCACCGTCGTACGTCCCAGCACGCTGGCGAGCTCGGCGGCGACGAGGCCGAGGAGCAGCGCGCCGAGGACCGCCACCACCGGGTAGCGGCAGCCCAGCCCGGCGCCGAGCAGGACCAGGCCGAGCGCGGCGGTGCCGCGTCCGCGCCCGGTGAGTGTCCGCCACAGCGTCGCCATCGGTCGGTGGGCCAGGCTCAGGCGTCGTCGGGGCGCGGTGCCGGGACGGTGTCGAGCACGTCCTGCACGATCGACGCCGAGGTGTGCCCGGCCAGCAGCGCGTCGCGGGCCAGCACGACGCGGTGCGCGAGCACCGGCTCGGCGAGCCGTTGCACGTCGGCGGGCACGACGTAGTGGCGGCCGCGGGCAGCGGCGTGCACCTGCAGGCAGCGGACCAGCGCACGCAGCCCGCGGGTGCTGGCACCGATCCGGACCCGCTCGTCCTCGCGCAGCGCGACCCCGATCGCCCGCACGTAGCGCAGGATCGGCTCCGCCACGTGGAGATGGCGCAGCTGGGCGGACATCGCCGCGACCCGGTCGGGCGTGGTGACCGGCTTGACGTCCTCGACCCGCCCGGCGCTGCTCCCGGGCCGCAGCACCTCGATCTCGTGCTCCGCACCCGGGTAGCCGATCGCCGTACGCACCAGGAACCGGTCGAGCTGCGCCTCGGGCAGGCGGTAGGTGCCGTCCTGGTCGAGCGGGTTCTGGGTGGCGATGACCACGAACGGGCTCGGTACGTCGTGCGGGGTGCCGTCGACCGTGACGGTGTGCTCCTGCATCACCTCGAGCAGCGCGGACTGGGTCTTCGCGGCCGCCCGGTTGATCTCGTCGGCGAGCAGCACGTGGGTGAACACCGGGCCGCGGCGGAAGCGGATCTGGCCGTCGCGCGGGTCGAACACGGTGGTACCGGTGACGTCGCTGGGCAGCAGGTCGGGCGTGAACTGGATCCGGCTGACCTGGCCGCCGAGGGCGTGCGCGACGGCGCGCGCGAGGGTCGTCTTGCCCGTGCCGGGGACGTCCTCGAGCAGCACGTGTCCCTCGGCGAAGGTCGCGACGAGCACCAGGTCGATGACCGCGCGCTTGCCGTGCACGGCGATCTCGACGGCATCGCCGAGCTGCTCGTGCAGGGAGCGGAAGTCGGCGATGTCCTCCTCGGTGAGGGGACGGGGCGGTGCTGTGGTCACGGGGGCTCGCTTCCGGTGTTCGGGGGTCAGGGAGGCGGTCGGGTGCGGCGGTCAGGGGACCTGGCAGCCCTCGCACAGCGTGTCTTGGCGGGTGGTCCAGGTGTAGCGGGCGCTGTCGACGGTGCCGGACCCGTTGCTGGCCGTGAACGTGATCGAGTGGCCGACGTTGCCGGAGTTCGGCTGCCAGATGTAGCCGTTGTCGATCGGGACGGTCAGCGTGGTCGCGTCGCACGGGAGGGTGCCGGAGCGGTCACCGTTGCGGTTGCCGGAGTGGGTCCAGGTGCAGGTGCCGCCGAAGGTCTTCCAGCTGTCGGGCGGGTTCAGGGTCAGCACCGTGTCGCCGAAGCCCTCGACCCAGATCGGGTCGGTCTTCTCGGCGGTGACGTGCTGCTGGCCGCCGGCCGGCAGCGGCGGAGGGGGCAGCGGCGGTGCGTTCGCCGCGTCGGTCGCCGCCGGGCCGGTGCCGATGGCGTTGGTCGCGGTGATGCGGACGCTGAAGTCGCCGACGATGCCACCGCACTCGGCCCCGCCGTCGGGGTTGTAGCAGGACCAGGTGAAGCTCGCCGAGCGTACGTCGCCCGCCACGTTGCGGACCTGGTCGCCGTCGGGCGAGGACACCGAGACGGTGTAGCCGGTGACCGGCGAGCCGTTGTCGGGTGCCGCGTCCCAGGTGACGGTGCCGACGTACCGCTCGATCTTCCAGTTCCCGCGCCACTCGCCGGTGGCGGTCACGTTGGCCGGGGCGCCGGGGGCGCCGGTCGTGGAGACCGTGTTGGACGCGGCCGAGCGGGCCCGGTCGGAACCGGAGACCGCGCTGACGGTGAACGAGGCGGAGCTGCCGGCGGCGATGGTGACCATGGCCTGGCGGCTGCTGCCGTCGACCGTGGTCAGGTCGCCGCCGCCGACGAGGGAGACGACGAACGACGTCGCGGTCGGCCCGCCGTGGCTCCAGCTGACCGTGACCCGGCCGTCGGCGCCCGCGACCGCGGACACGCCGGTGGGTGCCTGAAGCGGTTCCGCCGGGGTGGTGGGCGTCGTGGGCGTCGTGGGTGTGGTCGGCGGTGGGGTCGGGTTCGTGGGTGTGGTGGATGTCGGGTCGGTGGGCAGGGTGCCCGCGTCGGTGGGGCTGCTGGTGCCCTCGCCGGGGCCGGTCGAGCCGCCCGGGTCCCGGGGCCCGCCGGTCGGGCCGCCGGTCGGGTCGCCCGTCGGGACACCGGTCGGCTTGCCGCCCGGGTGGTCGCTCCGGTCGTCGCTCGGGTCGTCGCTCGGGTCGTCGCTCGGGTCGTCGCTCGGGTCGTCGGTCGGCTTGTCCTCGCCGCGGCCCTGGTTCGGGTTCTTGGCGCCGGGCACCTGCGGCTGCAGGGCGGTGCAGTCCACGACCGGGCACTTGTCGCGCCCGTCGTCGTTGCGGCTGCCGCCGTTGTCGTCCGGCACGAACGGGGCCGTGTCGTTGGCGGTCTTGCTCGGCGTCTCGATCGGCAGCTGGTCGTCGTCGCGCTGGATCGTGTCGAGGCTGCCGTCGGGGTTGACCACGGTCGCGTGAGTGGTGCCGGGGGCGTTGATGATCAGCCGGCCGTCGTCACGCACCAGCTCGGGGGTCTGCGCGCCGGGCGTGGGGATGTCCTCCCCGGCCCGCTTGCCGTCGGCGCGCAGCCGGAGCACCTTGCCGACGCCCTGGCAGGGCACGTAGACGACCGACTCGTACTCCTCGGGCGTGCCCGGCTTCGCGCAGTCGACCTCGGCCACGTTGACCTCGTTGACCTTCTCGGGCGTGACGATCACGACCGTGCCGGTGTCGGGTGCCGAGACCGGCACCAGGTCCTCGGGGGCCGACTCCGGCGCGACCAGCCGGCCGGAGAGCCGCGGCGCGTCGGCGGAGAAGTCCGCGTCGGTGCCCGCGCGTACGACGATGCCGTGGTCCGCGCCGAACACGGTCGCGCCCAGTGCGTGGGTGACCAGCACCGACTGCGGCCCGGACTGGTCGATCGCCTCGGAGGAACGGGTCGTGAACTCCTGCTGCTCGGGCGACCAGGTGAGCTCGTGCAGCGTGCCGTCGTCCTCGAGGGCCCAGACGGTGCCGGCGTCGTCGATGCCCACGTCGGCGAGGCCGGCGGGGGAGGCCCAGATGGTGCCGATCGCCTCCGTCGAGACGGGGTCGATCGCTGCGATGGTGGAGGCCTTGTCGTCGACCAGGAACAGCTGGTCGCCGTGATGCAGGGTGTGGACCACGCCGCCCTGGGTGATGCTGCGCTGCCCGGAGATCAGGATGCTGGTGAGGTCGAAGGCCATCAGCTGGCCGGTCGTGTGGTTGAGGACGTAGAGCTGGCCGTCGTACTGGACGATCTCGAGGTCGTCTCCGGGCGCGCCCACCTTGAGCGCGAGCTCCGGGCGCCCGGTCGACGGGTTCACCTGGATCACCCGGCCGCTGGGATCGTCGGAGAGCCAGGTGAGGCCGTCGGCGACGTTGACCCCGGTGCTGGAGATGCCGTTGCCGACGAAGACACCGGCGACGAGCGAGAAGGAGACCACGACGACCGCGATCTCGGCCGATCCCTTCGTGTTGTGCCGCCGGCCGCGGCGGCGCGCGAAGGCCACCAGCCTGCGCAGGCTCCCGATCACCGTACGTCTCCCTCGTCCCTGCCTCGATCAAGGTGCGGACGGGCATCGTCCGCGGGTCGTGCTCCGGAGTCAAGCAGACCGGGGCCATCCGCAACATGCCCCGCGGGACCAGGACGGAACCTTCCGGCTCGCCGCCTCACCCGGCACCTGCCGCCGCCACGGGGTCGGCGCCGACGAGCTGGGCGACCCACGTGGCCCCGCCGTCGCACCACAGCCCGCGTCCCGGACCGCTGAGCGGCTCGGAGGTCTTGGTCGGCACGGTGACGCCGAGGACGTCGCCGTCGCCCCACTCGGGCTGGAGCAGGAAGCCGCGTCGCTGGGCCCGGGCGAGCTCGACCAGTCCCGGTCCGGTGCCGCGCTGGCGGGCCGCCGCGACGTCGGCGGTCAGCACCAGGGCGACCCGGCCGCGGTGCTCCTCGAGCAGCCCCAGCAGGCGGTCACGGGCCTCGCCGGCGGGCGGCCAGGCGTCCACGTCGTCGGCGAGCAGCAGGCACCAGGACTCCGCGGCGGGTGCGGCGGGCGCGGCGAGCCACCCCTCGACGCCGGCCAGGGCGTCGTCGTACGACCTCGCGCGGACGATCCGGGGCGCGTCCTCGCCCCCACGGACGAGCTGCGCCAGGCCCTCGAGCGCCGACGTACGGCCGCTGCGGGCCCGCCCGGCGACCAGGACCGGTCCGGCGAGCAGGTCGACGTCGAGCACGGACACGGCGTCGGCGTCGACCGCGATGGTCACCCTCGCGCCGGCCGGTGCGGGCAGCGCGGCGGGTTCGAGGCGGGCGGGCATCGGCGGCACGGGGGCCCGGCCGCGGTCGCGGACCCGGTCGGCGAGACGCTCGGCGAGCCGGCGCAGGTGCTCGGCCTGGCGCGGGCTGCCGGCGCCGCCGGTGGTGCCGACCTGCACCTGGCGACCCTCGAGGAGGCCGCTGCCGGCGGGGCTGTCGGCGTCGAGGACGTTGCCGGGTACGCCGAGCAGCAGGTAGTCGTCGGCCGTGGTCATCCGCAGCACCAGCCGGCGCCCGAAGCTCGCCGCGACGGCGGTCGGCACGCCGGTCCGCCCGGGGGCCGTGGCGACGACATGGATGCCGACGCGGCGCCCGACCTGCAGCACCGTGCGCAGCTGCTCGGCGTGGGCCGGCGCCACGCCCCCGCCGCCCTCGAGGCCCTCGACCAGGCTGGGCAGGTTGTCGACGAGGACGTAGACCCGGGGGAGGTGGACGCCGAGGGCGGCCAGGTCGTCGAGGTCGGCGCAGCCGCGGTCGGCGAGCAGCTGGGTCCGCTCCTCCGCCGTACGGCGCAGCAGGCGGATCAGGCGCAGCACCCGCCCGGTCTGGGTACCCGGGATGACCGCCTCCACGGTCGGCAGCTCGGACAGCACCGCCAGCCCGCCACCGGCGTGGTCGATCGCGTAGAGGTACGGCGGCGTTCCCGACTCGCCGGTCGCGTCACCGAGCGAGGCGGCCGCGGCGACCGTGCGCAGCAGCTCGGTCTTGCCCGAGCCGGAGGCACCGTGGACGAGCAGGTGGCCCACCGTGGCGAGGTCGAGGAGCAGCTCGGGTTGGGCCTGCCGGTCCGGCTCGTCGACCCGGCCGACGACCAGGCGGCCGGAGCGTCGCCCGGTCCCGGCCACCGCCAGGTCGTCGAGGACCAGCTCCTCCGGCAGGGTCGGCAGCCAGGGCCGCTTCGGTGTGGCCGCGCCGGACTGCGCGAACGCGCGCCGGATCGTGGCGACGCAGCGCTCGAGGTCGGTCCGCGGGTCGAGGCGCCCCTCCCCGGCGGCGGCCGTGGCGGGCTGGTCCTCCGCGGAGAAGGCGTGCACCAGCACCGGCGGCTCGTCGTCGCGCAACCGGGCGCGGGCACCTGTCCAGGCGCTCTGGACCAGCTCGGCGGTGCCGTGCCCGGTACGCCGGATCCAGGCCCGGCCGGGCGTGCGCCGGGAGATCCGGGCGGCCTCGGGGGTGTCGATGACGTCGCGGGAGTCGTCGGCCGAGGAGACGCGCAGCGAGATCCGCAGGTCGGAGTTGGCGCGGATGTTGCCGGTCACCACGCCGGCCGGTCGTTGGGTGGCGAGCAGCAGGTGCATGCCGAGCGAGCGGCCGCGCTGGGCGATGTTGACCATGCCGTCGACGAACTCGGGCACCTCGGCGGTCAGCGCGGCGAACTCGTCGACGCAGATGAGCAGGCTGGGCGGCGCCACCTCGGGATGCTCGGCCTCGAGCTGCACGAGGTCCTTGACGCCGTACTCCGCCAGCAGGTGCTCACGGGCGGTGATCTCGGCGCCGAGCGAGGTCAGGCCGCGCGCCACGAGGGCGGGGGTGAGGTCGGTGATGTAGCCGACCGTGTGCGGCAGCTCCGCGCACTCACGGAACGCGGCGCCGCCCTTGTAGTCGACGAGCAGGAAGTTGATCCGCGACGGCGCGTTGTTGAGCGCCAGACTGCAGATGAGCGACTGCAGCAGCTCGCTCTTGCCGGAGCCGGTGGTGCCGGCGACCAGGCCGTGCGGGCCGTCGTCGCGCAGGTCGAGGGTGACCACGCCGTCGACGCCGGTGCCGATCTGGGCGCGCAGGCCGCGCGCCTGCTGCCAGCGGCGCAGCACCGCGGTGGTCTCGTCGAGGTCCTCGAAGTCGCTGCTGAGGTCGGGCAGGCGGACCACCGACGGGATGGCGGTGCTGGGAGGCAGCACGGCCGCCTCGTCGACGTACCCGGTCATGGTGCGTGCCGACTGCCAGGCCTGGTGCAGCGAGACGTCGTCGGGTACGTCGAGCCCGGCGACGCCGGTGCGGTCGGCCGAGGCGACCTGCTGTTGGTCGAGGTCGACGAGCAGGCTGGTCGCGGCCGGCACCTCGTCGCGGGTGCGGCCGAGCCAGACCAGGTGCAGCTGCCGGGCGCCCGCCTCGGCCGCCACCGCCTCGACGGTGCGGCGGGGGACACCGGCGTCCTCGTCGACCAGGCAGATCGTGTGGCCGCGCTGGCCGTCCTCGCTGACCAGCCGGTCGAGCAGGGCGGTCGAGGCCTGCGGCCCGATCGCGACCGGGGCCTCGCCGCCGATCCGGGCGGTCACGTGCGGGAGCCAGCGCAGCCATGCCTCGTGGCCGGCCCGGCCGCGACCGAGGCAGGCAGCGACCGACAGGTCGGCCGGGGAGTGGTCGAAGGCGAGGCGGAGCAGGGCGGCGCGGACCAGCGCGTCCACCGGTGCGGGGGCGCCGGTCACCGCGACGAGCGGGTGCGCCGCGAGGTCGGCCACGACGGGCAGGCCGGCGAGGTGGTCGCGCCGTGCCAGCTCGGCGACGACGCCGCGACGTGCCGTGCGATCGCCGCCGTCGCCGATCGATCCGGTCAGCAGCGCCGGCACCGTCCCGGTCCCGAGCCGGGTGGTCAAGAAGCCCTCCCGCTCGGCGGCCCGCGCCCACAGGTACCGGTCGCGGGCGGCCGCCCGCTGCCTGACGACGTCGGTGGCCGGGTAGTCGTCCTCGAGCCGCTGCCGTTGCCGGGCCGCGGCGTCGTCGATCGTGGTGAGCAGGCCGTCGACGTCGGTGCGCCAGTCGGCGAGCTCCTCCTGGAACTGCCGCTCCGCGGCCCGGCGCTGCTGGCGCCAGCCGAGATAGCCCATCAGCGGCCAGGCCAGCATGTAGATCAGCGCGAAGGCCGTGCGGGTGCGGCTGAACAGCGCGAGCCCCATCACCATCGGCAGCGCGAGCATCGCCCAGGGCAGCGGCGTCGGCCGGACCTTCGCCGGCGGCGACGGCAGCTCGAGGACGCCCTCGGCCAGCGGGTCGCCGAACCGGGGCGGACGGAACACCGCCACCGCCGGCTGCTCGGCGGGGGAGTCGCCGCGGTCGACGACCAGCGTGGTGGCGCCGATCCGGACCGGCACACCCCAGTCGAACTCCCGGCCGGCGACCACGCGCTCGCCGGCGACCGTCGTACCGTTGGCCGAGCCCTCGTCGTGCACCGTCGGCCGGACGCCGAGGTCGATCCGGGCGTGCCGCTGGGAGACCAGCGGGTCGGTGAGCCGCACGGTGCAGTGCTGGCCGCGGCCCAGGGTGAGCGAGCTGCCGCGGACATGGGTCCGGTGCCCGCGGTCGGGACCGGCGACCACCCGCACCACCGCCCGCGGCCGGCGCAGCGCGCCGCTGCGCTCGCGCCACGCCGACCCGGCGACCACGACGTCGACGAGGTCGCCGGTGTTGAGGCCGCACTCCGCGAGCGGACGGTCCGGCGGCCAGGGCTGGTCGCCCTCGAGTGGGACCACCTGGAGCTGGTGCTGCTCGGGCGCCAGGTGCCGTCCCAGCTGGTCGGCGAGGTCCGCTACGGTCGCGTCCTCGCGGGCCCGGACCACGACGTCGACCGACGGCAGCCCGCTCTCAGGGGCGGTGCGCAGGGAGAGGGTCCAGGTCGGCATCGGTGGCTCCTTCGTCCGGGCTTGCTGGGAGCTCGTCGAGCAGCCACGGAGCGAGGAACTCGCCAGCGCTCGCGGCTACTCGACGAACTCGGCGGTCGTCAGTGGGAGACCTGCTCCTGCTCCTGGGCCTGGTTGTTGATCAGCGAGCCGAACTCCTGCATGGACTGGCTGACCTTGCCGAGCATGGGGACGTACTCCGACTTCCACGAGTCGCGGGTGCGCTCGGCGTCGGGGCCGACCCACTCGAAGCCGTCGATCACCTGGGTCATCCGCGCGGTGAGCGCGTCCAGCTCCTGCGAGCCCTGCGAGACCTGCTGCGACGCCTGGCGACCGGCCTCGACGTCCATTCCCTTCATGGCCATGGTGGTTCTCCTGTTCTGCAGCGGGTGCTGCGGTTGCTACGGGTGGATGGGGTGGTCCTGAGCCGGTTGCTCAGTGGCCGGTGCCGAGTCGGCTCCGGACGTGTGCGGTGGCCTCCGCGGCCGTGACGACGCCGTTGCGGTCGATGTCGAGCTCGCGGTTCTGGTGGTAGGCCGTGGTGCCCTGGGTGAACAGGGCGTCGTCGCCGGACGCGGGGTGGCCGGCCAGGATCGAGGTGTAGAGGCTGTCCAGGTCGCCCACCCGGCCACGGTGGCCCTCGAAGTAGCGCTCGACGTAGGTCAGCTGCTCGGTGGGCGTCATCCGCGACAGCGCGTCGGTGCTGGTGCCGAGCCCGGTGGCGGTGCGGTCCATGAACTGGATCAGCCCGGTCGCGCCGCTGCGTGGGTTCTCGACGGACGGCGAGAAGGTGCCGCCGGTCTCGAAGCTCATCGCTGCCAGCAGGTGCTCGGGCTGGGCGCCGATGCGCTGCGCCACGCCCTCGACCTCCCGCAGGAACTCCGGCGTCACGTTCGCGTTGCCGCGCAGCCCGGCGATCTGCTCGTAGTCGAAGCCGTCGGGCGAGCTGTAGCCGGAGCCGTGCCGGATCTCGAGCGGGTGCGCGGCCCGGTAGGCGTCGTAGGCACGCTCGGTGTCGCGGCCCCAGACCCCGTCGACGCCCTGGGTGTCGTAGCCCGCGTCGGTCAGCAGCTGCTGGACCCGGCGCACCTCCTCGCCACGCGACCCGCGGCCGTTGCGGGAGCCGAGGTCGTCGATCTCCTTGTTCGTGGACCCGGAGCGCCCGGCCAGCGCCGCGCCGCCCAGGCCGGCCGCGGCCGCCCCGCCGCCGATCGCCGCCGCGGCGCCGTACGACGACTGCTCGCTCGCCCTCGGCTGCGCGGTGCCGCCGAACCCGGCGTCCTTCGCGTCCCTGGTCGCCTCCGCCCCCGGGGTGGCCCCGCCGAGCCCGCCGTCGGCCGGCTGGGTCGCCGTGCCGTGAGGGCTGAGGGGGCCCGTGCCGGTGCCGGTGCCACCGTCGACCGAGCCGGTGCCGAGCCCGGGCGCGCCTGCGCTGCCGGCACCGCCGCCCGCGGGCACACTGCCGGCGCCGCTGCCGGCGCCCCCGTCGATGCCGCCGTCGATGCCGCCGCCGGTCGTGCTCACCAGGACCGGCTCACCCGCCGTACGGGTGGGCACGGGCTGGGCGACGGCGTGCCCCTGGCCGTCGATCCCTCCGCCGACGGGGGCCGACGTGCCGTGGCCCGGGGTGCCGGAGACCGGCATGGTGCCGGGCGCGCCGCCACCGATGATGTCGCCGCCGGCGTACGGCTGCGACGACGGCGGCAGGACCGGCGTCTGGTAGATCGGGAGCGAGCCGAGGTCGACGGTGGCGCCGTTGCTGACCTCGTCCTGGGCGTCGGCGTTGGCCAGCAGCACCTGCGCGAAGGCCTTGAGCGCCATCGAGATCCGCTGGAGCCACGGCAGGACCGTGGTCTCGAGGTACTGCGCGTAGGCCAGGCTCGCGCCACCGCTGAAGAAGGCCGCCGCGCGGAGGACCATGATCAGCGCCCGGACGAACGCGATGATCTGGTCGATCGTCTCCGCGCCCTCCTGGAACTCCTGCCCCACCTCGCGGAGCTCGTCGGTGTCTGCGCCGAGGAACGCCATGGTGATCTCCCTTTCGTCGGAGGGTCTGGTGCCGGTCGCCGGACCGGACGCCGTGGACGCTAGGCAGCCGCATGCCCGCCGGTCGAGGGATCCAGGGGCGGAAGGTTCCGCCTTGTCGCCGCGCTCCTGGGCGGGCCTGGACGCACGAGAGGGCCGCCGGCAGTGCCGGCGGCCCTCTCGGGTGGGGTGCGGGTCAGGCGCTCGCGGCGTCCTGCCGGTCGGCGTGGGCGGCGAGCACCCGCGCCTGGTCGCGCAGCGTCTCGGCGGCGTTGGTCGACTCCGGCACGAAGGACGACGCCATGTCCTCCATCATCCGGTCCATGTCCGGCCCGACCCAGTTGGTCGCGCCCAGGCGGGCGTACAGCCCGCTGCACACGCCCGAGGCCTGGCTGGCGTGGCTGTCCATCCGCGCGGACGTCTCCCGCGCGTGCTCGGTGTCCATGCCCTGCATGCTGCTGCTCATCGTGGTCTCCTTCGCTCGTGACGTGGCCCGATCGGTCGTTGTCGCGAAACGGTAGGGACGCGCCGGGCGCGGCACCAGCGTCAGGCGGGCGGAAGGTTCCGCGCCGTCGCGGCCCTCTCGACCGCGTCGAGGTCGTCGGCGGTGACCAACCGGACCTCCGCGGTACGACGGCCGATCGCGAACCGCACGTTCTGCGCGCGCCCCTTCGTGCGGCACGGGTCGTCCTTGGGCCCGAAGGCGAGCATCGACACAGAGCGGATCGCGTCGTCGACCCGCTGCGCGCGGTCGAGGTTCCACGCGTAGCCGTGCCAGTGCAGCACCCGCTCGTAGATCTCCCGGTTGGACGGGGGGCGCGGGTAGTCGTCGGTGCCGGTGAGCCACGGCTCGGCGAGCGCGAGTGCGACGTACCACTCCCGCGACAGGCGGGGCAGGCTGGGCGCGGGGGCGGTCGCCGTACCGTCGACGTCGGTGTCGGGCGCTTCGGCGACCGGCCGGCGGGGGGCGGCCGGCGCGGAGGCCTGGACATCGACGACGATGGTCAGGTCGTCGTAGGTCCCCGTCGTGGTCTCGCGGCCGCGGAGCACGACCAGCTGGTTCTCGCCCTCGTCGAGCAGGAGCGACATGCCCTCCACCAGCGTGACCCGCCGCGCGCCGCCCGGGGCGTCGAACAGGCTCGCCACCTGGGTCTCACCAGCGCCGTGCCAGCGCAGCCGGGCGATCTCCTCACCCACGACGAGCTCACCGAGCAGGCGGGAGACGTGCGGGGCGCAGCGCGGCAGCGCGATTGCCGTCGTGCGCAGTGCGTCGTCCGGGCTGTCGAGCGGTACGGCGTGGTGCGGCGAGCGCCCGAACAGCAGCGTCTCGCCCGAACCGAGCGTCACGGTCGGCAGGCCGGCACACCTCAGTCCCACCCTCAGCATGGCGGCATCCAATCACAGCCCCCTCACCAACTCCCGTCTCCACTACGCTCGGCAAGTGGATCCGACCTGCGCCGAGGTCACCGTCGGGTCGCGGACCGGTCGCACGGTCCTCGCCGCGGCGATCCTGGGCTCCTCGCTGGCGCTGCTCGACAGCACCGTCGTCAACGTCGCCCTGCACCGGATCGGGGAGGACCTCGAGGCCAGTCTCGGCGAGCTGCAGTGGGTCTCGAACGGCTACCTGCTCAGCCTCGCCTCGCTCACCCTGCTCGGCGGCTCGCTCGGCGACCGGTTCGGGCGACGCCGGATCTTCATGACCGGCGTGCTCGGCTTCGCCCTCACCTCGGTCGCGTGCGGTCTCGCCCCGACTGCGGAGGTCCTGATCCTCGCCCGGATCGCACAGGGCGTCGCCGCCGCATTGCTCGTGCCGGGCAGTCTCGCCATGATCCAGGGCTCGTTCGCGCCCTCCGACCGGTCCCGAGCGATCGGCACCTGGTCCGGGCTCGGCGGCGTCGCTACCGCGATCGGCCCCTTCCTCGGCGGCTGGCTGGTCCAGTCGGTGAGCTGGCGCTGGGTGTTCCTCATCAACCTGCCCGTCGCCCTGTTCACCCTGGCCGTCGCCCGCCGAGTCCCCGAGACCCGCGACCCGTCGGCGGTGCGGGGCTTCGACCTCTCTGGCGCGGCGCTGTGCACCCTCGCGCTGGGCGGTCTCACCTATGCGCTGATCGAGTGGCGGACCGAGCCGACGGTCGCCGTCGTCGCGCTCGTGGTCGGCCTCGTGGCCGGGGTCGCCTTCTGGTTCGACGAGCGCCGCTCGCACGCGCCGCTGCTGCCGCCGGGGTTGTTCGCCTCACGTCAGTTCAGCGCCGCGAACGCGATGACCCTGCTGACCTACGCCGCGCTCGGCGGCGTCCTCTTCTTCCTCGTCCTGCAGCTGCAGACCGTCGCCGGCCTCGGCCCGCTCGAGGCCGGCCTGTCCACGCTGCCGATCACGATCGTCATGCTGCTGCTCGCCGGTCGCGGGGGCGCCCTCGCCGGCCGGATCGGTCCGCGCCTGCCGATGACCGTCGGCCCGCTGCTGTGCGCGGTCGGCGCCCTGCTGCTGAGCCGGATCGACGCCGAGCTCGACTACTGGACCGAGGTCGCCCTGCCGCTGACCGTGTTCGGGCTGGGGCTCGCCTCGCTCGTGGCCCCGTTGACCGCGGCCGTGCTGGCCGCCGTACCCGACGAGCACGCCGGTGTCGCCTCGGGCGTCAACAACGCCGTCGCCCGCGCCGGCTCGCTGCTCGCGGTCGCCGCCCTGCCGCTCGTGGTGGGGCTCGCGGGCGCCGACTACCAGCGCCCGGAGGTCTTCGATGCCGGTTACCGCACGGCGATGCTGTGCTGTGCCGGCCTGCTGGTCGCCGGCGGTGCGCTGTCGTGGCTGCTGATCCGCAACCCGGCGTCCGAGGTCAGCGCCGCTCCGGCGCCCTGACCGGCACCGACGTCACTCCTCGAACAGACCGCGGATGTCCTCGGCCCCGATCGACGTGCTCATCGCTCCGTCGCCGTCGATGACCTGTGCGAACAGCTCGGCCTTGCGGGCCTTGAGCTCCATCACCTTCTCCTCGATGGTGTCGGTCGCGACCAGCCGGTAGACGTGGACGTGGCGCGTCTGGCCGATCCGGTGGGCGCGGTCGACGGCCTGCGCCTCGGCGGCGGGGTTCCACCACGGGTCGAGCACGAAGACGTAGTCGGCCTCGGTGAGGGTCAGGCCGGTGCCGCCGGCCTTGAGGGAGATGAGGAAGACGGGGGAGGCACCGGAGCGGAACCTGTCGATGACGCCCGCGCGGTCGCGGGTCGTGCCGTCGAGGTAGGTCGTCGCGATCCCCACGTCGTCGAGGCGCGAGCGGACCCGGGTGAGGAAGGACGTGAACTGGCTGAACACCAGAGCCCGGTGGCCCTCGGCCGTGATCTCGGCGAGGTGCTCGACGAGCACGTCGAGCTTGGCGGAGCCGACGCTCTCGTGCTCGTCGTCGACGAGCGCGGGGTCGAGGGCGAGCTGTCGCAGCTTGGTCAGCGCGCTGAAGATGGCGACCCGGTTGCGGTCGAAGTCCTCGACCAGGCCGAGGATCCGCTGCCGCTCCTTGGCCAGGTGGGTGTCGTAGATCCTGCGGTGCGCGGCGTCGAGGTCGACCTGGAGGACCTGCTCCTGCTTGGGCGGCAGGTCGTCGGCGACCAGCTCCTTGGTGCGCCGCAGCAGGAACGGCCTGATCCGCGCTCGGAACCGGTCGAGCACGACCTGGTCGCCGTCGCGCTCGACCGGCCGCACGACCTTGTCCTGGAACGTGCGCGGCCAGGGGTACAGGCCGGGCACCGTGATCGAGAGCAGCGACCACAGCTCCATCAGCCGGTTCTCGAACGGCGTGCCGGTGACGGCGAGGCGGAACGGCGCGTCGATGGTGCGGATCGCCTGGTAGGTCTTGCTCTGGTGGTTCTTGGCCTGCTGCGCCTCGTCGAGCACCAGCCCGGACCAGGCCAGGTCGGCGTACTCCTCGTGGGCCAGCCGGAGCAGGGTGTACGTCGTGACGACCACGTCGTGGTCGCGGGCCAGCGCCGCCACGTCGTCGGTACGACGCGAGGCCACCGCGACGCGCAGGCCCGGCGCGTGCCGGGCGGTCTCGGTGGCCCAGGCGGTGACGACGCTGGTCGGGGCGACGACGAGGAAGGGCGCGTCGAGAGGACGTTGGGCGCGGGCGTGGGTGATGAGGGCGAGCACCTGGAGCGTCTTGCCGAGACCCATGTCGTCGGCGAGCACACCGCCGAGGCCGTGCTGCCACAGGAATGCCAGCCACCAGAAGCCCTCGCGCTGGTAGCTGCGCAGGTCGGTGACCAGGCCGCGCGGCTCGGGTCGCGGGATGTCGGTGAGGTCCCGCAGCGCCCGGGCCCGCTCGACCCACGCGGCGACCTGGGCGTCGACGAGACCGGTCTCGGCGAGCTGGGCCCACAGGCCGAGGTCGTGGTGGCCGATGCCGATCCGGTCGCCCTCGCGCTCGCGCAGCTCGGCGGCCGCGGTGACCACCTCGCGCAGCCGGTCGAACTCGGGGCGGTCGGTGGTCACGTAGAGCCCGCTCGGCAGCACGAGGAACTCCAGGTCGAGGGTGAGGGCGGCGAGGACGTCGGGCAGCGGGATCTGCTCGCCGTCGACGCTGACGGTCACGGCCAGGTCGAGCCAGTCGGTCGTGCTGGACGTCGTGCTGGAGTCGGGCTCGACCAGGTCGAACCGGATCTCGGGCGCCACGTCGGCCTCGCGGAAGTCGGGCCGCTCCTCCTCGACGACCCGCACGCCCTCCGTCTCGCGCAGGTGCGGCAGGTCGTGGATGGCCAGGGTGAGGGCGTCGCCGTCGATGAGCGTCGAGACCTGCAGCAGCGCCGGCGGCACGGTCGCGAGCAGTGCCTGCTCCGCGGCACGGTCCCTGACCCCGCCGAGGGAGTCGCTGCTGGTGAGCGGGCGGCTGCGCTCCGGGTCGGCGCCGTACTGCCAGTGCCACGCCAGGCCCGCCTTGGTCGAGGTGTGCCACGAGACGGTCAGCACCAGTGTCGGCGCCAGCGGCTCGGGCAGCTCGACCGACGACGCGTCCGCGCGCACCGGCACCAGCCGCATCAGCCCGGGCAGCGTCTCGCGGAAGTCGGCCAGGTCGGCGGGCGGGACCAGGATCGGCGGGCCGTCGACCAGGTGGCGCAGCGCGGGCGGCACCGGGGTCGTGGTCGCGGCGATGAGGAGGTGGCCGCTGTCGTCGAGCAGGCCGACGACCGACGCGGGGGAGCCGACCAGCACCACGGACTCGTCGCGCCAGGTCCGCTCGGCGAGGGTGACGACCGCGCGCATCGTCGTACCGCCGTCGACGTCGCCGAGCTCGGCGACCACCTCGGCCGGCTCGTCGGCGACCTCGACGGAGACCAGTGGCCGGGCGGCCAGCAGGGTGACGCCGGCGTCGCGGGCGTTGCGCAGGGCGCGGACCACCTGGTCGCCGAACTCGTCGAGCGCGGGGGAGACCCCGGCGGAGTAGTAGCCGCGGTGGCCGGCCCACTGGGTGTGCAGCGCGGCGAGCGCGTCGGCCTGCCGCTGCACGAAGCCGCGCGGGCTGCCGGCGACGTCATTCCACTCGGCGCCGCTCTTGATCCACGGCTTGCTCTTGCCCTGCCGCAGTGGCCGGACCCGCAGCGTCGGGCCGGCGGCGCGGTAGCTGCCGCGACCGCGGTCGAGGGTCACCTCCAGCGCGAGCGGCACCTCCTCGCGCACCGACGGCTGCTGGCGCGCCAGCTCGCCGACCAGCCGCTCCACCGAGCGTCGCCACGCGGCCTCGCCGGCCGGCTGGGTGAAGGTCTGGCGCAGGCTCAGCGCCAGCGCGGCGCCGTGCTTGCACACCGAGCGCACCGGGCAGGTGCACACCGTGAACACCCAGCCGGCGTAGCTCGCGTTGGGTGCCTCGACGTGCAGCTGGACCTGGTACGGCGCCTCCCGGCTCCCGAGGACCTCCGCCGTCGCCGTGACCGACGCCGCCGAGCGCATCCCGATCTCGGGACGCCGGACGCCGCCCGCAGCGACGATCGAGCGGGCACGCTCCAGCGTCCCGGCGTCGAAGTGGCGCGCCAGGAAGTCGTCGGTCAGCTCGGCGAGGACGTCCACGGTTCCCTCATCGTGGCACGCACCTGCGACGAAGGCCGGATCGCGGCGGGACGAGCCTCACCGACCGGTGCGACGGCGCTTCCCGGTGCCCTCGGGGAACGGCCAGGGCAGCGTGATCGAGCCGCCGACCGGCAGCCCCGACCAGCGGGCGGCGAACTCGTCGTACCGCGCGAACAGCCGCTCCAGCAGCGCCGGGTCGACCTCGCTGTCCTCGACCCGCCCCGGCCATGCCGGGTCCGGGCGCCGCCGCCCGCGCCCGACCTCCCACAGCGCCACCGTGAGGGACGCGAGCCGCTCCGAGCGCGCCATGTCGGCCGACTCCTCGGGGGTCGGCTCGCGTCGCCTCCTCGACGAGGCGCGGCGCGCGGCCGGGTCGGCCGGCCAGAACAGCCCGTCGTCGCCGTCGGCCGCCGCGAGCCGGCCGTAGACGCCGCCGCGGATGCCGTCCTCGACCTCCACCAGCAGATGCGCGACGTCGTGGGGCACGGCGTCGCTGTGGCCCGGTCCGTTGCGCGGCGCGAGAGCCGCGCCGACCGAGCGGTCGACGGCGATCTCGTAGCGCCCGGCGAGCTTCGTGAAGGTCACGTCCACCGCTGCATCGTCGGCAGTGCGGACCGCCGGGTGCAACGGGTTATCCGCGGCGCCTCAGCTGGTCTGCTCGCGCTCGTCGGAGTAGCCGCGGTCGCCGCCGGGCACCCACAGCACGTCGCCGACCTCGCGGTTGGCGTGCCGGGCCAGGATGAACAGCAGGTCGCTGAGCCGGTTGAGGTAGGTGATGGCGAGCGGGTTCATCGTCTCGCCGTGCACGGCGTTGGCCGCCCACGCGGCCCGCTCGGCACGTCGTACGACGGTGCGCGCGACGTGCAGCTGCGCCGCCGCCGGGGTGCCGCCGTTGAGGATGAAGGACCGCAGCTTCTCGAGGTCCTCGTTGAAGTGGTCGCACCACCTCTCGAGCCGGTCGATCGAGGGCTGCTCGATCCGCAGCGGCGGGTACTCCGGGTCGGCCACCACCGGGTTGCACAGGTCGGCGCCCACGTCGAACATCTCGTTCTGGACGTGCGTGAGCACGGCGACGACGTGGTCGCTGAGCCCGCCGGTCGCCACGGCCACCGCGATCTGGGCGTTGGCCTCGTCGACGGTCGCGTAGGCCTCGAGCCGCAGGTCGGTCTTCGACGTCACGCTCATGTCGCCCAGGCGGGTCTCACCGGCGTCGCCGGTGCGCGTGTAGATGCGGGTGAGGTTGACCATGGCTCGCAGGGTAGCCGGGGCTGCGGCACGAAAAAGTTCGGCCCGGCATGCAACCGATCGGACTGCCGGAGCGTCATGGTGGGTAACAGGCGTGTGGGGCGCCTGCCCAGGACGATCTCGGGAGGGAACCATGGCAGCACGACAGCTCACGCACCCTTCCGTCGTGCGCAGTTCCGTCGAGCATGTCCTCGGCGAGCCCGTCCTGGTCCTGGCCGGCGACCTCGACGTCCGCAGCACGGGCGAGCTGCGCGCCGCCGTCCACGACCACATCCACGCCTGCGGCACCGACCTGATCAGCCCGGTCGTCATCGACATCAGCGCTGTCCGCTCGGTCGACGCGACCGCGCTCAAGGTGATCGCCGCCGCGAGCCGACAGGCCCAGCGCTACGGCGTGCGCGTGGTCCTGCGCGGCGCCCGGCCTGCTGTCCGGCGGATGCTCCACCTCACCCACCTGATCCGGCTGATCGAGCTCGAGCGGGAGCCGATCCCCGCCTGAGCGCGGGCCCGGTCGCCGTGTCAACGCCGCCTGCTCGGGGGCGGCGTTGTGGAGAACCCCACACGGACGGCGGTTACCAACAGGTAGGGATCGGCCTACGCTTCGGCGTATGAGCACCTCGCCCGACGCAGCCGGCCCCGCCGGGAAGGCATCGCACGCCAAGGACCGCCCCTGGGTGATGCGGACCTACGCCGGTCACTCGACCGCCGAGGCGTCCAACGCCCTGTACCGGACCAACCTGGCCAAGGGCCAGACCGGCCTGTCGGTGGCCTTCGACCTGCCCACCCAGACCGGCTACGACCCCGACAGCCCACTGTCGCGCGGTGAGGTCGGCAAGGTCGGCGTACCGGTGCCGCACCTGGGCGAGATGCGCAAGCTCTTCGACCAGATCCCCCTCACCGAGATGAACACCTCGATGACGATCAATGCGACCGCCATGTGGCTGCTCGCGATGTACCAGGTCGCTGCGGAGGAGCAGAACCCCGACTCCTCGCCGTCCGAGGTCGCCCACCAGCTCGCGGGCACGACGCAGAACGACATCATCAAGGAGTACCTCTCGCGCGGGACCTACGTGTTCCCGCCCGAGCACTCCCTGCGCCTGATCGGCGACATGATCGCCTACACGGTCCACGAGATCCCGAAGTGGAACCCGATCAACATCTGCAGCTACCACCTGCAGGAGGCCGGCGCGACGCCGGTGCAGGAGATCGCGTACGCCATGTGCACCGCGATCGCCGTCCTCGACCAGGTGAAGAACTCCGGACAGGTCTCCGACGACGACTTCGAGAAGGTCGTCGGCCGGATCTCCTTCTTCGTCAACGCGGGCGTGCGCTTCGTCGAGGAGATGTGCAAGATGCGCGCCTTCGTCGACCTGTGGGACGAGATCACCCGGGAGCGCTACGGCGTCACCGACGAGAAGATGCGCCGCTTCCGCTACGGCGTCCAGGTCAACAGCCTGGGCCTCACGGAGGCGCAGCCCGAGAACAACGTCCAGCGCATCGTGCTCGAGATGCTCGCCGTGACGCTGTCGAAGAAGGCCCGCGCCCGCGCCGTCCAGCTCCCCGCGTGGAACGAGGCCCTCGGCCTCCCGCGCCCCTGGGACCAGCAGTGGTCGCTGCGCCTGCAGCAGGTCCTCGCCTTCGAGTCCGACCTGCTGGAGTACGACGACATCTTCGACGGCTCGCCCGTCGTCGAGGCCAAGGTGCAGGAGCTGATCGCCGGCGCCAAGGCCGAGATCGACCGGGTCCAGGCGATGGGCGGCGCGATCGCCGCCGTCGACTCCGGCTACATGAAGCAGGAGCTGGTCTCCTCCCACGCCCGCCGCCGGGCGGCCATCGAGGCCGGCGAGGAGATCATCGTCGGCGTCAACAAGTTCGACACCACCGAGCAGAGCCCGCTCACCGCGGACCTCGACGGCGCGATCATGGTCGCCGACCCGGAGGCCGAGAAGTCGGCCCTCGCCTCGGTCGAGGCGTGGAAGGCCCAGCGCGACGCCGGCGAGGTCGAGGCCGCTCTCGCCCGGCTCGCCGAGGACGCCAAGTCCGGCACCAACCTGATGGCCGCCACCCTCGCCGCCGCCCGTGCGGGCGCGACCACGGGGGAGTGGGCCGGCGTCCTGCGTGAGGTCTTCGGCGAGTTCCGCGCCCCCACCGGCGTCGCCGGTGCGGTCGGCGTCGCCGAGGCCGGTGCCGAGCTGACCGCCGTCCGCGAGGCCGTGCGCGCCACGGGCGAGGAGCTCGGGGGCCGCCTGCGCCTGCTGGTCGGCAAGCCGGGCCTCGACGGCCACTCGAACGGCGCCGAGCAGGTCGCCGTACGCGCCCGCGACGCGGGCTTCGAGGTGATCTACCAGGGCATCCGGCTGACCCCGGAGCAGATCGTCGCCGCCGCGGTCGCCGAGGACGTCCACTGCGTCGGCCTCTCGATCCTGTCCGGCTCCCACATGGAGCTGGTGCCCGCCGTCCTCGATGGTCTGCGCGCGGCCGGGATGGGCGAGGTCCCCGTCATCGTCGGCGGGATCATCCCCGAGTCCGACGGGAAGGCGCTGATCGAGCAGGGCGTCGCCGCGGTCTACACGCCCAAGGACTTCGGGCTGACCGAGATCATGGGCGGCATCGTCAACGTTATCCGCAGGGCCAACGGCCTGGGGTGAGACCGCCGCTCACTTGTAACTAAGTGTTACAGCACTGATTTGGTGCCTGTGGGGCCAGAGTGGTGGATATCTGTGCTGTAACACTTAGTTACATGACCCGTCGGTCACTCGGCCGCGATCACCCGGGACAACGACTCGGGGTCGCGACCGACGACCGTCGTACCGTCCGAGGCGGTGAGGATCGGGCGCTGGATGAGGCGCGGGTGCGCGGCCATCAGGTCGAGCCATGCCGCGCGCTGCTCGGCCGCCCGGGCGGGCAGCGTGACGCCCAGCTTGCCGGCGTCCGCCGTACGCGCGATGTCCCAGGGCTCGAGGCCGAGGCGGGCGAGCACGTCCTCGAGCTCGGTGATGGTCGGCGGCTCGTCGAGGTAGCGGCGGACGGTGTAGTCGACGCCGGCGGCCCGGAGTTCGCTCTCGGCGGTGCGGCACTTGGAGCAGGCGGGGTTCAGCCAGATCTCGATCACGACCGGAACCCTAGTAGTCCGCGGCACATGTGAGCCGCGTCACGTCGGTTAGGTCTGCCTACCCTCAATCGCTTACCCTCGTCGTGTGGGCAAGGACAAGAAGAAGTCGAAGGGGAAGGTGCGCAAGCTCCCCAAGACGAAGTGCTGCGTGTCGAAGTCGCGCTGCGGTCGCTGCCCCCTGCGGATGCTCAAGGAGGGCACCCTCCCCGAGGGCTACACCGTCAAGAAGCGCGTGCTGGTGCGCTCCGACGGCAAGAAGGTCACCAAGAAGAGCCTGCAGAAGGCCGCCTGAGGCTCGCTCACGCCGCCGACTAGGCTGGCGCCCATGGCCGCACCCCGCTTCACCGACCAGCTCAATGTCCAGATCGGCAACGAGTTCGCCGCGCACAACCAGTACCTCGCGTGCGCCGTGCACTACGACGCGCTGACGATGCCCCAGCTGGCGGCCTTCTTCTACGCCCAGGCGCTCGAGGAGCGCCTGCACGCCATGATGATGGTGCAGTACCTCCTCGACACCGACGCTCCCGTGAAGATCCCGGGCGTCGAGGCGCCGGTCGCCGTCTTCGACGACGTCGTCGCGCCGATCGAGCTGGCCCTGGAGCAGGAGAAGCGGGTCACCGAGCAGATCAACGGCCTGCTGCGCATCGCCCGCGACGAGTACGACTTCGCCTCCGAGCAGTTCATGCAGTGGTTCATCAAGGAGCAGGTCGAGGAGGTCGCGACCATGAACGACCTGCTCGCGGTGGTCACCCGCAGCAAGGACGACATCAACGCGATCGAGGACTGGGTCGCCCGGGAGCAGGGCGCCGGCGACACCGACCCGACCGCTCCGCCGGCCGCCGGCGCCTGACGCTCAGCGTCCGGCGCGCGGGTGCCGCAGCCGGTAGACCCCTACTGCCAGCACCACGCCGAGCGCGATGCCCAGCAACCCGCCGAGCGCCGTACCCGCGGCGATCGGCAGCGTGCTGCCGAGGGCCGTGCCCGCCACAGCGACCAGCAGCACGATGCTGAGGACGGCGACGTTGAAGAACACCTCGCGGAAGTAGACGCGGGAGAAGCTCTCGGTCGGGCGGTCCGGAACGTCCGGGCGGTCCGGGCGGTCCGCGACGGGTGCGGGCTCCGGGGCCGGCGTCGGCGCGGGCTCGGTGGATCGCTGCGCCGCGAGCGGGATCGCCTTGACCACCGCCGTCACCGGCAGCGGTCCGTAGATGTGGGGGAAGGTCTCGCCCGCGCCCGGGAACGGCTCCTCGTCGACCACGGGTACGTCGAGCACTCCCGGGTCGATCTGCAGCAGCACCATCGGGTCGGTGACCTCGCCGTAGAACCGGTCGCGCACGCCGGTCCACTGATCGGCCCGGCTGGCGTGGATGAAGCCCTCCTCGGCAAGGCTGCGACCGAGCGTGGAGGTCGTGTAGGAGCCCGCGCGCTGAGCCTCCTCCCAGTCGCGGAGCAGGGCGAGGTGGAAGATCGGCGTCATGGCGCGGCGGCTCAGAAGAGCCGGTCCTCGGCGTTGTCGAGACCACGCAGCGCGTCGTAGTCGACCACGGCGCAGGCGATGCCGCGGTCCTCGGCGAGCACGCGAGCCTGCGGCTTGATCTCCTGGGCGGCGAAGATGCCGCGCACCGCGCCCTTGCCGGTCAGCAGCGGGTCGCGGTTGAGCAGGTCGAGGTAGCGGGTGAGCTGCTCGACGCCGTCGATCTCCCCGCGGCGCTTGATCTCGACCGCGACCGAGAGGCCCTCGCCGTCGCGGCACATGAGGTCGACCGGGCCGATGGCGGTGGGGAACTCGCGCCGGACGAGGGTCAGGCCGGCGGACAGCGTTCCGGGGTGCTCGGCGAGCAGCTCCTGGAGGTGCTTCTCGACGCCGTCCTTCTGCAGCCCGGGGTCGATGCCGAGGTCGTGCTTCGTGTCGTGGTGAATCTCGTCGATAAGGATCCGCAGCGTGTCGGGCGTCTGGCCTTTCGGCGCCTTCGCGGTGACGGTCCACTCGACCCGGCCGTCCTCGGCCTCGCCCTCGCGGACCGTGCACGGCGGCGACATCCAGTTCAGCGGCTTGTAGGAGCCGCCGTCGGAGTGCACGAGCACCGAGCCGTCGGCCTTGAGCATGAGCACCCGGGTCGCCATCGGGAGGTGCGCGGTCAATCGGCCTGCGTAGTCCACCTGGCAACGCGCAACGACGAGTCTCACGGGCGACGAATCTACAGTCTGCGTCGTGGAGATCGACGATCAGCCGTGGTGGCGCCCCGAGCACGTCGACGAGCAGGGCCGTACGACGACCTGGCTGCTCGCCGTACGTGTCCAGCCGGGCGCCTCTCGCACGGGCCCGGCGGGCGCGACGGGCGTGGACGGAGCCGAGCTCAAGATCCGGCTCGCCTCGCCGCCCGTCGACGGTCGAGCCAACGACGAGCTGGTGCGCTGGCTGGCCAAGGAGCTCGGCGTCCCCCGCTCTGCGGTGAGCCTGGTGCGCGGCCAGGCCTCGCGGTCCAAGCTGGTCCGCGTCGACGTGACCGCCCGCCGGATGTGACGTCTGTCTCTGTCCACATGGTTACCGACTGGTAGTCAGTGGGCCGGACGGATGCCACACTGCCAGCCATGACTTCGAGCGAGCAGATCTTCAACACGCTGGTGCTGCCGTACCTCAACCACGCGGTGCGCACCTACGAGTCGGGCTACGCCTCGGTGACCGACATCGACGCCGCCATGCGCTTCGGCTGCGGCTACCCGAAGGGCCCGCTGACCGTCGTCGACGAGATCGGCGCCGCCCAGGTCCGTGACCTGCTCGCCGCCCGGTACGCCGAGACCGGCGACCACCTGCACGAGCCGGCGGGCCTGCTCGACAAGCTCGTCGCCGAGGGCCGCACCTTCGCCGACGAGGCTGCTGCCGCGGGCGAGGCCGCCGCGCCGCAGTTCAAGCACGACATCACCAAGGTCGGCGTCGTCGGCACCGGCACCATGGCCTCCGGCATCGTCCAGGTCTTCGCACAGGCCGGCTACGAGGTCATCTACGTCGGCCGCAGCCAGGAGAAGCTCGACGGCGTCGTCGGCTACATCACCAAGAACCTCGACCGCGCCATCGCCAAGGGCAAGGGCACCGAGGGCGACAAGGACGCGCTGCTGGGCCGCCTCACCGGCTCGACCGAGCGCGAGGCGCTGGGCGGCGTGGACATCGTCGTCGAGGCCATCGCGGAGGACCTCGAGCTCAAGCTCGAGCTGTTCCGCGACCTCGACCGGATCTGCAAGCCGGGCGCCATCCTCGCGACCACTACCTCGTCGCTCCCGATCACCAAGCTGGGCGAGGCAACCGGCCGCCCGCAGGACGTGATCGGCATGCACTTCTTCAACCCGGCCCCGGTCATGAAGCTGGTCGAGATCATCACGACCCCGGCCACCGCCGCCGACGTCGACGAGACCGTGCGGGCGCTGACCGCCAACGTCGGCAAGGTCGGCGTCTCCGCCGGCGACCGCTCGGGCTTCATCGTCAACCTGCTGCTCTTCCCCTACCTCAACGACGCGATCAAGCTCGCCGAGGGCGGCGAGGAGCTCACGACCATCGACGCCGCGATCAAGGAGACCGCCGCGTTCCCGATGGGCCCGTTCGAGCTGCTCGACGTGGTCGGCAACGACGTGTCGCTGGCCATCCAGAAGGAGCTGTACGCCGAGTTCGGCGAGCCGGGCTTCGAGCCGGCCGGCACCCTCGTCGCCAAGGTCGACGCCGGCGAGCTCGGCCGCAAGACCGGCAAGGGCTTCCACGACTACGCCTGACACAATGGCGGAGTGACGCTTCACCACACGGCTCTCGGTTCCACCGGGAGCCGTGTGGTCTTTCTCCACGGGCTCTTCGGCCAGGGCAAGAACTGGACCGGGATCGCCAAGCAGCTCGCCGGCAGGCACCGGGTGCTGCTCGTCGACCTGCCCCACCACGGGCGCTCCGCGTGGCCCGACCGCTTCGACTTCGCCGAGACGGCGGCGCTCGTCGCGGACGTCATCCCGGCCGACGAGCCGGTCGCGCTGGTCGGTCACTCGCTCGGCGGCAAGGTCGCCATGGTGCTCTCCTTGCTCCACCCCGATCGGGTGGAGCGCCTGTGCGTCGCCGACATCTCACCCGTGAGCTATCCCGAGGGCCGCGAGTTCCAGGGCTACATCTCCGCGATGCGCGCGATGGACCTGACGCAGGTGGTCCGCCGGGAGGACGCCGAGCGACTGCTGGAGCCCGCGGTACCCGACCCGACGGTGCGCTCGTTCCTGCTGCAGAACCTGCGGCGCGACCCCACCGCGCCCGGCGGCTGGAGCTGGCAGGCCAACCTCGATGTGCTCGGCCGCGACCTCGGCGCCATCAGCGGCTGGCCCGAGGCGGAGCTGGCCCACGTGGCGCCGTACGACGGACCGGTGCTGTGGCTCGCCGGCGGCCGGTCGAGCTACGTCCAGCCCGCCTACGACGCCGCGATGGACCGCTGGTTCCCGCGCAACCGCAAGGTGACGATGAAGGACACCGGGCACTGGCTGCACTCCGAGCGCCCGGAGGTCTTCCTCGAGATCCTGCAGCGGTTCCTGGGGGACTGACTACCAGATCGCCTCGGCGTACTCCGGGTGGTCGACGAACGGGTTCCGGTTGCCCTGGTAGTCGCGGTAGATCCGGTCGTTGCGGGCCCGCTCCGCGGCCGTCGGCGGGTCAGCGGCGCTCCAGGCGAGCAACACCGAGATCTTGCCGAGGTACGGCGTAGTGCCGTTGATGCTGTCGTTGAGCTCGAGGTCCGCGAAGCCGTCGCCGCCCTCGTAGCGCACGGCCATGTACATCAGCCCGCGAGCCACGTCGCCCTTGACCGAGTCGCGGGGCTCGAAGGAGTCGGCGTCGGAGAAGCAGTCGGGGCACTGAGCGACTGCGGAGCCGCCGTTGTCGAAGTCCTTGTTGCCGCGGGTGGAGTTGACGGTGACGTCCTCGGGACGTAGGTGGTGCAGGTCGGTGCCCGGACCGGCGCTGGTGCCGAAGTCGCCATGGCTCTGCGGCCACGTGTGCTCGCGGTTCCAGTCGTCGGCATCACCGCCGTTGGTCGACTTCGGGACGGAGCGGCCGGAGTAGAACTCGATCACGTTGTTGCTGTTGGCGGGATCGGCGTCGGTGACCTTGAGCGCGTCCCAGACCTGCGTGTAGCTCAGCGTCCGGTTGCCGTCGATGATGCCGTGCAGTGCCGCCGCGAGCGCGGCGCCGGTCTTGCCCGCCGCGGGGTCGTAGTAGCCGGCCGGGATGCTCGGGTCGGTACCGCCACCGCCGTCCCCACCTCCGTCCCCACCTCCGGAGCCGGTGAGCGCGAAGTCGGTGCCGTCCTTGAGGCCGGGGTGGGAGAAGTACGCCGTGAGGGTGCCTGTGACGTCGACCTGCTTGCCCATCAGCGACGGGTTCGACCTCAGGCCGAAGGACGCGCGGAACGCGGTGGGCACCTGCACGTAGACCATCTGGCTGGTCGCGGAGGTGCCCGGTGCGTCGGCGAGGGCGATGGCGTAGTCGTTGGGGAACCCGCTGGTCACCACGGTCGAGGTCGCGGTCGGCTGCCCGACCACGTACCCGCGCACGGTGGCGGTCGAGGAGTTCTGGGTGGCGATCGCCTGCGCGACGGTGAGCGGGGCTGCTGCGGCCGCGGGCCCCGGGCGAGGCACGAGGAGGGCGGTGGCGGCCAGCAGGGACAGGAGGACGGCGTGGAGCGCGCGACGGCGCAGCCCGAGCGTGCGTGTCATGCCGGGATCCTCGTCCTCTGCAAGGCTTGGCGCTAGGGGCGCGGCGGAGTCGTCACGCCGAGGTCACTCCTCGTTCGCCTGGCGGGCGCGGTACGCCGCCACGGCGTTGCGGTTGCCGCAGGTGACCGAGCAGAACCGCTTGGACCGGTTGCGGGACAGGTCGAGGACGATGCCCTCGCAGGTGTCGTCGGCGCACACCGAGAGCCGCGACATCTCGTCGGCGCGGATCACGTCGATCATCGCCATGGCGGTCTCGACCACGATCCGCTCGGCGAACGGGGCCTGGTTGTCGACGGCGTGCAGGTGCCAGTCGTGACCGTCGTGGCGGCGCAGCTGGGGGAGGGCGGAGGCGTCGCGGAGCATGGCGTTGACGATGTCGGCGGCGTCGTCGCGGTCGGCGGTCAGCAGGGCGCGGAGCCGGGGTGCGATCGCCAGCACGGCGTCCACCTCGGCTTGGTCGCCGTCGTGACGCCCGGTGTAGGCGAAGTCGGCGAAGAAGGCGTCGAGCTCGTCGGGCGTGCTGATCGTCACCGGCTCCAGGCTGCCGTTGACCAGTGCCACGGCCGCCTGCAGGGACAACGATGTGTCATGGGCGAAAACCACTTTGACAGGTTACTGCATCGAGGCCTAGTGTCATGAGTCATGACGATGTTGACTCGTGACGCATCGCGGGACGCCACCCGGACCGGCGTACTCCTCGCGCTCACCTCGGCGATCACGTTCGCGCTCTCCGGCGCCCTCGCGCGGCCGATGCTCGACAGCGGCTGGACCGCCGGCAGCATCGTGCTGCTGCGGATCGCGATCGGCGCGCTCGTCGTCCTGCCCTTCGGCCTGGTCGCGCTGCGCGGCCGCTGGGCCCTGCTGCGCCGTGCCGCTCCCACGGTCCTCCTGTACGGCGGCCTGGCGGTCGCCGGTGCCCAGTACTGCTACTTCTCGGCCGTGCGGACCATGGAGGTCGGCCCGGCCCTGCTCATCGAGTACACCGCGCCCGCGGCGGTGGTCGTGTGGATGTGGCTCGCCCACGGCCAGCGTCCCGGCCGGCTCACCGTGGCCGGGGCCGTCGTCGCGGCCCTCGGCCTGGTGCTCGTCCTCGATCTGTTCGCCGGCGCCGACGTCGACGTCCGCGGCACCGCGTGGGCGCTCGCCGCGATGGTCGGTGCGGCGACCTACTTCGTCATCTCGGCCGACGAGCGCAGCGGCATCCCGCCGATGGCGCTGGCCGCGGGCGGCCTGGTCGTCGGCGGCTTGCTGCTCGGCATCCTGGGACTGACCGGCCTGATGCCGATGGCGGCCTCGTCGAGCACCGTGGCCTACGCCGGTGTCGACGTCGCCCCGTGGACGGTGCTGCTCGCCCTGGGCCTGGTCACCGCCGCCCTCGCCTACACCACCGGCATCGCCGCCAGCCGCCGCCTCGGCTCGCGGCTGGCCTCCTTCGTCGCACTCAGCGAGGTCGTGGCCGCCGTCGCGTGGGCCTGGCTGCTCCTCGACCAGCTCCCCGCTCCCGTCCAGTTCGTCGGCGGGGCACTCATCCTCGCCGGCGTGATCGGGGTCAAGCTGGGGGAGCGCAGCGTCGTGGTCGGAACCGATCCGCTGCCGGTCGTGCCGGCCGAGCCCGCTGAAGCGAGCGAGAGGCTCAGCGCAGGTCCTGCTGCTTGACCACGACCTCGCGCACGACCAGCAGGATCGCGGCTGCCACCGGGATGGCGAGGAGTGCACCGACCACGCCGAGCAGTGCGGTGCCGACCAGGGCGGCGATCACGATGACCGCGCCGGGCAGGTCGACGGACTTGCTCATCACCCGCGGGTAGACGACGTAGTTCTCGAACTGCTGGTAGATCACGTAGAACACCACGCAGGCGATACCGGTCTTGACGTCGGTCGCGAAGGCGATCGCCGAGACGATCACCGCGCCGAGGGTGGCGCCGATCATCGGGATGACGTCGAGGACGGCGACGACGAAGGCCAGCGCGACGGCGTACTCGCTGATCGGGGTCAGTGACAGGAACACCAGCGAGCTCAGGCCGGCGCAGAGGGCGACCAGGAAGGCGCCGGAGACATATCCGCCGATGTTGGCGATCACCTTGTCGCCGAGCTTGGCGACGCGCTCGCGTCGTGAGGCCGGGGCGAGCTTGTAGAGGGCGCCGGTGGTGGTCTTCAGCGAGGCGAGGAAGTAGAGCGTCAGCACGACGATCACGAACAGGTTGAACAGCGCCGAGACGATCTTGAGGCCGAAGCCGAGCGCGCCTCCGAAGAGGGCCGAGAGGAAGTTCTCGTCGGTGATCTTGGCCTGGAGCTTGTCGATGATGTCGTACTCGTCGTTGAGCTGCTGGATGCGCTTGTTGCGCTGGAGCTCGTCGAGCCAGCCCGGCGCGTTCTTGGTGATCGCGGTGATCTGGTCGGTGATGACCGGGACGATCGCCACGAGGAACAGCGCGACGGTCCCGAGGGCGAGAACGATCACGACCGTGACCGCCCACGAGCGACGCAGGCCGTGGCGCTCGAGGAAGCTCACCGCCGGGTTGAGGCCCGCGGCGAGGAAGAAGGACACCACGACCAGCATCAGCACCGAGCCGATGCCGATGACCGCCTGGAAGAGCCAGAACGCGGTCAGCGCGCCGAGGGCACCGATGAAGCCGTAGTAGAACGGCGAGCGTCGGTCGAACGGCTTCCCGAGCCGGCCGTACGGCGCGTCCTCGGCGTCGACAGGCGCCGCCGGGTCGATCCCGGCGTGCTCGGTGACGCCGTCGGTCGCGGCTGCCTCGGCGGCGCCGCTCAACTCTCGTCCTCGCCGAAGCCGGCGACGAGGTCGGCGAGCGAGGACAGCTGGGCGGTGATGGCGGCCCGGCGCTTGGTGAGCCGGTCGAGCTCGGAGCGGCGTACGGCGATCTCGCGCTCGAGCTCCGCGTCGCCACTTGCAGCGATCGCCTCGGCCTGCGTGCGGGCCGAGGCGACGACCTGCTCGGCCTCGCGACGAGCCCGGCTCAGCACGCCCTCGGCCTCGGTCTGCGCGGCGGCCCGGTTGGCGGCGGCCTTCTTACTGGCCTCGGCGGCGCGGGCCTCGGCGGCGCTCGCGCGCTGCTCGGCCTCCTCGACCAGGCGGCGGGTCTCGGCGACCGCGGTGTTGTGGTGGTCGGTGGCCTCGCGGGCGAGGCGCTCCTTCTCCATGGCCAGCGCGCGCCGCGCCTCCTGGACCTCGCGGTCGACGGCAGCGCGGGCCTGCTCGACCTCGCGCTGGGCCTGGCTGCGCTGCTCGGTCGTCTCCTGCTGGGTCGCGAGCCGGAGCTGGTCGGACTCGCGCCGGGCGGCGGCCAGCATGTCGGCGGCCTCGGTCTCGGCGAGGGAGCGCTCCTGCTCGGCGTCGGTCAGCAGACGGGTGCGGTTCTCCTCGAGCTCGCGCAGCTGGACCGCGCGCATGTCGTCGGCCTCGCGGGCGGCCTCGGCCCGGATCGCCTTCGCGTCGCGGGCGGCCTGCTCGCGGATCTCTCGGGCGTCGGACTCGGCGGTGGCCCGGATCTCCGCGGCCTCCTCCTCGGCCAGGCGAAGCATGGCGCTCGCGCGGCCGCCGAGACCGGCGTACGACGGGTTGTCGGTCTCGGCCAGCTCGGCGCGTGCCTTGGCGAGCTCCTGCTCGAGGTCGATGACCCGCTGCTCGGACTCGTTGAGGCTGGCGCCCAGCGTGGCCTTCTCGCTGGAGAGCTGACGGATCTGGGCGTCGACGGCGTCGCGGTCGTAGCCACCCTTGCGCACGATCGGAAGGCCGCCGGTGGCGCCGGGGGCGTTGAAGCCGACGGGGCGGGCGGCGGTGCCGGTGCTCGTGGCGGACGGCGCGGCGGCGGGCCGGGGGGCCGCGGCTGTGGGGGCGGCCGGCGGGGCGGCCGGCGTCTGGGCCGTCTTCACGGCCGGGATCACCTGGGTGGACTGGTCGTCGGTGGCCTTGGTGGTCACGGGCGTGGACTCCTTGGTGGGGGTGGGCTCGTCGTCGTCGAAGATGGACAGACCCTCGTCGCTCATGTGAACTGAGCCTCCCTGGCTCTCGCTGCGGTCATGGGGGGATGTGCGCGTGCACGAACCCGCCCATGATCCCTGATCGCCCCAGCGATTCCCACCCCGGCGCGCGGGACCGGACCGCGTCGCTACGCGGATCCGGCCGCAGATGCGAACCGGGCGGGCCCGTGCTCGCGCACGGACCCGCCCGGTTCGTCGTACCGCAGGCTCAGATGCCGCGGAACAGGTTGATCTTGTCGAGGTGCTTCTCGCGGAGCTCCTCGTTCTTGACGCCGAGGCCCTCCTCGGGGGAGAGGCACAGGACGCCGACCTTGCCCTGGTGCTTGTTGTGGTGCACGTCGAGGGCGGCCTGGCCGGTGTCCTCGAGCTTGTAGGTGCGCGACAGGGTGGGGTGGATCTTGCCCTGGGCGATGAGGCGGTTGGCCTCCCACGACTCGCGGTAGTTGGCGAAGTGGCTGGAGATGATCTTCTTGAGGTTCATCCACAGGTAGCGGTTGTCGTACTCGTGCATGTAGCCCGAGGTGGACGCGCAGGTGGTGATGGTGCCCCCCTTGCGGGTGACGTAGACGCTCGCGCCGAAGGTCTCGCGGCCCGGGTGCTCGAAGACGATGTCGATGTCCTCGCCGCCGGTGAGCTCGCGGATGGCCTTGCCGAATCGCTGCCACTCCTTCGGGTTCTGCTTGGTGCCGTCCTCGTTCCAGAACTTCGGGGCGAGCTCGGAGCGGTTGATGACCATCTCGGCGCCCATGTTGCGCACGATCTGGGCCTTCTCCTCGTTGGAGACCACGCAGATCGGGTTGGCGCCGCCGTTGAGGGCGTACTGCGTCGCGAAGCCGCCGAGGCCGCCGGAGGCGCCCCAGATCAGGACGTTGTCGCCCTGCTTCATGTTGCCGCCGTTGGCGGAGACGAGCTGGCGGTACGCCGTGCAGTTGACCAGGCCGGGGGAGGCGGCCTCCTCCCAGGTGAGGTGCTCGGGCTTCGGCATCAGCTGGTTGGCCTTGACCATGGCGACGTCGGCGAGGCCACCGAAGTTGGTCTCGAAGCCCCAGATGCGCTGGGAGGGGTCCATCATCGTGTCGTTGTGGCCGTCGGGGGCCTCGAGCTCGACGCTCAGGCAGTGCGCGACGACGCGGTCGCCCGGCTTCCACTTGGTGACGCCCGCGCCGACGGCCAGCACGACGCCGGACAGGTCGGAGCCGACGATGTGGTACGGCAGGTTGTGCCGCGCGCCGAGGTCGGACTCACGTCCGTAGCGCTCCAGGAAGCCGAAGGTGGAGACCGGCTCGAAGATCGAGGTCCACACGGTGTTGTAGTTGATCGCGGAGGCCATGACCGCCACGAACGCCTCGCCCGGCCCGAGCTCGGGGAGGGCGACCTGGTCGACGTGGAGGGACTTGCGGGGGTCCTTGTCGCGAGAGTCGATGCCCTCGAACATGTCGACCTCGTCCTTGTGGACCGTGACGGCCCGGTAGGACTCGGGAAGGTCGAGGTTGGCGAAGTCCTCCGCGGAGGCCTCCGCCTGGATGGCGTCGAGGATGTGCTGCACGGTCGTCGTCTCCCTGGGATTCGTTGCGAGCCAGATGGGCCCAGATGGGCTGGGTGGCAATACGGCCGCCGCGAAGATACCCGTCGGTAACCGCTCGGTGACGGGTTCGTGACACTCGTCTCATCGGACCAGTGCCGCGGGCGGCTGCACCGTCCTGGGCTCGGCGGCGCATCGATGGGCCACGATAGGGCCATGACGTTGCATCCGGGTTCGGCGTCCACGCCGGACGGCCCGATCGGGGTGTTCGACCTCAACGCGGACGTCGGCGAGTCCTTCGGGCGCTGGCAGCTCGGCGACGACGACGCGCTGCTGCCGCACCTGACCAGCGCCAACGTGGCGTGTGGCTTCCATGCCGGGGACCCGCTGACGCTGCGCCGTACGTGCGACCTCGCGGTGTCCCTCGGCGTGTCGATCGGCGCCCAGGTGGGCTATCGCGACCTGGCCGGCTTCGGGCGCCGCTTCGTCGACGTACCGACCGACGAGCTGGCCGCCGACGTGCTCTACCAGCTCGGCGCCCTCGACGGCATCGCCCGCGCGGCCGGCGGCCGGCTGTCCTATGTCAAGCCGCACGGCGCGCTCTACCACGCGGTCTCGCGTCACCCGGAGCAGGCTCTCGCCGTCATCGACGCGGTTCGCGCGTACGGCGGCCTGCCGGTCCTCGGCCTCGCCGGCTCGGCCTTCCTGGCGGCCGTGGCCGAGGCCGGTCTGGAGGCGGTCGGCGAGGGCTTCGCCGACCGCGCCTACCTGCCCGACGGGGGACTGGTGCCGCGCTCTGCGCCAGGCGCGGTGCTGACCGACCCGGTCGCGGTCGCCGCCCAGGCGGTCGAGCTGGCCCGGTCGGGCGACGTGCGCTCGCTGTGCGTCCACGGCGACTCGCCCGGTGCACCGGCGCTGGCCGCTGCGGTGCGGGCCGCGCTGGACGCTGCGGGACTGCCCGTCGGCGCCTTCGCGACCCCATGAGGCCGCTGCCGTATGGCGACCGTGACGTCGCATCTGACGAATGGGCTGTGAAATGGCCTCGGCGGCAGCCCATTCGTCAGATGCGACGGGAAGACCCGCTGGGCCTGAGCCCGGCTGACGGCGGGTGCTGAGGATCAGTGACCGTCGGCTGCCGGCTCGACCAGCTCGACCAGGACACCGCCGACGTCCTTGGGGTGCACGAAGTTGATCCGGCTGTTCGCCGTACCGCGCCGGGCCTCGGGGTAGAGCAGGCGCAGTCCGCGCTCGCGCAGGATCGCGGAGACCTGGTCGAGATCGGTGACCCGGTAGGCGAGCTGCTGCAGGCCCGGGCCGCTGCGGTCGATGAACTTCGCGATGGTCGACTCGGCGTTGAGCGGGGCGAGCAGCTGGATCTTGGAGTCGGTGTCGCCGACGGCGACCATCGCCTCGCGCACGCCCTGCTCCTCGTTGGTCTCTTCGTGCGCGACGTGCATGCCGAAGTTGTCGCGGTAGAACGCGATCGCCTCGTCGAGGTCGGGGACCGCGATGCCGACGTGGTCGATCGCAGTGAACAGGTGGGTGGGGACGCCTTCAGTGATGCTCATGCGCGTCATTGTGCCGTCGCCCGCTACCCGGAGTGGTGTGACGAGTGCCTCACCGACCGCACGATGGACCCCTCGCCGGGTCCCGCTACCCACGAGTACGCTCGAAAGAGTTCCGACCACACGTCTGCACGGAGGAAACATGTCCGACAACCCCAGCGTCATCGTCGCCGGCGCCCGTACGCCGATCGGTCGCCACCTCGGCGCCCTCAAGACCCTGTCGGCCGCGGACCTCGCCGGTGTCGCGATCAAGGGCGCGCTGGAGAAGGCCGGCGTCTCCGGCGACCAGGTCGACTACCTGATCCTGGGCCAGGTGCTCCAGGCCGGTGCCGGTCAGAACCCCGCGCGTACCGCGGGTCTCGCCGCCGGCCTGCCGCCGCAGGTTCCCTCCATCACCGTCAACAAGGTGTGCCTGTCGGGCATCAACGCCATCGCCCAGGCCGACCAGCTGATCCGTGCCGGCGAGGCCGACATCGTGGTCGCCGGTGGCACCGAGTCGATGACCCAGGCCCCCCACCTTCTCCCGAAGAGCCGCGAGGGCTTCAAGTACGGCGACACCGCGCTCGTCGACTCGCTCGCCTACGACGCGCTCTTCGACCAGGCCACCCAGCAGGGCATGGGCAACCTGACCGAGGCGACCAACGCGTGCCGCGAGACCCCGCTGACCCGTGAGGAGCAGGACGCCGTCGCGGCCCGCTCGCACCAGCTCGCCGCCGCCGCGCAGAAGAACGGCGTCTTCGACGACGAGATCGTCCCGGTGTCGATCCCGCAGCGCAAGGGCGACCCGGTCGTCGTCAGCCAGGACGAGGGTGTCCGTGGCGACACCACCGCCGAGGGCCTCGCGGGCCTGCGCCCGGCGTTCGCCAAGGACGGCACGATCACCGCTGCCTCGTCCTCGCAGATCTCCGACGGCGCCGCCGCGGTCGTGGTGACCAGCAAGAAGAAGGCCGAGGAGCTCGGTCTCCCGATCCTCGCCGAGATCGTCAGCCACGGGCAGGTCGCCGGCCCGGACTCCACCCTGCAGCTGCAGCCGGCCAACGCCACCAAGAAGGCCCTCGACAAGGCGGGCCTGACCGCCGCCGACCTCGACCTGGTCGAGTTCAACGAGGCCTTCGCCGCCGTCGGCATCGAGTCGGCCCGCGCCCTCGGCATCGACGAGGACAAGGTCAACGTCAACGGTGGCGCCATCGCCATCGGTCACCCGCTCGGTGCCTCCGGTGCGCGGATCACGCTGCACCTCGCGCTCGAGCTCAAGCGTCGCGGCGGTGGCCTCGGTGCCGCCGCCCTGTGCGGCGGTGGCGGCCAGGGTGACGCGCTGGTCCTGCGGGTTCCGGCCAGCTGATCGGCCGAGCGGACAGCGTTGCCTGACGCGAGCAACATCCAGGGCGGCCGTCGCGGGATCACCGCGGCGGCCGTTCCTGCATGGGTCGAGAAGGCCCGCGAGGGCGACCCGCGCGCGGTCGGGCGGCTGGTGTCGCTCGTCGAGGACGAGTCGCCGCTGCTGCCCGAGTTGATGCGGGCGCTGGCGCCGCACGCCGGTCACGCCCACGTCATCGGGCTCACCGGCTCCCCGGGCGTCGGCAAGTCGACGTCCACCAACGCGCTGATCGGCGAGCTGCGCCGGCGCGGGCGCCGGGTCGCCGTCCTCGCCGTCGACCCGTCCTCGCCGTTCTCCGGCGGCGCCCTGCTGGGCGACCGGATCCGGATGGGTGACCACGTCCTCGACCCCGGCGTCTTCATCCGCTCGATGGCCGCCCGCGGCCACCTCGGCGGCCTGGCCTGGACCACGCCGCAGGCGCTGCGGGTGCTCGACGGCGCCGGCTTCGACGTCGTCCTGGTCGAGACCGTCGGCGTCGGCCAGAGCGAGGTCGAGGTGGCCGGCCAGGCCGACACGACGATCGTGCTGCTCGCGCCCGGGATGGGCGACGGGATCCAGGCCGCTAAGGCCGGCATCCTCGAGATCGGCGACCTCTACGTCGTCAACAAGTCCGACCGCGAGGGCGCCGACAAGGTACGCCGCGACCTGCGGTCCATGCTCGGCCTCGCCGAGCGGCGCGACGGCGCCTGGCGGCCCCCGGTCCTCAAGACCACCGCGTCCAACGGCGACGGCGTGACCGACGTCGTCGACGCGATCGACGAGCACGCAGCCTGGCTGCGCGACAGTGGCGAGCTCGGCCGCCGCCGGGTCCGCCGCGCCCGCGACGAGATCGAGACCCTCGCGCTCACCGCGCTCCGCAAGCGCTGGGGCAGCGTCGGCGAGGGAGACCGGCTCGACGAGCTCGCCGCCGCGGTGGTCGCGGGCGAGGTCGACCCGCACACCGCGGCGACTCAGCTGACCGCCGGCTGACTCCCCCTAATCGTTCGATCGAACGGTTAGGGGGATTTCCGGGCGCCCAAGTCCCTCGAACCATTCGATCGAACGATTCGGAGACTCAGCTGAACGTCGGTCCCAGCGGCAGGAACGGCGGGCCCGGCAGGTCGATGCGCGGCGCGTTCGCGGCGTCGATCACGGTGACCGTCGTTGGCTGGCCGACCCGCACGCCCTCGGGGTCGCGGAGCACGACCGAGAACGTCTCGGCCGGCTCCAGGACGGCGTCGGTGGCGACCGGGATCCGCACCGTGACCCGGACCTTGCCGGCCGGGATCTCCACCCGGGCCTGGAGGGCGGGCAGGTCGGAGCCGACGAGCGCCGTACCGGAGGCGGCCTCGACGACCACCGCTGTGGCGCGGCCGGCGGGCTGGGCGAGCTCGAGGGTGACGACCGCGTCGGTGCCTTCGACGGCGTCCTTCGCGACCGCGGTGACCAGTGGCGTCGGGAACCCGGGACGGCCGTTCTCGTCGAGTGCGGTGAAGCAGTAGCCGCGCCGCTTCGCGACGCGGATCACCCGCTCCACGGCGCCGACTGAGATCGGCGAGCGGTTGACGCCGTCGTGCTGGAGCACGATGTTGCGGCCAGGGTGCAGGCCCGCGAGGATCCGGCGCGCGATCTGCTGCGAGCTGCCCGACTTCCAGTCGAGCGAGTCGTCGGTCCACAGGACGGGGACGTAGCCGGAGGCCCGGATCGCCCGGCGTGCGGGCTTCGCGAGGGCGCCGTACGGCGGGCGCATCAGGTCGGTCGGGTGCAGCCCGGCGGCCTTCATCGCGCGTCGCGTCGCGCGCAGTGAGCGCCGCACGTCGCGGTAGGACTGGCGGCTCATGTCGCGGTGCGCCCAGCTGTGGTTGGCCACCAGGTTCCCGGCCTGCTCGACCTCGAGCGCGGCCGCCGGGCTGGCCGCGACCCGCTGCCCGACCATGAAGAACGTCGCCGGGACCTGGTTGCGGCGCAGCACCTGGACCAGCCGGTGCGTCGTACCGCGGGCCGGACCGTCGTCGAAGGTGAGCGCCACCTTGCCCGTGCAGCCCTTCGCGACCTCGGGCGGCATCGCCTCGGCCGGCGACGCGAGCGTCACCCCGCCGAGGGTCAGCAGGACGACCAGGAGCGCGGGGACAGGACGGAGCACCGCCACAGCATGAAGGGTCCGGGCGCCCCGAACCGGCATTTCGGCGGATTCCGGACTGTGACGTCGCTCCTGCGAGGATGACCACGTGAAGGACGTCGTCATCCTCGGCTCGACCGGCTCGATCGGGACCCAGGCGCTCGACCTGGTGCGGGCCAACCGCGACCGGTTCCGGGTGGTGGGCCTGACCGCCGGCGGCGGCAACCCTGACCTCTTCGCCCAGCAGGTCGCGGAGTTCGCGCCCCGGTTCCACGGGCTCGGCGAGCAGGCCAGCGTCGAGGCCGCCCAGCAGGAGTGCGACGTCGTCCTCAACGGCATCACCGGCGCCGTGGGACTGCTCCCGACCCTGGCCGCGCTCGAGGCAGGCACCACGCTGGCGCTGGCCAACAAGGAGTCGCTCGTCATGGGCGGCCCGCTCGTGCTCGACAAGGCGAGGCCCGGCCAGATCGTGCCCGTCGACTCCGAGCACAGCGCGCTCGCGCAGTGCCTGCGCGGCGGCACCCCCGACGAGGTACGACGACTGGTGCTGACCGCGAGCGGCGGACCCTTCCGCGGCCGCAGCCGCGCGGAGCTCGCCGACGTCACGCCCGAGCAGGCGGGCAACCACCCCACCTGGGACATGGGCCCGGTGATCACGATCAACTCCGCGACCCTGGTCAACAAGGGCCTCGAGGTGATCGAGGCGCACCTGCTCTTCGGGATCCCGTTCGACCGGATCGAGGTCGTGGTGCACCCGACGAGCGTCGTGCACTCGATGGTCGAGTTCGTCGACGGCTCCACGCTGGTGCAGGCCAGCCCGCCGACCATGCTGATCCCGATCGCCCTCGGCCTGGCCTGGCCCGACCGGGTCCCGGACGCCGCGCCCGCCGTGGACTGGACCCGCGCCGAGACCTGGGAGTTCCTGCCCCTCGACGACGAGGCCTTCCCTGCCGTCGCGCTCGCCCGCGAGGCGGGGGAGAAGGGCAGCACCGCCCCGGCGGTCTACAACGCCGCCAACGAGGTCGCGGTGGAGGCCTTCCGCACCGGTCGCCTCGGATTCCCCGGGATCGTCGACGTGGTCGCCAGCGCGCTAGCCGCCCACGACGTACCCTCGAAGGGGCAGCTCTCCCTCGACGACGTCCTCGGCGCGGACGCGTGGGCGCGGGAGGCGGCCACCCAGCTCATCGACTCGAGGACCGCAACCCGCCCATGACCGCTCTGCTCTACCTGCTCGGTGTCGTCGTCTTCGCGGCGGCGATCCTGGCGTCGATCGGGCTCCACGAGCTCGGCCACATGATCCCGGCGAAGCGGTTCGGCGGGAAGGTCACGCAGTACTTCATCGGCTTCGGCCCCACCGTGTGGAGCAAGCAGGTCGGTGAGACGGAGTACGGCGTCAAGGCGATCCCCCTCGGCGGCTACGTCAAGATCGTCGGGATGCTCCCGCCGGACGCGGTCGCGCTGGCCGACCGGGTCGAGCTCGACGCCGACGGCAACCAGGTGGTCCGGGTCCGCAAGTCCAACACCGGGATGTTCACCCAGCTGATCTCGGACGCCCGCGCGGCGGAGTGGGAGACGATCCGCCCCGAGGACGCCGACCGCCTCTTCTACAAGTTCCCGTGGTGGCAGAAGGTCATCGTGATGGGCGGCGGCCCGACGGTGAACATCGCCATCGCCTTCCTCCTGTTCGCGGGTGTGTTCGCGACCTACGGCAACCCGGGCGACCAGACCGTCGAGACGACCATCGCCGAGGTCAACGCCTGCGTGCTCCCGGCCGAGGAGTCCGGCCGGGTGTGCACCCCCGAGGAGCTCGCGCAGAGTCCCACGCCCGCCCACGCGGCCGGGATCGAGGCCGGCGACCGGATCGTGTCGTTCAACGGCACCGAGGTCACCAGCTGGTCGCAGGTCCAGCGGCTGGTCAAGGCCAATGGCACCGGGCAGGCCGAGGTCGTCGTCGAGCGCGACGGCAAGGAGCAGACCTTCCGCACCCAGACCGTGGTCAAGCCGCCGCTCAAGGCCGGCGACAAGGTCGACAAGACGGTGGGCTTCCTCGGCGTCGTCCCCCGCTCGCACCCCACCACCGGCGGCGTCGTCTACACCGTCGACCAGATGGGCTCGATGACCGTCGAGGTGGTGAAGTCCCTCGCCACGCTGCCGGCCAAGGTCTGGGGCGTCGCCAAGGCGATCGTCGGCGCCGAGAAACGCGACCCGATGGGCCCGGTCAGCATCGTCGGCGGCGGCCGGCTGGCCGGCGAGACCGCCTCGCACACCGAGATCCCGGTGAAGGCGAAGCTGGTCTCCCTGCTGATGCTGGTCGCCGGCTTCAACTTCTTCATCGGCATGTTCAACTTCGTGCCGCTCCTGCCGCTCGACGGCGGCCACATCGCCGGTGCCCTGTGGGAGGCCGTGCGCCGTGGCTGGGCCCGGCTGCGTCGCCGCCCCGACCCCGGCTACGTCGACGTGGCCAAGCTGCTGCCGATCGCGTACGTCGTCGGCCTGGCGATCCTCGTCATGGGCATCGTGCTCATCGTCGGCGACATCGTCGTACCGGTTCACCTCGAATCCTGATCCACCCGCTGCGGAAAGTAGTCTTGACGCCATGACGTCCATCAGCCTGGGCATGCCCGAGGCGCCCCCGCCGGTGCTCGCTCCCCGCCGCCGGACCCGCCAGATCCGGGTCGGCAAGGTCGGGGTCGGCAGCGACCACCCGATCTCGGTGCAGTCGATGACCACGACGCTCACCTCCGACGTCAACACCACGCTCCAGCAGATCGCCGAGTTGACCGCCGCGGGCTGCGACATCGTCCGCGTGGCCTGCCCGAGCCAGGACGACGCCGACGCACTGCCGGAGATCGCGAAGCACAGCCAGATCCCGGTGATCGCCGACATCCACTTCCAGCCGAAGTACGTCTTCGCGGCGATCGAGGCCGGCTGCGCCGCCGTCCGGGTCAACCCGGGCAACATCAAGAAGTTCGACGACCAGGTCAAGGAGATCGCGAAGGCGGCCCAGGAGCACGGCACCTCGATCCGGATCGGCGTCAACGCCGGCTCGCTCGACAAGCGGCTGCTGGAGAAGTACGGCAAGGCCACCCCGGAGGCGCTCGTCGAGTCCGCCGTATGGGAGGCGAGCCTGTTCGAGGAGCACGGCTTCCGCGACTTCAAGATCTCGGTCAAGCACAACGACCCGGTCGTGATGGTCCGTGCCTACGAGCTGCTCGCCGAGCAGGGCGACTGGCCGCTGCACCTCGGCGTCACCGAGGCCGGCCCCGCGTTCCAGGGCACGATCAAGTCCGCCACTGCCTTCGGTGCGCTGCTCTCGCGCGGGATCGGCGACACGATCCGGGTCTCGCTCTCGGCGCCGCCGGTCGAGGAGGTCAAGGTCGGCATCCAGATCCTGCAGTCGCTCAACCTGCGCCCACGCAAGCTCGAGATCGTCTCCTGCCCGTCCTGCGGCCGGGCCCAGGTCGACGTCTACACGCTCGCCGAGCGGGTCACGGCCGGCCTCGACGGGCTCGAGGTCCCGCTCCGCGTCGCGGTCATGGGCTGTGTCGTCAACGGCCCGGGCGAGGCGCGCGAGGCCGACCTCGGCGTCGCCTCCGGCAACGGCAAGGGCCAGATCTTCGTCAAGGGCGAGGTCATCAAGACCGTCCCCGAGGCCGAGATCGTCGAGACCCTGATCGAGGAGGCGATGAAGATCGCCGAGTCGATGGAGCCGGTCGAGGGCGCGGAGGCCACGGTCTCGGTCTCCTGAGGACCTGGGTGCCCCATCGCCACTAGTGTGGTCGCGTGTTGACCACCCGGCACGGCGTGCGCGTCCTCGCGCAGGCAGACCTTCCCGCCTTCGTGGCCCTCGCCGGCCGCGACCCCGTGGTCAACGTGTTCGCGATCCACCGCGCCCACACCACGAACCTCGAGCCGCGCTGGCTCGGGGGTGAGATGTGGGGCCGGTTCGACGGCGGTCACCTGGTCGCGGCGTGCCACGTCGCCGCCAACCTGGTGCCGGTGCAGGCCACGCCCGAGGACGCGGAGGTGTTCGCGGGACGTGCGCTGGCCCGGCGTCGTACCGCCTCGACGATCGTGGGGCCGCAGGACGCCGTCCGCGCGTTCTGGGGCCACGTCGGCCGGGAGTGGGGGCAGCCGCGCGACGTTCGTTGGGACCAGCGCCACCTCGTCATCGACGCCGAACCACTGGTCGCGCCCGACCACGGGGTGCGACACGGCACGCCCGAGGACGTCCCCACGCTCTACCCGGCGTGCGTGGCGATGTACACCGAGGAGGTCGGGGTCTCGCCCGAGCTCGGCGGGGGAGGCGACCTCTACCGCGCCCGGGTGGCCCAGCTGGTCAGCCGGGCCTGGTCCTTCGTCCGGTACGACGGCGACGAGCTGGTCTTCAAGGCCGAGGTGGCCTGCGCCACCCCGGACGCCGCCCAGATCCAGGGGGTGTGGGTGCCACCACACCGGCGCGGCGAGGGGATCGCCACCGCCGGCATGGCCGCGGTCGTGCGGCACGTGCGGGCCCGCATCGCGCCCTCGGTGTCGCTCTACGTCAACGACTGGAACCACGCGGCCCGCAAGGCCTACGAGCGGGTCGGGTTCACCGAGACCGCGCGCTTCGCGACCGTCATGTTCTGACCTCGCCGAGGTGGGGCAGCCCGGCCCACAGGAGTCGCGCGGCGACGTCGGTCACCTCGTCCAGGCTCGCCGCCGGGTGCTCCTGCCACCAGCGGGCGACGCCGTCGACGCCGGTGATGAGGAGCTCGACGACCACCTCGGCCGCGGTCGAGCCGTGGGGGAGGCCCGCGCGGTCGAGGTCGGGTCCGAGCATGGTGGCGACCGCCTGGGTGCGGGCGGTGCGGAAGGTCCGCAGCGCCCGGTCCAGCTCGGGGTCGCCGGTCGGGATCGGGTCGACCAGGATCCGGCGGGCGGCGGGACGCTGCCGCGCGAAGGAGAGGTACGCCGCCACGGTCGCCCGCATCCGGTCCCGGCCCGCCCCCGCCCCAGTGATGCCGGCACCCACCTCGGCCAGCATGGCGGCGTTCTGGGTGTCCAGGACGTGGAGGTAGAGGTCGCGCTTGGAGCGGAAGTGGTCGTAGAGCACGGTCCTGCTGACGCCGGCAGCACCCGCGATCTCGCCGACCGACGCGGCGTCGTACCCACGGGCGGCGAACACCTCGACCGCCGCGGCCTCGATCCGCTCGCGGCGAGCCGATGCGCTGAGCCGCCGGCGGAGGCCCTCGGTGGTGCTCACGACGCCTCCTCGCTGCGGTCGCCCGGACCGACAGGAACGTCGGTTGCGGGCGTCTCTCTTGACCGGATGTGGTTCAGGTCACGATACTCGCTGTCAACGACTAACCGACACCAGTGTCGGTTGGAGATCATGGGGTGATCGCCGATGGCGCAGCTGGACCGTCGTACCTTGCTCACGTCCGCGGGTGCCGTCGGCGCCGGCGCGGTCCTCGCCGGCACCGGGCTGGCCCCGGCGTTCGCGGCCACTCCCGGCAAGCGGGTCGCCGTCCTCGGTGGCGGCATGGCCGGACTGACCGCCGCGCACGAGCTCGTCGAGCGGGGCTTCGAGGTGACCGTCTTCGAGCCGTCCGCCTGGGGCGGCAAGGCCCGCAGCATCCCGGTCGCCGGCACCGCCGCGGGTGGTCGCGCCGACCTGCCGGGCGAGCACGGCTTCCGGTTCTTCCCCGGCTTCTACCACCACGTCCCGGAGACGATGCGACGGATCCCGTTCGGGAACGGGACCGTCGGCGACAACCTGGTCGCCGCCAGCGGCGGCAAGTTCCTGCGCTCCGGCGACCACGCCGACGCCTTCGTGTTCGGCATCGGGCCGGACCCGCAGCAGGTCCTCACGGTCGACGGCCTGCGCCGGTTCCTGCGCGACACGCTCGGCGGTTCCGCCGTGCCTCCACACGAGTTCACCTACTTCGTCGAGCGGCTGCTCGTCTTCCTCACCAGCTGCGACGAGCGCCGTCTCGGGCAGTGGGAGAAGGTCAGCTGGTGGGACTTCGTCGGCGCGGCGAAGCGGTCCACGCCGTACCAGAAGATCCTCGCCGCCGGCCTCACCCGCAACCTGGTCGCGGCCAAGGAGACCATCGCCAGCACCCGCACCATCGGCAACATGGGCGAGGCCTTCGTCTACAACATGATGGGTCGGGGCAACGACGGCGCGCTCGACCGGGTGCTCGACCTGCCGACCAACGAGGCCTGGATCGACCCGTGGCTGACCTACCTGCGCGGGCGCGGCGTCCGCTTCGTCGCCGGCCAAGGGCTGGTCCGCTACGAGACCGCGGGCGGGCGGATCACCGCTGCCGTCCTCGCCGACGCCGCCGGCGCGACGAGCCGCGTCGAGGCGGACTGGTTCGTCAGCGCGATGCCGGTCGAGCGGGTGGTCCCGACCCTGACTCCGGACGTCCTCGCCCTCGACCCCGGCCTGCAGCGGCTCTCGGCGCTCAAGACCGACTGGATGGTGGGCATCCAGTTCTTCCTGCGCGCACCGGTGCCGATCACCAAGGGGCACATCACCTTCATCGACTCTCCGTGGGCGCTCACCGCGCTGACCCAGGGCCAGTTCTGGGCGGACCGCGTGGTCTCCCGCGACTACGGCGACGGGGAGGTGGTCGACATCCTCTCCGTCGACGTCTCCAACTGGGACGCGCCCGGGATCCTGTACGGCAAGCCGGCCAAGGAGTGCACCCGCCAGGAGATCGCCGATGAGGTGCTCGCCCAGATCCGCGACCACCACACCGCCGGCGACCTGCTGCCCGAGGGGATCATCCATTCGTGGTTCCTCGACCCCGGCGTCCAGTGGAACGCCGCGGCCGGCCGCAACACCAACGAGACGCCGCTGCTGGTCAACACCGTCGACTCCTGGTCCAGCCGGCCGACCGCCCGCACCCGGATCCCCAACCTGCTGCTCAGCGGCGACTTCGTGCAGACCGACATCGACCTGGCCACGATGGAGGGGGCCAACGAGTCGGCCCGGCACGCCGTCAACGCGCTCCTCGACGAGGCCGATTCGCCGGCGGCGCGGGCCAAGACCTTCACGCTCTACGACCCGCCCGAGTTCGCCCTGCTCAAGCAGGCCGACAAGGTGCTCTACAAGCTCGGCCGGCGCAACCTGCTCGACCTCGGCTGACAGGTCGGCTGACAGAGTGGGGACATGACCGTCCCCCTCACGGCCAAGGCCGTCACCGGAGCCTTCGTCGCCAGCGGCGTCGTGCACCTCGTCCGCCCGCAGGTGTTCGAGCCGTTGGTTCCCGAGCAGCTGCCCGGCGGCCCACGGCCGTGGGTGACGTGGAGCGGTGTCGCCGAGCTGGCCTGCGCCGCCGGCATGCTGCACCCGCGCACCCGCCGGGTCGCGGCGTACGCCGGCGCGGCGCTGTTGGCCGGCGTGCTCCCGGGGAACGTGAAGATGGCGCTCGACGCCCAGCGCGGCGACAACGCGGTGCTCAAGGCCGGCACGCTGGCCCGGCTGCCGCTCCAGGTGCCGATGATCCGCGCGATGCTGAAGGCGGCACGCGCGGCCTGAGCGTTACTGGTTCGCTGCGCCGCGGGGCCCGGCCGTAGGCTTCGGCCCGTGCTGATGCGGATGTCGACCCTGTTCGTTCGGACCCTGCGCGAGGACCCCTCGGACGCGGAGGTCCCGAGCCACCGGCTGCTCGTGCGCGCCGGCTACATCCGCCGCGCCGCGCCGGGCATCTACACCTGGCTGCCGCTGGGCCTGGCCGTGCTGCGCAAGATCGAGGGCATCATCCGCGAAGAGATGAACGGGATCGGCGCGCAGGAGGTGTCCTTCCCCGCGCTGCTGCCGCGCGAGCCCTACGAGGCGACCAACCGCTGGACCGAGTACGGCGAGGGCATCTTCCGGCTCAAGGACCGCAAGGACGCCGACTACCTCCTCGGTCCCACGCACGAGGAGATGTTCACCCTCCTCGTCAAGGACATGTACAGCTCCTACAAGGACCTGCCGCTGAGCCTCTACCAGATCCAGACCAAGTACCGCGACGAGGCGCGGCCCCGCGCAGGCCTGCTGCGTGGGCGCGAGTTCACGATGAAGGACTCCTACTCCTTCGACGTCAGCGACGCGGGCCTCGAGGTGTCCTACCAGAACCACCGCGACGCCTACGTCCGGATCTTCGACCGGCTCGGCTTCGACTACGCCATCGTCAAGGCCACCGCCGGCGCGATGGGCGGCTCGAAGTCGGAGGAGTTCCTCGCCAAGGCCGAGGTCGGCGAGGACACCTACGTCCGCTGCACCCACTGCGACTACGCCGCCAACGTCGAGGCCGTGCAGGTCCGCCCGCCCGCGCCCACGTCGTACGACGCACTGCCGGCCGCCCACGCCGAGCCGACCCCCGACACCCCGACCATCGACACGCTGGTCGCCCACCTCAACGCGGCCTATCCCCGCGAGGACCGTCCGTGGGTGGCCGGTGACACGCTCAAGAACGTCGTCGTCGTGCTGAAGCACCCCGACGGTACCCGCGAGCCCCTCGCCATCGGCCTACCCGGCGACCGTGAGGTCGACCAGAAGCGGCTCGAGGGCCAGCTCGAGCCGATCGAGGTCGAGCCCATGGACGAGGCCGAGTTCGCCAAGCACCCCGCGCTGGTCAAGGGCTACATCGGGCCCGGAGCGCTCGGCGAGGAGAGCAAGTCCGGTATCCGCTTCCTCCTCGACCCCCGGGTCGCCGACGGCACCCGCTGGGTGACCGGCGCCGACGTCCACGGCTCCCACGTCATCGACCTCGTGGCCGGCCGCGACTTCACCGCTGACGGCACCATCGAGGCCGCCGAGGTCCGCGACGGCGACGCCTGCCCCAACTGCACCGAGGGCACGCTCGAGACCGCCCGCGGCATCGAGATGGGCCACGTCTTCCAGCTCGGCCGCAAGTACGCCGACGCGCTCGACCTCAAGGTGCTCGACGAGAACGGCAAGCTGGTCACCGTCACGATGGGCTCCTACGGCATCGGCGTCACGCGCGCGGTGGCCGCGATCGCCGAGGACACCCTCGACGAGATCGGCCTGTGTTGGCCGCGCCACGTCGCGCCCGCCGACGTCCACGTCGTCGCTGCCGGCAAGGACGAGGCCGTGTTCGCCGCGGCGGACGAGCTCGTCGCGGGGCTCACCGCCGCCGGCCTCGACGTCATCTACGACGACCGCGCCGGCAAGATCAGCCCCGGGGTGAAGTTCAAGGACGCCGAGCTGATCGGCGTACCGACCATCGTCACCGTCGGGCGCGGCGTGGCCGATCCCGACAACAAGGTCATCGAGATCAAGGACCGGCGCAGCGGGGAGCGGCAGGAGGTCGCCCTCGGCGACGCCGTCGCCGCGCTGACGGCGATCGTCCGGGGCTGATCCCGGTGGCGGTCGACGCGGTCATCTTCGACTGGGGCGGCACGCTGACCGCCTGGCACGACATCGACTTCCACGCGGAGTCGCTCGCCCTCGCGCAGGCCGTGCGAACAACGCCGGACACGTCCGACGACCACCACGCGCACGCCGTCCGCCTGCACGAGGCCGGCAGCGTGGTCTGGGGCCGCAGCCGCGACCACCAGCGCAGCGCCACCATCGGCGACCTGTTCGACGCGGCCGGCCTCGACCACGACCCGGACCTGCTCGACGCCTACTACGCGTTCTGGGAGCCGCACACCCTCACTGACCCCGAGGTCGGCCCGCTGTGGCGGTGGCTGCGCAGCGAGGGGATCAAGGTCGGCGTCCTGTCCAACACGATCTGGCCGCGCGCCTGGCACCGCGGGTACTTCGAGCGCGACGGCGTCCTCGACCTCCTCGACGGCGACGTCTACACGAGCGAGGTCCCGTGGACGAAGCCCTCGCCCGAGGCCTTCCGCGCGGCCATGGACGCCGTCGGCGTGACCGACCCCGCCGCCTGTGTGTACGTCGGCGACCGGCTCTTCGACGACGTCTGGGGCGCGCAGAACGCGGGGATGCGGGCCGTGCACGTCCCGCACAGCACCATCCCGGCCGACCAGGTGGGCCACACCGAGGGCGAGCCCGACGCCGTCGCGCACCGCCTCTCCGAGCTGCCCGGACTGCTCGCTCCCTGGCGCTGATCGGACTCAGGTGAGGGTTCCCTCATCTGCAGGTTTGTGCAGTGCACATTTATGAGGATCGCAACCGCGGGCCCTCGGACGCGTTCTGTTGCATGATTGTGCACACGGCGGACGGTGAGCCCCACCTCTCCCGGTCGCCTGATGACCGTTGTCCCCGGTCACCATCGGTTCGCGACCCCGGCTTCGGGGGACGTCTCGGGAGTTCCCCGGATGTCGGAGGTCGCGAACCGGTGGCGTTTTTGGGGCGTTCAGAGGCCGGGCAGCCGGTCCGGCCGGCCACCGAAGGCGGTGCTGCGCACCGCGGCGTCGACGAGCGCGTCGACAGCCCAGGCGCGTGCCTCGCCGGTCGTGCTGGCGACGAGGTAGGCGTAGGTCTGCGTCGCTGACTCCTCGAGCGCGCGGGCACGGTCGGTGACCGCCGCGGGCGTGCCGAGGTCCGCCGGCAGGCCGTAGCCCGGCTCGGCGGCGACCGGCTCGGCGCCGGCGGCCCGCAGCCGGGCCATCAGGTCGTCGCGGCGCGTCCGGTGGGTCCTGTACGCCGAGGTGAGGGCGGCGTACAGCGCGGCGGAGCCGGACTGCGAGGTCTGGCCGCCGAGGACGCCGTACACGAAGACGGCGGCGTGCTCGGCGGCGAGCGTGGTCTGCAGGGCCTCGACGGCGGGCGGGGGGTCGCCGGCCGCGGCGGGCAGCGTGGCGGGGGGCCGGCTGGCGGGGCCGACGAGGACCTGGGCGAGGGCGGCGGCCATCGAGGCCAGCACCTGGGCGAGACCGCCGCTGTGCGCCTCGCGGGCAGCGCCGACGAGCCGGTCGCGCAGCGCGGTCTCGGCGGTGACCAGGGCGGCGCGTGCCGCCGGGCGGTCCGCGGCGACCTCCGATGCGGTCGCGGTGACAGAGCCGCCGAGCTCGGCGGCGTGGGCGTCGTGGACCCGGGCGAGGCGGGCGGCGACCTTGAGGCCGGGCAGTGCGTCCGCGGTCGCCGCGGCCAGCGCGCCGGTGGTCGAGACGGCGGCCAGGACGGTCTCGACGAGGGTGCTGTCGGCGTCGGCCGCGGGCGCCGTGGGCGTCACCGCGCCCGACACGCCCGGGTCGTCGCCCGAGCCGAGGACGTCGTCGATCGCGTCGCATCCGGTCAGCACCAGCGTCGTTGCGCCGATCCCGCCGAGGAGGACGAGCCGTCGGGGGACGGGGCGGGGACCTGCAGGCACCCGGCGACCCTATCGGGCAGGGGGCGGCCGGGTATCGTGTGCCTCGCACAGCCACAACAGGACACGGGGAGACTCACCATGGGTACTCATTCCGCTCAGGGAGCGACAGCAGAGCGGATCGAGCACGTCCTCGTCGCTCCGCTCGCCGAGCTGGGCCTCGACCTCGAGGCCGTGGAGCTCACCCCCGCCGGGAAGCGTCGCGTGCTGCGGATCGCCGTCGACACCGACGGCGGGCTCACCCTCGATGACGTCGCGTCGGCGACCAAGGTGATCGACCGGGTCCTGGAGGACGACGGCCCCGACGGGGGAGCCAAGGCCCTCGGCGAGCTGCCGTACACGCTGGAGGTCACCTCCCGCGGCGTGGACCGGCCGCTCACCCTGCCGCGCCACTGGCGCCGCAACGAGGGGCGCCTGGTGAAGGTGTCGCTCGCCGACGACGCGACCGTGACCGGCCGGATCGGCACCAGCGACGACGAGGGCGTCGATCTCGCCGTCGACGGCGGCGAGCGCCGGGTCGCCTACAGCGAGGTGCGCAAGGCTTTGGTGCAGATCGAGTTCAACCGCAAAGACATGAAGAACGACACGAACGACGAGAACGACAAGGACGCCGACTGATGGACATCGACCTCAGCATCCTCCGGACGCTGGAGCGCGAGAAGGAGATCAAGTTCGACGTCCTCGTCGAGGCGATCGAGCAGGCGCTGCTCACGGCGTACCACAAGACCGAGGGCTCGGTCTCGCAGGCGCGGGTCGAGCTCAACCGCAAGACCGGGCACGTCACGGTGCTGGCCGCCGAGCTCGACGCCGAGGGCAACAAGGTCGGCGAGTACGACGACACCCCGGACGGCTTCGGCCGCATCGCCGCGACGACCGCGAAGCAGATCATGCTGCAGCGGCTGCGCGACGCCGAGGACGAGATCAAGTTCGGCGAGTTCTCCGGCAAGGAGGGCGACATCATCTCCGGCGTCATCCAGCAGGGCCGCAACCCCGACGACGTGCTCGTCGACCTCGGCCGGATCGAGGCCCACCTGCCCGCCAGCGAGCGCGTCCCCGGCGAGGACTACCGCCACGGCACCCGGATCAAGTGCCTGGTGGTCTCCGTCCGCAAGGGCATGCGCGGCCCGCAGGTCACCCTGTCCCGTTCCCACCCGAGCCTGGTCAAGAAGCTCTTCGCACTCGAGGTCCCCGAGATCGCCGACGGCACCGTCGAGATCGCCGCCATCGCCCGCGAGGCCGGCCACCGCACCAAGATCGCGGTGAAGTCGACCGTCTCGGGCGTCAACGCCAAGGGTGCCTGCATCGGCCCGATGGGCCAGCGGGTGCGCAACGTGATGGCCGAGCTCGGCGGCGAGAAGATCGACATCGTCGACTGGTCCGACGACCCGGCCCGGCTCGTGGCCAACGCCCTGTCCCCGGCCCAGGTCCAGTCGGTGACCGTGGTCGACGCGGCCGCCCGCTCGGCCCGCGTCGTCGTCCCCGACTTCCAGCTGTCGCTGGCCATCGGCAAGGAGGGCCAGAACGCCCGCCTCGCTGCTCGCCTGACCGGCTGGCGCATCGACATCCACTCGGATGAGGAGGCCGGCGCAGCCGGCTGACGAGTCCGAGGGGATGCAGCCGACCCGGCGGAAACGCACCGGGGGAGCGAAGCGGAGGAGGGCGGATTGCGCCGGGTCGGCGTCACGCACCTCCCGGTTCGTGAACTCGGCACCCCAACCGGTAGAGTTGGTTCTCGGTGGCACACCGACCGAATTCCCCTGCACGCCCTGACGCCGTCCCGATCCCGGGGCCCGTCCGGACCTGCATCGGATGCCGGGCACGCGCCACCAAGAGCGAGTTGTTGCGGGTGACCGCCGGCTCGGGACCCGACGGCCAGCCGGCCGTCGTCCCGGATCCTGGTGGCACCGCGCCGGGCCGTGGAGCGCACCTGCACCCCACGACCGGCTGCTACGACCTCGCGGTACGGCGGAAGGCCTTCTCCCGTGCGCTCCGGATCGCTCCGGGCGCGGGTGGGCACTCCAGCGTGCCGGTGGGGGAGTACGTCGCCCAGGCGGCCGCAGCTCGGACCGATCCGACCGACAGAGACTGGAGCAACAGCTCATGAGCACTCGATGAGTACCTCGCGATGAGCCAGTTCGTTCTGCACCACCCACCAACGGTCTAGAGATCCAACCCGGGTCTTGGGCCAGAAGGAGAACCGTGGCCAAGACCCGAGTTTCCGAACTCGCGAAGCAGTACGGCATCAAGAGCGCCGACGCGCTCAAGATGCTCAGTGACATTGGCGAGTTCGCCAAGACGGCGTCGTCGAGCATCGAGCTCCCCGCCGTGAAGAAGTTCGAGGCGACCTACGGAGCCGAGCTCCTCGCCAAGATGAAGCCTGCCGGCGAGTCCGCCGGTGAGGCCGCCAAGCCGGCCCCGAAGGCTCCGGCCAAGAAGGCCGCTGCCGCGCCCGAGGCGCCCGCCGCCGAGGCTCCTGCTGCCGAGGCCCCCGCTGCTGAGGCCCCCGCGGCCGAGGCGCCGGCTGCTGCCGCGCCCAAGCCCGGCGGTCCCCGCCCGGGCCCGCGGCCCGGTCCGAAGGCTGCCGCCGCTCCCGAGGCGCCGGCCGTCGAGGAGCAGCCCGCCGCTGCCGCGGCCCCGGCTGCGCCCGAGGCCCCTGAGGCTCCGGCCGCTCCCGCCGCCCCGGCTGCCAAGCCCGGTGCGCCGAAGCCCCCGACGCCCAAGGCGCCGGCCCCGGCTCCGCGTCCGGTCGGCAAGCCCGGTGGCACCCCGCGTCCGGGCAACAACCCGTTCGCACCCAGCCAGGGCATGGGGCGTCGTCCCGCTCCGCCGCCGCGCGAGGGTGAGGCCGGTCCGGCCGGCCCGCGGCCGCCGGCCGGTGCCGGCGGCGGCGCTGGCCGTCCCGGCATGCCGCGTCCCAACCCGGCGATGATGCCGAAGTCCGCCGGTTCCTTCGGGCAGGGCGGCCCCGGCGGCGGTCGTGGCCCGGGTGGCCCCGGTCGCCCCGGTCCCGGTGGTCGTGGTCCGGGTGGTCCCGGTCGCGCTGGTGCCCCGGGTCGTCCCGGTGCCGGTGCCGGTGCGGGAGCTCCCGGCGGTCGCGGTCCCGGTGGCTTCGGCCCCGGTGGCGGCGGTCGTCCCGGTGGCGGCGGTCGTCCCGGCCAGCGCGGCCAGACCCAGGGTGCCTTCGGTCGCCCGGGTGGTCCCGCGCGCCGCGGTCGCAAGTCGAAGCGGGCGCGTCGCCAGGAGTTCGAGGCCATGGAGGCCCCGACGATCGGCGGCATGCGGGTCCGCAAGGGCAACGGCGAGACGGTCCGTCTCGCCCGGGGCTCCTCGCTGACCGACTTCGCCGAGAAGATCGGCGTCGACGCCGCCTCGCTGGTGCAGATGCTCTTCCACCTCGGCGAGATGGTCACGGCCACCCAGTCGGTGGGCGACGAGACGCTGGAGCTGCTCGGTGACGAGCTCAACTACGTCGTCGAGGTCGTCTCCCCGGAGGACGAGGACCGCGAGCTGCTCGGGACGTTCGACCTCGAGTTCGGCGCCGACGAGGGCAGCGAGGACGACCTGGTCGTCCGCCCGCCGGTCGTCACCGTCATGGGTCACGTCGACCACGGAAAGACCAAGCTCCTCGACGCGCTGCGCGACGCCAACGTCGTCGCGGGTGAGGCCGGCGGCATCACCCAGCACATCGGTGCCTACCAGGTCCACACCGAGGTCGACGGCACTGACCGCCGGATCACCTTCATCGACACCCCGGGTCACGAGGCGTTCACCTCGATGCGTGCCCGTGGCGCCCAGGCGACCGACATCGCGGTGCTGGTGGTCGCGGCCGACGACGGCGTCATGCCGCAGACGGTCGAGGCGCTCAACCACGCCAAGGCCGCCAACGTGCCGATCGTGGTCGCGGTCAACAAGATCGACAAGGAGAGCGCGGACCCGACCAAGGTCCGTGGCCAGCTCTCCGAGTACGGCCTGGTGCCCGAGGAGTACGGCGGCGACGCGATGTTCGTCGACGTCTCGGCCAAGGCCGGGCTCAACCTCGACAAGCTGCTCGAGGCCGTCGTGCTCACCGCCGACGCGTCCCTCGACCTGCGGGCCAACCCGGTGCAGGACGCCCAGGGCCTGGTCATCGAGGCGCACCTCGACCGCGGTCGCGGTCCGGTCGCGACCGTCCTGGTCCAGCGCGGCACGCTGCGGGTCGGCGACTCGATCGTCGCCGGTCCGGCCCACGGCCGCGTCCGCGCCATGCTCGACGAGCACGGCAACGAGCTGACCGAGGCCGACCCGGCCCGTCCGGCGATGGTCCTCGGCCTCTCGTCCGTCCCGGGCGCCGGCCAGAACTTCCTCGTGGTCGAGGACGACCGGATGGCACGCCAGATCGCCGAGAAGCGTGAGGCGCGGGAGCGGGCGGCCCTACAGGCCAAGCGCCGCGTGCGTCGTACCCTCGAGGACTTCATGGCCTCCATGGAGAAGGGCGAGAGCCAGGAGCTCAACCTCATCCTCAAGGGCGACGTGTCCGGTTCGGTCGAGGCTCTCGAGGACGCCCTCGCCCAGATCGACGTGGGCGAGGAGGTCAGCCTGCGGGTCATCGACCGCGGTGTCGGTGCGATCACCGAGACCAACGTCGACCTCGCCGCCGCCTCCGACGCGATCATCATCGGCTTCAACGTCCGCCCGCAGGGCAAGGCGGGTCAGATGGCCGAGAAGGAGGGCGTCGAGATCCGCTACTACTCGGTCATCTACCAGGCGATCGAGGAGATCGAGGCGGCCCTCAAGGGCATGCTCAAGCCGGAGTACGAGGAGCACGCTCTCGGTCAGGCGGAGATCCGTGCGATCTTCCGCTCGTCCAAGATCGGCAACATCGCCGGCTGCATGGTCACCAGTGGTGTCATCCGCCGCAACGCCAAGGTCCGCGTCCTGCGCGACGGCGCCGTGGTGGCCGACAACCTCGACCTCGCCTCGCTCAAGCGTGAGAAGGACGACGCGGCCGAGGTCCGGGAAGGCTTCGAGTGCGGTCTCGTGCTCAAGAACTTCCAGGACATCAAGGAGGGCGACATCGTCGAGGCCTTCGAGATGCGGGAGATCCCGCGCGGCTGACGCACGCCGGCAACACCTCGTGGTGCCGCCCGTCCCTGCACAGGGGCGGGCGGCGCCGCCGTTCTAGTGATAGGAAACAGACCATGGCCAGCCCGCGGGTACGCAAGATCGCCGACCGGATCCAGGTGATCGTCGCCGAGATGCTCGAGCGCCGGATCAAGGACCCGCGCCTCGGCTTCGTCACCGTCACCGAGGTCCGCCTCACCGGCGACGCGCAGAACGCGACCGTCTACTACACGGTGCTCGGCGAGGACGCCGACCAGCAGGCCACCGCGACCGCGCTGGAGTCCGCCAAGGGCCTCCTGCGCTCCGAGGTCGGCAAGCAGCTCGGCATGCGCCACGTCCCGTCGCTCGCCTTCGAGTTCGACGGCGTCCCCGAGACCGCCCGCCACCTCGACGAGGTGCTGGCCCGGGCCCGCGAGGCCGACGCGGCCGTCGCCGCGGCCCGCGAGGGCGCGCAGCCGGCCGGCGAGGCCGACCCCTACAAGAAGCCGCGCGAGGTCGTCGACGAAGAGGCCGAGGACGACTAGTGGTGGCCAAGCCCGCCGTGCCGTCGGGCCTGGTCGTCGTCGACAAGCCCGCCGGCATGACCTCGCACGCCGTCGTGTCCCGCGTGCGCCGGGCGGTCGGCACCCGCAAGGTCGGCCACGCCGGTACCCTCGACCCGATGGCGACGGGGGTGCTGGTGCTCGGCGTCGAGCGCGCCACCCGGCTGCTCGGGCACCTCATGCTCACCGAGAAGGCGTACGACGCCACGGTGCGGCTCGGCGCCTCGACCACCACCGACGACGCCGAGGGTGAGCTCGTCACCGCGACGCCGACGGGTCACCTCGAGCTCGCGGCCGTCCGCGCCCAGTTCGCGACCCAGGTCGGCGAGATCCTCCAGGTGCCGACGGCCGTCAGCGCGATCAAGGTCGATGGCAAGCGCGCCTACCAGCGGGTCCGCGACGGCGAGGAGGTCGAGCTCGACGCGCGGCCGGTGACCGTCCACGAGCTGACCGTCCACGACCAGCGGGTCGTGGGGGACTACCTCGACGTCGACATCACGGTCCGCTGCTCGAGCGGCACCTACATCCGCGCGATCGCGCGTGACGTCGGCGCCGCGCTCGGCGTGGGCGGTCACCTGACCGCGCTGCGTCGTACCGCCGTCGGGCCGTTCACCCTCGACGGCGCGGTCACCGACCTCGACGACGTCACCGTGACCCCGCTCGCCGACGCGGCGCGCGCGAGCTTCCCCGCGCTCGACCTCGACGCCGGCCAGGCGCAGGCGGTCCGCTACGGCCGGCCACTGCCGCTCGCCATCGACGCGCTCACCGGGGTGTTCGCCCCCGACGGCGAGTTCCTCGCGCTCTACCGTCCCGAGGGCGGCGCGGCGCGCCCGGCGGCCGTCTTCGTCGGCTGAGTGACCATGTGGGAGAGTTGCGGCCGTGCGAGTGTGGCGTGACTTCTCCGACGTGCCCGGCGACCTCGGTCGCACGGTCGCGACGATCGGGAACTTCGACGGCATGCACCTGGGCCACCAGCACGTCGTACGACGGGCGCGGGAGGTGGCCGCCGAGGTCGGCGTCGACCACGTGGTCGCGGTGACCTTCGACCCGCACCCGATCGCCGTGCTGCGCCCCGAGCACGCCCCACCGACGCTCACCACGATCGACCAGCGGCTGCGCCTGCTCGGCGAGACCGGTGTCGATGACGTCCTCGTCATCCCCTTCACCCGCGACATCGCGGCCTGGACGCCGGAGGAGTTCATCGACCGGATCCTGGTCGACACCCTGCACGTCAGGGCCGTGGTCGTCGGGGCGAACTTCCGCTTCGGCAACCGGGCCGCCGGGGACTGCAACCTGCTGCGCAGCGCCGGCCTCGAGCACGACTTCGTCCTCGAGGAGGTCAGCCTCGACGGCGGACCCCAGGTCTGGTCGTCCACCTACGTGCGCACCTGCCTCGCGGCCGGCGACGTCACCGGCGCCGCCGAGGCGCTCGGCCGGGTCTTCACCGTCACCGGCACGGTCGTCGAGGGCGACAAGCGCGGGCGCGAGCTGGGCTTCCCGACCGCCAACGTGCCGGTGCGTCCGGGCGCCGCGGCCCCGGCGGACGGTGTGTACGCCGGCCGGTTGACGGTGCACGACGGCCCCGACGCCGGTACGTCGTACCCGGCCGCGATCAGTGTCGGCACCAACCCGACCTTCGCCGGCGAGCGCGAGCGGCGGGTCGAGTCCTACGTGCTCGACCGCACCGACCTCGACCTCTACGGCCTCGAGGTCGAGGTCGCCTTCGTCGAGCGGCTGCGCGGCATGGTCCGGTTCGACTCGATCGAGGAGCTGCTCACCGCCATGGCCGACGACGTCGACCGGGCCCGGGCGATCCTCGCCGACTGACGGGGCTGCGATGACCGGGGCGCGGGACGACCTCGCCGCCGCCGAGCGGTGGTTCGTCGAGCACGGGCTGCCCTACTTCGTCGACGGCTACCGCGCCGCGGTCGCCCGAGGGCTGCGCCGCGCGCGCCTGGTCCCTGCCCTGGCGGTGGCCGGCGTGCTGGCCGTCGTGGCCGGCCTCGTGACCGGGCCGTGGCTCGGTGTGGCCTCCGCGCTCGGCGCCGCGCTGACCGCGTTCGGCGTCGTGCTCGCGATGTACGCCGTCGCCGTGCTGCGTGCGTGGCTGATCGTGGGCTGGGCGATCCGGCGTACCTTCCGCTCGATGGGGCTGATGCTCCCGCTCGTGACGCGCGCCCTGCCGCTGCTGCTGCTGTTCATCACCTTCCTGTTCATCAACACCGAGGTCTGGCAGGTCGCGGCGAGCCTGGACGGCGGGGTGCTGTGGGTGGCGGTGCTGCTGTTCGCGGCCATCGCCGTGGGCTTCCTGCTCACCCGGCTGCCCGAGGAGCTCGACAGCGTCGACGACGAGGTCGAGTCGGCGCAGCTGATCGAGGCCTGCACCGGCACCCCGCTCGAGCCCGCGGCCCGGCGGATCGCCGCCCGCGTCGACCGGGTGGGCGCGGTCGACGCCGAGGTCAGCGGGCTGCAGAAGGCCAACCTGGTGCTGGTCCTGCTCGTCACGCAGACGGTCCAGGTGCTGCTGCTCGCCCTCGCGGTCTTCGCCTTCTTCATCGTCTTCGGCCTGGTCGCGATGGAGCCGGAGGTGCTCGAGCTGTGGCTCGCCCACCCGGTGCACGCGCTGGACGGCCCGGTCGGGCACCTGTTCGGCGAGCGGCTCAGCCTCGAGCTGCTGCGGGTCTCGACCTTCCTCGCCGCCTTCAGCGGCCTCTACTTCACGGTGTACGCCGTCACCGACGAGCTCTACCGCCGGCAGTTCTTCTCCGTGGTGATCCGCGAGCTCGAGCGGGCGGTGAGCGCCCGGGTGGCCTACCGCTCGCTGCGCGACGAGGATCTGGCGTGACCCCGGTCCCGCTGGTCCTCGATTGCGACGCCGGGACCGACGACGCCATCGCGATCCTGCTCGCCGTCCTCCATCCGGGCCTCGACCTGCTCGGCGTGTCCACGGCGAGCGAGGAGGAGGCAGCCTCCGTGCGAGGCATGGTCGAGCGGGGCGGTGTCGAGGTCGACGTGCGCCCCGGCACGTCCTGGCTGCTCTCGACGCTGGCCGGAGCTGCCGCGCCGGTGACCCTGGTGACTACCGGGCCGCTGACGAACCTGGCCGCGGCGCTGGCGGCCGACCGCTCGCTGACCGGCGCCGTGGCCCGGCTGGTGGTGCTCGGTGGCACGCACCGCGAGCCCGGGGTGACGCCGTACGCCGACCGCAACGTCTGGTCCGACCCGGATGCCGCCGCCACCGTGCTCGCGGCGCCGTTCCGCGAGGTGCTGCTGGTGACGGCCGACGCAACGGCGTCCGCGGCGCTGAGCAGTGCGGACCTGGACCGGTGGCGTGCTCTCGGGACCCCGGCCGCCCGTGCCGCCGCGGACCTCGCCGCGAGCCGGCTCGACCGCGGAGCGCGGGTGCACGACCCCCTGGCCGTCGCCGCGCTGGTCGAGCCCGGGCTGCTCACCACCCTGCGCGCGGCGGTGCGGGTCGAGCGCACCGACCCGACGACGTACGGCGCCACGCGCTTCGCCGCCGAGGTCGACGAGGCCCGGGGGCGGGTGACGGTGGCGGTCCGCGCCGACCGCGAGCGGTACGTCGACCTGCTCTGCGCGACACTCGGCCGCCAACCACACTAATTACACTGAATAACTCGTGTTAACGTCGGTGCATGACCCCGCACAGCCTTCGCCGCCGCTCGGTGCTCGCCCTGCCCGCCGCCGGCCTGGCCGGCGCCACGCTCACCCAGCTCGGGCCGCTGGCCTCCCGAGCCGGCGCCGGCGCGCCCGCGATCCTCAAGCCGCTCCCGGCTGAGGAATTCGTCGACTACGGGACCAACGCGGAGATGCGCTGGGAGTCGGTCGACCCGCACCGCCAGCAGACCCCGCAGTCCCGGCTGTTCGTGCGCAACCACACGCGCACGCCGCGGCTCGACGCGTCGTCCTACCGGCTGCGGGTGCACGGTGACGGCCTGCGCGACGCCGCGGGCGTGACGCTCGGCCTGGACGAGCTGAGGCGGCGGTTCCCGGCCGTCGAGGTCACCTCGGTCCACGAGTGCACCGGCAACGGCCGCAGCCTCTTCGACACCCAGCAGGGCACCAGGGCCGCCGGCACGCCCTGGACGCTCGGCGCGGTCGGCGCCGTGACCTGGCAGGGCGTCCGGCTGCGCGACGTGCTGCGGTGGGCGGGGCAGCGTCCCGACGCGGTCTGCGTGCAGGGCGTCGGCCTCGACGACGAGTACGTCGACAAGGGCGAGAACCTCGGCCACGTGCGGCGCCCGTTCCCGATCGCCAAGGCGCTCGACGACGCGCTTCTCGCGTGGGGCGTGAACGGCGAGCCGCTGCTGCCCGACCACGGCTTCCCGCTGCGGCTGGTGCTGCCGGGCTGGGTCGGCATCGCGAGCATCAAGTGGCTCGGCGAGCTGGAGGTGTCGGCCTCCGAGCTGACCTCGCCGTGGAACACCCGCTGGTACAACATCGGCGGCCCGCTCGGCGCCAACCCCGTCCGCTCGGCCTGGGAGCTGCCTCGCGACGCGGCCCTCCCGGCGGGGCGGACCCTCCGGCTGACCGGGCGGTCCTGGTCCGGCGCGGCGCCGATCGCCCGGGTGGAGGTCAGTACCGACGCAGGTACGACGTGGACCGCAGCCCGCCTGGGCCGCCCGCCCGGGCGCCGTACCGAGGGGCACGGCTGGACCCGCTGGTCGCACACCTGGCACGCGCCGCCGGCGGGGCGGCACGAGCTCCTCGCCCGGGCGACCGACCTGCACGGGCGCACCCAGCCGGACGTGGCGGCCTACAACCCGAACGGGTACTTCTTCGACGCCGTCGTCCGGCACCCCGTGGTGGTGGGGGCCTAGTCGTCGACCCGGCCGCGCAGCTGCTTGGTCCGCCCGCGCTGCCGCTTGGCCTCCAGCCGCCGCTCCTTGGAGCCGCGGGTCGGCTTGGTGGCCCGTCGGGCCGGCGGCGGGGGAGCGAGCAGCTCGCGGACCCGGGCGGCGAGCCGTTCCCGGGCGGCGACCCGGTTGCGGTGCTGGGAGCGGTGCTCGTGGGCGACGACGCCGATCGGGCCGTCGGCGCGGGCGATCAGCCGGCTGCGCTGGGCGTCGGTGAGCACGCTCGACGCCGCCGGGTCCCAGACCAGCTCGACCCGGCTGTCGGTGGTGTTGACCGACTGGCCACCGGGGCCGGGGGAGCGGGAGAATCGCTCGACCAGCTCGGTGTCGGGGATGACCAGCCCGCCGGGCAGGCCCGGGCCGGGAGGGACGGTGAGATCGTTCAGCGCCATCTCACGCGAGACCGAGAACTCTCACGTGACGGTGACCGGTACGCCGGACAGCGCCGCGTTGCCCGACACGTCGAGCCGATCGGGGTCGGTCAGGTCGTTGATCGACACTCCCGCGACGCCGGCCGCGACGCCGAGCCGGGCGCCGGTGCGGCCGTGCCCGTAGCCGTGGGGGAGCGAGACGACGCCGGGCATCACGTCCTCGGTCGAGGCCACCTCGACCTTCACCTCGCCGACGCGGGAGCGGACGGTGACGACCGCGCCGTCCGCGAGGCCGCGCGAGGCCAGGTCGCTCGGGTTCATGAGCAGCTGGTGCCGCGCCTTGCCGCGGGTGAGCCGTTCGGTGTTGTGCATCCACGAGTTGCAGTCGCGCTGGTGACGGCGGCCGATGAGCAGCAGCTCGCCGTCGGTGGGCAGCGCGTGCTCACGCAGCCGCTCGATGTCGGCGGCCACCAGGTCCGGCACCGCGTCGATCCGGCCGCCCCGCGTCCGCAGCCGGCCGGGCAGCTGACCGGCACGCAGCGCACCGAGGTCCACACCCTCGGGGTGCTTGCGCAGCTCGGTCAGCGTCGTCCTAGAGCCGCCGGAGCGCAGCAGCATCCCGATCAGGAAGGTCGGGCTCATCCGCATCCGCGCCTCGGCGACGACCCGGCGCCTGAGCGGCGGCTTGCGGCGGCGGCGACGGGTCACCCGCAGGTAGAGGTCGCGGAAGATCTCCCAGTCATGCCGCTGGTCGCGGCCCTTCGCGAACACCGCGGGTGTGAACCGGGCCGTGTTGCGCACCGCCAGCAGGTGGAAGACCAGGTCGTAGTGGTCGCGCTCGAGCAGGGTCGTCGGCGGGAGCACGACGTCGGCGTGCCGGGTCGTCTCGTTGAGGTAGATGTCGACCGCGGCGTAGAAGTCGAGGCCCGCGATCGCCCGGTCGAGCGCGGCGCCGTCCGGGGTGGACAGCACCGGGTTGCCCGCGACGGTGAGCAGTGCTCGCACCTGGCCCTCGCCGGGCGTCTCGATCTCCTCCCGCAGCACCGCGACGGGCAGCTCGCCGCCGAACTCGGGAGCCTGCCGGACCCGCGAGCGGTAGCGGTCGTGGTGGCCGCGCCCGATCAGCCCCCGGCCGATCGCGTCGATCGCCGGGCTCGTGAACAGCACCCCACCCTCGCGGTCCAGGTTGCCGGTGACCAGGTTGATCACCTGGACCGCCCACTGGCAGACCGTCCCGAACTCCTGGGTCGACACCCCGATCCGGCCGTACGCCGCCGCTCCGTCGGCGGCCGCGAAGTCCCGCGCGATCCGGCGGATCTCCCCGGCCGGCACCCCGCTCGCCTGCTCGGCGAGCTCGGGGGTGAAGGGCGCGACCAGCGCCTCGACGCCCGCCAGCCCGTCGACGTACGCCGGCGGGGTGGTCAGCCCCTCGGCGAACAGCACCTGCAGCAGGGCCAGCAGCACCCACGCGTCGGTGCCGGGGCGGACGAAGTGGTGCTCGTCGGCGACCTTCGCGGTCTCGGTGCGCCGCGGGTCCAGCACGACCATCCGGCCGCCGCGGGCGCGCAGCTCACGCAGCCTGCCGGGGAAGTCGGGCACCGTCATGAGCGAGCCGTTGGACGCCATCGGGTTCGCGCCGAGCACGAGGAAGTAGGACGTGCGGTCGATGTCGGGCACGGGCAGCAGCAGCTGGTGGCCGTAGAGGAGGTGTCCGACGACCTGGTGGGGGAGCTGGTCGACCGAGGTCGCGCTGAACTTGTTGCGGGTGCGGAACGACTGCGCCAGCGCGACACCGTGGGTCATCGAGCCGAGGCTGTGCACGTTGGGGTTGCCGAGGTAGATCGCCAGTGCGTCCTCGCCGTGCTCGTTGACGGCCCGCGCGAGCCCGTCGGCCACCAGGTCGAGCGCCTCGTCCCAGCCGATCTCCTCCCAGCGTGCGTCGTCGCCGCGCCCGATGCGTCGTACCGGACGGCGCAGGCGGTCCGGGTCGGCGTGGACGTCGCCGATCGCCACGCCCTTGGGGCAGATGTGGCCGCGTGAGAGCGGGTCGTCGGGGTTGCCCCGCACGCCGGTCACGGCGCCGTCCTCGATGCTCAGCAGCAGGCCACAGGTGGCCTCGCACAGGTTGCACACGCCGGTCCGCGTCTCCACGTGGGCATCGTCGCACAGCGATTCGGTCGCGCGTGACCCCCGCTGTTAGCCTTGTGCGGTTGCCGTCAGGACGGCCGCGGATCAAGAGAGCTCCAGGATTTCAGGCTGGGGCGCCGCGCAACGAGCGAACAAGGAGTTCACATGGCAGTCGGTACCGACGCTGAGACCAAGAAGAAGATCATCGCTGAGTACGCCACGACCGAGGGTGACACCGGTTCGCCCGAGGTGCAGATCGCGCTGCTCTCGCACCGCATCAGCCACCTGACCGAGCACCTCAAGCAGCACAAGCACGACCACCACAGCCGTCGTGGCCTGCTCCTGCTCGTCGGCCAGCGCCGCCGTCTCCTCAACTACCTGAAGAAGACCGAGATCGAGCGCTACCGCTCCATCGTCGAGCGCCTCGGCCTGCGTCGTTGATCTCGACGCGCTGATGAACTTCCAGAACGGGTGACCCGCACCGGGTCGCCCGTTCTGCAATTTCCCTGCCGGTCGATAAAGTGGCAGGCGTCATTCAAGTCCGATTCCGCGGGGCAGCGCGTCCCGCACCGCACGAACAAGAGAAAACATTGACTGAACCCGTCATCTCCGAGGTCGAGACCGTTCTCGACAACGGCAAGTTCGGCACTCGCACCATCAAGTTCGAGACGGGCGTCCTCGCCCGCCAGGCCGCCGGTTCGGTGAGCGCCTTCCTCGACGGCGACACCATGCTGCTGTCGGCCACCACGGCCGGCAAGCACCCGAAGGACCACTTCGACTTCTTCCCGCTGACCATCGACGTCGAGGAGCGGATGTACGCCGCGGGCCGCATCCCCGGCTCGTTCTTCCGTTCCGAGGGCCGCCCGGGCGAGGACGCGATCCTGGCCTGCCGCCTCATCGACCGCCCGCTGCGCCCGACCTTCAAGAAGGGCCTGCGCAACGAGGTCCAGGTCGTCATCACCGTCATGGCGCTCAACCCCGACACGCCGTACGACGTGCTCGCGATCAACGCCGCGTCGCTTTCGACCCAGCTCTCCGGCCTGCCGTTCAGCGGCCCGGTCGGCGCCACCCGCGTCGCCCTCATCGAGGGCCAGTGGGTCGCGTTCCCGACCCACAGCCAGCTGGAGAAGGCCGTGTTCGACATGGTCGTCGCCGGCCGGGTCACCGAGACCGGTGACGTCGCGATCATGATGGTCGAGGCCGAGGCGACCGAGGAGACCATCGAGCTGGTCCGCGGCGGCGCCCAGGCGCCGACCGAGGAGGTCGTGGCCGGTGGCCTCGAGGCCGCCAAGCCGTTCATCAAGCAGCTGGTCGAGGCCCAGGTCGAACTCGCCAACGTGGCCGCCAAGCCGGTCCAGGAGTTCCCGATCTTCCTCGACTACGAGGACGACGTCTACGCCGCCGTCGAGGCCGCCGCGAAGGACGACCTCGTCGCCGCGATGACCATCGGCGACAAGCAGGAGCGCGAGGCGCGCACCGACGAGCTCAAGGCCGGGCTGCTGGAGAAGCTCGCCGGACAGTTCGAGGGTCGCGAGAAGGAGATCGGCGCGGCCTTCCGCTCGGTCAACAAGCAGGTCGTGCGCGAGCGCGTGCTGCGCGACAAGGTCCGCATCGACGGCCGCGGCCTCGCCGACATCCGTCCGCTGCACGCCGAGGTCGACGTGATCCCGCGGGTCCACGGCTCCGCGCTGTTCGAGCGTGGCGAGACCCAGATCCTGGGCGTCACCACCCTCGACATGCTCAAGATGGAGCAGCAGATCGACACCCTGTCGCCGGAGACCCACCGGCGCTACATGCACAAGTACATCTTCCCGCCGTTCTCCACCGGTGAGACCGGTCGCGTCGGCTCGCCGAAGCGCCGCGAGGTCGGCCACGGCGCCCTTGCGCGTCGTGCGCTGCTGCCGGTGCTCCCGAACCGCGAGGAGTTCCCGTACGCCATCCGCCAGCTCTCCGAGGCCATGGGCTCCAACGGCTCCACCTCGATGGGCTCGGTCTGCGCCTCGACCCTGTCGCTGCTGCAGGCCGGTGTGCCCCTGAAGGCGCCGGTCGCCGGCATCGCCATGGGCCTCATCTCGGGTGAGATCGACGGCAAGACCGAGTACGTCGCGCTGACCGACATCCTCGGTGCCGAGGACGCGTTCGGCGACATGGACTTCAAGGTCGCCGGTACCAAGGAGTTCGTCACCGCGCTCCAGCTCGACACCAAGCTCGACGGCATCCCGGCCGAGGTCCTCGCCGCGGCGCTGACCCAGGCCCGCGACGCCCGCCTGACGATCCTCGAGGTCATGGGCGAGGCGATCGACGCTCCCGAGGAGATGTCGGTCCACGCCCCGCGGATCATCACCGTCAAGGTGCCCGTGGACAAGATCGGCGAGGTCATCGGGCCCAAGGGCAAGGTCATCAACCAGCTGCAGGACGACACCGGCGCCTCGATCTCCATCGAGGACGACGGCACGGTCTACATCGGTGCGACCAACGGCGAGGCCGCCGAGGCGGCCCGGTCCGCGATCAACGCGATCGCGAACCCGACCATGCCCGAGGTCGGCGAGCGCTACCTCGGCACGGTCGTCAAGACGACCAACTTCGGTGCGTTCATCGCGCTCATGCCGGGCAAGGACGGCCTGCTGCACATCAGCAAGCTGCGTGGCCTCGCCGGTGGCAAGCGCGTGGAGAACGTCGAGGACGTCGTCTCCGTGGGCCAGAAGCTGCAGGTCGAGATCGCCGAGATCGATGACCGCGGCAAGCTGTCCCTCATCCCGGTGGTCGAGGAGGCGGACGCCGCCGAGACCGCCGAGGGCGAGGAGTCTGACTCCGAGTGAGCACCACCAGCTCCACGACGGCCGGCCAGCGCTCTGCTGGCCGGCCGTCGGCCGTTTCCCGCGCCGGGGCGTCCACCCGGACCCTCGAGACCGTGCGCGACCAGGCCGGTCAGGTGACCTCGCTCGTACGACGCACGCAGCTGCCGTCCGGGCTGCGGATCGTCACCGAGCAGATGGCCGGCGCCCGCTCCGCGTCCGTCGGTGTCTGGGTCGGCGTCGGCTCGCGCGACGAGACCGCCACGACCCACGGCGCCTCGCACTTCCTCGAGCACCTGCTGTTCAAGGGCACCACCGAGCGCTCCGCGCTCGACATCTCCATCGAGCTCGACGCCGTGGGCGGTGAGTTCAACGCCTTCACCGCCAAGGAGTACACCTGCTTCCACGCGCGGGTGCTCTCCGACGACCTGCCGCTGGCCGTCGACGTGCTCGGTGACATGATCACCGGCTCGCTCATCGCGACCCACGACGTCGACGCCGAGCGCGACGTCATCCTCGACGAGATCGCGATGCACGACGACGACCCCGACGACGTCGTCCAGAACCTGCTCGCCGAGCTCGCCTGGGGCGCCGAGTCGGCCCTCGGGCGCCCGATCGCCGGCACCACCGGTTCGATCGAGGCGATGACCCCGGCACAGATCAAGCGCTTCTACCGGCGCCACTACGCCCCGGCCAACACCGTCATCTCGGTCGCCGGCGCGCTCGACCACGCGGCTGTCGTACGCTCCGTGAAGAAGGCGTTCGGCCGCCACGGCTGGCTCGACGCGCTGGCCGCTCCCGCCGCCCCGCGGACCACGTCGACCCGGCGCCGTCCCAAGGTCGCCGCCGGCGACGGCCGGGTCGACCGGCCCTTCGAGCAGGTCAACCTGGTCCTGGGCCGCGAGGGACTGACCCGCGACGACGATCGGCGCTACGCGCTCGGCGTGCTCAACACCGCGCTCGGTGGCGGCACGTCCAGCCGGCTGTTCCAGGAGGTCCGCGAGGTGCGCGGGCTGGCGTACTCGGTCTACTCCTTCGCCAGCCACTACGCCGACTCCGGGATCGTCGGGGTCGCCGTCGGCTGCCTGCCCGACCGCACCGACGAGGTGCTGGCCGTGGTCCGCGAGCAGCTGCGGCTGATCGCGGAGGAGGGGATCACCGAGGACGAGCTGGTCCGCGGCAAGGGTCAGCTGGTCGGCGGGATGATCCTCGGCCTCGAGGACTCCGGCTCGCGGATGATGCGGCTGGGCAAGAACGAGCTGGTCAACGGCGAGGTTCTCGGCATCGACGAGGTGATCGCGCGGATCGAGGCGGTCACGCTCGACGAGGTGCGTGAGGTCGCCGCCGAGGTCTTCGGCCGGCCCGAGCTGCTCGCTCTCGTGGGGCCCGGCTCGGCGTGAGCCGACGGCGCGAGCAATCCCTCAGATCGTTCGATCGAACGATCTGAGGGATTCCTTCGCGCGTCATCCCCTCGAACCGTTCGATCGAACGACTCGAGGGCGACGGGCGTGAGTCCGGCCGGACTGATCCGTCAGGATTCCCGGACGACGTCGGCCTCGACCGGCTCGGGCTCGGGGTCGACCGGCTCGATCGACAGCACGAAGTCGTCGCCGTGTTCGGTCACACCGGCGATGACGGCCTGCTCGACCGCCTCCTCGCCGTAGCGGCGGCGCACGACCATCGGGTCGGTGCGCAGCTCGCGGACGAGGGCGGCCGCGAGGCCGATCATGATCACCACGAACGGCAGAGCCGCGACGATGGTGATCGTCTGCAGGCCGGTCAGGGCGTTCTCGCCGCCCGCCAGCAGCATCACCGCGGCCACGGCGCCGGTGGCGACGCCCCAGAAGATGACGGTGCTGCGCCGCGGCTCCGTCGTACCGCGCTCCGAGAGGCTGCCCATCACGATCGAGGCCGCGTCGGCGCCGGACACGAAGAAGATCGCGACCAGCACCATCACCAGGATGCTGGCGACGGTGGCGAGGGGGAGCGCGTCGAGGGTGCCGAAGAGCTGGGCCTCGAGGCCGCCGGCGTTCGCGATGTCGGTGCCGGTGCGCTGGAGGTCGATCGCGGTGCCGCCGAGGATGCAGAACCAGATCACGCTGACCACGCTCGGAACCAGCAGCACGCCGGTGACGAACTGGCGGATGGTGCGCCCGCGCGAGATGCGTGCGATGAACATGCCGACGAACGGCGTCCAGGACAGCCACCACGCCCAGTAGAAGACGGTCCAGCCGCTCAGCCACGCCTCGGTGTCGGCACCCTCGGCGCCGGTGCGCGCGGCCATCATCGCCAGGTCCTGCACATAGCTGCCGAGCGAGGTCGGCACCAGGTTGAGGATGAAGACGGTCGGGCCGACCACGAACAGGAACAGCGCCAGGACGACGGCCAGCACCATGTTGATGTTGGACAGCCACTGGATGCCCTTGGCGACGCCGGAGACGGCCGAGAGCACGAATGCGACGGTCAGCACGCTGATGATGCCGACGAGGACGCCGTTGCCGAGCGGGCCGATGTCGCCCACGATCTCGAGGCCGCTGCTGATCTGCAGGGCACCCAGGCCCAGCGAGGTCGCCGAGCCGAACAGCGTCGCGAAGATCGCGAACATGTCGATCACCTTGCCGGCGCCGCCGGTGGCCCGCTCACCGAGCAGCGGCGCGAACGCCGCGGAGATCAGCTGCACGCGGCCCTTGCGGTAGACGCCGTAGGCGATCGCGAGCCCGACGACGGCGTAGATCGCCCACGGGTGCAGGGTCCAGTGGAACATCGTGGTCGCCATCGCGGTCTGCGCCGCGGCGTCCTGCTCGCCGCTGGTGCCGGGAGGCGGGTCCACGAAGTGCGAGAGCGGCTCGCTGACGCCGTAGAACATCAGCCCGATGCCCATGCCGGCGCTGAACATCATCGCGATCCACGACGTCGTGCGGAACTCCGGCTCCTCGTCGTCGCGGCCCAGCGGGATGGTGCCGTACTTGCTCATCGCCAGCCAGATGACGAACACGACGAAGCCGCTGGAGGTCAGCACGAACAGCCAGCCGGTGTTGGTCATCACCCAGTCCAGCGCCTTGCCGGAGGCGGTGCCGAGCGAGCTGGTGCTCGCCAGGCCCCACACCACGAAGGCGATGCTCACGACGGCCGCGACGCCGAAGACGACGGGGTCGAGACCGCGGCGTGCGGGCGCGTCGACCTCGACGGCCTGGTCCAGCGCCGGGTGCGGTACGACGTCCGCGGCGGGGGTGCTCAGCGCGTCGGCCAGGTCGGCGGCTCGGGTCTTGCTCGGGGCACTACGGTCGGTCTGGGTCACGTCTCTCCAGGGTCTCGCCGATCAGGACGAGCACGCGCGCCGAGGCGGTGAGAGAGGTCCGATATTGAGGTCAGGCCAGCCCCGAGACGGGCGTACTGCTCCCGCACGTTAACAAGGAGTGACCCCGCCGCGTCGAATCGGGGGCGGCCCCGGGAGGGCCTCGGGACGGGTCAGCGGCGGCCGATGATGCCGATGACCGGCGGCATCTTGGAGTCCACGATGTAGACGCGGAAGCCGCCGTCGCGCAGCTGCTCGGACGCCTTCGCGAGGATGTCGGGCACCTGCTCGGGGCGGGTGGTGTCGAAGAAGAGGTTCACCGAGCCCCCGGGCATCAGCCGCTCGTGGAGCAGTGCGATCTCCTCGCTCGCGTCGCGCACCCAGAACAGGTTGACGTCGAACGCGAAGACCTTCGTGAGGCGCTTGACCGGCACCCGCAGCGTGGCGAGGTCGATCTGGCGCACCGTGAGCCGGCCGGCGGCGATGTGCTCGGCGCAGCGGGCCTTGGTGCGGTCCACGCCGGCCTCGGACCGGTCGATCGCGAACATCTTGCCCTTGCCCTCGAGGCGTCGGCAGATGAGGTCGGCGGCCGCGCCATTTCCGCAGCCGATCTCCAGCACGTGGTCGTTGGGCTGGACGTCCATGAAGTCCACCGCCCACCGGATCCGGGCCGGGATCTTGTTCACCATGGGGGTCAGCCTGCCAGAACGCGAGCCGGGGTGACGCACTACCTTGGTGGCGTGAGTTCACGTGTCGCGGATCAGGGTGCTGCTGAGCGCCTCCAGGTGGGCGTCCTCGGTGCCCGGGGCAAGGTGGGCGCGGAGGTCGTCAAGGCCGTCGAGAGTGCCGACGACCTCGACTTCACCGTCGGGATCGACCAGGGCGACGCGGTCGCCTCGCTGGTCGACAGCGGCACCCGGGTGGTCGTCGACTTCACCCATCCCGACGTGGTGATGGACAACCTGCGCTTCTGCATCGAGAACGGCATCCACGCCGTCGTCGGTACGACGGGCTTCGACGACACGCGCCTCGAGACGCTGCGCGGCTGGCTCGCGGACAGCCCCGGCACCGGCGTCCTCATCGCCCCCAACTTCTCCATCGGTGCGATCCTCATGATGCGCTTCGCCGCGGTCGCCGCGCCCTTCTTCGAGTCGGTCGAGGTCGTCGAGCTGCACCACCCGACCAAGGCCGACGCCCCCAGCGGCACGGCCGGCCGCACGGCCGAGCTGATCGCCGCCGCCCGCCGCGAGGCCGGCAGCGCGCCGATCCCCGACGCGACCAGCACCGGGCTCGAGGGCGCGCGGGGCGCCGAAGTCGACGGCGTACGCGTCCACAGCGTGCGGGTGCGGGGACTGGTCGCCCACCAGGAGGTCATCCTCGGCGGGCTGGGGGAGACCCTGACCATCCGCCACGACTCACTCGACCGGGTCTCGTTCACGCCCGGCGTGCTGACCGGCGTACGCCGGATCGGGTCGTTCCCGGGCCTGACGGTGGGCCTGGAGCACTTCCTCGACCTCGGCTAGCCTCCCCGGCGCTCAGAGCAGCCGGACCAGCGCGGCGGCCGCGGCCGAGCCGAACACGACGACCAGGAACGGCGCCCGTGCGAGGAGGAGCAGCACGGCCACGCCCAGCGCCAGCACCCGTGCATCGAGCACCAGCGCGCGGCCCTCGGGCGCGGCGAGCACCTGCACCGTCACCAGGGCGGCCAGCAGGGCGACCGGGATCAGGTCCGCGATCCGGGCCACCAGCGGGTTGCCGAGCACCCGTGCGGGCACGGAGAGCCCGGCCAGCTTGAGCAGGTAGCAGCCGACGCCGGCGCTGAGCACCGCCCACCACATCACCGGGTCAGCGCTCCCACGAGCACGGCGACGCCGGCCGCCACCAGCACGGGTACGCCGGCCGGGGTCACCGTCACCGCGCCCGCCGCCACCAGTGCAGCCAGGGCCGCGGTCGCCTTCAGCACCGGCGTGGTCAGCCGTGGCCACAGCAGCGCGAGGAAGGCTGCGCCCACGGCTGCGTCCAGGCCGAGGTCGCGCGGGTCGCCGAGCTGCTCGCCGGCCACCGCACCGGCGAACGTGGTGAGGTTCCACAGCACGAAGATCGTCACCCCGGTGGTGAGGAACCCCGTGCGCGCCAGGTCTCGGTCGGGACGGGTCACCGCCATCGCGGTCGACTCGTCGATGAGGACCTGTGCCGCGGCTGCCCGGCGCCAGCCTCGATAGCCGAGCAGGGGAGCCAGGCGCAGGCCGTAGAGGGCGTTGCGGGTGCCGAGCAGCATCGCCGTCAGCGCCCCCGCGATCGGCGTTCCACCCGACCCCAGGACGCCCACCAGCGCGAACTGCGAGGCGCCGGTGAACATGACCAGCGAGAGCGCGCAGGTCTGGGCCAGGCTCAGCCCGGACGCGACGCCGACCGCGCCGAAGCTCAGGCCGTAGGTGCCGGTCGCGATCGCGACGCCGAGGCTGTCGCGGATCACGGTCCGCCTGGTCGGCTCGGCCACGGGCTATGCGAGACCGGTGTGCAGCCGGACCTGCTTGAGCGTCGTACCGGACTCGTCGGCGAGCTCGCGGCTCGCGCCGTCCGCCTCCCAGCCGGCACTGGTCAAGAAGGCCCGCAGCACGTCGTCGGTCGCGTCCAGCCAGCACACGGCACGTGCGAAGCCGTCGGCGGCCAGGGTGTCGGCGCAGGCCTGCAGCAGTCGCGAGCCGTGCCCGGCGCGGGTGGCGTCCGGACTCACGGTGAACTCGGCCATCTCACCGTCGGCGGCCGGATCGGCGTCGGGATCGGCGTTCGGGCCGGTCAGCGCGAACCCGACGACCTGGTCGCCGGCGAGCGCCACGAGGGCGCGGTGCCGGGCCTCCGGGGGCCGGGAGAGGGACTGGCGCCACGCCTCGGTGAGGGTGGGGACGTCGAGGGCCGGGCCGGCGTCGTACCGCTCCTGCCAGGCGCGCAGCTGGACCGCCGCGATCCCGGTGGCGTCGGCCGGCCAGGCGACCCGTACGGAGACGTCAGCAACGACCATGCCGGCCATCCTGTCAGGGCGGGGGTGTGGCATCGGCGACTAGGGTGTGGCTCCTTGTCCCGCGCCGTCGCGAGCGGGCTCTCGGGCCGATCTGGCAAGGCGGCGGAGCGTTGACGTGCTGGATCGCCCTTCGAGCGACGCCAACGCAGCCAGATCGAGTCCGAAAGTCCGCGCAGCAGGCGCGGGATGAGGAGCCGCGCCCTATGGTCGGGGCATGGAGATTCGCAACCTCGGGGCGAGTGGCCTCCGCATCTCGGCCATCGCCTACGGCAACTGGATCACCCACGGCTCCCAGGTCGAGGAGGACGGCGCGCTGGCCTGCGTGCGCCGCGCGCTCGACGAGGGGATCACCACCTTCGACACCGCCGACGTCTACGCCAACACCGCCGCCGAGACCGTGCTCGGCCGGGCGCTGGCCGGCGAGCGGCGCGAGGGCCTGGAGATCTTCACCAAGGTCTTCTGGCCGACCGGGCCCGGCAAGCACAACGACCACGGGCTGTCCCGCAAGCACATCCTGGAGTCGATCGACGGCTCGCTGCGCCGGCTCGGCACCGACTACGTCGACCTCTACCAGGCCCACCGCTACGACCACGAGACGCCGCTCGAGGAGACCATGGTGGCGTTCGCGGACGTCGTACGGTCGGGCAAGGCGCTCTACATCGGCGTATCGGAGTGGCGGGCCGAGGAGATCCGGTCGGCCGCCGAGCTGGCCCGCGAGCTGCGGGTGCCGCTGGTCTCCAACCAGCCGCAGTACTCCATGCTCTGGCGGGTCATCGAGAGCGAGGTCGTCCCGACCTGCCGCGAGCTCGGCATCGGCCAGATCGTCTGGTCGCCCATCGCCCAGGGCGTGCTGACCGGCAAGTACCGTCCCGGCCAGGCGCCTCCCGCCGGCTCCCGGGCCACCGACGAGAAGGGCGGCGCCAACGACATCAGCCGCTGGCTGCGTGACGACGTGCTCGAGCGGGTCCAGCTGCTGCAGCCGATCGCCGACGCCGCCGGCCTGTCCCTGGCCCAGCTCGCCGTCGCCTGGGTGCTGCAGAACGACAACGTCTCGGCCGCGATCATCGGCGCCAGCCGGCCCGAGCAGGTCACCGAGAACGTCAAGGCCGCCGGGATCACGCTCGACGCCGACACCCTGGCAGCGATCGACGGGGCGCTCGACGGCGTCGTCACCTCCGACCCGGCGCTGACCCGCTCGCCGCGGCGCTCGGAGATCCTGGGCTGAGCTGCCTGGCGCGCCTCGCGCGCATGTCGCGCCGCCTGCCAACGCCGTTTCTTCCTCCCCCGCTCGCTCGTTCCTCGCTCGCTCCTCCGTGCAGAAGCGGCGGGCGGCGCGACGACCTCCGGCTGCCGCACGGCACGCGCGGAGCGATCTCGGCCTGCCGTCAGGGATGGGGTCGTTCCTACAGCGTGAAGCGGTAGCGGCTCGTCGGCACCAGGTCGAGACCCTCGGCGGCGCCGAACCGGGCGCAGCTGTCCATCAGCGTCGTGAACCGGCGCTGGAGCTCCTCCTCGTCGCCACCGCTGCCGTAGAACGCGTGCTGGTCGGCCATCGCCGCCATGGGGAACAGCTCCTCGACGATGCCGGCCACGTCGCGTCCGCCGTCGGTGAGGTGCGCGACGACCGGGTTCTGGACGTAGCCGAAGGTGCCCTGCGTGTCGATCGCTACCTGCGTGTGGCGGTCCAGCCAGTCGGCGAGCCAGGCAGCGTGCGGCATCGCCGCCGGGCGGCGCAGGAACGCCAGGTTCGCCAGCGCGTCGGTGCGTGCGCCGTCGGCCACCGCGGGCGGGACCAGCGGCTCGCGCTCGTCCACCGACCACGCGTGCACGTCCGGGTCGTGGCGTCGTACGACGTCGAGAAGGGGCGCGGGGTCGCGGTCCGTCCACGCCGTCACCACGGCCGTGATCGGCGTACCGGGGCCGAACCTCATCGCCGGCGCGACCTCGTCGTCGTCGACGTTGACCTGCAGGCGGGTGGCGCCGGTCGCGGCGACCTCCGCGCGGAACGCGGGCTCGAGCAGGGCGGGGCCGGGGCCGTGCAGCGCGGCGATGACCTTCATGCGCCTGAAACCTAGCGCATGCTTGGTGCTACTTGTCGTAGTCCTCGGGCAGCGGCTGCCCGATCTTGACGCGGGCCTTGGGCAGGCGCATGAACTTCATCTGCATCGACCGGGTCAGCGCGTAGTAGGTCGTGCCCTTGAGCGGCTCGTCGGGGAAGCGGGTGCGCAGCTCGCGGCGCAGCCGGAAGCGGAGGACGAGCATGTCGGTCACGACGAACAGCACGGTGGCGAGCAGGACCATGCTGGAGGCCTGCACGAGCGCCGAGTTGCCGGTGTAGCCGAGCATCAGGCCGATGATCATCAACGGGATGACCATCTCGACGATGGAGAAGCGGCGGTCGACGTAGTCGCGGATGAAGCGGCGCACCCGGCCCTTGTCGCGGGGCAGGAAGTAGCGCTCGTCGCCGCTCTTCATGCCCTGGCGGATCTTGCGGCTCTCCTCGGCGCGGTACTCCCGCTGGCGACGCGAGGCGTCGCGGCGGTCGGTGGGTGCCTTGGCGCGCGCCTTGGCGGCGGCCTCGGCCTCCTTGCGCGTCGGCGTCGGGCGGCCCTTTCCGCCGACCTTGCCCTCACCGTCCGGTGCGGGCTCGGGGGCGGCGGGGGACTTGGTGCGCTTGAACACGATCAGGCCTTCCGGACCAGGCTGGACTTGAGCTGCATCGGGCCGAACCCGTCGACCTTGCAGTCGATGTCGTGGTCGCCGACCCGGATGTCGGGGGCGACGAGGCGGATGTTGCGGACCTTGGTGCCGGACTTGATCGGCTTCGGCGCGCCCTTGACCGGCAGGTCCTTGACCACGATGACGTCGTCGCCGTCGGCGAGGGCGTTCCCGTTGGCATCGCGTACGACGCCCGCGGCCGCCGCCTCGTCAGCGGCCGCCGCGGCCTCGGCGGGCGACCACTCGTGGGCGCACTCGGGGCAGACCAGCAGGTCGCCCATCTCGTAGGTGTACGCGCTCGAGCACTCCGGGCACGGCGGGAGGGCGTCAGTCACGGTGGGACTTCCCGGGCAGGTCCAGCATCCGCTGGAGGGCGGCCAGCGCGTCGGCCTCGGTCTGCGGGTCGACCTCGATCTGGTTGACGACGACGCCCTCGACGAGGTTCTCCAGCGCCCACACGAAGTGGGGCAGGTCGATCCGGTTCATCGTCGAGCAGTAGCAGACGTTGCGGTCCAGGAACATGATGTTCTTGTCCGGGTGCGCGTTGGCCAGGCGCTGCACCAGGTTGAGCTCGGTGCCGATCGCCCAGCTCGAGCCAGCGGGCGCGGCCTCGATGGTCTTGATGATGAACTCGGTCGAGCCGACCAGGTCGGCCTTGAGCACGACCTCGTGCTGGCACTCGGGGTGGACCAGGACGTTGAGGTCCGGCACCTTCGCGCGCAGCTCGTCGACCACGTCGGCGGAGAACCGGCCGTGGACCGAGCAGTGGCCCTTCCACAGGATCATCCGGGCGCCCGCGAGCTCCTCGGCGGTCAGGCCGCCGTTGGGCATCAGCGGGTTCCACACGACACACTCGTCGAGGGAGTACCCGAGCTGCAGGACCGCGGTGTTGCGGCCGAGGTGCTGGTCGGGGAGGAACAGCACCTTCGTGTCGGGGCCCTTCTGCTGGAACGCCCAGTCGAGGGCGACCTCCGCGTTCGACGAGGTGCACACGACACCGCCGTTGCGGCCGCAGAACGCCTTGATGTCGGCGCTGGAGTTCATGTAGGTGACCGGCACGACGACGTCCTGGACGCCAGCGGCGGCCAGCGCCTCCCAGGCCCGCTCGACCTGGGCGATCCGCGCCATGTCGGCCATCGAGCAGCCGGCGGCGAGGTCGGGGAGGATCACCTTCTGGTCGGGGCCGGTGAGGATGTCGGCGGACTCGGCCATGAAGTGCACGCCGCAGAAGACGATGTACTCCGCGTCGGGGCGGGCCGCCGCGTCACGGGCGAGCTTGAAGGAGTCGCCGGTGACGTCGGCGAACTGGATGACCTCGTCGCGCTGGTAGTGGTGCCCGAGCACGAACAGCCGGTCGCCGAGCTTCTCCTTGGCCGCGCGGGCGCGCGCCACCAGGTCCGGGTCGGAGGGCGCCGGCAGGTCGCCGGGGCAGTCGACGCCGCGTTCGGAGAGCGCGTCCGTGCCACGGCCCAGCGGCAGCAGCGGGAGGTCAACGGTGGTCATGGAGTCATCCTAGTTTGGCCGCGGATCCCGCCGTTCCCCGGCCAGCCCCGCGAATAGTCACGGCCGAACAGGGATCGGTGTCTCGCCGGCCGTGGACAGGATCAGGTGTTCGTCCACCACCCAGCCTCACCAAGGGGTCCCCATGAAGCTGTCCACCGAGTCCGAAGCCGTCGTCGCCGCCACCGCGGGCGTCGTGGCCGAGCACGCCGAGGCGATCACCGGCGTCTTCTACCCGGACATGTTCGCCGCCCGCCCGGAGCTGCTCGACGTGTTCAACCGGGCGAACCAGGCGGTCGGCGAGCAGCCGAAGGCGCTCGCCGCGTCGGTCGTCGCCTTCGCCGTCCATCTCATCGACCCGGACGCACCCGATTTCGGCCCGGTGCTGCGTCGCATCGCCCACAAGCACGTCTCCCTGGGCATCCATGCGGCCCAGTACACGATCGTCGGGCACCACCTGCTCAAGGCCGTCAAGACCGTGCTGGGCGAGGCGGTCACGCCGGAGGTGGCCGCCGCGTGGGACGAGGTGTACTGGCTCTTCGCCACCGCCCTGATCGCCGAGGAGGCCCGCCTGTACGCCGGCCACGGCACCGACCCGGCCCACCCGTGGCGCCCGCACCGGGTCGCCGAGCGGGTCGAGGAGTCTGAGGACGTGTTCTCGCTCGTGCTGGTCCCCCTCGACGGCGAGGTCCTCCCGCACCGCACGGGCCAGTACGTCGCGATCGCCGTGGACCTGCCGGACGGCACCCGCCAGCCGCGGCAGTACACGATCTCCTCCGGCCCCGGCAACGACTCGCTGCGGGTGACCGTCAAGCGGATGCGCGGCACCGACGGCGCCCCCGACGGCCAGGTGTCCGGCTGGCTGCACGAGCACGCAGTCCCGGGCGCCGTCCTCGACGTCTCCCAGCCGTGCGGGGACGTGGTGCTCGACGAGTCCGAGGTCCCCCTGGTGCTGGTGTCCGCGGGAATCGGCATCACGCCGGTGCTGGCGATCATGGCGGACCTGTCCCGTCGGCAGCCGGCCCGGACGGTGCGGCTGTTCCACGCCGACCGGTCCCACGACGACCACACCCTCTACGTCGAGCTGCGGCGCAGGGTGCTGGCGATGGCGGACGCCCGGGCACAGAACTGGTACGAGGAGCGCGCCGACTCCGCGCCCACGCTGCACCCAGCACGGGCGGGCCGCATGGACCTGTCGGACGTGGAGATCCCGGAGCAGGCGCAGGTGGTGATGTGCGGCCCGATCCCGTTCATGCAGGAGGCTCGCCGCACGCTGATCGGTCAGGGCGTGCAGTCGGGCAACATCCACTACGAGGTGTTCGGGCCCGACCTGTGGGTGCAGCAGCCGGCCTGACCCGCCGGGACCTCAGTCGGTGCCGGCGCTGCCGGCAGCATCGGTACGGCGCAGCCGGACCACGCACGACCGCGGCGTGACGAACGGCTGGAGCGTGCCCAGCTCCAGAGGGCCGGGGACCTGCTCGAGCATCGACTCGACCAGCCGGGTGTGGACCGAGCACACCATCGGCCGCTCCTCGGCGCTCACGTCGCCGTAGTGGCAGGGTGTCAGCCCGATCGTGAGGTCCTCGACGTCGACCACCGGCTCGAGGCCGGTGTCGTCGAGGTGCTCGTAGAGCACGTCGAGCTGGTGGGCGGCCCCCTCGCCGAGTGACCCCCCGTGAGCGGGGTGCGGGGCGAGCTTGCGCAGCAGGTCGCCCCGCTGGGCCGCCTCCGCGGCCCGCTGGGCCGCCCGGGGGTTCTGGCTGGTGTCGCTCACGGGGACGAAGGCCACCGGCGGGCGTCCGCGCCGCTTCGTCGCGACCGTGTGACGGGCGACCAGGCCCTCCTCCTCGAGCACGCCGAGGTGGTCCCGCGCGGTGTTGACGTGCAGCCCCGTGGCCTCGGCGATCTCGGCCAGGAGGCTGCCGGGCCGGTGCTGGACGGCACGCAGCACCTTCAGCCGGCCCAGCGGAGTCAGGCCGCGGAAGTCGTGCGCACGGCGAGGCATCGGGCTCCCTGTCCGAGGGCGACCGGACGGTCGCGCCAACGGTCCGATCCTAAGCCCGGATCCGGGCTAAGCCCGTCACAACAGCGCACCGTGGTGCACGTACGGCGAGGGCGGGTCCATGCCGCGCAGGCCGAGGTGGCCGCGGGCGACCAGGTCCAGCCGGGCGGTCAGGCCGACCTCGACCGCCCAGTAGTTCGCCGACGTCACGTGGGCGATCTCGTAGCGCTCCTCGGCGCTCGCGAGGCACTCCCACAGCAGGGTGCGCGCGGCGTCCTCGTCGCGGGCCGCGAGCAACGCCATGACCCGGCCGTTCGTGTAGGCGTAGCCCGAGCGGTCGGTCGTCACGACCAGCCGGCCGGCGGCCAGCAGCCGCTCGTGGTCGGCGCCGTGCGGACCGCCCCGGTGGGCGCGGTCCAGGTCGTCCATCCAGGCCAGGTCGTCGGCGTCGCCCTCGCGCACCCCGGTCAGGGCCGGCAGCACCGACCGGTCGATCGCACCGTGCAGGGCGAGCTGGGGGTGCAGCCGGAACCCGGCCAGGTGGTAGCGGCGCAGCGCCCGGGGGTCGACGGAGGCGGCGAGCATCCCGCGGGGCGTGTCGGCGCCGTACGCCAGCGCGGCGTCGAGCACCTGCGCGCCGATCCCGGCCCCCTGCAGGCCCGGCCGGACCGCGAAGGTCGCCAGGCACCAGACCCGCTCGCGGCGGAAGCTGGTCGCGAACCCGACCACCTCGTCGTCCTGAACGGCGACCCAGCATCCGTCCGGGTCGGAGGCCAGGAAGCCCCGGGTACGGGCCTCCCAGGCCGCGCTGTGCGAGGCGGAGCGGCGCTCGGGCGGGGGCGCGGCGGGCAGCCGGTTGGCGACGTCGAGGGCGAAGAAGGCGTCGTCGCTGATCCCCTCGGCCAGGGGTACGTCGGCGTCGGTCATCGGTCGGATCAGCACGTCTTGCACACCTGTGACCGTAGACGTCCCCCATGATGTGACGCATGCGGATCCTGGTCGCCCCCGACAAGTTCGCGGGCACCCTGACGGCGGTCGAGGCCGCCGAGTCCATCGCGGCCGGCTGGCGCCGGCACGCGCCCGACGACGAGGTCGTGCTCGCCCCCATGTCGGACGGCGGGCCCGGGTTCGTCGACGTCCTGCACGCGACCCTCGGCGGCGAGCTGCTCGCCGTCGTCGGCGAGGCGCCGCAGGGCCACGAGGTCCCGGCCACGATCCTCGAGGTGGGCGACACCGTCTACGTCGAGAGCGCCCAGGTCTGCGGCGTCCACCTGACGGACGGCAAGCTCGGCGAGTTCGGTACGACGGTCGGCGTCGGCCGCCTGCTCCTCGAGGCGGTCAACGCCGGCGCCCGCCGGGTGGTGGTCGGGTTGGGTGGCTCGGGGACCAACGACGGGGGAGCCGGCCTGCTCGCCGCGCTCGGTGCGGACGCGGACGTCGCGCTGGACGTCGGCGGGATCTTCCTCGACGGGGTGAGCCGGGTCGACCTGAGCATCCCGCGCGGCCTGGTCGACGGCGTCGAGATCATCGCGGCGACCGACGTCGACAACCCGCTCACCGGGCTGTTCGGTGCGAGCAAGACCTTCGGCCCCCAGAAGGGCCTCGACGAAGAGACCCAGGTCCTGCTCGACGGGTTCCTCGAGAGCTTCGCGGCCGCGACCGACCGGCGGGTGGCCCTCGAGCCCGGCGCCGGTGCGGCCGGCGGGCTCGGCTTCGCGTTGATGCTGCTGGGCGGCACCCGCGTCTCCGGCATCGAGCTGGTCGCCGAGGCGGTCGGCCTGGCCCGCCAGGCCCGCGACGCCGACCTGGTCATCACCGGCGAGGGCGCCTTCGACTTCAGCAGCCGCGCCGGCAAGGTCCCGGCCGGGGTGGCCGCGATCGCAGCCGACGCGCTGCGCCCGTGCGTGGCGCTGGCCGGCCAGGTGCTCGTCGGGTCCCGGGAGATGCGCGCGCTCGGCATGGACGCGGCGTACTCCCTGGTCGACGCCGTGGGGGAGGAGCGGGCCTTCGCCGACCCGTCGGGTGCCCTGAGCGAGCTCGCGGCCAGGGTCGCCCGCACCTGGTCGAGCTGAGCCACTCGCGCCAAGAGTGGAACGTGTTCTAGATTGCCCGGGTGACGGACATCAGAACCCGCTTCGACGAGCTCCGGGCCGCCGAGCACGCGGACCCCGCCGACCTCGACGCCCTCTGGGCCGACCTCGCGACCGTGGAGGTCGAGGAGATGCTCGGTGCCTGGCGGGGCGGCGACTTCGCCACCGGGCACGTCGCCAGCAGCGTGCTGGAGAAGGTGCGCTGGCACGGCAAGCGCTTCGACAGCCCGCTCGAGGCGGTCCCGCTGGTCTGTCGCGACGAGAACGGGGAGCTCTACTCCAACCTCGCGGCCGGTGGCGGCGGCGAGGCGTCACTGTGGCCCGTCGGCTTCCGCGGCGAGGTCACGGCCACGATGGTCTACGACAAGATGCCCGTCCTCGACCACTTCAAGAAGGTGGACGCCGACACCGTCATGGGCATCATGAACGGCAAGCTCGCCGGGACCTTCGGCATCGACGACCTCTACTACTTCTGGCTGGAGCGTGACGCGTGAAGACGACTGCCTACCTCGTCGAGGAGCCCGGTGGCGAGTTCGTCGCCGCCGAGGTCGAGCTCGAGGAGCCCCGCGACGACGAGGTCCTGGTCCGCATCGTCGCGACCGGCCTGTGCCACACCGACCTGACCGTGCCGACCATGCTGCCGCAGGAGATGCTGCCGACCGTCGTCGGCCACGAGGGCACCGGCGTCGTGGAGAAGGTCGGTGCCGCCGTCAGCGGCATCGAGGTCGGCGACCACGTGGTGCTGAGCTTCCGCTCCTGCCGGCAGTGCGCGCCGTGCCTGGCCGGCGACGTCGGCTATTGCGAGCAGTCCCTGCTGCTCAACTACATGGGCATGCGCGCCGACGGCTCGACCACCATGAAGCGGAGCCAGGAGGATGGGGGCGGCCAGACCGTCTTCGGCAGCTTCTTCGGCCAGTCCAGCCTGGCCCGCCACGCCCTCGCGTACGCCGACAACTGCGTCGTCGTCGACAAGCGGCTCGACCTCACCCGCCTGGCACCCTTCGCCTGCGGCTTCCAGACCGGTGCCGGCACGGTGCTCAACGTCCTGGACCCCGCGCCCGGCGAGAGCATCGTCGTGTACGGCGCCGGCGCGGTCGGCCTCGCCGCGATCGCCGTCGCCCGCGGCGCCGGCGTGGAGACCGTGGTCGCCGTCGACCCGGTCGCCTCGCGCCGCGAGACGGCCGCGGGCTACGGGGCGATCGCGCTCGACCCGACCGAGGAGGGCGCCGCACCGGTCGAGGACCGGGTCCGCGAGGTGACCGGCGGCGGGGCGACGTACGCCATCGACACGACGGCCATCCCGGCCGTCGTACTGCAGGCCCAGCGCTCGCTGCGCACCCGCGGCATGCTGGTCGCGCTCGGGCTCGGCGCGCCGGAGTACACCATCGACGCGATCGACCTGCTCTCGAGCGGCAAGATCGTGCGCTCCTCGATCGAGGGGGAGGCCGATCCGCTGGTCACGATCCCCGAGCTGATCGCGCTGCGAGAGGCGGGCAGGTTCGACGTCGACCACCTCGTCACGACATACCCGTTCGAGAAGATCGCCGACGCGGTGGCCGACTCCAGGGCGGGGACGGTGGTCAAGCCGGTCCTCGTCTGGGGGGAATAACCAGGACTGTGCGACCATTGGGCTAGTCGAACACCCTTTGGCTACACCGACTGACACACCCTGGAGTGAGCATGAGCGACAGCTGCTGCGGAGGCGGCCACAGCCACGAGGCCCCCGGCGCGACCACGACCGTCGCGGCCCCGGTGGACCTCGAGCGCCGTGAGGACCAGATCAACCTGAGCCCGGTGGCGGCCACGAAGGTGAAGAGCCTGCTCGAGCAGGAGGGTCGCGACGACCTCTCCCTGCGCATCTCGGTGCAGCCCGGCGGCTGCTCGGGCCTGCGCTACCAGCTCTTCTTCGACGAGCGCACCCTCGACGGCGACATCGTCACCGACTTCGACGGCGTGGCCGTCGTCGTCGACCGGATGAGCGTGCCCTACCTCAACGGCGCGGTCATCGACTTCGTCGACACGATCGAGAAGCAGGGCTTCACGATCGACAACCCGAACGCCACGGGCTCCTGCGCCTGCGGCGACTCGTTCCACTGAGGTTGAGTTGCCACTTTCTCACCGTTGAATTGCCACAGCCGCACGGGCTACCCGTGCGGCTGTGGCAATTCAACGGTGAGAAAGTGGCAACTCAACCCGTCAGTCCAGGTGGAGGTGCAGCGCGTTGGCGAGGCGCTGGGCGGCCTCGGAGATCTGGATGTCGCGCTTCGGCACCTCGCGCGGCTGGTCGTCGAAGTGGATGCTCGGCGCGGGTCGGGTGGCCTTGACGGCGGCGTCCTGGAGGCGCCGGCTGACGGCCTGGCAGTCGGCGTGCAGGTCGGCGGGGCTGGCGATCTCTTCGTACGGCGGCATGTCTTCGACGCTAAGCGTTACTTTCCAGTACTCCCAGGGGGAACGCCGTCGCGCCGGCTACGGCTCGGTTAACCTTTCGTATCGTGACTGCACCCACGGGCTCCCTCCTGATCGCCGGCTCGATCGCCACCGACCACCTGATGACCTTCGGCGGGAAGTTCGCCGACTCGCTGGTCGTCGAGCAGCTCGACAAGCTGTCGGTCTCGTTCCTGGTCAACGACCTCGAGATCCGCCGTGGGGGCGTGGCGCCCAACATGTGCTTCGGGCTGGCCCGGCTCGGGCTGCGGCCCGTGCTCGTCGGTGCCGCGGGCGAGGACTTCGCCGACTACCGCTCCTGGCTCGAGCGCAACGGCGTCGACTGCGACTCCGTGCACATCTCGGAGAGCAAGCACACCGCCCGCTTCGTGTGCACCACCGACACCACCATGGCCCAGTTCGCGTCCTTCTACCCGGGCGCGATGAGCGAGGCCAGCCAGATCGAGCTGCTGCCGATCGTCGAGCGGGTCGGCGCGCCGGCGTACGTCCTCATCGGTGCCGACGACCCCGACGCCATGAAGCGGCACACCGAGGAGTGCCGCCAGCGCGGCTACGCCTTCATCGCCGACTGCTCCCAGCAGCTCGCGTTCGCCGAGGGCGACCTGATCCGCGACCTCATCGAGGGGGCGGCGATCCTGTTCTCCAACGAGTACGAGTCGCACGTCATCGAGAAGAAGACCGGCTGGAGCGCCGAGGAGGTCCTCTCCAAGGTCGGCCTGCAGGTCACCACGCTCGGCAAGGACGGCGTCCGGGTCACCTCCAGCGACGGCACCTCCTTCGAGGTTCCCGCCGCCAAGGACGTCGCCGCGGTCGAGCCGACCGGCGTCGGCGACGCCTTCCGGGGCGGCTTCCTGGCCGCGCTGTCGTGGGGCACCTCGCTCGAGCGCGCCGCCCAGGTCGGCTGCGTGCTCGCCGCCTACGTCGTCGAGACCGTCGGCACCCAGGAGTACGAGTTCACCCACGAGCAGTTCGTCGCGCGCATCCGCGACTCGTACGGCGACGACGCGGCCGACGAGGTCGCCAAGTACCTCAGCTGAGGCGCCGCACCACGTAGCGGGGCGCGCCGTCCGCGGCGCGCTCCTCGCCGACGTACTCCTGCCCGCGCATCCGGCACCACGCCGGCACGTCGTGCCGCGCCGCCGGGTCGCGGGCGACCACGGCGAGCAGGTCGCCGACCTCCACGGTCGGCAGCGCCTTCGCGAGCTCGATGACCGGGCGCGGGCAGGGCAGGTCGCGGCAGTCGATCTCGGTGGTCACAGACCGGCCTCCGCCCGGATCCGGCCGACCTCGTCGGCGAGGGCGGCACAGAACGCCTCGACCTGCGCGGCGGTGGTGTCGCGGCCCAGCGAGACCCGCACGTTGCCGTGCGTGAGGGCGCCCATCGCGGCCAGCACGTGGCTGGGCTCGAGCGTCGAGGCGGTGCAGGCCGAGCCGCTGGCGACGCCGAAGCCGCGCCGCGCGAGCGCGCTGACGATCTCGTCGCCGCCGACGTAGAGGCAGGAGAACGTCACCAGGTGGGGGAGCCGGGCCACCGGATCGCCCACGACCTCGGTGTCGGGCAGGGCCGCCGCAGCCGCCCGGATCCGGTCGACGAGCGCGTGCTGGCGCGCGGCGACCTCCTCCCGCTCCGCCAGGACGGCCTGCAGCGCGGCCGCCGCGGCGAGCGCCGCGGGCACGTCGGGGAAGCCGCCCAGCTGGTCCAGGCCGTCGTCACCCGGGAACGGGTTGGTCCACCGGGTGCCGCGCCTGACGGCCAGCACGCCGACGCCGGCCGGGCCGCCCCACTTGTGCGCCGACGCGGTCAGCGCGTCCCACCGGCGGGGGAGCGGCACGTGGCCGACGGCGGCGGCCGCGTCCACCAGCAGCGGTACGCCGGCCGGCAGGTCGAGCCCGTCGACCCGCTGCACCGTCCCCACCTCCTGGTTGGCGGCCTGCAGCGCCACCGCGCCCACGCCGGGGAGGCGCGCCGCCCCGGCCAGCGCGGCGAGGTCGACATGGCCGAGCGCGTCGACCGGGATGCTCGCCTGGGCGGGGGAGGGACGCCAGGCGGCGGCGTGGAGCACCGCGGAGTGCTCGACCGCTCCGTGCACGATCCCGTCGCGCCCGCTCGCCGCGGTCAGGCCCAGCAGGCCGCGGTGCACGGCGTCGGTCCCCGAGGCCGTGAAGCCCACCTCGTCGGGCCGGGCGCCGAGGCACTCGGCCACGACCGCCCGGGCGTTGTCGAGGAGCAGTCGCGCGTCGCGCCCGGCGGCGTGCAGGCGCCGTGGGTCGCCGTACCCGCGGTCCAGGGCGGCCAGCAGGGTGTCCCGGGCCGCCGGGTGGAGCGGGGTCGACGAGGCCGAGTCGAGGTAGACCTCGGAGGTACTGCTCACATCCGAACCCTAGAACACCCCAACGGAAGGACCCCTTGCCCCGACCGGGGCCGCACTCCGCTAGTGTTCGCAGTGGTTCTGACCCTCGAGAGGAAGGCTCGTTCGTGGGCTGGTGGCACCCCGAGCGCACGCGTGGCGCGCAGCGACGTTTCCGTCGCGCGACCCCGCTCGCCGGATTCGTCGTACTCGCGCTCGCGCTGTCCGGCTGCTCGACCGATACCCAGTGGGAACGGTTCGGCATGCCGGAGATCACGACCACGCAGGGTGAGCACATCCTGCACCTGTGGCAGGGCGCCTGGATCGCCGCGCTGGTGACCGGTGTCATCACGTGGGCGCTCATCATCGGCGTCCCGATCTGGTTCCGTCGTCGCAGCGACGACGAGGTCCCCGTGCAGACGCGCTACAACCTGCCGATCGAGATCTTCTACACGATCTTCCCGGTCATCATGGTCATCGCGTTCTTCTCGCAGACCGTGCGAGTGCAGAACATCGCACTCGAGCACGACCCCAACCCCGACGTGGTCGTCACGGTCGTGGGCCAGAAGTGGCAGTGGACGTTCAACCAGCCTTACGAGGGCAAGAACGTCTTCGTCTCCGGCACCGGTGAGGACATCCCGGACCTCGTGATCCCGGTCGACAAGACCATCGAGTTCCAGCTGCGCAGCCCCGACGTCATCCACAACTTCGGCATCCCGGCCTTCGCGATGCGCATGGACGTCGTCCCGGGCAACAAGAACTCCTACCAGGTGACGCCGACCGAGATCGGCGACTACGACGGCAAGTGCTACGAGCTGTGCGGTGTCTACCACTCGCGGATGCTCTTCAACGTGAAGGTCGTCTCCGAGGCTGACTACGAGGCCTACCTCGCCGACCTGGCCAAGGACCCCGACCACGTGTCGGACGAGCCTGTCGAAGGCGGCAAGTACGCCAAGCAGCCCATCAACGACGACGAGGGAGAGCACGAGTGACCACTCTCGCGCGTTCCGCGGACCTCAGCCAGCGCAAGCCGCTCGGCCAGCAGATCGTCCGCGCGATGACCACGACCGATCACAAGCTGATCGGCAACCTGTACTTCGGCACCGCACTGGCCTGGTTCATGGCCGGCGGCATCATGGCGCTTCTCATCCGGTCCGAGCTCGCCTATCCGGGCAGCCAGATCGTCAACGAGGAGCTCTACAACCAGCTCTTCACGATGCACGGCACGATCATGCTGCTGCTGTTCGCGACGCCGCTGTTCTTCGGCTTCGGCAACGCGATCATGCCGCTGCAGATCGGCGCGCCCGACGTCGCGTTCCCGCGCCTCAACATGTTCAGCTACTGGCTGTACCTGTTCGGCGGCCTGATCGCCGGCGCCGGCTTCCTCACCCCGCAGGGCGCCGCGTCCTTCGGCTGGTTCGCCTACACGCCGCTGTCCGACTCGGTCAACAGCCCCGGCGTCGGTGGTGACCTGTGGATCATGGGTCTGTGGATGGCGGGTCTCGGCACCATCCTCGGTGCGGTCAACTTCATCACCACGATCATCTGCATGCGTGCCCCCGGCATGACCATGTTCCGGATGCCGATCTTCGTCTGGACCGTGCTGATCACGGCGATCCTGGTGCTGATCGCGTTCCCGATCCTCGCCGGCGCGCTGCTCTCCCTCGAGGCCGACCGCCAGATCGGCGCCCACGTGTTCGACGCCTCGCACGGCGGGGCGATCCTGTGGCAGCACCTGTTCTGGTTCTTCGGGCATCCCGAGGTCTACATCATCGCCCTGCCGTTCTTCGGCATCATCTCCGAGATCCTCCCGGTCTTCAGCCGCAAGCCGATCTTCGGCTACGTCGGCCTGGTCGGCGCGACGCTCGGCATCGCGATCCTCTCGGTGGCCGTGTGGGCGCACCACATGTTCGTCACCGGGGCCGTCAACCTGCCGTTCTTCTCCGGCATGACGTTCCTGATCGCCGTACCGACAGGCGTGAAGTTCTTCAACTGGATCGGCACGATGTGGGGCGGCTCAGTGCGCATGGACACACCCATGCTCTGGTCGATCGGCTTCCTCACGACCTTCCTCTTCGGTGGCCTGACGGGCATCATCCTGGCCAGTCCGCCGCTGGACTTCCACGTCTCCGACTCCTACTTCGTGGTGGCGCACTTCCACTACACGGTGTTCGGCACGGTCGTGTTCGCGATGTTCGCCGGCTTCTACTTCTGGTGGCCCAAGCTCACCGGTCGGATGCTCGACGAGCGCCTCGGCAAGATCCACTTCTGGCTGCTGTTCATCGGCTTCCACACGACCTTCCTGGTCCAGCACTGGCTGGGCATCGAGGGCATGTCGCGGCGCTACGCCGACTACCTGCCGCGTGACGGCTTCACCACGCTGAACCAGGTCTCGACGATCGGCGCGTTCATCCTCGCCTCCTCGATGCTGCCGTTCTTCTACAACGTCTACGTCTCGCGCAAGGGTCCGCTGGTCAACACCGACGACCCGTGGGGCTGGGGCCGGTCGCTGGAGTGGGCCACGAGCTGCCCGCCGCCGCGCCACAACTTCCACTCGATCCCGCGGATCCGCTCGGAGTCGCCGGCGTTCGACCTCCACCACCCGGAGATCGCCGCCATCGAGATGTACGACGAGCCGGTCGCCGCCGGCGCCGGTGCCAAGGAGGTCGACGCCTGATGAAGGTCGAAGCATGGATCTTCGGCGTGACCACGATCTTCCTGGTCCTGGTCAGCCCTGCCTACTGGTTCATCACCGACGGCAGTGACCACGGCGCCGACTGGACCGGCACCTCCGCGCTGGTGATGACCACGCTGCTGTGCGCCATGGTCACGCTCTACATCGGGTTCCACGCCAACCGGATGGACGCCCGTCCGGAGGACCTCAAGGACGGCGAGATCGCCGACGGCGCGGGCGAGCTGGGCTTCTTCCCGCCGTACTCCTGGTGGCCGCTGTGGTGCGCCGCGTGCCTCGGCGTGATCGTCCTCGCGCTGGCCATGCTGGCGTGGTGGCTCGTGATCATCGGGTTCGTCCTCGGCGCGATCGCGCTGAGTGGCTGGATCTTCGAGTACTACCGCGGCGTCTACGCCCACTGATCGACCCTGATCCACCCGCTGAGCCCCGCTCAGCACCCTCGTCGGCGGTGTCCCACCTCACGGTGTGACACCGCCGACGTGCTTTCCAGCCCGGAATCTCCGGGCGGGGCAGGTACCCTCGTTCCGTGCCTTCCCCGCTGACACGCTCCCGCTCGCGCGCCCTGCGCGCCGCCGCCCTGCTGGCTGCCGTCGCGCTCGTCGCGACCGCCTGCGACGGCTCGGGATTCGTCCCCGGCGGAGACGACCCGGCAGGCGACGAGACCACGGCGGCCGCTGCCTCCGAGGCGATCGTGACGACCAATGTCAAGGACGACGCGTCCGGCGTCCCTGTCGACAAGGTGGTCCGGGTCAAGGCGGACAAGGGCACGCTGAGCTCGGTGGTGCTCAAGTCGAAGTCCGGCCGGGTCGAGGGACAGATCCGCGGCGACGGTGCCCGCTGGGTGTCCTCGGGCGGCCTCGAGCCCGACACCCGCTACCGCGTGCGCGCCGTCGCCCGCAACAGCGACGGCAAGGAGGTCGAGAGCATCTCCACCTTCACCACCCAGTCGCTGAGCCTGGACCAGCAGACCTACGCCTCGATCGCGCCCCTGCAGGGCGAGACGGTCGGCGTCGGCATGCCGGTCATCGTGACCTTCGACCTCCCGGTCACCGACCAGGCGAGCTTCGAGAAGCACATGACCGTCACGTCCACGCCCGCACAGCCGGGCTCCTGGTACTGGGTCAGCAGCAAGGAGGCGCACTGGCGCCCCGAGTCCTACTGGCAGGCCGGCACCAAGGTCAGTGTCGACGTCGGCGTCAACGGCGTCAGCGCCGGCGCAGGCATCTACGGCCAGGAGGACCGCAGGGTCGACTTCGAGATCGGCGCCGCCCACGTCTACAAGGTCAACGCGCGCACCCACCAGATGAAGGTCTTCGAGAACGGCAAGCTGCTGCGCACGCTGCCGATCACGACCGGCAAGGCCGGCTTCACGACCCGCTCCGGCGTCAAGGTCATCATGGAGAAGTACGCCCAGAAGCGGATGAACTCCGAGACCGTCGGCATCGCCCGCGGCTCCGCCGAGGCCTACGACATCGACGACGTCAAGTGGGCCATGCGCCTGACCAGCTCCGGTGAGTTCATCCACGCCGCGCCGTGGTCGGTCGGCTCCCAGGGCCACGCCAACGTCTCCCACGGCTGCACCGGCATGAGCACCGACAATGCCGCCTGGCTCTACTCGATGACCCGCCGCGGCGACGTGGTCGAGTACGTCGGCACCGACCGCCAGATGGAGCCCGGCAACGGCTGGGGCGACTGGAACGTCTCCTGGAACGACTACGTCGCGGGTTCCGCGCTCAGCTGAGCGCGTCAGGCCGGGCCATCGGCCGCCGACGGTGGCGGGCCAGGAGCGCGTGCAACCGCGGGGTCAGGCGGAGCTTGGCTGCGGCGGCCGCGACGTGCCAGCCGCGGCGCCGGTAGTCGCGCGCCATCAGGTCGAGGAACGCCGCCTCCTCGTCGAAGCGGGTGCCCGACTCCGCCTGCACCGACGACACGGAGGCGGAGTGCCTGCGGTACTCGAAGGTGACAGCAGGGTCGACGGCGAGGGTGCCACGGTCGGCGAGCACGTCGAGGAGCAGGGCCAGGTCGACGACGATGTCGTAACCGGGACGGAAGCCGATCGCCTGTGCTACCTCCCTGCGCCACGCGATGGCCGGGAAGGTCGTCCAGTTGCCGGTGAGGAGACGGACGGAGGCCCGCTGGCCGGAGTGGACACGGACGTCGCGATGGGAGGGGCGCAGGAGCCGCTTGACGCGATCGACCAACGGAAGATGAGGGGCGCCGTGCTCGTCGATCACCTCGACGCCGGGTTGGATCATGTCCGCACCGGTGCGTCGCGCCGTCTCACGCATCCTCGCGACATACCCGGGGAGCAGCCGGTCGTCGCCGCCCATGAACACCACGTAGTCGGCCGTGGCGACGTCGAGGGATGCCTGGAAGTTGCGGTTCAGGCCGATGTTCGCGGTGTGCCGGACGACGGTGATCCGTGGGTCACCGTCGCCGACGGCAGCGCTCGCCGCAGGATCGGGGTAGCAGTCGTCGAGGACGGTCAACCGCCACTCGGGATCGCTCTGGGCGCGGATGCTGTCGACCGCCTCGAGCAGGTGGTCCGGGTCTCCGTAGAACGGCAGGACGAACTCGACCGACGGGAGGTTGCTAGGCGTCGGAGTCACAGCGCTCGGCGTACGCCGCCTGCAGGAGGGCGTGCGCGCGGGCCAGCTCGGCAACGCGGTGCTCGATCGCGCGGTTCCGCATCGCCTGGGCGATCGAGGTGAACGTGAAGACGACGATCAGGAGGTACAGCAGCAGGTGCGGGCCCTCCTCGACACCTGCGCGGTGAGCGACGTCGGACACGAGGCTGGGGGCCAGGACGCTCACGATCGCGGCGGCCGCGACCAGCATCCCGGCGAGGCGGGTGAGCGCGAGCCGGTTGCCGGTCGGGTGGCGCAGCAGCCACCACGACGCGACGGCGATGCTCGCGATGAGGAAGATCCGGATGATCATGCCGGTGATCGCAATCGGTCGCTGGCGAGGTCGTAGAGGATGTTCAGCGCGTTGAGGTTCGACTGCCCCTTGCTGCGCGAGTAGTCCGAGTAGCACATGGTGACGGGGTGCTCGCGCCACGAGAGCGAGGCGCTGACGATCCGGGACTCGATCTCGGAAGCATGCGCCATGCCGCGCTGGCGCAGGTTCATCGCGGCCAGGGCACGGCGGTTGAGCACCCGCAGGCCGTTGTGGGTGTCGGTCAGGCGGATGCCCGTCAGGGTGCGCGAGAACCGCAGGGCCGCGGCCATGAGAACGCGACGGGCGTGGGGCTGCCCCTCGGTGCGACCGAGGTTGCGGGAGCCGAGGACGATGTCGGTCCCGGTGTCCGTGGCGAGGCCGACCATCGTGACCGCGTCGGCGACGAGGTACTGGCCGTCGGCGTCGAAGGTGACGACGTGGGTCGCGTCGGTGTGGCGCAGCACGTAGTCGAAGCCCGTCTGCAGCGCCGCACCCTGGCCGAGGTTGACCGGGTGGCGCAGGACCGTCGCACCCGCCTCCCGGGCGACCTGCGCCGACGCGTCACGGGAGCCGTCGTCCACGCACACGACGTGCGGGAAGACCTCGCGCAGAGCGGCGACCACGGACCCGACCATGCCGGCCTCGTCGTACATCGGCACCACGACGACGGTGCGATCGAAGGCGGGGGACGTGCTCACGTCGACGAGGTTAGTGAGGAGGACGGCTCCGCGACATGCGTCCCGCCCAAGTGTGGCCGACAGTCCGCGGTGCCCTAGCCCGTTGGGACTAGGCCGGGTGCCGACCGCTCCCAGCCGGTCCGGACCCGATCCACCGGTCGGCGAGGTACGCCGCGCCGGCGCCGATGCCGAGGATGACAAGGAAGGCGGGCGGGTTCTCGCGCAGGGCGTCCAGGGCGAGGTTGTAGCGCCACGCGGAGCCGTCGCCGTCGCCGTCGGTCGAGGCGGCGCCGAACAGGACCCCGATGGCCAGTAGGCCCACCTGCAGCCCGACCAGGACGGCCGCCGCGGTCCGGCCGCGCCGCCCGAGCCGTGCCGCGGCGAGCGCGAGGAGCGGGAAGCACGCGCACAGCGTCTCCAGCGGGAGCCGGTAGCCCCAGAACCCCGTGCCACCCTGGAACGGGTTCAGATACACCTGGATCAGGAGGTACACCGCACCGCCGACGGCGAGTGCCCGGACCCAGTCGGGTGCTTCTCGCCAGGCGCCGCGGAGGAGCGGCAGGAGCACGAGCAGGCACGGCGTCCAGACCAGGACGCCGACGCCGGGGGAGACGAGGATGCCGGCGACGTCAGCGGCGCGCTCCGGCCAGCTGCGCGAGGCCGGCCACGCGCTGAGGCTGCTCGCGGCGTAGCCTGCGGTGGGGCTCCATGATCCGTACAGCCAGTGTCCCCAGACGGAACTCAGCAGGACGAAGGGGAGACTGCCGACGGCGATGCGGACGGCGATACCCGGCTGCCGGCGGGCGAGCGCCACGCCGACGCCGAGCACGGCGACGACGACGGCGAGGTGGAGGCGGCCGACGAGCGCGACACCCCCGAGGATCCCCGCGAGCCACCAGCGCTCGCGGGCGGCCGCGGCGGCCATGCCGGCGATTCCGAGTACTCCGACCGTGTGTGGCCAGAGGTCGTTGCCTGCGATGCTCCACAGCGGCGTGCCGGCGGCGAGGGCCGCGGTGCAGGCAACGGCGACCGGGCCCGGGACCAGGCGGGACGCGGCCAGGAGCAGCAGGGCGGCGGTCAGAGCGACCAGTGCGGAGGCGGACAGAGATCCCGGAACGTCGCTGAAGCGGCCCGATCGGTCGGTGTCGAACCAGCCGGCGATCGCATACGCGGGCACGCCGGCGAGGATCGCTCCCGGGCTGCGAGCAACGACCCGGTGCCCGTTGTCGGGGTTGATCACCGTCCACAGGGCGTCGCTGTCGACGTCGTCGACGCCGGGCCACGCTGGCAGCTGGTCGGGGGAGACCCCGTCGACCCACGGCGTCCCGCTGGTCGCGAGACGCCACGCTCCGAGGTCGGCGGACCACACGTCGCCGGTGATGGGCGGGTTCAGTGCGCCCAGGCTGCAGAGCAGGAACACAGCGACCCCGAACGCCGCGATGACGCGGCGCCGGGGTCGGCTGCGGTCGTGCTGGTTGATCAGTGCTCTGCCGGACCGTGCCGGTTGGGGCCGGCGGCGATCTGCGACTCGAGCTCGTGGAGCTCGTGCTCCGCGTGGTGCTGGGCCTCGTGCAGCTCCTCGGCCGTGGGCTTCTGCACGTTGTCCGCGAAGAACACGGTCGCCAGCTTGGCCCGCAGCTTGCGCAGGCGCGCGCTGCGGCCCGTGGCACCCGAGGCGTCGATCTCCTCGACCGTCTCCGGCGTCGGGTCGTCGTCGCGGGCGGTGAGCGTGTAGGCCTTGCCCTCGGGGAGCGGGAGGTGCTTCTCGGCGTACCCGCCCTCGGGGGAGCGGACCAGGACGCCGGTCTCGTAGCCGTGGAGCAGCTTGCCCTCGTCGTGACGCTGGAGCGAGATGCACCAGCGACGCGTGATGATGAAGGCGATGACCGGTCCGAGGAACACCGCGGCCCGCATGAAGTACGTGATCTCGTTGATGCTCAGGTGCATCTTGATCGCGATGATGTCGTTGCCGCCCGCGGCCCAGGAGAGGCCGTAGAAGGTCATCAGCGCGACCATGATCGCGGTGCGGGTCGGAGCGTTGCGCGGACGCTGGAGCAGATGGTGCTCCCGCTTGTCGCCGGTGATCCAGGCCTCCAGGAACGGCAGCGCCATCAGGATCATCAGCATCAGCGGCGGCATCACCAGGATCGGGATCATCACGTTCCAGGACAGCGTGATGCCCCAGATGTGGGTCTCCCAGGCCGGGATGATGCGCAGCAGGCCGTCGGGCCAGCCCATGTACCAGTCGGGCTGCGAGCCGGCGGTCACCTTGGACGGGTCGTACGGGCCGTACTTCCAGACCGCGTTGATCGAGAACAGGCCACCCATCGTGGCGATGGTGCCGAACACGATGAAGAAGAAGCCGCCCGCCTTGGCCGCGTAGACCGGGAGCATCGGGTAGCCGACGACGTTCTGCTCGGTCCGGCCGGGACCAGGCCACTGGGTGTGCTTGTGGTAGACGAGCAGCAGCATGTGCGCGGCCACCAGCGCGAGCAGCAGGCCGGGGATGAGCAGGATGTGCATCGCGTAGAAGCGGGGGATGATCGCGTCACCCGGGAACTCGCCGCCGAACAGGAAGAACGACATGTAGGAGCCGATGACCGGCGAGGCCTTCATGAAGCCGTCCGCGGCGCGCACGCCGGTGCCGGAGAGCAGGTCATCGGGAAGCGAGTAGCCGGTGAAGCCCTCGATCGTGCCGAGCAGCAGCAGCAGGCAGCCGATCACCCAGTTGAGCTCGCGCGGCTTGCGGAAGGCGCCGGTGAAGTAGACGCGCATCATGTGGATCATCATCGAGGCGATGAAGATCATCGCGCCCCAGTGGTGCATCTGCCGCATGAGCAGGCCGCCGCGCACGTCGAACGAGATGTCGAGCGAGGAGGCGTACGCCGAGGACATGTGGACGCCGCGCAGCGGGTCGTAGGCGCCGTCGTACTGGACCTCGGTCATGCTCGGGTCGAACCACAGCGTCAGGAAGACACCGGTCAGCAGGACGACCACGAAGCTCCACAGGGCGATCTCGCCCAGCATGAACGACCAGTGGTCCGGGAACACCTTGCGGATGTTCTTCTTCATCGCCGTGCCGAGGCCCAGGCGCTCGTCGGCCCAGTTGGCGATGGCGCCGGCGGCCTTGCCACCCTTGGCGGTGGCGGGCGTCGTGCCGTTGGTCGTGGCGACCTTGCTCATGTCACCAACGGTCATAGTAGTCACGCTCCCAGAAGCTCGGGCCGACGGGCTCGTCGAAGTCACGCTGTGCGACCAGGTAGCCCTCGTCGTCGACGGTGATCGGCAGCTGGGGCAGCGGACGGCCGGCGGGGCCGAACACCACCTTGCCGGAGTCGGCGAGGTCGAAGGTGGACTGGTGACAGGGGCACAGCAGGTGGTGGGTCGTCCGCTCGTTCAGCGAGATCGGGCAGCCGACGTGGGTGCAGATCTTGGAGTAGGCCACGATGCCGTTGACCGTCCAGTTCTTCCGGCTCTTGCCCTCGGCGTCCTTGCCCGGCTTGATGTCGCCGGGGTTCATCCGGAGCAGGACCAGTGACGCCTTGGACTTGTGGACCTGGAGGTTCACGCCCTCGACCTCGGTCGGGTCGATGTCGTAGCGCTCCGGGTTGTGGTAGGCGTCGGGCTGGCAGTTGACCAGGTCGCCGATCTCGAGGTCCGAGGCGAGGATCGGGGTCCAGATGCCGTCGCGCACGATGCGCATCGGCTTGTCCTTGGTCCCCTTGCCCCAGATGGTGTGGTAGAGCTTGTCGCCCGGCAGCGGACCGAGGTCGCGCAGCAGGACCACGGCCGGCAGGCCCAGCAGGCCGACCGCACCGAGCAGTGAGTTGCGGATCAGCGGACGGCGCCCGATGCCCGACTCGGCGATGCCGTCGTTGAGCGCCTGGACGGCGACCTCACGGTCCTCCTCGGAGGACTTCGCCGGGTGGCGCAGCTCGACCATCTCGTGGTCGGCCATGAGCTTGCGGGCCCAGTGGATGATGCCGACGCCGATGAACAGCAGTGCGAGACCGAGGAAGAAGCCCAGCGCCATGGTCGAGGCGCCGTGGTTGCCGATCAGGGTCCAGTCGTCACCGATGTCGAGGGTGAAGTAGGAGACCAGGAAGGCGAGGGTCGCCAGCGCGGAGAGGCCGAACAGCGTGGCCACCTGGCGCTCGGCGCGCTTCTCCTTGGCGGGGTCGACGTCCGTCGGCCGCCACTGGTGCTCGGGCAGGCCCGGGTCCGCGATCGGGATCGCGAGCTCGCCCCCGCTCGCGTCGGAGTGGTTGTCGTGTGCGTCGGTCACGCTGCCGCCTCGTCCTTCTTCTTGCTCGAGCGGGTGGTGTGGGCCGCGATCCAGACGGCGAAGCCGACCAGGAGGCCGATGCCGCCGACCCAGGCGATGATGCCCTCACTCACCGGTCCGAGGCCGCCCAGCGTGAAGCCGCTGTAGCTCGGGGCCTGGTCCAGCTCGTTGAGGTAGGCGATGACGGCCTTCTTGTCCTCGGGCGGGATGTTGCCGTCGGAGAAGGTGTCCATCGACTGGGGACCGGTCAGCATCGCCTCGTAGATGTGCTTGGAGTCGACGCCGCGGATCTTGGGCGCGAAGCCGCCGCGCGGCATGGCGCCGCCGGAGCCCTCGAAGTTGTGGCACGCCGTGCAGTTGGCGAGGAAGATCTGGCCGCCGCGCACGACGAGCTCCTCGATCTCCTTCTCGCTCATCCCCTCGGTGGAGTAGAGCTCCTTGTCGGGGACGGCCGGGCCGGTGCCGAGCGAGGCGACGTACGCCGCGAGCGCAGCGGTCTCCTCCTTGGTGTAGACGACCTCCTTGCGCGGCGCCTGGGCGCCGGGCTGGGCCATCGGCATGCGGCCGGTGCCGACCTGGAAGTCGACGGCCGCGGCGCCCACGTCGGTCAGGGCGGGCCCGTACTGCGAGCCGCCCTGGGTGAGGACGCCCTCGCCGTTCTGGCCGTGGCAGAAGGCGCAGCCGACCAGGAAGAGCTCACGCCCCTCCTTGACCAGTGCCGCCTCGTCCTGGCTGGTGTCGGCCTGGGCCGGCGCGAGCGCTGCGTAGAGGCCACCTGTCAGCAGGAGGCCGCAGACGAGCACCAGGAGTCCGGCGATCGGACCGCGGCGATGCCGCGAGAGGCGACCAGCGGTTCGGTTCAGGAGGCGCACATTCAGTCCTTGTCAGTCCGGAGGATCCAACAGCTCTTCGTCATCGGGGTGGCCCGTGTCACTTGATCAGGTAGATCGTCGCGAACAGGCCGATCCACACGACGTCGACGAAGTGCCAGTAGTACGAGACGACGATCGCGCTGACCGCCTGCTCGTGCGTGAAGCGCCTGGCGACGTACGTGCGGCCGAGGACGAAGAGGAAGGCGATGAGACCGCCGGTCACGTGGATGCCGTGGAAGCCGGTGGTCAGGTAGAACATCGTGCCGTAGGCGTCGTGGGGGATCGTGACGCCCTCGTGGATGAGCTCGGCGTACTCGAGCGCCTGGCCGCCGACGAAGATGGCACCCATGACGTAGGTCAGGATGAACCACTCGCGCAGGCCCCACTTGCCGACCTGGAGCAGCGAGCCAGCGCGCGAGACCTGGCCGCGCTCGGCCGCGAACACACCCAGCTGGCAGGTGAACGACGACAGCACGAGGATCGTGGTGTTGATCGACGCGAACGGGACGTTCAGCAGCTGGGTGTTCTCCGACCACATCTCGGGCGAGACCGAGCGGATCGTGAAGTACGACGCGAAGAGCGCCGCGAAGAACATGAGCTCGCTGGACAGCCAGATGATCGTGCCGACCGCGACCATGCTGGGTCGGTCGTGCTGGCCGTGCAGGCGCGAGGCCGGGAGAGTTGCCGAAGCTGAGATCGCCACGGGCGCCATTATGGCGGTATCGGATCGCATCGGCATCCCGACCCCCCGTTCTGGGCCCTCACCACCTGCCACCTACGCTCGGACGGTGGTCGTTGCGGGCGGTGCGGGAGTCGAGAACCTTCCCCCGTTCGACGCCGGAGCACTGCTCTCCCAGTGGGGCATCGCGCCGCTGCCGCTGATCATCACCGTCTGGGCCACCGGCCTGTACGCCGTCGGCGTGCTCACGCTGCGCCGCCGCGGCGACGGCTGGCCGGTCGGCCGCTCCATCGCCTGGGGCGTCGGCATGCTGGCGTTCTACCTGGCCACCTCGTCGGGGCTCGCGGCGTACGACACCGTCCTGGTCAGCGTCCACATGGTCCAGCACATGATCCTGTCGATGGTCGTGCCGCTCTCACTGGCCCTGGGCGCCCCGGTGACCCTGGCGCTGCGGACCCTCCCGCGGCGGCCGCGCGGCTGGCTGCTCGCGCTGCTGCACTCCCGGCTGGCGAAGGTGCTGGGCTTCCCGCCGCTGACCTTCGGCCTCTACGTCATCTCGCCGTGGGCGCTCTACTTCTCCGGCTGGTACGACGCGTCGCTGCGCTCGACCTACGTCCACGAGATGATGCACGTGCACCTGGTCGTCGTCGGCGCGCTCTTCTTCTGGCCGATCGTCGGGGTCGACCCGCTGCCCGGGCGCGTCGCGCACCCGTTCCGGGTGCTGCTGACCGTGATGACGCTGCCGTTCCACGCCTTCCTCGGCGTCACGATCATGGGGCAGAAGACCCTGCTCGGAGGAGACTGGTACCCCTCCCTGCACGACGGCCCGCTCGGCGCCTGGCTCCCGGACCCCTACGAGGACCAGAAGCTCGCCGGCGGGATCCTGTGGGGCGCCGGCGACCTCGTCGGCCTGGTGTTCTTCGTCGTGCTCTTCGCGCAGTGGGTGCGCTCGTCGATGAAGGAGGCCGCGCGGGAGGACCGGCGGCTCGACCGGCTGGAACGGCAAGCCGCGGCCGCGGACCGCGAGGCGTCCGAGTAGCATCGCGCGGGTGACGTCCCCCAAGACCCTGAAGGTCCTCGTCTACAGCGACGACGTGCACACCCGCGAGCAGGTCATCCTGGCGCTGGGACGCCGTCCCCACCCGGACCTGCCCGAGCTGGAGTACGTCGAGGTCGCCACCGAGCCCGTGGTGATCCAGAACATGGACGCCGGCGGCCTGGCCCTCGCGATCCTCGACGGCGAGGCGGTCCCGGCCGGGGGGATGGGCATCGCCAAGCAGCTCAAGGACGAGATCCTCGACTGCCCGCCGCTCGTGGTGCTCACCGGTCGGCCCCAGGACGCCTGGCTGGCGACCTGGTCGCGTGCGGACGCCGCCGTACCGCACCCGCTCGACCCGATCCAGCTCGCGGAGGCCGTGGTCTCGCTGCTCCGCGCCCGCGTCCCGGCCTGACGTGGCGACCTGGCCCGACGTCCTCGGTGCCCTCGTCGCCGGGGAGGACCTGACGCCCGCCCAGTCCTCGTGGGCTATGGGGCAGATCCTCGCCGGCGAGGCGACCCCCGCCCAGATCGCGGGCTTCGTGGTCGCACTTCGGGCGAAGGGGGAGTCCATCGACGAGCTCACCGGCCTCGTCGACGCGATGTACGCCGTGATGACCCCGATCTCCGTCCCCGGGCGGCTGCTCGACGTGGTCGGTACCGGCGGCGACCGCTCCTTCTCGGTCAACATCTCGACCATGTCCGCGATCGTCGCGGCCGGGGCCGGCGCGCGCGTGGTCAAGCACGGCAACCGCTCGGCCTCCTCGCAGGCCGGCACCGCCGACGTCCTCGAGGCGCTCGGCGTTCGGCTCGACCTGCCGGTGGCCCGGGTCGCCGAGGTCGTCGACGAGGCCGGGATCACCTTCTGCTTCGCCGCCGCCTTCCACCCGGCCATGCGGCACGCCGCGGTCCCGCGCAAGGAGCTCGGCATCGGTACGGCGTTCAACGCGCTCGGCCCGCTCGCCAACCCGACCCGCCCGGCCGCCCAGGCGATCGGCTGCGCCGACCCCAGGCTGGCCCCGGTCATGGCCGGCGTGTTCGCGCGCCGCGGCGTCGACGCCTGGGTTTTCCGCGGCGACGACGGGCTCGACGAGCTCACCACGACGACCACCTCGCGGCTGTGGCAGGTCCACGGCGGCGAGGTCAGCGAGGTCAGCGTCGACCCGACCGCCCTCGGCATCGCCCCGGCGACCGCCGAGGACCTGCGCGGCGGCGACGCCCAGCACAACGCCGGCGTGGTCCGCGACCTGCTCGACGGCAAGACCGGCCCGGTGCGCGACGCGGTGCTGCTCAACGCGGGTGCCGCGCTCGCCGTCTACGACGCCCCCGGGGCGCCGTACGACGAGGCGCTCCTCGCCGGCATCGCCCGCGCCGGCGAGGCGATCGACTCCGGGGCCGCGCGCGCGACGCTGGACCGCTGGGTGGCCGCAGCCGGACGCTGACGCTCAGCGTGCCGGGGGAGCGAGCAGCACCAGCTCCAACGTGTGCTGCGCGACCGTCCAGCCGTCGTGTTCGAGCGCGTAGGCGAGGGGTGAGTCGTCGGGGAGCAGGGCGACCCCGGGGTCGAGCTCGGCCAGCGTCCGGTCCCAGCCGGGCTCGAGGTGGTCGAGGTCGGCGTACCGCTCGAGCTCGGCGTCGGTGTAGACGTCGCCGTAGCCGTGCAGCGGTACGTCGAGCCGCGGCTCCAGCCACAGCAGCACCCCGCCGACCGGCCAGTCGGTCAGCACCCGCGTGCCCGGTGGCAGCGCGTCGAGCCGCTCGGCGAACGGGCGGACCCGGTCGGCCGGGTCGTCGACGAGGTCCTGGGTCGGCGCGACGGCCAGGACCGCGACCGCCAGGCCGAGGGCGACCAGCAGCTCGGGCCGCCGGACCGGGCGGTGCCCGCCCCGGCGGGCCAGCTCGGGGGCGACGAGTGCGGCCAGGGTCACCAGCGCGAGGGGCAGCGTGCGGCCCGAGTAGAGCGCGAACGCCCCACCCATCGCGAGCAGGCCGAGGTCGTAGGGGCGCACGTCGTGGCGCCGGACGAGCAGGAGCACGGCCGCCGCGGCGAGGACGGTCACCGGAGCGGCACGGACGGTGAGCAGCTCGGGGGCGGCCCACTCGGCGAAGTAGTCGGCACGCGAGTTGACGAGCAGCACCGCCGTCAGCAGCCGCGGGCCGACCGGTGTCACCAGCGCGGCGAGGAGCATGCCGGCCGGGACGGCCAGCAGGGCGAGGGCCTGGGCCCGGCGCGGGCGCCGCTCGACGAGTACCAGGACCGCCAGCAGGGCGCTGGCCGCGACGCCGATGATCCACATCCCGTGGCAGGTCGCCCACAGCCAGCCGAGCGGGACGAGCGCCCACGGGGGCCGGCCGGTGGCGCGCGCTCGGTCCCAGGCGGCGAGCACGGCCACCAGGAAGAGGTAGCTGAGCAGCTGCGGGCGCAGGGACAGGCTGGGCAGGCAGCCAAGGACGACCACCACCGTGAGGGTGATCGCGACCGACGGTCCGGCATGGCGGCGCAGCAGCAGGTAGGTCGCGGTGGCGAAGGCGACGACCAGCACGGCGAACGCCAGCACCAGGCCCGTCGTACCGAAGCTGTCGTCGAGCTGGGACAGCACGACCTGGGGCAGCCACTGGGTGGGGACCCAGTCGTTGGTGGATGCCGAGCTGAGCTGGCCCGGGTGGGCGATCGACCAGTCGTGCCGGAACTCCTCGCCGAAGCGCAGGTGGAAGTAGGTGTCGAAGGCGCGCAGCGGACGACGCACCAGCGCGATCACCAGCACCGCCAGGAGCACCGCGACGGCCGGTGGGTAGGCCCGGGCGATCAGGGGGAACCGCGGCTCGCCCCGGGCTCGGTCGGTCATCCTCAGTCGAGGCCGAGCGAGAACGCCGCCTCGAGGTCGTGGCGGGAGTAGGCCCGGTAGGCGATGTGGGTCTCGGTGTCGACGACGCCGTCGACCTTGTTGAGCCGGTCGGCGACCACCGCGGCGATGTCGTCGTGGGAGCTGACCCGGACCAGCGCGATGAGGTCGATCTGGCCGGTGACGGAGTAGACCTCGCTGACGCCCTCGAGCGCCGCGATCGCCTCGGCGACCTCCGGGATCCGGGCGGTCTCGGCCTGGACGAAGACGATGGCGGTGATCATGGGGTCACAGTAGTGGTCAGCAGAGTCGTGGCGTGGCGCCCCGCGCCCTGCACCGGACAGGCCCATTCGCCGACCACCTCGACCAGCCGGACGCCGGGCGACTCCAGCCAGCGCAGGATGCGCTCGGACTCCTCCGCGGTCGCCGCGGGGGTCGGACCGATCGTGGGCAGCACGGTCTCGGCCGAGGCGCGCAGGCCGTCGACGTACGCGACCGCGTCGGCGCCGGACGGGATCACGCCGGCGGCGGCGAGCCGGCCGTGGCGCACCACGTGGACGGCCCAGCGGCCGTCGTCCTCGCGGCGGGCGGCGACCACCTCGGGGCAGCCGGTCAGCGCGGTGAGGCGCTGGGTGCGCGCGGCCGCGCGGACGAAGTCGGCGAGCCGGTCGCGATGGTGGGCCGCCTCCTCGAAGCGCTCCTGGTCGGCCAGGGCCGACATCCGGGCGTGGACCAGGTCGACGACGTCGTCGGGCCGGGTGAGCAGCGTGTCCCTGAGCTGGCGTACGACGGCCGCGTAGGTCTGCGGGTCGACACTGCCGTCGCAGGGGGACAGGCAGCGCTCCATCTCGGCCAGCACGCAGGCACTGCGATGCGGCTGCCGGCCGAAGCGGTCGTTGCACTGGCGGATCGGGAACACCTCGTGCAGTGCGGCCAGCGAGCTCTCCGCCGCCGCCCGCGAGGAGAACGGTCCGAGGTAGTCGGCGTCGTCGTCGAGGACCCGCTTGACCAGGGAGAGCCGCGGCCACGGCTCGCGGGTCAGCTTGAGCCAGGTGACCTTCTCGGGATGGCGGGAGCGCCGGTTGTAGGGCGGCTTGTGCTCGGCGATCAGGCGCAGCTCGCGCACCGAGGCCTCCAGCGGCGTCGCGCACTCGACGCCGCTGACCGACGAGGCGATCTGGACCATCTCGCCGATCCGGGTGCGCTTCTCCGAGGCGGTGAAGTAGCTGCGGACCCGACGGCGCAGGTCGCGCGACGTACCGATGTAGAGGACCCGGGCGCTGTCGTCGCGGAACAGGTAGACGCCGGGGGCGTGGGGGAGGTGCTCGGCGAGGTGGCGCTTGCGGCGGGCGGCGCTCGCGACCTTGCTGGAGTAGCCCTGCAGCTCCTCGAGGGTCTGCACGCCGAGCCCGCCGAGGCGCTCCATCAGGCCGTGCAGCACGTCGACGGTGGCCCGGGCGTCAGCGAGCGCCCGGTGGTTGGGGGTGGTGCCGGCGCGGAAGACCCGGGCCAGCGAGGACAGCTTGTGGTTGGGCGCCTCGTCGCGGGTCACCACGTGGCGGGCCAGCTTGACCGTGTCGAGCACCTCGAAGTCGGGCCAGGCGATGTCCTGCTCGCGCGCGAAGTGGCGCAGGAAGCCCACGTCGAAGCGGGCGTTGTGGGCGACCAGGACGGACCCGGCGGCGAACTCGAGGAAGGCCGGCAGGGCGGACTCGATCGGCGGGGCGTCGGCGACCATGCCGTTGGTGATCCCGGTCAGGACCGCGATGAAGGCCGGGATCGCGGCGTGCGGGTTGACCAGGGTCTGGAACTCGCCCAGCACCTCGCCACCGCGGACCTTGACCGCGCCGATCTCGGTGATCATGTCGCCGTCGGCCACCGAGCCGCCGGTGGTCTCGAGGTCGACGACGCAGAAGGTCACGTCGTGGAGGGGGCGGCCGAGCTCGTCGAAGCCGCGCTGCGCATCCCACCGGGGGGCGAGCGGTGCTGCGGTCATGGGAGCGACGGTAGGCGCCACCTCCGACGCATCCCGGGAGCCGCGCGGTCCGGGGACCCGGCGCGGGCTTTGTGTCGGACCGCTCTGCCACCCTCGCGGACATGACGAGGATCGACTGCGACACCTGTGTGGTGCGAGGCCTGGCCTGCCACGACTGCGTGGTGACGGTGCTGCTCGGGCCACCGCCCGAGCTGGTGATCGGCGACGACGAGATGGCCGCCCTCGAGGCGCTGGCCGACGGAGGGCTGGTGCCGCCCCTGCGGCTGGTCCAGCCGGTCGACGGTCCCCAGGTCGAGTCGGCCTGAGCCGACCTGAGCCGACCTGAGCCGACCTGCCGTGACCGGAGGGGCTGGTGTGACCCACGTGACAGCTGTTGCGTGCAATCGTCCACAACACGCCCTCGACCGGTTTGGTGCCGCCGGGAGCCACGACTAGGCTGCTCCCTCAGGTGTCCGAGGAAGTGGGTCGACGACCCGCGCGGACGCCGCGCTGAGTCCGGATCCACTCGGGGATCCGGAGCCGGGGAACCAACCACTCTGGGGTGAATCCCGCACGAGGCGCGAGGGCGAGGGTCCGACCGGACCACCGCCGGCGCGAGGAGTGCGGGTAGGGCGAGTCGTGCCCGAATCCGTCAGCTCACCCGGTAGGCGTACGACACCAGAGGGGACCGCCAGCTCGTGCTGAACGGCCGGACACGCACTACCGCCGCGCTCGCGGCACTCGCCGTCACCGGAGCGATCACGCTGTCGATCAGCGGGACGCCGAGCCCCGCTCAGGCCGAGCCCGACATCGAGACCGTCAAGGCCCGGGTCGACCGGCTCTTCCACGAGTCCGAGCAGGCCGCCGAGCGCTACAACGACGCCGAGCTCGAGCTCACCGAGCTCGACAGCGACCTGTCGTCCCTCGAGTCGGACCAGTCCCGGCAGGGCGACGCCCTCGACGGTGTCCGCTCCGACGTGCGCGACTCGCTCATCCAGCAGTACCAGTCCGGCAACCTCGGTGCGACCGGCGACCTGCTGTCCTCCGACACGCAGGGCTTCCTCGACCAGCTCTCCACCATGTCGACGGTCGAGGGGATCCAGGACTCGCTCCTCGCCGACTACGGCGACGAGCTCGAGGCCTACGACATCCGCAAGGACCAGACCGAGAAGCGCCGCTCCGACATCAAGGAGCTCAAGGCGACGCTCGCGGAGGAGAAGAAGACCGCCGACGCCAAGCTGGCCGAGGCCAAGGACCTGCTCTCGCAGCTCGAGGCCGAGCAGCGTGCCGAGTTCCTCTCCCGCAACGCCGGTCGCCCGATCGACCCCGCGACCATCCCGGCCAGCGGCCGCGCGGCCGCGGCGATCAAGTACGCCCTCGCCCAGGTCGGCGACGCCTACGTGTGGGGTGCCGCCGGGCCCAACGCCTTCGACTGCTCCGGCCTGACGATGATGGCCTACGCCCAGGCCGGCGTGAGCCTGCCGCACTCCTCGCGCGCCCAGTACGGCAGCGGCGCCCACATCGCCAAGAGCGACCTGCAGGCGGGCGACCTCGTCTTCTACTACAGCCCGATCAGCCACGTCGGGATCTACCTCGGCAACGGCCTGATCGTGCACGCGGCCAACCCGGGCGCCGGCGTCAAGGTCTCCGACCTCGACGAGATGCCCTACGCCGGAGCGGTCCGGCCTGGGTGAGGCCGCTCGCGGCCGCGCTGCTGGTCGTCGCGCTCGGCACCGGGGCGTGCTCGAAGGACGAGTACGTCGCCCCGCCGCCGGCGAGGACCAGCGACGCCGCCGATCCCGCGGCAGCGGCGCAGACCCTGGCTGCGCTGCAGGACGCGATCTCGGCCGGTGACACCTCGGCCGCGGCCGACCTCGGTGCCGACGCGCGCAGCCGCGACCTGCTGGCCGCGGTCGTCACCAACGCGGGCGCGCTCGGACTCACCGACGTGACCCTGCGCTACGTCACCGAGACGGGTCGCACCACCGGCGCCGACGGCTGGGACGGCCAGGTCGCGGTGACCTGGCGTGTCGACGGGCACGACGCCGCGTCGGCGCGCACCGAGCTCCCGGTCTCCTTCGCCGGGCACGGCGCCTCGATCGCCGCGATCGGCGGCACTGGTGCTCGGCTCCCGCTGTGGCTGTCGGGCCCGCTCACCGTCGAGCGCGCAGGTGACGTGCTCGTCTCGGTGGCCGGCGACCCGGCCCGGGCTCCGGCATACCTCGCGGCGGCGCGGCGCGCCGTCACGCAGGTGCGCGCCGTCGTCCCCGGCCAGGCCGGGCTCGTCGTCGAGGTGCCCGCCGATCCCGACGGCCTGCAGCGCACGCTCGACACCGCACCCGGGCAGTACTCCGCGATCGCCGCCGTCACCGCACCGGTCGACGGCTCACAGGCCGCGGGCAGCCCGGTGCACGTGTTCCTCAACCGCAGCGTGTACGACGACCTCGACCCCGTCGCGGCGCAGGTCGTGATGACCCACGAGGCCGTGCACGCGCTCACCGACGCGGTCGGCGCGCGTCAGGCGCCGCTGTGGCTGGTCGAGGGCTTCGCCGACTACGTCGCGCTGCGCGACGTCGACCTGCCGCTCACCAAGACCGCCGGCCAGGTCGCCACCGAGGTCCGCAAGGACGGGACGCCCAAGACGCTGCCGCCGGACAGCGAGTTCGACCCGACGGCGAGCCACCTCGGCGGCGTCTACGAGGCCGCCTGGCTGGTCTGCGTGACCCTTGCCGACCACGCGGGCGAACGGGCGCTGGTCGACCTCTACGAGCAGGTGCGCGACGGCGGCGAGCTCGCCGCCGCGCTGCGCGAGCACGCCGGCTGGACCGAGGCCGAGCTCACCGCCGCGTGGCAGGAGCGGCTCCGCTCGTTGCCCGGCGTGGCAGGCTGACTGTCGTGGACGACCGATCGGCGGTGCGCAGGGTCGCGCTGGGCACCGTGCTGGTGGGGGCCGCCGCCTTCGTCCTGGTCGCCGCGACGCGCGTCCCGTGGCACCCGGTCCCCGGCGGCCTGCCCGACCCGGTGACGGCATCGTCGGTGTTCACCCGCGCACAGATCGACCGGGGCGAGCACTATGCGCTCTGGGGCCGGATCTGGAGCTGGTCGCGGCTGGCGGTCTCCCTGGCCGTCGCCGCCTGGCTGGGCTTCGGACCGGTCGGCCGGCGCTGGGCGGCCCGGTTGCGCGGGTGGTGGTGGGTCCGGGTCGTCGTCGTGGTCGCGGGCCTCGCCCTGGCCGGCGAGTTGGTCACGCTGCCGTTCGGGATCGCGCTGCGCCGCCTCGGACTCACCGAGGGCCTGGTCGCGGGCACCTGGGCCGACTGGGGCGTCGACCAGGTCAAGGGCTACCTGGTCACCGTCGTCAGCACCTCGATCGCGGTGGCCGCGCTCGTCGCCTGCATGCGCCGGCTGCCACGCCTGTGGCCGGCCGTGGCCGGGCTCGCCGCGGCGGTCCTCGTGATGCTCGGCTCGTTCGCCTACCCGTTGGTGGTCGAGCCGGTCTTCAACTCGTTCGACTCACTGCCCGAAGGTCCGCTGCGCAGCCAGGTGCTGTCGCTCGCCGACGCGGAGAGGGTCCACGTCGACGACGTGCTGGTGGCCGACGCGTCGCGGCGCACGACGACGCTCAACGCGTACGTCTCCGGCTTCGGCGACAGCCGCCGGGTGGTGCTCTACGACACTCTCGTGACCGGCACGCCCACCGACGAGACGCTCTCGGTCGTCGCTCACGAGCTCGCCCATGCGAAGTACGACGACGTCCTCACCGGCACGCTGCTCGGCGCGGCGGGTGCCGCCCTCGGCGTCGGGCTGCTCGGCATCCTGCTGGCCGTCCCGCGCCGGGACCGGGCGGGGGACTCGGGGGACGCGGGGGACGAGGTGTCCGCGGTGCCGCGGGTGCTGGCACTGGTCGCGATCGCGACGTTCCTGGTCGCGCCGCTGCAGAACGGGATCAGCCGGGCGATCGAGACCCGGGCGGACCAGACGGCGCTGGCGGTGACCAACGCCCCCCAGGCGTTCGTCGACCTCCAGCGCCGTCTGGCACTGCGGTCCCATGCCGACCCCACACCTCCGGCGTGGTCGCAGTGGTGGTTCGGCTCGCACCCGACGGTGCTGCAGCGGATCGGGCTGGCCAACCAGTTCGAGACGCGCGCTACGGAGTGATGGCGGAGTCGAAGCTGGCGTTGGTGTTCTCGAAGAGATCGCCGACACCGCCTCCGAACAGCACCACGGCGAAGACGATCACCGCGGCGAGCAGCGCCACCAGGAGGCCGTACTCGACGGCGGTGGCGCCTCGCTGGCTGCGACCGAGCGGTGTTGTCAATGTCGTCTCCCAAGCTAGAGGCGGCCGGAACGGCGCAACCGCGCCAAGGCTCCCTTGACGCGGCTGCAGATGGCCTTCGATACGAGGATCAGCCGCCGAGGCTGCTGTTGACCTTGCCGAAGGCGTCATCGAGCTTGTTGCCGAGGAGGATGACCGCGGCGATGATGACGGCGGCGATGAGCGCGACGAGCAGACCGTACTCGACGGCGGTCGCACCCCGCTCCTCCATCTTGGCCAGACGGCCGTTCAGCAGGATGTTGAGGTACTGGATCATGGGGTCTCCCTGTGCACTGGTTCTTCGTGTCCCCGGGGAGTGCTTTCCCCGATGCACAGAACTCTGCCGGAAGGGCCCCGACGAGGGATCGGGAGTTCGTCTCCTCGCTGCTAGTCACTTCGGACTAGCGGCCGCCGACGGGCTGCAGAGGCTCTCAGCGTGCCGACGGCTGGACCGTCGAGAGCAGGCCGATCCGCATCGCCGTGACCAGGGCCTGGGCCCGGTTGGCGGCGCCCAGCTTCTGGTAGATGCGGGCGATGTGGGACTTCGTCGTCGACTCGGAGAGGTAGAGCTTGGCGCCGATGGCGGCGGCGTTGAGGCCCTCGGCAAGGAGCAGCAGTACGTCGTGCTCGCGCTCGGTGAGCGCGGTCGACTCGGCCGACTGGCGGCGCATCATCGCGCCCACGAGGCCGGCGCACACGAAGGCCTTCGGGGACACGGCGGCGTGCCGCGCTGCCTTGATCACCTCGGTGGAGGGGGCGTCCTTGCCGACGAAGCCGGAGGCGCCCGCCTGCATGGCGGCGAAGATCTGCTCGTCGCCGGAGTGCATGGTGAGCACGATCAGGCCGACCTGGTCGTTCTCCTTACGCAGGGTGCGGACCACGTCGAGACCGGTGCCGTCCTGCATCTGCAGGTCGGTGATCACGACGTCGGGACGCACCTCGCGGGCGCGCTGGATGCCCTCCATCACCGAGCCGGCGGTCGCGACGACGCTGAGGTCGGGCTCGAGGTCGATGACGGCGCCGAGCCCGTCGCGGATCAGCTCGTGGTCGTCGATCAGGAGGACGGTCGTCATGTCGCTCATCGCTGCTCCGTGAGGATCGGGGAGTCGTCGCTGCCGGCCGCGCTCCGTGGGATCTTGAGGGCCACCGAGACCGTGAGGCCCCGACTGGCATTGTCGCGGACCACGAGCTCCGCGCCGATCAGTCTGGCACGTTCGCGCATGATCTTCAGGCCGTGCGAGTCCGCGCGCGCCGCCTGCAGCCCGACGCCGTCGTCGGTGACGGTGATGATCGCCTCCGGCGCGTAGACCTGGCAGCGCACGTCGATCGAGGTGGCCCGGGCATGCTTGACCGCGTTGTTGATCGACTCCTGGGCGATCCGGAACAGCTCGGCCTCCACCTCGGGACGCAGCCGGGTCGGCTGCTCGTCGAGCCGGACCCGGATCGGGATGCCCGACGACTCGGAGAGATGGCGCGCGACGTTGCTGATCGCGGCCCCGAGGCTCTCGTTCTCACCGATGCTGGTGCGCAGGTTCATCACGGACTGCCGTACCTCGGCGACGACCTTTGATACGCGCTCGCGCAGCATCGCGAGGGCCTTGGCCTGCTGCTCGTCGGCGGGGCGGGCGGCCAGTGCGTCGATGATGTAGCCGAGCGAGGCGATGTCCTGCGCGACGCCGTCGTGCATCTCACGGGCGAGCCGGTTTCGCTCGTCAGCAGTGGCGGCGTCGCGGAACTGTGCGAAGAGCAGTGCGGCGTCCAGCTTGACCGCGGTGTCCGAGAGATCCCTGGCCACGGCGGACAGCGGGAGGGGCAGGGTCGTGTCGGCCCCGGTCGGCCGCAGCCCGGCGACGATCGCCTGGTCGCTGACCCGGAACGCGAATCCCTCACCTATCTCGATCGGCCGGTTCCTGTCCGACTCCTGCAGCCTGACGTCACCGGCGAGGGTCTCGGTCGCGATGGCATCCGCGGCCTCCAGCTCGACGGTCGACGCCACCGGGGTCAGCGCCTCGCCGCGGGGGACGTAGAGCACCAGGGCCCGGTTGGGGATGTCATCGCCGACCTGGCTGAGCAGCTCACCGCCCAGCGCGCCGACGTCGAGCCCGGAACTGAGGCTGCCCGCGAGGTCGATCAGCTGCCGCAGGTGCTCCTGTGCGTCGCGGTAGGGCGCCACCGGGTCCGGGGCCCGGTCCGAGGAGAAGGTGACGGCGGCGATCAGGCTCAGGCCGAGGCCGGCCATCGACCAGGTGAAGATCGCGACCGCCTGGTCGTTGGTGATCTCCTCCCACCACATCAGTCCGAGGGCGACCACCGCGATCAGCTCCACCAGGACGGTGCGGATCATCGTCCGGATCCCCGCGATCGCGGTCGCGTACAGCGGCGGGACGACGAGCGCGGCGAGGATCACCGGTGCGTCGGTCATCGCCAGCGCGCCGATCACGCCGATGGCTGCGGCCTCGGTCATCGGGCTGAGCGACAGCTCGAGCTCGCGCCGGGTGGCGGTCACGCCCTGGTAGATCCAGACACAGCTCACGGCCGCCAGGGCGAGCAGGCCCTGCTCCTGGTGGAGCCAGACGATCGGTCCGCCGATGGCGAGCAGCGCGAACAAGCGCGCCGCGCCCACCACAGCGTACGTCTGGCTGCTCGGCATGGTCTCCACCCTAGTGCCGCAGCCGCTCGCTCACTTGTTGTTGAACGCGTCGACCGCGTTCAGCACCGCCGGGCCCATGACGACGATGAACAGGCAGGGGAGGATGAACAGGATCAGCGGGACCATGATCTTCACCGGCACCTTCTGGGCCTTCTCCTCGGCGTACTGCCGGCGCTTGACCCGGATCTCGTTCGACTGCACGCGCAGCACCTGGCTGATCGGGATGCCGAACGCGTCGGCCTGCACCATCGAGCCCACGAACGTGTTGAGGTCCTCGACGTTGCTGCGCCCACCCATGGCCTTCAGGGCGTCCGCGCGGCTCATGCCCAGCTGCATCTCCCGCAGCACTCGGGAGAACTCCTCGGCCACCGGGCCCGTGGTGTTGCGGGCGACCTGCTGGAGGGCGGCGTCGAAGCCGAGGCCGGCCTCCACGCTGATCGTGAGCAGGTCGACCGCGTCGGCGAGGCTGCGCCTGATCTGGTCGGCACGGTGGGCGGCCTTGTTGTAGAGGTAGAGGTCGGGCCCGAAGAACCCGAGAGCGGCGCTGCCCACGGCGATGACCAGCAGCACCGTGAAGGAGCCGCCGAGAAGGGCGCCGTAGGCCACCACGACGACCGGGAGGGCGACCGCGCAGATCACCTTCATGGACAGGACCCGGTCGACGGTCCAGCCCCGCGGGTTGCCGGCGAAGTCGAGGCGCTGGCGGATCCGGTCGGCCTTGTCCGCGCCGGTGATCCGCCGGCCGAGGGACAGCGCGCGGGCCTGGAAGGGCGCCAGGACCCGGTCCGCGAACGGACGGTCGGCCTCTTCGGCGAGCTCGCGACCGGCGTGACCGGACTGCTCCAGAGCCTGGAGGGCCCGCGCCAACCCGTCGGGCTGCTCCTTGGCGAGGGCGGCTCCGATGGTGGCGATCGCCGTGAGCAGCAACAGGAATGCGACCAGGAGCAGCATCAGGCCTCCACTCTGACCATGCGGGACATCAGGAAGGTGCCGATCGACATCCACAGCACGCCGAAGCCCAGGAGGATCCAGCCCCGGAGGTCGGCGACCAGCGGGTGCAGGAACTCACGGTTGGTGAGGAACAGGAACAGCGCGAACAGGATCGGCAGGGCGCACAGAATGATCGCGGAGAGCCGGCCCTCGGCGGACAGGGCGCGTACGTGGCGGCGCAGGTACTGCCGCTCCCGCATGGTCGCGGCGACCGTCGTGAGCAGCTCGGCGAGGTTGCCGCCGACCTGGCGCTGGATCCGGATGGCCATGACCGCCCAGCCGAAGTCCTTGCTCTCGAACCTTCGGGCCACGCCCTCGAAGGCGTCCTCGATCGACACACCGATCCGAGCCTCGACCAGGACCCGCTTGAACTCCGAGGCGATCGGCTCGGGGCCCTCGCGGACCACGGTGTCGACGGCCTGGGCCAGGGAGAGTCCGGCACTCAGCGCACCGGACAGCAGCTGCAGCACCTCGGGCAGCGCCGCGTCGAAGGCGCGCTTGCGCCGGCCCGCCATGAACCGCAGGTAGAACGGCGGCAGCATGGCGCCGACGAGCATGAAGAGCAGGCCGAGGATGAGGCTGCCCTGGCCGAGCAGCATCCCGATGACACCGCCGGCGAGCACCGCACCGACGTGCAGCAGCAGCCACTCCGACGGCTTGAACTCGCTGCCCGCGGCGGTCAGGCGCCGGGTCATCCGGTCGTTGAGGGCGCTGTTGCGCTGCAGGATCTCGGCCGCGGCGGCCTTGGCCTGGTCGAGGACGGGGTCGGCCTGCGGCTTCTGGGCGCGCTCCTCCAGGCCCGTCACCCGGGTGCTGTACGCCGTCACGCGGTCCGCGATGCTCATCGGCGCCGGCTTGGCCGGGACCAGCAGCACGGCCACGGACAGCAGGCCGACCGCGAACACGCCCACACCGACCCACAGCAGCCAGTCGGGGGCGGTGAACCCGCCGTCGTCGTTGCCGATGGTGGGCAGCGGAGCCGCGGCGCCCGGCGTGCTCGCGGCCTCGATGGTGGCCAGGCTGCGGGCGACGAGGGGCGCGCCGCTGCTCGTCGGCAGGGTCACCTCGACAGTGGCGACGTCGGCGGAGAAGCCGGAGGGCAGCGGGGCGGTGACGAGGACCTGGTCGGCCAGCGCCTCGGCCTGCTCGGCGAACGCCGCGGCGAGCGCGGACCCGCTCGAGGTGATCACGTCGCCCTTGCCGGCCTCCGCGACCGTGCGCAGCGGGGTGAGCTGGTCCTCGGAGAGGTCGAGGCCGACGATGTGGACCCGGGTGCCGGCGTCCTTGATCGCGGCCACGGCGTCCTCGATCGACGCCTTGCTGCCGGCGTCGGCGCCGTCGGACAGCAGCAGCAGGGAGCGCTGGCCGGTGTCGCCGGCGAGGTCGGTGGCGGCGATGATGCCGTCGTAGAGCAGGGTGTTGCGCTGCAGGGACAGCCCGTCGATCACGCTGCGTGCGGCGGCGCGGTCGGTGGTCGGCTCGAGCGCGACGTCGACGGTGCTGTCGAAGGTGACGATGCCGACTTCGACGTCGTCGGGCACGGCGTCGAGGTACGTCGATGCGGCCTGCTGGGCGGCCTCGAAACGGCCCTGCTTGCGCATCGAGTTGCTCGTGTCGATCGCCAGCACGGTGGTGCGCTTGACGGCCGATCCCGAGCTGGTGCTGCTCGCGGTCGCCTCCAGCGCCTTGCCGTCGAGCGTCGCGGTCACCCCGGACAGGTCGAGCTGGCTGCCGGCCGGTACGTCGACCAGGATCCGGATGCCGTCGCCGGTCGACTCGACGTGGGCGATCCCGCCGTCCTCGGCGTACGCCGGCGCGACGACCAGGGCGGCGAGGAGGGCGGCCACGAGGGCGATCAGCAGCCTCGCTCCCCGACGGACGACCTGCTGCCCGCGCATCAGATGCGTTCCGTCCGGAAGATCGTGGGATCGACGGCGACGTTGGCGTAGGCCAGCTTCTCCAGGAACTTGGGTCGCAGGCCGGTCGAGCGGAGCCGCCCGAGGATCCGGCCGTTCTCGTCGAAGCCGGCCGAGTTGTCGAAGACGAAGATGTCCTGGAGGGTGATGATGTCCCCCTCCATCCGCTCGACCTCGGTGATGTGGGTGATCCGGCGCGAGCCGTCCTTGAACCGGGTCTGGTGCACGATCAGGTCGACCGCCGAGGCCACCTGCTCGCGGATGGCGCGGATCGGCAGGTCCATGCCGGCCATCAGCACCATCGTCTCCATGCGGGCGAGCGTGTCGCGCGGGCCGTTGGAGTGCAGGGTGCAGATGGAGCCGTCGTGGCCGGTGTTCATCGCCTGGAGCATGTCGAGCGCCGAGGCGTCGCGGACCTCGCCGACGACGATGCGGTCCGGGCGCATGCGCAGGCTGTTGCGGACCAGGTCGCGGATGGTCACCGCGCCCTTGCCCTCGATGTTGGCCGGGCGGGACTCGAGGCGGACGACGTGGTCCTGCTTGAGCTGGAGCTCGGCGGCGTCCTCGATGGTGACGATCCGCTCGTCGGTGGGGATGAACGACGACAGCACGTTGAGGGTGGTCGTCTTGCCGGCGCCGGTGCCACCGGAGACGATCACGTTCAGCCGGCCGCGCACGCACGCGTCGAGGAAGTCGGCCGTCTGCGGCGTCAGCGACCCGAAGTTGATCAGGTCCTGCACGGTCAGCGGGTCGGTGGAGAACTTCCGGATGGTGAGCGCGGAGCCGTCGATCGCCAGTGGCGGGACGATGGCGTTGACGCGGCTGCCGTCGGGCAGACGGGCGTCGACCATGGGGGAGGACTCGTCGACGCGACGACCGATCCGCGACACGATCTTGTCGATCGTACGGCGCAGGTGGGCCTCGTCGGCGAAGTGCGCCTCGGCCTTGACCAGCCGGCCGTCCTTCTCGAGCCAGACGTCGTCGTGGCCGTTGACCATGACCTCGGAGACCTCGGGGTCGCGCAGGTACGGGTCGATCGGGCCGTAGCCGAGGATGTCGTCGGTGATCTCCTGGGTCACGCGCACCCGGTCGGCCGCGCTGAGCGGCCGATCCTGGGCGCCGAGGACGTCGGAGAGGACCGAGCGGACCGTCTGGTCGAGCTCGTCCTGGTCCATCTCGGCGTCGTACAGGTGCGGGCCGAGCTGCTTGATCAGCTCGGTGTGCACGCTGGACTTGAGGTCCTCGAGACGGTCGCTCTCGGTGCCGGCCATCCGGCGGCCGGGCTTGCCGTCGGTGGCCGCGGCCGCGGCACGCGACGAGAGCGGACCGGGGGTCTTGTGCCCGGCGGCGGGTGCCTCGGCCTCGGCGTGGGTCGCCACCGGTGCGGGTGGGGGCTGCTCGGTGGCGCTCACGACGTCGGCCAGCAGGTCGGTGTCGGCGCCCGGGGTGGCGGCGTGCCGGCCCTGCGCAGCGGCGTCGCGGCGCGCGGCGGCGAGGCGCTCGGAGAGGCTGGACACGACTCAGCCCCTCCCGCGACGGAACAGGCCGCGCGAGCGGGTCGGCTCGGGCTGGCTCGAGGTCGCGGAGGCCGGCGCGGCGACCGGCTCGCCCGTGACCGACGCCGCGAGGTGTGCGTAGGCGAGGCTCGCGGGGTGGCCCGGCTTGTGGGAGACGATCGGCGTACCCGCGTTGGTGGCGGCCGCGATGTCGACCGCCGTCGCGACCTGCGCGCTGACCGGCATGCCGAGGATGCTCTCGACCTTCTCCACGCTGATGCCGACCTCGTCGTCGGCCCGGTTGAGCAGCAGGTGCCGGTGACCGCGGGCGATGCTCAGCATGTCCATGGTCTCGAGGGCGACCTTGACGTTCTTCAGGGTCGGTACGTCGAGGGTCGCGACGATCACGCACTCGTCGGTCTCGTCGAGCGCGGTCAGGGTGGCGTCGTCGAAGGACGGCGAGGTGTCGACCACGATGTAGTCGAAGCCGTCGCGCAGCGCCCGCAGGATCCGCGAGATGAGCAGGGGAGTGACCCGCTCGCGGACGTCGGGGTGGGCCGGGGCGGCGAGGACGGTGAGCGAGTCCTGGTGCCGGGTCAGCAGTCCCTCGAGCATGCCGAGGTCGATCGAGTCCTCCGAGCCGACGGCCTGCTCGATCGAGTGGGTCGGGAAGAGCTGCATGGTGATCGCGACGTCGCCGAAGGCCAGGTCGAGGTCGACCAGGCACACCTTGCGGGCCCCGCGGTCGGTCAGCGCGAGCGCGAGGTTGACCGAGGACGTCGTCTTGCCCACACCGCCCTTGGGGGAGAACACCGTCACCACCCGGCCGAGCTGCCGGGCACCGCCCGGGCCGCGCAGGGCCTGGTAGAGCTGGTGGGCCCGCTCGACGGCGCTGGTGAGCGCCTTCTCGTCGCCGCCCGTGACGACAACGTCGCGGATGCCGGCGTGCATCGCCCGGGTCAGGACCTCGGTGTCGAACTGGTCGCGGACCAGCACGACGCTGACGGTGGGGCGCTTGATGCGCAGCTCCTCGGCCGTGGCGAGCGCCGCGCCGAGGTCGACGGTCGGGCCGAGGGCCACGACGTACTCGTCCGGGTGCTGGTCGAGCCACGCCACGGCCCGCTCGGTCGAGGCGACCGCGTGGGAGCCGGTGGGCAGGGCGCGCACCAGTGCGTCGACGAGCGACGGATCCTGTTCGACGAGAACCGGCATGTCGTCCTCACTCGCTGTCGCGGATGGTGGCGCAAGGTCCGGTCTTGTCGACCTGGACCTCGCTCTCTGCGTTGAGCAGGGCCACGGAGAGCTCGCCGCGCTCCCGGCCGTCCTGGAGCCACTCGAACTGCTCCTGGGTGACGGCGAGGTGCAGGGCGGGGGCCTTCTCAGCGGCGGCGTCGCCGCTCGAGTCGGTGGCGGTCTCGGTCTGCGCGCCCTTCGAGAGCACGGTGACGCGGTCGATGAGCAGGCAGGTCGGCGTGCTGGGGTTGACCGTCAGGAACACCGCGAGCTGCGAGCCCGGCTCGATGAAGGAGCCGACCGGGAGGTCGAAGGACTCCGGCTTGGCGATCATGCCCTTCGGCAGGGGCAGCGAGGCCACGTCGACGGGGTCGCCGACGCCACCGAACTTGGTCGACAGCAGCTGCTCGCCGGCGTACAGCGTGGTGAGCGCCACCTTGCCGTCGAGGTCGCCGAGGTCGCTCTGGCGCAGCGCGTTCTCGAGCACCTGGCCCTGCGGTACGGCGGTCTCGGCGAGCTTGCCGGTGTCGAGCGCCGACTTGATGCTCTCGCCCGGCAGCACGGTCTTGCCTGCGGCGACGGTGACGACGTTCGTCGTCTGGTACTTCTCCGCGGCGCGCGACTCGGCCCCCCGGGCGAAGACGAACACCAGCCCGACGCCGAGCGCGGCGATCACCGCGGCCACGACGAGCAACAACCTGCGACGGTCCACTTCAGAGCCCTCCCGCTCCCCATGTGCATGGTGGCTGCTCCCCGGTTGCAGCGCACGGCGAGGCTAGCGAAGGACGTGCTCGGGGCGTGAGCGAAAAGGCCAATTGGGGCCGAATGATGCCCGATCGCCGGCCGCGGGATGGCCCGTTGGGACTATGTCCCGCGAGGTCCCGTGGGGTACGTGCGGCGGTCCCGTCAGGAGTCTCGTCGGGAGTCCCGTCAGGAGTAGAGCGCGGCGATCTCGTCGCGGCACTCGCGCATGACGACATTGCGCTTGAGCTTGAGGCTCGGCGTCACCTGGCCCGCCTCCTCGGTCCAGTCCGTCTGCAGGATCACGAACTTCCGGATCGACTCCGCCTTGGAGACCGCCTTGTTGGCCTCGTCGACCGCGGCCTGGACCTCGGCACGCAGGTCCTCGTCGTCGACGAGGTCGGCCACCTTGCCGGTCTTGCCGTGCTGCTCGGCCCAGGCGGGGAAGGCCTCCTCGTCGATGGTGACGAGTGCGGCGATGAACGGCTGGCCGTCGCCCACGACCAGGCATTGGCTGACCAGGGCCGAGGCGCGGACCCGGTCCTCGAGGACCGCCGGCGCGACGTTCTTGCCTCCGGCGGTCACCAGGATCTCCTTCTTGCGACCGGTGATCCGCACGAAGCCCTCGTCGTCGACCTCCCCGACGTCGCCGGTGTGGAACCAGCCGTCGCCGTCGATCGCCTCGGCCGTCGCGGCCGGGTTGTCCCAGTAGCCGGTGAAGACCTGGCCGCCGCGGAAGAGCAGCTCGCCGTCGTCGGCGATCCGTACGGCGGTGCCGGGGATCGGGCGCCCCACGGTGCCGACCTTCTGGGCGTCGGGAAGGTTGACCGTGAGCGCGGCGGTGGTCTCGGTCAGGCCGTAGCCCTCGAGCACGGTCACCCCGATCCCGCGGTAGAAGTGGCCGAGCCGGTCGCCGAGCGGTGCGCCGCCGGAGACCGCGAACTCGCACCGCCCGCCGAGCGCCGTGCGGAGCTTGCCGTAGACCAGTCGCGAGAACAGGGCGTGCTGGGCCCGCACCCGGACCGGGATCCGCCCGCCCTCGAGGGCGCGGGAGTAGGCGATCGCCGCTTCCGCAGCCCGGTCGAAGATCTTGCCCTTGCCGTCGGCGGTCGCCTTCTGCGACGCGGTGTTGAAGACCTTCTCGAAGACGCGGGGGACGGCGAGGATGAAGGTCGGCTGGAAGGTGGCCAGCTGGGGCAGCAGGTTCTTGATGTCCGCGCTGTGGCCCAGCCGGGTGCGGGACTTGATGCAGCCCACCTGGATGATCCGCGCGAACACGTGCGCCAGCGGCAGGAACAGCAGCGTCGAGGCGCCCTCGGCGTCGAACAGCCGCTCCAGCTCGGCGACCGCGACGCCCAGCTCGGTCTGGAAGTTGTCGTGGGTGAGCATGCAGCCCTTGGGACGGCCGGTCGTGCCCGAGGTGTAGATCAGGGTCGCGAGATCGGCCGGGCCGGCCGTCGTACGACGCGCCTCGAGGTCGTCGTCGCCGAGGTCGGCGCCCAGCCCGGTCAGGGTCGCGATCGCCCCGTCCTCGATGGTCCACAGGTGCTCGAGCGCCGGCAGCCGGTCGCGGGTCGCCTCGACCCGGTCCCGGTGGCCGGCGTCCTCGCAGACCACGGCACGGGCGCCGGAGTCGGAGAGGATCCAGTTGACCTGCTCTTCCGAGGACGACTCGTAGATCGGCACGGTCGCCGCGCCGGCGAACCAGATCGCGTAGTCGAGCAGGGTCCACTCGTAGCGGGTGCGCGAGATCACAGCGACCCGGTCGCCGGCCTGGATTCCCGCTGCCATCAGGCCCTTGGCCACGGCCGACACCTCGGCCAGGAAGGTGGCGCAGGACACGTCGTCCCAGCCTCCGTCGGCGTTCGCCCGGCTGAACTGCACGGTCTGCGGCGCCTCGGCCGCGTTGCGGACCACGTCGTCGGTGAGGTTGCCCGTCCGGGGGATCTCGATGGTCTGCGGGGTGGAGTACTCGCGCACGGAGCGAGGTTACCGCCGAGTTGGCGAATGTGGTCCGGTAGCCTTCCGGCCATGGCCGAACAGACGTCCTCGTCGATCGTCGTCGACGCCCCCGCCGCCGATGTGATGGCCGTCATCGCCGACTTCGCGGCGTACCCCCAGTGGGCCAAGGGCGTCACGGTCGCCGACGTGCGCTCGTCGTACGACGCCTCCGACCCGGGCCAGGGTGGCCGGGCCCGCGAGGTCTTCTTCGCGCTGGACGTCTCGCCGATCAAGGACGAGTACACCCTCTCCTACGTGTGGGACGGCGACCGCCAGGTCACCTGGACCCTCGTCGAGGGCAAGATGCTCAAGGCGCTCGAGGGCGCCTACGTCCTGCGGGAGGCGGGCGCGTCGACCGAGGTGACCTACCGGCTGGCGCTCGACGTCTCCATCCCGCTGATCGGCATGCTCAAGCGCAAGGGCGAGAAGATCCTCATCGACACCGCGCTCAAGGGCCTGAAGAAGCGCGTCGAGTCCGGCGTCTGAGGTCTGCGCGTGCGGATCGTTCTCTTCACCGGCAAGGGTGGTGTCGGCAAGTCCACCGTGGCCGCCGGCACGGCGGCCCTCGCGGCCGCGAGGGGCCTGCGCACCCTGGTGATCTCGACCGACGCCGCGCACTCGCTGGCCGATGCGTACGGCGCCCCGGGTGTCTCGACAGGCTCGACCAACTCGGGCGCCGAGCCGACCGAGGTCGCCCCCCACCTGTTCCTGCAGCAGGTCGACGCCCAGCTGCGCTTCGAGCAGTCCTGGGCCGACATCCAGCGCTACCTGCTCTCGGTGCTCGACGCCGTCGGCATGGACCCGGTCGCGGCCGAGGAGATGACGGTCATCCCCGGCGCCGAGGAGGTCCTCGCACTGCTCGAGCTGCGCCAGCACGCCCGCTCCGGCGCCTGGGACGTGATCGTCGTCGACTGTGCGCCGACCGCGGAGACGCTGCGGCTGCTGGCCCTGCCGGAGGCGCTCGGCTGGTACCTCGAGCGGCTGCTGCCGATCCAGCGCCGCCTGGTCAAGGCCCTGCGCCCGGTGCTCAACCGGGCGGCCGGCGTACCGATGCCCGGGGACGCGGTCTTCGACGCGATCACCCGCCTGCACGGCGAGCTCGACGACGTGCAGGCCCTGCTGTCCGGCCCGGAGTCGTCGGTGCGGCTGGTCCTCACGCCCGAGAAGGTCGTGCTCGCCGAGGCGCGCCGCGCCTACACCAGCCTGTGCCTGTTCGGCTACCGCGTCGACGGCGTCGTGGCCAACCGGGTCTTCCCGGCCGGCGAGGACGACCCGTGGCGGGCCGGTTGGGTCACCGCCCAGGCCGGCGTGCTGCGCGAGGTCGCCCAGTCCTTCAGCGGACTGCCGGTGTGGACCTCGGAGTACCAGGCCGCCGAACCCGTGGGGGTTGCGGCGCTCAGCACCCTCGCCACGGACCTGTACGACGACGCCGACCCGCTCGCCGTACCTGCCGGCGACGGCCCGTTCCGGGTCGACCGCGGTGACGACGGGGGAGCCGTCGCCCATCTGTCCCTGCCCTTCGTGTCCCGCTCGGAGGTCGACCTGTCCCGCAACGGCGACGAGCTCGTGATGACGGTCGGCTCGTACCGCCGCCTGCTGACGCTGCCGCCCGGTCTCGCCCGGTTGCGGGTGGCCGGCGCGAGTGTGGTCGAGGGCGAGCTCCGGGTGCGGTTCGCCGAGCCCGAGCCGGTGGAGGCCCGATGACCGACGACCAGCCCCAGGACAAGAAGCCCGACGACATCGGCAGTGTCGGCGAGGAGGCGATGAAGCTCCTCGGCGCCTTCGCCGACCTGGCCCGCCAGCACGGCGGCGATGCCGCCGGCGGGGTCGGCAACCTCGCCGGGCAGGCGGCCGCGATGGCGCACGAGGTCGGCGAGCACATCGCCACCGACGCGGTCGAGTGCAAGTACTGCCCGGTGTGCCGGGTGGTCCACGCGGTCCGGCAGACCTCGCCCGAGGTCAAGGCGCACCTGATGGTGGCCGCATCCTCGCTGCTGCAGGCCGCGGCGAGCCTGATGGAGACGTCGCCGGAGAACGGCACCCGGACCTCCGAGGTGCAGCGCATCGACCTCGACGACCCCGAGGAGCCGACCCCGTGAGCCTGACCTGCGGCATCGACATCGGCGGCACCAAGATCGCGGGCGCCGTCGTCGACGAGGACGGCACCGTGCTCGCCGAGGCGCGGGTGGTCTCGCCCGCCACCGACCCCAGCGCGATCGAGGCCGCCGTCGCCGGTCTCGTCGCGCAGCTCGTCGCCGACCATCCCGTCACCGCCGTCGGAGTCGGAGCCGCGGGCTACATCGCCTCCGACCGCTCCACCGTGCTCTTCGCGCCCAACATCGCGTGGCGCAACGAGCCTCTCGGCGCCGACCTCGGCCGGCTGGTCGGGCTTCCCGTCGTCGTCGAGAACGACGGCAACGTCGCGGCCTGGGGCGAGTTCCGCTACGGCGCCGGGCGCGACCACGACGACCAGCTGATGGTCACCGTCGGCACCGGTGTGGGCGGCGGCGTGATCGCCGGCGGCCGGCTGTTGCGCGGCGCCCACGGCGTCGCCGGCGAGATCGGCCACCTGCGCCTGGTCCCCGACGGTCGCCTGTGCGGCTGCGGCAACCACGGCTGCCTCGAGCAGTACGCCAGCGGCTCCGCACTCGTGCGCGACACCCGCGAGGTCGTCCTCGCCGACCCGACTGCGGCAGCAGATCTGCTCGCACGGGCCGGCGGCGACGTGGAGGCGATCGACGGACCGCTGATCACCGCCGCCGCCCAGGACGGCGACGCCTTCGCCGCCGGCCGGCTCGCGGCCCTCGGCGACGCGCTCGGCCAGGGGATCGCCTCGCTCGCCGCGGTGCTCGACCCCGGTGTGGTCGTGATCGGCGGTGGCGTCAGCGAGGCCCGCGACCTGCTCCTCGACCCGATCCGCACCGCCTTCGAGCGCGAGCTCACCGGCCGGGGCTTCCGGCCCGAGGCGGAGATCCGGCTGGCCGCGATGGGCAACCGCGCCGGCGTGGTCGGCGCGGCCGACCTGGCCCGCGGCTGAGATGGCCGGCGCGACCGACTCCTGGGTCGGCGTCGACGTCGGCGGCACCAAGGTGCTCGCCGTCCGCGTCGACGCCGACGGCACGGTCGAGGCCAGCGCGACCCGACCGATGCCCGGCCGGTCCGCCGGGACCGACGCGGTCGAGGAGGCGGTCGCCCTCGCCGCCCGTGACGTGTACGACGACCGGGAGCCCCGTGCGCTCGGGGTCTCGGCCGCCGGCCTGGTCGACGCCGCGGGCGAGCGCTTCCTGTTCGGCGCCCACCTGCCGTGGCGGGACGCACCGGTGCGTCGTGCCCTCGCCGAGCGGACCGGCCTGCCCGTCGTACTCGACAACGACGCCAACTGCGCGGCCCACGCCGAGCTGGTCGCCGGCGCCGCCCGGGGTGTGCGCTCGGCGTTGCTCATCACCATCGGCACGGGCATCGGCGGCGCGGTCGTCCTCGACGGCCGGGTGGTGCGCGGCGCGCACGGCCTGGCGGGGGAGTTCGGCCACATGCAGGTCGTACCCGACGGCCTCGCCTGCGAGTGCGGGCTGCGCGGCTGCTGGGAGCAGTACTGCAGCGGCCGCGCGCTCGAGCGGGTCACCCGGGTCGCGCTCGGAAGGCACCTCGACGGTCCGGAGGTCACCGCCCTGGCCCGCGCGGGGGACCGGGTCGCGCTCAGCTCCTTCGCGTCCGTCGGCACCTGGCTCGGCGTCGGCGCGGCGGGACTGGTCTCGGCCTTCGACCCCGAGCTGGTGGTCGTCGGCGGCGGGGTGTCCGCGGTCGGCGACCTGCTGCTCGACCCCGCCCGCACGGCGCTCGCGGGCTCGCTGCAGGGCACCGCCTACCGCGCCGTGCCCGCGCTGGTCCCGGCCGGCCTGGGCCCGGAGGCCGGCGCGATCGGCGCCGCCCTGCTCGCGCGCGACGGTCGTCGATGACCGCGGCGCCCGCCCGGCTGTGGGCGCTGTGGGGCCTGACCCGGCTGCTGCTCGTCTTGCTGCTGATGACCGGGGAGTGGGGGTCGATCTCCGACCTCAACTACTACAGGGCGAGCCTCGACGACCTCGGGTCCCGCGGCGTGGCGGACACCCTCGCGGAGTACCCGGTGCCGGCGTTCCTGCTGCTCGCCGCGCCGTACGCGCTGCTGTCGCTCGCCGGCCTGACCGCGTCGTACCAGGTCCTGGTGCTGGTCCTCCTCCTCGCGCTCGACGCGGGCTTCCTGGCGGCCCTGGTCCGGCGTGGACGTACGGCGACACCGGCGCTCGCCTGGCTGGTCGCGACCCCCGCGCTCGGGGCGATCAGCTATGCCCGGTTCGACCTCGTGCCCGGTGTCCTGGTCGCGCTGGCCCTCTTCGCGCTCGTCGCCGCCCCCCGCCGGGCCGCGCTGCTGGCGGTCCTGGCGACCGGCGTGAAGTACAGCCCCGCGCTCGTCCTCCCCGCCCTCGCGGCCCCCGCCACAGGCAGGGTGCGTGTCGTCGTGTCCGGTGCCCTGGCGGGCATCGGGCTGGTGGCGGTGAGCATCGCGGTCGGCGGCTGGGACCGGATCGTGTCGCCGCTGGCCTACCAGGGCGACCGCGGCCTGCAGGTCGAGTCCCTCGCCGCGACCCCGGCCGTGCTGCGCTGGGCGCTCTCACCCGGCGACCACGAGATCTTCTTCGCGCCCTCCCTCGCCTGGGAGATCGACGGGCCCTGGACCGATGTCCTGCTCCGGGTCTCGGTCGTGATGACCGTGCTGCTCGCGGCCGCCCTCGTCGCCCTGTGGGTGCTCGCCTGGACCCGACTGCCCGACGCGCGGACTGGTCTGCCGGCGGTGGTGTGGCTGACGCTGGCCGCGCTCAGCGCGTTCGTGGTGAGCGGCAAGGTGCTCAGCCCGCAGTATCTGCTCTGGCTGCTGCCCGCCGCGTGCGCCGGCCTCGCGATGCTGGACGGGGAGGACCGGAGCCGGCTCGGACGCTGGACGGCCGCGCTGCTCGTCGCGGCGGTGCTGTCCCACGTGATCTACCCGCACGCCTACCGTGCGCTGATCGACGGGCACTCCGGCTGGAGCGTCCCGGTGGCCGCGCTGCTCGCGCTGCGCAACCTGCTGCTCGCCGCCCTGTGCGTCACGGCCCTGGCGGCGGCGTGGGGTGCGGTCAGACGCGTGCCCCGTCGTCCCAGGGATCGCGCGGCGAGCCCGGCGTCCTGATCACCAGGTAGCAGAAGCCCCCCACGAACCACGCGACCAGCAGCCAGCCGAGCCAGGACGGCATCGCGATGCCGAAGACGAGGAACACCAGCAGGACGGCCGGAGAGCAGAACACCCCCAGCCAGGCCAGCAGTCGGTCCGCCGGAGGCATCGGCACCGGCGGCGGCCTGTCGGGCACGAAGCGGTCGTCGTCGACGAGGTCGATCTCGTCGTAGGCGTCGTCGTACGGGCTCTCGTAGCGGTCGGCGTCATCGGGGTCGGGTGCCGGCCCGGGATCGTGCTCGGCCTCGTCGGGCGTCTCGATCTCGACACGCTCGCCGTAGTTGTCGACGATCGCCTGCCAGGCGGCGGCGTCGTAGTCCGGGTCGTCCCGTTGCACGTCCTCAGGTTACGCCTGCGGTCCGCAGGCTACGCCCCGGTCACCCGCGCGACGAAGGCCGCCGACTCCTCGAAGATCGTGGGAGCGTCGTTGTCGAGCGTGGCCACGTGGAAGCTCTCCGGCAGCGCGATGCGCGTGACGTCGGTCGACGAGATGCCGTCGAGCACCAGCGGCTCGGAGGCGTCGTCGACGACGTGGTCGTCGGCGGAGCGGAAGTAGACCAGGGGAGCGGTGATCCGCGGCAGGTCGGTGCGCAGCGACGGCCACGCCCGGATCAGCGAGTGGATCGCCTTGAGCGGGGTGCGGTCGTAGCCGCGCTCGTCGACACCGGGCTTCTTGATGTCGTTGGCGATCGCGGGGAAGGACGGCACCAGGTGCTTGAGCACCGGCAGCAGCTTGACGTCGAGCCGCCTGGTCGCGACCGCGGGGTTGACCACCATCACGCCGGCGACCTCGTCGGGCCGGTCGGCGGCCAGCCGGAGCACGAGCGCGCCTCCCATCGACAGCCCGCCGACCACGACCGCGTCGTGCTCGGCGCGCAGCGCGTCGAAGGTGCGGGTGAGCTCGGCGTACCAGTCCGTCCAGCGCAGGGTGTTGAGCTCCTGCCAGGTGGTGCCGTGCCCGGGCAGCAGGGGTACGGCGACGCCGTACCCGAGCGCGCCGAGGTGCTCGCCCCACGGTCGCATCGACGCTGGCGAGCCGGTGAAGCCGTGGCTGAGCAGCACGCCGATCCGGCGTCCGCCGGTCAGCTCCGGCCGGGCCGCGATGGTCAGGGCAGCGGTCTGGTCGGTCCCGCGCTCGGGGGTGCTCGGAGGCATGACGGGATTGTGCCGTACCGCAGCCTGGATCCGCGGATGGCCACCTACTACGCGGCCCCACAGCGGCGCGCTCGCTGCGTTGCGGACGCTCGATGGGCGGCCCAGCACGACTTCGCGCCCGCGCCTTGCGATCACACCCCTGTGGTGCCGCTCGCTACGGCGCCCATCCACGGATCCAGGCTTGGCACTAGGATCCGTTGCAGTGGCGTCGGTCCGGGCAGGCGCCAGGTCCCTGGGGAAAGGTCCGAAGAGGTTGTTCTACTGGTTCCTGAAGTTCGTCGCCCTCGGGCCGCTGCTGAAGGTCGTCTTCCGCCCCCGGGCCGAAGGCGTCGAGAACGTCCCCGCCACGGGGCCGGCGATCCTCGCCAGCAACCACCTCTCCTACGCCGACTGGCTGTTCATGCCGCTGGTCATCCCGCGGATGGTGCGCTTCGTCGCGAAGGCCGAGTACTTCACCTCGCCCGGCGTCAAGGGCTGGCTGCAGAAGAACTTCTTCAGCGGTACGGGCAACATCCCGATCGACCGCACCAGCGGTGACGCCGCTTCCGGCGCCCTGGTCTCCGCGAAGCGGGTGCTGGCCGAGGGCGAGCTGTTCGGCATCTACCCCGAGGGCACCCGCTCCCACGACGGTCGTCTCTACCGGGGCAAGACCGGGATCGCGCGGCTGACCCTGGAGACCGGCGTACCCGTCATCCCGGTCGCCGTCGTCGGCACCGACGTGGTGGCGCCGCCGGGCAAGAAGTTCGGCCGGATCACCCGCCCCACGGTGCGCTTCGGCAAGCCGCTCGACTTCTCCCGCTACGCCGGCATGGAGAACGACCGCTTCATCCTGCGCTCGATCACCGACGAGATCATGTACGAGATCATGCGGCTCTCCCAGCAGGAGTACGTCGACATGTACGCCACCCGCGCCAAGGCCGAGTCGAAGTCCGAGTCACGGAAGCTCGCCTCCTGACGACCACCAAGGCGGCTCTGGCCGTCGAGGACCGGATGTTCCGGGCCCTCGCGGTGCTGCGGGTCGTCGTGCTGGGCTACGCCGTCGTCCTCAACGCCTACCGCAACAACTTCGACCACCCGGTCCTCGGCTGGGTCTGCGTCGCGGTGATGGTGGTCGCGACCGCGGTCGCGACCGTCGTGTACGCCGCCCCCGAGCGTCGCGTCACCGCGGTGCTGCTGGCCGACCTCGCGCTGGCGCTCGCCCTGCTGCTCGCGACCCCGGTGGTCAAGGGACCGTGGTTCCAGGCGACCATCCCGGGCTACTGGATCGTCGGGGCGCTGCTGGCGTGGGCGGTGCGCTACGGCTGGCGGGGCGGCACGATCGCGGCGGTGCTGCTCGGCGCGGTCGACCTGCTGACCCGCTCGCACGTCGCCCAGAAGGACTGGGGCAACGTCTTCCTGATCCTGCTCGGCGGCTCGATGGTCGGCTTCGTCTGTGAGTCGCTGAAGGCGATGGCGGCCGAGCGCGACCTGGCGCAGCGCGAGGCCGCCGCGGCGGCGGAGCGGGTCCGGCTGGCCCGGGCCGTGCACGACGGCGTGCTGCAGGTGCTCGCCCTGGTCCAGCGCCAGGGTGGCGAGCTGGGCCGTGCGGCCGGTGCGCAGGAGCAGGCGCTGCGCACCCTGATCCGCTCCCAGGACGCCCTGACCGCGACCCCGCAGGCGCTGGCCGGGCACGCCGACCTCGCTCGCGCGCTGGGCACGCTCGGCGCCCGGCCCGGCATCGAGGTGGGCCTGCCGGCGGGCGCCGTCGAGCTGCCCGCCCACACCGTCACCGAGCTGGCCGCGGTCGTCCGGGCCTGCCTCGACAACGTCGAACGGCACGTCGGGCCCGACGCCCGTGCCTGGGTGCTCGTCGAGGACCTCGGCGACCAGGTCGAGGTGAGCGTGCGCGACGACGGGCCCGGCATCGCCGCCGGCCGGCTCGAGGCCGCCGAGCAGGAGGGCCGGCTCGGCGTCGTGGAGTCGATCCGCGGTCGGGTCCGCGACCTCGGCGGGACCGCGTCCCTCGACACCGGCTCCTACGGGACCGAGTGGACCTTCGTCGTCCCCCGTGGGCAGGAGCGATCGTGACGATCCACAGCACGCACCCCTTCGCCGACGCCGATCCGGACCCGGCGCGCCGCTTCCGCGGCCGGGTCGGCGGCGCGGTCACGCTGTGGACCGCCGGCGACGAGCACGACCGGGCCGGCCTGACCGTCACCTCGTTGATGGTCGCGCTCGGCCCCGAGCCGTGTGTGCTGGCCCTCCTCGACCCCGACTCCGACCTGCTCGACACGCTCCGCTCGACCGGGCAGGGCGTCGTCCAGCTGCTGACCTGGGCCGACCGCCAGCTGGCCGAGTCGTTCGCCGGTACGGCGCCCGCCCCCGGCGGCCCGTTCCGCCAGGCCCCGTTCGTCGCCGAGTCCCACGGCCCCCGGCTCGCCTCCGCCACCACCTGGGCCGGCGTCCGGCTGGCAGGGGAGCGCGAGGTCGGCTGGTCGGTCGAGGTGAGTGCGGTCCTCGAGCAGGTCGTGGTCGGGGACGAGGACGACCCGCTGCTGCACCGCCGCGGCCGCTTCCTGCGGGTCTCGTGACGGTTGCTGCGCAACCTCCTCGACCTCCGGTGGGTAGGGTTCGCTGACATGACGGACCCGATCCGGGTGATGGTCGTCGACGACCACCCGATGTGGCGCGACGCCGTCGAGCGCGACCTGCAGGCTGCCGGCTTCGACGTGGTCGCCGTGGCGGCCACGGGCGCCGAGGCGATCGCCCGGTTCCACGCGACCCGGCCGCGGGTGGTGGTCCTCGACCTCCAGATCCCCGAGCCGAGCGGCGTCGAGGTCACCGCACAGGTGCTGGCGGCCGAGCCGTCCTCGCGGGTGCTCATCCTGTCCGCCTCCGGCGAGCAGGACGACGTGCTGGCGGCGGTGAAGGCCGGCGCCACCGGCTACCTCCTCAAGTCCGCCTCGCGTGAGGAGCTGCTGACCGCCGTACGCCGGGTCGCGAAGGGCGACACCGTCTTCACGCCCGGCCTGGCAGCGCTGGTGCTCGGCGAGTTCCGGCGGATGAACGAGCCGGCCACGCCGCCGGGGGAGCGGCTGACCGACCGCGAGACCGAGATCCTGCGGATGGTCGCGAAGGGGGTGTCCTACAAGGACATCGCCGAGCGGCTGGTGATCTCGCACCGCACCGTGCAGAACCACGTGCAGAACACCCTGCGCAAGCTGCAGATGCACAACCGGGTCGAGCTCACCCGGTACGTGATCGAGCAGGGCCTCGACGCCGACGACGAGAACTGATCGGCCCGTGGCGGAGCGGCAGCGGGCCCGGCCCCGGCAGGACCGTGCGGTGCAGACGCGCCGGCTCCTGCTCGACACGGCGGTGCGGGTGCTCGACCGCGACGGCCTCGACCGGCTGACCACCTCGGCGGTGATCCGCGAGGCCCACGTCAGCAGCGGGACCTTCTACCGCTACTTCAACGACCGCACCGAGCTCCTCGCCGTGCTCCGCGAGCAGGCGGTGCACGCGATCAGCGACGACCTCATGGTCAGCGTCGTCGACGCGCTCGAGCTCGACCTCGACGCCGCGCTGCGGATGGTCGTGGTCACCCTCGTCGACGGGTTCGAGCGGCACCGTGGGGTGATCACCGCGATGGTCAACCAGACCCCGGCCGGCAACAACGCCAACGTGCTCCCCGAGATCGAGGCCGACCTGCACCGGCTGGCCTCGCTGCTCCCGCGCCGGCACCGTCCCGACCTCGCGCCCGAGCAGCTCGAGGCCGTCGTGTTCATGCTGATGGGCGTCCTGGTCTCCACCTGCCTGCGGATCGCGCTCGCCCGGCCCGAGGGCGTGGCCCGCGAGGACCTCGTGGAGCTCACCGTCGTGATGATCGGCGCCGGGCTGCGATGACTCTGGAAGACTCCGACCGTGGCTGACCTGCTGGAGATCGCCGACGAGCTCTACGCCCTGCCGCTGGGGGACTTCACGCCGACGCGCGACGCCCGGGCCAAGGAGCTCAAGGGCACGCCCCTGGCCGCGCAGGTCAAGGCACTGCGCAAGCCCAGCACCGCGGCGTGGGTCGTCGACCTGCTGGTACGCCGGGAGGCGGCCCAGGTCGACCAGGTGCTCAGCGTCGGGGCGGCGCTGCGCGAGGCCCAGGAGGCGATGTCGGCCGGCGAGCTGCGGGCACTGACCAAGCAACGCCGCCAGGTCACCGCCGCCGTCACCACCCAGGCCCGCCGGATCGCGGCCGAGGAGGGCCTGCGGGTCACCGAGGCCGTCGCCGAGCAGGTCGAGGCCACGCTGACCGCCGCGATGGTCGACGCCGAGTGCGGCCGCGCCGTCCGCAGCGGCCTGCTGGTCAGCACGCTGCGCACCACCGGGCTCGAGCCGATGGACGCCGACGACCTCGCCCGCGCGGTCGCCCTCCCCGAGGCGCTGGGCTTCAGCGCCACCCCGCGCGAGGCCCCGCGCCCCGGCCCGCCCGACCTGCACGTCGTACCGGACCCGGACAAGGCGGCCAAGGCGGTCGCGGCTGCGAAGGATCGGCTGGACGCCGCCGAGGAGGAGTACGCCGCCGCCCGGGCAGCCCACGACGACGCGGCCGGCGAGGTCGAGCGCCTCTCCGCCCGGTCGCTCCAGCTGGAGGCCGAGACCGACGAGCTGCGCCGCCGCCTGGCCGACCTCGAGGAGCAGGCCGAGGCGCTCGAGGAGGAGCTGGCCGAGGCCGAGGAGGTCCGCGACGGCACCGGCGCGGACCTGCGCACCGCCACCGCCGAGCGGGACGCGGCGCATCAGGCGCTGGAGCGGGTCAGGAGTCGCTGAGCTCCCGAACGATCGCCAGCACCCGCCGGTCGATCCACGCCAGGTCGGGGGCAACCCGCATCTCGTAGTTCTCGGTGCCGACCCAGGTGTGGAAGTCGCGGTGCCCGGCGGCCACGGCGAACGCCTCGAGCTCCTCGCGCAGGGCAGCGTCGACGCTCACCCTCTCCTCCTCGGTCGAGGCGGTCAGGTAGAGGTCGTGCAGGTCGAGGAGCCGGACCAGCTCGTCGATCGGTGCCTCGTGGTCGTCGACCCGGAGGTCGACGGCGACGTCGTCGAGGCCGCCGTACCCGGCACCCTCGCGGACCACGAGGATCGCGGCGGACTGCCGTCCCCGGCGGTCGCCGCCGGCGGCGTCGCCGGCAGCCAGTGCGGCGATCAGCCGGTCCTGGAGCGGTGCGTCGGCCGCACCGCCCAGCCAGGCGTCCTCCATCGCGGCCACGACCTCCTCGCCGGCCAGGCAGTTGCCCTGGACGGCGTACCCGTCGCCGGTGCGCCCGCCCGCCCAGGGGATGCACTCGGCGCCCGTGTGGGAGGCGGCGGTGCCGTCGAGGTCGACGATGCCGACCTGGCGGTGCGCCCGGCCCTCGTCCTCCTCGAGCAGCCGCTGCAGCGCGACCGGTGCGGTGGCGCCCTCGTCGAGGTGGGACAGTGCGAGCCCTTTGTAGGCCACGTTGGCGTCGGCCTGGGTCGCGAGCGCGCCGACACCGGCCACGGCGGCCGGCACGGCGGAGCCGACCGCCAGGAACTTGGACGCGACGGCGACGCCCCAGGACTCGCCGTCGGCGGAGCGGGCCACGATCGAGAAGGTCATGGCCAGAGCCTAGATACCGTGCCCGGACCCGACGTACGTTGGGAGCCATGCGCGTCGGAGTGCTGACCGGTGGCGGTGACTGCCCGGGCCTGAACGCCGTGATCCGGGCCGTGGTGCGCAAGGGGGTGAACGAGCACGGGTTCGAGTTCGTCGGCTTCCGTGACGGCTGGCGTGGACCTCTCGAGGGCGCGACGGTGCCACTCGGGATCGAGCAGTGCCGCGGGATCCTGCCGCGCGGCGGCACCATCCTCGGCTCCTCGCGGACCAACCCGTTCGCCATCGACGACGGCGTGCAGCGGATCAAGGACAACCTCGCCGCGGCCGGGGTCGACGCGCTGGTCGCGATCGGGGGCGAGGACACCCTGGGCGTCGCGACGAGGCTGGCCGACCTGGGGGTCGCGGTGGTCGGCGTACCGAAGACGATCGACAACGACCTCTCCGGCACCGACTTCACCTTCGGCTTCGACACCGCGGTCAACATCGCCACCGAGGCGATCGACCGGCTGCACACCACCGCCGAGTCGCACCACCGGGTGCTCGTCGTCGAGGTGATGGGCCGCCACGCCGGCTGGATCGCGCTGCACGCCGGCATCGCCGGGGGAGCGAGCGCGGTGCTGATCCCCGAGGCCCCGTTCGACATCGAGGCCGTGTGCGCACATGTCGAGACCCGGTTCCGCAGCGAGTACTCGCCGATCATCGTCGTCTCCGAGGGCGCGGTCCCGGCCGACGGCACCGGCATGACCCTGGTCAGCGGCGAGAGGGACGCCTTCGGGCATGTCCGCCTCGGCGGCATCGGCGATCGTCTCGCCCAGGAGATCGAGCAGCGCACCGGCAAGGAGGCGCGCGCCGTCGTCCTGGGCCACATCCAGCGCGGCGGCACGCCGTCCGCCTTCGACCGCTGGCTCGCCACCCGGTTCGGGCTGCAGGCGATCGACGCGGTCGCTGACGGTGAGTACGGCGTGATGGTGGCGCTGCGCGGTACGTCGATCGTCCGGGTGCCCCTCGTCGAGGGCACCGGTGAGCTCAAGCTGGTCAGCCCGGCGGAGTACGCCGAGGCACAGGTGTTCTTCGGCTAGTCGGATGCACGCCTGGCGGGCGCCCCGCGCCTTCGACGGTCACCGCTTCCTCGCCGGGGGAGCGACGGTGCTGGTCGAGGGCGACCGGATCGTCGGCGTCGAACCGGCGCACTTCGCGGTGCCGCACGACTGTCCCGTCACGACGTACGACGCAACGCTGATGCCCGGCCTCGTCGATGCCCACGTCCACCTGGTGTCCGACGGCAGTGTCGGCGCGCTCGAACGCGTCGGGGTCCAGGGCGACGACGAGATCGACGCCCAGGTCGCCCGGTCCCTTGCGGCACAGGCCGCCGCCGGTGTCACGACGGTCCGCGACCTCGGCGACCGCGACTACCGCACGCTGCCGTTCCGCGACGCCCCCGGACCGGGGACACCGCGCATCGTCGCCTCCGGGCCGCCGCTGACCACCCCGGGCGGGCACTGCCACTACCTCGGCGGCGCGGCTGCGAGCGACGACGACCTGCGCGCTGCGGTGATCGAGCACGCCGAGCGCGGCGTGAACCTCGTCAAGGTCATGGCCGGTGGTGGCTTCCTCACCCCGGGCAGCGACATGATCGGTGCGCAGTTCGCGGTCGAGGCGCTGCGCCTGGTGGTCGACACCGCCCACGGCCTCGGTCTGCCGGTGCTCTCGCATGCCCACTCGGTGGTCGCGATCGAGGTCGCGCTCGACGCCGGCGTCGACGGCATCGAGCACTTCACGGGCGTCACGGAGAACGGCGCCGTGCTCAGCGACGACCTGCTCGAGCGCACCGCGGCGGCGGGCGTGGCCGTCGACCCGACGATGGGCAACGATCCAGCGGTGCTGGCCATGCTGCCGACACCACCGCCGGCGATCCTCGAGATCATGGCCCGCGTCGGGCTCGACATCGAGGCCTTCTTCGCCCAGCGGTACGTCGACGTCGGCCGGATGCGCGCCCACGGCGTACGGGTGGTGCCGGGTGTCGACGCCGGTGCCGCGCCGACGAAGGCGCACGGCAACGCGTGGCGGGCGGTGCTCGACCTGGCCACGGCCGGCTGGCCCCTGGACGAGGCGCTCGCCGCGGGGACCTCCGGGGCCGCCGACGCCTGCGGTCTCGGTGCGGAGACCGGGGCGCTGCGACCGGGGCTGGCGGCGGACCTGCTCGTGGTGGAGGGCGACCTGGCGGCCGATCCGGCGGCACTGGGACGTCCGCTCGACGTCCTGCTGCGCGGATCCCGGCTCAGCGGCTGAGCGGGGACGCCGCGAGCTCCACGTCGACCACCAGGGCCCGGTGGTCGGAGAGCCGCATCCGGCGCGCCCGGGCGACCGCCGGGAGGGCGGGCTCGGCGAGGACGTGGTCGAGCTGCTCGACCGGCCGGTCGGCCGGGAAGGTCGGCTCCCCGCCCAGGGGGTGCAGGCCGGTCAGCCGAGCCGCGCGCCGGGTGCCCATGTTGAGGTCACCCGTCAGCAGGAGCGGACGTGGGGCGCCGGACAGCGACCGCACCAGCCGCCGCAGCTGGTGTCCGTTCCACCATCGAACGAACGACAGGTGCGTCGTCGCCACCGTCAGCACGCCGCCAGCACCCTCGACGGTGGCGGCCACCGCGACCCGAGGCTCGTCGCGCACCCAGGTCGGCCGCGGCTGCCCGCCGAACCACATCGGGACCGGCGTCGTGACGGCCGGGAGCCGGACCACCTGCCAGCCGGTGACCGGGAGGCGGCTCAGCAGCGCGATGCCGTACGCCGCGTCGTGCGGCTGCTCGTCCCCGGTGGCCGCCGTCCAGGTCGCCCCCGGGCTGCCCGCGAGCGCGGCCACGAACCGGTGGTGGGGTGCGCCCATCGCCTCGGCGGCGAGCGCGGTGAGGTCGGCATGCCCGGAGCGCTGGAGCAGGTGGTCGACCTCCTGCAGGGCGAGCACGTCCGCGTCGAGGTCGCGGATCGCGTCCTGCAGCACGCCCACGTCGACCTCGTGGTCGTGCTGGGTGCGACCGCCCAGGATGTTGAAGGTCACGATCCGCATCCCGCCCGAGGTACCCGCCCGACTGCGCCGTACCCGGCCGGGTACCTCGTGCTCCCCGGAGATGCGCGAGGTGATGACGGGTGGTCGAGGCAGCGGAGGGTGTCGGTCGCTCCGGGCAGCTGCGGGAGGCGCTGAAGCTCGTGGCGGTGCTGCTGAAGGAGACCGGCGTGCCGTTCGCGCTCGCCGGCAGCTACGGCCTGTGGGCCCGGGGAGGCCCGGAGCCCGAGCACGACGTGGACTTCATGATCGCCGAGGAGGACGCCGCCCGCGTCGAGGACGCGCTGGCCGAGAGCGGGCTGGAGGTCGTGCAGCCGCCGGAGGACTGGCTGTTCAAGGTGTTCGTCGAGGAGGCGATGGTCGACGTGATCTTCCGGGTGCGCAACGAGCCGATCGAGCGCTCCCGCTTCGCCGACGCCGACGAGATCGAGGTCGAGTCCGTGCGGATGCCGGTGCAGTCCGCGACCGTGTTGATGACCGACAAGCTCGGGTCCCTGGAGGAGCACGCATGCGACTTCACGGCGGTGCTTCCCGTCGCGCGGGCGGTCCGTGAGCAGGTCGACTGGTCCGCCGTGGCGGCCGGGACGGCCGACAACCCCTTCGCCCGGGCGTTCCTGGGCCTGCTCGAGGCGCTCGGCGTCGCCGTCCCACCGGCCGCCGACATGCCGCAGGAGCCGGCAAATGCTTCCGTTCCTCCACGGCCTGCGCGAAGGTGAGCTACGGAGTACCTCCAACCTCGGGAAGGGACGGCACCCATGACGACGCAGACCACCGGCGCCGCGACGCCAGGACAGCAGGGACAACCGGAGCTGAAGCGGGTCCTCGGCCCCGGCCTGCTGCTGCTGTTCATCGTCGGCGACATCCTCGGTGCGGGCGTGTACGCCGTCACCGGGCGCCTTGCCGGACAGGTCGGCGGGATCGCCTGGCTGCCGTTCCTGGTGGCGTTCGCGATCGCGACGCTGACCGCCTTCTCCTACCTCGAGCTGGTCACGAAGTACCCGCAGGCGGCGGGCGCCGCGCTCTACGCCCACAAGGCGTTCGGCATCCACTTCGTCACCTTCCTGGTGGCCTTCACCGTGGTCTGCTCCGGGATCACCAGCGCCTCGACGTCCTCGGGCCTGCTGGCCTCCAACCTGCTGATCGGGCTCGGCAACGACGCACCGGGCAACGGGCTGGTGCTGACGGTGGCGCTGGCGTTCATGGTGCTGCTCGCGCTGATCAACCTGCGCGGCGTGGGCGAGAGCGTGAAGTTCAACGTCGTGCTCACCCTCGTCGAGATGTCGGCCCTGGCGATCGTGATCGGCATCGGCATCTACGTGATCGGCAAGGGTGACGGCAACCTCGACCGGATCACCGTCTTCGAGAGCCCGGACGACAAGGGCCTTTTCATGGCCGTCACGGTCGCGACCGCGATCGCGTTCTTCTCGATGGTCGGCTTCGAGGACTCGGTCAACATGGTCGAGGAGACCAAGGACCCGGAGCGGATCTTCCCGCGGATGATGCTCACCGGCCTCGGCATCGCGGTCGTCATCTACATGCTCGTCGCGGTCTCCGTCGTGGCGGTGATCCCCACCGACAAGATCGGTGCGCCGACCAACGCCGAGGCGGGCATCCTCATCGACGTCGTCAAGCTCGGTGCCCCGGACCTGCCGATCGACGACTTCTTCCCGTTCATGACGGTGTTCGCGGTGGCCAACACCGCGCTGATCAACATGCTGATGGCCAGCCGGCTGATCTACGGCATGGCCCAGCAGCACGTGCTGCCGCCGGTGCTCGGCAAGGTCCTGCCGGGCCGCCGCTCGCCGTACGTCGCCATCGGCTTCACCACCCTGCTCGCCCTCGGCCTGATCACCTACGTCCGGCTCGGCTCCGAGAGCACCATCGTCGGCTCGCTGTCCGGTACGACCGCGCTGCTGCTCCTCGCGGTCTTCACCATCGTCAACATCGCCTGCCTGGTCCTGCGTCGCGAGCCCCGTCGGCCGCACGCATTCCGGGCGCCGACGGTGGTGCCCGTCCTGGGTGCGATCCTGTGCGCCTACCTGCTCGGACCGTGGGCCCGGCTGGAGGCCGACATGATCCAGTACAAGATCGCCGCGGGCCTGCTCGGCCTCGGTGTCGTGCTCTGGTTGCTGACCCGGCTCTTCTACAAGCCCGAGGGCGGTCACTTCGCCGACATCGAGCACATGGACGTCGATCCGACCGACGACTGAGCGGTGGGTACGATTGGGAGGTGAGCAGCCTTCCGTCCCTCGAGCAGTTGCACGCCATCGGAGCGAAGCAGCAGCCGTCGTACGACGACCCCGCGGCCCTGGCCGCGACCGTCGAGCGACTGCGCACGCTGCCCCCGCTGGTGTTTGCGGGCGAGTGCGACGAGCTGAAGGCCAAGATCGCGGCGGCCAGCCGCGGCGAGGCCTTCCTGCTCCAGGGCGGCGACTGCGCCGAGACCTTCGTCGACGCCACCGCCGACAACACCCGCAACAAGCTGCGGGTGCTGCTGCAGATGGCTGTCGTGCTGACCTACGCCGCGTCGGTGCCGGTCGTCAAGGTCGGGCGCCTCGCGGGCCAGTACGCCAAGCCCCGCTCGTCGGACACCGAGACCCGTGGCGAGGTCACCCTGCCGGCCTACCGCGGCGACGCGGTCAACGGCTTCGAGTTCACCCCCGAGTCGCGCCGTCCCGACCCGCAGCGCCTGCTCGACGTCTACCACGCGTCGGCGTCCACGCTGAACCTCGTGCGCGCCTTCACGACGGGTGGCTACGCCGACCTGCGCCAGGTGCACACCTGGAACTCCGAGTTCGTCCGCAACAGCCCCGTGGGCCAGCACTACGAGGCGATGGCCGCCGAGATCGACCGTGCGCTGACCTTCATGAAGGCCATCGGCGCCGACCCGGAGGAGTTCCACCGGGTCGACTTCTACTCCTCCCACGAGGCGCTCCTGCTCGAGTACGAGCACGCCATGACCCGCATCGACTCGCGCACCGAGAAGCCCTACAACGTCTCGGGCCACATGGTGTGGATCGGCGAGCGCACCCGCCAGCTCGAGGGTGCGCATGTCGAGTACTTCCGCCACATCAGCAACCCGATCGGCTGCAAGCTCGGCCCGACGGCGACCGCCGACGACGCGCTCGCCCTCGCCGCGAAGCTCAACCCGACCAACGAGCCGGGCCGGCTGACCTTCATCACCCGCTTCGGCGCGGGCAAGATCCGCGACGGCCTGCCGGCGCTGGTCGAGAAGGTCACCGCCGAGGGCGTCGACGTGGCCTGGGTGTGCGACGCCATGCACGGCAACACCTTCGAGGCGTCCAACGGCTACAAGACCCGCCGCTTCGAGGACGTCCTCGACGAGGTGCAGGGCTTCTTCGACGTGCACCGCGCGCTCGGTACGGTCCCGGCCGGCATCCTCGTCGAGAACACCGGCGACGACGTCACCGAGATCGTCGGCGGCGGCGAGGAGCTCGACGAGCAGGGCCTGGCCCACCGCTACGAGTCGGTCGTCGACCCGCGCCTCAACCGGGTGCAGTCGCTGGAGCTGGCCTTCCAGGTCGCGGGCATGCTGCGCTCGTGATCGACCTCCGCTCCGACACGGTCACCCGGCCGACGGAGGCGATGCGCGCCGCCATGGCGGCGGCCGAGGTCGGCGACGACGTCTACGGCGAGGACCCGACCGTCCGCGCCCTCGAGGAGCGGGTGGCCGAGCTGTTCGGCCACGAGGCCGCGCTGTGGACGCCGACCGGCTCGCTGGCCAACGTGCTCGCGGTCGCGGCCGTCGTGGCACCCGGCCAGGAGGTGCTCTGTGAGGCACGCGCCCACATCGCGCGGGCCGAGCTCGGCGCCCACGGTGCCGTGTCCGGCCTGACCATGCGCACCTGGTCGCACCCACGAGGCCAGGTCGATCTCGCCGCGCTCGGGGAGCTGTTCGCGCCCGACCTGGGGCCGTACTTCGTGCAGACCGCCGCGCTCTCGGTGGAGAACACCCACAACTTCGCCGGGGGAGCGGTGCTCCCGCTCGCCGACCTGCAGGCGCTGCGGGCGTTCGCCGACGAGCGCGGCGTCGCGGTCCACCTCGACGGCGCCCGGATCTGGAACGCCCACGTCGCGACCGGCACCCCGCTGCGCGACTACGGTCGGGTCGCCGACGTGATGGCGGTCTGCCTGTCCAAGGGCCTCGGTGCACCGGCCGGCTCGCTGCTGCTCGGCAGTGCCGAGCGGACGGCGCAGGCACGGGTACGCCGCAAGCGGCTCGGCGCCGGCATGCGCCAGGTCGGCATCCTCGCGGCCGCCGGCCTGCACGCCCTCGACCACCACGTCGAGCGGCTCGCCGACGACCACGCCCACGCGCGGCTGCTCGCCGAGGCCGTCGGGGCCGACCCGGCCGGCGTCGACACCAACATCGTGGCCTTCGACGTCGCCGACGCCCCGGCGTACGTCGCCCGGGCCCGGGAGGCCGGCGTCCTCGTCGGCGCCGTCGGTGCGCGCACCATCCGGCTGGTCACGCACCTCGACGTGGGCCGCGACGACGTCGAGCTGGCCGCGAAGGTGCTCGCCGGACTGGTCGTCGAGTAGTCCGAGGCTTCGGGCGAGGACGGACGTTACGCGGGAGCGCCGCGGAAGCGGACGTCGCTGATCGCGGTGAAGTCGCGGCCGTTCGGGCCCTTGCCGGGCGCGCTCACCTCGACGAGGTGGAGCACCACCCTCGTGGTCGCCACCGGTCCGACCGGCTGCAGCTGCACGCTCTGCCGGTCGCCGAGCTCCTGGGTGATCCGGGTGCCGTCGTCGAACTCCCACTGCACGGCGCGGATCCGCCGGTTGCCGCGGTACCAGTTGTCGCCGCCGTCGACCTTGGCGTAGCCGTTGACCAGGCCCACCTCGGTGAGCACGATCTCCTTGCCGAGGTCGAAGACGAGCGTCGCGCCCGTCCCGTCGCCGGGCATCCGCCAGGCCGTGCGGGGCTTGCCGTCGAGCATGTTGCCGGCGTCGTAGGTGACCGGGCGGTTCTGCCGGTCGCGTGAGGCGGGCGCGGTGGCGGGGACCTCGGCCTTCGCGGTCCCGGTCAGGTCGCGCAGGTCGGCCGTCGCCGGCGGCTCGACCGGCCCGCCCGTGCCCGTGCTGTCGGGCAGCGGCTCGTCGGATCCGTCTGGGCTCTGCGGCGTGGTCGGGTCGGCGTCGTCGGTGCGCTGCTCCTGGCCCGACCCGTCCGTGGCGTCGCCGTCACCGTCACCACCGGCGCTGACCAGCAGGAAAGCGCCGATCCCGGCGACCAGCGCGAGGACCACGACGCCGAGCAGCCAGGGCAGCCATGGCGTGCCCGAGCGCTCGCGGGGCGCCGGTCCCTGCGCCGGCGGGACGGACGGAGGCGCCGGCACGGCCACCTGGGTCACCGCGGCCGGCGGCGCCGCCGGGGGCGGACCGGACGGTCCGGGGGGCGCGGTCGGGGCGTCGGCGTACAGCGGATAGCGGGCCGCGGGCGGCAGCTGGCCGGTCGGCGGGGGTACGACGGGCGCGCTCGTGGCGGGCGCCGCCTCCGGGTGCCGGCCGGGAACGGGCTGTCCGCAGTTCGTGCAGAACCGGCCGACCCCGAGCTCGTGCCCGCAGCTGGTGCAGTGCGTCGGGGTGGTCATCGCGGGGCTCACCGTACCCCGACGAACTGGTGAGGTGTCAGAACCGGTCATCAGGTGTGCACTCAGCCTGGATCCACCGGTGGCTGGCTACTACGCGCCACCCACCGGTGGATCCAGGCTCAGCCCGCGAGCGCGCGTCGGCAGGCCTCCGCCTCGATGTCCTCCAGGTCGTGCTCGAGCACCTTGCGGGTGCGGTCGTAGCTGAAGCCGCCGAACATCGCCCACATCGCCCGCGAGAGCGCCGAGCGGTGGCTCATCTCGACCGTCGTGGTCATCGCCAGCCTGGTGCCGGTCGCCTCCGGCCCGGACGGGGTGAGGCGGTAGGCGGTGCGGATGATGTCGTTGCCGACCTCCGCCTCGACGACGGTACGGCGCTCCGGCTCGGACTCGACGACCTGGATCTGCTCGGGTCCGTGGTGGCCGAACAGGGTCCGGCGCTCGCGCCAGGTGGTGCCGACGTCGTACCCGCCCTCGGTGAGCACCTCGCTCTCGCTGACGCTGCGCAGCACGTCGGGGGCGTGGGCGACGTCGGTGATGACGTCCCACACCTGCGCCGGCGGGGCGGGGATGGTGCTGTGCACGTGGATGATGTGACCGGCCATGGTGACTCCCGTGGGTTGGGTTCCCCCACTGCCCATGGTGCGCCTGCCCGGCCGGCTTGACCACCCCCTCGTCCGCTCACACCGCGAGGTGGGTGACCTCGCCCTCGACGTGGCGGCGGGGGACCAGTTCGACGACGAGCATCGCGGCGAGCACCAGCAGGCCGCCGCCGAGCATCCGCACGGTCAGCGACTCGCCGCCGAGCAGCACGGCGAAGAACGCCGCGAACACCGGCTCCATGCTCATGATGATCGCGCTGCGCGTCGCCGGCAGGTGGGCCTGCGCCCAGGTCTGCGCGAGCAGCGCCGCGGCGCCGGCGAACAGCGCCATGTAGACCAGGTTCAGCCAGTCGGTACCGCGCTCGGGCAGCACGATGCCCGGCTCGCCGGAGACCAGCGCCGCGACCAGGCAGATCGCGGCGATGACCAGGATCTGCAGGATCGACATGCCCAGCGCGTCGGCCGGGCGGGACCAGGCGCCGAGGGCGACGATGTGCGCGGCGTACAGCAGGGCGGCGACCAGGGTGATCGCCTCGCCGTACCCGATCGAGAAGCCGTCGAGGGTGAGCACGCCGAGCCCGGTGGTGGCGAGCACGACCGCGCCCCAGGTGGCCGGGGTGATCCGGGACTTCAGCACCACGGCGGCGAACAGCGGCGTCGCGACGACGTACAGGCCCGTGATGAAGCCGGACACGCTGGCCGGCGTGTGCGCGAGTCCCGCGGTCTGCAGGATCTGGCCGACGCCGTAGAGAGCGCCGAGCACGAGCGCCCGGCGGCGTACGTCGGGCGCGAGCCGTGCCACCGCCCGCGGCGCGATGAGCAGCATGGCGCCCCCGGCGATCAGGAAGCGCACGGCCAGGAAGTCGACGGTCGGCACCCGCTCGAGCAGGTCCTTGATCAGGAAGAAGGTCGAGCCCCAGCACGCCGTCATGGCGAGCAGGGCGAGCGTCGCCAGGAGGGCGGTACGACGAGAGGTGCTGCCGTTGACCGCGGAGGGGTCAGACGACATAGAGGACGACCGTGCTGCCCTTGCGCACCTTGGTCCCGCCGCCGGGAGCCGTGCTCCACGCGACGGAGCCGTTGATGTAGATGTCGGCGTGCTCGACCCGCACGACGAGGCCGAGGTCCTCGAGCAGGGCGATCGCGTCGTCGGTCGACTTGAGCCGCACCGCAGGCACCAGGACCAGCTCCGGGCCCTTCGAGACGACCAGCTCGACCTTGTCGCCCTTGAACAGGGTGCCGGTCTCGGGGGTCTGGCTGATCACGCGGCCCTCGGCGACGTCGTCGCTGTACTTCTCGTCAACGACCTGGACGTCGAGTCCCTTCTTGCCCAGCACCTGCTTCGCCTTGTCGGCGTCCTTGCCGACGAAGCTGCGGACCTTGAGCGGCTTGCGGCCCTTGGACACGACGAGGGTGACCGAGGTGCCGACGGGCAGTCGTTGTGCCTCGGGCGTCCCGAACGCCGGGGTGGAGCGGATCACGCGGCCGGCCTCCACGGTCTCGGACCACTCCTCGACCGGCTGGGCGGGGACGAACTTCACCTCGGCGAGGGCCGCCTCCGCCTCGGCGACGGTCTTGCCGGTGAGGTCAGGGACGTCGTAGCGCTCCTTGCCGCGCGAGACGGTCAGGGTCACCTCGCCGTCGGGCAGGATCCTGGCTCCCGGGCGCGGGTCGGTCGAGACGACCACGCCCTTGGCGACGCTCTCGGAGTAGACCTCCTTGACTTCGGCGCCGAGCCCGGCCTTGTCGAGCTTCGCCGCCGCGGCGGCCTGCTCCAGCCCGATCACGCCGGGGGTCGTCGTGTAGCGGCCCCAGCCGACCCACCAGCCGGTGCCGCCGAGCGCACCGGCGAGCAGGACCAGCACCAGCGCGATCGCGATCCGCTTGGCCCGTCCGGGCTTGCGCTGGCGCGGGGGCCGGGCCGCCTTCGGCGGGGCCGGGGGCCTCGGGGGCACCGGCACGGCCGGCTGCGGCCGGTCGACGATGACCGAGGTGCGCTCGTGGTCGGGCGTGACCAGGTCCGGCATGCCGTCCCACAGCGAGCTGACCGGCTCCGGCGTCGTGTCGCCGTCGACGCCGGCCGGCGCCTCGGCGGGAGCGCCCGCGCGGGCGGCGGGCAGCAGGTCGGCGACCAGCTCGGGGTCGGAGCGCAGGCCGTCGTGCAGCGCCTGGACGACGCGGCGCACGTGGTGCAGCAGCACCGTGGCGTCCGCCGGGCGCAGGCTGGGGTCGCGGGTGGTGGCCCGTGCGGTGAGCGCGTCGACGTAGTCGGGGATGCCGGGTACGACGCTCGACGGGAGCGGGACGTCCTCGTGGACGTGGCGGTAGGCCACCGCGATCGGCGTCTCGCCCGTGTGGGGCTTGGTGCCGGTCAGCAGCTCGAACAGGATCACGCCGACGGCGTACACGTCGGCGCGGGCGTCGGCCCGCTGCTCGACGACCAGCTCGGGGGCGAGGTAGGAGACGGTGCCGATCAGCACGCCGTTGGTCGCGGTGTGCTGGGTGTCGGCGCTGACCGCCTTGGCCAGGCCGAAGTCGGCGACCTTGATCCGGCTCGCCCCGGAACTCGGATCCGTGGCGATCAGGACGTTCTCGGGCTTCACGTCGCGGTGGATCAGGCCCGCGCGATGGGCGGCCCCGAGGGCCGAGAGCACCGGGTCGAGCAGCGCCAGCGCCCGCTCGGGTGACATCGGGGCGTCCTTGGTCACCGTGTCGCGCAGGGTGTGCCCCGGGACGTACTCCATGACGAGGTAGACGGTCCCGTCGCTCTCGTCGCGCCCCTGGTCGAAGACGGCCACGACGTTCGGGTGCGAGATCCGCGCCGCCGCCTTGGCCTCGCTGACGAAGCGGCGGGCGAACGAGTCGTCGTCCTGGGTCGTGGAGTCGCCGAGGCCGGGGTGCATGATCTTGACGGCCACGGTGCGGTCCAGCCGGGTGTCGACGGCCTCGTAGACGCTGGCCATGCCACCGCGGGCGATCCGGATGCCGATCCGGTAGCGGCCGTCGAGCAGGCGCCCGTGCTGGTGGTCCTGGATGCGTGCGGGGTCGCCGGGTCGCGCGGCGTGGCCGCGAGCGCGCTGGTCTTCGTGCACAGCGACCCTCCTGTGCATGTTCTGCTGGACCGGCCGGGGAAGTGACCGGAGCAGTCATCGTACGGCGCGGCACCACACACGCCGGCTGGCCACGCCGGTGTGATCCTGGCCGCCTGTTTCGTGGAAGATGGCCTCCATGAGCGACAAGCCCCTGGCCGAGCAGGACCTCTCCGCCCTTGTCGAGGAGTGGCTGGACTGGGACGAGGCGGCCGCGCAGATCGGCGTCACGCCCGCGAAGGTGCGCACCATGGTGCGCGAGCACCAGCTGGCCGCCGCGGTGCCGGGTGAGCCCGGTCGCGGTATCAAGCAGGGCATCCCCGCCCTGTTCCTCGTCGACGGCGAGCCGGTGAAGGGCCTGCCCGGCCTGCTCACCCTGATGCACGACAACGGGTACGACGACCGCGAGTGCATCGCCTGGATCTTCCTCGACGCCGACCTCCCGGGCCGCCCGATCGACGCGCTGCTGGAGAACCGCGGCGCCGAGGTCAAGCGCCGTGCCCAGGCGCTCGCCTTCTGAGCATGAGCCGGCGCACGACGAAGGTCATCTCGTCGGTCATCACCGTCGTCCTGCTGGTCGGGGTGTGGTGGCTGCAGTCGCGCGGCGGTGACGACACCGCGGATCCGGAGCGCGCGACCGAGAGCCCGAGCGCCACCGCGACACCGCGTGCCTCTGCCACGCCCACCGCCGCGGCGTCGCGCGACGAGGACGGCATCCCGTACGTCGACCTGGCCGACCTGCCGCCGGAGGCCGCCGAGACCGTCGACCTGATCGATGCCGGCGGGCCGTTCCCCTATCCCGGCAAGGACGGCTCCACCTTCGGCAACTTCGAGGGCGTGCTGCCGGACCGGCCGCGCGGCTACTACGCGGAGTACACCGTCGAGACCCCCGGCCTCGACCACCGTGGCGCCCGGCGGATCATCGCCGGCGACGAGGGGGAGCTGTACTGGACAGAGGACCACTACGAGTCGTTCGAGAGGATTCGGCGATGAGGTTGGGGCGATGAGCGGGCTCGCGGCTGTGCTCGCCGGGCGGCACGCGCCCGGCGTCCACCGGTGGGAGTCGGCGCTCGACGTCGCCTCGGTGCGGCACGCGGCCGAGCACGCCGGCTGGGGCTTCGGGTACGTCGACGGCGTGGGCCTCGATGCCCGCGACGACGTGCTGAGGGCGCTCGGCGACGCCCTCGCGTTCCCCGACCACTACGGCGCCAACCTGGACGCCCTCAACGACTGCCTGCGCGACCTGCCCGGCCCGACCGTGCTGCTCTGGGACGCCTGGTCCGGGTTCGCGCGGGCGGAGCCGCGCTGGTTCCGGCTCGTGGTCGAGGTCCTGGGGGAGCGCGGCGCTGCCGACCCGGCCGTCGAGGTGCTGCTGCGCGGACCCGGGCCGGCCGAGGTCGTGCCGCTGCTCGGGTGAGCGTCAGCTGCCGCTGATGATCTTCCGGTTGCAGTTCCAGGGACTGCCGCTCGCGCCGTCCTGGAGGCAGGACACCAGGCGAACGTCGGCCGCTTCGCGGTTGACGGTCACCGGGATGCTCTGGAACGACCCCTCGCCGGCGCCCACGTAGATCCGCGTGGCCGGGCGCTGGTTCCAGGAACCGTCGGCCTGCTTGATCTCGATCCAGCCGACGGCACCGTGGTAGTCCCCGAGCCGGTCGCTCACGATCACGATGTTGTCGGCGTCGCCGAACCAGGTTCGTGCACCGCCACCGATGGCGTCAACCGACCCGCTGGCGGCGGTGGCCGGCGACGCGGCGAGCAGGGAGGTGGCGGCAAGAGCTGAGCCGAGCACGGCCCCGAGACGAATGATCTTCATGTCGCGAAACCGTAGGGAGCCGCCTGTGCGCGGTCAAGCGGCGGGCCGGCGCCGCCGGGTCAGGACGCGTAGAAGGACGCGGCCGTGCGTGACATCAGCCGCGCGAGCACCGCACCGCCCCGCGGGCCCGGGTGGATCCGGTCGCCGGCGAAGTCCGGCACCCGGGAGCGCAGCGCCGCCCAGTCGGCGAGCCGCGCGTCGGCGTGGGTGCGGGCGTAGTGGCGCAGCTTGGCGTTCGCCGGCCCGATCCAGGAGCGCGGCCCGCTGGCCGTGACCAGGACGAACCGGTGGCCGGGTCCGGCCGCGCCGATGGCGTCGGTGAGCTGGTGGGGTGCGAAGTCGCCGTTCGTGCCCAGGGCGATGACGACCACGGGCCGCAGCGCGCCGGTCCTGCTCAGTCCGCGGATCCGCCCCTCGAGGCTCGCCATCTGCATCCCCACGTGGGCGCGGACGTCGGCCTGGGGCAGCAGGTCGAAGAGCGCCGGCGCGGCGGCGACGGTGACGGAGTCGCCGATGACGGTGAGGTCGCGGCCGTCGCCGGGCGCCGGCGCGGCCCACGGTGACGCCGCGGGTGCCGCACCGGCTGCCGGCGCGGGCGCGGGCGGCGCTGGCGTCGTGGCCTTCCGGTGCGCCTCGATCGCGGCCTGTCCGGTGTCGAGGCTCACTTGCAGCGCGCTGTGGTCGCGGGAGTTGCCGATCCCGGCGGTGACGGTGGCCGAGACCAGGGCGGCGACGACGGTGCTGACGGCGATGCCGACCAGTCCGGTCCGCTGCCCGAGCGCCACCACCTGCCGGGCCGACGCCCGGTAGCCGAGTCGCTGCACCGGCTCCTCGAGATGACGCCACGACAGGGCGGCCAGCCCCAGGGTGATCGGTACGGCGGCCACCGCGAGCGGCACGCCCGGCGCCACCTGCAGCAGGACCACGATCACCGGCCAGTGCCACAGGTAGATCCCGTAGCTGCGGCGCCCGGCCCAGCGCAGCAGCGGCGCGGACAGGACGATGGCGACCGGCGAGCGGCCGCAGTCGGGCCGCTGGGCGTCGGCCGTCACGTGGAGCACGACCAGCGCCGTGGCGGCGGCGACGGCCGCCGTGCCGCCCAGATAGGTGAGCGAGGCGTCCCAGGGCAGGAGCACGACGGCGAGCAGCGCGCCGACCGCCGCCGCGACCGCCGTCCGCAGCCGTACCTCGACCGTCCACAGCGCGGCGACCGCACCGATCAGGAGCGAGAAGCCGTGGGTGTCGGTGCCGAAGTAGAGCCGGTTCAAGGATGCGCCACCCAGGTGGCCGACGGCCATGGCCGCGACGCCGAGCACCGCGAGCACCGCCACGACCTGTCCGCGCCGATCCGTGCGAAAGGGCCGCGTGAGGGCCAGCAGCAGCCACAGCAGCACCGGCCACACCAGGTAGAACTGCTCCTCGACGGCCAGCGACCACAGGTGTTGCAGCACCGGCGCCTCGTAGCGGTCGGCGTACGACGCCGGCGTGCCGGCCTGGTACCAGTTGCTGCTGAAGGTCAGCGCCGCGAGCACCTGCTGTCGCAGCCGCACCTCCAGTGCACCGCCGAGCAGCCCCGTGGCCGCGGTCACCACCAGCAGGACCGCGAGCAGCGCGGGCAGGAGCCGGCGGGCCCGTCGTGCCCAGAACGGCGCGAAGGCCGGCCGTCCCGACCCGTCGGCCCCGCGCACCAGCTCCGCGGTGATCAGGAAGCCGGACAGGACGAAGAACATGTCGACGCCCAGGAACCCGCCGGGCAGCCGGTGCGGGAAGAGGTGGTAGCCGACGACGGCGAGCACGGCCACGCCGCGCAGCCCGTCGAGGGCGAGCACGCGGGTGGGGAGAGGGCCGGGGAGCCGGTCGATCTGGTTCACGCGGGAGCGGCGGACCGGAGCGGCGGGCTCAGTGGGCGCGCCGCGTCGCCGCGGCGGCCAGCTGTTCGAGGACCCGGCACGCCTCGGCGTCCCAGCCGGACTCGGCCTGGCCGCGATGCAGCGCGTCGACCGCCTGGCGGGCGAGGTCGTCGATCATCGACTCGACCTCGGCCCGGGCGCCACAGCCGTCGATGATCGCGCGCAGGTCGGCGACCTCGGCGTCGGACAGTGCAGTGCCGAGGGCGCTGTCGAGACGCGCGGCGTCGGCGGGGGAGGCCTGGTCGAGGGCCAGGGCCACCAGCACGGTCCGCTTGCCCTCGACGAGGTCGTCGCCCGCGGGCTTGCCCGTGGTGGCCGGGTCGCCGAACACGCCGAGCAGGTCGTCGCGCAGCTGGAACGCCTCGCCGAGCGGCAGCCCGAACGCGCTGAGCCGCTCCAGCGCGGTCGCGTCGGCCCCCGCGAGCGCGGCGCCGACGTGGATCGGGCGCTCGATGGAGTACTTCGCGGACTTGTAGCGCAGCACCGTCATCGCCTGGGCGACGTCGGCGCGGCCCCGGGCCTGGACGGACACGTCGAGGAACTGGCCGGCGATCACCTCCGAGCGGCACAGGTCGAACACGTCGAGGGCCGGCCCGACCCGGTCCCAGCCCAGGCCGCAGCGGCGCAGGAGCTCGTCGGACCACGACAGCAGCAGGTCGCCGAGCAGGATCGCCGCCGCGGCGCCGTACTGCTCCGGGTCGCCGCGCCAGCCGTCGGCCCGGTGCGCGCGCTCGAACGTGCGATGGGTGGCCGAGCGCCCGCGGCGGGTGTCGGAGGCGTCCATCAGGTCGTCGTGGACCAGCGCGCTCGCGTGGAGCAGCTCGAGGGCGGCGGCGGCACGTCGTACGGCGTCCGCGTCGGCGCCGGTGGGGTCGCCGGCCAGCGCCGCGTAGCCCCAGTGGCAGAACGCGGCACGGAACCGCTTGCCGCCCGACACCGTGACGCGCGCCTCCGACAGCAGTCGCGCGGCGTCCCCGCCGAGCGGTGCGAGCCGGGTCGCCTGGTCGGCGAGGAAGGCGTCCAGGGTGGCCTGGACCTCGGTCCGGAAGGGGGTCGGGTCCCACGCCTGCTGTGTCACGGATGTGAGCCTAGTGACTGTGGAGATCGGCGAGATGCCCGGCCCCGGCGCGCTCCGCGCACCTACACTGCGGCCCATGACCACCGGTGCTGGGCGCTCCCTCGGCGAGATCATCCGAGAGGGCGGCCATTCGTTCTCCTTCGAGTTCTTCCCTCCCAAGGACGAGGCGGGTGAGGCGCAGCTCTGGGACGCGATCCGGGCGCTCGAGCCCTACCGCCCGACCTTCGTGTCCGTGACGTACGGCGCCGGCGGCAGCACCCGTGACAAGACCGTCGCCATCACCGGCCGGATCGCGCGCGAGACCTCGATGGTCCCGATGGCCCACCTGACCTGTGTCGGCCACACCCGCGCCGAGCTCGAGGGCATCCTCGACTCCTACGTCGCCGAGGGCGTCAGTCACGTGATGGCGCTGCGCGGCGACCCGCAGGAGGGCCCGCGCGCCGACTGGACCCCGACCGAGGGCGGCCTCAACTACGCCGTCGAGCTGGTCGAGCTGGCCCGCTCGCGCGGTGACTTCCGGGTCGGCATCGCCGCCTTCCCCGAGGGCCACCCCTCGGCGGACTCGCTCGACGCCGACGCCGACGTCCTCGTCGCCAAGGCGCGGGCCGGCGCCGAGTTCGCGGTCACCCAGATGTTCTTCCGCGCCTCCGACTACTTCTCCCTGGTCGAGCGCGTCCGCGCGCGCGGGGTCGACATCCCGATCCTGCCGGGCATCATGCCGATCCTGAACCTGGCCGCGATCCGCCGCCAGGGCGAGCTGATCGGCACCAGCGTCCCCGAGGACGTGGTCGAGCGGATCAGCGCGTACGACGGCGACCCGGCCGCCGTACGGGCCGAGGGCATCCGGATCGCCGCCGAGCTGTGCGACGAGCTGCTCGCCGGGGGCGCGCCGGGACTGCACTTCTACACGCTGAACCGGTCCAAGGCGACGCTCGAGATCTTCGAGGCGCTGCAGATCACGGTCTGATCACGGTCTGAACACGTGTGATCAGGCCGGGCCGATCAGCTGGGCGACCAGCGCGGCCGACTGGGTGACGAACGGCACGCCCGCGCCGGGAGCGGTGTGGGCGCCGGCGGCGTACACACCGGGCACGGGGGTGCCGGGACCGATCCGGCGGCGGACGGTGCCGCGGCCCTGCCACAGCACGCCCATCGGCGAGCCGCGCCACTGCTCGACCTGGTCGCGCGGAGACAGGTCGACACGGGTCACGACGTTCTCGCGCACGTCGAGCTTGTGGCGGGCGAGGGCGTCGAGGAGGTCCTCGGCGATCTTGCCGCGGCCGTGGATCGTCCAGGCGCTGCCGCCGTCGGGAGCATGCCCGCCGGGACGCACGGTCAGCAGCGGCTCCTCGTGGATGACCAGCTCGTGCGGCAGGTCGGGGACGTCGCCGGCGAGCCCGACATGGCTGACGACCGGCGGGATCGCGGGCATGGTCCGCTCGACGTGCGGCGCCAGCACGGGCAGCCGGCGCGGGTCGATCGCGACCACGACGGCGTCGGCGTCGGCCTCGCCCTCCGCGGTTCGTACGGCGACCACGCGCCCCTCCCGCAGGACCAGGTCCTCGACCTCGAGCCCGGTGCGGACCCGCACGCCACGGGTCTCCAGGCGCGCGGTGAGCAGGTCGACGATCCGGCCCATGCCGCCGGGCACCCGCCAGCCGCCGAAGCACTGCTCGAGGTAGGCGGTGACGCCCACCCAGGACGGCACGTTGCGCAGGTCGTGCCCCTCGGCGACCGCGGCATGGCCGGCGACCAGGGCCAGCCGCTCGTCGCGGAACGCGTGACGCAGCCGCTTGTGGAGGGTCTCGCGGATGTCGAACATCGAGTCCAGCTCCTTGGGGACCGCGCCCTTCGTGCGCGGGTCCCACGCGACCTCGACGTAGTGGCGGCGCAGCACGTCCCACACCGGTCCGTAGACGTCGACGTGGGTCGCCCACTTCTCCCCGAGTCCGTGCCCCAGCGCGTCGAACGCCGCGATCTGGTCGGCCCTCGAGCCGCCGGGCAGCAGCACCGAGGTGCGGTCCGCGAACCGGTGCTCGCGTAGCACCGGCAGCGGCTCGAGGTCGGACTCCAGCTCCTTCTCCAGCGGCCGACCGGACTTGCGGAACAGGTCGCGCAGGGCGGCGGGCAGCAGCGTGCTGGTCGGACCGGCGTCCCACCGGTACCCGTCCCGCTCGACCGGCGCGAGCGCGCCACCGAGCCGGCCGGACGCCTCCAGCAGCGCGACCTCGTGGCCGAGCTTGGCCAGCCGGGCGGCCGCGGCCATCCCGCCGAGACCGCCGCCGACGACGACGACGCGTGCCACCGGTGGGCCCTCAGTCCTTGGCCACGTCGAGGGGCTCGGCGCCGGTCAGCGCGAGCAGCTCGTCGTACGTCGTCGAGAAGACCGCCGCCGGGTGGCCCGCGGCGGCCCAGACGACCTCGTGGCGCTGCAGCCAGGGGTCGAGGTACGTCGGCACCGGGACCGGGTGGCCGATGGGGGAGACCCCGCCGATCACCTGTCCGGTGTGCTGGCGGACGAAGTCGGGCTTCGCGCGCCGCAGCGCCGGTCCGCCGATCGCGGCCTGCACGAGGTCGGTGTCGACCCGGTGGGCGCCGGAGGTGAGGATGAGGACCGGCGTGCCGCCGGCATCGAAGAGCAGACTGTTGGCGATCGCCCCCACCTCGCACCCCAGGGCCTCGGCGGCCAGTGCGGCGGTGTGGACCGAGTCGGGCAGAATGACGATCTGGCCGGTTCCGCCCCGGCGCTGGTGCTCGTCGCGGAACCGGGTGATCGAGGGATGCTCGGCCGACATGGGGGTGACCCTACCGAGCACGACCCCACCACGGACTGGAGGAACCATGCCCGAGACCGACGCCGAGCAGCAGGCCGCTCAGGAGGTCGAGCGGCCGGGCGAGCAGCCCGGCGAGGTGACGGCCCGGCCGCCCGCGGTCGTGATCGCGTGCTGGCTGCTGTGGTCCCTGGTCGCGGCCGGGTTGCTGGTGTGCGTCGTCGTGGTCACCCAGCGCGAGGACCTCGGCAGCGTCTGGTCGCCCATGCAGGTCGGCGACAGCACTGTCCAGCCGGTGGAGTTCGTCCCGGTGATCCTGGTCCTCTACGGCGTCACGGCCGTGTTGTCCCTCACGCTCATCGCACTCTTCCGGGTCGGCTACAACTGGGCCCGTCACTCGCTGGCCGCGATCGTCGCCGGCGTGATCGTGGTCGCGGTCGCGACCGTGCGCACCGACCCGCCGACCATGGTCGACGGCATGGCGATCGCCGCCGCCGTGATCAGCGCGGTGACCCTGGTGTTCCTGTGGCACCCGCAGAGCCGGGAGTACGTGCGGCTCGCGAGCCGCTGAGCCCGGTCGCCGAGCCCGGTCGCCCATCCCGTCTCCGGCGCTGCCTCTTGAGCAGTGTCGGACCTGCGGTGTACCTTCGGATCATTCGAACACCTGTTCGAACAGATCTGGAGGAGAAGTCGCCGTGGCCCAGCAGTCCGCCCCTCTCACGGTCAGCCCGCACACCCTGCCGGCGACCACCCACAACTACCTGATCCGGTCGGCAGAATCGCTGAGCGAGGCGGTCGCGGCCCGCGACGTGGCCACCCGCTATGCCTGCGCCCACGTCGCCGCGCTGCGCGCCGCCGCCGCCCTGCTGGCCGCCCGGGCCCGCCCCGAGGCCGGCCGCCGGCGCGCTCAGCGCAATGCCTGGGTGCTTCTCGCCGAGGTCGCGCCCGAGCTCGCGGAGTGGGCGTCCTTCTTCGCCGCGGGCGCCTCCAAGCGCGCGGCGGCCGAGGCCGGGTCGTCCCGGGCCGCGACCGAGCGCGAGGCCGACGACCTGGTCCGCGACGCCGACCGCTTCCTCGCCCTCATCGAGCAGGCGCTCGGCCTCACCCCGCACGTCCCGCTCGGCGAGCAGCTCGCGGGCCTGGCCGTCGGCTGACGGAGTGCCTGTCCGAGCCATCCTGAGGTGACCACTAGTGTTCGGCACATGGCCTCTCGCGAGCAGCGTGGATCGGTCCGCACCGCGGTCGTGTGGGACGCCCTCGAGTCCGCGCTCGCGGGCGGACCCCGCGACGTCGTCGACCTCGGCGGCGGCACCGGCGGCTTCGCCGTGCGGCTCGCGGAGTCGGGCCACCGGGTCCGGGTGGTCGACCCCAGCCCCGACGCCCTGGCGGCGCTGGCCCGCCGGGCGCGCGAGGTCGACCTCGAGGTCTCCGGGCTGCAGGGCGACGTCGCCGACCTCGTCGAGGTCGTCGGGGCCGGCAGCGCCGACGTGGTGCTGTGCCACGGCGTCCTCGAGGTGGTCGACCCGTCGCTCGCGCTGGAGCGGATCGCCGAGGTGCTGCGGCCCGGCGGCCTGCTCAGCCTCGTCGTCGGCCAGCGGCACGCCGCTGTCATCACCCGCGCGATGGCGGGTCACTTCCAGCAGGCCCGCGACCTGCTCGACGACCAGCAGCCCGTCGACACCCGCACGGGTCGCCGGTTCACCGTCGAGGAGGTACGCGACCTGCTCGCCGGTCACGGCTTCGGCGCGGTGTCCGTCCACGCCGTCCGGGTCTTCGCCGACCTGGTCCCCGCGGCCCTCGTCGACCAGGAGCCCGGCGCCGCCGCTGCCCTCGTCGACCTGGAGCGCGCGGTGGCCCAGCGCCCGGAGTACCTCCCGCTGGCCACCCAGCTCCACGTCCTGGCGAACGCCGCCTCCTGAGCCCGGTCGCACACGGCCCGGGAGCGGGCCGTGAGCGTCACCTGCCCGATCCTGCACGTCGACATGGACGCGTTCTACGCGTCGGTGATGATCCGCGACCGGCCCGAGCTCCACGACGTCCCGGTGGTCGTGGGCGGCGGGCACCGCGGGGTCGTGCTGTCCGCCAACTACCCGGCCCGCCGCTACGGCATCCGCTCCGGCATGTCCGGCACCGAGGCCGCCCGGCTGTGCCCCGACGCGGTCACGATGCCGCCCGACTTCGGTCTGCTGACCCCGGTGTCGAAGGCGATCATGGAGACCTTCCGCACCGTCACTCCGCTGGTCGAGGTCACCTCGCTCGACGAGGCGTTCCTCGACGTGCGCGGTGCGGTCCGGCTGTTCGGGCCGCCGGAGGCGATCGCCGAGCGGCTGCGCTCCCGGATCCGCGCCGAGCACGGCATCACCTGCTCGGTCGGCATCGCGGCCTCCATCTCGGTCGCCAAGCTGGCGAGCCGCCAGGCCAAGCCCGACGGCGTCCGGGTGATCCCGCCCGACCGGTTCGTCGCCGAGGTCCACCCGCTCGACGTGGGCGTGCTCTACGGCGTCGGCGAGGCCACCCGTCAGCGCCTGCACCGTCTCGGGCTGATCACGGTCGGCGACGTTGCCGCGATCGAGGTCGACCTGCTCCGGCGGATGCTCGGGCGTCACCTCGGCGGGCACCTGCACGCCCTGGTGTGGGGGAGCGACCGCACCGAGCTGGTGCCGGGCGGTGCCGGGGTCTTCGGCTTCGGTGAGGGCGAGCCCGAGGGGAGCATGGGCTCGCAGCACACGCTGGCGGTCGACGTACGCGACCGGGCGCAGCTGCGTCGCGAGCTGCTCCGGCTGACCGCCCGGGTCGCCGCCCGGGTGCGCGGCGCGGGACGCACCGGCCGCACGGTCACGGTCACGGTCCGCTTCTCCGACTTCACCACCGTCCAGCGCTCGCGCACCCTGCCGGAGCCGACCGACGTGACCCAGGAGGTGTACGCCGCCGCGGTCACCCTCCTCGACGGCCTCCTCGAGGCCCGCGGCCCGCGTCCGCTCGCGGTCCGCCTGGTCGGCGTCCGGGTCGAGGGCCTACGCCGGCTCCGGCCCGTCGACAGCCGCCAGCTCGCCCTCGGCGAGCGCGACCCCGGCTGGCCCGACGCCGACCGGGCCGTCGACCGGGCCGTCGACCGCTTCGGCAGCGCCGCCGTGCGCCGGGCCAGCCTGCTGTGACCGGGTGGCCCGTCGGGACCGTCCCCGGACGCCGACCGCACAATTTCGGGGGACGGCCTACCACCGCTGGAGATGCCTGCCTACACTTGGAGGAAGAGTCATCGGGCGGGGAACCGCCTCACACGTGTCGGAGGATTCGGTGCCACTCTCGGAAGAGGAGTTGCGACTGCTGGAGCAGATGGAGCGCGCCCTCAGCGAGGAGGACCCGAAGTTCGCGTCCACCCTCCGGGGCACGACCCTCCGCCAGGCAGCCCGCCGCCGCGCCATCCTCGCCGGCGTGGTCTTCGCCGGCGGCATCGCCGTGATGATGGGCGGAGCCGTCAGCGGCTACTGGCCCGTCGGCGTCGCCGGCTTCCTGATCATGCTCGCCTCCGCCACCATCCTGCTCGGCTCGGTCCGCGGCCAGCGCGGGGGAGCAGCCGCTCCGAACGTGTCGGCCCACCCGTCCGGCTTCGGTGTCGTCGACGGCGGTCGCCGCGGCCACCACGGTCGCGGTCACGGTCGGGGCCACGGCCGGTCCTCCGGCTTCATGGACAACCTCCAGGCCCGCTGGCGCCGCCGCCGCGACCGCGGCGGCTTCTGAGCCGACACACTCCGAGGACCTCATCCGCAGCCCCCGCTCACCCGGGGGCTGTTTCATGTCCAGGGTCCGTCCCGGCGCCGCCGGCGCCTCCCGGCCACCGCCGGGCGGCTCGGAGCGAGGGCCCCGCCGTCGGCGCATCTGCTTTCGCGAAGCGGACGTCGTTCCAGCGCCGACGGCACCCCGACTTCGCCGCCCGGCGGTGGCCGTCCGGCGCCTGCGGCGCCGGGACGGACGCTCGCGTGGAGCTGCCGGTCAACGCCGCCAGACCGACATCGGCACCCACCGCGCCCGCCGCCGTGCCCGCGGCGTGACCCCGGCCTCCAGGGCCGCGAGGACCAGCGCACCGTCCTCGGCGACCGAGTTCCGCTCGAGCGTGGCGACCGCACCCGGCCGCGCGTACCGGGCGTGCTCGACGGCGAGGACCAGCCGCTCCAGGGCGTCGGCGGCCTCGGGCGCTGCCTCGGGGCCGGTGCGCGGACGCTCGGCGGGGCGGTCGGTGGGCGTGGCGAGGTGGCCGAGCAGGAAGGCGCCGGACTCGCGGGGTGACCGGCCGGCCGGCCAGGGCAGGCCCAGGTCGATCGCGGTGGCGCGGACCTCGCGCCACACGTCGTCGGGCGAGCCCGCGAGTCGGGTACGGCGCCCGCGGGTCCGCACCGCGGTCGGGCCGCCGAGGGCGGCGATGCCGGCGAGCAGCAGCACGAGCACGACCGCGCCGCCGATCAGCACCGGCAGCGGCAGGCCGCCCTGGTCGGCTCCGGTGGCGGTGCCGGGGTCGCGGTCGATCTCGGGGCGGCGGTTGGGCCCGGCGCTCGGTGCGGCGGTGCCGGAGGCGCCGGGGCCGGCCGACGTGGCGTTGGTCGGCCCGCCGCGCGGATCGTCGCTGCCGCCGTCGACGGGGACCCGGGTGTAGGCGGGGACCTCCTGGACGCGCCCGGACGGGGTGGGCTCGAAGCGCACCCAACCCGAGCCGGCGAAGTAGAGCTCGGGCCACGCGTGCAGGTCGTGGCTGCTGTAGACCCACGTGTGGGTACCGGTCTGGTCGGGCTGCAGGAAGCCGACGGCCACCCGCGCGGGGATCCCGAGCACGCGGGCCATCACGGCCATCGCGGAGGCGAACTGCTCGCAGTAGCCCACCCGGCCGTTGCGGGCCAGGAATCCCTCGAGGGTCTGGTTGCCGGTGCCCTTGGGTGCCTTCTGCAGGTCGTAGGTGAACCCGCCGTCCTGGCGGAACCACCGCTGCAGCAACAGGGCGCGCTCGTAGTCGGTGGTCGCGCCGGAGGTGACGTCGCGGGCCAGGTTGCGCACCAGCGGCGGCACCGTGCTGGGGACGTGGAGGACCTCCTCGGAGACGTCGCCGGTACGCGAGTCGCGGAAGAACGAGCGGTCGGTGCCGAAGTCCAGGGCGACGCCGGTCATCGTGTAGCTGACGCCGCGGGTGTCGAGGCCGTCGTCAGCGGCGAGGAAGTCCATCGTGGACGGGTCGTAGCGCCAGTCGCCGGGGGCGTCGACGGCGGAGATCGGATACTGCGTGGGCAGCCAGGTGGAGTCGAGCTGCTCGCTGACCGTCGCGTCGTAGTCGAAGGTGGTGCGCCGTACGTCCTCGGACAGCCCGCGGGGGAGGGGGACCGACCCGTCGGCGCGGTCGTCGCGGGCCACGTCGCGGTCGCCGCTGCTCCACTCGTCGCCGGTGTAGCGGTTGAGCACCGAGATCCGCAGGTACGACGGCGACGGGTCGTCGGTGCGCAGCCGCACGAGCGGCACGTCCTCGCCGCGCTCGAGGTCGCGGCGCATGTCGGCGATCGGCTTGCGGATCCGGATGTCGCCGTTGCCCTTGCCGGTGCCGAGGTCGAGCACGTTGACGCCGACCGTCGGCAGGAGCAGGGGGACGACGAGGGCGAGCGCCGTCGCGGTGATCCCGATCCGTCCGGCACCGGCCCGCATCGCCTCGCGCACCGGGTTGCCGCGCCACATCGAGTCCTGCTGCGGGCCGACGGTGCGGCCCCAGCGCAGCAGGTGCTCGCGCGACTCGAGGTGGAGCAGGACGAGGAAGCCGCCCGCGGCGCCGAGGAAGCTGAGGGCGTCCGGGCCGCCGTCGAGCACGCCGCTGGGCAGGGCGTAGACCGCGAGCAGGCCGAGGCCGGCGGCGGGGACGCGGCGCAGCGTGCAGGCCAGGGTCTCGACGAGGACGAGGACCACGGCGCCGGCGACGACGAGCAGCGGCCAGACCGGAGCGACCCGGTCGCCGATCGGCGCGGCGTACTGCCGGGCCGTGCGCACCGAGGCCTCCAGCGACTGCCAGATCTCGGTGGCGGTGGCGCCGACCGGCAGGAGCGAGCCGGTGATCTGGTGGGTGACGAAGACCGTGGCGAGCACGATCTGGACCAGGGTGGTGAGCCAGCGGGGCGCGCCCGACCAGCGCAGTCCGGCACCGCTCAGGGCGAGCAGCGCGGCGAGGACGGCGAGGGGGCGCAGGTAGCTACCGGGCATCTCGACGAAGCCGCGCCACGCGGTCAGCGCCGCCCACGTGGTCAGCACGGCGACGACGCCGAGCAGCAGGACCGGGCCGAACGGGCCGCGTCGGTTGGTGATCGTCGGGCTGGCACTGGTCATGCCCGCGCACCTCCGCGCACGGGGGCCCGGCCGAGCTCGCGCCAGGCCGCGTCGAGGTGGTCGCGCGGGCCGAGCGAGGTGGCACGCCAGGCGAGCGAGGTGACGGCGGCCGCCGCGGCGGCGCCGAGTCCCGCGCGGGCGGGGGACCACTGGTCGACGTCGAGCACGAGCGCCAGCGCGGCGCCCGCGTCGTGGCGGATCCGGCGCAGCGCCGCGTTGTCGTCGGGGAGGAAGCCGCCGAGCACGGCGACCACGACGCCACCGCGGGCCTGCTCGCCGGACCAGGCCACGTCGAGGGTGGTGCGGTGCGTCATCTCCAGCACGGCGAGGTGCTCCAGGGCCCCGTCGGAGCCCACGGTCCCGTCGGCGGTGCAGAGCTGGACGGTGTAGCCGTGCTGCTCGAGGTGCACGGTCAGCGACGCGGCCGCGATCACCGCCGCCTCGAGGCTGGACGCCGGGCCCTGGCCGCGGTGGGCGAGGCGCCGGTTGTCGAGCAGCACCGTGGCGCGCGCCTCCCACGGCTGCTCCTCGCGGCGCACCATCAGCTCGCCGATGCGCGCGGAGCTGCGCCAGTGCACGCGGCGCAGGTCGTCGCCGCGGCGGTACTCACGCACGCTCACGTCCTCGGCCGACCCGGATGCGAACGCCTGAGGCCGGTGCTCGCCGGCGCCCTGCCAGCCGCCGGTCAACGGGATCGAGGGGAGCGGTACGACGCGCGGGGTCACCGTCAGCTGGGCGGTCCCGCCGATCGCGCGGCGCCGCTCGACCAGGCCGAACGGGTCGGCCAGGCGGGCGACGACCGGCCCGACGACGTACCGGCCCCTGATGTCGGAACGCACCGGGTAGGACACCGTGCGCTCCCAGGAGCCGCCGAGGCCCTGCAGCACGAACCGGGCTCGGCCGCCGAGTGCGTAGGGGAGCGTGTCCTCCACCAGCAGCGCACCGTCCGAGCGCTTGCGGTCGCTGGCGATGGTGAGGTCGATCCGCGCGGTCTCACCGGCCCGGAGCAGCCGCGGCCACACCGTGCGGGCGACCGTGGGGTCGTGCTTGCGCCGGCTGACGACGAGCGCGGCCAGGAGGGGGAGGGCCAGGACCAGGACGCCGACCCGGGTCAGCGCGGGCTGGCCGAAGCCGACCGCGCACACGACCGCGGTCGCCCCCGCCGCGACGAACGCGCGTCCGCGGAGGGTCAGGGAGGAGAGGTGCCGGCGCATCGGATGACCGCGCGTGCTCGTCAGGAGGTCGGCTCGGGCACCGGGACCTGGGCCGCGATGCCCTCGAGGATGGTCGCGACGTTCCGCCCACCGATCGCGGCCTCGGCGCTCGGGAGCAGGCGGTGGGCGAGCACCGGCTGGACCAGGGCGCGCAGGTCGTCGGGGAGGACGTAGTCGCGGCGGTGCAGGGCGGCGCGGGCCTTGGCCGCCCGGACCAGGTGGAGCGTGGCGCGCGGCGAGGCGCCGAGCACCAGCTCGGGGCTGTGCCGGGTGGCGGCGGTGAGCGCGACGGCGTACCGCTGCACCGTGTCGGAGACGTGCACCTGGCTGACGATCGCGCACATCTTGCGGATCTCGGCGCTGTCGGTCACCGGCTCCAGGTCGTCGAGGGGGTTGACCGCGCCGTGGCTGGCGAGCATGGCGATCTCGGCGGCCGGCACCGGGTAGCCGATCGAGACCCGGGCCAGGAACCGGTCGCGCTGTGCCTCGGGGAGGGGATAGGTGCCCTCCATCTCGACCGGGTTCTGGGTCGCGATCACCATGAACGGCGACTCGAGGTGGTAGGTGATGTTGTCGACGGTCACCTGCCGCTCGGCCATGCACTCCAGCAGCGCGGACTGGGTCTTGGGGGAGGCGCGGTTGATCTCGTCGCCGATGACGACGTTGGCGAACACACCGCCGGGGCGGAACTCGAACTCACGCGTCGACTGGTTGTAGACCGACACGCCGGTGATGTCGGAGGGCAGCAGGTCCGGGGTGAACTGCACGCGGCGCACCGTCGAGTCGATGCTGCGGGCCAGGGCCTTGCTCAGCATGGTCTTGCCGACGCCGGGGACGTCCTCGAGCAGCAGGTGACCCTCGGCCAGCAGGACGACGATCGCGGCCGAGACCACCTCGCTCTTGCCCTCGATCACCTTCTCCACGTTGGCCTGGATCCGGCCGGCGACGCGCGCGACGGTGTCCACATCGGTGCTCGGCGACTCCACGGCTGTTCTCCCTCTCTCAGCAGCCACCTCGCTGCGGTGGAGCAACCTTAGGCCGACTCGCCCAATCGCACCCCTGCTGCGCGCCACTTCCGACTCGGCCTGGCTGCGTTGCCGTCGCTCGACGTGCGCCCAGCGTGGCTTCGCTCCGCCGCCTTGCCAGATCGGCCGGAAGCGGCGCTCGCGACGGCGTCCGATCGGGCGAGTCGGCCTGCGGCCGACGTGGGAACGGCGGCAGCACCCGGCGGCACCCGGCCACGACCGGACGCGGCTCCCCGCCGGCTCCCCGCCGGCTCTCCGCCGGCGCTCCACTTCTCCTCCACTTCGCTCCACCAGCGCTCCCAGCGCGCTGACCTGCGCATTTGGGGCGCGCGGTGGTGCGAAACGCCGCACCGAGTGGGGCCTCGGTGGTTGACGGTGGAGGAAAGTGGAGTAGTGTGGGGGAAAGTGGAGGAACGGCGGAGTCCGGTGGGACGGCTGGGGGTGGCCCGATGCTCTTCATGGGCACCTACACCCCGAAGCTCGACGACAAGGGCCGCCTCTTCCTCCCGGCGAAGTTCAGGGATCGACTGGCGGAGGGCCTCGTGGTCACACAGGGACAGGACAAGTGCCTCGTCGTCTGGCCGACCGACGTCTTCGCCGAGGAGGCCGAGCGGCAAGCCGCCCGGCCGATGACCAACCGCGCCGCCCGGCGCTACGCCCGGGTCCTCTTCGCCGGCGGCGACGAGAGCACCCCCGACAAGCAGGGCCGGGTCGGCATCCCGGCACACCTGCGTGAGTACGCCGGACTCGACCGCGACGTCGTCGTGATCGGGGTCCGGGACCGCCTGGAGATCTGGAACCCCGCCGCCTGGCGCGAGTTCCAGCTCGAGGCCCTGGAGGAGTTCGCCGACCTCGACGAGGACGACGACTAGTCCCTCAGCAGGACCAGCACCACCACCAGCAGCACTGACAACAACACAGCGGATCCGCAGGACGAGGTCTCAGCCCGTTCTCGCTCCCCAGGCAGCCACCTGTAGCACCTTCCCCGGCCACAGGCGCCTCGCCGAACCCCGCCTTCTGGGGCACCTTCCCCGGCACCAGACGGCACCCCGAACACCGGAACGGGAGCGGGCCGGGACCTGGCTCTGCGGATCCGCCGCATTTGTCGGCAGCACCAGCAGCACCAGCCGCACAGTCATTCCAGGGTCGAGGGGTCGAAGTCATGAGCGTCGTTCGCACGCAGCCACCGGAGGTCTCCGGTGAGCGCCGCGTCCGCGAGCAGGCACGAGACGTCGTCGCCCTCATGGCCTTCTCCGCGGCGCTCTCGGTCGGCTGCGCACTCCTGCTCGTGCTGACCCGTCTCGCGGGGCGCTGAGATGAGCAGCCCCCGCCACGTCCCCGTCCTCCTGGACCGGGTCGTCGCCCTCCTCGCGCCCGCGCTCGACCACGAGGGCGCCGTCCTCGTCGACTGCACTCTCGGTCTCGGCGGCCACAGCGAGGCCGTCCTCGAGCGGCTCCCGCAGGCCCGGGTGATCGGCATCGACCGCGACCCCCGGGCGCTCGAGATGAGCCGCGAGCGCCTGGCGCCGTACGGCGACCGGTTCCGCGGGGTGCAGGCGGTGTACGACGAGATCGCCGACGTCGTCGCCGACCAGGGCCTCGCCGAGGTCGACGCCGTGCTGTTCGACCTCGGTGTCTCCTCGATGCAGCTCGACCTGCCCGAGCGCGGCTTCGCCTACGCCGTCGACGCGCCCCTCGACATGCGGATGGGGGACACCGGCCCGACCGCGGCCGACGTCCTCAACACCTACAGCGCGGGTGAGCTGGCCCGGGTCCTCAAGGAGTACGGCGAGGAGAAGATGGCGCGGCGGATCGCCGACGCGGTCGTCCGCGAGCGCCAGGTCGAGCCGTTCACCAGCTCGGCCCGCCTCGTCGAGCTGCTGTACGACGTCATCCCGGCTCCCGCCCGGCGCACCGGCGGCCATCCCGCGAAGCGCACCTTCCAGGCGCTGCGGATGGAGGTCAACGACGAGCTGCGGGTGCTGCAGCGCGCGATGCCCGCCGCGGTCGAGGTGATCGGCGTCGGGGGCCGCGTGGTCGTCGAGTCCTACCACTCGCTCGAGGACCGGCTGGTCAAGCGCACCTTCACCGCCGCCACCCGGCTCGACGTGCCCGACGACCTGCCGTTCGTGCCCGAGGGCGCCGAGCCGTCGTACCGCCTCGTCACCCGGGGTGCCGAGCAGGCCACTCCCGAGGAGGTCGAGGAGAACCCTCGCGCCGCCTCCGTCCGACTCCGCGCCATCGAGCGCGTCCGCGCCGCCACCCGTCCGAGCAGCACATCCACTGGCAAGGGAGCCGTCTGATGTCCTCCACCTCACCTCTTCGCAACCGGCTCCCGTACGTCGCGCCCCGGGTCGCGCAGGCGGCCCTGGAGCGGGCCCGGCTGACGGTCGTCCCGAGGCGACGCACCCGCGCGGCGCGGGTGCCGTTCGTGACCTTCGTCAGCGTGATCCTGCTCGGTGGCGTGATCGGCCTGCTCATGTTCAACACCTCGATGCAGCAGGCCTCCTTCCGGGAGACCGCGCTGCGCAACCAGGCGACCGACCTCGGCGCGCAGCAGGAGGCGCTCGAGATGGAGATCCAGGCGCTCAACGACCCGGCCCACGTCGCGGCCGCGGCCGAGAAGCTCGGCATGGTGATGCCGACGACCGGCGCGGGCGTCCTGCACCTCGGCTCCGGCACGATCAGCGGCGACCCGCAGCCGGCCACCGGCGCCGACAAGCTCCCGCTGCAGCAGCCCGGCCCGAAGCGCCCGGCCGACCTCGACCCGAACCCCGTCAAGATCAAGGTGAAGCCCACCACCGACGGCGTGCCCGCCACGGTTCAGTGACCCCCGCGCCGTAGGTTGGAGCGCGTGAGCCGACCCGTCCCCAGCCGCCTGCGGCGTCGTACCGGAGAGGTCCTGCGGGGCTCCCCGCACCGTCGCATGCAGATCGGGTTCCTGCTCATCGCGATGGTGCTCTCGGTCTTCGCCGCGCGGCTGGTGCAGCTGCAGGGCGTCGACCCTCGGTCCTACGCGAAGATGGCCGCCGCCGAGGGGCAGGTGCGGGTCACGCTGCCCGCCACGCGCGGCGAGATCCTCGACCGCAACGGCGAGCCGATGGCCGACACGGTCGACGGCCGGATGATCGTCGCCGACCCGAAGGTCACCTCGCCGGTGGCGCCCGAGCTGGCCACGATCCTGTCCGACCGGCTCGGCGTCGACTACTTCGAGACGCTGCGCAGGCTGCGGGTGGAGGGCGACGGCGGCCGGTTCCAGTACATCGCGCGCCAGGTGCCGGCCAGCAAGGCCGAGAAGGTCGTCGCCGACATCCAGGAGCGGTTCAAGGACGACAAGGGCCGCCCGTTCGCCGGTCTCGCGACCGAGCGCGACCCGCTGCGGGTCTACCCGAACCACACCGTGGCCGCCAACCTCGTCGGCTTCCTCGGCGAGAACGGCAAGAAGGGCAAGGACGCCGCGATCATCGGCCTCGCCGGGCTCGAGGACTCCTTCAACACCTACCTGTCGGGCAAGGACGGCGAGGCCCGCTACGAGGTCGGCGCCGGCAACCAGATCCCGCTCGGCGACAACACCGTCACCCCCGCGGTCGACGGCAAGAACCTGACGCTCACCATCGACCGCGACCTGCAGTACTACACGCAGCGGGTGCTGCAGCAGACCGTGCAGAAGTCGGGCGGCGAGTCCGGCATCGCGGTCATCCAGGACACCAAGACCGGTGAGCTGCTGGCCCTGGCCGACTACCCGACGTACGACGCCGCCGACCCGAGCCGCTACCCGGAGGAGCTCTACAAGTCCTCGGCGCTGACCGACGTCTACGAGCCGGGCTCGGTCGAGAAGGTGCTGACGATGAGCTCGCTCATCGACGCCGGACTGGCCTACAAGGAGCAGCGCTTCAAGGTCCCCGGCCAGCTGCACCGCCAGGACCGCCCGATCGGCGACTACTGGGACCACGGCATCCTCAAGCTCACCTTGGCCGGCATCCTCGCCAAGTCCTCGAACGTCGGCACCGTCCTCGCCGCCGACCAGTTCAAGCCCGGCCAGCTGCGCGGCTACCTCACCGAGTTCGGGCTCGGCTCGCGCACCGCGATCGGCCTGGGCGGCGAGACCCGCGGCATCCTGCCGCAGGGTGCGGCCTGGACCTCCCAGGTCGGCGACCGCATCGCGTTCGGACAGTCGCTGTCGGTCAACGCGGTCCAGATGATCACCGCGGTCAACACGATCGCCAACGGCGGTGTCCGGATCGCCCCGAGCCTGGTCAAGGGCGAGGCCCGCACCGACGACGGCTCCGAGGTCGGCACCGACGTCGCCACCAGCAAGCGCGTGATCAGCGCCAAGGCCGCCCACGAGACCATGCTGATGATGGAGCGGGTGGTCGACCCCGACGCCGGTGTCGCGCCCCGGGCCGCTGTCCCCGGCTACCGCGTCGCCGGCAAGACCGGCACCGCGCAGCGCGTCGTCGACCGCCGCTACGACGGCAGCCTCACGGTCTCGTTCGCGGGATTCGCGCCCGCGGACGACCCGCGGTTCACCATCTACGTCGTCGTCCACAACCCGCGCGCCGGCAGCGGCGGTGGCAGCGTCGCCGGTCCGGCGTTCGCCAAGCTGATGAGCCACGCGCTGCGTCGCTACGGCGTCGCGCCGACCGGCACCGAGCCCAACCAGACGCCGGTCGAGTGGTGAGCGCCACCGCCACCCGCCCCGCCCGCCCGCCGCTGACGCCCCTCGACGCCGTCGCGCGGGCGCTGGGACTCGCGACGACCCACCCCGGCGTCGACCTGGGCGGGATGACGCTGGACTCACGCCGGGTCCAGCCCGGTGACCTGTACGCCGCCCTGCCGGGCTCGCGCGCCCACGGCGCCACCTTCGCCGAGCAGGCCGCCGCCTCCGGCGCGGTCGCGCTGCTCACCGATGCCGAGGGCGCCGCGCTGGCCGCCGCGACCGGCCTCCCGGCGCTCGTCGTCGACGACCCGCGCCACGTCCTCGGCGCGGTCGCCGCGCTCGTCTACGGGCACCCGGCAGCCAGGCTGCGCACGGTCGGCGTCACCGGCACCCAGGGCAAGACCACCGTCACCCGGCTGCTCGACGGCGGCCTGCTCGCGGCCGGGGTGCGCAGCGCCGTGATCGGCACCGTCGGCACCCGCATCGCCGGTGAGGAGGTCAAGACCGCGCTGACCACGCCGGAGGCGCCCGACCTGCACGGCCTCTTCGCCCGGATGGGCGAGCTCGACGTCACCGCCTGCGCGATGGAGGTCTCCAGCCACGCGCTGGTCATGGGCCGCGTCGACGGCGTGGTGTTCGACGTCGCCGTCTTCACCAACCTGGGTCGCGACCACCTCGACTTCCACGCCGACGTCGAGGACTACTTCTCCGCCAAGGCGAGGCTGTTCACGCCCGAGCACGCGCGGTTCGGGCTGGTCTGCGTCGACGACGAGCACGGCCGCCGGCTCGTGGCCGAGGCGTCGATCCCGATGCGCACCTACGCCGTCGGCACCGACGCCGACTGGACCGTCTCCGGCGTCGACCAGCGTCCCGACGGCTCGACCTTCACCGTCCACGGCCCCGACGGGCTGACCGTGCGCGGCGCGGTCCCGCTGGCGGGCGAGTTCAACGTCGCCAACGCCCTGGCCGCGATCGCCGCCGCGGCTGAGGCGGGCTTCGACGCCCAGCAGGTCGCCGACGGGATCGGCCGCGCGGGCGGCGTACCCGGTCGCCTGGAGCGGATCGACACCGGCCGAGACCTGACCGTCGTGGTCGACTACGCCCACAAGCCCGACGCGGTCGACGCCGTGCTGCGGACCCTGCGCCCGGTCACCCGTGGCAGGCTGGTCGTCGTGATCGGCGCCGGGGGAGACCGCGACCGGGGCAAGCGCCCCGTGATGGGCGCGATCGCCGCCGAGCTGGCCGACCTGGTCGTCGTCACCGACGACAACCCCCGCTCCGAGGACCCGGCCGCGATCCGGGCCGCCATCATCGAGGGAGCCAGCCTGGCCGGCGCCCGCAGCGGCGCGGAGCTCCTCGAGATCGGCGACCGCCGCGAGGCCATCGCGACCGCGCTGCGCGGAGCCGGACCCGGCGACGTCGTCCTGGTCGCCGGCAAGGGCCACGAGGCGGGCCAGGAGGTCGCCGGCGTGGTCCACCCCTTCGACGACCGCGAGGTCGTCCGGGAGCTGCTCGCGCAGCTGCCGGCCGGGGGTGACGCGTGATCCCGCTCCCGCTCTCGGTGATCGCCGAGGTGGTCGGCGGCACCCTCCACGGCGACGACGTCACCGTCTCCGCTCCGGCGTACGTCGACAGCCGCGCCCCGCTCGCCGGCGGCCTGTTCATCGCGGTCGTGGGGGAGCGCGTCGACGGCCACGACTACGCCGACGGCGCGCATGCCGTCCTCGGCAGCCGCCCGACCACCGCGCCGACCGTGGTCGTCACCGACCCGGTGGCAGCAGCAGGCCGGCTCGCGCGCCACGTCCTGGACCGGCTCGACGCCACCGTGCTGGCGATGACCGGCTCCCAGGGCAAGACCGGCACCAAGGACTACCTCGCCGCGGTGCTGCGCAGCCTCGCCGGCGAGGCCGCGGTCGTTGCGACCGCGGCCAACAACAACAACGAGCTCGGCGTACCGCTCACCGTGCTGCGCGCCGACGCCGGCACGCGCTTCCTGGTCGTCGAGATGGGCGCGCGCGGGGTCGGCCACCTCTCCTACCTGTGTGACATCGCACCGCCCTCGATCGCGGCGGTGCTCAACGTCGGCACCGCCCACATCGGCGAGTTCGGCGGCCGCGACCAGATCGCGCGGGCCAAGGGCGAGCTGGTCGAGGCGCTCCCCGCCGAGGGAACGGCAGTCCTCAACGCCGACGACCCGCTGGTGGCCGCGATGGCGTCGCGCACCCGCGCGCGGGTCGTCACCTTCGGCGAGTCCGCCGACCTGCGCTGGCGCGACGTCGTCCTCGACCAGCTCGGCCGGCCCGCCTTCCTTCTCGAGCACCGTGAGCCGGACCGCGCGGGCGAGTCGGCGCCGGTGCAGCTGCTCCAGACCGGCGTCCACCAGGTCGCGAACGCCTCCGCTGCCGCCGCGATGGCGCTGGCCGCCGGCTTCGGGCTGGCCGACGTCGCCCGGGCGCTGGGCGAGGCGACCTCCGCCTCCCGCTGGCGCATGGAGGTCCACCAGCGAGCCGACGGGCTCACCGTGATCAACGACTCCTACAACGCGAACCCCGACTCGATGCGCGCCGCCCTCGAGGCGCTGGTGGCCGTCGCCGGGCCGCGTCGTCGTACCGTCGCGGTGCTGGGGGAGATGCGCGAGCTCGGCGACGAGCACGACGCGGGCCACCGCGCGGTCGGCGAGGACGCCGCCCGGCTCGGTGTCGACGTGGTCGTGGTGGTCGGCGAGGCCGCCTCCGGGATCGCCGACGGCGCCCGCACGGGGGCCGGTGAGGTGATCGTCACGGCCGGCCGTGAGGAAGCGACGGCCTGGGTGCGGCAGAATGCCGGGGCGGAGGACGTCGTCCTCGTCAAGGCGTCGCGCGGCGCCGCCTTGGAAGTGGTGGCAGAGGCGATCTTGATGAAGAGCACCGAGGAGACGACGGCGTGAGAGCGATCCTGCTCGGCGGAGGCATCGCCCTGCTGATCTCGCTGCTCGGCACCCGGGTGGCGATCAACGCGTTCACCAAGCTGGGCTACGGCCAGGAGATCCGCGAGGACGGACCGACCAGCCACCACACGAAGCGCGGTACGCCGACCATGGGCGGCGTGGTCATCATCCTGGCCGCTGTCATCGGCTACTTCGCGGCCAAGCTGATCACGCTCACCGTGCCGAGCGCGTCGGCGCTGCTGCTGCTCTTCCTGTTCGTCGGGATGGGCCTGGTCGGCTTCCTCGACGACTTCATCAAGATCTACAAGCAGCGCAGCCTCGGCCTGCGCAGCAAGGCCAAGATGGCCGGCCAGACCGTGATCGCGCTGGTCTTCGGCTGGCTGGCGCTCTCGCCGATGCTCGAGGACTCCCACGGCCGCACCCCGGCCAGCGAGAAGGTCTCCTTCCTGCGCGAGCTCGACTGGTTCGTGCTGCCGATGATCCTGGCGGTCCTGCTGATCTGGCTGTTCGTGGCCGGGTTCAGCAACGCGGTCAACCTCACCGACGGCCTCGACGGACTCGCGGCCGGCGCCTCGGTGATGGTCTTCGGCGCCTACACGCTGGTCAACATCTGGCAGAGCAACCAGTTCTGCCAGGAGGAGCCCAGCGCCACCTGCTACAACGTCCGCGACCCGCTGGACCTTGCGATCATCGCCGCGGCGATCACCGGCGCCTGCTTCGGGTTCCTGTGGTGGAACGCCTCGCCGGCCAAGATCTTCATGGGCGACACCGGCTCGCTGGCGCTCGGCAGCGCGCTGGCCGGCTTCGCGATCCTGACCCGCACCGAGCTGCTGCTGGTCATCCTCGGTGGCCTGTTCGTCCTCGAGACGGTCTCGGTCATGCTGCAGGTCGGCTTCTTCAAGCTCAGCAAGGGCCGCCGGATCTTCCGGATGGCGCCCATCCACCACCACTTCGAGATGCTCGGCTGGGAGCAGGTGACCGTCGTGATCCGGTTCTGGATCATCACCGGTCTCTTCGTCGCCACCGGCCTCGGCATCTTCTACGCCGAATGGGTCTCGCGTCTGTAATGCCTGAGGTCAACCAGCCTGACGTCTCCACCCTCGGCCGCACCGACTCCTGGGAGGGCGTGCGCGCCGTCGTCGCCGGCTTCGGCACCAGCGGTGCCGCCGCCGTCGACAACCTGCTCCACCTCGGTGCGTCCGTCCACGCCGTCGCCGAGTCGGTGAGCCCGCGGATCCTCGAGCGCGCCGAGCTGCTCGAGGTGCTCGGCGCGCGGATCGAGGTCCACGAGGGCGCGACCTCGACCCTGCCCGAGGACGCCGACGTCCTGGTCGTCTCGCCGGGCTTCCGCCCCGACGCGCCGATCATCGTGGCCGCCCGCGAGCGGGGGGTCCCGGTCTGGGGCGAGGTCGAGCTGGCCTGGCGGCTGCGCGACCCCGCGAACCCCGCCCCCTGGCTGTGCGTCACCGGTACCAACGGCAAGACCACCACGGTGCAGATGCTCGACAGCATCCTGCGCGCGGCCGGCCTGCGCAGCGTCGCGGCCGGCAACGTCGGCCTGCCGCTGACCGAGGCGGTCATGGATCCGGAGCCGTACGACGTCATCGCGGTCGAGCTGTCCAGCTTCCAGCTGCACTACACCGACTCCATGTCGGCCGAGAGCGCCGCGGTGCTCAACGTCGCCGAGGACCACCTCGACTGGTACGCCGGACCGTCGGGGATGGACGACTACGCCCGCGACAAGGGCCGGATCTACACCAACGTGCAGCGGGCCTGCGTCTACAACGCCGCGGACCCCGCCACCGAGGACCTGGTCCGCGACGCCGACGTCGTCGAGGGTGCCCGGGCGATCGGGTTCACCCTCGGCACGCCCGCCGTCGGCATGCTCGGCGTCGTCGAGGACATCCTCGTCGACCGGGCCTTCATCGAGGAGCGCTCCACCAGTGCCGCCGAGCTGTGCACGCTCGAGGACCTGGCCTCGACGGCGCCGCACTTCGTGGCCAACGCCCTTGCCGCCGCGGCCCTCGCGCGGGCGCACGGCATCAGCCAGGCCGCCGTACGCGACGGGTTGCGGTCCTTCCGCCCCGACGGCCACCGCATCGCGGTCGTCGCCGAGCACGACGACGTCACCTGGGTCGACGACTCCAAGGCCACCAACCCGCACGCCGCCGCCTCGTCGCTGGCCGCCTTCGCGCCGGTCGTGTGGGTCGCCGGTGGACTGGCCAAGGGCGCGGCCTTCGACGGCCTGGTCACCTCGGTCGGCGACCGGCTGCGCGCCGCCGTCCTCATCGGCCGCGACCGCGCGGTCATCGCCGAGGCGCTTTCGCGACACGCACCCGATGTGCCGGTGATCGAGGTGGACACCCCTGAGACTGGAGCCCTCGGAGAGTTCGACCTGATGAGGCGCGTCGTCGCCGCTGCAGCCGGAGCCGCCCAGCCGGGCGACACCGTGCTGCTGGCGCCGGGATGCGCCTCGATGGACCAGTTCACCGACTACGCCGCGCGGGGCGACGCCTTCGCCGCGGCGGTGCGGGAACACGTCAGCGGCTGAGAGCGAGGGGGAGCGACATCACCACCGCCAACCCCGAGTCCACCAGACCGCGCATCCGCCTGGGGCCGCTGCTGCGTGCCCGGACCCGTCGGCCGGGCTGGCTGAGCGCCCTCAAGGAGGCGCTCGACCGGCCGCTGACGACGTACTACCTGCTGCTCGGCGCGACCGCGCTGCTGCTCGTGATCGGCCTGATCATGGTGCTGAGCGCCTCCAGCGTGCGGGCCTACCGCGAGACCGGCGACTCCTACACGATCGTGCGCCGCCAGGTGATGTGGGTGCTGATCGGCGTGCCGTGTGCGTTCGTCGCCTCACGGGTCTCCGAGCGCTGGGTGCGCCGGCTGTCCTATCCCGCCTTCGCCGTGTCGCTCGCGCTGCTGTTCGTGACCGCGTTCGCCGGCAAGGAGGTCAACGGCAACACGAACTGGCTGGTGCTGGGGCCGCTGCAGATCCAGCCCTCCGAGATCGCCAAGCTCTCGCTGATCATCTGGGCCAGCAACATCTACGCCAACAAGGAGCGCCGCCTCGGCAACCTGCACCAGATGCTCGTGCCGGTCGTGCCCGGCATGGCGTTGGCGACCGGCCTGGTCGTGCTCGGCCGGGACCTCGGCACGGCCCTCATCTTCTTCGCGCTCCTCGTGGCGATGCTGTGGGTGGTCGGGGCACCGGGCCGGCTGTTCGGCATGGTCTTCGCCGTCGTCACCGTCGCCGCCCTCGGCCTGGCCGCCACCTCGCCCACCCGCCTGGCGCGGATCGCGAACTTCGCCGACCCGTTCAAGGACTACCACGGCACCGGCTGGCAACCGGCCCACGGCCTCTACGCCATGGCCAGCGGCGGCGTCCTCGGCGAGGGCATCGGCGCCAGCCAGCAGAAGTGGGGCCAGCTGCCGGAGGCCCACACCGACTTCATCTTCGCAGTGCTCGGCGAGGAGCTCGGCCTGGTCGGCACCCTGCTCGTCATCGGCCTGTTCCTGGTCCTCGCCTACGCCGGGGTCCGGGTCGCACGCGAGACCAAGCAGCCCTTCGTGCGCTACTGCACCTTCGGCATCGTGGTCTGGCTGCTGTGCCAGATGATCATCAACGTCGGCATGGTGCTCGCGCTGCTGCCGGTCATCGGCATCCCGCTGCCCCTCGTGTCCTACGGCGGCTCGAGCCTGCTGCCGACATTGAGCGCGCTCGGCCTGGTGATCGGGTTCGCCCGCCGCGAGCCGGCGGCCGCGCGGGCGCTCGCCCAGCGCCGCCGGGCCCGTTCGGCCGGTCTGAGTGCGTGACGGCTCGCGCGATAGGTTCTGCCGCGTGAGGATTCTTCTGGCCGGCGGGGGCACGGCGGGGCACACCTCTCCGCTGCTCGCGACCGCCGACGCCCTGCGCCGACTCGACCCGGACGCCGAGATCACCTGTCTCGGCACCCCCCGGGGCCTGGAGAACAAGGTCGTGCCCGCGGCCGGCTACCCGCTGCGCCTGGTCCCGCCCGTCCCGCTCCCGCGCAGGCCCGGCAAGGACCTGGCCCTGGTGCCGTCCCGGCTGCGTGGCGCGGTCAAGGCCGCGCTCGAGGTGGTCGACGACGTGCGTCCCGACGTGATCGTCGGCTACGGCGGCTACGTGTCGATGCCGGCGTACGTCGCCGCGCGCCGGCGCAGGCTGCCCCTCGTCGTCCACGAGCAGAACGCACTGCCCGGCATCGCCAACAAGGTCGGCGCGCGGATCGCCGACCGGGTCGCGGTCAGCTTCCCCGACACCCCGCTCAAGGGCGGTGAGTACGTCGGCCTGCCGATCCGCCGGATGATCTCCACCCTCGACCGGCCCGCCCTGCGCGCGGAGGCCCGCGCCTTCTTCGGGCTCGACGCCGACCGGCCGACCCTCGTCGTCACCGGCGGCTCGCAGGGCGCGCGCCGGCTCAACCAGGCGGTCAGCGGCGCCGCCGCCGCCCTCGGCTCGGCCGGCGTCCAGGTGCTCCACGTGATCGGCCCCAACGGGGCGAGCGACCCGGGCTGGACCGAGCCGGTCCCCACCGGGGTCCCGTACGTCGTGCTGCCGTTCGTCGACCGGATGGACCTCGCGCTCGCCGCCGCCGACGTCATGGTCTGCCGCTCCGGCGCCTCCAGCGTCGTCGAGGCGGCGGCGACCGGCGTACCCGCGATCTTCGTGCCACTACCGATCGGCAACGGCGAGCAGGCGCTCAACGCGCGCCCGGTCGTCGACGCCGGGGGAGCCGTTTTGGTGGACGACGCGTCCTTCACCGCCGACTACGTCGCCGACACGGTGCCCGCGCTGGCCACCGACGCCGACCGGCTGGCCCGGATGGGCGCCGCGGCCGCCGACCTCGTCCCGCGCGACGCGGACGAGCGGTTGGCCCGGATCATCCAGGACGCGGCCCGGTGAAGATTCCCGTCCCCGAGGAGATCCTGCCGGTCGACCGGCTCGGTCACGTCCACCTCGTCGGCATCGGCGGCGCCGGGCTGTCCGGCATCGCCCGGCTGATGCACCAGGCCGGCGTGGTCGTCAGCGGCAGCGACGCCAACGACTCGGCCGTCGTGCAGGCCCTGCGCGCCGAGGGCATCACCGTCCACGTCGGCCACGACGCGGCCCACCTCGACGGCGTCGACACGGTCGTCGCGACCACCGCCGCCCGCGAGGACAACCCCGAGATCGTCGCCGCCCGCGAGCGCGGCCTGCGGCTGTGGCCGCGCTCGGCGGGCCTGCAGTCCGTGCTGCTCGGCAAGGACGTCGTCGCGATCGCCGGCACCCACGGCAAGACCACGACCACGGCGATGACCGTGATGGCCCTGCGCGAGGCGGGCGTCGACCTCACCTTCGCGATCGGTGCCGAGGTCGAGGCGCTCGGCACCAACGCCGCCCTCGGCGGCGGCGAGGTCGCCGTGGTCGAGGCCGACGAGTCCGACGGCGCCTTCCTCGTCTACACCCCGCGCATCGGCGTGATCACCAACGTCGACGCCGACCACCTCGACCACTGGGGCACCGAAGAGGCCTACGAGGCCGCCTTCGCCGCGTTCGCCTCCCGCGCGTCGGTGACCCTCACCGACCGCGCCGACCTCGCCACCCGCACCGTCGGCTTCGCCGACGACGCCCGGCTGCGCGGCCACGACCTCGTCATCGAGGGCGGCCGCACCCGGTTCCGGGTGACCAGCGACGGCGCGGACCTCGGCACCGTCGAGCTCGCCGTCCCCGGGCGCCACTACGCCCAGGACGCGCTGCTCGCGCTCGCCGTCGGCCTCGAGCTCGGCCTCGATCCCGCCGCCCTGGTCCGCGGGCTCGCGAGGCACCGCGGCGCCAAGCGCCGCATGGAGCCGGTCGGCTCGGCCGGGGGAGTGCGGGTCTACGACTCCTACGCGCACCACCCCAGCGAGATCCGCGGCGACCTCGAGGCCGCCCGTTCCCTGGTCGGCGACGGCCGCCTCGTCGTCTGCTTCCAGCCCCACCTCGTCTCCCGCACCCGGATCTTCGGCGAGCAGATGGGCCGCGAGCTGGGCGCCGCCGACGAGGTCGTCGTGATGGACGTCTACGTCGCCCGCGAGGACCCCGACCCCGAGGTGACCGGTGCGCTGGTCGCGGGCGCGGTGCCCCTGGCCGCCGACCGGGTCCGATTCGTGCCCGACCGTGCTGGCGTCGTACCCACGCTGGTCGGGCTGGCCCGCCCCGGCGACCTGGTCCTCACCCTCGGCGCCGGGGACGTGACCACCCTGGCGCCGCAGGTCGCCGCCGCACTCGCGGAGGCGGGCGATGGCGAGGGGTAGGGGCACGGGGCCGAGCCCGCAGGACCGGATGCGCCGCGCCTTCGCCCGGCGCCAGCGCGCCCGCCGCTGGCTGACCTGGCGCTACGTCCTGGCCGTCGTGCTGCTCGTGGGCGGACTCTGCTTCGGCATCTACGCGATCTACTTCTCGTCGTGGCTGCGCGCCGAGGCCGTGCAGGTGGTCGGCAACGCCCAGCTGTCCGAGAAGCAGGTGCTCGCGACCGCCGACGTCCCCCTCGGCGGGCCGTTGGCGAGTGTCGACGTGCACGCGATCGAGGTACGGCTGAAGTCCCTGGCGACGGTCAAGTCGGTCGACGTCTCGCGCACCTGGCCCCACGACGTACGGATAGAGATCGTCGAGCGCACCCCCGTCGCCGTCCTCGACCGCGGCGACCGGCTCACCAACCTCGACGCCTCGGGCGTCGCCTTCGGCCGGCTCGCGAAGGCCCCCGACGGCCTGCCCCGGGTCAAGATCGGCCCGGGCGCCGACGGGGACGCCCTCGCCGAAGGGGCAGCCGTGGTCGTGGCCCTCGACCCGGCGATCACCGAGCTGGTCGACTTCGTCGAGGTCCGCAGCGTCGACGAGATCGACCTGCACCTGCGCGACGGGCGCCTGGTGCGCTGGGGGAGCTCGGACCAGGCCGAGGACAAGGCCGCGGTGCTCCTCGAGCTGCTCAACCGCAAGGCCCAGGTGTACGACGTCTCCGTCCCCGGCGCGCCGACCACCAGCTGACGGCGAAACCTGTCGGCCCACGGCGTGTCTGCGCCATCGCGCCCGGCGCCGTCCCTACTGTCGTGACCACGACGAGGTTGACATAACTATAACCCTCAGGCTGAGGGTAAGGGTTGTGGCGACACGCCGGCTGGCCACCCAATCGAAATGAGGGGGAAGCGGTCCGGCCGCCGACGTCGGTGAACGGACACATACAACTCATCGCAACACCGGAGAGGTGGAGCCGCAGTGGCAGCAGCACAGAACTACCTGGCCATCATCAAGGTCGTCGGGATCGGCGGGGGTGGCGTCAACGCCGTCAACCGGATGATCGAGGTCGGCCTCAAGGGCGTCGAGTTCATCGCGATCAACACCGACGCGCAGGCGCTGCTGATGAGCGACGCCGACGTGAAGCTCGACATCGGGCGCGAGCTGACCCGCGGCCTCGGCGCGGGCGCGAACCCCGACGTGGGCGGCAAAGCCGCCGAGGACCACGCGGAGGAGATCGAGGAGGTGCTCAAGGGCGCCGACATGGTCTTCGTGACCGCGGGCGAGGGCGGTGGCACCGGCACCGGTGGCGCGCCGGTCGTCGCCCGGATCGCTCGCTCGCTCGGTGCGCTGACCATCGGTGTGGTGACCCGTCCGTTCACCTTCGAAGGCGCCCGCCGCAAGAAGTCCGCCGACGAGGGCATCGAGCGTCTCCGCGAGGAGGTCGACACCCTCATCGTCATCCCGAACGACCGGCTGCTGCAGATCTCGGACCGCAACGTGTCGATGCTCGACGCGTTCAAGCAGGCCGACCAGGTGCTGCTGCAGGGTGTCTCGGGCATCACGGACCTGATCACGACCCCCGGCCTGATCAACGTCGACTTCGCCGACGTCAAGGCGGTCATGAGCAACGCCGGCTCCGCGCTGATGGGCATCGGCTCGGCCCGCGGCGAGGACCGCGCGCTCGCCGCCGCCGAGATGGCGATCAGCAGCCCGCTGCTCGAGGCCTCGATCGACGGCGCCCACGGTGTCCTGCTCTCGATCGCCGGTGGCTCCGACCTCGGCATCTTCGAGATCAACGAGGCCGCGGCGATGGTGGCCGACGCGGTGCACGCCGACGCCAACATCATCTTCGGCACGATCATCGACGACGCCCTCGGCGACGAGGTCCGGGTGACGGTGATCGCCGCCGGCTTCGACGGCGGCCTGCCCAAGCGTCGCGATGAGACCGCCGTACGCCGCCCGGCACAGCAGGCGCCGGCCACCCCGGCCCCCGCGCGCACGGCGCCCGCCCAGCCCGCCCAGCAGGCCCAGCCCGCCCAGCAGGCCCAGCCCCGCGAGGCGCCCGCGACGCCCGCCGAGCCGCAGCCGGTCGGTGCCCGCACCAACCCGGCCCCGATGCAGTTCGACGACGGCGACGACCTGGACGTCCCCGACTTCCTCAAGTGAATCTCGACAGGCTCGATCACCGGCCATATGTATGCCTTCCGTGAGTCCGTGTACTTCGACCCGGCCCCCGCTGACGCGGGCCGGGTCGAGGTCGCGTTCACCGACGCGTCCCTCGACGTCCGCGAGGGAGACGGGCTCGCGGGCACGCTCACCGCGTTGCGGGAGGAGGCCGGCGTCCCGTTCGCGCGGCTGCACCAGGTCCACGGCGACGTCGTCGTCACCGTCGACGGTGCGTCCGACTCCGTCCCGACCGGCGACGGCCAGGTCACCGCGCGACGCGGGCTCGGCCTGATGGTCCGCGTCGCCGACTGCGTCCCGGTCGTCCTCGCGGACCCGGTCGACGCCGTCGTCGGCGTCGCCCATGCGGGCCGTCGCGGCGTCCAGCTCGATGTCGTCACCCGGACCGTCGAGAGGATGCGCGAGCTCGGCGCCCGCGACGTCCGCGCCTGGATCGGCCCCCACGTCTGCGGCCGCTGCTACGAGGTGCCCGCCGACCTGCGCGACGAGGTCGCGGCCGCCGTGCCGGCGACGTACGCCGAGACGAGCTGGGGCACGCCCGCGCTCGACCTCGGCGCCGGCGTCGCCGCGCAGCTCGCCGCCGCCGGCGTGCCGTCGAGCGTCGTCCCGGGCTGCACGCTCGAGGACACCGCCTTCCACTCCTACCGACGCGACGGCGAGAGCGCCGGTCGCTTCGCCGGGCTGGTGTGGCTCGCATGACCCGCGCCGAGGAGCTGCGCGCCAACCTGGCTGCCGTCCGCGACCGGATCGCGTGCGCCGCGGCCGACGCGGGCCGCCCGGCCGACGACGTCGCACTCGTCGTGGTCACCAAGTACTTCCCCGCCTCCGACGTCCGGCTGCTCGCCGGGCTCGGCGTGACCGACGTGGGGGAGAACCGGCACCAGGAGGCGGAGGCCAAGGCCGCCGAGTGCGCCGACCTCGGCCTGCACTGGCACTTCATCGGTGGCCTGCAGTCCAACAAGGCGGCCGCCGTCGCCCGCTACGCCGACGTCGTCGAGTCGGTGGACCGCACCTCCCTGGTCCCGCGGCTGGCCCGCGGTGCCGCCGACGCCGGCCGCGTCGTCGACGTGCTGCTCCAGGTCAGCCTGGACCCGCCCGGCCGCGACCACCGCGCCGGCGCCGACCCCGCGACGCTGGCGCCGCTCGCCGACGAGGTCGCCCGCACCCCCGAGCTGCGGTTGCGGGGCCTGATGGCCGTCGCGCCGCTCGACGACGACCCCGCGCTGGCCTTCGCCCGGCTGGCCGGGATCCGCGCCGACTTCCTCGCCCGCCACCCCGACGCGACGGTCCTGTCGGCCGGGATGAGCGGCGACCTGGAGGCGGCGATCACGGTCGGCGCGACACACGTACGCATTGGCTCCGCGGTCCTCGGAACGAGGCCTGCGGTCCAGTAATGTCCACAACACCACCAGTCGTTCCCAGTCGGGGACGCGGATCACGGAGGCAACAGTCATGAGCGGTGCGATGCGCAGGATCGGTGAGTACCTCGGCCTGCTGGAGGACACCGGCTATGACGAGGCTGGTTACGACGACTATGGCGACGAGGCGACCGACAGGACCCGCGGTCGCGAGACCCGCGAGCCGCGCCAGGAGCGCCCCGTCCGCGCCGTACCGTCCAACGTCTCGGGCAGCACCCCCGGCAGCGTGGCCGACCTCGACGAGCGTCGCCGCCCCGTCGCAGTCGCGCCGCAGCCGGTCGTCGCGGAGCTGTCCCGGATCACGACCCTGCACCCGACCACCTACAACGAGGCGCGCTCGATCGGCGAGGAGTACCGCGAGGGCACCCCGGTGATCATGAACCTCACCGAGATGGACGACGCCGACGCCAAGCGCCTGGTCGACTTCGCCGCCGGCCTGATCTTCGCGACCCGCGGCAGCATCGAGCGGGTGACCAACAAGGTGTTCCTGCTCTCGCCGCCGAACGTCACCGTCGCGGCCGAGGACAAGCAGGCGATCGCGGCCGACGGCTTCTTCAACCAGAGCTGAGTTGGATGGCGCGAGCGCGTCGTTCCTTCGTCGTTCCTTCGTCGCGCCGCGCTGCCGCGCACGCGGTCGAGTCCCGTAGGTGGTGACCTGCGCGAGCGTGTCGCTCGGTCTCCGGTGGGTGCGAGCGGGGCGCTCATGAGTGGGCGATAGGTTGATGCCGTGACGATCGTCGGCTGGATCATCGAGGGCGTGCTGTTCGCCTTCATCGCGTTCCTGTGGGTGCGCTTCATCACCGACTGGGTGCAGGTGTTCGCACGGGCCTGGGAGCCCCGCGGTCCGGTCCTGGTGTTCCTGGAGCTGGCCTACACCGTCACCGACCCGCCGATCAACGGGCTGCGCCGCGTGATCAAGCCGATCCGGATCGGCAACTTCGCCCTCGACATCAGCTTCATCCTCGTCATGATCCTGGCCTACGTGCTGCTGTCGGTGAACCGTTCCACCCTTCTGCTCTGATACTGCTGTGACGCCAGTGGCGGGCCGCGGATGCCGCCTTCACCCGCGCAGGCGCTATGGTTCGTGAAGACATACCGTCGAGATACTTATTGAAGATTGGTGAGGTCCATGCCCCTGACGCCAGAGGACGTGAGCAACAAGCGCTTTACGCCGGTTCGGCTGCGCGAGGGCTACGACATGGGCGAGGTCGACCAGTTCCTGGACGAGGTCGAGGCTGAGCTCGCTCGGCTGACCCAGGAGAACGACGACCTCCGCGCGAAGCTCGCGGCCGCGCAGGCCGGGTCGTCGTCCGCGTCCTTCGACGCTCCGACCCAGCTGGCGCCGGTGCCCGAGATCCTGCCCGAGCCCCCGGCTCCCGCTCCCGTCGTGGCCCCTGCTCCGGTCGAGCCCGTCGTCGCGGCCCCCGTCGCCGCCCCCGCCGCCGGTGGCGTCGAGACGATCCGGGTCGAGACCGTGCCGGAGGCGTCCAACGCCGCCGCGCGTCTCCTCGAGATCGCCACGCGCAACGCCGACGAGCTCGTCGAGGACGCGAAGAACGAGGCCGACAAGATCGTCGGCGAGGCCCGGACCAAGTCCGACCGGCTCGCCTCCGAGGCGAAGGTCAAGGCCGACCGCCTCGAGTCCGACGCCCGCACCCGCGCCGAGATGCTCGACGCCGAGACCGCCGAGCGCCGCACCCAGCTCTTCGGCGACCTCGAGAAGGAGCGCGACAAGCTCTCGGCCGAGGTCGAGACGCTGCGCTCGTTCGAGCGTGAGTACCGCTCGCGCCTCAAGAGCTACTTCACCCAGCAGCTCGAGTCGCTGCAGACGCCGGGCGACACCCTGGCGCCGGTCGAGGAGACCCCCGCACCCAAGCGGCTGCGCTCCATCCTCGGCGAGGAAGAGGCCTGAGCCACCCGGCTCGCCCTCCGCACAGCTCGACCGACCGGTCGGCCCGCACCGCGGGTCGGCCGGTTCGTCTTTTCCGGGCGGTCGGTCGGCCGGCCCGGTCTCGCTCCCTGCGCGCCTCCTTGGACCCTTTCGCCGTACCCGTTACCCTCCGCAGCACGCCCACCGCTTGCTGGCGCGTGGGTCGCCGCCTTTCGAGGAGTCCTTCAATGGCCCGCAGCACGAAGAAGTCGTTGGCCGGTCAGGCCGCTTCCGCCGCCCGGAAGATCATCCGTCCGCGGAAGGCGACCGCCACCGCGGAGGTGCCGGCCAAGAAGGCCGCCGCCAAGAAGACGGCCGGCAAGAAGGCCGCCGTGAAGAAGGCCGCGCCGGCTCCGGCGAAGAAGGCGGCCCCGGCGAAGAAGGCGGCCCCGGCGAAGAAGGCCGCCCCCGCGAAGAAGGCGGCCCCCGCGAAGAAGGCCGCCCCCGCGAAGAAGGCCGCCCCCGCGAAGAAGGCCGCCCCCGCGAAGAAGGCCGCCCCCGCGAAGAAGGCCGCCCCCGCGAAGAAGGCCGCACCGGCCAAGAAGGCGGCCCCCGCCAAGCGGACGACGACCCGCAAGGCCACTCCTGCGTCCCTGGTCGTCCTCGACCACGAGGAGGCCTGGTCGGCCGCCGAGCTCGCCGAGGTGCTGGCCGAGCTCCACGAGCAGCGTGAGGCGAGCGCCCGGATCCTCGAGGAGCAGGAGGCCGACCTCAGCGGCCTGCTGCGCGACTCCGGTGACGGTGCCGGCCAGGACCAGGCCGACCTCGGCGCGACCAGCTTCGAGCGCGACCACGAGCTCACCGTTCTCAACCACGAGCGGGAGAAGGTGGCCCAGATCGACCGGGCCCTGGCACGCATCGACGACGGCACGTACGGCGTGTGCGAGTCGTGCGGCAACCCGATCGGCAAGATGCGGCTGATGGCCTTCCCGCGTGCCACACTGTGCATGACATGCAAGCAGCGCGAGGAACGCCGGTAGACCACCGCGACGACGGACCCGGCCGGACCGGCGAGCGCTTCCTGGCCCACCCGCGCAGCTGGCTGCTCTTCGCGGCGGTCGCCGCGGTCATGGTCGCGATCGACCAGGTCGCGAAGGTCCTGGCGGTGCGCCACCTTGCGGGCGAGCCCGACCGCGAGGTCGTCGGCGAGCTGCTGCAGCTGCACCTGACCTACAACCCGGGCGCGGCGTTCAGCCTCGGCATCCGGTTCACGGTCGCCATCACCTGCCTGGCCTGCGTGGCGACCGTGGTCGTGCTGTGGGTGAGCCGCAAGGTGGTCAACAAGCTCTGGGCGGTCGGCCTGGGCCTGCTGCTCGCCGGCATCGACGGCAACCTCGTCGACCGGATGCTCCGCGAGCCGGGGCCGTTCAAGGGCCACGTCGTCGACTTCCTCATGCTGCCGAACTGGCCGGTCTTCAACGTCGCCGACATCTGCATCAACGTCGGCGTCGGACTGATCCTGCTCCAGGTGCTGCGCGGCGTGAGCCTCGACGGCAGCCGTGCCCAGCAGGACCGAACCGACGTGGCCGAGGAGGAGTCGTGACCACGGTCGACCACCGCAGCCTGCCCGTCCCCGACAGCCTCGACGGCGAGCGCGTCGACGTCGCGATGGCCCAGCTGTTCGGAGTCTCGCGCACGCGTGCCGCCGAGCTGATCGCCCAGGACCTCGTCGTGCTCGACGGGGCGCCGGTCAGCGGCAAGAGCGACCGGGTCCTCGGCGGCTCGGTGCTCGACGTCTCCATCCCGGCCGAGGCCGACCCGCTCGAGGTCGTCCCGGAGCTGGTCGAGGGGATCAAGATCATCCACGACGACGACGCGATCGTCGTGATCGACAAGCCGGTCGGCGTCGCCGTGCACCCGTCCCCGGGCTGGCGCGGTCCCACCGTCGTCGGGCACCTCGCGGGCGCCGGCTTCCGGATCTCCACCTCCGGTGCCAAGGAGCGCGAGGGCATCGTCCAGCGCCTCGACGTCGGCACGTCGGGCGTGATGGTGATCGCCAAGTCCGAGCACGCCTACTCTGTCCTCAAGAACGCCTTCCGGCGCCGCACGGTCGACAAGACCTACCACGCGCTGGTCCAGGGCCATCCGGACCCGCTCGAGGGCACGATCGACGCCCCCATCGGGCGACACCCGAGGTTCGACTACAAGTTCGCGGTCATGGAGGACGGGCGCCACAGCGTCACCCACTACGAGACGCTCGAGGCGCACCGCTTCGCGAGCCTGCTCGAGATCCACCTCGAGACCGGCCGCACCCACCAGATCCGGGTGCACATGAGCGCGCTCAAGCACCCCTGCGTCGGCGACCTCACCTACGGCGCCGACCCGGTGCTGGCCCGTCGCGTCGGGCTCGAGCGCCAGTGGCTGCACGCCGTGAAGCTGGGCTTCGAGCACCCGGAGACGAATGCGTACGTCGAGTACGAGTCGTCGTACCCCGCCGACCTCGCGCACGCGCTCGAGGTCATCCGTGACGCCCACTGAGCCTTCTGGCGGCGCGGGCCTGCTCCTGCGCCCGGCCGTCCCTGCCGACGTGCCGGCCATCGCCGCCGTCCAGGTCGCCGCGCGGGCCGCGGCCGCCATGCCACCCGGGATCCACCGGCCCGAGGAGGTCCGCAGCTACCTCGCCGCCAACTTCGCCACGGCCGAGAGCTGGGTCGCCGAGGCGGCCGGCGAGGTCGTCGGCTACGCCCGGTTCACCCGGACCTGGCTCAACGACCTGTACGTCGACCCGGCCCACCAGGGCGCCGGCGTGGGCGGCGCCCTGCTCGAGCTGGTGAAGGCACGCCACCCCGGCGGCTTCAGCCTGTGGGTCTTCGAGCAGAACGCCCCGGCCCGGGCCTTCTACGCCGCCCGCGGGCTGGTCGAGCGCGAGCACACCGACGGCTCGGACAACGAGGAGCGGGAGCCGGACCTGCGGATGGAGTGGCCGCCCGGATCTGTCGGAGGGTCGGCCTAGAGTCTCCTCGTCCGTCACGTAGGCTGGTCCTCTTCCCCGAGCGACCACCCTTTGATCACTGAGGAGCGCCGAACCACCGATGGCTGCTGACGCCGGGGACTTCGTCCACCTGCACGTGCACACCGAGTACTCCATGCTCGACGGAGCGTCGCTGCTCGACGGGTTGTTCACCCGCGTCAACGACCTCGGCATGCCGGCGATCGCGATGACCGACCACGGCAACCTGCACGGTGCCTACGACTTCTACTCCAAGGCGAAGAAGTACGGCGTCCAGCCCATCATCGGCATCGAGGCCTACATCACCCCCGGCACCCAGCGGGGCGAGCGGCGCCGGGTGCGCTGGGGCAAGGGCGACGCGGCCGAGGAGGGCGGCGACGACGTCGCCGGCGGTGGCGCCTACACCCACATGACGATGTGGGCCGAGTCCACCGAGGGCATGCACAACCTGTTCCGGCTCTCGTCGCGCTCGAGCCTGGAGGGCTACTACTTCAAGCCGCGGATGGACAAGGAGATCCTCGCCGAGCACAGCAAGGGGATCATCGTCTCCACCGGCTGCCCCAGCGGCGCCATCCAGACCCGCCTGCGGCTGGGCCAGTGGGACGAGGCGGTCCGCGAGGCGGCCGAGCTGCAGGACATCTACGGCAAGGAGTCCGTCTTCCTGGAGCTGATGGACCACGGCATCTCCATCGAGAAGCGGGTCCGCGACGACCTGCTGCGTCTCGGCAAGGAGCTCGGCATCCCGCCGATCGCGACCAACGACTCCCACTACAACAACCCCGAGGACGCCGACGCCCACGACGCCCTCATCTGCGTCGCGTCCGGCAAGCGGCTCTCCGACACCAACCGGCTCAAGTTCGACGGCGGTGGCTACTACATCAAGTCCGCGGCCGAGATGCGCGAGCTGTGGGCCGGGAAGTTCGGCATGCCCGAGGCGTGCGACAACACGGTGGCGATCGCCGAGCGCTGCTCGGTCGAGTTCACCGAGTCGACCGGCGGCTACATGGCCCGCGCCGACATCCCCGACGGCGAGACCGAGGAGTCCTGGTTCCGCAAGGAGGTGTGGCGCGGCATCGAGGCGCGCTACCCCGGCGACCGGCTGACCCAGGAGGTCAAGGACCGCGTCGAGATGGAGCTCGCGATCGTCTCGCAGAAGGGCTACTGCGGCTACTACCTCGTGGTCGCCGACTTCATCCAGTGGTCCAAGCGCAACGGCATCCGGGTGGGCCCGGGTCGTGGCTCGGGTGCGGGCTCGATCGCGGCGTACGCCCTGAGCATCACCGACCTGTGCCCCCTCGAGCACGGCCTGTTCTTCGAGCGCTTCCTCAACCCCGAGCGCCCCTCGATGCCCGACTTCGACATCGACTTCGACGACGCGCGGCGCGGCGAGGTCATCCAGTACGTCTCCGAGAAGTACGGCGCCGAGCGCGTCGCGCAGATCGCCACCTTCGGCCGGCTCAAGGCCAAGGCCGCGATCAAGGACGCCGCCCGGGTTCTCGACCACGGCTTCGCGATCGGCGACAAGATCACCAAGGCGATGCCGCCCGACGTCATGGGCAAGGGCGTGCCGCTCAAGGAGATCTTCAACCCCGAGCACAAGCGCTACAACGACGGCGGCGAGTTCCGCGCGCTCTACGAGTCCGACGCCGACGTCCGCACGATCTACCAGACGGCGGTCGGCCTCGAGGGCCAGATCCGCAACTGGGGTGTGCACGCGGCCGGCGTGATCATGTCCAGCGAGCCGCTGATCGACATCGTGCCGATCATGGCCCGCCCGCAGGACGGCGCGGTGATCACCCAGTTCGACTACCCGATGTGCGAGTCGCTGGGCCTGGTCAAGATGGACTTCCTGGGCCTGTCCAACCTGCGCATCCTCGAGGACGCGCTGGCCAACATCAAGGCCAACAAGGACGAGGTCGTCGTCCTCGAGGAACTCCCGTTCGACAACCGGGCCACCTACGAGCTGATGGGCCGGGGCGACACCCTGGGCGTGTTCCAGCTCGATGGCGGTGGCATGCGCGCGCTACTGCGCTCGATGCTGCCCGACAAGTTCGCCGACATCACCGCGGTCAGTGCGCTCTACCGCCCCGGCCCGATGGGCGCCGACTCCCACAACAAGTACGCCCACCGCAAGAACGGGCGCCAGCCGATCGAGCCGATCCACCCGGCGCTCGCCGAGGCGCTCGAGCCGGTGCTGGGGGAGACCTACGGCCTGATCGTCTACCAGGAGCAGGTGATGGCGATCGCCCAGGTCCTGGCCGGCTACTCGCTGGGCGCGGCAGACAACATGCGCCGGGTCATGGGCAAGAAGAAGAAGGCCGAGCTCGACGCGCAGTTCGAGGGCTTCGAGGCCGGCATGCTCGAGCGGGGCTATCCCAAGGACGCGGTCAAGACGCTCTGGGAGATCCTCGTCCCGTTCGCTGACTACGCGTTCAACAAGTCCCATTCCGCGGCCTACGGCGTCATCACCTACTGGACCGCCTACCTCAAGGCCAACTACCCGACCGAGTACATGGCCGCGCTCCTCACGTCCGTCAAGGACGACAAGGACAAGATGGCGATCTACCTCAACGAGTGCCGTCGGATGAAGATCCAGGTGCTCCCGCCCGACGTCAACGAGTCGGCGCACAACTTCACCGCCGTCGGGCGCGACATCCGCTTCGGCCTCACCGCCGTGCGCAACGTCGGCTCCAACGTCGTCGACGGCATCGCCGAGGCCCGGGTCGAGAAGGGCCGGTTCACCGACTTCAACGACTTCCTGTCCAAGGTGCCGGCCACCGTGTGCAACAAGCGGGTCATCGACTCGCTGATCAAGGCCGGTGCCTTCGACGACATGAAGCACCTGCGTCGCGCCCTGGTCGCGATCCACGAGACCGCGGTCGACCAGTACGTCGACATCAAGCGCAACGAGGCGATCGGCCAGGACTCGCTGTTCGCCGGGCTGGGCGACGACGACGGGGGCGACGGCGGGTTCGGCGTGAGCGTCGCGATCCCCGAGATCGACGAGTGGGACAAGATGACCCTGCTCGGCCACGAGCGGGAGATGCTCGGCCTCTACGTCTCCGACCACCCGCTGCTCGGCCTCGAGCACGTCTTGTCCAACGGAACCGACTGCACCATCGGCCAGCTGGTCACCGACGAGAGCCGGCCGCACAACTCGACGGTGACGGTGGCCGGCCTGGTCACCTCGATCCAGCGCAAGATCACCAAGAACGGCGACCCGTGGGCCACCGTGACCCTCGAGGACCTCGAGGGCGCGATCGACGTGCTGCTGTTCCCGAGCAGCTACCGGCTCGCGGCGCCGTACCTCACCGAGGACGCGATCATCCGGGTGCGCGGCCAGCTCGACACCGACCGCGAGCCGGCGCAGCTGCGCGGCCAGGAGGTCACCGTCCCCGACCTGGAGCGGGGCAGCGACGGCCCGGTCGTGATCAGCCTGCCCTCGACCCGGTGCACGGGGCCGGTCGTGGCCCAGCTGCGCGAGGTGCTGACCTCCCACGCCGGGCTGACCGAGGTGCGGCTCCAGCTGCTGAGCCGCGACTCCACCAAGGTCATGCGACTGGGGGACAATCTGCGGGTGACTCCCTCGGTCTCCCTCTTCGCCGATCTCAAGCAGCTCCTCGGCCCGGGGTGCCTCGACCGATGAGGCGCCTGGCAGTCCTGCCGCTCCTCGTGCCCGTGGTGCTCGGCTCCCTCCTGGGTGCCGCTGGCGGCTGGCTGTGGTGGACGTGGTGGGGGCCCGCCCCCGACGGGAAGATCTACGACACCGTGGCCGGCAAGGCCTGGTACCCCGATCCGTTCGACCCGGGCATCACCCGCGACTTCAGCGGTACGGCGACCTATGTCGTCGTCGCCTTCGGGCTCGCGGTCCTGCTCGGCCTGGTCGGTGGCTGGCTCGCGCGCAACCAGGCGGTGGCCGGGATCATCGCGGTGCTGGTCGGCGCCGGGCTCGGTGTGCTGGTGATGACCCTGCTGGGGGAGTCGTTCAGCCCGGCCGACCCGGCCGGCCTGCTGTCCGCCCACAAGGTCGGCGACACCCTGCCGGGCCACCTCGCCGTCGCGGGCTGGACGCCCTACCTCGCGTGGCCGGTCGGCGCGATGCTCGCCTACCTGGTGCTGATGCTCGCGCTCAACCCTTCCGTATCCTCCGCACCCGCGCAGCCGTCAGCCGCACCAGCTCCGCAGGGCTGAGCTCGACCTCCATCCCGCGCCGGCCCGCCGACACGAACACCGTGTCGTGGTCCAGTGCGGAGTCGTCGACGACCGTCGGGTGCGCCTTGCGCTGCCCGAGCGGCGAGATCCCGCCGACGACGTACCCGGTGGCCCGCTCGGCCGCCTTCGGGTCGGCCATGGCCGCCTTGCGCCCCTCGACCGCGCGGGCCAGCGCCTTGAGGTCGAGCTGACCCGAGACCGGCACGACACCCACCACGAGGGCGCCGTCGATGTCGGCGAACAGGGTCTTGAAGACCCGCTCGGGCGCGACGCCCATCGCCTCGGCGGCCTCGCCGCCGTACGAGTCGGTGCGGGCGTCGTGGTCGTACTCGTGAACCGTGAACGCCACGCCGGCGCTCGTCAGCACGGTGGTGGCCGGCGTACCGCCGCCGGACTGCTTCTTCCTCGCCATGACCTGCGCTCAGTTCGGCGACCAGCGGGTGCGGGCGACCTCGGTCGCCGGCAGCGAGGTGATCACGTTGATGGCCCGCAGCTCGGCGCGGAGCAGGTCGGTCACCAGCAGCAGCCGCTCGGTGGTGTCCTCGGCCTCGAGCAGCTGTTGCCGCTCACCCATCGGCAGCGGGCTGCAGGCCGCGAGCGTCCAGGACAGGTACGTCGGGTCCTGGGGCAGCTCGCCCTGCAGGGGGTCGCCGGCGATCGAGCTGAGCACGTGCCGGTACGCCGTGAACGTCGCCCGCGCCTGCTGCACGACGACCTCGGGCACCTCCGCCGGCCCGCCCGGCACCAGCGTCACCTCGCCGACGGGGTAGTCGCCCGTGGTGAGGAGACGGTCCAGCTGGATCCGGTCGCGGCCGACCGCGACGACGTCGAAGCTGCCGTCGGCGCGGGCCTCGACCTCGGTGAGCTGCAGACGCACACCGATGCGGTAGAGCGACTGGGTGCCGTGGTCACCGACCTCGTAGCCCTCGCGGATCGCCACCGACCCGAACAGCCGCTGCGCCGGGTCCTCGGTGCGCAGCAGGTGGTGCACCAGCGCGCGGTAGCGGTCCTCGAAGACGTGCAGCGGCACGCTGACCCCCGGGTAGAGCACCGCGTTCAGCGGGAACATCGGGAGCTGGTCCGTCACGTGTCCAACTTAGAGGGCGGACCCACCATCGACCGTAGAATCGGGGGCATGTCCCTGATCCGTCGCATCGACCTGCGTCAGGCCGGTCCCGAGACCGACTACCGCGCAGCAGTGCCCCGTGCCGACTTCGACATCGAAGCGGCGGTGCCGGCGGTGCATGCGATCTGCGAGGAGGTCCGCACCCGCGGGCTCGACGCGATCGTGGAGTTCGGGGAGAGGTTCGACGGCGTGCGCGTCGACGACATCCGGGTCGCGCCGGCCGCGATGCAGGCCGCGCTCGACAACCTCGACCCCGACATCCGTGCGGGCCTCGAGGAGTCGATCCGCCGGCTGCGGGCGACCTGCGCCAACGAGCTCGAGCAGGACGCGGTCACCGACCTCGGTCCCGGCGCCCGGGTCACCCACCGCAAGGTGCCGGTCGGCCGGGTCGGCCTGTACGTGCCCGGCGGCCTCGCACCGCTGGTGTCGAGCGTGCTGATGAACGTCGTCCCGGCCCAGACCGCCGGCGTCGAGTCGATCGCGCTGGCCAGCCCGCCGCAGAAAGAGTTCGGCGGCTCGGTCCACCCCACGATCCTGGCCGCGTGCGCGCTGCTCGGTGTCGAGGAGGTCTACGCCGTCGGCGGCGCCCAGGCGATCGCGATGTTCGCGTACGGCCTCAACGACGCTGACCCCTGCCGGCGCGTCGCCCGCGTTGATCTGGTGACCGGACCCGGCAACATCTGGGTCGTCACCGCCAAGCGGATCCTCAAGGGCCAGATCGGCATCGACTCCGAGGCCGGCCCCACCGAGATCGCGATCCTCGCCGACGACACCGGCAATGCCGCCTACGTCGCCGCCGACCTGATCAGCCAGGCCGAGCACGACCCGCTCGCCGCCTCGGTCCTCGTCACCACCTCCGAGCGGCTCGCCGCCGAGGTCGAGGCCGAGCTCGACCAGCAGGTCGCCGCGACCAAGCACAGCGAGCGGATCACCACCTCGCTCGCCGGCAAGCAGTCCGGCATCGTGCTGGTCCGCGACCTCGAGCAGGGGCTGGAGGTCGTCAACGCGTACGCCGCGGAGCACCTCGAGATCCACACCGAGGACGCCGCCGCCTGGGCGGCCCGGGTCCGCAACGCCGGTGCGATCTTCGTGGGCCCGCACGCCCCGGTCAGCCTCGGCGACTACTGCGCCGGGTCCAACCACGTGCTCCCGACGGCCGGCTGCGCCTGCCACTCCTCGGGGCTGTCGGTGCGCGCGTTCACCAAGTCGGTGCACGTGATCGACTACTCCGCCGCGGCGCTCGCCGAGGTCGCCGGCCACGTGGTCACCCTCGCCGAGGCCGAGGACCTGCCCGGCCACGGTGCTGCCATCACGGTCCGGTCGACGCGATGACCGCAGATAGCTGGCCGCCGCTCCGCGAGGAGCTGCGCGGGATCGAGCCGTACGGCGCCCCGCAGCTCGACGTGCCCGTCCAGCTCAACGTCAACGAGAACCCCTACGGCCCGTCGGCGGCGTGCATCGCCGACATCGCGGCGGCCGCGGGGGAGGCCGCTGCGACGCTGAACCGGTACCCCGACCGGGAGTTCACCGGCCTGCGCACCGCACTCGCGGCGTACCTCTCCAAGGACACCCCCGCCGGGGTCGTGCCCGAGCAGGTGTGGGCGGCCAACGGCTCCAACGAGGTCATGCTGCAGCTGCTGCAGGCCTTCGGCGGGCCGGGCCGCACGGCGGTGAGCTTCGCGCCGACTTACTCGATGTATCCGGAGTACGCCCGCGACACCAACACCCGCTGGGTCGCCGGGCGCCGGGCCGGGGACTTCGCGCTCGACCTCGACGCCGCGCGCGACCTGGTGAAGACCGAGCAGCCGAGCGTGATCCTGCTGCCGAGCCCCAACAACCCGACCGGCACCGCGCTGCCGCCCGAGGCTGTGTCCATGCTGTGCGAGGCCGCCGGCGGCAATGACATCAGCGGGATCGTCGTGGTCGACGAGGCGTACGGCGAGTTCCGGCGCACCGGCGTCCCGAGCGCGCTGGAGCTGCTGCCGTCGTACCGCAACCTCGTGGTCACCCGCACGATGAGCAAGGCGTTCGCGGGCGCTGGGCTGCGGCTGGGCTACCTCGCAGCGGCGCCCGAGATCTGCGACGCGATCCGCGTGGTGCGGCTGCCCTACCACCTCTCCGCCGTCACCCAGGCCGTCGCACTGGCGGCCCTGCGCCACGCGCCCGAGCTGCTCGGCAGGGTCGACGACCTGCGCCGCGAGCGGGACGCGCTTGTGGAGTGGCTGCGGGCCGAGGCGTACGACGTCGCCGACTCGGACGCCAATTTCGTGTTGTTCGGGCGATTCGCCGAGCGTCATGCTGTCTGGCAGGGTCTCCTCGACCGGGGAGTCCTGATCCGGGAGACCGGGCCCGACGGCTGGCTGCGGGTCTCGGTCGGCACCCCCGACGAGATGGCGGCCTTCCGGGCCGCACTGACCGATGTGAATGGAGAGCGCGCATGAACGCGAGCGCAGCGAGCGGTCGAGACGGCGGAGCCCGGACTGCTCGGATCGAGCGGCAGACGAGCGAGTCGAAGGTCATCGTCGAGGTGAACCTCGACGGCACCGGCAAGCACGACATCTCCACGGGCGTCGGGTTCTACGACCACATGCTCACCGCGTTCGCGCGCCACGCGCTGGTCGACCTCACGGTGCAGACCGACGGCGACGTCCACATCGACGCCCACCACACCGTGGAGGACACCGCGATCACCCTCGGCCAGGCGCTGCGCCAGGCGCTGGGCGACAAGGTCGGCATCCGCCGGTTCGGCGACGCGACCGTCCCGCTCGACGAGGCGCTCGTGCACGCCGTCGTCGACGTGTCGGGGCGTCCCTACTGCGTCCACACCGGCGAGCCGGAGGGCCAGCAGTACGTCCAGCTCGGCGGCTCCGGGGTGTCCTACCTCGGCTCGCTGACCCAGCACGTCTTCGAGTCGATCGCCTTCCACGGCCACTTCGCGCTGCACGTGCGGGTGCTCGCGGGCCGCGAGCCGCACCACATCGTCGAGACCCAGTTCAAGGCGTTCGCCCGGGCCTTCCGCGACGCCGTCGCGATCGACCCGCGCGAGACCGGCATCCCCTCCACGAAGGGCGCTCTGTGAGCGCTCCGTCCGTCGTCGTCCTCGACTACGGCTCCGGGAACCTGCGCTCCGCCGTACGCGCGGTCGAGCGGGCCGGGGCCTCGGTCACCCTCACCGGCGACCTCGACACCGCGATGGAGGCCGACGGCCTGCTGGTGCCGGGCGTCGGCGCGTACGAGGCGTGCATGCGCGGGCTGCGGGCCATCCGCGGCGAGCGGATCATCGCCCGGCGGCTCTCCGGCGGCAGGCCGGTGCTCGGCATCTGCGTGGGCATGCAGATCCTGTTCGAGCGTGGGATCGAGCACGGCGTCGAGACCGAGGGCTGCGGCGAGTGGCCGGGCGTGGTCGAGCGGCTGCAGGCGCCGATCGTGCCGCACATGGGATGGAACACCGTGTCCGTGCCCGAGCGGACGCGGCTGTTCGCGGGGATCGAAGACGAGCGCTTCTACTTCGTGCACTCCTACGGCGTGCGCGACTGGACGCTGGTCACCAACGACCGCACGCCCGACAGCCACCAGCCGCTGGTGACCTGGGCCGAGCACGGTGGCGACCGTTTCGTCGCCGCGGTCGAGAACGGGCCACTGTGCGCGACCCAGTTCCACCCGGAGAAGTCGGGCGACGCGGGCGCGCAGCTGCTGCGCAACTGGGTCGCTTCGCTGGGCTGATCACCCGGGCCGGCCCCGTCACGGAGCCGACCCGGGCCGAGGTCAGCGGACCTTGAGCTTGGTCGTGGCGCTCGAGGAGCCGACGCTCCCGGTGTAGGACGCCGTGACCTTGTACTTGCCCTTCGGGAGCTTCTTGAAGGTCGCCTTCGCGGTGCCGCCGGTGATCGCGACGGTCTTGGTCTTCACCTTCTTGCCCTTCTTGAGGGTGAAGGTGATCGTGCCCGACGGGTTGGCGCCCGGCGCGGAGACGCTCGCCGTGACCGTCGCCTTGCGCGACTTCTTGACGTACTTCGCCTTGAGCGTGGTCGTCGAGGCCGGGGCCGCGGTTGCCTTCACGGAGCCGATGAGGGTGTTCTGACCGGCCGCCGGTGTGCAGGGGATGTCGAACGGCGACGGGGTGCCGTCGTTGAGCAGGACCATGCCGACCTTCTGCGCGCCGGCCGTGATCTCGTGTGTCGTCCCTTCCGGTCCCGCCGTGAAGGCCGGCATCACGCCGGTCCCCGTGAGCGCGATCGGTCCGCTGGCCGGGACGGTGGTCGTGGGAATCGTGATGGTCATAGGCACGGCCACGCCGTTGACCAGGTTGGTGGCCTGGACGGTCCCGCCGATCTGGTCGGTGCCGAGCAGCCCACGCATCGTGTCGGCCAGGCCTGCCGGCACGGTCATCACGGACGTGACCGTCGGGCTGACGGACGTCCCTGCCGGAGCGGTTGCCGGCGCGTTGGTGCTGACGTCCACCGAGAACGTGTTCGGACCGAGGATCGGCACGTCGCAGCTGAAGTCGATCGGCGTCGCCGAGGCCGTACCCGCCGTACCGAGGACGACGGCGGTGCTGGCCGCGAGGCCGAGAACAGCGCCGGCGGACGCCGAGCGCAGGGTGAAGCGATGACGCAAGGTCATGTGGGTTTCCCTCCCGAAATGTGTGGTTGTGCCGGCCGCCACCCCTCCCAGGTGGCGGCCGGTTTCGACACCCCATCACAAAAAGAGAACAAGTTCTAGTCCCTTGGTCCCGTGTCTCGTCGGCTGTCTCGTCGGCTGTCGGCGAGACGCGGCGCGGGACCCCGATCCTGCTCATCTAGGATCGCGGCCATGACCGGCTACCTCGAGCTGCTGCCCGCCGTCGACATCAAGGGCGGCCAGGCCGTCCAGCTGGTGCAGGGCGTGGACGGCTCGGAGAAGCGCTTCGGCGACCCGATCGAGGCCGCGTTGCGCTGGCAGGAGGCCGGCGCCGAGTGGCTGCACCTGGTCGACCTGGACGCGGCCTTCGGACACGGGCAGAACCGCGAGCTGCAGGCCGAGATCGTCGGCCGCCTCGACATCCAGGTCGAGATGAGCGGCGGCATCCGCGACGACGAGTCGCTCGAGGCCGCCATGGCCACGGGCTGTCGTCGCGTCAACATCGGCACCGCCGCCCTCGAGCAGCCGGAGTGGTGTGCCCGCGCCATTGCGACGTACGGCGACCGGGTGGCCGTCGGCCTCGACGTACGCGGCCGCACGCTGGCTGCGCGCGGCTGGACCAAGGAGGGCGGCGACCTCTACGAGACGCTCGCCCGCCTCGACGCCGAGGGCTGTGCCCGCTACGTCGTCACCGACGTCAACAAGGACGGCATGCTGCAGGGCCCGAACCTCCAGCTGCTCGAGGACGTCTGCGCCGCCACGTCGCGTCCGGTCGTCGCCTCCGGCGGCGTCACGACACTCGACGACATCCGCGCGCTGATGAAGCTCGTGCCCGTCGGAGTCGAGGGCGCGATCGCCGGAACCGCCCTCTACACCGGGCAATTCACCCTGGAGGACGCACTCAAGCTGACCCGCGGCGGGCTGGTATGACCCTCGCGGTCCGGGTCATCCCGTGCCTCGACGTCGACGCCGGCCGGGTGGTCAAGGGCGTCAACTTCCAGGAGCTCCGCGACGCCGGTGACCCGGTCGAGCTGGCGCGCCTGTACGACGCCGAGGGCGCCGACGAGCTGACCTTCCTCGACATCTCCGCGTCCCACGAGGGTCGCGCGACCACGATGGACATCGTCTCCGCGACGGCCGAGCAGGTCTTCATCCCGCTCACCGTCGGCGGCGGCGTCTCCTCGGTCGAGGACGTCGACCGGCTGCTGCGCGCCGGCGCCGACAAGATCGCCGTCAACACCGCCGCCATCCGCCGCCCTGAGCTGATCGCCGAGATCGCCGACCGCTTCGGCAACCAGGTGCTGGTCCTCTCCGTCGACGCCCGCCGCGTGCCGAGTGGCTCCGAGGTCCGCACCGACTCGGGCTTCGAGGTCACCACCCACGGCGGCCGCCAGTCCGCCGGCATCGACGCGATCGAGTGGGCCGTCCGCGCCGCCGAGCTGGGCGCCGGCGAGATCCTCCTCAACGCGATGGACGCCGACGGCACCACCGACGGCTTCGACCTGGAGCTGATCCGCAAGGTCCGCGCCGAGGTGTCGGTCCCGGTCATCGCATCCGGAGGCGCCGGTGCCGTCGAGCACTTCCCGCCCGCCGTCGAGGCCGGCGCGGACGCCGTACTCGCCGCCACCGTCTTCCACTTCGGCACCCTGCGGATCTCGGACGTGAAGGCCTCCCTGTCTGCGGCAGGTGTGCCGGTCCGGTGACGGGGGAGGGTCCGGCCATGACCTACGACAGCTACGAACCGAGCGCCGTCGCGAACTCCGCCCAGTCCGAGTCCGAGACCGCGTCCGACGGCGCCGGCAGCCGGGGACCGTGGCGGGTCATGCTCGAGTACTCCAACCGCGGCGACCTCAAGCCGCCGACCGTCGTACAGATCGGCAAGACCGTTCACGCCGAGCGTGGCACCGCGCTCGAGGCCGCCCTGCGTGCCTGCCGCGAGTTCAACCCGCCCGACCCGGCGTTCGAGCAGCGCCGCGACGTCTACCGGGACGGTCCCGACGGGTTCCTGGTCGTGCTCGAGGGCGCGATGTCGACCTTCCACATGAGTGTGCGGATCGTCAGCCCGGTCGGCCCGCCGGGCTCCGACCAGTAGCCCACGACCGTCACGGCGTGGCGAGGCCGTCGGCACCGTCGCCGGCGCCGTCGCCGAGTTGCGCCGGCGGGGTGTCACGGACCGGAGGCGTGCGTAGGTCGGGTTCCGGACCGGTTGCGGCGGCGCAGCCGCACAGCAGAACGGCGATGGCCAGGCAGAGGACCCCGAGACGGGCACCGAGAACGTCCATGCCAGCAGCATGGTCCGATCGGGTCGGGCGTGCGCTGAGTTCTCCACAGGCCGCGAAAGAGGGGTGGTCCGCCGCGCAGCAACGTCGGATGCTGGCGGACATGCCCATCTCTCGGAAGCGGAACCGCACCCAACCTCGCCCTGATCGCCGACGGACGCGCAGGCGCGCTCAGCGAGCAGACCGTCGCCGAGTCATGGCGACCGTCCGGCCAGGACAGGACATCGAACACCTCCTCACCCCCAGCGACCACGAGGCGATGCGCGCTGCTGTGGACGCGGCAGCACGGGGCGACGCTCGGGCGGCGTATGAGCACGAGGTCGAAGGTCTGCTCGTCGAAGGCACGGTCAGGCCCGCGCGGCTCCAGGAGCTGATCTCATTGGGGGAGCACGGGGCGGGATGGCCCTTCGCTCGCTGGACGGTGGACCAGGCCTATCGCTGGATGCTGCTCGAGCGGGATCCGCGGACGGACGCGGCGGTCCGGATGGTGCTCGACGCTCTCCATCTGGAGCACGTCGAAGCGCTCCTGGACGATCCGGTCGCCCTGAAGGAGTACGGCACCACGGTCGCTGCCTGCGACTGGGTCGTGCAGCAGATCGCCGTCTTCGACTTCGGCGGCCTGGGAGACTTCCTGGAGGTACGCGCTGAACCCGGTCTCCTCGGCCGGGCTGATCTCGTCAACGAGTGGCGGAACGCGCCGATGGGCGCCTATGCCGGTCGCGGAACCCGCGGCTCGGCATTGGTGCTCGAGGACCTCGCGACGGGCGACGAGATCGAGGTCCTGAACCTGGGCGCCCTGGCCGAGCGCGACTCCGACGCGTTCCTGCTGGGCAGGCTGGTCCCGATCAGCGATCCGCCGTACCTCATGTTCGAGTCCCGTCCTCTCGAGATCGATGCCGAGACGGCGTCGGATGTCGTGATGTTGACCCGGGACAGCGTTGACGAAGGTCTGGGTTGGCTCGACGCCCTCGCCATGGCGCGCCTCGGGGGACGACTGGATCGCGGCTTCAGCTGCGAGGAGCGCACGCTCTACCTGACCGATCTGACCGTCATGGGTTCGCGCAAGGACGGCCGGTACGGCGATTCGCCCCGCGTTCGCGACCTCCGGGCGCAGGGATACCCGGCCGCCGTCGCCAATGCCGTCGGAGTGATCGAGGTGTGTCTCGTGGGAGTCAGCGTCGACGCGTCCGTCGCCGGCCGTGCGGCGCCACACCTCCGCGCAGCGTTCGCAGTGCCGGGTGCTCACGAGGCCGCGTTGAAGGAATGCACCGGCAGCCAGTGGATGAGTGCCTGGAGCACGCTGGCGGCTGCAGTCGATGGTCAGGCTCGCGAGCGCTGTGTGCAGCTGGGAGAGCTCTGTCGAGACGCAGCCTGAGGTTTGTGTCGGACCTCTTTGATGTGATGCCGGCATGGTCACCGATCGGGCGGTGGCGGACCTCCAGGGTCTGCCGGCAGTGGGGGTTCTCGACTTCGTCGAGGCTGCTCACGCTGCCCGCCTCGACGCCGAGCGGGACATCCTTCAGGCGGCCTACCACTGGGCCGTGCTGCACCACCCCGACCGACTCGCCCCGACCGACCGCCGCGCCAGGTTGCGTGCACGACGCCTCGGAGGCATGGGCACACCGCTGATCACCGAACACGCCGCAGCAGCCTTCGGAGCCCGGATCCAGACCAGCCCCTACGGTGCCCGCCAACTGATCGCCGACGCCCTCGACCTCCAGCTCCGCCTCCCACGCCTGTGGGCCGGCGTGCGAGCCGGGACCGTCCGCGTCCCGCACGCCCGCTTGGTCGCCACCGCCACCCGCGACCTCTCCGAGGACGAGGCGGCCTGGGTGGACGGTGAGCTAGTCGAGGTCGCCGACGGCCGGTTGGCCTGGTCCCGCTTCGAGGCCCTGGTCGAGGGCAAGATCGCCGCGGCCGCTCCTGAGCTGGCCCGGGCTCGTGAGGAGGCAGCCGCCAAGGAACGCTGCGCCCGCATGAGCCGGATCAACCGCCACGGCATGGCCACCTTCACCATCCGCGCCGACGCGGTCACGATCGCAGGCATGGACGCCGCCGTGAGCGCGGTCGCGGAGAAGGTGAAGGCCACGATGCCCGACGCCCTGCTCGACGACCGACGCGTCGCCGCCGCCGCGTTGCTGCTGAACCCGGCCAGCCACGTCGACCCTTCGGTAGGTCCGGTCGAGATCCGAGCGAAGGCCTACCTCCACATCTACGCCGACTCTCCGATCGCGCGGCTGGAGGGGCATGGTCCGGTCACGATCGGCCGGGTCGTCGAACTGCTGGGCGACAGCGCAGCGAAGGTTCAGATCACTCCCGTCCTTGACCTGGCCGCGATGGCGCCGGTCGATGCCTACGAGATCCCGGCCCGACTCCGTGAGGCCGTGCACCTGATCCACCCGGGCGACGTGTTCCCGTTCGCGGCCAACACGACGCGGCGGATGGACCTGGACCACGCGGTGCCCTACGCCGAAGGCGGGGCCACGAGCATCGACAACCTGGGGCCACTCACGCGGACGCACCATCGGATCAAGACCCATGCGGGCTGGCAGGTGCGACATCCGTTCCCCGGGATCGTGATCTGGCGCGATCCCTACGGGGCCCACTACCTGGTCGACCCGACCGGCACACGACGCATCACCGGCCACCTCGCCGGCGATCCGCCCACCCCTGCCGAGATCTCCTTCTCTGAGGTCCTGATCAACCAGCTCGCCGCGTGAGGAGCTCGTGGCCCCCGGGGTTGTCCACGAGTCGACGGTAGCGGTGCTGCGTGCCTGACCCTGCAGGAATAGGCTCGCGCGGTGCGAGGTTGCGGGCAGAAGTGAGCACAGGAAGCGGTACGACGTCCGCCGGGTTCGGCGTGCTCTGGGTGGCTATCAAGCGCGAGCCCTGGATCTTCGCGGTCTCGACGATCGGCAGCGTGCTCTTCGGTGCGCTGACCGTCGCCGACGCGTGGGTCCTGGGCTGGTCGACGGACCACGTCGTGCTGCCGGCGTTCCGGGACGGCGAGATCGGCGCCGGCCTGCTGTGGGCGGTGCTGGGCCTCTTCGTCGGGGTCGCCATCCTGCGCGCGGTCGGCATCGTGGCCCGCCGGCTGGGGGCGGGTGTCATGCAGTACCGGATGCAGGCGCACAGCCGCCGCGCCGTCACCCGCCAGTACCTCCGCCTCCCGATGGAGTGGCACCAGAAGCACCCGACCGGTGAGCTCCTCTCCAACGCGAACGCCGACGTCGAGGCGGCCTGGGGGCCGATCGCGCCGCTGCCGATGGCCGTCGGGACGGTCGCGATGATGGTCATCGCGGTGGTGCAGATGCTGCTCACCGACCTGGTCCTGGCCGCGGTCGGCCTGCTCGTCTTCCCGCTCGTCATCGGCGTCAACGTCGTCTACCAGCGCCTCGCCCAGGGCTGGGCGACACGCGCGCAGGAGCTGCGTGCCGAGCTCTCCGAGATCGCCCACGAGTCGTTCGACGGCGCGCTCGTCGTCAAGACCCTCGGCCGCGAGCCCGAGGAGACCCAGCGGTTCCGGGCCAAGGCCGAGGAGCTGCGCGAGGCCAACATCCGGGTCGGCCGGATCCGCGCGGCGTTCGACCCGACGCTCGCCGCGCTGCCCAACCTCGCGGTCCTCGTCGTCCTGGTGATCGGCGTGCACCGCGTCGTGTCCGGCTCGACGGTCGCCGGAGACGTCGTCACCATCGCCTACCTGCTCACCGTGGTCGCGTTCCCGATCCGGTCGATCGGTTGGCTGTTGGGCGACTTCCCGCGCAGCGTGGTGGGGTACCGACGGGTCGCTGCGGTCATCGCCGCCACCGGAGCCATGGAGTACGGCGACCGCGAAGCCCCCCGTCACGACGGCGGTGTTCGGCTGGAGGTCGACGGCGCGGCCTTCGGCTACACCGCCGGCCGGCCCCTGCTGCGCGAGGTCACCTTCGACGTCGAGCCCGGTCGCACCGTCGCACTCGTGGGCGCGACCGCGTCCGGGAAGAGCACGCTGACCGGGCTGCTGGCGCGACTGGTGGACGTCGACGCCGGCGCGATCCGGGTCGACGGGACCGACCTGCGCGAGCTGCGTCGCGGTGGGCTGGCGCAGGTGCTGGCCGTCGTGCCGCAGAGCGCGTTCCTGTTCGACGACACGGTCCGCGGCAACGTCACCCTGGGTGCACAACGAGGGGGCCTCGACATCACCGACGACGAGGTCTGGGCCGCGCTGCGCACCGCCCAGGCCGACGGCTTCGTCGCCGCGCTGCCCGACGGCATCGACACCCGGCTGGGGGAGCGCGGCACCTCCCTGTCCGGCGGTCAGCGGCAGCGCCTGGCGCTGGCCCGCGCACTCGTACGACGCCCGCGGCTCCTCGTGCTCGACGACGCCACGTCCGCGGTCGACCCCGAGGTCGAGGCCCGGATCCTGGCCGGCCTGCGCGCCGGCGGACCGGGTGGGAGCGAGACCACGCTGGTCGTGGTCGCCTACCGCAAGGCCACGATCGGCCTGGCCGACGAGGTGCTCTACCTCGTCGACGGCCGGATCGCCGACCGCGGCCCCCACGAGGAGCTGGTCGCTCGCAACGCCGACTACGCCCGCCTCGTCAACGCCTACGAGACCGAGCACGAGGAGGTGACCGCATGAGCACGACCCTGACTCCGGAGCGGGGCGCTCCCGAGCACACCCGGCTCGCGACCGGCGAGGACATCGGCGCCTGGGAGACCATCCGGCGCGGCATCCGCCACTCGCCCGAGCTGGTCGAGGGGGTCGGCTGGACCCTCGCGCTGGCCGTGCTCGCCTCGGTCGGCCAGGTCGTCGTACCCATCGCCGTGCAGCAGACCATCGACAAGGGCCTGCGCGGCCCCGACGGCCCGGACCCGGCCTTCACGACCTGGCTCGCACTCGCCGCGGCCGCCGCGATCGTGGTGACCAGCTGGGCGTCGTACGCCATGACGGCGCGGCTCTTCTCCTCGGCTGAGCGCGGCCTCGCGACCCTGCGGGTCAAGGCGTTCCGCCATGTCCACGACCTGCCGCTGCTCACCCAGAACACCGAGCGCCGCGGTGCGCTCGTCTCGCGCGTGACCAGCGACGTCGACCAGGTCAGCCAGTTCCTCGTGTTCGGCGGCCTGATCTTCGTGGTGAGCGTCGGGCAGATGCTCATCGCGACGGTGGTGATGGTCTTCTACAGCTGGCAGCTCGCCGTCGTCGTGTGGGTCTGCTTCGCGCCGCTCTTCCTCAGCCTGCGCTACTTCCAGCGCAAGCTGGCCGCCGCCTACGGGACCGTACGACGCCAGGTCGGCGTGCTGCTCTCGGCGGTCTCCGAGCCGGTGGTCGGGGCGGCGGTCGTGAAGTCGTACGCGATCGAGGCGCGCACCCAGGAGCGGATCGACACCGCCATCGACACCCACAAGGCGGCCAGCACCCGCGCCCAGGGCTTCACCGCGTTCTCGTTCAGCCTCGGCGGCATCTCCGCCGGCTTCGCCAACGCCGGCGTGCTCATCGTCGGCATCTGGCTCGGCCAGGGCTTCGCGTGGGGCCGATCATCAGGCGGCATCACGGCCGGCGAGGTGCTCGCCTTCGCGTTCCTGGTCACCCTCTTCGTCGGGCCGGTCCAGATGGGCACCCAGATCCTCACCGACGCCCAGAACGCCATCGCCGGCTGGCGTCGCGTCATCGGCATCCTCGACACCCCCGCCGACCTCGTCGACCCCGGACCCTCCGGGCAGAGCCTGCCCAAGGGCGCGATCGACGTCCGGTTCGACGCCGTCACCTTCGCCTACCCGGGCGGTCCCGACGTCCTCAGCGACATCGACCTCGTGGTCCCCGCGGGCCAGCGGGTCGCGGTCGTGGGGGAGACCGGATCCGGCAAGTCGACCATCGCCAAGCTGCTCACCCGGCTGATGGACCCCAGCCGCGGCCGGGTGCTGCTCGACGGCATCGACCTGCGCGAGGTCGCCGAGAGCGCGCTGCGCCGCAGCGTCGTGCTGGTGCCGCAGGAGGGCTTCCTCTTCGACGACACCCTTGCCGCCAACGTCCGCTACGGCCGGATCGGCGCCACCGAGGACGACATCCGCGAGGCGGCCGACACGATCGGCCTCGGCGACTGGCTGGCCGGGCTGCCCGACGGCGTCGACACCCGGGTCGGCCAGCGCGGCGAGGCCCTCTCGGCGGGGGAGCGCCAGCTGGTCGCCCTGCTCCGTGCCCAGCTCGCCGACCCCGACCTGCTGGTCCTCGACGAGGCCACCAGCGCTGTCGACCCCGAGCTGGAGACCCGGATCGGAAGGGCCCTCGAGCGGCTGATGAGCGGACGCACGTCGGTCACCATCGCCCACCGGCTCTCCACCGCCGAGGCCGCCGACGTGGTCGTGGTCGTCGACCGGGGGCGCATCGTCCAGCACGGCCCGCACGCCGAGCTCGTGAGGCAGGCGGACACCCCCTACGCGAGGCTGCACGCGTCGTGGGTGGCCCAACACGGATAATGGACTCGTGAGTCTTCCCTCCGAGATCGCCGACCGCCTCAAGCGCACTCCCGACGGGCTGGTGCCGGCGGTGGTGCAGCAGCATGACACCGGCGAGGTGCTCATGCTCGCGTGGATGGACGACGAGGCGCTGCACCGCACCCTGACGACCGGGCGGGCGACGTACTGGAGCCGCTCGCGGGGCGAGTACTGGGTCAAGGGTGAGACGTCCGGCAACCCCCAGCAGGTCAAGGAGGTCCGCCTCGACTGCGACGGCGACACCCTGCTGGTCAAGGTCGACCAGGTCGGCGTCGCCTGCCACACCGGTGCGCGCACCTGCTTCGACCAGGGCCTGATCGACGACGGGGGGCTGCTCGGTGGCTGAGCGCACCGACAACGCCCGTCGCACCTTCGGCCCGGTCGTCCTGCTCGGCCTCGCCGGCAGCGGCTTCGCCGCGGTCGCGGGCCACAAGGCGATGCTCGCGATCCCCGAGGCGACGCTCACCGCGGCCGGCGGCATCGCCCCCACCGTGCAGGAGCGCTCCGTGGAGTTCCCGCTCGCCGGCGCCCTGGCGCTGGTCGCGCTCGCCGCCTGGGGCGTCCTGCTCGTCACGCGCGGTATCGTGCGCCGCGGCGCCGCCGTCCTCGCGCTGGTCGCGGCCGCCGGCATCCTCGCCGTGGTCGTCATCGGCGGCTTCGTCCAGGACGACGACGCCACGGCCGACCTCGCCACCCGCCTCGGCCTCAACGTCACGGCCGTCGACGTCGAGCGCAGCGGCTGGCTGTGGGTCGCCCTCGGCTGCGCCCTGGTCGCCCTCGTCGCCGCGGGTGCCGCCGTACGCCTGGTGCCGTCGTGGCCCGAGATGGGCAGCCGGTACGACGCCCCCACGGCCGCGGGGACCGGGTCGCCGGCGGGTGCCGGCCAGGATCCCGCCGAGCAGTCGAACCTCGACCTGTGGAAGTCGCTCGACGAGGGCCACGACCCCACGGACGAGTGAACCCCTCCACCCCCTAGAATCACACCCGATCCACCCGAACGAGCGAGGAGTTCCCTCTCATGGCCGACAACCACGGCAACACCCCCGCGGCCTGGACCGCCGTCCTCGTCGCGCTCGTCGGCTTCGTCGTGGGCGCGATCGGCATGTCCCTGCACCCGCTGAACTGGGCCCTGTTCTGGATCGGCACGGCCGTCGTGGTCGCCGGAGGCGTCGTCTTCCTGGTGATGGCCAAGATGGGCTTCCACGAGGCCGGTCACTGACCCTCGCGACCCGGCGGCGCCGCATGGTGCCGCCCGCCCTCGTCGTCGGCGGCCTCGCTGCGGCGACTCTCGCCCTGCACCTGCGCGACCCGCACGAGCAGGGCAGCTGGGGGCTGTGCCCCTCGGCGGCCATCGGGATCTACTGCCCGGGCTGTGGCGGCCTGCGCGCCGTCAACGACCTCACCGACCTGCAGCTCGGCGCCGCGGCGTCGAGCAACCTGCTCTTCGTGGTCGCGCTGCCGTTCGTGCTCTACGCGATGGTGCGCTGGACGCACGGGCGCTGGACCGGACGGGCCTGGTCGGTCCCCGATCGCCGCACGACCGTGCTGACGGTCGGGCTGGTCGGGGTGATGCTCCTGTTCGCCGTCGTGCGCAACACCCCGGCGGGGTCCTGGCTCGCCCCCTAGCACCCGGGGCTAGACGCTGTAGCTGCTTACCACGAACACGATCAGCGCGATGTTCGCGACGCCGATCGCCGCGCCGATGGCGCCGGTGATGATGCCGGCCAGCGCCATGCCGTCACCGGTCTTCGCGCCTCCCGAGCGGCGGATGTCCGTCTTCGCGAGCACCCCGCAGATGATGCCCGCGATCCCGATCAGGCCGACGAACCCGAAGAAGCCGAAGAAGCCGCAGAACCCGAGAACCACGCCGACGATGCCGGTCACCATCGACGCGACGGCGAGACCGGACTGCTGCCGCGGCGGACCGTAGCCGTAGGGCGGGTAGGGGCCCGGCGGCGCTGCGCCGTACGGGGGAGGGGGCTCGTTCGCGCTCACAGCGGTCCTTCGGTGCGGGTCGGGTGACAAACGCCCCCTGCCGCCGCAGCGGTCAGGGGGCGTTCGGTGGTCTCGGCGCGGCTCAGCTGGAGGAGAGCGCGGCGATGAAGATGATCGCGTAGATCACGATGCCGATCGCGGACCAGACGGTGCCGATGATGCCGCAGATCCAACCGGCCTTGATGACGCCCGCGTTGGAGTAGTTGGCGGTCTTGCTCTCGTCGAGGGCCTTCTTGCCCATGATGATCGCCGGGATGCCGGTGAAGATTCCGCAGCAGACGATGCTCAGGATGCCGAGGATCAGGATCGTCGTGCCCTGCGGGTGGTCTCCTCCACCGACGGGACCGCCGTATCCGTAGCCACCAGCGGGCGGCGGGGGCGGGGTGCCGTAGTTCGGCGGCTCGTTGTAGCTCACGATGAGGTCCCTTCTCAGGTGTGCAGGTGTCGTGCGGCCCGACCGAGTTCCGGGCGGTGTGTGGAACCCTAACGGCCGCGTGCCACACTCGACACCACGCGTCGGTGTGTCGGTGCCGTCGGACCTTCCCCAGCGCGAGCCGCCCACCAAACCTGCGCGGTGAACCAGAGCCCACCACAGAAACGTCACGGAGGCGTCAGATGTCGGCCCCCCAGGCCTCCCAGCCCACGGTGCTGGACGGGATCGTCGCCGGAGTGCTCGAGGACCTCGCCGCCCGCCAGGCGGTGACCTCGGAGGCGGACCTGCGGGCCGCGCTCGCCGACGTCGACCCGCCGCGCGACCCGATGCCGCACCTGCGCGCACCCGGCTCGAGCGTGATCGCCGAGGTGAAGCGCCGGAGCCCGAGCAAGGGCGCCCTGGCCGACATCCCCGACCCGTCCGCCCTCGCGAGCGAGTACGCCGCCGGCGGCGCGGCCGCGATCAGCGTGCTGACCGAGCAGCGACGCTTCGGAGGCAGCCTCGACGACCTGCGCGCGGTCCGCGCCAGTGTCGACACTCCGCTGCTGCGCAAGGACTTCATCGTCACCGAGTATCAGCTCCTCGAGGCCCGGGCCGCCGGCGCCGACCTGGCGCTGCTCATGGTGGTCTCGCTGCCGGGCGAGCGGCTGCGCCGCCTCCACGACTACGCCCGCGAGCTCGGCCTCACCGTGCTGATGGAGGTCCACGACGAGGAGGAGACCGCCCGTGCGGTCGAGGTCGGCGCCGAGCTGGTCGGCGTCAACGCGCGCAACCTCAAGACGCTCGAGGTCGACCTCGACGTCTTCGGCCGGCTCGCGCCCCTCATCCCGGACGACCGGGTCAAGGTCGCCGAGTCCGGCATCTTCGGACCCGAGGACGTCGAGCGGTTCGTCGGCGAGGGCGCCCGTGCGGTGCTCGTCGGCGAGGCGCTCGTGAAGGACGGCGCACCGCGCCAGGCGGTCGCAGCAATGACGGGCCTGAAAACAATGGATCAGAGGGCTGGATGAGCAAGTTCGATGCCGACGCGTTCGGCTGGTTCGGGGGGACGGGCGCATTCGGCGGCCGCTTCATGCCGGAGGCGCTGATGGCAGCGCTCGACGAGCTCGACGTGGCGTGGCGCGATGCCATGGCCGACCCCGCGTTCACGGGCGAGTTCGACCGACTGCTCACCGACTACGCCGGCGTCCCGAGCATGCTGTACGACGCCACCCGGCTCTCCGAGGCCGCCGGTGCCCGGATCCTGCTCAAGCGCGAGGACCTCAACCACACCGGCGCCCACAAGATCCGCAACGTGCTCGGCCAGGCGCTGCTCACCAAGCGGATGGGCAAGACCCGCGTGATCGCCGAGACCGGCGCCGGCCAGCACGGCGTCGCCTCGGCCACCGCCGCGGCGTACCTCGGGCTCGACTGCACCGTCTACATGGGCGAGGTCGACACCGAGCGACAGGCCCTCAACGTGGCCCGGATGCAGCTGCTCGGCGCCGAGGTGGTCCCGGTCCGGAGCGGCTCGCGCACGCTCAAGGACGCCATCAACGAGGCGTTGCGCGACTGGGTCGCCAGCGTCGACGAGACGGCCTACCTGTTCGGCACGGCCGCCGGCCCGCACCCGTTCCCCAGCCTGGTGCTCAGCTTCGTGCGCGGGATCGGCGACGAGGCGCGCCGGCAGTGCCTCGACCAGTACGGCGCCCTGCCGGACGCGGTCGCCGCCTGCGTGGGCGGCGGGTCCAACGCGATCGGCCTGTTCGCCGGCTTCGTCGACGACCCGGAGGTCGCGATCTACGGCTTCGAGGCGGGCGGTGACGGCGTCGAGACCGGGCGCCACGCAGCGACCATCTTCGCCGGCACCATCGGCGTCCTCCACGGTGCGCGCACGTTCGTCCTGCAGGACGAGGACGGCCAGACCATCGAGTCCCACTCGATCTCCGCCGGCCTCGACTACCCGGGCGTCGGGCCGCAGCACTCCGCGCTCTCGGCGTCCGGACGGGCGACCTACCTGCCCGTCACCGACACCGAGGCCATGGACGCGATGGCGCTGCTCGCCCGCACCGAGGGGATCATCCCGGCCATCGAGTCCGCCCATGCCGTCGCCGGCGCCCTGCGGGTCGCCGAGGAGCGTCCCGGCCAGACGATCCTGGTCAACCTGTCCGGTCGTGGCGACAAGGACATGGGCACGGCCATGGACTGGTTCCACCTCGGCGAGGCGGGCGAGAAGTCGGGCCAGAAGTCGGGCCAGAAGTCGGGCCTGGAGTCGGGGGAGAGCGAGTGAGCACCACCAGCACCGCCTTCGAGAAGGCGCGGGCCGAGGCTCGGGCGACGCTCGTCGGCTACCTGCCGGCCGGCTTCCCCGACGTCGAGGGCAGCATCGCCGCGCTGAGGACGATGGTCGCGGCCGGCTGCGACGTGATCGAGATCGGCCTGCCCTACAGCGACCCGGTCATGGACGGCCCGATCATCCAGGCCGCCGCGCAGCAGGCCCTCGACGCCGGCATCCGCACGAGCGACGTGCTGCGGGTCGTCGAGGCGGTCGCCGCCACCGGCACGCCCACCCTGGTGATGACCTACTGGAACCCGGTGGAGAGGTACGGCGTGGAGCGGTTCGCACAGGACCTCGCCGACGCCGGGGGAGCGGGCCTGATCACGCCCGACCTCACGCCGGACTACGCGCCCGAGTGGATCGCCGCCGCCGATGCCCGCGACCTCGACAAGGTCTTCCTGGTCTCCCCGTCGTCGACCGACGAGCGGATCGCGCTGACCACCGCGGCCTCCCGCGGCTTCGTCTACGCCACCGGCGTCATGGGCGTCACCGGCACCAAGCAGGCCACCGCCGCGGGCGTGGCCCCACTGATCGCGCGCACCAAGGCCCTGAGCCCGAAGCAGGGGGCCGACCTCCCGGTCGGCGTGGGCGTCGGGGTCAGCACGGGCGCCCAGGCGGCCGACCTGGCGTCGTACGCCGACGGGGTGATCGTCGGCTCCGCCTTCGTCCGCACCCTGCTCGACCACCCCCGCGACCGGGCCGCGGGCCTGGCCGCCCTGGCAACGCTCACCGAGGAGCTCGCAGGAGGTGTCCGTGCGTAGGCTCGCAGCCCTCGTCGTCCTGCTCGGCCTGGCGCTGTCGGCCTGCAGCGGCGAGTCCGACACCTTCACCGGAAGCCGGCTGACCAACCCCTACAAGGCCTCCGACATCGCGCTGACCGACACCGGCGGGTCGTCGTACTCCCTCGGCAAGGACACCACGAAGCCGCTCACCCTGGTGTTCTTCGGCTACACCAGCTGCCCCGACTACTGCCCGATGGTCATGAACAACCTGGCCGCGGCGATGAACCGGCTCGACTCCGCGGACCGCAAGGAGGTCGACGTGGTGTTCGTTACCACCGACCCGGCCCGCGACGACGAGAAGACGCTGCGGACCTACCTGGACCGCTACGACAAGGACTTCATCGGCGTCACCGGCGACCTCGACACCATCATCGAGATCGGCAACTCACTTCACGTCTACGTCAGCGACGGGAAGAAGCTGCCCACCGGCGGCTACGACCTGGGCGGCCACACCACCAGCACCTTCGCCATCGACAGCAGCCATCAGGCCGTCGCGCTGTGGAGCCAGGAGACCTCGAGCGCGGAGTTCGCCTCGGACATCCACACGCTGCTCACCGACGACTGACACACGACCAGGACACGACCAGGAGTCGCCGTGCTTCCCGCCCTCATCGCTGCCACGATCCCCAGCCCGTCGCAGGGCGTGTGGCACCTCGGGCCGTTCCCGCTCCGCGGCTACGCCCTGTGCATCATCCTCGGCATCGTCGTGGCGATCTGGATCGGCGAGAAGCGCTGGCAGGCCCGCGGCGGCACGTTCGGCGAGGTCCAGGACGTCGCGATCTGGGCGGTCCCGTTCGGCCTCGTCGGCGCCCGTCTCTACCACGTCGCGACCGACTGGGAGAAGTACTTCGGCTCCGGCGGCGAGCCGGTCAAGGCGCTCTACGTCTGGGAGGGCGGCCTCGGCATCTGGGGCGGCGTCGCCCTCGGCGCCCTCGGTGCCTGGATCGGCGCCCGCCGCCGCGGCATCAAGGTGCTGCCGCTGCTCGACGCGCTCGCGCCCGGCGTCCTGGTCGCGCAGTCGATCGGCCGCTGGGGCAACTGGTTCAACCAGGAGCTCTACGGCCGGCCCACCGACCTGCCGTGGGGCCTGGAGATCCAGCAGAAGCACTGGCAGTGCCTGGTCGACGGCGTGCAGACCAGCGGGGCGAACTGCGGCGTCGCGCTCGGCGGTCCCTACCCCGACGGGGTCGTCTTCCACCCGACCTTCCTCTACGAGTGCCTGTGGAACCTGGCCGCGTTCGCGCTCATCATCTGGCTCGAGCGCCGCTTCCGCCTGGGCCACGGCCGGGTGATGGCGGTCTACGTCATGGCCTACACCCTGGGCCGCGGCTGGATCGAGTACCTCCGCGTCGACAACGTCCAGCTCGAGAACGTCTACGGCCTGCGGTTCAACGTGTGGACCTCGATCGTGCTGTTCATCGCGGCGGCCGCCTACTTCGTGTGGGCGACCCGCAACCGGCCCGGGCGCGAGGAGCAGGTGTACGTCGACGGTCGCGGCCCGGCCGCCGAGGACGAGCCCGCGGCCGATGTGACCGGCGACGCATCCACGGACGAAAACGATTGAACACACGCAGTTGACATGCTGCTAACCTGAGGGCTCCGCCGCGTGGGCCAGTGCCGTCCCTTGCGCCCCACCTTCTGTTAGTCCCTCACCGGCCCACGGGCTCGACCGGGACGCAGACGTAGCCGACGGGAGAACCTTGGTGCCTTCCATGCACTCGTTCCCACCGCCGCAGGGTCTCTACGACCCGCGCCACGAGAAGGACGCCTGTGGCGTCGCCTTCGTCGCGACGCTGACCGGGGAGGCCAGCCACGACATCGTGGCGAAGGCGCTCACGGCTCTTCGCAACCTCGACCACCGCGGTGCCGCCGGCGCCGAGGCCAACTCCGGTGACGGTGCCGGGATCCTGATGCAGGTGCCCGACGCGTTCCTGCGCGCGGTCGCCGCCGATGCGGGGATCACCCTGCCGGTCGCCGGCACGTACGCCGTGGGCACGGCCTTCCTGCCCGGTGACGAGGGCCAGGTCGCCAAGACCCGGACCCGGATCGAGGAGATCGCCGCCGAGGAGGGCCTGGTCGTCCTCGGCTGGCGCGAGGTCCCGGTCAACCCCGACATCCTCGGGACGATGGCGGTCAGCGTCATGCCGACCTTCACGCAGCTGTTCGTGCAGGCGCCGGGCGGCGCCCTCAACGGCATGGACCTCGAGCGCCTCGCCTTCTGCCTGCGCAAGCGCGCCGAGCGCGAGACCGACGTCTACTTCCCGTCGCTGTCGTCGCGCACGCTGGCCTACAAGGGCATGCTGACGACCGACCAGCTCGACAACTTCTTCCCCGACCTGCGCGACGAGCGGATGGCCTCGGCCATCGGCGTGGTGCACTCGCGGTTCTCGACGAACACCTTCCCGAGCTGGCCGCTGTCGCACCCGTTCCGGTTCATCGCCCACAACGGCGAGATCAACACCGTGATGGGCAACCGCAACTGGATGCGCGCCCGCGAGGCGCTGCTGGCCTCCGAGGCCATCCCCGGCGACCTGGAGCGGCTGTTCCCGATCTGCACGCCCGGTGCGTCGGACTCGGCCTCCTTCGACGAGGTCCTCGAGCTCCTCCACATGGGGGGTCGCAGCCTGCCGCACGCGGTGCTGATGATGATCCCGGAGGCGTGGGAGAACCACACCGAGATGGATGCGAAGCGGCGCGACTTCTACCGCTTCCACTCCGCCACCATGGAGCCGTGGGACGGCCCGGCGTGCGTCGTGTTCACCGACGGCACCCAGATCGGCGCGGTCCTCGACCGCAACGGCCTGCGTCCCTCGCGCTTCTGGGTCACCGACGACGGCCTGGTCGTCCTCGCCTCCGAGGTCGGCGTACTCGACCTCGACCCGGCCACCGTGGTCCGCAAGGGCCGCCTGCAGCCGGGCCGGATGTTCCTGGTCGACACCGAGGAGCACCGGATCATCGAGGACGAGGAGATCAAGGACCAGCTCGCCTCGGAGCACCCGTACGGCGAGTGGCTGCACGGCGGGATCATCCACCTCGACGACATCCCCGAGCGTGAGCACATCGTGCACACCCACGCCTCGGTCACGCGTCGCCAGCAGATCTTCGGCTACACCGAGGAGGAGCTGCGGGTCATCCTCACCCCGATGGCCAACACCGGTGGCGAGCCGCTCGGCTCGATGGGCACCGACACGCCCATCGCGGCGCTCAGCGACAAGCCCCGGCTGCTGTTCGACTACTTCAGCCAGCTGTTCGCGCAGGTGACCAACCCGCCGCTGGACGCCATCCGCGAGGAGCTCGTCACCTCGCTCAACGGCACCATCGGTCCCGAGGCCAACCTGCTCGAGCCCGGCCCGGCGTCCTGCCGCCAGATCGTGGTCCCCTTCCCGGTCATCTCCAACGACGACCTGGTGAAGATCCGCCACATCAACCGCGACGGCGACCACCCCGGGTTCCAGACCCACGTGGCCCGCGGTCTGTACGACGTCAACGGCGGCGGTGCCGCGATGGCGGCCCGGCTCGACGAGATCTGCCGGGAGGTGTCGGCCGCGATCGACGCCGGCGCGCGGATCATCGTGCTCTCGGACCGGCACGCGACGGCCGACCTCGCGCCGATCCCGTCGCTGCTGCTCACCGGTGCGGTCCACCACCACCTGGTGCGCGAGAAGACCCGCACCCAGGTCGGCCTGCTCGTCGAGGCCGGCGACGTCCGCGAGGTGCACCACGTGGCGCTCCTCGTCGGCTACGGCGCGGCGGCGGTCAACCCGTACCTCGCCATGGAGAGCGTCGAGGACCTCGCCCGCGAGCGCTACTACGTCAAGGCCGAGCCCGAGGTGGCGGTCAACAACCTCGTCAAGGCGCTCGGCAAGGGCGTCGTGAAGGTGATGTCCAAGATCGGCGTGAGCACCGTGGCGTCGTACACCGGTGCGCAGATCTTCGAGTGCGTCGGCCTCTCGCAGTCGGTCGTCGACAAGTACTTCACCGGCACCACCTCCAAGCTCGGCGGTGTCGAGCTCGAGGTCGTCGCCCAGGAGGTCGCAGCGCGGCACGCCAAGGCGTACCCGCCAGCCGGCATCGCGCCCGCGCACCGCGAGCTCGAGATCGGTGGCGAGTACCAGTGGCGTCGCGAGGGCGAGCCGCACCTCTTCAACCCGGAGACGGTGTTCCGCCTGCAGCACTCCACGCGGACCGGCCGCTACGACATCTTCAAGCAGTACACGCAGGCCGTCGACGACCAGTCCGAGAAGCTGATGACGCTGCGCGGGCTGTTCAAGTTCAAGGACGCCGGCGCGTTCGGCCGCACCCCGATCTCCATCGACGAGGTCGAGCCGGTGGCCGACATCGTCAAGCGGTTCTCGACCGGTGCCATGTCCTACGGCTCGATCTCGCGCGAGGCGCACGAGACGCTGGCCATCGCCATGAACCGGCTGGGCGCGAAGTCCAACACCGGTGAGGGCGGCGAGGACTCCGAGCGGCTGCACGACCCCGAGCGCCGCAGCTCCATCAAGCAGGTCGCCTCGGGCCGCTTCGGCGTCACCTCGGAGTACCTCACCAACGCCGACGACATCCAGATCAAGATGGCGCAGGGCGCGAAGCCCGGTGAGGGCGGCCAGCTGCCCGGCAACAAGGTCTACCCGTGGGTGGCCAAGACCCGGCACTCCACGCCGGGCGTCGGCCTGATCAGCCCGCCGCCGCACCACGACATCTACTCGATCGAGGACCTGGCCCAGCTGATCCACGACCTCAAGAACGCCAACCCGTCGGCCCGCGTCCACGTGAAGCTGGTCTCCGAGGTCGGCGTCGGCACGGTCGCGGCCGGTGTGTCCAAGGCGCACGCGGACGTCGTACTCATCTCCGGGCACGACGGCGGCACGGGCGCGTCCCCGCTGACCTCGCTCAAGCACGCCGGTGGTCCCTGGGAGCTCGGCCTGGCCGAGACCCAGCAGACGCTGCTGCTCAACGGCCTGCGCGACCGGATCGTCGTCCAGACCGACGGCCAGCTCAAGACCGGTCGCGACGTGGTCATCGCGGCGCTGCTCGGTGCCGAGGAGTTCGGCTTCGCGACCGCCCCGCTGGTGGTCTCGGGGTGCATCCTGATGCGGGTCTGCCACCTCGACACCTGCCCGGTGGGCGTGGCGACCCAGAACCCGACCCTGCGCTCGCGGTTCAGCGGCAAGGCCGAGTACGTCGTCAACTTCTTCGAGTTCATCGCCGAGGAGGTCCGTGAGCTGCTCGCGCAGCTGGGTTTCCGGTCGATCGAGGAGGCCATCGGCCAGGTCGAGGTGCTCGACACCGTCGACGCCGAGCGGCACTGGAAGGCGAAGGGTCTCGACCTCGCGCCGATCCTGCACAAGGTCGAGATCGCCGAGACGCACTTCCCCGACCAGGACCTGCGCAACACCGGCGGTCAGGAGCACGGCCTGGAGAGGTCGCTCGACGTCACCGAGATCCTGCCCCTGGCGGCGGCGGCGATCGAGAGCGGCGAGCCCGTCCGGGCCCAGCTCTCGATCCGCAACGTCAACCGCACGGTCGGCACGATCCTCGGCCACGAGGTCACCAAGAAGTACGGCGGCGAGGGCCTGCCCGACGGGACGATCGACCTGACATTCGTCGGCTCGGCCGGCCAGTCCTTCGGCGCGTTCGTGCCTCGCGGCATCACGCTGCGCCTCGAGGGCGACGCCAACGATTACGTCGGCAAGGGCCTCTCGGGCGGCCGGATCGCGATCCGGCCCGACCGGAACGCCACCTTCCGCGCCGAGGAGCACATCATCGCCGGCAACACCATCGCCTACGGCGCGACGTCGGGTGAGATCTTCATCCGCGGTGGCGTGGGAGAGCGGTGCTGCGTGCGCAACTCGGGCGCCACCATCGTGACCGAGGGCGTGGGCGACCACGGCTGCGAGTACATGACGGGTGGCCGCGTCGTCGTCCTCGGCAAGACGGGCCGCAACTTCGCGGCCGGCATGTCGGGCGGCATCGCCTGGGTCCTGGATCTCAAGGACTTCCGGGTCAACGCCGAGCTGGTCGACCTGCGTCCGGTCTCCGAGGCCTACGCCGCGGAGCTCCAGCAGATCGTCCGCGCCCACTTCGAGGAGACCGGCTCCGAGGTCGCCGAGGCGCTGCTGGCCGACTGGGAGGCCGCACTGCCGCGGTTCACCGAGGTCATGCCGCGCGACTACGCGAAGGTACTGGCGGTCCAGGCCGACGCCGAGGCCGAGGGCCTCGACGCCGACGCCGCCGCCAACCGGATTATGGAGGTGCTCCATGGCTGACCCGAAGGGGTTCTTGAAGAACACCCGTGAGGTGGCCGGGCGTCGTCCGGTCGAGGAGCGGGTCCACGACTGGAACGAGGTCTACCCGGGTGGGATCGGTCGTGCGCTGCTGCCGATCATCAACGTCCAGGCCAGCCGCTGCATGGACTGCGGGATCCCGTTCTGCCACTCCGGCTGCCCCCTGGGCAACATCATCCCGGAGTGGAACGACCTGGTCTGGCGCGACGACTGGGACGGTGCCATCGAGCGCCTGCACGCGACCAACAACTTCCCGGAGTTCACCGGTCGCCTCTGTCCGGCTCCCTGCGAGACGGCGTGCGTCCTCGGCATCAACCAGCCCGCGGTCACCATCAAGAACATCGAGGTCTCGATCATCGACCGGGCCTACGAGTCGGGCTTCGTGCGGCCGCAGCCGCCCGAGTGGCTGACCGGCAAGACCGTCGCCGTCATCGGCTCCGGTCCCGCGGGCCTGGCCGCCGCCCAGCAGCTCACCCGGGCCGGCCACACCGTGGCCGTCTACGAGCGGGCCGACCAGCCCGGTGGCCTGCTGCGCTACGGCATCCCCGAGTTCAAGATGGAGAAGAAGCACCTCGAGCGCCGGCTCGACCAGATGCGCCGCGAGGGCACGGTCTTCCGCTCCGGCGTCGAGGTCGGCACCGGCAAGCTCACCGGTGACGCGCTCAAGGACCGCTTCGACGCCGTCGTCCTGGCCGTCGGCTCCACCGTCCCGCGCGACCTCCCGGTCCCGGGCCGCGAGCTCAAGGGCATCCACCAGGCGATGGAGTTCCTGCCGCAGGCCAACCGGGTCGCCCTGGGGGAGACGGTCGAGGACCAGATCCGCGCCGACGGCAAGCACGTCGTCATCATCGGTGGCGGTGACACGGGCGCCGACTGCCTCGGCACCTCGATCCGCCAGGGCGCGGCCTCGATCACGCAGCTGGAGATCATGCCCCAGCCGACGGAGGACCGCCCGAACGGGCAGCCGTGGCCGACGTACCCGATGACCTATCGGGTCTCCTCCGCTCACGAGGAGGGTGGCGAGCGGGTGTACGCCGTGTCGACCCAGGAGTTCCTCGGCGACGAGGACGGCAACGTCCGGGCGCTGCGCCTGGTCGAGGTGTCCTTCGAGGGCGGCAAGCTGGTCGAGCACGAGGGCACCGAGCGGGAGATCCCGGCCGACCTGGTCCTCTTCGCGATGGGCTTCCTCGGTCCCGAGCAGCCCGGCCTGGTCGAGCAGCTCGGCCTGGAGCTCGACGAGCGCGGCAACATCAAGCGCGACAACAGCTATGCGACCAACGTCGAGGGCGTCTTCGTCGCCGGCGACGCCGGCCGCGGCCAGTCGCTCATCGTGTGGGCGATCGCCGAGGGCCGGGCCGCGGCCGCCGGTGTGGACACCTTCCTGACCGGCAGCACCCAGCTGCCCGCGCCGATCCCGCCGACCGCGCGTCCGCTGGTGGTCTGACGGACAACGACCCGGCTCATCCCGAAACCTCTCGGGATGAGCCGGGTCGGCGTTTTTGACGTTCCAATTGCCCGATAGGCTCTGAGGGTGCGGAGAGCCAAGATCGTGTGCACCCTGGGTCCGGCCACCAGCTCGGAGCGGAGGATCCGCGAGCTCGTGTATGCCGGCATGGACGTCGCCCGTCTCAACATGAGCCACGGCAGCCACGAGCAGCACGCCGAGGCCTATCGCCTGGTCCGGGAGGCGTCGGACGCCTCCGGCCACGGCGTCGGCATCCTCGCCGACCTGCAGGGCCCGAAGATCCGCCTCGAGCGCTTCGCCGACGGGCCGGTCCAGCTCAAGCGAGGGCAGCGCTGGGTCATCACCACGCGCGACGTCGAGGGCGACGCCGAGATCTGCGGTACGACGTACAAGGGCCTCCCCGGCGACGTCGCGCCCGGCGACCCGCTGCTCATCGACGACGGCAAGGTCCGTCTCCGCGTCGTCGAGGTCGTCGACGGGACCGACGTGGTCACCGAGGTCCTGGTCGCCGGCAAGGTGAGCAACAACAAGGGCATCAACCTTCCCGGTGTCGCGGTCTCCGTGCCGGCGCTGTCGGACAAGGACACCGAGGACCTGCGCTTCGCCCTGCGCCTCGGCGTCGACTTCATCGCCCTCAGCTTCGTGCGCAACGCCGCCGACGCCGAGGACGTGCGCACGATCATGCGCGAGGAGGGGATCGTGGTCCCCGTCATCGCGAAGATCGAGAAGCCGCAGGCCATCGAGAACCTCGACGAGGTCGTCGACGCCTTCGACGCGTTCATGGTCGCCCGCGGCGACCTCGGCGTGGAGTGCCCGCTGGAGGAGGTGCCCTTCTTGCAGAAGAAGATCATCGTCGCCGCCCGCCGCAACGCGAAGCCGGTCATCGTCGCCACCCAGATGCTCGAGTCGATGGTCACCAACCCCGCCCCGACCCGCGCGGAGGCGAGCGACGTCGCGAACGCCGTGCTCGACGGCGCGGACGCCGTGATGCTCTCCGGTGAGACCAGCGTGGGGGAGCACCCCGTCCACACGGTCGAGACGATGGCCCGGATCATCACCGCCACCGAGGAGCACGCCCTCGTCGACGAGAGCTTCAGCCGCTTCGGCCGCATCGAGTGGGACCCCCACACCACCTCCGGCGTGATCACCAAGGCCGCCGAGGAGGTCGCCCAGCGCGTCGGCGCCAAGTACGTCGTCGCCTTCACCCAGTCCGGCGACTCCGCCCGCCGCCTGGCCCGCCTGCGCAGTCCGATCCCCGTCCTCGCCTTCACACCCGAGGCCCGCTCCCGCTCGCAGCTCGCCGTCAGCTGGGGCGTCGAGGCCTTCCAGACCTCCACCGTCGAGCACACCGACGAGATGGTCCGCCAGGTCGACGAGGAGCTGCTCCGCATCGGCCGGGTCAAGGAGGGTGACCGGGTCGTGATCGTCGCCGGCAGCCCCCCGGGGATCCCGGGCTCGACCAACGCGCTGCGCGTGCACCGGATGGGCGACGCGATCAATGAGGTCGCCCCCGCGTACCGGCGCAGCCGCTGATCCTCAGGTCTTCAGCCCGACCAGCGCGTCCAGCCGTGCAACCGCGTCGCGGCGGGACACGCTGATCACCCGGGTGTTGGACTGGCGCCATGGGATCTCGACCAGGTCGAGAGCCCAGCAGCAGAGCTCGCGGATGTCCTGGGAGGCATTGCAGAACTGCCACCGTGGGTAGCGGTAGATCTTCGGCCGACCCGCGACCATCCGGCGCGTCCAGTTGTTGGCTCGGCAGCCGTCGGAGTGGAACAGTCCACGTAGGAACGGGCCGGGGTTGTCCTCGACGATCGCGCGCTGCCAGTCCTCCAGCACGATCGGTCGCTCGTGCTTCCGGCCCGGTCCGTGTTGCGGAAACAGGCACGTCCAGTGTTGCCAGGACACGGTCGTGATCACGCAGCCCGGTGCCATCCGGGTGTGCGGGCGACCACCGGGCTTCACCCGCGTCATCAGGTCGATCAGGCGCGCGTTGTCGACGACGTACTTCTCGTCGTTGAAGACGTGCAGGTTCCAGACGGCGCCCCGGCCGCGCGAGATGTGCCCGTCGCCGAGGTACCACCCAAGGAGCTCTGCGTATGAGCCGTGGTCGAGTTCGGCGTCGGTGCAGCGGGGACACGGAACCGAGGTGTGTGCCTGTCCGCGTGCCTGACCGCGACGTTGGTAGAGGCGCCGCCAGCGACGGATCGTCTTGATGGCGACGCCATGCTTGGCTGCGTTCTCGGCGTCCGACATCCCGGCATCGGAGTCGCGCAGAGCGCTGTCGACGACCTCAGCGGGGCGGACGTGGACCATGGCACAGGGTGCCTCGGTGGTCCGGCAGAAACTCTTCGATGGGGTGCCGGGTGTGGGATTCGAACCCACACGCCCTTTCGGACAATGGTGTTTGAGACCATCGCGTCTGCCGTTCCGCCAACCCGGCCAGGTCAGGAGAAACGGTAGCCGAGACACTCCGCCGCCCCTGCACCGCCCGGCCCGATAGCCTGACCCCGTGACCGAGACCGCCCCGAACGAGCAGCCGCAGCCCCGCACCGTGGTCATCGCCGAGGACGAGACCCTGATCCGGATGGACCTCGCCGAGATGCTGGCCGAGGAGGGGTACGACGTCGTGGGGCAGGCCGGCGACGGGCAGAAGGCGATCGAGCTGGCCGAGCAGCTGCGGCCCGACCTGGTCATCCTCGACGTGAAGATGCCGGTGCTCGACGGGATCGCGGCGGCCGAGGCGATCGCGGGCCAGCGGATCGCGCCGGTGGTCATGCTGACGGCGTTCTCGCAGCGCGACCTGGTGGAGCGGGCGCGGGAGGCGGGCGCGATGTCGTACCTCGTCAAGCCGTTCTCGCAGTCCGACCTCGTGCCGGCGATCGAGATGGCGGTGAGCCGGTTCGCGGAGATCCGCCAGCTCGAGAACGAGGTCAGCGACCTGACCGAGCGGCTCGAGACCCGCAAGGCGGTCGACCGGGCGAAGGGCATCCTCCAGGAGCAGCTCTCGCTCTCGGAGTCCGAGGCCTTCCGGTGGATCCAGAAGACGGCCATGGACCTGCGCATGTCGATGCGCGAGGTGGCCGACGGGGTGGTCGCCCACGGCGTCCCCGGCACGCCCGCTCCGTAAATCGTCCGACGTTCGGGTCGTCCAGGTAACAGATTCGTCATGATTTGTGACCTGGGCCACCGAGTTGCTTCCACCGACCCGTGCGCCGGTGTAGGTTCCCGCGGCAGGACAACTCCGGGGTGGCACCGCGCCGTCCCCGGCCGATGAGGAAGCGGGAGAGGTCTCTTGAGGCGAAACAAGGTATTCGGTGTCGGGGCTGCGGTGCTGGCCCTCAGCCTGACCGTCACGGCCTGTGGGTCCGATGACAGCGGGGACGGCGACAAGGGCGCCAAGGGTGGCGGCGACCTCTGCGGCAAGAACATCGCGTTCCTCGGCGCCCTCACGGGCGACGCGGCTGCTCTCGGCCAGAACATGCTCGGTGGCGTGAAGCTCGCGCTCGACGAGTACAACAAGGCGAACGCCGACTGCAAGATCGGCGTCAAGGAGTTCGACTCCCAGGGTGACCCGAAGGTCGCTCCGGGCCTCGCCACCCAGATCATCAACGACGACTCGATCTTCGGCCTCGTCGGCCCCGGCTTCTCCGGTGAGTCGCTCGCGACCGGCAAGACGTTCTACGAGGCCGGCCTGCCGTCGATCTCCGCGTCGGCCACCAACGTGACCATCACCCAGCAGGACTGGATCACCTGGCACCGCGTCATCGGCAACGACGAGGCGCAGGGCAAGGCCGACTCCAAGTACCTCACCGAGACCGTCGGTGCCACCAAGGTGTTCGTCGTCGACGACGGCCAGGACTACAGCAAAGGCCTGGCGGGCTACGTCAAGGAGGGCCTCGGCGACGCGAAGGTCGGCGAGGACCAGATCACCGTGGGCCAGACCGACATGTCCGCGGTCGTCACCCAGATCAAGGCCTCGGGCGCCGACGCGGTCTTCTACGGCGGCTACTACGCCGAGGCGGGCCTGCTGGTCAAGCAGCTGCGCCAGGGCGGCTTCACCGGCACCTTCATGTCGGGCGACGGCTCGGAGGACCCGGCGTTCGTGAAGGCGGCGGGCGCCGACGCGGCCGAGGGCGCGGTCCTCTCCGCTCCGGCCGCCCCGGCCCCGGCCGACTTCAACGACAAGTACAAGGCCGTCGTCGGTGCCGACTCCGGTCTGTACTCCACCCAGGCCTACGACGCGGCGAACATCTTCCTCGCCGCGGTCAAGGACGGCGCGGCCACCGCAGAGGAGGTCAACGACTTCATCGGCAAGTACGACGGTGAGGGCGCCAGTGGCCCGATCGCGTTCGACGACAAGGGTGACATCACCTCCTCGACGATCTACGCGTACTTCGTCAAGGGCGGCAAGCTCGACCTCGAGAACCCGGAGGCGATCAAGTGATCGTCGGCGGGTGACCACACGCGTCATCCGCTGAGCTGCGGCCGGGGGGCCACCGCCCCCCGGCCGCAGTCGAGTCAAGACCGGCGACCAGGGGGGACCCCTTGCACTTCGACGTTCTCATCAACAACCTGCCGGCGTTCACGATCGGTGGCCTGGTGTTCGGCGCGATCTACGCGTTGGTCGCCCTCGGCTACACGATGGTCTACGGCGTCCTGCAGCTGATCAACTTCGCACACTCCGAAGTCTTCATGTACGGCACCTTCGCCGTCGCCTGGGTCTTCGTGCTCTTCCACGGCACCGACTCGGTGACCTGGAGCCTGGGCAAGGCCTTGCCCCTCTTGTTGGTGGCGCTGGTCGCCGCCATGATCCTGTCGGCCGCCATCGCGCTCCTCCTCGAACGCGTGGCCTACCGACCACTCATCAACAAGGGTGCCCCGAAGCTCATCGCCCTCATCTCGGCGATCGGAGCGTCCTTCGCTCTCGCCGAGGCGATGGGCCTGCGTGACCGGTTCGCCGGCTGGGTGCACCTCGACGACAACCTGTCCGACTACGTCGCCAAGGCGCGCGACGTGTACTCGAACCCGGTCACGATCCAGCCCAAGGGCCTCTTCGACGTCGGCAACTACACGCTGACCGACGTCGACCTGGTCATCATCGTCGCCGCCATCTTGATGATGGTCGCGCTCGACACCTTCGTGCGGCGGACCCGGTTCGGCCGCGGCATCCGTGCCGTCGCGCAGGACCCGGAGTCCGCGGCCCTGATGGGGGTGAACTCCAACCGGGTCATCCAGGTCACCTTCCTGATCGGAGGCCTGATGGCCGGTGCGGCGGCCGCCCTGTACATGATGAAGATCGGCTCGACCCGCCAGAACGCCGGCTTCCTGCTCGGTGTCAAGGCCTTCACCGCCGCCGTCCTCGGCGGCATCGGCAACCTGCGGGGTGCCCTCCTCGGCGGCCTGGTGCTCGGCGTCGCCGAGAGCTACGGGTCCGCGATCTTCGGCTCGGAGTGGAAGGACGTGGTGGCGTTCGTGCTCCTCGTCCTGATCCTGCTCGTCAGGCCCTCCGGCCTGCTGGGCGAGGCCCTCGGAAAGGCGCGTGCGTGATGAGCTCCATCGGTGACGCCCTGCGGGGCATCGGGCAGAAGTGGGACGGCGTGGTCGACGGCTTCAACAGGAAGCCGACGCCGGTCAAGCTGGGGTTCCTGCTGCTGTTCGTGCTGTTCTTCTACGCGCTGCCGCTGCTGCGGCCTCCGCTGTTGACCACCGGCGGCATCGACTTCGGTGGCGTGATGTTCCAGGTGATCGCGTTCGCGCTGGTCGCGCTGGGTCTCAACATCGTGATCGGGTACGCCGGCCTGCTCGACCTCGGCTACGTCGGCTTCTACTGCGTCGGCGCCTACACGACCGGTGTGCTGACCGTCTACCACGGCAGCTGGCCGTTCCTGCTGGCGCTGCCCGTGGCGGTGGCCGTCACCATGGTCACCGGCGTGATCCTCGGCGCCCCGACGCTGCGCGTGCGCGGTGACTACCTCGCCATCGTGACGCTCGGCTTCGGTGAGATCATCCGGATCGTCGTGACCAACGTCGAGTGGCTCGGTGCCGCTTCCGGCATCAAGGACATCCCGCACCCGCCGAACATCGGACCGAACCCCGAGGGCCCGTTCGTCGACCCGAGCGAGCGCGGGCTGTTCCAGATCCCGCGGCTGGAGTGGGACGGCCTGGTCCCGCACCTCGACCACGACCACCCGACCTCCTTCCTGATCTTCGGCTCGCAGGACGCGATCCCCTACTACTGGCTGCTGCTCACGGTGCTGATCCTGGTGCTGATCGGCGACCGGCTGGTCAAGGCCAGCCGGGTCGGTCGGGCCTGGGAGGCGACCCGCGAGGACGAGGACGCGGCCGAGCTGATGGGCGTGCCGACCTTCAAGTACAAGCTGATGGCGTTCGCCCTCGGTGCCGCCATCGGTGGCCTCTCGGGGTCGTTCTACGCCAGCAGCCAAGGCGGCTACATCAACCCGCAGAGCTTCCCGCTGCTGCTCTCGATGCTCTTCGTCGCGGCGGTCATCCTGGGCGGCTCAGGCAACCGATGGGGAGCGATCGCCGGTGGTGCGCTGGTGGCCTACCTGCCCGAGCGGTTCCGCGACATCAACGACTACCGCCTGCTGATCTTCGGCCTCGCACTCACCGTGCTCGCGGTGCTGCGGCCGGAGGGCCTGTTGCCGCCACGCCGTACGAGGCGGGCGAAGGCGATGGAAGCGGAGATCGAGGCACTCGAAGAGGGCGAGCTGGAGGAGGACGCCAATGCCTGAGCAGACGACTGACCAGACGACGGCGATGCCGGGGGAGCGCAGGGCTCTGCTCGAGGTCGACCACGTCACCCTGCGGTTCGGCGGCCTGACAGCGCTCGACGACGTCAGCTTCGAGATCCGCGAGGGCGAGATCCTCGGCCTGATCGGCCCGAACGGCGCCGGCAAGACCACCTGCTTCAACGTGATGACGGGCGTCTACCGGCCGACCTCGGGGCAGGTGCGCTTCGACGGCAATGTGCTGGCGAAGATGAAGAAGCACAAGATCACCCGCCTCGGCCTGGCCCGGACGTTCCAGAACATCCGGCTGTTCAAGTCGATGACAGTGCTCGAGAACGTCATGGTCGGCACCGACGCCCACAGCAAGGTCGGCTTCTTCGACGCGCTGCTGCGCACCCCCCGTCACCGCCGCACCGAGGGCGCCTCGCGGGAGCGGGCCAAGGAGCTGCTTCACCTGGTCGGCATCACCGCCCGGCACGACGAGCTCGCCGCCAACCTGTCGTACGGCGACCAGCGGCGCCTCGAGATCGCCCGGGCGATGGGCACCGGTCCGAAGCTGCTGTGCCTCGACGAGCCGGCGGCCGGCTTCAACCCCGCCGAGAAGGTCAAGCTCATGGAGCTGATCCGCAAGGTGCGCGACGAGGGCTACACCGTGCTGCTGATCGAGCACGACATGCGCCTGGTCATGGGCGTCACCGACCGGATCGTGGTGCTCGAGTTCGGCCGCAAGATCGCGGAGGGCGTCCCTGCCGAGATCCGCGACAACCCGGCGGTCATCGCCGCCTACCTGGGAGTGGATGAAGATGCTTCTTGAGGTTGACGACCTGCAGGTCAACTACGGCCACATCGAGGCCATCCGTGGCATCAGCTTCTCGGTGCCCGAAGGCACGGTCACCTCGCTGGTCGGAGCCAACGGCGCCGGCAAGACGACCACGCTGAAGACGGTCTCGGGGCTGCGAAAGGTGCGCGGTGGTGCGGTCCGGTTCCAGGGCGAGGACATCACCCAGCTCCCGCCGTACGAGCGGGTGAAGCGGGGGATCAGCCAGTCGCCCGAGGGGCGCGGCTGCTTCCCTGGCATGACCGTGAGCGAGAACCTCGACATGGGTGCCTTCCTGCGCAAGGACCGCAAGACCGCGGCCTACCGGGAGGACCTGGACCGGGTCTTCACGCTGTTCCCCCGGTTGAAGGAGCGCGAGAAGCAGGCAGCCGGCAGCATGTCCGGCGGTGAGCAGCAGATGCTGGCGATCGGGCGTGCACTCATGTCCCGGCCCAAGCTGCTGCTGCTCGACGAGCCCTCGATGGGCCTGGCGCCCAAGCTGATCCAGCAGATCTTCACGATCATCACGGAGATCAACGAGCAGGGCACCACGGTTCTGCTCGTGGAGCAGAACGCCGCCCAGGCGCTCAAGCGCTCGCACGACGCCCACATCCTCGAGACCGGCGAGATCGTCCGGTCCGGGGCGGGCGCCGACCTGGCCGTCGACCCGGCGGTCAAGGCCGCCTACCTCGGAGGCGACGTCTGAGCCGATCCGGCACGCAGGACGACGAAGGGGCCCCGGCGCGATGCCGGGGCCCCTTCGTCGTACTGCGTGACGAATCGGCTCAGAGGACCTTCGAGAGGAAGGACTGGGTCCGCTCGTGCTGGGGGTTGGACAGCACCTCGGCGGGCAGGCCCTCCTCGACGACGACCCCGCCGTCCATGAAGACCAGCTTGTCGCCGACCTCGCGGGCGAAGCCCATCTCGTGGGTGACGACCATCATGGTCATGCCCTCCTGCGCGAGCTCCTTCATGACGCCGAGGACGTCGCCGACCAGCTCGGGGTCGAGGGCGCTGGTGGGCTCGTCGAAGAGCATCATGTCGGGCTCCATCGACAGCGCCCGGGCGATCGCGACGCGCTGCTGCTGACCACCCGAGAGGTGGGCGGGGTAGGCCGACTCCTTGTCCGAGAGCCCGACCTTCTCCAGGTTCTGACGAGCGATCTGGACCGCCTGGTCCTTGCTCCGGCCCCGCACGTTGCGCTGGGCCAGGGTCAGGTTCTTGAGGACCGACAGGTGCGGGAACAGGTTGAACTGCTGGAAGACCATGCCGATCCGCGAGCGCATCTCGTCGAGGTCCGTCTCGGGGTCGCAGATGTCGACACCCTCGATCAGGATCTCGCCGGAGGTGGGCTCCTCGAGCCGGTTGACGCAGCGCAGCAGCGTCGACTTCCCGGACCCGGAGGGGCCGATCACGCAGACGACCTGGCCGGCGTCGACGAAGAAGTCGATGCCCTTGAGCACCTCGTGGTTGCCGTAGTACTTGTGCAGGCCACGGACCGCGATCGCCGGCATCGGCTCGCCGTTGGCGAGGGTGGGGGAGTTCATCGGGTCGCCTTCCTCTGCCGGCGCTCCTGCCAGGCCACGAGCTGGGTGATCGGGATCGTGATGACCAGGTAGAGCAGAGCCGCCTGGATCAGGCTGGTCGAGGTGCCGGTCGAGGGACCCGAGGTGGTGAAGTCGTTGGCGACGTTGGTGAGCTCGCGGCTGTCGAAGGTGGCCCCGGCGACCGAGAGCAGGGCCGTGTCCTTGATCAGCAGGACGAACTCGTTGGTCAGCGGTGGGATGACGACCCGGAACGCCTGGGGGAGCACCACCTTGAACAAGGTGGCAGTCCCGCTCATGCCGAGCGAGCGGGCCGCCTCGGTCTGGCCCTTCGGCACGGCCTGGATGCCCGCCCGCAGCGTCTCGGACATGTAGGCGCCGGCGACCATGATCAGCGCGATCAGGCCGGCCCCGGCGGGCCCGCCCGGGGGCGTCCAGCCGATGGCGATCGGCAGGCCGAACGCCATGAACAAGATCACGATCAGCGCCGGCAGGCCGCGGAAGAACTCGACGTACACCGTCGCGAGCCAGCGCAGGGTCGCGACCGGCGAGAGCCGCATCAGGGACAGGGCGAGCGCCAGGACCAGGCCGCCGACGAACGCGATCGCGGTGTACTTGACCGTGTTGACCGCACCGATGGTGACCAGGTCGGCCCAGTTGCCGGCCGACCAGCCCTCGACGCCGCCGGAGTTCCAGAAGTTGTGGTGGATCTGGTCCCAGTCGGCGAGCGCGGCCAGCGCGACGACGACGGCGAGCACGCCGAGGTTGAGGCTCCAGATCGTCAGCCGGCGCTGCGTGGTGCGCTTCACTTCACCTCGAAGTACTTGTTGTAGATGGTGTCGTAGGTGCCGTCGGAGTGCATCTCCTCGAGCGCACCGTCGATGTCCTTGACCAGCTGGCTGTTGCCCTTCTTGATGGCGAAGCCGTACTCCTCGTCGGTGTCGTAGGTCTCGACGACCTTGAAGGCCCCGTCGGTGGTGTGGTCGAGGTTGACCGGGAGGTCCTGCAGCAGGGCGTCGACCTGGCCGGCCTTGATCGCCTGGTACATCTCGGCGTCGCTCGGGAAGGTGGAGATCTTGGCGCCCTTGGCGTTCTCCTCGGCGTAGGTCTTGCCGGTGGTGCCGCGCTGGACGCCGACCTTCACGCCGTCGAGGTCGCTGATGGAGGCGATCTTGCTGTCGGCGGCGACCAGCAGCGACTGCTTGGAGTCGTAGTAGCCGTCGGAGAAGTCGAGGTTCTTCTTGCGGTCGTCGGTGATCGTCATCGCGGAGGCGACCAGGTCGCACTGCTTCGCGTTGAGGGCCTGGCCGCTCTGGAGCGCGTCGAACGACGAGTCCTTGATGGTGAGCTTCAGGTCGAGGCGCTTGGCGACCTCGGAGACGATGTCGACGTCGAAGCCCTTGAAGCCGGTGTCACTGGACTTGTCGAAGTCCTCGAACGGCGGGTACGGAACGTCCGAGCAGACGGTGAGGGTGTCCTTCTTGATGAGGTCGGCGCCGGTGGCGGACTTGGCGCTGTCCTCGGAGCCACAGGCGCTGAGCGCGAACGTGGCGAGGGCCGTCAGGGCGAGGGCGGTGATGCGCGACTTCTGCATGAGCCGCACTCTAGGCCCCTGTTTCCGGCGCCGCGAAGGCGTGTCGCAGGACACATTTCTCGGATCCGAGATTGATCCTTTGCCGAAAACGCAGATGGGGCGTCCCCCTGTGCGACGCGGCCGGGTGAGCGTAGTGTTCCGCCTGACCGTTCGGGACCGAGCGGTCTGCGCCGTGGGGGTCATGGAGGGGCAGGGTCGGGATGAGTCGCTACTCGCTGACGACGCGCGTCGCCACGCGCGAGGACGCACCGGTGCTCGCCGAGCTGTGGAGCGACGCCGTACGCCGGGCCGATCCGGCCGAGCAGGTCGCCGACGTCGAGCTGATCGTCAAGGCCGCCGCGGCCTCGCCGGAGCAGCGCCTCGTCGTCGTCGAGTACGACGGCAAGGTCGCCGGCGCGGTCTACCTGCGGATCACCACGCTCTCGCCGCTCAACCTCGAGCCGTGCGTCCAGTCGATCCACCCGCGGGTCTTCGACGCCTGCCGGCGCCACGGCGTCGGGCACGCCCTGATGGAGGCCGCCACCGCGTTCGCGGAGGACAACGGCATCCTGCACGTCGTCACCGCGGTCCCGCACTCCTCGCGCGAGTCCAACCGGTTCATGGCGCGCCTGGGCCTGGCGCCGGTCGTGATGTACCGGATCGCCCCGACCACGCTGCTGCGCAGCCGGGTCTCGCCGCAGCGCCAGCAGACCGGTGTCGACGGGAGCCGCAGCCGGGTGCTCGCCGCCCGCCGCTCGCTGCGCCGGGCGCGCACCGAGCGGCTCGTCCTCCCGGAGTGACCGGGAGCGCGTTCAGGCCGTGGGGCTGGGATCGCGCTCGAGCAGCGCGCAGGTGATCCGCGAGGTGCACACCCGCCGCCCGGCGTCGTCGCTGACGACGATCTCGAAGCTGGCCATGGTCCGGCCGCGGTGCAGCGGCGTCGCGACGCCGGTGACGACACCGGACGTGGCCGAACGGTGGTGGGTGGCGTTGATGTCGGTGCCGACCGCGAACCGGTCCGGGCCGGCGTGGATCGCGGCCGCCACCGATCCGAGGGTCTCGGCGAGGACCACCGACGCACCGCCGTGGAGCAGGCCGTAGGGCTGGGTGTTGCCCTCGACGGGCATCGTCGCGACGACCCGGTCCGCGGTGACCTCGACGAGCTCGATGCCCATCCGCTCGTTGAGTGCACCCATGTGGGTGCGCATGAAGTCGGCGATCTCGTCGATGGTCGTCATGGGCCGAAACGATAGTCGGCGGGCATCGGTAGAGTCGCCGGGTGCCTCACGACATGACGGAGACGACTCGCCCGCGACTCCTTCTCCTGGACGGTCACTCGCTGGCCTACCGCGCCTTCTTCGCCCTGCCCGTCGAGAACTTCTCGACCGCGACCGGACAGAACACCAACGCGGTCTACGGGTTCACCTCGATGCTGGTCAACGTGCTGCGCGACGAGCAGCCCACCCACGTGGCGGTCGCGTTCGACGTCTCGCGGCAGACCTTCCGCACGGAGGAGTACGCCGAGTACAAGGCCAAGCGCAACAAGACCCCCGGTGAGTTCAGCAGCCAGCTGCCGCTGATCGAGCGGATGCTGACGTCCTTCTCGATCCCGTTCATCAAGGTCCCCGGCTACGAGGCGGACGACATCATCGCGACCCTGGTCACCCAGGCCCTCGCCGACGAGACGAGCGGCCTCGAGGTGCTGATCCTCACCGGCGACCGCGACTCCATCCAGCTGGTCACCGAGCGCTCCACCGTCCTCTACCCGATGCGCGGTGTCTCCGACCTGTCCCGGATGACGCCGGCCTTCGTCGAGGAGAAGTACGGCGTACCGCCGCACCGCTATCCCGAGCTGGCCGCGATCGTGGGGGAGCAGTCCGACAACCTGCCCGGGGTCCCCGGTGTCGGCGCGGGCTTCGCCGCGAAGTGGATCAACACCTACGACGGCCTCGACAACGTCATCGCCCAGGCCGACAAGATCACCGGCAAGAAGGGCGAGGCGTTCCGCGAGCACCTCGGCGACGTCATCCGCAACCGCCGCCTCAACGCGCTGGTGCGCGACCTCGACCTCGGTGTGGTCGTCGACGACCTGGTGCTCAAGGAGTGGGACCGCGCCGCGGCGCTCGAGCTGCTCGACGAGCTGGAGTTCCGCGGCGAGCTGCGCACCCGGATCCTCGACGTCGTCGCACCGGGTGAGGACGTCCAGGTCGAGACCGGCGTCGAGCTCGACGGCACGACGCTCGCGCCCGACGCCGTTGCCGCCTGGCTGGAGCAGGCCGGTGACGAGAGGATCGGCCTGTCGGTCCGCGGCACGTGGGGCAGCGGCACCGGTCGCGTCGACGGCCTGGCGCTGGCCCTGGCCGACGGACGAGCGGCGTACGTCGACGTCGCGGCGATGAGCCCCGCCGACGACACGGCGATCGCGGCCTGGCTGGCCGACCCGGCGCGCCCCAAGGTGCTGCACGACGCCAAGGGACCGCTGCACGCGCTCGCCGCGCAGGGCTGGAGCCTGGCCGGCGTCGCGGAGGACACCGCGCTGGCGGCGTACCTCGTCGCGCCGGACCAGCGCTCCTACGACCTGGCCGACCTCTCGCTGCGCTACCTCCACCGCGAGCTCGCCCAGGCCCAGGACCCCGACCAGGGCGAGCTGCACTTCGACGACGGCGCGGCCGACCAGGGCGGCGTCGCGACCAGCGCGATGGTCCAGGCCCGCGCGGCGCTCGACCTGTCCGCCGAGCTGGCCGACGAGGTCGAGAAGGCCGGTGGCCGCGGGCTGCTCACCGACGTGGAGATGCCACTCGTCGGCGTCCTGGCCGCCATGGAGCGCACCGGCATCGCCATCGATGTCGAGCACCTCGAGGGGCTGGAGGCGCACTTCGGCGAGGAGGTCCGCAGTGAGGCCCAGAAGGCCTACGAGGTCATCGGCCAGGAGATCAACCTCGGCTCACCCAAGCAGCTGCAGGTCGTGCTCTTCGACGAGCTCAACATGCCGAAGACCAAGCGCACCAAGACCGGCTACACGACCGACGCCGACGCGCTGCAGTGGCTGTTCGTCCAGACCGAGCACCCGTTCCTGCTCCACCTGCTGCGCCACCGCGAGGTGATCCGCCTGCGGCAGACCATCGAGGGCCTGCTCAAGACGGTCCAGCCCGACGGCCGCATCCACACCACCTTCCACCAGACCATCGCCGCCACCGGCCGCCTGTCGAGCACCGACCCCAACCTGCAGAACATCCCGGTGCGCACCGAGGAGGGCCGCCGGATCCGCGAGAGCTTCGTCGTGGGCAGCGGCTACGCGTCGCTGATGACCGCCGACTACAGCCAGATCGAGATGCGGATCATGGCCCACCTGTCCGAGGACGACCTGCTCATCGAGGCGTTCCGCTCCGGCCGCGACTTCCACGCCGAGACCGCCTCGCGGGTCTTCGACGTCGCGTCGGACGCGGTCACACCGGAGATGCGCGCCAAGATCAAGGCGATGAACTACGGCCTCGCCTACGGCTTGTCCGCCTTCGGGCTGTCCCAGCAGCTCGGCATCGAGCCGCGCGAGGCCAGCGCCCTGATGGACGACTACTTCGAGACCTTCGGCGGCATCCGCGACTACCTCGCGGGCGTCGTCGACGAGGCCCGCCGCACCGGCTTCACCGAGACCATCATGGGCCGGCGCCGCTACCTGCCCGACCTCACCAGCGACAACCGGATGCGTCGCGAGGCCGCCGAGCGGATGGCGCTCAACGCCCCCATCCAGGGCTCGGCCGCCGACCTGATCAAGGTCGCCATGCTGCGCACCGACGCCGCGCTGAAGGAGGCCGGGCTGGCCTCACGGATGCTGCTGCAGGTCCACGACGAGCTCGTGTTCGAGGTCGCCGACGGCGAGCAGGACGCGCTCGAGGCCCTGGTCCGCGAGCAGATGGCCGGCGCCGCCGACCTCACCGTCCCGCTCGACGTCTCCGTCGGCACCGGCCGGTCCTGGCACGAGGCCGCGCACTAACCGGCGGGCGTGACCTCGTCGTCGCGGCGGTGCCGCACGACCTGCAGGGCGACGAGCACGAGCAGGACGGCGAGGTCGACCGCGCCGACCCGCGTGGCGAGGCCGGTCACGCTGGAGGCCGTGGCGCCGAGGCCGATGAGAAGCAGCACGCCGATGCCGACGACGTACTTGGTCGCGACGCCGCGGGTCGCCAGGCCGGCGTACACCAGCAGCTGCAGCAGCGAGAGCAGGGCGCCGAGGACGGCGAACATCCACAGCCGGTCCTGCACCTCGGCGTAGTCGGCGCCGCCGACGAAGATGATCGCGAGGCCGGGCAGCAGATAGGTCGCGGCGACGCCGAGCGCGCCCAGCGAGCCGAGGAAGGCCAGGCCCTTGATGACCGCGGCGCGGCTCTCGCCGCCGGTCGACATCGACGGGAAGAGCACCACGACGGCGAACTGGGGCAGGAACAGGACGGCCTTGGTGACGATCAGGCCGCCGGCGTACAGGCCGGCGTCGTGCTCGTCGAGGATGCTGCGGGCGACGACGATGTCGAGGTTCGCCATGGCGAAGAAGGCCAGCAGCGCGATCGAGCTGCCCAGCGTCTCGCGGAGCACGTCGCGCCGGATCTCCGTCTCGGTCACGCTGGACTCGCGTCGCGGATGGCGGCCGAGCGCCCAGGCGCCCACCAGGACGGGGATCCACGTCGAGACGAGCACGGCGAGCATCGCGCTGCTCTCCGAGCGCCACACCAGCAGGAAGCCGATGCCGAGGATGACACGGGGTACGCCGACCGCCAGGTAGACCAGGCTGAGCGGGAGCCAGCGGCGTTCGCCCTGCAGCACGCCGGCCTGGGCGCCCATCACGGTCGCGGGGACGATCGCCAGGCCGAGCAGGACGGCGGGCAGCAGCCCGTCGAGGCGCAGCAGCTTCGTGACGAGCGGTGCGGCCAGGACGGTCACGGCGCCGAGGACCAGGGCCAGCCGCCAGCCGGTGCGCAGGACGGCGGCCTCGACGGCGGCGACGTGCTCGGGGTCGGCGGCGATCCGTCGCGCCGAGGTGGCCTGCAGGCCGAGCTGGAGCACGGAGAGGACCAGCAGCAGCGCCATCACGCCGGCGAGCGCGCCGTACTGGCCGGGACCGAGCAGCCGCGCGGAGACGATCTGGAAGCCGTAGGTGCCGACGTTCATCACGGCCATCGCGATGGCGATGCCGGCGCTGCTGCGCAGCAGCCGGAAGATGCGTGAGCCCGCCGGGCGGGAGGTCGTCGTCACCAGAGCAGGTTAGGGGGCCGGTGGGCGTGAACCTAAGCCGACCCGGCGTCGCCGGGGTCCTGTCTCCTACAGTGTCGCCGGGCGACCTGTGGGAGGAGGGGGATGAGGGAGACATCCGAGCCGGCCGTGCGGGGCACGGGAGTCGCGGTGGCGCTGTACGCCGTCATGACGGTCCTCATGCTCCTGCAGCAGCCCGGCACCACCACCTACGACACCCGCGCGGAGCTGACCGAGCGCCCCGGCAGCTTCCTGTCCGGCGCCTTCAACCTGTGGCACCCGGAGTCCAACTTCGGCGAGTTCCAGAACCAGGCCTACGGCTACCTCTTCCCGCAGGGCACCTGGTTCTGGCTCAGCGACCTCCTCGGCATGCCCGACTGGGTGAGCCAGCGGCTGTGGTCCGCCCTGATCCTGGTGCTGGCGTGCGAGGGTGCGCGGCGGGTGGGCCGTGCGGTCGGGCTGGCGGAGCTGCCCGCGCTGCTGGCCGGCGCCTTCTTCGCGCTCTCGCCGCGGCTGCTCGGCACCGTGACGGTCCAGACGGCCGAGTCGCTGCCCGGCGCGGTCATGCCGTGGCTGGTCCTGCCCGTCGTGCTCCACCTGCGCGGCCGGCTCTCCGGGCGCGCAGCGGCACTGCTCAGCGGTGCGGCGGTCGTGTGCATGGGCGGCGTCAACGCCGTCGAGACCGCCGCCTGCCTCCCGCTCGCCGTCCTCCTCGTGCTGTGGGGCGTGCGCGGCCGGCTCGCCACGTGGCGCTTCGCGGCCGGCTGGGCGGCCGCGGTCGGCGCCGCCTGCCTGTGGTGGGCGTTGCCGCTCGCGGTGCTGGCCAAGTACGCGCCGCCGTTCTTCGAGTACGTCGAGAGCGCCAGTGACACCACGTCGCTGATCGGCTGGTCGGAGGCGGCCCGCGGCGACTCGTCGTGGCTCGGCTACCTGCTGTCCGGCGACCGGCCGTGGTGGCCGGCGGCCTTCGACCTCGCGACCGAGCCGGTCCTCGTCGTCGTGGCGGCCGTCGTGGCGGGGGTCGGGCTGGCCGGGCTCACCCTCATCGAGGGTCCGGTACGGCGCCCGCTGCTTCTCGCCGCGTTGCTCGGCCTGGGCTGCCTGACCGTCGCCCACGGCGGCGTCGCCGGAGCCCCGGTCGCCGGCGCCTTCCGCGACCTGCTCGACGGCCCGCTGCAGATCTTCCGCAACGTCCACAAGATCGACCCGGTAGTGCGACTGCCCCTCGCCCTCGGCTTCGGTACGGCGGTCGCGGCCGGCGCCGAGCGCCTGGTGGCCCGGCGGCCCCGGCTCGAGCCGGGGCGCAGCGGCCTGGTCCTGGTGCCCCTGCTGCTGCTCGCGGTGCTCGGCCAGCCCTTCCTCGGCTCCGACACCCGCACCCCGGGCTGGACCGACATCTCCGAGCCCTGGCAGCAGGCGCGGGACTACCTCGCCGACCAGCAGGCCGACGAGGGCTCGCAGCAGGCCGACCGCACCCTCGTCGTACCGGGCTCGAGCTTCGCGCAGCAGGCCTGGGGCTGGACCCTCGACGAGCCGCTGGCGATCCTCGGCGGGGTCGACATGGTCAGCCGCACCCAGGTCCCGCTCGTGCCGGGAGAGTCCATCCGCTACCTCTCCGCGCTCGACCAGTCGATCGTGACCGGGCGGGTGACGCCGGCCCTCGTCGACGAGCTGGCCCGCGCAGGCATCGGGCACGTCGTGCTCCGGCGCGACCTGCTGCGCCAGGTCACCCGCTCGCCCCATCCCGGAGGCGCCGCGGTCGCGCTGGCGAAGGCCGGGATGCAGCGGGTCGCGGCATTCGGCGCCACCGCCGACGACGAGCCGGAGGTCGAGGTGTTCCGGGTCCCGCGGCGGCTGCCGGTGGTCCGGGCGACCGCGCTCGACGACGTCGCGACCGTCCGCGGCGCGGCCGAGAGCAGCCTGCTCGCCCAGAGCGCCGGCCTGGTCGGTGCCGACCAGCCGACGGTCCTCGAGGGCGAGCCCGGCTGGGACCGCTCGGCCGACATCGTCACCGACACCGACCAGCGACGCGAGCGCGCGTTCGGCAGCAACGACGAGGGTCTCTCCGCGCTGATGACCGCCGACGAGCCGTGGCGCGTCGCACGGGCCGCCCACGACTTCCCGGGCGAGCCCGGCGGCACGCCGGTCGTCGCCCGCTACGCGGGGTTGAGGGGACTGGAGGCCTCCTCGGCGCAGGGGTACGCCGACAACTTCGGCCCGGTCATCACCGCGTCCGGCCCGTACGCTGCCGTCGACGGCGACCTCGACACGCAGTGGGTCACCTCGTCGGCGACCGCCCCCGAGCGGCAGTGGCTCCGGCTGGACCTCGCCGCCCCACGGGCCGTGCGGACCGTGACCGTGACGCCGGTCGCCGACGACCCGCAGGTCGTCCCGATCCGCACGATCGAGGTCGCGGCGGGCACCCAGACCGTCCGGGCGAGCGTCGGCGCCACAGGCGCGCCGGTCCGGGTGCGCCTCGACGGCAGCCGCGTCGACCGGGTGGAGGTGCGGATCGTCGAAGCGGCGACCGCGGCACGCTCGGCCCGGGTGGGCCTGCGCGAGGTCGCCGTCGACGGACTGCGGCCGCGTCGCACCTTCGTGGTCCCCGGCACCGCCGGCCCGGACGACGCCCTGGCCTTCAGCACCGTCCCCGGCCGCCGCGCGTGCTTCATCACCCCGAGCGTGCCGGACTGCGACGTGACCCGGATCCGGCAGCCGGAGGAGGCCGGCGGGATCGACCGGTCCTTCGCCCTCGAGGCCTCCGGCTCCTACCGGCTCACCGGGCACGTCGTCGTACGGAACACCCCCGAGGCCGCGCTGCTGCTCGACCAGGTCGAGCGCCGTCCCCCGGTCGAGGTGACCTCGTCGTACGGCGGAGATCCGAAGGTCGCCGGCCGCTTCGCCTACGACGGGCAGCCGAGCACCGCGTGGGTCTCCGACGACAGCGACCTGTACCCGACCCTGACCTTCCAGTGGCGCCGCACCCGCACCATCACGGGGATCAGCGTCCCGGCGAGCGGGGTCGCCGGCACTCCGGTGGCGGCGGTCATCACCTCGGGGCGGCGCACCCAACGGGTCGTGCTCGACGCCGGCGGCGCGGTCCCGATCGACCCGGTCCGCACCAACCGGCTGCAGGTGCGCTTCGAGAAGGCCCCCGGAGCCGGGCACGTGGTGGTCCCCGAGATCGAGCTGACCGGCGTCGACGTGACCCGGCCCCTGGTGGGGGACGCGCCCACCGGCGCGCTGTGCGGGCTCGGGCCGGTCATCGAGGTCGGCGGCCGCGAGGTCGCCACGCGTGTCACCGGGACCATGGCCGACCTGGTCAACGGGACCCCGCTCGAGCTCGAGAGCTGCGAGCCGTCCGCGGTCCGGCTGCCCTCAGGTGCCCAGGACCTGCACGCCACGCCGACGAGTGAGTTCGAGCTCGCCGACGTCTCACTCGTGCCGGCCGGGCAGCAGGCCACGGCCGTCCGCGAGCGTGACGTCACCGTCCAGCGCTGGGACCGTGATCGTCGTACGGTCCGTGTCGGCAGCGGCCCCGCGGCGGTGCTGTGGCTGCCGGAGAACGCCAACCCCGGCTGGGTCGCCGAGCTCGACGGGCGCCGCCTCGAGCCGATCCGCGTCGACGGCTGGCAGCAGGGGTGGCTGCTCCCGGCCGGCCAGGAGGCCGCGACGGTCCGACTGCGCTACGCACCCCAGCAGACGTACGCCGTCGTGCTCCCCCTCGGCCTGGCCGTCAGTGGCGGCGTGCTGCTGCTGGGCGCTGCCTGCCTCGTGCTCGTGCTCGTACGGCGCAGCCCGCGCGATCGCCGGCGTCCGTGGCCGGCGACCGAGCCCGCCACCCGCCCGCTGTGGTGGGGCGTCGCCCTCGTCGCGGCCGGGGTGCTGCTCGGCCCGGTGGCCGCCGTCGGGCTGCTCGCCGGCGCGTTCCTGCCCCGACACCCGGCCCGCTCCGCGGTGGCGGTGCTCGTGCTGGTGTCCGCGTCGGGCCTGCTCGACGCCCTCGACGGCGGACGCTTCGTGACCGGCAGCGCCGACGTCGCCGCGGCGCTGGGCGTCGGCCTGGTCGCGGGCCTCGTGCTGGGCCGGCCGACCCGTCGCGCGGAGGTGGCGCGATGAGCGCGTGGCGCGGACGGCAGGGGACGGCGGCGATCGCCGTACTGCTCTCGATGGTGGTCAGCCGGGCGGTGCTCCTGGCGGGCTCGTGGTTCAACCAGGACGACTTCTACCTCTTGGGCCGGGCGGCCGCCGCCGACCTGAGCGCCGAGTTCCTGGTCCGCGACACGGCGGGCCACGTCAACCCGCTGCAACAGCTGGCCTACTGGCTGCTCGCCCACCTGGCGCCGTACAGCTGGGCGAGCGTGGCCACCTTCGTGCTGCTGCTGCAGACCGCGGCCACGGTCGTGATGTGGCTGATCCTGACGCGGCTGCTGGGGGAGCGGTGGAGCCGGGTGGTGCTGCTGGCCGTCTTCGCGTGGGCCCCGCTCACCCTCGCCACGACGCTGTGGTGGAGTGCGGCGATGGGCCTGTGGCCCCACGTGCTCTGCTCGCTGCTGGCGGTGTGGCTGCTGGTGCGCTGGCGGCAGGGCGATGCCCGGGCGGTGTGGGCCGTGCTCGCGATCCTGCTCACGACGGCTGTCGGGCTGCTCTGGCACGAGCGCGCCGTGCTCATCCCTCCGGTGCTGTACGGCGTCGCGGTGGCGCTCGCCGACGAGGCGACCGGCTGGCGGCGACTGCGGGCAGCGCTGACGCGGTTCCGCTGGCTGTGGGCCGGGCAGGTGCTGCTGCTCGGCGGCTTCCTCGTCGCGCACGGCATGCTGACCGACGTCGAGGGCGGGGAGAGCACCTGGAAGCAGCGCCTCGAGGTGACCTGGTCGTTCCTCGGCCGCAACATCGTCCCCGGCCTGTTCGGCGGTCCGTGGACCGGCGAGCTCGACGGCGGCGCGGTGCGGCCGGCCGTGTGGGTCGTGGTGGTGTCGCTCGTGCTCGCGCTGGCCGGAGCGGTGCTGCTCCTGGTCCGCGGCGGGCCGGCCCGTCGCTGGGGCCTGGCGTTCCTCGTCGCCTATGTGGCCGCCGACCTCGCCCTGCTGCTGTCCGGCCGCGCGGGCTTCGGCTCGATCATCGGCCTCGACCCGCGCTACTCCTCCGACACGGTGCACGCCGCGGTGCTCTGCGTCGCCCTGTGCCTGCGCGGCTCCCGGCCCTGGCTCGGGCTGCTGGAGACGGCGACCGCGCGGGTCCGCGGTGGCGTCGTCGCCACTACCGTCCTGCTGTACGGCGCCGCGTCGGCGGCCGGCACCGCCCTGCTCGTGCCCCACTTCCAGAACACCGAGGACAAGGCGTTCGTCACGACGCTGCGCTCGCAGTTCGCCGCCGACCCGACGGCCGTCCTGTTCGACCGGCTCGCACCGACCGACGTCGTGCTGCCACTCGTCGGCGCCGACTCCCAGCTCTCGCGGATCCTCGCGCCCCTGCCCGAGCACCTGCGCTTCGACGAGGCGTCCGCGCACCTGCGGATGGTCGCCGACGACGGCAGCCTGCGGCCGGTCGGGCTCGCGGGGATCATCCCCGCCGAGGACGGACCCGACGACGGGTGCGGCTACGAGGTCGGCCGCGCGTCTCGGCGCGCCCCGTTCGTCGTACCCGTCGACGGTCGGCTGCTCGTCCGCGTCTCCTACTTCACCTCGGACGAGACGACGCTGAGCGTCACGACGGACGGATGGAGCACCGACTTCCTCGCCAGCCGCGGCCCGAACCGGATGTGGCTGGTGCTGCCCGACCTCGCGGGCGAGGTCGACGCGCTCACCTTCCGCGGCGACGGCCGGTCGACGGTCTGCATCACCGACATCGACGCCGGCCTCCCGGAGCAGCCGTGAGCCTGCGTCGCGCGGGCGGCCCCGACCTGGCGGTGACGCTCGCGGTCACCGCGCTGGTGTTGGGCCCGCTCCTCGTCGGCGGCGGCTACTGGCTCGTCGGCGACATGGTCTTCGTGCCCCACCAGCCCTGGAAGAGCGCATGGCTCGGCCTGGACGGCTCGCTGCCGCGCGCCGTCCCGATGGACGCGCTGGTCTCACTGGCCACCCACGTGGTGCCGGGCAGCGTGGTCCAGCGACTGCTGCTGGTCGGCGGGTTCCTCGCGGGCGGGCTCGGGATCGCGCGCGTCGTCGCCGAGCAGCGGTGGTACGCCCGCGCTGCCGCGATCACGCTGTTCTGCTGGAACCCGTGGGTCCTGGAACGGCTGCTGATCGGCCAGTGGGCGATCCTGCTGGGCTACCTGTTGCTGCCGTGGGTCGCGCTCGCCGCGCTCCGGCTGCGCGCGGACCGGCAGGCGTGGGCACCTGCGGCCGTCGTGCTCGTGCTGTCCGCGGTCTGCAGCCCGTCGAGCGGGGTGATGGCCGTCGGGGTCCTGGCCGTGCTCGCGCTCGGTCGGGACCGGCGTACCTGGGCGTGGGTGGGCCTGCTCGCCCTCGCCGCCAACCTGTGCTGGGCCGTGCCGGCGCTGACCGCCTCCACCGTGCGGGTGTCGACCGACGGCGTCTTCGCGGGCTTCGCGGCCCGCGCCGAGTCCGCGGCCGGTACGGCGGCCAGCGTGTTCTCCCTCGGCGGCATCTGGAAGACGTCGATCGTCCCCGAGGAGCGCACCAGCGCCGTGCTGGTGCTGCTGTCCTGCCTGCTCAGCGTCGTTGCCTGCGTCGGGCTGGCGCGCGGTGGCACGGACCGGCGTCGCTGGGCGGTCCTCGGCGCCGCGGCCGTCGTGCTCGCGCTGCTGCCCGCGCTGCCGGGTGGCAGCGGCCTGCTGGAGGGACTCGCCGGCCACGTGCCGGGGCTGGCCCTGCTGCGCGACTCGCACCGCTTCCTGGCGCCGCTCGGCCTCGTGCTGGCGGTCGGCTCGGCCCATGCGGTCAGCGCGGTGCGGGCCCGGATCCGCCCCGGGACGGGGGCGTTGTGGAGTGCGGTGGTGCTGCTCGTCGTGGCCCCCCTGCTGCTCCTGCCCAGCCTGGCGTGGGGCGCGCTGGGTGACCTGCCGCGCTCGTCGTACCCGACGGCGTGGGAGGACGTCGCCGACCTGGTCGGCTCGGACGACACCACTGTCGTGCTGCCCTGGGAGGGCTCCTACCGTGGCTACTCCTGGAACCACCGTCGCGCCGTCCTCGACCCGGCGCCCCGGCTGCTGCCCGGCACCGTGCTGGTCGACGACCGCGTGCTGCTGGCCGACCGCGTCGTCCCGGCCGAGGACCCGCGGGTCGTCGCGGTCGCGCTCGCGCTGGCCGATCCCGACCCGGCCGGAGCCCTGCGCGCCCAGGGTGTGCGCTGGGTGCTGGTGGAGCGGGGGATGGGGGAGCCCGAGGTCCCCGCCGGCAGGGTCGCGTACGACGGCGGCGGGCTGATGCTCGTCGACCTCGCCGCCGGCGGGCCGGTCGCCGACATTGCGGGCGACGACGACCGTTCGCGTCACGTTCTGGTGTCGATCGGCCTGACTTCCGCGATTCTTTTGCTTTTGGCCGGTGCCGCATGGATACTCCGGTCTGGGAGTAACGGGCATCACAGTCATGAAGGTCATGGGGTGTGATGCTCTGTGCCGGTCTTTGGGAGGGGACCGTCGCATGAACACGATCATCGCCACTGTCGTCGGGGCACTCGCCTCGACCGCTGTCCTCGTCGCCGGCGTCAACGCCGCGCAGGGTGAGCACAAGCCCGTCAGCAACGAGAAGCTCTACAGCTACGCCAGCAAGTAGGGCGCCTTCGCCGCATCCTCGAATGACCCCGGTCGCTCGAGGCGCGGTTCGTCGTACCGTCCCTGGGGAGGGGGACGGCTGAGCAGACGGCTTGGGAGGGTCCGATGCTGCAGATCGTCATTCCGGCGTACAACGAGGAACGCCGGCTGCCGCGCACACTGCGGGAGCTGCGTCGTCACGTGACGGCGCACCGCGGCGTGCTCGGCCGGGTGGAGGTGCTCGTCGTCGACAACGCGAGCACCGACCGCACCGCGGAGGTGGCCCGTGAGGCCGACTCGGCGGCGCTGCCCGTACGGGTGGTGCGGTGCGCACGCCGCGGCAAGGGTGCCGCGGTCCGTGCGGGCCTGCTCGCCACCGACGCCGACCTGGTGTGCTTCATGGACGCCGACGGCGCGACCGGCCTCGACGCGATCGAGGCGGCCTGGCGCGAGGTGCTCCTCGGCGCCGACGTCGTCATCGGGTCGCGGGCGGTCGCCGGGAGCGAGACCGAGGCGCGGCACTGCCGCACCCGTTCGCTGGGCGCGGCGGCCTACCGGCGCCTCGCCGGCCGGCTGGTGCCGGGGATCGCCGACACCCAGTGCGGGTTCAAGGTGTTCCGCGGGAGCCTGGCCCGGTCGGCCGCGCGCCGGCTGGAGACCGCCGGGTTCTCGTTCGACGTCGAGCTGCTCGTGCGCCTGCGCGGCCTCGGCGCCGAGGTGCAGGAGATTCCGGTGACCTGGACCGACGTGCCCGGGTCGACCTTCGTGCCGTCGCGCCACGGCGCCGCGGCGTTCGCAGAGCTGGCCCGGATCGCCTGGCGCTGCCGGGCGCTCGACCGGCCCGCGCCGGTGGCGGCCGCCCCGGTGCTGCTCGCCGGGAGCCAGGCATGACCCCGCCGGACCAGGCACTCGCGGGTCGGCGCGTCGTCGTCGTCAACTGGCGCGACCTCGACCACTCGCTCGCCGGCGGCGCGGAGATCTACGCCTGGCAGTACGCCCGGGCGCTGCACGAGGCCGGGGCTCGGGTGCACTTCGTGACCGCTCGTGACGAGGGCCAGGCGCCCCGCGAGGTCCGCGACGGGATCGCCGTACGCCGGGGCGGGGGCGCGCTGACGTTCTACCTGTTCGCGCTGGCCTGGCTGTTGCGCCACCGGCGGCGGATCGACGCCGTGATCGACCCGGCCTGCGGACTGCCGTCGTTCTCGCCGCTGGTCCTGCGCCGCGGCACTCCGGCCCTGCTCATCGTCCACCACGTGCACCAGGCCCAGTTCGCGGTGCACTTCCCGGCTCCGGTCGCCGCCTTCGGCCGCTGGATGGAGCGGGTCGCGATGCGCTCGGTCTACCGGCACCACGTGACCGCTGCGGTGTCGGCCTCGACCGTCGCCGAGATGCGCGAGCAGCTCGGCTGGACCGGCGACGTCCGGATCCTGGAGAACGGTGCGGACCTGCCCGACTCACAGCAGGTCGATGCTGCGGCGAAGGATCCCGACCGAGTCGTCGTCCTGGGCCGGCTGGTCACCCACAAGCGGGTCGACCTCGTGCTCGAGGCCGTGCGTCGCGCGCAGGACAGCGCCGCGCTCGCCGGCCGCACCCTCCACGTCGACGTCATCGGCCGCGGGCCCGAGCACGACCGGCTGGTTGCCAGGGCGGCCGAGCTCGGCCTCGCCGGCCAGGTGAGGTTCCACGGCTTCGTGCCGGCAGCCGACAAGGACGCCCTGCTCGCGCGGGCCTCGGTGCAGGTGTGCGCCTCGGATGCCGAGGGCTGGGGCCAGGCGGTCATCGACGCGGCCGCCCACGGCGTACCCACCGTGGCCCGGGACGTGCCCGGGCTGCGTGACTCGATCCGCCCGGGGGAGAGCGGCTGGCTGGTCCCCGACAGCGCGGACCCGGCCACCGTCGTCACCCGGATCACCGACGCGTTGACCGCCGCCCTGGTCGACGCCGCCGACCCCGGGACCCGGGTCCTGCGCGCCGAGGCGTGCCTGGCCTGGGCCCACAAGTTCGACTGGTCGCAGATGCGCCTGCAGGCGCGCGACCTGACCATCCAGCTCCTCGGGCACGCGGCCGCGCTGCCCGACCGTCACCACCCACGCGACGCTCGCGTGGCCGTCTGAGAGAGGCTCGCTCATGCGCAGCAAGCTCGCCGCCGTGTCCGTCGGACTCGGTGTCTTCCTGATCGTGGCAGCCGCCCTGGTCCGCTTCTACGCCTACCCGGTTCTCGCCAACGTGCCGCCCGACTACGAGGGCACCACCAAGCTCGAGGCCAAGGGCGCCGAGATCTTCAACTCCGACCCCGACGTGCTCGCGCCGGAGACCTCGGACCTCGACATCACGTCGTTCACCATCGCCGACAGCGGCGTCAAGGCGCCCGGCGACACGGTGGTGTGGGTGAACTCGACCACGGTCAAGCGGGTCGGCGGCGAGGACTTCCAGCAGACCCGTGAGCGGGCGCCCTTCGACGGCAAGACCGGTGCCGCCGTCGACTGCGCCAAGTGCGGCTCGTGGGAGGAGGTCGCGAGCGCCGACGACTTCACCAAGGTCGACCGGGTCGACGTCACCCGCAAGGGGCTGGTCTTCAAGTTCCCGTTCGCCACCGAGAAGAAGGACTACCCGCTCTGGGACGGCACGCTCGGCAAGGCCGTCGACGCGAAGTTCGAGGGCGAGGAGAAGGTCGACGGCCTCACGGTCTACAAGTTCGTGCAGACCATCCCCGACACCATGGTCGAGACGCGCAGCGTCCCGTCGAAGGTCTTCGGCTCCGCCGAGACCGGCAACGTCGAGGCCGAGATGTGGTACCAGATGACCCGCACCTTCTGGGTCGAGCCGACCACCGGCTCGCCGGTCAACCGGGTCGAGAACCGCGTCCAGGAGCTGCGGTACGACGGCACCAGCGTCCCCGCGTTCACCGGCACGGTGCAGTACACCCAGGCCCAGGTCGACGACCTGGTCAGCGACGCCAAGGGCAACGCGACCCTGCTCGGCGGCATGAAGCTGGTCTTCCCCGGCATCCTGCTGCTGCTCGGTGCCGGCCTGCTGGCCGCGGGCCTGGTCCTCGGCAAGAGCGCCCGCCAGCAGCGGACCGCCCGGCGCGACGACAAGGCGCTCGTCGACGCCTGACCCCTAGGACTCCTCTCCGAGGAGGGAGACGACGGCCTCGAGCAGCTGCTCGAGGCCGTTGTCGTTCCACTGCGCGGCGCGGGCCCGCAGGGTCAGCACGGTGCGGCCGCGGTGGCCGACCGCGCCGAGCGAGAGCCCGGTGCCGCCGGCGGTCACGGGGTGGAAGGCGAGCCGCTCCACGTGGGGCGCCTCGACCTCGCCGAGGTGGGACACGAGCAGCGTCGAGCCCAGCCGTGGGGCCAGCAGCCGCAGGCCGGTCGCGGTCGCCCGGGCCGCCAGGCGCGTCCACGGCCGGTCGGGTGCCGGCGTCGGTGGCGTCACCACGGGGGCGGTGCGCAGCGCCTCGGTGACGCCGGCCAGGTCGAGCCGTTCGACGTCGCGCAGGCGCAGCAGCACGCTGTGGTCGCCGAGCCCGGCTCCGGCCTGGCCGCGCACGGCGCCCACCGCGATCGCGACGTGGCGCGCCTGCCGGCCGCGGGCGGCCTGGTGCCGCACCACGGCCCGCGCGGCGGCGTGGACCAGCGGCGCCGCGCGTACCGTGCCCGGGACCTCGGCTGCCACCAGCACGTCGCCGGGCGTGGGCACCGGGACCGCCGGGGGGCTCACCCCTGCAGGCGGGTGGAGGGCCACCTCGCCGAGCCGCCGGGCGGCCGTCGTGACGAGACCACCGGTCGTCGTGCGGTCGCCGACGCCGCGCGCCGACGAGGTCGCGGGGCCCAGGCCGAGGCGGTCGAGGACGGTCAGCAGGCCGAGACCGTCGACTGCGCCGTGGTGGGCGGACACCACGACGTCGCGGCCGTGGGCGCCGACGAGCAGCGGCTCGCGCGAGGGCGCGACGAGTGCGTCGTACAGGTGGGCGAGGGTCGGTGCGGTGAGCGGTGGGCGCGCTGGCCACCCCTCGGCGCGGACCAGGGCGTCCAGCCGGTCGGCGAGCTCGACGGTCCGGACCGGCGCCGGCAGGCTCGCGGTCAGCAGGATCCGCCAGCCGATCCGCGGATCGGCGACCCAGTCGCGGTCGTCGTACCCGCTCACGGCTTGTGGGCGAGGACCACCAGGCTGACGCCCGGCAGTCGCTTGACGGGCAGGCCGCGCTCGACCGCGAGGGCGGCGCGCAGCCCGGCGTTGAGCACCGGGTGCACCTCCTCCATCTCGCTCTCGGCGGCGTGCTTGTTGCGGCGGCGCGCGCGGACGACCGGGCGCAGCAGCACGTTCCACGACCGGAGGTCGTCGATGACCAGCCCGGCGCCGGTCACGAGGTCGGCCAGCTGCTGCCTCTCGTAGCGGCGGACGTGGCCCAGCGCGACGTCGTGCCCGCTCCACAGCGCCATCCCGGCCGGGACCGCCACGAGCACGCGGCCACCCGGACGCAGCACCCGCACGGTCTCGCGGGCCACCGCCGCGTCGTCGTCGATGTGCTCCCACGCGTCGGTCGACATCACCAGGTCGACCGACGCGTCCGCGACGGGCAGCTGCCGGCCGTCGCCCTGCACGACCGGGATGCCGCGGGCGGCGGCGATGTCGGAGCCGGTGTCGGTGTACTCGACCCCGATCGCCTGCCAGCCGAGCTCGCGCAGCACCGCGGTGTTGCCACCCATGCCACACCCGACGTCGATGGCGCGGCCCGCCGGCCAGTCGCGGACGGTACGTCGCACGAGGGCTCGGCGGGCGGCGTACCACCAGTGCCGGTGCTCGAGCTCGGCCGACTTGGCGATCTCCTCCGCGTCCACGGATCCACCCTAGTGACAGTGCACGAGAGGTGGCGGTTCCCCTCAGCCGTGGCGGCTCGGGTCGGTCTTGGTCCGGACCTCCTTGCCGTCGCGGCCGCCGCCCCAGTCGGTGTCGGCGAGGGTCGGGTCGGTCTTCCGCTTGCCGAACCTCTTGTTCTTCGCGCCGGTGACCTCGTCGTAGTCGCTCAGCTTGTCCTTGTCGGTGTCGGCGAGGGTCGGGTCGGTCTTGCGGACCTTGATCTTGTAGGGCCCGCCGTTGGCCTTCGAGCGGACGACCCGCTGTCCGACCTTGACGCCGGTGACCTCCTGGAAGTCGGTGAGCCGGTCGCCGTCGGTGTCCCGGTCGCACGGGTTGGTGCGGACAAGGCCGATCGTCTTCGCCTTCGACTTCCTCGGCTTGCCCCGGACCGTCCAGTACTTCTGCGCCACGTCGGACCCGTTGACCTCCTGGCCGTCGGTCAGGCCGTCGCCGTCGGTGTCGCGCCAGAGCGGGTTCGTGCTGGTCGCGACACCGGCCGGAGTGACGCATCCCGTCGGTCCGAAGACCTCCCGCCCGTCCTTGAGGCCGTCGCCGTCGGTGTCCGGGTTGTTCGGGTTGGTCCAGGCCGCCTTCTCGGCACCGTCGTTCAGCCCGTCGTCGTCGGTGTCCGGGTTGTTCGGGTCGGTCCCGTCCGCCGCCTCCTGGCTGTCCGGTACGCCGTCGCCGTCGGTGTCCTTCGGCGGTACGTCGACGGTGAAGGTCGCGGTGTCGTCCACTCCGGTGCCGTTGGCGTTGCCGTCGGCGGTCACGGTGTGGCTGCCTTCCGTCAGGTCGGTGGTCGGGGTGTAGGTCCAGTTGCCGGACCCGTCGACCGGCACGCTGATCGGGGTGCCGCCGTCGATGACCAGGCTGATCGTCGAGTTCGGCTCGGCGGTGCCGGTGATGGCGGGGGTGGCGTCGGTGACGGTGGAGGCGTCGGCCGGGGTGGTGATCACGGTGGCGGCGGCGGGTACGGCGTCGACGGTGAAGGTGATGGTGTCGTCAACGCCGGTGCCGTTGGCGTTGCCGTCGGCGGTCACGGTGTGCGAGCCCTCGGAGAGGTCGGTGGTCGGGGTGTAGGTCCAGTTGCCGGACGCGTCGACCGGCACGCTGATCGGGGTGCCGCCGTCGATGACCAGGCTGATCGTCGAGTTCGGCTCGGCGGTGCCGGTGATGGCGGGGGTGGCGTCGGTGACGGTGGAGGCGTCGGCCGGGGTGGTGATCACGGTGGCGGCGGCGGGGACGGCGTCGACGGTGAAGGTGGTGGTGTCGTCGACGCCGGTGCCGTTGGCGTTGCCGTCGGCCGTGATGGTGTGCGAGCCCTCGGTGAGGTCGGTGGTCGGGGTGTAGGTCCAGTTGCCAGTGCCGTCGACGGGGACGGTGATGGGGGTGCCGCCGTCGATGACCAGGGTGATCGTCGAGTTGGGTTCGGCGGTGCCGGTGATGGCGGGGGTGGCGTCGGTGACGGTCGAGGCATCGGCCGGGGTCGTGATGACAGTGTCGGCCGGGGTGGCGCCGCACTCGACGCCCCCTGCCGGCGCCGTGGCCTCGACCGCACCGGCGCCGATCGCCAGGTCGAGGTCCGCCAGCTCGGTGAGGGCGAGCGACGCCTGCAGCCGGATGCGCAGCACGGCGTCGAGGGCACCCGCGCCAGTGGCGCCCGAGGAGGTGTCGGTGAAGTTGGCCAGGCCGATCTGCAGGCTGACGGTGGCGAGACCGAGGTTGACCGGGACGTTCACCATGCCGTCGCCGACGGTGATCGTGGCGAGGGGAAGGCCGGCCACGAGGACCTGGGCGGTGACGGCGGGGCTGACGACGGCGGCGGTACCGGTGGTGCCGTCCGAGGTGGCCCGGGTCACGACGGCGTCGGAGAGACGGACCGTGATGCCGCCGGCCACGGCGGGCAGCAGCTGGACGTCGCCGACCGTGGTGCTGGTCTCGGAGACCATGTCGGCGTGACCGTCGACGTCGGCGTCGACCAGCTTCGTCGTGGTCGTCGCCTGGACCGCGCCGATGGTCGCCACGTTGCTCAGCAGGCCGACCGACGCGACGGAGCTGGTGGAGCGGCCGAGCAGGCGCTCGGTGCCGACGAGCGGCGGGCAGGACGTCGCGCTGACGTAGTTGGCCGCCACGGTGCGGTCGATCGCGTCGATCGCGCCCAGGGCGGCGAGGTCGAGCGGTACCAGCGTGTCGGACGCGGAGTCCGTCGGCGGGGCGGTGACGCTGAGGCTGTCCAGGTCGATCGGGATACCGGCCAGCGCGACGTCCACGTTGGCGGAGTCCGCGGTGACGTTGTCGGCTGCCAGCGTGCTGTCGACGGTGGTGAGCGCGTGGCCCACCGGCACGCTCGCCGCCGACGCATCGAGTACGTCGACCGGCAGGTCCACGAGGTCGGCGTGCGCCGATCCCGAGTAGGGGGCCGGCAGGGGATCGGCCTGCGCTGCTGGGGCGAGTGGAACGGTCAGTGCGAGTGCGGCCATGGTCGCGGCCGCCGTACCGATTGGCGCCACGGCCCTGAGCCTGCGACGCGCCTGTGATGCGGACATGAGGTGCTCCCTCCAGCACGGTTCCCGAACCGCCACTATTGATGAGCGGGACGGTCCCGGGGAGGGGTACGCCGCCGATCCGGCCGGAATGAGGACGGAAGGCCCGGCCGGCCATGGCCCGAAATGACCAGGTCAGCCCAGGTCCGCGCCGAAGATGGCCGTGCCCGGCGTGAGCCGCCCACGGGTCCCGGACCACCCGCCCCAGAGCCGCTCGTGCCCCTCGGGCCACTCCGGCTCGAGCAGCGTGGTCAGCCGGAAGCCCGCCCCCGCCAGCAGCGCGACCCAGTCGCCGAGGGTGCGGTGGTGCTCGACGTACGACGTCGCGCCGGTCGCGTCGTCGACCTCGACGTACGGCGTGCGGTCCCAGTACGACTGGGTCGCCGTCAGCCCCTCCTCGCCGGGATCGTCGGGGAACATCCACCGTGTCGGGTGGGTGATCGAGAACGCGAACCTGCCACCCGGACGCAGCACCCGCGCGGTCTCGGCGACGGCGACGTCGATGTCGGCCACGAACTGCAGCGCCCCGAAGGAGGAGAACACGACGTCGAAGCTCGCGTCGGCGAAGGGGAGCGCGGTGGCGGTGCCGAGCACGCTGGGTACGACGACCGTGGACGCCTCGTCGATCCGTCGCGAGTGCTGCAGCTGCCGGTGGGAGAGGTCGAGCCCGATGGCGCGCCCGCCCCGGCTGCGCACCCAGCGCGAGCACTGACCGGCGCCGGAGCCGACCTCGAGGACGTCGCGATCGCGCACCTCGCCCAGGATCCCGGCGTTCTCCTCCCTCAGCCCCTCGGGGCCCCACACGAAGCCGATGTCACCGAGGAACCCGCCGTGGGTCGCCTGGTACTCGTCGGCGTACCGGTCCCAGTCGGCTCCGTTGGCACGGCGCGACTCGCCCTCGTCGGCGGCCCGCCGGTGGGCGGTCACGGGGGGATGTGGCCATGCTTCGACGCCCTCTGCGCCCTCGACGTCCTGCACGTCTGCCGAGGATAGTGGTCGCCGGTTGGACTCCCACGTCGGGCGGCGCGTACTCTGGGACGTCTGTGTGCTGGCCTGCCCGCCGGGCGACGGTCCGCAGACGCATCATCCCGACTACATCTGCCCACTTCAAGGACTGACCGACTACATGACGAGCACCCTCTCGACCCCCCTTGCGAGCTTCGACGACAACGCGCCCCAGGTCGCGGTCAACGACATCGGCTCCGAGGCGGACTTCCTGGCCGCCATCGACGCGACCATCAAGTACTTCAACGACGGCGACATCGTCGACGGCACCATCGTCAAGGTGGACCGTGACGAGGTTCTGCTGGACATCGGCTACAAGACCGAGGGCGTCATCCCCTCGCGTGAGCTGTCGATCAAGCACGACGTCGACCCGTCCGAGGTCGTCCAGGTGGGCGACAAGGTCGAGGCTCTCGTTCTCCAGAAGGAGGACAAGGAGGGTCGCCTGATCCTGTCCAAGAAGCGCGCCCAGTACGAGCGCGCCTGGGGCACGATCGAGGAGATCAAGGAGGCCGACGGCGTCGTCGAGGGCACCGTCATCGAGGTCGTCAAGGGCGGCCTCATCATCGACATCGGCCTGCGCGGCTTCCTGCCCGCCTCGCTCGTCGAGATGCGCCGGGTCCGCGACCTGCAGCCCTACGTCGGTCAGACCCTCGAGGCCAAGATCATCGAGCTCGACAAGAACCGCAACAACGTGGTCCTGTCGCGCCGTGCCTGGCTCGAGCAGACCCAGTCCGAGGTCCGCCACGGCTTCCTCACCCAGCTCCAGAAGGGCCAGATCCGCAAGGGTGTCGTGTCCTCGATCGTCAACTTCGGTGCGTTCGTGGACCTCGGCGGCGTCGACGGTCTCGTCCACGTCTCGGAGCTGTCCTGGAAGCACATCGACCACCCGTCCGAGGTCGTCACCGTGGGTGACGAGGTCACCGTCGAGGTCCTCGACGTCGACATGGACCGCGAGCGTGTCTCCCTGTCGCTGAAGGCGACCCAGGAGGACCCGTGGCAGCACTTCGCCCGGACCCACCAGATCGGTCAGATCGTCCCCGGCAAGGTCACCAAGCTGGTTCCCTTCGGCTCGTTCGTGCGGGTCGAGGAGGGCATCGAGGGCCTGGTCCACATCTCCGAGCTGGCCGAGCGCCACGTCGAGATCCCGGAGCAGGTCGTCCAGGTCGGCGACGACGTCATGGTCAAGATCATCGACATCGACCTCGAGCGTCGCCGGATCTCCCTCTCGCTCAAGCAGGCCAACGAGACCGCTGCCGCGGCGGACGTCGAGGAGTTCGACCCGACGCTGTACGGCATGGAGGCCACGTACGACGACCAGGGCAACTACATCTACCCCGAGGGCTTCGACCCGGAGACGGGCGAGTGGCTCGAGGGCTTCGACGAGCAGCGTGCGAAGTGGGAGGAGCAGTACGCCAAGGCGCACGCTCGCTGGGAGGCCCACGTCAAGCAGCAGGCCGACGCGAAGCAGGCCGAGATCGAGGCGGGCGAGTCCAGCTCGTACTCCTCCGCCCCGGCCGAGGACGCCACCGGCGGCTCGCTCGCGTCCGACGAGGCGCTGCAGGCGCTTCGCGAGAAGCTGACCGGCGGCAACTGATCGCCCCACGCTTCACCGCAGCAACCACGAAGGCCCCGACCGTACGGTCGGGGCCTTCGGGTCTTTCTGGCTGTCTCAGCGGTGGCCGTAGGTGAGCCGGCGCAGGACCTTCTCGGCCGGGCCGGGGTGGTCGCGCCTGTGGAGGCCGGCGGCGAGCGCCACGGAGGCGAGCCAGACGCCGACCGCGGCGAGCACCGCGAAGGCGGTGTGGCCGCCGAGGTCGAGGGCGAAGGGCGCGAACAGGACCAGCCAGCACACCGACTGGAGCAGGTAGCCGGACAGGGAGCGCTGACCGAGAGCGGCCACGGCGCCGACTCGTCCCGTGCGGGAGAGGCGGGCGCCGAGGAGGGCGAGGGCGGCGATGTAGCCGGGCCCGGCGTACTCGCCGCTGACGTCGTGGAGCAGGGCGAGGATGTCGACGGTGCCGGCGGCCGGGTGGAGGACGCCGGCGGCGACGAGGGCGTAGGGGAGTCCGCCGAGGACCGCGATGCCGAGGCCGATGACCGCGGTGCGGACGAGCAGGGTGCGGTGCTGGTCGACGTTCTCGAGGATCCGACGCCGAGCCGCCCAGATCCCGAGCCAGACGATGACGATGGCCGGCAGCACGGAGAGCGTGTGGGCGGGCCACTCGGCGAGCCGGTCGCCGATGGAGGCGCGGTAGGAGTCCGCGGCGAGCGAGGGGTTCGGTGAGTTGACCAGCCCGGCGCCGCCGGACCAGTCGTGGGTGGCGGCGAGGACCGGGAGCACGACGAGGTAGATCGACTGCAGTCCCCACAGCCACAGCACCGCCCGGTGGAAGCGGTCGGTGCGGCGCACGAGCAGGAAGGTCGCGGCCAGGCCCAGCAGCCCGTACGCGCCGAGGAAGTCGCCGAAGTAGAGCAGGCCCGCGTGCACGAGGCCGAAGCCGACCAGCCAGGCGTTGCGCCGGACGAGGACCCGCCGGGGGTCGGCGCCGGCACGCTCCTGGCGCCGGGCGATCTGGACCAGGCCGTAGCCGAACATGATCGCGAAGACGGGATAGGCCCGGCTGTCGACGAGCAGGGAGAGCCCGAAGTTGAGGACCCTGGCGATGCCGTGCGGGTCGGGGTCGAGGCCGGGCTGGCCGGCGAAGGCGCAGTTGCCTGCGTTGGCGAGCGCGATGAACAGCAGCATCGCGCCACGGATCAGGTCGGGGGCGAGCGCACGCTCGCTGCGTCGGGTGGGCCCGAGAGTGGTGGTGGTCATGGCTCCACGCTCGTCGCCGCAGGCGGTGACCGCGCGGAGTCCAGGCCCCGAACCGGAGGTGGGGATATCCCCACCTGCCCGTGCGGGTCAGTCGAACCAGGTGGGCTGCTGGCGGATGAGCAGCCCGTCGCGGTGTGCCCAGTGGAGGAGCCCGCCGAGCCCGGCGAGAAGCAGGAGGAGGATCAGTGCGATGGTCATGGCAGAAATCATGCTCTGGCGCAGTTCCTGCCACCAGTGGCAGAAAAGACGCACTGCATTGATTATCTGCCACTCTGCTGCGAGAGTGGTCCGGTGCTGACCAACGTGGCCGTGATCGCCTTCGACGGCGTCGCTCCGTTCGAGCTGGGGATCCTGTGCGAGGCCTTCGGGATCGACCGCACCGACGACGGCGTGCCGGCGATCGACTTCGCCGTGTGCGCCGAGGACGACCGCCCGATGCGCACCTCGATGGGCTTCACCCTGCAGGCCGCCCACGGTCTCGACCGGGTCGCCGAGGCCGATCTGGTGGCGATCCCCGCGATCAAGAACGGCGATGCGTCGCCGGCCGTCCTCGACGCGATCCGCGCCGCCCACGACCGCGGTGCCCGGCTGATGTCGGTCTGCAGTGGCTCCTTCGTGCTCGGCCAGGCCGGCCTGCTCGACGGCCGCGAGTGCACGACGCACTGGATGCACACCGAGCGGCTGCAGCGCGAGTACCCGCTCGCGAAGGTGATCCCCGAGGTCCTCTACGTCGACGCGGGCCAGGTGGTCACCGGCGCCGGCAGTGCGGCCGGGCTCGACGCCGCGCTGCACATCTGGCGCCAGGAGTACGGCGCCGGCATCGCCAACATCGTCGCGCGTCGGGCCGTCGTGCCGCCGTACCGCGACGGGGGACAGGCCCAGTACATCGCCCGCGCCGTGCCCGACTGCGACGCCGACACGCTCCGCCCGCTGCTCACCTGGATCCTGGAGAACCTCGGCGAGGACCACTCCGTCGAGGCGCTCGCCAAGCGCGCGCTGATGTCGCCACGCACCTTCGCCCGCCGCTTCCGCGACGAGACCGGAACGACCCCGCACCACTGGGTCACCCGGCAGCGGGTCAGTGCCGCCGAGGAGCTGCTGGAGCGCACCGAGCAGCCGGTCGAGTGGATCGCCGGCGAGGTCGGCTTCGGCAACGCCGCGACGCTGCGCCACCACTTCGTGCGGGTCCGCGGCGTCAGCCCGCAGAGCTACCGCCGCCAGTTCGCCTGCTGAGCGGGGCGGACGTGCTGCTCCACGAGCTGCTCGACGACCCGGCGCTCGGTCTCGAGGTCCTGGTCCCCGGTGCTGTGGACCGGGAGGTGCGCATGGTGCACAGCATCGAGGTCGCCGACCCGGGGGAGTTCCTCCGTGGTGGCGAGGTCGTGCTGACCACCGGTGCCTGGCAGCGACTCGGTCAGGCGCCCGCGGCATGGGTGGACGAGGTCGCCGATGCCGGTGCGATCGCGATCGGCTTCGGCCGGCTCGCAGCCGACGACGAGGCGCCCGCCGACCTGGTGGCCGCCGCCGCGGCGCGCGGGCTGACCTGCTTCGCCGTACCCGTCGCGGTGCCCTTCGTCCAGGTGGCGGAGGTGTTCGTCGCCGCCAAGCGGGTCGAGTGGGAGGCGCCGCTGCGCCGCCAGCTCGAGCACCACGGCGCCATCGTGGCCGCGCTGCGCGCCGAACGGGGTGTCGACTCGGTGCTGCGCGTGCTGCGTCGCCGGCTCGGCATCGAGGTCGCCGTCGTCGCCGGTACGACGACCCACGGCCCGGTCCCCGAGGGCGGCTGTCCGGTCACGCTGATCGGTGAGGGGCTCGCCGACGCGTCACTGGTGCTCCCGCGCCCGCTCGCCGCGCTCGACGTCGACGTCCAGGCCGCCGTCTCCAGTGCGATGCCCTTCCTGGCGCTGGAGCTGGAGCGGGAGCGGGCGGTGCGTGCCACCGAGCAGCGCTACGCCCGGGAGGTCGTCGAGTGGATCGCCACCGGCGCACCGGCCGCGACGGTGACCGCGCGGCTCGAGGCGCTGGGTGTCCCTCTCGGCCGCATGCTGCGCTGCGTGGTCGCCCGGGGCGTGACCCCGGCTGCGGTCGCGGCCGCGCTGGCGCCGTACCTCGTCGTGGAGCGGGCCGATGACGTCGTGTGCCTCGTGGGGGACGACGTCGCCCGGGTGCCGGTCGTGGGCTATGTCGGTGTCGGACAGGCCGCTGCCGCGGAGGACCTGCGGGTCAGCCTGCTCCAGGCGCGGCACGCGGCCGACGCCCTGGTGGCACGCGGTGTCGAGGGCTGGCTGACCCACGAGGAGCTCGCCAGCCCGGCGGTGCTGCTCGCCGCACAGGACCCGGCGGTGCTGCAGGCGCTGGCCCGCACGGTGCTCGGCGGGGTGCTCGACAGCGACCGCGACCGTGGGACCGAGCTGGTCGCCACCCTGCGTGCCTTCCTCGACGGCGGCGGGCGCTGGCAGGAGACGGCCGACGCGCTGCACGTGCACATCAACACGCTGCGCCACCGGATGAAGCGCGTCGAGGAGCTGACCGGACGCTCGCTGGCCTCCACCGCCGACCGGGTCGACCTCTTCCTGGCGCTGCGCGCCCTGCCCTGAGGTGGAGGATCCTCCAACGCTGGTCGACGAGATTGGAGGATCCGACCCTGCCCTCCGGGCGTGGCATGGGTCATCCTGAACGGGCATTCAGTTTTCGACCAGGAGCGCCCGATGAACCAACCGCACTACGACGTCATCGTGATCGGCGCCGGCTTCTCCGGCCTGACCGCGGCCCGCGAGCTGGGGGAGGCCGGCCGGAGCGTCCTCGTCCTGGAGGCGCGTGACCGGATCGGCGGCTCCACCTGGTACCGCACCGACCTGCTCGGCGGCGTCGGCCTGGAGATGGGCGGCACCTGGATCGTCCCGCAGCAGACCCACGTCTGGGGTGAGGTGGAGCGCTACGGCGTACCGATCCAGGACTCGGTGCTCCCGGACCGGATGACCTGGTCGGACCACGGCAAGGTGCTCGAGACACTGCTGCCCTGCACGCCCGCGGAGTACGGCGACCTCGAGCACGCCGTGCGCCAGCTGCTCGCCGCCGGCGACCGCCTCGACTACACCCGGCCGCTGTCCGAGCAGGACCTCGCGGACCTCGACGTGCCGATCGAGGAGTGGGCCGACAGCGTCGGGATGAAGGGCAACGCCCGCGAGCTGCTGATCTCGTGGTTCTGCGGCTGCGCGAACGCGCACGAGTCGATCGGCTCGGCGCTCGACATCATCCGTTGGTGCGCCTCGATGGACAACTCGCTGTGGGGCATGGTCCAGGCCTCGGTGCTGGGCCACACCTTCACCGACGGCACCCGGTCGCTGGCCGACGCGATCCGCGCGGACCTGGCCGGTGAGCTGAAGCTGTCCTCCCCGGTGCGCTCGGTCGTGCAGGACGCCGACGGCGTGACGGTGACCTACGACGGCGGCACCGCCACCGCCGGGCGGGTCCTGGTGACGGTGCCGATCGGCGTACTCAAGGACATCGCGTGGGAGCCCGCGCTTCCCGCCGACAAGCTCGCCGCCTCGCAGGAGAACCACGCCGGCCAGGGCCAGAAGGTCTGGGCGCTGGCGACGAACGTGCCCGACGACATCAGCGGCTACGGCTGGGGCACGTCGTTCGACTACGTCGGCGCGATGCACGAGTCGCCCGAGGGCACCGTGCTCGTCTGCTTCGCGCCCGAGCACGACCGAGTCGACGCGAGCGACCTCGCCGACGTCCAGCGCGCCGTACGGGAGTACGCGCCGGACGCCGTCGTCGTGGACGCCGCCACCCACGACTGGGTGCACGACGAGTTCTCGTACGGCACCTGGGCGACCTTCCGGGCCGGCCAGTTCGCGAAGTACGAGCAGGCGCTGGCCCGCCCCGAGGGCCGGGTGCACTTCACCGGCTCGCACACCGCGACCCGGTGGCGCGCCTTCATTGACGGCGCCATCGAGTCGGGGAAGCGTGGAGCCCGCGAGATCATGGACGCAGCAGACAACCAGAGCCAGGGAGGCGCAGCATGACCGTCGGACCCGTCGACGCGACCCAGATCCCGCGGTACGCGGGGGACACCACCTTCGCGCGCCTGCCGCGGCTCAGTGACGTCGGCGACGCCGACACCCTCGTGTGGGGCGTGCCGTTCGACGGCGGCGTCTCCTACCGGCCCGGCGCCCGCTTCGGCCCGAACCACATCCGCCAGTCCTCGCGGCTGCTGCGTCCCTACAACCCCGCCAACGACAGCGAGCCCTTCGCCCGGGCACAGGTCGCCGACGCCGGTGACCTCGGCGCCAACCCGTTCTCGCTCGACGAGGCGATCGCCTCCATCGAGGCCGGCGCCCGCGAGCTGTCCGGTACCTCGCGCACCCTGCTCACCATCGGCGGCGACCACACCATCGCCCTGCCGCTGCTGCGGGTCCAGGCCGAGCGGCACGGGCCGATCGCCGTCCTCCACTTCGACGCACACCTCGACACGTGGGACACCTACTTCGGCGCGCCGTACACCCACGGCACGCCGTTCCGGCGCGCCTCCGAGGAGGGGCTGATCGACTTCACCCACGCGATGCACATGGGCATCCGCGGGCCGCTCTACAGCAAGCTCGACCTCGACGAGTCCGAGGCGCTCGGCTTCTCCGCCGTCCACGCCCGCGACTTCGTGCGCTCGCCCATCGACGACATCATCAACCGGATGCGCGAGCGCCTCGGCGACCGCCCCGTCTACGTGTCGCTCGACATCGACGTCCTCGACCCCGCCTTCGCGCCCGGCACCGGCACCCCCGAGGCCGGCGGCCTCTCCAGCGCCCAGCTGCTCGAGGTGCTGCGCGGCCTCGAGGGTCTCAACGTCGTCGGCGCCGACATCGTTGAGGTGTCCCCGGCGTACGACCACGCCGAGATCACCGGCATCGCCGCCGCCCACGTCGCCTACGAGCTGTTGTCGGTGCTGCCGGGCAAGCCCGCCTGACCCTCGTCGGCCCGGGGGCGGGACGCGGGGGTTTGTGTCGGACCCCTCGTGTTCGATCGGGGCATGGTCACCGATCGGGCGGTGGCAGACCTGAAGGGTCTGCCTGCAGTGGGGGTCCTCGACTTCGTCGAGGCTGCTCATGCTGCCCGGGTGGAGGCCGAACGCCGGATCCTGCAGGCGGCCTACCAGTGGGCGGTGCTGCACCATCCTGATCGGCTTCCTGTCTCGGATCGACGTGGCCGGACGCGTGCTCGTCGGGTCGGCGGAGCGGGCACTCCGTTGATCACCGAGCATGCGGCCGCTGCCTTCGGCGCGCGGATCCAGACGAGTCCGTACGGCGCACGCCGGCTGATCGCGGACGCGGTCGACCTGGTGCTGCGGCTGCCGAAGCTGTGGGCCGGCGTGCAGGCCGGGACGGTGCGGGTCTCGCACGCGCGATGGGTGGCTGCGGCGACCCGCGAGCTCGCCGTCGACGAAGCAGGGTGGGTCGACGGCGAGGTGGTCCAGGTCGCGGACGGCCGACTGGCGTGGTCCCGCTTCGAGCTGCTGGTCCAAGGCAAGGTCGCCGCCGCGGCGCCCGAGCTGGCCCGCGTCCGTGAGCAAGCAGCCGCCAAGGAGCGCTGTGCACGGGCCTCGCGGGTCAACCTGCACGGCATGGCGACCTTCACCATCCGCGCCGATGCCGTGACCATCGCGGGCATCGACGCCGCGGTCACGGCGGTCGCGGAGCGGTTGAAGGGCGCGATGCCCGATGCCGCGCTCAACGATCGTCGGGTCGCGGCTGCTGCGTTGTTGCTCAACCCCGCCGCCCACCGCGACCTCGACGAGGTGGACGCGACAGCGGGCCCGGTGAAGGTGCGGGCCAAGGTCTACCTCCACCTCTACGCCGACTCACCGGTCGCCCGGCTCGAGGGCCATGGACCGGTCACGGTCGGCCGGATCGTCGAGCTGCTGGCCGGCACCGCCGCGCGAGTGCAGGTGACGCCGGTCCTCGATCTTGCGGGGATGGCGCCGGTCGACGCCTACGAGATCCCCGCCCGCATGCGTGAGGCGGTCCACCTGGTCCATCCCGGCGACGTGTTCCCGTTCGCGGCCAACACCGGCCGGCGGATGGACCTGGACCATGCCGTCCCTCACGCCCAGGGCGGTCCGACGAGTGTCGACAACCTCGCGCCGCTGACGCGGACCCATCACCGGATCAAGACCCATGCCGGCTGGCACGTACGACATCCGTTCCCCGGGATCGTGATCTGGCGCGATCCCTACGGGGCTCACTACCTGGTCGATCCGAGCGGCACACGACGCATCACCGCCCCGCGGGCGGATGAGGTACCGACGCGCGCCGACATCATGGTGACGACGTTGCTGCTCGACAACGCCGCCTGAGACGCCGGTCAGTAGCCGACCAGCTTGGGTTGGGCCTCGATCGCGCGCAGCGGTTGGGTGGGCCCGTCGATGGTGACGGTGCCGGGGATGGTCTGCCAGGGTCCGGCGCCGATCTTGTAGCGGCCGGTGTAGGTGGTGGAGAGGCTGGGGCGGTAGTCGCCCTTGCGGAGGTATTCGTGGGTGATGGTGAGGGCGGGGTAGGCGGCGCCGGGTTCGGTGGTGCTGGTGGTCTGGCCGTCGCCGAAGTGCCAGGTGTAGGTGGCGGGGGTGGCTTCGAGGGTGACGGGTTGGTCGAGGAGGGTGACGGTCAGGGTCGTCGGGGTGGTTGTGGTCGTGTAGAAGTTGGTCTTGAAGTTGACCAGGGTGAGGCCGTCGGGTGGTTGGATGACGAGGGTGCCGGGGTCGAGCTTGAGCTCGGCGAAGGCCTGCTGGACGTCGGCGAGCGTCAGTGTGGGCTGCTGGTCGTCTCCGCATACAGCAACGCCGATCTCGGAGCCGGTGACGACCTCCGCGGCGCTGCACGCTGCGGTGCCGACGGCCAACGCCGTCGGTTCTGAAGGTCCGTCGCCGACGGTCGGCTCTGCCGCCCCCTTTCCCTGCTGACCCTCGCGCTCGTCGCCGGCCGCCGCCCAGAACCCACCGTCGCCTGCGCCTGTGTCGACCGGCGGCGGATGGGGAGGCGGGTCTGGCGTCGCGATCGAGAGCGCGGCGACAAGGGTTGTGGCGGCGAGATATCTGGGCATCTCAAACGACCTGCATCACGTCGAGCCGCCAGTGGTCCTCCACCCAGAGCACATCGACGACGTAGCTCTTGGTCGATGCGGCGAACTCCTCGCGTCTCCCGCTTGCCTCCACCGCAGCGTGTGCGACGTTGCTGACCTGGGTCTTCGCCTCGAAGGCGTAGAAGTTCCGATCGTCGGCTGTCAGCTGCGTCACCGAGGTCAATGAGGGCGTGTACTGACCGTCAGTGATGTGACCTCCCGCGCGATAGACCTGCTTGATCCCGTCGATGCCGGCATCACACCGCTCGCAGTTCGGCCCTGACACCTTCTTGAGCGCCTTCACATCGCCAGTGACCTGGGCGTAGTTGACCAGCTCCCAGTAGTACTCGATGAACGCCCGAGCCCCGACCTCGCTCGCCTCGGCCGCCGCAGCAGGAAGTTCCGGCTCGACCGGGTCGGGCGCGGCGGAGGTGGGTGTCTCCATCTTCCCCGTCGGGCTCCAGGTCGAGGTCGGGTCCCGTGGGGACGGGCCGTTGTCGGAGCAGCCGGCAGCAAGCAGCAGCACGGCAGCTGCGGCGGCGGCGCGGAGCGTCGTACCCATGGGTCCTCCCGAGAATTGCAGCGCCCGGACCGGGGACGCGTTCGTGACGCTATCCCGATCCGGGCGGCAGGCGCCACCAACAGGCGGCGAGCTGTGGAAAGCCCCGAAGGGCGTCCACTCAGGTGGTCACCAGGTGCGCGCCCAGACGGTGTACTCGGCGGCGCGGAGCCGGTCGAGGGCGGCGCTGGAGAGTGGCTCGGCGGCGTCGATGACGACGTAGCCGAGGCCGTCCTTGGTGGAGAGGAGCTGGTCGACGACGTTGTCGCCGGCCTCGGCGAAGGTGGCGTTGAGGTCGGCGAGGACACCGGGGACGTTGCGGTGCAGCAGGCCCAGGCGCCGGCCGGTGGGCAGCTCGGGCGGCTGGACGGCGGGCAGGTTCACCGACAGGGCGGTGCTGCCCTCGAGGGCGAAGCGGGCGAGCTTCTCGGCGACGAACCAGCCGATCTCCTCCTGCGCCTCCTGCGTGGAGCCACCGATGTGGGGCGTCAGGATGACGTTGTCGAGGCCGCGCAGCACCGAGTCGAACGGGTCGCCCTGGGCCTTCGGCTCGGCGGGGAAGACGTCGACGGCGGCACCGGCGACATGGCCCGACTCCAGGCAGTCACGCAGGGCCTCGTAGTCGACGACCATGCCGCGCGAGGCGTTGATGAACAGCGCCCGCGGCTTCATCTGGGCGAACTCGGCGGCACCGAAGAAGCCGGCGTTGCCGGGGCGCCCGTCGACGTGGAGGCTCACGACGTCGGAGATCTCGAGCAGCTCGCGCAGCGAGCGAACGCGGCGGGCGGTGCCGTGGGCCGGGCGGTCGGCGGTGTCGTAGAACACGACGTTGAAGCCGAGGGCCTCGGCGACGGTGGAGAGCTGCGTGCCGATGTTGCCGTAGCCGACGATGCCGAGCGTCCGCCCGCGCACCTCGTGGCTGCCCTTGGCCGACTTGTCCCACACGCCCTCGTGCATGCGCTGGGTCTTCTCGGGCAGGCGGCGGGCGAGCGCGATGATCTCGGCGATGACCAGCTCGACGACGCTGCGCGTGTTGGAGTACGGCGCGTTGAACACCCCGATGCCCGTGGCGGCGGCGGTCTTGAGGTCCACCTGGTTGGTGCCGATGCAGAAGCAGCCGACGGCGACGAGGTCGGACGCGGACTCGAGGACCTTGGTGGTCACGTTGGTGTTGGACCGTACGCCGAGCAGGTGGACGCCGGGGAGGGCGGCGATCAGCTCGTCCTCGGACAGGGAGCCCGCACGCAGCTCCACGTCGTAGCCGCGGGCCTCCAGGGTCTCGACGGCGGCCGGGTGGATGTTCTCGAGGAGTAGGGCCTTCACATCGGAATCCTACCGGCGCGGCGGCCCCGACCCCGCGTCAGGCCGCTGCTGTGGACACCCGCGAAAAGTCGCGATCAGGCCGGTGAGTTCCACCGTCGCCGCGAGTACGTACTCCAGAGGTACCGGCCCCGCGATCATGCCCGGCTCCCTGCGTGCTGGCCGGGCGGCCGTCTGCGACGCCATGGCGGCGGGCTTCGCCGGTCCGCTCAGAGGCAGCACCGCCGTCGACACCCGGGTCAGCCTGCGCTTCCTCGGCGCCGACGCGGTGATCGCCCGCAGCGAGGCGGGGATCCTGCTCGCCGGCGAGACCGGGCGCCCGCTGCCGTCCGGGCTGGTCCCGGAGACGGACCCGCGCAGCCCGTTCGAGATGGGGGAGGTGCCGTGGTTGCAACCGCTGCCGGATGTCCGGGTGCCGGGTGTCGACCCGGTGGTCTCGGTCAACAGCGCGCTGCTGCGCGCCCGGGCCAGCATGGCGAAGGCCGACCCGGACCGCACCCGGGAGCCGGACGCGGCCGACGTGATCATGGAGATGCCGCCGATGACCAACTGGTTCACCGGGCCGGAGAGCTACGGCGTGTTCATGGACTGGGTGTTCGCGGCCAACGGCACGCACTGGCGCACCGTCCCGGTCCGCGCCAACGGCCAGGCCGGCTTCGCGGCGTATGTGCTCCGTGACGGCCACGGTCTTCAGCGACGAGCAGGTGCTCGACGCCTTCGACCTGCCGCCGCGGCTCCCCGACCGAGATGGCGGAACCGCCCCGCACCGACACAGCGGTGAGGGGCGGTTCCGGAGCTGAACCTCGTGACTGACTCAGCTCCAGTCGACGCTGTAGTAGCGCGTCTCCTGGTACTCGCGGATGCCCTCGTGGGCGCCCTCGCGGCCGATGCCGCTCTGCTTGACCCCGCCGAACGGCGCGGAGGGGTCGGACACGATGCCGCGGTTGATGCCGACCATGCCGGCGTCGATCCGCTCGCCGAGGCGCAGCGCGTCCTGGAGCCGGCCGGCGAAGACGTACGCCGCGAGGCCGAACTCGGTGTCGTTGACCGACGCGAGCAGCTCCGCCTCGTCGGTCCAGGTGACGACCGGCGCGACCGGGCCGAAGATCTCCTCGGACAGGATCGGCGCACCGACGGGTACGTCGACCAGGATCGTCGGCGGGAAGAACCACCCCTCGGCCGGGACGGTGCCCTGCACGGCCACCTTCGCGCCGTCCGCGACAGCGGCGTCGACCAGCTTGGTGATGCCGGTGAGCGCCTTCTCGCTGATGACCGGGCCGATCTGGTTGGCCTCGTCCGCGGACGGGCCGACCTTGAGCGCGGCGACGGCAGCCGAGAACTTCTCGACGAACTCGGTGGCAACGTCGGCGTGCACGTAGAACCGGTTGGCGGCGGTGCAGGCCTGGCCGCCGCCGCGGAACTTCGCGATCATCGCGCCGGCGACGGCCGCGTCGATGTCCGCGTCGGCGGTGACGACGAACGGGGCGTTGCCGCCGAGCTCCATGCTGGAGTTGAGGACCCGGTCGGCGGCCTGGCGCAGCAGGGTGCGGCCGACGCCGGTGGAGCCGGTGAAGCTGACCTTGCGGACACGGGGGTCCTCGAGCCAGGCGGTCACGACGGCAGCGGCGTCGGTGGTCGGGACCACGTTGACGACGCCCTCGGGCACGCCGGCCTCGAGCAGGATCCTCGCCACGGCGAGCGCGGTCAGCGGGGTCTCCGCGGCCGGCTTGAGGACGACGGTGCAGCCGGCGGCCAGGGCGGGCGCGATCTTGCGGGTCGCCATCGCGGCCGGGAAGTTCCACGGCGTGATCAGCGCGGCCACGCCCACGGGGGCGTAGGTCACCAGGGTCTTGGCGTTGCCGGCCGGCGCGTCGCCGTACGTGCCCTCGCCACGGACGGCCTCCTCGCTGAACCAGCGGAAGAACTCGGCGGCGTAGGTGACCTCGGCACGCGCGTCGGCGACGGACTTGCCGTTCTCGGCGGCGATCAGGCCGGTGAGCAGGTCGGCGTCGCGGACCATCAGGTCGTAGCAGCGGCGCAGGATCTCGGCACGGACCCGGGCCGGCGTCGCGGCCCAGGCAGGGAACGCGGCGGCGGCCGCGTCGACCGCTGCGGTCGCGTCGGCGACGGTGCCATCGGCGACGGTGTCGATGACCGCGCCGGTGGCGGGGTCGTGGACCTCGAAGGTGTTCGTCATGGTGGTCTCCAGATCAGGGGTGCGGATCACGGGTAGAGGCCGCGCAGCTGGTGCGCCTGGGCGACGCGCTCGACGGCGAGGCAGGTCGCCGCGGTGCGCAGGGGTACGTCGAGGCGGGTGGCGGCGGCGTTGACCGACTCCCACGCGTCGAGCATGCGCTCGGCGAGGCGGGCCTCGACCTCGGTCTCGCTCCACCAGTACGCCTGGTTGGCCTGCACCCACTCGAAGTAGGACACGATCACGCCGCCGGCGTTCGCCAGGATGTCCGGTACGACGAGGCGGTCGGCCTGCTGCAGGATCCGGTCGGCCTCGGGCGTGGTGGGTCCGTTGGCGCCCTCCACGATCACCGCGGCGCGCACCCGGCCGGCGTTGTCGGCGCGGAGGACTCCTTCGACCGCGGCGGGGACGAGCAGGTCGACCTCGGCCTCGAGCACGTCGTCGTTGGTGATCGCCTCGGCGCCGGCGAAGCCGACGACCGAGCCGGTGGCGTCGACGTGCGCCTCGAGGGCGACGATGTCGAGTCCGGTCGACGCGAACACCGCGCCGTACTGGTCGGACACCGCCAGCACCCGGGTGCCGGCCTCGGCGAGGAAGCGGGCGGCGTACCGGCCCACCTTGCCGAAGCCCTGCACCGACGCCGTGGCTGCGTCCGGCGAGATGCCGCGCGAGCGCAGCGCCGCCAGGGCGACGTGGACGACACCGCGTGAGGTGGCGGTGGCGCGGCCACGCGAGCCGCCGAGGCTGATCGGCTTGCCGGTGGTGACGCCGAGGACGGTGTGGCCCTGCTGGACGGAGTAGGTGTCCATCAGCCAGGCCATGGTCTTCTCGTCGGTGCCGATGTCCGGCGCCGGGATGTCGCGCTCGGGGCCGATCAGCGGGCTGATCTCGCTGGTGTAGCGGCGGGTCACGCGCTCCAGCTCCGCATCGGAGTAGTTGCGCGGGTCGATCCGGACGCCGCCCTTCGCGCCGCCGTACGGAACGTCGAGCAGGGCGCACTTCCAGGTCATCCACATCGCCAGCGCGCGGACCTCGTCGAGGTCGACGTCGGGGGAGTAGCGCAGGCCGCCCTTGGCCGGGCCGCGGGAGAAGTTGTGCTGGACCCGGTGGCCGACGAACAGCTCGGTGGTGCCGTCGTCGCGGCGCAGCGGGATGCTGACGGTCACCTCGCGGCGCGGGGTGGCGAGCATCTGGTGCAGGCCCTCGTCGTACCCGAGCAGCGTGGTGGCCTCCCGCAGCTGCGTGCGGGCGTCGTTCAGCGGCCCGGTCGCGGTGGCGACGGGCTCCTGGAGCGCGGTCATCAGTTCTCCTGGAAGACTTCCGTGAGGAGGTCGAGCGCCTCGTCGAGGAGGTGGTCGGGCATCGACAGCGGCGGGAGGAAGCGCAGCACGTTGCCGTAGGTGCCGCAGGTCAGCACGACCATGCCCTTGGCGTTGGCGGCGGCGGCGACCTTCTTGGTGAGGTCGGCGTCCGGGTCGGTGCTGCCGGGCTTGACCAGCTCGACTGCGATCATCGCGCCGCGGCCGCGGACCTCGCCGATGCGGGGGTCGTTCTCCTGCATCGCGGCGAGCCGCTCGGTCATGGTCTTGCCGATGGTGCGGGCGCGGTCGACCAGGCCTTCGGCCTCGATCGTCTCGAAGACGGCGAGCGCGGCGGCGCAGGCGAGCGGGTTGCCACCGTAGGTGCCACCGAGGCCGCCCGCGTGCGCGGCGTCCATGATCTCGGCGCGGCCGGTGACGGCGGCGAGCGGGAGGCCGCCGGCGATGCCCTTGGCGGTCACGATCAGGTCGGGCACGACGCCCTCGTGGTCGCAGGCGAACAGCTCGCCGGTGCGGGCGAAGCCGGTCTGCACCTCGTCGGCGACGAAGACGACGCCGTTCTCGCGGCACCAGGCCACCAGGGTCGGCAGGAAGCCCTCGGCCGGGACGATGAAGCCGCCCTCGCCCTGGATGGGCTCGATCACGACGGCGGCCAGGTTGCCGGCGCCGACCTGCTTCTCGATGACGTCGATCGCCCTGCGGGCCGCCTCGACGCCGTCGAGGCCGCCGTCGCGGAAGGGGTAGGACAGCGGGGCGCGGTAGACCTCGGAGGCGAACGGGCCGAAGCCGCTCTTGTAGGGCATGCTCTTCGCCGTCATCGCCATGGTGAGGTTCGTGCGGCCGTGGTAGGCGTGGTCGAAGACCACGACGGCCTGCTTGCCGGTGGCCGAGCGGGCGATCTTGACGGCGTTCTCGACCGCCTCGGCGCCGGCGTTGAACAGCGCCGAGCGCTTCTCGTGGGTGCCGGGGGTGAGCTCGTTGAGCTTCTCGGCGACGGCCACGTAGCCCTCGTAGGGGGTGACCATGAAGCAGGTGTGGGTGAACTCGGCGACCTGCCGGGTCACGGCCTCGACCACGCGCGGCGAGCTGTTGCCGACGGTGGTGACGGCGATGCCGGAGCCGAGGTCGATCAGCTGGTTGCCGTCGGCGTCGACGAGGATGCCGCCACCGGCCGCGACGACCTGGACGGGCAGGCCGACGGCGACGCCGGAGGCGACCGCCTTCGCCTTGCGGGCCGCGAGCTCCTGCGAGCGCGGGCCGGGGATAGCGGTGACGAGGCGTCGCTCCTGGGTGATGCCAGGGCCGCCGGAGGTGTGCCCGGAGGTGGTGTCGGTCATGAGTACGACGGTAGGACCGCCCGGCCTGTCCGGCCATGCTCGATCTGCACAATCTTGCTCGACTGATTGTGCAACAATGTCACCGTGGTGACGGTGGCCGACCTGGTGGCGATGCCTGGCCTGGGCCTGCGCCCGGCCGAGGGCGCCCCGGCGCTCGACGGGCCGGTCCTGCGCTGGGTCGCGACGAGCGAGCTGGCCGACCCGACGCCGTACCTCGAAGGTGGGGAGCTGCTGCTCACCACCGGCCTGGGCACCCGTGGGTGGAGCCGGGAGTGGGCGTCGTACGTCGACCGGCTGGCCGACGCCGGCGCCGCGGCTCTCGGCCTCGGCACCGGGCTCACCCACGACCGGCTGCCGCCGGCCCTCGTCGCCGCCTGCGCGGCGCGCGGGCTGGTGCTGCTGGAGGTCCCGCGGGCCACGCCCTTCGTCGCCGTCTCCCGCGCCGCGGCCGAGCTGCTCCAGGACCAGGAGGCGGCCACCACCCGCCTCGCGCTCGACCTTCAGCGCCGCCTCACCCGGGCCGCGCTCGGCCTCGACCTGCGCCCGCTCGTCGAGCGGCTGGCCCAGCTCCTCGACGCGAGCGTGGCGCTGGTGCAGCGCGACGGGGCACCGGCCGAGGGGCCGCTCGGCGCGCACCCCGAGACCCTCGACCTCGACCTGGTCCGGGGCGAGGTCGCCGGCATCAAGGGCCAGGGCCTGGGCGCCGTCTCCACGACCACGCGCGCCCGCGACACCACCGTCGTGCGCCCGATCGGCCTCGCTGGACGGCCCGAGCTCTACCTCGCGGTCTGCCTGCCGGGTGGTCTCGACGAGCCGCAGCGCTCCGCGGTCAGCACCGCGGCCGTGCTGCTCAGCCTGGCCGTCGAGCGCCGCGCCGAGCGCCGCGCCGCCGACCGCCGGCTGCGCGGGCGCGCCCTGGAGCTGCTCTGCGCCGGGGACCTGCGCTCGGCCGAGGTGCTGCTCGACGCCGCCGAGGGCGGCCGGTCGGTGCCCGAGCGGCTGCGCGTCGTACGGATGACCGGGCCCGAGGAGACGCTCGGCGACGTGCTCGAGCGCCTCGAGGACGACCTCGCCGACGAGGGCGTGCTGGCCGGCTTGCTCGACGGCGAGCTGGTGGCGGTCGCCGTGCCGTCGCGGATCGGGGCCGTCCTCGCCCGGGCCGGCGGACTGCGGGCCGGCGTCGGGCGGGCGGTGCCGGCACAGGACGGGCGCCGTGGCGCCGAGACCGCCGGCCACGCCCTCGACCGCACCACCGCGGCGAGCCCGGTCCGGCGCTGGGAGGAGGTCGCCGACGCCGGTCCGCTGGCGCTGGTGCCCGAGGCCCTCGGCCATGAGTACGCCGCCGCCTTCCTCGCGCCCCTCGACGACGAGCACCGCACCACGCTGGCCGCCTTCCTGCGCCACCACGGCTCCCGCGGCGCGGTCGCCGACGACCTCGGCGTGCACCGCAACACCGTGCGCAACCGGCTGGCCGAGATCGAGCGGCTGACCGGGCTCGACCTCGACGACCCCGCCGCCCGGGTGGGTGCGTGGCTGGCGCTCGAGCTCGCGGCAGGTCGGTGACCGGAGCCTTTGCTGGACAGCAGCCGAGGAGTCGGGTGACCATCCGGTCATGACACGCTCGGGTGTGCTGTGGAGTGCCGTGGCTGTGCTCGTGGTGGCCGTCCTGGGTGTCGCCGGCTGGCGGCTGTTCCGCGCCGACTCGTCGGACGTTGCCGAGGACCCGCCGCGGCGGCTGCAGACCGTCCCCGCCGGCGCGCCCATCACCTGGGACCACCTGAGCGTCGCGGCCGAGGACCGCCTCGTCGTCGGGTACGGCGGCAGCGCCTGTCAGGAGTCCAACGGCAACCTGGTCGAGGAGCACCCCGACCGCGTGGTCATCACCGCGTATGCACAGGACTCGGCGCAGATGTGCATCCTCGTGCTCGAACGCTATGAGATGACCGTCGAGCTGGCCGCGCCGCTGGGCGAGCGCGCGGTGTACGACGGTGCCTGCCTCTCCCAGACCGAGGATGTGGGAGCCGGAGCGGCCCCGGACCCGCGGTGCCTGCGCACTCCCGCCTGATCACGTCATCACGGGGCCCGCAGCTCGTTCCGCCGGACCTTGCCGGTGAGGGTGCGGGGCAGCTCGGCGAGGAAGGTGTAGTCCTTGGGCCGCTTCGGCGGTGCCAGGTGCTCGCGCGCGAACGCCCGGATCGCCTCCTCCGAGGGTCCGTCGGGGCCGGCCACCACCGCGGCGCAGACCCGCTGGCCCCACTGCGGGTCGTCGACGCCGTAGACCGCGATGTCGAGGACGCCGGGGCAGGTGCCGAGGACCTGCTCGACCTCGGTCGGGTAGACGTTGACGCCGCCGCTGATCACCAGGTCCTCGCGGCGGCCGTCGAGGTAGAGGTAGCCGTCTGCGTCGAGGCGGCCGAGGTCGCCGACGGTGAACGCCGGTCCGTCGGGGGTGTCGCGCCAGGCGGTGGCGGTCTTCTCGGGCGCGCCGAAGTAGGAGAAGCAGGCGTTCGGCGGGACGGCGCACCAGATCGTGCCGTCGGGGTCGGTCGTCAGGGTGCGGCCGGGTCGGGCGCGGCCGACGGTGCCGGGCCGCTCCAGCCACTCCTCGCTGCGACACGCCGTGAACTGCCCCTCCGTCGAGCCGTAGAACTCCCACGTCGAGCCCGGCGGGAAGGCGTCGATGATGCGGTGCTTGAGCTCGGTCGGGCAGGGTGCGCCGGCGTGCGCGACCAGTCGGTACGACGACAGGTCGGGCCTCCCGTGCTCGTCCCAGTACGCGAAGAGCCGCTGCAGGTGGGTCGGCACGCAGAACATCGTGGTCGGCCGCTCGGCCTCGATCGCCGCCGTCACCGCTGCCGGGTCGAACGGCCCGGGGATCACGAGCCGGCCGCCCGCGAGGATCGTGCCCATCGCGAAGCGTAGCGGTGCGGAGTGGTAGAGCGGGCTCAGGACCAGGTTGACGTCGTCGGGGGAGAAGCCCCACAGGTCGCGCTCCTCGGCGACCAGTGCCGCCGCGTCGGGCGGCGACAGCAGCCCGGACCAGACTCCCTTCGGCACCCCGGTCGTGCCGCTGGTGCAGTGCATCGGCCGGCCCAGCGGGAGACCGGCGCCGGGGAGGGGCGCCACGAGGGCGGCCAGCTCGTCCGTCGTCCGTACGACGGCCGTCGGCGCCAGGCCTTCGAGGATCCGTGACTGCTCGGCGGGGGTGAGTCGCGGGTCCAGCGGGATCGGGAAGACGCCGGCGGTGAGCATCCGGAGCACCGCGTCGACGTACGCATGGGAACCGGGCACGAGCAGCGCGACCCGGTCGCCGGGGTGCAGGGTCGGCTGCGAGGTGGGCTCGTCCATCGGGCGCATCATCGCAGGTGCGTCGACGCCGACCGGACGGCGTATCAGGGACCTTGGCCCCGGGTGGTCGCCATTCGCCCGCGCCGCCCGCGGCGGTCGAGCAGGCTGGCGCGGTGGTGCGTGCTCTCCTGACCAGCCTGCTCGTGGCTGTCGTCGTCCTGCAGACGACCGGGTCGGATGCCGCCGCGCCCTCGGGCTCGGCGGCGCGTCCCACGGTGAGCGTCTCGCCGTCGTCCCCCCGGGTCGGCGAGGCGGTCCGCCTGCGCACCCGACTGCCCGGCGACGGCCGGCGGCCGGTGCGCATCGAGGAGTCGGTCGCCGGCCGTTGGGTCCGCGTCGCGCGGACCCGCACCGACCGCCGCGGCGTCGCCCGGGCCGAGCTGGTCGCCACCGCGGGTCCGGTCCGGTACCGCTTCCGGGCGCCGGCACACCGATCCGGCGGGCGCCGGCTGCCGGCCGCGGTCAGCCGCGTCGTCACGGTCACCGGTACGACCACGCCCGCCCCCGAGCCGCTCCCGCCGCCGCCCGGCGTCACCGTCGCCGTCGAGGGGCGCACGATCACCGCCACGACGACCGGCCGGGCGGACCGGGTCCGCTTCCTCGTCGACGGCGTCGCGGTCGCCGAGGACCCCGTCCCGCCTTGGCAGGCCGACCTGACCGCCGCCTCCGGGACGCACGACGTCGTGGCCCGCGCGATCGGCCGCGGCGGGAGCACGCTGAGCGAGGCGGTGCTGGTCGACGTACCGGCGCCCGTCATCGGGGTCGACTCCGGCGTCGCCGACGGCTTCGCGATCGAGAAAGTGCAGGGCGGGCTGTCCCTGCCGACCAGCGCCGCGGTGCTGCCGAGTGGCGCGGTGCTGGTGACGGAGAAGGCCGGCCTGGTGCAGGCGGTCGAGCCCACCGGCGAGGGCGGCTTCGCCCCGCCGCGCGAGGTGCTCGACCTGCGCGACCTGGTGCGCGACGAGGGCGACGCCGGCCTCACCGGCATCGCCGTCGACCCCGGCTTCACTGACAACGGCTACGTCTACCTCGCCCACGTGCTGGCCGACCCGGCCGACCCGGCCGACGGTACGGCGGACCGGCACAGCCAGCAGGTCGCGCGCTACACCTGGGACGGCGACGCGCTCGACCCGTCGTCCCGCACCGTCGTGCTCGGCAGCGTCACCGGTCCCGGCTGCTGGGCCGACGAGAACGTCCGCACCCCCGACTGCCTCCCGCTGCGCGGCGACGCCCACACCATCGGCGACCTCGGCTTCGACGCCGCGGGCCGGCTGCTGGTGGGGGTCGGCGACGGCTCCCTCTACCTCACCTCCAACGGCGTGCGCGGTCGCCTCGAGACCCTGCGCGCCCAGGACCCGCAGGTGCTCGCCGGCAAGGTGCTCCGGATCGACCCGGCCACCGGCCGCGGCGTGCCCGGCAACCCCGCCTACACCGGCGACGGCTCCGACAACGCCTCGCGGGTGCTGGCGCTCGGGCTGCGCAACCCGTTCCGGTTCGGCCTCCAGGGCGACCTGCTGATGATCGGCGAGGTCGGCGAGGGCAGCGCCGAGGAGGTCGACGTGGTCGACCTGGCCGCCTCCGCCGCCGCGCCGGCCAACTTCGGATGGCCCTGCCGGGAGGGCGCCGCCGCGACCGACCTCGGCGACGTCGACGACCCGGAGAGCCCGTGGCACGCGTGCGCGGCGGTCCGGGCCGACGGCGGGGCACGCGCGCCGTCGTACTCCTACCCGCACGCGACCGGCGGCGGCTCGGTCACCGGCGGCACGGTGCTGGCCGATCCGGCGTACCCGACCGGCACGCGTGGTCGCTACGTCTTCGGCGACTACGCCCAGAACCGGATCTGGACCGCCCACCTCGCCGTCGACGGCGACGTCACGGGTGTGGAGGTGCTCGCCGACACCACGGCGGCCGAGGGCCCGGTGAAGTTCCTGACCGGTCCGGACGGCCTGGTCTGGACGCTGTCGATCTACACCGGCAGCCTGCGCCGGATCCGCCCGACCGCCGCGGCGACGCCCGACCGGTGCCCCGAGGGCAGCTTCCGGCGTACCTTCCACGACCTCGACGGGGCCGACTCCGTGTTCGACCTGGACCTCGACCAGGTCGACCCCGCCTGGCGCTGGGTCTATCCCTACACCGCCGCGCAGCTGCCGGCCGAGCCGCTGGCCGAGGCGACCTGCGAGGCCGGGATCCGGCTCGAGCCGACGTCCGGCTCACCGTGGGCCGGCGCCGAGCACCCCGACGAGCGCGCCCACCCCGGCGACCGGTTCGGTACGGCGTGGCGCGGCCGGGTCGACCTCGCCGCCGGGACCTACCGGTTCTCGGTGCGCAGCGGCGAGTGGGTGCGGCTGTGGGTCGACGACCAGGTGGTCCACGACTTCTACGCCGGCAGCTTCTGGGCCGCCAGCCGCGACCACGACGTGGTGCTGGCCGACGGGCTGCACGCCGTCCGTGCCGAGCTGGTCCACGGCGACGTCGCGAACGCGTCGGCCGAAGTGACCTGGACCCGGACCGGCGGCCCTCCGGTCGTGGCGCTGGCTGCGCCCGCCAACGGCTACGTCGCCGCCACCGGCGAGGTGTCGTTCACGATCGCCGCCAGCGACCCCGACGATGCCGACGACCCCGACGGGACCGTGCTGGCCGACGGCGCCGAGCTCGCGGTCGACTTCCTGCACTACTCCGGCGGCACCTTCCACGCCCACCCCGTGCAGCGCGTCGACGGCGTGGTCGCCGGCACCGTCCAGGTCAGCGACCTGCACGCGCCCGGTGCCGGGGTCGTCCGGCTGCGGGCCACCGTCACCGACAGCAGCGGGATCCGGAGCACCAGCGCGCCCGTCTACGTCTGCTTCCCGGGCGCCGCGGTCGGGCCGTGCGCGCCGTAGCCGGATAGGGTCCGCGTGTGCGCGTCGGATTGACCGGGGGGATCGCCTCGGGGAAGAGCACTGTCTCGTCGATCCTGCGGGAGCTGGGTGCGGTCGTCATCGACGCCGACCAGATCGCGCGCGAGGTCGTCGCGAAGGGGACCCCCGGGCTCGCGGCCGTCGTCGAGGCGTTCGGGCCCGAGATGCTGACGGCCGACGGCGAGCTGGACCGGCCGCGGATGGGTGCGCTCGTCTTCGGCGACGAGTCCGCACGGCGCCGGCTCGAGGGGATCGTGCACCCCCTCGTCTTCGAGAGGTACGCCGAGCTCGAGACCGCCGCACCGGCCGATGCGATCGTCGTCCACGACATCCCGCTGCTGGTGGAGTCCGGCCGCGCGGAGGAGTTCGACGCCGTGATCGTCGTCGACGCCCCCGAGGACGTCCAGCTCGAGCGGATGGTGCGCGACCGCGGCTGGACCGAGGAGGACGGCCGCTCCCGGATCGCCGCCCAGGCGAGCCGCGAGCAGCGGCGGGCCGTGGCGACGTACCTCATCGAGAACACCGGCACCCGCGAGGACCTGCGCCGCGCGGTCGTCGACGTCTTCGACGCCCTGAGTCGACCCGCCTGACGTCGAGGCGCGCCGAGCCCGGACGCACGAGGACCTCCGTCCTCAGATGACGGAGGTCCCCGCGGAGCCGGGCAGCGGTCGGTTCAGGCGGCCATGTCGGGGTCGCCGAGGCGGCGCAGCTTCTGCAGCGCCTCACGCTCGAGCTGGCGCACCCGCTCGGCGGAGATGCCGTGCTTGACGCCGATGTCGGCGAGCTTGTGCTGGCGGCCGTCGACCAGGCCGTAGCGCTCGCGGATGATGTCGGCGGCCCGCGCGTCGAGCTGGTCGACCAGGGTGTTGAGCCGCTCGCGGGCCTCGACGTCGAGCACCGTCAGGTCGGGGCCGGGCGCGGTCTCCTGCGCCATCAGGTCACCGAGCGAGGTGTCGCCGTCCTCGTCGACGGGGGTGTCGAGGCTGACGTGCTCGCGGCCCCACGCCATCAGGTCGAGGACCCGGTCGACCTCGAGGCCGAGCTCGGCGGCGATCTCCGCGGGCTCGGGGTCGCGGCCCAGCTGGCGCTCGAGGGTACGGCGGGCGCCGCCGACCTGGTTGAGCTCCTCGACCACGTGCACGGGCAGCCGGACCACGCGGGCCTGCTGCGCGATGCCGCGGGTGATGGCCTGGCGGACCCACCAGGTGGCGTAGGTGGAGAACTTGTAGCCCTTGGCGTAGTCGAACTTCTCGACCGCGCGGATCAGGCCGGTGTTGCCCTCCTGGATGAGGTCGAGCATCGGCATCTGCGCCCGGCCGTACTTGCGGGCGATGGACACCACCAGGCGCAGGTTGGCGTTGATGAACTCCGTGACGGCCTTGCGGCCCTCCTCGGCGATCCACTCGAGCTCGGCCTCGGTGGCCTGCTTGGGGGCGCCGCCCTTGCGTCGGCCGATCCGGCCCTCGGCGAGCAGGTGCTCGGCGTACAGGCCGGCCTCGATCGCCTTGGCGAGCTCGACCTCCCGCGCCGCGTCGAGCAGGGGGGTGCGGGCGATCTCGTCGAGGTACAGCCCGACGCTGTCGCGCCCCTCGATCTCGCGTCCGGTGTTGCGCGTCCTCTTCACTGTCGCGGTCATCGTCGCTGCCATGGCGTCCCTCCTTGCCCCGTGCGGCTGGAGCCCATCCGCACCTGTGGTTCCCAACACCGGCGAGGTACCCGGGATTCCCCGGAACCTTCGGTGTTGCTCTCACCGGCTTTGACGTCTGGGAATCCCCGGAAGTTGCCCCTGACGACGAATCTCAGGGAGTTCTCAATTTCGGGGGGTCAGCGCTCAGGAACGCGGCTCGGCGTCGGCGAGGCCGAGCCGGTCCAGGATCCAGGCCAGCGAGAACGCCCGGTCCTCCCACGCGCGGTAGCGCCCGGACACGCCGCCGTGCCCGGCCGCCATCTCGGTGCGCAGCAGCACGTCGGCCTGCGGCGCGCGCTCGCGCAGTCGCGCGACCCACTTGGCGGGCTCCACGTAGAGCACCCGGGTGTCGTTGAGCGACGTCTCGGCCAGGATCGGCGGGTAGGGGAGGTCGGCGACGTTCTCGTAGGGCGCGTAGCCGGCGATCCGCTCGTAGGCGACCGGGTCGTCGCTCGGGTTGCCCCACTCGTCGTACTCCGGGACGGTCAGCGGCAGCGTCGCGTCGAGCATGGTGGTGAGGGTGTCGACGAACGGCACGCCCGCCACGAAGCCGCCGAACGCCTCGGGCGCCTGGTTGGCGACTGCGCCGATGAGCAGCCCGCCGGCGCTCGCGCCCTCCGCGACGATGCGGTCCGGGGTGGTCCAGCCGGCCTCGACGAGGTGGCGGGCCGCGGCGATGAAGTCGTCGAAGGTGTGCTGCTTGTGCTCGAGCTTGCCGTCGTCGTACCAGTGACGGCCCATCTCGCCGCCCCCGCGCACGTGGGCGATCGCGAACGCCGCGCCGCGGTCGAGCAGGGAGAGCCGGGCGACCGCGAAGTAGGGGTCGATCGAGGCCTCGTAGGCGCCGTAGCCGTAGAGGTGGACGGGGACCCGGTCGGTTCCGTCGGGGCCGCGCACGCCCTTGCGGACCACCAGCGAGATCGGCACCTGGACGCCGTCGACCGAGGTCGCCCACAGGCGGTGCTCCTCGTAGTCGTCGGCGTCGTAGCCGCCCAGCACCGGTGCCTGCTTGCGCAGCACCAGCTCGCCGGTGCGCAGGTCGTGGTCGTAGACCGCCGAGGGGCGCGCGAGGCTGGTCATCCCGACCCGGATGGTCGGCTGCTCGAACGCGGGGTTGCTTCCCGCTCCGACCGTCGCCAGCTCGCCGGGGAACTCGACGAACCGGTCGCCGGTCACCGGGCTCTGCGGGTCGTCGCCGAGGTCGAGGACGCGGACCTGGCTGCCGCCCCCGCTGCGCTGCTGGACGACGAGGTGGCCCTCGAACGCGTCGACGTCCTCGAGCCGCACCGCGAGGTCGTGGGGGAGCAGCGGCTGCCACTCCTCCGGGGGAGTCGGTACGGCGGGGGCGTGGCCCAGCTCGAACTCCGGCCCGGTCGCGTTGTGCAGCACCAGGAACCGGTCCTGGCCGCCCACGACCGCGTGTTCGAGGGAGTACTCGACGCCGTCGGTGCGCTCGGCGAAGCAGACCGGCTGCGCCTGCGGGTCGGCCGCGTCGAGGACGTGGAACTCGGAGGTCGTCTTCGAGCTGGCCGCGATCATCACGTAGCGCCGGCTGCGGGTGCGCCCGACACCGACGAAGTAGCGGCCGTCGGGCTCGTGGAACACCAGCTCGTCATCGGCCTGGGCGGTGCCGAGGCGGTGCCGCCAGACCTTGTCGGGACGCCAGGCCTCGTCGACGGTCGTGTAGTAGAAGTGGTCCGGAGAGCCGCCCCAGGTCACGCCGCCGAGGACGTCGGTGAGCACGTCGTCGTGCAGCGCACGGGTGGCCAGGTCGAGCACGCGGACGGTGTAGCGCTCGTCGCCGACCACGTCGACGGCGTACGCGAGGAGCTGGTCGTCGGGGCTGACCGAGGAGCCGCCCAGGCTGAAGAAGTCGTGACCCTCGGCGAGCGCGTCGAGATCGAGCAGCACCTCCTCGCCGGGCAGCGCCGGCTCGTCGGGACGCGCGTCGGCGGCGGGCTGCGGGGGAGTCCAGTCGTCCGGGTCGCTGACCGGGACGCGGCAGCTGGCGCCGTACTGGCGGCCCTCGAAGGAGCGGCCGTAGTACCAGAACCCGCGCACGCGGGTCGGCACCGACAGGTCGGTCTCGAGGGTGCGGGCCTTGATCTCCTCGAAGATCCGCCCGCGCAGGTCGGCGAGGTGCGCGGTGCGCTCCTGGGTGTACGCGTTCTCGGCCTCGAGGTGCGCGATGACCGCCGGGTCCTCCTTGTCGCGCAGCCAGTCGTACTCGTCGGTGCGGGTGTGGCCGTGGTTCGTCGTAGTGACCGGGTGGCGCGGGGCGCTCGGCGGGACGGGCATGCCGGGAACGCTACTGCCAGCGTGTCAACGCCGGGTCGTCGGCAGGGAACGAGCGGACCGGTCCCGGCGGCGTCTCGGCGGTCTCGAAGCGCACCGTGACCACCCCCTTGCCCGATCCCCACACCCAGCCCCGGCCGTGCTCGGCGTGCACGACGTCGATTCCGGGGGCCCAGCTCTGCGGACCGGCGTTGCGCCACCGGGCGCCGGCCTGGTCGGGCTCGGCGGACTCCTCCTCTTCCTGGTCGTCGTCCGTCTCGGACTCGGTGGCGAACAGGTCCTCCTGGATCCAGTCGGCCAGGCCGGAGACGCCGACGCCGAGCAGGCGTACGCCGCCGGAGGTGTCGAGGTCCTCGAGCAGGGTCCGAGCCAGGCGGGCGACGGTCGCGGGGGAGTCGGTCGGGGCGGGGAGGGTGGAGGAGCGGCTCAGTGTGGTGAAGTCGTAGAGGCGGACCTTGATCGTGACCGTGCGACCCGACAGCCCGCTCTTCCGCAGCCGCTTGGCGACCTCTCCCGCCTGGCGGGTGACGATCGCGCTCATCTGCTGGCGGTCGGTGAGGTCGGTCTCGTAGGTGCCCTCGACGCTGACCGACTTCGTCTCGCGGTCCGGTACGACGGCCCGGTCGTCCTCGGCACGGGCCAGGTGGAACAGGCCCTGCCCCTGGGCCTTGCCCACGAGCCGGACCAGCTCGTCCAGGCTGACCCGCTCCAGCTCGGCGACGGTGTGCACGCCCGCCCGGCGCAGCCGCTCGACCGTCGCCGGCCCGACCCCCGGGATCACCGAGACGTGCAGCGGGCGCAGCAGGTCCAGCTCGGTGCCGGGCTCGATGACGACCAGCCCGTCCGGCTTGCGCAGGTCGCTGGCGATCTTGGCGAGGAACTTCGACGAGGCGACGCCCACCGACGCGGTCAACCCGCCGGTCACCTCGCGGACGCGCTGCCGCAGCTCCTCGGCGAGCGCGGTCACCGTCGGCACCTCGAGGTCGGCCAGGCCGGCCTCGGCCAGGTCGACGAACGCCTCGTCCAGCGAGAGCGGCTCGACCAGCGGCGAGCAGTCACGCAGGACCGCCATCACCGCGGTACTGGTGGAGCGGTAGGCCTCGAACCGGCCGGAGAGGTACGCCGCGTGCGGGCACCGAGCGCGCGCCTCCCGGGTCGACATGGCCGAGCGGACGCCGTACGCCCGGGCCTCGTAGGACGCCGTCGACACCACCCCGCGCCCGCCGGTCCCGCCGACGACGACCGGCTTGCCGCGCAGCGAGGGCTTGTCACGCTGCTCCACCGCCGCGAAGAACGCGTCGAGGTCCAGGTGGAGGACCGAGGCGTGGGGGCGCACTAGTGGACACGCCCGGGCGCTCGGCGGGGGCGTCCCGTGCGCCGGGTGCGTGCATGGCAAGGCGGCGGAGCGAAGTCGTACTGGGTCGTCCATCGAGCGACGCCAACGCAGCCAGGTGCGTGCCCGGAGTGCGGGACGCACGGCGAGCGCTCGGGGGTGGCCACTGGGTCACGTTAGTGCGCAGTGCTGACAGCCGGGTCCCTCGGCTCTCCACAGCCGACGTGCCGACGGTCGTTCTCCACAACCCGTCCCTGCCGTTCGGGCTCGCGTCGGACCTCCCGGCGACCGTCGTCGTCATGACCACGACCCCTCGCCCCATCACCTCCCTCACCGTCCGCGGCCACGCCGACCTGCTCGCCGCCGCTCCCGTCCTGCTCGGCTTCTGGCCCGAGGAGTCCGTGGTGCTGATGACCTTCGGCGCCCACCATCCCTTCCATGCGCGCGTCGACCTTCCGCCGCTCGCCGCGCAGCGGCCCGCCGTGCGCCGCGAGCTCGCCGAGGTGCTCCTCGAGCCCGCGCGGCGCCACGGCGCCAGCCACGTCGTGCTCCTCTACTACACCGACGAGCCCGCGGCGGCGCAGGCCGTGCACCGCTCGCTGCGCCGGGCCTGCCGGCGCACCGGCCTGGTCGTCATCGCCGCGCTCGTCGCCGACCGCACCCACCTGCGCGACCTGAGCGCCCCCGACCCCGACGAACGGCGCCGACGGCATCCCTACGACGTCAGCGCCCATCCGTTCGTGCTCGAGGCATTGGTGTCGGGGCGGCTCGCCCACCGCTCCCGGGCCGACCTGGTCGCCTCGCTCGACCCCGACCGGGCGGCGGCCGCCGCGGTGAGCACGGCGCTCGTGGCCGGCCGCTACGCCGACGCGGGTGTGCCGACGAGTGGCCGTGCGATCCGTGCCGCCGGCGAGTGGGTGCACCACGCGGTCCACGACCTGGTCGCCGACGACGCCCTTCCCGACGACACCGACCTGGCCCGCCTGCTGTGGGTGATGCAGGCCACCCGGGTGCGCGACGCTGCCTGGGCCCACCTCGGCCGTCGCACCGCCGAGGGCCACGTCCGGCTGTGGACCGATGCCGTGCGCCGCGCGCCCGACCCCCTGGTGGCCGCCCCGGCCGCGCTGCTCGGCTGGGCGGCCTGGCAGGCCGGCGACGGCGCCCTCGCCTGGGTCGCGGTCGACCGGTGCCTGCGGGCCGAGCCGGGCTACCGGATGGCCGAGCAGCTGGGCTCGATCCTCCAGGGCGCCGTGCCGCCGCAGAGCTGGGAAGGAGGATTCGCATGGGACGAGGGGCTGCCGGACGCTGGATGAGTTATCTAAGGTCGGTGCATGGGAGACGACGTCGCGGCCCAGCAGTTCACCCCCGCCGACCGGACCCGCTACCGGGAGAAGGTCCGGCGCTGTCTCGACGTGTTCGAGCGGATGCTGCGCGAGTCGGCCTTCGACACCGACGATCCGTGGACCGGCGTCGAGGTCGAGCTCAACCTGGTCGACGATGCCGGGGACCCGGCGCTGCGCAACGCCGAGGTGCTCGAGGCGATCGAGGACCCCGACTTCCAGACCGAGCTCGGCCAGTTCAACATCGAGCTCAACCTGGCGCCGGGACCGCTGGCCGGCGGCGGTCTGGAGGGCTACGAGAAGCAGCTGCGGGCCAGCCTCAACCACGCCGAGGAGCGGGCGGCGCCGCTCGGGGCCCACCTGGTGATGATCGGGATCCTGCCGACACTCGCGCCCGAGCACCTGCGGGCCGAGGTGATCAGCGCCAACCCGCGCTACCGCCTGCTGAGCGAGCAGATCCTGCGCGCCCGCGGCGAGGACATCCTCATCGACATCCGCGGCGTCGAGCGACTCCACACCACGGTCGACACGATCATGCCGGAGGCGGCGTGCACCAGCACCCAGTTCCACGTGCAGGTGAGCCCGGACCAGTTCGCGTCGTACTGGAACGCGTCCCAGGCCATCGCCGGCATCCAGCTCGCGGTGGCGGCCAACTCGCCGTACCTGCTCGGCAAGCAGCTGTGGTCCGAGACCCGGATCCCGCTGTTCGAGCAGGCCACCGACACCCGCGGCGAGGAGCTGAAGGTGCAGGGCGTGCGGCCGCGGGTGTGGTTCGGCGAGCGCTGGATCACCTCCGTGTTCGACCTGTTCGAGGAGAACGTCCGCTACTTCCCGCCGCTGCTGCCCGTGATCGACGAGGAGGACCCGCTCACCGTCCTGGAGGCGGGCGGCACGCCGAACCTGTCCGAGCTGCGGCTGCACAACGGGACCATCTACCGCTGGAACCGCCCGGTCTACGACATCACCGGCGGCCTGCCCCACCTGCGCGTCGAGAACCGGATCCTCGCGGCGGGCCCGACGGTCGTCGACACGGTCGCCAACGCGGCGTTCTACTTCGGACTGGTCCGCGCGCTCGCCGACAACGACCGGCCGCTGTGGTCGCAGATGTCGTTCAGCGCGGCGGAGGAGAACTTCCACAGCGCGGCGCGCCACGGCATCGACGCGGAGGTCTACTGGCCCCAGCTGGGCCGGGTCCGGGCGACCGAGCTGGTCGTACGCCGCCTGCTGCCCCTGGCCCACGAGGGCCTGGCCGCCTGGGGCGTCTCGTCAGAGGAGGCCCACCGCTACCTCGACGTGATCGAGCAGCGCTGCCTGGCCGGCACCAACGCCTCGGACTGGTTCACCCGGCGGGTGCAGGAGCGTGACGACGCCGACCGCTACGACGCGCTGCGGGCCGTGCTGGCCGAGTACCGGCAGCGGATGCACGACAACGAGCCGGTGCACACCTGGGCCTAGGTCTCCGGGGCCCGGGCCTCCTCGGGGCGCGGCCGCCGCAACCGGGTCCACCGCCGGCCCACGCCCGAGCGCGGGTCGCGCCACGACCTGCGGGTGACGACGACCAGGTCCAGCCGGACGCCGAGCTCGGGACCCGCGCAGCCCACGGCGGCCGCCCAGGCGAGGTCCTCGACGTCGTGGCCGTCCGGGGTCCGGGTGAGCCAGACGAGCGGGACGACGTCGCGCTCGAGGTGGTCGCGGCACATCGCCTCGAGCACCTCGGTGCGCAACGTGAGGTCGAGCCGCTCGCCGGCGACGATCTCGAAGGCGCGGACCTCGGCGCCGGGGATGCCGACGTGGAGCGTGGGCGGCAGCTGGCAGCGGCCCTCGGCCTCGGCGTGCTCGCGCACCGCGCGCAGGAGCACACGCTCGAGCAGGGTCGGGACCGGCTCCTGGATCATGCGGGGGAGCCTGCCTGATCGGCGCCGGTCGCGGGAGCGTCCTCCACAGGCCCGGCCCGCCCCTCCTAGGCTCGCCCCATGAGGTCCGGACTGATCAGCGTCGACGAGCTCCACGCCAGCCTCGGGGAGGTGACCCTCCTCGACGTGCGCTACCGGATGGGCGGGCCCGCCGGGCCGGCGGAGTTCGCCGCGGGCCACGTCCCCGGGGCGGCGTACGTCGACCTCGACCGCGACCTCGCCGCCGAGCCGGGGGAGCGTGGCCGGCATCCGCTGCCGGACGTCGCGGTCTTCGAGGCGGCGATGCGGCGGGTCGGGGTGCGGGCCGACCGGCCGGTGGTGGTGTACGACGACTGGTCGGGGCACGCGGCGGCGCGGGGCTGGTGGCTGCTGAGGTACCACGGCCACGCCGACGTCCGAGTGCTCGACGGCGGCTGGACCGCCTGGCGCGAGGCGGGCGGCGAGGTCGCGACCGGCGACGGCGCGCCCCGGGTGGCCGGCGACTTCACCGCCGCTCCCGGCGCGCTGCCGGTGGTCGACGCGACGACCGTGCGGGCAGCGGGCGTGCTGGTCGACGCGCGGGCGGCCGAGCGCTACCGCGGCGAGGTCGAGCCGATCGACCCGGTGGCCGGGCACGTGCCGGGCGCGGTCAACGTGCCGACCGGCCGCAACCTCGACGAGCGCGGCCGGTTCCGGAATCCCGCGAGCCTGGCGGCGACGTACGCCGAGGTGGGTGCTGTGCCCGGCGCCGACGTCGCGGTCTACTGCGGGTCGGGGGTCACGGCGGCCCACGACGTGCTCGCGCTGGAGCTCGCCGGGGTCACCGCCGCCCTCTACCCGGGCAGCTGGAGCGAGTGGGTGGCCGACCCCTCGCGTCCGGTTGCTACCAGTGAACGCCCCTGAACAGCTGGGCCATCAGCATCTGCTCGGTCTCGCGCCGGTTCGAGGCGGGCGCCTCCTCGGCGGCAGCCGCCGCCTGTGACGCGGGCTTCTGGCCCTTCGCCGCGGCCGAGTCCGGGAATACCTGGTAGGCCAGGTTGAGCACCCGGAACGCGGTGCGCGGCGCGATCGTGTGCGCGAGCTCGCCGGCGGTACCGAGCGCGGTGTTGATCTCGTGGGGCTTGTCGACCATCGCCTTGATCACCACGTCGGCGGCCTGGGCGGGGGAGATCGTGGGGAACTTGTCGTAGATCTTGGTCGGCGCGATCATCGGCGTGCGCACCAGCGGCATGTGCACGTTGGTGAAGGTGATGCCGTGCCCGACGACCTCGGAGGAGACGACATTGCTCCAGGCGTCCAGGGCCGCCTTCGAGGCGACGTACGCCGAGAACCGGGGCGGGTTGGTCTGCACGCCGATCGAGGAGATGTTGACGATGTGGCCCGAGCGCTGCTCGTGCAGCTGCGGCATCAGGCCCATCACGAGCCGGATCGCGCCGAAGTAGTTGAGCTGCATGGTGCGCTCGAAGTCGTGGAACCGGTCCTGCGACAGCTTGAGGGAGCGCCGGATCGAGCGGCCGGCATTGTTGATGACGTAGTCGACGCTCGGCAGCTCGGTGCTCAGCTGCTCGCACAGCCGGTCGATCGCCTCCAGGTCGGACAGGTCGCAGGGGAACACCTCGGCCCGGCCGCCGCGCAGCTCGATGATGTCGCGGGTCGCCTCGAGCTTCTCCTTGCCGCGGGCCACGAGCACCGGGATGCCGCCCGCCTGGGCGACCTTGAGCGCCACCACCTGGCCGATGCCGGAGGAGGCGCCGGTGATGACGACGTACTTGTCCTTCAGTGCGGCCACGGCCTTCGGGTCGCGTCCGGTGGCGTCGTCGAGGTTCTCCTCCCAGTAGCCCCACAGCGCGCGCACGTAGGTCTCCAGCGGAGGCACGCTGATCCCGGAGCCGGCGAGCGCCTTCTCGGTGATGCGCGAGTCGAAGACCGACGGGAAGGAGGTGTGGGCCAACACCTCGGCGGGGACGCCGAGCCGGCCGATCGTCTGGTCGAGGACCAGCTGGGCCGGGGCGGAGCGGACGACCGCGTTCATCACGTTGATCGGGCGCAGCGCGCGCGGGATCAGGGCGAGCGGGCCGGCGGTGGTGATCGAGCGGTCGACGGGCGTCGCGAAGCGCGGGGCGCCGGCCGCCGAGCAGAACGCGTTGATCATCTCGATCACGGGCTGCGGCTCCGGGTTGACCAGGTGGAACGCCTCGCCGTCGCGGTCGGGCAGGTGGCCGAGGTGGTCCATCGCCTTGGCGACGTAGTCGACCGGCACCAGGTTGGTGTCGCCGAGGTCGAGCCCGACCAGCGGGAGCCAGGCCGGCAGCGAGTCGCGCAGTCGCTTGATCAGCGGGAAGAAGTAGTAGGGCCCGTCGATCTTGTCCATCGCGCCGGTCTCGGAGTGGCCCACCACGATCGCCGGCCGGTAGACACGCCACGGGATGGTGGCCTCGTCGCGGACGATCTTCTCCGACTCGTACTTCGTGCGGTGGTACGGCGAGGGCAGCGGCTGGCCCTCCTCGAACATGGTCTCGTCGAACCGGCCGTGGTAGTCGCCCGCCGCGGCGACCGAGGACACCTGGTGGAACACCCCGGCCCGCAGCTCCTCGGCGAGGGCGAGGGCGTTGCGGGTGCCGTCGATGTTCATCGCGTCGTTGGTCGCGTCGTCGGCGGTGATGTCGTAGATCGCGGCGAGGTGGAAGAAGTGGTCGATCGTCCCGGCATGCTCGGCGACCCAGGCCGGGTCGACCCCGAGCCCGGGCCGGGTGAGGTCGCCGACGACGGGCTGCACCCGCTCGGAGCCCCACTGCCGGACCAGTGCCTCCATGCGCGGGAGCGACGACGCACGCACGAGGACGAAGACCGGGCCTTCCCGGTGGTCGACGAGCTCGGCGATGAGGTGGCGCCCGATGAATCCAGTGGCGCCGGTCACGAAGTAGGCCATGCGCGAACGCTACGCGCTTTTGCCCTGCTCCGTTACTGGTCAGTTAACTACTGGTCGCCGCCGCCGAACATGATCTCGTCCCAGCTCGGGACCGACGCGCGACCGCGCTTCTTCTGCACCGGCCGGCGATGCTTGGCGCGCTCCGCCTCGGTCTCCGCCGCGGCCTCCTCGGCCGTCGGCTCGGCCGCCGCGGCCGGCTCCTGGGTCGTCGCGCGGATCGGCTCGTCGGCGAGCGGATCGGCCGCCTCGCCGGTCACCAGGTCCAGGGCCTGGTCGATGGAGTCGCCGAGCGGCAGCGTCTCGTCGACGTGGTCGAGCGCCTCGCCGCCCAGCGGCAGGTCCTCGGGTACGGCGGCCAGCCGCCGCTCGCGGACCTGCTGCAGGTCGTCGCGGGCCGGCGGGACGGCGGGCGCGAGCACCTCGCCGATCAGCCAGCGGGCGTCGTCGTTGTCGGAGAGGACGTAGTTGCCGGGGGCGTCGTAGGTGAACCGCGCGACGCCGCCGCGCTCTCCGGTCTCGAAGGTGCCGGTGAGCACCCAGCGACCGGTGTCGCGCCGGTAGGCGTCCCAGGCCACGGCCTCGGGGTTGCCGCCGCGCCCGCGCAGGTGGGCGGCGACTGCGTCGCCGAGCACGCGGCTGGCGGAGGGACCGGACTGCCCCTCGCCGGGAGTGCGCCGGACCGAGGCCTTCTGGGCCCGCGCGGCGACATGCTCGCGCTCGGCGAGCACGGGGGCGACGTAGGGCATGATCGCCTCGACGGACGTGCCGGCGGCCTCGGCCACCGCCTCCGCGGACTCGCCGGAACGGATCCGGGTCTGGATCTCGCGGGGCCGGATGCTGCTGCTCATCGGTGTCTCCAATCGACGCGGTGAGTCGCCGCGCACGGCTGCGCGCAGGTCGGGGGTGATGTCGAGCGTGAACTCACCGCCCTGGTCGTCGACCAGCAGCAGGCGCCGCCGGTCGGACCCGGACGACTGGCCGTCGGCGAGGGTCAGGCGCACGGGGCGGCCGGTGCCGCCCTGGTCCGCCGTGTCGGTCATGCTGCCCTCGGGTCGTCGATGCTCTGTGTCGTCAGTGCTGTCGTCAGTGCTCTGCGGATGCTGGTCTGCGTCGTGCTCAGGTTATCGGGCGAGCCTACGCCCTCCAGCGGGCCCGTCCGCGGACGTAGAGCCAGGTGTCGCCCTGCCTGCGGAACCGGCTGATCTCGTGGAGCGAACCGGGCAGGTCGTCGCGCGTGAAGCGGGCGACGAACTCGACCATGCCCCGCTTGTCCTCGGGGCCACCGGCCTGGGCCGCGAGCACCTCGAGGCCGGTCCACTCGATGCGGTCGTCGAGCTGCAGCGAGGAGGGCTGGGTGGCGGGGTGCCAGGTGTGGAGCAGGTAGGACGCGAGCCCCTTCACGAACGCGGAGTACCGCGAGCGCATCAGCGCCTCGGCGGTCGGCGCCGAGCCGGGGTCGCGGTGGTAGGGGCGGCAGCAGTCGTCGTAGGTCCGCCCGGAGTCGCACGGGCAGGCAGGACGTTCCCCGGGCTCAGCCACCGAGCACCCGCTCGAGGTAGGCGTTGGCGAAGACCCGGTCGGGGTCGAGCCGCTCGCGCAGGGCGAGGACGTCGGGCAGTCGCGGGTAGAGCCCGGCGACGTCCGCGGCGTCGAGGGTGTGCAGCTTGCCCCAGTGCGGTCGGCCGCCGTGGGCCCGCAGGATCGGCTCCATCACTGCGAAGTAGGCGTGGTGGTCGGCGCGGCGGTGGGTGTGGAAGGCGAGGTAGAAGGAGTCGCGGTCGTACGACGTCGACAGGGGCACGTCGTCGGCCGGCGCCACCCGGATCTCGACCGGGAAGGAGACGGTGAGCCCGGAGCGCTCGAACGCCGTGCGGCACTCGCGCAGCGCGTCGAGCCCGGCCTCGCGGGGGACGGCGTACTCCATCTCGCGGAAGACCACGTCGCGCTCGGTCGTGAAGACCTTGTGGGCGAGGTCGGTGTAGGTGCGCGGCCCGAGCAGCCGCGACGCGAAGCGGTTGGCCGCGGGGATCGCGCGGGGCACCAGGTTGAGCGCCGCGGTCTGTGCCCCGAAGACCTTGTTGGACAGCAGGTCGTCGTCGAGCCAGGCCCGCCAGCGGGCCAGCGGCTCGGCGGCGGTCAGGTCGGTGCCGAGCCGGGTGTTGCGCTTGGTCAGCATCCGGTCGGAGTGGGGGAACCAGTACATGTCGACGTGGTCGTGGGCCGCGGTCAGGTCGTCGAAGGCGGCCAGGGCGTCGGTCCACGACATCGGCTGCTCCTCGGCGCGGAGCAGGAACAGCGGCTCGACGGCGAAGGTGATCGTGGTCAGCACGCCGAGCGCGCCGAGGCCGACCCGTGCGAGGTCGAGGACGTCGGGGTTCTCGGCGGCGCTGGCGCGCAGCACCTCGCCGGTGCCGGTGACCAGCTCGAGGCCGACGACCTGGGCGGCGAGGCCGGCCGCGCGTCCGCCGGTGCCGTGGGTGCCGGTCGAGATCGCGCCGGCCAGGGTCTGTTCGGCGATGTCGCCCATGTTGTGCAGGCTCAGCCCGAGCCGGGCGAGCTCGGCGTTGAACACCTTGAGCTGGGTGCCGGCCAGCGCCGTGACCGTCATCGCGTCACGGTCGACGGCCACGATCCCGCGCATCCGCTCGGGGCGCAGGTGCACGTGCCGCGGGGTCGCGATGCCGGTGAAGCTGTGCCCGGTCCCCGCGCTCTTGACCGTCCGGCCCGCGTCCCGGGCCCGGCGGACGATCTCGGCCACCTCGACGGCGTCGGCCGGCTGGACGACCTCGAGGCCGTCGGCCGACTCGAGGCCGGACCAGTTACGCCAGCTCGGCGCGGTCTGCCCGGTCGGTCTGCTCGGGGTTGTGCTCATGGGGAGGCACGCTATCCGGCCGCGGCCCGACCCGGATGAGCAGCGCGCCGACGAGGACGAGGACGCCGCCGACCAGGCACACGAGGTACGCCGGCGAGGCGCCCGCCTCGTCGATGACGACCCCGGCGACGGCGGCGCCGGGCGCGAGGCCCACGGCCAGGCCGGTCTGGATGAACGCCATGCCCTCGGTGAGCCGTGCGTGCGGGAGCACCTGCTCGGCCAGCGACATCGTCGCGATCAGGGTGGGGGAGATGGCCAGGCCGCTGAGCAGCAGCACCGGCGCCATCACCACCAGGTTGGGCACGAAGGCGAGTGGCAGGGTGGCGACGACCATGCCGATCGCCCCGATCCGCAGCCGCGCCAGCGGGCCGCGCCGCCAGGTGATCGCCCCGGACACCACCCCGGCGAGCAGGCTGCCGAGCGCCCAGACAGCGAGGTAGATGCCGGACAGGGACTGGTGGCCCTGCTCGTCGGCGAAGGCGACGGTGACCACCTCGGCCCCGCCGAACACGATGCCCAGGGCTGCACCGACGAGAGTGAGCGGCGCGATCGCTCCCCACGGCATCGGCGGGCGGGCACTGGTCCGGTCGGCGCGCGGGTGGGCGGGCGGCTCGGTGGCGCGCTGGAGCGCGAAGGCCCAGGTCCCGGCGAGGCCGACCACGAGCGCGGTGCCGAGCCCGGCCGCCGGGTGCACGGAGGTCGCGAGCAGGGTGACCGCGACCGGGCCGGCGATGAAGACGGCCTCGTCGCCGACGGCCTCGAACGAGAACGCCGTGTGCAGTAGCGCCGGCCGATCGGCCAGCGTGTGCGACCAGCGGGCTCGTACGCAGGTGCCGACCGACGGCAGCGAGGCGCCGGCCAGCATCGCGAAGGCGTACGTCGACCAGGTCGGCCAGTCCCACGACAGCGAGCCCATCGCCAGCGCCAGGCCCACGCCCCACAGCGTGATGACGACCGGCAGCACCCGGCCCTGGCCCAGCCGGTCGATGAGCCGGCCCTGCGGGATCGCGAAGACCGCGTTGGCGATGACGGCGACGGCGGACACCGAGCCCGCGAACCCGTAGGACCCGGTCTCGTGCTCGGCGAGCAGGACCATGCCGAGCCCGACCATGGAGATGGGCAGGCGGGCGACCAGCCCGACGAGGCTGAAGCGTGCGGTGGCCGGCGTGAAGATCTGGCGATAGGTCTGCAACATTGCGTGCTCATCGTCCTCCCTACGATGGGCACGTGCCCAATCAGCAGCAGGTCGCGCCGGACTCCCGACCGACCGAACGATCGACCGACCCCTACGACGCGCTCCTGCTGCTCTCCTTCGGCGGACCGGAGAGGCCGGAGGACGTCGTACCGTTCCTCGAGAACGTCACCCGCGGCCGCGGGATCCCACGCGAGCGCCTCGAGGCGGTGGGGGAGCACTACTTCCTCTTCGGTGGCCGCTCGCCGATCAACGACCAGAACCGGGCGCTGATCGCGGCGATCGAGACGGACCTCGCCGAGCACGGGCTCGACCTGCCTGTCTACTGGGGAAACCGCAACTGGGACCCCTACCTGGCCGACACGGTCGAGCAGATGGCCCGCGACGGCGTACGACGGGTGCTGTGCCTGGCCACGTCGGCCTACTCCTCCTGGTCGAGCTGTCGCCAGTACCGCGACAACCTGGAGGCGGCGCTCGCCGCCGTGCCCGAGGGTCTGGTCGCGCCGGAGATCGACAAGGTCGGCGCCTACTTCGACCACCCGGGCTTCGTCACCGCGAACACCGACGGGGTGCTCGCCGCCCTGGCCGACCTGCCCGACGAGGTCCGCGACGCCGCCCGGCTGGTGTTCGTCACGCACTCGATCCCGATCTCGATGAGCGAGTCCAGCGGTCCTCCCGCGGACCGACCAGAGGGCGGCGCGTACGTCGCCCAGCACCTCGAGGTCGCCGCCACCGTCGCCGCGCAGGTCGCCGCCGCCACCGGCGTCGAGCGACCCCACGAGCTCGTCTACTGCTCGCGCTCCGGCGCACCCCACGTCCCGTGGCTCGAGCCCGACGTCAACGACCGGCTCGAGGAGCTCGCCGGCGAGGGGACCGCGGCCGTCGTCCTGGTCCCGGTCGGCTTCGTGTCCGACCACATGGAGGTCGTCTACGACCTCGACACCGAGGCGCTGGCGACCGCCGAGCGGCTCGGCCTCCCGGCCCGCCGGGCAGCCTCCGCGGGCACCCACCCGGCGTTCGTGGCGGCGATCCGCGACCTGCTGCTGGCCCGGGCCTCCCGCGAGCGCACGCTGACGCCGGTGCCGCGCGACCACTGCCCCCTGGGCTGCTGCACGGCCGGCCGCGGATGAGCGAGCCCGCCGCCCTCCGCGCCCTGGCCGAGGACGTCGCCCGCGCGGCCGCCGTCCTGGTGCGCGAGCACGCCGCGAAGGGGGTCTCGGTCGCCGCCACCAAGTCCAGCGATATCGACGTGGTCACCGCGGCCGACCGGGCCAGCGAGGAGCTGATCCGCCGCCTGGTCCTCGAGGCCCGCCCCGACGACGCCTTCCTCGGCGAGGAGGGCGACGACCTCGCCGGCACCTCCGGGGTGCGCTGGGTGGTCGACCCCATCGACGGCACCGTCAACTTCCTCTACGGCATCCCGGAGTACGCCGTGTCGATCGCCGCCGAGGTCGACGGCGAGGTGGTCGCCGGCGTCGTGATGGACGTGGCCAAGGACGTGCTCTACGCCGGCCACTCGGGCGGCGTACCGACCCGCGACGGCGTTCCCCTGACGGTGCGTGGTCCCGCGCCGCTCGCGCACCGGCTCGTCGCCACCGGCTTCAACTACACCCGCCCGGTGCGCGAGGTCCAGGCCGCCGCGGCGGCCCGGCTCCTGCCGCACATCCGCGACATCCGGCGCACCGGCTCGTGCGCGCTCGACCTGTGCCGGGTGGCCGAGGGAGCCCTCGACGGGTACGTCGAGGAGGGGGTCCACCTGTGGGACCACGCGGCCGGCGGGTTCCTCGCCCGGCTCGCCGGGGCGCGGCTCCTCGTGACCGTCGGCGCCGGCGGACAGGAGGCCGTCGTTTGTGGCCCCGATCACGGGTTCGACGAGCTCCTGGAGGCCGTCCGGACCGCCGGATTCCTCGCCGTGGCGACCGGGGAATAGGACCGCCCCGTCCACTGTTCTGGGGACTCGCACCGACCCGGGTGTCGCGAACCGGCTCCCATGGTGCACAATCTGCCGCGCCCATCCGCACGCTTCCCGTGCGGGTGGCGGCCACTGAGGGGAGAGAGCAACCGGTCATGGCGACTGACTACGACGCACCGCGCAAGAACGAGGACGAGCAGTCCGAGGAGAGCATCGAAGAGCTCAAGGCGCGCCGCCACGACAAGAACTCGGGCAAGGTCGACGAGGACGAGACCGAGGCAGCAGAGTCGTTCGAGCTGCCCGGCGCCGACCTTTCCCACGAGGAGCTCGCGGTCGAGGTGAAGCCCAAGCAGGATGACGAGTTCACCTGCATGAGCTGCTTCCTGGTCCACCACCGCAGCCAGCTCGCAGATCCGAAGAAGATGATCTGCAAGGACTGCGTCTGACAGACGACGAGCGGCCGGGGCGGTCTGACCGCCACGGCCGCTCTGTCATTTCCTGACCGGTCGGTCCCTCAGGCGTCGCCCTTGCGCAGGCCCGGGGGCAGCTGGCCGGTCGACTTCAGGTAGTAGCCGGCGGCCCGGCGCTGGGCGAGCATCTTGGCGAGCGCGATGAACGTGCCGCTGGCCGCCGCCCACGCGACCGCCTCCCAGACGTCGACATCGGGGTCGGCCGGGTTGACCGGCGGCTTCTTGCCGGTCGCGGCGCGCCAGCTGGTGTCCAGCCCCTTCTTGGCCACCGACGCGGCGCCGAGCGCAGCGACGAGGGAGAACGCCGACCAGACCTTGGAGCTGTCCTTTGCCATGCACCCGAGCCTAGTGGGTGCTAGTGGTCCCGGGTGTTGAGCGCCGTCGCCAGGGCGCGCGGGTGGCGGGAGCTGACCAGCCAGTACGGCGCCGGGTCGGCCGGGTCGGTGATCTCCACCTTGACCGATTGACGCAGGTAGGGGCGCAGCAGCAGGTACGCCCGAGCGTCGGCCTCGGGACCCGACACCCGCCGGGTACGGTCGGCGTCGAGGGCCTCGGCCGCGCCGACGTACGACATCTCGATCCGGGCCCGGCCCGCGCGGAACCAGCCGTCGGACACGACGATCCGGGCTCCACCGTAGGACCGCAGCCAGGCCGCCATCGCCACCAGGACCAGGCCGGTCACCACCCACGCGAGCCAGGCGGCGTGGCCGATCAGCGCGACGATCAGGGTCAGCCACAGGGTCGCGACGAGCATCGTGCCCTGGGCCCACCAGCGCAGCGGGACCCGCAGCCGCTCCTGGTAGCTCGCACTCTCGCTCACGGGGAGGATGATCCCATCCGGCCGGTCGGACCTCGTCGTGAGGGGTCGCTAGGGTCTCCCCGTGCCTGACGACTCCGCTGATCTGGTGATCGCCGTCCAGCAGCTCGACCCCGCGCTGCCCCTGCCCGCCTACTCCCACCCGGGTGATGCGGGCGCCGACCTGGTCGCCGGTGTCGACGTCGACCTGGCCCCCGGTGAGCGGGCGCTGATCCCGACCGGGATCGCGATCGCACTGCCCGAGGGGTACGTCGCGCTCATCCACCCGCGCTCGGGCCTGGCCGCGAAGCACGGCCTGTCGATCGTGAACACCCCGGGAACCGTGGACGCGGGCTACCGTGGAGAGATCAAGGTGCTGCTGATCAACCACGACCCGGTGGAGGCGATCACGCTGCGCCGGGGAGACCGCATCGCCCAGCTGGTGGTCCAGCGGGTCGAGCGGGCCCGGTTCGAGGCGGTGAGCGCCCTTCCGGACAGCGTGCGTGGCAGCGGCGGCTACGGTTCAACCGGAGGATTCCAGTCGTGAGGGCCGACAGCGGCCCGAGCGGCGTGACGAGGAGGACACAGTGAGGCTGCGGCGCAAGGCTGCCGACCCGTCGGTCGACGACGCGGTGGACGAGACCACCGGTGCCCGCGAGACCGCCGAGGCCGCGGGTGACGCGGCCGCCGGTCCCTATGACGCCGACGACCTCCCCGACGACGGCGTGGCCCGGCTGGACCTGGGCTCCCTGCTCGTCGCGCCGACGGAGGACCGTGAGCTGCGGGTGCAGGTCGACGAGCAGTCCGGTGCGGTCCGTGCCGTGCTCCTCGCCAGCGACGCCGGCGCCCTCGAGCTGCGCGCCTTCGCGGCGCCCCGCAACGGCGACCTGTGGAGCGAGATCCGCCCGCAGATCGCCGCCGACGCCGCGCGCCGAGGTGGCACCGCCACCGAGCGCGAGGGCCGGTTCGGCACCGAGCTGGTGTGCGAGGTGCGGATGACCCGCCCCGACGGCGCCACCGGCACCCAGACCTCCCGCGTCATCGGGATCAACGGCCCCCGCTGGCTGCTGCGCGCGACGCTGCTCGGCGACCCGGCCCGCGACCCCGAGACGGCCGACGCCTGGGAGGCCGCGATCGCCCAGGTCGCCGTACGCCGCGGCGCCCACGCCATGCCTGTCGGCGAGCAGCTCCCTCTTTCGCTGCCTGAGGGCGCCACGCCGCGCGCCGTACCCACCAGCTGACCGGTCCCATGCGCACCAAGAGCCGCCTGCGGCGCACGATCAGCAAGTGGGCCAATCCCGACGAGGCGGAGGCCCGTGACCTCCGTGCCGAGTTCAGCGGCAGCGGAGTCGTCTGCATCGGCGACGCACCCGACCGCGAGCCGGTCCGGCTGCGCGGCACGCTGCGCACAGTCACCCTGCGCCCCCGGGGCGGCGTGCCGGCCCTCGAGGCCGAGCTCTACGACGGCACCGGCGTCGTGACCGTCATCTGGCTGGGCCGCCGGCGCATCGCCGGCATCGATCCGGGCCGCGCGCTCGAGGTGCGGGGCCGGATCGGCACCCAGGACGGCACCCGGATGCTCTACAACCCGCGCTACGAGCTGCTGTGAGCATGCCGGAGGACGCACCGCAGCGCGCCGTGGAGGACACGGCGAGCTCCCACCCGATCGGCGTCGACACCGTCGAGGCACTCGTGCGCCGTCAGCTGGCGACGACCCTCGGCGGCCGGCGGGGCGCGATCGAGGCGGCGCTGCCGGGTCTCGTGTTCACCCTGCTCTGGCTGCCGACGAAGCAGATCGAGCTGGCCCTGGTCGCCGCCGGCATCGTGGCCGCGATCGCCCTGGTCCTGCGGCTGGTGCAGCGCAGCACCACGCAGTACGTCTTCAACGCGATCTTCGGCCTCGCCATCGGTTGGGTCTTCGTCCGCTGGGCCGCGGGCTCGGGCGGCGACGCCTCGGACCAGGCGCTGGCCTACTTCCTGCCCGGCATCCTCTACAGCGGGGTCTACTCCATCGTCCTCGCCGCGACCTGCCTGCTGCGCTGGCCGATGCTCGGCTTCATGCTCGGCGTGGGCGCCGAGGACCCGCTCGAGTGGCGCAAGAACGACCAGGTGGTCCGGCTGTGCAGCCGGCTCACCTGGCTGATGCTGGCGCCCGGCGCCATCGGCGTGCTCCTGCAGGGTCCGGTCTGGTTGCTCGGCCACCACGACGTGATCCGCGCCGAGGTGGCGGTCACGATCATCGCGGTGCTGCGGCTCGGGCTCGGCTGGGTGCTGCGGATCGCGGCGTTCTCGCTGATGTTCTGGCTGCTCGCCCGCAACGCGACGCCGCTGGAGGCGGCCGCGGGTGAGCCCGACGCGGACGCCGAGCCCGCCTGACCTACTTCTCCGGGTGCGAGCCCGGCGCCAGCAGCCGCTCCAGCTCGTCCTCGGCCTCGGCCGGGACCACGAACAGCAGCTCGTCGCCGGACTCGACCGGCTGCTCGGGCGTCGGAACGTAGACCTGGCCGTCGCGCAGGATCGAAACCAGGGCGCAGTTCTCCGGGAGCGGGATCAGGCCCGAGGCCTTGCCGACGTACGGCGAGTCGGCCGGCAGCACCATCTCGACCAGGTTGGCGTTGCCCTTGCGGAAGGTGAACAGCCGCACCAGGTCGCCGACGCTGACGGCCTCCTCGACCAACGCCGACATGATCCGCGGCGTGGAGACGTTGACGTCCACGCCCCAGGCCTCGGTGAACAGCCACTCGTTGTTGGGGTGGTTGACCCGGCCGACGGTGCGGGGGACCCCGAACTCGGTCTTGGCGAGCAGCGAGGTGACCAGGTTGGCCTTGTCGTCGCCGGTGGCGGCGATGACCACGTCGCACTTGTCGAGGCGGGCCTCCTCGAGCGAGGAGAGCTCGCAGGAGTCGGCGAGCAGCCACTCGGCGTCGGGGACCCGCTCGGGCCGGATCGAGGCGGGGGACTTGTCGATGAGGAGCACCTCGTGGCCGTTCTCGATCAGCTCGCGGGCGATCGAGCGACCGACGGCACCTGCTCCGGCGATGGCGACGCGCATCTCTGGTTCCCTCTCAGCCCTCGTGCTCGGGCCCGCGGGCCAGCACCTTGTACGCCTGGTCCGCGGACTCCTCGCGGGTGACCAGGTGCAGCATGTCGCCCTCCTGGATCACGCTGTCGCGGTCGGGCAGCAGGCCCTCGCCGAGACGGTCGATCCACGCGACGCGGCAGCGGGCCTGCTCCTGGAGCTGGCCCACCCGCGCGCCCACCCAGACCTCGGGGGTCGGGATGTGGTCGACGCGGATCGTGCCCGACGGGTCGCGGAAGTCGGGCTCGGCACCGGCCGGGAGGATCCGGCGCAGCACCTGGTCGGCGGTCCACTTCACGGTGGCCACCGTGGTGATGCCGAGTCGCTGGTAGACCTCGGCGCGGCCGGGGTCGTAGATCCGGGCGACGACCTGCTGGATCCCGAAGGTCTCCCGGGCGACCCGGGCCGCGATGATGTTGGAGTTGTCACCGCTGGACACCGCGGCGAACGCGTCGGCGCGCCGGATGCCGGCCTTCTCCAGGACCTCCTGGTCGAAGCCGATCCCCGGGATCTTGTCGCCGTTGAAGCCCGGGCCGAGCCGCCGGAAGGCGTCCGGCTCGCTGTCGATGATCGACACGGTGTGGTTGCGGTCCTCGAGGCTGCGGGCCAGGGTCGAGCCGACTCGTCCGCAGCCCATGATCACGACGTGCACGGTGAGCACGCTATCCCACGGGAGATGCCCTACCGTTGTCGCTCGTGGGTGTCGGAGACGTATCGAAGCGCATCCTCCTCGGACGCAAGCTGCGCAGCGCCCAGCTCGGGGAGACACTGCTTCCCAAGCGGATCGCGCTCCCGGTGTTCGCCAGCGACGCCCTGTCGTCGGTGGCGTACGCGCCCGACGAGGTCTTCATCATGCTCGGGATCGCCGGCGCGAGCGCCTACACCTGGTCGTGGAAGATCGGCCTCGCCGTCGCCCTCGTGATGTTCACGGTGGTCGCGTCGTACCGCCAGACCGTGCACGCCTATCCGTCGGGCGGCGGCGACTACGAGGTCGCCACGGTCAACCTCGGCAAGACCGCCGGCGTGACCGTCGCCAGCGCCCTCCTGGTCGACTACGTGCTCACGGTGGCGGTGTCGATCTCCAACGCGTCCCAGTACGCGGCGAGCGCGATACCCGAGCTGATCGGCCACGAGGTCATGGTCGCGACGATCGCGGTGGTGCTGCTCACGGCCGTGAACCTGCGGGGTGTGCGCGAGTCGGGCACGTTCTTCGCCATCCCGACCTACCTGTTCATGTTCGCCATCCTCGGCATGTGCGCCTACGGGCTGGTCCAGCTGCTGGCCGGCAGCCTGCCCGACGCGGAGAGCGCGGACCTCAAGATCGTCCCGGAGGAGGGCTGGGAGGGCCCGCTCAACCAGGTCGCCCTGATCTTCCTGCTCGCTCGTGCCTTCTCGTCCGGCTGTGCGGCGCTGACCGGCGTCGAGGCGATCTCCAACGGCGTCCCGGCCTTCAAGCGACCCAAGAGCAAGAACGCGGCGACCACGCTGCTGCTCCTCGGCCTGATCGCGGTCAGCATGATGATGAGCATCATCGTGCTGGCCAAGCAGATGGCGATCCGGTTCGTCGACCCGCACGCATTGGAGCGACTGCGCACCGCCGGCGGCGACGCCGTGCCGGACGACTACCAGCAGCACCCGGTGATCTCGCAGATCGCGAACGGCGTCTTCAGCAACTTCTCGCCGGGCTTCTACTTCGTGGTCACCGTCACCGGCATCATCCTCGTGCTGGCCGCCAACACCGCCTTCAACGGCTTCCCGGTGCTCGGCTCGATCCTCGCCCGGGACGGCTTCGCCCCCCGTGCGCTCGGCTCGCGGGGAGACCGGCTCGCCTACAGCAACGGCATCGTCTTCCTCGCCGTCATGGCGATCGTGCTCATCGTCGTGTTCGAGGCCCAGACCACCAAGCTCATCCAGCTCTACATCGTCGGCGTCTTCGTCTCGTTCAACCTCAGCCAGCTCGGCATGATCCGGCACTGGACGCGGCACCTCGCGACGGAGACCGACGCCGGCGAACGACGGCGGATGCAGCGCGCACGGGCGATCAACACGTTCGGCCTGGGCCTCACCGCGGTCGTCCTGGTCATCGTGCTGATCACCAAGTTCCTGGCCGGCGCCTGGATCACCATCCTCGCCATGTGCTTCTTCTTCGCGTTGATGAAGGCCATCAAGAAGCACTACGACAACGTGGCGCGCGAGCTCGCCGCCGACGAGACCGACAAGGCGCTGCCGACCCGGGTGCACGCCATCGTGCTCGTCTCCAAGCTGCACAAGCCGACCCTGCGGGCGCTGGCCTTCGCGAAGGCGACCCGGCCCAACGCGCTCGAGGGCGTCTACGTGTCGGTCGACCAGAAGGACACCGCCCGGCTGCTGGAGGAGTGGGACGAGCGCAACACCGGGGTCCCGCTCAAGGTGCTGCACTCGCCGTACCGCGAGATCATCAAGCCGATCGTGGAGTACGCCTCGGCGATCCGCCGGTCCAACCCGCGCGGCGTGGTGGCCGTCTACATCCCCGAGTACGTCGTCGGGCGCTGGTGGGAGCAGTTCCTGCACAACCAGACCGCCCTTCGACTCAAGGGCCGGCTGCTGTTCACCCCCGGCGTCATGGTCATCTCGGTGCCCTACCAGCTGCGGTCCTCCAAGCTCGCGCTCGAGCGTGAGGAGCGCGAGGAGCACCGCGTGCACGCCGGCGACCTGCGTCGTGGTCGGGTGGTCGGCAACGACCGGCAGACCCCGCGGTGAGCCGGCCCGCCCGCCGACCGTCGCGCCGCCCCCGGGCCCGCACCGCCCGCGGCAGCTCGGTGGCCGGCCGCCGTTTCGAGGCCGAGGTCGGCCCGGTCGCGCACGGCGGCCACTGCGTCGCCCGCGTCGAGGACCGGGTGGTCTTCGTGCGCCACGCCCTGCCCGGTGAGCGGGTGGTCCTCGAGATCACCGAGGGCACCGAAGGCGACCGGTTCTGGCGCGCCGACGCCGTGGAGGTGCTCACGCCCTCGCCCGACCGGGTGCCCGCGCCCTGTCCGTACGCCGGCCCCGGGCTGTGCGGCGGCTGCGACTTCCAGCACGTCGCGCTCCCGGCCCAGCGCGCCCTCAAGGCGGAGGTCGTGCGCGAGCAGCTGCGCCGGGTGGCCCGCCTCGACGTGGAGGTGAGCGTCGAGGCCGTGCCCGGCGACGAGGACGGACTGCGCTGGCGCACCCGCCAACGCTACGTCCCGCTGCCCGACGGCCGGCGCGGCATGCGCAAGCACCGCTCCCACGACGTGATCCCGGTTGACGAGTGCCTGCTCGAGGCGCCCACCGGTCCGTCGTACGACGTCCGGGGGCGGGGCTTCGAGGTCGCTGACGGTGGCTTCTGGCAGGTCCACCCGGGCGCCCCGGAGGCCCTGGTCGGTGCGGTGCTCGAGGCCCTCGACCCGCGGCCGGGGGAGAGCGCGCTCGACCTGTACGCCGGCGTCGGGCTGTTCAGCCGGTTCCTGTCCGAGGCCGTCGGGCCCACCGGACGGGTGGCCGCCGTCGAGGGCGACCTGGCCGCCTCGGCCCTGTCCGAGCGCAACTGCCCGGGACTCACCGCGGTGCCGGGCGACGTCGCCTCCGTGCTCGCGACCGGCCTGCCCGCCGCCTGGGGTCACGCCGACCTCGTCGTCCTCGACCCGCCCCGTGCCGGTGCCAAGCGGGCCGTCGTCGAGCAGGTCGTTGCCCGCGGACCCCGCGCGGTGGCCTACGTCGCCTGCGACCCCGCCGCGCTCGCCCGCGACGTCGCGATCTTCGCCGAGCACGGCTACCGGCTCGCGTCGCTGCGCGCCTTCGACCTGTTCCCGATGACGCACCACGTGGAGTGCGTCGCGCTGCTGACGAGGACCGGCACCCCTTTACAGTGAGGGCACACCATTTCGCGCTCGGGCGCCGCCCTCACAGACAGGACCCCTCATGACCTCGACTCCGTCCGCCGTCACCGACGAGATGGTCAACGCCTTCGCCGACACCTACTACGGAGGGCTCAGCTCCAGCATCTACGCGACCCCGGTGCCGCTCGACCCGGCGGACACGGTGCTGGTCCTGATCGACATCCAGGAGTGCATCACCAAGGACGCGTTCCTCAAGACCTTCGCCGCGCTCGGCGTCGACTCCGAGCCCATGCTCCCGGTCCTCGACCGCATCGAGGCCGACATGCGGGCGACGGTGGCGAACATCTCGGCCGTGCTGGAGCGGTGCCGCGAGACCGGGATCCGCCCGATCCACGTGCGCATCCAGTCCCATCTCCCCGATGCGGCCGACACCGGCGCCCTGCACCGGTCGGCCGGCATGTTCTACCCGCCGGGCTCGAAGGACTCCGAGTTCCTCCCCGAGGTGATGCCGCGCGAGGACGAGGTCGTCCTCAACAAGACCTGCTCCGGCATCCACGTCGGCACCCACATCGACCAGGTGCTGCGCAACCTGGGCGCCCGGAAGGTGCTGGTGGTGGGCTTCTACACCGACCAGTGCATCAGCGCGTCGGTGCGCGACCTGTCCGACCTCGGCTACCAGGTCGACCTGATCGAGGACGCCGTCGGCGCGCTCAGCCCGCAGCGGCACGAGTACGCGTTGCAGGGCATCCGGAAGATCTACGCGAACTCCGAGACGACCCACACGCTGCTGGGCCGGCTCGCCGAGCTCCCGGCGCGCTAGCGGTGTCCACGGACGTCGTGGCGGCCGCGTCGGCGACGGCCCTCGCGGTGCGCCGGTCGATCCACCAGCACCCCGAGCTGAGCTTCGAGGAGCACCGGACCGCCCGACTGGTCTGCGAGCACCTTGACCGGATCGGCCTGCCGTACCGCCCCGGTGTCGCCGGGACCGGGGTCGTCGCCACCCTCGACACCGGTCGGCCGGGCCCGGTCACCGCCTTCCGCGCCGACCTGGACGCGCTGCCGATCACGGAGGAGACCGCGCTGCCGTTCCGGTCCGCGGTGGCGGGCGTGATGCACGCCTGCGGGCACGACATGCACACCGCGATCCTGCTGGGGCTGGCCGAGCGGCTCGCCGCCGAGGCGGATGGGCTGACCGGCACCGTCGTCTTCGTCTTCCAGCCGGGAGAGGAGGCCAACGGCGGCGCGCAGCGGGTCATCGACGCCGGAGGGCTCAGCGACGCCGGGGTGGAGCGGATCTTCGCGCTGCACGTCGTCCCGGAGCTGCCGACCGGCTCGATCGCGCTCCGCGACGGTGCGCTGACGGCGACCGACGACGAGTTCGAGATCTCCGTCGCCGGACGTGAGGCGCACAGCTCCCAGCCCGAGCTCGGCGTCAACGCTGTGTCGGTGGCCGCGCGGATCGTCACGGCGCTCGACGGCCTGTGCGCGACGCTCAGCCCGTTCAGCGTGGCCACGCTGAACGTCGCATCGGTCCGCGGCGGCGACGCGGTCAACGTGATCCCCGGCGCCGCCGAGGTGCGAGGCATGATCCGGTGCGTCGAGTCGGCCGACAAGATCCTGCTGCGTGAGCGACTGACCACGACGGCCGAGGCCGTCGCCGCGTCGATGGGCGCGCACGCGGGCGTGCGGATCGTCGAGGGCTTCCCGCCGGTGGTCAACGACCCGGACCTGGCCGCCACCGTCCGGATGGCGGCTCGTGAGGCCCTCGCCCCGGGAGCGCAGCTCATCGAGCTGGAGCGACCGCACCTCGGCTCGGAGGACTTCGCCTACTACCAGCAGGTGGTGCCGGGCGCGATGTTCATGCTCGGTTGCGGGCGGGCCGGTGCCGCCGGCGGAGGCCTGCACACCGGGACCTTCGATCCCGACGAGGACGCCCTGGCCGTCGGCCTGGCGGTCTTCTCGGCGATCGCGCACCGGGTCCACGGCACGACCTGACCGACACGGCAGACTGGCCGCCATGGCGAACCTGGTCATGACGGACGGGGCGGTCTCGGGGCTGCTGGAACCCACCTCGGTGGAGCTGGTCGCCGGCGAGGTGGTGGTCGCCGTGGGCCGGCCGGGCCACGGCAACGTGGCTCTGGCCCTCGCCCTGGCCGGGCGGCTCCGGCTGACCGGCGGCACGGTCGCGCTCGGTGAAGACCCCGAGCCAGGAGCGCTGCAGGCGGCGGTGGTGCTGGTCGACGTACCCGGGGTCACCGAGCCGGACGACAGCGTGCCGTTCCGGGTGGTCGTGGCCGAGGAGCTGGCCCTCGCGGGTCGGCCCGCCGGCCCGCGGGCGGCGTCGGCGTGGTTGCGCGAGCACCGGCTCGCCACCGGGCCGGGGCTGCGGACCGAGGACGTGCCGCCGGCCGACCGGATCCGCTCGCTGACTGAGCTGGGGGCGGCGCGACCCGGCGCGCGGTTCCTGGTGCTGGTCTCGCCGGACCGGCACGGCCTGCACCGCCGGGACTGGTGGCCGGTCGTCCGGGCCGCCGCGGACGACGGGCTCGGCGTCCTCGTGACGGTGAGCGAGGCGGTGGACCTGGCGGGCGAGGTCGTCCACACGGCCACGATCGGAGGTGCGGCGTGAACACCCTGCGCATCGCCTGGAGCGAGCTCTCCCGCCTGCTGAGCATCCGGATGGGCCGCATCACCGTGCTGGCCCTGGTCACGGTGCCGACCATCTACGCCGGCCTCTACCTCTATGCCAACCACGACCCCTACTCGGCACTGGACCGGGTTCCGACCGCCCTGGTCGTCGAGGACACCGGTGCGACCGGGCTCGACGGCAAGCAGCTCGACGCCGGGCGCGAGGTGGCCGACCAGCTGCTGGAGTCCGCCGACTTCGGCTGGCACGAGGTCTCTCGCGCCACCGCCGAGGCCGGCGTCGACGACGGCACCTACGACTTCGCGCTGCTGATCCCGCGCGACTTCTCCGCCGCCCTGACCAGCAGCTCCGGGAGCGACCCGGAGCAGGCGCGGATCACGATGCTCACCAACGACGCGAACTCCTACCTGTCGACCACCATCGCCAACACCGTCGCCACCAAGGTGCGCGACGCGATCGGGCAGAAGGTCTCCCAGGAGGCGGTCGGCACCTTCCTGCTCGGCATCGCCGACGTCCGCCAGGGCCTCCAGCAGGGTGCCGACGGCGCCGGCCAGCTGCAGGACGGGCTGACGCAGGCCCGCAAGGGCTCACGCAGGCTCGTCGACGGCAGCGCCCGGCTCGCCGACGGCACCGGGCAGCTGCACGACGGCGCGACCCAGCTGCACGACGGGTTGACCACCCTCGCCACGCGTACGGCGCCCCTGCCCCAGCAGGCGAGGAAGCTGGCGAACGGCGCCCGTCAGGTCGCCGACGGTGACCAGAAGGTCGCCAACGCGGGCAACAGGATCGCGGGTGCGGTCCACGGCGCCCGGCTCGCGTACGACGGCGGCCGGGCCGATCTGGTCGCCCAGATGAACCAGCTCGGGATCGACCAGGGCGCCCAGGACCGGCTGCTCGCGGTCTACGACCGGGTCGGTGGCAAGGTCCACGACGTCGACACCAAGGCGGGCGACGTACGCAAGCAGCTCAACCAGCTCGCCGGCGGCGCCGACCGGGTCGCCGACGGTGCCGACCAGCTCGCCCGCTCGGCGCCGGCTCTCCTCGACGGCATCCGCCAGGCGCGCGACGGCGCCGGGGAGCTGGAGACCGGAGCAGCCCGCCTCGACAAGGGCGCCGCCACCCTGCACGACGGCACCGTCGAGCTGCGCAAGGGCCTGCGCCAGCTGACGACGGGTGCCGGCACGCTCCGCGACGGGCTCGCCGCCGGCGTCGAGAAGGTGCCCGACACCACCGAGGAGTCACGCCAGCAGATCGCCGAGACGATCGCGAACCCGATCGACGTCCAGGCCCGCAGCGACGCGGCAGCCCGCAACTACGGCGCGGGACTGGCGCCGTTCTTCCTGGCCCTGGCCGCCTGGATCGGCGGCTACGTCCTCTTCCTCCTGGTGCGCCCGCTGTCCAGCCGGGCCCTGGCCGCCAACCAGCACCCGCTGCGGATCGCCGTCGGCGGCTGGCTGCCGCCGGCCCTCATCGGGGCGGCCCAGATGACCCTCGCCTTCGCCGTGGTGGCGCTCGCCCTCGACGTCGGGATCGTCGAGAGCCTGCGGACCTGGCTGTTCATGATCCTGATCTCGGCGACCTTCGTCGCGATCGTGCACCTCATGAACGCCCTGCTCGGCACGCCGGGCCAGTTCCTCGCCCTGGTCCTGATGGTGGTGCAGCTGGTCACCGCCGGCGGCACCTTCCCGTGGCAGACCATCCCCGAACCGCTGCACTGGCTGCACCAGATGCTGCCGATGAGCTATGCCGTCGACGGCCTGCGCCAGCTGATGTACGGCGGCGACCCGGCCCGGGCGTCCACGGCGGTGCTGGTGCTGGCGGCGTACCTGGTCGGTGCGCTGGTGCTCACCTCGCTGGTCGCGCGCAGGCACCGGGTGTGGACGCCGAGCCGGGTCAAGCCGACGGTCGTGCTGTAGGGCGTCAGCGCACGACGGCGTAGCAGAGCTTCTGCACGCCGTTCGCGTAGGACTCGCTCTCGACGAGCTCCAGGCGCTGGCGGTCCTTGTCGGTCTCGCTCCACATCCGCTTGCCGGCGCCGAGGACCCACGGGAACACCAGCAGGTGGTAGCGGTCGAGCAGGCCGGCGTCCGCCAGGCCGCGGGCCAGGCTCGCGGAGCCGTGGATCGAGATCGGGCCGCCGTCGGTCTCCTTCAGTGCGGCGACGTCGTCGACGGAGCGCAGGATCGTCGTCTCGCCCCAGTCGGTGACGAGGTCGTCCTCCTTGAGGGTGGTGGAGACGACGTACTTCGGCATCGCGTTGTACTTCGGGAACTCCTCGGTCATCGTCGGCCAGACCGGGGCGAAGGCCTGGTAGCTGACCCGGCCGAGCATCAGCGCGCCGGCCTCCTCCTGCTCGCGGCCCTTGAGCTCGTAGACCTCCGGGAGGAAGTCGATGCCCTGGAAGGTCCACCCGCCGTTGCGGTAGTCGGGCTCCGGGGCCGGGGCCTGGACGACGCCGTCGAGCGAGACGAAGGCGGTGTAGATCAGGGTGCGCATGGATGACCTCCGGGGTCGGGATGGGGGCGCTGACATCCTCTCCACGAACGGCGCAGGGCCGGTACGACAGGCCGGACGAATCTTTTTTCGGTGATTTTCCCCGGTCCTGACCTCTCCGGCTTGTCCTCATGTCGGCTTGAGGTTCTACCTTCGGCGACATGAGCATGGAGTCGATCGCCTGGAACCAGGTGTACCGGGGGATGCACGGACCCGACGAGGAGCGGGAGTTCAGCACCGCGACCGCGAAGCGGATCCTGCGCTTCGCGCGTCCCCACCGCCGCAAGCTGATCGGGTTCGTGGTCCTCAGCGTCGTGACAGCCGGGCTCGCGGTCGCGACACCGGTGCTGGCCGGCGACGTCGTCAACGCGATCGTCGCCGGCGACAACCGCTCGGTCGTCCTGCGGCTGGCGATGGCGATCGCGGTGCTGGCGGTGCTGGACGCGGGACTCGGGCTGGTGTCGCGCTGGCTGTCGTCGAGCATCGGCGAGGGGCTGATCCTCGACCTGCGTACGGCGGTGTTCGACCACGTGCAGCGGATGCCGGTCGCCTTCTTCAGCCGGACCCGCACCGGTGCGCTGGTCAGCCGGCTCAACAACGACGTGATCGGGGCACAGCGGGCGTTCAGCCAGACCCTCTCGGGCGTGGTCGGCAACCTGGTGACCCTGGTGCTGACCCTGGTCGTGATGCTCGGCATCTCCTGGCAGGTCACCCTGCTCGCGCTCGTGCTGCTCCCGGTGTTCGTCGTCCCGGCGCGGCGGATGGGGCGCCGGCTGGCCGGCATCCAGCGGGAGGCGGCCGACCACAACGCCGCGATGGGCAACCAGATGACCGAGCGGTTCTCGGCGCCGGGGGCGACGCTGGTCAAGCTGTTCGGCCGCCCCGAGCAGGAGTCGGTCGAGTTCGCGGCGCGGGCGGAGCGCGTCGCCGAGATCGGCGTGCGCACGGCGATGGTGCAGACCACCTTCGTCACCGCGCTCACCCTGGTGTCCGCGCTCGCCGTGGCTGTCGTCTACGGCCTCGGCGGCACCCTTGCCCTCGACGGCACGCTCGACGCCGGTGACGTGGTCGCCCTGTCCCTGCTGCTCACCCGGCTCTACGCGCCGCTCACCGCGCTGGCCAGCGCCCGGGTCGAGGTGATGAGCGCGCTGGTCAGCTTCGAGCGGGTCTTCGAGGTGCTCGACCTCGAGCCACTGATCACCGACCGGCCCGACGCCGGCACGGTCCCGGACGGTCCGGTCGCGGTCGAGCTCGACGACGTCCGGTTCGCCTACCCCTCGGCCGACAAGGTCTCGCTCGCCTCGCTGGAGGCGGTCGCCACGCTCGACACCCGCGGCGGCGAGGAGGTGCTGCACGGCATCTCCCTGCGTGCCGAGCCCGGGCAGGTCGTGGCCCTGGTCGGCTCCTCGGGCGCCGGGAAGTCGACCATCGCGCAGCTCGTGTCCCGGCTGTACGACGTCGACGGGGGCGCCGTACGCCTGGCGGGGGTGGACGTGCGCGACCTGACCGCCTCCTCGATCCGCGGCGCGGTCGGCATGGTCACCCAGGACGGCCACCTGTTCCACGACACGATCCGCGGCAACCTGCTGCTGGCCCGGCCGGAGGCGGACGAGCAGGACCTGTGGGACGCGCTGTCCCGGGCCCGGCTGGCCGACCTGGTGCGCGGGCTGCCCGACGGACTCGACACGGTCGTGGGGGAGCGCGGCTACCGGCTCTCCGGCGGCGAGCGCCAGCGGCTCACCATCGCCCGGCTGCTGCTCAAGCAGCCCCGGGTGGTCATCCTCGACGAGGCGACGGCGTCCCTGGACTCCACCTCGGAGGCCGCCGTCCAGGCGGCGCTGGGGGAGGCGCTCGCCGGGCGGACCGCGCTGGTGATCGCGCACCGGCTCTCCACGATCCGGGCCGCCGACCTGATCGCCGTCGTGGAGGACGGCCGGATCGTCGAGCGGGGCACGCATGCCGCGCTGCTGGCCGCGGGCGGTCGCTACGAGGAGCTGTACCGGACCCAGTTCGCCGAGGACGCTCCCAACGCGCCGGCGCCGGACCTCCATGGAGATCTGCCCGCCGATCGTGTATCTTGACGTCAAGAGATATCGGGAGCCCGGTGTCCGCAAGACTTAGGTCAGCCTCACTATCCGATCCGCCGCTCGCGGCGGCAGGATGCAACAGGAGACCTACCGACAACGATGAAGTCGATGAGGACGGAGACGCGATGGCCAGCAAGAACAGCTTCGGCGCCAAGAGCACCCTGGACGTGGACGGCAAGTCCTACGAGATCTTCCGCCTCGACGCGGTCAAGGGTGAGGGCCTCGACGTCGAGAGCCTGCCCTTCTCGCTGAAGGTGCTGCTCGAGAACCTGCTCCGCACCGAGGACGGCGCGGACATCACGGCCGAGGACATCAAGGCCCTCGCCGGCTGGGACGAGACCGCCCAGCCCGACAAGGAGATCCAGTTCACGCCTGCCCGCGTGATCATGCAGGACTTCACCGGCGTCCCCTGCGTCGTCGACCTCGCCACCATGCGCGAGGCCATGGCCGACCTGGGCGGCGACGCCACCAAGATCAACCCGCTCGCGCCGGCCGAGATGGTCATCGACCACTCCGTCATGGCCGACGTCTTCGGCACGCCCGAGGCCTTCGCCCGCAACGTCGAGATCGAGTACGAGCGCAACCGCGAGCGCTACCAGTTCCTGCGCTGGGGCCAGGGCGCCTTCGACGACTTCAAGGTCGTTCCTCCGGGCACCGGCATCGTCCACCAGGTCAACATCGAGCACCTCGCCCGCACCGTCTTCACCCGTGAGGTCGACGGCGAGCTGCTGGCCTACCCCGACACCTGCGTCGGCACCGACTCGCACACCACCATGGTCAACGGCATCGGCGTCGTCGGCTGGGGCGTCGGCGGCATCGAGGCCGAGGCCGCGATGCTCGGCCAGCCGGTCTCCATGCTGATCCCGCGCGTGGTCGGCTTCAAGCTGTCGGGCGAGCTGCCCGAGGGCTCCACCGCCACCGACCTGGTCCTCACGATCACCGAGATGGTCCGCAAGCACGGCGTCGTCGGCAAGTTCGTCGAGTTCTACGGCCCCGGCGTCGCGGCGCTGCCGCTGGCCAACCGTGCCACCATCGGCAACATGTCGCCGGAGTTCGGCTCGACCATCGCGGTGTTCCCGATCGACGGCGAGACCACCAGCTACCTGCGCCTGACCGGTCGCTCCGAGGAGCAGATCGCTCTCGTCGAGAAGTACGCCAAGGAGCAGGGCATCTGGCTCGACCCGGCCGCCGAGCCGCGCTACTCCGAGAAGCTCGAGCTCGACCTGGCGAGCGTCGTCCCCTCGATCGCCGGCCCGAAGCGCCCGCAGGACCGCGTGCTCGTCTCCGAGGCCAAGGAGTCCTTCCGCACCGCGCTGGTCGACTACGCCGGCGAGGTGCAGCACACGACGGGCTACGACGAGGCCGTCGAGGAGTCCTTCCCGGGCTCGGACGCCCCCTCCCACGACCCGGCGCAGTCCAACGGCGAGGACGCGCCCAACGCGCACCTCTCCGCGGCGGCGACCGACGGCGGCCGCGCTTCCACGCCGGTCGAGGTCACCCTCGAGGACGGCACCAGCTTCACGCTGGACCACGGCGCGGTGACGATCGCCTCGATCACCTCCTGCACCAACACGTCCAACCCGTCGGTCATGATCGGCGCCGCGCTGCTTGCCAAGAAGGCCGTCGAGAAGGGCCTGACCCGCAAGCCGTGGGTCAAGACCACCCTCGCCCCCGGCTCGCAGGTCGTGTCGGACTACTACGACAAGGCCGGCCTGACGCCGTACCTCGACAAGCTGGGGTTCAACCTGGTCGGCTACGGCTGCGTCACCTGCATCGGCAACTCGGGCCCGCTCATCCCCGAGGTCTCGGCCGCGGTCAACGAGAACGACCTCGCCGTCGTCTCGGTGCTCTCGGGCAACCGGAACTTCGAGGGCCGGATCAGCCCCGACATCAAGATGAACTACCTGGCGTCCCCGCCGCTGGTCGTCGCGTACGCGCTCGCCGGCTCGATGGACGTCGACCTGTTCAACGACGCGCTGGGCCAGGACGCCGACGGAAACGACGTCTTCCTCAAGGACATCTGGCCCTCGCCGGCCGAGGTGGAGGAGACCATCGCCGGCGCGATCAACTCGGAGATGTTCGCCGAGTCCTACGCCGACGTCTTCAAGGGTGACGAGCGCTGGCGCTCGCTGCCCACCCCCGAGGGCAACACCTTCACCTGGGACGAGGCCTCGACCTACGTCCGCAAGGCTCCGTACTTCGACGGCATGCCCGACGAGCCGGCCCCGGTCACCGACATCTCCGGTGCCCGCGTCCTGCTCAAGCTCGGCGACTCGGTCACCACCGACCACATCTCGCCGGCCGGCTCGATCAAGGCCGACTCGCCCGCGGGCATCTACCTCACCGAGCACGGCGTCGCCCCGCGTGACTTCAACTCCTACGGCTCGCGCCGTGGCAACCACGAGGTCATGATCCGCGGCACGTTCGCCAACATCCGCCTGCGCAACCAGATCGCGCCCGGCACCGAGGGCGGCTTCACCCGCGACTTCACGGTCGAGGGCGGCCCGGTCAGCACGGTCTACGACGCCTCGGTGCACTACCAGGAGGCCGGCACCCCGCTCGTCGTCCTGGCGGGCAAGGAGTACGGCTCGGGCTCCTCGCGCGACTGGGCGGCCAAGGGCACCTCGCTGCTGGGCGTCAAGGCGGTCATCGCCGAGAGCTACGAGCGCATCCACCGCTCCAACCTCATCGGCATGGGCGTCATCCCGCTGCAGTTCCCCGAGGGCCAGAACGCCGAGTCGCTCGGCCTGACCGGCGAGGAGACCTTCTCGATCGCCGGCATCACCGAGCTCAACGACGGCACCACGCCGGCGACCGTCAAGGTCACCACCGACACCGGTGTCGAGTTCGACGCGGTCGTCCGCATCGACACCCCCGGTGAGGCGAGCTACTACCGCAACGGCGGCATCATGCAGTACGTCCTGCGGAACCTGCTCCGCGGCTGACCCGCCACGCTGGTCGAGGAGGTTGCGCAGCAACCGTCTCGAGACCGACGGCCCGTCCCTCCGCAACGGAGGGGCGGGCCGTTCGGCATGTGTCGTACGGTGCCGCCCATGCGCTCGATCCCCGATGACTTCGACCCGGCGACCGTCACGGCGATCGACGCGCGACTGGGCGACATCGCGGCGTCGTACGGCGTCCGGGTGCCGTGGGCGATCGAGAGCGGGAGCCGGGCGTGGGGGTTCGCGTCGCCGGACAGCGACTACGACTGCCGGTTCCTCTTCGTCCGGCCGCGGCGCGACTACCTGTCGCTGTGGGCGCCGCGCGACGTCATCGAGACCCCGCTCGAGGGGCTTCTCGACGTCAACGGCTGGGACCTGGCCAAGGCGGTGCGCCTGGCCACGGCCGGCAACGCGACGGTCGGGGAGTGGCTGCGCTCGCCCCACGTGTACGGCGGCGACCCGGCGTTCCGCGACGACCTGCTCGACCTCGTGGCCGCGGTGACCGACCCGGCGCGGGTGCGGCGCCACTACCTGCACGTCGGGCGCGGCCAGTGGGCCAACGCCCGCGTCGGCGCGGACCTGGTCCGGCTCAAGCGGGTCTTCTACGCCGTGCGCCCCGCCGTGACCCTGCGCTGGTTGGACGGGAACGTCGGCGTCCCGCCCATGAACCTCGACGAGCTGCTCGCCGAGTCCGAGGTCCCCGGTGGAGTCCGCGCCGAGCTCGAAGGGCTGCGCAACCTCAAGGCCCGCACCCGCGAGCTGGGCGACGCCCCCGTCCCGCCGGCCATCGCCGCCTGGGTGGAGGGGGTGTTCGTGACCGATCCCGACATCGGCGGCACGCCGAGCGCCGCTGTCCGGGAACGCGCGAACGAGGGTTTCCTCGACCTGCTCGACCGCTGGGCGCCCGCCGGCGGCTGAGGCCCGCGTGACTACGGTGGGCGCATGCTCGTCGCGTTCAGCATCAGCCCGTCCAGCTCCGACGACACCGGTGGCGTGTCCGAGGCCGTGGCCGCCGCGGTCCGGGTGGTCCGCGAGTCGGGTCTGCCCAACGAGACGACGTCGATGTTCACGACGATCGAGGGGGAGTGGGACGAGGTGATGGCCGTCGTCAAGCGGGCGGTCGACGTGGTCGCCGCGACCTCGCCCCGGGTCGGGCTGGTGCTCAAGGCCGACATCCGGCCGGGCTTCAACGGTGAGCTCACCGCGAAGGTGGAGCGGGTGGAGCGGGCGCTCGAGCAGTGAGCCAGCCGCCGTTCCCGCCGCCGCCGCCCCCTCCTCCTCCGCCCCCGGGCCCACCCCCGCCGTACGGGCCGCCCCCCGGCTTCGCGCCTCCGCCGCCCCCGCGCAGGCGCTCGCCGCTGCCGATCGTGTTCGCCGTGCTCGCCGCGGTCCTGGTGGTCGCGGCCGCGGTGCTGGTCCCGGTCGTGCTGTCGAAGGACGACGACTCCGGGACGGACGCCGGCGACGGCGACACCTCCGCGCAGGTCGACACGAGCAACCTGGACGCCGTGCAGGAGTACGCCGGGCTGACCAACCAGCACCTGGCGCCCGGCAAGGAGTTCGACTACCCGCAGTCCCCGCCGGCGGGCGGCGACCACGCGCCGTACTGGCTCGAGTGTGGTGTCTACGACGAGCCGGTGCCCGAGGCGAACGCCGTCCACGACCTCGAGCACGGCACGGTGTGGCTGACCTACCGCACCGACGACGTCGACGCCGCCGGCATCGAGCAGCTCGCCGAGCAGCTGCCGGACAACGGCATCCTGTCGCCGTACGACGACCAGGAGGCACCGGTCGTGATCACGGTCTGGGGTCGCCAGCTCGCGCTGACCGGGCCGGACGACCCGCGGATCGGGATGTTCGTCGCGGAGTTCGGCGCGGGCGACACCGCACCCGAGCCCTTCGCGTCCTGCCACGGTGGCGTCGACCCGGCCGACCTGCCGTCGGGCGGAATCGCCGCGTGAGCCAGCGGTTCGCGGCCGTGCTGCTGGTCGACCCGCGCGGCTGGCTGCTGCTGCAGGAGCGCGACGAGCACCCGCGGCTCGATCCGGACTGCTGGGGCTTCGTGGGCGGCCACGTCGAGCCGGGTGAGGACCCGGACGCCGCCGCCCACCGCGAGCTGGCCGAGGAGACCGGCCTGACCGCCGAGGAGCTGCCCCTGTGGCGGGAGTTCGCCGTCTCCCACGAGGCCAACGGCGCCGACGACGTGGTCGGCCTCTACGCCACCCCGACCCGGGCCACCGATGCCGACGTCGTCGTCGGGGAGGGGCGCCAGATCGTGTTCGTCGACCCGGCGGCCCTGGCCGGGCGCCCGCTGAGCCGCGCGGCGCGGGAGATCCTGCCTGCCTTCCTCGCCTCCGAGCGCTACCGCGAGCTCACCGACCACGGGGGCTAAGGTCGGATCCGTGACCTCCCTCACCGTGATCCCCGTTCCCGGCCACGGCGCGGAGGACGTCGTCGTGGCGACGTCCGGGCCCGACCTGGGCTGTGTGTTCACCGGCACCGAGGACGGCGCGATCTTCCGGGTCAGCCCCGACGGCACGAAGGTCGATCGGGTCGCCCACACCGGCGGGCGCCCCCTCGGCATCGAGTTCGCGCCGGACGGCCGGCTGCTCGTGTGCGACGCGCAGCGCGGTCTGCTCTGGGTCGACCCGGCGAGCGGCGCCGTCGAGCTGATCACCGCGGACGTCGCCGGCCGGCCGATGGTCTTCTGCAACAACGCGGCGATCGCCGAGGACGGCACGATCTGGTGGTCGGACTCCTCGACCGAGTTCGGGATCGCCCGCTGGAAGGACGACTTCGTGCGCAACACCCGCACCGGGCGACTGCTGCGCCGCGACCCCGATGGCACCGTCGCGGTCGTCCTCGACGGGCTCGCGTTCGCCAACGGCGTCGCGCTCTCGGCCGCCGGCGACTTCGTCTGCGTCGCCGAGACCGGTGCCCGCACCGTCGTACGCCACTGGGTCACCGGCGACAAGCAGGGCAGCCGCGACCTCCTCGCCGCCGACCTGCCCGGCTACCCCGACAACATCTCCCGCGGCACCGACGGGCTGATCTGGATCACCATCGCCAGCCCCACCGACCCGCTCGTCGAGCGGCTGCAGCGCGGCCCGATGGTGCTGCGCAAGCTGGCCACGAGGCTGCCGGAGGAATTCCAGCCGAAGCCGAAGCAGACCGTCCGCGTCGTCGCGTACGACGAGCAGGGCACCCTCGTGCACGACCTCGACCTCGCGCCGGGCGAGCACGGCGCGGCGTACCACATGGTGACCGGCGTGCGGGAGCACCGCGGCCGGGTCTGGCTGGGCAGCCTGCACGAGCCCGCGATCGCGTTCACCGACCTCTAGCCCCGTAGACTGGCCCCCATGTCTGTCCTCGAGACCATCACCACCCCGCGTGACCTGCGGGCCCTGTCCGAGGACGAGCTCACCCAGCTGGCGGCCGAGATCCGTGACCTGCTCATCCGCACCGTCGCCACCAACACCGGCCATCTCGGGCCCAACCTCGGCGTCGTCGAGTTGACCCTCGCGATCCACCGGGTCTTCGACTCCCCGCGCGACAAGATCGTCTTCGACACCGGCCACCAGTCCTACGTCCACAAGCTCGTCACCGGCCGTGCCGGCGACTTCGGCACGCTGCGGCGCGAGGGCGGGCTGAGCGGCTACCCGAGCCGGGCCGAGTCCGAGCACGACCTGGTCGAGAACTCCCACGCCTCCACGGCGCTGAGCTACGCCGACGGCATCGCCAAGGCGTTCCGCATCCGTGGCGAGGACCGGCACACCGTGGCCGTCATCGGCGACGGCGCGCTCACCGGCGGCATGGCCTGGGAGGCGCTCAACAACATCGCGATCCAGCACGACTCCAAGCTCGTGATCGTGGTCAACGACAACGGCCGCTCCTACACGCCGACCATCGGCGGTCTCGCGACGGCGCTCACCAGCCTGCGCACCAACCCGCGCTACGAGCACGTCCTCGACGTCGTCAAGCGTCGCCTCAACGCGGTGCCCGGCGTCGGCGCGGCGGCCTACGACGCCCTGCACGCCATGAAGAAGGGCATCAAGGACGCGCTCGCGCCGCAGGGGCTCTTCGAGGACCTCGGGCTCAAGTACGTCGGCCCGGTCGACGGCCACGACCGCTCGGCCATGGAGCAGGCACTCGCCCAGGCCAAGCGCTTCGGCGGCCCGGTCATCGTGCACGCGATCACCCGCAAGGGGTTCGGCTACGACCCTGCCGAGCGGCACGAGGCCGACCAGTTCCACGCGCCCGGGCCGTTCGACGTGCAGACCGGCGCCGAGAAGCCCAAGGGCCCGATCTGGACCGACCACTTCGCCGACCACGTCGTCGCGATCGGCGAGCGCCGCCCCGACGTCGTCGCGATCACCGCGGCGATGATGCACCCGGTCGGCCTCGACAAGTTCCAGGCCCGGTTCCCCGAGCGCACCTTCGACGTCGGCATCGCCGAGCAGCACGCCGCGACCTCCGCGGCCGGCCTCGCGATGGGCGGCATGCACCCCGTCTTCGCGGTCTACGCGACCTTCCTCAACCGGGCCTTCGACCAGGTCCTGATGGACGTCGCGCTGCACAGGTGCGGGGTCACCTTCGTGCTCGACCGCTCCGGCGTCACCGGTGACGACGGCGCCAGCCACAACGGCATGTGGGACATGTCCATCCTGCAGGTCGTGCCCGGCCTGCGCCTGGCCGCGCCCCGTGACGTGACCCGGATGCGCGAGCTGCTCGACGAGGCGGTCGAGGTCGCCGACGCCCCGACCGTGGTCCGCTTCCCGAAGGGCCCGCCGCCCGAGGACGTGCCGGCCATCGGCGCCGAGGGCGGCTGCGACGTGCTCGTCCGCAACGGCGCCCGCGACGTGCTCATCGTCTCCGTCGGCTCGATGGCGCCGGTCGCCGTCGACGTCGCGCAGCGCCTGGTCGACCAGGGCATCGGCGTCACCGTCGTCGACCCACGCTGGGTCAAGCCGGTCGACCCCGCGCTCGTCGAGCTCGCCCGCACCCACCGCCGGGTCGTCACGATCGAGGACAACGGCGTCGTCGGCGGCGTCGGTGCGGTGCTGCTGCAGACCCTCGCGGCCGCCGACGTGCGCACCCCGGTGCGCATCCACGGCATCCCGCAGGACTTCCTCGACCACGCCAAGCGGGCCGCGATCTTCGAGCGGATCGGGCTCACCTCCTCGGCGATCGCGCTCGAGGTCCTCCACGACATCGCTCGGGACAGCGCGGACCCCGCCCCGGAAGGACGGGCGCTCCTCGATGTCGACGGCTCGCGCTAGGGGATTCCTCCCGGCCCTGGCCCTGCTCCTGCTGTCGCTCACCGCCTGCTCCGACGACCCGCCGCCGCCGACGTACTCCGGCTCCGGATACGACGACGTCGCGACCCTGATGCAGAAGACGCTGGACAAGCGGGCCCGAGGGCTGCGCACCCACGACGTGGCCCGGTTCCGCAAGGCGCTCGACCGCGGGGACGCCGGCCTGGTCGAGGAGCAACAGGCCTACTTCGACAACCTCGCCCAGCTGCCCGTCGGGGAGCTCCACTACGAGGTCGCCGCCGACACGATCACGCCGGTCGAGGGCAGCGAGGACTACTGGGTCGAGGTGGTGCTCAGCCTCGGCCTCGACGGGTACGACGCCACGCCCACCCGCACCCGCGACCGGTTCCTGTTCACGCCCTCGCCCGACAAGAGCCGGCTGGTCATCACCTCGACCACCGACTACTCGTGGGAGACCGCGCACCCGGGCAACCTCCAGCCCTGGGACCTCGGCCCGATCCAGGTCCGGGAGGCGGTCGGCGTCCTCGGCGTCTTCGACGACACGACGGTGCGCAACGCCGGCAAGGTGCTCGACGCGGCCGGCAGCGGGCGCTCGGACGTGCGCAGCGTGATCGGGTCGACCAGCGCGACCGCCCCGACGGGCGTGGTCGTGTACTCGCTGCGCGACCCGGCCTTCCTGCGCGGCCTCGCCGACCAGACGGTGGGCGACCCCGACCGCGCCGACGGCCTCACGATCGCGGTGCCCGTCGACGGGATGGACGCGAGCCAGGGTGTCGCGTCGTACCGGATCTTCCTCAACCCACGGGTCCTCGAGCAGCCGGTCGGGGTGCTCGGCCGCCTGGTCCGCCACGAGCTCACCCACGCCACCCTCGGCTCCCGCGGCCACGGGGCCCCGCTGTGGCTGAGCGAGGGCGTCGCCGAGTACGTCTCGGTGCAGCCGATGGCGCCGGCCCGCCGCCGGCTCCCGGCCCGGGCGCTCGACCTCGCCGCGACCGTCACGGACCTCCCCGGCGCGGCCCAGTTCGGCGGCCCCGACGCCGAGGCCTGGTACGCCGTGTCCTGGTGGGTCTGCGAGTACGTCGCCAGCGTCTACGGCCGGCCGGTGCTGTTGCTGCTCCTCGACCGGCTCGCCGACGGCGCCGACCAGGCGCAGGTCCTGCCCGAGGTCCTCGGTGTCACTCCCGCACAGCTGGCCCAGCGGGGTGTAGGACTGATGGAACGCACCTACTCGGGACAGGAGGGCCCATGAGCCTCTTCCGCACCAAGTCGGTCGAGCAGTCGATCGCCGACACCGACGAGCCGGACCACCGGCTGCGCAAGGACCTCTCGGCGCTCGACCTCACCGTCTTCGGCGTCGGCGTCATCATCGGTGCCGGCATCTTCGTGCTCACCGGCACCGTCGCCGCCAGCAACGCGGGTCCGGCGCTCGCGCTGAGCTTCGTGATCGCCGCCGTCGCCTGCGGCCTCGCGGCGCTCTGCTACGCCGAGCTCGCCTCGACCGTGCCGGTCGCGGGCAGCGCCTACACCTTCAGCTACGCCACGCTCGGCGAGCTCGTCGCGTGGATCATCGGCTGGGACCTGGTGCTGGAGTTCACCGTCGGCGCCGCGGCGCTCTCGACCGGGTTCTCAGCGTACCTCCAGGAGGTGCTGGGCATCGTCGACGTCACCCTGCCGACCCAGATCAGCTCCGCCGCCGACGGCCTCATCGACCTGCCCGCCGTGGTGATCGCGCTGCTCGTCACATTCCTGCTGATCCGCGGCACCAAGTTCTCCAGCCGCTTCAACCAGGTCGTCGTCGCGCTCAAGCTGGTCGTGGTCGCCGCCGTGATCGTGGTCGGCATCGCCCACATCGACGTCAGCAACTGGACCCCGTTCATCCCGGACGCGCAGCCCGCACCCGAGTCCAGCGGCGGCTTCGCCGACGTACCCCTGATCACCAGCCTGCTCGGCCTCGAGCCGGCGGTGTTCGGCCTCGCCGGCGTCATCTCCGGCGCCGCGATCGTGTTCTTCGCCTTCATCGGCTTCGACATCGTCGCCACCACCGCAGAGGAGACGAAGAACCCGCAGCGCGACGTCCCGATCGGCATCCTCGGCTCGCTGGCGATCGTCACCGTCCTGTACGCCGCGGTCAGCCTCGTCGTCACCGGCCTGCGCAGCTACAAGGACATCGACCCCGACAGCGCGGCGCCGCTCGCCGACGCCTTCAAAGCCTCCGGCGTCGACTGGATGCCCGACCTGATCTCGATCGGCGCCTGCATCGGCCTGGTCGTCGTGGCCATGATCCTGATGCTCGGCCAGTCCCGGGTCGGCTTCGCGATGGCGCGCGACGGACTGCTCCCGCGCGGGCTCGCCAAGGTGCACCCGACCTGGGGGACGCCGTACCGGATCACCATCCTGACCGGCGTCGCGGTGGCCGCCATGGCCGGCTTCATCGACCTCAGCACGCTCGCCCACCTGGTCAACATCGGCACCCTGTTCGCGTTCATGCTGGTCAGCATCGGCGTCGTCGTGCTGCGTCGCAGCCGACCCGACCTGCCCCGCGGCTTCCGTACGCCGGCCGCCCCCGTCGTCGCGGCGGTCTCGACGCTGATGTGCTTCTACCTGATGCTCAACCTGACCGGGGACACCTGGATCCGGTTCGGCGTGTGGATGCTGATCGGGTTCGTCGTCTACTTCGCCTACGGCCGCAGCCACAGCCGGCTGCAGCAGCGACCGCCGACCGAATAGGCTCTCCGGGTGACCTCATCGCCCCGTCTCGTCCACATCGTCGACGAGGTGCCCGAGCTGGAGGGCGTCGAGAACCTCGCGCTCGTGGTGGCGCTCGAGGGCTTCCTCGACGCCGGCAACGCCGGCGCGCTCGCCGCACGCCACCTGGTCCGTGCCGGCGCGTTCTCGACCGACGGCGGGGGAGTGGTGGTCGCGACCTTCGACGTCGACCAGCTCCACGACTACCGCGCCCGGCGTCCCCCGATGACCTTCGCGCGCGACCACTACGAGGGCTACGAGGCCCCGCGGCTGGTGGTGCGGATGCTGCGCGACGCCGGCGGTACGCCCTACCTCCTGCTGCACGGTCCCGAGCCCGACATCCGCTGGGAGGCGTTCTGCCGCGGTGTTCGGGAGGTGGTCGAGCGCTTCGACGTCGCGCTGGTCGTCTCGATGGGCTCGGTGCCCATGGCGGTGCCCCACACCCGGCCGATCGCGATCACCCACCACGCCAACAACCCCGACCTGCTCACCGGCTCCAGCCCGTGGCGCGGTGAGCTGCGGGTGCCGAGCAGTGCCCAGGCACTGCTCGAGGTCCGGCTCGGCGACTGGGACCACGACGCCCAGGGCTTCGTCGCCCACGTGCCCCACTACCTCGCCCAGCTCGACTACCCGCGGGCCTCGGTGTCGCTGCTGGAGCAGGTCGAGCTGGCGGCCCGGCTCACCGTCGACCTCTCCGAGCTGCAGGAGTCCGCCGACGAGCGGGAGGAGGAGATCGGTCGCTACCTGTCCGCCAACGACGAGGTCGCCGACGTGGTCACCGCGCTGGAGCAGCAGTACGACACCTTCGCGCGCGCCGAGGAGGAGGGCAGCAGCCTCCTGGCCGAGGACGAGCCGCTGCCGACCGGCGAGGAGATCGGCCGGCAGTTCGAGCAGTTCCTGGCCGGCCTCGAGGGGCCTGACGAGACCGGAGGAACGCCATGAGCGAGCGCGTCATGGGGGAGGCCACACGAAGGCTGGTCGAGCTGCTCGACCTCGAGCAGCTCGACACCGACCTGTTCCGCGGCCAGCAGCCCGAGACCATCCGGCAGCGGGTGTACGGCGGCCAGGTCGCCGCGCAGGCGCTGATCGCCGCGTCCCGGACGGTCGACGAGGGCATGAAGGTGCACTCGCTGCACTCCTACTTCCTGCTGCCCGGCGACTACAAGGTGCCGATCATCTACGACGTCGAGCGGATCCGCGACGGCAAGTCGTTCGCGACCCGGCGAGTCCTCGCGCGCCAGCACGGCCGCCCGATCTACTACCAGTCGCTCAACTTCCAGCGTGCCGAGGAGGGCCTCGAGCACCAGGACGTCATGCCCGAGGTCAGGCCGCCCGAGGACGGCCTGGACCTGATGGCGCTGATGGCCGAGCGTGGCACCGACGACGGGCTGAGCAAGGAGTGGGCAGCGCTCGACGTGCGCTGGCTCGGCAACTCCGCCCACGGCATGGACCCCGACCCGATGCACCCGTCGAAGACCCAGGTCTGGATCCGGGTCGACGGGCGACTGAGCGACGACCCGATGGAGCACCTCGCGACGTTCACCTACGCCAGCGACGTGTCGCTGCTCGGCGCGACCCTCGCCGCCCACCCGGAGCACGGGCCGCACAAGGTGCAGATGGCCTCCCTCGACCACACGATCTGGTTCCACCGGCCGTTCCGGGCCGACGAGTGGTGGCTCTACGACCAGTGGTCGCCGTCGGCCAGCGGTGGCCGGGGCCTCGCCCTGGGCCGGATCTTCACCCAGGACGGCACGCTCGTCGCCACCGTCGCCCAGGAGGGGCTGATCCGCCCGACGCGCTGACCCTCCCGTGTCCGGGGGTTGTCTCCGGGCCGCCACAGGAGTTACGTGAAGCCATGGCGGACAAGCGCGGAGAGAGGCGGGGCGAGCACGACCTCGCGGCAACCGGGCCCGACCAGGTACGCAACGTGGTCCTGGTCGGGCCTTCCCACTCGGGCAAGACCTCCCTCGTGGAGGCCCTTCTCCTACACACCGGCGCGATCAACCGGGCGGGTACGACGGCCGACGGCACCACGGTGTGCGACAGCGAGGACGCGGAGCGCAGCCACGGCCGCTCGATCTCGCTCGCGGTGGCGCCGCTGGTGCACCGGAAGGTGAAGGTGAACCTGATCGACACCCCCGGGTACGCCGACTTCGTCGGTGATCTGCGGGCCGGGCTCCGCGCCGCCGACTGCGCGCTGTTCGTGGTCGCGGCCAACGAGGAGGTCGACGAGGGCACCCGCGCCCTGTGGCGCGAGTGCGACCAGGTCGCCATGCCGCGCGCGGTCGTGGTCACCAAGCTCGACCACCCGCGCGCCGACGTCGATGCGGTCGTCGCCCAGGCGAGGGAGGCGTTCGGCGGCAAGGTGCTGCCGGTCTACCTCGCGGGGGCCGATGGCCTCACCGGGCTGCTTTCCGGCGGCACCGACGACCCGCGTCGTGGCGAGCTGATCGAGGCGATCATCGAGGAGTCCGAGGACGAGGACCTGATGGACCGCTACGTCGGCGGCGAGGAGGTCGCCCTCGACGTGCTGGTCGCCGACCTGGAGACCGCCGTCGCCCGCGCCAGCCTCCACCCCGTCGTCCCGGTCTGCGCCACCACCGCCGTCGGGCTCGGCGAGCTGCTCGACCTGTGCGTCGACGGCTTCCCCTCGCCCCTGGAGCACTCCTCGCCCGAGGTCTTCACCCCCGCGGGTGCGTCCGTCGGCCGGGTCTCCTGCGACCCCACCGGTCCGCTGGTCGCCGAGGTGGTCAAGACCGCCGGCGACCCGTACGTCGGCCGGATCAGCCTGGTCCGGGTATTCTCCGGCACCCTCCAGCCGGACACGGCGGTCCACGTGTCCGGGCACTTCTCGTCGTTCTTCGCCGCCGAGGGCGGGCACGAGGACCACGACGAGGACGAGCGGATCGGCGCGCTCGGGCACCCGTTCGGTGCCGCGCAGGTGCCCGCCGCGCGGGTGCTCGCCGGCGACCTGGCCACGGTCGCCCGGCTGTCTCGCGCGGAGACCGGCGACACCCTCTCCGCCGTCGACAAGCCGCTGGTGCTCAAGCCCTGGTCGATGCCCGACCCGTTGCTCCCCGTCGCGATCGAGGCGGCCACCCGCTCCGACGAGGACAAGCTGTCGCAGGCGCTCGGCCGGCTGGCCGCGGAGGACCCGAGCCTGCGCATCGACAACAACGCCGACACCGGTCAGCTCGTGCTGTGGGTGATGGGGGAGTCCCACGCGGACGTCGTGCTCGAACGACTGGCGGAGCGGCACGGCGTGGCTGTCGAGCAGCGCGAGCTGCTGGTCCCGCTGCGCGAGTGCGTGACCAGTCCGGCGAAGGGCCACGGCCGGCACGTCAAGCAGTCCGGCGGTCACGGCCAGTACGCCATCTGCGACATCGAGATCGAGCCGCTCCCCGAGGGCAGCGGCTTCGAGTTCGTCGACAAGGTCGTTGGTGGCGCGGTGCCGCGCAGCTACATCCCCAGCGTCGAGAAGGGCGTGCGCGCCCAGATGGAGCGCGGCCTGCGCCACGGGTACCCGGTCGTCGACCTGCGCGTCACCCTCACCGACGGCAAGGCGCACAGTGTCGACTCGTCCGACATGGCGTTCCAGAGCGCGGGCGCACTGGCCCTGCGCGAGGCGGCGCAGGCGTCCGGCGTCTCGATGCTGGAGCCGTACGACGACGTCAGCGTCCTGGTCCCCGACGACCTGGTCGGGCCGGTGATGAGCGACCTGAGCGCACGAAGGGCCCGGCTGCTCGGCAACGAGAACGTCGACGGCGGCCGGACCCTGGTGCGGGCCCACGTCCCGCAGCGCGAGCTGGTCCGCTACGCGGTGGACCTACGCGCCTCGACGCGCGGCGCGGGCACCTTCACCCGCTCCTTCGCGCACTACGAGCCGATGCCCGAGGAGCAGGCGCGGCAGGTGACGCCGCGCCTGCACCACTGACGCGGCTAGAGGGCGGTGGTGCGACCCAGCAGGTGGGGCGCACCACTCTTCGGGTTGACCAGCGTGAAGTCGTAGCCCGCCGCGTTGGCCTCGGCACCGAACTGCGCCTTGCCCGGCAGGAAGATCGGCTTCTTGAACGCGACCTCGACCTTGACCGCGTCCGGCAGCCGGTTCTCCAGGGCCGCGATGCAGCGGGCCTTGCTCCACATGCCGTGTGCGATGTGGCGCGGGAAGCCCAGCGCCTTCGCGGTCAGCGGGTAGAGGTGGATCGGGTTGCGGTCACCCGACACGGCGCCGTACGTCCGGCCGATGTTCTCCGGGATGCTCCACACCGGGCCCTTGGCCGCGATCGAGCTCAGCGACATCCCGGGGTCCCCGTTCTCCTTGTCTCCCTTGCCGACGCGCAGGTACGTCGACACCGACTCCCACACGACCTCCTCGCCCACGGTGCCGGTGACGTTCATGTCCCAGGCGCGGCCCTTGGTGCTGGCCCGCAGGTTGTCGGCCTTCAGGGACAGCGACACGGTCTCGCCGATCGCCACCGGACGGTGCTGGACGATGGTGTTCTCCAGGTGCACCGACCCGATGGCCGGGAACGGGAACTTGGCGTCGGTCATCAGCTGCATGTGCAGCGGGAACGCCAGCATGTGCAGGTACGGCACCGGCGCGACGTCGCGGTTCGGGAAGCCGCACACGGCGGCGTACCGCTCCACGGCCGAGCGCTCCACCAGCACGTCGTCGCGGGACAGGGTGAGGTCCGGCAGCGCGCCGCCGGTCTTCTTGATGCCCGGCAGCTGGTTCACGCCGGGGACCGCGGGCAGCGCGGCCTTCAGCATCACGGGGAGAGCCATCCCACCCATGATCAGGCTCCCAGCATCATCTGGCCGCAGACCCGCACCACGTTGCCGTTGACGGCGGTCGAGGCGGGGGACGCGTACCAGGCGATGGTCTCGGCGACGTCGACCGGCAGCCCGCCCTGCGCCATCGCGTTGAGGCGCTGGCCGACCTCGCGGGTGGCGAACGGCACGGCGGCGGTCATCTGGGTGATGATGAAGCCCGGCGCGACGGCGTTGATCGTGACGCCGTCCTCGAGCTTGTCGGCCAGCGAGTCTACGAAGCCGATGACGCCGGCCTTGGACGCGGCGTAGCTGGTCTGGCCCAGGTTGCCGGCGATGCCGGCGATGGAGGCGACACCGATGATCCGGCCGTTGCTGTTGACGACCTTCTGGTCGAGCAGCTCGGCGGTGATCCGCTCGGGCGCCTCCAGGTTGATCTGCAGCACCTTGCCGAAGCGCTCCGGCGTCTGGTTGGCGAGCTTCTTGTCCATCGTCACGCCCGCGTTGTGCACGACGATGTCGACGCCGCCGTGCTTCTCCTTGAGGTGGTGCGCGATCCGCTGCGGGGCGTCGGCGGCGGTGATGTCGAGGGTGAGCCAGTCGCCGTCGAGCTCGTTCATGACCTTGACCAGCTCGTCGGCGGCCTGCGGGACGTCGAGGCCGACGACCTTCGCGCCGTCGCGGTGCAGCACCCGGGCGATCTCCTCACCGATGCCGCGGCTCGCGCCGGTCACGAAGGCGACCTTGCCGGCCAGCGGCTGGGTCCAGTCGGCGAGCGCCGAGCCGTGGGACTCGGCGTGGGCGCCGATCCGGACGACCTGGCCCGAGACGTAGGCCGACTTCGGGCTGAGCAGGAAGCCGAGGGTCGACAGGACCGAGTCCTCGTAGCCTTCGGCCACGTAGACCAGCTGGACGGTGCCGCCCTTGCCGATCTCCTTGCCGAGGCTGCGGGTGAAGCCCTCGAGGGCGCGCTGCGCGATCTCCTCGCTGCCCTCGACCAGGGCGGGCGGCGTACCGATGACGACGACGCGGGCGCAGCTCTTGAGGCTGCGCATCAGCGGGGTGAAGAAGGCCTGCAGCTCGACGAGCTGCTCGACGCTCGTGATGCCGGTGGCGTCGAAGACCAGGCCCTTGTACTTCTCGCCCTCGGTCTGCGCGCCGACCGAGGCGATGCCGAGCACGTCGAGGAGCCCCGGCAGGGACTCGGCGAGGCGGCCGCGGCCGCCGACGAGGACGGTGCCGTCGACCAGCGGGTCGCCGGCCTGGTAGCGGTCCAGCTTGGTGGGGTTCGGCAGTCCGAGGTTCTTGACGAGGAGCTTGCCGATCGGGGAGCTCACGAAGCCCTGGTACTTGTCAGTCATGACACCATGTAACTAGATGTGTAACTCTGAGTCCACATTTCGTGATCTCGCCCTCAATCGGTTCTCCGGAGGGCCCCGCTGCGTGAGGATTGATCCATGACCGAGACTGTTCGCCGGGCCGCCGTACTGGGCGGTAACCGTATTCCGTTCGCCCGCTCCAACGGCGCCTACGCCACCGCCTCCAACCAGGAGATGCTGACCGCTGCCCTCGACGGCCTCGTGGCGCGCTTCGGGCTGGAGGGTGAACGTCTGGGTGAGGTCGCCGGTGGCGCCGTCCTCAAGCACAGCCGCGACTTCAACCTGGTCCGCGAGTCGGTGCTCAGCACCCGCCTCGCCCCCGAAACCCCGGCCATCGACCTGCAGCAGGCCTGCGGCACCGGCCTCCAGGCGATCAACTACATCGCCAACAAGATCAAGCTCGGCCAGATCGACTCCGGCATCGGCGGTGGCGTCGACACCACCTCCGACGCGCCCATCGCGATCTCCGAGAAGCTGCGCAAGAAGCTGATCCAGCTCAACAACGCGCGCTCCACCAAGGACCGCCTCGCGATCCTGGCGACCATCCGCCCCGGCGACATCGGCCTCGCGGTGCCGTCCAACGGCGAGCCGCGCACCAAGCTCTCCATGGGCGAGCACCAGGCGCTGACGGCGCTGGAGTGGCAGATCGCCCGCGAGGCCCAGGACGAGCTGGCCGTCGCCTCGCACCACCACCTCGCGGCGTCGTACGACGAGGGCTGGCAGGACGACCTGATCACCCCGTTCCGCGGCCTCGAGCGCGACAACAACCTGCGCGCCGACTCCTCGCTGGAGAAGCTCGCCAAGCTCAAGCCGGTCTTCGGCAAGGGTGAGGCGGCGACCATGACCGCCGCCAACTCGACCCCGCTGACCGACGGCGCGTCCGCCGTCCTGCTCGGCTCGGACGAGTGGGCCGAGGCCCACGGCCTCGAGGTGCTCGCCTACTTCGTCGACTCCGAGGTCGCCGCCGTCGACTTCGTCAACGGTGCCGAGGGGCTCCTGATGGCGCCGGCGTACGCCGTGCCGCGGATGCTCGAGCGCAACGGCCTGAGCCTGCAGGACTTCGACTTCTACGAGATCCACGAGGCGTTCGCCTCGCAGGTGCTCTCGACCCTCGCCGCGTGGGAGAGCCCGGTGTTCTGCAAGGAGCGCCTCGGCCTCGACGCGCCGCTCGGCTCGATCGACCGCGCCAAGCTCAACGTCAAGGGCTCCTCGCTCGCCGCGGGCCACCCGTTCGCGGCCACCGGCGGCCGGATCGTGGCCAACACGGCCAAGCTGCTGAAGGCCAACGGCGGCGGTCGGGCGCTGATCTCGGTCTGCGCGGCCGGCGGCCAGGGCGTCGTCGCGATCATGGAGCGCTGAGCAGGACATCGGCGTCGATCGGACGAACCAGGTTCGTCCGATCGACGCCGATGTGGTTCTTCAGGCGGTGACCAGGGCGAGGGCCGAGCGCACCAGGTAGGAGCGCACCTGCGCCGCCGAGATCTGCCCGACCGTCGGGATGCCGGGCGCGACCTCGCTGACGAGGATGCCCAGCCGGGCCAGCTGCAGGGCCCCGAGCCCGCTGGCGTACAGCGCGTTGGCGAGCAGCACCGGGTCGTCGCTCAGCTCGAACGCGCCCGCCTCGACTCCCTGGCTGAGGGTGTCGGACAGGACGGTCAGGCAGGAGGTGATGCCGCGCCCGAGCCGGAAGAGCGGTCCCTCGGCGATCTCGTCGAGGAGCTCCTCGCCGGGACGCACCATGAGCGCCTGCGCACAGTCGACGAACGCGGGGTGCGCCACGCCGTAGTCGACGAACGCCCCCACGATCCGCTCGAGCCGCTCGCCCGGAGCACTCCCGCTCGCCGCGGCCGCCGCCATCGCGTCGTGCAGCTCCTCGAGGTAGCCGACCAGGGTGAGCGCGAACAGCTCCTCCTTGCCGGTGAAGTGCCGGTAGACGATCGCCCGGTTGATCCCGACCGCGCTCGCGATCTCCTCGATCTGGACGTCCCGCACGCCCTTGGAGTCGAAGATCTGGCGCGTCGCCGCGATGATCTCCGCCTGCCTTGCCTTCCGACGCGCGGCCGCCGCCTTGCGACGGCCGTCGGTGGCTGGTGCATTGGTCGCCATGGGGGAAGTGTACGAGACGTGCAACTCGGTGTTGCAACATCTCCCCGTCAGGGCGTCGCGAGCCCCCGCACCGTCTCGATCGTGTCCGCCTCGTCGGCGCCCTTGTCGTCGCGGTACCGCACGACCCGCGCGAACCTCAGCGCCAGCCCGCCCGGATAGCGCGTCGAGTGCTGCAGCCCGTCGAAGGCGATCTCGACGACCTGCTCTGGGCGGACGGTGACGACCCACCCGTCGTCGGCGACCTCGAGCGAGCGGAAGCGCTCGGTCTGCCAGGCGAGCATCTCGTCGGTCATGCCCTTGAAGGTCTTGCCCAGCATCACGAAACCGGTGGGGGAGGACGGGTCGCGGGCACCGAGGTGGATGTTGGACAGCCAGCCGCGGCGGCGACCGGAGCCATGCTCGACGGCGAGGACGACGAGGTCGAGGGTGTGGACCGGCTTCACCTTGACCCAGGCGGACCCGCGGCGACCGGCGTCGTACGGCGCGTCGAGGGACTTCACGACGACACCCTCGTGGCCGGAGGCGAGCACCGAGTCGGTGAAGGCCGCTGCCTCGTCCACCGAGGAGCCGATCCAGCGCTGCACTCGGTGCTCGGCGGGGACGAGGTCCTCGAGGACCTGCCAGCGCTCGTGGGCGGGACGGTCGATCAGGTCGGTGCCGTCGAGGTGCAGCACGTCGAAGAAGTACGGCGACACGACGGACTCCGCGGCGGCGGCCGAGGCCGTGCGTGAGGCGGTCTCCTGGAACGGGCGCGGGCGGCCGTCGGCGGCCAGCCACAGCGCCTCCCCGTCGAGCACCACCCGTGAGGCGGGCAGTGCGCGGGTGATCGCGACCACCTCGGGCAGGCGGTGGGTGATGTCGTCGAGGCTGCGGGTGGCGACCAGGACGTCGTCGCCGTCGCGGTGCACCTGGATCCGGATGCCGTCGAGCTTCGCGTCGACGCCGATGACCCCGGAGCCCGCCTTCGCGACGGCTGCGGCCACGTCGGGCGCCGACGAGGCGAGCATCGGCAGCACGGGCCGGCCGACGGTCAGCCCGACCGAGCCCAGCGCCGCCGGGCCGGCGAACGCCTCGTCCACGACGTACGTCGCACCGCCGGCCAGCATCGCGGCCCTGCGTACCGCGGCCAGGGGCACGCCGGCGGCGACTGCGAGGGCCTCGGTGACGACCGCCTCGAGGGCGCCCTGGCGGACCTCGCCGACCGCGACCGCGCGCAGCCACTCCTGCTCGGCCGCGGTGGCCCGGCCGAACAGGTCCGCGACCGCGGCCGAGCGCAGCCCGACCGAGCCGGGCCCGCCGAGCAGCGACATCGCCTCGAAGGCGGCGTCGACCTCGCTCACCTCGAGGGACGACGCTTCGGCGGGGGAGGGCAGGGTCTGCAGTCCCCGCCACCCGAGTCCGGTACGACGCTGCCGGAGCCGCCCGCTGAGGTAGCGGGCGACCAGCGCCCGCTCCCCGGCCGGGGCAGCAACCAGCAGCGAGCTGATCAGCCGGGTCTTCTCCTTGCGCGAGCGCGTCGCGGCGACCTGGCGGGAGACGTCGACGAGGTCGCGAAGCAGCATGGCTCGGCCGGGGCTCAGCGCGTGGCGTCCAGCGAGGCAGCGGTGACGGCCCCGTCGATCACGTGCTCGTAGACCTCGTCGAGGTCGAGCTCGGCATTGGTGCCGGACAGGTCGCCGAAGTAGCCGGCGACCTCCAGCGACACGAAGCCGTGCAGGCACGCGAACAGCGCCATGGCGTTCTGCAGGAGCCGTTCGTCGGGCAACCCGGCGGAGCGACCCATGATCGCCAGTGCCTCGATCGCGTCGAGCGCGGCGGCGTAGAAGGCCTCACGGTCGATCGGGGGGCGGGTGAGGGCGGCGTACCGCTGCGGGTGGGTGCGGGCGAACGCGCGCAGCGCGTGGCTGAGGGCGCGCAGCCCGCCGACGCCGGCGTGGCCCATCGCGGCACCGCGGACGTGGTCGCCGAGCAGGCGCATCGCGCGCACCTGGATCAGCGCGCGCAGGTCCTCGAGGTTCGCGACGTGGTTGTAAAGGGAGGAGACCCGGGCCTCGAGCTCGGCGGCGAGCGAGGTCATGGTGAGGGCGTCGTAACCGTCGCGGTCGACGAGCGCCTCCGCCGCCTGGAGCACCGCCTCCTGGTCGAGGCGGGCCCGGCGACTGCGGGTCGTGTCGATGCTCAACTGCCCTCCGGAGCCTGAGGAAGAGGTCGGTGACGAACGAAAGACATTCGTCGTTGCGTGAGAGAGCCTAGTCTCTCGCGACCCGGAGCGCAGCGACCAGCCATGGACCTACAGTGCTCCCGTGACCTCCCCGGACGAACCGGTCGCCCCGGACGCGGAGCGCGTGTGGCTCCCCGGTCGTCCCGTCCCGGTGGGCGCGCTGCTGCGCCAGCAGCGGCACGGCGGAGGTGACCCGACCCATCGGCTGGCGCTCGCCGGCCGGCACTGGCGCGCCTGCCGTACGCCCGACGGCGTGGCGACGCTCGCCGTCTCCGAGCAGGACGCGAGCGGCGCGATCGCGGCGCGCGCGTGGGGGCCCGGCGCCACCTGGGCGACCGAGCAGTTGCCCGCTCTGCTCGGCGAGTCCGACGACTGGTCCGGCTTCGAGCCGCGCCACCCGGTCCTCGCGGAGGCCCGGCGCCGGCACCCGCACCTGCGGCTGGGACGCACCGGCCTGGTGCTGGAGGCCCTGGTGCCCGCGATCATCGAGCAGAAGGTCACCGGCCAGGAGGCCTTCGCCGGCTTCCGGGCACTCGTACGGCGATACGGCACCCCGGCGCCGGGACCGGGTGCCGCGCTCGGGCTGATGGTCCAGCCCGACGCCGCGGCCCTGCGCCGGGTCCCGTCCTGGGAGTGGCTGCGCCTGCACATCGACCCTGCGCGCAGCCGGGCGGTGGTGACCGCCGCCCGGCATGCCGAGGCCCTGGAGCGAGCCGCCGGCCTGCCGGAGGAGGAGGCCGAGGCACGGTTGCGCGCACTGCCCGGGATCGGGGTGTGGACGGCCGCCGAGGTCCGCCAGCGCGCGCTCGGCGACCCCGACGCGGTGTCCTTCGGCGACTACCACGTCGCCAAGGACGTGGGTTGGGCGTTGGAGGGACGGCTGTTCGACGACGCCGAGCTGGCCCGGTACCTGCGCCCCTGGGCGGGGCACCGGGGCCGCGTCCCGTTCCTCGTGGCGGCCGCCGGGCTGCACCGCCCCCGGCGCGGTCCGCGGATGGCGCCACGTGAACATCTCAGGAGCCGTGACCAAATTGCGTGATAAGTGTTACACCGAGCAACAGGCAGTCACGGGGGGCTGGCTGGAACCGGTTCCACCGGTGAGACAGGCAGGGGTGTTTATGCACGAGAGGCGGTTGCCCTGATGAGCACCGTGGTCGCCGGGGGACGGTCCGTCCTCGACAACATGACCGGTCGGTTCAGGGCCGGGGTGATCACCACCGGCGAGCTGGTCAAGCTCGCCGTGGAGTCCATCCAGTGGGGGTTCTCCGACATCGTCGCCCGCAGGTTCTCGTGGTCCGAGTTCCTGCTGCAGTGCTGGTTCATGACCCGGGTCTCACTGCTGCCGACCATCCTGGTCGCGATCCCGTTCGGCGTCATCACGTCCGTGCAGATCGGCGCCGCGGCCAACCAGATCGGCGCCCAGTCCTTCATCGGTGCGGTCAACGGCATCGGCGTGCTCCGGCAGGGTGCGCCGCTCGTGACCTCGCTGATGATCGCGGGCGCGGTCGGGTCCGCGGTGTGCGCCGACCTCGGCGCCCGCACCGTGCGCGAGGAGATCGACGCCCTCAAGGTCATGGGCATCTCGCCGATCCAGCGACTGGTCGCGCCCCGCATCCTCGCGGCCCTGCTGGTCTCGGTCCTGCTGACGATCATCGTCGCGATGACCGCCATGACGACCGCGTTCGTGATCGTCGTGGGCGGCGGCCAGATCTCGTCGGGCACCTACCTCGACTCCTTCGTCGGGCTCGCCCAACCGGGTGACCTGATCCTCGCCGAGTTCAAGGGCCTGCTGTTCGGCTTCGTCGCGATCATCGTGTGCGCCCACAAGGGACTCAGCGCCCACGGCGGACCGAAGGCCGTGGCCGACGCCGTCAACCAGGCCGTCGTGCTCAGCGTCATCATCCTCGCCGTGATCAACGTCGGGCTGACCCAGGCCTACGTGATGCTCTTCCCCGGAGGTGCCTGATGTCCGGGGTCCAGCTTGGTCGGGGCGTCGGAGCCCGGTTCTCCGACGCACTCGTCGGCATCGCCGACTCGGTGATGAGCACGCTCGCGATGCTCGGCTCCTTCGTGAGCTTCTCCGGCAAGGTCTTCCGCGAGATCCCCGCGACGATCGCCCTCTACCCCAAGGAGGTGCTGCGCCAGATCAAGGACATCGCCTGGGGCAGCGGCGCCCTCCTCGTCGGTGGCGGCACGGTCGGCGTGATGATCCTGCTCTCGGTCGCCGCCGGTACGTCGATCGGCATCGAGGGCTTCAACGGCCTCGAGATCGTCGGCCTGGCGCCGCTCACCGGCTTCATCTCCGCGAGCGTCAACACCCGTGAGCTGGCGCCGCTCATCGCCGCCCTGGCGCTCGGCGCCCAGGTCGGCTGCCGGTTCACCGCCCAGATCGGCTCGATGAAGATCCACGAGGAGATCGACGCCCTCGAGGTGATGGCGGTCAGCGCCGTGCGCTACGTCTGCACCACCCGGGTCATCGCCTGCATGGTCGCGATCCTTCCGCTCTACCTGATCGGCCTGATCGGCAGCTACGTCGCCTCGCAGGCCTCGGTCGTCATCCTGTTCGGGCAGTCACCAGGCCAGTACGACCACTACTTCTCGACGTTCATCCAGGGCAGGGACATCGTCTTCTCGATCATCAAGATCCTGATCTTCGCCCTGACCGTGGCCCTGATCCACTGCTGGTACGGCATGCGCGTCGGCGGCGGTCCGCAGGCCGTCGGCGAGGCGACGGGCACCGGCATCCGGGCCAGCATCGTCTCGATCGTGCTCCTCGACATGGTCCTCACCCTGGTGTTCTGGGGCGGCGACCCGGGCTTCCGGATCTCCGGGTGAGGTGACGACATGGCTCGAGAGATCTCCCGCAACCAGCTGGCCCGACGCGGCCTGATCGCGATCGTCGCGCTCGCCGTCATCGGTGCCTTCATCACCCTGCGCAGCAACGGCACGTTCGGCTCGAAGCCGCACGTCACCGCCGAGGTCGCCAACGCCGGCGGCGCGCTGCGGTCCGGCTCCGACGTCAAGATGAACGGCGTCATCGTCGGCAAGGTCACCCAGATCAGCCGCGCCGCCTCGGGCGGCGTCACCGTCGACATGGAGATGTCGAAGAAGGACATGGACGTCGTGCCCGGCAACGTGGTGGCGCGGATCCTGCCCGCCACGGTGTTCGGTACGACGTTCGTCGACCTGGTCGTGCACGGCAAGCCCGCCGGCGAGCTCAAGGCCGGCGCGAAGGTGCAGGCCGACAGCACCCAGGAGACCCTGGAGCTGCAGCAGGCCCTCGACGACATCGACCGCCTGGTCAAGGCGCTGGGCCCGGCCGAGCTCGCCTCGGCGATCGGCTCGGCGGCCGAGGCGCTCGACGGTCGCGGCGGCCAGATCGGGCAGACCGTCCGCACATTGAACGACTACCTCGACCGGATCAACCCGCGGATGCCGCAGGTCCGGGCGGACCTGCAGGCGCTCGCCTCCACGACCCAGCTCGTCAACCAGATCGCGCCCGAGCTGCTCGACGCGACCGACGACGTCCTGGTCACGCTGCACACGATCGTCACCCAGGAGGCAGCGATCACGGCGCTCATCAGCGGCGGCACCAACCTGGCGAAGACCTCGCGTGCCTTCCTGAACAAGAACGAGAAGAACCTGGTGGACTTCATCAACGGATCGGCGGTGCTGCTCGACGCGGTCTACGACAACCGGAAGGCCGGCATCACCGACGCGCTGGCGGTCAACATCCTGCTCGGCACCAACCTGCCCGAGGCGGTCCGCGGCGGCTTCGTGAAGACCGACGGCACGCTGCGCCTCTCGCCGCCGCCCTACTACACGAGCGGCCAGCAGCCCGTCTACCGCACGGGCAGCACCGACCCCGCGGGTGTCGGACGACTCTGGGGGGAGGGCCGATGACCGGGCTGCGCTCGATCGCGATCAAGTTCACCGCGTTCGCCATCGTGAGCGGGCTGATGCTGCTGCTGCTGGTCAACACCATGCAGAACGGCGTGCCCGGCGGGACCCACGAGTTCAAGGCCGAGTTCGCCGACGTCAGCGGCCTGCGCGTCGGTGACGACGTCAAGGCGGCCGGCGTCCGGGTCGGCCAGGTCAAGGACATCAAGGCGACGACCGACGGTGCCGAGATCAAGGTCGAGCTGGTCAAGGACCAGCCGCTGCTCGACACGACCAAGCTGGTCATGCGCTACCAGAACCTCCTCGGCCAGCGCTACATCTCGCTGATCCAGGGGGCACAGCGCGGTGCCGCGCTGAAGGACGGCGCCACGGTGCCGATCGCGCGGACCGACCCGGGCTTCGATCTGACCGGCCTGCTCAACGGGTTCCGGCCGCTGTTCAAGGTGCTCCAGCCCGGCGACGTCAACAAGCTCGCGTCCTCGCTGGTCAAGGTGCTCCAGGGCGAGGGCGGCACGGTCGAGCAGCTGCTCGCCCAGACCGGTCAGCTCAGCAACTTCCTTGCCGACCGCGACACCGTGATCGGTGAGGTGATGACCAACCTCAAGCCCGTGCTCGACAACATCGCCGGCCAGGGGGACGAGCTCTCCCAGACCGTCGTCGAGCTGCGCAAGCTGATGACCGGGCTGGCCGAGGACCGCAAGTCCATCGGGGCGTCGATCGACGGTGTCAGCCGGCTCGTCGGTGCGACCAGCTCGCTGCTCAAGGAGGTCAAGGTGCCCCTGACCAAGACGACCGACCGCCTGGTCACGGTCGCGGACATGTTCGAGAGGTCCCGGGGGAGCCTGGTGCAGGCGATCCCCGCGTTCACGACGGTCTTCGAGTCGCTCGGCCGGGCCACGTCGTACGAGAACGCGCTCAACGTCTACGTCTGCTCGCTCTCCGTGGCGCTGACGGAGAACGGTGCGGGCATCAACCCGGTCGGCAACAACGGCCCGTGGTCGGCGGCGTGCCGATGAAGCCCATGAACGAGCGCAACCCGCTGCGCGTCGGCATCGTGACCCTGGTCGTCATCGGGCTGGTGGCCGGGCTGGTCATCTTCCTCAGTGTCAGCACCTTCGGCACGAAGAAGTACACCGCCCTGCTCGAGCACACCGCCGGACTGCGCAAGGGGGAGGACGTCCAGGTGCACGGCGTGATCTCCGGCAAGGTCACCGGCATCGAGATCCAGGACGACCACGTCCAGGTGACCTTCGCCCTCGACTCGGACATCTCGCTGGGCGACCGCTCGACCGCGACGGTCAAGGTGGCGACGCTGCTCGGCACCCACTACCTCGAGGTCGACCCGCACGGCACCGGCGGCCTGGCGGGCAACCGGATCCCGCTCGAGCGGACCTCGGTGCCCTACAACCTGCAGGACGTCATCGAGAAGGGCACCGACGCCCTCGACGAGCTCGACCCCGAGCTGCTCGCCAAGGCGCTGACCGCCATGGCCGGCACCCTGGGCGCGAGCCAGGACGAGATCGGGCCGGCCCTCGAGGGCGTCGCCCGGCTCTCCGAGGTCGTCTCGAAGCGCTCCGACCAGGTCGGCGACCTGCTGGAGTCGACCCGCAAGGTCACCGACCAGCTCTCGGCCAGCAGCCAGGACATCGTCGGGCTGATGCAGCAGACCAACCTGGTCGTCAGCGAGATCACCGCCCGGCGCCAGGCGATCCACCGGCTGCTCGTCGAGACCACCGACCTGTCCAAGGCGCTGACCGCGATCGTGAAGTCGACCAACGGCAAGCTCAAGCCGGCGCTCAAGGACGTCAAGGCCGTCCTCGACACCCTCAACGGCCAGGACAAGCAGCTGACCAGGCTCCTGGAGAACATGGCGCCCGCGATCCGGTACGTCGCCAACGCCACCGGCAGCGGCCCCTACCTCCCGCTGTACGTCAAGCCGCCGGCGATCCCTGCCGACGACACCACCTGCAAGCTGGAAGGGACGTGCCAGCGATGACCGGGGCACTCAAGAAGGTGGGGGCGGCCGTCGCGGTCCTCGCGGTCCTGCTCACCACCGGCTGCGGCGTCGTCGGCGGGTCCGACAAGATGACCGTCAAGGCCTACTTCGCCGACTCGGCCGGCCTGTTCGTTGGCAACGACGTGGGCGTCCTCGGCGTCACAGTCGGCAAGGTCACCTCGATCGAGCCCGAGGGCGACAAGGTGCTGGTGACGATGGAGGTCGACTCCGAGCAGCCGGTCCCGGCTGACGCCGGTGCCGTCGTGGTGGCCCGGTCGGTCGCGACCGACCGCTACGTCGAGCTCACGCCCGTCTACCACAAGGGTGACAAGAAGCTCGCCGACAACGCGACGATCGCGCTCGACAAGACCCAGACCCCGGTCGACTTCGACCAGGTGCTGGCCTCCCTCAACGACTTCGCCACCGGCATCGGCGGCAACGCCGAGACCACCAAGGCGGTCCAGCGGTTCATCGACGCCGGCACCACGGCCCTCCAGGGCCGCGGACCGCTGCTGAACCAGACGATCCACTCGCTGGCCAACGGAGTCGACGGCATCGCCGCCCACCGCGAGGACATCGCCGCGACCCTGAAGTCGCTCGACGTGCTGCTCACCACCATCTCGGCGAACGAGGACACCGCGCGCACCTTCATCCAGCAGGTGTCGCAGGCCTCGCAGCTGCTCGCCGACGAGCGGGGCAACTTCCAGCAGGCGCTGCGCTCGCTCGACGAGGCGGTGACCACTGTCGCGAAGTTCGCGGTCGACAACCGTCAGTCCATCGTCGACAGCCTGGACGGCTCGACCAAGCTGATGAAGACCCTGCTGACCAAGCAGGACCAGCTCGCCGAGATCCTGCGGGTGATGCCGCTGGCGCTGCAGAACCTGCAGCTGATCCAGGGCGACCGGCTCCCGGTCCGGATCGACCCGTTGATCCTCGACCCGCTGGGTGGCGTCCTGCAGCAGCTGTGCAAGGGCCTGCTCGGCCCGCTGTGCAGCTTCATCAACGGCACGCAGCCGGGATCGTGAGGGGAGCGATGACTGCGATGAGGCTGACGGCGCGCACGACCGCCGTACGGACCGCCCTGGTCGCGCTGCTGGCGCTCGCGCTGGGCCTGCTGTCCGCGTGCGGCACCACCATGCGCGACCTGCCGATCCCCGGGACCGGGGTCTCCGGCGACACGATCGAGATCCAGGCCCAGTTCGACGACGCGCTCAACCTGGCCGTCGGTGCACCGGTCAAGGTCAACGGCGTCGACATGGGCAAGGTCAAGTCGATCGAGGCCGACGACTTCACCGCCCGCGCCACGCTGACGGTGAAGAAGGACGCCGAGGTCCGCGACGGAGCCCAGGCGCGACTGCGCTACACCACGCCGCTCGGCGAGCTCTTCGTCGACGTGACCAACCCGGCCGACGGCAAGGTACTGGCCGACAAGGCGGTGCTGGCGCGCGAGAACACCACGACGGCGCCGTCCGTCGAGGACGCCCTGGCCCAGGCCTCGCTGCTCATCAACGGCGGCGGCCTCGACCAGCTGCAGACCGTCACCGAGGAGCTCAACACCGCGCTCAACGGCAACGAGGGCGACTACCGGGCGCTGCTCGACAAGGCCTCGGTGTTCCTCACCCAGGCCAACTCGACCACCCAGGCGATCGACAGCGTGCTCACCTCGATGAACGCGCTCTCGACCACACTCAACGGGCGCAAGAAGACGATCAACCGGGCACTGAAGGACATCCGCCCGGCGGCCAAGGTGCTGCGGGAGAAGACGCCCGCCTTCACCGAGCTGCTGGCGGAGGTCGAGAAGTTCAGCGGAGCGGCGAACGACACCGTCACCAAGACCCGTCAGCAGCTGCTCTCGATGCTCAGCGAGCTCGAGCCCGTGCTGGCCGAGTTCGCGGCCAACAACGGCACGTTCGAGAAGTCGCTGCAGGCCGTGATCAAGGCGTCGGGCTCGGCCGACGCGGTGATCGGGACCGACTACCTCAACATCGCGCTCGAGCTCCACATCGACAACCTCAACGTCGGCGGACTGCTCGAGGGCACGGTCAACGGGGTCGTGGGCGACCTGCTCGACCTGGTCGGGCTCGGTGACCTGCTCAAGGGCCTGCCCCTGCTCGGCGGCAACAAGACCGGCGCCAAGGCCGGCGCCAAGGGCAGCGGTACGCCGGCCACCGACGGCGCCGCCGGCGGGACGGGGACCACCACCCCCGACCCGCTCGGACTCGACGGCCTCCTGAAGGCCCTGTTCGGACGGGGGGCCTGAAATGCTGAAGCTGCTGGGCAACAAGCTCTACCTCAGCCTCGCGGGCATCATCGTCGTGCTCATCGTGACGACCGCCTACATCTTCGCGGCCGTCCTCGACCAGCCGCTGACCTCGCGGCCGGTGGAGGTCAAGGTCGAGCTCGCGCAGACGGGCGGCCTGTTCGAGGGGTCGGTGGTGACCTACCGCGGCATCAAGGTCGGCAAGGTCCGCTCGATCGTGCCCACCTCCAAGGGGGTCGAGGCCACGATCGCGATCACCACCGGCACCGAGATCCCCAGGGACTCGCTCGCCCGGGTGCGCAGCCTCTCGCCGGTCGGCGAGCAGTACCTCGACTTCCAACCGAAGCAGGTCAAGGGGCCCTTCCTCGCCAGTGGCGACAAGATCCCCGCCGAGTCGACCGACGTACCGAAGAGCCTGAGCTCGACGGTCGTCGCGGTCAACAACGTGCTGCGCCAGATCGACGACAAGAAGCTGCGGATCGTCCTCGGCGAGCTCAGCACGGGCCTCAAGGGGACCGGTGACGACCTCGGCCAGATCCTCGACCAGGGCACCGCGATCCTGCAGACCCTCGACGAGGTGTGGCCCGAGACCGACCGGATCATCAGCAGCTCCGGCGGCGTGCTGTCCATCGCTACCGACAACGCCGACTCGCTGCGGCAGCTCGCGACCTCGGCCAAGCAGTTCGCGAGGTTCCTGCGCAACTACGACCCGGAGCTGCGCGACCTGCTCAAGCGCGGCCCCGGCCAGGTCAACGAGCTGATCAAGCTGGTCAAGGACGCCGACCAGGTGCTGCCCGGGTTCTTGTCGACGGGCGTTAGCTTCACTGACGTGTTCCGTTCCTACGAGCCCCACCTGCGCGCCCTGCTGCAGAACTACTCGCCGGGCCTGCGGTCGCTGCTGTCCAAGGTCCGCGACGGCGAGCTGCGCATCGAGCTGATCCCCGACATGGATCCGCGGTGCAGCTACGGCACGTCCCGCCTCGACCCGAAGAAGACCGAGCGCCGGGCGCTGCAGAAGGACGGGCGCTGCGCGGCCTCCTTCGCCACGTTGCAGCGCGGTGCCGCCCACGCCCCGGGGCCGGTGCAGTGAGCCGGACGACGACCAGCACCCGGCGCGGCCGCGGTCCGCTGGCCCTGCTGTGCGCCCTGCTGCTCGCGCTGGGCCTGCTGGCCGGCGGGTGCGGCTCGAGCTCGGACGACAAGGCGCTGAAGGACGCGCTGGCCAAGGTCGACGAGCTCACCGCACGCGACGACGCGGAGAAGGCGGCGCTCGATGCCGCCAAGGAGCTGCTGGTCCAGATCACGTCGTACTCCTGGAAGGACGGCGAGCACGACTTCGCCTGGGTCGACAAGATCGCCAACACCGAGCTCAAGGACAAGCTGGCGCCCAACGTCGGCGACCTGCAGAAGGCGATCGTCGACGGCAAGGTCACCGCGAAGGGCCAGGTCGTAGACGCCGCCGGGCGGGTGGTCGACGACACCCAGGTCGAGGTGCTGGCCTTCGTCGACCAGGCGATCACCGACGACAAGAACGCCGACGTCAAGGTCGAGGAGCAGCGGGTCAGCATGACCATGAAGCTCGTCAAGGGCGAGTGGCTGGTCGACCGGCTGGACCTGCTCAGCGGCACCAACAGCGGCGAGGGTGCGCAGTAGCGTCGCGACCGACCCACTAGATTGACGCGCGTGGCGCACGACGACGGGGACTCGCTTGCCGGCCTGAGGACCGTGCTGCGGCGCGTCCTGCTGACCCTGATCGGCATCCCGTTCGTCGTCGCCATCGCGATGTCGCTCGTCGACTCCTACCGCCGGCGCGGCAAGCGGCCCAAGCCGTTCCCGACCACCGACCCGCGCACGGTCGCGGTCGGCGACGGGGACGTGACGACGTACACCTTCGGTCGTGACCTGTACGACGACATGCTCGCCGCGATCGAGGGCGCCGAGCGCCAGATCCTCTTCGAGACCTACATCTGGAAGGGCGACGCGACGGGGGAGCGGTTCAAGCGCGCCCTGATCGCGGCCGCCGAGCGCGGGGTCGACGTCTACTGCATCTACGACGGCTTCGCGAACCTCGTGGTCTCGCCGGCCTTCCAGCGCTTCCCGCCGAGCGTGAAGGTGCTGCGCTATCCCGTCTACACGGCCGGCTGGCGGTTCTTCGACCTGCGCCGCTACGGCCGCGACCACCGCAAGATCCTGGTCGTCGACGACAACGTCGGCTTCGTCGGCGGCTACAACATCGGCTCGGCCTACGAGTCGGAGTGGCGTGACACGCACGTCCGGATCACCGGTCCGGCGGTGTGGGACCTCAAGCGGGCGTTCGCCGACTTCTGGAACCTCAACCGGCGACGCCGGCTGCGCTCCTCCGAGCGGCCGCTGCTGCTCGAGACCGCCTCGACCTGGGAGCCGCGGGTCCGGGTGCAGCGCAACGTGCCGCGGCTGTGGATGTTCCCGATCCGGGCGATGTACATCGAGGCGATCAACCGGGCCAGCCGCAATGTGTGGATGACCCAGGCCTACTTCCTGCCCGACGAGGACTTCATCGACGCGGTGAAGGCGGCGGCGCGACGCGGGGTCGACGTACGACTGCTGCTGCCGCTCAAGTCCAACCACATCGTGGCCGACTGGATCTCCCGCGGCCACTTCACCCAGCTGCTCGACGCGGGCGTGCGGATCCTGCGCTACCGCGACGCGATGGTGCACGCGAAGACCGCCACCGTCGACGGCACGTGGGCGACGGTCGGCACCGCCAACATCGACCGGCTCAGCCTGACGGGCAACTTCGAGATCAACGTCGAGATCATCGACGAGGGCTTCGCCCGCGAGCTCGAGGAGATCTTCGAGGTCGACCAGTCGAACTGCCTGGAGCTGACCAGCGGCGAGTGGGAGGCCCGCGACGTGCACCGCAAGTTCACCGAGGCGGTGCTGGCCCCCCTACGGCCTCTCTTGTAGCCGGGTGGGTCGGGGCTGGTGCGCTGCGTGATCGGCTCACGGTGTTGGTTTGGCGCTCGCTTCGCTCGCGCATGTCGGGCGCCCTTTAACGCGTGATCTTCCCTCGCTGCGCTCGCTTCCTCGCGGGCGCTCGGTCGCTCGCTCCGCTCGGTCCAGATCACGCGGGGCGCCCGACGGGGTTCAGCCGAACGACGGTTCGCGCGCGCGACATGCGAGCGCAGCGAGCCAACAAACAGGCTGGTGCGCTGCGTGAGCGGCTCACGGTGTTTGTTTGGCGCTCGCTTCGCTCGCGCATGTCGGGTGCCCTTTGGCGCGTGATCTTCCCTCGCTGCGCTCGCTTCCTCGCGGGCGCTCGGTCGCTCGCTCCGCTCCGTCCAGATCACGCGGGGCGCCCGACGAGATTGCGCTGAATGACGCTCGCCGGCGCACGTCATTCAGCCGGACCCGTCGCGCGCGCCGCGTTGCCTGGACGGAGCGGAGCGAGCGCCAGCGAGCGCAGCGGAGGAAGGCAACGCGTCAAAGCGCGCGCGACATGTGAGCGCAGCGAGCAAATTGACATTGACGAACACTGATGTTCGTGAAACTCTCCCGGACATGGCGACCCTGCCCCGCGGCCGGCACGGGCTGAGCCGTGCCGAGGTGGCCGCGGACCAGCGCGAGCGGATGTTCCACGCGCTGGCGGCGGCGATGACCGAGCGCGGGTACGTCGCCACTCCAGTCGCCGAGATCATCAAGCGGGCCGGCGTCTCGCGCGAGACGTTCTACCAGCACTTCGGCTCCAAGCAGGACTGTTTCATCGCGGCCTACGCGTGGGCGACCGACGCCCTCCGGGCCGGCTTCGCCGCCGGGCTCGCCGCCAGCGGCACTCCGCAGGAGCGCTTCGCCACGCTCCTCGAGCGCTACCTCTCCGCCCTCGCCGAGGACCCGGGTCGCGCCCGGCTCTTCCTCGTCGAGGTGTACGCAGCCGGCCCCGAGGCGATGCGCCGTCGCGTGGAGGTCCAGCAGGAGGCGGCCGCGGCGCTCGCCACGGTCTTCTCGGCCCGGACCGCGCAGGAGCGGTTCGCCTGCGAGGCGCTGCTCGCCGCGATCATCCAGATGGTGACCGCCCGGATCACCCTCGGCGAGCCCGAGGAGCTCGCCGGGCTGCACCCGCCGCTCGTCGCCCTCGCCGCCTCGCTGTTCCCGCACTGACGACCGATCCAGGAGAAGTCCATGTGGTTCCGTGCTCCCGTCCGAGACCTGACCGGCAAGCAGGTCCTGGTCACCGGCGCCGCCAGCGGCATCGGCCGCGCCGTGGCCGAGCAGGCCGCCGACCGCGGCGCCGTGCTGCACCTCACCGACGTCCAGCCCGAGCGGCTGGCCGAGGTCGCCGACGCCATCCGGGCCCGCGGCGGGACGGTCGGCACCGCCGAGGTCGCCGACGTCTCCGACCACGGCCAGGTACGCCGCCTCGCGGCGCTGGTGACCGAGCGCGCGGGCGCGATGGACGTGGTCCTCAACGTCGCCGGCATCGCGATCTGGGGCACCGTCCGCAGCCTCGAGGCCGAGCACTGGCAGCGCCTGGTCGACGTCAACCTGATGGGTCCGATCCACGTGATCGAGGAGTTCGTGCCGCCGATGATCGACGCCGGCCGCGGCGGCCAGCTGGTCAACGTCTCCTCGGCCGCGGGGATCATCGCGATGCCGTGGCACGCGGCGTACAGCGCGTCGAAGTTCGGCCTGCGCGGCGTCTCCGAGGTGCTCCGCTACGACCTGCGCAAGCATCGGATCGGGGTCAGCCTGGTCTGCCCCGGCGGCGTCGACACCGGCCTGGTCGAGACCATCCGGATCGCCGGGATCGACCAACAGAACAAGGCCTTCGTCCGGGCCCGACGACACTTCCAGAAGCGTGCGGTCTCGCCCGAGCAGGCCGCCACCGCGATCTGGAGGGGCGCGCTGCGCAACCGCTACTGGGTCTACACCTCGCCCGACATCCGGCTGGTCCACTGGCTGCAGCGCTACTTCCCGCCCGGGTACGCCATCGCGATGCGGGTCTTCAACTACGGCGCCAACCGGGTGCTGCCCGCGGTCGAGCAGGCCCGGAGGACCGCATGAGCGGGGCCGGGACCACGGCACGGATCACGCCGGGCGGCTGGCGCGAGGTCGGCCCGTTCGTGGCCGCCTTCGCCCGGATCGCGGGCCGGGTGCAGGGCACCGAGCCGCCGGCGGTCTTCCTGACCCTGGGCCGGCACCGGCGCCTGTTCTGGGGCTGGCTGCACTTCGCGGGCCGGCTGATGCCGGGCGGCCGGCTGTCCCGGCGGGAGTCGGAGCTGGTCATCGTCCGGGTCGCGGCGCGCCGCGGGTCGGCCTACGAGCTCGAGCAGCATCGCCGCCTGGCCCGCCGGGCCGGGCTCTCGCGCGAGGAGGTGGCGGCGATCGAGTCCTTCGGCGAGCACCCGGGACTGAGCGAGCGCGAGCGGCTGCTGCTGCGCGCCACCGACGAGCTGCTCGCCGACCAGGACATCCCCGACGGCCTGTGGGCCGAGCTGGGGGAGTGCTTCGAGGACCGCGAGCGGATCGAGATCGTGATGCTCGTGGGCCACTACGCGATGCTCGCCACCGCGCTGCACGTGTTGCGGGTGCAGCCGGACCGTCCGAGGTAGGGCAGCGCCAGGAGGACTGTCGGTGGCCCCTCGTACGCTGGAGCCATGCGTCCGGTCACCGATCTCGAGCGTCGCGTCGCGCCCTTCCACGTGCAGTCCGACTACCAGCCCTCGGGCGACCAGCCGGCCGCGATCGCCGAGATCACCAAGCGTCTCAACGACGGTGTCGAGGACGTCGTCCTGCTCGGCGCGACCGGCACCGGAAAGACCGCCACCGTGGCGTGGGTGGCCGAGCAGGTGCAGCGGCCGCTGCTGGTGCTCCAGCCCAACAAGACGCTGGCCGCACAGTTCGCCAACGAGCTGCGCCAGCTGTTCCCCGACAACGCGGTCGAGTACTTCGTCTCCTACTACGACTACTACCAGCCCGAGGCCTACGTCCCCCAGACCGACACCTACATCGAGAAGGACTCCTCGATCAACGAGGAGGTCGAGCGGCTGCGGCACTCCGCGACCAACAGCCTGCTCACGCGGCGCGACGTGATCGTGGTGTCGACCGTGTCGTGCATCTACGGCCTCGGCACCCCGCAGGAGTACGTCGACCGGATGGTCCGGCTGCGCGTCGGAGAGGAGCACGACCGCGACTCGGTGCTGCGCCGGCTGGTCGAGATCCAGTACACCCGCAACGACCTGGCCTTCACCCGCGGCACCTTCCGGGTCCGCGGCGACACGCTCGAGATCTTCCCGGTCTACGAGGAGCTGGCGGTGCGGATCGAGTTCTTCGGCGACGAGATCGAGCGGCTGATGACGCTGCACCCGGTCACCGGCGAGGTGCTCACCGAGGACCAGGAGCTCTACGTCTTCCCCGCGAGCCACTACATCGCCGGCCCGGAGCGGATGGAGCGGGCGATCAACGGCATCGAGGCCGAGCTCGCCGAGCAGCTGACCACGTTCGAGCGGCAGGGCAAGATGCTCGAGGCGCAGCGGCTGCGGATGCGCACGACGTACGACATCGAGATGATGCGGCAGGTCGGCTCCTGCTCGGGCATCGAGAACTACTCGATGCACATGGACGGTCGTGGCCGGGGGACCGCCCCCAACACCCTGCTCGACTACTTCCCCGAGGACTTCCTGCTCGTGGTCGACGAGTCCCACGTCGCGGTCCCGCAGATCGGCGGCATGTACGAGGGCGACATGTCGCGCAAGCGCAACCTGGTCGAGCACGGCTTCCGGCTGCCCAGCGCGATGGACAACCGGCCGCTGCGCTGGGAGGAGTTCCTCGAGCGGATCGGGCAGACCGTCTACCTGTCGGCGACGCCGGGCGACTACGAGCTCGACAAGGTGCAGGGCGACGTCGTCGAGCAGATCATCCGCCCGACCGGCCTGGTCGACCCCGAGGTCGTGGTCAAGCCGACGAAGGGCCAGATCGACGACCTGATCCACGAGATCCGCACCCGGGCCGAGAAGCAGGAGCGGGTCCTGGTCACCACGCTGACCAAGAAGATGTCCGAGGACCTCACCGACTACCTCCTCGACGCAGGCATCCGCACGCGCTACCTCCACTCCGAGGTCGACACCCTCAAGCGGATCGAGCTGCTGCGCGACCTGCGGCTGGGTGCCTACGACGTCCTGGTCGGCATCAACCTGCTCCGCGAGGGCCTCGACCTGCCCGAGGTCTCGTTGGTCTCGATCCTCGACGCCGACAAGGAGGGCTTCCTGCGCTCCGACAAGTCGCTCATCCAGACCATCGGCCGCGCGGCGCGCAATGTGTCCGGCGAGGTGCACATGTACGCCGACCGGATCACCCCGTCGATGGAGTCGGCCATCGACGAGACCAACCGGCGCCGGGCCAAGCAGGTCGCCTACAACGAGGCCCACGGCATCGACCCGCAGCCGCTGCGCAAGAAGATCGCCGACATCACCGAGATGCTCGCCCGCGAGGACGAGACCACCCAGGAGCTGCTGCAGACCTGGGCCGACGTCGGCCAGAAGGGTCGCGCCGGAGGAGTGAAGCCGAAGAAGTCGCCCACGCCCCAGCTGCGCACGACCGACATCGGCGGGCATGCCGCCGAGCTGGCCGGGCTACCGAGCTCGGACCTGGCGCAGCTCATCCAGGACCTGACCGACCAGATGAAGGCGGCGGCCGCCGAGCTGCAGTTCGAGCTGGCCGCGCGGCTGCGCGACGAGATCGGAGAGCTCAAGAAGGAGCTGCGCCAGATGCTCGAAGCGACCAAGTGAGCCGTCGCACGTCCTCGCGAAGGCGGTCTGGGCCACCCGGAGCCGATAGCCTGCTGGTGTGAGCAACGAGCCTGGGCCGGTCCCCGGGCGTCGCTACACCGTGTGGATCGTCGGCCTCCTCGCCTACGGACTCGCGGTCTTCCACCGCAGCAGCCTCGCTGTCGCCGGGCTCGCCGCGACCGAGCGCTTCGACATCTCGGCCAGCCAGCTGGCGTCGTTCACCGTGCTCCAGCTGCTGGTCTACGCCTCCATGCAGATCCCGGTCGGGCTGATGGTCGACCGGTTCGGCTCACGGACCGTCCTCACGGCGGCCATCGTCGTGGTGAGCACCGGCCAGGCGGCCTTCGCCTTCGCCGACAGCTACGCGCTGGCGCTCGGCGCCCGGGTGCTGGTCGGTGCGGGCGACGCGATGACGTTCATCTGCGTGCTGCGCCTGGTCACCTCCTGGTTCCCGCGGCGCCAGGTGCCGCTGATCAGCCAGCTGACCGGCAACCTCGGCCAGCTCGGCGCCCTCGCCGCGGCCGCGCCGATGACCTGGGCGCTGGGCCACCTCGGCTGGACCCGCGCCTACCTCGGGGGCGCGCTCGCCGGGGCGGCGATGCTCGTGGTGCTGCGGGTGCTGCTCCACGACACGCCGACGCAGGCACACCTGCGCGGCGTACCGCTGAGCGCCCGGGCGCTGGTCGCCAGCCTGGCCGCGTCGTGGGCTCAGCCCGGCACCCGGCTGGGGCTGTGGATGCACTTCTCGACGCCGTTCAGCACCACCCTGATGGGCCTGCTGTGGGGCTTCCCGTTCCTGGTGACGGCCGAGCACCTCTCCGCCGGTACGGCGAGCGCGCTGCTCTCCCTGCTCGTCGCGACCTCGGTGGCCTACGGCCCGCTGCTCGGGTGGCTGGTCGGGCGGCACCCGTGGCACCGCTCGACGACCTCGCTGGTCATCGTCGGGGCCCTCGCGACGGCCTGGGGGCTGGTGCTGCTGTGGCCCGGCGACGCCCCTCTCCCGCTGCTGGTGCTCCTGATCGTCGTCGTCGGCGCGGGCGGGCCGGGATCGATGATCGGCTTCGACGTCGCCCGCACCAGCAACCCTGACCACCGCACGGCGAGCGCCAGCGGGATCATCAACGTCGGCGGCTTCACCTCGGGCCTGCTCGCGGTCCTCGCGGTCGGCGCGGTCCTCGACGCGCTGACGCCGGGCGCGCAGGACTACACGCCCGAGGCGTTCCGGTGGGCTATGGCGACCCAGTACCTGCTGTGGACCCTCGGGGTGGTCCAGGTGCTGCGCTACCGGCGCCGGGTCCGCTCGCTGACCACCCGTGAGCAGGTGGCCGGAGGCTCCTCGATGGTGGACCTCACACCCGACGCGCGCTGAGCCCGACGAGACGGGCGACGACGAGCGCGACGTAGAAGACGCCCGCGACCTGCTCGACCATCACGAACGACCGGGCCTGGTTCACGACCGGGTAGACGTCGGACAGGCCGACGCTGGTCAGCGTGGTGAAGGAGAGGAAGAGCAGCTCGAACCAGCTCAGGGGTGAGCCGCCGTCGGGACTGTTGAAGCCGACGAAGGAGCCCGGCCAGAGCACCTGGGCCGCGGCGTAGAGGTAGGCGAACGCCCACGCCACGACGGTGAACGCCGCGCCGGTCGCGAAGATCTCGTCCACCGTGACCCGGTCGTCGTGGAAGAGGTAGCGGATCATCGCGTACGACACGAAGAAGTAGAACGGGACGTGGAAGGCCGCCGAGGCGAGCACGATCCAGTCCACGTCGGGCTGGACGGCCTCGAGCACGGCGAGCACGACGGCAGGGGCGCCGAGGAGGAGGACCACCCACCGCAGGGTGGCCGTCCGGCGTACCGCCCAGACCGCGGACAGTACGACGACCATCTGGAACACCCCGACGACCGCCCGTCCCGCGGCCGATCCCTCGAGCGCCGGGTAGGCGAGCACGACCACCAGCTGGGCCGCCAGCAGGAGTGCGGAGGGGTGACGGCCGATGACTTCCAGTGGCCGGGACGGCCTCGCGGCGGAGGACTGCACGAGCCGATCCTAGGAAACCGCCCGGCGTGACCCCGGCCACCACGGCGGCGTTGTGCGAGGGGAGGCGGCAAAAAGGACCAAGGGCCGGCCAAGTTGCCTTGGTCACAACGAGAACGTGTTCTAATATCGCCGGGTCCCTGGAGCGGGACCCGCTTGAACACCGTGGGGAGAGGAGTCGGGGCGTGGCTTTCAATGCCATGGCGGTCGTGCGTGGCCCTGGCGAGATCGCGCTGATGGTCGTGGAGGTGACCAAGCGGATCTTCACCCGGCCCTTCCAGGTGCGGGAGTTCCTCGAGCAGGCCTGGTTCGTCACCAGCGTGACGCTGATGCCGACCATCATGGTCTCGATCCCGTTCGGCGCGGTCATCTCGCTCCAGGTCGGCAACCTGACCGGTCAGCTGGGCGCCCAGTCCTTCGCCGGCGCGACCGCGGTGCTCGCCACCGTGCGCGAGGCGGCGCCGATGGCGGCGGCGATGATCATCGCCGGCGCCGCCGGCTCGGCGATCTGCTCCGACCTCGGCGCGCGCAAGATCCGCGAGGAGATCGATGCCATGGAGGTCCTCGGCATCGACCCGCTCGAGCGCCTGGTCGCGCCCCGCGTGGTGGCGACCATGTTCGTCGCCTTCATGATCAACGGCATCGTGATCGGCACCGGCATCGGCGGCGGCTACTTCTTCACCGTGATCGTCCAGGGCGGGTCGGCCGGCGCCTTCCTGTCCTCGTTCACCGCTCTCGCCTCCCTGCCCGACCTCTACATCGCGATGATCAAGGCGATCATCTTCGGCTGGCTCGCCGCGATCATCGGCGCCTACAAGGGCCTCAACGCCGGCGGCGGACCGAGCGGCGTCGGCCGGGCGGTCAACGAGTCGGTGATCATCGCCTTCATGGCGCTGTTCTTCCTCAACGCCGTGATCACCGCGATCTACTTCCAGGTCGCCCCGCCGGTGGGGTTGTGATGGCTGCCGCCGACTTCTTCGCCAACAGCTACAAGAGCGGGCGCTCCACCCTCGAGGGGTACGGCGACCAGCTGCTCTTCTACGTCAAGGCGCTGACCTGGGCGCCGCGGGCCGTCAAGCGCTACCCCCGCGAGATCATGAACACGCTGGCCGAGGTCGCCTTCGGCTCGGGCGGCCTGAGCCTGATCCTCGGCTCGGTCGGCGTGATCGCGTTCATGGCGTTCTTCGCCGGCACCGAGGTCGGCATCCAGGGCTACGCCTCGCTGAGCCAGATCGGCGTGGCGAAGTTCAGCGCCTTCATCTCCGCGTACTTCAACACCCGCGAGGTCGCACCGCTGGTGTCCTCGATCGCGCTCGCCGCGACCGTGGGCTGCGGCTACACCGCGCGCCTGGGCGCGATGCGGATCTCCGAGGAGATCGACGCGCTCGAGGTGATGGGCATCCCGTCGCTGCCGTTCCTCGTCACGACCCGCATGGTCGCCGCGTTCATCGCGGTCATCCCGCTCTACATCGTGGCGCTGTGCGCGTCGTACCTCTCGCCGAGGCTGATCGTCACCATGATCTACGGCCAGTCGGGCGGCACCTACGACCACTACTTCCTGCAGTTCCTGCCGCCGATCGACATGGTCTGGTCGTTCTTCAAGCTGCTGTTCCTCGCGGTCGCGGTGATCCTGATCCACTGCTACTACGGCTACACCGCCTCGGGCGGGCCTGCCGGCGTCGGCCGCGCCGTCGGCAAGGCGATCCGCACCAGCATCGTGACGATCGTGATGGCCGACTTCTTCCTGACCTTCGCCATCTGGGGCTCGACGACGACCGTCCGGATCACGGGGTGAGCTGCCGATGCTGGTGAACATCCATCACGACAGTGCCCGGGAGCACAACCGGCTCCTCGTCGCCGGGGCCGTGTTCCTGACCGTGATCGCGCTGCTCGTGTGGCTCTCGATCGCGATCTACAACAAGACCTTCGACAGCTCGACCACCGTCACTGTCAAGGCGGACCGCGCCGGCCTGCAGCTGGCCAAGTTCGGCGACGTGCGGATCAACGGCGTGCTGGTCGGCCGGGTCGACAAGATCGACCAGGACGGCAAGCAGGCCGAGATCACCCTCGCCATCGACAACGACGCCGCGAAGAAGATCCCCGCCAACGTGAGCGTGCGGATCCTGCCGACCACGCTGTTCGGCCAGAAGTTCGTCGCGCTGGTCCGGCCCGAGGCCGCCAGCGGGCACCTGCAGGACGGCGACGTCATCGCGTCGGACCGGGTGGACACCAACGTCGAGCTGAGCCAGGTGCTCGCCAACCTGTTCCCGCTGCTGCGCGCCGTGCGCCCCGCCGACCTCAACGCCACGCTGCACGCCCTGGCCACCGCGCTCGAGGGCCGCGGCGAGAAGCTCGGCGCGACCATGGACCAGCTCGGCGACTACATCGGTGCGATCGACGACCACCTGCCGACGCTGCGCAAGGACCTGGTCGCGCTCGCCGACGTCGCCGACGCGTACGACGTCGCCGCGCCCGACCTGCTCGACGTCCTCGACAACGTCACGGTCACCAGCAAGACGGTCACCGAGAAGGCCAAGGACCTCGACGTCTTCTTCTCCGACCTCACTGGCCTGTCCGACACCGCGACGAAGTTCCTCGCCGAGAACGAGCAGAACCTGATCCGGATGGGCCAGGTGACCGCGCCGGTCCTCGACCTGCTCGCGGAGTACTCCCCGGAGTTCCCCTGCCTGATCCGCGGTGCCGCCAACTACGCGCCGATCCTGTCCAAGACGTTCGAGGGCAACGTGGTCAAGCAGTACATCGAGTTCTTCCAGCCGCAGTTCCGGCCCTACGACGAGCGCGACCTGCCGTCGTACGGCGAGGTCGGGCACGGCCCGTGGTGCCTCGGGCTGCCGGACTTCACCATCCCGGCCCCCGCGCATCCCCTCGACCAGGGCTCCGACATCGACGAGAAGGGCGGCTTCTCGCCGCTGCCCCTGCAGGGTCTGCTGGGCCGGCCCGCCGCCATCGACAGCGGGTACGCCGGCAGCGTGGCCGAGCAGCGCGTGGTCAACGCGATGCTCGCCGGCGTGAGCGGTCACGACCCCGCGGCGTACGGCTCCCTCGGCACGCTGCTCTACGGGCCGGTCGTCCGGGAAGGGAAGGCGGCCGGATGAACCCCGGAGGGAACCAGCGCAACGCGGCCACGACGGCCGCGGCGATCAAGCTCGGCATCTTCACCGTCGTGTCGGTCTTCGTGACCGGCCTGCTGGCCGTGATCATGGGCAACGTCGGCTTCGGCGACCGCAACGAGTACCAGGCGATCTTCACCAACGCCACGATGCTGGAGAAGGGCGACGACGTCCGGGTCGCCGGCGTCAACGTCGGCGAGGTCAAGAAGGTCGAGCACTACCACCGCACGATGGCCAAGGTGACCTTCAAGGTCGACTCCGGCGTCAAGATGACCACGGCGTCCGAGGCCAAGATCCGGTTCCTCAACCTGGTCGGCGACCGCTACATGGCCCTGGAGCAGGGGACCGGCGCCGCGGAGGCGAAGGCACTGCCGGACGGCGCCACCATCCCGGTGCGCAACACCGAGCCGGCGCTCGACCTCACCGTGCTCTTCGACGGCTTCAAGCCGCTGTTCGCGGCGCTCACGCCCGACCAGGTCAACGAGCTGAGCATGAACCTGGTCCAGGTGCTCCAGGGCGAGGGAGGCACGGTCAAGAGCCTGCTCGACCACACCGCGTCGCTGACCTCGACCCTCGCCGACCGTGACCAGCTGGTCGGTGACGTGATCACGAACCTCACCCAGACCCTGAAGACGGTCGACGACCGGCACCAGCAGCTGAGCTCGCTCATCGTCTCCCTCAAGGACTGGATGACCGACCTCGCCAGGGACCGCGACACGATCGGCTCCTCGCTCGACAACATCTCCGAGCTGACCGTCGCCGTGGCCGACCTGCTGCGCCGCGGCCGGCCCCTGGTCAAGGAGGACATCGCCGCGCTGCGCGACCTGGCCAAGCTGCTCAACAAGAAGGAGAACCGGGACAACCTGGCCAGCCTCCTCGACCGGATGCCAGAGATGATGACCGACCAGACCCGCACCGGTACCTACGGCTCCTGGTACCAGTACTACGTCTGCGGCGTCTCCGCCCGGATCCGGCTGCCGATCATCAAGGACCTGCCGATCCTCAAGGAGATCGAGGACTACATCACCAACTTCTCCTTCAAGTCCAAGGCGCCGAGGTGTCAGGACCGATGAACAAGCACCAGCGCGCCCGCGACGCCCGCGTCCTCCGCCTCGGCGTCATCACCTTGGTCGTGATGGCCGTCGTGTCCGCCGCGACCTTCAACCTGGGCAAGTTCCCGGGCTTCCGCGGTACGACGTACTACGCCGAGTTCAGCGACGCCAGCGGCATCCACAAGGGCAACATCGTCCAGGTCGGCGGCATCCGCGTCGGCCGCGTCGCCGCGGTCACGCTCGCCGGCGACCGGGTCAAGGTGAAGTTCGAGATCGACGGTGACGTCGACTTCGGCAAGGAGAGCAGTGCCTCGATCGAGGTGCTCAACCTGCTGGGCGAGAAGTTCCTCGACCTCACCCCCGGTGGCAAGGGGCAGCTCGCCGAGGGCGGCACCATCCCGATGGAGCGCACCCAGGCGGCCTACGACATCGTCGGTGTCTTCGGCGACCTCACCACCACGACCGAGGAGATCGACACCCAGCAGCTCGCCACGGCGCTGGACACGGTGGCCGACACCCTCGACGAGTCCGCACCCGAGATCCAGGCGTCCTTCGACGGCATCTCCCGGCTCTCGCGGAGCATCGCGTCGCGCGACGCCGAGATCCAGACCCTGTTCGAGAGCTCGAAGGAGGTCACGAAGGTCCTCGCCGACCGCAGCGACGACATCGTCGACCTGATGAAGAACAGCGACCTCGTGTTCCAGGAGCTGACCAAGCGCAGGGACGCGGTGCACGCACTGCTCGTCAACGCCCGCTCGCTGGCCAAGGAGCTGCGCGGCGTGGTCGAGGACAACGAGCAGCAGATCGGCCCCGCGCTCAAGGAGGTCGACGGGCTGGTGAGCTTCCTGGTCTCCAAGAAGGACAAGCTCAAGGCGACCCTGGCCGCCCTCGGTCCCTACGTGTCCATCCTCAGCAACATCATCGGCACCGGGCCCTGGTTCGACGCGTACGCCGCGAACGTCCTCGCGATCCCGACCGGTGAGTTCGTCCCCGGAACGGGGCTGTGATCGCCATGGTGTCCACCGTCCTCAAGCGCATCGACCGGCGCGTGATCGCTCTCGTCGCCGTCGTGCTGCTGCTCGCCGTGACCATCAACCTGGTCCGTTCGCCCGCCGAGACGAAGACCGTGACCGCGCACTTCCCGCGCGCGGTCAGCGTCTACAAGGGCACCGACGTGCGGATCCTCGGCGTCAACGTCGGCAAGGTGACCGCCGTGATCCCCGAGGGCAACTCGGTCCGCGTCGAGATGGAGTACGACGCGTCGTACGAGGTCCCGGCTAAGGCGCAGGCCGTCATCGTCACGCCCACCCTGGTCGCGGACCGCTTCGTCCAGCTCACCCCGGTCTTCCAGGGCGGCGACGTGATGGCCGACGGCGCCGACATCGCGCTGCCCGAGACGGCCGTGCCGGTCGAGCTCGACCGCATCTACGGCAGCCTGCAGGCGCTGACCCGCGCACTCGGCCCCAACGGCGTCAACGCCGACGGCACCCTCGACCACCTGCTGGAGGCCGGTAACAAGGCGTTCAGCGGCCAGGGCGCCAAGGGCAACCAGATGATCCAGGACCTCGCCGACGCGGCGAAGACCTTCGGCGACGGCGCCGGTCCGCTGTTCGAGTCGGTCACCCAGCTCGCGAAGTTCACCAGCACGCTCGCCCAGAACGACTCGCTGGTCCGGGGCTTCATGCAGGACCTCACCGGCGTCTCGGCGATGCTGGCCGACGAGAGCGACGAGCTGCAGAAGGCCGTCGCCGCCGTCGCCAAGGCGGTCGGCAGCGTCAAGGGCTTCGTCAAGAACAACCGCGACGCCTTCGTCGCCGACATCGCGAAGCTCACCGACGTGATGAGCACCATCGCCTCGGAGAAGGACAACATCCAGACCGCCGTCGAGGTGGCGCCGGTCGCGATGGGCAACCTGGCGATGGGCTTCGACCACGTCAGCGACAGCCAGAACTCCCGCTTCGCCATCGGCGGCAACGTGTGGGACGCCGACGGCTTCATCTGCGGCCTCATCCAGCAGCACCCGGCGATGCCGCCGGCGCTCAAGGACACCGCCTGCGAGCTGATCGAGAAGCTCATCGAGCCGATCGTGACCCAGCTGCCGTGGCTGCCGCCCGGCTACAAGCAGTACCTGCCGAAGCAGGCCGCCTCGAAGAAGGGCATCCAGGTGCCGGAGATCTCCGACGTGTCCTACTCGACCGGCGACGACGCGTCCGTCCAGAACCTGCTGGGAGGTGGCTCGTGAACGGCACCCTCCGCCGCGTCCTCGCGCTGCTGCTCGGCACCGCCCTGCTCACCGGCTGCAGCAGCTTCGACGGCGCCTACGACCTGCCGCTGCCCGGTCACCCGGTCGACGCCGACGACGCGTTCGAGGTCACGGCGTACTTCCACGACGTGCTCAACGTGGTCCCGCGCTCGCCCGTCATGGTCGACGACGTGGTCGTCGGCGAGGTGACCCAGGTCGAGCGGTCCGGCTGGAACGCCAAGGTCACCCTGCGGGTGCGCAACGACGTCGGGCTGCCGGACAACTCGATCGCCGACATCCGCCAGGTCTCGCTGCTCGGCGAGAAGTACGTCTCGCTGCAGGCACCCCAGCAGGAGGCGCCGAGCGGGCGCCTCGGCCAGGGCGACGAGATCGCGCTGGCCAAGACCGGCCGCAACCCGGAGGTCGAGGAGGTGCTCGGCGCGCTGTCCTTCCTGCTCAGCGGTGGCGGCGTCGCGCAGCTCGGCACGATCACCAAGGAGGCCAACCTGGTCATGTCCGGGCGCGAGGACCGCCTGCGGGCCCTGCTGTCCTCGCTGGACTCGGTGGTCGGGACCATCGACCAGCAGAAGCTCGACATCATCTCGGCGCTCGAGTCGCTCAACAACCTCACCTCGACGCTGAACGCCGAGAAGAAGACGATCGGCGACGCGCTCGACGCCGTCGGGCCCGCCGTCGACGTGCTGGCCGCCCAGCACGACGAGCTGATCGCGATGCTCGGCTCGCTCGACAACCTCGGCAAGGTCGGCACCCGCGTGATCAACGCCAGCAAGGAGGACGTGCTCAAGATCCTCGCCGACCTCAGCCCGATCCTGCGTCGGCTCACCGAGGCCGACGAGCAGCTCGCGCCCGGCCTCAACCTGCTGGTCAGCTTCCCGTTCCCGCAGGCGGCCAACAACATCGTCCAGGGCGACTACGCCGACACGATCATCCGCGCCGACCTCAACCTCGAGAACCTCTACAAGACGCTCGGCCTGCCCGAGGTCGAGCTGCCCGACCTCGGCGAGGTCCTCGACTCGGTCAGCAAGTGCCTCAAGAGCGGCAGCCTGACCAGCGTGTCCTGCCTCAAGGTGCTCAGCGACGTCAACCTGCTCCAGGACCTGCAGACCAAGTGCCAGGACCCGAAGATCAGCGGCAGCCCCGTCTGCAAGCTGCTGACCTCGCTGCCGAACCTCGACCTCGGCGGGTTGCTCACCGGCTCCAACGGAGTCCTCGGCCCCGACGGCCTGCTCGGCGGACTGCTCAAGGGTCTCACCGGAGCCCAACGGTCGTCGTACCAGACCTCGCCGGAGAACCTGCTGGGCGGGGGACTGGCATGACCAGGGGAGTCCGGATCCGGCTGATGGCGTTCGTCGTCCTCAGCGCCGTCGGCATCACCTACATCGCCGCCAGCTATCTCGGCATCATCGACCGGATCACCGGCCGGGGGATCACCGTCACCGCCAGCCTGCCCGGCTCTGGCGGCCTGTTCGAGGGCAGCGAGGTGACCTACCGCGGTGTGAAGATCGGGCGCGTCGCGAAGATGGACACCACCGAGAAGGGGGTCGACCTGACCCTCGACCTGGAGGAGAACACCCGACTGCCGCTGGACTCGCGGCTGTTCGTGCACAACCTCTCGGCCGTCGGCGAGCAGTACCTCGACTTCCAGCCGCCCGACGAGAAGGGCCCGTACGCCGAGGACGGCTCGACCTTCGCCGGCGACGACCAGTCACTGCCCGTCGACGAGGGCGACCTGCTCGTCGACCTCAGCCGCTTCGTCGACTCCGTCGACAAGGACAGCCTCGAGAAGGTCGTCAAGGAGCTCGGCACCATGTTCACCGACACCGGTGACGACCTGCAGGAGCTGCTCGACGGCGGCTCGGCGTTCATCGCCGAGGCCAACGCCCACACCGACGAGACGATCCAGCTGCTTGACAGCGGCCTCGCGGTGCTGAAGACCCAGCAGGGCCAGAAGGAGAACATCCGCCGGTTCGCCGACGACCTCAACACGCTCACCACGGCGCTACGCGGCAGCGACGGCAACCTGCGCACGGTGCTGAGCGCGACCCCCGGCGCCGCCAGGGCGCTGACCCGGCTGCTCAAGGAGCTCTCGCCGACCGTGCCGGTGCTCCTCGGCGACCTGGTCACCGTCGACCAGGTGCTGGTCACCGAGCTCGACGGCATCGAGCAGCTGCTCGTCACCTACCCCGTGCTCATCTCCGGCGGCCCGACCGGAAGCACCGCGGACGGCTGGGGTCACGTCAACCTGCAGTTCGACTACAGCGTGCCGCCGTGCACCCAGGGCTACGTCCCGCCGTCCGAGTGGCGCTCGACCCAGGACCTGACCGACAAGAAGCCTGCCGACGTCAGCTGCACCGCAGGGGCGCCGTACTCGATGCGCGGCAGCAAGTACGCACCGGCGTACCGCAAGAACCGGGCCTCGCCCGGTCGCGTCTACAGTGGCACCTACGACCCGTCCACCGGTCAGGTGCCCGGGCTGGTCGACAACCAGGGGACTCCGGTCGAGCTGCGGCAGCCGGAGGACCTTTCCGTCCTGGGAGGGGATGCGTGGAAGTGGCTGTTGGTCGGTCCGGTGGCGAGCAAGTGAGCGTGGACAGGAGCCGGGTCCGTCTCAACATCGCCCTCTACGCCGCCACGGTGCTGTGCGGGTGCGTGGCTCTGCTGCTGCTCTACCTCCACGTGACCACCTCCGACAACGAGGTCAACGGCACCGACGTCGTCCCCGGCGCGGGCCAGGACGTCGGCCGCGGCCTCGTCGAGGCGGTCCCGCTCGCTGACGACGCCGAGCAGGAGCGCACCGCCGCGCAGCTCGAGGCCGCGAGCAAGATGGTCACCGCGTTCGTGAACTTCGACTACCAGGACCCGGCCCGCACCATCGAGGCGGTCAAGTCGATGGCGACCGGCACCTTCCTGTCGCAGTACAGCAAGGGCGCCAAGGACCTCGAGAAGCTCGCCACCGAGGCACAGTCGAGCATGGTCGCCGAGGTCGTCTGGACCGGCTTGGTCGCCGGCGACGAGGACACCGCGACGGCCATCGTCGCCACCAGCGGCACGGTGAAGAACAAGACGACGAACTTCCAGCCGGAGGCCCGCAACTACCGCATCCAGCTCGAGCTCGTGCGGGAGGACGGTCGCTGGTTGACCAAGGACCTCCAGTACGTCGCGCTGGGCTGACGCTGCGCAGGACGAGGAACAGATGAGCCGCCCCACCCCCCGCAAGCCCGCCAGCTCGCGCGGCCAGACGCCACGGCCGCGCCGGATCGCCGGTCAGGCCGGAGCCACGCGTTCGGCCGCCGACGACACGAACGACACCCCCGAGGCGGCCGACACGCCCGTCGACGGAGCTGTCGACGGAGCTGTCGACGGAGCTGTCGACGGAACCGTCGACGGACCCAGTGGGACCGATGTCGTCGACGCGCCCGCCGGTGCCGGCGTCCTGGCCCGACCGCGGACCACCCGGATCCTGATAGCCGTGCTCGCGCTGGTCACGATCGCGCTGGTCGCCGAGTTCGCGCTGCTCGTCGTCGACCGGATCGGCGACGACGACAAGGCGTCCGCGCGCGACACCGACGGCGCCGGCAGCCTGGCCGTGCCCAAGGGCCGCCCGGTCGTCGCGTCCGCGCTGCAGTGGCGCGACGGCGTCGAGGCCGCGGCCAAGGCCGCCCAGGAGCTCGTGTCCGTCGACTACAGCAAGTACGACGACGAGGTGAAGAAGGCGGTCGCGCTCACCACCTCGCGCTACGAGAAGGACTATCTCAAGACGATCGGGGACGTGAAGGAGCAGGGCATCGCCCAGCAGCTCAAGGTCCAGGCGAGCGTCGTCGCGCAGGGCGTGGTGCGGGCCAACCGGACCCGGCTCGAGGCGCTGGTCTTCCTCAACCAGGTCGTGGAGCGGGTGCGTGACGGAAAGAAGGAGACCGTCGTGACGCCCTACCGCGTCCTGGTGACGATGGTCCACACCGACCACGGCTGGCTCGTCGACCGGCTCGACACCGACGACCCGTCCGCGGGGACCAAGCAGGACACCCCGTCCAGCGGTACGCCGTCGGGTACGCCGAGCAGCGACGCGCCGTCCGAAGACACGCCGACCCAAGACAAGACGAACTAGAACACGTTACAGTTCGGTCGTGGCCACCCGAGGAGAGAACACCGTGGACTGCGACCTGGTCGTGGTCGGCGCCGGTCCCAGCGGTCTGTTCGCTACCTACTATGCCGGATTCCGCGGGATGCGGGTGGCACTCGTCGACTCGCTGCCCGAGCTCGGCGGCCAGATCACCGCGATGTACCCGGAGAAGGCGATCCTCGACGTCGCCGGATTCCCGGACGTCAAGGGCCGCGACCTGGTCGAGGGCCTGGTCGCCCAGGCCCTGACCGCGAAGCCCGAGCAGCTGCTCGGCTGCACCGCCACCGACCTGGTCACCGACGACGAGGGCCTCACGCTCGCGCTCGACGACGGCACCGCCGTACGCGCGAAGGCGATGGTCATCACCGCCGGCATCGGCAAGTTCAGCCCCCGCCCGCTCCCGGCCGCCGAGGGCTGGATCGGCCGCGGCGTCGAGTTCTTCGTGCCCGCCTTCGAGCCCTACCGCGACCAGGACGTCGTCATCGTCGGCGGCGGCGACAGCGCGTTCGACTGGGCGATCCACCTCGAGCCGATCGCCCGCTCGGTCACCCTCGTCCACCGCCGCGACGCCTTCCGAGCCCACCAGCGCACCGTCGACCAGGTCCTCGCGTCCTCGGTCCAGGTCGTCACCAAGGCCGAGGTGGCCGCGCTACGCGACGCCGACGGCGGTACGACGGGCGCGCTGGCCGAGATCGAGCTGGTCGCCGACGGCGCCACCAAGGTGCTGCCCGCCCAGGCCGTGGTCGCGGCGCTCGGCTTCGTCGCCGACCTCGGCCCGCTCCAGCAGTGGGGCCTGGAGACCCACCGGCGCCACGTGGTCGTCGACCCCTCGATGCGCACCTCGCTGCCGCGCGTCTTCGCGGCCGGCGACATCACCGAGTACCCCGGCAAGGTCCGGCTGATCGCCGTCGGGTTCGGCGAGGCCGCGACCGCCGTCAACAACGCGGCGGTCGTGATCGACCCGACCGCCCACGTGTTCCCCGGCCACTCCTCGGAAGGAAGCTAGGCACAGATGAGCTCTGGACGCGACAAGGTCAAGCTGAGCGACGAGGAGGTCCAGGCGCTGCTGGGGGAGAACCTCAAGGTGCAGGTCGCGGCCAACGGCCGCGACGGCTTCCCGCACCTGACGACGCTGTTCTACGTCGTGCGCGACGGCAGGATCGCGTTCTGGACCTACGGCCGCAGCCAGAAGATCCTCAACCTCGACCGCGACCCACGGGTGAGCGCGCTCGTCGAGGACGGCACCGACTACTTCGAGCTGCGCGGCGTCTCCATCGAGGGCCGTGCGGAGATCGTGCGCGACCCCGAGGCCATCTTCGAGATCGGCTCGGCCGTCGCGACCCGCATGGTCGGCGCCGACTCGTTCGAGTCGCTGGGGGAGATCGGCATGCAGGCCGTGCAGAAGCAGGCGACCAAGCGGGTGGGCGTGATCATCCACCCCGAGCGGGTCGCGTCCTGGGACCACCGGAAGATGACCTGAGAGGGATGAACCGATGAAGATCAAGGTCGACTTCGACCTGTGCGAGTCCAACGGCCTGTGCGAGGCGATGGCTCCCGAGGTGTTCGAGCTGGACGACGACGACTTCCTCCAGCTGCACACCGAGCAGACCACCGACGAGAACATCGAGAACGTCAAGCGCGCCGTCGCGGCCTGCCCGCGCGCCGCCATCACCCTCGTGGAGGACGACGCGTGAGCAGCAGCACCGCCAGCACCAGCCTCGACGGCAAGGTCGCCGTCGTCACCGGTGCCGGCGCCGGTCTCGGCCGCGCCGAGGCGGTCGCCCTGGCCCGCGCCGGCGCGCGGGTCGTCATCAACGACCTGCCCGGCGCCGGTGACGAGGCCGCGGAGGAGATCCGCGCCTTCGGCGGCGAGGCGCTCGTCGTACCCGGTGACGTGAGCCGGCGCGAGACGGCCGACGCGATGATGACGGCCGCCGTCGAGCAGCTCGGCGGACTCGACATCGTGGTCAACAACGCCGGGATGACCCGCGACAAGATGCTCTTCAACCTGGGCGACGACGAGTGGGACGCGGTCATCGCGGTCCACCTGCGCGGCCACTTCCTCCTCTCGCGCAACGCGGCGGCCTACTGGCGCGGCAAGGCCAAGGAGAGCGAGTCCGGCACCGTCTACGGCAGCATCGTCAACACCGCTTCCGAGGCCTTCCTCGGCGGCTCCCCGGGCCAGGCCAACTACGCCGCCGCGAAGGCCGGTATCGCCGCGCTGACCCTGTCCAGCGCCCGCGGCCTGTCCCGCATCGGCGTGCGCGCCAACGCGATCTGCCCGCGCGCCCGCACCGCGATGACCGCCGAGGTCTTCGGCGAGGACCGGTCCGGCAAGGCCGTCGACCCGTACTCGCCCGAGCACGTCGCGCCCGTCGTCGCATACCTCGCCTCGCCGGCCGCCGAGCGGATCACCGGCCAGGTCATGGTCGTGTACGGCGGCATGGTGGCGGTCGTCGCGGCGCCGGTCGTCGAGGAGCGCTTCGACGCCTCCGGCGACCTATGGACCGCCGACGACCTCGACAAGCAGCTGGGCGGCTTCTTCGCCGGCCGCGACCCGCACGTCGGCTTCGCCGCCGACTCGATCATGAAGCTGACGGTGTGAGCATGGGGCGATTGGAGGACAAGGTCGCGATCGTCACCGGCGGCGCGATGGGCCAGGGTGCCGAGATCGCCCGGGCGTACGTCGCCGAGGGCGCGCGGGTGGTCATCGCCGACGTCGCCAAGGAGCAGGGCCAGGCGCTGGCCGACGAGCTGGGGGATGCTGCCCGCTTCGTGCACCACGACGTCAGTGACGCCGCGTCCTGGGCGAGCCTGGTCGAGGACGCCAACGCCCGCTTCGGGCCGGTCGACGTGCTGGCCAACAACGCCGGCATCCTGCGCTTCGGCGACATCGAGCGGATGCCCGCAGAGGAGGTCGAGCTGCTCTGGCGGGTCAACCAGCTCGGCGTCTTCCTCGGCATGCAGGCGGTCAGCCGGACGATGCGCAAGAACGGCGGCGGCTCGATCATCAACGCCTCGTCGGTCGAGGGCCTGGCCGGCATGCCGTCGTGCACGGCGTACGCCGCCACCAAGTGGGCGATCCGGGGCATGACCAAGTGCGCGGCGATGGAGCTCGGCCCCAAGGGGATCCGGGTCAACTCGGTGCACCCCGGGATGATCGACACCCCGATGACGCGGGTGCACGGCGGCGACGCCGCGATGGAGTACGGCGCCAGCAAGGTGCCGCTGCGCCGGGTCGGCACGCCCGAGGACATCGCCCCGGTCTACGTCTTCCTCGCGAGCGACGAGTCGTCGTACATCAACGGTGCCGAGATCGCGGTCGACGGCGGCGTGACGAGCACGCACGCCTTCGGTGCCTGATCAGTCGCGGAGGATGAGGTGAACGGCCTTCTCCATGTGCGTCGCGGTCTCCGCGGCCGTGGAGCGGCCGGTCACCCACGCCACCAGGGCGGAGAGCCACACGTCGCCGATGACCCGCGCGATGGCGACGTCCTCGTCGGTGAGGGCTCCCTCGACGGGCACGCCGCCGTGCATCGCGTGGGTCACGATCGAGGTCATCGCCATGCCGACGACGTGGATCTCGTTGGTCACACTGCTGTCGGCGAACATGAAGGCGCGGGTCAGCGCCTCGGTGAGCTTGGGGTCGCCCTGCATGCCGCGGGCCATCCGCTTGAGCACGTAGAGCACGCGCTCGGCCTGGGTGTCGCCGGGGATCTCGCGCTCGTTGAGTCGCGCCGAGGCGTCCTCGAACTGGCGGCCCAGGGCGGAGACCAGCAGGTGGATCTTGGACGGGAAGTAGCGGTAGAGCGTGCCGAGCGCCACGTCGGCCTGCTCGGCCACGGCGCGCATCTGCACGGCGTCGAATCCGCCCGACTTGGCCAGCTCGTAGGTCGCGTCGAGGATTCGCTTGCGGCGCTCCCGCTGCGCGGCCGATCCGAGATCGTCGGACGTGGTCGGGTTCGCGATGCTCACGGAGAGGTCCCCCTGGAGTGGTGTGACGAGTCGGGTCGATGTGGACCCAGTCGATAGGCTACCGGCAGGTAGCGCATAATTTGGAACACGTTCCACTACGTTTCTGTTTCGGCCCTGCTCCCCGGGAGCTCGAAAAGGGGAGAAGTACCTGATGCGAATCGCGATGCTGTCCTACCGCAGCAAGCCCCATGTGGGCGGCCAGGGGATCTACATCCGCCGGCTCACCCGAGAGCTGGTCGCGCTCGGCCACACGGTCGAGGTGTTCTCCGGCCAGCCCTACCCCGAGCTCGACGAGGGCGTGACCCTCACCAAGGTCCCCAGCCTCGACCTGTACCGGCCCGGCGACGAGTTCCGCAACCCGCGTCCTAGCGAGTTCCGCGACCTGGTCGACGTCGAGGAGTGGCTGACCATGCGCAGCGGCGCGTTCCCCGAGCCGCTGACCTTCAGCAGGCGCGTGGTCAAGCTGCTCAAGGCCCGTCGCGACGACTTCGACATCGTCTTCGACAACCAGACGCTGGCCACTCCGCTGCTCGGCATCGAGGACCCCGCGGGCGTCGGCCTGCCGCTGGCGACCACGATCCACCACCCGATCACCATGGACCGCCGCATCGAGCTCGCCTCCGCGGTCTGGGCCAAGCGCAAGCACGGCTCGCGGTGGCGCCTCGAGCTGCCCAAGATCGGTGTGTGGCGCTGGTACTCCTTCCTGAACCAGCAGAAGCGCACCGCGCCGCGCCTGCGTCGCGTGATCGTGCCCTCCGAGTCGTCCAAGCGCGACGTCGTGCGCGAGTTCCGGGTCGACCCGGCGCGGATCGACACGATCCTGCTGGGCGTCGACGACCGGTTCGCCCCGCCGACCGAGCCCCGCGTCCCCGGCCGCATCCTCGCGATGGCCAGCGCCGACGCCCCGCTCAAGGGCATCTCGATCCTGCTCGAGGCGTTCGCCAAGCTCGTCGTCGAGCGCGACCTCGAGCTGGTGCTGGTCACCAAGCCCAAGGAGGGCGGCGTGACCGAGAAGCTCATCGACAAGCTCGGCATCGCCGGCCGCGTCTCGTTCGCCAACGGGCTCACCGACGACGAGCTCGTCGCGCTCATGGGCTCGGCCGAGCTGGCCTGCGTGCCCTCGCTCTACGAGGGCTTCTCGCTGCCGACCGCCGAGCTGATGGCGTGCGAGACGCCGCTGGTCGTCTCCAGGGCCGGAGCCATCCCCGAGGTCGTCGGACCCGACGGCCTGTGCGCCGACGTCGTCGAGCCCGGCGACGTCGGTCAGCTGACCACTGCGCTGGCCGCGCTCCTCGACGACCCCGCCCGTCGGGCCGAGATGGGCGCCGCGGGCCGCCGTCGGGTCAAGGAGCTGTTCAGCTGGAGTGCCGTCGCGGCGAGCACTGCCGCCGTACTCGAAGACGTGATCGCCGAATACAAGGCCGAGAAGAAGGCCTGAGGAGAACTGACATGCTGACCGTTGACTTCGACCGCCTGGGCCTGCAGGCCGGTGACCGCGTCCTCGACATGGGCGCCGGTGCCGGCCGCCACAGCTTCGAGATGTACCGCCGCGGCGCGGACGTGATCGCGTTCGACCTCGACGCCGAGGAGCTCGAGAACGTCCGCAACCTGTTCGTCGCGATGAAGGAGGCCGGCGAGGTGCCCGCGGGCGCCGAGGCCGACGTCAAGCAGGGCGACGCGCTGGCGCTGCCCTTCGCCGACGGCGAGTTCGACCGGATCGTGTGCTCCGAGGTGCTCGAGCACATCCACGACGACGTCGCCGCGATCCGCGAGCTGATCCGGGTGCTGCGCCCCGGCGGCACCCTGGCGGTGACCGTGCCCCGCTGGCTGCCGGAGGTGATCAACTGGCGCCTGTCGGCCGACTACCACAACGCCGAGGGCGGTCACATCCGGATCTACACCGACCACGAGCTGGTCGACAAGGTCACCAAGGGTGGCCGCCTCAACGACGGCACTCCCGGCGACGCCATGGTGTTCGAGGGCAAGAGCTACACGCACGGCCTGCACGCGCCGTACTGGTGGATCAAGTGTGCCGTCGGCGTCGAGAACGACGACCACCCGCTCGCCAAGGCGTACCACAAGCTGCTGGTGTGGGAGATCATGAAGCAGCCCAAGGCGCTCCAGGTCGCCGGCAAGGTGCTCGACCCGATGATCGGCAAGAGCATGGTGCTGTACTTCCGCAAGCCGGAGGCGGCGTGAGCCGCGGCACCACGCCGGAGGTCCCCCTGAACCGCCTGCCGTACGTCGAGGGTGTGCTGTCGGCCCAGCAGGTGGCCGACACCGCCGCCGCGATCGCGGCGATGCAGGAGCCGTGGGGGGCGGTGCCGTGGACGACCGGTGAGCACGTCGACATCTGGAACCACGTCGAGGCCGCGATGGCGATGCTCGTCGGCGGCCAGGTCGAGGCCGCCGAGCGCGCCTATGCCTGGATCCCCACGATGCAGCGAGCCGACGGCTCCTGGCCGATGAAGATCGTGGGCGGTGTCGCCGACGACGAGCGCGGCGAGGTCAACATGTCCGCGTACTTCGCCGTCGGCCTGTGGCACCACTGGCTGGTGCGCCGCGACATCCGCTTCGTCGAGCGCTACTGGCCCTCGGTGCGCGCCGGCCTCGACTTCGTGGTCTCCCTGCAGAACCCGTTCGGCGGCATCCGCTGGACGCCGGAGGACGACTTCTGCCTGCTCACCGGCAGCTCCTCGATCTACCACTCGCTGCGGGCCGGTGTCGCGCTCGCCGACCTGATGGACGACCCGCAGCCCGAGTGGGAGCTCGCCGGAGGCCGTCTCGGCCACGCCGTGCGCACCCACCCGGACCGGTTCGCCGACAAGTCGACGTACTCGATGGACTGGTACTACCCGGTCCTCGGTGGCGCCGTGCGCGGCGACGCGGCCCGCGAGCTGCTCGCCCGGCGCTGGGACGACTTCGTCGTCCCCGGCCTCGGGATCCACTGCGTCGACACCAACCCGTGGGTCACCGGCGCCGAGACCTGCGAGCTGGCCATGGCCCTCGACGTCCTCGGCGACCCGGACTCCAGCAAGCGCGCGCTGACGCTGCTCACTGACATGCAGCACCTGCGCGAGGACGACGGCCGCTACTGGACCGGCTGGGTGTACGCCGACCCGACCCGCCCCGCGCCCGCGGACGAGCCGCGTGACGTGCACTGGCCGCACGAGCACACGACGTACACCGCCGCCGCGGTGGTGCTCGCCGTCGACGCGCTGGGGGAGACCTACGGTCACGCGACCCCGGGCTCGGGGATCATGCGCGGGACGTCACTGGCCCCGCACTTCGAGGAGATCGCGCTGGAGTGCGACTGCTCCTCGGCCCCGGTTCGCTGACGCAGCGAGCGCCAGAATCACAGCGGGTCGCCCGCTGACCCTTTGGTGCGCTGCAGGACACGGAGGGAGCCGGTGACGGCGACCTCCGTGTACTGCCCGCTCGCGAGGGCGGGCAGGTAGATCTGCTCGTACGGCGGCCGGCCGCCGTCCGCGGGGTCCGGGAAGACGTCATGGATGGCGAGATAGCCGCCCGCGTCGACCCAGTGCGCCCAGCCGGTGAAGTCGGCGCGGGCCGGCTCCTCGCCGTGCCCGCCGTCGATGAACACCAGCGAGAGCGGCGTGCGCCAGTGGGCGGCGACGGTGGCGGACTGGCCGACGACGGCGATCACGTGGTCCTCGAGGCCGGCGCGCGCGATGTTCTTGCGGAACTGGCCCAGCGTGTCCATCAGGCCGAACTCGGGGTCGACCACGCTGGCGTCGTGGTGCTCCCAGCCGGCCTGGTTCTCCTCGGAGCCGCGGTGGTGGTCGACGGTGAACACGACCGCCGTCTCGCCCGTCTGGTCGGTGACCTGGCGGGCGGCGGCGCCGAGGTAGATCCCGGACTTGCCGCAGTAGGTGCCGACCTCGAGCGCGGGACCGTGGGGGAGGCGCTCCAGTGCGACCCGGTGCAGCAGCGCGCCCTCGTCCTCGGGCATGAAGCCCTTCGCGGCGCGGGCATGGTCCAGCAGGTCGGACGGCATGGTGTCGGTCACCCGTGCACTCTAGTAGAGTTAGAACGCGTTCTAGTTTGGCGCTCCGCAGGTTGAGGTGCGAGCGCAGCGAGCCTCGAGACCAAGGAGCACCATGTCGATCGGCATCACCGACGAGCAGGTCGAGCTCGCCGACAGCCTGCGCAAGTGGGCCGCGAGCCTGTCCCCGCTGGCGGCGGTCCGCGCCGCCGAGGGCGAGGTGGATGCCGACTTCGCCGCGATCTGGGCCGCGATCGAGGAGATGGGGGTCCACGCGATCGCCGTACCCGAGGCGGACGGCGGGGGTGGCGGCACCGTGCTCGACCAGGCGGTGGCCCTCGAGGCCTGCGCCCACGAGCTGCTGCCGGGCGGACTGCTCGGCGCGGCCGTCGGCGGCCTGCTGACCGGCACGCCCGGGCGGCACGGCGTGCAGCTCGACGACGACGGCGTCGTGTGGGACGGCGGTGCGGCGGGCCGCGGCGTCCCCGCGCCCGGCATCGACCTCTCGGCACGGCACGCCCGCGGCACCGGTCCCGGGCTCGCCGAGCCGGCCGCGCGGCGTACCGCGGTCACCCTGGCCGCGGCCGAGGCCGCCGGTGTGACGCGCTGGTGCCTGGAGACGGCGGTCGACTACGCCAAGGTGCGTGAGCAGTTCGGCCAGCGGATCGGCGCCTTCCAGGCGATCAAGCACCTGTGCGCCCGGATGCTCGAGACCGCCGAGGCCGTCACCGCGGCAGCCTGGGACGCGGCCGCGGCGGCCGGTGGCGCCGACGAGGAGCAGTGGGCCTTCGCGACCGACGTCGCCCACGTGACCTGCTTCGACGGCGCCGTCGAGGTCGCCAAGGCCTGCATCCAGGTCCTCGGCGGCATCGGCTTCACCTACGAGCACGACGCCCACCTCTACCTGCGCCGCGCGCTCACCCTGCGAGCCCTCGTCGGCTCCGCCGACCCCGCGGCGGAGCGGGTGACCGCCGCCGCCGTGTCCGGTGTCCGGCGTCGTGTCGACGTCGACCTCGAGGGCCGCGACGAGCCGATCCGGCCGGAGGCGCGCGCCGTCGCCGAGCGGATCGCCGGGCTGCCGGCGGCCGAGCAGCGGGCGGCCCTGGTCGACGCGGGCTACCTGACGCCGCACTGGCCCACCCCCTACGGCCTCGGTGCCGACGCCACCACGCAGATCGTCATCGACCAGGAGCTGGGCCGCGCGGGCGTCGTACGTCCGGACCTGGTGATCGCTGGCTGGGCCGTCCCGACGATCCTCGCCCACGGCACCGATGCGCAGCGCGAGCGTTTCGTGCGGCCCTCGCTGCTCGGCGAGCTGACCTGGTGCCAGCTGTTCTCCGAGCCCGGCTCCGGCTCGGACCTCGCCTCGCTGCGCACCCGCGCCGTGAAGGTCGACGGCGGCTGGTCGCTGACCGGGCAGAAGGTGTGGACCTCGGTCGCCGAGCGTGCCGACTGGGGCATCTGCCTGGCCCGCACCGACGCCGACGTCCCGCAGCACAAGGGCATCACCTACTTCCTCGTCGACATGCGCACACCCGGCATCGAGGTCCGGCCGCTGCGCGAGATCACCGGCGAGGCGCTGTTCAACGAGGTCTTCCTCGACGATGTCTTCGTGCCCGACGACTGCGTCGTCGCCGAGCCCGGCGACGGTTGGCGCCTGGCCCGCACCACCCTCGCCAACGAGCGGGTCGCCATGGCCGGCGCCCGGCTCACCAAGAGCGTCGAGCGCGCCGTCGAGCTCGCTGCGACCCGCGACCTCGGTCCCGTCGAGCGCGTCGAGGTGGGCCGTCAGGTCGCCCTCGCCACCGTCTGCGCGCTCCTCGGCGTGCGCACCACCCTGCGCGCCCTCGGCGGCCACGGCCCCGGCGCCGAGTCGAGCGTGGCCAAGCTGCTCGGCGTCCGCAGCCGTCAGGACTCCTCCGAGCTCGTCGTCCGGCTCCAGGGCGACGACCTCGCCCTGCTCGGCCCGATCGGCAAGGAGTCCGGCGACCCGCTCGCGGCCGACGTCTGGGAGCAGCTCAACACCCGTTGCCTGTCGATCGCCGGCGGTACGACGCAGATCCTGCGCAACGTCGCGGGCGAGCGCATCCTCGGGCTGCCCCGCTAGCGCACGGCCTTCTTCACGAGGTCCGTGAGGTTCTTCTCCACGCCCGGGCTCATCGTCGCCACGGCGAAGACGGTCGGCCACATGTCCCCGTCGTCGAGCCGGGCCCACTCCTGGAAGCCGACCTCCGCGTAGCGCATCGTGAACTTGCCCGCGCTCTTGAAGAACACCACGACCTTGCCGTCGGTGTTCGCATAGGCCGGCATCCCGTACCAGGTCTTCGGGGCCAGGCCGGGCGCGTGCGTGGTGACGATGCGGTGGAGCACCTCGCCGATGGTGCGGTCCGCGTCGTCCATCGCGGCGATCTTGTCGAGGCAGTCCTGCAGGTCGGCCTGGGCCTTCTTGGCGCCCGTGCCGCGGCCGGCGGCAGCCCGCCGCTCGGCAGCGGCCTCCTTCATGGCCGCCTTCTCCTCGTCACTGAAAGTGCTGTTCCTCGCCATCGGTCTTCCTCTCTCGTTCGGGTTCGCCACGAGCGTAGGAGGACGGATCGTCCGGTTGCTTCTTCGTTCCTGACCGGTTGTCCGGTGGTGCGCTCAGCCGCTCACCGCGGTGTGGAGTGCCGCTCCCGCCGCCATCCGTTCCAGTGCCAGTGCAGGAACCGGTCGGTGGCGCGGACCAGGTGCTGGGAGCGGATCGACGGGAAGATGTCGAACGCGTGCTGGGCGCCCGGCAGTTCGGCGTACGTCACCGTCCGCTTGGACGTCGAGCGCAGCGCCTCGACGAACGCCCGCGCCTGCCCGACGTCGACCAGGGTGTCGCGGGAGCCGTGGATGACGAAGAAGTCCGGGGCGTCGGCGGTGACCCGCAGCAACGGGCTCGCCTCCTCGAACACCTCGCGTTCGGTGCGCGGCGAGCGCTTGAAGACGATCGGGGCGAGGAACTTGTCGCGCATCAGCTCGGCGGTGCGCAGCCCGCTCGCGCCGGCGAGGTCGTAGACGCCGTAGTAGGGGACAGCGGCCTGGACGGTCGTGTCGGCAGACTCGAACCCGGGCTGGAACTCCGGCGCGTTCGGGGTGACGGCCGTGAGGGCGGTGAGGTGGCCGCCGGCCGAGCCGCCGGTGATCGCGATGTACGACGGGTCGCCGCCGAACTCCGCGATGTTCTCCTTGATCCACGCGATCGCGGCCTTCACGTCGACGACCTGCGCCGGCCACCGGTCGCGCGGCGCGAGCCGGTAGTTGATCGCGACGCAGACCCAGCCCTTCGCGGCCATGTGCTGCATCAGCGGCAGTCCCTGCTGGTCCTTGGTGCCGATCGCCCAGCCGCCGCCGTGCACCTGCAGCAGCACCGGCGCCCCGGCGGCCGGAGTCACCTCGGAGGTGTAGACGTCGAGCAGCCCCCGTCGTCCGTACGGCGTGAACGGGATGTCGCGGTGCACCTCGACCCCCGCTCGGCGGGCCGCCCGCCCGAAGGCGAACGGGTTGGCCAGCCGTCGCCACGGCGTCGCGAGGTCCGCCGGCGTCGGCCGGGCGTCGAGCTGCTCGACGTACTCCACGCCGAGGCCCTCGACCAGCGCGTCCTCGGCGTCGTCGACCGCCTGCCGGCTCTGCTTGACCAGGTACGCCAGTCCGGCTGCGGAGAGACCGGCCAGGGCCAGGCCGCGCCAGTCGCGCCGCGACCCGGTCGCGTGGGCGGCGGCGTCGGCGACGGTCAGCCCGAGGACGTGGGGCGCGAGCTCACCGGTCAGCCAGCCGGCGAAGAAGGCGGGGATGCCGGCACGGAAGCCGGGGACGGGGCGGATGGCGTTGGCGGTCAGCGCCGCCGTGACGACCTGGCGCCGTACGAAACCCATGACGCGAGAGTATCCGGCTCGTTGTGAGAAACTGGTACCCGTTCTAGTTTTCATGGGGGTCAGCGATGGATCGGCTGTCGGGACTGGATGCGAGCTTCCTCTACCTGGAGACGCCCGCCCAGCTGATGCACGTGTGCGCGGTGATGGTGCTCGACCCGGCGACGATGACGACGCCCTACACCTTCGCCGCGATGCAGCGCGAGATCGAGGTCCGCGTGCGTGACGTGCCCGGCTTCACCCGCAAGGTGCGCGGCGTCCCGCTCGGCCTCGACCACCCGGTCTGGGTGCGCGACAAGGGCTTCGACATCGAGCGCCACGTGCACCGGCTCGCGCTGCCGACGCCCGGTGGGTACGCCGAGCTGATGGACCTGTGCGCCCACCTCGCCTCGCTGCCGCTCGACCGCTCCCGCCCACTGTGGGAGATGTGGGTGATCGAGGGCTACCGGCCCGAGGGCGAGGAGTCCGAGAAGGTCGTCGTGTTCGCCAAGATGCACCACGCGACGGTCGACGGCGTCTCCGGCTCCAACCTGATCTCGCACCTGTGCTCGCTCGAGCCCGACTCACCGCCCCTGGTGCCCGAGAACGCCCCGCACCCGCGCGACCCCGGTCGGGGTGAGCTGCTCGGCCGTGCCGTCATCGGTACGGCGACCCGCCCGGTCACCCTGGTCAAGGTGCTCAAGCCCTCGGCCCAGCTGGTCACCAGGACCATCGGTCGCGCCCGGCAGGGGACCGCCATGGCCGCGCCCTTCTCCGCCCCGCGCACCTCCTTCAACGGCACCATCACCTCGCACCGCTCGATCGCGATGGCCGACCTCGACCTCGAGGAGATCCGCCGCATCAAGAAGGTCACCGGCACCACCGTCAACGACGTCGTCCTCGCCGTCTCCGGCGGCGCCCTGCGCGCCTACCTCGCCGAGCGCGACGAGCTGCCCGAGTCCTCCTTGTTGGCCACCGTCCCCGTCAGCGTGCGCGACAGCTCACGGCGCTCGACGGGCGCCAACAAGGTCTCCGCGCTGTTCACCAAGCTCGGCACCGACATCGACGACCCGCTGGAGCGGCTGCGGATGCTCGCCGAGCGCAACCAGCACGCCAAGGAGCACCACAACGCGATCAGCGCCGACGCACTGCAGGACTGGGCGGAGTTCGCCGCGCCGCGGACCTTCGGTCTCGCGGTGCGCGCCTACGCCAACCTGCGCCTGGCCGAGAAGCACCCGGTCGTGCACAACCTGGTCATCTCCAACGTGCCCGGACCGCCGGTCCCGCTCTACTTCATGGGTGCGCGGATCGACGCCCTGTGTCCCCTCGGCCCGGTCTTCCACGGTGCCGGCCTGAACGTCACCGTGATGTCGAACGCCGGCCAGATGCATGTCGGCGCGATCGCCTGCCGCGAGTCGATGCCCGACACCGACGCGCTCGTGCGCCACTTCCCGGGGGAGCTGGCCCGGCTCAGCGCAGCGGTCGATGGCGCGGGAAGTCCCGACGCCGCGCGTTGACGGTCGCGGCCGCCTCGACGAAGCGCGGCACGAACTTCCCGGCGCCGAGCACGCACCCGGCGTGCCCGTCGTCGACTTCGTGCACGGTCGCGCCGGGGATCGCGCGTGCCAGCGCGAGCTGGCGCGGGGTCGGGATGACCCGGTCGCGCATCATCGCGACCACGGCGGTCGGTACGTCGATCCGCGAGAGCCACGGTCGCGAGTGGTGCTGGCCGAGCGCGGCGAGCGCCTGCCCGACGGCCCACGGGCTGGTCGAGCGGAACTCGCGCAGCGCCCACTCGTGCAGGTCGGAGACCTCGAGGTCGACGCCCCGCGCCGCCGCACGGGCCGCGCGCACCGCCGTACGGGACCGCGAGACGCCGCGCAGCGCGACCATGGTGGAGCCCATGCCGAGGAAGAACCCGCGCTCGGCCGCGGTGAGCTGGAACCGGTCGGTGGTCGCGCCGAGGACCAGGCCGGACACGATCGCCGGATGCTGGCGCCAGACCCGCTGGGCGACGATCGAGCCCATCGAGTAGCCGCCGACGATCACCTCGTCCAGCCCGAGGACGTCGACCAGCGCGGCCACGTCGTCGGCGCAGTCGGTGAGCGAGAACTCCGCGCCCTGGATGCCGCGCCCGTGCCAGCGCTGGTCGAGCGTGATCACGCGGAAACGCCGCGACAGCGGCTCGATCGCGGGGAACCAGGTGAGCAGTCCGGTCGTGCCGAGCGCGTGCAGCAGTACGATCGCCGGCGAGTCCGGGTGCGGTCCCGGCGTGTCGGTGACGTACGTCGACCCGCCCCGTCCCGGCAGCTCCACCATCCGTCCCGACGGGATCCGGGTCGCCGGCAGCTCCACGCGGCGGCGCGCGACGTCGATCAGTGAGACGGCACCCATGCGGGCCAGACTAGAACACGTTACAGTTTCTCCGTGGATGCAGAGGCGATCAACGCAGTACGTGCCGTCGTCGGCGAGGTGCTCGAGCGCGAGGCCGACGCCCGGGACTGGGCGGCCTGGGCCGGAGCCGGACTGACCTCGCTGCCGGTTCCCGAGGAGCACGGTGGCGAAGGGCTCGGCCTCACCGAGGTCGCCGTCCTGCTCCGCGAGACCGGCCGTGCCGCCGTCCAGGTGCCGGTGTGGGAGACGCTGTGCTGTGGCGCCCTCACCCTGGCCGGCCACGGCACCGACGCCCAGCGCAAGGAGCTGCTGCCCGGCATCGCCACCGGCGAGCTGGTCCTCACGCCCGCGCTGCGCGGCGCCGCGACGTACGCCGACGGCACGGTCAGCGGCCGCAAGCTCGCCGTCACCTTCGCCGAGCAGGCCGCCCGCCTCCTCGTGACGGCCGCCGACGGGGACGACGAGGTCGTGGTGCTCGTCGACCCGGCCGGTCCGGGCGTGACCCTGCTGCCCGCCAGCGCGTCCAGCGCCACCCCGCAGCACACCGTCGTCCTCGACGGCGCCCCGGCCGAGCCGCTCGCCGACGGTGCCGCCGCCCGGCTGCGCGACCTGGCTCGAGCCGGCCTGGCCGCCACCGCAGCGGGCGTGCTCGCCGGTGCCCGCGACCTGACCGCCGACTACGTCAAGGGCCGCCGGCAGTTCGGTCGCGCGCTCGCCGAGTTCCAGGCCGTCTCGCTCCAGATGGCCGACGTCTACATCACCTCGCGCACCCTCGACCTCGCTGCCGACAACGCCGTGTGGCGGGTCGCCGAGGGGCATCCGGCCGGCCCCCACGACACGGATCTCGCGGTCGCCGGCTACTGGGCGAGCCAGGTGGCGCCGTACGCCCTGCGCACCTGTCACCACCTCCACGGCGGCATGGGCGTCGACATCACCTACCCGCTCGTCGCGCTGACCACGTGGGGCACCGACCTCGCGCACGCGCTCGACACCACCGCGGCCGACGTCCCGGTCGAGGACGCCGACGCCAAGAACCTCGAGCTGACCGACGACCAGCGCGCGCTCAAGGCGCGACTGCGCGAGTACTTCGGCGGTGTCGCGGCCGAGTTCGACGGCATCCACGACCCGGACCCGGTCGAGGGCGCCTGGAACCGCCACGGGCCGACCTACGAGCGGATGATCCGCCGCCTCGGCACCGACGGCTGGATGGGCGTCGGCTGGCCGGAGGAGTACGGCGGCCACGGGCTCGGCGAGATCGAGCAGACGATCTTCGCCAACGAGGCGCAGTACGCCGACGTGCACCTCCCGTCGGTCACCCTGCAGACCGTCGGCCCGACCCTGATCCGCTACGGCACGCAGAAGCAGAAGGACCTCTTCCTCGAGCGCATCCTCAAGGGCGACGTGCACTTCGCGATCGGCTACAGCGAGCCCGACGCCGGCACGGACCTCGCCTCGCTGCGCACCACGGCCAAGCTGATCGAGGGCGACGGCGACCCCTACTACCTGGTCAACGGACAGAAGATGTGGACCACCGGCGGCCACCAGGCCGACTACCTGTGGCTCGCGGTCCGCACCGACCCGGACGCCCCGAAGCACAAGGGCATCTCGATCCTGATCGTGGACACCAAGGATCCCGGCTACAGCTGGACCCCGATCATCACGGCCGACGGCTCGCACCACGTCAACGCGACGTACTTCAACGACGTCCGGGTCCCCGTCGACATGCTCGTCGGCGAGGAGAACCAGGGCTGGAAGCTGATCACGACCCAGCTCAACCACGAGCGGGTCATGCTCGGCCCCGCCGGACGGATCGAGGGCCTGCGCGATCGGGTCCTGCGCTGGGCCGGGGCGGCCGGCGTCCTCGACCGTCCCGACGTCCGCGACGTGCTCGGCAGGACCACCGCGGTGTTCCGGATCAACGAGCTGCTCAACTGGGAGGTCGCGCGTGCCGCGGCCGCCGGCGAGATCGAGGTGGCGGACGCGTCGTCGTCGAAGGTCTTCGCCTCCGACCAGGTGCAGCACCTGCTCGCCGACCTCATCTCGCTCGTGCACCGCCACGGTGACGCGGGGGAGACGGTGACGAAGGACCTGCTCGACTACCTCGATGCGCAGGCCAAGCGGAACCTCGTGCTCACCTTCGGTGGCGGGGTGCAGGAGGTCCAGCGCGAGCTGATCTCGATGTTCGGCCTCGGCCTGCCGCGGGTGCCGCGATGAGCACCCACGAGCAGCAGGCGCTGGTGGACCCCGCGGTCCACGAGAAGATCATGGCCGAGGCCGACCGGATCAAGGCCTGGGGCGAGGCCGCCGAGCGGGTCGCCCGCGACGAGGTGAACCAGCCGACGATCAACAACTGGCTGGAGGCGATGGGCCTCGACAACCCGCGGTTCGCGGCGGGCGAGGCGCCGCCGTCGATGGCCCAGGTCTGGACCATGTACGGCCTCGGCGGCAAGCCGCCCGAGCAGGACCCCCTCCACTCGATGATGCGGGTGCTCACCGACGCGGGCTTCACCGCCGTCCTCGGCACCAACTGCGAGCAGTCCTACGACCGCTACCTGCGAGTGGGGGAGCAGCTGCGGGTCACCACCGCGCTCGACTCGGTCGTCGGCCCGAAGGCCACCGGCATGGGCGTCGGCTACTTCGTGACCTCCCGCAACACCTGGTACGTCGCCCATCCCGACGGACGCAGCGAGCGGGTCGCGACCATGCTCTTCCGGGTCCTCAAGTTCGTCCCGCGTGCGAAGGCCGACGCGTGAGTGGCCCGGTGCGCCCGGTCGTCAACCGGGACAACGCCTACTTCTTCGAGGGTACGGCGAAGCGCGAGCTGCGCATCCAGAAGTGCAACCAGTGCGGCGTCCTGCGCCACCCGCCCGGCCCGGCCTGCCCCGACTGCGGCGCGTTCGACCGCGGCTATGTCGTGTCCGCAGGCGAGGGCACGGTGTTCTCCTACCTGGTCCACCACGCTCCGCAGGTGCCCGGCAAGGAGCTCCCGCTGGTCATCGCGCTGCTCGACCTCGACGAGGGCGTGCGGATGGTGGCCGAGATGACCGGCCCGGTCGAGATCGGCGACCGCGCCACCGTCGGCTGGAACGTGGTCGACGACGACCTGACCCTCCCGATCTGGACGAAGGTGGACCGATGAGCGCCAAGCTGTTCGTGGGGGACCGGCTCCCCGAGTGGACCCTTCCGATCACGCCGACCCTCGTGGTCTCGACCGCGATCGCGACCCGCGACTTCCAAGACGTCCACCACGACCGCGACATCGCCCAGGCGGCCGGATCGAAGGACATCTTCGTCAACATCCTCACCTCGACCGCGCTGTGCGAGCGCTACGTCACCGACTGGGTCGGACCCGACGTGCAGATCCGGGGCATCGCGATCCGCCTCGGCGCGCCGGCGTACCCCTATGACACGTTCACGTTCACCGGTGAGGTGACCGACGTCGCCGACGGCGTCGCCACCATCAAGGTGGTCGGCGCGGTGTCGCTCGGCGACCACGTCGTCGGAACGGTCACGGTGGCGGCATGACCGAGCGCACCCTGTCGGGCAGGGCCGCGATCGCCGGCATCGGCGCGACCGAGTTCTCCAAGGAGTCGGGCCGCTCCGAGCTCCAGCTCTCCGTCGAGGCCGTGCGCCACGCGCTCGCCGACTGCGGCCTCACGCCCGCCGACGTCGACGGCCTGGTCACCTTCACGATGGACACCTCGTCCGAGATCGCCGTGGCCCGCGAGCTCGGCATCCCCGAGCTGCGCTTCTTCAGCCGGATCAACTACGGCGGCGGTGCTGCCTGCGCCACCGTCCAGCAGGCCGCGATGGCCGTCGCCACCGGCGTCGCCGACGTCGTCGTCGCCTACCGCGGCTTCAACGAGCGCTCGGGTGACCGGTTCGGCCAGGTGTCGGCGTGGGCGGCCCAGCAGGTCAACACCAACGGCCTCGACAACGCCTGGACCTACCCGCTCGGCCTGTCCACCCCGGCCGCCACGGTCGCGATGCAGGCCCGCCGCTACATGCACGAGTACGGCGCCACCTCGGCCGACTTCGGCCGCGTCGCGGTCGCCGACCGCCGGCACGCCGCCACCAACCCGGCCGCGTTCTTCTTCGGCAAGCCGATCACCCTCGAGGACCACCAGGCCTCCCGGATGATCGCCGACCCGCTGCACCTGCTCGACTGCTGCCAGGAGTCCGACGGCGCCGTCGCCCTCGTGGTCGTGTCGGCCGAGCGGGCCAAGGACCTGGCCCAGCCACCGGCGTACGTCGCCGCCGCGGCGCAGGGCTCGGGCCGCGACCAGTTCGTGATGACGTCCTACTACCGCGACGACATCGGCATCCCCGAGATCGGCGTGGTGGGCCGCGAGCTGTGGAAGCAGTCCGGCCTCACCCCCGCCGACATGCCGATGGCCGTGCTCTACGACCACTTCACGCCGTACGTCCTCATGCAGCTCGAGGAGCTCGGCTTCTGCGGCCGCGGCGAGGCCAAGGACTTCGTCAAGGACGGCGCCATCGAGATCGGCGGCCGGCTGCCCATCAACACCCACGGCGGCCAGCTCGGCGAGGCCTACATCCACGGCATGAACGGCATCGCCGAGGGAGTGCGCCAGATCCGCGGCACCTCGGTCAACCCGGTCGCCGACGCCCACCACGTGCTGGTGACCGCCGGCACCGGCGTGCCCACGAGCGGGCTGATCCTCTCGGCGTAGCCCGGACGTCGAGGAGGTCGTGCAGCGACCGTCTCGAGACGCCTACTCCTCGACCCACACGTTGTCGTGCTCGCGCATGAACGCGTCGTGCTCCTCGGGCGTCCACTCCTCGCCCCGGGCGAGCCGATCGAGCCCCTCGAAGTAGGGCTCGCGCGGCGCGCCCGGGGCGAAGTGCAGCAGCATCGACGCCGGGGCACCGGACTCGTTGCGGAACCCGTGGACGCCGCCGGGCGGCACGTGCAGGAAGTCGCCCGGCCGCGCCGTCGTCCACGAGGTGCCGGTGTGGATCCGCACCTCGCCCTCGAGGACGTAGAAGGACTCGGACATGGTGCGGTGGAAGTGCGGGCTCGGACCGCTGACCGCCTCGGAGAACTCCCAGCGGTAGAGGCCGAACAGGCCGCCGGTCGCCTCGCCACGCGCCAGGTAGTGGACCCGGTTGCCGTTGGGGTAGACGAGGTCGGGGCCGTCGGTGCCGGGACGCACCCAGGCCGAGACCTCGCCGTCGCCGTCGTAGAGGGGTGGGGGATACGACATGCCTGCGACGCTACCGAGGTTCCAGTGACCGGACCCACAACCCGCGGCGTGTCGCCGTGTGCCACCATGGGTCCCAAGAGCTCGCGTGCTCTGGGGTCGGTGAAAATCCGAACCGGCGGTGACAGTCCGCGACCCGATCGCAGCCAGTGATCGGTTGACCAGGTGGAACTCCTGGACCGACGGTCAAAGTCCGGATGGGAAGTGCACGCACGAGTGTCCGACGGACGCCCCGCAGCGGGCGCCCGTCGTACGCCAGGCAAGCCCCGGAGTCCGCGTCCAGGACGACGAGAGGCGGTGGCCGGTGGCGGAGACGTTCACCCGTGAGTACGACGCGATGCGTCGTGCGCTCGCGCTGGCAGCGACCCCCGGGGTGCCTCTGCATCCCAACCCGCGAGTGGGCTGCGTGCTGCTCGGCCCTGACGGCGACATCGTCGGCGAGGGCTACCACCACGGCGCCGGTACGCCGCACGCCGAGGTCGAGGCGCTGAAGGTGGCCGGCGACCGAGCGCGCGGCGCCACGGCGATCGTGACGCTGGAGCCGTGCAACCACACCGGTCGCACCGGCCCCTGCTCGCAGGCGCTGATCGCCGCCGGCGTCGCCCGCGTGGTCATCGCGCAGCGCGACCCCAACCCGCAGGCCGCGGGCGGCATGGAGACGCTGCTCGAGGCGGGCATCGAGGTCGACGCCGGCCTGCTCGCCGACGAGGCGGCCGAGGTCAACCGGGCCTGGACGTTCGCGCACCGCAACGGCCGGCCCTTCGTGACCTGGAAGTTCGCGACCACTCTCGACGGGCGCAGCGCCGCCGCCGACGGCACCTCGCGCTGGGTGTCCTCGCCGGCCGCGCGCCGCGACACGCACCTGCTGCGCGGCCTGTGCGACACCATGCTCGTCGGCACCAACACCGTCGAGGTCGACGACCCGCAGCTCACCGTCCGCGGCGACGACGACCAGCCGGTCGGCGAGCAGCCGCTGCGCGTGGTGATGGGGGAGCGCGACCTCGGCGAGGACCGCCGCGTCCTCGACGATGCGGCGCCCACCGTGCACCTGCGCACCCGCGACCCCGAGCAGGCGCTGCGCAGCCTGTACGCCGAGCACGACCGCCACCACGTCTTCCTCGAGGGCGGGCCCACGCTGGCCGCCGCCTTCCTGCAGGCGGGCCTGGTCGACGAGGTCGTCACCTACGTCGCCCCGATGCTGCTCGGCGCCGGCCGCTCCGCCGTCGGCGACCTCGGAATCGCCACCATCGCCGACGCGTTGCACCTGCGGCTCGTCGACACCACTGTCGTCGGCGAGGGCGCCGAGGCCAACGTGCGCCTGATCATGAGGCCCGGCACGGGCCGCACCGAGGAAGGAACCGCCTGATGTTCACCGGCATCGTCGAGGAGCTCGGCACCGTCACCGCCGTCGAGGACCAGGGGGACGCCATCCGGCTCACCATCGCCTCCGACGTGACGTTGTCCGACGCCGGCCTCGGTGACTCCATCGCCGTCAACGGCTGCTGCCTGACCGTGGCCGAGCGCACCGACACGACCTGGACCGCCGACGTGATGGCCGAGACGCTCGCCAAGACCACCACCGGCCGGCTCCACGTCGGCGACCGGGTCAACCTCGAGCGCGCCGTCACCGCGGAGAAGCGCCTCGGTGGCCACGTCGTGCAGGGCCACGTCGACGCCGTCGGCGAGGTCGTCGCCCGCACCCCCAGCGAGCACTGGGAGCTCGTCGAGATCGCGATGCCCGACGAGCTCGGCCGCTACCTCGTCGACAAGGGCTCGATCACCGTCGACGGCACCTCGCTGACGGTCGTCGAGGCCGGCGAGCACACCTTCACCGTCAGCCTGATCCCCGAGACCCTGGCCCGCACGACGCTCGGCTTCCGGGCCGTCGGCGACCGGGTCAACCTCGAGGTCGACGTCATCGCCAAGCACGTCGAGAAGCTCGTCCGTGCCTACACCAGCGCCCCCGGCGCCAGCAGCAAGGAGAACTGACATGTCGGTGCGACTGGACCCGGTCGAGCGCGCGATCGCCGACATCGCGGCGGGCAGGGCCGTCGTCGTCGTCGACGACGAGGACCGCGAGAACGAGGGCGACATCATCTTCGCCGCCAGCAAGGCGACGCCGGAGCTGATGGCGTTCACGATCCGCTACTCCAGCGGCGTCATCTGCGCCCCGATGCCCGGCGCCATGCTCGACCGGCTCGAGATCCCGCTGATGACCCCGCACAACAAGGACGCCTACCGCACGGCGTACACCATCTCGGTGGACGCCCGCGACGGCGTCAGCACCGGCATCTCCGCCGCCGACCGCGCCCACACCGTGCGGGTCCTCGCCGACTCGGCCACCGAGCCGTGGGAGCTGACCCGTCCGGGCCACGTTTTCCCGCTGCGCTACCGCGAGGGCGGCGTCCTGGTCCGACGCGGCCACACCGAGGCCGCCGTCGACCTATGCCGCCTCGCCGGCCTGACCCCGACCGGCGTGCTCGTCGAGGTGGTCAACGACGACGGCACCATGAAGCGAGCCCCCGAGCTGCGCGCGTTCGCCGACGAGCACGGCTTGGCGATGATCTCGATCGAGGACCTGGTCCGCTACCGGCGCCGCGTCGAGACCCACGTCGTGCGCGAGGCGGAGACCAGCCTGCCCACCAGTCACGGCGACTTCACCGCGATCGGCTACACGATCACCGTCGACGGCAGCGAGCATGTCGCCCTCGTGTACGGCGATCCGGCCACCCTCGCGGACGGCGGACCGGTGCTCACCCGGGTGCACTCGGAGTGCCTGACCGGCGACGTCTTCGGCTCCAGCCGCTGCGACTGCGGCCCCCAGCTCAACGAGGCGATGGACCGCATCGTCGAGGAGGGCCGCGGCGTCGTGATCTACCTGCGCGGCCACGAGGGCCGGGGGATCGGCCTGGTCGCCAAGCTGCAGGCCTACCAGCTGCAGGACGGCGGCCGCGACACCGTCGACGCCAACCTCGACCTCGGCCTGCCCGCCGACGCCCGGCACTACGGCGCGGCCACGCAGATCCTCAAGGACCTCGGCGTCTCCGACGTGCGGCTGCTGACCAACAACCCCGACAAGGTGGCCTCGCTCGAGGACTACGGCGTGACCGTCAGCGAGCGGGTCCCGCTCACGCCGCACCCCAACGGCCACAACCTCGCCTACCTGCTGACCAAGCGCGACCGGATGGGCCACGACCTGCCTGACCTCGACCTCGAAGGAGTCAACTGACATGGCCGGACACGGCGCCCCCGACATCGCCCCCACCGACTGCCACGACCTGCGGGTCGCGGTCGTCGCGGCGAGCTGGCACACCGAGGTCATGGACGGGCTGATCGCCGGCGCGCAGCGGGCCTTCGCCGACCACAAGGTCGAGGCGCCGGTCGTGGTGCGAGTCCCCGGCACCTTCGAGCTGCCCGTCACCGCCGACGCCCTCGCTCCGTCGTACGACGCCGTGATCGCACTCGGCGTGGTCATCCGGGGCGGTACCCCGCACTTCGAGTACGTCTGCAGCGCCGCCACCGACGGCCTCACCCGGGTCTCGCTCGACCACCACATTCCGATCGGCTTCGGGGTGCTCACCTGCGACGACGAGGCGCAGGCGCTGGACCGCGCCGGCCTCGAGGGCTCGCACGAGGACAAGGGCTACGAGGCGGCCTCGGCCGCGCTGCAGACCGCGGCCACGTTGAAGAAGATCCGCAGCCGGGGCTACACGGGCTGAGACCGGCGCAGGTCCGGCCGCGGCCACGCCGTAGGCTGACCTCCCGTGAAGACGTTCGACGAGCTGTTCGCAGAGCTCAGCGAGAAGGCACAGACGCGGCCCGAGGGGTCCGGCACCGTCCGGCAGCTCGACGCCGGCGTCCATGCGATCGGCAAGAAGCTGATCGAGGAGGCCGCTGAGTCCTGGATGGCCGCCGAGCACGAGGGCAAGGACGCCACGGCCCTGGAGATCAGCCAGCTGCTCTACCACGCCCAGGTCCTCATGATCGCGAGCGGACTCTCGCTCGACGACGTCTACGCACACCTCTGAGGTGACTCCCATGCTCAAGATCGCCGTCCCCAACAAGGGGGCCCTGTCCGAGGCTGCCTCGGGCATGCTCCGCGAGGCGGGCTACGCCCAGCGCTCGGACTCCAAGCAGCTCACCAAGATCGACCCCGACAACGAGGTCGAGTTCTTCTACCTGCGTCCGCGCGACATCGCGCTGTACGTCGGCGAGGGCACCCTCGACGCCGGCATCACCGGCCGCGACCTGCTCCTCGACTCCCACGCGACCGCGACCGAGGCGCTCCAGCTGGGCTTCGGCCGCTCGAAGTTCCGCTTCGCCGCCCGCCCCGGCACCGCCGAGAAGGTCGAGGACCTGGCGGGCAAGCGGATCGCGACCTCCTACGACGGCGTGGTCAAGCGCTACCTCGCCGAGCGCGGCATCGAGGCCTCGGTCGTCCGTCTCGACGGCGCGGTCGAGACCAGCATCCAGCTCGGCGTGGCCGACGTGATCGCCGACGTCGTGGAGACCGGCTCCACCCTGCGCAACGCGGGCCTGGAGGTGTTCGGCGACGTCATCCTCGAGTCCGAGGGGGTGATGATCACCCGCCCCGACGCCGACCCGAGCGCGCTCGAGGTCTTCACCCGGCGCCTGCAGGGCGTCCTGGTCGCTCGCGCGTACGTGATGATGGACTACGACATCCGTGCGGAGAAGGTCGAGCAGGCCATCGCGCTGACTCCCGGCATCGAGAGCCCCACCGTCAGCCCGCTCCACCGCGAGGGCTGGGTCGCGGTCCGCTCCATGGTGCAGCGGGCCACCGCCCAACGGGTGATGGACGAGCTGTTCGCCCTCGGCGCCCGCGCGATCCTCACCACCGACATCCACGCCTGCCGGCTCTGACCCGCCCGTGACCTCTTCGCCCGACCTGCCCACGCTGCCGCGGACCTGGCGGCCCTTCGGACCACGGATGGCCGCCGCGGTCTTCGCGGTGATCCTCGTGGGCGCCTTCGCCTGGCTCTGGGTGAACTTCGACGACCAGACCAAGGCCGCGGTCAACAACCTGGAGAAGGCGACCGTCGCCTTCTTCATCCTGCTCGGCCTGGCGCTGCTCAACGCCCTGGCCCGCTCCCGGGTGGTCGCCCGCGAGGACGGGCTCACCGTCGTCAACGGCTACCGCACCCGTCGCTTCGCCTGGAGCGAGGTCGGCACGGTCCGGTTCCCTCAGGGTGCCCCGTGGCCGCACCTCGACCTCGGCGACGACGAGCGGGTCTCCCTGCTCGGCATCCACGCCTCCGACGGTGCCCGCGCCGCCACGGCGATCCGCGAGCTGCGCGCGGTCGTCGCCGCCCACCAGGGCTGAGCCGGCTCAGAGGGCGCGAATGCCCCAGGAGGCCGCGAAGGTGTCGCCGGGCGCCAGCACCACCAGGTCCTCGCCGGAGTTGAAGGCGTCCGGGGGAGCGGTCATCGGCTCGACGGCGACGCTGACCCGCGGTGTCGGGGTGTCGTCGCCGGTGTAGACCTGCAGCCACCGGTGGTGCTCGTCGACCCACAGCGCCACCCCGGCGTCGCCGGACCGCAGGGTCACCGTCGCCCGGCCGTCCGCGTCGCGAGCCAGGTCGGTCAACGCGTGGTTGAGCACCGTGCCGCCCAGCGGAGAGGTCACCAGCCCCTCGGCCGGCGCCGTCCCGGTCGGCAGCAGCCGCTCCGGGTCCACCTCCAGCACCGTCGCCGCGCCGAGGTCGATCGTCCATCCGTCGCACGGTCCCGGCCCGGCCAGCAGGTAGGGATGTGCCCCCGATGCGTACGGCGCCGCCGACGTCGCCAGGTTCGTCGCCGCCTGCGTGACCGTCAGCCCGTCCGCCCCCAGCGCGTACGCCGTCGTCAGCGCCAGCGCCCACGGATAGCCCGTCTGCGCGGGCAGGAAGTACGACAGCTCCACCCGGTCCGGCGCCGCGGACGCCAACGTCCACGCCGCCCACCGCACCAGCCCGTGCGACGCATTGCCCCGCTTCGGCTCGGTCAGCGCGAGCTGTTGGGTGCTCCCCTCGAAGGTGTAGCGCCCGTCCCGGATCCGGTTCGGCCACGGCACCAGCAGCTGCCCCCGCCCACCCGACGGCATCGCGTCCTCCGCGAACCCGTCGACCAGCTCGCGGCCGCCGTACGTCAGCGACCGCAGCGCGCCACTGCCCTGCGTGACGACGGCGCGGTAGCCGTGGGAGGACAGGACGTACTGCTCGCCGGTGGGTGCGGTCACGGGGTGAGCCTAGGCAACGCGCTAGGTGCGCACGACCAGGTCCGCCCGCGCCCGCGTCCCCTCCTGGGCGTGCAGTGCCTCCTCGTCGGCCAGCCACGCGTCCCAGTGCGGCCGCATCTGCTCGCCGTCGCGCTCCAGCCACCTCGCCAGGCGCACGTCGAGGTCCGCCTCGACCCACACCGTCAACGTCACCAGTGACGCGTACGACGCCGCCGCGCTGCCGACGCCCTCGAGCACGAGCAGCGGCCCGGGGTCGACGACGAACGTCCCGTCCCAGCCGTCGGCGTACCAGTCCCAGCGCCGCCAGCGTCCGGGTCGTCCAGCAGCGAGGGGGAGCAGCAGCGCCTCGACCGAGGCGCCCAGCCCCGGCAGCCCGCGCCAGCCCTCGAGCATCTCGTCGGTGCCGAGCACGACCGCCTCCGGTGCCAGGGCCGCCAGCGCGCGGGCCAGCGTGGTCTTGCCCGAACCGGCCAGCCCGTCGATGCAGATCAGCCGTCCCGCCCCGAGCGTCGGCGGCCGCGACAGGGTCGCGGCGAGGATGTCAGAAGGCGAGGCCGTGGCCACGGTAGGTCGGGACCTCCTCGACGAACCGCTCGCCCTGCAGGAGCAGCGCGGTGCGGCCGTGCTCGAACGGCTCGCCCGACTTGGCGTGCCGGAACCACACCAGGTCGCCGATCGCGAGCCGCCCGGCGTTGGTGCCGACCAAGGGCGTCTGCACCTCGCCGGCGCCCTCGAGCCCGGTCAGGCTCAGGCCCGGGGGTGCCCACGGCGTCGGCGCCCGGTCGGAGCCGGTGGGGCCGGAGGCGATCAGGCCGCCGCCGTGCACCGTCGCGACGTCGGCCGAGGGCCGCCGGGTGACGGGCAGCCCGAAGAAGGCCGCCGGGATGGGGGAGAAGGACTCGTAGTGGTCGAACAGCGTGGGCGCCAGCAGGCCTGAACCGGCCGTCACCTCGGTCACGACCGGGTCCGCGGCCGACGACTCGATCGACCCCGAGCCACCGGCGTTCCAGAACTCGATGCCCGCGAAGTCGCCGTACCCCTTGAGGGCGTCGAGCGCCTCGATCATCGCGGTACGACGCACCTGCAGCTGCGCGACCGAGAGCTGCTTGAGCTTGCGCACGATCGCCGACTTCGCCCGCTGGTGCGGCACCGCGTCCGGTACGCCGGCCACCTGGCCCTCGTAGGTCATCACCCCGACCAGCTGGAAGCCCTTGCGGTCGATCACGGTCCGGGCGAGCGAGGTGACCGCGCCGACGTCGTACAGGGGGGAGCGCTTGGGCCCGACCGCCTGTCCGCCCCAGCGCAGCCCGGCGTCGATGTCGAGCGCCACCCGCACCGGCACCGCCGTGGAGGCCCGCAGGCTGTCGACGAGGTCGAGGTGGGCGACGTCGTCGACCATGATCGTGATCCGCGAGGCCGCCCGCGGCGAGGCGACCAGCGCGGCCAGCGCGGCCCGGTCCACGCTCGGGTAGGCGACCACGATGTCGTCGCACACGTCCTCCTCGGCCAGCCACAGCGCCTCGGCGAGCGTGTAGGCCAGCACCCCGGCGAACCCGTCGGCCGCCAGCGCCCGGCTCACCAGCGCCGGCACCCGGATCGACTTCGACGCGACCCGGATCGGCGTACCGCCGGCCCGGCGGGCCAGGTCGGCCGCGTTGGCGTCGAAAGCGTCGAGGTCGACGACGAACACCGGCGTGGACAGGGGCTCGCGCCAGGCAGCGACTGCCTCGCGCAGGCGCGCGGCGAGCCTGGTGCGCGCGATCGACGACGCAGGGGGGTGGTGCTGCATCTGGTCATCGTTCCACGGGTGGGATGATTCCTCCGTGACCGCATCGCCGAACGAGCGTCCCGACGCCCGCCGCCTGCAGGGCTCGGAGTACGTCGACGACGACGGCGGTGCCGATGCCACCCTGGCTCGGGCGCTGGCCGGCCACGAGGCCGGGACGACGCCGTACCCGGAGGCGCTCGCCGCCCTGGCCCCGGCCCGGCTGCTGGTCCCGGTCGTCGCGCTCCTCGGCGAGGCCGAGGTCGGCGAGGACGGGCTCGCGCGCGACAAGTCGAGCGACATGGCGGCCGTGCTGCTCACCGGCGCCGACGGCCGGCTCGCGCTGCTCGCGTTCACCGACCTCGCCGCGCTGGCCGCGTGGGACCCGCAGGCGCGTCCGGTCCCTGTCGCCGCGCACCTCGCCGCCGCCACCGCCGTGCAGGAGGGCGCGCAGGCGCTGGTGGTCGACGTGGCCGGCCCGCACACCTTCGTCCTCGCCGACGACGACCTGCACCGGATCGCGTCCGGCTGGACCCCCGTCCGGCTCGAGGACGGCGACTGGGCCTGGCTGGGTGCCGCGGATTAGCACCCTGCGGAACAAACGGGTTAGCATCGGGCGTTGACCGATCCGTCATGCCTGTACCCGCAGGCGTCGACAGATCCACAAGCGGGGACCAGCACCATCGTCTCCCACCCGCAGCGGCCGCCAGGTCGTCGGGTCCGGTCCGTGGAAAGCCCCGCCGGGGCCGTCGTACGACGACACCGGAGTCACGGGGCCCGTGACTGGCTTCCGCTTGTACCAGCGGGAGCCTCTTCTCATTTGCAGGGCTGAAGACCTCCCGACACACCTAGTTTGGAGGACACATCAGCACCGAGCTGCGCATCAACGAGCGGATCCGGGTTCCCGAGGTCCGTCTCGTGGGACCCAACGGCGAGACCGTCGGCATCGTCCCCACCGACCAGGCCCTCAAGCTCGCGCAGGAGGCCGACCTGGACCTGGTGGAGATCGCCCCGATGGGGAAGCCCCCCGTCTGCAAGCTCATGGACTACGGGAAGTTCAAGTACGAGAACGCCCAGAAGGCCCGTGAGGCGCGACGGAACCAGACCAACGTCATCATCAAGGAGATGAAGCTCCGGCCCAAGATCGACGCGCACGACTACGAGACCAAGAAGGGTCACGTCGTTCGCTTCCTCAAGGCCGGCGACAAGGTCAAGATCACGATCATGTTCCGCGGCCGCGAGCAGCACCGCCCCGAGCTGGGCTACCGACTGCTGCAGAAGCTGGCCGAGGACGTCCAGGAGCTGGGCTTCGTGGAGTCCAACCCCAAGCAGGACGGCCGCAACATGACGATGGTCATCGGCCCGCACAAGAAGAAGGCCGAGGCCAAGCTCGAGGTGAAGGCCGCGAAGCAGGAGGCCGCCGCGGAGCGCGCCGCCGAGCAGGCCGCCGAGCACGCCGAGCGGACCGCCGTGCAGCCGTCGAGCACCAAGAAGGCCAAGCGCGCCAACGAGGCGCTCGACCCCGACATCGACCTGTAAGACGAACGAAGAGACAGAGCGGACACATCAGATGCCCAAGAACAAGACGCACTCCGGCGCCAGCAAGCGGTTCAAGGTGACCGGCAGCGGCAAGATCCTTCGCGAGAAGGCCGGCAAGCGCCACAACCTCGAGAAGAAGGCCTCCAAGGTCACCCGTCGCCTCACCGGCACGGTCGAGGTCGCCAAGAACGACGTCCCGCGCGCGAAGAAGATGCTCGGTCTCTGACCGGCCGTCGTCCGCCCCTGAACTCAAGCAACAAGGAGTAAGAAGATGGCACGCGTCAAGCGCGCAGTGAACGCGGCGAAGAAGCGTCGTACTACCCTCGACCGGGCCAGCGGCTACCGCGGCCAGCGCTCGCGGCTCTACCGCAAGGCCAAGGAGCAGGTCACCCACTCGCTGGTCTACAGCTACAACGACCGCAAGAAGAACAAGGGCAACTTCCGCCGCCTGTGGATCCAGCGCATCAACGCCGCTGCCCGCGCCGAGGGCCTGACCTACAACCGCTTCATCCAGGGTCTCAACCTGGCCGGCATCGAGGTCGACCGCAAGATCCTCGCCGACCTCGCGGTCAACGACGCGCCCGCCTTCGCCGCGCTCGTCGCGCAGGCCAAGGCCGCGCTGCCCGAGGACGTCAACGCGCCCAAGGTGTCCGCCTGAGCATGACTCCTCTGAGCGCGGGCAACACCCGCGTCAAGGAAGCACGCAAGCTGCACCGCCGTCCGGAGCGATCCGGGCGGCGGTGTTTCCTTGCCGACGGCCCGAAGGCCGTCGAGGGCGCGCTCGGCGCCGGTGTCGTGGTCGAGGTGTTCGCGACCGCCGAGGCCGCCGTGCAGTACGCCGACCTGCTGGCCGACGCCCCGGTCGCCCTGGTCGACGACCGCGCGATGGGCGGCCTCAGCGACAGCGTCAACCCCGCCGGCCTGGTGGCGGTGTGCCGGTTCCTGGACAGCGAGCTGCCGTCCGCCCCGCGGCTGCTGTCGATCTGCGCCGACGTGCGCGACCCCGGCAACGCCGGCACCGTCATCCGCACCAGCGACGCCGCCGGCGCCGGGGCCGTCGTGCTGGCCGGCGACTCCGTCGACCCCTACAACCCGAAGACCGTGCGGGCCACCGTCGGCAGCCTGTTCCACCTCCCGGTGGTCGTCGAGCGCGACCCGGCGGCCGCCGTACGACGGGCGCAGGCGGCCGGGCTCACGGTGCTCGCCGCCGACGGCGGGGGAGAGGTCGACCTCTTCGCCGCCGACGACCTGCTCGCGCGGCCCACGGCCTGGCTGTTCGGCAACGAGGCCTGGGGCCTGCCCGAAGAGCTCGCGGCGCTGGCCGACCACCGGGTCAGCATCCCGATCCTCGGCGGTGCCGAGTCGCTCAACCTCGCCACGGCCGCGGCGGTCTGTCTCTACGCCAGCGCCCGCGCCATGATGAGGTCGTGACCGACCCCCTCGACCTCCTTCCGGACGGCGTCGTCCTCGCCGGCGCCGACGCCACGGTGAGCGCGGTCAACGCGGTCGCGGCCGCCATGCTCGGCATCGACGACCCGGCCGCCGCCGTCGGTCGGCCGCTGGACGAGGTGCTCGCCCTCACCGACCACGACGCGCGGACCTGGACCGACGCGAACGCGCCGTACCGCGGACTGTCCACCCGCAGCGGTGTCCCCGAGCAGTCGTGGCTGCTGCCCGACGGCACCGAGGTGCTGGTCACCGCGCGACTGCACCGTGCCGTCCGCCCCGGCCCGGTCACCACTGTGGCCATCGACCTGCGCTCCGGCCGGGGCCGGGCCCGCCTCGACCGCGACCGCTCCGACCTCGTCGCCACCCTCGCCCACGAGCTGCGCTCCCCCCTCACCGGCGTCAAGGGCTTCGTCCAGGCCCTCCTCAACCGGTGGGACAAGCTCAGCGACGAGCAGAAGCGACTCATGCTCACCACCGCGAGCGCGGACGCCGACCGGCTCAGCCGGCTGATCACCGAGCTGCTCGACGTCGCCCGGATCGACACCGGCCGGCTCCAGCTGCACCGCCGCCCGACCGACCTCGGTCGCAAGGCCGAGCTGGTGCACCGGTCGATCACCGTGGTCACCTCCACGCCGATCGAGCTCGACATCGAGCCCGACCTCCCCCCGGTCGACGCCGACCCGGACAAGGTGCTGCAGGTGCTCACCAATGTCGTCGAGAACGCCGTGCGCCACGGCAGCGGCACGGTCCGGGTCCACGTCGGGCGCTGGGGCGAGGACGACGACCACCTCGCCGTCACCGTCACCGACGAGGGCGCCGGCATCGCCCCCGAGCTGCGACAGCGGATCTTCACCAAGTTCTGGACCGAGGGCACGGGCGGCGGGTCGGGCCTCGGCCTCTACATCGTGCGCGGCCTGGTCCGCGCTCACGGCGGCACCATCGTCGTCGACGACCGCCCCGGCGGCGGCGCCCGGATCGTCACGACCTGGCCGGTCGCGCGGACCGTGGCAGCATGAGCCCATGACCGAGGCCGAACCGCCCGCCGACGTGCTTCGCCGCTACCTGACCAATGTCCGCGAGGCGCTGCTCTGGAAGCTCGAGGGACTGGGCGAGCGGCAGCTGCGCCTGCCCCGCACCCCGACCGGGACCTCCTTCCTGGGCACGGTGCTGCACTGCGCCAACGTCGAGATCGGCTACTTCGGCCCGACCTTCGGACGGATCTGGCCAGAGCCGGACCACCCGGCGGTGATCGCGATGGACGCCTACGACACCGACCCCCAGGCCGACTGGACCGTGCCCGCCGACCTCCCGGCCGCCGAGCTGATCGCCCTCTACGGCCGGGTCGGCGCCTTCGCCGACGCCGCGCTCGCCGAGCTCCCGCTGGACACTCCCGGGCGCGTCCCGTGGTGGCCGCAGGACGGGGCAGCGACCACGCTGCACCACATCGCCGTCCACGTCCTGTGCGACCTCCAGCGGCACGCCGGCCAGCTCGACATCCTCCGCGAGCAGCTCGACGGCGCCGCCGGGCTGCGCCCCGCGATGACCAACGTCCCGGACGGCGTCGACTGGCCGTCGTACGTCGCGCGGCTGACCGCGGTAGCCGAGCAGTTCCCCGAGTAGGTCCCACGGGCGAATACCGGTTCGCGGGGGAGCGACCCAGGTTCCTAGACTGGCGCCGATATGTCTGGCCCGAACACTGACTACGACCCCGTGGAGGTCGCCGCCGTGAGCCCTGCCGAGCTCGAAGCGGCGCGCGACGCCGCCCTGGCCGCGATCGCCGCCGCCACCGACCTGGAGCAGCTCAAGGCGGTGCGGACCGACCACGCCGGCGACCGCTCGCCGCTCGCTCTCGCCAACCGCGAGATCGGCGCGCTGCCTCCTCAGGCCCGCAAGGAGGCCGGCCAGCGCGTCGGCCAGGCCCGCGGTGCCGTGAGCAAGGCGCTCGCCGCGCGGCAGGAGGTGCTGGAGGCGGAGCACGAGGCGCGGATCCTCGTCGAGGAGGCCGTCGACGTGACGCTGCCGACCGACGAGCTCCCGCTCGGCGGCCGTCACCCGCTGACCACCGGCGCGGAGCTGATCGCCGACATCTTCGTCGCGATGGGCTGGGAGGTCGCCGAGGGTCCGGTCATCGAGGCCGAGTGGCTCAACTTCGACGCGCTCAACCTCGGGCCCGACCATCCGGCTCGCACCATGCAGGACACGTTCTGGACCGAGCCGGCCGACAACCACGTCGTGCTGCGCACCCACACCAGCCCGGTCCAGGCGCGCACCATGCTGACGCGTACGCCTCCGCTCTACGTCGTGTGCCCGGGTCGCGTCTTCCGCACCGACGAGTACGACGCCACCCACTCGCCGATGTTCCACCAGGTCGAGGGCCTCGCCATCGACGAGGGCATCTCGATGGCCCACCTCAAGGGCACCCTCGACCACTTCGCGAGCCAGATGTTCGGCGAGGGCATCACCACCCGGTTCCGGCCGTCGTACTTCCCCTTCACGGAGCCGTCCGCCGAGGTCGACCTGGTCTGCTTCGTCTGCCGTGGCATCGACTCCGACGCCTGCCGCACCTGTCGCGGCGAGGGCTGGATCGAGTGGGGCGGCTGCGGCATCGTCAACCCGCGCGTGCTCCGGGCCTGCGGCGTCGACTCCGAGCGCTACTCGGGCTTCGCCTTCGGGATGGGCATCGACCGGACCCTGATGTTCCGGCACGGCCTCGAGGACCTGCGCACCCTGTTCGAGGGCGACGTGCGCTTCACCACGGCATTCGGGAGTGAACTGTGAAGGCCCCTGTCTCCTGGATCCGGGAGCTCGTCGACCTGCCCGAGTCGGTCACCACCGAGGTGCTGACCGACCGGCTCACCGCGCTCGGCCTCAAGCTCGAGGCCATCGAGGCTGCCGACATCACCGGCCCGCTCGTCATCGGCCGTGTCCTCACCCAGGACAAGGAGCCGCAGAAGAACGGCAAGGTCATCAACTGGTGCACCGTCGACGTCGGTGACGCCAACGGCACCGGTGAGCCGCAGGGCATCATCTGCGGCGCCCACAACTTCGCGCCCGGCGACCTCGTCGTCGTCGTCCTCCCCGGCGCCGTGCTGCCGGGCGGCTTCGAGATCTCCGCCCGCAAGACCTACGGCCACGTCTCTGCCGGCATGATCTGCTCGGCCCGCGAGCTCGGCATCGGCGAGGACCACGACGGCATCATCGTGCTGCCCCCGGACGCCGGCCAGCCCGGCGACGACGTGTTCGCGCTCCTCGGGCTCGACGACGAGGTCATCGAGTTCGAGATCAACCCGGACCGCGCCTACGCCCTGTCCCTGCGCGGTGTCGCGCGCGAGGCGGCGCTCGGCTTCGACGTACCGTTCACCGACCCCGCCGAGCGCGATCTCCCCGAGGTCGACGGCAAGGCCTGGGAGGTCGTCGTCGACGATCCCGCCGGCTGCCCGGTGTTCGCCGCGCGCCTCGTCAGCGGGTTCGACCCGGGCGCCCCGACGCCGGAGTTCATCAAGCGCCGCGTCGAGCAGGCCGGCATGCGCTCCATCTCGCTCGCCGTCGACGTCACCAACTACGTCATGCTCGAGCTCGGCCAGCCGATCCACGGGTACGACGCCGACAAGGTCGCCGGAGCCCTCGGCGTCCGCCGGGCCAAGGAGGGCGAGAGGCTCACCACGCTCGACGACGCCGTGCGTGAGCTGTCGGTCGAGGACCTCGTCATCACCGACGACTCCGGCCCGATCGGCCTGGCCGGCGTGATGGGCGGTGCGACCACCGAGATGTCGGAGAGCACCACCCGGATCCTCGTCGAGGCCGCCCACTGGGACGCCGTCTCCATGTTCCGCACCGGCAAGCGCCACAAGCTGACCTCCGAGGCCGGGAAGCGCAACGAGCGCGGGGTCGACCCGCTGCTGCCCGGCATCGCCGCCGACCGCGTGGTCGAGCTGCTCGTCGAGCACGGCGGCGCGACCGCCGAGCCCGGCTACACCCTGGTCGGCACCGCCCCCGAGCGCCCGGCGATCACCATCGCCACCGACCTGCCGGCCCGGCTCAGCGGCATCGACATCACCGCGATGACCACCGTCGAGAACCTCCGCAGCATCGGTGCGACGGTGACCGAGCAGGACGCCGGCACCATCGAGGTCGTCCCGCCGACCTGGCGCCCCGACATCAACGACCCCTACGACCTGGTCGAGGAGGTCGTGCGGATCGTCGGCTACGACCAGGTGCCGAGCGTCCTCCCACGTCGCGCGACCGGGCGCGGCCTGACCCGCACCCAGCGCCTGCGCCGCCGGATCGGCCGCACCCTCGCCGGTGCCGGGCTGGTCGAGGTCGTCAGCTTCCCGTTCGTCGGCGAGGCGACCTTCGACAAGCTCGGCCTGCCCGCCGACGACCCGCTGCGTGCCACCGTCGGGCTCGCCAACCCGCTGTCGAGCGAGGAGCCGGCCTACACCACGACACTGCTCCCCGGCCTGCTCGACGCCGCCGCGCGCAACGTCGGACGCGGCGCGCCCGGTGTCGCCCTGTTCGAGACCGGCACCGTCGCGTTCCCCGCCGACAACGGCCCCGCGCCGATCTACGGCGTGCACACCCGCCCGTCCGCGGCCGAGCTCGAGAAGCTGGTCGAGGCCCTGCCCGTGCAGCCGCAGCACCTCGCCGTCGTCCTCGCGGGCGAGCGGCGCCGGGCCGGCTGGTGGGGTGCCGGGACCGAGGCCGGCTGGACCGACGCGCTGTCCGTCGTACGACGTCTCGCGGCCGACCTGGGTGTCACTGTCCAGGTCGCCTCGGCCGGCCGGATGCCCTGGCACCCCGGCCGCTGCGCGGTGGTCAGCATCGACGGCGTCGAGATCGGCCACGCCGGCGAGCTCCACCCCAATGTGTGCCGTGCCTACGGCCTCCCGGCCCGCAGCGCCGCCGTCGAGCTCGACCTCGACGCGCTGATGGCCGCCGCCACCGAGGTCGTCCCCGGCCCGGAGTTCTCCACGATGCCGCTGGCCAAGGAGGACGTCGCCCTGGTCGTCGACGCCGGCGTCACCGTCGCCGCCGTCGAGGCCGCGCTGCGCGAGGGTGCGGGCGACCTGCTGGAGTCGATCCGGCTGTTCGACGTCTACACCGGCGAGCAGATCGACGAGGGGCAGAAGTCGCTCGCGTTCGCGCTGCGCTTCCGAGCACCGGACCGCACCCTCACCGAGGCCGAGACCGGTGCCGCCCGCGACGCCGCCGTGGCCCGCGCCGCGGAGCTGACGGGGGCAGTGCAACGCTGAGTCAGGGCAAGCCGGGGCCGCGGCTGCGGCTGGCCGACGAGGTCACCTGGGACGGCGTCGCCGTCCCAGGTGACCGGACGCGCACGCTGCTCGCGGCGCTGGCCGATGCGCGTGGCAAGAGCGTCGGCGAGGAGTTCCTGATCGACGCGATCTGGGGCGACGAGCCGCCCGTCAGCCCGACCAAGGCACTGCAGGTCGTCGTGTCCCGGGCGCGGGCCGCGACCGCGCCCGGCGTCGTCGAGCGGGCGGGGCACGGCTACCGGCTGGCGCTCGACACCGGTGACGTCGACGTCTGGGCGAGCGACCAGGCGGTCGATGCTGCCCGCCGGGCCGTCGCGGCCGGGGCCTGGAGCGAGGCGGCGCCGTACCTCCCGCAGCTCGACGCGCACCCCGCCCTCGCCGGCCGGATCCTGGCCGCCCTCGGCCGCCACGACGAGGCTCTGCCGCGGCTGGAGGAGAACGGCACCGACGGCGACGACCTCGCCCTCGCGGCCCTGCTGCGCAGCGAGGCCGCCGTCCGCGGCGTGCCTGCGGCACTCACCCGCTACGAGGACCACCGGGCCCGTCTGGCCGACCGCCTCGGCGTCGACCCCGCCCCCGAGCTGCAGGCCCTCCACCACGAGCTGATGCTGCTCGACCGGCCGGTCCGCTCGGGACTGGCCCACTACGCCAGCAGCCTGGTCGGACGCACCGGCGACCTCGCCCGGCTGCGCGCGCTGGTCGGCTCCCACCGCGTCGTGTCGATCCTCGGCCCGGGCGGGCTCGGCAAGACCCGCCTCGCCCAGCTGGTGGCCGCCGAGGCCGACCAGCCGGCGGTCCACGTGGTGGAGCTGGTCGGCGTCGTCGACCCTGCCGACGTCGTCGCCGAGGTCGGCTCGGCACTCGGCGTACGGGACTCGGTGACGGGGCGCAAGAGACTCACCCCCGAGCAGGTGCGCGACATCCGCTCCCGGATCGCCCAGCAGCTCGACCAGGCGCCGAGCCTCCTGGTGCTCGACAACTGCGAGCACCTGGTCGAGGCCGTCGCGGACCTGGTCGCCTTCCTCGTCGCGGTCACACCCGGACTCCGGGTGCTCACCACGACCCGGGCCCCGCTCGCGATCGCCGCCGAGCACGTCTTCGAGCTGAGCCGGCTCGGACCCGCGGACGCAGCCGACCTGTTCTGCCAGCGTGCGCTCGCCGCCCGACCCCGGGTCGCGCTCCCCGAGGCCGCCGTCGCCGAGATCGTGGAGCGTCTCGACGGGCTGCCGCTCGCGATCGAGCTGGCCGCGGTCAAGGTGCGAGCCATGTCGGTCGACGACATCGCGACCCGGCTGGAGAACCGGTTCGCCCTCCTGCGCGGGGGCGACCGCAGCGCCCCGGATCGCCACCAGACGCTCCTCGCGGTCATCGACTGGTCCTGGAACCTGCTCTCCGAGCGCGACCGACGCGGGCTGCGCCGGCTGTCGGTCTTCCAGGACGGCTTCACGCTCGAGGCGGCGGAGCGGACGCTCGGCGACGACGCGCTCACGTCCGTCGAGGAGCTGGTCGCCCAGTCCCTGCTGACCGTCCTCGACAGCGGTGACGGAGCCCCGGCCCGCTATCGCATGCTCGAGACCGTCCGTGAGTTCGGCCGGATGCAGCTGGTCGACGCCGGTGAGGAAGCCGACGCGCAGGCGGCCCACCAGGGCTGGGCGGTCGCGATCGCGGACCGACTGGGACCGCGGCTGTTCTCCCGGGAGCAGGTGGAGACGATCGACAAGATCGCGGCCGAGGAGAACAACCTCGCCGACGCGCTGCGCAAGGCACTCGCCGCCGCGGATCCCGACGCCGTGGTCGCGTTGATGGCGCTCCTCGGCGGCTTCTGGAGCATCCGCGGCGAGCACGCCCGCGTCGTGATGCTGGTCGAGCCGGTCGCCGAGGTCCTGGCCGGCGCCCGCGCCGCTCACGCCCGCGCCGACCAGGCGCGAGCGGCCCTGTGCCTGTCCCTGGTCAACTCCTGGATCGCCCAGCTCGACGTCAGCGCCCTCGTCCGCGAGCTCACCGCGCTCGGCCCCGGCACGACGAGCCCGCGGATCGCAGCGATGACCACCGTCGTGCTCGGCGTGGACGCGCCCGGCTCCACCCACCTCATCTCGCCCACCGACGAGCTCGTCGGATCCGCCGATCCGCGGGTGCGCGGCGTGGCCCTGCAGTGGCGCAGCCACGAGCGCGAGAACATCGGTGACGCCGCCGGAGCGATCGCGGCGGCCGAGGAGGCCCTGACGGTCGCCACCGACGACGACGGTCCCTGGACCAGGGCGGTGCTGCACTCCCAGCTCGCCGGCCTCTACAGCCAGGTCGGCCGGCCCGAGCTCGCGGAGCCGTACGCGCGGGCCGCCGTACCCGTGCTGGTCCGGCTCGGCGCGCACGAGGACGCGCTGCAGGCCATGGCCGTCTCGGCGGTCGCCGCGATCGAGCGCGGCGACCCGGACGAGGCCGAGCGGATCCTCGACGACGTGCTGGCGCGCACCGACATCCCCGCCGGCGGTGCGTTCAGCGCCCGGGGCTCCGTGCTGGTCACCAGGGCCGAGATCGCCTTCGCTCGGGGCGAGGTGGACGAGGGCTGCCGCATCGTCGAGCAGGCCGCCGCGGCGATGGCCGCCGTCCGCTTCCCCGGCATGGGGGACGACGCCGACATCGCTCCGTGGACGATCTACGGCAACACCGTGGCCCTGCTCGCGTTCGCCCTCCACGGACGCGAGGAGCGGGGGAGGGAGCTCCATCCCTGGCTGGTGGACGCGCTGCGGCGGGTGATCGAGCGCGACCGCAGGTTCGTCGACGTCCCGGTGGTGGGCCTGATGCTCTTCGCCCTCGGCACCTGGGCCCTGCGCGACGGCACCTCCTCCACGGCCGAGGCCGTCCGACTGCTCGTGCTTGCCGAGCGCCTCGCCTACCCGCGCTTCGTGCCGTCTCTGTCGTGGGAGCGCGCGGCCGCCCGTTGCGAGGACGTCCTTCCGGGCGAGCTCGCCCTGCTCGACGCGGAGTACGCCGAACGCCGCGGGCTCGACCTGTTGGACGAGACCCGCGACGTCGTCGCGCGGCTGTTCGGCGATGAGCCGAGGCCTTAGCCCGGCTTAGAACTTCCGCGAGTAGGACCGCACCGCCAGCGGCGCGAAGATCGCGACCACCGCGGCGCAGCCGAGCACCGCCCAGCCGACCTCGGCGGTGACCTGGCCCTCGTTGATCAGGTCGCGGCACGCGGTGACCACGTGCGAGACCGGGTTGACCTTCACGAACGCCTCCAGCCACCCGGGCAGCGAGTCGGCCGGGACGAACGCGTTGGACAGGAAGGTCAGCGGGAACATGATGAGCATCGAGATGCCCTGCACGGCCTGCGCGGACCGGGCGACGGTGCCCAGCCAGGTGAAGATCCAGGCCAGCGACCAGGCCGCCACGATGGTGAGCAGCCAGCCACCGAGCGTGCCGAGGACGCCACCGCCGGGGCGGTAGCCCATGGCGAGGCCGACCAGGATGGTCAGCGTCGAGGCGATCGTGTAGCGGATGACGTCGGCCAGCGCAGGCCCCGCGAGGGGTGCGATCCGGGCGATCGGCAGTGACCGGAACCGGTCGAAGGTGCCCTTGTCCATGTCCTCGCGCAGCTGGGTGCCCATCGCCATGCAGGTGGTGAGTGCGGTCTGGGCGAGGATGCCGGGGATGATCAGCGGCAGGTACGCGCTGACGCTGCCCGAGATCGCGCCGCCGAAGATGTAGGCGAACATCGCCGTGAACAGCAGCGGCTGGATGGTGACGTCGAAGAACTGCTCCGGGTTGCGGCGCATCTTCTTGGTCGAGCGCCACGCCATCGCCAGGGTCTGGTCGATCGTGTCGCGCAGGGTCGGGCGGGCGGGCAGGTCCGCCGGCGACAGCGGTACGGCGGCCGCCGGGTGCGTGTCGACGAGCATGGTCATCACGCCACCTCCTCGGTCTCGGTCTGGTCGGGTTCGCTGTGGTGCCCGGTCAGTGCCAGGAACACCTCGTCGAGGGTGGGCTGGCGCACGGTCGCGGTGGTGATCGACAGCTCGGCCTGGCGCAGCGCGATGAGCACGTCGCCGGCCTGGTCGGCGTTGGTCAGCGGCACGTTGAGCCCGCCGGCCTCGGGGGTGAGCACCGGTGCCTCGCCGAGCACCCGCTCGACGACCACGGCGGCAGTCGGCGTCTGCTCGCGGTCGGCCAGGCGCAGGTGCAGGGTCGAGGACCCGACGCCGGACTTCAGCTGCTCCGGCGTCCCCTCGGCGACCTTGCGGCCCGCGTCGATGACCGCGATCCGGTCGGCCAGCTGGTCGGCCTCGTCGAGGTACTGCGTGGTGAGCAGGATCGTCGAGCCCTGGGCGACCAGCTCGCGGATCGTGTCCCACATCTGGCCGCGGGTGCGCGGGTCGAGGCCGGTGGTCGGCTCGTCGAGGAAGATCAGCGGCGGCCGAGAGATCAGCGAGGCGGCCAGGTCGAGCCGGCGCCGCATGCCTCCGGAGAAGTTCTTGATCTGCCGGGTGGCGGCCTCGGTGAGGCCGAACCGCTCGAGCAGGTCGGCCGCGATCGTGTACGCGCCCTGCCGCCGGTGTCCGAGCAGCCGGGCGAAGAGGACCAGGTTCTCCGTGGCGGTGAGGTTCTCGTCGACCGAGGCGTACTGGCCGGTGACTCCGAGCAGCTGGCGCACCCGGTGCGGCTCGGAGGCGACGTCGACGCCGAAGATCGAGGCGTGACCGCTGTCGATGGGCAGCAGGGTCGCGAGCATGGACAAGGTGGTCGTCTTCCCGGCGCCGTTCGGTCCGAGCACGCCGAAGACCTCGCCGCGAGCGACCTGCAGGTCGATGCCGCCGACCGCGGTGAAGCTCCCGAAGGTCTTCACCAGGCCGCGGGCGTCGACCGCGAGGTCGCGTCCGGGGGCGGGAGGGTGGAGGATGTCGTTCATGGGTGGGAGCCTGCCGGGCGCCGCTTTCACGGCGGTTTCAGCGGGCCGCTGTCGCGGTTTCATGCACAACCCTGTATGTTCATGCACATGAGCAAGGTGAGGGCCGCCGTCGCGGGCGCCAGTGGGTACGCCGGGGGCGAGGTGCTGCGGCTGCTGCTCGGCCACCCCGGGGTCGAGATCGGCGCGGTCACCGCGGCCAGCAACGCGGGGGAGCGCCTCGGCGCACTGCAGCCTCACCTGGTCCCGCTCGCCGAGCGGGTGCTCGAGCCGACCACGGTCGAGGTGCTCGCGGGTCACGACGTCGTCTTCCTCGGCCTGCCCCACGGCCAGTCCGGCGCACTCGCCGATGAGCTCACCGCGCACAACCCGGACGTCGTCGTCATCGACTGCGGCGCCGACTTCCGCCTCGAGGACGCCGCTGCCTGGGAGCAGTTCTACGGCAGCGCCCACGCCGGCACCTGGCCCTACGGCCTGCCCGAGCTCCCCGGCAACCGGGAGGCGCTCCAGGGAGCCCGGCGGATCGCCGTACCCGGCTGCTATCCGACGATCTCCTCACTGACCCTGGCTCCGGCCGTCGCCGCCGGACTCGTGGTACCGGATGTCGTCGTCGTCGCCGCCTCCGGCACCAGCGGCGCCGGCAAGGCCGCCAAGACGCACCTGCTCGGCAGCGAGGTCATGGGCAACACCAGTGCGTACGGCGTCGGCGGAGTGCACCGCCACACGCCCGAGATCACCCAGAACCTCGGCCGGCTCGCCCCGGAGGGCACCGAGGTCAAGGTCAGCTTCACCCCGCTGCTCGTGCCCATGTCGCGCGGCATCCTCGCCACCTGCTCGGCCCCGCTGGCCGGCCCGGTCACCGCCGAGGAGGCGCACGCCGCCTACGTCAAGGCGTACGCCGACGAGCCGTTCGTCCACGTCCTGCCCGGCGGCCAGTGGCCGCAGACCCAGGCAGTGCTCGGCTCCAACGCCGTGCACCTGCAGGTCACCGTCGACGAGGCGGCCGGGAGGCTGGTCGCCGTCGGCGCCATCGACAACCTCGCCAAGGGCACCGCCGGCGCCGCCGTGCAGTGCATGAACCTCGCCCTGGGTCTCGACGAGACCACGGGCCTGACCACCGTAGGACTGGCCCCGTGACCGAGCAGACCGAGCAGACCAGCTACTCCCTCTCGCGCTACCCGGAGACCCTCGCGGTCGTCCGGCTGGCGGCCGGCGCCGAGATCCCGCTGTGGGCCGAGTCCTCCTCGGTCTTCTCGATCACCGCGACGGCGACCGAGACCTCCCTGGTCTGCGCCGGGCGCAGCGTGCCCAAGAAGGCGCGCCACCAGAAGCCGCTCACCGCCTTCTGCGTCGACGGCGAGCTCGACCTGTCGGCGGTCGGGATCCTGGTCGGCCTGCTGACCCCGCTGGCCGAGGCCGGGATCCCGGTCTTCACGCTCTCCACCTTCGACACCGACTGGATCCTGGTCCCGACCGGGATGGCCGACACGGCCGAGGAGGCCTGGCGACGATCGGGGCACACCGTCGCCCCCGCCGTCCCTGCCTGAACCGTCCCGAAGGAACCGCATAACCCATGAGCGTCACCCACCCCGCCGGCTTCGTCGCCGCCGGCGCCGCGATCGGCCTGAAGTCGACCGGCAACAAGGACTTCGCCCTCGTCGTCAACCAGGGCCCCACGTTCGACTCCGCCTCGGTCTTCACCAGCAACCGCTGCAAGGCCAACCCCGTGCTGTGGAGCGAGCAGGTCGTCAAGGACGGCGTCGTACGCGCCGTCGTCCTCAACTCCGGCGGTGCCAACTGCTACACCGGCCCCGAGGGCTTCCAGACCACCCACCAGGTCGCCGAGAAGGTCGGCGAGCTGGTCGGCATCGCCGCCGGCGACGTGGTCGTGTGCTCCACCGGCCTGATCGGCCTGGTCAACGACCGGCAGACGCTGCTCGACGGCGTCGGCACCCTCCACGCACAGCTCTCCGCCGACGGCGGCAACGAGGCGGCCGAGGCGATCATGACCACCGACACGGTGTCCAAGCAGGTCGTCGTGCAGGGAGACGGCTGGTCGATCGGTGGCATGGCCAAGGGCGCCGGCATGCTCGCGCCGGCCCTCGCCACCATGCTCGTCGTCATCACGACCGACGCCGTCGTCCCCGCCGCCGACCTCGACGCCGCCCTGCGCGCCGCCACCCGGGTCAGCTTCGACCGGCTCGACTCCGACGGCTGCCAGTCCACCAACGACACCGTCACCCTGATGGCCAGCGGCGCGTCCGGCGTCGCGCCCGGCCTGTCCGACTTCACCGCCGCGCTCACCGAGGTCTGCCGCTCGCTGGCGCTCCAGCTGCTCGCCGACGCCGAAGGCGCCGACCACGAGATCGCGATCACCACGCGGGGCGCCGTCTCCGAGGACGACGCGGTCGAGGTCGGCCGCAGCGTCGCCCGCAGCAACCTCTTCAAGGCGGCCGTCTTCGGCAAGGACCCCAACTGGGGCCGGGTCCTCGCCTCCGTCGGTACGACGAGCGCCGCCTTCGACCCCGCCGACCTCGACGTCGCGATGAACGGCGTGTGGGTGTGCCGCAACAGCACGCCCGCCGAGGACCCGTCGCTCGTCGACCTGTCCGACCGGAAGGTCACCGTCACCATCGACCTCAAGGCCGGCGCCGCCGAGGCGACGGTCTGGACCAACGACCTGACCCACGCCTACGTCCACGAGAACAGCGCCTACTCCTCATGAATGAAGCCAAGGGAAAGCCCGACCCGTTCAAGGCCGAGACCCTCGCCGGCGCGCTGCCGTGGCTGAAGGCGTACCACGGCAAGATCGTCGTCATCAAGTACGGCGGCAACGCGATGACCGACGAGACCCTCAAGCGCGCCTTCGCCGAGGACATCGCGTTCCTGCGCTTCGCGGGCTTCCGCCCGGTCGTCGTCCACGGCGGCGGTCCGCAGATCTCCACCATGCTCGACCGGCTCGGCATCGAGTCGGAGTTCCGCGGCGGCCTGCGGGTCACCACGCCCGAGGCGATGGACGTCGTACGCATGGTGCTCGTCGGCCAGGTCCAGCGCGAGCTGGTCGGCCTGATCAACGAGCACGGCCCGCTCGCGGTCGGCCTGTCCGGCGAGGACGCCCACCTGTTCACCGCCGAGCAGACCGGCACCGTCGTCGATGGCGAGGAGGTCGACCTCGGCCTGGTCGGCGAGGTCGCCCACGTCCGCCCGGAGGCGGTCCTCGACCTGATCGAGGCCGGCCGGATCCCGGTCGTGTCCAGCGTGGCGCCCGACGCCGACGGCGTGGTCCACAACGTCAACGCCGACTCCGCGGCCGCCTCGCTGGCCGCCGCCCTCGGTGCCGAGAAGCTGCTCGTCCTCACCGACGTCGAGGGCCTCTACCTCGACTGGCCGGACCCCGAGGAGGTCATCGGCGAGATCAGCCCCGAGGCGCTGGAGGAGATCCTCCCGTCGCTCGCCAGCGGGATGATCCCCAAGATGAGCGCCTGCCTGCAGGCCGTGCGCGACGGCGTGAAGCGTGCGACCGTCGTCGACGGGCGCCAGGAGCACGCCGTACTCCTCGAGCTGTTCACCGACGAGGGCGTCGGCACCCAGGTGCTGCCCGGCGTCACGACCAAGACCCGCAAGGCCCGGGAGGCCCACCAATGACCGCGACGCACCCCGACAACCGGGAGTGGACCGAGCGCTACACCGGCGCGCTGATGAACACCTTCGGCCCGCCCAAGACCGTGCTGGTGCGCGGTGAGGGCGCCCACGTGTGGGACGCCGACGGTCGTGAGTACGTCGACCTGCTCGGCGGCATCGCCGTCAACGCGCTCGGCCACGGCCACCCGCGCCTGGTCGCCGCTGTCACCGAGCAGCTGCAGACCCTCGGCCACATCTCGAACTTCTTCGCCAGCGGCCCGCAGATCACCCTCGCCGAGCGGCTCGTCGGCCTTCTCGGCACCGAGGCCCGGGTGTTCTTCACCAACTCCGGCGCCGAGGCCAACGAGGCCGCGTTCAAGCTGACCCGGCGCACCGGCCGCACCAGGATCGTCGCCACCGAGGGTTCCTTCCACGGCCGCACCATGGGTGCCCTCGCGCTGACCTCCAAGCTCGCCTACCGCGAGCCCTTCGAGCCGCTGCCCGGCGACGTCGTGTTCGTCCCGTACGGCGACGCCGCAGCCCTCGAGGCCGCCGTCGACCGTGACACCGCGGCCATCCTGGTCGAGCCGGTGCAGGGGGAGGCCGGCGTCATCGTGCCGCCGCGCGACTACCTGCCGACCGCGCAGCGGATCGCCCACGAGAACGGCGCCCTGCTCTGGCTCGACGAGATCCAGACCGGCGTCGGCCGGACCGGTGCCTGGTTCGCGCACCAGAACCCCGCCCTCGTCGACGCTCCCGTCACGCCCGACATCGTCACCCTCGCCAAGGGCCTGGCCGGCGGCATCCCGATCGGTGCGTGCCTGGCCACCCACGGAGCCGGCAAGCTCTTCGACCCGGGCAACCACGGCACGACCTTCGGCGGCAACCCGGTCGCCGCGGCGGCGGCGCTCGCCGTCCTCGACGTGATCGCCGACGACGACCTGCTCGCCCACGCGCGTGCCCAGGGCGCCGCGCTGCGCGCCGCCGCCGGCGCCGACGCCCGGGTCGTCGAGACCCGCGGTGCAGGTCTCCTCGTCGGGCTGACCCTCGCCGAGCCCAAGGCCGCCGAGGCGGTCACCGCCGCGCAGGACGCCGGCTTCCTCCTGAACGCCGCCACCCCCGAGCGGGTGCGGATGGCCCCGCCGCTCAACCTCGCCGACGCCGACGTCGCCGCCTTCGCGGCGGCCTGGCCGGCCATCCTCGACCACGCAGGCCTCGACCAGGCAGGAGTGCAGGCATGACCCGCTCGTTCCTCCGCGACGACGACCTCAGCCCGGCCGAGCAGGCCGAGGTGCTGGACCTCGCGGCCAAGCTCAAGGCCGAGCCCTTCGGCCACCAGCCGCTGGCCGGGCCGCGCACCGTCGCGATGATCTTCGACAAGCCCACCCTGCGCACCCAGGCCTCCTTCGCGGCCGGCATCGCCGAGCTCGGCGGCCACCCGATGCTCGTCGACGGCACCCTGGCCGGCATCGGCAAGCGCGAGTCCGTCGCCGACGTCGCCCGCGTGCTCGGCCGCCAGGCCTCGCAGATCGTGTGGCGCACCTACGCGCAGGCGAACCTCGACGAGATGGCGGCCCACGCCGGCGTCCCGGTCGTCAACGCCCTCACCGACGAGTTCCACCCCTGCCAGCTGCTCGCCGACCTGCTCACCATCCGCGAGCACAAGGGCGAGCTGGCCGGGCTGACCGCCGCCTTCCTCGGCGACGGGGCCTGCAACATGGGCAACTCCTGGCTGCTCGCCGGCGCCACCGCCGGGATGCACGTGCGGGTCAGCGGCCCCGACGGCTACGTCCCCGACGACGCCATGTTCGCCCGCGCCGACGAGATCGGCGCTGCCACCGGCGGATCCGGTGTCGCCGTCGTCGACCCGCTCGAGGCGGTCGCCGGCGCCGACGTCGTCATCACCGACACCTGGGTCTCGATGGGCAAGGAGGACGAGCGCGACGCCCGCCGCGCCGTCTTCGGCCCCTGGTCGGTGACCCCCGGGCTGGTCGCCGCGGCGCGGGCCGACGCCATCGTGATGCACTGCCTGCCGGCGTACCGCGGCATGGAGATCGCCGCCGAGGTCCTCGACGGCCCGCAGAGCGTGGTGTGGGACGAGGCCGAGAACCGGCGCCACGCCCAGAAGGCCGTCCTGACCTGGCTCGAGGGCAAGCGTTCCTGACATGAGCGAGCACGCCCTGACCCCGATGACGAAGAGCGCCCGGCAGGCGATCGTCGTCGAGCTCCTGGAGACCCGCGAGGTGCGCTCCCAGCCCGAGCTCGCCGACCTGCTGGGCGGTCGGGGCGTGCACGTCACCCAGGCCACGCTGAGCCGCGACCTCGTCGAGCTCGACGCGGTCAAGGTCCGCTCCACCACCGGCGCCCTCGTGTACGCCGTGCCCGCCGAGGGCGGCAACCGGTCCCCGGTGACGGGGGAGAGCGCCGCGTCCCAGCACCGCCTGTCCCGGCTGGCCTCCGAGCTGCTGGTCAGCGCCGAGGCCAGTGCCAACCTCGTCGTACTCCGCACCCCGCCCGGCGCGGCCCAGTTCCTGGCCAGCGCCATCGACAAGGTCGAGCTCGCCGACGTGCTCGGGACCATCGCCGGGGACGACACTGTGCTCGTGATCGGGCGCGACCCCGCCGGGGGAGACGCCCTGGCCCACAAGTTCACCGCACTCGCCGAGGGCGACACCCGAAAGGATTCACAGAGTTGAGCAAGGTCCTGACCTCCCTTCCCCAGGGAGAGCGCGTCGGTATCGCCTTCTCCGGCGGCCTCGACACCTCCGTCGCGGTGGCGTGGATGCGCGACAAGGGTGCGATCCCGTGCACCTACACCGCCGACATCGGTCAGCCCGACGAGCCCGACATCGCCGGCGTCCCCGCGCGTGCGAAGCAGTACGGCGCCGAGATCGCCCGAGCGGTCGACATCAAGCCCCAGCTGGTCGAGGAGGGCCTCGCCGCTCTGGCGTGCGGTGCCTTCCACATCCGCTCCGGCGCCAAGGCCTACTTCAACACCACGCCGCTCGGTCGTGCCGTCACCGGCACCATGCTGGTGCGCGCGATGCAGGCCGACGACGTCAACATCTGGGGCGACGGCTCGACCTACAAGGGCAACGACATCGAGCGGTTCTACCGCTACGGCCTGATGGCCAACCCTGAGCTGCGGATCTACAAGCCCTGGCTGGACGCCGACTTCGTCGAGGAGCTCGGCGGCCGCCACGAGATGAGCGAGTGGCTGGTCGAGCACGGCCTGCCGTACCGCGACTCCACGGAGAAGGCCTACTCCACCGACGCCAACATCTGGGGCGCCACCCACGAGGCCAAGGTGCTCGAGCACCTCGACGTCTCGCTCGAGATCGTCGAGCCGATCATGGGTGTGAAGTTCTGGGACCCCACGGTCGCGATCGACACCGAGGACGTCTCGGTCACCTTCGAGGCCGGCCGTCCTGTCGCCATCAACGGCCGGCGCTACGACGACGCGGTGGCCCTCGTCCTGGAGGCGAACGCCATCGGTGGACGACACGGGCTCGGCATGTCGGACCAGATCGAGAACCGCATCATCGAGGCGAAGTCCCGCGGCATCTACGAGGCGCCCGGCATGGCGCTGCTGTTCGCGGCGTACGAGCGCCTGCTCAACGCGATCCACAACGAGGACACCCTCGCCAACTACCACCTCGAGGGCCGCAAGCTCGGCAGGTTGCTCTACGAGGGCCGCTGGCTCGACCCGCAGGCGCTGATGCTGCGCGAGTCGATCCAGCGCTGGATCGCCTCGCTGGTGACCGGCACGGTCACGCTGCGGCTGCGCCGCGGCGACGACTACACGATCGTGCGCACCGAGGGCGAGAACTTCTCCTACCACCCGGAGAAGCTCTCCATGGAGCGCGTCGAGAACGCCGCCTTCGGCCCGACCGACCGGATCGGTCAGCTGACCATGCGCAACCTCGACATCGCCGACAGCCGCGCCAAGCTCGAGGCGTACGCGGGTCAGCCGCTCGACCAGGGCACCGTCCTCGTCGAGCACGGCACCCTCTTCGGCGAGCTGCCTGCCGGCGGCTACGACCAGATCACCGCCAACCCCGACGGCGGCGACGAGGGCGAGGCCATCCTCGAGGACGTGGCGATGGAGATCGGGACCGACTGAGGTGCACGACGAGCCGACCAGGCGCACGGTGGCCCGGGTGCTCCCGGTCAGCAGCGACGGCAAGGTCCTGCTGCTGCTCGGCTGTGATCCCGCGCTGCCGGAGGTGCGCTACTGGTTCAGCATCGGCGGCGGCCTCGACGCGGGGGAGACCCTCGCCGAGGCCGGCGCCCGCGAGCTGCGAGAGGAGACCGGCATCGACGTCTCCGCGGCACTGCTCGGCGAGCCGTTCGGCACCTTCGAAGTCGGGTTCTCCTGGGACGGCCGCGACTACGTCAACGACTCGACGCTGTTCGCGCTCGCCCTCGAGGAGACGCCCATCAGCTTCGACGGGCTCGACCACCTGGAGTCGCAGTCGATCTTCGACGCGGCCTGGTGGACCCCTGAGGACCTCGACCACGACGGCCGCGCGGTGGACCCGCGGCTGATCGACCAGATGCGGGCGGCGATCGCGCACGTCCGGCGGAACTGACAGGACGGAACCAGCGCAATGAGCACCAACACCGGCAAGCTGTGGGGCGGACGCTTCGAGGGCGGACCCTCGCCGGAGCTGGACGCCCTGTCGCGCTCGACCCACTTCGACTGGCGGCTCGGCCTCTACGACATCGCCGGCTCCCACGCCCACGCCAAGGCACTGGGCGCCGCGGGCCTGCTCACCGCCGACGAGGAGGCCGAGCTGCACCGCGGGCTCGACGCCCTCGCCTCCCGGTTCACCGACGGCTCCCTGCGGCCCGACCCCTCCGACGAGGACGTCCACGGCGCCCTCGAGCGGCTCCTCATCGAGGAGGTCGGCCCCGACGTCGGCGGCAAGCTCCGCGCCGGCCGCTCCCGCAACGACCAGATCGCCACGCTCTTCCGCTGCTACCTGCTCGACCACTCGGTCACGGTCGGGGACCTGGTCCTCGACCTGGTCGAGGCACTGGCCGGGCAGGCCGAGCAGCACCTCACCTCGGTCGGTGGGGGACCGGCGATCATGCCGGGCCGCACCCACCTCCAGCACGCCCAGCCCGTGCTGCTCTCGCACCACCTGCTCGCCCACGCCTGGGCGCTGCTCCGCGACGTCGAGCGACTCGGCGACTGGCGGCGCAGGGTGGCCGGCGACTCGCCGTACGGCTCCGGGGCGCTGGCCGGCCAGAGCCTGGGCCTCGACCCGGAGCTGGTCGCCCGCGAGCTGGGCTTCACCGGATCGACCGCGAACTCGATCGACGGTACGGCGTCGCGCGACTTCGTCGCCGAGTTCGCCTACGTCGCCGCGCAGACCGGCATCGACGTCAGTCGGATCGCCGAGGAGGTCATCCTCTGGGCGACCAAGGAGTTCGGCTTCGCCACGCTCCACGACTCGTGGTCGACGGGGTCGAGCATCATGCCGCAGAAGAAGAACCCCGACATCTCCGAGCTGGCCCGCGGCAAGGCGGGCCGCCTCGTCGGCAACCTGACCGGCCTGCTCACCACCCTCAAGGCCCTCCCGCTCGCCTACAACCGCGACCTGCAGGAGGACAAGGAGCCGGTCTTCGACTCCGTCGACACCCTCGAGGTGCTGCTCCCGGCCTTCACCGGCCAGGTCGCGACGCTCGTCTTCGACACCGATCGGATGGGGGCGCTGGCACCCCAGGGATTCTCGCTGGCCACCGACATCGCCGAGTGGCTCGTGAAGCAGGGCGTCCCGTTCCGGGTCGCCCACGAGCTCGCGGGCGCCTGCGTCCGCGAGTGCGAAGGCCTCGGGATCGAGCTCGACGAGCTCACCGACGAGCAGTTCGCGGCCATCTCGCCCCATTTGACCCCCGAGGTCCGCACCGTCCTGACCGTCGAGGGATCCGTCGCGTCCCGCGACGGCCGGGGCGGCACCGCACCGGTCCGCGTCGCCGAACAGCTCGCTGACCTGCGCAAACGCGTGCAGGAGACCCGCTCCGCGCGCTGAGGGGCACCCCGATTTGCAACGAGGGGGACGTGTGCTGTTAATGTTCTTCTCGTTGCGGGGAACGCAGCGAGAACCTCCGGGGCAAGGCCCCAAACAAGAGCGTTTCGCTACGCCCGCAGCACGGTTCAGACCCCGGTCTGAGGCTCCGGTAGCCCGGAGTTGACGAGTGGAAGACGAACCACTAACGTTTCACAGGTTGCCCCGCGACCGAAGCCCGAAGGGCCGAGGCGCGAGAGCGTGTGATGTTTGAGAACTCAACAGTGTGTCATGCATAGATTGTTGTGACGTTTGTGTGCACTCGATCCTTTGGGGTTGGGTGTGTGTTTTCGGCAATGATGATTCTGATGACAAGTTTGTCAGCAGGGTCTTGATTGTCAGGTATCAAGTTTCTTATGGAGAGTTTGATCCTGGCTCAGGACGAACGCTGGCGGCGTGCTTAACACATGCAAGTCGAGCGGAAAGGCTCCTTCGGGGGTACTCGAGCGGCGAACGGGTGAGTAACACGTGAGTAATCTGCCCTGTGCTCTGGGATAGCCACCGGAAACGGTGATTAATACCGGATATAACCACTATAGGCATCTATTGGTGGTGGAAAGTTTTTTCGGCACAGGATGTGCTCGCGGCCTATCAGCTTGTTGGTGAGGTAATGGCTCACCAAGGCTTTGACGGGTAGCCGGCCTGAGAGGGTGACCGGTCACACTGGGACTGAGACACGGCCCAGACTCCTACGGGAGGCAGCAGTGGGGAATATTGGACAATGGGCGGAAGCCTGATCCAGCAACGCCGCGTGAGGGATGACGGCCTTCGGGTTGTAAACCTCTTTCAGTACCGACGAAGCGCAAGTGACGGTAGGTACAGAAGAAGGACCGGCCAACTACGTGCCAGCAGCCGCGGTAATACGTAGGGTCCGAGCGTTGTCCGGAATTATTGGGCGTAAAGGGCTCGTAGGCGGTTTGTCGCGTCGGGAGTGAAAACACCGGGCTTAACTCGGTGCTTGCTTCCGATACGGGCAGACTAGAGGTATGCAGGGGAGAATGGAATTCCTGGTGTAGCGGTGAAATGCGCAGATATCAGGAGGAACACCGGTGGCGAAGGCGGTTCTCTGGGCATTACCTGACGCTGAGGAGCGAAAGTGTGGGGAGCGAACAGGATTAGATACCCTGGTAGTCCACACCGTAAACGTTGGGCGCTAGGTGTGGGGCCTATTCCATGGGTTCCGTGCCGTAGCTAACGCATTAAGCGCCCCGCCTGGGGAGTACGGCCGCAAGGCTAAAACTCAAAGGAATTGACGGGGGCCCGCACAAGCGGCGGAGCATGCGGATTAATTCGATGCAACGCGAAGAACCTTACCTGGGTTTGACATACACCGGAAGCCCCCAGAGATGGGGGTCTCTTTGATACTGGTGTACAGGTGGTGCATGGCTGTCGTCAGCTCGTGTCGTGAGATGTTGGGTTAAGTCCCGCAACGAGCGCAACCCTCGTTCCATGTTGCCAGCGGGTTATGCCGGGGACTCATGGGAGACTGCCGGGGTCAACTCGGAGGAAGGTGGGGATGACGTCAAGTCATCATGCCCCTTATGTCCAGGGCTTCACGCATGCTACAATGGCCGGTACAAAGGGCTGCGATCCCGTGAGGGGGAGCGAATCCCAAAAAGCCGGTCTCAGTTCGGATTGGGGTCTGCAACTCGACCCCATGAAGTCGGAGTCGCTAGTAATCGCAGATCAGCAACGCTGCGGTGAATACGTTCCCGGGCCTTGTACACACCGCCCGTCACGTCACGAAAGTCGGCAACACCCGAAGCCGGTGGCCTAACCCTTGTGGAAGGAGCCGTCGAAGGTGGGGCTGGCGATTGGGACGAAGTCGTAACAAGGTAGCCGTACCGGAAGGTGCGGCTGGATCACCTCCTTTCTAAGGAGCACACCCGCAACGACAGCCGAATGTGTTGTTGTTACTTGGGGTGTTCGGATAGTGGAACGCAACGATCGTTGGACGGTGCTGGTTCATCTTCGGGTGAGGTGGTTGCTGTTCGGTAGGTATGGCACGCTGTTGGGTGTCTGAGGCATCAGACGCCTGCCTGGATTGGTTCCGGGTGTGGGGCTGGTTTGGCTTCTGGTTGTTTGACTTCTTCATAGTGGACGCGAGCATTAATAATAGTGTTTGTTTCGTGATTGTTTTGTGTGTTCTCTTATCAGGTTTGTACCACACGTCTTGTGATGAGGACCACTGACTGCATGGATGCTCTGCTGCGGGCCTTGTATTCTGGGTGTTCGTGGTGGGGTGTTTGTTGTGTGTGTTGGTGGTTTGTTGTGGGCAAGTTGTTAAGGGCACATGGTGGATGCCTTGGCATCGAGAGCCGATGAAGGACGTTGGAGCCTGCGAAATGCCCTGGGGAGTTGGCAACCGAGCGTTGATCCGGGGATGTCCGAATGGGGAAACCCAGCTGGAGTCATGTCCAGTTACCCGCATCTGAATAAAATAGGATGTGTGGAGGGAACACGGGGAAGTGAAACATCTCAGTACCCGTAGGAAGAGAAAACAAAAGTGATTCCGAGAGTAGTGGCGAGCGAAATCGGATGAGGCTAAACCCATGTCGTGTGATAGCCGGCAGGCGTTGCGGTGTGGGGGTTGTGGGAGTGTTGTTGCTGTCTCTGCCGGGATGGCGCGCAGTAAGAAACCAGACGCGAGGTCGAAGTCCGTTGGAAAGCGGTGCCGTAGCGGGTGATAGCCCCGTAGACGACAGTGTCTGGCTGTGTTCAGCATTTCCCAAGTAACACGCCACCCCTGAAATGGTGTGTGAATCTGGCGGGACCACCCGTTAAGCCTAAATACTCCTCGATGACCGATAGCGGACCAGTACCGTGAGGGAAAGGTGAAAAGTACCCCTGGCGGGGAGTGAAATAGTACCTGAAACCATGTGCCTACAATCCGTTGGAGCCCTTTGGGGTGACAGCGTGCCTTTTGAAGAATGAGCCTGCGAGTTAGCGATACGTGGCGAGGTTAACCCGTGTGGGGTAGCCGTAGCGAAAGCGAGTCCGAATAGGGCGTTTGAGTCGCGTGTTCTAGACCCGAAGCGGAGTGATCTATCCATGGGCAGGTTGAAGCGCCGGTAAGACGGCGTGGAGGACCGAACCCACTTCAGTTGAAAATGGAGGGGATGACCTGTGGATAGGGGTGAAAGGCCAATCAAACTCCGTGATAGCTGGTTCTCCCCGAAATGCATTTAGGTGCAGCGTTGCGTGTTTCTTGCCGGAGGTAGAGCACTGGATAGCCGATGGGCCCTACCAGGTTACTGACGTTAGCCAAACTCCGAATGCCGGTAAGTGAGAGCGTGGCAGTGAGACTGTGGGGGATAAGCTTCATAGTCGAGAGGGAAACAGCCCAGACCATCGGCTAAGGCCCCTAAGAGGTGGCTAAGTGGAAAAGGATGTGGAGTCGCAGTGACAACCAGGAGGTTGGCTTGGAAGCAGCCACCCTTGAAAGAGTGCGTAATAGCTCACTGGTCAAGTGATTCCGCGCCGACAATGTAGCGGGGCTCAAGCCATCCGCCGAAGCCATGGCAGTTCCATTCAACCCAGGCGTCTCCTTGAGGGGCGTCCAGGGGTGGAGCTGGGTAGGGGAGCGTCGTGTCACGGGTGAAGCGCCGGAGTGATCCAGGTGTGGATGTGACACGAGTGAGAATGCAGGCATGAGTAGCGAATCACGGGTGAGAAACCCGTGCGCCGATTGATCAAGGGTTCCAGGGTCAAGCTAATCTGCCCTGGGTAAGTCGGGACCTAAGGCGAGGCCGACAGGCGTAGTCGATGGACAACGGGTTGATATTCCCGTACCGGCGAAATGGCGCCCATGACGAGCCCGGTGATGCTAACCACCCGAAGCACCTCGTACTGATCCCTTCGGGGTGAGGGCTTGGTGTGGAGCGTGGGATCCCATCCGGTAGTAGTCAAGCGATGGGGTGACACAGGAAGGTAGCCCAACCGCCGCGATGGTAGACGGCGGGTAAGCATGTAGGACGGGGCTTAGGCAAATCCGGGTCCCAGCCCTTTGGTGGGTGAGTCTGAGATGTGATGCCGAGACATTTATGTCGAAGTGGGTGATCCTATGCTGTCGAGAAAAACCTCTAGCGAGCCATGAGCCGCCCGTACCCGAAACCGACTCAGGTGATCAGGTAGAGAATACCGAGGCGATCGAGACAACCATGGTTAAGGAACTCGGCAAAATGCCCCCGTAACTTAGGGATAAGGGGGGCCCGAGGCGTGTACCCACTTGCTGGGGAAGCGCCGGAGGCCGCAGAGACCAGGGGAAAGCGACTGTTTACTAAAAACACAGGTCCGTGCGAAGTTGTAAGACGATGTATACGGACTGACTCCTGCCCGGTGCTGGAAGGTTAAGAGGACGGGTTAGACGCAAGTCGAAGCTCAGAATTTAAGCCCCAGTAAACGGCGGTGGTAACTATAACCATCCTAAGGTAGCGAAATTCCTTGTCGGGTAAGTTCCGACCTGCACGAATGGAGTAACGACTTTCCTACTGTCTCAACCATGGACTCGGCGAAATTGCACTACGAGTAAAGATGCTCGTTACGCGCGGCAGGACGGAAAGACCCCGGGACCTTTACTATAGTTTGGCATTGGTGTTTGGTTCGGCTTGTGTAGGATAGGTGGGAGACTTTGAAGCAGCCACGCCAGTGGTTGTGGAGTCATCGTTGAAATACCACTCTGGTCGTACTAGATGTCTAACCTAGGGCCATGATCTGGTTCAGGGACAGTGCCTGATGGGTAGTTTAACTGGGGCGGTTGCCTCCCAAAATGTAACGGAGGCGCTCAAAGGTTCCCTCAGCCTGGTTGGCAATCAGGTGTTGAGTGTAAGTGCACAAGGGAGCTTGACTGTGAGACAGACATGTCGAGCAGGGACGAAAGTCGGAACTAGTGATCCGGCGACTCCGAGTGGAAGGGTCGTCGCTCAACGGATAAAAGGTACCCCGGGGATAACAGGCTGATCTTCCCCAAGAGTCCATATCGACGGGATGGTTTGGCACCTCGATGTCGGCTCGTCGCATCCTGGGGCTGGAGTAGGTCCCAAGGGTTGGGCTGTTCGCCCATTAAAGCGGCACGCGAGCTGGGTTTAGAACGTCGTGAGACAGTTCGGTCCCTATCCGCCGCGCGCGTAGGAAACTTGAGAAAGGCTGTCCCTAGTACGAGAGGACCGGGATGGACGAACCTCTGGTGTGCCAGTTGTACCGCCAGGTGCATGGCTGGTTGGCTACGTTCGGAAGTGATAACCGCTGAACGCATCTAAGCGGGAAGCACGTTTCAAGATGAGGTTTCCCACCCCTTTGTGGGTTAAGGCCCCCAGCAGAACACTGGGTTGATAGGCCGGAGGTGTACAGCAGTAATGCCCAGCCGACCGGTACTAATAGGCCGAAGACTTGCCACAACAAACCCCCAACACACTCAACAAGCACAAGACAACACTGTGTTGGTGCGCGCGTCCACATGAAGATGACCAACCCCGACATACATGTCGTAGACAGGGGTTCATAGAGTTACGGCGGCCATAGCGGCAGGGAAACACCCGGTCCCATCCCGAACCCGGAAGTTAAGCCTGCCAGCGCCGATGGTACTGCAACCGAGAGGATGTGGGAGAGTAGGACGCCGCCGGACAAACATTGGCTCAGGGCCAGCACATATATGTGCTGGCCCTGAGTGCTTTTTGGGCTCAGTTCACGCCTCGTGGGTCACATGGGTGATGTTCGGAGCCGTCGGTCGTCCCCAGGCTGCCTTTCGCCCGACGTTGTCCCCAGCGTCCGCCGGCACGGCACAGTCGTGTCGGAGCTGTTCCGCAGGATCGTCGCTCGGGTGAGCCAGTGGGGCTCCCCGATGACGCGAAGGTGGTCGGAGGATGACGAGGGACGTGGTGGAGTCGGAGACGGCGAACACGGTGCAGCTCAGCGGTCGGCTGGCGGCCGATCCCGAGGAGCGGGTGTTGCCGAGCGGGGACCGGCTGTGGACGTGCCGGCTGATCGTGCCGCGTGCGGCGGTGCGGACACTGGCGTCTGGACGCAAGGGGCCGTCGGTGGACGTCGTCGAGCTCGCTGGCTGGTCGTCGAAGGTGCGTCGCTCGATGCGCACCTGGCGGGCCGGTGACGTCGTCGGCGTGGAGGGCGCGCTGCGGCGCCGGTTCTACCGGTCGGGCGGGCAGACCGCGTCGCGGATGGAGGTCGAGGTCAGGACGGCTCGACTGGTGCGTCGCGCAGTGAGCGGATGAGCACGCCGAGGCTCGGCTTCGGCTGGAAGGAGGTCGCCTTCTCGGGAAGCAGCCGATCTGCTTCCGCGACCCGGATGACGAGGTCGACCGAGGGTGCCGGCATCAGCACCGCGATGGCATCGGGACGAGCGCCGCCGAGGGCGTCGTCGACCGTGTGGTGGTACGCGATCGCGGCGGGTCCGTGCGGGAGTGCCGGGAGGATCCGGTGGTGGAGCGCTTCCACCGCGGCCTCGTCGGCGTCGATGCCCAGGCCGATCACCGCCCAGCGCACACCGTCGGTGGCCGCGAGACGGGACGAGGACAGGGCGTGGACCGCGTCGGACTGGGCCTGCTCGCTGTACTCGAGGCCGAGGGTCTCGGCGGCGTCGCGCAGGTCCTCGAGGGACGTGCCGCTCAGGGTGCGGTGGATCGGGCCGAGGAACAGGGGAGTGTCGGTCTGGTCGACCAGCATGGCCAGGCCCAGGTCCGTGGGGCGGGGGCCGGTCGGATCGCCGACGCGACGACGCTGGAGCCGGAGGTAGGCCGCGTAGCGGTGGTGGCCGTCGGCGATGAGGGCTCGGCTCTCGGCCAGCTCGGCGGCGATCACGGCGAGGGTGTCGGGGGTGCGTTCGGCCCAGATCCGGTGCTCCTGTCCGCCCCGGTCGGTGAACGCGTGGTCGGGGTCGCGGCGGGCGATCTCGGCGATCACCTCGCGCAGGCGGGGACTGCCCTGGTGGACCAGCAGGATCGGCGCGGGGTTGAGCTGCATCTCGTCCATCCGGTCGGCGAGCTCGTCTGCCTGGATGGGGTGGATGCCCTCGTGGGGAAGGACGGCGCGGTCCGTGGCGCGTGCGGCCCGGCGGGAGACGTCGAGCGCGCCGACCAGGCCACGGACCGTCATCCCGTTGGAGCTGTACTCGTGAAGGTAGAGCGCGGGCTCGGCGTCGGCCGTCACGAGGCCACGGGCCTGCCAGCGGAGGAGGCGCGCCGAGACATCCTTGTAGGGGCGCGCGAAGGCGCGACCGGTGGTCGGGTTGCCCACGCGGGCGGGTGCGAGCATGAGCGCCGGGAACGGCTCGAGACGCAACGGACCGGCCACGTAGGGCGGGGTCACGAGGGTGGTTGCGTCCATCAGGGCATCGTACGGAGCGGCTGGTGGTGCGGGCTGGCAAGGTGGGGCACGTGTTGCTCACATCCGCGGATCCCCTGGCCGAGGCCTACGACCTGGCGATGCTCGACCTGGACGGCGTGGTCTACATCGGTCATGAGGCGGTCGACGGCGCGGCCGGTCACATCGGGCGGGCGCGGATGGCCGGCATGCGCGTTGCCTTCATCACCAACAACGCGTCGCGGTCGGCGGCTGTGGTCGCCGAGCACCTGCGCGACCTCGGGGTGACGGCCCAGCCCGCGGACGTGGTGACCAGTGCCCAGGCCGCGTCGCGGGTCCTGGCGGAGCGCTTCGGAGCGGGCGCCCGGGTGGTGTGCCTGGGTGGCCCGGGACTGCAGAGCGCGCTCGACGAGGCCGGCCTGGTGGCGGTCGACGTGGAGTCCGAGGCGGTCGCCGTGGTGAGCGGGTACGGACCCGAGCTGCTGTGGCGCGACATCATGCACGCCGCGGTGCGGATCCGCGACGGGCTGCCGTGGGTGGCGAGCAACACCGACCGGACCATCCCGACGACGTACGGCGTGGCGCCGGGCCACGGCGTGCTCGTGGAGATGGTGCAGCGGTTCGCGGGCGTGAGCCCCGAGGTGGCCGGCAAGCCGGCTCGGCCGCTGCTCGACGAGACCGTACGGCGAGTGGGCGGCCGGCGCCCGCTCATGGTGGGCGACCGGCTCGACACCGACATCGAGGGGGCGCGCAATGCGGGTGTGGACTCGCTGCTGGTGCTCACCGGCGTGACGGGGCTCGCGGAGCTGGTGGCGGCGGCGCCGAGGGAGCGACCGACGTACGTGGCGGAGGATCTCGGCGGGCTGACGCAGGCCCACGCGGCACCCGAGCGAGCGGGGGACGGCTGGCGGGCCGGTGGGTGGTCCGGGCGGGTGGTCGACGGGAGGCTGGTCGTGGAGCAGACCGGTGCCGGGGCGAGCCTCGACGACTGGTGGCGCGTGGCGGCGGCGACGGCCTGGGCGCACCGGGACCGGACGGGAACGGTGCCGGACATCACCGCGGCACGCGTCCCCGGAACCGGCCCGGCGGCGCGGTAGCCTCGGGCCATGACCGAGGTACCAGTTCCGGCGCCCACGCCGACCGGGATCGATGCCGTCGACCGGGTGCTCGACCTCGTCGCGGGGCTGACCGAGCGTCCGCTCGAGGAGCACGCGGGTGTGCTCGAGGAGGCGCACGGCGAGCTCCGGCGGACCCTCGACAACCCACCGGCCGCACCGGCCGTCCCGTAGTGCCGCCGCGCCGACTGCGCCTCGACGCGGAGCTGGTCCGCCGCGGGCTGGCGTCGTCGCGCGAGCGCGCCGCCCAGCTGATCGCCGAGGGTCGGGTGAAGGTGGCGGGAGTGGTGGCGTCCAAGCCGGCCACGGGCGTGACGACCGACGTCGCGATCGTGGTGAAGGAGGGCGAGAACGGGCCCGACTACGTGTCGCGGGGCGCCCACAAGCTGGTGGGTGCGCTGGCGGCCTTCACCCCGCTCGGCCTCGAGGTCGAAGGGCGTCGTGCGCTGGACGCGGGGGCCTCCACGGGCGGCTTCACCGACGTGCTGCTCCGGTCCGGGGTGGCCGAGGTGGTGGCGGTGGACGTGGGCTACGGCCAGCTGCACTGGTCCCTGCAGCAGCACGAGAAGGTGGTGGTGCACGACCGGACCAATGTGCGCACGCTGACGACCGACGACATCGGCGGTCCCGTGGACCTGGTGGTCGGCGACCTGTCCTTCATCTCGCTGACCCTGGTGCTGGACGCGCTGCTGGGCGTGACCCGGCCGGACGGCGACCTGGCGCTGATGGTGAAGCCGCAGTTCGAGGTCGGCAAGGACCGGCTCGGCAAGGGCGGCGTCGTCCGCGACCCCGAGCTGTGGGTGGAGACCGTGCTGGGTGTGGCCCACGCGGCCGCCGAGCGCGGCTGGGGCGCGCGGGCGGTGACGGTGAGCCCGTTGCCGGGCCCCTCGGGCAATGTCGAGTTCTTCCTGTGGCTGCGGCACGGGCCGGCGACGATCGACGACGAGTCCATGGCGGTGATCGTGCGCCGCGGAACGTCGGACCCTGATGAGAAGGTGACCCCATGACGTCCGCCGACATCCCGCGCCGGGTGCTCGTGCTCGCCCACACCGGGCGTGCCGAGGCCCGCGACGTCGCGCGTGCCTTCGTCAAGGAGCTGACGGGGCACGGCATCGTGGTCCGGCTGCTGCGGCACGAGGCCGACGACCTCGACCTGGAGCCGGGCGCCTACGTCCCGGAGGTCGAGCTGACCGACTCCGAGTCCGACGCCAGCCACGGCTGCGAGCTGACCGTGGTGATCGGCGGCGACGGGAGCATCCTGCGCGCGGCGGAGGTGACCCACCAGCGCTCGACGCCGGTGCTGGGCGTCAACCTCGGACACGTCGGCTTCCTCGCGGAGGCCGAGCACGAGGACGTGGCGGCGACCATCGAGGCGATCGTCGAGCAGCGGTACCGGACCGAGGACCGGCTCACGCTCGACGTGAAGGCGTACGTCGGCGGTCAGCTCGTCTACTCGACCTTCGCGGTCAACGAGGCCAGTGTGGAGAAGGCGGCTCGGGAGCGGATGCTCGAGGTGGTCGTCGAGATCGACGACCGGCCGCTGTCGCGGTGGGGCTGTGACGGTGTCGTGTGCGCGACGCCGACCGGCTCCACGGCCTACAACTTCAGCGCAGGCGGCCCGATCGTGTGGCCGCAGGTCGAGGCGCTGTGCATCGTGCCGCTGAGCGCGCACGCGCTGTTCGCGCGGCCGATGGTCGTCGCGCCGTCGTCGGTGATCGCGATCGAGGTGCTCGAGGGCAACCAGGGGTCCGGCGTGCTCTGGTGCGACGGTCGGCGCAGCGTCGACCTGCCGCCGGGCGCCCGGATCGAGGTGAGCCGCGGGCAGCGGCCGGTCCGGCTGGTCCGGCTGCACTCTGCACCGTTCACCGACCGGCTGGTGGCGAAGTTCGGCCTGTCCGTGGAGGGCTGGCGAGGTGCCGCGGAGCAGCGCCGGGAGGCGCGGGCCCGGGGGGAGGACGCATGATCGAGGAGATCCGGATCAGCTCGCTCGGGGTCATCGACTCCTCGACGCTCGAGCTGGGCCCCGGCCTGACCGTGATCACCGGTGAGACCGGTGCCGGCAAGACGATGGTGGTGACCGCGCTCGGCCTGCTGCTGGGCGGCCGGGCCGACAGCGGCGCCGTGCGGGCCGGCGCCAAGCAGGCGCGGGTCGAGGGGCTGGTCGCCGCGAAGTCGCTGCCCGACCTGGTCACGGCGGTCGAGGAGGCCGGCGGCGAGGCCGAGGACGACGGGGTGGTGCTGGCGCGCAACGTGAGCGCCGAGGGCCGGTCCCGGGCGTTCGCGGGCGGTGCCGCGGTCCCCGTCGCGACCCTGGCCGAGCTGGCGGAGCCGTTGGTCGCGGTGCACGGCCAGTCCGACCAGCACCGGCTGCTCAAGGCGCAGACCCAGCGAAACGCGCTCGACCGGTTCGGGGCGCTCGACAAGCTGCTGACGGCCTACACGAAGGCGCACGACAAGCTCGTCGCCACCGAGAAGGAGCTGGCCGAGGTCGTCGCCACCGCGCGCGAACGGGCCCGGGAGGCCGACCTGCTGCGCTTCGGCGTCGACGAGGTCGCCGCGGTGCAGCCGCAGCCCGGGGAGGACGCCGAGCTCGCCGCCGAGGAGGCGCGGCTGGGACACGCTGACACGCTGCGCGGCGCGGCCGAGCAGGCCCGCGAGGCGCTCTCCAGCGAGCACGGCTCACCCGACGCTCTCGGCGCGGTGGCTGCCGCGCGCGGACTGCTCGAGGGCGTGCGCGACCACGACCCCGAGGCGGCGGCACTGGCCGACCGGGTGGCCGAGGTGAGCTACCTGCTCTCCGACGTCGCGGCCGACGTGGCGTCGTACGCCGCGCGCATCGACACCGACCCGAACCGGCTGGCCGCGGTCTCCGAGCGGCGCGCGGCGCTGATCGGGCTGACCCGCAAGTACGGCGAGACGGTCGACGAGGTGCTCGCCTGGGCCGAGAGGTCGGCGATGCGGCTGCTCGACCTCGACTCGACCGACGACAAGATCAAGGAGCTGAGCGCCGAGGCGACCCGGCTCCGGGCCGACCTGGCGACGGCGGGCAGCAAGCTCAGCGAGGCGCGGGTCAAGGCCGCCAGCCGGCTCGGCACGGCGGTCTCCGACGAGCTGACGCTGCTGGCGATGCCGCACGCCGTGGTCACCATCCGGGTCTCGCCGCGTGCCGCCGAGGCGCCGGCCGACCCCGCCCACCCGCCGGCCGACCTGCTGCAGGTCGGGGAGCGCTGGGTGCGGTTCGGGCGCAGTGGGCTCGACGAGGTGGAGTTCCTGCTCGCCGCCAACACCGGGTCCGAGCCGCGGCCGCTGCACAAGGGTGCGTCGGGCGGTGAGCTCTCCCGGGTCATGCTCGCGGTCGAGGTCTGCCTCGCCGGCACCAGCCCGGTGCCGACCTTCGTGTTCGACGAGGTCGACTCCGGCGTCGGCGGTGCTGCCGCGGTGGAGATCGGGCGGCGCCTGGCCAAGCTGGCCGACGACGCCCAGGTGCTCGTCGTGACCCACCTGCCGCAGGTGGCGGCCTTCGCCGACCGGCACGTGCTGGTCGAGAAGTCGAGCGACGGATCGGTCACCAGCTCGGGCCTGGTCACTCTCGACGACGCGGGCCGGGAGCGGGAGCTCTCCCGCATGCTGGCCGGCCTCGCGGAGTCCGACACCGCGCTCGCGCACGCCCGCGAGCTGCTCGAGCTGGCGCGAAACGCACCGCGAGCACGGTGAATCAGCCACAGATGACGTAGGATGGAATCCCGTGAACATGGCGCCCGGTAGCGGACAGAATCGGCAGGCAAAGCACGTCTTCGTCACCGGAGGCGTCGCCTCCTCGCTGGGCAAGGGACTCACCGCCAGCAGTCTCGGTCGGCTGCTGCGCTCACGTGGGCTGCGGGTCACGATGCAGAAGCTCGATCCCTACCTCAACGTCGACCCCGGGACGATGAACCCGTTCCAGCACGGCGAGGTCTTCGTCACCAACGACGGCGCGGAGACCGACCTCGACATCGGCCACTACGAGCGCTTCCTCGACACCGACCTCAACCAGATCGCCAACGTCACCACGGGGCAGGTCTACTCGTCGGTGATCGCCAAGGAGCGCCGCGGCGACTACCTCGGCGACACGGTCCAGGTGATTCCGCACATCACCAACGAGATCAAGGACCGCATCCTCGCCATGGGGTACGGCGACGAACAGGTTGACGTGGTGATCACGGAGATCGGCGGCACCGTCGGCGACATCGAGTCGCTGCCCTTCCTCGAGGCCGCGCGCCAGGTCCGCCACGACATCGGCCGCGACAACGTGTTCTTCCTGCACGTCTCGCTGGTGCCGTTCATCGGCCCCTCGGGCGAGCTGAAGACCAAGCCGACCCAGCACTCCGTCGCCGCGCTGCGCCAGGTCGGCATCCAGCCCGACGCGGTGGTCTGCCGCGCGGACCGCGAGCTGCCGGAGAGCATCAAGAAGAAGATCTCGCTGATGTGCGACGTCGACCAGGACGCGGTCGTCACTGCGGCCGACGCGCCGTCGATCTACGACATCCCCAAGGTGCTGCACCGCCAGGGCCTCGACGCGTACGTCGTGCGCCGGCTCAACCTGCCCTTCCGTGACGTCGACTGGACGGTCTGGGACGACCTGCTGCGCCGGGTGCACCACCCGAAGGAGGACGTCACCGTCGCGCTGGTCGGCAAGTACATCGACCTGCACGACGCCTACCTGTCGGTGAGCGAGGCGCTGCGCGCCGGCGGCTTCGCCCACGAGGCCAAGGTGGAGATCCGCTGGGTCGCCTCCGACGACTGCGAGACGCCGGCGGGTGCGGCCAAGCACCTCTCCGACGTCGACGCGATCTGCGTGCCCGGCGGCTTCGGCATCCGCGGCCTCGAGGGCAAGCTCGGCGCGCTCACCTACGCCCGCCACAACAAGATCCCGACCCTCGGCCTGTGCCTGGGCCTGCAGTCGATGGTCATCGAGTACGCCCGCACCGAGCTCGGCCTGGCCAAGGCCGGCTCGACGGAGTTCGACCCGGACACCCCCGAGCCCGTGATCGCCACGATGGAGGAGCAGAAGTCCATCGTCGAGGGTGCCGGCGACCTGGGCGGCACCATGCGACTGGGCCTCTACCCGGCGCACCTCAAGGGCGGGACGCTGGCCCGCGAGGTCTACGGGGCCGAGCTGATCGAGGAGCGGCACCGCCACCGCTACGAGGTCAACAACGCCTACCGCGCCCAGCTCGAGGAGGCCGGCCTGGTCTTCTCCGGGCTCAACACCGACCTCGACCTGGTCGAGTTCGTCGAGCTGCCGCGCGACGTGCACCCCTACTACATCGGCACCCAGGCCCACCCCGAGCTGCGCTCACGGCCGACCCGCCCGCACCCGCTGTTCGCGGGCCTGGTCGGCGCGGCGATCAAGCGGCAGCGCGAGACGCGCCTCGAGATCGACGACACGAACCTGCACGCCGAGCCGACTGACGACGAGTGAGCGACCTGCGCGACGTCCCCGAGTCCTGGCCGGTCGAGGACAGTGTCGACCTGCACCGAGACGGGTGGGTCGTCGCGTTCCGCTCCGACCGGATCCGCCGTCCGGGGGCCGAGGACGAGGAGCCCTTCCGGCGGCTCGTGCTCGAGCACCCGGGGGCGGCCGTCGTCCTGGCGATCGACGACGAGGACCGGGTGCTGTGCCTCAAGCAGTACCGGCACCCGGCGCAGTCCCGGCTGGTCGAGCTGCCGGCGGGCGTGATCGACCACCCGGGCGAGGACCCCGAGGACGTCGCCCGGCGCGAGCTGCGCGAGGAGGCGGCGCTGGCCGCGGAGCGGTGGACCCACCTGCTCTCCACGCTCAGCTCGCCCGGCTACTCCGCCGAGCGGATCCACTACTACCTGGCCGAGGGTCTCGCACCGGCCGACCGCGGCGACTTCGAGCTGCGCCACGAGGAGGCCGACCTGGAGGTGCTCTGGGTGCCCTTCGCCGACCTGGTCGACGCGATCCTCGCCGGCGACGTGACCGACGGACCGGTCGTGCAGGCGGTGCTCGCCGTCCAGGTCCGTCGCGACCGGGAGGCCGCGCGTGGTTGAGCTGGACCCGATCGACGCGGCGATCGTCCGCGAGCTCCAGGACGATGCCCGGCTGGCCAACAACGTGCTGGCCGCACGGGTCGGCATCGCACCCTCCACCTGCCACGGCCGGGTCCGGGCGCTCTTCGAGCGGGGCGTGATCCGCGGCGCGCACGCGGAGGTCGACCAGGCCAGCATCGGCCGGCCGCTGCAGGCGATGATCTCGGTGCGGCTGCGCCCGCACGCGCGGGGCGAGCTGAGCGCCTTCGCGCAGGCCATGGCGACTCTGCCCGAGGTGCTCAACGTCTACTTCCTCGCCGGCGCGGACGACTTCCTGATCCACGTCGCGACCGCCGGCTCGGAGGAGCTGCGGGAGTTCGTCCTGAACCACCTCAGCGGCACCCGTGACGTCGCGATGACCGAGACCAGCCTGATCTTCGAGCACCTGCGGGGCCGTCCCGCCGAACAGGGTTCGGCGCGACGCGCGCCACAGGGCTGATCGCCGACGATCCGATCCGGGTTCTCGGGCAGGGCGCGAATTTTCGCTTCACCTACTAGCGGGTGGCTCGACTGATCTTCATGATTTCTCTTCACAGGGGAATCCGCGACGGATTCCGTGACCAGGAGGAATCCCACATGCGCGTCGGCGTGCCCAAGGAAGTCAAGAACAACGAGTACCGGGTGGCCATCACGCCGATCGGCGTGCACGAGCTGGTCGCGCACGGTCACGAGGTCGTCGTGCAGGCTGGTGCGGGCGTCGGCTCGCAGATCGCCGACGAGGACTACGTCGCCTCAGGCGCCACGATCCTGCCCGACGCGGACGCGGTGTGGGGCAGCGCCGACATGATCCTCAAGGTCAAGGAGCCGATCTCCGAGGAGTACGCCCGGATGCGCGAGGGCCAGGTGCTGTTCACCTACCTCCACCTGGCAGCCGACAAGGCGCTCACCGAGGAGCTGATCGCCCGCAAGGTCACCGCGATCGCCTACGAGACGGTCCAGCTGCCCTCGGGTGCGCTGCCGCTTCTGTACCCGATGTCGGAGGTCGCCGGCTGCCTGGCGCCCCAGGTCGGCGCGTACTCCCTCATGAAGGCCCAGGGCGGCCGTGGCGTGCTGATGGGTGGCGTCGGCGGCGTCGCCAACGCCAAGGTCGTCATCATCGGCGCCGGCGTCTCGGGCCAGAACGCGGCCAACATCGCCCTCGGCATGGGTGCCGACGTGACCCTGCTCGACACCGATCTCGACAAGCTGCGGATGTCGTTCTGGCGCTACAACAACCGGGTCCATGGCCTGGCCTCCTCGAAGCTGGCGATCGAGCAGCAGGTGATGGAGGCCGACATGGTGATCGGCGCCGTGCTGATCCCCGGCGCCGCGGCGCCCAAGCTGGTCTCCAACGACCTGGTCTCGCGGATGAAGCCGGGCTCGGTGCTCGTCGACATCGCGGTCGACCAGGGCGGCTGCTTCGAGGACACCCACCCCACCACGCACGCCGATCCGACCTACCAGGTGCACGACTCGACCTTCTACTGCGTGGCCAACATGCCCGGCGCGGTGCCGAACACCTCGACGTACGCGCTGACCAACGCGACTCTGCCGTACGCCGTGGCGCTGGCCGACAAGGGCTGGGCCGACGCGTGCCGTGCCGACGCCAGCCTGGCGCTGGGCCTCAACACCCACGCCGGCCTGCTGACCAACGCACCCGTCGGTGAGGCGACCGGCATCGCCGCCGTGCCGGTCGCGGAGGCGCTCGCCTGACGCGTCGGAGCCATGGCCTAACCTGACCGCGTGAGTGGACCAAGTGCGGTGGACCGGGCGGTCCGCACGTACCTGGACCACCTCGCGGTCGAGAAGGGACTGGCGGCGAACACGCTGACGTCCTACCAGCGCGACCTGCGCCGCTACCGGACGCACCTCGCCGCCGCGGGCATCGACTCGCTCGACGCGGTCACCGAGCAGACGGTGACCGAGTTCCTGGTGTGGCTACGCGAGGGCGACGACGCCCACCCGCCGCTGAGCGCGTCCAGCGCGGCCCGCACGGTCGTCGCGGTGCGCGGCTTCCACAGGTTCGCCGTCGCCGACGGGCTGGCCCAGGCCGACCCGGCGGCGGGAGTCAAGCCGCCCACACCGGCGAAACGGCTCCCCAAGGCACTGCCGCTGGCCGACGTCGAGGCCATCCTCGAGGCGGCCGGTGCGGCCGACACCCCGCTGGCGCTGCGCGACCGTGCGCTGCTGGAGATCCTCTACGGCACGGGCGCGCGGATCTCCGAGGCGGTCGGACTCGACGTCGACGACGTCAGCCACCTGGCCGAGCCCGACCTGGACGCCGCCGACGCGACCCTGCTGCTGCGCGGCAAGGGCGGCAAGGAGCGGATGGTCCCGGTCGGGTCGTACGCGCGCGCCGCGCTGTCGGCGTACCTCGTGCGCGGGCGGCCTGCCCTCACCGCCCAGGCGACGCCTGCGCTCTTCCTCAACGCCCGCGGCGGCCGGCTCTCGCGCCAGTCGGCGTGGGCGGTGCTGGTGAAGGCCGCCGAGCGGGCCGGGGTGACCCGCGACGTCTCACCCCACACGCTGCGGCACTCGTTCGCGACCCACCTCCTCGATGGTGGCGCCGACGTGCGCGTGGTCCAGGAGCTGCTCGGGCACGCGTCGGTCACCACGACGCAGGTCTACACGCTCGTCACCGTCGACAACCTGCGCGAGGTCTTCGCCACCGCGCACCCGAGGGCGCGCCATGGCTGAGACATCCGACGGCGCGTACGACCGGATCCTCGAGTACGCCGAGGGGCGCGGGCTGGAGCTGTACCCGCACCAGGAGGACGCGATCTTGGCGTTGCTGTCCGGCGACAACGTCGTGCTCGCGACGCCGACCGGGTCGGGCAAGTCGCTCGTCGCGATGGCGGCCGCGATGGGAGCGCTGGCCGACGATCGGGTGACCTTCTACACCGCGCCGATCAAGGCCCTGGTCAGCGAGAAGTTCTTCGACCTCGTCGAGATCTTCGGTGCCGCCGACGTCGGCATGCTCACCGGCGATGTCGCGGTCAACGCCGACGCCCCGATCATCGCGTGCACCGCCGAGGTGCTCGCCAACATCGCGCTGCGTGAGGGCGACCGGGCCGACGTCGGCATGGTCGTGATGGACGAGTTCCACTTCTACGGCGAGCCCGGCCGCGGCTGGGCGTGGCAGGTACCGCTGATCGAGCTGCCGCAGGCGCAGTTCCTGCTGATGTCGGCCACCTTGGGCGACACGACCGAGCTCGCGGGCGACCTGACCCGGCGCAACGGGCGCGACACGACGATCGTCGACCAGGCCGAACGCCCCGTCCCGCTGGACTTCTCGTGGTCGCTCGAGCCGATGGGGGAGAAGCTGGAGGAGCTGGTCACCACCGGCCAGGGCCCGGTCTACGTCGTCCACTTCACCCAGGCCGCGGCCGTCGAGCACGCCGTCTCCCTGCTCAGCGGACCCGGGCGCCTGGACACCGTGCTGCCTCGGGAGCGCAAGGAGCAGATCGCCGAGCGGATCGCCGGCGTCCGCTTCGCCGCCGGCTTCGGCAAGACGCTCAACAAGCTGCTGCGGCAGGGGATCGGCGTCCACCACGCAGGCATGCTGCCGCGCTACCGCCGCCTGGTCGAGCAGCTCGCCCAGGCCGGGCTGCTGACGGTCATCTGCGGCACCGACACCCTCGGTGTCGGCATCAACGTCCCGATCCGCACGGTGCTGTTCACCGGTCTGGCCAAGTTCGACGGGTCGCGGCAGCGGGTGCTGCGCACGCGCGAGTTCCTCCAGATCGCCGGCCGGGCGGGGCGAGCGGGCTACGACACGGCCGGCTACGTCGTCGTCCAGGCCCCCGAGCACGTCATCGAGAACGAGAAGGCCAAGGCGAAGTCCGAGGCCAAGAACGCGGCACTGAGCCCTGAGAAGAGGGCGAAGAAGAAGTCGAAGCCCCAGCTGAAGAAGCCCCCCGAGGGCACGGTCGTGTGGAGCGAGCAGACCTTCGCGAAGCTGGTCGAGGGCAAGCCGGAGCCGCTGAAGTCGCAGATGAAGGTCGACAACGCGATGCTCGTCAACGTGGCCTCCCGCGAGGAGGACGCGTTCCCGGTCATGCGGCGGCTGCTGACCGACAACCACGAGGACCGGCGCAGCCAGCTGCGACTGGCCAAGCGGGCGGTGCGGCTGGCCCGCAGCCTGGTCGCCTCCGAGGTGCTGACCCGGCTCGACCAGGTCGACGGGTTCGGCCGGCGCTACGTGCTGACCGAGGCGCTGCCTGCGGACTTCGCGCTCAACCAGCCGCTCTCGCACTTCGCGCTCGCGGTGCTCGACGTCCTCGACCCCGACAGCGACACGTTCACGCTCGACGTCGTCTCGGTCGTCGAGGCGACCCTCGAGGCGCCGCGGCCGCTGCTGATGGCCCAGCGCCACGCCGCCCGTGGCGAGGCGATCGCGGCGCTCAAGGCCGACGGCGTCGAGTACGACGAGCGGATGGCCCTGGTCGAGGACATCACCTGGCCCGAGCCGCTGGGCGAGCTGCTCGAGCCGCTCTTCGAGACCTACCGCGAGCGGCACCCGTGGCTGGTGCCGGACGCGCTGGCGCCGAAGTCCGTCGTCCGCCAGATGTGGGAGCAGGGGATGGGGTTCACCGACCTCGTCTCGCGCTACCAGGTGGCCCGGTCCGAGGGACTGGTGCTGCGCTACCTCACCGACGCCTACCGCGCGCTGCGGCAGACCGTACCGGCGTCCTACCGCACCGAGGAGCTCGAGCTCCTGACCGAGTGGCTGGGGGAGACGGTCCGTCAGGTCGACTCCTCGCTGCTCGACGAGTGGGAGGCGCTCAACGACCCCGACCACGCGACCCGCCAGGTCAGCCACCACGAGCCGCCGCCCCCGCCACGACCGCTCAGCCAGCAGGGCCGGGTGTTCGAGGTGATGGTGCGCAACGCGCTGTGGCGCCGGGTCGAGCTCGTCGCGCGCGACGACCTCGACGGACTGGCCGCGCTCGAGCCCGAGGGATCCGAAATGACCTCGGACCGTTGGGATTCCGCGCTCGACGGGTACTACGACGAGCATGAACGGCTCCTCACCGATGCCGATGCCCGCGGACCGGCGCTCCTCGTCGTCGACAAGAGCGCGCCGGGGGAGTGGCGCGTCGTCCAGACCCTGCACGACCCCGAGGGGCATCACGACTGGGTCATCGAAGCGGTGGTCGACCTCGCCGCCTCCGACGAGGCGGGCGAGGCCGTCGTTCGCACGGAGGCGATGCGCGCCCTGGGCGGCTAGCGCGACCCTGCTCGCGCTCGCCCTGTCCGGCTGCGGCGGCGACGCCGACCGGGACCGAGCCGTCGCGCAGGTCACCCAGCAGTTCCAGGCAGCCGTCGACGCCGGGGACGGGGTCGGCGCCTGCCGGCTGCTCGCACCCGCGACCCGCGACACCCTCGAACGCGACGCGCAGGCCGCCTGCGCGGCCGCCGTGCTCGACGAGGACCTCCCGCCTGCCGGCGACGACGTCGACACCGAGGTCTACGGCACCGCGGCCCAGGTCCGGACCGGCACCGACACCGTCTTCCTGGGCCGGTTCGACCACCGCTGGCGGGTGATCGCGGCGGGCTGCGAGGCCTCGGGCGACGCGCCGTACCGGTGCGCGGTGGAGGGAGGCTGAGGTGAAGGCCCTGTTCATCACCTACGCCCTGGTCATCACGATCGGCATCGTGCTGCTCCTCCTGGCGGGATCGCGGCACACATGAAGCGTTTCGTGACCCTCAACGCACTGGGCCTCGCGTTCGGCGTCCTGTTCCTCGCCACCCTCGGTGCCCAGGCAGTCGCGGGCTGGCAGTCGTTCAACGACCAGCAGGTCGCTGCCCAGGTCGGCACCATCGGCCTCGGCGACTACGTCACCTCCACCGACTACGCCGTCGCCGTGGCCGAGAACTGGCAGAGCGAGTTCCTCCAGTTCCTGCTCTACCTGCTCGCCACGGTCTGGCTGCTGCAGCAGGGCTCGCCGGAGTCCAAGCAGCTCGACAAGGCCGGCCTGGAGAGTGACGAGGACCAGATGGTCGGTGAGTACGCCCGTCCGGACTCACCGGCCTGGGCGAGGGCGAGCGGCTGGCGCCGTCACGTGTACGGCACCTCGCTGGCCCTGGCGATGGGCACGATCTTCGTCTGCTCGTGGCTCGTCCAGTCGGTCGCCGGTCGGGCGGCGTACGACGAGCAGCGGCTCCAGGACCTGCGCGACCCGGTCAGCTGGCCGGCGTACGTCAGCTCCGCGGACTTCTGGGAGCGCACCCTGCAGAACTGGCAGTCGGAGTTCCTCGCCGTCGGCGCCATGGCGGTGTTCTCGATCTACCTGCGCCAGCGCGGGTCCTCGCAGAGCAAGCCGACCGGGGCCCCGCACGCGGCCACCGGCATCGACGGCTGACCGACGCGCGGCGCGCCTCCCGAATGTCGCCGTGTCGACATTGTTGGATGGAGGAGTCCCGGGCTCTGGGGAAGGAGCCCGCAACCACTCCAGACAAAGGTGAGGGCAATGGCCGGCTTCTACGGAGGATCCAGTGCACCCGACATGCCGCCGAGGATGCCGATCCCGGCACCCGGCAGCGACGTACCGCTCGGCACGGAGGACGCAGCCGTGACCAGCGACGCGACGCGCGAGGACGCGATGACGCTGCAGTTCCCGCTGCCCGACCGGAACGCGCCCGAGCCCGCCTCGGTGCAGACCGTGACCGGCGAGCTCGGCCCGACCGGGCGCCCGATGCCGGTGCTCCCGGACCCCAAGCCGGTCACCGCCCACGGTCACGCCCGGGTCATCTCGATGTGCAACCAGAAGGGTGGGGTCGGAAAGACCACGACCACCATCAACCTGGGCGCCGCACTGGCCGAGTACGGCCGCAAGGTGCTGCTGGTCGACTTCGACCCGCAGGGCTCGCTCTCGGTCGGCCTCGGCCTCAACCCGCACGAGATGGAGAGCACGGTCTACAACCTGCTCATGGACCCCGAGGCCACGCTCGACGAGGTCGTCGTGCCCTCCGGTGTGCCCGGCATGGACCTGCTGCCCTCCAACATCGACCTGTCGGCCGCCGAGGTGCAGCTGGTCCACGAGGTCGCCCGCGAGCAGACGCTGCAGCGCGTCCTCGCCCCGGCGATCGAGGAGTACGACGTCATCCTCATCGACTGCCAGCCCTCGCTCGGCCTGCTGACGGTCAACGCGCTCACCGCCTCCGACGGCGTGATCGTGCCGCTGGAGTGCGAGTACTTCGCGCTGCGCGGCGTGGCGCTGCTCAAGGCCACCATCGACAAGGTCAAGCAGCGGCTCAACCCCGGCCTCGAGGTCGACGGCGTCCTCGGCACCATGTTCGACGGCCGCACCCTGCACGGCCGCGAGGTGCTCGAGCGCCTGGTCCAGGCCTGGGGCGACAAGGTCTTCCACACCGTCATCCGCCGCACCGTGAAGTTCTCCGACTCCACCGTCGCGGGCGAGCCGATCACGTCCTACGCCTCCGGCTCGAGCGGGGCGGAGGCGTACCGCCAGCTCGCGAAGGAGGTGGCGCTGAGGTGTCTCGACGTGTGAGCATGCCGGCCGCGGACGACCTGTTCCGGCCCACCGGCGACTCGACCGGGCCGGCCGTCCGCGCCGTCCCCGACCCGCCGGCCGACGTACCCGACAAGCCCCAGAAGGGCCCGTCCGGCCGGGTCCGCCACGAGGAGAAGATCACCGTCTACGTCTCCTCCGCGGAGCTGATGGAGCTGGAGCGGGCCCGGCTCACGCTGCGCGGGGAGCACGGCATGGCGGTCGACCGCGGCCGCCTGGTCCGCGAGGCGCTGCACCTGGTCCTGGGTGAGCTCGAGGCCGAGGGGGAGGGCTCCGCGCTGGTCAGGCGCCTGCGTGAGTCATGATGCAGGCGTGAGCGAGGTCGAGGCGGGCGCCGAGCCCGGCGAGCAGCACGGTGGCTTCGCCGTACGCCTGGCGAACTTCGAGGGCCCCTTCGACCTGCTGCTGAGCCTGATCTCCAAGCACAAGCTCGACGTCACGGAGATCGCGCTCTCGAAGGTCACCGACGAGTTCATCGCACACATCAAGGAGCTCCCGGACGACTCGCTCGAGGAGACGACGTCCTTCCTGCTGGTCGCGGCGACCCTGCTGGACCTCAAGGCAGCCCGGCTGCTGCCGGCGGGCGACGTGGAGGACGAGGAGGACCTGGCGCTGCTGGAGGCGCGGGACCTGCTCTTCGCGCGCCTGCTGCAGTACAAGGCCTACAAGCAGGTCGCGGCCGTCCTCGACGAGCGGCTCCAGGCCGAGTCCCGCCGCTACCCGCGCGCGGTCGGGCTCGAGGAGCGCTACGCCGGCCTGCTGCCCGAGGTGTTGATCGGGATCGGCCTCGACCAGTTCGCGGCGCTGGCGGCCAAGGCGATGACACCCCGGCCCGAGCTGCAGCTGACCCTGCACCACATCCACGCCCCGACGGTCAGCGTGCGCGAGCAGGCCGCGATCGTGGTCGATCGGCTGCGCCGCAGCGGCACGCTCACCTTCCGGGCGCTGTGCGGCGACTCGCCGGACACCCTGACCACGGTGGCACGGTTCCTGTCCCTGCTCGAGCTGTTCCGCGAGGGGGCGGTCGCCTTCGACCAGGTGACCCCGCTGGGCGAGCTGTCGGTCCGCTGGACCGGCGACGAGGCGGTCGACGTGGAGGACCTGATCACCGACGAGTTCGACGGGGCGGCACCGCCCGAGGAGGAGCCCACCGATGAGTGAAGAGCCCCTGGCCCCGCCCGTGGCCGAGCTGCGTCCCGCGCTGGAGGCGGTGCTGATGGTCGCCGACCAGCCGCTCGACGCGGTGGCGCTGGCGACCGCGGTCGGCCACCCGGAGCCCGAGGTCGTCGCTGCGCTCGCCGCCCTTGCGGCGGAGTACGACGACCAGGGCCGCGGCTTCGAGCTGCGCAATGTCGCCGGCGGCTGGCGCTACTACACCCGCGAGGAGCTGGCACCCGTCGTCGAGGCGTTCGTGCTCGAGGGTCAGCAGGCCAGGCTCACCCAGGCCGCGCTGGAGACGCTCGCGGTCGTGGCCTACCAGCAGCCGGTCTCCCGCGCGCGGGTCTCGGCCGTGCGCGGGGTCAACGTCGACGGCGTGATGCGGACCCTGCTCAGCCGCGGGCTGGTCGAGGAGGCCGGCCGCGACGGGGAGCACGGCGCGACTCTCTACCGGACCACGAGCTACTTCCTGGAGCGCATCGGCATCGTCTCGCTCGACGAGCTGCCCGACCTGGCGCCGCACCTGCCCGAGCTCGCCGACGTCGAGGAGGAGCTGCGCGAGAGCGTCGCTGAGCCGGCCGCCGCGGACGCCGACGAGCCCGCGCCGGTGGCCGAGGAGGACGACGATGACGCGTGACATCGCCGTCGACGACGACGGCCAGATCCGCCTGCAGAAGCTGCTCGCCCAGTCCGGCGTGGCCTCCCGGCGCCGCTGCGAGGAGCTGATGCTCGAGGGCGAGGTCGAGGTCGACGGTGAGGTCGTGACCCGGCTCGGCACCAAGGTCGACCCGCGCACCGCGGTGATCAAGGTGTCCGGCAAGCGGCTGCCCCCGATCTCCGACCACGTCTACCTCGTGCTCAACAAGCCGCGCGGGGTCGTGTCCACGATGTCCGACCCGCAGGGGCGTCGTACGCTCTCCGACCTGGTGGCCGACCGGCCCGAACGCCTGTTCCACGTCGGGCGGCTCGACACCGACACCTCGGGCCTGCTGCTGCTCACCAACGACGGCGACTTCGCCCACCGGATGGCGCATCCGTCGTTCGAGGTCGAGAAGACCTACGTCGCCGAGGTCGCCGGCCGGCTCGCCAAGGGCACCGTCGCAGAGCTGCTCGCCGGCGTGACGCTGGAGGACGGCCCGGTGGAGGTACGCCGGGCGCGGGTGATCGACACCTCGACCGACAAGTCGATCATCGAGCTGGTCATCCACGAGGGCCGCAACCGGATCGTGCGCCGCCTGCTCGACCAGGTCGGGCACCCGGTGCGCCAGCTCAGCCGCACCAGGTTCGGGCCGATCGAGCTCGGCACGCTCGGCGGCGGCAGGCTGCGGGAGCTGTCCGACGACGAGCTCGGCCAGCTGCTGGAGCTGGTCGGGCTCTAGAATCTACGGTGGTCGGATGATCCCGGCTCCACCGGTGCCCGCGGCCCTGCGGGGGTATGTCGTCGCACGCATCCCGTACGACGTCGACTTCGGCGCGCCCGGCATGCACCGCGGGCTGCCGTCGACCACGATCACCCTGGTGCTCCCGCTCGACGACCCCCTCCGGGTCTCGTGGGCCGGGCGTCCGGCGAGCCTGCACTCCGCCTGGGCGTCCCTGTCCGGGCTGCACACCGAGCCGGCGGCGATCCACCACGACGGCTCGCAGCGCGGGGTCCAGGTCGCGCTGACGGTCGAGGGGGTGCGGGTGCTGCTCGGGAGGCCGGCGGCGGACCTGTCGGGAGCGCTGACCGACCTCGACGAGGCCGTCGTACCGCAGGCGTTGCGGGACCTGCCCGAGCGGTTGCACGCGCTGGCGTCCTGGCCGGCGCGGGTCGCGCTGGTGGACCGGACGCTGGCGGGGCTGGCGGCGCGTGGGGGAGACCCGGCCCCGCGGGCCGAGGTCGCGCACGCCCTCGCGCTGCTCACGTCGGGGAACCGGGTGGCGGAGGTGGCCGAGGAGGTCGGCTACAGCCGGCGCCGGCTCGGGACGCTGGTGCGGGCGGAGTGCGGGCTCGCGCCCAAGGCGTTCCAGCGGGTAGCGCGGTTGGAGACGGCGCGTGGGCTGCTCGGGCACCGTCCGCTGGCGGAGGTGGCCGACGCGTGCGGGTACGCCGACCAGGCGCACCTGACGCGCGAGTGGACCGCGCTGGCCGGGTGCACGCCGACGACGTGGCTGCGCGAGGAGTTCCCGTTCGTTCAAGACCGCGACGACGACGGGGGAGCAGGCTTGCAGGCATGACAACGACAGCTACCTCCGCAGCAACCGTCCGCCTCTGGGCCGCGATGCAGTTCCGCGATGTCGACACCATGACCGCGTGGCTGCGCGGGATCGGCTTCGTCGAGCACGCCACCCACCGCGACGACGCCGGCACCGTCGTGCACGCCGAATGGCTCTGGCCCGGCGGTGGCGGGATCATGTTCGGCGCCGTGCGGCCCGATGCCCCGCTCCAGCCGGCGGGGAGCGCCGCCGTCTACCTCGTCACCGACGACCCCGACGCCGTCTTCGACGCCGCCGTCGCGGCCGGGGCCGCGGTGGAGCGCCCGATGGTCGACCAGGACTACGGCGGCCGCGGCGGCAGTGTCCGCGACCCCGAGGGCAACCACTGGTCCTTCGGGTCCTACCAGCCCGGCGCGGACGGGTGAGCCCGATCCCACTAGCCTTGCCTGCGTGTCCGAGACGAGCCTGACCAGTCCGCTCACCGGCCCGGTCGAGATCGTCGGGACCGGGTTGATCGGCACCTCCATCGCGCTGGCCTGCCGACGCGCGGGCCTCGAGGTGCTGCTGACGGACACCACGTCCGACCACGTGCGTACGGCGACCGGGCTCGGCGCCGGTCGCGCACGCACGGCGGACGACGTCCCGCAGCTGGTCGTGGTCGCCGTACCGCCCGACGCGCTGGGCAGTGTCATCAACCAGGTCCTCGACGCCGTCGGCCACGACACGGTGGTCACCGACGTGGGCAGCGTCAAGGCCGGTCCGCTGGCCGCGGTGGCCGGGCACGCGGCGATCGGCAGGTACGTCGGCAGCCACCCGATGGCCGGCACCGAGCACTCCGGTCCGCTCTCGGCCAATGCCGAGCTCTTCGACGGCCGCCCGTGGGCGATCACTCCCGGGCCGGACGCCACCGCGTCGGCGACCCGCGTGGTCGAGGCGCTGGCGCTGGTGTGCGGCGCGGTGCCGGTGCACCTGAGCCCGGTCGAGCACGACCGCGCGGTCGCGCGCACCTCGCACGTCCCGCACCTGATGGCCTCGCTCGTCGCCGGCACCCTGGCCGGCGCCTCGGCCGACCACCTGGCCCTGTCGGGCACCGGTGTGCGCGACGTCACCCGGGTGGCCGGCGGCGACCCGCGGCTGTACAGCCAGATCATCAGCGGCAACGCGACCGCGGTCGCCGCGCTGCTCAGCGAGGTCCGCGACCGGCTGGACCTGGCGCTGGAGGCGGTCGCCGGGGGCGACCGGGTCGGCCTGGAGTCGCTGCTGGCCTACGGGCAGGCCGGCACCCGGGCGATCCCGGGCAAGCACGGCGCGGCGCCGGAGCCGATGGAGGCCGTGCGGGTGGCCCTGCCCGACCAGCCGGGCGGGCTGGCGCGGCTGTTCGCGGACGCCGGCGACAGCGGCGTCAACATCGAGGACGTGCGCATCGACCACGACCCCGGTCGCCCCGTCGGCCAGGTCGAGCTCGACGTCGTCGTGGGCCGTGCCGAGGAGCTGCGGGCCGCTCTGGAGTCGAGGGGCTGGGTGACTCACCGGTAGGGTGCCGCCCGTGAGTGTGCCGGTGAACGTGGTCGTAGCAGTTGACGGAACCTCCGGCTCGGGCAAGTCCAGCACGTGCCGCGCGGTCGCCGACCGGCTCGGCCTGCGCTACCTCGACACCGGGGCGCAGTACCGCGCCATCACCTGGTGGATGCTCGACCAGGGTGTCGACGTGCACGACCCGGCCGCGGTGGCCGCCCGCGCCTCCGAGCCGGTCCTCGTCTCCGGGACCGACCCGCTCGCGCCGACCATCACGGTCGACGGCCGCGACGTCTCCGTCGAGATCCGCAGCGACGAGGTCAACGGCGCGGTCTCGCCCGTGAGCGCGGTACCCGAGGTCCGCACCCGGCTGGTGGGCCTCCAGCGCGCCCTGATCGGCGCCGGCGGCATCGTCGTGGAGGGCCGCGACATCGGGTCCGTGGTCTGGCCGCAGGCCGAGCTCAAGGTCTACCTCACCGCCGACCCGGCCGCCCGCGCCGCCCGCCGCGCCCTGGAGAACGGTGGCGCCGACGTCACCGCCACCCAGGAGTCGCTGCTCGCCCGCGACAAGATCGACTCCGGCCGGGCCGTCGCCCCGCTGACCATGGCCGAGGGCGCGGTCCACGTGGACTCGACCGAGCTGAGCCTCGACGAGGTCGTCGACGTCGTGGTGGGCCTGGTGATGGAGCGCGTGTGAGCGCGCACGAGGTCCGGCGACCCGCTCGCTGGCTCCTGGTCCGGGGACGGCCGGCCTCGCGGTGGCTGATCCGGCGCCGGTACGACGTCCGGGTGCACCACCCGGACCGCTTCCCCGCCCACGGGGCAGCGGTGGTCGCGGGCAACCACATCGGGTTGGTTGACGGACCACTGATGGCGATCTTCGCGCCGCGACCCGTGCACGCGCTGACCAAGATCGAGATGTTCTCGGGCCCCTTGGGCCCGTTCCTGCGGGCGTCGGGGCAGATCCCGCTCGACCGCGACCACACCGATCCGGCGGCCGTGCGGACCGCGCTGCGGGTGCTCCGCGACGGCCACGCGGTGGGCGTGTTCCCCGAGGGCACGCGGGGGCCGGGGGACCTCGAGCGGATCCACGGCGGGGCGGCGTACCTGGCGCTCGTGACGGGGGCACCCGTCGTACCGCTGACCTTCCTGGGATCCCGTGACCCCGGCGGCTCGAGCAGCTCGCTGCCCCACAAGGGGGCCCGGATCGACATCGTCGTGGGGGAGCCGTACGCCGTCGATGCGGCTCCGTGGCCCCGGACGCGGGAGAATGTCCGTCTGACCTCGGCCGCGCTGCGCACCCACCTGCAGCAGCAGCTGGCCGAAGCCCTGGACGAGACGGGGCGGCGCCTGCCCGGACCGCTCCCGCAAGGAGAACGTGATGAGTGAAGACACCCCGACCGGGGTGGTCCCGGTGCTGGCCGTCGTCGGCCGCCCGAACGTCGGCAAGTCGACCCTGGTGAACCGGATCCTCGGCCGCCGCGAGGCCGTCGTCGAGGACATCCCCGGCGTGACCCGCGACCGTGTGTCGTACGACGCCGAGTGGGCCGGGCGGGCGTTCACGCTCGTCGACACCGGTGGCTGGGACCCCGACGCGCGCGGCATGGCCGAGCGGATCAAGGTCCAGGCCGAGGTGGCCGTCACCCTGGCTGACGCCGTGCTCTTCGTGGTCGACGCATCGGTGGGCATCACCGACGCCGACGAGGCCGTCGTCCGGGTGCTGCGCAAGTCCGGCAAGCCGGTCGTGCTGGCCGCCAACAAGGTCGACGACGAGCGGGCCGAGGCCGAGGCCCACGGCCTGTGGAACCTCGGCCTCGGCGAGCCGTTCTCGGTCTCCGCGCTCCACGGCCGAGGCTCGGGCGACCTGCTCGACGCTGTGCTGTCGGTGCTGCCCGAGGCGCCCGACAGGGTCGAGCAGGAGCTCGGCGGCCCCCGCCGGATCGCCATCGTCGGTCGCCCCAACGTCGGCAAGTCCTCGCTGCTCAACAAGCTCGCGGGCGAGGAGCGGGTCGTCGTCGACAACGTCGCCGGTACGACGGTCGACCCGGTCGACGAGCTGGTCTCGCTCGGTGGCCGCGAGTGGCGCTTCATCGACACCGCCGGCATCCGCAAGCGGGTCAAGGAGGCCTCGGGCCACGAGTACTACGCGTGGCTGCGCACCTCCACCGCGATCGAGCGGGCCGAGGTGTGCGTGCTCGTGCTCGCCGGCAACGAGTCGATCGCCGAGCAGGACATGCGGATCCTGCAGGAGGTCCGCGAGGCCGGCAAGGCGCTCGTCATCGCCTTCAACAAGTGGGACCTCGTCGATGCCGAGCGCCGCTACTACCTCGACCGCGAGATCGACCGCGACCTCGTGCAGGTGCAGTGGGCGCCGCGGATCAACATCACCGCGAAGACCGGCTGGCACATCGACCGGCTCGTGCCCGCACTCGACCGCGCCATCGAGGGTTGGGAGACCCGGATCTCCACCGGCTCCCTCAACGCCTTCCTCGGCCGCATCGTCGCGGAGCACCCGCACCCGGTGCGGGGCGGCAAGCAGCCTCGGATCCTGTTCGGAAGCCAGGTGCAGAGCGCGCCGCCGGTGTTCAAGCTGTTCACCACCGGCAAGCTCGACCAGGGCTACGAGCGGTTCATCGAGCGCCGGCTGCGCGAGGAGTTCGGGTTCGTCGGCACGCCGATCGAGATCAAGGTGCAGCCGCGGGAGAAGCGCGGCCGACGCTGAGCAGTCGGCTGACCCGGGCGTTCGCCCGGGCCAGCCGGGCGAGGTCAGATCCGCTCGATGACGGTGCCGGTCGCCATCGCACCGCCGGCACACATCGAGATCAGCGCGGTGCCCTGGTCGCGCCGCTCCAGCTCGTGCAGCGCGGTGGTGATCAGCCGCACGCCGGTGGCCCCGACCGGGTGACCGAGCGCGATAGCACCTCCGTTGACGTTGACCTTGTCCAGGTCGACGCCGTGGACGCCGGCCCAGGAGAGCACGACGGACGCGAACGCCTCGTTGACCTCGAACAGGTCGAAGTCGCCGATCGCCATGCCGGTCTTCTCGAGCAGTCGCGCAGTGGCGTCGATCGGGCCGTCGAGGTGGTAGTAGGGGTCGGACCCGACCAGGCACTGCGCCTTGATCCGGGCCCGCGGGGTCAGGCCCAGGGCGCGCGCCCTGTCCTCGTCCATGATCAGCAGCGCGGCCGCACCGTCGGAGATCTGCGAGGAGGTGCCGGCCGTGTGCAGACCGTCCTCGAGCACGGTGCGCAGGCCGGCCAGGCCCTCGGCGGTGGTCTCGCGCAGGCCCTGGTCGGCGTCGACGAGACGGGTCTCACCGGTCGGCTTGCCCTCGTCGTCGAGCACCGGCGCCTCGATCGCGGCGATCTCGCGCTTGAAGCGGCCCTCGTCGACGGCGACCCGGGCCTTGGCCTGGGAGGCGAGGCCGAGCGCCTCGAGGTCGGCGCGGGTGAGGCCGCGGTTCCTCGCGATCCGGTCGGCGGCCTCGAACTGGTTCGGCATGTCGATCGACCAGTCGTCGGGGCGCGGGTCGCCCATCCCCGGCGGGACGTTGGCGCCCAGCGGGATGCGCGACATCATCTCCACGCCGCAGGCGATACCGACGTCGATGGTGCCGGCGGCGACCATGTCGTTGACCAGGTGGGCGGACTGCTGTCCCGAGCCGCACTGCGCGTCCAGCGCGGTCCCCGCGGTCGCCATCGGCAGCCCGGCGTACAGCCACGCCCGGCGCACCATGTCGTTGGACTGCTCGCCGGCCTGGGTGACGCAGCCGCCGACCACCTGCTCGACGAGCGCCGGGTCGACCCCAGCGCGACGGAGCACCTCGGCCTGGATGAAGCCCAGGGTCTGGGCCGGGTGCAGGCCGGCCAGCCAGCCCTTGCGCTTGCCCAGGGGGGTGCGGACTGCTTCGACGATCACAGGGTTGCCCATGTCCGCACGGTAGCACCGAAGTAGAACACGTTCTAGCCAGTGTCCCGTCGTGATCCGCGCCACGGGAAAAGTCCTTTCACGAAACCCTTTCGTATTGGCGCGATGCTTTGTACGGTGGCTCTAGAACGTGTTCCACCCCCCATGGTCGTCCAGTAGCGAAAGGTTCGTCGCGTGACCGAGCTCCTCATTCCGGAGGGATGGGATCCCACCGATCCCGACATCAACGAAGTGGCCCTGCCGCACGACGAGTTCCGTGCGCTGCGGGCCAACGAGCCGATCCGCTGGATCGAGCAGGTCCCCGAGGCGCGCGCCGGCTTCCTCGACACCGGCTACTGGGCGCTGACCCGCCACGCCGAGGTCCGCCAGGTCTCCAAGGACAACGAGAACTGGTCGGCCATGGAGAACGGCGTGATCATCCGGTTCGCCCCGGACATGACCCGCGACCAGGTCGAGGTCCAGCGCGCGATGCTGATCCACCACGACCCGCCGGACCACACCCAGATGCGGGGCATCGTCTCGCGCGGCTTCACCCCCCGCGTGATCGCCGCCCTCAAGACGGTCCTGGAGGAGCGGGCCCGCGAGATCGTCGCCGACGCCGTGGCCAAGGGTTCCGGCGACTTCGTCGAGGACATCGCCGCCGAGCTGCCGCTGCAGGCGATCGCCGACTTCCTCGGCGTACCGCAGGAGGACCGCAAGAAGCTCTTCGAGTGGTCCAACCAGATGATGGGGTACGACGACCCCGACATCGGCGCCGACCCGGCGGTCGCGTCCATGGAGATCCTCGTCTACTTCGACCAGCTCGCCAACGAGCGCCGGGCGAACCCGCAGGACGACATCGTCACCAAGCTGATCAGCGTCGGCGCCGACGACGACCACGGTGCGCTGACCAACGACGAGTTCGGCTTCTTCGTGATCCTGCTGACTGTGGCGGGCAACGAGACCACGCGCAACGCGACCAGCCACGGCATGCACGCCTTCTTCGAGCACCCCGACCAGTGGGAGCTGTGGAAGAAGGAGCGCCCGGAGACGGCCATCGACGAGATCGTCCGCTGGGCGACCCCGGTCACCGTCTTCCAGCGCACGGCCAAGAAGGACACCGAGCTGGCCGGCCAGGCGATCAAGAAGGGCGACCGCGTGGCGATGTTCTACGCGTCCGCGAACTTCGACGAGACCGTCTTCGAGGATCCGTTCAAGTTCGACATCATGCGCGAGAACAACCCGCACGTCGCGTTCGGCGGCCACGGCGCGCACTACTGCCTCGGGGCGAACCTCGCGCGCCTGCAGATCAACCTGATCTTCAACGCGATCGCCGACCTCGCGCCCGACATCGAGCTCGTCGGCAAGCCGCGTCGGCTCCGCTCCGGATGGCTCAACGCCATCAAGGAGATGCAGGTCAACTACACCAAGTAGCGCACCTCTTCAGCGCAGGTTCAGGGTGGCTCCGCGACAATGGGGCCACCCTGAGCCGTTTCTCCCGGAGGTCGCATGCGTGTCCTGGTCGTCGACGACGAGCGACGGCTCGCCCGCACGCTGCAGGTCGGGCTCGGTGCCGAGGGCTTCGCCGTCGACCTCGCCCACGACGGCACCGACGGGCTGTGGCTGGCCCGCGAGAACGCGTACGACGCGATCGTGCTCGACCTGATGCTGCCCGGGATCAACGGCTACCAGGTGTGCCGGGCACTGCGCGAGGAGGGCAACTGGACCCCGATCCTGATGCTCACCGCCAAGGACGGCGAGTGGGACCAGGTCGAGGGCCTCGACACCGGAGCCGACGACTACCTGACCAAACCGTTCTCCTTCCCCGTGCTCGTCGCCCGGCTGCGAGCGGTCGCCCGGCGAGGTGCGCGGGAGCGCCCGACGGCACTGGAGATCGGCGACCTCGTCGTCGACACGGCCGCCCGGCGGGTGCACCGCGGGGACGTCGAGATCGGGCTGACCGCCCGCGAGTTCTCGGTACTGGCCTTCCTCGCGCGGCACAAGGGCGACGTGGTGTCCAAGCGCCAGATCCTCGACGCCGTCTGGGACGGCGACTTCGAGGGCGACCCCAACATCGTCGAGGTCTACGTGCGTCACCTGCGCAACAAGGTGGACCGGCCCTTCGGCCGGGGCGCGATCGAGACCCTGCGCGGCGCCGGGTACCGCCTCGCGAGCGACGGCGGCTGACATGCGGTTGCGCACGACGCTCGCCGCGGTCCTCGTCGTGGCGGTGGCCCTCGTGGTGGCCGCGGTGCTGCTCGTGCTGGCGGTGCGCTCCTCGCTGCGCGACGCGGCCGAGACCACCGCGGAGCACAGGGCGAGCGACCTCGTGACCCAGGTTGACTCCGGACGGCTGCCCGAGCCGGGGGAGACCGACGACGAGCCCGACGATGTCGTCTGGCAGGTCACCGGCGCCGACGGGCAGGTCGTCGTCGCGTCCGGGTCGCTGAGCGGCCGGATCCCCGTCGAGGACGGCGAGGTCGTCGCCCTTCGCGGCGGCGAACACCGCTACGTCGTCGTCACCGAGGACACCGGGGCCGGTGGCGTGGTCGCGGTCGCCGCGTCTCTCGAGGACCTCGACGAGACGACCGCCGCATTGGTCGTCCCCCTGCTGCTCGGCGTTCCACTGCTCCTCGTCGTCGTCGGCGCGACCACCTGGCTGGTCGTCGGGCGCGCACTGCGTCCCGTCGACCGGATCCGGGCCGAGGTCGAGCGGATCAGCGGATCCAGCCTGGAGCGGCGGGTCCCGGTGCCGACGGGCAAGGACGAGATCGGTCGCCTGGCCCGCACCATGAACCTGATGCTCGGTCGCGTGCAGGAGGCGAGCGAGCTGCAGCAGCAGTTCGTCTCCGACGCCTCCCACGAGCTGCGCTCACCGGTGGCCAGCCTGCGCCAGGTCGCCGAGGTCGCCCAGGCCCATCCCGGCGCACTGCCGGAGGGAGAGCTGGCCGCGACGGTGCTGGAGGAGTCGCTGCGGATGCAGCTGCTCGTCGACCAGCTGCTCGTGCTGGCCCGGGCCGGCGAGGGCGCGCCCAGGATGCGGCGGGTCGACGTCGACGTCGACGACCTGGTGCTGCTCCACGCCCGCCGCGGAGGACGGCCGTGCCCCGAGATCGACACGGGCGGGGTCGGCCCGGGCCGGGTCCGTGGCGACGCCGTGGCCCTGGGGCAGGTGGTGCGCAACCTGCTCGACAACGCCGTGCGTCACGCCGACCGGCGCGTGGTCGTCGGGGTGCGCCAGCAGGACGACAGCGTCGTGGTGAGCGTCGAGGACGACGGCCCCGGCGTGCCGGCGGCCGAGCGGGAGCGGGTCTTCGAGCGGTTCCGGCGCCTGGACGAGGCCCGGGCCCGCGACGCCGGCGGCAGCGGACTCGGTCTGGCCATCGTCCGTGAGGTCGTGGCCGCCCACGGGGGCTCGGTCGTGCTGGACTCGTCGCCGCTCGGGGGCGCGCGGTTCGTCGTACGGCTGCCGGGCTGAAGGCCCCTTCAGGAAGGTTCAGCAGGGGTTCAGCGAGAGGGTGCCAGAGTCGGAGCCGAACATCCCCTCCGAGACAAGGAAACCCATGAACACCGCACGCCTGCGCAGCAAGCGCGTCCTCATCCCCGCCGTCGTCGTCGTGGCCGTCCTGGCCGTGGGCGGCACGGTGTGGGCGGCCTCCGGCGACGACGAGGTCGGTGGCGAGGAGCGCGACCGGGTTGCCGCCGCAGCCGAGAAGGCCGCCGGCGGCGGCGAGGCCGTGTCCGTCGAGAAGAGCGACGACGCGGGCGAGGCCTACGAGGTCGAGGTACGCCGCCCCGACGGGACCGAGGTGGACGTCACCCTCGATGAGGACCTCGCCGTCGTCGGCCAGGAGAGCGACGACGATGACACGGACGACAACGACGTGAACGACGCCGACGACCGGGTGCTCACCGCCGAGGAGCGGGACTTCGTCGAGAAGGCGGCGCTGGACGCCGTCGGCGGCGGCACCCTGCTCGAGGCGAGCGCGAGCGACGACCCGGGCGTGGCCTACGAGGCCGACGTGCGCGACACCCAGGGCGTCGAGTGGAACGTGGACCTCGACGCGGCCTTCGCCGTCGTCCAGAAGACCGAGGATCGTTGATCCTCCCGAGGGACCCGATGGAGTAGCGTTCGTTCGTGCAGGACGCCGAGCATCAGGAGGACGACGCGATGAGCGAGATCAACGCCGAGCAGTTCCCCGGTTTCTCCGAGAACCACTACCAGCACGGGATGCACTCCCTTGCCTGGGTCTCACTATGGGTGATCGTCGGACTCGGCGTCGCCTGCGGCATCTTCGGCTTCATCTGGGGCGTCAGCCACTGATCCCCTCCGACCTGGTCAGCCGGCGTTCGTGCGGCTGACCAGGTCGTCGACCACCGCCGTCATGCTGCCGCCGCTGCGCTCGTAGCTGGCCCGCTGTCGGGTCGCGCCACCCTCGGCCAGGACTCGCGGCACTCCCCTCCGCACGACCTCGTCGTCGCCGTACGCAGCCAACGGGTCCGCGACGACGGCGACCAGGTGGTTCAGCACCTCTCGCGCCGGGGCCAGGTCGCCCGTCACCGGGTCGAGCAGCCGCTCGGTCAGGCCGTAGCGCGCCGCGCGCCACCGGGCCGCGCGGAGCAGCTCGGCCCGCCAGTGACCGCTGGGCAGCCCGTCGCCGTCGACCTCGCGGGAGACCAGCGCGCGGGCCAGCACCGCCACCAGGACCGCGTCGTCGGGATCGGTGCACACGTCGGCGATCCGCACCTCCACCGTCGGCTGGTGGGCCGAGAGGCGGGCGTCGAAGTACAGCATCCCGTCGTCCATGGCGGCGCCCGAGGCCACCAGGGCGCGGCCGAGGGCGTGGTACGAATCGGCCGAGCCGAACCGCTCGGTCGAGCACGCGCTGGGCCAGTGCGCCCAGGCCTCGGCCCGCCATGACGCATAGTGCGTGTCGCGGCCGTGGAAGTACGGCGAGTTGGCGCTGATCGCCAGCAGCACCGGCAGCCAGGGCGTGATCGCGTCGATGGCGCGCACGCCCTGCTCGTCGGAGTCGACCTGGACGTGCACGTGCTGCCCGCAGGTCCCGCCGGGGCGGGCGATCTCCCCGAAGGTCGCCACCATGGCCAGGTAGCGGTCATCACGGGTCGTGCGGGGCGGGCCGCCCTGCAGCGGCACGGCACCGGTGGCTGCGGTCCGCGCTCCCACCGCCTCGGCGGCCCGGCGGGCGCGGTCCCGGAGCCGGACCAGGTGGCGGCGCAGGTCCGCCGCGTCGCGGACCGGGGGCGTGCGGGTCTCGAGCTGGTGCGCGAACAGCTCGTGGTCGAGCTCGTCGGCGGGTTCCGGGTCGTGCTCCGCGGCGTACCTCAGCACCTGCTCGGCGCGCGACGTCGTCGCCCGGGTCTCCGGATCGACGAGGAGCAGCTCCTCCTCGACGCCCAAGGTGCGCCGCTCCATCCCACCTCCCGACCGCTCGGGTCGTGGGGATGGAGGTACCCCGAAGCGAGGGGGTCAGTCGCGGGCGGTGAGCACCAGCGGGTCGCCGGAGGTGATGGCGACGGTGTGCTCGGCGTGCGCGCCGCGCGAGCCGTCGGCGCTGCGGATGGTCCAGCCGTCGGGGTCGAACACGATCTCGTCGGTGGTGTGCAGGAACCACGGCTCGATCGCGATGACCAGGCCCGGGCGGAGCTTGATGCCGCGGCCGGGGCGGCCGTCGTTGGCGACGTGCGGCTCACCGTGCATGGTGCGGCCGACGCCGTGGCCGCCGAACTGCAGGTTGACCTGGAGGCCGGCCGCGTGGGCGACGTCGCCGATGGCGGCCGAGATGTCGCCGAGGCGGTTGCCGGCGCGGGCGGCGGCGATCCCGGCGGCGAGGGCCTGCTCGGTGGTCTCGATCAGGCGGAGGTCCTCCTCGCGCGGGGTGCCGACGACGACCGACAGGGCGGAGTCGGACACCCAGCCGTCGACCGAGGCGGCGAAGTCGACGGACAGCAGGTCGCCGTCGCGCAGCGTGTAGTCGTGGGGGAGACCGTGCAGCACCGCGTCGTTGACCGACGTGCACAGCACCTTGCCGAACGGGCTGGCGCCGAAGGACGGGTGGTAGTCGATGTAGCACGACTCGGCACCGGCGTCCTTGATCATCTGGTGCGCCAGGGCGTCGAGCTCGAGCAGGTTGACGCCGACCGCGGCCTTCTCGGAGAGGGCCTGGATCACCGAGGCGACGAAGCGCCCGGCCGGACGCATCTGCTCGATCTGGGTGGGGGTGCGCAGCTCGATCACGGGGACGAGCCTACTGACCCGAGGAGGCGTCCCCGGCATCCACGACGACCGCGCTGTGACTGGACGCGTCGTCGGCGTCGAACACGATCCCGTCGAGGTGGCGGGTGCCGGGCTGGACGCTGCCGGCCAGGGACATCTCGGCGCCGGGCGGTACGTCGACGCCGGCCGAGTAGGTGTCGCCCTGGGCGGGGTCGGACACGTCGGCGCTGCCCCACTCGCCGTCCAGCACCGACTTCACCGTGATGTCGTCGAGCTCGATCGTGCGGTCACTGCGGTTCTCCACGTCGAAGGCGAAGGTGCAGTCGAGGTCGTCGGTGCCGGCGTACTCCGAGTCGTCGGGGTGGCACTCGAGCGAGGTGACCTTGATCCGCAGGTCGCCGTCGTCGGTGGTGAACCACTCGCCGACCTCGGCGCTGGGGTCGGGCGGGTCGACGGTGTCGAACCAGTCGCCGAGGTAGCGAAGCGTGTAGTACGAGACCACCGCGGACACGGCGAGCGCGGCGACCGAGAGGCCGATGCCCCAACCCGCGAGGTGCGCCGGACGTGCCAGTCTGCGGGCGCGGATCACGCCGGCGACGCCGAGGCCGATCCCGATCACTGCCAGGACCACGGAGACGACGTTGACGAGCGGGACGACGGCGACGCAGATCGCCACGATGCCGAGGACGAACGCTGCTACCGCCTGGCCGTTGCCGGGTGACGCGGGAACCGGCGCGGCGCCGTACGGCGGTCCGGGCGGCGGGGGCGGCGGCGGGTACGACGCGTCACTCACGTCGTGAACCTAGCCGTCCCCGCGCCGGCCGAAACCGCAGGTGGGTCAGTTCGTCGGCTTGTCGGCGCCGACGACCCACATCGCGAAGAACTGCGACCCGCCGCCGTACGCGTGGCCGAGCGCCTTGCGGGCGCCGTCGACCTGGTGCTCGCCGGCCGCGCCGCGGACCTGGAGGGCGGCCTCACCGAAGCGGAGCATCCCCGAGGCGCCGATCGGGTTAGAGGAGAGCACGCCGCCCGAGCAGTTGACCGGGATCCGGCCGGTCATCGCGGTCTCGCCGGCCTCGGTGAGCTTCCAGCCGTCGCCCTCGGCGGCGAAGCCGAGGTTCTCCAGCCACATCGGCTCGAACCAGGAGAACGGCACGTAGATCTCGGCCGCGTCGATCTCGTCGATCGGCGAGGTGATGCCGGCCTGCTTCCACAGCGCGGCCGCGGCGTCGCGACCGGCCTGGGGGTTGACCTGGTCGCGCTCGGCGGCCGTGGTGGCCTCGGACCGCATCACGGTGCCGTGGATCCACGCCGGGTTCGGCGAGGTCCTCGCGGTGTCCTCGTCGACGATGACCAGCGCGCAGGCGCCGTCGCTCGAGGGGCAGGTCTCGTCGTAGCGGATCGGGTCCCAGAGCATCTGCGAGGCCAGCACCGACTCGACGGTCGTGCCCTCGTTGTGCAGGTGGGCGTAGGGGTTCTTCAGCGCGTTGTTGCGGTCCTTGGCGGCCACGACCGCGCCGATGTGGGTGGGCGCCTGGGAACGGCGGATGTAGGACCGCACGTGCGGCGCGAAGTAGCCGCCCGCTCCCGCGTGGACGGGCATGTTGAACGGCAGCGGCACCGAGAGCGCCCACATCGCGTTGGACTCGGACTGCTTCTCGTAGGCGACCGTCAGCACGCGCTTGTGGACGCCGGCCTGGACCAGTGACGACGCGACGATGGCGGTCGAGCCGCCGACCGAGCCGGCCGTGTGGACCCGGAGCAGCGGCTTGCCGGCCGCGCCGAGCGCCTCGGCGAGGAACAGCTCGGGCATCATCACGCCCTCGAACAGGTCGGGTGCCTTGCCGACGACGATCGCGTCGATGTCGTCGAGCGTCAGGTTCGCGTCGACGAGCGCGCGGTCGATGGCCTCGCGGCACAGGCCGGCCATGGAGACGTCCTCACGCTTCGCGCGGTGGTGCGTCTGGCCGACGCCGATGATCGCTGCAGGCTGCTTGCCCATCAGATCTTTCCTTCCAGGGTGCACACGAGGTTCTGCTGCAGGGCAGGACCGCTGGTGGCGTGGGCGAGGGTCTTGTCGGCCTCGCCGGACCAGACCCTCTTCGCGGCCTCGCCGACGCGGATGCCCCCGCCGGAGAACATCGGGTTGCTGGCCAGCGCGCCGCCGGACGGGTTGATGACGACGTCGTCGCCGAGCCCGAGCTCCGTGCGCAGGATGAGCTCCTGGTGGCTGAACGGGGCGTGCAGCTCGGCCACCTCGACGCCGCCGAGGTCGAGCGCGGCACCGGCCCGCTGGGCCGACGGCGACCGGGTGAGGTCGCGCACACCCATGCCCATCGGGTCGACGTAGTGCGAGATGCCGGTCAGCCAGGCGGGACGCTCGCGGACCTCGCGGGCCCTGTCTCCGGCGGCGAGCACCAGGGCCGCCACGCCGTCGGTGACCGGGGAGCAGTCGTGCTTGCGCAGGGGGTCGGCGTACATGGGCCGCGCGAGCAGCTCCTCGACCGACGAGCCGCCCTTGCGGATGGCGTGCTCGTTCTTCTCCGCGTCGGTCAGCGAGCGGTTGGCGACCTCGGCCATCGCACGCTCGTCCCAGATCCCGGCGTCGATGCCCGCGCGGGCCTGGAGACCGGCCAGGGACACGGTGTCCGGCCACAGGGGCGTCATCGTGTAGGGCTCGAGCTGGAGCGCGAGGGTGCGGCGCAGGACTCCGGCCGAGCTCTTGCCGAAGGCGTAGACGAGGGCGGTGTCGACCTCGCCCGTCTGGATCTTGAGCCACGCCTCGTACATGGCCCAGGCGAGGTCCATCTCGACGTGGGACTCGTTGACCGGTGGGATGACGCCGATCGCGTCGACCGCCTGGACGAACGAGAACGAACGTCCGGCGAGGTAGTCGGAGGAGCCGGAGCACCAGAACCCGACGTCCTTGCGGGTCCAGCCGGTCTGCTCGTAGAGCTCCTTGAAGACCGGAACGAGCAGCTCCACACAGGTCGGGGACCCGTCGAACTCAGGCATCTGTCGCTGGGCGAACCCGACGACGGCGACGTCACGCATCTGTCCTTGTCTCCCGTCTCAGAGGTGGTGCTTGTAGGTGTCGAAGTCGGCGTCCGGTTCCCCGGTCGGCGCGAAGTGGTCGATGTTCTCCAGGGAGTAGGCCCACTCGTCCTTCGGCTTCCAGACCGCCTTGACCCGCATGCCCATCCGCACCTCGTCGGCGGGGACGCCGAGGATCAGGTGCAGCACGGCGATGTCGGCGCCGTCGAGGAGGACGTACGCCGAGACGTAGGGCGGGGTGATCTTCTGGCCGAGGAAGGGCACGTTGACGACGCAGAACGTCGTGATCGTGCCGGTCTGCGAGAGCTCGATCTCCTCGACGGTCGGGGTGCCGTCGGAGGGACAGGCACTGCGCGGCGGGACGTAGACCTTCTGGCAGGTCGGGCAGCGCTGGCCCATGATCCGGCCCTCGTTGAGGCCGCGGTAGAACAGCGACTCCTCCGGGGAGGCTGCGTACTGGTAGTCGAGCGAGACCGGGGTCACCACACCGGTGACCGGCTCGTCGCCGGCGGCGGTCGGGACAGCGGCCTCGGCCTCGCCGGGAGCCAGGGGCTCGAAGCACGCGATGTCGTTGATGTGACCGACCCGCTCCGCGGCCCAGCGCACCCGCACCCGCATGCCGGTGGTGACCTCGGCGGGTGACGCGACGTCCAAGGCGTGCAGGAAGGGCACGTCGGCGCCGTCGAGGGTGACCAGGGCGAAGGCGAACGGCCGGTCGAACGGCTGGTCCTTGACCGGTTCGGGGACCCAGGTCCACGACGTGACGGTGCCGACGGAGGAGACCTCCGTGAAGTCGGTCGTCGCCTCGTGGGTGACGGGGTCGAACTCGAGCGGGGGGACGACGACCTGACCGGTCGAGGTCCGGCCGCCCACGACGACGCCGTCGCGGAGTCCGGAGAGGAAGCGACCGACGACGGGGCCGGTCGACCGGGTGTAGTCGAAGGCGACCGTGACCGGCGCCGAGAGGGTGCGACTCATGGTCGAAGTGAAACATGTTCTGCCAGAAAGTGAAACACGTTCTAGAAATGGATCTGGTCGATCCGTCATGATGCGGAGCATGAAACTGGGCTTGCAGCTGGGTTACTGGTCCGCGCAACCGCCGCAGGGCGTCGGCGAGCTCGTCGCCGCCGCGGAGGGCGCGGGCTTCGACGCGATCTTCACCGCCGAGGCGTGGGGGAGTGACGCGTTCACGCCGCTGGCCTGGTGGGGCCGTGAGACCTCCCGGGTCCGGCTCGGCACCTCGATCGTGCAGATGTCGGGCCGCACGCCGACCTCGATCGCCATGCACGCGCTGACGCTCGACCACCTCACCGGTGGACGGGTGATCCTCGGCATGGGTGTCAGTGGTCCGCAGGTCGTCGAGGGCTGGTACGGCGTGCCGTTCTCGAAGCCGCTGGCCCGCACCCGCGAAGTGGTCTCGATCATCCGCCAGGTGCTGGCCCGCGAGGCGCCGGTGACCAACGGCGGCCCGCACCACCCGCTGCCCTACGACGGACCCGGCGCCGTCGGCCTCGGCAAGCCGCTCAAGCCGATCGTGCACCCACTGCGCGCCGACCTGCCGATCTGGCTGGGTGCGGAGGGCCCCAAGAACGTCGCCCAGACCGCTGAGATCGCCGACGGCTGGATCCCGATCTTCTACACGCCCAAGAGCGCCGGGATGTACCAGCCGTGGCTCGACGAGGGCTTCGCCAGGCCCGGCGCCCGTCGTACCCGTGCCGACTTCGAGATCGCCGCCACCTGCCACCTGCAGGTCGTCGAGACGCCTGCGCAGAAGCAGATGGTGATCGACGGGATGAAGCCGTTCGTTTCGCTCTACATGGGCGGCATGGGGGCCAAGGAGCAGAACTTCCACCACCAGGTCTTCACGCGGATGGGCTACGGCGAGCTGGCCGACGAGGTCCAGGAGCTCTACCTGTCGGGCGAGAAGGACAAGGCCACCGCGCTCATCCCCGACGAGCTGGTCGACGACATGCACATCATCGGCACGCCCGGCGAGGTGCGCGAGCGGGTGGCGCAGTGGGAGGAGACGGGCGTGACCACGCTGCTGCTGTCGTGTCGCAGTGCCGACGAGATCCGGGGGATCGCGGAGCTGCTGGCCTGATCGCTGGTCGTTGTCGGCGGCGCGGGCTACCGTCCTGTCGCATGAGGCGCGAGCCGCACGAGAACGTCGCCACGGTGCTGGTCGATCCTGCCCTGCTGCCGGATCTCGAGCTGGAGCTGGTCGAGCTCGACCTGTGGGCGTGGCCGGTCCGCTCGGCGCCCATCTGCGCCGACGGTCCGCGCACCGAGTTCCAGGTGCGCCGCCGCCTCGTCGAGGCGCAGCGCGGGGCGTGGGACTGCGCGGCCGACTGGGTGCCGGTGTGGATCAGCTTCGGCGAGCGCTGGGCCAGCGGCGACGACCCGCTGCCGTGGGCCGCGCACCGCGCTCTGTGGGACCTGCTGGACGCGCACGCCGACCGGGTCCGGTTCCACCGCCGACTCGGCGGGGTGCGGCCGCTGGTCGCGCCGGTCGAGCGGCGACCGGCCGGCTGAGGCGCCCCGTCGGTAAGGGTCCTTGCTCGTGGATAGAACACGTTCTAGTCTGCGAGGGTGACCGACACGCTCCGCATGCCTGCCCACAACGGCCACCTGATGGTCGCTGCCCTCAAGCGCCACGCGAACCGCCCGATCGTGCACCTCGGCGACGTGACGCTGACCGGCAAGGAGACTGCGGACCGGATCTCGCAGTACATCCAGGCCTTCGAGTCGCTCGGCGCCGGGCGAGGTACGCCGGGCGCGCTGCTCGCGCTGAACCGCCCCGAGGTGCTGTTCATCCTCGGCGCAGGGCAGACCCAGGGCTTCCAGCGCACCTCGCTGCACCCGCTCGGCTCCGCCGACGACCACGCGTACGTCATCAACGACGCCGGGATCACCACGCTGGTCATCGATCCCTACTTCGCCGCCCGCGCGGTCGAGCTGCTGGGCAAGTGCCCGGGCCTCAAGCAGGTCCTGACCATCGGCCCGGTCCCGCCGGAGCTCGCCGAGGTCGGCACCGACCTGACCGAGGTGGCGGCGTCGTTCGAGCCGCAGCCGTTCCAGGCCGCGCTGCTCGAGCCCGACCACATCACGTCGATCACCTACACCGGCGGCACCACCGGCAAGCCCAAGGGCGTGATTGGCACGGTGCGTGCGTTCTCGACCATGGCGCAGGTGCAGATGGCCGAGTGGGAGTGGCCCGAGGAGCCGCGCTTCCTCATGTGCACGCCGCTCTCCCACGCCGGCGCCGCCTTCTTCGTCCCGGTCGTGCTCAAGGGCGGCACCCTGTTCGTGTCCTCGCGGTTCGACCCGGCCGAGGTGCTGGCGACCATCGAGGAGAAGCGGATCAACTCGCTGATGCTCGTGCCGACCATGCTCTACGCGCTGATGGACCACCCGGACTCGCGCACCCGCGACCTGTCGTCGCTGGAGACCGTCTACTACGGCGCGTCCGCGATCAACCCGGTCCGGCTCAAGGAGGCCATCGAGCGGTTCGGCCCGATCTTCGCCCAGTACTACGGGCAGTCCGAGGCGCCGATGGTGATCAGCTACTTTCCGAAGGGCGACCACGTCGACGCCTCGGGTGCGCCGATCGAGTCCCGGCTCACCTCGTGTGGACGGCCCTCGGCGTACCTGCGCGCGGCGCTGCTCGACGAGGCCGGCAACCCGGTCGCGCCGGGCGAGCCGGGCGAGATCTGCGTCGCCGGACCGCTCCTGTCGGCCGGCTACTGGCAGCTGCCCGAGGCCACCGCCGAGACCTTCCGCGACGGCTGGATGCACACCGGCGACGTCGCGCGCGAGGACGAGGACGGCTTCTGGTACATCGTGGACCGCACCAAGGACATGATCGTCACCGGCGGCTTCAACGTCTTCCCGCGCGAGGTCGAGGACGTCATCGCCGAGCACCCGGCGATCGCCCAGGTCGGTGTCATCGGTACGCCGCACGAGAAGTTCGGCGAGGCGGTCACCGCGGTGGTGGTGCTGCGTGAGGGCTTCGAGCTCACCGACGAGGTCGTCGCCGAGATCAAGGACGCGGTCAAGGAGCGCAAGGGCTCCGTGCAGTCGCCCAAGGACGTCCTTGCCGTCGACGCGCTGCCGCTCACCGCGCTCGGCAAGCCGGACAAGAAGGCGCTGCGCGCACGGTTCTGGACGGGGGAGCGCTCCGTCGGCTGAGTGCTAACGTCCCCGACATGCGTCGACTCTCTCGGGCACTCGCCGTCGCGGTCGTGGCCCTCGCCGTCCTGTTCACCGCCTCGCCCGCGCCGGCTCAGGCGGCTGCCGGTCCCGACGGCAGCTACACCGCAGGGGAGACGCCGACCGAGCCGAACCCGCTCGACCGCCTGGACATCCGGTTCAAGGTCGCCAAGAACGGTCGCAAGGTGAAGGGCTGGCTGGTCACGATGAACGTGGTCTGCGGGCTCGACGTGAAGCTCGTGCAGCAGACCATGCCGACCATGAAGGTCAAGAAGAACGGCCGGTTCAGCAGCGTCTTCGCCGGCACCCAGGACAACGGCACGTCGTACCACATCGAGGTCGGCGGCAAGCTCATCGCGAAGAAGCGCAAGGTCAAGGACGGCACGCTGTCCTACGAGGTCGGCTCCTGCCGCCGCGGCACCGACCCGGCGAGCCCGCTGCGCTGGGCGGGCAGGCGCACCGGTCACTGACGTGTCGGACCGTGCCGGTGGGCCTATGACTCGCCGGCAAGGAGCCGCTCCCAGACCCGCTCGGGGATCCGGTCGAGCAGGGCCTCCATCATCTCCAGCTTCGCGTCGACCTCGGCCGGCGCGTGGCGGCCCGGACTGACGACGAGCAGCGAGTCCCCCGTGATGCGCCAGGTGAGGTCCGGGTGGTGCCTCACGACCTCGCGCACGTCGGAGAGCAGGACGTCGATGGCGAACTCCGGACTCGGTGAGCGGACCGTGAAGTGGCCGTCGAAGGCGGGATCTCCGATCTCGATGTCGCCCCCTGTGAGTCCGTCGGCCCAGCGACCGAGCAGCGTGGTCGGCCCCACGAACAGGTCGGGCGCCCGGAGGCCGAGGCTGCCGGCCTCGACGGAGTAGAAATGCTGGTTGTTGTTCTCGCCGATGACGTCCGTGTACTGGTAGTCGAACGCCACGAACGGGCGCCCTTCGCGCCGGTCGACTCCTCTCAGCGCGCCTGCTCACCGCGCAGGCGCTCCCAGACCCGCTCCGGGATCCGGTCGAGCAGGGCGTCCATCAGGTGCAGCTTGGCGTCGACCTCGGCCGGGGTGTGCTCACCGGCGCGGATGACGAGCAGCGAGTCGCCGGTGATCCGCCAGGCGACGTTCGGGTGGTGCTGCATGACCTCGCGCACGTCGGAGAGCAGGACGTCGACCGCGAAATCCCGCACGGGGGAGCGCACCGTGAAGTAGGCGTCGAACGCCGGGTCGCCGATCTCGATGTCACTGCCGCTGAGGGAGCTGATCCAGCGCCCCACCATCGTGGTCGGGCCGACGGAGAGCGGCGGTGCCTGGACGCCGAGGTTGATGGCCAGCACGGAGTGGACGTGGCGGCTCGTGCTGTCGCCGCTGCCTGTCGTGTGGTGGTAGTCGAAGGCGGTGAACGGGCGCCCGTCGTGGCGCCCGATGAGGACGTTGACGGCCTGGCGGGAGTGCCCGCTCCCGAAGGGCGCACCAGTGAAGCGGTCGACCAGGCCGGGGTCGTTCGGCCGATACTCCCACTCCCGCGCCCACGCCAGGCCGGCCAGGCCCTGCCGCCGCTCGGCCGCGCGCTTCATGCCGGCGGACACGCCGAGGACCAGCAGCACGATGACGGCGACGAAGACCAGGCCGAACACGGCGAAGACGAGGAGGGCAGCCATGGCGCCATCCTGCCCCGTCGCCGCCCGCCCACGCCTCGCCGGACACGGGTGGATAGCGTGCGGCCATGGCGGATCTCGTCGTCGGGTTCGATCTCGACCTGACCCTCATCGACACCGTGCCCGGGTTCCGGGACGTGCTGCTGGAGCTCGGCCGCGAGCTGGGCGTGGACTTCCCGGTCGAGGAGATGACCGACAGGCTCGGGCCGCCGCTCGAGATGCTGCTCGCGCCGTACCTGCCGGCAGACGTGATCCCGGCCGCGGGCGACCGGTTCCGCGCGCTCTACCCCGACCACGCGATCGCCAACGTGCCGGTGCTGCCGGGCGCGCACGAGGCGATCGCCGCCGTACGACGCCACGGCGGGCGGGTCGTCGTGGTCACCGGCAAGTACGCCCCCAACGCCCAGCTGCACCTGGACCACACGGGCCTCGACGTCGACCTGCTCGAGGGCTGGGTCTGGGGCGTCGGCAAGGCCGGCGTGCTGCGCCGCGAGGGCGCCTCGGTCTACGTCGGCGACCACGTCCACGACGTCGAGGGTGCCCTGGCCGCCGGCGTCACCAGCGTGTCCGTGCTGACCGGCGGGTGCACCGCCGCCGAGCTCGTCGCCGCCGGCACCCACGCCGTGCTGGACGGTCTCGATGAGTTCCCGGACTGGCTGGCCGGCTACGTCAGCACTCGCTGAGGATCCAGGCCGTCACGGCCTGGCTGTCCTCGGAGAGCCCGGACGACAGCGCGGCCAGCTCTGCGGTGTTCGCCGGGGTCGGGTCCGCCAGCAGCTCCTGCGCGGCGCGGAAGCCCGCGCCGAGCGCGGTCAGCGCCTCGTCGACGTCGTCCGGCGCGTCCTCCTTGAGCGCGTCCAGCTCGGTCACGAGGTCCTCGACGGCCGTCGCGTCCTCGGGGGAGTCCTTGCCGTCGTAGAGCGCCGTCTGGGCGTCGGTGATCCGCTGCGCGGTGGCAGCGAAGCGGTCGCACTCGACGGTGATGTCCGTGACGGGTGCGGACGGGTCGGGCCCGGCCTGCTCCGGGGTGTCGTTGCACCCGGAGCAGGCCAGCGCGAGGGCGGCGAGCGCCAGACCTACACGAGCCACTGACACTCGGGGTACACCTTGATGTTGTTGCCGTAGGGCGAGAGGAAGTAGGCGATGATGTCCAGCCCGAAGTCGGGCAGCGACAGCCCGAGCAGGTTGATGTCGGGCGTGATCAGCCAGGCCGGCGTGTGTGTCCCGTCGCCGGCGGGCTGGCCGAGCGTGAACGTGTTGCCCGGTGTCGTGTAGCCCGGTGCCGGGCGGACGTCGAACGAGACGCCGCAGTCCGCGATCCCGAAGTGGATGATCGGCAGGTGGAGTGCACGCTCCTGCACGTTCTGGTTGATGTGCCAGCGCGGCGCGACGTTGCCGAACGGGATCGAGGCGTGCGGGATGTCCACGATGGTGATCGTGTCCGTACCGAGCGGGTCGGGCCAGTCGATGAAGACCGAGAACCTCTCCTCGAGGTCGACCGTCAGGTCGGTGTCCTGGCCGAACGTGAACGTCCCGAAGTCGCCGTCGAGGCCGGTGGTGAAGCCCAGGCGGAGGTTGACGTCCGAGAAGTCCGTCAGACCCAGCGTGACCCGGTGGATCTTCAGGTCGGCCGACAGGTTGCCCCGGTTCTGGAAGAAGCCGGTCTGACCGTCCTCACCGCTGCCCCAGTCGAGGGAGATCGACTTCTGGACCCGCCCGGCCGCCTCCAGGGCGAAGGCGTGGGTCGCCGGCGCGGAGGTGATGTGTAGGCGGGCCCCGATCAGGTCGGCCGTGACCAGCTGGCCGAGGTCGGTGACGTCGAGCGTCACCGCGGCGGCGGCGTCGACGGGGTCGGCGATCCTCGCCGAGGCGAAGGCGTCGATGTCGAGGCCGGGGGAGAAGGCCGTCATCGTGAAGACCGGCGCGTCGACGGTGGTGCCGCTGCCGGCCTGGGTCTTCTTGCCGATCAGCAGGTCGACCGTCTTCGGTACGTCGTGCAGGTGCACGGACGCGGCGAAGTCGAGGTCACCCACGTGCTTGTACGCCGCCGTGATGTCGCTGATGCCCTGGTCCATCGCGACGCCGACCTCCTTCGTGTCGGCCCCGAAGGAGGCGTCCACGCTGATGGTCTTCGGGATCGCGCTGATGGTCAGCTGCGCCTCGTCGGTGTTGTCGTACTGCGCGTTGGCCGTGAACGCCCCGAGCGTCTCGCTGGCGACGTAGTCGATGCCGATGGTGTGCTGGCCGTCGGGCTCGGTGCGCGTGACGATCGGGCCGAAGGTGAAGTCGACGGGGTTGGCCGTCGGGATGCCCTGGGTCAGGTAGAGGCTGAGCGGCTTGGGCGCGAGCGCCTGCAGCTTGGCGTCGACCACCAGGGTGCCGTTGGTCGGGTGGAAGCCCGTCACCGTGTAGGTGCCGTGGGTCGAGTCGAGGTCGAGACCCGTCGGCAGTCCGGTCAGGTAGAGCTTGGCCCGGACCGCCTTGTCGGACCCGCTCGCACCGTCGCGGACGGCGACACCGTGGACCTGTGGCGGCACGGGCGTGGCGGCCAGCGCGGCGGCCTTACCTGCGGCGACCGACAGCGTCAGGTCGGGGTTGGTGTTGCCTTCGTAGGTGATCCGGCCGCCCTCGCTGCGCAGTGTGACCTGCGACGGCAGGTTGCTCAGCTGGCCGGAGGCGACGACGTCGCCCTGCGCCAGGTGCGCCTCCGCGGCGAAGGCGAAGATGCTGTTGTCACCCATGTCGAGCCCGGCCTCGAAGCCACCGCCGTCGCCGTCGTCGGGCAGCTTGGAGAACGCCGCCCGGCGCAGGTTGCTGATCTTCAGGCTGGCGTCGAGGTTGCCCGAGGCCTCGTCGTAGTACGCCGCGAGGTGGTCGCCCGACAGCGTCGAGAACGTCTCGTGGTTGGTGACATTGGCGACGATCGAGCCGATGCCCCCCGCAGGTGCCTCGAAGAGGACGTCGCCGTCCGCCCAGGAGGCGTTCCACTTCGCCGGGATCGAGGTGATCGCCAGACCCGCGTCGAAGTCGCGGTCCGTGCCGAGCGTCGCGGCCGTGAGATGTGCGGTGGCCGCGGCGCTCGTGGTCGCGGTGTCGGCGTCCCAGTCGAGGACGGAGCCCTTCCCGTCGAAGAGCACCTCGGCGTGCGCCGGGATGCCGAGTACCTCGGCCGTGATCCGGTCGCCTCCCATCCGCTCGACGCCGGCGTACACCTTGTCGATGGAGTCGCTGGCGTCGTAGGTGATCAGGTCGCCGTCGAGGTCGACCGACATGTGCTTCGGGATGCCGTTGACCCGGTAGACCGCGTGGTCGACCTCCGTCGGCCTGGTGATGTCCGGGGTGGTCGTGTCGGTCGCCTCCACGAGGGCGATCTCGTCGTTGGCGGTGTACTCGATGTTCTGGTGCGTGCCCTGGCGGGTCAGGTCGACGCGCACCGACGACGGCAGCTTGTCGACCGTCGCGGTGAACCGGCGGTCGCTGTCGACGGGGCCCGACGTCGTGGCCTGGTCGATGACGGCGTCGACGCGGGTCGCGGTCGGGGTGTTGACCGTGATCGTGTCCTTGCTGCCGGTGCTTCGGTGCGTCATCTGGGCGCCCACGTCGAGCGTGGTCGGGAACGGGCTGAGCTGCACGGAGCCGGTCAGCGGGTCCTGCTCGGTCAGCGGTACGCCGCCGCTGCCACCGGTCAGCGACTTCACGCCGAACGTGATCGCCTCCGTCGGGCCGGGGTTGGTCGACGTGACGTCCGCTGCGATCTTGATGTCGCCCGTGATGGCGTCGACGATGTTCTTGAGCATCACCCGCGCGGTGCTGTTGCCCCCGAGCGTCGAGGCCCGGCCGTCGATCCCGACGGTGACTCGCTTCTTCACGATCGGGGTGTCGTAGACGGCGAACACGTGCGCCGGGAGCGGACCGCTGTTGGGCGCGATCCGCTGGACTGCGAACCGGGCGCCCACGTCGATCAGGTTGGTCACCGGGTTGAGCTGACCGAGCACGTCGGGCAGGTGGTCACCGGTCACGTCGGCCGGCACCGGGACGCCCACGGGCAGCGAGATGCTGCACGACAGGGTCATGGTCGGTGACTCGGCGCAGATCTTGTAGAAGAGCGGCGAGAGCAGGTTCACGACCGGCAGTGTGAACAGCTTGCCCTGGACCTTGCCGACCTCCTGCAGGAGCTCGTCGAGTGCGTCGAGCACCAGCGGGACGAGCGGCAGCGACGTGAGCGTGTCGTTGAAGCTCGGGGGGAGGCCTGCGGTGACGGCGCTCGACGTCCGGGCGGACGGAGCGGCCTTCGAGGTGCGCGGCAGCTGCGCGGAGGTCAGGCTCGGCGCCTCCGCGAGCTCCTCGGCGACGTCGTCCAGCGCCTCGCCGGTCTGGTCACGGTTCACCGGCGGCAGGTCGGAGGCGGGCGGCGTCTCGGCCGGTTCGTTCATGTCCTCCTTGAGCTGCTCTGTGCCCTCCTTGCCGAAGATCACCATCGCGACCCCGGCGAGGTAGGTCTCGCGCTCCTGCGCGGTCGGCGTCGTGTGGGTGACGGCGAGCAGGTCCTCGAGGAGACAGGAGCTCAGCCACAGCTGGGTGGGCTCGGGCAGTGCGTGGAAGCCCTCGGCGAGGATGTCGGCAGGAACCTCCTCCAGCGCGACGAAGTCCTTGCGCCAGGCATTGTCGGTGAACCGTGGCGACCACAGCTCGACGAAGCGGTCACGGTTCTCCGCTGTCGTGCCCTCGGTGGGCGGCGGTTCGGCGCAGCGTACGGCGCTGCCGCCGGCCTGCGCCGGGAGGGGCGCGGCATGCGCGGCCCCCGGGTTGACGAGGACGGCCAGCAGCACGGCCGAGGAGAGCGCAGCGCAAAGGGTCCGAGGGCGCACGGAGGTCACCTGCCGAATCGGGGGGATCGGGAGCAGAGCAGGATGTGGCGGTGCTCACTATCTTCTCGTGAGCGCCCGGGCGCCATAGCCCGTTCGAATCATTGTCCCGCCACGGCCGTGCCCGCTCCCGACCCGCGACCGGTCAGCGACTGATCAGCGACCCCGGAACTGCGGAGCCCGCTTCTCGAGGAAGGCACGCGGGCCCTCCTTGGCGTCCTCGGAGGAGAACACCGCGGCACCGATCTTCGCGTCGTCGGCCCAGCACTCCTCCTCGTGCTTGCCCTCGGAGTCGCGCATCGTCTTGAGGATCGCCTGGACGGCGAGCGGGCCGTTCGCCGCGATCCGGTCCGCGATCTCGTGCGCCTTGGCCAGCGCCTCGCCGTCGGGGACGACGTGGCCGATCAGGCCGAGCTCCTTGGCCTCGGGAGCGCCGAGGGTGCGCCCGGTGAGCAGCAGCTCGGCGGCGACCGTGTAGGGGATCTGCCGGGGGAGCCGTACGGCGGAGCCGCCGAGCGGGTACAGCGACCAGCGCGCCTCCGCGACGCCGAACTTGGCCGACTCGCCCGCGATCCGGATGTCGGTGCCCTGCAGGATCTCCGTTCCGCCGGCGATGGCGGGGCCCTCGACCGCGGCGATCAGCGGCTTGGTGAGCCGGAAGCCCTTGAGCAGGCCCTTGATCGTGGTCGGGTCGTAGGCGCCGGACTCGAAGCTCTCCGAGGGCGGCTTGTCGTCGGCAGCCTTGAGGTCCATGCCGGCGCAGAAGTACCCGCCGGCGCCGGTGAGGATGCAGACCCGGATCTCCGGGTCCTCGTTCACCCGGTCCCAGGCGGCCTCCATGATCCGCAGCATCTCGCTCGACAACGCGTTGCGGCGCTCCGGGCGGTTCATCGTGACGACCAGCTTGTGGCCGTCCTGCTCGACGAGGCAATCACTCATGTGAACAACGCTAGCGAAAAAGTGAAACGTGTTCTACTGTCGGCCTCGTGGCCCTGAACATCGCCGATCTCTTCGAACACGCCGTCGACGCCGTTCCCGACAAGCCCGCCGTCCAGGTGGGTGACGACGTCATCTCCTTCGCCGAGCTGGAGGCCGAGTCCAACAGGCTCGCGCACTACCTGCAGGCGCAGGGCATCGGAACGGGCGACCACGTCGGCCTCTACGCGAAGAACAGCATCGAGCACGTCATCGCCCTGATCGGGATCCTCAAGGTCCGGGCGGTCGCGATCAACGTCAACTACCGCTACGTCGCCGGCGAGCTCGAGTACCTCTTCGACAACGCCGACCTCGTCGGCCTGGTCCACGACCGCGTGTATGCGCCGCTGGTCGCCGAGGTGCTGCCCAAGGTCGGTGCCATGAAGGCCGTGATCGCGGTGCCCAACCCGCTCGAGCCCGGCGACGAGAGCGACCTGTCGTCGTACGGCGGCGTCACGCTCGAGGAGGCGGTCGCCGGCCAGTCCGCCGCCCGCGACTTCGGCGAGCGCAGCCCCGACGACATCCACATCATCTACACCGGCGGGACCACCGGCTTCCCGAAGGGCGTCATGTGGCGCCACGAGGACTTCTGGCGGGTGCTCGGCGGCGGCATCGACTTCATGACGGCCGAGCCGCTCGAGGAGTACGACCAGTCCAAGAAGGCGCTGCAGGACAGCCTGGTCACGCTTCCCCTCAGCCCGCTCATGCACGGCGGCGCCCAGGCCTCGCTGCTCATGCACCTGTTCGCCGGCCAGGTCACCATCCTGGAGCCGAAGTTCGACCCGGTCCGCACCTGGGACCTCGTCGACAAGCACGGCGTGCAGATGCTCTTCATGACCGGCGACGCCATGGCGGTGCCGCTGATCGACGCCTACGAGGCCGGTGGGTACGACGGCCAGACCCTGTTCGCCATCGCCTCCAGCGCCGCGATCTTCTCCAAGTCGGTGAAGGAGCGCTGGATGAAGCACTTCCCCAACGCCGTCTTCACCGACTCGGTCGGCTCCTCGGAGACCGGCTTTCAGGGCACCGGCCTGCAGGACGCCAGCGCCCTGTCCACCGACGGCCCGGTCGTCTCGATCCCGCCGACCACCGTGATCCTCGGCGACGACAACCGGCCGCTCGACCCGGTCAAGGACGTCGGCAGGATCGGCCGGACCGCTCGCTCGGGAAACGTGCCGGTCGGCTACTACAAGGACCCCGAGAAGTCCGCCAAGACCTTCGTCGAGATCGACGGCGTGCGCTACTCGATCCCCGGCGACAACGCCCGGATCGAGGAGGGCAACCGGATCACCCTGCTCGGCCGGGGCTCCAACTGCATCAACACCGGTGGCGAGAAGGTCTACCCGGAGGAGGTCGAGCAGGCGATCAAGGCGCACCCCGGTGTGTACGACGTCCTGGTGGTCGGCCTCCCCGACGAGAAGTACGGCCAGAGCGTCGCCGCCGTCGTCGAGACCCGCCCGGGACACGAGGTCGAGCTCGAGGAGCTGCGCACCTTCCTGCGCGCGCACCTGTCCGGCTACAAGCTGCCCCGCGCACTGACCATCGTCGAGGAGATCCCGCGCAACGCCACGGGCAAGGCGCAGTACCCGCGGGCCAAGGAGCTCGCGCTGGCCTCCCGTGAGCAGCGCGCAGAGAACGAAGGAGCGAACGCCTGATGCACACCGCCCTGTGCGATGCCTTCGGCATCGAGTACCCGATCTTCGCCTTCACCCCCTCCGAGCACGTCGCGGCCGCCGTCTCGCGCGCCGGTGGCCTGGGTGTGCTGGGCTGCGTCCGGTTCAACGACACCGACGAGCTCGACCGCGTACTGACCTGGATGGACGAGAACACCGACGGCAAGCCGTACGGCGTCGACGTGGTCATGCCGATGAAGATCCCCACCGAGGGCACCTCGGCCGACCTGTCGTCGTACATCCCCGAGGACCACAAGAAGTTCGTCGACGAGACCCTGCTCAAGCTCGGCGTGCCGCCGCTGCCGGAGGGCGAGGGCCGTGAGGGCGTCCTCGGCTGGCTGCACTCCGTGGCCCGCTCGCACGTCGACGTCGCGCTGCAGCACCGCCCGGTCCTCATCGCCAACGCGCTCGGCTCGCCGCCGGTCGACGTGATCGAGCAGTGCCACGAGGCCGGGCTCAAGGTCGCCGCGCTCGCTGGTGCGCCGAAGCACGCGCTGAGCCACGTCGCCAACGGCGTCGACATCATCATCGCCCAGGGCTACGAGGCCGGCGGGCACACCGGCGAGATCGCCAGCATGGTGCTCACGCCTGACATCGTCGACGCGGTCGGCCCGGACGTCCCGGTCCTCGGTGCCGGCGGCATCGGCTCGGGCCGCCAGATCGCGGCCTCGCTCGCGCTCGGCGCGCAGGGCGTGTGGACCGGCTCGATCTGGCTCGGCACCGAGGAGTACCGCAACCTCGCCGGCAACAAGGGCTGGGAGACCGCGTTCCTGCGGGCCACCTCGTCCGACACGGTGCGCACCCGGATCTACACCGGCAAGCCGGCCCGGCTGCTCAAGACGAAGTGGACCGAGGCATGGTCGGAGGAGGACGCTCCGGCGCCCCTCCCGATGCCGCTGCAGAACCTCCTCGTCGCCGACGCCCACAACCGGATCAACGCCTCCGGGGACCCCGACGTGATCTCGATGCCCATCGGGCAGATCGTCGGCCGGATGAACGAGGTCCGCCCGGTCGCCGAGGTCGTCGCCGACCTGGTGGCCGAGTTCGAGGCGACGGTCAAGAAGCTCGACGGGATCGCGGGGATCTGACGGATCTTTTCGCCGTACCGGCCGCACCAGTACGGCGTGACCGACTCCTCCCTCCTCCCGTGGGGCTTCGACGACATCGCTGCGTTCGGCGCCCGCCCTCACCTCGCCCCGCACCGGCTGCACGAGCAGCCGATGTTCACCGACGACGCCCTCGCCGACCTGCTGGACCGGCTGCCGCGGTCGGTCGTCCATCCGTACACGATGGGCGACGACCCGGCGCGCCCGGACCAGTGGCGGCGCGGTGCCGAGACCGACCTGCCGGGCAAGGAGCTCCTGGAGGTCGTCGCCCGCGGCCACCTGTGGCTCAACCTGGTCGGCATCGACCGCCACGACTCTGAGCTCGCCCGTCTCGTCGACGAGCTGTATGCCGGGATCCGCGCGCTGGTGCCCGGCTTCGCCCCGATCCGCACCTCGGCCACGCTGCTGCTGTCCTCGCCGTCGGCGATGGTCTACTACCACGCCGACAACCAGCCGAACCTGCTGTGGCACCTGCGCGGACACAAGCGCGCCTACGTGTACCCGTGCACCCAGCGGTTCGTGAGCGACGAGAACCTCGAGCGGCTGGTGGCAGGGGAGACCGAGGAGGAGCTGCCGTTCGACCTCGGGTACGACGAGCAGGCCGCGGTGCTCGACCTCGAGCCGGGCCAGGTCGCCTGGTGGCCGCAGAACAGCCCGCACCGCGTCGAGAACCTCGGCGACATGAACGTCTCGCTGTCCACGGAGCACTGGACGGCCGCCTCGGTGCGCCGCGAGCACCTGTGGACGGCCAACTACTACCTGCGCAACCGGCTCGGCCGGGTGCCGCGCTCGACCCGCGAGCACGGCCTGCTCCCGGCCGCCAAGGTCGCGGCGATGCGGCTCGGTCGCCGCGCCGGCGTGCTCGCGCCCGGGCGGCAGCGGGGACTCGTCCCGACCTTCACCGTCGACCCCGAGGTGCTCTCGGGGGTCGGCGGGCTCGGCTGAGCCTGCGTACTCAGCCGGATCCGGGCCCGGGTGCGCAGGATCGGAGCATGACCACACGCCTGCGTCCCGTCCTGCTCGCCCTCGTCCTCGCGCTTGCGCTCACCGCCTGCGGCAACGTGGTCACCGCCGACGTCATCGGTACGACGGCCGTCACCGTCGGCGCCGACGGCCGGCCGGTCGCGCTGGTCCGGGTGTGCACGGGTGGCATCGACACCGTCCAGGTCCTCGGTGACCGCGTCGGGCTGGCAGACGACGACCCGAACCCGGTCCTCGGGACCTGGCGGGCGGGTAGCGGGCACGACGGCACCGTCGAGCTGGTCCTCGGCGCCACCAACGACGGGTGGAGCGGTCCCGAGGAGCTCTCGCTCGACGACGACCGCACCTACGTGCTGAGCGCCCTCGACTCCGCAGCGGACGCCGAGGCCACCCAGGTGACCTTCACGCCGGTCCAGCTCGCGTCCCTGGCTCCGGGCGAGGTCGTCGTACGTGACGGCGAGGTCGTGCCGCGGGCCGAGGCCACCAGCTGCCCGGAGTAGCGACTACTCATCTAGGTTGGTGCCATGACCCGCAACGTGCTGATCGCCGGAGCCGGACCCGGGGTGAGCGGCTCGCTCGCCCGCCTGTACGCCGCGGAGGGCGGCTCGGTCGGCCTGCTGGGCGCCGAGGAGGACGTCCTCACCCAGCTGCGGGGCGAGGTCGAGGCCGCCGGGGCGCTCGCCGGCTCGTCGGTCGTCGACCTCACCGACGATGCCGCCACCCGCGCGGCCGTGACCCGGATGGGGGAGCACGTCGGTCACTTCGACGTCGTCCACTTCAACCCCTCGGCGTACCGCGAGAAGGACCCGCTGAGCCTGAGCCCCGACGAGCTGCTCGCGGACGTGCGCCTCGGCGTCGGCGCGCTGCTCTCGGTCCTCCAGGCCGCCCGTCCGTTCATGGGGCCCGGCGGCAGGGTCACGGTGACCGGGAGCATGGCCGCGGACACGCCGTGGTTCGGCGCGGCGTCACTGGGCGTGCAGAAGGCCGGGGTGCAGAACCTGGTGCGCAGCATCGACGCGACGCTGAAGGGCGACGGCATCCGCGCGGTCTCGGTGACCGTTCGCGGCCTGCTGAAGAAGGAGGGCCCGTTCGCGCCCGACAACGTGGCGCGCGCGTTGCGGGCCGCGATCGACCAGGACGAGGCGGACTGGCGCGCCGAGGTCCCCTACACCGGCTGAGCCTGGATCTCAGAAGGCAGAGACGTCCCCCGGCGCCCGCTGCGGCCGGCTGAGGGCCCGCACGAGTGCCACCTGCCCGTGGCGGCGTACGGCGACCGCGCTCAGCAGCGCGAGGACGTCGGCGACCACGTCGTCGGGGAAGTCGGGCGTCTCGACACCGACGCTGCTCGCCAGGTCGTCGGCGTGCACGACGATCTCCATCGCGCGGGTGACGAGGAAGTCGCTCGTGGAGAGTGACCAGCCCTGCCAGGGGATCCGGACCTGGTCCGGGATCCGGCGGTGGTGGTCGCGGAGCAGATCGGGCAGGCGCTCGAGTGCGGCGGTGCCGTGCGCGATGACGTCGTCCGGCCCGGTGCCGGCGGCGGCGTCGGCACCCTCGCGGATCGTCACGTTCACCTCGTCGTCGGGGCCGGCCTCGACCCAGGCCGCGCGGGCGTAGTGCTCAAGCAGTGGGATCGGCGGCTCCGCGACCGGCTCCATCTCCAGCAGCCGCACCGTGTTGCCGGCCTGCTGGACCAGGTGGTGCGCCAGGCCGCCCACGGACATCCCCGCGCACGAGCTCTCCTCGAGCCAGCCGGCCTTCACCTCGGTGCTCGAGGCGAGGTCGAGGGCGATCCGGGCGGCATCGACGAACGAGGCGTGCTCCATGCCCGCACACTAGCCACGGGTCGGTGGTCGACGTGAGCGCCGTCACCGTGCGAGGGTGGGCGCACTCGGCGGCCGGGGCCGCCCTACCGCAGACGACATGGGGGTCGCCATGGTGCACGAGGACACGACGCAGCGCACGGGCAGCCGGCCGCACGCGGTACGCCGGCTGGGCCTCGCCGCGGTGGCGGCCACGGTGGTCCTCGCCGGGGCGGTGCTGACGGCGGGCTCCTCGCAGGCCGACCTGTCGCTGAGCGGCGTGCCGCGCGCGACCTGCGCCACCGGCGACCTGCCCGAGACCGCGCAGCAGGGCCGGGTGCCGGCGGCCGACTACACGTCGGGGCGCGCGGCCCAGGGCTACCGCTGCAACACGGTGCAGGTCGGGCACCACGGCAAGCGCTCGGCGCTCGGGTCGGGCGGCTACAAGGTGCAGCGCTACACCGACGTCACCGGCCGCACCTGTGCCTACTACGACTCGGCGATGATGGTCGGCCTCAACCTGCCGGGCCTGCTCACCGGCGGTGCGGGCCTGGGCGTGGTCGTGCTCGACATGACCGACCCCGCCCATCCGGTGAAGACGGCCAACCTGATCACGCCCGCGATGCTCCAGCCGCACGAGTCGCTGCTGGTCAACCAGGAGCGCGGCCTGATCGCCGCCGTCATGGGCACCCTGGCGACCGCGCCGGGCGTGCTCGACGTGTACGACGCCAGCCAGGACTGCCGCCACCCGCGGCTGATGTCCACGACGCTGTCCGGCGTGATGGGCCACGAGAGCGGCTTCGCGCCCGACGGCCGGACCTTCTGGACCGCCGGCGCCGCGGGCTTCACGCTCACCGCCGTCGACCTCACCGACCCGCGGCGACCGCGCGTGCTGAAAACGAAGACCGGGGTGGTCTACCACGGGCTGCGGCTCTCCGACGACGGCCGCACCATGTACGTCGCCAACATCGGCAGCCCCAGCATCCTCACCGGCGGCCTGCTCGAGGGCGCCGGGCTCGACGTCCTCGACGTCTCCGACATCCAGGACCGTCGCCCGGACCCGGCCATCCGCACGCTCTCGCGGCTGACCTGGGACGAGTCGTCGATCCCGCAGGTCGCCGAGCCGTTCACCCGCGACGGGCGGCAGTACGTCCTCGAGGTCGACGAGTTCAGCGACCTGTTCGGTGACTTCTCACGCATCAACTCGCCGAAGAGCCCGGTCGGGGCCGCGCGGATCATCGACGTGACCGACCCGCGCGCGCCCTCCGTCGTCTCCAACGTGCGGCTCGAGGTCCACGACCCGTTGCTGCGCGCCGACGTGATGGGCGACCCCGGCGCCCGGATGATCGTGCGCAGCTACACCGGGCACTACTGCTCGCTGCCGACCCGCGACGAGCCGCGGATCGCCGGCTGCTCGATGATCGGCTCCGGGCTGCGGCTCTTCGACATCTCCGACCTGGCCCACCCGCGCGAGGTCGGCTACTTCAACCAGCCCGGCCCCGACGGCGGCGCGGCGCTCTCGCAGCCCGCATGGGACGTGGAGCGCCAGCAGGTCTGGTACACCGACCTGGACGAGGGCTTCTTCGCGGTCGGGCTGCAGGGACCGGCCGCGGCGCTGCTGCCCTGACCGGGCGGCTCAGGGCAGCAGCCGGCGATCAGGACGCGAAGCTGCGGCCGATCGCCAACGCCTGCTCGGTGGCGCCCCCGAAGAGGAACTCGAAGCGCTTGCCGCTGGTGAAGTAGCGGTGCGCCTCGCCGTCCAGGTCGATGCCGACGCCGCCGTGCACGTGGACCGTGGTGTGCGCGATCCGGTGGCCCGCGTCGGCGGCCCAGAGCTTCGCGGTCGCGACCTCGGTCGCGGCCGGCAGGCCCTCCTCGAGGCGCCAGATCGCCTGCCACAGCGTGAGTCGCTGGCCGAGGACGTCGATGAACCCGTCGGCCAGGCGCTGCGAGACGGCCTGGAAGGTGCCGATCGGGCGACCGAACTGCTCGCGGGTCTTGGCGTACTCCGAGGTCAGGCGCAGCGCACCCTCGGTCACGCCGAGCTGCTCGGCCGCGGCGAGCGCGACGAGGAGCTGGCCGAGGCGCTCGGGCGCCTCCGGCCCGCCGACCTGGGTGGCCGCGGCGCCGGAGAGGGTCACCAGCGCAGCCACGTCGCCGTCGCTGGTCCTCTGCGCGACCCGCTCGACGCCGGGCGCCGTCGCGTCGACGAGGTGGACGCCCACTCCGGACGGACCGGTTGCGGTGACGAGCAGCGCATCGGCAGCCATGCCGGCCCGGACCAGGGTCTTGGTCCCGCTCAGCGCACCGGACGCGTCCGCCGTGACGGTCGGGGAGGCGGGCAGGTGCGCGCGCTCCTCGGCCACCGCGGCGGCGTACAGCTTGCCCGAGTCGGCGGCGTCACCGAGCGCGGCGAGGCAGGCGGCGTGCACGGCGAGCGGCACGGGTGCGACGCGCTTGCCGCACTCGACCAGCACGCGCGCGACCATGACCAGGTCCAGCTCGGTCCAGTCGAAGGCGTCGCCCAGCGTCGCCCACAGGTCGCGGTCGAACCGGTCGCCGCCGGCCTCGACCTCCTTGAGCCGCTCGTTGGTGGTCTTGTCAGCGAGGATCTGCGCGGCCAGCTCGGCGGCCTCGTCCTGCTCGGGGGTGAAGAGGAAGTCCATGTCCGTGCTCCTCAGGCTCGCTTGGCGGCGGGCAGGCCGAGGCCGACGTACCCGATGATGTCTCGCTGGATCTCGTTGGTGCCGCCGCCGAAGGTCATGACCAGCGACGAGCGGTGGAAGCGCTCGAGGCGGCCGGCGAGCACGGCGCCGGGGGAGTCGCCGGTGACTCCGGCGTGCGGCCCGACGACCTCCATCAGCGAGCGGTAGACCTCGGTCGCCAGCTCGGAGCCGTAGATCTTGGTGGCCGACGCCTCCGCCGGCGACAGGGGTACGCCGTGGTCGGCGTCCGCGGCCAGCTTCCAGTTGATCAGGGTCAGCGCCTCGATCCGGGCGTGCGCGCGGCCGAGCGCGATCTGCACCCACTCGGTGTCGATGACGCGGCTGCCGTCGGGGTTGTGCGTCTCACGGGCCCAGTCCTTGACCAGGGTCAGCGAGTGCTGGAGGGGGGCGGCCGAGGTCAGCGCGACCCGCTCGTGGTTGAGCTGGTTGGTCATCAGCGCCCAGCCGCCGCCGCGCTCGCTGACCAGGTTGGACGCGGGCACCCGGACGTCGGAGTAGTACGTCGCCGACGTACCGACCCCGGCGACGGTGTGGACGGGGGTGTAGGACACGCCCGGCGCGTCGGCCGGGACCAGGATCATCGACAGGCCCTTGTGGCGGGGCGCGTCCGGCTCGGTGCGGCACGCCATCCAGAGCCAGTCGGCGTACTGGATGAGCGAGGTCCACATCTTCTGGCCGTTGATGACCCACTCGTCGCCCTCGAGCGTCGCCTTGGTCTTCAGCGAGGCGAGGTCGGTGCCGGAGCCGGGCTCGGAGTAGCCGATCGAGAAGTGCAGCTCGCCGGCGAGGATCTTCGGCAGGAAGTACTCCTTCTGCTCCTCGCTGCCGTAGCGCATGATCGTCGGTCCGACGGTGTTGAGCGTGAGGTAGGGGATCGGCACGCCGGCGATCGCCGCCACGTCGGTGAAGATCAGCTGCTCCACCATGGAGCGGGCCTGGCCGCCGTACTCCTTCGGCCAGCCGATCCCGAGCCAGCCGTCGCTGCCGATCTGGCGGATGACGTCCTTGTAGACACCCGCCTCGCCGAACTCGCCGGTGGCGGACGCCAGGCCGGCGCGGATCTCGGGGGTGACGAGCTGGGCGAAGTACTCGCGAAGCTCCTCGCGCAGGGCCACCTGCTGCGGCTCCAAGTCGATGTGCATGTTGTCACCTTAACGTCAAAACTGTAACGTGTTCTACATGAGCGACACGCGACTTCTCGACCAGGGCACCGTGCCGATCCGCTTCGCTCGCGGCTGGCACTGCCTGGGGCTGGCCTCGGACTTCGCCGACGGCAAGCCGCACGCCGTCCACGGGTTCGGCACCAAGCTGGTCGTGTGGCAGGGCGGCGACGGCGAGCTCAACGTGCTCGACGGCTACTGCCGCCACATGGGAGGCGACCTGACCCAGGGCGAGGTCAAGGGCGACAACATCGCCTGCCCGTTCCACGACTGGCGCTGGGGCGGCGACGGCAAGTGCAAGGAGATCCCGTACGCGCGGCGCGTCCCGCTGCGGGCCCGCACGCAGCGCTACGAGACCGTCGTGCGCAACGGCCAGCTGCTGATCTGGCACGACCCGGAGGGCTCGGCGGCCGACCACGACATCCTGCCGCCGGAGCTGCCCGAGGTGATGTCGGACGCGTACACGCCGTGGTCGTGGAACACCAAGGAGATCAACGGCTCGCACTGCCGTGAGCTGATCGACAACGTCGCCGACATGGCGCACTTCTACTACGTGCACTTCGCGTTCCCGACGAGCTTCCGCAACATCTTCGACGGCCACACCGCGACCCAGTTCATGGAGTCGAAGGGCCGCCCCGACACGATGGGCGGTGGGTACGGCGACGAGAACTCGACCCTCAAGTCGGTCGCGACCTACTACGGGCCGTCGTACATGATCAACTGGCTCGAGGTCGACTACAAGGGCTTCGTCACCGAGGTCATCCTGATCAACTGCCACATCCCGACCGGGCCCGAGTCGTTCCTGCTGCAGTACGGCATCACGGTCAAGAAGCCCGAGGGCCTCGACGAGAAGACCTGCGCCTACATCGCCGAGCGCTACACGGAGTCCTTCGGTGACGGCTTCCTCCAGGACGTCGCGATCTGGGAGAACAAGGTCGCCGTGCAGAACCCGCTGCTGTGTGAGGAGGACGGCCCGGTCTACCAGCTGCGTCGCTGGTACGAGCAGTTCTACGTCGACGTCGCCGACATCGCGCCCGAGATGACCGACCGGTTCGAGTTCGAGGTCGACACCACCAAGGCCAATGAGTACTGGCACGCCGAGGTCGCCGAGAACCTCGCCAAGCGGGCGGCCGCCGAGGCCGCCGCGCCCGCGGACGCCTGAGGCCGGCGACGCGCGATGGCATCGTTCGTCCCGACCAGCGAGGAGACCCTCGACGACCTGCGGCGCTACACGGAGGACCGGCTGGTCGACGTGGCCTGCCTGGACTGCCTGGCGCGGGTGCGGGTCAAGAAGAACAGCGACCACCAGACCTCCGTGCAGTGGAGCGCAGAGGCGAGGTCGGCGTGTCAAGAGTTCGTGCGACGAGATCAGCGTCCCGGCGGACGGGACGTGCACAAGCCGTGCACGCGGCTGATGGCTAGCATCGACGACGCAGTCCGGGCCGGAGATGTCCCGGTCGGCGCGTACGACGGCTACTGAGCCATCTGTTCGAGGAGTGGGAGTTTCGTGGACATCGAGTCCTTCGTGCTGGACGTCGTCGGTGTGGTCGAGGAGACCGCCGACGCGAAGTCGATCAGCTTCGCCGTGCCCGCGGGCCAGGAGGAGACGTTCGACTACAAGCCCGGCCAGTTCCTGACCGTGGCGGTGCCCAGCGACCAGACCGGGATCGCGGCGCGGTGCTACTCGCTCTCCAGCAGCCCCCACGACGGCGGTCCGCTCACCGTCACCGTCAAGCGCACGGCGGAGGGGTACGCGTCCAACTGGATCTGCGACAACCTCGAGGTGGGCGACACGCTGCGTGTGCTCCCGCCGTCCGGCATCTTCACCCCGGCCTCGATCGACGCCGACCTGCTGCTCTTCGCCGGCGGCTCCGGTGTGACGCCGATCATGTCGATCACCCGTACCGCCCTCGCGCACGGCAAGGGCCAGATCGTGGTCTTCTACGCCAACCGCGACGAGTCGTCGGTCATCTTCGCCGCCGAGCTCACCCGCCTGGCCGCCGAGAACCCCGAGCGCCTGCAGGTCATCCACTGGCTCGAGTCCGTCCAGGGCCTGCCGACCGAGGCCCAGATGAAGGCCTTCGCGTCGCAGTACGGCGGCTTCGACTCCTTCGTCTGCGGCCCGGCGCCGTTCATGAAGATGGTCACCACGGTCCTCAAGGACCTCGAGGTGCCCCGCAGCCTGCGCCACCAGGAGAAGTTCGTCTCCCTGGGCGGCAACCCGTTCGGCGACCTGGAGGAGCTGCAGGCCGTCGAGGCCGAGATCGCCCTCGCCGAGTCCGACGACGACGGCCCGGGTTCCGACGTCTTCGCCGACGCCCCGGCCGGCCCGGTCAAGCTCGAGGTCGAGCTCGACGGCGAGGAGTACACCTTCGACGACTGGGACCCGCGCACCAAGATGCTCGACTTCTTGGAGTCGAAGGGCGTCAAGGCGCCGTACTCCTGCCGTGAGGGTGAGTGCTCGGCCTGCGCCATCCGCCTGATCGAGGGCGACGTCAAGATGGTCTACAACGACGTGCTCGACAACGACGACCTCGAGGACGGGATCCGCCTGGGCTGCCAGTCGGTGCCCTTGACCGACACCGTGAAGGTGAGCTACTCCTAGAGACGACAACGGCCACCGGCTGCACCCCCCTAGGATGCAGCCGGCGGCCGTCGGTCTGTGTGGCTACCGGCCTCAGGCGGTCGGGGCCGGGGTGGCCGGCTGGGCGGCCAGGCACTTGTCGAGGCGCGCCTGCGCGTGCTCGACGCGCTGCACCTGGAACTTCTTGGCCTTCTGGACGTGCTGCTTCTTCTCCTTGGCCGTGGCGAGCTCGGCCTTGGCGTTGCGCTTCTCCTGGGCCGTGTCGGAGGCCTTGACCTCGGCCTTCGCCTCGGCGACGGCCTCCTTCTTGGCGGCGAGCTTCGCGGTCAGCGACTCGAGCTTGGCCTCGGCCTTGTCGAGCTGCGCCTGCTGCTTCGCGCAGGGGGCGTCGGTGGGCGGCGCGGCCACGGCGCCGGTCAGCGGCGCGACGGTGAAGCCGAGGGCGAGCACGGCCGCGGCGGCGGCGGTACGGGCGAGAGTCATGGGTGACGCTCCTTTTCGTTGGTCGAATCGTTCGTCACCCGGTACATGTCGCTGACCGGCCCGTGCGTTACATCGCTGCCTCAGCGCATCCGGGCGGCGAGCCTGGTCGCGGTCATGTGGGCGATCGACTCGATCGAGATCATCGGGTTGACGCCGGAGGCGGTCGGGAAGCAGGAGCCGTCGGCGACGTACAGCCCCTCGACCTCCCACGTGCGTCCGTCCGGGTCGACCGCGGACGTGTCGCGCGAGCCGCCCATCCGTGCGGAGCCCATGATGTGGAGCGCGGCGAGGGCGAGGGTGGCGGGCGCAGCACCGGCCGCGCGCAGGTCCTGCTCGAAGGTCGTGGCGGAGCCGCGGACGCCCGGCTCGTAGCTGACCGTGCGGTGGTGGGTCGAGGCGATCCAGCGGGCGCCGGCGGCCTCCGCGATCCGGGCGCCACCGACCAGGCCCTGGACTAGGTGGTCGGTGTCGCGCGGGGACAGCCGGTAGCGGACGACGGGCTCGCCGTGCCGGTCGACCTGCACGGTGCCGCCCGGGTCGCGGTCGCGCACGATCACGGCGACGCCCAGCGTGTGCCGCAGCTCGTTCATGCGGCGCCGGAAGTCCTCGGCGCCGCGCCAGTTGACGAAGCCGGTGCCGAACGCCGGCGTCAAGGGGGCGGTCTCGAAGAGCACGCCGTACCCGTCGCCGTCGAGGTCGGTGAGCGCATCGACGTACCGGCTCTGCATGGCGCCCACCCATCCGTCGACAGGCTCCTCCATCCGGCCCCAGACGGCGGTGGCGGGGTGCAGGCGGAGGTGGCGGCCGATGTTGGGGTTGGTCAGCCCGCTGCGCTGGAGCAGTGCCGGGGTCTGGATCGCGCCCGCCGCGACCACGACGGCGCGGGCGCGGACCTGGACCCGGTGGCCGTCCGCGGTGACGCCCTCGATCCCCGTCGCGCGCCCGAAGCTCGTCGTGACGGTGCGGACCGTGACACCGGTGCAGATCCGGGCACCCGCGTGGGCCGCGTCCTCGAGCCAGGTCTTCGCCGTGGACTGCTTGGCCCCGAGCCGGCAGCCCATCCCGCACCGGCCGCACTCGACGTCCTGGTCGCACCCGACCACGTTGCGCGGCATCGCGCCCACGTCCCAGCCCAGCGCCCGGGCGCCCCGCTCGAGGATCGCGTCGCGCGGGGCAGCCTTGTCGTGGTCGGTGTTGACGCCGAGGCGGGTGCACACGGCGTCCATCGAGGCGGCGTACTCACCGGTGGCGAACTGGGGTACGCCGTGCCCGGCCCACTCCTCGCGCACGCGGTCGGGTGTGCGGAAGGAGGTCGAGTAGTTCACGACGGTGCCGCCGCCGAGGCCCCGCCCGGCCAGCAGCGCCACCTGGCCCTCCGCCGTCGACTGCGGGCTCAGGGCGTAGAGCTCGAGGAAGCCGGTCTCCTCGCTGCCGTCGAAGTGCCGCTCGTCGTGCAGGCCGCCCGCCTCGAGCACGACGACGTCGAGCCCGGCGGCCGCGAGCACCCCGGCCGCCGTACCGCCGCCGGCGCCGGAGCCCACCACGACCACGTCGCAGCTCATCGTCGTGTCATGGGTCAGCGGCATCGGCCGGACCACCGGCGTCGGCGGGTCGGCGCGGACCCCGAGCGGGCCCGGGTAGCCCATCTCGTCCCACAGCGCCTGGCCGCCGGTCATGAAGTAGGGGAGCAGGCTCGCGGTCTTGAGGCCCTGGAAGAGCACCCGCTTCGCACCCACGCGGCTGTCGGACAGCGACAGCAGGACCTGCTCGCGCGCCGACTGGTCGAGCTCGGAGAAGCGGCGGGGGCGCCCGGCGAGGGCCAGCCCGAGCGCGCGGCTGTCCCACGCGTCGAGGAGCGCCCGCAGCTGTCGTACCTCGCCGGTGCGCGGGTTCGCCTCCGCGATCCGCAGCGCCAGCTCGTGGGCGCCGACCTCGGTCGGGGCCGGGACGCCGTCGCCACCGGGGGCGAAGGTGTCGGCGATGAGGCCCATGGCCCTGACCTGCCGCGCAGTGAACGCCATGACGGGACTGTAGGGCGTGTCGGTGGGTCGTGGGAGGGTCTCGGCATGACTGCTGCTGTGCCCGGTCCCGACGGCCTGCCCCGCTGCCCGTGGGCCGTCAGCGCCCCGGAGTTCCCCGCCTACCACGACACGGAGTGGGGCTTCCCGGTCGTCGACGACCAGCGGCTGTTCGAGAAGGTCAGCCTCGAGGGCTTCCAGTCCGGCCTGAGCTGGCGCACCATCCTGGTGAAGCGTCCCGCCTTCCGCGCCGCCTTCGCGGGCTTCGCCTTCGACGTGGTCGCGGGCTACGACGAGGCCGACGTCGCCCGGCTGCTCGCCGACGCCGGGATCGTGCGGCACCGCGGCAAGATCGAGGCGGTGATCAACAATGCCGGCCGCGCGCTCGACCTGGTCGAGGAGCGCGGCTCGCTGGCGGCGTACTTCTGGGGCTTCGAGCCGCCCCTGTCCGAGCTGGGCGACCCGCAGACCCTCACCACCTCGCCGGCCGCCGTCGCGATGTCGAAGGACCTCAAGAAGCGCGGCTGGCGGTTCGTCGGGCCGACCACCGCGTTCGCGTTCATGCAGGCGATGGGGCTGGTCAACGACCACGTCGCGGGGTGCGTGACCCGCGAGGAGGTCGCCCGCGCCCGGGCCGGCTTCACGCCCCCGGCGTGAGGGGCTGCGCCTCGACGACCCAGATCGTGTTGCCATCGGCATCGGCGACGGAGAACATCAGCGGCACCGGGCCCTCGCCGCCCATGAGCTCGCCGACGGCGACCCCCTCGTGCGAGAGGCGGGACCGCTCCCCGCGGACGTCCGTCGCCTCCACGCCGACGGCGCCCCCGCCCGGCGCGGAGCCGTCCCAGGCGACGTTGAGCGCCAGTACCGCGACCGATCCCGGCGGTGCGACCTCCACCCACCGGCCGGCGGCCTCGCCCTCGCCGAACGCGAGGTCCGAGCGCAGCTCCCAGCCGAGCGGTCCGGTGTAGAACGCGACGGCGGCGTCCTGGTCGGCGACGGTGAACATGGCGGTGGCGAGCGAGGTCACGGTGGTCACCTCCCGAGACTCCCACAGCGGTTCCACGCCGTGAAGCCACGCGCCCAGCACCGCCACGGTGTCCGGCACGAACTCCCGCGTCGCCAGCATCTCCCGCAGCCGCTCGACGCTCACCCACTCGCCCCAGGCGACCTCCTCGGCCTGCCAGGTGATCGGGCCGTCGTAGACGCAGGTGTAGGCGAACGCGTGGTACGACGTGTGCGCGTCGGTGTAGTCGTCCTCGCCCAGCGGTTGGAGGTCGACACCGGTGACCCCGAGCTCCTCGGCCGCCTCGCGCACCGCGGCGTCGTACGGCTCCTCGCCGGCCTGGAGTACCCCGCCGGCCGCGAAGTCGTAGCAGCCGGGGAAGACGTCCTTGGTGTCGGTGCGCCGGTGGACGTAGACCTCGCCCGCGCTATTGCGCACCACGACCAGGGTCGCCGCGTGGCGCAGGTTCCGGGCCCGCATCTGTGAGCGCGGCACCGACTCGCCGGTCGGGCGGCCGTCGGCGCCGTACAGGGCGACCTGTTCCTCAGCGGGTCCGGTCGGGGCGTCGTGGGACGGTCCAGGCATGTCCTCATCCTTCCGTCTCGGTGGTTGCGGTGCGAGGAGCGCCCGCGACGAGCCTCGGAACCTCCGGGCAATCCGCGCTGACTGTCCGCGGGCTTCGGCTGCATAGCCGGCACAGTGCGGTAAGGCGCAGCAACGACGAAGGTCCGTAGGAGCCGGGTTCTGCGGTCGGCTTGCGGTTCCCGCCAGGAGGTCGAGGAGGTCGCGCCGCGACCGTCACGAGACCACCGCAACCGACCTCGCCCGATGGTTGAGGCGCGAGGAGCGTCAGCGACGAGCCTCGAAACCACCGGCCATTCCCGCGGACTGTCCACGGGCTCCGGATGCGTAGGTGGTCGCGTTCCGAAAGGCGGCGACGAAGAACGTCAGGAGGTCGCCGGGTCCCGCGGTCGGGCTGCGGTTCGCGCGCCCGGAGGTCGAGGAGGTCGCGCAGCGACCGTCACGAGACCACCGGGGCCGTACGTGGCAACTGTCCGCGGGCCTCGGGTACGTAGCCGGTCGCGTTCCGAAAAGCAGCGACGAAGACGGTCGGGAGGTCGCCGGGTTCCCCGGTCGGGATGCGGTCTGCACGGTCGGAAACCCCTAGAAACAAGGCGAAAGTCTCCTCCAACCTCTTGGAGTCGAACATATGTTCTAGTAGAATGGGTGCATGATCTCGGACCTCTCGGATGCCACGCCGGAGCAGCTGCTCCGCGCGGCCGAGGACGGCGTCCGGGATCGGCGGAAGGCCGAGGTCCGGCAGCTCGAGCTGCTGCTCGCGTGGGCCGACCTCCACTCGGGTGACCCGCAGGCCGAGCCCGGCGCGGTACCAGTGAGGTTCGGCGGACCGCGGCTGATCAGCCTGGGTGGGGACGGGACTCCGGAGGTGGCCGACCTGGCACTGGTGGAGATGGCGATCGCCCGTCACGAGCACGTGCTCTCGACCCGTGGCGCCCTCGCCGATGCGTTCGACCTGCGCCACCGCCTCCCTGCCGTGTGGGCCGGGGTCCGCGCGGGACGGTGCGAGGTGTGGGTGGTGCGGCGGGTTGCACGGATGTCCCGCACGCTCGACCGCCACCAGATCAGGATCGTCGATGAGGCTGTCGCTGCCGCGTTGGACGAGTCGCCGTCGCGGATCCTGGCCATCGCGGAGGCCAAGGTGATCGAGGCCGACCCCGCCGCCCACCGGGCCCGGGTCGAGAAGAACCAGCAGGACAAGGGTGTCTGGTACCCCAAGGCGCGTCCCGGGTCCCAGGTCGACGACGCCGACAACACGGCCGGTGTGGGAACGGTGTTCGCGCGGCTCGACGAGGCCGACGCCCTCGCCCACCAGCACACGGTCGACGACCTCGCGGCTGCCCTCGCCGAGCACGCCGACGTCCCCGAGGGCGCCGAACCACTGTCGATGGAGCTCTGGCGGGCCGAGGCGTTCGCGATGCTCGCCGACCCGGCTGCTGTCCTCGCGTTCCTCCACGACATCAACGACACCCCGGGCACCTCGGAGGTCGAGGAGGTTGCGCAGCAACCGTCACGAGACCCCCGCCGGTCCGCGGAGATCGTTGTCCACGTCGCGCTCGACGACACCGGCGCCCTCGGACCCGTTGCCCGGGTCGAGAGCCTCGGCCCACGACTCCTCACCCAGGTGAGCGACCTCCTGGGTCGCCACGCGGCGATCAGCGTGCAGCCGGTGATCGACCTGCACACCGGACGGTCGGTCAACGGCTACGAGCACCCCACCGACGTCAAGCACCGCACCCAGCTACGCACGGTCGGCGACGTGTTCCCCCACGCCACCGGCCTCTTCACGCGCAGCGGCCGGGCACCGGACCACGACCACACCGTCGCCTACGACAAGCACGGACCACCCGGCCAGACAGGCGACCACAACGACACCCCACTCACCCGACACCACCACCGAGCCAAGACCCACGTGCCCGGCTACACGGTGCTGCAGCTCGGACCCGACAAGTGGATCTGGGGCACACCCCACGGCCTCTACAGGCTCGTCACCAGCGGCGGCACCACCGCGATCACCCGTGCCGAGTACCAGCTCCACGCCCAGGACGCGATCGTCCTCGCGGAGGGCTACGCCGCCTGAGGGTGGCGCACCTCGGGCCTACCAGCCCCGCTCGCGCCACTCCGCGACGTGCGGCCGCTCGACGCCGAGCTGCGAGTCGTTGCCGTGGCCCGGGTAGAACCACGTGTCGTCCGGCAGCGCGCCGAACAGCTTCGTCTCGACGTCCCCGATCAGCGACACGAACGCATCGGCATCGCCGAAGGTCCCGCCGACGCCGCCGGGGAATAGGGAGTCGCCGGTGAACAGGTGGGGATGCCCGGCGGGGTCGCGGTAGAGCAGGCAGATCGAGCCGGGGGTGTGGCCGGTGATCCGGATGACCTCGAGCTCGCAGGAGCCGACCGGCACCCTGTCGCCGTCGGTGACGCGCCGGGAGACCGGGACGCCGGTCTGCTCGGTGATGGCGTCGGCGTCGGGCTCACCCGCGACGACCTCCGCCCCCGTCTGTCGTACGACGTCGGCCAGCGCCCGGTGGTGGTCCCAGTGCTGGTGGGTGGTGAGCACGGCCGACAGCCCGTCCGCGCCGATGAGCGGGAGCAACACGTCGGGCGAGGCGGCGGCGTCGATGAGGACCTGGTCGCCGGTGTCGGTGCAGCGCAGCAGGTAGCAGTTGTTCGACATCTTCTCGTCGACGGCGACCTTCGTGATGGTCAGCCCGGCCAGCTCGCGCACGTCGGCGGGACCGCCGACCGTGACCTCTCCGGTGTAGCTCATCGTCCCTCCAGGCTCGGCAGCGTTCCGGTCGTGCTCGAGACTACTGGCGCCGCGGTGCGGCCGGTCGCCCACCAGGCGAGGGCGCCGAGCGGGCCGCTCACGGTCGGGGCGTCGGCGGCGGGGGAGCCGAAGGCCCAGCGGGCGGGCTCGTCGGTGGCGACGACGTGGAAGCCGGGGCCGTCGTACCGCTCGGCATCGTCGTGCAGGAACGTCATCGCGGTGCTCGGCGGCCAGTCGGAGGCGGAGTAGCCGGCGCCGAGGTCGGCGTGGTGGATCTCCACCTCCCTCAGCCGGAGGTGCGGTACGGCGTTGGCGGACATCAGTCGTCCGCCGGGGGTGCGCTCGAAGGTCGTGCCCGGGGCCAATCCGGCGGCGACGTCGAGCACCGCGGCGAGGCTCGCGGCCCCGGCGACCAGGCGCGCGAGGACCTCCTGCGGGGTCGCGGTGGCGAGCACGGCGATGTCGCCGTCCCTCGCCTCGTCGGAGGAGTACATGCTCGCCGGAGCACCGTCGCGGATGCCGCGGAGAACCCCGGCGAGGCTCTCGGCGTTGAGCGCGAGGTGGGCGAGCACGTGGCCGCGGCTCCAGCCGGTGCACAGCGACGGGGCGGCCCAGTCGGCGGCGGGCAGGGCGCGGGCGGTGGCGAGGAGCCGGTCGGTGGCGGCGGCGAGGGTGGAGGTGGGGGAGGTCACGCCCCCATCATCCACATCCCGGCCTGCGCGAACAGCGCGGGTGTCGGTGCCGGGTGAGAGGCTGTTCCCTGTGCGTCGCGGCTTGCCCGCCGGCGTACGATGGCGAACACTTGTTCGAAGACGTCGAGACTCTCAAGAGGGACCGGTAGTGACCGATCAGCTGATCATCCGTGGGGCACGCGAGCACAACCTCAAGGACGTCTCGATCGACCTTCCCCGCGACTCCCTCATCGTGTTCACCGGCCTGTCCGGCTCGGGCAAGTCCAGCCTCGCGTTCGACACGATCTTCGCCGAGGGCCAGCGGCGCTACGTCGAGTCGCTGTCGGCCTACGCCCGACAGTTCCTCGGCCAGATGGACAAGCCCGACGTCGACTTCATCGAGGGCCTCTCGCCCGCGGTCTCGATCGACCAGAAGTCGACGTCCAAGAACCCCCGCTCGACCGTCGGCACGATCACCGAGGTCTACGACTACCTCCGTCTGCTCTACGCCCGAGCCGGCCGCGCCCACTGCCCGACCTGCGGCGCGCCGATCGAGCGGCAGACGCCGCAGCAGATCGTCGACCGGATGCTCGCGCTCGAGGAGGGCACCCGGTTCCAGGTGCTGGCGCCGGTCGTCCGCGGCCGCAAGGGCGAGTTCGTCGAGCTGTTCCGTCAGCTGCAGTCCCAAGGCTTCTCCCGGGCCCGCGTCGACGGGGAGACGCACAACCTCGACAACCCGCCCACGCTCGACAAGAAGTACAAGCACACCATCGACGTCGTCGTCGACCGGCTCGCGGTCAAGGAGTCGGCCAAGCGCCGGCTCACCGACTCCGTGGAGACCGCGCTCGGCCTGGCCGGCGGACTGGTCGTGTTCGACCTCGTGGACAGCACCGAGCCCGGGGGCCAGGAGCTCAAGTTCTCCGAGAAGATGGCGTGCCCCAACGACCACCCGATCGAAACCGACGACCTCGAGCCGCGCTCCTTCTCGTTCAACTCGCCCTTCGGCGCCTGCCCTGCCTGCACCGGCCTCGGCACCCGGATGGAGGTCGACCCCGAGCTGGTCGTCCCCGACCCGACCGCGACCCTGGCCGAGGGTGCGCTGCAGCCGTGGAGCCACGCCCACGTCGCCGACTACTTCGGCCGGCTGCTGATCGCGCTCGGCGAGGAGCTCGGCTTCGACGTCGACACGCCGTGGGAGCAGCTCACGCCCAAGGCCCGCAAGGCGATCCTCGAGGGCCACCCGACCAAGGTGCACGTCGTCACCCGCAACCGCTACGGCCGCGAGCGCTCCTACTACGCCGACTTCGAGGGCGTGCGCACGTACGTCGAGCGCCGCCACCGCGAGGCCGAGAGCGACACCAGCCGGGAGCGGTTCGAGGGCTTCATGCGCGAGGTCCCGTGCCCGGTGTGCGCCGGCAGCCGGCTCAAGCCAGTGTCGATGTCGGTGACCCTCGGCGCCCGCGACAGTGCTGACGGACGCGGCGGCAAGAACATCGCCGAGGTCTGCGCACTGCCGATCAACGAGGCCGCCGCCTACCTCGCCGACCTCGACCTGTCGCCGCGCGAGCGCCAGATCGGCGAGCGGGTGCTCAAGGAGATCCAGGAGCGGCTCAACTTCCTGCTCGACGTGGGCCTCGACTACCTCTCGCTCGACCGGCCCTCGGGCTCGCTGTCGGGCGGTGAGGCCCAGCGGATCCGGCTCGCGACCCAGATCGGCGCCGGCCTGGTCGGCGTCCTCTACGTCCTCGACGAGCCGTCCATCGGTCTCCACCAGCGAGACAACCAGAAGCTGATCGAGACCCTGGTCCGGCTCAAGGACCTCGGCAACACCCTGATCGTCGTCGAGCACGACGAGGACACCATCCGGGTCGCCGACTGGATCGTCGACATCGGGCCCGGTGCCGGCGAGCACGGCGGCCAGGTCGTCCACTCCGGCACGGTCAAGGACCTGCTCGAGCACCCCGACTCGATGACCGGGCAGTACCTCTCCGGTCGTCGCGAGATCCCCGTGCCCGCCATCCGCCGTCCGCGGACCAAGGGCCGCGAGCTCAAGGTGATCGGCGCCCGCGAGCACAACCTGAAGAACGTCGACGTCGCGTTCCCGCTCGGCGTCTTCACCGCGGTCACGGGCGTGTCCGGCTCCGGCAAGTCCACGCTGGTCAACGACATCCTCTACACGTCGCTGGCCAAGCAGATCTACAACGCCCGCGCCATCCCCGGACGCCACCAGAGGATCACCGGCCTCGAGCACGTCGACAAGGTGATCCACGTCGACCAGTCGCCGATCGGCCGCACCCCGCGGTCCAACCCGGCGACCTACACCGGCGTCTTCGACCACGTCCGCAAGCTGTTCGCGCAGACGCCCGAGGCGAAGATGCGCGGCTACCAGCAGGGCCGGTTCTCGTTCAACGTCAAGGGCGGCCGCTGCGAGGCGTGCGCCGGCGACGGCACGATCAAGATCGAGATGAACTTCCTGCCGGACGTCTACGTCCCGTGCGAGGTCTGCCACGGCGCCCGCTACAACCGCGAGACGCTGGAGGTGCACTACAAGGGCAAGACCATCGCCGAGGTCCTCGACATGCCGATCGAGGAGGCGCAGGAGTTCTTCGCCGCCGTGCCGGCGATCGCGCGGCACATGACCACACTGACCGAGGTCGGGCTGGGCTACGTCCGGCTCGGGCAGCCGGCGACCACGCTGTCCGGTGGCGAGGCGCAGCGGGTCAAGCTCGCCGCCGAGCTGCAGAAGCGGTCCACCGGGCGCACGGTCTACGTGCTCGACGAGCCGACCACCGGCCTGCACTTCGAGGACATCCGCAAGCTGCTCGGCGTGCTGTCCGGCCTGGTCGACAAGGGCAACACCGTCCTGGTCATCGAGCACAACCTCGACGTCATCAAGACCGCCGACTGGCTGATCGACATGGGTCCCGAGGGTGGCTCCCGCGGCGGCACCGTGGTCGCCGAGGGCACGCCCGAGGACATCGCGGCGACCGCGGGCAGCCACACCGGCGCCTTCCTCAGGCCGCTGCTCGAGGGACGCTCCGCGCGCCAGCCGACGGGCCTCAAGCGGGCCCCGGCAGCGGCGGTCAAGGCACCGGCCAAGAAGGCCGCCGCCAAGAAGACGGCAGCGAAGAAGGCGCCCGCCAAGAAGGCACCTGCGAAGAAGAGCGCGGCGAGGGCGGGCTCATAGGTCGCTCTCAGGAGCGGACCGTAGCCTGACGCCCATGACTTCCTCGGTGAGCAGGAGACGGGCCCTCGCGGGCGCCGCCACCCTCGGTGTCGGCGTCCCCCTGCTGGCGGCCTGCGGCGACGACTCGACCGCCGCCACGGACCCGGCGACGACCCCTGACCCCACCTCGGCCGCGCCCACGACGGCGCCGACGACCGCGACCACGACCGCCGACGCCGGCGCTGCGACCGGGGGCGCGACCGGCCTGGTCGCCGCGGCCGACGTGCCGGTCGGCGGTGGCGTGGTCCTCAAGGCCGAGGAGATCGTGGTGACCCAGCCGACCGCGGGCGACTACAAGGCGTTCTCGGCGCTGTGCACCCACCAGGGCTGTCTGGTCGGCTCGGTGAGCGACGGCTCGATCCACTGCCCGTGCCACAACAGCCTGTTCTCCGCGGCCGACGGGTCCGTGGAGAGCGGTCCGGCGAGCGGTCCGCTCGCCGCGGTCGCGGTCAACGTCGTCGACGGGCAGGTGCAGCGCGCATGACGCCGCGTACGACGATCGGTGAGGTCCGCGCCAGCCGCCGCATCGTCTTCTCCGGCCTGGGTGCCCTCGGCGTCGCCACCGCCCTGGCCGGGTGCGCCGGCAGCGACGGCGGCTCGACGAAGACGAAGGTGAGCGCCGGCACCGAGCTCGCGACCACGTCGGAGGTCCCGGTCGGGGGCGGCATCATCCTGGCCGACCAGAAGGTCGTGATCACCCAGCCCACCGCGGGGACGTACGACGCGTTCAGCGCCGTGTGCACCCACCAGGGTCTCCTGGTGACCTCGGTCGAGGACGGCACCATCCACTGCGCCAACCACGGCTCGTCCTACTCCGCGACCACCGGTGCGGTCGAGGGCGGCCCGGCGCCGTCGGCATTGGCGAAGGTCGACATCAAGGTCGAGGGCAACAAGATCCTCGCCGCCTGATCGGCGGCCGACCGGCGCCACGCGCGATCCCTCGGCGACACCCTGCGGTCGAGCCGCGCGTCGAGGACCTGCCGCGCCTCGTCGTACCGGCCCGCGCGGAGCAGCGCCGCGATCCGAGCCTCCTCGACGATCTCGCGCTGGGCGTCCGACCCGCCGAGTCGCCACGTCGACGATGCGAGAGCCGCGAGCCGGTCGGCGGCGGCCGAGGAGCGACCGGCCGCGAGCAGGCCCAGCGCCGTCGCCAGCGGAGCGACCACCTCGCGGTGCGTCGGACTCGGGTGGTGGGCGCACCAGGCGGCCAGGTCCCGCAAGCCCGCCCGGTCGCCGGTGGCCAGCAGCGCGACCGCCGCGTGCAGACCCAGGAACGCCGTCCCGGGCCGCTCGAGCACGTCGCGGCCGGTGTCGGCGACGACCTCCGCGAGCGGAGGCACGTCGGTGGCGTCCGGGGTGATCGCCCAACGGAACAGCAGCGACCCGCTGTCGACGAGTGCTCGGCAGCCGACCGCCTGCCGCGGCTGGAGCTGGCGCTCGTACCGCGCGCGGACCGCTGCGAGGTCGCCGATCGACAGCTCGTGCAGGGCGGCGTGCCAGGAGAAGTGGGTGAGGCTGTCGGTCGAGGCACCGTCGCCGAGGATCCAGCCGTCCATCCACGCCAGCCCGGCCGCGTGGTCGCCCGTCTCGTAGTGGGCGTGCGCCCGGGCATGGGCCGCGTGGCCGCCCGAAGGCTCGGCTGCCAGGGAGCGGCAGGAGAGCTCCATCGCGTCGTCGAACCGACGCTGCTCCTGGCGCACGAACGCCATCAGGCCGGTGATCCAGGGGTCGTCGCCGTACGCCGGCGCCGCGTCCTCCACGATCCGCCACGCCTGCTCGGGGACGTCGGTGACGCCGGCGAACGCGATGGTCGGCATGGCGACCGAGAGCAGCAGCGCATCCCTCGGGTACGACGCCAGGTGGGCCACCAGCGGCGCCGGGTCGCCGACCAGGTGCCGCTCGATCGCGTGCACGTGGCTGCGCTCGCGCTCGCTCGCCCGCGCGGCGTGCAGCCGGGCGTCCGCGAGCCGGGCCGCGATGTCGACCTCGACGCACATCTCGTGGCCGAGCAGCGCGAGCGCCGCGTGCCCGACGGCGAAGGTCGGGTCGAGGGCGACGGAGGCGGCGATCCGGTCGGCGGCGCCGGAGCGCAGCCGCAGCAGGTCGCGGATCCCGCCGACGTAGGCGTCGGCGGCCAGGGGGCCGGTGGTGAGCTCGTAGTCGTAGGCGTCCCGACATCGCATAACTGTAGTAAAGCACGCGACTAACGCGAATAAGGAGGTGTCGGCGCCGCTCCGTAGGGTTGTGGGCGTGTCACCCGCGCTGAGCTACCGGCCGAAGGCCGGCTCGATCCCCACCCAGCCGGGGGTCTACCGGTTCCGTGACCGCAACCAGCGGGTGATCTACGTCGGCAAGGCGAAGAACCTGCGCGCCCGGCTGTCGTCGTACTTCCAGGACATCGGCAACCTGCACCCCCGCACCGCCACGATGGTCACGACCGCGACCTCGGTGGAGTGGACGGTCGTGGGGACCGAGGTCGAGGCGCTGCAGCTGGAGTACTCCTGGATCAAGGAGTACGACCCGCGGTTCAACGTGAAGTACCGCGACGACAAGTCCTACCCGTGGCTCGCGGTCACCGTGTCCGAGGAGTTCCCGCGGGTGATGGTCGGGCGCGGCGCGAAGCGCAAGGGCACTCGCTACTTCGGCCCCTACGGGCACGCCTGGGCCATCCGCGAGACCGTCGACATCCTGCTGCGCGTCTTCCCGATGCGCTCGTGCAGCAACGGCGTGTTCAAGCGGTCCAGCCAGATCGGGCGGCCCTGCCTGCTCGGCTACATCGACAAGTGCTCGGCGCCCTGCGTCGGCAACATCACGCCGGAGGACCACCGGGCGATCGTCGACGACTTCTGCGAGTTCATGGCCGGGCGCACGCGTCCGTTCATGAGGCGCATCGAGCAGGAGATGTACGCCGCGTCCGACGCCCTCGACTTCGAGAAGGCCGCGCGGCTGCGCGACGACCTCGGCGCGATGAACAAGGCGCTGGAGAAGCAGGCCGTCGTCTTCGGCGACGGCTCGGACGCCGACGTGATCGCGCTGGCCGAGGACCCGCTCGAGGTCGCGGTGCAGGTGTTCTACGTGCGCGGTGGCCGCATCCGCGGCCAGCGGGGCTGGGTCGCGGACCGCACCGACGACGGCGACACCGCCGCCCTGGTCGAGGACTTCCTGCTCCAGCTGTACGCCGGCGTCGCGCCCGAGGACGTCCGCGACGCCGTCCCCAGGGAGATCCTGGTGCCCGCCCTCCCGGCCGAGCACGCGACCTTCGAGCAGCTGCTCTCGGACCTGCGTGGCGCGAAGGTCGAGATCCGGGTCCCGCAACGCGGCGACAAGAGGACGCTGCAGGAGACGGTGGCCCGCAACGCCACCGAGTCACTCGCGCTGCACAAGACCAAGCGGGCCAGCGACCTGACCACCCGCAACATCGCGCTCGGCGAGATCGCGGAGGCGCTGGAGCTCGACGAGGCGCCGCTGCGCATCGAGTGCTACGACGTCTCCCACATCCAGGGCACCGAGATCGTCGCGTCGATGGTGGTCTTCGAGGACGGCCTGGCGCGCAAGGGGGAGTACCGCCGCTTCGTGATCAAGGACCAGGACGGCTCCGACGACGTCAAGGCGATGCACGAGGTGATCACCCGCAGGTTCCGCCGGCTGCTCGACGAGCAGGCGCGCTCGGAGCTGCGACCCGGCGACCCCGACGCCGGCACCGGCCCGATGCTGGTCGACCCCGACACCGGCCGGCCGCGGAAGTTCGCCTACGCGCCGGGGCTGGTCGTGGTCGACGGCGGTGCGCCCCAGGTTGCCGCGGCCCAGCGGGCGCTCGACGAGCTCGGCATCGACGACATCCCGGTCTGCGGCCTCGCCAAGCGGCTCGAGGAGGTCTGGGTGCCGGGCGAGGAGGACCCGGTCATCCTGCCGCGCACCTCCGAGGGTCTCTACCTGCTGCAGCGGATCCGCGACGAGGCCCACCGGTTCGCCATCACGCACCACCGCAACCGCCGCTCCAAGTCGATGGTCGAGAGCCTGCTCGACGACGTACCAGGCCTGGGGGAGGTACGCCGCAAGACGCTGCTGCGCCACTTCGGCTCGCTGCGCAAGCTGCGTGCCGCCACCGTGGAGGAGATCGCCGCCGTCCCCGGGGTGGGGCCGCGCACGGCCACCGCCATCAAGGAGGCCCTCGACGGCGGAACTGGGCACAATGACGCCCATGGATGAGACGCACGGTCAGCTCGTGGTCGTCACCGGCATGACCGGTGCCGGCCGCAGCACCGCGGCCAAGGAGCTCGAGGACCTCGGCTTCTTCGTCGTCGACAACCTCCCGCCCGGTCTGCTGCCCGAGGTGGTCCGCCTCGTCGACGAGAGCCACGGCCCGGCCCAGCCGGTCGCGGTCGTGGTCGATGTCCGGTCCGGCTCCTTCTTCCAGGGCCTGCGCAGCGCGATCGCCCACGGCGTCGCCGGCCGGGTCACCACCCTGGTCTTCCTCGACGCGACCGACGACGTGCTGGTCCGCCGCCAGGAGGCCGCGCGGCGCCCGCACCCGCTGCAGGGGGGCGGCAGGCTGCTCGACGGGCTCCAGCGCGAGCGCGGCGTCCTCGCCGACCTGCGCTCCGAGGCCGACCTGGTCATCGACACCAGCAGCCTCAACGTGCACCAGCTCACCGACCGGATCGCGGAGTCTTTCGGCACCCGCGAGACGACGCAGCTGCGGGTCTCGGTGATCAGCTTCGGCTTCAAGTACGGCATCCCGGTCGATGCCGACCACGTCGCCGACATGCGGTTCCTGCCCAACCCGCACTGGGTCCCCGAGCTGCGACCCCGCACCGGGCAGGACGCCGAGGTGTCGGCGTACGTCCTCGGCCGGCCGGGTGCCGCCGAGTTCGTCGATGCCTACGTCCCCCTGCTGTCCGGGGTCGCGGAGGGCTACCTGCGCGAGGGCAAGCGATTCATGCGGGTCGCGATCGGCTGCACCGGCGGCAAGCACCGCAGCGTGGCGATGACCGAGGAGATCGCCCGCCGGCTGGGGGAGCAGGGGTACGTCGCCCGCGCCATCCACCGCGACCTGGGCCGTGAGTGAGCGCGCGCAGGCGGTCGTGGCGCTCGGCGGCGGGCACGGCCTGCACGCCTCCCTCAGCGCCCTGCGCCACCTCGTCGACGACCTGACCGTCGACGAGCTGACCGCCGTGGTCACCGTCGCCGACAACGGCGGCTCGTCGGGCCGGCTGCGTGGCGAGTTCGGCGTGCTGCCGCCCGGCGACCTGCGGATGGCGCTGGCCGCGCTGTGCGGCGACGACGAGTGGGGCGACACCTGGGCGAAGGTGCTGCAGCACCGCTTCGAGGGCGACGGCGAGATGCGCGGCCACGTGGTCGGCAACCTGCTCATCGTCGGCCTGTGGGAGCTGCTCGGCGACCACGTCGACGCCCTCGACTGGGTCGGCCGGCTGCTCGGCGCCAAGGGCCGGGTGCTGCCGATGGCGATGACGCCGATGGACATCACCGCCGAGGTGCGCGGCCTGGTCGCCGGCGATCCCGACGCCCTCACCGCGGTGCGGGGACAGGTCGAGGTCGCCACCACCGACGGCGTGATCGCCGCGATCGCCCTCGAGCCCGCCGACCCGGAGGTGAGTCCCGCGGTTCTGGACGCGATCGGCGCTGCCGACTGGGTGGTCCTCGGGCCCGGCTCGTGGTTCAGCAGCGTGCTGCCGCACCTGCTCGTCCGGCGGCTGCGCGAGTCCCTCGTCGCGACCGACGCCCGCGTGGTCGTCGTGCTCAACCTCGAGGAGCAGGCCGGCGAGACCGGCGGCTTCGGGCCGGCCGACCACCTGGCCGTTCTCGCCGAGCACGCCCCGGACCTGGGCATCGACGTGGTGCTGGCCGACCGCACCTCGGTCGCCGACGACCTCGCCGAGCTCGAGGAGACGGTCGCGGCCCTCGGTGCCCGGCTCGTCATCGACGACCTGGCGATCGGCGACGGGACGCCGCGGCACGATCCCGTGAGGCTCGCCACGGCGTACGCCCACGTCTTCGGCAGCGCCGAGTGGGGTTGTTGACCCGCGTGGGAGGATCGCCCCTATGGCGATGACGGCACAGGTCAAGGCGGAGCTCGCCAACATCCCGGTGACGAAGGTCTGCTGCCGCAAGGCCGAGGTCGCCTCGATGCTGCGCTTCGCCGGCGGGCTTCACATCGTGGGCGGCCGGATCGTCGTCGAGGCCGAGCTCGACACGGGTGCGGCCGCACGCCGCCTCCGCAAGGACATCTCCGAGATCTACGGCCAGGGCTCCGAGGTCGTCATGGTGCAGGGCAACGGCCTGCGCAAGGGCAGCCGCTACATCGTGCGGGTCGTCAAGGACGGCGAGGCGCTGGCCCGCCAGACCGGCCTGCTCGACCAGCGCGGCCGCCCGGTCCGCGGCCTGCCGCCCGCCGTCGTGTCCGGTGGCGCCTGCGACGCCGTGGCCGCTTGGCGCGGTGCGTTCCTGGCCCACGGCTCGCTCACCGAGCCCGGCCGCTCCTCGTCCCTCGAGGTCACCTGCCCCGGCTCCGAGGCCGCGCTCGCCCTCGTCGGCGTCGCCCGCCGCCTCGGCATCCAGGCCAAGGCCCGCGAGGTGCGTGGCGTGGACCGGGTGGTCATCCGCGACGGCGACGCCATCGGCCAGCTGCTCGCGCGGCTCGGCGCCCACGAGACGCTGATGGCGTGGGAGGAGCGCCGGATGCGGCGCGAGGTCCGGGCCACCGCCAACCGGCTCGCGAACTTCGACGACGCCAACCTGCGCCGCTCCGCCCGCGCCGCCGTCACCGCCGGCGCCCGGGTGCACCGGGCCATGGAGATCCTCGGCGACGAGGTCCCCGACCACCTGAAGATGGCCGGCGAGCTGCGCCTCGAGCACAAGCAGGCCTCGCTCGAGGAGCTCGGTCAGCTGCACGACCCAGTGCTGACCAAGGACGCCATCGCCGGCCGGATCCGCCGGCTGCTGGCCATGGCCGACAAGCGGGCCGAGGAGCTCGGCGTACCGGACACCGAGGCGTCGCTGACGCCCGAGATGCTCGCCGGCGACGCCTGAGCCGCCCCGCGCGCGACCGCTGACGCGGTTGGAGCCTCCGGGATAGGGTCGGAGGACCGGCAAGGTCCCGCTCTCCCAGGAGGTTCGCAGTGACTGTTCGCGTAGGCATCAACGGCTTCGGTCGGATCGGCCGCAACTTCTTCCGCGCGGTGCGCGCGGGTGGTGCGGACATCGAGATCGTCGGTGTCAACGACCTGACGGACACCGCGACCCTGGCCCACCTGCTGAAGTACGACTCGATCCTGGGGCCGCTGGATGCCGACGTGCACGCCAGTGACGGCGTGATCGTGGTGGGCGACGCGGAGATCAAGGTCTCGGCCGAGCGGGACCCGGCCGCGCTGCGGTGGGGCGAGCTGGGGGTCGACGTCGTGGTCGAGTCGACCGGGTTCTTCACCGACGCGACCAAGGCGCGGGCGCACGTCGACGGCGGCGGGGCGAGGAAGGTGATCATCTCGGCGCCGGCCTCGAACGAGGACGTGACGATCGTGATGGGCGTCAACCACGAGGCCTACGACCCGGCCGCGCACACGGTGATCTCGAACGCCTCGTGCACGACGAACTGCCTGGGTCCGATGGCCAAGGCGCTCAACGACGGCCTGGGCATCGTGAAGGGTCTGATGACCACGGTGCACGCCTACACCGCGGACCAGAACCTGCAGGACAACATCCACAAGGACCTGCGCCGGGCCCGGGCGGCGGCGTTGAACATCATCCCGACCTCGACGGGTGCGGCGAAGGCGATCGGGCTGGTGCTGCCCGAGCTCAAGGGGCGCCTCGACGGCTACGCGCTGCGGGTGCCGACCCCGACGGGCTCGTTGACCGACCTCTCGTTCGAGGCGTCGCGGGAGACGAGTGTGGAGGAGGTCAACGCGATCGTGAAGGCGGCTGCCGACGGCCGTTACCTGGTCTACTCGACCGACCCGATCGTGTCCTCCGACATCGTGACCAACCCGGCCTCGTGCATCTTCGACGCGCCGTTGACGAAGGTGATCGGCAACCAGGTCAAGGTCGCGGGCTGGTACGACAACGAGTGGGGCTACTCCAACCGGCTGGCCGACCTGATCACGCACGTGGGCACTACGCTCTGACCCCGTGACTGAGTTCAACGGCCTTCGCCGCGAGTTCCTGGACAGTGTCAGCGGCAAGCGGGTCCTGGTCCGCTCGGACCTCAACGTGCCGCTCGACGGCACCCGGATCACCGACGACGGCCGGATCCGGGCGAGCGTCCCGACGATCCGGGCGCTGGCCGACGCCGGCGCCCGCGTGGTCGTCATGGCGCACCTCGGCCGGCCGAAGGGCGAGCCGGACCCGGCCTACTCCCTCGCGCCCGTGGCCGCCCGCCTCGGCGAGCTGCTCGGCGCCCCCGTCGCCTTCGCGACCGACACCGTCGGCGCCTCGGCCCGGGAGACCGTGACCGCGCTGCAGGACGGCCAGGTGGCGCTGCTCGAGAACGTCCGGTTCAACGCCGGCGAGACCAGCAAGGACGACGCCGAGCGCGGTGCCTTCGCCGACCAGCTCGCCGGCCTGGCCGGTGCTGACGGGGCCTTCGTGTCCGACGGCTTCGGTGTCGTGCACCGCAAGCAGGCCAGCGTGTACGACGTCGCGCAGCGCCTCCCGCACGCCATGGGCGGCCTGGTCGCAGCCGAGGTCGAGGTGCTGCGTCGCCTCACCGTGGACCCGGAGCGCCCGTACGTCGTCGTGCTCGGCGGGTCGAAGGTCTCCGACAAGCTCGGCGTGATCGACAACCTTCTCGGCAAGGCCGACAAGCTGCTCATCGGCGGCGGCATGGTGTTCACCTTCTTGCGCGCCGACGGCCTCGAGGTCGGCAACAGCCTGCTCGAGGAGGACCAGCTCGACACCGTGCGCGCCTACCAGGACCGCGCGAAGGAGCTCGGCGTCGAGATCGTGCTGCCCACCGACATCGTCGTGGCCGACAGCTTCGGCGACGAGGCCTCGGCCCGCGTCGTCGCTGCCGACGCCATCCCGGCCGACAGCCTCGGCCTCGACATCGGTCCCGAGTCCGGCAAGGCCTTCGCGGCCGCGCTCGCCGACGCGCGGACGGTCTTCTGGAACGGCCCGATGGGCGTCTTCGAGCAGCCCGCCTTCGCCGAGGGCACCCGGGCCGTCGCCGATGCGCTGACCAAGGTCGACGGCCTCTCGGTCGTGGGCGGCGGCGACTCCGCGGCCGCCGTACGCACCCTCGGGTTCGACGAGGCCGCGTTCGGCCACATCTCGACCGGCGGCGGTGCGAGCCTCGAGTACCTCGAGGGCAAGGAACTCCCCGGCATCACGGTTCTGGAGGACTGATGGTTTCGACAAGCTCAACCACCGGGGCTGCGCGCACCCCGCTCATGGCGGGCAACTGGAAGATGAACCTCAACCACGCCGAGGCCGTGGTGCTCGTGCAGAAGCTGGCGTGGACGCTGTCCGACAAGCGGCACGACTACGGCAAGGTCGAGGTCGCGGTGATCCCGCCCTTCACCGACATCCGGTCGGTGCAGACGCTGATCGACGGCGACCGCCTCTCCATCCGGTACGGCGCCCAGGACGTCTCCCAGCACGCCGGCGGTGCCTACACCGGCGAGATCTCGGCGGCGATGCTCGCCAAGCTGGGGTGCTCGTACGTCGTGGTCGGCCACTCCGAGCGACGTCAGTACCACGCCGAGACCGACGCGGTCGTCAACGCCAAGGCCAAGGCGGCCCTGGCCGAGAAGATCACGCCCATCGTGTGCGTCGGCGAGGGCCTCGAGGTCCGCCAGGCGGGCGGGCACGTCGAGTTCACCAACGCCCAGGTCGAGGGCTCCCTCGACGGCCTGACCAAGAAGCAGGTCGCCGGACTGGTCATCGCCTACGAGCCGGTCTGGGCGATCGGCACCGGCGAGGTCGCGACCCCCGACGACGCGCAGGAGGTCTGCGCGGCCATTCGCGAGCAGGTCCGCAAGAGCCACGGCGACGAGGCGGCGGACGCCGTCCGGATCCTCTACGGCGGCTCGGTGAAGGCCGCGAACGTCGCCGGCATCATGGCCAAGGCCGACGTCGACGGCGCTCTCGTGGGTGGCGCGAGCCTGGAGGCCGACGAGTTCGGGGGAATCTGCCGGTTCTACGACATGCCGGTGCTGTCCTAGCACCGGGCCTGACGTAGGATTCCTGGCGTGTCGACGCTTCTGACTGTGCTGCTCATCGTGACGAGCCTGATCATGATCCTGCTCGTGCTCCTGCACAAGGGGCGCGGCGGTGGTCTCTCGGACATGTTCGGTGGCGGTGTGTCGAGCTCGCTCGGCGGATCCTCGGTCGCTGAGCGCAATCTCGACCGGTTCACGGTCGGCATCGGCGTGATCTGGTTCGCCTGCGTGATCGCGCTGGGCCTCCTGCTCGCCTATCAGAACTGACAGCACAGATCGCTTTGCAACCGACCCGGGCACCGGGTCGTCCGAGGGCTTGAGGAGAGAATCCGTTGGCTGGTGGTGGGAACGCGATCCGCGGTAGTCGCGTCGGTGCGGGTCCGATGGGCGAGGCCGAGCGCGGTGAGGCCGCGCCTCGTCAGGCGGTCACGTACTTCTGTGCGAACGACCACCGTTCGGTGATCACCTTCTCCGTCGAGGCGTCCGTCCCGGACTCGTGGGACTGCCCCAAGTGCGGCCTGCCCGCCGGCCTCGACTCGGAGAACGCGCCGCCGGCACCGAAGATCGAGCCCTACAAGACCCACCTCGCCTACGTGAAGGAGCGCCGCTCCGACAAGGAGGCGGAGGTCATCCTCGACGAGGCGATCCAGCTGCTCCGGTCGCGCCGGAAGTCCGGCGAGATCATCTTCTGAGGCGTCAGTACGCTCCAGCAGGCTCCTAGAGCTGGCTGGCGGCGTCGCGGTCGAGGAACCAGACGGTCTCGGCGGTGCCGGTGACGCCCCGGGCGGGCGTCTCGGCGATCGAGCCCTCGTCGGCGAGCGCTCGTCGTACGGCGTCGGCCTTGCCCTCGCCGCTGACCAGGAACCACACCGACTGTGAGCGGTTGAGGGCCTCGAAGGTCAGGCTGACGCGGTCCGGTGGCGGCTTGGGGGAGTCGTGCACGGCGACGGTGATGGTGCCCGTGGCCTCGAGCCCGGGATGCCCGGGGAACAGCGAGGCGACGTGGCCGTCCGGACCGAGGCCGAGCATCAGCACGTCGAAGTCGCCGCTGCCGTCGGCACGGAGCGTGTCGGCGTACGCCGTCGCGGACTCCTCGGCGGAGCCCACCTCGGTCGAGGAGGGGGCGGTGTGCACCCGGTGCGCGCCGACCTCGTCGAGGAAGGCGGTCCTGGCCTGGTTGAGGTTGCGGTCGGGGGAGTCGGCCGCGACGAAGCGCTCGTCGCCGAACCAGAGCACGACGGCGCCCCAGTCGACCCCGGACGCGGGGGCGAGGCGGGCGATCTCGCGGTGGACGGCGTCCGCGATCGTGCCTCCGGTGAGCCCGACGTTCGGCACGTGCCCGGCGGCCTGGGCGTCGGCGATCCGGTTGAGGAGCTCGCCGGCCACGGCGGTCGCGAGGGTGTCGGCGTCGGGGTGGACCTCGACGAGGGGTGGCGGGGTCTCGGTCATGGTGCGCGGTGCTCCCGGTAGTAGTCGATCATCGCCCGCGTGGACGCGTCCTGCTCGGCGAGGACGGCGGCGTCGCCGGCGAGGCCCGGGGCGATCTGCAGCGCGAGCTGCTTGCCGAGCTCGACGCCCCACTGGTCGAAGCTGTCGATGCCCCACACGGCGCCCTGGGTGAAGGTGATGTGCTCGTAGAGCGCGATCAGCTGGCCGAGCACGGACGGCGTCAGCGCCGGCGCCATGATCGAGGTGGTGGGCCGGTTGCCCGAGAACACCCGGGCCGCGACGATCGCCTCCGCAGTGCCCTCCGCGCGGACCTCCTCGGCCGTCTTGCCGAACGCCAGCGCCTTCGTCTGGGCGAGGAAGTTGGCCAGTAGCAGCTCGTGCACGTCGGTGTCGCCGTCGGCGAGCGGGTACGCCGGCGTGGCGAAGCCGATGAAGTCGGCGGGGATGAGCCGAGTGCCCTGGTGGATGAGCTGGTAGAACGCGTGCTGCCCGTTGGTGCCGGGCTCGCCCCAGAAGACCTCGCCGGTGTCGGTGGTGACGGGGGAGCCGTCCCAGCGCACGCTCTTGCCGTTGGACTCCATGGTGAGCTGCTGGAGGTACGCCGGGAACCGGTGCAGCAGCTGGGAGTACGGCAGGACGGCGTGGGACTGGGCACCGAGGAAGTTGGTGTACCAGACGTTCAGCAGGCCCATCAGCATCGGCACGTTGTGCTCGACCGGCGCCGAGACGAAGTGGTCGTCGACGGCCCGGAAGCCGCCGAGGAACTCCTCGAACCGCTCGGGACCGATCGCCACCGCGAGCGACGTGCCGATCGCGGAGTCGACGGAGTAGCGCCCGCCGACCCAGTCCCAGAACCCGAAGGCGTTGGCCGGGTCGATGCCGAAGGCCTCGACCTTGTCGAGCGCTGTGGAGACCGCGACGAAGTGGCGCGCGACCGCCTCGTCGCCGGCGCCGAGGCCCTCGAGCAGCCAGGCCCGGCACAGCCGGGCGTTGGTGAGGGTCTCCAGGGTCCCGAAGGTCTTGCTGGAGACGATGAAGAGCGTCGTGGCGGGGTCGAGGCCGGCCAGCTCCTGCGCCGCGTCGGTCGGGTCGATGTTGCTGATGAACCGGCACTCCAGGCCAGCCTGCACGTAGGGCTTCAGCGCCTCGTAGGCCATCACCGGTCCGAGGTCGGAGCCGCCGATGCCGATGTTGACGACCGTGCGGATCGGCTGCCCGGTGAACCCGCGCCAGGCGCCGGAGCGGACGTCGTCAGCGAACGCGTAGACCCGGCGCAGCACGGCCCGGACCTGCTCCACGACGTCGGCGCCGCCGACCTCGAGGTCGGAGCCCGCCGCGCGCCGCAGGGCGGTGTGGAGCACCGCTCGGTCCTCGGTGACGTTGATGTGCTCGCCGCGGAACATCGCGTCGCGCTGAGTCGGGAGGTCGACCTCGCCGGCCAGCGCCTGGAGCGCCTTCCAGATCTCCGGGGTGACCAGGTTCTTGGACAGGTCGACGCGCAGGTCGCCCGCCTGCACGGTGGACCTCGTCACCCACTCGGGGTCGGCGAGCATCCGGCGCAGGTCGGGCCGGAAGTCCGAGGCGAGGTCGGCGAGCCGGCCCCAGGCCTCGGTCGTGGTCGGGTCGACGGGAGCCGCGCCCACGGAGGTCAGGCTCCGGCCCGGCCCGAAGTCGCCGCCATCTGCGCCTCGACGGTGGCGACCAGCTCGGTCCAGGAGACCTTGAACTTGTCGACGCCCTCGGTCTCGAGGACCCGGAACACGTCGTCGAGGTCGATCCCGGCAGCCGACAGCCGGTCGAAGACCTCCTGGGCGTCCGCACCCTTGCCGCTGACCTGGTCGCCCGTCACGTCACCGTGGTCGGCGAACGCCATCAGCGTCTTCTCCGGCATCGTGTTGACCGTGTCGGCCACGACGAGGTCGGTGACGTAGAGGGTGTCGGGGTACGCCGGGTTCTTCACGCCGGTCGAGGCCCACAGCGGGCGCTGCGGGTTCGCGCCGGCCGCCGCCAGCGCCTGCCAGCGGTCGGAGGCGAGGACCTCCTCGAACGCCGCGTAGGCGAGCCGGGCGTTGGCCACGGCCGCCCGGCCCCGCAGGGCGAGTGCCTCGTCGGTGCCGATCTTGTCGAGGCGAGCGTCGATCTCGGTGTCGACTCGCGAGACGAAGAAGGACGCGACCGACTGGATCGTGCCGAGGTCGATGCCGGCGTCGCGGGCCTGCTCGAGGCCGGCGAGGTAGGCGTCCATGACGGCGCGGTAGCGCTCGACGGAGAAGATCAGGGTGACGTTGACGCTGATCCCGGCCGCGATGGTCGCCGTGATCGCAGGCAGGCCCTCGAGGGTCGCCGGGATCTTGATCAGCGCGTTCGGGCGGTCGACGGCGGCCCACAGCGCCTTCGCGGAGGCGATGGTGGCGTCGGTGTCGTTGGCCAGGGTCGGCTCGACCTCGATCGAGACCCGGCCGTCGGCCGGGTGGCCGGCAGCCACCGGCGCGAGCACGTCGCACGCGTTGCGGACGTCGTCGGTGGTGAGCGCGAAGATCACCTGGTCCACGCCCATGCCGCCCTCGACGAGCTGACGCACCTGGGCGTCGTACCGCTCACCGTTGGCGATCGCCCCGGCGAAGATCGTCGGGTTGGTCGTCACGCCGACGACCGAGCGCTCGCGGACGAGGTCGGCGAGGTTGCCGGTCTCGATCCGCTCGCGCGACAGGTCGTCGAGCCAGATGGACACCCCCGCGTCAGCGAGGGCCTTGAGTCGATCAGTCATCGGTTCCTCCTTCTGCGGTGGCTTCTGTGGTGCGGTGCCCGGTTCAGTCCCGGGCAGCCGCCGCGATGCTCTCGCGGGCGGCCTGGACGACCGCCTCGGGCGTGAACCCGAACTCGCGGAACAGGGTTCCGGCGTCCGCGCTCGCACCGTAGTGCTCGATGCTGACGATCCGGCCCTTGTCGCCGACGTACTCGCGCCAGCCCTGCTTGATGCCGGCCTCGACGGACACCCGCGCCTTGACGGTCGGCGGGATCACGCTGTCACGGTAGGCCTGGGTCTGCGCGTCGAACCACTCGAGACAGGGCATCGAGACCACCCGGGCGTGGATGCCCTCGGCCGCGAGCTGGGCGCGGGCCGCGACGGCGTACTGCACCTCGGAGCCGGTCGCGATCAGGACGACGTCGGGCTGGCCGCCCTCGGCCTCGAGCAGGACGTAGCCGCCCTTGGCCACGTCGTCGGTGGTCGCATAGCCCTCGGCGCCGCGGGGGAAGGTCGGGACGTTCTGGCGGCTCAGGATCAGGCCGGCGGGACGGTCGCTGTTGCGGAGCACCTGCAGCCAGGCGGCGGCCGTCTCGTTGGCGTCGGCCGGACGGACGACGTCGAGGCCGGGGATCGCGCGCAGGGCGGCGAGGTGCTCGATCGGCTGGTGGGTCGGGCCGTCCTCGCCGAGTCCGATCGAGTCGTGCGTCCACACGTGCACGACCGGGGCGCCCATCAGCGCGCCCACGCGGACCGCGCCGCGCATGTAGTCGGAGAAGGTGAGGAAGGTGCCGCCGAAGACGCGGGTGCCGCCGTGGACGGCGATGCCGTTCATGATCGCGCCCATGCCGTGCTCGCGGATGCCGAAGTGGAGCACGCGGCCCTGGTAGGGGTCGGCCGGCCACTCCTCGACGCCGCGGTCGAGCGGGAGGAAGGACTTGGCGTCCTTGATGGTCGTGTTGTTGGAGCCGGCGAGGTCGGCGGAGCCGCCCCACAGCTCGGGCATCACGCCGGCGATGGCGTTGATGACCTTGCCGGACGCGGCCCGGGTCGCGACGCCCTTGGCGTCGGCCTCGAACACCGGCAGGGCCTCCTCGATGCCGTCGGGCAGGCGGCGGTCCTTCATCCGGTGCAGCAGCGCGGCCTGCTCCGGGTTCGCCTCGGCCCAGGCGTCCCGCTCGGTCTGCCACTTGGTCTGCCAGGCCTTGCCGCGCTCGACCAGACCACGGGTGTGGACCAGGACGTCGGCAGGGACCTCGAAGGTCTTCTCCGGGTCGAAACCCAGCACCTTCTTGGTGGCCGCGACCTCGTCGGCGCCGAGCGCGGAGCCGTGGGCGGCCTCGGTGTTCTGCGCGTTGGGCGCGGGCCACGCGATGACGGTCTTGAGGACGATCAGTGACGGCTTGTCGGTGACCTCGTCGGCGACCTTGAGGGCGTCGTACAGCGCCGGCACGTCCTCCTCGTAGTGGGCCAGGTCGTTGTGGTCGTTGCCAGTCCAGTCGACCGTCTGGACGTGCCAGCCGTAGGCCTCGTAGCGCTTCGCGACGTCCTCGTTGAACGCGATGTGGGTGTCGCCCTCGATCGAGATCCGGTTGGCGTCGTAGACGACGGTGAGGTTGCCGAGCTCCTGGGTGCCGGCGATCGAGGACGCCTCGCTGCTGACGCCCTCCTCGAGGTCGCCGTCGGAGGCGAGGACGTAGACGTGGTGGTCGAACAGGGACGGGCCGTCGCCGGCCTCCGGGTCGAGCAGGCCCTTCTCGCGCCGGGCGGCCATCGCCATGCCGACCGCGTTGGCCAGGCCCTGGCCGAGCGGGCCGGTGGTGACCTCGACACCGGCGGTGTGGCCGTACTCGGGGTGGCCCGGGGTCTTGCTGCCCCAGGTCCGCAGGGCCTCGAGGTCGCCGAGCTCGAGGCCGAAGCCGCCGAGGAAGAGCTGGGTGTAGAGCGTGATCGAGGAGTGGCCGCAGGACAGGACGAACCGGTCGCGGGCGATCCAGGCCGGGTCGGCGGGGTCGTGCCGCATCACCTTCTGGAACAGCAGGTAGGCAGCGGGAGCCAGGCTCATCGCCGTACCCGGGTGGCCGTTGCCGACCTTCTGCACGGCGTCCATCGCGAGGACGCGGGCGGTGTCAACAGCCTTGCGGTCGAGGTCGGTCCACTCGAGCTCCGGGATCATGGCTCCGAGCCTACCGAGCGGCGTGCGCGGAGGGACAACCGCGTGGTGCCCGTCCGGCGGGCTGCCGGACGGACACCACGGTGGGATGCTCCTAGCGCCAAGCGGACAGGATCGCGTCCAGGTCGCCATCGGCCGGGGTGGGGTGGTGGCGGGCGCCCGGGAACCGCGTGGACGGCTCCACGTAGGTCCCCCTGGCGACCAGCCGGCTGATGTTGGCGCGGTAGATCTCGTCCACCTCGGCGTGCCGCCCGGGTTCGGTGTCCAGCCACAGGTTGGCGGGGTGGATCGGGTGGTCGTACATGCGACGGAAGAGCTCGGTCCGCACGTCCTTGAGCCAGTTCGAGTTGAGGTTCATCATCCGGAACTGGCGCAGCGCCTCGATGTCCACGGGCGCCGCGATGATCGCGTTGGCGCCCGACGACGACCGGGCCACCACGTGGCCGTTGTAATCGACGATGTGCCCGTTGCCCCCGGCGATGTCGACAGGGTGCTCGGCCGCAGGAGAGGAGTAGACCGGGCCGGTGTTGGGGCACAGCATGTAGAGACTGTTGAAATGGGCGTGCGCCCGGTTCTGCAGCAGCCAGGTGCCGCCGTCGTCGGGGCCGGACGTCGTCATCGGGACCGCCTCGCTGGGCCGGTAGACGAGCTCTGCGCCGTTGAGCGCCAGGGCCCGGACCGCTTCCGGGTACTCGCCGTCGCTGCAGCAGATCGTGCCGATGTTGCCGATGTCCGGCGTGCGCAGCACGGGGTAGAAGGCGTCGATGCCGTCGCCGAACAGCTCCACCCAGCGGTCGTAGACGTCGTGCGGTGTGCACGAGTGCTCCCGGCACCACACGTGGTTCTTCGCGGCCCGATGGACGATCTCGCCGCTGGGTGAGACGACCACCATCACGTTGAAGAACCGGTCCTCGATCACCTCGGGCCAGCGCGCCTTGCACTGGACGATCACGTAGGTGTCGTACATCCGCGCCAGCTCGGCGATCCGATCGGTCTCCGGACCGGGGATGTCGATGAAGAGGTCGCGGGCGCTGCGGACGTGGGGAAGGTCGTAGATCTCGTCGGTGAAGCCGGTGAGTGCTCCCTCGGAGAGGGCCACGAGCCTGACCGGCATGTTGATGCCGACGATCGACACCGCCGCATGGAATGCCTCCTCGATGGTGTCGAGGTTGCGAGCGATGTGCTCGCGGGCGCCGATGCCGTGGACGAACGTCGAGAGCCCGACCGCCAGGTACGGCGCGATCGGTGTGCTGGGCGCTGAGAGGGGCGCGGTCATGCGACACCGCACCAGCGGATGGCAGCCGTCGCGTAGGACTTCGCTGCGCAGACGATCTCCTCGATCGCGCACCGCTCGTCGACGGCGTGTGCCATGGCCAGAGCCCCGGGGCCGAGGCCGACAGCGGGGATGCCGGCGGCCGTGAACCAGGTGAGGTCCGTGGCGCTCGGGAACGGTCGTACGTCGGGTTCCCCCGCGTACGCCGTGCCGGCGGTGGCCTCCGTCCGGGCATCGACGACGACTTGGCAGAACGGATCGTCCCGGTCGGTCCGGCCGCCGGGATAGTGCATCGGCCAGTCGACCGCTGGCGGGTTGCGTCGCAGCCACGGGTCGGCCCCGGCCGCCGTCGCGATGGTCGCGGTGATCTCCGCCTGGACCGTGGCGACCTCGACCGACGGCGGGTAGAAGATGGCGTAGTCGAGCGTCGTCTCGTCCGGGATGAAGGCGACGTTGCGCGCAGCCCGGGCGCCGCCGTCGATGACGTCGAGGCCGATGGTGAACTGGCCGGGCTCGAACAGCGGGTCGGTGAGCGTCACCTCCCACTCCTCCTCCAGCCGGCGCAGCGCGTCGTGGAGGAGCAGAGCGCCGTCGAGGGCGCTGGCGGCGATCGGCTCGGCGTCCGGGCTCCCGCGCAGCTGTGCGCGCATCAGTGAGCGGGCGGAGGCGTGGCCCGTCTTGCCGGTGACGGTGATCCGCATGACCAGCACTCCGGGCGTGGCGGGCATCACGCTGAGCGGGCCGACGGCGCCGGTCGGCTCGGCGATGATCGCGCCGTGCGCGGTGTAGCCGTTGCCGAGGACGAGCGAGGTGCCGAGGTGGTGCTCGAGGTTCTCCTCGCCTGCGACGCCCTGCAGGATCAGGTCGCCGCGCAGGCGGACGCCGGACTCGTGCAGCGCGCGGGCCGCGAAGGCCTGCGCCACGAGCCCGCTCTTCATGTCGACGGAACCGCGACCCCAGACGTGGGTGCCGTCGACGTGCCCCGCGAAGGGGTCGTGGGTCCATGCGGCGGCGTCCCCGGCCGGGACGACGTCCAGGTGACCGTTGAGGATCAACGAGCGGCCGCCGCCGGTGCCGCCGACCACGCCCACGACGTTGTCACGGCCGGGAGCCTCGCCGAACAGCTCGACGTCCGCGCCCGCCTGCCGGTAGTGCCTCCCGAGCAGCTGGGCGACCTCGGTCTCGCCGCCGACCGTCTCCTCGTAGTCCTGGTCGGGATAGGTCGGGTTCACGCTCTGGATCGCGATGGCCTCCTGGAGCGTGGTGACCAGCTCCTCGCGCAACGCGTCGATCCGACCCAGTACGAGGTCGACCTTGGTCGCGATCATGCCGTCAGCTCCTTGCTGTCGTGGACGATCTCGCCGCCCAGGTAGGTCCGCAGCACGCGCGTGTCGCGGAGGTCGTCGATGTCGCAGGTGAGCGGATCGCGGTCGACGACGACGACGTCGGCGTGCTTGCCGGGCGCCAGGGAACCCACCTCGTCCCAGCCGATGACGCTCGCCGCTCCCGACGTCCACATCCGCAGCGCGTCGAGGCGCGACACGCTCTGGTCGGGGCCGTCGTTGCGGTGGTTGCTGCCCGCGAACCGGTGGGTCTGGGCGAGCTCGATCTGCTCCCAGGGGTTCTTCGGGCCCCAGTCGGAGCCGCCGGCCAGCTCGAGACCATGGTCCAGCAGCCGCTGCAGCGGCTCGAGGTCGCGCCAGGCGTGCTCGCCGATCCGCTCGCCGTACATCGCGCCCTTGCCCCAGGCGAACCCGGCACTGGTGGTGACCTTGAAGCCGAGCTCCTTGTAGCGACGGGCCTGGGCGGGCGTGATCGTGATCGCGTGCTGGAGGATCCAGGCCTGGTCGCGGAAGTCGTGGTCCCGCACGACCCGCTCGGCGATCTCGAGGAAGTCGTCGTGCTCGCGGAAGGCGCCGAGGCACACGTTGCCGCGGATGCCCTCGCTCGCGCAGAACCGGACGAAGGCCTCTTCCTTCTCGACCGAGATGAAGCGAGTGCCACGGGTACGCCGGCCGAACGGGTCGAGCGCCGGCTCGTAGGTCGCGTAGTAGCCGGAGAAGCACGGCCCGCCGGGGCTGATGGTGAGGCCGTTGAACCGGAGCAGCTCGTCGGACACGTCGCTCACCTGCGCGGCGAGCTGGGGGAGCCGGGCCGCGAACTCCTGGTCAGACAGTGGGTCGAACGGGTAGAAGATCACCGACTCGACGTCGAGCGTGGCGAGGACGCGCATGGTGAGGGCGCCGGACTCGCGCAGGTGCTTGTAGAGGCCCAGGTGCTCAGGCTCCATCGCGTGGCCCTCGTAGGCGGTCGTGACGCCCTGGGCGGTGAAGCGCGCCATCTCGGCGAGCGTGCCGGCAGCGGCGTTCTCCAGGTTCGGTGGGGGGAGCTTGGTGAGCAGCTGCCCCCAGAACGGGTCGTAGGTGTAGTAGTTCGTCACCGGCCCGCGCAGGATGCCGGTCAGCTCGCCGTCGTCGGTCTTCTCGAGCTGGACGTCGCTGACCTGGTCGGGGATGAAGGCAGTGAGCCCGAGCGCCTTGAGTCCTGCGCTGTTGAACGCGACGACGTTGGGCATCCGTGGCGCCCACGCCTGGATCATCACGGGGTGCTCGCTGGTGGCTGCATCGAGCGTCCAGCGGGTCGGGAGATGCCGCTCCGCCAGGTCCTTCTCGTTGCGGCGGATGAAGTAGTGCGGCTCGCCGACGGGAGTGCAGATGATCCACTCGCCGGCCGGTGTCGTGGCGGCCTTGGCGCGGATCCGGGCGACGATGTCGGCGTGGTCGACGGCGTCGGTCAGGTCGACGAGGCCGCCCGCGAGCATCCCGAAGTGCATGACGTGCGGGTGGGTGTCCACGAGGCCGGGCATCACGACCCCGCCGCCAGCGTCGACGCGTTCAGCGCCCGCACCGGCGAGGTCCTCCATCGGCCGGCGGTCGCCGACGGCGAGGACCCGGCCGCCGGAGAGCACGACGGCCTCCGCCTCGGGCCGGTCCGGATCCATGGTGAGCACCCGCCCACCGGTGATGAGTGTGTTGGTCATGCGTGGCCTTTCGTCGCGGTCGAGAAGTGACGTGCGCCACCGTAGTCCTGTTTTCTCCAGATGGAGAAGAGTGTCGCGAAAACTCGTCGCTACGATGCGGTCATGAGCTCGACCTCCTCGGTGCGCGAGCCCCGGATGGCCAGGGGTGTGGCTCGACGCGACGCGCTGCTCGACGCGGCGGTCCGCTTGCTGGCCCGCGACGGAGTCGCCGCGCTGACCCACCGGTCGGTGGCTGCTGAGGCAGGGACGACCCACGGAAACGCCCGGTACTACTTCGGGACGCTCGACCAGCTGCTCGACGAGGCTCTGCGCCGGCTCGCCTCTCGGCAGATCGACGAGGTCCGCGCGCTCTTCGAGGAGCTGCCCGACATCGACGTCGCCGAGAGGGTCGACCGCCTCGCGTCGTACGTGATGGACGCGCTCACGGTCGACCGCGATGCCGCGATCGCGCGCTACGAGCTGTTCCTCGGGGCTGCCCGACGACCGGAGCTGCGCGCCAGTCTCGACGAGTGGGGCGCGACCCAGCGGTCGGCGTTCGCGGGCGAGCTGCGCGGTGCCGGCGTCGCGGACGCGGAGGCTGCGGCTGCCGACCTGCTCACGGCTGTCAACGGCCTTGTGCTCGAGCACCTGGCCCTGCCGGTGGACGACTTCGAGGACGCGCGGCTACGGCCGTTGATCGCGAGATTCTTCCCACAGCCGTGAGCGGCCCTGTCCGCTTTCGGCCCGGGGATGTCGTCGGGCTACACTCGGAGCGCTTCTGCCACTGTTTGCGAGGACTTCCGTGACCTACGTCGACCCGACCAGCCCCGAGCTGCTGTCCGGTGACGAGGGACCGCAGAAGGCGACCCTCCGTGACGTCGTGATGGCGTACGTCGGCCTGACCAAGCCGCGCGTCATCGAGCTGCTGCTCCTCACGACCGTCCCGGTCATGTTCTTCGCCGCGCGGGGCGTGCCCGCGCTGGGCCTCGTGGTCGCGACCGTCATCGGCGGGACGCTCTCGGCGGGGTCCGCCTCGGTCTTCAACTGCGTCTACGACCGCGACATCGACGAGCAGATGCGTCGTACCCGCCGCCGGGCGCTGCCGCGTCACATCGTCTCGCCCGGTGCCGCGCTGGTCTTCGGCGTGGTCCTCGGCGTGCTCTCGACAGTGATCCTGTGGGCGTGGGTCAACCCGCTCTCGGCGATCCTGTCGGTCTCCGCCAACGCGTTCTACGTGTTCGTCTACACGATGCTCCTCAAGCGTCGTACGACCCAGAACATCGTCTGGGGCGGCATCGCCGGCTGCTTCCCGGCCCTGATCGGCTGGACCGCGGTCACCGGCGAGCTGTCCTGGGTGCCCGTCGTGCTGTTCCTCGTGGTCTTCTTCTGGACGCCCCCGCACACGTGGGCGCTCGCGCTGCGCTACCGCGAGGACTACGCCCAGGTCGACGTGCCGATGCTGCCGGTCGTGAAGTCCGCCCGCGTCGTCTCATTCCAGATCGTCGTCTACTCGTGGGTGATGGTCGCGACCTCGCTGGTGCTGTGGCCGGTGGCCTCGACCGGCCCGGTCTACCCGATCGCCGCTGCGGTGCTCGGTGCCGTCTTCCTTGCCCAGGCCCACGGCCTGCACCGCCGGGCCCGCACCTCCGACGAGCTGAGCGTGCTCCAGCCGATGCGGCTGTTCCACTCGTCGAACCTGTACCTCTCGCTGCTCTTCGTCGCCGTCGCGATCGACCCGCTCCTGCACTGAGACCGAGCTCGAGCTCAGCGGCGGCGGGTGGTGACGACCACGCGGGCGAGGCCGGCGGCGACGAGCGCGGCGCCCAGCATGTGCAGGCCGACGAGGATCTCGGGCAGGTCGGTGAAGAACTGGACGTACCCGAGCAGGCCCTGGGCGAGCTCGACGCCGAGCAGGGCCGCGGCGAAGGTGGCCACCCAGCGGTCGTGCCGACGACGGGCGGCGAGCAGCAGCGACAGGGTCAGCACGACCAGCACGCCGACCGAGATGCCGTGGACGTGGGAGACCACCTCCGGGTCCAGTCCGGTACGACGGGACTCCAGGTCGCCGGAGTGGGGCCCGGAGCCGGTGACCACGGTGCCGAGCCAGAGCACCACCCAGCCGACGGCGAAGGTGGCCCAGGCGAGCCGGCGCACCGCACCGGAGGCCACGCCACGTGCGGGGCCGGTCAGGTCGTCGAGCACCCACACGCACACCCCGACCATGGCCATCGACACCAGGAGGTGGCCGGCCACGACCCAGGGGTTGAGGTCGGTGAGCACGGTGATGCCGCCGACGATCGCCTGGGCGGGGATGCCGGCGAGGATCACCAGGCCGAGGGTGCGCACCCGACCGGCGCGCTGCCACACCGCGACCACGAAGGCGAGGGCGATGGCCAGCAGGACGTAGGTGAGCAGCCGGTTGCCGAACTCGATGACGCCGTTGATGCCGAGCGCCGGGTGGGTCGTGTACGACTCCTCGGTGCACTTCGGCCACGTCGGGCAGCCGAGGCCCGAGCCGGTGAGCCGGACGGCACCGCCGGTCACGACGATCCCGATGTTCGCGACCAGGTTGGCCCACGCCAGCGGCACGAGCCGCGCCTCCAGCGCTCGCTGCAGGTCGGTCAGTCGGGTCGCGGTGCTCACGGTCACTCCCACTTGAAGGTTCGGGCGGTCAGGGCGGAGCCGAGGACGGTCCAGGCGAGCAGCACCACGAGGTCGCGTACGGCGACCGAGCCGTCGCACGCAGCGCGGACCGCCTCGCCGAGAGCGCCCGAGGGCAGCCAGCGCACGACGTCGCCGAGCCCGCCGTACAGCGAGGCGGGCAGGATCACGGCGCCGCCGGCGAGCAGCAGCAGGTAGACGAGGTTCGCGGCGGCGAGGGTCGCCTCGGCGCGCAACGAGCCGGCCAGCAGCATGCCGAGCGAGGCGAAGGCGGCGGTCCCGAACAGCGCGGCGACCACGAGCAGGAGCGCGCCGCCGACGCCCGACGGACCGGACCAGCCCAGGGCCAGGCCGACGCCGCCGATGACGACGAACTGGAAGACCTCGACGAGCAGCAGCGCGAGCACCTTGCCGCCGAGCAGCGTGGCGCGGGACAGGGGAGCGGTGCCGAGGCGCTTGAGGACGCCGTACCTGCGCTCGAAGCCGGTCGCGATCGCCAGCGAGGTGAACGCGGTGGACATGATCGCCAGCGCGAGCACACCGGGGGTCAGTACGTCGATCGGGCGGCCGTCGAGGTCGAAGCCGACTCGCTCGACGCCGCGGACCGAGCCGATCAGCACGATCACCGGGATCACCACGGCCAGCAGCAGCTGCTCGCCGTTGCGCAGCATCAGCCGCGCCTCCATCCCGGCCTGCGTGATCAGCTGGCGGACGACGGGAGCGGCGCCGGGCGCCGGGGCGAAGGTGCTCACAGCGACTCCCTGCCGGTCAGCTCGAGGAACACGTCCTCGAGGTTGCGCTGGCCCAGCGACAGCGACTCGGGCAGCACGTCGTGGGCGGCGCACCAGGAGGCGACGGTGGCGAGCGTGGTGCTGTCGGCCGGACCCGACAGCTGCAGGCTGAGCGGGTCGAGCACGGTCAGCTCGGTGCCGTCGCCCAGCGCGCGGACCAGCTCCTCGGGCGCACCCGGAGGGAAGGGCTGGGTGACGACGATCCGGATCGTGGCGACGGTGCCGCCGCGGGTCAGCTCGAGCGGGGTGCCGCTGGCGACGAGGCGCCCGCGGTCCAAGATGTGCACCCGGTCGGCCAGCCGCTCGGCCTCCTCCAGGTAGTGCGTGGTCAGTACGACGGTCACCCCGTCGGCCCGCAGCTCCTCGAGCAGGTCCCACACGGCTCGCCGGATCTGCGGGTCCATGCCGGCGGTCGGCTCGTCGACGAACACCAGCTCCGGACGCCCGATCAGGGCGAGGGCCAGGCCCAGCCGCTGCTGCTGGCCACCCGAGAGTCGTCGGTACGGCGTGCGCCCGCACTCGTGCAGCGCCAGCCGCTCCATCAGCAGGCCCACGTCCTGGGGCCGGGCGTGCAGGCGGGCGAAGTGCTGGAGCATCTCCTCGGCCCGCGCGCCGCTCCAGGCGCCACCGGACTGCAGCATCACGCCGATCCGCGGCAGCAGCTCGGCCCGCTGGCGCACCGGGTCCAGGCCGAGCACCCGGACGGTGCCGCCCTGGGCCCGCCGGTAACCCTCGCAGGTCTCCAGGGTGGTGGTCTTTCCGGCCCCGTTGGGACCGAGGACGGCGGTGATGGTGCCGCGCTCGACAGTGAGCGACAGGCCGTCGACGGCGACCGTGTCGCCGTACCTCATCACCAGTCCGTCGACCTCGACAGCAAGGTCAGCAGCGTGAGGCACGGCGACAGTCTAGGAACGCCCGGTCAGAGCCCGTCCGGCAGGGCCACGGGTGCGAGGTCGGCGAACCTGTCCCCCGGACCGGGGTTGCCCGGGGCGCTGCCTCCGCCGAAGTGACGCACGACACCCCACACCGCGTTGAGGGCGGTGGTGACCGCGCCCTCGGCCCAGCCGGCGGTCCAGGAGATGTCGTCGCCGGCGAGGAAGATGCCGCGCCGGTGGGCGGGCAGGTCGTCCTGCACGAAGTGCGAGAACAGTCGCCGTTGGTAGCGGTAGTGGCCGGGCAGGTTGGCCTTGAACGCGCCCATGAAGTTGGGGTCGGACTCCCACGACACGGTGATCGGGTCGCCGACGATGTGCGAGGCGATGTCGACGTCGGGATAGATCTTGCGCAGCGAGTGCAGCTGGAGCCGCACCCGCTCCTCGACCGGCAGCGCCAGCCACTTCAGCGCGTCGTCGTTCCACGTGTAGGACAGGCAGATCGAGGCGGCGCCGTCGTCCTCGAGGAGGTACGTCGCCCGGTTCAGCCGGTCGGTGAGCGTCATGCTCATCACGTCGCGCCCGGTGGCCGGGTCGACGTCCTTCCAGAACGGCCGGTCCACGCGCACGAACGTCTTCGACGACTGCATGTAGTGGGTGCGCTCCATCGCCATCCACAGGTCGGGGGAGAAGAGCGACTCGTCGACGTCGATCCGCGCGGACAGCAGCCAGACCTGGCAGGTGACCACCACGGCGTCGTAGGAGCGGGTGCTGCCCCAGCGGTCGGTGACCTCGAACCGCCCGTCGTCGGACCCGTCACGGGCGATCCGGGCCACCCCGGGCAGCGGGGAGCCGCCGTGCAGGCTCTCCAGCGAGGTACCGGCCGGCCAGTGCGCGCACTCCGGCGTGTCCTGCCACAGCCCGACGGGCAGCTGCTGGGCGCCGCCGTGGATCATCTGGTGGTCCTCGTCGGCGTTGGTGAAGATCACCCGGAGGATCTCGAGCATCGAGTTCGGGAAGTCGGTGTCCCAGCCGCCGGTGCCGAAGCCGACCTGGCCGAACACCTCGCGGTGCCGGAAGCTGCGCGAGCCGAACGCCTTGGAGTTGGCGAGGAAGCCGGAGAAGGTCTCCTCGTCGAGGCTGAGGACCAGCTCGTTCCACAGCTCCTTGAGCCGGGGCACGTCGCGCCCCGCAATCGCGCGCTGGGCGTCGGCGAAGCCGATCTCGCCGAGGGCCTCGTGCCACGCGTCGGCGACGTCCTTGAGGAAGTCCGGCAGGTCGTCGTACCCGCGGGCGTAGAAGGACTCGCCGCCCAGCTCGACGACCGTGCTCGGGGTCGCCTCGGACAGCGGGTTCGGGAACGGCGAGGTGCGCAGACCGAGGTGGTCGATGTAGTGGAACAGGGCCCGCGATGAGAGTGGGAAGCGCATCCCGCCGAGCTCGGCGACGGGTCCGTGCGGACCGCCGAACGGCTGCGAGCGCAGCCGCCCACCGATCCGGTCGGCCTCGTAGACGACCGGCCTGAGGCCCAGGCGCATCAGCTCGTAGGCGGTGACCATGCCCGAGAGGCCGCCACCGATGATCGCGACCTCGCGGCCGTGGTTCTCGGCGGGGACCGAGCCGAGGCCGTCGGGGTGGGCCAGGTGCTCGTCGTACTCGAACGGGAAGTCGGGGCCGAGCATCGTCACCGGCGCCGGGACGGTGTGGGCCGGGTCGGGCGTGGTCTGTCCGGTCGTCATCGGGTCAGGCCTCCGTAGACCTCGGGCCGGCGGTCGGCCAGGTGGGTGTTGGCGCGGCGCGCGTCGTCGAGCGCGGCGGAGGTGAGGGTGCCGACCACGAGGCCGGCCCGGTCGTCCGCGCGGGCGAGGTCGACGCCGTCGGGGCCGACGACGCAGCTCAGCCCGGTGTAGGTCAGGTCGTTCTCGGAGCCGGCCCGGTTCGCGTAGGCCACGGCCATCTGGTTCTCGAAGGCACGGGCCGGGACGATCAGCGTGCTGACCGCGTCGTACGGCGCCATCAGGGCGGTCGGGCAGGCCAGGAGGTCGGCACCGGCGAGGGCCACCATCCGCACCTGCTCGGGGAACTCGACGTCGTAGCAGACCAGGAGCCCGACCCGGTACCCGTCGACCTCGCCGACCGCAGGCGTCCCGTCGCCGGGGACGTAGGCGCCGGCCTCGTCGGGACCGTAGAGGTGCGCCTTGCGGTGCCGGGCCAGCACGGTGCCGTCGCGGTCGACGAGCTCGGCGGCGATGTGGACCTGCTCGCCGTCGCGCTCGGGCCAGCTCCATGCGATCGCCAAGCCGTGCTTGCGGGCGATCTCCGCGACGGCGGCCGCCATCGGGCCGCCGGCGGGCTCGGCCAGCTCGGCGGCCTGCGGGGCGATGTCGTAGCCGGTGAGGGTCAGCTCGGGGCACACGAGCAGGCGGGCGCCCGCGAAGGCGGCCTCGGCGGCAGTGGCGTCGAGGGAAGCGAGGGCGGCGGGTACGTCGAGCAGCGGCCCGTCGGGCTGCCAGGCGGCGACGACCAGCGCGTCGGCACGGGGGGTGTCGGTCACCCGACAAGACTAGGAACGCGGCGGCACAAGATCGAGGCGTGCACGTTGCTCGCTTGCGACGATCCGTTGCGCCGATCTCACCGTCTGCAGTGATCTGTTGCGCCACCGGGCGAGGATTCAGTCGGGAAGGCTGCCCTGCTCGCGTCGTACCAGCGGCGAGAGCACCAGCTCGCTCCTGGTGCGGGCAACGAACGGCTCGCCGGCGATCCGCTCCACGACCTGCTCGAAGTGCCGGATGTCGGAGGCGTGGATGTGCAGGATCGCGTCCGCCTCCCCGGTGACCGTCGACGCGGAGACCACCTCGGGCACGTGGTCCACCGCCGCCAGGATCTCCGCCGGCGTCGTCGAGCCCTGGCAGTAGATCGACACGTAGCCCTCGGTCGACCAGCCGACCACCGCCGGGTCGACCCGCACGGTGAAGCCGGTGATCGCGCCCGACGCCACCAGGCGGTCCACCCGCCGCTTGACGGCCGGCGCGGACAGCCCGACCCGGTGTCCGATCTGCGCGAACGTGGCGCGGCCGTCCTCCAGGAGGGCGCCGACGATCAGGCGGTCGAGCTGGTCGAGCTGCATGCGGGTCATTGTTGCGGAACGTCACCGGTCTACGCTGACCGCCGTGAATCCCTGGCTGTACGGCGTCGCGCTGGTCCTCGCGGGCGCCCTCGCCGTCCTCCTCGTGGTCGACCTGGTCCGCGACCGGGCCGCGCAGGACTCCCACTTCATCGGTCTGGCCGTGGTCGAGGTCGTGATGCTCGTCCAGCTGGTCGGGGGAGTGGTCGCCCTGGCCCGCACCGAGCGCGACATCGAGGGCGCGGTGTTCGTCAGCTACCTGGTCACCAACCTGCTGGTCCCGGTCGTCGCCGCCTTCTTCGCACTCGCGGAGCGCTCCCGGGTCGGTACGACGATCCTGCTGCTCGGCGTGGCGACCGTCGCGGGCCTCGAGGCCCGGCTGTGGGACGTGTGGAGTGGTCCGGGTGCCTGACCGATCCGCACAGCCGTCACATCCCCTCTCCCAGGGCTGGGGCCGCGCCCTCGTCTTCGTCTACGGCCTGTTCGCCGTCGCCGCCACCGGCCGCTCGGCGGTCCAGCTCGGCATGGAGCCCGACAAGGCACCGCTGGCGTACTCCCTCTCGCTCGTGGCCGCGGTCCTCTACCTGGTCGCGACCACCTGCCTGCTCCTCGGCGGCAGCACCGGCTGGCGGGTGGCCGGGATCGCGGTGACCATCGAGCTGCTCGGCGTGCTCTCTGTCGGCACGCTCAGCTATCTCGCCACGGACCTGTTCCCCGACAAGACCGTCTGGTCGCACTTCGGCCAGGGCTACGGCTTCCTGCCGCTCGTGCTGCCCTTCGCCGGGCTGGCCTGGTTGCGCCACACGAGTCCCGCGCGCAGTTAGTGGCCGGTCGGAGTGCTGCGGTTTGGTCCCAAACCGCAACATTCGGGGCCGAAAACCTGCGGTTTGGGACCAAACCGCAACAATTCCGGCGCCGACCCAGCGGGTGAGGCAGGCCTGAGTAAGCCTTACCTTCCTTGAACCGCCGGAATCAATAACGGCACACTGCTGTTGTGGAATTCATGACCGAGACCGACCAGCCGACGCGGCAGCGCGTCGCGCGGGCGATCCTGGTCAACGGTCCGTCCACCGCGGCGGCGCTCGCCGAGCGCCTCGAGCTGACGCCCGCGGCCGTGCGGCGCCACCTCGACCAGCTGCTCGCCGAGGGCGCGGTCGACGCCCGCGACCCCCGTCCGGTGGGCTCGCGCGGCCGGGGCCGGCCGGCCAAGGTGTTCGCGCTCACCGAGCGTGGCCGCGACGCCTTCGACCAGCAGTACGACGACCTGGCCACCGAGGCGCTCCGCTTCCTGGCCGAGACCGGCGGCGACGACGCCGTCCGGGCCTTCGCCGAGCGGCGGGCGTCGTTCATCGAGGAGAAGTTCCCGGTCGTCGCCGCCGCCAACCCGGGTGCGTCGCCCGCGCAGGTGCTGGCGCTGGTGTTCTCCGACGAGGGGTACGCCGCCGCCGTGCGCGAGCTGCCGGTCGTGGGGGAGCAGCTGTGCCAGCAGCACTGCCCGGTCTCCCACGTCGCCCACGAGTTCCCCCAGCTGTGCGAGGCCGAGACCGAGGCCATCGGCCGGGTCCTCGGCACCCACGTCCAGCGCCTGGCCACCATCGCCCACGGCGACGGGGTGTGCACCACGTGCATCCCCTCAACACAGAAGGAGCAGGTCACGCCATGACCTCGATCGAAGAGCTGAACCCCGAGCTCAAGGGGATCGGTCGCTACGACTTCGGCTGGTCCGACAAGAACGACGTCGGTGCCAACGCGAAGCGCGGCCTCAACGAGGACGTCGTACGGGACATCTCCTCGAAGAAGAGCGAGCCGGGCTGGATGCTCGACCTGCGCCTGAAGGGCCTCAAGCTCTTCGACCGCAAGCCGATGCCGACCTGGGGCTCCGACCTCAGCGCGATCGACTTCGACAACATCAAGTACTTCGTGCGGTCCACCGAGAAGCAGGCCCAGAGCTGGGAGGACCTGCCCGAGGACATCAAGAACACCTACGACAAGCTCGGCATCCCGGAGGCGGAGAAGCAGCGCCTGGTCGCCGGCGTCGCCGCGCAGTACGAGTCGGAGGTCGTCTACCACCAGATCCGCGAGGACCTGGAGGAGCAGGGCGTCCTCTTCCTCGACACCGACACCGCGCTGAAGGAGCACGAGGAGCTCTTCAAGGAGTACTTCGGCACCGTCATCCCCGTCGGTGACAACAAGTTCTCCGCGCTCAACACCTCGGTGTGGTCGGGTGGCTCCTTCATCTACGTCCCCAAGGGTGTGCACGTCGACATCCCGCTGCAGGCCTACTTCCGGATCAACACCGAGAACATGGGCCAGTTCGAGCGGACGCTGATCATCGTCGACGAGGACGCCTACGTGCACTACGTCGAGGGCTGCACCGCGCCGATCTACTCGTCGGACTCGCTGCACTCCGCGGTCGTCGAGATCATCGTCAAGAAGGGCGGCCGCTGCCGCTACACGACCATCCAGAACTGGTCGAACAACGTCTACAACCTCGTCACCAAGCGCGCGGTCTGCGAGGCGGGCGCGACGATGGAGTGGGTCGACGGCAACATCGGCTCCAAGGTCACCATGAAGTACCCCGCCGTCTACCTGATGGGCGAGCACGCCAAGGGCGAGACGCTGTCGATCGCGTTCGCCGGCGAGGGCCAGCACCAGGACGCCGGCGCGAAGATGGTCCACGCCGCGCCCCACACGTCCTCCTCGATCCTCAGCAAGTCGGTCGCCCGCGGTGGCGGTCGTACGTCCTACCGCGGCCTGATCCAGGTCAACGAGGGCGCCTACGGGTCGAAGTCCAACGTGCTGTGCGACGCGCTGCTGGTCGACCAGATCAGCCGCTCCGACACCTACCCGTACGTCGACATCCGCGAGGACGACGTGTCGATGGGCCACGAGGCGTCCGTCTCGAAGGTCTCCGACGACCAGCTGTTCTACCTCATGTCGCGTGGCATGGAGCAGGACGAGGCGATGGCGATGATCGTGCGCGGCTTCGTCGAGCCGATCGCCAAGGAGCTCCCCATGGAGTACGCCCTCGAGCTGAACCGACTGATCGAGCTGCAGATGGAAGGTGCCGTCGGCTGATGACTGCCGAAGTTCTCGAAGGTGCTCTCGAGAAGGTCGAGAGCCACCTCCACCCCGAAGGATCCTTCGACGTCGACGCCCACGAGGTGCCGACCGGTCGTGAGGAGATCTGGCGGTTCACGCCGCTCAAGCGGCTGCGCGGGGTCCACACGGACGCCGCGCTGGACGGCTCGTCGTTCAAGGTCGAGGCCGACCTCGCCGACGGCGTGACCGCCCGCACCGTCGCCGCTGCGGACTCGCGGCGCGGCTCGTCGGGCTTCGTCCCGCTCGACCGGATCTCCGCCCGCGTCTGGGAGGCCGCGAGCTCGGTCTACGAGGTCGAGATCCCCGAGGAGGCCGTCGTCGAGGGCGCCTCGACGATCCGGCTCACCGGCACGGGCACCGACCACGCCACGGCCGCGCACCTGCTGGTGCGCGCCGGACGGTTCAGCAAGGCCACCGTGGTGGTCGTCTACTCCGGGTCCGCGACCTGGGCTGAGAACATCGAGGTCGTCGTCGAGGACGGCGCCGACCTGACGTTCGTCACGGTGCAGGACTGGGAGGACGACGCGGTCCACGTCGTCAGCCAGCGTGCCCGGATCGGTCGCGACGCCGCCCTCAAGCACGTCGCCGTCACCTTCGGTGGCGACGTGGTGCGCAGCGACAGCACCGCCGACTACGCCGGACCGGGTGGCTCCTACGAGGGTCTCGGTCTCTACTTCGCCGACGCCGGCCAGCACATCGAGCACCGCCTGTTCGTCGACCACACCGCGCCGCGGACCAAGTCCAACGTGGTCTACAAGGGCGCGCTGCAGGGCGAGAAGGCGCACACCGTGTGGATCGGCAACGTGCTGATCCGCAAGGTCGCCGAGGGCATCGAGACCTACGAGGAGAACCGCAACCTGGTCCTCTCCGACGGCTGCCAGGCCGACTCGGTCCCCAACCTGGAGATCGAGACCGGCGAGATCGAGGGTGCGGGGCACGCCTCCGCGACGGCCCGCTTCGACGACGAGCAGCTGTTCTACCTGCGCTCGCGCGGCATCTCCGAGAAGGAGGCGCAGCGCCTGGTGGTGCACGGGTTCTTCAACGACCTGATCCGCAAGATCGACGTCCCGGAGATCGAGGAGAAGCTCCTCACCACCGTCGAGGCCGAGCTCGCCAAGAACGTGCTGCGCGAGGTCGGGCAGTGAGCTTCGAACGCGCCTGCTCGCTGGCCGACGTACCGGCCGACGAGGCCCTCGCGGTCACCGTCGACCGCTACGACGTCGCCATCGCCCGCGACGGCGACGAGGTCTTCGCCCTGCAGGACCTGTGCTCGCACGCGGCCGTCCAGCTGAGCGAGGGCGAGGTCGCCGACTGCACCATCGAGTGCTGGCTGCACGGGTCGACCTTCGACCTGCGCACCGGCAAGCCCACCAGCCTCCCGGCGACCGAACCGGTCGCCACCTTCCCTGTCGAAGTGCGTGACGGCGACATCTACGTCGACGTCACCACGACCCTGAACGGAGTCACCCCCGCATGAGCACCCTCGAGATCAAGAACCTGCAGGTGTCCGTGGACACCGAGGACGGCGCCAAGGAGATCCTCAAGGGCGTCACGCTGACCGTCAAGGACGGCGAGACCCACGCGATCATGGGCCCCAACGGCTCGGGCAAGTCGACCACGGCGTACTCCATCGCGGGCCACCCGAAGTACACGATCACCGGCGGTGAGGTGCTCCTCGACGGCGAGAACGTGCTCGAGATGACCGTCGACGAGCGCGCCCGCGCCGGCCTGTTCCTGGCGATGCAGTACCCCGTCGAGGTCCCCGGCGTCTCCATGTCGAACTTCCTGCGCACCGCCAAGACCGCCGTCGACGGCGAGGCGCCCAAGCTGCGCACCTGGGTCAAGGACGTCAACGGCGCCCTCGACCGGATGAAGCTCGACACCGCGTTCTCCAGCCGCTCGGTCAACGAGGGCTTCTCCGGTGGTGAGAAGAAGCGCGCCGAGATCGCCCAGCTCGACCTGCTCGACCCGAAGTTCGCGATCCTCGACGAGATCGACTCCGGCCTCGACATCGACGCGCTCAAGGTCGTCTCCGACGGCATCAACGACTACGCCGGCCGCGAGGGCAAGGGCCTGCTGCTGATCACGCACTACACGCGGATCCTGCGCTACGTGAAGCCGGACGTCGTGCACGTCTTCGTCGACGGCCGGATCGCCGAGTCGGGCGGACCGGAGCTGGCCGACGAGCTCGAGGCCAACGGCTACGAGAAGTACGTCGGCACCCAGGCAGCCGGGGTCTGACCATGACCCTGGAGGGGCTCCTCCCCGAGCTGGCGGTCATCCGCAAGGACTTCCCGATCCTCGAGCGCACGCTCGCGGGCGGGCTGCCGCTGGTCTACCTCGACAGCGCCAACACCTCGCAGAAGCCGCAGGTGGTCATCGACACGATGGTCGACCACCTCGAGCGCCACAACGCCAACATCGCCCGCGCCATGCACCAGCTCGGCGCGGAGTCGACCGAGGCCTTCGAGGCCGCGCGCGACAAGGTGGCGGCGTTCATCGGTGCGCCCGACCGCGACGAGGTGATCTTCACCAAGAACGCCTCCGAGGCGCTCAACCTGGCCGCCAACACGCTGGCCTGGGCGGGCCCGCGGCAGGTCGGTGCGGGCGACGAGGTGGTCATCACCGAGATGGAGCACCACTCCAACATCGTGCCGTGGCAGCTGCTCACCCAGCGCACCGGCGCGACGCTGCGCTGGTTCGGGCTCACCGACGACGGACAGCTCGACCTGTCGGGCATCGACGAGCTGATCAACGAGCACACCAAGGTCGTCTCGTTCACCTGGGTGTCCAACATGCTGGGCACGATCAACCCGGTCGCTGAGCTCACCCGCCGCGCGCACGCGGTCGGCGCCATCGTCGTCGTCGACGCGTCGCAGGCCGCGCCGCAGCTGCCGATCGACCTGGCCGCGATGCCGGTCGAGGAGCGCCCCGACCTGGTCGCCTTCACCGGCCACAAGGTCGTCGGACCGACCGGCATCGGCGTGCTCTGGGGCTCGCGTGCGGTGCTCGACGAGCTGCCGCCGTTCCTCGGTGGCGGCGAGATGATCGAGACCGTGCGGATGGAGGGCTCGACGTACGCCGGCATCCCGCACAAGTTCGAGGCCGGCACCCCGCCCATCGTCGAGGCGATCGGTCTCGGCGCCGCGGTCGACTACCTCGGCCACATCGGGCTCGACGCGATCCACGCCCACGAGCAGGCGATCACCGGCTACGCCCTCGAGGGCCTGCAGTCGGTCAAGGGCCTGACCGTGCTCGGCCCGCTCGACGCCGCCCAGCGCGGCGGTGCGATCTCCTTCGAGCTCGACGGCGTGCACCCGCACGACATCGCGCAGGTGCTCGACAGCCGCGGCGTCGCCGTACGCGCCGGCCACCACTGCGCCAAGCCGGCCCACGCCCGCTTCGGTGTGCAGGCCTCGACGCGGATGTCGTCGTACCTCTACACGGAGCCGCGCGAGATCGACGCCCTGGTCGAGGCGCTGGAATACACCCGCTCCTACTTCAAGTTGGACTGAGGATGACAGCGCAGGATCTAGACGCCCTGTACCAGGAGATCATCCTGGACCACTACAAGAACCCCCACGGCAAGGGGCTTCGTGAGCACGCCGACCACACGGCCGAGGTGCACCACGTCAACCCGACCTGTGGCGACGAGGTGACCCTGCGGGTCCACCTGGCCGACGGGGTCGTCGACGACGTGTCGTACGACGCCCTCGGCTGCTCGATCTCGCAGGCCTCGGCCTCGGTGCTCCACGACCTGGTCGTGGGCAAGAGCGTCGACGAGGCGATGGCGATCCACCAGGAGTTCCTGACCCTGATGCAGGGCAAGGGCGCGGTGGAGCCCGACGAGGACGTGCTCGAGGACGGGATCGCGTTCGCCGGTGTGGCGAAGTTCCCGGCCCGCGTGAAGTGTGCCCTGCTGTCGTGGATGGCGTGGAAGGACGCGACGGCCCAGGTCGTCGCAGGAGACGGAGACAACTCATGACCGAGTCCATCGACAACAGCGACCTGCCCGAGGTCCCCGAGGCCGGCGGCTCGACCAACGCCTCGACCAACGCCTCGACCAACGTGGCGCTGGCCGACATCGAGGAGGCGATGAAGGACGTCGTCGACCCCGAGCTCGGCATCAACGTCGTCGACCTCGGCCTGGTCTACGGCATGCACGTCGACGAGAACACCAACCTCGTCCTCGACATGACGCTCACCTCTGCGGCCTGCCCGCTGACCGACGTCATCACCGACCAGACCAACTCCGCGCTCGAGGGCCTGGTCAACGACGTCGCCATCAACTGGGTCTGGATGCCGCCGTGGGGTCCCGACAAGATCACCCCCGACGGCCGCGAGCAGCTGCGCGCACTGGGCTTCAACGTCTGATCGGTCAGGAGCAGCGGCCCGTGCCGTAGCGCCAGACGAACGCCGCGACGATCCGACCCTCGGGTCCGCGTCCGGTCAGCGTCACCCGGTAGGTCCCGTGGTACGCGGGGCGCCGGACCCGGTAGTCGTGCTCGCCGAGACGACGCACCCGTCGGGTCTCCCGGCACGCCGGGCTCGCCGGGCGGGTGCTCTCGTAGCGCGCACTCCAGCGCCACCCGGACCCGGCGAAGGTCAGCCGGAGGGCGCCGTCGTGCCGCAGCGTGGGCGCCGGGCGCCGGCTGTGGTTGCCGCAGGTGCTGGACCCGATCTCGCCCTGCTCGGTGACGACGTCCGGATAGGTCCAGCAGTACTCCTGCACCGCTGGGTCGACGGTGCGCACTGCCGTGCCGACCGTCAGGCCGGGCAGGCCGTCGTCAGCCGACGCCGCCGCGGGTGCGCCGAGCAGTGCGGCCAGGACGGCCAGCGCGAGAACGAGCGTGCGACGGGGGAGCGGGAGCACGCTGCGACGCTATGTCGCGCGCGCGTTCGCCGCGGTCGATCGCGGATGAATTTACGAAACCGTCGCGAACCGGCGGTCGGTGTAGCGGCGCAGGTTCCGCAGGAACCACCGGAACGACAGGTTCGAGACCAGCCCGCTGACCGGCATGAAGTGCTTGCCGGGCCCGGTCACGTCGAGCGCCAGGGTCCAGGTGAGCCGGCAGCCCTGCGGGGTCGGCTCGACGTCGTACCGCTCGGCGAAGGCGCGGATCGACCTCTCCGAGGCCTCGTTGAACCGGAAGACCATCCGCCGGCCGGGCTCCCAGGCCAGGAACTCCTCGGCGCCCTCGAGGCCGCCGAGCATCGACACGACACGGGTGCTGCCGACCCCCGGCGGGAGCGGCGAGGTCCACTCGACGTGCCGGATCACCTTCGCCCAGTGCGGCCATGCGTCGGCGTCGGCGAAGACCTCGAACAGCTGCTGCGGGGTGATCGCGAGGTCGACGCTGTTGGCGTAGCGGTGCGGCGCGGTGTCGACGTACTCGATCCCGACCCGCTCGCAGGGGTGCATGGTGGGCTCCGACATGGAGAGAAGTAGAACACGTTCTTGTTGCTGTCGGCGACGGGATGCGCACTAGGGTCGCGCTGTGCCCGAGGTCCTCGTCCCGTCCGCCCGCTGGCCGCGGTGGCTGGAGAACTTCATGTCGTCGCACGGCGGCACGGCCCTGACCGTCGTCGACGGCGGCGTGCGCGGCGTCGCGGAGGACGGGTCGACCTTCACCGCCCGGTTGCCCTTCTCCCGGGCGTATGACGGCCGGCCCGACGACCTCGCCGATTTCGCCGACCACACCGAGCAGCCGCCGGTCTGGGGTGTGCTGCTGGTCCGCAAGGGCGGTTTCGCCGTTGCACGCCTCGAGGCCGGCGAGGTCGTCGCCAGCAAGGTCGGCCAACGCCACGTCCAGGGCCGGACCAAGGCCGGCGGCCAGTCCCAGCAGCGGTTCGCCCGTCGGCGCGCCAACCAGGCCCGGGTCGCCTACGAGGCGGCCGCCGAGCATGCCGTGGCGGTGCTGGCCGGGGCGAGCGAGATCGTGGCCGGCGGCGACCGGGGCGCGGTGGACGAGGTGCTCCGTGACCCGCGGTTGCGGTCCGTCGCCGTGGTGGGGCCGTGGCTCGCCGTACCCGATCCGCGACGAGCGGTGCTCGAGCAGGCGCTGCGCGACGCGCAGTCGCTGGTGGTGGTCGTGGAGAACGCCGGCGGGGTCGCTCGCCTCACAGATCGAGGGTGAGGAAGACGCTGTTCGGGTCGAGGACGTAGCCCTCGAACGGCCCGCACTCGGTGAACCCGCGGGTCAGGTAGAGCGCGCGGGCCGGGGCGAAGTAGTCCTCGGTGCCGGTCTCCAGGCTGATCCGGGCGTGTCCGCGCTCGCGGGCCTCGGCCAGCACGTGGTCGAGCAGCCGCCCGGCCACGCCGCGGCGGCGGGCCGTCGTCGCGGTACGCATCGACTTGAGCTCGGCGTGCCCGTCGCTGAGCTGCTTGAGGGCGACGCAGCCCAGGAGGACGTCGTCCTCGCGGGCGGTCCAGAACGTGATCGACGGCGCCGCCAGGGCGTCCGGGTCGAGGGCGTGCACGCTCTCGGCGGGCGAGGTCGCGTACATGTCGGCGAGGTGCTCCTCGAGCAGCCCGAGCACGTCGCTCCGGCGGGGGTCGTCGGTCGCGATCTGCATGCTCCGATCCTCCCGTATGCCGGGGCGTCGAACGGTCGTCGCCCCCCTCGTTGAGTTGCCCGTGCTAGGCGTTGAGTTGCCGCTTTCTCGCGGTTGAGTTGCCATCTCGGGACAACGACCCTCCGCGGGGTGGCAACTCAAGGGTGAGTTTGTGGCAACTCAACGGTGAGAAAGCGGCAACTCAACGGGCTAGGAGTCAGTCGAGGCCGAGCTCGGTACGTCGTAGGGCCCACCGCTGGTCGAGGTCGGACATCTCGGCGAGCACGAAGGCCAGGAACTCGCGTGAGAGGCGCAGCCGCCGCCGGGCGGGGTCGCCGTCGGCGAGCTCGGCGAGGCCGCGGTCGAGGGCGGCGATGAGCGGCGCGTAGAACTGGTCGAGCCGGCCGATCATCCCGTGCCAGGCATCGTCGTCGACCACGAACACGTCGCGGCGGGACCCGCGCTCGCGCTCGCGGCGGATCATGCCGATGCCGTCGAGGTAGCGCACGGCGCCGGAGACGCCGGCCGGGCTGATGCCGAGGCCGGCCGCGATCTCGGCGGCGGTCATCCGGCCGTCGTCGTCGACGAGGAGGGCCGCGAAGACCCGCGAGGGGAGCCGGGCCAGGCCGGCGCTGGTGAGCGCACCGCCCATCCGCTCCACGAAGGAGTCGCGGGAGGTCTCGGTCGCCATGCCCAGATCCTATACAACATTCAGAAATTGCTGAAACAGGTGCATGATGGAGTCATGACGAGTCCCCTCATCGAGGTGCACGGCCTCGTGAAGACGTTCGGCTCCTTCCGCGCACTCGACGGCCTCGACCTGGTCGTCGAGGCCGGCGAGGTGCACGGCTTCCTCGGTCCCAACGGAGCCGGGAAGTCCACGACCATCCGGGTGCTCCTCGGCCTCCTGCGCAAGGACGGCGGCGAGGTCACCATCCTCGGCGGCGACCCGTGGCGCGATGCCGCGGACCTGCACCGCCGGCTGGCCTACGTGCCCGGCGACGTGAGCCTGTGGCCCAACCTCAGCGGCGGCGAGATCGTCGACCTGCTCATCCGGATGCGCGGCGCCGACCCGGCGACCTCGCGGCGCGAGGAGCTGATCGAGCGGTTCTCCCTCGACCCGACCAAGCGTGGTCGCGCGTACTCCAAGGGCAACCGGCAGAAGGTCGCGCTCGTGGCCGCCTTCGCCACCGACCCGGACCTGCTCATCCTCGACGAGCCGACCTCCGGCCTCGACCCGCTCATGGAGCAGGTGTTCAACGAGTGCGTCGCCGAGCAGACGGGCCGCGGTGCGACGGTGCTGCTGTCCAGCCACATCCTCAGCGAGGTCGACCGGCTCGCCGACCGGGTCACCATCATCCGCGAGGGCAAGGTCGTCGAGAGCGGGCGGATCAGCGACCTGCGCCACCTCAGCAGGTCGAGGATCGTCGCCTCGCTCAGCGGTACGGCGCCGGACCTGTCCGCCGTACCCGGCGTCCACGACCTCGCGGTCGCCGACGGTCAGGTCAGCTGCACCGTCGACCCCGATGGCCTGCCCGGCGTGCTGACCGCCCTCACCGCCGCCGGCGTCACGGCGCTGACCAGCACCCCGCCCAGCCTCGAGGAGCTCTTCCTCGACGCCTACCGGGACCGCGTCGGAGCGGGCCGGTGACCGGCTGGCCGCTCCTGCTGCGCCTGGGCCTGCGCCAGGACCGGATCCTCGCGCCGGTGGCACTCGCCGTACTCGTGCTGATGAGCGTCGCGTCCGCGGCCGCGACCCCGGGCCTGTACGCCGACCAGGCCGACCGGGTCCGGGCCGCCGAGGCGATCAACGCCAGCCCCGCGATCGTCGCGCTCTACGGCCCGATCCTCGACGTCACCAGCGAGGGCGAGCTGGCCATGACCAAGATGACGGTGCTGTACGCCGTGTTCGTGGCCGTGCTGTTCATCGTGGTCGTGCGCCGGCACACCCGGGTCGAGGAGGAGACCGGCCGCACCGAGCTGATCGGCGGCACCGCGGTCGGCCGCCACGCCTCGCTGGTCGCCACGCTCCTCGAGGCCGTGCTCCTGGCCCTCGTGCTGGGTGTGCTCACCGCTCTCGGCAACACCGTGTCCGGGCTCAGCGCCGCCGGGTCGGTGGCCTTCGGCGCGCTCTGGGCCGGCACCGCCCTGGTGGCCGCCGGCATCGCCGCCGTGACCGCCCAGCTCTCCGCCAGTGCACGCACCTGCGCGGCGTACGCGGCCGGGGTGGTGGGGATCCTGTTCGTGCTGCGTGCCGCCGGCGACACCGGCCCGGAGTGGCTCAGCTGGCTCTCGCCGCTGGGCTGGAACACGCAGGTGCGCGCCTACGGCGAGGTCCGGTGGTGGCTGCTGCCCTGCTACCTCCTCGTCGCCGGCGTCCTGGCCGCGGCCGCCTTCGTGCTGCGCGCCCGCCGCGACCTCGGCTCCGGCCTGGTGCCGACCCGCCCCGGTCCGCGGACCGGCTCGCCCCGGCTGGCCGACGCGCTCACCCTGGCGCTCAAGGTGCACGCCACCACCCTCCTGCTCTGGTCGGTCGCGGCCGGCGTGCTCGGCGTGGTGTTCGGCATGATCGCCCCCGGCATCGGCGACCTGCTGGACTCCGAGGTCGCCCAGTCGATCATCGACGAGCTCGGCGGGGCGCTGGTCGCGGCGATCCTGTCCGTCGTCGCCGTCGTGCTCACCTACTTCGCGGTGACCGTGGTGAGCCACGCCGGCCGCGACGAGGAGGACGGCCGCGCCGAGCTCGTGCTCGCGACCGCGACCAGTCGCAGCGGGTGGTTCGCCGCGTCCGCGGTGCTCGCGCTCGTCGGTACCGCGTGGCTCCTCGTCGTGACCGGCGTCGGCCTGTGGATCGGGTACGTCGCCGCGGACGGTCCCGGCATCGGCAACCTGGTCCTCGCGGCCCTCGCGTGGGTGCCCGCGGCCTGGGTGGTCGGCGCGCTCGCCGTGCTCTCGCTGGCGCTCGGGCTGCGGTGGTCGGCCCTGGTCTGGGCCTGGCCGGCGGCCTTCCTGACCCTCAGCCTGCTCGGGGACCTGCTGGACCTGCCGGGGTGGCTGACCGGGCTCTCGCCGTACTCCCACGTGCCGTCGCTGCCCTCCGACGCATGGAGCTGGGGGAGTGCCGGTGGGCTCAGCGCGGTGACCGCCGCGTTGCTGGTCGTGGCGTGGTGGCGGTTCCGCGAGCGTGACATCGGCTAGTTTCAGCCGCATGTGGCAGCCCGAGCCCGACTGGGTGGCGCTCCCCGGAGGCACGGGGACGTCCACCGTCGGCGTGTGGCGGACCGCGCTCGGCGGGCGGCCCGTGGTGGTCAAGCGGCTCGGCGCGCCGGTTCCGGGCGACCCGGCCGTCCTCTCGGAGCGCACCCACGCCGGGTACTGGCGCCGCGAGGCCGACGTCCTGGTCGCCGGCCTCACCGCCGGCACGCCCGGGCTGCGCTCGGCCGGCGCCTCGGTCGAGGAGGACGACGAGGGCGTCACCATCGTGCGGGACTGGGTCGAGGACGCGGCGTCGAGCGGGCTGTTCCTCGCGCTGTCGCTCGGCCGGTTCTCGGGCGCCGACCTCGGCCACCCGGCCTTCCTCGCGACCTCCCTGCTCCGCGACCGCCTGGCCCGCGTCTCCAGGAGCGGCGGCTGGACGACCCTGGCCCGGACGACGGTCGCCGACGTCGCCGAGCACCTGTGGACCCACCGCGAGCGGATGCTCGCGCTGCTCGACGACCTGCCGCAGATCCCGCAGCACGGCGACCCGACGGCGCTCAACGTCCCCGGCCGGTTCGGCGACGACGCGCTCGCCATCGACTGGGGGACCCTCGGCCACGGCCCGGTCGGCGGCGACCTGGGCTACCTGTCACTCTCCTCGCGCGAGGAGTTCGAGCCCCTTCTGGACGCCTACCTGCTCGGCCTTCCCGACGGGATCGCGGAACGCGACGCCGTGGTCCTCGGCGCCCAGGTCGTGTCCGTCTACACCGCGCTCAACCGCGCCGAGTGGGCGCTGGCCCGGGTCGCGGGTGGGGAGGGCGCGCTCGCCGGCAAGTACCGCCACCCCGCGGTGGCCCCGCACCTGCGCGCGCTTCAGCGCACGTTCGGGCACATGGAGTCCCTGCTGGCGCTGTAGGACCCGCTGGCTCAGACCTTGGGGGCCGCGAAGGTGTCGCAGGCGTCGAGGGTGCCGTCGGTGAAGCCGACCATGAACCACTTCTGGCGCTGCGCCGAGGAGCCGTGGGTCCACGCCTCCTCGTTGACCCGACCGCCCGAGCGCTTCTGGATGTAGTCGTCGCCGACGGACTTCGCGGCCTCGATGGCCTGGTTGATGTCGTCCTGGGTGAGGTCGAGGATCAGCTTCTCGCCCGACGCGTCCTCGGTGGTGGTCGCGTGCTTGGCCCACATGCCGGCGTAGCAGTCGGCTTGCAGTTCGAGGCGTACGCCGTCGCTCTGCGGCCCGGTCTGCTGGCTGCGCACCTGGCCCATGTAGCCGAGCAGGTTGGAGATGTGGTGGCCGTACTCGTGGGCGAGCACGTAGAACTCCACGAAGCTGCCGTCCGGCCCGCCGAGCTGACCCTCGAGCACGTCGTCGAAGAAGGTGGTGTCGAGGTAGATCGTCTCGTCGGTCGGGCAGTAGAACGGGCCGACCGCCGACGACGCCGCACCGCACCCGGTGTCGACCGAGCCGGTGAAGGTGACCATCGCCTTCTCCGGGCGGAACTTGCCGCCGAGCTCGCTGTCCCAGTAGGCGGTGATCGAGTTCTCGATCGCGACCCGGGCGCAGTCCTGGCTGTTGTTGGCGTCCTCGCCGGTCTTGCAGTCGGCGTAGCGATCGGTGCCCTGCTGCTGGTCGCTCAGGCGCGAGGGCGAGTAGACGTTGCCCAGCCCGCCGGTGCCGCCACCGCCGCTGAGCGGGTTGCCGCCGAGCAGGAGGGTCACCACCACGACCAGGATCACTCCGATCAGACCACCGATGCCGCCCTTGCCGCTAGGGATGGGGATGCGCATGCCGCCGCCACCGAGACCGCCACCCATGCCGCCGCCACCGCCGGAGCCGGCATCACGCACTCGGGACTGGTCGAGGCGGGCCTTGGGATTGAATCGCACCACGTCAGCACCCTAGAGGACAGGGCCGTCATTTAGGGGGCGCCGAACCGCCGTGGGAGAATGGCCTCCTCATGATCACCGTGCACCAGCTCGAGGTACGCGTGGGTGCGCGACTCCTCATGGAGAACGTCAGCTTCCGCGTCGGCCCCGGCGACAAGGTCGGCCTCGTCGGCCGCAACGGCGCCGGCAAGACCACCCTCACGAAGGTGCTCGCCGGCGACGCGCTGCCCGCGGGCGGCTCCGTCACGAACAGCGGAGAGCTCGGCTACCTCCCGCAGGATCCGCGCGTGGGCGACCCCGAGGTCATCGTGCGCGACCGGATCCTGTCCGCACGCGGCCTCGACGACGCCGTACGGCGGATGCGGGCCGCCGAGGTCGCGATGGCCTCCGACGACCCGAACGAGCGGGACCGGGCGTTCCGGAAGTTCCAGCGGGCGCAGGACGAGCTCGACGCCGGTGGCGGGTACGCCGCCGAGACCGAGGCACTCCAGATCGCCCAGAGCCTCGGCATCCCGGACCGGCTGATGGACCAGCCGCTCGGGACCCTGTCCGGCGGCCAGCGGCGTCGCGTCGAGCTGGCCCGGATCCTGTTCTCGAGCGCCGAGGTGCTCGTCCTCGACGAGCCGACCAACCACCTCGACGCCGACTCGATCACCTGGCTGCGGGACTGGATGAAGTCCTACAAGGGCGGCTTCATCGTGATCAGCCACGACAACGACCTGCTCGAGGAGACCGTCAACAAGGTCTTCCACCTCGACGCCAACCGCTCGGTCATCGACGTCTACAACATGGGCTGGAAGAACTACCTGACCCAGCGAGAGACCGACGAGGCGCGCCGCAAGCGTGAGCTGATGAACGCCCAGAACAAGGCGAAGACGCTCACCGACCAGGCCAACAAGATGCGTGCCAAGGCCACCAAGGCGAGTGCCGCGCAGCAGATGCTCAAGCGGGCCGAGAAGCTCCTCGACGGGGTCGAGGGGGAGCGGCAGTCCGACAAGGTCGCCGCGATCAAGTTCCCGACGCCCGCCGCCTGCGGCAAGACCCCGCTCTCCGCGCACGACCTGTCCAAGTCGTACGGCGCCCTCGAGATCTTCACCGCCGTCGACCTGGCCATCGACAAGGGCTCCCGCGTGGTCATCCTGGGCCTCAACGGCGCCGGCAAGACCACGATGCTGCGCATCCTCGCCGGCGTCGACAAGCCCGACACCGGCGAGGTCGTCGCCGGCCACGGCCTCAAGGTCGGCTACTACGCCCAGGAGCACGAGACGCTCGACGTGACCCGAACCGTGCTGGAGAACATGCAGTCCTCCGCGCCCCAGCTCACCGACACCGAGGCCCGCTCGGTCCTCGGCTCGTTCCTGTTCTCCGGTGACGACGTGCACAAGCCTGCCGGCGTGCTCTCCGGCGGCGAGAAGACCCGCCTGGCGCTCGCCTCGCTGGTCGTCTCGGCCGCCAACGTGCTGCTGCTCGACGAGCCCACCAACAACCTCGACCCCGCCTCGCGCGAGGAGGTGCTCAACGCGATCCGCCGCTATGAGGGCGCGATCGTGCTGGTCACCCACGACGAGGGTGCCGTCCACGCGCTCGAGCCGGACCGCGTGCTCATCCTCCCCGACGGCGTCGAGGACCTGTGGAGCCCGGACTACGCCGACCTGGTCGCGCTGGCGTGACCGCCGGTGGTACCTGATCGGGTACCATTGTCGTGAAGGAGGCGTGATGGACGTCGACACCCGCGAAGTCGCCCGCCGGCTGAGTGAGGCCATGAAGAGCAGCGGTCTCAGCCTGCGTGGGTTCGCTGCTGCCCTGGGGACCTCCCACTCCCGCCTGTCCTCCTACCTGAAGGGGACTGCAAGCCCGTCGGCAGCGCTGTTCGTCCGGGCGTGCCGCATCGGTGCCGCACTCGGAGAGGCGCGTGATCAGGGGTGGCTCACGCCGGACCTCGCCCAGCGAGCGTTGAAGGACGCGGTCGACGAGGGTGACGAGGCCTGGGCCTTCAAGATCGCGGTCCAGGCTCGGGACCAGGTTCGTGAGTTGCTCGCGACGCCGGGTGCACCCGCCGACGCATGGGAAGCCCGGCCGAGCGCTAGGACCACCGATCGCTGGGACGCACTGCTGGGCGCCTTCGTCGCCCACGAGTTCATGGCCGCCGACCGCACGGCTCCTGCATGGACGGACCTGCGCGCCGACGAGGAATGGATCAAGCCGAACCTCCTGCTCGATGACGCCGAGATCCGGGATGCCACCCCTGGCTGGCTTTCGGTGCGCGGGATCTATGTCGCCGAGCGCGACTTGGCGACGGCATGAGCGCGCTCGTCGAGCTCGGCCGTGAGCAGCTCGAGATGCTGCTGGCTGAGCTCGACGAACGCCTCGCCGAGCGAGGGATCGCCGCCGGCATCTATGTCGTCGGCGGAGCTGCTATCGCCCTGACCGTCGTGGAGCGCCGGGTGACGGTCGACGTCGACGCCATCGCTACGGACGCCGCCGTGTACGACGAGGCAGCGGCGATTGCCCACCTCCATGGACTGCCCCCGCGCTGGCTCAACCCGGGAGCTGCGCCGTGGGTTCCGCCGCGCAGGTCGACGTCGGTGCCGAAGTCGCCCGGCCTGTCGATCGACTACGCCCCGCCCGAGCACTTGCTGGCGATGAAGATGGTGGCGATGCGCGAACGCGACTACGCCGACATCGCCACTCTCGCGGCGGTGCTGGGGCTCGTGGAGCCGGATGCCGACGTCTTCGCCGCGCTTCTCCGCGAGGCGTACGTCGATGCAGAGACACTCGAGATGGCATTGGGGCTGCGCCGGTCGGACGACCTCGACGCGGAGGTCGACGCTCTGGCGAACAGCGCCGTCCGAATCGTTCGGCACTTCCGGGACTCCAGCGACTGACGGCGAGCTCCGCTACTCCAGCGAGGCGAGCAGGTCTCCGTACGTCCGCCTCTGGCTCCTCGATTGGGCAGGAACCGCAGGTCAAAGGGCCGAATTGCTGCGGTTTGGGACCAAACCGCAACAACTCGCCGGCCTGATCACTCGCTCGCGATCGCGTCCAGCACGTCCAGCCGGCTCGCCCGGACGGCGGGGATGACGGCAGCCAGCACGCCCACCACGATCGCCACGACGAGGAACCCGAGCAGCTGGCCGAGGGGCAGGCCGAGGCTGCTGAGGTCGTCGGAGAGCGAACGCTGGAGCAGGATGCCGATCAACAGGCCGAGGGCCATGCCGAGCACGGCGCCGAGGACGGCGATGGCGACCGACTCCAGGGTGATCATCCGGCGCAGCTTGGCGCGGCTCATGCCGACCGCACGGAGCAGGCCGATCTCGCGGGTGCGCTCGATGACGCTGAGGCCGAGGGTGTTGATGATGCCGATGACGGCGATCACGATGGCCAGGGTCAGCAGCCCGTAGATGATGTAGAGCAGCTGGTTGACCTGGTCGCGGATCTGGTCGGCGAAGCCCTCCTTGTCGAAGACGCCGACGATCGGGGCCGAGGCCGCGGCGGCGTCGACGGCGTCGCGGACCTTCGCCTTGTCGGCGCCGGGCTCGATGAGGACGCTGAGGGTCGAGTCCTGCCGCAGCACGCCGGCCGCCACCAGTTGGTCGAGCGGGACCGTGACCTCGGAGGTGGTGTCGGCGGACTCGACGATGCCCGCGACCTTCAGGTGCAGCGTGGTCCCGCCCTGGAAGCCGAGGTCGAGCCGGTCGCCGACCTTCAGGCCGAGCGAGCGGGCCAGCGAGCGGAAGAGCACTGCCTCGGCGCCGGTGGGCGACGCGACGCCGGAGACCACGTCCTGGTGGTAGATCCGCGCGAACTCCGCGTCGTTGCCGGCCACGCTCACCGTCTCGCCGTCGCGTGGTCCCGAGGCCACGTGAGCCGCCGTCCACTGCTGGCGGCTGACGACGGCGACGCCCGGCACCTTCGCGACCTCGTCGCCGATCGTCGTGGAGAACGGCAGGAAGTTCGAGTTCTGCACCAGCAGGTCGGCGGTGAACTGCTCGTCGACCACGTCGTCGACCGACGCGTTGAGCGAGGCGGCGAGGACGCCGATGGTGGAGACGAGGGCCAGGCCGATCATGAGGGCGGACGCGGTGGCACCGGTACGGCGCGGGTCGCGCAGCGCGTTCTCGCCGGCGAGGCGTCCGGTGGTGCCGAAGACCGCGCCGAACAGCGAACGGCACAGGGCGAGCACCGGCTTGCCGACGACCGGGCTGATCGCGGCGACGGTGAGGATCCAGATCACCGCGCCCACGCCGATCCATGCGGCGTCCGAGCCGGGAGCGCCGGCGACGCCGACCGCCGCGAAGCCGGCGCCGATCACGAGCAGCACCGCACCGATGAGGGTGCGACGACGCAGCGATCCCCGCTCCGGCACGGCGTCGGCCCGCATCGCCGCCACGGGCGCCACCTTCGCGCCGCGCCGGGCGGGCAGGTAGGCCGCCGCCATCGTCACGCCGACGCCGACAACATAGCTGGTGACCACCGCGCGCGGGGTGAGGTCGAGCGCAGCGCCGGCGATGTCGAGACCGAGGGAGCGGAACATGGCGGCCAGGCCTCGGGCGAGCAGGAGACCGAGCGCGATGCCGGCGGTCGTGGCCACCACGGCCAGCACGAACGCCTCCAGCAGCACCGAGCGGGTGACCTGGCCCCGGCCGGCACCGAGCGCACGGAGCAGGGCGAGCTCGCGAGTGCGCTGGGCCACGAGGATCGAGAAGGTGTTGACGATGATGAAGCCGCCCACGATCACGGCGATGATCGCGAACACCAGCAGGAAGGTGCTGATGATGCCGAGGAACGAGCCGACCGCGTCCTGCGACTCCTCGGCCACCTTGTCACCGGTGACCGCCTCGAAGCCGTCGGGCAGCACCGCCGAGGCCGCGGCCGCGAGCTGCTCCTGCGACACCCCGGCGGCCGCGGTGAGGCTGATCTGGTTGTAGACGTCCTTGCCGCCCAGGAACAGCGCCTGCGCCTCCTGGGTCGTGAAGACCAGCAGGGTCGCGCCCGCAGTACCGCCGCCGTTGAACTCCGCTGTGCCGACCAGCTCGGCGGTGCGCTCCAGGGTCCCGAACGGTGCGAGCAGCTTGACCTGGTCGCCGACCTCGTAGTCGCCCGCCTTCGCGGCGGCCTCGTCGAGCACGATCTCGCCCGGCCCGCCCGGCCAGCGACCGGAGGTGAGCAGCAGCGCTCGCTCCCCGTCCATGTTGGGGCCGTCGGTGTGGTTGAACGCGAGCGTCGGGGCACCGGTGCCCCCGACGAGGGTGCCGTCGCTGGCGAGCAGGCTCATGCCGAACCCGGCGACGTCGCCGTCGGCCCGCGCGACCTGCGGCAGCGCCTTCAGCCGGGCCACGTCGTCGGGCGTGAGGGCCTTGAGGGTCTGACCGGAGACCCCGCCGTCGAAGGACGCCGTGTCGGCCGCCCGGACGACGCCGTCGGGTGTCGAGCCGTGGATGATCCCGTCGAAGGTCGTCGAGAGCCCGTTGCTGAACACCAGCACGCCGGACAGGAACGCCACGCCGAGGATGATCGAGAGCCCGCTCATCACGAGCCGCACCTTGCGGGCGAACAGGTTGCGCAGGGTCAGGCGAAGCACGTCATCTTCTCCAGGATCGCCTCGCGGTCGGGCTCGCGGAGCTCGTCGACGACCCGGCCGTCGGCGAGGAACACGACGCGGTCGCAGTACGACGCCGCGACCGGGTCGTGGGTGACCATCACGATCGTCTGGTCGAACTCGTCGACGCTGCGGCGCAGGAAGCCGAGCACCTCCGCTCCCGAGGTGCTGTCGAGGTTGCCGGTCGGCTCGTCGGCGAACACGATCGCCGGCTTGCTGACCAGCGCCCGCGCGCAGGCGACCCGCTGCTGCTGGCCACCGGACATCTGGGAGGGCCGGTGTCCGAGGCGGTCGCGCAGCCCGATCGTGTCGACGACCGTGTCGAACCAGTCCTGGTCCGGCTTGCGGCCGGCCAGGCTGAGGGGGAGCAGGATGTTCTCGCGCGCGGTGAGGGTGGGCACCAGGTTGAAGGCCTGGAAGACGAAGCCGACCTTCTCGCGGCGCAGCGCGGTGAGGGCCTTGTCACGCAACCGGGACAGGGTGACATCGCCGATCTGGACCTCGCCGGAGGTGGGGGTGTCGAGGGCGGCCAGGCAGTGCATCAGCGTCGACTTGCCCGAGCCGGAGGGCCCCATGATCGCGGTGAACTCATGGGCGCCGATGTCGAGGGAGACCCCGTCGAGCGCGCGCACCTCGGAGTCACCCGAGCCGTAGCGCTTGTGGAGGTCGATCGCACGAGCCGCGACCGCGGCCGGGGAGGCGAGAGGGGTGTCGGCCGTCATGACACCACCTTGCCCGATGCAGCCGCGCGCCATCATCAGGAAACACCCCCAGACGCCCCTGAGCCTGCGGATCAGGGGCGGGCGGGCAGCAGCAGGCAGGAGTCGCCGAACTCGTGCCACAGGTAGCCGCCGTGGGTGGCGGCGGCGTAGGCCTGCTGGGCAAGAGCGGCCCCCGCGACGGCCTCGACCAGCAGCAGGTGGGAGGCGCCCGGGTCGTGCCAGCCGGTGACCAGGCCGTCGACGACTGCCGGCGGCCGGCCGGGCGTGACCACCCGGGTCGTCCAGCCTGCCGTCGCGGCCACGGTCGTCGGCGAGCCGGCGACCACGGCCGACTCCAGCGCCCGTGTCGCGGAGGTGCCGACGGCGACGACCCGGCGCCCGCGCGAGCGGACCAGGTTGACCAGGTCCGCCGTGGCCGCGGGTACGACGAACCGCTCGGCCTGGGGCGACTCCCCGGCCTCCTGCGAGGAGAGGCCGGTGTGCAGGGTCACCGGGGCGAGCAGGACTCCACGGGCGACCAGCCGGGTCACCAGGTCGGCGGTGAAGGGCCGCGCGGCGGAGGCCATCTCGGCGCTGCCCGGCACTCGCGCGAAGACGGTCTGGTAGTCGGAGAGCGGGTAGCGGTCGTCCAGGTAGCCATACGCGATCGCGCGCCCGTAGCGGTGGGCGGTGCGCGCCAGCGGGGCACCGGTCGGCACGGCCCGCCACAGCCGGTTGCCGACGCCGGTCGGCGAGGACCCGGCCGGCGGATACGGCTCCTGCAGCCGGAGGACGGTCCTCCCAGCGGCGATGCTGATCGTGTCGCCCGCCTGGGCGTCGAGGATGCTGCGGTCGGCGTCGGGCGCCCGACGCACCTCCACCACCCAGGTGTCGTCGTCGAGCGGCATCGCGAGATGGACCACGACGTCCCCGTGCCGCTCGGAGCGGCCGTCCAGGGCGCCGGCGACCGTGGCCGAGTCGTTGACCACGAGCAGGTCGCCGGCGGACAGGTGGTCGCCGATGCGGTCGAAGCGCGTGTGCGTGACGCCGGTGGCGCCGTCGGCGACGAGCAGGCGGACCCCGTCACGGGCGAGGCCGCGACGCTCGGCCGGGGCGCCGGCGTACGTCGTGCGCGGAGCCTCGAACCGGACGGCAGGGCTCTCGTCGAGTAGGCGCACGGCTCAGCCCCCTGCCGCGACGGGCACCGTGATGTCGGCGGCCCGGTACCGGCCGGACGGCGGCCGCTGCTCGAGGAGCGCCAGCAGGTGGGGGACGACGGTCTCCGGCAGCGGCCGGTCGGAGATGTCCTCGCCGGGGAACCACTCCTGGTGCATCCGGGTGCGCATGTCGCCGGGATCGACCGCGTAGGCACGGATCTCCGGGTTCTCGGCGGCGAAGGTCATCGTGAGGTGGTCCAGCGCGGCCTTGGAGGCGCCGTACAGGCCCCATCCCTCGTAGTGCTCCAGCGCGGCGTCCGAGGAGATCGACAGCAACGTGCCGCGCGAGGCGGCGAGCTCGCCGACGAGGAGGCCGGTGACCACGATCGGCGCGCCGACGTTGTGCCGCCAGACGTGCTGCAGGTCCTCCGGCCCGACCTCGGCGAGCGCGCGCCGCCGGGTGGTCCCGGACGCCGGCCCGAGGACCCCGGCGTTGTGGACCAGCAGGTCGAGCCGTCCGCGGGAGCGCACGGCCGCGACCAGCCGGTCCCGGTGTGCAGCGTCGGTCAGGTCGCCGGGGATCGCCGTGGCGCTGCCGGCCCAGGGGCGGGCCGCGGTCGCCAGCGCGTCGGCGTCGCGCCCGTCGGTGATCACGTGCCAGCCGGCTGCGACGAGACCGTCGGCCAGCGCCCGGCCGAGGCCCCGGCTGCCGCCGGTGACCAGTGCGACGTGGGTCATGGGAACTCCCTTGCTCGGTGGGTCGAGCCACCATCGTCGAACCTGAAGTTCACTTGAGGTCAAGGGTGATGTGCCAGAGTTGCCCCATGGCGAGCTTTGTGGGGGCGATCGACCAGGGCACGACGAGCACCCGGTTCATGGTGTTCGACCACGCCGGCACCGAGGTCGCCCGCCACCAGCTCGAGCACTCCCAGATCCTGCCGCGGGCCGGCTGGGTCGAGCACAACCCGATCGAGATCTGGGAGCGGACCTCCGCGGTCGTCCAGACCGCGCTCGCGAAGGCACGGCTGGGCGCCGAGGACCTGGCCGCCGTCGGCATCACCAACCAGCGCGAGACCACGATCGTGTGGGACCGCCGCACCGGACGCCCGCTGTCCAGCGCGATCGTGTGGCAGGACACCCGCACCGACGCGATCGCCGCCGCCCTCGACCGCGACGGTCGTGGCGACGTGATCCGGCACCGCGCCGGGCTGCCCCCGGCGACGTACTTCTCCGGCGGCAAGCTGCAGTGGATCCTCGAGAACGTGCCCGGCGCGCGGGAGGCGGCGGAGCGCGGCGACGCCCTGTTCGGCACGCCGGACACCTGGGTGCTGTGGAACCTCACGGGCGGCCCCGACGGCGGCGTGCACGTCACCGACGTCACCAACGCCGGCCGCACCATGCTGATGGACCTCGAGACCCTCGACTGGGACGACGAGCTGCTCGGCTTCTTCGGGGTCCCGCGCGCGATGCTGCCCGAGATCCGGGAGTCGTCGGCGACCACGCCGTACGGCGTCACGCGGGCCAACGGCCCCTTCGGTGGCGAGGTGCCGATCACGGGCATCCTCGGCGACCAGCAGGCGGCGACGGTCGGGCAGGTCTGCTTCGCGCCCGGCGAGGCCAAGAACACCTACGGCACGGGCAACTTCATGCTGCTCAACACCGGCACCGAGATCGTGCGGTCGAAGTCCGGACTGCTGACCACGCCGGCCTACAAGCTCGGTTCCGAGGCCTGCGTGTACGCGCTGGAGGGCTCGATCGCCGTCACCGGGTCGGCCGTGCAGTGGCTGCGCGACCAGCTCGGCATCATCAGCGGCGCCGCCGAGTCCGAGTCGCTGGCCCGCCAGGTCGAGGACAACGGCGGGGTCTACTTCGTGCCCGCGTTCTCGGGCCTGTTCGCGCCGTACTGGCGCTCGGATGCCCGCGGCGCGATCGTCGGACTGTCGCGGTTCAACACCAACGCCCACGTCGCGCGCGCCACGCTGGAGGCGATCTGCTACCAGTCGCGCGACGTGATCGAGGCGATGTCGGCCGACTCCGGCGTCGAGCTGGAGGTGCTCAAGGTGGACGGCGGGGTCACCCTCAACAGCCTGTGCATGCAGATCCAGGCCGACGTGCTCGGCGTACCCGTGTCCCGGCCGGTGGTACCCGAGACGACGGCCCTGGGTGCGGCGTACGCAGCCGGCCTCTCGGTCGGCTACTGGCGCGACACCGACGAGCTCCGGCAGAACTGGCGCGAGGACACCCGCTGGGAGCCCCAGTGGGACTCCGAACGCCGTGACGCCGGCTACGCGCAGTGGCAGAAGGCCGTGCAACGCACGCTCGACTGGGTGGAGGTGGCGGACCGGTGAAGCCCGCGGCCCTCTCGCCCCGCGCCCGCACCGCGGCTCTGAAGCGGCTGGCGAGCCAGCAGCTCGACGTCCTGGTCATCGGCGGCGGTGTCGTCGGCTCCGGTGCGGCGCTCGACGCCGCCACCCGGGGCCTGTCCGTCGGCCTGGTCGAGGCCCGCGACTTCGCGTCCGGTACTTCGAGCCGCAGCTCGAAGCTGGTCCACGGCGGCCTGCGCTACCTGGAGATGCTCGACTTCCGCCTGGTCGCCGAGGCCCTCAAGGAGCGCGGCCTGCTGATGCAGCGCCTCGCCCCCCACCTGGTGCGCCCGGTGCCCTTCCTCTACCCGCTCACCGGGCTGGGCTGGGAGCGCTGGTACGCCGGCACCGGGGTCGCGATGTACGACGCGATGTCCAAGGCCAGCGGCTACGGCGAGGGGATGCCGGTCCACAAGCACCTCACCCGCCGCGGCGCGCGCAAGGCGTTCCCCTCGCTGCGCAAGGACGCGCTGGTGGGCGCGATCCGCTACTACGACGCGCAGGTCGACGACGCCCGGCACACGATGTTCCTGGCGCGCACGGCCGCGACGTACGGCGCCGCGGTCGCCTCCCGCACCCGTGTCATCGGGCTGGTCAAGGAGAGCGAGCGGGTCGTCGGGGCGGAGGTGGTCGACCTCGAGACCGGCCACCGCTTCGAGATCCGCGCCTCCCAGGTCATCAACGCGACCGGCGTGTGGACCGACGAGACACAGGCGATGGCGCGCGAGCGGGGACAGTTCAAGGTGCGGGCCAGCAAGGGCATCCACCTGGTCGTGCCGCGCGACCGGATCCGCGGCGAGACCGGCCTGATCCTGCGCACCGAGAAGTCCGTGCTCTTCGTGATCCCGTGGAAGCGGCACTGGATCATCGGCACCACCGACACCGACTGGGAGCTGTCCAAGGACCACCCGGCGGCCAGCAGCAGCGACATCGACTACCTGCTCGAGCACGTCAACCGGGTGCTGGAGGTGCCACTGACCCGCGACGACGTCGAGGGCGTGTACGCCGGCCTGCGCCCGCTCCTCGCCGGCGAGTCGGAGGCGACGTCCAAGCTCTCCCGCGAGCACGCGGTCGCCCACAGCGTGCCGGGGCTGGTGGTGGTCGCGGGCGGCAAGTACACGACGTACCGGGTGATGGCCGCCGATGCGGTCGACGAGGCGGTGCACGGGCTGGAGACGGTGCTGGGCCGCAAGGCGGGGGAGTGCGTGACCGAGACGGTGCCGCTCGTCGGCGCCGACGGCTACCAGGCGCTGTGGAACCAGCGCCGGGCGCTGGCCACCCAGTCGGGGCTGGCGATCAACCGGATCGAGCACCTGCTGGAGCGCTACGGCTCCCTGGTCCTCGAGGTCCTCGACCTGATCGCCGCCGAGCCCGACCTCGGCGAGCCGCTGCCGGGCGCCGAGGACTACCTGATGGTCGAGGCGGTGTACGCCGTCACCCACGAGGGTGCCCGGCACCTCGACGACATCCTGACCCGGCGGCTGCGGGTGTCGTTCGAGACCTTCGACCGGGGCGCCGCGGCGGCGCCGTACGTCGCCGACCTGGTGCGGGGCCACCTGCACTGGGACTCCGACCAGCACACCCGCGAGCTGCAGCACTACCTCAAGCGGGTGGAGGCGGAGCGCGAGAGCCAGCGGCAGCCCGACGACCACACGGCCGACGCGGCGCGCAAGGGTGCGCCCGACGTCGTACCGGTGTCGCGGGTGGCCGAGTCGATCGAGACCATGGAGAGCTCCTGATGGACCTGCAGCTGACGGACCGGGTCTACCTGGTCACCGGTGGTACCCGCGGCCTGGGCCGCGCGACGGCCGAGGCGCTGGTCGCCGACGGCGCCCGGGTGGTTGTCTCGGGGCGGCACGCCGACTCCGTGGAGGCGACCGTCGCGGCGCTGGGCGGGCCCACCTGCGCGCTCGGCGTTGTCGCCGACAACGCCGACCCGGGGACGCCCACCCGGCTGATCGCGGCCGCCCACGATGCCTGGGGCCGCATCGACGGCGTACTGATCAGCGTCGGCGGCCCGCCGGCCGGGCTGATCACCCAGATGAGCGACGAGCAGTGGACCGATGCCTTCGGGTCGGTGTTCCTCGGCGCGGTCCGCCTGGCTCGCGAGGTCGGGGCCGTGCTCGGCGAGGGCGGCTCGATCGCGTTCGTGCTGTCCAGCAGCGTGCGCCAGCCGATCCTCGACCTGGCCATCTCCAACGGGCTGCGGCCGGGGCTGGCGATGGCCGCGAAGACCCTCGCCGACGAGCTCGGCCCGCGCGGCATCCGGGTCAACGGCCTGCTGCCGGGCCGGCTCGCCACCGAGCGGGTCGCCGAGCTGGACGCCGCCAGCGGCGACGCCGACGCCTCTCGTGAGCGCGCCTCGCAGCAGATCCCGCTGCGGCGCTACGGCCGGCCCGAGGAGTTCGGGCGGGTGGCGGCCTTCGTGCTGTCGCCGGGGGCGTCGTACGTCTCCGGGGTGATGCTGCCCGTCGACGGCGGGATGCTCCGCTCGCTCTGAGGCTGGGGCCTGCGGGAGAACGGGCCGCCGGAGCGGCGCTTGGTGCCGACCCGCTCGCCGCGCGGCCCGAGCTTGCGCTCGTCCCAGGCGAGGTAGCCGAAGCCGCCGACGGCGAGCACGCCGAAGAACCACCACTGCAGGCCGTAGAAGAAGTGCGGTCCCTCGCCGAGGTCGGGCAGCTCGACGGCGGCCAGCTCCTTGGCGGGCTTCGGGTCCTCGGACTTGAGCGCGACGAAGCCGGTGAAGACCGTGCGGTCGATGGCCCTGCCGATCGGGCCGCTGGCGATGGCGCGGGTGGAGTGGTCGTCGACGGCGGTGCTGCCGCCGGTGCCGTCGGCGCGGACCCAGCCGGTCACGGTGACCTCGCCGGACGGGGGTGCGGGGAGCTCGGCGCCCTTGATCACGGGGTTGTCGGTGCCGAACCAGCCGCGATCGACCAGGAGCGTCGTACCGTCGGCGGTGACGAGGGGAACCACGACCTCGACCCCCGGGTAGCCGTTGCGGGTGCGGTAGCGAACCACGACGGTGTCGTCGCGCACGTACTCCCCGGTCGCGGTGACCAGGCGCCACTCGTCCTCCTCGGCGACCTTGCGCCCGGGGGCGAGGACCTCGGCGACGTCGGCCGGGTCGCGCACCTCGTTGGCGCGCACGATCGCGTTCTGCTCCTTGCGGTCGTCGAGGCGCCCGAACTGCCACTCGCCCAGCCACCAGGTGGCCCAGCCCACCAGGATGATCGCGAGGAAGAACAGCACCCAGCGGCGACTGAGCAGGAATCGCCACGAGGACAGCCAGGAGAACACGGGACAACGGTAGCCATCGGGTCGGCGCGACCCGGCACCAGCCGGGAGCCAACCGGGGCGCCGCCTAGACTGGGGGTGTGCAGCCACTCATCGACCAGCACGGACGGACCGCGACGGACCTGCGGGTCTCGCTCACCGACCGCTGCAACCTGCGCTGCACCTACTGCATGCCGCCCGAGGGCCTCGACTGGATGCCGACCGACGAGCAGCTCACCGACGACGAGGTCGTCCGGCTGATCGGCGTCGCGGTCAGGGAGCTCGGCGTCGACGAGGTCCGGTTCACCGGCGGCGAGCCGCTGGTACGCCGTGGCCTGGTCGACATCGTGCGCCAGGTGCGCGCCCTCGACGCCGGTGTCGAGATGTCGATCACCACCAACGCCCTCGGCCTCGCGAAGACGGCGCAGGCGCTGGCCGACGCCGGCCTCAACCGGGCCAACGTCAGCCTCGACACGATCCGCAGCGACACCTTCCACGAGATCACCCGGCGCGACCGGTTCGCCGACGTGGTCGAGGGCCTCGCCGCCGCCGAGGCCGCGGGCCTGGGGCCGGTGAAGGTCAACGCGGTGCTGCTGCGCGGCGTCAACGACGACCAGGCCCCCGAGCTGCTGGCCTGGTGCCTCGAGCGTGGCTACCAGCTCCGCTTCATCGAGCAGATGCCCCTCGACGCCCAGCACGGCTGGGACCGGGACTCCATGGTGACCGCCGACGAGATCCTCGCCTCGCTGTCCTCCGCGTTCCGGCTCTCGCCGGCGTCCGAGCCGCGGGGGAGCGCCCCCGCCGAGCTGTTCCTGGTCGACGACGGCCCCGCGACCGTCGGTGTCATCGCCTCGGTCACCCGCCCGTTCTGCGGCGACTGCGACCGGGTCCGGCTCACCGCCGACGGCCAGGTCCGCAACTGCCTGTTCGCCCGCTCCGAGTCCGACCTGCGCCTGGCCATGCGGGCCGGCGCGAGCGACGAGGAGCTGGCCGCGCGGTGGCGCACGGCGATGTGGGGCAAGCTCCCCGGCCACGGCATCGACGACCCGACGTTCCTCCAGCCCGACCGCCCCATGTCCGCGATCGGTGGTTGAGTTTCCCCATCCTCACCGTTGAGTTGCCACTTTCTCCTCGTTGAGTTGCCCCTCCGGTCGAGTCACCATTTGGTCCAACGGCGGTTGTTGTACGACGGCGCCAGCGCGGCCTCGAGCCGGCGGATCCAGCGTGTGCGGGCGGTGCCGGTGAAGTCACCGCGCTTGACGACGATCACGGTCCAGCCGTGCTCGCGCAGCCAACGGCGGCGTTCGTCGTCGTACTCGCGCTGCTCCTCCAGCAGGTCGTGGAACTCCTCACCGTCGTACTCGACGCACACGCGTGCGGACGGGTAGGCGAAGTCGAGCCGGTAGGTCGGCACGCCGTCGATCTCGATCCACCACTGGGGCTCGGGCTTCGGCAGGCCCTCGTCCAGGATCTCGAGCAGTACCCACGCCTCGCGGTGCGACTCCACGCGTGGATCTACGAGGGCGACGAGCGGCCGGCACTGGACCACGCCCCTGCGGCGACGGAACCTCGCCGACTCACGCTGCAGATCTGCGTTGGTGAATCCGTTCAGGCGAGCGAGCAGGCACATCGCGGCGAACGCATCACGACGGTGGAGGTGGCAACCGAGGTCGAGGGCGGTCCGGATGGGTGAGGTGACCCGCAGGCCATCGACCTCGACGATGTCGCTCGGCACGAGGTCACGCTGCCGGCCGTTGAGCTCGCGTCGACGCGTGGCGTGACGACCACGCAGCGAGCACGTCTCCACAGCCGGTGTCACGTCCTTCTCCTCGATCGTGTGGACGTCGACCCCGTGGATCCACGCAGCGGTTCGGTCGACCACGATCTGACCTGCGGCGACGTGGCAGCGCAGCGCGTGCACGCGCAGGGCGACCGAGTCGGGGATGTCGACCCGGCGATAGGTGCCGGACCCGACGCGGACGAGGAGACCCATCGCAACGCCACGCCAGATCTGTCGTCGGGTCAGGCCGTGCTCGGCCGCCTCGTCGAGGTGGATTGGTTCAGTCGGGAAGTCGTCGATGACCATCCGACGACGGTTGCTGATCCGGAGGCTGTACGGAACGTCCCACCCGCGGCCTGTGGATGGGGCTGGCGACGGGTCCCCCTGTGGATGAAGAACGGCGCTATCGGCAACTCAAGGGCGAGGATGCGGCAACTCAACGGGGAGGATGCGGCAACTCAACGGTGGGGGACGGTCTCCTTCAGGAACCCACGGGCTCCGAGGAACGCCTCGAGCGACTCGCGGTGGCCGTCACAGGCGAGCCAGATCTTGCGGCGATCGGGCGTGTGCAGCTTGGGGTTGTTCCACAGCAGCTGCCACACGGCCGGCTCACGACAGCCCTTGGCCGAGCAGAGTTCAGGCTCCATGCCCACCCTGCTCGAGCTGGCGCTGCGCGTCGCCACCGCCGGTGAGCGGCAGCTCGCTGCTCCGGCTGTCCTCCGCGTTGGCCATCACCACGGCGACGTAGGGCAGGATGATCGCGCCCGCGATCAGGATCGGCCACAGCCAGTGGATGCCGGCGGCGCCGCTGATCGCCGCACCTATGAAGCACAGGGTCCGGATCGTCATCGCGATGACGTACTTCCTCTGCCGCCGCGCAAGGTCCTCCTGCGCGCTGGAGCCGGCCGTGGTGATCCGGATGGCGTCCATGGCCTCAGCCTACGCCGGTACGCCGCTGAGTAGGCTGGCGGCATGTCGAACCGCACCTACCGCGTCAGCGAGATCGTCGGCACGTCCCCCGACGGCATCGACCAGGCCGTCCGCAACGGCATCGAGCGAGCCAGTCAGACCCTGCGCCACCTCGACTGGTTCGAGGTCACCCAGGTGCGCGGCCAGATCAAGGACGGCGCCGTCGAGCACTTCCAGGTCACCATGAAGATCGGGTTCCGGCTCGAGGACGACGAGTAGCCGAGGAGGAGCCGACGGGTGACCTTGTAGGGGTCCTACAAGGGACCGGACCGAACTTGGTGCCTGCCGCCCGTGAGGTCGGCAGGCCCGCGGCACTAGCGTCACAGAGCGTGAGCCAACCACGTTCCGTCCTCGTCACCGGAGGCAACCGCGGCATCGGCCGCGCGATCGCCGAGGCCTTCATCGCCGCGGGCGACAAGGTCGCCGTCACCACCCGGAGCGGAGGTGCTCCCGAGGGCGCGCTCGAGCTCAAGGCCGACATCACCGACGCCGCTGCGGTCGAGGCGGCCTTCGCCGCCGCCGAGGAGGCGCACGGCCCGATCGAGGTGCTGGTCGCCAACGCCGGCATCACCAAGGACACGCTCCTGCTGCGCATGTCCGAGGACGACTGGTCCTCGGTCATCGACACGAACCTCACGGCCTCCTTCCGCCTGGCCAAGCGCGCCGCCAAGGGCATGCTGCGGCAGAAGAAGGGCCGGATCATCTTCATCTCCAGCGTGGTGGGCCTGCTCGGCTCGCCGGGTCAGGTCAACTACGCCGCCTCCAAGGCCGGCCTGGTCGGCATGGCGCGCTCCCTGGCGCGTGAGCTCGGGCCGCGCTCGATCACGGCGAACGTCGTGGCGCCCGGGTACGTCGACACCGACATGACCGCGGTGCTGACCGACGAGCAGAAGGAAGGGATCCGCAACCAGGTCCCGCTGGGTCGGTACGCCGACCCGACCGAGATCGCCGGGGCGGTGCTGTTCCTTGCCAGCCCCGAGGCGGCGTACGTGACCGGCGCGGTGATCCCCGTGGACGGCGGACTGGGAATGGGGCACTGACAATGACCGGAATCCTCGCAGGCAAGAACATCCTCGTCGCGGGTGTCACCCTCGACACCTCGATCGGCTTCGCGGTCGCGAAGTTCGCTCAGGAGCAGGGCGCGACCGTGCTCGTCTCCAACTTCGGCCAGGCGCTGCGGATCACCCGCCGCATCGTCAAGCGGCTCCCCGAGCTGCCCGCCGTCATCGAGCTCGACGTCACCGACGCCGAGCACCTGGCCGCCCTCCCGGACGCGGTCCGCGAGGCGCTCGGCCCGGACGCCAAGCTCGACGGCGTCGTCCACTCGATCGCCTACGGCAACCCCGAGACGCTGCTCGGCGGCAAGTTCCTCGAGGGCCCCTGGGAGGACGTCGCGCAGGCCGTCCAGGTCTCGGCGTACTCCCTCAAGTCCCTCGCCGTCGCCTGCCGCCCGCTGATGAGCGAGGGCGGCTCGGTCGTCGGGCTCACCTTCGACGCCAGCGTCGCGTGGCCGGTCTACGACTGGATGGGCGTCGCGAAGGCGGGCCTGGAGTCGTGCGCCCGCTACCTCGCCCGCGACCTCGGCGGCGACGGCATCCGGGTCAACCTGGTCTCCGCCGGCCCGCTGCGCACCCTCGCGGCCAAGGCGATCCCGGGCTTCGAGGACCTCGAGTCGATGTGGTCGACCAAGTCGCCGCTCGGCTGGGACAACACCGACCAGGAGCCGACCGCCAAGGCCGTCTGCGCGCTGCTGTCGGACCTCTTCCCGGCCACGACCGGCGAGATCGTCCACGTCGACGGCGGCTTCCACGCGATGGGCGCCTGACGACCTATCCGGTACGACGCGCCCACCGTTGCGCAGCGACGGTGAGCAGCGCCCACACCACGACGACGATCCCGACCTCCTCGAGCACGTACCACGGCCACGGGCCGAGGAGGTCGAGGATCGACGTGCCCGGCTTGCGCACCAGGTAGCCGTAGTTCGTGTCGGCCACCACGTTGAAGGCGTACGTCGCCACGGCCCACCCCAGCGTCACCGCGACCGCTGCGCGGTAGTCACGCCACCGGGGCGCCTTGCGCAGCCCCACCACCAGGTAGACCGCCGACCACACGATCAGCAGGTGCAGCGCCCAGAACGCGAAGTACCGCGGGTGCGGGAAGTCCTCGTTGAGCGAGGGCGTGACGACCCCCTGGATGGTCAGGGTCAGGCCCCAGAAGTAGGTGAGCGTCACCGCCAGCGGCCGGTGCGTCCACAGCGCCCACGTCGCCGCGATCCACGCCAGGTCGCACAGGTGCAGCGGCAGTGTCACGTCGAGGTCGAAGTTCACCAGCAGGTCGACCAGCTGCAGCGGCACCGTGGCCAGGGGAATGAGCACCGCGAGGGTCCGGCTGAACCGGCTCGGTCCGTCGTGCGACGCATCGCGCCGTCCCCGCAGCACGGCCACCACCAGCCCCACGGCGAACACCGCCAGCGGCACCAGATGGGTGATTCCGTAGGGCGTCACGGGGACTACGATGCCCGGGTGGAGAAGCAACGGCTGCTCGTCGTCGTCCGACACGCCAAGGCCGAGCAGTTCGCCGCCTCCGACGTCGAACGCGTGCTGAGCGAGCGGGGCCGAGATGACGGCCGCGCCCTGGGGAAGTGGCTGGCCGGCGCCGGGGTCGTGCCTGACGTCGCCTACGTGTCGTACGCCGCCCGCACCCGCGAGACCTGGGACGTCCTGGCCAGCGGCGCCGGCTGGGACCTCGCCCCCCAGATCGACGGCGCCCTCTACGGCACCGACGAGGCCGGCGTCCTGGAGCTGGTGCACAGCACCCCCGACGACGCGTCGACGGTGATCGTGGTCGGCCACAACCCGACGATGGCCATGCTGGTGCAGCTCCTCGACGACGGTGAGGGCCAGGCGTCGGGCGCGATCGAGCTGGGCAGCTTCCCGACGAGTGCGGCCGCGGTCTTCGCCGTCGACGGCACGTGGGACGACGTGGTGCCGGTCGGGTGCCGGTTGCTCGCGTTCCAGGTGGGGCGGGGCTGAGCAAGGCGGCGTGAGCCGGCTCTTGGCACGGGGGCGGTGCGTCTCGTGAGGGACTCACGGTGTTGGTTTGGCTCGCTTCGCTCGCATGTCGCGCCGCCTTTGGCGCCGTTTCTTCCTCCCCCGCTCGCTCGTTCCTCGCTCGCTCCTCCGTGCAGAAACGGCGGGCGGCGCGACGAGCTCCAGACGGATGCCACGCGTGTGTGCACCACACTCGGCTGAGTGTCTTTCGTCGGGCGCCCCGCGTTGCCTGGACGGAGCGGAGCGAGCGCCAGCGAGCGCAGCGGAGGAAGGCGACGCGCAAAAGGGCGGCCGACATGCCGGAGCGAAGCGACGGCCAAAATCACACCGGCGGTGCCGGCGTGACGATGCCCGCCGCCGCGTCGGCCGCCTCGATCTCCTCGCGGGTGATGCCGAGCAGGTACATGATCGCGTCGAGGTACGGCACGTTGAGGGCCGTGTCCGCGGCCTCCCGGACGACAGGGCGGGCGTTGTAGGCGATGCCCAGGCCCGCGGCGGCGAGCATGTCGAGGTCGTTGGCGCCGTCGCCGATGGCGATGGTGGCGTCCTCGGGTATGCCGAGGTCGGCGGCGAACTCCCGCAGCGCGCTGGCCTTCCCGGCCCGGTCCACGACCTCGCCGACGACCTCGCCGGTGAGCTTGCCGTCGACGATCTCGAGGGTGTTGGCGCGGGCCCGGTGGATGCCGAGGTCCTCGGCGAGGCGGTCGGTGATCTGGCTGAAGCCGCCGGAGACGATGGCGAAGCGGTAGCCGAGGCGGCGCAGGGTGCGCACCATGGTGCGGGCGCCGGGGTTGACGACGATGGCGTCGTAGACGGCGTCGAGGACGGACTCGTCGAGACCGGCGAGCAGCTTCACCCGGGCCCGCAGCGACTGCTCGAAGTCGAGCTCGCCGCGCATCGCCCGTTCGGTGACGTCGGCGACCTCCGCGCCGAAGCCGGCGTGCTCGGCGAGCATCTCGATCACCTCGCCCTGGATCAGGGTCGAGTCGACGTCCATCACGATCAGCCGCACGCCGTGGCGCAGCAGGTTGGCGGGCTGGACGGCCACGTCGATGCGGTGGGCGGCCGCGTCGACGGCCAGCAGCTGCCGCAGCCGGTCGGGGCGCGCGCCGGAGACGTCGAGCTCGAGAGCGGTGACGGGGTAGCGCGCCATCCGCTCGATCCGGTCGATGTTGCCGCCGCAGTCGGCGATCCGGCCGGCGATGGCGGCCATGGCCGAGGCCTTGAGCGGCGCACCGATGACGGTGACGTGCGCCCGGTCCTGGTGGCGGGAGCGGTTGTCGCCCGAGCCCTTCTCGATCTCGACCGTCATGCCGAGCGCCTCGACCGTCGCCTCCAGCTGCCGGCGCAGCTTCTTGCGGTCGCGCGGCGCGGTCACCAGGACGCCGAGGACGAGCCGGCCGCGCATCAGGATCTGCTCGAGGTCGACGACACTCACGCCGGAGCCGGCGAGGCTCTCCAGCACCGTGGAGGTGACGCCGGGCCGGTCGGCTCCGGTGACGGTGATCAGGAGGGTGTCGTCCGCTGCATCGTGAGGGCTCATCGCGGGGTGCAGGCTACCGCTGCGCGGCCCCGGCTCACGCCGGTGGCCAGCCGTCGGGCGAGCAGGCCGCCGTCAGCGCGTGCCTGGCGGCTCGCTCGAGCGGCTCGAGCGCGGCCCGGCGGATGCCCGCCTCGCCCGCCGACAGCGCCCCTCCGTCGTCGCGCAGCGCGAGCTCCACGACCGCCTCGAGGTGCAACGCCCGGCCGGCGAGGTCGATGCAGCGGGGCGGCGTACCGGCCGGAGCCAGCACGGGTACGGCGGTGCGCAGGTCGTGCAGCTCGTCGGCGACCAGCGGCTGCCATCGGGCGACGTCGAGATCGGCGAGCAGGTTGGCCGCCGTGAGGAGGACCGCGCGCAGCTGCCGGTCGGCGTCGCCGAGGTCGGGCGGCGGCCGGCGCTCGGCGGGCAGCACTGTCCACTCGACGGCGCGTCCGACCTGTCGCGGGACCAGGCCCGTGCCGGGCAGGAGCACCACCTCGCCGGCCTCGACGGCTGCTGTCGTGAGCTCCCGCGGCCCCCGCAGCCCGGCCGGATCGCCCGGTGCCGGGAACGCTGCAGCGACCCCGTCGGCCCCGGCGTTGCGGGCGGCGGCGAGCTCGAGCAGCAGCGAGGACGGTCCGTCGGAGGTGCTCACGACGTGGGTCACGTCGTCGCCGTGGACGGCGTCGAGGACCTCGTCGGGGCCGACCCGTCCGCGCAGCCAGGCGGTTCCCCACCACGCCAGCCGGGCCGAGACGGGGAGTGCGCTCACCCGGCGACCCTACTGCCCGCGGACTCGTTAAGGTGGCTCGCATGTCCGCCGTGCTGGAGCTCGCCGAGGTGTCCGTGCGTCGTGGCCGGGCGACCCTGCTCGACCGTGTCAGCTGGGTGGTCCGTGAGGGCGAGCGGTGGGTCGTGCTCGGCGCGAACGGAGCGGGGAAGACCACCCTGATGCAGATCGCCGCGGCACAGCTGCACCCGACCGCGGGCGCGGTGGGCCTGCTGGGCGAGCTGCTCGGCACCGTCGACATCTTCGAGCTGCGCCCCCGGATCGGTGTCTCCAGCGCCGCCGTCGCCGAGCAGATCCCGCGCAACGAGACCGTGCGCGACCTGGTGCTCACCGCGTCGTACGCCGTGCTGGGCCGCTGGAACGAGGCGTACGACGCCGTCGACCACGACCGCGCCGACGCGCTGCTGCGCGAGGTCGGCGTCGCCGGGCTCGCCGACCGCACCTACGGCACCCTCAGCGAGGGCGAGCGCAAACGGGTCCAGATCGCCCGGGCCCTGATGACCGACCCCGAGCTGCTGCTGCTCGACGAGCCGGCGGCCGGGCTCGACCTCGGCGGCCGCGAGGACCTCGTGTCCACCCTCTCGGTCCTCGCCTACGACCCCCTCTCGCCCGCGACGGTGCTGGTCTCGCACCACGTCGAGGAGATCCCGCCGGGGTTCACCCACGTCCTCATGCTCCGCGGCGGCCAGGTGGTCGCGGAGGGCCCGATCGAGGAGACGATGACGGCCGAGGCGCTCTCGGCCACCTTCGGCATGCCCCTGGTACTCGAGAACCACGACGGGCGCTACGCGGCCCGCCGCAAGCAGCACCACCGCGGGTGACGTAGAGGGCTCTCAACTAGAGTCGTGGCATGGACTGGCTGCGGGACCACCTGTGGGAGACCTGGCTGGGCGTCGGGATCGCACTGGCCCTGGCCGAGCTGCTCAGCCTGGACCTGTTCCTGCTCATGCTCGCCGGCGGCGCCGTCGCCGGATCGCTGACCGCACTGGTCACCGACAACGTCGTCGTCACGGTCCTGGTCGCCTCGGCCGCCGCGGTGGCCCTGCTCGCCGGGGTCCGGCCGCAGCTGGTACGCCGGCTGCACGGCGGTCCGGACCTCGTGCTCGGGCCGGCCAGCCTGGTCGGCAGCCGGGGGATCGTCACGGAGCCGGTCGCCGAGCACCGACCGGGCAGGGTGAAGATCGGCGGCGAGTCCTGGCTCGCCGTCGCCGAGCCCCCGGAGGGCAGTCTGGCCGTCGGTGAGGCGGTGGAGGTCGTCTCCATCGTCGGCGCCACCGCCCACGTCCGTCCCGTGTCCGACCCCCAGATCGAGGAGCCCCGATGATCGTCCTGGTCCTGCTCGCCCTGCTGCTCCTGCTGGTGATCACCGTGGTCGCGAAGTCGATCCGAGTGATCCCGCAGGCCTACACCGGCATCGTGGAGCGCTTCGGCAAGTACAAGGAGACCCTGCCGGCCGGCCTCAACTTCGTGCTGCCGTTCGTCGACAAGGTGCACTACGTCATCGACCTGCGTGAGCAGGTCGTGAGCTTCCCGCCGCAGTCGGCGATCACCGAGGACAACCTCACCGTCGACATCGACACCGTCATCTACTTCCAGGTGACCGACCCGATCGCGGCGACGTACGAGATCTCCAACTACATCCAGGCCATCGAGCAGCTCACCATGACCACGCTGCGCAACGTCGTCGGCGGCATGGACCTCGAGCAGACCCTGACCAGCCGCGAGTCCATCAACAGCGGGCTGTCCGCCGTTCTCGACGAGACGACCGGGCGGTGGGGCATCAAGGTCAAGCGCGTGGAGATCAAGGGCATCGAGCCGCCGCCGTCGATCAAGGACGCGATGGAGAAGCAGATGCGCGCCGAGCGCGACAAGCGCGCCCTCGTCCTGACCGCCGAGGGTGCTCGTCAGTCCGCCATTCTCACGGCCGAGGGCAACAAGCAGTCCGCGATCCTCAACGCCGAGGGCGAGCGGGAGTCCCAGATCCTGCGGGCCCAGGCCGAGCGCGAGGCGCAGATCCTGCGCGCCCAGGGTGAGGGCCAGGCCATCCAGACCGTCTTCCAGGCTATCCACGACGGGCGGCCGGACCAGTCGCTGCTGGCCTACCAGTACCTCCAGATGATGCCGAAGATCGCCGAGGGCGACGCCAACAAGGTGTGGGTGATCCCCTCGGAGATCACCAAGGCCCTCGAGGGTCTCGGCTCCTCGATCCACGAGATCGCCGGCATCCCGAAGTCCACCCCGGGTCCGGCGAAGCGGGTCGACATGGGCCCGACCGAGCTCGAGCTGCCCGACACCGGCACCAGCGCTGCCGTCCAGGAGGCGATCGCCGAGGCCGAGAGCGCGGCCCACCCGGGCCAGAAGGACCCCTCCGCGGAGTGACCCTCCTCGAGATCGCGGCGGTCCTGCTCGCCGGGGTCGGCGCCGGCACGATCAACGCCGTGGTCGGCTCGGGCACGCTGATCACCTTCCCGACCCTGCTCGCCCTCGGCGTCCCGCCGGTCACCGCCAACATGTCCAACAGCCTGGGCCTGGTGCCCGGCTCGATCGCGGGCGCCGTGGGCTACCGCCGCGAGCTGGTCGGGCAGCGCGACCGGATCCTGCGCCTGCTGGCGTTCTCGACCGCGGGCGGCGTGCTCGGCGCCGTGCTGCTGCTGGTGCTGCCGCCGGGGGCGTTCAAGGCCGCCGTTCCGGTGCTGATCCTGCTCGGCATCGTCCTCGTCGTCGTGCAACCGCGGCTGTCGAAGGCGGTCGCTGCCCGTGCCGAGCACCGCGAGGAGGGCGCCGTCGAGCGGTCCTGGTGGGTGCCGCTGGCCGTGTTCGGCACCGGCGTGTACGGCGGCTACTTCGGCGCGGCGCAGGGCGTGCTGCTGATGGGGGTGCTCGGGATCGGCATCTCCGAGTCGCTGCAACGCCTCAACGGTGTCAAGAACGTGCTCGTCGCCGTCGTCAACGGGGTCGCGGGGCTGGTGTTCGTCGGCGTGGCCGAGCTGGGCCTGTTCGGCAGCGAGGCGAAGGTCGACTGGCTGCTCGTGCTGCTCGTCGGCGTCGGCGCGGTCTGCGGCGGCCTGCTCGGCTCCGCGATCGGCCGCAGGCTGCCGCCGATCGTGCTGCGTGCCGTGATCGTGGTCGTCGGCCTGGTGGCCGTGGCCAACCTGCTGTGGTGAGCCTGGGCTGGTGAGCCTGGGCTGGTGAGCCTGGGCTGGTGAGCCTGGGCTGGTGAGCCTGGGCTGGTGAGCCGGTCCGGGTGAGTCCGGTCAGGCGGCCTTGGCCCGGCCGCGGCCGCGGACCAGGGCGAGCACGCCCGAGCCGACCGCACCGGCCGCCGCGCCGATCAGCATCCCGCTGGCCAGCTTGGAGACGTTCTTCTGACCGAGCTCGATCACGCCGTTGGCGAGGTCGGCTCCGTCGACGGCGATGCCGACGGCGGTGAGGTTGCGGCGCAGCGCACCCCGGGACACCAGCGTCACCGCGCCGAGAGCGATCTCGCGGGCACCGAACATCCGGCCCATGTAGTCGAGCTGCGGGTTCGCGGCCGGGTCGAGGCCGAGCACGCGGGCGGTGGTCGAGGGCGCGGCGAGTGCGCCGACGCCGATGGCGATGCGACCCAGGGAGAGTCCGGTCACGGGGTCGAGCTGGAATGCGGCCATGGGGAGACCCTAGTGGCCCGGCTCGTGGGCGCGTGGGATCCTTCCGCCATGACGACTCCGCCGCCCGAGAACGACCCGTACCAGCCCTACGGCCAGCCCTCGGGTCAGTACGGCCAGCCCTACGGGCAGCCGGCGCAGCCGTACGGCCAGCCGGTGGCGCCCTACGGCTACCCGCCGACCCCGACCACCAACGGCCTGGCCATCGCCTCGCTCGTCGTCAGCATCATCTCGCTCACCGCCTGCCTCGGGGCGACCGGCATCGTCGGCGCGATCCTCGGCCACATCGCCAAGGGCCAGATCCGGCAGCGCAACGACCAGGGCGGGGGCCTGGCGACGGCCGGCATCATCATCGGCTGGATCGGCTTCGCGCTCTTCCTGCTCGGCGTCGCCGCGGTGATCGTGCTCGGGGTGTGGGCCGAGAGCAGTGTCGACGACTGCTACACCCACTCCGACGGCGTCTACCGCTGCAGCTGAATGTAGGCGCGCAGCCAGCGCTCGATCTCGTCGTACGCCCGCGCCCGCGGCCCGCTGCGCGAGAGCACCACGTCGTGCACCGCGCCGGGCACGGCGGCGTAGGTGACGTGCCGGCCGACGGCGACCGACCAGCGCCGGATCTGCTCGACGTCGAGCACGATGTCGGTGGAGAAGACGTCCTCGTCCATCCCGGCCGGCTGACCGGTGCGGTCGGAGGAGAGCACCAGCACCGGCGCGGGTACGTCGAGCCCGGCCTGGAGGCGGGCGTGGCCCTGCCGCACGGCGCGCAGCCAGCCGAAGCGCACCGGGAAGGACTCGACCGGCTTCCAGGTGAGGTCGAAGTCCCACTCGCCCTCGTGGTCGCGGTGCAGGCTGCGGCCGTAGTAGCCGCTGACGTCGCGCGGCAGCTCCCGCATCGGGCGTCGCCGGCCGGCCTCCTCGATCATCCGGTTCGCGACGGGGGAGCGCAGCCAGGCCTTGCCCTGCAGGTCGAGCCACGGCGAGTTGAGCAGCAGGCCGGCCAGCTCGGGCGGCCGGCGCTCGTCGGCCCACAGCGCCACGACCAGCCCGCCGGTGGAGTGGCCCGACAGCACGACCTGCCGGTGCCCGTCGCGCACGGTGATCCGCTCCCAGGCGGCGTCCAGCTCGGCGAAGTAGTCGGTCAGGTCCGCGACGTAGGTCGCCGACTGGTGCGGTCGCAGGGATCGCCCGTACTTGCGCAGGTCGAGCGCGTACATCGCGTGCCCGTGCGCGAGCCACCACTCGCCGTACTCGGTGTGGAAGAAGTAGTCGGAGAACCCGTGCACGTGCAGGGTGGCCGGACCGTCGGGCTCCGCGGCCGGGCGGCTGACCAGGGTCGCGACGACCTCGCCTTCGAAGTCGTCCTCGAGCGCGATGGTCTCCGCCGTCCACGGCTCACCCAGGATGTCGACGTCCCTCGTGTCGGTCACGGCGAAAGTCTAGGGAAGAGCTGATCGATGGCGCCGTCGCGAGCGTCACGAGGCGCGCGCGATGGCAAGGCGCAGGCGCGAAGCCATGCTGGGCGCACGTCGAGCGTCTGCAACGCCGCCAGCGTGCGTGCGTCGCGACGCGTAGCAGGCGGGATCGATCAGCTCTTCCCTAGGGAAGAGGTCGACGGCGGGGGTCCGTCTCCTACGCTGTGCCGAATGGAGGAGGGCGTCAGCTGGGCCCGGTTGCGCGAGCGGTTGCTCGCCCGCGGCCGGATGCCCGCGCTCCCGGACGGCTGGCGGCACCAGTCGGCGATGCTGGCCGCCCACGGCCACGCGTACGGCGGCGACTTCATCGTGGCCGACCTGCAGGTCGCTGCCGGGCGGCTGCGGACGGTCCTGGTCGACGTGTGCGGCGGTGGCGAGGCGGCGGTGCCGGCAGCCCTGCAGTTCGCCGGGGCGCTGGAGAGCCTGATCCCGGTGGTACCGGGCGAGGAGCTGCTGCTGGACGCGAACGCCTTCCTGCTGCGCCAGCCCTCGGACGAGGCGATCGCGACCGCGGTCCAGCTCGACCTCGACCTGGCCACCGGGCACTACCTGATCCGCAGCGCGGGGCACCCGCCCGCCCTCGTCTGGTCGGCGAACGAGCAGCGGTGGCGCATCGACAACGCCCGCGGGACCGCGCTCGGTGTCAGCGAGCTGCCGGAGATCGTCGAGAGCGGCGGCGTCCTCGGGACAGGGGACGCGCTGATGTTCTACACCGACGGCGTGGTCGAGTCGTGCTCGGCGGACATCGACGAAGGGATCGCCTGGCTGCAGGAGACCGCCCGCACGTCGTACCTCGGCGGCTGGGAGGGCGCGGCACAGCGGATCGTGGACCTGGTCGAGCGCGGCGACGACGACCGGGCGGTGCTGGTGCTGGCCCGGCGCTGACGCCGGGGCCCGGATGGAATATAGTTGACATGTCATCTGTTGAGCCGGGTGACTGACCACCATCCACCAGGAGCGCGAAACCATGGGCATGCAGATCGGCATCTTCACCGTCGGCGACGTCACCACGGACCCGACCACCGGGCAGACGCCGTCGGAGTACGAGCGGATCAAGGCCACCGTCGCCATCGCGAAGAAGGCCGAGGAGATCGGCCTCGACGTGTTCGCGACCGGCGAGCACCACAACCCGCCGTTCATCGCGTCCAACCCGACCGCGACGCTCGCCTACATCGGCGCGCAGACCGAGAACATCATCCTGTCGACCGCCACGACGCTGATCACGACCACCGACCCGGTGCTGATCGCCGAGGACTACGCCAAGATCCAGCACCTCACCGACGGCCGCGTCGACCTGATGATGGGCCGCGGCAACACCGGCCCGGTCTACCCCTGGTTCGGGAAGGACATCCGGCAGGGCATCAACCTGGCGATCGAGAACTACGCGCTGCTGCGCCGGCTGTGGACCGAGTCCGACGTCGACTGGGAGGGCCGCTTCCGGACCCCGCTGCAGGGCTACACCTCGACCCCGCGCCCGCTCGACGGCGTCGCACCGTTCGTGTGGCACGGCTCGATCCGCAGCCCCGAGATCGCCGAGCAGGCGGCGTACTACGGCGACGGCTTCTTCCACAACCACATCTTCTGGCCGAAGTCGCACACCGAGCAGATGGTCGCGCTGTACCGCGAGCGCTTCGCGCACTACGGCCACGGCACGGCCGAGCAGGCGATCGTCGGCCTCGGCGGGCAGTTCTTCATGCGCAAGAGCAGCCAGGACGCCGTACGCGAGTTCCGCCCGTACTTCGACAACGCCCCGGTCTACGGCCACGGCCCGTCGCTCGAGGACTTCACCGAGCACACGCCGCTGACCGTCGGCTCGCCCCAGCAGGTGCTGGAACGGACCCTGTCGTTCCGGGAGTACGCCGGCGACTACCAGCGCCAGCTCTTCCTGGTCGACCACGCCGGGCTGCCGCTCAAGACGGTCCTCGAGCAGCTCGACCTGCTCGGCGAGATCCTGCCCGAGATGCGCAGGGGCTTCGCCGAGGGTCGTCCCGACACCGTCCCGGACGCCCCGACCCACGCCTCGCTCGTCGCGGCGGCGGGTGGCGCGAAGGACGTCACGGTCCACGCGAAGGACACCATGACCGGCACCACCGACCGTGCCGAAGAGGCTGAGGAGGTCCAGGCATGACCACCAGGATCGTCGTCGTCTCGGCGGGACTCTCCGTCCCGTCGTCGACGAAGCTGCTCGCCGACAAGCTCGGCGACGCCGTTGCGCGGGCCGTGGGCGCACGCGGCCGGGAGGTCGACGTCCAGCACGTCGAGCTCCGACCGCTGGCCCACGCGCTGGCCGACCACCTGTTGACCGGCTTCGCCACCGGCGAGCTCGCGCAGGCTATCGAGGCCGTGCGGCACGCGGACGGACTGGTCGTCGTGACGCCGGTGTTCTCGGCGTCGTACTCGGGGCTCTTCAAGACCTTCTTCGACGTCCTGGAGAACGGCATGCTCGACGGGAAGCCCGTCGTCATCGCGGCCACCGCCGGCACCGCCCGGCACAGCCTGGTCCTCGACCACGCGCTGCGTCCGCTGCTCGCCTACCTGCGGGCGGTCGTCGTACCCACCGGGGTGTTCGCGGCGAGCGAGGACTTCGGCGCCACCGACGACGGCTCCCTGGACAAGCGGGTCGAGCGCGCGGCCGGCGAGCTGGCGGCGCTGCTCGGGGGCGGCTCCGCGCCAGAGAGGGCGCCGCGGCGTCGTACCGTCGACGACGAGCTCGCGGCGCCCACGCCGTTCGAGCAGCTGCTGCGCGAGGCGGGCGGCAGCTCGGTCCGCTGACCCGGTCCGCTGGCCCGGTCCGCTGGTCCGGCCCGTTGACGCCGGTGGCAGCATGAGCGCATGCGCCGCACAGTGTTCAACGAGGACCACGAGGACTACCGCCGGACGATCCGTGCCTTCCTGGAGACGGAGGTCGTCCCCCATTACCAGGAGTGGTACGACGCGGGCCAGGTCTCGCGCGAGCTCTACACCAAGCTCGGAGACCTGGGTGTCTTCGGCATCGAGGTCCCCGAGGAGTACGGCGGCGCCGGGATCCACTCGTTCAAGTTCTCCGCGATCCTCACCGAGGAGTGCGCCCGGGCGGGCGTGAACCTCGGCGGGTCCGGGGTGCACGTGGAGCTGTGCCTGCCGTACCTCCTCAAGCTCGGCACCCCCGAGCAGCTCAAGCGCTGGATGCCGGGCTTCGTCGCTGGCACCGAGATGTGGGCGATCGCGATGACCGAGCCGGGCACCGGCTCGGACCTCGCCGGAATGCAGACCACCGCCAAGCGCGACGGGGACCACTACGTCCTCAACGGGGCGAAGACCTTCATCACCGGCGGTGTGCTCGCCGACCGCGTCATCGTGTGTGCCCGCACGTCCCCGCCGCTGGAGAGCAACCGCCGCTTCGGGATCTCCCTGTTCTGCGTCGACACGAAGTCCGAGGGCTGGGCGGTCGGGCGCAAGCTCGACAAGCTCGGCCTGCGCACCTCCGACACCGCCGAGCTGTCGTTCACCGACGTGATGGTCCCCGCCACCGACCTGCTCGGTGAGGAGAACGAAGGCTTCTCCTACCTCGGCCAGAACCTGCCGCAGGAGCGCCTCGGCATCGCGTACGGCGCCTACGCCCAGGCCGCCGCCGCGATCCGGTTCACCCAGGCCTACGTCGAGGAGCGCAAGGTCTTCGGTGCGACGGTGGCCTCCTTCCAGAACACCAAGTTCGAGCTGGCCGCCTGCCAGAGCGAGGTCGACGCCGCCCAGGCCGTGTGCGACCGGGCCCTCGAGGCCCACGACCTCGGCGAGCTGACCGCCGTGGACGCCGCCTCCGCCAAGCTGTTCTGCACCGAGGTCGCCGGGCGGGTCATCGACCGCTGCCTGCAGCTGCACGGCGGCTACGGCTACATGAACGAGTACCCCATCGCCCGGCTCTACGCCGACACCCGGGTCACCCGGATCTACGGCGGCACGTCCGAGGTGATGAAGCTGATCATCGCTAAGTCGATGGGGCTGTGACCCCGGACGTCGAGGAGGTTGCGCAGCAACCGTCACGAGACGCCTGGCCGCGCTGCCGGAACTCTCCACGGACAGTTCCGGCAGCACCTCACCTGGTCTCGTGACGCGTCCTCGACCTCCTCGCTCTTCGGGGACTCTCCTCGTCCCTCGGAGAGTCCCCGCGCTCGGATCAGTGCTGGTAGGTCCCGTGCAGGATCGCCCGGCCGAGCGTCTTGAACGCCAGGTTGAAGCCGACGACGGCGGGCGTGGCGGAGCTGTCCACGCCGAGCTGCGCCTGCGAGACGGCGTGGACGACGAAGAAGTACCGGTGGACCTGGTCGCCCTGGGGCGGTGCGGCGCCGGCGAAGTCGAGCGTGCCGAAGTCGTTGCGGACGTGGAAGGCGCCCTCGGGCAGGGTGGCGTCGGACGCGCCTGCCCCGGTGTCGAGGCTGGTCACGTCGGCCGGGATGTCGACGGCGACCCAGTGCCAGAACCCGCTCGGGATGGGCGCATCCGGGTCGAAGCAGGTCACGACGTAGCTCTGGGTGCCCTCGGGGCCAGGCTCCCAGCTCAGCTGCGGCGAGGTGTTCCCGCCGTCGTAGACCTGGTCGGCCTTGAGCGGCTGTCCGGCGGTGACGTCCTCGCTCGTCACGGCGAAGGACGCAGCGGCGGGGAGCAGGGGGTAGGGGTCCGGGGTGACCGGGCGATCGAGACTCATGTCACCGAAGTTAGTCCGGGTACTGGTCCCGTGTCAGGGGCGCCCCGGTGCATGCCGGGAGAATGGTCGGCGTGAGCGACTTCCCGCCGTACCCCTCCGGTCTGCGCCTCGCCGGGCGCCGCGTGCTCGTCGTCGGCGGGGGCCATGTGGCCCAACGCCGGGTGCCGCAGCTGATCGCCGTCGGCGCCGACGTCCACGTCGTCTCGCCGTCGGTCACCCCGGCCATCGAGGGTCTGGTCGGCTCGGGCGAGATCACCTGGCACGAGCGGGCGTTCGCCGACTCCGACGTGGACGGCGCGTGGTACGTCATCGCGGTCACCGACGACCGGGCCGTCAACGACCACGTCTCGGCGCTGTGCGAGGCCCAGCGGGTGTTCTGCGTCCGCTCCGACGACGCCACGCTCGGTACGGCGTGGACGCCGGCGGTCGGTCGTGAGGCCGGCATCACCGTGGCCGTGGTCGGCAACCGTGACCCGCGGCGCTCCGCCTCGGTGCGCGACGAGATCGTCGCCGGCCTGCGCGACGGCACCATCGCCGCGCCCCACCACCGCGCCGGTACGCCGGAGCGCACGCCCGGCGTCACGCTGGTGGGCGGGGGACCGGGCGACCCCGAGCTGATCTCCATCGCGGGGCGCAAGGCGCTGATGGCGGCCGACGTGGTCGTCGCCGACCGGCTCGCGCCGCGCGAGCTGCTCGGCGACCTGCCCAGCGACGTCGAGCTGGTCGACGTCGCCAAGCTGCCGCGCGGCCGGTCGGCCCAGCAGGAGGAGATCAACCGGATCATCGTCGAGCGCGCGCAGGCCGGGAAGCGGGTGGTCCGGTTCAAGGGTGGCGACAACTTCGTCTTCGGCCGCGGCTTCGAGGAGATCATCGCGTGCCGGGCGGCCGGCGTACCCGTCACCGTGATCCCCGGCCTCACCTCGCCCGTCTCGGTCCCGGGCATCGCCGGCATCCCGGTCACCCACCGCGGTGTCACCCACGAGTTCACCGTGGTCTCCGGCCACCTCCCCCCGGGGCATCCCGAGTCGCTGGTGAGCTACGACGCGCTCGCGCAGATGCAGGGGACCGTGGTCGTGATGATGGGCGTCGAGAACGCCCCGCACATCGCGAAGGCGCTCGTCGCCGGCGGCCGTCCCGAGGGCACGCCGGTCGCGGTGATCTGCGACGGCACCATGCCCACCCAGCGCACCGTCCTGGCCACGCTCGGCACCCTCGCCACACGCCTGGCCGAGGAGGACGTCAAGCCGCCCGCGATCATCGTGATCGGCGAGGTCGTCGCCGTGGCCCACCCCGACGCCTTCTGAGCGCAGCCCGATGGCCGAGCTCGTCGAGATCACCGACCCCGCCGATCCGCGGCTGGCCGACTACCGCGACCTGCGCGACGTCGAGCTCCGCAAGCACCTCGAGGCCGAGCACGGGTTGTTCCTCGCCGAGGGGGAGAAGGTCGTACGACGAGCCGTCGAGGCCGGCTACGCACCACGCTCCTTCCTGATGGCGCCACGCTGGCTCGACGGCCTCGCCGACGTGCTCGACCGCTCCGAGGCTCCCTGCTACGTGCTGTCCGAGGACCTGGCCGAGGAGGTCACCGGCTTCCACGTCCACCGCGGCGCCCTGGCCTCGCTCGAGCGCCGTCCGCTGCCGGGCCTCGACGAGGTCCTCGCCGGAGCGCGCACGATCCTGGTCCTCGAGGACCTCGTCGACCACACCAACGTCGGCGCCATCCTGCGCAGCGGCGCCGCGCTCGGCTTCGACGCCGTCCTGCTCGCGCCCCGCTGCGCGGACCCGCTCTACCGCCGCGCGATCAAGGTCGCCATGGGAGCCGTGTTCGCGCTGCCCTGGACCCGGCTCCCGGACTGGTACGACGCCCTGCCGGGTCTCACCGAGCGCGGCTTCACCACCGTCGCCTTGACCCTGGCCGCGGACGCCGTGCCCATCGAGGAGGCGGTGGCCGGCCGGGACAAGGTCGCGCTGGTCCTCGGCTCCGAGGGTCACGGGCTGTCCGCACGCTGGGAGCAGGCGGCCGACCGGCGCGCGATCATCCCCATGGCGCGCACCATCGAGCACGGTGTCGACTCGCTCAACGTCGCCGCCGCGACGGCTGTCGCGTGCTACGTCACCGCTCGTCGCTAGGAGAGCCGCCGCTGCGACAGCGTCTCGACGACGAGATCGGCGAGCCACTGCTGGGCCGTTCCGGGGGTGCGCCGGATGTAGGCGGCGACGTCGATCGGCGCGACGTAGAAGGGCAGCTCGACGACCTGCAGGTCGTGGCGCCGGGCGAACACCTCGGCGATGTGGCGCGGCACGATGGAGATGAGCTCGGTCGCGGCGACCACATAGGGCGCCGAGGAGTAACTGGTCAGCTCGAGCTCGACCTGGCCGCGTAGGCCGACCTGGTCGAGGAGCCGGGTGGGCCCGTCATGCCCGGCACGGCTGCGGACGTGGATGAACCGCTCGGCCGCGAACTGCTCGGCCTCGATCACCGGCTGCCCTATCCGCGGGTGGTCGGCGGCGGCGATGATCGCCCAGCCGACGCTCATGAAGGGACGGCGCTCCAGCCGCTCGTCGTCGATCAAGGCGCCGGTCAGGGCGAGGTCGACGCGGCCGCGGACCAGCTGCTCGACGACGTCCTCGGCCGAGAGGCTCTCGACCCGCAGCCTCGCCTGAGGCGCGTGCCGGGCCAGCTCGGGAAGCAGCAGGGGTAGGAAGGACAGCTCGCCGAACTCCGAGAGCAGCGCGGTGAAGACGCGGTCGGTCGTCGCCGGGTCGAAGGTGTCGGCGCCGCCCGTGGTGCGCTCGATCGTCAGCAGGGCCTCCCGCAGGGGGCCGTACATCGCGCTGGCCTGGGTGCTCGGCTCGAGGCCCGTGCGGGAGCGGGTGAAGAGGTCGTCGCCGAAGCGTCGTCGCAGCTTGGCGAGGGTGTAGCTCACCGTGGGCTGGGTGACGTGGAGCCGCTCCGCGGTGCCGGTGACCGAGCCGGTCTCGTAGAGCGTCACGAACGTCCGCACCTCGTTCAGCTCCACTCCGGCCTCCTCTGGATATCGATGCCATCGATGTGGCGTCACCGCCGATTCTATTGGTCATCGATGGGGACGCGACCCTACGGTTCCCGTGTGACGACCGCCACGATCCGCGACCACAGCCACGCCCTGCTCCGGCAGGCCGGGGTCTCCATGATCTTCGGGAACCCCGGCTCCAACGAGCTGCCGTTCCTCGCCGGACTGCCCGAGGGCGTGCGCTACGTCCTGGCGCTCCACGAGGGCGCGGCGATCGGCATGGCCGACGGCTACGCCCAGGCCGGCGGCGGCCTCGGCGTGGTGAGCCTGCACGCCGCGTCGGGCACCGGCAACGCGATGGGTGGACTGAGCAACGCCGCCGTCTCCCGTTCGCCACTGCTGCTCCTGGCCGGCCAGCAGGTCCGTTCGACCGTGGGCCAGGACGTGATGCTCGCCAACGTCGACGCCGCCCAGCTCACCCGGCCGCTGACCGGCTTCGCCGCCGAGCCGCTGAGCGCCGACGACGTCCCGCGCACGCTCGCGGAGGCGATCCACAGCGCGACCGCGGGCCGGCGCGGCCCCTCCTTCGTCTCCGTCCCGTACGACGACTGGGAGCGCCCGGCGCCCGCCGGCTCCGAGCTCGTGGTGGGCCGGCGTGTGCGCCGCGCCCACGGCGCCGACCGGGCCGTCGTCGAGGACCTGGCCGCACGGCTCGCCGACGCCCGCTCGCCGCTGCTCGTGCTCGGCTCCGACCTGGACGGCACGGTCGCCATGGACCTGCTGGTCCGCCTCGCCGAACACCTCGACGCGCCGGTTGCAGTGGCCCCGTCGCCGTACCGGCTGCCGTTCCCCAACCGGCACCGCCTGTGCCGCGGCGTGCTCCCCGCCAGCATCCGCGCGATCCACGACGCGCTGAGCGGCCACGACCTGGTCGTGGTGCTCGGAGCGCCGGTGTTCCGCTACCACCAGCACGAGCCCGCGGCCTACCTCCCCGAGGGGACCGCGCTCGTGCAGGTCACCGACGACGACGCGGCCGCGGCCCGGGCGCCCTTCGGCGACACCCTGCTCGCCGAGCCCGCCGCCGTCGTCGCGCTGCTCGCCGAGCACCTCGGCGTCCCGGACGAGGTAGGCCCCGACGACGGGCGCTGGGTGGCCTGCCCGGAGCCGGCGCGGGGGGAGGCGGGCCGGCTGCAGCCCGCCGAGGTCTTCGCGGCGCTGCGCCGCACCCAACCGGCCGACACCGCCTACGTCGTCGAGTCGACGTCGACGAGTGCCGACTTCTGGGCCCAGATGGACCTGCGCGCCCCCGGCAGCTTCTACTGGCCGGCCTCCGGCGGGCTCGGCTTCGGCCTGCCCGCTGCGGTCGGCGTCGCGCTCGCCCGCCCCGAGCGCCGGGTGGTCGGCGTGATCGGCGACGGCTCGGCCAACTACGGCGTCACCGCACTGTGGACGGCGGCCCAGCTGAGGCTGCCGCTCACGATCGTGATCCTGCGCAACGGCACCTATGGCGCGCTGCGCTGGTTCGCGGGTCTGCTCGGCACCCCCGACGTCCCCGGCCTCGACATCCCCGACCTCGACCTGGTCCCCGTCGCCGAGGGGTACGGCGTGCCCGGCACCCGGGTCAAGGACGTCGCCTCCCTCGAGCGCGAGCTCGCCCGGGAGCCCGACGGACCCCGGCTGATCCAGGTCGACACCACCCTCACCACGCCGCACTGATCCCAGGAGCACCGATGACCGCACCCGACCGGACCCAGACCTGGGTCCGCGCCCTCTGCTGGGCGACCGTCACCCTCGAGGGCTTCGACATCGTCGCCCTCAGCGCCGCGTTGCCGACCATCCTCGACGGCGGACACGTCGGCATGGACAAGGCCTCGGCCACCTTCGTCACCACGATCTCCCTGGTCGGGATCATGGTCGGCGCCATCCTGGTCGGCCCGCTCTCGGACCGGTGGGGCCGGCGCCGCTGCATCCTCGCCTCGATCGCGCTGTTCTCGGTGTTCACCCTCGCCGTTCCGCTCGCGACGAACCCCGAGACCTTCGGCGCGCTGCGCCTCGTCGCCGGTCTCGGCCTCGGCGCCTGCATGCCCGCCGCGCTCACGATGATGAGCGAGGCGACCCCGGAGACCCAGCGGGCTCGCGCCACCACGCTGACCATGACCGGCTACCACGTGGGCGCGGTACTGACCGCGCTCGTCGCGCTGGCCGTCGTGCCGCAGTGGCACCTGCTGTTCGTGATCGGCGGCGTCGCCGGGCTCGTCATCCTGCCGCTGATGTGGCTCAAGCTCCCCGAGACCAACGCCGTCGCGCTGGCTCGCCGCGGTGCCACCGCCGGCCAAGGGGAGTCGGCGGTGCCGGCGCCGCGCGCCTCGGAGATCCTGCGGTCGCCGTACCGCACCGCCAGCCTGGCCACCTGGGCCGCCTGCTTCATGGGTCTGCTGCTGGTCTACGGCCTCAACAGCTGGCTGCCGACGATCATGCGCGAGGCGGGCTACGAGATCGCTGCCTCGCTGACCCTGCTGCTGCTCCTCAACCTCGGCGGCATCGCGGGACTCGTGCTGGCCGGCATCGTCGGAGACGCCCGGGGCATCCGGCGCAGCACACTGGGGTGGTTCGCCGCCGCCGCCGTGCTGCTGGCCGTGCTGAGCGTGCACCTGCCGACCCTCGTGCTCAACGGCGCGGTGTTCCTGACCGGGGTCTTCGTCTTCAGCGCCCAGGTGCTCGTCTACGCGTGGATCACCCGCTACTACCCGCCGCACCTGCGCGGCACGGCCCTCGGCCTGGCCTCCGGTGTCGGACGACTGGGCTCGATCGTCGGCCCCGCGATCACCGGCGCCCTGGTCACCGCCGACCTGGCCTACCCGTGGGGGTTCTACGTCTTCGCGTTCGTCGCCGTCCTCGCCGCGGTCGCCATCGTGGTGATCCCGCAGCGGTTCGAACGCACCACCACTCCCGTCCCGACCCAGGAGGTCTCCGCATGATCGACGTCACCGACAAGTCCACCGGCGAGGTGCTCGCCTCGCTCGAGGAGGCGTTCGCCGCCGACGTCGACCAGGCGGTCGCGCGGGCCCGGCTCGCGCAGCGGGCCTGGGCCGACCTGCCGTACGACCGGAGGGCCGCGGTCCTGCTCCGGGCGGCCGCGATCGCCGAGGCCGAGCCCGAGCGGCTGGTCCCGTGGCTGCAGCGCGAGGCCGGCTCCGCGCCGGGCAAGGCCGCCTTCGAGCACGGGCTGGTCGTCTCGGAGCTGCGTGAGGCTGCGGCGACGGCGTCGGCGCCGTACGGCCGGATGCTCCGCTCGACCCGACCCCGGATGTCGCTCGCCCGGCACGTGCCCGTCGGCGTGGTCGGCGTCATCTCGCCGTTCAACTTCCCGGCGATCCTGTCCATGCGCTCGGTGGCCCCGGCGCTCGCGCTGGGCAACGCCGTCGTCCTCAAGCCCGACCCGCGTACCGCGGTCGCCGGCGGTGTCGCCCTCGCCGAGATCCTGCACGAGGCCGGGCTGCCGGACGACGTCCTGCAGGTGCTGCCCGGCGGAGCGGAGGCCGGACAGCGGCTGGTCGCCCACCCGGACGTGCCCTGCCTGAGCTTCACCGGCTCGACGGCCGCGGGACGCGCCATCGCGGCGACGGCGGCGCCGATGTTCAAGAAGGTCCATCTCGAGCTCGGTGGCAACAACGCCCTGCTCGTGCTGCCCGACGCCGACCTCGACCGAGCCGCCTCCGCCGGGGCCTGGGGGTCGTTCCTGCACCAGGGCCAGATCTGCATGACCACCGGTCGCCACCTGGTGCCCCGGGCCTTGGCCGACGAGTACGCCGATCTGCTGGCCGCGAAGGCCGGGGCGCTGAGCGTCGGCGACCCGTTCGCCGGCGACGTCGCGCTCGGCCCGCTCATCGACGCCGGCCAGCGTGACAAGGTGCACGGGCTGGTCACCGACACCGTCGCGGCCGGCGCCCGACTCGCCGCGGGCGGCACCTACGACGGGCTGTTCTACCGCCCGACGGTGCTCGCCGACGTCCGGCCCGACCACCCGGCCGCGCGCGAAGAGATCTTCGGCCCGGTCGCCCCGGTCATCGCCTACGACGACGTCGAGGAGGCGGTCGCGCTCGTCAACGACGACCCCTACGGGCTCTCGGTCGGCGTGCTCACCGGCGACGCGATGCGTGGCTTCGAGCTCAGTGCGCGGCTGGAGTCGGGCATGGTCCACATCAACGACCAGACGGTCGACGACGAGGCCGTCATCCCGTTCGGCGGCATCAAGGCCTCGGGCAGCGGCGGGCACTTCGGCGGCGCCGAGGCGAACCTGGACACCTTCTGTCACCTGCAGTGGGTCACGATGCAGGCGGAGATCGAGCGCTATCCCTTCTGACGGATCCCGCGGGATCGTCGAGTTCGTGAAGATCTCTCAAAAACTGACACGCTGTCGCACTACCGCTCGCGCTCCGGGCCGCCTAGTGTCCCGTCCATGGCGGATGAGAACACGTTCTACCAAGCGGTCCCGGTGGTCGTCTGGGGCACCGGCAACATGGGCCGCGCGTCCATCCGGGCGGTCGCGGCGCACCCTGGGCTGAGCCTGGCAGGGGTGATCGTCAGCGACCCGGCGAAGGTCGGGCGCGACGCCGGCGACCTCGCCGAGCTGGGGCGCACCCTGGGCGTCCGAGCGACCGCCGACGTCGATGCGGCCCTGGCGACCCTCGACGGCGGCGGCGCGGTCGCCTACACGGCGTCCGGCGAGCTGCGGCCCGACGAGGCCGTCGTCGACATCGCGCGAGCGCTGGCGAACGGCGCCGTGGTCGTGACGCCCTCGGTCTACGCGCTCTACGACCACCGCAGCGCGCCCGCCGAGCTGACCGACCCTCTCAGCAAGGCCTGCGCCGACGGCGGCAGCGCGCTGTTCGTCAGCGGCATCGACCCGGGCTGGGGCAACGACCTGCTGCCCGCGCTCGTCAGCGGCCTGGCCTCGGAGATCGAGCAGGTGCGCTGCCAGGAGATCTTCGACTACTCGACGTACGACGCCGAGGACTCGGTCCGCTACATCGTCGGCATGGGCCAGCCGATGGACTACGAGCCGCCGATGGTGGCCGAGGGGATCCCCTCGATGGTCTGGGGCGGGCAGATCCGGCTGATCGCCCGGGCGCTGGGCGTCGAGGTGGACGAGCTGCGCGAGACGGTGGAGCGGCGGGCGCTCGACGCGTCCGTGACCACCGCCCTCGGTGACTTCGAGGCCGGGACCCAGGGCGGGCTGAGGTTCGAGGTGCAGGGCATCGTCGGCGGCGCGCCGAAGATCGTCGTCGAGCACGTCACCCGGATCGCGGCGGCCTGCGCCACGGACTGGCCGATGCCGCCCGACGGCGGCGACGGCGCCCACCGGGTGATCATCGAGGGCCGCCCGCGCATCGAGATCAACGTCGAGGCCACCGACGAGGGCGGCAACCGCGCCGCCGGCGGCAACGCCACCGCCGCCAACCGGCTGGTCAACGCGATCCCGTGGCTGCGCACCGCCACGCCGGGCCTGTACGACGGCCTCGACGTGCCGCTCGTGCCGTCGACGTACCTGCGCACGATCGGCGAGGAGGCCTGATGTTCCTCGAGATCCCCGACGGCAAGGACCCGATCACCTACGTGTGGGGCGAGCTGGTGCCGGGCATCGGCCCCGCTGCGTCCACGCTCGCGATGAGCGTCTACGAGCACAGCACGCTCGGCCTGCGCGAGTTCGAGGCGGCCCGGCTGCGGATCGCGCAGGTCAACGGCTGCCTGTTCTGCCAGGACTGGCGCACCGAGCGCGACGGACAGAGGGTCGAGGACACCTTCGACCGCGCCGTCCAGGACTGGCGCACCACGCGCGACTTCGACGACCGCACCCGCCTGGCGGCGGAGTACGCCGAGCGCTACGCCCTCGACCACCACGGCATCGACGACGGCTTCTGGCAGCGGATGCGCACGCACTACTCCGACCGCGAGATCGTCGAGCTGTCGATGTGCCTGGGGTCGTGGCTGGCGTTCGGCCGGCTCAACCGGGTGCTCGGCCTGGACGCGGCATGCGTCCTGCCGAGCCACGCCGGTCAGGCCTGAGCGTCAGGCCTCGCGGAGCAGCTCCGCGAACTGCGCGACGGTGTCGTCGGCCGCGGCCTGGCAGGCAGGCGACCACGGGCCCATGTCGAAGAAGCCGTGGATCAGCCCGGGGTAGGTCGTCTGGCGCACGGGTACGCCGGCCGCGGCCAGCCCGTCGGCGTACGCGATGCCCTCGTCGCGCAGCGGGTCGAACTCCGCCGTGACAACGACCGCGGGCGGCTGCCCGGTCAGGTCGCCGCGCAGCGGGGAGAGCAGTGGGTCGCTGAGGTCGGTGTCTGCCTCGACGTAGTTGCCGACGAACCAGACCATGGTCGCGTCGTCGAGGAAGTACCCGGTCCCGTTCTCCTTGCGCGAGACGTAGTCGCCGAGCACGTCGGTCGCGGGATAGACGAGCAGCTGGGCCGCGATCCCGGGGACGTGCTGGGCCGCGACCGCGCACAGGTTGCCGCCCGCGGAGTCGCCGGCGAGGGCGAGGACCTCGCTGCCGCCGTACTCGCCGATGCGCGCCTGGACGTCGCGGACCGCGGCGATCGCGTCCTCGGCGGCTGCGGGGAAGCGGGCCTCGGGCCCGAGGCGGTAGTCGACCGCGACGACGACGGAGCCGGTGCCGGCACAGATCGAGCGGGCCATCGCGGCGTGCGTGTCGAGGTCGCCGACCACCCAGCCGCCGCCGTGGAAGAGCACCACGGTCGGCACCGGGCCGTCACCCTCGGGACGGTAGATCCGCGCGCGCAGCGGACCGGCGCCACCGGCCACCTCGTCCTCGGCGATCGAGCCGACGGGCGCCAGGCTCTCGGGCGGCCGTCCGCCCACGGTCAGGGCGCGGAACACGGTGCGGGCCTCGGCGGGGGACAGCTCGGACATGGGGGTGCCGGCCTCGATCGCCATGAGGAGACCGGCCAGGGACGGGTCGACGGGCATGGCCTGACGCTAGTGCCCCACGGCTCAGGTGGGCCACTCCGGCGGGTAGTCCTCGGCCGCGGCGTCGTGCTGCTTGCGCAGCTTCTTCATCGCCTTCGCCGAGATCCGGTCGCCGAACACGGTGCCGAGGGTGTGGTCGGTCTCGTGCTGCAGGCACTTGGCGAGCAGACCGTCGCCCTCGAAGCGCACCGGGGCGCCGTCGAGACCGGTGCCCTCGACCACCGCGTAGTCCGGCCGGGCGCAGTCGACGAACGCGCCGGGGTACGACAGGCAGCCCTCGGGGCTGTCGTCGAGGCGCCGGGACACGCCCTCGGGCTCGACCAGGACCGGGTTGCACACGACCCCGACGACCCGCGTGCCCTCGGCGTCGGGGCAGTCGAAGACGAACATCGCGACGTCCTCGCCGATCTGGCAGGCGGCCAGGCCGACCCCGTCGGCGGCGTACATGCTCGCGACCATGTCGGCGGCCAGCGCGGTGAGGGCGGCGTCGTAGACCTCGACCCGGGCCTGGGGGCGGTGCATGACCGGCGTGCCCCAGCGGGTCATCGGGCGGACCCGCCCGTTGCGGGGCAGCGGTCCGTACGGCGCCAGCACGGCCTCCGGGGTCGTGTCGTCGAGGTCCTCGGGCATGGGCCCATGCTAGGAGAGCGCTAGTGCGGGGTGAGCCGGTGGTGGGCCGACGGGGGCACGGTGCCCTTCGGTGCGTCGGTGGGGACGTGCGTGACGGGCACGGGGACGTAGACGGGCTGCGGGACCGGCTGGGGCTGCGGCAGGGGACGTGGCAGCACCCGGATCCGGGTGCCGGGCGTGACGCTGGCCCCGTTGCCCTTCGCGGCGGCCACGGCGACCCGGACCGTCCACCGCCCGGTGTTGCTCGCCCTCACCCGCAGCGCGAACCTGCCGTTGGCCCGCGTCCTGGCCCGGTCGACGGTGCGCCAGTGCTTGCCCACCTTGCGCTGGAGCGTCACCCGGACGCCGGCGTCACCCGGCGCGACCCGGCCCTTGACCCGGATCGGCTGACCCTGCCGGACCCGGGTGGCGGGCGCGCGGGCGTCGACCTGCCGCGCCACGGTGACCAGCAGGGTCGCGGACGTGCTGGCCTCGAAGGTGTCGTCGCCGCTCGTGCGGACCTGGTACTCGGTCTGGCGGTCCGGCTGGACGTGGAACTGGGCGTAGGTGTCGGTCCCGAAGCCGCCGCTCGCGACGGGGGAGAAGTCGGGAGCACCCCACGGGCGTGCCCACAGGGTCGCCGTTCCCGGGACGTACCCGGGCGACCACACGCCGTCACCGGGTGTCTTGGCGTCGGCCAGCAGGTAGTGGTCCTGTCCCTTGACGAGGTCCAGGCGGGTGATCCCTCGCTCGAGGTCGCTGCTGTGGTGGGTCGGTGCCGCCGAGATGAAGGCCTGGGACGGCACGCCCTCGAAGTCGTACGTCGTCGCGCCGGTCGTCGTCCGGATGCGGAGGTCGTCGAAGAAGAAGTCGCGGCCGCGGCAGCCGAGCTCGAAGGCGATCCGGGCCCGCCCGGGTGACCCCCAGTCGTCGGCCTCCTGCGCGAGCGTGCGGTCCTCGTCGGCGAGCGTCGCGTCGTCGGACCAGTACCAGTCCGTCGCGATGTCGGCGACGTCGTCGCCCGCGTGCCGGCCGCCCAGGCCTGAGACGTCGTAGCGGCCCTCCAGCCAGAGCGGGTCCGGCCCCTCATCGAGGTAGAGCCTGATCACGATCTGGCCGTCGCGGGCGAAGCCGGGGGAGACGCTCGGGTGGTAGGTCGCGAGGGACGCGTCCAGCAGGGTGCTCGGCTCCGCCACCCACACGGCGACGCCGGCCATGCCGCCGCTCTGCCCGCCGAACGCGAGGCCGATCGCGTGGTCGCCGAGGACGTCGTCGCGGCGGTAGGCGGCGTACGGCGCCCGGAGCACGCCACCGGGGCACGGGTCCGCGACGTACTCCAGCACGCCGTGGGGGAAGGCGTAGCCGTTGACCACCACCGTCTGCGCGGCCGCGAGCGCGGGCGGTGGCGGCACGACGCCGAGCGCGGCGAGTGCCGCCGTCACTGTCACGAGGATCCTGCGCATCGTCGCCCCCAGGTGTCTGCGACCGGTGATCGTCCCGTGCAGCCGAACGTACGGTCGCCGGAGCCGCCGTGCCGTCCCCCGAACTCGGTATAGATCGGTCGGGACCGGCCGTACGACGGGCGCCGGTGCGATGGTGCTCGGGTGGAGACCCACCACGAGCTGGCCGCTCTGGTGGCCCGACTGGGACCGGCGGTGCTCGACGACCCGCAGGACTTCCGCGCGGCCTTCGACGACTACGCCCCGGCCGGCCGGACGACCGACGGCCAGGTCAACCTGCTCACCGACGCCATCCGGCTCGGCGCGCTCGCCCGCGTGCTGGCCCAGCTCGCCGAGGGGGCCCAGCCCCGGCACACCCTCGACGCGCAGGCCTTCCGGCTGGCCCGGCTGCGCGGTGGAGCGGACGTGATGAGCGCGCGCTGGGCGCTCGCGGCGCTGCTGTTCGCGCTGGGCAAGGTGAGCGAGGACGAGGTGGCCGGCTCGCAGCCGCGCACGGTGCTCCCCGAGGAGCGCACCGTCCTGGCCGGCCCGCTCCTGCCGCTGTCGCTCGCGCCGCCGTCGCGCGAGGTGGAGCGCTCACGAGCGCGGAGCGGCCTGAAGGTCGCGGCCCTGGTGGCGGTGGCCGTCCTGGTCGTCGTCGCGCTCATCGTGCTGGCGGTGGTCGTGTCGCGCGGCGAGGGCACACCACGGTCCGGTCCGGCCCGGCGCGCCGCGCCGCCGGACCTGCGCGTGGTGCCGGCCGGGACGGTCGTGGGCACCGGAGACCCGGCCGGTGCCGGTGTCGTCGCCGCGACCCTGGCCGGACGCACCGCCGGCGTGCGGGTCGGCGACCTGGGTGCGGTCGAGCAGGCCGAGGACGAGATCGGGGTGCTGCTCTCCGCGCCCGGCAGTCGGCTGCGCAGGTTCACGCTCGCCGACGGGCCGTGCCAGGACCAGCCGTGCGCCCCGTGGGCCGCGGCCGGTCTGGCGGTCGTCGTCGACGGCATGGCAGTGCCGCTGCCGGCCGGCGGACCGTCGTACGTGGTCGCGGTGCCGGACGGCGCGAGCGTCGAGCTGCGCCTCGACGCGGACGGCTACGACCAGCGGGTCTCGCTGGTCGACGGTACGGCGACCGGACGCAACATCGCGGTCCTCACCCGGCCCGACCCGCAGGCCGACCTCGACGCCGACCTCGTGCTGCGTCCGACCGCGGACGCACCGCTCGGCCCCGACGCGGTGCGCTCGGTCCACGTCGGCCTGGCGCGGCTGTTCTTCTTCAACGGCCCGCGTGGACTGCGGGACCCGGGCCAGGCCTATCTCGCGGTCGAGGTCACCTACACGACGCCCGACGACCCGCGCCCGCGCGGCTTCGAGCTCGCCGAGCTGCACCTCGAGGCGGACGACGGGACGGCGTTCCCTCGCCGGGACCTCTCCCCGGACACGCCCACGCCGGACCCGGCCTTCGTCGTACCGGCGTCGTTCACGTCGGGGACGCTGGTGATCGAGGGCACCCGGCGGGTCACCACCCGCACGAGCACGGGCGGGACGGGCAGTGTGCTGCTGACCTTGCCGCGCACGACGATCGGGGTCCGGATCGACTGACGCCCAGATCACACGCGGTGATTTGGGACCATCTGTAGCGCAATGTGTAACTCATAGTTACATTTAGTGTCATGTCCCTGATCAGCAACCTCAAGCCGGGCGGCAAGCACGGGGTCCCGAGCAGCGAGAGCCGTGACCCGATCGGTTACCTCGTCGCCGGCCTCAACCGGCTCGCCCAGACCGACCTCCTCGACAAGGTCCGCCTCCGCAAGCCGGCCGAGCAGGCGGTCTTCTCCGTCACCCGGACCGGGTTCAAGACCATGACCAACGCGAGCCGCACGTTCGCGAAGGCCGGCAAGGGCGGCCAGCCCGGCACCCGGCCGACCAACGCCGCCGCGAGCGGCGTCTTCGACCTCACCCCGGGCGAGGACGAGCAGATGCTCGTCGACGTCGTCACCGAGTTCGCCGACGAGGTCGTCCGGCCCGCCGCGGCCGAGGCCGACAAGGCCTGCGCGGCGCCCGACGACCTGCTCAAGGCCAGCCTCGAGATCGGCCTGCCGATCCTCGGCCTGCCCGAGTCGCTCGGCGGCGTCTCCGAGGAGCGCTCGGCCATGGCCGGCACCCTCGTCGCCGAGGCCCTCGCCAAGGGCGACATGGGCCTGGCCGTCGCGACGCTGGCGCCCGGCTCGGTCGCCACCGCGATCGGGCTGTGGGGCACCGACGCCCAGCAGCAGACCTACCTCCCGGCGTTCAGCGCCGAGGACGGCACCGTGCCGGCGGCCGCGTTGGCGCTCACCGAGCCCACCGTCCTGTTCGACGTGCTCACCCCGTCGACCACCGCGAAGAAGGCCGGCGACGGCTACGTCCTCAACGGCACCAAGAGCCTGGTGGCCCGCGGCGACAGCGCCGAGCTGTTCGTCGTCGGCGCCAGCCTCGACGGCAAGCCCGTCCTGTTCCTCGTCGAGTCCTCCACCGAGGGCCTCTCGGTCGAGGGCGACCCGGCGATGGGCGTGCGCGCCGCGTCGATGACCAAGCTGGTCCTCGAGGACGTCAAGGTCCCGGCGGATGCCGTGCTGGGCGAGACCGACGGGTCGACGTACACCGAGTGCGTGCGCCTGTCCCGTCTCGCCTGGTGCGCCCTCGCGGTCGGCACCGGCCAGGCCGTGCTCGACTACGTGACGCCGTACGTCAAGGGCCGCGAGGCCTTCGGCGAGCCCATCGCCAACCGCCAGTCGGTGGCGTTCATGGTCGCGAACATCGCGATCGAGCTGCAGGGAATGCGGCTGCTGACCTACCGCGCCGCCTCGCGCGCCGCGGCCGGCAAGGACTTCTCCCGCGAAGTCGCCCTGGCCCGCAAGGCGTGCACCGACAAGGGCATGCAGATCGGCCTCGACGGCGTCCAGCTGCTCGGTGGCCACGGGTTCGTCAAGGAGCACCCGGTCGAGCGGTGGTACCGCGACCTGCGTGCCATCGGCATCATGGAAGGGACGGTGCTGGTCTGATGGCCATCAACCTCGAGGTTCCGAAGAAGCACCGGGCGCTGGTCGACCAGGCCCACCAGGTCGCGATGAACATGCTGCGACCGATCTCTCGCAAGTACGACATCGCCGAGCACGAGTACCCCAAGGAGCTCGACATGCTCGCGGCGATGATCGACGGGCTCTCCGAGTCCGGCGCGAGCGAGGGTGCCGGCGCGACCGGCGTACGTCGTGACAGCGACGACTCAGACAAGAAGAGCGTCAAGAACGGCGCCAACCTGGCCTCCGTGACCTCGGTCGCCGAGATGTGCTGGGGCGACACCGGCCTCCTGCTGTCGATGCCCCGCCAGGGCCTCGGCAACTCGGCCATCGCCTCGGTCGCCAACGACGAGCAGCTCGAGCGCTTCAAGGGCCGCTGGGCCTCGATGGCGATCACCGAGCCGTCGTTCGGCTCCGACTCGGCCGCGATCTCCACCACCGCGGTGCTCGACGGCGACGAGTACGTCATCAACGGCGAGAAGATCTTCGTCACCTCCGGTGAGCGCTCCGACTGCATCGTCGTGTGGGCGACCCTCGACAAGTCCCTGGGCCGCGCGGCGATCAAGTCGTTCGTGGTCGAGAAGGGCACGCCGGGCGTCAAGGTCGAGCGGCTCGAGGAGAAGCTCGGCATCCGCGCCTCCGACACCGCGGTGATCACGTTCACCGACGCCCGGGTCCCGAAGGACAACCTCCTCGGCTCACCGGAGATCAACGTCGAGCAGGGCTTCGCCGGCGCGATGGCGACCTTCGACAACACCCGGCCGCTGGTCGCCGCGATGGCCGTGGGCTGCGCCCGTGCCTCGCTCGACCTGACCCGCGACCTGCTCGAGGAGGCCGGGATCGAGGTCGACTACGACAAGCCGGCGATCCTGCAGAGTGCGGCGGCGGCGAAGTTCCTCCAGCTCGAGTCCGACTGGGAGGCCGGGCGCCTGCTCACCCTCCAGGCCGCGTGGATGGCCGACAACCGCAAGCCCAACTCGCTCGAGGCCTCCATGGCCAAGGCGAAGGCCGGCCGGGTCGGCTCCGACGTGACGCTGTCGTGCGTCGAGCTGTGCGCCTCGATCGGCTACAGCGAGGAGGAGCTGCTCGAGAAGTGGGCGCGCGACTCCAAGATCCTCGACATCTTCGAGGGCACCCAGCAGATCCAGCAGCTGATCGTCGCCAGGCGGGTGCTCGGCCTGTCGAGCGCCGAGCTGAAGTGAGCTGACCAGCCGGGGTGCTTTGGGCCCGTTCTCGCTGAGGCGGGGGCGGGCCCGAGGCGTTGGTGACGGTCGGTGGGCTGGTCTGACCAGTTGCGGTTTGGTCCCAAACCGCAGGTCTGGAGGCCCGGATGTTGCGGTTTGGGACCAAACCGCATGCCGGAACAGCCACGTGACACGTGGGCGAGGCCGGACGAAGAAGGTCGGAATCCAACGAGGAACCGGCGGGTTCGCCGAGGTGCTCGGCATCCGGCCCGCCGGGTTCTCCGACGGCGCGTTCTGCCTCATCCCGCAGTGCTGAGGACCTCCGCTCCCGGACCCGGCTCGACGAGGTGGTGCACCGGGTTCGCCCAGCCGCGCTCGGCGTAGGCCGCGTCCACCGCCTCCCGTACGACGGCCGCCCGGTCCGCCGCGACGAGAGTGATCGTGCAGCCGCCGAACCCGCCGCCGGTCATCCGCGAGCCGAGGGCGCCGGCGCCGTTGGCGGTCTCGACGGCCAGGTCGAGCTGGGGGACGGAGACCTCGAAGTCGTCGCGCAGGGACGCGTGGGACGCCGTCATCAACGCACCCAGGCGGTCCCACTCGCCGTCGTCGATCGCCTCGACCGCCGCGCGGACGCGGTCGTTCTCGGTCGTGACGTGGCGTAGCCGACGCGGCTCGCCCGCCTCGCACTCACGCCGGCGCTGGGCGTACCCGCCGTCGCCGTCGGCGAGCGAGTGCCGGACGCCGGTGTCGGTGACCAGCAGGGCGAGCCCGGCCGCCGTCACGGGCAGCGGGACCGGGGTGGTGGCCGGTCCGCCCGGGTCGGCGAAGTCGACGAGCAGGGCGTGGCCCTCGGCGCCGAGCATGCTGGCGAGCTGGTCCATGCCGCCGGTCGGGGCACCCACGTGGTCGGTCTCGGCCCGGCGGCAGGCACCCGCCAGCAGCCGCCGGGTGTCGGCGTCGAGGGGGATGCCGAGCAGGCCCGCGACGGCGGTGGCGACGGCGCACTCCAACGCGGCCGAGCTGGAGAGGCCGCCGCCGAGCGGCACGGTCGAGGCGAGCCCGATGTCGAGGCCGGGCACCGTCCAGCCGGCCGCGCGGAGCTCGGCGACCACGCCGACGACGTACCGCTGCCACAGGGTGTCACCCGAGGCCGCCTCGGTGCTGGTCATCCGCAGCTGGTCGTCGGCGCGGGGCGTCACGGTGGCGGTGGTGGCGAGCCGGATCGCGAACGGCAGGCACAGGCCGCCGTTGTAGTCGGTGTGCTCGCCGATCAGGTTGACCCGGCCGGGGGCACGGGCCACGACAGCCGGGCGGGGGGAGTGCACGGGGCCACACTAGGGTGACCGCCGTGCCCCGTCCGCTCATCGTCGCCGCCACCCGCGCCGAGGTCGCCCACGTCCCCGCCGGTCTCGAGGTGCTGGTCACGGGCATGGGCAAGACCGCCGCGGCCACCGCCCTCGCCCGCCACCTGGCGGTCCGCAGCGACCTCGCGGACCTGGAGGTCGTCAACCTCGGCACCGCCGGCGGTCTGCACGACGGGCTGTCGGCCGAGTCGGGGCTCTACGAGATCGGCACCGTCCTCAACCACGACATCAACGCCGACGCGATCCGCGCGCTCGGCTACGACCCGCGCGAGCGGATCGTCGTCGGGCCGGGCGGGACCGTCCTCGCGACCGGCGACGTCTTCGTCACCGACCCGGTCGTGCGGGCCCGGCTGGCCGAACAGGCCCAGCTCGTCGACATGGAGGGCTACGCCGTCGCGTACGTCGCCCAGGAGCTCGGCGTACCCGTCCGGCTGGTCAAGCACGTCTCCGACAACGCCGACGCGGGTGCGTGGGAGTGGGCCACCCTCGTCGACCGCAGCGCCCGGGTCCTCGGCGAATGGGCGGCGAGCCACCTGTCATGAGCACGCGAGCACTCGTCCTCGGTGGCGGCGGCGCCACCGGCAACGCCTGGCTGGTCGGCGTCGTGGCCGGGCTGCTCGAGGCGGGCGTCGACGTCACGACCGCCGACCTGGTGGTCGGTACGTCGGCCGGCTCGACCGCCGCCGCCCAGCTCACCAGCAGCTCCGCGGCGGAGCTGCTCACGGCGGTCCTGCAGGCCCCGGTCCCGCAGCGTCCCGCACAGCCCGGAGCGGCGCGACCCGTGGCGGACCAGATGGAGCGGACGGCGCGCCTGATCGCGGCCGCCACCGACGCGGCCGACATGCGCCGGCGGTTGGGCGCCGCGGCGCTCGACCTCGCGGCGGGGTCGGGGGAGTCCTGGGCCGAGCGTTGGCGAGCCACGGTCGCGACCCGCCTGCCGAGCCCGGCCTGGCCGGCACAGCGGCTCCTGGTCACCGCCGTCGACGCCGCGACCGGCGAGCCCGTGGGCTTCGAGCGCGACAGCGGGGTCGACCTCGTCGACGCGGTGGCGGCCAGCTGCTCGAGCGGGCCGGCGTACCCGATCGGGCGCCGGTCCTACATCGACGGCGGCTTCCGGGCCAATGCCGACAACGCGGACCTGGCGGCCGGCTACGACGACGTCCTGGTGCTCTCGCCGTTCGGCGGCCGGTCGCGTGCCCCGCAGGAGTGGGGCCTCGACCTCGCGTCCCAGGTCGCCGGGCTGCGCGCGGGCGGCAGCCGGGTGGAGACGCTCTTCCCGGCCACCGAGCACCTCGGCGCGAGTGCCATGGACCTCTCGCTGCGCGCACCGGCGGCACGTTCCGGTCGGGACCAGGGGCGGGAGCTGGCGGCGCGGGTCGGCGCGACCTGGGGCTGAGCCGACGCAGGGGCGAGCGGGTCAGCGGCTGCTGCTGGCGCGGCGGCCGCGCACCACGCCGACGAAGTCCTGGTGGACCGGGCTGTCCGCGTCCCGCAGCCACACGAGGGCCACGCTGGTCGGGTCGAGCTCGACCGGACGCTGCACGACGTCCTTGCGGTGGTGCAGGCGGGCCACCGACATCGGCACGATCACGATCCCGCTGCCCGAGGCCGCGACCTCGATCGCGTCCTTGACGTCCATCGCGGGGAACGGCAGCTGCTCCACCGACGGCGTCCACCCCGACGGGTGCGGCAGCACGAGCTGCTCCTCGGCGAGGTCGGCCAGGGGGATCGGCGTGTCGGGATCGGAGGCTGCCACGAAGTGCTCGCGCCCGGCGACGACGACCGGCACCTCGTCGTACAGGCGCACGCAGTGCAGCGGCGCCGGCGACTCGAGGTCGACCGGCAGCCGTACCAGCGCCATGTCGGCGTCGCCGTCGTCGAGGACGCCGCGTTGCTGCTCCTCCTGGACCGGGAGGAGGTGGAGCCGGATCCGCGGGTTGCGCTCGCGCCACACCCGCGCCCACTTGTCGGGGGTCACTCCGGGAACGAAGGCGATGCGCAGGTCCTGCATGCGCCCACGATCCCAGAGCGAGCCCGACGGGCCTACATCTAGGCCTGGGCGAGCAGCCCGAACTGCAGCGTGCCGGAGTCGTCGATGCCCGCGTCGAGCGTCATCGCGTCGAGCTTGGTGGCGGAGTCCTCGTCGAGGTAGACGGTCGCACCGTCCTGTTCGACCACCTTGTCGCCGGGTTCGGCCTGGTCGGCCGCGGACACGGCGAAGCCGGCCTCGGCCTGGGTGATGCGCAGTCCCGCGGAGTCCGGGACGTCGGGGGCGTCGGTCATCTGCTTGACGATCGTGCAGGCGTTCTCGGTGAGGGTGAGCATGGCTTGCCTTCTCGGTTCGAGGTCAGAGACCTTTCCCACCGTTGCAGGTGCCCGCACCTCGTTCAAGGGCGCCGGGCGTGTCGGCCCGGCGCGCGCACCGCTCCGACCGCCGCGTAGCTCCCGGTCAGCGCCGTCACCAGCACCATCGCGCGCGGGCTGCTGTCGCGTCGTACCAGGTGCCCCAGGCCGGTCACCGTGTCGGACACGTCGATGCCGAGCCCCAGCAGGTGGAGGCGGTCGCGCTCAGCCCTTCCGCCGAGGAGGTACGCCGCCCCGAGGGCGATCGCGCGGGCACCGTAGATCCGGGTCAGGTACGCCACCTCCGGGGTCGGCGCGATCCCGAAGGTGCGGCTGGTCGTGCCGGGTGCGGCGAGCGCCGCCGCCCCCAGTCCGATTCGCCCCCACGCCAGGACGTCCAGGCTCGATTTCATGCGGCCATCGTCCGACCGGTCGCGGCCGCTGCCCATGACCTGGGAGGTCATGACTGTCCGTAGCGGGTACTAGGGTCCGTGGAGAAGTGTGCAGGAGGCGCGGCGACGATGTTGTTCGAGAGTGACGGTCTCGAGGAGACCGAGCAGTTCCTGAGCGAGAACTACGCGCCCATGCGGATCGGGAGCACCACGACCACCGCGTCGACCCGGATCGCGCGGGCCGCCGCTCCAGCGATCAGCGTGGACCGCGTCGACCTCGGGTTCGTCATGTCCTACGAGGTCGAGCCGCTGCAGATGATCAGCCTGTGCGACGTCGCGTCCGGCACCGTCGAGGACCACGGACCGGAGCGCACGACGGCCGAGAGCTTCGGCGCCGGCGAGCTGTTCTCGCTCGCGCCACCGCAGCGCGCCTACGGCGGCACGATCAACCGGGCGAGCTACACGGTGACCATGCTCGACCCGTCGGTCCTGGCCCAGGTGGCCTCCCCGGCGCCCGGTCACGACACGGTCGAGCTCACCGGCCACCGTCCGGTCGACGCGGCCGCGGCACGTCGGGTCCGGGCCGCCATCGACCACCTCGACAACGTCGTACTGTCCGACCCGGACGCAGTGGCCAGCCCGCTGGTGCTCGGGACGGCGACGCGCTACCTCGCGGCCCAGCTGCTCGAGGCGTTCTCGAACACCTCGGTCGCCGGTCCGAGCCTCGCCGACAGTCGCGACGCCCACCCGGCCGCCGTACGCCGGGCGATCGCCTTCATCGACGCGAACGCCGATCTCGACCTCTCTCCGGTCGAGATCGCGGCGGCCGCCCACGTGAGCGTCCGGTCGCTGCAGCTGGCCTTCCGGCGTCACCTGGACACCACGCCGATGACGTACCTGCGCGACGTCCGCCTCGCCCGGGCGCACCGCGACCTCGCCGCCGCGGGTTCGGGTGACGGCGCGAGCGTGACGGACATCGCGCTGCGGTGGGGGTTCACGCACCAGGGCAGGTTCGGGCAGGCCTACCGGCGTGCGTACGACGAGACGCCCGGCGCCACGCGTCGCCGGGGGTGACCAGCTCCGTGCCCGGGTTCGCTGGACGGCCACGGAGACTGGCGCGCAGCGGATATCGGACGGACCAGCCGGTGCCTAGCGTGGAGGGATGCAGCAATCCCCCTCGAGCGGCTGCGGGAGTGCTGCGCCGGCGCCGGACCCCCGCGTGGTCGCCGCGCGTCTCGTCCCCCACGGCCGGACGGCCGGCAGTCCACAGCAGGTGCGGCGTCTGGAGTGCCTGTCCTGCGGCACGACCACCGAGCACGTCCGGGGGCCGGTCACGCTCGCTCCGGACGGCTCGGTCCTCGTGCAGTGGTGGGCCTGCCGGGAGTGTCCCGACGGCAAGACGGTCGGCTGACCGGTGACCCGCCGCCCCACGGGGGGCCGCAGCGTTCCCTTCGGCTCCCTGACGATCAGCTACGACGAGCGGGTGCTGGCGCCGCGGGCATGGACGCAGACCCAGGCGCTGTGGGCCCACGACCTGCTGTCCGTCGTACTACCCGGACCCGTGCTCGAGCTCTGCAGCGGCGTGGGCCACCTCGGCCTGCTGGCCGTGCACGGCACCGACCGCCGCCTCGTGTGCGTGGACGTGGACCCGGTGGCCTGTGCCTACGCCCGCCTCAACGCGGAGTCGGCGGGCCGCGCGGCGCTGGTCGACGTGCGCACCGTGTCGCTGGAGGAGTTCAGCTCCGACGAGGTGTTCGCGCTGGTCGTCGCCGACCCGCCCTGGGTGCGCAGCGAGCTCGTCGGGTGCTTCCCCGCGGACCCGGTCCTGGCGATCGACGGCGGTGCCGACGGGCTGGACCGGGCACGAGACTGCGTGCGGCTGATCGAGCGCCATCTCCATCCCGACGGAGCCGCCCTGCTCCAGCTCGGCTCGTACGCCGAGGCCGAGGCACTCGGCGCCGAGCTCCCCGACACCCTCACCGTGGTCGCCAGCGAGGCGGAGCCGGGCCGCGGCCTGGTCGTGCAGCTCGTCCGCCCGCAGTGAGCCCACGTAGCGGAAAAAGGGGTGCCGATTCCGTGTCTGCGCGCAGCCTTTGCTACGGTTTCCCAGCACTCGTCCGGGTGGCGGAATTGGCAGACGCGCTAGCTTGAGGTGCTAGTGCCCGTATTAGGGCGTGGGGGTTCAAGTCCCCCCTCGGACACCAGACAGAACGGCGGCCCCAGGGCCGCCGTTCTGCATTTCACGCATCGCGCCGACCGGCCGACCACCGGTGGTGTAGACCGGTCTGATGGGTGACCACGGGCCAGGGACGCCGGCGACGACCGGCGAGACGCTGTGGACGATCGGACACTGGACGTGTCCGGAAGCGGCGTTCCTCGAACCGCTGCTCGCGGAGCAGGTGGACCTGGTGGTCGACGTTCGAGCCTTGCCGGGGTCCCGTCGGAGTCCGCAGTTCGACGGTGACGCGATGCCGGGGTGGCTGGGCGAGGCCGGCATCGACTACCTCCGGGTGCCTGAGCTGGCCGGGCGCCGCCGGCGCCAGGACGTCGATCCGGCCCTCAACGCCGGGTGGCGCAACCAGAGCTTCCACAACTACGCCGACTACACGCTCACCGCACCCTACGCACAGGGACGCGCGGAGCTCGAGGAGCTGGCGCGTGCCCGGAACGCGGTCCTGCTCTGCGGGGAGCCGATGCCGTGGCGCTGTCACCGGCTGCTCATCGCGAACGACGTCGTCGCACGCGGCTGGACGGTGTGGCACCTCAGCGTCGGCCAGGCGCCACGACGTCACGTGCTGGGCCGGTGGGGTGCGGAGCCGGAGGTGGGCCCCGACCGTACGGTGACCTATCCCGCCGCGTAGTCACACCCGCGGCGCGCACTCGGTCACGGTGCGTTCGCCGTGGTACTGGCCGTGGCGGCCTGCGTGGCGGCCCCGGACGGGGAGGGCGTCGTGCCGTCGGCCCCCGGGCTCGACGCGGGGGCCCCGGGACCTGCCGGGTCCGAGGACGCCGACGTGGGCGCTTCTGACGGCAGCGGACCGGGAGTCGGTGTCGAGGTCGGTGTCGAGGTCGGTGTCGGGATGGGTCCGGGCGACGACTCGCTGCGCGGGGTCCTGGTCGGGCGGGGAGTCGCGTCGTTCCCCGGACTCTCACCGACCGCGGGTGTCGGAGGGTCAGCAGCCGGGGCGTCGACGCCCAGGCCCGCCAGCAGCGCACGCGCCGCGGCGAGGATGTCCCTCGCCGCTGCCGCGTCGAGGTCCCCGGCAGCGCGTGCGCGCCGGACCTCGGCGATGAGCTGGAGCAGCGCCTCCTGTGCCGCCGGGTAGTGCCGCGCGGCCATCGCGTGATCGACCTTGCTCAGCGACGCGCGGAGCGCAGGCACGTCGTCCGCGGCAGAGGTCCGCTCCGCCGCCCCGCAGCCCGCGACGCCGAGTGCAGGCAGGAGGACGAGGGCGGCGGCGGCGAGCGCGACTCGGATGCGCCGGCTCACTGCGGCTCCTCGATGGCGTCGTGGAGGTCCTGCAAGGGTGCCTGATACTGCTCCGGAACGCCCGCGGGAACGTCCGTGCGGCCGTCGGTGGGCGCTGGGTCGCGCGACGTCACGACGAGCACCAGGGCGGTGAGGGCCAACGCGACCAGCAGCGCGGCAGCCAGGAGCGAGCGGCGTCGGTGGCGGGACGCGGGCTCGCCGGGACGCGGCACGGCCATCGGCTGGGTGCTCTCGCTCGGTTCAGGGGCGGGCGGCACCAGGTCGTTCGCGACCGCGGCCAGCGCCGAGGCGACGTCCTCGGCGGTCGGCCTGGCGTCGGGGTCACGGGCGGTCATCGCCTGTAGCAGGTCCCGCCAGGCGCGTGGTAGCGACGCCGGGAGCGCCGGCTGGGTGCAGAGCCGGCGTACGGCTGACTCGAGCGGCGGACCTGGGAACGCCCGTTCCCCGGTGAGTGCTTCGAGCAGCACGAGGCCCAGGGAGTAGACGTCCGCCGCCGGAGTGATGGCCTCGCCCGCGGCCTGCTCGGGCGCGAGGTAGGCCGGAGAGCCGACCGTCTCGCCGGACCGGGTGTGCTGCTCGAGGTCGCCGGCGAGGCGTGCGATCCCGAAGTCGGCCAGCAGCGCCCGCGAGTCGGCACACAGCAGCACATTGCTCGGCTTGACGTCGCGATGCGTGACCCCCTGCTCATGGGCGTAGGCGAGCGCTGCGGCGAGCTGTGTCCCGATCTCAGCGACCGTCCTCGGCGGCAGGGCTCCCGCGCTGAGCTGGCCGGCGAGGGTCGGCCCTTCGGCCAGAGTCATCACGAGATAGGGCCGGTCGGACCGGATGCCGGCATCGAGCAGCGTGACCAGTCCGGGGTGGTTGAGTCCTGCGAGCAGCTGGGCCTCGGCGACGAACCGTGCCCGGAGCACGGGATCCTCGACCTCGCGCAGGACCTTCACGGCCACCTCGCGCTTCAACACGTCGTCGAAGGCGCGGAAGACGTCGGACATCCCGCCGTGGCCCAGCTCGTCGAGCAGCCGGTAGCGGTCGTCGAGGACGGTGGCCGACTCGATACCCATGCTCAGGCAGTACCCGTGGCCGATCGCATCAGTATCGCGAACCCGGGCGGGGCCGGAAGGGACGAGGCGGCTACCTGCGTGCGCTCGACGCCTGACGGCGCGGTGTGCGGCCGGTCCACCGCCGGTGGGCCACGACCAGGCTCGACGCCTCGGCGTACCCGAGTCGCCGCGCGACCTCGTCCAGCAGCAGCCCGTCGGCGAGCAGGTCCTCGGCGGCCGCGGCGCGGACGTCGTCGAGCACGGTGCGGTACGACGTCCCCGCGGCGGCCAGGCGGCGGCGCAACGAGCGCTCGCTGAGCCCGAGGGCGGAGGCGACGTCGGCCATCGGGGCGCCCGCCTCGAGGTGCTGGGCGACGAGGATCCTGACCTGCCCGGTGAAGGCGTCGCGGCCGCGACGCGGTGAGACGAGGTCGCGGCACAGGGCCTCGGCGAGTGCGCAGGCGTGGGTGTTGGCCTGGGGGAGCGGGTGGGCCAGCCAGGTGCTCGCGAAGCGGAGCTCGCCGCCGGCCGGATCGCCGGTGGCGACGAGGCCTCGCGGGTTGCCGCAGATCTCCCGCAGCACCGTCCAGATCGCGGTCAGGTCTCGCTCGACCAGGAACCGGCGGACGTCGTCGGGGACACCACGGTGGTCGACGCGCACGACCACCTCGTCGTCCTCGACGCTCGCCGACGGGATCGTGAACGTGAAGCTGAGGTCGATGAAGCGCAGCGCCAGGTTGGCGGCGTCCCCGAGTGTCGGGCTGCTCAGCAGGGCGAAGCCGAGCGGACCGAACGTGGAGGCGTGGTAGGCCGCACCGACCTGCCCGCCGGTCACGCCAGGAGCGGCGGCGAGCAGGTTGCGGACCACCCGGAGCTCCTGGTCCGCGGTCACCTCGCGCTGCGGGTCGGCGACGTCACGCGCGCCCAGGCCGCTGCCGCGCAGCAGCGCCGTCACCGGTGCGCCGGCCGCCGCGCCGACCGTCACGAGCAGTGCCGTCCCGGCGACGTGACGCGGGAACTGCCAGTCACGGGCCGCGGCCGGCTCGAAGGACGTGGAGATCATGGCCGGAATTATGGATCTCCTGGCCGGACGTCGCTGGCAGCGGTCCACCTCCGGTTCCTAGCGTGGGCTCATGGCCCATCCCTCCGTGATCGTCATCGGCGCCGGCTTCGGCGGTCTCGCCGCTGCCCACCACCTCCGCGAGGCGGGCGTCAGCGACGTCACGGTCCTGGAGCGCGCCGACGACGTCGGTGGGGTGTGGCGGGAGAACACCTACCCGGGGGCGGCGTGCGACGTGCCGTCGGTGCTCTACTCGTGGTCCTTCGCGCGCAAGCACGACTGGTCGCACCGCTACGCCCGCCAGCCCGAGATCCTCGACTACCTCCGTTCCCACGCCGTTGCGAGCGGCCTGCGCGAGCTGGTCCGCACCGGCGCGGAGGTGACCGGCGCGGCGTGGGACGACGTCGGGCGGCAGTGGACGGTCCGCCTGGCCGGTGGAGAGGAGCTGCGCGCCGACGTCCTCGTCTCCGCGGTCGGCCAGCTCTCGCGTCCCTCGATCCCGGCCCTCCCGGGCCTCGGGAGCTTCACGGGCCCGTCCTTCCACACGGCGACCTGGGACCACGGGGTCGACCTCACCGGACAGCGCGTCGCGATCGTCGGCACCGGCGCGAGCGCGATCCAGGTGGTGCCCGCGATCGTCGACCGGGTCGCCTCGCTGAGCGTGTTCCAGCGCTCGGCGCCGTACGTCGTCCCGAAGCCCGACGGTCCGTACTCGCCCCGGCAGCAGCACCGGTTCGCGGCGCACCCGCGGCTGCACCGCCTCACCAGGCAGGGGGTGTTCCATCTGTCCGAGCAGCTGAACCGGACCCTCGACTCCGACGGCCGTCTGGTCGGCGTGCTGCACAAGGCGTGGCAGCTGCACCTGCGCCGCCAGGTGCGCGACCCCGCCCTCCGGGCGCGGCTGATGCCGGACTACCCGCTGGGCTGCAAGCGGCTGCTCTTCTCCAACGACTGGTACCCAGCCCTCACCCGCCCCCACGTGGACGTGGTCGACGACCGGATCGAGGCCGTCGAGTCCCGCGGCATCAGGACCGCCGACGGCAGGCTGCACGAGGCCGACGTCATCGTCTTCGGCACCGGCTTCGCGGCCACCGAGTTCCTGGCTCCCATGGACATCCGCGGACGGAGCGGCCGCCTGCTCGCCGACGCATGGCAGGGCGGCGCCCGCGCCCACCTCGGCATCACCGTCCCCGGCTTCCCCAGCTTCTTCGTCCTCTACGGCCCCAACACCAACCTCGGCGGCAGCTCGATCATCGGGATGCTCGAGGCGCAGGCCGGGTATGTCGCGCAGGCGGTCACCTCCCTCGGGCGACACGGCCCGGTCGAGGTCCGGGAGGACCGCGCGGCGGCGTACGACACCGAGGTGCAGCGCCGGCTGGCCGAGAGCGTGTGGAGCTCGTGCACGAGCTGGTACCGCGACCCGAGCGGCCGGATCACGACCAACTGGCCCGGCACGGTGCGCGAGTACCAGCAGCGCACCGCCCGCCTGGACCCCGACGACTTCCGCGCCGACCTCCCTGCCCAGGAAGGAGCGACCCGATGACCCACTACGACGTCGTGGTGGTCGGCTCCGGCTTCGGCGGCAGCGTCACCGCGCTCCGCCTGGCCGAGAAGGGCTACCGCGTCGGCGTGCTCGAGGCCGGCCGGCGCTTCTCCGACGACGAGCTCCCCACCACCTCGTGGAAGGTGCGCGACTACGTGTTCAACCCGGCGCTCGGCTGCTACGGCCTGCTCCGGATGACACTGCTCAAGGACGTCCTCGTGCTCACCGGGGCGGGGGTCGGCGGCGGGTCGCTGGTCTACGCGAACACGCTCTACGAGCCGCCGCGCGCGTTCTTCGACGACCCGCACTGGGCCGGGATCACGGACTGGGCCGACGAGCTGGCGCCGTACTACGACCAGGCGCGGCGGATGCTCGGCGTGACGCCGTACCCGCGGCGCTCGCCCTCCGACCTGGTGATGAAGGCCGTCGCACAGGACCTCGGCGTCGGCGACAGCTTCCGGCCGACGCCGGTCGGCGTGCTCTTCGGCGAGAGCCCGGGCGAGCGGGTCGCCGACCCGTTCTTCGGCGGCGCCGGCCCCGAGCGCACCACCTGCACCGACTGCGGCGCCTGCATGACGGGCTGCCGGGTCGGCGCCAAGAACACGACCGTCAAGAACTACCTGCACCTCGCCGAGGCCGCGGGCGCCGTCGTGCACCCGATGACGACGGTGACCGATGTCCGGCCGCGCCCGGGTGGTGGGTACGACGTCACGACCCGCCGCACCGAGGGCAAGGTGCGCCGCGGCCGGCGCACCTTCACCGCCGACCAGGTGGTGTTCGCCGCGGCATCGCTCGGGACCCAGCGCCTGCTGCACCGGCTCCGCGACGGCGGCAGCCTGCCCGCGATCTCCCCGCGTCTCGGCGAGCTCACCCGCACCAACTCCGAGGCGATCCTCGGCGTCCGGGCCCGCGGCGACGAGGTCGACTACTCGCGCGGCGTGGCGATCACGTCCTCTCTGCACGTCGACGACCACACCCACGTCGAACCGGTCCGCTACGGCCGGGGCAGCAACCTGCTCGGGCTGCTGATGGCCACGCTCACCGACGTGCCCGCCGACGGCCGCAACCGTGCCCTCGCCGGCCTGCGGGAGATGTGGCGCCGGCGGCGTGACCTGCCCCGGCTGCACGACCCGCGCGGCTGGTCCGAGCAGACCATCGTGCTGCTGGTGATGCAGAGCCTCGACAACTCGCTGACGACGTACCTGCGCCGTCGCGCGTGGGGCCGGACCCTCACCACCCGGCAGGGGACCGGCGCCGCGAACCCGGTCTGGATCCCGCAGGGCCACGACGTCGCACGCAAGGTCGCCGAGGAGGTCGACGGCATCCCGGGCGGCACCTGGGCCGACCTCGTCAACGTCCCCGCGACCGGCCACCTCATCGGCGGCTGCCCGATCGGCGAGTCCGCGACGAGCGGTGTGGTGGACCCGTACCACCGCGTGCACGGGTACGACGGCCTCCACGTGATCGACGGGTCCACCGTCGCGGCCAACCTCGGTGTCAACCCGTCCCTGACCATCACGGCCATGGCCGAGCGGGCCGTCGCGATGTGGCCGAACAAGGGCGAGGCCGACCCACGGCCGGCGGCGGGATCGTCGTACCGCCGGGTCGAACCGGTCGCACCGCACCGTCCGCAGGTGCCCTCGGACGCCCCGGCGGCCTACCGGGTCTCCTAGCATCGCTGCGTGAGCGCGTACCTGTCCTTCGTGGTGTTCGCGGCCCTGCTGGCCACCGCACCCGGTCCCGACACCTTCCTGACCCTGCGGGCGACCGTCGTCGGCGGCCGCGCCCGCGGCGTCGCCACCGCGACGGGCATCACCGCCGCAGGAGCGCTGCAGGGCGTGCTCGCCGCGACCGGGCTCGGGGCGGTGCTGGCGCACGCCGAGCCGGTGTTCCTCGCGGTCCGCTGGGCCGGCGTGGCCTACCTGGTGTGGCTCGGCGTCAATGCGCTGCGCGACGCGCTGCGTCGCGACGGCAGCGTGTGGTCGGTGGGCGAGGGGACGGGCGTGGTCCGTGCCCGTACGGCGTTCCGGCAGGGCTTCGTCTGCAACATCACCAACCCCAAGGTGCTCGCCTTCAACCTCGCGGTGCTGCCGCAGTTCGTCGGCACCGACCAGGGCATCCCGGTGCTGCTGGCCTACGCGCTCACGCTGGTCGTGATCGGCGCGATCGTGCTGCTGGCCGTGGTGTGGATCGCCGGCAAGGCCGCCTCCGCGCTCACCCGGCCGTCCTTCCGGCGCAGCGTGGACGGCGCGACCGGCGTCGTGATGCTCGGGTTCGCGACGGCGCTGGCGGTCGAGGCATGAGCGACCCCGCCACCGAAGGGACCGACCGGTCCGGCCGCGCGATCGCGGCCGCCGAGGCGCTGGGCCTCGCGTTCGAGGTCACCCGGCACGGGCCGGTGGGGTCGCTGGAGGAGGCCGCCGCGGTGCGCGGGATCGAGCCGCGCCAGATCGTGAAGACCATGGTCGTCCGGGTGGCCGAGGGCGATCATCGGTTCGTGCTGGTGCCCGGCGACCGGGAGATCTCCTGGCCGCTGCTGCGCGCCCTGCTCGGCGTCAGCCGGCTCTCGATGCCCTCGGCCGACGCCGCCCGCGAGGTCACCGGCTACGTCCGCGGCACGATCACGCCCCTCGGTGCGCTGAGCGCGCTGCCCGTGATCGCCGACAGCCGGGTCACCGGGCCGGTGTCGATCGGCGGTGGCGGGTACGGCGTCGCGCTCACCGTCGACGGCGACGCGCTCGTGGCGGCGCTCGGCGCCACCGTCGCCGACGTCACGTCGCCGGGTGGACCTCGACCTGGGTCCCGCTGAGGTCGTACTCCACGTAGGCGGTCTGGTTGAACTCGTTGCTCGCGTATGCCGAGATCCACGCCGGCGTCTCGTCCTCGGGATCCGGCTTCTCGATGATCAGGTAGCAGTTCGTCGCGTCCTCGACCAGCTTCCGCACCTGCGGGCACAGGCCGTCGAGGACGAGGCTGTCGACCGTGGCCAGGTCGAACGACTCCTCGTCGCCGGTGGTCTTCGACGGCTCGTTCAGCTCGCCGTCCCAGTAGTAGTCGAGCTGGCGCTCGTCGGCCGGGTCGTCGGGCTTGTACGGCGTCGCGACGCTCGCGTACTCCGGGTAGATGACCGCGCGCCGCACGAGGGTCGAGCCGCGCTCCTCCTGCAACGCGGCCACCAGCGCGTCGAAGCCCTTGTCGGTCTGCGGCCGGCCCGCGGCAGGGGCGTCCTCGCTGCCCGCGATCGCGAAGACCGCCGCCGTACCGAGCGCGACGACCACCCCGCCGACCGCGATCAGCAGCCCGACGGGATGGATCCGCTGCTTGCGCACCGTCCGCTCCTCGAGGCTGCGGACCCGCTTCGGCTGCTTCGGCGGCGTGTACGGCTTGTGCGTGGGCGGCTGCGCGGGCGCACCATCCGGGTCGGGAGTGTCGTCGGGGCGGTACTGCTTCCACTTGCGAGGGGCCACGGCAGAACGCTAGTGCGAAGGCGCGTGCAACGATGGCCGCATGGCCGAATCGACGACCCCCACGCCGGTGCCCGAGCACGATGTCGCCGCCGAGGTCGTCGACCTGTGTCGTGACCTGATCCGGATCGACACCTCCAACTACGGCGGTGGCGAGAGCACCGGCGAGAGGAAGGCCGCCGAGCACGTCGCGGCGCTGCTCGACGAGGTCGGGATCGCCGCCGAGGTGATCGAGACGAAGCCGGGCCGCGCGAACGTCGTGGCCCGCTGGGGCGGCGCCGGATCCCGGGCCACGGCCGAGCGGGGCGCGCTGCTGCTGCACGGCCACCTGGACGTCGTGCCCGCGGCGGCGGAGGACTGGGCCGTGCACCCGTTCAGTGGCGAGGTGCACGACGGCTACGTCTGGGGACGCGGCGCGGTCGACATGAAGGACTTCGACGCGATGCTGCTCTCGGTCGTCCGCGCCCGCCAGCGCGCCGGACGCGCACCCGAGCGCGAGGTGGTGCTCTGCTTCACCGCCGACGAGGAGGCCGGTGGCCACGAGGGCGCCCAGCTGCTCGTCGAGAACCACGCCGAGTGGTTCGAGGGCTGCACCGAGGCGGTCGGCGAGGTCGGCGGGTTCAGTACGACGGTTCGCGGCCGCCGCCTCTACCTGATCGAGGCGGCCGAGAAGGGCATGGCCTGGATGCGCCTGAGCGCCCGTGGCCGCGCCGGCCACGGCTCGATGATGAACGACGACAACGCGGTCACCCGGCTCGCCTCCGCGGTCGCGCGGATCGGCGCCCACGACTGGCCGGTGCGGCTCACGCCCACCATGCAGACCCTGCTCGCCACGGTCGGCGAGCTCGCCGGGGTCGAGGCGACGCCGGAGAACGCGCCGGCGTTGGTCGAGGAGTTCGGCGGCGCCGCGCGGATGCTCGGCGCGGTGCTGCGCAACTCGACCAACCCGACCATGCTCGAGGCCGGCTACAAGGTCAACGTCATCCCCACCGACGCGACCGCCCACGTCGACGGCCGCTTCCTCCCGGGCTTCGAGGACGAGTTCTTCGCGACCCTGGCCGAGCTGACCGGCGAGGGCGTCGACATCGACTTCGTCTCGCGGCAGGCGCCCTGGGAGACGCCGTACGACGGCGAGCTGGTCGACGCGATGACCCGCAGCCTGCTGGCGGAGGACCCCGAGGCCCTGGTGGCGCCGTACCTGATGAGCGGCGGTACCGACGCCAAGCACTTCTCCAAGCTCGGCATGCGCTCCTTCGGGTTCGCCCCGCTGCGGCTCCCCGACGACCTCGACTTCACCGCCCTCTTCCACGGCGTGGACGAGCGGGTCCCGGTCGACGCGCTGGAGTTCGGGGCGCGGGTGATGGACCGGTTCCTCGACCAGGCCTGAGGCAAAGACTCGCTCAGCCGCCTCAACCCCGCCCGGGCTCGGCCGATCCTCCCTCTGAGCCGTCCGAGCGGACGGGAGAGGGGAGTGGCACCGTGGCTCGCACCGCGATCGCGCCGACCGGCGTGGAGAAGACCTTCCACCCGGACCAGATCATCGTGTCCAAGACCGACCGGCAGGGACGGCTGACCTACGTCAACGACCTGTTCGTGGAGATCAGCGGCTACCCGGAGGCCGAGCTGGTCGGCAAGCCGCACAACGTCATCCGGCACCCCGACATGCCCCGGAGCGTGTTCTGGCTGCTGTGGGACCGGATCGCGGCCGGCCAGGAGATCTTCGCCTACGTCATGAACCTCAGTGCGGACGGCAGCCACTACTGGGTGCTCGCCCACGTCACCCCGACCTTCGACGCGACCGGCTCGATCGTCGGCTACCACTCGAACCGGCGTACGGCGGACGCCACCGCGCTGGCCGCGGTGACCGCGCTCTACCAGCGCCTGGTCACCGAGGAGCGCCGCCACCCGAACGCCCGCGATGCCGTCGAAGCGGGCTGTCGCCTGCTCGAACAGGAGCTCGCCGAGGCCGGTGCGTCCTACGACGAGTGGGTCTGGTCCCTCAACAACGGCCCGGTCCAGGCGGTGGCCGCATGACCGCCGTCCTGGCCCCGGAGAGCGTGGGCAACGAGGAGGTCGACGCGCTGCGCGAGGAGCTCGTGCGCTGCCGGGCCGCCCTCACGGCCGTCACCGCCGTGTGCCGCTCGGCCGCCGCCGGGGACCTCGAGCCGCGGGTCCCGGTCCTCGGCGACGACCCCGAGCTGGTCGCCGCCCGGTCCGCGGTCAACGACCTGCTCGACCGCACCGACGCCTACGTGCGGGAGTCGTCGGCGTCCCTGGAGTTCGCCGCGGAGGGCAGGTTCTACCGCCGGTTCCTGGTGCGCGGCATGCTCGGCTCGTTCAAGGCCGGGGCCGTCACGATCAACACCGCGATCGGCGCGATGGCCGAGGCCAACGAGCAGCTCGCCGCCCAGGAGCGGCAGCGCCTCGAGCTCGCGGACGGCTTCGAGGAGGCCGTGCTCGGCCTCTCCGACCAGGTGGCTGCGGCCGCCGCCGAGATGGAGGCGTCCTCGCGCACCCTGGCCGCCAACGCCGAGGGTACGGCGGTCCGCGCGGCCCAGGTCTCCGAGAACTCCCACACCGCCGCCGATGCCGTCACCGTCGCCGCGGCCGCCGTCGAGCAGCTCGTGAGCACGGTGCGGGCGATCGAGGAGCAGGCCAGCCAGTCCAACGTGGCCGGTGTCCGCGCGGTCGAGGAGACCGAGCAGGTGATGACGACCGTGCAGAGCCTCTCGACGGCCTCGCAGGAGATCGGCGACGTGGTCGGCGTGATCAGCCAGGTCGCCAGCCAGACCCGGCTCCTGGCACTCAACGCGACCATCGAGGCCGCCCGCGCGGGCGAGTACGGCAAGGGCTTCGCGGTCGTCGCCTCCGAGGTCAAGACGCTCGCGTCCGAGACCGCCGACGCGACCAGCCTGATCGAGCAGCAGGTGCACGCGATCCAGGCGGCCGCCGGGGCTGCGGTGACCGCGATCGAGACGATCGGCGCCGCCGTCCGCGGGATGGGGGACAACGTCGCCACCATCGCCGGCGCCGTCGGCGAGCAGCGGCACGCCGCGGCCGAGCTGAGCCGGACGACCTCCGAGGCCGCGGGCGCGGTGTCCGGGGTCAACGAGGACGTGACCGCGATCGAGGAGGCGACCATCGCGACCAGCACCGGCGCCACCGAGATGACCGGGGCCTCGCTGGAGCTCTCGCGCCTCTCGGCGGACCTGCGCACCCACGTGGCGGGCTTCCTCCAGCAGATCCGCTGACCTGCCGGGGGAAGTCAGGCCGTGCGGACGGCCCGGATGATCTTGCGCCGCAGCACCACGCGGCGCCGGCCGTCCGGGCCGATCTGCACCCGGTCGAGCTCCCAGCCGCCGTGCTCGGCGCGCTCGACGAGCAGCTTGGCGACCATGTTGCGGGAGAACGCGCGGTCGAAGGTGATCCGCTCGAACTCCCACTCCACGCCGCGGCCCAGGCCGCGCATCACGCCGGGACGGAGCAGCGAGACGTTCATGCGGCACCTCCGGAGACGTCGTCGAGAGCGGCCCTGATCTCGGGAGGCAGGGCCTTCGCCTCCGAGCCGAGGGCCCCCGCGAGCTGGGCGGCGGTCCGGGCGCCGACGACCGGCGCGGTGACGCCGGGGGAGTCGCGCACCCAGACCAGGGCGACCTCGAGCGGGGTCCAGCCGAGACCGTCTGCAGCGCGGGCCACGGCCTCGACGATGCTGCGACTGTGGTCGTCGAGGTAGGCGTCGACGAAACCGGCGAACACGGGTGAGGCGGCGCGGGAGTCGGACGGCGTGCCCGTGCGGTACTTGCCGGTCAGCACCCCGCGCCCCAGCGGCGACCACGGGAACAAGCCCAGGCCGAGTGCCTCGACCGCGGGCAGCACCTCCCGCTCGACGCGCCGGTTGACCAGGGAGTACTCCATCTGGGTCGAGGCGATCCGCGCCCGCCCCGCGGCGGCCTCCTGCAGGGTCACCGCCCGGGCGGTCTGCCAACCGTTGAAGTTCGAGATCCCGACGTACGTCGCCCGCCCGCTCGACACCGCGAGGTCGAGCGCCCCCAGCGTCTCCTCGAGCGGCACGTCGTCGCTCCAGATGTGGACCTGCCACAGGTCGACGTGATCGGTGCCGAGGCGCTTGAGCGAGGTGTCGAGGCCGCGGAGCATGGCGCCGCGCGAGGTGTCGGTGACCCGGTCCGAGCCGCGCCGCCAGATGCCGGCCTTCGTGGCGAGCACGACCTCGTCGCGGCGCACGACGTCGCCGAGCAGCGACCCGAGCAGGGCCTCCGAGCGACCGTCGGTGTAGCCCGCGGCGGTGTCGATCGTCGTACCGCCGGCCTCGACGAACGCGGTCAGCTGGTCGCGTGCCTCGTGCTCGTCGGTGTCCTTGCCCCACGTCATCGTGCCGAGGGCGAGGCGCGACACTTGGAGGCCGCTGGCGCCGACGTACCGCTGCTGCATGGGGCACAACGTATCCGGCCGGCGCAGCGCGGCGCGCCGGGCACGCCGATGATGGACCCGACCAGGCACTCCCTAGGATGGCCCCTCGTGGCGGACTTCCTGCAGGCAGTGTTCCTCGGCGTGCTCCAGGGGCTGACCGAGTTCCTCCCGATCTCCAGCAGCGCGCACCTGCGGATCTTCCCGGAGCTGTTCGGCTGGGGCGACCCCGGCGCGGCGTTCACCGCGGTGATCCAGATCGGCACCGAGCTCGCCGTCCTCGTGTACTTCCGCAAGGACATCTGGCGCATCGCCAGGGCGTGGGTCCTGTCGCTCTTCAAGCCGGAGTACCGCGGCGCCGTGGATGCCCGGATGGGCTGGTACATCATCGTCGGCTCGCTGCCGATCGTGATCCTCGGCGTGCTGTTGAAGGACGTCATCGAGCGCGACTTCCGCAACCTGTGGATCATCGGGTGCACCCTGATCGTCCTCGGCCTGGTCCTCGGCCTCGCCGACCGGGTCGGCAGGAACGAGAAGGCGATCAAGCAGATGTCGCTGCGCGACGCGGCGCTCATGGGTGGGGCCCAGGCGCTGGCCCTGATCCCGGGCGTCTCCCGATCCGGCGCCACCCTCTCGATGGGTCGCTTCCTCGGCTACGAGCGCGAGGCGGCGACCCGCTTCGCATTCCTGCTCGCCATCCCCGCCGTCGTCGGCGCGGGCGTCTTCGAGCTCAAGGAGATCGGGAACGTCGGCGTCGCGCACTCGGGGGAGGCCAGCTACGGCTGGGGGCCGACGATCGTGGCGACGGTCATCTCGTTCGTCGTCGGGTACGCCGCCATCGCGTGGCTGCTGAAGTGGGTCACCACCAAGTCGTACACGCCGTTCGTGGTCTACCGGGTCGTGCTGGGCGCCGCCGTCCTCGTGCTGCTGGCCACCGGGGTGCTGACGGCCTGAGGGGCGCGCCAACTGGTCTGACCACCTGCGGTTTGGTCCCAAACCGCAGGTCGACGGCCTGAATTGTTGCGGTTTGGTCCCAAACCGCAACAACCTACGGCCTCAGAACCAGCCGGACCTCTTGAACAGGACCCACAGCCCGGCCACCGTCGAGGCCATCAGCAACAGCGCGAACGGGTAGCCGAAGGTCCAGGCCAGCTCGGGCATGTGCCTGAAGTTCATGCCGTAGACCCCGGCGATGAGCGTCGGTACGACGACCAGCGCCGCGCCCGCCGAGATCCGGCGCATGTCGTCGTTCTGCTGCATGGCGATGCGGGACACGTGGGCGTCGAACGCGGAGGACAGCAGCGAGTCGAGGGTGTCGATCTCCTCGGCGGCCTGGGCGAGGTGATCGCTGACGTCGCGGAAGAACGGCGCCGCCTCGGCCTCGACGAGGTCGACGGTCCCGGTGGCGAATCGACGCATCGGCTCGCGCAGGGGGAGCACCGCCCGGCGTACCTCGGACAGCTCGCGCTTGAGCACGTAGATCCGGTCGCCGTCCTGGGTGCGCCTGTCGGAGAAGACCGAGGCCTCGACCTCGTCGACGTCGGTCTGCAGCTCGGCGACCACCGAGGTGTAGCCGTCGACGACGGCGTCGCACACGGCGTAGATCACCGCTGACGGCCCGTGGTCGAGCACGGCCTGCTTCTTCTCGAGGTCGTGCCGGGCGTCGCTGAGCGCCGAGCCGCGGCCGTGGCGGACCGTGATCACGAAGTCCGCGCCGATGAACACGTTGATCTCGCCGGTCTCGACGGCGTCGTCCTCGTCGACGTACCAGAGCGTCTTGAGGACCAGGAACAGGTTGTTCTCGTAGCGCTCCAGCTTGGGCCGCTGATGCGCGACCACCGCGTCCTCCACCGCGAGCGGGTGGAGGTCGAAGGCCTTGGCGATCTCGCCGAGCTCGATGTGGCTCGGCTCGTAGAGCCCGACCCAGACGAAGTCGTGCTCGGCGTTCGCCGCGGCGCGCAGCGCGGCGTAGTCGTGGAGATGGCAGTCCACCGGGACGCGGACACCGTGCCGGTACACAGCGCTGTCGACGATCACGCTCCCACGCTAGTGGCTAGGCTCCCCGGCATGGCGACACTGCTGCTGGTCCGGCACGGCCGGACCACCGCGAACGCGTCCGGGCTCCTCGCCGGGCGTACGCCGGGCGTCCGGCTCGACGACCTCGGCTCCGAGCAGGCGGCCCGGGCGGGCGCCCGGATCGGCTCGGTCCCGGTCGTCGCACTCGTGACCAGCCCGCAGGAGCGGTGCAAGCAGACCGCGAAGGCGATCGGCGACGCGCAGCGCGCGAGTGGCCACGCCACCACGAGGGCGGTCACGGAGAAGGCGCTCGCCGAGTGCGACTACGGCGAGTGGCAGGGCCGGCCGATCAAGGAGCTGCTGCGCGAGCCGCTGTGGACGACCGTGCAGCGCCAGCCGTCCGCGGCGGTGTTCCCCGGCGGCGAGTCGATGGTCGCGATGCAGCACCGCGCGGTGGCCGCCGTACGACGCCTCGACGCCGCCGTCACCGAGCAGCACGGGGCCGACGCGGTCTGGGTGGCCGTCAGCCACGGCGACATCATCAAGTCCGTGCTCGCCGACGCCCTCGGCATGCACCTCGACCTGTTCCAGCGGATCAACGTCGACCCGGCCTCGGTGTCGGTCATCCGTTACGCACCCGACCGCCCCTACGTCCTCGCCACCAACACCCACGACGGCGACCTGTCCTGGCTGGCGCCCAGGCCCGGCCGCAAGCGTCGCGGGAAGGCCACGGGCGCGGTCGTCGGCGGCGGCGCCGGACCCGGCCCGGTCGACCACTAGGCTCGGGGCATGCCGATCGTCCACGGATTCGACCCGCCCGAGCGCTTCGTCGCCGGCACCGTCGGCGAGCCCGGCAGCCGCACCTTCTTCCTGCAGGCCCGCGCCGGCACCCGGCTGGTCTCGGTGGCGCTGGAGAAGCAGCAGGTCATCGCGCTGGCCGAGCGGATCGACGAGCTGCTCGACGAGGTGATCGCCGACGGGCGCACCCAGGGCGTCGTGCCTGCGATGGCGCCGTTCGGGCTGGCCGACGACCAGCCGCTCGAGCTGCCCATCGAGGAGGAGTTCCGCGCCGGCACCATGACCCTGTCGTGGGACCCCGAGGACGAGCGGGTCGTGGTCGAGGTGTTCCCGGTCGGCGAGGAGCCGGTGGAGCTCACCGACGGCGAGGACCCCGCCGAGCTGCTCCTGGTCCGCCTCGAGCCCGGGCAGGCCCGGGCGTTCGTACGACGCGCCGAGCACGTCGTCGGGGCCGGGCGCCCGACCTGCCCGTTCTGCGGCCAGCCGATCGACCCCGACGGCCACCTGTGTGTGCGCGCCAACGGCTTCAGGCGGCGCGAGCCCACCGCTGAGCAGTGACCCTGGAGATCCGCGGCCGGATCATGCCGGCGTCCAACGCGACCTTCCTGGCCGAGCTCGACGGGCGCGAGGTCGTCTACAAGCCGGTCGCGGGGGAGCGGCCGCTGTGGGACTTCCCGGACGGCACCCTGGCCGACCGCGAGGTGGGCGCCTACCTGGTCTCCGAGGCGACCGGCTGGGACCTGGTCCCGCGCACCTGGTGGGGCGAGGGACCGCACGGCCCCGGCATGGTCCAGGAGTGGCAGGAGGTCGACCCCGACGACGAGGCGGTCACGCTCGTCCGCTCCGGGGCCGCTCCGGACGGCTGGCTCGAGGTGGTCGAGGGACTCGACGACCGCGACCGTCCGGTCACCCTGGTCCACGAGGACTCGCTCGCGCTGCGGCGGCTCGCGGTCTACGACGTGCTGATCAACAACGCCGACCGCAAGGGCGGCCACGTGCTCGCGATGACCGGCGGCCACCGCTACGGCGTCGACCACGGCGTCGCCTTCCACCACGAGGCCAAGCTCCGCACCGTCCTGTGGGGTTGGGCCGGCTCGCCGCTGACCGCGGAGGAGACCGAGGTCGTCACCCTGGTCCTGGCCGCCGTCCGCGGCGAGCTGGGCGAGCGGCTGGGGACGCACCTCGCGGAGCACGAGATCCGCGCGCTGGAGCGTCGTACCGAACGACTGCTGGCCGCCGGCGTCCTGCCCGGGCCCTCGGGGAGCTGGCCGGCGATCCCGTGGCCGCCGTTCTAGAGGCAACCCCTAACATCAAGGCATGCGCGCATGGAACGCCCCGGGTCTCCCGGTGCTCCCGGTCACCGGCCCCCAGGTCGTCCTCCACGACACCGCCACCGGCGGCAAGGTCGAGAGCCGTCCCGACGGCGCCGCGCGCCTCTACGTCTGCGGGATCACGCCGTACGACGCCACGCACATCGGCCACGCCAACACCTACGTCGCCTTCGACCTGCTCAACCGTGCCTGGCGCACGGCGGGCCACGACGTCACCTACGTGCAGAACGTCACCGACGTCGATGACCCGCTGCTCGAGCGCGCCGACAAGGTCGGGGTCGACTGGGTCGAGCTCGCCGAGCGCGAGACCGAGCTGTTCCGCAAGGACATGGAGGCGCTGCGCGTCCTCCCGCCGGTCGCGTACGTCGGCGCCGTCGAGTCCATCCCGCTGGTGATCGCGCTGATCGAGCGCCTCGAGGCCGCCGGCTCGATCTACCGCGTCGACCAGGACCTCTATTTCTCCGTCGCCGCCGACCCCGCCTTCGGCCAGGAGTCCAACTACGACCGCGAGACGATGCTGCGCTTCTTCGCCGAGCGCGGCGGCGACCCGGACCGCGACGGCAAGAAGGACCCTCTCGACTGTGTCGTGTGGCGTGGTGAGCGCGAGGGGGAGCCCGCCTGGGAGAGCCCCTTCGGCCGCGGCCGGCCCGGCTGGCACATCGAGTGCGCCGCGATCGCGCTCGAGCACCTCGGCGGCGCCTTCGAGGTCCAGGCCGGCGGCAGCGACCTGGTCTTCCCGCACCACGAGATGTGCGCGGGCCACGTCCAGGTCGCGACCGGTGAGCCCTTCGCCAAGGTCTACAGCCACGCCGGGATGGTCGCCTACGACGGCGAGAAGATGTCCAAGTCGCTCGGCAACCTGGTCTTCGTCTCCGCGCTGCGCAACAGCGACATCGACCCGATGGCCATCCGCCTCGCGCTGCTGCGCCACCACTACCGCACCGACTGGGAGTGGACCGACGCCCACCTGTGGCAGGCCGTCGACGACGTCGCCGCCTGGCGCCGTGCGCTCGCCCTGGGTGCCGGTGCTCCGGCGGGTCCGGTCGTCGAGGAGGTCCTCGCCGCCCTCGCCGACGACCTCGACGCGCCCCGGGCGACCGCCGCCGTCGACGCCTGGGTCGCCGCCACGCTCGGCACGGACGGACTCGCCGACACCAGCGACGCCGAGGCGGCCGTCGTACTGCTGCCGGTGCTGGACGCCGCGCTCGGGCTCGCCCTGTAGTCTTGCTCCGCTGGTCAGACCAGTCGTCGATCGGGCAGAGACTGCACGTCCTCAGCGCGAAATGTTGCGGTTTGGGACCAAACCGCAACAGTCGGAGCGCCCCGAGCCTGGCTAGGAGTCCTCACCCCGCCGCTTGAGGTACCGCTCGAACTCCCGCGCGATCGCCTCACCCGAGGCCTCGGGCAGGTCGGCGGTGTCCCGCGACTCCTCGAGCGAGCGGACGTAGTCGGCGATGTCCTCGTCCTCCTCGGCCAGCTCGTCGACCCCGCGCTCCCAGGCCCGCGCCTCGTCGGGCAGGTCGCCCAGCGGCATCCGGATCTCCAGCAGGTCCTCGAGGCGGGTGAGCAGTGCCAGCGTCGCCTTCGGGCACGGCGGCTGGGCGACGTAGTGGGGGACGGCGGCCCAGTAGGACACCGCCGGGATGTCGACCCGGGCGCAGGCGTCCTGGAGGACGCCGACGATGCCGGTCGGGCCCTCGTAGGTCGACTGCTCGAGGACCAGCCGGTCCATCAGGTCGGCCTCGGTGGTGGACCCCGAGACGGGGATGGGCCGGGTGTGAGGGCTGTCGGAGAGCAGGGCGCCCAAGGTCACGAACAGCTCGCCGCCGAGGTCGTCGATGGCGGCCAGGATCTCGGCGGTGAACGCGCGCCAGCGCATGTTGGGCTCGATCCCGCGGATCAGGATCACGTCGCGGTCCAGGTCCGGGGGAGAGGCGACCGCGATGTGGGTGCTGGGCCAGGTCAGCTTGCGGAAGCCGTTGTCGTCGATGCCGACGGTGGGCCGGTTGACCTGGAAGTCGTAGTAGTCCTCCGGGTCGATCGCCGCCACGACCCGAGCGTCCCAGGCCCTCATCAGGTGGTCCACGACCGCGGTCGCGGACTCGGCGGCGTCGTTCCAGCCCTCGAAGGCAGCGATCACCACGGGCCGGACCAGCTCGGGAACCGTCTCGATCTCCATCACTCCACCAGCCTAGTCACGAGAACATGGGTAACATCGGCATCAGCCGAGAGGCGTTGCAACGGACACCAGTCCGCCACGCTCGGCGAAAGCTGCAAGGACGCCTTCCGACACTGGAAGGACCACCCGTGACCGCCTTCGAGCAGAATCTGCGCCCCGACTGCACCGAGGCGCTGACTCGTGCCCTCTCCGAGCGCATCCTGGTCATCGACGGGGCCATGGGCACGGCGATCCAGCGCGACCGTCCCGACGAGGCCGGCTACCGCGGTGAGCGCTTCAAGGACTGGGCCACCGACGTCCAGGGCAACAACGAGCTCCTCACGCTCACGCAGCCCGACATCATCACCGGCATCCACCGCGAGTACCTCGAGGCCGGCGCCGACATCATCGAGACCAACACCTTCAGTGCCAACCAGGTCTCGATGGCCGACTACGACATGGCCGAGCTGTCGTTCGAGCTCAACTACGAGTCGGCGCGGCTGGCCCGCGCGGCCTGCGACGACTTCGCGAGCCCCGAGAAGCCGCGGTACGTCGCCGGCGCGATCGGCCCCACGACGCGCACCGCCACGATCTCGCCCGACGTCAACGATCCCGGCGCGCGCAACATCACCTACGACCAGCTCGTGGAGGCGTACCTCGAGGCGGCCAACGGCCTCGTCGACGGCGGCTCCGACATCCTGCTGATCGAGACGATCTTCGACTCGCTCAACGCCAAGGCCGCGATCTTCGCCGTCGAGACGCTCTTCGAGGAGCGTGGACGCCGTTGGCCGGTGATCATCTCGGGCACGATCACCGACGCGTCCGGCCGCACCCTGTCCGGTCAGACGACCGAGGCCTTCTGGAACGCGATGCGGCACGTGAAGCCGGTCGCCGTCGGCCTGAACTGCGCGCTCGGCGCCCCGGAGATGCGGCCCTACCTGGCCGAGATGTCACGGATCGCGGACACGTACGTGTCGGCGTACCCGAACGCAGGCCTGCCCAACGCCTTCGGAGAGTACGACGAGAGCCCCGAGCGGCAGGCGTCCTACATCGCCGAGTTCGCCGACGCCGGCCTGGTCAACATCGTGGGCGGCTGCTGCGGCACGACGCCCGCCCACATCGCCGAGATCGCCAAGGCGGTCGAGGGCAAGTCGCGACGCCCGGTCGCCGAGGTCGAGGTCGCCACCCGCCTTTCCGGCCTGGAGCCGCTGAACATCACCGAGGACTCGCTCTTCGTGAACATCGGCGAGCGCACCAACATCACCGGCTCGGCGCGCTTCCGGAACCTGATCAAGGCCGAGGACTACGACACCGCGCTGTCGGTCGCCCTGCAGCAGGTCGAGGTCGGTGCGCAGGTCATCGACATCAACATGGACGAGGGCATGATCGACGGCGTCGCCGCGATGGACCGGTTCACCCGGCTGATCGCCGCCGAGCCCGACATCAGCCGCGTCCCGGTGATGATCGACTCCTCGAAGTGGGAGGTCATCGAGGCCGGCCTGAAGAACGTCCAGGGCAAGCCGATCGTCAACTCGATCTCCCTGAAGGAGGGCGAGGAGAAGTTCGTCCGCGAGGCGCGCCTGTGCCGCAAGTACGGCGCTGCGGTCGTCGTGATGGCCTTCGACGAGGCAGGGCAGGCTGACGACCTCGAGCGGCGCAAGGAGATCTGCGGCCGTGCCTACCGGATCCTGACCGAGGAGGTCGGCTTCCCGGCCGAGGACATCATCTTCGACCCCAACTGCTTCGCGCTCGCCACGGGCATCGAGGAGCACGCCACCTACGGCATCGACTTCATCGAGGCCTGCGCGTGGATCAAGGAGAACCTGCCCGGCGTCCACATCTCCGGCGGCATCTCCAACGTGTCCTTCTCGTTCCGGGGCAACAACCCGGTGCGTGAGGCGATCCACGCCGTCTTCCTGTTCCACGCCATCAAGGCCGGCCTCGACATGGGCATCGTCAACGCCGGTGCGCTGGTCGTCTACGACGAGATCGACCCGGAGCTGCGCGAGCGGATCGAGGACGTCGTCCTCAACCGTCGCGAGGACGCGGCCGAGCGCCTGCTGGAGATCGCCGAACGCTTCAACACCAAGGGCGACGACCTCGACCCGGTGGCCGCCGAGTGGCGCAGCCTGCCCGTCCGCGAGCGCATCACGCACGCCCTGGTCAAGGGCATCGACGCCGACGTCGAGGCCGACACCGAGGAGCTGCGCGCGGAGATCGCGGCCGGCGGCGGTCGCCCGATCGAGGTGATCGAGGGCCCGCTGATGGACGGCATGAACGTCGTCGGCGACCTGTTCGGCGCCGGCAAGATGTTCCTGCCGCAGGTCGTGAAGTCGGCGCGGGTGATGAAGAAGGCGGTGGCCTACCTGCTGCCCTTCATCGAGGCCGAGAAGCAGCCCGGTGACGCCGAGTCGACCAACGGCACCATCGTGATGGCGACCGTCAAGGGCGACGTCCACGACATCGGCAAGAACATCGTCGGCGTGGTGCTGCAGTGCAACAACTACACGGTGATCGACCTCGGCGTCATGGTCCCTGCGCAGAAGATCCTCGACGCGGCCAAGGAGCACGGCGCGGACATCATCGGCCTGTCCGGGCTGATCACCCCCTCGCTCGACGAGATGGTCAACTTCGCCGTGGAGATGGAGCGCCAGGGCCTCGAGATCCCGCTGCTGATCGGTGGCGCCACGACATCGCGGGCGCACACGGCCGTCAAGGTGGCGCCGCGTCGTACCGGCCCCGTGGTGTGGGTCAAGGACGCCTCCCGCTCGGTGCCGGTGGCGGCTGCACTGCTCTCGGACGAGCAGCGTCCCGCGCTGCTCGAGGCGACCGAGGCTGACTACGCGGCGCTCCGTGAGCGCCACGCGCAGAAGCAGGAGCGCCCGACGATCACGCTGGAGAAGGCGCGCGCCAACCGCACGCCGATCGACTGGGAAGGCTACGTCCCGCCGGTCCCGACTCAGCAGGGCGTGCGGGTCTTCAACGACTACGACCTGAGCGAACTGCGCGAGTACATCGACTGGCAGCCCTTCTTCAACGCTTGGGAGATGAAGGGCAAGTTCCCCGACATCCTCAACAACCCCGCCTCGGGCGAGGCGGCGCGCAAGCTGTACGACGACGCGCAGGCCATGCTCGACCAGCTCATCAAGGAGAAGTGGCTCACCGCCAACGGCGTGATCGGCTTCTTCCCGGCGAACGCGGTCGGTGACGACATCGAGGTGTACGCCGACGAGTCGCGCACGACGGTGATCCAGACATTGCGCAACCTGCGCCAGCAGGGGGAGCACCGCGAGGGCATCCCGAACCGGTCCCTGGGCGACTTCGTCGCGCCGAAGGACACCGGGCTGACCGACTACGTCGGCGGCTTCGCCGTCACTGCGGGGCTCGGCAGCCAGGCCAAGATCATGGAGTTCAAGGCGGCTCTCGACGATTACAGCGCGATCCTCCTGGAGTCCGTCGCCGACCGGCTCGCCGAGGCCTTCGCCGAGCGGATGCACGAGCGGGTCCGCAAGGAGTTCTGGGGCTACCAGCCCGACGAGGACCTCGACAACGACGCTCTCATCGGCGAGCGGTACGTCGGCATCCGCCCGGCACCCGGCTACCCGGCCTGCCCCGAGCACACCGAGAAGGAGACGCTCTTCGCGCTGCTCGACGCCACGGCGAACACCGGCATCGAGCTCACCGAGTCGATGGCCATGTGGCCCGGCGCGGCGGTCAGCGGCTGGTACTTCTCCCACCCGCAGTCGCAGTACTTCGTCGTGGGGCGGCTCGCCCAGGACCAGGTCGCCGACTACGCCACCCGCAAGGGCTGGACGCTGAAGGAGGCCGAGCGCTGGCTCGGCTCGAACCTCGGCTACAACCCCGAGGACTGAGCCGACGGCTCACGCCGCCGCACCGTGCGTGACGGCGGCCGCCGCGATCGCCAGGTAGACGCCCGCGACGGGCAGCCGCCGCAGCGCGGGGTGCCGTGGAGTCCGGCGCGGCCGGCGCCGGAGCCGCTGGCCCAGGGCGCCGGCCACGACGGCGTACGCGAGGTCGACCGCGAGGGCGACCACGACGGTGACCAGGCCGAGGGCGAGCACCTCCGCCTGGGCGGCCGGGCCGCTCGCGCCGCGGGTCAGGAACTGGGGGAGGAAGGCCAGGAAGAACAAGGCGACCTTCGGGTTGAGCAGGTTCATCAGCAGGCCGTCGCGGTACACCCGACCGAGCCGGGCCGGGCCGTCCGGATCCGCGGTGGCATCGCCGTGCCGGCGCCGGGTCAGCTCCCGGGCGGCCAGGTACACGAGGTACGCCGCGCCGAGGTAGCGGATCACGGTGAAGGCGGTCGGGCTCGCGGCGATCAACGCGGACAGTCCGAGCGCGGTGGCGGCGGCGTAAACCGCCGTGCCGGTCTCGACGCCGAGAACCGAGACCACGCCGGCCCGCGTGCCGTGGGCGAGGCTGCGGGTCGTGATGTAGATGATGTTCGGGCCGGGCATGCCGACCAGGACGACGGACGCGGCCGCGAAGGCCAGCAGCTGGGTGGGTTCGAGGGCGGGACTCACGGGGTGCTCCGTTCGGGTGGCAAGGGCTCGGACTGCTGCCCGCCCACTAGCGTGGGCGCCGACCGCCCTGCCGGACCCGGGCCAATGGAGGCGCAAGTGGATCGTTTTCGCGACCCCGGCGAGCTCGCCCGCGTGCTCGGCGACGCGATGTCCGGCACCGGTGGGCTCTATCGCCAGCTCGCCGCGGCGCTGTCGTCGGCGGTGGGCGACGGGCTGCTCCTCGCGGGGGACCGCCTGCCGTCCGAGCGCGACCTCGCGGCAGCGCTGCACGTCAGCCGGGCGACCGTGGTGGCGGCGTACGACGAGCTGCGGGGCCGCGGCGTCGTCGAGAGCCGGCAGGGGAGTGGCACGCGGGTCGCCGCACCCGCCGACCGTGAGCCGGCCGCGGTGACCCGGCGACTGCAGCGGGGACTGTCCGCGGCCGCCGTACGACGCTTCGACCGGGCGCCCGACGGCCTGATCACGATGAGGTACGCCCTCGAGCCCGGCGACGCGCGGATCGCCTCGGCGATCGCGGACGTCGTCGAGGAGGACCTGCCAGCCCTGCTCGACGACGTCGGCTACGCGCCCCGCGGCCTGCCCGCGCTGCGTCAGGCGGTCGCCGACCACCACACCGCCCTCGGCGTGACCACGAGCCCGGACGAGGTGCTGGTCACCACGGGCACCCAGCAGGCGGTGGCCCTCGTCTCGCAGCTGCTGGTCGAGCGGGGTGCGACGGTCGCGGTCGAGTCACCGAGCTGGCCGGGCTGCTTCGACACCTTCAGTGCTCTGGGCGCCCGGCTGGTCGGCGTGCCGATGGACGACGACGGGCTCCGGGGTGACGCGCTCCGCGAGGTCCTCGCCGCCCACCGGGTCGCCGCGCTGTTCGTGATGCCGACCTTCCACAACCCGACCGGCACCCTGATGTCGGCGGTACGGCGCCGCGACGTCGCCCGCCTCGCCGCCGAGCACGGCGTACCCGTCGTCGAGGACCTCGCCTACTCCACCGCGCTCACCCACCCCGGCCCGGTCCCGCCGCCGATCGCCGCCTCCGCCCCACCCGGCGCCCGCGTGCTCAGCCTCGGCTCGCTGTCGAAGGCGCTGTGGGCGGGCCTGCGCGTCGGCTGGGTCCGCGCGAGCACGGGCGACATCGAGCAGCTCGGCTACCTCAAGGCCAATGCCGACATGGGCACCCCGCTGCTCGACCAGGCCGTCGCCGCCCGGATGCTGCCCCAGCTCGCCGCGCTGACCGCGGACCGCACCGCCGTCGCCCTCGAGCGGCTCGAGCACGCCACGGCGCTGCTCCGCACGCACCTGCCGGACTGGGCCTGGCGGGTCCCCGACGGCGGCACGGCCCTGTGGATCCGGCTGCCCGGCTACGACGCCTCGGTGCTCGCGCAGGTCGCGCTGCGTCACGGCGTCGAGGTCACGCCGGGCCGCGAGACGGATCCCACCGGGGCCTGGGACGACCACCTGCGGCTGCCGTTCACGTTCGAGCCGGCGCTGATGACCGAGGCGGTACGGCGCCTGGCCGCTGCCGCGGATGAGCTGACTCGGCGCTCCGGCTCCTAGGCTGGTCCCGTGAACCTGCCTGCTGCGGTCCTGTGGGACATGGACGGCACCCTCGTCGACACCGAGCCCTACTGGATGGCCACCGAGGAGGCCATCGCCGCCGAGCACGGCGGTACCTGGACCCACGAGGACGCGATGCAGCTGGTCGGCAACGACCTCATCGTGTCGGGGGAGTACATCAAGGCCAAGCTCGGCCTCACCCAGTCCGCCGAGGAGGTCGTCGAGCTGCTGCTCGACGGCGTGGTCGACCAGGTCCGGCACGCCGTACCGTGGTGCGCGGGCGCCCGCGAGCTGCTGCTCTCCCTGCACGACGCCGGGGTGCCGTGCGGCCTGGTCACGATGTCCTACCAGCGCTTCGTCGCGCCGATCCTCGAGCACCTGCCACCCGAGACCTTCCGGGTGATCGTCACCGGCGACATGGTCGACAACGGCAAGCCCCACCCCGAGGCGTACCTCACCGCGGCCGCTGCGCTGGGCGTCGACCCGGCCGACTGCGTCGCGATCGAGGACTCGCCGACCGGCGCCACGTCGGCGGCCGCGGCGGGGTGCACCGTGCTCGTCGTACCGAACCACGTGCCGGTCCTGCCGGGCCCCGGCCGGGTGTTCCGCGAGACCCTCGAGGGGGTCACTCCGCAGGAGCTGGGCTCGCTGCGTCCGGTCTGACGGCGTCTCGCGGGAGCGGGTACGGCGGCGGGGTGCCGCCGTAGGCCGGGCACAGCGCCTGGTGGGCGCACCACTTGCAGCCGGCGCCCTTGCGCGCCTCGAACGCCTGTCGCTCGGTGGCCGCCCGGATCGCGTCCCACACGGCCAGCACCTTGCGCTCGGTGGCCAGCAGGTCGCGCTCGTCGGGCTCGTAGCGCAGCACCTCGCTGTTGCCGAGGTAGACCAGCTGCAGCATCCTCGGCACGACGCCCCGCATCCGCCACAGCACGAGGGCGTAGAACTTGAGCTGGAAGAGCGCCCTGCCCTCGAACATCTCGCCCGGCGATGGGCCGGTCTTGTAGTCCACCACCCGGATCGCCCCGTCCGGCGCGACATCGACCCGGTCGATCACCCCGCGCAGCAGCAGCTTCGCGTCGGTGAGTGTCTCGACGTACAGCTCCCGGTCGGCGGGCTCGAGGCGGGTGGGGTCCTCGAGGTCGAAGTACTTGGCGAGGGTGTCGTGGCAGGACGCGAGCCACGCGGTGATCTCGGGGCCGTCCTCGGGGAACATGACGGTGACCGCCGGCTCGAGCTCCTGCAGCTCCTCCCAGGCCGGGGCGAGCATCCGGCCGGCGCGCTCGGGCGTGCGGTCGACGGCGGGCAGGTCGAAGAGCTGCTCGAGCACCCGGTGGATCACCGTGCCGCGGACGGCAGCGGGGGAGGCGGGCTCGGGGAGGCGGTCGATGCTGCGGAAACGGTAGAGCAGCGGGCAGTTGAGGAAGTCGCCGACCCGCGACGGGGAGAGCGCACCGAGCACCTCGACACCGTCGACGCGGGTGCCGCCTCGCTCCGACGGATCGGCCGGCTCGATGCCGGGGGCTGCTGGTGTGCTCGTCATGCGTTCGACAGTAGGGCAGCCCTCCGACACCGCGCCGAGGACGTCCGGCAGCCGAATCCCGGATAGCCTCGTGGTGTGTCCGGAAGCCAACGATCCGCCCAGGGGCGCGCGCCCCTGCCCCGGGGGATGTTCCGGATCGGCCGGATCGCGGGCAGCGACGTGCTCGTGTCCAGCTCGTGGTTCCTGATCGCCGGGCTGATCGCGGTGGTGATGAGCCCGCGGGTCGAGCAGGTGCAGCCCGGGCTGGGGGCGTGGACGTACGTCGTCGGAGTCGCCTTCGCGATCGCGCTCTACCTCGCGGTCCTGCTCCACGAGGCCTCGCACGCCGTCGTGGCCCGCCGGTTCGGGTTCACCGTGCACTCGATCACGCTGCACTTCCTCGGCGGCGCCACCTCCATCGAGGGCGAGGCCCGGCGCCCGCGCCAGGAGTTCTGGATCGCCGTCGTCGGCCCGATCACCTCGATCGCGGTCGGCGCGGCCGCGCTGGCCGCCTGGTTCGTCACGCCCGACGGACTGCTGCGGCTGGTGATCGAGGGACTCGCCGGCGCGAACCTGATGATCGGCGTGCTGAACCTCGTCCCCGCCCTGCCCCTCGACGGCGGCCGGGTGCTCAAGGCCGGCGTCTGGGCGATGACCGGCCGGGTCCACACCGGCACCGCCGTCGCAGCCTGGACCGGCCGGGGCACGGCTGTGCTCGTGGGGCTGTTCGCGCTGTGGTCCTCCCGCGACGGGTCCGTCGTCAACCCGCTGGTGCTGCTGATCGTGGCGTTGTTCCTGTGGACCGGCGCGAGCCAGGCGCTCGCCGTCGCGGGCATCACCCGCCAGTTCAGCGGCGTGGTCGCCAGCGACCTCGCGCGCCGCGCGCTGACCGTCCCCAGCGACCTCCCCCTGGCCGAGGCGATGCGCCAGGCGCGGGAGGCCGGCGCGGGCAGCATCGTCACCGCGACCGCCGACGGGCGACCGGTCGGCGTCGTGGACGAGACCGCCGCGCGCGCCGTACCCGCGGACCGGGCACCGTGGGTCGCCGTCTCCACCGTCGCCCGCACGCTCGAGCCCGGGCTGACGCTGCCGGTGCGGATCACCGGGGCCGCGCTGCTCGACACGGTCCGGTCCACCCCGGCGTCCGAGTACGTCCTGCTCGACGACGACGGCCGGGTGTACGGCGTGCTCGCCGCGGCCGACCTGATCCGCGCCGTGCGACCCTGAGCCGGTAGATTGCGCCGGTGACCGATGCGCCCCACAGCCCCGCCGCCGACGTTGCCGGCGACGTAGCCCCCGAAGCCTGGTCCGGCGTCCACCGCGGCCCCCTGCGTGCCGGCGAGTGGGTCCGCCTTGTCGACGGCAAGGGCCGCAAGCACAACTTCGAGCTCGTCCCCGGCAAGCGGTTCTTCTCCAACAAGGGCCACCTCGAGCACGACGAGCTGATCGGGCGCGAGGAGGGCTTCGCGGTCACCTCGTCGGTGGGCGGCGAGTACCTCGTCTTCCGGCCGCTGCTCTCGGAGTTCGTCGTCTCGATGCCCCGAGGCGCCGCGGTGGTCTACCCCAAGGACTCCGCGCAGATCGTCGCGATGGCCGACATCTTCCCCGGCGCCCACGTCGTCGAGGCCGGCGTCGGCTCCGGTGCGCTGACCTGCTCGCTGCTGCGCGCCGTCGGACCGCACGGCAAGGTGTCCTCCTTCGAGCGGCGTGAGGAGTTCGCCGACGTCGCCCGCCGCAACGTCACCCAGTTCTTCGGCGGCGACCACCCGGCCTGGCAGCTGACCCTCGGCGACCTGGCCGAGGCGCTGCCGGCGTCGGGGGAACGGTGCGACCGCATCATCCTCGACATGCTCGCCCCGTGGGACTGCCTCGACGCCGCTGCCGACGCCCTCCTGCCCGGCGGCATCGTGTGCGCCTACGTCGCCACGACCACCCAGCTCTCCAAGTTCGTCGAGGCGGTGCGGGTGCACGGAGGGTTCACCGAGCCCGCCCCGTGGGAGTCGCTGGTGCGCGACTGGCACGTCGAGGGTCTCGCCGTACGCCCCGGCCACAAGATGATCGGCCACACCGCGTTCCTCGTCACCGCCCGCCGGATGGCCCCCGGCGAGCGGGCGCCCCTCAAGAAGCGCCGTCCCGCGCCCGGTGCGTACGGCCCCGACTACACCGGTCCGCGGCCGCCCGGCGTACCCGAGACGCCGGCCGACGACTGAGCGCACCAAGGTTGCGGTTTGGTCCCAAACCGCAACATTTCCGGCTCGAAACATGGTGTTTCTGCCCAAAGGCCGTTAATCACTTCCTTGTAACACCCGCCCGAGTAGTGTCGGACCAAGGAGGTGTGCCATGACGAGCATGGGAGAAGGCACGACAGGCGGACACCGTTCCCCGAGCCGCGAGGAGCTCGAGGACCAGGTGCGCTACCTCGAGGAGGAGGTCGGCGACCTGCGCCGTCGTCTGGTCGACAGCCCGACCGGCGCGGCCCGTTCGCTGGAGGCCCGACTCGCCGAGGCCCAGCGGTCCCTGGCGGCCGTCACGTCCCAGAACGAGCGGCTTGCCGGCACGCTGCGCGACGCCCGCGACCAGATCCTCAAGCTCAAGGAGGAGGTCGACCGGCTGGCACAGCCACCGGCGGGCTTCGGCACGTTCCTGCAGCGCAACGAGGACGACACCGTCGACGTGTTCACCGGCGGCCGCAAGCTGCGGGTGACCGTGAGCCCGAGCGTCGAGCTCGACACCCTGCGTCGTGGCCAGGAGGTCATGCTCAACGAGTCCCTCAACGTGGTCGCCGCCTTCGACTACGAGACGGTCGGCGAGGTCGTCATGCTCAAGGAGGTGCTGGCCGACGGTGAGCGCGTCCTGGTCATCGCCAACGCCGACGAGGAGCGCGTGGTCCGGCTCGCGGACCCGCTGCTGACCGAGACCCTGCGCGCCGGCGACTCGCTGTTGCTCGACTCCCGCGCCGGCTACGTCTACGAGAAGGTCCCGAAGTCCGAGGTCGAGGAGCTGGTCCTCGAAGAGGTCCCCGACATCACCTACGACACGATCGGTGGCCTCGGCAACCAGATCGAGGCGATCCAGGACGCCGTGGAGCTGCCGTACCTCTATCCCGAGCTGTTCGCCGAGCACGAGCTCAAGCCGCCCAAGGGAATCCTGCTCTACGGTCCTCCCGGCTGCGGCAAGACGCTGATCGCGAAGGCCGTCGCCAACTCGCTGGCCAAGAAGGTCGCCGCGAAGACCGGCCAGGAGGGGAAGTCGTACTTCCTCAACATCAAGGGCCCCGAGCTGCTCAACAAGTACGTCGGTGAGACCGAGCGCCACATCCGGCTTGTCTTCCAGCGGGCGCGGGAGAAGGCGAGCACCGGTACGCCGGTCATCGTGTTCTTCGACGAGATGGACTCGCTGTTCCGCACCCGTGGGTCGGGTGTCTCCTCCGACGTCGAGAACACGATCGTGCCCCAGCTGCTCAGCGAGATCGACGGCGTCGAGCTGCTCGAGAACGTCCTGGTCATCGGTGCCTCCAACCGCGAGGACATGATCGACCCGGCGATCCTGCGCCCGGGCCGGCTCGACGTGAAGATCAAGATCGAGCGCCCCGACGCCGAGTCGGCACGCGACATCTTCAGCAAGTACCTCACCCAGAGCCTGCCGCTGCACGCCGACGACCTCGCGGAGTTCAGCGGCGACCGCAAGGCCACCGTCGGCGGCATGATCCGGGCCACGGTCGAGCGGATGTACTCCGAGACCGAGGAGAACCGCTTCCTCGAGGTCACCTACGCCAACGGTGACAAGGAGGTCCTCTACTTCAAGGACTTCAACTCCGGCGCGATGATCCAGAACATCGTCGACCGGGCCAAGAAGATGGCGATCAAGGACTTCCTCGAGCACGACCAGAAGGGGCTGCGGGTCTCCCACCTCCTCCAGGCGTGCGTCGACGAGTTCAAGGAGAACGAGGACCTGCCCAACACGACCAACCCCGACGACTGGGCGCGGATCTCGGGCAAGAAGGGCGAGCGGATCGTCTTCATCCGCACCCTCATCACCGGCAAGCAGGGCACCGAGCCGGGTCGATCGATCGACACGGTCAACGACACGGGCCAGTACCTCTAGGAGCCGGCGAGACCGGAATCGATCCGGTCGAGCAGCAGCGCCTCGGCGAGGCACGCCCTGCGGAACTCGCCGAGGTGCAGGCTCTCGTCGATGCCGTGCGCCCGGGTGTCGGGGTCCTCGACGGCGGTGACCAGCACGGTCGCGTCGGGGAAGGACTCGGCGAGCAGGTGGATCAGCGGGATCGAGCCGCCGACGCCGATGTCGACCGGCTCGGCCTCCCAGGCGTCGCGCAGGGCACCGGTCATCACCGCGTGGGCGGGGCTGTCGTCGCCGAGGTCCACCGGGTGCGCGCACGCGCGCACAGTGGTAGTGACGGTCGCGCCGTGCGGCACGTGGGCCCGCAGGTGGGCGGTGACCGCATCCACCGCCGCCTCGGGTACGACGCCCGGCGGGATCCGCACCGAGAGCCGGGCCGTCGCGCGGGCGCGGAGCACGTGGGCGGCGTCGCCGACAGCCGGCAGGTCGGTTCCGATCAGCGTGATCGACGGCTGGCGCCACAGCCGCGACGTGAGCGAGCCGCGGCCGGGCAGGGAGCTGGTGGCCGGGATGCCGGCGTCGGCGCGCAGCACCTGCTCGTCGTACTCGACGCCGGGGGTGAGACCGGGGCCCGCGAGGCCCGGGACCGCGACGGAGCCGTCGGTGTCGTACAGGCTCGCCACGGCGCGCACCAGAGCGCCGGCCGCGTCCGGCACGGCGCCGCCCCAGGCGCCCGAGTGGAGGTCGTGGTCGAGGACGCTGACGGCCACCTCGAGGTCGAGGATGCCGCGCAGTGAGGTGGTGAGCGAGGGTGTGCCGACGGCCCAGTTGACCGAGTCGGCGACCACGACGACGTCCGCGGCGAGTGCCTCACCGTGCTCGACGAGCAGCTTCGGCAGGCTGGGGGAGCCGATCTCCTCCTCGCCCTCGACCAGGATCCGGACGTTGCAGCCCAGCTCCGGGCCGAGCACGGCCAGCGCGGCCAGGTGGACGCCGATGCCGGCCTTGTCGTCGGCGGCGCCCCGCCCGAACAGCCGGTCACCGCGGCGGGTCGCCGTGAACGGCGGGCTGGTCCAGGAGCCGGCCTCGCCGGTGGGCTGCACGTCGTGGTGGGCGTAGAGCAGCACGGTCGGCCCCTCGACCTGCCGGGACCGGCCGAGCACAGCCGGCTGTCCGCCGTCGACGCTCACGACCGACACCTCGAGCCCGAGGTCGCTGAACGCCTCGGCGCTCTGCCGGGCGCTGCGCAGCACGTCGGCGCGATGCGCCGGGTCCACGCTGACCGACGGCACGGCGACCAGGTCGGCCAGCCGCTCCAGCACCGTCGGCAGCACCGCGTCGAGGCGGCCCGCGAGCTCCGCGGTGCGCGCGCTCACCGGACCACCCGCGTCCAGCCGTAGCGGTCGGGCGTGCGGCCCTCCTGCAGGCCCAGCAGGTCGTCGCGCAGGGCCGTGGTCCAGCGGCCCGGGCGTCCGTCGCCGATCCGCACGGAGCCGCCGGTCCAGCACAGCTCCGCGATCGGCGTGACGACCGCGGCGGTCCCGCACGCGAACAGCTCGGCCACCCGCCCGGACCGGGCACCGGCCTCGATCTCGGCGAAGGCGACCTGGCGCTCCTCGACCCGGGCGCCGAGGTCGCGGGCCAGGGTGAGGATCGAGTCCCGGGTGACCCCGGCGAGGATGGTGTCGCTGGTACGTGGCGTGACCAGGGTCGTTCCGCTCGGCTCCTCGAGGACGACGACGACGTTCATCCCGCCGAGCTCCTCGAGGTGGCGCCCCTCGCGGGCGTCGAGGTAGAGCACCTGCTGGCAGCCGCGGTCGGTGGCGGCCTGCTGGACCAGCATGCCGCCGGCGTAGTTGCCGGCGCACTTGGCGGCGCCGGTGCCACCGGGGAAGGCCCGGGGCTGGTGCTCCTCGACCCAGACGCGGATGCCGTCGTACCCGGAGGCGAAGTAGGACCCGGCGGGCGAGCCGATGACGTGGAACGCGTACTCCCGGGAGGGCCGGGTGCCGAGGGCGGGCTCGGTGGCGATCATGAACGGGCGGAGGTAGAGGCTGCGCCCCGATCCCACCGGTACGACGTCCGCGCAGGCCGCGGTGAACAGCTCGACGGCCGCGACGAAGTCGGCGACGGGCAGCTCGGGCATCGCCATCCGGCGCGCGGACGACTGGAGCCGGGCGGCGTTCACCTCGGGTCGGAAGAGGCGGACCGCGTCGTCCTCGCCGCGGTAGGCCTTCATCCCCTCGAAGATCGCCTGCCCGTAGTGGAGGACCATCGCGGCCGGTGACAGTCGCAGGTCGGTGAGCGGGCCGAGGCGCGCGGCGGTCCAGCCGCCGTCTGCGGTCCAGCGCAGGGTGACCATGTGGTCGGCGAGCGCGGCGCCGAAGGTCGTGCTCGGGTCGGCGGCGAGCGATGTGTCGGTCATGTCGGCGACCCTAGGGACGCGCCGCGTCCGGGGCAGTGGGCGAGCTGCACACCGGTTCGGCGTGGTTCGGGCGGCACGCCTCCACGGCTCGTGCGACGCACTCGACGACACGGTCGACGTCGGCCGGATCGGTGTCCCACGCGGTCATCAGCCGCACCAGCCGGCGATCGCCGCGGCCACGCCAGGTCGTCAGCGCGACCTCCCGGGCGACCTGCTGGGCGACCGGGGCCGCGAGATCGGCGAAGACGGCGTTCGCCTCGGTGGGCACCGGCAGGGCGACATCGTCGAGCGGCGCGAGCCCGGCGGCCAGCCGCAGCGCCTGGTGGTTGGCGTGGTCCGCGTTGCGCCGCCACAGGTCGTCGTCGAGCAGGGCGAGGAGCTGGGCGGAGATGAACCGCGTCTTCGCCGGCAGCTGGCCGACGGCCTTGTGCAGGTAGTCGATGCCGGGCACGGCGTCGGGATCCAGGATCACCACTCCGTCGCCGAGGAGTCCGCCGTTCTTGCTGGAGCCCAACGACACCACGTCGACGCCGACGGCGGTCGTGAGCTCGGCCCAGGAGACGCCGAGGGTGACGGCGGCGTTGGCGAGTCGCGCCCCGTCGAGGTGCACCGCGAGGCCGAGGTCGTGGGCCTCGGCACACAGCGCCCGCAGGTCGGCGACCGAGTAGCAGGTGCCGAGCTCGGTGCTCTGGGTCAGCGACAGCACCGCCACCTGGGCGCGGTGCCGGTTGCCGTGGGCGAGGTGCTCGGCGAGGCGGCCCGGCCGGATCCGGCCGTCCGGCGACGGCGTCAGCACCAGCTTGAGCCCGGCCTTCTCAGGCGCCGCCGTCTCGTCGGTGTGGATGTGCGCGTCCTCGGCGCACAGCACCGACTCCCAGCGCCGCGTCATCGCCGACAGGGCCAGCAGGTTGGCGCCGGTGCCGTTGAAGACAGGGACGTACGACGCCCGCGGCCCGAGCAGTTCGCGGAGTCGGCGCTCGGCCTCCCGGGTCCACGGGTCGGCGCCGTACGACGGCGCCCGGCCCCGGTTGGCCTCGGCCACCGCGGCGAGCACCGCGGGATGGGCCGGGGCGGCGTGGTCACTGGCGAAGTCGAGGGTCATCGGGCGCCTCCGAAGGTGCGGGCGACCGCCGTGCCGAGCAGGCCGAGATCGGTGCCGAGGGCGACGAGGTCGAGGGGCGGCAGGGTCGCGGCGTGCTCCGCGGAGAGGGCGAACATCGCGAGCAGGCGGCCGGAGTTCCGGGTCCGGACGGACAGGCCCGCGACGGCGGCCAGCAGCTCGGGGCCGTCGGGACGCCAGCCGGACGAGCGGGCCAGGTCGATCGGGCCCACGAAGACGCCGCTGACGCCGTCGACGCCGAGGATCCCGGCGGCGGCGTCGAGCCCGGCGGCGGTCTCGACCATCGGCAGCACCAGCGGGTCGGGGAGGTCGTCGAGCGGCCCGGGCGCCCGGGCTGTCCGGTTGCGTCGGTAGCCGTCGCTGCGCACACCCTCGGGCGCGAACCGGGTCGCCGCGACGACGGCCTGCGCCTGGGCGGCGCTCTCGACGGCGGGCACCACGACCCCGCGGGCGCCGAGGTCGAGCGCGCGGCCGATGGCGGCGGGGTTGTGGTCGGCGGTCCGGACCAGCACGGGAGTGGCGTGGAGCTCGGCGCAGCGCAGCAGGTCCGGCAGGCCGGACTCGGCGATCTCGCCGTGCTGGAGGTCGATGCCGAGCCAGCGCGGCCGGGTCTCCTCGTCGGTGAGGACGGCGGCGAGCGCCGCGGCGCCGAGCACGGTGACCCAGAGCCCCGGCACGGGAACGGTGCCGGGGCTCTGGGGGAAGGTCTGACTCACGCGTTGCGGGCCTTCTCCGGCGGCACCATGTAGGTCGTGCGGCTCGGGAACAGGCCGAGCCGCACGCTGCTCTCCAGCCAGGAGATCGCCGCTCCGGTCGGGTCGACGACCGGGACCCGGTGGCCGGCCTCGGCGAGTGCCTCCCGGATCCGGTCGACGACGCCGAGCATGCCGGTGCAGCCGAGGACGATGACGTCGGCCTCCCCGGACTCGACCAGGTCGATGGCCTGCTCGGAGAGGCGCTGGATCATCAGCTCGTGGTCGTCGAGGCCGAGGACCGGGAGGTCGATGACCCGGATCGCGGAGATGCGGTCCTCCACGCCGTAGCGGCGCGCGAGGGAGCGCAGCATGGGCAGCACGTTCGGCAGCACGGTGATGATCGCGACCCGCTCGCCGTGGGCCATCGCGGTGAAGATGGCTGGCTCGAAGCCGCCGACCACGGGTACGTCGATCACCTCGCGCGCCGCGTGCACGCCCGGGTCTCCGAAGCAGGTGATGAAGACGCCGTCGACGCCGTCGGCCTTGGCCTCGGCGATCCGGTCCAGGATGCCGGGCGCGGCGAGCGCCTCGTCGTACTCCGACTCGATGCTGGCCGTGCCGCGCAACAGCGGTACGGCGTCGATCTTGGTGTCGGGCAGCGCCCAGGACGTGGCGTCGTCGAGGGCGGCCTGCAGGAAGGTGTCGCCGATCGCGGGCAGGATGACTCGGATGTGCATGAAGGGCTCCTGTTGTTCGGGGACCTCCGACGCTAGGTCCGGGTCCCGGCCACGGGGCATGGGCGAGGTGCACAGACCCGGGGGAGCGGCTGGGCCGGTGGCCGCATCGGGACCGGCTCAGGCCCGCAGCGACCGGCAGGCCACCTGGAGCGCGAGCCGCTGGCTGGGGTCGTTGAGGTCGACGCCGAGCCGCTCGCGGATCTGTTGCAGCCGGGTGGTGATCGTGTTGCGGTGCACCCCGGTCGCGGCGGCCGTCTCGACCACGGACCCGCCACACTCGAGATAGGCGCGCAGGGTCGCGAGCAGGCCCTGGGACGCGGCATCCATCAGCGGAGCGAGCGCGGTCTCGGCGAAGGACCGGGTCACCTCCGACTCCTGCCAGGTGGCCAGCAGTCGCGCGACGCCGAGCTCGTCGGAGTGCTCGACGACGGGTCGGTAGTCGTGGCTCAGCGCCAGCAGCGCCGCATTGCGCGCCTCGTCGAGCGTCTCGACGAGGCCGCCGGGACCGCGGTGGGGACGCCCGATGCCGACCGCGATGCCGAGATCGCGGGGCATCGCGGCCGCCGCCCGGCGGACCCGCTGCAGCACGGCGCGCGCGTCCGCGGTCGGCGGCTCGGCCTCCGCGGAGGACCAGGCCAGCCAGCGGTCGCCGTCGTCCTGGCAGGCGACCACGGCGATGCCCTGGGCGGCGAGCTCGGCCGCCCACCGGGCGCGGGCCCGCTCCCGCTCGCTGTCGTCGAGCCCGGTTCGGGGCACCGCGTGCAGACCGACATGCCACTGCTGCAGCTGCCAGCCCAGGGACACCGCGCTCTCCACGACGCCGCGGCTGACGCCGTCGCGGTGCGCGACGATCTCGGCGAGGGTCTGCCGCTCGACGAGAGCGTCGTGCCGGCTCTGTGCCCGCTGCGTCGTGAGCCAGCTGCGCACGTGGGGCTCGGCGACGGCGAGGGCGCTGGCGACCTGGTTCATCCGGCCGTGGGAGGGCAGGGGGAGCCGGCAGCCCAGCCAGGCCGTGACTCGCGGGCTGTCGGGGTCGTGCACCGGATGTACCAGGCAGCCGTCGTCGCGCTGGGGGATGGCCCGGTCCAGGTGGATGTCCGGGGGGAGCTCCACCTCGGGACCGACCAGGCTGCGTCCGTCGGCGGTCAGCATCGCCACCGCGATGCCGAGCTCGTCGGCGACGGCGCCGAGGATCTCCGGCGCGGTGTGCCGGCCGTGGATCCGGCGGACCACCCGGTTCACCACCCGCGCCTCGGCGAGCTCCGGTGCCCGCACCCGCACGGTCAGCTCCTGCAGCACCTGCACCGGGCGGCCGTGCGGCAGCCACACCAGGGGTACGGCGAGCCGGTCGGCGAGCCGGCTGGTGGCCAGCAGCGGCAGCTCGGCCTGGGCGATGACGAGCAGCCCGGCGACCCCCGCGTCGTGGGCCCGGCGCACCAGCGCGTCGAGCCGGTACGCCGGGGCGACCGCCTCCGGGCGGCACAGCAGCAGGCTGTCAGCGACGGCCTCGGGGTCGTCGGCGTCGTACCAGGCGACATCGAGGACCAGCCGCTCCAGGCCGGCGGCGCCCGCGACCACCCGGGCGTCGCGCAGCTCCGGCTCGCCCAACAGGTCCGCGACCCGCAGCGTCTCGCTCATCGTTCCTCCGTCTCGACCAGGCCGAAGGCACTCGGCCCGACCAGGTGGCGGGCGCTCTCGGGCCAGGCGTGCAGCGCCGGCAGTGAGCAGACGACGACCGCCTGCCCGACCCGGACCTCCTCGACCTGGAGCGGGCGCCGGCTGCGGTTGTCGAGGACCGCGACGACGTCGGGCGTCAGCGCGCCCGGCACGCCGTCGACGGTCGTCGCCAGGAACTCCTCCTGGTGGTCGACCCGCACGACCGCGCCGTCGCCGCCGTCGATCACGGTCAGCGTCCCGGGGGCGTCGCTGCTGCGCGGGACGATCTCCTCGACCCGGCCGACCCCGTGCAGCCGGGCGCCGAGGTCGGCGATGAGCACGGGCAGCGCGGCGGATCGGGCGGCCAGGAACCGGCGACCGAGCTCGATGCAGGCGCTGACGCTGCCACGCACGCCCATCCGGTCGAGGTCGCCGGCGGCGATCGGGTAGCCCGCGACCGAGGCGGCTCCGCCCATGCCGGCGGTGATGCCCGCCAGGATCGGCTCGACCGCCCGTGGCCCCATCAGCGGTACGACGACCACGTCGCCCGCGGGGCTGGCCACCGCGAGGGGAACCGGCGCGACTCCGTTGAGGGCCAGTGTGTTCTGGGTGAGCCTCGGGAAGGCGCGGCCCATCAGGTCGCCGTCGACGAACGGCAGGCCGAGCTCGATGGCGCCGATCGCGCCGACGAGGGCGTTGAGTCCGCCGATCTCGAAGGCGGCGGCGGCGCGGATCGGCCCCATGACCTGCTCGGCGACGGCGGCCGCCGCCCGGGCCAGGTCGACCGGGCTGAGCAGGCGCTCGGAGATCACGTCCGGGGAGCCGACGGCGCCGGTGTGGACCACGATGCCGTCAGGCGCGAGGTCCGCGGCGGGCACCAGCCGCAGGGAGCGGTCCGCGAGCAGGTGCCGGAGGAGGTGGGCCCCGACCCGCACGTCGCCCCCGCCGCCCGCGCCGAGGACCGCGGCGCCGGCGGCGAAGGCGTCGACGTCCTCGCGCTCGATACGGCGCTCGATACGGCGCTCAGCCATGGCGCAGCTCCGGCGGCGGGTCCTGGAGGGCCAGCTCGCCGACGGCCTTCACCCGCACCCGGTAGGCCTCGCCGGGCAGGTAGTTGAGGGGAAGCCGGACGGTGTCGACGACCTGCACCGTGCTCGGCCGGGCCCCGGCGGCGATGGCGCGGTCGACCGCCTCCTGGGCGGCGGCCTCGACGGCGTCGCGCGCCCCTGTGCCGGTGACGGTGACCACCCGGTCGACCTCGCCGCTGACGCGCGCGACGGCCGCGCCGACCGCGTTGGCGACCTCGTGGTGATCGGGCCGGAGCACCTCGGCGACCTCGGGCAGGTCGTCGGGGACGATGGCACCGCCGCCGCCGACCACGACCGCGGTCACCGGGTCGACCGAGAGCCGCATCCGGTCGACGGCGTCCGCGACGGACTGCCGGACCCCTCCCAGCACGGCGTCGACCAGGGGGCGCGGCACACCGCGGGTCAGGCTGCGGTCGCCGAGGTCGCACCGTCCGGCCGCGACCGCGATGTCGGTCGCGGTGAGGACGTCGCCGCCGAAGACGAGGGCGTCCTGGCGCAGGCGGAGGCCGACGCTGCGCGGGCCCAGGGTCGGTCGCTCCGCCGACCCGCCCACGACGCTGCCGCCGCCGAAGCTCAGCGAGATCACGTCAGGCATCCGGACGTTGGTCGGTACCAGCGCGACGCTGACGTCGTCGGGAGCCTCGCGCGGATAGCCCTGCTCCAGCACGCCGATGTCGACGGTCGTGCCGCCGACATCGATGACGGTGCAGGTGCTCCGGCCCGCGAGCACGGCCGCGCCGCGCATCGAGTTCGCGGGGCCGGACGCGAGCGTCGTGACGGGGAACCGGCGGGCGTACTCGACGCCCATCAGCGCGCCGTCGTTGCTGCTGAGGAAGATCGGCGCGTCGACCCGAGCGGCCCGTACGGCGGCGACGAGGCCGTCGGTGACGCGCTCGGCGAGCTCGCGCAGGGCGGCGTTGATCGCGGTCGCGTTCTCCCGCTCGAGCAGGCCGAGCGTCCCGATCTCGTGGGACAGGCTGACCGGCGCGTCGGGCAGCTCCTCGGCCAGGATCTGCGCCGCGGCCAGCTCCAGGTCGGGGGCGACGGGGGAGAAGACCGACGAGATGGCGTAGGACCGGGCGCCGGCGTGGTGGGCGGCGTCCAGCGCGGCGCGGAACTCGGCAGGGTCGAACGGCGCGATCAGCCGGCCGTCGTACTCGTGACCGCCGTGGCACAGGAAGACGTGACCGCCGACCGACGCGCGGAGCCGCTCCGGCCAGCCCGACAGCGGGGGCACCGCGGCGGCCGCCGGCAGGCCGAGGCGGATGACGGCGGTCGGTGCGAGGTGGGAGCCGTCGACCAGCGCGTTGAGGAAGTGCGTCGTGCCGATCATCACGGCCGCGACCTCGCGCGCCAGGCCGGGCCGGGAGGCGACCACGGCGCTGATGGCGCGGGCGATGCCGGTGGTGACGTCGGCGGTGGACGCCTCCTTGGCGCTGGCGACGACGGTGTCGCCAGCGAGCAGCACCGCGTCGGTGTTGGTTCCGCCGACGTCGATGCCCAGGCGCAGCACGCGGTCCACGAGCGGCAGCCTAGTGATGCGGGGTGGGCGCTGACCATGCATCCCGCACAGCACTCTCGGAGGTCGCTGGGCTGGTTGCACAGTCGTGTGACGGCCGTCGCGGCGCAGTAGACCGGATCGTGGGCGACGGTGCGGGCGCAGATCGGGCGATGTGCTCAGTGCGGGACGCGACGCAGTGCTCAATGCCTCCTGTGCCCGGGGGCCGGCGGGACTTGACTGCCGCCACACCGAACAGCCCCTCCACCGGGAGACATCATGAACCGTCCACTCCTCCTCGCTCTCGCCACCTCGGCCACGCTCGCCATCACCGCGTGCAGCAGCGGCTCGACCGGCGGCTCCGGGAACGGCGCCGCCGCCCCCGAGGTCAAGGCCGCGACCATCGACGCCTCGGGCCCGCTGGCCGGCAAGACCGTCACCTACATCGACGGCTTGCCCGGCAACGCCCTCATGGAGGGCATCGCCCAGGGGCTCGCGACCGAGCTGAACGCCCAGGGCGCGAAAGTCGTCGACGTCTACCAGACGAACGCGCAGAACCAGCTGGACCTCGCCGTCGCCAACCAGCGCATCCAGGAGGCGATCGCGCAGGACGTCGACGCCATCGTCGCCTTCCCGCTCGACGTGAACTCGATCAGCCCCGGCGTCGCGGCCGCCAAGAAGGCCGGCATCCCGCTGTTCATCTTCCAGGACCTCGGTGGCCTGGACGTGACCGGCAAGCTCGCCTTCCCCGACGAGGAGCGGGGTCGCGACACCGGCAAGGCACTCGCGGAGATCGTCGGCGGAGAGGGAGAGGCGACGGTCCTCTCGGGCATCCCCACCGACAACATCGAGAACGCCGTGGCCGGCGCCGTCGAGGGGCTCGAAGCCGGCGGACTGAAGATCGTGGGCGACCCCGCCAACCAGCGCAACCTCAAGGACGACGCTCCCGGCGCCCAGCAGATCGCGCAGGGCATCTTCGCCCAGCACCCCGACCTCGACGCCCTCGTCGTCTACAACTCGGCCTCCGCGACCGGCGCGATCGCCGCCGCCAAGCAGGCCGGCATGCTCGACCAGGTCAAGATCGCGACGATGGCCGGCGAGGACGCCAACATCGAGCAGCTCAGGACCGGCGAGCTGGCGCTGTCGTACGACTTCGACGGCACCAACTACGGCAAGGAGATGGCGCAGCTGGTCGCGCGCTCGCTCGAGGGGGAGCAGCTCGACAACGAGGTCGTCGAGGCGCCGCTGGGCAAGATCTTCACGCAGGACAACGTGGCCGACTTCGTGCCGTGGCCCGAGCGCATCCAGTACGTCGAGCTCCCGCACACCTACTGAGGCGCCGGCCGTGAACGCGCACCGTCTCGAGACGACACCCGCGCTGTCGGTCGTGTCCGTGTCCCGCAGGTTCGGTCCGACCCTCGCCCTCGACGAGGTGGACCTCAGCTTCGCGCCCGGCCGGGTCACCGCCGTGGTCGGCGCGAACGGCTCCGGCAAGAGCACCCTGCTCCGCATCCTCGCGGGCCTGCTGGCTCCGTCAGCGGGGCGGGTGCTGGCCTTCGGCGCGCACGAGGTCCGGTCCGTCCACTCGGCGCTCGACGCCGGCGTGGTCCTGGTTCCCCAGGAGCCGACCCTGGCCGGGCACCTCACCGTGTGGCAGAACGTCAGCCTGGTCAGCGCGGCGCGGCGCACCGGGTTCTTCCTCAACGACCGCCGGGCCCGCCGGTTCGCGGCCCAGCACGTCGCGGGCCTGCTGCCGGCCGAGATGCTGGACCGCCCGACCGGCTCGCTGAACAAGTCCTCGCGCCAGCTGGTGCAGCTCGCGGCGGCGATGGCCCGGGACCCGCAGGTCCTGCTGCTCGACGAGCCGACCGCCGTGCTCGACGAGGACGGCGTGGTCGCGCTGCACGCGCTGGTGCGCTCCTTCCGCGAGCGCGGCGGCACGGTGCTGATCGTGTCGCACCGGCTCAAGGACGTGCTCGAGCTCGCCGACGACGTGGTGGCGTTGCGCAACGGGCGGGTCCAGCTCGACTGCGCGGTCACGCCGCAGACCGAGCGGGAGATCGTCGCCCTGCTGTCCGCCGAGTCCCGGGTCGACCGCGACCACCGGGCCGTGGACGACGCCCCGGCCGTGCTGCGGGCCGCCGGCCTGAGGGGCTGGCGCGGGCTCGACGTGCCGGAACTGGCCGTCCGGGCCGGCGAGATCGTCGGCGTCGCCGGGCAGAGCGGCAGCGGCCGCTCCCGGCTGGCCGCGGCGCTCGCCGGGTCACACCCGGCGCAGGGCACGGTCACCGTCGACGGGACGTCGGTGCGCACCGGCAGCATCCGCTCGGCGCGGGCCGCGGGCATCGCCTACATCCCGGAGGACCGGCACGCTGCCGCGATCATGGGCAACCAGACCGTCGAGGCCAACCTGCTCCTCGGGCAGGTCGACCCGACCCTGCGGACCGGGCTGTTCCGGTCGCGGCGCGGCGAGCGCCGGGTCGGGCGGGGCCTGGTGGCGTCGTACGACATCCGGCCCCCGCTGCCCGACAAGCAGGCCGGCCTGCTCTCGGGCGGCAACCAGCAGAAGGTCGTGGTCGCCCGCGCCCTGGCCGGCCGGCCCAAGGTCGTGATCGCCGACGAGCCCACCCAGGGCGTCGACGCTGCCGCGCGCAGCGCCATCCACGACGCGCTGGTCGCCAGCGCCGAGGAGGGCACCGCGGTGCTCGTGGTGTGCAGCGAGTTCGAGGAGCTGTTCGCGCTGGCCGACCGGATCGTCGTGCTCTACGACGGCCGCGTGGTCCTGGACCGGCACTGCTCGGCCACCACCCCCGACGAGGTGCTCGCCGCCTCGCTCGGCTCGACGGCGCCGGCCGTCGTACCTCCGACCGATCCCACCGACAACCTGGAAGAGGTGCTCGCATGACTGCCGTGACCGCTCCCGTGGAGCCCTCCGGCTCGGGCAGCCCGCTGCTCGACCGGGTCCGCGCCCTCCCGCCGACGCTGCGCCAGCAGACCCTGTTCGGCCTGATCCTGCTCGCGATGTTCCTGGGCTCGATGCCGTTCGTCGCCCAGATGCGGGACGCCGACTTCCTGATGCTCCAGCTCGCGACCTACTCCGCCGTGCTGGTCATGGCGCTGGGGCAGACGTTCGTCGTCCTCCAGGTCGGCTTCGACCTGTCGACCGGAGCGGTCCAGGGCTTCACCGGGGGACTGGTCTACCTGCTGGTCGGCCACGGCTTCACCGACGGCCTCATGATCGTCGTGTGCCTGCTCGCGGCCACCGCGATCGGCGCGGTCGTGCACGGCCTGCTGATCACCCGGGCCCGGATGAACTACTTCATCGTCACGCTGGCGACGTACACGATCCTGCCGAGCCTGCTGCGGGTGATCCTCGACGGCGCCAGCAAGCCGGTCCACAGCCCCGCGCTGGACACCCTTGCCAACGGCGAGGTGCTCGGCATCCGCACCCCGATCGTGGTCGCCGCTGTCGTGTTCGCACTGCTGTGGGTGGTGCTCAACCGCACCGTGTTCGGCCGCAACGTGTACGCCGTCGGCAGCAACCGCGAGGCCGCCCGCCTCGCCGGGCTCCCGGTCACCGCGATCACCATGGCCTGCTACGGCATCTGCTCGCTGTGCGCCGGTGTCGCCGGCCTGCTGCTGCTCGGGAACCTCGGCGCCGCGGACCCCTCGGCCGGGCTCGGCAACGAGTTCTTCGCCCTCACCGCGGTCCTTCTCGGCGGGACCCGGTTCTCGGGCGGCCAGGGCAGCCTGTTCGGCACCCTGCTCGGGATCCTGTTCCTCGTCGTCCTCGCCAACATCCTGCTGCTCAGTGGGATGCCCCAGTTCTGGATCGGCGCCGTGCAGGGCGTCGTCCTCCTCGTCGCCGTCGGCATCGACCGCGCCCGGCGCGACTGACCCTGCGCATCCGCGCGTCCACACCCTCGAGAGGAAGTCCCCATGTCCCTGCGCATCGGAGTCGACGTCGGTGGCACGAACACCGACGCAGCCGTCCTCGACGGCTCCCGGGTGGTGGCCTCGACCAAGAGCCCGACCACCCCCGACGTCACGTCCGGCATCCTCGCCGCCCTCACCGAGGTGCTCCGCGAGGTCGATGCCCCCGACGTCTCGTCGGTCTTCATCGGCACGACCCACTTCATCAACGCCATCGCCCAGGCCCGGGGCCTCGAGCCGGTCGCCTTCGTGCGGCTGGCGACGCCGCCGCAGAGCATGTTCCCGCACAACGGCTGGCCCGAGCACCTGCGCTCGGTCGTCGGAGAGCACATCTTCGTGTGCGCGGGCGGCTCCCAGTTCGACGGGCGGCTGCTCTCGGACCTCGACGAGCCGGGGCTGCGTGCCATCGCGGCGCAGATCCGGTCCGCCGGCCTGCGCCGGGTCGCGCTCAGCTCGGTGTTCTCCTCGGTCAACCCCGAGCCGGAGGACCGGGCCGCGGTGATCCTCGCCGAGGAGCTGCCGGACGCGACCATCACCAAGTCGGCCGACGTCGGCCGGGTCGGCCTCCTCGAGCGGGAGAACGCGACCATCCTCAACGCCGCCCTGCTCGGGCTGGCGGAGAACGTCGTCGACGGTCTCGAGAAGGTCGTGGCCGGGGTCGGGATCGCCGCTCCGGTGCTGCTCTCCCAGAACGACGGCACCGTGATGTCCCTCGACCGGGCCCGCGCCTACCCGATCTTCACCATCGCGTCAGGGCCCACCAACTCCATGCGCGGCGCGGCCCTGCTGACCGGCCTCCAGGACGGCGTGGTCGTCGACGTCGGCGGTACGACGAGCGACATCGGCCTGCTGCAGAACGGCTTCCCCCGCGAGTCCACGGTCGCGATGAGCCTGGCCGGGGTCCGCAGCAACTTCCGGATCCCCGACGTCTTCTCGCTGGCCCTCGGCGGCGGCACGATCGTCTCCGACGGCGGCGCCGTGGTCGGCCCGGAGAGCGTCGGCTACCGCATCACCGAGGAGGCGCTGGTCTTCGGCGGCTCCACCGTCACGTTCACCGATGTCGCCGTCGCGGCGGGCGCACCCGAGGTGGGCGAGGCCGCCCGGGCCGCCGGGATCGACTCGGCGACCATCGAGCAGGCGCTGGCCGTCGTACGCGACCGGCTGGTGCACGCTGTCGAGCGGACCAAGCTGAGCGAGGACGCCGTACCCGTGATCGTGGTCGGCGGCGGCGCCCCGCTGCTCAAGGCCGTGCCGGGACTCGAGGACCTGGTCATCCCCGACCAGGCGGGCGTCGCGAACGCCGTCGGCGCCGCCTTCGCCGAGGCCGGGGGAGAGGTGGACCGGACCTACTCGCTGGCCACCCGGACCCGGGCCGAGGTGCTCGCCGAGGCCGAGGAGGAGGCCTGCCGCCTCGCCGTCGAGGCCGGCGCCGACCCGGACCTCGTCCGGGTCATCGACGTGGAGGACGTGCCGCTCACCCACCTGCCCGGCGGCGGCGCGGTGCACGTCCGGATCAAGGCAGTCGGGCCGTTCACGGCCACCAAGAGCGAGTTGGAAGGTGCACTGGCATGAAGCTGATCGACGAGCAGGCGCTGCTCGACATGACCCTCGGATCGACGATCCTCGGCTCGGGCGGAGGTGGCGACCCGCACGTCGGGATGCTGCTGGCCCGCGACGCGATCCGCAAGCACGGCCCGGTGCCGCTGGTCGACCTCGAGGAGGTGCCCGACGACGCCAACATCGTGTTCATCGCGGGCATCGGCGCGCCCGGCGTGCTCATCGAGAAGCTGCCCCGGGCCGCCGAGTACGAGCGGGTGCTGCAGGAGCTGGAGCGGTTCACCGGCCAGCGGTACGACTACGTCTGCCCGGCCGAGGCCGGCGGCCTCAACGCGGTCACGCCGTTCGCGTGCGCCGCGCCGTCCGGGGTGCCGGTGATCGACGCCGACGGCATGGGCCGCGCGTTCCCGAAGCTGGAGATGGTCACCCCGACCCTCTACGGCGGGAAGGCGACGCCCTTCGTGATGCTCGACGAGCACGGCAACACCATGTTCGCCGAGACCGCGACGAACGCCTGGGCCGAGGACTACGCCCGGGCCGGCGTCCTGGCCAGCGGTGCGAACGCCGCGATGGCGCTCTACCCGATGACGGGCGCCGAGGCGAAGCAGCGGCTGGTCCGCGGCGCGCTCACGACGGCCTCCGACATCGGCCGCGCCATCCGTGAGGCCCGCGAGCAGCACGTCAACCCGGTGCAGGCGGTGCTCGACCAGCAGGACGGCGTGCTGCTGTTCACCGGCAAGGTGCAGTCCGTGCAACGGCAGAACAAGGACGGCTGGACCATCGGCGAGGCGACCATGGTGGGTCTCGACGCGTTCGAGGGCCAGGATTTCGTCATGTACTTCCAGAACGAGAACCTGGCGGCCACGCGCAACGGCGAGTTCGTCGCGACCACTCCGGACCTGATCATGGCGATGGAGCTGGACTCCGGTGAGCCGATCCCGTCCGAGGTGATCCGCTACGGCTACCGGGTCGCGGTGATCGGCCTGCCGGCCGACGCGCACTGGCGCACCCCGGCCGGCGTCGAGATCAGCGGTCCGCGCCGGTTCGGCTACGACACCGACTTCCGGGCGGTCGAGGAGATCGCTGGATGACCAGCACCCTGCTGCGGGGTGGTCGCGTCCTCGTCGGGGACGGGACCACCCCGGTGCGGGCCGACGTGGTCGTCGCCGACGGGCGGATCGCCGAGGTGGCCCTCGGCGGGCCGCTGGCGGCCGCCGCCGACGAGGTCCTCGACATCGCCGGCGCCGTGGTCGCGCCGGGCCTCGTCGACTGCCACGTGCACCTCGTCTTCGACGGGATGGACTCGCAGCGGCTGCAGGCCGAGCCGTTCTCGCTGCAGTACTTCCAGGCCGCCCGGGCGATGGCCGCCACCCTCGCCACCGGCGTGACGACGGTGCGCGACGCGGGCGGCGCGGACCTCGGGATGAAGGTCGCCCAGGAGCGTGGACTGCTGCCCGGGCCCCGGCTGCGGACCGCGGTGTCGGTGCTGAGCCCCACCGGCGGCCACGCGGACGGCTGGACGGTCCACGGCGACGACGTACGCCTGCTGGTTCCGCATCCCGGACGTCCGGCCTGCGTCGTCGACGGCGTCGAGGCGATGCGGCTGCGGGTGCGCGAGCTGGCCCGAGCCGGCGCGGACGTGATCAAGGTGTGCGCCTCCGGCGGCGTCATGTCGACCCGTGACGACCCGCACCACCCGCAGTTCTCGTACGACGAGCTCGCGGTCTGCGTCGCCGAGGCCGCCGACCACGGCCTCGGTGTGATGGCGCACGCGCACAGCGCGGAGGGGATCCACCGCGCGCTGCGCGCCGGCGTGCGGTCGATCGAGCACGGCGTGTACCTCGACGACGCCGGCATCGAGCTGCTGCTGGACCGCGACGCCTGGCTGGTCCCGACCCTGCTGGCGCCGGTCGCCCTCGTCGAGTCGATCGACGCCGGGATGCGGGTGCCGCCGGAGGTCGAGGCCAAGGCCCGCCGGATCGCCGAGGGTCATCTCGCCGCCGTCGCCCGCGCCTACGATGCCGGCGTGCGGATCGCGCTCGGCACCGACAGCGGTGTGTTCGCCCATGGCCAGAACCATCGTGAGCTGGCCCTGCTGGCCGAGGCCGGGATGCGGCCCGAGGAGGTCCTGGCCACCAGCCGTGCCGGCGCCGAGCTGCTCGGGCTCGACGACGTCGGGACGGTCACCGTCGGCGCCCGCGCCGACCTGGTCGTCCTCGACGGCGACTGGGCCGACCTGGGTCGCTTCGCCGACAACCTCCGACTGGTGCTGCAGGACGGGGTGGTCCGGTGACCTACGACGTCGCCCGGCTGCGGTCGCTGGTTCCGGCGCTGGCCGCCGGGACCGTCTTCCTCGACGGTCCCGGCGGCACCCAGACGCCGCTCCCGGTCGCCGACGCCATGCGCGCGGTGCTGCTCGCGCCGCTGTCCAACCGTGGCTCGGCGACCGCATCCGCCCGCAACGCCGAGGCCGTCGTCCAGGGCTTCCGCCGCGCCGTCGGAGACCTGTTCGGCACCACCGACCACGCCGTGGTCACCGGCCGCAGCGCCACCCAGCTCGCCTTCGACCTGGCCCGCACCATCGCCGCCGACTGGGCGCCCGGCGAGGAGGTGGTCGTCTCGACCCTCGACCACGACTCCAACGTCCGGCCCTGGGTACTCGCAGCGGCCGCCGCCGGGGCCGTCGTACGCCGGGTCGACCCGGACCCGGAGACCACCGAGATCCCGGTCGAGCGGATCGCCGCCCAGCTCTCGGGGCGGACCCGGCTGCTCGCGATCACCGGTGCGTCCAACCTGGTCGGCACCCGCCCTGACCTGCCCGCCGCGGCGGCGCTCGCCCGGTCCCACGGCGCGCAGGTGTGGGTCGACGGTGTGCACCTGGCCGCCCACGCCCCCGTGCACCTCGGGGAGCTCGACGTCGACTTCCTGGTCTGCTCGCCGTACAAGCTGATGGGGCCGCACTGCGGCGTGCTCATCGCCCGTCCCGAGGCCCTGGAGCCCCTGCGGCCGGCCAAGCTGGCGCCGTCGACCGACGCCGTGCCCGAGCGGTTCGAGCTCGGCACCCTGCCCTACGAGCTGCTTGCGGGCACCACCGCGGCCATCGACCTGCTGGCGTCCCTGGCGCCCGCGCAGGAGGGCGAGGACCGTAGGAGCCGGCTGGCGCGCGCGATGAGCGCGGTCGAGGAGCACGAGGACGGGCTCCGCCGGATCCTGGAGCGGGGCCTGGCCGGGCTGCCGGGGGTGCGGGTCCACTCTCGAGCCGCCCGGCGAACCCCGACCCTGCTGCTCACCGTCGAGGGATGCGACCCGCAGCAGCTCGTCGCCGGGCTCGCGGAGCACGACGTCGTCGCGTCGGCCGGCACCTTCTACGCCGCCGAGGGCGCGCGGGCGCTGGGCCTGCCCGTGGGCGGAGGACTCCGGTTCGGGCTGGCTCCCTACAACGACCGGAGCGACGTCGACCGCGCGCTCACCGCGCTGGGTGCGGTCCTCGGGGCTTGACCGGGGCGGGCGGGGCCGCGCGTCGCCGCGCGTCGATTCCCACCGGCTTGCCATGATGGTCCCGACCACCCCCGACTCCCGAAGGAGCCATCCCATGAAGAAGCTCATCATCGTCGCTCTCGTCGCGCTCGGCGTCACCGCCGCCGTCAAGGTCGCGAAGAGCCGCTGACTCCTCGACGTGCCGGGCCCGGACCGGGCCCGGCACGTCGCGTCTGCGGCCGGCTCAGTTCCCGCGGAGGAAGCCGGCGCGCAGGACGTGGAACACGCCGTAGCACCCCAGTCCCGCGGCGACCACCAGCATCAACGGCGGGCCGTACGGCTCGTCGCGGAAGCGGACGATGGCCTGGTCCAGGCCTCCCGACTTCTCCGGGTCGTGCGTGATCGCGCTCCAGACGAACATCCCGGCGAGCACCAGGAAGGCCACGCCCCTGGCGCCGAAGCCGATCCTGGCCAGCACCGTCACCACCTGCCCGAGCACACCCGCGCGGGCTTCCGGCTCGAGGCCGCGTCGCCACCGGTCCGACACCGCGTGGACGATGCTGAACACGCCGACGCAGGCGATGCCGAGGCCGATCAGCACGACGATCACCGGTCCGACCGGCAACGCCATCAGCCGGCCAGTAGCGCCGCCCGAGCCGCTGCCGGAGCTCTCGTGGCCACTCGCCGTCCGGATCGCCAGCACGGCCAGCACGGCGAACACGACGCCGCGGCCGGCCGAGACCCCGCGGGCGGCCCAGCGCTGGGCGCCCTCCTGGTCGCGATGGCCGCCGACGGCCTGGCATGCCTCCCACAGCACGAGTCCGCTCAGGCCCGCGGCCACCAGCCACAGCACGACGGCGCCCAGCGGCTGGTCGCGGAGCTGCTCCAGCGCGCCCTGCCCGGACGCCGGGCCGTCGGGGCTGCCGAGCACCAGCTGCGCTGCCAGCCACGCCACGATCACGTAGACCACGCCGTACGCCGCCATCCCGGCCCGCGCCACGCCGGTGACCGCGGGATTGTCGCGCGCCTCGCGCGCGGCCTGCTCCGTGCGCTGCTCCACACCCGCCACCGGGCTCACCCCCCTCTTCCCCCGTGGCTGTTCGCTACCCGATCGGGGGTGCGCCATCCCGCCGCACGGTCGGTCCGACACCGTAGGCTGGACGCATGAGCGTGCGCCGCGTGATGGGCACCGAGGTGGAGTACGGCATCTCGGTCCAGGGCCAGCCGACCGCCAACCCGATGGTGGCGTCGTCCCAGGTCGTCAACGCCTACGCGACGGCGACCGTGCGGGCCCGCCGGGCCCGGTGGGACTTCGAGGAGGAGTCGCCGCTGCGTGATGCCCGCGGCTTCGACATGTCGCGGCAGATCGCGGATCCCACGCAGCTCACCGACGAGGACCTGGGGCTCGCGAACGTCATCTTGACCAACGGCGCTCGGCTCTACGTCGACCACGCCCACCCGGAGTACTCCACGCCCGAGGTGGTCACCCCGCTCGACGTCGTGCGGTGGGACAAGGCAGGGGAGCAGGTGATGCTCGACGCCGCCCGTCGTGCGCAACAGCTGCCCGGCAACCCGGCGATCGTGCTCTACAAGAACAACACCGACAACAAGGGTGCGTCGTACGGCGCGCACGAGAACTACCTCATGCGCCGCTCGACCCCCTTCGCCGACATCGTCCGGCACCTCACGCCGTTCTTCGTCAGCCGCCAGGTGTTCTGCGGCGCCGGACGGGTCGGCAAGGGCCAGGACGGGCGCGACCACGGCTTCCAGATCAGCCAGCGCGCCGACTTCTTCGAGGTCGAGGTCGGCCTCGAGACCACGCTCAAGCGGCCGATCATCAACACCCGCGACGAGCCCCACGCGGATCCGGAGAAGTACCGCCGGCTGCACGTCATCATCGGCGACGCCAACCTCTCCGAGATCGCGACCTACCTCAAGGTCGGCACCACCTCCCTGGTGCTGGCGATGATCGAGGACCGCTTCATCGGGCGCGATCTCGCGGTCGACACGCCGGTCGCCGCGCTGCGCGCCGTCTCCCACGACCCGTCGCTGCGGCAGACCGTCACGATGGCCGACGGCCGGCGGCTGACCGGCATCCAGCTCCAGCTGGAGTACCTCGACCTGGCGAAGAAGTACGTCGAGGACCGCTACGGCGCGGACGCCGACCCCCAGACCGTCGACGTGCTCCACCGGTGGGAGGACGTCCTGGCGCGCCTCGAGGCCGACCCGATGTCGCTGGCCGACCAGCTCGACTGGGTCGCGAAGCTGAAGCTGATCGAGCAGTACCGCTCCCGCGACGGGCTGGCGTGGGACGACGCGAAGCTGCAGCTGATCGACTACCAGTACTCCGACATCCGTCCCGAGAAGGGCCTCTACCACCGCCTCGTCGGCGCCGGCCGGATCCAGCGTCTCCTCACCGACGACGAGGTCGAGCAGGCGATGACCAACCCGCCGGAGCAGACCCGCGCGTACTTCCGCGGCCGCTGCCTGGAGAAGTACGCGCCCGACATCGCCGCCGCGTCGTGGGACTCGGTGATCTTCGACCTGCCCGGACGCGAGTCGCTGCAGCGGGTCCCGACGATCGATCCGCTGCGTGGCAGCAAGGCCCATGTCGGCGAGCTGATCGATCGGTGTGCCACGGCTGACGAGTTGGTCCGCGCGCTCAGCCGTTAGGCCGGGACGGGTCGGCGGGTGGCGACGCGTAGTAGCCAGCCGCCGACGCGTCCGGGCCTAAGTGGATAGGCTGGCGTCATGGCCCAGGAGCAGAAGCAGCCGCGCAAGTCCGACGAGACGGAGGAGACGACCGAGGTCGCTCCCGAGTCCGACGTGGCCGAGCGCAAGGAGGCCCTCGACGACGACGTCGACGCGATCCTCGACGAGATCGACGACGTCCTCGAGACCAACGCCGAGGACTTCGTGAAGTCGTTCATCCAGAAGGGTGGCGAGTAGCCCCCGATGAGCGACGCACGCATCCCGGGCGCTTTCCTGCGCCCTGGCACCTCCTCGTTCAGCGACTTCCTGGCCGAGAACGCCCCCGACCTGCTGCCCGCCCGCCGCTCGCTGCCGGCCGGTTCCGGCGGCGCTGGAGACATCGCCCCGCACGGTACGACGATCGTCGCGGTGACCTTCCCCGGCGGCCTGGTCATGGCCGGTGACCGCCGCGCCACGATGGGCAACGTGATCGCCCAGCGCGACATCCAGAAGGTCTTCCCGGCCGATGAGTACTCCGTGGTCGGCATCGCCGGCACCGCGGGCCTCGCGGTCGAGATGGTCCGCCTGTTCCAGGTCGAGCTCGAGCACTACGAGAAGATCGAGGGCTCGATCCTCTCCCTCGACGGCAAGGCCAACCGGCTCTCCGCCCTCATCCGCGCCAACCTCGGCATGGCCATGCAGGGCCTGGCCGTCGTCCCCATGTTCGCGGGCTTCGACCTCGACAGCGGCACCGGCCGGATCTTCGGCTACGACGTCACCGGCGGCCGGCACGAGGAGGCCTCCTTCTTCACCGTCGGCTCGGGCTCGCTGTTCGCCCGCGGCGCGCTGAAGAAGCTGTGGCACGACGGGCTGTCCTCCGACGACGCCGTCCGGGTCTGCCTGCAGGCGCTCTACGACGCCGCCGACGACGACTCCGCCACCGGCGGGCCCGACCTGACCCGCCGGATCTTCCCGATCGTGTGGGTCGTGACCGCCGACGGCGCCGTCCAGCTCGACGAGGCCGCCATCGGTGCGCTCGCCGACCAGGTCGTGGGCGCCCGGATGGACCGACCCGACGGACCGCTCGCACCCCTGCCCGGCGCGGGGGAGGAGGCCTGAGATGAGCACCCCCTTCTACGTCTCGCCCGAGCAGCTGATGAAGGACCGGGCCGACTTCGCCCGCAAGGGCATCGCCCGCGGCCGGTCCCTCGCCGCCGTGCAGTACGCCGACGGCGTGCTGCTGGTGACCGAGAACCCGTCGCAGGCGCTGCACAAGGTGTCCGAGCTCTACGACCGCCTCGCGTTCGCCGCGGTCGGCCGCTACAACGAGTTCGAGAACCTCCGCATCGCCGGCGTCCGACTCGCCGACATGCGCGGCTACGCCTACGACCGCCGCGACGTGACCGGCCGCGGTCTCGCCAACGCCTACGCCCAGACCCTCGGCACCATCTTCTCCTCGGGCGGCGAGAAGCCCTACGAGGTCGAGATCTTCGTCGCCGAGGTCGGTGCCACCGCCGCCGACGACCAGATCTACCGGCTGACCTACGAGGGCCGGGTCGCCGACGAGCACGGGTTCGCGGTGATGGGCGGCGACAGCGAGACCGTGTCGTCGTACCTATCCGAGCACTACACGGCCGGCGCGTCGCTCGCCGAGGCGCTCACCGTCGCCGTGGCCGCTCTGGGGCACACCGGCGACGGCGACCGGGTCATCCCCGTCGAGGACCTCGAGGTCGCGGTGCTCGACCGGACCCGCACCCAGCCGCGGAAGTTCTCGCGGTTGCGTCCCACCCGGGTCGCCGAGCTTCTCGGCCCCCGCGGCACTCCGGAGCACGCTGCCCCGCTCCCTGACGACGGCGCCCCCGGCACCGGTGCCTCCGCTTCGGCCACCGACGACCCGGCCGACCCGACCGACCAGGTCTCCGGCAACATCCCGCCGCTCGAGAACCCGACCAGCGGCGAGGCGCCCTCCGGCGGGCCGCCCTCCGGCGAGCCGCCGGTCGCGCCCCCGCTCTAGGTCGTCACGGCCCGAATTCATGCGGTTTGGTCCCAAACCGCATGAATTCGGGATCGGAACCTGGGGTTTGTGCCCAATCCACGGTTCGAGTGCCAGCGCGGCCGCCGGCTTCTCCACAGGTCCCAAAGCTGCGGTTGATCGCGACGGCCTTGCCCTCGACGCTTTGGGCATGAAGATCGGGTCCGACGGCGCCGTACGTGGCGAGGTGAGGAGCGCGGGCAGCCAGCGCGTCGCTCATGGTCTCTTCCGTCCTGAAACTCCGGGCCTAAGCCCGTGGGACAACTTCCTCAAGGATCTGAGCGCACTGCTGCTCGTGCTCCCGGAGGGCGCCGCCTTCACGCACATCACGGGAGCTCGGCTGCTCGGCTGGGACCTGCCGGCGCTCCCGGAACAGGTACCTCACTTCGCGGCCGTACGCGGGAACAAGCGACCCCGGCGACCGGGCCTCATCTGCTCTCGCCTGACACACGAGACGAAAGCCCTGACTGTGCTTGACCTGCCCGTCGACCCTCCCGCGGAGATCCTGCTGCGCAGCGCGCGCGACATGGGCGACCTGGACCTCGCGATCATGGTCGAGTCCGCCGTCCGTGAAGGCCACGTCACGGATGGCGACATCCAGGAGGTCCTGACGTCGAGAAGACCAGGAGTACGCCGGCTCCGGCGGGTTTGGAACGGGCGGAACGCTCGGTCGGAGTCGGCAGGTGAGACGCTCCTCTACTGGTTCCACCAGGTGATGCAGATCCCGACACAGCCGCAGGTGGACATCTACGACGACCAAGGCACCTTCGTGTGCCGTGCTGATCTGTTGGTGACCGGCCGAATCGACATCCACGAGTACGACGGCGAGGTGCATCGCGACAAGAACGTCCACCGACGCGACCTCCGCCGGGAGCGTGCGTTGGCCAACACACGCTACGTTCGTCGCGGCTTCGCCCTTGACGACCTCCTGAACCACGCGGCGTTGTTGATGCACGAACTCGACCGCGTCCTCGGCCGGCCCCACAAACCCAAGCGGCTGCGGGCGTGGCGCGCTCTGGTCGCCGACTCGCTCTATTCGGAGACCGGCAGGGCGCGGGCGATGAACCGCTGGTATCGCTCCACGACGCCGGTCGATTGGGCAGGAACCGCGTGATTTCGAGCAGAATTGCTGCGGTTTGGGACCAAACCGCGTCAGTTCTCACCGCAATGGTCGAACCGCCGGCCCCTCGAGGACCGATCCGTCGGCGGCGAACCGCGAGCCGTGCAGCGGGCAGTCCCAGGAGTCCTCGGCGTCGTTCCAACGCAGTACGCCGCCCAGGTGGGTGCACAGCGGCGGGCGGTCACCCGCGAGCAGCCGTCCGGCATGCCCGCAGGCCAGCTGCCAGCCCACCTCGGCGTTGGTCACCGCCGCCTGCGGTGCTGCCAGCGCCTGGCGTGGCGCCCACGTGCGCAGGGCGTCCGCCCAGGAGGGCCGGCCGCCGCCCAGCAGGTCGGAGACGAGCAGGAGCGCGGCAGCCGGAGCCGTGCTCAGGCCCCACTTGTCGAAGCCGGTCGCGACCTGGATCCGGTGGTCGCCGGGGACGGCGGGGCCGACGTACGGCAGGCCGTCGACGGGGGACTGGTCCTGCGCCGACCACGCGTGGCGCAGCGAGGCGCCCGGGAAGGTCTCCCGGGTCCAGTCCAGGAGCCGGTCGCGGTGCGCGGCGGCGGAACCGCGTCCGGTGACGTGGCCTGCCCCGCCGACCATCAGCAGCGGCTCGCCGCCCGATTGGGACGAGCGGAGCGAGCGCGTGTCGTCGTCGGCCGACAGGTGCATGCCGGCCGGCGCCCACGCGTCCGCGAACGTGGCGGCATAGGACCGCATCGTCCGCAGGCGGGCGAAGAAGAGTCCGCGCAACAGGATGGGCTGGTTCGTGGCGACCACGGCGGACCCGGCACGGAGCACCCGGCCGTTCTCGGTGCGCACCCGGACGCCCTCACCGGCGTGCCGTACGTCGAGCGCCCGGACCTGCTCGTGGACCTGACCGCCCTCGGCCTCGACGTCGGCGACGAGGAGGTCCAGCAGCCGTGAGGGATCGACCTGGAACTGGTCGTCGAGCTCGACGGCACTCCGTACCGCGAACGGCAGCTCGGTGTCCCTCGTCGATCGGACGGGGAGGCCCGCTCGCGTCGCGGCGTCCAGCTCGGCCCGGACCCGGTCCTCGCCCCGGTCCGTGACGGCGTACGTCGACGCCACCCGCCCCGGCACCGACAGGCCGTGCCCCTCGCAGTACCGGCGCAGCCAGGCCTGGCCCTCCGTGCCGGCCTCGAGGTAGCGCCGCACCACCGGCAACGGGTTGGTGCGCAGAGCGCGACTCAGCTTCGTGCCCTGGAGCAGGCTGACCTTGCCGGTGCTGTGCCCGGTGGTCCCGTCGCCGATCCGACGGGCCTCCAGGACCGCCACCGAGCAGCCTCCACGGGCCAGCAGCAGGGCGGTGAGCAGGCCGACGGCACCTGCGCCGAGCACGACCACGTCGTATGACTCCGAGAACTCTTCGGGCGCGTCCATGCGTGTGCGGTACCCGCTGCCCAGCACAGCAGTAATGTGCGTACATGGACCGTCGGATCTTCGGGATCGAGAACGAGTACGGCGTCACGTGCACGTTCCGCGGGCAGCGTCGGCTCAGCCCCGACGAGGTCGCGCGCTACCTGTTCCGCAAGGTCGTCAGCTGGGGTCGCAGCAGCAACGTGTTCCTGCGCAACGGGGCCCGCCTCTACCTCGACGTGGGCAGCCACCCGGAGTACGCCACGCCCGAGTGTGACGACGTCGCCGAGCTCGTCACGCACGACAAGGCGGGGGAGCGGGTCCTCGAGGGGCTGCTGCTGGACGCCGAGCAGCGGCTGCACGACGAGGGGATCGCCGGCGAGATCTATCTCTTCAAGAACAACACCGACTCGGCCGGCAACTCCTACGGCTGCCACGAGAACTACCTCGTCTCCAGGGCCGGCGAGTTCAGCCGGCTGGCCGACGTGCTCATCCCGTTCCTGGTGACCCGCCAGATCATCGTGGGCGCCGGCAAGGTCACCCAGACGCCCCGGGGCACGAGCTACTCGGTGAGCCAGCGCGCCGAGCACATCTGGGAGGGCGTGAGCAGCGCGACCACGCGCAGTCGCCCGATCATCAACACCCGCGACGAGCCGCACGCCGACGCGGAGAAGTACCGCCGTCTTCACGTCATCGTCGGCGACTCGAACATGAGCGAGACGACCACGATGCTCAAGGTCGCCTCGTGCGACCTGGTGCTGCGGATGATCGAGGAGGGCGTGGTGATGCGCGACCTCACGATGGAGAACCCGATCCGGGCGATCCGCGAGATCTCCCACGACGTCACCGGCCGTCGCAAGGTCCGCCTCGCCAACGGCCGCGAGGCGAGCGCGCTCGACATCCAGGGCGAGTACCTCTCCAAGGCGCGCGACTTCGTCGACCGGCGCGGCCTCTCGACGCCGATCATCGAGCGGGCCCTCGACCTGTGGGAGCGCGGCCTCAAGGCTGTCGAGTCCGACGACCTCAGCCTGGTCGACCGCGAGATCGACTGGGTCATCAAGTGGAAGCTCATCGACCGCTACCGTGCCAAGCACGGCATCCCGCTGAGCCACCCGCGCGTCGCCCAGCTCGATCTCGCCTACCACGACATCCACCGCGGCCGCGGCCTCTACTACCTGCTGGAGAAGCGCGGCGCCGTCGCGCGGGTGACCAGCGACCTCAAGATCTTCGAGGCCAAGTCGGTCCCGCCGCAGAACACCCGTGCCCGGCTTCGTGGCGAGTTCATCCGCCGCGCGCAGGAGCGGCGGCGCGACTTCACGGTCGACTGGGTGCACCTCAAGCTCAACGACCAGGCGCAGCGCACCGTGCTCTGCAAGGACCCGTTCCGGGCGTACGACGAGCGGGTGCAACGCCTTATCGACGGCATGTGACACGAGCCTTCGGGCACTCGGTAGGGTTTGCGCGTGCTGATGCGCCTGCGACGTCCCTCGATGCTCCTCCTGTCGACCCTGCTCCCGGCGAGCCTCGTGCTCGCCGCCTGCGGCGGGTCGGACTCCGACGAGGCCAAGGGCCTCGACGCGGTCACGATCAGTGGCCCGGTCGGTGAGGCGCCGAAGCTGGACTGGAAGTCCGTGATGACAGCCAAGAAGCCGGTCGCCAAGGTGCTCACCGAGGGCGACGGCGCGGCGCTGAAGAAGGGCGACGTCGTCCGGGTCGAGTTCACTCTCGCCGACGGCTGGACCCACAAGGTGCCGTTCGACAGCTATGCCGCGACCTCGCTCAGCACCCTGGTCACCGTCGGTACCGAGAAGGAGCCGCAGACCCTCACCGACCTGCTGTCCCTCGGCTTCGCCGACCAGATCAAGGCGGGCCAGAAGGTCGGCAGCCGGATCGCCGTCACCGTCGGCAGCGACGTCGCCTTCGGCGGCTACCTCGGCAGCCAGGCGGCCGGCCTGCTCGCGGGCCTCGACATCGGCAACGAGGACGGACTGCTGTTCGTCGCCGACATCGCCGGCATCGCCGGACCGGAGGGCTCCGAGGAGCCCGCGCCCGGCTGGGCACCGAAGGTGGTTGAGACGGACGGCGTACCGACCAGCCTCGACTTCAAGGGCGCGCCCAAGCCGTCCGGCGACCTCGAGGTCGCCACGCTCGTCAAGGGCACCGGCCCGGTCGTCGCCAAGGGTCAGACCATCCTGGCCAGCTACCTCGGCCAGATCCCCGGCGCCGACAAGCCGTTCGACGAGAGCTACTCCAAGCACACCGGTCTCGAGGCCGTCGTCGGCGGCAAGGACGCCAGCGTGGTCAAGGGCTGGTCGCAGGCCCTCGTCGGCCTGCCCGTCGGCAGCCGGGTGCTGATCCAGATCCCGCCGAAGCTCGGCTACGGCGACAAGGCCCAGGGCGAGGACATCCCGGCCAACTCGACGCTCTACTTCGTCGTCGACATCCTCGACGCCGCCGACACGCCGCCCAAGCCGGAGCCGGCCCCCGAGGCCACGCCGACCGACGGCGCGGCTCCGACCGACGGCGCCACCGACCCCAGCGCCGAGCCGAGCACGGATGCCAGCACCGAAGAGTGAGCGTCTCCTCAACCTGCTGATCATGCTCCTGGTGCAGCGCCGGCCGATCGCCAAGGAGCGGATCCGCGAGCTGCTGTACCCGGACTCCCGCCCCGACGCCTTCGAGAAGATGTTCGAGCGGGACAAGGAGGAGCTGCGCAGCCTCGGCGTCCCCGTCGAGGTCGCGACCATCGACCCGCTCTTCGAGGACGAGGTCGGCTACCGCATCCCGCCCGAGGCGTTCGCGCTGCCCGACGTCGAGCTGACGCCGGAGGAGGCGGCCGTGGTCGGCATCGCCTCCCGGGTCTGGCAGCACGCCACCATGGCGCAGGCGACCACGGACGCGGTCCGCAAGCTCACGGCAGCCGGGATCGACGTCGACCTCGACGCGCTCGAGATCGCCCGGCCGCTGCTGACCGCGGAGGAGCCGGCGTTCGAGAAGTGCTGGGTCGCGGTGTGCGAGCGCAACGCGATCGAGTTCGACTACCAGCGCCCGGACGCCGACGCGCCGATGCGCCGCCGGGTCCAGCCGTGGGGCGTCGTGCGCTACTCGGGCCGCTGGTACCTCGTCGGGTACGACGCCGACCGTGCCGCCGAACGGGTCTTCCGTCTCTCCCGGGTCCAGGGCGAGGTCGAGCTCGTCGGTCCACCGCGCGCGTACGACGTCCCGCCGGAGACCGACGTGCGCGAGATCGCTCGCCGGATGGCGCCGCCCACGCCCAGCACGACCGCCGTGCTGCTCGTCCGCGACGGCGCCGGTCACGGCCTGCGGCGCGCCGCGGAGCGGATCGAGGCCGGCGTCGAGGGACCCGACGACCGCACCCGCTGGGACCGGCTGGTCCTGGTCCGGCCCACCCAGGGGCTGGCCGACGAGGTGTTGTCGCACGGTCCCGACGTCGTGCTGGTCGAGCCGGCCGCCGTCCGCGAGCAGGTCGTCGCGCGTCTGGTCGAGGCGGTGTCGTGACCGGCCGTGCGGTTGCGGTTTGGTCCCAAACCGCAACGACACGCCGGAAAAGTGTGCGGTTTGGGACCAAACCGCATCCCTTGGGAGCCCTGGAATGAGCCGCACTGCCGCACCGGGAGCCCGCGACCAGGTGGCGCGGCTGCTCACCCTGGTGCCGTTCCTGCACCACCGTGACGGGGTCCGGCTGGAGGAGGCCGCCCAGCTCTTGGGTACGACGCCCCAGCAGGTCGTGCGGGACCTCAAGGTCCTGTTCATGTGCGGCCTGCCCGGGGGGCTGCCGGACGACCTGATCGACGTCGACCTGGACGCCATCGTCACCGAGGAGGGCAGCCCGGTCACCGAGGGGGTGATCCGGGTCGAGAACGCCGACTACCTCGCGCGGCCGCTGCGGCTGAGCGCGACGGAGGCGTCGGCGATGATCGTCGCGCTGCGGATGCTTCGCGACACCGCCGCGGCCGGTGCGACCCCGGAGCTCGTCGACCGCGTGCTCGCGAAGCTGGAGGCCGCCGCGGGCGCGCCGCACGTCGAGATCACGCCCTCGCCGCGCGACGCCCAGCAGGTCGTCGCCGCCCAGCTGGGCGCCCTGGTCGAGGAGGCCGTGGCCACGAACCGGCAGATCCGGCTGCTCTACTTCGTGCCCTCGCGCGACGAGGAGTCCGAGCGGGTCGTGGACGCGTACGGCGTGGTCACCCACGGCGTGTTCTCCTACCTCGACGCCTACTGTCACCGCGCCGAGGGGGACCGCCTGTTCCGGCTGGACCGGATCACCAAGGCCGAGCTGCTCCCGTCGGCCCGCACGGCGCCCGACCGGGAGCCACGCGACCTGAGCGACGGGCTGTTCACCGACGACGCGGCCCCGGACGCGACCGTCGTGACCCTGCGGCTGGGCCCGCAGGCACGGTGGGCGACCGACTACTACCCGATGCGCGACGTCCGACCGCACGACGACGGGTCGGCCGAGGTCGACCTGGTCGTGGTCGACAGGCGGTGGCTGACCCGGCTGTTGTTGCGCCTGGCGCCGCACGCGACGGTGGTCCGACCTGTGGAATTCACCGACACTTTCACCGCTCGGGCACAGGAGACCCTCAGGCTGTACCGGTGAGAGCGGCGTAGGATGGTCCACGTCTGCACAACCCGACGATCGAGAGTTGGTCCCCGCCGATGTTTCCCCTGATCGGAATGCCCCAGGGCGCCGAGTGGCTCGTCATCCTGGCGATCGTGGTGCTGGTCTTCGGCGCCGCCAAGCTCCCCGACCTGGCCCGTGGCACGGGCCAGGCGCTGCGCATCTTCAAGGCCGAGACCAAGGGGCTCCGCGACGACGAGGACAAGGACGACAAGAAGAAGCCCACGACGCCGACCGGTGAGCTGAACGCCGCCGACACGCGGCTCGACGACGTGGCCGAGGGCGAGATCGTCGAGGACCGCCGCGAGAACAACGCCTGACCCTTGGCGTACACGGGACTCCTCAAGCTCTTCATCGGGAAGCCCGTCCATCCCGTCGGTGACGACGGGCGGATGGCGCTGTCCGATCACCTGCGGGAGCTGCGGGCGCGGATCCTCAAGGCCGCGTTCGTGCTCCTCGTCGGGTTCATCGTCGCGCTGTTCTTCTTCGACCCGATCTTCGCGGTCATCAACGACCCGTACCAGAAGGCTCGCGAGGCGCTCGGCGCGGAGCGCACCATGGCGACGACCAGCGGCGTCGCGGGCGGCTTCATCCTCTACCTGAAGCTGTGCGGGCTGACCGCCGTCGTCGGCACCAGCCCGATCTGGCTCTACCAGATCTGGGCGTTCATCCTGCCCGGGCTGCACGCCAACGAGAAGCGCTGGACGATCCTGTTCGCGCTGATCGCCGGCCCGCTGTTCCTCGGTGGCATCGCGCTCGGGTACTTCACCTTGCCCAAGGGCCTGGAGATCCTGATCGGGTTCACCCAGGCCGACCTCACCAACCTGGTCGAGTTCAACGACTACCTCAGCTTCTTCACGCGCACGCTGCTCGTCTTCGGCATCGCGTTCGAGATCCCGGTGTTCGTCGTCCTGCTCAACATGGCCGGCGTGGTCAAGGGCAAGGCCCTCGGCGCCGCCCGGCCGTGGATCGTGATCGGCACGTTCATCTTCGCCGCGGCCGCGACCCCGTCCACGGACCCGTTCACGATGACGTTCATGGCCGTGCCGATGATCGTGCTGTTCCTCGTCTCCGAGGTGATCGCCCGGCTCAACGACCGCCGGCGCGCGCGCAAGGCCATCAACGCCGGGCTCTCGCCCGACGAGGCCAGCCCGCTCGAGCTGTGACCCGCGGCTAGCCTTCACCCGTGCCCCGCGCGATCGTCCTCACCAACCCCACCTCCGGCAAGGGGCGGGGTGCGCGGATGCGCGACGAGGCGCTGCCCCGGTTCCACGGCGCCGGGTGGCGTACGACGGTCCTCACCGGCCGCGACGCCGACGACGCGCTCGACCTGGCTCGGGTGGCCGCGGCCGAGGAGCCGGACGCGCTGGTCGTGTGCGGCGGTGACGGGATGGTCAACATCGGCATCCAGGCCGTCGCCGGGACCGACGTGCCGCTCGGCATCCTGCCCGCCGGCACCGGCAACGACTTCGCCCGCTACTTCGACCTGCCGCGCGGCGACGGGGCCGCGGCCGCCGTACGCATCCTGCACGGCACCCGCCGCACCATCGACCTGGCCAGGATCGGCGAGCGGTACTTCGGCGGCGTCCTCGCCGCCGGCTTCGACGCGGTCGTCAACGAGCGCGCCAACCGGATGCGCTGGCCCAAGGGACAGATGCGCTACAACCTCGCCACGCTCGCCGAGCTGCGCACCTTCCGGCCGCTGCGCTACGTCCTCGAGCTCGACGGGGTCGAGCGGCAGGTCGAGGCGATGCTGGTCGCGGTCGGCAACGGCCCGTCCTTCGGCGGCGGGCTGCGGATCACCGAGGGCGCACTGCTCGACGACGGGCTCCTCGACGTGGTGCTGATCAAGCCGCTGAGCCGCCGCGAGCTCGTGCGGACCTATCCGAAGCTGTTCGACGGGAGCCACGTGACCCATCCGCAGTACGAGCGCCACCGGGTGCGCCGGGTGACCGTCGCCTGCTCCGGGATCGTCGGGTACGCCGACGGCGAGCGCTTCGGCCCGTTGCCCCTGACCGTCGAGTCCGTTCCCGCGGCGCTGCAGGTGATCGCATGAGCGAGCACGACGACGACCTCAGCCCGGCGCAGCGCTACGCGTCGTACCGCAAGCACAAGGGCCATCCCGTCTTCCGCGACTTCGCGGCCGGCTTCCCCTTCGAGCTCGACGAGTTCCAGGTCGAGGGCTGCAAGGCGGTCGAGGACGGCGACGGCGTGCTGGTCGCCGCGCCCACCGGCGCGGGCAAGACGGTGGTGGGGGAGTTCGCGGTCCACCTCGCGCTGGAGACCGGCCGCAAGTGCTTCTACACGACGCCGATCAAGGCGCTGTCGAACCAGAAGTACGCCGACCTGGCTGCCCGCTACGGCAAGGACAAGGTCGGCCTGCTGACTGGCGACACCACGATCAACGGCGAGGCGCCGGTGGTCGTGATGACGACCGAGGTGCTGCGCAACATGCTCTACGCCCGGTCCCGGACCCTCGTCGGGCTCGGGTTCGTCGTGATGGACGAGGTGCACTACCTCGCCGACCGCTCCCGCGGCGCCGTGTGGGAGGAGGTCATCATCCACCTGCCCGAGTCGGTGTCGGTGATCTCGCTGTCGGCGACCGTGTCCAACGCCGAGGAGTTCGGCGAGTGGCTGGAGACGGTCCGCGGCGCGACCCGCACCATCGTCGCCGAGCGCCGTCCGGTGCCGCTGTTCCAGCACGTGATGGTCGGGCGCCGGCTCCTCGACCTGTTCGCCTCCTCCGACGTCGACGCCGCCGCCGGGTTCGTCCGCGAGGGTGCGCCGGTCAACGACGAGCTGATGAAGCTGGCCCGCGACGACTGGGCCTCGAGCCGGCTCAAGGGGCACCGGCAGCCGCGCGGGTCCCGGCAGGGCGGTCCCGGCAGCCGCAACGTCGGCAACGGGCGCCGGATCTGGATCCCGGGCCGCCTCGACGTCGTCGAGCGGCTGCAGCGCGACAACCTGCTGCCCGCGATCGACTTCATCTTCAGCCGCGCCGGCTGCGACGCCGCCGTCCAGCAGTGCCTCGACGCCAACCTCCGGCTCACCTCCGCCGAGGAGCGCGACGAGGTGATCGCGTACGTCGAGAGCACCCTCGGCGGGCTGCCGTCGGCCGACCTCCACGTCCTCGGCTACCACGACTTCCTCGACGCCGCCTCGCGCGGCGTGGCCGCCCACCACGCCGGCATGCTGCCCGCCTTCAAGGAGTGCGTCGAGGAGCTCTACCTGCGCGGGCTGATCAAGATCGTCTTCGCCACCGAGACCCTCGCCCTCGGCATCAACATGCCCGCGCGCACGGTGGTACTGGAGAAGCTGAGCAAGTGGAACGGCGAGACCCACGCCGACATCACGCCGGGGGAGTACACCCAGCTCACCGGCCGCGCCGGTCGTCGCGGGCTCGACATCGAGGGCCACGCCGTCGTGCTCTGGCAGCCGGGGATGAACCCGCGCGAGCTCGCAGGACTCGCCTCGACACGCACCTATCCGCTGCGGAGCAGCTTCCGCCCGTCGTACAACATGGCGGTCAACCTGGTGCACTCCTACGGCCGCCACCAGGCGCGTGAGCTGCTCGAGCAGTCCTTCGCCCAGTTCCAGGCCGACCGTGCCGTCGTCGGGCTGGCCCGCCAGCTGCGCAAGGCCGAGGACGCGCTCGCCGGGTACGCCGACGCCGCGCAGTGCCACCTCGGCGACTTCATGGAGTACGCCGGGCTGCGCCGGCGGATCTCGGAGCTCGAGAAGGAGTCGAGCAAGGTACGCCGGAAGGACCGGCGCGACGAGGCGCTGGCCTCCCTCGAGCGGCTGCAGCCGGGCGACGTGATCGTCGTACCCGTCGGCAAGTTCGCCGGGCCGGCCGTCGTCGTCGACCCCGGCCTGTCCGAGCACGGCCACCGCCCGTTGGTCATCACCGCCGAGCGGCAGGGCCGCCGGCTGGCGATGATGGACTTCCCGACGCCGGTCGAGCCGGTCGCCCGGATCAAGCTGCCGAAGCGGGTCGACGCCCGCAACCCGCACCAGCGCAAGGACATCGCCCAGCAGGTCCGCGAGGCGGTGCGGGCGCTGCCGCTGTCGGTCACCCGGCCGCGCGGCGAGCGCGGTCCGGTCGACGAGGACGTCGCCCGCCAGATCCAGGCCCTGCGTGCCCAGGTCCGCGAGCACCCCTGCCACGGCTGTGCCGACCGCGAGGACCACGCCCGCTGGGCGGAGAGGTACGCGAAGCTGCAGAAGGACACCGAGCTCCTCGCGCAGCGGATCGAGCGTCGTACCAACACCGTCGCGCGGACCTTCGACCGGGTGTGCGAGGTGCTCGAGGCGCTCGACTACCTCCACGACGACGAGGTCACCGAGCGCGGCCGCGGCCTGATGCGGATCTACTCCGAGCTCGACCTGGTCGCCGCGGAGTCGCTGCGCACCGGCCTGTGGGACGACCTCACGCCCTCCCAGCTCGGCGCGGTGCTCTCCGCCTTGGTCTACGAGGCCCGGCGCCCAGAGGAGGGCCCGCCGAACATGCCGGGTGGCGCGATCGCGGTCACCATCGAGGCGATGGTGCGGCTGTGGGGCGAGCTGGAGCGACTCGAGCGTGACCACCGCCTCGACTTCCTCCGCAAGCCCGACGCCGGGTTCGCGTGGACCGCGTGGCGGTGGGCCGAGGGACAGGAGCTCGACGAGATCATCACCCGCAACGACCAGACCGCCGGCGACTTCGTGCGCCAGATGAAGCAGCTCATCGACTTCGCCGGCCAGATCGCCGACGCCGCTGCCGGTACGCCGGTCCGCGACACCGCCCGGCAGCTGGTCAAGCAGCTGCGGCGCGGGATCGTCGCGACGGGCTGACCGGTCAGCCGAGCCCGCCCGGCGCCACGGAGCGCTCAGCGGCACGCAACCGGGCGGCGTAGGCCTCACCGCGGGGCGACAAGGCCGCCACGGCGCGGCGCCGGTCGTCCGGGTCGATCCGACGCACGATGATGCCCTGGGAGACGAGCCGGTCGACGTGCCGGGTCAGGCTGGCGGCCGGGACGACGGCGGCCGTCGCGATCTCGCTCATCGCGAGACCGGGCTCGGCGCCGACCACGGCGATGATCCGCCAGTGGTCCATCGCGAGGCCCTGCTCGTCGAGGATCGGCTGGAGCACGCGGCGCAACCCGGCCTCGACCTGCCGCACCTTCACGGCCAGGCTGGCCTGTGGCTGCTGGTTCACCGCGGCCTCCTCGCCTGGTTTGTGACGTTCGTGTGAACGCGTGTGAACGCCGGGGGCACCTCGCCATTCCGGTCCTAACCTAGGCATCCGTGCCCCTCCTGCGCCACGACGACCGGCTGACCATCGCCTTCGTCGTCCCGCTCCAGGGGCCGACGGGCATCTACGGCCCCTCCTGCCTGGCCTGCGGCGAGCTCGCGGTCGAGCAGCTGAACGCCGGCACCGGGATAGCCGGGAGGCAGGTCGAGCTGGTGGTGGTCGACGGCGGGCGCGAGCCACGGGTGGTGGCTGCCGAGGTCGGTCGCCTGGTCGACGACGGACGTGTGCAGGCGGTCGCGGGCTGGCACACGTCGGCGGTGCGCCAGGCGGTCACCCGACGGGTCGGGGGCCGTGTCGTCTACGCGTTCGGCGCCATGCACGAGGGCAGCGACCCGACGCCCGGCGTCTTCCTGATCGGGGAGCGTCCGGTCAACCAGCTGCTGCCCGCGGCGCACTGGATGCGCGAGGAGTTGGGGGTGGGCCGCTGGGCGATCCTCGGCAATGACTACGTGTTCCCGCGGGTGACCGGTACGACGGCGCGCCTGGCCCTGGAGGACACCCCGTCCGAGGTCGTGAGCGAGACCTACGTGCCCCTCGGCACGACCGACTTCGCGACCGTCATCGACGGCCTTGCTCGCGAGCCGGTCGACGGGGTGATCATGCTGCTGATGGGCCAGGACGCCGTGCACTTCAACCGGCAGTTCGCCCGCTCCGGCCTCACCGCGACCATGCCGCGGCTGAGTCCCGCGGTCGAGGAGAACACGCTGCTCGCCGGCGGGCCGGCCGCCGGCGAGGGCATGTACGCCGCAGCGGCGTACTTCGACGGCATGGGCACAGCCGAGAGCTCGGCGCTGGCGCGCGACTACTACGCCCGCTGGGGACGGTGGGCGCCGGCGCTCAACGCGGTCGGGGAGTCCTGCTACGAGGTGCTCACCTTCCTCGCCCGGGTCGGTGAGGTCTGCGGCTCGCTGAGCGTCGCCGCTGCAGCGGCGCTGCCGGACGGCCACTTCTACGCCAGCCCGCGGGGTCTGATGCGGCTCGACGGCAACCTGCTCGACCAGGACGTGTACCTCGCGGTCGCCGACGGACTGGGCTTCCGCGTCGAGCAGCAGATCGCGCGCGTGCACTAGAGGCCACCTGCCGCACCGCGGGCGGTCTGCCACACCGTTGCCAGGTCCGCCTCGTGAGCCTGCACCCCGAGCCGGCGCCACAGCACGGCCCCGCCCTCGAGGTCGTAGCGGTGCTCGGCGTCGCCGGGCTGCGGCGCACCCACCAGCAGCACCGACGACATCACCCGGTGCCCGCCCAGAAGTGCGCGGGCCGTGAGCGCGTCGATGGTGAGGTCCTCGACCAGGACCGGGCCGCTCCCGGAGAGCACCTCCGTGGTCTGGTGGACCCGTCCCGGTTCCTCGCCGTGGCGGCCGAGAACCAGCGACTCCCGCAGCGCCAGCACCGCCCCGTCGCGGATCCGGGCCCGGGTCGACCGCTGCACCGCGGCCCCGGCGGAGACCACGAAGGGCTCCCCGGCCCAGGTCAGGACGGCACCCCGTCCGAGCGTGAGCCGTACGTCCCAGCGGGCCCGGCCGCCGCGCATGTCGAACGCGACCGTGCCGCCCGGTTCGACCACGTCGAGACGCGTACCGGCGTCCACCGCGATGTCGACCTCGACCCGGTCCCCGGCCAGGAGCAGGGCGCCCTCCGGCACGAGCGAGATCCGAGCGCACGTGTGGTCGTGGTCGACGAGCACGGGCCGCAGGGAGGACGCGGTCGGGTCGGAGAGGGTGACCGTGCTGCGCACGAGGCATCGACCCGTGTCCGTCGGAGAGACGCGGATCCGGGTCCGTGCCGTGCGCTCAGTGCTCGTGAGCATGCACGTGGTGCGCCATCGGGCCGGGGTCGACGGGCACGTGCACTCCCGCCGTCTGGCTGCGGCGGACCTCCTCGACCCACCCGACGAGCTCGTCGATGCTCGACCGGTCGGAGCGGGAGAGCCCGATGACTGGCCCTTCGCCGCGGGCGGCAGTGGCGTCGGCGAGCATGCGGGGCACGTCCACGCCGACGTACGGCGCCAGGTCGGTCTTGTTCACGATGAGCAGGTCGGCGCGCTCGATGCCGGGGCCGCCCTTGCGGGCGACGTCGCCGCCTCCGGCGACGTCGAGGACGAACACCTGGGCGTCGACGAGGGCGGGGGAGAAGGTGGCGGTGAGGTTGTCGCCGCCGGACTCGAGCAGGACCAGGTCCAGGCCGGGGAAGGCGTCCTCGAGCTCCTCGACGGTCGTGAGGTTCGCGCTGATGTCGTCCCGGATCGCGGTGTGGGGGCAGGCGCCGGTCTCCACCGCGCGGATCCGCTCCGGCGCCAGCACGCCCGCTGAGCGCAGGAACCGGGCGTCCTCGTCGGTGTAGATGTCGTTGGTGACCACGGCGAGCTCGAGCCGGGCGGACAGCTCGCGGCACAGCAGCGCGATCAGAGAGCTCTTCCCGGTGCCGACCGGACCGCACACGCCGAGGCGGAGCGGCCGCGTGGGAGGCGAGGCCGGGTGGGGATGGCGGTGGTCAGGCACGGAACAACCTCCTGGTGCTGGCGGCGTGGGCCTGTGCCCACGCCTCGATCTGGGGGGCCGAGCAGGCCGGGATGTCGGTGGGCAGCTCCGCCCACGACACCGCGGCCTCCAGGTCGGCGATGCCGGTGAGCGACTCGGCGGCCCACCCGGCCACCGTGAGCGGGTCGAGGGGCAGCAGCTTGAGCGCCGCCGCGCAGACGGTCTGCACGTCGTCGTACGCGACCAGACGGGCGACGGAGGCCGCGCCCAGGCCGAGGCCGGCGCACAGGGCGCCGAGAACAGTGCCGCGGCTCGGGCGCGGGACGTCGTCCAGCGGTCTCGACAGGTCCGGCCAGGTCCGGCGCACCAGCCGCAGCAACGCATGGCCTTGCACCCGGGACGCCTCGCGCAGGGCGGGCGACACCGTGCGGGCCGCCCAGGCCCGCTCCACCTGGTCGAGGGGGCCGTGACGCTCGACGGTGGCTCGGGCGACGACGGCTGTGCCCGCTTCGACCCGGGTGCTGCTCAGCAGCCGGGTACGGAGGTAGCCGGGTACGTCGGCCGCCGTCAGCCCCTGGGCCAGGGCCCCCTCCAGGGTTCCGGACTGGGTGTGCCCGCCGACGGGCAGCCGCGCGTCGGCGAGCAGCAGGAGGACGAGCTCGGGATGGGCCATGGCAGTGCCTCAGAACATCGAGTAGAGGCGCGACAGCGGCAGCTCGGTCGCCGGGTAGGGAACGACCCGCTCGCCGTCGACGTCGATCTGGAAGGTCTCGGGATCGATGTCGATGCGGGGCAGCGTGGTGTTGTTGATCATGTTGGCCTTCGTCACCGTGCGGGTCGGCTTGAGTGCGGCCAGACGCCGGCGCAGGGCGAGGCGGTCCGTGATGCCGTCGGCCAGCGCTGCCGGCGACACGAAGGTGACGGCATGCACACTGCCGTCCTCGACGAGCGTCGGACGCATCAGCACCGGCTGGGGCGTCGGGATCGAGGCGTTGGGGTCCCCGAGCGCTCCCCACACGAGCGTTCCGGACTTCAGCACCACCTGCGGACGGATCCCGAAGAACCGTGGGTCCCACAGCACGAGGTCGGCGAGCTTTCCGGGCTCGACGGAGCCGACCTCGTGGTCGATTCCGTGCGCGACCGCGGGGTTGATCGTGTACTTGGCGACGTAGCGTCGGGCGCGGGCGTTGTCGGCCGGCCCCTCGGCGAGGTCGCCGTGCGCGCCGTACTGCGCCTTCATGACGTGCGCGACCTGCCAGGTCCGGCAGACCACCTCGCCGATGCGTCCCATCGCCTGGGCGTCCGAGGAGGTGATCGACAGGGCGCCGATGTCGTGCAGCAGGTCCTCGGCCGCGATGGTCGTCGCCCGGATGCGTGACTCGGCGAAGGCGAGGTCCTCGGGCACCTGGGGGTTGAGGTGGTGGCAGACCATGAGCATGTCGAGGTGCTCGGCGACGGTGTTGACCGTGTGCGGAAGGGTCGGATTGGTCGAGCCTGGGATGACGTGCGGGAGGCCGGCGACCGTGAGGATGTCCGGCGCGTGGCCACCGCCCGCGCCCTCGGCGTGGAAGGCGTGGATGCCGCGTCCGGCGATCGCGCCGATGGTCGACTCGACGTACCCGGCCTCGTTGAGGCTGTCGGAGTGCAGGGCGACCTGCAGGCCGAACTCGTCGGCGGCGCGGAGCGACGCGTCGATCGCCGCGGGGGTCGAGCCCCAGTCCTCGTGGACCTTGTACCCCGCCGCGCCGGCGAGCGCCTGCTCGGCGAGCCCGCCGGCACTGACCGTGTTGCCCTTTCCGAACAGGAGCACGTTGAGCGGCACGGAGTCCAGCGCCCGGTGGACCGTCGTCAGGTGCCAGGCACCGGGCGTCACGGTGGTCGCCTTCGAGCCCTCCGAGGGGCCGGTGCCGCCACCCGCGATCGTCGTGGTGCCGGTGGCGAGCGCCTCGACGAGCTGCGAGCGCGACAGCAGGTGGACGTGCACGTCGATCGCGCCGGCGGTGAGGATCTTGCCCTCGCCGGCGATCACGTCCGTGCCAGGTCCGATCACCAGGTCCGGGTGCACGCCGTCGGCGATGTCAGGGTTGCCGGACCGGCCGAGCGCGACGATCCGGCCGGCGCGGATCCCGACGTCGGCGTGGACGACGCCCCAGTGGTCGAGCACGAGCGCGTTCGTGATCACCGTGTCGAGGGCGCCCTCGGCCGAGGTGCGGGTCGATTGCGCCATCGACTCGCGGATCGACTTGCCGCCGCCGAAGACCGCCTCCTCGCCGCCGACCACCCAGTCCTGCTCCACCTCGATCCACAGGTCGGTGTCACCCAGGCGGACCTGGTCGCCGACGGTGGGGCCGTAGAGGGCTGCATACGCGGCCCTGCTGATCTCAACCATCGAGCATGCCTCCGTCCGCACGCACCTGGATGCCGCGGACGACCCGGGCGCCGCGCAGCGCGACGATCGCGACCTCCTGTGACGCACCGGGCTCGAACCTTCGCGAGGTCCCCGACGGCACGTCCAGCCGGAACCCGTGCGCCGCAGCCCGGTCGAAGGACAACGCCGAGTTCGCGTCGGGAAGGTGCAGGTGCGACCCGATCTGGACCGGGCGGTCACCGGTGTTGGTGATCACGAGCAGACATCGCTCTGCTCCGGACCGGTCGGCGTTGAGTGCCACGGTGCCGGCCCCGGGACGGGTGGCCCCGGGGCCGTCGGTCAGGATTCCCACTGCTGGCTCCTCAGGCGATCGGGTGGTGGAGGGTGACGAGCTTGCGCCCGTCGTCGAACGTGGCCTCGACCTGGACGTCGAGGAGCATCTCCGCGACACCGGGCATGACCTGGTCGCGGACCAGCACCTCACGCCCGCGCTCCATCAGGTCGACGACGGTGCCGCCGGCGCGGGCCTCCTCGATGACCCAGCACGACAGCAACGCGACGGCCTCCGGGTAGTTCAGGAGCAGGCCGCGGGCGAGCCGGTCGCGCGCGACCATGCCGGCGACGCTGAGCAGCAGCTTCTCCGTGTCGGCGGGAGTGAGGTGCATGAAGCCTCACACCGCCATCGCCGTGCGGACCGCGTCCAGAGCGCCCGCGCCGCCGACGCCGCTGGAGGTCACCCGGCCGGACTCGAGCACTGCATACGCGTCGGTGCTGCGCAGGGCGAACCCCACGTGCTGCTCCACGAGCAGCACGGACAGGTCGCCCCGCGCGGTCAGCGCCGTGATCACCGATTCGATCTCGGCGACGACGTTGGGCTGGATGCCCTCGGTCGGCTCGTCGAGGATGAGCAGTCGTGGCTTCGTGAGCAGCGTCCGGGCGATCGCCAGCTGCTGCCGCTGGCCGCCGGACAACAGGCCGGCACGCTGGGTGAGCAGGTCGCGCAGCGCGGGGAAGGTGTCCAGCACCCCGTCGATCGCGGATCGTTGCGTGGTGACCAGCTGGAGGTTCTCCAGGGTGGTCATCTGGGGGAACGACAGCTGGCCCTGCGGCACGTAGCCCAGGCCGCGGGCGACCCGCTTGTGGGGGCGCAGGCGGGTGACGTCCTCGCCGTCGAGCAGGACCTGGCCTCGCATCACGGGCAGCAGGCCGACGGCGACGCGCAGGAGGGTGGTCTTGCCTGCTCCGTTGTGGCCCATCACGGCCACGGCACCACCCTCCGGCACGCGGAGCGAGACGTCCTCCAGGACCCGGGTCCGGCCGTAGCCGGCCGTCACGTCGCGCAGCTCAAGCATGGTCCGCCTCCTCGGCAGTGCGGCCCAGGTAGACCTCCTGGACCCTCGGGTCGGTCTGGATCTCGGCGACTGTGCCCTCGGCGAGGACCTTGCCGGCGTGCATGACCGTCACGACGTCGGCGTAGCTCCGCACGAACTCCATGTCGTGCTCGATGACCACGATGGTCCGCTCGCCGCCGATCCGGCGGAGCAGGTCGCCGGTCTGCTCACGCTCCTCGGCGCTCATCCCAGCCACCGGCTCGTCGAGCAGCATCACCCGCGCGTCCTGCACGAGCAGCATGCCGATCTCCAGCCACTGCTTCTGCCCGTGGGCGAGGACGCCCGCGGGCCGGTCCCGCAGCGCGGTCAGCCCGATCGTCTCGAGCGCCTCCTCGACGTACGACGGCGTGCCCCGGCGAGCCAGCCCCATCTGCCAGGCCCGGCGATGGATCCCACCGGCGATGTCGAGGTTCTGCAGGACGGAGAGGCCCTCGAAGACCGTGGCCGTCTGGAAGGTGCGTCCGATGCCGGAGCGCACGATCCGGTGCGGCTTGGTCCGCAGCAGGTCCCGGTTGCGGTGGCGGACCAGTCCGGTCGCGGGCACCAGCCCGGTCACGGCGTCGACCAGCGTGGTCTTGCCGGCGCCGTTGGGCCCGATCAGGAAGTGCAGTCGGCCCTGGAGCAGGGTGAGGTCGACGTCGTCGACCGCCCGGAACCCGTCGAACTCGACACACACTCCGCGGACCTCGAGGTAGTCGTCCTTCACCGAGCCACCTCCGGCTCGTCTCCTGCCGCGACCGCCGCGACGCGGGTGCGGCGGGGAAGCGGTCGCAGGGCCCGCAGCCGGCCGCGCACCTGGGACCCGATGCTGCCCAGTCCGGCGGGGAGGAACAGGATCACCACGATGAAGAGCAACCCCAGGAAGTAGGTCCACTGATCGGGGAAGGACTCCGAGAGGGCGGTCCGGCCGAACCCGACGGCGATCGCGCCGAGTGCCGGCCCGAGCAGCAGGGCGCGTCCCCCGAGAGCGACGCCCGCGAGCAGGAAGATCGATGCGGTCGCGTCGACGTCGGAGGGGGAGATGATCCCGGTGATCGGCGCGAACAGCGCACCGCCGATGCTGGCCATCACCGCCGCGAGCGCGAAGGCGACCAGCTTGATGTTGGCCGGGTCGTGGCCGAGGAAGCGGACCCGCTCCTCAGCGTCGCGCGTCGCGACGAGCAGCTCGCCGAACCGGCTGCGGTACAGCTGCCACACCACGACGAGGCAGACCACCAGGACGCTCGCGGCGATCGAGTAGATCATCCGCTTGTTCGCCGGGTCGTAGAGGTTGTAGCCGAAGAACTGGGTGAACTGGTTGAGGCCGTTGAACCCGCCGGTCTGCTTGATGGTGGCGACCAGGAGTGTGGCGAACGCGACGGCCAGCGCCTGGGTCAGGATCGCGAAGTATGCGCCCCGGACCCGACGCTTGAAGATCGCCCAGCCGAGGGCGGCGGCCGCGAGTGCCGGCAGCACCACGATGGCGGCCAGGGTGAAGGCACCGCTGCGGAATGGCTCCCACCAGCCGGGCATGGTGCCGTCGCCGTACAGCACCATGAAGTCGGGAACCGCGTCCGGGCCGCCCGTGGCCATGGCAGCCTCGAGCTTGAGGTGCATGGCCATCGCGTAGCCGCCGAGGCCGAAGAAGACGCCCTGGCCCATGACCAGCATGCCGCCGCGGCCCCAGGCCAGGCCGATGCCGACACCGGCGATGGCCCAGCACACGTACTTGCCGAGGTTGTTGAGCCGGAACGGGCTCAGCACTGTTGGCGCCACGACGAGGAGCGCGACCGCGATCAGTGCGATGCCCAGGAGCGGGCCCCACACGCGGGCCCAGGTCTGCAGCCGGTTCATGCGAGCCCCCTGGTGCGCACGGTGAACAGGCCCTGCGGTCGGGCCTGGAGGAAGAGGACGACCACGGCGAAGGTGAGGACCTGCGCCATGCTGGAGCTGAACCAGTCGGTGAGGAAGGCCGTCATCACGCCGACGGCGAAGGCCGCGATCACCGTGCCCCGGAGCTGGCCGAGGCCACCGGCGACGACCACCAGGAACGCCGAGATGATGTACGTCGTCCCGAGGTTCGGGTTGGTTCCGGAGATCAGGGAGACCGCGACCCCGCCGATCCCGGCCAGGCCGGAGCCGACGAAGAAGGTCACCCGGTCGACCGTGCGGGTCGAGACGCCCATCGTCTCGGCGAGGTCCCGGTTCTGCACGGTGGCGCGGATCCGGCGCCCGTAGGACGTGTACTTCAGCAGCGCCCCGAGGGTGCCCAGCGCCGCGACGGCCAGCAGGATCGTGAACATCTGGCGGTAGGGCCAGTGGTAGCCGAGCACGTCGACGTACCCGTCCAGCCAGCCGGGGGTGTGCACCGGGTCGCCCTGGGCGCCGAAGAGGTCTTTGGCGAGCTGCTGGAGGAGCAGGCTCACTCCGACCGTCACGAGCAGGGTGTCGAGCGGTCGCCGGTACATCCACTGGATGATCGCGACCTCGAGCAGCAGCCCGAGGGTCCCGGCGACCAGGAAGGCGACCGGCAGGGCGACCAGGATCGACAGATCGGTGTCCGTCACGACCCGTTGGGTGAGATAGGTCGTGTAGGCACCGGCCATGAGGAACTCGCCGTGCGCCATGTTGATGACGCCCATCTGGCCGAAGGTGAGGGCCAGGCCGAGCGCCGCGATGAGGAGCAGCGCGCCGGTCGCCGTGCCGGCGAGCAGCGGGGTGGTGAACGCGTCCACGGGGGACTCCTGACGGGAGGCCCGGGGTGCCGTGCTCGCGCGAACGCGGCACCCCGGGATCGGGAGAGGAACGGGAGGGACGCTCAGGTCACTTCGCGCTCGGGTCCCACCAGGCGTAACCCTCGAGGAACGGGTCGGGCTCGATCGCCTTCTCCGAGGACCACACGACGTCGAACTGGTTGTCGGAGTTGATCTGGCCGATCAGCGCGGTCTTGGCGATGTGGTGGTTCTCGCCGTCGATGGTGACGGTGCCCTCCGGCGCGTCGAAGCTGACGCCGTCGGCCGAGGCGTTGATCTCGTCGACGTCGAACGAGTCCGCCTTCTCGACCAGGTTCTTGTAGAGGTACAGCGAGGTGTACGCCGCCTCCATCGGGTCCGAGGTCGGACGGTCCGCGCCGTACTTGTCCTGGAAGGCCTTGATGAACGCGTCGTTCGTGGGGCTCGAGACCGACTCGAAGTAGTTCCACGCGGCGTACTGGCCGGTGACGTCCTTGCCCATGGCCGGGGCCTCCTCCTCGGCGATGGACACCGAGATGATGGGCGAGGTCTTCGGGCTCAGCCCCTGCTCGTAGTAGGCCTTGATGAAGCCGACGTTCGAGGAGCCGTTGATCGTGTTGAACACGAAGTCGGGCTTGGCGTCGACGATCTTGGCGACCTGGGTGGTCCAGTCGTCGTCGTCCAGCGGGACGTACTCCTCGCCGACGATCTCGATGCCCAGCTCCTTGGCGTACTGCTTGATGATCTTGTTCGCCGTGCGCGGGAAGACGTAGTCGGACCCCGCGAGGAACAGGGTCTTCACGCCCTTGGACTTGAGGAAGTCCATGGCTGGGATGATCTGCTGGTTGGTCGTGGCACCCGTGTAGTAGATGTTCTTCGAGGCCTCCAGCCCCTCGTACTGCACCGGGTAGAAGAGCAGGCCGTGATCGGCCTCGACGACCGGCAGCATGGCCTTGCGCGAGGCAGAGGTCCAGCCGCCGAAGACGGCGGCGACGCAGTCGCCGGTCAGCAGCTTCTCGATCTTCTCGGCGAAGATCGCCGGGTCGCTGGCTCCGTCCTCGACGACCGGTTCGATCTTCTTGCCGAGGATGCCGCCGGAGGCGTTGATCTGCTCCGCCGCGAGGGACAGCGAGTCGCGGACGGTCTGCTCGCTGATCGCCATCGCGCCGGAGGTGGAGTTGAGGAAGCCGAGCTTGACGGTGTCGCCGGAGGTGTCGACGCAGCTCGTGGAGCCGGCGCCTTCGTCTCCGGCCTTGGAGCCACCGCAGGCGCTCAGGCTGAGTGCCGCGGTGAGGGCGAGGACGGTGCCGGCGGTGAGGCGGGAACGGGAGTGGAACACAGGGGACAACCCCTCTCGGTCATCGCACCCGTCGTCTCGGGGGACGGGGTGCTGGGCCAGGGGGCACGACGCCGTGCCCCGGTGGCGATGAACCTAGGAAGGGCTGATTTCCAGTTACTACCAAATGGAATGAAATGGGTGTTTCGCGATCCGCACCGCGCGTTACACGGCTGTTGCGGCCAGCACGCCCGTCAGCCGCTCCACCGGCGAGGCCAGCGACCAGCGCTCGACGAGCGCAGTGAGCCCGTCCGGGTCGGCGGGGGAGGACGGGAGCGCGAGGTGGTCGCGCGGGAGGTCGATGTCGCGGGCGACCGCGACCACCTCGGGCGCCACCGCGAGGTAGGGAGCGGCCTCACGGATCTTGGCCCGAGGTCCTGGACCGAGGTCGCTGGCCGGGTCGTCGACCGCGGCGAGGATGCCGGCCAGGTCGTCGTACTTCTGCAGCATCGAGGCGGCGGTCTTCTCGCCGACGCCCTTGACGCCGGGCAGGCCGTCGGAGGCGTCGCCGCGCAGGGTGGCGAAGTCGGCGTACTGGTCGGCGCGCACGCCGTACTTGTCGAGCACCCAGGCCTCGTCGACCCGTTCGTGACGACCGACGCCCTTGCCGACGTACAGCACCCGGACGGCGGCGGCGTCGTCGACGAGCTGGAACAGGTCGCGGTCGCCGGTGACCACGTCGACCGGCATGCCGGCGCCGGTGGCCAGGGTGCCGATGACGTCGTCGGCCTCGTAGCCGGGCGCGCCGACGACGGCGATGCCGAACGCTCCGAGCACCTCGCGGATGACCGGCACCTGCAGCTCGAGCGGGTCGGGCACCTCCTCGACGTCCGGAGCGCCGACGACCTCCTCGACCACCCGGTGCGCCTTGTAGGTCGGGATCAGGTCGACGCGCCACTGCGGACGCCAGTCGTCGTCCCAGCAACAGACCAGGTGGGTGGGCCGGTACTGGTCGACCAGCTGGGAGATGTAGCCCAGCAGCCCGCGCACCGCGTTCACGTTGGTGCCGTCCGGCGCGAGGATCTCCGGAGAGCCGAAGTAGGCCCGGAAGTAGAGGCTGGCCGTATCGAGGAGTAGAAGGCGCTCAGTCATCGCGGCACAGCCTATTAGGCTGCGCGATGTGAGTCAGAGCATCAATCCAGCTGTCGAGGCGACGGACCGGCAGATCCTGGAGCTCCTGGCCAAGGACGGCCGGATGTCCTACACCGACCTCGGTCGGGCCACGGGGCTGTCCACCTCCGCGGTGCACCAGCGGGTCAAGCGCCTCGAGCAGCGCGGCCTGATCCTCGGCTACGGCGCCACGGTCAACTACGCCGAGATCGGCGTACCGCTCACCTCGTTCATCGCGATCCGCCCGATCGACCCCTCGCAGCCTGACGACTGCCCCGAACGGCTGGTCGACATCCCCGAGATCGAGTCGTGCTGGTCGGTCGCGGGGGAGGAGTCCTACCTCCTCAAGGTGCGCACCACCAGCCCCGTGGAGCTCGAGCTGCTGCTGGGCCGCATCAGAGCGGCCGCCAACGTCTCGACGCGCACGACGATCGTCCTGTCGACGTACTACGAGAACCGGCCCGTCGGTCACTGACCGGCGTGTCGCCGTGCGACACGCCGCTGATCAGCCGACTTTTTGCGAGATCTTGCGGTTCGCGGGGCCCTCGCTGACCTGCGGGAACGTGTATCACCGCAGGTCAGGCGGCGGTTGACAGATGTGGTGCGCGTCACCAGAGTACGGAAACGTTCGCTCGTGCAGGTCGTGGCCGGCGGACCGACGTCCGAGTGGCCGTATGTCGGCGGAGTAGCACCAGCTCCGCACGGGGACGGTTCGCGGAGGTCGGTTCGCTCCTCGAGAGCGAGCCGGAAGGACCCGGGTCTCCCTAGACAACGTCGCGGGCGTCGGCAGCCAGTCGGGAGCCGGGATGGTCCGAAGGTGGCCCGGGTCCTTCCGACACCTGCAAGCGAGCACCCGGGCCTCGTCTAGGCTCACGCCGTGGTGCAGCGCCCCCTCCTCCCGGCCGTCGGCCTCGCCGCCGTCGGCGGCGTGCTGCTGACCGCCTCCTACGAGCCGGTGGCGCTGCCGTGGCTGCTGCCGCTCGGCGTGGCCTGCTTCGCGCTCGCGACCCGGGGGCTGGCCGTACGCCGCTCCGGCCTGGTCGGCCTGGTCTTCGGCGTGGTGTTCTACTTCAGCCACATCTCCTGGATGAAGGACTCGATCGGGGCCGACGCCTGGCTCGCTCTCTCGACTGTTGAGGCCCTGTTCTACGGCCTGCTCGGCCTGGCCGCGCCGCTGCTGCGCCGGCTGACCGGCTGGCCGCTGTGGCTGGCCGCCGCGTGGACGACCATGGAGACGGTCCGCAGCGGGTGGCCCTTCAGCGGGATGCCGTGGGGCCGGCTGGCGTTCGCCGCGATCGATACCCCCGCGGCCCCCGCCGTCGCCTACGTCGGCATGACGGGCCTCTCCTTCCTGCTCGCCCTGTCCGGCTTCTGCCTGGCCCGGTTCGCCGAGGCGGCCCTGGCCCGCGAGCACCGGCGGGTGTGGGCCGCGGCGGCCGTGGGCGTCCTGGCGTTGCTGGTGACCCCCGCCGTGCTTGCGTACGACGTCCCGCAGACCGGCTCCACCACGGTGGCGGTCGTCCAGGGTGACGTCCCCGGCCCGGGCAACGACATCCTGTGGGACCACGAGCAGGTCACCCGCAACCACGTCGACGCGACGGTGCGGCTCGCGGCCGACGCCGCCGCCGGCCGGGTGCCCCAGCCGGACTTCGTGCTCTGGCCCGAGAACTCGACCGCCGTCGACCCGTTCGAGCCCGGTCAGGTCAACTCCGGGATCCGCGAGGCGGTCAACGCGGCGCAGGTGCCCGTCGTGGTGGGCGGGATCGTCGACGGTGGTCGCAGGTACGTCCTCAACCAGGGCGTCGTGTGGGACCCGCAGACCGGGCCGGGCGACCGCTACACCAAGCACCACCCGGTGCCGTACGGCGAGTACATCCCCTTCCGCGACATCTGGAACCCCAAGTTCGGCCAGCTCGCCCTGATCTCGCGCGACATGAAGAGCGGCACCCGCACCACGCCGCTGCGGGTCGCCGGGGTGCGGGTGGGTGACGCGATCTGCTTCGACGTCGCCTATGACGACGTGATGCCACCGCAGGTGCGCGACGGTGCCGAGCTGCTGACCGTGCAGACCAGCAACGCCAGCTTCATCTTCACCCACCAGATCGAGCAGCAGTTCGCGATCACCCGGCTGCGAGCCATCGAGGCCGGCCGGTGGCTGGCGGTGGCGTCCACCAACGGGCAGAGCGGAGTGATCGCCCCCGACGGCAGCGTCGTCGCCTCGGCCGAGCCACGCACCACGGCCGTGCTCGTCGAGAAGGTCGGGCTGAGCACCGCGCTGACCCCCGCGATGCGGCTGGGAGCATGGCCGACACGGATGTTCACCCTGCTGACGCTCGCCGCTCTCGTGTCAGGTGCCGTGGCGTACCGTCGAAGGAGACAGTTCGATGGCCCCGCGCAGGGGGATCCCGCCGAGGAGCCGCCTGCGCTCTCCCCGACCCCGAGTGAGGCACCCGTTGTCTGAGCAGCACTCCACCCTGGGCCGCACGGTGATGGTCATCCCGACCTACAACGAGGCCAGCAACATCGCCTGGATCGTCGAGCGCGTCCGCACGGCCCAGCCGCACGTCGACGTGCTCGTCGTCGACGACGGCTCGCCCGACGGCACCGGCGCCGTCGCCGACGGCATCGCACTGGCCGACCCGCAGGTCCACGTCCTGCACCGCACCGCCAAGGGCGGCCTCGGCGCGGCGTACCTCGCCGGGTTCGGCTGGGCCCTCGACGCCGGCTACGACGTGATCGGCGAGATGGACGCCGACGGATCGCACCAGCCCGAGCAGCTCCAGCGCCTGCTCGCGGGCCTGCAGGACGCCGACCTCGTGATCGGCTCTCGCTGGGTCCCCGGTGGCTCGGTCGTCAACTGGCCCTTGCAGCGCGAGCTGCTCTCCCGCGGCGGCAACCTCTACGTCCGGATGCTGCTGGGCATCGCGGTGCGCGACGCGACCGCGGGCTACCGGCTGTTCCGCCGCTCCACGCTGGAGCGCATCCGCCTCGACGAGGTCCGCTCGACCGGCTACGTCTTCCAGACCGACCTGGTCACCCGCACCCTGCAGGCCGGGCTGACGGTGCGTGAGGTCCCGATCGAGTTCGTCGAGCGGGTCCGTGGCGAGTCGAAGATGAGCGGCCAGGTCGCCCTGGAGTCGCTGAAGCGGATCACGTGGTGGGGCCTGCGCCAGCGCTGGGATCGGTTCAAGGGCCAGCCGCAGGTCGCCTCGATCCGGGAGCTCCAGGACACGAGGTGACGAGTTGAGAGGCAGGGAGCGATGAGCAGGCGGAGGAGCCGGCGGGCAGCGGTGCTGCTGTTCCTCGCCTTCGTGGTGATGCCGATCCTCGAGATCGTCGTGCTCATCAAGGTCGGCCAGGTGATCGGGCCCTGGTGGACCATCCTGCTCCTCGTCCTCGACAGCCTCGTCGGCGCCTGGCTGATCAAGCGAGAGGGACGCAAGGCCTGGCAGGCACTGCGCGAGCGGGTCGAGACCGGTCGCCTCCCGCATCGCGAGCTCGCCGACGGCGCTCTCGTCGTCCTGGGCGGAGCGTTCATGCTCAGCCCCGGCTTCGTCACCGACGTGCTCGGGATCCTGCTGATCCTGCCGGTCACCCGTCCGCTGTTCCGCGGCCTGCTGGTGTCGTACGCCGGCCGCCAGGTCGCGCGGCGCGCCACCGTGTCGTACGGTCCGGCATCCGGGCCCGGAGACGACACTCGCCCCGGACCGACCGTGGTCCGGGGCGAGGTCATCGACGAGCAGTGATCGAGCGGTCGATCAGGCCTTCGCCGGCTTCTTCTTGCGGGCGTTGGCGCGGTGCAGGTGCGCCGGGCCGATCTCGCCGCCGCGCAGCAGCTCCAGGCGCTCGGTGAGGATCTCCTCCAGCTCCTTCTCGGAGCGGCGCTCGAGCAGCATGTCCCAGTGCGTGCGCTGGGGCTTCTCGGCCTTCACCTCGCGCTCGATGCCGGCGGTCGACTCGGCCTCGAGGCCGCAACGCGGGCACTCCCAGACGGCGGGGACCTCGGCCTCGATGGACATCGTGATCTCGAACTCGTGCCCCTGGGGACACTTGTAGCCGACCTGCTGCCGGGCTGCGAACTCGATACCCCGCTCGTCCTCGAAGGACTGGCCCCCCAGTCGGGCACCGCGCAGTGTGCGCTCAGCCATCAGACTCCACCTCCCATGTTTCGTCTATCCCCTCAACGCTACCCAGCCCGAAAAGGTTCCAATCCGGAACCGAGCAGGTCGGGACCCCGTCCTGGTCGTGTCGGATCGGCGTCCTAGATGACCGCCGGCCGGGCGTTGCCGGCCTCGCGGATGCCGCGCTCGGTGTCGACGCGCAGCAGGAGCAGGCCGCCGAGCACGAAGAACGCGATGAGGGCGAAGATCGCCGGTCGGTAGGAGTCGGCGAACTGGTAGACGAGGCCGAAGGTGAGCGTGCCGAACCACGAGGTGCCGCGGTCCATCGCGTGGTAGAGGCTGAAGTACTCCGCCTCCTTGCCGCGCGGGATGAACAGAGAGAAGTAGGACCGCGCCAGCGCCTGGGTGCCGCCCAGCACGATGCCGATCGCGACGCCGAGCAGCAGGAACGGCACCATCGTCTTCTCGGGCACGACGAGCGCCACCGTCACGATCGCCATCCAGCCGACCAGGCCGCCGAGGATCACCTTCTTGGCGCCGAGGCGGCCGGCCACGCGGGCGAACAGGATCGCGCCGCCGATACCGACGAGCTGGACCAGCAGGTAGGTGCCGAGCACGAACCCGTCGCCGAACCCGAGCTCCTTGGTGCCGAAGGTCGAGGCGGAGTTGATGACGGTCTGGATGCCGTCGTTGAAGAACAGGTAGGCCGCCAGGAAGGTCAGCGCGACCGGGTAGTTGCGCAGGTCCTTCAGCGTGGCCCACAGCTGGCCGAACGACCGGGTCAGCACGCCACCCTCGACCGCCTCCACGGCGACCGGCTCGTGTCGGCGGATGCCGCGCCACGGGATGACCATGAAGGCCGCCCACCACACCGCCGCCGACAGCAGGGACAGCCGGACGGCCATCTCCTTGTCGAGCCCGAGCGCGTCGTGGAAGCTGACGACCAGGAAGTTCACGGCGAGCAGCAGCCCGCCGCCGGCGTACCCGTAGGCCCAGCCGTTCGACGACACCCGGTCGCGCTCGTCCTCGGTCGAGATGACCGGCAGGATCGAGTCGCTGACCACGATGGCGGCGCCTCCGGCGAGGTTGGCGACGATGAACGCGATGCTTCCGTAGAGCCAGTTCTCGCCGCTCATGAAGAACAGGCCGCCGGCCGCGGCCGCGCCGAGCCACGAGAAGGCGACCAGGAGGTCGGGCTTGCGAGCGATCCGGTCGGCGTAGGCGCCGATCACCGGGTAGAAGAAGACGCTGAGCACCGTCGACAGCGTGATGACGTACGACGGCAGCGAACCCGGCGCGATGGACAGGCCCAGCAGGTGGATCCGCCCGTGCTCGCCGACTGCGTTCTCGGCCACCGAGATCAGGTAGGGCGCGAACAGCACGCCCGCGACGGTCGTCTGGAACGCCGATGCAGCCCAGTCGGTGAAGTACCAGGCCCGCTGCTCCCGGGCGCGGTTGAGCGGCCCCAGGTCCGCGATGGGCGCCGATGCGTTCATGCTGATGTCCCTCCCTGCGCGGACCACCACTGGCCGCGTCCCTGGAGGACATCCTTGAGCAGATCGGTGCGGTCCGTGAAGATTCCGTCGACGCCGCGGTCGAGCAGGGTGGTCATCTCGGCCGGGTCGTCGATGGTCCACACGTGCACCTGGTGGCCCGCGGCGTGGGCCCGGCGCACGAAGCCGGGCGTCGTGACGGTGAGCCCGCGCTGCCGGTGCGGCACCTGGAAGGCGGCGAAGCCGTCGCCCGCGATCAGCCGGGCCACCCGGACGCTGGGAGAGAGCCGGAACGCCACGATCTGCCACGGGTCGGCGGCCGTCGGCACCCGTCCGTCGGTCAGGTCCCGGAACCGGCGGATCCGCCGGCGCGAGAAGGACGCGACCAGCAGCCGGTCCCACAGGCCGCGCTCGCGGACCAGGTCGGCCAGCGCGTCGACCGCGCCGTCGGCCTTGAGGTCGATGTTGAACCGGGCGTCCGGGAACGCGTCGAGCAGGTCGACCAGGGTCGGGACCTGCTCGCGGCCGCCGATCCGGGCCCGGCGTACGTCGGCCAGGGTGAGGTCGCGGACCGCGCCCTGCTGGTCGGTCACCCGGTCCAGCACCTCGTCGTGGAACGCCAGCAGCACGCCGTCGGCGGTCAGGTGGACGTCGGTCTCGAGGTAGTCGTAGCCGAGCGTGGCGGCGTGCCGGAACGCGGCGAGGGTGTTCTCGAGGCCCTCGATCTCGGGGTGGTAGGCGCCGCCGCGATGGGCGAAGGCCAGCACCTTGCCCGGGGCGAGGTAGGGCATCAGATGTCGCGGAAGGTCTCGATGTCCGCGCCGAGCGAGCTGAGCCGCTCGGCGAGGTCCTCGTAGCCGCGGTGGATCACGTAGGTGCTGCGCAGCACCGAGGTGCCCTTGCTGGCCAGCATCGCGAGGAGCACGACGACCGCGGGCCGCAGGGCCGGCGGGCAGACCAGCTCGGTGCCGGTCCACGACGTCGGTCCGTCGATCTGCACCCGGTGGGGGTCGAGCAGCGTGACCCGGCCGCCGAGCTTGTTGAGCTCGGTGAGGTAGATCGCCCGGTTGTCGTAGACCCAGTCGTGGAGGTACGTCGTGCCCTCGGCCACCGCGGCGATCACCGCGAAGAAGGGCAGGTTGTCGATGTTGAGGCCGGGGAACGGCATCGGGTGGATCTTGTCGCCCGGCGCCACCAGGTCGGAGGGGTGCGTGGTGATGTCGACCAGGCGGGTGCGGCCGTTGGCGGCGAGGTACTCCTCGGACAGGTCGTAGCGGAAGCCCATCCCCTCGAGGACGGCCAGCTCGATCTCGAGGAACTCGATCGGTGCGCGCTGCACGGTGATCTCGGAGCGGGTCACGATCGCTGCGGCGAGCAGCGACATCGCCTCGATCGGGTCCTCGCTGGGGGAGTAGTCGACGTCGACGTCGATCGACTCGCGGCCGGTGACGGTGAGGGTGGTCGTACCGATGCCGTCGACCTCGACGCCGAGTGCCTGCAGGTAGAAGCACAGGTCCTGGACCATGTAGTTGGACGAGGCGTTGCGGATGACGGTGGTGCCCGGGTGCAGGGCGGCCGCCATCAGTGCGTTCTCGGTGACCGTGTCGCCGCGCTCGGTGAGCACGATGGGGCGGCCGGGGACGATCGCCCGGTTGAGCTGGGCGTGGTACCAGCCGTCGGTGGCCTTGACCTCGAGGCCGAAGGGCCGCAGCGCCGACATGTGCGGCTCGACCGTGCGGGTGCCGAGGTTGCAGCCGCCGGCGTAGGGCAGCTCGAAGGTGTCCGCGCGGTGCAGCAGCGGGCCGAGGAACATGATGACCGATCGGGTACGGCGCGCGGCCTCCTCGTCGATCCGGGTCAGGTCGAGGTCCTTGGGCGGGATGATCTCGAGGTCGTTGTCCGCGTTGATCCAGCGGGTCTGCACGCCGATGCTGTCGAGCACCTCGAGCAGCCGGTTGACCTCCTCGATCCGCGCGACCTTGCGCAGCGTGGTGCGCCCGCGGTTGAGCAGCGAGGCACACAGCAGCGCGACGCCCGCGTTCTTCGACGTCTTGACGTCGATGCTGCCCGACAAGGTGGTGGGGCCCTTGACCCGCAGGTGGGTCGGTCCGGCGCCGAGCGCGACGATCTCCGAGTCGAGGGCGGCACCGATCCGGGCCAGCATCTCGAGGGACAGGTTCTGGTGTCCCTTCTCGATCCGGTTGATCGCGCTCTGGCTGGTGCCGAGCCGCTCGGCGAGCTGGGCCTGGGTGAGGCCGCGGTGCTTGCGGGCGTCGCGGATGAGGTTGCCGATCCGGCCCTTGTAGTCCTCGTGGGGCGCCTCGAAGGTCATGTCACGACCGTAACTCACATATGAGATAACGCAAGACGCCACGACGATCTGGAAGGATCCTCACATGCGTGCGACGACCATCCACGGCGCCCGGGACATCCGGGTCGACGAGGTCCCCGACCCCACCCTGCGCCGGCCCACGGACGCGATCGTCCGGGTGACCGCGGGCTGCATCTGCGGCTCCGACCTGTGGCCCTACCGCGGCGAGAACCCGATCCGTCCCGGCGCCACGATCGGCCACGAGTGCATCGGCGTCGTGGAGGAGACAGGCAGCGAGGTCCGCGACGTCCGGGTCGGCGACTTCGTCGTCGTCCCGTTCTGCCACTGCGACAACACCTGCCCCCACTGCCTCAACGGCGCCCAGTCGGTGTGCACCAACCTCGGCTTCACCGCGAGCGGCCAGGCGGAGTACGCCCTGGTCAACCAGGCCGACGGCAGCCTGGTGCGCACCGGCGGCGTCCCCGACGCCGACCTGGTGCCCTCGGTCCTCGCCCTCTCCGACGTGATGCCGACGGGGTGGCACGCCGCCGTCTCTGCCGGGGTGAAGCCCGGCGACACCGTGGTCGTGGTCGGCGACGGCGCGGTCGGCCTGTCCGGCGTCCTGGCCGCCTCGGTGATGGGCGCCGAGCGGATCATCGCGATGTCACGCCACGAGCCCCGCCAGGCGGTCGCCCGTGCCTTCGGAGCGACCCACGTGATCGCGGCCCGGGGTGACGACGCCGTCGCCGAGGTCCGCGACCTGACCGACGGTGTCGGGGTCGACGCGACCCTGGAGTGCGTAGGCACCAACGACGCGATGACCACCGCGATCGAGGTGACCCGCCCCGGTGGGGGCGTCGGGTTCGTCGGGGCGCCCCACGGTGTCGAGCTGTCTGCCCGCCGGCTGTTCGACAAGAACGTCGGCGTCCGCGGCGGCATGGCGCCGGTGCGCCGCTACCTGCCCGAGCTGCTGCCGATGGTCCTCGAGCGCCGGATCGACCCCGGGCAGGTCTTCGACCTCACTCTCCCTCTCGAGGAGTCGCCCGACGGTTACGTGGCGATGGACGAGCGCCGGGCGATCAAGGTGCTGCTGCAGCCGTGACCCGACTCGACCCCGCGACCTACCTCGCCCACATGCGGACCGAGTCGGCCCGCTTCGCCGAAGTGCTCGCCGCCTGCCGGCCCGACGCGCGGGTGCCGTCGTGCCCCGAGTGGGACGCCGCCGACCTGGCCTGGCACCTCACCGAGGTCCAGCACTTCTGGGAGCACGTCATCACCCACCGGCCCGCGCCGCCGGAGGCCTACACCGAGCCGGAGCGACCGGCGACGTACGCCGAGGTGCTGGCCGCGTTCGGCGCGACCCACGCGGCGTTCGTGGCGGCCCTCGAGACGGCCGACCCCGCCGAACCGGCCTGGTCGTGGTCCGTGCCCGGCGACCAGCACGTGGGCTTCACCTTCCGGCGTCAGGCCCACGAGGCGCTGATCCACCGCCTCGACGCCGAGCTCGCTGCGGGCCAGGTCACCCCGCTCCCGGACGCCCTGGCCGCGGACGGCATCGACGAGGCCCTCGCCGTGATGTACGGCGGCCTGCCGCCCTGGGGGCGGTTCGAGCCGGGCCCGCACCATGCCGAGTTCCGGGCCAGCGACACCGCCACGTCGGTGTGGGTCCGGCTCGGCACGTTCTCGGGCACCACGCCCGAGGGCGTCGAGCGCAGCGGCGAGCCCGACCAGCACGTGGTGGCCGATCCCGGCGTACCCGCCGACCTGGTGGTCGCCGGCACCGCCGCCGACCTCGACGCGTGGCTGTGGCACCGCGTCGGCGACGAGCGGGTGACGATCACCGGCGACGACGACGTGCGCGCCCACGTCGGGGCGGTGCTGGGTCAGGCGATCGACTGACCGCGGGGCTCAGCGACCTGGGCGGCCTGGGCCTTGCGTCCGGACCGGCCGGCGACCAGGACGACACCGAAGAGCGCGCCGATGGCGAGGACGAACAGCAGCACGAGCGCCAGCAGGACGACGATGGCGAGGAGACTCATGGGTCCCACCCTCGCATGACGCAGGTCACATCCCAAGGGTGATGCAGGTCACATGGCGCGGCAGCCGATTGCGACCGGGGGAGGACGACATGTCGGCCGGTCGCCCGCGAGGATCGCGCCATGGGTGACCTCGTGCCTGACCTGAGCGGCAAGACCTTCCTGGTGACCGGAGCCAACACCGGGATCGGCAAGGAGACCGTCCGCGGCCTGGCGGCTCGCGGCGCGCGGGTGGTGGTCGCGGGCCGCTCGGAGGAGAGGACCCGCGCCGCGATCGGCGAGATCACGTCCGACACCGGCAGCACCGACCTCGACTTCCTGCCGCTCGACCTGGGCGACCTGGCGTCCGTGCGCAGGGCCGCGGAGAGGTTCCTGGCCTCGGGCGAGCGCCTGGACGTGCTGGTCAACAACGCCGGGCTCGCCGGCAGGCGGGGGATGACCGCGAGCGGCTTCGAGCTCGCCTTCGGCACCAACCACGTCGGGCCGTTCCTGCTCACCGAGCTGCTCCGCGACCGGATCGTGGAGACCGGGCCCGGGCGGATCGTCAACGTCGCGAGCGCCGGGCACTACCGCGCCCCGGGCATCGACTGGGACGCCGTGCGGCAGCCGTCGGCTACCCGCACCGCGTTCGACGAGTACTGCGTCTCCAAGCTGGCCAACGTGCTGCACGCCCGCGAGCTCGGCCGACGGCTGGAGGGCACGGGCGTGACGACGTACTCCCTGCACCCCGGCGCGATCGCCTCCGACGTGTGGCGCGAGGTGCCGTTCGGGCTGCGCCACGTCATGAAGCTGTTCATGAAGTCGCCCGAGCAGGGCGCCCGGACCTCGTTGTACTGCGCGACCTCGCCCGACGTCGACGGCGACACCGGGCGCTACTACGACTCGGAGCGGGAGAAGACGCCGTCGAAGGTCGTCACCGACGAGCTCGCCGCCGAGCTGTGGGAGCGCAGCGAGGCGTGGGTCAGACCAGTACTCCGGGGTTGAGGATGCCGCCCGGGTCGAGGGCGGACTTGGCCGCCCGCAGGGCGGCGGCGAAGGGCTCGGGCCGCTGGGCGTCGTACCACGGGCGGTGGTCACGGCCCACCGCGTGGTGGTGGGTGATCGTGCCGCCGTGGTCGGCGATGGCGGTGGAGACGGCCGCCTTGATCTCGTCCCACTGGGCCAGGGTGCTGCCCCACCGGCCGCCGGCGTAGACGCCGTAGTAGGGCGCCGGGCCGTCCGGGTAGACGTGCGTGAAGCGGCATGTCACCAGACCCTGGCCGCCGCACACCTCGTCGATCGCCCGCTGCGCGGCGCCGGTGACCGCGGCGTGGAACGCGGGGAAGGCGTCCCAGGTGCACGCGGTCTCGAAGGTCTCCACGACCATCGAGCGGCGGGCGAGCGCGTCGCGCTGGTAGGGCATCCGGATGAAGGACGATCGCCAGGCCTGGGAGGCGTCGGTGCCGGTCGTGCCGGTCGCCTTGTCGCGGGTTGCCAGGACGGTGCCGCGGTGGTCGGCGACCAGCTCGAGCGCCCGGTCCAGCCAGGCGTCGACCGGGTGGTCGGCGGACTCGAACGCGAGGATGAGCACGCCGCCGTCGACGGCGGTCCCGGCATTGACCAGCGCCTCGGCCGGGTCGAGGAGCCGGCAGTTGGCGGGGTGCAGCCCGGACTGGGCGATGGCGCGGGTCGCGGCCACCGCGTCGTCGTACGACCCGAAGCCGATGGTGGCGGTGCGTTGCCACTCCGGGCGCCGCTGCAGTCGCATCCATGCCTCGGTGATGACGCCGAGGGCGCCCTCGGAGCCGAGGAACATCCGGTCGGGGGACGGACCGGCACCCGACCCGGGGAGCCGGCGGGACTCGCCCGTGCCGGAGGGGGAGACGACCCGGATCGACTCGGTGAGGTCGTCGATGTGCGTGGTGAGGGTGGCGAAGTGACCGCCGGCGCGGGTCGCGAGCCAGCCGCCGAGGGTGGAGAACTCGAAGGACTGTGGGAAGTGGCGCAGCGTGAGGCCCTGGGGGCGCAGCTGGTCCTCGAGAGCCGGGCCGTAGGCGCCGGCCTGGATCCGGGCGGCGCGGCTGACCGGGTCGACCTCCAGGACCCGGTCGAGCGCGGCGAGGTCGAGGGTGACCGCGGGGCCGTCGAAGCGGGGCTCGACGCCGCCGACGACCGAGCTGCCGCCGCCGTACGGGACCACGGGGAGGCTGATCGCCGTGCACCAGTCGAGGACGTCGACGACGTCCTGCTCGGTGCGCGGCCGCACGACGAGGTCCGGGACGTGGGCGACGTCGCCGTGCAGGTTGCGCACGACGTCGCGGAACGCCTTGCCGCGGGCGTGGGAGAGGCGGTCGACGACGCCGGTCGAGCACAGGCCCGCGAGCGCCGCGGGCGGTGCCACCCGGGGAGCCGGTACGCCGAGCGCGTGCGGGTCGGGCGGCTGGTGGTCGGTGAGGTCGTGGCCGGGCAGCAGCGGTGCGACCCGGTCGACGAGGGCGGCGGTCTCGGTGGGGGTGAGTTGGGCGGCGTCGGCTCCCCAGCCCCACCAGGACCGGTCGGTGCTCGGGTTCACGAGGTGCTCCTGGCGAGTGCGGTGAGGGCGCGGCGGCCGCGGGCGGTCATCTCGGTGGGGCTGCGGTCGGGGTGGCGCAGCCACCAGGCGACCAGCGCGGACACGCTGCTCATCCAGATCTCGGTCAGGATCGCGACGTCGTCCGCGTCGCCGACCTCCGCGAGCGAGCCGACCCCGGCGCCCGCCTGGGCCGCGATCCGGAGCCGGGCGGCGCGTGCGGCCTCGTGGGCGGCCGAGCCCGGTGGAGGCGTGCGGTCGTTGAGGACGTTCCAGTCGTGGGGGCGCGGCTCGAGGGCGGTGAAGATCGCTGCCAGGGTGCCCTCCGCGAGCTCGAGCGCCCCGCCGCCGTGGGCGAGCACCTCGTCGACCCGGTCGGCGATGCCGTCTCCGGCGCGCCGGGCGCAGGCGGCGAAGAGCGCGTCCTTGGAGCCGAAGTAGCCGAGGACGAGCTGCTTGGAGACGCCGGCGCCGGTCGCGACGGCGGACAGCGAGGCGCCGGCGTACCCGAGCCGTCCGAACTCGCCGACCGCGGCGTCCAGGATCTGCTGCTCACGCGTGGCGCGGGGGACGCCCTTGCTGCCCGCGGTGCTGCCCGACGTGCTTCCGATGTGGGCCGGCATGACCTCTCCTTCGGTTGACCGATCGGTAATTTACCGATCGGTCAACCGAAGTCAAGAGGCCAGGATCGCGACGACCGGCAGGCCGATCGCCACCACGAGCAGCGCGACGAGGAGCAGCACGAACGGCAGCAGGCCGGGGACCTTCTGCTTCGTGAACCCCATCGCGCCGCCCATGAAGGTCAGCACGGGAGCGGCGTAGAAGACATCGACGGTCTGGCCCGGCGCCAGCTGGACCTGCTGGCTGGCCTGCCCGTAGCGCCACATCCACTGCGCGTGCGCGGACACGGTGTGCACGCCCGGCGGCATCGGGACGACGTTCGGCCCGAACTGGGCCGGGACGGGGTAGCCGTTGACCTGGACGCTGGGCGTGATCATGGTGAGCATCCGGTTGCCCTGGAGGTTGACGCGGAGGTAGCCGGGCGGGGGCGGAGGGGGCTGCGCGCTCATGCGCGCGACCCTACGAGGTCGAGCAGCGCGGGCCAGGCGGCGGACCCCAGCCGGCGGTCGGCATCGGCCGTGCCGCCGCGACACATCCGCTGACCGGCCTCCACGACGTCCTCGCCGGGCAGCACCGCGCGGTGCCCGGCCTGCGGATCCGCGACCAGGGAGGTGGCGCGGCCGTGCCGGGCCCGACGGAGCACGATCTCCTCCGCCTGCTCGCGCGCGGGCCACACCTGGTCGTCGTCGCCGGCGACGAGGACGACGTCGGGGATCCGCTCGACGGGCAGGCTCGCCGCAGCGACGTCCTCGGGTGCCGCGGCCCGGGAGCGGGCGTAGAGGTCGCGATAGGCGGGCGGGTCGGTCGGCGGCTCCCAGTGCACGAACCGGACGAACGGCACCGGGGCGCCGTCCAGCGTCCAGTGGGAGGTCTGCCGGCCGTCACCGGTGACCCCGGCCCAGACCACGTCGCTGGGCGCGAAGGCCGCCACCCCGTCGACCGGCGCCTGGGTCAGCGAGGCGGTCGCGAGCGCGGCCTCGGCGCCGAAGGAGAGACCGACGAGAAGCACCCGGTCGCACTCGGCGGCGAGCGACTCGGCCCGGGCGGCGAAGGTCTCGAGCGGGATCTCCCACGGTCCGTCGTGCTGCTCGGGGCCGCCGAACCACTGGATCGACTCCGCGAGCACGCCCTGCTCGGCCAGCAGCCGGGCCCGCTGCTCGTCCACCCGGCCGCTCGACCCGCCGAGCACGAGGGCACCCACGCCGACGGGGTCGTCCGGCTCCCAGCGGACGCCGACGGGTGCGGACAGCTCGATCCGGCGGGCCATGGCTGCGACCCTACTCACCCGATCGGCCATCATGGGGGCGTGAGCACCCTCGATCCCGAACGGCTGCGCACCCTCACGCTGTTGCGGAGGGTGCGCGACCGGATCGATCGCGAGTACGCCCGTCCGCTCGACGTCGAGGCGCTCGCCCGCGACGTGCACATGTCGGCCGGCCACCTGAGCCGCGAGTTCAAGAAGGCGTACGGCGAGCCGCCGTACTCCTACCTGATGACCCGCAGGATCGAGCGGGCGATGGCGCTATTGCGCCGCGGCGACCTGAGCGTCACCGACATCTGCTTCGAGGTGGGCTTCTCCTCGCTCGGCACGTTCAGCACCCGGTTCACCGAGCTGGTCGGGGTGCCGCCGAGCGCGTACCGCGACGACGCGCCCGTGCCCGGGGACGGTGCCGTCGAACCGCCGTCGTGCGTGACCAAGAAGGTCACCCGGCCGGTACGACGAGGCGGCGCGCAGACCAGCCCGGACGGTCCCGGGGCGGGCCCGGCATCGGTCAGGAATCGAGAAGCGCCGCACTTCGAGCCGCCACTAGCGTGAGCGACATGGACATCAGCATTCAGCACAGCTTCCTCCCGCAGACCGACCCCGAGGCCTCGCTGGCCTTCTACCGAGACGTGCTCGGCTTCGAGATCCTCAACGACGTCGGCTACGGCGAGATGCGGTGGATCACCGTGGCGCCCAAGGGGCAGTCGACCCCGTCGGTCGTGCTCGCCCCGCCGGCGGCCGACCCCGGCATCACCGAGGACGAGAAGCGCGTGATCGCCGAGATGATGGCGAAGGGCACCTACGCCACGCTCGTGCTCAGCACCCCCGACCTCGACGGCACCTTCGACCGGATCCAGGCCACCGGCGCCGAGGTGATCCAGGAGCCGATCGACCAGCCGTACGGCGTGCGCGACTGCGCCTTCCGCGACCCGGCCGGCAACCACATCCGCATCAACCAGGCCGGCTGAGCCGCGCGCCCATGGCCGACTTCGACCCGCCCCCGGCGCGTGACCGTGCGACCCGGCAGGCCGACACGCGAGCCCTGCTGGCGACCCCCGCGGTCGACGTGTGGGTCGCCACGGCGTCCGCCGCCGGCGTACCCCACCTCGTGCCGGTGTCCCTGGCCTGGGTGGGGGAGCGGATCGTGGTCGCGGTCGAGGCGAGGTCGACCACCGCGCGCAACCTGCTCGCCTCCGGCGTCGCGCGCCTCGGCGTCGGTCCGACGCGCGACGTCACGATGATCGACGCGGTGCTCGAGCGCTCGCTCGGCGTGGACGACGACGCCGGGCTGGGCGAGGCCTACGCGGCGCAGGCGGACTGGGACCCGCGCGGGCTGCCCGGCTACGTCTTCCTGGTGCTCCGGCCCGAACGGATGCAGGCCTGGCGCGAGTCCAACGAGATCGCGGGGCGCACGATCCTGAGGTCGGGGGACTGGCTGCCATGACGGGTCGGTCCCGCTGATCGGGAGACACCTCTCCCCGGGCGGTCGCCGCCGCCACGCTCGGCTCTCGACCGTCCCCGAGCCGAGGAGTCCCGATGTCCGACCCGCAGTCCGCCGACCGGTGGGCGATCATGGAGGTCCGCCACCGCTACATGCGCAGCGTGGACCTGCACGACTGGGACGCCGTCGCGGCGACCCTCGCGCCGGAGATGGTCGCGCGCTACCGGCCCGACCTGGTCACCGAGGGGGCCGACGCGCTGGTCGCCGAGCTGAGCAGCCGGCTCACCGACGAGCGGATCACCGTCCACCAGGTCGGCAACCCGAGCATCGAGGTCGACGGCGACGAGGCCAGCGGCACCTGGACGGTGTCGGACCGGACCGTGTGCACCGACGTCGGCTACGTCGTCGAGGGCGCCTCGCTCTCCACCGACCGCTACCGGCGCGACCCCGACCGGGGCTGGCTGATCACCGAGATCTCCTACCGCCGCTTCTGCGAGACCTCGGTGTCGCTGGCCGACCTGCCGAGCTTCCGGGTGCTGGCGACGCCGGCCGCCGGGCTCGGCTGATCAGCGCAGGGCGAGCTCGGGGAAGGCCGTCAGGTAGCGGTCGAACCGCTCGGTGACCTCGCCGGCGCTCAGCCCGAACTCCTCGAGGGAGTAGGCGTGGTCGGGTCGGCGGTCCCCGCGCCGGCTCACGTCGTCGGCCGCCGTCACCGCGGCGTGGGCCTCGTCGTCGAACGGCAGCCGGAAGGCGTCGTACAACCGCTCGACGGTGCCGACCGGGTCGGCGACGAACTCCTCGTAGCGCACGTCGGCGAACTGGGCCGGGTCGTAGGTCGCCCGCGCGTCGAGGAACCGGTCGGTGGCGCCGGCCCACAGGTCCAGGCTGTCGCGCCCGACGGTCGCGGCCTCGAAGACGGTCGAGTTCCCGGCCGAGGTCTTCGACGTCAGGCTGCTGACCGACGCGACGACCGTGCGCGGGTCGCGGTGGGTCTGCACCACCAGCGCGTCGGGGTAGGCCGCCATCAGCGCGTCGAGCGAGAACAGGTGGCCCGGGTTCTTGAGGACCCAGCGCTTCTCGGGGCTGGTCATCCCGATCAGCTGGAGGATCCGGCGGTGCCGGCGGTAGCTGCCGCCGAGGTCCTGCTCACCGAGCCAGGAGGTGTACGACGGCAGGTGGGCCACGCTCGGGAACGCGAGCGAGCGCATCGACTGGTGCTCCAGCCACCAGCACTCCTCGACCACCTCGGGCGCCATGAAGTGCATGCCCTTCAGGCCGGGGACGGCGGCGTTGCGGCGGTCGATCTGGTCCTGCATCGCCTGGAAGTCGGGGCTCGACGCCCAGTGGTCGCGCAGCGGACGCGGCTGGGGCGCGGCGGCCAGCCAGAGCTGGAGGCCCTGGTGGCGCGGGTCGGCGCACAGGAGGCGGTGCAGGGCCGTCGTACCGGAGCGGGGCAGGCCGGTGACGAAGATCGGCCGGGTCACCGGCGTCTCCGCGTGCGCGGGGTGCTCGCGCCAGGCGGCCTCGGTGCGCAGCCGGCCGGCGAGCGCGTTGGCCAGGGCGCCCTCGACCTTGGCGCGGCCCTTGTCGGTCAGCCCCGCCTCGTGCTCGTAGCCGTCGAGGAGGGCGTGCAGCCCCTCGACGTACTCCCGGTCGCCGAAGTCGGTCAGTCCGGTCCGGGTCGTGGCGCGCTCGTGCAGCTCGTCGGCCAGGTTCATCGTGTGCTCCATCAGTGGTGGGTCGCGCCGGACGTGACGTCGAGGCACTGCCCGGTGATCGCCCGGGCGAGGTCGGAGGCGAGGAACACCGCCGCGTCGGCGATCTCCTCGGGGCGGGGCAGGCGCCGCAGGTCGGTGTCGGCGGCGATCTCGTCGTGGATCACCTCGGGTGTCACCCCGCGGGCCCGCGCCGCCTTCGCGAAGCTGGCCTCGACGGCGTCGCCCATGATGTAACCCGGGGCGATCGAGTTGACCCGCACGCCCTGCGGGCCGAGCTCGATGGACAGGCCGCGGGCCAGCGCGAGCAGACTGGCCTTGGTCATCCGGTAGGCGCCGAACCGGGGGAGCCGGTTGCGCACGATCATCGAGTTCACCACGACGACCGAGCCCCTGCTCGCCACGAGTGCGGGCGCGGCACGGCGCACCATCTCCAGCGCCATCAGCGGCGAGGCGAGCTCGTCACGGACCCGGTCGAGACCGCTGTCGAGGAGGTTCTCCCGGCTGGGCGGGAGGTAGGCGTTGTGCAGCACCGCGTCGAGCCGGCCGAGCTCGGCCAGCGTCGTGTCGACGAGGTGGCCGACCGCGACGGGATCCGCCAGGTCGGTCGGTACGACGACCGCGCGGCGCCCGGTGGCACGCACCTCCTGCGCGACGGCGCCGAGACGCTCGGCGTTGCGAGAGGCGAGCACCACGTCCGCGCCGGCGATCGCGCTGCGGACCGCGAGGGCCTGGCCCAGGCCGGGGCCCACGCCCGCCACCAGGACGGCCTTGCCGGCGAGGACGCCGGTCACCGGGTCCGTCATGCCATCATCCGGTCGCCCACGGCGGCCTGGCGCGCGGCGATCCGCTGTGCCCACTGCGCGGAGGTGACCCGCTGCTGGTCGTGGAAGGGCAGTCGCCGCGCGAGCTCGGCGTACGGGACGACCTCGGTGGTCGGTCCGTCCTCGGCGGTGAGCGGGCGGTCTACGCGCTGCCAGCGGATCTGGAGGTAGCCCTCGGTGAGGCCGGTGGTCTCCAGCCAGTTGGCCAGGCCGGGGTCCTGGCGGCTCACGACGAACCGGATCCGGCCGTCGGGGTCCACCTGCGCCTGGTCGGCGGTGAGGCTGGTCTGGTGGTCGACGTAGTCGAGGGAGACGTACCACTTCGTGCCGAGCTGCATGCCCTGGTACGGCATGCCGGACGCCGGGACCGTGATGACCAGCGCCTGGTCGTCGGCGAGGTCGAAATGGCCGGCGGAGCTGTACTGGCTGGCCAGGCCGCCGGGCGTGATCTTCGGTGCGTACATCGTGTTGACCGGCTGGTCGAGGTAGAACCGCTCGACGAACTCGAGGAACGTGCGGGCGTAGCCGAGGAGGGTGCGCGCGGCGCGGGCGTAGCGGGCCTCGATGGCCGCCAGGGTGACCGGCACGCCGGGCACGCCGATCCGGTCGGCGCGCTGGACGCGCAGGGTGCCGGCCCGCTCGGACGTCCAGTCGCTGAAGGTCTGGCGCACCAGCAGCCGCTGGGCGTCGGGGGACAGGGTGAAGTAGCCGGGGCCGCCGTCCTCGCGCGGCCCGAACCGGATCTCGAAGCTGCCGTCGTCGGCGACCGGGAAGTCACGGTCGTCGAAGGCCAGGTGACTCGCGGGCGCGGTGTTGCCGGCGTGGGAGCCGGCGAGCACCTGGAAGACGAGGTCGGCGCTGGAGCCGCGGTTGCCGGTGACGACGTACTCCGCGTCGCCGGAGATCTGTGCGGCGAAGTAGAGCGTGTCCGGGTTGTCGAGGCCCATCTTCGTCCACTGCGTGGAGGGCCGGGCGAAGTGCGGGTCGGCCGGGTCGCTCGCCCACGCACTCGCCAGGCCGACCCGGACCAGGCCGGCGAGGTAGTCCAGGCCCTCCGCGACGTCGCGCTCGGTGCGGACGTGCGGCGCGGCGAGGAGCACCCGCTCCGCCTCCTGGATCGCCTCCGCGAGCAGGGCGGTGCCGGCACTGGTCGTGATCTGGGTCTCTTGCGTCACCCAGCGGAAACTAGGGAGCGGCGCTCGGCGCCCGAGCAGGGGTCCCGCTCATCGGGACCCCTCGATCACCACCAGGCGCTGGGTGGCGCGGGTCATCGCGACGTACCTGTCGACGGCACCCTCGATGCCCGTCCCGAACCGCTCCGGCTCGACGAGGACGACGAGGTCGAACTCGAGCCCCTTGGCATGCTCGGGGCTGAGCGAGCGGACCCTGGCCGTCGGCGTGAGCCCGGGATCGCCGATGACGCAGGCGATGCCCTCGGGATGGGTCCGCTCCCACTCGTCGAGGATCGCCGGGAGGTCGGTGCGAACGGCGTACTCGACCGGAACTCCCGTGCTGCGGACCGAGGTCGGGACGTTCGCGTCGGGGAGCACGGCACGGATCACCGGCGCCGCCGCCTCCATGACCTCGGCCGGGGTGCGGTAGTTCACGGTGAGCGAGGCGAGGTCGACGTCGTGGAGGCCGGCCCGCTCGAGCCGCTCCGTCCAGGTCTCGGTGAACCCGTGCCGCGCCTGGGCCCGGTCGCCGACCACGGTGAAGCTGCGCGACGGACAGCGGCGCAGCAGCATCTGCCACTCGGCGTCGGTGAGCTCCTGGGCCTCGTCGACGACGACATGGGCGAACGGGCCGGCGTACCGGTCCGGGTCGGCGGCCTGCCCGGACTGCTGGTCGCCGGCGGCGAGGGCGCCGCGCAGGTCGGTGCCGCGGAGCATCGACATGATCATCATGTCGGAGTCGTCGGTCGCGATCAGGTGGTCGACGACCCTGTCCATCTCCTCCCGCTCCCGGGCGGCGGTGGCCTCCTGGCGGCGCCGGGCGCGAGCCGCCTCGGGGTCGCCGAGCCGGGCCCGTGCGGCGTCGAGGAGGGGGAGGTCCGCGGTGGTCCAGGCCTGCGGTGGCCTCCTGCGGAGGGTGGCGACCTCGTCAGGGGAGAGCCAGGGGGCGCAGTGGCGCAGGTACGCCGGGACCTCCCACAGGTCACCGACGACGTCGCTCGCCTCGAGCATCGGCCACGCCTTCGCCACCGCGTCGACCAGCTCGCCGTTGCGGCGCAGGGAGCGGCGCAGCTGCTCCTCGGTCGCGTCGGTGTCGTCGTGCTTGTCGACGAGGATGTCGAGCAGCGCCTCCCAGACCTGGTCCCGGCCCTCGTTGTGAGGCGTGCCGGGGTCCGGTGCTCCGAACGCCTCGGCCCAGTCACTGGCGCTGAGCCATACGTCGGACCAGTCGGTCGCCACCACCATGCCCTCGGTCGGCGGCTCCTCGTAGAGCCGCACCGCCGGCTCGACGGCGCCGACCATCCGGGCGTCCGCCTTGAGCCGGGCGACCTCGGGGTCGGTCTCCTCGGCTGCCGCCGCGCCCTCGGCGACGAGGTTGCGCAGCGTGCAGGTGCGCACGCCCTCCTCGCCGAGACCGGGCAGCACGTCGGCGACGTAGGAGAGGTAGGGCTCGTGCGGGCCGACGAAGAGGACGCCGCCGCGGCCCTCGCCGAGCCGCGGGTCGGCGTACAGCAGGTAGGCGGCGCGGTGCAGCGCGACCACGGTCTTGCCCGTGCCGGGGCCGCCGTCGACGACGAGGGTGCCGCGCGAGCCGGCGCGGATGATCGCGTCCTGGTCGGCCTGGATGGTGGCGAGCACGTCGCGCATCCGCTCCGAGCGACTCGTGCCGAGGCTCGCGACGAAGGCGGACTGGTCGTCGAGGGCGGCGCCGGCGGCGGCGAGCGCGTCGGCGGTGAAGACCTCGTCCCAGTAGTCGGTGACCCGGCCGTTCGTCCAGCGGTACCGGCGCCGGCTGGCCAGGCCCATCGGACTGCCGTGGGTGGCGCCGAAGAACGGCTCGGCCGCCGGGGAGCGCCAGTCGACGAGGAGGCGCCGGCCCTCGGCGTCGGTCAGTCCGAAGCGGCCGATGTGGACCGTCTCGCCGGCGGTGGTGACCATGCGACCCAGGCACAGGTCGAGCCGGTAGCGGCGCAGGGCCCGGAGGCGAGTGCCGAGCCGGTGCACCTCGAGGTCGCGGTCCATGGCCTCCTGGCCGCTGCCGCCGGGCTGTCGTCGTACGTCGGCCAGGCGGTCCTCGAGGTCGGCGACGGTGTCCTCGAGGCTGGCCTCGATCGCGGCGAAGTGCTGTTCGTCGGTGGCGATGAGGGCGGGGTCGGCCTTGGCCGGGTGGTCGTGCAGGTCGAACGCGCGGGTCGTCGCGTGGGTCAAATCATCAGCTCCCATGGGGGTTTCGCGGCTCCGCCGCTCGGCGGAGACCGGGATTCTGCCTGCTCCAGGGGGCCTTGCGGCAAGACCCCCTGTGCGCTATACGTTGAGTACGGAGGGAGCTGTGTCGGTGGGGCCCGGTAGAACCGGAGCATGAGCCGAGACCTCCAGATCACGTTCGACTGCCACGACCCGCGCGCTCTCTCGAGGTTCTGGAGCGCGGTGCTGGGCTACGCCATCCCGGGCCCGCCGGGGGTGCCGCTCGCCGAGGGGGAGGATCCGCTGGCGGCGTGGGACGCCTTCCTCGAGCGGATCGGGGTTCCGGAGTCCGAGCGGAACTCACGCTCGGCGATCGAGGACCCCGACGGGACCCGACCACGGGTGTTCTTCCAGCGGGTGCCCGAGGACAAGGTGGTCAAGAACCGGGTGCACCTCGACGTGCGCGCCGCGCCCGGGCTGGCGGGCGACGAGCGGATGGCGACTCTCGAGGCGGAGTGCACCCGCCTGGTCGGCCTCGGCGCCCGGCGGATCGGGCGGTTCGAGCCGGAGCCGCCGATGGGTGGTGGGCACATCGTGATGGCCGACCCCGAGGGGAACGAGTTCTGCCTGGACTGATATGTAGGTCTTTCCTGTCAAGTGGCAGGGTGAAGCGCCGCCACGGCTGGTTGTCGTGGCGGCGCTTCTGTTCTGGCCTGGGGGTGCCGGTTCGTTTTGAGCGGGTCTGTCGACGCACGTGGTCAGACTGATATGCGCGGGTTGGTTACCGCAGGGCCGCGATTCGGCGGGAGCGCTGCGCTGGTGTCTGAGGTCGAGCGTCACGAACACGGCACGAACAAGGTCGTTGGCCGGTGCGTGGCTCACAGTCCAGGCGCGGGTCGGCTCCAGCACGTTGCTGTCGACGAGTCGGCGGTCCGGGCCAGAAGCTTCAGGGGCCGGGCGTCAGTCGGGCAGTTCAATCGGGCAGGGTGGCCAGGGACCAGCACCAGCCGGCCAGCTCACGCGCGATCGCGGTGCTCGCCACGGTGTGCTTCTTCTTCCGGGCGCTCATCGTGACCCAGCGCTGGTGAAGGCGCTGGTTCCCGGCATGGGCACGCGCACGGGCCGCTGCGGGGGCTTGGTCCCAGCGGGCCTGGAGGAGTCTTGCCCACCAGATAGCGACGCTGGTGATGCCAGGCCGCCTCGACCAGCAGCCGTCGGACGTGGGTGTTGCCGGCCTTGGTGATGCTCCCTTGGCGGCGCGACTGGCCGCTGGAGTGCTCGGACGGCACCAGTCCGAGGTAGGCGCCGATGCTGGCACCGGTGAACCGTTCCCAGTCACCGATCTCGACCGCGAGCGCGAACGCGGTCAACGTCGAGACACCGCGCAGGCACCACAGCTTGCGCACGATCGGTGTGAACTCGGACTCGGTAGCCATCGCGGTGATGGTCGCGTCGAGCCGGTCGCGGCGAGCCACCGCGAACGCGACCGCTTCCAGATCGGCCTCATAGGCGGCACGAGTGCCGGCCTGGTGGGGCAGGTCGAACCGGATCCGGCGCAGCCACGCCTCGTGAACGCCGGTCCACGCCCGCCCGCCGTAGTAGACGTGCCCGTGGCGCAGCAGCAGCTTGGATACCCGGTGCCTGGCCCGGAGCAGGTCGACGCGAACGTCTTCGCGTGCCCGGACCAGGTCACGCGCGGCCTCTTGGGTCACCGTCGGCACCCGCACGCTGGTGATCTGTCCGACCCGCAACAACTGGGCCAGCAACAACGCGTCCTTGGCGTCGGTCTTGACCCGATCGCCCGAAGGTCGGGTCAGCTTCGAAGGAGCCGCGACCTCGCAGCGGATCCCGGCCGCGGTCAACGCCCGGTACAGTCCGAACCCGGTCGGGCCGGCCTCGTAGGTGGCTGCGACCGGACCGGGCAGGGTCCGCAACCACTTGATGACTTCCTCGTGGGCTGGCACGAGGGTCGTCTTGAACACCTCGCCCGTCACCGAATCCAGACCGGTCGCCACGACCGACCGTGCGTGCACATCGAGCCCAACACTCGTACGCTCAACAATCACCGGGGCCTCCTTACGACTGTGGATAGGCCGAGCAGGCGGCCCCTGCTCGGTAACCCACGAACATGCGCAAGAGAGGCCCCGGCCCGCAACCACCTCAAACCGAGGCAGTCACCTCATACGGTCTGACGGATCGGTAGCGTCACGGCATGGAGCGACGACTCGCGGTGGTGACCGGCGGCAGCAGGGGGATCGGTGCGGCCACCGCCCGGATGCTGGCGGGCTCCGGGTGGAACGTGCTGCTGACCTACCGGTCGAACCGGGCCGCCGCGGAGTCGGTGGCTGCCCGGTGCTCGGACCTTGGGGGGTGGGCCGGGGCGGTCGAGCTCGACGTGGCTGAGGAGTCGGCCGTCGAGGAGGTGTTCCGGTCCCTGCCGGCCGAGGCGGGGACGTTGCGGGCGCTCGTCAACAACGCCGGGATCGTCGCGCCCACCTCGCGGGTCGTGGACCTCTCGGCCGAGCGGGTGCGCCGGGTGCTCGAGGTCAACGTGCTGGGCGTGCTGCTGTGCGCGCGGGAGGCGGTGCGGCTGATGGCACCGCCGTCCGGTGCCGGGGGTGCGATCGTCAACGTGTCCTCCCGCGCCGCCGAGCTCGGCTCACCGGGCGAGTACGTCGACTACGCCGCCTCGAAGGCGGCCGTCGACGCCGTCACCCGTGGCCTGGCGCTGGAGACCGCCGGCCAGGGGATCCGCGTCAACAGCGTGCGGCTCGGGCTGATGGACACCGCCATCCACGCCCGCAACGGGGAGCCGGGACGCTTGGAGCGGGTCGCGCCGACGATCCCGATGGGTCGGCCCGGCACGACCACCGAGGCCGCGGCCGCCATCTGCTGGCTGCTGGACGACGCGTCGTCGTACACGACCGGTGCGGTTCTCGACGTGTCGGGCGGGCGGTGACCTGTCGGATTCGTTCAAGCGGTCCGCACGGCCGCTGCGTAGCCTCGGCGCCATGAGAGCCGCCGCGACCTTCACCGTGTCCGACTGGACGCCCCTCGACCTGCCCCGGGCCGTCGGCGGGGTCGGCGTACCCGAGACGGCGGCGCCCGCCGGCGTCGCCGCCATGGTGAAGACCTTCGCCGGCGACCTCGCCGGCCGCTCGGTCACCTGGTTCGTCGGCGGGCTGAACACCACCAGCGGGGCCGGGACCTATGTCGCGGTCGAGTCGTTCGAGGGGACGCTCGGCGGACGGCCCGGGACGTTCGGGTTCGTGCACGCCGCCTCGACGCACGGCAGCGACAGGTACGACGAGTACTTCACCGTGGTGCCCGACAGCGGCACCGGCGCCCTGGCCGGGATCACCGGCCAGGGCTCGCTGGCGATCGACGAGGACGGCACCCACCGCGTCGAGCTGGAGTACCTGCTCCCGCAGTGAGGTCAGCCGACCGGAGCGACGCTGACCTTGGTGCCGAGGACCCGGCCCTCGGCGTCGAGGAAGGTCAGCGTCACCTGCGGTACGCCGACCGCCTCGGGCAGCGCGGCGCCGTAGCCGTGGGAGTCGGCTCGGACCGGGAGGGTTCGGTCCACGCCTGGCGCCTGGATCCGCACCTGGGTGGCGGTCGGCCAGGGCGAGATCCCGTAGATCAGGGGCTCGCTGTCGGTGAAGTAGCCGCCGATCTGCTCCGGTGAGGTGAGCTCCTGGGGCGGGACGTCGTCGCCGACCCAGATCATGCCGCCGCAGCCGTACTCGAGCTCCTTCTTCGTCGGCATGCCCGTGCCGTCCCAGACGCCGTCGCTCATCGCATAGCAGACCTTGCCGGTCGAGGAGGTCGCGACCCAGAACGCGAAGACGCCGTGGTCGGTGTCGAACTGCGCGACCAGTGCGGGCTCGTGCAGCTTGCCGAGCCCGTTGCCCGTGGTGTTCGGCTGCCGGGCGAAGTCCTCGATGACACTGGACACGACCTCAGTCGGGCCGCCGAGGGCGACGGCGGTCGTCGTACCGATGACGGAGAAGGCAAGGCCGACACCGATCGCGGTACGACGGCGAGCGCGCCGGCGTCGTGCGGCGGCGGCGTGGTGGGTGGCCCGGTCCTCCCGCAGGATCCGGGCCAGGGTGGCCTCCGACCAGGCCGGGTCGAGCGGCGGGGGAGCGGGGGCGAGGGCGGTGAGAACGGCAGGGGCGGCAGGGGCGTGGTCCGTGGTCATCGGAGTCCACCTTCGGTGAGAGGTCGGCTGGGGGAGGCGGCACGCTTGTCCGCTGGTGGGTCGTGGTCGAGGTGTGCGTCGAGGGCGGTGCGGGCGCGGTGGGCGCGGACCCGGAAGGTGCCCGGTCGCAGGCCGAGGACCTCGGCCGCGGCGTCGGGGGAGAGGCCGTCCCAGGCGACGAGCAGGAGCGCCTCGCGCTGGGTGTCGGGCAGAGCGGCCAGTGCCTCGAGTGCGGCCATCCGGTCGGTGGCGAGCATCGCCGCATCGGCCTCCGGGCGCGCGGCCCGGTCGAGCAGCGTGAGCCGGTCGTGGAGGGCGGTGCGTCGGCGCGCCGAGCGACGGCTGTTGCCGATCACCTTGCGTGCGGTGGCGATCAGCCAGCCGATCGGCGGCTCGGGTACGTCGTCCCAGCGGCGCCAGGCCTGGACGAAGGTCTCGGCCACGACGTCCTGCACGTCGTCCGGCGCCACGTGGCGGCGCGCGTAGGCCGCGACCCGCGGGCCGTCACGGCGCCACGCCTCGCTGAACGCTGCCTCGGGGGCGTCTTCGGAGTTGCTCATGTCCTTGTAGTGTCCGGCTCGCTGCTGGTGTTACCGCTGGGGTCACTAGTGTGGTCGCGATGATCCGGGAGCGCATCGAGCGGGACCTCGACCGGTTGGTCGCCGTCCTCGATTCGCTCGACGCCGGGCCGGGCGTGCTGGCCGGCCGGTCTGCCTACGACTGGCTGACCGAGGTCGACGCCGACGTGTCCTGGGTGTTCGACCAGGCGCCGGTCAGTGTGGCGCCCACCCGCAACGTCGTCGGGCACGTGCAGGTGTTCGTTCCTCCTGTCGGTGCGCCGTGGGTGGATGCGGTCGCCTCGGCGGCGGGCGTCGAGGCGGACCGGCTGCTGGTGATCGGGCGGTTCTTCGTCAAGGACATGCGATTCGACCAGGGCATCGGTCGGTACCTGCTCACCGAGTGCGTCAAGCGGATCGCGGCCCGGGGGAGCGTCGCGGTGCTCGATCCCGACGGGCTCGCGCTCGTGCCGCGGGTGCTGTGGTGCCGCCTCGGGTTCTCCGAGGACACCGCGGCCCCGGTTCTGTTGCCGTGACGTGCCAGCATCCAGGCTGTGCGCAACGAGCAGCGGATCCCGACCCGAACCCCTGAGTCCCGCGCGTTCGCCGAGCGCGTGAACGTCGTCATGAGCCTGACCGCGCAGCTCAACGCGCTGCCGTACGAGGACCTCGAGCAGCGCCGGTCGCTGATCACGCGGATCTTCGGCGGCGACGTGCCCGAGTCGCTCTCGATCCTGCCGCCGTTCCACTGCGACTACGGCCTCGGCGCGAGCTTCGGCGAACGCGTGTTCATCAACCAGGGCTGCTACTTCCTCGACCTCGGTGGCATCACCATCGGAGACCGTGTCCTGATCGGTCCACGGGTCACGCTCAGCACCGCCGGCCACCCGGTCGAGCCCGCCGAGCGCTTCGACTTCCTCACCCACGCGCCGATCGTGATCGAGGACGACGTGTGGATCGGCGCCGGTGCGACGATCACCCCCGGGGTGACGGTCGGGCGCGGATCGGTGGTCGGTGCCGGCGCGGTCGTGGCGGCCGACGTACCGCCGATGTGCGTGGTGACCGGCACCAGCGTCGTCGTCCGCAAGGAGCTCAGCGACCCGGTCTGAGCACTCCCTGGACCGCCTCCGGGCGCACCCGGACCATCGAGACGAGCGCGATGCCGTCCTGGGTCCACGCGTCGGCGACGAGTCCGGTGACGTCGAGCAGGTAGGTGTCGCTGACGTCGCCGGAGCGGGCGCTGAGGTCGTCCTGTGTCGGGCACAGCAGGACGTCGGTGCTGGTCGGCCAGCCCCGACGCACGAGCTCGTCGTGCAGCGCATCGGTGACCAGGACCTCGACCTGGTCCACCTCCGCCAGCGACTCGTTGGCGAGCAGCGCACCGTTCAGCCCGACGACATAGCCGTCGTGGGGGAGCTCCAGTGCTCTCAGCGCGTCGCTCAGCCGGCGCCACGTCCAGGTCGACCGCCCGGGCAGGGGCTGGTCCGCGGTGCTCGACGCCGCGAGGAACGCCGCGACCGCGTGGCGGTCGAGCTGCAGCATCGAGACGACTCGCACGTCGTCCTGGACCCACGCATCCGTGATCAGGTCGACGATCGGCGCCAGGTAGACATCGCTCACCTCGCCGGCCCGGACGACGAGTCCGGGCTCGCCCGGGCAGGCCAGGCCGTCGTCCGCCGTACGACGCGGCCAGCCTTCCCGGAGAAGCGCGCCGTTCAGGTCGTCGGTGGCGAGCAGCACCACCTCGGCGGTGTTGTCGACCGACTCGTTGGCGAGCATCGCGCCGGCCAGGCCGACGACGTACTCGTCCGCGGGCAGCTCCAACGTGGTGACGGCCGCGTGCAGGCGGGCCCAGGTCCAGGACACTAGAGCACTGCGCTCCAGGTCCGCGGCTCGCCGGTGTGCACGATCGCCCACGTGCCGGTCGCGGGATCGAGCATCACCGAGACGGATCGGTCAGCGGTGCCCCGGCCGGCCGCCTCGCAATCCGACCAGTCGCACACGTGGCTGAGGATGGCGTGGCTCCCGTCCGACAGCGTGACCCGCACCTGTAGCTCTCCCTCGGTGCTTGCGGTCTCTCGCGGGATCCGCGTCCATCCGATCGCCCGGGCCGGAACCAGCGACCCGGTCCGGGCGAGCTCCTGGGTCGCGGCGAGCTTGCGGCGCGCAGCACGGGGGAGCCGCACGCCTGCGACCAGGCAGCCGACGGTCGGCAACGACAACACGGCCAGCAGGAACCACCCCGGCACCGCCTGGCCGGTGGCGATCAGTCCGACGGGGATCGACAGCAGCACGAGTCCCAGCGCCAGCACCACGGGTGCCATGCGCCGGTCGTTCCTCGCCATGGCGGGCGTCTGCCACACGATCTCGGTCATCGTCACAGGTCCAACAGCAGCCCGAGCGTCTCGCGGACCTCGCCGAGAAGCACCGGACCGATGTTTCCCGTACGGCCGTGGATCCGGGTCGCGGCCACGGAGCGCACGTGCTGGCACTGCGCCGCCGACGTCGCGTCCAGGCGATTCACGTCGTCCGGGTCGATGATCACCTCGGCTCCGCTCTGGCGCACCGTGCGCGTCAAGGGCACGACCTGGACCACGTTCGGCCCACCTCGCAGGACGCGCGCAGCCGTCACCACGACAGCAGGCCGACGGAGCCCGGCCTCGCTGCCGCTGGGGATACCGAGGTCGAGGTCGACGACGTCACCCGGCGTCAGCATCAAGCCAGGCTGTCTCGTCGTCGGTGAGGTCGGTGGAGAGGTCTCGGGCCATGGCGTCCTGGCGGAGGGCGCGAATCGCCCGGCTCACTGTCTCGTCGATGGTCTCGTGACGCTCGGTGGCCAACCGGATCACCCGCGCATGCGTCTGCCTGCTGATCCGGATCGTCGTCGTGTCGCCCATGAGGTCCATATTACGGCGTGTAGACAGAACCATCTACATGATCGTGCGGGCCGCAGTAGGGGAGACTTGCCGGCATGACAGATCGACCACCCACCGACGACGAGAGCATCGCCGGCCACAACGACCTGTGGAGGAGTCTCACGCGCCCCGACAACGAGGTCCCGGCATCGGTCGCCGTCGATCTCGTGCTGGGCTCGAACGCGGACGTGGTGGCGTTCGTCTCGGGCATGTTGGTCTTCAGCACCGGCGTCGAGCTGACCCTCGACGTGCGGGCCCGGCCGGGCCACCGCATCGACGGCGAGGCACTGGCGGACCTGCTCTTCCACAGGAGTCGCGGAGGCAAGCCCTACCTGTTCGGCGTCGAGTACGCCGACGGGCGACGCTCTGCCCGACGCCACACCTTCTCTCCCGTCCCCGAGTCCGATCCGGACGCGGTATCGCTCCTCCAGTCGGGCGGCTCGGGCGGTGGCGGCAACAGCTACTCGTCGAGCTACTTCCTCTCGCCCCTTCCTCCGCCCGGTGAGGTGCACTTCCACTTCCTGTGGCCCGACGCCGCGATCCCCGAGACCAGGTCCACCATGAGCGCGGATGCGATCATCGACGCGGCGTCGAGAGCCCGCGTGCTCTGGCCCTGGGAGGACGAGACGTGGGGGGAGGAGGACGCCCCGGAGATCGTCCACGACCTCCCTGCCGGCAGCTGGTTCGCCTAGGCCCTGCTCGCGACCACCCTGTAGTCCTCGGCGTTGCCGTCGAACGTGCTCATGTCGATGCGGAGGCCAACGCTGTACAGCTCGGCCTCGAGCTCGTCGTACCGGAAGGGCCAGCACGAGAGGAGCTCCGAGCGGACGAGGACCGGCCCGGCCGCGTCGACCTGCGCGATCGCGATCTCGATGTGGTGCTCGTCCTCCCACCGCGGTGCGATGTCCCAGCGGTAGACCACGAGCGCATCGCGACCGTTGCGGTGCACGAGGCGGTCACCGATGTCCAGCCGGGAGCCCCTGGCCCGGACCAGCTCCCAGGTTCGGGAGGTGAGCACGAGGCGCCCGCCGGGGCGCAGCAGCCGTGCCATCGACTCCAGGGCGGCGACCCTGCCGCCGGCGCCTGCCGCGTGGGCGAGCGAGTTGCCGACGCAGAACACCACGTCGAAGGTGCCGTCGTCGAGATGGTCGGGCAGCTCGTGCCAGTGCGCCCGCAGCGTGCGTACCGACGCCCCGAACTTCTCGGCCAGCTCCGCCGTCCGACGGACCATCGTCTCGCTGGCGTCCGTCGCGACGACCTGCAGGCCGCGACCGGCGAGGCCCACGGCCAGCTGTCCGGTCCCGCAGGAACAGTCGAGGACGTGAGCGTTCGGCGGCAGGGGAGCGATGACGTCATCGAATGACGCCACGAACTCGGCCGGGCTCAGCCGTGCGTCCGAGATGAGCCATTCGTACACCTCGCCGAGCGCGTCATAGCCCGTCATCAACACCACCTCCGCCCGCAGCCCGATCTGGGGGACTCAGTAGACCAGCGCGATCGCCAGGCTCACCAATGGTTTTGCACGCTGCAGCGAAGATGGGTTTGTGACCGAGGTGCCCACTCCTGAGATGGACGTCCTACGGGAGGTCGCGGGCTGCGCGGTCGTTGCAACGAGCATCGATCGGCGCAGGCAGGTGTTTCCGTTCGGGGGCGCTTCGAGTGAGGCCGTCTTCTTCGGCCGGCACTCAGTCGAGTGAGGCGATCAAGCGCTGATAGGTGACCCCGGGGTCACCCTCAGCACTCTCGATCACGATCGCGTCGGGACGTTGCTTGGTCAACGCCTCGAGTGCCGAATGCCGTGTGCGAAGCGCTTCGTCGCCACCCTGGGCAGCCACGATGGCCCGAACCTGGGAGTGCCACGGCTCGCCAGGCTCTGATTCCCCTCGGCGCCTGAATCGAGCCACTGATCGCTCCCGATCATCCATCAGGAGGCGCTCGACGAACAGCGCGCCGGCCTGAACGGCGCACGCCTCGAAGAGCGCGATCTCAGCGGGGTCGATCAAGAGTTGGGGGAGCACCACATCGTGGCCGCTGGACAGGTAGGCCTGGATCATTCCCAGAGCCGCCGGGCGGATGAGGCGGCCCGCCTCCAGGAAGTCGGCCGACCACCCGCCGATGAACGTTCGCAGGACGTCGATGTCGCAGTTCAGCACGCCGGGATGTTCGTCGGTGTATCGCCTGGCGATCGTGGACTTGCCGATTCCCGGCGGGCCGTTGAGGTGAAGGAGGTAGGCCACGCCCAGGACAGTAACCGCCGACGGACAGGTCGGTTGCTCGCACTGGGCATGAGCGGACGGGTCGGGGGAGGAGGCGGCCCGAGGGATCGGACCGAGCCCTGTCGCCCTTCCCGATTGCGCTCTGAGCCCGGTTCCCGGCATTCCCGAGTTTCTGCACCTTGGGAGCGATTCGCTGATCTTGCTCGAACCCCGCTCTGAACTGCTAAACAACTGCCAAGCGTAAACTGGCAGGCACGGGAGTTGATGAGCCGGAAGTAGCGGGGGCGCGGATGCCCGGATCGCGGCAGATGAGGGCGTCCCGAAGATCGTCAGTCCCCGTTGAAGTCCCCGAAGCGGTCGATGACATTGCCCTCGGCATCCTCCACGACCCACTCGCCCGGCCCAGGGTTGAAGTCGTCTCCGGGCAACTCGCGTGCCTCGGAGGGTTGCCAGTCGTAGGTGCCGTCGTAGACCAAGTAGCGAGCCGTGTCAGGCGTGGCGAGGACCTTTTCCCTGAATGGCGTGGCGCGAGGGTCGCCGGTCCCGTAGATGGTGCTGATGTAGTCGTCCCACTCGGCTGAGGTCACCACGACCTCGACGGTGCGGGTCACGCCCTGTGCGGTCCTGAAGGTGACCTCGATGCCACCGGGCACCTCCCGTGCGCTCGCCCATTCGTTCACGTACTCGAAGAGGCGCTCCCAGAGTCGGTCGAACTTCATGGAGGAAGCATGGGCCATGGCGCGCACATCGGCATGTGCGGACGTTCTGGCGCTGCCTCAGGCCCTCCGTCACTCCCGTTGTTTATCTGGTAGGCACGGGAGTTGATGAGCCGGGAGTAGCGGGGGCGCTGATGCCCGGATCCACGTCAGGCGTTGTGCGTGGTGGCCAGGAACGGTTCTTCAGGCGGTCGCTCCAGCGTGTGTGGGTGTCGTCAGGTTCTCTGGCCGTTGCTCGTCGCGAATCATCATTTGGGACGGTCCTAGTTCTGACGAGCCGTTGACGAAATTCCTCCTCAGGCGCACCGTCAACAGATGCGGACGAAGCTGATCTGGGCGGTGGGGTTTCCGGCATGTGTCGCGGCGTTGGTCGCGCAGGTGGCCGTGCCAGGGCCGGCACATGCTGCGTTGAGCGGAAGCGACCACGCCTTCGTGTCGCCGGGAAGCCAGTACGCGTACTGGGATGCGTCGTTCAGGAACATCCAGCTGATCAGCTCACCAACGTCCAGCATGAGCACGACCCGGTGCATGGACGCGATGCTCGACTGGCAGGTGACCTCGGGGCACTACGACGCCCGGGTCATTCGCTCCTGCCAGCAGGCGGTCAAGAGTCGACCGACCCGGGAGGAAACGGCGTATGGACTGAGCCGAGCGGCTGGGGCGGGGCGACCGTGACCGACATGCAGAAGGGATGGGGCATGCGGATCTCCGACACATATTCGGGCGGCAACTTCGCGTGGTATGCCAAGGAGGCCTTCGCCGGCACGCTCGGCGTTGAGTACGACGCCCGGCCCCGGACCTGCATCGACAAGTTCGCACGGGTCAGGACCAAGTACCAAGACGGGCACACCGAGTCATGCGACTCCGATCCACGAGACGCGAACGGGTGATGGCCATGGACACGACCAAGTACCGGTGGGTAGCGGCGTGGGCTGCTGCCATGCTCACGACGACGGTACTCGCGGGATGCGGGACCCAGGTCGCCGACGGCACCAATGCGGAGGCGAGCAGCAACTACTCAGCTGCTGACGTGCGCGCCGAGGCGCAGCGCGTCTACGAGAGCTTCGCTGGAACCCAGGACCAGCGGGACGCGGCCTATGTGGTGCAGACCTACACGCGTAACGGGCCGCTGGACGAGTGCCTCGCGCAGCGGGGTTATCCGGAGTGGGACTGGTCGTTGTCGCGACCGTACGCCTCGCCCTACGACGCCCTGCGTCCATCGGTATGGTTCGCCGAGCCGGGTGACCGGATCTACTCCGAGAACGAGATCGCCACCCGTCCGTTCGCCGAGGCGGAGAAGGTGATGAACGCTGACGACCGTTGGCCGACCGGGTTCTCGAAGACGGTCCTGGAGTGTGAGGACAGCATCAAGCCCGCCAGCGACACCGAGGTCGAGAACGCGTCGCGCCCCGCCGGGTCAGCGAAGCTGATCGAGTCATGGCGTACGGCGCTGACCGAGGCCGGCGAGAAGCTCGGCGGCAGCTTCGATGCGTACTTCGACTGCATGGCTGCAGCTGATCTGACCGCCCTGAAGGCGAACGGCGCGAGCTACGACGACCTGGCTGCGGTCATGGCCGGCGAGGCCGACAAGGCTGGTCCACCACCGGCCGCGGACCAGGACCCGTCGACCTACTCCGATGCCTGGAAGGGTTTCCTCGCAACAGAGGATCAGGTCCTGGCGGCCGACACGGCCTGCCGGAGCGACGTGTACGACGCGAACATCGGCAAGGTCATGGCGACCATCACGGACTTCAGCGAGAGCCACGCCGACGAGATCGCCGCGGCCCGGAAGGGCTGGGACGAGATCGTGGCAAAGGCGGCCCAGTTGGGCTACCACGGCCAGGTCGGCCCGCTCGGCAAGTAGCGCCTGAAGCGCTGGGGGACCCGGTACCGCTCTCAGTAGTGCGATGACGGCGCTGCGCGTGTCTTGAGGGTGCCTATCCCGCGGGGCGTGCCGGTCCAGTTCGAATCGACCGGACGAGCATGAGCTCCTGGCCGCGGACGCGGCCGAAGCGTTGCCTCGACCGCCCTTGGCTCAAGTCGTCACTTGTAGATGTCACGGCGGTGGCCGAGAGCGAGGACCAGGACCAGGAGGACGTCGTCCTGGATCGAGTAGACGACCCGGTAGACGCCGGTGCGCACTCGCCACTCGCCGCCGCCGCCGACGAGCTTCTTCGCGCCAGGCGGTCGCGGCGCGTCGGCCAGAATCTCGATCGCAGCTTGAACCTGCCTCTGGGCCGGCGGGTCGAGCTTGCGAAGCTGGCGAGCAGCAGCCGGTGTCAGCTCGATCCGGTAGCGCTCCGTGCGGTCGGCATTATCGGTGCTCACGCGAGACCGAGGTCGGCCTTGACCTGCTCCCACGGGATGGCAGCGGCGCCGGGCTCGTCGAGCTCGGCGCGAGCAGCCGCGGCGGCTCGAATGTCGGCCAGGTCCTCAGCGGCCTCGAGCAGCTGGTCGAGCTGGTCGGCGTCGACCACGGCGGCGATCCGACGACCACGGCGAGTCAGGAAGACGGGGTCGTGCTGGATGCGGGCCTCGTCGACGACGTCGGCCAGCCGGGCACGGGCCTCGGTCACGGTCATCTCGCTCATGCACCTACGATACGCCGAGTACGCCGAGAAGTACAGATGCGCACAGATGTACAACTGGCAGCACGGGAGTTGATGAGCCGGGAGTAGCGGGGGCGCTAATGCCCGGATCCACGTCAGGCGTTGTGCGTGGTGGCTAGGAACGGTTCTTCAACCGGCCTGAGAGTGGTTCTGTTGTGAGCCGAAGCGAGTCTGTCGGTCGGTGAGCGGGTGCCAGTTCGCGCGGTAGGCGGCGCCGACCGCGGCGAGCTGGGAGGTCGTGCGGAGTTTCGAGAGAATGTTCTTGACCTGGGTGCGCACGGTGGCCTCGGACACGACGCGGTCTCGTGCGATGTCGCGGACTTGGGCACCCGTCATCAGCGCAACGAGGGTGTCCAGTTCACGGTTGGTGAGGCGTTCTAGGCGGGCGCGGATCTCGTGGATCTCGGCCTGGTCCTGTAGAGCTTCGTTGACGAGCGCCTGGCGCTCGATTGCCGGCATGGCAGGCATACCGTCGCGGACCCGCCGCACCGTGTCGGTCAGTTCGTCGAGGTTGCAGGACTTCGACATGACCGCTTTGGCGCCGTGGCGTAGGCACGTGCCCCATCGGGCCCGTTCGCGTCACCCCGACGGCCGATCGCGGCAGTGTCGCGCGCTGGCAGGTGCCATTGCCACGGCCCGCGACGGTGGGCGATGACTGAGGTCGGCCACAGGCAACACGGGTTGACCTGCAGATACGTGGTCAGACTCGAGGAGCGGGAGTGGTCGCACCTCCTTCTACTCCCGTTTTTTAACTGGCAGGCACGGGGGTTGATGGGCCGGGAGTAGCGGGGGCGCTGATGCCCGGATCGCGGCAGATCCGCGCTCGCTGACGAGCCGACTATGCAGCAGATGCGTGCGCATCCTGAGCCACTTGGACGAGACTGACAGCGTGACCGCGGACGAGGGACGCCCTGAGGGCTACATCGAACCCATCACCGCGTGGTGCGTCGAGTACGTCGACCCAAGAGAGCCCGAAGTCGGCTCGCATCAAGTCGGCACGTTCACCACCGAGACCGAGGCAGAGAAGCTCCGGCGGCGCTTGGTGGCCGAGGGCTTCTTCGCCGAGTTGCACATCAACCTCATCCCGGTCCACACGAGGGTCGAGGACTGGGAGTGGGACCGCTAGGTTCGAAACGCGCGCTCATCGGCATGTGCGGACGTTCTGGCGCTGCCTCAGGCCCTCCGTCACTCCCGTTGTTTTCTAGCCGATAAGTGACATTATGTCAGTTAGCGAAAATCGGGGTTACGGTGGAGGCGTCAGGAAGGAGGTCTCCCATGACGACTCCTGGCTCCCCTGCCGCGACCGTCGGCGTCCGCTACCTCGTCGACGACGTGGACGCAGCGATCGCGTTCTACACGACGCACCTGGGCTTCACGCTGAACATGAGCGCCGCGCCGGCGTTCGCCGACGTGAGCCGCGGGCCGCTGAGGTTGCTGCTGTCCGGCGCCGCCAGCTCGGGCGCTCGTGCGACGCCGGACGACATCGCAGCGGCCCCGGGTCGCAACCGGATCCATCTCGTCGTCGCTGACATCGAGGACGAGATCGCCCGGCTCGGTGCCGGCGGTGTCGATTTCGTCAGCGGCCTCGTGAGCGGACCGGGTGGCAGCCAGGTCCTGCTGGCGGATCCCTCGGGCAACCTCGTGGAGCTGTTCCAGCCCAGGACCTGACATAACGCTGCTCGTCCTCGCTACTGACCCACCCGCCCGTCGACACACTCCCGCAGCAGGTCCGCGTGGCCGCAGTGGCGCGCATACTCCTCGATCCGGTGCACCATCAGGTCCCGTACGACGACCCGGGAGCGCCCCAGCGTCGTCGACAGGTCCTCGACCGGCGCGAGGACCGCGTCAGTCGCAGCCTGCTCACGACCGAGGTCGGCCCAAGCGGACTCGACGAGCGAGGATTCGCCCGCGGCACCGAGGAAGTCGCCGTCGGGCTCGCCGTACAGGCCGGGCTCGGGCTCGCCGGTGGTGATCCAGTTGCGCCAGTCGCGCTCGACCTCGGCGAGGTGGCGGACCAGGCCGAGCAGCGACATGGTCGAGGGCGGCACCGAGCGGGTGGCGAGCTGGGCGGGGTCGAGGCCGTCGCACTTGAGGCGCAGGGTGAGCCGGTAGCTGCGCAGGTAGTCCTCGAGCGTGGCCCGCTCCCCCTCGGCGCCGGGACCGTCGGACTCCCGCGGGTCGTCGGCGGCGTCGAGCCACATGTCGGGGTGGACGGTGGCCCGGGTCCAGCGCTCGGGGGTGGTCACGGGCGGATCCAGCCGCGGCGCACGCCCTCGTCGACGAGCAGCCCGGTGAGCAAGCCGAGCGAGGTCGAACCGGCCACCACGCCGGCCTCGCGGACGCGGACGAGTGCCTCGGTGGCGCCGGGCATCGCCCAGGTCCCGCCGCCGTTGAGCCAGTTCAGCAGCATCGGCTCGAGGCGGTCCATCGCCTTGGCGAACCGGGCCTCGGGGGTCGCGGCGGACTCGAACTCGTCCCACAGCGTCCGCATCCACGTCGCCTGGTCGGCGGGCAGCAGCCCGAACAACCGCTCGGCCGCGGCGATCTCGCGCTCCTGCTGGTCGTCGGCCGCGCCGGGGACGAACACGGGGCTGTCCCCCGCGTAGATCTCGACGAGGTCGTGGACGACGACGAGCTTGACCGCGTGCCCGACGTCGATCGGCTCGTCGGCGTACTCGGCCAGCAGGATCACCATCAGCGCGAGGTGCCAGGAGTGCTCGGCGTCGTTCTCACGACGGTCGTCGGCCGCTAGTAGCGAGGCCCGCAGGACGGTCTTGAGCTTGTCGGCCTCGGCGAGGAACCGGAGCTGACCCGCCAGACGATCGGGTACGCCGGCCGGTAGCGGCTGGCGGTCGATGAGGAGTGCGTCGTCGTCCATGCCCCCACCCTGCCACCTACACCGGCGCCGTCGAGGCCGCGAGCACGCCGCCGCACGCGGCCGCCACGGCGATGGCGAGGTCGGCCGGGGCGTCCTCGTCGAGCTCGGGAACGAGCACGTCCACCGCGCCCGCTGCGTGCATGTCGACGGCCCGGACGCCCTGCGCCCGCGCCATCTCGGCCGCGTGGTCGACGTCGCCGTGCACGATCACGCTGGCGCCCTCGGGCGGGAGCGGCGAGAGCCAGGCGCGTTCGGTCGCGACGACGGTCCGGGCGGGGAGCAGCGCGAGGGCTCCTCCCCCGCAGCCCTGGCCGAGCAGCACGGAGACGGTCGGGACGGTGAGCGTGGTCAGGGTGGCGATGCAGCGGGCGATCTCGCCGGCCATCGCGCCCTCCTCGGCCGCCGGTGACAGCTCGGCGCCCGGCGTGTCGATCACGGTGACCAGCGGCAGCCGCAGCTCCTCGGCCAGCCGCATCCCGCGTCGCGCCTCCCGCAGCGCCGAGGGCCCCATCGGCGACTGCTCGGACTGCCGCGACCGGTCCTGGCCGACGACCACGCACGGCTGCCCGTCCAGCCGGGTCAGCGCCACGACGACCGTCGCGTCGCGCTCCCCCTCGTCGGTGCCGTACAGCCGCACCGTCCCGGAGGCCCCGTGCCGCAACAGGTCGCGTACGCCGACCCGGCCACTCCCGCGCGTCGCGGTGATGCAGTCCCAGGCGTCGCGCTCGGTCACCTCCCCGGTACGGCCCGGCAGTGCCGGCAGGCCCGGCGGGTCGACGAGGACGCCGAGTGCACGGTCGACGAGCTCCGGGAGCTGCGGGACCGGTACGACCGCGTCGATGACCCCGTGCGCGGCGAGGTTCTCCGACGTCTGCACGCCGGGCGGGAAGGGCGTACCGGTGAGCGCCTCGTAGACCTTCGGGCCGAGGAAGCCCACCAGGGCGCCGGGCTCGGCGACGGTGACGTGCGCGAGCGAGCCCCATGAGGCGAAGACCCCGCCGGTCGTGGGGTGCCTCAGGTAGGCGAGGTAGGGCAGGCCGGCCGCTCGGTGCTCCATCAGCGCCCGCGAGATCTCGGCCATCTGCAGGAAGGCCGGCGTGCCCTCCTGCATCCGGGTGCCACCGGACGCGGTGGCGGCGAGCAGCGGCAGGCCCTCGGCGGTCGCGCGGCGTACGGCTGCCACGATCCGTGCCGCGGCCGCCTGCCCGATGGAGCCCGCGAGGAAGCGGAACTCGTTGACGACGACCGCCACCGGGCGCCCGCGGACCAGGCCGCGGCCGGTCAGCACCGACTCGTCGGTGCCGGCCCTGAGGGCGGCTGCCTCCAGCTCGGCACGGTACGACGGCTCGATGCCGCTCAGGTCGACCGGCCGGTCCCACGAGGTGAACGTGCCGGCGTCGAGGACGAGGTCGAGCAGGTCGCGCGCCCCGAGTCGTGCGTTCACGACTCCCCCACCCACGCGCGCAGGTCGGCGCCGTGCTGGTCCAGGGTCGGCGGTGGCCGGTGCCCACGCGGAGTCCGCTCGGCACCGTCGCCGCCGAAGAACCGCAGCGGCGGCCCGGGCAGGGTGAGCGGGCCGAGGGTGGCGTGCTCGACGTCGACCAGGAGCCCCTGGCTCGCGGTCTGGTCCCACGCGTAGACCTCGTCGAGGGTGCGCACCTTGCCCGCCGGGATGCCGACCTCGGCCAGCCGGGCCAGCAGCGCCTCGGCCTCCCAGGAGGCGAACGCCGCCTCGACGAGGGCGATCGTCTGCTCGCGGTGGGCGACCCGCTCCGGGTTGGTGGCCAGCCCGGACTGTGTCGGGTCGAGGTCGAAGGCGGCGCAGAACCGCGCCCACAGGGCCTCGGAGCCGACCGAGATCTGCACGGCGCCGTCGGCGCACCGGAACAGCCCGTAGGGAGCGATCGACGGGTGGTGGTTGCCCTGCGCCCGGCCGACCTCCCCCGCGACGGTCCACCGGGTGCCCTGGAAGGCGTGCACCCCGACGACGGCCGAGAGGAGCGAGGTCCGCACGACCTGGCCGCGGCCGGTGCCGGCGCGCTCGTGCAGGGCAGCGAGCACGCCGTACGCGCCGTACATCCCGGCCAGCAGGTCGCCGATCGGTACTCCGACCCGCTGCGGGTCCTCGGGGCCGGACCCGGTCAGCGACATCAGGCCGGCCTCGCCCTGCGCGATCTGGTCGTACCCGGCCCGGCCGCCCTCGGGCCCGTCGTGGCCGAACCCGGTGATCGACAGGGCGACCAGGCGCGGGTTGCGCTCCATGAGCGCGTCGAGACCGAGCCCGAGGCGGTCGAGCACGCCGGTGCGGAAGTTCTCGACCAGCACGTCGGCCCGGTCGACCAGACCGAGCAGCACCTCGCGGTCGGCGTCGTCCTTGAGGTCGAGTGCGATCGACTCCTTGTTGCGGTTGGCCGAGAGGAAGTACGTCGACTCCCGCTCCCCTCCCCCGCTCGACTCCGGGGGCGTCACGAACGGCGGTCCCCAGCCACGGGTGTCGTCGCCGTGTCCGGGCGCCTCGACCTTCACCACCCGGGCACCGAGGTCGCCGAGCATCATGGTGGCGTGAGGTCCCGCGAGGGCGCGCGACAGGTCGACGACGAGGATGTCCGAGAGCGGTCCCTGCATGATCATCGTCCTCACCAGCCCGGCAGCACGAGGGCCGCCCAGACGAACAGCGGTCCGGCGAGGACCACGATCACGCTGTAGGTCAGGATCTGCTTGTAGTACACCTGCTCCTCGATCGTGTCGGGCTTGTTGGCGAGCATCAGGGCGCCGTTGGTCGAGAACGGGCTGACGTCCACGATGGTCGAGGCGACGGCCAGCGCGGCGACGAACATCGCGGCGGAGATGCCGTGCTCGGCGATGAGCGGCAGCGCGATCGGGATGATCACCGGCAGCAGTGCGGTGGAGGACGCGAACGCCGAGACCACGCCGCCGACGTAGCAGAGCACCAGTGCGCCGACCGCGGCGACGCCGAGCCCGGCGGCCCACTTGCCGACGAACTCTGGCGAGCCGGCGGTGGTGAGGACCGTGGCGTAGGTGCTGACGCCCGCGACGAGCAGGACGGTCGGCCAGGCGATCTGCTTGACGGCGTCCTTGTGCTCCTCCGCCGAGAGCATCGCGAGGATCACCGCGGCGGTGATCGAGGTGAAGCCGATGTTCTTGTCGAAGACCAGCGCGATGGTGGCGACGCCGACGAAGGCGACGAGCGTGATGACCTGGTCGAGCCGGGCGCCCTGGGCGCGGGTGCCGACCGGGGTGGCGGTGCCCATCCCCCGGGCCGGGACGGGCGTGCCGCCGCGGTGCAGCTCCTCGGTGACCCCGGTGACCTCGTCGTCCTCGGTGGTCGGGTCGATGCGCACCGAGAGCAGCTTCGTGCCGCCGAGGAGGAAGAAGAGGATCGCGGCCATGATCGTGTTGACCACGAGGCTGGCCAGGAAGATGGTGAGCTCGCTGTCGGGCAGGCCCGACTCCTTCATCACCGAGTTGGTGATCGAGCCGTAGATGCTGATCGGCGAGAACCCGCCGGCCTGGGCGCCGTGCACGACCATCATGCCCATCATCAGCGGGCTGATCCGGTAGCGGCCGGCGAAGCCGAGGGCGACCGGCCCGATGATCGCGCAGGCGGCGGGGCTGACCGCGCCGATGGCGGTGAGCAGCGCGGTGACGGCGAACATCACCCACGGGATGAAGGCGACCCGGCCGCCGACGGCACGCACGGCCGATCTGACGATGAGGTCGACGGTCCCGTTGTTGCGGGCGATCGCGAACAGGTACGTCACGCCGATCAACGTGAGGATCAGGTCCCCGCTGACGCCGGCGAGGATCTCCTTCTCGTCCAGGTCGAGCGCGTACATGCCCACGAGCCACGCGGCGACGTACGCCAGTGCACCCATGTTGATCGGGAGCAGCGTCCCGATCACGAACAGCGCGACGAGCGCGAGGATGGCGACCCATTCAGGTCCCATGGACTTCACCTTCTCCGAGAGCGGCCGGTGCGGCCGGGTGTGGTGGCCGGTTGGTGACCCACGCCACATCTACTGTGGATCAGTGGCCTAGCCAATAGGACACTGGGCCGAAATGTCAATAGGATGAGGTCATGGCTGACCCGACCGGACGCCCGCTCCCCCCCAAGGTGACGCGCACCCGCCTCTACGAGCAGGTCGCCGAGCAGATCACCGCCTGGGCCGCCGCGACCGGTCTGACGGTCGGCGACCGACTGCCCCCGGAGCGCGAGCTCGCGGTCCAGCTCGGCGTCAGCCGGGCGACCCTGAGCCAGGCCCTGGTGGCGCTCGAGGTCGTCGGCGTGGTCGCCGTACGCCATGGCGACGGCACCGTCCTGGTCCGCCCCACCACCGAGACCATCGGCCAGGCCATCCGGGACCACGCCAGCCGGCTGCCCGAGATCCTGGAGACCCGCGACGCGCTGGAGACCAAGCTCGCCGCACTGGCCGCGGAGCGTCGTACGGACGAGGACCTGGCGGCCATCGACGCGGCCCTCGCCGAGATGGAGGCCGACATCGCCGCCGGCGGCCGGGGAGTCGACGGCGACGAGCACTTCCATGCTGCGGTGACGTCCGCGAGCCACTCGGCCCTGCTGGCGCGGTTGATGCTCGAGATCGCCCCACTGGTGCGCGAGTCGCGGCTCGAGTCGCTCGCCCAGCCCGAGCGTCCCCAGTCCTCGCTGGCCGGCCACCGCCGGATCGCCGAGGCGATCACGGCCGGTGACCCGGTCGCGGCCTCGCAGGCGATGCACGACCACATCGCGATGGTCAGCGACGTGGCGCTGATCCGCGAGGACGCGTGAGCGGGCCCGAGCAGCTCGCCGTCCTCGGTGCCGGCTTCGGGGCCGGCGTCCTCAGCTCGACGGTCGGCGTCGCCTCGCTGCTCAGCTTCCCCGTCCTGGTCGCCCTGGGCCTGCCACCCGTCGTCGCCAACGCGTCCAACACCGTCGGGCTGATCCCGGCCGGACTGAGCGGCTCGTTCGGCTACCGCGCCGAGCTGCGCGAGCATCCCGGCATCACCCGGGTGGTCCTGCTGTGCTGCGCCCTGGGGGCGGTCGCCGGCGCCGTCCTCCTGCTCGCGCTCCCGGCCGCTGCATTCGAGGCGGCGGTGCCGTGGCTGATCCTGCTCGCCTGCGGTCTGGTCGGGGCGCAGCCCTGGATCGCGCGCCGGCTGGCCCGCTACCGCGACCAGGACGCCGGTCCGCGTCACCACCTCTCCCCGCTGACGACGGTCTTCGCCGGCCTGACCGGCGTGTACGGCGGCTACTTCGGGGCCGGTGCCGGCGTGATGATGGTCGCCGTCCTCGGGCTCGGCACCGACGTCGAGCTGCGCGTGGTCAACGCCCTCAAGACGCTGTCGCTGTTGGCCGGCAACCTGGTGGCCGGAGCCATCTTCGTCGCGGTCGCCGACCTCGACTGGGCGGCGGTCGGGCTGCTCGCTGCGGGCTCGATCGGTGGTGGCTACCTCGGTGCCCGGATCGGCCGGAGGCTGCCGTCCGGCGTGTTCCGCGGTGCGGTCGTCCTCGCGGGCGTGGTCGTCGCCTTCGTGATGCTCTGACCCGGGGACGACCGGCCGGGAGGGTTCAGAAGGTCACCTCGACGAAGTGCTCGACGACCGGGAACGGGTCGTAGAACCGGTGCAGCAGGGCCCGCCACTCGTCGTACTGCGGCGAACCGCGGAAGCCCTGGGTGTGGTCCTCGACGGTGTCCCACTCCACGAGCAGCAGGTAGAGGTTCGGCGACTCGAGCGAGCGGCGCAGCGCCAGGCTGCGGAAGCCGGGCATCGAGGAGATGATCGTGCGGGCCCGGCCGAAGGCCGCCTCGAACTCGGTCTCCTGGCCGGGAAGAACGGGCAGGACGGCGTGCTCGAGGATCATGGCCCCAGTCTGTCAGTGGGTCTCAGTGGGCCCGGACGCCGTCGACGATGCTGGTGACGAGACCCTCGACCCAGGCGTCGTCGACGGCGTCGCGACCGCGCAGCACGATCGCGACCAGGGTGGTCCCGAAGACTGTCTCGATGAACAGCCCGAGGTCGACGTCGGAGCGGGCCTCGCCGCGCTCGACCGCCTGGGCGAGGCGGGCGGCCAGGCTCTCCCAGCCCGAGGACATCAACCGGGCGCTGAGCTCCTCCTCGAGGGCGTGGTCGGCCATCATCTCCCCCATCAGCGCGGGGATCGCCCGGCAGCCGGCGGGCGAGCCGACGACCTCCAGGCAGCTCTCGACGACCGCGCGCACGTCGGCGCGCAGGTCGGCGCCCGGGCTCGTCGAGGTGACGGATTCGGACGGGAACACGGCCTCGTGCACCAGGTGGGCCTTCGAGGCCCAGCGCCGCCGGATGGCGGGCACCGACGTGCCGGCACGCTCGGCGATGGCCCGGAAGGTCAGGTCGGCGTACCCCACCTCCGCCACCAGCTCACGGGTCGCGGCCAGCACGGCCTCGTCGATCCGGCCGTCCCGGGGGCGGCCGACAGCAACGGACTCGCTCACTGCCACCTCCTCTCGGCGCCGGTCCAGGTTGTTCCCGGAGTCATTGTCGCGAGCCCCCTTGACGAGGCTGCGCGCGGTATTTATGTTGCGTGTCACAACGCAATGTAATCCGTATCGCCCGGGAGCACCAGTGACACCCACCTTCGCCCACGGCTCGGTCGCCGAGCTGCTCCTCGCCCGCGCCGAGGACGACCATCCTGCGCTGCTGTTCGGCGACGACGCCTTCAGCTGGCGCGACGTCGTGGCAGGTGCCCGGCGTCGCGCCGCCGTGCTGACCGGACTGCGCCGGCCGGGCCCGTGGCACGTCGGGGTGCTCATGGACAACGATCCGGAGTACCTCCTGCTCATCGCCGCCGCCGCGCTGTCCGGCGCGACGATCGTGGGCGTCAACCCGACCCGGCGCGGCGCCGAGCTCGCCGCGGACATCCGCGGGACCGACGTACAGACCCTGATCGTCGGCAGGACCTACCGCACGCTGATCGAGGACCTCGACCTCGACGGGGTCGAGGTCCTCGACGAGGACGGCGACCGCTACCGCGACCTGCTGGCCGACGGCGCCCAGAAGCCGGTGCGCACGACCGCTCCCCCGGGCACCGAGCACACCCTGCTGCTGCTGTTCACCTCCGGATCCACGGGCGCCCCCAAAGCGGTCGTGTGCTCGTCCTTCCGGCTCGCCGTGATCGGGCAGCTCAATGTGCACGGCCTGACCCGCGACGACGTCGCCTACAACGCGATGCCGCTGTTCCACGGCAACGCACTGATGGCCGCTTGGGCGCCGATCCTGGTCGTCGGCGGGACCTACGCGATGCGCCCGAAGTTCTCGGCGTCCGGCTTCCTGCCCGACGTGCAGAGGTTCGGCGCCACGTTCTTCAACTACGTCGGCCGCGCGCTGTCGTACGTCCTGGCCCAGCCCGAGAGCCCCACCGAGCGCGACAACAGGCTCCGCCTCGGCTTCGGCACCGAGGCCTCGACGCGGGACCGCGAGGAGTTCCAGCGTCGCTTCGGGTGCCGCATCGTCGAGTCGTACGGCTCCTCCGAGGGCGTCTGCACCATCCTGCGAAACGAGGACACCCCGCCCGGTGCCCTCGGTCGTCCCGACCCGAGCATGGGTCTGGTCATCCTCGACTCCGAGGGCCGGGAGGCTCCGCCCGCCGAGTTCGGCGAGGACGGCCGGCTGCTCAACGCGGCCGAGGCGACGGGCGAGATCGTGGTCCGCGGCGGTGCCGCCCGCTTCGAGGGCTACTACAAGAACCCGGGCGCCATGGCGGCGAAGGTCCGCGACGGCGACTTCTGGGCCGGTGACCTCGCGTACGCCGATGCCGACGGCCACTTCTGGTTCGCCGGCCGCAGCTCCGACTGGATCCGCGTGGACAGCGAGAACTTCGCCGCCGCACCGATCGAGCGGATCCTCGCGCGGCATCCCGCGGTCGCCACCGCGGTCGTGTACGGCGTACCGGACCCCCGCACCGGCGACGAGGTGATGGCCACCCTCCTGCTCCTGCCCGGCGAGCGGCTCGACCCCGCCGACCTCGGCACCTTCCTCGACGAGCAGGCCGACCTGGGCACCAAGTGGCGTCCCCGCCTGGTCCGCCTCGTCGAGGACCTGCCGCTGACCGGCACCGGCAAGCTCGACAAGCAGGCGCTGCGCAGCCAGGCCTGGCTGGGCGACGACCCGACCTACCTCGCCACCCCCACCGGCTACCGCGCCTTCACCGCGGCCGACCGCGCCGAGCGGGAGGCCGCCTTCGCCGCGCACGGCCGGATCGCACTCCACCCCACCGAGAGGAAGCACCCATGATCGAGCTGAACCGCAGCCACCTCGTCGACTTCATCACCGAGCGGCTCGCGACCACCGAGTCGCCCCGCCAGCGAACCATGCTGGAGCGGATGAAGGTGCACGCCGCCGCCGAGCGCGACGGCGACCTGGAGACCTTGGTCGGCACCCTCGGCGAAGCCACGAACTACCACTTCTGGGAGCTGTCGGGCGACGTCGGCCCGAAGACGCGGGAGGGCGTCGCGGAGTACTACCGCAACCTGGTCGAGAACAACGGCCACGTGCTGGAGTTCTTCTGCGAGCGGATGGTCGTCGACGACGACTGCATCGTCATCGAGGGCGTCCTGACCCTGATCCAGCCGGGCGCGCTGATGGTCCAGCACCCGATGGCCGCCGGCTTCGCTGAGGCCGACAAGACCTACCTGATCAAGATGCGCAACGTGATCTTCTGGTCCTTCGACGAGGACCTGATGATCATCGCCGAGGACTCCTACAGCGGCGGGCCGATCGAGATGCGGGTGCTCGAGGACGACGAGCTCCCCGCCGACTTCGTCACGCTCGTCGGCTGATCAGCCCAGGGCCGCCGCCCGCGGCACCGCCTGCTCGACCAGCGCTGCCGCCCACCGCTCGGGATCCTCGGTGGGCGGCATCAGCGAGGTGAGCGAGACGCCGAGGGCGGCGTACGCCTCCATCTCACGGGCGAACCGCTCCGGCTCGGCGACCGGGTCGCCGAACCACAGGATCGTCTTGCGGATCCGGTCGTAGTCGCGGCCGACGTCGTCGCAGTGGCGGCGCAGCACGTCGAGCTTGGCGGCCACTCCGGCCGGGCCCTCGCCCGTGAAGAGGTTGCACGCGTCGCCGTACTGCGCGACGAGGCGCAGCGTCTTGCGCTCCCCCGAGCCCCCGATCACGATGGGCACCGTCGCGTTGACGGGTGCGGGCACGCAGATCGTCTCGGCCAGCCGGTAGTGGCGGCCGTGGAAGGGCCCGTCGTCGTCGCTCCACATCTGGCGACATATCCGCAGTGTCTCCTCGAGCCGCTCGAACCGCTCGGCGACGGGCGGGTACGGCACACCGAGACCGTCGTGCTCGCGCTCGTACCAGGCCGCGCCGATCCCGAGCCAGGCCCGGCCGCCGGAGAGCACGTCGAGTGTGGTCACGATCTTCGCGAGCAGGCCCGGGTGCCGGTAGGTCACACCGGTGACGAACAGCCCGAGGGCGATCCGCTCGGTGCGTCCTGCGACGAAGCCGAGCGTGGTGTAGCCCTCGAGCATCGGCTCGGCCGGCCCGCCGGACATCTCCATCTGGAAGTAGTGGTCCATCACGGTGAACAGCGCGATCCCGCCGTCGTCCGCGATCCGTGCGGTGGCCGCCAGCCGCTCGACCAGGCGCCGGTCCCAGTCGGGGTGGCTGAAGCTCGCGTAGTGGATGCCCAGGTCCATGGCGCCAACCTACGCCCGCACGCGTCGGCTCCGGCCGCTCGCTGCGTACGATGCGCGGCATGCGCTCTCGCCTCGTCGCCGGCATCCCGGCCCTGCTGGTCGTCACGTCCCTGTCTCCCCTGCTCGCCGCGTGCGGCGACGACGAGAAGCCGGAGGCGACGTCGTGCGACTGGACGCAGACCGGCGACGCCGCCCGCGACGTCGACCTCCCCGCGAAGACGACCGGCCTCAGCGGCGACGTACCCGCCGTGCTCACGACCTCGATCGGCGAGCTCAAGGTGACCCTCGATGCCGACCAGGCTCCCTGCACCGTCGCGTCCTTCTCCTCGCTCGCCGAGCAGGCCTACTACGACAACACCTCGTGCCACCGCCAGGGCAACGACCCCGGCTTCGAGTTCCTCCAGTGCGGCGACCCGTACTTCGACCCGACCGCCGCCGACGCCGACCCCAAGACCGGCACCGGCAACCCGGGCTACACCATCCCCGACGAGGTCGACGGCTCGGAGACCTACCCCGCCGGCACCCTCGCCATGGCCAACACCGGCCGGCCCCATTCGGGCGGCGGCCAGTTCTTCATCGTCTTCGGCGACTCCGAGTTCCCGCCCGACTACACCGTCTGGGGTCACCTCGACGCGGCGTCGTTGGAGCTGGTGAAGAAGGCGACCGCGAGCGGGAACGACGGGTACTGGGCACAGAGCGGTGGTGGGCGGCCGAACACGCCGGTGACGTTCGAGAGCATCGACGTCGGGTAGGTCGCTACGGACCGAGCGGAGCTCGTCTCAGAGCAGGACGCGCACCAACACACCATCCGCTTGAGATCGAACACCAGTTCGACTGCCATACTCGTATGGCACCCACCGTCGACGCCGGCGCAGCGGAGCTGCTCGCTGCCGAGGAGGCCGGCGTGCGCCACAGGAGGCAGTTGGAGGTCGACGCGCTGCTGCGGCTCCTGGCCTGGTGCGACCTGCACTCGCTCGACCCGCAGTCCCAACCGGGCGCCGTACCAGTGCGGTTCGGCGGCGACCGCCTCGTGCGCCTGGGCGGCGAGGGCACGCCGCAGACCTCCGAGCTCTGCATGGCCGAGTTCGCCGTCGCCAGCAACGCCGGATGGATCGCCACCTCCCACCGCGCAGCCGCGGCACTCGACCTGCGCCACCGCCTCCCCCGCCTGTGGGAGCGGGTCCAGCGCCTCGACGTCGAGGTGTGGGTCGCCCGCAGGATCACCGACCTCTCCCGCAACCTCACCCGCGCCGCGGTCGAGATCGTCGACATCTCCCTCGCCGCGGCCTGCGACCTGACGCCGGGCAAGCTGATCGAGCTCGCCGAGGCCCGCATCATCGAAGCCGACCCGCAGGCCCACCGCGACCGGATCGCCGCCGAAGAGGCCCGCATCACCCTCAGGCTCCCCAACGCGGGCGCCCTCGAGTTCACCACCAGCGTCGAGGAGCTCGCGCAGGCCCTGGCCGACCACCACGTCCCCGACGACGAGGACGACGTCGCGACCATGGACCAGCTCCGAGCCCGCGCGGTCGAGCTGCTCGCCGACCCCCATGCCGCCGTCCGCTTCCTCGAGGGGCTCCGGGAGCCCGAGACACCTCCCGCGCCGACGACCACTCGGGCCCCGCGCAGGGCCACCGTCTACGTCCACATCGACGCCGCCGTCCTCGCCGGTCTCGCCACCGGTGTCGCCCGCGTGGAGGACCTGGGACCGATGCTCCTCGAGCAGATCGCCGCCCTGGTACGCCACCGCTCCATCGACCTGCACCCGGTCATCGACCTCAACTCCGGCACCGCCGTCGACGCCTACGAGCACCCCACGGCCTGCAAGGAGCGCACCCAGCTCCGCACCGGCGGCGACGTCTTCCCCCACTCCGCCTCCCGCACCCGCCGCCTGGACCACGACCACGTCACGCCCTACGACAAGGACGGGCCACCCGGCCAGACCGGCGACCTCAACGACGCCCCCCCCCTCACCCGACGACACCACCGGGCCAAGACCCACCTCCCCTACCGCACCCGCCAGCTCGGCCTCGGCGCCTACCGATGGCAGACCCCGCACGGCCTACTCCGCGTCGTGACCCGGTACGGCACGACCGTGGTCGAACCGCTGCGCACCACCGACGGCACACTGGTCGGTGAGGTCTACCCCGCGCGGTATGACGTGCGGTACGACGTCGGCGCGTAGACACCCGCCTGACCCCGCACCAGAACGGTCAGTACGTGCGTCCGTTGCCGTGCCGAGCGGACACCTACGCTGAGAGGATGAGCCGAGCCGATGCCGTTCTCGTCCTCAACGCCGGCTCGTCGTCGCTGAAGTACCAGGTCCTACGCCCTTCCGCGGGTGAGCGGATGCTGCGAGGAACTATCGAGCACCGGCACGGTCCGTGGAGCTCCGCGTTCGACCGCGTCATCGCAGCAGTGGACCAGGCCGGGCTGGCCGACCAGCTCACCGCGATCGGCCACCGCGTGGTCCACGGTGGCGATCTCCGCGAACCGGTCCTGATCGACGACAGGGCGGTCGAGAGGCTGGAGGCGCTGAGCGACCTGGCGCCGCTGCACAATCCCCCGGCGGTCGAGGGCATCAGGCACACCCGGAGGAGGTACCCGCACCTCGCACAGGTCGCCGTCTTCGACACCGCCTTCTTCGCCGACCTCCCCGACGCGGCCGCCACCTATGCGCTCGACCGGCAGGTGACCGAGGCCCAAGGGATCCGCAGGTACGGCATGCACGGCATCAGCCACGAGTACGTCGCCCGACGCGCCGCGGTTCTCCTCGGCCGTGATCTCACCGAGCTCAGCCTGATCACCCTGCACCTGGGCAACGGATCGTCGGCAGCGGCTCTCCGCGGGGGCCGTCCCCAGGACACCAGCATGGGACTGACACCACTCGAGGGCCTGGTCATGGGCACCAGGGGCGGCGACCTCGATCCGGGGATCCTGCTCCACCTGCTGCGTCTGCCGGGGTTCGGCGTCGACCGTCTCGAAGACCTGCTGCACCACCGGAGCGGACTCCAGGGCCTGGCCGGCTTGAGCGACTTCCGCGATCTCGTCGCCGCGATGGCGGCCGGCGACCGTCAGGCAGCGCGGGCGTACGACGTCTACTGCCACCGGGTCCGCAAGTACGTCGGCTCCTACCTGGCTGTGCTCGACGGAGCCGACGTCGTCGTGTTCACGGGCGGCGTGGGCGAGAACGTGCCGCGGGTACGGGCCGATGCCCTGGCTCGGCTGGACCGGCTGGGCATCGAGGTCGACGGCGAGCGCAACGCCGCGGCGGGAGGCGGACCTGCCCTGATCAGCGCGCTGACCTCGCGGGTGGCGGTGGTCGTGATGCCGACCGATGAGGAGCTGGCGATCGGCCTGAAGGTCGTGGACCTACTCGGGCACTGACAGGTTCGCCGTCGAAGGGTCGGCAGCAGGTGCTGTCCACCGCCACTGCTCGACCTCCGGAAGGTCCACGCCGTGCTCGCGTGTCCACGCCCGGGCCCGGCGTCGGGTGTCCTCCATCAGCTGCCGGACCCCCGCCGCTCGCTGGCCGAGCCCGGGCACCCGGTCGATCACGTCCATCACCAGGTGGTAGCGGTCCAGGTCGTTCATCATGAGCATGTCGAACGGCGTGGTCGTCGTCCCCTCCTCCCGGTAGCCGCGAACGTGGATGTTGTCGTGGTTGGTGCGGCGATAGGTCAGGCGGTGGATCAACCAGGGATAGCCGTGGTAGGCGAAGATCACCGGCTTGTCCGCCGTGAAGACCGCGTCGAAGGCGGCGCCGGTGAGTCCGTGGGGGTGCTCGCGGTCGTCCTGGAGGCGCATCAGGTCGACGACGTTGACGAAGCGCACGCTGAGGTCGGGCAGGTGCTGGCGCAGGAGGGCGGCGGCCGCCAGGGCCTCGTGGGTGGGCACGTCGCCGGCAGCGGCGAGGACGACGTCGGGCTCCGGCGCACCCGTCGAGGCCCACTCCCAGATGCCCAGGCCGCGAGCGCAGTGCAGGTCCGCCTGTTCGGGGCCGAGCCAGTCGAAGGTGGGTTGCTTTCCCGCCACCACGACGTTGACGTAGTCGGTGCTCGCCAAGCAGTGCCGCATGGTCGCCAGCAGCGTGTTGGCGTCCGGCGGGAGGTAGACGCGGACCACCTCCGCCTTCTTGTTCACCACGTGGTCGATGAACCCGGGATCCTGGTGGGAGAACCCGTTGTGGTCCTGCCTCCAGACGTGCGAGGTGAGCAGGTAGTTGAGCGAGGCGATGGGCTCCCTCCACTCGAGTGTCCGGGTGACCTTGAGCCATTTCGCGTGCTGGTTGAGCATCGAGTCCACCAGGTGGATGAACGCCTCGTAGCAGCTGAACAGGCCATGCCGGCCGGTGAGCAGGTAGCCCTCGAGCCAGCCTTGGCAGGTGTGCTCGGAGAGGATCTCCATCACACGACCGCTGGTCGCCAGGTGCTCGTCGGTGGTCCGGATCTCGCCGGCGAAGACCTTGTCGGTGACCTCGTAGATGGCGTCGAGGCGGTTGGAGGCGGTCTCGTCGGGGCCGACCACACGGAAGTCGCGGGCGTTGCGGCGCACGACCTCCGCGAGGTAGCGCCCCAGGACGCGGGTGGGCTCGTGGACCGAGGCACCGGGAGCGCTGACCGGCACTGCACACGCGGCCGCGGGCGGCAGGTCGAGAGGCCGGCGCAGGGTGCCGCCGTTGGCGTGCGGGTTCGCGCTGGTCCGGCGGGGGCCGCGGGGCGCGAGCGCCAGGACGTCGGCGACGGGCTGCCCCTGGTCGTCGAAGAGCTCCTCCGGACGGTAGGAGCGCATCCACTGCTCGAGCTGCCACCGGTGGCCCTCGTCCTCACGCGTGCTCGACAGCGGCACCTGGTGCGCGCGCCACGTGCCTTCCACCTGCTGACCGTCCACGACGCCCGGACCCGTCCACCCCTTCGGTGTGACCATCAGGATCAACGGCCACGGGCGTCGGGCGAGGTCGCCCTCCTCGCGGGCCAGTCGCTGGATCTCGCGGATCCGGTCATGGGCCGCGTCCATCGCGGCGACCATCTGGCGATGTACGTCGAAGGGCTCGTCGCCCTCCACGGTCAGCACCTCGTGGCCGTAGCCGCGCAGCAGCGACTCGAGCTCCGCGCGCTGGATGCGGGCAGGAACGGTCGGATTGGCGATCTTGTAGCCGTTGAGGTGGAGCACCGGCAGGACCGCGCCGTCGCCGACCGGGTCGAGGAACTTGTTCGAGTGCCACGATGCCGCCAAGGGGCCTGTCTCGAACTCGCCGTCGCCCACGACGGCCACCGCGAGGAGATCGGGGTTGTCCAGCACTGCGCCATAGGCGTGGGACAGGACATAGCCCAGCTCCCCGCCCTCGTGGATCGAGCCGGGTGTCTCGGGCGCCACGTGACTGGGAATGCCGCCCGGGAAGGAGAACTGCCGGAAGAGGCGCCGCAGGCCCTCCTCGTCCTGTCCGATGGCGGGATAGGTCTCTGAGTAGGTGCCCTCCAGCCAGGCGTTGGCGACTGCCGCCGGGCCCCCGTGGCCCGGGCCGGCGAGCACGATCGCGTTCACGTCGCGTTCGCGGATCAACCTGTTCAGGTGAGTCCACACGAGGTTCAGGCCTGGCGTCGTGCCCCAGTGGCCGAGCAGCCTCGCCTTGATGTCGTCCGACTCGAGCGGACGACGGAGCAGTGGGTTGTCGAGCAGGTAGATCTGCCCGACGCTGACATAGTTCGCGGCTCGCCACCAGCGATCCAGGGCCTGCAGGTCCGCATCGGCTCGAACGCTCATGCATCCACATCCTTCGGTCCGGACTGTTCCCACGATGGCAGGCCGGCGCAAGCGGGCCCGCCGGTCAGAGACCGGTCAGCTCGACCGACCGGTCCCACAGCGCCCGAGCGAGCATCTCGTCGTCGGCCTTGCTCGACATGCGGGCCGGCGCGGGCCAGCCCCACAGCTCGGTGCGCCCGTGGGGGCCGATGTAGGTGCCGCCGTCGACGGGCATGGTGGCGGCGTAGACGGTGCACAGGGCGCCGCGCCAGGCGGGCATGCCGACCAGCTTCTGTCCGTAGTGCCCGATCGCGGTGACGACCGGGTGGCCGGAGCCGCTGGTGATGGCGGTGGCGGAGGCGCCGGGATGGGCGGCGGCGGCGCGCAGGGGCATCCGCTCGGAGCGGAACCGGCGGTCCAGCTCGCGCATGAAGAGCAGGTCGGCGAGCTTGGAGTCGCCGTACGCCTGGAAGGGGCGGTAGGGACGGCGCTGCCACCCGAGGTCGTCGAGGTCGATCCGGCCGGACCGGTGCTCGCGGGAGCTGATCACGACGACGCGGTCGCAGAGCAGCGGGAGCAGCAGCTGGGTGAGCAGGAAGTGGCCCAGGTAGTTGGTCGCGAAGTGCATCTCGACGCCCTCGGGAGTGACGGCGTGAGGTACGCCGAGCACGCCCGCGTTGTTGACGAGTACGTCGACCGGCCGGCCCTCGTCCGCCAGGCCTGCGGCGAACAGGCGCACCGAGTCGAGCGAGCTCACGTCGACCTGGCGCACCTCGACGCGCCCCTTGTCGTGGCCGGGCACGGTCCGGGCTGCTGCCGTGCCCTTCTCCACGCTGCGGCAGGCCATCACGATCTCGGCGCCGCGGGAGCCCAGGATCCGAGCGGTCTCCAGGCCCAGACCGCCGTTCGAACCGGTGATGACGTACCGCCGGCCGTGCTGGGGCGGTACCTGGGTCCACGCGCGCATGGCCCGAACCCTCCCACATCCACACCGCATCCACGCCCCATCCGGGCGAGTTCTAGGCTGGCCGGATGAGCCTCACCCGCGCCGAAGCCGAGCACCGCGCGAGCGTGCTCACCGTGTCGTCGTACGACGTCGAGCTGGACCTGTCGCTGGGCGAGGAGACCTTCCGCTCGGTGACCACTATCCGGTTCCGCAGCGAGCGCGCGGCGACGTTCGTGGACGTGAAGCCGCGGGCGCTGCACGCCGTCCGGCTCGACGGCCGGCCGCTCGACGTCGACGACCTGGCCGACGGCAGGATCACCCTCGACCTCACTGCCGACGAGCACGAGCTGGTCGTCGAGGCGACGATGGCCTTCCGCAACGACGGCGAGGGCCTGCACCGCTCGGTCGACCCCGTCGACGGCAGGGCGTACATCTACGGGATGTCCTTCATGGACGCGGCGCCCTCGATCTTCGCGTGCTTCGACCAGCCCGACCTCAAGGCGCCCTACTCGATGCGGGTCACCGCGCCGGCGGACTGGCTGGTGCGCGGCAACGCCCCGGCCGTCGAGACCGGTCGGGACGGCGCCACGAAGCAGTGGACGCTCGGGCCCACGCAGCCGCTGGCGACGTACTTCGTCACCGTGGTCGCCGGGCCGTACCACCTGATCAGCGACGTGCACGACGGCATCCCGCTCGGCCTCAGCTCGCGGCAGAGCCTCGCCGCGACCCTCGACCGCGAGGCCGAGGAGCTGCTCACGCTGACCCGGCAGTCGTTCGACGAGCTGCACCGGCTGTTCGGCGTCCGCTACCCCTTCGGCGACTACCACCAGGCGTTCGTGCCCGAGTTCAACGCCGGCGCCATGGAGAACCCCGGCTGCATCACGCTGCGTGATCCGCTGCTGTTCGAGGGTGCGAGCACGCGTGCCGACCGCAGCTTCCGCGCCAACATCATCGCCCACGAGATGGCCCACCAGTGGTTCGGCAACATCGTGACGCCGAAGTGGTGGGACGACCTGTGGCTCAACGAGTCCTTCGCCGAGTACATGGGGCTGCGGGTCATCACCGACGCCACGGAGTACGCCGACGGCCCGCTGCACGACTCCTACGCCCGTCGCACGTGGGGCATCACGGCCGACCAGCGCCCCACGACGCACCCGGTCGCCGGCAACGCCGCGCCCGACGCGCTGTCGGCGCTGCAGAACTTCGACGGCATCTCCTACGCGCGCGGCTCGAACGTCCTGCGCCAGCTCGCGCGCCGGCTCGGTGACGACGCCTTCCTCGGCGGCGTGCGCGACCACTTCGAGCTGCACCGGTTCGGCAACGCGACCATGCACGACCTGTTCGCGAGCTGGGAGCGGGCCGCCGGGGGCGCCAGCCTCGACGGCTTCGTCAAGGACTGGCTCCTCACCCCCGGCGCGGACCGGCTCGACCTCGATCGCGCGGCCGGCGTGGTCCGCCGTACGTCGCCCGCGGCCCATCCCGCCGACCGCCGCCACGACCTCGTCGTCGCCACCCACGGGCCGGACGGCTGGACGCAGCGCCCGTTCGTGGCCGACGGCCCGGCCACGCCGCTCGACGTCGGCGACGCACCCGTCCTGCTCGACGCCACCGAGACGACGTGGGCGGTCAGCCCGCCCGACGCGCTGACAATGGCGGCGCTGCCGGCCCTGGCGCCTGCGATGACCGACCCCCAGCTGCGCGCGACCATGTGGAACAGCGTCCGGCTGGGCATGTTCGAGGGCGCGATCACCCCCACGCAGGTGGCCGAGCTGCTGGCCACCGCGCCGCCCGTCGAGGACACCTCCGACGGCCATCGCAACCTGCTGCCGTGGGTGCTGGAGACGGTGCTGCCGATCGCGCCCGCGGGTACGACACAGCGGTTCCACGCCGCCGTACGCCGGGCGGCCGACAGCGCCGAGGCCGGCTCCGAGCTGCAGCTGTCGGCCTTCCGGGCGACGGTGCTGTCCGGTTCCGACGCCGGCGAGCTCGAGCGGTGGGCCGCCGGCGAGGGCCTGCCCGAGGGGATCGTGGCCGACAGCGACCTGCGCTGGAAGGCCCGTCGCCGGCTCGCCGAGCTCGGCGCCACCGACCGCGCGGCCCTCGACGCCGCGCTCGAGGCCGAGCGCAGCGGTGCGGCGACCGTGCACCACGCGCGGGCGGTCTCCTCGCTGCCGAGCGTCGAGGGCAAGGAGTTCGCCTGGGCCCGCGCCACCGGCGAGGTCTCGGTGCCCAACTACGAGGTCAAGGCGGCCGGCAACGGCCTGTGGCAGGCCGGGCAGCGCGACATCACGGCACCCTTCGCTGTCGCGTACTTCGAGCAGCTCGCCACCATCATCGGCGCCCACCAGGGCTGGGTGCAGGGCGACGTCGTCGAGGCCTACTTCCCGATCACGCACCTCGACGACGCGACCGAGGCCGCGGCCACCGCAGCGCTGGAGCAGGACCTGCCGGGCGCCGTACGGCGGCGGTTGACCGACCGGCTCGACGAGCTGCGCCGGCGCCGGGCCGTGCTGTGACCGGGGTGAAGGCGCGCCGGCCGGGGCCGACGACCCGGCTGCGGGTCGAGGAGCACCGCGGCGACGACGTACGTCGCCACGAGGACCGGGTCCTGACCGAGGAGCCGCTAGAGATCCGGCTGGCCTGGCCGGGCGCCCCGGCGCGACGGGTGTGGACGACGCTGCGCACGCCCGGCAACGACTTCGAGCTGGCTGCGGGGTGGGTGCACCACGAGGGCCTCGGGCTCCCGTCCGGCGTCGCCTACTGCACGGACGTGGAGCTGCGCCCCGAGCAGGAGTTCAACGTCGTCACCGTCACCCTCGGGCAGGCCCCGCCACGGGTGCCGAGCCAGCTCGACGCGCTCAGCGCGGGCTCGGCCGCGTGCGGGGTGTGCGGCACCGACGAGGTCGACGAGGTGATCGCCCGGCGGCCGTCGCTGCCGTGGTCGGGCGCGCTCCCCTCCCCCGAGCTCGTGCGCAGGCTGCCCGACCTGATGCGACCCCACCAGCAGCTCTTCGAGCGCACCGGCAGCGCGCACGCGGCAGGGCTCTTCGCCGCGGACGGCACCCTGGTCGCCGTACGCGAGGACGTGGGGCGCCACAACGCCGTCGACAAGGTCGTCGGCGCGCGGATCCTGGCCGGCGCGCCGTCGGCCGAGGCGGTGCTCGTCGTGAGTGGGCGGGCCGGGTTCGAGCTGGTCCAGAAGGCGGTCGCGAGCGGCATCGGCGCACTCGTCGCGGTCGGCGCCCCGACCGGGCTGTCGGTCCGGCTGGCCGAGGCCGGCGGGCTCGGGGTCTACGGCTGGACCAAGGGCGAGCGGACGGTCCGCTACGCCTGATCCGGCCGTGCCCGGCGTGCCCCGAGGGGTTCTGTCGGGCCCTGCTGTTTGACTGCTCCCATGGCCATCCTCCTCGCTCTCCTCGTCGGTCTTCTGCTCGGTGCAGGGGTCGGCTGGATGGTGCGCCAGTCCACCCTGCCGACCGTCCCCGAGGTCGCGCCGGGTGAGGCGCCGGAGGTCGTCGCGGCGCGTCACGAGGCCGCCCTGGGCGAGCTGCGCCACGAGATCGAGCGGGTCCGGCTCCAGGGTGAGTCCGCCGCCGCCGAGGCCCGTGCCGAGGAGGCCGCGGCCCGGGCCGCGGTGCAGGCCGAGCTCACCGGCGCCCTGGCGACCGTCGACGAGCTGCGTGACGCCGTCGACGACGCCCGCGCCCGCTATCGCACCCTGGTCGAGCAGCAGCGCCAGGCCCAGCAGGAGCGCGAGCGCGGCGAGTCCGGCCAGACCCAGGTCCTCAAGACCCTCACCCCGGTCGTCGAGCACCTGCGCTCCATGCAGCAGAAGGTCGACGAGCTCGAGAAGGCCCGGGTGCGCCAGCACACCGAGCTCGCCACCCAGATCCAGCACACCCAGCGCTCGGTCGAGGACTCCCGCAAGGCCGCCGACACCCTCGCCTCGGTCCTGAAGAACAACGCCGTCCGCGGCGCCTGGGGCGAGACCCAGCTGCGCACCCTGGTCGAGACCGCCGGACTGCTCAACCGGGTCGACTTCGAGCTGCAGCACTCCGTCGAGGCCGACTCCGGGGCCCGGCGCCCCGACATGGTCATCAACCTGCCCGGCGGCAAGCAGATGGCGATCGACGCCAAGGTGCCCTACAACGCGTTCATGGACGCCCAGCGCGAGGGCCTCGAGCCCGAGGCGCGCCAGCGGCTGCTCGAGGACCACGCCCGCAAGGTCCGTGGCCACGTCGACACCCTCGCCCATAAGGGGTACTGGACCGGCCTGGCGATCAGCCCCGAGTTCACCGTCGCGTTCATCCCCAACGAGCAGCTCCTCAACACCGCCCTCGAGGTCGACCCGTCGCTGATGGAGCACGCCTTCAAGCAGGGCATCGTGCTCGCCACCCCCACCAACCTGTGGGGCATGCTCAAGACGGTCGCCTTCACCTGGAAGCAGGAGGCGCTCACCGAGGACGCCCAGGTGCTGTTCGAGCTCGGCCAGGTCCTCTACCGCCGCATCCTCAAGCTCTCCGAGCACGTCGACAAGCTCGGGCGCTCCATCCAGCGCAGCGTGAAGGACTACAACAACTTCACCGGCTCCCTCGAGCGCTCCGTCCTGCCCGCCGCCCGCAAGCTCAACGCGGCCGACCCGGTGGCCACCATCCCCGCGCCCACCGAGATCGAGGAGACGCCCAAGGCGCTCACCTCGAGCGAGTTCTCCGCGCTGGCCGACCTCGACCGCGAGGAGCTCACGTTCGACTTCGACCTCGCGGTGGACGCCGAGGTCGTCGACGACACCCAGGCTGGTTGATCAGACCGCGCCGCGCGGCTCGACCCCGCCCGACAGGTCGACCGTACGACGGGTGTTGGCCAGCGAGGTGACGGTCGCGGTACCGAGGACGCCGGTGGCGTCGAAGACCTCCGCCGTACCGACGGCGATGCCGTCGCTGGAGACGTGGTCGGTGGCTCGCAGCCCGAGGCGGACGCTGTCGGGCAGCCGGCACAGGGCGAGGTCGATGTCGGTGTTGATGTGCTCGACGCCGCGGCTGCCCCAGTTGGTGACCATGCTGGTCGCGTCGGCGATCGAGGCGACCGCCTGGAACGGCGTGCAATCCTCGCCGTACACGATCGGGACTGCGGTCTGCCAGGTCTGGTGGCGACCGGCGTTCTGGTGGTCGCCGAAGTTGTCGGACCACGCGGACGCACTGGCGAACCACGGCACGTGATGCTCACCGGGGGTGGGCAGGCTCTCGGCGGGCGGCGGGACGGGCCGCTCCCCGGCCGCGGCCCAGACCTCGCCGGCGGCGTCGGCCGACGGGGCGAGGAAGGTGGCGCCGGCGCGGGCGACGACCTCGCCCTCCTGCTCGACGACGGCGTCCAGGAGCACCAGGCGCGGCCCTTCGCGCACGATGGTGGCCGACGCGGTGGTCGTGATCATCCGGGCGGGGCGGAACAGGTCGACGTGGTAGCGCGCGGGCACCAGACCGGTCCGGCCGGCCTCGGCGGCGGCCCGCTCGAGTGCGCGGGCGAGCAGGCCGCTGACCGCGACGCCATGCATCTGGTCGTCGCGCCACAGGCTCTGCGCGAGCGGCAGCGGGTCGAAGCCGGCAGTGGACTGCTGGAACCAGGCGAACTGGAACGTGTTCTCGTTCACGGGAGCATCATGCCCCCTCCGGTCACGACTGCGGTGCGGTACCCCCCGGGATGGGCGCCTGCGGGTCGTACGGCGTCCGCGTCCAGATGAACGTCGCGCACTCGATGTGCCCGATCGCGCCGTCGGCGCGGCGGTGCGGGCGCAGGAGCTCCCCGGCGAGGTATCCGCTGGTCCCCCGGAAGGTGCCGTCGCCCACCGGGGCGAAGGCCATCTCGCGGCCCGGACCCTGCGGCGGACCGGCGGTGAGCTCGGTGCCGTCCCAGCGCAGCACGGTCGGGGCGTGGCCCCAGTGCCAGGTGCCGAGCAGCTCGCGAACCGCGGTGGGGACCGGCGCCGTGGTGGGCGTCCACTCCTCGGGCAGCGGCGGCTCCTGATCGAGCACGAGGTGCACCAGCTCGCTGGTCGCGGCACCGAGGCCGTAGGCGCCATTGGTGAGCACGATCGCGCCCACGCCCGATGCGCTGTCGATCATCGCGCCGCAGCAGAACCCCGGCATGGAACCGGCATGACCCACCAGCTTGCGACCGCGCGAGCGGGCGATCTCGATCCCCAGCCCCCACGACTGGCCGGACCGGTCGTCGGGGTCGCCGTGCTGGGGTGTCGCCATCGCACGCAACGTCGCGGCGTCGAGCACCGAGCGGTCCGGGTCGACCAGGGCGGTCAGCCAGGTGGCGAGGTCGCCGACCGTGCTCCACAGCTGGCCGGCCGGAGCCATCGCTCCGGTGTCGGGAAGCCGGTCCGGGATCGCCTCGCCCGTGAGGGCGTCGACGGCGAAGCCCTCGGCGGCGGGCTCGACCCACTGGTACGTCGTGCGCGACATGGCGAGCGGGCCGAGGATCTCGGCTTGGAGGGCCTCCCACCACGACACGCCCCAGACCCGGTCGACGACCGCTCCCAGTAGGCCGTAACCGAGGTTGGAGTAGTGCATCTGCGCGCCGGGCTCGAGCGTGGTGCCCGCCCCCTGGTGGGCCGCCGCGAGCGCCACCAGGTCACCACCGTCGCTCCGCTCCCACCAGGAGCCGTGGGGCTCGGCGGTGATCCCGCTGGAATGGGTGAGCAGGGAGCGGAGCGTGGCCTCGCCGAAGGGGCCCTCGGGCCAGAACCTCCCGACCCGGTCGTCGAGCGCGAGCTGACCGCGCTGACGGGCCAGCAGGATCAACGCGGCGGTCATGGTCTTGGTGACCGAGCCGATCTTGTACTGGGTGTCGCTGTCCGGGCGGGCGTCGCTGTCGCGGCGCACGTGCCGCCCCCGCCCCGCGGACCAGGCCAGCTCGCCGTCGCGGACGACACCGGCCGCCACCGACGGCAACCTCCCCTCCGCCTGGGCCGTGGCGACCTGGCGGAGGGCGGCTGCTGCGGTGGTATCGAGGAGCGCGCTCACGCGTCCGACTCGGCGTAGGCCTCCAGCGGCGGGCACGCGCAGACCAGGTTGCGGTCACCGTAGGCCTGGTCGATGCGGGCGACCGGCGGCCAGTACTTGTCGGGCGAGATGCCGGCCGGGAAGACCGCGACCTCCCGCGAGTAGGCGCGGTCCCAGTCGCCGACGAGCGTGCGGGCGGTGTGGGGCGCGTGATGCAGCGGCGAGTCGTCGACCGACCACTCCCCCGAGCCGACCTTGTCGATCTCGTCCTTGATCGCGATCATCGCGTCGCAGAACCGGTCCAGCTCGGCGAGGTCCTCGGACTCGGTCGGCTCCACCATGAGGGTGCCGGCGACCGGGAACGACATGGTCGGCGCGTGGAAGCCGTAGTCGATGAGCCGCTTGGCGACGTCGTCGACGGACACACCGGTCTCGGCGGTGATCGGGCGCAGGTCGAGGATGCACTCGTGGGCGACCAGGCCGGACTCGCCGCGGTAGAGCACCGGGAAGTGCTCGCCGAGGCGGGCCGCGACGTAGTTGGCCGAGAGCACCGCGACGGCGGTGGCGCGGGTCAGACCCTCGCCGCCCATCATCCGGATGTAGGCCCACGAGATCGGCAGGATGCCGGCCGAGCCGAACGGCGCCGCGCTGATCGCGCCGGTGCCCTCGCGCCGGGCGGCGTCGGGGTGCAGTGGGTGGGTGGGCAGGTACGGCGCCAGGTGGGCGCGCACCGCGACCGGGCCGACGCCCGGGCCACCGCCGCCGTGCGGGATGCAGAACGTCTTGTGCAGGTTGAGGTGCGAGACGTCGCCGCCGAACTTGCCGGGCGCGGCGTAGCCGAGCAGGGCATTGAAGTTCGCGCCGTCGATGTAGACCTGACCGCCGTGCTCGTGCACCAGGTCGCACAGCTCGGTGATGGTCTCCTCGTAGACGCCGTGCGTCGAGGGGTAGGTCACCATGATCGCGGCGAGGGTCTCGGAGTGCTGCTCGCACTTGGCGCGCAGGTCGGCGAGGTCGACGGTGCCGTCGTCGTTGGCCTTGACCACGACCACCTTCATGCCGGCCATCACCGCCGAGGCCGGGTTGGTGCCGTGGGCGGAGGACGGGATCAGGCAGACGTCGCGCTGGCCCTGGCCGTTGGCCCGGTGGTAGTTGCGGATCGCCAGCATGCCGGCGTACTCGCCCTGGGCACCCGCGTTGGGCTGGATCGAGACCCGGTCGTAGCCGGTGACCTCGGCGAGCCAGCCCTCGAGCTGGTCGATCAGCCGGCGGTAGCCGTCGGCATCGGCGGCCGGTACGAACGGGTGCAGGTTGGCGAAGCCGGCCAGAGAGATGGGCTCCATCTCGGTGGTCGCGTTGAGCTTCATCGTGCACGAGCCGAGCGGGATCATGCCGCGGTCGAGCGCGTAGTCCCGGTTCGAGAGCCGCGCGAGGTAGCGCAGCATCGAGGTCTCGTTGTGGTGGGTGTTGAACACCGGGTGGCTGAGGAACTCGGTGGTGCGCTCGAGCTCCTCGGGCAGGCCGGCGTCGCCCTCGGCCGACACCTCGGTGACGCCGAAGGCGTCGAGGACGGCGACCAGCGTGGCCTCGCGGGCGGTCTCGCCGAACGAGATGCCGACGGTGTCGGCGTCGACCAGGCGCAGGTGGACCGACGCCTCACGGGCTGCGGACACGACGGCCTCGGCGCGGCCGGGGACCCGGACGTTGAGGGTGTCGAAGAAGGTCTCGTTGACGACCTCGATGCCAGCCGCCCGGAGAGAGGCGGCAGCGCGACGGGCCAGGCCGTGGATGTCGCCGGCGATCGCCCGCAGCCCGTCCGGGCCGTGGTAGACGGCGTACATGCCGGCCGTGACGGCGAGCAGCACCTGGGCGGTGCAGATGTTGGAGGTCGCCTTGTCGCGGCGGATGTGCTGCTCGCGGGTCTGCAGCGCGAGGCGGTACGCCAGGTGCCCCTCGGCGTCGACGGAGACGCCGACGAGACGACCGGGCAGCTGGCGCTCGAGGCCCTCGCGCACGGCCATGAAGCCGGCGTGCGGACCGCCGTAGAACAGCGGGACGCCGAAGCGCTGGGCCGAGCCGACGACGACGTCGGCACCGAGCGCGCCCGGCGCCTCGAGCAGGGTCAGCGCGAGCAGGTCGGCGGCGACGACGGCCAGGCCGCCGTGCTCGTGGACCGCGTCGATGACGGGCTTGAGGTCGGGCACACGGCCCGACGCGCCGGGGTACTGGACGAGCACGCCGGAGACGGGGCCCTCGGGCAGCCCGTCGGTCAGGTCGGCGACGAGGATCTCGATGCCGAGGCCCTCGCATCGGGTGGCGACGACGTCGATCGTCTGCGGCAGCGCGTCGGCGTCGATGACGAACGGACCGGCCGCCTTGCGGTTGGCGCGGTGGGCCAGGGCGACCGCCTCGGCCGCGGCCGTGCCCTCGTCCAGCAGCGACGAGCCGGCGGTGTGGAGGCCGGCCAGGTCGGCGACCATGGTCTGGAAGTTGATCAGCGCCTCGAGACGGCCCTGCGAGATCTCCGGCTGGTACGGCGTGTAGGCGGTGTACCAGCTCGGGTCCTCGAGCACGTTGCGCCGGATGACGGCCGGGGTGACCGTGGCGTGGTAGCCGAGGCCGATCATCGACTCGCCCGGGACGTTGGCCCCGGCGAGGGCGCGGAGCTCGGCGGCGGCCGTCTCCTCGTCGACTCCGGCCGGCAGGCCGAGCGGGTCGGTGGCGCGGATGGACTTCGGGACGGCGGCGTCCATCAGGGCGTCGAGCGAGGTGTGGCCGAGACGGTCGAGCATGGTCTCGACCTGGGCCTCGTCCGGGCCGATGTGACGGTTGACGAAGGGTGCGCTCATGAGCAGGCGTGCTCCTCGGGTCGGGTCGATGAGATGAATCGAGCCCTCCCCCTCTGTCGGCGCGTCACTGCGCCTTCAGAGTTGCCTGCTCCACACGGTCCTGGCGCCTGAGAGGTTCCGGGGAGGGATTGCCCCTTCGGCGCAGGCACGGGGCCTGACTCTCCCGTGCAGCATCAACAGCAGGTACAGCCTACAGGTCTGCGACCTGTTCAGCCGACGTTGCGCGCCGCGCGGCGAGCGGCCAGCTCGTCGCCGGCGACCGGAGCCGACTGCTCCGACTCGTTGGCGTGCTCGCTCGGGAGCTCGGCCAGCGTGCCCTCGATCTCGCGCCACACGCCGCCGATCGCGATGCCGAAGACGCCCTGGCCACCCTGCAGCAGGTCGATGACCTCGTCGTTGCTGGTGCACTCGTAGACCGATGCGCCGTCGCTCATCAAGGTGACCTGGGTGAGATCGTCGGTACCGCGCTCGCGCAGGTGGCTGACCGCGGTGCGGATGTTCTGCAGCGAGATTCCGGCGTCGAGGAGTCGCTTGATGATCTTGAGGATCAAGATGTCGCGGAAGCTGTAGAGACGCTGCGAGCCGGAGCCCTTGGCGCCGCGCACGCTGGGCTCGATCAGGCCGGTGCGGGCCCAGTAGTCGAGCTGGCGGTAGGTGATGCCGGCGGCGTTGCACGCGGTCGGGCCGCGGTAGCCGAGGTCGCTGGGCAGCGGCGAGACATCGTCGGTGAACAGGAGCCCCTGTTCCTGCGCGGCAGCAGTCGCCGCGGTCACGTCCTGACCGACCTTCTCGGGCTGCTGCTCGTTCACGGAACCTCCAGGTCGCGGCGCTTCAGGCAAGGGGGATTGCACTGCTGTCATTTCGACTCCCTCACGGTACGACCGCGGTGTCGGGCCGGTCAAAGACATGGCTGGGCGTGTCGCCGAAAACCCTCAACCTCAGCCTGAGGCTGACAGCCGCCTCAGCCCTCGGCGCCGAAGTCCTCGGGCGAGACGTGGTCGAGGAACTCGCGGAAGGCCTCGACCTCGTCCTCCTCCTCGGCGGGGGCCGCGAGCCCGGCCTCGGCGAGGACCTCTTCGGAGCAGAAGATCGTCGTACCGGTGCGCAGCGCGAGCGCGATCGAGTCGGAGGGACGCGCGCTGACCTCCACGCCGGAGGCGAAGACCAAGGTCGCGTAGAAGACGCCCTCGCGCACGTCGGTGATCCGCACCTCGCTCAGCTCGTTGCCGGTCGCGGTGAGCACGTCGCGCATCAGGTCATGGGTCAGCGGCCGTGGCGGGACGACCCCCTGCTGGGCGAAGGCGATCGCGGTGGCCTCGACGGCACCGATCCAGATCGGCAGGTAGCGCTCGCCGGTGACCTCTCGGAGCAGGACGATCGGCTGGTTGGAGGGCATCTCCACCCGGACACCCATCACGTCGACCTCGCGCATGCCTCCAGCCTACTGCGTCGGCCCGAGCCGTCCGGGAGGGCTCAGATGCGGCGCAGTCCGGCCTTGACCAGGGTCGCGTGGAGGCGCACCGAGAGAGCGGCGATCTCGCTGACCGCCTCCTCCGCGCGCGCGCTCGCACCGGCGTCGCGGCCCTTGCGGGGCGTCACGACCTGCTGGATGAGGCCGACCTCCCGGTCGGCCGCGGTGCGGAAGGCGCGCAGGTGGCGCGGCTCGATGCCGTAGTCGGCGAGCTCGTGCGCGGTCTGCGCGATCACCAGCGCGTCGGTGTCGTAGTGGCCGGTCGGCGAGGGGCTGATCAGCGCGAACGACTCGAGCTGTCCGAGGAGGTCCTCGTCGATCTCGGCCACCTTGATCAGCTCCTTGCGCGAGAGCCGCAACCGGTCGGTACGGCGGAACGACTCGGGCGCCGGCAGCCCGTCGGCGCCGAGAGCGACGGTCGGCACCGTGGGCACGACCGGCTCGGGCTCGGGTGGCGTCAGGCCCCGGTCGAGCGCGTCGAGGTGCTCGCCGATCACCTTGAGCGGCAGGTAGTGGTCGCGCTGCATCCGCAGGATGTAGCGCAGCCGCTCGATGTCGGCCTCGGAGAACTTCCGGTAGCCGGCCGGCGTGCGCTCCGGCTTCACCAGCCCCTCGGACTCGAGGAATCGGATCTTGGGGATGCTGATGTCCTCGAAGTCGGCGCGCAGCCGGTCGAGGACCTGGCCGATGTTGAGCCGTGGCTCCCGCTCCCCCCGAGCGACGGCAGCAGTCATCCTGCGACCGCCCTCAGACGCTCTCGTGGCCCGCGAAGAAGACCAGGCGGTACTTGCCGACCTGGACCTCGTCGCTGTCCTTGAGCTGGACCTTCTCGATCCGGTCGCGGTTGACGTAGGTGCCGTTGAGGCTGCCGGCGTCCTCCACGGTGAACGTGTCTCCGTCACGACGGAACACGGCGTGGCGACGCGAGACGGTGACGTCGTCGAGGAAGATCCCGCTCTCCGGGTGCCGCCCGGCGCTGACCTCGTCGGCGTCGAGCAGGAACCGGCTTCCCGAGCCCGGCCCCTTCTGGACGACCAGCAGGGCATGGCCGACCGGCAGCGCGTCGACGGCCGCGGCGTCGACGGGGCTCAGCGCACGGTCGGAGGTCTCGACGCCGGCGGTGCCGGTCGCGCCACCGCCGAACTGGATGGTCGCGGTGGCATCGCTCACGGGCGCCGGCTCGGGCGCGACGAGGCGGGTCCCGCACTGCGAGCAGAAGCGGGCGTCATCGGGGTTCTGCCGACCACAGGCGGTGCAGAACGGCATCAGTTGCTCCTCACGGTGGATCTCTTACGAACCTACCGGATCAGTTGTCGAGCTGGGCCTCATATGCGGCGGCGTCCAGCAGTGCGTCGAGGTCCGCGGCGTTCTGGGGCACGACCTCGAAGAGCCAGCCGGCGCCGTAGGGGTCGTTGTTGACCAGCTCGGGGGTGGCGTCGAGCGTCTCGTTGACCGCGACGACCTCGCCGGTGACCGGGGCGTAGACGTCACTGACCGACTTGGTCGACTCCAGCTCGCCGCACGAGTCGCCGGCGGTGACGCTCGCGCCGACCTCGGGGAGGGAGACGTAGACGATGTCGCCGAGGGCGTCCTGGGCGTAGTCGGTGATCCCGACCCGCACCGAGCCGGCGGTCTCGCCGGGCTGCCGCAGCCACTCGTGCTCGACGGTGTACTTCAGGTCCGCGGGGTTCGTCATGGCCCGAAGGCTACTGCCCCTGGTCCGGAACGGCATACGAAGGCCGGTCGCGTCGCACCACGGATTCGATGTCCACGGTGCGCAGCTGCTGGACGCCCACGGTGGCGCCGTCCTCCTCGAGCTGCTTCTTGGGCCCGAGGGCGAAGGTCATCGCGTTCGCGAGCGCTCCGGGCTCGCCGATCGCGACGATGACGTACGGCGCCTCGATCCGCTCGCCGTCGACGAGGAACCCGCCGTCGGCCTCGGTGAACGACGTCTGCGCCACGACCCGCACCTTGCCGTTGATCTCGATCGCCTCGGCCCCGACGGTCCGCAGCTCCTGGATCGTGTCGAGCAGGGAGCCGAGCCGGACCCGGCCCTCCTCCTCCTCGATCGTGACCCGCAGGCCCGGGCCGGTGACCGGCACCAGCCCCGCGAGGATGTTGAGGTCGTCGACCTCGGCGTCGGCCTGGTCGATGGCGGTCTGCCGCTTGGACGAGTCGTCGCGCAGCCCGCCCGCGACCTCCTCGAGCCGGTCGATCTCGGTCTCGGTGCGCTGACGGGTGCCGGCGAGACCGTTGAGGAGGTCGATCAGCTCCTGCTCGCGCAGTCCGGCGTAGGTGTCGTCGGTGCCGGCGGTGCGCACCTGCGTCACCGCGCCGAAGCCGAGCAGGGCCAGCAGCGCGGCGGCGACCAGCTGCTTGCGCGAGGGCCGCAGCAGCGCCACCTTGAGCCGGTCGACGGGGCTCTGCTCGCTCGCCTGCTCCTCGGGCTCCGGCTCAGGCATGGAAGATGTGTCTCCGGATCGCCGCGACGTTGGTGAAGATCCGGATCCCGAGGACGACGATGACGCCGGTCGAGAGCTGGCCGCCGACGCCGAGGCGGTCGCCGAGGTAGACGATGCCGGCCGCGATCACCACGTTGCTGAGGAAGGAGACGACGAAGACCTTGTCGTCGAAGATCCCGTCGAGATAGGCGCGCAGGGCGCCGAAGACGGCGTCGAGCGCGGCGACGACGGCGATCGGGAGGTAGGGCTCGACCGAACGCGGCACGTCGGGCTGGAACACGAAGCCGAGGACGACGCCCACGACGAGTCCGAGAACCGCGATCACGGCCCGTCACCTCCCTGCTGCCCCTGGGGCTTGGTCTTCTCCTGCTCAGCCGACCGTAGCCGCAGCAGCGCGCCGGGCGCGGCAGGCAGGTGGAGGTCGTCCACATTGTCCATCTTCTGCTCGAAGCCGTACTGCCGGGCCAGGGCCAGGAAGCGCAGCCCGGCCTGGGTCTCGGCGAACCTCGACGCCAGCGTCCTGCGGTCGCCGATCGCCAGGACCGTGAACGGGGGCGCGATGCCGAAGCCGTTGACCTCGATCGCCTCGCCCACGTTGGTGATGCCGCCGTGGGCGTTGACGCGCTGGCCGTTGATCGAGATCGCCTCGGCGCCGGCCGCCCACAGGCCGTCGACGAGGAGGGCGAGGTCGGAGTCGCGCAGCTGCTCGTTCGGCCCGGCGTACGGCGGGTTGTCGACCCTGACCCGGACCCCGGAGCCGGTCACCGGGCTGAAGCCGGTGAGCGCGCCGAGCCGGGAGCGGCGCGCCTGGAGGTCGCCGACCCGGTTGCCGAGCGAGCGCAGCCGGTCCTCGGCGTCGGCGTTGGCCGCCCGCAGCGCGGCGAGCTCGTTCTGCAGCCGGCGCACGGTGGCGCGGCGGGCCTCGATCCGGTCGATCAGGCTGGCCCGGCTCGCGTCGTCGACGTCGGCGTTCTGCGAGGTCTGGACGCCGGCCACGGTGACCAGCATCGCGAACAGGCCCACCACCACGACCACGCCGACCCGGTAGCCGTGGCGTGGACCGCGCTCCCCCTCCACTCCGGTCGCCGTCGCGGCCGTCGCCGCGGCGCGGGAGGCCGCGACCTGGTAGTCGCGATCGAGCGCCTCCTGCGTGATCAGCGTCAGCAGGGGGGTGCGGGACCGGTCGAGGGTCTCAGGCATGGGTACGTCGCTCGGTGGTCGCGAGCAGCTTGCGCACCTGCCAGGCGTAGAGCACGCCGGCCCACCAGTACAGGCCGATCCCCCACAGCGCGAACGCCCAGCCGAACACCTGCGCCAGCACGGCGACCCGTCCGTCGCCGTCGCCGAGCAGCAGCAGTGGGAAGGCGTAGAGCAGGTTGAAGGTCGCGGCCTTGCCGAGGAAGTGGACCGGCAGCGCGCTGTAGCCGCGGGTGCGCAGCAGCGGCACCAGTCCCCACAGCAGCAGGTCGCGCAACGGCAGGCACAGGGCGACCCACCACGGGATGATGTCGCGCATCGCGAGGCCGACGACGACGGCGAGGATGTAGAGGCGGTCGGCGATCGGGTCGAGCAGCTGGCCGAGCTCGGAGGTCTGGTCGAGCTTGCGGGCCAGCCAGCCGTCGAGGAAGTCGGTGACGCCGGAGGCCATCAGCACGACCAGCGCGAGCACGTCGGCCTCGGGGCCGAGCACCAGGTAGAGGAACAGCGGGACGCCGAGCAACCGCAGGAAGCTGATCAGGTTGGGCAGCGTCAGCACCCGTCGAGCAGCCACGGACGACACTGTAGTGGCGGGGGTGGGCGTCGGCGTGCTCACGGGGCCGACGATTCCTCGGAGTGGGCGGCATCGCGGATCTCTCCGACGAGCTCCTCGATGACGTCCTCGAGCGCGGCGACGCCGAGCGTCGTACCGCGCGGGTCCACGACGCGGGCCATGTGCGCGCCGCGACGCTGGAGGACCTCGAGCGCGTCGTGCAGCAACGTGTCGTCGGTGACGGTCGCGAACGGGCGGATCCACCGGTCGGCGACCGGGCGCTCACGGCGCTCCTCGTCGGGCTCGAGGACGTCCTTGATGTGGAGGTAGCCGAGCAGGTCGACCGGCTCCTGGTCGGCGGCGACGACTGGGAACCGGCTGAACCCGGTGGCGGCGCACAGCGCCTCGACCTCGGCGCCGGTGGAGCCGCGGACCACGGTGGCTAGCGACTCGGGCCGCATCATCACCTCGGCGACGGTCTTCTCGGTGAAGCCGAGCGCGCCGGAGAGCCGGTCGTACTCGTCCTCGGCGAGCAGGCCCTCACCGTGGGACTCCTCGACCAGCGCCGCGACCTCCTCACGGGTGAAGGTGCTGCCGATCTCGTCCTTCGGCTCGATTCGCAGCAGCCGCAGGATGGCGTTGGCGATCGCGTTGATCGTGGCGATGAGCGGGCGCAGCACGGTGACGATGCCGAGCATCGGCGGGCCGAGGATGAGGGCGGCGCGGTCCGGCCCGGCGATGGCGATGTTCTTGGGGACCATCTCGCCGAGCACGACGTGGAGGAAGACCACGATGGTCATCGCGATCACGAAGGCCACCGGGTGCAGCCACTCCTCGGGCACGTGCAGCTCGTGGAACACCGGCTCGATCAGGTGGGCGAGCGCGGGCTCGCCGACGGCACCGAGGCCGAGCGAGCAGATGGTGATGCCGAGCTGGGCGCCGGCCATCATCTCCGAGACCCGCTCCATCGCGGCCAGGGTGATCCGGGCCATCCGGGAGCCGGACTGCGCACGGGGCTCGATCTGGCTGCGTCGCGCGGAGATCAGCGCGAACTCCGCGCCGACGAAGAAGGCGTTGGCGGCCAGCAGGACCACCGCGAGCAGCACGCCGCCGAGGTCACCCATGCTGCTCGACCTCCTCGACCCGCAGCGAGATCCGGTCGATCCGCAGCCCGTCCATGTGGTCGACGCTCAGCACGGCCCGGCGGGCGGGCTCCTCGTCGTCCTCCCCCGTCGACGGGAGGGGTACGACGGCCACGTCGCCGGTCTGCGGGATCCGGCCGAGCACCTTGAGCACGAGACCGGCCACCGTGTCGTAGTCCTCGCTCTCGGGGAGCTCGATCTCGGTGAGGTCCTCGACCTCGTCGGGGCGCAACAGGCCGGACAGCGACCAGGTGCCGTCGCGACGCAGCCGCCCGCGGCTGCCGAGCCGGTCGTGCTCGTCGGCGATGTCGCCGACGATCTCCTCGATCACGTCCTCGAGCGTGACGATGCCGGCGTGGTCGCCGTACTCGTCGAGGACGATGGCCATCTGGAAGCCGTCGGCGCGCAGCAGCGCGAGCAGCGGGTCGAGGCGCAGCGAGTCGGGCACCAGGATCGGCTTGGCCATCAGGTGCTTGACCTTGGTGGTGGCCCGCTCGTGGAGCGGGAGCGCGACGGCGTTCTTGACGTGGACGGTGCCGACGACGGCGTCGGTGTCGTCGAGGACCGGGAAGCGGGAGTTGCCGGACTCGCGGGCCAGCGCGATCACCGCACTGGCGCGGTCGTTGGCGTCGAGCGAGCGGGTGCGCACCCGGGGCGTCATGATCTCGCCGGCGGTGCGGGTGCCGAACTCGACGGAGCGCTCCATCAGCTCGGCGGTGTCGGCGTCGAGGGTGCCCTCGTCGGCCGAGTGCTGGATCAGCGAGGCGAGCTCGGTGGAGCTGCGCGCGGAGCGCAGCTCCTCCTGCGGCTCGACACCGAGGCGCCGCACGATCGCGTTGGCGCTGCCGTTGAGCACCTTGATCGGGCCGCGGGCGGCGGCGGTGAAGAAGCGCATCGGTCGCTGGGTCAGCCGGGCGGTCGTCATCGGCAGGGCGATGGCGACGTTCTTGGGGACCAGCTCCCCGATCAGCATGGTGAGCAGGGTGCTGAGTGTCAGGCCGAGGGCGACGCCGACCGGGCGCACCGCGCTCTCCGCCACGCCGGCCGCCCCCAGCGGGTCGCGCAGCAGCTCCGCTATCGCGGGCTCGGCGAGGAAGCCGATGGCCAGGTTGGTGATGGTGATGCCGACCTGGGCCCCGGAGAGCTGGGTCGACAGGGAGCGCAGCGCCTTCTGCAGCCCGATCGCCGCCGCGTCGCCGTCGGCGGCGGCCCGGTCGACCTGGCCGCGGTCGACGGTGACGAAGGCGAACTCGGCCGCGACGAACAGGCCGCACGCGAGCACCAGGAGGATGGCGAGTCCCAGCAGTAGCCAGGCGGTCATCGGGTTCTGCGGCTCCTGCCCACGGTTCGGTACCAGTCGATCAGCTCTGGGGCGTCCACACTACCGGGGTCGTAGGAGCGACCGAGGTCCTGGCCCGCGAGCACCTTCTTCACGGGCACCTCGAGCTTCTTCCCGGTGCGGGTGTGCGGGACGCCCGGAGCGGCGATCACGACGTCCGGGACGTGCCGCGGCGAGGCGTGGGTGCGTACGGCGTCGCGGATCCGGGCGTCGAGCGCCGCGTCGAGCTCGACGCCCTCGGCGAGGACCACGAACAGCGGCATCCAGTAGCCGCCGTCCGGCTCCTCCAACCCGATGACCAGCGCCTCGCGCACCTCGGGCAGCGCCTCGACCGGCTCGTAGATGTCGCCGCTGCCCATCCGGATCCCGTTCCGGTTGAGCGTCGCGTCCGAGCGGCCGTGGATGACGACCGAGCCGTGGTCGGTCACGGTGATCCAGTCGCCGTGGCGCCACACGCCGGGGAAGGTGTCGAAGTAGGCCTCGTGGTAGCGGCTGCCGTCGTCGTCGCCCCAGAAGTACAGCGGCATGGACGGCATCGGTCGGGTGACGACCAGCTCGCCGACCTCGCCGCGCACGGAGCGTCCGTCGGCGTCGAACGCGTCGAGGGCCACGCCGAGGCACGGCCGGGACAGCTCGCCGGGCCACACCGGCACCGTCGGCGCCGGACCGACGAAGGCGCTGACCACGTCGGTCCCGCCGCTGATCGAGCAGATCTGCACGTCCGGACCGAGGTCGGCCTGCAGCTCCTCCTGGCTGGTCGCGGGGAAGGTCGACCCGGAGATCCCGACCCGGCGCAGCCGCGAGAGGTCGTGCCCCGCGGGACCGACGCCGGCCTTCTGGCAGGCGGCCACGTAACCGGGGCTCATCCCCACCACGGTCACGCCGAGCCGGGCGGCCAGCGCCCACAGGCCGTCGGTCGCGGGGTGGGCCGGGCTGCCGTCGTACGTCACCACGGACGCGCCGGTCAGCAGGGCGCCGACGACGAAGTTCCACATCATCCACGACGGGGTGGTGAACCAGAGGAGCCGCTCGCCGGGCCCCAGGTCGAAGTGGTACGCCGCCACCTTGGCCTGCTCGAGCAGCGCGCCACCGTGGCCGTGGACGATGCCCTTCGGGCGGCCGGTCGTGCCCGAGGAGAACAACACCCACAGCGGGTGGTCGAACGCGACGGCCACCGGCTCGAACGGCACGTCGGCGGCCAGCGCCTCCTCCCAGGCGGGCGTGCCGACCTCGAGCACCGCGCGCAGCGTGGGCAGCGCGCCGGTGAGCTCGGCGACGACATCACTGCGGTCGTGGACCGACTGAGCGTGGACGTAGGACGACGCGTGCACCAGCACCACCGGCTCGAGCTGCTCGAAGCGCGAGCGGGCGGCCGAGGCGGCGTAGTCCATGCCGCACACCGACCAGACCGCGCCGAGGCTCGCGGTGGCGAGGAAGGCCACGACCGCGTCAGGCGCGTTGGGGAGGAAGCCGACCACGCGGTCGCCCTCCCCCACTCCGAGGCCGCGCAGTGTCGCCGCCAGGCTCGCCGTACGACGCCGCAGCTCGCCCCAGGTCAGCTCGACGGTCGCGGCCGGGTCCTCGGTGACGCCGACGACGGCGACCTCGTCGTCGGGGCGCCCGTCGAGGACCGCCGCGGCGTAGCTGACCCGGGCCTCGGGGAACCAGACCGCGCCGGGCATCCGCTCCTCGGCGAGCACCGGGCCGGGCAGGTCGAGGCCGAGGTCCCGGGCCACGCCCGACCAGAACCCGTCGAGGTCGCGGACCGACCAGGCCCACAGGTCGTCGTAGCCGCCCGTGACCCCGACCGACCGTGCCAGGTCCTCGATGCGGCTCATGAGGTCCTCACGGGGTCAGCGTAGGCGCGTCGGCGACGACCCTCGCCCAGCTTCCGTCGGGGTCGAGGCGCCGGATCAGCCGGGCCGGGACGCCGCCGACGACCGCGTGGTCCGGCACGTCGCCGCGGACGACGGAGCCGGCCGCGACCACGACGTTCCGGCCGATCGACGTGCCGGGCAGGATCATCGCGCCGTGCCCGACCCAGGTGCCGGAGCCGATCGAGACCGGCTGGTGGGTGCCGAACTGGAGACCGACGGGGATCTCGGGGTTCGTGTAGCCGTGGCTGGCGTCGGAGACGAACACGTCCTGGCCGAACCAGACGTCGTCGCCGATCTCGATCGACTCGTGGGCGGTGATGGTGATCCGGGCACCGAGGACGCAGCGCTCGCCGACGCGCAGGCCGCGCTCGGGCAGCACCTCCTGGGTCGGGCCGTAGCCGACCGAGAGGGTCGCGTACTTGCCGATCAGGGTGTCGCGACCGATGTGGATCGCGCTCGCGTTGACCACGTCGGACAGGGGGAACGCCAGGCAGGCGCCGGGGCCGAAGGTGCCGAAGGTGGCGGCCAGGGAGCTGTCCGGAGAGACGTCCCCGACGTGCTCGACCCACCGCCAGGCGGCGTGGACGGAGCGGTTGAGAAGACGGCGGAGCGGGCGCCGGAGATCGAGCACCGGCGAAGGTTACCGAAATGCAACGTTCACGCGGCTCCGCTGGTTGGGCGGGCCATCATTCGTGGCCGTATCATCCGTCGGTGCAGAAGCCCCACGTCATCGCCTACTTCGCCGACGACCCGACCCGGGTCTACCAGCTCCTGCAGTGGATCCCGGTGCTGGAACGGCTCGATGACACCCACCCCGTGGGCATCCTGACCCGGGACCCGCAGACCCGCGCGATCGTCGAGGAGCGCACCTCGCTTCCCGTGCTCCTCGCCCCGGGCTTCGCCGACCTCGCGGCGACGTACGACGAGCTGGACGCCAAGGTCGTCGTCTACTGCAACAACTCCATGCTCAACTTCAACTCGCTGCTCGACGGCCGGATGCTGCACGTGCACATCAACCACGGCGAGAGTGACAAGCAGTCGATGATCTCCAACAACGCGAAGGCCTACGACCGCGTCTTCGTCGCCGGCGAGGCGGCCGTCCAGCGGCACCGGGCCGCGCTGATGGAGCTCGACGAGCACCGACTGGTCCGGGTCGGCCGGCCGCAGCTGGACCTGCGTCCCGCTCCCCTGCTGCCGGCGAGCGAGCGCCGTACCGTGCTCTACGCGCCCACCTGGGAAGGCGATGCGGGCTACAACGACTACACCTCGGTCGACGTGTTCGGCGTCGACATCGCACGCTCGATCCTCGCCGTGCCGGACGTGCGACTCGTCTACAAGCCGCACCCGAAGGTCACCACCAGCCTCACACCGGCGATCCGCGAGGCGCACCAGGCCATCCTCGAGCTGGTCGAGCGGGCCGCCGAGCGCGACCCCGAGGCCGGGCACGCCGCGATCTGGCAGGGCGACATCCTCGCGGTGTTCCCCGGCTGCGACGCGATGGTCACCGACGTCTCCTCGGTGGGGCTGGACTGGCTCTACCTGCAGACCGACAAGCCGATCCTGATCACCGACCGGCACCACGACGCCGAGCGGCTGCGCCAGGAGGTGCCGGTGAGCCGGTGCGCCGACGTCATCGACACCGAGGACCTGCCCGGCCTGACCGAGCTGCTCACCGACCGGCTCGCGCACGACGAGCACCGGATCGCCCGGGCCGCGATGCGCCACCACTACTTCGACGACAACGGCGTCGGCGACAGCACGGTGCGCTTCGTCGAGGCGATCACCGAGCTCGTCGACCTGCGCGACCGGCTCCGGGGCGAGCTGGCCAGCGCCGACGACGGAACTGTCGGGGCCGCCTGAAAGGCTGGGCGCATGCCCGACACCCGCGAGGTCTATGCCGCCGAGGACCTGTTCGCCGGCTGGCTCGACGAGGCCGCGCGCACCCCGGGCGAGCCGCTGCGGATCAGGGTCGGCGAGACGCTGCAGGCGTTCGAGCCCGAGACCGAGCCGCGGTTCACCGACCCGGCCCACGTCCAGGCGTTCGTCGACAAGGTGCTCGCCCACCTCGTCGCGACCGGGAGCGCCTATGACGACGGCACGGGTCACGACCGCGCGGGGGTGCCGGTCGTGGTCCGCCCACGCCGGGGTCACGCCAAGGCGCACTACGAGTACGACGAGCTTCCCGCCCGCGGCGTGATGGCGATCCCGCCGCGCGAGGTCGGCGGGGCGTGGTCGCTGCGTGCCGCCGTGGTGCTCCACGAGGTCGCCCACCACCTGGCCGGGGCCGTCGGGCACGGGCCGGAGTTCCGCACGACGTACCTCCGGCTGCTCGAGGACGTCGGCATGCCCGTGCTGGCCGACCTGCTCCACACCGCCTACCGGCTGCACGGCCTCGACACCGGCGTCGACGGCGAGGACCGCACCCTGCTGCGGATCGGCCGGCTGCTGCGCCAGGCCGAGCGGACCTCCAACACCGCCGAGCGCGAGGCATTCTTCGCCAAGGCGCAGTCGCTGGCCACCCGGCACCAGATCGCGCTCGCGGTCGCCCGCGCCACCGCAGGCGCGGAGGAGCGGCGCGAGGAGCCGACCTGGGAGACGGTGCTGATCGGCGAGTCCGGCAAGCGGTCGTTGGCCCGCTACGTCCGGCTGGTGCTGGAGATCGCCCGCGCCAACGATGTCCGGGTGGCGATCTACACGAGCAACACCCGGGTCACCCTCTACGGCTTCCCGTCCGACATCGCGGTCGTCCAGGCGCTCTACGCCACGCTGGTCACCCAGATGGTCGCCGACGGCGACGCCCACCTGCGCTCGGGCGCCCACAAGGCCGACCAGCGCGAGGTCTGGAACGCCCGGCGCCGGCGCTGGGAGCTGAAGCCAGTGCACGGCTCGACCGCCCGGGCGGCGTTCTACGAGGCCTGGGCCGACCACATCGGCGATCGCCTGGCGACGGCGCGGGCCTCGGCGCGGGCCGCAGCGGTCGCCACCGACGCTCCGGTGGCCGACGGGCCGACGTCCACCGAGCTCGCCCTGCGGGCGCGCGAGATCGAGATCGTCGACTACTTCGGCCGGATGCAGCGCGACCACGGGATCCGCGGCACCTGGAAGGGCGCCGCGCAGGCCGGCCACGCCGCCCCCGGGTCCCGCGACGCCGGCACCCGGGCCGCCGCGCGGGCCAGCCTGGGCACCGAACGGGCGATCACCGGCGGCGGTTGACGTCTCGACGGCCTGACCGCTTCTGCTGACGCGGGGGTCCGGCGGGCTGACACTGGCTCCATGTTCGACGTGTTCGACCCGGCGCTGGTCGCCGACCCGTACCCGGCCCTGGCCCGGTTGCGGTCCTGCTCGCCCGTGTACCGCGTCCCCGGCACCGACGTGCACCTGGTCTCGTCGTGGGAGCTGGTCCAGGAGGTGCTCGCGGCCCCGCAGACCTACTCCTCGCACCTGCGCTCGGTGCTGCTGCGCCGTCCCGACGGGTCCGCCTCGGTGCTGCCGATGGACGGCGGCGGCACCGTCGAGCAGGTCCTCGCGACCGCCGACGACCCGACCCACCGGATCCACCGCACGGCCGTGCTCGGCACCATCGGGCGCCGGATCCGGGCCCTGGAGTCGTCGGTCGTCGGGCAGGTGGACCGGCTCTGGTCGGCGTACTTCTCCGGGGAGGGCGGGGACTGGGCCGTCGACCTGGCCGACCGGCTGCCGCTGGCGCTGGTCGCGGAGCTGATCGGGCTCGCGCCGGGGGACGTGCCGGACCTGCTGCGGTGGGCCTACGACAGCACCGAGATGCTCGGCGGCTGGGTCGACGAGACCCGCCTGGACGCGACGATCGGCGCGTCCTTCGCGCTGCACGCGTACCTCGCCGACCGCTTCGACGCCGCCCTCGACCGGCCGGGCGACGACCTGATGGGCGAGCTCGCGCTGGCGGTCCAGCTCGACGAGCTGGAGGTGGGGACGGCGGTCCTGATCCTGCTGCAGCTGGTGGGCGCCGGTGGCGAGTCCACCGCCGGACTGCTCGGTACGGCGGCGCACCGGCTCGCGACGGACCGCTGCCTGCAGAACCGGCTGCGCGCCGAGCCCGACCTGATCGACCCGTTCCTCGACGAGTGCCTGCGGCTGGAGTCGCCCTTCCGCGGGCACTACCGGCACGTGGGTGCCGACACCGCGCTCGGCGGCGTCGACCTGCCGGCCGGAAGCACCCTGCTGCTGCTCTGGGGTGCGGCCAACCGCGACCCGGCGCACTTCGAGGACCCCGACGTCCTCGACCTCGGCCGCGACGGTGTGCGCCAGCACCTGGCGTTCGGTCGCGGCATCCACTTCTGCGTCGGCTCCGCGCTGGCCCGGCTGGAGGCCACCGTCGCGATCCACGCGCTGCTCACCCGGACCTCGTCGTTCCGGCTCGACAGCCCGGAGGACGAGGCTGCCGCGTGGGTGCCGAGCATCTTCGTGCGCCGGCACTCGCGGCTGCGGCTCGCGCTGGAGGGCTGAACCGGCTAGCGGGGACGGCGGTTCGCCCGCCCGTTCGCCCGGGCCACCAGCTCGTCGCCGCGGGTGACCCGGATGACGAACAGGTCCTCCTTGGCGAGCCGCTCGGCCACCTCGGCGGTCGCCACCAGCGCGTCGCCCACCCGCGCGGGGCGCACGTAGTCGATGTGGACCGCACTCACGACGCCGGAGTGCTCGGCATCGTTGGCCGCCGCGGCCAGGGCGATGCCGGCAAGGGAGAACAGGAACGAGCCGTGCGCGGTGCCGTGGGGGTTGAGGTGGTCGTCGGTGACACTCACGCGCGCCTCGGCCCGGCCGCCGCCGTACCCGAGGACGTCGACGCCGAGGGTCGCCGCGAACGCGTCGCGGGGGCCACTCATCGGCCCTGCCCCGAGGGCCCGTCCACGAAGATGTCGTACTCCAGCTCGCCGGTGCCACCGTACGACGACAGGTCGCGCACGCCTGCCTCGCGCAGCACGTCGACGTCGAGCACCGCGTTGCCGGTGAACTCGCGCGACGGGCGGGTCAGCACCTCGATCGCGGCATCGGCCATGATCTCGGGCGTCCGCGCCCTCTGCATCGCGGCGTCGCCGCCGAGCAGGTTCTGCACGGCGGAGGTGGCGATCAGGGTCTCGGGCCACAGGCAGTTGGCGGCGATGCCCGCCTCGGCGTACTCCGCGGCCCAACCGAGGGTCAGCAGCGACATGCCGTACTTCGCGAGCATGTACGCCGGGTGCTTGCCGAGCCACTCCGGCGACATGTTCAACGGCGGGCTGAGCGAGAGCACGTGCGGGTTGGTGCCCTTGCGCAGGTGCGGCAGGCAGGCGCGGGTGAGCAGGTAGGTGCCGCGCAGCTGGATCTGGGTCATCAGGTCGAAGCGCTTGACCGGGAGCTCTTCGGTGCTGTCGAGCGCGATGGCCGAGGCGTTGTTCAGGCAGATGTCGATGCCCCCGAAGCGCTCGACCGCGCGGGCGACGGCGTCCGCCACCGACGCCTCGTCGCGGACGTCGCCGACGACGGCCAGCGCCTGCCCGCCGGCGGCCTCGATCTCGGCCGCCGCGGTGTGCACGGTGCCGGGCAGCCGTGGGTCGGGGACGTCGGTCTTCGCGAGGAGGACGACGTTGGCGCCCTCGCGCGCAGCCGCCAGCCCGATCGCCAGCCCGATCCCCCGGCTGCCGCCCGACATCATCAGGGTCCGTCCTGCAAGTCGCTTGCCCGTTGTCTCCGTCATGGCGGCACCGTTACACAGATCTGACAGCCGCGCCAATAGTGTTAGACATAGGTCACAACATAGCGCCGCCAGCCGTCGGAGTTCTGTAACATCCCTGTCGTCATGCCCGACCTGAAGCCCGTCTCGACCCGGTCCGCGCTGCTCACGTTGCTGCTCGGCGCCGAGGTGCCGCGGCTGACCACCCGCGAGCTGGTCGCCGCCGCCTCGGTGGTCGGCTTCGCGGAGCCGACGGTGCGGGTCGCGCTCTCGCGAATGGCCACCGCCGGTGACGTGGTCCGCGACGACGAGGGCGCCTACCGCCTCTCGGAGCGGCTCGTCGTACGGCAGCGGCGGCAGGAGGAGGCCACCCACCCGTCACTGCGGGAGTGGGACGGGACGTGGGAGCTGGTGGCCGTCACCACGGTCGGTCGTACGGCGAGTGAGCGGGCCGAGCTGCGCGCGGCACTCGCCGAGCTGCGGCTCGCCGAGCTCCGCGAGGGCGTGTGGACCCGCCCGGCCAACCTCGCCCTGGCCTGGCCGGAGCCGGTGGACGAGGTGTGCGAGCGGTTCACCGCCGCGACGCCCGCCGCGGACGCCGCCTCGCTCTCGGCGCGGCTGTGGGACCTCTCCGCGTGGGCCGCGACGGCGCGACGGCTGCTCGACGCCACCGACACCGAGGACCCGGTCCTTCGGTTCACCGCGTGCGCCACCTCGGGGCGCCACCTGCTCACCGACCCGGTCCTGCCGCCCGCACTCCTTCCGGACGACTGGCCCGGCGACGCCCTGCGCGCCTCCCACGTCGCCTACAAGCAGTGGGTCGTCGACATGCGGCACAGCCTCACCGACGGCGCGGGCTGAGCCAGCACAATGGCCGGGTGACGTCCGCCCCGCAGTCGGCCCCACCGCCGCCCGAGAGCGGCGAGCGCAGCGAGAGCCTGGTGACCGTGCTCGTCGCCCTCGCCGCGAACGCCCTCATCGCGGTCGCGAAGTCCGTGGCCGCCGGCGTGACCGGCTCCGCCTCGATGACCGCCGAGGCCGCGCACTCGTGGGCCGACACGGGCAACGAGGTGTTCCTGCTCGTCGGGGAGCGCAAGGCCGCCCGGCCACCCGACGCCGAGCACTCCCTCGGCTACGGCCGGGTCGGCTACATCTGGTCGATGTTCGCCGCGTTCGGGCTGTTCACCGTCGGCTCCGCGGTGTCGATCTGGCACGGTGTCCAGTCGCTGCACGCCGAGGAGGAGGCGCCGTCGTACGGCTGGGCCTATGCCGTGCTCGCCCTGGCCTTCCTGCTCGAGGGCACCTCGTTCCTGCAGGCGCTGCGCCAGGCCCGCGACGCCGCCGTACCGCGTCGGCTGCACCCGCTGCGCTACCTGCACATCACCTCGAACCCGATGCTGCGCGCGGTCTTCGCCGAGGACTTCGCCGCCCTGGTGGGCCTGGCGATCGCGTTCGTCGGCATCCTGCTCCACCAGGTCACCGGCGACCCGCTCTGGGACGCGATCGGATCGATCCTGGTCGGCGTCCTGCTCGGCGCGGTCGCGCTCTTCCTGATCCGGCGCAACATGGACTTCCTGACCGGAGAGGCCGTCACCCCGCTGGCCCGCAATGTCGCACTGCGTGCGCTGCTCGAGCACCCCGAGATCGCCCGGATCAGCTACCTGCACATGGAGTGGGTCGGCGCCGACCGGATCTTCCTGGTCGCCGCCGTCGACCTGGTCGGCGACGCCCCCGAGTCCGACGTGGCCGAGCGGCTCGGCGCCATCGCCGACGCCCTGCACGACCGCCCCGAGATCGTGCGCGCGGTGCTCACGCTCACCCGGCCCGGCGACGACACGGACCTGCGTCCCGGCTCGCTGCCGGACTGGTACCGGACCTAGTCGGCGACGGGCGCCGGCTCGCTCCGGAACCGGTTGGGGCGACCGGCGATGCCGAGCGCGCGCCAGACCCGGCGCGAGACCGGGTTCATCAGGCCGGTTGCCTCGGCGAGCATCCGCACGTCGCCGAACATGTCGCGCAGGAACTTCCGCGACTCCGGGCTCTCCCACCAGACCTCGCGGGCGACCTCGCGCGGGATGCCCATGTCGCGGATCGCCTTCGGGCCCGGTACGACGATCGCGTCGCACAGCACGCGCATCAGGATCGGGGTCAGCACCGAGGCGACCCCGCGCTGAACGACGTTGAGGCGGGGTGCGCGGTGCTCGAGGAACTGGTGGGCGAAGCCGATGTGGCGGGCCTCCTCGGCGACGTGGATCTGGCTGATCCGCTCGAGGAGGGGGTGCATCGGGGCACCGGAGCGCAGCATCACCTTCTGCACGTGGTCGATCGGCTCCTCACCACCGAGCACGCCGACGAAGAAGACGAACGGCAGGTGCTTGGCGGCCAGCGGGAGGAAGGGACCGAGGGCGCGGAACAGGCTGTGCGCGCCGGGGACGTCCAGGCCGGTCCGGTTCACGAACTCCTGGAACATCTGGGTGTGGTGGCACTCCTCGGTCGCCTCGTGCGTGGAGTAGCGGAACTCGGCGCGGCCGTTGGGCAGGTCGAGGCAGTACATCATCAGCCCGGCGATGAGCACCTGCTCGAACTGCAGCCCGACCTTGACCACGTTCGTCTGGCGGTAGAACCCGACCTCGATCTGCCGTTCGCGCGGCAGCCCGCGGTACCAGGAAGTCCGCCCCAAGGGGTCGACGTCGGGCAGGATCCAGCGCGGGTCCTGCGGGTCGATGACGTACGCCGGGTCGTCCCACGCGATGTCGACGAAGGCGTCGAAATGATGCTCGACCGACGCCTCGGACAAGGTCCGGAGCTGGTCCTGGTAGCTGATCGTGTCCACGCCCGTAGCCATACCTACATGCTACTCGCGGTAACACCTACCGCAAGGGAGCCCCGCCAGTTTCACCGGTCGACCGGTGAAACTGGCGGACCGGGACGACGAAACTGGCGCCTGGACGAGGATGCTTCCTCGTCCTAGCGGGAGTTTCACCGGTCGGCCGGTGAAACTCCCGCCCCGGCGCGCTCAGAAGTGGGTGCCGCCGTCGACGCGCACCTCGGTGCCGGTGACGAAGGCGCCGTCGTCGCTGGCGAGCATCGCCACGACTCCGGCGACCGTCTCCGGGCCGGCGAAGCCGTGGCCGAGGGCGGGGGCGAGCTTCATGAACAGGCTCATGTCGGCGTCCGCCGGGAGGCCGGGGCCGGCGCTCTGCTTGCTGGCGCCGCTGCCGTCGGTCATGCCCGAGGAGATCGAGCCGGGCTGGACGGAGTTGAAGCGGATGCCGGCGCCGGCGTACTCGGCGGCGAGCGCGTGGGTCATCGACTGGATGCCGCCCTTGCTGGCGGCGTACGCCGCCATGTAGGGGTGGGCGAACATCGCCGAGGTGGAGCTGAAGTTCACCACGGCAGCGCCGTTGCCCTCGCGCAGCGCGGGGATCGTCTCGCGGATGACGAGGAAGGTGCCGACCAGGTTGATCCGGAGCACCTGCTCGAACGACTCGAGCGTGGTCTCGTGGGTGTGGCCCGAGCGCAGGATGCCGGCGGCGTTGACGACCACATCCAGGCCGCCGAGGGCCGCGACGGCGCCCGCGACACCCGCCTTGACCGACTCCTCGTCGGCGATGTCCATGACGACGGTGGCCAGCCGGCCGGCCGCGTCGCCGTCCAGCGCGCCCGCCCTGGTGACGGTGTCGGCGAGACCGGCCTCGCTCACGTCGGCGGCCATGACACTGCCGCCCTCGGCCAGCATGCGCAGCACGGTGGCCTGCCCGATGCCCGAGCCGCCGCCGGTGACCAGAGCCCGGCGTCCCTCGTAACGGTTCATCTCGATGTCCTCTCGATCGTCGCGATGGCTTCGGTGTCATCGCGATCCGTTGGCACAACGTGCCACAGCGGCACAATATGCCCGGATCGGCACGAAGATCGGTACGCTCGTCCCCGTGAGCGAGACAGCGGGCCTGACCGAGCGTCGCCGGGCGGCGACCCGGCTCGAGATCGCCCGCGTCGCAGCCCGCCTGTTCACCGAGCACGGCGCCGCCGGTACGACGGCCGAGGCGATCGCCGCCGCTGCCGGGATCGGGCTGCGCACGTTCTACCGCTACAGCCGGACCAAGGAGGACGCGGTCGCGCCGCTGCTCACCGTCGGCGGTGACGCCTGGCGGGCCCGGCTGGCCGCGACCGAGCCGGGGGCGCCGCTGATCCCGGCCGTCGAGGCGGCGATCCGGGACTCCCTCGGCGCGAGCGACGACGCGACCGTAGCCGACCTGCCATCGGTGCGCGGGCTGCTGCGTGCGGCCGCGGACGACCCCGACCTGGCGGCGGTCTGGTACCGGGTCAACCGGGACTCCGAGGCCCGGCTGCTGCCCGTGCTGGCGACGATCGCGCCCACCGCCGACCCGCTCGAGCTGAGGCTCGTGGCGGCGGCGGCGACGGACGCGATCCGGGTGTCCCTGGAGCACTGGGCGCGGGGCCAGAGCCCTGAGGCACCGGTCGAGCTGGCCGTCCGGTGCCTGCGCGCGCTCACGCGCGGGCTGGCGTCCTGACGTCGAGGACCCGCTCGATCACCAGGTAGGCGACCAGGCCGACGACCAGGCCCACGACGGCGTCGGACAGGAAGTCCGCGGAGTAGTGGACGATGACAGCAGCACCGGCGCCGATGGCCCAGGCCAGGAACGCGGTGATCCGCACCGGCGACTCCGCGCGGCCGTCGAGGCGGCCCCGGAGCAGGACCTGGTCGGCGATGAGGACGGCGCCGAGAGGCGGCACCAGGACGCCGAGGAACGCCAGCCAGCTGACGAAGTGGTGCCAGGCGCCGGCCAGTGCGACGACGATGCCGAGCACGCCGAGCACGAGGGTGAGCAGCCTCATGGTCGAGCGGGTCAGGTGCGACCAGCCGAGGGCTCCGTTGTAGAGGCAGTGGGTGCAGACCGAACCGAGGTTGATCAGCACGAACACGACGACGAATGCGTTGAGCAGGACGTTGTCCTCGCCGGTGAGGATCGGGGTGAAGTCGCCGCCGACCGCGCCGGCGTTGGCGATCGCGCCGGCGGCGACCAGGACGCCGCCGCTGAGCTGGGCGACCAGGCTGGCGATCGGGAACGCGGTGACGGTGGCGAGCACCGCCTCGCGGCCGTTGCGCGACCAGCGGGTGAAGTCGGCGGTCATCGTGCCCGAGTCGGCGAAGGTCGCCATGATCGAGGTGACCGCGACGCCGAAGGTCATCGCTCCCCCGCCGACCCCGGCATAGCTGGTGACCTGCGAGAAGTCGGCGGTGCTGGCGGCCACCACGATCGCGATGACGACCGCGACGATGAACAACGGGGCCGCGATCGCGCCGAGCCACGAGAGCGCCTTGATGCCGACGTACGTCACGGCGATGAAGGCGGTGCCGGCGACGAGGACGACGAGGGTCTCGTTCCAGCCGAAGGCCTGGTTGAGGCTCGCGCCGGTCGCGCCGGTGTTGAACGCGAACCAGCCGACGACCACGGTCGCGAGGAAGCCGGAGGCGATGGCGTACCCGAGGGTGCCGAAGGTCTCGGTGGCCTGCAGCGCGAAGCTCTTGCCGGTCTGGCCGGCGCGGTAGCTGAGCAGGCTGACGTAGACGAACATGATCGCGTTGGCGACCAGGATCGCGGCCACGCCCTGCCAGAAGCCGAGGAGCGCGACGACGAGTCCGCCGGGGATGGCGTTGGTCAGGATCATCGGGAAGCCGAACCACACGGCCGAGACCGTCAGGAGCGACTTGCGGTGCGTCGCGGGGACCGGGCTGTGCTCGAACTCGGACTCGAGCTCGCGCCCGGGCGTCTGGTCCCGGTCGGTTCCGGACGGGGTTCCCGTGGAGGTCGTCATCGGCAGGGCTCTCTGCTGGGCCGGGCAGCGAGCACCCGGAGATTGGTATGCCATCGAGCGGCGTACGACGACGCGCGCGGTCGCAGTTGCTCGCGATTGGTATACCATTACGGGCGGGGCCGATGGAACCCCTGTCCGCCCAGCGGGTCGAGCAGCGCTCAGCCGGTCGACTCGACCCCTACCGCACCGCCGAGGAGCGGGTCGTCGTCGCGCCAGGTCGGGTCGTCGAGGTAGCGGATGTTGCCCATGTGGGCCAGGATCAGCGTGCTCACCCGCGCGACGTCGCGTTCCGCGATCGCGTCGTAGAGCGCCTGGTGCTCCTCGGCGACGCCGTCGACGTCCTCGTGCTGGAGCAGCAGCCAGCGGATCCGGCTCTTGAGCAAGCCGCCGATCTCGTGGAGCAGGTCGTTGCCGGCGAGCATGGTGACCTGCTCGTGGAAGTCCGCCGCCGCCCGCCGGGCCAGGGCCGCGTCGTTGCGGCGTACGGCCTCGTGCTCGGTGTCGAGCACGTCGCGCAGCCGGGCCAGGCCGTCGCGGGTACGTCGGTTGGCGGCCAGGCGGAAGGTCAGCACCTCGAGGGCCGAGCGAACCTCGTTGAGGTCGGCGACGTCGGCGGGCGAGAACTCGCGCACGATCGCCCAGGTGCGGGGCCGGGGCGTCACGAGGCCCTCGCCCACCAGGGTCTTGAGCGCGTCGCGCACCGGCACGCGGCTCACGCCGAGCTCGTCGGCGAGGTCGCGCTCGACCAGCTTGCTGCCCGGCGAGCGGGTGCCGTCGAGGATCTGGTCGCGGATCGCCGCGGCGACCCGGTCCGCCTCCGACTCGAAGTCCGTGCTGTCGTGGGTGCTGCCCCCCATGGAGGTCATTCTCCGACCTTCACCAGCAGCTTGCCGAAGTTGCGCCCGACGAGCAGTCCGCGGAACGCCTCGGGCGTGCTCTCCAGGCCTTCGACGACGTCCTCGCGGTAGCGGACCCTCCCGTCGCGGACCCACGCGGTCATGTCGCGCTGGAAGGCCTCGGTCAGGGTCGGCTCGAACTCGCTCTGGATGAAGCCGCGGATCGTCAGGCTCAAGGTGAGCACCCGGGCCATGAACCCCGGCAGCCGGTCCGGACCGGCCGGCGCCTCAGTCGCGTTGTAGTTGGCGACCAGCCCGCAGACCGGGATCCGGGCGTAGAGGTTGAGCCTCCGGGCGACCTCGTCGGCGACCATGCCGCCGACGTTCTCGAAGTAGACGTCGATGCCGTCCGGCGTGGCCGCGGCCAGGTCCTCGCGGAAGGTCGGCGAGCGGTGGTCCAGGGCGACGTCGAAGCCGAACTCCTCGGTGAGCGCGCGGACCTTCTCCGCTCCCCCGGCGATACCGACGGAGCGGGCGCCCTTGAGCTGGGCGATCTGGCCGACGGCCGAGCCGACCGGCCCGGTCGCGGCCGCCACGACCACGGTCTCGCCCGGCTGCGGGCGGCCGATCTCCAGCAGTCCGGCGTAGGCCGTGAAGCCGGGCATCCCGAGCACGCCCAGTGCCGTGGACACCGGGGCGGCCTCAGGGTCGAGCCGGCGCGTGTGGCGGGCGTCGGCGACGGCGTACGTCTGCCAGCCGGTGTAGGCCAGCACGATGTCGCCCACGGCCCGACGCTCGGAGCGACTCTCGACGACCTCGCAGACGGTCTGGCCGACCATGACGCCGCCGACCGGCACCGGCTCGGCGTACGACTTCGCCGCGCTCATCCGGCCCCGCATGTAGGGGTCCAGCGAGAGGTAGATCGTCCGCAGCAGGACCTGTCCGTCGGCGAGTGCGGGGAGGTCCTCGGTGACGAAGGCGAAGTCGTCGTCGGTGGGCTCGCCCACGGGGCGCGCGGCGAGCCGGATCTGGGTGGTCTGCACGGACCGAACCTATCTCCCGAAGAGCGCGCGGGTCGTCTCGTCGGCGGGCAGGAAGGTCTCGAGTCGCAGCCCCTCGAGGGCGACGTCGGTGGCGGTGGTCAGCTGGGCGGAGGTGCTGAACAGCCGCAGCACGCCGTCGCCGGTGCGCAGCCGCAGGCTCAGCACCGGCCCGAGCGTCGGGTCGAGGCGAGGCGTGCCGCCGTGCAGCCGGACGATCTCGGCGACCAGCTCGTGGTGGCGCGGGTCGTGGGTGCGCGCTGCGCGGCTGAGCGCCTGGTGGTGCAGGTGGCCGGCCCACTCGTCGAGGTTCTCGATCCGCGGGGCGAGACCACCCGGGTGCAGGCACAGCCGGACCACGTTGACCGGCGGCTCCAGCAGCTCCGGCGCGCAGTCGGCCAGCAGGACACCGATCGCGGCGTTCGCGTCGACCACGTCCCAGTGGTCGTCGAGGAGCACCGCGGGGTACGGCAGGTGGGCGTCGAGCAGGCTGCGCAGCCCGTCCATCACGACGGCGAGCGACCCGTCGTCGAGCGACTGCTCCGAGTAGCGCGGGGCGTAGCCCGCCGCCAGCAGCAGCCGGTTGCGCTCGCGCAGCGGCACCTCCAGGTTGTCGGCCAGGTGCAGGATCATCTCCGGTGTCGGGTGCGCCCGCCCGGTCTCGACCCGGCTGAGGTGACGGGTCGACACGGTCGAGAGGTTCGACAGCTCCTGCTGGCTGAACCGACGCCGCTCGCGCCACGAGCGAAGCATCGGGCCCACCTGCGGGCTCTCCACGAGCGTGGTCATGGCCCCACCCTAGGCAGCGCCTGGCGCAGGTCCCATGACCTCGCAGGTCATGGCCACGCTCCCCCGTTCGGGCGACGGTGGTGCCCGTCCACCACCACGGAACACCCACCGAACGGAGCAGACCATGAACCACCTCGTCGACGCCTACCTCGCCACCTGGAACGCCGGGCCCGCCGATCGCGACCGGTTGCTCGCCGAGCACTTCGCCCCCGACGTCAGCTACACCGACCCGCTGGCACAGGTCAGCGGGCACGCCGGCCTGCACGCTCTGGTCGACGGCGTCCAGGCACAGTTCCCGGGCTTCGTGTTCACGCCCGTCGGCGCCGTCGACGGCCACCACGACCGGATCCGGTTCCAGTGGGGCCTGGGGCCCGAGGGCGCCGATCCGGTCGTCGTCGGGTTCGACGTCGTCGTACTCGCCGAGGACGGACGGATCCGCGACGTGCACGGTTTCCTCGACAAGGTGCCCGGGTGAACACCAGGCGGGCGCTGCGGACGCGTCCCGGCCGCCACCACCGGCTCGTCGCGCCTCAGGCCCGGACGGGCGAGGCCACGTTCGCCGAGCTACCGGCGGCGCCGGACAGCTCGGCCTGGAAGGCCCGCGCGGAGCGCTGGATCCGGAGCAGCATCGTGGCCGACGGGGTCACCGAGCCGCCGACGTAGCTCGACAGGCGCGAGGGCGACGTACCGATCCGGGCGGCGAACCGGCGCTGGCTCACCCCGCTGACGGCGACCAGGCGCTGCACCTGACGTCCGACCAGCACCCGGTCGCGGTCGGTGCGCCACGACCGGCACCAGCCGAGCAGGGTGGCCACGACCTCGAGGTCCGCGTCGTCGGCCTCCTCGACCAGCTCCTCGGCGGCCGGGCCCCAGGGCGAGGCCGCGAGCATGCCCAGGCCGCGCCGCCCGGCGGCGACCGAACCGCCGCGGCCGAAGGCGACCAGGTCGGCGCGGGCCGCCCGCACGGTGACCCGGTCCTCGGGCGCGACCTGGACGTCGAGGTCCTGGAAGAGCAGTGCGCGGCCCACGCCGGCCGTGGTCTCCTCGGCGAGCAGGCGGTGCACGACCACCGTGGTCAGCGGTAGGTCGGGGTCGAGGTCGACCAGCCGCGCGGCCCGCTGCAGGCGTTGCGCGACCCGCTCCTCCCCCAGCGCCTGGGTGAGGGCCGCCGCCCGGGCCAGGTCCACCGGGTCGTCGAGGACGGCGAGCGCCAGGAAGCCGGCCAGGACCGCACAGAACGCGGCCGTACCGGTGCCGCCGTGCTCCTCCTCCCAACGCCGCCAGCGCTCGCTCGCCTCCGGGCACCTCGCCGACAGCTCGGCCTCGCGTGCCCGGAGTGCGAGCACCGTCTCCTCGAGGAGCACGGGGGTCGGGAGGTCGGTCAGGACTGCGGGGTTGCGCATCATCGCTGGGTCACCTTCGGGGGGAGGTACGGGGCCGCCGACGCAGGCCGGCAGTACCTGGACGCGCGAGCCCTCGGTTCATGACGCGATTTCGGGACCTCGAAGGTAAAAGGTTGCTCAGCTAGTCGCCGGCTCCGCCGCGGCGGGCCCGGCGCGCGGCCCGGTTGATGCGCAGCAGCATGGCTGCCGAGGGCGTCACCGAGCCGGTGACGTACGTCGACAGCCGCGACGACGAGGTCCCGACCAGGGCCGCGAACTCCCGCTGGGTGAGCCCGGTCTCGGCGATGGCGTTGCGGATGTGGGCCGCGATCGCGGCGCGCTCGTCGTCCTCGACGATGCGGCGGATCATCTCGCTGACCGCCTGCAGGCTCCGGGCCTCCGCGACGTGGACCTCAGGGTCCAGCATCGCGAGGTGCTTGTCGATGATGCCCGACCACGGCTCGGCCCGCGTCGCGCCGGTGAGTGCGCGCCACTCGAGCACACCGCCGTCGCGGAAGACCGCGAGCAGCGCGTCGAGGTCGGTGATCGCGGGCACCTGCGCCGCGGCGTCGCCCACGGTCATCAGCCACGTGACCGCCTCCGCGCAGACCGCGACCAGGTCGGGACGCTCGCGGAGGTCGAGCGTCCCGGCGGCGCCGCCCTGGAGTCCCCAGGCCCGTTCGCCGAGGGCGCGGGCCAGGGCCGTGGTGAGCTCGCGGTCCTCCCCTTCGACGCTCACCAGCGCCTGGTCCTGGAACTCGGCGACCTGCCGGCCGCCGAGCTGGGCCACCAGCTGGGCGAGGAACTCGATGTCGGTGACCTCGCCGAAGCTCACGATCGACAGGGCGTTGGCGAGCACGGTCCGGACCAGCGGTGCCGGTGCCCCTCGGCGTACGGTCAACCGGTCGACGGCGCGCTCCCACGTCGCGGTCAGCTCCGCGTCGCCGTCCGCCCGTTGCTCGAACGACGCGACGATCCCCCACATGCCGTGCGCCCCCTCCAGCCGGCCCCGTCACCGAGCCGTGCGGGACAACATTGCCCTGCCGCGCCAACCCGAACCTCGCATTTCGGGCGGCGCGATATCGGATCTGACATCACCTGCGCAAGATCCGGCCGGCCACCGGGACCCACGCCGTCGCGCAGGCGCCGCGAACTACGATGTCCCGACCATGTCGCACCGGATCCAGCTGGCCGTCCTCGCCCTTCTGATCAGCGGGATCAGCGTCCAGGCCCTGGCCGGCAGCTCGCGGCTCTCGGGCCCGATCATCGTGACCCTCACCGCGTCCCACGGAGTCCACCTCGACGACCTGCTGGTCGTTGCCGCGTGGGCACTGTGCATGGCGTGGTGCGTGCGTCAGTGGCGGCGCAACCTCTGAGCCTGCCCGACCAGCCGCGGATCGGCGGCCAGGGTCACGACGGTCGTCGCGACGACGTACGCCGCGCCCGCGGCCAGCACCGCGGGCAGGAGCGGCGGGAGCGCCGCACACCACGCGGCGGCCGCAGCGCAGCCCGCGCCGAGGCCGAGCAGGTGCCGGGGAGCGACGACCGGCCCGATCCGGCGGTGCACCACGACGAGCAGCACGACGGCCTGCGCCGCGAAGGACACGGTCGTGGCGACGGCGGCCCCGAGCAGGCCGCACCACGGGATGAGCACGAGGTTGAGCCCGATGTTGACCACGAGCGCCAGCACGCTGGCGACGAGGACCACCGGGTCGGGGCGCAGCGCCAGCAGGAGTGAGGCGCACTGGTGGCCGATCCCGAACAGTGCCGGGGCCAGCGCCAGGGCGACGAGGAGGCCGGGATCGGCGTACTCGGCTCCGAGCAGGGCCGTGACGATGTCGTCCCCGCGCAGCGCCATGAGCACGCCATAGGGCAGGTAGGCCGCCAGCATGGCGGCCATCGAGATCTGTGCCCACCGGCGTACGTGCTCGAGGTCGTCGGGCCGGCTGGCCACCACGGGCACGATGCCGCGGGTGAGTGTCCAGGTCACGAAGGTGACGGTCTCGAAGATCCGGTAGTTGGCGGCGTAGACGCCGACCGCCGTGGTGCCGAGCATGACCCCGACCAGCGCGGTGTCGATGCGGAACAGGCCCATGGAGGCGAAGGCGTTGAGGCCGAGCACGGGCAGCGCCTGGAGCAGCAGCCGCGCCTGCGGCCGGCTGCCCCGGAACCGGAGCCGGACCCCGGCGCGGCGCGCGGCGAGGTGCATGGCGAGCGCTCCCCCGACTGTGCCGGCGAGGTAGGCGAGTGCCGCGCTCTCGGCCCGGGGGGCGAGGACGAGGGAGCCGGCGACCAGGGCGAGGGTGAGGAACCGCTGGATCACGAGCACCAACGCCGAGCGGTGCTGCTCCTGGCGGGCGCCGCAGCAGGCGCGAGAGGCGTCGGAGAAGGTGTCGACGAGGCACGCGAGCACCACCAGCCACACGGTCACCGCGTCGGCCGACGGCATCGTGGCCAGCAGGACGGGACCGGCGACGGCACAGATCGCCCCGCTCAGCACCGCCCGGATGCCCACCAGTGCGCCGTAGCAGCGGTCGAGGAGGTCCGGCTGCGCGCTGCCGAGCTGGATCAGCCGGGCGTCGAGGCCCGAGGACGAGAGCACGGCGAGCAACAGGCCCAGGCCGAAGCCGAGCGACAGCACGCCGAACTCCGCCAGCCCGAGCAGGCGCGCCAGCAGCAGGAACATGACGAACGTGGCGACCTTGCCGAGCAGCTCGGAGGCAGCCAGGGCGGCGACCGTCGAGCCGGTACGACGCAGGGTGCCGTCCGCGGGGCGTGGCGGGGTCGCCGTGGTCGGCTCCGTCGTGGCCGTCACCGCTCTGCGATCCTCTGCAGCACGCCGGCCGGCAGGGCAGCCTTGAGCCGGTCCCGGGCCGACCGCTCCCACCGGTCGAGCCGGTCGACGGCAGCACCGGAGGAGGCGAGGAGGTGAACGCGGTGCACCTCGTGATTGCCGAACTTGCCGTCGGTGCGGCCTCGCAGCCAGTCGAAGGTGGTCACGCCGGGGTCGGCGGAGGCGCGGGCCGTGGCCGCGAGGTCGCACACGACCGCACCCCGGTAGTGCTCGAGGCCGTCGGCGACACGACCGTCGAAGACCCGGTGGACGCCGGGCTCCTCCACCACCATGCCGTAGCCAGCGATCTCGCCGTCGACGAGCAGCAGGTCGAGGGTGAGGGCTCCGGCGGCGGCAAGGTCGGACACATTGGTCTCGTAGAAGCCCCGCGCGGCGGGGTCGTCGAGGTGGCTCCGGCGGCCGCAGGCGTGGTCCCGACGGCGGCGTACGTCGACGACGCGGGGCAGCCAGCGGGCCACCTCGGCGGGCTCCCGGACGGCGAGCTGCTCCGCGCGGCGACCGTCCGCGGCGATCCGGTTGAGGGCGTTGTTGGCCTTGCGTCGCCGGTTGCGGCTGACGACGTAGTCGGTGCCGATGCCGAGGATCTGCGGGATCGGCGCACCGGGCTCGAGCCGCACGCGGCCCAGCCTGCGCAGCAGGCCCGCGACGACGGGGCTCTCGCCCGGCAGCTGGGCGAGGTCGAGGGACCAGGCGGCGTGCTCTCGCTCGACCCAGTCGACGAGTGCCGCGGCGAGGGCATCGCCGGTGTCCTCGTCGTGGTGGAGCTGGCCGTAGTCGTTGAACGGTCCGCCGAGCAGCTCGATGTGCCACACGCCGCGCCGGCGCGAGCGGGTGAGGGCGGCCAGCCCGGCGACGGAGCGGTCGGCCGTGCCGATCGTGAGGGCGACGGCCTCGCCGGGCAGGTGCGCGGCGGCCGCGCAGAGCCAGGCCGCGCGGGTGCAGTACGCCGTGCTGCGGGCGTCGACGTAGTCCGCCAGCTCGAGGAGCCGCTCCCGGGCCGGGCCGCCCGTGGCGACCCGGGTCGACCACGTCCGCGGCGCGCTCACAGCCCCGCGGTCCACGCGAACACCTCCCGCCAACGGCGCCGGCGACGCTCGACGAGGTCGGGGCGGAGATCGGCCGCGGGGATGCAGACCTCCGAGCCGTAGGTGCGCAGCGCCAGCCACCGCAGCTGGTGGGCGATCGCGGCGTGCTCGGCACGCGGCGCGGACCGCAGCACGCTCTCGAGGCCCCCGCGGGCGAGGTCGGCGTCCACGACATCGACGAGCAGCCGCAGGAAGTCGTGGTGCCGGGGCCCGGTGGAGGTGTACTCCCAGTCGATCACCACGACCTCGCCCGGCCCGGCGCGAAGCACGTTGGCGCGGTGGAAGTCGTTGTGGACGGTGACGGTGCACGGAACCCGGGCAGCGGCGGTCCGGGTCGAGGCGAACAGCCACGGGCTCACGCCCGCGGCCGCCAGCCGGAGGGCGTTGCCCACCGTCGCCGACCGGGGCGCCGCCCAGCTGGCGCCTTCGGTGCGGAAGCGCGGGGCGGGGATCCTCTCGATGCGCCGGGCGACATCGAGAGCGGCCTCCAGGTAGTCCTGCGACTCCCCCGGTTCGTCGGCGACCCGCCGGCTCGCCATCCAGCGGTCGTCGGGCCCGACGGCGACCGTCCGGGCCGTCGGGAGCCCGTGCGCGGCCGCCCATGCGCGCCCCTCGACCTCGCGCCGGATCCGCCGGACGTCGCCGGGCTCGGTCGCTGCGAAGACGATGAACGACGGATCGAGCAGGTAGTCCTGCGGCACCGTCGACGCCCTCACGGGGTCGCCTCGGCGAGGTCGGTCAGGACGTCGCCGCGCCGAGCGGACCAGGCCAGGGCGTCGCGGACGCCGGCCTCGAGGTCGAGCTCGGCCTTCCAGTCGAGGAGCTCGGCTGCCCGCTCGCAGCGGGCGAAGGCACCGACGGCGTCACCCGGGCGGCGGGGCGCAGCGACGACCTCGACGGCGCGGCGGGACACCGCGGTGAACACGTCGAGGAGCTCGCGCACGCTGGTCCCGCGACCGGTGCCCAGGTTGATCACCTGGTGCCGGTGCCCGTCGAGCGCACGGTCGAACTGCTCGACGGCGGCGACATGGGCACGGGCGAGGTCCCACACGTGGACGTAGTCGCGGATGCCGGTGCCGTCGGGCGTCGGGTAGTCGACGCCGGTGATCAGGAACGGCTCGTCCCGGCGGCCGGCCTCGACCAGGCGGCCGAGCACGTGCTGGGGCACCGGCTGTTGCGGGCCGGTGCGCAGCGCGGGGTCGGCACCCATCGGGTTGAAGTAGCGCAGGGCGAGCGAGCGCAGTCCGGTGACGGCGCTGACGTCGGCGAGGATCGCCTCCGTCATCGCCTTGGTGCGGGCGTAGGGGCTGCTGGGACCGAGCGGGGCGGTCTCGTCGACGCCGGGGTCCTCGCCGGCTGCGTAGACCGCGGCCGAGCTGCTGAAGACGAGGTCGGTGACGCCCCCGTCGGCGAGCGCGGCCACCAGCTCGAGGGTGCCGGAGACGTTGGTGCGGTAGTAGCCCACCGGGTCGCTCACGGACTCGGGGACGACGACGCGAGCCGCGCAGTGCACGGCGGAGCGCAGGTCCGGGTGGGCGGACAGGATGCTGCGCACCAGGGCGCGGTCCGCGATGTCACCGCGGTGGAACGGCAGGTCGCGGACGAACTCGACCCGTCCGGCCGACAGGTCGTCGAGGATGATCGGCTCGTGCCCGGCGTCGAGGAGCGCGGAGACGACGGTGCTCCCGATGTAGCCGGCGCCGCCGGTGACGAGGACCTTCATCGCCTCAGCACCGGCCCTTCGGGCCGGCCGGCACGCCGTCGGGGATCGAATGGGCGATCACCCGGTCCAGCCGCAGGTCGGCCGGCACGGAGCGGTAGAGCTCGAGGCGAATCCGGCGGCGGGTGCCGGGCTCGTAGCACCAGTAGCGCCCGGAGATGACCTGGGCGACGTCACCGTCGGCGTCGACCAGGATCGCCTGGGCCGCGACGTAGTCGCCGACCGGGCCGGCCGCGCTCAGGGTGGCGGTCACGACGGCGTTGTCGGCGGTCCGCTTCAGCTTGCCCTTGCGAGCCACGACCCGGGGCTCCTCCTCGCGCACCGGCCGGAAGTCCGTCGAGACGTACTCGACGGCGACGTCGGTGACCTCGGCCGCGGCCGGGCCGAGGGGTGCGTAGACGGCGAACTCCTCGCCCGGCGGCAGGCCGAAGACCGTGCAGCACACGTCGTTCTCGGGTCCGGTGGTCGACACGACGGGCCGGCCGGAGGCGTTGCGGCCGGTGATCCGCACCCGAGCCTCGTCGAGGACCTGGTCGGAGTCGTTGCGCAGCACCACGGCCAGCTGACGGCCCTCCTGGCCCCAGGAGACGACCTCGGGGCCGACCCCCGCCGTACCCGCGGTCGCGCCGCCGTCGGTCGGTGTCGCCGGGACGGGCGCGGCGGTCGGGACCGGGTCGTCGCTGTCGGAGCCGTCGTCGCCGCCGATCATGCCCGACATGAGCAGCGGCCCGGCGACGAGGCCGGTCGCGATGCATCCGGCGCCGACGTACAGCAGCCAGCGGCTCTGGCTCAACTTGTTGGCACTCATGGTGAAACTCCCGTCGTAGTGGGGATCCGGACCGAGCTTCCGGTCATGGCGGAGTGGAGGGCGCGATAGCGCGCGATCATCGGAGCGGCGCCGAAGCGCTGGTCGAAGGCCGCGGAGGCGCGCGCGGTGAGCCGGTCGCGGCGCCCGGCGTCGCCGAGCACCGCCCGCAGCCCGGTGGCGAGGTCCGCGGCGGACCCTGGGCGCACGGCGTGGACCGCGTCGCCGAACTGGTGCGCGATGCCGGGGACCTCGGAGATCACGACCGGGAGCCCGGCGCCGAGGGCCTCGAGCACGGCGATCGGCAGGCCCTCCCAGTCGGTGGCCAGGGTCAGCAGGTCGCTGGCGGCCACGAGCCGGGGCATGTCGGCGCGCTCGCCCAGCAGCCGCACCCGGTCGTCGAGGTCGTGCCGGGCGACCGCGGCGGCGATGCGCGCCCGGTTCGGTCCGTCGCCGGCGAGCAGCAGCAGGGGCGGCCGGTCGTGCGTCGCCAACGCCGCCCAGGCCTCGACGAGCAGGTCGTGCCGCTTCTGGTCGACGAGCCGGGCCGGGCACAGGGCGACGGTCTCGCCGGGCGCGATGCCGAGCTCGGCCCGCGCCCGCCGGCGTGGGTACGACGGCAGCCGGGCCACACCGTTGGGGATCACCGTGACCCGGTCGGCCGGGAAGCCGCGGCCGGTGAGCTGCTCGCGCAGGTGTGGCGAGACGACCACGACCTGGTCGGCGGACCACCGCAGGATCCGGACGGCGGCGCCGAGCTCGTGGCCGGCGACGCCGTGCAGGGTGACGAGGAGCGGGACCCGGTGCCCGTAGGCGAGCCGGGACAGCAGCGCGGCCTTGGGGTTGTGGGCGTGGACGAGGTCCGGCGCCGGGACGCGGCGCAGCCGCGCCACCGAACGGGCGAGGTCACGGGGGCGTCGGCCCACGGCCGGGAGGGTGGTGTGGGCGATGCCCGCGGCCAGGATCTCGGCGACCCTGAATCCGGGGGCGCTGGCGATCCGCGCCTCGTGGCCGTCGTCGGCGGCGGCCCGGGTGAGGGTCACCGCGACGACCTCGGCGCCGCCGGCCCCGAGCTCGGGGATGACGGTGAGGATCCTCATCCGGCCACCGCCTCGTAGACGTCGACCAGCGCCCGGGTGGTGCGGTCGATGCGGTAGTGGTCCTGGACCCGCCGGCGCCCGCTCGCGCCCATCCGTCGACGCAGCCCCGCGTCGGCCGCAAGGTCGGCGAGGGCGCGGGTGAGCTGGTCGATGTCGCCGGGGTCGACCAGGATCCCGTCGATGCCGTCGCGGACCAGCTCGGGCACGCCGCCGACCCGGGTGGCGAGGACGGGGACGCCCAGCGCCATCGCCTGCAGCAGCGCCATCGGGCAGGCCTCCGCCGCGGAGGTGAGGGCCACGACGTCGGCGTCGCGCAGGATGCCGGCGGGGTCGGCCCGGAAGCCGGCGAACGAGACCCGGCCTGGCTCGGCGGACGCCGCGACGGCCGCCTCGATCCGGGGCCGCTCGGGGCCGTCGCCGACGAGCCGCAGGTGGACCCCGGGCGCGCGGTCGACGGCGGCGACCAGGTCGGGGACCCGCTTGACGGGCTGCATCAGGCCGAGCCAGGTGACCCGGACCGGCCCCGGGCGGTCCGGATCCGCACCGGCCGGGTCGTGCGCGAGCCAGGACCGCCCGACCCCGTTGGGTACGGCGTGCACCAGGTCCGCGGGGATGCCGACGTGCTCGTGGGCGTAGTCCGCGAGCGCCCGGCACGGCGTGACGACCGCGGAGCGGGGGGTGCGGGCCAGCAGGGCCTCGAGCCGGAGGTAGCGGAGCCGGTCACGCCGGTGGGCCGGGGCGACCGGCAGGTTGCCGGGCACCAGGCCGGCGAGCTGGTCGGGCACGCCGTGCAGCGTGTAGACCGACGGCAGCGAGCGGGACCGGGCGAGGGCGCGGCCCACCAGGCCGGCGCGCCGGTCCTGGAGGTGCAGCACGTCCGGCCGCACCTCGGCGAGCACCCGTGCCACCGCGCGCGCACCGCGCAGGTCGCGGACCCGGTCGATGCCCGCGACGTGCACGCTCACGCCCTGCTCGGCGGCCGCGACCAGGTGCGGGCCCGGCGGGCCGGCCAGGTGGCTGCGGTGGCCCTGGCGGGCGAGCTCGACCGCCACCTCGACGGCGTGGTCGACCGGGCCGCCGCGGTCCTGGGTGATCAGCTGGAGGACGCGCATCGTCAGGTCTGCCTCTCGCGGACGGGCGGTCCCGGGTCGAGGGCGACGCCGAGGGCGACGAGCAGCCAGATCGGGAGGTAGAACTGCTCGCTCAGGAAGCCGGCCGCGGTGAGGGTGCCGGCGAACGCCACGAGCACGGCGTCGGCCAGCGGCCGCTCGGCCGACCCCGGGACGGTGCGGCGGCGGGCGCGCAGTGCGCCGCGCACGGCGTACCCGATCAGGACGAGGAAGCCGGCCAGGCCGAGCAGGCCGAGCTCGGAGGCGACGTCGAGGTACATGTTGTGCACGACCGTCTGCGGGACCGCGCCGACGTCACCGGGCAGGTACGCCTGTGTGGCGGCGGCGAACCCGCCCGGCCCCTGGCCGAGGAATGGGCTGTCGGCCGTCATCTCGGCGGCCATGGTCCAGGTGGTGTAGCGGGACTCGACGTTGGCGGCGGCGATGTGCTCCTTCTCGAGCAGGCTGCGCTCGACGACCTCGGCATGGGTCGCCCACAGCAGGCCGAGAGCGGCCAGGGCGGCGAGCGCGACGGTGACGACGGTGGCCGGGCGCAGCGTGCGGAGCAGGAGCGCGGTGAGCAGCATGACCCCCATCGCGAGCAGTGCGCCGCGGGAGAAGGTCGCGCAGGTCGCGACGACCAGGACCGCGGCACAGCCGGCGACCGCGGCGACGCCGAGGGGCGAGCGCCGGTGGGCGGCGACGAGCGCGAACGGCAGCGCGGCCACCAGGAAGAAGGCCAGGTCGTTGGGGTCCTCCAGCGGGCCGGCCGCGCGGCCGCCCGTGGTGAGGAAGCGGACGGTGGCGACCACGCCGGCGGCGGTGCAGGAGAGGAGGAAGGCGGTGGCGATCCGGGCGGCCACGGCCTCGGCGCCGGGGCGGCCGCGGCGTACGGCATCGACGAGAGCGACCACCACCAGCGCGTACGACGCGTAGCTGACCGCGTGGTCCTGCCCGACCGCGAGGTCCATCCCGCGGACCACGAACGAGGCGAGCAGCACGAGCACCACGACGCCCAGCGCGCCCCCGGCCGGGTGCCGGGGCAGGGACGGCCGGGCACCGGAGACCAGGCGCAGCAGCCAGGACACGAACAGCAGCAGCCCCGCGACCTTGACGGCAGCCGGGTGGACCTCGCGCAGCAGGTCGCCGAAGGGCTCGACCACGACGAGGAGGACCGCGGCCCACTCGAGGCGGTACGCCGCGGCGGCCACGACCGCTCCCCCGCCGAGCGCCGCGAGCACGGGGAGGGGGGCCAGCACGGCCAGGACGGCGGTGCCCAGGCAGAGCGCGACGGCCACGACGAGGAGCGCGACGGTGCCGGCGCGGCGACCGGGGCGTGGCAGCCGCCCGAGGACTGCAAGGGTGACCAGGTAGGCGGCCAGGGAGGCCGAGCCGGCGCCGAGCAACCCGGACAGCGACCCCCGGTCGACGGGCAGCAGCGCGCCGACACCGAGGGCGGTCAGCCCGAGGACCAGCCCGGCGGCGGCCACGGGGAGCAGGCCGCGGCGCAGGCCGTGCCACGGGATCCCGGGGACCCGGTGGGCGACGAGGACGCCGGCGGCGAGGACGGTGAGGCCGCCGGCGGCGACCTGGGCGGCGGCGACGGCGGTGATGCCACGGTCCACGACGAGCAGGAGCAGGACGAGCAGCAGCACGAAGTGGAGACCGGTCAGCACGAGCACGTCGGTGGTGCGGCCGGCGGCCTTGAGCACCACGACCAGCACCTCGAGCGCACTCAGCGCGAGTCCGTAGACCGCCAGCCAGCGCAGCGCGGGCACGGCGGGCGCCCACGCGTCGCCGAGCAGGGTCAGCGCGGGAGCGAGGACCAGCAGGCCGGCGTACAGCGGCACCACGAGGACGTGGACCAGGACGGCGGCGTCGACGGCGGCCCGGCCGACGGCGGCTCCGCGCAACCGGGCGAGGTGGGCGAACAGGCTGCCGCCGATCACCATCGCGATCAGCAGGTAGGGCATGTAGGCCAGGCGGAAGGCCATCGAATAGGTGCCGACGTCGTGGGCGCCCAGCCGGTTGGCGACGAGGACGAAGTCCAGGTTGAGGATGAGCAGCGTCAGCAGGCCGCTGCCGGCCCAGCCGCCGCCGAACGCGAGTAGCGAGCGCACGTCGGCGCGCGACCAGCCGGGCAGCACGGGACGGCGCAACACCCAGAACAGGACCAGGACCAGCACCGCCTGGGCGAGCTGGCCGATGACGAGCGCGGACACGCCGCGGCCTGCCGCGAGGGCGGTCACGGTGACGGCGGCGCCGACGAGGTTGCCGCCGAGGTCGGGCAGCACCCGGCGCCGGAAGTCGAGGGACCGGCGCAGCAGCTCGCCGCTGACGCCCGACGCGGCGGCGAACGGCACGCAGAGCACGACCCCGCGCAGCACCGCCGCGCCCTCGGGGCCGATCTGCAGGGTGGTGGCGAGCCGGGGCGCCGTCGTCCACACCACCGCGACCAGGGCGAGGGACAGGCCCAGGGCGAGGGTGAGGGCACTGCGGGCGGCGCGCTCGGCGTCGCCGCGGAACGGGACCAGCGCCGTGCTGGTGCCGAGGTCGGCGACCACGACGCACACGTTGAGCAGCACGGCCGCGAGCGAGATGATGCCGAACTCGTCGGGCGCGAGGACCGCGGCGAAGACCAGCAGGACGGCGGTCTGGCAGGTCTTGGCGGCCACGGCCCCGAGGCCGAGCCAGCCCGAGCCGGCCACGTACGGCACGGCCCGGGGCCGGGTGGGCACGCCGGCCGCACCCTCCCCCGGGGAGGGTGCGCGCTGGCGACTGGACTCGAGCATGGCACCTCACCAGTGCACGCCACGCCTGCTGGTGATCCATCGACCTGGAAAAGTTCTGGCCCTGCCGACGATGGGGCGTCAGCAGGGCCAGAACGATCGGGTGCGCCCGGCGCTCACTCGCCGCGCACGGCGGCCTCGAACGCCTCGAGAGCGGGCTTGGCCCGCAGGTCGCCGCGCATCAGGCCGAAGCCGTCCTGGTAGCGCCTGCTGGGTCCGTCGACGTCGCGGTACCAGATGATCGGGCCGACGTAGGGGTACTCGGCCCGGATCAGCCGCACCGCCCGGCGCAGGTAGTCGGCCTGCTGTGGCACGGTGACCGGCCGGTCCCAGGCGTTCCCGTCGTTCTCGGTGCCGGTGGACCAGCCGAGCTCGGTGATCCAGATCTGCTTGCCGCCGTCGCCCCACTGCTGCATCACGTCGTGCACCATCGGGGTGCTGGTCAGCCGCCACACCGCGCCGACCGACGCGGTCTCGGGCTCCGCGTCGCTCGGCCCGATGTAGGGGTGCACCGCCAGCGCGTCGAAGCAGCCGGCGGCACCGGCCTCGTAGGCCCGGGTGAGCCAGGGCGCGTCGTTGTACATGATGCCGCCGAACAGCACCGGCGCGTCGTCCTGCTCCTTGACCGCCGGGTAGGCGGCGCAGAGCAGGTCGACATAGGTCTGCGGGTCGGCGCCCTCGAAGAAGCCCTCGAAGTTCGGCTCGTTCCAGATCTCCCAGGCGTCCACCCGGTCGCTCCAGCGCTGGGCGGCGCGGCCGATGGCGCGGGCGTAGTCGGCCGGGTCGGTCGGCGGCGCGTAGAGGCTGCCGTTGGCGCCGGCCCAGCTCGGGGTCAGCCAGAACTCGAGGATCACCTTGAGGCCGTGGTCCTGCGCGGCGTCGAGCACGTCGTCGATCAGCTCGGCGTACCACCGCTCGAACGGGCCGCGCCGGGTCGGCTGGAGGGTGGCCCAGCCGACGTCGACCCGCACCCAACCGGCGCCGGCCCGCTGCAGGCGGGCGAGCACCTTGCGGGCATAGCCCGGGCCGGTGCGGTGGTGGGCGGAGAGCTGGACCCCGAGGTCCAGGTCGGCGACCGGCGGGCCGGTGGGCGTCGCGGGGGCCGGTGTCTCGGGAGCGGGCGCGGACGCGACCGGGTCCGGCCGTCCGGACGGCGTGCGGTCGGCCGACTGTGCGGTGGTCCACTGCATCACCAGGGTGCCGGTGGCCCACAGGACGATGACGGCCAGCGCGACCAGGCCGCGGCGCAGCAGGCGTCTCATGACCTCACCACCTCCACCGGCACGGCGGGGCCGGCAACGGCGCCCGGGGCGTCGTACGCGCTGCCGAGCAGGTCGTGGACCAGCCGCCGGGTGCGAGGCACGTGGCGGGAGGTACGACGAGCGGCCGGGTAGAGGCCGTGCAGCTTGACCCGCAGCGTGCGCAGCGTGTCGGTGGCGTTGACGTCCACGCGCTGGATGCCGAACCGGCCGGCGGGGTCGTGCACGGAGAACGCGGCCCGGTAGCCCGCGGCCTCGACCGCGGCCCGCACCCGCCGGTCGTGGAGGCCGTAGGGGAACGCGAAGGTGGCGACCTCCTCGCCGACCAGCTCGGTGAGCGCGGCGCGGGCCTCGACGGTCTGGCGGCGCAGGTCGGTGTCACCGGCCCGGGTCAGGTCCGCGTGGTCGGAGCCGTGGGCCCCGATCGCCATCCCCTGCGCACGGAGCCCCTGCACCTCCCCGGCGGACAGGAGCGGATAGCGGAGGCGGTCGCCCAGCCAGGTGGCGCGGCCCCCCAGCAGGTCGACCGGGACGTAGAGCACGCTCGGGATCCCCAGCGACTCCAGGATCGGAGCGGCATGCTCCCCCACGCCCTGGTAGCCGTCGTCGAAGGTGATCAGCACCGCCTTGCGCGGCAGCCGGGCTCCGTCGCGCGCGGCCAGGTAGGCCTGCTCGGTGACGGGCACGAACCCGGCGGCGACGAGGTGCTCCATCTGGGCGCGGAAGTTCGCGGGGGTCACGAACATGCCGTGCGGGTCCCGCTCGCGCGCGACGTGGTCGACGCCGTGGTACATCAGCACGCGGGGGGTCATGTCCGCTCCCTGATCCGGTACAGGCCGCCGGCCAGCACCAGCGCCGCGAGGCAGAGCAGCGCCGCGACGTAGAGCTGGCGCGGGGGTACGGCGGTCACGCCGGCGGCCCCGGCCTCGACCACGGGCACCACCCGGGTCGTGGTGTCGTCCTCGCCCTCGGCGACGGCGTAGGCCGCGAGCTGGTTGGCCGCATCGATCGCCGCGGTGCGGCTGGTCGACTCGACCACGATCCGCAGGGTCGCGGTGCCGGGGTCCTGCACGGTGCTCACCGAGACGTCGGCGTCGTTGTCGGCCGCGCCGGAGCCCGCGCCGGAGCCATCGGCGCGGGCAAGCTCGGCCGTCTCGGCGGAGCTGAGCGAGACGCCGTACTCGTGGGCGAGCATCTCGACCGAGTCGGCCGGCACATCGGCCGACAGCGGCCGCAGCGCGACCGCGCTGGTCGCGGTGTAGGTGGTGGGGATCAGCAGGATCAGCTGGATCCCGAAGGCGACCGCCAGCGCCAGCCCACCCACCAGGATGCCGATGTACCGCCACCGGTCGCGCTGTCGTTGGGCCTGTCCTGCGGTGGTCATGGGGAGGTCCTCGCTTCTGGCTGGGGAGTGGGCCGGGGGGTCGGGACATGGACGGTCTCGGCGACGATGGCCATGCCGAGGAGGGTCCAGGTGAAGCCGTAGACGATGGGGTTCCACAGGGGCATGTCGAAGACGCCGTGGATCGCGATGGCCAGCAGGCCGGCGAGCACGGCCAGGGCACGCACCGAGAGCACGGCGCCGTCCTCGTCGCCGACCCGCGCCGCCACGGCCTGCGCGGCCAGCTGCCTCCGGACCGCCAGCACACAGCCGGCCAGCACGATCACGCCGGCGGTCAGGCCGATGACACCGCGCTCGACGAGCACGGTGAGGTAGAGGTCGTGGGCGTGCTCGGCGCCGTAGGCCGACACGGTGCTCACCGAGCTGGTGGCGGCCACCCGGTAGCCGTCGGGTCCGACGCCGAACCACGGGCGGTCCGAGATCTGGCGCCAGGCCTCGCCCCAGATCAGCGGGCGGGCGTCGTACTCGTTGGCACCGGTGTCGCCCAGCGAGCGCAGCCGGGTGCCGAGGATGCCGAGCAGCGGGACGTCGGCCGGCAGGACCAGGGCGAGCACGCAGGTGGCGAGCACCGCGGCGCCGGCGCGGCGCAGCAGCCGCCGGGTCCGCGGGACACCGACGGCCAGGCAGGCCAGCGCGACGGTGCCGCCGATCCAGGCCCCGCGCGACATGCTCAGGGTCCAGGCCAGCGCGATGCACAGCGTCGCGGCGGCGAGGACCGCGGCGCGAGCCCGCGAGCGCGCCGTGACCAGGCACGCGACGGCGACGGGGAGCACCCCCGCGCAGAAGATGCCGAGCTCGTTGGGCTGGGCGAACGGACCGGTGAGCCGGCCGTCGACGACCCAGCCACCGGCCGCGGCCTGCAGACCGCCCGCGCCGGAGAGCGCGTAGGCGCCGATGCAGCCACCGACCACGACGAGCAGGTCCGGCCCGCCGCGCTCGTGGCCGGGCCGGTGCGCCATGGCCACCCCGACGGCGTAGCCGAGCGCGATGCACGCGATGAGGACGCGGGTGACGGCGTCGCCGGGGTTCACCCCGCCGGCGGCCGAGACCACGCTCGTGACGATCCCGAGGGCCAGGCCGAGGAGCAGCAGGGAGGCCGGCACCGGCCGCTCGTCCTTGACGAGCAGCCAGGCGGCGATCGCGGCGGGCACGCTCATCGCCACGAACGCGACGCTGAGCCCGATCGAGAAGGCACCGCCGAACGGGAGCACCACGAGGGCGACGACGACCGCGAGGGCCGACGCCGGCAGACGGGCGGGAACCGTCATCGCGGACGGCCCCGGCGGCGCACGGCCGCGGAGAGCGCGCCGTACGCCTTGACGAGGTCGCGGGCGGCGGCGACGGGCGCGACGAGCGGCACTGTGCGCAGCGGATCCGGTGCCTGCAGGGCCCGGCCGACGGGGAGCGAGAGGTACGCCGCCAGGCCGGCGCTCGCGGCTGCCCGGGCACCCGTCGAACCGCGCAGCGCGACGCCGGCCGCCGCGGTGTAGGCGGCGACCCTGGCCAGGTCACGGCCCAGCAGGCGGCGGTCGAGCGAGTTGCCGCTGCCCTCGCCGTAGCGGCGGTACATGGTCAGGTTGGCCCGGAAGGTCGGGCGCTGGGCCCAGCTGACCTCGGCGTCGCGCACCATCCGGGCGGTGCCACCGGCGGCGACGATGCGGCGGCCGAAGAGGACGTCCTCGCCGGTCTGGAGGTTCTCGGGGAAGCCGCCGACGCTCGCCCAGGCGACCCGGGCGAAGGCGACCGAGCGCCCGGTCGGCATCGAGGCGTCGAACGCCCGCCCGAAGAGGCGGCCGTAGGCGCGGGCCAGTGGCGTCGGGCGGGCCAGCTCCTCGACGCTCGGGTACCCGACCGCGGCCAGGGCGTGCTCCCAGGGCTGGGCGGCCCCGACCCGGTAGGTCCCGGTCCACAGGTCGACCTCGGGGTGGCGGGCGAAGGCGCGCCGGAACGCGGCCAGCCAACCGGGCGAGGGGACGCAGCCCGCGTCGGTGCAGGCGATCCGGTCGTGGCTGGCGGCCCGGATCCCGATGTTGCGGCCCTGCGAGATCCCGGCGCCGGGCTCGACCAGCAGGCGCACCCGCTCGTCGAAGGCCGCGAAGGCCCGCACGACGCCGGCGGTGTCGTCGCTCGACCCGCCGTCGACGACGACGACCTCGTCGTGGGGGCCGAGCTGGGGCACCAGCGCCGACAGCAGCTCCTTGGCGGCAGCCTCGTCGTCCAGCACGGTGGTCACGACGCTGATCGCGGGACCGGTGGGCGGCAGGCCGACGCCGGGACGATGGGCCAGGGTGGCGAGGAAGTCGACGAGGACGTCCGCCGCGGCCCGGGCATCCGGGTACGACGCCGCGACCCGGGCGCCCGCCGTACCGCATCGGGTGCGGGTGTCGGGGTCCTCGAGCGCGAGCAGGGCCGCGGCGACATCGCCCGGCGCTCCCGCTCGGACCTCGACGCCGCCCTCCCGGGCCATCGCGCCGAGCGGTGGGGTGACGACGACGGGTACGCCGGCGGTGAGGGCCTCGAAGGCCGTCATGCCGAAGGCCTCGCGGTGCCAGGGCATCGACTCGGTGGGCTTGGTGAGCACGAGGACGGCGTCGAAGGCGCCGGCCAGCCGGGCGAAGCCCGGCACCTCGCCGAGGAAGCGGACCCGGTGCGCGACCCCGAGCTCGGTGGCGAGCGCGACCAGGCGCAGCTGCTCGCCGGGGTCGTCGGGATCGTGGATGCCGGCGACGACCAGGTCCCAGGCGGCCGCGGCGGGATCGGCCAGCGCGCGGATGGCGTCGTCGATGCCCTTGCCGTGGACGATCCGGGTGCCCATGCCGGCGACCAGCCGACCGCTCGGGACCTCCAGGCCGAGGGCGCCGCGCGCCTCCACGCGGGTGAGGTGGTCGGTGGTGCGGGGCGGGTTCAGGAGCAGCGAGCTGCGCAGGCGGCGGCCCTCGAGGAGCCACGCACCGGTGGCCACCTGGCCGTCGCTGACCCGGTCGAGGAGGGCCGTGGGCCAGCCCTCGAAGGAGCCGTCGTGGCGCACCCACACGAAGGGGATGCCGAGGGCGCGGGCGGTCGGGGCTGCCGCGAGCGCCGCCTTGACGCCGTGGGCGACGACGACGTCGGGCCGCGAGGAGCGCAGCGCAGCGCCGACCCGGGCCGCGAGGAGCGGGATCCGCGAGGCGCGCCGCTCCGAGCGGACGGTGGCGACCGGGACGCCGCGACGGCTCCAGGTCGCTGCGGTGGGTCCGCCGCCGAGGGCGACGACGTCGAGGTCGGCGCGGTCGGTGGCCTCGGCGAGCTGCAGCTGCCAGCGCTCGGCCCCGCCGAGGACGCCGCCCTGCTGGACCACGGTGATCCGCAGCCGGTCCTGCTGGCCGGTCCGGGAGACGGCCGCGGGATCGAGAACCTGCGTCATCGTCGTACTCCGCTCTGGTCAGTGCGGTGGCCCGGGCGGGCCTCCCTTCACCGCACCAGTGCGTCGGAGTAGCTGCCGTGATCCATCCGGGCCCGGGGAATTTCGCGAGGGTTCCTCACGGAGGCCGGCACGTGGCGGTACGCCGTGGTGAGCCGGTAGCGCTGGAGCGAGACCGAGTGGTCGGTCGAGAACGCCAGCGAGCGGCGGTGGGCGCGGGCCCAGGCGAGGGGCTCGTGCAGGTCCAGCAGCCGCTCCGCCTGGCCCTCCACCGTGGGCTCCAGCCCGGGGACGTCGTCGCTGACCAGCGTCGGGATCGCCCGGGCCACGATCGGCAGTCCGACGGCCGCCGCCTCGAGGATGCTCACCGGGGCGCCCTCCCACGCGGCCGTGTGCACGTAGGCCTGCGCGGCGCCGAGCCGGGCGACGACCTCGGTTCGGGGCAGCCAGCCGGAGACCTCGACGCCCGCGGTGCGCAGCGCGTCCTCGCCCTCGGTGTCGCCGCTGCCGAGCCACTCCCAGTGCAGGCCGGCCGCGCCGCGGGCCGCAGCCTGGCGGTCGGCCTCGCGCTTGACCTCGACCAGGTGGCGCCAGTCCTTCTGCTCGGTGACCCGTCCCACCGTGACCACCCGGAACGGCTCGCCGCGGCGGACCCGGACCTGCGGCGGGTGCAGGGCCCGGTTCGGCACGGTGACGACGCGGCGGAAGCCCAGCTCGGCCCCGAGGCTCCCCTCGTGGGGGGAGCAGGCCACGAGCACGTCGGTACGACGGACCAGCGACCGCTCGACCTCGCGGATCGCCGTGCGGCTCACCGCACTGAGGTCGGTGCGCTCGAACGCGAAGCAGTGCGGGCTGTAGGCCACCGGGGCGCCGAGGTCGCAGGAGCGCGCCAGCACGCCGGCGTACGACGAGTGGGCGTGGACCAGGTCTGCTCCGACCCGACGCACCAGGTTGCGCAGCCCCCGCGCCGCCCGGCGCGGCGGGCCCGGGAGGACGTGCACCGCGGCGAAGGCCGCGCGCTCGTCGCCGGTGTCGGCATGGTCGCGTCGGTGCCAGATCGCGAGTTGGTGCTCGATGTCTGGCGTCGCGTCGACCATGCTGAGCACCGCGCTCAGCACTCCCCCGCCGAACGACTCGACGACGTGCAGGACCCGCATGTCAGTACGCTCCCCGGCCGCCGAAGACGGCCGGCAGCGTCCGGAGCAGGATCCGCAGGTCCATCCGGAGTGAGTGGTGGTCGACGTACTCGAGGTCGAGGTTGATCGCCTGGTCCCACTCGAGGTCGCTGCGGCCGTTGATCTGGGCCAGGCCGGTCATCCCGGGCCGGACGGCGTGCCGGCGGTGCTCGGCGGGCGCGAACCGCGCCACCTCGGTCGGTGTGTTGGGTCGAGGGCCGACCAGCGACATGGTGCCGTTGACGACGTTCCACAGCTGGGGCAGCTCGTCGAGGGAGAGCCGGCGCAGCCAGTGCCCGACCGGCGTCACGCGGGGATCGACGTGGAGCTTGGTGAGCGGACCCGATCCGTCGTGGCCGCGGGCGAAGACCTCGGCAGCGCGGGCCTCGGCGTCGGCGTACATGGTCCGGAACTTCAGCACCTCGAACAGCCGGCCGCCGTGCCCGACCCGCTGCTGGCGGAACAGCACCGGTCCCCGGCTGGTGCCGACGACGAGGAGGGCGATCAGGATCACCGCGGGGAGCAGCACGACGAGGAGCGCGAGCGCGACCACGGCCTCGCCCAGGTCGCGGGTCCGGCCGTGGGCGTGCACCTCGAAGAAGGGCACCACCACCGGCGCCGGGTCGACCGTCGCGGCCACCGCGACCACGTCCGGCGTCGCCTGCTGGGCGCTCACGGCCGGCCCCGCAGCTCGACCTCGAGCGCGGCGCGGGTGCTCGCACCGAGCTGACCAGCCTCGTCTACGCGGCGGTCGAGGGCGACCAGGGCCGCTTGCAGGATCTGCTCGGCCTGGGCGGTGGACCGGGCCACGATCCGGTCCGCCTCGCGACTGCCCTCGTCGAGCATCTCGGTCGTACGCCGGAAGGTGCTGCCGCGCACCCTGCGGGCGTGGTCGGCCAGCGAGCGCAGGACGCGTGGCGCCTCGGCCTGGTCCACGGTGACCGCGTACTCGAGGTGGGCCAGGAAGCCGTCGATGTCCTCGAACGTCCCGGCGTGAGTGCTGATCATCGATGCCACTCCTTGTGGTGGGGTCGGTCCGTGACGTCAGGACGAGCGGGGCAGCCGCTTGCGGCGTCCCGGCCGGGCACCGACGAGGACGGTGCCGAGGACGCGCAGGCGGATGGTGCGCAGGTGCTCGGCGGCGCGCTGGACCGAGCGCGGGTGCACGCGGCCGGACGGCACGGTGAGCACCATGGCGCCGTGGATCGCCATGATCCGGGCGTCCTCGGAGCTGGCGACCGAGGCGGCGTGGACGATGACGACGTCGTAGAGGCCCTCGGTGTCGTCGAGCAGGCCGCGGAAGCGCATCTCGAGCAGGCTCGGGGCGGCCAGGTGCGCCTGGCCGAGCGGCAGCACGTCGATGCGCGGGGCGGGACCCGCGACGACGACGTCGCGCAGGTCGCAGGAGCCGGCGAGCACGTCGTACAGGCCCGGCTCGCCGGGGTTCTCGAGGGCCGGGTGGACCTTGGCGTCTCGGTCGGCGTTGATCACCAGGACCCGGTGTCCGACGTCGGCGAGGGCCGCGGCCACGTTGACCTCGAGCCAGCCGGCGGCCGGCTCGGAGGTGCTGGCGGACGACACGACGAGCAGGCGGCTCGGGTCCTCGACGCTGGCGAACTCGATGGCGATCCGCAGGGCGCGCAGTGCCTGGAACTCGTCGGCGCGGGGCTCGATCGCCGGGACGCTGTCGAGGTCGTCGGGCTTCGGGATCACGCCGAGCACCGAGGTCTGGGTGATCTCCCCCATCTCCTCGGCGTCGCCGACCGTGCGGAACAGTCGGTCGACGACCGCGGCGGCGAGCACGGCGAGCAGGAGCGAGAGCAGGAGGCCGGCGAGCGCGGTCACGGGGACGTTCGGCGAGCTGAACCGGTCCGGGGCGACGGCGTCCTCGGTCACCTTGAACTCGAAGGAGCCGCTGCTGGGGTCGTGCAGCGGCAGGGCCGCGACCACGAGGTTGGCGATCTCGGCGGCCCGGTCGGGGTCGGTGTCGTGCACCGAGACCTGGATGATGACGGTGCCCGGGATGACCTTGCCCTCGACCTCGTCACGCAGCTGTGCGACCGAGCGGTGCGGCACCTTGGCCGCGACGTCCTCGAGGAGCGGGCGGGACCGGGCGACGTCGGCCACCGTCCCCAGCAGGTCGGTGTAGCTGGCCGGCGAGGTGGTGGTCACGCCCGCCGGCGGGGTCGCGGCGACCCGGGCCGAGGCGGTGTACTCCCGCGGGGCGATCACCAGACCGGCCGCCACCGCATTGACCACGAGCGCGAACACCAGCAGGACGACCCAGCGCCGGCGCCAGATCAGGGCGCCGAGTGCCCGGAAGCCCCCTCGGGCCACCGACGACACCGACGGCTGGTCGGTGGGGTCAAGGTGTGTGGTGGTCATCTGCTGGTCCTCACTGGATGTACGGGTCGTGCGGGGTGGGGAGGCGCGCGGCGAGGAGTCAGTTCGCCTGGTCGCGGAACAGCGCGCCGAGCTTGCGGGAGCCGTCGCCGGCGTCGGACCGGTCGTCCTTCTCGTCCTTCTCCGGCGTCCCGGCGTCCTCCGGCGTCTCGTCGGTGTCGGTGCTCTCGCCCGACTCGTCGCTCGGTGCGTCCTGGGGCTCCGGCGCCGGGGCGGCCGCGGAGTCGCGGCGCACCTCGTCGAGGAGCTGGTCGATCGCGCTGAGCTGGTCGCTGACGGCGCCCGTGGCCAGCTGGAGCACCTGCACCAGCTCGCCGAGCGAGGTCTGTAGGTCGGCCCCGAGCTCGGCGGCGCGGTGCAGCACCTCGCGCGCGGTCCCGCGGATCTCCTCCGCGTCGCGGGCCCCGCGGGCGGCGGCCTCGCCGACGTAGAGGCGTGCGGTCTGCTCGGCCTCGATCATGGCCGAGCGCATCGCCTCGGTCCGGATGTTCTCGGCGTCGCGCTCGGCGTTGCGGGTGAGCAGCGCGGTGGCGCTCTCGACCCGGTCCCGCTGCTCCTTGACCCACTCGACCGCCTCGCGACGGGTGCGCTCGGCCTCCTCGTCGGCGTCCGCGCGGACCTGCTCGGCGGCCGACTTGGCCTCGAGCACGATCTGCTCGGCCTGGTCGGTGGCCTCGCTGCGGGCGGTGGCGGCCAAGGCGAGCATCTCCTCGGCCTTGTGCTGTGCGTCGCGGGTGGCACGCAGGGTCTCGGCGTGCTCGGTGATCCGGTCGGTCACCGACGGTGCGGGGGCTGCTCCGTTCGGTACGGCCGGCTCGGCCGGCTCGCCCGGCTCGGCCGCGGCGGCACCGGTGGCTGCCTCGGGCGCCTCGCCCTCCTCGGTCCCGGCGGGCGCGTCGGCGGCCTTGGAGCCGAGCTCGGCGAGGACGTCGTCGAAGGCCGAGGCGATCGCGGACTGCTGTCCGCTCTGGTTGCGCTGGCGGTTGAACATCGGATTCCTCCAGGGAACGGGGTCGTCGTGGGTGTCGTCGGGGTCAGGCGTCGCGAAGGTCGGCGGCCCGCAGCTCCAGGCGGAAGGCCTCGCGGACCGTGGCCATCAGCCGGTCCGCCTCGTCGAGCCGGGAGTTGAGCGTCGCGAGGCCGATGCTGCGCATGGAGTCCGCGTGGGTCAGCGCCTCGCTGAGGATCCCGCTGGCCTCCCGGTCGGCCTCCGCGAGCTTCTCCGTCGTCATCCGCAGCGCCATCGCCCGCAGCCGTTGCGCCTCCTTGGAGATCATCCGCAGCAGGCGTGCGGCCTCGGCGGGCTCCAGGCTGGCGGCGTTCTCGACGCGCTCGAGCAGCCCGTCGATCTCGCGGTGCGGGATGAACGACGGCCAGCTCGGCTCGGCGGCGGCGTCATCGGTCGGGTCGGCCAACGGAGTTGCTCCTGTGTCGGTCAGGGATCGGGGTGTCAGGTCGGACGGGATGTGGGGCCGGACGACCTGACTCCTCTCCAGTGCGGGCGGTGGTGCGGGTTGATCCACGGGCTGCGCAGAAATCTCGGACGGGCTCTGGTCCTGCCGCCTAGGCGTACGCCGGTGGCTGCCAGTTGCTGCGGTGGGCGAGGGAGACGGCGGCCAGCTGCGAGGACACGTCGAGCTTGGTGAGGATCGCGTGCACCTGGGAGCGGATGGTGGCCTCGGAGACCACCCGGTCGACCGCGATGTCGCGCACGTGCATGCCCGTCATCAGCAGGCCCAGGACCCGGGCCTCCCGGGGGCTGAGCCGGGCGAGCCGGAGGTCGTCGGCGCCGCGCTCCGCCACCCGGCCGCGCCACGCCGCGACGAGCTCGGCGCGCTCCTCCGGGCCGAGGACCGCGTGGCCGTCGTCGACGCGCCGCACGGTCGAGATGACCTCGATCAGCGCGCTCGCCTTGGACAGCACGGTGTGCGCGCCCTCGGCGAGCGCGCGCCCCCAACGCGCCCGGTCGGTCGCGCCGGTGAGGACGACGACCCGCACTCCCGCGCGCTGCAGCGGCGCGATCAGCGTGGTCCCGTCACCGAAGGCGCCGAGGTCGAGGTCGAGGAGCAGGACCCGTGGGCGCAGCCGCACCAGGGCGTCGACGAGGCTGCGAGGTGCGCCGCCGTCGACGGGTACCGGAACCCGCCGTACGTCGTAACCGTGCACGGACAGGGCGATCTCCAGGGACTCGGCCAGCAGCTCGTGGTCGTCGAGGATCGCGACCCGGCGCTCGACCATGCTCACCGGGCGTCCCCCGGCGCCGGCAGGTCGATGACGAACGTGGTGCGGACGGCGTCCTCGAGCCGGAGGTCGGCGTTCCACTCGCGCAGCCGGCCGCGCGCCACGGCCAGGCCGATGCCCTGCCCGGCCGAGCCGGTCCGCTGGCGTCCCCAGCCGAAGACCTCGGGCCGCAGGTCGGCGGGGATCCCGGCGCCGCCGTCGGTGACGCGGACCTCGACCCGGGCGGCGTACCGATGGGCCTCGACCCGGATGTCGTCGCCCGCGCCGTGCCGGGCGGCGTTGTCGAGGAGCACGTTGACCGCCTCGCTCACCACGTCGGCGCAGCCGAGCGCGTGCAGGCCCGAACCCTGCCAGCCGACCCGGCTCCCGCGTGCGATGTGGGCGGCGACGAGGGGCGCCACGACGTCGTCGACGGTGACGACGCCCCAGGTGGTTTCGGGCGCGCCGACGACGACCCGCTGGAGGCGGCGCAGCTCGCTGAGCATCATCGCCTCGAAGCGGCCACGCTTGCCGGGGGGCAGCACGGACAGCAGCTCAGCGGCCGAGGCGAGGCCGGCGACGGTCGCGTTGATCTCGTGCAGCTGGGCCTGGTAGCGGCGTACCTGCGCCTCGGCGGAGATGTCGGCGGAGACGTTGGCGGAGATGTTGGCGGGACGACGGGCGGACCTCGGGTGCTGAGCCGGCCGCGGCCTGGCCTGGAGTGTCGTCATCGGGCGTCCTCACTGTCGAGCGGTCTCACCGGAGCTCCGGAGACCCGGTGCTCCCCTCTCCAGTGCAGGAATGGGCCGTGCGTGATCCATCGCTTTGGCCAAGATTGTTGAAGCTTTCCGATCGGCCACCACCCGGGCGACGCGCTGAGGTTGCGTCGGCCCATGGCCACCGCACTCGACCCCGTCCTGCTGACGTCGTCGGTCGGAGGTCACTTCAACGAGCTGGAGCTGGTCGTCGAGGCCCTCGAGATCCCGCGCCACGAGCGGCACTGGGTGGTGCCGCGACACATCCAGACCGATGACCGGCTGGCCCGCGAGAGCGTGACCTGGTCACCGCTGGTGCAGTCCGGTGAGTACCGCAAGGCGCTGCGCAACCTGCGCTTCGCCGTACGGCTGCACCGGCGGCTGCGCCCGCGACTCGTCGTGTCGACGGGTGCGGCGCAGGCGACGCCACACCTGGTCGCGGCCGCGCTGCTGCGCACCCCGATCCTGTACGTCGAGTCGGTGGCCAGGCTGGACAGCCCGTCGGTCACCGGCCGGCTGGCCGCGCTGCTGCCGCGGACCCGGCTGCTCGCCCCGCAGCCGGGCTGGCCCGAACCCTGGGAGCACGGCCTCGACACGTTCAGCACCTTCGAGGTCGTCTCCGACCCGGACGATGCCCAGGTCCGCCGGGTCATGGTCGCCCTCGGCAGTGAGCACTTCCCGTTCCCGCGGGCGGTCGACGCGGTCCTCGGCACGGTCCCCGCGGGAGTGGACGTCACCTGGCAGGTCGGCGACACCGTCGGCAGCGACGGCGCCGACCGCAACCGCTGGCTGACGGGCAGGGAGATGTCCTCCGCGATGAGCACGGCGGACGTCGTGATCACCCACGGCGGGGCGGGGTCGATCCTCACCGCACTCACCGCGGGCAAGGTCCCCGTGGTGCTGCCGCGGCGTGCCGCTCACGGTGAGCACGTCGACGACCACCAGGTCCGGATGGTCCAGGGACTTGCGGAGCGCGGTCTGGTCGTCGCGGTCCCCCAACTGGAGGACCTGTCGTTCGAGCACCTGCTCGAGGCGGCCGCGCTGACCGTGAGCCGGCGCGGCCAGCAGGCGCGGCCGGGCCTGCGCCCGGCCATGCCGGACGTGGCCTGACCGACGCGCGATCAGCAGTCAGGGTCCGCCGGGAAGGTCTGCTCGACGACCTGCCAGCCCGAGGGCGCCTGCTCGAGGGTGAAGATCAGCCAGGTCCGGGGCGCCCCGGTGCCGGTCGGCAGCCGGTTGCCGGCACTGTCGGTGACCACGACCGCGGACTGGTCGACACAGGCCCGGACCCGGACCCGGGAGCCCTTCCCCCGCACGACGGTGCGCAGGATCGTGGGTTCACCGGTCACCGTCCAGCCATTCTCCTCGTACTCCGCGGCCTGCGCCAGCAGCGCCTCCCTGGCCGCGCCGACCACGGCGTCGTCGAGGATGGAAGGCGCCTCGGCCGGCGTGGCCAGGGCGTCGTTCAGCGAGGTGAGCGCCTTGCCGACCGCGTCGGTGGCGGCCGACGCCCTGGCCGCCGGGACGCCCTTGCCCTGGACCTGGGGCGCGCCGGGCGTGGCGGCGGTCGTGCCGCTGGGGGTGCCGGTCGCGGTGCCGGTCACACCCGCACTCGCGGTGGCCGTCGCGTCCGCGCCACCCGACGCCGGCTCCTTCTGGTCCGGCTCGTCCCCGCCCGAGCAGCCCGCGGCGACGACCGCGGTCGCCAGCACCCATCCCACCCAGGACGTGACCTGCCTCACCCTCGCACCGCTCCTTCTTCAACAACGTTGTGGACGACGCGGAGCGCCTGATCCGGCCAGACTCGTGCCCGCATGGGGCACACCTTCCCATGCCCGACACGTCAGGATCCCCCCGTTGCCCAACCTTCGCGTCCCTGTCGCGCTCCTCAGCAGCCTCGCTCTCGGGGCCGGCCTGGTCACCCTCGGCGCCCCGACGCCGGCACGCGCGGCCGTCGCGAGCCAGACGATCCCGGCGGCCCAGCTGGGCACCGCGCCCGACACCGCGGCCGGCTCCTGCTGGGAGATCAAGCAGCAGCGGCCCAGTGCGCCGAACGGCGCCTATTGGCTGGTGACGCCTGCGATGTCCGAGCCGCTCCAGGTCTACTGCGACCAGACGACCGACGGGGGCGGCTGGGTGCTGGTCGGCAAGGGCCGCAACGGGTGGACGACCGACTACGACGGCCGCGACGCCGACACCGGCCTGCTCGACCCCGGCTACGCAGGCGGCGCGGACGCGCACCAGCTGTCCAGCGCGACCATCGACCAGCTGCTCGACGGCGGCCGGGTCGATGCCCTCGCCGACGGCATCCGGCTGCGCCGCGCCGCCAAGTCCGACGGCTCGAGCTGGCAGGAGACGCGCTTCAAGCTGGCCAGCCGCGACCGCTGGGTCTGGACCTTCGACGCCCGGCACCCACTGTCGTCGTCCACCATCGCCGGCACGACCAGGACCGGCGGCATCACGACGTCCTTCGGCTCCGACAGCACCTGGAAGTGGGTCGACACCCGCAGCCGCGAGGTGACCGGCTGGAGCTACGGCTTCAGCTACGGCACCAAGGCGATCGGATCCAGCTCGGACTCGTCGTACCTCTACTCCCCCACCAACGGTGGCAGCGCGCTGCCGGTGACCCAGGTCTACCTGCGGCCGCGGGTCACCTCGACCGGCTTCACCGCGATCCCCGACGGCGGTACGACGGCCCTCGAGCAGCGCGCGCAGGCCTCGTCGCTCGCGGACTCCCTGACCTGGGGCGTCACCGGCATGGCGTCCACCCCCTCCGCCGAGGGCGACGTGGAGGTCCAGGCCTTCACCCAGTCAGGTGACCGGATGTTCGTCGCCGGCAACTTCCGCTACGTCACCTCCGACGACGGCAGCCAGTGGGAGCAGCCCTACCTCGCGGCCTTCGACGTCGCCACCGGCGCCTGGATCTCGTCGTTCCGCCCGACCTTCGACCAGCAGGTCCGCACCCTGGCGACCCTGCCCGACGGCCGGATCGTGGCCGGCGGCCTGTTCAGCCAGGTCAACGGGCAGTCCGCATCGGCCATCGTCGCGCTCGACCCCCGGACCGGGGCCACCTCGACCGGCTTCTCGACCCAGATCGAGAACCGCATCACCGGTGGCGTCACCTCCGTGCGGTCCCTCGCCGTGGTCGGCGACGACCTGGTGATCGGCGGCAGCTTCACCCACGTGAAGAACGCCGCCCAGTCCGGTTGGAGCTACATGCGCAACCTGGCCCGGGTGCGGGTCTCCGACGGCTCGGCGTGGTCGGGCTGGAACCCGGAGCTGAACGGCACCGTCGCCAGCGTCGCGGGCTCCGACGACGACGCCCAGGTCTACGCGGTCGGCTTCTTCTCCCAGGCACGCGGGGCGATCGCCGCGAAGCGGGCGGCCGCCGTGATGATGGCCGGCGACGGCGCCCTGGCCACACCCGCGTGGAACCCGACCTGGAGCAACACCAACGACTACCAGCGCACCGTCGCGACCGGCCCCGGCCAGGTGTGGGTCGGCGGCTCGGAACACAGCATGTTCGGCTTCTCGCCGGCCACCTTCGCCCGCAAGCGGACCACGATCTTCGACCCGCACGGCGACCTCCAGGCCCTCGCCCGCGACGGCGACGTCATGTACGCCGGGTGCCACTGCAACGCCAACACCTACACCGACGCCGTCACCTGGCCGCTCGACTCCACCCCCTGGAGCCAGGCCGACGCCATCCACTGGGCCGGCGCCTTCGACGCCAGCACCGGCGAGCGGATCCCCGGCTTCACGCCCACCTTCAAGTCCCGCATCGGCAGCGGCATCTGGGCGATCACGACCGACACCAACGGCCGGGTCTGGATGGGCGGCGACATCGTCACCGCCTCCTCCGCGCGCAGCGCGAAGGACCCGTCCGGCGGGTTCGCGCGGTTCAGTCCGCGCGACGTCAGCGCGCCGTCGCGGCCCGGCGACCTCCGGGTCGTCAGCCAGACCGGCAGCGCGGTGACCCTCGGCTGGAACGCCAGCAGCGACGCGGGGAAGGTGCACTACCAGGTGCTGCGCGGCGACCGGCCGGTCGCCACCACGACCGCCACGAGCATCACGCTGCCCTTCGACGGCACCGCACGCTACTTCGTCCGCGCTGCCGACGCGGCCGGCAACGTCTCGGCCAGCACACCCGTCCTCACGGTGGCCCGGGTGAGCGAGCTCGTCGCGACCGACGCGACCTGGTCCTGGTGGTACCAGAGCACCCCTCCGGCCGACACCTGGGCGCAGCCGGCCTACGACGACAGCGCATGGCCCACGGGCTCGGCCGTGCTGGGCTGGGGCACCGCCTCGATTGCCACCCCGATCGACACCTTCCCCACCACCAAGGACCGCCCGCTGACGGCCTACTTCCGGCGTACCGTCGAGGTGGCCGAGCCCGCACAGCTGTCCTCGCTCAAGCTGACCGTGCTCGCCAACGACGGCGCGGCCGTCTACGTCAACGGGGTCGAGGTCGCCCGCAAGGGGCTGCCCGCCGGACCGCTGACCTCGACCACCTACGCCAGTGCCGCGATCCGCGACGCGGCGGCGCAGGCCGACCCGCTGGTGGTGGAGGTGCCGTTGGCGCTCCTGCGGCCCGGCGCCAACGAGATCGCTGTCGAGACGCACCTCAACTACCGGGCCACACCGGACGTCACGTTCCGACTCCAGGCACTCGCGACGAGCGCAGGATGACCTCGCTGCTCCCGGCGCGGACATGGGAGGGTCTCCGGCCGATGCCCGTCGCTGCCCGTCGTCGCCGGGTGGCGGTCGGACTGTGCCTGCTCGCCGCCGTGGCCGCGGTCCTGGTGGCGCTGCGTCTCGACGAGACCGCCGCCCCCGTGAGTGCCCTCGAGGAAGGCGGCGCCGCTACGCCGTCGACCGGTTCAGCCGGCCCGACCCCCTCGGGTCCGCTCACCCTCGCCGACCTGCGGGAGGTACCCGCGGCCAGCCGCGGCTGCCTCCTCGGCCGCCCCCGGGCGGCGATCCGGGCCGACCTGCCGCCGACCTCGGCACGCTGGCGCGAGGACCTCGACGAGGACTTCGACCGGCTCCGGCCACGGATCTGGAACACCCGCGACGAGACCCGGCTCGACCACGACGTGGCCTACCTACTGGGTCGCAATGTCGCGACCCGGCGGGGCCGGCTCGCGATCACGGCCCGCCAGGAGGCGGCCGGCGGGCGCAGCTACACCTCCGGCTTCGTCGACACCGACGGTCGCTACTCGCTCCCGCCGACCTTCCAGGTCGCCGTACGAGCGAAGGCACCGTCACGCCAGGGCCTGTGGGCCGCGCCCCTGTGGCTGCGCCCCACCGACCGCAGCGGCGGTGAGATCGACCTCGCCGAGACGACCCGCCGGCCCGGCGAGCCCGCCCGGGTCAGCCAGAGCATCCACAGCGCCTACGGCGCCGGGCACCGCGTCGCCGCCCGGCGCTTCGAGCTCGCGGGCCTCGGCGACCGCACCGGAACCGCCTGGCACGACTACGTCGTGCGCAAGACGCCCGGCCTGATCGTGATGTGGATCGACGGGCGCGTCTCCTCGGCCTTCTGCGCCGGCTCACCCACCTGGTACGAGGACTACTACGACGCGGGCAAGCGATGGAGCCTGCGGATCAACCTGCAGGTCGGCGGCTGGGGCGGCACACCCCGCATCGGGGACGACTGGTCGGGCGGGCGGTCGACGCTCCTCGTCGACTCGGTGCGGACGTGGGTGCGGGCGCGGGGCTGACCGGCGCCCATGATTTCGGTGGTTGAGGCGCGAGGAGCGCCAGCGACGAGCCTCGAAACCACCTGAGCTATTGCGCGAACTCCCAGCGGGCTTAGGACATGTAGATGGCTTCGTTCCGAAAGGCAGCGACGACGAAGGGGCGCCAGGTGGCCGGGTTCCGCGGCCGGGCGACAGTTCCCGGCCGGAGGTCGAGGAGGTCGCGAGGTGGCTGGGTTCCGCGGCCGGGCGACAGTTCGCGGCCGGAGGTCGAGGAGGTCGCGCAGCGACCGTCACGAGACCACCACAACCGACCTCGCCCGATGGTTGAGGTGCGAGGAGCGCCAGCGACGAGCCTCGAAACCACTGGGCTGGTCGCGCGAACTGTCCGCGGGCTTCGGGTACGTAGCCGGTTGCGTTCCGAAAGGCAGCGACGAGGACGGTCGGGAGGTGGCTGGGTTCGGCGGTCGGGCCGCGGTTCGCGCGCGCGGCCGAAAACCCCTAGAAACAAGGGAAAAGTCCACAACAAGGCTCGCCATTCGAACATGTGTGCGATAGAATCGAAGCATGATCTCGGACCTCTCCAACGCCACGCCGGAGCAGCTGCTCCACGCGGCCGAGGACGGCGTCCGGGATCGGCGGAAGGCCGAGGTCCGGCAGCTCGAGCTGCTGCTCGCCTGGGCCGACCTCCACTCCGGTGACCCGCAGGCCGAGCCCGGCGCCGTACCGGTCCGGTATGGCGGACCGCGGCTGATCAGCCTGGGCGGGGACGGGACCCCGGAGGTCGCGGACCTCGCGCTGGTCGAGATGGCGATCGCCCGTCACGAGCACGTGCTCGCGACCCGTGGCGCCCTGGCCGACGCGTTCGACCTGCGTCACCGACTCCCTGGCGTGTGGGCTGGTGTCCAGCAGGGACGTTGCGAGGTGTGGGTGGTGCGGCGGGTCGCACGGATGTCCCGCAACCTCGACCGCCACCAGGTCCGGATCGTCGACACCGCGGTCGCTGCTGCGTTGGACCAGGCGCCGTCCAGGATCCTCACCATCGCCGAGGCCAAGGTGATCGAGGCCGACCCCGCCGCTCACCAGGCCCGGATCGACAAGAACCAGAACCAGAAGGGTGTCTGGTACCCCAAGCCTCGTCCGGGCTCCCAGCTCGACGAGAGCGACAGTCAGGCAGGTGTGGGGACGGTGTTCGCGCGGCTCGACGAGGCCGACGCCCTCGCCCACCAGCACACGGTCGACGACCTCGCTGCTGCCCTCGCCGAGCACGCCGACGTCCCCGACAGTGCCGAACCACTGTCGATGGACCACTGGCGGGCCGAGGCGTTCGCGATGCTCGCCGACCCGGCCGCCGTCCTCGCGTTCCTGAACGGCATCGACGACACCCCGGGCACCTCGGAGGTCGAGGAGGTTGCGCAGCAACCGTCACGAGACCCCCGCAGCCCGACCGCCGAGCTCATCGTCCACGTCTCCCTGACCGACACCGGTGAGTTCGGACCCGTCACCCGGGTCGAAAACCTCGGACCGCGACTCCTCGACCAGGTCCGCAACCTGCTCCGCCAGCACGCGGCGATCACGGTCCAGCCGGTGATCGACCTGCACACCGGACGGTCGGTCAACGGCTACGAGCACCCCACCGACGTCAAACGTCGCACCCAGCTACGCACGGTCGGGGACGTGTTCCCCCACGCCACCAACCTCTTCACGAAACAAGGTCGAGCCCCCGACCACGACCACACCACGCCGTACGACAAGCACGGACCACCCGGCCAGACCGGTGATCACAACGACACACCCCTCGCCCGGCACCACCACCGCGCGAAGACCCACCACGGCTACACCGTGATGCAGCTCGGCCCCGACAAGTGGATCTGGGGCACACCCCACGGCCTCTACCGCCTCGTCACCGGCGGCGGCACCACCGCGATCACCCGAGCCGAGTACCAGCTCCACGCCGAGCACTCGCTCAGGTTCGACCTCGCCGCCTGACGATTCCCGCGAACTGGTCGAGGTGAAGGAACCGCCGACAGAGCCGCGCCGCGACGACGACACCCAGGCCGGTGATCACGAGCGCGACCACGAAGCCAGCCAGGCTCTGCCCGCCCACGACGATCCCGATCGCTGACGCCGGGCCGGCGACGAGCACGCCGACGCCGATGCCGGCACCGATCCGGCCGACGGACGGGCGGATACCCGTGAGCCGGCTGACCTGGACGGCCGAGAGCAGACCGTCGAGGGTCCAGCACAGCGCCCAGGTGGTGGCCGCGCCGGCGATGCCCCAGACGGGGATCAGGACCAGGTTGCAGGTGACGCTGGTGGCGACCACGACGACCTTGTTGGCCAGGGCGCGACCGCTGCGGCCGGTCATCAGCAGCAGCGACTGGAGGTTGCCGGCGGCCAGCAACGCGACGCCGCCCACGCAGAGCAGGACCATCGCGGTGCGGCCGCTGCCGAACTCCGGGCCCGGGATCGAGAGGACGAACGGCGCGAAACAGGCCAGCAGCACGTAGACCGGGACGCCGAAGAAGACGATCCAGGTCGAGGTGATCGCGTAGAGCCGGCCGGCCTCGGCGTTCTCCCCGGCGGCGAGCCTGGCGCTGAACTGCGGGGCGACCACGATCCGCAGCGCGGTCATCATGACCAGGCCGCCGGCCACGAAGCGGGAGGCGACGCCGTAGACGCCGGCGGCGGCGGGGCCGAGCAGCACGCCGACGAGGACCACGTCGAGCCAGCCCAGGGCCTGCTCGAGCAGTGTCGAGACGGTGCGGGGCAGGCCGAAGCCGAAGATCTGGCGGACCAGGGCACGGGTCGGGCGAGCGGTGCCGGGTCCGCCGAGCGCACGCTCGGCGCCGCGCAGCCGCCGGGCGAGCACCAGCACGGCGAGGCAGGCGCCGGGGACCAGCACCACCGCCCACCCGGTGGCCGCCGCGACCGCCGAGCCACCGAGGACGCCGATCAGCACGACGAGCACGGGCCGCAGGGCGGGTACGGCGATGTTGCCGATCAGGTTGAACGGGAGCACCCCGCCGAAGCCGCGGGTCGCAGCCAGCGCCGTCATCATCACGGCCCCGAACGGGAGCGCCCAGGCGACGGCCGAGAACGCGTCGTCGACCCGGGCGTCGCCGAGCACGGCGCCGTCGCCGAACGCGTCGACCGCCGACCAGGCGAGCGCCACGGCGGTGCCGCCGAGGGCGGCGACCGCCAGCAGCGTGGTGCAGGCCGCGCGCAGGTGGCCGGGGTCCTGGGTGCGCAGCCGGGGCAGCAGCCACACGGCCGTGGTGTCGGTGCCGACCCGCCCCAGCGCGAGGGCGAGCGTGGCCACTGCGATCACCTGCTGGACCACGCCGGCCCCCGTGGCACCGAACTGCCGGGCGAGGACCATGGTCAGGACGAAGCCCATCGCGGTGCTGGTGGCCGCGCCGGCCACGGTGACCACGCCGCCGCGGGCCGCCGAGCGGAGCTCGGCCCCGACCTCGGGCGGACCCGAGGCGCGGGTGGCCTCAGCAGTGGACATCGGCGCCGACCCGCGCAGGAGCCAGCGTGCGGGCGTGGGCGAGGAGCGCGGCCGCCTCGTCGCGGCGCAGCCAGGCGTCGTCCCAGCGCCCGTTGCCGACCGCGAGGGACAGGGCACGCTCGACCAGCGTGGCGACATACACCACCGGTACGACGACGGCGCCGGCGCGGGAGTGCCCGGCGGCGGTGAGCACGGGCGCGGCCCGGTCGAGGGCGGTGGCGATGAGGGCGCCGTCGTAGCGCGTGCCGGCCAGGGTCGCGCCGCCGGCGACCCAGTGGATCGCGTCCAGCCCGGCCACGGCGTCGAGCTCGGAGGACTCCCAGTCCCAGCACCACAGCCGGTCCTGCTCGTCGCGGGCGGAGTTCCACGCGGTGAAGTCGCCGTGCCAGCGCGCCGCGACGGGGACCTCCACGTCCGCGACCAGGGCGAGGAGGTCGTCGAGCGCGTCGACCAGCTCGGGGTCGGCACCGCCGGCGCGCAGCACGTCCAGGCGCAGTCGCAGGTCCTGGAGCTGTCCGGTCCGGGCGAGTACGTCGCGGCGCCCGACCGGGGCCGGTGCGAAGACCTCCTCTGCGGTCGGGAGCAGGTTCGGATCGGGGCGTCGGCTGGCGGCGGGCAGCGGCTCGGTCACGAGGTAGGGCCGGCCGAGCCAGCTGCCCTCGGCCAGCAGCCGCGGCGCCCGCACGGCGTCGGTGCCGCCGGCGAGGGCCCGCAGCGCGGCGGCCTCCCGGGCGACCGCGCCGGTGCTCGCCGGGTCCCAGGCGAACTTCGCGAAGCCCACGGCGACACCGGCGTCGTCGACCAGCTGCAGGGTCGCCTTCCGGTTGGAGCCGGTGCGCACCCCGATCGAGGCGTGGACCCGCGGCAGGCCGAGGTCGGCCGCGACCTGCTCGGTCGGCAGCGGCACGCGCCGTCCTGCGCCGACGCGCGCCTGGACCCGGACCTGTGGGAAGGGCAGTGGTACGCCGCGGGCGGCCAGCGACCCGAGCAGGCGACGCTGGACCCGGGTGCCTGGGTCGCGCAGCCGGCGGAAGTTGAGGAGCGATCCCGCGAGAACGCGGCGCTCGGCGGTGGGCAGCAGCATCGTGGCCGAGGCGATCGACGGCAGCGCCTGGTAGGTCTCGACGTCGGTCCAGCCCGGCGTGGCGCCGCGGCCGAGGTCGAGGCGCAGGTCGCCGGTGGCGAGCGCGGGCCCCCACAGCTGCTCGACGAGGTGCGCGACCGCGCCGAGGTCGGGCCCGGTCACCGCAGCGATCCCGGCGTGGTCCAGCCCAGGTCGCGGCCGAGGAACTCCTCCAGCGCGCGGTTGTGGGGCTCGAAGAACTCGGCGAGCTCGCGGCGGCAGGGCTGCGGCACCGACGACTTGGTCCGGCTGGCGTTGCGCGGTCGTACGTCGGGCAGCGCGTACTCGCGGACCCCGAGGAAGGCGCAGATCCGGTCGAAGACGGCCTGCACGTCGTCGTACATGTCCTCGCTGCGCAGCACGAGCAGCTGCTCGGCCGGAAACACCGAGAGCCAGTTCCGCAGCTGGGGCAGGTAGATGCCGCGGGCGCGGTAGGTGTACCAGTCGTGCGCGGTGCTGTGGTAGCCCGGATCGGCGAGCATCCGCTCGAGCTCGCCGGCGGTGCGTGCCTCCTCGGCGGCCAGGGCCTCGGCGAAGCCGAGCGGCTCGACGCCGTTCTCGGTGCGCTCCTGGTAGTGCGACCAGGCCCGCTCGACCGGGTCACGGACCAACGCGATCGCCTTCACCTGCGGGTAGGCCGCGTGCACCCGGTGCACGATCCGCGGGTCCCACAGGTAGTAGGGCGACGCCTCACCACCCAGCGGCCGCTCCCCCTCCCGGCGGGCCACCCGGGCCCGGTAGGCCTCGGTGTGGAAGTGCGAGCGGTACCAGCGCTCGCTGCGCCCGCCCGAGGCGAAGAAGTGGTCGGTGCTCTTGCGGCCGCGGGGCTGCGGGAACAGCCCGAGCAGCGAGGGGTGCTGCTGGAGGTAGTTGTACAGGGAGGTCGTGCCGCCGCGCTTCGTGCCGACCACGAGGAAGTCCGGGCCCGGTCGTGACGCGGAGGTCCCCAGGGCATAGCCGCGGGTGGTCAGGTTGGCGACGTCCTTCATCCAGCGGGGCGCGGACTCGCGGCGCTCGGCGAGCAGGCTCATCGGGCCTCTCCCGTCTGCAGCTCGGCGGCCGGGGCCGCCGCCGGCGACGCCGCCGCCGGGGCCGGCGCAGGTGCGTTGCCGGCGGCCTCGGTGAACCGGTGCGCGACCACGGTGCCGGCCGGCTCGACGCCGACCGCGCGGAGGTGGTCGGCCAGGGTGGCCAGCCTGCGGACCGTGGTCCGGCCGTCCTCGGCGACCAGCACGACGACGGTGGCGCGCGGGGCGAGCGAGAGCGCGACCGCATAGCCCTCCTCCGCTGGTACGGCGAGCGCGCGGACCCGCCGCGACACCTGGGGGCTCGCGTCGTCGACCGCGGCCGCGGCCAGCTCGAGCGCGCGGGCGACCGCGGCGACCGGCGCGCCGATGGTGGCACCGATGACGAGGATGACCGGGATGTCGTCGGCGATCTGGATGCGGAGCCGGTGCCAGACCGACTGCAGCGCGTCGGCGTCGACCGGCTGGTCGAGGTCGGCCATGGTGCGGGCCTGCAACCGGGCCAGCAGCGGGCCGCCGTTGCCGTCGACCACGTCGGCGGCGTCGTACACCCGGCGCCGGACCATGTCGTCGAGGATGACCGCGAAGGCGCCGAGGAGCAGGCCGAGCACACCGGCGGCGAGCAGCACGGTGGATGCCTTCGTCCCGGTCGCCGGCGGCGTGTCCGCGGCCTTGACGAGCACGGTGCCGCCCGAGGTCGCGAGGCCGGAGACCTTGGTGATCTGGGTGAGGACCAGGTTGAGCTCGCTGAGCAGCGCACTCCGGCCGGCATCGGTCTGCTGCAGCTGGGCGTTGAGCGCGTCGCGGCGCTCGACGAGCGGCTCGAGCGCGTCCTGCTGGCGGGCGGCGGCCTGCTCGCCGCGGTAGGCGAGGTACTCGGTGGCGACCGCGTCCGCGACCGCCTGGGCCCGGCGCGGTTCGGCCCCGGTCCAGCTGATCCGCATCACGGTGGAGCCGGCGACCATCTGGGCGTCGAGGCCGGCGCGCACCGAGCGGGGCGCGGTGCCCTTGCCGAGGTCGGCCGCGGCGCGGTCGATCACCTCGGAGGAGAGCACGATCTGCCGCTCGGTGGCCGGGTCCAGCAGGTCGGAGGACGTGCGCTGAGCAGCGAACGGGTCGGTCGCGATCACGTTGACGTTGACCTGGGTCGTCGCGGTCGACGAGCTCGGGGCGAGCACCGTCCACACGCAGGCCGCGGCGACCAGGGCGGCGCTCACCAGGGCCACCACCTTCCAGCGGCGGCGGAGGACCAGGACGAATCGTCCGATCTCGACCGTGGACTGCAGGTCTGCGCTCACTGTCCGGGTTCCTTGTCTGCTGGGCGTCGTCGCGGTCGGGGTGACGGTCGGGGTGATGGGCGGGGTGCTGGGCGGCGTGTTCGGCGCGTTCACACGCCCCTCCCGAAGCGGTGCAGCGTGTTGAGCACGCGCTCGGCGTTGGGCGGATGGGGCAGGACGGCGAGAGCGACCGCGGCGCGCCACTGCCGCGGATCGGTGCGCACAGTGCGCCGGATCCACTGCCACGACTCGGCGCGGTCACCGGCGGCCGCCGTACCGAAGGCCAGCTGGCCGTAGACCCGGGCGGCGCCCCGGGCGTCGGCAGCGATCGCCGGGTGCAGCTGCAGGATCGCCCGCAGGGCGGCGTTCTTGGAGTCCCAGCGGCGGGCGAACATCGAGGTCCGGCCCCACTGGACCACGGTGAGCGGCTCGTCGAGGTGGGCGATCGGGCGGCGCTGGGCGGCCCGCAGCTTGATGTCCCAGTCCTCGAGCTGGCTCTGCGGCAGCTCCTCGTTGACCAGCCCGATCCCCTCGACCAGCGCGCGGCGGTCGAAGAAGAAGCACGACGAGTGCAGCATCGCGTAGATGGAGCGGGTCAGGTCGGCGTGGCTGACTGTGTCGGTCCCGGCGAAGCGGTCGGTACGGATGCCGTCGTAGTCGACGGTGATCGAGCAGGTCACCATCTCGGGGCGGTCCGCGGCCTCGGCACGGATGACCTGGCGGCGTACCTTCGACGGGAGCCAGTGGTCGTCGTCGTCGCAGAACGCGACGTACTCGGTGTCGAGGGCCAGGATCCCCGTGTTGCGGGCGCCGGAGAGGCCGGCGACGCGTGTGTTGCTGACGACGCGGACCGGCCGAGCGCTGTCGTACGACGCCACCAGGCTGGGGTCGGGCGTCGTACCGTCGAAGACCACGACGGTCTCGACGACGCCCGGGTAGTCCTGCGCGGCGACCGACGCGATGGCGCGGCGCAGCAGGTCGGGACGGTTGCGGGTGGGGATCACCACGCCGACGCGTGGCCAGGCCGTCGCGGTCATGGCAGGTCTCCTTCGGTGGTGGGAAGCTCGGGACCGCGGGCCGCGACAGCCGCAGCGATCATGAGGAGCGGCAGGCCGTAGGGCAACATGCCGTAGAACAGCAGCTGGACGGTCCCGACGAGGAGCGTCGTGCAGGCCGCCACGCCGATCGGGTCGCCTCGCCTGCGGCCTCGCGCGTACATCGCGAGGAAGAACGTGATCCAGGCGAATGCCGCGACCGGGCCGTGCGAGACCAGCAGCATCCACAGCTGGCCCTGGGTGCCGACGCTCGGCTCCAGCGGGTTCGCCGGCGGGATCGGTGTGGCGTGGCCGAGCAGTGGCGAGGAGGCGACGGCCGACAGCGACTGCTCGTAGAGCGAGATCCGGGTGGTGTTGCTGGTCCCCTGGGCGTCCTCGTTCAGGCGCATCCCCAGCCGCTCGCTGATGGGCAGCAGGTTGAACAGCACCACACCCAGCGTCGCCGCCAGCGCGACGACGGCGACGATGCGCAGGTTGCGGGCCAGCACGGCGCGCCCGACGAGGTAGGCGACGGCGATGCCGAGGCTGACGAACATGCCGCGGTTGAGGGTGAGGAACGCCGGGATCGTCGAGGCGACGAGGAGCACGGCGACGGCCGCGCCGCGGCGGGTGCGCCAGGTGTGCAGCAGGTAGACGACGACGAACGGCGCGAGCAGCGAGTACACGCTGCCCCAGTTGTTGGTGTACAGGAAGGGCGCGGTCGGGCGCGGCGACACCTCGAGGAAGCCGCCGGGGTTGTACTGCGCGAACGGCCGGATCGTCATCTGCCCGACGAGCTCGTTGCCGCGGGCGGCCGCCGGCAGCAGGTGGTGCAGCGGCGTGCGCAGCGAGCCGGTGGGGGCCAGGAGACCCAGGCAGCCGCCGAGCGCGACGTAGAGGAACCAGAGGGTCAGCGTGCCCGACAGGTAGCGCGAGGTGAGCGTGGCGCGGGCGTTGAAGACGTAGGCGAAGATCACGCCGGCGGCCACGCAGAGCAGCCACCGGTAGCCGAAGAGCACGACGCCCACGGCGCGGTCGAGCATGACGACCGACGCGAGCGCCCACGCGCAGTAGAGCAGCCACCAGCCGAAGCCGCGCGGCACCCGGACCCCGTGGGCCCGGGTCAGCAGCCAGGCCATGAGCAGGGCGAACGGGATCGTCACCACGTCGAGCAGCCCGCTCGCCCACCACAGCGGCAGTCCGGCGAACATCACGCCGATCGGCCACGTGGGCAGCAGCGTGGCCACGCGCACCCGCACACCGGCCCGGCCGGGAGCCTGGCTGGCGGGGTGCTCGCGCACGTTCATCGGTAGGTCGGGCCTTCTGCTGGGGGCTGGTGTCGCCTCACCAGTGCGTCGCCGGCCGCTCCGTGATCCGGTGATCGCGGAAAACTTTCACCGCAGCCGCATCGGGTTGCCGACGGCGACCCCGCCCGCCGGCACGTCCTTGGTGACGACCGCGTTGGCGCCGATGCGCGCCCCGTCGCCGACGGTGATGCCGCCGATCACCACGGCGCCCGCGCCGATCTCGACGTCGTCACCGATCACGGGGCAGGGACCGGCCGCGACGGCGTTGCCGATGGTCACGCCGTGCCGCAGCAGGACCCGGGCGCCGATCACCGACCGGTCGTTGATCACCAGCCCGACGCCGTGGCGCAGCCGCGCTCCCGGGCCGATCGACGTCTTCCACGGGATCTCGATGCCGAGCACCCACTCGACGACCACCCGGTAGACCAGGCCGTACGCCGTCGCGGGGACCCGGCGGGCGCCGTACCTGTTCCGGCTGGCGTGGTGGGCCAGCCGGAAGGCGACCATGACCAGGCGTCCGCGGAGGTCGGGCCGGTTGGCCCGCCAGTCCTGGAGGAGGTCGGCACGGAGGTTCGTCGGCGGCATGCTCACGGTCAACTGGTGCGCCCGTCCGGTCGCGGTGATCCCGACGGCCGGGGATTTTCGCTCGCGGGTGGCCCAGGTCACGGATCAGACCGGGCTCCGCCGCGCACTGGTGGAGCATGAGGCCCACTCCCCCGGCCACCGAGCCGACCTGCCGCTGCCACCCCTGCTACCACGACCTGGGCGTGCACGCGCCAGGTCACGACGCCGGCGTGAAGTAGCGGAAGGCCGCCCAGTAGTAGGGGTGCGGGTACGACGCCGCGACCCGGCGCCGGGCCAGGCCGAGGGCGCGCCGTGGCGCCTCGCCGGCCGCGAGGTGACGGTAGAACTCGGTCATCAGCTCGACGGTGACGGCGTCGTCGACCACCCACAGGGAGGCGACGACGCCGGCGGCCCCGGCGTTCAGGCAGGCCCAGGCCAGGCCGATCGGCCGCACCAGGTTGCCGGCCGCGCGACCCGAGCCGCAGGCGCTGAGCACGACCACCCGGTCGTGCATGGCGAAGCTGCCGTCGACCAGGTCGGCCGCGGTCAGCCAGCCGTCGGCGAGCCGGAGAGCGGAGAAGAGCGGGTTGCCGGCATGGAAGCGGCCGTGGGTCGCGAGGTGGACGAGGTCCGCGTCGACCATCCGCGCGGCCAGCACCTTGGAGGTCGCCGCCTCTCCGCGGTGCACCTCGGCGTCGGGGAGGAGCGTCGCGATCATGTCCGCCTCGGCGCCGATCTCGGGTGCGTCGTCGTCGGGCAGGGCGAGCACCAGCACGGACGTGGCGGCGACCTGGACGTCGTACGGCTCCTCGACCACGTCCGGCGCGGGGGCGAAGCGCTCGCGCCAGGGCGCGCCGACGTCGAGCATCGCGTCGAACGGGACGCCGAGCAGGTGCCGGTGCCCGGCGACCGAGAGCGGCTCGAGCTCGATGTCGCTGAGCAGGTCGGCGAGCGGCGCGACCAGCACCTCGTACAGCGCGTCGAGGCGTGAGGAGGTGGGGCCGGTGGCGCCGAGCGCGGCGACCATGTGGCACTCGTGCCGCCAGCCGTCGACCAGTCGCGCGGTCTCGGAGCTGATCCCGGTCAGCCGGCGCACGAAGACCTGGGCCTCACGGATGACGAAGGCGATCACGTCGCCGCCGATGACGTAGTAGTCGACGGCCGGGCCCTCGGGCACCGGCGGCAGGTCGGGTGCCTCTGCCCGTCCGGGGTCGGTGGTCCGGTTGCGGGCGGCGTCGATGAGGTCGTCAGTGTCGGCGACAGCCGCGGCGGCGTCGTCGACGTGCCAGCCGGCGGTGTGCTCGCGCAGGGTCGAGAAGGCGGAGGCCTTCGACGCGCGGACCCGCTGCCAGGCCTCGATGACCGTCGAGTGCCGTCCGTCCGCGACGAGCAGGTCGATCAGCTCGTCGCTGGCCTCGGCGAGCAGGCCGCCGCGGGTCGAGGTGGCCCGGGGCCGCTGGGCCAGCAGCGGCTGCATCGCGCACGCTGCACGCAGCTCGTCGGCGGCGTCGCTCACCCGTCCGGCCCGGCGCAGGAACCGGGCGCGCGCGAGCCGCAGCTCCATGCGCAGCTCGGGACGGGCCAGCCGGTCGACCTCGGCGGACGCACGCGCGATCCGCACCTCGGCGTCGTACGGGTCCGTGGCGACCCAGGCTGCGAGCACCATCGCGCGCACCCGGTTGACCTCCAGGGTGGTCTCGTCGCCCTGTACCCGGGCCAGACGGGTGCTGACCGCCGTCTGGTTGCCCTCCAGGTGGGCGAGCCGGGTGAGCAGCAGGCGCGCCTCGTCGCGGGTGACCACGTCGCCGCACTCCTCGCTGAGCCGCTCGGCGGCGTCCAGGGACCGCTCGGCCGCGTCGGTGCGCCCCAGGCGCAGCGCCGCCGCTGCGCAGACGAGCTCGGTGCGCCCGAGGTCGGCGATCCGCCCGAACGCCCGGAACGCGTCGCGTGCCGCGGCCCCCTTGCTCAGCGCCTCCTCGGCGAGGCCCGCGCTGAGCAGCGCCTCCGCGAGCACCCGGTCGCGCTCGGCGAGACCGACGCCCTGGGACTCCAGGACGGGGGCGATCCGCTCGAGCAGCTCCATGGCCGAGACGGGGGTGCCGGCCGCCGCCAGTGCCTCGGCGATGGGGATCACCGCCTTGGCGGCGTCGAGGGTGGCGCCTTCGCGGGTCAGCTCGCGCCGCGCCTCGCTCAGCACGTCGAGGGCGCGGTGGACGAGGCCGTCGGCGACCAGGACCCGGCCGCGCTGGAGGCCGATCTTGGCGACCGAGCGCCGGTCGCCGGTACGACGGGCGAGGTCGTCGGCGAGGTCGAAGTGCCGCACCGCGGCGGCCAGGTCACCGACCGCGGCGTGGGCGGAGCCGAGCTGCTGGTGGGCGCGCACGTGCAGCCGGGTCGCGAGCTCCTCGTCCCCGGCGCTGCCCCGCTCGATGCCGGTGAGGATCCGGCCGACGACGAGCACGACGTCGGCATACTCCCCCGCGGCCAGCATCACGGCGGTGCGCCCGAGCATGGCGCCGCGGGCCTCGAGCGTTCGGCCCGCCGCGAGCCAGTCCATCCGGGCGAGCTGGAAGGCACTCATCGCGCCGGTGAGGCTCCCGCGGTCCAGCTCGATCTCGCCGCGCAGAAAGCCCAGCCGGGCGCGGTACGACGGGTCGTCGTTGGCGTCGAGCAGGCCGGTGATCGTGTCGAGCAGCGCCGTGCACCGGCGCAGGTCCTGGTGCTGGACCCGCTCGGCCTCGGCAAGCAGGCGGGCGACCTTCTCGGTCCGGTCGTCGGTGCGGTTCATCTCAGCTCACGTCGGCTCGGTCAGGACCTGGCCAGCTCGAGCGGAGCGGTCACCCGGATGCCGTCGACCGCGATGCGCAGCTCGTCGACCGAGACCGGCACCTCGTCGAACCCGAAGCGGCCGTCGGCCGTGGAGTGGCCGCGGCGGCGCACGACACCTTCCTCGAGCAGGGTGACCTCCGCGGCGATCGGTGCCCGCTCGGCGAGCAGGAGGCCGCGCAGCTCGAGGTGACCGTCCGACACCGGTCCGGCCTCGAGCACGAACCGGCCGGCCTCGCTCTCGAACGCGAGGTGCGACTGCCCGGTGCCGTCCGCCTCGCGCACGCCGGCGACCCGTGCGCCCCGCGTGTCGTACAGCAGCCGGGCGCGGCTCCAGCCACGGTCGGCCGCGACGTTGCCGGGGCCCTCGAACAGCGCGCGCAGCCGGCCGCGCAGGTCGGCGGGCGGTGCCTCGAGCTGGAGCCGCTCGGCGGTGGCGAGGAAGTCGGCCACCCAGGCCGCGGCGTCGGCCGCCCCCTGGTCGTCACGGACCGCGTCGGCGACGTGGCTCGCCCGGTCGGCGGGCAGGCGCCCCTCGATCCAGTCGACGATCTCGGTGAAGGTCGTGCGCGGAGTCACCAAGCACCTTCCTCGGTGAGGATCCCGCGCAGCTTCTCCAGGCAGCGGCCACGCAGCGGTCCGATGCCGCCGATGGACCGCCCGAACCGCTGCGCGATCTCTGCATAGCTGGGCGACTCGGGGTCGAGGTAGAGCGCCTCCAGCAGGTCCTTGCAGGTGCCGCCGAGCTCGGCGAGGGCGTCGTGGAGGGCCAGGATCGAGGCCCAGTCGTCCTGGGACTGGTCGACCTCCTCGGGCACGACCTCGAGCTGGACGTCGCGACGGCTGAGGTTGCGCACCCGCCAGGACTGGCGTCGGGTGACCGTCATCAGCCAGGACGCGAGGCGCTCCTCGTCCTTGATCCGGTCGAGGGAGTCGATGAGGGTCACGAAGGTGCCCTGCGTGACGTCGGCGGCGTCGTCGGCAGAGAGGCCGTTGCGGCGCGCGACGGAGTAGACGAGCCGCTCGTAGCGGCCCACGAGCAGGTCCCAGGCCCGCGGGTCACGCTGCCGGCAGCGCTCGAGCAGCTCGGCGTCCGTCGGCTCGGCCTCGGTGCGGGACAGCGACCGCAGCGGGATCACCTTCGCCACGGGGGCGTGCGGGTCGTCGGTCTCGGAAGCGGCGTGGATGCCGTGGGAGGGGATGGCCATGGTCCTTCACTGTGGTCGTGGCGTTCGTAGCGTGGGTCACACGTCGATCGCCGGTGGTCGTGCCCGGAACCAGGGCCGCGAGCCCCCACTCCGACATGCATCAAACGCGCTCTCGAAGGCCCCGGTCACGGTGTTGCCCATCGGCGTTCTCAGACCTGATACGTCTGGTCCGGAATCGCCGCTCAGCGTGTCGCGCGCGTCACATCGGCGGCGTCCAGGCCGGACCGGAAGCGGTGGTACGACGACAGCTCGGCCTGCACCGGGTCGACGACCTGGGCGCCCACGACCCGACCGATCACGCGCTCGCACTCGTCGGCGAGGGCCCTGCCGTCCTCGGCCGCGGACCGCCGGACCGCGGCCCGGACCGCGGCCCCACCACCGGCCCCGAGCAGGACGGCCAGCACCGCCAGCGCGAGGGCCGCCAGCGCCCGGCCGGACGTCGCGAGGACGCCTGCGCCGACGAGGGCGACGAGCCCGGCCGCAGCGGCCGCGACCAGGGCGCCCCGGCCGGCCGGCGTACCAGGTCCGGGGCGGAGCGCCCCGAGCTCGGCGTCGAGCCGTTCGATGAGCAGCGGCAACCGCCCGGTCGCCGCCGACCGCACCGGCGCCCCCCAGACGTCGGTGAGGTCGCGCGTGGCCTGGTCGGCGAAGGAGCGAACCGCCGCGCTCACGGCGGCACCGTCGACCGGGCCCACCCGGACCTCGGTCCGGACGCGGCGCTCGGCGCGCTCGACACGGGAGGCCGCTCCCGGGACGCCGCCCGCGTCGGCGACCCGGCGGACCAGGTCGTCGACCCACACATCGGGCACCGAGCGCGGCCCGTCGCCGGCTGCGCGGGCGAGAGTCGTCGCGGCGGCCGTGATGTCGGCCGCCATCCGCTCCTCGGCGTGCCTGTTGTCCTCGACCCGGCGACGGACGGCGGCGCGCAGGTCGTCGACGCCGAGACCGCGGCGGGCGCTGATCCCGAGCACGCGCGGGTCGCGCATCCCGTCGCCGACCAACACCTTGCGCAGGTCGCGCAGCAGGCCCGGCCGCTCCTCCTCGGCGACCGTGTCGACCTGGTTCATCACGACCATGGTCACGGCCCGGTGGCCCGCGAGGGGACGTAGGAAGCGCTGGTGGATGGCCGCGTCGGCGTACTTCTGCGGGTCGACGACCCAGATCATCGCGTCGGCCAGCTGGACGACCCGCTCCGCCTCGCGGTGGTGGGCCGTCTCGACGGAGTCGTGGTCGGGCAGGTCGAGGAGGATCAGCCCGTCCGGGAGGGTGCCGCGGGGCGGGGCGTCGGGCAGCGTCGATCGGTAGAACTGGTTCGCGGCGGGGACGCCGAGCCACGCGAGCAGGTCGCGGGTCTCGTCGTCGGGCTCGCCCCAGACCAGGGCCTTGGCCACCGCGGTCGTGGGGCGCTGGGCGCTCGACTCGGACAGCGGGACGCCGGCCAGCGCGTTGAAGGTCGTCGACTTGCCCGAGCCGGTCGCTCCGGCGATCGCGACCACGGTGTGCCGGCCCGACAGGCTGAGCCGGCCGTCGGCGCGGGCGGTCGTCGCCTCGATGTCGTCGAGCACCGTGTCGTCGACGCGTCCGCGCGCCTCCTTCACCGCGGTGCGCAGGCCGTCGATACGGCGCTCGAGCGACGACTGCCTGCGCACCAACGACGCGGGCGCGTCCCGGAACACGGCCCCGAGTCCACCGGTCATGCCGGCACCTTCCTCTCCGCCGGACCTCCGACGACGTGATCGATCGCCCGCCGCGCTCCACGGACGCGGTGCGGGGCGTCGGGGGTGAGCCCCCAGGTCATGACCGGCTGCAGGTAGCGGTCGCGCTCGAGCGCGAGCAGGTCGCGCAGCATCGCGTCCAGGCTGTGCCGTGCGTTGGCGACCGCCCCCGGCCCCGTCAGCGCTCCGACCGCGAGGGCGAGCGACAGCAGCCGCGCGGCGGTGCCGGACTCGTCGACCCCGGCCGCGCCCGCACCCAGCTCCCGACGCCAAGCGGCGACGGCTGAGCGGCACCGGGCGGCGAGAGTCCGTCCGGGGCGGGCGAGGTCGTCGTCGGACCAGTCGAGCAGCGCGGCGCCGTACGGCGTGGTGCGCAACGCGTCGCTCGTCGCGGCGGCAGCCTGCTCGGCGTGCTCGAGCACGAGCGCCTCCAGCGCCAGGTCGAGGGCGAGCTCGATGGCGTCGAGCTGCTCGCGCCGCTGGCCGGGGGCGAGCGCCGCGCCACGGTCACGGACCCGCTGCATCAGCTCGGCCGTGGTGAGCTGCGCGTCGGTGCCGACCAGCTCGTGCCAGCGGGCCAGGAGGGCGCCGCGCAGCACGGAGCCGTCCCCGGCGGCGCGGGCCAACCGTGCCTGGGCGGTGTCGTAGGTCGTGTCGGCGATGCGGAGCAGCTCGCCCACCGCCTGCACCTGATCGCCGGCCGCGGCCGCCACCTCGTCGGCGACCTTGCCCGCCTCGCGGAGGGCACCGGCCACGCACTGAGCGGCGATCTCGCGACGGATCGAGGGGGCGGCGGAGAGGTCCTCGATCGCCCCGCGGATGGCGTCGACCTGTGTGGTCTGCAGCAGTCCGTCGCTGACCTGCCCGTGCTCGACGACGACGACCTTGCCGCGTCCGATCCCCCGCCGGTTCAGCTGGCGCACCAGGTCGGTGGAGACGACCTCGAGGTCCTCGGTCTGGATCCTGTTGAGGACCACCATCAGCGGGGTGTCGCGCTGGCGGGCGACGTCGAGCTGGTGCCACGGCACCTGGTCGGCATAGCGGTTGGCCGAGGTCACGAAGAGCCACATGTCGGCGGCAGCGAGCAGGCGGGTGGCGAGGCGCCGGTTGGCATCGTCGATGGAGTCGAAGTCGGGCGCGTCGAGGAGCGCGGTCCCCCGGGGCACGGCCGTCGTCGGCACGAGCTGGAGGACCTGCGGGTCGTCGGTGGTGTGGTCGACGCGGTCGAACGCGGTGAGGATGCCGTCGCGCGCGAACCACGCGCTGTCGGCGGGGTGGTGGATCAGGACGGGCGAGCGCGTCGTGGGGCGGATCAGCCCGGACTGGGTGACCCGCTGGCCGACCAGCGTGTTGACGATCGTGGACTTGCCCACGCCGGTGGGTCCGCCGACGACGATCAGGAGCGGCCGATCGGGCTCGGCCAAGCGCGGGAGCAGATAGTCGTCGATCTGGTGCAGCAGGATCTCGCGCCGCTCGCGCACCGGACCGCTCCCGGGCAGCCCCAGCGGCAGCACGGCGGCGTGCAGCGCGTCCCGCAGCCCGTGGGTCGCCTCGGCAGCAACCTCACCCAGGATGTCGGACCCGCCCCACCGGATCTGCGCAGCGCCCACCAGTCACCTCGTGCCTCGCCTCGGGACTGCGCCTGTCGCAGCCCTCGATGCACCAGTGCGCGGAGGCGCGCGAAAAGATCCGCTGCCCTCGGAAATCGTCGGAAGGACTTCTCAGCAGGTCAGGGCAGGTGTTCGAGCCTGACGCTCACCCGCAGGTCGCGGTTCTCGGCGACCACCTCGCAGACGTCGTCGGGGACCGAGTCGAAGGCGAACCGGCCCAGCCGGTCGCCCTCCACCGTCCGGAAGGTCTCGCCGCCGGCGACCACCGAGGCCCGGAACACCGGCGAGGTGTCGGCATCGACCGGCAGCACCTGTCCCTCGATCCGGACCCGGTGCTCGCCGAGCGGGGTCACGTCGAGCATCACGTCGACGTCGTCGCTGCCGAACGCGAGGTGGACGGTCCCGTCGTCACCGGCGCCGGAGCGGGTACCGGTCCGCGTCGGGCCCTGCCGGCTGTCGAAGATCAGCGCGGCGACGACGCTTCGCGGCGCGCTGCTGTCGACCGGGCGGATCGCGGCCCAGTCGCGGAACGCCTGGCGGAGGTTCTGGCGCACGATCGGCGGCGGCGCGGAGAGCTGGAGCGAGGCCGAGGCGGCGTTGAACCTCTGCAGCCAGCGCACGGCGCTCCAGGTCCGCTCGTCCCCGGCGTCGATCGCGCGCTGGACCTCGTCCGCGGCGGCCGGGTCGAGGCGGCCCTCGTACCAGTCGACGATGTCCGTGAATCGCACCACGGTGGTCACCAGCTCCTGTCCTCGGGCCAGATCGCCCAGTGCTCGGCGCAGCTCGGGCTGCCCCCACAAGGTAGGGGCTTCGAGCAGGCTGCGACAGGGGTCCCCCCGACGAGCGGTCGGGGGACCTTCGACCTGCGGACGGGCGACCTCGGTCTCTGCCAGAGCACCCCCGTCCGCTGGTCGACTCGACGTACCAACGATCGAGGAGCTGATCACCCATGACCACCTTCACCACCCACCTCCACCACCTCGTCGACCACACCGTCGGGCACGACGAGGAGGCAGCGGTGGCCGACACCGCCGCCCGCCGGGCCCTGGCGGTGCTCCGCATCGGCTTCGGCCTGACCTTCCTGTGGGCCTTCGCCGACAAGCTGCTCGCGCTGGGGTACGCCACCGGCGCGGCGCAGGATGGCACCGTCGACCGCTTCGGGCCGGATGCCTGGATCCACGGCGGCAGTCCGACCCAGGGCTTCCTCGGCTTCGCCGCCGACGGCCCGTTCCAGGGCTTCTGGAACAGCCTCGCCGGCACCGCGTTCGCAGACTGGGCCTTCATGCTCGGCCTGCTCGGCATCGGCATCGCGCTGACCTTCGGCATCGGGATGCGCCTGGGAACCCTCGCCGGCTTCGTGATGTACGTCCTGATGTGGAGCGTCGTGCTGCCCCCGGCCAACAACCCGGTCCTCGACGAGCACCTGCTCGGCGCGGTCAGCATGGTCGTGCTCGGCCTGGCCGGCGCCGGGGCCACCTGGGGCCTGGGCCACAGCTGGGCGCAGCTGCCCGTCGTACGCCGGTTCCCGGTCCTGCGCTGACCCAGCGCGAGGCGTCGCGTCAGGCGAGCGGCGCCTCCGCCGGTCGGAGCACCAGCCGGATGCCGTGGCGGCCCCCGAGCTCGACGACCTCGAGCCGCCCACCGCCGGACTCGGCGGCCCTCCGCGCGATGTCGAGTCCGAGCCCGGTCGACCCGCCACCTGCCGTCCCGCGGTCGAGGGCCGACACCGCGATGCCGGGGCCGTCGTCGACGATCTCGAGCACCACCCCTTCCGAGGTCTCGTCGAGCCGCACGCTGAAGGCGGTGCCCTCGGGAGTGTGGGCGACGACGTTCTCGATCAGGGCGTCGACCGCCGCGGCGAGGTCGTCGGCGCCGGCCTTCGCCCAGACCGGCCCGGCGGCCAGCTCGATCTGCGTCATGCGGCCCTGGTCCTCGGTCAGTGGTGCCCAGAAGGCTGTCCGCTCCGCGACCACCGCGGCGGCGTCGCAACGCAGATGGACTCCCCCGCGAACCCCGCTCCTGGCCGCCCGGATGAGGTGGGTCAGGCTCCGCTCCAGGCCGCCGACGGCGGCCTCGAGCTCGTCACGCGCCGGGCCGGCCGGCAGACCCTCGACGCTCAACCGCACCGCGGTCAGTGGGGTGCGCAGCCGGTGCGACAGGTCGGCCGCCGCCTCGCGCTCACCGGTCAGGAGCTCGTCGATCCGGTCCGCGAGCGCGTTGAGCTCCGTGGCCACCCGGGCGACCTCGGCCGGCCCGCCGGTCGGCGCGCGCGCTGTGAGGTCTCCCGAGCCCAGCGCGATCGCCGTCTCCGCCGTGCGACGCAACGGCCGCACGATCCTGCGTCCGGTCACCTCGGCCGCCAGCCAGGCCAGCCCCAGCAACAGCGATGCCGTCGCGCCGGCGACCAGGTAGCGGTTGCGGGTGCGCTCCGCGACCCGCTCACTCGAGACCAGCGCCACGACCTGTGCCTCCCCGGTGCTGGTGCGGCAGTCCACGACGACGAACCGGCGTCCGCCGGCCGAGACGATCCGTGGCACCGAGACGACACCCAGGTCGTCGCTGTCGCGGTCGCCGCTGCCCGCGACCGCGTTGCGAGGAATGGCGCTGAGGTCGCGCGGGGCACCGATCACGGTCCCGTCGGGCAGGCGGACCGAGACCGAGGTGCCCTCACGGCGGTTCAGCCGGGTCAGGTAGGCCTCGAGAACGGACTCGTCGGCGGTGCGTGCGCTGAGGTAGTCGGCAGTTCCCTGCGCGGCGTAGGTCGCCTCCTGGTCCGTGCTCGCACGAGCATCGCTGCGCAGCATGAGGGCGAGAGGAATGCCGGCGAGCACGATGACGAGCGTCGCCGTACCGACGGCCAGCGCGATCACCCTGCTGCGCAAGGTGACCCTCACGCCTCCGGCTCCACGATCTTGACGCCGACACCACGCACGCTCACCAGGTAGCGAGGCTGTGCCGCCGACTCGCCGAGCTTGCGCCGCAGCCACGAGAGATGCACGTCGACGGTCCGGTCCGCGCCGCCCCACGGCTGCTGCCACACGTCGGCGAGCAGCTGACGCCTGCTCACGACCTCACCGGGCCGTTGCATCAACGCCTGCAGGAGGTCGAACTCCTTGCGGGTGAGCTCCAGCGCGCGACCATCGAGCGTCACCTCTCGCCCCACCGGGTCCAGGACGAGGTCACCGACGCGCAGCTCGGGCTCCTGATCGGGGGCCGGGCGGGTGCGCCGGAGCACGGCGCGGATGCGTGCGTCCATCTGCGCGGCCGAGAACGGCTTCACCAGGTAGTCGTCCGCTCCGGCGTTGAGGAGCCGGACGACCTCGGCCTCGTCGTCGCGTGCGGTCGCGACGATGACCGGTGCCGCCTTGAGGGCGAGACTGACCTCGAGCACCCGGGCACCGTCCACGTCGGGCAGGCCGAGGTCGAGGACGACGACGTCCGGCGGCCCCGAGCTGAGCTCGGTCATCGCGGCGCCGCCGGTCGCGACGCTCGTCACCGCGTGCCCGAGCGCGCGCAGTCCGCGGACCAGCCCGGCGCGAATGGCCTCGTCGTCCTCCACCAGCAAGACCCGCGCCATGGGGTGAACCGTACGCGGGAGCACGTCGCCGTTGGCGGTCCTTGACGTGGATTTGAGGTTCTCTTGGGGTGGCCATGACGGCCGGGGCGAAAGGATCGCACCGCCTCGTTCCCCAGCTGACGGAGAGTCCGCATGTTCGACCTGGTCAACGGCCTTCCCCTCCACCCCCTCGTCGTCCACGCGGTCGTCGTCCTGTTGCCGTTGGCGATCCTCGGCACCCTGGCGATCGTGGCCCGGCCCGCGTGGCGCCAGCGCTACGGCCTCCTGGTGCTGGGTGTCGCCCTTGTCGCGACGGCGCTCGTTCCGGTGGCGACCTCGAGCGGCGAGGCGCTGGAGAAGCACGTCGGTGACCCGGGCTCCCACGCCCAGCTGGGTGACCAGCTGATCTGGTTCGCCCTCCCGTTGCTGCTGCTGGTGGCCGGACTCGTCTGGGTCGACCGCCGTGGTCCCGGAGCCCGCAACGCGGCGCGGGTCCTGGCCGCCGGTGCCGTCGTGGCCGCGCTGGCCGCCGGCGTACAGGTCTACCGCGTGGGCGACTCCGGTGCCCGTGCCGCCTGGGGCGACCAGGTCACGTCCTCCTCCGCCGAGTGAGCCAAGAGGCCGGGGCTCGACGGGTCTTTGGACCCTGTCCGCCACCGTCACCCTCGCACAGGCTGGTCGTGTCGCACGGACAACGAGAGGACCAGCCATGAGCATCAGCTCACCCAGCATCACCGACCTCATCAGCCTGACCGGGCGCACGGCGATCGTCACTGGCGGTGCCATGGGCATCGGGCGGGGCATCGTCGAGCGGCTGGCCGAGGCCGGGGCCTCCGTCGTCGTCGCTGACGCCGACCTCGAGGCCGCGGAGACGACCGCCAAGGAGCTCGTCGAGCACGGTCGCTCCGCGATGGCGATGTACGCCGACGTCGGTGACGCCGACGACGTCCACCGCCTCGTCGCTGACACCATCGGCTGGCGCGGCCGGGTCGACATCCTGGTCAACGACGCCGGGATCTTCCCCAGTGTGCCGGTGCTCGACATGACGCCCGACGACTTCGACCGGGTGATCCGCACCAACCTGCGCGGCGTCTACCTGTGCTCACGGGAGGCCGCGCTGCGGATGCGCCACCAGGAGAGCGGCGGCCGGATCATCAACGTGACCTCCATCGACGCACTGCACCCCTCGAGCGTGGGCCTGGCGCACTACGACGCGTCCAAGCACGGCGTCTGGGGCTTCACCAAGAACCTCGCCCTCGAGCTCGCCCCCCACGGCATCTGGGTCAACGCCATCGCCCCGGGCGCCATCGCCACACCCGGCGTGGCCACCATGCAGGCGGCAGGAGGCTCCGGGACCGACCCCAAGGCGGTCCTCGAGGCGTTCCTCGCCCAGGTCCCGATGCGCCGGATGGGCGCACCCGACGACATCGCCCGTGCTGCCCTCTTCCTTGCCAGCGACCTGGCCTCCTACGTCACCGGCGCCCAGATCGTGGTCGACGGCGGACGCCTGCTGGCCTGAACGAAGGGATGACGGACATGGACGCCTACGAGGACCTGCAGCAGGCGACGCTGCACGACATCCCGCGCTCGGAGTGCCTGCAGCTCCTCGGCCTGGCCCGGGTCGGCCGCATCGTGTACACCGACGACGACGGGCCGGTCGCGCTCCCGGTCAACTTCCGGATGGACGGCGAGACGGTCCTGTTCCGCGTCTCGCCGGCCAGCCAGATGTGCCTGAGGCTCAACGACGCGACGGTCTCCTTCCAGGTCGACCGGCTCGACGACTTCCACCAGACCGGGTGGAGCGTGCTGGTACGCGGCACCTCGTCGTACGTCGAGAGCGAGGACCTGCCCGCGATGGAGTCGACCCGCCCGGTGCCCTGGGCGCGGGGTTTCCGGCCGGTGTACGTCCGGGTCAGCCCGACGCAGATCAGCGGCCGCCGGCTCGTGGACGACTGAGTCTGCACCGGGGGGTAGCGTCCGGCGCCAGTGCGACCCGCCGAAACGTCACCGAGCCCGCCGCGATCGACCAACTGGTCCAGGAGACGTCGCCGCACTCACCGCTCCGGCTCTCGCCCCGGCTCAGCCCAGTGCCGCCAGCAGGGCGAGCTGGAAGACGTTGACCACGACGAAGACACCCGCGATCACGAACGCCACGACGGTCGGCTCACGGCCCTGCACGTGTCCGTTGCGCATAGCCCGCCGCCCGAAGTGCCCGATCAGCAGGGCCGGCAACGCGAACACGGTCATCGCCGGCACGCCGGCCACGAGAGCGACACCCACGGGCGCGCTCTCCTCTCCGTCGTAGCCGAGGACCGCCAGAAGGCCCTCACCCGTCACGAACGCGCCGAGGAACGACGGGATGAAGAGCCCGAGACACCACCAGGCGCGCCGCACGTCACGATCGCCGCGGGGTGCGGCATCCGGGGATGGGGATGGGGACATGACACCTCCTGGTGCGGGATGAGACCTCCACGCTCGCACCGCATGCTCGACGGCCGCAGGGCGCAACGTCCCGGCAGTCGAGGACTTCTGGCGGGCGGCGGGCGGTCCGGCTCCGCACTGATGACCGAACAGTCGGCCAGATGGTCATGGCGTCGGTCCGCGGCACCGCCGACGGCATCAGGCCCTCCGGTCGGTGCGGTCAGCGCGTCATGGGTTGCTCACGCCGATCCGGTACGCCGGACGTCGGCAAGCACATCGACCACGTCCCGGCACGAGAGCATCCCGACGATCTCGTCACCCCTGGTCAGCGGCAGGTGCCGGACGTCGGCCGTGGCCAGCAGCCGGGCGGCGTCACGGAGGGTGATCGTCTCCGGTGCCGTCACCACCTCGTCGGTCATCGCCTCCCCCGCTGTGACGTGGGTCGGATCGGCGGCGCGTGCGAGGTGGGCGACGACATCGCGCTCAGACAGCACTCCAGCCGGACGGCCGTGCCGGGTGACGACCAGCGCGCCGACCTCCTCGGCGCCGAGGACCTCAATCGCCTCCTGCAGCGTGCAGGAGTGGTCGACGGTCACGACCGGCCACGACATCAGCTCGGACGCGAGCACCTCGGACGGGGACATGAGACCTCCTGGAAGGGGTGGGGACCCCACGCTCGCACTGCGTGCCCGTCCGTCGCAGGGCGCAATGTCCCGTCACCCGAGGACTTCTGGCCGGGAATCAAATATCCCCCCGGGGGGTTATGGCGGTCGTACGCACACCCCCAGGGAGGAACCACCCATGACCACCGTCGACCTCACCGCCGCCACCTTCGAGACCGCCGTGCAGGACAACCCGATCGTCCTCGTGGACTTCTGGGCATCCTGGTGCGGCCCGTGCCGGATGTTCGCCCCCATCTTCGAGCGCGCGGCCGCCGCCCATCCCGACGTCGTCTTCGCCAAGGTCGACACCGAGGCCGAGCGCGACCTCGCCGCGGCGGCCCAGATCACCTCGATCCCGACCCTGATGGCCTTCAAGGACGGTCAGCTGGTCTTCCGCCAGGCCGGCGCCCTACCTGCGGCGGGCCTCGAGCAGCTGATCGACGCCGTACGGAACCTCACCCTCGACGCCGTCGCCGACGCCTCCTGAAGCCCGGGAGGACCTACGGCCCGACCGGGCGGGCCGTAGGCCTCCACCCGCGGCGGACCGGACGCGGCTGAATGGAGGCATCGAACCATCCAGCCAACGCGGAGGAGAACGAGATGCGTCCACGAGTCGTCGTCCTGGGATCGAACTTCGGCGGCCTGACCGCCGCACTGGCCGTGCAGCACGAGCTCGCGGGGGACGTCGACGTCATGGTCGTCTCCGCGAGCGACCGGTTCCTGTTCACCCCGAGCCTGATCTGGCTGCCCTTCGGCAAGCGGATGCCGTCGGACATCACCTTCCCGGTGGCACCGACTCTGGAGCATGCGGGCATCGAGTTCGTGCACGCGGCCGCCACCGCCGTCGACCCCGCTGCACGCACCGTCACCACCGACGACGGCGCGGTCCGTGTCTACGACTACCTCGTGGTCGCCACCGGCTACCGCAACGACGAGGGCGTCGTCCCCGGCCTGGAGAACACCTCCACCATCACCACGCTGGACCGGGCGATCGAGACAGGCGCGGCCTGGCGACGGTTCCTGGAGCAGCCGGGAGACGTCGTCATCGCGGCGACGCAGGGGGCGGGATGCTTCGGCGCGGCCTATGAGTTCCTCTTCAACACCGCCCACCAGCTCAAGAAGGCCGGCCTGCACAAGCGGACCCGGCTGACCTACGTCACGTCGGAGCCCTTCCTCGGCCACTTCGGCATCGGCGGCCTGCCCCACGGCGAGCAGCTCCTCGGCATGTTCCTGAAGAAGCAGGGCATCGAGTCCCGCGTCGGGATCGCGCTCGAGCGGGCCGAGGAGGATGCGATCATCCTCGCGAACGGGGAACGGCTCCCCTTCTCGTTCAGCATGGTCGTGCCCCCCTTCCTCGGGCAGGACTTCCTGCGCGACTCGGGCCTGGCCGACGCCAAGGGCTTCGTACCGGTGCGTCCGACGTACCAGAGCGAGAAGCACGACGAGGTCTACGCCGTGGGCGTGGCGGCCGCGGTCGAGGTGCCGTGGACGACGTCGGTACCCGTCGGGGTGCCCAAGACCGGGTTCCCGACCGAGCAGCAGGCCCACGTCGCGGCACGCAACATCGCGCACCAGGTTCGCGGCGAGGCGCCCACGGACGAGCGGCCGTTCGGCGACATCAAGGCGGTATGTGTCATGGACGCCGGGAACAACGGCGTCGTGATCCTCGCGGACAAGATGCTTCCGCCCCGCAAGCACGGGGTGCTCGTCCCGGGCCCGCAGGCCCACCTGATGAAGCTGGCGTTCGAGAAGTACTTCCTGTGGAAGATGGAGCACGGCTACGTGCAGCTGCCGTGACGCTCCGGGGCGCTGGACCGGACTGCACCGTCTCACCGGCTTCCTTGCGGACACGACCAGTGCCCGGCTTGACTTGTTCCCGGGAGGGGGCTGTGGAGGCGACGGAGGACGCCAGGCGAGCCTGGCTGCTGCCGCGGGTGGACAGAAGGTGCGCCGAGGCGGTCGAGAGGGTCATCGAGTTCGTTGCCGAACATCTCGCCATCGCCACCCTGCAGCGCTTCCCGATCCGGGCCGTGCTGGGCGTGCCCCTGTTGGTCTACGAGCGCGTCGTGGGTGGCGCGTCGGTGGTCCGGTTCTCCGTCGACAGGCCGTTCACCGACCAGGACGAGGCACTCGTCCTGGCGTGCGCGACCCGGATCGCCCCGATGCTCGACCTGCGGACCCGGCTCTCGTCGCTGGTCGACGAGACGACGCAACCATGAGCGTGTGGTTCCGGGCCGACGCGGCGAGCTTGAGTGCCGGCAGCATCCACCGCAACGGACCCGGTACGGCGCGGCCGCGAGCCGAGTACGCGGCATAGACCAGCACGCCCGCCGCCACGCCCAGGACCGTGACCATCGCGACGGCGGCAGGCAGCACAGCTGCGACCGCCCATCCCGGAACATCCGCCACCATCATGCCTCCTCCCTCCGCCAGCATCGGGCGCTCCGAGCGCCGCGCCCAGGGCCGTGGTGCCCCCGGAGGAGGACCTTCGGCCTCTGTGCTGACACCGGCCAGGCTCTGTTCCATGAGGCATGGACGACAACGACGACACCACGACTTCTGCCACGCGCATCGACAGCCGCATGCCCAGCCCTCCGCAGGCCCTGTACGGGCTCGGGATCATCGGCGCCTGGGTCTGGTTCTGGCAGGGCGCCAACGGCTTCGGAGAACACGTGTGGGCCGTGGTCCAGGGCGTGTTCTGGCCGGCCTACATGGTGTACGACGCCCTGCGCGCCCTCCACGGATGAGGCCACGACGACTCAGAACCCTGAGGGCTCCGTCTCGAGCTCGGGCTCGACGGGGGGCGCCTCGTGGTGCAGCGGAACGAGCGCCTGCGTCCGCTCGAGCCAGATCAGGGCGTCGTAGCGCTGCCCGATGACCGTCGGAACGTAGTTGCCGCTCTCCTGGGAGGGCTCGTAGACGACGCCGATGGCGCGGTGCCCGCGCCGGTCGGCGAGCCAGGGACCGGTCCGATCCTCGGGGAAGGCGATCACAGCGGGACGGGCGAGGGCATGGTGCAGGAGGTCCTCGTGGCTTCCCCGGCGCGCCTCCGGCACGGGGAGGACGCGTTCCGGCTCGCCCCACCCCGAGGCGGCGAGAACTGTGCCGCGATGGCCCGCGAACCCCACCAGCGCGACATCCGCGGCGCGGTGCCGTTCGCGCAGGAGCTGGCCGACGTTGACCATCCCGGACACAGCCATGTCGGTCGCTCGCGCGTCGCCGATGTGCGTGTTGTGCTCCCAGACCAGACCCTTCGCCTCGGGCCCGAGGTGGCGCGCGATCCGCTCGACCGTGAGCACCATGTGCTGGTCCCTGATGTTCCAGGAGGCCCGATCGCCACGCACCATGGTGCGGTAGTACAGCTCGGCGTTGGCGGCCACCTCTGCGTTCTGCACGACGGCGAACGCATCCTCGTCCCCCTCGGCGACCTGCCCGTGCCGGCGCCGGACCTCGGCGAGCAGGGCGACGACCTCGTCCTCGCAGGAGGTGGGCACCAAGCGGGTCGCCCATGCGTAGCGATGGGGGTCCTCGCGATAGGGAACGAAGCACTGCCACGCACGACGGGCGTCCGGCAGGGCGTCCGGGGCGTGCTCGGCGAGCCAGTCGTGGATCTCGCGAAGTGAGTCCCACAGGGAGTAGACGTCGAGGCCGTAGAAGCCGACACGGCGGTCGAGCGGCCGGGCGAGGTTGAGGGCGCGGAGCCAGTCGAGGAAGTCGGCGACGTCGGTGTTGGCCCACATCCAGGTCGGCCAGCGCCCGAAGTCCGCGAGCACGTCGCGTGCCGTGCGCCGATCCTCCTCTGGAGCGCGCAGCCAGCGGTTGACCCGCCAGCAGTCGGGCCAGTCCCCCTCGACCCCGATCCAGGTGAATCCCCTCTCCTCGATGAGGCGCCGACTCAGCTCGGCCCGCCACCGGTAGAACTCGCGGGTGCCGTGCGACGCCTCACCGAGGCAGGCGTACCGGACCGGGCCCAGGCGCGCCACCAGTGGATCGAGGTCCGCCGCGGTGACGAGAGGGCGCGCCAAGCGCTGGGCCTGGGACGCTGCCGCCCGGTCGAGGGCGTCAAGGCGAGTACTCATCTGGTGACCACCGGCCCGGTCCCCGACCGGTGCGTCGCGGCCAGCAGGTAGTGGCTGAACCACTCCCGAGCGAGGTGCGCGACCTCACGCAGCGTCCCGGGCTCCTCGAACAGGTGCGTCGCGCGCGGCACGACCCGCAGCCGGCTCACGCCACCCAGCCGGTCGGCGGCCAGCTGGTTCAGTCGCAGCACCTGCGGATCCGCGCCGCCGACGATCAGGAGGGTCGGCGCCGTCACGTTGCCCAGGCGCGGACCGGCCAGGTCCGGACGTCCACCGCGGGAGACCACCGCGGCGATGTCGAGCTCGGTGTCCGCCGCAGCCCACAAAGCGGCGCCCGCGCCGGTGCTCGCCCCGAACAGGCCGATCCGGGCCACGCCGACATCCGGCCGCGTGCGCAGCCACCTGACGGCGGTCGCCACCCGGCCGGCCAACAGGGCGATGTCGAAGACGTTTGCGCGGTCCGGCTCCTCCTCGGGGGTGAGCAGGTCCAGCAGGAGCGTGCCGAGGCCCGCCTCGCGCAGCACGTGGGCGACGTACTGGTTGCGGCTGCTGTGCCGGCTGCTCCCGGTGCCGTGGGCGAAGACCACGACGCCCCGTGGCTGCGCCGGCAGGTGCAGGTGGCCATGCAGGACGACGTCCCCCATCGGGATCTCGACGTCGGCATCGTGGCCGGTCCCGCTCGGCCCGGTCGGCGCCCGGTCGGTGTACGCCGCGTCGAGCAGGGCGACGACCTCGTCGTCGGTGGTGGGCCTGAAGTCGCGGTAGTGCCGGCCGACCGCCCAGAACGGCTCGGGGGCCCGGACCAGGACGACGTCGTCCGCGCCGAGGTCCTGCCGGCGCAGCCCCCGCGGCCCCACCGGCGCGGCGACCAGCACCCGCGCTGCTCCCAGGTGTCGCGCGGCCCGGCAGGCCACGACCGCCGTGGCACCGGTCGCGACTCCGTCGTCGACGATGACCGCGGTGCGTCCCGACAGATCGACGGGTTCTCTTCCACGGCGGAATCGTCGTACCCGGTCCTCGAGCTCGGCTCGCTCGTGGGCCCGGACGGACTCGACCTGCCGAGGTGTCACACCGGTGCGCGCGATGAGGCCCCTGTCGAGTACCTCGTAGCCGCCCTCGCCGATCGCCCCCATGGCCAGCTCGGGCTGGAAGGGCAGGCCGAGCTTGCGCACCACGATCACGTCGAGCGGAGCTCGCAACCCGCGCGCCACCTCGTAGGCGACAGGCACCCCGCCTCGGGGAAGTCCCAGCACCACCACGTCCTGGCCACGCAGGTGCTGGAGCCGCTGTGCCAGCTGGCGTCCGGCATCCACGCGGTCGGCGAACGTCATGTCGGTTCCAGTGCTCATCGCCGGTCCTCGATCCTCGTCTCGTGCGGTCGGCCGTGCAGCGATCCTGCGCCCGGCGCCCACCAGATGGTCAGGGCCGGAAGTCCCCGACCGTAGGACCAGCGACCTGCTGCTCAGGTGCGACGCCGTACCCGGTGCCGCCCGTCGGACGCCACCTCGACCAGGTAGGACGCACCGCGGCTGCGCACCCCGTCCAACCGGAGAGGGAGCAACCCGTGTGGGACGAAGGGCGTGCACGCCAGTCCGTCGTCCGCCGGCGTGAGGCCGATCAGGGCACGCAGCAGCTCCACCGGCACTGCGGCGGCCCACGCCTGGGGCGCACACGCTGCCGGGTAGGGGACGGGGACCGTGGGTGTACCGCGGGCGAACCCGCCGAACAGCTCCGGCAGGCGATGTTCGAAGCACAGGGAGGCGTCGAGCAGACCGTCAGCCACCTGAGCGGCCCCGTCGTGGTAGCCGTAGCGAGCCAGCCCGGAGACAGCGATGGCGGTGTCGTGTGGCCAGACCGACCCGTTGTGGTAGCTCAGCGGGTCGTAGCGCGCCATCGATGTCGCGAGCGTCCGGACGCCCCATCCTGAGAAGAGCTCGGGTGACAGCAGTAGCTCTGCCACCCGATCGGCTCGCGACGAGTCGACGATGCCCGTCCACAGCAGATGGCCGAGTGCCGACGTCAGTGCGTCGACAGGTCGCTCGTCACGGTCGAGCGCGGAAGCGAACCAGCCGAGCTCCGGAAGCCAGAACCGCTCGTCGAAGCGTTCCTTGAGGTCGTCCGCGCGACGACGCCAGGTGTCGGCGCCGCGACCTCCCTCGAGCGCCTCCGCCAGCGTGGCGCGAGCCAACAGGGCCGCGTAGACATATCCCTGGACCTCGGCCAGGGCTATCGGCGCCTCGGCCAGCCGACCGTCAGCGAAGTTGACGCCGTCCCACGAGTCCTTCCAGCCCTGGTTCCGCAGCCCCTGCGGGGTCATTCGGGCGTAGGACAGGAAGCCTTCGTGGTCGCTGGACCTCGCGATCCAGTCCAGGGCCCGGTCCACCGCACCCATCAGGTCGGGCGTCACGGCCTCCGGCCCGCACCAACGCACTATCTCGCCCATCGTCATCACGAAGAGTGGCGTGGCGTCGACGCTGCCGAAGTACGCGCTGCCACCGCCGAGCGCCAAGGTGCCGGCCGGGCCCAGGCGCAGCTCGTGCAGGATCCGGCCGGCCTCCTCCTCCGTCACGTCGACCCGTTCGCGTCCCTGATGCGCGGCTAGCGCGCGGCAGGTGCCCAGCGCCAGATCGGGCGCGAGCGGCAGGAGCATCAGCGACGAGATCAGCGAGTCACGTCCGAACAGGGCCATGAACCACGGAGCCCCTGCCGCGACGGCCTGCTGATCAGGATGCGCCGGGTCCATGATCCGGAGGCTGCCGAGGTCCTCGACGCTGGTCCGCAGCACCTCCCGGGTCCGTCGGTCCGGGGTTTCCAGCGTCGGTGCGGCAGCCCACCAGTCGGCCCGCCGCTGGAAGGGCAGCGCCTCGCTCGCCGGGAGACCACGTGGATGCAGCGCGGCCAGCAGCTCGCCGCCCACCCTCACCAGGACCTCGACATCCGTGGTCCACGCCTGGTGGGGCTCGAGCTCGACGCTCCACAAGAGGCTGCCTGCGTCGGCGACCGCCGCGTCGTCCGGGACGATCACGACACCGGATCCCGACGCACGATCCCCGTCCACCCGCAGGTGGTTGTGACGCTCGACTGTCGTCGGTAGCGGACGTCCGGGCACGCGCCCGTCCTTGACTTCGAACAGGTCGGCCAGGTCGGCCCCGACGAGCAGTCGCAGGTCGACGCGGCACGCTCGCCCGGAGCAGTTCACGAGACCGATCTCCTCCCGCATGCCGTCGCCCACCACCCGGTGCCGGGTCACCAAGACCTCCTGCGCCCCCTCCGCGGAGGGGAGGCGGAGGTGTCCGACGTGCACCACGGAGTACGGCGACTCGTGGTGGACGTTCAGGGGCGCCGCCCTGCGCCCGGCGACAACGAGATCCCAGACCAGCAGCACCCGGGTGTCGCGCACGAACAAGCCTCCCGGGTCCACGCCACCGAGGTCGCCCGCTCCTTCGCCGATACAGAAGGTCGTGCCCTCCATGACGGTGACGCTGGTCGCCGCCAACGTGGCCGGCGTCTCGACGAAGAGCCACGGCTCCGTCATCGGGTCGCCGCCAGGGCCCGCGACTCCAGGGTGCGCGCGACGTCGGACGGCGTCACGATGCCGACGAGCAGGCCGTCCTGGAAGACGAGCGCACGTAGTCCGGACTGCCGGGTGACCCGCGACAGGACTTGGACCAACGGCTCGTCGGGTCCGCAGCGGGCGATCTCCTCCATCCGCAGGCACGCGTCTCGGGCCGAGGTGGTCGACCGGGCCGCGGCGGGGACGGCTCGCAGGCACCCGAGGGTCATCAGGCCGACGACCGCTCCCCCGGCCTCGACCACCGGGTAGCACGAGTGGTGACCGCTCACGACGTAGCGTGAGATGAACTCGTCCACCGTCGTGTCAGCCGAACCGGTACGCACCCCGGTGCTCATCACGTCACGGACGACGATGCCTCCCAGCGCTCGCTCCGCCTGGGTAGCCACCTGCTCGGTGCGGGCCGCGGTCAGCACGAACCACCCGATCATCGTGAGCCACAGCCCGTCGACGACATCACCGAGCAGCACGGCCATGGTCGCGGTCGCGATGAGGCACCAGCCCAGCACCTGTCCGGCTGCTGCAGCTGTGCTGGCGGCGCTGACCCGGTCACCCCGGCGCCACCAGAGCACGGCACGCAGGATCCGTCCACCGTCGAGCGGTGCTCCGGGCAGCAGGTTGAACACGGCGAGCATCCCGTTGGTGAGGGCCAGCCACCCGGCCACGGACACGACCAGCTCGTCGGCGCCGGCCTGCCCGAGCGCGGCCCACACCGCGGCCATGGCGACCGCGATCGCGAGGCTGGTCACCGGCCCCACAGCGGCGATCCGGAGCTCCGCCCGAGGGTTGCGCGGATCTCCCCGCAGCGTCGCGACACCTCCGAACAGCCACAGGGTCAGCCGTTCCACCTGTACTCCCGACCGCCTGGCCGCCACGGCGTGGGCGAGCTCGTGGGCGAGCAGCGATCCGATCAGGGTCAGCGCGCCCACGAGTCCGGCGAGGTAGTACGACAGCCTCGCGTATCCCGGTGCTGCGACCGGCAGCACGCCGTCAGCGAGTGCCCAGGTCAAGATGCCCACCACGACCAGGGTGGACCAGCTGATCTCCACCGGGAACCCCAGGGGGCGTCCCAGTCGCAGGTGTCCGCGCACCTCCCCAGCATGGGACGGCCCCCGACCGCCGGACAGGGCCGAGTGTCCCTGGCCGCAGGGGCCAAGAGTCCGTTCACGACGGACCGCCGGCCGGTGCCCCCGCGGTCCCGCGGCGCAACCACAGGTAGGCACCGCCGGCGAGCGGGATCGGAAGCCAGAACGCGAAAAGGCGCCACGCCAGGACGCCCAGCAGGGCGGCTTCCTGGCCCGTCCCGAAGGACAACAGCACGGGGACAGCGACGCCCTCGACAAGGCCGAGGCCACCGGGTGTGAGAGGCAACAATGCGATCAGCGACACCAGGGCATAGGTCGTCAGCAGGGCGCCGACGCTCGGCGGGTCCCCGAACGCCCACACGCACAGGTACAGGGCGAGGGCGTCACAGGTCCAGTTCCCCAGGCCCCACAGCACGGCCCGGGTCCTGCGGGAGCGGTTGCCCACGACCAGCCGCACCTGGAGCAGCACGGCCCGCACCAGCCGTTCGAGCCCGGCCTGCTGCACCAGCGGCAGGCGGTCGGCGATGGCCGCGGTGACCGTCACCACCAGGTCCGGACGCACGGCCAGCACCGCGACCAGGCCGCCGAACGTCGTCATGGACACCACGGCCAGCACCAGCGCCGTCTTGAGGAAGGGGTGCGTCTCCGGAGCCGGGACTGCGGCGACCAGGCCGATCACGAGGGCCGCGGCCAGCCACAGGACGGAGATCGCCGACTCCAGGGCCGCCGCGCCGACGGCGTCGGACGGCGGCACACCGACTCGGGCAAGGAGCCGGAACCGGAGTGCTGCCGCCGCCGCGCCGCCGCCGGGGACGACGTGGCTGAAGCCGTTCCCCGTCACGTCGATGGCCAGCATCACGGGGTACGGCGGGCGCGCGGCGCTCGGCAGCAGCACGCGGCTGAGCGCGCTGAAGCACCCGGACGACGCCAGCTCCGCGACCAGGGCGAGCACCAGCAGCACCTCGACGGCCGCACCAGCCGACGACCAGGACCGGCGAGTCTCGACCAGCAGCCTCGGCACGACGTAAGCGACGGCTGCCGCGGTGAGGACCAGAAGTCCGCAGCGGGTCAGCCAGGTCCGCCGTGTGGAGTGCCGCGGAGGGGGCCCGGCGGGCTCATCCCTGCCGCTCAGCTCCCGCCCCCTCGGAGTGGGACGCGGATACGGTCTCGCGCGGCTCCGGCGGCGCCGGGATGGGCTGCCAGCGCTCAGCCAGCCGCGCCTCCGAGTCGTGCATCGTCGTGTACTCGAGCTCCGACAGCGGGAGCCGGTGCGGCTCGAAGGGTCCGTGCCGCCGCAGGTAGTCCATCACCTCGTTGGCGGTGCTGCGGGCCCGGTCGAAGCTGGGGTCGGCGAACAGGTCGCGGGGCGGTCCGAGCTGCCCCGCGTGGAGCTGGAAGCCCAGGGCGACGACCCGTGGCGGGCCGTCGAACCGGGTCGGGTGGGCGTCCTCGACGCCGACCGGCATCAGCGGGGCATGGTGCGAGCCGCGCATGCAGCCCGCGACACTGAAGGCCTGGGCGAACGGCTCGACGGCCTCGCCGACCGCCGGGAAGCCCGACTGGCAACGCACGATCATCACGGGGTCGTCCTTGCCGACGTACTTGCCCGCGATCAGCGAGAGTCGCTGGGTGCTCGTGGCCACGGCCACGGCTCCGGTCGCCCGGGAGCGTACGGAGTGGACCACGTAGCGGGCCGGCGCGCCGATGTACATCAGCAGGTCATAGATCTCGTCGGGGCAGCTGAACTCGAGGTACTTCTCGGCGTAGAGGTCGTAGACCTCGAAGACGAACCCGGCGTGCATCGTCGCGTCGATCACCAGGCCGGCCGTGTTGAACGGGTCGGCGAACATCTTGTACAGCGGCAGGTTCCAGGCGCCGGGCTCGGTCTTGTCCGCCAGGAAGCACAGCACGGGCTCGCTGCGCCGCTCGTCCATCTCGAGCTCGGCATAGCCCGGGCCCATCCCCCGCAGGTTCCCGGAGAACGCGTCCTTCAGCAGGTCCTGACCCGCTCCATAGAGCCCGAGCCGGTTGGCGACCTGGGTGGTGGCCTCGAAGACCTCCCATGCGAAGCCATGGATGCGCTGGTCCTCGACGCCACAGTCGTGGGTCATGATCAGGGCCAGGTCGTCGCCGCAGGCGCCGACGTAGCCGTCGATCAACAGACCCGTCTCGCGGGCCCGGACGACGCGCCTTCGCGCCTCCTCCATCTGCTCGCCGTGCACGGCGCTGTGTCCCACCCAGCCCCCGGTGTCGGCCTTGATGATGCTCAACGTGACCATCGTCCGTCCTTTCCGTCGGTTGACCTCCATCCAGTCAAGAGCCGCCGCGCGACCCGCTCCACGGCCTTCCGGCACTCACCGGTAGTGCCCTTTGGCCCTACTGGTCGCCCCCGCACCGGCGCACGCTGACGCCATGACCGAAAGCCCTCCCCGCATCGTCGTCGGGTACGACGGATCGTCCGGCGCGGCCGCCGCCCTCACCTGGGCCGCTGAGAACGCCGCCCCACGGTCCGACGTCCACGTGGTGCTCGTCGGCACCGCGATGGACCCGGTCGTCGGCCACTACCGCGACGAGATGGACAGGGCGGTCCAGGGCTGGCGCGAAGCGGCCGAGGAGCAGCTGCAGGCGCTCGGACTCCCGGAAGCCATCGTGGAGGTCCGCCCAGGACCAGTCGTCCCCGAGCTGCTCCGTGCCGCCGAGAGGGCCGACCTGATGGTCGTCGGGAGCACCGGGCACGGGCTGACAGCGGGCACGTTGACGGGATCGGTCAGCCAGCACGTAGCCCGTCACGCACCGTGTCCCGTCGTCGTCGTGCGCCCCCGGCACTCGAAGGTCGTCGACCGGATCGTGGTCGGCGTCGATCAATCTGCGGCGTCCGCACGCGCGTTGCGGTTCGCCTGCGAGCGAGCCCGGCGTACCGGCGAGGGCGTCACCGCCATCCACGGCTACTTCTCGGTGCTCGCCCACGTGCTGACCTTCGACGGGGCCGAGTCGGAGGTCGCCGACCGCCAGCTGGCCGCCGCGGAGGAGCTGGTCAAGGACCTGTGTCGCGAGTGCGCCGCCCAGTTCCCCGACGTCGAGATCGTCCCGGAGGCGATCCCCGTACGGGCCGGGCCGGTGCTCGTCGACGCGAGTCGGGCCGCGTCGCTGGTCGTCGTCGGGTCACGCGGCCGCGACGCGTTCTCGGAGATGCTGCTCGGCTCGGTGAGCCAGCACGTCCTGACCCATGCCCAGTGCCCGGTGGCCATCGTCCGGTGAGCCGCCGGGTCCCGTCACCTGGACCAACGAAGGAGAGCGAGATGCACGCGACGACCTGGCACGTCGAGATCCACCTGTCCGAGGACGGGCCCCGAACGCGGGCGGAGGCGGTGCTGCGCACCACCGCCGGCACCGAGGTGCGCAGCAGCGGAGTCGCACGACGCAGCCCGGAGGACCGGGACGCCCCGGAGATCGGCGACGAGCTCGCCGTGTGCCGGGCGCTCAGTGGGCTGGCGCACGCGCTGTTCGAGGCCTCCGTGCTCGACGTGGAGGCCAATACCGGCGCCTCGTCGTCCTTCACGATGTGACCGCGGCACGGCGCTTCTCACGTCTCACTCGACACCCTTGGCCGGGATGAGGGCAAGGGCGAGCGGAACTGCCTCGTCGGCCTCGTCGTCGAGGGCGATGTCGGCGCCGTCCTCCTGCCAAGGGTGCTCTCCCGCAGGGCCCGCCTGGGGCCATGGGTGCGAGCCCGTTCCTGCTACCACCCGATCCACCAGCGCTGCCATGGTGCTCCCCTCCTCGTGACCGTCCGTGGGCGACCTTCCGCGCGGACAGTGGCCGGCCCGCCGTCGCTGCCGCTGCATCCGTCATGACGACGGCGGGTCTGTGGTCGGTGACCACCAGTGCTTCGCGGCTGCCGGCGGGCCGGCACTTGCGGGTTCGACCGGCCGTAGGACCGGGGTCTGCCGCATCTCCGATCATGCCCCTCGGCGAGCGCCCGTGGCAGGACCGAAGGTCACCGGAGACCTGCCCGAAGGTCCCGCTCAGGCCTCGGGCATCCGAACCACCGCCGCACCGGCGAACCTGCCCCGGGCCAGGTCGTCCAGTGCCTGGTCCACGGCGGTGAACGGGTAGGTCGTGACCGAGGGCCGCACGTCGAGGGCGGCGGCGAGCCGTAGCAGCTCCTCGCCGTCGGCACGGGTGTTGGCGGTGACCGAGGTCAGCGTGCGCTCGCGGAAGAGGTGTCGCGCGTAGTCGAGAGCCGGGACGTCACTGAGATGGATCCCCGCGATGGCGAGGGTGCCGCCCTGGGAGAGAGCCTCGAGTGCGACGGGGACCAGCTCCCCCACCGGCGCGAACAGGATCGCGCTGTCGAGAGGGCACGGCGGCCGCCCGTCGGCAGGACCGGCCGACGCCGCGCCCAGCTCGAGCGCGAGGTCCCGCGCCGCGGCTTCGCGGGTGAGCACGTGCACCTGGGCTCCCTGCCGGATCGCGATCTGAGCGGTCAGGTGTGCGCTCGCGCCGAAGCCGTAGATCCCGAGCCGGCCGCCCGGCGGCAGGTGGGCGCGCCGCAGCGCTCGGTAGCCGATGATGCCCGAGCAGAGCAGGGGCGCCGCCTCCTCGTCGGAGAAGGCCGCCGGCAGCTCGTAGGCGAACCCCTCCGGCACGACGGCGTACTCGGCGAAGCCTCCGTCCGCGTCCCAGCCGGTGAACGCCGCGTGGATGCACAGGTTCTCCGCTCCGGCGCGGCACGCCTCGCAACGTCCGCACGTCGACCGCAGCCAGGCGATCCCGACCCGGGTGCCGACGTCGAGACGGGTCGTGGACCGACCCGCACCCACCACGACCCCGACCACTTCGTGCCCCGGTACGACGCCGGGGCGGTGGGGTGGCAGCTCGAGGTCGGCGAGGTGCAGGTCGGTCCGGCACACGCCGCATGTCGTGACCCGCACCAGCAGCTCGTCATCGCCGGGGACCGGCACCGACCGGTCCACCGGTCGCAGCCGCCCCGCCCGGCCGGGCATCCCCGACACCTCCCATGCTCGCATCCCCCCATCGTGCGCCCGTCCGTCGCGGCGCAGGAGGGACCCACGGCACCCGCGCCCGAGGACCTACGGCTCTGCCGGCACGCCGCACCACGTCCGAGAGTCGACCTGAACGACGCACCCGCGTCCCGACCTGAGGAGAACGACATGTACGCATCCGTCGGTGACCGCCTGATCGTCCGCAGCAACCGGGTCGGCGGCCCGGTCCGGGACGGCGAGATCCTCCAGGTCCGGCACCCCGACGGCAGTCCGCCGTACGTCGTGCGCTGGTCGGACAACGGTCACGAGTCCGTGTTCTTCCCCGGGCCCGATGCCGAGGTCCATCACTTCCAGGACGGCCTCGCGCCCGATCCCGGCGACGACGCGGGCTGAGCCGCCGGACGGCGGCCCGCGCTCACCTTGACGACCGCGCCCGGAAGCACCGCCAGGGCGAGCACCGTGGCCCAGGCCGCCGGTCCGACGGATCGGGTCCCGAGCAGCTCCTGCAACGGCGTCCAGGTGGCGGCCAAGACCTGGAGCCCGACCGCGGCGGCGACCGACAGCTCGAGCGCCCGCTCCCCTAGCCCACGCGTCGAGCGTGGTGCGCGCAGAGCCAGGGCGAGTGCCAGCTGGGCGAGGCCGAGCGTCAGGAACACCACCGTCGTGGTGGGCCAGGAGTGGGCGGTCGCCAGCAGGCCCGCCGCGATGCTGACTCCGGCGATCAGGAGCCCTCCGACGACGATCCGCCGTACCAGGCCCTCACCGAGCACGGACCGCTCCGGCGATGGCGACGGTCGCTGCATGAGGCGGGGGTCCAGGGGCTCGCCGCCGAAGGCCACGCCGGGGATGCCGTGCGTCAGCATGTTGATCCACAGGATCTGCCCCGGAAGGAGGGGCGTCGCGATCCCGACGAACGGTGCGACCAGGATGACCAGCACCTCGGCCAGTCCTCCGGAGAGGCCGTAGCGCAGGAACGTGCGGATGTTGGCGTAGATCCGGCGGCCCTCGGCCACCGCGGTCACGACGGTCCGCAGGTCGTCGTCGGCCAGCACCAGGTCCGCCGCCTGCCGGGCGACCTCGGTGCCGTGCTTCCCCATGGCGACCCCGATGTCCGCACGCCGCAGTGCCGGTGCGTCGTTCACGCCGTCCCCGGTCATCGCCACCACGTGTCCGCGTGCTTGCCAGGCGTCGATGATGTCGACCTTCTGCTCAGGATGGGTCCGCGCGTACACGTCGATCCGCTCGACCCGCGCCACGTGCTCGCCCCGCGCGACCACGTCTCCGTCGACGACCTCCCCGTCGGGGCGCGCGATGCCGACCTCGCGGGCGACGGCCAGAGCCGTCTCGGCGTGGTCGCCCGTGACGAGGAGCGGACGGATCCCGGCGGCCCGACAGGCGCTCACCACCGCCGCCGCATCGTCGCGCGGCGGGTCGATCATGCCGACCAGCCCGACCAGCTCGGGTGCCCGGTCGGGCGCGCCGTCGGCGACCGCGAGAACGCGGAAGCCCGCACGGGCCATCGCGTGCGCCTCTGCCCGCGCCCGGTCGGCCACCGCACGGTCCGCGAGCCCGTCCAGCACCGTCTCGGGTGCGCCCTTGACCACCACCAGACGTCCTCCCGTGGCGTCCTCGTGCACGGTCGTCATCGACCGGCTCTCGCTGTCGAACGGGGTCTCGTCGACCCGGCGCCACTCCCGAGGAGCGTGCAACAGCCCCTCGTCCAGCCGAGCCGCGGCGACCAGCAGCGCCACCTCCAGCGGGTCCCCGATCCCGGACCACCCGTCTCCGACCGGAGTGAGCCGCGCGTCGTTGCACAGCACCACGTCACGCAGGAGCCGCTCGACCGCGCTCCCGTCGGCGCTCGCGCCCCGCACCGCACCGTCGCGGCCGTACGCCGGACCGTCCACGTCGCAGGCGCCCTCGGCCGTCCACGTCCGGCGTACCGTCATCCGTCCCTCGGTGAGGGTGCCGGTCTTGTCGGAGGCGAGCACGGACACCGAGCCCAGCGTCTCGACAGCCGGCAACCACCGCACGATCGCCGATCGCCGTGCCATCCGGAGCGCACCGAGCGCGAGCGCGACCGAGACGACGGCCGGGAGCGACTCGGGGATCGCCGCGACCGCGAGGCTCACGGCGAGGATCAGGGAGTCGGCCAGGGGCTCGCCTCGCAGCACCGCCAGCAGGAGCACCACGGCGGCGAGGCCGGCCGTGATCCACACCAGCTGTCGCGACAGGCGGGAGAGACGACGCTGCAGCGGCGTGGGACGCAGTCCCGTCGCCGCGATCAGCACCGCGATCCGGCCCAGGCCGCTCTGCGCCCCGGTCCGCACCACCGCTGCCACGGCCCGGCCACGGGTCACGACCGTGCCGGAGAGCACCTCCTCACCGGTACCGCGCCGCACCGGTACCGACTCCCCCGTCATCGCAGCCTCGTCGACCTCCAACGCGACGGCCTCGCCGAGCGACAGGTCGGCGGGCACGACGTCGCCGGCCTCGAGCCGCACTTCGTCCCCGACGACCAGCTGGGCAGCGGGCAGCTCGACGAACCGCCCGTCGCGCCGCACCCTGGCCTGGGGCGAGGCGAGCTCGTCCAGCACCGCGACCGCATGCTCGGCGCGCACCTCCTGAACGACGCCGATGACCGTGTTGAGGACCACGACCGCGCCGATGATGGTCGCATCGACCCGATCGCCCAGGACCAGCACGACCACCAGTGCCGCGCAGAGCAGCACGATCATCGGGTCGGCGAGCTGCCGGGCCACCCTGGCGATCAGGCTGCGCGGTGCGGCCCGCGGGATGACGTTCTCACCGTCGCGTTCGAGGCGCCGGGTGGCCTCCGCCGAGGTCAGGCCGCGGCCCTCCATCAGTCGTGGCCCGAGCGCCGTCATCCGTCCGCGCTCGTGCCCGGCGCGACGACCTCCACCGGCACGTGCGAGGCGCGCAGCACCGAGCGCGCCGTCGCACCGAGATGGGCCCAGTGCAACGGTCCGTGCGGGCGGCGGCCGATCAGCAGGAGGTCGCTGGCCTCCGAGCCCTCGACCAAGGCCTGGGCGGCCTGGCCGTGCACGACCACGGTCTCCACCGCGACGCCGGGGTAGGCACGCCGCCACTCCTCCAGGACGGTGGACAGCAGCTTCGCGCCGGCGGCGCGCCACTCGCGCACGTAGCGGTGCGGGTCGATCACGTCGCTGTACGGGACCGGCAGGTCCCACGCGTGGATGACGACCAGCTCGGCGCCGCGTTGCGCGGCGCGCTCGAACGCACGACCCAGCAGGGGGCGGGCGCAGTCCTCGGACTCGATGCCGACCACCATCCGTCCGTGCTCCACCAGCTGCCAGTCGGCGGGGACGACGACCGTCGGCACCGAGGTGCGCCCCGCGACCGTGGCCGTCGTCGCGCCGGTCAGCAGCCGCCGGACTGCACTCCTCGTCTCCCGGCCCAGGACCACCATCTGCCCGTCGCCCGCAGCCGCCACCAGCTCGTCCGCCTGCGCTCCGGCTGCGAGGACCGTCTCGATGCTGAGATCGGTCCCGAGCGAGCGGGCAGTCGCCTCGGCATCGGCCAGGACCGTGCGTCCGTGGGCCCGCAGGTCCTCGGCGATGTCCGGCGCGAATCCGAACATCGGCTCGGAGAGTGCCGCCGGCGGCGCCACGTGAACGATCCTGAGCGCGACGGCGCGACGTCGGGCCTCGTGGACCGCGTACCGCAGCGCTCCGGCGCTGCGCTCGGTCCCGTCCGTCGCAACGACGATGGGCGCGTGGTTGTCGACCTGCATGGCGGAACCTCCGGTTGTCGAGTGACTCACCGCGATCGTGTCGGTCACCGGGGCCGCTACTGCAGGGTCCGGCGTCGGCAGGCCGGAGGCCTTTGGTCCCGACGACTCGTGCCTGACGCCCCCGGCACGACCGGCCGTCCAGGAAGCACGCTGACCACCGAGCGCAGCCGCGCCACGACGGCAACGACAGCAACGACGGTCAGGAGACGAGCATGGTTCGCATCGGCATCAACGGAGCAGGTCGGATCGGGCGGGCCTTCCTGAGGCTCGCGGCCACGGAGCCCGACCTCGAGGTCGTGGCCGTCAACGACCTCACCGACGTCGCGACGCTGCGCCACCTCCTGCGTCGCGACAGCACCTTCGGCGCGTTCCCCACCCGGGTCGAGGTCGGTGGCGACGACCTCCTTCTGGTGGGCGAACGCAAGGTCGCGGTGACCCGCAGCGCGGATCCCGGCGACCTCGACTGGACGGCGTACGACGTGGACGTGGTGCTCGAGAGCACCGGCCGGTTCCGCAGCAGGGAGCTCGCCCAGGTCCACCTCGCGGGAGGGGCACGGAAGGTGGTGCTGTCCTCACCCGGCAAGGACGTCGACGCGACGATCGTGATGGGGGTCAACGACTCGACGTACGACCCCGGTCGTCATCACGTCGTCTCGAACGCGTCGTGCACCACCAACTGCGCCGCGCCCATGGTGAAGGTGCTCCAGGAGGCGTTCGGGATCCAGCACGGCCTGATGACGACGGTCCACGCCTACACCAACGACCAGAACCTGCTCGACGCCCCGCACAAGGATCCGCGGCGCGCTCGCGCCGGGGCGGTCAACATCATCCCCACCTCGACGGGAGCGGCCCGTGCGGTCGGCGAGGTGATCCCCGCGGTCGCGGGTCGCCTCGACGGCCGGGCTCTGCGGGTTCCCGTCGTCGACGGCTCGATCGTCGACCTCAGTGTCCTGCTGGATCGCAACGTCAGCGCCGCCGACGTCAACGCCGCGTTCGCGAAGGCGGCGAAGACGGGGCCGCTGGCCGGACTGCTCACCTACGAGGACGACCCGCTGGTCTCCTCCGACGTCGTACGCGACCCGGCGTCGTGCGTGTTCGACAGCACGCTCACCCAGGCCTCGGGACGGCTGGTGAAGGTCTTCGGCTGGTACGACAACGAGTGGGGCTACACCTGCCGGCTCGCCGACCTGGTCCGCCTGGTGTCCCGATGAGCCGCCCCGAGGTGCCCGCCCCGGGGCGCGGCGTCATCCACTGGGAGATCGGCGCCCGGGACGCCGAACGCCTGCGCAAGTTCTACGCGGACCTGTTCGGGTGGGAGATCAGGGACGCCGGCCCCGGATACTCGCTGATGGTGTCCGACGGCGACGGCATCGGTGGCGGCATCCTGCAGGTCGAGGATCCGATGCCGACGTACTTGACCGTCCACGTCGGAGTCGATGACGTCGAGACCGTCCTGGCACGCAGCGCCACGCTGGGTGCGACCGAGACGGTCGCGCCGACCTTGATCCCCGGCGTCGGGTACTTCGCGATGTTCCGGGACCCCGAGGGGCACGACATCGGTATCCTCGCTCCCCTGCCGACTCGGCCTCTGCAGAGCTGACCGCGCGCCGTCGGTGGCCGTCGGTGGCTCACGAGAGCCAGCGAGCATGCCTCGAGTGCCGCAGCCGTAGCCATTCCTCGCCGTACGTCGCGCGCTCGGCGGACTGTTCGGCTCCCAGCTCATCGACGATCCTCGCCACTGTCAGGGAGCGCTCCCGCCCGAACCCGGCGACGGCCACCCTGGCGACCGCATCGTCGTGATGCCGCCCGAGCGCCTCCTGCAGGGAGGCCATCGCCTCCGCGAGGTCCGTCGCACGCTCGCCGAGCCGCCCCTGCGCGGCCTCGGCCGCGTAGCGCAGCCGCTTCGCCACCTTCCGCACCTCGTGCAGCGACTCGTCCCGTCGAGCGGAAGGGGCATGCTCGGCCGCCTTCGCCGCGGCCTCGAGCCGCGTCCACTCGGCGCGCAGGCCACGGCGGAGCTCACGACGTGCGGGGCGCCGGGCGTTCGGCGACCAAGGCGGCCACGCGGCCGGATCCGTGAGGGCCAGGACCAGGGCGTCGTACCGCCCGCCGTCCAGGGCACGACGTGCGGTCTCGCGAGCCGCCGCCAGGTCGCGGGCCAGGGCCTCGTCGATCCAGGCCTCCTGCGCCGCGTCGGTGGATTCGTGCTGGGCCACCAGCGCACCGAGATGGTCGCGGAGCACCTCCAGGTCACGCTCGCGTCCCAGGACGTCGACCAGCCAGCCCAGCTCGGCGCGCACGTGCGAGGCTGCCCGGCGGTCGAAGTCACGGCGGTAGCAGGCCAGGACCGCCCGGATCCGGCGGCACGCGACGCGCATCTGGTGTACCGCGTCGGGCAGATCGGCACGCACCTGCGGATCGAGCTGACGCAACCGGCGCACCTGCGCATCGAGGTAGGGCGCCAACACGTCACGGGCACTCGCGGCGCCCGGGCTCGCCCCGGTCACGTCCTGCGGAGGCACGACATCCAGCACGTGGGCCAGCTTGGAGGCATACCTCGACGGCGATGCCCCCGCCTCCCGGAGACGGGCGGTCGTCGCGCGGGCCAGCTCGGCGTCGTCCTCGGTGAGCTCGACCTCCCACTCGCGCCAGACCAGTCGAGCCTCCCGCTCGCCGCGCCGGCGTTCGCCGACGACCCGGTCGTCGCAGACCTCGGCGACGAGGTTCCCGGCAGCATCGACGACGGGCAACACCGTGCGTCGGGTGCTGACCGTGCCGACCTTCCTCAGACGTGCGCCTCGCGTCGTGCCCCGCAACAGCTCCTCCAGCCGCTGCGGGACCCGCTCGTCGTCACCCAGCGGGACCCGGACCTCGTGACGGCCCTTGTCGCTCGGCAGCTTCAGGTGCCAGCCTGCGTCCTCGCCGCCACGGCGACGACGCAGCGTGATGCCCAGGCTCATCAGGTCGAGGGCGGCGGTGTCGTAGTAGCTGGCCTCGAGATCGACCTCCCTGGGCGCGCCGACGGCGCCCGCACGAGGCAGACCGGTGAGGTCGGGGAGCGTGGCGTCGACAGGCACCTCGAACTTCGACTCGATCTCCAAGACGTGCGTGTCGACGCTCATGCTTCCTCCGTCCGAAGTGCTCTCCGGCTCGATCGTCTCGTGGTGCCGGGCCGCCGACAGGGGCCCAAGGTCCTGCTGCGGGCGGCAGTTCGCCTCTGACCGGTGCCTGTCAGCGTGGCCACGATGGACGACTGGCGGCGCGAGGAAGGAGACCCACGCCATGGGAGCGCGAAGTCCTGCCGTCCGGACCACCGGACTGAGCAAGCGGTTCGGCAAGAGCGTGGCCCTCACGCATCTGGACCTGGTCGTCGCGCCGGGCACGATCTGCGGGTTCCTGGGCCCCAACGGGGCTGGCAAGACGACCGCCATCAAGCTGCTCGCCGGCCTGTACCGCCCCACGGCCGGGAGCGTCGAGGTCCTCGGGCACGACGTGGCCAGCGCGCGCGACCGCGTGCAGGCATCGATCGGCTACCTGCCGGGCGACTTCACCGGGTACGCCGACCAGTCGGGTCGCCGCTTCCTGCGACTCCTCGCGCAGCTTCGTGGCGGCGTGGACGACTCCTTCGTCGCGCACCTGGCCGAGCGACTCGAGGTCGACCTCGAGCGCCGGATCGGGACGCTGTCGCGGGGGAACCGACAGAAGATCGGCATCATCCAGGCGTTCATGAACCAGGCCCCGCTCCTCCTGCTCGACGAGCCCACCAGCGGCCTCGACCCCCTCATGCAGCGAGAGTTCCACCTGATGCTCCACGAGGCGAGGGACCGCGGCCAGACCGTGCTGCTGAGCTCGCACGTGCTCTCGGAGGTCGCCGAGGTCGCTGACGACGTGGCCATCCTGCGCGAGGGCTCGCTGCTCGACCTGCGCTCGATGGCCGACCTGCGCTGCGGCCTCTCCCGTCGCGTCGAGCTCCGGTTCGGGGACGACGTCCCCGCAGCCGCGATCCGCCAGGTCGCCGGCGTGCACAACCTGGAGGTCCTCGGCCTGACGGCCCGGCTCGATCTGACCGGCGAGGCAGCCGAGCTGCTGCGGGCGGTCCTCCCCTACGACCTGCGCGACGTACAGATCCACGACACCGAGCTGGCCGATGTCTTCCTCGGCTACTACACCCAGGAGGCCCCCCGTGCTCACGATCTGCCGCAAGGCACTGTGGGATCAGCGCCGCACCCTGCCCGCCTGGGCTAGCGGCATCGTCCTCTCCGTCGTTCTCGAGGCGGCGATGTGGCCGTCGATCTCGTCGATGTCCTCGCTCGACTCCTACCTGACCGAGTTCCCCGAGGCGCTCAAGGACATGTTCTCGATCGACCAGATGTCGACAGGCACCGGCTTCCTCAACGCCGAGCTGTTCTCCTTGATGCTGCCCCTGCTCTTCGTGATCTTCGGCATCCTGCGCGGAGCGCGAGCACTCGCCGGGGAGGAGGAGGCCGGAACGCTCGACCTGCTGCTGGTGACACCCCTGTCCACCACTCGACTGCTCCTCGGTGAGGCCCTCGCGCTGACCGTGGCGATCACGGTGCTGGGCGTCGCGACACTCGGCGGCACCCTGGCCGGCAGCGCGCTCTTCGACCTCGGGATCCCGGTCCGCTCGGCCGCGGCGGGCGCGAGTGCGTGCACCCTGCTGGGGCTGGTCCACGGCGTCCTGGCGCTGACGGCCGGCGCCGTCCTGGGCCGGCGCGGTCCGGCCATCGGCGTGGCGACCGCGGCCGCGCTCGCGGCCTACGTCCTCTACGTGGGCGGTCTCTTCGTCGACCGGCTCTCGGACGTCCGGGGCATCTCCCCGTTCCACCAGGCCCTGCACGCGGGTCCGCTCGCCACCGACTTCCCGGTCTCGTTCCTCACCCTGCTGCTGGTGTCGGCCGGTCTGGTCGCGCTCGCCCTGCCTGTGTGGGCGCGGCGCGACATCGGCGCGCATCGCTGAGCAGGCTCGGGACGTGACGTGCCGCGCCCCGGGACCTTTGACCCTGCCCGTGCGGATCCCGCCGAGGGATGCTGAGCCTCATGCAGGCTCCTGAGATCGGCGCGTGGAGGTGTGCGCTCGCCCTCCTCACCAGCGGCCCCGTCGAGCGCGCGGCGCGGCTCCGGGAGGTCGACGCGGTCCTCGACGACCTGCCGTCCCACCTCGGTGCTCCGCTGCGCCGCGCCGTCGCCGCGCTCACGGACCCGCTGGGCACCACGATGTCCGAACCCTCGCCGGCCTCATGCGACGCGGATGTGGCCGACCTGTGCAACATCCTCGACACCGCCACGACCTCCGACCCCCTCGGAGGCGGGCTGGTCCTGCGTGAGCGTCGCGAACGGATCGAGGCGCTGCAAGCCCGCCTCGAGGCGGCAGCGAGTCCCTGGGAGGGGGCCGTCGACGCGGTGTGCGCCAGCTTCCGCGCACAGCCCGCGAGGCTGACGGTGGTGCCCGATCCCGAGGTCCGGCGGCTCGACGACGGCCCTGCACGGCTGCGGGTGTTCCTGCTCGACGACCACGAAGTCGTCCGGCGGGGCCTGCGCGACCTGCTGGAGGGCACCGGGGAGTTCGAGGTGGTCGGCGAGAGCGGCAGTGCCGTCCGGGCCCGGGCGATCATCCCGGCACTACGACCGCACGTCGCCGTCCTCGACGGGCGACTCCCCGACGGCACCGGCATGGAGGTCTGCCGCGACGTCCGCTCCGTCGATCCCACCATCCAGGCACTGATCCTGACGTCCTACGACGACGATGACGCCCTCTTCACCGCCATCCTCGCCGGTGCGGCCGGCTACGTCCTCAAGCAGGCGTCGAGCGAGGACCTCGTCGACGCCGTACGCGTCGTCGCCGGCGGCCGCTCACTCATCGACCCCGCTCTGACCGCCCGCGTCCTCGACCGGCTGCGCAGCCCCGAGCCCGAGAGCGACACGCTGGTCGGCATCACCGACCGTGAACAGGAGATCCTCGACCTGATCGCGGACGGACTGACCAACCGGCAGATCGGCGAACGACTGTGCCTGGCCGAGAAGACCGTCAAGAACTACGTCTCGACACTCCTGGCCAAGCTCGGCCTCGAGCGCCGCACGCAGGCGGCGGTCCTGGCCACACGCCTGCGCCGCTGACCCTGCGACACGCGACAGCGGCTCCCTCCTGCCCGGGCAGGAGGGAGCCGCTGTCGGTCTCCACGTCAGGATGCGCCCGCCGCGTCCTGGGTCCCATGGGCGATCGGGACCTGGACCGGCGCCGCCTCGGGCTCGGCCACGGGCATCGACACGGTCAGCACACCGGCGTCGTAGGTCGCCGTGACGTCCTCCGCGCGGCAGCCGTGCGGCAGCCGCAGGCGGCGCGTGAACGAGCCGCAGTGCATCTCGGAGCGGTACTTGTCGTGCTCCTCTCCGCGTCGCTCCCCGTGGATCGTCAGAGCGTCGTCCGCGATGCTCACCTCGACGTCCTTGTCGGGGTCGATCCCGGGCAGGTCGGCACGCACGACGTAGTGCCCGTCGTCGACGTACTCCTCCACGGGGATGTAGCCGTCGTTCAGGACCGCCCGGAACGGTCCTGTCGTCTCCAGCCAGTCGAACACGTCGGTGAGCGGGGTGAAGCCACCCCTGCGAACCAGTTGCGTCATGGTCTCCATGTCCTTTCTCGGGATCCCCCGCACTCGGGAGGCGGGGCGTGCCTCCATCGTGTGACGCGGCACGGCGCCGCAGAGCGGCCATTGGTCCCCGTCAGCGCGGACGAACGGCCCGAGCTGTGCGGACGACGTCGAAAGGCCGGCTGCCTGCCGTCCCTCGTGACCTTGGTCCCGTCGGATCCCGTCCCTCGCCCCTGCCGGGCTGACGCCCACAGGAGTGGGATCGAGGAGGCAGTCGACAGCGAGACGAAGGAGAGGTGCGAGGGCGATGCACGAGCGAAGGACGGCGCAAGGACTGGCACGCAGGCTCGGGATCGAGCGCAACCCCCTGCGCCGGCGCAGCGACCGTCTCGAGACCCGCGCCCGCATCGCCGCCCTGCTGCTCTGCGCGGTCGCGGTTCCCGTCGCGGTCGAGGCCGGTGTCCTGGCCCACCACCACCTGTCGGCCGCCGCCGCGCACGAGGTGGCGACGCGACAGCGCCACACGGCCGTCGTCGTGGACGAGCCCCACGTGAGCGCGGCACGGTCCGTGCTCGTGACGACGGCCCGCGTCGCGTGGACCGGTACGTCGGGCGAGACCAGGAGGGCGACGGTCCTCGCACCGCCCGGCACCCGGGGCGGTGATCGGATGACGGTCTGGAGCACGCCGGACGGCGTCGTCACCGCCCCGCCCCTGTCCGGTCGCGACGTGCTGGCGCTCGCGGTCCTGACCGGAGCCGGCCTGGTCCTCGGCGCGGTCGCCCTGAGCCTGGTGCTCCTCGCCGTGCTGCGCCGGCTGCTCGACCGCCGGCGCCTGCGTGCCTGGGAGACGGAGTGGGCCCAGATCGACACCGCCGGGCGGCGGTGACGACGATGACCACCCCCGCCCCCTCCCAGCCCCTCACGACGTCCACGGACCGCGCGTTCGTCCGCTCCTTCTCCGACGTCGGCCTGGCCGACATCGCGCAGGTCGGTGGCAAGAACGCCGGCATCGGCGAGCTGCACCGGATCCTGGTCGACACCACGGTGCGGGTCCCGGACGGATTCGCCGTCACGGCCGACGCCTACCGTCACACCCTCACCGCGGCCGGCCTGTGGCGGCCCTTGGCCGAGGTCTTCACGGATCTCGACCTCGACGCTCCCGACGACCTCGCGCGCCGCGCGGACCGGGCGCGCGGCCTCGTCGAGGGCGCCGGCCTTCCCGGCGACCTCGCTGCGCAGGTGCGCCGCTCCTACCGCGCCCTGGAGCAGGTCCACGGCCCCGGAGTCGCGGTCGCGGTCCGGAGCAGCGCGACCGCGGAGGACCTGCCCGAGGCGAGCTTCGCGGGCCAGCACGACTCGTACCTCCAGGTGAGCGGCCTCGACGATCTTCTCGACGCGGTGCGGCGCTGCTTCGCCAGCGCGTTCACCGCGCGCGGCGTGCACTACCGCGCCCGGCACGGCTTCGGCCAGCTCGACGTCGCGCTCTCGGTGGGAGTCATGACCATGGTGCGCTCCGCGTCCTCGGGCGTCGCCTTCACGCTCGATCCCGAGTCCGGCCACCGCGGAGTCGTGCTGGTCACCTCCTCCTGGGGAGTGGGCGAGACCATCGTCCAGGGAAGGGTCGACCCCGACGAGTTCCACGTGCACAAGACCACCTACGAGGCCGGATTCCGGTCGGTGCTGCACCGCCGCCTCGGCGGCAAGGAGGTACGCACCGTGATCGGCCCCACCGGCCTGGTCGACGAGCCCACCCCGGAGCCCGACCGCCGGCGGTTCAGCCTGGCCGACGACGACGTCCTGGACCTCGCCGGCGCCGCACTGGCGATCGAGCGGCACGTCGGTCGCCCGATGGACGTCGAGTGGGCCAGGGACGAGGCGGACGAGCACCTGTACGTCGTCCAGGCTCGCCCGGCCACGGGCACGGCCACCCGCGACACCAGCGTCCTGGAGCGCTTCGCCGTGCTCTCCCCCGGTCCCGTCCTCGTCACCGGCAGGGCGGTCGGGAGCCGGGCCGCGACGGGGCGGGTCCGGGTCGTCCGCTCCACCGCGGACCTGGCAGCCTTCCGGCCGGGCGAGGTGCTGGTCGCCGCCACGACCACCCCGGACTGGGAGCCGGTGATGAAGACAGCCGCCGCCGTGGTCACCGACCGAGGCGGACGGACCTGCCACGCTGCCATCATCGCCCGCGAGCTGGGCCTGCCGGCCGTGGTCGGGTGCGGCGAGGCGACCACGCTGCTGCACGACGGGGACGACGTCACCGTCTCCTGCGCAACAGGCGAGACCGGACACGTGCACCAGGGCCGCGCCGAGATCAGCGTCGAGCAGGTGCGGCTCGACGAGCTGCCGCGCCCCCGCACCCGGCTGATGGTCAACCTGGGCAACCCCTCGCTCGCCCTCGCCACCTCGCTGCTGCCGTCCGACGGCGTCGGCCTGGCCCGGACCGAGTTCATCTTCAGCGCGTCGGTGCGCGTGCACCCGCTCGCCGCGCTGCACCTCGAACGCGTGACCGACCCGGCCGAGCGGGCTCGGGTGGAGGCGCTGGTGGGACCGGACGGAGCGTCGTACGTCGTCCGGCGGCTCGCCGAAGGGGTGGGCATGATCGCCGCCGCGTTCCACCCCCGCCCGGTCGTCGTCCGCCTCTCCGACTTCAAGACCAACGAGTACGCCGACCTGCTCGGCGGTGCGGACTTCGAACCCCGCGAGGAGAACCCCATGCTCGGGTTCCGCGGGGCCTCCCGCTACGCCCATCCCTCCTACGCCGAGGGCTTCGCGCTCGAGTGCGAGGCGATGCGCAGGGTCCGTGACGAGATGGGCCTGACGAACGTCGTCCTGATGCTCCCGTTCGTACGACGCCTCCCCGAGGCGGACCTCGTCCTCACCCGGATGTCCGAGCTCGGGCTCGCGCGGGGACGCAACGGCCTCGAGGTCTACGCGATGTGCGAGATCCCCAACAACGTCGTGCTGGTCGACGACTTCGCCCGTCGCTTCGACGGTCTGTCGATCGGCTCCAACGACCTGACCCAGCTCACGCTCGGGGTCGACCGGGACAGCGACGTCGTCGCCTTCGACTACGACGAGCGGGATCCCGGCGTGCTGCGGATGATCGAGCTCGCCATCGACGGCTGTCGCCGCAACGGCATCCACTCCGGCATCTGCGGCCAGGCGCCATCCGACCATCCCGATCTCGCGCAGCGTCTGGTGCGCGCCGGGATCGACTCGATCAGCCTCAGTCCCGACAGCCTGGTGCCGATGCTCCAGATCGTCCACGACGCGGAGGCAGCCATCGCCGCGGACACAGCCCGGCCCACGGGTCCGAGCGAGCTCCGCGAGCCGTGGTGCGCCGCGCAGGAGACCCATTCCGGCACCGTGATCCTCCTCGGCGAGCTCGCGTACAAGGTCAAGAAGCCCGTGCGACTCGGCTTCCTCGACTTCAGCGACCGGGCGACGAGGCAACGGGTCTGCGAGCGCGAGGTCGAGCTGAACCGCCGCCTGGCCCCCGATGTGTACCTCGGCGTGGGTGCTCTCTCCGCGCCCGGCCAGGACGCCGAGCCGGCCGTGGTCATGCGCCGGCTGCCGGAGGAGCGCCGGCTCAGCCACCTGGTGCGCAGCGGCCAGGACGTGAGCGACGAGGTGCGGGCGATCGCCCACCAGGTCGCGGCCTTCCACACCCGGGCCCGGACCGGCCCCGAGATCGCCCGCGAAGGGACCCGCCAGGCCCTGCGATCGCGGTGGGAGGCCAACATCGCCCGGGCCCGTGCCACCGGACACCCCGGCCTCCGGTCGACGGCGCTGGCAGAGGTGTCGCTCCTGGTCAGCCGCTTCCTCGCGGGCCGCGAGGACCTCTTCGCCGACCGCTTGCGGCGAGGAGCGGTCGTCGACGGCCACGGGGACCTGACGGCAGACGACGTCTTCTGCCTCGACGACGGCCCGCGCCTCCTCGACTGTCTCGAGTTCGACGACCGCCTGCGCTACGTCGACCGGCTCGACGACATCGCCTTCCTCGCGATGGGGCTGGACCAGCTCGGCGCACCCGACTCCGCCCGCCTGCTCGTGGACACGTGGGCAGCGGCCCTCGACGATCCCGCACCACCGTCACTGGTGCACCACTTCATCGCCTACCGCGCCTTCGTCCGGGCCGAGGTCGGCGCGCTGCACGGGGCCCAGCACGAGGCCGACGTCACGTCCTACCTCGCCACCTCGCTGACCCACCTGCGTGCCGGCGCGGTGAAGCTCGTCCTCCTCGGCGGTCCCCCGGCGTCCGGGAAGTCGACCCTGGCCGGGTCCGTCGCCGACCGGCTCGGCATGGTCGTGCTCTCGACGGACCGCGTCCGCAAGGAGATCGCCGGGATCGACCCGACCAGCCACGCGCCGGCGCCCTACGGCGCGGGGATCTACACGCCTGAGCACACACGGGCGACGTACGCCGCCCTGCTCGACCGGGCCCAGCGCCTCCTCGCCCGCGGCGAGTCCGTCGTGCTCGACGGAACCTGGAGCCACGCGGACGACCGCGCACGAGCCGCCGAGCTGGCCGCGCGGGCCACGGCCGACCTGGTCGAGCTGCGCTGCGAGATCGACGAGGCGACCGCCCGGCGCAGGTTCGTCACCCGCGACTCGATCTCCGACGCCGACCAGGAGGTCGCGGCCCGGATGCGGGTCGACGCCGACCACTGGCCGACCAGCCACCCGATCGACACCGGGACCGACCTGGTCACCTCGACCGACCAGGCATGCCGCCTGGTCCGCCCCCATCCCCTGCCCTCGGCGCTGCCGTTCGGTGCGCGCCCGCCGTCGTGAGACCGGCGACGGTGCCGCACGGCGCGGTCGTGGTCGGCATCGACGAGCGTCGCTCGGGCTGCGCGGCCCGGGCCTGGGCGAACACCGTGGCGACCAAGGAACGACGCCCGCTCGTCGTGACACGTGCACCACACCCGGCCCGAGTGCTGGGCAGCCTGTCCGAGCGCGCCCACCTCGTGGTCGTCGGCGCCGGACAGCGCGGCTCGGACTCCGCTCTCGTCCGAAGGAGCCGGTGCCCGGTGGTCGTCGTGCCCGACGACGTGGGGCACGGCCACGGTGTGGTCGTCGGGATCGGCGGCGTCCCGGGTTCGCTCGGCACCGTCGAGTTCGCCTTCCACACCGCCTCGTTGCTGGGCGAGCCTCTGATCGTCGTCCACTGCTACCAGGAGGCCGAGCGCATGTCGGGGCGTGCGCTCGTGTCGCCTCCCCACTCCGACCTCGCCGAGGAGCGCCTGCTCGTCGCCGAGACACTGGCCGGCCTGCGTCCGGGCTATCCCGAGGTCGCGGTCGGGGTCCGCCTCGAGCGCGGCCTGCCCGAGGACGTCCTCGGCGACCTGGCCCACGACGCCGCACTGGTCGTGGTCGGCGAGACGAGGCACGGGTTGCTCACCGACCTCGTGCTCGGCTCGGTCGCGCGCAGCCTCCTCGCACGCGGATCGTGTCCCGTGGCCGTCGTTCCCCGCCCCGGTCCCGCGACGTTGGGGCCCTGACGGACTCGGGACCTTCGGCCCTGCCCCGGACCCGCGACACGGTGCAGGCTGGTCGTCGAGTACAAGGAGATGCCCATGTCGGACCCACGAGCGCGCCGCCAGGCCCGCCAGCACCTCGCTGACCGGTTGATCCTCGAGTACGCCGGTGCGGTCCCGGCCGGCCAGGTGCTGGCCGCGGTCCTGCGGGCCGAGCAGCTGCTGCAGGCCTACCACCCGGACGAGGGCCGGCGGATGGCGCTGTGCGAGGAGCTCGTCCGGCACCGGCTCGCCGAGAGCCTGACCCGCCGCCGCGCACCCCGGCTCGTCATCGCGTCCTGACCGGGCCGTCCGCGTCCACGCCCGACCTACCCGGCGGGAGCCGCACGGACGACGGTCGTCGTCCGGTAGTGCTCCCCGTCGTAGCCGCTGCAGGTGGTGAGCACGAGCCGCGGTCCGCCCGTCGCCGAGAAGAGCTGCGGGGCGAGCTCCGCGATCCGGTCCCGCGGGTATGCGGCGACGGCCTCGACCCGGTAGCGAACGACGCCGTGGTCGGTGACCACCCGCACCCGGTCACCGGGGACGAGCTGCGCCAGGCGGTCGAAGACACCGTCACCACGACTGTAGGTGTGCCCGGTCATCAGCACCGCTCCGCGTTGGTCCCCGGGTTCGGCGCCGCCCTCCCACCACCCGACGACGCGTACGTCGTCCGGCGGGGTGAGCACGTCCCCGGCGACCGCGACCGGCTGGATCCGGGCGGACACGTCGATGGCCGGGATCTCGACCCGGATCGGACGGCCCCGCACCGGGCTGGCCGGCGCTGCAGGCGGTGGCGAGGCCTCCGCGGGTCGGGCGCCTGACCTGTGCGGCGGGACCGCAGTGTCTGGCTCGTCTCGCCACGGGCGCGCCACGGACATGCCGGCGGCGGCCAGCACCAGCCCCACCAGGGCCAGCGCCGCCGCCGTCCGGCGCGCTCGGGGCACGCTCACCCCACGCGACGACCGACGGTCGCCGACATCACGAGGGCTGCCGCCACCAACGCGATGCCCGCACCGGCGAGTCCCGAGCCCCACAGGTCGCGGGTGGTCCAGCCGGTCGCCCCGGCGTCGATGACCTTCGGCACGTCGTTGCCGGCGCTGCCCTCGTGGACACCGGCCACCTCGCCGCCGTCACCGGATGAGGAGGGCTGGGTGGTCGCCACGCCGCCCACGTCGGACGAGCCGGCGTCGGTCGGAACGGTGGTCGCCTCGGTGGTCGGCTCGGTCGGCTCGGTGGTCGGCTCGGTCGGCTCGGTGGTCGGCTCGGTCGGCTCGGTCGTGGGCTCCGTCGGCTGGTCCGGCGGGAGGCACTTGAAGACCTTCTCCTTCCACCCGTCCTTGTCGTCGTGGGTGACGAACGCTGTCACCTTGACCGGGATGCTCCTGCCGGCGTCGTCCTGGGTCACGGCCAGGTCGAGGTCGTAGCGTCTCTCCGCGTTCAGGCCGTCGCTGCCACCGGCCGGTGCACCGAGGGTGAAGGCGGCGCCGGTGAGGATCGGAGTGCCGGACCCGGGGCGCTCGAACACGACGCTGGTCACCTCGGTGCCGGCGGCGAAGTCGAAGAACCGGACCGTGACCGAGCAGCTCACCTTGGGGTCGTTGCGGGGGTTCCCGGCGTAGGGCGTGTCACCCACGTCGATCGAGCCCTGGTTGCCGACCGCACTCGCTGCCGGCGCGCCGGCCGGGTCGGATGTGGCCGGGCCTCCCGTCATCAGCAGGACGGCCGCGGCCAACAGGGAGACGAGCCCGCACAGCCCCAACAGGAGGGGGATGCGGGGCGTGGAGGAGGTCGTGAGGGGTGAAGGAGTCATCATTGCTCCGTTCCGGGGTCAGGGCGTCGTGGTACGCCGTTCGAAGGTCCCGCCGCGCCCCGATGCCCGGCTGCCACCAGCCTGTCCCGGGCGCCGGTGCGCTGGAACGGTCCAAGGTCCCCGCCACGACGGACCTTTCGCCGAGCCCTCTCAGTCGACGCGCACCCGCTCGCCGAGCAGGGGGACGACGGCGCAGATGCCCAGCTCGTCCTCGATGCGCTCGGCGAGAGCCGCGGACGAGTGCGGCTCCCCGTGCACGACGTACACCGTGGTCGGGGGCGCAGCCGCTGAGGCCACCCAGGTCACCAGGTCGTCGGCGTCGGCGTGCACCGAGAAGTCCGGTACGTCGACGACCTCGGCGCGCACCGGGACGTAGTGGCCGTGGATCTTCAGGTGCCGAGCTCCGTCCTGCAGCTGACGTCCGCGGGTGCCGGGTGCCTGGTAGCCCGTGAGGACCACGCAGTTGCGCGGGTCGGGCAGCTGGTGGGCGAGGTGGTGGACGACCCTCCCGCCGGTGGCCATGCCGGATGCCGAGACGATGATGCACGGCTGGTCCGGGTCGTTGAGGCGGCGCGACTCGACAGCATCCCGCACGGCGTGGAGGTCGAGCGCGCGCAACCTCTCCAGCGCCTCCGCCCGATCGGCCCTCAGCTGTGCCGAGCCCTCGTGCAGGGCCCGGAGGTACACCCCCAGGGCCTCGAGCGCCATCGGGCTGTCGACGTGCACCGGCACCCGCGGGATCAGCCCGGCGCTCTCGAGCCGTTCGAGCTCGAGCAGCACCAGCTCGGTCCGGTCGACGGCGAAGGCGGGGATGAGAACCGTGCCACCGCGGCCGATGGTGCGCCGTACCGCGCCGGCGAGGACGCCGGGCTCCGCCGTCGGGTGGACGCGGTCGCCGTAGGTGGACTCGAGCACCAGTGCAGTGGCGGCCGCGGGAGCGGGAGGCGGCTCGAGCAGTGGGTGCCCGTCGCGGCCGAGGTCACCGCTGAAGACGACGACGTCGCCGGCGATGTCCACCTCGAGGGTCGCCGAGCCGAGGATGTGGCCGGCCGGGTGGAGACGGACCCCGACGGATGCCGTCACCGCGTGGTGCTCGTCGTACGGCAGCGGCGCGAACCGGAGCAGCGTCCTCTCGACGTCCTCCGCGGTGTACAGCGGCAGCGCCGGCCGGTGCCTCGACCAGCCCGACTCGTTCGCGTAGCGCGCCTCCTCCTCGAGGAGATGGGCGCTGTCCCTCAGCACGATCGCGGCCAGCGCGGCCGTCTCCTTGCTGCAGTGGATCGGACCGGCGAAGCCGTCCTTCACCAACCGCGGCAGCTGGCCGCAGTGGTCCAGGTGGGCGTGGGTGAGCAGCACGGCGTCCACGGTCGCCGGGTCGATCGGCAGCGGCTCCCAGTTCCTGCGCCGCAGCTCGGACGGGCCCTGGTAGAGGCCGGCATCGACGAGCACCCGGCTGGTGTCGTGCTCGAGCAGGAAGCAGCTGCCCGTGACCGTCCCGGCCGCTCCCAGGAAGGTCAGGATCGGACTGGCCGGCCCCACGGTCGCGCCGGCGCCCGGCGTGGCCGTGGTCCGGTCGGTCGTCGGCGCGCTCATCGGGTCGCTCCGACGACGAGGGCCACGGCCACGAGGACCACGACGGACACGGCGACCGCGACGCGCGGGTCGCCCTCGTCGTACCTGCGGCGCCGGGCTCCCGCGTCGCGACCCGTGTTCGCGATCCACACGCCCGCACCGATGAGCCCGACGCCGGAGACGATGAGCACGAGTGCAGCGGCGAGCGATCCACCGAACCAGTCCTGGACGGCCATCGGCAGCACGAGAAGCACCCCGGCCGCACCCACGCCGAGCACCGGCACGTCCCTCAGACGCAGCGCGAGCAGCACCAGCGCGCCGGCGGTGACCAGGGCCAGCACGGTGCCTGCATCGGTCTCCGCCGCGAAGACCCCGCCCACGACCGCGGCTACGGCGCCCAGCGAGAACGCCGTGCGGGACGGACGGAGCAGACCGCCGCGGGCCAGCAACAGCCACACCACTCCGACCGCCCACGGACCGAAACCACCTACCCTGCTGTCCGGGTCGGCGAGGAACACGACCGACGCCGCCGTGGCGGCCAGAGCCGCCAGAGCGGCGGCCTGTTGGAGGATCGTGGGTCGGATGCGCCACAGGACGACGGCGGAGGCCGCCGCGCCCGCTGCGGTGAGCACGGCGGTCGGACGCTCGGCGAGGTCCAGCGCCTGGCGGGCCAGCACGGCGAGGAAGACCGCGGTCAGGGCGACCGAGGCGGCCCAGAGCACCGCGCGGAGCCGAACCCCGGCGGGTCCGGCAGCAGGAGGCACCAGAGCGCCCGCCGCGGTCAGGCTCGCCGCGACCAGGCCGACGACGACCAGGCGCCAGGAGGTGGCCAGGTCGCTCCAGAACTGGTCGGCCAGCAGGGCCGCGCCCACGACGACCACCACGCCGCCCAGGTAGCCCAGGGCCTCGGGGACCAGCGACGAGCGGGCCCCGACGTGGCGGGCCTCCCCGCCGCGCGGCTCGCCGTCGTGGAGGGGTGAGGACAACGTCGGTGTGGTCGGCATCGCAACGACCTTCCTGCTCAGCGGTGCGGTGGTCTCACTCACCGACGCTAGGAGCGGCGTCGGCGCCGCGACAGGGTCCTAGGTCCCCGGCCCGAGGGCCGTGATGCCGTCAGGTCCGGCGGAGCTGTCGCGGCTCGTCCAGCGACTCTCCTGCGGCGAGGCGCACCTTGACGTCGACGAGGTGGATCCCGTCCGGGGTGACGATCACCGGGTTGAGGTCCAGCTCGGCTATCTCGGGTACGTCGACCGCGAGCTGCCCGAGCCCTGAGGCCGCGCGCGCGAACGAGTCGACGTCCACCCGCGCCGCGCCCCGGAAGCCGTCGAGCATCGGCCAGGTGCGCAAGGTGCGCAGCACCCGCAGGATCTCCCCCGGCACGAACGGCGGGAGCAGGAACGCGCGATCGTCGGCGAGATCGGTTCCGACACCGCCTGGCGCCACCATCACGAGTGGGCCCAGGACGGGGTCGCGCACCATGCCGAGCGCCATCTCGACGCCGCTGACCATCGGCTGCACCAGCACCGGGCACGCCCGGCCCATCCGGCGCTCGATGTCGTCGGCGGCCAGAGCCACCTCCTCCGCGGACATCAGGCCCGTCGCGACCAGCCGCCGCTCGGTGCGGTGGACCACGTCGGCGCTCGCGACCTTGACCGCCACCGGGAAGCCCATCTGCGCGGCCGCCTGCGGTGCGTCCGCGGCGAGCACGACGACGCCGGCGGACTCGAGTCCGTAGCGGTGCAGCAGCCCTGCGGCATCGCCGGGCACGACCCAGCCGTCGACGCCGCTGCGGGCGAGCAGGTCGATCGCCTCGTCGCGGGCCGCCCGCGCCCGCGCCGGGTCCGGAGCCGGACCGGGTGGGAGCACGTCGCGACGCCATGCTGCGTACACCGACGCCCGCCCGAGTGCGGCCAGCGCGGCCGCGCTCGATCGCAATGTCGTGACTCCCGCGTGGGGCCCGTCCCCGTCCACGCCCAGCCCGACCGCGACCACGGGATGGTGCGGGTACCTGTGCCGCACGCCGGCCAGCGCATCCAGCGCACCCGCGACGTCGTTCGTGTCCGTGGCGACCAGGACCACGAGCAGGGCGTCCACCTCGTCCGAGGCGAGGACCACGTCGGCGATCGCGGCCAGCCGGCCGGCGTCCGCGCCCGCACCGGCGTCCACCGGGTTCGCCGAGCCGGTGGTCTGCGACACGAGGGCACCGACCTCGGCCCGCAGCGACGCGGAGAACGCGGCGACGTCGAGACCGGCGTCCTGCGCCGCGTCGGCCGCCAGGACGCCCAGTCCGCCCGCGTTGCTCAGCACGCCGAGCCGGGTCCCGGCCGGGAGCGGCTCACGGGTCAGGACGGTCACCGTGTCCGCCAGCTCCTCGGCGTCGCGGCACGCGATCACCCCGCTCTGCGCGAGGAGGGCCGTCACACCGACCACCGGACTCGCGGCCGCGGCCGTGTGCGAGCTGCCGGCTCGCCGCCCGCCGGCGGACCGGCCGCCGACGACGGCGACCAGCGGCTTGCGCTGGGAGAAGCGTCGGGCGAAGCGAGCGAACTTGCGGGCGTTCCCGAAGGACTCGAGGTAGAGCGCCGCACAGCTCACCTCGGGGTCGTCGTACCAGGCAGCAAGGAGGTCGTTGCCGGACACGTCGACCTTGTTGCCGAGCGAGACGAACGTGCGAACGCCGACCCCGTCGTGGGCGAGCAGGTCCATCAGGGCGATGCCGACGCCACCGGACTGGCTGGCGACGGCCAGGCCGCCGGGACCGGGCGCCCGCAGGCCGAAGGTGGCGTTGAGCCGCACGTCGGGAGCATTGTCGAGCACGCCGAGGCAGTTGGGACCGACGAGCCGGACCCCGTGACGACGAGCGGTGCGACCGAGCTCCTGCTGCAGCCGCGTCCCGTCCGCGCCCATCTCGCCGAAGCCGGACGAGATCACCACGGCGCCGCGCGCTCCCCCGGCGATCGCGTCCTCGAGCGCGTCGAGGACGCCGGCCACCGGCACCGCGATGATCGCCAGGTCGACCGGCGCCCCCTCCGCCAGGGCGCCACGGGCCGGCACGTCGCCGACCACGTCCGCGCGGGGGTGTATCGCCACCACCTCACCGGTGAACCCGTCCCGGCGTACGGCGCTCAGGACCGCCGCGCCGATCCCGGTGCCGTCCCGGCGGGCGCCGTAGACGGCCACCGAGCGCGGCGCCAGGAGCGGGCGCAGGGACCGGGCCTCCGACGTGAACTCGCGCAGGTCCGCGGCCTCCTGGACCGCCGGGGTGACCGCGGTGTCCATGGTCAGCTCGCACTCGCCGTGACTGCTCGTCCGGGCGAGCGTGAAGCCCGCGCGGGCGAACACGTCGAGCATCCGGTGGTTCTCCGAGAGCACCAGGGCGACGAATCGGCGGATCCCCCGGTCCCGGGCCCGTGCGGCCAGGTGCTCGAGGAGGAGGGTGCCGAGGCCGTGACCGGCGAGGTCGTCGGCCACGAGGAAGGCCACCTCGTAGGTCAGGGCATCGACGGGTTCCGCGGTGGCGAGGGCCACGACTCTCTCGCCCACGAGTGCGACCAGGGCCATCGTGTCGGAGGAGCCGAGCACCCGGTCGACGTACATCCGCGCCGCGCGAGGACCACCGCTGAAGAACCTCAGCCGCAGCGCGTCGCTGGAGGCACTCTCGTGCAGCGCATGCAGGCCCGGGCCGTCGCGGCGCTCCAGCGGGCGGATCTGCGCCAGGCCACCGTCGCTCAGGAGCACCTCGGCCGTCGTCATCGCCGATCACCCTCTCCGCACGGCCACCACGCCCGGCGTGGCGACGACCGCATCGAGGATGGCGGCCAGCCGTGACCCGTCGGTCGCGTCCAAGCCGGTGAGCTGCACGATCCCGTTGCGCACGCGCACCTGGCATCCCGACACCCGGGCATGCGCGAGGACGTCGGCGACGTCCTCCTCGAGCCTCTCGTCGTCGTGGGAGAACGCGCGGACCAGGTCGCTGCGGCTGACGACGCCGACGACCTGGTCGGAGGCGTCCACGACCGGCAGGCTCTTGACCGCCGTGCGGGTCAGGACGGCACGCAGCTCGATGACGTCCGTCTCAGGGTGCACGAGCGCGACGACCCGGCTCATCGCCTCCCCGACCGGGTCGGTGAGAGAGCTCCGGGCGATCACGTCGGCCTCGCTGATCACACCGACGATCCGAGCGTTCTCGTCGACCACCGGCAGGGCCGTGACGGCGTGACGGGCCAGGGCACGTGCGGCAGCGCCGATCGGCTGGTCGGCCCGGACCGTCAGCGGCCGCGCGTTCATGATGTCCTCCACCAGCACCGCGATCACCCCGCCGTCGCAAGGAGCGGCACGTCCAGCTCGTCGAACCGGTCCGGTGGGCATCCCTCGGCCAGGACCGCGGCGCGGCCGGCCTCCAGGCGCGCGACGGGAACGCGGAACGGCGAGCACGACAGGTAGGTGACGCCGATGCCGGCCAGGAACCCGATCGAGGCGGGGTCTCCGGCGTGCTCACCACACACGCCGACCGGGATGCCCGGCCGCGTGCGCCTGGCCGCGTCGACGGCGCGCGCTGCCAGCTCGCCGACCCCCTCCTCGTCGAGGGTGGCGAACGGTGAGACCCGCAGCAGGCCCTCGTCGAGGTAGCGCGGCAGGAAGGAGCGCTCGGCGTCGTCACGCGACAGTCCCCAGGTCAGCTGGGTCAGGTCGTTGGTCCCCAACGACAAGAAGCCCGCCACCTCGGCGATCCGCGCGGCCGTCACCGCGGCCCGCGGTGTCTCGACCATGGCACCGATGCGGTACGGCACCCGACCGCGGCGGGCACCGACGTCCTCCGCGGCGCGAGCGACAGAGCGGGCGACCGCGGCGAGCTCCCCCACGGAGCTCACCAGCGGCACCATCAGCTCGAGGTCGAAGGGGCGTCCGCGCTCGCGCAGGTCCGCTGCGGCCTCGAACGCCGCCGTCGCCTGGGCGACCACCAGCTCGGGCCGCACGATCGCCAGCCGGACGCCGCGCAACCCGGTCATCGGGTTCTCCTCGTGATGCCGTCGTACGGCGGCCAGCCTGGCCTGGAGCGCCTCGTCCGGGCAGCCGCGGACGGCCGCCGTCGCCACCCGCACCGCCAGGTCGGTGAGGTCCGGCAGGAACTCGTGGGCCGGTGCGTCCAGCAGGCGGATCGTCACGGGGCGGCCGTCGGCCGCGGCGAGCAGGACGGCGAAGCTCTCGCGCTGGAGGGCGCCCAGCTCGCGCAGCGCCGCCACCTGCTCGGCCTCGTCGCCGATGAGCACGCGCTCGACGTAGGTCCGGCGGTCGCCGAGGAACATGTGCTCGGTGCGGACCAGGCCGACGCCCTCGGCACCGAAGCGCACGGCACGCGCGATGTCCTTCCCGGAGTCGGCGTTGGCTCGTACGCCGACCCGACGGGTGCGGTCGGCGTGGGCGAGCACGCGGGCGACGGCGGACACCAGCGGGGACTCGACCTCGTCGCCGTCGAGCCACCGGGTCACCTCCGAGGGCACGGTGCGGTGGTGTCCGTGATAGACCCTGCCGGTCCCACCGTCCACCGAGACCACGTCACCCTCGGCGAACAGGTGCTGTCCGCCCAGGCTCACCCGGCGGTGGGCAAGGTCGATCTCGAGGCCCTCCACGCCGCACACGGCCGGCAGGCCCATGCCCCGCGCGACGACGGCGGCGTGGGAGGTCCGCCCGCCCCGCGCGGTGACGACCGCACGGGCGGCCACCATGCCGGGAAGGTCGTCGGCCCGGGTCTCGGGGCGCACGAGGACGACGTCCTCGCCACGAGCGGCGAGGGCGACGGCGGTGGCGCTGTCGAGGACGATCCTGCCGACGGCGGCCCCCGGCGAGGCGGCGAGCCCCGCCGCCGCCGCCCGCCCGGCCGCACCCGCGTCGAGCTGCGGGAACATCAGCTGCGTGAGCTGGTCACCGGTCACGCGCACGAGTGCCTCGTCCTCGGTGATCATCCCCTCCTCCACGAGGTCGGCCGCGATCCGGAAGGCCGCGGCGGGGCTGCGCTTGCCGACCCTGGTCTGCAAGATCCAGAGCCGGCCGTCCTCGATGGTGAACTCGACGTCGCACAGGTCGCGGTAGTGGTGCTCCAGCGTGCTCAGGATGGAGCGAAGCCCTCGGTACGACGGCAGGTCGAGCTCCCGCAGTCTCGCCAGCGGGACTGCGGTGCGGGTTCCGGAGACCACGTCCTCGCCCTGGGCGTCGGCGAGGTACTCGCCGTAGTCGCCGCGCTCGCCGGTGGCCGGATCGCGGGTGAAGGCGACGCCGCTGCCCGAGGACGCTCCCCGGTTGCCGAAGACCATGGCCTGGACGTTGACAGCGGTGCCGAGATGCTCCGGGATGTCGAACCTGCCGCGGTAGACGCGAGCACGTTCGCCCTGCCAGGACGCGAACACGGCATCGATGGCGAGGTCGAGCTGCTCGCGGGGGTCCTGGGGAAGCGTCCGTCCCGAGACCTCCCGGCACAGCGCCTTGCCGCGCACGACCAGGTCGCGGAGTCCGTCGGCACCGACAGCTGCGAGGGCCTCGACGCCCTGGGCGGCGACGACGTCCGCGTACAGCTCGCCGAACCGCTCCGCGGGAACCCCCAGGACGGTCTCCCCGAACATCTGCACGAGTCGCCGGTAGCAGTCCCAGGCGAACCGCTCGTCGCCGGAGGCCCGCGCCAGCGCGACGACGGTCTCGTCGTTGAGGCCGATGTCGAGGATCGTGTCCATCATGCCCGGCATCGAGACCGCCGCGCCGGAGCGCACCGCGAGCAGCAGCGGCCGCTCACGGTCGCCGAGGCGGAGTCCGGTCCGCTCCTCGAGGAGCGCGAGATGGTGCTCGACGTCGCCGGCCATCCCGGCCGGGCGGCCGCCCCGCTCGAGCGCGTGGCGGCAGGCCGCGGTGGTGATGGTGAAGCCCGGCGGGACCGGCAGGCCGAGCTGCACCATACGGGCGAGCTCGGCGCCCTTGCCGCCGAGCAGGTCGCGGTCCGGCGTACCGGGAGCGTCGAAGGAGTGGACGTAGCTGGTCACGCGAGGATCGTCGTCGGACCGGGTCGACGCGGGGCAGGGCCGAAGGTCCTCAGGCAGGCGGGTCATCGGGTCCGCGCCACCGGGCGCCGGTCGGTGATGGCCTGCCACAGCCGGGTGTACTCCTCGACGTCGATCTCACCACGGGCGAGTCGCTCGTCGAGGATCTCGAGCGGATCCGATGCCCTGTCGCGGCCGAGCCACCGGGCGCCGTAGTAGACGGCGACGCCCACCAGGCCCCAGGTCGCCACCATCACCAGGAGCATCCCTGGCCAGCCGAAGTAGTAGTGCCCGTCGTTCCACATCATCGCCTTGCTCCTTCGCGTCGTCGCGGTCCCGTACTCCGACGGTCCCGCCCCCAGCAGGCGCACGTCAGGGGCGAACCGCCTCGCCCGCCGGGACCAAGTGCCCGCCCTGCCGGGGACGCAACTCCCTGCCCGCCACGGCGCCCCACTCCTAGCGTCGGAGGCATGCATCGACCTACCTCCCCGGGTCACCGAGGCTCCGGTGCCGCCCGCCACCCGGGCATCGAGCGCTACTTCCAGCGCCGCGCCGAGGACTGGCAGTCCCGCCTGGCCGACGCGATCACCGCGTTCGCGGGGTCGATGCCGTTCGTGTGGATCCACACGGCGGTGTTCGCGCTCTGGATGCTCGCCGCGGAGCGCAGTCCCTGGCCGACGCTCACGCTGGTGGTCTCGCTCGAGGCCATCTTCTTGTCGACCTTCGTCATGATCGGCCAGAACCGCCAGGCGGAGGTCCAGCGCGCGAAGGCCGACCACGACTTCGTCGAGCAGGAGCTCGAGCTGAAGACCAACACCGAGCTCACCCGTCAGATCCACGTGCTGACCCAGGAGCTGCACCGGCGGCTGGTCGATCCCGAGGCGAGGCGTTCGGAGGGACTCGAGGCATGACCGACGTGCGACCCGCCGCGGCTGCGACCACACCACCCCACGCCCCGACGCGGCACTCCGGCCGGGCCCTGGGCCCGGTACTCCTGGTGATCGCCGCCGCGCTGGTCCTGAACAGCGCGCTCGGGCCGTTGGGGGCGGACGTGCTCGCCTACCCCCTGCCGGACTCGCTCCTCAACCAGCTGCTCGGTCTCGAGCTGGTCACGCTGGCCCTCGTGGTGCCGACGCTGGTCACGGCCGCCGTGCTTGCGCTCCACGACCGCCCGGGAGCGGCCGTCCTCGCCCTGGGACCGACGGGCTACACGGCCTACATGTTCGTGCAGTACGTCGTCGGACCCGAGCGCCTCGCGTACTCGCCCACCGTCGTCCTCCACCTCGCGATCGCGACGCTCGCGGGTGTCGCGGGCGTGTGGTGCTGGTGCCGGGCCGTCGCCGCTCCTGGGCGCCGGATCTCCGATCGCACCCGGCACGCACGCGTCGCCTGGTTGGTCCTCCTCGTGACGTTCGTCGTGGCGCGCTACCTGCCGGTGCTCGCAGGATCGGTGACCGCGAGCCCGATCCCGGCCGAGTACGCCGAGGCTCCCGCGTTCTACTGGTCGATCGTGCTGCTCGACCTGGGTGTCGTCGTACCGCTCGCCGTGGCGGCGGCCGTGGCCGTCGGTCGCGACCGCCCGGCCGCCGAGGCAGCCTGGTTCGCGGTGGTGTCCTGGTTCGCGCTCGTCCCGCCCTCCGTCGCGGCGATGGCCGCGGTGATGGTCATCCGCGACGACCCGCACGCGTCGGTGACGACCCTGGTCATCACCACGGCGGCCAGCCTCGCCTGCGCCGTCCCCGCCCTGCGCGCCGGTCGGTCGGTGCTGCGTCGAGCCATGGCGGCGTCATGATGACGGCACCGCGCCGCCCGCCGCCCGGTCCGCTCGCACGCCGCGTCGTGGGCGCGTTCTTCCTGGTGACCGGAGGCGTCCATCTCGGCATCGTCGTTGCCGATCCTGAGTTCTACCGGCCGTTCGCCGACGAGTCCCTGTTCCCGTTCGTGCGTGACGCATGGGCGGAGGTCGTCATGGCCCGTCCCGAGATCTACGGACTGCTCCTGATGGCCGGCGAGATCGCGCTCGGCGGGTGCCTGCTCGTGGGCGGGCGCGCAGCCCGCGTCGGGTGGGTCGGCGTGATCGCCTTCCACCTGCTGCTGGTGCTGTTCGGCTGGGGATTCCTGTTCTGGGTCGTGCCGGCGCTGGGGCTACTGGTGCCACTGGCGTGGCGGGACCTCTCATCGCCTCAGGTCCGCGGCTCCTGAGCCTGGCCCCGGGCGAGCCGGATCCAGCGCCGGACCTCGTCGTCGACCTCGGCCGCCGAGCGGAGCTCGAGGTGGTGCATCCACGTGCCGCGGGCGACCTGCACTACCTGCTTGAAGCGGGTGGACTCCAGCCGCTGGCGCAACGGGAGCGACAGGACGAGTGGTACCTCGGAGCGCAGGTAGCGTCCGGGTCTCCACTCGATCGCGAAGGTGCGTCCGAGCCGGTAGGCGACCTGGGAGCGGCTGACGTGCACCACGACGCCCTCGACCGCCGTGAACTCGCCCACCAGCCGGTCGTGGATCTGCCGTGCGGTCGGGTCGCCGTCGAAGAACTCGTCGACCGACCCGGTCATCGCAGCAGCGTGCCCTCGCGCTCCAGCTCGAGGTCGAGGGGCGGGAGCTCTGCGTGCGTGGCAGGCACCACCAGGACCGGGCAGTCCGCGGCGTGGAGCAGGGGACGCAGCACGCCGCCGAGGTGAGGGCCGAGGAGCGGAGCCTCGCCCCGCAGCAGGACCAGCAGGTCCGCCGCGGCGGACTCCTCGAGAAGATCGGCGCGTGGGTCGCCCAGGTGGACCTCGACGTTGACGACCACTCCGGGGTAGGCGCGCCGCCAGGGCCGGAGCAGGTCGTCGATCGACGCCGCGGCCCGCTCGACCAGCAGGGCCTGAGGAGTCCATCCGTCCGGGCGGTGGCCGTCGACCCGGTCGTCCGGCTCCCACGCGTGGACCACTCGCAGCGCCCCGCCGGACTGTTCGGCGCGGCGGAAGGCGGCCCCGAGCAGCTCCGTGCTGTGTGCGGGTGCCTTCAGAGCGACCACGACCCGCTGCCGGGAGGTGTGACCGTCACGCCAGCCCTCGGGTACGACGGCCAGTGGTGCGTGGGCGTGCGCGGCCACGTCCTCCGTGGTGGCGCCTCCGAGGAACCTGCGCAGACCCGTTCGGTTCTCACGTCCGATCACCAGCAGACGGGCGTCGTCGGCTGCCCCCAGGAGCACGGGGGCCGGCGCGCCGTGGCAGGTGACGACCTGCACCTCGACGTCGTCGGCCAGGCGGGCGACCTCGGCACCCAGCGTCGCCTCGACCTGCTGACGCTCGGCGTCCAGCTCCTCGGCGAGGACGGGGAGGTCCAGGAACGCCGAGGTCTGCAAGGGCATGGCGTGCACGACCCGCAACGGAGCCTCGCTGCGCCGGGCCTCTCCGATCGCGAAGCGCAGCGCGCCGCTGCTGGCGTAGGTGCCGTCGTGCCCGACGACGACCGGGCGGGGCGGGGTGGTGGTCATGGTTCCTCCTCGGGGTCGCTCCGAGCCTCGCCGCCGGGCCGGATCGCGGGCAGGGTCGCCGCGCCCGTGCCTGCGGGGACCTTGGTCCTGCGCAGCGTCTTGGCCAGGCCGTCGACCAGGAGCAGGGCCATGGCCGACGCGACGACGACGAGCCAGCCGCCGACGTCGGGGAAGCTGCCACCGAGCAGCTCGGCGACCGGCGGGACGCCGAGGAAGATCATGAGCAGGAGGACCTCGGCGGCGACCGCCACCAGGACCAGCCGGTTGCTGAGCAGGTCGAGCCGCCACACGGGCAGGCGGGTGCTGCGGCAGGCGAAGGCGTTGGCCACCTGGGTGCCCGCGATCACGGCGAAGGCCGTGCCCGAGGCGAGCGCCAGGGTCGACTCCTGCGGGGTGGCGCCCCACCGCCAGCCGTGTCCCACCAGCACCGTGGTGAACGCCGCCAGCGCCAGGACCGCCTCGGTCAGGCCGAGCACCAGGAACGCCCGGACGGCGAGGGCCCGGTCGATCAGCGTGCGCCGGCGTCGTCCGCGCATCACGTCGGAACGACCCGGTTCGGCGCCCAGCGCCAGGGCGGGCAGCATGTCGGTACCGATGTCGAGCGCCAGCACCTGGAGCACACCGATGGCGAGGGGAAAGCTGCCCCCGCTCAGCGCCCAGGCGGCGAAGGGGGCCAGCTCGGCGACGTTGTCGGTGAGGTGGAAGGTGAGGAAGCGGCGGACGTTCTGCGTCGTGGCCCGGCCGAGCTCGACGGCGGTGACGATGGTCGCGAAGTGGTCGTCGAGGAGCACGAGGTCGGACGCCTCCCGCGCCACGTCGCTGCCACTGGCTCCCATCGCGACGCCGACGTCCGCCGTACGCAGCGCGGGGGCGTCGTTGACGCCGTCGCCGGTCATCGCGACCACGTGTCCGTTGCCTCGCAGCGCGCGAGCGATGCGGAGCTTGTCGGCGGGCGCCACCCGGGCAACGACCGCCCCCTGCTCCGCATCGAGCAGCGTCGCGAGGTCACGGTCGTCCGCGGGCAGGTCCTTCCCCTCGACGACCACTCCCCCGTCGTGCAGCAGTCCGACCTGGCGCGCGATCGCCTGCGCGGTGCGCGGGTGGTCCCCGGTCAACATGGCGACCCGGATCCCGGCGCGACGGCACTCGCCGAGGGCCTGTGCGACGTCGGGGCGTGGCGGATCCTGGAGGCCGAGCAACCCGAGGAAGCTCAGGTCGTGCTCGCCGGCCTCACCCGCGTCCTCGCCGCCGGAGCGGCCGGCGACGGCGAGGACGCGCAGACCGACATCGGTGAGCTCGGCGAGCGCCGTGCGGATGTGTTCGGGCACGGCCCGGCACCGCGCGAGCACCGCCTCCGGCGCACCGAGGACGGCGACCTCTCCGTCGTACCACGCCGAGCTCACCATCCGCTCGGCCGTGTAGGGACGCCGGACGACGACCTCCTCGGCCGCAGAACCCACCCGCAGCGCCAGCGCGTGCAGCGCGGCCTCCATCGGATCCCCGACAGGAGACCAGCCGCCGTCCTTCTCCCGGACGCGGCCCGTCACACAGCGCAGGGCGGACCGGGCGGCCCGCTGCAGTGCGCTCGGGTCACCGGTCCCCGTCACCGTCGCGGTCGGCGCGTACCCGTCGCCGGCGATGTCGTGCCTGCCGGAGGAGGTGATGACCGTGACCACGTTCATCCGGTTCTGCGTGATGGTCCCGGTCTTGTCCGTGCAGATGAAGGTGGTGGCGCCGAGCGTCTCGACAGCGTCGAGGCGTCGCACCAGTGCCTTCTCGCCGGCCATCCGCTGGGCGCCGCGGGCGAGCGAGAGGGTGACGGTCGGCAGCAGTCCCTCCGGCACGAGAGCCACCGAGACTCCGACGCCGAAGAGGAACGCCTCGGTCGGGTCGAGGCCGAGCGCGAGCGAGCCCAGACCGAGGCCGATGCCGACGGTGAACGCCACGACCGCCACCACGCGCACGACCTTGCGCAGCTGCACGGTGAGCGGACTCGGCGGACGGTGGGCCGTCTCGGAGAGCCGCGAGATCCCGGCGAGAGTGGTGTCGGGACCCACGGCCACCACCCGGGTCCGGGCCCGTCCCTGCGTGACGAAGGTGCCGGACATCAGCCTGTCCCCGGCGTCGTGCGGGACCGCTGCGCTCTCCCCCGTGAGCAGCGACTCGTCGAGGGCCAGCGCTTCCGCGGAGACCACCTCGAGATCGGCGCCGACCCGGTCACCGGCCTCGACCAGGACGACGTCGTCGACCACGAGATCGGCCACCTCGGCGAGAACCTGGTGTCCCGAGCGGACGACCAGCGCCCGGGCGGGCAGCAGGGCCCGCAGGCGCTCCGTGGACCGGTCGGCGTGGAACTCCTGCCAGAACGCGAACAGCGCGTTCAGCACGACGATCAGTGAGATCGCGATGCCCAGCTCAGGCATCCCCGCGACCACTGCCAGGCCGGCCGCGACCCACAGCAGGACGGCGAGCAGGTGGGTCATCTGGTCGAGGAGCAGTCGCCAGGCGGGCTTGCGGCGGACCGAGGCCACGACGTTGGCGCCGTGCGTGCGCCGACTCTGCTCGACCTGCTCCCCGGTCAGTCCCGCTGCGGCTGCCGCGTCGACCGGCGCCTCGGGGGCGAGCCCGGTCACGGCGAGCCCTCCGGCGCACGGACCGGTCCCTCGTAGCGGCCGGTCGCGGTGACGACGGTGCCCGAGGTGCCGGCCAGGACCGCAACGGCGTTCTCCAGCGCGCCGATCGCCGCCACTCCCCCGGTGCGCTCCACGAACCGGCACACGGCGTCGACCTTGGGACCCATCGAGCCTGCCGGAAGGTCGAGCTGGCGCAGGCCGGCCGGCGTCTCGCGGTGGATCGCCGCCTGGTCCGGCGTACCGAAGCCGCGCATGACAGCGGGGACGTCGGTGAGGACCAGCAGCGCGTCGGCGTCGAGCGACTCGGCCAGGACGGCGCTCGTCAGGTCCTTGTCGACCACAGCCTCCACCCCGCTGAGCTCGCCGAGCTCGTCGCGCACGACGGGCACCCCGCCGCCGCCGGCGCACACCACCACCGCGCCGAGACCCAGCAGGCCGCGGATGAGCGGTGTCTCCACGACCCGCTCGGGGCGGGGTGACCCGACCACCCGGCGCCAGCCGTCGCCGTCGGCGCGCACGGTCCAGCCCCGCTCGGCGGCGAGACGGTGGGCCTCGGCCTCGGCGTACACCTCGCCGACGAACTTCGTCGGCCGGTCGAACGCCGGGTCCGTGGCCGAGACCAGCGTCTGGTTGACGATCGCGGCGACCTGTCGGCCGGGCAAACGGTTCTGGAGGGCCTGGAGCAGCCAGTAGCCGATCATGCCCTGGGTCTGGGCGCCGAGGACGTCGAAGGGGTACGGCGTCGTCAGCCGCGGGTCGGAGGCGCTCTGCAGCGCCAGCACACCGACCTGGGGCCCGTTCCCGTGCGTGATGACCAGCTCGTGCCGAGCGGCCAGCGGGGCGAGTGCGGCCACGGCACGTCGTACGTTGGCCTCCTGGACGTCGGCGTCCGGGTGCTCGCCGCGGGCCAGCAGCGCGTTGCCGCCGAGCGCCGCCACGATCCGCATCTCAGTCCCCCAAGGTCGCGACGAGGACGGCCTTGATCGTGTGCATCCGGTTCTCGGCCTGGTCGAACACGATGGAGTGCCGCGACTCGAACACCTCGTCGGTCACCTCGAGCGCCGTGAGCCCGGTCTGCTGGAAGATCTCCTCGCCGACCGTCGTGTGCCGGTCGTGGAATGCCGGCAGGCAGTGCAGGAACCGCACGTCCGGGTTGCCGGTCGCCTTCACGACGGCCATGTCGACCTGGTAGTCGCGCAGCAGCGCGATCCGCTCGGGCCAGCGCTCCTTCGGCTCCCCCATCGAGAGCCAGACGTCGGTGTAGAGGAAGTCGACGCCGGCGACGCCCTCGCCCACGTCGTCGGTCAACAACAGCCGTGCGCCCGTCTGCTCTGCGAGCTGCCGGGCCCGGGCCACGACGCCGTCGGCGGGCCATAGCGCACGCGGAGCGACGACACGCACGTCCATGCCCATCATCGCGCCGGCGACCAGCAGCGAGTTGCCCACGTTGTTGCGAGCGTCGCCGAGGTAGGCGAACGAGATCGCCTGGTCCGGCTTGGCCGCGTGCTCGCGCATCGTCAGCATGTCGCACAGCGCCTGCGTCGGGTGCCACTCGTCGGTGAGCCCGTTCCACACCGGCACCCCGGAGCGCTGCGCGAGCACCTCGACGTCTGCCTGGCGGGAGCCGCGGAACTCGATGCCGTCGTACATCCTGCCGAGGACGCGGGCGGTGTCGGCCATCGACTCCTTGTGGCCGATCTGCGAACCGGTCGGGTCGAGGTAGGTGACGTGTGCGCCCTGGTCGTGGGCGGCCGCCTCGAAGGCGCACCGGGTCCGGGTCGAGGTCTTCTCGAAGATCAGCGCGATGTTCTTGCCGGCCAGCCGGGGCTGCTCGGTGCCGGCCCGCTTGGCCGTCTTGAGGGCGGCGGCGAGGTCGAGGAGGTAGCGCCACTCCTCCGGGGTGAGGTCCAGCTCCTTGAGGAAGGAGCGGTTGCGCAGGGGCGAGGCCATCGCGTTCAGATCCCCTCGCGCTCGATGGGGCAGGTCATGCACCGCGGGCCGCCGCGGCCCCGTCCGAGCTCGCTGCCCTCGATGGTGATCACCTCGATGCCGTTCTTGCGCAGGTGGGTGTTCGTGGTGACGTTGCGCTCGTAGGCGACCACCACGCCGGGGCGCACGGCCAGCACGTTGCAGCCGTCGTCCCACTGCTCCCGCTCGGCCGAGCGCACGTCCTGGGTGGGCGTGAGGACCCGGATCCGCTCGAGGCCGAGGGCGGCGGCGATCGCGGCGTGCATCTCCTGGGGAGCGTGCGCGGTGATCGCGAGTTCCTTCTCGGTGTCCCCCGGCTCGATGGTGTACGACGGCAGCGGGCCGAGCCCGGCGTACTGGGTGAAGGTGTCCTCGTCGACCATCGTCATCACGGTGTCGAGGTGCATGAAGGCGCGCTTCTGCGGCATCGCGAGGGCCACGATCCGCTGGGCCCGACCGGCGTCGAAGATCCGCCGGGCCATCCGCTCGACCCCCTGCGGCGTGGTCCGCTCGCTCATGCCGACCAGGACCGAGCCACGCCCCAGGACGAGGATGTCCCCACCCTCGGTGGTGGCCGGAGCACCGGTGGAGCCGTCGGCCCACCACCGGAAGCCCGCGTCGGCGAAGGCCGGGTGCCAACGGTAGATGGCCTCGTAGTGGACCGTCTCGCGGGTGCGGGCCCGCTTGCGCATCGCATTGACCGAGACTCCGTCGTACACCCACGCGGAGGTGTCGCGGGTGAAGAGATGGTTGGGCAACGGTGCGATGACGAAGTCGTCGGCGTCCATGGTCTGCACCGCGACCGACCGCGGTTCGTCGATGTGCTCGAGCAGCTCGCGCTTAGTGAGACCGCCGATGAGCATCGTCGCCAGCTCCTCGGCCGGGAGCCCGGCACCGAGGTTGTGCAGCGCGTCAGCCGCGAGCGGCCCGTAGACGCGCTCGTCGAACGTGCTGTCCAGCACGTGACGCCGGGCTTCGGGGATCTCCATCGTCTCGGCGAGCAGCCGCTCGAGCAGGTGGACCGTGACGCCCTGGTCGCGCAGCACCTCGGCGAACGCGTCGTGCTCCTGCTTGGCGCGCTTGACCCACAGCACGTCGTCGAACAGGTAGGCGTCCTTGTTGGTGGGCGTCAGGCGCATCAGCTCCAGCCCGGGCCGGTGCAGGATCGCCTGGCGCAGCGTGCCCACCTCGGAGTCGACGTGCAGGTTCATGGGACTTCCTCTCTGGTTTCCTGGGGCCGATCCTGCGCGGCGCGGCGCCCCGGCGGAGGGGTCCTAGGTCCCGACGCTTGGGGCACATCGACCGATCTCGGTGCCGTGGCGGCGGTGCTTCCGTGGTGCGGACACGCCATTCACAGGAGGTACCCACCATGAGCACGATCCACCGAGCGGAGCGACCGAGCGCCCCACCACCGGCGAGCGAGGCACGGGCTCGTCGCAGCTTCCACTTCCCCAGCGCCTTCGCCGTGCTCTTCGGCGTCACGATCGCGGTCTGGCTGCTCGCCTTCGTGATCCCGTCCGGGACCTACCAGACCGACGCCGACAGCGGCCGGCCGATCCCGGGCAGCTATGCCGCCTCGGACAGCGGCCTGTCCTTCGGCGACCGGCTCATGGACCTCTTCATGGCTCCCGTCAACGGGCTGTACGGCATCCTCAACTCCGACGGGAAGATCGGGCCCTACGAGTCCGGTGAGCTGTACGGCGCCGCGGGGGTCTTCCTGTTCGTCCTGGCGATCGGCGTGTTCATCACCATGGCCATGCGGACCGGCGCGATCGACGACGGCGTGGCGCGGGTCGCCCAGCGCATGAGCGGACGGGGCACGGCGCTCATCGCCGTGCTGATGATCCTGTTCTCCATCGGCGGCACCACCGAGGGGATGGCCGAGGAGACCCTCGGGTTCTACGCGCTCCTCATCCCGTTGATGCTGGCGCTCGGCTACGACCGGATGGTCGCGGCCGCCACGATCCTCGTCGGTGCCGGCATCGGCGTGCTCGCCTCCACCGTGAACCCGTTCGCCACCGGCGTCGCCTCCGACTCGGCCGGCATCTCGATCGGCGACGGCATCGGCTTCCGCTTCGCGATGTACCTCGTGCTCGTCCCCGTGGCGGTGTGGTGGGTGACCCGCTACGCGCGCCGGGTCAAGGCCGACCCCTCCCGCTCCCTGGTCGGTCCGGTCGACGGCGACGACGAGCTGCGCGGGCACGGACTGCGGGACGTCGCGGCGCTGTCCGGCCGCCAGAAGTCGGTGCTCGCCATCGTCGCCGCGACCTTCGCGTTCATGATCTTCGCGATCGTCCCCTGGGCCCAGGTGATCCACGGTCCCGACGCCTCGAGCTTCTCCTGGCAGCTCGACTGGTACTTCCCCGAGCTCGCGGCCCTGTTCCTCGTCATGTCGCTGGTCGTCGGAATCGTCGGCGGTCTCGGCGAGCACGGCGTCAGCGAAGCCCTCACTCGTGGCGCCGGCGACTTCGTCGGGGTCGGGCTGATCATCGTCCTCGCCCGTGGCGTCACCGTGATCATGAACAACACCGAGATCACGGGCACGGTGCTGCACGCGATGGAGAACACCGTGAGCGGCACCTCCTCGGGCGTCTTCGGCGCCGTCATGTTCCTCATCAACGTGCCGCTGGCCTTCCTGGTGCCGTCCACGTCCGGGCACGCCGCGCTGGCCATGCCGATCCTGGCGCCCCTGGCGGACTTCGCGAACGTCCAGCGCTCGATCGTCGTCACCGCCTTCCAGTCGGCCTCGGGCGTGGTCAACCTGATCACCCCGACCTCGGCGGTCGTGATGGGTGGCCTCGCCCTGGCGAAGGTCCGCTACGACCAGTACCTGCGGTTCGTGCTGCCGCTGGTCGGCATCCTGCTGGTGCTGGGTACCGCGGCACTCGCCCTGGGCGCCGCCATGTCCTGAACGGGTCTCTCGCCGGGCTACCGCGGCACGGTCCACACCAGGGCCGTGCCACCCCCGGACGCCGACTCCACAACGAGCGTCCCGCCGCGCTGCTCGGCCCGAGCCCGGATGTTGGCCAGGCCGCTCTCGGCCACGGCGCCCGACATCCCGCGTCCGTTGTCGCGCACGGTGAGCACCACCCGCTCGCCGGCCTCGAGCACCACCTCGACCGAGCTCGCCTCCGCGTGCCTGCTGGCGTTGGACAGGCCCTCGGCCAGCACCGCCAGCAGGTCGGGCACGACCTCGTCGGGGACCAGCGTGCGCACCGGCCCCTCGAAGCTCAGCGAGGGCCGGAACTTCAAGGTCGCCGCGGCCCGGTCGACCAGCCGGGTGACCTCGGCCTGGACGTCCCCGGCCGACTCCAACGAGCTCAGTCCGAAGATCGCGCGCCTGATGTCCTTGATGGTGGCGTCGAGGTCGTCGACCGCCTGCTCGATGCGGGCCGCGACCGCGGGCTTCTCGACCATCCGGGTCGCCCCCTGCAGGCCGAGCCCGACCGCGAAGAGCCGCTGGATGACCAGGTCGTGCAGGTCGCGGCCGATCCGGTCGCGGTCCTCGAAGACCGCCAGCCGGCGCTGGTCCTCGCGGGCCTCGGCCAACTGCAGCGAGAGGGTCGCCTGCTCCGCGAACGCGGCGACGAGCTTGGCGTCCAGCACGTGGTAGCGGTCCTCGTGCTCGGGCGACCAGGCGAGCGACAGCGTGCCGCTCGCGCCGGCCGACGGACTGAAGGGGACGGCGAGCACGGGGCCGTGGGCACCGACATCCTCCGCGCCGCTGTGGGCCAGCCGCCGCGTCGCGCCGTCGTCGGACATCACCTCGGCCCACGCGGCGTCCGCGCCGGCGAGATCGCGCGCCTGGACGACGAGGTCGGTGACCGGATCGTCGGCGGGATCGGGGGCCGCCAGAGCGGTGCCCAGCGCAGCGGTGGCCCGGGCCCAGGTCTCGCGGGTCGTCGTCTCCTCGTAGAGCCGGGCGTTCTCGATCGCGACACCGGCCGCAGCGGCGAGCGCGACCACGATCTCCTCGTCCTGCACGGTGAAGTCGCCGCCTCCGGCCTTCTCGGTCAGGTAGAGGTTGCCGAAGACGCGGTCCCGGATCCGCACCGGCACGCCCAGGAAGGAGCTCATCGGCGGGTGGTGATCGGGGAACCCGTACGACGCAGGGTGCTCGGCGATGTCGTGCAGGCGCAAGGGCTCGGGCCGGTCGATGATCAGGCCGAGGAGGCCGTGCCCGGTCGGCAGGTCGCCGATCTCGGCGGCGAGCTCGCCTGAGATGCCGTGGTGGATGAAGGTGCGCAGGCGGCGCTGGCGGCCGGCGCTGAGGACGCCCAGCGCGGCGTACTGCGCGTCGACCAGCCGGCTCGCGATCGCGACGATGCGGGACAGCACGCCGTCGAGGCTCAGGTCGGCGGAGATGGTGACGACCGCGTCGAGCAGCAGCTGGAGCCGGGCCTGCTGGTCGAGCGCTCCGTGCATCCGGTCGCGGACCTCCCGAACGAGCTCCTCGAACTCGAACTGTCCCAGGTCCATCGACCCACCGGGCTCCTCGCGCTCCACGCGACAGACGCTACCCCGCGCGAGGGAAAAAGTACCCGCGAATCCCGGGACCCGCGGACCTGCCGCGCGGACGGCAACCGCACGACGATGGTCTCGTCCCCGAACTGGAGGTGGTCCCGATGCCGACGTCCGATGTCCGGCCAGGCCGACTGGTGGTGCTGTCCGACGACGAGTGCTGGGACCTCCTCCGAACCCGCCCTGTGGGGCGGGTCGCGTGGTCCGGCATCCAGGGGGCGTCGATCGTCCCGATGAACTTCGTCGTCGACGGCGACGCCGTGCTGCTGCGCACTACGCCGTACTCGCTGATGGCGCGTGACTGCGCGGGCCGCGAGGTCGCCTTCGAGGTCGACGAGATCGACGCGGAGCACCACACCGGCTGGAGCGTGATGGTGCGCGGCCGCTGCGAGCGCGAGGAGCGACCCGCCGACGGACCGCATCCCTGGGCCACGGGCACGCGGACCCTGGGCCTGCGCGTCACGGTGCGGTCCATCACGGGCCGACGTGTCCTCAGCTCGGCCGGGGCGGGTTCTTGACGGAGTAGATCGCCGCCTGGGTCCGGCTGGACATCCCCAGCTTCGCCAGCAGCGAGGACACGTAGTTCTTCACCGTCTTCTCCGCCAGATGCATCTCGCGCGCGATCTGTCGGTTCGTGAGCCCCTGACCGATCAGGTCCAGGATCCGTGCCTCCTGGTCGGTCAGCGACTCGAGCTCCTTGTTGACCGGCGGACCGGAGCGGATCCGGTCGAGGACCTGGGCGGTCACCGACGGGTCGAGCGTCGACTGCCCCGCCGCCACCCGCCGCACGATGTCGAGCAGGTCCGTCCCGCGCACCTGCTTGAGGACGTACCCGGCCGCGCCGGCCATGATCGCGGAGAAGAGCGCGTCGTCGTCGTCGTAGGACGTCAGGATCAGGGCCTTGATCGACGGGTCCTGGGAGCGGACGTCGCGGCATACGTCGATCCCGGAGCCGTCGGGCAGCCGCCCGTCGAGGATCGCCACGTCCGGGCGCAACGCGGGAATGCGGCGCGCCGCCTCGGCCGCCGACTCGGACTCCCCGACGACCACGATGTCGCCCTCGCTCTCGAGCAGGTCGCGAATGCCCCGGCGGATCATCTCGTGGTCGTCGAGCAGGTAGACGCGGATCTGCTGGTCGGCCCCTCGGGTCACTTCCTCAGTCACGTCCTCCACGGTAGCCCGGCCCGGCTCCGTGCGGGACCGCACTCCCGCGAGTTGGGGACCTTTTCCCCTGCTGCGCACGTCCCGGGTGCGGCAGCGTGGACGACAACGAAGTTCGAGGGGGACCAGACCATGACCAACCGACTCGGGACGCGCACGGAGCGGGCGCCGGCCGCCGTGATCGAGCGCCTGGTCTCGTTGGCCTGCCTGGCGCCGAGCGTGCACAACACGCAGCCATGGCTGTGGCGGTACGACGGCGGAGTGCTCGAGCTGCATGCGGACCTGCGCCGGCGCTTGCCGGCCGAGGACCCGCATGGCCGCAACCTGACCATCAGCTGCGGAGCCGTCCTGCACCACCTGCAGTTCGCAGCCCGCGCCCTCGGCTGGGAGACCACCGTCGACCGGCTGCCGGACGGGTTCCCCGAGACCGTGCTCGCCCGCGTGACCGTGTCCCGCCGGGCGCACCACGCCGTCGCCCGCGGCGACATCGACCTGCTGCGCAGCCGCTGCACCGACCGCCGCCGCTTCACCGCATGGCCGGTGCCGGCCGATCGACTGGCCGACCTCTGCGAGCGCGCCACGCTGTGGGGAGCGCGCGCCGAGGCCGTGACCACCGACGCCGCCCGGTTCCGGCTCGAGCTGCTCGCCAACCGCGCGATCAGCTTCCTCGAGGTCGAGGGACGCCGTCTTCTCGAGCAGGACCGCTGGATCGACCGCGACGGCCCCGACGGCATTCCCCTCGAGCTGCTGCCCGACGACCCCGACCCGCTGCAGGCTCGCTCCCGGTTCCGGCCGGGCGTGCTCGAGGACACCCGACTGGTCATCCACAGCGGTGAGCGGGTGATCGCCATCGGTGGGGACGGCGACGACGTGGGAAGCTGGCTGCGCACCGGCGAGGCCATGAGCGACCTGTGGCTCGAGGCGACACGCACCGGCATGTCCGTGGTACCGATGACGCAACCCATCGAGGTCGAGAGCACCCGTCACGAGATCGCCAGGACCGTGCTGACCACCAGCATCGAACCGCACCTGCTGCTCCGGGTGGGCTGGCAGGCGATCGGTCGCCGCGACCTTCCCCGCACCCCGCGGCGGCCGCTGGACGACGTCCTGCAGCGATGAGGCTCACCTGGCTGGGCGCCTGCACGCTGGCCGAGGCGATCGGCATCACCGCCGCCGCCGGCGCTGCCCGCCTCGCGACCTGGCTCACCGACGTCCGGGAGGCGCCGCCGGCCGTCGCGCTCGGGGTGGTCGTCGCCGGTGGTCTGGTCGAGGGCACCGCCCTCGGCGTGCTGCAAGCGCGCGTCCTGCGGACCGCGCTCGGCCCGGCCGCCGCACGCCGCTGGGCCGGCGCCACCGTCCTCGTCGCGGGGCTGGCCTGGGCGGCCGGTTCCGCGCCTGCGACCCTCTCGACCGACGACGGCGGCCGCCCGCCTGCGTTGCCGTTGGTGCTCCTCGGCGCCGCGGCGCTCGGCACCATGGCCGGCGCGCTGCTCGGCGCGGCCCAGGCCGTCGTCGTCCGGCGCCGTGTCGAGCACCCGTGGTCCTGGGTCCGGGCCAGCACGATCGGCTGGACGGCCGCGATGCCGGTGATCTTCCTCGGCGCCGGAGTCGCAGGTGCGGACTGGTCGTGGCTCACCGTGGTCCTCCTCGGCACGGCGACCGGGACCCTCGCCGGTGCCGTGCTCGGAGGCACGACCCGGCACGCCGCGGACGCGTTCCTGATCGCGGACCGGCGCCGCGGGCCAAAGGTCCCGTCACCGCAGGAAGTCCGGCCGTAGGGCTCGACCCCCGCGGCTTCCTAGCGTGGTCGTCACCGGGCGCCTGCCCCAGCGCGCCCCTCCCGACACCTGCCAGGAGCACCCGTGGACCCGACCGACATCGCACGGTGGCAGTTCGCCATCACGACCGTCTACCACTTCCTGTTCGTCCCCATCACGATCGGCCTCTCGGCGATCATCGCCGGTTACGAGATCACCTGGCTGCGCACCCGGGACGAGCGCTGGCTGCGCCTGACGAAGTTCTTCGGCAAGCTGTTCCTCATCAACTTCGCGATCGGCGTGGTGACCGGCATCGTGCAGGAGTTCCAGTTCGGCATGAACTGGAGCGACTACTCCCGCTTCGTCGGCGACGTCTTCGGCGCCCCGCTGGCGATCGAGGGGCTGCTCGCCTTCTTCCTCGAGTCGACCTTCCTCGGCCTGTGGATCTTCGGCTGGGACCGGCTCTCGCCCAAGCTGCACGCGGCCTGCATCGTGCTCGTCCACGTCGGGACGCTGTTCTCGGCGTACTTCATCCTCGCCGCCAACTCGTGGATGCAGCACCCGGTCGGCTACGCCTTCAACCCCGAGACGGGCCGGGCAGAGATGGACGACTTCGCTGCGGTCCTGTTCAACAAGGTCCAGCTCGTCACGTTCCCGCACGTCGTGCTGTCCGCCTACATGACCGGAGCCGCCTTCGTGCTCGGCATCGCCCTGTGGCACCTGCGCCGGGCCCGGTCCGAGGAGGACCGTGGCGTCTACCGCCCCGCGGTGCGCACCGGTGCGTGGATCGTGCTGGTGGCCGCTCTGGGGGTCTTCGTCAGCGGCGACGTCCAGGGCAAGATCATGACCGAGGTCCAGCCGATGAAGATGGCCGCGGCCGAGGGGCTCTACGAGACCGAGCAGCCGGCGGACTTCTCGGTCTTCCAGCTCGGCAGCCTCGACGGCGAGAAGGAGACCTTCTCCATCAAGATTCCCGGGCTGCTGTCCTTCCTCGCCACCGGTACGCCCGACGGTGAGGTCGAGGGGATCAACGACCTGCGCGCCAAGTACGAGGAGGCCTACGGCGCCGACCCCGGCGCGGCGTACTACTCCCCCGGCGACTACACGCCGGTGATCCCGCTGACCTACTGGACGTTCCGGCTGATGATGGGCCTGGGCATCGCCGGCGCAGCCGTTGCCGCGTGGGTGCTCTGGGCGACCCGGAAGGGCCGGAGCCCGCAGGGGCGCGCCGTCCTGGCCGCCGCCGTCGCGCTCCCGTTCCTGCCGCTGTTCGCCAACTCCTTCGGCTGGATCTTCACCGAGATGGGACGCCAGCCCTGGGCCGTGTTCGGCCTGATGACGACCGAGCACTCGGTGTCCCCGGGGCTGTCCACCACCGAGGCCTGGATCTCGTTGCTCTCCCTGACGGCGGTGTACGGCGTGCTCGCGGTGGTCGAGGTGCGGTTGCTGCTCACCTGGATCCGCAAGGGCGCCGAAGAGCTGCCGCCCTACGTACCGACCGACAGTGGCGAGGACCGTCCCCTCGCCTTCGCCTACTGAGCGCCCGCGAGGAGACCCACCATGGAGCTCACCACCGTCTGGTTCGTCCTGATCGCCGTCCTGTGGATCGGCTACTTCACCCTCGAGGGCTTCGACTTCGGGGTCGGCCTGCTGCTACCGGTCCTGGCTCGCGACGACACCGAGCGTCGCGTCATGATCAACACGATCGGCCCGGTCTGGGACGGCAACGAGGTCTGGCTGCTGGTCGCGGGCGGCGCCACCTTCGCCGCCTTCCCCGAGTGGTACGCGACCTTGTTCAGCGGCTTCTACCTCCCGCTGTTGCTGATCCTCGTCGCCCTGATCGTGCGCGGGCTGGCGTTCGAGTACCGCGCCAAGCGGCCCGACGCCCGCTGGAAGGCCCGCTGGGACCTCGCGATCGTCGTCGGCTCGTTCGTGCCGGCCCTGCTGTGGGGCGTGGCGTTCGCCAACATCCTGCGCGGCGTGCCGATCGACGCCGACCTCGAGTACGCCGGTGGCTTCTTCGACCTGCTCAACCCCTACGCAGTGCTCGGCGGGCTGACCACGCTGGCCCTGTTCGTCACCCACGGCGCCCTGTTCATCGCCCTCAAGACCGACGGCGAGATCCGGCACCGCGCACGCGGCCTCGCCCTGCCTTCGGTCGCCGTCACCGCCGTGCTGGCGGTCGCGTTCCTGGCGTGGACCCAGCAGCAGACCGGAACGACCGGGTCGGCGGTCGCCTTCGTGCTCGCCGCTCTCGCGTTGGTCGCCGCGGGCCTCGCCGCCCGCGCAGGCCGTGAGGGCTGGGCCTTCCTCGGCACGTTCGTGACCATCGCGCTGGCGGTCGCCGGGATGTTCCTCGCCCTGTTCCCCGACGTCATGCCGAGCACGTTGGCCGGCGGCGCGAGCCTGACCACTACCAACGCGGCCGCGACGGCGTACACGCTGAAGATCATGACGGTGACCGCCGTGGTGTTCACCCCGCTGGTGCTCGCCTACCAGGGCTGGACCTACTGGGTGTTCCGCAAGCGGATCGCCACCCACCACATCCCCGCGCCCGCCGAGAGCGCGAGCGTCCGATGAGGCCGTCGGACCCGCGGCTGCGTGCCCTCCTGGCGCCGGCCCGGGCCGAGCTGACCGGTGTCGTCGTGGCCGGCGTGGCCGGCGGCCTGGTGGTCCTCGCGCAGGCGTGGGTCGTGTCGGGCCTCCTCGTCGCCGTGCTGCGCGGCCAGGACCTGTCGGGCTGGGCGTGGGGCGTCGTCGGCGTCCTCGCGCTGCGGGCGGCGAGCGGCGCGAGCGCGGACCTGTGTGCCGCGCGGGCCGCCTCGGTGATCGGCACCGTGCTGCGCCACCGCCTCGTCGGGGCGTACGTCGACCGGGCCGGGCCCACGACCGGCACCGGCGAGGAGGTCGTGCTCGCGACGCGCGGCGTCGCCGCCGTGGAGCCCTACGTCACGCGCTACGTCCCCGCCCTCGTGGTCGCCGCCGTGCTGCCGCCGCTCACGGTCGTCGCGATCGCGACCCAGGACCTGCTCAGCGCGGTGATCGTGCTCGCCACCCTTCCGCTCGTGCCCGTGTTCGGGGCCCTGGTCGGGCTCGCGACCCGCGATCGCGCCGAGGAGCAGTGGCGCGCGATGGCCTCACTCTCGGGTCACTTCCTCGACGTGGTGCGCGGCCTGCCCACGCTGGTCGCGCACCGCCGCGCCCGGGCCCAGTCCGCGCGGATCGCCGAGGTCACCGACCGCTACCGACGCGCCTCGCTGGGCACCCTGCGCATCGCCTTCGCGTCGTCCGCGGTCCTCGAGCTGGTCGCGACACTGTCGGTCGCGCTGGTCGCGGTGACCGTCGGGGTCCGCCTCGCCTCGGGCGGGCTCGGCCTGCACACCGCGCTCGTGGTCCTGCTCCTCGCGCCCGAGGCGTACTGGCCGCTGCGCCGGGTCGGTGCGGAGTTCCATGCCGCCGCCGAGGGCGCCGCGACCTTCGCCGCTGCGCACGACGCCCTGGCGGCAACGCCGGACGACGGTCTCGACCGGGCGGCGCCGACGGGTTGCCCCCTCGTCCTCGACCACGTCACCGTCACCTGGCGCGGACGTACGACGCCCGCCGTGCGCGACGTCTCCGCGGTCATCCCGGCGCGCGGCATCACAGCTCTCACCGGACCGTCCGGGTGCGGCAAGTCCACCCTGCTCGCTGCGGCGGCCGGACTGGTGTCCCTCGACAGCGGCACGATCAGTGCCGGCGGCCAGGAGGTCGGCGGCCGCGCCTGGCAGGCCCAGGTCGCATGGCTCCCGCAACAGCCCCTGTTCGTCTCCGGCAGCATCGCCGACAACCTCCGCATCGCGTCCAGCGCCGCGACCGACGACCACCTGTGGGCGGTGCTGCGGGAGGTCGCTCTCGAGGAGCGCGTCCGCGCCCTGCCCGACGGACTCGACAGCGACCTCGGCGAGGACGGCCTGACGCTCTCGGCGGGCGAGCGGGCGCGCCTGGCCCTGGCGCGGATCGTGCTGGCCGAGCGTCCCTGGGTGTTCCTCGACGAGCCGACCGCCCACCTCGACGAGCTCACCGAGCAGGTCATCGCCGACACCATCGTCACCCTCGCCCGGAACCGCGGCGTCGTGGTGGTCGCCCACCGCCCGAGGCTGGTCGACCTGGCCGACCGGCGCATCGAGCTGCCACCGCCGCCGACCGCTGCCCCGCCTCTGCTGCGGCCGGCTGTGGTCCCGGCGGCACCGATCGGCCCAGCGGCGCAACGCTCCGCCGAGCCGGGCGGAGCCGAGAATCGCCGACTCGTGGGAGCCACGGTGCTGGGTGCCCTCGCTTCGGCCTCCGGCGTGGCGCTCACCGCGACGGCCGGCTGGCTGATCGTGCAGGCCTCCACGCGACCTGCAGTGCTGACCCTGCTCGTCGCCGTCGTGGGAGTCCGGGCCTTCGGCCTCGCCCGGCCCGTGCTGCGCTACGTCGAGCGCCTGTGGTCCCACGATGCGGCGCTGCGCCTGTTGGCGCGCCGCCGGGTCGAGGTGTACGACGCGCTGGTCCCGCTGGTGCCCGGCCGTATCGGCCGGCGACGGGGTGACGTCCTCAGCAGCGTGGTCGACGACGTCGACAGCGTCGTCGACCGCCAGCTGCGGGTCCGGATGCCGATGACCCAGCTCGGGCTGGTCGGCCTGTCGGCAGCCCTGGTCGCAGCACTCCTGCTGCCCGCCGCGGGCGCCGTCGTGGCGTCGCTCCCGCTCCTGGGGGGCCTTGCGTTCGTGGTGGCACGCCACGGGGCACGCGCAGCCGAACGCCGTCTCGTCGGGCTCCGCGCCGCCCTGTCCGACACGGTGGTCGAGGCGGTGCAGGTCGGCAGTGAGCTGCGCATGTGGCAGCGATCGCTCCCGGCGGCCGGACGCGCCGCCGGCACCAGCGCACAGATCGGGGCCGTGTCGAGCTCCGCCGCACGGTGGCTGGCGGCAGCCCGCGCCCTGATCCTCACGGGCAGCGGTGCAGCCGTCGCGACCATGGCGGTCGTGTGCTCCGGCCCCCTCGCGGACGGGCGCATCTCCGGTCCGGTCATGGCGCTTCTCGTCCTCCTCCCGCTGGCCCTCGCCGACGTCGCCCTGCCCTGTGCCGACGCCGGCGTCCTGGCAGCGCGCACCGCCGCCGCCGACGACCGGCTGCAGGCCCTCGAGACGACCCCGCCGGCAGTCTCCGACTTCCCGAGCCGCACCGCCTCGCAGGGCGACGCGGTCGCGCTCGACGCGGTCACGGCGAGGTGGGACCTGCGCGCTCCCCTCGCCCCGCCGGTCTCCCTCGATCTGGCTCCCGGCCAGCGCATCGCCGTGGTCGGGCCCTCCGGCTGCGGCAAGAGCACCCTGGCCGCCGTCCTGCTGCGCTTCCTCGACCCCATGTCCGGAGACGCTCGCCTCGGCGGCGCGCGCCTGGAGCACCTGGCCCCGGACGACGTACGACGGCAGGTCGGCCTCGTCGACGACGCCCCCCACGTCTTCGCCACCACGCTGGCCGAGAACGTCCGTCTGGCGCGGCCCGGCGCGAGCGACGCCGAGGTCGACCAAGCACTGCGGCGCGCTCACCTCGGCGCCTGGCTGGACGGCCTGCCGGACGGCCTGGGCACCTGGCTGGGCGCCGGGCACGGAAGTCTCTCCGGCGGCGAGCGAGCCCGTCTCGGCGTCGCCCGCTCGCTGCTCGCCGATCACCCCGTGCTGGTGCTCGACGAGCCGACAGCGCACCTCGACCACCCCACGGCCGAGGCCGTGGCCCGCGAGCTGCTCGCCGGGCCCCGCGACCGATCGGTGCTGTGGATCACCCACGGTGCGGTGGGTCTCGACCTGGTCGACCGGACGGTCCGGATGGAGCCGCGGGTCGAAGGTCCCGGCCGGTCCGGGGCATCGGCCCGTACCGGCGCGAGCGGGCCCGCACCACGCTGGACGCATGACCACTGACTCTCTCGACCCCGTCGCCGCGAACAGCATCGTCGTCGCCACCGACGGCTCCGACGACGCCGACCGCGCCGTCCGCTGGGCCGCCGAGCAGGCCTTCCTCGAGCGACGCCCATTGACCGTCGTCACCGCCGTGAACGGGCCCGAGGTCCCCACCGCGGCCTGGAGCGGCATGGGCGCCGTCTACTCCTGGGATCCCCACCAGGCCCTCGTCAGCGCCCGTGCGCTGGCGCAGGAGGCCGCCGAGGTCGCCCTGCACCTGCACCCCGGCCTGGACGTGACGACCGCGGCCCGGATCGGCGATCCGCGCCACGTGCTCGTCGAGATCTCCCGGGATGTGCCCCTGCTCGTCCTCGGCTCCCGGGGCCGCGGCGTCCTGCGCAGCAAGCTGCTCGGATCGGTCAGCGCCGCGGTCAGCCGCGATGCCGGCTGCCCGGTGGTCGTGTGCCGCCCCGAGCGGCACGAGGACCGGACCCGGCAGGGCATCCTCGTCGGTGCCGACGGCACCGCTGAGTCCCTGCCCGTCATCGAGTTCGCCTTCCAGCAGGCGTCGCTGATGGGCCTCCCCCTCACCGTCGTCCACGCCGTGTGGGACGAGGTCGGGGCCATGCACGGTCCTGTCATGGTCTCGCCGCGCGAGACCGGCCTCGACCAGTACCGGGTCCTGCTCGGCGAGAGCGTCGCCGGGATCGCCTCGAAGTTCCCCGAGGTGTCGGTGGATCTCCGCCTCGCCCGCGGGATGGCCGAGGACTGCCTGAGCGACACCGGTGCCCTGTGGAACCTCATCGTCGTCGGCCGGCACCCGGTCGACTCCCTGCTGCGTCTGGTGACCGGAGCGGTCGCCACCTCCGTCGTCGAACGCTCGCACACCACCGTGGTCGTCGTACCGCAGGCCGACGCCCCGGCCGAGAGCTGAGGGATAGCGATGAGCACCACCACCATCCGGCCCGGCAGCATCGTCGTGGGCGCCGACGGCTCGAAGCACGCCGCCCGCGCCATCGCCTGGGCCGCGGAGCAGGCCGCCCTCGAGCGCCGGCCCCTCGTCGTCCTCAGCGCCGACGAGGGCGCCGTCCACCGCATCAACGCCGAGGCTGTCCGGCTGGCGCGCGAGGCGGCGCCCGACGTCGACGTGACCGGCCTGACCGCTGCTGACGACCCCCGAGGCACCCTGGTCGAGCTCTCCCACGACGCGCACCTGCTGGTCGTCGGGTCCCGGGGCCGCGGCACGGTCCGCAGCATGCTGCTCGGCTCCGTCAGCGCCGCGGTCAGCCGGCTCTCGTACTGCCCGGTCGTCGTGTGCCGTCCTCGAGCCGAGGAGCACCGCGGCAAGGGTGTGCTCGTCGGCGTCGACGGCACCGAGTCCTCCCTCACCGTCCTCGACTTCGCCTTCACGCAGGCCTCGCTGCGCGGTCATGCCCTGACGGTGGTCCACGTCGTGTGGGACGTGGTCACCGCCGTGGCGGGCCTGCGCAACGTGCGTGTCGAGGACGTCGACCTCGGACCCGAGGACGAGGCACACCTGCTGCTCGCCGAGACCGTCGCCGGCTTCGCCGAGAAGTACCCCGACGTCCCGGTGACCATGCGCGTCACCCACGGGCTCGTCGACGACGTCCTCGGCGGCCGCACCGCGGCCTGGGACCTCGTCGTGGTCGGCCGGCACCCGCTCGACACCGTCGGCCGCCTGGTCACCGGATCGATCGCGACGGCCGTCGTGGAACGGGCGCACACGACCGTCGCGGTCGTGCCCGAGCCGACGGTCGTCCTGCCGTCATGAGCCGCGAGGCACCCAGCGCGCTCGTGGTCTACGAGTCGCTGTTCGACAACACGGCCCAGGTGGCGCAAGCGATCGTGCGGGGCCTGCAGCGCTCCGGCTTCGAGGCGCACCACGTCCCCGTCACCTCGCTGGCCTCCACCGGCCCCGTCGACGTCGACCTGCTCGTGGTCGGCGCGCCGACCCACGCCTTCTCGCTGAGCCGGCCGAGCAGCCGTCAGGACGCCGTCCGTCAGGGCGCACCGGCCGAGCGGGCGAAGATCGGAGCCCGCGAGTGGATCGCGCACGCCGTACCGGACCGGTTCGGGACCAGCCTGGTCGCGGTCTTCGACACCCGGGTCGCGAAGGTCCGCAGGCTCCCCGTGGCGGCCGGCGTCACCGCGGCCCGGCTGCTGCGGCGCCGCGGCTTCCACCTGCTCCGCAAGCCCGTCGCCTTCCTCGTCGACGGAACCCGCGGACCACTGTGCCCTGGTGAGGACGCCCGCGCCGAGCGCTGGGGGCAGATGATCGGTGCCGCCTGCGTCGCCGAGCTCGACCACGCAGCCTGATCCGTCAGGCCCGCGGGCTCCACTGGGTCGCCCGACCGGCGTGCGCGTCGCGGCTGCGGTAGACGATGTAGGGCCGGGTGAGGTAGCCGAGAGGCGCGCTGAACACGTGCACCAGCCGGGTGAACGGCCACAGCGCGAACAGGCCGAACGCCACGAGGGCGTGCAGCTTGAAGCCGATCGGCGCCTGCGCCATGAGCGAGGCGTCCGGGGTGAAGGCGAGGAACGATCGGTACCAGACCGAGACGCCCTCCCGGTAGTTGTACTCACCGCCGAGGGTGAAGATCGACCCGGCGATCGTGTTCCACATCCCCAGCACGATCACGGCGCCGAGGAAGGCGTACATCACCTTGTCCATCGGCGTGGTCGCCGAGAAGACCGGACCGACGGTACGGCGGCGGTAGACCAGGATCGCCATACCGGCCAGCGCCATCACGCCGGCAACGAGGCCACCGGCGACGGCGACCAGATGGTAGGTGTGGTCGCCGATCCCGATCGCGTCGGTCCAGGCACGCGGCACCAGCAGCCCGATCACGTGTCCGCCGACCACGCCCAGCATCCCGAAGTGGAACAGGGGCGAGCCGAGGCGCAGCAGCCGGTTCTCGTAGAGCTGTGAGGAGCGGGTCGTCCAGCCGAACTTGTCGTAGCGGTAGCGCCACACGTGGCCGACCACGAAGGTCGCCAGGCACAGGTAGGGCACGATCACCCAGAGGAAGACGTCCACCTCAGCTCCTCACCGCGAGAGTCGCGGGCGCGATCAGCGCCGGGCCGGCGCCGTACCCGTCGAGGCCGACCTCCTCGGCCGGCGGCCCCTGCTCCACCAGGCGACGTACGGCGTCCGCCTCGTCCCCGCGCAGCTCCGGCAGCGTGCGGCACACCGCGGCCAGGGCGCCGGCCCACGGCGACCCGGTCGAGCCGTCGTCGTTGCGCCACCCGGCGAGCGCGAGTCGCAGCATCTCCAGGCCGGCCCGATGGTCGGTGAGCAGCCCTGTCGCGGTCGCGACGTCGACGGTCGCACCGAGCTGGAGCACGGCGCACAGGTGGTCGGGCAGCTCGCCGGTCGCCTCGTCCCAGCGCACCCCCGCGGCGCGGTAGGCCTCCTTGAACCGCAGCAGGGCCTGCCCCCGACGCCGGGTGTCGCCGTAGGCGAAGTAGGTCAGGTGCAGCGCGCACTTGCGGGTGTGGTCGAAGGTCGCGACGTACTCGGCCTGCAGCTCTCCGAGCCCGCTGCCGCGCAGGTGGGCGAACAGCCCGGCGAGATCGGGATCGGCTGGGACCAGCGCCTCGATGTCGTCCAGCGTCGCCAGCAGCGCGGGGGTCGGGTAGTCGAGCAGGGCCGCGCAGGCCGCCCACACCGGGCGTACGTCGACACGATGGCGGCGCCTCACGAGGCCTCCTCCTCGGAGCCGTCGGCACGGGGCGGGAACAGCCCGTCGGGCACGCCCTTGCCGTCCCAGTTGAGCAGGTTGACCCGTGCCCCCTTGTCGTCGGGCGCGGCGAAGGTGTCGCTGGTCTGGCGCTCCTGGAGCATCCGGAAGTTCTCCACCGCGACCGGCGTCGGATAGCCGGAGCCCTCGCCGAACAGGTCCCGCTGCCCACCGCCGTACTCCGACACCGGACAGTCGGTGGCCAGCTCCTCCAGCGCGTGCGCCTGCTCGGCGTGCGCGGGCGGGATGACATAGCGCTCGTCGTACTTCGCGATCGCGAGCAGCCGGAACATCTCGTAGATCTGCTCCCCGGTCATCCCGACCGCGGCCGGGATCGCGTCGTCGGGATCGCGGCCCAGGTTGATGTCCCGCATGTAGGAGCGCATCGCCGCGAGCTTGCGCAGCACCCGGTCGACGGGGGCCGTGTCACCGGCGGTGAACAGGTTGGCGAGATACTCGACCGGGATGCGCAGGGTGTCGATCGCGGCGAACAGGTTGCCCCGGTCCTCTGCGTCCTCGCCGGTCTCCTTGACCGCGTCGACGACCGGCGAGAGCGGCGGGATGTACCAGACCATCGGCATGGTGCGGTACTCCGGATGCAGCGGGAGGGCGACCTCGTAATCGTTGATCAGCCGCCACACCGGCGACTTGGCGGCCGCCTCGATCCAGTCGCCGGGGATGCCGGCCTTCTCCGCAGCCGCCCGGACCGCCGGGTCGTGCGGGTCGAGGAAGCAGGCCCGCTGCGCGTCGTAGAGCGCGTGCTCGTCCTCGATGCTGGCCGCCTCGAGCACCTTGTCGGCGTCGTAGAGGACCAGGCCGAGATAGCGCAGCCGGCCCACGCAGGTCTCGGAGCAGACGGTCGGGATGCCGACCTCGACGCGCGGGTAGCAGAAGGTGCACTTCTCGGCCTTGCCGGTCTTGTGGTTGAAGTAGACCTTCTTGTAGGGACAGCCCGACACGCACATGCGCCAGCCGCGGCAGCGGTCCTGGTCGACGAGCACGATGCCGTCCTCGGAGCGCTTGTAGATCGCTCCGGACGGGCAGGACGCCGCACACGACGGGTTGAGGCAGTGCTCGCAGATGCGGGGCAGGTAGAACATGAAGGTCTGCTCGAACTCCATCTTCACCTTGTCCTCGATGCCCCGGATCATGACATCGCGCGCGGCGTGCTCCTGGGAGCCGCCGAGGTCGTCATCCCAGTTGGCCGACCACTCGACGTTCATGTTCTTGCCGGACAGCAGGCTCTTGGGCCGCGCCACAGGGAAGTTGTCGCTCTGCGGCGAGCTGAGCAGGTTGTCGTAGTCGTAGGTCCAGGGTTCGTAGTAGTCCTCGATGGAGGGCAGCTTCGGGTTGGAGAAGATGGTGAGCAGCTTCTTGAACCGGCCGCCCGCGCGCAGCGCGAGCCGCCCGTTGGGCTTGCGGATCCAGCCGCCGCGCCATTCCTCCTGGTCCTCGTAGGTGCGCGGATAGCCCAGCCCGGGGCGGGTCTCCACGTTGTTGAACCAGACGTACTCCGTGCCGGTGCGGTTGGTCCACGCCTGCTTGCAGGTGACCGAGCAGGTGTGGCAGCCGATGCACTTGTCGAGGTTCATCACCATCGCCATCTGAGCCATGACGCGCATGTCAGTACTCCACCTCCGCGGTCCGCTTGCGGATCATCGTGACCTCGTCGCGGTTGTTGCCGATCGGGCCGATGTAGTTGAAGAAGTACGCCAGCTGGGCATAGCCCCCGACGATGTGGTTGGGCTTCATCAGGATCCGGGTGAGGCTGTTGTGGATGCCGCCGCGCTTGCGGTCGCGCTCGGTCAGCGGTACGTCGATCAGCCGGTCCTGGGCGTGGTGCATGTAGACCGTGCCCTCCGGCATCCGGTGGCTGACGATCGCGCGGGCCGCGACGACGCCGTTGCGGTTGACCATCTCGATCCAGTCGTTGTCGCGGATCCCGATCTTCGCGGCGTCCCGGTCGGAGACCCACACCGACTGGCCGCCGCGCGACAGGGAGAGCATGAACAGGTTGTCCTGGTACTCGCTGTGGATCGACCACTTGTTGTGGGGCGTCAGGTAGCGCACCGAGACGCCCAGCTCGTTCCGCTCGCCGATCGGCGCCTCCCCGAACAGCGTCGTCATGTTGAGCGGTGGTCGGTAGACGGGCAGCATCTCGCCCATCCCGAGGAACCAGTCGTGGTCGACGTAGAACTGCTGGCGTCCGGTGAGCGTGTGGAACGGCTTGTGCCGCTCGATGTTGATCGTGAAGGGGCTGTAGCGCCGCCCGCCCGACTCCGAGCCCGACCACTCCGGCGAGGTGATCACCGGCACCGGTGCGGCCTGGGTGTCGCGGAAGGTGATCTGCTTGCCCTCGTGCTCGGCGGCGAGGTCGGCGAGCTTCGTGCCGGTGCGCTTCTCCAGGAACCGGAATCCCTGGGTGGCCAGGTGTCCGTTGGAGACGCCCGCCAGGTGCAGGATCGAGTCGGCCATCTGCACGTCGGTCTCGACCCTCGGCTGCCCGGCACCCGCACCCGTCTGCGCGGTGCCGTGCCGTTGACGCAACAGGTCGACCTCGCGCCGTACGTCGTACAGGACGCCCTTGGTCGTCATGCCGACCTTCTCGAGCAGCGGCCCGATCGTCGTCATCTTCTCGTGGATGGCGGTGTAGTCGCGCTCGGCGACCGCGATGACCGGCATGGTCTTGCCGGGCACGGGCTCGCACTCCCCCGCCCTCCAGTCCTGGACGACGCCGTGCTCGCTGGCCATCGCCTCGGGGGTGTCGTGCCACAGCGGCTTGGCGACCACGTCACGCCGGGTGCCGAGGTGGTCGACCGCCATCTCGGAGAACCGCTGGGCGATCAGCTTCCAGGTGTCCCAGTCCGACTTGGTCTGCCACGGCGGCGGGATCGCCGGGTTGAACGAGTGGACGAAGGGGTGCATGTCGGTCGTCGACAGGTCGTGCTTCTCGTACCAGGTCGCCGCCGGCAGCACGACGTCGCTGAGCACCGTGCTGCTCGTCATCCGGAAGTCGATCGTGGTGAGCAGGTCGAGCCGGCCCTCGGCCGCCTGCTCGGCCCACACGACGTCCTTCGGCCGCAGCTCGGGTGGCGCCTCCTTCGCGGTGGCGGCGCTGTCGGTGCCGAGCAGGTGGCGCAGGAAGTACTCGTTGCCCTTGGCCGAGGAGCCCAGCAGGTTGGAGCGCCACAGCGACAGGATCCGCGGGTGGTTGTCCTCGTGCTCGGGGTCCTCGACGGCGAACCGCAGCCGGCCCTCCTTGAGCTCGCGGGCGACGTACGCCGGCACCTCCATGCCGGCACCCGCCGCGTCGTCGGCCAGGGCCAGTGAGCTGCGGTCGAAGGTCGGGTAGCTCGGGCTCCAGCCCAGCCGGACCGACTGGGCAAGCAGGTCCATCACGGTCTTGCCCTCGAAGATGCCGGTGCCGGCGTCGAGGTCGTCGGCGCTGAACGTGTCGTAGCGGTACTGGCTGGTGTTCACGTACCAGTACGCGGTCTGGTTCATGTGCCGCGGCGGGCGGTGCCAGTCGAGGGCGAACGCGAGGTGCTGGAAGCCCATGATCGGGCGTACCTTCTCCTGCCCGACGTAGTGCGCCCAGCCGCCGCCGTTGCGGCCCTGGCATCCGGTGATCGTGGTCAGGACCAGCATCGCGCGGTAGATCTGGTCGGAGTGGAACCAGTGGTTGACACCCGCACCCATCAGGATCATCCCGCGGCCCTCGGTGTCGATCGCGTTCTGCGCCCACTCGCGTGCCAGTCGGCGCACCTGGGCCGCGGGCACGCCGGTGTGCTGCTCCTGCCACGCCGGCGTGGCGACGCCGTCGGGATCGTCGCCGCTCGCCGGCCACTGGCCGGGTAGACCGTCGCGGGCGACGCCGTACTGGGCGAGCATCAGGTCGAGGACCGTGGTCACCAGCCGGTCGCCGATGCGCTTGACCGGGACGCCACGGCGGTGGTGGCGGACCTTGCCGTCGGGGGCGTCGAAGCGTGGCAGCTCGACCTCGACGACCTCCTCGCGGACGTCGTACAGGCTCAGGGCGGGGTCGAGGTCGCCGAGCTCGAGGTTCCAGTGCCCCAACCCCTCCTCGCCGTAGCGGTGGCCGATCGAGCCCCGTGGGATCCGCACCTCGCCGGTGGTCGCGTCGAGGACCGCCGGCTTCCACAGCGTGTTCTCGGTGCCGCCCTCGGGGTGGTCGATGTCGCCGGCGACGAGGAACTTTCCGGGGCGGTAGGCCGCCTGACCGGTGGTTGAGCTTGTCGGAACCGGGTCCAGGCAGACCAGGTGGGGCAGGTCGGTGTAGCGCTTGTTGTAGTCGGTGAAGAAGGGCACCTGCTGCTCGACGAAGTACTCCTTGAGCACCACGTGTCCCATCGCCATCGCCAGCGCGCCGTCGGTGCCGGGCGCGGGGCTGACCCACTCGTCGGCGAACTTCACGTTCTCGGCGTAGTCCGGGGCCACCGCGAGCACCTTCTGCCCGCGGTAGCGCGCCTCGGTCATCCAGTGCGCGTCGGGCGTGCGGGTCAGCGGGACGTTGGAGCCCCACATGATCAGGTAGCCCGCGTCCCACCAGTCCCCCGACTCCGGTACGTCGGTCTGGTCGCCGAACATCTGGGGCGAGGCGTTGGGCAGGTCGGCGTACCAGTCGTAGAAGGAGAGCATCGGCGCGCCGATGAGCTCGAGGAACCGGGCGCCCGAGGTGTAGGACACCGGCGACATCGCGGGGATCGGCGAGAAGCCGGCGATCCGGTCCGGTCCCCAGCGCTTGACCGTGTAGACGTGGGCGGCCGCGACGATCTCGGCGGCCTCCTCCCACGTGGCCCGGACCAGCCCGCCCTTGCCGCGGGCGCGCTTGTAGGCACGGGCCTTCTCGGGGTCCTGGACGATCGATCCCCACGCGACCACAGGGTCGCCGTACTGCTGCTTGGCGGCGCGGAACATCTCCAGCAGCACCCCGCGGACGTACGGGTAGCGCACGCGCGTGGGACTGTAGGTGTACCAGGAGAACGCGGCGCCCCGGGGGCAGCCGCGGGGCTCGTACTCGGGACGGTCCGGGCCGGCGCTCGGGTAGTCGGTCTGCTGCGCCTCCCAGGTGATGATCCCGTCCTTGACGTAGACCTTCCACGAGCACGAGCCGGTGCAGTTGACGCCGTGGGTGCTGCGCACGACCTTGTCGTGGCTCCAGCGGTCCCGGTAGAAGACGTCGCCCTCGCGTCCGCCTTGCTTGAACAGGGCCCGGTCGTCGTCACTCACCTCGGCCTTCGTGAAGAACCGTCGGGAGCCGATCGCGACCTGCTGCAGGCGGGACTCGAGGTCGGTCATACGGCGTTCTCCTTGTGCTGGGCGACGGTCCGGCTGACGACGGTGAAGGTGAGCACGAGAGTGGCGGCCGCGGCCGCGGCGAGCAGCCACAGGCCGATGGCGTAGGAGTCGGTGCGGCCGTAGACATAGCCCATGACGAGCGGGGGGACGAAGCCGCCGAGCCCGCCCGCGGCGCCGACCAGGCCGGTGACGCCACCGACCCGGCCGGGCTCGGTGACCTGGGCGACCAGAGCGAAGGTGGCACCGCTGCCCATGCCGAGTGCGGCCGCCATCGCGAGGAAGGCCACCGTGCCGCCGGCCTCGAGCGGCGGGGTGCCTGCCGCGATCGCCGCGCACACCGTGACCACCGCGAAGCCCACGCCGAGCACCTGGATCGCGCCGATCCGGTCCGCCAGCCAGCCCCCGACCGGCCGCATCACCACGGCCACCACGACGAAGCCCGCCATCCGGTTGGCAGCATCGGCAGGCGTGAGGCCGTGCGCGGTCTTGAGGTACGCCGGCAGGTAGACCGAGAACGCGACGTACCCGCCGAACGCGACGGCGTAGAGGACGCAGGCCTGCCAGGTGATCGGCAGCCGGGCGGTGGCCGCCAGTCGCTGGCCGAGCGGGGTGGTGGGGATGCTCCGGCCGGGCGCGTCGCGCAGCACCAGCCAGGCCAGGATCCCGTACGCCGCCAGGGCCGCGGCAGTGATCAGGAAGGGCGCGCGGTGCCCGAGGCCGTCGTAGAGCTTCACCGTGGTGAGCGCGCTGATCGCCGTACCGCCCATGCCCGCGCCGAAGATGCCGACCGCCAGCCCCCGCTTCTCGGGCGGGAACCACGCGTTGACGAACGGCACGCCGACCGCGAACGCGGTGCCGCCGATGCCGAGGAAGAAGCCGCCGACGAGCAGCAGGGCGTAGGAGTCGAGCGCCACGAAGGCCACGAACAGCACCGGCACGACGGTCGCCAGCGACACCAGCGGGAACATCACCCGCCCACCGAACCGGTCGGTCAGCGCTCCGACGACGATCCGCCCGAGCGAGCCCACCACCACCGGCACCGCCACCAGCAGCGACACGTCGGACTCACTGAGCGTGCCCAGCGTCCCGGTGTCGCGGAACAGCGGGCCGAGTGGACTCAGCAGTGCCCACGCCCAGAAGTTCACGACGAACCCGAGGGTGGCCACCCCCAGCATCAGCCATCGCGTGGCGCCGGTGCTCGGCACACGACTGCCCTGGTCGGTTCCCCCGGTCGTGGTGGCCATCGACGCCCCTTCGGCGCTCACAATCCCCAGATCCATGGTCCGACCCTGACGCGCGCGGCGCCCGAGCCACAGGGCCAAAGTACCCGACATCGACCCGTCCGCGCGCGAGCACAAGGTCCCGGTCGCCGTGCCCTTCGCCTCTGGGCGGCCTCGGCCGGACGGAGCACCGTGGAAGGTGTTCCCCAGTCAAGGAGACTCCAGATGAATGCCTTCCTCACGACGGTCATCGCCGTCCTGGCCGTGCTCGCGGTCGTGCTCGGCGCTGCGTTGCGCATCGTCAACCAGTACGAGAAGGGCGTCGTGTTCCGGCTCGGCCGGGTGCAACACGTGCGCGAGCCCGGGCTCCGTCTCATCATTCCCGTCGTCGACCGGCTGCGAAAGGTCTCGCTCCGCATCGTCACCATGCCGATCCAGTCCCAGGGGATCATCACCAAGGACAACGTGAGCATCGACGTGGCTGGAGTCGCCTACTTCCGCGTCGTCGACGCCGTGAAGTCGGTGGTGGCGATCGAGAACGTCGCGGCCGCGATCAACCAGATCGCCCAGACCACCCTGCGCAACGTGGTCGGCCAGCACACCTTGGACCAGGCATTGTCGGAGACGGACGCGATCAACGCGAGCATCCGCGAGATCCTGGACCGCACCACCAACGAGTGGGGCGTCCTGGTCACCCTCGTCGAGCTCAAGGACATCCAGCTGCCGGACAGCATGAAGCGTGCGATGGCCCGGCAGGCCGAGGCCGAGCGCGAGAAGCGGGCGAAGATCATCGCGGCCGAGGGAGAGGCTGCCGCCGCGGCCGCTCTGGGCGACGCGTCCGACACGATGATGGACCACCCCCTGGCGCTGCAGCTGCGCAACCTTCAGAGCCTGGTCGAGATCGGTGTCGACAAGAACACCACGGTCGTGTTCCCCGCGCCCCTGATGAGCACCGTCGCGGACCTCGGCGAGTTCCTGCGTCGCGAGACCCAGGCCGCGTCCACCATGACAGACACTCAGGTCGTGCCGGTCCTGCCGGTCCGGACCGGGCATTCGACCGACGGACTCGTGGTGCCCGGACACGCACCCGAGCCGCACCCGGCGCCCGCGAGCATCAGGCCGACTGCGAGCTGATCCGTGCATGGAGATGCGAAACCGGCTCCGACCCACGGCGATGCAGGTCGGAGCCGGTTTTTCTCGGTCGGGCTGACAGGATTTGAACCTGCGACCCCCTGACCCCCAGTCAGGTGCGCTACCAAGCTGCGCTACAGCCCGAAGCCCCGTTCGGGATCACCGTCCGAAGCGAACGGAACACTACCGCAGGCCCTCGGCCTGTCCCGAATCGGCCTCACCGGAAGTCCCGTGAGGACTGCCGCGCCTGCAGCGCGTCGCCCGCACCGGGCAGGACGGCGTCGAGCGGCTCGACCCGGTCGGCGACGAGGTTGGTGACGCCGTCCTGGCGCTCGACCATCCCGCGGATCACGACGGCGACCCGGTTGCGGGCGGCCTGCCGGTGGGCGCGCATCACGCCCTGTGAGCAGACCACGTTGAGCATCCCGGTCTCGTCCTCGAGGTTGAGGAAGGTGATCCCGCCGGCGGTGCCCGGCCGCTGGCGGTGGGTGACCAGGCCGGCGACGTGCACGCGGCGTCCCGCCTCGGTGGTCGGCAGCTCGCCGACCGCCTTGATGCCGGCGGCGGCCAGGGTCTCGCGGAAGTGCTGGATCGGATGGACGTCGGTCGAGATCCGGGTCGCCCACAGGTCGGCGAGGGTCACCTCCAGCGGCGTCATGTCCGGCAGCGTCGGTGGTGCGGGGGCGGGGGTGCTGCCGGGCAGCTGGCCGCTGTCCTCGGCGTACCCGGCCATCCACAGCGCCTGGCGTCGGTCGAGCCCGAACCCGTCGAGCGCGCCGGCGGTGGCGAGCGCCTCGAGCTGGGCCTGGGTCAGCCCGGCGCGGCGGGAGAGGTCGCGGATGTCGGCGTACGGCGCCTCCGCGCGGGCCGTCACGATCCGGGTCGCGACCTCACTGCCGATCCCCTTGACCGCGTCGAGCCCCAGACGCACGGCCAGCGTGCCGTCGTAGCGCAGCGGGTCGTCGCACTCGCCGCCACTGGGCTCGAGCCCGGCCTGGACCTCGGATGTGGCCAGGTCGGGCGGGAGTACGACGACACCGTGGCGGCGCGCGTCGGCGACCAGGGACTGCGGGGAGTAGAAGCCCATCGGCTGGTTGCGCAGCAGCCCGGCCAGGAAGGCCGCCGGGTAGTGCAGCTTGAACCAGGACGAGGCGTAGACGAGCAGCGCGAAGCTGAGCGCGTGGGACTCGGCGAACCCGAAGCCCGCGAAGGACAGCACCTGGACGTAGATCGCGTCGGCGGCATCGCCGGTGATGCCCTTGCGTGCCATGCCGGAGTACAGCTTGTCCTTGACCTTCTCGATCCGCTCGATGCCCCGCTTGGAGCCCATCGCCCGGCGCAGCAGATCGGCGTCGTCGGGGCTGCAGTCGCCCAGCGCGACCGCCATCTGCATGAGCTGCTCCTGGAACAGGGGGACGCCGAGCGTGCGGTCCAGGATCGGCTCGAGCAGCGGGTGCGGGTAGGTCACCTTCTCCCGCCCGGTCTTGCGGCGGATGTAGGGGTGGACCGCACCGCCCTGGATCGGGCCGGGGCGGATCAGCGCGATCTCGATGGCGAGCTCGTAGAACCTCTCCGGCTTGAGCCGTGGCAGGGTGCCGATCTGGGCGCGGGACTCGACCTGGAAGACGCCGATCGAGTCGGCGCGGCCGAGCATCTCGTAGACCTCGGGCTCCTCCTTGGGCAGCGTCGCGAGCGTCCACTCCTGGCCGAGGTGCTCGGCGACGAGGCGGATCATGTGGTCGAGCGCGCCGAGCATGCCGAGGCCGAGCAGGTCGAACTTCACCAGCCCCATCGACTCGCAGCCGTCCTTGTCCCACTGCAGCACGGTCCGCTTGTCCATCCGCGCCTTCTCGATCGGGCAGACCTCCCCGATCGGGCGCTCGGTGAGGACCATGCCGCCGGAGTGGATGCCGAGGTGGCGGGGGGCGCCGATCAGCTCCTCGGCCAGGGCGACGACGGGGTCGGGGATGCCGAGGTCCTTCTCGATGTCGCTCCCCCAGCTGTCGACCTGCTTGGACCAGGCGTCCTGCTGCCCCGTCGAGTGGCCGAGCGCCTTCGCGGCGTCGCGCACCGCCATCCGCGGGCGATAGCTGATCACGTTGCACACCTGCGCGGCGTTGCGGCGGCCGTAGGTGTCGTAGACCCACTGGATCACCTCCTCGCGCCGGTCGGAGTCGAAGTCGACGTCGATGTCGGGCTCCTCCTCGCGGTGCTGGGAGATGAACCGCTCGAACGGCAGGTTGTAGAAGACCGAGTCGATGGCGGTGATCCCGAGCGCGTAGCAGACCGCGCTGCTCGCCGCCGATCCCCTGCCCTGGCACAGGATCCTCTGCTCGCGGGCGAACGCGACGATGTCGTGCACGATGATGAAGTAGCCGGCGAAGTCCTTCTCCAAGATCACCTTCATCTCGGCCTCGACCCGCTGCCTGGCCGCCTCGGCGTGCGGCTCGTGCGCGTACCGCTCCGCGAAGCCCCGCTCCAACAGGTCGCGCAGGTGCTCGCCCGGCGTACGCCCCTCGGGGATGCCCTGCTTCGGCAGCCGGGGCGAGGCCTTGCGCAGGTCGAAGGCGAGCTCGCCGGCGAGGGCGACCGATCGACGTACGGCGTCGGGGCGGTGCGCGAACCGGCGCAGCATCTCCTCCCCGCTGCGCAGGTGCGCCCCACCGGACAGGTCGAGCCAGCCGTCGAGCTCGGCGATGCTGCGCCGGGCACGCACCGCCGCCATCGCCGCCGCCAGCCGCCGCTTCTCCGGTACCGCGAAGTGGACGTTGCCCGTCGCCAGCACCGGCAGGCCGCGGTCACCGGCGATCCGGGCCAGCAGGTCGTTGTCCTCCTCCCCGCCGGGGTGGTCGCTGGCGGTCACCTCGACCACGACGTGCTCGCGACCGAACCGGTCGACGAGGTGGTCGAGGGCTCCTGCGGCCGCGGCCGGTCCCCCGGCCGCCAGCGCCTGGCGGACCGTGCCCTTGCGGCACCCGGTCAGCACCACCCAGTGCCCGCGGCCCCGCTCGGCGAGCTCGTCGAGGTCGTGGGCCGGACTGCCCTTCTCCGGCGCGCGCAGTCCGGCCTCGGTGATCGCCCCCGACAACCGGTGGTAGCCCTCCACCCCGCGCGCGAGCACCAGCAGGTGGCTGCCCTCGGGGTCGGGGATGCCGTTCTGGGAGCGGTGCACGCCGAGGGTCAGCTCGGCGCCGTAGACCGTCCGCAGCTCGTAGTCCGCCCCCGCCTCCGCGAACAGTGGTGCCCCCGCGAACCCGTCGTGGTCGGTCAACGCGAGCGCGTCGAGCCCGAGCCGGACGGCCTCCTTGACCAGGTCGCCGGGAGAGCTGGCGCCGTCGAGGAAGCTGAAGTGGCTGTGGCAGTGGAGCTCGGCGTACGGCGTCGACGCGGTCGGCCGGACCACCTCGTCCGGCTCGACGCGCGGCCGCTTGCGGCGCGAGACCGGCGCTTCGAGCGCGGGTGCCCGCCCGGACAGCCGCCGCTCGAGCTCGCTCCACGGGACCGGGGGGTTGTTCCAGCCCATGGACTCAGGCTAATCGAACACATGTTCGATATCAAGATCTCCCTTCCGTCTCCCCGCCCTCCGGTTTCCGGCGGGCGCGTCCGGGTACCGCGCAGGACTCGACTACAAGGGGGGAGAGTTCAGATGAGCAATGTGTGGAACTACCGGGAGACCTCGTGGCTGGAGGGTGGCGACCTGGTCGGCTACAGCGTCGAGGCGACCGACGGATCGATCGGCAAGATCGACGACGCGACCAACGAGGTCGACGCCGCGCACGTCGTCGTCGACACCGGACCGTGGATCTTCGGCAAGAAGCGGTTGATCCCGGCCGGCGCCATCACCGGCGTCAACCACGACGACGAGTCGGTCATGGTCAACATGACCAAGGACCAGATCAAGGCGGCGCCGGACCACGACGCCGACCGCTGGGGCGACGAGTCGCGCGACCAGCACGCCGACTACTACGGCCCGTTCTCCTGGTGACCGATGCAGCACGTGGCCCCGGCGCACGCCGTCGAGGCCACGTGCCTGGGCCGCCTGCCTAGGCTGCCCGCATGACCTCGGTGCGTCAGGTACAGGTGACCTTCGACTGCGCGAGCCCGCGGGCCGTCGCCGACTTCTGGAAGGCCACGCTCGGGTACGTCGACCCGCCCCACCCGCCCGACCCCGAGGACGCCTGGGCCGCCTGCCAGGACCCCACCGGCGCCGGCCCGCGGCTGTACTTCCAGCGGGTCCCCGAGGACAAGGTCGTCAAGAACCGGGTCCACCTCGACGTCCGCGTCGGGACCGGCCTGACCGGCGCCGAGCGCTTGGCTGCCCTCGAAGCCGAGGCGACCCGCTTGGAGGCCCTCGGTGCCCGCCGGGGCACGCTCCTCCTCGCCGACGACGAGAACGAGTCGTGCCAGAACATGCTCGACATCGAGGGCAACGAGTTCTGTCTCGACTGAGGCCACCGCGATGAGTCCTGCGCCGAGCCCGGGTCGTTCCTGACAGCGGCCCTCGACCGAGGGGCCCACGGACTCGAGGAGATCCCCATGGTTTCGGTACGCACCCACCTGTGGTTCGGCAACGACAAGGCGGTCGAGGCCGCGAAGTTCTACGCCGAGCACATCCCGGGCTCGTCGGTCGGCGATGTCGTCACGGCATGGACCGAGCCCGGCACCTCCGTCGCCGAGGTCGTCGAGTTCACCGTCGCCGGCCACGACGTGATCGGCCTCAACGCCGGCCCGGAGTTCCACCTCAACGAGGCGTTCTCGTTCTACCTGCGCGTCCAGGGCCAGGAGGAGGTCGACCACTACTGGGACCTGCTCACCGCCGACGGCGGCGAGGCCGGCCCGTGCGGCTGGTGCAAGGACAAGTTCGGCGTCTCCTGGCAGGTGGTCCCCGTCGAGCTCGAGGAGCTCAGCGGTGACTACACGAGCGAGGCGAACCAGCGGGTGTGCCGGGCGATGCTGACGATGAGCAAGATCGACGTCGCCCAGCTTCAGACGGCGTACGACGGGGAGTGAGTCCGCGGCGGCTCCACGGGTCGCCCACTCAGTTGATGATCTCGCCCCGCTCACTGTCCCGCAGCTCCGCCAACCGCTCGCGCCAGGTGGCGAGCGCCTCGGGCGTCAGCCGCGTCCAGTCGTGGACCTCGCCGACGACGCGCAGCGGCTCCCGGCTGCGGTAGGACCGGGTGGGGTTGCCGGGGAACTTCTTGTCGGTGACGTTCGGGTCGTTCTCGAAGTCGCCGGTCGGTTCGACGGCGTAGACGCGCGGCTCGGCAGGGCCGGGTGCGAGCTCGGCGGCCAGGCCGGCCCCGTCGGGCAGGGCGGTGAAGTACACGTGGTTCATCACGACCTCGGGCCGGTAGTTGGACCGGAAGCCCGCGGTGAGCAGGTCGCCGACCTGCAGGTCGGCCTTCGTGCCGTGGAAGAACGGTCCGTCGTCAAGCGTGTCACTCACCGGGCCAGAGTAGGCGGCAGGATGTAGCCCATGACGCACGTACGACGCTTCGACCACGTCGGCATCACCGTCGCCGACCTCGACGCAGCCACCGCGTTCTTCGTCCGCCTCGGGCTCGAGGTCGAGGGCACCGGGGAGGTGGCGGGTGAGTTCGTGGAGACCGTGTGCGCCCTCCCGGGCGCACACTGCCGGATCGCGATGCTCCGCGTGCCCGGCGGCGGGCCGCGTCTGGAGCTGTCGAGCTTCGTGACGCCCGATCACCTGCCCGGCTCGCCCGACGCGCTGGCCAACGAGGTCGGCCTGCGCAACGTGTCCTTCGAGGTCGAGGACCTCGAGGCCGCCGTCGACGCGGTCGCCGCCGACGGGTACAGCCTGGTCGGCGGGATCGGGGACTACCAGGGCAGCGTGCGGATGGCCTACGTGCGCGGGCCGGAGGGGATCGTCGTGTCCCTGTTCGAGCTGACCGGCTGATCAGCAGCCGACGCAGGTGCGGGCGGTGGGGCGCACCTCGAGCCGGCCCGCGGCGATCGGCCGGCCGCACGTCTCGCACGCGCCGTACGTGCCGGCTTCCAGCCGCACCAGGGCGGCGTCCACCTCGGCGAGGTGCCGTCGTACCTGCGCCACCAGGGTCGCCAGCTGCGAGCGCTCGAAGGCGATCGTGGCGCCCTCGGGGTCGTGCTCGTCGTCGGCGTTGGTGTCACGGGACGCGGCGACGACCTCGTCGAAGCTGCCGGTCAGGTCGGCCAGGCGCCGCCGGGCCTCGTCCCGCTCGGCCACCAGCAGCTCCCGCACATCGTCCACCCCGCCGATGTTGCCATCGCCCTCCGACACCCTCGACCATTTCTAGAACACGTTCTACAGTGCGGGCATGGACCTTGCCGCGATCGAGGAGATCAAGCGCCTCAAGCACCGCTACTTCCGCACCCTCGACCTGAAGAAGTGGGACGAGTACGCCGACTGCCTGGCCGAGGACGTGGATGCGAGGTACGGCACCCAGGCGATGGGCGAGCCGTTGCACTTCGACAGCCGCGACGCGGTCGTGGACTACATGGCCAAGAACCTCGGCCCGGGGATCATCACCATCCACATCGCCAACCACCCCGAGATCGACGTCGACGGCGACACCGCCACCGCCTCGTGGGCGTTCGAGGACACCGTGATCGTGCCCGACTTCAAGGTCCAGATCCGCGGTGGCGGGTACTACGTCGACTCCTACCGCCGCGACGACGACGGCACCTGGCGGATCGCGTCGACGCAGTACGAGCGCATCTACGAGGCGATGACCTCGCTCGACGACACCCCCAGCTTCAAGCTGATCGCCAACCGCTGGGACGCCTCGCTCGAGCACTGAGCAGCCTCTCGGCGGCACCGAGGTGGGCGTGTGCGTCCAGGAGTACCGGGTACGTCGCCACCATGGGTGGCACAGCCGATGACCAGCACGACCAGCACGACCAGCACCGGGACGACGAGCGCGTGAGCGAGCGCGCCGAGCTCCTGCCCGAGGAGCAGGAGGCCGGATCCGATGATCCCGTCGACCAGGCCGCGGCGATCCTCGAGGAGTCCGAGGAGCGCACCGACGACCCCGACGGCACCCGCCGCAACAGCAGCCAGACGCCGGGCGGGTGAGGCTCGTCAGTGGAGCTCCAGCTCCTCGAACGGGTAGTCCTTCGGACCGAGGAACTCGGTGCCGGGCACGACCCGGCCGTTCGGGTCGGCGGAGGGGACGTAGTTGTTGAGGCTGCGCGGCGCCTGGCGGTAGATCAGGTCCACCCAGCCGGCGTACTTCTCCGCCATCGCGGCGTCGTCCCAGAAGATCACGTTCTGCTCGTCGGAGTGCCAGCCGAGCTTGGTCCAGTTCTCGCTGCTGGACAGCACCGCGTTGCCGTCGGTGCGCCCGGCGACGTTGCCCTGCACCGACAGGCCCTTCAGGTGGACGTAGCGGTCCTTGAACTTGTTGGCCGTCGCGCCGGTGATGTAGACCATCTGCTTCGCCGGCAGGCCGCGCAGGATGTTGCGGATCTTCAGCGGCATCATCATGAACACGATGCGTACGTCGCAGCCCTCGTTGGCCAGCGCGCGCACCTTGCGGGCGACCTTGACGCCACGCTGGTCACCCCACACGGCGTTCGCGATCCGCACCTTGGTCCGTCCGCCCGGGACGTTCGTCGCACCCGCGCACTGGACCTGGTTGAGGACCTTGAGCGCCGGGTCGACCTTCTTCTTGTGGGGCGCGAACATCGAGGTGATGGTCGAGCCCGGGGTGGTGGTGCTCGGCACGGTGAACCGCAGCACCTTCGCCGGCTTGTCCTTCTTGGCCTGCTTCCACATCGTCATCCAGCCGTCGTAGAGCGGCTGGTTCTCGGTGATCGTGGTCCAGTCGTTGAACTGCTGCACCGCGGCGGCGCCCGTGAAGTTGCCCGAGCCCTGCATCGCGATCCAGCTCGTCGCGCCGGACCGGCTCACCAGCATCAGCTTGTCGTGCATCGCGCCGCCCTTGCCGCGACAGGTCGAGGAGCAGGTCCGGATCCAGCTGCGCAGCTCCTTGGGCCGGTCCGGGCTGCCCTTGGCCAGCGCCTTGCGCAGGGTCGGGTACGACCGCCCCGGCCCCTGCCCCTTCGCCAGGCCGCGGGACATGATGATCTGCACCGAGACGCCGCGCTTGTGGGCGTTGATGAAGACCTTCGCCAGCCTCGGCGAGTCGAAGTTCCACGTCATCAGCCGGATCGACTCCCCCGCGGGGACGTTCTTGACGGTCTTGATGATCTTGCGCTGGATCTTCGTCTTCTTCTTGGTGCCGCGGAACGGGTGGTTGAACACGATCCCCGGCGCCACGACGTACGCCGGGTCCGGCGCCCGCTTCGCCGCGGTCCTGCCGACGGTGTCGGCGCCCGCCGCGTCCACCCGGCCCGGCGCGGCCACCAACAGCGCCGCCCCGAGCAGCACCGCCACCGCCATCGCCACCAGTCCCCGCGTCGTACCGACCGTCGACCTGTCCCACACGAACCGCACGATTCCCACTCTCTCCGGTGTCCCGAGCTCTTCCTCCCTCACAGCGGCGGGCGGCCCGGATTCGTTACAGGCAGGCCGCTTTCGCGCGGGACACGGGTCGATCCGTCGAGCTGGTCGGTCAGTCCTTCAGCAACCGGTCGATCTCGACGAGGACACCCTTGCGGTTCTTGCCGGCGACCTCCCGCTCGCGCAGCCGCCGCAGGTCGTCGGGGCCGATGCCGCCGAGGCGGGTCTTCACCTGCGCGACGGTGAGGGCCTGGAGGTCGGGGAGGACGAGGGACTCGACGTTGTCCGGCACCTCCGGCTCGCCCGCGGCCGAGGAAGCGGGATCGGACCTGCGGCGCCCCGCGATCAGCTGGGTCGGCACCAGCTGGGTCGGCAGCGGCAGCTTGGGTGTCGGCAGCTTCGGGACCTGGCGCACGGTGTCGAGCACCTGCAGCAGCGCCTGGGAGTAGGCCTTGCCGGTGCTGACCAGCTGGCCGAGCAGGTTGTCGGCCTCGGCTCGGGTCAGCGATCCGCGGGCGACGAGGTCGTCCATCAGGCCCTGCAACCGGGTCATCTGGATCGTGACGCTGTGCTCGAGCGCACCGTGCAGCGCCCGCAGGTTGCGTCCGACGAGGTCGGCCGGCTTCCCGGTGCGTCCCATGCTTGCCTCCAGTGTGAACGCCTCCCTCGCTCAGGGTAGGCGGGCGCCCACCTCGATATCCAGTGGCGTCGCAGGTGTACGCCGCCGCACACTGGCCGACTGTGCCCCGTACCCGTCCCCGACCGAACCGAAGGTGGTGACCATGACCGACATCGACGCCCTCGACCTCCTCGCCGAGGCGCCCGCCCCTGCCCTGCGACTGCTCGCCACCGCGATCGACCGCGAGTTCGAGCGCCGCGAGGAGAGCGTGCCCTCGCCCTACGACCACGCCGCCGGACAGCTCGGCATCCACGTCACCGACCTGGTCGTGCTCACCGAGGTGCTCGAGGCGCCGGTCGCGCACTCCGTCGGCCACTGGCTCTTCGAGGCGCAGCTGCGCTGGAGCACCGAGCACGTCGGCGCGTACCCCTCTCTCCCCGCGACGACGGAGACCGTCCCCGGCGCACGCGGTGACGTCCGCGCGTTCAACGCGGTCACGATGACGCTGCCCGCCGGCACGCTGTCCGGCGCGCCCCTGGTCGTCCGGCTCGTCCCGGACCGGTTCGGTCGCGAGTTCGAGCTGATCGGGCGCGCGCAGGACGCCGACGCGCTCCCCGACGTGCTCGACGGCTTCCTGCGCCGCTGCCGCACCTCGGACTCGCCGTACCGCCAGGGCACCTACCGGCTCACCACCGGCAACCGGGGCCTCGTGCTCAAGCGGTGGACTCCGCCGGACGCGTCGCGCGACCTGCTCAAGCTCGACGCGTCGGTGTGGCACACCGTCGACCGCGGTGTGCACCGCGTGCTCGACCTCGCTCCCGACCTGGCGGCGCGCGGTCTCGGCACCAGCACCGGGCTGCTGCTCGTCGGCCCACCGGGCACCGGCAAGACCCAGCTCGGCACGGTCGTGGCCCGCGAGCTGCACGGTACGACGACCGTCCTGGTCCCCGGCACCTACGTCACCGAGCACTACCTGAGCGAGCTCTTCGACCTGGCCGCGGACCTCTCGCCGTGCCTGATCCTGATGGACGACCTCGACCTGATCGCGGGCGAGCGCGGGCAGACCAACCCGCACCGGCTGCGCGAGTTCCTCAACGTGATGGACGGTGGGCTCGCCGACCGCAGCGGCGTCGTGGTCATCGCGTCCACGAACGACCATCGCAAGATCGACAAGGCCGCCCGCCGCTCGTCTCGGTTCGACACGGTCATCCGGATGGAGGCGCCGGGCGTCGAGGGCCGGCTCGCGATCCTCGGGCGCTACCTCGCCTGGTGCACCACGCCGCTCGACCTGCCGGCGGTGGCGCGGGCCACCGAAGGCGCGACCGGCGCGGACCTCAAGGAGCTGGTCCGGTCCACGGTGCTCGAGACGCAGGACGCCGTGACCACACAGGCGCTGCTCGCACAGGCGGCCGAGGGTGGGTGGCGGCCGACGGCCCCGGCGGCCGGGGACTACCTGTGAGCCGTCCGGTCGTCAGTCAGTCATAGGCGGCCTCCACCTCCCAGCTGCCGGGCGCACGCCAGCACAGCAACCAGGCCCGCCCGTCCACGCCGACCACCTGGAACCGGGCCGCCCGCCCCGATCCCGCCGCACCCGAGAGCCACCACCCCTCGTCGACCGGCCACGGCCCGGCCCAGGAGGCGACGGGGCACCAGTGCCGACCGAGCCGGATCCGCCACGGCGCGCCGGTCACCTGCCCGCGCGCGGTGACCGCGACAGGGACCGAGGCCTCGTCGACGACCTCGGCCTCGAGTGGTGTGGCGAAGACCCGGCTCGGCGCGGGGCCGGGGATCCGCCCGGGCCAAGGTCGTTCGACCGGGCGCAGCCCGACCGGCCGCTCTCCCCACGGCACCAGGGCCTGGCGGTCGGCGGCGCCGCGTCCGCCCTGGAGCACGGGGACCCGGACCGCGTCGTACCCGACCATCGCCTGCACCCGGGCGACGCCGCGGACCACCTGCTCCTCGGCTCCCCCGCCCCACAGCCCGTCGGCGTGGTCGCCGGCGGGCTCGACGACGTCGGGCAGGAAGCGGACGAGGGCGACCGCGGAGGTGATGGTCTCGCCGGTGGACTTGCGGCTGCGCAGCCCGGAGGACGCCATGCCCGCCTGGAGCTGCCAGTGCACCCGGTCGACGAGGTCGCGGGAGGTGAAGCAGCGCGGGTGCACCCAGGTCCGGGCGGAGACGCCCTCCTCGAACTCGGCCTCGATCCGGACCGAGGTCGCCACCAGCTGCCGGTCGGCCAGTCCGGCGACGAACCGCTCGGCGGTGGTGCGGACGCTGAAGGTGACCGCCTCCGCGGAGTCGAGCGGCGGCTCGAAGGCGACCTCGCAGGTCAGCTCGGGCGGTGGGGTGCGCGAGGCGAGCCGGGTCACCTCGCGGCCCTGCACCCGCCGCCACACGTCGGTGCCGTAGCCGCCGAACCGGTTGGCGACCTCCCCCGCGCCCAGCCGGGCGAAGTCGGCGAGGAGCACCAGCCCGAGCCGGCGCAGCAGGTCGGCGAGCTCGGCGCCCTCCGGGCCGTCGTCGGCGAGGACGGTGACGGGCAGGCCGCGCAGGAACTCCGCCGAGGAGCCCGAGGGGATCGAGAGACAGGCCTGCGGGGGCGCCTCCCGGGCGGCGCGCTCGGCGGTGTAGAGGTCGTCGGCCGCACCGAACCGGCTGTCCCACACCCCCGCCTGGACGAGGTGCTCGGCGAGGACGGCCGCTGCGGCCTCCTCGCCGTCGATCTGCCCGCGGGCGCCACCGCGGGCGAAGTACCGCCCCGGAGCGGGGACGGCGAGCAGCCCGGGCCGCAGCGGCGCCACCCCGGGGCGTACCGCCTCGACCGCCGCCAGCACCGGCTCGAACCACCGGGCGTCGCGGTCGGGGTTGGCGTCGAGCAGCACCACCTCGGGGCAGCGCGCCTGGGCGTCGCGGCGCCGGTGGCCGCGGCGTACGCCCTCGGCGCGGGCGGCGGCGTTGCACACCGCCACCACGTTGTTGGCCAGGACGACGGCCGGTGCCACGACCTCGGGGCGTGGGGCGTCATCAGGCAGTGTGTCGACGCGCTCGAGCAGCGCCGCGGTCACCGACCAGTCCGGGCACCAGAGCACCATGGTCCGCATCAGAGCACCACGTCCGCCCGCACCGGCATCCGCCCGCCACCGCGAGCGACGAGCGTGGCCCGGCGCTCGCGGAGCCGGCCGCGGCCGTGGCCGATGCCGTCCCAGGCCACCTGCTCCGCGTTGATCCTGGCCTCGCAGCGCGGCCACTCGCCCTGCACGACGAGCACCGCCGACCTGGCCCGCAGCCGGGCCTCGATGAGCGAGGCGGACTTCGGGTCGACGCCGCCGGGTGGTCGCAGCACCACCACCTTGAGCACGTCGACCAGGGCCGCGGTCACCTCGAGCCAGTGCTCCCCCGGCGCGGGGACGAGGACGGTGCGCCCGAGCACGATCCCCTGCTGCTGGGCGGCCTCGGCGCCGAAGTCGTCCCAGCCCGCGAACCCGACCCACTCCCCGGCCTGCGAGGCGCCGGCCGCCAGGGCCATGCCGAGGGTCGCCGAGTCGACGCCGTAGACCCCGCCGGTGCGCAGCTGGACCAGGCCGTCGAGCACGGGAAGCACCGGGACCAGCAGCCGGGTCGGGCCGCCCTCGAGCGCAGCGATCCGCCCGCGCAGCTGGTCGACCACTGCACGCGGGTCGTCGATCTCGAGGGGGCGAACACTCACCCGTCCATGTTCGAACAGATGTTCGAACAAAGCAAGTGGGCTCTCTGCCCGCGAGCAGGCCGGGAGTTTCACCGGCCGACCGGTGAAACTGGTGCCGGGACGAGGAAGCATTCTCGTCCATGCGCCAGTTTCGTCGTCCAAGCCGACAAGTCACTCACAGGTCCACAGCGGCGTACCTCGCTATCCACAGCCCGAGGACCGACCCCAGCACCGTGCCCGGAAAAGGGGCAGGCTCCTCGACATGCTCGAGCACCTCGTCGACGCTCACGGGATCCTGCTACGTCGCGACGCCATCGCCGCCGGCTCAACGGACAATGCACTGAAGCGTGCTGTGCGCGCTGGTTTCCTGGTGCGAATCCGCCAAGGGGTCTACGTGCTCCGCGGCATCTGGGAGAACTCAGACCCCGTAGCTCGGCACCGACTCCTCCTCGAGGGAACTCGCCAGTTGTACGACGACAACGTGGCCGCTTCCCACGTCAGCGCCTGCATCGAGCAGGGCGGGCCGAACTGGCGACTCGACCTCACGTCAGTCCACTTCACGAGCCTGTACGGCAAGGGCGAGCGGTCTGCGGCTCGCGTCATCCATCACCGCGGGGAGCTGCTCGTCAACGACCTCACGCGCGACGAGCGCGGCTGGCTGACAGCCCCGGCTCGCACGGCCCTGGACACCGCCACGCTGGCCGATCTCGAGCCAGCGGTTGCCGTTCTCGACTGGTACGTCCAAGCCGGCCTCACCACGTTGACCGCACTGTTCGATCTCTACGACCAGCGGATGCGAGTCTGGCCGGACTCACTCCGACTCCGTCACATCCTCGGACTGACGGACGGAAGAGCCGAGTCTTTCGGCGAGACGCGGACTCGGCTCGTGCTCCGCGTCGCCCGCGTGCCCGCACCGATCGCCCAGTACGAGATCAAGCATCCGAGTGGACTCCTGGCAGGACGGGTCGACTTCGCCTGGCCCGAGTTCAAGGTGATGCTGGAGTTCGACGGCCTGATCAAGTACCACCGATTCCGCCGCCCCAGCGAGACCGTCGAGGAGATGGTGATCCGGGAGAAGCAGCGCGAGGACATGCTCCGCGAGCTCACCGGCTGGGTCATGATCAGGATCACCTGGGCCGACCTCGACCGCCCTGAGGCCACCGCCGCACGCATTCTCCGCGCAATGCGGCTGGCCGCCTGAGTGCCCCTCCAGTCCCGTCCGCCCCACTTGGACGAGAAAACTCGCGCCTGGACGAGGAAGTTTCCTCGTCCAGGCGCGAGTTTCACCGGTCGACCGGTGAAACTGGCACCTCAGGCGGTGCCGTACACCGGCTCCGGCGTGGGCGCCTCACCGAGCAGGTCCCGCAGAGCGGGACCGACCTTCTCGGCCTCCCAGCGAGCGCCGGCGTCGCGCGAGGGACCGTGGGTCCAGCCGTTCTCGACGGTGATGACGGAGCCGTCGATCTCGATGACGCGACCGGTCACGTCGCCGGCCTCCTCGGAGGCCAGCCACGCCACGACGGGCGAGTTGTCCTCGGGCAGCGCCATCGCGGAGGTGTCGAAGGCACCCTCGGTCATCCGGGTCTTGGCGACCGGGGCGATCGCGTTGACGGTGACGCCGTACCGGCCCATCTCGACTGCGGCGACCAGGGTCATGCCGGCGATGCCGGCCTTCGCGGCGGAGTACGTCGTCTGGCCGAGCGAGCCCTGGAGGCCGGCGCCGGACGAGGTGTTGATCACCCGGGCCGCGCGCTGACGGCCCTCCTTCGCCTCGGCCCGCCAGTAGGCGCCCGCGTGGCGCAGCGGGGCGAAGTGGCCCTTGAGGTGCACGCGAACGACGGCGTCCCACTCCTCCTCGCTGGTGTTGACCAGCATCCGGTCGCGCAGGAAGCCCGCGTTGTTGACCAGGATGTCGAGGCCACCGAAGGTGTCGATCGCCTGCCGGACCATGGCCTCGGCAGCGGCGAAGTCGGCGACGTCGGCGCCGTTGACCACAGCCTCGCCACCCATCGCCTCGATCTCGGCGACGACCTGGTGGGCGGGCGACTCGTCGGTGCCCTCACCCGCGGCCGACACGCCGAAGTCGTTGACGACCACCTTGGCGCCGTGGCGCGCCAGCTCCAGCGCGTGGGCGCGTCCGATGCCTCGTCCCGCACCGGTCACGATCGCGACCCGGCCCTCCAGCAACCTGCTCACTTCGGTCTCCTCTACGACGTCGGTTCGTCCACTCCTCGTCCAATCGGACTCGGGACAGGACGCACAATACCAAGCAAATGCTTGGTAGCATGACGGCATGACAGTCACCAGCGAGTTGCGGCCCGACGGGATCCGCGTCGTCACGATGAACGCTCCCCCGGTCAACGCCCTCACCGTCCAGGGCTGGTTCGACGTGGCAGCAGCCCTCGACGAGGCCAGCGCCGACATGGCGACCAAGGTCGTCGTGCTCCGCGCGGAGGGCAAGGGCTTCAACGCGGGCGTCGACATCAAGGAGATGCAGAACACCACCGGGTTCGACGCCCTGCTCGGCGCCAACAAGGGCTGCTTCGCCGCCTTCAAGGCTGTCTACGAGTGCTCGGTCCCCGTCGTCGCGGCCGTCAACGGCTTCTGCGTCGGCGGCGGTGTCGGCCTGGTCGGCAACGCCGACATCGTGGTCGCGAGCGACGACGCCTTCTTCGGCGTGCCCGAGGTCAACCAGGGCGCCCTCGGCGCCGCGACCCACATGGCGCGCCTGGTCCCCCAGCACATGATGCGCACCCTCTACTTCACCGCGCGCACGATCCCGGCCAAGGACCTGGTCCAGTTCGGCTCCGTGCTCGAGGTCGTCGCACGCGAGGACCTCCTCGACGCCGCCCTCGCGGTCGCGGGCGAGATCGCCGCCAAGAACACCAAGGTCATCCGGGCCGCCAAGGAGGCGCTCAACGGGATCGACCCGATCGACGTCAATAAGTCGTACCGCTGGGAGCAGGGCTTCACCTTCGAGCTCAACCTGATGGGCGTCAGCGACGAGCTGCGCGACGACTTCGCCGGCACCGACAAGGCCGACAGCAAGGCGAAGGGGGCCTGATGAGCAGCAACCGCAAGCCGCGCGACAAGCGGATGTCGATCGACGACGTCGTCGGCAGCCTCGAGAGCGGCATGACCATCGGCATCGGCGGCTGGGGCCCGCGGCGCAAGCCGATGGCGCTGGTCCGCGCGATCTACAAATCCGACCTCACCGACCTGACCATCGTCAGCTGGGGCGGCGCCGACGTGGGCCTGCTGGCTCGCGCGGGCAAGATCCGCAAGCTGGTCTACGCGTTCGTCTCCCTCGACTCGGTCCCGCTCGAGCCGAACTTCCAGCGCGCCCGCCAGGCCGCGTCCATCCCGGAGGTCGTCGAGCTCGACGAGGGCATGTTCCAGACCGGCCTCAAGGCCGCGGCGGAGCGCCTGCCGTTCCTCCCGATGCGCGCCGGCCTCGGCTCCGACGTCCTGGTCAACAACCCGTGGATCAAGACCGTCACCAGCCCGTACGACGAGGGCCACGGTCACGAGGAGCTCGTCGCCGTCCCCGCGCTCAGGTTGGACGCCGCGCTCGTGCACCTCAACCGCGCCGACCAGCACGGCAACGCGTCGTACCTCGGGCCGGACCCGTACTTCGACGACCTGTTCGCCATGGCCGCCGGCAAGACGTACCTGAGCGTCGAGGAGGTCGTCGACACCGCCGGTCTCACCGTCGACACACCCGTCCAGCGACTGCTGCTGAGCCGGATGATGGTCAGCGGCGTCGTCGAGACCCCCAACGGCGCGCACTTCACCACCTGCACGCCCGACTACGAGCGCGACGAGAGGTTCCAACGCGCGTACGCCGCTGCCGCGTCGGGCTCCGACGAGGACTGGCAGGCGTTCCACGACCGCTTCCTTGCCGGCGACGAGGCGTCCTACCAGGCGGCCGTCCAGGCCTTCACCGAGGAGAACGCCAAGTGAGTGCCCCCACCCATGAGCAGAGCACCCGTGCCGACGTGTGCGCCGCGGCGATCGCGGACGCCTTCAGCGAGGACGGCGAGATCTTCGCCAGCCCGATGGGTCTGCTGCCGACGCTCGGCGTCCGACTGGCCCGCCTGACCTCCAACCCCGACCTCGTGATCAGCGACGGCGAGTCGGTGTTCCTGGGCGGCACCCCGCCGCTGGGTGGCAAGGACGTCGTCGAGGGCTGGATCCCGTTCCGCCGCGTGTTCGACGTCGTCGCCTACGGCAGGCGCCACGTGATGATGGGCGCCACCCAGGTCGACCGCCAGGGCAACCAGAACATCTCCGCGATCGGCCCGTTCGCCCAGCCCAAGCGCCAGCTGCTCGGTTCGCGCGGCGCCCCCGGCAACACGGTGAACAACCGGACGTCGTACTGGGTCCCGAAGCACTCCACCCGCGTCTTCGTCGAGAACGTCGACATCGTCTCCGGCGTCGGACCGGCTCGCGCCGAGGCCGCCGGCACCGGTGCCTCGCGGTTCAACGACATCCACCGGATCGTCAGCAACCTCGGCGTCTTCGACATGGGCGGCGCCGACCACACGATGCGGCTCGTCTCGGTCCACCCGGGCGTGAGCGTCGACGAGGTCGTCGCCGCCACCGGGTTCGACCTCGAGGTGCCGGCCGAGGTGCCGGTGACCCGCGAGCCGTCGTACGAGGAGCTGCTCCTCATCCGCGAGATGCTGGACCCGAAGGGTCTTCGCTTCAAGGAGGTTCCCCAGGAAGAGGCAGCACAGTGATCGATCAGCAGATCCGCACCCCGTTCACCGACCTGGTCGGAGTTCCCCATCCGGTCGTGCAGACCGGGATGGGCTGGGTCTCCGGCCCGCGCCTGGTGTCCGGCACCGCCAACGCCGGCGGCCTGGGCATCCTCGCCTCGGCGACGATGACCTTCGCCGAGCTCGAGGCCGCGATCATCGAGGTCAAGGGGCGCACCGACAAGCCGTTCGGCGTCAACCTGCGCGCCGACGCCGGTGACGCGGCCGACCGCTGCCAGCTGCTCATCGACCACGGCGTGAAGGTCGCGTCCTTCGCGCTGGCCCCGAAGCCGGAGCTGATCGCGAAGCTCAAGGAGCACGGCATCGTCGTGATGCCCTCGATCGGCGCGGCCAAGCACGCGGTCAAGGTCGCCTCCTGGGGCGCCGACGCCGTCATGGTCCAGGGCGGCGAGGGCGGCGGCCACACGGGCGCCGTACCCACCACGCTGCTGCTGCCGACCGTGCTCGACGCCGTCGACATCCCGGTCATCGCCGCCGGTGGCTTCTTCGACGGCCGTGGCCTTGCCGCCGCGCTGTCGTACGGCGCGGCGGGTGTCGGCATGGGCACCCGCTTCCTGCTGACCCGCGACTCAGCGGTCCCGCAGGCGGTCAAGGAGCTGTACCTGGGCAAGGGACTCGCCGACACGGTCGTCACCACCAAGGTCGACGGCATGCCGCACCGGATCCTGCGCACCGACTTCGTCGAGTCGCTGGAGGAGACGTCCGCCGTACGTCGCCTCGGCCCCACGGCCCGGCGCACGCTGGAGTTCAAGAAGTCCTCCGGGATGTCGTGGTCCCAGCTGCTCAAGGACGGTCGCTCGATGAAGAAGGCGCAGGGCCGCACCCTGGGCCAGATGGCGCTGGCCGCCAACACCCCGACCATGCTCCGCGCGGGCCTGGTCGAGGGCGACACCTCCGCCGGCGTACTTGCCAGCGGCCAGGTCGTCGGTGTGATCGACGACCTGCCGTCGTGCGAGGAGCTCATCGAGCGGATCGTCGTCGAGGCCGCCGCGGAGCTGAAGCGGGCGTCGTCGTACGTCGTGTGACGTCGTGCTGACGTCGTGCTGACGTAGTGCAGATGTCGTGATGCCGAGGACGCGGCCGGTCAGTCCGGTCGCGTCCTCGCTGCTTCCCGCTCCATCCGTCGCTCGTGGAGGCGCTGCTCGGCCTCGGGCAGGAACGCGAGGCAGGGTGCGTCGCTGGTCGGGTGCTGCTCCTTGAGGTGGAAGACCCAGCGGTCCATCGCCGCCATGAACCCGTTGTCGGCACCCGGACGGTACGTCGACCAGGGTCGGTGCCCCTTGGCCGTGCACTCCGAGCAGCTGATCTTGTAGACGAACTGCTCGTCGGCCCCGATCTCGATCCGTACCCGCGCCAGCGGGCCGGCCTGCGTCGCGGCCTTGCGCTCCCGCGCCGATCGACTCGCGACCATCTCACCACCTCGCCTCGTCCGATCACCGAGCCTAGTGGTGTGGCGGGGAGGTGGCTTGCCACTTCGCGTGCTCAGGGTGCGTGCATCGCAAGGCGGCGTCGCGACGGCATACCGGGCGTATTCCGAGCGATCGCCAACGTAGCGAGGTGCGTGCACTGAGCGCGCGAAGTGGTGAGCCACGTCCGCGACGCACCACTTGCGACCCGCTCGGTGAAGTGTCGGACCACTCCCCTAGGGTCGATCAGGTGAGTCGCCGATGAGCAAGATGGACGCAGTACGAGCGATGCGCGAGGCGCGCTACGCGGAAGCCCAGGCCCGCGCGGGCCGCCCCGCCCCGACCCCGCGGGCCGCGAAGCCTGCCCCGGCAGCGCCGGCCAAGGCGGCACCCGTGAAGGCTGCGAAGGCTGCGAAGGACATGAAGGCCGCGGCCGCGCCGGCAGCGGAGACGGACGACAGCGCGCTGTGCGGTCACCGCAACATCAGCGGACGCACCTGCACGCGCGAGCGCGGGCACGCGGCGAAGTCGCACCGCTACTCCTGACCACTCACAGCGAGCGCTGGTAGGCCCACTCCCGCCCCATCACGCGGTAGCCGAGCACCTCGTTCACGCCGATCATGTGGGCGTTCGACTCGGCGTTCCAGGTGTCGATCCGCACCAGGTCGGGCTCGGCCTCGGCGAGCCAGCGCAGCATGCCGATCTTGAGCAGCAGGCCCAGGCGGTGACCGCGGTGCGGCCGGGTGACGGTGGTGTCGTCCTGCTCGCCCCAGGTCGGGTCGGCGGCGAGGACGCCGACGCAGGTCTGGCCGGCGAGCTCGCCGGTCGGCAGGTGACGGGCGACGAGGCGGTACTGGCGGAAGCCGAGGGCCGCCCAGCCCACCTCGTAGGCACGCATCCGCTCGGGCGTGAACACCTCGTCCTCGTAGTCGAGGTCGTCGGTCGGGGCGTCGTTGATCGAGCTGGCCATCGCGACGAGGTCGTCGAGCCGGTCCTCGGGCGTCGGCGTCGGCCAGCGCTCGAGGGCGTAGTCAGCGGCGTGCGGCAGCGCGTCGTCGTACCTCTTGTCGAGGTCGGACGGGTCGAGCTCGGCGAGCAGCTGGCGGCGGTTGATGCCGGCCAAGCGGCGCTCGAACCCGTGCCGTACGGCGAACGCGTCGCCGGCCACGCTCTCCCACGCCTCGGTCATCAACAGGGTGCGTCCCCGCCGTCGCGCCTCCGCGCGGAGCCGGTCGAGCAGGGCGGTGCCGTAGCCGCGCCGCCGGTGCCCGGGGTGGACGCCGAGGGTGAGGAACGCGAGATCGAGGTTGTCGTACTCACTGGTCGCGATCGAGCCCCACGCCACGACCGCGCCGCCCACCCGCAGCAGGTACGGCGACTCGGGCTCGCCGTCCCACCCGTGCCGGAACCGGGCGTCGGCCCGCGCCACCGTGTCCCGCATCGTCCACGGAGCATCGGAAGCACTGATCGCGTTGGCGAGGCCGGTCCAGGCGACGAGATCGTCGTGGTCGTCGGGACCGAACGGGTGGATGTCCATGACCCCAGCCTCCGATGCGGCTCCCGGCGACGCCACTGGATATCCTGAGGGGGTGAACCAGACGTCGCCGCAGGGGTCGAGCCCGAGCGCAGCCGCCCCCCGCCGCCGTCACCTGATGGACCCGAACGCGCCCCGCAAGGTGCCGGACCCGAAGGACATCGAGCGGCTCCAGCGGGTGCAGCGCCGGGTGGTCTCGGTGCTCGTCATCACCACGATCCTCCACCTCTCGGCGGGCTTCGTGATCGCGGCCGACCACGTCGCCGCCGACCGGACCGACGCCCGGATCGGCCTCAACATCATCGCCGCCGCCTTCATGGTCGGCGGTATCGCGGCCACGCTCGTCATCAACGGGCGCTCGTGGCGCTCGCCGTGGCTGGCGCTCGGGCTGGTCCCGGCGATCGTCGGCATCTGGTGGACGGTGCTCTGAGCACTGCCCACCCCCGGGCTCACCCCTCGGCGACGTAGCCGTGGAAGACGGCCTCGACGTTGTTGCCGTCGAGGTCGCGCACGAAGACGCCGTAGTAGCCCGGGTGGTACTCCGGCCACGGCCGCGGCTCGTGGAGCACCTCGACGCCCGCGGCCACCGCGGCCTCGTGGAAGGCGTGGACGGCTGCGACGTCGGCGGCCTTGAACGCGACGTGGACCTCGCGCTGGGGCGGCATGTCGGCGTAGCTGCTCAGCCAGAAGGCGGGATCGCCCTCGGGGCCGTAGCCGACGGCCACGTCGTAGTCGAGGACCCGGCCGTAGCCCAGCGGAGCGAGCACCTGGTCGTAGAAGGTCTTGGACGCAGCGAGATCGGCGCAGTTGATGCCGAGGTGATCGATCATGCGCCCATCGAACCAGCCTGCGCCGACACTCGTCCTCAGGTACGGCGATCCGCGGCCGATCAGGTCGGCATGCAGCACAGGGACGTCCCGCCCGACGTACATCCGGGCGTGCTGCAGACCGTGGCGCTCACACTGCGCCCGACGGCCGGCGAGCCGGTGGCACTCGAGACGAGGGTGCTCGACCTCGAGCCCCAGTCCGACGGCTCGACCACGCTGGTCGTCGCGTGCCCGAACGGGATGGACCCGCACGAGCACCACTTCGACGTCACCCTCTCCTGGACCTACCCGCTCGGCCGGATGGAGTGCCCGGTGAGCACCCGCCCCGGTCGGCGGGCGTACGGCGAGGTGTGGCTGCTCCGCCCGAGCTCACCCGCCGCGCGCCTGCAGCAGCGGGCCTACTTCCGGGCCCGGATCTCGATGCCGGTGCTGCTGCGCTGGACGCCCGCGGCCGAGGACGCCGACGACACCGTCGACGAGCAGCCCGAGCAGCCCGAACACGTCGAGATCCTCGGCGTGGTCGTCGACGTGAGCGAGGGCGGCCTGATGGCGAGCGTGCGCACCGAGCCCCCGCCGGTCGGCACCAGCGTCGAGGCGACCACCCGGGTCGACGGCGACAACCTGGTCCAGGCAGCCCGGATCGTGCGCCACGTGCGGTTCGCCAACGGCGGGATCGGGGTCGCGATCGCCTTCGTGGACCCGAGTCTCCACGGCGACCGGCTCCGGCGGCTGGTGTTCGAGACCGAGCGCCGCCGGCGCCGGGTGAGGCGTTGAGTTGCCGCCTTCTCATCGTTGAGTTGCCACTTTCTACCCATTGAGCTTCCAGCGCCGGGTCGACCGCCCTTGCAGTACCGGCAACTCAACTGTGAGGAAGGGGCAACTCAACGGTGAGGAAGGGGCAACTCAACCGTTATGGGTCCGGGCCACCCGTGAGGGTCAGAGACGCTCGATGATGGTGACGTTGGCCTGGCCGCCGCCCTCGCACATGGTCTGCAGGCCGTAGCGGCCACCGGTGCGCTCGAGCTCGTTGAGCAGGGTGGTCATCAGCCGGGCGCCGGTGGCGCCGATGGGGTGGCCCAACGCGATGCCGCCGCCGTTGACGTTGACCTTCTCGTGCGGCGCCCCGGTCTCCTTCATCCAGGCCAGCACGACGGACGCGAAGGCCTCGTTGCACTCGAACAGGTCGATGTCGTCGATCGTCATGCCGGCCTTGGCAAGCGCGTGCTTGGTCGCGGGGATCGGCCCGGTGAGCATCCAGACCGGGTCGTCGCCGCGCACCGAGAGGTGCACGATCCGCGCCCGCGGGGTCAGCCCGTGGTCCTTGACCGCCTGCTCGGAGGCGACGAGCACCGCGGCGGAGCCGTCGCAGATCTGTGAGGCGACACCGGCGGTGATCCGGCCGCCGGGGGCGAGCGGCTCGAGGCCGGCCATCTTCTCCAAGGAGGTGTCACGCGGGCACTGGTCGGTGGCGAAGACGCTGCCATCCTCGAGTACGTACGGCGCGATCTCGCTCGCGAAGCGGCCCTCGGCGATGGCGGCCTTGGCCCGTTCGTGGGAGGCCAGCGCGAACCTCTCCATGTCCTCGCGGGACACGTCCCACTTCTCCGCGATCACCTCGGCCGACCGGAACTGGCTGACCTCCTGGTCGCCGTACCGCTTGATCCAGCCGGGCGACTCGGCGAACGGCGTGGTGAAGCCATACTGCTGGCCGACCATCATCGCGGCGGAGATCGGGATGGCGCTCATGTTCTGCACGCCGCCAGCAACGACGAGGTCCTGGGTGCCGGACATGACGCCCTGGGCCGCGAAGTGCACGGCCTGCTGGGACGAGCCGCACTGGCGGTCGATGGTGACGCCGGGAACGTGGTCGGGCAGCCCCGCGACCAGCCACGCGGTGCGGGCGATGTCGCCGGCCTGCGAGCCGATGGTGTCGCAGCAGCCCAGGATCACGTCGTCGACGGCACCCGCGTCGATGCCGGTGCGCTCGACGAGCGCGGCGAGTGAGTGGGCGCCGAGGTCGGCGGAGTGGACGCCGGCGAGTGCGCCGCCGCGCTTGCCCACGGCGGTGCGGACCGCGTCGACGATATAGGCCTCAGCCATGACAGGACTCCTTGCGTAGAGGGGTGGAAGAGCTCAGGCGTGCTGGCTGCTGACGGAGATGACCTCGCCCGTGAGGTACGACGAGTAGTCGCTCGCGAGGAAGACCATCACGTTGGCGACCTCCCACGGGGCGGCGGCGCGGCCGAAGGCCTCACGCTGCTTGAGCTCGACGAGCAGCTCGGGCGAGGTCACCTTCTCCAGGAAGGGGTGCATGGCCAGCGACGGCGACACCGCGTTGACCCGGATGCCGTGGGGCGCGAGGTCGAGCGCCGAGCAGCGGGTCAGCGCCATCACGCCGGCCTTGGCGGCGGCGTAGTGGGCCTGGCCCTCCTGCGCGCGCCAGCCGATGACCGAGGCGTTGTTGACGATGACGCCCTTCTTGCCGGCGGCCACGAAGCGCTGGCCGACCGCGCGGGTGGCGCGCATGGTGCCGGTGAGGGTGATGTCGATGACCCGGTTCCAGGTCTCGTCGGTGACCTCGAGGATCGAGTCGGTGCCGCCGAGGCCGGCGTTGTTGATCATGACGTCGACGCCGCCGAACTCATCGGCCGCGTCGAGGAGGGCGGTGATGTCCTCCTCCTTGGTCACATTGCAGACCAGCTGGCGGACCCGGTCGGCGCCGAACTCGGCGGCCAGGGCCTCCTCGGCCTCGGCGAGGCGACGCTCGTGGGTGTCGCTGAAGACGACCGCCTTGGCGCCCTCCTCCAGCGCCCGGCGTACGACGGCCGCACCGATCCCGGCACCTGCGGCGGCGGTCACGACGACCACCTTGCCGGCGAGCAGGTCGTGCCCGGGGACGTACTCGGGGGTGGGCTGCTCGGGACGGAGCTCAGACATCAGGATCCCTTCGGTTCACGAGGAAGGCCGAGCACGCGCTCGGCGAGGATGTTTCGCTGGATCTCGTCGCTGCCGCCGTAGATCGTGTCGGCACGCGAGAAGAGGAAGAGGCGCTGGTGGTCGTCGAGGTCGTACGACGACCCGCCGCGCGTCACCAGGCCGCCGCGCCCGGCGACGTCCATGGCGACCTCACCGAGGGTGCGGTGCCAGGTCGCCCAGGCCAGCTTGAAGATCGACCCCGCGCCACCACCGGCGGCCGAGTCCTGGCCGCCCTCGACGAGGGCGAGCGCGCGCAGCGCGAAGCTGCGGATCACGGCCAGCTCGGCCTTGAGGGCAGCAAGCCGGTCGCGGACGACCGGGTCGTCGATCGAGCCGTTCTCCTTGGCCCGGGCCACGACGGTCTCGAGCTCGCGGGCGAAGCCGACGGTCTGGCCGAGCGTGGAGACGCCACGCTCGAAGCCGAGCAGGCCCATCGCCACGCCCCAGCCCGAGCCGCGCTCGCCGACGACGAGGTCGGCGGAGGTGCGGGCGCCGGTGAAGAAGACCTCGTTGAACTCCGAGCCGCTGGTGAGCTGCTCGATCGGGCGCACCTCGACGCCGTCCTGGCGCAGCGGCACGAGCAGGAAGGACAGCCCCTGGTGCCGCGACGAGCCCGCTTCGGTGCGGGCGACGACGAAGCACCAGTCGGAGAGGTGGGCCAGCGACGTCCACACCTTCTGGCCGTCGATCACCCACTCGCCGGTGGACTCGTCGAGGCGGGCCCGCGTCTGCACGTTGGCGAGGTCGGAGCCGGCGCCGGGCTCGGAGTAGCCCTGCGCCCACAGCTCGCGCACGGCGATGATCTCCGGCAGGAAGCGCTGCTGCTGCTCGGGGGTGCCGAACGCGATCAGCGTCGGACCGAGCAGCTGCTCGCCGAGGTGGTTGACGCCGGCCGGCGCCTCGGCCCGCGCGTACTCCTCGTGGAAGATCACCTGCTGCCACAGCGACAGGCCGCGCCCACCGTGCTCGGTCGGCCAGCCGACCGCGGTCCAGCCGTGCTCGGCGAGATGGCGGTTCCAGGCCAGCCGCTCGTCGTGGGCCTCGTGCTCGCGACCGGGTCCGCCGAGACCGCGCAGCGCGGCCCACTCGCCGGTCAGGTGGTCGCCGAGCCATTCCCGGACCTCTGCGCGGAATGCGCGGTCCTCAGGCCCCTCGGTCAGGTTCATGGCTGCTACTCTACCAAGCAAATGCTTGGTTCGGGCAGCGCCGGGGCCTACATTTCGACTGTGACGACCTCCACGCCGATGAGGAACACCTACTGACATGGATCTCGAACTGAGCGAGTCCGAGCTGGCCTTCCAGACCGAGGCCCGCGCCTGGCTGGCGGCCAACGTGCCGGCCGAGCCGCTGCCGTCCCTCGACACCGCCGAGGGCTTCGTCCTGCACCAGGCCTGGGAGGCGAAGCTCGCCGCCGAGCGCTGGTCGGTCGTGTCCTGGCCGAAGGAGTACCACGGTCGCGAGGCGTCCCTCGTGGAGTGGATCATCTTCGAGGAGGAGTACTACCGCGCCGGCGCTCCCCTGCGTGTCTCGCAGAACGGGATCTTCCTGCTGGCCCCGATCATCTTCGAGCACGGCACCCCCGAGCAGCAGGACCGCTTCCTGCCCTCGATGGCGACCGGCGAGCGGGTCTGGGCGCAGTGCTGGAGCGAGCCCGAGGCCGGCTCCGACCTCGCCTCCCTCAAGTCGAGCGCCCGCCGGGTTTCGACAAGCTCAACCACCGGGGAGAGCGGCTGGGTGCTCAACGGCCAGAAGATCTGGTGCTCGCGCGCGGCCCTGGCCCAATGGGGCTTCGGCCTGTTCCGCAGCGACCCGGAGGCGCAGAAGCACGCCGGGCTCACCTACTTCCTCTTCCCGCTCGACGCCGAGGGCGTGACCGTGCGCCCGATCGCGCAGCTCGACGGCGAGGAGGGCTTCGCGGAGGTCTTCTTCGACGACGTCTTCGTGCCCGACACCGATGTGCTCGGCGCGCCGGGTGACGGCTGGCGGGTCGCGATGAGCACCGCCGGGAACGAGCGCGGCCTCTCACTGCGCTCCCCCGGCCGGTTCACCGCCGCCGCCGACCGCCTCCTCGCGCTGTACGACGAGAGGCCGGACCCGCGCGTCGCGGACCGCGTCGTCGACGCGTGGCTCAAGGCCGAGGCCTACCGCCTCTACACCTGGGGCACCGTGACGAAGCTCAAGGACGGCGGCGACATCGGAGCCGCGGGCTCGGTCAACAAGGTGTGGTGGAGCGAGCTCGACGTCGCCCTCCACGAGACCGCCCTCGACCTGCTCGGCCCCGACGCCGAGCTCGAGTCCCGCTGGCTCGACGGCTACACCTTCTCGCTGTCCGGCCCGATCTACGCCGGCACCAACGAGATTCAACGAAATATTGTCGCGGAGCGAATTCTCGGTCTGCCGCGTGAGCCCAAGGGAGTGCAGAAGTGAAGACACCCCACGAAGTTCTTCGCCTCCCCCGCTTCGCTCCTCCGTCGAACAACTCCGTAGGGACCCCGTCATGAAGTTCGAGCTCACCACCGACCAGCAGGACTTCGCCGCCTCCCTCGACTCCCTGCTGGCCGCAGCCGACACTGTCGCCGCGGCCCGCGGCTGGGCGGCAGGCGACCATGCCGCCGGCCTCAGGCTGTGGGAGCGGCTGGCCGAGCAGGGCCTGACCATGCTCGCCACCGAGGCCTCCCCCGTCGAGGTCTGCGTCGCGTTCGAGGCGCTCGGCCGCCACGCCGTCCCCGGCCCGTGGGTCGAGGCTGCCGCCTACCTGCCCGTGGCGCTCGGCGCCGAGGTGGAGGGCGTCGCCACCGTCGCGATGCCGCGGGCACTGGACGCGGACGTCGCCGACGCGGTGTACGCCGTCGTCGGCGACACCCTGCACACCGCCACCGCCGGGAAGGCCCACACCTCGGTCGACCGCAGCCGCCACCTGTTCGACGTCACGCCCGGCGACGCCGTCGAGCACGGCGACCTCGCGGCGGCGTACGACCTGGCCGTGCTCGCGACCGCCGCCCAGCTGCTGGGTGCCGGCGAGAGGGTGCTCGCCGACGCGGTGACCTACGTCAAGCAGCGCAAGCAGTTCGGCCGCGAGATCGGCTCCTACCAGGCGATCAAGCACAAGCTCGCCGACGTGCGCATCGCGCTCGACTTCGCCCGGCCGCTGGTCCTCGGCGCTGCTCTCGACCCGACGCCCCGCGCGGTCTCGGCCGCCAAGGTCGCCTGCGCGGACGCGGCGTACCTCGCCTCCCGCACCGGCCTGCAGGTGCACGGGGCGATCGGCTACACCCAGGAGTTCGACCTCAGCGTGTGGATCACCAAGATCCGCGCGCTGGTCACCGCCTGGGGCACGCCGGCCGCGCACCGCGCCCGCATCCTCGAGACCCTCCGGAGCGCGTGATGCAGTTCGAGCTCAGCGAGGAGCAGGCCGAGCTGGCGGCGACCGTCCGCGGCCTGCTGGAGAAGCGTGCCGACTCGGCCGCCGTCCGCGCGGCGTCGACCTCGGAGACGGGGTACGACGAGGCGCTCTGGGCGACCCTGTGCGAGCAGATCGGCGTGGCGGCGCTCGGCGTTCCCGAGGAGTACGACGGCGTCGGGGTGTCCTTCTTCGAGACCGCCGTGGTGCTCGAGGAGCTCGGCCGCACCATCGCGCCGAGCCCGCTGCTGGCCACCACGGTCGCCACCGAGGCGCTGCTGGCGGGCGCGACCGACGACGCGAGGAAGAGGCTGCTCCCCCGCATCGCCGCGGGCGAGATCGCCACGATCGCCCTCGACGACGGCCCGGTCCTCGACGGCGACCGCGCCGAGATCCTCCTCGCGGTCCGCGGCGACGACCTGGTCGAGGTGAGCGGCGCGACCGCGACCTGGGCCGAGTCGATGGACCAGAGCGTCCGGCTCGCCCGGCTCGACCTGTCCGCTGCGGAGCTGACCGTGATCGGCGACGGCAACGCCGCCCGCGCGCGGGCCGAGCTCGTCGGTGCGGCGGCCGCGGCCGCCCTCGCGGTCGGCCTGTCGGACCGGGCGCTGCAGATGACGGTCGGCTACCTCAAGGAGCGGGTGCAGTTCGGCCGCCCGATCGGGTCCTTCCAGGCGCTCAAGCACCGAATGGCCGACCTGCTGGCGCGGGTCGAGATGTCCCGCTCGGCGAGCTGGGCGGCCTCCTACGCCCTCGCCGACACGGACACCGACGCCGCGGAGGCGGCCTTCCTGACCCACGCCGCGGCGTCGTACGCCCTCGAGACGGCGGCCCTGGCCGCCAGCGAGTGCGTCCAGCTGCACGGCGGCATCGCGATCACCTGGGAGCACGACGCCCACCTGGTGTTCAAGCGCGCCCACGCACTCGGGCAGCTGTACGGCGCACCGCACCGGCACCGGGCAGCCGTGGACCTCTGAGCCGCGCGGGGCCACCGGACCCCAGGTAGGTGTCCGGCCCCTGCAGGGCCGCGGCGACCGCCGGCGCGACCATCGCGACCACGTCGTCGACCGGCGCGGAGGCGAGCGGCTCGATCTTCAGCACGTAGCGGGTCATCGCCAGCCCGATCAGCTGCGAGGGGACCAGCTCGGCCTTCATCGCCGGCATCGCCCGCCGCTCGACGACCGGCTGGAACCGCGGGTGCAGCACGCCGCCGCGTGCGCGGCCGGACTTGTAACTACGTGTTACAGCACAGTTATCCACCACATGGGCCACTTCGGCCCCAAATTGGTGACGTAACACGTAGTTACAAGGGGCAGTGAGGTCAGCCGACGGGGCTGGTGCAGCGCGTGTTGCCCACCACACTGGGGGTGCGGTCGAGCGGCATCGGGCAGGGGCTGACGCTCACCGCCACCGGCGCGCTGTGCTTCCTCGCCTTGCGGACCTTCACCCGGTACCACCAGGTCCCCGGTGCTGCCGTCTGGGTGAAGACCGTGACGCCCTGGTGCACCCGCGCCTTCGCGACCCGGGCCCACGGGGCGCCGGGCGCGGTGCGGACCTGGAGCACCATCCGGCGCACGCGGCGGGTCTCGGCGACCAGCTGGTAGGCCTCACCGAAGCCGACCGAGGGGCTGGTCGCGACCAGGCGCAGCCGCTGCCGCTTCGGCCGTCCCACCCCGGGGCCCGACTCCGGGCCCACGACGGGGCGCGCGGCCGGGCGGCCCGCGACCCGTGCCGCGGCCAGCAGGCCCTCGATGGTGGCGTCGAACGGGGTCGCGAGCAGCAGCGGTGGCCCGGACGTCGTCCGGCGGGAGGTGACCGCGAAGATGAAGCCGGTGTCGGCGCTGGCCATCCGCAGGAACCACGGCCCGCCACTGGCCCCGCCCGTCAGCGGGCACGAGATCTGCGCGTCGCCGGTCTGGTCGAGCACCGTGGTCGATCCGGTGCACTCCTGGCGGCTCTGGCCGTCATACGGCGCCTCGGCCGGCCAGCCGACGACGCGGACGCCGTCCTCCCGCACCGGGTAGTTCCAGGCCAGTCCGTTGCCGCCGACGACGTCGACCAGGTCGAGGCCGCCCTGGGGTGCGACCCGGATCATCGCCTGGTCGTGCGCGACCTCGTCGCACCGCGAGACCCAGTCGCCCTGCGCGATCGCGGCGGTGCCGACCCAGGTGCCGTAGGGCCGGGCGTTGTGGTCGTAGCCGGGGACGAACATGAAGTTGCTGTAGTAGGTGCCGGCGCGGCAGCCGCCGAGCAGCACCCGGGTGCCGCCGGAGTTCACGCAGTGCCCGGCGGTGACCACGAGGTCCTTCTCCGGCGTGTTGACCGACGACGCCGAGCACACGTAGTTGGTGCCGCCGTCGGAGAAGAACAGCTTGCCCGTGCTGCGCAGGCCCTCGCCCACCCGGCCCGAGGTCCGGCCCTGGACGCCGGATGTCGACGCCGGGGCGGTCGTGGCATTGCCCGCCGGGTCGAGGTCGAGAGGGACCGCGGTGCGCATCCGCTTCGCGGTCCAGTAGTCCCGCACCCCGGCGTGGGGCAGCAGTCGTACGTCGGGTCGGGTGGTCGCCGGGCCGGGATCAGACGGCACGGACGGATCGGCCGCGGCGCCGGCGCCGAGCCCGGACAGTCCTGACATCCCCGGCAGCCCGGCCAACAGGACGGCGACGGCCACCGCCCCGAGCGCCCTGCGCATCCTCATCGATCCCCCCGACCGGTTCGTCGTACTCGATCAGGGGCTCAACGCCCGGACGGGGCCCGGGTCACGAGTCGGTGGTGCGGTAGCGGCCCTTGAAGTAGAGGAGTGGCTCGGCGACTGCGGCGTCCTCGGAGTGCGCCTCGAGGTGCTCGACCTTGCCGACGACGATGAAGTGGTCGCCACCCTCGTAGACCGCGTGGATGGTGCAGTCGAGGTGCGCGAGCGTGCCCTCGATGACGGGCGACCCGGTCGCCGCCGCGGGCTGCCAGGAGATCCCGGCGAACTTGTCGATCCCCTTGGTCGCCATCTGCCCGGAGACGTGCTCCTGGTCGGCGGCCAGGACGTTGACGCAGAACCGGCCCGAGCGCTGGATCGCCGGCCAGGCGCGCGAGCTGCGCGCCGGGACGAAGGTGATGAGCGGCGGGTCGAGCGAAACGCTGGCGAAGGACTGGCAGGTCATGCCGACCGGCTCGTCGCCGCTCATCGTGGTGATCACGGTGATCCCGGAAGCGAAGCAGCCCAGGGTGTCGCGGAACCGGCGCGCGGCGGCCTGGGCCGCCGGGTCGTCGTGGACCGCGACCTCCTCACCGGGACGCAGCTCGAAGTCGACCTCGGCGTCCCCGAGCCACGACTGGATCAGCTCGGGGTGCGGCCAGGTCTCCCGCGCGTCGGGGCTGATGCCCTCCGGGATCTCGCTCACGTCACTCACGTTAGTGGCCACTCACTGGCCGCCGAACACGTGGCCCCAGTACGAGACGGCGGTCGACTCGCGCGCCACCCAACGGGCGTCGTCGACGGTCATGCCCTCGGTGCCGAACTCGACGTCGAAGCCGCCGGGCGACTTGACGTAGAACGAGATCATCTCGTCGTTCATGTGCCGGCCCAGGGTGGCCGACAGCGGCGCACCGTGCTTGCGGACCCGCTCGAGCGCTCGACCGACGTGGTCGAGCTTGTCGACCTCGAGCATCACGTGGACGCACTTGCTCGGGTTGGGCATCGGCAGGAAGGCCAGCGAGTGGTGGCGCGGGTTGACGCCGAGGAAGCGCAGCCAGACCTTGCTGCCCGGCTCCTTGCCGACGAACTCGCCGGGCATGCTCATCGAGTCGCGCAGCCGGAAGCCGAGGACCTCGGTGTAGAACCGCAGCGCCTCGACGTCGTCGAGCACCGGGACGACGATGTGACCCATGCCCTGGTCGCCGGTGACGAAGGTGGCGGCGTACGGCGTCACGACGGGTCGCGCCTCGTAGGTGATGCCGTGGAACAGCTCGAACACGTTGTCCCACGGGTCGCGGAACCGGATCAGCTCCTGGACCCGGCGCTCGTCGAGCTCGTCCTTGGTGCCCTCCTCGAACTCCACGCCGGCCTTCTGCAGGTGCTCACGGGCGGCCTGCAGGGCCTGGTGGTCGGCGAGCTCCCAGCCGGTGCAGTCGAGCTGGTCGACGTCGGAGGGGAACACCACGACCCGCGCGGAGACCTCGTCGATGCGCCAGTACTGGTGGTCCGGGTCGGGGCCGCGGCCCTCGGCGAGGCCGAGCACCTTGCCGGCGAAGGTCTTCCAGGCCCCCAGGTCGGTGCTCGCGACCCGGATGTAGCCCATGGACTTGATGTCGATCGTCACGAACGCTCCTTGTGGCGGGCCAGGAAGGCGGTGCAGATCTCGGCGAACTCCTCGGCCGCCTCGATCTGTGCCCAGTGGCCGCAGTTGGGGAAGACGTGGAGCTGGGCCTTGGGGATCTGCTTGAGCGCGACCAGCGCGCCGTCGAGCGGGTTCACCCGGTCCTCACGGCCCCACGTCAGCAGGGTGTGCTTGCGCAGCCGGTGCGCCTCGCGCCAGAGCATGCCGTCCTCGGCCCACTCCGGGTTCCAGAACGACGCGCCCATCGAGCGCATGGCCTCGAGCGAGCCCGGCGCGGTGGCGTCGGCGAAGCGCTCCTCGACGAGCTCGTCGGTGACCAGGGCCTGGTTGACGACCATCGTGGAGATGAACGCCCGCAGTGCCTCGCGGCTGGGGTTCATGCTGAAGTCCATCAGCCGCTGGACGCCCTCGGTCGGGTCGGCGTGGAACAGGTTGGTCGACAGTCCGCCGGGGCCCATCAGCACCAGCCGGCCGACGCGGTCGGGGTACTCCAGCGCGAACCGGGTCGCCGTACCTCCGCCGAGGGAGTTGCCGAGCAGGTGGACCCGCTCGATCTGCAGCTCGTCGAGCAGCTTGACGAGGTACGACGCGGAGTGGCGGAAGTAGTTGGCCTGCACCTCGGGCTTGTCGGAGGCACCGAAGCCGGGCTGGTCGACCAGCAGGGTGCGGAAGCTCTCCGCGAAGCGCGGCAGTGCCGGGCCGAAGTTGCTCCACGCCGAGGCGCCGGGCCCGCCGCCGTGCAGGAGCACGAACGGCAGCCCGCCCCCGACGTCGGACGACTCGCCGGCCTCGTAGTAGTTCAGGGTGATGTCGCCGGCCTTCGCCGAACGACGGGTCCCCTCCTTGGAGAAGTCGGGCATCAGTACATCCCCGGGTCGACCTTGTGGCCGAACTGCTGGGCGCCGTACATCTGCAGCGCGCGCTCGGGGTCGTTGGCGGCGTGCACGCGACCGGCGTGCGAGTCGCGCCAGGCGCGCTGGAGGTAGGTGCCCTCGGCGAGCGCACGACCGCCCGACGCCTCGAACAGCGCATCGATCGCCTCGATCGAGCGGGCGGTGCCGAGCACCTGGTCACGGCGCACCCGCAGCCGCAGCTCGAGCGGGATCTGCTCACCCTTCGCGACGTGGGCCTGCTCCTCGCGGATGTTGTTGATCAGCAGTGCCCAGGCGGCGTCGATCTCCGAGGAGGCACGGGCGATGCGGACCGCGGCGAACGGGTCGAGCGAGGCCTTCTCGCCGAGGTACGCCGCACGCACGCGCTTCTGCTGCATCTCGACGTGCTCGGCGTACGCACCCTTCGCCATGCCGATGATCGGGGTGGCGATGGTGCTGGTGAAGATCGAGTGGAAGGGCAGCTTGTAGAGGTCGCTGGTGTTGACCTCCTGGCCCGGACCGCGGCAGGCGCCGGTCTCCCCCATCGACAGCGTGAACGCCTCGGGGATGAAGGTCTCCTCCACGACGATGTCGTTGGAGCCTGTGCCACGCAGGCCGACGACGTTCCAGACGTCGACGATCTGGTACTTCTCGCGGGGCACCATGAAGGTGCGGAAGTCGACGACCTGACCCTCCTCGTTGAACACGAGGCCGCCGAGCAGCACCCAGCTGCAGTGGTCGGAGCCGGAGGAGAAGCTCCACTTGCCGGAGAGCTTGAACCCGCCCTCGGTGATGACGGCCTTGCCGGTGGGGGCGTACGACGACGACAGCCGCACCGTCTGGTCGTCCCCCCACACAGCCTGCTGCGCCTCGTCGGCGAACAGCGCGACCTGCCAGGGGTGGACACCGACCACGCTGGAGACCCAGCCGGTGGCGCCGTCGGCGGTGGCGATGTCGCGCACGGCGGTGTAGAAGGCAACCGGGTCGGCCTCGATGCCGCCGTACCGCTTCGGCTGGAGCAGCCGGAAGAAGCCGGTCTCCTCGAGCTCCTTGATCGAGGCGTCCGGGATGACGCGCAGACGCTCGCCCTCCTCGGCCCGCTCGCGGATGGTCGGGAGGAGGTCACGCACGCCGTCGAGGACGGCGGTCACCTCGGGGGCGAAGTCCTGGTTCATGGGAGCTCCTGTGTCTGCGACAGTGTGTGCTGCACCAGATTAGAACAGGTTCTACTTTTGGCACAAGCGGGGTGCCCCAACACGACACGGGGCGCCGGACCCGAAGGCCCGACGCCCCGTGGACGCAGTCGGTCGGAGTCAGCCGACCAGCGAGCGCCACCACACCGGCTGGGCGCCCTCGGCGTCCCAGTGGTAGGGGTCCTTGCCGTAGACGACGGTCTCGCAGCCCTTGGCCTTGACCTTGTTCACCTTGATGTTGAAGTAGATCGTGTCGAGGCCCGCACCGCACTTGATCTTCATGCCCTTGTAGGGGTTCTTGACGTAGACCTTGTCGTTGCCCGCACCCGGCTTGATCACCGTGTCCTCGTCGACGTCGCCGACCATGATGATGTCGTCACCCGCGCCACCGATGGCCTTGAAGGTGCCCGACAGCAGGCCGTACAGGCCGCCGAAGGTGTCGTTGCCGGCACCGCCCTTGAGCACGTCGCCCTCGCCGGCCGGCTCCCAGAACTGGTCGTCGCCCGGGCCACCGATCACCTTGTCGCGACCGGCCTCGCCCGTCACGTAGTCGTTGCCGGGACCGCCCTTGACGTTGTCGTCTCCGGCGCCGCCGGCCGCGGAGTCGTCGCCGTCGCCGCCCTTGACCTTGTCGTCGCCGTCGTCGCCGTAGGTCACGTCGGCGCCCGCCCCGCCGTTGAGCTTGTCGTTGTCCGCGCCGCCGTAGAGGTAGTCGTTGCCGGACCCGCCCCACAGCTTGTCCTTGCCCACCCCGCCCTCGAGGCTGGTGCCGTCGTAGCCGCCCTTGTTGGGATCGGGCTGCGTCGGGTCGCCGTTGCCGGCCCGCATCTTGTCGTTGCCCTGGTCGCCGGTGGCGTAGTCGGCGCCGTCACCGGTGTTGATCTTGTCGTTGCCGAGACCGCCCTCGATGCCGTCGTTGCCGGCCTCGCCGAAGATCTTGTCGTTGCCCTCGCCGCCGAGGAGCGGGTAGTCGTTGCCATTGCCGCCGAAGACCTTGTCATTGCCCGCGCCGCCCTCGACACGGTCGTTGCCGTCGCCGCCCCAGAGCTTGTCCTTGCCGGCCAGGCCCATGATCTGGTCGTCGCCGGGGGTCCCGGTGATCTTGTCCTTCTTCGGCGTGCCCAGGTAGTCCTGGGCCAGGGCCGGAGCGGCCGTGCCGAGTGCCAGGGCAGCGGCGAGCGCGCAGCTGGCCGCCTTCATCTTCTTCATCTGTACTCCCAAGACGTAGCCGGTGTTGGATCGGGCCGGTACGACGAGGCGCGCCGGCGTCCCGTCAACCTACCCAGCCGGGCGCCGAGGATCCGGGCCGGCCCAGCAGGCAGACGGGGCGCCGGGCCCGACGGCCCGACGCCCCGTTGCACCGACTCATCGCCTCCGTGCGGGAGCGATGCTCACTCGAACAGCGAGCGCCAGTTCACGACCTGCGTGCCGTCCGGGTCCCAGTGGAAGGCGTCCTTGCCGTAGAGCACGGTCTCGCAGCCCTTGGTCTTGACCTTCTTGACCGCGATGTTGAAGTAGACCGTGTCGGCGCCAGCGCCGCACTTGATCTTCATGCCCTTCACGGGGTTCTTGATGTAGAGCTTGTCGTTGCCGGCGCCCGGCTTGAGCACCGAGTCCTGGTCGATGTCGCCGATGTAGTAGGTGTCGTCACCGGCGCCGCCGATGGCCTTGACCAGGCCGGTGAGCAGGCTCCACTTGGTGCCGAAGGAGTCGTTGCCGGCGCCACCCTTGTAGAGGTCGCCCTCGCCCGGGAGGTGGTCCTCGGCGTTGGTGTAGCTGTAGTAGTCGTACTCCTGGAAGGTGTCGTTCCCGGCGCCACCCTTCAGCTTGTCCTTGCCCGCGCCGCCGGACAGGTAGTCGTCGCCCGGGCCACCGACGAGCTTGTCCTCACCGGGACCGCCGTCGAGGGAGTCGTGACCGTTGCCGGCCTTGAGCTGGTCGTTGTCGGCACCGCCGAGGAGGCCGTCCGACCCGTCGCCACCCTTGAGCTTGTCCCGGTCGTCACCGCCGTCGAGCCTGTCGTTGCCCGCACCGCCCCACAGCTTGTCCCTGCCCTCGTCGCCGCTGAGATTGGAGCCGGCATAGCCGTCGGGAACGGACGTCTGGGTCGCCTCGTCCCACCGCGTCTCGGCGTGGGTGGGGTCGCCGTTGCCCGACCTCATCTTGTCGTTGCCCGCACCGCCGGAGGCGCTGTCCTCACCGTCGCCGGTGTTGATCTTGTCGTTGCCGTTGCCACCGCTGATGCCGTCGTCGCCGGCCTCACCGAAGATCTTGTCCTTGCCCTCGCCGCCGATCAACGGGTAGTCGTTGCCGTTGCCGCCGTAGATCTTGTCGTTGCCGTCGGCACCCTCGATCCGGTCGTTGCCGTCGCCGCCCCAGAGCTTGTCCTTGCCGGCCAGGCCCATGATCCGGTCGTCGCCGGGCGTGCCGATGATCTTGTCCTTCTTCGGCGTGCCCACATAGTCCTGCGCGAGCGCCGGAGCGGCCGTACCCAGCGCGAGAGCGGCCGCGAGCGCGCAGCCGACTGCATTGGTCTTCTTCATATGATCCCCCAATGACGGAGTGTGACGGATGTTGCACTCGGGAACTGCCCGCCAACGGCGCGGGCAAACTCGAACTAGAACCTGTTACAGTTTTCGCCATGAACGACTCCTACGACGTCGTCGTGGTCGGCGCCGGCGGTGCTGGCATGTCGGCCGCGCTCGCCGCGGCCCACCAGGGCCTCGACACCGTCCTGGTCGAGAAGAGCGGCCACTTCGGCGGCTCCACCGCGCGCTCGGGCGGCGGGGTGTGGATCCCCGGCAACTACGCGCTGCGGGCGGCCGGACAGGTCGACGAGGGCGACCTCGACGCCGCGAAGACCTATCTCGACTCGATCGTCGGCGACGTCGTGCCGAAGGTGCGCCGCGACACCTACCTCGACCGCGGCCCGGAGGTGCTCGACTTCCTGCGCGAGAGGACGCCGCTGCGGTTCACGTGGGTGCCCGAGTACGCCGACTACCTGCCCGAGCAGCCCGGCGGCCGTCCGCGCGGGCGCAGCGTCGAGCCGGTCCCGATGGACGCGCGCTTCCTCGGCGACGAGCTCGACCGGCTGCACCCGCCGTACACCAAGGCGCCGGCCAACCTGATCGTCACCCAGGCCGACTTCCGCAAGCTGAGCCTGGGCCTGCGCACGATCCGTGGTCCGCTCACCATGGTCAAGGTGATGGTCAAGCGGCTGCTCGCGGTCCTCACCGGCAAGCGGATGTTCGCGATGGGCAACGCGATCGCGATCGGCCTGCGCAAGGGCCTGGTCGACGCGGGCGTGCCCGTCGAGTACGACACCGCTCTGCTCGACCTGCTCGTCGAGGACTGCCGTGTGGTGGGCGTGGTGGTCGAGAAGGATGGCCAGCGCCGCGAGATCCGCGCCCGGCGCGGCGTGATCCTCGGCTCGGGCGGCTTCGAGCACAGCCAGGAGCTGCGCGAGAAGTTCCTGCCCCAGCCGACCTCGTCGGCCTGGTCGACGGGTGCCGCGTCCAACACCGGCGCCGGACTGCTCGCCGGTACGGCGGCCGGTGCCGCCACCGACCTGCTCGACGACGCCTGGTGGGGTCCGACCATCCCGCTCCCGGGCCGGGCCTGGTTCTGCCTCGCCGAGCGCAACCTGCCCGGCTCGATCATCGTTAACTCGGCCGGCGAGCGGTACATGAACGAGGCGCTCCCCTACGTCGAGGCCACCCACGAGATCTACAAGGGCCAGGCCACCGGCGTGGACCACGTTCCGTCGTACATGATCTTCGACCAGACCTACCGCAACCGCTACCTGTTCGCCGGCGTCGCCGGCCGGCAGCCGTTCCCGGGGCGCTGGTACAAGGAGGGCGTCGTCGTGCGGGCCGACACGCTCGAGGAGCTGGCCACGAAGGTCGGCCTGCCGTCGGGCTCGCTCGACGCCACCGTCGACCGTTTCAACGGGTTCGCACGATCGGGCGTCGACGAGGACTTCCACCGCGGGGAGTCGGCGTACGACAAGTACTACTCCGACCCGACCGTGAAGCCGAACTGCTCGCTCGCGCCGATCGAGAAGGGCCCGTTCTACGCGGTCAAGATCGTGCCCGGTGACCTCGGCACCAAGGGCGGCCTGGTCACCGACGAGCGCGCCCGGGTGCTGCGCGAGGACGGCGCGGTCATCCCCGGCCTGTACGCCGCCGGCAACGTCTCGTCGGCCGTCATGGGCAACACCTACCCAGGCCCGGGTGGCACGATCGGTCCCGCCATCGTGTTCGGATATCTCGCTGCGGAGGACATCGCCCATGCCGATTGACCCATCGATCGCGATCGGGGCCGACCTCGGCTCCCGCACGTTCTCGTGGACCGAGTCCGACGTGCTGCTCTACCACCTCGGCATCGGCGCCGGAGCGCGGGCCGGCGACAACCTGTCCCCTGCCGCGCTGCGCTACACGCTCGACGACGCGGCGCTGCAGGTGCTGCCGTCGTTCGGCGTCGTCGCCCCGACCTTCCACGAGACCGACCCGCCGCCGCTCGACCTGCCCGGCTGCGACATCAACCTCGCCCAGGTGGTCCACGGCTCGCAGGCGATCTCCGTCTCCGGTCCCCTCCCGACCTCCGGTACGGCGACCGTGCGCACCACGCTCACCGACATCTGGGACAAGGGCAAGGCGGCGGTGATCTGGCAGGAGGGCGTGGCGACGTCTCCGGCGGGCGAGGAGCTGTGGCGGGTCCGCTCGTCGATCTTCGTCAAGGGCGAGGGCGGCTGGGGCGGCGACCGCGGATCGGCGGCTCCCGTGGCGGTGCCCGAGCGCGAGGCCGACCATGTCTCGTCGTACACCGTCACCCCGCACCAGGCCCTGCTCTACCGGCTGTGCGGCGACCGCAACCCCCTGCACGCCGACCCCGGCTTCGCCAAGGCCGCGGGCTTCCCGGCGCCGATCCTGCACGGGCTGTGCTCCTACGGCATCGTGCTGCGCGAGCTCACCGACGGCCTGCTCGGCGGCGACGCCACCCGGGTCGGCGGGTTCACCGGCCGGTTCGCCGGCGTCGTGTTCCCCGGCGAGACGATCCGTGTCACCGGCTGGCGCGAGGGCTCCTCGGTCATCGGCTCGGCGAGCATCGAGGGCGGCGAGCGCGACGGCTCCCCCGTCCTCGCGGACTGCGTGCTCATGCTGGCCTGAGGTGGGTGCGGGCGTTGCGATTTGGTCCCAAACCGCAACAATTGGGGCCAGAACCGTGCAGTCTCTGCCCAATCGAAACCTGTTCTACGGAGGATTCGCATGCCCACTCGTACCGGACGCACCGCCTGGAACGGCGGTCTCCAGGACGGCACCGGACAGGTCGAGCTGACCTCCTCGGGCGCCGGCACCTTCGACGTCTCGTTCCCGAAGCGGGCGGCCGACGACGCCGACGGCACCACCAGCCCGGAGGAGCTGATCGGCGCAGCCCACTCCGCCTGCTACGCGATGTCGCTGTCGAACGAGATCGCCAAGGCCGGCGGTACGCCGATCGCCCTCGACGTGTCCGCTGACGTCACCCTCGGCCCGGACCCGGCGGGCGGCTTCCAGATCGCCGGGATCGCGCTGACGGTGCGGGCCGAGGTCGAGGGGCTGGACGCGGCCGGCTTCGATGCCGCCGCGGGTGCGGCCAAGGTCGGCTGCCCGGTGAGCAAGGCGCTGAGCGCCGTACCGATCACGCTGGACGCGGCGCTGGAGGGCTGAGCACCAGGTCGACGGGGTCACCGACCCGGATCCGGCCGCCCTCGAGCACCCGGAACACGGTCCCGGCCCGGCGCCGGAGCGCTTCCTGCGCTCCGGCGCCGATCGTGTCGTCGAGCAGCTTGCAGGGTGCGGCGACCCGGACCACCTCGAGCAGCACCTCGCCGACGCGGATCCGGGTCCCCGGATCGCGCGGTACGACGCCGTGGCTGATCGTCAGGTTGCGGCGGGTCAGCTCGCTGGGCACCGGCCGCCCGTAGACCGCGGCCGCCTCGTCGAGGGTCTCCCGGCTCTGCACGGTGACGTGGCGGTGCCTGGTCCCGTGGTAGCGGTCCCCCACGATGCCCCGGCCGGCCTCCACCTCGACCTCGTCCTTCGGCTGCATCGGCAGCCGGGTCGCCTTGGCGAGGTGGATCGCGGAGACGACGGGCGGGTGGTCCATGCCGCCAAGGCTAGATGCGTCTAGGGTGCCGGTCATGGACGTCCGGTTGCCCGCACCCGCCGGTGGCCGCCCGCTCAGCGCCGTGGTCGCCGCCGCCGTCGGCGCCATCTTGTTGGTCACACCCCTGGCCGCGATCGCCAGCCAGGGTCTCGGGTCCGAGGACCGGCTGGACGCTCTGATGCTCGCCCTCGCCGGCCTGGTGATCCTCGGCTGGGGCGGCTACCGGCTGGTCGGAAGGCGACCGCGACTGCAGCACGCCACCCACGTCGAGCTCGACGGCGTCGGCGTCGCCGTACGCGGCGTCGACGTCGCAGCCCTGCTCACGTGGCGCGACGTGGCGCTCGTCGAGGTGCGCTGGTGGCAGATCGTCCCGCCGTACGTCGAGGAGGCGATCCACCTGCCGGTGCTGCGCTTCGTCGCCCGCGACGACGGCGACGTGGCGCTGCAGGGCTCGTCCGTGCTCACTGCCGATCTCGCGCAGGCGTTCGCGATCTCGACGCCCGCGGCGGCGCTGAGCGCCGTGGTCGGCAGGGAGGGGCTGGAGCCCCTGCAGCAGGTGCTGGCCTGGATGGGCGAGAACCGGCCCGACGTACCCGTCGAGATCGGGGCGCCGCCGGACCTGTGAGCTACGCCGGGCGCGCGGCGTCGGCCTTCGCCCGCAGTGCAGCGACCATCGCGTCGGGGTCCTCGGCCGAGTAGACCGCCGAGCCGGCGACGAAGACGTCCGCGCCCGCCTCGGCGCAGCGCTCGATGGTCTCCAGCGAGACACCGCCGTCGACCTGGAGCCAGGTCTCGACGCCGTGCTTGTCCATCATCGCGCGGGCCCGGCGGATCTTGGGCAGGCACAGGTCCAGGAACCTCTGCCCACCGAAGCCCGGCTCGACCGTCATGATCAGCACCATGTCGAGCTCGGGCAGCAGGTCCTCGTAGGGCTCGATCGGCGTCGCGGGCTTGAGCGCCATCGACGCCCGGGCACCGGCCGAGCGGATCTCTCGGGCCAGCCGCACGGGGGCCTTGGCCGCCTCGACGTGGAAGGTGACCGAGCCGCAGCCCGCCTCGACGTACGCCGGGGCGTTGCGGTCGGCGTCCTCGATCATCAGGTGCGCGTCGAGCGGGATCGGGCTGACCCGGGCCAGCGCCTCGACCATGGCCGGGCCGAAGGTCAGGTTCGGGACGAAGTGGTTGTCCATGACGTCGACATGCACCCAGTCGGCGCCGGGGATCCGGGCGACCTCCTCACCGAGCCGCGCGAAGTCGGAGTTGAGGATCGACGGGGTGATCTGGATGTGGCCCACGGGCGGCCAGTCTAGGAGGTGTGGGGCGTTCGGGCATGATCGTGGACGTGCCTGCCGACGAGAGCGACGACCTGCAGATCCGCGCGGTCGTGGACCGCTTCTTCGCCGCCTTCGTCAGTGGCCCCGACGCGGCCGTCCGCGCCGACGACCTGCGCACCGTGCTGCTGCCGGAGGCGCTGCTCGTCAGCGCCGCCGGAGCCGCACCCACCTCGTACGACGTCGAGTCGTTCATCGCACCCCGGGTGACGCTCCTCGGCGGCGACACGATGACCGGTTTCCGCGAGTGGGTCGAGACCGCGCGGGTGGACCGGTTCGGCGACATCGCACAGGTGTGGTGCGGCTACGCGAAGTCCTGGCGCCAGGACGGCGAGCCGCGGCACGGGTCCGGGGCCAAGTCGCTGCAGCTGGTGCGGACGACGGCTGGATGGCGGATCAGTGCGGTGGTGTGGGACGACCTCTGAGTCCCACCAGTTCGGGCGATTCCCTCCGCACCGGCCGCGATCGGCCGATCATGGAAGGACCAGCACCTCTTTGGGGGGAGGCACCCGATGCCGATGATGAACAGTGAGGCCCGGAAGCGGGCCGCTGCACGCGAGCTGCTGGCCGACCCGCGGGCCGAGGCCCGTCGGCTGGCCGACGAGTGGGACCGCGAGGCGGACCACGAGGACGCCCGCGGCAACGGGTTCGCCGCGGTGATCCTGCACGCGCACGCCCGCGACCTGCGGGCCGCCCTGGAGGACCCGGCTCAGCCGCTCAGCGCCTGACCGATCGCGGCCACCCCGGCCGCCACCTCGGCGTACGACGTCGACAGCGGGGAGAGCCCGATCCGCAGCCCGTCGGGCATCCGGAAGTCCGGGAGGACGTCGCGCTGCCACAGAGCGGCGGTCACCTCGCGCATCCGCGGGTGCGCGAGCGTCACGTGCCCGCCCCGCACCGACGGGTCGCGCGGCGACGCGAGCCGGACCTGCGGCAGGTCGCGGTCGACCAGGGCGACGGCGTACTCCGTCAGCGCCACGGACTGGCCCGTACTGCGTCGATGCCGGCCTCCGCGACCAGGTCGAGCATGTCCTCGAGCCCCAGCATCCCCACGATCGGCGGGGTGCCGCTCAGCAGGCGCCGGATCCCCGTCGCCGGCGTGTACGACGGCCCCATCGTGAACGGGTCCGCCGCGCCCATCCAGCCCTGCACCGGCTGTTCGAAGCTGCCGTCCGCGAGGTGCCGGGCGGCGACGTAGCCGAACGCGGGTGAGCCCGGACCTCCGTTGAGGTACTTGTAGGTGCAGCCGACCGCCACGTCGACCTCCCACGCGTCGAGCTCGACGGGCACCGAGCCGGCCGAGTGACACAGGTCGACCAGGATCCAGGCACCGGCATCGTGGGCGAGCCGGGCCAGCGCCGCGACATCGGCGAGGTGGCCGGACCTGTACGCGACGTGGCTGACCACCACGAGGGCCGTGTCCGCACCGACCACCGGCGCCAGATCGTCGACGCTCACGCCGCCGTCGGGGTCGGCCTCGACCCAGTGCACGCTCAGCCCGCACTCGGCGGCGACGCCCTCGACGACGTACCGATCCGTCGGGAAGTTGTCGCGGTCCACGACGATCTCGCATCGCCCGGGCCGGGCGGCGACCGCGGCGCGCACCAGCTTGTAGAGCAGCACCGTGGTCGAGTCCCCGACGGCGACCTGGCCGGGTGCGGCTCCGGCCACCACCTTCCCGATCCGATCGCCGAGAGTGAGCGGAAGGTCGAACCACCGTTCGTCCCAGCCCCGGATCAACCGGGTTCCCCACTCCTGCTCGACGAACGCGCGCACCCGCTCCGCGGTCGCGCGCAGCGGGCGACCGAGCGAGTTCCCGTCGAGGTAGACGACCGGGCCATCGGCACCGACGAAGCGGTCCCGGAGCGCGGCGAGGGGGTCGCCGGCGTCGAGCGCGGCGGCATCGAGGGTCATCTCGCCAATCTAGAGAGTTTTAACCGAACGGGACGTAACAGCGCGGACAGGAGCGCGGTTGGAGCCTCGACGTGAGCGTGACCGGGCCGCTCGCGCACTTCTCGGGAGAGCTAGGGACGCCGATTCCCTCCATCGGCAGCTCACCACCAGAAGAGGTTCTCTCATGCTCCGCATCAGCAGGAAGAAGGCCGTCGTCCTCGGCGGCGTCACCGCGGTCGTCCTCACCGGCGGCGTCGCGTTCGCGTACTGGACCAGCACCGGTGAGGGCACCGGCACCGCCAGCACCGGGACGTCCACGGACTGGGTCGTGACGGTCGACGACGTCTCGCTCGCCGACCTCACGCCGGACGGCCCGACCGACACGGTCACCTTCCACGTCACCAACGACAACAGCGGTGTCCAGCAACTGCAGAACACCGTGGCGTCGGTGACCGGCACCAGCGACCCGGACTGCACGGCCGCCGACTTCGACGTCAGCGCCACCACGATCGCGTACGGCGACATCGCCGCCGGCGACACGGTCGACGGCACCTTCACCATCCAGATGGTCGACACCGGCGTCAACCAGGACGCCTGCAAGGGCGTGACGGTCGACCTCAAGGTCGCCGCGAGCTGATCGCCCACCGCTGAGAGCCGGACGAACGCCGCCAGGACGAAGGTGAGTCGATGAGCAGGTCCCCCGGACGCATCCGTCTGGTCGTGCTGCTGCTTGCCGGCCTCCTGGCCGCGTCGTTCGGATCCAGCGCCGTCACCCCGACCGCGACCACCGTGGGTGTGGGACTCACGGTGCGGGCCGACCAGACGGCCGTGGGCGTCTCGGTCGGCGCGCAGGCTGTCGTCGCCGTCACGGTCAGCCAGCAGGGCTCGCTCCTCGGGCCCGTGCAGCTGAGCGTGACCGGCGCGCCCGTCGGGGCGAGCGTCGCGATCCTGCCGAACCCCGTACTCCTCGGGGTTCCCGCAGTCATCGCCATCACCACCACCGCCGCGACGCCCGCCGGGAGCTACGCACTCACCATCGTCGCCACCAGCGGCACGCACACGGCCAGCGTCACGGTCACCCTCGTCGTCAGCCTGCCGACCGGGTTCACGATGACCCTGTCACCGCCGTCGGCCACCGTCGTGGACGGCGCGTCGGCGACGTACACGCTCTCCATCAACCGCGGCCTGCTCGCCGGCCCGATCGGGCTGAGCCTCACCGGCGTCCCGCAGTTCGCGACCGCGACGGTCAGCCCGTCGCTGTCGGTGCTGGGCAACACGGCCACCATCAAGGTGAGCACCGCCACCAACGTCGTGCCCGGGGCCTACCTGATCACCGTGAAGGGCAAGTCGCTGTTGGCCTCGGCCACCGCGTCGGCGTACCTCGTCGTGCTGCCGCAGACGTACGACGACTTCCCGGTCGGCGGCACGCCCGACCGGACCCTCGCACCGGGCAGCGAGCCCGCCGCGATCGACCTCGCGCTCACCAACCCGTTCGACGCACCGATGACGGTCACCGGCCTGGGCGTCAGCATCACCTCGACGTCCGTCACCGGATGCGGTGTCGACAACTACGCGGTCGACGACTACACAGGTCCGTTCCCGCTCACGGTGCCGGCGCACGGGACCCGCACGCTCTCGCAGCTCGGGGTGCCTCGGGGGCAGTGGCCGAAGGTGCGGATGCTCGACCTCCCGACCAACCAGGACGTGTGTAAGGGCGCGACGGTGCAGCTCGCGTACACCGGCGCCGGGAACGGGGCCTGACGCGATGAGCAGCCACCGACACCGCGGACCCGGCCGGGTCGCGACCTCCGCGCGCCGAAGCGTCCGCCCCGGCCTCGCGGCCCTTCTCGTCCTCGCCGTCGGCAGCTCCCTCGGTGGCGTCGCCGCGGCGTACTTCGGCTCCGACGGCGCGGGCACCGGCTCCCTCACCACCGGCGACCTGCACGCACCCACCGGCGTCACCGCCACCACCCAGCCGGGCACCGGCGACGTCGACATCGCCTGGACCGCTCCGGCAGGCGGCGTCGCGCCCGCCGGCTACCGCGTGCAGCGGGTGCCCGCGAGCGGGCCCGCGGTCGACGCCTGCGGCACGACGGCGACCAGCACCACGGCCGGCACCGGCTGCACCGACGAGGAGGTGCCGCTCGGCACCTCGACCTACGTCGTGACCGCGGTGCTGCGGACCTGGACCGCCGCCTCCGCGCCCAGCGACGCCGTGAGCGTCGACCAGGTCACGCAGGCGATCACGTTCACCTCCGAGCCGACCGATCCGGTGTACGCCGGCCCGGCCTACGCCGTGAGCGCCGAGGGCGGCGACTCCGGCAACCCGGTCCTCTTCTCCAGCGCGACGCCGGCGGTGTGCACGAGCAGCGGCACGTACGGCGCCACCATCACCTTCGTCGGCGCCGGTACCTGCACGATCACCGCCGACCAGGCCGGTACGGCGTACTACGCGGCCGCACCGCAGGTCGAGCAGACCTTCCAGGTCGCCAGGGCTTCGCAGGTGATCACCTTCACCAGCACCGCCCCGGGCGGCGCCACCGTGGGCGACAGCGGCTACCAGCCCACCGCCACGGGCGGGGCCTCCGGCAACCCGGTCGTGCTGAGCATCGACGCGTCCACCTCCGCGAACTGCTCGATCGCGGCCGGCGTCGTGTCGTACCTGCGGGCGGGCACGTGCACGATCGACGCCAACCAGGCGGGCGACGCCGACCACGCCGCGGCCCCGCAGGTGCAGCAGTCCTTCGCCGTCTCCCCCGCCGCCCAGGCGATCACCTTCACCTCGACCCCGCCGACGGACGCGAAGGTCGGCGACACCTACGCCGTGACGGCCACCGGCGGCGCCTCCGGGAACGCCGTCGTCCTGGCCACCACGACCCCGGCGGCCTGCTCGGTCGCCGGCACCGGACCGGGCGCAGCGACAGTGACCTTCACCGCGCAGGGCACCTGCACGATCACCGCGGACCAGGCCGGCGACGCCGACCACCTCGCCGCAGCGCAGGTGACCCAGTCGATCGGCGTCACCCGCAGGGCACAGACCATCACCGGACTCACCTCACCCTCGTCCCCGGCCGTCGGCGGAAGCTACACCGTCACGGCCACCGGCGGCGGCTCCGGCAACCCGGTCGTCTTCTCGACTACCGACCCCGCGCGGTGCACCGCCACCGGCGCGAACGGCCACACCATCACCTTCGTGTCCGCCGGGAGCTGCACGGTCGAGGCGAACCAGGCCGGCAACGCCACGTGGGCGCCCGCCACCACGGCGTCGGTGACGTTCACGATCAGCGCACCGGCCGACACCACCGCCCCCACGATCACCTCGATCGACCCGGGCAACGAGTCCGGCGTATGGACCTCGATCGCCTGCCAGCCGTCGTCGCCGAATGCCCGCATCTGCGTGACCGCGACCGACGGCGTCGGCGTGGACGGGGTGTCGATCAAGCTCACCAAGTCCAACGGCCGCTGCTGGAGCGGCAGCGGATCGTCGTCCTTCGATGCCGCCAACTGCGGCACGCCGATCGCCCTCACGCTGTCCGCCGGGGTGTGGCGGTCGAGCGTGCTCGCGGTCCAGGGCAACGGCGGTCAGCCGAACTTCAACACCACGAGCTACACGCTCGAGGTGACGGTCCGCGACGCCGCCGGCAACACCACCACGGCCACCCGGACCTTCACCGTCACGGGATAGGCGGTTCCTCGGGCTGCTCCGGCTGCTCCGGCTGCTCCGGCTGCTCCGCCTCGTCCCGCTCGGCCCACTCCAGCAACGGCGCGATGTCGAAGACGTGGTCGTCGATGTCATGGTGCAGGTCGCCGAGCTCGGCGAAGCGCGCCGGCACCGTGCGGATCGTGAAGTCGCGCGGGTCGGCGTCGTCGATCTCGTCCCAACGGATCGGGGTGGAGACCCGGGCGTCGGGCAGGCCTCGCACCGAGTACGCCGCGGCGATGGTGTGGTCGCGGGCGTTCTGGTTGTAGTCGACGAACACCGCCGCCGGGTCGCGGTCCTTCTTCCACCAGGTCGTGGTGACCAGCTCGGGCGCGCGCCGCTCGACCTCGCGGGCGAAGGCGAGCGCTGCCCGCCGTACACCCTTGTGGTCGTGCTCGGGCTCGATCCGCACGTAGACGTGGATGCCCTTGCTGCCGCTGGTCTTGGGGTAGCCGACGGCGCCGAGCTCGTCGAGCACCTCGTGGGCGACGTGGGCGACCCTGCGGATGTCGTCGTACGACGACGCGGGGCCGGGATCGAGGTCGATGCGCCACTCGTCGGGCATCTCGGTCGCGCCGCGGCGGCTGTTCCACGGGTGGAACTCGACGGTCGACATCTGCACCGCCCAGATCACGGAGGCCAGCTCGGTCACGCACAGCTCGTCGGCGGTGCGCTTCCAGCGCGGGAAGTACAGCTGCACGGTCTCGACCCAGGCGGGCGCACCCGCGGGGAGCCGCTTCTGGTGCACCTTGTCTCCGTCGAGGCCCTTGGGGAAGCGGTGCAGCATGCACGGGCGCTCCCACAGCGCGTTGACGATGCCGTCGCCGACGGCGAGGTAGTACTCCACGAGGTCGAGCTTGGTGGCGCCAATCTGCGGGAAGTAGACGCGGTCCGGGTTGCTCACCCGCACGACTCGGTTCTCGACCTCGATCTCCACCGCGGGGGACGCCATGGCTGCTGAGGGTACCGGTCAGCCGACGCGGCCGAGCGCGACCAGCGCGAGCAGCAGGCAGGCGAGGCTCTCGCCGTCGACGATCTCGCCGCGCCCGACCCGGGCCAGCAGGTCGGCCAGCGGCACCCGGTGCACGGCGCGGATGCCGTCCTCGAGCATGGCGTCGTCGCCGACGTACGTCAGGCCGCGGGCGAGATAGACCACCTCCGGCGCGTGGGCGACGCCGATGAGCGCGTTCATCCGTCCGATCTCCCGCCATTCCGCCGCCGCCAGGCCGGTCTCCTCGCGCAGCTCGCGCTGGGCCGCGACGAGCGGGTCCTGCCCGTCGGCACCGCCGGCCGGCAGCTCGAGCGAGGCCCGCTCGCCCGTCGTGTAGCGGTCGACCTCGACGAGCACGACCTCGTCGTCCTCGGTCAGCGGTACGACGAACACGGCCGGCTGGCGCAGCTCGACGACCCCGTAGATCCCCTCGCTGCCGTCCGGGCGGACCACCTCGTCCTCGCGGACCCGGATCCACGGGTTCTCGTAGGCGATCCGGGTGGTCCGACGCTGCCAGGGCTGCATCCCGTCAACCTAGCCAAGATGGCCGTAGCGTTGGGCGCGTGGACTTCGACCAGCCGCCCGTGGTCCGGGTCAGTGCCGACGACCGGCTCGACCCGCAGGAGTGGCCGATGACCGTCCCGGCCGTGGCGCAGGTCGTGCGCGAGGGCCTCGACCTGGCGAAGGGGGTCACCTTCCTGGTCGGCGAGAACGGCTCGGGGAAGTCCACGCTGGTCGAGGCGGTCGCCGTGGCGTTCGGGCTCTCGCCGGAGGGCGGCACCAACCAGGGCCGGCACACGACACGAGAGTCGGAGTCGCCGCTGCACCGGGCGCTGCGGATCCAGCGCGGGCTGGGCGCCGCGCGGTGGGGGTTCTTCCTGCGCGCGGAGACCATGCACGGCTGGTACACCTTCGTCGAGCAGCACCAGAACCCGTGGGCCAGGCAGCCGGACTCGAGCTACCACGAGATGAGCCACGGCGAGTCCTTCCTCGAGGTGCTGCGCACCCGCTTCGACTCCCCCGGGTTCTACTGCCTCGACGAGCCCGAGGCCGCGCTGTCGTTCTCCTCCTCGCTCGGACTGATCTCGGTGCTCGACCGGGTGGTGGGCGAGGGCGGGCAGGTGCTGTGCGCGACGCACTCCCCCGTGCTGGCGGCGATGCCGGGCGCGACCATCCTCGAGATCGGAGAGTGGGGCGTGCGTCGTACGACGTGGGAGGAGCTGGAGCTGGTCCAGCATTGGCGCCGCTACCTCGACGACCCGCGGCGCTACCTGCGCCACGTCCTGGACTGACCTGTCACGCGACCCGGGGTCCGGAGCGTCAGGTGGGTGTGAAGGCAGACCGGCAGGCCGAGGAGTTCTCCGCCTTCGTGCGCGAGACCGGCACCCAGCTCCACCACGCGGCGATGCTGCTGACCGGAGACCACCACCTCGCCGAGGACCTGACCCAGGCGACGTACGCCAAGGTGTTCGTGCGCTGGGGTCGGGTGCGGACCGCGGAGAGCCCGGTCGCCTACGCCCGCACGATGCTGCTCAACACCTTCTTGTCGCACCGCCGGCTGCGCCGCAACGGGGAGCGGCCCGCTGACCTCACCGACGCCGATGTCGGCCCACCGGCGCCCGGGGTCGATCCGGCGCTCCGGGTCGACCTGCTGGCCGCCCTGGCCGGCCTCGCCCCGCTCGACCGCGCCGTCGTGGTCCTCCGCTACTGGGAGGACCGCAGCGTCGCCGACACCGCCGCCGACCTCGGGATCAGCGAGTCGGCGGTGCGCACCCGCGCCCGCCGCGCCCTGCTGCGGCTGCGCCCGCTGATCGACCCGATCTCCGAGAGGACCCATCCATGACCGACCTCGACCACCTCGATCCGCTCGATCCGCTCGATCCGCTCGTCGGCCCTGCCCTACGCGAGCGGCTGCGCGACGAGCGCCCCGACCTCGAGCACCTCGCCACGACCTCCCTCGCCTCCGGCCGGCGGCTGCGCCGGCGGCGTCGCCTCGCGGTGTCCGGCACGGTCGCCGGGGTGGCCGCGGTCGCCGCGGTCTCGGTGGCGGCGAACATCGTGACCGGCGACGGTACGGCGGCCCGTGACCGCTCGGTCGCAACGGCTCCGACCTCCGCCCCCGCCGCCGGGCTGCGGGCCGGGCAGGTGCTCGACCTGGGCGGCGGCCTCACCGCGACCATCCGCACCGATGCGGCCGGCCTCTACGAGCTGGGCTCCAGCACCCTGCCCGGTGGCGGCGAGGGCTTCGTCGCCGTCGTCTCCGGGCCCACCGCCCGGATCGACACGTGGTGGTCCGACGGGTTCGGCACCCTGCTGGAGGACTGGCCCGGCATCACCGTCGCCGTCTCCCTGGCCGACGCGGACGCCCTCGGGATGCTCGGCAAGGTCGACCAGGCGCCGGTCACCACCCCCGCCGGCTGGACCTGTGAGTGGTTCCTCAACGACGACAAGGCCGCCTGCACCTCCACCGACGGTGGCGTGGCGAGCCTCGTCATCCGCGACGCCGCCGAGCGGGACGCGTGGCTCTCCTCGCCCGACAAGGGCGACGACCCCGGCGTCTACACGACCGAGGCGCACGACGGGATCTTCATCAGCGTCCAGGGCGGCCAGGGCGCCACCGACGCCGAGATCACCGCGCTCGGCGAGGGCCTGGCCTGGGTGGACTGAGGCTCACCGAGTGGCCCGGGCGAGCCCGGCCGCGGCCACCAGGACCAGGGCCGCGGCCGGCAGCCCGAGCGCACCCACGCCGTACGCCGCGACGACGCCGGAGGCCAGCGCCGCACCGACCGCGATCCCGCCGTTGAACAGCACGGGGATCAGCGCGCCCGCTAGCGCCCGGTGTCCCGGGCCGGCCAACCGCAGCACCAGCGTCTGCGCGAACGGGGGCAGCGCGCCGGACGCCACGCCCCACAGCGCGACGAGAGGCAGACTGCCCGCGGCGCCGACCGCGAGCACCGCGACCGCGGTGAGCACGGTGGCCACGACCAGGCCGAGCGCGGTGCGCTCGACCCGCCCTGCCAGCACCACGCCGACGGCGGAGGCGAGGCCGAACACCAGCAGCGCGACGGCCGGCGGGCCGGCGAGGCGGGTGACGAAGGTGTACGCGCCGTAGTGACCCACCAGCGCCAGCGCGACGAGCACCGTCACGACGAGCATGGGGCGCAGCGCCCCGCCACGCTCGCCCGGTTCCGGGGTGGTCCCGGCGGCTGCGGCGGCCGGGACCACCCGGAGCACCAGCGCGGCCGCGACCAGGCTCGCGCCGGCCAGCACCACGAAGGAGGCGCGCCAGCCGGCCAGGTCGGCGATGACCCGGCCGATCGGCGTACCGAGCACCATGCCGAGGGTCGCCCCACCCAGGACCACGGACGTCGCCCGCCCGAGCAGCCGGTCGGGCACCAGGTCGGCGACGTGCGCGTTGACCGTCGACCACAGCAGCCCGACGGCGGCGGCGCCGAGCGTGCGGGCCACCAGCACGACGGCGTACGACGGCGCCAGGGCCGTCGCTGCGGCCGCCAGTGCGAATGCGACCAGGCTGCCGGCGATCACGTGCTGTCGGGGCAGGCCGCGGGTGAGGCGGACGAGCGGGATGCTGGCGACGACCACGACGGCGGCCCAGATGCTGACCAGGAGCCCCGCGGCGGACTCCGAGACGGCGAGGCCCCGGCTCATCGGGCCGAGGACCGCGGTCGGCAGCATCTCGCCGGTGACCATGACGAGGGTGGCACCGCCGAGGGTGAGCAGGACGGGCCATGGCAGGCGGTCGGTGCCGGTGTCCGTGCGGGTGGATGGGCTGGGGCTGGTGAGCGTCATGCCTTCGACGCTAGAGTTTCACACTGATGTCAATGTCAAGGTCCGGCGACGAGGATGTGAGGCAGCAGACATGAGGATCGGAGAGCTCGCCGAGCGAACCGGGGTCGCGACCCGGCTGATCCGCTACTACGAGCAGCAGGGCCTGCTCAGCGCGGACCGCCTCCCCAACGGCTACCGGACCTACTCCGAGGCCCACGTCGAGCGGATCGAGCGGGTCGCCGGCCTGGTCCAGGCCGGCGTCCCCACCCGTCTCGTCAAGGTCCTGCTCGAGGCCGAGGCCGCCTGCGCCCTCGAGCAGCCGACCTGCTCGGCCGAGGTCGCCTCCCTCCTCGCCGAGGAGCTGGTCGGCCTCGAGAAGCGGATCGCCTGCCTCAGCCGCAGCCGGGACACGATCCGCCAGTTCCTGGCGCAGGTCAGCGCCAGCCCAGCTCCGGCGCCACGTGCGTGAGGATCGACTCGAGCACATGGGCGTTGTAGTCGACGCCGAGCTGGTTGGGGACGGTCAACAGGAGTGTGTCGGCCTCGGCGATCGCCTCGTCCTCGCGCAGCTGCTCGACGAGACGGTCCGGCTCGGCTGCGTACGAGCGACCGAAGATCGCGCGCATGTTGTCGATCTGGCCGACCTGGTCGTCGTCAGGGCGGCCGCCGAAGTACGTCCGGTCCTCCTCGGACACCAGCGGGAAGATCGACCGGCTCACCGACACCCGCGGTGTGCCGGCGTGGCCGGCTGAGGCCCAGGCGTCGCGGAAGACGCGGATCTGGTCGGCCTGCTGGACGTGGAACGGCTGGCCGCTCTCGTCCTCCTTGAGTGTGGAGCTCATCAGGTTCATGCCGAGCTCGGCGGCCCAACGGGCGGTTCCGTTGGAGGCGGCGCCCCACCAGATCCGCTCGCGCAGGCCCTCGGAGTGCGGCTCGATGCGCAGCAGGCCCGGCGGGTTGGCGAACATCGGGCGCGGACTCGGCTGCGCGAACCCCTCACCCTTCAGCGCCTCCAGGAACACCTCGGTGTGCCGGCGCGCCATGTCGGCCTCGGTCTCGCCCTCGGCGGGCGCGTACCCGAAGTACCGCCAGCCGTCGACGACCTGCTCCGGTGACCCGCGCGAGATGCCGAGCTGCAGTCGCCCGCCCGAGATCAGGTCGGCGGCACTCGCGTCCTCGACCATGTACATCGGGTTCTCGTAGCGCATGTCGATGACACCGGTGCCGATCTCGATCCGGCTGGTGCGGGCGCCGATCGCGGCGAGCAACGGGAACGGGCTGGCGAGCTGGCGGGCGAAGTGGTGCACCCGGAAGTACGCGCCGTCCGCCCCCAGCTCCTCCGCCGCGACCGCGAGGTCGATGGACTGCAGCAGCGTGTCGGCGGCGGTCCGGGTCTGGGAGTGCGGGCTCGGCGTCCAGTGGCCGAACGAGAGGAACCCGATCTTCTTCATGACTGGTTGAACCGTCAACTTTCCCGGTTCATTCCGCGACTCAAGCCTTGCGCAGCAACGCGAGGAACATCGCGTCGGTGCCGTGCCGGTGCGGCCAGAGCTGCACCGTGCCGGGCAGCGGCCCCTCGGCGTCCGGTACGACCGGAAGGTGCGCACGCACGTCGTCGAGCCGGGCCTCCGGGTGGTCCGCGAGGGTGGCGGTGACGACGTCGGCCGTCTCGGCGATCACCGGCGAGCAGGTCGCGTACAGCAGCGCTCCCCCGGGCCGCAGCACCCGCACCGCCTCGGCCAGCAGCGCCCGCTGCAGTCCGGCCAGCTCGGTCACGTCGGCGGGTCGGCGCCGCCAGCGGGCCTCGGGCCGGCGGCGTAGGGCGCCCAGACCGGTGCAGGGCGCGTCGAGCAGGATCCGGTCGGCGCCCGCGTCGGCGAAGGGCGCGCGGGTGGCGTCGGCCTGGACCACGCCCGCGAGCCCGCCGCTGGAGGACGCGGCCCGGGCGACCAGCCGGGCGCGGTGGTGGTGCAGCTCCACACCGGTCAGCGCGGCGCCCTGCGCCGCGGCCAGCGCGGCCAGCAGGGACGCCTTGCCGCCGGGGCCGGCGCACAGGTCGACCCAGCGCTCGTCACGGCCCTCGACCGGTGCCGCCGCCAGGGCGAGCGCGACCAGCTGGGAGCCCTCGTCCTGCACGCCCGCGCGGCCCTCGGCCACCGCGGCGATCCCCGCCGGGTCGCCGCCGTCGAGCACGACGCCGTACGGCGAGTACGGGGTCGGCGTACCGGGCAGCTCCTCGCGCGTCGCCAGCCCCGGTCGCGCCACCAGCGTCACCCGGGGCGGGTCGTTGTCGGCGGCCAGCAGAGCGGGCAGCTCGTCGGCACGCTCGCCGAGCGCGCGGCGCAGCTCGTCGACCACCCAGGCAGGGTGGCTGTGCGCGACAGCCGGATCGTCAGGTGCGACGTCGGCCAGCCAGCCCTCGAGGTCGCGGGCGGCGACCTTGCGGAGCACCGCGTTGCTGAAGCCCGCGGCGCCCTGGTTGACCTGGTCGCGGACCAGGGTGACGGTCGTGTCGATCGCGGCGTGGGTGGGGACCCGCATCGCGAGCAGCTGGTGGGCACCGAGGCGCAGCGCGTCGAGCACCTTGGCCTCGACCTTGCGCAGCGGCCGGTCGATGCAGGCGGCCAGGACCGCGTCGTAGGTGCCCTGCCGGCGGATCGTCCCCGACGCGAGCTCGGTCGCGAACGCGGCGTCGCGGCCGCTCAGCCCGTGGCGGGCGAGGGCAGCCGGTAGCAGCAGGTTGGTGTAGCCGTCGTCGACCCGGACCGCCTTCAGCACCTCGAAGGCCGCCAGCCGGGCCGGGTCGACCGCCCGTCGCCTACTCAAAGGCCGCGGTCTCCGGGAGTCGTACGCCGCGGGCCCAGTCGGCCGCGCCCATCTGCCTCTTGCCGAACGCCTTGACCTCGGTGAGCCGGACCGGGTCGCTCGCCGTACCGACGAGGACCTCGTTCTTGCCCACCTGGATCGCACCCGGCGCGAGCGAGGGACCGTCGGTGACGATCTCGACCCGGCCGAGCTTGACCCGCTCGTCGTCGAGGGTGGTCCAGGCGCCGGGGCCGGGCGTGCAGGCGCGGATCCGCCGGTCGACGCCGACCGCGGGCTCCGTCCAGTCCACCCGGGCGTCGTCGACGCTGATCTTGGGCGCCAGGCTGATCCCGTCGGCCGGCTGCTCGCGGGCCTCGAGAGAGCCGTCGGCGATGCCGTCGAGGGTCGCGACGAGCAGGCTCGCGCCGCCCTCGGCGAGCCGGCCGAGCAGGTCGCCGGCGGTGTCGGTGGGCCGGATCCGCTCGGTCATCACGCCGAAGGTCGGACCGGCGTCGAGCGCCTCGACGATCCGGAAGGTGGTGGCGCCGGTGTACTCGTCGCCGCCCCAGATCGAGTGCTGCACCGGCGCCGCGCCGCGCCAGGCGGGCAGCACCGAGAAGTGCAGGTTGACCCAGCCGTGGACCGGGATGTCGAGCGCGGCGCGCGGGATGAGGGCGCCGTACGCCACCACCGGGCAGCAGTCGGGCTCCAGCGCCTTGAGGGCGTCCTGGAAGTCCGGGTCACGCGGGTGCGCCGGCTTGAGGACGGGTACGCCGAGCTCCTCGGCGCGCTGGGCCACGGGGCTCGGTGTGAGCTTGCGGCCGCGACCGGCGGGAGCATCGGGGCGGGTGACCACGCCGACCAGCTCGTGACCGGAGGCGGCGATCGCGTCGAGGGCCGGGACGGCGACCTCGGGGGTGCCGGCGAAGACCACCCTCATCGGCCGAAGCCTCCGGTTGCGTGCGGCGAGACCTTGACCGTCGGCTTGTCGAGGCCGAACCACTCGGACTCGCGGATCTCGCGCATCGCGGCCTTGCGGCCGGCCTCGTCGAGCCGGTCGATGAAGAGGATCCCGTCGAGGTGGTCGGTCTCGTGCTGGATCGCCCGCGCGAGCAGGTCGGAGCCCTCGATGGTGACGGGGTCGCCGTGCATGTTGAAGCCGCTCGCGACCACGGACAGAGCGCGCAGGCAGTCGTAGGTCAGCTCGGGCAGCGACAGGCAGCCCTCGGGGCCGTCCTGGGTCTCGTCGGAGAGCCGCAGGCTCGGGTTGACGAGGTGCCCGACCTCGCCGTCGACGTACCAGGTGAAGACCCGCAGGCCCACGCCGATCTGGGGCGCGGCCAGGCCGGCACCGGGGGCGTCCAGCATGGTGTCGGTCAGGTCGGTGACCAGCTGGCGCAGCTCGGCGTCGAAGTGGACGACCTCGATCGCGGGCTTGCGCAGGACGGGGTCGCCGAAGAGTCGGATGGGTCGGATCGCCACCGCGTCAGCCTAGTGGTCGGTCGTCCCGGACTCAGAGTTCCCACGGGTCCACCTGGATCCGCACCGGCTCCAGCTTGCGTGCCGAGCGCAGCCGCTGCGCCTCCCCCAGCGCCCGGGCCAGCGCGACTCCGTCGGCACGCGGCACCCGCAGCACCAGCCGCTCCACGTCGGCGTCGCGGGTCGGGACCGGGCCGAGCACCTCGGCGGCCGCGGGCAGCTCGAGCAGGGCCCGCAGGTCGTCGAGGGCGCCCGGTGGGCCGGTGACCGTCGCGATCCGCGCCGCCGGAGGGAGCCGGGCCTCGCGCCGCTCCTCGGCCTCGCGTACGGCGAATCCAGCGGCGTCCCAGCGCACCAGCGCTTGGAGCGCGGGGACCGCCGGGTCCCCCACCGCCAGCGCGCGACCGCCCGGACCGACCAGGCCGACCGCGTTGGACCAGCGCCGCAGGGCCTCCTCCGGCGCGCGCAGGCTGTCGCGGCCCAGCGCCCACCAGGTGTCGAGCAGCACCACGACGGCGTACCCACCCTCGGCGACCGGCTCCGCGCCCGGTGTCGCGACCACGATCCGCGGCTCGGGCCCGACCCTGGAGCGGATCTTGTCACCCGACGAGGACACCACGGCGACCTTGGGGAAGCTGCGGCCGAGCTCGTCGGCGGTCCGGGCGTCGCCCACGACCGGTGCCCGCAGCCCGGTCGCGCCGCACTCCGGGCAGGACCAGCCGGGCGCCTCGGTGGCGCACCAGCGACAGCGAGGTGGCGTGGTGGGGCCGGTGAGCTCGAGCGGTCCGGAGCAGGCCTTGCAGCGGGCCGGCGTGCGACAGCGCTCGCAGGCCAGCCGCAGCGCGTAGCCCGCTCGTGGCGTCTGCACCAGCACCGGGCCGCGCTCCAGCCCCCACCTCAGCGCGTCGTGGGCCTCCTTCGGCACCCGGGCCGCACCGGCCGTGGGGTCGCGGTCCAGCGCGACGTCGCTGGCGCCGCTGACGCCGATCAGGGCGCGCTCGCGGAGGGTCGCGCGCGGGAGCGCGATCTCGCGCGCCCAGCCGGTGTGGAGCAGGTGCTGGGCCTCGACCGTGCGGGAGAAGCCGCCGACCAGGGCGGCGGTGCGCTCCTGCTCGGCGCGGAGCAGCAGGACCTCCCGTACGTGGGGGTAGGGCGCCCGCGGCTCCGCGTGCAGGTCGTCGCCGTCGTCCCACACCACGACCAGGCCGAGGTCGCGGACCGGCGCGAAGGCTGCCGAGCGGGTGCCGACCACGATCCGCCGCCGGCCGCGGGCCACGGCGAGGAACTCGCGGTAGCGGGCGGCCGGGCCGGGGTCGGCGTGCAGGGCGACGTGGTGTCCTTCGCCGAGCAGCGTGGTGAGGGCGGCGTCGAGGCGGGCGACGTCGCGGTGGTCGGGCAGGCACACGATGCTCCCGCGCCCGGCCGCCAGCGCGGCGCCGGCGAGGTGCGCGAGCAGCACCGGCCAGTCCTCGCCCGGGCCGGCCGACCAGACGGCTCGCGGCGGGTGGCCCTCGCGCAGGTGGGCGAGGAAGGGAGCCGCCGCCGGGTACGCCGCCCAGGCGCGGTCGGCGGCCGCACCGTCGTAGGACAGCGCCGGTGAGGGCGCCGTCGGCTCCTTCTCGGTGGTGGCGTGCCGTGGGGGGACGGCGAGGCGGCGGACGTCGGCGCTGACGCCGGCGTACCGCTCCGCGACCTTCGCGCACAGCGCCGCCACCGCGGGGCTGAGCACCGGCTCGGGGCTGACCAGGCGCCGCAGCGGCGCCAGCCGGCCGTCGTGCTCGGAGGCGGCGGCCCGGGCGACGACGAAGCCGTCGACGTCCTGGCCGCCGAAGCGCACCTTGACCCGGCTCCCGGCCACCGCGCCGTCGGCCATCGCGGCCGGCACCGCGTAGTCGAAGGTGCGGTCGAGGTGGGCCAGCGGCAGGTCGAGCACCACCTGGGCGACCGGGTCGACCGAGGCGATCTCGGCCTCGGCGACCTTCCGCGCTCGCGTCGCCGCCGCCTTGGCCCGCCCCTCGGCCGCCCGGTCCCGGACGAGGCCGGGCAGCTCCAGCGCCGGCTCGTCGGGAGTGGGGGTCATGGCGGCAGTTCTACCAGCGGCCCCCGACCCATCGCCGACCCGGCACGAAGTGGCTCCCCAAACACGCCGACCCGGCAGAAAGTGGCTCGCAAAACGGACCGACCCGGCAGAAGGAGTCCTCGCGAGAGGACACTTTCTGCCGGGTCGACCGAAATCCCGGGACAGTTCGCGCCGGGTCGGCGATCAGATGCCCGCGGCGGCCTTCAGGGCCTCGGCGCGGTCGGTCCGCTCCCAGGTGAACTCGGGCAGCTCGCGACCGAAGTGGCCGTAGGCGGCCGTCTTGGCGTAGATCGGGCGGCGCAGGTCGAGGTCGCGCAGGATCGCGGCGGGACGCAGGTCGAACACCTCGAGGACCGCCTCCTGGATCTTCTCGTCCGGGACGACGCCGGTGCCGAAGGTCTCCACGAAGACGCCGACGGGCTTGGCGACACCGATCGCGTAGGCGACCTGGACCTCGGCACGGCGGGCCAGGCCCGCGGCGACGATGTTCTTGGCGACCCAGCGCATCGCGTAGGCGGCCGAGCGGTCGACCTTGGACGGGTCCTTGCCGGAGAACGCGCCGCCTCCGTGGCGGGCCATGCCGCCGTAGGTGTCGACGATGATCTTGCGACCGGTCAGGCCGGCGTCGCCCATCGGGCCACCGACGACGAACTTGCCGGTGGGGTTGATGTGCAGCTTGTAGCCGTCGAACGGGACGCTGGTCTTGAACTGCTCGAGTACGGGCTCGATGACCTTCGCCTTGATGTCGGCGGCGATCTGCTCCTGGCTGACGTCCTCGGCGTGCTGGGTCGACAGCACGACGGTGTCGACGCGGACCGCGCGGTCGTCCTCGTCGTACTCGATGGTGACCTGGGTCTTGCCGTCGGGGCGCAGGTAGGCCAGCGTGCCGTCCTTGCGGACCTCGGTGAGCTTCTCGGCCAGCGTCTGCGCGATCTTGATCGGCAGCGGGAAGAGCTCGGGGGTGTCGTCGCAGGCGTAGCCGAACATCAGCCCCTGGTCGCCCGCGCCCTGCTGGTCGAGCTCGTCGGACGAGCCGCCGAGGCGGACGTCCTCGGCGGTGTCGACGCCCTGCGCGATGTCGGGCGACTGCGCGCCGATCGCGACCTGGACGCCGCAGGAGTTGCCGTCGAAGCCCTTGTCGGAGGAGTCGTAGCCGATCTCGAGGACCTTCTCGCGCACCAGCTGGGCGACCGGGGCGTACGCCTCGGTGGTCACCTCGCCGGCGACGACGACCAGGCCGGTGGTCAGCAGCGTCTCGACAGCGACCCGGCTCTTCGGGTCGTGCTCGAGCAGGTAGTCGAGCACGGTGTCGCTGATCTGGTCGGCGATCTTGTCCGGGTGACCCTCGGTCACCGACTCCGACGTGAACAGACGTCCGGTCATGGTGGTGGGAACTCCTGGTTGGGGGGCTGATGGGCTGTGGTCCAACGATACGGACCGGCTGAGGTGATGCCGGGGAGTCTCAGGAAAGTCGCGAGACGACCTGGTCCCAGATCTGGTGGGCGAGCGCCGCCTTCGATCCGTGCGGTACGTCGACCGCGGAGCCGTCGGACCCGAGGATCACCGCTTCGTTGTCGGTGCTCCCGAAGACCGCTCCCCCGCTCACGTCGTTGACGACGAGCAGGTCGCAGCCCTTGCGGGCCAGCTTGGCGCGGGCCAGGTCGAGCACGCTGCCGGTGGCGTCGCCGGTCTCGGCGGCGAACCCGACGATCACGGCCTCCGGGCGGGCCCGGTGGGTCGAGATCTCCTTGAGGATGTCGGGATTCTGCTGCAGCGTGATCGACGGAGCCGATCCGTCGTCTGCCTTCTTGATCTTCACGTCCGACAGCACGGTCGGGCGGAAGTCGGCGGGCGCGGCGGCCATCACGACCGCGTCGGCGCCGGCGGTCGCGGTGAGGACGGCGTCGCGCAGCTCGGCGGTCGACTCGACCCGGACCACCTTCACGCCGGCGGGGTCGGGCAGGTCGACGTTGGCGGCGACCAGGGTGACCTCGGCGCCCCGCGCGGCGGCGGCGCGAGCCAGGGCGTAGCCCTGGCGGCCCGAGGACCGGTTGCCGAGGAAGCGCACCGGGTCGAGACGCTCGCGGGTGCCGCCGGCGGACACGACGACGTGGCGCCCGGCCAGGTCGAGGGCCGCCGCGGCGGTCGACGATCCGGCCTGCGAGCGGGCCAGCACGTCCCGGGCGACCTCGAAGATCTCCGCGGGCTCCGGCAGCCGGCCCTTGCCGGTGTCGGCGCCGGTGAGCCGGCCCTCGGCGGGCTCGATGACGAGCAGGCCGCGTGAGCGCAGGGTGGCGACGTTGGCCGTGGTCGCCGGGTGCTCCCACATCTCGGTGTGCATCGCCGGGGCGAGCACGACCGGGCACCGTGCGGTGAGCAGGGTGTTGGTGAGCAGGTCGTCGGCCAGCCCGTGGGCGGCCTTGGCCAGCAGGTCGGCCGTCGCCGGCGCGACCACGACCAGGTCCGCCGTCTGCCCGAGCCGGACGTGAGGCACCTCGTGGACGCCGTCCCAGACCTCGGCGGACACCGGCTTGCCCGACAGCGCGGCCCAGGTGGGCGCGCCGACGAACTCCAGTGCCGCCGCGGTCGGTACGACGGTCACGTCGTGGCCGGACTCGGTGAACCGGCGCAGCAGCTCACACGCCTTGTAGGCGGCGATGCCGCCCGAGACGCCGAGCACCACCCGGGGCCGGGACACGGGGACCGTCAGATCACTCGGCGTCGGAGACCGGCGCCTCGGCGGCGGCCGCGGCGGCAGCCTGCTCGGCGGCGAGCTCGGCGGGGTCGATGTCCTCGCAGGTCAGCAGGTCCTCGTTGATCTCGCGCAGCGCGATCGAGAGCGGCTTCTCCTGCACGTGGGTCTCCACGAGCGGGCCGACGTACTCGAGCAGGCCCTCGCCGAGCTGCGAGTAGTAGGCGTTGATCTGCCGCGCGCGCTTGGCGCTGTAGAGCACCAGCTTGTACTTGCTGTCGGTCTTGGACAGCAGGTCGTCGATGGGAGGGTTGGTGACACCCTCGGCGGCGATGTTCGGGGCAGACACGTGGAGAAGCCTCACAGATGATGGGCGGGCAGAAGACAAGCCGGGCCGGGCGATCAGCGCGGACCAACCATCAAGGCTACCAACTCCTCGACGGCAGCGTGAACTTCACGGTTGACGATGGTCACGTCGAACTCCGCCTCGGCGGCGAGCTCCTCGCGCGCGGTGGCCAGCCGGCGCTCCCGCTCCTCCTCGTCCTCGGTGCCGCGGCCGACCAGCCGGCGGACCAGCTCCTCCCACGACGGGGGCTTGAGGAACACGAAGACGGCGTCGGGTGCGGACTCCCGCACCTGACGGGCGCCCTGGAGGTCGATCTCGAGCAGCGCGGGGCGACCGGCGGCCAGCGCCTCGTCGACGGGACCGCGCGGGGTGCCGTAGCGGTTGACGCCGTGGACCACGGCCCACTCCAGCATCTGACCCGTGGCGACGAGCCGGTCGAACTCGTCGGCCGACACGAAGTGGTAGTGGACGCCGTCGACCTCGCCGGGTCGCGGCGCGCGCGTGGTGGCCGAGACGGACAGGTAGATCTCGGGGTGCTGCTCGCGCATCGCAGCAGCGACCGTGCCCTTGCCGACCGCGGTGGGTCCGGCGAGGACGAAGAGCTTCGCCGTCACAGGATCCTCATGCCTCGGGGGCGAACTCGCGCTCGAGCGCGGCGACCTGCTTGGCGCCGAGCCCGCGCACCCGGCGCGACTCGGCGATGCCGAGTCGCTCCATGACCTGGCGGGCGCGCACCTTGCCGAGGCCGGGCACGGACTGCAGCAGGTCGAGCACCTTCATCTTGCCGATGACCTCGTTGACCTGGCCCTGCTGGAGCACGTCCTGGATGGAGGCTCCGGAGTTCTTGAGCCGGTTCTTGACCTCGGCCCGCTCCCGGCGGGCGGCGGCTGCCTTCTCGAGGGCAGCCTGGCGCTGTTCGGGGGTGAGCGGGGGCAGAGCCACGGGTGAGATGTCCTTCGGTCAACGGGGCAGCAAGCGGGCGGAGCCGCCGTTGGTCAATCTAGCCATTGCCCGACGCAGCGGGCAATGCGGGGTCAGCCACCCCTACATGCTCAGCGGCGTCTTGCACACGTCGCGTGCCTGCTGCTCGACGTGCGCCAGCGCGGTGGCGGTCTCGGGCGCACCGAGACGCGCCGCGGCCGCGTCGATCGCCCTCTTGTCGCCCGGCGGGAGGTCGGCGGGCGGCTGGTCGAAGCTGTACGTCGCCGCGTCGACCCCGGCAGCGTCGAGCGCGTCCTTCAGCGCGGTGATCCGCTCGACGACGAGCGTCCAGTCGGCCCGGATGTCCTCCGGCGACTTGTCCGCGAGGTCCTCGAAGCTGGGCAGCGCACGCAGCAGTCCGGTGGTCGGGCCGGCGCCGAGCGCGGCGCCGACGTCCTCGCGGTGGTCGGTGACCGCGTCGCAGTACGACGCGAACGGGTCGTCCTCGCCGCCGCCGCGCAGCAGCAGGAAGCCCACGACGAGCACGGCGGCCAGGGCGACCGCGAACACCAGGTTGCGGCGCACGCTCAGGCCTGCAGGGCGCGCAGCTCGTCGTTGGTGCGCAGCACGGCCTCGCGCATGGCCGCCGCGTCCGGACCGAGCCGCAGCACACCGCGCGAGGAGCTCGCGAGCACGTGGCCCGCGCTCGCCCCGAAGATCCGGCGCAGGTCGGCGGTGGTGCCGCCCTGCTCGCCGTACCCGGGGGCGAGGATCGGGCCGTTGAAGGCCAGGTCCAGGCCGCGGTCGTCCTCGAGGGTGGCGCCGACGACGGCACCGAAGGAGCCGAGCGGGGTCGCGCCGGCGTTGAGCCGGCGCAGGTGGTCGAGCATCGTGCCGGAGACGCTGCGGCCGTCGGTGACGGCCTCCTGCACCTCGGGGCCCTCCTTGTTGGAGGTCGCGGCGAGCACGAACAGGCCGGCGTCGTGCTTGACCGCGGTGTCGACGAACGGCTGCAGCGAGCCGAAGCCGAGGAACGGGCTCACGGTGACCGCGTCGGAGGCCAGCGGGGAGGCGGGGTCGAGGTACGCGTCGGCGTAGGCCTGCGACGTGGAGCCGATGTCACCGCGCTTGATGTCGAGCAGCACCAACGCCCCGGCGGCCCGCGAGTCGGCGATGACGCGCTCCAGGACGGCGACGCCGCGGCTGCCGAAGCGCTCGTAGAACGCGGACTGCGGCTTGACGACGCTGCAGTGGGGCGCGACCGCCTCGACCGCGCCGAGCGCGAACCGCTCGAGCCCGGCGACGTCGTCGTCGTACCCCCAGGCGTGCAGGAGCGCGGCGTGCGGGTCGATCCCGACGCAGAACGGACCGCGGTCCGCGACCGCGGCGTGCAGGCGGGCACCGAACGTCACGAGAGCCTCCTCAGGGCATCAGGGGTCAGGTCGGCCAGCGACGGATAGCCGTCGACGGCCATGATCAGGTCGGTCTCGGCCTGCAGGGCCCGGACCTGGTGGACGGCACCGGGTACGCCGCCCAGCGCGAGGCCGTAGACGTAGGGCCGGCCGATCGCGACCGCGTCGGCGCCGAGAGCGAGCGCCTTGACCACGTCGGCGCCGGTGCGGATCCCGGAGTCGAAGACGACCGGCGCGCGGCCGTCGACGGCGGTGACGACGTCGGGCAGCCAGTCGAGCGCCGCTCCCCCGCCGTTGGCCTGCCGGCCGCCGTGGTTGGAGCAGTAGATCCCGTCGGCGCCCTCGTCGAGCGCACGCCGGGCGTCGTCGGGGTGGCAGATGCCCTTGAGCACGATCGGCAGGTCGGTCAGCGACCGCAGCCAGGGCAGGTCCTCCCAGGTGACCGGGTGCCCGAAGGTGCCGACCCAGGTCATCACGACCGTGCCGGGGTCGGGGTCCGGGCCGGTCATCTCGCAGAAGACCGGGTCGGAGGTGTAGTTGGCCAGCGCCTTGCCCCGCAGCTGCGGGAAGTTGCCGCTGGCGAGGTCGCGCGGCCGCCACCCGGGCACCCACGTGTCGAGGGTGATCACGATCGCCTCGTAGCCGGCCTTCTCGGCGCGCTGCACCAGGCTGGCCGCGAGCTCGCGGTTCTTGGGCGTGTAGAGCTGGAACCACTTGCCGGCCTCGCCCGCCGCGGCCGCGACGTCCTCGAGCGGGTCGCTCATCAGTGTGGAGCCGATGAGGGGTACGCCGGTCGCCGCCGCCACCTCGGCGGCGTGCACGTCGCCGTGCTGGTCGGGCGTGCAGATCCCGACGACGCCGACGGGCGCGAGCAGCAGCGGGCTCGCGAGCGTGCGGCCGAACAGCTCGACCGACAGGTCCCGCTCGGCCGGCGCCCGCAGCATCCGCGGCACCACGGCGTACCGCTCGAAGGCCGCCACGTTGGCACGCTGGGTCGTCTCGTCGCCGGCTCCGCCGGCGACGTAGGTGCGCAGCTCGGGCGGTAGTGCGGCGAGGGCGTCGCGCTCGAGCTCGGCGTAGTCGAACGGGTGCGCGGGGAGCACCCCGCCGAGAGCACCGAGGTACAGCTCGATCTGGTAGTCCCCGAAGCTCATCGCACGTCCTCTCTCACAGGCCCTCGAGGATCCTGCGGGGCCAGCTCGGGCCACCGTAGATGAGGGCGCTGTAGGCCTGCACGAGGTCCGCCCCCGCAGCCACCCGTTCCCGGGCCTGCTCCGGGGTGCTGATCCCGCCGACGCCGATCAGGGTCAGGTCGGGCCCGACCCGGCCACGCAGCAGCCGCAGCACCTCGGTCGATCGTTCGGTGAGCGGCGCACCGGAGAGGCCACCCGCACCGATCTCGGCGACCTTGGCCGACGGCGTGCGCAGGCCCTCACGGGAGATCGTCGTGTTGGTCGCGATGATCCCGGCGAGGCCGAGGTCGAGCGCCATGTCGGCGACGGCGAGCACGTCCTCGTCGGACAGGTCCGGCGCGATCTTGACCAGCAGCGGCAGCTGCGCGGACGTCACCTCGTCGGCGGTACGGCGTACGTGGGCCAACAGCGGCGCGAGCTTCTCGACCGCCTGCAGGTTGCGCAGGCCCGGCGTGTTGGGCGAGCTCACGTTGACCACGAGGTAGTCGGCGTGCGGCGCGAGCAGCCGGGTCGAGGTCTCGTAGTCGGCCTCGACGGCGGCCTGGTCGTCGTCGGGGACGACCTTGGACTTGCCGATGTTGACGCCGAGCACGAGGCCGCCGGGCTTGCGCCGCCGCTTCGCCAGCCGGGCCGCCACGGCGGTGGCGCCGTCGTTGTTGAAGCCCATCCGGTTGACGATCGCCCGGTCCTCGGGCAGCCGGAACAGCCGCGGCTTCGGGTTGCCCGGCTGTGCCAGCGCGGTGACCGTGCCGATCTCGACGTGCCCGAACCCGAAGGCTCCCATCCGGTCGTAGACCTGGGCGTTCTTGTCGAAGCCGGGCGCGAGGCCGAGCCGGTTGGGGAAGGTCAAGCCCATCGCGCGCACCGGCGCGACGCCGGGGATCGGCGCCCGGGTGAGCACCGGTCCGCCGGCCCGCAGGGCGTCGTAGGTCAGGTGGTGCGCCTTCTCGGCGTCCATCCTGACCAGGACGTGCTCGAACAGCCTGTCGTAGAGCGATTTCGAGGCTCGCTTCGCTCGCACCTCAATCACCGACGCGCCCATTCCACTCCTGCAGCGAGCGCACGCCGACCGACCCGGCCCGCACCGCCGCGATGCCCTGCACGGCGGCCGCGAGGCCCTGCACGGTGGTGATGCACGGCGTGCCGGTGAGGACGGCCGACGAGCGGATCTCGTAGCCGTCGATGCGCGAGTCGCCACCGCCACCCGACGACGTGGTCGAGCCGTGCGGGGTGTTGACGATCAGGTCGATGTCGCCGGCCAGGATCATGTCGACGACGGTCGGCTCGCCGTCGGGGCCCTTGCCCTCGAAGTGCTTGCGCACCACGGTGGCCTGGATGCCGTTGCGGCGCAGCACCTCGGCGGTGCCCTGGGTCGCGAGGATCTCGAAGCCGTAGTCGACGAGCACCCGGGTCGGGAAGATCATCGTGCGCTTGTCGCGGTCGGCGATGGAGATGAACACCTTGCCGGAGGTCGGAAGCGGGCCGTACGCCGCGGCCTGCGACTTGCTGAACGCCGTGCCGAAGTCGGCGTCGAAGCCCATCACCTCGCCGGTCGACTTCATCTCCGGGCCGAGCACGGTGTCGACGAACTGGCCCTCCTTGGTGCGGAACCGGTTGAACGGCAGCACCGCCTCCTTGACCGCGATCGGCGAGTCGGCGGGCAGGGTGCCGCCGTCGCCCCCGGCCGGGAGCACCCCGGAGGCACGCAGCTCGGCGATCGACTCCCCCAGCATCAGCCGGGCCGCGGCCTTGGCGAGCTGGGTCCCGGTCGCCTTGGAGACGAACGGCACGGTGCGCGACGCGCGCGGGTTGGCCTCGATGACGTAGAGCACGTCGGCGCCCAGCGCGAACTGGATGTTGATCAGGCCACGCACGCCGACACCCTTCGCGATGGCCGTCGTGGCCTCGCGGATCCGGGCGATCTCGGCGTTGCCGAGAGTGATCGGCGGCAGCGCGCACGACGAGTCGCCGGAGTGGATGCCGGCCTCCTCGATGTGCTCCATCACGCCGCCGAGGAACAGGTCGGTGCCGTCGTACAGCGCGTCGACGTCGATCTCGACCGCGTCGTCGATGAACCGGTCGACCAGCACCGGCCGGTCCGGGCTGATCTCGGTCGCGGCGTTGATGTAGGCCTCGAGCGCCTGGTCGCTGTAGACGATCTGCATGCCACGCCCGCCGAGGACGTACGACGGCCGCACGAGCACCGGGTACCCGATCGAGTGGGCGATGGCCCGCGCGTCGTCGTACGACACCGCGGTGCCGTGCTTGGGCGCGACCAGGCCTGCGTCGGCGAGCACCCGGCCGAACGCACCGCGCTCCTCAGCGAGGTCGATCGCCTCGGGGCTGGTGCCGACGATCGGGACCCCGGCGTCCTGCAGACCCTGCGCGAGGCCGAGCGGCGTCTGGCCTCCGAGGGTCGCGATCACGCCCGCGATCGGTCCGGCGGCCTTCTCGGCCTCGTAGATCTCGAGCACGTCCTCCATCGTGAGCGGCTCGAAGTAGAGCCGGTCCGAGGTGTCGTAGTCGGTCGAGACTGTCTCGGGGTTGCAGTTGACCATGATCGTCTCGTAGCCGGCCTCGGCCAGCGCGAGACTGGCGTGCACGCACGAGTAGTCGAACTCGATGCCCTGGCCGATCCGGTTCGGGCCCGAGCCGAGGATGATCACGGCCTGCTTGCCCTCGGCGCGCGGCTGGACCTCGGTCTCCTCGTCGTAGGACGAGTAGTAGTACGGCGTGGCCGCGGCGAACTCGGCGGCGCAGGTGTCGACGGTCTTGAAGACCGGGCGGACACCGAGCGTCTGCCGGGCGATGCGGACCTCGGACTCCTGCAGGCCGCGGATGGCTGCGATCTGGGCGTCGGAGAGGCCGTGGCGCTTGGCCAGTCGCAGCGCGCCGGCGTCGAGAGTCTCGGTGGCGGCGACCTGCTGGGCGACCTCGTCGATCAGGAAGACCTGGTCCACGAACCACGGGTCGATCTTCGTGGCGTCGTGGATCTCGGCCTGGGTGGCGCCGGCGCGGATCGCCTGCATCACCTCCTGCAGGCGGCCGTCGTGCGGGACCTTGATCGTCTCGAGCAGCGCGGCCTTGTCGCCGACGGGCGAGGCCCAGTCGAACGGCGCGTGCTTGTTCTCCAGCGAGCGAAGCGCCTTGTTGAGCGCCTCGGTGAAGCTGCGCCCGATGGCCATCGCCTCGCCGACCGACTTCATGTGGGTGGTCAGCGTCGGGTCGGCGGTCGGGAACTTCTCGAACGCGAACCGCGGCACCTTCACCACGACGTAGTCGAGGGTCGGCTCGAAGGAGGCCGGGGTCTCCTCGGTGATGTCGTTGGGAATCTCGTCGAGGGTGTAGCCGACGGCGACCTTCGCGGCGATCTTGGCGATCGGGAAGCCGGTGGCCTTCGACGCCAGCGCGGACGAGCGCGAGACGCGGGGGTTCATCTCGATCACGATGACCCGGCCGTCGGCGGGGTTGACGGCGTACTGGATGTTGCAGCCGCCCGTGTCGACGCCGACCTCGCGGATGATGCCGATCGCGAGGTCGCGCAGGTGCTGGTACTCGCGGTCGGTCAGCGTCATCGCGGGCGCGACCGTGATCGAGTCGCCGGTGTGCACGCCCATCGGGTCGAAGTTCTCGATCGAGCAGATGATCACGACGTTGTCGGCCTTGTCGCGCATCACCTCCAGCTCGTACTCCTTCCACCCGATGATCGACTCCTCGATGAGGACCTCGGTGGTCGGCGACGCGGACAGGCCGGCGCCGGCGATGCGGTGCATGTCGGCCTCGTCGTAGGCGATGCCGGAGCCGAGGCCGCCCATGGTGAAGGACGGGCGGACCACGATCGGGAAGCCCAGGTCGGCGGCGGCCTTCTCGACCTCCTCCATCGAGTGGCACACGAAGGAGCGCGCGACCTCGCCGCCGACCTTGTGCACGATCGCGTTGAACAGCTCACGGTTCTCGCCGCGGTGGATCGCCTCGAAGCTGGCGCCGATCATCTCGACGCCGTACTTCTCCAGCACGCCGCTCTCGTGGGCCGCGATGGCGGCGTTCAGCGCGGTCTGGCCGCCGAGGGTCGGCAGGATCGCGTCGGGGCGCTCCTTGGCGATCACCTTCTCGACGAACTCGGGGGTGATCGGCTCGACGTACGTCGCGTCGGCGAACTCCGGGTCGGTCATGATCGTGGCCGGGTTGGAGTTGATCAGGATGACCCGCAGGCCCTCCTCCTTGAGCACCCGGCAGGCCTGGGTGCCGGAGTAGTCGAACTCGCAGGCCTGGCCGATGACGATCGGCCCGGAGCCGATGACCAGGACGGACTTGATGTCTTCGCGCTTCGGCATCAGGCGTTCTCCTCCAGGAGCGTGGTGAAGCGGTCGAAGAGGTACGCCGCGTCGTGCGGGCCGGCGGCGGCCTCGGGGTGGTACTGGACGGAGAACGCCTTGAGCCTGCCGCCACCGTCGCGGAGCTCGAGTCCCTCGACGACGTCGTCGTTGAGGCACACGTGGCTGACCGTGGCGGTGCCGTACGGCGTCTCGGTGGGCTCGCCGACCGGGGCGTCGACCGCGAACCCGTGGTTGTGGGCGGTGACCTCGACCTTGCGGGTGGTCAGGTCCATCACCGGCTGGTTGATGCCGCGGTGGCCGTACTTCAGCTTGTAGGTGCCGAAGCCGAGCGCGCGGCCGAAGAGCTGGTTGCCGAAGCAGATGCCGAAGTACGGCAGGCCGCGCTCCAGCGACTGCTGGAGCAGCTCGACCTGGCCGGTCGTGGCGGCCGGGTCGCCGGGGCCGTTGGAGAAGAAGAGGCCGTCGGGCTTCACGGCCAGGACCTCGTCGATCGACGCGGTGGCGGGCAGGACGTGGACCTCGATGCCGCGCTCGCTCATCCGCTGCGGCGTCATGTCCTTGATGCCGAGGTCGAGGGCGGCCACGGTGAACCGCTTCTCCCCCTGCGCCGGCACGACGTACGCCTCGCCGGTGGAGACCGCCTCGGACAGGTTGGCGCCGGACATCTCGGCGGCGTCCTTGACCTTGGCGAGCAGCTTCTCGGGGTCGGTCTCGACGGTGGAGATGCCGACCCGCATCGCGCCGCGCTCGCGCAGGTGGCGGGTGAGCGCGCGGGTGTCGATGCCGGAGATGCCGACGACGCCCTGCTCCCTGAGCTCGTCGTCGAGGCTGCGGCGCGAGCGCCAGTTGCTGGGGATGCGCGCCGGCTCGCGGACGACGTACCCGGCCACCCAGATCCGCTTCGACTCCGGGTCCTCGTCGTTGACGCCGGTGTTGCCGATGTGGGGAGCCGTCATCACGACGACCTGACGGTGGTACGACGGGTCGGTCAGCGTCTCCTGGTAGCCGGTCATGCCGGTGTTGAAGACGGCCTCGCCGAAGGTCTCGCCCTCGGCGCCGTAGGCCTCGCCGCGGAACGTGCGGCCGTCCTCGAGGACGAGCAGTGCGGGGGTGCTCATGCGAGCGCTCCTTCCAGGACGGTGGGGGTGCCGCGCAGCAGCGTCGCGAGGACGCGGCCGGTGAGCTTGCGGTCGTGCCAGGGGTTGTTGCGGCTGAGCGAGACGCTGGCGGCGCGGTCGACGACCACCTTCGCGGCCGGGTCGACCAGGGTGAGGTTGGCGGGCTCGCCGACGGCGATCGGGCGGCCGTGGGCGTCGTCCAGGCCGGCGATCCGGGCCGGGTTGGCGCTCATCACCCGGGCCACACCGGCCCAGTCGAGCAGGCCGGACTCGACCATCACCGTGGTGATCACCGGCAGCGCGGTCTCGAGGCCGAGCATGCCGAACGCCGCGTCGACGAAGGCGTGCTCCTTGTCGTGGCGCGCGTGCGGCGCGTGGTCGGTGGCGACGGCGTCGATGGTGCCGTCGGCCAGGGCCTCGCGCAGCGCCTGCACGTCCTCGTCGGGACGCAGCGGCGGGTTGACCTTGAACGTCGGGTCGTAGCCGGTGAGCAGGTCGGTGGTGAGCAGCAGGTGGTGGGGCGTGACCTCGGCGGTCACGTCGATCCCCTGCGCCTTGGCCCAGCGGATGACCTCGACGCTGCCGGCGGTCGAGACGTGCGCGACGTGGACCCGGCTGCCGGTGTGGCGGGCGAGCATCACGTCGCGCGCAACGATGACCTCCTCGGCGACGCCGGGCCAGCCCGGCAGGCCGAGCCGGCCGGAGAGCTCGCCCTCGTGGCAGCAGGCGGTCGGCCCCGCGAGGCTCGGGTCCTGGCTGTGCTGGCTGACCACGCCGCCGAACGCCTTGACGTACTCCAGCGCCCGGCGCATGACACGCGGGTCGTGGACGCACCTGCCGTCGTCGGAGAAGACCCGCACCTTGGCGCGGCTGCGGGCCATCAGGCCGAGCTCGGCGAGCTCCTCGCCCGCCAGGGCCTTGGTGACCGCGCCGACCGGCTGGACGTCGACCAGCCCGGCCTGCCGGCCGAGGTCGTAGACCCGCTCAGCCGCCTCGGCGGTGTCGGTGACGGGGTTGGTGTTGGCCATCGCCAGGACCGCGGTGTAGCCGCCGACAGCGGCGGCGCGCGAGCCGGTGAGCACCGTCTCGGCGTCCTCGCGGCCGGGCTCGCGCAGGTGGGTGTGCAGGTCGACCAGGCCTGGCAGCAGCCGCAGGCCGTCGGCGTCGATCGTGCGGTCCGCCTTGGTCTTCACCGAGCCGAGCTCGGCGACGGTGCCGTCCTCGACGAGGACGTCGGTCGTCGTACCGTCGGGCAGGGTGGCGCCCTTGATCAGGATGCTCATGCGCTGGTCTCCTCACCGGCGAGCAGGTGGTACAGCACGGACATGCGGACCGCGACACCCGCGGACACCTGGTCGAGCACGACCGAGTCGAGGGCGTCGGCGGCGTCCGCGGAGATCTCCAGGCCGCGGTTCATCGGGCCCGGGTGCAGGATCGGCGTCCCGGGCTTCAGCACGGCCAGCCGGTCACGGGTCAGGCCGTAACCGACGGTGTACTCGCGTGCGGTCGGGAAGAAGCCACCGCTCATCCGCTCGCGCTGGACCCGCAGCATCATCACGGCGTCGGCCTGGGGTAGCACCTCGTCGAGGTCGTACGCCGTCGCGAAGCCCGCCGCCTTGGACCAGTCCCCCACACCGGCGGGCATCAGCGTCGGCGGCGCGACGGCCGTGACGGTGGCGCCGAGCTTGGTGAGGCTCTTGACGTTGCTGCGGAACACCCGGCTGTGGGTCAGGTCGCCGACGATCGCGACGTGCTTGCCCTCCAGCGTGCCGAGCTTGCAGGTCAGCGTGTAGCCGTCGAGCAGGGCCTGGGTGGGGTGCTCGTGGGTGCCGTCGCCGGCGTTGATGACCGGTACGTCGATCCAGCGGCTGATCTGCTCGGCCGCGCCGCTGGCGCCGTGGCGGACCACCAGCCCGTCGATGCCCATCGCGGTGACCGTGAGCACGGTGTCGCGCAGCGACTCGCCCTTGCTCGCGCTGCTGCCCTTCGCGGACAGGTTGATCACGTCGGCGGAGAGCCACTTGCCGGCGATCTCGAAGCTCGACCGGGTCCGGGTGGAGTCCTCGAAGAACAGGTTGATGACGGTGCGCCCGCGCAGCGCCGGGAGCTTCTTGACCTGGCGGCGCTGCACGTCGTGCATCTCCGCGGCGGTCGTGAAGATCTCCCGGATGTCGTCGGCGCTCACGTCGTCGATGCTCAGCAGATGCTTGTTCACGAGATGCGCACCTCGTCCTCGCCGTCGGTCTCGACCAGCCGCAGGCTGACGCGCTCGCTGCGGGCGGTCGGCAGGTTCTTGCCGACGTGGTCGGCACGGATCGGGAGCTCGCGGTGACCCCGGTCGACCAGCACCGCCAGTCGTACGACGGCCGGGCGGCCCAGGTCCGAGAGCGCGTCGAGCGCGGCGCGGATCGTGCGCCCGGAGTAGAGGACGTCGTCGACCAGGACGACGGTCTTGCCGTCGATCCCGCCGGCCGGCACCTGGGTGCGGTGCGGCGCGCGGGTCGGGTTCGACCGCAGGTCGTCGCGGTACATCGTGACGTCGAGCTCGCCGGTGGCGACCGTCGTACCCTCGACCTGGGCGATGTTGTCGGCCAGGCGCCGGGCCAGCGGCACGCCGCGGGTGTGGAGCCCGAGAAGAAGAAGATCCTCGGCGCCCTTGTTGCGCTCGAGGATCTCGTGGGAGATGCGGATCAACGCCCGGCTGATGTCGCCGGCGTCGAGGACGACGCGACCGCTGACGGTGCCATCGGGTGCCCCGGGGGTCTGCTGTGCAGGCAAGGCTGAACGGCCCTCCTTCTCCGCCTCACTGGACGGCTCGTTAAAGGATGTCGAACTGCGGGCCACCCTACCGGCTGGGAGCCGCTCCCGGCCAACCGGGATCCGCGTGGCAGACATTGCGGTTTGGTCCCAAACCGCAACATTCCGGGGCCGCGACGTGCGGTCTGTGCCCAATCGAAGACTGGTCTGACCACGACGCGACGGAGGGACCCGGCTGACACCGGGTCCCTCCCCACACGCTCGCCGGGCCCTACTTGAAGGCGTCCTTCACCTTCTCGCCGGCCTGCTTGAGGTTGCCCTTGGCCTTGTCGACCTTGCCCTCGTTCTCGAGGTCCTCGTCGTCGGTGGCCTTGCCCACCGCCTCCTTGGCCTTGCCGGACATCTCCTCGGTCTTGTTGCTCAGCTTGTCGTCGAGACCCATCGAGGGCTCCTCTCGTCGTCGGTCTGCTGACCTGCGGGAGGTACCCGGCATCGAGCCGTCGATCCGGGTCAGAGTGCTGTCGCCATCGCCGCGCACGCCCGCAGCCAGGACCGCCGCGTCTCGGCGGACAGCTGCGCGTAGGGGACGACCGAGCCGGAGACCAGCGCCGGGTCGTACGGCACCCGGTAGACGCCGCGGGTGCGCTGCTCGTAGACCTGCACCAGGTCGCGCGCGAGCGCCTCGTCGACCTTGGGGCTGGGGTCGGAGAGGACCGTGATCGTCTTGTACTTGAGGTTCTCGTGGCCGGCGTCCTGCAGCGCGTCGAGCATCCACAGGCCGCTGTAGCCGGTGTCCTCGCGGACCGTGCTGGTCACGACGAGGAGGTCGGCGGCACCGGCGGCGGCGAGCCAGTTCTCGGCTCTGAGGTTGTTGCCCGTGTCGACGAGGAGGATCCGGTAGAAGCGCTCGAGCAGGGCGTGGACGGCAGCGAAGTCGTCGGCGTGGATGACGCCGGTGACGTCGGGACGCTCGTCGGAGGCGAGCACGTCGAAGTGGGCGTCGCCCTGGGAGCGGACGAAGGCGCCGAGGTCGCCGATCCGGGACTGGTAGACGTCGGAGAACCGGCCGAGGTCCTCGAGCAGCTCGCGGGTGGTGTTGCGGTGGGTGCTGCGGGTGCCGCGGATGCCCAGCGTTCCTCGTGTCTCGTTGTTGTCCCACGCGATCACGCCGCCACCGCGGACGGTGCCGAAGGTGTAGCCCGCGGCCAGCACGCCGGTGGTCTTCGCCGCACCGCCCTTCGGGTTGACGAACGCGATGGTCCGCGGTCCGTCGAAGTCCTTCTGGATCGCCGCGCGGTCGGCCTCGTAGGACCGCTCGGCGGCACCCATCGACGGCTTGATCAGCCCACCGCTCCAGCGGCGTACCCGACCGCGCCAGCCCCACGTCGCGGGCCCCGACGTCGAGTCGCTGTCGCGGCGGTCGAGGAAGTCGGTGGCGCTCATGAACCGGCGCGGCTCGACGGCCGGAGCGGGCGCGGCCGGCGGCAGGGCCACGCTCGGGGGCGGGCTCATCGGCGGCGGGCCCACCGGCGGCGGGCCGAGCGGTGCCAGCATCCCGCGCATGGCGGTGTGCTCGTCGGCGGGCGGAGGCGTCACCGGCTCACCGGCCGGTTCACCGATCGGGTCGTTGAGCGGGTCGGACAGGTGGGCGGTCAAGGGATCGGTCGACGAGTGACTCACGAGTACCTCCGAGATAGGCAGCGGTCGTCCGCCAACCTACCCTCGGCGCCGCCGTCACGACACGGCGGAGAGCGCGGTCTCGATCGCCCTGTGGAAAGTCGGGTACGCGAAGTGCATCCCGCGCAGGGTCGCGAGCGGGACCTCGGCGTGGACGGCCGTCACCAGCATCCCGATGATCTCCCCGCCGGACGGTCCGACCGCGGTGGCCCCGACGAGGACGTCGCGGTCGAGGTCCACCACGACCTTGACGACCCCGTCGTTGCCGACCTTGTGCAGCCAGCCGCGGCTCGACTCCGGCAGCGCCGCCGTACCGACGCCGACCCGGATCCCCGCACGCCGGGCCTGGTCCTCGGTCATCCCGACCGAACCGACCTCGGGGTCGGTGAAGGTCGCGCGGGAGACGGCGCGGTAGTCGGCCCACGGTCCGTCCTCGCCGGTGAGGTCCCGGATCGCGACGTTCGCCTGGTACATCGACATGTGCGTGAAGGCGCCCTTGCCGGTGATGTCGCCGATCGCCCACAGCCGCTTGGCGCCCTTGACCCGCATCTTCTTGGTCACCGCGAGGGTGCGCGCCGCGGGATCCAGACCGACGGTGTCGAGGCCGATGTCGCCGAGGTTGGTACGCCGCCCCGCCGCCACCAGCAACGCGTCGGCGCCGACCGACGTGCCGTCGGCGAGGCCGATGCTGAACGCGCCCTCGTGGGAGACCGCCGTGACGCCGACGCCGGTGCGCACCGTGATGCCCTCGGCTTCGAAGGCCTTGTGCACGACGGCGCTGGCCTCCGGCTCCTCCGGACCGAGGATCCGGTCCAGCGCCTCGATCACGGTGACCTCGACGCCGAAGCGCGCGAAGGCCTGCGCGAGCTCGCAGCCGATGGCTCCTCCGCCGAGGACGGCCAGGCTCGCCGGCAGGTCCCGGACCCGCACGATGTCGCGGTTGGTCCAGTACGGCGTCCCGGCGAGCCCCGGGATCGGCGGAACGGCGGGCTCGGTCCCGGTGTTGAGCACGACGCCGCGGCTCGCAGCGACCGTGACCTCGCCGTCGGCTGTCGTGACGACCACGCGGCGCGGCCCGTCGAGCCGACCGGTGCCGCGCAGGAAGCGCGCCCCAGCCTTCTCCAGGCGCTCGACGGCGACCTTGTCGTCCCAGTCGTCGGTGGCCTCGTCGCGGATCCGGTCGGCGACGGTCGTCCAGTCGGGGCGGACCTCGGCCTCCCCCGCCAACGCCGGCACCCGCCGGCCCTCGGCGAGCGCGTCGGCGGCGCGGATCATCATCTTGGACGGGATGCACCCGAAGTAGGGGCACTCGCCGCCGACCAGGCGGCGGTCGACCCCGACGACGGAGAGCCCGGCCCGGGCGAGCGACGCGGCGAGGTGCTCACCGCCGGGCCCGAGCCCGATCACGACGACATCGGCTTCCAGGGCGGCTTCGGGGGTGTCCGGCATGGCGCCAGACTCGCACGCCGGTGGTGACGATGCCAGCGTCACGTAAGGGAATCCCTCAACCGGGGCGCGGGATCCTCCAATGGCCGGGCAGGTGGCGCGATTCCTACGGTGCTGTGGTCCGCACCACACCCCAGGGAGACCGCATGACCGTCACGACGGCACCCCCTCGCATCAGCCCCGCCCAGACCCGGAGGCTGGCCATCGGCGCCGGTGCCGGGACGTCGCTGGAGTTCTTCGACTTCTCGATCTACACCGTCGCGTCGGCGCTGGTGTTCCCCGCCGTGTTCTTCTCCGGCGACACCGACCCGTGGTTCGCGTCGTTCATGAGCCTCGCGACCTACACCCTCGGGTACGTCGTCGCGCCCCTCGGCGCGATCGTGATGGGCTGGGTGGGCGACCGCCACGGGCGGCGCCGGGCCATGCTGATCACCTTCTACCTGATGGGCGGCGCAACGGTCCTGATGGGCCTGCTGCCGTCGTACGCCTCGATCGGCGTCGCCGCACCGGTGCTGCTGATCGCGCTGCGGATGGTGCACGGCTTCTCGCGAGGCGGCGAGCTCGGCGGTGCCTCGGTGCTGGCGGTCGAGCACGCACCCGTCTCCCAGCGGGCGGCGTACGGCGCGTTCGTGGCGCTCGGCTCGCCGCTGGGCGCGCTGCTCGCGAACCTCTCCTTCGTCCTCGTGTTCTACCTGCCCGCTGCCACCGTGCAGAGCTGGGGCTGGCGGATCCCGTTCCTGGTCGGCGCCGCCGTGCTCCTGCTCGGCATCTGGGCCCGGCGCTCGCTCGAGGAGTCGCCCGTCTTCCAAGAGCTCGCCTCGGAGCGGTCCGCGCAGCAGATCGCCCGGATCCCGGTCTGGAACGTGCTGCGCGACAACTGGCGCCGCCTGCTGCTCGCCGCCGGAGCCAACATGGGCCTGAACGCGGTGATGTTCGTGCTGGCCGGGTTCATGCTGTCGTACGCCGCCTCGCCCGCCCCCAAGGGCCTCGGTCTCGAGATCAAGTCCGTGCTCTGGTGCACCCTGCCCGGCCTCGCGGTGCACGCCGTCACCGTCGTCGCCGGCGCCCGCCTCTCCGACCGCCTGGGCCGCAAGCCGGTGATGCTCACGGCAGCCGTCGCGGTGCTCGGCTACGTGCTCATCCTCTTCCCACTCGCCCAACACGGCTCGCTGGCCATGTGGGCCGTGGCGACCGCGGGCGGGTTCTTCCTCACCGGCTTCCTGTTCGGCCCGCTGATCACCTTCCTCACCGAGCTGTTCACCGCCGAGCAGCGCCAGTCCGGCGCCGGCCTGGCCTACCAGGTCGGCGCGGTCCTCGGCGGTGGCCTGTCCCCCTCGATCGCCAACCGGCTGATCGAGTGGACCGGGCACGCGTCGTCGGTCGGCTACTACCTCGCCGCCGGCATGGCCGTCACCGTGGTGTGCCTGCTGCTGCTCCCCGAGACCGCGCCGGCGCGGACCGGAACCGGCCGATGAGCGACGACCTCGAGGCGCTGCGGCGCCGGGTGGCGGTCCTGGAGGCGGAGGCGGAGATCCGCCGTCTCCAGGCCCGCTACATGTTCCTGTGCGACACGCCCTGCCCCGAGGCCGGCGTGTCCGACGACGCCCACCGCATCGACCTCGTCATGGACCTCTACGCCGCCGACGCCGTCTGGGAGGGCGTCGGCGAGCAGTACGACGGTCAGTTCGGCCGTGCCGTCGGCAAGGCCGCCGTACGCGCGCACTTCGAGCGCTTCTGGTCGCCCGACCGCACTCCGGCGCTGGTGCTGAACGCCCACTACCTGACCTCGGAGCAGATCCACGTCGACGGGGATCGGGCCGAGGGCCAGTGGATCCACATGCAGCCGTGGCTCTACGCCGACGGCACCGCCCTGCTCCGCTCGAGCCGGCTCAACAACGCGTTCCGGCGCGACGACGGTCGCTGGCTGATCACCCGCACGCGCACCGAGAACGTGTTCGTCGCACCGCTGCCGGACGAGTTCGCCTCGGCGTACCCGACCGCCTCGGTGCTGATGGCCCCGCAGCGGGACGCGAGGCCGCGGTCTCAGTAGCGGAGAAAGTAGTCACGGTGCTCGTCGTCGATCCCCCAGGGGAGCTCCCCGGACGAGACGCCGGCATCGGCCATCGACTCGCCGAACGACCGCAGGGCGTCCAGGAAGACGGAGATGGGCGTGGGACCTTCGTTGGCCCAATGGTTGCTGGTCTGGTAGCTGTAGTAGCTGATCACCCGCAGCCCGGCCCGAGCAGACGGGAATCCGGGCATCGGGTCGAACGCGTAGGGCGGCAGAGGTCCGAAGTCCGCCTCGTACTCCTCGAGCAAGGAGGCGCGCTCGTCCTCGTCCAGGAGATCCGGGTCGCCTCCGTACACGACGCAGTCGTGGTTCTCACGCCACAGTCGGGCGCCCGCCGCACTCGGGTCGCGGCGCAGGTCCGGCCAGAAGGCGGCGGCGCGCACGGCCGTGGCCTCCGGGAGATCGCCCCAGGCCAGGCCCACCGCCACCAGTGCGTCGATGTCGGACCTGCTCACGAGGTGCTCGCTCATGGCCCGGATCCTGCTACACGACCACCCGGTACTGCAGCACGTCGCGCACCAACGTGCCGAGGCTCTCCGCGTCGGTCTTGGCCTTGATCCGCGCCCGGTGCACGTCGACGGTCTTGACGCTGGTGCCGAGTTCGCGCGCGATGTGCTGGCTCGGCAGGCCCGCGATGACGAGCCGCAGCACCTCGCGCTCACGCGGCGTGAGGGCGTCGAGGCGCGCGGAGACGGACCGACGGCAGTGGTCGTCGGCGAAGCGCTGGGCGGCGACCTCGAGGTGCTCCTGGACGACCTCGAGCATCTTCTGCGGCTCGTAGGGCTTCTCGAGGAAGTCGACGGCACCGTGGCGCAAGGCGCGCACGGACATCGGGATGTCGCCGTGGGCCGAGCAGAAGATGACCGGCGCGGGGTACTCGCGGGCCACCAGCTGCTCCTGCAGCTGGAAGCCGCTCAGGCCGGGCATGCGCACGTCGACGATCACCACGCTCGGCTCGTCGGGGTCCATCTCGTCGAGGAAGGTCGGCGCGTCGGGGTAGGTGTACGCGGTGATCCCGACGCTCTCGAACAAGAACACCAGCGACTGCCGGAGGTCCTCGTCGTCGTCGACGATGTGGACCACAGGGGTCACGGGTTCACGCGGGGTTGCGGAGGCGGACGGGTTCATCGGGCACCACCCTCACTCTAGGACCGAAGCGCTCCGGTCAGGTGTCGTTCGAGCCACGTGGCGTGGCCGAGCAGTTCGGTCTCCCCGCGGCGGCGGCCGACGAGCTGGACGCCGAGCGGCAGGCCCGCCTCGTCGACGAGGCCGGGGACCGCTGCGGTGGGCAGGCCCAGCGCCTGCCAGGCCCGGCTGAGGACAGGGTCACCCGTCGCGGCGAGGCCGCGAGGCGCTGCACCGGGTGCCGCGGGGCCGAGCACGACGTCGTACGACGACAGGTGGGCCGCGAGCGACCGCTCCCCCGCGTCCACGACCTCGCACGCGGCCCGGTAGTCCGCGTGGGACGTGGCCGCACCGGTCCGGAGCAGCGCCGCGAGGGGCTCGCTGAGCTCGTCGGCGCGGGCCAGCTCGGCCGCGCGCTCGCGAGCGGCTTCGAAGGCCATCACGACGGGATGTGCGCAGGTGAGCTCGGCGACGAGCCGCTCCTCGGGGAACGGGTCGACGCTCGCACCGGCCGCACGCAGCCGGTCGACGGCCGCCTCGAGCGCGGCCGACATGGCGTCCTCGACGACGCCCAGTGCCGCGCCGGTCCACAGCAGGACCCGCGGCGCACGCCCGAGGGCGGCCCCGGCATCCTGGGTCCCGGTCAGCGCTGCCCAGGCCAGGGCGAGGTCGGACGCCGACGCGGCGAGCACGCCATGGCTGTCGAGGCTCGGGCTGAGTCCGGTGACGCCGGTGACCGGGTACCGCCCGTGGCTCATCACGAGCGAGGCGACGCCGCAGTAGGAGGCGGGCCGGGTGACCGAGCCCGCGGTCTGGGAGCCGAGCGCCAACGGGACCTGCCCCGCGGCGACGGCGGCGGCGGAGCCGCTCGACGAGCCGCCCGGCGTGTGTCCGGGGGCCGCGGGGTTGGCGGTGGGACCGGGGGCGAAGAACGCGAACTCGGTGGTGACCGTCTTGCCCGCGGGTACGGCGCCTGCGGACCGCCACGCCGTCACGATCGCGGCATCGGCCGGGGCCGGGCCCGCGTCGGCGCGCACGGCGGCGCCGCACCGGGTCGACAGCCCGGCGACGTCGATGATGTCCTTGACGCCGAGCGGCACACCACCGAGTGAGCCGGCCGCCCCGGCGTCCGGGGGTGGCGGCGCGAGCTCGACCCAGGCACGCAGCACGGGATCCGTGGCGGCCACCCGCGCGCGGAACCGGGCGTGTACGTCCGCGGGCGTGGTCCGCCCGGTCCGCAGGTCCTCGACCAGGGTGCGCAGGGACCACGGGGCCGAGGTCATGCCTCGTCCTCCCACACGGCGTCGGCCTCCCAGTAGTCCATCCCGCCGGCGCTGACGGCGTGCCGCCAGTCCGACGTACGACGCAGGGAGGGCTCGACCCGGGAGGTGACGTCGTCGGCGGCCTCCGGGCCGTCGGCGGGGACCTGCCAGTGCACCCAGTTGAGCTCGCGGCCCTCGCTGTCGTGGACGAACAGGTCCACGTGCCGCCAGCCGTAGCCGTGGGTGTCGTTGTAACACATCAGGGTCGTGCGCTCGGTCATCCCGCTCAGCCGCCTCAAGCGCTCGCCGCGACCCGGTCCGCGGGCGCGATCTGGTGGAAGCCGCGCTGGAAGTAGAGCAGGGCGCCGGCCTCGTCGCGGACGCTGACGTGGTCGACCTCGACGAACAGCACCGTGTGGGTGCCCTGGGTGAACTCCGCACCGACCTGGCCGACGAGCACCGCGGCGGCGTCGTCGAGCACGGGTACGCCGTGCCGGTCGTGGTCCCACACCGGCAGCGCGAACCGCTCCTCCATCGGCAACCGGGTCGCGCCCGCGAAGTGCAGGGCGAGCTCCTCGTGCCGGCGACCGAGGACGTTGATCGCGACCCGGCGGTTGGTGCGGAAGATGTCGTGGGTGTAGCTGGCCTGGTTGACGCAGACCAGCAGCGTCGGCGGGGTGTCGGTGACCGAGCACACCGCGCTGACGGTGATGCCGGCCCGGCCGCTGACGCCGTCGGTCGTGACGACGTTGACCGCGGCCGACAGGTTCGCCATCGCGGCGCGGAAGTCACGCTGGGTGGTGGTGAGCTCCTCGGACATGGCCTCGACGCTAGGCGCGGCACCAGCCGCAGAGGTATCGAGACTTCCACCTCGCCGGCTGAGGATTTCCCCTACGACGCGGGGCTCTCGACCAGGGGCAGCGCGAACCCGAACCGGGACCCGCCGCCATCGCGCAGCTCCGCCCAGATGCTGCCGTGCTGGCGGGTGATGATCCGGTGGCTCAACGCCAGGCCGATGCCGCTGCCCGCCTCCTTGCTGGTGAACGACTCGGCGAACGGGTCGCGGGTCACGCCGCGACCACGGTCGTCGACGGTGACCACGCCCATCCCCTCCGAGGCCCGCACGGTCACCACGATCTCGCGCACGGCCTCGTCGCAGGCGGCCATCTCGTCGATGGCGTTGAAGCACAGGTTCATCACGACCTGGCCGGTCAGCACCTGCTCGCAGCGGACCAGCACCGGGCCGTCGTCGGGCTCGACCCGCAGCTCGACGCCGCTCGCGGCGGCGCGCAGGCGGATGAAGTACAGGCACTCGCGGACCACCTCGTTGAGGTCGACGACCTGCTCGACGTGCTCGAGGTGTCCGACGAACGAGCGCAGGGCGGTGACGATCTCGGTGGCCCGGTCGATCTGCCGGGCGGCGCTGTCGAGGCCGTACGCCACCTGGTCCGCGAGGCGCTGCGGCATCTCCCCCGAGCCGGCGGCCGCCGTCGAGCGGGTGCGGATGCCGGCGATGAAGTTCCCGGCGGCGGACAGCGGCTGGCCGAGCTCGTGGGCGATGGCCATCGCCATGTCACCCATCGCGTTGTAGCGGGCCAGGTAGTTCTCGTGGCGTAGCTCCAGCTCGCGCCGTACCTCGCCCTGCACCCGCTCCGAGACGTCGTGCAGGATCATCAAGAAGGCGTCGACCTCTTGGACCCGCAGGCGTTCGAGGCTCCCCTCCAGCCAGGTCGTGCTGCCGCCTTCGCCGATCAGCTCCAGCTGGACCGGACCGACCGGTGCCGCGGCCGCCGCGGTCTCCGCCCACGTGACCGGACGACCACCACGGCGCAGGCGGCCGTAGGTCGTGAGCGGGTGCCCGGCCGGCGGGTCGTCGTCGCCCGTCAGGCCGATGTAGCCCAGCGCCGTGTCGGTGGCGAAGCGGACGGCGCCGGCGGCATCGAGCAGGAACGCGACCGTGGAGGTGTGCCGTGCCAGCGCGTCGACGTACGACGTCGTGAGCTTCAGCTCGCGCTCGACCTGCTGCTCGCGGGCGATGTCGCGGAACTGCACCATCACCGCCGGTCCCTGCGACAGCTCCACCCGCACGGCCAGCGCGTCGGTCGGGATCACCCGGCCGGACTTGGAGCGGTAGTGCCACTCGATGCGGCTCGACCCGTGCTCGACCGCCTCGTGCAGCCAGGCCCGGCCGAGAACGCGGTCGTACTGCTGCGCCGAGCTGCTCATGTCGTTGGCCTTGAGCGGCCGGATCTCCTCGAGCGTGAACTCGAGCATCTCGCAGGCCGCCGGGTTGGCCCACAGGATGTTCTTCGTGACGGCGTCGTGGACCAGGACGCACGTGGTCGAGGCGTTCATCATCGCGACGAAGTCGGAGGTCGCGAACTCGGGTGCCGCCGGGTCGACCTGCATCGGGCCAGCGTAGGAGCCGACCGTCCCCGGCCGCAGTCCCCGACTCGGTGGCGGGCTGAAGAAATCACCTACGCCCACCGGAGGGAATCCCCGCTCCCGGGCAGGCAATGACCAATCGCGCTCCCGCAGCGGCGTACCTAGCGTCGGATCCAGACCCGATCGATGAATCGATGAGGAGCACCCCGATGGTCCAGACCCAGGAGAGCCGCACGGCCGCCGTCCCGCTTGAGGACGTGCTCGTGGAGCTCACCGCCCGCCGCCAGGAGTTCCGCGACCAGCGGTACGTCTCGCCGGACTTCGTCGCCCGGCTCAAGGAGACCGGCATCTACCGGGCCTCGACGCCGCGGCGCTTCGGGGGCGAGCCGCTGCCGCCCGGCGAGTTCCTACGCAGGATCGAGCGGATCTCGGCCGTCGACGGCTCGACCGGCTGGGTCGCGAGCTTCGGGTCGGCCCTCGTCTACCTCGCCGCGCTCCCCCTGGAGACCCAGGCCGAGCTGTACGCCGACGGTCCGGACGTGTGCTTCGCGGGCGGGCTCTTCCCCGTGCAGCACGCCGAGCCCACGCCGTCCGGCTTCCTGGTCAACGGGCGCTGGAAGTTCGCCAGCGGCTGCATGGGCGCCGACATCCTCGGCGTCGGGATCCCGGGCGACGACTCGACCGCCGGCAAGCCGCGCACCGCCCTGCTCCGGCCGGGCCAGGTCGAGATCGTGCAGGAGTGGGACGTCGTCGGGATGAAGGGCACCGGCTCCTTCGACCTCGCGGTCGACCACGTCGAGGTGCCGCGCGAGTGGACCTTCATCCGCGGCGGGCAGCCGACCGTCGACGAGCCGCTCTACCGCTATCCCACCCTCGCCTACGCCGCCCAGGTGCTGGCCGTCGTCGGTGCCGGCGTCGCGCGGTCCGCGCTCGACTTCGCCACCGCGGTCGGGGCCGGTCGCACCGGCGTGACCGGCGCCCCCAAGCTCGCCGATCGGGCCTACTACCGCACCGGTCTCGCCGAGGCGGAGGCGACGCTGCGCTCGGCGCGCGCCTACTTCTACGAGGTGACCGAGGAGGCCTGGCAGACCGTCCTCGCCGGGGACCCGACGACCGAGCAGCACAACGCCCACCTGCGGCTGTCCGCCACCCACCTCGCCAAGACCGCCGCCGACACCGTCAACCAGGTCATCCAGCTCTCCGGCACCGGCGCGATCGCCACGACCCACCCGCTGCAGTGGCTGCTCGGCGATGCCCTCGTGCCCCAGCAGCACGCCTTCCTCGGACCCGCGATGTACGACGCCGCCGGCGCCGTCCTGATGGGCCAGCCCCCGACCGTGCCCGGCTTCCAGTGAGCGCCACGCACATTCCGACCCGTCCTCGAGAGGAGACCCGCTGATGAGCACCCCGACCCTGCGCGTCCTGTTCTGCATCGGCATCAACCAGAACTTCTTCGACCTGCCCGAGGGCGGCGTCGAGACCGGTGACGTGTGGACCGCGTTCGTCGGCCTGATGGACGGCATCAAGGCACTGCCCGGCGTCGACTTCATCGGCGACATCGACGACGACTCCCACATGGTCGGTCCCTCCGCCGGCTGGCCCTGGACCTGCTACCTGCTGTGCGACGTCGACACCCAGGAGAGCGTCAAGGAGGCCTGCGGGCTGCTGCGCACGATCCCGGTCGGGACCAGCCCCTGGAAGCTCTGGAAGTACGCCACCATCGAGGCGCGGATCGGCCGCGCCCTCACCCCGCGCCAGTACGAGGACTGATCGTCATGACCACCGAGTTCACCGCCGACACCGTCCACGACCTGCCGCCCGCCGACCTGGTCCTCGACGACCGCGTCGCGGGCCGGATGTACACCGACCCGGAGATCTTCGAGCAGGAGATGACGCGGATCTTCGAGAGCACCTGGGTGTGGGTCGCCCACGAGTCCGAGCTGCCGAAGCCGGGCAGCTTCAAGTCGACGTACGTCGGGCGCCAGCCCGTGATCGTGACCCGCGACCGCAAGGGCGCGATCCACACCATGGTCAACCGCTGCCGGCACCGCGGTGCCTCGCTGTGCGAGCAGCGCACCGGGCAGGCCAACGGGTTCACCTGCCCCTACCACGCGTGGTCGTACGGCCTCGACGGCCAGCTGCGCGGCATCCCGTATCCCGACGGCTACGAGGGCGTGATGGACAAGTCCGGCCTGGGCCTGAAGAAGCTGCGCACCGAGTCGTACGGCGGCATGGTGTTCGCGACGTTCGCCGACGGCATCGAGCCGCTGGAGGACTTCCTCGGCGACGTGAGGCTGTGGATCGACCGGTTCATGGGGCAGGGCGGCGGCTACCCGATCAAGGTGATCGGCACCCACCAGTTCAAGTACAAGGGCAACTGGAAGATCCAGCTCGAGAACACCACCGACGGCTACCACTTCCCGATCGTGCACCGCTCCTGGATGGCCTCGGTCGACGCCGAGACCGCGGAGATGATGTCGTTCATGACCGACCCGACGGCGGTCACGCACGACCTCGGCAACGGCCACTCCGTCATGCAGATGGTGCCCGAGCACTCCGACCTGGAGGTCGACGACGGCAGCGAGCCGCTGCAGCCCCGCTTCGACGGGCTCGTCGCCGAGCTCACCGAGCGCGGCGTCGGCGAGGCCGAGATCCGGCGGCTGGTCCGTGCCGTCCACGGCACCGGGTTCAACCTCAACCTGTTCCCGAACGTGTCGATGTCGATCTCCTTCCTCCGGGTGCTGCGCCCGGTCAGCGTCGACGAGACCTACATCGAGCACGTCGCCCTCGGCCCCGACGGCCCGGCCGAGATCGTGGATCCCGTCAACCGCGAGCGGCTGCGCGCCCACGAGCACTTCCAGGGGCCGTTCGGCTTCGGCACCCCCGACGACTCCGAGGGTTGGGACCGGGTGCAGCGCGGCGCCCGCGGCGCACCGGAGATGCCGATCATGGTCAACCGCGGCCTGGCCCGCGAGAAGCCGTCGGACGACGGCTGGCCGACCAGCCATGTCACCGACGAGACCGGCATGCGCGCCGCCTACCAGCAGTGGAAGCAGATGATGAGCGATGACTGAGACCGTGGCCGCCGCACCCGCGCTGTCCGTGGCCGACCCGCGGGTGGTCCGCGCGATCGAGCTGGTCTGGCGCGAGGCCGCCGTCCTCGACGCCAAGGACTACGAGACCTGGCAGGGCCTCTACGCCGACGACGCCGTCTACGTGATCCCGATCGACCGTGACGCGGAGTCCTTCGACGACATCCTCAACATGGTCTACGACGACGCCCGCATGCGGCGCCTGCGCGTTGCCCGGATGACCGAGGGCTTCGCCATCGCCGCCGTCGACGCCGCCACGACCGTCCGTACCGTGTCCCGGTTCGTGCCGAGCGCCGTCTCCGACGACGAGGTGACCCTGCGCGCCGCCCAGGTCGTGGTCGCCTACAAGCGCGGCAGCCACGACCTGTGGGCGGGCGACGTCGACCACGTCGTCCGGCTCGGTACGACGCCCGCGGACGACCGGATCGCGCGCAAGGTGGTCCGTCTCGTCGACGCGAGCGACGCCGTACCCGCGGCGGGCTTCCTGCTGTGAACGCGGCGATGCCGGCGCCGGTCGCCGTCGTCACCGGCGGCGCGAGCGGGCTCGGCCGCGAGATCGTCCGGCGCCTGCACGCCGGCGGGCACCGGGTCGCCGTCGCCGACGTCGCGGCGGAGGCGGCCACCGCGCTCGCCGACGAGCTGTCGGTGCGCGGCCCCGACGCCCGCGCGTACACCGTCGACGTCAGCGAGCGCGCAGCCGTCGAGCGGCTGCTCGCCGACGTCCTCGCCGACCTCGGCAGCGTCGAGGTGCTCGTCAACAACGCCGCTCGCACCCAGGCCCGGCCCCTGCTGGAGATCACGCCCGACGAGCTGGACGAGGTGATGCGGGTCAACCTCAACGGCACCTTCTTCGCCTGCCAGGTCTTCGGCACCAGGATGGCCGAGGCCGGGTACGGCCGGATCGTCAACATCGCGTCCCTGGCCGGCCAGAACGGTGGCACCGCCACCGGCGGCCACTACGCCTCCTCGAAGGGCGCGGTGCTCTCGGCGACCAAGGTCTTCGCCCGCGAGCTCGCGGCCCGCGGGGTCACGGTCAACGCCATCTCCCCCGGCCCCCAGGACAGCCCGATGGTCCGTGACCTACTGGGCGACGGCCTCGACGCGCTCGTCGCCGGCGTCCCCGTCGGCCGGCTCGGGAGCATGCGCTTCATCGCCGACATGGTCGCCCTGCTCGCCTCCCCGGACGCCGCGTCGGTGACCGGGGCCTGCTGGGACGCCAACGGCGGCCTCTACCTCCGCTGACCTCCGCTAGGAGCACCAGATGACGAACATCCTCTTCCGCGTCGTCGACATCACCGAGGAGGCACCCGGCATCCGCACGCTGCGGATGGTGCGCGCCGATGGTCAGGCCCTCAAGCCGTACCCGGCCGGGTCACACATCGACGTGGTCGGGCCGACCGGCGTGCTGCGGCAGTACTCGCTGTGCATGCCGCCCGACGACCCCGAGTCGATCCTGATCGCGGTCAAGAAGGAGGCCGCCTCCCGTGGCGGGTCCGCGGCGATCCACGAGGTGGCCGTCGGCGACCATCTCAAGGTCAGCAAGCCGCGGAACCTGCTCGCCGTCGCCGACGACGCCGACCGGCACGTGCTGGTCGCCGGCGGCATCGGCATCACGCCCCTGCTCTCGATGGCCTACGAGCTGCACAGTCGCGGCGCCGCCTTCGAGCTGCACTACTTCGCCCGCTCCCGCGAGGAGGCGGCGTTCGTCGACCTCCTCGAGAACCGGGCCGAGTTCCGCGACCGGGTCAGCCTGCACCTCGGCGTACCGCGCACCGAGCAGCCCACGGTGCTGGCCGCGATCGCTCCGCGGCTGACACCGAGCAGCCATGTCTACACCTGCGGCCCGGAGGGCTTCATGACGCAGGTCGGTACGGCGTTCGCGGCCCGGGTCGGCGAGGACCACCTCCACCTCGAGAACTTCGTGGCCTCCGAGGTGGACACCACCGGCGACCGCCCGTTCACCGTCGAGCTCGACACCGGCGAGACGTTCGACGTGCCTACGGACCGCTCGATCCTCGCCGTCCTCGAGGACAACGGCATCGAGGTGTTCAAGTCCTGCGAGGAGGGCGTCTGCGGCTCGTGCGTGTCCGGCCTGCTCGAGGGCAGCGTCGAGCACCGCGACAACTGCCTGACCGCCACCGACCGGGAGACCCAGCTGGCGCTCTGCGTCTCGCGTGCGACCAGCGACCGGCTGCTCATCGAGCTGTACTGACCGGCCGGGATGCCGCGTCGGGGAAATCCTCAGCGGACTGCACCTAGTACGCATGGAGCACGCCCCCGCGCCGCTCCTAGCGTGATCTCGCCCACCCCACATCTCTCGGGCCCAACCGTTCCCGCGACAGGAGCCGGCACATGACCACCGACGTCCTCATCCTCGGAGCAGGCACCGCCGGCTCCGTCCTGACCCGGCGCCTGCTCGACGCCGGCCTCTCCGTGACCCTCGTCGAGGCGGGCGGGATGGACACGAACCCGGCCATCCACGACCTCTCCCGCGTCGGCGAGCTCTGGGGCGGACCCGAGAACTGGGGCTGGTCCAGCACCCCGCAGGCCCATGCCGGGGATCGGCGGATCATGACGCCGCGCGGCAAGGTCGTCGGCGGCTCCGGCCAGCTCAACGGCACGATCTGGGTCCGCGGCACCGCCTGGGACTACGACGGGTGGGCCGACGCCGGCAACAAGGGCTGGAGCTGGGCCGAGGTGGAACCGCTGTTCGACCGGATCGAGGCCGACCTCGACACCGGCGAGGGGTTCATGGACCGGGTCCGGCCCGAGCTCACGCCGATCCAGCAGGCGATCATCGACTCCGCCGTCGCCGCCGGACTGCCGCTCAACGACGACTACAACTCCGGCGACCAGGACGGCGTCTCGCGGATGCAGCTCAACCTGCGCGACGGGAAGCGGCTGTCCACCTGGGCGGCGTACATGCGCGACGTCCTCGACCACCCGAACCTCACCCTGGTCACCGGCGCGCTCGTGGACCGCGTGGTCGTCTCCGACGGGCGTGCGACCGGAGCCGTGGTCGTCGTCGACCGCGAGTCCCGCACGATCGATGCCGACCGGGTCGTGCTCTGCACGGGCGCGCTGGCCTCTCCCGGTGTCCTGCTGCGCAGCGGCATCGGACCGGCCGCCCACCTGGGGACGCTGGACGTCCCGGTCCTCGTCGACCTGCCCGGCGTGGGCGCGAACCTGCAGGACCACTGGCTGGTCCCCGTCATCTTCGGCACCGAGAAGCGCGAGATCGCCCCACCACAGGCCTTCCAGCCGGTCACGCAGACGCACTGGTTCTGGAGGTCGGACCCGGCACTGCCCGTCCCGGACACCCAGCCGATCAACTTCTCCATCCCGTTCTACTACGACCCCGCGATGACCGGGCCGTCGTCCGGCTTCACCCTGCACGCGGGCCTGATCCGGCCCAAGAGCACCGGAACCGTCTCGCTCGCGAGCACCGACCCCGCGGCCGAGCCGCTCATCGACTACGGCGTGCTCAGCCACGACGACGACGTCGCCGCCCTCGTCGCCTCGGTGCGCCAGTGTCGCCAGGTCGCCGCTGTCGGCCCGCTCGCTGAGGATTGGGGTGCTCGCGAGGTGCAGCCGGGGCCCGGCACGGACGACAGCGACGAGGCTCTCGAAGCATGGGTGCGTCGCTCGGTGCAGACCTACCACCACCAGGTCGGCACCTGCCGGATGGGCACCGGTCCCGACGCGGTCGTCTCCCCCACCCTCGAGGTCATCGGCCTCGAGGGCCTGATGGTCGCCGACGCCTCGATCATGCCGTCGGTACCCACGGGCAACACCAACGCGCCCACGGCGATGATCGCCGAGCGGGCCGCCGACCTCATCCTCGGCCGCTGAGCGCCGGCCCACCACCACACGAAGCAGGAGCACTCAGATGACGGCAACTCCCGAGCTCACCACCGAGCTCACCACCGACCTCTTCCTCGGCGGATCGTTCGTCCCGGGCCGCGCGGGCACGTTCACCTCGCTCAACCCGTCGACCGGCGCACCGCTCGCCGAGGTCTCCGCGGCCTCGCCCGAGGACGTCGACGCGGCCGTGGCCGCCGCGACCGCCCCCCTCCACGGGGACTGGGCCGCGGTCCCGCCGTCAGGCAAGGGAGCGCTGATCCACCGGCTCGCCGACCTCGTCGAGCGCGACGCCACCGTCCTGGCCAACCTCGACTCGCTCGACATGGGCGTGCCCAACGGGCTGGCCCAGATGCTGTTCGTGCCCAACCTGGTCGCCACGCTCCGCTACTACGCCGGCTGGGCCGACAAGATCAACGGCGAGCAGATCAGCAACGACGGGTACTTCGGCCGGCCGACCCACGCCTACACCCTGCGCCAGCCGGTCGGCGTGATCGCCGCGATCGTGCCGTGGAACGCACCGCTGATGATCCTGGGCTGGAAGCTCGCCCCGGCGTTGGCCTGCGGCAACACCGTGATCGTGAAGCCGGCCGAGGACGCCTCGCTGTCGATCCTCCACCTGGCCCGGCTCGTCGAGGAGGCCGGGTTCCCGGCCGGCGTCGTGCAGGTCCTTCCCGGCGAGGGCACCGTCACCGGCGCCGCGCTCGTGCGGCACCCGGGAGTGCACAAGGTGAGCTTCACCGGTTCGACGCAGGTCGGGCGCGAGATCCAGAAGGTCACCGCCGACACGTTCAAGCGCACCACCTTGGAGCTCGGCGGCAAGTCGGCCCAGATCGTGTGCGCGGACGCGAACCTCGATGCTGTGTTCCCGTCGATCGGGATGGGCGTGTTCGCCAACTCCGGCCAGACCTGTGCGGCGGGCAGCCGGGTCTTCGTGCACCGGTCGCTGTACGACGCCGTCCTCGACGGCCTCGGCGGTGCGGCCGGCGCCCAGGTGCTCGGCGACCCGTTCGACCCGACCACCACGCTCGGCCCGCTCGTCAACGCGGCCCAGCGCGACCGGGTCCTCGGCTACGTCGCGGCCGGATCCGCCGAGGGCGCCCGGTTGGTCGCGGGAGGTCGGGCCGTCGGCGAGGCCGGCTTCTTCGTGGAGCCGACGGTCTTCGCGGGCACCAACGAGATGACCATCGCGCGCGAGGAGATCTTCGGCCCGGTCGCCACGGTGATCCCGTTCGACTCGGACGAGGAGGCGCTGCGGCTGGCCAACGACACGGCGTACGGCCTCGCGGGGACGATCTACACCAACGACCTGGCCCGGGCGCACGCGCTCTCGGCCGGCCTGCAGGCCGGTGCCATCGGGGTCAACGGCTGGTCGCCGCTGATGCCGCAGCTGCCGTGGGGCGGCCTGAAGGCCTCCGGCGTCGGGCGTGAGTGCGGCTACGACGGCATCCTCGCGAACACCGAGAGCAAGACGGTCACCGTCGTGCTCTGAGCCGGCCCAGGTCCGGGGAGCACGCAGCCCGCCGCGCCCGGTCTCACGACCGTGGCCCGGCGGGCTGTCTGCGCTCAGACGAGCGTGGCCTTCTTGCGCTGGATCGCGCCCAGCACCCCGTTGACGAACGCCGGCGACTCGTCGGTCGACAGCTCGCGGACCAGGCCCATCGCCTCGGTCACCGCGACGGTGTCGGGCACGTCGTCGGCCCAGAGCAGCTCCCAGACGCCGATCCGGAGCACGTTGCGGTCGACCGCGGGCATCCGGGCCAGGCTCCAGTCGGTGGAGAACTCCTCGAGCACCTCGTCGATCCGATCACGGCGCTCGCTCACGCCGCGCACGAGCACGGCGGTGTAGGGGTTCGCCGGGGCCTCGCCCTCGGCGATGACCCGCTCGAGCGCCTCGACGCCCGTCTCGCCGCGCAGGTCGGCGGCGTACAGGACGTCGAGGGCGCGCTTGCGGGCCTTGGTCCGGGCTCCCACGAGGGTGATCAGCCCTTCACGCGAGAGAGGTACGAGCCGCCCTCGCGGGTGTCGACCTTGATCTTCTCGCCCTGCTCGATGAACAGCGGGACCTGGATCTCGGCTCCGGTCTCGAGGGTGGCGGGCTTCGTGCGACCGGTGGCGGAGTCACCGACGACGCCGGGCTCGGTGTAGGACACGAGCAGCTCGACGGAGGCCGGCATCTCGATGAAGAGCACGCGGCCCTCGTTGGTGGCCAGGATGACCTCCTGGTTCTCCAGGAGGAAGCCGGCGGCGGTGCCGACGATGGCCGGGTCGACCTCGAGCTGGTCGTAGTCCTGGACGTCCATGAAGACGAAGTTGGTGCCGTCGTTGTAGAGGTACTGGAACGAGCGGCGGTCGACCGTGGCGGTCTCGACCTTGGTGCCGGCGTTGAAGGTCTTGTCGACGTTCTTGCCCGACTCGACGTGCTTGAGCTTGGTGCGGACGAACGCGGGGCCCTTGCCCGGCTTCACGTGCTGGAACTCGACCACCTGCCAGAGCTGGCCCTCCAGGTTCAGCACCATGCCGTTCTTGAGGTCGTTCGTCGTTGCCATGCGTCAGCCTTCTGTCGAGATGTCGAAGATCGGGTCGGCCCCAGCACACGACACAGGGCCGACCGACAAGTCTAGTGGGCAGGCCGCGCTGCGATGAATTCCAGCGCCTGCCGGTAGCCGTCGATGCCCTCGCCCTCGATCACCTTCGCAGCGTGGGGGGTGACCACCGAGGTGTGCCGGAACTCCTCGGGCCGCTTCGACGGCGCGCTGATGTGCACCTCGACGAGCGGCGCGGTCAGCTGCGCGCAGGCGTCGTAGAGGGCGTAGGAGTAGTGGGTCCAGGCGCCCGCGTTGAGCACGACCGGCCAGGCCTTGTCGGCCGCGTGGTTGAGCCAGTCGAGCAGCTCGCCCTCGTGGTTGGTCTGCGAGAAGTGGATCTTGAGCCCGAGCTCCTTGCCCCACCGCGGCATCAGCTCGTTCTGCAGGTCGAGGTGCGTCGTCGTGCCGTAGATCTCCGGCTGCCGCCTGCCGAGGCGGCCCAGGTTGGGGCCGTTGAGGACGTAGACGTCACGCTTGCTCATGCGCTCGATCCTAGGGAACCGAGGGCGGCGTACGACGCCCGCAGGTCCGCCTCGGACGGACCGGCGAGCACGACCGGGCGGGCCAGGTCCTCGAGCACGACGAAGCGCAGCTGGTTGCCGCGGGCCTTCTTGTCCACCCGCATCGTGGCGAGCAGGGTGTCGAAGTCGGCGCCGCTCCACGAGGTCGGCAGGCCGACCCGGCCGAACACCGCGCGGTGGCGCTCGACGACCTCGGGCGACAGGGACCCGGCGCGCGCGGCCAGCTCGGCGACGTACACGCACCCCAGCGCCACGGCCTCGCCGTGCCGGATGGAGTAGTCGGTGGCCCGCTCGATGGCGTGCGCGAGGGTGTGCCCGTAGTTGAGGACCTCCCGGCCGGGATGGCCGTCGACTCCCCCGGTCTCCTTGAGGTCGTCGGCGACGACGTCGGCCTTGACCCGGATCGCGCGCTCGACCAGCTCGCGCAGCACCGGCGAGTCCGCGGTCAGCGCCGACGGGTCGGTCTGCTCGACGAGCTCGAGGATGCGCGGGTCGGCGATGAAGCCGCACTTCACGACCTCGCCGAGCCCGGCCACGACCTCGGCGCGCGGGAGGGTCTCGAGCAGCGCGAGGTCGCACAGCACGCCGGCCGGCTCGTGGAAGGAGCCGACCAGGTTCTTGCCGGCGGGGGTGTTGATCCCGGTCTTGCCGCCGACCGCGGCATCGACCATCGCCAGCACGGTGGTCGGGACGTGGACGACCGCGACGCCCCGCAGCCAGGTCGCGGCCACGAAGCCGCCGAGGTCGGTGGTCGCGCCGCCGCCGAGGGTGACCACGGCGTCGGAGCGGGTGAAGCCCTCCTCGCCGAGCGACTCCCAGCAGGCCGCGGCGACCTCCCAGTTCTTCGCCTCCTCGCCGTCGGGGACCTGGAGCACGACGACGTCGAGGCCCTCGAGCAGGTCGGCGAACGGCTCGAGCAGTTCCTCGAGCGACTCGGGGGTGATGATGGCGACCCGCTGGACGCCGGCGGGCAGCAGGCCGCGCAGGCGGTCGAGGACACCGTGGCCGACCACGACGTCGTACGGCGCCGCGGCGGTCACCGGGATGACAGTGGGCTCGCTCATGCGGGTTCTCCCTGGAGGGCGGTGACGATCTCGGCGGTGATCTCGGCGGGCGCGCGACCGTCGGTGTCCACGGTGATCCGGGCCAGGCCGGCGTAGACCGGAGCACGCTCGTCGAGGAGCTGCTTGACCCGGGCTCGCACGTTGCCGAGCAGTAGCGGACGCCCGGAGCCGAGGCCGACCCGCTTGACGGCGTCGGCGAGCCCGACACGCAGGAAGACGACCTGGTGGGCCGCGAGCAGGGCCTGGGTGGCGGGGTCGAGCACCGCGCCGCCGCCCAGGGAGAGCACGCCGTCGCTCTCGTCGAGCGCACGCGCGACCGCGGCCCGCTCGAGCGCGCGGAAGGTCGCCTCGCCGTCCTCGACGAAGATGTCCTGGACGGACTTGCCGTGCTGCGCCTCGATCAGCTCGTCGGTGTCGGCGAACCCGACCCCGAGCCGCTCGGCGAGCAGCCGGCCGACGGTGGTCTTGCCGGCGCCCATGGTGCCGATCAGGACCGCACGCGGCCCGCCCGTCACTTGAACCGGAGGGTGTCGAGGTACGACTGCACGTTGCGGCGGGTCTCCTGGACCGAGTCGCCGCCGAACTTCTCCAGCACCGCCTCGGCGAGCACCAGCGCGACCATCGCCTCGGCGACGATGCCGGCTGCGGGGACCGCGCAGACGTCGGAGCGCTGGTGGTGCGCGACCGCCTCCTCGCCGGTGGCGAGGTCGACGGTGCGCAGCGCGCGCGGGACGGTGGCGATCGGCTTCATCGCCGCGCGGACGCGGAGGATCTCGCCGGTGGTCATGCCGCCCTCGGTGCCGCCGGAGCGGCCGGAGACGCGCCGGAGGCCGTCCTCGGTCGGGACGATCTCGTCATGGGCCAGGGAGCCCGGGGTCGCGGCCAGCTCGAAGCCGTCGCCGACCTCGACGCCCTTGATCGCCTGGATGCCCATCAACGCGCCGGCGAGGCGCGCGTCGAGACGGCGGTCCCAGTGGACGTGGGAGCCGAGGCCCGGCGGGAGGCCGTGGACGACGACCTCGACGACGCCGCCGAGGGTGTCGCCGTCCTTGTGGGCCTGGTCGATCCGCTCGACCATGAGCTTCGAGCCGTCGGCGTCGAGGCAGCGCACCGGGTCGGCGTCGAGGCGCTCGACGTCGGCCGGGGCGGGGAGGTCGCGCGACGGCGTACGGACGCCGCCGATCTCCAGCACGTGGCTGACGATGCGCGCACCCGTGGCCTGCTCGAGGAAGTTGCTGGCCACCCGGCCGAGCGCGACCCGCGCCGCGGTCTCGCGGGCGGAGGCGCGCTCGAGGATCGGGCGGGCGTCGGCGAAGTCGTACTTCTGCATGCCCGCGAGGTCGGCGTGGCCGGGCCGCGGGCGGGTGAGCGGGGCGTTGCGGGCCTGGGCCTCCAGCACGGCTGGGTCGACCGGGTCGGCCGCCATCACGGTCTCCCACTTCGGCCACTCGGTGTTGCCGACCTGGATCGCGACCGGCCCGCCCTGGGTGCGCCCGTGCCGCACGCCTCCGGTGATGGTGACCTCGTCGGCCTCGAACTTCATCCGGGCGCCGCGGCCATAGCCGAGGCGACGGCGGGCGAGCGAGTCGGAGATGTCATCGGTCGTGACCTCGACGTGGGCCGGCAGCCCCTCGAGGATCGCGACCAGGGAGGGGCCGTGGGACTCCCCCGCGGTCAGCCAGCGCAACATGGGCACCAGTCTCCCACGCATGCCTCAGTCCGCGGCGACCTGTCCCACCACGTCGCGGCGGGCATGCAGCACCCGGAGCAACAGCACGTCGCCGCGCGCGGCCCGGTAGAAGACGCCATAGGGGAAGCGCCGGACTCGTACCCGACGCACCCCGGGAAGCCCGTCGACCGGCGGTGCGCCGTCGGGGAACATCTGCAGTCGTTCGATGACGCGATCGAACGACTGCAAGAACTCGGCGCCGAGGCCGGAGGCATGCTCGTCGTAGTGCTCGACGATCTCTTCCAGGTCCGCCGCGGCGAGGGTCGTCAGCCGGACCGTCACCGCCCGGTCCACAGCTCCGAACGCACCTCGTCCCAGTCCCGAACCCGCTCGGGATGCGTCTCGACCTCGTCGAGCGCCTCGACCAGCCGACGACGCTCGTCGTCGCTCGGCACGTAGACGGCCTCACCGAAATGCGTGCGGATGGCCTCCTGGATGACCTCGGAGCGGGAGCGGTGCTCGACCGCTCGTGCCCTCTCGACCAGCTCGTACAGCTCCTCGGGCAGTGTCACTGCCACCTTGCGAACCGCCATCCGGACCTCCTTGGTATGACATCAGCATACCTTGACGCGATGCGAGCTCAGCCGCCGAGGACCTGTCCCACGACGACGGCGACCAGCCCGCCCAGCACGAGGAACGGCCCGTATGGCACCCGCCGGCGGATCATCGTGCCGCTGCGTCGCATGGGCACCATGCCCAGCACGCCGAGGACCGCGGCCGCCAGGACGGAGGCGACCAGGACCGGCGCACCGAACGGGCCCAGCGCGATGCCGAGCAGCGCGGCGAGCCGGACGTCGCCGCCGGCCATCGCGCGCGGGCTGACCAGCCGAATCAGGCCGTAGTAGCCGCCGAGGGCGACGAACCCGATCAGCCCCCACAGCGCCACCGTCTCGTCGCCGAGGACCACCGCGACCACGCCGACCAGGACGCCGGTCACCAGCCAGGAGGGCCGGATCAGGCGCGACGGGAGGTACCAGGTGACGTAGTCGATCACCGTCAGCGCGCAGCACACGGGCACCAGGACGAGCAGCCAGAGCAGAGCCCAGCTCCAGCCGAGCACCAGGCCGAACACGCCGGCCGCGAGCCCGCACGCCAGGGCGCTGCGCAGCCGCAGCCCGGGACGGGCGGCGAGATCCGCGAACGGGACGTGGTCGGGGAAGTCGGCGGGGTTCTCGCTCGGGTCGTGCTCCGGCTCGGGGCACAGCGCGATCAGCCACGGCACCGTCAGCCCCAGCGCCGCGCCGAGGAGCGCGCAGGCCAGCGCGGGCACCCACTCCATGGCGCCGAACCTACCGAGCCGCGAGCGCGGCTTCGCCCGCCGAGCGCATGGCGTCCAGTGGCCCGTCGTGACCAGTGAACATGCCGAACTGGAGCACCGCCTGGTGGACGAGCAGGTCCAGCCCGGACACGACGGTCGCTCCGGCGGACAGGGCCGCGGCGACCAGCGGGGTGGGCCACTCGTTGTAGGTCACCTCGAAGACCACGTCCGCGGGCAGCACCCGCCCGACCAGGTCGTCGGTCTGGGCCGCGGCGGGGACGGTGGACACCAGGACGTTCCCGGCCCGGCCCACCTCGTCCAGCGGTACGACGACCACCCGGGGAGCCGACGGGTGACGCTCGATCGCCGCCACCGCAGCCGCCGCGTTGGCCGGGTTGCGGGCCGCGACGGTGATGGCACCGATCCCGAGATCGGCGAGCGCCAGGCCCACGCTCGCGGCGGTCGCGCCGCCGCCGAGCACGGTCGCCGTCGACAGGTCCCCGGCGAAGCGCTCCCGGATCGCCGCCACCGCACCCGGGACGTCGGTGTTGTCGGCGAGCCACCCGGTCGGGGTCCGCACCAGGGTGTTGGCGCCACCGGCCAGCACGGCGAGGTCGGAGACCTCGTCGGCCAGCGCCAGGGCCTCGCGCTTGAGCGGCGCGGTCACCGACAACCCCCGCCACTCGGGTCCGAGGCCGGCCACGAAACCGGCCAGCCCACCGGCCGGCACCCGCACGGCGTCGTACGTCGCCTCCAGGCCGAGCGCGGCGTACCCCGCCCGATGCAGGCTCGGCGAGAGCGAGTGGGCGACCGGGTCGCCCAGGACCGCACACCTCATCGGCACGGCATCAGCAGGCGTCGGAGGTCTTGCAGTACTCACGAAGCCGCTCGGTCGCCGCGTTGTGCTCGGCCAGCGTGGTCGAGAAGACGGTCTCGCCGGTCTTGAGGTTGACCACGACCCAGTACAGCCACGGCCCCTCTGCCGGGTGCAGCGCGGCGTCGATGGTCGCCTGGCCGGGGTTGCCGATCGGTCCCGGCGGCAGGCCGGTGTTGGCATAGGTGTTGTAGGGCGAGTCGATGTCGCGCTGCGCGGAGGTGGTCCACACCTCGCCGGAGAGCCCGTTCGCGTAGGCGACCGTGGCGTCCGACTGCAGGGCCATCCCCTTGTCGAGGCGGTTGTAGATCGCCCGCGCCACCTTCGGGTAGTCCTGGGTGCGGTTCGCCTCGAACTCCAGCATGCTCGCGACGGTCAGCACCTCGTGGGCGGTCAGGCCGAGCGCCTGTGCCTGGGCGTCGAGGCCGAGGTCGGTCATCACCGACTCCCCCTTGGCGACCATCGCGGCCAGGATCGACTGCGGGGTGTCGGCCGGGGTGATCGTGTAGGTCGCCGGGAACAGGTAGCCCTCCGGGTTGCCTCCCGCCGACGCGGGCAGGCCGAGCGCAGCCGGGTCGTCGAGCACCGCCTGGAACTGCTTGGCCTTGAAGTCGGTGCTCTTGGCGAGGATCTTGACGATGTCCGAGGTCCGCTTGCCCTCGGGGATGGTCACCGTGTCCTGGGCGATCTGCGAGGGGTCGACGAGGATCGCGACGACGTCGGCGGCCTTCATCCGGCTCTTGAGCAGGTAGGTGCCCGCCTGGATCTTGGTGGAGCGGCCGTCCTTGGCCGCGGCGTCGACGAAGGCATCGGAGGACTTCACCACGCCGAGGTCCTGCAGCTCGGCGCCCATCGAGGAGACCGACTGGCCGGGGTCGATGACGAAGGTGACCTCGCCGCTGCCCGGTCCGGCGAAGTCCTCGGGGCCGGCGAACATGTCCTTGACGTCGGCGATCGCGCCGCGCGCGAACCAGGCGACGATGCCGCAGAACAGCACCACCACGAGCAGCATCGGCAGGCAACCGCCCCGACGCCGCTTCTCGGCCCGCCGGCGGCCACCGGCCGCCGTACCGGGGAGCAGGTCGTGACCTGCGTCCTCGACCTGCTCGGGCAGCGGCTCAGTCATGCGTCTCCTCGTGCGTGGGGGTCACCAGCTCCCCCGGAGGGTTGCCGGTCGCGCGTTCTGCATCCAGCGCCTGCTGGAGGATGACGACGGCCGCGACCTGGTCGACCACGGCTCGGCGCTTCGCTCCCTTGCGCTGGTCGCGCAGCATAGCCTCCGCGGTCACGGTCGTGAGCCGCTCGTCGACCAGCCGCACCGGGACGGGCTCGATCCGCCGGGCCAGGCGTACGGCGAACTCGCGGGTCTTGAGCGCCGCCGGGCCCTCCCCGCCGCCGAGCGAGCGGGGCAGGCCCATCACGACCTCCACCGCGTTCTCCTCGGCGAGAATCTGGTGGAGGCGACGCAGGTCGCCCTTGCCGCGCCGCACCGTCTCGACCGGCGTCGCGAGCACGCCGGACGGGTCGCTGCGGGCGACGCCGATCCGCGCGTCGCCCGGGTCGACGCCGAGGCGGACGCCGTGCCTCATCAGCCTTGCGCCACCGCAGCGGTCACGGCGGCCAGCGCCTCGTCGATGCGGGACACGTCCGTTCCGCCGCCCTGCGCCATGTCGGCCTTGCCGCCGCCCTTGCCGTCGAGGAAGGGCGCCGCCGCGCGGACCAGGTCGCCGGCCGCGAGGCCGCGGGCCTGGGCCGCGTCGTTGAGCGCCGCCACGATCGCCGCCTTGCCGTCGGCCGCACCGATGAGAATCACGACCGCGGGGGCGTCGCCGGCGAGCCGGGCGCGGACGTCGGTCGCGAGGGTGCGCACGTCGCCGCCGCTCGCGCCGTCGAGGCGCTGGGCGACCAGGCGCACGCCGTTGACGTCGCTCGCGCCCTCGGCCAGCGCGGCACCGCCGGACAGCAGCTGGGCGAGACGGATCCTCTCGATCTCCTTCTCGCTCTGCTTGAGCCGCTCGACGAGGTCGCCGACCCGGCCCACGATGTCGCCGGGCTGGGTCTTGAGCAGCGTGGAGAGCTGGCCGACCACGTCGCGCTCGCGGGCGAGGTAGTCGAAGCCCTCGACGCCGGTCAGCGCCTCGATGCGGCGGTTGCCGGAGCCGACGGAGGCCTCGCTGGTGACCACGATGGTGCCGACCTGGCTGGAGTGGTCGACGTGCGTGCCGCCGCACAGCTCACGCGACCACGGGCCGCCGATCTCGACCACGCGGACTGATCGGTCGTCGTACGTCTCACCGAAGAGGGCGATCGCGCCCCAGTCCTTGGCCTCGCCGAGGGTCATGTACTGCCAGGCGACGGGCAGGTCGGCGCGCAGCGCGTTGTTGGAGACCTGCTCGATCTCGCGGACCTGCTCGGGCGAGAGCGCATTGAGCCACCCGAAGTCGAGGCGCAGGTAGCCGGGCCGGTTGTAGGAGCCGGACTGCAGGGCGGTGGGCCCGAGCACCTCGCGCAGCGCGGCGTGCACGATGTGGGTCCCGGAGTGCGCCTGGCGGGCGCCGATGCGCCACTGCGGGTCGACCTTGGCGTGAAGCAGCCGGGCGTCGGCGGGCAGCTCGCCGTCGACGACGCGGACCTGATGGACCACGAGGCCGCGGACCGGACGCTGGACGTCGAGCACCTCGACGGCGCCGCCCTCGAACTCGATGACTCCGGCGTCGGCGACCTGGCCGCCGGACTCGGCGTAGAACGGGGTGCGGTCGAGGACCAGCTCACCGATCTCGCCGCCGGTGAGCACGGGTACGGCGGCGCCCTCGCGCAGCAGCGCCAGCGGCTTCGACTCGGTCTCGAGGGTCTCGTAGGCGAGCCACTCGGTCGGGCCGTTGGCGTCGAGGATGGCGCGGTAGACGCCGGTGTCGGCGTGCTGGCCCTTCTTGGCGCGCGCGTCGGCCTTGGCCCGCTCGCGCTGCTCGGCCATCAGCTGGCGGAAGCCCGGCTCGTCGACGCTCAGGCCGGCCTCGGCGGCCATCTCGAGGGTCAGGTCGATCGGGAAGCCGTAGGTGTCGTGGAGCGCGAACGCCTTGTCACCGGGGATGGTGGTGGCGCCGGACTGCTTCACGTCGCCGGCGGCGAGGTCGAAGATCTGGGTGCCGGCCTGGAGGGTCTTGCGGAACGCCTCCTCCTCGGCGTAGGCGACCTGGGCGATCCGGTCCCAGCCGGTGACCAGCTCGGGGTAGCTCTCCCCCATCTTGTCGCGCGAGACCGGCAGCAGCTCGGGCAGCGACGGGTCCTGGTAGCCGAGCAGGCGCATGTTGCGCACCGCGCGGCGCAGCAGGCGGCGCAGCACGTAGCCGCGGCCCTCGTTGCCGGGCGTGACGCCGTCGCCGATGAGCATCAGCGAGCTGCGCACGTGGTCGGCGACCACGCGGAAGCGGACGTCGTCGACGTGCGCGTCGGCGCCGCTGGCGCCGTACTTCTTCCCGGAGAGGTCCATCGCCTTCTCGATGACGGGGAAGATCGTGTCGATCTCGTACATGTTGTGCTTGTCCTGGAGCAGGTACGCGACCCGCTCGAGGCCCATGCCGGTGTCGATGTTCTTGCTGGGCAGCGGGCCGGCGATGTCGAAGTCGTCCTTCGCCCGGACGGCGCTGAGCTCCTCCTGCATGAAGACCAGGTTCCAGATCTCCAGGAACCGGTCCTCGTCGGCCTCGGGACCGCCGTCGGGCCCGAACTCGGGGCCACGGTCGATGTAGATCTCGCTGCACGGGCCGCCGGGACCGGGCACGCCCATGTTCCAGTAGTTGTCCTTGAGCCCGCGCGGCTGGATCCGCTCGTCGGGCAGCCCCGCGATCCGCTTCCAGGCGTCGCGCGCCTCGTCGTCGTCGGGAAGCACGGTGACCCAGATCTTGTCGGGGTCGAAGCCGAAGCCGCCGTCGGCCTGGGCGTGGGTGATCAGCTCCCATGCGAACTGGACGGCACCCTCCTTGAAGTAGTCGCCGAAGGAGAAGTTGCCGTTCATCTGGAAGAACGTGCCGTGGCGGGTGGTCTTGCCGACCTCCTCGATGTCCAGGGTCCGCACGCACTTCTGGACGCTGGTCGCGCGCTGGAACGGCGGCGTCTCCTGGCCCAGGAAGTAGGGCTTGAACGGCACCATGCCGGCGTTGACGAAGAGCAGGTTGGGGTCGTCGAGCAGCAGCGAGGCCGACGGTACGACGGTGTGGCCGCGCGCCTCGAAGTGGGCGAGGAACCGGTTGCGGATCTCCGCGCTGCTCAGGTACTGCTCGCTCAACGGGTGCCTTCCTTGCTGGGCTGGGGTTTCATCAGTTGGGGCGGACCAGCGTCGGCGCCGTCGAAGCGCTGTCGCAAGTGGATTTCGGCCGCGGCCTGGCCGCGGGCGACCTCCTCGCCGAACATCCGGGCGCCGAGCACGGCCGCGCCGATGCGGTCTCGCATGCCGTCGGGGGTGAACGCCTCGGCGAGGCGGCGGACGCGGACCATGCCGTAGACGCCGGCAGCCGCACCCGCCGCGAACCAGACCGTGCCCTTCACGAGGACACCTCGACGTCGGGGCGCAGGGTCGCGCGCTGGCGCGACTCCAGGTCACGGCGGGCGGCCCTGAGCATCAGGCGGCGCTCCTTGCGCGAGCGCTTGACCTCGCGCCTCATCTCGAACCGGATCCGGTTGCGCACCTCGGGCGACAGGGCCCGGCGCAGCCCCGCGGCGAGCGCTGCGGTCTTGATGACGCTCTCGCGCAGCACGATGTCGGCGAACATCGGCGCGGGTACGACGCGGGCCGGGACCCGAGGGCCGTGCTCCTGTCCGAGGTCGGTGATGACGTACTCGCGGTCGTCGACCACGGCGACCGGCGTCCGCTCCCGGCGCGTGGCACGCTCCTGCCCGGCTGCCAGCTCGGCCTCGATGCCGGCCAGCTGCTGGCGCAGCGCGTCGGCGTCCTGCGCGGCCGCGGCGAGCAGCGCCTCGGTGTGGCTGCGTGCCTGGCGCACGGACCGGGACAGCCGGTACGCCGCGACGCCGAGCGCCACGACGGCGACGAGGGTCACCACGACCAGCCAGGTCGGGACGGCGAGCTCGGAGGTCACGACGGACAAGCCTAGTGGTTGCCGCCAGAAGTTGTTCGTCGGCGACCCGGGTCTGAACGGAGTGGCCCCCGGGTGCGTGCACGGCAAGGCGGCGGAGCGAAGTCGTACCGGGTCGTCCAACGAGCGACGCCAACGCCGCCAGGCGCGTGCCCGGGGTGCGGGGCGCCCGAAGAGCTTCTGGTGGCGACCACTATTTGCCGCTATTTGCCGCGGATGATCCGGCGTACCCGCTCCCACCGCTGCTTGACCGCGGCCTCCGCGCCGAGCTCGGTCGGGCGGTAGTAGGCGGCGTCGAGGACGACGTCGGGGGCGTACTGCTGCTCGGCGACACCGAACGGGGCGTCATGGCTGTAGACGTATCCCTGGCCGTGGCCCAGCGACTTGGCGCCGGCGTAGTGGGCGTCGCGAAGGTGGGGTGGGACCTGGCCGATCTTGCCGGCCCGGACGTCGGCGACGGCCTCGAAGATCGCGGTGGTCACGGCGTTGGACTTGGGCGCGACGGCGAGCGCGATGGTGGCGTGGGCCAGCGTCAGCTGGGCCTCGGGCATGCCGATCAGCTGGACCGTCTGGGCGGCGGCGACCGCGGTGGTGAGCGCGGTCGGATCGGCCAGGCCGATGTCCTCGCTGGCCAGGATCATCAGGCGGCGGGCGATGAACCGGGGGTCCTCCCCCGCCTCGATCATCCGCGCGAGGTAGTGCAGGGCGGCGTCGGCGTCGGAGCCGCGGACCGACTTGATGAAGGCGCTGACCACGTCGTAGTGCTGGTCACCGTCGCGGTCGTAGCGCACCGCCGCCTGGTCGGCCGCGGTCTCGGCGGTCTCGACGTCGATGGTGGCGCTGCCCTTGCTCCTCGCCGCCCCCGCCGCGGCTTCGAGGTAGGTCAGCGAGCGGCGGGCGTCGCCGCCCGCGAGGCGCACGATGTGCTCGCGGGCCGCGTCCTCGAGCACCAGCTCGCCGTCGAGACCACGCTCGTCGGCGACCGCCTGGTCGAGGACGGCGGCGATGTCGTCGTCGGTCAGCGACTGCAGGCGCAGCAGCAGGCTGCGTGAGAGCAGCGGCGAGATCACGCTGAACGACGGGTTCTCCGTGGTCGCCGCGACCAGGGTCACCCAGCGGTTCTCGACACCGGGCAGCAGGGCGTCCTGTTGGGCCTTGCTGAACCGGTGGACCTCGTCGACGAAGAGGACGGTCTCCTCCCCCGTCGCCACCAGCTGGCGCCGAGCGGAGTCGATCGCCGCCCGGACCTCCTTGACGCCGGCGGACACGGCTGAGACCTCGACGAAGCGCCGCCCGGTCTGCTGGCTGATGATCGAGGCGATCGTGGTCTTGCCGGTGCCGGGTGGCCCCCACAGCAGCAGTGAGAGCGACTGGTCGCCCTCGACCAGCTGCCGCAGCGGCGAGCCGGGCGCGCGCAGCTGCTCCTGGCCGACCAGCTCCTCGAGGGTGCGCGGACGCATCCGCACCGCCAACGGGGCAGAGGAGTGGGTGGCGTCGGCGAGCGAGCCGCCCGACGTCGCCCCACGGGACCCGGGCGTGTCGAACAGCTGCGGCTCGTCATCCACGTCGACCAACCCTAGTCACAGCCCCGGCGACACCCGTCGTACGGGAGGCTCGGGGATGTCGGCTGATCGGGAGACCCGCCATTGCGGCGGGTCGTCTTCTGTTGCGGTTTGGTCCCAAACCGCAACAATTCGGCCCCGCTGGCTGTGGTCTTTGCCCAATCGGCGACTGGTCTGACCACCCACCACAGCCCGTGCCAACAGCCACGACTCGCGCGACGCCAGCACCCCAGCTGGTCGGCGTCAGGCGCGGCCGATCGACTTGTTGTCGAGGTCGAACCAGGTGTCGGCGTACCCGGGCTGCTCGACCAGGTCCGTGCTCGGGCTGGCACCCGGGTCGGGACGACCCTCGGCGTCGACGCCGAGCAGGCCGGCGGTCAGCGGCTCGTGGGGCGCCTGGCCCAGGCGACCCGGGAAGTGGCAGGCGACCTTGTGCTTGCGACCGATCTGGAGCAGCGGCGGCTCGTGCCGGGCACAGATCTCCTGGGCGATCGGGCAGCGGGTGCGGAAGCGGCAGCCCGAGGGCGGGTTGATCGGGCTCGGGACGTCGCCCTGCAGCCGGATCCGCTCGATCCGGCCGCCCGTGGCGGCCTGCTTGACGTCGGGGACGGCCGACAGGAGCGCCTGGGTGTAGGGGTGGTGGGCGTTGTTGTAGATGGAGTCCCGGTCGCCGATCTCGACGATCTTGCCGAGGTACATGACCGCGATCTCGGGGCAGAAGTGCCGCACGATGGCGAGGTCGTGTGCGATGAAGAGGAACGCGACCCCAAACTCCTTCTGGATGTCCTGGAGCAGGTTGATGACCTGCGCCTGGATCGACACGTCCAGCGCGGAGACCGGCTCGTCGGCGACGAGGAGCTTGGGCTGCAGGGTCAGGGCGCGGGCGATGCCGATGCGCTGGCGCTGGCCGCCGGAGAACTCGTGGGGGTAGCGGTTGTAGTGCTCCGGGTTGAGGCCGACGATCTCGAGCAGCTCCTGCACGCGCGGCAGGATCTTGTCCTTGGGAAGCACCTTGTGGATCGCCAGCGGCGCACCGACGATCGAGCCGACCGTCTGTCGCGGGTTCAGCGAGGTGTACGGGTCCTGGAAGATCATCTGGATCTCGCGGCGCAGCGGCTTGAGCTCGGCAGGGCCCGCCTGGGCGATGTCCTGGCCCTCGAACCGGATCGCACCGGCCGTGGGCTTGTAGAGGCGGGTGATCAGGCGACCGGTCGTCGACTTGCCACAGCCCGACTCGCCGACCAGGCCGAGCGAGGTGGCCTCGGCGACCTGGAAGGAGACGCCGTCGACGGCCTGGACCTGGCCGACGGTACGGCGGATCAGGCCGGGCGACTTGACCGGGAAGTACATCCGCAGCTGGTCGACCTCGAGGATCGGCTTGGCATCGGCGGGCGCGACGGCGGCGCCGTGGCCCTCGACCCGCGCCACGGGCGCTGCGTCCTCGGGCTCCTGGCTGCCCACGTTGATCGTGTCGTTCGTCATCACAGCTCCTCGGCCAGGTCCGGTGCGATGACCGGCAGCACCTCGGCCGCGTAGATCGCGTCAGGGTTGGGCAGGTGGCAGCGCTTGGTGTGGATCTCGCCGCGCTGGCCGGGCACGAGCAGGGGCAGCTCGGTGCGGCACAGGTCGCCGGGCACCTTGTCGCGGTGCGGGCACCGCGGGTGGAAGGCGCACCCGGAGGGCGGGTTGAGCAGGCTGGGCGGGTTGCCCGGGATCGGGATCAGCCGCGCCTCGGTGTCGCCGGACAGGTCCGGGACGCTGGAGAGCAGGCCCCACGTGTAGGGCATCTCCGGGTGCGTGAGGATCTCCTTGCACGGACCGTGCTCGACCGCGCGGCCGGCGTACATCACCAGGACGTCGTCGGCCATCTCCGCCACGACGCCGAGGTCGTGGGTGATGATGATGATCGCCGAGTTGAACTCGCGCTGCAGGTCCTGCAGCAGGTCGAGGATCTGCGCCTGGACCGTCACGTCGAGCGCCGTGGTGGGCTCGTCGGCGATGAGCAGGTTGGGGTCGTTGATCAGCCCCATCGCGATCATCGCGCGCTGGCGCATGCCGCCGGAGAACTGGTGCGGGTAGTCGTTGACCCGCTTGTCGGGGTTGGGGATGCCGACCCGGTCGAGCATCTCGACGGCGCGCTGCTTGGCGACCTTCTTCGACACGTCGTGGTGCACCCGGTACGCCTCGGCGATCTGGTTGCCGACGGTGTAGTAGGGGTGCATCGCCGACAGCGGGTCCTGGAAGATCATCGAGACCTCGCGGCCGCGCTTCTTGCGCATCTCCTCGGCGCTGATGTCGAGGAGGTTGACGCCGTCGAGCACGATCTCGCCGCTCAGCTTGGCGTTGGTGCCGCGGTGCAGCCCCATGATCGCCATGCTGGACACGGACTTGCCGGATCCCGACTCGCCGACGATGCCGAGCGTCTTGCCGCGGTCGAGGTCGAAGGTCAGGCCGTTGACGGCCTTGACCAGGCCGTCCTGGGTCGGGAAGTGGACCTGCAGCTCGTTGACCGAGAGCAGCGGCGCGGAGGCCGTTTCCGTCGTGGTGAGCGGGGACGGGGAGGTGGTGGACATTCCGGGAGTTCCTCTCAGCCCAGCCGCACGCGCGGGTCGATGACGGCGTACAACAGGTCCACGATGATGTTGGCCAGGATCACGAAGGCCGCCAGCAGGACGACCAGGCCGACGGTCGTCGGCAGGTCGAAGTCCGAGCTCGCGCGCACGGCCAGCTTGCCCATGCCTGGGTAGTTGAAGACCGACTCGGTGATGATCGCGCCGCCCATCAGGCCGGCGAAGTCCAGGCCCGCCATGGTCACGATCGGGGTCAGGGCCGCACGCAGGGCGTGCTTGTAGGTCACGGTGCGCTCCGGCAGGCCCTTGGACCGTGCCGTGCGGACGTAGTCCTCCTGGAAGGACTCGATCACGTAGGACCGGGTCATGCGGACGTAGGCCGCCATGAAGAACAGGGCAAGGGTGATCGCGGGCAGCGTCAGGCTGGAGAGCCAGCCACCGACGCCTCCTTCGGCGATCGAGGTGTAGCGCGGGATCTCGGTGAGCCCCCACTTGATCGCGACGAACTTGTAGAGCACGAGCCCGACGAAGAACGTCGGGAAGGCATAGGCGATCAGGGACAGGCCGACCAGGCCGCGGTCGATGATGGAGCCCTTCTTCAGGGCCGCTGTGACTCCCAGCAGCACGCCGCCGACCATCCAGAGGATGAAGGCGGAGACCGCCAGGGAGAAGGACACCGGGAAGGTGTCCTTGATCAGGTTGGTGACGGTGTCACCGCGCTCGCGGGAGTAGCCGAGGCACGGAGCGTCGCAGTGGACGATGGTCTCCGGCGCCGTCTCGCGCAGCTTGGGGTCGTCGGGGTAGTCGCGCCCCTGGACGACGCCCTTCGCGAAGTCCACCCACTGGTTGGCGAACGAGTCGTCGTAGCCCATGGCGGCGGCCGTCTGCTTCTTCTGGGCGGCCGAGCAGTTCTTGCCGCAGATGAAGGACGCCTGGTCGATCGGGGAGGCGAAGAACAGGGCGAAGGTGACGATGCTCATCACGATGAGCATGATCACGCCGGCGAAGAGCCGACGGATGACGTACGCGAGCACAGCAGACCTCAGTGTGGGAGGAGACGACCGGTGGGCACCGACAGTCGGGGGCCGTCTTGGGGACGACCCCCGACTGTCATGTGGTGTGTTTAGCGGAGATTCACTTCGCCACGCCGAGGACGGCGAGGTCGGCGTAGCCGTTCACCGAGACGTTGTTCTCGTAGCCGGTGATCTTGCCACCGTGGACGAAGTTGAAGATCGTGATCTCCAGCGGGATGTAGGCGACGTCCTGACCCAGCTTGGCGTCGACAGCGGCCCACTTGTCAGCGGCGGCGTCGAGGTCGGGCTCGGCGTAGGCGTCGTCGATCATCTGGTTGACCTCGGGGCCACCCTTGTAGTTGCCGTAGTCGTTGCCGTTCGAGTCACCGGTCAGGTTGATCCGGCTGTCGAAGAGCGGCGGGATGACGGTGCCGGCGGACGACCAGTCAGCACCCCAACCACCCCAGGTGACGTCGAAGTCGGCGTCCGGCTTCTGGATCACGGAGTAGTAGGTGTCCTCCAGCGGGTCGAGCTCGGTCTGGAAGCCGGCCGCGTCCCAGCCGGCCTTCAGAGCGGAGGCCTGCTTGTCGGAGGTGGGGGTGCCACCCGAGTAGGTGAACTTGATCTTCACCGGCTTCGGGGCAGCGCACTTGTCGAGCGCGGCCTTGGCAGCGGTCTGGTCACCGGACTCGCCCATGGCCTCGAACGCCGGGTTCGACTTGTAGCCGGGGACACCCGGGTTGATGACGGAGTCGGCGGCCTTGAAGTACTCGGGGCCACCGCCGGCCTTGATCCACGCCGCGCGGTCGGTCGCGAGCTTGAGCGCCTCACGGCAGTTCGCGTCCTTGAAGACCGGCGAGTTGAAGTTCGGCAGCACGTAGTCGACGTACGGCGACTCGACCTGGGTGTAGCGGTCCCCGGCCTCGTCCTTGCGGGTGAAGAGGGCCGGCGGGAGACGACGCTCGGTCACGGAGTACTGCGCGTCACCGGAGTCGGCGAGCAGCTGCTCGTAGATCGCCTCGTCGGTGTCACCCTCGCGGAAGTCCCAGGTGTCCGGGTAGGCCTTGCGGATCGTGTCCGTGGACGCGTCCCAGTTCTCGTTGCGGACGAACTTGCCGCCGGTGCCCTCCTTCCAGGTGCCGTCGAGCTTGTAGGGACCGTTGGAGATGATCACGAAGTTGTTCGCGTCACCCTTGTCGAGGTCCTCGCGGTACGGGTCCATGTAGCGCAGCTGCGCGATGGAGTTCGCGAAGTCCGGCCACGCCTTCTTGAACCGGTACGTGATCGTCTTGCCGTCGCAGGTGACGGCCTTGTCGTAGAGGTCCTGGCCCTTCTTGGTGTAGGGGCCCTTGTACTGCGGCAGGCCGTCGTCACCGGTCGGGATGTCCAGGTAGGTGAACAGGTAGTTGGCGGGACCACCGATGATCACGTCGGTCGCGAAGTTGCGCGACGCGCCGTACTTGAAGTCCTCACAGGTGATGTCCTTGCCGTCCTCCCACTTCACGCCGTCCTTGACGGTGAAGCTCCAGGACTTGCCGCCGTCGGTCGTGGTGCCGGTGTCGGTCGCCAGGTCCGGGACGGGCGTGGTGCCCTCGACCGGGTCGTTGGAGGCGGGCAGCGCCACCAGGCTGCGGTAGAACAGCCGGCCCGAGTTGTTGAGGTCACGGCCGATGTACATGCGCTGGGGGTCCCAGTGCTCGACGTTGCGGACACCGACGAGGAAGATGGCGTTGCCACCCTTCTCGGCCTTGCCCCCGCTGCTCCCGCTGTTGTCGCCGTCGTCACTGCCACCGCCGCACGCGGCGAGTGTCGCCGCGAGCGCTGTGGCAGCCACGGCAGCCAATGGCTTCTTGAAGGCCATCCAACTATCTCCTTTTCGGTAGTGACGCCGGCTCGGCCGGCGCCGCGATGCTCCGGGTCCCGTGTGATGTCGGCGGAGCACCGGGTCCTTTGTTGTTATCGGTGCGACTTGGGGTCGAGCGCGTCGCGGGCGCCGTCACCGACGAGGTTGAACACCACGACGATGAGGGCCAGCAGGGCACCCGGCAGGAAGAAGTACGTCGGGTCGGCGCTGGTGTAGCTGACCGAGTCGGCGAGGATGTTGCCCAGCGTCGGGGTCGGCGGCTTGATGCCGACGCCCAGGAAGTTGAACGCGGCCTCTGCGGAGATGTAGGCCGGCACGAGCAGCGTCACGTAGACCAGGACGGGCGCCCACACGTTGGGCAGCACCTCCTTGAAGTACAGCCGGCGGCGCGACGCACCCAGCAGGCGGGCGGCCTCGATGAACTCGCGCTCGCGGATCGAGAGCACCTGGCCGCGGACCACGCGGGCCACCGGCGGCCAGCCGAAGGCCGCGAGGATGACGATGACGAAGGCACCGTTGGCGAGGTCGGGGTTGCTGAAGAAGCCGAGCCCCGGGAAGTCGGACACGTCGCCGCGGATCATCACGACCACCGGGCCGGACAGGGCCAGCAGCATCAGGGTCTGCGGGAACGACAGCGTCAGGTCGATGATCCGGCCCACGACCGCGTCGACGAAGCCGCCGGAGAAGCCGGCGACGATGCCGAGGATCGCACCGATGACGACGGTGATGATCGTGCCGGTCAGCGCGATGGTGAGCGAGGACGTGATCGCCAGCATCAGGCGGGCGAGCAGGTCGCGGCCCAGGCCGGGGTCGACACCGAAGGGGTGGCTCCACGAGATCCCGCCGAAGGCGCCCTCGGGCACCACGCCGTCAGCCGACAGGAGGTTCTGGTGCTGCTCGTTGGGCGCCAGCACGCCGAGGGCCACCAGGATCGGCGCCGCGATCGCGCAGATGATGATGAACGCCGTCAGCACGAAGGAGATCATCGACAGCTTGTCGGCCCGGAACCGGGCGATGGCCAGCTGGGTGGGTGACCGGCCGGCCACCGAGACGACTGCGTCGTCCTCGACCGGGGTCTCGGTCTCGTGGATCTCCAGTTCGGAGCCCGGGATCGTCATCTTCACCTCGTCGCCGTGCGTCACGGATGCGACGCGGGCCACATCGGCCACGCGCCGTCCGTGACACTAGGCGCACCAGGTGCGTCAAGGCGATAGCGACGCGGTAACGGTTTGGTCTCGACGCCCGGCAAACCGTCCGGCGGAGGGGCCTCAGCCCTTGTTTTCCTCCGTCGGACGGGCATCCACACCGGCTTCCTTCCGCTGCTCCCGCGTGATCGGCGCGGGAGCGGCGGTCAACGGGTCGTAGCCGCCACCGGTCTTCGGGAAGGCGATGACGTCGCGGATGGAGTCCGTGCCGGCCAGCAGAGCGACCACCCGATCCCAGCCGAACGCGATGCCGCCGTGCGGGGGCGCGCCGAACTTGAACGCCTCGAGCAGGAAGCCGAACTTCTCCTCGGCCTCGGCCTCGCCGATCCCCATCACCTCGAAGACCCGCTTCTGGATGTCCTCGCGGTGGATACGGATCGAGCCGCCGCCGATCTCGTTGCCGTTGCAGACGATGTCGTAGGCCCACGCCAGCGCGTTGCCGGGGTCGGTGTCGAAGGCCTCGAGGTCCTGCGGGCTGGTGAAGGCGTGGTGGACGGCGGTCCACGCTCCTCCGCCGACCGCGACGTCACCGGCGGCGGTGGCCTCGTCGGCGGGCTCGAACAGCGGCGCGTCGACGACCCACAGGAAGCTCCACGCGTCCTCGTCGAGCAGGCCGCCTCGGCGGCCGATCTCGAGCCGGGCGGCGCCGAGCAGGGCACGGCTGGACTTCACCGCACCCGCCGCGAAGAAGATGCAGTCGCCGGGCTGCGCGCCGACGTGGGCGGCCAGGCCGGCCTTCTCCTCGTCGGTGATGTTCTTGGCCACCGGACCGCCGAGCTCGCCGTCCTCCTGGACCAGGACGTACGCCAGGCCCTTGGCACCGCGCTGCTTGGCCCACTCCTGCCAGGCGTCGAGCTGCTTGCGGGGCTGGCTCGCGCCGCCCGGCATCACCACGGCACCGACGTACGGCGCCTGGAAGACGCGGAACGGGGTGTCCTTGAAGTAGTCGGTGCACTCGACGAGCTCGAGGCCCATCCGCAGGTCGGGCTTGTCGGAGCCGTAGCGGGCCATCGCGTCGGCGTACGTCATCCGCGGCAGGGGTAGCGGGACGTCGTAGCCGATCAGCTTCCACAGCGCTGCGACGATCTGCTCGCCGAGGGCGATCACGTCGTCCTGGGTCACGAAGCTCATCTCGATGTCGAGCTGGGTGAACTCGGGCTGGCGGTCGGCGCGGAAGTCCTCGTCGCGGTAGCAGCGCGCGATCTGGTAGTAGCGCTCCATGCCGGCGACCATGAGCAGCTGCTTGAACAGCTGGGGGCTCTGCGGCAGGGCGTACCAGCTGCCGGGCTGCAGGCGCGCGGGCACCAGGAAGTCGCGGGCGCCCTCGGGGGTGCTGCGCGTCAGCGTCGGCGTCTCGATCTCGACGAAGTCGTGGCCGGCCAGCACGTCGCGGGCGGCCTTGTTGACGTTGCTGCGCAACCGGATCGCGCTGCCCGGGGCGCTGCGCCGCAGGTCGAGGTAGCGGTGCTTGAGGCGCACCTCCTCCCCCACGTCGACGTGGTCGCTGATCGGGAACGGCAGCGGCGCGGCGGCGCTGAGCACCTCGACGTCGCTCGCGACGACCTCGTAGTGGCCGGTCGGCAGGTTGGGGTTGATGTTGCCCTCGGTGCGCTCGACCACCTCACCGGTGACCTTCAGGCAGAACTCGCTGCGCAGCGGGTGCGCCACCTCGGGGTCGCGGATGACGACCTGGACCACGCCCGAGGCGTCGCGCAGGTCGATGAAGGCCACACCGCCGTGATCGCGCCGGTTGGCCACCCACCCGGTGAGGGTGACGGTCTTGCCGACGTTCGCAGGCACGGTCAGGTCGCCGGCGACATGGGTGCGGATCACTTGGATTCCCCTTCATCGATGGTGATGACCTGCGGTCGCAGGTCCTCGGTCGGAGGCTGCCACGTCGCCGGATCGGCGGCGACCTGGTTTCCGGAGCGGATGTCCTTGACCTCGCTCGTGCCGTCGGCCTGGCGGAACCAGACGTACGGGATGCCGCGCCGCTCGGCGTGGCGGATCTGCTTGCCGAACTTCGCGGCGGTGGGCGCGACCTCGCACGAGATGGCGCGGGCTCGCAGGGCGGTGGCGATCTCGTCGGCGTCGGCGCGGGACTCCTCGTCGGTGACCGCGACCAGGACCACGCTCGGCACGGAGCGGTCGGCGGTGAGAGCCCCGCGCTGGACGAGCGTCACGAGGAGCCGGCTGAGGCCGAGCGAGATGCCGACGCCGGGGTAGGTCGTACGCCCGTCGGAGGCGAGGGCGTCGTACCGGCCCCCGGAGCAGATCGAGCCGAGCGACTCGTAGCCGTCGAGGCGGGTCTCGAAGACGGTGCCGGTGTAGTAGTCCAGTCCCCGGGCGATGGACAGGTCGGCCTCGATGCGGGCGCGGTCGGTGGCGAGCGGCGCGCAGGCGCGGACCAGGGTGGCGAGCTCGTCGAGGCCCTCGTCGAGCAGCTCGTGGCTGACGCCGAGGTCGCGGACCCGCTGGACGAAGGAGTCGTCGACCGCCTTGATGGTGGCCAGGGCGAGGGCCTTGTCGGCCTGCTCCTCGCTGACTCCGGCCTCGGCCAGCAGCAGCTCGCGGACCTTGTCGGCCGGCAGCTTGTCGAGCTTGTCGACCAGGCGCATGACCTCGTCGATGCCGTCGCCCGACACGCCGAGGCCGGCGTAGAAGCCCTGGATCAGCTTGCGGTTGTTGACCTGGAGCCGGAAGCCGGGCAGACCGATCGAATCCGGGTGGGCCAGCTTGCCGAGCGCCTCGAGCATCACCCGCGCGACCTCGACGTCGTGGTGGAACGGGAGCGTGTCGCGCCCGACGATGTCGATGTCGGCCTGGGTGAACTCGCGGAAGCGGCCCTCCTGGGGCCGCTCGCCGCGCCACACCTTCTGGATCTGGTAGCGGCGGAACGGGAACTCGAGCTTGCCGGCGTTCTCGAGCACGAAGCGCGCGAAGGGGACGGTCAGGTCGAAGTGGAGCCCGATCCCCTTGTCTCTGTCACTGGCGGAGCCGTCGTCCGCTGCCTGCAAGCGCCGCAGGACGTAGACCTCCTTGGAGGTGTCGCCCTTGCGCAGCAGCTGGTCGAGCGGCTCCACGGCCCGGGTCTCGATGTTGGCGAACCCGTGCAGCTCGAAGGTTTGCGCGAGGGTCGCGATCACCTGCTGCTCGACGTAGCGCTGGGCAGGCAGGAGCTCGGGGAAGCCGCTCAGCGGCGTGGGCTTGGCCATCTCTACAGTCCTCGGGTGACGCGGCCGGCCGCGTTGTCGGTGCCGGAGTCGAGCAGGTCGAGCAGGAACGGGTTGGTGGCGCGCTCGCGGCCGATCGAGGTCTGCTCGCCGTGGCCCGGGAGCACCACGACGTCGTCGGCCAGCGGCAACACCTTGGTGGCCAGCGAGGCGAGCATCTTCGTATGGTCGCCGCCGGGCAGGTCGGTGCGGCCGATCGAGCCCTGGAAGAGCAGGTCGCCGGAGAACATGACCTCGGAGATGTCCGGGCCGCCGGATGTCCGGCCCCAGGGAGTGCGGAAGGTGACCGAGCCCTCGGTGTGGCCGGGGGTGTGGTCGACGAGGAAGCGCAGGCCCGCGAGCTCCAGGCTGGCGCCGTCGGCCAGCTCCGCGACGTCGTCGGGCTCGGTGAACTCGTAGTCGCCGCCGAGCAGCATGCCGGCCGACTCGCGCGAGATGCCCGCCATCGGGTCGGCGAGCAGGTGCCGGTCGCCCGGGTGGATCCACGCGGTGGCGTCGTACGTCCCGGCGACGGGGGTCACCGACCACATGTGGTCGATGTGGCCATGGGTCAGCAGCACGGCGACGGGCTTCAACCGGTGCTCGCGGACGACCTCCGCGACGCCGGCCGCGGCGTCCTTCCCGGGGTCGATCACGACGCACTCGGCGCCGGGTGCGGTGGCCGCGACGTAGCAGTTGGTGCCCCACGGTCCGGCGGGGAAAGCGGCGATCAGCACCGGCCCAGCCTATCGAGCGCTCCGGCTTTGATTAGCATGGGCCACTGTGACTACCTCCGACTGGGGCCGCGTCGGCGACGACGGCACCGTCTACGTGAAGACGACCGATGGCGAGCGGGCGGTCGGGCAGATGCCCGACGCGACGCCCGAGGAGGCCTTGGCCTTCTACACCAAGCGGTACGAGAACCTCTCGCTCGAGGTGGACCTGCTCCACCAACGGGTGCTGACCGGCGTGCTGTCGCCCGAGGAGGCGACGTCATCGGTCAAGCTCGTGCGCGAGCAGCTGGTCGACGTGCACGCCGTCGGGGACATCGCCGCCCTGGTCCGCAAGCTCGACGAGCTCGGGCCGGTCATCGCCACCCAGCGCGACGCCCGGCGTGCGGCCAAGGCGCAGCGGGTCGCCGACGCGCGGGCCGAGAAGGAGCGACTCGCCGGTGAGGCCGAGAAGATCGCCGCCGGGCGCGACTGGCGCAACGGCGCCAACCGGCTGCGCGAGCTCCTCGAGGAGTGGAAGAAGCTCCCCCGCATCGACAAGGCGGCCGACGACGAGCTGTGGCGGCGGTTCTCCTCGGCGCGCTCGGCGTACACGAAGGCGCGCAAGTCGCACTTCGCCGAGCAGGACGAGAAGCGCGAGGGCGCCCGGGTCATCAAGGAGCGCCTGGTCACCGAGGCCGAGGCGCTGGCGTCGTCGACCGAGTGGGGCCCGACCTCGGGCCGCTACCGCGACCTGATGCGCGACTGGAAGGCCGCCGGCCCGGCCCCCAAGGCCGTCGACGACGAGCTCTGGCGCCGCTTCCGCGGCGCTCAGGACACCTTCTTCGGCGCCCGCGACGCCGCCAACGCCGCCCTCGACACGGAGTTCGCCGCGAACGCCGTGGTCAAGGAGGAGCTGTTGGTCGAGGCCGAGGCGATCGCCGCCGCCCTGGAGTCGTCCGGGGACCTGGCGGCCGCGAAGACGGCCTTCCGCGTCGTCGCCGAGAAGTGGGACGAGGCCGGCAAGGTCCCGCGCGATCGCATCAAGGATCTCGAGGGCCGCATGCGCGCCGTCGAGCAGGTCATCCGCCGCGCCGAGGACGACCAGTGGCGTCGTACCGACCCCGAGAAGTCGGCCCGCGCCGACGACATGGTCTCCAAGCTCGAGGCCGCCATCGCCGAGGCCGAGGCCAAGCTCGACGCCGCCCGGGCGCGCGGGGACGAGAAGAAGGTCCGCGAGCTCGAGGAGAACCTCCAGGGGCGCCGGTCGTTCCTCGAGATGGCCAAGAAGGCGTCGGCCGACTTCAGCTGACCTGGCTCGGGCTGTTGCATGGATCCCCGGACATCCGGGGATCCATGCAGCTGCTACTGCGTGACCCGGTAGGCGTCGAACACACCGGGGACGGAGCGGACCGCGTTGAGCACCGTGTCGAGGTGCTTGGCATCGGCCATCTCGAAGGTGAAGCGGGACTTCGCCGTGCGGTCGCGGGAGGTCGTGAGGTTCGCCGACAGGATGTTCACGTGGGCGTCGGACAGCACCATGGTGATGTCGGACAGCAGGCGGGAGCGGTCGAGGGCCTCGACCTGGATGTTGACCAGGAAGGTCGACTGCCCGGTGGGGGCCCACTCGACGTCGACCAGCTTCTCGGGCTGGGCGAGCAGGCTGGCGGCGTTGGTGCAGTCCTTGCGGTGCACCGAGACTCCGCCGCCCTTGGTGACGAACCCGAGGATCGTGTCGGGCGGGACGGGGGTGCAGCACTTGGCGAGCTTGACCCACACGTCGGGCGAGCCGGTGACGATGACGCCGGCGTCGCCGCTCGTGGGCCGGCGGGGACGGCCGCGGCGGCCGGTGATGGTGACGGCCTCGGCGAGATCCTCCTGGGCGCCCTCGTCGCCGCCGTGGAGCTCGATGACCTTGCGTACGACGGTCTGCGCGCCGAGGTTGCCCTCGCCGACGGCGGCGTAGAGCGCGCTGACGTCGGTGAGGCGGAACGCGGACGCGACGAGGGTGAGCGAGTCGTGGGACAGCAGGCGCTTGAGGGGCAGGCCCTCCTTGCGCATCAGCTTGGCGATCTCGTCCTTGCCGCGCTCGATCGCCTCCTCGCGCCGCTCCTTCGTGAACCACTGGCGGATCTTGGAGCGGGCGCGCTGCGACTTGACGAAGTTCAGCCAGTCGCGCGACGGGCCGGCGCCCTCGGCCTTTGAGGTGAAGACCTCGACGACGTCGCCGTTCTCGAGGGTCGACTCGAGCGGCACGAGGCGGCCGTTGACCCGGGCGCCGATCGTGCGGTTGCCGACCTCGGTGTGCACGGCGTACGCGAAGTCGACCGGGGTGGAGCCGGACGGCAGCGCGATGACGTCGCCGCGCGGGGTGAACACGTAGGTCTCGGCCTGGTTGATCTCGAAGCGCAGGGACTCCAGGAACTCGCCCGGGTCCTCGACCTCGCTCTGCCAGTCGAGCAGCTGGCGCACCCAGCTCATGTCGTCGAGGTCGCCGGGCCGGTCGGTGTCGTTGCCGGCCCGCCCGTCCTCCTTGTACTTCCAGTGCGCCGCGACGCCGTACTCCGCGCGGCGGTGCATCGCGAAGGTGCGGATCTGCATCTCGACCGGCTTGCCCTGCGGGCCGATGACCGTCGTGTGCAGCGACTGGTACATGTTGAACTTCGGCATCGCGACATAGTCCTTGAACCGGCCCAGGACCGGGTTCCACCGTGAGTGGAGCACGCCGAGGACGCCGTAGCAGTCGCGGTCCTCCTCGACGAGGATGCGGATGCCGACGAGGTCGTAGATGTCGGAGAAGTCGCGGCCGCCGACGATCATCTTCTGGTAGATCGAATAGTAGTGCTTCGGCCGGCCGGTGACCGTCGCCTTGATCTTCGCCTCACGCAGGTCCTTCTCGACCTGGGAGATGACCTCGGCGAGGAAGGAGTCGCGCGACGGCGCGCGCTCGGCGACCAGGCGCACGATCTCGTCGTAGATCTTGGGGTGGAGGGTCGCGAAGGCGAGGTCCTCGAGCTCCCACTTGATGGTGTTCATGCCGAGCCGGTGGGCCAGCGGGGCGTAGATGTCGAGCGTCTCGCGGGCCTTTCGCTCCTGCGTGGACTGCTTGACGAAGCGCAGCGTGCGCATGTTGTGGAGCCGGTCGGCGAGCTTGATGACCAGCACCCGGATGTCGCGCGACATCGCGACGATCATCTTGCGGATGGTCTCGGCGTTGGCCGAGTCGCCGTAGACGACCTTGTCGAGCTTCGTGACGCCGTCGACGAGCAGCGCGACCTCGTCACCGAAGTCGCGGCGACACTCCTCGAGGGTGTACGGCGTGTCCTCGACCGTGTCGTGCAGCAGGGCGGCCACCAGGGTCGGCTCGGTCATGCCGATGCCGGCGAGGATGGTGGTCACCGCGAGCGGGTGGGTGATGTAGGGATCGCCGCTCTTGCGCTTCTGGTCGGCGTGCAGCCGCTCGGCAGTGAGGTAGGCGCGCTCCAGGAGCTGAAGGTCGGCCTTCGGGTGGTTGGCCCGCACCGCGCGGAACAACGACTCGAGGACCGGGTTGGACACCTGGCCGCGACTGCCCATCCGGGCCAGCCGGGCACGCACGCCGCGCCCGCCGCCGGGCTCGCTCGGGACCGGGGTGGGCGCTGTCGGCACCCGCGGCGTCGTGCGCTCCTCGGTCATGAGGTGAGTCTAGTGCCGCCCTCAGATCCGCTGCAGCGCGTGCACGGGAACCTCGCCGAGGGCGGTGCGCCCGTCGAGGAAGCCCAGCTCCATCAGTACGGCGAAGCCGACCGGCTCCGCGCCGCAGCGCCGGACCAGGTCGCAGGTGGCGCCCGCGGTACCGCCGGTGGCGAGCACGTCGTCAACGAGGAGTACGCGCTCCCCCGGTGCGACGGCGTCCTGGTGGAGCTCGAGCACGGCCTCGCCGTACTCGAGGGCGTAGTCGACCTGGTGGGTGTCGTGCGGCAGCTTGCCGGCCTTGCGGACCGGGGCGAAGCCGACGCCAAGGGTCAGCGCGACGGGCGCCGCGAGGATGAACCCGCGGGCCTCCATGCCGACGACCTTGTCGACGACGACCGCGCCGGTCTCGTCGCGCCCGGCCGCGGCCATCGCCTCGACGACCGCGCCGAAGCCGACCGGGTCGGCCAGCAGCGGCGTGATGTCCTTGAACACGATGCCCGGCTCCGGGAAGTCCGCGATGTCGCGGACCAGCCGGGTGAGCGCGTCGACCGCGCGCTCGCGGACGTCGTCGCGAACGCTCACCGCGCTACTTCTTGCCGCGCTTGGACCGCGTCTGGCGCACCGGCTGCTTGCGACCCGAGCTCCCGCTCTCGTTGACCGGACGGCTGTTGGTCGGGACCACGCGGCCCTTGCCGACGGCCTCCGTGTTGGGTGCCGTACGACGGGGAGCCGGCTCCTCGTCGACCTCGATCTCGAACTCCTCCTCGAGCAGCTCGTCCGGGATCTCGTCGGGGTCGCCGCCGCGACGGCCGGCGACGGGCGTGTCGTCGGTGGCGGCGGGGACCGAGGCGTAGCGGTCGGCGAGCGCGCGCTGCTTGGCCTTGGCGCGCCGCGCCTGGACCTGCATCTCGCTCTCCTGCATCTTCAGGTGGACCAGCACGCGCGGGGCGAGCATCACCGAGGAGTAGACGCCGACGCCCATGCCGACGAACTGTGCGAGCGCGAGGTCCTGCAGCGAGCTGGCACCGAGCTGGACGGCGGAGACGTAGAGGATCGCGCCGATCGGGATGAGCGCGACGATCGAGGTGTTGATCGAGCGCACCAGGGTCTGGTTGACCGCGAGGTTGGCCGCGTCGGCGTACGACTGGGTGTTCTTGCGGAGAACGGTGGTGTTCTCCTTGATCTTGTCGAACACGACGACGGTGTCGTAGAGCGAGAAGCCGAGGATCGCCAGCACACCCGTGACCGCGGCAGGCGTCACCTGGAAGCCGGACAGCGCGTAGACGCCGACGGTCAGCATGACGTCGTGGATCAGCGCGACCAGCGCGGCGACCGACATCCGCCACTCGCGGAAGTAGCCCCAGATGAACAGCACGACGAGCAGCAGGAAGATGCCGACGCCGATGGCCGCGCGCTTGGCGACCTCCTGCCCCCAGCTCGGACCGATGTCCTGGACGGACAGGTCGTTCTCTGCGACGTTCGGGAACTCGTCGTGGACCAGCGCGGCGATCTCGCCGCGCTGCTTCTCGCTGAGGTTCTCGACCTGGATCACCAGGGCGGAGTCACCCTCGGTGGTGACCGTGGGGTTCTCGGCGTTCTGGATGCCGGAGTCGGCGACCTTGGTCCGCAGGTCGTCGGCGGCCGACTGGGTGGCCTCGCCGGCGCCCACCGGCACCGAGACCGTCGTGCCACCGGTGAACTCGACGCCCATGTTGAGCGGCTTGACGAACAGCACCAGCACCGCGAGCCCGACCAGCACACCGGAGATGAGGTAGAAGAGCCACGGCTTGCCGATGAAGTTGATCGACTTGCGGCCCTGGTAGAGCTCGTTGCCGAGCCGGGACATCTTGCCCATCAGGCGTCACCTCCGGCGACGGCGGAACGACGGGGGCGGGAGGGCGTGATGTCCATGCCCAGCGTCTCCTTGCTGAGGCCGGACAGCTTGTGCCCGGAGTTGAACGCCTTGAACTGCGCGAGCCAGGACACCATCGGCTTGGTGAACCAGAACAGCACCGCGAGGTCGATGAGGGTGGTCAGGCCCAGCGCGAAGCCGAAGCCCTTCACCGCACCGGTGGCGAAGATGTAGAGCACCAGCGCCGAGAGGATCTGGACCGTGTTGGCCGCGACCCGGGTGACTCGCGCCCGGGCCCATCCGGTCTCGACCGCGACCCGCATCGACTTGCCCTCGCGCATCTCGTCACGGATGCGTTCGAAGAAGATGACGAACGAGTCGGCGGTGATGCCGACCGCGATGACCAGTCCGGCGATGCCGGGCAGGGTCAGCGTGAAGCCGGCGGTCTTGCTCAGCAGGAGCACCAGGGCGTAGGTGATCGCCGCGGCCACGAACAGCGAGCTGACGACCACCAGGCCGAGGCCGCGGTAGTAGAAGAGGCAGTAGAGCATCACCAGGATGAGGCCGATGGCGCCCGCGGTCAGGCCCGCGGAGAGCTGGTTGCCCGCCAGCGACGGGCCGATCTCCTCGACGGAGGTCTGCTTGTCGTTGAACTTGATCGGCAGCGCACCGAACTTGAGGCTGTTGGCGAGGTCGAGCGCCTCCTGCTCGGTGAAGTCACCCTCAATCTGCGAGCGACCGTCGGTGATGACGCTGTTGAGGACCGGGTAGGTCAGCACCTGGCCGTCGAGGACCACGGCGAACTGCTCGTCGGTGCCGGCGAACGCACGGGTGACGGCCTCGAAGTCCGAGGCGGCGCCCGCGGAGCCCTTCGGGTGCGCGCGGTCCTTGCTGTTGCCCATCTCGATGGCGACGACCCAGCCGACGCCGTTCTGCGGGGTCTGGGCGCTCGCGTTGTCGAGCTCGGTGCCCTCGACGACGGAGCGGCTCAGCAGGAACTTGATCGCCGGGGTGGTCTCGTCACCGTTCTTGTCCTTCTCGGGCTCCGTGCACGCCACGAGCGGCTTGTCCGGGTCGTCGACCTGGTCGGCGGGCTTACCGTCGGCGTCGACGACGACGCCCTTGGCGTCGCAGGTGTAGCTGTTGAACAGCGCGATCGCGGCCTGGTCGGGGCTGCGGGACCAGGCGATGTCGTCCTTCACGGTCCACGCCTTGCCGTCGCCGCCCGGGTCCTCGGCGGTCGGGGTGCCGGTCGCGCCGTCGGTCGGCGTACCGGACGGGGCGTCGGTGGCCGGGGCGTCTGTCGCCGTGCCCGACGCGGTGTCGGTGGCGCCGTCGGAGGCAGCGTCGGAAGGGGCGTCCGACGGGGTGTCGGTCGGGTCGTCCTCAGCGAGCGAGAGCGGAGCGCGGCCCAGGCCCATGCCGCCGGTGCTGGCACCGGACGTGTCGCACCCGGCCGGGCGGGCGTCGGAGCAGGCGACGAGGCGGAAGCGCAGCTGCGCCTGGCGCTTGACGGTCTCCTCGAGCTGGTTGCGGTTCTTGGTCTTGCCCGGGACCTCGACCACGATGTTGCGGCCGCCCTGGGTGGTGACCGCGGCCTCGGCGACACCGGAGCCGTTGACGCGCTGGTCGATGATCCGGCGGGCCTCGTCGAGGTTCTCCTTCGAGGGCGCCTTGAGCGCGGTCAGCGTGATCCGGGTGCCGCCCTGCAGGTCGAGGCCCAGCGCGGGCCGCCAGGGGGTTTCGGGGTCCTTCACGCCGGCCTGCGAGAGCGCGGTGAGGCCGTAGAGCACGGCCAGGGCGAGGAAGAAGACGATCAGGTGGCGCCCAGGGCGCGGACGGCGGGACGCCATGCTCAGCGCTCCTCTTCGTCGTCGGGACGGTCGGTCAGGTCGTGGGAGGCGGTCTCCTCGGGTGCCTCCTCGGCGTCGCGACGCACGGACGCGACCGCGCCCCGCACCACCCGGATCACCACTCCGGGCGCGAGCTCGACCTCGAGGTGGTCGTCGGCCTCTCCCGTGATGGTGCCGAAGATGCCGGACGTCAGCATCACGTCGTCGCCGACGGCGAGGGACGCCTGCAGGGAGGCGGCCTCCTTGCGCTGGCGCGAGGCGGGGCGGATGATCAGCAGCCAGAAGATGGCCGCGATCGCCACGATCGGCAGCAGGGACGCAGCGTCTTTCACAGACAAACCTCTCCAAAGGGCACGGACGGACACCGCAGGACGAAGCCGTCCCCGGGACCGCCGGTCAGTGTAGCCACGGACCCGTGGGAAAACCTGATCGATGCCGGTCAGTCCTCGAAGAGGGTCGGCCCGGCCTCGTCGTACGGCAGCACGGGCGGGGTGAGCCCGAGGTGGATCCAGGCGGCCGGGGTGGCGATCCGGCCGCGCGGGGTGCGGGCGAGGAAGCCGTTGCGGACCAGGAAGGGCTCGGCGACCTCCTCGACGGTCTCCCGCTCCTCGCCGACCGCGACGGCCAGCGTGGAGACACCGACCGGTCCCCCGCCGAAGCGCCGGCACAGGGCGTCGAGCACGGCGCGGTCGAGCCGGTCGAGGCCGAGCTCGTCGACCTCGTAGAGGTCGAGGGCGGCCTGCGCGACGGGTCGGGTGACGACACCGTTGGCCCGGACCTGGGCGTAGTCGCGCACCCGGCGCAGCAGCCGGTTGGCGATGCGCGGCGTGCCGCGGGAGCGGCCGGCGATCTCGGAAGAGCCGTCGTGGGCCAGGTCGACGCCGAGCAGGTCGGCGGAGCGGCGCACGATCCGGTCGAGCTCGTCGGGCTCGTAGAACTCGAGGTGGGCGGTGAAGCCGAACCGGTCGCGCAGCGGGCCGGGCAGCAGGCCGGCCCGGGTGGTGGCGCCGACCAGGGTGAACGGCGGCAGCTCGAGCGGGATCGCGGTGGCACCGGGCCCCTTGCCGATCACGACGTCGACCCGGAAGTCCTCCATGGCGAGGTAGAGCATCTCCTCGGCCGGGCGCGACATCCGGTGGATCTCGTCGACGAAGAGCACCTCGCCCTCGCCCAGGCCCGACAGGATCGCCGCGAGGTCGCCGGCGTGGGTGATCGCGGGGCCGCTGGTGATGCGCAGCGGCGCGTTCATCTCGTGGGAGATGATCATCGCCAGCGTGGTCTTGCCGAGCCCGGGCGGGCCGGAGAGCAGCACGTGGTCGGGCGCCCTCCCCCGCTGCCGTGCCGCCTCGAGGACCAGGCCGAGCTGGTCGCGGACCCGGGACTGGCCGACCACCTCGTCGAGGCTGCGCGGACGCAGCGCTGCCTCGACCGCGCGCTCGTCGCCCTCGGCCTCGGCGGCGGTCAGCGAGCGGAGGTGGAGGTCCTCCGCCGCCTCGAGCTCGTCCTCGTGGAAGGGCATGTCCTACCTTCTCAGGCCTTCGAGAGCGAGCGCAGGGCGGCCCGCAGCAGCGCGCGTACGTCGGGAGCCGCGCCGGCCTCGCCCGCGACCGCGTCGACCGCCTTGTCGGCGTCCTTGGCGTTGTAGCCGAGCCCGACCAGGCCCTGGTGGACCTGGTCGCGCCAGGCCGCGTCGGCGACTGGGCCGGCGCCGGAGGTGCCGGGAGCGACGCCGATGCGGTCCTTGAGCTCGAGGATGATCCGCTGCGCGCCCTTCTGCCCGATGCCGGGCACCTTGGTGAGGGTGCGCACGTCGTCGGAGGCGATGGCGTTACGCACCCCGTCGGGCGAGAGCACCGCGACGATGGCCTGGGCGAGCTTCGGCCCGACCCCGGAGGCGGTCTGGACGAGCTCGAAGATCGTCTTCTCCTCCTCGTCGGCGAAGCCGTAGAGGGTGAGGGAGTCCTCGCGCACGATCATGCTGGTGGGCAGCGTTGCCGTGGACCCGGTGCGCAGCTGGGCGAGGGTGCCGGGCGTGCACATCAGCTCGAGGCCGACTCCCCCGACCTCGACGACGGCGCTGGTGAGGGAGAGCGCGGCTACCTGGCCGCGGACGAACGCGATCAACGGGTCCTCCTGCCCGCGGCCGCGAGGGCCGCGTCGATGCGCGCCTGCGAGCCGCCGCGCCAGATGTGGGTGATCGCCAGGGCGAGCGCGTCGGCCGCGTCGGCCGGCTTCGGGGCCGCGTCGAGGCGCAGGATCCGGGCCACCATCGAGCCGACCTGGGCCTTGTCGGCGCGGCCGTTGCCGGACACCGCGGCCTTCACCTCGCTCGGCGTGTGCAGCGCGACGGGCAACCCGCGCCGGGCCGCGCAGACCATCGCGATGCCGGCGGCCTGAGCGGTGCCCATGATCGTGCTGACGTCGGACCGGGCGAAGATCCGCTCGATCGCGACCGCGTCGGGCTGGTACTCGTCGAGCCGGGCGTCGATCCCCCGCTCGATGGTCACCAACCGCTCGGGCACGGCCAGCTGTGCTGACGTCCGCACGACGCTCACGTCGACCAGCGTCAGCGGACGGCCGATCGAGCCCTCGACCACGCCGAGGCCGCAGCGGGTCAGCCCCGGGTCGATCCCGAGCACGCGCACGTCGTCACCTTTCGCCCGAACATGTGTTCGGACCCAAGGTAGGCGACCCGGTCCCGCCGTGGCGGCGGGACACGCCGGGTCAGTCCTCGATCTGGTCGAGGACCTCGTCGGGGATGTCGGCGTTGGTGAAGACGTTCTGCACGTCATCGAGGTCGTCGACCGCGTCGACGAGCTTGAACACCTTGCCGGCGGCGGCCGGGTCGGCGACCGGGATGTCCATGGTCGCGACGAACTGGACCTCGGCGGAGTCGTAGTCGATGCCGGCGTCCTGCAGCGCCGTGCGGACCGCGACGACGTCGGTGGCCTCGGACTGGACCTCGAAGCTGTCGCCGAGGTCGGCGACCTCCTCGGCACCCGCGTCGAGGGTGGCCTCGAGCAGGTCGTCCTCGGAGACCTCCTTGGCCTCCTGGCTCTTGGCGACCACGACCACGCCCTTGCGGGTGAACAGCCGCGAGACCGAGCCCGGGTCGGCCATGGTGCCGCCGTTGCGGGTGACCGCGGTGCGGACCTCCATCGCGGCGCGGTTGCGGTTGTCGGTGAGGCACTCGACGAGGAGCGCGACGCCCTGGGGTCCGTAGACCTCGTACATGATCGTCTCGTAGTCGACGCCGCCGCCCTCGAGACCGCCGCCGCGCTTGACGGCGGAGTCGATGTTCTTGTTGGGCACCGACTGCTTCTTGGCCTTCTGGATGGCGTCGAAGAGCGTCGGGTTCCCGGAGGGGTCGGGGCCACCCATCTTCGCGGCGATCTCGATGTTCTTGATCAGCTTCGCGAAGAGCTTGCCGCGCTTGGCGTCGATCGCGGCCTTCTTGTGCTTCGTGGTCGCCCACTTGGAGTGGCCAGACATCAGTCCCTCTGTCTCTCAGCGTTGTCTCTGGGCAAGCGCAGGCACCTCCTCGGGCACCGACGCACCGATGCGCTCGGTGACGGCCGTGGAGTCTACCCGGGGCCACACGAACAGCGCGTCGGCCCAGCGGTGACGCCGCAGGCGGACCAGCAGGGCCCCCACCGCCAGCGGTACGACGACCGCCACCGGCACGACCAGCCGCGGCTCGGTCACGCCGAGGCGGTGGACCAGCCGGACGGCGTACACCATCACGATCAGGTGGCAGGCGTAGTAGACGACCGACTGACGCCCGATCGTCGCCAGGAACCCCCACCGGAAGCGGCCGACGAGGTCCGTCACGGCGCCCGGGACCCGCGGGCCGACGACGCGCCCGAGCAGGTCGCCGACGAGGAACCATCCGGCGAGCGTGACGAACCGGTGGAGGTCGCTGGACCCGATCGTGGCGCCGAGGAGCAGCAGCGTGGGCGCGGCGATGCTGCGTGCCCACGCGGGCAGCGGCGTTGCGAGCACGTGGTAGCAGAACAGGAAGGCGAGGAACCACAGGTAGCCCGACGGGTTGTAGAGCGCCAGCCGGGGCAGGTCGGGCGGCAGCGGCTCGCCGGTCGCGAGCAGGTGGAGGCACACCTGGGTGAGGTCCAGGCTCGCCCACACGACGTACGGCCACAGCACGGCGCGTGCCTTGCCGCTGAGGTGGCGCCGTGGCCCCTTCGCCAGCGAGCGGGCCAGCAGCAGGCCGGAGAGCCCCATCAGCAGCGGCATCCGGTAGTGCGCCAGCTCCTGGTTGACCTCCGACAGCCAGATCAGTGGCCCGCCGACGAGCTCGGCGTGGAACAGCACGACCGCCACGATCGCGAGGCCGCGCATCCCGTCCATCCACTGCTGGCGCACCCGCCGACGATCGCGCGCCGCGACGTCGTCCCGGCGACCACACCGGGAACGCCGGCTGAACTACCCGACGAGCTACCCGACGAGCTGCCCGACGAGGTCGAGGAAGTACCGGTGCACCCGGCCGTCCCCGTCGACCTCCGGGTGGAAGGACGTCGCCATCAGGTGCCCCTGCCGTACGGCGACCGGGTGGCCCTGCGCCTCGGCGAGCACCTCGACCTCGGGACCGGTGCGCTCGACCCACGGCGCGCGGATGAAGACGGCGTGCACGGGGTCGGCCAGTCCCGTGAAGGGCAGGTCGGCCTCGAACGAGTCGACCTGGCGACCGAACGCGTTGCGGCGCACGGTCACGTCGAGGCCGCCGATGGTCTCCTGGTCGGAGGTGCCCCCCTCGATCCGGTCGGCCAGCAGGATCATCCCGGCACAGGTGCCGAAGGTCGGCATCCCCTCGCGGACCCGGGCCCGCAGCGGCTCGAGCAGCTCGAAGGTCCGGGCCAGCTTGGCCATGGTGGTCGACTCGCCTCCCGGGAGGACCAGGCCGTCGCAGCGCTCGAGCTCGGTCGGGCGCCGGACGGGGAAGGCGTCGGCACCGAGGCCGGCCAGCGTGGCGAGGTGCTCGCGCACGTCGCCCTGGAGGGCGAAGACTCCGATCTGCACGAGGGAATCGTAGAGTCCGGCCGGCCGGCGCCCGCCTCAGGCCCAGCCGCAGCGCATGGCGGCGCCGATGATGAGGATGCTCACCCGCCGCACCTGGGTGGTGGTGGTGCTCGCCGCGACCCACGTGGTGGTGCCGGTGAGCCGGGCCCGGATCACGAGGCTGTAGTTGGCGTTGACGCCGATCAGGCCGGTGGTGACGTCGATCGTGACGGTGCCGCCGGTCGCCGTGCCGGCGCCGACGGTGCCGCTGGCGACGACGGTCCCGCCGGTGGTGCGCAGCTCCCAGGCGTACTCGTAGCGGTCGCTGACCTGGCTCCACGTCACGCGGGCGATGTTGCCGAGGACCAGCAGGCCGTCGAGGTCCTGGCAGGCGGGCGCGGCCTGGGAGGTGACGGTGTGCGCGACGACCCCGCCGCTGGTGGCGGCCGCGGTGTCGGTGAAGCTGGCGGCGGTGCCGGTGCTGGTAGCCGCGACGACCGCTGCCGCGAGCGGCGCCGCCGCGAGGACGCCGGCGCGTCTCCGTCCGCCGGGGCGGCGCGGGCGCAGGATCACGGCCAGCAGCCCGGTCACCATGGCGCCGAGGAGGAACAGGCCGAGGGGGCTGCCGAGCCACGCGAGGACATACCCGGCCACGGGGACGGCGAGCACGAGCCGGTCGGCTCGTCGTACCGGGTAGGTCTCGGCGTCGGGGACCGGGTTGGCGTCGCCCTGCAGGGTCAGGCGGCGGGTGGCGCCGCTGCCGTCGATCGCCACGATGCGGTGGGTGATCCGGGTGCGGTCGGCGGAGATGACGCTGACGACGTCGCCGACCTTGAGGTCGCCGGCCGCGGCCGGCCGGGTGATCCCGACGGAGCCCGCCGGGATCTCGGGCCCCATCGAGCCTGAGCGGAACACCAGCGCCTTCACCCCGAAGGCGAGGCCGGCGAGGGTGAGCACGAGGCACAGCGCGCCGAGCACCGCGCCGACGGTGAGCAGGACGTCGCGGACCCGGGTCACGACGTCACCTGGGTCGCGGTGAGGTCGAGGCGAAGCTGGCCCTGCTTGCCCTGGTTGGCGTTGTCCGCACTTGTGACCATGGTGACCAGCAGGCACAGCTGGCTGTCGCTGGCGCCCTTGTTGACCCGGCGCGGAGTGGTGACGACGGTGGTCGCGCCGACGACCACCGTGGCGGCCGGCGCGAGCGCCGTACCGCCGCAGGCCTGCTGGACCGGGTACGTCGCGTCGGTCGTGTTGGCAGTGCCGGCGAAGAGCTGGACCGTGATCGGGTCGCCGACGAAGGACCAGGCCGGGCTGGCGCCCTGGCGCACGGTCGCGGTGTAGGTGAAGTCGGCGGCGCCGACGTTGCGCACCGCGAGCGGGAACGCGTAGGCCTCGGACGGGGTCAGGTTGCTGATCGTGACGTGCGTGGCGGCGTACGCCGCGTCGGTGCCGACCGCGCTCCACGGTCCGGCCGTGGTCTGCGCGACCTGCAGGTCCATCGACCCCGACGCGATGGCCCCGGCGTCGACCTGCGCGGTGTCGGTCCAGGCCGCGGCGGTGCCGACGGCGCCCAGCGCCAGGAGCGTGCCGAGCGAGAGCAGCGCCCGGGTGCGGCCCCGACCGAACCAGGACCGCCAGGCCGACGCGCGGTGGCTAGGAGCGTGCTGAACAATCCGCACGGCTATGCGACGCCCGGTGGAGCGTTCGCTGCGTTCGGCTCGGTTGAAGTGACCCGCCACGCCTGCCCTCACCGCTCTGGCGACCGCACGCACCCGGCGTCGCTCGCGGTCGCCCGTCTTGTTCAGCAGGCCCCTAGCCACCGCCGGCCTCCTGCCGCCGGCGGCCGACCAGGCCGAGACCGCTGCCGACCAGCGCCGCACCGAGCAGCAACAGCCACGGCGTGACGCCGCTGCCGGTGCCGGGCAGCACCTCGCCGCCCGGGCTGTTCTCCCCCGCGACGACGTCGGCATCGCTGAGCCGCACCACGAGGTCGAAGGAGGTCCGCCGGTTCATCGTCGGGTCGGGCGCCTGCCAGCCGAACCCGACCCGCACGTCGACCTTCGCCGACCCACGCCGCACGAGCTCGCCCTCGACCAGCGGCATCGCGTCGGCGCCGTCCGGGACGCCCTGCCAGGCGCCGCCGGCGAGCCGCACGGCGAGCACGACCTGTCCGTCGGCCAGCAGGCCGTCCTCGTCGTGGGTGTCGACCCCGATCCGCAGCACGCTGTCGCTCGGCCCGGCGTCGCGCACCCAGAACGAGCGCACCCGGGTCTCGCCGGGCACCCAGCGCGCGCCGGCGTCGTACAGCGGGCTGCGCAGCTCGTCGCTCCATGTCTGGCCGTCGAGGCTGAGCCGGACCTCGTCCGCGGCGGCCGGCGCCGCGCTCGCCACGACGAGGAGGAGCGCGACGACGACGCCGATCCTCCGGCTCACGGAGCGACCTCCAGCTTCGGCCGGACCCGGCCGCGCAGGGCACGGGTGAACATCGCGGCGGCGTAGGCCGCGAGGCCGCCGGCGACGAGGTAGACGACCCCCTGCCGTTGCCGGCCGGTCAGCAGGTCGTTGACGCGGCCGAGGAGCGGGACGTCGTACCAGACCCGGCCGCGGACCTGGACCGCCCGGACCGGCTCGGGGTCGGCCACGCTGTTGGCATCGCCGCGGGTGACCAGCCGGGTCTCGCCGGCGAGCGTGACCTCGGTCGCCACGACCCGGTGGGTCACGACGGCCGCCCTGCCCGAGGTGAGCTGGTAGGTGACGACGTCGCCGACCCGGACCTCGTCGAACGCGACCGGCCGCACCACGACGAGGGTGCCGGGAGGCAGGCCGGGGCGCATCGACCCGGTCGTGACGGTGTACGGCGTCGCACCGGCCAGCCGCGGCACCAGCACCGCGATGCCCAGCACGAAGACTGCGCCGAGGACGACCAGCCACGCGACGACCTGGCCGCACCAGCCGAAGCCGGCCGGCCCCCTCCCCCGGGGTTGCCGCGCCATCACCGTGTCGCCGGTCAGGCGTTCGGGTCGTCCTGCGTCAGCGTGACCGTGAGGTCGTCGAGCGTCGCGACGAGGTTCTGGGTGTCGTTGAGGTTGACCGTGGTCGCGTCGCCGTACGGGAACGTGACGGTGATCGCCGCGGTCAGCGTCTGCCCGTTGTCGGCCGGCGTGATCGTGGTGACCGGCGCGCTGTTGATCGTGTACGCCGCCCCGACGGTGAGGCTCAGCGTCGGCGCCGGGTTCACGTCGCCCGCGGTCTGCTGGTAGGTGAGCGTCGTGGGCGTCGTCGGCGTCGCCGACAGGTGGTCGCCCTTCGCGAGCACGGTGAACGTGCAGCTCTTGGAGATCGCGTCGCCGGGCACGATCGTGGTCACGGCGCCACCCGCGCCGGCGTTGCCGGGCGCGTAGACCCAGCCGGCATCGCAGCCGACCGCGGTCAGCTTCAGCTCACCGGCGGCGATGGCGCCGCCGTTGACGTCGTCCTCGGCGGTCCAGAAGGCCAGTGTGCCCGCGCCCCCCATCAGCAGCACGGCGGCGGTCCCCGCCGCCAGCGCGCCCTTCGTGACGTTCTTCATGGTCGCTCCCTCGGGTCGGACGACCCGGGGCGTGGTCGGACCGGGCCGGTGCGGCCCACGCTCGTCGAGCGCGAGCCGACCGACCCATCGTCAGCGGCGCGCCGGACCTGAGCAATCAGGCCCGAGAAGTCAGGACGAAGTCCCGGAGGTCACCAGCCGCGCTCGGCGAACTGGATCGAGCGGGCCGGCTCGTCGACGTTGATGCCGACCATGGCCTCGCCCAGGCCGCGCGAGACCTTCGCGACCACGTCGGGGTCGTCGTGGAAGGTCGTGGCCTTCACGATCGCCTCGGCCCGCTGGGCCGGGTTGCCCGACTTGAAGATGCCGGAGCCGACGAACACGCCCTCGGCGCCCAGCTGCATCATCATCGCCGCGTCGGCCGGAGTGGCGATGCCACCCGCGGTGAACAGCACGACCGGCAGCTTGCCGGTGCGCGCGACCTCGACCACCAGGTCGTAGGGAGCCTGGAGCTCCTTCGCGGCGACGTACAGCTCGTCGTCGGCCAGCGAGCCGAGTCGGCGGATCTCGGCGCGGATGGTGCGCATGTGAGTGACCGCGTTGGACACGTCGCCGGTGCCGGCCTCGCCCTTGGAGCGGATCATGGCCGCGCCCTCGGTGATCCGGCGCAGCGCCTCACCCAGGTTGGTCGCGCCGCACACGAAGGGAACCGTGAAGGCCCACTTGTCGATGTGGTTGGCGTAGTCGGCCGGGGTGAGGACCTCGGACTCGTCGATGTAGTCGACACCGAGCGACTGCAGGACCTGGGCCTCGGCGAAGTGACCGATCCGGGCCTTCGCCATCACCGGGATCGAGACGGCCTCGATGATGCCGTCGATCATGTCGGGATCGCTCATCCGCGACACGCCACCCTGGGCGCGGATGTCGGCGGGGACCCGCTCCAGCGCCATCACGGCGACCGCGCCGGCGTCCTCGGCGATCTTCGCCTGCTCGGGGGTGACGACGTCCATGATGACGCCACCCTTGAGCATCTCGGCCATGCCACGCTTGACCCGGGTGGTGCCGTGCTCCTGCTGCTCGCTCATGTGACCAATCGTACGGCGGCGAGCCGGTGCGCTACGCGGGGGGCTGGCCCTCGGACGCGAGCGCCTGCCGGCGTACCTTCAGCACCCGGAAGACGACCGTGTAGGTGCTCGCCAGGGCCAGTGCCCAGAGGGTGACGTACATCAGGATCGGGAGGTCGAACATGCCCGCGAGACCGGTCATCACGAGGATCGAGACCAGCCGGTCGGCCCGCTCTGCGATGCCGCCCTTGGCGTCCATCCCGAGGGACTCGGCGCGGGCCCGGGCGTAGGAGGTGACCGAGCCCATCACCAGGCACCACAGGGTCACGCACAGGTAGAGGTAGCTGTCGCCCTGGTCCTCCCCGGTGCCGGCGAAGTAGAGGGCGAGGCCGCCGAAGATCGCGCCGTCGCCGATCCGGTCGAGGGTGGAGTCCCAGAAGGCACCGAACTTCGAGACCCGGCCGGTCTCGCGGGCCATCCGGCCGTCGATGAGGTCGCTGAACACGAACGCCGTGATGAACAGGACACCGATCAGCAGCTCGCCCTGGGGGAAGAAGATCAGGGCACCCGCGCTGACGCCGAGGGTGCCGACGAGGGTCACCGCGTCGGGGCTGATGCCCAGCCGGATGAACAGCCGCACCACCGGGTGCAGCACGGTCCCGGCCCAGAACTCCTTGAAGCGCTCCAACACGGGTCGAGAACATACCCTCGATCCCCCACAGGCTGACTACCGAGCACCGACATAGGGCGCGCTGGCTGCGTTGCAGATGCTCGATGGTGCACCCAGACCGCCCTTGCGCCTGCGCCTTGCCGTCACGCCGTCTGCCGAAGCTCGCCACGCCACCCTGCGGGCGATCGAGGGCTACTACTGCCAGGCGTCCGCGAGCAGATCGCGGGTCTCCCCCAGCAGCTGCGGCAGGGTCTTGGTGCCGCCGATCACGGTCATGAAGTTCGCGTCTCCCGACCAGCGCGGTACGACGTGCTGGTGCAGGTGGCCCGAGAGCGATCCGCCCGCGGCGCCGCCGAGGTTGAGCCCGACGTTGAACGCGTGCGGCTGGGACACCGCGCGGATGGTGCGCAGCGCCGCCTTGGTCAGCGCGGTCACCTCGTCGGTCTCCGCGTCGTCGAGGTCCAGGTAGTCGGCGACGTGGCGGTAGGGCAGCACCATCAGGTGGCCGGGGTTGTAGGGGTACAGGTTGAGCACGACGTAGGCCGTGCGCCCCCGCACCACCACGAGCTCGTCGTCGGTGGAGGTCGCCGGGTCGTCGGTGATCCGGCAGAACGGGCAGGCCGGACGCGGGTCGGCGTGCGCCGGCTCCTCCGGGTCGTCGGCCTCGCCGCGGACATAGGCCATCCGGTGCGGCGTCCACAGCCGGTCGAGCCCGTCGGGCCCGGTAGTGGGGCTCATGCGCCGCCCTCGGAGCTGGCGTCGTCGGTGGGGCCGAGGGTCTGGAGCAGCTGGGCGACCGGCAGGTCGGGGAGGTTGAGGCCGCGCGAGAGTGCCATGCCGTTGATCTGCAGCCAGATCGACTCGGACAGGATGCTGATGCACGCGTCGATGCCGGGCTCGCGCACGGGGCGCTCCAGCCAGCGGCGGACCGCGGCGAACACGGCGCCGATCATGCCGAACACCCACGGGTCCAGGGCGGCACGGTCGTCGTCGGAGAGCTCGACACCCATCGCCGCGACGACGATGGCCATGATCCCCTCGATGCCCTCGGCGACCTGCTCGACGGCCTGGCTCAGTGGGCTCGGGCCCCAGCCGGCGAGGTCGCGCTCGGCGAACCAGTAGAGGGTGGGGTGGGCCTCCGCCCAGCGGATGAAGCTGCCGACGATGCGGTGGATGATCTGGTCCGGGGTGCCGTCGTACGACAGTGCGGGCAGCAGCTCCACGCCGACCTGCTCGCAGACCGCGCGCTGCACGGCCCGGTCGAGGTCGGAGCGGTCCTCGAAGTGGCGGTAGATGACGGTCCGGCTCATGCCGGCCTCGTCGGCGACCGCCTGGACCTGGACCTCCTCGCCCGGCGCCTGGCGCTCGAGCACGGCGATCGCCGCGTCGATGATCACCTGGCGGCGCACCTGGTTGTGCTCCTGCCAGCGACGCCGGCGCCCGTCGAGCGGCTCGGTGTCCACACCCTCGCTGGTCATGAGGAAACCCTCTCACGTCGCCCCATGGGCACGACCCCGGTCACGAGAACCGGTGGAACCAGCGACCGAGGTCGGCCGCGATCCCCGGACAGGTGAGGTTCAGGTCGCGCTCCTGCTCCACCCACTGTCCCATGACGGCGATGCCACCCTGGATGGACCAGTCGGGTCCGCAGCGGTGGAGCGCCTCCTCGCGCGAGGTCTGGCCCGCGGCCCGCCACTCCGGGACGCCGCCGAGGCTCAGGTCGCCGACGACGCGCTGGTAGAGGTGAGGTGTGGAGTAGACGCCGATCGCGAAGCCGGCGTCGGTGTAGCCGCGGGCCACGCCCTCGATCACCGCCGCGTTGGCCTGCACGTCGGTGCTCCAGTCGAAGTTCGGCACCGGCTCGACGTCGATCCACACGATCGGGCTGACCACGCCGACCTGGCCCATGGTGCCGATGTTGAACCTGGCCTGCTGGTAGCCGACGTTGCGCAGCCTCCCGAGCCGGTCGGTCGCCTCGAACGGGCCGTCGGCACCGTACTTCTTCAGCGTGGCCGCGCTCGGGTAGCTCGACACGGCGTACACCGACACGAGGACGTCGTTGTCCTTCGCCCATGCGACCTGGTCGGCCAGGCACGGGTTCGGCGTGAACCCGGGGCCGTTGGTGAGCCCGAGGACGACGTACTCCGCCTCGGGCAGCGGCATCGGCAATCCCTTGCCCTGCTTCTCCGGGATGCCGGTGCCGGGCGGGCACTGCGGCCAGCTCACGTCACCGCCGAGCACCTCTCCGTCGCGCGGGGCGATGTCGCTGGTCGGCTGCTGACCGGCGTTGCGCGCGGCCTCCTCGGCCAGCTTCGCCAGGTCGCTGGCGTCGGCGCCGGGATCGCCGGCGTCACCGCCGGGCGCGCCGTCGACGGCCGTGTCGGTGGCGGTCGGCGTACTGACCGGCGGGAGCGGCGGGGCGCCCGAGGGCGTGGACCCGCCGCACCCGACGAGTACGGCGGCGAGCGCCGTGGCGGCGCACGTCAGCGCGACTCGCCGACCGGCGCCGCCCATGGCTCAGACCTGCTCGCGGGACTCGACCGCCGCCACGACGCGGGCGACGGCCTCGGCGATCGGGACGCCGTTGTCCTGGCGCCCGTCGCGGTAGCGGAAGCTGACCGCGCCCGCCTCGAGGTCCTGGTCACCGGCGATGACCATGAACGGCACCTTCTGCAGCTGGGCGTTGCGGATCTTCTTCTGCATCCGGTCGTCCGACTCGTCGATCTCGACCCGGATCCCGTGCTTCCGAAGCTCGGCGGCCACCTCGTGCAGGTAGTCGACGTGCCGCTCGGCGATCGGGATGCCCTGCACCTGGACGGGAGCCAGCCAGGGAGGGAACGCACCGGCGTAGTGCTCGACGAGGACGCCCATGAAGCGCTCGATCGAGCCGAACTTCGCCGAGTGGATCATCACCGGCTGCTGGCGGGTGCCGTCCGCGGCGACGTACTCCAGGTTGAAGCGGTCGGGCGAGGGCTGGTTGAAGTCGTACTGGACGGTGCCCATCTGCCAGGTCCGGCCGATCGCGTCCTTGGCCTGGACCGAGATCTTCGGGCCGTAGTACGCCGCTCCGCCCGGGTCGGGCACGAGCTCGAGCCCGGTGGCGCGGGCGACGTCCTCGAGCACCTGGGTCGCCTTCGCCCAGTCCTCGTCGGAGCCGATGAACTTGTCCTTGGACTCGTCGCGGGTCGAGAGCTCCAGGTAGAAGTCCTCGATCCCGAAGTCGCGCAGCAGGCTGAGCATGAAGTTCAGCAGGTGCTCGACCTCGGCCGGGGCCTGCTCCGGGGTGACGTAGGAGTGCGAGTCGTCCTGGGCGAAGCCGCGCACGCGGGTCAGGCCGTGGATCACGCCGGACTTCTCGTGCCGGTAGACGTGGCCGAACTCGAACAGGCGCAACGGCAGCTCGCGGTAGGAGCGCTGCCGCGAGCGGTAGATGAGGTTGTGCATCGGGCAGTTCATCGCCTTGAGGCGGTACTCCATGCCGTCGACGTCGAGCGCGGGGTACATCCCCTCGCCGTAGTAGGGCAGGTGCCCGGAGGTGTAGAAGAGCCCCTCCTTGGCGATGTGCGGGGTGCCGACGTACTCGAAGCCCTCAGCGATGTGGCGCTCGCGGACGTAGTCCTCCATCGCGCGCTTGATCACGCCGCCCTTGGGGTGGAAGACCGGCAGTCCGGAGCCGATCTCGTCGGGGAAGCTGAACAGGTCGAGCTCGCGGCCGAGCTTGCGGTGGTCGCGGCGCTCGGCCTCCTCGAGGCGGTGCAGGTGGGCGTCGAGCTCCTCCTTGCTCGGCCAGGCGGTGCCGTAGATGCGCTGGAGCTGCTTGTTCTTCTCGTCGCCGCGCCAGTAGGCCGCCGCGCTGCGCATCAGCTTGAACGCGGGGATCCGCTTGGTGGTCGGCAGGTGCGGGCCCCGGCAGAGGTCCTTCCAGGCGACCTCGCCGTTGCGGTTGATGTTGTCGTAGATCGTCAGCTCGCCGGCGCCGACCTCGGCGCTGGCTCCCTCCGCGGCTTCGCCCGCGTTGCCCTTGAGACCGATGAGCTCGACCTTGTAGGGCTCATCGGCGAGCTCGACCAGCGCGTCCTCGTCGGTGGTGACCCGCCGGTCGAAGCGCTGGTTCTCCTTGACGATCTTGCGCATCGCGGTCTCGAGCTTGACCAGGTCCTCGGGCACGAACGGGGTCTCGACGTCGAAGTCGTAGTAGAAGCCGTCCTGGATCGGCGGGCCGATGCCGAGCTTGGCCTCGGGGAACACCTGCTGCACGGCCTGGGCCAGCACGTGGGCGGTGGAGTGCCGCAGGATGTCGAGACCGTCGGGGCTGCCGATGAGCACGCCCTCCACCTCGTCGCCGTCGCCCAGGGCGTAGGAGAGGTCCTTGAGCTGGCCGTTGACACGCGCGGCGATGACGTCGGCGTCCTCGCGGAACAGCTCCCAGGCCTTCGTGCCCTCCGTGACCGTCTCCTCCTGGCGTGCGTCAGGGTTGAGTACGGCGACCTTGATGTCGGGCACGGAAGGGCTCCCTCGGTGGAACGTGGATGGCGGCGCGACCGGTCGGCGCGCCGGGTCACGATCGTACCGAGCCGAGCGGGGGTGCCGCGCGGCAGTTCGGCGACCCCGCCCTCGGACCGTGTGAACCCGCGCCGATCGCGTACCGCAGGACCATGGCAACCACTGCGACCCTGCATTTCACCACGCCCGGACTCGACGAGAAGGCGGCCGTGCGGGTCGTCGAGCTCCTCCAGAGTCGGCTCGACGCCTGCACCGACCTGCACCTGACGCTCAAGCACGTGCACTGGAACGTCGTCGGGCCGCACTTCATCGCGGTCCACGAGATGCTCGACCCCCAGGTCGACACGGTTCGCGGCTTCGCGGACGCGCTCGCCGAGCGGATCGCGACGCTCGGCGGCTCGCCCCAGGGCACGCCGGGCGGCCTGGTCGGGCGGCGGGCGTGGGACGACTACGACATCGGCCGCGGCACCACCCAGCAGCACCTCGCGGCGCTCGACCTCGTCTACCAGGGCGTCATCACGACCTACCGCGACGGCATCAAGGAGCTCGACGACCTCGACCTGGTCACCCAGGACATGTTCATCGCGCAGACCGAGCAGCTGGAGCTGTTCCACTGGTTCGTCCGCGCGCACCTCGAGGACACCGGCGGCCGGCTGAGCACCGCCGGCGACACGACCGAGAAGGAAGCCGCCGCGGACGCCTGAGTCCTGCCGGGACCTCAGGCCTTCTCGCAGGCGATCCCGTCCTTGTCACGGTCGCTCTTGGCGTTGGCGTTATAGAGCTTGGCGTTGCGGGTGAAGTTGGTGACCCTCGTCCCCGACGTCTTGTCGACCGCGCCGGGCTTGCCGACGCCGTGTGGGTAGGCCTTGTTGAGCGCCGTGCAGTTCCGGTAGGTCTTCGGGCCGGCCGCGTCCGCCGGGCCGGCGAGGGCGAGCGAGGCGGGCGCCAGCAGAGCGGCGGTGGCGAGGACAGCGGCGAGACGACGGCTCTTCATGGCGCTGGAGCGTAGGTCGGCAGCCGCGTCCTGTCCGGCGAATGCGGCAGGTCGGGACCGTCCCGGGACGTGCCGGCTCACCCCGGCTGCAGCACCACCGTGATCATCGCGGCCCGGCTGGACGCGTCGGTCGATGCGGTCAGGGCGGGCGCGGTCCCCTCGGGCGCCGCTCCCCCGCCGTCGGCCAGGAGCGCGTCGATGTGCCCGCCGCCGGTGCCGATCGTCTCGTCGCGGACCGCCACGCCCGCGGGCGGCTGCCAGTCGGTCGTCGCCGACGACTTGTCGGCCCAGTACGACACCACCCAGCGTCCGGCGCCGCTCACCGCGACGGCGGGGGTGGGGTGGCTCAGGGTGTTCGCGGGGTCGCCGCGGGTGGCGACGAGGGCGACCGGCGTCGTGCGGGAGGCGCCGGAGTAGGCCGCGACCTGGAGGGCGACCTTCGCGTAGCCGCTCAGCTGCACGCTCACCGGCGTCCCCGCGTCGGCGGCGCTCGCGACCCGCCGCCACAGCAGGGTCCGTTGCGAGCCGGTGACGAAGTCGGCCAGCTGGGTCCACCCGGCGGGTGTGGTCACGTTGAGGGTGGTGACGTTGAGCGTCGCGAAGAGCAGCAGCGCGTCCCCGTCGCGTACGGCGGCCGGCACCGTCACCGACGGCGCCGTGCTGTTCACGTTGGCCCGGGCGAGGGCCCGGAACCCGATCGGCGTGCTGTCCGCGACGCTGACCTGGTGGGTCACGGTGGCGGTCTGGCCGGCGGAGTCGGTCACGACGAGCGCGACGTCGTAGGTCCCCGGGGCGGCGTAGGTGCGGTTGGCGAGCGCGCCGGTGGCGGTGCCGCCGTCGCCGAACGACCACTGCAGCGAGGCCAGCGGGCCCTGGTCGTCGAAGGAGCCGGACCCGTCGAAGGTGCAGCTGAGCGCGCTGCAGCTGGACGTGAACGACGCGGTCGGCGGCGAGTCCTGCTGCTGCGGCACGGTGTAGGCGAGGTGCAGCACGGGCGGCGTCGCGCCGTCGTGGGAGGACGCGCGGCGCTCGCCGGTGCCGGTCATCACGAAGGCGAGCGCGTTGCCCTGCCGCCACCCGGGCCGGCCGACGACCTCCTGCACGATGCTCCTCAGGTCAGTGGTCCGCTGGGCGGCACCGCGCTGGCCCGAGGTCCAGGCCGGCGGGCTCCAGGCGACCTGCGCGGCGGTCCGCGGCTTGGAGGAGACCGTGGTGGACGAGGTGGTGAAGGTCGGGGTGTCGTCGGCCGCGATGCCGCGCACCTGGATCGACGTGGCGGTGCTGGTCGAGCCGCTCGCGGCGAACTGGATCCACGCCTCGGTGATGCTCGCGCCGACCGGCACGGCGAGGTCGGCGAAGCGGATCCCGACGGTCTGGGTGGTGGTGCCGGCGTTGGGGACGTTCAGGGTCGCGCCGAGCCAGTCGGCGTACCCGGTGGGTCGCTGCTCGACGTCGTCGAAGGCCTTGGCGACCGGGGTGTCGAGCGGGCGTGGGGCGCCGCGGGCGACGACGGTGATGGTGACGTCGTCGGACGCGGTGAGCTGGCCGTCGGAAGCCGTGGCGCGCAGGACGTAGCTGCCCGGCGTCGTGAAGGTGGCGCTCGTCTGCGGCTGCGTGGGCGCCGAGAGGCTCACCGGGCCGGGCCCGGACACGGCGCTCCACTGCAGGCTCGCCGGTGCCGGCACGCCGTCGTCGCGGACGGTGGCGCTGACGTCGATCGGCGTACCGACCTCGACGGGTGCGTCCCTGCTGACGTCGACCACCGGAGCCAGGTTGCCGATCGACGGCAGGTCGGCGCGCAGCTCGTAGAGCCGGCCGTCGTTCTCGTTGGGGTTGGCGTCGTTGTCGACTCCGCGGTCGACGACGTAGTAGTCGTAGCGGCTCGGGTCGTTGCTCGCCGGGGCCACCGCGACCCCGGCCGCGAACCGCTGGTTGGTCACCCCGATGTCGATCTGGGAGACCAGGACCAGGTCGCGGTTGAGCTCGTAGATCCGGTCCGAGGTGCTGTCGACGACCACGAGCGTGCCGCGACCCGGGTGGTAGCCGATGCCCTCGGGGTCCTCGGCGCCGTACCGCTGGATGTCGAACTCGGTGGCCGTGTCGTCCCCCGTGGGCGCGACGCCGTCGAAGACCCCGTTCGGCCCCGGCGAGACCCGGTGCACGTCGTTGTCGGCGCCGTCGAGAACGAACAGCTCGCCGGTCGGCGGGAAGTAGGTCACGTCCTCCGGGTCGGTGCTCCCGAACGCCGCCGTGCTGATCGAGGTGTGTCCGTCGTCGGCCGTGCCGTACCGCGCGTCCGCACCCGCGGTGATCTCGTGCACCCGGAACTGGTCGTCGTCCGAGACGTACACGTGCCCGTTGGCCGGGTTGCTGGCGATCCCCGCCGCCTCCTTGCTGTACGCCGTCGTGACGCCGCGGTCCACGATCGTCCCGGTCCGGGTCGTCTCCAGCACGTTCGCGTTCTGGAACACCGGCGTCTCGTCGACCTCGGAGTCGGAGATCAGGAAGTGGTCGCGCCCCGGCAGGTAGGTGATGCCCGCCGGGTCGGGCAGCGGCGTGGTCCAGGCCGCCGTCGAGATGTTCTGCACCAGGCTCGCCACCACCGTCGGCACCGCGGCCGATGCGGGCGGTGTCGCCGGGACGAGGGCCAGGCCCGTCGCGCCGAGCACGACGGCCGCCGCGGTGGGGAGCTTCATGGGTTCGACACTAGGAACGCTGCGGCGGCTCGCGCATACCCGGATTCGGTGAAGCCCGGAGACCGAGAAGCACAAGAGCCGCGCTCGATGAGCGCGGCTCTGCCGGTGCCGTCCGGTGGGCGATACTGGGTTCGAACCAGTGACCTCTTCGGTGTGAACGAAGCGCGCTACCACTGCGCCAATCGCCCGGACGCGGAACCGAAGGAACCGCGGTCGGAGACTCTAACGCATCTCGCGACCGCGGTTCGCATCGGGGTGGCTCGGGATCCTCAGCCGAGGTGATGGACCTCCTGGAGCCGGTGCACCGGGGTGTCGATCCCGACGTGCCGGGCCTTGAGCTGGAGGGCCAGGTAAAGCGAGTAGTGGCGCGACTGGTGCAGGTTGCCGCCGTGGAACCAGAGGTTCTCCTGCTGGGTCGGCTTCCACATGTTGCGCTGCTCGCCCTCCCACGGGCCGGGGTCCTTGGTGGTGTCGGAGCCGAGGCCCCACACCTTGCCGACGCGGTCCGCGACCTCCTGGCTGATCAGGTCGGCGGCCCAGCCGTTCATCGAGCCGTAGCCGGTCGCGTAGACGACGAGGTCAGCCGGGAGCTCGGTGCCGTCGGCCAGCACGACGGACGTCTCGGTCAGGTGGTCGACCTGGCCGTGCGCGAGCTTGACGTCGCCGTTGGCCACCAGCTCGGCCGCACCGACGTCGATGTAGTAGCCCGAGCCGCGGCGCAGGTACTTCATGAACAGTCCGGACCCGTCGTCCCCCCAGTCGAGGTCGAAGCCGGCGGCGGCCATCCGGTCGTAGAAGTCCTTGTCGCGCTCGCGCATCTTGTCGTACAGCGGGATCTGGAACTCGTGCATGATCTTGTACGGCAGCGACGCGAAGATCAGGTCGGCCTTCTCGGTGGTGACGCCGTTCTCGACCGCGCGCTCGGAGTAGAGGTCGCCCAGGCCGATGTCCATCAGGGTGTCGCTCTTGACGATGTGCGTCGACGAGCGCTGCACCATCGTCACGTCGGCGCCGGACTCCCACAGCGCGCCGCAGATGTCGAAGGCCGAGTTGTTGCTGCCGATCACGACGACCTTCTTGTCGGCGTACGCGTCCGGGCCGGGGTGCTGCGAGGAGTGGTGCTGCTCGCCCTGGAAGACGTCGGCACCGGGGTAGGTCGGCACGTTGGCCTTGCCCGACATGCCGGTCGCCATCACCAGGTGGGTGGGCTTGAGGACGAGCGGCTTGCCCTCGCGCTCGAGGTGGACGGTCCACTCCCCCGTGCCCTCGTCGTACGACGCACTGGTGGCGACCGTGTTCGACCAGTACGGCACCTCCATCACCCGCGTGTAGAACTCGAGCCAGTCGCCGACCTTGTCCTTGGGCGCGAAGACCGGCCAGTTGTCGGGGAACTTCAGGTAGGGCAGGTGGTCGTACCAGACCGGGTCGTGCAGGCACAGCGACTTGTAGCGGTTGCGCCACTGGTCGCCCGGGCGCGGGTGCTTGTCGATGACGAGGGCCGGTACGCCGAGCTGGCGCAGCCGGGCGCCGAGGGCGATGCCGCCCTGGCCGCCGCCGACGACGAGGACGTAGGGCTGGGTGTCGACGCCCAGTGCGGCGTCCTCCGCCTGGCGCTTCTCCAGCCAGGTCACCCGCTCCTTGGTCGCACCGTGCACGGCACCCATCGGGCGTCGTACGCCCTTGGGCTCCTCGTGGCCCTTGAGCTCGTACAAGGTGGTGAGGAAGGTCCACGCCTTCGGTCCGTCCTCGTCGACGACGCGCACGAGGCCGCGGCCGCGGCCGACCGACGTCTCGAACTCGAACCACGCGGTGGTGACGCCGTCGGCGGTGTCGGCGGGCTCGGTGAGCCGGAAGCCGCGCGGGTCGACCCGGTCGAGGGTGTGGGTGAGGAGGTCCGCGACGCCGTCGGGGTTCTCGACGGTGGTGAGGTTCCAGGAGAAGGCGATCAGGTCGCGCCAGAAGCTGGTCGCGGCGAACAAGCCGGCGGCGCGGTCGACGTCGCGGGCGGTGAGGGCGTCCTCGAAGGCCGCGAACCAGGCGGTGGCGGGATCGATCTCGGGGTCGGTGTCGGCCGTGGTGACGGGCCGGTCGTCGAGCTGGGTCATGCCGAGAAGTCGACCTCCGGACCGCCGTTGCCGGGAACCGTTGCACGTTGTTGCATGTGGCCTCGATCACACCGCACCGCCTACGGTGGTGACATGGCCACGCACGACCTCGCGATGCGGGCCCGCGACCTGGTCCGGATCCACGACGCGGTGCTCTCCGGGTCCGCGCCGCCCGAGCGGCCGCGGGCCGTCGTCGCGCGGTCCTGGACCCGGGTGCTGAGCCTCGGGATCGATCCCGACGGCCGCAACGGCCGTGACCCGCTGCCGCCCTCCGACGTCGAGGAGCGGCGTCGTACGTCGCGGCTCTCGCTGGTCATCGACGAGATCCGTGAGCTGTTGCTCAGCGCCGCCGACGCGTCGAACTACCTGGTCGTCGTGACCGACGCCGAGGGTGTGGTGCTGTGGCGCAGCGGCTCGCCGCGGGTGAAGCGGCAGGCCGACGGGCTCGGCTTCGCCGACGGCGCGACCTGGACCGAGCAGGCCGTCGGCACCAACGCGATCGGCACCGCGCTCGCGGAGGCCGCGCCGGTGCAGCTGTTCGCGGCCGAGCACTTCGAGAACGCCCAGGTGCCCTGGTACTGCACCGCCTCCCCCATCCACGACCCGATCGACGGCTCGCTGCTCGGCATCGTCGACGTCAGCGGACCCGCGCTCACGCTCCACCCGGCGATCGAGGCGCTCGTCACGGCATCGGTCCGGCTCGCGGAGGCACGGTTGTGGCGCCACCACGAGGAACGTCTCGACCAGCTGCGGCGCACGGCGGAGCCGCTGCTCTCCGGCGCCAACGGCCCGCTGCTCGTGGTCGACGACCACGGCTGGGTCGCCGCGCACCAGGGCGTCGCCGTCCGCGACCGGGTCGAGGCGCCCCAACCCGACCGGGCCCTCGCCGTACCGGGGATCGGGCTGTGCCTGCCCGAGCGCCTGCGAGGTGGCTGGCTGATCCGGCCCTCGGCCTCCGCGCACGTGCTCTCGGCAGTGCTCGATCTCGGCGCCTCGCCCGCGACCCTCGAGGTACGCGGCGGCGACTCGCCGTGGCGGGTCGCACTCACACCCCGGCACGCCGAGCTCCTCGCAGCCATCGCCGCCGCCGGCCCAGCCGGCGTCTCCGCGGGCCGGCTCAGCCAGGTGCTGTACGGCGACAGCGGGCGCCAGGTCACCGTGCGCGCGGAGATCTCGCGGATGCGCCGGGTGCTCGGCGCGCTGCTGGCGACCAACCCCTACCGCCTCGGTGAGGGCGTGTCGCTCAGCGTGGTCGGCGCTCGCTAGCTGTCGATTCCGAGCAGCTCCGGCTCGCGCTCCCGCCAGGCCGCCGCGGCCTGCTTCGTCACGGGGCCGGGCGCCTCGAGGGTGCGGTCGTCCCAGCGGTGCACGCCCTGCACGTCGCGGGTCGTCGAGACCAGGAAGATCTCGTCGGCGCCGGCCGCCACGTCGATCGGCTCGTCCACCTCGACCGCCCCGACCCACTCCAGGACCAGCGCCCGCGTCACTCCGGCCAGGCAGCCGCTGGCCAGCGTGGACGTGCGCACCTCGCCGTCGACCACGTAGAACACGTTGGTGCCGGTGCCCTCGCACAGGTTCCCGGCGAGGTTCGCGAACACCGCCTCGCTCGCGCCCTGCTCGCGCGCAGCGGCCAGGGCGACGACGTTCTCGGCGTACGACGTCGTCTTGAGTCCCGCCAGCGGCCCCCGCTCGTTGCGCGGCCACGGCACGGTGATCACCGCCGTCGTCTCCTGCGCCGGATCCATCGGGGCGGCCACCACGATCGCGGTCAGCGGGTCGTCGCCGCGCCCGCTGCCCAGCGGTGCGTTGCCGCCGGTGACGGTGATCCGCAGCCGACCCAGCGGCAGCGGTTCGCCTTCGAGCACGGCGGCCACGCCCCGTCGTACGTCATCGACGTCGAGGCCCACCAGCCCCAGCCCGGCCGCCGACCGCTCCAGCCGGTCGAGGTGGCGCCCCAGCGCGAACGGCTTGCCGTCGACGACCTTGACCGCCTCGAACACCGCGTCCCCGACGGTCAGTCCGTGATCGGTCACCGGCACCGCCGGCGCCATCGGGTCGGACAGGACTCGGCCGTTGATCCACACGCGCATGGGCCCAGCGTAGAAGGGGCCGACATGCCGGAAGTGGACCCCCGTTTTGGCGCGGTTCACGCAATCGGCTACTGTTCTCAACGCACCGCAGGGCGGGCCGAAAGGCACGCAGGGCAGTGCGATGCGGACGTAGCTCAGTTGGTAGAGCGCAACCTTGCCAAGGTTGAGGTCGCGAGTTCGAGCCTCGTCGTCCGCTCGGAGTGGTCAGACCCACTGCCTGACCAGGCCAGTGTGTAGGGCCGCCGCGGTGGGTTGGCCGAGAGGCGAGGCAACGGACTGCAAATCCGTGTACACGGGTTCAAATCCCGTACCCACCTCACAGACAACTCCACAGGGGCGATTGGCGCAGCGGTAGCGCGCTTCCTTGACACGGAAGAGGTCACTGGTTCAAACCCAGTATCGCCCACCAGCCTTCGGGCACCGAGCCGGCTCGGATCCTCACGGATCGGGCCGGTTTGTTCGTTTCCGGTGCCCGTTCAAGCGACGCCCTCGCCCCGCTCCCCCGCCAGGAACCGCTCGACCCGCCGGTCCGGCACCAGCCACATCGCGGCCACGACCACCATCGGCACGATCCCGGCGACCGGCTCCCACAGCGCGAGCAGGATGCCGGCGATGTAGAGCACGGGCGAGATCTTGCCCTTCATGTCGCGGCCGAGCGCTTCCCTGGTACGCCGACCGGACGGCGTGCGCTCGACGACCAGCTGCAGCAGGTAGTAGGCGAGGGCAGCGCCGAGCAGGTTGAGACCGTAGACGATCGTCGGCACCTCGGCGATGCGGCTCTCGTCGAGCCAGGCGGTGGTGAACGGGTACAGGCTGAGCCAGAACAGCAGGTGCAGGTTGGCCCAGAGCACGGCGCCGTCGACGTGCTCGACCAGCTGGAACAGGTGGTGGTGGTTGCTCCAGTAGATGCCGATGTAGACGAAGCTGAGCACGTACGTCAGCAGGCCCAGTCCCGTGGAGTGGAACAGCGCGTGCCAGTCATCGCCGGCCGGCGGCTTGAGCTCCAGGACCATGACGGTGATCGCGATGGCGAGGACGCCGTCGCTGAATGCCTCGAGGCGACCGGTGTGCATGCGCGGATCCTAGGTTCAGGAGGCCGCGCTGCGCCGCACCTCGCCCGCGCTGACGCCGTACCGGCGGCGGAAGGCCTGCGAGAAGTACGACGCCGAGGCGAACCCGCATCGGGTGGCGACGTCGACCGTCCGCCCAGCGGCACCGGCGGCGAGGAGTGCATGGGCCAGGTCGAGGCGGCGGGCGAGGATCTGGCGCGGGACCGAGGTGCCGGCATCGGCGAAGACCCGCGACAGCTGACGTTCGCTGATCCCGGCGCCGGCGGCGACCGAGGCCGCCGAGAGCGCGGGGTCGGTGAGGTGGTCGTCGATGTACGCGCGGGCGGCGGCCCGGTGGGCGAGGGCGAGGGAGCCGCGGGAGCCGGTGGCGAGGACGGAGACCAGCTCGAGGACGGCGCGCTCGTCCGCCGGCACCGGTACGTCGGCCGCCACCGACCGCCCGACCAGCCGGACCAGGGCCCGGGCGAGCGGGTCGGCGCCATCTCCGGCGGCGTCGATGACCAGCGGCGCGTCGAGCGAGGCCAGGCCGGTGACCTCGGTGAACAGCGGCCGCGGGATCTTGACGGCGAGCTCCTCGAGCCCGTGCCCGAAGCCCCGCAGGAACGGGCGGTCCACGTCGCAGACCAGCAGCTGTCCGGGCCGGACCACACGGCGCCGGCCACCGGACTCGAGCAGCGCCTCGCCCCGCAGCGCGGCATACACGGCGATCGCGTCGGCGGGACGCTCGGCCACGAGCCCCGCGTCGCGCGAGACCGTGTGCGCCGTGCCGGAGACGAGGGCGACATGCACCCGGTCGAGCTGCAGGTTGACCTCCCGCGCGCGGAATGCCCCGTCCGGGAGCGCACAGGCGAGCTCGATCAGCGCCTCGGCGTTGTGCCGCTCCCAGGCACCGACCTCGGCCACGCCGCCGACCTCGAAGACCCGCGCCTCCGGAACCGCCCTCATGCAGAAAGGATGACACGTCAACCATCATTGCGCCAGAGACCGCGCCGGAAGCCCGGGCCAGACACACGGCCACGAGGTGCGCATTTCCGCCATCACAGCTCCCACCTGTGGCGACGGCCACACCGGGGCCGCAGTCTCGGGACATGGCTGAGTTCAACGACGGCATCGCCGACACCGAGCTGCCCGCGGTCGAGGACGTGGTCGAGACCGAGGTGCTGGTCGTCGGCTCGGGTCCCGGCGGCGCCGCGGCGGCGCTCTTCCTGAGCACCCTCGGGGTCCCCAACATCATGATCACCAAGTACCGCTGGACCGCGAACACCCCGCGCGCCCACATCACCAACCAGCGCGCGATGGAGGTCTTCCGCGACCTCGGCATCGAGCAGCAGGTGCTGGCCGACGCGACGCCCCACGAGCTGTGCGGCGACACCGTCTTCTGCACGAGCATCGCGGGCGAGGAGATCGGCCGGATCCACACCTGGGGCACGCGTCCGGACCGCGAGGCCGACTACCAGCTCGCCTCGCCGTGCCTGACGGTCGACATCCCGCAGACCTACCTCGAGCCGATCCTGGTCCGCAACGCGACCGAGCGTGGCACCCAGGCGCGGTTCTCGACCGAGTACCTCTCGCACGTGCAGGACGACGACAAGGTCGACGTGCGGGTACGCGACCGGCTCACCGGCCACGAGTACACGATCCGCTGCCGCTATCTGATCGGCGCGGACGGCGCCCGCTCCAAGGTCGCCGCCGACATCGACCTGCCGTTCGAGGGCGCGATGGACATCGCCGGGTCGATGAACATCACCTTCAAGGCCGACATCGGTGCGTACGTCGACCACCGGCCCTCCGTCCTCTACTGGGTGATCCAGCCCGGCTCCAATGTCGGCGGGATCGGCACCGGGCTGGTCCGCATGGTCCGGCCGTGGGACGAGTGGCTGATCGTGTGGGGCTACGACATCGACGAGGAGCCCCCGCACCTCGACGACGCCGAAGCCACTCGGATCGTGCGCGACCTGCTCGGCATGCCCGACCTGGAGCCTGAGATCACCGGGTACTCGCTGTGGGGCGTCAACGAGATGTACGCGACGCACCTGCAGCGGGGACGGGTGTTCTGCGTCGGCGACGCCATCCACCGGCACCCCCCGAGCAACGGCCTCGGCTCCAACACCTCGGTCCAGGACTCCTACAACCTGGCGTGGAAGCTGGCCGCCGTCCTCAGGGGCGAGGCCGACTCGAGCCTGCTGGAGAGCTACTCCGAGGAGCGCGCGCCCGTCGCGAAGAGGATCGTCACGCGCGCCAACCGGAGCGCACGCGAGTTCGCGGAGATCTTCGACGCACTCGGCGTCACCGGGCTCACCGACCCGGCCGCGATGGCCGCGGTCATCGAGCAGCGCAAGGACAACACCCCCGAGGGCGCGGCCCGACGGGCCGCCCTGGTGACGGCGATGGATCGCAAGAACTACGAGTTCAACGCGCACGGCGTCGAGCTCGGCCAGTTCTACGAGTCACGGGCGATCCTGTCCGACGGCACTCGGCCGGCACCCAGTGCCGACGAGGACCTGTTCCACGTCATGTCGACCTCGCCCGGCGCGCACCTGCCGCACGCCTGGGTCGGCGACAACGTCGCGAAGCGGGCGATGATGGACCTGGCGCCGTACGACCGCTGGACACTGATCACCGGCGTCGCCGGCGAGGCCTGGGCTCCCGCCGCGGAGAAGGTGGCCGCCGAGTTCGGCGTGCCGCTGGCGAGCGTGGTGATCGGGCCTGGCCGCGAGGTCACCGACCTCTACTACGACTGGTCCAAGCTGCGCGAGGTCGAGGAGAGCGGAGCCCTCCTCGTCCGACCCGACAAGCACGTCGCCTGGCGCGCCCACACCCTCGCCGAGGACCCTGGGGCGGCCCTGCGCACCGCGCTCGGCACGCTGCTCGGGAGGGACGCATGAGGTTCGTCCACGACACCCTGCCCCAGCGGGTCCGGCTCGCGTCCGGCGACGCGGCGGCCTCGGTCGCCGAGGAGGTCGCCGCCCTCGGCGCCACGCGCGTGATGGTGATCGCCTCCGAGCGGGAGGCCGCGCTCGCGGCGGCGGTGACCGACGGACTGCCCGTCGCCCTGACGTACGACGAGGTGGTCATGCACGTCCCCGTCGAGGTCGCCGACCGCGCCCGTGCGGCCGCCACCGACGCGCGGGTCGACGTGGTCGTCACCGTCGGCGGCGGCTCGACGACCGGACTCGGCAAGGCGGTCGCCCTCACCACCGGGCTCCCGATCATCGCCGTGCCGACGACGTACGCCGGCTCCGAGGCCACCGACGTCTGGGGCCTCACCGCGGGCGCCGTGAAGACCACCGGCGTCGACCGGCGGGTACTCCCCCACGCCGTCGTGTACGACGCCACGCTGATGACCGGCCTGCCCGTGGACCTCTCCGTCGCCAGCGGCCTCAACGCGCTCGCGCACTGCGTCGACTCGCTGTGGGCGCCGCGCGCCGACCCGATCAACGCGGCGCTGGCCACCGAGGGCGCCCGGGCGCTGTACGCCGGCCTGCCGGCGGTCGTCGCCGATCCGCGCTCGGTCGAGGGACGGGAGCAGACCATCCATGGCGCCTACCTCGCCGCCGTCGCCTTCGCGTCCGCCGGGTCCGGGCTGCACCACAAGATCTGCCACGTGCTGGGCGGCCGCTACGACCTCCCGCACGCGCAGACCCACGCCGCGGTGCTGCCGCACGTGCTGGCGCTCAACGTCGCGAACGCCCCCGAGGCGGACGCCCGGCTGGCGACGGCGTTCGGCGCACCCACCGCCCTGGCCGGGCTCGAGCGACTGCGCACCGACGTCGGCGCGCCGCGGGCGCTGCGCGACCACGGGTTCCGCGAGGACCAGATCCCCGACGCGGTGGCGGCCGTGCTGCCCGTCGTACCACCATCGAACCCCACGCCGGTCACCACCGAGAACCTCACCGCGCTCCTCCGTGCGGTCTGGGAAGGAGCCGATCCCGCATGAGCACGCCCGTCCCACCCGAGCAGCAGGCCCGCGAGCAGGACCTGGTCGAGCGCGTGCTGCGCTCCTTCGACGCCACCGCCGACCCGCGCCTGAAGGAGCTGATGCAGGCGCTGACCCGGCACCTCCACGCCTTCCTGCGCGAGGTCCGGCTGACCGAGGCCGAGTGGGAGGCCGGGATCGGCTTCCTCACCGACACGGGACACATCACCGACGAGCGGCGCCAGGAGTTCATCCTGCTCTCCGACGTGCTCGGCGCGTCCATGCAGACGATCGCGATGAACAACCAGGCCCACGGCGACGCCACCGAGGCCACCGTGTTCGGACCGTTCTTCGTCGACGGCTCGCCGCGGATCGAGTCCGGCGGCGACATCGCCGGTGGCGCGGCGGGCGAGCCGTGCTGGGTCGAGGGCACCGTCACCGACACCGACGGCAACCCCGTGCCGGGCGCACGGATCGAGGTGTGGGAGGCCGACGACGACGGCTTCTACGACGTGCAGTACGACGACGACCGGACCGCCGCACGCGCCCACCTGCACAGCGGGCCGGACGGGAACTATGCCTTCTGGGCGATCACACCGACGCCGTACCCGATCCCGCACGACGGTCCGGTCGGCCGGATGCTCGCGGCCACCGGCCGCTCCCCGATGCGCGCCTCGCACCTGCACTTCATGGTCACCGCCGCGGGGCGGCGCACCCTGGTCACGCACATCTTCGTCGAGGGCGACGAGCTGCTCGACCGCGACTCGGTCTTCGGCGTGAAGGACTCGCTGGTCAAGAGGTTCGAGCAGCAGCCGGCGGGTACCCCCGCTCCCGCGGACCGCGTGGTCGACGGGGCCTGGTCCCGGGTGCGCTTCGACATCGTGCTGGCCCCGGCCTAGTGTCCTGCCGCGCGAGCGTTCCCGCTGCGCCGCCTCATCCCGCGAGGAAGCTGAACCGCACCTCACGCTCGTGGTTGTCGACGTTGAGGTCCACCAGGCAGATGCTCTGCCAGGTCCCGAGCGCGAGGCTGCCGGCGAGCACCGGCACGGTGGCGTACGGCGGCACCAGGGCCGGCAGCACGTGGGACCGCCCGTGGCCGCGGGTGCCGTGGCGGTGCAGCCAGCGGTCGTCGGCGGGCAGCAGGTCGCCGAGGAGGGCGAGCAGGTCGTCGTCGCTGCCGGCGCCGGTCTCGAGGATCGCGAGGCCGCAGGTGGCGTGCGGCACGAAGACGTGGAGCAGGCCGTCGCCACGGCCCGCGACGAAGGCCGCGCAGTCGCGGGTCAGGTCGAGGACCACGTCGCGCTCGCCGGTGCGGTAGGTCCTGGTCTCGGTGTCCACGGGTCCATCATGGCGGCCGGGTGGTCGTCCGCTCCGTCGCGGGCGCGCTCTTCCCGCAACGGAGCGGACACCCGGGATTCCCGGGTCCGACAGGCACTCAGTGGTCTCCCGGAGAGCACCCGCCCATGGTCAGGCTGAGTGGGGACGCCTCACCACGGCCGGCCCGATGCAGGGAACAGCCACGAGCCGGGGAAGGGGGGACGCAGGGAGCCACGTCGAGCTGCGGACGCACGATCGACATGCGCGGGATCCCTTCATCGTCGCAACCTGGCCGATCCCGAGAATCGCCTGGTGTGGCTCAGAGTAGGTCGGCGGCCGGAGCACCGGAGGCACTTCGCGAAGGCTTTACCCGCCGCACGACGGGCGACATCACGAGCGACCAGGTCCGGGTACGAAGAACGCCCTGCCCGGCGATGCCGGGCAGGGCGTCCCGTGCCCGGCGAGTGTGGGGTTCGTCGGGCACGCTGTGGTTGGGGAACCGGGACCGAGAGTAGTGGCCAGAGCCGCCACGCGGGGCGAAAACGACGAGATGACCTCCGACGATCCCGCACGCCGTCGCCGTCCGGGTCACGGCGCCGGCGAGCCGCCCTTCTGCTCGAGCGGCACCGGCCGCAGAGCGGTCGCGGCCAGCCAGTCGGTCACCGCCCGACCCTCGCGGTCGACGTACGACACCAGGCCCTCCCAGCCGTTGTCGGTCGCGCGCCAGTGGAGCACCAGGCCGGGCAGCTCGACGGGCACGAACGGCAGTCGGACCCACACGTGCCGCACCCCCGCCATGAGCCCAGAATAGAACACATGTTCGAATACGTCAGGCCCGGTCCTGCTCGTCGATCCCGGTCGCCACGGGGCGTTCGGGTGGGGCCTGCCGCCGGCGGGCGACGACCGCAGCGCCTGCACCGAGAAGGCCGAGCGCGCCGAGCACGAGCAGCGTCCGGCCCCGCCTGCGGTGCGGCTGCGGGAGCCGGTCCGCGACCGTGTCCGGCAGCCGATCGATGACCGGGTCCGGGATCCGCTGGGCGAGCGACGTCGCCGCCCGCGTGCCCTTCTCGACGGCCACCGCGCGGCCGTGGTGGATCAGCGGTGGTGCCTTCTCCGCGACGGCGTGGGCCGCGGACTCGACCTCGGGCACGACAGCGTCGACGAGATCGCGCAGGTCGTCCCTCAACTGTTCGGCCGTGCTCTTGCGGTGCATGAGTGCCTCCTCCTCGGATACGGACTTCGACCGCGCAGTACCCGATCCCCAGAGGCCAACCCCGCTGTCACACGCTCAGCTGGCCGCGGCGTGGCCCAGGTCGGCCGAGCACTCGTTGCAGCGCACCCGCCGCTCGTGCTGGTCCGGCGGCTCGCCGAGTAGTCGTCGGTACCAACGCGTCTGCTCCGTCAGGCGGTAGCAACGTGGGCACCAGTCGTGGCGCACCCACGGTCCGAAGTCCTTCCCCATGCGACCCACCCTGCCGGTTCGCGGAGCCGATGTCGCGCGGCGCGAGCCGGATCGGACCGATCGACACTCAGGTCAGGACGGTCGTCGGCGACCGGCGTAGTCCGGGAGGACCAGGGGTCCCGCCGAGGGTCCCGGGCTCAGCCTGCCTTCACCGGCTCAGTCCTCGTCCGCGGCGAAGTCCTCGTCGTGCGTGCCCGGACGGGGGGCCCAGGGCAGCTCCTTGGCCGGGCGTACGACGACCAGCCGGTCCCCGCGGGCGAGCAGGGTCACGACCGGGTCGAAGTAGCGGTAGACCTTCTCGTCGCGGACCACCGCGATCACCTGGTCGGGCAGCGACTGGGGCGGCATGCCGACCTCGTTGACGAGCAGCTCGCGCTCGGCGACCTCGAGTCCCTCGCCGTAGGTGAGCAGGTCCTCCATCACCGTGCCGAGCGTGGGCGAGAGAGTGGAGAGGCCGAGGAGCCGGCCGACGGCGTCGGAGGAGGTGATGACCGAGTCGGCACCGGACTGCCGCATCAGCGGTGCGTTCTCCTGCTCGCTGACCGCGGCGACGATCCAGGCGTCGGGGTTGAGCTGGCGCACGGTGAGCGCGGCGAGCACGTTGGAGTCGTCGCGGCCGGTGGTGATGATGACCTGCTCGGCCTCCGCGACGCCGGCGCGCTGCAGGACGCCGCGACGGGTGGCATCGCCCGTGACGACGGCGAGCTGGTCGGCGTGGGCGTCGGCCAGCGCGACCGGACTCGGGTCGACCACCACGACGTGCTCGCGGTCGAGGCCGTTGCCGACCAGCGTCTCGACGGCGCTGCGGCCCTTGGTGCCGTAGCCGATCACCACGACGTGGTGTCCCATGTTGTTCCTCCAACGGGAGATCCGGAAGAGCTCGCGAGTGCGCTGGGCGAGCACCTCGAGGGTGGTGCCGATCAAGAGCACGAGGAACCCGATGCGGGCCGGGGTGATGATGAACGCGTTGACCAAGCGGGCGCCGTCGCTGACCGGCGAGATGTCGCCGTAGCCGGTGGTGCTCAAGGTGACGGTCGTGTAGTAGATCGCGTCGATCAGGGTGATCCTGCCGGTGGGGTCGCCCGCCGTGGCGTCGCCGGAGTCGCGATAGCCGTCGCGGTCGAGGTAGACCAGCAGCACGGTGCCGGCCAGGATCGCCAGGGCGAGCAGCAGGCGCCGCCCCAGCTGCCACCAGGGCGACCGGATCCGCTCGGGCAGCGCGACCTGCCCCGTCAGGGGGGTCTCGGCCGGTCCTCCGCTCAGCACACCCACGGCGGGAACCTACTCCACCGGGTCCGGCGTACGACGCAGCAGGCGGTCGAGCAGCTCCCGGCGCGCCCGCTGCGTGGCCTCCTGCGGGAACACCTCGTCGAAGGCGGCGTTGACGCCCGCACCGATGAGCACGGCGAGCGCGGCGATGTAGAGCCACACCAGGATCGCGATCGGCGCGGCCAGTGGGCCGTAGATCGAGTGGGAGTCCTCGGCGGTCACGGTCAGCACCCAGCGCAGGAGGTAGGACCCGACGACCCAGCTGGTCAGCGAGAACACCGCACCGGGCAGGTTGAAGCTCCAGTTGGTCCGCACCGGCACCGAGACGTGGTAGAGCGTGGCGAGGAAGCACACGCACATCACGATGATCAGCGGCCAGTAGAACCCCATCAGGAACTCCGCCCGGTTGGGCAGCCAGGACCGCACCAGCTTGGGCCCGGCCACCACCAGCGGCAGCGTGATCGCGCCGGAGATCACGGCGAGGATGTAGAGCACGAACGACAGGGCCCGGGTGCGCACGATCCCCCGGTGCCCGCCGAGCCCGTGCATGATCGTGATGGTGTCGACGAAGACGTTGAGCGCCCGGGAGCCCGACCACAGGGCCAGCACGAACCCGAGCGAGATCACGTCGAACCGGCCGCCGCGCAGCACGTCGTCCATGGTCGGCTTGATCACCTTGTTGACGGCCGTGTCGGTGAGGAAGCGCGAGAACAGGTCGACGACGGCACGACGCACCTCGTCGACCTGGGCGGCGGTGAAGTGCTCGGTGACGTAGCCGACGCCGCCGGCGAGGGCGAAGACCAGCGGCGGCACCGAGACCACCGCGAAGAAGGCGGCCTCGGCCGCGAGCCCGGTGACGCGGTACTTCAGGCACGAGCTCACCGTCGTGACCACCAGGCGCCACACCAGGTGGGCGAGGCGACGGGGCCACGGCACCACGACCTGGGTGCCCGAGTCCTCCGCCATGGCCCTCACGCTAGCGGCCCGGAGCCAGTGCCCCGGGGACCCGCACGGCCCTACGATCGGGTGATCTGCATCGCTCGGGACTCGCTGCCAGGAGGTCACCGTGCACGACCGATCCGCTCTCGGTGCGGCCGATGTCGGCGATGACGTGCTCGCGGCGATGGTCGCCGAGCTGCTCGGGGTCGACGACGTCGAGCTGCTCTCCTCCCGCGCCGAGGTCGTCGACTACGCGCTGCCCGCGATCACCACCGGAGGTCGCTGGTGGGTGCGCGGGACCGCGGCGGTCGACGGCCATGCCCACGACTTCCGGATGTTCGTGAAGCACGTCCACGAGTGGTCGCGCTCGCCGTTCTTCCTCGACGTCCCGGAGGAGATCCGGTCCTGGGCCGCCGGGATGGTGCCGTGGCGCACCGAGGGCGCGGTCTACTCCTCGGACCTCGCCGACCACCTGCCCGAGGGCCTGGCGATCCCGCGCGCGCTGGGCGTCCACGACATCGACGACGGCGCGTACACCGTGTGGCTCGAGGTGGTGCCGACGGCCGACGTGACGTGGGACTTGGCCCGCTACCGGCACGCAGCGCACCTGCTCGGCAGGTTCGCGGCCCGCCCCGGTGTGCGGGCCCTGGCCCGGATCGGCAGCCGGGAGTGGGATGTCCGCAGCTACGTCGACGGCCGGCTCGGCCACCAGGTGCTGCCGATCCTCGGCGACGAGGGCGTGTGGCGGCACCCGCTCGTCGCCGGCGCGTTCGCCGACCTTCGACCGCGCCTGCTGGCCGCCGTCGACGCCCTGCCGCGGCTCACCGAGGAGCTGCTGGACCAGCCGGAGCTGGTCGGCCACGGCGACGCCTGTCCCAACAACCTGCTGGTGCGGCCCGACCGCGACGGCTTCACGATGATCGACTTCGGGTTCTTCATGGCACTGCCGGTCGGGTTCGACCTCGGCCAGCTGCTCGTCGGCGACGTCCAGATCGGTCGCCGCGATGCGAGCGACCTCGGTGAGCGTGACGCGACCTGCCTGGCGGCGTACGTCGAGGGCCTGGTCGCCGAGGGCGTCGACCTCGGCATCGACGCGGTCAGGCGCGCGCACGCGCTGCACCTGCTGATCTTCAGCGGGCTCTCGGCGATCCCCTTCGAGGTGCTCGAAGAGGAGCCCACCGACGCGCTGCGGGCGATGGCCGCCACCAGGGCAGCCACCGCCCGCTACGTCCTGGACCTGGTCGATCAGACCGGCTGAGGCACCCGCCGCGCCTCGGCATCCGGCGCCGGCGCGTGGTCGTCGACCATCGTGGTCTCGTCGAACGGCTCCTCGCCGGCGAGCACCCGGTCCAGCCGGGCCCGGTCGATGCTGCCGGTCCAGTGGCCGACCAGGACGGTGCCGACCGCGTTGCCGGCGAAGTTGGTCAGCGCCCGGGCCTCGGACATGAACCGGTCGATGCCGACGATCAGGCCGACGCCGTCGACCAGCTCGGGCCGGTGCGACTGCAGGCCACCGGCCAGCACGGCCATGCCGGAGCCGGTCACGCCGGCGGCGCCCTTGGCGGCGATCATCATGAACAGCAGCAGCGAGACCTGCTCGCCCAGCGCGAGCGGGGTGCCCATCGCCTCGGCGATGAAGATCGAGGCCATGGTCAGGTAGATCGCGGTGCCGTCGAGGTTGAACGAGTAGCCGGTCGGGACGACGACGCCGACGGTGGTCTTGTCGATGCCGGCGTGCTCGAGCTTGGCGATGGCCCGGGGCAGCGCGGACTCCGAGGACGAGGTGGCGAGGATGAGCAGGAACTCGCGGCCCAGGTAGCGCAGCAGCGCGAAGATGTTGATGCCGGTGGCGAGCTTGAGCAGCGCGCCGAGAACGACGACGACGAACAGCACGCAGGTGATGTAGAAGCCCACCATCAGCACGGCGAGGCTCTTCAGCGCGTCCACGCCGCCCTGGCCGGTGACCGCGGCCATCGCGCCGAAGGCGCCGACCGGGGCGGCCCACATGATCATCGCCAGCAGCCGGAACACGAGGCGCTGCAGGTGGCTGACGGCGGTGATGATCGGTGCGCTGGTCGCGCCCATGCGCTGCAGCGCGAAGCCGACGAGCAGCGCGACCAGGAGGGTCTGCAGCACGCTGCCGCTGGTGAGCGCACTGAAGGCCGAGGTCGGGATGATCCCGAGCAGGAAGGCGGTGGTGTCGGCGTGCCCCTCGGCCGCCTTCTCCTGCGCGGTCGCGGCCGCCTCGGCGGTCAGGTGCAGGCCGTCGCCGGGCTGCAGCAGGTTGCCGACGAGCATGCCGATCGACAGCGCGACCGTCGACATGACGAGGAAGTAGCCGAGGGCGAGTCCGCCGACCCGGCCGACCTTCGCGGCGCTGGCGACCGAGCCGACGCCGAGGACGATCGTGCAGAAGATGACCGGCTGGATCATCATCTTGATCAGGTTGACGAAGCCCTCGCCGAGCGGCTTCAGCTCGACCGCGAAGGTGGGGAACAGCAGGCCGGTCGCGATGCCGAGCAGCACTGCGCCGATCACCGCGAGGTAGAGATAGTGCGTCCGCGCGCCGCGCTGGGTCGCGCTCGCCGTACTGGTGGTGCCCATGGTTCCTCCGGGTTTCGCATGGTCGGGCTGGGGTTCTCCGCAACTCTGCGACCGGTCGTGACGACCGTCACCGTTGTGTTCGTTGTGTTCGTGGCGCAGGTCACATGCAGGGGCCCCGGCTGCGCGAGAATGGCGACGTGCCCCGCCCACGCCCGCTCCGCGACCGCCCGGTCGCCCGCCAGGTGCTGGTGCTGCAGGTCGGCACGGTGCTGCTGCTCGTCGTGGTCGGCATCCTGATGGCGTCCTACGACGCCCGGCGCGACTCGCGCAGCCGGGCCACCCAGCGCGCGGTCGCCGTGGCCCAGACCGTGGCCGACTCCCCCGCCGTCCGCGAGGCGCTGCGCAGCGCCGACCCGACTGCCGAGCTGCAGCCGTGGGCCGAGCAGGTACGCCGCGACACCGACACCGACTTCGTCGTGGTGATGGGCCTGGACCGCACCCGCTTCACGCATCCCGACCCCACGCAGATCGGCCGGAGGTTCGTCGGCGACCTCGGCGACGCACCCCGGGGCGAGGTCTTCACCCAGCAGTACACCGGCACCCTCGGCCCGTCGGTGCGCTCCGTCGTACCGGTGGAGGACGGGGGCGAGGTGGTCGCCCTGGTCTCGGTCGGCATCACCGTCAGCGACATCGACCGCGGGCTGCGCCGCGACGTGACCATCGTGGTGCTGTGCGGGCTGCTGGTGCTCCTGCTCGGCCTCACCGGTGCGTGGCTGCTCGGCCGGCGGCTGCACCGGGTCACCCACGGGATGGGCGAGCAGGAGCTGGCGAGGATGTACGAGTACTACTCCGCCGTCCTGCACTCCGTGCGCGAGGGCCTGCTGCTCCTCGACGGATCCGGCCGGGTCCAGCTCGCCAACGACGAGGCGCGGCGGCTGCTCGCGCTGCCCGAGGACGTCGTCGGCCGTCCGGTCGAGGACCTCGGCCTCGCGCCGGGCCTGGTCGCCGCCGCGCGTGGACGCACCGCGGAGTCCGACGACCTCTACCTAGCCGGCGAGCGGATGCTCGTCGTGTCCGCCGCCCCCGCCCGGTGGGACGGCCGCGACGTGGGCTCGGTCGTCACCCTGCGCGACCACACCGAGCTGCGCTCGGTCACCGGCGAGCTCGAGGTCGTACGACGGCTCACGGAGTCCCTGCGCTCGCAGAACCACGAGTCGGCCAACCGCCTGCACACCGTCGTGTCCCTCATCGAGATGGGCCGCCCCGGCGACGCGGTCGAGTTCGCGACCTCCGAGCTCCAGGTCGCCCAGCTGCTGACCGACCAGGTCGTCGGCGCCGTCGAGGACCCGGTGCTGGCCGCGCTGCTGCTCGGCAAGACCGCCGAGGGCGCCGAGCGCGGCATCGACCTGGCCATCTCCGGCACCGTGCCGGCCGGCAGCAGCATCCCGGCCCGCGACCTGGTCACCGTGGTCGGCAACCTCGTCGACAACGCCTTCGACGCCGTGGCGCTCGTCGACCCGCGCCGGGTCGCCGTCGCCTTCGAGGGCGACGCCGGCACCCTCGTCGTCCGGGTCGGCGACAGCGGCCCGGGGCTCGACGCGGAGGCCGCCGGCCGGGTGCTCGACCGCGGCTGGACCACCAAGGCCGAGCCCGGCACCGGCCGTGGCCTGGGCCTCGCGCTCGTCGTCCAGGTCGCCCGCAAGCACGACGGCCACGTCGCGGTCGGCCGGTCCGGGCTCGGCGGCGCCGAGTTCACGGTCACCCTGCGCACCGGGACGGCGCCGTGAGCGTGCGGGTGCTCGTCGTCGAGGACGAGGAGCTGGCGGCCGAGGCGCACGCGTCGTACGTCGGACGGGTGCCGGGCTTCGCGCTGGCAGGGGTCGCCCGCTCGGCACGCGACGCGGCCCGGGCCCTGGACGCCGCCCGCGATGCCGGCGCCCCCGTCGACCTGGTGCTGCTCGACATGAACCTGCCCGACACCCACGGGCTGGGGCTGCTGGCCGGCCTGCGCGGCGCCGGCCACCTGTGCGACGTGATCGCGGTGACCGCTGCCCGCGACACCCAGGTGGTGCGCCAGGCGGTCGGCCAGGGCGTGGTGCTCTACCTGCTCAAGCCGTTCACGTTCGCCACCTTCCGCGCCAAGCTCGAGCAGTACGCCGCCTACCGGGCAGAGCTGGACGCCGCACCCGCCGAGGTCGTGCAGGACGAGGTCGACCGGCTGCTGGGCTCGCTACGACCCAGCGCGACCGCGCCGCTGCCGAAGGGGATGAGCACGGAGACGCTGCGCGCCGTCACGGCCGCGCTGCGCGAGGCCGGTGGCGACCTCTCCGCGAGCGAGGTCGCCACCGCCGTCGGCAGCTCGCGCGTCACCGCGCGGCGCTACCTCGAGCACCTCGCCGACCAAGGGCTCGCCGCCCGCGGCCTGAGGTACGGCGCGAGCGGCGGGCGGCCCGAGGTCAGCTACTCCTGGAGGTAGCTCAGGAGAGGTCGAGACCGGGGTACAGCGGGTGCTTGTCGAGCAGCTCCGCCGACGCCGAGCGGACCTTGTCGGCCACGCCGTCGGCGAGGACGTAGGACGCCTTCGAGGGCGCACCGGCCGACGTCGTGCCGGGCGTGGTGTTCTTGAGGACCTCGACGATCAGGTCGGCGACCGCGTCGAACTCGGCGCCGCCGAAGCCGCGGCTGGTGAGCGCGGGGGTGCCGATCCGGATGCCCGAGGTGTACCAGGCGCCGTTGGGGTCGGACGGGACCGAGTTGCGGTTGGTGACGACACCGGCGTCGAGCAGCGCCGACTCGGCCTGGCGACCGGTCAGCCCGAAGGAGGACACGTCGAGCAGCACGATGTGGTTGTCGGTGCCGTCGGTGACCAGCTTGGTGCCGCGGGTCTGCAGCCCCTCGGCCAGGGACTTCGCGTTGTCGGCGACAGCCTGGGCGTAGGTCTGGAAGGCGGGCGTGCGGGCCTCCGCGAAGGCGACGGCCTTGGCGGCCATCACGTGCGAGAGCGGGCCACCGAGCACCATCGGGCAGCCGCGGTCGACGCTCGGGGCGTACTCCTCGGTCGCGAGGATGAAGCCACCGCGCGGGCCGCGCAACGACTTGTGCGAGGTGCTGGTGACCACGTGGGCGTGCGGGATCGGGTCCTCGTCGCCGGTGAACACCTTGCCGGCGACCAGGCCGGCGAAGTGGGCCATGTCGACCATGAGGGTCGCACCGACCTCGTCGGCGATCTCGCGCATCTTGGCGAAGTTCACCCGGCGCGGGTACGCCGAGTAGCCGGCGACCAGGATGAGGGGCTTGAACTCCTTGGCCTTGGCCCGCAGGGCGTCGTAGTCGATCAGCCCGGTCTCCGGGTCGGTGCCGTACTGCTGCTGGTGGAACATCTTGCCGCTGATGTTCGGGCGGAAGCCGTGGGTGAGGTGGCCGCCGGTGTCGAGGCTCATGCCCAGCAACCGCTGGTTGCCGAGCTCGTGCCGCAGCCGCTCCCAGTCGGCGTCGGAGAGGTCGTTCATGTTCTTCACGCCGGCGTCCTGCAGCCAGGGTCCCTCGACCCGGTGGGCCAGGATCGCCCAGTACGCCGTCAGGTTGGCGTCGATGCCGGAGTGCGGCTGGACGTAGGCGTACTCGGCGCCGAACAGCTCGCGGGCGTGCTCGGCGGCGAGCGCCTCGACGGTGTCGACGTTCTGGCAGCCGGCGTAGAAGCGGTGCCCGACGGTGCCCTCGGCGTACTTGTCGCTGAACCAGGTGCCCATGGTGAGCAGCACGGCGGGCGAGGCGTAGTTCTCGCTCGCGATCAGCTTGAGCGACGCGCGCTGGTCGGCGAGCTCCTGGCGCGTCGCGTCCGCGATGCGGGGCTCGACGGAGGCGATGACCTCCAGGGCCTGGTTGTAGGCGCTGCTGACGAGGGCGCCGTTGAGGGAGTTGTCGCTCATGGCGCACAGCGTAGTGGCGAACACCTGCTGGCGCGCTGGCAGGCGGCACCCGGTGTGACGTGCGTCGCAGGCCCCGCCTGAGCGGGCGGGTCAGGCGCACGATACGTCCACATGTTGGGAACGGCATCCAGATAATGAGATTCGGATTTGTGGACCAGGAGTCCGAGGGGTGAGACTCATTGACATGGTCACTGCTGCCACCCATGCGCACCTCGTGGTTCGACGCCACGTGGACTTCGGGCGCACGCGCAGCATGATGTGTTGGCCCCGCTGACGTCGCCGCCGCATCCACCCGAGCCGTACGCCTCCACAGCCGGGCGTACCCATCAGCGAAGGACCTCCTCTCCGCATGCCTGACCTGCGCTTCAAGCCCGAACGTGCCAAGTTCACCGAGATCCCGCGCCCGAAGCGCGCGGAGGGCCAGTGGGCCCTCGGCTACACCGAGCCGCTCAACAAGAACGAGCAGTCCAAGAAGGACGACGACCCGCTCAACGTGCGGGACCGGATCCTCTACACCTACTCCAAGCGCGGCTTCGACTCGATCGACCCCGCCGACCTGCGCGGCCGCTTCCGCTGGATGGGTCTCTACACCCAGCGCCGGCCCGGGATCCTCGGCAACGAGACCGCCGCCCTCGAGGAAGAGGAGCTGGACGACCGCTACTTCATGATGCGGGTCCGCTCCGACGGCAAGCTGCTCTCGTCGGCCGCCGTCCGGGCCCTCGGCTCGATCGGCGTCGACTTCGCCCGCGACACCGCCGACGTCAGCGACCGCGCCAACATCCAGTACCACTGGATCGAGATCGAGAAGGTCCCCGAGATCTGGGAGCGCCTCGACGCGGTCGGCCTCCACTCCATCGAGGCCTGCGGCGACTCCCCCCGACCGTTCCTGGGCTCGCCGGTCGCCGGCATCGCCAAGGACGAGATCATCGACGGGACGCCCGCGCTGCTCGAGATCGAGCGTCGCTACATCGGCAACAAGGACTTCTCGAACTTCCCGCGCAAGTTCAAGACCGCCGTCACGGGTCACCCCAGCATGGACGTCTCCCCCGAGACCAACGACGTCTCCTTCGTCGGCTCGGTGCACCCCGAGCACGGCCCGGGCTTCGACGTGTGGGTCGGCGGCGGCCTGTCCACCAACCCGATGCTCGCCCAGAAGCTCGGCGTGTGGATCCCGCTGGACGAGGTGGCGGACGTGTGGGCCGGGGTCGCCGGCATCTTCCGCGACTACGGCTACCGCCGCCTGCGCTCGCGCGCCCGGCTCAAGTTCCTGGTCGCCGACTGGGGCGTGGAGAAGTTCCGCGAGGTCCTCGAGAACGAGTACCTCGGCAAGAAGCTTGCCACCCTCGCCTCTCCCGAGACGCCGGTCGGCCACCGCGACCACGTCGGTGTCCACGAGCAGAAGGACGGCCGCTTCTACGTCGGCCTCGCTCCCTCGGCAGGCCGGATCTCCGGCACCGCCCTGGTCCAGCTCGCCGAGCTGATGGACGAGTTCGGCGTCGAGGGCGCCCGCCTCACGGCGTACCAGAAGATCGTCCTGATCGGCGTCGACGGCGACAAGACCGAGGCCCTGCTCGAGCGCCTCGACGGCATCGGCCTGACGGCCCGTCCCTCGAACTGGCGACGCAACACGATGGCCTGCACCGGCATCGAGTTCTGCAAGCTCGCCCTGGTCGACACCAAGGAGCGCGCACGCCTGCTCACCCTCGAGCTCGAGAAGCGCTTCCCCGACCTCGACACCCCCATCACGATCAACGTGAACGGCTGCCCCAACGCGTGCGCGCGCACGCAGGTCGCCGACATCGGCCTCAAGGGCCAGATGGTGCTCTCCGAGGGCGAGCAGGTCGAGGGCTTCCAGGTGCACCTCGGCGGCGCCACGGGCCTGCGCGCCAACTTCGGCCGCAAGCTGCGCGCCCACAAGGTCACCAGCGCCGGTCTCGACGACTACGTCACCACGATCGTCACCAACTACCTCGCCGACCGCACCGACGGCGAGGCGTTCGACGAGTGGGTCCACCGCGCGGACGAGGAGCTGCTGCGCGGCGAGAAGACCCTGGAATCGGTCTGATGGGACACGGGTCGGTCGAGCCGGGCAGCGGACGGAGCGCGCGTGCCGCGTCGCCGTACCACTGCCCCTACTGCGGCGACACCGACCTGTGGCCCCGCGAAGCAGGCGGCTGGGAATGCCGCAGCTGCCTCCGGGCCTTCAGCCTCCAGTTCCTGGGGCCCGCCGCCCCGTCCGCCCGCACCCCTGAAGGAGGTGCTTCATGACCACTGCCACCACGCGTGCCGCCCGCGAGTTCCGTGGGTCGCACACCGCCGGCCGGTCCCCTGAGGAGCTCCGCGAGCTCGTGTCCCACTGGGGCGCCGAGCTCGAGCTCGCCCCCGCCGAGGTCATCATCGAGTGGGCCGCGGCCACGTTCGGCGAGCGGTTCTGCATCACCTCCTCGATGGGCGACGCCGTCCTGGCGCACCTCGCCGAGAAGGTCGTGCCCGGCGTCGACGTCGTGTTCCTCGACACCGGCTACCACTTCATCGAGACCATCGGGACCCGCGACGCGGTCGCGGCCACGATGAACGTCAACCTGATCTCGATCACCCCGGTCCAGGCCGTGGCCGAGCAGGACGCCGAGTACGGCCCCGAGCTCTACAAGCGCGACCCCGACCTGTGCTGCGCCCTGCGCAAGGTCAAGCCGCTGGCCGACTCGCTGGCCGGGTACGACGCGTGGGCGACCGGCCTGCGCCGCGCGGAGACGCACAACCGGGTGATCGCGCCGGTGATCGGCTGGGACGCCAAGAAGCAGAAGGTCAAGGTCTCCCCCATCGCCCGGTGGAGCGACGAGCAGGTCGAGCGCTACATCGCCGAGAACGGCGTGCTCGTCAACCCGCTCGTCTACGACGGCTACCCGTCCATCGGCTGCGCGCCGTGCACCCGCCGGGTCGCCCCCGGCGAGGACCCGCGCAGCGGCCGCTGGGCCGGCACCAACAAGACCGAATGCGGGATCCACTCATGACCGCCCGCATCCCGGAGGAGAGGGGGAACCGACGATGACCGCTCCGGCACTCATCGCCCTTGCCCACGGCAGCCGCGACCCGCGCTCGGCCGCCACCGTTTCCGCGCTCGTCGACGCGACGAAGGCGTTGCGTCCCGACCTGCGCATCGAGAAGGCGTTCCTCGACCTCGCCAAGCCGAACTTCCACACCGTCGTGGACCGGCTGGTGAAGGCGGGGTACGACGAGATCGTCGTCGTACCGCTGCTGCTGGTCGAGGCCTTCCACGCCCGGGTCGACGTACCCGAGGTGATCGCCGAGGCGACCACGCGCCACCCCGGCCTGCAGATCCGCGCCACGGCCGTGCTCGGCCTCGAGGCGCGCTTCTTGGAGGTGCTCGACGAGCGGCTGCGTGAAGCCCTGCGCGGTGCCCGGGTGCGCGAGCTCGACGCGCTCGTGCTCGCCGCCGCCGGTACGTCGGACCCGCTGGCCAACCAGGCCGTCGCCCGGCTCGCCCGGCTGTGGGGCGCGCACCACAAGCTGCCCGTCACGGCCGCGTACGCCACCAGCGCGCCGCCGGCCACCGGCGAGGCCGTGCGTGCCTTCCGGGCCGAGGGGCGTCGCCACATCGCGGTCGCCTCGCTGTTCCTGGCGCCCGGCAACCTGGTCGACCGGGCCACCGAGCTCGCCCTCGAGGCCGGCGCCGTCGCCGTGTCCGAGCCGCTCGGCGCCCACCCGGAGATCGCCCGCACGATCCTCGCCCGCTACGCCGTCGGCGCGGTCGAGCTGGTCCCGGTCTGAGCCAGTTTCACCGGCCGGCCGGTGAAACTGGCGCTTGGACGAGGAAGCATCGTCGTCCCAGCGCCAGTTTCGTCGTCCCAGTTCCCGTTATGTCGGCACTCGGCGCTAGAGGACCAGCTGCTCCAGCAGGTGCTCGAGCGTGCGGGCCGGATCGGCGGTGACCCCACCGTGGACCGGCCCGGGCTGCAGCACCGTGCTCCTCGGCGCCTTGAGGAACCCGAAGCGCGTGCTCGCGTCGTCCTTCTGCGCCCGTGAGCCGTACGCCGTCGCGCGCACGCCCACGCCGAACGCCGCGTGGGCCTCGCCGCGACAGACCCGGTCGATCGCGTCGAGCGCGGCTCGGACCGAGGCGATGTCGACGTCCGCGTCGAGCGCGCGGATCCGGTCCGCGTCGACCGACGAGCGCACGCCGAGGTAGTCCTCGGCCGGGCAGTACAGCACCACGCCCACGTTGACGAACTCCTCGCGCTCGACACGGGGGACGCAGCGCAGGGTGACGTACTGGTAGGGCTTCACGAGGCCATCTCCGGCGCCGGGAGCCAGGCCCGGCCACCGTCGCGGCGTGCGGCGAGGAAGGCGACGTACCGCTCCCGCAGCGCGTCGGGCGTCTCCGCGCCTGGGACCGGCTCGAGCCAGTCGTCGCACACGTCGGCCAGCACCCGCGCGAGCGCGTCGTCGGTCAGCCGGGCCGCGAGGTCGGCGTCCTGGGCAGCCGCCTGCGGGGCGTACCCGCGCAGGATGTGCTCGGAGGCGTCGTACGGCTGCGCGGCGAAGCGCGCCGGGTCGCCGGGGCCGCCGGACCAGGAGTGGTGGAAGTAGAGCGACGCACCGTGGTCGATCGCCTGCAGGGTGCCGCGCCAGACCAGCAGGTTGGGGTTGCGCCAACTGCGGTCGACGTTGGCGGTGAACGCGTCGAGCCACAGCACGCGGCCGGCCAGGTCGGCGTCGGGGGCGCTGGTCGGGTCGTAGCCGAACGAGCCCGGCAGGAAGTCGATGCCGAGGTTGAGGCCGGTGCTGGCGTTGATCAGGTCCTGCACCTCCTCGTCGGCCTCGTAGCGCGCGATCTCCGGGTCGAGGTCGAGCACCACCTGGTCGGGCGTGGGTACGTCGAGCAGGCGGGCGATGCCCGCCACGACGACCTCCGCGACCAGCACCCGGGTGCCCTGGCCGGCGCCGCGGAACTTGCACACGTACGTACCGAGGTCGTCGGCCTCGACGATGCCGGGCAGGCTGCCGCCCTCGCGCAGCGGCGTGACGTACCGGGTGACCTTGACCTGCTCCATCCGTCCGCTGCTCACAGGGCCTTCTCGTCGAGGAGCCGCTGCTTCTCCTTCTCGACGTCGAAGTCGGCCTCGGGCCAGTCGAGGTCGAAGGACTGCAGAGCGTCGTGCAGCAGGGTGCCGATCGCGAGGTTGCGGTACCACTTCTTGTCGGCCGGGATCACGTGCCAGGGCGCGACCTCGGTGTTGGTGCGGGCGATCGCGATCTCGTAGGCCTCCTGGTAGGCCGGCCACAGCTCGCGCTCGTCGACGTCGCCCGGGTTGTACTTCCAGTGCTTGGTCGGGTCGTCGAGCCGCGCCAGCAGGCGCTCCTTCTGCTCAGCGGCCGAGATGTGCAGCATGCACTTGATGATCGTGGTGCCCTCGGACGCCAGCTCGGCCTCCCAGGCGTTGATGGCGTCGTACCGCCGCTCGATCTCCGCCGGCGGCGCGAGCTCGCGCACACGCGCGATCAGCACGTCCTCGTAGTGCGAGCGGTCGAAGACACCGATCAGTCCGACCGGCGGCAGCGCCTTGGTGATCCGCCACAGGAAGTCGTGGGCACGCTCGTCCTCGCTGGGTGCCTTGAACGAGGTGATCCGCACACCCTGCGGGTCGACCAGGCCGACGGTCGAGCGCAGCGTGCCGCCCTTGCCGGAGGTGTCCATGCCCTGCAGCACCAGCAGGACCGAGCGGCGCCCGCCCGACTTGCCGTCGGCGAACAGCCGCTCCTGCAGGTCCGCGAGGTTCGGGCCGAGCTCGGCGAGGGCGGCCTCGCCGTCCGACTTGCCGCCGTCGAAGCCGGGCGCGGCGTCGGTCTCGATGTTGCCCAGGTCGATCGGGCCGGGCGCGACGCGCAGCGTGGACGTGAGGTCCGAGAGGGGGAAGGCCATGTCAGTGGGCCTGGCCGCCGCGCCGGTCGACCAGCGGTGGGGTCGATGACCAGGGGAAGTCGATCCAGGCGTCGGTACGGCGCCAGACGTACTCCGGGCGGATCACCGTCCACGGCTTCTCGTAGATCACCGCGGTCCTGGCCTCGGCCACGTGGTCGGCGAAGAAGTCGCGGACCACCTCGAGCGTCTTGCCGGTGTCGGCGACGTCGTCGGCGATGAGCACCCTCATGCCGGTCAGGTCGATCGCGGCCGGCGTCGGCGGCAGCATCATGGGGACGTCGAGGCGCTCGTTGATCCCGGTGTAGAACTCGACGTTGACCGCCGACAGGTTCTTCACGTCCAGCGCGTAACCCAGGCCCATCGCCAGGCCGAGTCCGCCGCGGGCGATCGCCAGCACGATGTCCGGCTCGAAGCCGTCGTCGACGACCTGCTGGGCGAGGTCGCGCACCGCGGTGCCGAACAGGTCGTAGGTCAGGATCTCGCGCTCGGGCGCCGGCGCCGCGTCAGTCGTCACCCGCCCATTCTGCACCGGCCTCGACCGACTCCGCCGCTGCCCCGAGCTCGCGCCGGACCACGGCGTACGCGACACCGGGTGAGTAGCCCTTGCGGGCGAGCATCCCGACCAGGCGCCGGGTCGCGACCGGGGCCTCGAGGCCGCGCATGCTGCGCAGCTTCTTGCGGACCAGCACGGCCGCCGTCTCCTCCTCGTGCTCCGGGTCGACCTCGGCGAGCACGGTCTTCGTGGTCTCGTCGGGCACGCCCTTGCGACGCAGCTCGGCCGCCAGCGCCTTCGTGGCGAGGCCGCGGCTGCGTTGGCGGCCCTCGACCCAGGCGCGGGCGAAGGCCTCGTCGTCGACCAGGCCGACCTCCTCGAAGCGGTCGAGGAGGCGGGTCGTCACGTCGTCCGGGACGTTGCGGCGCGCGAGGCGGTCCTCGAGCTCCTTGCGGCTGCGGGCCTTGAGGCTGAGCTGGTCGAGGAGGATCTTGCGGGCCACCGACTCGGGGTCGGCATCCTCGGTCCAGCCGTCGTCCTCGGGGGGTTCTTCGTCGCGCATCGGATCAGAACGAGTCGACGCCGATCGGCTCGTCGGAGAGGTCGTTGAACTCACCGTCGACGGTGGGGGTGACGCCGAGCTTCTCGAGGATCTTCTTCTCCAGCTCGTTGGCCAGGTCGGGGTTGTCCTTGAGGAAGGAGCGCGCGTTCTCCTTGCCCTGGCCGAGCTGGTCGCCCTCGTAGGTGTACCAGGCACCGGCCTTGCGGATCAGGCCGGCCTCGACGCCGACGTCGATCAGGCTGCCCTCGCGGGAGATGCCCTTGCCGTACATGATGTCGAACTCGGCCTGCTTGAAGGGCGGGGCGACCTTGTTCTTGACGACCTTGACCCGGGTGCGGTTGCCGACCATGTCGGTGCCGTCCTTGAGGGTCTCGATGCGGCGCACGTCGAGGCGCACGGAGGAGTAGAACTTCAGCGCGCGACCACCGGTGGTGGTCTCGGGCGAGCCGAACATGACGCCGATCTTCTCGCGCAGCTGGTTGATGAAGATGGCGGTCGTCTTGGACTGGTTGAGGGCACCGGTCATCTTGCGCAGCGCCTGGCTCATCAGGCGGGCCTGGAGGCCGACGTGGCTGTCGCCCATCTCGCCCTCGATCTCGGCACGGGGCACGAGCGCGGCGACGGAGTCGATGACGATGAGGTCGAGGGCGCCGGAGCGGATCAGCATGTCGGCGATCTCGAGGGCCTGCTCACCGGAGTCGGGCTGGGAGACGAGGAGGGCGTCGGTGTCGACGCCGAGGGCCTTGGCGTACTCGGGGTCGAGCGCGTGCTCGGCGTCGATGAAGGCCACGATGCCGCCGGCGGCCTGGGCACTGGCGACGGCGTGCAGCGAGACCGTGGTCTTACCGCTGGACTCGGGGCCGTAGATCTCCACCACGCGGCCACGCGGGAGGCCACCGATGCCGAGCGCCACGTCCAGCGCGATCGACCCGGTCGGGATCACGTCCAGGGGGGCGCGCGAGTCGTCGCCGAGGCGCATCACCGAACCCTTGCCGTACTGCTTCTCGATGTTGAGCAGGGCGGTCTCGAGCGCCTTCTGCCGGTCGTCTCCAGCCATGGTCCTCAGTCCTTCGTGTCGTGGTGGGCCAGGTACAGAGGCGACGCTAGGGCGAGGTCCCGACACAACCTGATCAGTCGTGTCGTGGGTGTGGACAACCCGCCCGGACGTCGTACCTGTGGACAGCCGAGGGACCCTGGCGGGACCCACGTTCTGCCGTACGACCAATCTAGCCGAACACCTGTTCGAAGTCGTGTCAGGCGAGTCGGCGTGTCGCGGCGCCGCGCGACTCCGCGATGGCCCGCGCCGCGCAGCCGAGCACGCCGACGACGAGCAGCAGGCTCCCCAGCGCCAGGGCGGGATAGCCGGCTCCGCCGACCACGACGCCCGCGACCGCGCCGGCGGCCGCGGCGGTCAGGCCCATGACGAGGTCGGAGACGCCCTGGACGTCGGTGCGTACGTCGAGCGGCGCGTGCTCGGCGACGAGGGTGGAGGCCGACACCATGGCGAGCGACCAGCCGACGCCGAGCAGGAACAGCCCGGCGGTCACCTCCCACGACATCCCGGTCGGGGACGACGCGCAGAGCAGCAGCGCGGCGAGCAGGACGACTCCCCCGGCGGCCAGGACCGGCGGCCGGCCGACCCGGTCGGCGAGCATGCCGACGAACGGCGAGAAGGCGAACATGCCGAGCACGTGGACGCTGATGACGATGCCGATGACCTCGAGCCCCGAGCCGCCGTGCTCCATGTGCAGCGGCGTCATCGTCATCACGCCGATCATCGTGGCGTGGGTGAGCGCGAGCCCGGCGATGGCGTAGCCGAGGACCGGGCGCTCACGGACTGTCGCGGCCGCGCGGCTCCACGACGACCCCGTCCGTACGACGCCCGGCACCGTCCGCGCGGCCGCCTCCTGCGCGGTCAGCAGCGGGTCGGGCCGCAGCAGCAGGCCGACGAGGACGGCCGCGGTGAGCATGCCGATGGCACCGATAGCGAACGGCCCGGTCAGCTCGGGGATCCCGACGGCGTCGGCGAAGGAGCCGGCCGGGCTGGTCAGGTTCGGCCCGGCGACGGCGCCGATCGTGGTGGCCCACACGACGAGCGACAGCGAGCGGGCGCGGTTCTCGTCGGTGGCGAGGTCGGTGGCGGCGTACCGCGCGGCGTTGTTGGCCGACGTCGTCGCGCCGAGCATCATCGCGCCGACGAGCAGCAGCACCATCGAGCCGGCCACCCCGGCCAGCACCGCGGTCAGGGCGCCGGCCGAGCCGACGACGTACCCCGTCATCAGTCCGCTGCGACGCCCGCGACGGGCCATCAGTGGAGCCAGCAGGAACGAGATGACCGCGGCGCCGAGGACCTGCGCCGTCTGCGCCAGCCCGGCCATCGACTCCGACCCCGACAGGTCGCGGGCGAGCAGGGAGGCGGTGGCGATGCCGATGGTGATGCCGACGGCGCCGACCGCCTGGGTGAGCACGAGGACCCGGACCGTGCGCCGCTGCACCCCGCCCAGGACCAGGTCGGGCTCGACGACGCCGGTCACCGCTCGCTCTCCGGAAGCTCGCGGACCTCCCAGACCGCGCGCCAGACCTCCTTGGGCGAGACGCCGGCCGCGAGCGCCTCGCTCGGCGTGCGGTGGTCCAGCGTGCCGATCACGAAGCTGTCGGCCCACACGTGGGCGTAGGCCCCACCGAGGTTGCGCTCCATGCGTGCCCAGAACTCGGTGTGCCTCACTCGCCCATGATCCACCGGACGTCCCAGCGGTGGTGCACCAGGTCGTGCAGGTGGTAGCTGCCGAGGGTCTCGACGGTGAAGACGCTGCCGTTGCTGCGCCGTCCCGGGCGGTCCCAGGCGTCGTCGGGGACCCGGTCGTAGGCGTCGGCGACAGCGTCGGCCGCGGCCAGCAGGTCGGGTACGACGTCCGCAGCCCGCTGCTGGTCGTACCGCTCCGCGACGGCGGTCTCGTCCTGGTCCCAGTTCGCGAAGCGCGGGTCGTCCTCGGTGAGCATCTGCTCGACGCGGCCGACGAAGACGCGGTGGACGTCACGGACGTGGCAGGCGTACTCGGTGGGCGACCAGACCGTGGGCTCGGGCCGCTCGCCGGCGCGCGGCGACTCGAGGACGGAGACCCAGAACGCCGCGTTGTCGCGGATGACGTCGCCGAAGGCGACCCGGTCGACGGCTGCCGGGTCGAACCCGCAGTCGGGGCACGGGCGGTCGAGCACCCAGGTCCAGTCCTTGGTGTCGGGGGCGATCTCGGCGGTCGTCTCGTTGGTCACGAGACCATCCTCCTGGCGCGCGAAGACCCACCACGACCCGGGATCCGGTCAATCGCCGTCGATCAACTGCCAGCGCCGTGCTGTGGCCGGGCGGGTGAGCCCGAGCAGGTTGAAGCGGGTCAGCCGGCCGAGGACAGGGCCCGGGTCGAGGTCGAGCAGAGCGGCGACCTCGTCGATCGCCTCGTCGGTGCTCTCGGCCGCGCGGATCACAGCCACCACCTCCTCGAGCCGATCGCCCACGGCGGCCGCGAACCGGAGACGGTCGAGCGCCGCCGCGCGCTCCACCGCGGGGTCCTGGGGATCCGGGGCCCGGCGGACCACCTCGTCGGCGTACTGCTCGCCATCGACGGCCCAGCTCTCCTCGACGCGCCGTGCCATGAGCTGCAGCAGGGCGCAGAGCTGGGGCACCTGGTCGGTGCGGACCACCAGGTCCTCGAGGTCGGACGCCGACACCCGCAGGTGGGGACCCGGGGTACCGGCGTCGGCGTGGGTGGCGAACCAGCCCGAGACGACGACCGACTGGTTGCGGCGCGCGCTCGGCATGGCCGCGGTCAGCTCGCGGGACGGCTCCATGCCCGCACGCTAGCCCGAACCGCGCCGGCGGGGCGGATAGGCTGCGGGATCGTGTCGAGATCGGGAGCCGTGCAGCCACGCGGTCGTCGCCCGTGGCTGCGGCACCCGGCCCAGGCCGTGGTGGTGGCCTTCCTCGTCGCCGACCTGATCGGCACCGCCCTGCTGATGCTTCCTGTCGCCCGGTCCGGCAGCGGTGGCGCCGACCCCCTGACGGCGCTGTTCACCTCGACGAGCGCCGTGTGCGTCACGGGCCTGTCGACGGTCGACACGCCGGCGTACTGGTCGACCTTCGGCGAGCTCGTCATCCTCAGCCTGATCCAGGTGGGTGGCTTCGGCATCATGACGCTCACCTCCCTGCTCACCTTGCTGGTGTGGCGTCGACTCGGTCTGCGCTCCCGGCTCACCGCGGCAGCGGAGACGAAGTCGCTCGGGCCCGGCGATGTGCGCTCGGTGCTGAAGGGCGTCCTGCTCCTCACGGTGCTCTTCGAGGCCGTGGTCGCGGCGGCGCTCACCCTGCGCTTCGCCCTCGGGTACGACGAGTCGTGGGGCCGCGCGTCGTACCTCGGCGTCTTCCACGGCATCTCGGCGTTCAACAACGCGGGATTCGCCCTCTACAGCAACAATCTCGTCGGGTTCGTCGACGATCCGTGGATCTGCCTTCCGATCGCGTTCGCCGTAATCGCGGGCGGGCTCGGGTTCCCGGTCTGGCTGGAGCTGATCCGGCACGGGACCCGGTGGCGGCAGTGGAGCATGCACAGCACGATGACCGTGGGAGCGACGGTCGCCCTCCTGCTGATCGGCACCGTCGCCGTCACCGTGGGCGAGTGGAGCAACCCCGCCACCCTCGGGTCCCTCGACACTCCCGGGCGGCTGCTCGCCGGTTTCTTCCACGCCGTGATGCCGCGGACCGCCGGGTTCAACGCGATCGACTACGGCCAGGTGGAGGACAGCACGCTCCTGGTGACCTGCCTGCTCATGTTCATCGGTGGCGGATCCGCGGGCACCGCCGGCGGCATCAAGGTGACGACCTTCCTGCTGCTGTTCTGGGTGATCTGGGCAGAGGTGCGCGGCGAGCGTGACGTCACGGCGCACGGCCGGCGGATCGCCGACCGCACGATCCGGCAGGCCCTGACCGTCGCGCTCCTCGCCGTCGGCGTGGTGACCGCGGCGACGATGCTCCTCTCGGTGCTCACGGACCTCGCGCTCGACGCGATCTTCTTCGAGGTCGTCTCGGCATTCGCGACGGTGGGCCTCTCGACCGGGATCACCGGCACCCTGCCCGGGTCGGCGCAGCTGGTCCTCGTCGCGCTCATGTTCCTCGGCCGTCTCGGCACGGTCACCCTCGTCTCGGCGCTCGCGCTGCGCGACCGTGACAACCTCTACCGCCTCCCGGAAGGACGGCCCCTCATTGGGTAAGAACCTGACCAACGGTGTGGTCGTGATCGGCCTGGGCCGGTTCGGCCAGTCCCTCGCGCTGGAGCTCGTCGCCCACGGCGAGGACGTCCTCGGCGTCGACTCCGATCCGCGCGTGGTCGCCTCCCTCGCCGGCCGGCTCACCCACGTCGTCGAGGCGGACTCCACCAGCCAGGCCGCGATGCGCCAGCTCTCCGTGGGCGAGTTCTCGCGCGCGGTGATCGGCATGGGGACCAATCTCGAGGCGAGCATCCTGTCCGCGACGGTCGCCCTGGAGCTCGGGGTCGAGCACGTGTGGGCGAAGGCCATCAGCAGCTCCCACGCCCGGATCCTCGAGCGGATCGGCGTGCGCCACGTGGTCCGCCCCGAGCACGACATGGGCAAGCGGGTGGCGCACCTGGTCCGTGGCGAGGAGATCCTCGACTATGTCGAGTTCGACGACGACTACGCCTTCGCGAAGGCACCGGCGCCTCGGGCGCTGCACGGCCGTACCCTCGGCGGCTACGGCGTCCGTCAGGAGTTCGGGATCACGGTCGTCTCGGTCAAGCACGCAGGCTCGAGGTTCGAGTACGCCACGCCCGAGACGGTGATCCGGGCCGGCGACGAGGTGATCGTGTCCGGACCGGCGGCGAAGGTCGAGGAGTTCAGCAACCTGAGCTGATCAGGCCTCGCCTCGACCGATCGCCGCGGTCCCGAAGGCGACGTTGAAGCGGTCGCACCAGATCACGACCGAGCGCATGGCGGAGAGGTCGGCGGAGGCGGGGATCTCGTAGCTCTGGTCGCCTCGGTTGCCCTTGAGCTCGCCGAGGCGGACGTAGGCGTCGTCGTCGTAGATCCCCCACGAGTCGCGGCACCCGTCGCACGAGCCGCCGCTCGGCTTGTCGGTGAGCCAGACGTGGAGGTCGGGGCCGTTGGAGGTGGCGAGGTCCTCGATGCGCAGGAAGCGGCTGCCGTCGCTGCGCCGGTAGACCGTGGCCCGGCCGGCGGTGTCGTGCTCGCCGTCGATGAAGTCGGCCGAGGCGAGCACCACCCGGGTGAGCTCGTCGCCCGACGCGGAGGGCACCGCGGTGTCGGTGAGCCCGCCGCTCGCCGTACCGACGACCGCGGCGGGGTCGTCGGCGTCGTCGGCGGTGCGGTCGACGACGAGCAGCCAGGGCTCGAAGATCGCCAGAGCCGCGACGAGTACGACGACCAGGACGCCCCCGATCGCCAGCCAGGTCGCGCGTCGGCGGCTCATGCCGCCCACCCTAGGCCAGCGTGCCGCTCAGGCGCTCCAGGTGCGCGCGACGAGCGGCACACCCGGCCGGTAGGCCAGGTGCACGTGCGTCGGCGCGTCGAGCAGGACCAGGTCGGCGCGGGCGCCGGGGACGAGCACGCCGACGTCGCTGCGACCGAGAGCGGCGGCGCCACCGGCGGTGGCGGCCCACACGGCCTCGCCCGGGGTCATCCCCATCTCCCGCACGGCCAGCGCGATGCAGAACGGCAACGAGCTGGTGTAGCAGGAGCCCGGGTTGCAGTCGCTGGCGATCGCCACGGTGACGCCGGCGTCGATCAGGCGGCGTCCCGAGGGGTACGGGTGGCGGGTGCTGAACTCGACGCCGGGCAGCAGGGTCGCGACCGTGCCGGCGTCGCGCAGCGCGTGCACGTCGTCGTCGGTGAGGTAGGTGCAGTGGTCGACGGCGGTGAGGCCGAGCTCGGCGGCGAGCCGCACGCCGGGGCCCTCGCCGAGCTGGTTGGCATGGAGGCGACCGCGAAGGCCGGCTGCCGCACCGGCGGCGAGGATGGTGCGGGCCTGGTCCTCGTCGAAGGCGCCGCGCTCGCAGAACACGTCGATCCACGACGCGTGGGGAGCGGCGGCCTCGAGCATCGGGCCGGTGACCAGGTCGACGTACCCCGCCGGGTCGTCGGCGTACTCGGGCGCGACCACGTGCGCACCGAGGAAGGTGGTCTCGTCGGTGAACCGGCGCGCGACCTTCAGCGAGCGGGCCTCGTCGTCGACCGAGAGGCCGTAGCCGGACTTGATCTCGAGGGTGGTCGTGCCCTGGCGGCGCATCTCGGCGACGTGGCGCGCGACGCCGGCCGCGAGCTGGTCGTCGGAGGCCGCCCGGGTGGCGGCGACGGTGGTGCGGATGCCGCCGGCGGCGTACGACTCCCCCGCCATCCGGGCCTGGAACTCCAGCGCGCGGTCGCCGGCGAACACCAGGTGGCTGTGGCTGTCGACGAAGCCGGGGATCACCGCGCGGCCCTGGGCGTCGAAGACCTCGTCGGCGGCGGGCGCCTCGGCCGCGGCGCCGACCCACTCCACCTTGCCGTCGGCGAGGACGACCGCGGCGTCGGTGCGCACGCCGAGCAGGTCGCCCGCCTGCGCGGCCGCCGGGTCGTTGGTGACCAGCTCGCTGATGTTGGTGATGAGCAGGCTCATGCCCAGACCTTCCCGATCGCGTCGGCGAGCGCGCGGCCCACCTGGTCGTGGTTGCCGTCGAAGACGACCTTGCCGTCGCCGACGACGTGGGTGACGTCGGCTCCGGTGGCGGCGAAGACGGCGGTGTGCTCGTCGCCGCCGGTGCCGGCGGTGCGCGCCGAGGCGAGGTCGATGGTGACGAGGTCGGCGCGCTGGCCGACCGCGATCTCACCGGCGTCGGCGAAGCCGAGGCTCCGGTGGCCGTCGGCGGTCCCGGCGAGCAGCAGCTCGGCGGCGGTCCAGTGGCCGCGTGCCTGGCTGGCGAGACGCTCGTTCATCTCGACCGCCCGCATCTCCTCGAAGGCGTCGATGATCGCGTGGCTGTCGGAGCCCAGGGTCAGGACCGCGCCGGCGTCCTGCAACGGACGGGCCGGGCCGATGCCGTCGCCGAGGTCGCGCTCGGTGGTCGGGCAGAACGAGGCGAAGGCGCGCGCCTCGCCGAGCAGCCGGATGTCCTCGTCGGTGAGGTGGGTGGCGTGGACGGCGCTCGTCATCGGGCCGAGCACACCGTGGTCGGCGAGCAGCCGGGTGGGCGTGACGCCGTGCGCGGCGACGCAGTCGGCGTTCTCCTTGACCTGCTCGGAGAGGTGCACGTGGACCGGGGCACCGCCGTCGACCCAGGGGGCGAACGCCTTGAGCGCGTCGGCCGGGACCGCGCGCACCGAGTGGGCCGCGACGCCGATCGCCGAGTCGGCGCCGGTCAGCGGCGCCAGGGCCGCGACGCGCTCGTGCCACGCCTGGGCGCTGCCGTCGGAGAAGCGCCGCTGGACACCCTCGGGCTCGGCGCCGAAGCCGCTGGAGAGGTAGAGCGTGTCGAGCAGCGTGATCCGGATGCCGGCGTCGCGGGCCGCGGCGAGCAGGGCGTTGCCCATCGCGTTCGGGTCGTCGTACGGCGTCCCGTCGGGCTGGTGGTGCAGGTAGTGGAACTCCCCCACCGACGTGTAGCCCGCGGCCACCATCTCGGCGTACGTCGCCCTGGCGAGCTCGTAGTAGGTGTCCGGGTCGAGGCGCCCGGCCACGGCGTACATCTGCTCGCGCCAGGTCCAGAAGGTGCCGCGGTCGGTCTGGGTGCGACCACGCAGCGCCCGGTGGAAGGCGTGGCTGTGGGTGTTGGCGAAGCCGGGCAGGGTCAGGCCCCGCAGCGGTACGCCGGTCTCGGTGGCGTCGGGCACGACCGAGGTGATCCGGCCGTGCTCGACCTCGACCCGGACCGTGTCGTGCACGCGGCCCTCGACCCACGCGTGCTCGAGGAGGTACGCGGTCACTTCACAAGTCCCGTCAGCGCGTCTGCAAGTGCCTCGACGCCGGCCAGACAGTCGGCCATCTCGGCGCTCTCGTACGGCGAGTGCGAGACGCCCGACGGGTTGCGGACGAACAGCATGGCGGTGGGGATGCCGGCGTCCTGCAGGATGCCCGCGTCGTGCCCGGCCTGGGTCGGCAGGACCGGGACGCCCCCCAGGCGTCCCGCGAGCTCGTCGCGCAGCGCGACGTCGAAGGCGACCTCGCCGCTCACGGACTCGGCGGTGACGGTGACCGTGGTGCCGTCGCGCCCGGCGCGCTCGGTGGCCTGGCGCTCGATCTCGCCGACCAGGGCGGCGAGGGCGGCGTCGGACTCGGCGCGGGCGTCGAGCCAGCCGGTGACGTGGGAGGGCACCGCGTTGGTGCCGTTGGGCCGGACGTCGATCCGGCCGAAGGTGGCGCGCTGGCCCTGCACGCGCGCCTGCTTGTTGGCGGCGAGCGCGGTCATCGCGTAGGTCAGCATCGGGTCGACCCGGTCCTCCATGCGGGTGGTGCCCGCGTGGTCGGCGCGACCGGCGATGTCGTAGCGGTAGCGGCCGTGCGGCCAGATCGCGTCGTGCACGCCGACCGGAGCGTCGAGGTCGATCAGGCCGCGGCCCTGCTCGACGTGGAGCTCGACGTAGGTGCCGACCCCGTCGAGCATGGTGGACCCTGCGCCGTCGGCCGGACCCTCGATGACGTCGCCGAGGCGGACGCCCTCGCGGTCGGTGAGCTCGCGCGCCACGTCCCAGGTGGTGGCACCGACCGCGAGCCGGGAGCCGAGGCAGGCCCGGCCGAAGCGCGAGCCCTCCTCCTCGACGAAGGCCGCGACACCGAGGCGCCGGGACGGCACCACCCCGCGCTCACGCATCAGGTCGAGCGCGGCGAAGGAGGAGACGACACCGAGCGGGCCGTCGTACGCACCGCCGTCGAGGACGGAGTCGAGGTGGGAGCCGGTAAGGACCTTGCCGGTCGCGGCGAAGTCGGCCGCCGGCCCCCACCACGCGACCAGGTTGCCGAACGGGTCCTCCTCGATCTCGAGCCCGCGCGAGGTGGCCGCCTCGCGGAACCACGCACGGAGCTCGAGCTCGGCCGCGTGCCACGGCTGGCGGAAGTAGCCGCCGGAGGACGCCGAGCGTCCGACGGGCGTGAGGTCACGCCACATCTGCTCGAAGTCGGCAACCTGGTCCACGCCTGCTCAGCCTTCCTGCATCGGGATCCGGACGCCGCGCTCGGCAGCGACCTCGATGGCGCGGTCGTAGCCCGCGTCGACGTGGCGGATGACGCCCATGCCGGGGTCGTTGGTCAGCACGGCCTCGATCTTCGCAGCAGCGAGCTCGGTGCCGTCGGCGACGCAGACCTGGCCGGAGTGGATCGAGCGGCCCATGCCGACGCCGCCGCCGTGGTGCAGCGACACCCAGGTGGCGCCGGAGGCGACGGCCGTCATGGCGTTGAGCAGCGGCCAGTCGGCGATGGCGTCGGAGCCGTCGAGCATGGACTCGGTCTCGCGGTACGGCGAGGCGACCGAGCCGCAGTCGAGGTGGTCGCGACCGATCACGATCGGCGCCTTGAGCTCACCGCTCCTGACCATCTCGTTGAACTTCAGGCCCGCCAGGTGGCGCTCCTTGTAGCCCAGCCAGCAGATGCGCGCCGGGAGGCCCTGGTAGTGGACCCGCTCCTGCGCCATGCCGATCCACTTGTGGAGCCGCTCGTTGTCGGGGAACAGCTCGAGGATCGCCTTGTCGGTCGCGGCGATGTCGGCCGGGTCGCCGGACAGCGCGGCCCAGCGGAAGGGGCCCTTGCCCTCGCAGAACAGCGGGCGGATGTACGCCGGCACGAAGCCCGGGAACTCGAACGCGCGGTCGTAGCCGCCCTTGCGTGCCTCGTCGCGGATCGAGTTGCCGTAGTCGAACACCTCGGCGCCGGCGTCCTGGAACTCCACCATCGCCCGCACGTGGGCGGCCATCGACGCCTGCGCGTCCTTGGTGAAGCCCTCCGGGTCGCGCTCGGCGGCGGTGTGCCAGTCCTCGAAGGCCACGCCGACGGGGAGGTAGGACAGCGGGTCGTGCGCCGAGGTCTGGTCGGTCACGATGTCGATCGGCGCCTTCATCTCGAGCAGCTGCGGGAAGATCTCCGCGGCGTTGCCGAGCAGGCCGATGGACAGGCCGCGCTTCTCGTCGCGGGCCTGGACGGCCAGCTCGAGGGCGTGCTCCAGGTCGTCGGCCTGGACGTCGAGGTAGCGGTGCTCGATGCGGCGGGTGATCCGGCTCTGGTCGACGTCGACACAGATCGCCACGCCGTCGTTCATGGTGACGGCGAGCGGCTGGGCACCACCCATGCCGCCGAGGCCGGCGGTGAGGGTGATGGTGCCGGCGAGGGTGCCGTTGAAGCGCTTGTCGGCGACCGCGGCGAAGGTCTCGAAGGTGCCCTGCAGGATGCCCTGGGTGCCGATGTAGATCCACGAGCCGGCCGTCATCTGGCCGTACATGGTCAGGCCGAGCTCCTCCAGGCGGCGGAACTCCTCCCAGTTGGCCCAGTCGCCGACCAGGTTGGAGTTGGCGATGAGGACGCGCGGGGCCCACTTGTTGGTCTTCCACACGCCGACCGGCTTGCCGCTCTGGACGAGCATGGTCTCGTCGTCCTCGAGGTCGCGCAGGGTGCGCACGAGGGCGTCGTACGCCTCCCAGTTGCGGGCGGCCTTGCCGGTGCCGCCGTAGACGACGAGGTCCTCGGGACGCTCGGCGTTCTCGGGGTCGAGGTTGTTCATCAGCATCCGCAGCGGCGCCTCGGTCTGCCAGCTCTTGGCAGTGAGCTCGGTGCCGGTCGCGGCGTGGATGGGCAGGCGGGGGTTGTCGAGCTTCTGGTCGGTCATGCGAGTTCTCCGATCACGTTGGCGACGGCACCGGTGACGGACCGGTCGGCGACGAGCTGGTAGGCGATTTCGATATCGGGGGCGAGGAACCGGTCGATGCCGGGACCGCCCACGCCGGCATTGCGGAGCAGCTCCACGACGGCGCCGGTGGCCGGGCTGGGGGTCAGCGGGGCGCGCAGGTCGAGCGCGCGGGCGGCGGTCATCAGCTCGATGGCCAGCACGCGGGTCAGGCCGTCGACGGCCCGGCGCAGCTTGCGCGCGGACGACCAGCCCATCGAGACGTGGTCCTCCTGCATCGCGCTGCTGGGGATGGAGTCCACGCTGGCCGGGTTGGCGAGACGCTTGAGCTCCGAGACGATCGCGGCCTGGGTGTACTGGGCGATCATCAGGCCCGAGTCGACGCCCGGGTCGTCGGCGAGGAACGGCGGCAGGCCGTGGTTGCGGGCCTTGTCGAGGAAGCGGTCGGTGCGACGCTCCGCGATCGAGGCGAGGTCGGCCGTGACGATCGCGAGGAAGTCGAGCACGTAGGCGACAGGCGCGCCGTGGAAGTTGCCGTTGGACTCGACGCGGTTCTCGTCGGCGAGGACGACCGGGTTGTCGACGGCCGAGGCGAGCTCGCGGGAGGCGACGGAGACGGCGTGGGCGACGGTGTCGCGGACGCCGCCGTGCACCTGCGGCGAGCAGCGCAGCGAGTAGGCGTCCTGGACCCGGTTGCAGTCGGGGCCGCGGTGGGAGGCGACGACGCCGGAGTCGCGCAGGATCGCGGTGAGGTTGGCCGCGGAGGCCGCTTGGCCGGGGTGCGGGCGGATGGCCTGCAGCTCGGGGGCGAACACGCGGTCGGTGCCGAGCTGGCCCTCGACCGACATCGCGGCCGAGATGTCGGCGACCTTGAGCAGGTCGGTCAGGTCGTTGATCGCGAGCACCAGCATGCCGAGCATGCCGTCGGTGCCGTTGATGAGGGCCAGGCCCTCCTTCTCCTGCAGCTCGACCGGGGTGAGACCGGCCGCGGCGAGCGCGCTGGCGGCGTCGGTCAGCTCGCCGGCCGCGTTGCGGACCGGTCCCTCGCCCATGAGCGCGAGCGCGCAGTGCGCGAGCGGGGCGAGATCGCCGGAGCAGCCGAGCGAGCCGTACTCGTGGACGACCGGCGTGATGCCGTGGGTGAGCAGGCCGGCGAGCAGCTCGGCGGTCTCGCGGCGTACGCCGGTGTGGCCGGTCGCGAGGGTCGACAGGCGCAGCAGCATGAGGCCGCGGACGACTTCGCGCTCGACCTCGGGGCCGCTGCCGGCGGCGTGCGAGCGGACCAGCGAGCGCTGGAGCTGGGCGCGCAGCTCGGGAGCGATGTGACGGGTGGCGAGGGCGCCGAACCCGGTGGAGACGCCGTAGTGGGGCGTCGGGGACGCGGCGAGGTCCTCGATGACCGCGCGCGCCTTGTCGATCGCGGCGAGGGCCTCGTCGCTGAGCACAACAGCGGCGCCGCCACGGGCGACCGCAACCACGTCGTCGAACGAAACCGCGCCCGAACCGATCGTCACTTTCTCCATGCCTCGATCTTGGGCCCTGGGACTGGCGCCCACCAGCGTCCCGCGGCATGATCGGTCTCAGATCCGAGACACCCTGGACCGGCCTCGCAGCCGTGGGAGGACGTACGACGTGGCACAGGTACCCGCAGCGACCCGGGCCCTGCGGGTCCTGCGCTTCCTCGCCGGCCAGCCGGAGCCGGTCGCCGTCGAGCGGATCGCGCGCGAGCTCGGGATCCCCCGCTCCACGACGTACCACCTGCTCCAGGCGATGGCCGACGAGGGTTTCGTGGTGCACCTGGCCGACGACCGCCGCTACGGCCTCGGCGTCGCGGCGTTCGAGGTCGGGTCCGGCTACCAGCGGCAGGCGCCGCTGCAGCGCCTGGCCCGGCGCCCGCTCGCCACCCTCGTCGACCGCACCGGCCACAGTGCCCACCTCGCGGTCCCGCACGGCCGCGACGTGCTCTACGTCGTCGAGGAGCGCGCGCCCGGCCGGCCGCCGCTGGTCACCGACGTCGGCGTACGGCTCCCCTCGCACCTGACCGCCAGCGGCCGCGCGATCCTCGCCCATCTGCCTGCCAGCCAGGTCCGTGCGCTCTACCCTGACCGGGCCTCCTTCGTCGACCGCACCGGTGTCGGCCCGGGCTCCCCCACCGCGCTGCGATCGGTGCTGTCCGAGACCCGGCAACGCGGGTTCGCGATCGAGGACAGCGAGGTCACCGCGGGCATGGCGAGCGTCGCGGCGGCGGTGCTCGACCACAACGAGATGCCCGTCGCCGGCGTGGCGATCACCTACCCGACCGAGGAGCTGGACGAGCGCCAGCGCGAGCGGCTGGCCGGCGCGGTCGTCGCGACGGCCGGGACGCTCAGTCGGCGGCTGCGAGGCCGGTAGGGGTCCTGCGACAGGTGCGACCGGCGTGACGGATGGGGTTTCGGCAACCCTTCTCGTGGGGATCGGTCCCCCATGAGAATCCTCACCGCTGGGCCGTCAGCACTGCTGCTGACCGCCGCACTCGCCCTGGCCACCCCCGCTGGCGCCACGACCGCACAGACGCCGTCCTCGGCCGACCGGGCCGCCGCCGGCCCGGCCATCACCATCGCCGTCAAGAGCCCCGTGGTCACGCGCGGCAAGAAGGTCGTCGTCACCGGCACCGTGACCAACAAGAAGGTCACCAAGGTGACCCTCCAGCAGAAGCGCAAGGGCACCTCGTGGAAGGCCCAGGCCACCGCCAAGGTCAAGGCCGACGGCACCTACAAGCTCAAGGACAAGACCACCACCGCGGTGACCCGGAAGTACCGCGTCATCAGCGCGACCGGGCCCAAGAAGAAGTCCGCGAAGGTCACCGTCGGGGTCTACGAGTGGAAGGACCTGACGAAGCTGAAGGTCCGCACCAGCATGGGCTGGAGCCAGCAGAACACGGTCCAGATCAACGCGACGACCTACAGTCCCGCGCTGGTCGGCTACGTGTGGAGCGGCCCGTCGTTGGTCGACTACAACCTCAACCACAACTGCATCTCGCTGCGGGCCCGACTCGGTCTCAGTGACAGCTCGGACTCGACGGCGCAGGCGACCATCTCTGTCCTCAGCGACGACACCGCGGTCTACGCGAAGTCCTTCCGCCTGACCCAGTCGGAGGTCGTGACCGTCCCGCTGGGAAGCCCGTTCCGCGTCGGCCTCAGCTTCACCGCCGACAACCCGGGCAACCTGACGCCGGCGCCCAGGACGGTGCCCGTCGCCGCCGACCCCGAGGTCTTCTGCACCTCGGGGAAGTAGCCGGTCCGGCTCAACGCTCTGCCGCGAGGTCGGCTCCGGGATTGCCCCCGAAGCCGACCTCGTTGCCGTCCGGGTCGCGGTAGATCACCTTGCGCACGCCGTCGCCGTAGACCTCCTCGGTGGCCGGCTCGACACCGCGCTCCGCGATCGCCGCGACCCGGGCGTCGAGGTCGTCGACGAAGAGCGTCTGGGCGGCGTAGCCCGCCCGTTCCGGTCGCTCCTCCACGACCAGCCAACGGTGCGGAGCCACCTCCCAGACCGACTCCGACTCGTGCGCCATGAACGACGGCGGCCCACCGAGCAGCGCCTCGTACCACGGTCGGGCCCGCGCGTGGTCGCGCACACAGATGCCAGCGAACAGCTCGACTCCGTCAGCCAGGAACTCGCTCATACAGGGGTGGACCCGGAGGTCGCGCCGGAGTCATCGGTACGCCGCACCCGGGCCGCCCACCACGCGTGGACCTCGGCGTCCCCGCCGTAGGCCGTGGTCATCACCCGGCCGGTGGCCGCCAGCAGGTGGGGCCGCTCCCCGGCGTCCGCCGCCTGGGCCCGGCGCGCCAGCGCGGCGCCCTCGGCCCAGGCCGCGGCGTCCGTGGGCAATGGCAGCGCGGCGAGCTGGCGCGCGCTGACCTTGACCGAGCCGGGGGTCAGGCCGGTGCCGAGGTAGCGGGCGGCGGCGTGCGCGACCACCGGCGGCGCGAGCAGCACGGCCAGCAGCCGCCACAGGTCCGACCGGTCGTGCGGTACGACGCTCACCACCGGCACCGACGGCAGCCAGGCCCCTGCCTCGTCGGCGACCGCCTCGATCACCCGGCCCTGCCCGGCGACCAGCAGCTTGGGGACCAGCCGTGCCTCGGCCCACCGGGCGAGGGCGCCGTCGGCACGCAGGGCGGCGAGGTCGACGGCGGGGGCGTCGTACCGCCGGCGGGCAAAGCGCGTCGGCGCCCTCCCCCAGCGCGACTCGGCGGGGTCGATCAGGCCGGTGGTGACCAGCGGGGTGCCACCGGGCAGGCGGTCGTGGACGAAGGGCGCCAGACCGTAGTACTGGTCACGGAAGTCGGCGGTGCAGGTGGCGAGGTCACCGAGCACTCCGGAGCCGGTGAGGGCGACGGCGGGGATGCCGAACCCGGGTGCGGCGAGCGCCCCCCAGCCATCGGGCTCGGTCGGCGGCGTGGCGCCGATCCGTACGACCGGGACGCAGGTGAGCACGGTGGTGCCGTCGAAGACCGGCCGGTCGCCGCACCAGAAGTCGGTGACGGCGCCGTGCTCGGCGACCGCTGCCCGGACCGGGCCGGCGTCTCGGGTGGCGAGGACCGACAGTGGCTGCACGAGGGCGACGACGCCGCCCGGGCCGGCCAGGTCGAGCGCGCGGTGCAGGAAGACCGCGCTGGTGTCGGTGTAGGCGCCGAGGGCCCGCCGGTGAGTCTCGCTCCGCCCGGCGGAGTGCCGGCGCAGCTGTCCCAGGAAGGGCGGGTTGCCGACGACGGCGTCGAACCTGCGCCCCTCCCACGCGGTCAGCCCGTCGGCGACGACGACCCGCTCGGCGATCTCCGCGGCCGGTACGTCCGGCGCCAGCGCCTGCAGCCGCTCGCGCGCGATCCGTACCGCCTCGGGGTCGAGGTCCGAGCCGTGCACCGCCCGGACGCCCAGGCGCTCCGCGGCGGCGACGAGGAAGTGCCCGGTCCCGCAGGCGGGATCGAGCACCGAGGCGGCGCCGGGCAGCGTGCGGTCGAGGATCCAGGCGACGAGATCGGGCGGGGTGTAGAACGACCCCTGGGCCCGGCGCCGGTCGGGCTCGTGCTCGGCGAGGTGCCGTTCATAGGCATCAGAGGCACCCGCCATGCTGGTGAACGCTAGACCACCGCGTTATAGTCATACTGACTACAACATCCAGGAGTCGCGATGGACCGCACCGGACTGCTCACCGACCGCTACGAGCTGACCATGCTCGACTCGTTCGTCCGCGACGGGAGCGCCCACCGCCCCGCCGTGTTCGAGGCCTTCGCCCGCCGGCTGCCCGAGGGCCGGCGCTACGGGATGCTCGCCGGGCTGGGCCGACTGCTCGAGGCGATCGAGTACTTCACCTACGACGCCGACGAGCTCGCCTGGCTGCAGGAACAGGGCGTCATCGGCGCCGAGACGGCCCAGTGGCTGGCGGAGTTCCGGTTCTCCGGCGACGTCGACGGCTACCGCGAGGGCGACCTCTACTTCCCCGGCAGCCCGATCCTCACCGTCACCGGCACCCTGGGCGAGTGCCTGCTGCTGGAGACGCTGGCGCTGAGCATCCTCAACCACGACACGGCCATCGCCAGCGCGGCCGCTCGGATGGTCGACGCGGCCGGCGGGCGGCCGATCATCGAGATGGGGGGACGCCGCACCCACGAGGAGGCGGCGGTCGCGACGGCCCGCGCCGCCTACCTGGCGGGCTTCGCGACGACCAGCAACCTCGCGGCCGGGCGCCGGTTCGGCGTACCCACCGCCGGCACCGCCGCCCACGCCTTCACCCTGGCCCACGACACCGAGGCCGAGGCCTTCCGCAGCCAGGTCGAGGCGCTCGGCGTCGGCACCACCCTGCTGGTCGACACCTACGACATCGCCCAGGGCATCCGCACCGCCGTCGAGGTCGCCGGCACCGGCCTCGGCGCGGTCCGGATCGACTCCGGCGACCTGGCCGAGGAGTCCCACAAGGCGCGGGTTCTGCTCGACTCGCTCGGCGCGACGGGGACCCGGATCGTGGTCACCAGCGACCTCGACGAGTTCGTCATCACCGCGCTCGCGGACGCCCCCATCGACGGGTACGGCGTCGGCACCCGCGTCGCCACGGGCTCGGGCCACCCGACCGCGAGCATGGTCTACAAGCTGGTCGCGATCGCCGACGCGCCGGGCGAGCCGCTGCGCTCGGTCGCCAAGAAGTCCAAGGACAAGGGCTCGGTGGGCGGGCGCAAGCACGCCTTCCGGGAGTACGACGCCACCGGAACGCTCGTCGCCGAGTGGTTCACCGGCCAGGACGCTCCTTCGCCCGGCCCTGGCGCCCGGCCAGTCCAGGTCGCCCTGATCCGCGCGGGCGAGGTCGTGCACCGGCCCGCGCTCACCGAGGTCCGCGACTTCGCGGCCGCGACCCTGGCCACCCTGCCGGCCGAGGCCCGCACGGTCGCCGCCGGTCCGGCGTACCTCACCACCACCCTGCGTGACCCAGCACGAGAGGAGACAGCGATGGACAGCACCCGCGCCCTGGTCGTCGTCGACGTCCAGAACGACTTCGTCGAGGGCGGCTCGCTCGGCGTCACCGGCGGCCGCGAGGTCGCCGAGCGGATCAGCGCCCACCTCGCCGACCACGCCGGCGACTACGCGGTGGTCGCGGCGTCCCGCGACTGGCACCACGCCGGGGAGACCAACGGCGGCCACTTCCACGCGCCCGGCGAGGAGCCGGACTTCGTCACCACCTGGCCGGTGCACTGCGTGCAGGGCGAGGCGGGCTCGGAGTACGCGCCCGAGCTGGTCACCAGCGCCGTGACGCACCATGTCGTCAAGGGCATGGGCGAGCCGGCGTACTCGGCCTTCGAGGGGGTCACCGCCGAGGGCGCGCGGCTGGCCGACGTCCTGCGCGGCGCCGGCGTCACCGAGGTCGATGTCACGGGTATCGCCACCGACTACTGCGTCCGGGCCACCGCGCTGGACGCCGTGAAGGCGGGCTTCCGGGTCCGGCTGCTCGACGGGCTGCACGCCGGCGTCGCCCCCGACTCGTCGAAGGCGGCACTCGAGGAGCTCGCCGCGGCCGGCGTGGAGGTGGCCCGATGACCTTCACCTCCGAGCACCCGCCGTTCGCCGTCGCCGTCGACCTGGCCGTGTTCACGATCCGCGACGGCGCGCTCGCCGTCCTGCTGGTCGAGCGCGGCGAGGAGCCCTTCGCCGGCTCGTGGGCGCTGCCCGGCGGCTTCGTCGAGCCGGACGAGGACGCGGAGCAGGCCGCCTGGCGCGAGCTGCGCGAGGAGACCGGCCTGGGCGAGTCGGCGCGCTTCTCCGGACACCTCGAACAGCTGCGCACCTACTCCGCCCCCGACCGCGACCCGCGCCAGCGCGTGGTCTCGATCGCCCACGTCGCCCTGGCCCCCGACCTGCCCGAGCCGCAGGCCGGCACCGACGCCGCTGACGCCCGCTGGTGGGTGGTCGACGACCTCCTCGAGGGCCCCGACGACCTGGACGGCCCGACGCTGGCCTTCGATCACCGCCAGATCCTGCTCGACGCCCGCGAGCGGGTCCGCGCCAAGCTGGAGTACACGACGCTCGCCACCGAGTTCGTCGCCGAGCCGTTCACCCTCCCCGAGCTGCGCCGGGTGTACGCCGCGGTCTGGGGCTCCCCGCCCGACCTCGGCAACTTCCGCCGCAAGGTGCTCGGCACCGACGGGTTCGTGGTCCCGACCGACGTCCGCGGCGAGGCCACCGAGGCCGGCGGGCGGCGGGCGCTGCTCTACCGGCGGGGCCCGGCGACCGTCGTACAACCGCCGATGGCGCGGGGCTGATCCTTTTCGCGGAGGCATGCGGTTTGGTCCCAAACCGCATGTTCTCTCGGCGTGTCGTTGCGGTTTGGGACCAAACCGCAACGGTTCTCGCGGACTCACGTACTCAACCCAATGGTTGACAAGCGCCCGATCAATGCCTTTAATCAACCACATGGTTGAGCAAGACGACCGGCTGTCGCGGGTCTTCGGCGCCCTCGCCGACCCGACCAGACGCGACATGGTGGCCCGGCTGGCGGCGGGCGACGCGACGGTGAGCGAGCTCGCGGCGCCGTACGACGTCTCGCTCCAGGCCGTCTCCAAGCACCTCAAGGTGCTCGAGGAGGCCGGCCTGGTGCGGCGCAGCCGCGACGCGCAGCGCCGTCCGGTCCATCTGGATGCGGAGGTGTTCGACCTGATGACGAAGTGGATCGAGCGCTACCGGCAGCAGGCCGAGGAGCGCTACCGCCGACTGGACCAGGTCCTGGCCCGGATGCAGGGCAAGGACACCGACCCGAACGAGCAGCGACACGAAGGAGCAGCAGGATGACCACGAGCAGCACCGCACCCGAGACCCTGATCGAGGCCGACCCCGACGTCCCCACGGTCCGGATCGTCCGCGAGTTCGACGCCCCGCGCGACCTCGTGTTCCGCGCGCACGTCGAGCCCGAGCTGGTCAGGCAGTGGCTGGGACCCGACACGGTCGGCATGGACATCGGCGTCTGGGACATCCGCACCGGCGGCGAGTACCGCTACACGGCGACTCGCGAGGGCGTGGAGATCGCCCACTTCTACGGTGCGGTGCACCGGGTCGACCAGAACGAGAGGATCGTGCAGACCTTCGGCTTCGAGGAGATGCCCGAGGCGGTCAGCCTCGACACGATGGTCTTCGTCGAGCTTCCCGATGGCCGCACCCGACTCGAGTCGCTCTCGGTGGTCTACGACTTCGAGTCGCGCGCCGGCATGCTCGCCAGCGGCATGGAGGTCGGCATCAACGAGGGCTACGCCGCCCTCGACCGCCTCCTCGCGTCGCTGACCGGGGCGGGCAGGTGATCCCGGACGGGCCCGCCGAGGAGCACCGCAGCATCGCGGCCACCTTCGGCGATCGGGTCCGGGGCGTGGCGGCCGACGGATGGGACGCACCCACCCCGGTGCCGGAGTGGCGGGCGCGCGACGTCGTACGCCACCTCGTGGAGTGGTTCCCCGCCTTCCTCGCCGACGGCTCCGACATCGAGCTCCCGCCCGGCCCGGACGTCGACGCCGACCCGGTCGCCGCGTGGGAGCACCACGCCGCCGCCGTCCAGGCGGTCCTCGACGACCCGGCCAACGCGGAGGTCACCTTCGCGCACCCCCGTCTGCCTCAGATGCCGCTCCCCCGCGCGATCGCGGAGTTCTACACCGGCGACGTCTTCATGCACACCTGGGACCTCGCCCGAGCCACCGGCCAGGACGACACGCTCGACGCGGAGCGCTGCCGCACGATGGTCGAGGGCATGGCGCCGCTCGACGAGATGCTGCGCCAGAGCGGGCAGTACGGCGCGAAGGTGCCGGTCGCCGAGGACGCGCCCTGGCAGGACCGGCTGGTCGGGTTCATCGGCCGCGACCCGCGGTGGCGCCCCTGACCCACTCCGTGTGCGTCGACCACTACGGTCGACGCACACGGAACGTCTTGGGGGTCTCGGATGCAGCTGATCGTCGACAACGCATGGATCATCCTGGTGGCCGGAGTGGCGCTGGGGCTCCTCGGCGCGCTGCGCCGCCGGCGGGTGTCCGCCGGGCAGCGCCGACACCCGGCGGCTGAGCATCCCGGTGGCCGGTTCGAGCCGTACGAGCAGACCCACGAGGACATCGACGAGGCGCTCGAGGAGGCCCGCGAACGGCGCGACGCCGCGTTGGCCCGGCATGACTACCCGGAGGCGCGGCGGTGGGCGACCGAGGTGGTCCAAGGTCATCCGGAGGAGGACTGGCTCGACCTCATCGAGCTCGGCACGGCGACCGCGCTCGACGGCGATCACGAGCAGGGCTGGCAGATGGTCGACCACGCGGTCGAGCAGTGCGAGCGCGCGGAGCCTCGGTTGCTGCCCGCGATGCTCGTCCACCGAGCCATCGGCCTCCTCATGTCCGGGGCCCCGAGCGAGCGTTTCATCGCGGCCGCCGAGGCGGCGAGGCGGGCGAGCCCACGCGACGAGAACCTCACCGTCCCGCTGCTGTGGTCGTTCGCCTACCAGGGACGCTTCGACGAGGCCGAGGAGCTCGGGCGGCAGCGCAGCTGGAGTGACGACGGGGGCATGGTGGCCAGCATGCTCGACATGGTCGCCACCTTCCGCCGGGTCGCCGAGCAGACCGGCACCACCCTCGAGGACCTGCACCGCCGAGGGTTCTTCACGCCCCTGTGGGACGAGCTGCGCGCCCAGCAGCTCGGGTTCGGCCTGTCGGACGCTCTTACGGCACTCGACGAGACGATGCCCCCAGCGCTCAGGGATGTCCTGCGACGTCCCGCCGGCGAGAAGGCGATCGCGGAGTCCGGTGGGGAGCGCAAGGTCCTGGCCTGGCACGACGGGCAGGACGCCGGCGCCGGTGCGGCGTGGGGCCTGGACGGCGACTTCCGCCTGATGTCGTGCGCCGAGATCCAGACGATGGATGCGGCGATCGACGCGTCCCCCGAGAAGTTCCAGCAGTGGGACGTCGAGAACGTCTACGGGGTGGCCACGCAGGTCATGACCGACGACCGGGGCGGCTACCTGATCACGATCGGTGGCGGGCGCGCGGTCCTGCGGCGAGAAGGCGTCGACGACGTCGCCGTCGCTCCCACCCTGGCCGACTTCTTCTGGGACCGGGTGGCGGCCTGGGGAGGACGCGATCCCCGTCCGCCGGCACGCTGACGTCAGCGGCGGCCCCGCAACACCCACTTCCACCAGGTCGCGTGGTACTCCCCCTCCTCCACATCGAAGACCGACCCGCACGAGGTGCAGGCGACCTCGCGCCGCGGGCGAGCACCGGGCGCGCTCACGGTCTCGCTCTCGATCCTGACCCAGCCCTTGTCGGCCTCACGCTGCGGGTCGGCGCTGCGTCGGGGGTACGTCGCGCACAGGCAGCCGCCCGAGCGAACGATCTCCAGGCGGTCCACCGCCAGCTCGACAGGGTTCCCGTCGACGATCACGAAGTCGGCTGCCCGGATCGAGGCCAGGACCGCGCGGAGCTCGGCGGCCACCGGAGCGAGCAGGGCGGCGTCTCCCGAGCCGTTGACGACGTCGATGGCGGAGTTGATCCGGGTCTTGTCGCGGCTCAGGAAGTCCTCGAGCAGCTCGGAGCGCACACCTGCCGACCTCCGCTTCCTGTTGCCGCCCTTGCCCGCCTTGCGGATCCGGGCATACATCTCGGCGTCCGCGACCGCGAGCCGGTCGACCGGCTTCTCGAGGTACGACGCCTCCAGCACCAGAGCCACGCAGAGGGCGGCACCCGACACGTGGTCGGGGTTCACCGCCAGGAGGAGAGCGCTGTCCCCGAATCTCCAGAACTCGGCCTCGGTCGCGCCCATCGCCTCCAGCGCAGCGGCGGGTACGGCGCGCGGGTCGAGGATGTGCGCCGGGTCGCCCTTCGGCGTCACCGCCGCGCAGGCGAACCTGTGCCGCTTCCCCCACCGCTGGTCGGCCGCGACGGCCAAGCGGGTCGCGAGCTCGTGGACTCGTGCCCGGTCAGGGTGCGAGGCCAGGCCGAACACGTGCATCCGGTCGAACGACTCCCCCTCGTGACCGGCCACGCTCCAGTCCAGCTGGTCCCCGCGGGCGGCGTACGGCAGGGCGGGGAGCTGGGCGATGACGTCCAGGATCTCGGCGGGGGTGCCGTGCTCGACGAAGCGCTCGGTCATGGGCGCCATCCTGCACAAAGGGTCTCGACCACACGCCGACCGCATCCGGGCGGAATGTCGGTGCCCGCGCCTAGTGTCCTTCCCATGGCGTACGACGAAGAGCTGGCCGGGCGGGTCCGTGACCTCCTCGCGGACGAGCCGGGAGCAGCCGGCCGGGAGCTGACCGAGAAGAAGATGTTCGGCGGCCTGGGCTTCATGGTCGGCGGCAACATGGCGGTCGCGGCCAGCGGCCAGGGCGGGCTGATGGTGCGCGTCGACCCGGCCGAGGGCGAGGAGCTGGTGGCGACCACGGCGGCGTACCCGATGGAGATGCGCGGTCGCTCGATGAGCGGCTGGCTGCGCGTCGACCTCGACGACGTGGCCACCGACGAGGCGCTGGGTGCGTGGGTGCGCCGCGGTGCGTCGTACGCCGCGACGCTGCCACCGAAGTGAGGTCGTTCTGGGCGGCCCTGCCCACCGAGGGCCGCTGGCTCCTGTCGACGGTCGCGATCCAGACGCTCGGGCGCGGCCTGACCCTGCCGTTCACGCTGATCTACCTCCACGAGGTGCGCGGCTTCGAGCTCGGCCTCTCCGGCACGCTGATGGCGCTGATCGCCGTCGTCGGCTTCCTGGTGACCGGGCCGGGCGGCGCCATGGTCGATCGCTACGGCGCCCGAGCGGTGCTGCTCGTCGGCCTCGCGGCCATGATCGTGGGCAACCTGACCCTGGCCTTCGCGACGACACCCGCAGTGGCCGCGGTCGCTCTGGTGCTGGTCGGCTTCAACTTCGGGGTCTCGTGGCCGGCGTTCAACGCCTTGATCGCGGCGGTCGTGAGCGGCGAGCTGCGCCAGCAGTACTTCGGCATCAACTTCGCGCTGGTCAACCTCGGCATCGGTGTCGGCGGGGTGGTCGGCGGGCTGTTCGCCGACGTCGACCGGCCGGACACCTTCACCGCGATCTTCGTCGGCGACGCGCTGACCGGGCTGGTGCCCCTGGCGCTGCTGCTCGGACCATTGCGCCACGTCCACGGCCGCGCCACCGCGCCCGAGGACGGCACGGCCCCGGCGAGCGTCGGCTACCTGGCCATCCTCCGCCAGCCCGCCGTGCGCTGGCTGACCCTGCTCACCTTCGTCGGCACCTTCATCGGCTACGGCCAGCACGAGGCCGGGTTCCCGGGCTTCGCCCGCCAGGCCGCCGAGGTCTCGACCCGCACCGTCGGCCTGGCGTTCGCCGTCAACACCGTGGTCATCGTGGTGCTGCAGTTCTCGGTGCTCAACCGGATCAAGCGACACCTGCGCACCCGGGTGATGGTCGTGATGGCCGCGATCTGGGCGGTCGCCTGGGGTCTGCTCGGCGCCGCCGGCATCGTCCCGGGCGGCGGCCTGGCGATCGCCGGGGTGCTCGCCTACATGGCGGTGTTCGCGCTCGGCGAGACGCTGCTGCAGCCGACCGTTCCGGCGATGGCCAACGACCTCGCGACCGACCACACCCGCGGGCGCTACAACGCGATCACCGCGGCGGCCTTCCAGGGCGGGGCCATCGCCGGCCCGGTCGTCGCGGGCTTCCTGCTGCAGCACGACCTCGCGGCGGCGTACATCGCGGTCATGGTCGCGGGCTGCGCGGCCATCGCGGTGATGGCGCTGGTGCTCGAGCGACACGTCCCCGTGAGCGCCAATGGCGGAGCAGAGGTGAGGTCCCCCACAACCGAGGTCGTTTGACCCCACACGATTCGGTTGTCCATCGGCAACTTCCGTAGCATTTCCTGCGTGAAGCACACGGTCCACGCATGATCTCGTTGAAGTCGTTCTGGACCGCACTTCCCACCGAGGGCCGGTGGCTGCTGTCCACGGTGGCGATCTCCACGCTCGGCCGCGGCCTGGTGCTGCCGTTCACGCTGATCTACCTCCACGAGGTCCGCGGCTTCGGCCTGGGCCTGTCCGGCGTGCTGATGGCGGTCATCGCTCTGTCGGCGTTCGTGGTGACCGGACCGAGCGGTGCCCTGACCGACCGGTACGGCGCCCGCGCGGTCATGCTCGGCGGTCAGTCCGCGATGGTGGTCGGCACCGTGCTGCTCGCCTTCGCGACCACCCCGGCAGCCGCGGCGATCGCCCTCGTCCTGATCGGCGTGAACTTCGGCTCCTCGATGCCGGCGTTCAACTCGCTGATCGCGACGGTCGTCGAGGGCGAGGTGCGCCAGCAGTACTTCGGCGTGAACTTCGCCCTCATCAACCTCGGCCTCGGCGTCGGCGGCATCGTCGGCGGCCTGTTCGCCGACGTCGCCCGGCCCGAGACGTTCACCGCGATCTACCTCGCCGACGCGGCCTCCGGCCTGATCCCGCTCGCCCTCTTCCTCGGCCCGCTGCGGCACCTGCACGGCCGGGTCCTCCACCCACCGCGCGACCTGGAGGCGGGCCTGGAGACCGGGCGGGCGCCCGGCTACGGCGCCATCTTGCGCAGCCCCGCCGTGCGCTGGCTGACCCTGCTCACCTTCGTCGCCACGTTCATCGGCTACGGCCAGTTCGAGGTCGGCCTGCCCGCCTTCGCCCGCGGCGACGCCGGCATGTCGACCGAGTTGATCGGCCTCGGGTTCGCCCTCAACACCTTCGTCATCGTGGCCTTCCAGTTCACCGTGATGGGCCGGATCCGCGGCCGGCGCCGTACCCGGGTGCTGTCGGTGATGGCCCTGCTCTGGGCCGCCGCCTGGCTGCTGATGGGCGCCGGCGCCCTCGCCCCCGGCAGCGCGCTCGCCGTCACCGGCCTGCTCGGCTTCGGGATCGTGTTCGGCATCGGGGAGACCCTGCTGCAGCCCACGCTGCCCGCGATCAACAACGACCTCGCCGCCGACCACCTGCGCGGGCGCTACAACGCGCTCAACGCCGCCGCCGTGCAGGCCGGCACCGTCGCCGGCCCGGTGGTCGCCGGGTTCCTGCTCGAGCGCGGCCACGGAGGATCGCTGATCGGCCTGATGGTGATCGGGTGCGGTGCGATCGCGGTGGTGACGTCCGTGCTGGAGCGGCACCTGCCGGCTGCGGTGAACGGGCGGGCGGCCGCCGTACCGGAAGCGGTCAGGTAGCGGTCGCCGGGCTGGCGAACCACAGCGTCCGGTGCGTCCAGTTCCCCGGCCCCAGCCGCTTGCCCGAGCACACCACGATCACGACCTGCGGCGGCCCGTCGACCGCGTCCCACCCCGGGAACCCGTCGCTGGCGAGGACCTCGGTCCGCTCGGTCACCGTGTAGCAGGCGACCTGTGGCCCCGCCCGCAGCACGATCCGGCCGCCCACGTCGAGGCCGGCGAGCAGCCTGTTGCCCATCGCTGTCCCGTCGGGCCAGGTGTGCGTGTTGAGCAGCACGTGCCCGGCCGTCGAGCCGGGCTCGATGCCGCCACGGTCCCAGGCGAAGGCGAGCTTGTCGGAGACGGGAGGTACTCCGGGCACACCGGCCGCGTCGCGCGGCAGGGCGAGCACCCGTGCCCGGCGAGCCACCCCGGGGACGGTGATCGCCGTCGGCACGAACCCGGCCGTCGCGGGCCGCGCGCACGGGTCGGCGGGCGGGTCGGCGGGCGGCGCCGGGGCCGGCGTGGGAGACGGCGAGGCCGCGGGCGGCTCGGCGGCAGGCGGTGACGGCTCGTCGCCGCCGCGCAGCAGCAGCCACCCGACGAGCACGGCGAGCACGAGCGCGACCACGAGCGCGACCAGCGCGAGGTCGCGCCGCCGGTTCCCCTCCTCCACAGCCACCCGTCCATTGTCGCGGCAGTGTCGGTGCCGTGCGGGAAGATGACGGAATGGAGGACGCCCTGGCTCGATTCAGCGAGGCGACGCGGACCTGGTTCCGCGCCGCCTTCGCCGAGCCCACCGCCGCCCAGGCCGGCGCGTGGGACGCCATCGCGCGCGGGCAGCACACACTCGTGGTCGCCCCGACCGGCTCCGGCAAGACGCTCAGCGCCTTCCTCGCCGGCCTCGACCGTCTGCTCACCACGCCGGCGCCCCACGACAGGCTGCACCGCACCCGCGTCCTCTACGTCTCGCCCCTCAAGGCGCTCGCCGTCGACGTCGAGCGCAACCTGCGTGCGCCATTGACCGGCATCCGCCAGACCGCCGAACGGCTCCATCCCGGCCGGCCGTTCCCCGAGGTCAGCGTCGGCATCCGCTCCGGCGACACCCCCGCCAACGAGCGCCGCCGGCTCGCGACCCGACCACCCGACGTCCTCATCACGACACCGGAGTCCCTCTTCCTCATCCTCACCAGCCAGGCCCGCGAGACCCTGCGCGGCATCGAGACGGTGATCGTCGACGAGGTGCACGCGGTCGCCGGCACCAAGCGCGGCGCGCACCTCGCGCTCAGCCTCGAACGTCTCGACGCCCTCCTCCCCCGGCCGGCGCAGCGGATCGGGCTCTCCGCGACGGTCCGGCCCACCGAGGAGGTCGCCCGGTTCCTCGGTGGCACCGCCCCCGTCGAGATCGTCGCGCCACCGACCCACAAGGAGTGGGACCTCCGTGTCGAGGTGCCGGTCGAGGACATGACCGAGCTCGGACAGGTGGTCGAGGACGACGACCCGACGGCACCGCCGAGCCGGGCCAGCATCTGGCCCCATGTCGAGCAGCGGGTGGCCGAGCTGATCGGCGAGCACCGATCGACGATCGTGTTCACCAACGGCCGGCGTACGGCGGAGCGGCTGACCGCGCGCCTCAACGAGATCGCCGCCGAGATGACGACCGAGGGGATCCTCCCGCCGGCGCAGGTGATGGCGCAGTCGGGGGCCGCGGCCGGCGCTCCCCCGGTGCTGGCCCGCACCCACCACGGCTCCGTGTCCAAGGAGCAGCGCGCGCTCGTCGAGGACGACCTCAAGTCCGGCCGGCTGCCGGCGGTGGTCGCCACCAGCAGCCTCGAGCTCGGCATCGACATGGGCGCGGTCGACCTCGTCCTCCAGATCGCCTCGCCGCCCAGCGTCGCCAGCGCCCTGCAGCGTGTCGGGCGCGCGGGCCACCAGGTCGGCGAGACCTCGGCGGGCGTCTTCTTCCCCCAGCACCGCGGCGACCTCGCCCCGGCCGCGGTCGCCGTCGCCCGGATGCGCACCGGCGGCATCGAGGCGCTCCGGGTCCCGGCCAACCCGCTCGACGTGCTCGCCCAGCAGGTCGTCGCCGCGACCGCCGCCGACGAGTGGGACGTCGACGAGCTGTTCGCGCTGGTGCGACGCAGCGCGCCCTACGCCCACCTGCCCCGGTCGGCGTACGACGCCGTGCTTGACCTCCTCGCGGGGCGCTACCCCTCCGACGAGTTCGCCGAGCTCCGCCCCCGGATCACCTGGGACCGGGTCACCGGCGTGATCAGCGGTCGCCCCGGCGCCCAGCGGCTCGCCGTCACCAGCGGCGGCACCATCCCCGACCGCGGGCTCTACGGCGTCTTCCTCGCCGGCGAAGGCACCAACCGGCGCGTCGGCGAGCTCGATGAGGAGATGGTCTACGAGAGCCGGGTCGGCGACGTGTTCGCGCTCGGCGCGACGAGCTGGCGGATCGAGGACATCACCCACGACCGGGTGATCGTCACCCCGGCGCCCGGCGTGCCGGGACGACTGCCGTTCTGGAAGGGTGACACCGCCGGGCGCCCGACCGAGCTCGGCGAGGCGATCGGCGCCTTCACCCGCGAGCTCGCCGCGTTGCCCGACGCCGCCGCGGAGGCCCGGGCGCGCGAGGTCGGGCTCGACGACAACGCCGCCACCAACCTGGTCGCCTACCTGCGCGAGCAGGTCGAGGCCACCCGGGTGCTGCCCAGCGACACCACCGTCCTGGTCGAGCGGTTCCGCGACGAGCTCGGCGACTGGCGCCTGGCCGTGCACTCCCCCTACGGCACCGCCGTCCACGCACCCTGGGCGCTGGCGATCAACGCCCGGCTGCGGGAGCGCTACGGCGTCGACGGGCAGGCGCTGGCCTCCGACGACGGCATCGTGATCCGGATCCCCGACACCGACGCCGACGCGCCCGGCGCCGACCTGATCGCCTTCGAGCCCGACGAGATCGAGGAGATCGTCACCCGCGAGGTCGGCGGCTCCGCCCTCTTCGCGGCCAGGTTCCGCGAGTGCGCCGCCCGCGCCCTGCTTCTCCCCCGCCGCGACCCCGGCCGGCGCTCGCCTCTGTGGCAGCAGCGCCAGCGTGCGGCCGCGCTGCTCGAGGTCGCCGCCCGCTACCCGGCGTTCCCGATCGTGCTCGAGACCGTCCGCGAGGTGCTCAACGACGTCTACGACCTGCCGGGCCTGACCACCCTGCTGCGCCGCGTCGACCAGCGCGAGGTCACCGTCACCGAGGTCGAGACGACCCAGCCCTCGCCCTACTCCCGCACGCTGATGTTCGGCTACGTCGCCCAGTTCGTCTACGAGGGCGACTCGCCGCTCGCCGAGCGCCGGGCCGCGGCACTCACCCTCGACCAGGGCCTGCTGGCCGAGCTGCTCGGCCGGGCGGAGCTGCGCGAGCTGCTCGACCCCGACGTGCTGGCCGAGGTCGAGGCAGAGCTCCAGCGCACCACCCCCGAGCGCCGCTCCCGCGACGCCGAGGGCCTCGTCGACCTGCTGCGCCTGCTCGGCCCACTCACCGCCGCCGAGGTCGCCGCCCGCGCCCGCGACGACGCCCCGGTCACCGAGTGGCTGGCTGACCTGGTCGCGTCGCGCCGCGTGGTCGAGGTGCGGATGGCCTACGGCGACGCGTGGGCCGTCGTCGAGGACGTCGCCCGGCTGCGCGACGGCCTGGGCGTCCCGGCGCCGCCCGGCACCCCTGCTGCGTTCACCGAGCCGGTCGACGATCCACTTGCCGACCTGGTCGGTCGCTACGCGCGCACCCACGGGCCGTTCACGGATCTGCAGGTCGCGACCCGGCTGGGCCTGGGCGTCGCCGTCGTCCGCCACACCCTGCAGCGGCTGGAGGCGCAGGGCCGGGTGCTGTCCGGCGAGTTCCGGCCGGTGGGCGCGGGCGAGGAGTGGTGCGACGTCGAGGTGCTGCGGCGGCTGCGGCGCCGCTCCCTGGCCCGGCTGCGCCACGAGATCGAGCCGGTCGAGCCGACGACGCTGGCGCGGTTCTCGACGGCGTGGCACCAGATCACGACCGGCAAGGGGCCGCGGGGCGTCGACGGCCTGCTGCACACGATCGAGCAGCTCGCCGGGGCGCCAATGCCCGCGAGTGCGCTGGAGTCCCTCGTCCTGCCGGCCCGGGTGCGCGACTACGAGCCGGCGCTGCTCGACGAGCTGACCGCGACCGGCGAGGTCGTCTGGTCCGGCCACGGCGCGCTACCCGGCAGCGACGGCTGGGTCTCGCTCCACCTCGCCGACCGGGCCCACCTCACCCTGCCCGACCCGGGCCCGGTCGAGGACCCGCTCCACCAGCGGGTGCTCGACGTGCTCGCGCCCGGCGGGGCCTGGTTCTTCCGCCAGGTCTCCGACCAGGTCGCCCGCGCCTGCCGCGACGCCGGTGAGGACGCTCCGCTCGACGAGGCGGTCAGCGCGGCGCTCTGGGCGCTGGTGTGGAGCGGACACCTCACCAACGACACCCTCACCCCGCTGCGCGCGCTCACCCGCTCCGGCCGGGCCGCCCACCGCACCCGGCGGGCTCCGGCGCGGCCCGGGCGCGTCGCCCGCACCGGACCGCCCGAGACCGCGGGCCGCTGGGCGCTGTTGCCGCCGATCGACACCGACCCGACCCGTCGTGCCCACGCCGCCGCCGAGCAGCTGCTGGAGAGACACGGCGTCGTGACCCGTGGCGCGGTCGTCAACGAGCGGGTGCCGGGCGGATTCGCGGCGGTCTACAAGGTGCTCAGCGCGTTCGAGGACGCGGGCCGCTGTCGCCGCGGCTACTTCGTCGAGGGCCTCGGCGCCGCCCAGTTCGGGACCGCCGGAGCCGTCGACCGGCTGCGGTCGTTCGCGACGCCGGTCGGCGAGGGGCTCGACGCCAAGCCGGTCGCGATCGCCCTGGCCGCCACCGACCCGGCCAACCCCTACGGCGCCGCCCTGCCGTGGCCCACCGCCGAGCGCGAGCAGGAGAGCGCGGGTCACCGACCGGGCCGCAAGGCCGGCGCGCTGGTGGTGCTGGTCGACGGCGCGCTGGTCCTCTACGTCGAGCGCGGCGGGCGGACCCTGCTCACCTGGACCGACGATCCCGACCTGCTCACCCCCGCGGCGGAGGCCCTGTCGACGGCGGTGCGGCGCGGGACGCTCGGGCAGCTCACGGTCGAGAAGGCTGACGGCACCGCCCTGCTCGGCAACGCAGGACCGCTGCGCGACGCCCTCGCCGCGGCAGGGTTCGTGGCCACCCCGCGCGGACTGCGGGTCCGTGCCTGAGGGGGACGCGGTCCGTCGTACCGCCGACCGGCTGGACCGGGCCCTCGCCGGCCAGGTGCTCACCGGCTCCGACCTGCGGGTCCCCCGGCTCGCCACCACGGACCTGGCGGGTGCCACCGTCGAGCGGACCGCCACCCACGGCAAGCACCTGCTGACCCGCATGGCCATGCCCGACGGCACGCCGCTCACCCTGCACACCCACCTCAAGATGGAGGGCAGCTGGCGGGTGATCGCCCCCGGCGCTCGGTGGCCCGGGCCCGCCGCGGACGCGCGGGTCGTGCTCCGCACCGAACGGGTCGAGGCCATCGGGTTCCGCCTCGGCCTGGTCGAGCTGCTGCCCACCGCCGAGGAGGCCTCCGTCGTCGGACACCTCGGTCCCGACCTGCTCGGCGCGTGGACCGACGCCGAGCGCGACGAGGCGGTCGCCCGCCTGACCGCCCGCCCCGAGCGCGTGCTGGGCGAGGCGCTCCTCGACCAGACGGTGGTCGCGGGCATCGGCACCATCTGGCTCGCGGAGAGCTGCTTCGTCCACGGGGTGAGCCCGGTCGGACCGGTCGCCACCCTCCGCGATCCCGCCCGCTTCCTCGACCGCGCCCGGAAGATGCTGCAGGCGGCGATGCGCTCCGGACGCCCCCTCACCACCGGCGACCGGCGCAATCCCGTCTGGGTCTACCGCCGGCAGCGCCAGCCGTGCCTGCGCTGCCGCACGACGATCGAGGCCGGCCAGGTCGGCGAGGCCGGCCGGGAGCGGACGACGTACTGGTGTCCGCGCTGCCAGCCCGCCACGTGACCCGGGTCTCTCGCGACGTGCGGAACGCGACACCCACCGTCGTTCGTTGACCAGGCATGCACCAGCACTTCAACGGGCTCAAGACCGCCGGCCTGTTCGGCGCGATCTTCGCGCTGCTGCTTGCGGTCGGCGGACTGATCGCGGCCGCGACCGGCAGCTCGGCGTTCATCTGGATCTTCGCGCTGATCGGCGTCGGTACGACGGCCTACGGCTACTGGAACTCCGACAAGCTCGCCATCAAGGCGATGCACGCCTACCCGGTCTCGCAGTCGCAGCAGCCGGCGATGTACCGGATCGTGCGCGAGCTCTCCGAGCGGGCCGGCCAGCCGATGCCGGCGCTGTACGTCTCCCCCACCCAGGCGCCCAATGCGTTCGCGACCGGCCGCAACCCGCAGCACGCCGCGGTGTGCTGCACCGAGGGCATCCTCGGCCTGCTCGACGAGCGCGAGCTGCGCGGGGTGCTGGGCCACGAGCTGATGCACGTCTACAACCGCGACATCCTCACCGGCTCCGTGGCCGCCGCCGTGGCGGGGGTGATCAGCTCGGTCGCGCAGTTCCTGGCGTTCACGTCGATCTTCGGCGGCGGCAACGACGAGGACCGGCCCAACCCGCTGGTCATGATCGGCACCGCACTGCTCGCGCCGTTCGCGGCCGCGGTGATCCAGATGGCGATCAGCCGCACCCGGGAGTACGACGCCGACGAGGACGGCGCCCGTCTCACCGACGACCCGCTGGCCCTCGCCTCGGCGCTGCGCAAGCTGGAGACCGGCACCGCCCGCGCTCCCCTGGCGCCGACGCCGCAGCTGCAGAACGCGAGCCACATGATGATCGCGAACCCGTTCCGGGCGGGCGACGTGCAGAAGATGTTCTCGACCCACCCGCCGATGGCAGACCGGATCGCGCGCCTGGAGGCGATGGCGCGCCGCTGAGCGGGCCGACATAACCGGAGGTTGGCCGACAAAACTGGTGCTGAGACGAGGAAGTTTCCTCGTCCCAGCACCAGTTTCACCGGTCGGCCGGTGAAACTCCCGCGACGACGGGGTCGTCAGGCGGCGGAGGCGACGACAGCCGGGCGGCGCGGCGTGATGGGGGTCGGGGCGGCGGCCACCACGGCCGCGGCCTCCTCGAGGGCCACCGCGTCGGCGACCTCGCGCAGCACGTCGGACAGCGGCATCTCGAGCGCGTCGCACAGGGACGCCAACAGCTCGGAGGACGCTTCCTTCTGTCCGCGCTCGATCTCGGAGATGTAGCCCAGGCTCACGCGGGCGGCCCCCGAGACCTCACGGAGGGTCAGTCCGAGCTCGGCACGGCGACTCCGCAGGATGTCACCGAGCGATCGGCGAAAGAGCACCATCGCGAACTCCTCTCCGTGGGTTGGGGGGTGGGTGTGGTCGGGTCCTGGGCCCAACGCTACCCGAGCCCCGAATCTTCCGCTGGCTGCCCGGCCGGTGAGACCGCGTCGAGCAGGGCCGCGACCGCGGCGTCCACCGTCGCGACCTGGATCTGCAAGCGGTCCCCGGCGAGGTCCAGGGCCACCACCCGGGTGCCGCCGGGCCCGGCCAGGCCGACGTACACGGTCCCGACCGGCTTGTCCTCCTGCCGGTCCGGCCCCGCCACGCCGGTCGTGCTCAGCGCGTACGCCGTCCCGAGCAACCGCCGCGCCCCGTCGGCCATCGCCCGGGCGCACTCAGCCGACACGACGCCGTACGTGTCGACGACGTCCTGGGGCACGCCGAGCACCTCGACCTTGATGTGCGTCTGGTAGCTCACCACGCCGCCGGCGTAGACCACCGACGAGCCGGGCACCGCTGTCAGGCGAGCGGCCAGGAGTCCACCGGTGAGCGACTCGGCCGTGGCCACACTGGCGCTGGCGGCGCGCAGCATGCGAACGAGGGCCTCGGCCGGTGACTCCATGACCGCATCGTGTCACGGGGCACCGACCGAGGCCCTCGGTCAGCCCAGGTGTGTCGGGGTCAGCGGCGCACCACCTTGATCTTCGTGGTCGCCGTCGCGGTCAGGTACGTGGCCGTGGCGGGGAAGGTGACAACGACGTTCTTCTTGCCGGGCGTCGTGAATGCCTTGAGCTTGACCGTGGCCGTGCCGTCGACCACCGTCACGGTCCGGGCCTTCTGCCCCTTGGCCTTGACGGTGACGGTCCCGGTGACCGGCTTGCCCGTGGCGTCGACCACCTTGACGACGACCTTCGCGCGGGTCTTGCCGAGCACGACCTTCTTCGGCTTGGTGGTGACGGTGAGCGTCACCGCCTGCTGCCCTGCCGGCGGCGTCACGACACCGCCGGACACCGCGATCGGGACCCGCACCTCGGTGCCGGTCTGGGCGCCGACCAGGGTCAGCGTGACGACACCCCCGGGCGTACTGGCGGGCAGGACCACGTCGACGGCGGCCGTTCCGTAGTGGTCGTAGACCGCCGTGCCGATGCTGTTGTCCACCGCGCCACTACCGAGGACCTGGTCACCGAGCTTGACCTGCAGCTCGGCGTCCTTGGGGTCGGAGCCCGACATCGCCCACGAGCCCACGTCGAACGTCACGTGGCTGCCGGGGGCGTACGACTCGGGGGCGCCGGCGGGGAACTCCACCTCGACCGCGTGCTGAGAGCCGTCCACAGGCAACGGCGTGCCGGACGCCTTGGCCGCCATGTAGTCGACCATCGCCTGCAGGTCGATCTTCCCGGTGTCCTTCTTGCTCGCGCCGTTGGCCAGCTCGAAGAAGTTGTCGCCCCCGGAGGCGAGGAACGAGTTGACCGTCACCGAGTACACCTGTGCCGCATCGACAGGTACGCCGTTCAGCCACATGCCCGTGACCTCGCCCTGGAAGGTCTGCGTCCCGCTCACCGTCACCGGAGTCTCGACATAGGTATAGGTGAACCCGCTCGACACGCCGAGCCGAAGGAACGGACGCGACGGTACCGCGCCGGCGGTGGTGCGCTGCCACTGCTGCTCGAGGACCGTCTCGATCTGAGCACCGGTCAGCTTCATGTTGACCAACGTGTTCGCAAACGGCTGGACCACCGCGGCCTGCTTGTAGGTCAGATCACGCGGGCTCCCGGTCCCCGTTCCGACCATGTCCTGCCGCAGACCCCCGGGGTTCATGAACGCGATCTGGGCGCTGCCGGACTCCGGCTGCTCGGTGGCCCAGCGCTGGACCTCGGCCACCAGGTTGCCGAGCGTCGACTCGCCGCCGCGGTTCTCGGTGCTGCCGTTCTGCAGCTTCGCCCGGTTGAACGGCCCCTGGATCTTGCCGAGGACCTTCGCCCCGAGGACGTCGGCCTGGGCGACCGCGGAGGACACGATCGGGTCGACCTTCGGGTCCGTCGGGTATCCCGTGCCGGCGATGCCGATCACGTCCTGACCCACCGCCACCAAGTCGTCACCGGCGTAGGTGAAGACCAGCTGGTTGAGGTTCTGACCGTACTGGCCGGCGGAGACGACCGGCCGCTTCGTGACGTCGCGGCCCTCGCTGGCCCACTCGTCGACGGTGTACGAGCAGTTGTAGAGCAGGTGCGTGTGACCCGAGATGATCGCGTCGACGTCGGCCGAGGTGTTCTGGGTGATGTTGCCCCACACGGTCGACGGGTCCGTGAAGCTCGGCGAGGAGCAGTCGGTCGTCGGCGAACCCTCGTGCACCAGCAGGATCACCAAGTCTGCGCCGTCGTCCTTGAGCTGCGCGGCGGCGGAGTTGGTCGCGTCCACGATGTCGGTGACCGTCACGCCCTGGATTCCGGCCGGGCTGACCAGCGACGGCAGGTCCTCGGTCACCGCACCGACGAAGCCGATCGTCACGCCGTCGACCGTCTTCGTCCAGGTCTCGGCGAGCTTGTCCGGCTTCCCGGCCGGCTCCTCGACGTTCGCTGCGATATAGGTCCAGTTCGCCCGGTCCTGGATGCGGTCGACGAAGTCGGCGTATCCGCGGTCGAACTCGTGGTTGCCGGCCGCCGACACGTCGAGGCCAGCCTTGTTGAGCGCGTCGATGGTCGGGTTGTCGTCCTGGATGAAGGACTCGAAGGTCGACGCCCCGACCAGGTCACCGGCGGCAGCGAACACCGTGTTCGGGTTGTCGGCCCGCAGCGACTTCACCGCTCCCGACAGCACCGAGGCTCCAGCGCTGTCTCCGCCCGAGGGCAGGATCCGGCCGTGGAAGTCGTTGGTGCCCAGCACCTGGACCTTCTTGAACGGACCACCGACGATGTCCGGAACGTCGATGCCGACGACCTCCGGGTTGTGGTCGGACGCTGCGAACGGCAGGTCCGGCTGCCACAGGTCGGTGACGTTGTAGTTGAACCGGCTGTACTGGTACGCCGGGGACTCGGCCGCGTTGATGTCCCACACGTCCGCGCCGGTCACCATCGCCTTCGCGGCATCGTTGGCGAGCACGTGGTCGAGGGAGCCGGAGAGGCCGGAGTAGGAGTAGCTCTCCTCGTCGGGGTCCAGCGTTGAGTCGACCAGGTGGTAGCCACGCTTGGTCAGGACCCGGATCGGGTCCTCCTGCGAGTAGGAGTTGAAGTCACCCGCGAGGAAGACCGCGTCGATGCCCCGCGCGGCCGCGAAGTCGTCCGCGAACTCGCGCAGGCGGTACGCCTGCCGGGTCCGGTCGCCGTTGAAGGCGCCGGTGTCGGCGTTGTTGGCGTTGTCGCCGGTCGCCGCCGGGTCGCTGTCGCCCTTGGACTTGAAGTGGTTGAGGACGACCGCGAACGCGTCGCTGTCGAGCGCTCCCTTGGCCTTGAACGCCTGGGCGAGCGGCTCGCGGGCGTTGGCGAACTCGGTGGTCCCGAACAGGATGTCGGAGCTTCCCACGGTCTCGACGCTCGCAGCGCGGTAGATGAACGCCGGCCGGATCACATCCTGCTCGGCAACCGCAGCGGCAACGGTGGCCTCGCCCGGGCTGTGCACGAACTTCCAGACCTCGGAGCCGGCAGCGTCGTTGAGCGCCGTGACCAGCGAGCGAAGTGCGTCGTCGCGGTCCGTCTCGCCGAGCAGCTTGATCGAGTTCTCGACCTCCTGCAGACCCACGACGTCCGCGTTCAACGCGTTGATCGCGGTGACGATCTTCGCCTTCTGGCGGTCGAGGCTCGCCTGGGTGGCCGCACCGCGAGGACCGTTGCCGGCGTTCACGCCGTTGGTGACCACACCGCAGCGGTTGTCGGCGATGTGGTTGCCCTGCCGGTCGTCGTACCAGGTGCACTGGGTGTTGACCGGCGGCGACTGGGCCGCACCGGTCGCGACGTACTGCTCACCGGTGGTGTTGAAGTAGTTGAGGACGTTGAACGTCGCGATCTTCAGGTCGCCGCCGACGGCACCTGGGGCCAGGTTGCCTGCCCGGGTGTCCTCGAAGGTCGCCGTGCCCGCGCCGTTGTCGAAGATGGGCGAGATCGGCTGGAACTTCCAGGTGTTGTTGCGGAAGTCGAGGACGACCGGACCGGTGAGGGTCACCGCCGCGCCCACCCGCACGGCATTCGTCTTGGTGAGCCACGGCAGGGGCTGATTCTTGGCGGCGGCATTCGTCATGTAGTTGAGCGATGTTCCGTCGTCCAGGGCTACGGCACGAGCCGCGTTGTCCGCCTTGATCGCGTCGAGCTCGGTGGTGTCGGTGTCGGCCGCGTGCTCGGTCGGCTGGCGCAACGGACGGTCGCCGGTGGCGAGGCCGATCTCCCCGAAGGTGTTGATGTTGTAGGAGTTGGTGACCGTGAAGTCGTCCGTGGGTGCGAGCAGCATGCCCTCCTGCGCCTCGCGCCCCGCCTCGGTCGTCGGGTAGGCGATCGCGAGGGGCGTCACGCCCTCGAGCGGCTCCGCGAGCTCGGTGACGCCACCGGCCCCGGGGGTGATCTCGGTCAAGGCGTCGAAGGCTTCGCTCACGGTGCCGGTGACCTGCACGGAATCACCGATCGCCACGTCGGACGGCATGGCGTTGGCGCCATAGACGAAGATCGCGTCGGACGCACCGGGCGTGGTGTCCGTGGCACCGGTGCCGCCGGTCTGGATGTACATGCCGTCGAAGCTGGAGTCGGCGAACGACGGGTCCTTGTACATCGCCGTGACGACACCAGTGGTCGTGACGACCTGCCCGGCCTTGGGTGAGGTGGCTCCCGTGCCCTGGATCTCGGCGATCGTGAGGGTCGTGGGCGCCGCCGCGATCGTGATCGTGAAGTCGACCGTGTCAGTCAGGGCCGTGCCGGCCGTGCTGTCGGTGACCGTCGCGGTGACCGGGAACGACCCCACGCCGCTCGGGGTACCGCTCAGAGCGCCGGACGGGCTCAGCGTCACCCCGGTGGGCGGCGTGCCGCTGGTGATCGCCCAGGTGTACGGCGCGACGCCGCCGGTCGCGGACAGGTTGACCTGGGTGAGAGCCACGCCGTTGTAGCCCGTCACCTCGGTCTGGTTCGCCGCTTCGAGCGGCTGGACCGCGTTCTCGTGGCTGTTGGTCGGCGTCGGCGCGCCGACCGTGAAGTCGGTGTTGTTCGCGTCCGTGTCGGCCCCTGTCGCCGAGCGCGCAGCCGACGTCGTGCCCGAAAGCGTCGTGCCCTGGGCGAGGGACTCGAAGGTGTTGGCCGTCCCGTAGCCGACGGCGTCGACGACGCCCGTCGTGTTCTTGATATCGCCCGTCGGCAAGTTGAGTGTGCTCTGGTTGCCAAGGACCACCAGGCCCGAACTGGTGCTCATCGCCAGGTTGCCGGTGACGTCGGCCGCGGGCATCGCCGTGCCGTTGGCCACGTTGCCCGACCCCTGGATGAGGTAGTGGCCGTGCGCCGGGATAGAGCCCGTGAGGTCGGTCTTGTTCGTGATGTTGGACGGGTTCGCCCGTGTCGCGCTGCCGTAGAAGACGGCCCAGCCGCTCAGGTCAACCGCAGTATCCGTCGGGTTGTAGAGCTCGATGAAGTCATTGGTGAACGACGACACCGGGAAGCCGCCGCCGGCGGCGAGCCCGCCGCCGCCGTACACCTCTGAGATCACCACACCCGTGCCGCCGGGGTCCGCCTGAGCGGGCGTGGTCTGGACGGCGGCGAGTCCCGTGGCGGCGATCGCCGCGCCGAGGGAGCCGAAGAGGAGCTGTTTCACTGAGCGCATGAGCTACTTCCGAGGTCGTCAAAGCGGCAAAGGACAGCCGATCGCGCGCGCCCGAGATGCCAGCGAGAACGGGGGGAAGGGTCCTTAACCTAGGCTGCGCCTCGGTCCGACTGGCAAGGGCCTGAGGAAAATCAAGTGACGAAAAGGCGACGCCCTGCCGTCAGATGTTGCCCTTGCGGTCCGGTGGACCGGACGATCTCAGCGAGACGCTCAGGCGGCCGACGGCTTGCGGATCGAGTGGCGCTGCTTCCAGACGTCGCGGAAGAACTCGTAGCCGGACCAGATGGTCAGCACGAACGCGACGAGCAGCAGCACGATCGCGCCGACGTAGACGACCTCGCCGGGTACGTCGAGCCAGCCGTCGACCTCGAGCAGCGGCAGGGTGAGGAAGCCGAGGGCGAGGGCCTGGGCGGCGGTCTTCCACTTGCCGCTCTGGGCGGCGGCGATGACGACCGACTTGAGCACCGACAGGCGCAGCAGGGTGACCGCCCACTCGCGGACCAGGACGACGATCGTGATCGTCCACATCCACCAGGTGTCCATGATGATCGACAGGCCGATGAAGGCCATGCCGGTGATCGCCTTGTCGGCGATCGGGTCGGCGATCTTGCCGAAGTCGGTGACCAGGTTGCGGGCCCGGGCGATGTCGCCGTCGACCTTGTCGGTGACCATCGCGACGAAGAAGATCGCCCAGGCGACGGTGCGCCAGGTGATCGAGTCGCCCCCGTCGTACAGCAGCGCCCAGCCGTAGAAGGGCACCAGCACGATCCGCAGCGTGGTCAGCGCGTTGGGGAGGTTCCAGTTGCTCGGCTTGGCCGCGGTCGGGGTCTGCCCCGTGCTGGTCTCGCTCATCCCTGTCCTCCTGCGGGTTCGGCGATCAGGTCGACGCCGTCGGTGGCGACGACGACCGCGGTGACGAGGTCACCCACACGCGCGTCGGGCGCGCCGAGCACCCGGGTGGTGCCGTCGACCTCAGGGCCCTGTTGGGCGGCGCGTCCCTCGATGGTGCCGTCACCGGTGCCGTCGGGGTCGAGCTCCTCGACGAGCACCTCGACGGTGCTGCCGATCCGCTCCTCCGCGCGCTGCGAGGTGAGCTCGGAGACCAGGTCGTTGAGGTGCTGGACGCGGGCGTTGATCTCGTCCTCGTCGAGCTTGCCGTCGAGCTTCTCGGCCTCGGTGCCGTCCTCGTCGGAGTAGCCGAACACACCGGTCACGTCCATCCGCGCGGCGACCAGGAAGTCGCACAGCGTCTGGAACTCCTCCTCGGTCTCGCCGGGGAAGCCGACGATGACGTTGGAGCGCACGCCCGCCTCGGGCGCGAGTCCGCGTACCTGCTCGAGCAGGCCGAGGAAGCTCTCCGGGTCGCCGAAGCGGCGCATCCGGCGCAGCACCGTGGCGCTGGCGTGCTGGAACGACAGGTCGAAGTACGGCGCCACGCCGGGGGTGGTCGCGATGGCGCGGACCAGTCCGGGGCGGGTCTCGGCGGGCTGCAGGTAGGAGACCCGGACCCGCTCGATGCCGTCGATCCCGGTCAGCTCGGGCAGCAGCGTCTCGAGCAGGCCGAGGTCGCCGAGGTCCTTGCCGTAGGACGTGGAGTTCTCCGAGACGAGGAACAGCTCCTTGACGCCCTGCTCGGCGAGCCAGTGCGCCTCCTGCAGGACGTCGGAGGGCCGGCGGCTGACGAACGAGCCGCGGAACATGGGGATCGCGCAGAAGGTGCAGCGCCGGTCGCAGCCGCTGGCGAGCTTGAGCGGGGCCATCGGGCCGCCGTCGAGGCGGCGCCGGATGGCGGAGCGGCCCGGGATGGCGATGTCGACGTCGGCGCCGAACCCGGCGGTCTCGGCCGTCTCGACGACCGCCTGCCGCTCAGCGGGGCTGATCGGCAGCAGCAGCCGCCGGTCGCGCGGGGTGTGCGGGTGCGGCCGCTCGCCGGCCAGGATCGAGCGCAGGCGGCCGGAGATGTCCTGGTAGTCGTCGAAGCCCAGCACGGCGTCGGCCTCGGGCAGCGAGTCGGCGAGCTCCTCGCCGTACCGCTCGGCCAGGCAGCCCACCGCCACGACGGCCTGCGGCCGGCCCGACTCCTTGAGGTCGGCGGCAGCGAGCAGGGTGTCGATCGAGTCCTTCTTGGCCGCGTCGACGAAGCCGCACGTGTTGACCACGACCGTGTCGGCGTCCTCGGGGTCCTCGACGAGCGTGAAGCCGTCCGCGGCGAGGCGGCCGGCCAGCTCCTCGGAGTCGACGTCGTTGCGCGCGCACCCGAGGGTGAGCAGCGCGACCGAGACGGGGTTCGTGGGTGTGCTGGTCATGTCCGGTCGAGGATACCGGCGGACGTGGGCCCGCCGGCATTCCTCGGTCGTGTGATCAGGAGCCCGCGACGGTCTTGGAGACCTCGGACCCGGTCTCGCCGAGCGCCTGCGGCTTCTTGCCGCCGATCGCGTAGGTCACCGACCCGTCGGAGCTCCAGATCCGCACCGGCGGCACCACCTTGAGCTCGGAGGTCTGCCCGAAGGCCAGGTTGCCGTCGAAGACGATCTCGCCGGCGGCGTCGCGGATGACAAGCTGGGCTCCCCCGCCGGCCGCGACCAGGCTCAGCTTGACCGGGTCGCCCTTCGCGGCGGCGGCCTTGGAGATGCCGCCGCTCTGGTTGAGGACGGGGGTGTCGCCGACCGGGGCGGGGCCGCCCATGACCAGACGGGCCACGGACCAGACCAGCACCGCGCCCATCACCGCGGCGATGAGCACCGACCAGTTGCGGCCGCCGCGGGTGCTGCGGATCGAGCCACCGGTGCCGGTGGCGAGCTCGGCCTCGAACACGCGACGAGGGTCGACGGGGGCGTCGGCATAGGTGTCGTCGTACGACGCCACGAGCGGACCCGCGTCGATGCCGAGCACCCGCGCGAGGGTGCGCAGGTGGCCACGGGCATAGAAGTCGCCACCGCAGGGAGCGAAGTCGTCGACCTCGATCGCCTCGATGACGTGGGGACGGATCCGGGTCCGCTCGGAGAGCTGGTCGATCGTCAGCCGCAGACGGTCGCGGGCGGCGGTCAGCTCGGGCCCGATGACCGGCTGGGCGGCCGGCTGCAGCGCGAGGTCCTCGAGGACGACGGTGACGTCCCCGGCCTGCTCGGTCGCGAGCGGCGCGTCGACGACCGGCGCCCGGATGAGGGTCGGGCGGTCCAGCTCGACCCGCGCCGCGAGCACGGTGGTGCGCTCGGGAGTGGGCGTCTCTTCCTCGACGGCAGCGAACTCGTCGGTGGTCTCGGTGTCCTCGGCGAGGACCACCTCACCGGTGTCCTCGAAGTCGGCCTGCCGACCGCTCAGTCCGGCTGCCACCCGCGCGGCGATGCCGCGCCGGGCCTCGGGGGCGGCCGGCGCGTCGTCGGGGTACAGGTCGCTCAGCGTGGGCACCGACTCGGCGCGGGGCGCGGTGCCCTCGTCGGCCAGGCCCGGCACCACCTCCACCACGTCGGCACGGCCGTCGGCGAGGTCGGCCAGCGCGTCGCTCAGGGAGCCGGTCTCGACGCCGACCACGCGAGTCGCCAGCGTCAGCGGTACGACGAGCTGCTGGTCGTCGTACCCGTCGACGAGGACGTGCCCGTCGCGGACCAGGCCACGTCGCGGCAGGTGCTCGAGACAGTCGATCTCGGGCCAGGCGATCCCGCGCCAGGTCGCCCCCTGGCGCACCCGCACGCCGTGGTGGTCGGCGACCAGCAGCGGAGCACGACCGTCGACGAGGGCGGCCACGTGCGCGACGGCGACCAGGGCCAGCACGCCGAAGGACACCCAGTCCAGGGTGCTGCCGCCACTGAAGGCGCGCACCGCGAAGGCGACCGTCAGCAGCGCGGCGAACCCGCCGACCGAGGCCGACAGGGCGATGTTGCGGCGGACCTCGATCTGGCGGCCGGTGGTCTCGATCGGGTGCTCGGTCGGGTTCTCGCTCATCTCGCTCACGCCTCCCCCTGGATGGTCATGATCACGGCATCGATCTCGTCGGGCTTGACCAGCACGTCGCGCGCCTTGGACCCCTCGCTGGGCCCGACGACGCCGCGGCTCTCGAGGATGTCCATCAGCCGGCCGGCCTTGGCGAAGCCGACACGGAGCTTGCGCTGCAGCATCGAGGTGGAGCCGAACTGCGTGGAGACCACGAGCTCGATCGCCTGGATGACCAGGTCCATGTCGTCGCCGATGTCGTCGTCGAGCACCTTGCTGGACGCTGCCGGCGCGGTGACGTCCTCGCGGTAGCTCGGCTCGAGCTGGCCCTTGCAGTGCTTGACGACCTGCTGGATCTCGGGCTCGCTGACCCAGGAGCCCTGCACGCGGATCGGCTTCGAGGCACCCATCGGCAGGAAGAGACCGTCACCCTGGCCGACCAGCTTCTCGGCGCCCGGGGTGTCGAGGATGACCCGGCTGTCGGCGAGGCTGGACGTCGCGAACGCCAGACGGGACGGGACGTTCGCCTTGATCAGGCCGGTGACGACGTCGACCGACGGGCGCTGCGTCGCGAGCACCAGGTGGATGCCAGCGGCACGGGCGAGCTGGGTGATCCGGACGATCGAGCTCTCCACGTCACGCGGAGCGACCATCATCAGGTCCGCGAGCTCATCGACGATCACCAGCAGGTACGGGTACGGCGTCAGCGTGCGCTCGCTGCCCGGCGGGACCTCGACCTTGCCCTCGCGCACGGCCTTGTTGAAGTCGTTGATGTGCCGGAATCCGAAGTTGGCCAGGTCGTCGTACCGCATGTCCATCTCGCGGCAGACCCACTCGAGCGCCTCGGCGGCCTTCTTGGGGTTGGTGATGATCGGCGTGATCAGGTGCGGGACGCCCTCGTAGGCGTTCAGCTCGACCCGCTTGGGGTCGACCATGATCATCCGCACCTCGTCGGGCGTGGAGCGCATCAGCACCGAGGTGATCATCGAGTTGATGAAGCTCGACTTTCCGGAGCCGGTGGCACCGGCGACCAGCAGGTGCGGCATCTTCGCGAGGTTCGCGACGACGAAGCCGCCCTCGACGTCCTTGCCGAGGCCCGCCACCAGCGGGTGGTGGTCGGTGCGAGCGACGTTGGAGCGGAGCACGTCGCCGAGGGAGACGATCTCCTTGTCGGTATTGGGGATCTCGACGCCGACCGCGGACTTGCCGGGGATCGGGCTGAGGATGCGGACGTCCTCCGAGCCGACGGCGTAGGAGATGTTGCGCTGGACGCCGAGGATCTTCTCGACCTTGACGCCCGTGCCGAGCTCGATCTCGTAGCGGGTGACCGTCGGGCCGCGCGTGTAGCCGGTGACCTGTGCATCGACGTTGAACTCGTCGAGCACGCCCTGCAGCCGGCTGACGACGTCGTCGCTGGCCTTGGAGCGCGCCCGGTGCGGGTCGCCCGGCTTGAGCGCGGTGGCGTCGGGCAGCGTGTAGACGATGTCGCCGGACAGGGCGAGCTGCTCGACGCGCTGGGGCAGGTCGGCGTGCGGCGGCGGCTCGAGCTCGCCGGTCTCGTCGTCGGCGGTCGTGGACTGCGCCAGCCGACGGGCGATGAGCGCGTTCGACCCTGCCTCCGGGTCGACCGGCTCGTCGTCGACGAGCGGCACGTCGATGGGCGTGAGCAGCTCCATCGACTCCTCGGCCGGGTTCGGCTCCTCGTCCTTCTTGCGCCGCCGCTTCTTCGGCTCGGCGAGGACCGGGGAGTCGTACGCCGGGTCGCCCATCCGCTCGAAGGTGTCGTCGATGCTCAGCGGACCGGCGTTCTCGTCGTCGTGGTGGCGGCCGAGCAGCAGGTCGCCGATCTCGCGCAGCCGGTCGGGCACGCGGTACAGCGGCGTCGCCGTGATCACGAGGACACCGAAGAAGGCCAGCAGCGCCAGCAGCGGTACGACGACCGCCGGCGCACGGAGCAGGTCGAGCAGCAGCGCCGAGACGACGTACCCGACCGCGCCGCCGCCGTCGCGCAGCGGCGTGGTGTCGCCCTGGACGGGCTCGGGGCTGCCGTTGGCGATGTGGACGATGCCGAGCAGCCCGAACGCGAAGGCGGTCCAGCCGATGACCTGGCGACCGACCGGGCCGTTGCCGACCGGGTCGCGCATGACGCGCCAGCCCGCGGCCAGCACGAGCAGCGGCACGAACCAGCCGATCTTGCCGACCGAGCCGGACACCGCGGCGCGGGTGAAGTCCATGACGCCACCGGGCACCTCGAACCAGACCGCGCCGGTGATGATCAACGCAAGCGCGACCAGGAGCAGGCCGAAGCCGTCGCGACGCTGCTCGGGGTCGATGTCACGGGCGCCGTGACCGACTCCGCGGGTGACCGCGCCGATGCCGTGGGCGAAGGCGAGCCACAGGGCGACCACTCCCCTGCCGAGCGCGGTGAACGCGCGCAGCACCGGCCCGGGCCCGCTGCGCACGGCGCGCGGGGCAGGCCGCTTCGCCGCCGACTTCTTGGCCGGCGGTCGCTTCTTGGTGGTCGTACTCCGGGTACGCGAGCTGGCTGTCTTCTTCACGCCCGAGCGGGAGGAAGAACTGGTCCTGCTGCGCGACGCCGGCGGGGAAGACGTACGGGTCGCCATGACACCAAACCTAGGCGATCGTCCCACCAGTCACAGGGACCACAGAGGGGTGTGTCTCGCTTGACTCTGCACCATGGTGCAGGGTCGATCGTCACGTCCATGAAGATCACTCCTCAATCAGCCCGTCGCGTCGTGCGCGCCTCCGCCGTCTACGACCTCATCGCCAGCGCCGGCTTCGCCCTGCCGTGGACCGTGGCCGGCACCTTCGCGCTGCTCGACAGCCTGCACCGGGCCTTCGGCCTCACCGGAGCCGTGCCCGACGCCGACGCGACCTTCACCGTCCTGTTCGCCAACCTGACCGGCAGCCTGGTCGTGGTGTGGTCCGTCGTCCGGATCTGGCGTCCCACGCTCGCCTTCGGCGCGGCCGACACCGTCGCGCGGGTGCTGTTCTCGGCCGCCATGCTCAGCGCCCTCGGCAGCGGCGCGAGCCCGGTCGTCCTCGCGTTCCTGGTCCCCGAGCTCACCTGGGCCGTGGTCCAGGGCGGCGCCGTCGCGTTGGCGAGCGGTCGTCGTACCCTCGCGGCGTGAACATCGCCGAGCTGGCCGAGCGGGCCGGGGTGAAGGTCTCGACCCTGCGGTTCTACGAGCGCCGAGGCGTGCTGCCGGAGCCGCCCCGGACCACGAGCGGCTACCGCGACTTCGACGAGTCGGACGTGGTCCGGGTGCGCTACCTGCGCCGCGGACAGCAGCTCGGGTTCACTCTCGCCGAGCTCGGCGAGCTGACCGCGCTGTCGGGGACCCGGGTGGTCGTGGCGGGCGAGGTCGCCGCTCGCGGGCGGGACAAGCTCGCCGAGATCGACGCCCGGATCGCCGACCTGGTCCAGCTCCGCGGTGCCCTGGCCGGCCTTCTCGCCCTTCAGTGCACGGATCCCGACGAGCCCTGCCCGATCATGCATTCGCTCGGGAGCGAGGCCGGTCCCGAAGTTCCTGCGGCCCAGCGGCCCGCCTGACGCAGAGTTTGCTCCGAACCTCTGGACCGCCCGCATTCCTGCCCCTAGGGTGCCGAGAACGTGCGCGGGAGCCGGTACCCCTAGACCTGCCGAGGGCACGTTCTATCTCGAGGAGAACATTTCGTGAGACTCAACCTTCCTGACGCCCTGAGGAAGGGCGTCGGACTCTCTCTCGTCGGGGCGGCCCTCGTGGTCATCCCCTCGACGGCGACGGTGGCAGCACCGAAGGATCCCTCCGTCGTGCAACAGATGCGCGGCGAGGCCAGCGGAAACGTCGCGGTGACGACCTCACCGGCCACCGACAAGGTCAGCTTCATCAGCGCGACCGAGGACCTCTACCCCTCCGAGCAACTGGGCAAGTCCCGCGGCGGAGCCGAGGCCAAGGCCAGCGGGTACGTCGACAAGTACGCCCGCGCGTTCGGTGCGACCTCCGCCCAGATGAAGCAGACGACCACGACCCAGACGCCTGCCGGCTACACGGTCGACTTCGCGCAGTCCTACCAGGGCGTGCCCGTGTTCGGCGCGAAGCTGCGCGCCCACGTCGACACCCAGGGCGACCTGACCTCGGTGACCGGGTACGTCGTACCGAAGATCGATGTGAACGTGACTCCGCGCCTCGACAAGGACGCCGCGGTCGCCAAGGCGATCAAGCTCGCCGCCGAGGCCCCGGCCGGCCGGGGTGAGGCCGCGACGGCGAAGCCGAAGGCGAGCGACCTGAGCGCGACCAAGGCGGACCTGGTGGTCTACCGGATGGGCGCGATCCAGGGCGTCGAGGGACGCAACCTGCTGGCGTGGGTGGTCGAGGTGACCGACGGGAAGCAGGTCCGCGAGACGTCGGTCCTCGACGCGGAGACCGGCAAGCCGGTCAACCGCTACACGATGATCGCGCACGCGCTCGACCGCGAGCTCATCGAGGCCCACGACGGCGACGCACCGCGCGAGACCGTCTGGGTGGAGGGCCAGCCCTTCCCCGGCGCACTCGACGAGGACCAGCAGAACGAGGTCCAGGGCACCGGTGAGGCCTACTGGTTCTTCAAGAACTCCTTCGGCCGCGACTCCTACGACGGCGAGGGCGCGAAGATGGTCACGGTCAACAACGACCCGGCCATCAACTGCCCGAACGCCAACTGGAACGGCGTGTCGACCAACTACTGCTCCGGGGTGTCCTCCGACGACACGGTGGCGCACGAGTGGGGCCACGCCTACACCGAGTACACCTCCGGCCTGCTCTACCAGTGGCAGCCGGGAGCGATGAACGAGGCCTACTCCGACATCTGGGGCGAGACCGTCGACATGCTCAACGACCGGTACAACGACGTCACCGTCGAGGGACCGGACGGCGATGTTGTTCTCGACGAGACGACCCACCGCAACGACGACGGCCGCTGCTCCCTGGCGACCCCAGGCGATCTCACCTTCACCATCAACACGCCCGCCTCGGTCGCCGGTCCCTGCGCGGTCGTGAAGCCGACCTGGTCGGCCGATTTCGGCGACAAGTTCGACCCGGCCAACACGGGCGTCACCTCCGACCTCGTGGTCGCGACCGACACGGACCCGAACCCCGACCCGGCGGTCGGCAGCACCACCGACGGCTGCGACGCCGTATGGGCCAACGCGGCAGCGGTCCAGGACAAGCTCGCGTACGTCGACCGGGGCTCGTGCACCTTCCAGGAGAAGATCGACCACGCGGTCGCCAACGGCGCCACCGGCCTGGTCATCGCCAACAACGTGGACGGCATGATCAGCCCGCCGGGGACCGCTCCGGCCGGCTTCTACGGCGCGTCGGTGTCGAAGGCGGACGGAGACAGGATCAAGTCGGTGGGCACCGCCAACATCACGATCAAGGAGAGTCTCGCCAACCGTGACGAGAGCGCGCGCTGGCTCTCGGGCGAGGACGACCCGGCCTTCGGCGGCGCGATCCGCGACATGTGGAACCCGACCTGCTACGGCGACCCGGGCAAGGTGTCGGACGAGGAGTACTCCTGCTCCACCGACGACAACGGCGGCGTCCACAGCAACTCGGGCGTGGTCAACCACACCTACGCGCTGCTCGTCGACGGTGGCACCTACAACGGCGTGACCGTCGAGGGGATCGGCCTGGACAAGGCCGCGCAGATCTTCTGGCGCACGCAGAACGAGTACCTCACCTCGACCTCCGGTTTCGCGGAGCTGGCTGACGGACTCGAGCAGTCCTGCGCCGACCTGCGCGGCATCGGCGGACTGAACAAGCTCGCGGTGGGCACCAGCCCGACCGGCGGCGCGGCCGTGGCTCCGGCGGACATGGCGCCCATCACCGCGGCCAACTGCGCAGCAGTGGCGGCCGTCGCCCAGGCGACCCAGCTCCGGGTCGAGCCCGTCCAGTGCAACTTCCAGCCGATGTTCAAGACCGGAAGTGTGAGCTGTGGCGCTGGGACGAAGACCGACGTCTTGTGGTCCGAGGGCTTCGAGTCCGGCCTCCCGGCCGGCTGGGAGGAGTCGGTCGACGCACCGAACGCGCACTTCCCGACGAAGCTGACGACCGACCTGCCGATCGTCACCGAGGGCGGCACGCAGCACAAGGGTGGCGGCACCGTGCTCTACTTCGACGACAAGGGCGACGACGGCAACTTCGGCAGCTGCCAGGGTGACGCCGACGACTACTCGTCGCGGGTCAGCATGGCCACCAAGGAGCTGACCGTGCCGAGCGGCACGCTGCCCCGCTTCTCGTTCGACCACTACATGGCCTCCGAGGTCGAGTTCGACGGTGGCAACGTGAAGGTGTCGGTAAACGGCGGCGCCTACGCCCTTGTCCCGGACGACGCCTGGCTGCTCAACGCTCCGGGCGGACACCTGGAGACCGAGGAGGGCGGCAACACCAACCCGATGGCCGGCGAGCCTGCGTTCACCGGTGCCGACGGCGGCCAGCCGACCGGCGCCTGGGGCACCTCGGCCATCGACCTGTCCAAGGTGGCCAAGGCCGGCGACAAGGTGAAGGTCCGGTTCGACTTCGGCATGGACGGCTGCAACGGCAACAACGGCTGGTTCGTCGACAACGTCGAGATGAGTGTCTGCACCGCCGGCACCCCGCCGGCCGCGGGCACCGCGACCGTCTCGCCGAAGGCGAGCGCCAAGAACGGCGTCGTGAAGATCAAGATCGCCACCGCCGGCGGCGTCGCGCTGGCCGGTCCGGTGACGGTCACGATCAAGGGCAAGACGTACACCGGGACCGTGGTCGACGGCGTACTGAAGATCAAGGCCAAGAAGCAGCTCAGGAAGCTGTGGAGGCAGGGCAAGCGCAAGGTCAAGGCGAGCGTGAACTACCCCGGTGACGCGAAGATCGCCGCGTTCAGCGCGAAGGTGACGATCAAGCTGAAGGGCAAGCAGTAGCGGTCACCCACAGGGTGCATGAATCCCCGGCCAGCCGGGGATTCATGCACCTGTCGGGGGTTGCAACCCCCATCAAGTGCTGGAATCCCCGGTCGACCGGGGATTCATGCAGCCCGACCTAGGCCTCCACGACCACCGGGATGATCATCGGGCGTCGCTTGTGGGTGTTGCTCACCCAGCGGCCGATGGTGCGGCGCACAGTCTGCTGCAGCTGGTAGGTGTCGGTGCTGCCCTCGCTGAGCGAGCGGTTGACGGCATCGATGATCGGCTGCTTGATCGACTCGAAGTCGGAGTCGGCCCAGGCGTGGCCGCGGGCGTGGATCTCGGGGCCGGCGGAGACCTTTCCGGCAACGGAGTCGACGACCACGATGACCGAGATGAAGCCCTCCTCGCCGAGGATCCGGCGGTCCTTGAGCTCGGACTCGGTCACGTCGCCGACCGACTGGCCGTCGACGAACACGTAGCCGCACTCGACCTTGCCGACCACCGAGGCCACGCCGTCGACGAGGTCGACCACGACGCCGTCCTCGGCGTACACGACGTTCTCGACGCCGGTGGCCTTGGCGAGGTCGCCGTTGGCGAGCATGTGCCGGACCTCGCCGTGGACGGGCAGCACGTTCTTGGGCTTGACGATGTTGTAGCAGTAGAGAAGCTCGCCGGCGCTGGCGTGGCCGCTGACGTGGACGAGGGCGTTGCCCTTGTGGACGACGTTGGCGCCGAGGCGGGACAGGCCGTTGATCACCCGGTAGACGGCGTTCTCGTTGCCGGGGATCAGGCTGGAGGCGAGCACGACGGTGTCGCCCTCCTCGAGGTGCACGAAGTTGTGGCTGCGCTGCGCGATCCGGGCCAGGGCGCTGAGCGGCTCGCCCTGGGAGCCGGTCGAGATGAGGACCTGGCGCTCGGGGGCGAGGTCGGCGAGCTCCTTGGCCTCGACCATGACGCCCGGGGGGACGTGGAGGTAGCCGAGGTCGCGGGCGATCGCCATGTTGCGGACCATCGAGCGGCCGACGTACGCCACCTTGCGGTCGTACTTCACCGCGGCGTCGAGGACCTGCTGGACGCGGTGCACGTGGGAGGCGAAGCACGCGACGATGATCCGTTGCTTCGACTCGGCGAAGGCCTGCTCGAGCACCGGGGTGATCTTGCGCTCGGCGGTGGTGAAGCCGGGGACGTCGGCGTTGGTGGAGTCGGTGAGGAAGAGGTCGACGCCCTCCTCCCCCAGCCGCGCGAACGCCCGCAGGTCGGTGATCCGGCCGTCGAGCGGCAGCTGGTCCATCTTGAAGTCGCCGGTGTGGAGCACCATGCCCGCGCCGGTGCGGATCGCGACCGCGAGCGCGTCGGGGATGGAGTGGTTGACCGCGACGAACTCCAGGTCGAAGGGACCGAACGAGATCCGGTCGCCCTCCTTGACCGTGTGGAACGGCGTCTGGCGCAGCCGGTGCTCGCGCAGCTTGGAGTTGACCAGTGCGAGGGTCAGTTGGGAGCCGACGAGCGGGATGTCCTGTCGCTCGCGCAGGAGGTACGGCGTCGCGCCGATGTGGTCCTCGTGCCCGTGGGTGAGCACGAGCGCCTCGACCTTGTCGAGCCGGTCCCGGATCGCCGCGAAGTCGGGGAGGATCAGGTCGACGCCCGGGTGGTGGTCGTCGGGGAAGAGCACGCCGCAGTCGACGATGAGCAGCCGGCCGTCGTACTCGAAGACGGTCATGTTGCGCCCGACCTCGCCGAGGCCGCCCAGCGGGATGACCCGCAGGCCGCCCTTGGGGAGCTTCGGCGGCGCGGAAAGCTCGGGGTGCGGGTGGCTCATCAGAGCAGGCCCGCCGCGGCGAGTCCGGCGCGGAGGTCGGCGACCTCGGCGTCGTCGAGGGCCATCAGTGGCGCTCGGACCGAGCGGTTGCCGAGCACTCCGACCAGCTCGAGGGCCGCCTTGGCGGTGGTCGCGCCGTAGTTGGGCACGCCCATGATCGCCTCGAAGGCCGGGACCAGGCCGGTGTGGATGCGCAGCGCCTCCGCGTGGTCGCCCGCCAGGAAGGCGTCGATCATGGCGCGCAGCTGGGTGCCGGCGACGTGGCCGACGACCGAGACCAGTCCGGTGGCGCCGTACGCGAGGTAGCCCAGGGTGTTGACGTCGTCGCCGGAGTAGACGACATAGCCGAGGTCGACCAGCTGGGCGGCGCGGGACAGGTCGCCGGTGGCGTCCTTGACCGCGATGACGGTCTCCCACTGCTTGGCCGCGACGTAGGTCTCGAGCGCGATCTTGGTGCCGGTGCGGCCGGGCACGTCGTAGAGCATGACCGGGACGGCGGTCGCCTCGACGACGTGGCGGAAGTGGTTGAGCACGCCGGGCTGGCTGGGCTTGTTGTAGTAGGGCGTGACGAGCAGCAGCCCGTCGGCGCCGACCTTCTCGGCCTGCCTGGCGAGCTCGACCGAGTGGCGGGTGTCGTTGGTGCCGACCCCGGCGACGACCTTGGCCCGGTCGCCGACCGCGTCCTTGACCGCGGCGAGGGTCTCGCCGTCCTCGGCACCCGTGGTGGTCGGCGACTCGCCGGTCGTGCCGGACACCACGATGCCGTCGTTGCCGTTGTCGACCAGGTGCTTGGCGACCTTCTGCACCCCGTCCAGGTCGACCGAGCCGTCCTCGAGGAACGGCGTGACCATCGCGGTCAGCATGGTGCCGAAGGGTGCAGAAGTCATGGGTCAAGGCTATCGCCCCCGGCCGGTTTCCCTCACGTCGCCACGACCCCCGGCACTGTCGGTGGCCGGTGGCAGGGTCGTCGTCATGACCGAACCCGTCCTCTTCCTCAGCGGCTCAGGCCTTCCTGCCTGGATCTGGGGCGACGTGCGCGCCGGGCTCGGCGAGTCCGCGGTGGCACCCCGCCCGGACTCCCCCGACGCCGGTCCGATGGAGTACGCCGTAGCGGCGCTCGGCTCCGTGGAGTGGCCCCGGTTCGCGGTGGTCGCACACTCCGTCGGCGGCGTGGTGGCGCAGGCGATGCTCGCAGCCGCGCCCGACCGCGTCGCGGGCGTGCTCGGCGTGGCCGCCGTCTGGCCGGCGCCCGGGCGCTCGTTCACGGCTGCGCTGCCCGTGCCCCAGCGCTGGCTGCTCCCTGCGATCCTCCGGCTGGCCGGCACCCGTCCGCCGGAGAAGCAGTTGCGCGCCGGGTTCGGCGCCGGCCTGCCGGCCCCGACCGTCGATCGCCTGGTCGCGGAGTTCACGCCCGAGTCCCGTCGCCTGTTCGTCACGGCGGCGCCCCGGGGCCGGGCGCCCGAGCGGGCCGGCTACGTCCACACGACCGACCGCGAGGTGCCGCCCGACCTGCAGCGGCGCTGCGCGCAGGCCCTGGGCGCGGACTTCACCCGCGAGCTGGCGACGGCTCACCTGCCGATGTTGCAGGACCCCGCCGGCCTCCTCGCCGCGGTCGCCGACTTCACACGTGCGGCATGACCTCCGCCGCGACCAGCCGCAGGTGGTCGAGGTCGGCGAGGTCGAGGACCTGGAGGTAGATCCGCTGGGCGCCGAGGTCGCCGTACCGCCTGATCTTCGCCACGACCTCCTCCGGAGTCCCGGCCAGCCCGTTGGCGCGCAGCTCGTCGACGTCCCGGCCGATGGCGGCGGCGCGGCGGGCGATCGCCGCCTCGTCCCCACCGACGCAGAGCACCAGCGCGTTGGACCAGGTGATCGAGGCCGGGTCGCGGCCGATCTCCTCGGCGGCCCGCCGGACCCGCCCGAACTGGACGGCGGTGAGCTCCTCGTCGACGAACGGCAGGTTGAACTCGTCGGCGTAGGCCGCGGCGAGTGCCGGCGTCTGCTTCTTGCCGACCCCGCCCACCAGCAGCGGTACGCCGCCCCGGTGACCGCTGCTCTGCACCGGCTTGGGCAGCGCCGGGCTGTCCGCGAGCTGGTAGTGCTGCCCGTCGAAGGCGTACAGCTCGCCGACCGGGGTGGACCACAGGCCGGTGACCAGCTCGAGCTGCTCGGCGTACCGCTCGAAGCGCCCGCGGGTGTCGGGGAACGGGATGCCGTAGGCGGTGTGCTCCTGGGCGAACCAGCCGGCGCCGATGCCGAGCTCGACCCGTCCGCCGCTCATCTGGTCGACCTGGGCGACCTGGATCGCCAGCACGCCGGGGTGGCGGAAGGTGGCGCTGGTCATCATGGTGCCGAGCCGGATCGTGCTCGTGTCACGGGCCAGGCCGGCAAGGGTCGTCCATGCGTCGGTGGGGCCGGGCAGCCCGTCGCCGCTCATGTGCAGGTAATGGTCACTGCGGAAGAAGGCGCCGAAGCCGAGCCGCTCGGCCTCGAGGGCGACGGCCAGCAGGTCGTCGTACGTCGCACCCTGCTGCGGTTCGGTGAAGACACGAAGCTGGACTCCCATGCCGTCCACCCTGCCAGGTGCCCGGCTGGCCGGGACCCGGGCCCCTGACGCTGCGGTTTTGACCACACCCCGGAGGGGTAGTTGGCTCGCGGCACACACAGCAGGCCGTGGAGGAAGTCAACAGTGACGATCGACATCAGGATCGACCGGATCTACCGGGCGGCGCACAAGCAGATCCCGGCGCAGGCCGCGGAGTTCAGCAAATGGGGTGTCGACATCGCGCACGCGACGGCCACGATCCAGAAGGAGATCGCGCCGACCAGTCACGCCATCGGCGGCCAGATCGGGGCGCTGGGCGAGGAGATCACCTTCCGGCTGCGGCAGCTGACGCGCACCCTGAACGACTGCGCCGTCGCGCTCGACCAGATCGCCGACGACTTCTCCGCGCGCGACGCGGAGGCCCAGGCCTTCCTGGCCGGCCACGCCAAGTGGCTCGAGACCAGCGGCTACGAGGGCACTCCCGACCAGGCCCCGCTCCCCGACCTCCCGAAGGACCTCTGATGAACCAGGCTGCGCCCGACGGCGGTGGCGGCGGGGACTTCCGCTCGGAGCTGGTGGCGGAGCTGAGCGTCGCCTGCCAGTACTTCCGTGAGCTCGCGGTCAACGAGGAGGCGGTCGAGCAGCTGACCCAGCTCGACCAGCGCCGCATCGAGTGCTCCGAGAACGGCGCGACCTACTACCCCTGGCCGGTCTCGGTCAGCTTCCCCGGGTCCCACGGTTTCTGGGCCCACACGATGATGAGGACCGCCGTCGGCGCCGGCATCCAGATCAACGACCTGATGTGGGGCGGCGACAACGGCACCCAGTTCAACGTCAGGGCCCAGCAGCTCGTCGACGCGGCGGACAGCTACGCCATGTCCCTTCACGGCGGCACCTGCGAGTACCTCTGCAACGTCATCCTCGACACCGACACGGCCGCCCTGTCCTCCGCCGCGCAGAAGCTGGCCGGCGCCGCCTCGGGCCTGATCAAGATGACCGATCCCTACACCAGCGACGGCGACTCGCTGCCCGGCTTCGTGACCGAGCTCCGGGCCAGCGGCTGGACCCCGGGATCCCTCGGCTCCGACTCGTTCTACGACTTCTACGGAACGCTAGCCATCACGGCCGAGGACTACGCCGAGTCGACCCAGATCCTCGCGGTCACCAGCATCGCCGTCGCCGCGGTCATCCAGCAGTACCGCAACAACATGATCGCGATCGTCAAGGGGGCGCGGAAGAGCGCCGAGAAGGCCCTCCAGCACTGGCAGGACTCCGCGGGACCGGTCTACGTCTCCCAGTGGGCCTCGCTGATCCGCGACGACGACATGAAGGTGCTCGACGGGATCAGCACCGCTCTGGACATCCTCGGCTTCATCCCGGTCGTCGGCGACGCCACCGGCACCCTGGCCAATGTCGTCACCGCCGGACAGTTCCTGGGCAACCTCAAGTTCCCCGCGGAGTGGAAGGTGGTCGCCGAGAGCCGCGATCTCCACGAGAACCTGCACGTCGCGATGATCGCCTGCGAGGCGGAGCTGCTGAAGGCCCTCGACACGGTCCTCAACAGCGACCAGCAGTCGGTCGTCGACGCCGACGGCAAGGCTGCCGACGCGGACGGCGACGGGAAGCCGGACACGATCACCAAGCCCCGGTCCTTCGCCGAGGAGGTCCAGCACGCCGAGGGCAACCCTTCCTGGAAGCTGCCGTCCGTCGAGTTCAGCTGACGCCGGGGGGTCAGGACCCGCCGCAGGCGAACACCCGCTCCCACCACACGATGGTGAACCCGTCTCGTGGCTCACGACGCACCTCGGCCCAGCGCTTGCGGCTGAACTCCGGGTAGTGGGTGTCGCCCTCCGGCGACAGCGGGATCTCGGAGATGACCTGCTCGTCGGCGTACGGCATCGCGGCGGCGTAGACGACAGCTCCGCCGCCGATCATCACCTGCCGGTCGTCGGGCCCGCCCTCGAGGATCCGGTCGGCGAGCGCGAGGGCGTCGGTGATCGAGTGGGCGACCTCGACCCCCTCGGCGGCGTACTCCTCGTCGCGGGTGAGCACCACGGTGGTGCGGCCGGGCAGCGGCTTGCCGATGCCCTCGTGGGTGGTGCGGCCCAGGACCAGCACGTGGCCCAGGGTGGTGGCCTTGAAGTGCTGGAAGTCCTCGGAGATCTTCCACGGGATGTCCTCGTCGGCCCCGATGACGCCGTTCTCGGCCACGGCCGCGACCATCGTGACGCGGCGGCCTGCGGGGGTGCTCATACCGCGATCGGTGCCTTGATGACGGGGTGCGGGTCGTAGCCCTCGACCGTGATGTCCTCGAGCTCGAAGGCGTCGATCTCGGTCACCGCCGGGTTGAGGATCAGCTTGGGCAGGGGGCGCGGCTCGCGGGTGAGCTGGAGCCGGGCCTGCTCGAGGTGGTTGGAGTAGAGGTGCGCGTCGCCGAGCGTGTGCACGAAGTCACCGACCCCGAGCCCGGCGACCTGGGCGACCATGTGGGTGAGCAGGGCGTACGACGCGATGTTGAACGGCACGCCGAGGAAGACGTCGGCCGAGCGCTGGTAGAGCTGGCAGCTGAGCCGGCCGTCGGCGACGTAGAACTGGAAGAGGCTGTGGCACGGCGGCAGCGCCATGTCGTCGACCTGGCTGGGGTTCCAGGCGGAGACGATGTGGCGGCGGCTGTCGGGGTTGGCCCGGACCTGCGCGATGACCTGAGCGAGCTGGTCGATGTGGCCGCCGTCGGGGGTGGGCCACGACCGCCACTGGGCGCCGTACACCGGCCCGAGGTCGCCGTTCTCGTCGGCCCACTCGTCCCAGATGGTGATGCCACGCTCCTGCAGCCAGCGGACGTTGGTGTCGCCGCGCAGGAACCAGAGCAGCTCGCCGAAGACCGACCGGGTGTGGATCTTCTTGGTCGTCACCAGCGGGAAGCCCTGGGTGAGGTCGAAGCGCATCTGGTGCCCGAACACGCTCAGCGTGCCGGTGCCGGTGCGATCGCCCTTCTCGGTGCCCTCGTCGAGGACCCGCTGGACGAGGTCGAGGTACGCGCGCACGGCCTCAGGCTAGTCGGCGGCCGGTCGTCACAGCGCGACCGTCCCGTGGATGGTCGTCAGGGTGTCGCCGCCGATCCAGATCGTGCCGTCGGCGTCGGTGTCGACGTGGACCCGGCCACGACGTCCGATCACGGTGCCCTGCGCGGCGACGTACGACGGCGGCAGGGTCCCGTCGGCGGTCAGCCACTGCGCGAGGGAGGCATTGAGCGACCCGGTCACCGGGTCCTCGGCGATGCCCGCCGCGTGGGGCACGAACGCCCGGACCTCCACCGCGCACTCGGCGCCGTCGGGGTGGGGACCGACGACGCCGACGTCGACCGGGAGCCGGCCGTGGTCCGGCGTGAGCCCGAGGACGGCCTCGGCGCTCGCGAGGCGGACGCCGACCCAGCCGGGGCCGTTGTCGGCCCAGGCGATGTCGAGGATGTCGGTGCGTGGGAGACGCAGGGCGTCGGCGATCTCGCCGATCAGGGCGTCCTCGACCGGGCCGGAGCGGAGCAGGTCGGGCGCGGCGAAGGCGAGGCGGCCACCGTCGCGGCGCAGCTCGACGAGCCCGACGCCGCACTGCTGGACGATCCGCTCACCCGCCGGCACGCCACCCTGCTCGAGCCAGGCGTGCGCCGACCCGAGGGTCGGGTGGCCGGCGAAGGGCAGCTCGGTCTCGGTCGTGAAGATCCGCAGCCGGTAGTCGGCCCCGGGCTCGGTCGGCTCCAGCAGGAAGGTCGTCTCGCTGAGGTTGGTCCAGCGCGCGAAGCGCTGCATCTCCTCCTCGCTCATCCCGTCGGCGCCGTGCACGACGGCGACCGGGTTGCCGAGCAGCGGCTCGGCGGTGAAGACGTCGACCTGGCGGAAGGCGCGGGTCGTCGTACCTGCGCTCATGCGGACAGCGACATCGGCCCGTAGACCTCGCGGTCGACCTCGAAGAGCGTCACGTGGGTGACGCCCAGGTCGGCGAGCGCCGACCAGGTCTCCCCGATCCAGGACTCGGCGTCGCCCTGGTTGGGGAAGGCCACCTCGGCGTACTCCGTCGCGTCGGCGCCGCTCAGCGTGACCTCGGCGCCGGACGCGTCCTCGAGGCGCCAGTGCCAGGGGTTCTCGGCAGGGGCGGAGGGACGGTACGGCGCGGGCTGCTCGGGGAGGCTCATGGCTACGACTCTCGCACGGAGGGCTCGACGAACGGCGGCTTGGTGATCTGGAAGACCTCGGGCCGGCCGCGCACGTCGACCATCACCTCGGCGCCGTCGTCGACGACGGACGAGACCAGCGCGAGAGCGATGCCCTTCTTCATGGTGGGCGAGAAGGTGCCGGAGGTGACCTCGCCGAGCGGGACGTCGCGCAGCAGGCGCACGCTCATGTGCGGGCGCGGGATCGCGCGGCCGGTGGAGACCAGGCCGACGAGCTTGCGGCGCGGGCCCTCCTCACGCTCGGCGAGCAGCCTGTCGCGGCCCCAGAAGGCGGGCTTCTTCCAGCCGACCGCCCAGCCGAGGCGCGCCTCGTTGGGCGTGATGTCCGGGGAGATGTCCTGGCCGTGGAGCGGGTAGCCCATCTCGGTGCGCAGCGTGTCGCGGGCCCCGAGGCCGGCGGGGACCAGGCCGTACGGCTCGCCGGCCTTCATCAGCGCGTCCCACAGGGCGGGGGCGACCTCGGACGGCGCGATCAGCTCGTAGCCGCGCTCGCCGGTGTAGCCGGTGCGGCACACGACGACCTCCGCGCCCTCGAACGGCGCCTCGACGAAGGTGAGGTAGTCGTGCCCCACGGGCAGCCCGACGCCGGCGACGACCTCGTCCGACTTCGTGCCCTGGACCGCCAGCACGACGTAGTCCCGGTGGTGGTCGAGGACCTCGACGCCCTCGGGCGCGGCCTCGACCAGGCGACGGCGTACCTCGTCGTTGTTGGCGGCGTTGGGTACGACGAGCACGTGGTCGTCGTCGCGGTAGTAGGTGAAGACGTCGTCGACGATCCCGCCGGTCGCGTCGTCGACGACGAGGCTGTACTGCGCCTTGCCGGGGCCGATCCGGTGCAGGTCGTTGGTGAGCGTGGCGTTGAGGAACTCCACCGCGCCCGGGCCGCGCACGACGAGCTTGCCGAGATGGCTGACGTCGAAGATGCCGACGCCGCCGCGGACCGCGGCGTGCTCCTTGACGACACCGGTGGGGTACTCCAGCGGCATCAGCCAGCCGCCGAACTCCGAGAACTTGGCGCCGAGCGCCTCGTGCCGGTCGTGCAGCGGGCTGGTCAGCGGGGACGGGGTCGCGTCGGCCATGGTCGGCAATCTATCGCTCGATATCCTGCGCGGGTGACGACCTTCGCCCTCCGCACGGCCAGCCCCGCCAAGACCCGCGCCGAAGCGGTCGTCGTCGGGGTGCTGCCCGACGGGAAGCTGGCGCCCGGCGCCGAGGACGTCGCGGCGGCGTACGGGCGCAAGCTCGCCGGCCTGCTCGCCACCGTCGGCCTCAAGGGCGCCCCCGGCGAGGTCGCCAAGGTGCCCACCGGCGGCACCATCGCCTCCCCCCTCCTCGTGCTGGTCGGCCTCGGTGCCGAGCCGGACGCGGCCGCCGTACGCCGCGCCGCCGGCAACGCCGCCCGCGCCGTCACCAACGCGGCCTCGGTCGCGCTGGCCCTGCCCGCCGACACCCCGGAGCTGGTCCGCGCCGTCGTCGAGGGCTACCGGCTGGGCGGGTACGCCTTCACCGCCTACAAGAGCAAGCCGGCCACGCCCACGACGCCGGCCGAGGTGGTCGTGCTGACGCCCGCCGCGCGCCGTACCGAGGTCGTGGCGGCCGTCGAGCCCGCCCAGGTCCTGGTCGACGCCGTCGTCGCCGCTCGGGACTGGGTGAACACGCCGCCGGGCGACCTGACGCCGCCGGCCTTCGCCGACGCGATCGCCGCCGCGGTGAAGGCGGCCAACAAGGGACTCGGCAAGGGCGCGACGAAGGTGAAGGTCGACGTGTTCGACGAGGACCGCCTGGCCGAGCTCGGCTGCGGCGGACTGCTCGGCGTCGGTGCCGGGTCGGCCGCTCCCCCGCGCCTGGTCGAGCTGACCTACGCGCCCAAGGACGCCGTCGCCCACGTCGCGCTGGTCGGCAAGGGCATCACCTTCGACTCGGGTGGCCTGTGGATCAAGCCGGCCGCCAGCATGGCCACCATGAAGGAGGACATGGCCGGCGCCGCGGCCGTCGTCCAGGCCACCCTCGCCGCCGCCCGCCTCGGCCTGCCGGTCCGGATCTCCGCGTACGCCGCCCTCGCCGAGAACATGGTCGGCGACGCGTCGATGCGTCCCGGCGACGTGCTGACGACGTACGACGGCACCACCGTCGAGGTCTCCAACACCGACGCCGAGGGCCGCCTCGTCCTCGCCGACGCGCTCGGCCGGGCCGTCGAGGCCGCGCCGGACGTGATCCTCGACATCGCCACCCTGACCGGCCACATGGTGATGGCGCTGGGCGACAAGATGGCCGGCGTCATGGGCGACGACGACGTCGTCGCCGACGTGCTCGCCTCAGGCGAGGCGGCCGGCGAGGACGGCTGGCCGATGCCGATCCCGGAGTTCATGGACGGGCGGATCCGCAGCTCGACGATCGCCGACCTCGCGCAGTACGACGGGATCCGCTGGGGCGGCGGCCTGTTCGCCGCGGCGTTCCTGCGCGAGTTCACCGGCGGCCTGCCGTGGGCGCACCTCGACATCGCCGGGCCGACCTTCAACAAGGGCGGCCCGTCGGGTCACCTCGCGGCGGGTGCGACCGGCTACGGCGTCGCGACCCTGCTGGAGTACCTCAGGACTCGCTCGACTGCTGGCCCCGCTGCTGCTCCCGCTGCTTCTGTGCCTGCCTGACGCGGGAGTTGTAGTCCCGCATCCGCTGCGGGATGCCGACCACCGCGGCGTCGTACGACGGGACCTGGTGGCGGTTGCAGAAGTCGTGGGCCCAGCTGATCGACGGCACCCGGCGCCGGGTCCACTCGCCGTCGTGGGCGACGAGCAGCAGGGTGACCTCGCTGACGGCGGTGCGCGGCTCGACGAACCCCTCGACGCCACGTCGCTCCTGGATCCAGGTGCGCAGGTGCTCCTCGTCGGCGCGGTCGGCTGCCCGTACCCGCGTGGAGCCGGTGCGCGTCGCGTCCCGGGCGGGGTTACTCATGCGTACCTTCGAGCGCCCGCGGAACCGGTCGAACAAACCCATGGTTCCAGTTTGCCCGAACCGTGGGTGGGCCGTTGCGACTTGGCTCGCTCGTGGTGCAAGGATGAGACCCATGGCGACCGAAGTCACTCTCCCCGCGCTCGGTGAGTCCGTCACCGAAGGCACCGTCACTCGCTGGCTCAAGCAGGTCGGCGACCAGATCGCGATCGACGAGCCCCTGCTCGAGGTCAGCACCGACAAGGTGGACACGGAGATCCCGTCTCCCGTTGCCGGCACGCTGGTCGAGATCCGCGCGAACGAGGACGACACGGTCGAGGTCGGCGCGGTCCTGGCCGTCGTCGGCGAGGCCGGCGAGGCTGCTCCGGCCGCCCCCGCTGCCGAGGCTCCGGCCGCCGAGGCGCCTGCCGCTCCGGCCGCTCCGGCCGCTCCGGCCGAGCCCGAGCCGGCTCCGGCCGCCGAGGCTCCCCCGACCCCCGCCGCTCCGGAGACGCCGTCGGCACCCGCCGCTCCCGAGCCCGCCGCCTCGGGTTCCGCCGAGGGCACCGCGGTCACCCTTCCCGCCCTGGGCGAGTCGGTCACCGAGGGCACCGTCACCCGCTGGCTCAAGCAGGTCGGCGACGCCGTCGCCGTCGACGAGCCGCTGCTCGAGGTCTCCACCGACAAGGTCGACACCGAGATCCCGTCGCCCGTCGCCGGCACGCTGCTCGAGATCAAGGCCGCCGAGGACGAGACCGTCGAGGTCGGCGCCGAGCTCGCGATCATCGGATCGGGTGCGCCTGCTGCTGCTCCGGCCGCTCCCGCCGCCCCCGCCGCTCCCGCCGCTCCCGCCGAGGCTGCTCCGGCTGCCGAGGCCCCGGCCCCGCCTGCGCCGGCCGCGGCCACCCCGGCGCCCGCCGCTCCCGCTCCGGCTGCCGAGGCACCTGCGGCTCCCGCCCCGGCTGCACCTGCTGCCCCTGCCCAGGCCGCCGCCCCGGCCCACGCCGCCGACTCCACCGACGGTCCCGGCTACGTGACCCCGCTGGTCCGCAAGCTCGCCGCGCAGCACGGCGTCGACCTCGCCCAGGTCAACGGCTCGGGCGTCGGTGGCCGGATCCGTAAGCAGGACGTCCTCGACGCCGCCGCGTCGAAGGCGCCCGCCGCTGCCGCCGCTCCGGCCGCCGCCCCCGCGGCGTCGGCCGCCGCCCCCGCGACGCCGTCCCCGCTGCGCGGCCAGACGGTCAAGGTCAGCCGGCTGCGCAAGATCATCGCCGAGCGGATGGTGGAGTCGCTGCACGTCTCCGCCCAGCTCACCCAGGTGGTCGAGGTCGACGTCACCAACATCGCCCGGCTGCGCGAGAGCGTGAAGGCGGACTTCCTGGCACGCGAGGGCGTCAAGCTGACGTACCTGCCGTTCTTCACCAAGGCCGCGATCGACACCCTCAAGCAGCACCCGTCGCTCAACGCGAACCTCGACCTCGAGAAGGGCGAGATCACCTACTACGACCGCGAGAACGTCGCGTTCGCCGTCGACACCGACAAGGGCCTGCTGACCCCCGTCGTCAAGGACGCGGGCGACCTGTCCATCTCCGGTCTGGCGAAGAAGATCTCCGACGTCGCCGAGCGCACCCGGACCAACAAGATCGGTCCCGACGAGCTCTCCGGCGGCACCTTCACCATCACCAACCTCGGCAGCTTCGGCGCGCTGTGGGACACCCCGATCATCAACCAGCCGCAGGTCGCCATCCTCGGTCCCGGTGCCGTGGTCAAGCGTCCCGTGGTCATCGACGACGAGGACCTCGGCGAGACCATCGCGGTGCGCCACATGGTCTACTTCGCGCTCACCTACGACCACCGCGTGGTCGACGGCGCCGACGCCGGCCGCTTCCTGCGTGACCTGAAGAAGCGCCTCGAGGCCGGGCAGTTCGAGGTCTGAGCCGACCCGGACAGCGGGAGTCAACGTGCACGTGGTCGTCGCCGGCTCGTCCGGCTTCCTCGGCCGCCGGCTCGTCACCGAGCTGCGCGGCCGAGGCCACGACGTCACGTGCCTGGTCCGTCGTGACCCGGCCCCCGGGCACGCCCCCGGCACCGCCGAGTCCCGCTGGGACCCGCAGTCCGGCCTGGTCGACACCGGGCTCGTCCGAGGCGCCGACGTCGTCGTCAACCTCGCCGGCGCGCCCCTGATCGGCAACCCCCACTCCAAGAAGTGGGCGCGCGACGTCATGACCAGCCGCCGTGCCACCACCGGCCTGCTCGCCGCCACGATCGCCGCGGCGCCGAGCCCGCCGGCCCTGGTGAACGCCTCCGGCGTCAGCTGGTACGGCGACCACGGGCCCGCGGAGCTGACCGAGGCCTCGGACACCCGGGGCCACGCCCTGCTCACCCGCGTCGCCCGCGAGTGGGAAGCGGCCACCCAGCCCGCGGCCGGGGCCGGCGCGCGCGTCGTACGACTGCGCACCGCTCCCGTCCAGGACCGGAGCAACGCGCCCCTGCAGCAGCAGCGCCTCCAGTTCCTCGCCGGTCTCGGCGGTCGCCTGGGCAATGGTCGTCAGTACTACCCCCTCATCTCGCTGCGCGACTGGATCGGCGCAGCAGCGTTCCTCGTCGAGCACCCGACGGCGTCGGGTCCGTTCAACCTGTGCGCGCCGGTCACGCCCACCAACGCGGAGTTCACCCGGGCGCTGGCCCGGCTGGTCCACCGCCCGGCGCTGCTGCCGGCACCCGCGGCGGCGATCCGACTGGCTGCCGGTCCGATGGCCGACGAGGTCCTCGGCTCGCTCAACCTGCGCCCGGCAGCGCTGCTCGACCTCGGCTACGGCTTCGCCGACCCCGACGTCGAGTCCGTGCTCGCGACCGGGCTGCGCGCCACCACGGCCTGAGCCGACGCGAGCAGCCACGCGTCGCCCGACCGGACGAACACCAGGCGCCGGGTCGAGGGGCCGTCTCGCGGCAGCGCCACTCGCTCCCCCGACCCCGGCCGCACGCCCATGGCGCCCGCCAACCGATCCGTGACGACGAGCACGAGCCGCCGGTCGGTGCGCCGCTGCAGCTCGACCGTGAGGACCTGCATCGCCATCCCCTCGACCCGCAGGCCGCGCCGCAGCCAGGCACGCAGCATCGCCACGTCCCGTGTCCCCGCGGGCGAGCCCCGCACGTAGAGCGCCCGGAGCGCATCGACGTCGCCGCTCGCCCAGGCCCGCGCTCGCGAGCGGTCCCAGTCGCGCAGCACCGCCAGCGAGCCCACGGCGCGAGCCACGCCGACCCGGCCGGCGGCGGGCGCGACGACGGCACGAGGGCCGGCGGCCGGCGTACCGGACGACGGCGGGCCGCCCCCGCGCAGCACCAGGACCGCGACCGCCGCGACGACCGTGAGGACGATCGCGGCGGTCCCGAGAAGGACGGCCCGAGGACCCGAGATCCGCATGGGAAGATCCTGGACCCGACCTCCGACAGGTGCCGGATCTCATCCACAGGCCCTGGAGTACGCTCGACGTCGTGACGCTGACCTTCCGCGAGGACGGACTGGGACCGGACTTCATCGACTACGTCACGGCGTCGGACCTGCAGCGCGAGCTGCACGCGCAGGTCGTCGCCGGCGAGCTGACCGACACCGTGCTCCTCCTCGAGCACCCGCCCGTCTTCACCGCCAGCCGCCGCACCGAGGCCCACGAGCGCCCCGCCGACCCGGGCGGCGCCCCGATCATTGAGGTCGACCGCGGCGGCAAGATCACCTTCCACGGCCCGGGCCAGCTGGTGGCGTACCCGATCGTCCGGCTGCCCGACCACGTGAAGATCCTCGACTACGTGCGCCGGCTCGAGGAGGCGATCATCGCCGTGTGCGCCGAGCTCGGCGTCACGACCGCGAGGATCCCGGGCCGCACCGGCGTGTGGCTCAAGGCCGACGAGAAGGGCGGCGAGCGCAAGATCGCGGCCATCGGCATCCGGGTCCGCAACGGCGTCGCCATGCACGGCTTCGCACTGAACTGCGACGTCGACCTGAGCTGGTACGACCGGTTCGTGCCGTGCGGCATCTCCGACGCCGGTGTCACCTCGCTGAGCGCCGAGCTGGGGCGCGACGTACCCGTGCGCGAGGTCCTCGGGTCCGTACGACGGCACCTGGCCGAGCTCCTGGAGTGGAAGGACTACGTCCTCACCCCCGACTACGAACCGCGGCCCGACCCTGCGAGGGTGGCCGTGCCGGTCGTCAGCTATCCCCGAGTAGGCTGAACCGGTGAGTGCGACACCCGAGGGGCGCAAGCTCCTCCGCCTGGAGGTCCGCAACGCGGAGACCCCGATCGAGCGCAAGCCGTCCTGGATCCGCACCAAGGCGGTGATGGGCCCCGAGTACCGCGGCCTGAAGAAGCTGGTCCAGACCGAGGGCCTCCACACCGTGTGCGAGGAAGCCGGCTGCCCCAACATCTTCGAATGCTGGGAGGACAAGGAAGCCACCTTCCTCATCGGCGGCGACCAGTGCACCCGCCGCTGCGACTTCTGCCAGATCGACACCGGCAAACCCCAACCGCTGGACCGCGACGAACCCCGCCGCGTCGCCGAGTCGGTCCAGACCATGGGCCTGAAGTACGCCACCATCACCGGCGTCGCCCGCGACGACCTGCCCGACGGCGGCGCCTGGCTCTACGCCGAGACCGTCCGCGCCATCCACGACCTCAACCCCGAGACCGGCGTGGAGAACCTCATCCCCGACTTCAACGGCGACCCCGCACTGCTCGCCGAGGTCTTCGAGTCCCGCCCCGAGGTCCTCGCCCACAACGTGGAGACCGTCCCACGGATCTTCAAGCGGATCCGCCCCGGCTTCCGCTACGAGCGCTCCCTCGACGTACTCACCCAGGCCCGCGCGTTCGGGCTGGTCACCAAGTCCAACCTGATCCTCGGCATGGGCGAGACCCGCGAAGAGGTCTCCCAGGCCCTGCGCGACCTGCACGAGGCCGGCTGCGAGCTGGTCACCATCACCCAGTACCTGCGCCCCTCGGTCCGCCACCACCCCGTCGAGCGGTGGGTCAAGCCCGAGGAGTTCGTCGAGCTCGCCACCGAGGCCGAGGAGATCGGCTTCGCCGGAGTGCTCTCGGGACCGCTCGTGCGTTCGTCGTACCGCGCCGGTCGTCTGTATCGTCAGGCGATGGCCGCGCGGGACGCCCGCGCCGAAGCAACTGCCTGAGGAGAACGCAGCACCCCATGTCGAACACGCCTCTCGACCCGTCCACGATGAGCCGCCGCCGGCAGATCCTCGAGACCTACAAGATGTCCCGGGAGGTCGACCCGGCCATCCGCTGGTGGATGCTCGGCTCGTTCCTGGTGTTCGGCGGCCTCGGCCTGGCGCTGTTCCGGCTGGTCCTGCCCCACAACGACTCGGTCTTCAGCTGGATCCTCGCCGGCGTCGCGACCTTCCTGATCGGCCTGCTGGCCGTGATGATCGTCTTCGGTCGCCGCGCCCAGAAGGCGGCGTTCGCCCGCCTCGACGGCCAGCTCGGCGCCGCCGCCCGCGCGCTCACCATGCTGCGCCGCGGCTGGGTGATCGAGGAGGTCGTCGGCTTCACCAAGCAGCAGGACATGGTCCACCGCGTCGTCGGCCCGCCGGGGATCGTCCTGGTCGGCGAGGGCAACCCCGCGCGCCTCAAGGCGCTGATGGCCAGCGAGCACAAGAAGCACGAGCGCGTCGCCGGCGACTACCCCGTCCACGACGTGCTCGTCGGCAAGGACGAGGGTCAGGTCCCGCTCAACAAGCTGGTCCGCCACGTCCAGAAGCTCGGCCGCCAGGTCAAGCCGGCCGAGATCACCGAGCTCCGCCAGCGGCTGCGGGCCCTCGACGCCCAGCGCCCGAAGGTCCCGCTCCCCCGCGGCCCGGTGCCCACCTCGATGAAGGGGATGCGCGGCAACCTCCGCGGTCGCTGATCCGCGTCTGCTCCTCTCTCCACAGCCCGCCGCCTGTTGGTGGCGCCTGCCGCCCGGATCGGGATAGCGTCGCGAACGCGTCCCCGGTCCGGGCGCTGCAATTCTCGGGAGGACCCATGGGCACGACGCTCCGCGCCGCCGCTGCAGCTGCCGTGCTGCTGCTCGTGGCTGGGTGCTCCGACGACGGCCCGTCCCCACGGGACCCGACCTCGACCTGGAGCCCGACGGGGAAGATGGAGACGCCCACCTCCGCCGCGCCCGACCCGGTCGAGCCCGAACTGCCTGCTGTGGCGGCCGAGGCGAGTGAGGCCGGGGCTCGGGCGTTCATCGGGTACTACTGGGAGCTGATCAACTACGCCCAGGCGACGGGCGACGTGAAGGCGCTCAAGGCGGTGTCCGGGCCGAACTGCGACGGCTGCAAGGCGGGCATCCGCGGCGTCCAAGATCTCTACTCCGATGGCGGCCACATCGAGGGCGGCAACTATTCAGTCCACCTTGACAAGGTGAACCAGCTAAAGAACAAGGATTCATCTCAATACGCGTTCGAAGCGAAGATGTCGGCCTCGACGGACAAGCAGCTCGTCGTGTCGGGCGACGGCAGCTCGACGACCAATCCGGCGGCGACGTCCGAGGTCGTGGTCGCTGTCGCTTGGCTTGGCTCGCAATGGCGCCTGGAAGCGATGCAGGTGTCGTGAGAAGGCTTCTGGCTACTGCAATCACGGCCGCTGTCATGCAACAGACTGCCGTGGCTGCTGCTGACGACGACACCGGAGCCGGGACCTCCGGCGCTGGCTTCTGGATTCAGAAGGTGCACCAGGACCAGGGAGGCCATGGCTCAAGCGGAGGCGACGTCGGCGGTGCAGGCCCCAAGTCCCAACCGGTATTGATTGGCAACGGGGCCTGCGATGCCGCTGATCAGGTGGCTGGCGAGTTCCTCAACGCAGGCTTCTGCAACACCGAGGACCAGCAGCCCGTACTCACGCTGGCCGACGTGCAGAAGGCCTTCGCCGAGCTCAAGCTCGACCCCGGCACCCTCGTCGTCCAACCACCCGACGGACTCACCCTGGTCAACTTCAAGACCAACTTCTACACGACCACAACCACCCCGACGACCTTGACCGTCACCCTCCTCGACCAACCCGTCACCCTCGAAGCCACGCCCGCCACCTACACCTGGCATTTCGGCGACGGCCAGACCACCAGCACCACCGAACCCGGCGCCGCCTACCCCGCCCTCACCATCACCCACGAATACCTCCGCAAGGGCGACTACCGCCCTAGCCTCTCCACCACCTACACCGGCCGCTACAAGGTCGCCGACGGGCCCTGGCAGACCATCCCCGGCACCGTCACCATCGACGGTCCCGGCCAACCCCTGCGCGCGATCGAGGCGAAGCCCAAGCTGGTCGGCTACTGACCTACTTGGTCAGGGTGCGCAGCGTCGCGAAGGTGACGGTCGACGTACCGGCGAACAGGTCGTGCAGGCCGCGGCCGTCGGGACGGAACACGAGCGGTGGGATGACGAGCGCGACGAGGACCTGGCGGCCGATGGCCTTGACGGGGCTGAGGCGGCGCAGGTGCCCGTCGGCGGGTACGACGCACAGGCCGGTCAGCAGCTTGCCCGCCGAGCCGCCCCCGAGCCAGGTCATCAGCCCGGACTCGACGACGAACACGATCAGGACGGCGCCGGAGGCGAAGGAGCCTGGCTTGGTGTACTCGTCGAGGCCGAAGATCGCGATCACGACCAGGGTGCACAGCAGCCAGTCCACGAGCAGGGCGAGGATGCGGCGACCCCAGGAAGCGTTCTCGATCACGCCCCAACGCTAGCGAAGCCCCTCCAGGCAACCTGTTACATGCCCGAAACACGAGGGCAACCCTGAGAAATCTGGACGCCCTAGCGTCACCTGTGCGTCGCCCGCGCGACGGCATCTGTTGAGACCACCAGGGAGTTCACATGACTTCGAACCCGACCCGCTTGGGTGCGATCCGCAACATCGAGGCGAACGAGGCGCCGGCGGCGTTCTTCGACGTCGACGAGAAGACCGGCGCCATTTACGGCGAGAACGTCTTCTCCCTCGCGGTGATGCAGAAGCGCCTGCCGAAGTCGGTGTTCAAGTCGGTCTTCGCGACCATCCAGAACGGCCAGAAGCTCGACCCCGCCGTCGCCGACATCGTCGCCTCGGCGATGAAGGACTGGGCGATGGAGAAGGGCGTGACGCACTACGCCCACGTCTTCTACCCGCTGACCGGCCTCACCGCCGAGAAGCACGACTCGTTCATGGAGCCGGTCGGCGACGGTACGGCGGTCTGGGAGTTCTCCGGCAAGACGCTGGTCCAGGGCGAGCCGGACGCGAGCTCCTTCCCCAACGGTGGGATCCGGGCGACCTTCGAGGCGCGCGGCTACACCGGCTGGGACGTCCAGTCGCCGGCGTACATCCTCGAGAACCCCAACGGCAACACCCTGTGCATCCCGACGATCTTCGTCTCGATGACCGGTGAGGCCCTCGACCACAAGACCCCGTTGCTGCGCTCGCAGAACGCGATGTCCGAGCAGGCCAAGCGCGTCCTGGCGCTGTTCGGCCACAAGGACATCGACAACGTGGTGTCGTACTGCGGTCCCGAGCAGGAGTACTTCCTGGTCGACACCGCGTTCGTGAACTCGCGCCCCGACCTGCTCAACGCCGGGCGCACCCTGTTCGGCGCGAAGCCGCCGAAGGGCCAGGAGTTCGACGACCACTACTTCGGTGCCATTCCGGAGCGCGTCCTGGGCTTCATGCACGACACCGAGCGGGCCCTGTTCAAGCTCGGCGTCCCGGCGAAGACCCGCCACAACGAGGTCGCGCCCGGCCAGTTCGAGATCGCGCCGGTCTTCGAGCGCGCCAACCTCGCCTCGGACCACCAGCAGCTGATCATGTCGACGTTCAAGTCGATCGCGAAGACGCACGGCTTCGAGTGCCTCTTCCACGAGAAGCCGTTCGCGGGCGTCAACGGCTCGGGCAAGCACGTGAACTTCTCGTTCGGTAACGGCAACCAGGGCAACTTCCTCAACCCGGGCGACAACCCCCACGACAACGCGCAGTTCCTCGTCTTCTGCGCCGCGGTGATCCGCGCCGTCCACCTGTACGGCGGCCTGCTGCGGCTCTCGATCGCCAGCGCCGGCAACGACCACCGCCTCGGCGCCAACGAGGCCCCGCCGGCGATCATCTCGATCTTCCTCGGCGACCAGCTGCAGGACGTCTTCGAGCAGATCGCCAAGGGCGGCGCAACCTCGTCGAAGCAGAAGGGCGTCCTGTCCGTGGGCGTCGACACGCTGCCCGACCTGACCAAGGACGCCGGCGACCGCAACCGCACCTCGCCGATGGCCTTCACCGGCAACCGCTTCGAGTTCCGCGCCGCCGGCTCGAACCAGACCGTCGCGGCGCCGATGGTCGTGATCAACACGATCATGGCCGAGGCGCTCGACTACCTGGCCACCGAGCTCGAGGCCGCCGTCGAGGCCGGCACCGAGTTCAACGACGCCGTCCAGTCGGTCCTCGCGAAGGTCGTCGAGAACCACGGCGCGGTCGTGTTCAACGGCAACGGCTACTCCGAGGAGTGGCACGCCGAGGCCGAGCAGCGGGGTCTGAAGAACCTGCGGACGACGGTCGACGCGCTGCCGGAGTACCAGACGCCGGAGGCCAAGAAGCTGTTCTCGACGTACGGCGTCTTCAGCGAGGCCGAGCTCGAGTCCCGCTTCGAGGTGGGTGTCGAGCAGTACGTCATGACGATCAACGTCGAGGCGAACCTGACCGAGGAGATCGCGCGTACGACGATCCTCCCGGCCGCGGTCCGCTACCAGACCGAGCTCGCCACCAACGTCGCCTCGCTCAAGGCAGCCGGCGTCGATGCCGACACCACCGACCTGCTCGCCGTCACCGAGCTGGTGACCACGCTGCGCACCGGCATCGCCGCCCTCGTCGCCGCCCAGGCCGGCGCCGTCGACCACCACGGGCTGGACGAGGCGGCGTACCACCGCGACACCGTCCTGCCCGCGATGCTCGCTGTCCGCGAGGCCGCCGACGCGCTCGAGGCCGTCGTCGCCGACGACCTGTGGTCGCTGCCGACCTACCAGGAGATGCTCTTCATCCGCTGACCCGGTCCGCCACCGGCCTGCCCCGCACTCAACGAGTGCCGGGGCAGTTCGGCGTGCGCGTTGTTAACACGGACGAAACAAACCGGTACTGCGACGGCAACAGGTCATTCGGTAGGTTGCCGGGGAGGGTTTCCGGCCCATCGCCGTACCGGTGCCCCCGAACGCACAGGCTGAACCGATGGCTGGGCCGCGGCGCCACAGCCGAGGAGGACCGAATGTTCAACAACAGCGAAGAGCTGCTCAAGTACATCAAGGACGAGGGCGTCGAGATGATCGACGTCCGCTTCTGCGACCTGCCCGGTGTGATGCAGCACTTCACCGTGCCGGCCTCGTCCTTCGACCAGTCCGTGTTCGACGACGGCCTGGGCTTCGACGGCTCCTCGATCCGCGGCTTCCAGGCGATCAACGAGTCGGACATGTCACTGTTCCCCGACCCGACCACGGCGTACGTCGACCCCTTCCGCAAGTCGAAGACCCTCAACGTCAACTTCTTCATCCACGACCCGATCACGGGCGAGGCGTACTCGCGCGACCCCCGCAACATCGCGAAGAAGGCGCTGGCGTACCTCGCCTCGACCGGCATCGCGGACACCGCCTTCTTCGCCCCCGAGGCCGAGTTCTACATCTTCGACAACGTGCGGTACTCCACCGGCGTCAACGAGGGCTACTACCACATCGACTCCGTCGAGGGCTGGTGGAACTCCGGCAAGGACGACGGCGAGAACAAGGGCTACAAGACGCGCCTCAAGGGCGGCTACTTCCCCGTCGAGCCCTACGACCACTACAGCGACCTGCGCGCCGACATGGTCAAGAACCTCGAGGCCTGCGGCCTCCAGGTCGAGCGGGCGCACCACGAGGTCGGCACCGCCGGCCAGGCCGAGATCAACTACCGCTTCGACACGCTGCTCAAGGCCGCGGACGACGTGATGAAGTTCAAGTACCTCATCAAGAACACCGCCTGGGAGCAGGGCAAGTCCGTCACCTTCATGCCGAAGCCGATCTTCGGCGACAACGGCTCGGGCATGCACGTCCACTCCTCGCTGTGGAAGGACGGCTCGCCGCTGTTCTACGACGAGACCGGGTACGGCGGCCTGTCCGACCTCGCCCGCTGGTACATCGGCGGCATCCTCGACCACGCCCCCGCGCTGCTCGCGTTCACCAACCCGACGGTGAACTCGTTCCACCGCCTGGTCCCCGGCTACGAGGCCCCGATCTCGCTGGTCTACTCCTCGCGCAACCGCTCCGCCTCGATCCGCATCCCGATCACCGGCAGCAACCCGAAGGCCAAGCGCGTCGAGGCCCGCTTCCCCGACCCGTCGGCGAACCCGTACCTCGCCTTCTCGGCCCTGATGCTCGCCGGCCTCGACGGCATCCAGAACAAGACCGAGCCGCCCGCCCCGGTCGACAAGGACATCTACGAGCTCCCGCCGGACGAGATGGCCGAGATCGCCCAGGTGCCGACCTCGCTGGGCGCGGTGCTCGAGGCGCTCGAGGCCGACCACGACTTCCTCACCGTCGGCAATGTGTTCACGCCCGACCTGATCGAGACGTGGACGTCGTACAAGCGGGAGAACGAGATCGCGCCCGTGCAGCTGCGGCCGCACCCGCACGAGTTCGAGCTGTACTACGACATCTGAGTCGTGTCCCGGGCCGGCACTGCTGGCTCGTCTGAGTGATGGCCCCGGGGTTTCCCGGGGCCATCACTCATTTCAGGCGGGAGGCGCCGGCAGGACGAACAGGACGTCCGTCGGCTGCTGGCCAGCCTCACCCGGCTTGCCTGTCAGCGTTCGCAACGGCTCCGCGCGTTTGAGGCGAGCAGCCGGGCCACCCACGCGGCGGCCGGCGCCGGCGCCCGGCCCGGAGCCAGGACGCCGGAGTGGCCGGTGCGCCACCAGTGCGGCTCGACTCGCAGGCCGGCGGCCCGGTAGCCGCGGACCAGCGAACGGGTCAGCCAGCAGGGGGCGACCTCGTCGAGGGTGGCGGCGTCGATGCGCAGCGGCGGGTCGACAGGCAGGGACAACCCGGCGACGTCGTGGGCGCGCAGGGAGCCCAGCAACCGGTCGCGTACGACGTCCCCGCGGGCTCCGAGCAGGGCGCCGGGAGCGAGGCCGCCGAAGGAGGAGCGGTGGGCGAGCTCGGTGAGGGTGCGCTCCCCGAGCTGGGGCCACAGACGGCGGGCGCGGTCGCTGAGGCCGTCGCCGTCCACCAGCACGGCCAGCTCGGGATCGACGGTGGCGGCGCCGCTGATCATCAACCCGACCAGTGCGGGCACAACGCCGAACCCGGGTGGGGTGAGCGGCCAGCGCAGCGAGAGACCGATGGTCCGGTCCATCCGGGTGACGGGCGCGAAGACCGCGCAGCCGAGCAGCGAGACGCCGGCCGGCGGGCCCGAGGCGGCGGCGTGGAGCGCGGCGACAGCACCCTCGGAGTGTCCCGTGGAGACCCAGCGGTCCGACAGGTCGAAGGACGCACGCGCCGCGACGAGCAGGTCGAGCACAGAGGTCGCCAGCGCGGGACCGATCAGGTACGGATGGGGGCCCGGGCTGCCGAGGCCCGCGTAGTCGGGCTGCAGGACGGCGATCCCCCGCTCCAGCAGCTGCGCGGCGAAGCCGTCGCCCTGCGTCATCCGGCGCAGCTCCGGGTGCCCGTCGACAGCGGTGCTCGGCGCCGAGCGGTCACTGCCGCCGGTTGTCATGTGCCCGTAGGTCACCACCGGCCAGCCGTCGACGGGCGGCGCTGCGGCCGGCAGGTGGACCAGCCCGGTCAGCACGGAGGAGCCCGAGGGGTACGACACCCGCCACGACTCCCCTGCCGCGGCGAGCGCCGCCCGTCCCCGCGCCGGCTCGCGGGCCACGACCGCGCTCACCAGCGTCCCCGAGGCAGCAGCCGGCGGACGCGGCGCGGGATCAGTCCGAGGCGCCCCGGGTGCCGCCCGTCGGCGAACGCCATCAGGTCGGCGAAGGCGTTCGCCACGGGGACCAGCTGGTCGACGTCGACCTTGTCGAGGGTGTCGGCCTCGTCGTACAGGTAGAGCGGGCCGGAGACCAGGCTGATCGTCGGTACGCCGGCCGTGAAGGTGAACGACGCGTCGGTCGGCATCCCGTCGAGCGTGAACTCCAGCAGCCCGGCGTTGAGCATCGAGGTCGCGCCGAGCCGATGGCGGCGGATCGCCCGCGCCACCGCGAGCTTCATCGGCAGCGAGACGTTCTCGAAGAAAGCCCGCGGCTCGCTGTGGTCGAGGGTCTCGAAGCACTCGTCGGCGGTACGACGCGCGCGCAGCCCGACGTGCTCGACGGTCAGGTTGAGCGCGAGCGGGTACGGCGAGTCGGCGTCGATCGTGTAGCGGCGGGCGAAGGCGCGGTGGGACTGGTAGCCGGTGAAGTGGCTGTCGAAGGTGACGAACATGAGCGTCTTGGACCAGGGGCGGCCGGCCCGGGCCCGCTCGACCGCGTGCTCGGCGAGCGCGACGACCTCCGCCGTACCGGTGGCGTCCTCGACCGCGCCGGGACCGATGGAGTCGTGGTGGGACTGCACCATCACCGTGTCCCGGGACGCGCCGTGGAGCACGCCGACCACGGTGCGCGCGGTGACTCGGCGCCGCTCGGCGACGAGCCGGAGCGATGCGACCGAGCCGGCGTGCAGCCGACGGCGCAGGGTGTCTCCCGCGGCCCGGGTGATCCACACGCCGGGCAGGGTGAGCAGGGTCCGGCGGTAGTACTCGTTGTGGTAGCCCAGTGACTCCGGGTAGTCGCGCAGCACTCCGACCACCGCCACGGCACCGGCCGCCGCGGCGTCGCGCAGCGTGCGCGTGAGCGAGGTGATGTAGGGGTTGCGGGAGCCGAGCGCGTCGCGGTTCAGCATCTGCCGCTCGGGGTCGTGCACGTACTCGCTCAGGGGCAGCAACGCCCACTGCGGCAGGTCGAAGGTCAGGTCGAAGAGCACGATCCTGCCGGTGACGTCGCGGCTGCCGACGCCGTCGGCGCCGATGTCGACGACCTCGGCCTCGACACCGTCGACACCGGTGCCGAGCGTGCCGACGTGCTCGTGGGCGGGCAGCGCACAGTGCCGGATCGGCGCGCACGGGACCTCATCCCCGTCGACGTTCAGGCCGGCCACGGAAGGCTCCCAGGCGAAGGAGCCGGCCTCCTCGACCCACACCTCGTCGAGGCCGGCGCGGCGGAACCGGTCCTCGACGTACGCCGCCGCCCGCTCACCGCCCGGCGTCCCGGTCGCCCGCGGCGCCATCGCGACCAGGTCCTCGATCGTGGCCATCAGCTGGTCGACGTCGGTCACGTCAGCGGTGCGCCGGCTCATGGCACGACCCTAGGTAGGTCGTCATATCGGCGACATCGGGCGCCGGAAAACCGACAGGTCTCAGCCGTCGATGGGCAAGACTGATCGCATGACGCCCACCGATGACGGGATCGGTCACCTCGAGATCCTGCCCGAGATCGACCTCGCACTGATCGACGCACTCCAGGTGAACCCGCGGGCGCCGTGGACGACGATCGCCTCGGTGCTCGACATCGACGCGGTGACCGCGGCTCGCCGCTGGCGCCGGCTGCACGAGGAGCGGCTGGCGTGGTGGGTGGTCACGCCGTCCGCGGCACGGCTCACCCCCTACCTGGACGCGACCCTCGTGCTGCTGCGCTGCGCGTCCGGCGCCGCCGAGGACGCGGCCGAGCGGGCCGCGGCGCCCGACTGGGTGCACACCGTCGACCTCGTGTCGGGCACGGCGGACCTCGCCGTGGTGGTGCTCGGCTCCGGGCTCGCCGAGGTGCACCGGCGCGTCGACGAGCTGGCGGTGCTGTGCCGGGGCGAGGTCGTCGAGCGCCGGGTCGTGGCCGACGTGCACGCCGAGGACGCCGGCTGGCGCCTCGGGATCTGCTCGGCCTCCCAGCGGCGCGCATTGCTGCCGCGCACCGACCAGCCGCGTCCCGCACCTCCTCGGGCCGCGCTGGTCGACGACCTCCTCGCGGCGCTCGGCGACGACGCCCGGCTCAGCGGGCAGGAGCTCGCGGCGCGGGTGGGCGGCTCGGAGCCGACGGTACGACGGGGCCTGGACCGGGCGCTGCACTCGGGAGCGATCCGGCTGGGCTGCGACCTGGCGACGCCCGCCGCCGCGCTCGGCCGCGGCGTGCTGCTCGAGGTCGAGGTCGAGGACCCGGACCGGGCCGGCCGAGCGCTGGCGGGTGCCGCGCCGGTCCACCGCTGCGTCCAGACCGTCGGCGCCGGCAACCTGACCCTCGGGGTGCGGCTGGCCTCGCTCGCCCAGCTGCCGCGGATCGAGACCGACCTCGCCGCACTGGCGCGGGGCTGGCAGGTGCGCAGCCGATCGACCGTGCTCCGCCCGGTCAAGCGGCAGGGGCAGGTGCTGGACTCCTCGGGGCGACGCGCAGCTCCTCGTCGAGGCGGTAGGCGCGGATCGCGAACAGGCTGACCAGCACCAACGCGGCGGGGACGACGGACGTGCCGGCCAGGACCGCGAGCCGGGCGGGGGCGTCGTACCGGTCGAGGCCTCCCTCGTAGCCGCCGATCGCCAGCACCACGCCGAGCAGGCCGGGCCCGAGCGCGAAGCCGAGCAGCTCGCACCCGGCCCACACCCCGGCGAAGAGGCCGATCCGGTTGTGCCCGGAGGTGCGGGCGTCGTGGGCGGCGACGTCGGGGAGCATCGCCAGCGGGAAGACCTGGATACCGGCGTAGCCGGCGCCCGTCACCGCCGACCAGACCAGGCACCACACCAGGCTGCCGGACCACACGCCGACCAGGGCGAGGAGCCCGCCGCCGAGCACGGCCGTGGCCACGAGGTACCCGGCCTTCTTGCCGCGGTGGCGCCCGAGCCAGGCCCACAGCGGCGCGGACAGGACGCCGGGCACCACGAAGGCGGCGAACAGGTAGCTGCCGGTCGTGGCGTCGCCGAGCAGCACCCGGGCGGCGTACGCGACCGCGGCGAGCAGCATGCTCGTGCCCGCGGCCTGCAGCACCAGGGCCGCGATCAGCGGCCGTGCGTGCGCGTTGCCGAGCACGACCCGCAGCTGGTCGCGCAGGCCTCCCCCGGCTGTCTCCGTGCGGACCACGGGTGCGCCGCGGGTGCACCGCCAGACCGCGAGCGATCCGGCGACGACCACCAGTCCCGCGACCGCACCCATCGCGCGGTAGCCGCCCGCGGTGGTCACCAGCCACGGCGCGACCACGCCGGAGACCGCGATCGCGGTGGTCACCACCCCGACCCGCCAGGCCATCATCTGGGTGCGGACCCCGTAGTCGCCGGTCACCTCGGCCGACATCGCGAGGTAGGGCACCTGGAAGAACGCGTACGCCGTCGCGGCCACCAGGTTGGCGAGCAGCACCCAGACCAGCGCGAGCAGGAAGGGCGTGCTCGGCCCGGTGAAGACGAACGCCAGGCCCACCCCCATGAGGGGGCCGGCGACCAGCAGGAACGGACGGCGCCGGTCGTGGCGTCGTACCCGATCGCTGAGCCGGCCCGCGAGCGGGTTGCACACGAAGTCCCACGCCTTGGGCGCGAACACGACCAGTCCGGCGAGCAGCGCGCCGACGCCCAGCTCCTCGGTGAGGTAGGGCATCAGCAGCAGCGACGGCACCGTGCCGTAGACACCGGTGGCGACGCCACCCAGCGCGTAGCCGCGCCGGATCCGCGCGGGCAGCTCGTCAGGCATGCGCCGAACGTAGAGGACATTCGGCTGGAGGCATCCAGATGCAGGAATCCGTCACGACGACACGTCACGACGACACGTCGCTAGCGTCCCCGCTCGTCCTCCACCATCGACGTCAGGATTCGCCGAGCACGTACGGCGGCCCGATCGGCCTTCACGTTGAAGTAGCGCCGCGGGGTCGTGTCCTCGTCGAGGTAGCGCTGCATGGTCTCGAGCACGGCGCTGTCCCGGCTGGCCATCTCGTGGAAGACGGCGGCCAGCTGCTCGCCCGCGTCGGGTGGGACCGCGGCACCGCGCCACGAGATCTGCAGGAACACGTGCGTCGCGCCCGAGGACCGGGGGGTGAAGGCATGGGTGCGCACGAGCTCCAGCTCGGGGCCGCCGGAGCCGGAGATCGTGTAGGTCTGCTTGTGCAGGCCCGGGGTCACGAAGGCACCGGTCTCCGTGCGACCGAACGACTCGTCACTGTCGAGACCGGAGACCTGGGCCTCCCAGGGCGCCAGGGGCGCCTTGGGCAGCTCGCGCTTGTAGGACACGGAGAGCTCGGACACCTCGACCTCCTCCAGCGGCGGCAGCGCCTCGATGCCCGGCGGCACCATCTCCGGGTGCATCGCGAACACGTTGGTCAGGTCGAGGTAGTGCTCGTGCAGCAGCAGCAGGTCGGCGGCGACGTCGCGCCGCTCCCCCACGCTGCTCCAGGCACCGTCGTGGAGCCAGGGCGTCGCGGGAGGCGGGCGCAGCCGCTCGCCGCCGGGGGTGCCGATCCAGATCCAGACGAACGGGCCGTGCTCGACGACGGGGTAGGTGCGCACCCGGGCGCCCGAGGGAGGGTTGTCCTGGGAGGGCACCCTGACGCAGCGCCCGGTCGCGTCGTACGTGCAACCGTGATAGCCGCACACCACCAGATCGCCCTCGCGGTGGCCGGCCGAGAGCGGGTAGGGCCGGTGCGCGCAGCGGTCCTCGAGCGCGGCGACCGAGCCGTCGGCGAGCCGGAACAGCAGGACGAGCGTGTCGAGGAGGCGCCGAGCGGTGAAGCCGTCGCCGGCCCCGTCCAGCTCGTCACGGGTGGCGGCGACGTACCAGCAGTCCTTGGGGTAGCTCACAGGTCCAGCACCAGCTTCTTCGACAGGGAGCGGGAGACGCAGGTCATGATCGTGTCGCCCCGCTCGCGCTCGGTCCTGGACAGCACCGAGTCACGATGCTCAGGCGTGCCCTCCAGCACGTCGGCCTCGCAGGTGCCGCAGATGCCCTCCATGCAGGAGCCCATCACGTCGACGCCGGCCTTGTCGACCGCGTCGAAGATGGTGGTCCCCTCCGGCACCGCCACCGTCACCCCCGAGCGCGAGCACTCGACCTCGAACGTGTCCAGCGCGTCCTCGGATGCCTCGACCTTCTTGGCCACGAACCGCTCGAGGTGCACGCTGCCCTCGGGCCATGCCGAGCAGCCCGCCTCGACGGAGTCCATCAGAGCCTCCGGGCCGCAGCAATAGACCTCGGTGTCTCGCCGCGGCGTCCCGAGCACGGACGCCAGGTCGAACCGGCCGCACTCGTCGCTCGGCCACACCGTCACCCGGTCATCCCCCTCGAACCGGTCGAGGAATGCCATCGACGCGCGGGACCGGCCGACGTACAGCAGGCTCCAGTCGGCGCCGCGCAGCTCGGCCGCCTCGATCATCGCGAGGATCGGGGTGATGCCGATCCCGCCGGCGATGAACTGGTAGCGCGGCGACGCGACGAGCGGGAAGTGGTTGCGCGGACCGCGCACGCGGACGGTCGCGCCCTCGGTCAGCATCTCGTGGACGTACGCCGAGCCGCCCCGGCTCTCCGGGTCGAGGAGCACCCCGACCTTCCACGAGGACTCGTCGGCCACGCTGCCACACAAGGAGTACTGCCGGGTCAGGGTCGGGCCCAGGACGAGGTCGATGTGGGCGCCGGCGGTCCAGGACGGGAGACGTACGCCGGCGGGGGCGGCCAACGTGAGCTCGACGATGCCGTTCGCCACCTCGCGGCGAGCGGCGACCTGCAGCTCGGCCTCGGTCTCCGCGGTGCTCGTCACCCAGCCCTCACGGGAGCGCAGACGCGTCGGCCGGGGAGCGGAGATCCTCCGTGGGCCGGGTCGGCGCTCCTGGCCGATCGGCGTGAGGACGACCTGCATCCTGGTGTAGCCGCGGACGAAGTTCGACTGCTGGTACTCCGGCTCCTCGACGACCTCGATGTCCTCGAACCTGGCCAGCAGCTCCTCCCACAGGATCCGCAGCTGGAGCTCGGCCAGCCGGCTGCCCATGCAGCGGTGGACGCCGATCCCGAAGGAGAGGTGGTGGCGCGCGTTGTGCCGGTCGATGACGAAGTCGTCGGGGTTCTCGAAGGTGCGCTCGTCCCGGTTCGCCGAGGCGTACCACATCACGATCTTGTCGCCCTTGCGGATGAACTGGCCGTTCAGGACGGTGTCCTGCTTGGCGATCCGGCGCATGTAGGCCAGCGGCGTCTGCCAGCGGATGATCTCGTGGACCAGCTTCGGGATGAGCGAGTGGTCGGCCCGGAGCCGGTCGAACTGCTCCGGGAACTGGTTGAGCGCGAGGACGCCGCCGGACATCGAGTTGCGCGTCGTGTCGTTGCCGCCGACCACGAGCAGGATCAGGTTGCCGAGGAACTCCATCGGCCGGTCGATCAGGTCCTTGGTGTCCTCGGACATCTGCATCAAGGTGATCAGGTCGTAGCCGGGCTTCTCGCCGGCGGCCAGGCGGGCGGCCTTGTCGTGCCACAGCGCGCTGAAGCTCCTCGCCATCTCCGCCGAGGCTCGCCACATCTCGTCCACGTCGCTCTGACCGCCGGTCGTGGAGGCGCCGGCCGCGGTCACCTCGGTCCAGTAGACGAGCTTGCGACGCTCCTCGTAGGGGAAGTCGAGCAGGGTGGCGAGCATCCGGGCCGTCAGCTCGATGCTCACTTTGTCCACCCAGTCGAACGGCTCACCGACCGGTAGGTCGTCGAGGACCTCCTTGACCCGGGAGCGGATCAGGCCCTCCATCTCCTCGAGGTTCTGCGGGGCCACGACGCCCTGGACCGCGCCGCGCTGCTGGTCGTGTCGCGGCGGGTCCATCGCGATGAACATCTCGATGTCCAAGCCCTGCGGCGGGGTGCCGATCACGATCTGCGGCTCGGCGGAGAACCTCTCGAAGTCCTTGTCGACGGTGACGATGTCGTCGTACCGGGTGATCGACCAGAACGGCCCGAACGGGCTGTCGGCCTGGTAGTGCACCGGAGCCTCGTCGCGCAGCCGCTTGAAGTACGAGCGCCACTGCCCCTGCCCGAACAGGAAGGGGTTGCTCACATCGATGTCGGTCAGCTCGAGCTCGTCTACGTCGGGGATCGGGCGCTCGACGAAGACCGGCTGCTTGTCACCGACCACCCGGCGCTTGGCCTTCTGGAACAGGTGCATGCCCTGCACCTGGCGCTCCATCGGGATGGTCGCCTGGGCCTTGTTGATGACCTGGTCGAGCACGCTCATGACGGGAACCGCCTAGTCAGAGGATTTGCGGGGCTTGTCCGAACCAAACCACGCGCCGGCGACCGGAGTCACCCGCCCTCTGCCCAGCGTGACCGCGACCTTTTGTTCCTCTGCACTAGCGGATCCGGTCGGGCCCGACACCGATCGGACTCGGCCTCAGGTCGGCTTGGCGTACGCCGCGACCCCGGTGTCGAGGATGACGCAGGCCTCGTCGCCCACGGTCCAGGCGTCGTGGCCCGGGTCGAGGTCGATGACGTCGCCGGGACCGATGTCGAACTCCGCGCCGTCGTCGGGCTTGATCGTCATCCGGCCGGAGACGCAGATGCCGGTGTGGTGGACCTGGCAGGAGTCGGTGCCGGCGATCGGCCTGACGTCGTTCGACCAGCGCCAGCCGGGCTCGAAGGTGCCGCGGCCGAGGGTGAAGTCACCGAGGGTGACCACGTCCATGTGGCCGTGGTCCTGGAAGTCGCGGCGCTCGTGCGGGGAGTCGATGCTCTGCTTGTCGGACATGGCTTCTCCTCTGTTCGGGGTCTGCTCGGGTCTGCTCGGGTCTGCTCGGGTCTGCTCGGGTCTGCTCGGGTCTGCTCAGACGGTCGCGCGGGGGCGGATGTTCTGGTTTCCCGCGAACACGTTCTCGGGGTCGTACTCCGACTTGATGGCCACGAGACGCTCGTACTTCTCGGCACCGAAGGCGGCCCGGATCCGCTCGTCGCCCTCGTCGCCGATGAAGTTGAGGTAGACGCCGCCGGTGGTGAACGGGGCGTTGGCGCGGCGGTAGTCGCGGACCCAGGCGATGTTCTCCTCGTCGTCGGCCTCGTCCATCCACGTCGCGAACGGGTGGCTGACCCAGCGGGCGGCCCGCTGGTTGAGCGGGGTGGCGTCGGCGTCGACGCGGGCCAGCGCGCCACCCCACGGGAGGAGGAGGTGCTGGGTCATCGGCGAGGGCCGGCCCGCGCCGGCGGCGAGGAAGACGTCGAGGGCCGCGTCGGGGAAGCTGTCGTGGTAGTCGGCGCTCCAGTACTGCCGCAGGCCGGGCGGGTCGTCGATCATCTGCTGGAACGCGGCATACGGCATCGGCCCGACCAAGTCGACCGCCGGCCCGAGGTCGCGCATCACCTGGACCAGCTCGGTGCCCACGGCGTGGTCGCCGTTCCAGCAGACGGCGAGGCCGACCGCCGGCTCGCCTTGGAGGTACGCCGGCACGAACTCCTCGGGCGGACCGCTGATCACGACCAGCGCGGTGCCCAGCTCGTCGGGCGCGTCGTCCGCCCAGTCCCGGTAGGCGTGCGCGACCTCGGAGGCGCGGTCGAAGGGCCACAGCATCAGACCGGCGAGGATCGTCGGTCCGACCGGGTGCAGCCGGAACTCCAGCGCGGTCACGACACCGAAGTTGCCCCCGCCGCCCTTGCTGGCCCAGAGCAGGTCGGGGTGCTGGCGCTCGTCGGCCCGCAGCTCGCGGCCGTCCGCGGTGACCAGCTCGATCGCGAGCAGGTTGTCGCAGCTGAGCCCGTACTGGCGCTCCAGCCAGCCGGACCCGCCGCCGAGCGTCAGCCCGGCGACCCCGGTCGTGGAGACCCGGCCGCCGGTGGTGGCCAGGCCGTGCTCCTGCGCGGCGGCGTCGAACTCGCCCCAGGTGCAGCCCGCGCCGACCCGCGCGCGGCGGGCGGAGGCATCGATCTCGATCCCCTTCATCGGGCGTACGTCGACCACCAGGCCGTCGTCGTTGGTCGACTGCCCGGCCACCGAGTGCCCACCGGACCGTACGGCGACCGCGAGCCCGTCGCGGGCGGCACGCTCGAGCGCCTCCCGGACGTCCGCCGGTCCGTCGCAGGCCGCGATGACGCGGGGCCGCTTGTCGATCATGGCGTTGAAGAGAGCGCGCTGCTCGTCGTACCCGGCCTCGTCGGGGCCGCACCACTTCGTCATGCTCCTGGCCTCCTGGCCTCGTGGCCCCTCCCCCACCAGCCACGATCCCCGCGCCGGGCCGCCGTGGCATCCCGTGGAATGGGGAAAAGGTCCGGACCCGGGCAGAACTAGGCTGGCCCCGTGCTGTACTCGGTCCTTCACACCACGGTCCCGCCCCTCGCCCGCGCCGTGTGGCGGCCGACCATCGAGGGCGTCGCCAACGTGCCGCTGACCGGTGCGGTGCTGTTCGCGAGCAACCACCTCAGCTTCGCCGACAGCGTGGTGATCCCGATCGTCGCACCGCGCAAGGTGGTGTTCCTGGCGAAGGCGGAGTACTTCACCGGGCCCGGCATCAAGGGCCGGCTCAGCAGGGCCTGGTTCGAGGGACTCGGCATGGTCCCGGTCGACCGCAGCGACACCCGCGCGGCGCTGAACTCGCTCGACGTGGCGCTCGACGTGCTCGGCAAGGGCGAGGCGTTCGGGATCTATCCCGAGGGCACCCGCTCCCGCGACGGGCGGCTCTACCGCGGCCGGACCGGGGTGGCGCAGCTCGCCCTGACGGCCGGCGTACCCGTCGTGCCTGTCGGGCTGACCGGGACCGACCAGCTGCAGCCGGTCGACGCCCGGTTCCCCCGGCGGGCGAAGGTCACCGTGCGGTTCGGGAAGCCACTCGACTTCGCCGGGCGCTTCGAGGGCGTCGCGCCGGGCCGGGCGCGACGGGAGGCGACCGACGAGATCATGGACGCCATCCACGCGCTGACCGGCCAGGAGCTGGCCGGCGCCTACAACGAGCGACCGGTCGACGCCTGAGCTGCGCGCGCCCGCTCCGCCCGCCCACTCCGGAGGGCTGGCGTGTCGCTCTGCCCAGGAGTAGGCAGGGACCTACCGGCGATGCCGGTCGGGCGTCGCCCTGCCCCTGAGAGGAGTGGGTCGTGTACGCACGTTCGAGCACGTTCCACGGCAACCCCGCCAAGATCGACGCGGGCATCAAGTTCGTCGAGGCCGAGGCGGCCCCGACGCTCAGCAAGATGGAGGGCTGTCTCGGGCTGTCGCTGCTGGTCGACCGCGCGACCGGCTACTGCATCGCGACCAGCTCGTGGGAGACCGAGGAGGCGATGACCGCGAGCGACGCGATGCTGCGGCCGATGCGCGACCGAGGCCGCGACGTCCTCGGTGCCTCGATGCAGGTCGACAGCTGGGAGATCGTCGTCATGCACCGCACGCACCACGCAGCGTGCTGCCGGGCCAGCTGGCTCGAGGGCGACCTCGACGCCATGACCGAGACCTTCCGGGTCGCGCTGCTCCCCCGCCTGGAGGAGATGGACGGCTTCTGCAGCGCCAGCCTGCTCGTCGACCGGGCCACCGGCCTCGGCTGCGCGACGACGGCCTGGGAGTCGCACGACGCGATGGTGGCCAGCCGCGCGATGGCCGACGAGATGCGTGAGCGCGCGGCGACGGAGTCCTCCGGCGTCGTCGTCGAGGTGCACGAGTTCGACCTGGCGTACGCGCACCTGCACGTGCCCGAGATGGCCTGAGTCTCCCGGGGTCGGGTGTGTGTGAGTGACCACTGGCTCACCCTCACCCACCCAACTCGCCGAGGCGCTGACTCCCCGCTCTCGGTATCCGCGGGGCGTTCACGGGTACGGCCTCCCTCGGGTCCGGACGTGGACCCGCGCACCCACGGACCCTCGAGGAGCAGGCCATGAGCAAGGACGTCGTCGACCTCATCATGAACGACCACCGGGAGCTCGAGAAGCTCTTCGACACTCTCCTCAACGAGCCGGACAAGAGGGCAGCGCTGGTGCCCGTGATGACCACGCTGCTCACGGCCCACAGCCGGGCCGAGGAGTCCGAGGTCTACCCGGCGGCGAGCGAGGCCGGCGGTGCCGACGACGTCGAGCACAGCCAGAAGGAGCACCTCGAGGCCGACCGGCTCGCCCTCGCACTCTCCGAGACCGACCCGTCGTCGCCGGACTTCCCGACCGCGCTGAAGAAGCTGGTCGACGCGGTCAGCCACCACGTCGAGGAGGAGGAGACGACCGTGCTGCCCGGCATGCGTGAGCACCTGGACGAGGCGCGGCGGGCCGAGCTCGGCGAGGCGTTCCTCGCCGCACGTGAGGAGCACCTCGGCGAGCAGCCGGCCGACATCACGAAGGCCGAGCTCGACCAGCAGGCCGCCAACGCCGGCGTCTCCGGCGCCTCGTCGATGAGCAAGGACGAGCTGCAGGGAACGCTCGAGGCCGAGGCGGAGTCGTGAGGTGAGGATCGGCTACTTCCTGTCCAGCGAGGAGTACACGCCGAGCCAGCTCGTCGAGCAGGCGCTGGCAGCGGAGGACGCGGGGTTCGACGGGCTGTGGATCAGCGACCACATCCAGCCCTGGAACTCCACGCAGGGGCAGAGCCCGATGGTCTGGCCGATGATCGGGGCGATCGCCCAGGTGAGCGCCCTGCCCATCATGACCGCGGTGACCTGTCCCATCGGTCGGCAGAGCCCTCTCATGGTCGCCCACGCGGCAGCGACCTGCGCCGTGCTCAACCCCGGGTTCCGGCTCGGGGTGGGCACGGGCGAGGCGCTCAACGAGCACCTGACCGGTCAGGGGTGGCCGTCCTTCGACGTACGCATCGAGATGCTGCGCGAGGCGGTCGACCTGATGCGGGCGCTGTGGACCGGCGAGACCGTCGACCACCGCGGCCGGTGGTTCACGGTGGACGACGCGCGCCTGTGGACGCTGCCCGGCACCCCGCCGGAGATCTGGATGTCGGGCTTCGGCGAGAAGGCGACCCGGGTCGCCGCCGAGATCGCGGACGGCTACGTCAACACCGCGCCCGGCGCCGAGCTCCGCTCGCTGTTCAGCGAGGCGTCGGGTGGGCGGCCGACGGCAGCCGGGCTGAAGGTCGCCTTCGCCCCCAGCAGGGAGGAGGGCGTCGAGCACGCCCACCGGCTGTGGGCCAACGCCGGGCTCCCGGGCGAGCTGGCCCAGGTCCTCCCGTCACCGCGGCACTTCGAGCAGGCCTCGGAGCTGGTGACGAAGCAGGCCACCGCCGAGAGCGTGGTCGCGGGCTCGGCCGCGGGCGAGCACGTCGCGGCCGTGCGCGAGTACGCCGAAGCCGGGTACGACGAGGTGTACGTCTCCAACATGGGTCCGCACTACCGGGAGATGATCGAGTTCTACGGCGAGCAGGTGCTGCCCGGGGTGCGGAGGTCGACGAGCGCGGCGGACTGATCGCTGTCGCTGCGGTCGAGACCACGATCCCCCAGGCCGTCGAGGACCTCGTCGTCGCCTACACCGCTCGCGGCTGACGGCCAGCCCCGCGCGTCAGCTCGTCACGGATCTTTCAGGCGGCAGGCTCGCGCTCGAGGAAGACGATGCCCTCGTCGAGCGTCGGGACGATCTCGGTGCCGACCTTGCGGGCCAGGAGGTCGTCGAGCCGGTCGAGCGGACCGATCAGGACCCGGCCGCCGGCGCGGGCGACGCGGATCGCGGCGTCCACCTTGGGCTGCATCGAGCCCTCGGCGAACGTCAGCTCGGCGATGGCGTCGGCCGAGGCGGTGACGATGTCGCGCTGCTGGGGAGTGCCCCAGTTCTCGCTGACGTAGTCGCCGTCGGTGAGCATGATCAGCACGTCGGCGCCGATCTCGGCGGCGAGGGCAGCGCTGGCCTGGTCCTTGTCGACGACGGCCTGGACGCCGACGTGGCGGCCCAAGCTGTCGAGGCGGACCGGCACACCGCCGCCACCCACGCACACGCACAGGGTGCCGTCCTCGAGCAGCCGCTGGATGAGCGGTGCCTGGACGATGGTGAGGGGCTGCGGCGACGGGACGACGCGGCGGAACGCGTTGCCGTCCTTGGCGATGGTCCAGCGGTACTCGGCCGCGGCCTCGGCCGCGTCGTGCGCGGAGTACTGCGGGCCGATCAGCTTGGTGGGCCGGTCGAAGGCCGGGTCGTCCTCGGAGACGACGGTGGTCGTGATGATGCCCGCGACCTCACGCTCGCCCTTGACGGCGTTGGCCAGCTCCTGCTGGACGACGTAGCCGATCATGCCCTGGGTCTCGGCGCCGAGGATGTCGAGCGGGTACGCCGCGACGTCCTGGTAGGCGAGGTTCTGCAGTGCCAGCAGGCCGACCTGCGGTCCGTTGCCGTGGGTGATCACCAGCTCGGTGGTGCGAGCCAGCTCGGCGAGCGCCTGGCACGTGGAGCGGACGTTGGCCCGCAGGTACTCCGCCGTCATCGGCTCGCCTCGACGCGCGAGGGCGTTCCCGCCCAGGGCCACTACGACTCGCATGAACATCCTCCTGCTTGCTGGGGTACGGCTTGGTATACCATTTAGTAGAATGGTATACCATCAGCTGAGGGACTGAGGCCCCGCTCACGGGTCCCTCACGAGAACTCACGAGCCCAGACGAAGGAGTCCCGGGTGGTGGCGACTGCCGGAGAGCACGCGGTACGGCTGGTCGACGCCGTCTCCGTCGACGCGCTGCTCGCCGACGGGCTCCCCACCGACGGGCGCACCGGCGCCGTCCACTCCGTGCACACGAAGGTCGTCAACCTGCGCACGCCCGACGGCCTGCTCTGCTGCCTGTCGAGCGACGAGCTCGACGACGCGCCGCGCACCGTCCGGATCGCCGCCGCCGACTGGGCGCGGATCGACTGGCACCTCGACGACCCGGTCCGGTTCGGCCCCCACCTGACCCACGAGTACGACGGCACGACGGTCGTGCTCGCCGGCGCAGCGCGCTGGCAGCCCTCCCCCGCCGACGCCACGGCGCTGGCCGCGCTCGCCCCCGACGAGCTGCGGGCCGCGGCCGCCACCATCGAGCGGCACCTGACGCCCCCGGCCGGCCGCACGCCGTTCGACGTCCTCAGCGCCGACGAGCTCGGCCGTCGTACGGCGGTCCTGGGCGACGCCGTCCGCGACGGCGACCGCGAGGCGACCACTGCAGCCGCGGCCCGCCTGGTCGGGCTCGGCTCCGGGCTGACCCCCAGCGGCGACGACGTGCTGACCGGCCTCGCCGTGCTCGCGGCGGCCGGCGGCATGCTGCTCGAGCGGATCCGGCCGGCCCTGGCCGATGCGGTCCTCGGCGGCAGCCCGCTCGAGGAGCGCACCACCGAGGTCAGCGCGGCGACCCTGACCGAGGCCGTCGCCGGCCGGGGGCGCCAGCGGATCCACGTCCTCGTCTCCGCCCTCGGCGCGACCGGTACCACCCCGGCCCTGGTCGACGCCGTGCTGCGGGTGCGCGCCATCGGCCACACCTCGGGCGCCGACATCCTCACCGGCCTGCGCCTCGGGCTCGCGCTCGAGGCGGACCTGCGCCAGGCGGACCGCCTCGCGGTTCCGTCACCCATCCACCCGAAGGAGATCTCGTGACCACACCCCCAGCCGACGAGCGGTACCTCGCCGCCGCGGCCGCCGGCGACCTGGACGGCGTACGCGCCGCCCTCGCCGACGGCGCCGACAAGGACGCCGTCGACCGGGAGGAGGCGAGCGCCGTCCTGGCGGCCGCGCGCGGCCGGCACCACGACGTGGTGCGCTTCCTGATCGGCGAGGGGGTCGACATCGACGCGCAGGACCAGACCTGCTTCAACCCGTTCATCCACGGGTGCATCCACGACGACCTCGAGCTCGTGAGGATCATGGTCGAGGCGGGCACCGATCTGAAGCGGCTCACCCGCTTCGGCGGCAACGGCCTCACCCCGGCCGCCGAGAAGGGCCACCTCGAGATCGTGCGCTACCTGCTCGAGAACACGAACATCAACGTCAACCTGACCAACACCCTCGGGTGGACCGCCCTGATCGAGACGATCATCCTCGGCGACGGCGGCCCGGTCCGCCAGCAGACCGCGGAGCTGCTGCTCGAGCACGGCGCCAAGCCCGGCATGACCGACGAGTGGGGCGTCACGCCCCTCGACCTCGCGCGCAAGCGCGGGTTCGACGACCTCGCCGCCGTGATCGAGCGCTACCTCTGAGAGGACCTGAGATGACCAGGTACATCGACATCCGCAAGAACACCTACCTCGACTCGGTCTCGCTCATGTCCATGAGCACCAAGGCGAACGCCGTCGAGGGCGTCACCCAGGCCCTGTTGGGCATGGCCACGCCGATGAACAAGGAGGTCCTCGCCAACGTCGGCGTCCACGACCCCGCCATCGACGCCGCCAGGCCGAGCGACCTGATGATCGTCATCGACGCCGCCGACGACCTCGTCGAGGACGCGATCCAGGCCGTCAACGACATCCTGGCCCGCAAGAGCACGGGCGCCGAGGGCACCGCGGAGGTCCGCTACCGCACGCTCGACGGCGCGTTCTCCGAGGTCCCCGACAGCAACCTCGTGCTGATCTCGGTAAACGGTGCCTTCGCCGCCCGCGAGGCCCGCAAGGCGCTCGTCGCCGGCAAGCACGTGATGATCTTCTCCGACAACGTGTCGGTCGAGGACGAGATCGAGCTCAAGAGCCTGGCCCACGACAAGGGCCTGCTGCTGATGGGACCCGACTGCGGCACGGCGATCGTCAACGGCACCGGCCTCGCGTTCTCGAACGCCGTGCGCCGGGGCTCGGTCGGCATCGTCGGCGCCTCGGGCACCGGCAGCCAGGAGATCTCGGTCCGGGTGCACGACTTCGGCGGCGGCGTCTCGCAGCTGATCGGCACCGGCGGTCGCGACCTGTCCGCCGAGGTCGGCGGCCTGATGATGGTCGACGCCATCCAGGCCCTCGCAGCCGACCCGGAGACCGAGGTCATCGTGGTCGTCTCCAAGCCGCCGGCCGAGGAGGTCGCCGAGAAGGTGCTCGCCGTCCTCGGCGCGACCGGCAAGCCGGCCGTCGTCTGCTTCCTCGGCTCACCCCGCACCGAGTCCGGCCACGCCAACGTGCAGCTCGTGTCGGGCACCAAGCCCGCCGCGCTGGCCGCCGTCCTCGCCACCGGCGTCGACGAGTCCACGCTCGACCTGCACGCCCTCAACCTCCCGCTGATCGAGGAGGTCCGCGCCAAGCTGGCTCCCGAGCAGCGCTACGTCCGCGGACTGTTCTGCGGCGGCACCCTGTGCGACGAGGCGATGTTCGCGGCGCTCGCGACGTTCGACAACGTCTACTCGAACATCCAGAAGGACCCGTCGTACGTCCTCGGGGCCACCGACCCGTCGAAGGAGCACACCTTCCTCGACATGGGCGACGACGACTTCACCGACGGTCGCCCGCACCCGATGATCGACCCGTCGCTGCGCCTGCAGCGCCTGGTCCAGGAGGCCGACGACCCCGAGGTCGGCGTCATCGCGATGGACTTCATCCTCGGCTTCGGCTCCCACGAGGACCCGGTCGGCGTCACCATCCCCGCCATCGAGGAGGCCAAGGCCAAGGCCGCCGCGCGCGGCCAGCACCTGGAGATCCTCGGCTACGTCCTCGGCACCGACCTCGACACCCCGGCGATCGCCGACCAGGTGGCGCAGCTCGAGGCCGCCGGCGTGACCATCGCCTCCTCCTCCACCAACCTCGGCCTGCTGGCCCGCGAATTCGTTGCGAAGGGTGACCACTGATGAGCATCACCAGCCTGTTCTCGACCGGCCTCAAGCCGGTCAACCTCGGTCTCGACATGTTCGCCGAGGACCTCACCGCCCAGGGCGTGGCGCCGGTCCGGATGAACTGGACCCCGCCGGGCGGCGGCGACCCGGAGATCATCGCGGCCCTCGGCCGCCTCGAGCGTCCCGAGCTGGCCGAGAGGATCGACGCCGCCAACGAGGAGGCGGTCAGCCGGGTCCTCGCCGCGCAGCCCTTCCTCGAGGGCTTCGGCCAGGCGATCGACACCGTGCCGGGGATGACCAGGAGGACCATCCTGCACGCCGGTCCGCCGATCAGCTGGGAGCGGATGTCGGGCCCGATGAAGGGTGCCGTCACCGGTGCGCTCGTCTTCGAGGGACTCGCCAAGGACCTCGACGAGGCCGGCGAGCTCGCCGGCTCCGGCGAGATCACCTTCTCCCCCTGCCACGAGCACCAGTCGGTCGGCTCGATGGCCGGTGTCACCAGCGCCAGCATGTGGGTCCACAAGGTCACCAACCGCACCCACGGCAACACCGCGTACACGAACCTGTCCGAGCAGCTCTCCAAGATCCTGCGCTTCGGCGCCAACGACCAGTCGGTCATCGACCGCCTCAACTGGATGCGCGACGTGTTCGGCCCGATCCTCGCCGGCGCGATGGAGCTCAACGAGGGCGGCCTCGACCTGCGCCTGCTCCTGTCCCAGGCCCTGCACATGGGCGACGAGGCCCACAACCGCAACGTGGCCGGTACGACGCTGCTGATCCAGGCGCTCGCGCCGTACATCCTCGAGGCGGACTTCACGACCAAGGAGAAGCGCGAGGTCTTCGACTTCGTCGCGTCCTCGGACTACTTCTCCGGCCCGACCTGGATGGTCACCGCCAAGGCCGCGATGGACGCCGCCGCGGGCATCGAGGACTCGACGGTGGTGACGGCCATGTGCCGCAACGGCGTCGACTTCGGCATCCGCGTCTCCGGCACCGGCGACCAGTGGTTCACCGGTCCCGCACAGCAGGTGATCGGCCCGATGTTCGCCGGCTACACCGAGGCCGACTCCGGCCTCGACATGGGCGACTCGGCCATCACCGAGACCTTCGGCATCGGCGGCTTCGCGATGGCCGCAGCGCCCGCGATCGTCGCGCTCGTCGGCGGCACCGTGCAGGAGGCGATGGGCTACTCGAAGACGATGAACGCCATCACCACGACCAACAACCCCAATGTCACCATCCCGGCACTGGACTTCATGGGCGTGCCGACCGGGATCGACGTCCGCAAGGTCATCGAGACCGGCATCCTGCCACTCATCAACACGGCCATCGCCCACAAGGACCCGGGCATCGGCATGATCGGCGCCGGCATCGTCCACCCGCCGCTCGAGGCGTTCCAGCAGGCGATCGTCACGCTCGCCGACACCATCGGCGCCTGAGGGGATCGGTCGGTACGTCCGCAGGACCGCTACGTCGCGGCCTTCCCGCCGCCGAAGGCGTCGGCCACAGCCCGGCCGCGGAACACGCGGTACTCCAGGGGCGAGGGCTCGCCGAACGCACCGGCCGGGACCTCGCCGCTGGCGACGACCAGGTTGCCCGGGCGTCGGCCCTTGAGGGTCGCCGGCTCGGCTCCGACCGCGACGTCGCCGAGCGCGCGGACGGCGGCGACGAACGCCCGGACCCGGGGGTACGGCGGCCGGTCGACCAGGTTGGCGACGAACATCCCGTCCGGCGCCAGGACCCGCCCGACCTGCTCCACGAAGCCGGCCGACGTCAGCGACTCGGGCACCCTCCCGCCGGCGAAGGCGTCGAGGACGACCACGTCCTGGGAGCCGTCACGCACCGCGAGGATGCCGGTCTCGCCGTCGACGGGACGCACCTTGATCCCGCTGCGCGGCGGCAGTGGCGCCTCGGCGCGGACCCGCTCGACGACCTCGGTGGCGGGCTCGAGCACGATCTGGGCCGAACGGGGCCGGGTGGCCGCGACGTAGCGCGGCAGGGTCATCGCGGCACCGCCGACGTGCAGCACCCGCAGCGGCCCCGCGGGCATCACGTCGAGGAGGTCGCCGATGCGCCGGACGTAGTCGAAGACCAGGCGGGTCGGGTCGCCGAGGTCGACGGCCGACTGCTGCATGTCGTCCAGGTCGAGGATGTAGAGATCCCCGCCCACGCTCAGTCCTCGCCGCGCATCTTCGCCCACCGGGCCCGCAGGGCGGGCGCCCGGTGCGCGTTGCCGCGCAGGTCGGCGTACCGCTCGCCGTGGACCCAGAGCAGCGCGTCGTCGAGGCGGCGTACGGCGCCCGGTGGGTAGCGGTAGCCCATCCGCTCGCGCAGCGCGTCCTCGTCGACCGAGCGCAGGGTCTCGCCGAGCGCGGCGAGCGAGGTGATGCCGAGCTCGAGCAGGAGCGCGGAGATCCAGGCGTAGTGGTCGGTGCGCGACCAGCCGGCGTCGGCGTACTGGCCGGCGAGGAAGGCGGCCAGCTCGCGCGGGCTGATCCGCGGGTCGTCCTCGTCGTACGGCTCGTCCTCGCCGGCGGCGGAGCCGACCGGGCCCTGCAGCAGGTCGCGGATGGTGGAGAACTCTCGGTCGGCGAGCTCGAGCAGCCCGGCCGCGAGGGTGAAGCGGCGGTCCAGCTCGAGGACGTGCTCGGGCGGGACGCTGCCCTTGTAGCGGATGTCGTGCTCGAACTCGGCCCAGGCGTGCTGGAGGACGGTGCGGATCTGGATCGCGGCCTGGTGGCCCTGCAGCGGGCCCTCGGAGCCGGGCTCGAGGCCGACCAACAGGTGGCGGCTGGAGTAGCCGAACCGGCCCTCGCTGGCGGTCTCCTGGCCGAGGTCGCGGTCGTCGTGGACGACGACCTGGTCGTCGAGGAGGTCGACGACGGCCTGCACGTCGCTGTGGACGTAGGTGATCACGCGGACGCCGACCTGGTCGGTGATCTCGTGCAGCGGGTCGGCGTACAGGGGGCGCCCGTCGACGGTGCGCGCGGCCTTGGCGGCGAACGAGGAGACCGACTTCGTACGGCCGGTGACGGTCAGGTAGTTGATGCCGGCCTCGTCGAGGATCGAGGTCACCAGCGCCACGAAGCCGTCGGTGACCCCGCGCAGACCGGGCTGCACCTCGGCGTAGCGGCGCACGGCGGAGCCGACGTCGAGCGGAGGCGCGCCGCGGCGCGGGCGCGGGGTGGGCTCGAGGTCGGCGGGCAGCGTCGGGGTCACGATGTAGCCGGTCTGCAGGTCGCCGTACGTCGTGGTCTGTTCGGGCCGGCGCTCGGCGAACAGGCCGATGTAGGCGCACACGACGGCGTCGACCTGGTCCTCGACGACGCGCAGCTCGCTCTTCCGGGTCGCGGTCTCGGCAGCGGCACGCAGCGCCTGCCAGGCGGGCAGGACGGCGACGTGCAGCGGCGGCTCGGCGGCAGCCAGGCCCTCGACCAGGCCGATCAGCACGACCAGCTCGGCCCGCAGCTGCTCGAGGTCGCGGCCGGCCTTGTCCTTGTACTTCAGGGTCCGGCCGAGCCGGAACAGCGCGACCGTGGCGGGGTGCGGGTAGACCTCGATGGCCCGGCGCGGGCGGCGCGAGCGCGGGTTGACGTCGAGTCCGAGCCGGGCCGCCACCCGGGCCGCGCGCGGCTGCTCGCGGAACTCCGGCTTGCCCGTGTTGGACGGGTGCGCGCCTGCGTCGAAGCGGGCGAAGTCCTTGTTGAGCGCCGCCTCGGCGGGGCGGTTGCCCGTGGCGTTGGGTACGACGATCGGCGCGTCGATCGCGACCAGGCACTCCCCCTCGACGTACGGCGCCAGCGCGGCGACGATCTCGTCGTCGTCCTGGACCGCAGCGACCGTGACGAGGGTGCCCTCACTGTCGACGACCGCGAGCCCGGTGGGCCTGCGGTCGCCCCAGGCGAGGTCGATGCCGACGAAGTGCATGCGGGCAGGGCTCAGCCGCGGTTGATCGCGACGGCCTCGCGGACCAGCGCGACGAACGCGTCGTCGTCGAGAGCCTCACCCTCGAACACGTCGACCGCGCGGCGGGTGCCGGCGTCCATGCTGGCGTTGAAGATGCCGGTCGGGTCCTCGAGCGATGCGCCCTTGGCGAAGGTGACCTTGACCTTGTCCTTGTAGGTCTCGACGGTCGCGACCAGGCCGTCGGCGGAGAAGGTCGGCACGCCGTCGGGGTTGGAGGCCTTCTTCCACTTGGCCTCCTCCACCACCGCGGGCTCCGCCGCCACGATCAGGGACCGGATCTTCTCGACGGTCTCGGCCCGCCAGTCAGCGCTCATGCGAGGACCCTACCGAGGCGTCGACCAGGACGCCGCCGCGCTTGTAGGCACGCAGCAGGGGTGTCGCGACGACCTGGTCGGCGCCGCCGATCCAGGCCGGGTCGGTCAGCAGGGCGCGGAGCCCGTCGACGTCGGGGGTCGTCACGTCGACGAGGAGCTGGTCCTCGCCGGCGACGAACGTGCAGTAGCGCACCAGCGGCGATCCGACGAGGGCTCGTCCGACGGCGTCGACCTCGGTCGGGCGGACGCGCACGCGCAGCAGGGTCTCCACCGGCAGGCCGAGGAGAGCGGGCTCGACGACGGCCCGGATCCGCAGCACCCCGCGCTCCACGAGCTGCTCGACCCGGCGCCGCGCGGTCGCGTCGGAGCAGCCGAGCAGCTCGGCGATCTCCTGCAGCGGGGTGCGGCCGTCGGCGGCCAGTGCGTCGAGCAGGGTCCGCTCGACGTCGTCGAGGCGGAAGTGCGTCTCGGGCGAGAACGGCTCCGCAGGAGGGACTCCACCCAGCGCGGCGACCTCCTCGGCGCTCAGCAGGCCGGGCAGCCACTCCGCGATGGTGCGGAAGTAGAGCAGTGCGGAGTCGGCCTGCACCTCCTCGACCCCGTCGAGGGCGGGCAGCTCGTCGAGGACCAGAGCCGCCAGCGAGGCGTACGGCGTCATCACCTCGGCGACGATCTCGGGCGCCCGGCCGAGGGCATAGACGAAGACGGTGTCGCGACGGGCCGCGACGGCAGCGGCCACGGCCGCGGTCGTGCCTGCACGGCAGCGGATCCGCAGCAGATGGGTCGGGTCGGTGTTGGGCAGGCCCACGACCTGGACCGTGCGCTCCTCGAGCAGGGCCGCGCCGCGGCGGGCCACGGTACGCACGGGCTCGTCGAGGACCTCGGCGATCCTGCGCCACGAGGCGCGCCCGTCGACCTGCAGGGCTCCGACGATCCGCTGCGACAACGGGTCCAGGGGGGCGCTCGACACGCGGCCAGTATCCGGCACCCGGCCACCTGGACCGGGGAAGACGGCCCGCATGTTCACGAAGACCTCGCCATTTGTCTCATTTTACTATTTCTTCGCGATCTATTGACCCAGATCGACATCATGACAAAGACTGTGGCCCAAACAACAGTGTGGGGTGGGTCACCCGGACCCACCGCGCACCGCCCCTGGAGGAGAACCGTGGTCGATGACCTGACCGAAGCCACCGCCCGCGAGCTGGTGGCGGGCCAGCAGGAGGGGACGTTCTCCGCACGGGAGGTCCTCGCCGCCCACCTCGAGCGGATCGAGCGCGACAACCCGGTCGTCAACGCCATCGTGACCCTCGACCGCGAGGGCGCCGAGCAGGCCGCCGCCGCGGCCGACGAGGCGGCCGTACGGCGCCGGGCGGCCGGCGTACCTCTGGCGCCGCTGCACGGCGTGCCGATCTCGTTCAAGGACACCCACGCCACCGCCGGGCTGCGCACGACCTACGGCTCGCCCCTGCATGCCGACGACGTCCCGGCCACCGACGACGAGGTCGTACGGCGCGCCCAGGCCGCCGGGGCGGTCCGGGTGGGCAAGACCAACGTCCCCGAGTTCGCGGCCGGGTCACACACCTTCAACGAGGTCTTCGGCGCCACCCACAACCCCTACGCGATCGGCCGCACCGCCGGCGGCAGCAGCGGCGGCGCGGCCGCGGCCCTGGCGGCGCGCTTCCAGCCGGTCGCCGACGGCAGCGACATGGGCGGCTCGCTGCGCAACCCGGCCGCGATGTGCAATGTCGTCGGCCTGCGCCCGACCCCGGGCCTGGTCCCCGAGCCCACCACCGGCGTCGTCTTCAGCCCCCTCGCGGTCTCCGGGCCGATGGGCCGAACCGTCGACGACGTCTCCCTGCTGCTCTCCGTGCTCGCCGGTCCCCATCGCGACGACCCGCTCTCCCACCACGGCGACCGACCCGGCGCGGCGACCGTGACGACCGCCGACCTGTGCGGACTGCGCGTCGCGTGGGCGCCCACGCTCGGTGGCCGGATCCCCGTGGAGCGCCAGGTGCTCGACGTGCTCGAACCCGCGGTCAAGGTCTTCGCCGAGCTCGGCGCCCACGTCGAGGACACCTGCCTCGACCTCGACGGCTCCGACGAAGCGTTCCGCACGCTGCGGGCGGCCGAGTTCGACCTGCTGTGGGGCGACCGGCTGGCCGTGCAGCCCGACGCGTTCAAGGCCGACCTGGCCTGGAACATCCGCCAGGGCCAGCGGCACACCGGCCGTGACGTCCTGCAGGCGTTCGCCGAGGTGACCCGGCTGCAGCGCGCCGCCCACGAGTTCTTCGACGAGTACGACGTCCTGCTGGCCCCGGTCAGCCAGGTCGCCCCCTTCCCGGTCGAGCAGGCCTGGCCCACCGACGTCGACGGCATCGCCCTGCACACCTACCTGGACTGGATGGCCGCCAGCTATCTGCTCACTCCCCTCGGCGTACCGGCGATCTCGGTGCCCGCGGGGTTCACCCCCGACGGGCTGCCGATCGGTCTCCAGGTCGTGACCCGGGCCCGGACCGACTCCACCCTCCTCGGCATCGCCGCCGCATTCGAAGCAGCGACCGGCCACGGCCGCTGCGCCCCTCGCCTCCCGGAGGTCCTCTCGTGAACCCGTCCACCCCCACCCTGGCCAGTCCGGCCCGGCTGGCGATCGCGGCCGTCCCGGTCGCCGGCTTCCTGGCCACGCCGCTGCTGCCGTTCGTCAACGGGCCGCACCTGTGGTTCGGCCTGCCGTCGGTCCTGGTCTGGACCGCCCTGTGCGTCGTCGGCACCGTCGTCGCGCTGCAGATCGTCGAGGCGAGCTACCGCCGCAGCGGCGGTGCAGAGCTCGACGCCGCCGAGCTCGCCGCATCGGAGGTCCGCCACGACGCCGAGGAGGACCAGCGATGATCCTGACCACCGCCATCATCCTCGGCATCGTCGCCCTCGGCGCGCTCGGCATGAGCGGGCGCCGCAGCACGAGCATGGCCGACTGGACCGTCAGCGGCCGCGGCTTCCCGCGCTGGACCTCCTGGTTCCTCCAGGCCGGCGACTCGCTGACCACGTTCAGCTTCCTCGGCCTCGCCGGCATCGCGTTCGGCGGCGGCGTGGTCGGCGTCTTCGCCCTCGCCTACCTCTCGATCTGCTCGATCGGCCTCTACTTCGTCGCGCCCCGGATCCGCCAGCTCGGCGAGCAGCGCGGCTACCTGACCCAGGCCGACTTCTTCTCCGACCGGTTCGACAGCCCACTGCTCGGCAAGGTGTCCGCGTTGGTCGGCGCGATCTTCCTGCTGCCCTACCTGCAGCTGCAGATCACCGGCCTGGGCCTGATCGTCGAGCTCGCGACCGGCAGCGAGGCCGGCCGCGGCCTGTCCATGGTGGTGGCCAGCCTGCTCGTCGTGGTCTTCGTCATCTGGTCCGGCATCCGCGGCATCGCCCGGGTCGCCGTGGTCAAGGACGTGCTGATGATCGCCGCCCTGCTGATCGTGCTCGGCGGCGCCGTCTTCGGCATCGCCGGCATCCCGGACACCTTCGCCCACATCCACAGCGTGGGCCCGCAGCTGCTCGACTTCAGCCAGCCCGGCTGGGACACGACGTTCTTCCTGACCGCCGTCATCGTGACCAGCATCGGCGCCGGCCTGAACACCTTCCCCCACCTGTGGCCGCCGGTCCTCGCGGCCAAGTCCGGCGAGGTGCTGCGCAGCAACTACAAGTGGCTCGCGCTCTACCAGCTGATGCTGTTCGCGCCGATCATCGTCGGCCTCACCGCCACCCAGGCGCTCGCGGCCGACACGACGGGCAACCACGTGCTGCTCGACACCGCCAACGCGACGCTGCCGTCGTGGCTGGTCGCGGTCGTCGCCATCGCCGGCGCGTCGGCCGCCATGGTGCCGGCCGCCGCCATCGCGATGGGGATCTCCTCGCTGCTCTCGACCAACCTGGTGCCGGTGCGGGAGTCGCTGCGGTTCCGGCTCAACACCGTGTTCGTCGTCGCGGCGATCAGCCTCTCGCTGGTGTTCGGCCTGGCGAACTCCGACATCGCCTCCCTGCTGCTGCTCACCTACGGCGGGCTCACGCAGATGGCCCCCGCCACACTGATCGGCCTGCGCTCGCGGGTCACCGTCGGTGCGGTCCCCGTCCTGCTCGGCATGGTGGTGGGCGTCGTGACGGTCGCCTGGATCACCTTCTTCGAGGTCCCGATCGGCAGCTGGGACTCCGGCCTGATCGCGCTGGCGCCGAACCTGGTGGTGCTGGTGGTCGCGGAGGCGGTCCGGCGCCGTACCCGGCCCTCGGTGGCCCCCGACCGGGCGGAGGCAGCGTTCGCTGGGTGAACACGAGGTGAACGTGACACCATTCCCCGGTGAACACGGCCCCTGTCGCGCTCTGGCGCCTCCTCGTCGTCGCCAGCGCGACGTGCGGGGTGGTCCTCGCGGCGCGGGAGTACGACGTGTGGTGGACCGCGCTGTCCCAGCTCTCCAACCTCGCCGTCGCCGTGTGCTTCCTCGCCCTGGCCGTCCGGGAGCCCCGCTCCCCCTGGCTGCGCGGCGCGCTGACGACCCTGATGGTGCTGGTCGGCCTGGCCTACGTGCCGATGCAGAACGGCAACCTGTGGCACGCCTGGTCGCTGCTCGAGCACGTCGTGACACCGTCCCTGGTCGTGCTCGACTTCGTCCTGGTCGGTCGCAACCACCACGCGGTGCGCTGGTGGCACCCGCTGACGTGGCTGGTGCCGCCGACGGCGTACCTGCTCTGGTACGTCGGCGACGACCTCGCCGTCTACGCGGCCCTCGACGCGGCGCACCCGGCGCAGTTCGGCCAGCGGATCGGGGTCCTGCTCGGCCTGCTGCTGACGACCGGCTTCGCGCTCTACGCCCTGGGCCGGCGCCGGGTGCCGACCGCGGACCTCACGAACGCCTGAGCGCGCGCGGTCAGCCGGACGCCCTTCATCGAGGCGACGACCACCTCCAGCGGCTCGACCGGGTCGGCGATCTCGAGCGTGACCACCTCGGCACCGTCGTAGGTCATGTCACTGGCGGGGCGCTGGTTGAGCACCGACCAGCCCTGGCCGTTGGCGACCATGGCGCGCACGGTCTCGAAGCCGGAGGTGCGGTGCCGCACGGTGGGGCGCACGCCGACCGAGGCGACCAGGCGCTCGAGGTACTGCCGGCTGTGCGGCAGGTCGAGCAGCACCATCGGCTCGTCGGCGAGCTCCTTCAGCGCGACCTTCTTGCGCCGCGCGAGGCGGTGGTCGCGCGGGAGCAGGACGTACGGCGGTGCGCCGCCGACCCGGACGTGGTCGATGTCGTCGTCCAGGTCGTAGCCGTACATCAGCGCCAGCTCGCACCGACCCGAGCGCAGCGCCTGCTTGAGCGCCGCGTGCTCGTCCTCGACGACCGAGATCCGGATGCCGGGGTGGTCGGCCTCGCAGGCGGCGAGCAGGCGCGGCAGCTCGAACGGGCCCAGCGTGGTGAAGCAGCCGACGGTCAGGTCGCCGGTGAGCGCCTGGCCGGCCGAGCGGGCCACCTCGGCGAGCTCGCTGGTGTGCACGAGGTAGCTGCGCAGCTCGCGCTGGAACGCCTCGCCGGCCGCGGTGAGGGTGAGCCCGCGGGCGTGGTGGCGCAGCAACAGCTGGACGCCGAGCTCCTTCTCGAGCTGCGCGACCGCGGTCGAGACGGCCGACTGGGAGACCATCAGCTCCTTGGAGGCCGCGGTCATGGAGCCCAGCTCCGCCGCCGCGGCGAAGTACCGCAGCTGCGTGAGCGTGAAGCCGACCTCCGCCATGGCGGCCATCCTGCCGTACCTCCCGGTCCCGGTGCTCAGCAGTCGAGGTCGTCGAGGTTGGCGAGCCGCTCGGGCCGGAGCAGGTCGTCGAGCTCGGCGGCGTCGACCCCGCCGGCCAGGGCCAGCTCGCGGACGTCGCCCCGGCCGCCGAGTGCCGCCTTCGCGATCTCGGCCGACGCGGCGTAGCCCAGCAGCGGCGTCAGCGCGGTGGCGAGCCCCGCGTTGCTCGCGGCACTCGCCGCGAGCCGCTCCTCGTCGACGGTGATGCCTTCGACGCACAGCTCGCGCAGCGCGTCGAAGGCGGCCGCGGTCCAGGCGAAGCCCTGGAGCAGGCCGTGGCAGATCACCGGCTCGAAGGCGTTGAGCTGGAGCTGGCCGCCCTCGGCGGCCATGGTGACCGTGGTGTCGGTGCCGATCACCCAGAACGCGACCTGGTTGACCATCTCCGGGATGACCGGGTTGACCTTGCCGGGCATGATGCTCGACCCGGCCTGGCGCGGCGGGAGCCGCAGCTCGCCGAAGCCGGCCTGCGGGCCGGAGGACAGCAGTCGCAGATCGTTGCAGATCTTCGAGGCCTTGACCACGACCCGCTTGAGCACGCCGGAGACCTGCACGAAGGCACCGGTGTCGCTGGTCGCCTCGACCAGGTCGCCGGCCGCGATGAGCGGTCGGCCGGTGATCTCGGCGAGGTGCGAGAGCGCGCGGCGGCGGTAGTCGGGGTGGGCGGTGATGCCGGTCCCGATCGCGGTGGCGCCGAGATTGACCTCGCACAGCAGCGAGCGGGAGTCGGCGAGCCGGGCCAGCTCCTCGCGCAGGGTGACCGCGAAGGCGCCGAGCTCCTGCCCGACCGTCATCGGTACGGCGTCCTGGAGCTGGGTCCGCCCGACCTTCGGCACCGTGCGGAAGCGGGTCGCGCGGGCGGCGAACGCCTCGGCGAGGGCGGCGGTCGACTGCTCCAGCCGGTCGATCGCCGACAGCAGGGCGATCCGGACGGCCGTCGGGTAGACGTCGTTGGTCGACTGGCAGCGGTTGACGTGGTCGAGCGGGTGCACCTCGTCGTAGGTGCCGCACGGCAGTCCGAGGATCTCGAGCGCCCGGTTGGCGATCACCTCGTTGGCGTTCATGTTGGTCGAGGTGCCGGCGCCGCCCTGGATCACGTCGACGACCAGCTGGTCGTCCAGCGCGCCGGCGCGCAGCTCCTCGGCGGCCGTCTCGATCGCGCCGAAGCGGCGCTCGTCGAGCAGGCCGAGCTCGTGGTTGGCGCGGGCCGCAGCCAGCTTGACCGCACCGAGGGCCGCGACCAGCTCGCGGTGGCGCCCGACCGGCGTACCGCTGATGGGGAAGTTCGTCAGCGCGCGGGCGGTGTGCACGCCCCAGTACGCCGAGGCCGGGACCTCGTGGGGCCCGAGCGAGTCGTGCTCGGTGCGGGTCGTCATCGCTCGGCGCTCCCGGCCACGTCGAGCGCGGTCCAGGCCAGCGCCGTGGCCGCGTCGAGCAGCGCCCTCTCGGCGTCGCCGCCGACGCAGTGCGCGGCGAACTCCGGCTGGTGGTTGAGGGCGGTGCCGGAGTTGATGCCGATGTAGGGGTGGATCGCATTGACGACCTGGGAGACGTTGCCCATGTCGGTGGAGGCACGGTTCATCCGGCGCGCGGGAGAGGTCTCGTCGAAGGTGCGCCCCAGCTCCTGCGCATTGCGCCGGTACGCCGCCAGTGCCGGGGCGAAGGTGCGGAACTCGGCGTACGGCTTGCTCTCAGGGGTGATCTCCAGGCTCGCGCCGGTGGCCAGGGCGCCGGCCTGGAAGCACTTCCAGACCCGGTCCTCGGTCTCGGCGAGCTGGGCCATCGACTCGGCGCGGACGTACCAGCGGCCCTCGGTGCGCGCCGGGATCGCATTGGGCGCCTCTCCCCCGTTGGTCATCACGCCGTGCACGCGCACCGTCGGCGGGAGCTGCTGGCGCAGCATGCCGATCGCGACCTGGGCGATGGTGAAGGCGTCGGCGGCGTTGACGCCCTGCTCGGGGTACGCCGCCGCGTGGGCCGCCTTGCCGCGGTACTCGACATGCGAGTGGGACACCGCGAACGGCTCCGCCTCGGCGACGTCGACCGGCGCGGGGTGGGCCATCATCGCCAGGTCGAGGCCGGCGAAGGCACCGCGCTCGAGCAGCTCGATCTTGCCGCCGCCGCCCTCCTCGGCCGGCGTGCCGTAGACCTCGATGGTCAGCCCGGCCACGTCGGCGAGGGGAGCCAGCGCGCGGGCGGTGCCGACGGTGATCGCGGAGATCAGGTTGTGGCCGCAGGCGTGTCCCAGGCCCGGCAGGGCGTCGTACTCGGCGCACAGGCCGAGCCGGAACGGGCCGCTGCCGATGGTGGCGTGGAAGGCGGTCTCCAGCCCGAGGTAGGCCGGCGTGACGTCGTAGCCGACCTCGGCGAGGGCCTCGGCGACCCAGCGCGAGGAGTCGTGCTCCTCCCAGCCGAGCTCGGGGTGGGCGTGCAGCTGCTCGGAGAGCCGGATCAGGCGCTCGGCGTCGGCGCCGACGGTGGCGGCGGCCCGGTCCTTCATCACTCGTCCCCGGGGACGCCGTACGACGGCGCCGTGGTCGGGTCGAGCCCGCGGGTGACGTAGTCGTCGCGCTGCGGCAGCCAGACGCCGAGCAGCTCGCGGAGCTGTCCGATCGGGTCCTCGCTCCAGTCGACGCGCAGGTCGGTGACCCGCCAGGCGACGTCGCGCACCACCGACAGTCCGGCCGAGCGGACCGGTCCGGCCTCGCCGCCGGCGGCCAGGCCGGCCTCGAGCGCGGACAGCAGCCGCTCCTCGAGCTCGCCGGTGGCGGCGCTGAAGCCGGCGGCGACGGCGTCGACGACCGCGGGGTCGGCGAGGAGGTTCCCGGCGGCGACCACGCTGTCGCCGACGACCTGGTGGTGCACGCCGAGCGAGCCCTCACCGGAGAACGCGGCGCCCTTGCCGTCGAGCCCGAGGACGGTGAGCTGGCGGTGCTGGACGTGCTCGCGGCCGTCGGTGACCTCCGCCAGCGCGGCCTCGGCGTCGAGACCGCTCTCCAGCGCGTCGAGGAGCTCGGTGCCCAGCCGCGGGTCGGTGATGTTCTGCGAGGACGCGCCACCGACGCCGGGGCGCAGGTGGATGCAGCGCGCCGCGACGGCCGGGCTGGAGGAGGTGACGGCGATGCCGACGGCGCCGGTGCCGTCGGTAGCCAGGACGGAGAAGGTCACTCGGAGATCACCGCGATCGCGTCGACCTCGACCAGCCACTCGGGACGGGCGAGGGCGGAGACGACGATGCCGGTCGAGATCGGGTGCACACCCTTGGTCCAGCGGCCGATGGTCCGGTAGACGCTCTCGCGGTAGCGCGGGTCGACGATGTAGATGGTGAGCTTGACCAGGTGCTCCATGCGGGCACCGGCCTCCTCGAGCAGCATCTTGATGTTGGCCATCGCCTGCTCGGTCTGCGCCTCGACGTCGCCGATCCCGACGGACTCGCTGGTGTCGAGGTCCTGGCCGATCTGGCCGCGGACGTACACCGTGTTGCCCGCGACGACGGCCTGGCACAGGTCGTTGTCGAGGTTCTGCTCCGGGTAGGTGACGCTGGTGTTGAACGGACGGATGCGGGTGTGGCCGCCGACGACGATGCTGCTCATGCGCACCAGTCCACCGGACCGCGGGCCATGTGTCCAACAGATCTTTCCGACCCCACTCATCAATGGAACAGATGCAACAGGATCGCCTCCCCGGACATCTGGGAAACGAATGCAGTGGACCAATAAGATCTGTTGGACAGGACCAACGGCGGCGCCCGACGATCGTCCCATGTCCCACCAGGAACCCCAGCAGGTCGAGGTCCTCGTCGTCGGCGCCGGTCAGGCCGGCGTGGCGATGAGTGAGCACCTCAGCGACAACGGCATCCCCCACCTCGTCCTCGAGCGCGAGCGGATCGCCGAGCGCTGGCGCACCATGCGCTGGGACTCGCTGGTCGCCAACGGCCCCGCCTGGCACGACCGCTTCCCCGGCCTGGAGTTCCACGACGTCGACCCCGACGGCTTCGCGACCAAGGACCAGGTCGCGGCCTACTTCGAGGCGTACGCCGAGAAGATCGCCGCCCCGATCCGCACCGGCGTCGAGGTCACCTCGGTGACCCGCAACCAGGGCCGCCCCGGCTTCCGGGTCGAGACGTCCGACGGCGTCGTCGAGGCCCGGTACGTCGTCGCCGCGACCGGCCCGTTCCAGCGGCCGGTCTTCCCGCCGATCGTCCCCGAGGGCCCCGACAGTCCCGTACCGGTGCAGATCCACTCGAGTGACTACCGCAACCCCGCCCAGCTGCCCGAGGGCAACGTCCTGGTGGTCGGCGCCGGCTCGTCCGGCGTCCAGATCGCCGACGAGCTGCAGCGCTCCGGCCGGCAGGTGTACCTCTCGGTCGGCCCGCACGACCGCCCGCCCCGCAGCTACCGCGGCCGCGACTTCTGCTGGTGGCTGGGCGTCCTGGGCCTGTGGGACCTCGAGACCCCAGCCGCCGGTGCCGAGCACGTCACCATCGCCGTCAGCGGCGCCCGTGGCGGCCACACCGTCGACTTCCGCGCACTCGCCGCGCAGGGCATCCAGCTCGTCGGCATGACGGACCGGTACGCCGACGGCGTGCTCACCTTCCGCGAGGACCTGGCTGCCAACATCGCCGCCGGCGACGCCAACCTGCTGGCGCTGCTCGACCGGGCCGACGCCTGGGTGGAGGCCAACGGCATGGACCTGCCCGAGGAGCCGGAGGCTCGCGTGCTCGGCGCCGACCCGGCCAGCGTCACCGACCCCATGCTCGCGCTCGACCTCGCCGAGGCGGGCGTGACCTCGATCGTCTGGGCGACCGGCTTCGCCACCGACTACGCCTGGCTGCCCGACGGCGCCCTCGACGAGACCGGCAAGCCGTCGCACCGGCGCGGCGTCTCGTCCGAGCCCGGCATCTACTTCGTCGGCCTGCCCTGGCTCTCACGTCGCGGGTCGAGCTTCATCTGGGGCGTCTGGCACGACGCCAAGCATGTCGCCGGGCACATCGCGACCCAGCGCAGCTACCTGACCTACGAGGCACCGAGCGCATGAGCGGGCAGCCGCGGACCGCGTTCTACCACGACGAGCGGTGCCTGTGGCACAGCACCGGCGAGGCCGTGCTGTTCCTCCCCGTGGGGGGCTGGCTCCAGCCGCTCGCCACCGGCGGCCACCCCGAGTCGCCCGAGTCCAAGCGCCGGTTCAAGTCGCTGATGGACGTCTCCGGGCTCACCGACCGGCTGGCCGTGCACAGCGCCGAGCCGGTCACCCGTGAGGACCTGCTGCGGGTCCACCCGGCGTCGTACGTCGACAACTTCCGCGAGCTCTCCGCCGGCCGTGGCGGCGAGATCGGCCCCGAGGCGCTGTTCTCGCACGGCGGCTTCGAGATCGCCGCCCTGTCGGCCGGCCTCGCCAAGCGCGCGGTCGCCGACGTCGTCACCGGCCGCTACCGCAACGCCTACGCCCTCTCGCGCCCACCGGGCCACCACTGCCTGCCCGACGAGGGGATGGGCTTCTGCCTGCTCGCCAACATCGCGATCGCGATCGAGGCGGCCAAGGCCGAGCACGGCCTGGGCAGGGTCGCCGTCCTCGACTGGGACGTGCACCACGGCAACGGCACCCAGGCCGTCTACTACGAGCGCGACGACGTGCTGACCGTCTCGATCCACCAGGAGAACTGCTTCCCGGTGGACTCCGGCGGCACCGAGGAGCGCGGCACCGGAGCCGGCGAGGGCTACAACCTCAACGTGCCCCTCCCGCCGGGATCGGGTCACGAGACCTACCTCGCCGCGATGCGCGACATCGTGCTGCCGGCGCTGCGCGCCTTCTCCCCCGACCTGATCGTGATCGCCAGCGGACTCGACGCCAACATGGTCGACCCGCTCGCTCGCCAGCTCCTCTACGCCGACAGCTTCCGCCAGATGACCGCCATGGTCATGGACCTGGCCGACGAGGTGTGCGAGGGCCGCGTGGTCGCCGTCCACGAGGGCGGGTACGCCGAGTCCGAGGTCCCCTTCTGCGGCCTGGCCATCGTCGAGACCCTGTCCGGCATCCGCACCGAGGTCGTCGACCCGTTCGAGGAGACCTTCGTCGCCCAGCAGCCGTCCGCACGGACGGTGCGGCACCAGCTGGAGATCGTGGCCGAGCTGGCCGCGGAGCTGCGCGCCCCCGCGGTGGAGTAGTCCCCCAATCGTGGCGATGCCCGGTCGTGCTCCGCAGTGGTCGACTGCGGTGGGCACGATCGGACGGGGGAACACGTGACGACCAACAGGCTCCTGCGGCTGGCCGCGGCACTGACAGGCGCGGTGCTGCTCGCCACGGCGCCGCAGCTCGCGTCGGGATCACCGGACGGCATGAGGTTCGGCGCCGTGAGCCAGCCCCGCGCGGGCGAGAGCTACCAGTCAGCTCTCCTGCGGGCCGAGGCGACCGCCGGTCGCACCTACGACGTGGTCCGCGACTTCCCGCGCTGGGACAGCCCGTTCCCCGACTCGTTCCACACCTGGCTCCAGGGCAGCGGACGCACCCTGATCCTCTCGGTCAAGTCCCGCCGACTCAACGGCCAGACCGTGCTCTGGCAGAGCCTCGTCGACGCCCAGCCCGGGAGCGCGCTCTACGACGACATGGTGCGCTGGGCGGACCGGCTGCGCGACTACGCCGTACCGATCTACTTCACGTTCAACCACGAGCCGGAGTCCAAGGCCAGCTCCACCATGGGCGACGCGTCCCAGTTCATCGCGGCGTGGCGGAAGTTCCACGACATCGTCGTCGCTCGTGGGGCGACCAACGTGAGGTTCATGTGGATCATGACCGACTACGCGTTCATGGTCGGACCGGACGCCCGGAACTACGGCCCGAAGTGGTACCCGGGCGACGGGTACGTGGACGCGATGGGCATCGACGCCTACAACTGGTTCACCTGTCGCACCGGGATCAACACACCCTGGATGTCGCTGGAGCAGATCATCCGTCCCTTCCGGGACTTCGGCGCCCTCCACCCGACCAAGGAGCTGTGGCTGACGGAGTGGGCGAGCGCCGAGGACCCGGCCAACCCCACGCGCAAGGCCCAGTGGTACGCCGCCGCGCAGGCCCTCTTCAAGCGGTCGGACTACGCGCAGTTCGTCGGGGTCTCCGCCTTCGACGCCAAGGGCCCCGACAGCTGCAACTGGTACCCCGACAGCACCACCTCCTCGGCCGGCGCGTTCCGGACCATGGCGACAGACCCGTTCTACGACGGCGGCACTCCCCCACCGCCGCCGCCCGCAACCACCGAGATCTCCTTCGTCGCCTCGGCGAGCAGCAACGCCAACGTCACCAACCACAGCGTCCAGGTGCCCGGCACGGTGCAGAGCGGCGACACCCTGCTGCTCTACTTCACCGCGAACACGGCACCGACCAGCACGTCGGTGCCGGCAGGCTGGACCCAGGTGCGCAGCGCGAACCTGTCCACCGCGCTGAGCCGGGTGTGGGTGCGCACCGCCACCGCCGGCGACGCGGGGTCGACCGTCACGGTCAGCAACTCCTCCCTCACCAAGGGCGACCTCACCGTGGCCGCCTATCGCGGCCCGCCGGGCACCCCGATCGACGTGAGCGCGGTCAACGCCCAGGCCAGCACCACGACGCAGTACGTCGCCCCGTCGGTCACGCCGACCCGGGCCGGGGACTGGGTGGTCGTCTACTGGGCGGACAAGTCCTCGACCAACACCGGCCACGCCATCCCGGCGTCGCTCACCCGGCGCCGTACGACGACCGGCACCGGGGGCGGTCACATCACCGCGACGCTCGCCGACACCAACGCGGCCGTGGCGCTCACGCCGACCGGCACCTATGTCGCCACCGGATCGGTCGCGTCGAGCCAGGCGATCAGCTACACGATCGCCCTGCGGCTTCCCTGACCAGGTCGGCGGCGCGCTCGGCGACCATCATCACCGTCACGACCGGGTTGGTGGCGACCAGCTGCGGGAACACCGACGCGTCGACGACCCGCAGCCCCTCGACCCCGCGCACGGTGAGGTCGGGGCGCAGGACGGCCGCCGGGTCGTCGTCCGCGCCGATCCGGCAGGTGCCGGAGACGTGGTAGACGGTCTGGTGGGTGGCGCGGGCGACCGCGCTGATCTCCTCGTCGCTCTGCACGTCCGGTCCGGGGAACACCTCGCGGACCAGCCGGGACGCGAAGGGCTCGGCCTCGCCGATCCGGCGGGCCAGGCGGACACCGGCCACGAGCACGGCCTCGTCGCGGCCCTCGGGATCGGTGAAGTAGCGGTAGTCGATCGCGGGCGGCGCGTCGGGGTCGGCGGTGGTGATCCACACCCGGCCGCGCGATGCGGGCCGGGCGACGTTGGGGGCGATCGAGACGATCCGCTCGGGCAGCTGCGCGCCGTACGCCTCGGCGTGGACGGCCCACGGCTCGACCGGGAAGTGCATGAGCACGTCGGGCCGGTCGTGGGGGGCGGCGAGGCTGACCAGGGCGCCCGCGTCCCAGCCGCTCGCGCAGGTCGGCGGCGGCAGCTCGGCGAGCTCCCAGACGACCAGGCCCTCGGCATGGTCCATCAGGTTCTCCCCGACGCCGGGCAGGTCGACGACGACCGGCACCCCGGCGTCCTCGAGGACGGCGCGCGGACCGATGCCGGACAGCTGCAGCAGTCGCGGCGAGTCGATGGCACCGCAGCACACGATCACCTCGCGGCGCGCGGCGTACCGCACCAGCTCGCCGTCCACCCGGGCCAGGACGCCCGTCGCGCGGCCGTCGGTGACCTCGACCCGCTCCACGCGGGCCTCGAGCACGACGTCGAGGTTGGCGCGCTCGGCGCGCGCGGGATGGAGGTAGTGGACGGATGTCGACGAGCGGAGGTTGGTGTCGGGGGTGTAGCCGACCTCGAAGAAGCCCGCACCCTCGGCGCGCTCGTCGAGCCGGCCGTCGTTCCACGCCTCCTGCAGGGGTACGTCGAGCGCGGCCGCCGCGGCGGTCACCATGTCGGCGACCATCGGGTTGCGGTCCTCGGGCGCGACCGGCTGGATCGGCGTCCGCAGGCGGTCGAAGTACGGCTGCACCGTCGCGGCGTCCCAGCCGGCGGCGCCGCGCTCGACCCACTCGTCGAGGTCGGCGGCGAGCGTGCGCCAGGAGATCATGGTGTTGCCGTCGGAGCAGCCGCCGAGGATCCGCAGCCGGGCCTGGCGGATCGCGGAGTTGCCGCGCTCCTGCGCGACGCTGCGGTAGTCGAGGTCGTACTCCCCCTCGAGCATCTCCGCCCAGCGCCGCAGGTCTCGTGCCCGCGGCTCGTACTCGTCGTCGGGACCCCACTCGACCAGGGTCACCGACACGGCGGGGTCCTCGCTGAGCCGCGCGGCGAGCAGCGAGCCCGCCGTACCGCCGCCGATGACCAGGTAGTCGGAGGTCGCGACGGTCTGCGTCACGCGACGCCGCCCTGGGGCGCGGCCTCCAGCACCGGGCGGTGGCCCGAGAACCGGCTGAACCGTCGCATCAGGAACAGGTAGAGCGGGCAGATGACCGCCAGCCCGACGATCCAGGAGATGTCGACGTAGTTGAGCCTCTCGCCGATCGGGCCGGTGTACTTGGTGGTCACGAGGAACGGGACCTGGACCGCGATGCCGAGGAAGTAGCAGCCGACGGCGATCAGGTTGAACTTCCCGTAGCGGCCGCCGTCGCGCTCGAAGAGCGAGTCGATGTCGTACTCGCCGTGCTTGAGCAGGTAGTAGTCGACCAGGTTGACCGCGGTCCACGGCACCAGCACGCACAGCAGCAGGAGCATGAAGTTGGTGAAGTTGACCAGGAAGTTGTCCTTGCCGGCCAGCGCCATCACGACGGCGGCGAGGAAGAGCACCGCAGACACGACGCCGCGCGCGGCCGCGCCGGGCACCCACTTCGGGAAGATCGTCTGCCCGACGGTGATCGTGGAGAGCGCGCCGCAGTAGAGGTTCATCGCGTTGGTGCACGCGATGCCGATGCCGAAGACCGCGATCACGAGGCCGCCCACGCCGTGGGTCAGGTCCTGCAGGCCCGAGACCGTGTCGGACTCGGGCAGGGCGGCGCCGACGACGGCGCCGAGGATCATCGGGAACAGCGAGCCGAGCACCGCGCCGGCGTACGTCGCCCAGAACGCTGGGCGCACGCCGGTGTCGCGGGGCATGTAGCGGGTGTAGTCGGAGACGTACGGCGCGTAGGCGATCTGCCACAGGGCGGCGAGCGAGATCGTGCCCATGAACCCGGCGAGGGTGGCGCCGTCGGAGTGGAAGGTGCCGGTCGGCAGGTCGTTGACCGCGAGGATCCAGACGAACGCGAGGGCCAGGACCAGGCCGGAGACCAGGCTCATCAGTCCGGTCAGGGCGTGGATCATGCGGTAGCCGACGATCGCGCCGGCCACGCTGACCAGGCCGATCAGGATGATCGAGACCGTCTCGTCGAGCCCGAACAGGCTGGAGACCGCCTGGCCGCCGAGCACCATGTTGGAGGCGAAGAAGCCGACGTACATGAAGATCACGAGCACGACGACCAGCAGGCTGCCGTAGGAGCCGAACTGGGCGCGGGTCTGCAGCATCTGCGGGACGCCCATCTGCGGGCCCTGCGCGGCGTGCAGCGCCATCACGACGCCGCCGAGCGCGTGGCCGATGACGAGCGCGACCACGGCGGCCCAGATCGGCAGGCCGTAGACCGCCGTCGCGACGACGCCCGTGGCGACCGTGAGCAGCATGATGTTGGACCCGAACCAGATCGTGAACAGGTCACGAGCCTTGCCGTGCCGCTCCGTCACCGGGATGTGGTCGATGGTGCGCTTCTCCACCGTCATGGTGGTCTCGATCGCCTCGTCGTGCATGGGTCCCCCTCTGGGCCGTGATCCCGCTCACCGTAGGCCGCGGAGGAGGCCGCCGACCAACACCGGTTTTCGTTGCTCAGCATCGACAAAAGCGATGACCTGACGCATTGACATCACCTGGACCGCCACATGGGATGAGAGCTCCCACCGTCACGAAGGAGCACCCATGCAGGACAGCGTCACCATCGGCCTGGTGCAGTGGCACGCCGTCCCCGGCGAGCCCGCCACCAACCTCGCGACCGCGCTCACGCTGGTCGCCGAGGCGGCCGGCCAGGGGGCGGAACTGGTGGTCCTGCCTGAGCTCTGGGCGAGCGGGTACGACGCCCCGCGGCTCGGCTCCATCGTCGCTGCCGCCGCCGAGCCGGTGCCCGGCCCGCGGTCCGACGCGCTCGCCGCGGCCGCCCGGCAGCACGACATCTGGCTGTTCGCCGGGTCGGTCCCGGAGCTGGCCGGCGGATCGACGTACAACACCACGGTGGTCTACGACCCCACCGGCGCGATCATTGCCCGGCACCGCAAGGCCCACCTCTACCGCCCGACCGCCGAGGACGCCGTCTTCGCCGCCGGCTCCGAGGCCACGGTGCTCGACACCGAGCCCTTCGGCCGGGTCGGCATGGCGACCTGCTTCGACGGCGACCACGCGGCCTACGCCCGCGCCCTGCGCGAGCGCGGCGCGCGGCTGGTCGTGATGCCCGCCGCCTACGAGGCCGGCGCCGAGCGTTGGTGGGACCTGCTCCACCCGGCCAACGCGCTCGCCAACGGCCAGTGGTGGATCACCGTCAACCAGGCCGGCGGCAAGGGGGACGCCGCGATGTTCGGCCGCAGCCGGGTGATCGCCCCCGACGGCACGGTCGTCTGCGAGGCACCGCGTCACGACGCCGGCGGACCGGCCGTCGTGACCTGCACGGTCGACCTGGCCGCCGGCATCACGGACGCCGACGAGCACAACGCCGCGCTGTGGACCGACACGCGCCCGGAGCTGTACTGACGGTGGTTGAGGTGCCAGGAACGCTCGGCCCACCCGGTGGTTGAGGTGCGAGGAGCGCTAGCGACGAGCCTCGAAACCTCCGGACCCGCTGCACCCGCTGTGTCGGTCACAGTCCCGGCAGCGTGGCCGGAGGTTTCGAGGCTCGGCCACGGGCGGCCTCGCACCTCAACCGACGAAGGAGCCGACGGATCCACGGCGCCGTCCACAGGCCGGGATCGCACCTGTTTGTTCACAGCGCCGTTCCGGGCAGCTGCTACCCATGCCATGGACCTATCTGCTGCGATGCAGCGACGACACGTACTACGCCGGGAGCACCTGGGACATCGAGGGCCGCGTGTGGCAGCACCAGAACGGCGAGCTCGGCGCGGTCTACACACGTAAACGGCGCCCCATCGCGCTGGTCTGGTGCACCTGGTTCGACCGCATCGAGGACGCCTTCGCCTTCGAGAAGCAGATCCAGGGATGGAGCAGGAAGAAGCGTGAAGCGCTGATCGCCGGCGCCTGGGACGCCCTGCCCAACCTCTCCCGCAGGCTGTCCGTCCAGCAGAGACTCGCTGAGCACGCGAACGCCCGCCCGGAGGAGCCCCACCCCGATGGTTGAGGTGCGAGGAGCGCTAGCGACGAGCCGCGAAACCTCCGGACCCGCTGCACCCGCTGTGTCGGTCACAGTCCCGGCAGCGTGGCCGGAGGTTTCGAGGCTCGGCCGCGGGCGGCCTCGCACCTCAACCACCGGCAGGGACCTCAGGCCAGCGCGGTGACCTCACGCCGGAACGGCACCTCGTCGTTGGACGGCAGCACCGCGTCGAACTCCTCGGCGGCCCGGCGGCCCGACCACACCGCGGCGGCGATGGTGCCCGGAGCCCAGGCGTCGCCGATGCCGCGCACGGACGCGATCTCGCCGGCGTCGCGTCGGGCGACCAGGTCGAGGTACAGCTCCTCCCTGGGCAGGCGGGCCGTGACCATGACGACGGCGTCGCAGTCGAGGTCGCGCTCGGCGCCGGTGTAGGTCTCGCGGACCGTCACGCCGCCCGTGCCGACCGAGACGACGGCGTGGTCGAGGACCCGGGTGATGCCGTTCTCGATGATCCGGCGCTGGATCCGGTTGATCTCGAAGGTGTTGTTGGTCCACGAGGAGACCTGCGGGGCCGGGGTGACGATGGAGACGTCGTACCCCTTCTGGGCGAGCAGCTCCGCGACGACGCCACCGAGGTAGTAGTGGTCGTCGTCGTAGACGACGACCTTCCTGCCCTCGGGCAGGCGGCCGGCAAACAGGTCGTCCGGGCCGAGCACCTGGGCGCCCTCGGCGATCGGCATCGGCGCGGTGTGGAAGCGCGCGACGCCGTCGGTGCGCCAGGTGGCGCCGGTGGCGGTGATGACGTGCTCGAAGCCGAACTCGACGATGTCGTCGCCGCTCATCGGGCTCTCGCGGTAGATCTCGACGTTCGGGAGCTCGGCGAGGACGGCCTCGCGGTACTCCTTCACGCGGCCCCAGGCCGAGAGGCCCGGCAGCCTCGACTCGGCCGAGACCCGGCCGCCGAGGTCGCGCCCGGCCTCGGCGAGCACGACGTCGTAGCCGCGTACGCCGAGCGCGCGGGCCGCCTCGAGGCCCGAGGGACCGGCGCCGACGACGAGGATGCGGGCGTCGCTCTCCTTGGCGCGGATCCGCTCCGGGTGCCAGCCGCGGCGCCACTCCTCGCCCATGCTGGGGTTCTGGGTGCAGCGGATCGGCGACATGGTGAGGTCGCCGGACACGCAGATGTTGCAGCCGATGCACTCACGGATCAGGTCGAGACGGCCGTCGCGGATCTTGTTCGGGAGGAACGGGTCGGCGATCGAGGGGCGGGCGGCACCGATCAGGTCGAGGATCCCGGCCTTGACCTGGCGCACCATCGCGTCAGGCGAGGTGAACCGGCCGACGCCGACGACGGGCTTGGTCGTGAGCTTCTTCAACCCCGCGACGAACTCCTCCTGGCGACCCTCCGGCGCGAAGCGGGAGGTGACCGAGTCGCCCTCCCAGCTGCCCATCGCGAAGTCCCACAGGTCCGGCAGCTCGCCGAGCTCGCGCAGCACGCCCTCGATGTCCTCGCGGGTGATGCCGCCGTCGATCTCCTCCTCGACCGTGATCCGGCAGGCCACGGCGGCGCGGCCCGCGACCTCCTCGATCGTGTCCTCGAGCAGCTCGCGCAGCAGCCGCATCCGGTTCTCGAGGGAGCCGCCGTACTCGTCGGTGCGGTTGTTGTAGCGGCGCGAGAGGAAGTGGTGCGGGGCGCCGTAGCCGTGGGCGCCGTAGACGTAGACGACGTCGTAGCCCGCCTCCAGCGAGCGTCGTACGGCGTTGCGGTGCCAGCGCCGCAGGTCCTCGATGTCCTGCTCGGTCATCGCGCGGGCCTGGACCGGCGCGATCGTGTCGGGGGCGACGGGCAGGTGCTGCGGCCCGAGCGGGGTCTCGCGGCTGAGCTGGTTGGGCGCGTTCATGCCGTTGTGGGCCAGTTCGATGCCGGCCAGGCCGCCGCCCTCGTGGATCGCGTCGGCGATCCGCTTGAGCGCGGGCAGGTCCTGGTCGTCCCAGATCCGCAGCTCGATGAACGGCGCGATGTCGGAGGTCGCGTGGATCTCGACCTGCTCGGTGCACACCACCGACCAGCCACCCTCGGCCTTGATCTTGCGCATCGAGGCCTGCGCGCTCGGGTCGCGGTAGCCCATGCCGTTGCAGTGGGGCACCTGGTAGAAGCGGTTCTTCGTGGTGACCGGCCCGATCTGGACGGGCTCGAAGAGGATGTCGTACGGCGACGTCATCGGACGGTTTCCTTGATCTGGTTGTCGGGGGTGTCGGGAGTGTCGGGGGTGCCGCCAGCACTGCCGGCGCGCACGGAGCGACCGCACACGTAGCCGATGGCGCCGAGGGCGGCGATCACGGCGAGGGTGCCGAGGGTGAAGGCCTCGAAGGTCCCCTGGGAGACGCCCCAGTAGTCCTTGAACGGGTAGTCGAGGCCGAAGACGCGCTCGAGGGTCCCGGGGAAGACGGCGACCCAGGAGCCGAGCACGATCCAGGCGAAGGCCAGCCAGCCGAGCAGGGCGAAGCCGCGGTCGGAGACCGGCACCCGGAACGGGCGCTCCACGTCGGGGTACATCCGGCGCAGCTTGATCGCGGCGGGGATGACGAACAGGTAGGCGAGCAGGAAGGTCGAGATCGAGATCGTCAGCACCACGCCGAAGATCGCGCCGCCGGTGCCGGAGACCACCATCGCGGCCAGCATGAAGACGGTGGCCGTCACGCCGGAGAGCATGTTGACGCGCACCGGCGTGCCCAGGCCGGGGTGGAAGCGGCCGAAGAAGCCACCGAAGAAGGAGCCGTCGGCGGCGGTCATCGCCTGCATCCGGTCGGAGATGATCATCCACGCCGAGCCCTGGCTCATCAGCACGTAGACGACGACGATCGCGGTGATCTTGAGCAGCGGACCGGCTGCATCGCCGTACACGGAGAACACGGTCTTGACCGCGTCCAGGAAGCCGCCGATGCCGGTGATCTCGTCCTTCGGCACCACCAGCAGGATCGCGAGGATCGGCACCAGGTAGCAGAACGCGGCGGTGGCGCAGGAACGGGCGATGGAGACGGGTACGTCGCGGCCCGGGTTCTCCATCTCGCCGGCGGCGCTGTTGCCGGACTCGAATCCTAGGTAGGCGAACAGCAGGATCGGGACCGAGCCGAACAGGCCGAGCAGGGTGGGGCTGAAGTCGCCTGCACCGAGGCCCTCGACACCGTGCTGGACGGCGTAGATCGCGGTGGTCACGACGAACAGCACCAGCACGCCGATCTTGAGCACCGCGCCGCTGGTGGGCAGCCACTTGCCCTTCTGCAGGCTGACCACGGCCGCGAGCACGGTGATCCAGATGAAGACGATCTTGAAGACGTAGTCGGCGAAGGAGCCCGACGGCAGCGGGGTGATGTAGGTGCTCACCGTCTCGGCGGCGAGGAAGGACATCGAGCCGCCGACCCACACCGGCTGGGTGACCCAGTTGAGCAGCGAGGCGACCGCCGCGGCCGGGCGGCCGAAGGCGTCACGGACCCAGGTGTAGGCGCCGCCCTCCTCGCTGAAGGCGGCGCCGGTCTCGGCGAAGATCAGGCCGTAGGGCACGAGGAAGAACACGGCGAGCACGAGCGCCCAGGTGAACGCCTCGGCGCCGTACGTCGAGACCTGGCCGAGCGTCTCGAGGCCGACGACGGCGGCGATGAGCAGGAAGATGATGTCGAAGCGGCCGAGCGTGCGGTGCAGCAGGGCCTGCTGCTCGGCGGCGAGCTCCGTGGGGCGAACGGTGTCTGACATGGGTGCTCCAGGATTCAGTGGTTGATCCAGACGGTCTTGAGACCGACGTACTTGTCGAGGGCGTGCAGCGAGAGGTCGCGGCCGAACCCGGAGCCCTTGAACCCCCCGAACGGGGTCCAGGCGCTGAAGGCGTCCACGCCGTTGACCGTGATGGTCCCCGCGTGGATCCGCTCGGCCAGCCGGTGGGCACGGCCGAGGTTGCTGGTGGCGACGGAGGCGGCGAGGCCGTACGCCGTGTCGTTGGCGAGCGTGACCGCCTCGTCCTCGGTGTCGAAGGGCGTGATCGCCAGGACCGGCCCGAACACCTCCTCGCGGGCGAGGGTGGACGCCGGGTCGACGCCGTCGAAGACGGTCGGCTGCACGTAGCAGTCGCTGCCGTCGCGGGTGAGCCGCTCGCCGCCGGTGACCAGGCGGGCACCCGAGCCTCGGGCCTCGTCGACGAACTGCATGATCCGGTCGGTCTGCTCGGGCGAGACGATCGCGCCCATGCCCGCGGCGGGGTCGAGCGGGTCGCCGGGGGCGTACGCCGCCGCCTCGGCCGCGACCAGTGTCACGAACTCCTCGTGCACGTCGCGCTGGACGAGGACGCGGGAGTGGGCCGAGCACACGGCGCCCTGGTTGAACCAGATGCCGAAGGCGGTCTGCCGCGCGGTGGTGGCGAGGTCCTCGGCGTCGGCGAAGACGACGTGGGGGCTCTTGCCGCCGCACTCGAGCCAGACCTGCTTGAGGTTGGACTGCCCGGCGTACTGCAGGAAGTAGGCGCCGACCTCGGTCGAGCCGGTGAACGCGAGCACGTCGACGTCCGGGTGCAGGCCGAGCGCCCTGCCGGTGGTCTCGCCCAGGCCGGGGACGACGTTGAGGACGCCCTCGGGGATGCCGGCCTCGACGGCGAGCTCGGCGATCCGCAGCGCCGAGGACGGTGACTGCTCGGCGGGCTTGAGGACCACGCTGTTGCCGGCGGCCATCGCCGGGGCGACCTTCCACGCGAGCATGTCGACCGGGTAGTTCCACGGCACGACGGCGCCGACGACGCCCAGCGGCACCCGACGGATCAGGCCGAGGGTCCCCGGTGGGGTCGGCGCCACCTCGTCGTTGATCTTGTCGATCGCCTCGGCGTAGTAGCGGAACAGGTTCACCGAGAACGGCAGGTCGAGCTCGTGGGCGTCGACGACCCGCTTGCCCATGTCGAGGGAGTCGAGCACGGCCAGCTCGGCGGCGTGGTCGGCCAGCAGGTCGGCGAAGCGGAGCATCCGCTCGCGGCGGAAGGCCACGCCGGCGCGGCTCCACAACCCGGAGTCGAAGGCGGCCCGGGCCGCGCGCACGGCACGGTCGACGCCCTCGGCGCCGGCGTCGCTGACCTCGGCGAGCAGGGCGCCGGTCGCGGGGTTGCGGTTCTCGAAGGTGGCGGTGCCGGCGTCGACGAAGCCGCCTCCGACGAACGGGCGGGTCGGGAGGACGACCTTGGCGGCCTCGGCGAGCCAGTCCTGGTGAGTGCGCACGCGGGATCCTTTCTTTGCGCTTCGGCGCAAATATGACTCGGATCACCTGTCCCTGTCAACGGCGCCCCCGGAAATCCGGCAGGGCGCTACGGTGGTCGCCATGGCACGACGCAAGGACCAGGCCGCGCGCCGCGAGCACCTCATCTCGGCGACCCTGACCGTGATCGCCCGCCACGGCCTCAGCGGCGTGACGATGAAGAACATCGCCGAGGAGGCCGGCATCTCGCCGCGCCTGGTCGCGTACTACTACCCCGAGCTCGACGGGCTCGTCGAGGCTGCCCACCAGGCCGCGACCGACCGCTACTACTGGTCGCGGCAGCAGGTGGTGGCGGGCGAGCTGTCGCCGGTCGAGAAGCTGGCCCGGCTCATGTACTCAGGGCTTCCCCGCGGCGAGGACCTGCTGCTCAGCCAGGTGCTCGACGAGATCTCGGTCAGCGCCAGCCGCAGCCCGATGCACGCCACACTGATGACGCTCCTGTTCGACCGCGAGGTGTCTCTCTACACAGCGGTGCTCGAGGTCGGACGGGCCACGGGCGTGTTCACGCTGGCCGACGACGCCGACGCGATCGCCCGCAACTTCGTGGCCCTCGAGGACGCCTTCGGCCTGCACCTGCTGGCCCACAACTCGTCGCTGACCCTCGAGCGGGCCGAGCAGCAGCTGGCGAGCTATGCGCTGGCTGCCACCGGAGTGCGGGTCACTCCGGCCCGTCCTGACCTGCCGGCCACCGCAAAGAAAATCTAGGCAGGCCGGCGCCGACGGATCTCCTCGTTGATCGCCGGAACCACTTCGTGCAGGTCGCCGATGACGGCGTAGTGGGCCTTGGCGACCATCGGCGCGTCCGGGTCGGTGTTGATGGCCAGGATCGTCTTCGCGCTCGCGCAGCCCGCCCAGTGCTGGATCGCGCCCGAGATGCCGCAGGCGACGTACAGGTCCGGCGAGATGCGGCTCCCGGTCTGGCCGACCTGCTCGTGGTGGGGCCGCCAGCCGAGGCTGGTGACCACGCGCGAGACGCCCAGGGCGCCGTCGAGGAGGTCGACCAGCTCGAGCAGGTCGCCGAAGCCGTCGGCGCTGCCCGCTCCGCGACCGGCACCGACGACCACCCGGGCCGACTTCAGGCCGCCGGAGAGGTCCTCCTGTGCGGGCTCGGCGGACACCACGCGTGCCACCAGGTCGGCGGCGGCGACCTCAGGGGCGGTCGTGACGACGCGTCCCTCCCCCGGCGTCGCGGCGGTCGTCGCCTCCACGGCGTGCCCGGCGACGGTGAAGATCGCCGGCCGCTCGCCCAGGACCATGTCCTCGAGCGCGGCGCCGCCGACCACCTGCCGGGTCACCGTGAACGGCGCCAGGCCGTCGAAGGCCACCACGTTGGCGGCCATCGCCACGTCGAGGCGGGCGGCCAGGTGGGCCAGCACCTCCATGCCGCGCGGTGTGCCGGCGGCGGTCACGACCACGGACCCGACACTCGCGCGGACCGACTGCACCGCACTCGCCCAGGCGGCTCCGCCGTAGGCGCCGAACGCGTCGCCCGTGGCGTGGTGCACGTCGCGCACGCCGTACGACGCCAGCTGGGCGGCGAGGTCCGCCACCGGGCACGGCAGGGCACCGACGACGACCGCGTCGATCGGTACGCCGCCCCCCGCCGCGGACAGGTCGCGAGCGAAGGTCAGCGTCTCGCGGGACACCTCGACGGCACCCGTGGCGTCGGTCTCGACCAGCACGAGGATCATCGCGCCACCACGCCCAGCTGCTCGAACAGGTCGACCACCGCCGCGGCCGCGTCGGCGCCCTTGCCCAGCACCTGGACCTCGCTCGGCTGCGGGGGCGGCAGCCGGAGCCGGCGGCGGTTCGGGCCGGCCGGCTCGGTGCTGGGCGTGCGCTGCTCGATCTCGACCTTCTTGGCCTTCATCCGCCCCGGAACGGTGGGATAGCGCGGCTCCACGCCGCCCTCGAGCACGGTGACCACCGCGGGCAGCGGCACGCGGTAGGTCTCCCTGCCCTCGGGGCCCTTGACCCCGGCCACGACGTGGCCGTCCTCGACGGCGATCGTGGCCGCCCCGTTGACCACCGGACGCCCGAGCTCGTGGGCGAGCCGGATCCCGACCTGGAAGTCGCCGGTGTCGGCCGCGTCGTTGCCGAGCAGCACCAGGTCGTGCGGCCGCCCGGAGCCCTCGTGGTCACGGATCACCGCAGCGATCTCGCGGGCCACGTCGGCCGGGCCGAAGGCGCCGGGATCGGCCCCGATGTGGGTCGCCGCGGTACACCCGACCGCGAGCGCGGAGCGCAGCTGGTCGACCGCCTCGGGCTCGCCCAGGGTGAGCACGGACGCGCTGCCACCGGCAGCGGTGGCGGTCTGCACCGCCAGCTCGATGGCGCACTCCTCGTGGTTGCTCAGCGTGAACCCGGCGTACCGCCCGTCGACCGACTGCCCGTCCTCGGTCAGCACCACCTCGCCGGTGGAGTCCACGACCCGCTTGACGCAGACCAGGACGTCGAGGCTCATCGGATGCGCTCGTTCTGCGGGTCGAGGAGCGCGGTGGCGTCGACCGAGGCCACGGTGACCGGGTACAGCTCCTCCATGTAGGACACCGCGAGCTGGTTGCCGAGGACCGCCTGGTCCGGCGGGAGGTAGGCCAGCAGCACGTGCTTGCCGAGCGACGGCGCGGAGCCCGCGCTGGTGACGTAGGGGTGGTGACCGTGCCCGTCGGTGAGCGTGCCGCCGTCGCGGGTCAGGATCGGCTCGCCGCCGAGCATGTAGCGCTTCACGCCCGAGGCCGAGGTGTGGTCGTCGACGGTCATCGTGCACAGAACCGCCGCCGGGCCCGTGGTCGACAGAGCCTCACGCTGCGCGAGATAGGCCTCCTTGCCGACGAAGTCGGCGGCCTTCACCTTCGGCCGCTGCATCCCGGCCTCGACGATGCTCCGCTCCGAGTCGAGCTCGTAGCCGTAGGCGCGGTAGCCCTTCTCGATGCGGCCGGTCGTGCCGTAGACGCCGATCCCGACGGGTACGGCGCCGTGCGGCTGCCCCGCCTCGAGCAACGCGTCCCACAGCCGGGCCGCGTCGTCCATGGCGACGTAGAGCTCCCAGCCCAGCTCGCCGACGTACGAGATCCGCGAGGCGAGCACGGCGACACCGGCGACGGTGATCTCGCGACAGGTCAAGAACCCGAAGCCCTCGTCGGAGACGTCGTCGGAGGTCAGCGACGCGAGGATGTCGCGCGCCCTCGGCCCCCACAGCCCGATCGTGGAGACCTGGTCGGTGACGTCGACCAGGGTGGTGGCGGGATCGGTGATCTGGTCGCTGAACGTCTTGCGGTCGGCCATGCCGTGCGCACCGCCGGTCACGACCCGGAAGTGGTCCTCGCCCAACCGCATCACGGTGAGGTCGGAGAGGAAGCCGCCGTTGGCGTTGAGGACGGGCGTGTAGATCACCTTGCCCACGGCGACGTCGCACTGGGCGACACAGGTGCGCTGCACGGTGTCGAGCGCACCGGGCCCGGTGATGTCGAAGACCGCGAACGCGGACAGGTCCACCACACCGGCAGCCTCGCGCATGCGCAGGTGCTCGGCATTGATGATCGGGCTCCACCAGCGCGCGTCCCACTCGTGCTCGCGCGGCATCACCGCGTCGCCGTACACCTCCAGGAGCGGGGCATTCGACTCGTACCAGTGCGGGCGCTCCCAGCCGGCGGTCTCGAAGAAGAAGGCGCCGAGCTTCACCTGGGCGTCGTGCATCGGAGCGAGCCGCTGCTCGCGGTCCGACTCGTACTGCTCGGCCGGGTGCACGATGCCGTAGGTCTTGATGAACGACTCGGTCGTGCGCAGCCGGGTGTGCTCGCGGCGCATCTGGTGGGCGTGGAAGCGGGCGATGTCGCTGTGGTGGACGTCGATCTCGGACCAGCCCCGGGTCATCCACTCGGCGACCGCACGTCCGACCCCGGGGCCCTCCTTGATCCAGACCGCGGCAGCGGTCCACAGGCCCTTGACCTGGCTCTCCCCCAGGATCGGCGCACCGTCGCAGGTCAGCGACAGCAGGCCGTTGATCGCGTAGCGCATCTCGGCACCCTCGGCGCCGAGCAGCTCGGGCATCAGCTCGTAGGCCTGCTCGAGCTGCGGGTCGAAGTCCTCGGAGGTGAAGGGCAGCTCGGTCGGCGACAGCTTGGCCTGCTCGATCGAGGGGATGTCCTCGGGCTCGTGCAGGATCGCGCGGTGGGCGTACGAGCCGACCTCCATGTCGGCGCCGTGCTGGCGCTCGTAGCAGAAGGTGTCCATGTCGCGGATGATCGGGAAGGAGATCTCCCCCTCGCGCTCGGCCAGCTGCGGGCAGGGGCCGACGCTGATCATCTGGTGCACGGCCGGGGTGAGCGGGATGCTGATGCCGGCCATGTCGCCCAGCTTGGGGCTCCACACGCCGGCGGCGATGACCACGTGGGTGGTCTCGATGTCGCCGCCGTCGGTGCGCACCCGGGTGATCCGGCGGTGACCGTCGGGGCCCTCCTCGGTGTCCATGCCGATGACCTCGACGGTGGGCACGACGGTCAGCTCACCGGTCGCGAGGGCGGCCTCGCGCATGATGGTGCCGGCGCGCAGCGAGTCGACCACGCCGACGCTCGGCGTCCAGAAGGCGCCGATGAACTGGTCGGTCTCGATGAAGGGCACCTTCTCCTTCACGAACGCAGGGCTCACCAGCTCCGCCTCGATCCCCCAGGCCTTCGCGCTCGACATGCGCCTTCGCAGCTCCTCCATCCGCTCTTCGGTGCGGGCGATCTCGAAGCCGCCGGACTGCGTGAAGACGCCCATCTCCTGGTACTGCCGCACCGAGTCGAGGGTCAGGTCGGTGATCTCGCGGGAGTGGTCGACGGGGAAGATGAAGTTCGACGCGTGCCCGGTGGAGCCGCCCGGGTTGGGCAGCGCCCCCTTGTCGATCTGCACGATGTCGCGCCAACCCAGGCGCGCGAGGTGGTGCACCAGGCTGTTGCCGACGATGCCCGCGCCGATCACGACGACGCCGGCCGAGGTGGGAACGGTGGCCATGGGGACTCCTAGGAGAGTAAGCCGAGTGTTGCGTATTGTGCAACGCAATGCGCTATGCGAGACAGATCTAGAATCACCCGCGCCCGGCCGGGTGTCAATGCCCAGCCGGGCGCAGGTGTTGCTCGACGTCTAGCGGGTCACTGGAGCCAGGCGTCGACCTTGTCCTGGTTGTCCGCGATCCACTTGTCCGCGGCCTCCTCGGGCTTCATGTCGTCCTCGGCGATGTACTTGGCGACCTGGTTCTGGTCGTCGTTGGTCCACGTGAAGTTGGTGACCAGCCCGACGCCCGGGCCGCCCTCCTTCTGCCAGGAGGTGGAGACGATCTTCTTCAGCTCGGTCTCCGGGTAGTCGCAGGCGACCTTGGCCGGGTCGGCCTGGCAGCCGTCCTCGTACGGCGGCAGCGTCACCTTCTCGAGCGGGACGTCGGCGAAGAGCCACTGGGGCTCGTAGAAGTAGCCGATCAGGAACTCCTTGTTCTTCTCGGCCTGCTGGAAGGCGGTGATGCTGGCCGCCTCGCTGCCGGAGAAGACCACCTTGAAGTCCAGGTTGAGGTTGCTGATGATCGCCTCGTCGAACTGGACGTAGGACGGGTCGGCCCCCAGGAACTGGCCCTTTCCTCCCGACTCGGAGGTGGCGAACTGCTTGGCGTACTTGTTGAGGTTCTTCCAGTCCAGGATGTCGGGGTGCTCCTTGGCGAGCCACGGCGGGACGTACCAGCCGATGATGCCGACGTTGCCGTTCGGGCCGAGGTCCATGGCACTGCCGTCGCCCTGTTCGGCGAAGAACTTCTTCTCCAGGTCGGGGTGGCCCCAGTCCTCGATCACGACGTCGACGTCGCCGGTGCCGAAGCCCTGCCAGGACACGTCCTCCTTGAGCTCCTTGTAGTTGACCTTGCAGCCGAGCTGCTGGCTCGCCACCCGGCCCACCACGTAGCTGCTGGCCTCGTCGCCGACCCACGGGTTGACCGCGATGTTGAGATCGCCGCAGTCGCCGGCACTGCCGGCCTTGGACTCGTTGGCCTTGGTCTGCTCGTCGATCGTGCCGCCGCCGCAGGCGGCGAGCAGCATCGCCACGGACGCCGCAACCGAGGTGAGGCCGGTCGCCCTCCAACTGATGTGTCGCACTCTTTCTCCTTGGTTGTCGTGTCGGTCGTGTTGCAGGCTGTGGCGCTACCGGACGGCCGGGGCGCCGGAGCGGTGCGCGGCCGACCGGGCGATCCGGTCGACCATGATCCCGAGCAGGACGATGCTGATGCCGGCTGCCGCTCCCTTGCCCCACTCCTCCGACCTCGCGAACCCGAGCACGACGTCGTACCCCAGCGCGCCGGCGCCGACCAGGCCGCCGATGACGGCCATGGCCAGCACGTAGAGCAGGCCCTGGTTGGCGGCGAGCACCAGCGACGGGCGCGCCATCGGGAGCTGGACCTTGACGATCTCCTGCCAGCGGGTCGAGCCGGTGGACCGGCCCGCCTCGATCGTCGACGGCGACACCGCGCGCACCCCGTCGGCGACGAGCTTGATCGCGACCGGCGCCGCATAGACGACGCCCGCGACGATGGCGGTGAACCGGGTCGAGCCGAACAGGGCCAGCACCGGGATCAGGTAGACGAACGGCGGGATGGTCTGGCCGGCGTCGAGGGTCGGGCGGAGCACCAGGTCGACGGCCCGGCTGCGCGCCATCGCGACGCCGAGGACCACGGCCAGCAGCATCACCAGGACGGTGCCGACCAGGGTCATGTTGAGGGTCACCATCGCGTCGTGCCAGAGGCCGAAGTAGAGCAGGCCGCCGATGCAGACCACGGTCGGCACGAGGGCCCGGACGCCGCCGACGACCACGGCGAGCGCCAGGAGCGCGCCCGCCGCCAGCCACCACGGCGACTCGGCGAGCAGCGACTGGAGCGGGTCGAGGAGCGCGGCGCTCACCAGGTCCTTGAAGCCCTGCGTGAAGCCCCGGAAGGTGTCGGTGAACCAGGTGAAGAAGCTGTCGACGCCGTCGGCGACCTTCGGCGTCCACCCCGGGTCCTCGAACTGGGCCGCCCACGGGTAGGTGCGCGAGAGGTAGAGCGCGACCACCACCGGAACCGCCGCCCCGGCCAGGAGCAGCCGGCGCCGCCGCAGGTCCACTCCGCCGCGGGCCGCGGTCTCGGAGTACTCGCTGGCCGCGGTCGTCGAGCGGTCGAGCATCACCGCCATGACCACGATCAGGGCGCCGGGGACGAAGGCGCCGCCGACGTCGTTCTTGACCAGTGCGTCCAGCACCGGGCGGCCCAGACCCGGGCCGTCGACGTACGACGCGATGGTGGCCATCGACAGTGCGGCCATGATCGTCTGGTTGAGGCCCACGACGATGGTCTTGCGGGCCATCGGCAGCTGCACCTTGGTCAGCCGCTGCCACCAGGTCTGGCCGGCGGAGTCGGTCGCCTCGATCGTCGTCGTCGACACGTTGCGGATGCCGTGGCCGGCGATCCGGATGATCGGCGGCAGCGCGTACACCAGGGTGCACACGACCGCACCCGCGGCGCCGATGCCGAAGAAGAGCACGATCGGCAGCAGGTAGACGAAGGTCGGCATCGTCTGGAAGACGTCCAGCACCGTGTTGGTCACCGCGTTGACGGCGCGGTTGCCCGTGCCGACCAGGACCGCGAGCGGCATTCCGATCAGTACCGAGACCCCGACCGCGACGAAGGTGACGATCAGCAGGTCGACGGCGTCGGACCAGTAGCCGAACGCGCCGAAGGAGACGAACGAGAGCGCCACCAGTACGGCGATCCGCCAGCCCGCGATCGCGAGGCCCACCCAGGCCGCGACCGCCGTGACCCCCAGCCAGCCGACCTGCGGCACCGGGCGCGGGAAGTCCGGGATGGACAGCATCCGCTGGAACCAGTCGACCACCGAGGTGAACCAGGCGCCGAGGTCGTAGGTGAGCTGGATGACCGGGTTGTCGTCGCGACCGGCGAGGACGTCGTCGCGGAAGCCGCCGAGCGAGGTCTGCACGTCGGTGTGCTCGCGGCCGGCCAGGGCGAGGGTGTGAGTGCCCTTGGTCAGCGCCCACACCAGCACCCAGAGCACCACGACGCCGAGCGCCCAGGCCCACCGTGGGATGCCGTCGAACGCGCGGCGAGCGCCGCGCGGGCCGGGTGTCGGCGGCGCGGAGGCGGGCGGGGTCAGGGTGGCGGTCACGACTCGGCCTGTTCCTCCGCGACCACGACCCGCAGGATCGCGTCGTCGTCCACGATCCCGATCACGCGGTCACCGTCGACCACGCGGACCGGGTGCTCGGAGGCCAGCGCTGCCTTGGCGGCCTGCCGCACGATGGTGTCGCAGGACATCACCGGTCCGTCCATCGAGTCCTCGGGCCGCGGCTCGCGCATCACCCACTTCAGGGTGAGCACGTGGGAGCGGGGCACCTCGGAGACGAAGTCGCGCACGTAGTCGTCGACCGGCGCGCCCACGACCTCGTCGGGTGCGCCGACCTGCACGATCTCGCCGTCGCGCATGATCAGGATCCGGTCGCCGAGCTTGAGCGCCTCCTGCAGGTCGTGGGTGATGAAGACCATCGTCTTGCGCAGGTCGCGGTGGAGACGGATCACCTCGTTCTGCATGTCGCGGCGGATCAGCGGGTCGAGCGCCGAGAACGGCTCGTCGAACAGCAGGATGCTCGGGTCGCCCGCGAGCGCGCGGGCCAGGCCGACGCGCTGCTGCATGCCGCCGGAGAGCTGGTCGGGATAGGAGTGCGAGAACCCGTCGAGCCCGACGAGCGAGACGACCTCCTCGGCCTTGGCCCGGCGCTCCTTCTTCTTCATGCCGCGGATCTCGAGCCCGTAGGCGATGTTGTCGATGACCTGGCGGTGCGGCAGCAGCCCGAAGTGCTGGAAGACCATCGAGACCCGGTTGCGGCGCAGGTCGCGCAGCTGGGCGTCGGAGGCGGTCGTGACGTCGATCCCGTCGATCACCACCGAGCCCGCGGTCGGCTCGATCAACCGGGTCAGGCAGCGGACCAGGGTCGACTTCCCCGATCCCGAGAGCCCCATCACGACGAAGACCTCGCCGGGCGCCACCTCGAACGACACGTCCTTCACGCCGGCGACGCAGCCCGTCTTGGCCTTCAGCTCGGCGCGCGAGAGCTCCGCGTCCGGCGTACCGATGATCCGGTCGGCGCGGGGGCCGAAGATCTTCCACAGGTTGCGCACCGCCAGCGCGCTCTCGGCGGACGTCACCGGTACGACGTCCTTCTCGGTCGCCACGCTCATCTGTGCTCCTCACGGTTGCGGCTGTCGCCGGGTGGATGGAGAGGCATGTCGTCGCGGTAGCGGTAGTACGGCACGTCGAGGGCCGGCAGCGGCGTGTTGCCCGCGATCAGGTCGGCGGCCTTCTCGGCGACCATCATCACCGGCGCGTAGATGTTGCCGTTGGTGACGTACGGGAAGACCGATGCGTCGACGACCCGCAGGCCCTCGGTGCCGTGCACCCGCATCGAGGTCGGGTCGACCACGGAGGTCTCGTCGACGCCCATCTTCGCCGTGCACGAGGGGTGCAGGGCCGTCTCGGCGTCGGCCCGGACCCAGTCCAGGATCTCGTCGTCGGTCTCCACCGACGGGCCGGGCGACAGCTCGCCGTCGTTGTACGGCGCGAAGGCCGGCTGGTTGAGGATGTCGCGGGCCACCCGCACCGCCTCCACCCACTCCTTGCGGTCGGTCGGCGTCGAGAGGTAGTTGAACTGCAGGCTCGGGTGCACCCGTGGGTCCTTGCTCCGGATCCGGACCCAGCCGCGGGTGTCGGCGTACATCGGGCCGATGTGGACCTGGTAGCCGTGCGCGCCCTTCTCGAGGTTCTCGGGTGCCGAGCCGTCGTACCGGATCGCGATGGGCAGGAAGTGGAACATCAGGTTCGGGTAGTCCACCTCTTCGTTGCTGCGGCAGAAGCCGCCGCCCTCGAAGTGGTTGGTCGCGCCGAGCCCGCTGCGGTGGAAGAGCCACTGGTAGCCGATCCGGGGGCGCTCGCGCAGTCGCAGCCCGGGCGCGATCGACACCGGCTGCTTCGAGGCGTACTGGATGTAGACCTCGAGGTGGTCCTGGAGGTTCTCCCCCACCCCGGGCAGGTGGTGCACGACGGGGATCCCGTGCCGGCGCAGCAGGCTCTCGTCGCCGACCCCCGAGAGCTGGAGCAGCTGCGGGGTGTTGATCGCGCCGCCGCACAGGATGACCTCGCCGGCGCGCACGGTGTGGGCGCGCCGGGCCTGCGAGTAGTCCACGCCCACCGCCCGCCTGCCTTCGAAGTTGACCTTGGAGACGAAGGCGTAGGTCTTGACCGTGAGGTTCGCGCGGCTCTTGACGGGATGCAGGTAGGCGCGGGCCGCCGACCAGCGGCGGCCGCGGTAGACGTTGCGGTCGAAGCGGGCGAAGCCCTCCTGGCGGTAGCCGTTGACGTCGTCGGTCAGCGGGTAGCCCGCCTGCTGCGCGGCCTCGAAGAACGCGGCGAAGAGCGGGTTGCGGGCCGGGCCCTGCTCCAGCCGGAGCGGGCCGTCGCCCCCGCGCCAGTCGTCGGCCCCCACACTGCCGTCGACGAGGTAGCGCGTCTCCATCCGCTTGAAGTAGGGCAGGCAGTGCAGGTAGTCCCAGCTCTCCATGCCCGGGTCGCGCGCCCAGCGCTCGTAGTCCATCGGGTTGCCCCGCTGGAAGATCATCCCGTTGATGCTGCTCGAACCACCGAGGACCTTGCCACGGGCGTGGAAGACCCGACGCCCGCCCATGTACGGCTCGGGGTCGGTCTCGTAGCGCCAGTCGTAGAGCCGGTTGCCGATCGGGATCGGCAGCGCGGCCGGCATGTGGATGAACGGGTCGATCCGGTAGTCGGAGCGTCCGGCCTCCAGCACCAGCACGCTGGTACCGGGGTCGGCGGAGAGCCGGTTGGCCAGGGCGCACCCAGCGGAGCCTCCGCCCACGATCACGTAGTCGTACCGCTCCGCACCCATCTCGGTCCCGTCCCGTCTATCCGGCGAACCAGCGCTGCTCGGCCGGTCGGATGTTGTGCCACACGTGCTTGGTCTCGCGGTACTCCTCGAGTCCGGCCAGCCCGAGCTCGCGCCCGGTGCCGGACTGCTTGAAGCCGCCCCACTCGGCCTGCGGGACGTACGGGTGGTAGTCGTTGATCCACACCGTGCCCATCCGCAGCCGGCCCGCGACGCGCTGGCCCTTGCCCGCGTCCTGGGTCCACACCGCGCCGGCCAGGCCGTAGATGCTGTCGTTGGCGATCCGGACGGCCTCGTCCTCGTCGGTGAACGTCTCGACCGTCAGCACCGGGCCGAAGGACTCGTCCTGGGTGACGGACATGTCGCTGCGGCAGCCGTCGAGCACGGTGGGCAGGTAGTAGTACCCATCGGCCAGCTCGGGGTCGTCGGGTCGCCGGCCACCACAGCGCAGTACCGCTCCCTCGGCGAGCCCGGCGGCGACGTACGCCTCGACCTTGTCGCGGTGGGCGGCACTGGTCAGCGGCCCGGTCTCGGCCTTGTCGTCGAAGGGGCCGCCCAGCCGGATCCGGCCGGCCCGCTCGACCAGGGCGTCGACGAAGGAGTCGTGGACGGACGCCTCGACGAGCAGCCGGGCACCGGCCGAGCACACCTGTCCGGAGTGCAGGAAGACCGCGGTGAGCGCGAAGTCGAGGGCGACCGCGAGATCGGCGTCTGCGAAGACGATGTTGGGGTTCTTGCCGCCCAGCTCGAGCGCGACCTTCTTCACGGTGCCGGCCGCGGCCGACATCAGCCGCCGGCCGGTGGCCAGACCGCCGGTGAAGGACACGAGGTCGACGCGCGGGTCCTCGGCCAGCGGGGCCCCGGCGTCGGGGCCGGCGCCGAGGACCAGGTTGCCGACGCCGGCCGGCAGTCCGGCCTCGGTGAGCAGTCGCATCAGGTGGATCGCGGTGTGCGGGGTCAGCTCGCTGGGCTTGAGCACGAAGGTGTTGCCGGCGGCGAGGCAGGGCGCGACCTTCCAGGCGACCTGCAGCAGCGGGTAGTTCCAGGGCGCGATCAGGCCGCACACGCCGACGGGCTCGTGGACGATCCGGCTGACGACGTCCGGGTTCCCGGTGTCGACGACGCGACCGGCGTCCTCGGCGGCGATCCGCCCGTAGTGGCGGAAGACGCCGACGATGTCGTCGATGTCGTACTCCGACTCGACCAGGCGCTTGCCGGTGTCGAGCGACTCCATCCGCGCCAGCTCGGCCTTGTCGCGGACGAGCAGGTCGGCGACCCGCAGCAGCAGGTCGCCCCGCTCGCGGGCCGGCGTACCGGGCCACGGACCGGCGTGGAATGCCCGGTGGGCCGCGCCGATGGCGTCGCGGGTGTCCTCGGCGCTCGCCTCGTCGACCTCGGCCACCAGGGTGCCGTCCGCGGGACAGTGGATGGCCCGGCGGCCACCGGCGGCGGGAGCGCGCCACTCCCCGTCGACGAAGAGATCCGGCACCGCGCCACCTCCTTCCAGGACAGGTGTTGCGTATGACGCACAACACTTCTCGTTGCGCAACGCTCTGAGAATGCTGCGATCCCGCGCCCGCGTCAAGGACCCCCGCGGCCCGGGCTCAGCGGCGCGGGCTCACTCGCGCCAGCTCCAGCCCAGCCGGTGGGAGATCTCCCCGGCCGCGGCCAGGCACTGCGGGATCACCGCCTCGAGCCGCTCCGAGGAGAGCCGGAACGTGGGCCCGGAGACGCTGATCGAGGCGATGACGTCACCGTGGGCGTTGCGGATCGGCGCGGCCACCGCGGTGAGCCCGACCTCGAGCTCGTCGATCGCCAAGGAGTAGCCCTGCTCGCGGATCGTCGCCAGCTCCTTGCGCAGCTGCGCCTTGTTGGTGATGGTCGCCGGTGTGAACCGGGCCAGGGAGCCGAGCGCCTCGGCCAGCTGCTCGGGCGTGAGCTCGCTGAGCAGCACCTTGCCGTTGCTCGTCGCGTGCAGCGGGATGTGCTGGCCCACCCAGTTGTGGGACTGCAGTGCGGAGGAGCCCGCGACCTGGTCGAGGTAGAGCGCCGCGTGCTCGGCGCGCACCGTCAGGTTGACCGTCTCCCCCGTGTCGGCCGCCAGCTGCCGGGTGATCGGGCGTGCCTCCTGCACCAGGTCCAGCCGGGCGGTCGTGGCACCCGCGAGCCGGAGCAGTCCCACGCCGAGCGAGTAGCGGCCCCGATCGCCCGCCTGCTCGACCAGCCGGTGCGCCTCCAACGTGGAGACCAGCCGGAAGGCCGTCGACTTGTGGACCTCGAGCTCGGCCGCGATCTCGGTGACGCCCGCCGTGCCCAACCGGGCCAGTACCTCCAGGATGGTCAGCGCCCGGTCGACGGACTGGACCGTGGCCGCCTCACTGTTGCTCATGGCGCAACGATATGCCCGATGTGCGTCAGCGGAAGACCACCGTGCGGTGCCCGTTGAGCAGGACCCGGGACTCGGCGTGCCAGCGCACGGCACGAGAGAGCACCTGCGCCTCGACGTCGCGTCCCGCGGTCACCAGCTGGTCCTGGTTGAAGCCGTGGTCGACGCGGACGACGTCCTGCTCGATGATCGGGCCCTCGTCGAGGTCGGCGGTGACGTAGTGCGCGGTCGCGCCGACCAGCTTCACCCCGCGGTCGAAGGCCTGGTGGTACGGCTTGGCGCCCTTGAAGCTCGGCAGGAACGAGTGGTGGATGTTGATGGCCCGTCCGCTGAGCTCGGCGCACATCCGGTCCGAGAGCACCTGCATGTAGCGGGCCAGCACGACCAGGTCGACGTCGTGCTCGGCGATCAGCTCCCGCAGCCGGTCCTCGGCCTGCTCCTTGGTGTCGGGGGTGACCGGGACGTGCACGAACTCCAGGCCGTGGGCCCGGGCCAGCGGCTCGGCGTCGCGGTGGTTGGACACCACCACGGGGATCTCGATCTGCAGCGACCCGGTGCTGTGGCGGAAGAGCAGGTCGTTGAGGCAGTGCAGGTGCTTGGAGACCATGATCAGGGTGCGGTACGGCGCCTTCGCGTCCCACAGCTCGAAGGTCATCGCGAACCGTTCGGCGACCTCGGCGAAGTCGGCGCGCAGCCCCTCGGCGCTCACCTCCTCCCCGTCGACGACGAAGTCGAGCCGCATGAAGAAGGTGCCCGTGATCTGGTCGCCGAACTGCTGGCTCTCGATGATGTTGCCGCCGTGGGCCACCAGGAACCCGGACACGGCGTGCACCACGCCCGGCCGGTCGGGACAGGTGAGGACCAGGACGAAGTCTCCGGACGGGGCGCTGGCCACGCCGCCCACCCGCTCGATCACCCGCTCAGTCACCCGCTCAGTCACCGAGCTCGGCCCGGCGGCGGACGACGTACTCCCGCAGCTCCTCCTCGATCGCCGCGTCCAGCGGCGGCGCCTCGTACTCCTCGAGCTTCTTGCGGTAGATCTCCTCGGCCCGGGTGTTGGCGTCCTTGCCGCCGCCCCGCATCCACCGCTCGTAGTTCTCCGAGGACGACAGCAACGGGCGGTAGAAGCAGGTGCGGAAGCGCTCCATGGTGTGCATGGCGCCGAGGAAGTGGCCGCCGTGCCCGACCTCCTCGTGGGCGCCGAACGCCATCGAGTCCTCGTCGATCTCCAACGGCGTGAACTCGGCCTGCATCATCTGCAGCAGCTCGATGTCGACGATGAACTTCTCGTAGCCGGCGACCAGGCCGCCCTCGAGCCACCCGGCGGAGTGCATCACCCAGTTCGCGCCGGCCAGGAAGGTCGGCAGCATCGTCATCAGCGCCTCGTAGCCGGCCTGCGCGTCGGCCACCTGCGAGGAGGTCAGGCCGCCACCGGTGCGGAACGGCAGCCCGAAGTGCCGGGCGATCTGGCCGGTGCACAGCAGGCCGAGGCCCGACTCCGGCGTCCCGAAGGTGGGCGAGCCGGACTGCATGTCGATGTTCGACAGGAACGATCCGAAGATGACCGGGGTACCTGGCCGGATCAGCTGGGACAGCGCGATGCCGGACAGCGCCTCGACGATCTGCTGGACCAGGGCGGCCGGGATGGTCACCGGCGACATGGCGCCCATCAGGATGAACGGAGTCAGTACGACGGGCTGCCCGGCGCCGGAGTACTCGAACTGCGCCTCGAGCATGCGGTCGTCCCAGCGCAGCGGTGAGTTGCAGTTGATCAGCGAGATGGTCGCGGGCGTCTCCTCGATCGCCTCGCGCGAGCCGAACAGGATCGAGGTCATCGCCAGGGTGTCGGCGGCGTTGACGCCCGAGACGACATTGCCCATGTAGACCTTGTCGGTCAGCGTCTGCAGCGCGAGCGTCATGTCGAGGTGCCGGCTGTCGAGCGGGGTGTCGTTGGGCTCGCAGATGACGCCGCCGGCGGAGTCGAGGACGGGGAACGACTGGGCGAGCTTCGTGAAGCTGCGGAAGTCGTCCATGGTCGCGTCACGGCGGACCTCGCCCTGGCGCACGAACGGGGGCCCGTACACCGCGCCGAAGGCCATCGAGTCGCCGCCGATGTGGATGCTGTTGGCCGGGTTGCGGGCCTGGACGTCGAACTCCGCGGGCGCCTTCGCCACCTGCGCGAGCACGAAGTCGGGGTCGAGGAAGACCGTGTTGCCCTCGACGCGCTGGCCCGCCTTGCGGAAGAGCTCGAGCGCCCGTTCGTCCATGAACTCGACGCCGATCTCGGTCATCAGCCTGCGCCAGCCCTTGTCGAGCGTGGCCATCGCATCGGCGGAGAGCACTTCGTAGCGCGGCATCCGGTTCTGGAACATCGAGCCTCCTTGGGTCCTTGACCGGGAATCCTTCGGCATCCTAGCCTCATGATATGGGATCTGAGTTCCACATCATGGAACTCTTCGCGAACGAACGGAACCACGGTGAGCACCCGATGAGCACGCCCCCGAACACCGGCACGCAGGCGGTGGACCGCGCCGCCCTGCTCGTCGCCACGGTCGTGCGGGCGGACGAGCCGCTGAGCTTCGCGGACCTGCAGGACTCCTGCGGACTGCCGAAGTCGACGACCTCACGGATGCTTGCCGCCCTCGAGCGCAACGAGCTCCTCGAGCGCAACGCCGCCGGGTCCTACGTCGCCGGTCCGCTGTTCTGGCTCTACGCCGCGCGCCACGACCCGTGGGAGGAGCTGGTGCGGCTGGCCAGGTCCACGATGGACCGGGTCGGCGCCGACACCGGCGAGACCGTCCACCTCTCGGTGTGCCGCGGCGACCGGGTCGTGCAGGTGGCGCAGGTCGACTCGACGTACCTTCTCGGCACCCGCGACTGGACCACCGTCGACGTGCCCGCCCACACCTCGGCACTCGGCAAGGTGCTGCTGGCGCACGGCCTCGTCGACCTGCCCGCCGGCGAGCTCGACCAGGCGACGCCGCACACGGTCACCGACCGCGAGGTGCTGCGCCGCGAGCTCGCCCAGGTCGTCCGCCGCGGCTGGGCCGGCACCGTCGACGAGCTCGAGATCGGCCTCTCCGGCGTCGCCGCGCCGGTGCGGGGCAGCAGCGGCGAGGTGGTCGCGGCACTCGGCATCTCGGGGCCCACGCCGCGCCTGGCCGAGCGGCGCGACGAGATCGGACGACAGTTGAGCAACCGAGCGGAGCAGCTATCCGGGCTGCTGCGTCGGCGCACGCGCAAGGAGGGCGTGGCATGACCCCAGAAGAGATCCTGCAGGGCCTGTACGACGAGACGCTGGTCGGCAACGCCCCGCGGGTGCTCGAGCTGACCAACGACGGGCTCGCGCTCGACATGGAGCCGCAGACGCTGCTCTTCGACGCGCTCATCCCCTCGCTCGAGGAGGTCGGCGCCCGCTTCGAGCGCGGCGACTTCTTCGTCCCGGAGATGCTCATCGCCGGCCGGGCGATGGCCGGCGCCATGGAGCGGCTGCGGCCGCTGCTCGCCGAGACCGGGGTCGAGACGATCGGCAAGTTCTTGATGGGCACGGTCAAGGGCGACGTCCACGACATCGGCAAGAACCTGGTCAACATCATGCTGGAGGGCGCCGGGTTCGAGGTGATCGACCTCGGGGTGCAGGTGGCGCCGGAGAAGTTCGTCGCAGCGATCGAGGAGCACCAGCCCGACATCGTCGGGTTCTCGGCATTCCTCACCACCACGATGCCGATGTTCAAGGCCAACATGAACGCCCTCGAGAAGGCCGGGCTGCGCAACGAGGTCATCGTGATGGTCGGCGGCGCCCCCGTCACCCAGGAGTACGCCGACGCGGTCGGCGCCGACGGGTACGCCGCCGACGCCTCGCAGACCGTGAAGCGCGCCAAGGCACTGCTCCACGAGAAGCGCGCGACGGTCCCCGCATGAGCGCCCCCCGCCTCGAGACCCGGCTGCGGTCGGCGACCCAGGAGGTCGTGATCGGGCACGACACCCGGTTCTGCCTGATCGGTGAGCGGATCAACCCGACCGGGCGCCGGATCTTCCAGGAGCAGCTGCGCGCCGGCGACCTCTCGGCGATCGAGCGCGACGTCCAGGCGCAGGTCGAGGGCGGTGCCGACGTCCTCGACGTCAACATGGGCGTGCCGCTGACCGACGAGGCCGACCTGCTGGCCAAGGCGATCACGATGGTGCAGAGGCTCACCGACAAGCCGATCTGCATCGACTCCTCGGTCGTCGAGGCGCTCGAGGCCGGGCTGGCGGTCTACCAGGGCCGCGCGCTGGTCAACTCGATCACCGCCGAGGACGAGCGGATGGCGCAGATCCTGCCCCTGGTCAAGAAGTACGACGCCGCGATCATCGCCCTGCCCAACGACGAGGACGAGATCCCGATGGAGGTCGACAAGCGGGTCGAGCTGACCCGCAAGATCGTCCAGGTCGCGACCACGGAGTACGGCATCGCCCAGGCCGACATCGTGATCGACCCGCTCGCCATGCCGATCGGAGCCGACGGGACGGTCGCGCTGACCTTCTTCGAGACCGTTCGGCGCATCCGCGACGAGTTCGGCGTCAACATGACCTGCGGCGCCTCGAACGTCTCCTTCGGCATGCCCTCGCGGCACGCCCTCGGGGCGGGGTTCCTCCCGATGGCCATGCAGGCCGGCCTGACCTCCGCCATCATGGACACCCGCACCCCGCAGATCGTCGAGGCGGTCAAGGCCGCCGACCTGCTGCTCGGCCACGACGAGTGGGGCGGCGCCTGGATCGCGGCGCACCGGGCCCGGCAGGCGGCGACGGCATGAGGCCGGGATGACCTCCGACCCGGACGTCCCCGATCCGGACTTCTCGCTCGACCACGTCCGCCGCGAGGGGTTGATGGCCAGCCCCGGCACGGAGCTGGTGACCCATGACGGCGCCGGCCGGGTCGAGCTGTCGTTCAACGTCGAGGACGCCGGCGGCGCCCCGCCCACGCAGCGCAGCGTGCGGGTGCCGCCCGGCGTGACGGTCTTCGACTCCGCGTCCTGGAACGGCATCGCCATCGACTCCACCTGCGGTGGCCACGGCACCTGCCACAAGTGCAAGGTGCGCGTCACCTCGGTGGTTGAGGAGGTCGCGCAGCGACCGTCTCGAAACCCCACGCCCGTCTCGCGCCACGACGTGCGCACGTTCACCCGCGACCAGCTGGACGCGGGGTGGCGGCTGGCCTGCCTGGTGCAGGCAACGCGCGACCTGAAGGTCGACGTACCGCCGCTCACCACGCGTCCGAAGGCCGCGACCGTGGGCGTCGGGCGCCAGGTGATCCTGCGCCCGGCGGTGCAGAAGCGGTACGTCGAGCTGGCCGAGCCGGACCTGTCCGACCAGCGCACCGACCTCGACCGGCTGCTGGCGGCGATCGACGACCTCGCCCCACAGCCCGACCTGCACGCCCTGCGCCGACTCCCCCACGTGCTCCGCGCGGCGGACTGGAAGGTCACCGCGGTCGTCGTCGACGAGGTCCTCGTCGACGTCGAGCCCGGCGACACGACGGGGCAGCGCTACGCGATCGCGTTCGACCTCGGCACGACCACCGTGGTGGCGACACTGCTCGACGTCGCCCTCGGCACGCCGGTCGGCGTGGCGTCCATGCTCAACAAGCAGCAGCCGTACGGCGGCGACGTGATCACCCGGATCAGCGCCACGATGCTGGATCCGAAGACCCTGCCCCGACTGCAGCAGGCGGCGGCCACGACGCTCGCGGAGCTGGCCGCGCAGGTCTGCCGCGAGGGTGGCGTCGACCCGCGGCAGGTCTACGAGGTCGCGATCGCCGGCAACGCCACCATGACCGCGCTCGTGCTCGGCATCGCCCCCGAGCCGCTCGGCGTCGCGCCGTTCGTGATGGCCACCGCCCAGCCCCCGACCGTGCTGGCCAGCGACGTCGGGCTCGACGTCCACCCCCGGGCTCGGGCGGTCTTCTTCCCGGCTCTGGGCGCCTATGTCGGCGGCGACATCGTGGCCGGGATGCTCGCGACCGGCATGGACCGCGACAAGCGGACCCGGCTGTTCATCGACGTCGGCACCAACTGCGAGCTGGTCGTGAGCGACGGGGACCGGATCCTGTCGACCGCGGCACCGGCGGGCCCGGCGTTCGAGGGCGGCGCGATCAGGTGTGGCATGCGCGCCGCCGACGGCGCGATCGAGGTGATCAAGCTCGGCGCCACGCCCGAGGACGCCGTCCAGCTGGGCGTGATCGGCGACGTCGAGCCGAAGGGCCTGTGCGGCTCGGGGCTCGTCGACGCCGTGGCCGAGCTGGTGCGGGTCGGGCTGCTCGACGCCTCGGGACGGTTCGTGCCGGACGAGCAGGCGCCGGAGGTCGCGCCGGCGCTGGCCGACCGGCTGACCAGGATCGGCGAGGAGCGGGTCTTCGTGCTGCACCGTCCCCACGCGGACGCCGTACCCGAGGAGTGCGTGGTGCTCTCGCAGCGCGACGTGCGCGAGCTCCAGTTCGCGAAGGCGGCGATCTCCACCGGCTGGACGCTGCTGCTCGAGGAGCTCGGGCTGGAGCACCGCGACGTCCAGCAGGTGCTGATGGCGGGCTCGTTCGGCAGCTACATCTCCCCCGCCTCCGCGGTCCGGATCGGGCTGGTCCCGAAGCTGCCCGTGCTGCGCATCGTCTCGGCCGGCAACGTGGCCGGCGAGGGCGCGAAGATGGCACTGCTGTCCGTGCGCGAACGGGCCGGTGCGGCGGCACTGCTGCAGGAGGTGACCTATGTCGAGCTCTCGGACCGCCCCGACTTCAACGACCGGTTCGTCGACCAGCTCGCCTTCTGAGCCCGCCGGCCTGGACCTGATCGCCTGCGGGGCGCTCGCCCAGCCCGCGGCCGAGATCGCCGCGCGCCGCGGCTGGCCGGTCACCGTCCACCCGCTCCCCCCGCTGCTGCACAACCAGCCGCAGCTGATCGCCGGCGAGGTCCGGCCCTTGGCCGAGCGGCTGCTCGCGGCCGGGCACCGGGTCGCGATCGGGTACGCCGACTGCGGCACCTACGGCGCGCTCGACGCCGTGTGCGCCGAGCTCGGCATCGAGCGGCTGCCCGGGCTGCACTGCTACGACGTGATCGCGGGACCGGAGCGGCTGGCGCGGCTCTTCGAGGACCAGCCCGGCACCTACGTCCTGACCGACTTCCTGGTCCGCTCCTTCGCCCGCACCGTCGTGCGCGAGCTCGGCCTGGACCGCTACCCCGACCTGCGCGGCGACTACTTCGGCGCCTACACCCGGGTCGTGTGGCTCGCCGAGCAGCCGGACGACGAGCTCAGGCGGCTGGCCGAGGACGCTGCGGCGACCATCGGCCTGCCGCTCACCGTCGTCGAGGCCGGTCAGGCCGGCCTGGAGACTGCCCTGGCCCGCCTCGTGCTGCGAAGCGGCGCCGGTAGCGACCGGGCGTGATCCCGACGTCGGAGATGAAGCTCGCCCGGAAGGTCGCCGGGGAGTAGTAGCCGGCGTCGTGGCCGATCCGGTCGAGCGGCAGGTCGGTCGTCTCGAGCAGGCGCTTGGCGATCGCGATCCGCTCGGCGGCCACCCAGCGCATGGGCGTGGTCCCGATGTCGCGCTGGAAGCGCCGGGCGAGGGTACGAGGTGATGCCGCGGCCGCGCCGGCGAGCCGCTCGAGGGTGATGTCGTCGTGCAGGTGGGCGTGCAGCCAGGCCCGGAGGTCGTCGAGCCAGTGCGCCTGCTCGGTCAGCGGGTCCGCGGCGACGTACTGCGCCTGGTCGCCGTCACGGTGCGCGGCGATCACGAGGTTGCGCGCGATCGTGTTCGCGGCCTGCTGGCCGTGGTCGGTGCGGATCAGGTGGAGGCAGAGGTCGAGCCCGGCCGCCGAGCCGGCGCTGGTGAGCACTCCGTCGTCGACGTAGATCGCGCGGGCGTCCACGTCGATCGCCGGGTAGCGGCGCTGGAGGAGGTCGGCCCAGCGCCAGTGCGTCGTGGCCCGGCGGCCGTCGAGGATGCCCGCCTCCGCCAGCGCGAAGGCGCCGGTGCACAGCGAGACCATGCGTACGTCGGCGGCCGCGGCCCGGCGCAGCGCACCCACCAGCGCCGGGTTCGCCGGCTCGTCCGGGCGGATCGCCGGGACCAGGACGGTGTCGGCCTCGTCGAGCGCGGCGAGCGGCCGGTGCGGCACCAGCCGGGAGCCGCCGTGGACCCGCACGCCCCTCAGGTCGCCGTACAGCGTGACGTCGTAGAGCGGGCTCGCCTCACGGTCCCAGTCGTAGCCCAGCGCCTCGAGCGGCATGCCGATCTCGAAGAGCGTCATGCCCTCCACGATCGGGACCGCGATCGACGGCTGCGATGGCATGGCAAGAAACTAGCATTTGTTGTCGATCTTGCCACTACTCGCGAACGCTCGGCAGGCGGAGGGTTGAGGCATGACCACCTACCGGAACCTCACCACCACCGCCCTTCGATCCGCATGGCGGGTCGTGCGCGAGATCGCCCACGGCATCGACGCGGGCGCACTGGTCGCTCACGGTCGCCCCGTGCCGCCGGACCACCCCGCGCGCCAGCGTCGGCTCGACCACGAGGAGGTCGAGCGCCGTCTCGCCGAGCTCTACCCGAGGACTCAGCCGTCGAGCCGCGCCAGCCAGTCCCGGCGCCACGCCTCGGTCTCGGCAACCTGGTTGAAGGTGTAGACGTGCAGCCCGGCAACGCGCATCAGCGGGTCGCCCAGGGTCGGCGCACAGCGCTCCACGAACGACTCCCCGGTGAACCCGCCGGGGGCGACCAGGCGGGTCATCAGGCCCTTCTGCTTGGCCAGGAACCGGGTCGAGTCGCCGACGCCGATCTTGGTCGCCATGCCCAGCAGCTTGGTCCGCTCGACCGGGCCCGGGACACCGAGCAGGAGAGGCAGGTCGATGCCGCGACGCCGTACGCGTTGCAGCCAGTCCTTGATCACCGCCGGGTCGAAGGTGAGGTTGCTGACGATGTACGTCGCATGCTTGCGCTTGTCCCACATCGACTGCACGGTCAGGTCGTCGTGGATCTTCGGGTGGCTCTCGGGATAGCCGGTCACGCCGATCTGCGCGAACGGGCTGCCGATCGCGGTCAGGTCCTCCAACAGCGAGACCGCGTCGTGGTAGTCGCCGACCGGGTCGGCGTCGCCGCCGGGCACGAAGACGTTGGTGATCCCGGCCTCGGCCAGCCGCGCGGCGAGCTCCACCAGCTCGGCGCGACCGCTCACCATCCGCGCCGCCAGGTGCGGGACGACGGTGTAGCCGGCGGCGGCCAGGCGCTCCGCGGTGCCGACGGTGCGCTCGAGCCCCATCGACGGCGAGGCGGTGACCGTCAACGGGACCTCGGTCGGGACGGCCTCGAGGACCTTGGCCTCGATCGTCGCGGTCGGGAGGATCTCGTAGCGCGCACTTGCGAGCAGCCGGCGGACCGTGGCCCGGTCGTGGGTGCGCATCACGGGACCTCGTCGTCCTCGCGGGCGGCCTCGGGCGCGATGTCGGCGCCCAGGCTGGCGAGGGCGACGTTCTGGTGGTCGATGAGGTCGTACTTCTGCGCGTGCAGGACGGCGCGGCGTACGCGCGGAGGCAGCGTGGACTCGTAGGGCTCGGCCCGCAACGACTTCACCAGCGACACGCACATCGCGACGATGATCAGCATGAACGGCCCGGCGACGATGATCACGAGCGTCTGCAGGGCGCTCAGTCCGCCGGACCACAGCAGGATCGAGGCCACAGCCCCCTGGGCGACGCCCCAGAAGACGACCAGCCATCGCATCGGCTCCTCCTTGCCGTGCTGGCTCAGCATGCCCATCACGATCGAGGCGGAGTCCGCGCCGGTGATGAAGAAGATCGCGATGAGGAACACGGCCAGGACCACGGTCACCGACGCGATCGGATACTCGCGCAGGGTCGTGAACAGCGCGCTCTCGCTGCCCTCCTTCGCGAGCACCGCCCCCAGGTCGTCGGCACCGCTCAGCTGTACGTCGAAGGCGGACCCGGCCATGATCGAGAACCACACGAACGAGACCAGGCTCGGGACCGCGATCACGTAGATCACGAACTCGCGGATCGTGCGGCCCTTGGAGATCCGGGCGATGAACATGCCGACGAAGGGCGTCCAGGACACCCACCAGGCCCAGTAGAAGATCGTCCAGCCGCTGATGAACGCGTCGCCGCCGAAGGCGCCGGTGCGGAAGGACATCGCCGGCAGGTGGGTGAGGTAGCCGCCGAGCGACTCGGTGAACGTGCTCAGGATGAACACGGTCGGGCCGACGACGAAGAGGAAGAACACCAGCAGCACGGCGGCGACCGCGTTGGCGTTGGAGAGGATCTGCACGCCCTTGTCGACACCGCTCACCGCGGACAGCACGAAGCATGCCGTGAGCACCGCGATGACGCCGACGGTGAGCCACTTGGACTCCCCCGAGCCGAACACGTCGTCGAGCCCGCCGGTGATCTGCAGGGCGCCGAGGCCGAGCGAGGTCGCCGAGCCGAAGAGGGTCGCGAAGATGGCGATCACGTCGATCGCCTTGCCCGGTCCCTCGGTCGCCCGGCGCCCCAGCAGTGGGCCGAACGCCCCGGACACCAGGTTGCCCGCGCCCTTGCGGTAGGCGAAGTAGCCGATCGCGAGCCCGATGACGGCGTACATCGACCACGGGTGCAGGCCCCAGTGGAAGAACGCGTACTCCATCGACGTACGGGCCGCCTCGGGGGTGCCCGCCTCGGCCCGGCCCGGCGGGGTGCTGCCGGGGTCGGTCGACGTGAGGTAGGTCAGCGGCTCGGCGACGCCCCAGAACATCAGGCCGATCCCCATCCCGGTGGCGAACATCATCGACACCCAGGAGAAGGTCGAGAACTCGGGGGTCGAGTCGTCGGGACCGAGCCTGATGTTGCCGTAGCGCGTCACCGCGAGATAGCAGGACAGGATGAGGAACCCGGCGCTGACGAGCACGAACATCCAGCCGAAGTTCCCGGTGACCCAGGCCAGCGTCTTGCTCGTGCTGGTGGTCATCGAGTCCGAGTCGACGGCACCCCACAGCAGGAAGGCGAGGACGAGGGCCGCGGCCACACCGAAGGTGACCCGGTCCAGCGGGACCGGCGCCCCACCCGCGTGGCCCGGCTGGCCCGGCTGCTCGTCCCCGGGCCCCGTCGACTTCTCTAGCGTCACCTCGGCCATGTCCGCGTCCTCCCGGGAGGCAACCCGCGTTGCGCTATTCGCAACTCACTTCAGATAGCGCAACCACCATGCGCCGGTGGCACGTCTCTCGTCAAGCATCTGCTGTCGCGGCTCAGCGCACGCCCCACGAGTAGGTCTGCTTGACCAGCTTGAGATAGAGCAGGGTCTCGGTGCTCAGCACGCCGGGAAGCGGGCGGATCCGCCGGGAGATGATCTCGAGCAGGTGCTCGTCGCTCTCCGCGACCACCTCCGCGAGCAGGTCGAAGGAGCCGGCCGTGATCACGACGTAGTCGACGTCCTTCAGCTCCGCGAGGGCCTCGGCGATCGGCTCGAGCTCGCCGGTGGCGCGGATCCCGATCATCGCTTGGCGGGCGAAGCCGATCTCGGTGGGATCGGTGACCGCGACAACCTGCATCACCCCGCTCTCGACGAGCCGCTGGACCCGCTGGCGCACCGCCGCCTCGGACAGGCCGACGGCCTTGCCGATAGCGGCGTACGAGCGCCGTCCGTCCTCCTGGAGCTCGGCGATGATCGCCTTCGAGACGTCATCGAGGGGCGGCGACTTCGGCTTGGACACGCCTCGATCCTAGGGAAGTGCGGATTTCGTTGCAATCACGTAAATCCCCTTCGGAATCGCTTGTCACGTGACCTAGGTCATGCCACGATCGGCACGTTCTGTTCTGGGGAGGTGCAATCAGTGGTCCATGCCCGTCTGAGTCGCAGGGCGGCCCTTCGAGGAGGTGCCGGCGTCCTGCTCGGCGGCGCCAGTCTCGGCGTGCTGCCGCTGTTCGGCACCCCTGACCGCAAGCAGGACCCGGCGTCGTGCCGGGTCCGCGACCTGTCGTCGTCCGACAAGCGGCTGGTCGTGTCGAACTGGCCCGGCTACATCGACGAGGACGACGGGGACTACACCTCGACGCTCACCGAGTTCGAGAAGCGCACCGGGATCAAGGTCAGCTACACCGCCGACGTCAACGACAACCTCGAGTTCTTCGCCAAGGTCGTCAACCAGCTCGGCTCGTGCCAGTCCTCGAAGCGCGACATGTTCGTGCTCACCGACTGGATGGCGGCCCGGATGATCCAGGTCGGCTGGATCCAGCCTCTCGACAAGGCGAAGGTGCCCAACGTCCACGCCAACCTGATCGACTCGCTGCAGCACGTCGGCTGGGACCCGGACCGCACCTACTCGGCCCCGTGGCAGAGCGGCCTGACCGGCATCGCCTACAACAAGTCGAAGGTCAAGGAGGTGCGCTCCTTCGAGGAGCTGCTCACCCGCTCGGACCTGCGCGGCCGCATCTCGCTGCTCACCGAGATGCGCGACACGATGGGCCTGATCATGCTGACCGAGGGCGCCGACCCGGCGAACTTCGACCAGGACGACTGGGACAACGCCATCGACCGGCTGCGCAAGGCCCGCAACGACGGCCAGGTGCGGGCGTTCACGGGCAACGACTACATCCAGGACCTGTCCGCCGGGAACATCCTGGCCTGCGAGGCCTGGTCCGGTGACGTCGCGGCCGCCGAGGACGAGAACCTCGTCTTCGTCTCCCCCGAGGAGGGCCAGATGATCTGGTCCGACAACATGCTGGTCCCGAACCTCGCGACCCACCAGGGCAACGCCGAGGAGTGGGTCAACTACTACTACGAGCCCGAGGTGGCCGCGAAGCTCGCGGCGTACGTCTGGTACATCTGCCCGGTCAAGGGCGCCCAGGAGGCGATGGAGAAGGTCGATCCGAGCCTCGTTGACAACCAGCTGATCTTCCCGTCCGCCGAGTCGCTGAAGACGATGCACTCGTTCATGGCCCTCGAGGAGTTCCAGATCCGCGCCTACGAAGGAGATTTCGCCGATGTCATTGGCGGCTGACAGCGGCCGGAGTCTCCGGCTCACCGCGCTCACCAAGGAGTTCGCGACCTTCACGGCCGTGCGCTCCCTCGACCTCGAGGTCCCCGCCGGCAGCTTCTTCGCGCTGTTGGGCCCCTCCGGCTGCGGCAAGACCACGACGCTGCGGATGGTCGCCGGGCTCGAGGTGCCGACCTCGGGCACGATCCACCTCGGCGAGGACGAGATCACCTACGAGAAGCCGTACCGCCGCCCGGTCAACACGGTCTTCCAGAACTACGCGCTCTTCCCGCACCTCGACATCCACGAGAACGTCGCCTTCGGCCTGCGCCGGCGCAAGGTCAAGGACGTCGACGCGCAGGTCAAGGAGATGCTCGCACTGGTGGAGCTCGAGTCGCAGGCGAGCAAGAAGCCGCCGCAGATGTCGGGTGGCCAGCAGCAGCGTGTCGCGCTGGCCCGCGCGCTGATCAACCGGCCCGAGGTGCTGCTGCTCGACGAGCCGCTCGGCGCGCTCGACCTCAAGCTGCGCCGCGCGATGCAGATCGAGCTCAAGCGGATCCAGACCGAGGTCGGCCTCACCTTCGTGCACGTCACGCACGACCAGGAGGAGGCGATGACCATGGCCGACACCATCGCCGTCATGAACGGCGGCGTGATCGAGCAGATGGGCTCCCCCGCCGAGCTCTACGAGAACCCGCGCACCACCTTCGTCGCCAACTTCCTCGGCCAGTCCAACCTGGTTCCCGGCACCGTCTCGAGCGCAGAGGGCGACGTCGTACGCGTCGACATGCACGGCATCCAGGTCTCCATCCCCGCCGAGCGGGCGCACACCCGCAGCGGCGACGGCTGGGTCGGCATCCGGCCCGAGAAGGTGCTCATCGCCCCGGCCGGCGAGCCGATCGACGCCCCGGGCAACCACATGACCGGCGGCATCATCACCGACGTCAGCTTCGTGGGCGTCAGCACCCAGTACCTCGTGATGATGCCTTGGGGCCAGGAGCTGATGTCCTTCGAGCAGAACACCGGCCGCCGCGCCGTGCTCGACAAGGGAACCAAGGTCGACGTGTCGTGGCGCCCCGAGTTCGCATTCCTGCTGCCCGCCAGCCAGGACGTGAACGCCGGCGTGATCGAGGAGGCGTAGGGCGATGCGGCGCGGACGCTTCACCGGCTACTGGCTGATGCTGCCCGCGGGCCTGTGGCTCGCGCTGTTCTTCGTCATCCCGTTCTACTCGCTGCTCGCGACCAGCCTCTTCGACCCGAAGGGCTCCGTGCTGACCGGGTACGACGTCGACTACCGCTTCGCGAACTTCGTCGACGCACTCCACCAGTTCTGGGAGCCGCTCCTCCGCTCGTTGTGGTACGCCGGCGTCGCGACCGCGATCTGCTTGGTGCTCGGCTACGTGCTGGCCTACGCGATCGCGTTCAAGGCCGGCCGGTGGCGCAACCTCCTGCTGGTGCTGGTGATCGCGCCGTTCTTCACCAGCTTCCTGGTGCGCACCCTGTCGTGGAAGCTGATCCTCGCCGACGACGGGTTCGTCGTGGACACGCTGCAGTTCCTGCACGTGCTCGGCGACGACGGCCGGCTCCTGGCCACCCCGGTCGCGGTGATCGCCGGCCTGGTCTACAACTTCCTGCCGTTCATGGTGCTGCCGCTCTACGCCAGCCTCGAGAAGATCGACGGCCGGTTGATCGAGGCGGCGGGCGACCTGTACGCCTCCCCCGCGCGCGGCTTCCTGAAGGTGACCCTGCCGCTGTCGAAGCCGGGGGTCGTGGCCGGGACCCTGCTGACCTTCATCCCGGCCGCGGGCGACTACATCAACGCGGCGCTGCTGGGCAGTCCCAACCAGCGCATGGTCGGCAACGTCATCCAGAACCTGTTCACCAGCACCGGTGACTACGCCACGGCGGGCGCGCTCTCGGTGATCCTGATGGCGATCATCGTCGCCATGGTCATGGTCTACATCCGCACGGCGGGGACGGAGGAGCTCGTATGAACGGCGTGCAGCGCGCCGGGCGGTGGATCGGCGAGCACCTGGTGCTCGCGGCCGGTCTGCTCGTGCTGGTCTACATGTTCGTGCCCATCGCCGTCGTGATGCTGATGAGCTTCAACGACAACAGCAAGTCCCGCAACGTCTACGCGTTCCGCGACTTCACCTGGAGCAACTGGGCCAACCCGTGCCGTCCGGACGGCATGTGCTCGGCCGTCGTACGCAGCATCGAGATCGGCCTGCTCGCGACCCTCGTGGCGACCCTGCTGGGCACCCTCGCCGCGTTCGCACTGGTCCGCCACGACTTCATCGGGCGCTCGGTCGCCAACACCGTGATCTTCCTGCCGATGGCCTCCCCCGAGATCGTGATGGGCTCCTCGCTGCTCGCGCTGTTCGTCGCGGGCGGCTTCGGCGGACGGCTGGGCTTCGTGACGATCTTCATCGCCCATGTGATGTTCTGCCTGTCCTTCGTGATCGTGACCGTGAAGGCACGACTCTCCGGCCTCGACGAGAACCTCGAGCAGGCCGCGATGGACCTCTATGCCAGCGAGTGGACGACCTTCTGGCGGGTGACCTTCCCACTGGTCTTCCCCGGCATCGCGGCCGCCGCGTTGCTGAGCTTCTCGCTGTCCTTCGACGACTTCATCATCACGAACCTCAACGCCGGCCAGACCGTGACCTTCCCGATGTTCGTGTGGGGTGTCGCCCAGCGCGGCATCCCGATGCAGGTCAACGTCGTCGGCACGGTCATGTTCCTGATCTCGCTGTTCCTGGTGCTCACCAACATGCTGGTGACCCGCAAGCGGGCTGCTGCCTGACGTTGAGTTTCCGCTTTCTCGTCGTTGAGTTGCCGCTTCCTCGTCGTTGAGTTGCCCGTCTCGTCGTGGGACGGGCAACTCAAAGGTGAGGAAGCGGCAACTCAACACGGAGGATGCGGCAAGTCAACGGTGAGGACGGGGCAAGTCAACGACGAAGCGGCGGCCCGGGACCCCCACCGTCCCCGACCGCCGCTGCGTGGTGGCAGCGCTGCTGCGCGTCCCCGCGGCTACAGCAGCCCCGCCGCCTCGGTGAGGACGGCGCGGAGCTTCTGCTCCATCTCGTCGAAGTGCTCCTGGCCGCAGATCAGCGGCGGCGAGAGCTGGATGACCGGGTCGCCACGGTCGTCGGCGCGGCAGTAGAGGCCGGCGTCGTACAGCGCCTTGGAGAGGAAGCCGCGCAGCAGGCGCTCGGACTCGTCCTCGTCGAAGGTCTCCTTGGTCGCCTTGTCCTTGACCAGCTCGATGCCGTAGAAGAAGCCGTCGCCACGGACGTCGCCGACGATGGGCAGGTCGAGCAGCTTCTCGAGGGTGCCGCGGAAGGCGCCCTCGCGCTCGCGGACGCCCTCGTTGATTTTCTCGTCCTCGAAGATCTCCATGTTCTTCAGCGCGACGGCCGTGGAGACGGGGTGGCCGCCGAAGGTGTAGCCGTGCAGGAAGGTCTCGGTGCCGTGGGCGAACGGCTCGTAGATCCGGTCGCTGGCGATCATCGCGCCGAGCGGCGAGTAGCCGGAGGTGAGGCCCTTGGCCGAGGTGATGATGTCGGGCTGGTAGCCGTAGCGCTCGGCGCCGAACATGTGGCCCAGCCGGCCGTAGGCGCAGATGACCTCGTCGGAGACCAGGAGGACGTCGTACTGGTCGCAGATCTCGCGCACCCGCTGGAAGTATCCCGGGGGCGGCGGGAAGCAGCCGCCGGCGTTCTGGACGGGCTCGAGGAAGACGGCGGCGACGGTGTCGGCGCCCTCGTTCTCGATGGCGACCGCGATCTGGTCGGCGGCCCAGCGGCCGAAGGCCTCCAATGACGCAGCGTCGGAGCCGTCGAGGAAGCCGCCGGTGATCTCGGAGGCCCGGTAGGCGTTGGTGTTGGGCACCCGGAAGGTCGAGGGCACCAGCGGCTCGAACGGAGCCTTGAGACCGGGCAGCCCGGTGATCGACAGCGCGCCCTGGGTGGTGCCGTGGTAGGCGATCGCGCGGCTGATCACCTTGTGCTTGCCGGGCTTGCCGACGAGCTTGAAGTAGTTCTTGGCCAGCTTCCAGGCCGACTCGACGGCCTCGCCGCCACCCGAGGTGAAGAACACCCGGTTGAGGTCGCCGGGCGCGTAGCCCGCGATCTTCTCGGCGAGCTCGATCGCGGTCGGGTGGGCGTAGGACCACAGCGGGAAGAAGGCGAGCTCGGAGGCCTGCTTGGCCGCCACCTCGGCGAGGTCGGTGCGCCCGTGGCCGAGCTGGCTGACGAACAGGCCACCGAGGGCGTCGAGGTACTTGCGTCCCTGGGCGTCCCACACGTAGGCACCGTCACCGCGGACGATGATCGGCACGTCGGCCGTGTCGTACGACGACATGCGGGTGAAGTGCATCCACAGGTGATCCCGCGCGGACTTCTGGAGGGCGTCGTGCGCCGTTGCGTCTACCACTCGACCATCTTGACGCCCACGCGCGGAAACAGCAAGCGAATCCGTGGCCTCTCGCCTGATTTGCAACGGATTTCGTTGCCCCCGGGCTTTCGCGCGGCGGAGATGCTGGCTACGCTCCCCAGCCATGACCGCCCTGCGCAACTTCATCGACGGCGCATCCGTCGACGCCGCCTCCGGAGCCACCTACGACATCGTGAACCCGGCGACCGGCCGGGCCTACACGACCGCACCGGCCAGCGACGCCGAGGACGTCGACCGCGCGATGCGCGCCGCCGAGCGGGCCTTCGCGACCTGGGGCGAGACCACCCCGAAGGAGCGGCAGGAGGCGCTGCTGCGCATCGCGCAGGCGATCGAGGACCGCGCCGACGAGTTCGTGCGGGCCGAGTGCGAGAACACCGGCAAGCCGATCGGCATCACCGCCGACGAGGAGCTGCCGCCCAGCGTCGACGAGTTCCGCTTCTTCGCCGGCGCCGCCCGGGTCCTCGAGGGCAAGAGCGCCGGCGAGTACCTCAAGGACCACACCTCGTGGATCCGCCGCGAGCCGATCGGCGTCGTCGGCCAGGTGACGCCGTGGAACTACCCGCTGATGATGGCGATCTGGAAGATCGCGCCGGCACTGGCCGCCGGCAACACGATCGTGCTCAAGCCGAGCGACACGACCCCGGCCAGCACGGTGCTGCTCGCCGAGGTCGCCGCCGAGTTCCTGCCGGCGGGCGTGCTCAACGTCGTCTGCGGCGACCGTACGGCGGGCCGCGCGCTGGTCGAGCACAGGACCCCTCAGCTGGTGGCGATCACCGGCTCGGTGCGGGCCGGCATGGAGGTCGCCACCTCGGCCGCCGCCGGCCTCAAGCGGGTCCACCTCGAGCTCGGCGGCAAGGCCCCGGTCGTGGTCTTCGACGACGCCGACGTCGAGTCGGCCGCCGCGGCGATCGCCGGGGCCGGCTACTTCAACGCCGGCCAGGACTGCACGGCCGCCACCCGCGTGCTCGCGGGCGCAGGCATCCACGACGAGCTCGTCGCGGCCCTGGCCGAGCAGGCCCGCGGCACCCGCACCGGCCTGCCCGACGACCCCGCGGCGGCGTACGGCGCCCTCAACAACCCCGACCAGCTCGCCCGGGTGGCGGGCATGGTCGAGCGGCTTCCCGACCACGCGCGGATCGAGGCCGGCGGCGGCCGGCCCACCGTCGCCGGCGGTGAGGGCGGCTACTTCTACGACGCCACCGTCGTCTCCGGACTGCGCCAGGACGACGAGGTGATCCAGAACGAGATCTTCGGCCCGGTCATCACCGTCCAGCGCTTCGCCGACGAGGCCGAGGCGGTGCGCTTCGCCAACGACGTGCAGTACGGCCTGTCCTCCTCGGTGTGGACCAGGGACCACGGCCGGGCGATGCGGATGTCGAAGGCCCTCGACTTCGGTGTGGTGTGGATCAACGCCCACATCCCGTTCGTCTCCGAGATGCCGCACGGCGGGTTCAAGCACTCCGGCTACGGCAAGGACCTGTCGATGTACGGGCTCGAGGACTACACCCGGGTCAAGCACGTCATGTCCTACACGGGAGCCTGACCCGGCGTCAGCACGCCCCTGGGTCCTGGCTCTCTAGGATCTCGTCATGGCCGACCAGTGGCGCCCGTACGACGCACCCGGGAACGACAGCGCCCCGCCGCCGACACCCGCGCCCTACGCAGGCGGCACCTACCCGGCGTACGACGCGGCCGGCGAGCGCCGGCGCCTGCGCCGCCGGGTCGGCATGCTCGTCGTCGGTGCCCTCGTGGTGCTCGGCGGCGCCGGGGCGGGGATCACCGCGCTCGTCGTGAGCGCCCTCGACGACGACAGCACGACGACGTCGACGACCACCACGACCACCACCCGCACCGAGATCCACAGCTCCGGCAGCGGCGACGTCGACTTGTACTCCACGGCCGCGACCAGGGCCATGGCCGAGGCGCTGGTGAAGGAGACCGGCTCGCCGAAGGTGCTCGAGGTCGTCCTCTTCCAGGCCCACGCGGTGCTCACCGTCCCGGACGGCGGCGGAGCGCGCAGCATGCTGTGGGACGGCACGTCGCTGACCGACGCCGGCGAGGTCGCCTCGACCCGCCCGTCGGCGTTCGACCTCGGCGACCTCGACGGCGCCGTGGTCCGTGACCTGTGCGGCAAGCAGCCGCTGCGGTGCACCGCGGTCATCGGCCGACCACGGCCGGGCGACAACGGCGCGTGGATGACCATCGCCTCCCCCAGCGGAGTCCACTTCACGGACCTGCAGGGCAGGTAGCCGCGACGATCAGCCCTCGGCCGGCTCCGCGTTGGTGATCGGCGTGATCCACGACTGGTGGGTCGTGGTGTTCTTGGTGATCGCCAGCAGCTCGTCCATGTGGGGCTCGAGGCCGGTCACCTTGTCGAGCGGGACGCCGATGATCAGCTGGAAGCCGAGGCCCTTCCAGGCCTGCACCGCGCGGCCCGCGAACTCGGAGTCTGCCTTGACGAAGCCCTCGTCGAGGAACACCGGCGCGAACCGCGGTCGCGAGCGCATCTCGTCGCCGAGCCGGAAGCGCAGTGCGGAGCCGACGATGAACGCCACCAGCTCCTGGCTCTCGCCACCGGACTTCTCCCCCAGCGTGCGGTACGTCGCGCGCAGCTCGCCGGTGAGGTGGTCATAGCGCTCGGCGCTGATCTCCACGTGCCGGCGTACGTCGAGCAGCCGGTCGCGGTCGGTCGTGACGGTCGGGCCGTCGCCGGACTGGGCCGGCTTGCGCAGCTGCTGCATGAACCGGCTGAGGTCGGTGAACCTCTTCTCCAGAGCGGCCTCGTCGAGCTCGCCACTCACCCCGGACGACAGGGCCCGCAGGTCCTTGAGGAACACCTGCACGTGGGCGGGCGCGAGGCGGCGCAGCCGGATCCGGAGCCGGTCGCCGGAGGCACCACCGAACTCGAGACGGCGCAGGATCGCGTTGATCGGCTCGAGCCGGTCCTCGATCTCCTCGACCGAGGAGGACATCGCTCCGAGCAGCGGCACCAGGTCCTGGCCGCTCCACTCGGTGAGCCGGCGGCGCCACTCCGCGCGGCGCTCGGCGAGGCCCGTCCCGCGGATCTCGTCGAGGATGCGGGCGTAGTCGGCGTACGAGTCGGCGGTCGCGCCGAGGTTGGGCGAGTCCCACTGGAACTTGTAGTGCTTGAAGATCAGCGCCAGGTCGTCGTCGCAGCGCCTCATCTCGGCCTCGGCGTCGGCGACGGCAGTGCGCAGCCGCTCCCCCAACCGGTGGGAGTTGTCGGCGAACCGGTCGAGGTCCTCGGGGTCGGACGGGGCGGCGGCCGCGGCGAAGTCGGCGGCCAGCGCGGCCTCCTGCTCCTCGCTCAGCTCGACGGCGCCGCCCTTCTCCATCGCCTCGAGCCGGTCCTTGACCAGGTCCTCGGAGTCGACGAGCTCGCTGTGCCCGGAGTTGAGCTCGCGCTGCTTCTGCTCGAGCGCGAACCGCTCCTGGCGCGCGTCGTCGAGCCGGTGGACCAGCTCGTCGATCTGCGCCTGGAGCACCTTGAGCTGGTCGTCGGAGGTGAGGATGTCGGTACGGCGCTGCTCCAGCTCGGCGATGCGCCGGTCGCTGCCCGCGACGTCGACGTCGTCGAAGCGGACCATGGCGATGGCGTCGTACGCCTTGCGCTGCTGCTCCAACAGCCGGCCGCGCCGGTCGAGGTCGGCGAGCTGGGCGTCGACCTGCTCCATCCTGCGCTCGAGCTCCTCGAGCTGTGCGTCGATCTCGGCGATCGCGTCCTCGTTGGAGAAGCCGATGATGTTGCGGTGGTCGCTGCGCCCGTGGGTGCCGCGGTCGCCGTTGCGGGTCTGGCCGGCGGCCGTGACCCGGAACCCGGGACCGTCGAGATCGGCGGCGCTCTCGACGCAGAACGCGTTGCGCGACGGCTCCTCGACGTGCTGCTGGACCCAGCCGGAGAACGGCGAGTCCTTGAACAGCAGCTTGCCCGCGACCCGCTCGGGGTCAGCGGGACCGGTCTCGGGCAGGTCGAGCTCGACGCCCTGGAAGGTCAGCCTGCCGGGCAGCCGCAGGCCGTCGATGGCGCTGGAGAACTCCGCCAGCCGGCCGATCGGGACCAGCATCATCCGGGCCGTGCCGCCGAGGACGGTCTCGATCGCCGTACGCCAGCGCGCCTCCTCGGGCGCGAGGTCGATCAGCTCGGCGACGAAGGGCAGCTCCTCGACCGACAGCCCGCTCGCGTCGGCGACGGCGGCCCGCAGGTCGTGGAGGTACGACGGCACCCGGCCGTTGCGGTTCTCCATCGAGGCCCGCTCGCGCTTGAGCACCGCTTGCTCGTTCTTCAGCGGCACCAGCGCGTCGCGGACCCGGTCGCGCTCGGCGCGCAGCGTGGCCTGCTCGGCCTCGCCGGCGGTGAGCCGCTTGCGAGCCAGCAGCTGCAGCTCGGCGAACGCGGTCGCCGAGTCGAGGGCGGACTCGAGGTCGGGTGCGTCGGCGTCGGTGAGCCCGACCAGCGGGTAGACCCGCTCCTCGAGCTCGGCGAGCCGGTTGCCGCGCTCCTGGCGGATCACCCGCTCGTGCTCGGCCTGGGCGGCCAGCGCCTGCAGGTCGCCTCCGCCCGCGGCGCGGTGCGCCTCCTTCGCGGCCTCGAGGTCGCCGGCGAGCGTCGTCTCGGCGGAGCGAGTGGCGGTCAGCGCCTCGACCGTGCCCTGCCGCGAGTCGCGGTTGCCGGCGACGGCGGCCTCGATCAGGCGCAGGTGGGTGCGCAGCAGCCACAGCCGCAGCGGGGTGTCGCCGGAGAGCGTGACGCCGTACGAGTCGAGCTCGGCGAGCCGCTTGGTCGCGGCGACCTGTCGCTCGTGGAGGTCGGTGATCGGCTCGAGCAGCTCGAGCTTCTGCTCCTCGGTGCGCATCGCGGTGTAGGACGCGTCGAGGTCGTCGAAGTGCTCGATCGCACGGTCCGCGGCGGCGTACGTCGTGGGCCGCTCGAGGACCATGTCCTTGTAGAGCTCGTCGACGCTGCGGACCTGGTTGCCGGCCTGGATCCGGGCCAGCAGGCGCAGCGCCTTGGAGCCGTCGCCGTTGGCGCCGATGCCGAGGCGCGCGTGCAGCACGGCCGCGAACTCGGCGTAGGTGCGGTGCACGCGGATGCCGGGGAACAGCTTCTTGAGGGTGTTGGCGTGGAAGCGCTCGGGTACGGCGACCTCCAGCGTCTCCAGCGACAGGGCGCCCTCGTGGGTGGCGAGCTGCATCTGCACCTCGCCCGAGCGCGCGGCGCGGCGTGGGACGTAGTAGGTGCGCACCGCGGTGAACCGACCGCCCTGGTCGTTGACGAAGGTCATCGCGACCGCGCCCCAGGTGTCGGAGCCCTTGCCGCGCAGCAGCTTCTCCTCGGGCCGCCCGGTCTTCGGGTTGTCGACGACGTCGACGGCGCCGCGCAGGTAGGACAGCAGGTTGCGCTGGCCGGCGCTGCGGGCGCGGCCCGCGACGGCGTCGTTGGAGGCACCGTTGAACTTGGTGTCGGACGGCATCATCAGCGCCGTGTAGGCGTCGAGGATGGTGCTCTTGCCGACACCCGAGGCACCGGAGATCATCGTCGCGTCGCCACGCAGCGGGACCGTGGTCAGGCCGCCGAAGCCGCCCCAGTTGACCAGCTGCAGGAGCGCGGCGCGCCACTGGACGGTGTCGTCGGCGGGTGTCGCGACGACCTCCTTGTCGAAGAGGCCGTCGGTGCCCTCGACCTGCTCCATCTCGTCGACGGACATCAGGCGTCCTCCTCCTCGAACAGGTCGTCGTCCTGCGCCACGGCCTCCACGTCGGAGCCGTTGGCCCGCTGGAGCGCCTCGAGCAGCTCCTGCAGCAGCTCGAGCGGGAGCAGCGGCTCGACGGCCTCGCTGATCTCGTAGCGGTCCTCGGACGCGGACCCGATGAGCAGGCCCGCCTTGATGATGCTGGAGACGGCGTTGCGGGCCCGCTTCTCGTCGCCGGCCTCGTCGGTGGCGTGGCCGGGGCGGAAGCTGGCGACGTACTCGACGATGTCCTCGCGGTCGATGTAGACCCGGGCGTCGCCGCTGGCCAGACCGGCCCGCAGCCGGTCGCGCAGGTGGACGAGCACCAGGGTCTCCTCGCGCGACCACGCGGTGTCGTGGAGCAGGGTCGGGAACCGGCTGGCGGTCTCGGACGTGGCCTGCCGCTTCCAGGCGACCTCGCGAGTCGGGTCGACCTGGAGGTCGAGGAAGAGGTCGTTGAGCCGCGAGCGGATCACCCGCTCGTTCTCGACCAGCACCTGCCAGTCGCGCGGGTGGGTCCGGGCGCTGATGAACCGCTGCTTGAGCAGGGTGACCAGCGCGTGCCGCTGGGCGTACTCCAGTCCGCCCTCGTCGCCCTCGAACAGCGAGACCGAGGTCTCGTCGGCGACCTCGTCGAGGTCGTCGAAGTCGTTGGCCTGGTCGCTCTCAGCGGTCGGCTCGTCCAGCTCGACACTCACCGGCGGGACTCCTCTCGGTTCTTCTCGAGGTCGGGGTCGGGAAGCGGGGTGCGGGGTACGGCGAAGGTGCGCCGCGACCCGTCGGGGCGGACGGCGGCGAACTCCTCCAGCGCGTCCTCGGTCGTCCACTCCCGGTCGGCGGCCAGGTGGAGCAGGCCGAAGATCTCGACCGGGCGGCGCAGCGAGGGCTCCAGCGCGTCGAACAGCTCGCCGAGCGAGCCGGCGGGCACCAGGTCGCCCAGCGCGTCGTCCAGCCGCTGGCGCAGCGAGCCGAGCTGGGGGCCGCCCTGGGCCATCAGCTCCTCGAGCGACAGGGTCGGCGCCTCGGCCGGGTCGGCCGCGGTGATCGGCTCGGGCAGCACGTCGTCGGCCGGGTCGTGGAAGCGCTCGCGCAGGTGGTCGACGTTGACCCGGCTCGGCAGCAAGGACACCTCGTGGGTGGCCCGCGGCCCGGTCGTCGACATCCAGGTCATCAGCTCGGACTCGACCTGGCGCAGCGTCTGCTCCAGCTCACGGTCGCGGGCCGCGTCGTGGGAGACGATGTACTCCTTGAGCGTCGCGGTCACCCGGCTGCGCTGGGCCAGCACCCGGTCGAGACCGTCGCGCACCAGCTTGACGGTCCCCCGCAGCTCGGCCCGGTCGGCCTCGCCGAGGATGCCCGGCGACAGCGGGTGCTCGAGCAGCGCGTTGAGGTCCTCGCGCAGCTGGGTCACCAGCCCGTCGTCGCGCAGCAGCGCGAACGCCCCCTCGAACGCCCGGCCCTCCTGGGTCGCGGTCATCAGGGCGTCGGCGCGCGCGAGGTAGTCGTCGATCACCTCGCCCGCCGGACGGTCCTCGGCCCGGAAGGCCGCCAGGATCTCGGTCCGGATGGTCGCGAACCGCTCCTCGACCCGCGCGAAGTCACTCGGCAGCGCGCTGATCAGCGACAGCAGCTCGGTGAACCCCTCGAGCATGTAGTCCTCGGTCGCGCTCACCATCTCGGCCCCGTCGACCAGCCGGTCGCGCTCCACCTTGAGTCGCGCGATCTCGTCGTTGAGCAGGGTCACCCGCGCGCTGCGGTCCGGGTTCGCCTCGGAGTTGAACCGTCGTACCGTGCTCAGGATGGTCGCGATCCGGTGCTCGCTCAGCGTGGCCCGGTCGCGCGCGAGGTTCTTGACCAGCTCCAGGGCCTGCTGCGCGTGGGACGTCAGTGAGTAGACCTCGTTGCCCTGCTCGTCGAGCGAGCGCACCAGCCACTGCCCCCGCATCCACCGCTGGCAGATGTCGCGCCCGCTGCCCGTCGGCAGGTCCGTGTCACCCGCGCCGCGGATCTCGGCGAGGTGCTCCTCGACCTGGGTGTGCAGCCGCGCGGTCGGGATCGGCTTGTTGTTGCGGCCGAACGCGGCCCGGAAGATCGTGATCACGACCGGCGCCTGTCGCTGGTGGAGCAGGGTCAGCGTCGGCTGCCCGAAGGCGCCCTTGACGCGCGCCAGCTCGGCGGCGATGTCGCTCAACCCTGTCCCCCGGTGTCCGTCGTCGTGGCGTGGCCTGCTAGATGCGAACGAAAAGCATCACACAGGGGTACGAGGCGCCCGAAAGCAGGCTCACCCTCGGGTGACGACCGGCTGGGCGGGTACCGCGCTGACGACGACGGTCCCCAGCCGATGAGGAGCAGGCCCATGACCCTCGACTCCGTGCAGCACCACGAGGACTGAGCATGTCGCCCGCGACCGCCGACCTCGCGCCGGCGCTGGACATCGACACCCGGCTCGCGGAGCTCGAGCGAGGCGTGAACCTGCTGCTCAACACGACGCCGGTCAACGCCGCCGAGGCGTGGGCTGACTTCGAGCACAGCGACTTCGCGACCGCTCCCACCCTTCGGCTCCGGCCGCTGGACTTCGCGCCGGACCTCGCGCTCCGTGACCTCTACGACGTCCGGGTCGAGGACGTGGCGGACCCCGCGCTGCACACGCTGTTCTGCGCGAAGCGCGACGAGATCGCGCGGCAGGTCACCGTGCTGGTGGACCGGGACACGTCGCGCGCCGTCTACGGCTCGCTGCAGCTGTACGGCGGAGTGTCGTCGCCGCTCGCGGCCGCCGCGAGCGAGCTGCTGGACGCCGTCCCGGCTCCGCCGCCGAGCACCCAGAGCGTCACCGCCGGCGTGTTCGCCGACGCGGCTCGCGCGGAGATCGACCGCTACCGCTCGGTCCAGCCGGACTTCTCGGCGGACATCGAGGTGCGTGACGACGTCTCTGAGCTGATGGTGTCCTTCGGTCGGCTGCTCATCCCGGAGGCAGCCACGTTCAGGGCCGACCGGGTCGAGCCGCTCGTCCACCACGAGGTGGGCACCCACGTCGTGACCTACCAGAACGGCGCACGCCAGCCGTTGACCCTGTTGACGGTCGGCCTTCCCGGCTACGACGAGACCCAGGAGGGACTCGCCGTCCTCGCCGAGTACCTCACCGGAGGATTGGACCCGCGGCGACTGCGCGTCCTGGCGGCGAGGGTGCTCGCCGTCGGTCAGATGCTCGACGGAGCCGGGTTCCTGGAGATCTTCGAGAGCCTGCGCGCCGAGCACCAGCTGCCGCCGAGGACGGCGTGGTCCATCGCCGTCCGGGTCGTCGTCGGGGGCGGTTCGGTGAAGGACGCGATCTACCTGCGCGGCATCATGCACATCCTCGAGACCCTGGCCGAGGGAACCGACCTCGAGCCGCTCTTCGTCGGCAAGCTCGCGCTGGACCACCTCCCGTTGGTCCAGGACCTCCTGGACCGCGGGGTGCTGACCGCGCCCTGGGTGCGGCCCCGATGGCTCGAGGTGCCCGGCGCTCAGGCGCGCCTCGAGCGCCTGCGCGCGGGGGTGTCGGTGACCGATCTGTACGAGGGAGGGTGATGACGTGCGCCTGGCACTTCTCGTCAACGACGTCGCCACCGAGGTGGACGAGTACACGACGACCCGTCTCGCCCGAGCCGCGGCGCAGGGCGGGCACGAGGTCTGGTACGTCGGGGTCGGTGACCTCGAGCTCGGGCAGGACGACGGACGGCTCGTGGCACGCGCGCACCGCGCCGAGCTCAACGGCCAGGACACCCTCGAGACGTTCATGGAGCGGATCAAGGACGGCGAGGTCCGACGAGTCGTGATGGACGACCTCGACGCATTGTTCCTGCGCAACGAGTCGATCGACGAGCTGCACGCGCGACCGTGGGCCAGCCCCCTGGGCGCCGTGTTCGGCCAGATGCTCAAGAACCGGGGCGTCACGGTGGTGAACGACCCGAGCTCGCTGGTCCGCGCAACCAGCAAGCTGTACCTCGAGGAGTTCCCGGAGAGCATCCGGCCGCGCTCGCTCGTGACCCGCGACCCGGAGGCGATCGAGCGCTTCGTCGGTCAGGTCGGGCACTCGGTCGTCAAGCCGCTGTACGGGTCCAAGGGCCGCAACGTGTTCATGGTCGGCGACAGGAGCGACACGAACCTGGCGCAGATGACCGAGGCCGTGCTCCAGGACGGCTACGCACTGGTGCAGGAGTTCGTCGACGGCGGCGAGAACGGCGACGCGCGGATCTTCCTGCTCGACGGACAGATCCTCGAGCGGGACGGGACGCCGGCCGGGTTCCGGCGGGTGCCCAAGGACAACGAGACGCGCGCGAACATCAGCAAGGGTGGTCACCCCGTCGGCATGGAGGTCGGCGAGGTCGAACGCGGGATCGTGCGGGCGATGAGCGAGAAGCTGGTGTCCGACGGCATGTTCTTCGTCGGCATCGACATCATCGGCGGCAAGGTGGTGGAGATCAACGCGGAGAGCCCCGGCGGGATGCAGAGCCTCGAGCGGCTCTACGGGGTCGACGTCGGCCCCACCGTCATCGACGCCCTCGCGGACCGCGCGGGCGCCGGGGGGTGATCGCCCGGGCGACGGCCGCCGCGTGCCACGAATGGTGGATGCCGGCCGTCCCGCAGCGGCGTACGGTCCGGAGAGGGACCGAACCGCTCCGAGGAGGTCGCAATGAAGTACGTCATCTCGTGGCTGGCCAAGCCCAGCCTGGGCGAGGCCGAGATCGCCCGGTCTCTGCAGGTCTTCGGCAAGTGGACGCCGTCCGAGACCGTCACCTTCGAGCAGTTCGTGGGTCGCGCGGACGCCAGGGGCGGGTTCGCTGTCGTCACGACCGACGACGTCAATGCGGTCGTGCGCGACATGGCGACCTTCGGCACCTGGTTCGACATGGAGGTCGTGCCCGTCGTCGAGATGGGCGACCTGGCGACCATCTCCGCCGAGGCGGTCGGCTTCATCGCGTCGGTCGGCTGAGCCTGCCACGAGCCGGCTCCACCTGCCCCTCGCGCTCGCGACCGTGGTGTTCCTCGCCGTGCCCGCCTCGGCGCGCTCGTCGACCCGGACACCGGCGTGAGCACGGCGATCACGATCACCGGCGGCGAGCTGGCCCCCGGTACGCCGGACGGTCTCCAGCTCGAGGGGCACCGGCTCTTCGTGGTCGAGAACTTCGCGAGCACGATCGTCGAGCTCGCCTGTCGGACGACCTCACCACCGGCACCCTGGCCGACGCCATCACGTCCGACCGGCTGCACGTGCCCACGACCATGGCGGTCAAGGGCGACACGATCGCAGCGTCAACGGCCGGTTCGACCTCGGACTACCGCCGCCGTTCGGGCCGGAGGCGCCGCCCGGGACGACGTTCGACGTCGCGCTGGTACGCCCCTAGGAGGCGTGCCTCACAGGCGGACCCGGTGGCGAGTGCCCTCCACGCCACCGGGTACTGGCGGGGCGTCCCCGAGACCCGACCAGCGGAGGAGCTCCCCGTGATCCACCTCGCCCCGATCGGCACGATCAAGCACATCGCCGGCGCCGCCGCGAAGGCACCTGCAACCGTTGCCGGAACAGTCGTAGGGATGGCCCGGACGGCCGCCCGGCGGGTGCGCGGTGGGGACGCCGAGCGGACGCCGACCATCTCGCCCGACGAGCCCGTCAACGTGACCGAGGAGCTCGGCCTCGACCCGGCGCCCGTCGCGAAGCCCCGTCCCCGCAAGACGCCTGCCCCGCCGCCCGTCACGGGCATCGACGCGCAGGCCGACCCCGGCCATGTCGACGCCACTCCTGCCGACATCGCCGACGCGGTGAAGAAGGACTGAGCCGGGCGTGGCCTACGCGACGAAGGGCAAGGCCTTCGAACGGGACACGAGGTACGTCCCGGACCGCATCACCCGCGACGAGGGCCACAGCCAGGACCCCCACGTCGCCCGCCTCGACGTACCGACCTGGCCCGTCGAGCCTGGGCGCTACCGCCTGGTCGCCGCCCGAGCCTGCCCCTGGGCCAACCGCTCGATCATCGTGCGGATCCTGCTCGGCCTCGAGGACGTCGTCTCGCTCGGCCTGGCCGGACCGACCCACGACAAGCGCAGCTGGCGCTTCGACCTCGATCCCGGTGGCGTCGACCCGGTGCTGCGCTACGAGCGCCTCGAGCAGGCCTACCTGGCGCGGGACCCGTCGTACGACCGGGGCGTCACCGTCCCGGCAATGGTCGACGTACCGACGAGGTCGCTGGTGACCAACGACTTCCCGGCGATCACCCACGACCTCTTCTTCGAGTGGCGCGACCACCACCGGCCCGACGCACCCGACCTGTGGCCCGAGGAGTGCCGCGAGGAGATGGACCAGGTCATGGAGCGGGTCTTCACCGAGGTCAACAACGGCGTGTACCGGTGCGGCTTCGCCGGGACCCAGGAGGCGTACGACGCGGCGTACGACCGCCTCTGGACCGCGATGGACTGGCTGGAGGACCGGCTGACCGACCGGCGCTACCTGATGGGCGAGGCGATCACCGAGGCCGACGTGCGGCTGTTCACGACACTGGCGCGGTTCGACGCGGTCTACCACGGCCACTTCAAGTGCAACCGCAACAAGCTGAGCGAGATGCCGGTGCTGTGGGCCTACGCACGCGACCTGTTCCAGACGCCCGGCTTCGGCGAGACGATCGACTTCGACCAGATCAAGCAGCACTACTACGTCGTGCACGAGGACATCAACCCGACCGGGATCGTGCCGAAGGGGCCGGACGAGGCTCCCTGGCGCGCCACGCACGGGCGGGAGAGGCTCGGACGACCGGCGTCCCGATCCGCTTGATATCGAACACCAGTTCGACTACCATACTCGTATGGCACCCACCGTCGACACCAGCGCAGCGGAGCTGCTCGCTGCCGAGGAGGCCGGCGTGCGCCACAGGAGGCAGCTGGAGGTCGACGCGCTGCTGCGACTCCTGGCCTGGTGCGACCTGCACTCGCTCGACCCGCAGTCCCAACCGGGCGCCGTACCAGTGCGGTTGGGCGGCGACCGCCTCGTGCGCCTGGGCGGCGAGGGCACGCCGCAGACCTCCGAGCTGTGCATGGCCGAGTTCGCCGTCGCCAGCAACGCCGGATGGATCGCCACCTCCCACCGCGCAGCCGCGGCACTCGACCTGCGCCACCGCCTCCCCCGCCTGTGGGAGCGGGTCCAGCGCCTCGACGTCGAGGTGTGGGTCGCCCGCAGGATCGCCGACCTCTCCCGCAACCTCACCCGCGCCGCGGTCGAGATCGTCGACATCTCCCTCGCCGCGGCCTGCGACCTGACGCCGGGCAAGCTGATCGAGCTCGCCGAGGCCCGCATCATCGAAGCCGACCCGCAGGCCCACCGCGACCGGATCGCCGCCGAAGAGGCCCGCGTCGGCGTGTTCGCCCGCCGTCGCCGCGCCGGCGACGCGGTCGCCGACATCGACGGCCAGGCAGGCGTCCAGCCGATCACCCTCAGGCTCCCCAACGCGGGCGCCCTCGAGTTCACCACCAGCGTCGAGGAGCTCGCGCAGGCCCTGGCCGACCACCACGTCCCCGACGACGAGGACGACGTCGCGACCATGGACCAGCTCCGAGCCCGCGCGGTCGAACTGCTCGCCGCCCCCCATGCCGCCGTCCGCTTCCTCGAAGGGCTCCGGGAGCCCGAGACACCCGAGACTCCCCCGGCGCCGACGACCACACGAGCACCGCGCAAAGCCACCGTCTACGTCCACATCGACGCCGCCGTCCTCACCGGTCTCACCACCGGTCTCACCACCGGTGTCGCCACCGGTGTCGCCACCGGTGTCGCCCGCGTGGAGGACCTGGGACCGATGCTCCTCGAGCAGATCGCCGCCCTGGTACGCCACCGCTCCATCGACCTGCACCCGGTCATCGACCTCAACTCCGGCACCGCCGTCGACGCCTACGAGCACCCCACGGCCTGCAAGGAGCGCACCCAGCTCCGCACCGGCGGCGACGTCTTCCCCCACTCCGCCTCCCGCACCCGCCGCCTGGACCACGACCACGTCACGCCCTACGACAAGAACGGACCCCCCGGCCAGACCGGCGACCTCAACGACGCCCCACTCACCCGCCGACACCACCGGGCCAAGACCCACCTCCCCTACCGCACCCGCCAGCTCGGCCTCGGCGCCTACCGGTGGGAGACCCCGCACGGCCTACTCCGCGTCGTGACCCGGTACGGCACGACCGTCGCCGAACCGCTGCGCACCACCGACGGCACACTGATCGGCGAGGTCTACCCCGCGCGGTATGACGTGCGGTACGAGGGCAGCGCGCCCGCGTCTGCCTGATCTGACTGCGGCGGTGCGTCAGTTCGCCCAGAATGACGCTCCAAGCTCTGTCTAGGACGCCTGACTACAAGACCGCGGGTCGGGGCACGGCGCGCCTCCCCTCCACGCCGCATCCAGGAAGAAGTCTTCTAAGATCCCATGGAGCGTCATTGAATCCGAGCTGAGAAAAGGAGTTGTGTTGGCCGAGCCACGTCAGCTTTCCTTCTCGGTCGACACCCACCTGCTTCGCGAACTCGGCGCACTCCTAGTCGGGCGCGACTCCACCGCCCTGCTTGAGCTCATCAAGAACTCCTACGACGCGGACGCGACCGCTGTGACAGTGCATGGAGAACGGCTCGGCGAACCGGACGGGCGCATCGTCGTCAGCGACGACGGCCTGGGCATGACCCTGAAGCGATTCGAGGACTCGTTCCTCCGCATCGCCGGTCGCACGAAAGAGACCGGCAACCGTCGATCCCCGAAGTATCTGCGCCGCTTCACCGGAGCGAAAGGCATCGGACGGCTCGCAGCTCACAAACTCTCGAGCCGCCTTGAAGTGACCAGCGTCCCTGACGACCTGATGCTCGGCGACGAAGGCGACGAGCGGTTCGGCGTTCGCGCGACCCTGAACTGGGACGCGATGGAAGAGCGCAGCGACGACATCACAGCCCTCGACAAAGAGTCGCTGTACGCGCTCCCCCTCGAACCTGCCGAAGGGTCCCCCCACGGGACCACGATGGCGTTGGAGAATCTTCGCGGCGACTGGCCGAGCCGACGCCTGAGCGACTTCCTCAGCGAGATCCGGAGCTGTCAACCGGCCCGCGTACTCGTCGCTCCACTCCCCACCACCGCGGTCGACCGAGAAGTGCTCTTCAAGTACCCGGTGGTCCGCGACTCGGGAAAGGAAGACCCGGGGTTCGAGGTCGAGTTCACCGGAGAGCTCGCGGGCAGTGAAGAGATGTGGCAGACGCTCACCGAGCGCGCTGACTGGATTTTGGAAATCGACGCCAACAGCAAGGGCATCACCTACGGAATTGCCCCGACGCTGCGTAGGCAACGGAGCCTGCCTGATGAACTGGGTCCCTACGCCGATGAGTGGCTTCTGGGCCGCACCTACAGCCGCGACCACCCGCAACCGAAAGACGGTCCGTTCTTCCAGGCTCGCATCCTTATCACCGAAGGCTCCGTCGGCACCTCACGGAAGGCCGGGGGGCTACGCGCCTTCGAGATGCAGGAATCAGGCATCCGGGTCTTCCTCGAGGGTTTCCGGGTTCTCCCCTACGGCGGCCGGCGAGATGACTGGCTCGGCCTGGATGCCGATTATGTCCGCCGAGTCCGCGACCTAGACATCCCGGACGACATTGACCTCGACCGGCGAGCGAGGGAAGGTTTCGTCCTTCTCGGGAACCGTTCCTACTACGGGGCTGTGTTCCTCACCGAGGACGGCGTCAAGCATCTTCAGGCGCTCGTCAACCGCGAAGGTTTCGTTCCCGACACCTACTTCATCGCGCTGCGCGACATGGTGCGTACCGGACCGGATCTGGTCACCCGGACCCGCGCCGCCATCCGAGACCTAGCGGCCCAGTACAAGTCCGAACTCGAACCTGAAGACGACGAGGACGAAGACGACGCATCCGGCGAGGACGGCGACACCGACGGCCAGGCCGGCGACGAAGCGACCCAGGACGCCGACGAGGAAGCCGAGGACGGCGATGGGTCCGACGACGCCGCCGATGACGACGAGGCCTCCAACGACGGCGACTCGGAAAGCGACGAACCTGCGGCTGACGACGACATCATCGACGCCGAGGTCCCCGCAACAAGTGAGCTGGAACGACTGGTCACCGCCGCGGCGATCACCGCCTCAGACATCCGCTCGGCTCCGACCGAATCGTTGGTTCGGACAAAGCACTCCGAACTCCAGTCCGTGCTCCGGTCCATCTCGCTCCGCGTAGAAGCCGCGGAGAACGAGCAGGCGAACCTGCGTGCGCTGGCCTCAGTCGGTGCGCAGTACAGCGCCTTCATCCACGAGATCAACGGTCTCCTTGGACAGGCACAGACACTGCGTCGCCTTCTCGACGCCTTGCTGTCGGACTTGACCGCATCGAAGTCAATTGGCACCGCACAGAGACGCGAACTGCGCACCATCATCGGGGCAGCCGACGAGCTCGTCCTCTCCCTCACTCGCCAGGCGAGCTACCTCACCGAAATTGTCGGCCCCGACGCACGGCGTCGCCGCACCCGCATGCGTGTCGAGGACCGCGTTCAGTCGGTTCTGAGGCTCCTCGCCCCCCGTATCCAGGACCGCAACCTGCAGGTCAGCTTGGGCATCGACCCAGAACTGAAGTCTCCACCGATGTTCGCGGCCGAGGTCGCCATCGTGATGACGAACCTACTCAGCAATGCCATCAAGTTCGCCGGCGACGGCGGCAAGATCGCGATCTCCGCTGGCATCGACGACGACGCCCGCCTTCACCTGCGCGTCGAGAACACCGGCGCCCGGGTCGGCCAGAAGGACCGGACGCGGTACTTCCGGCCGTTCGAGTCCAGCACCACCGAAGTCGACGTCATCCTCGGTCAAGGCATGGGCCTAGGTCTGCCGATTGTGCGGAACCTGGCCGAGGACTACGGCGGCGAGGCCTCCTTCGTCGATCCCACCGCCGGGTACGCGACCGCAGTCGAGGTCATTATCCCGGACCCGCGGCCCGACCTCGCACGCCGTCGATCAAAATGACCTCAGAACACCTCCCCGTCCGCCCTGACCCAGTAAAGCCCCGAGGAGTCTCGGTGACTGACAAGCCCACGATCTACCTTGTCGATGATGACGACCAGAAGGGACAAGCACTCGACCTTTCCAGGCACGGCGTGGACGCACAGTGGCTGTACCCGATCGAGATCACCCAGTCACACCTGCGGGCAGCGACACTTCTCGCTGTCGATGAGTACTTCAACCTGCGCGCGAGGACCGACAACGAGGACTGGGACCTACCGACCGGCCTCCCGGTAGCCGTCGTGCCACCGGACGGGCTCGCGCTCGCCGCCGTGCTTCGCTCCGCCACCGTCGAACTTTCCGACCGGTCCAAGGGCCCCATCGGCATCACGATGCGAACCTCGAACCTCGCTCAACTCGCACAGGGCCTTCCGAAAGCGGTCAGACAGCCTCTGGTGGCTGCGCAGTACGACCTGGAATGGGCGGTGACCAAGGAGAACGAGGACGGCGTCGACCCGAACCAGCAGCTCGCGGCGCTCGCGACGGCACTTCACACATACCCGACCGACTGGGAGACCGGCCCGACCGACGTTGGACTCAAGTGGCTCGACATTCCAGCCGAGCCATGGGCGCACACCGCCCGTCGGCAGGTACTAGCGTGCCGGCCACCGATGAACACAACGACCAAGAACCGTCACCACCTCGCGTGGCTTCGATGGCTGGCCCAGCGGGCGCTGCCATTCCCGACCTTCGTGGTCTCCGACATATATGCCGCCACAGCTCTCGGCATCACGGTCGATAGCTTCCGCGCCGCTCAAACGAATCTTGCCAGCGGGTTGGGACAACTGCTGGCAGCCGTGATCTACAACGGTCCACTTGCCGGACTCCAGACCACCCGGTACTGGAGGGCGGGCATCCATCACATAGCTGCCTCCGCGGTCGAGGACCCAAGCGATGCCGACGACGCCCTCGAGGTCGGTCATGCGCTCGCGGAAGCACACCCGGACCTGGTGCCACTCGGCCTCGATGACCCAGTGGTTGTCGTCGACGATCAGTACTACCCCGCCGACCAACCGGTCGAACGAGTCGACGCCACCCGGCTCGCACCCGACTACTGGCCAGCGTTCGCCGACTCGGCGTGGGCAACGGCGGCGGACGCATCCGAAGCTGCGATGCAGCGCCTCCTTCCCCCGAAGTTGAAGTGACCGCCCAGCCGCCGAAGGCGCAACCGCAGAAGACCAGTGTCGTCGTCGCCGACACCGGTCCTCTTCTGTGCGTCGGCGCTCTCGGCACAAACGGCTTCGACCTCCTTCGGCGCCGATTTGTCGCAAACGGCATCGACGTCATCAAGCCGGCGACGGTTCATTCCGAGCTCTACAACCGCAGCGTAAAGAACGACGCCCTCAGTCTTCCCGCACTGCGGGCGTATAAGAGTTCAATGCTGAAGGTCGACAATCGGCAGTTGAACCAATCCGTTCGCGACGTGCTGCGCAAGCAGATCGAGGCGGAGGTCATCAAGCGCGCTCAGCTCCAGGGACGCACGGTGACTCCCGACCCCAACGCCAATGGCGGAGAGATCGACGCAATCATGGTCGCAAAACACGAGAACAGCTTGCTGCTGTGCAACGAGCGTCCCGCCCGAAAGGTTGCCACCGGCCTGGGCCTCACGGTGGTTACGTTCGCACACCTTCTCCGTGCCGCGATGGCGGACGGTGAGATTGCCGCGGCCGACGTCGACCAGTACCTGAAGCACCTTCCACCGGCGACCTTTGACATCGGCATCAAGAACCCGACTTCGCTGACCATCAACTCGCTCCCAAGAATTCCCGACCTGTGACTGCCGCGCCACTGCGTAGCCAACAGACCTCGGCGCCGTCATCCTTCGTGAGCAGTTCGCAGATGCCTTCAGCCGAAGATGCACTGGTCGTGGTCACCGACGCGATTGCGTGGACACGAACCGCGAAGTACCGGGCTCTCCCCGAAACTGCCGTGCCAGGCACGACCACAAGCGAACGACGAGCCCTCGCGGCACTTGGCGCCCTGGTAGCCGAGGTCATCGACCCGAGCTCAGTCGCTGACGCTGACGTCCCAGAGGACATCGTCGGCTGGCTCAGGCCGCACGCCCGCATACAACCCGACTCACGCGTACTGAACGAACTTGCCGACCGCTTGCGAGCAGTACTCGCCGTCAACGGACCGATCGACGCGCTCGCTGCCATCTACGAGGGCATCATCGCGGGCCCCAATCGACGTCACCTCGGCACCTTTTTCACCCCTCCTCATGTGGTCCAGCACATGCTCACCCTCTGTCACTCCGAACTCCCAACGATTCCGAACCACGTCATCGACCCCGGCGCAGGCGTAGGCGCCTTCACTCTTGCCGCACCGGCGATCTGGCCCGAATCAGACATTCACGCCATCGACATCAACGTCGTCACCCTCGGCATGCTCCTCGCACGCCCATCGACGATTCGACGTAGTGGCAACCAGATCCACCATGAACTTGACGACTTCCTGAGGTGGCTCACGACCTCCGCAGTCGAGCTGACGGGACCCCGTCTCTTTCTGGGCAATCCGCCATACACACGCGTCCACGACATGTCCCCGGCACTTCGCGCATCGGCTTTCGAGGCATCAGGGGATCTCGTCGCGAATCGCCTTGCCGGGCTTTCCACCCACTTCACGGCAGCAATCCTGCGCAGCCTGCGTCCAGAAGACTCCACCTGCCTGCTGATTCCCGGCAACTGGTCCTACACCAAGTACGGCTCCGAACTTCGCGCATGGCTGTGGACCCAGGGCCGCCGGCATGTTCGACTCTCGTACTTCCCGGTTGAAACCGAAGTGTTCCCCGGGACCCGCGTGACGGCGATGATCCTGTACGTCGGCCCAGAGCGGGGAGTCGAACAACCGTTCACCATTGAACGCCTCCGCTACACGCCGGACTCGGTCTCAGTGGGATCGGAACAGGTCGTCCCTCGCACCGGCCCCGCGCCCGGTCGGTTCGACTCCATAGCCCTCGGCCGCGCCACCATTCCCCCGAACGGGGGCAACGTCGCACTGGTGAAGCTCGGCGAGCTCGTGACCACACGGCGCGGAACCGCGACCGGAGCCAACCACTTCTTCTTCGTCGATGACACCACTGCTGAGCGCCTAGGACGTCATCACTTCGTTCCAGGCATAACCCGCGCCACACACGTCGACGGAAACACCCTGACCAACGCGAAGCACGCCGCTCTCGCAGATGCCGGTCACCCCGCTTGGCTCCTCCACCTAACCGAAAAGCCAGATGAGGGCGACCCTATCGCCGCCTACATCGCGGAAGGTGAATCCCACGGCCTCCAGCACCGATATCTCACCAAGGACCGACAGAACTGGTGGGATGTCGAGAAGGTGGCCGCACCCGACCTTCTTTTCACGCCGTTCAGTAGAGACCGCTACCGGTTCATCGTGAACTTGGCCAAAGCCGTTCCCTCGAACAACCTGTACGGCATGACTCTCAAACGTGGATGCAGTTGGACGGCGAAGCAGCTCGCCGAGTACCTGTCCAGCGACGCAGGCCGAAGCGCGCTTCGAGGAGTGGCTCGCCAGTATCAAGGTGGTTCGTTCAAGCTTGAGCCGAGAGAAATGTTGGACGCGTTGGTGCCGGTCGTCCCACCTTCACTTTGAAGGTCACTCTCAGTTGAGATCCAAACAACGATGAGGCGGGCTATCTGTTTGTGACTCGCGGTCCCGAGTGACTCTATGCAGACGAAGGCGCTGCACGGCATCACGGTGAAAGTGAACAAGTGTGGCTGCAGACGATGCGGGGGCTTGCGACGTTCCTATACCCGCGACCGATCTGCATGTGCACTCCGCCGCCACTCCTAACCGCGAACAAAGCTGCGTCACACCGCCACCTGCGAGCCACCGAACTCCGGCAGCGTAGTTAGAAGTCCCCTGATCGTTCAGCAGTCCCCATCGCGGAAATCCAAGGCCGTTAACCCGCCCGAGCGCCGATCGCGGGGCAGCCTGTTTGTCCCAGTCTGCCGCATCACGGACTCGTCCGAATCGGACGAAACCCTCCCTGCACCGCGTAATCGCCTGAGGCCCTCGGCCTCGTCGGCCGGTCGGCAACCCTCGAGCGGGCTTACGAGCAGTTGTCTTACGCTCCGCGTGTGGCTCGACGACGTCCTGGGAGATGCGCACTCTGCGCTCAGCACGCTGACCTCCTAGAGGAGGAGGACATCTTCCCTACATGGGCGCGCAATGAACTCCAAGCGGCGCTGGCTGAGTCCCCGATCAATGGACAATGGCCGCCAAGAGTGGTATTCCGAGCATGCCCGGACTGTAACCGTGGTCTCGGTAGAGAGTTCGAGGACCCTGCCGCACCCATCCTGAAGCCGTTAGCCCGCGGAGAGCGCGCCACCCTAGACGCTGGTCAGATGGCGATTATCGCGGGGTGGGCGTGGCTCAAGGACATCGAATACATCCTCGGCCGTGACCGTCTTTGGACGCAGCGAGAGGGCGAGACCGTTCTCACCGATCGCAGTCGGGCACATTGGCAAGCACAACTCACCGAGCTTCGGATGTGGCGGCGGCCCCCGACGGGATACATCCTGCGCCTCGCCGCGCTTGGTCCCGCCGCCGAGGATGCGCACTACCGGCCGTTCCTCCCGACTGGTTGGCGCCCGGGACACGCGCAACTCAGCACCTGCAACGGAGTTGGTCTACTCATCATCGAGTCGGTGCTGACGACGCCCGACAATGCTGCCGCTGTTGTCGAGAGCACGCGGCGAGACAGCCGGGCGAAGGTGATCTGGCCACTCCAGCGGCCAGTTGTAGAAGTTGGGGCCGAGACTGTGCCGCTCAACCACCATGACCGATGGCGCGACGAGCATCGATTCCACCCGAGAAGTGCTTGGGGCGGAGGGTGGCGTGTTCGGGTGCCCAGAGACCAAGCGATCGGGCCGAATTCGGGCGCCTCTCACGTTGACCGAGCCCCCTGACACGGTGCCCGGTCGAGTCGCGGACATAGGTGCCACGGTTGGCTTCAATACTTCCCCCTCGTGCCACTGGACGGAGATGCTCGCCCACAGGTCGGCGGTCGAAACACTGCCCGCTTGGGAACTCAGTCGAAGGTCGTCGGCGGGTACTCGGCGAGCTGCGTCAGTCCGCCGCGAGTGGGCTGGCAACCGCGGACGCCAGCCCAGCTCTCCGGGAAGGTCGAGGCGCCCAGTCACGCCCCTCGGGCCAACTCCGCCCGCCACCAGCCGCCGCCCTCGATCCGCTCCACCCGACGCATCTCGAGCCCACCGGCAGCGAACTCCTCGACTTCGCCCCGCGTCAGCGGCCACGGCGGTCCGGCGACCTCGACCCCGTCATCGCGCGCGGTGGCCAGGACCAGCAGCGTGCCACCGGGAGCCACCAGCGCTGCGATCGTCTGCGCGGCCGACGAGTGCTGCTCGGGCGGCATCGACTGGACGGTCAGGCTCTCCACCACCAGGTCGAACCTGCCGTGCCAGTCGGACGGAAGGTCCAGGACGTCGGCGACGAGGTAGGTCACGGTGCTGGCGGGGTGCTTGCGCCGGGCGGCGGCGATCGCGGTCGGCGCGAAGTCGAAGCCTGTGGTCCGGTACCCGAGCTGGGCCAGGTACTCGGCGTCGGCGCCGTAGCCGCACCCCACCACCAGCGCCTCGCGGCCGCCGCCCGCCAGCCCCTGCTCCTCAGCCCACTCCACCAGCTGGGGCCGGGCGGCGCCGTGGTCCCAGGGCGGGCGCGCCTGACCGGCCTCGGCCCCGGCGTAGATCGCCTCGAACATGTTGGAGGGCTCGCCCGTCATGACTCGAGGCTACGCACGGTGGCAGATCGCCTCCAGGAATTCTTCGCGGTCGATGTCGAGAACCCGGCGCCGGGTCCGTCCCTGGAGTGAATGGCACCAACGCCCCTGAGGAGAACCACCATGCAGGACAACACCACCGTCACCCTTCGCCGCAGCCTCCCCGTCCCGCCCGAGCGCGTCTGGGAGCTGTGGACCACCGCCGCGGGCATCGCGGCGTGGTGGGCACCCGACGGGTTCGAGACCACGGTCGACCGGATCGAGGTGCGCCCGGGTGGCTCGCTCGACTACACGATGACGGCGACCGGCCCGGAGCAGGTCGCGTTCATGGAGCAGGCCGGGATGCCGCTGTCGACGGCGTCGCACAAGGAGTTCACCGAGGTCGTCGAGCCGACCCGGCTGGCCTACGTGTCACTGATCGACTTCGTGCCCGGCGTCGCCCCCTACGACCATCTGACCGTCGTCACCCTCGAGCGCACCCCGACCGGGACCGACGTCGTCATGGAGTCCGAGCGGCTGCACGACGAGGAGTGGACCGGGCGCATCGTCGCCGGTCGCACCAACGAGCTCGACAACCTCGATCGGCTGGTGGGCTAGAGGGTGGCTGGGTCGACCTCGTTGAACAGCTGGTCACCGCCCGCGAGCAGGTCGAGCATCGGCCCGACCTTCGGGAGCTCGTGGGTGAGGAAGTAGCGGCCGGCGGCGCGCTTGCCGTCGTAGAACGCGCCTCCGCGGTCGCCGACCGCGACCAGCTGGTCGAGCCAGGTCCAGGCCACCACGATGTGGCCGGCCGCCTCGAGGCCCGTCGTCGCGTTGACCAGAGCGGCGTGGGGGTCACCCGACTCCCACGCCGCGGCGACGGCCGCGGCGAACCGGTCGGCGGCGGCCGACACCCGCTCTGCGTACGACGCGAGCACCTCGTCACCCGTCCCCCGGGCTCGGTCGACGGTCTCCCGGACCGCCTCGAGCAGGAGCTGCAGGCCGGTCCCGCGGGACTGGACCAGCTTGCGGCCGAGCAGGTCGAGGGCCTGGATGCCGTGGGTGCCCTCGTGGATCGGGTTGAGGCGGTTGTCGCGGTAGAGCTGCTCGACGCCGTACTCCCTCGTGTAGCCGTAGCCGCCGTGGACCTGGATGGCCAGGTCGTTGGCCGCCAGGCACCACTGCGAGGGCCAGCTCTTCACGATCGGGGTCAGCACGTCGAGCAGCGCGCCCGCGCGCTCGCGGGCCTCGGCGGACGGGTGGGTGTGCTGCTCGTCGAGCAGGAGCGCGGCGCGCAGTACGAGCGCGAGCCCGCCCTCGACGTACGACTTCGAGGCGAGCAGCATCCGGCGTACGTCGGCGTGCTCGGCGATCGGGACCGGCGGGGTGGCCGGGTCCTTGCCTGCGAGCGGACGGCCCTGGACCCGCTCCCGCGCGTAGGCGAGCGCGCGCAGGTAGCCGGTGTAGCCCAGCGCGACCGCGCCGGCGCCGACCCCGATCCGGGCCTCGTTCATCATGTGGAACATGACCGCGAGGCCGCGGCCCTCCTCGCCGACGAGCTCGCCGACGGCGCCGGGCGCACCGCCCGGGAGGTGCCGGCCCTCGCCGAAGTTGAGCACCGTGTTGACGGTGCCGCGGAAGCCCATCTTGTGGTTGAGCCCGGCCAGGGAGACGTCGTTGGGCTCGCCCCGATCGCCGGACGCGCTCACGACGTACTTCGGCGTCGCGAACAGCGAGAGCCCCTTCACGCCCGGCGGCGCGCCCTCGACCCGGGCGAGGACGAGGTGGACGATGTTCTCGCCGAGCTCGTGGTCGCCGCCGGAGATCCACATCTTGTTGCCGAACAGGCGGAAGGTCCCGTCCGGCTGGCGTACGGCGCGGGTCGCGACGTCGGCCAGCGAGGAGCCGGCCTGCGGCTCGGAGAGGCACATGGTGCCGAACCAGCGTCCGTCGAGCATCGGGGGCACGAGGCGCGCGACCTGCTCGGGTGAGGCGTGCGCGAGCAGCAGGTTGGCGTTGGCCATGGTCAGCATCGGGTAGCCCGACGTCGACACGTTGGCCGCCTGGAACCACGCGAAGCACGCCTGCTGTACGACGTGCGGCAGCTGCCCGCCGCCGACCGACTCGTCCATCGCGGCCGACACCAGCCCGGCCTCGGCGAAGGCCCGCACCGCCGCGCCCACCTCGGGCACGATCGTGACCTTCTCGCCGTCGAACTGCGGCTCCTGGGCGTCGCTGAGCGCGTTGTGCGGGGCGAACTGCGCCGCCGCCAGCTCGGCGGACAGGTCGAGCACCGCGTCGAAGGTGTCGCGGCTGTGCTCGGCGTACCGCTCCCGCGCGCACAGCGCCGCCACGTCGAGCCACTCGTGGAGCAGGAACGCGAGGTCTCGGCGGGCCAGCAGCAGGTCGGGGCTCATGGGGTCAGCCTGCCTCACGCCGGAGGTACGACGACCGGCATCCCCGCGAGCGGTGCACCTGCCACGGTCACCACCCCCACCATCCGTGCCGACGCCCCGAGCAGCGTCGCGCCGTGGTCGGTGCGCAGTGCCGAGCGCCCGAACTGGACCTCGAGCACGCCGATCCTCAGCCGGCCGCCCTCGCGGACCAGCGCCACCTCCCCGCGGCGCGGGCGCCGGTCGGTCGAGACCAGCAGCTCGGTCCCGGCCGGCCACCCGTGGGAGGCGAGCGCGTCGTTGCGCAGCCGGATCCGCACGTCCTCGCCGTCGGTGACGACCTTGGCCGCCGCCGGCCTGGCGCGGGCGGCCGGGGGCTCGGGCGGTGGCAGGTCGAGCGGCAGGCACTCCTGGGCCGCCACCCCGCCTCGGACCGAACGCATGTTCGAAGCCTAGCGGGTCCGCGGCCGATCTTGGTACGTCCTAGGATCGACGCGATCGCCATGAACCCCGTCCCGGACCGTCCCCGCAGGCTGCTGCTCGCCGTCGACGCGCCGTCGCTGCTGCACCGCAACCACCACGCACGCGCCCACACCCGGCACCGCGACCGGGGCGGGCGGCCGGCATGGGCGCTGCACGGCATGCTGCGCCAGATCATCGAGTCGATCGACCAGTTCGCACCGGACGCGGTGATCTTCGGGCTCGACGACCGCGTGGCGTCGCACCGCCGCGACGCCTATCCCGACTACAAGGCGGGCCGGGCCGAGAAGGACGCCGACCTCGTCGACCAGCTGGACCGGGCCGGCGCCCTGCTCGACGCGCTCGGCATGGCCACCCTCACCCCGCCCGGACTGGAGGCCGACGACGTCAACGCGTCGGCGGCGACCTGGGCCGGCGAGAACGGGTGGGACTGCGTGATCATCACCTCCGACCGCGACTCGTTCGCCCACATCAGCGAGCACACCCGCGTGCTGCGGCTGATCAACGGCGGCATCAACGGCTCTCCCCTGCTGACCTCGGCCCACCTGCGCTCGATGTACGGCGTGCCGGCGGAGCGCTACCTCGAGTTCGCGGCCGTGCGGGGCGATGCCAGCGACAACCTGCCCGGGGTGGCCGGGATCGGCGAGAAGACCGCCGCCTACCTGCTGTCCCACATCGGCTCGATGCGCGAGATCTGGGCCGACATCGAGCACGACGAGGGCCGCTCGGTCGTCGCGGCGCTGGACGCGTGGGCGGAGGAGACGGGCGCGCGTCGTACCGGCGCGACCGTGCTCAAGCGGCTCTCGGCACCGGGCGCACGGGACACCTACGAGTTCAACCTGCGGATGATGGCCGGGCGCACCGACCTCGACCTCGGTCTCACGCCCGACGTCCCGGGCACCCCCGGCCTGCTCCCCCTCGACATCGCCCGCGTCGAGCGGGTGGTCGGCCACCTCGACATGGAGTCGACCACGACGCTCGCGCTGCGGGTCCTCACCGGAGACCCGGCGTCGGTCCCGCGGGCCTGATGCTCCACACGGGCAGCCCGGCGGCGGGATCCCACCCGGTGCCGGTACGGCGGCCGGTCAGCTCCTCCCAGCGCAGCTGGATCCACACCTCGTCGTCGCGCCGCACCCAGCGCGGCGGCCCGTGCAGCCGGCGTTCGGCGGCGGTGCGGGCCGCATCGAGCACCCGCTCGCCGTGGCCGCGGGCCAGGACCGACCAGCCGTGGGAGCGCGGATGGTCGACGTGGTCGACCTCGAGCACCAGCGGCGCGCCGTCGGCGTACCTGTCGAGCAGCGAGCCCGGGGCGGTCCGCACCCACACGGCGTCGTCGTGGGTCGTGTAGTTGACCGGGATGACCTCGATCCGGCCATCCGCGACCAGGACCAGGCGACCGTAGACCCCGGCCCGCAGCAGCCGCTCGCACTCCGCGGTCTCCATCTCCATGAGCACCGACCGGTCGGTCATCGCCCGCTCCCTCCACGTCGTCCGCTTGACGCCACGAGCCTCTCGCCCCCACACCCGCACGCACAGGGCCGATGCACCCGCCGTGACGGGACCAAGGACCCGGCATGATGACCGGGTGACCGACGCACCCCAGGACGCGCCCGCCGACGCTCCGGCGCAGGGCCTCACCGAGCTGCTCGCCCGCCGCTTCCTCACCACCGACGAGGCCCGGACCGAGAAGGTCGCCCGCTGGCACGCCCGTGGTCGTCGTACCGCTCGTGAGAACATCGCCGACCTCGTCGACGCCGGCTCGTTCGTGGAGTACGGCCGTTTCATCACCGCGGCCCAGGAGCAGCGCCGGCCGCTGGCCGAGCTCGTCGTCGAGGCCCCCGCCGACGGCATCATCGGCGGTACGGCGACCATCGGCGGCCGGCCCGCCGCGGTGCTGTCCTACGACTACCTGGTCATGGCCGGCACCCAGGGCATGCGCGGTCACCGCAAGTCGGACCGGTTGATCGAGCTGATCGGCCGGATGCGCCTGCCGACGGTCTTCTTCACCGAGGGTGGCGGCGGCCGGCCCGGCGACGTCGACCTGCCGATCGTGTCCGCGCTCGACGTCGGCTCCTTCGCGCTGTGGGGCGAGCTGGAGGGCGTCGTCCCGCGGATCGCGGTCGTGTCCGGGCGTTGCTTCGCCGGCAACGCGGTCCTCGCCGGGTGCGCCGACCTGCGGGTCGCGACACCGGACGCGAACCTCGGCATGGCCGGGCCGGCGATGATCGCGGGCGGCGGGCTGGGGCACTACGCCGCCGAGGAGATCGGGCCGGTCGGGGAGCAGGCCGCCAACGGGGTGATCGACGTCGTGGTCGACGACGAGGAGGAGGCGGTGGCCGTCGTACGACGACTGCTGGCCTACCTCGACGGCCCGTCCGGCTCCGGCGAGGCCGAGGACCCGGCCGCGCTGCGCACCATGCTGCCGGCCAACGACCGGGAGGCGTTCGACGTGCGCCCGGTCGTGGAGGCCCTGGCCGACGTCGGCAGCGTCACCTGGCTGCGCGAGGCGTGGGCACCCGAGCTGGTGACCGCGTTCGCGCGGGTCGAGGGCATCCCGCTCGGCGTCGTCGCCAACCAGTCCACCCACCTCGCCGGCGCGCTGACCGCCGACGCGTCGGCCAAGGCCGCCGACTTCCTGGCCCTGTGCGAGCGCTGGGGACTGCCGGTGGTCTCGCTGGTCGACACCCCCGGGTTCATGGTCGGCCCGGAGGCCGAGCGGACCGGCCTGGTGCGGCACGCATCGCGGATGGTCACCGCCGGAGCCCGGCTCACCGTGCCGCTGGTCGGCGTGGTGCTGCGCCGCGGCTACGGCCTGGGCGCGCAGGCGATGCTCGGCGGCAGCACCCACCGGCCGCTGCTCACCGTGGCCTGGCCCGACGCCCACCTCGGGCCGATGGGGCTGGAGGGCGCCGTACGCCTGGCGATGGCGCGCGAGCTCGCCGCGCTGCCCGAGGACGAGCGCGAGGCGACGGTCGCCCGGCACACCGCCGAGCTGCGCACCCACGCCAGCGCCCTCAACGCCGCACGGGTCTTCGAGATCGACGACGTGATCGACCCCGCCGAGACCCGCACCGTCGTCGCGGCGACGCTCAGGGCCGCGGCCGGGTGAGCGGGGCGCGGCGCGGTCAGTGCACGAGGTCGCGCCAGTTCACCGGCACCCGGCCCCGCGGCCCGGGGGCGGCCTGGTCCTCGGGGTGGCTGGTGGGGGCGGCGAGCTCGGGGCCGGCGTAGTAGTCCTCGCTGGCGTAGTCCCAGAACCAGTCCTCCCCCGGCTCGTACGACTGCACGATCGGGTGCCCGCTGTCGCGGAAGTGCGCGGTGGCGTGCTGGGCGGGCGAGCTGTCGCAGCACCCGACGTGCCCGCAGGCGGCGCACCGCCGCAGGTGGACCCACCAGCCCTCGGCAGCGGTGCACTCGGCACAGCCCGGTCCGCTCGGCGGGACGTCGGTCGCGATCGCGGGGGTCTCCTCGGCCATGCCCCCGAGCCTAGGAAGGCAGGTCAGGGGATGTACAGGGTCGCCCGGATCGGGTTGTGGTCGGAGGCCATGGGGGTGGCGTACCGCCCGCCCGACAGCACCGCGATGTTGTCCCAGTTCGGCACGGTGATGCCGGGTGAGACGAAGATCCGGTCGACGTGGGTCGGCCAGGTCGACGAACGCGGCGGGTCGGTCTTGAAGGCGTGCGCGGAGTTGAGGTGCGGGTAGGTCAGGTGGGCGGCGATGTCGCTGGCGTCGGCGAAGCCGGCGGCCTCCATGACCACGCGCGGCGTGTCGGTCTGGCCGCGTCGGTCGAGCCCTCGGTGGGAGTTGAAGTCGCCGAGCACGACCGTGGGCCGGCCGGGGAAGGCCGAGGTGACCCGGTTGAGGACGTAGGCCGTCTCCTGCTGGCGGACGCCGTCGGCCTTCCCGTCGCGCAGGTGGATCGCGGCCACCGCGACCTGCTTGCCGCTCGCCCGGTGCGAGAGGAGCGCCTGGCAGAACCCGTGGTCGCGGTCGCCGAACCTCTTGAAGCGGCTGCCCTTGCTGTTGTGCTTGGCGTCGACCACGTCGTACACGCTGGTGCGCACGTAGAGGGTCTGGCTGTAGAGCCTGCGCTTCTTGCTCTTCTGGGTCAGGCAGGCCAGCGTGTAGCCGCGCTTGGCCATGGCCTTTCCGATCCAGCGCTTCTTCTTGCCGTACTTGTGGGCGACGTGGCCCTCGACGAACACCATGATGTCGGCGTTCATCCGGTCGATGTCGGCGACGACCTGCCTCTGCCGCTTCTTCCACTTCCAGCCGCTGTTGCACTTCGACTTCGAGCCACAGCGCAGGTTGAAGGTGGCGGCGGTGGTGGGCGTCGCGGTCGGTACGACGGCCCTCGAGGCCGGCGGGGTGACCTTGCAGCTGCGCTCGCCGCCGTTCTTGTCGAGCGTCACCGCGTAGCAGTAGGTGGTCCCGGGCACGAGTCCCTGGACGTCGGCGTGGGTGGCGCTGGCCGGCACCCTCATCTGGACTGCATCACCGGGGTACACGTCCGGCCCGGCGGTGGACACCAGGACCTCGTAGCTGCCCGGACCGGCGAAGTCCCAGTCGAGACTCACGGTGACGGTGCCGCGTGTCACCACCTGGGCGGACACCCATGGGGCACCGGGGTGGGCCGCGGCGCTCGCCGGCGACAGGGCGGACAGCACGCCGAGCGCGACGGCGAGGACGGTCATCAACGACAGCAGGCGACGCATGTCTCCACCTTCGGCCAAAGGGACACCACATGCACGTTCGTACCCCAAAAAGGTGATGACATGACCGATCGGTCGTGCTCCGATGACTCACCAGGGTGAGGGCTCGTAGTCCTTCACGAAGCATCCGTACAGGTCCTCGCCCGCCTCGCCGCGCACGATCGGGTCGTAGACGCGCGCGGCGCCGTCGACGAGATCGAGCGGCGCGTGCCAGCCCTCGGCGGCGATCCGCAGCTTCTCGTGGTGCGGTCGCTCGTCGGTGATCCAGCCGGTGTCGACGGCCGTCATCAGGATCTTGTCGGTCTCGAACATCTCGCCCGACGAGGTGCGGGTCATCATGTTGAGCGCGGCCTTGGCCATGTTGGTGTGGGGGTGACCGGCGCCCTTGTAGCGGCGGGAGAACTGTCCCTCCATCGCCGAGACGTTGACGATGTACGCGCGACGGGCACCGTTCTGCACGGCGGCGCGCAGCGCCGGGCGCAGCCGGGAGTTGATGAGGAAGGGCGCGATCGAGTTGCAGAACTGCACCTCGAGCAGCTCCAGCGGGTCGACCTCGTCGAGCACCTGGGTCCAGGAGTTGTTGTCCTGGATGTCGGGGATCAGGCCACCGGCGTCGATCGCGGTGCCGGCCAGGTGCTGCTCGAGCGAGGCACCGCCCGCCTTGAGCGCGAGCGCGGTCATCGAGGCGGCATTGTGGGCGGCGAGCGCCGCCTCGGCGGACTCCCCCTCGTGGTGGGCGACCGCGTGGTCCGCGAGGGCACCGGCGATCGCCGCCGGGTGCGCCTCGGAGATCCGGTCGAACGCCACCATCTCGGGCAGCTCCTCGATCCCGAGCGACTCGGCCGTCGGCAGCGGCGCCAGCTCGCCCTCGGTGAGGTGCGTGTAGGCGCCCGGCAGCCGTCGTACGGTCTGGCAGGCGTTGTTGATGATGATGTCGAGCGGGCCGTCGGCGGCGACGTCGTCGGTGAGCGCGATGACCTGGGTGGGGTCGCGCAGGTCGATGCCGACGACCTTGAGCCGGTGCAGCCAGTCGGCGGAGTCCTCCATCGCGGCGAACCGGCGTACGGCGTCCTTCGGGAACCGGGTCGTGATCGTCGTGTGCGCACCGTCGCGGAGCAGGCGCAGCGCGATGTACATGCCGATCTTGGCGCGGCCGCCGGTCAGCAGCGCGCGCTTGCCGGTGAGATCGGTGCGCTGGTCCCGCTTGGCGTGGCTCATCGCCGCGCAACGCGGACACAGCCAGTGGTAGAACGCGTCGACGAGGGTGAAGTCCTCCTTGCAGATGTAGCAGCCGCGCGCGGTGAGCAGCTCACCGGCGAAGGCGCCCTGCGCGGTGGAGACCAGCGGGATGCCGGCGGTCTCGTCGTCGATCCGCATCCGCGAGCCGGTCGCGGTCCTCTCGATGATGTCCTGGTCGTGCCGCTGCCGCTCCATGCGGATCTCGGCCCGCCGCTGCTTCTTGATCAGCTTGTACATGTACGACGCGGCGCGCTTCATCGTGCGCACGTCGTCGTGCTCGGGGTCGAGGAGCGGGACCTGACGGAGGACCTTGAGGGTGATCGCGAGCTCGTCCGGGTCGATCCGGGTCAGCTGCTCGTCGGAGTCGGGGCGAGGCACCGCCCGATGGTACGGGGACCCGCTGCCGGATGCCGTATGCTCGCCCTGCGCCATGATGCGCGTCACAACTCAACATCGCGCCGTTCGAACCCCGGCGGGAGAGCCCCGGTCCCACGAGGACGGGCGCCGAAGGAGCAAATCTCCCCAAGAATCTCTCAGGCCCCCTGACCGCCGGGACGAGGCGAACTCTGGAAAGACGGACCGGATCCACCGGTCCGCACCCACGGTGCAAGCCGCCCGGCCGGGCGGTGAAGCTCTCAGGTAGCGATGACAGAGCGGGGAGGCAACCCAGCCACGAGCGCGGCACACCGCTGCGCTCTTCACGAGGAAGCCTCCCGATGAGCACACCTTCAGCGACCCCGCGGCTCACGCCGCTGCACGACGTCCATGCCGCTCTCGGCGCGTCGTTCACCGACTTCGCCGGCTGGCAGATGCCGGTGCGCTACGGCTCGGAGACCGCCGAGCACCGCGCGGTGCGGACGACGGCCGGGCTGTTCGACCTGACCCACATGGGCGAGATCGAGCTGGTCGGTCCCGGTGCCGGCGCCGCGCTCGACCACGCCCTGGTCGGCCGCCCGTCCGCGATCGGCGTCGGCCGCGCGCGCTACTCGATGATCTGCGCCGAGGACGGCGGGATCATCGACGACCTCGTCGTCTACCGCCTCGCCGAGGAGCACTACCTCGTCGTCGCGAACGCCAGCAACGTCGCCGTCGTGGCGCCCGAGCTGGTCGCCCGTGCCGAGGGGTACGACGTCAGCGTCACCGACACGTCGGCCGACTGGGCACTGCTGGCGGTCCAGGGCCCCGCTTCGGCGCAGATCCTCACCGGCCTCACCGAGCTCGACGTCCCGTCGCTGAGGTACTACGCCATCGATGCCGGCACGGTCGCCGGCGTCGACGTGCTGCTCGCCCGCACCGGCTACACCGGCGAGGACGGCTTCGAGGTCTACTGCCGCCCCGCCGACGCGGCTGCCGTCTGGGACGCGCTGAGCAGGGCCGGTGAGTCACACGGCCTGGTCCCCGCGGGCCTCGCCTGCCGCGACACCCTGCGCCTGGAGGCCGGGATGCCGCTCTACGGCCACGAGCTGGACCGCGCCACCACGCCCTTCGAGGCCAACCTCGGCCGGGTCGTCGTACTCGACAAGCCCGGGGGCTTCGTCGGCCAGGCGGCGCTCGCCCGGCGCAAGGAGGAGGGCCCGCAGCGGGTCCTCGTCGGCCTGGTCTCCACCGGTCGCCGCTCGCCGCGCGCGGGCTACCCGGTCCTCGACCCGGCCACGGGCGCCGAGGTCGGCGTCGTCACGAGCGGCTCGCCCTCCCCCACGCTGGAGAAGCCGATCGCGATGGCCTACGTCCCGCCGGCGCTCGCCGCCCCGGGCACCCGGCTCCAGGTGTCGCTGCGCGGCACCCTCGAGGACGCCGACGTCGTCGAGCTCCCCTTCTACAACCGCAACCGCTGAGACCTCAGGAGACCACCATGAGCAACCCCACGAACCTCCAGTACACCGCCGAGCACGAGTGGATCGCCGTCGACGGCGACAACGCCAGGGTCGGCGTCACGGCGTACGCCGCCGACGCCCTCGGCGACGTCGTCTACGTCGACCTGCCCACCGTCGGCGACACCGTCACCGCGGGCGAGCCCTGCGGCGAGCTCGAGTCGACCAAGTCGGTCAGCGACCTCTACGCGCCGGTGACCGGTGAGGTGGTCGAGGTCAACGACGCCGTCGACGCCGACCCGAGCCTGGTCAACAGCGATCCGTTCGGCACGGGCTGGCTGTTCGTCGTCAAGGTGACCGCGACCGGCGAGGTGCTGGACGCCGCGGCGTACGACGCGCTGATCGCCGGGGCATGACCGCCGTCGTGCCGGAGGGGCGCAAGCTCCTCCGCCTGGAGGTCCGCAACGCGGAGACCCCGATCGAGCGCAAGCCGTCCTGGATCCGCACCAAGGCCACGATGGGCCCCGAATACCGGTCCCTGAAGAGCCTGGTGAAGTCCGAAGGCCTCCACACCGTGTGCGAGGAAGCCGGCTGCCCCAACATCTTCGAATGCTGGGAAGACAAGGAAGCCACCTTCCTCATCGGCGGCGACCAGTGCACCCGCCGCTGCGACTTCTGCCAGATCGACACCGGCAAGCCCCAACCCCTCGACCGCGACGAACCCCGCCGCGTCGCCGAGTCGGTCCAGACCATGGGCCTCAAGTACGCCACCATCACCGGCGTCGCCCGCGACGACCTGCCCGACGGCGGCGCCTGGCTCTACGCCGAGACCGTGCGCGCCATCCACGACCTCAACCCCGAGACCGGCGTGGAGAACCTCATCCCCGACTTCAACGGCGACCCCGCACTGCTCGCCGAGGTCTTCGAGTCCCGCCCCGAGGTCCTGGCCCACAACGTGGAGACCGTGCCACGGATCTTCAAGCGGATCCGCCCCGGCTTCCGCTACGAGCGCTCCCTCGACGTGCTCACCCAGGCCCGCGCATTCGGACTGGTCACCAAGTCCAACCTGATCCTCGGCATGGGCGAGACCCGCGACGAGGTCTCGGACGCGCTCCAGGACCTGCACGAGGCCGGCTGCGAGCTGGTCACCATCACCCAGTACCTGCGCCCCAGCCTCCGGCACCACCCCGTCGAGCGCTGGGTCAAGCCCGAGGAGTTCGTCGAGCTCGCCACCGAAGCCGAGGAGATCGGCTTCGCCGGAGTGCTCTCGGGACCGCTCGTGCGTTCGTCGTACCGCGCCGGTCGTCTGTATCGTCGAGCCATGGAACTCAGGAGCCAGTGATGGCGCTGAGCGTCTTCGACCTCTACTCCATCGGCATCGGGCCGTCGTCCTCGCACACGGTCGGCCCGATGCGGGCGGCGCACACCTTCGCTGCCGGCCTCGCGGCCGACGGCGAGCTGCCGCGTGTCGCGCGGGTGCGCGCCGAGCTGTTCGGCTCGCTCGGTGCCACCGGGCACGGCCACGGCTCGGTCAAGGCCGTCATCCTCGGGCTCGAGGGCGACGACCCGGCGACGACCGACACGGCGACCTACGACGCCCGCGTGGCGGGGATCCTCGAGCACCAGCAGCTCCGGCTGGCCGGCGAACAGGTCATCCACTTCGAGGCCGACGACGTGGTCATGCACCGGCGCCAGTCGCTGCCGGCCCACCCCAACGGCATGGTGTTCACGGCCTACGACACCGAGGGCGCCGAGCTGCGGGCACGCACCTACTACTCGGTGGGCGGCGGCTTCGTGGTCGACGAGACCCAGGTCGGCGCCGACCGGGTGGTGGTGGACGACACGGTGCTGCCGCACCCGTTCTCCACCGGGGGCGAGCTGCTCGCCGCGTGCCACGACGCCGGGATGAGCGTCTCCGACGTGATGCTGGCCAACGAGCTGACCTGGCGCACCGAGGCCGAGGTCCGGGCCGGCCTGCTCGAGATCTGGCGCGTGATGGCCGCGTGCGTCGAGGAGGGCTGCCACCGCGAGGGCGTCCTGCCCGGCGGGCTCAAGGTGCCGCGGCGCGCGCCCGAGCTCTACGCCACGCTGCGGGCGGCCGGGAGCGACGACCCGCTCGACGTCATCGACTGGGTCAACCTGTTCGCCCTGGCCGTCAACGAGCAGAACGCGTCCGGCGGCCGGATCGTCACCGCGCCCACCAACGGCGCGGCCGGCATCGTGCCGGCGGTGCTGCACTACTGGGTGCGCTTCCAGGCCAAGGACCAGCCCCAGGAGCAGGTCGACGACGGCATCGTCCGGTTCCTGCTCACCGGCGCGGCGATCGGCATCCTGGCCAAGATGAACGCCTCCATCTCGGGAGCGGAGGTCGGCTGCCAGGGCGAGGTCGGCTCGGCCTGCGCGATGGCGGCCGGCGCCCTGTGCGAGGTCCTCGGCGGCTCCCCGGAGCAGGTCGAGAACGCCGCCGAGATCGGCATCGAGCACAACCTCGGCCTGACCTGCGACCCGGTGGGCGGACTGGTCCAGATCCCCTGCATCGAGCGCAACGCGATCGCCTCGGTGAAGGCGATCAACGCCGCCCGGCTCGCCATCCACGGCACCGGGTCGCACAAGGTCAGCCTCGACAAGGCGCTCAAGACGATGCGGGAGACCGGACGCGACATGAAGACCAAGTACAAGGAGACCTCACGGGGCGGCCTGGCCGTCAACGTGATCGAGTGCTGACTGCTTCGGTCGGCGTACCCGCTGCCGATGTGCCCTGTGAGGCCGTCGAGGAGAGGGGAGCGCGAGCCGTGGCACGACGCGTCTGTCGAGCTGTGCTGCCCGGGGCCGGGTTCGCGGTGGCGTACGCGCTGGCCATCCTGCTCGGCAGGGCGACCCGGGTCGAGGGCAGTGAGGTGTCGCTCGTGTGGCCCGCGGCCGCGGTCGCCGTCCTGTGGGGGCTGCATGCACACGACCTCCCGCGCGTGCAGGCAGCGCTCCACTGGACCGGCCTCGTGGTGCTGACCTTCGCCATCAACCTGGCCACCGACGCCCCCGTCGGCCTGTCGGCCTGGTTCGTGCTGGTCAACGTGTCACTTGCGGCGGTCACCACCATCGTCCTGCGGTACGGCGACCGTCCGGCCCGCCTGCGGGAGCCGGCCGACCTCGGCCGGCTGGTCGGGGCGATCGTCGCGGGCACGCTGGTCGCGGCCACGCTGGCCGTGGCGTGGTTCGCGCACGAGGGCCAGGACGACCTGGTCCGCACCTTCGCCCTCTTCGCCATCCGCAACGGGGTCACGGCTCTCACCGGGGTGGCCGTGGCGCTGCGACTCGGTGAGGCGCAGTGGCGGCGCCATCGGCCCTCACCTGCCCGGATGGCCGAGACCGCGGCCCTTCTCGTCGTCACGTCGATCGTCTTCATCCGGGTCTTCTGGCTCAACCCCGGACACCCGAACGCGTTCGGCGTCATGTTGCCCGCCATGTGGGTCTCGTTGCGCTACGCCACGACGACGAGCACCGTGTTCCTCGCGGCGTCCGGTGTCTCGATCGTCTGGGCGACCCTCCTCGGCCGAGGGGCGCTCAGCGAGGTGGACCCGCCGCAGCAGGCGCTCCTGGCCCAAGGCCTGGTCGGCACGCTGACGATCGTCGTGCTCAGCCTGGCCCTGTTCCGCGACTCCCGCAACGAGCTGATCGAGGAGCTGCGCCAGCTGGCACTGCACGACCCGCTCACCGGGCTGGCGAACCGGTCCCTCCTCATGACCCGCCTGGAGCGCGAGCTCGACGAGCAACAGCCGGGCGCGGTCGGGGTGATCGTGCTCGACCTCGACGGATTCAAGGCCGTCAACGACGCCTGGGGCCACAGCGAGGGAGATCTCCTGCTGGTCGAGATGGCGACGCGACTGCGTGCTGCCGTGCGACGGCGAGACACCGTGGTCAGGCTGGGCGGGGACGAGTTCGTCGTCCTGTGCCCCGGCCTGGCACACCACGACGAGCTGCACCAGTGCGCCGAGCGGATCCGCGAGGCAGTGGCCCGACCCTACGGCATCGCGGCCGACGCCCCTTTCGACCGCATCACCGCGAGTGTCGGCACCGCCGTCTCGGACCGGTTGAGCACGCCCCGCTCGCTGCTGGCGGCCGCGGATCGCGCCATGTACGAGGCCAAGCGCGCCGGTCGCAACCGGACCGCGGCCGCGCCGTACGCCCTGCGCGCGGGGTGAACCGCGCCTTCAGAGACCGGGGAGCACGCGCCGCACGATGGCCAGGAGGGCCTCACGCAGCAGCAGGTGCGCCTGCTCGCGGCTGAGTGTCTCCTCGCGCGACCACTCCCGGATCGCACCCCGGGCGAGCTCGCCGAACGAGCGCACCACCGCCCGCGCCGCCGGATCGGCCGGGTCGCCGCCCACCATTTCCAGCACCCGGCCGGCCGCGAGGTCGTGCGCCTCGTCGAGGATCGCGCGCACCTCGGCGTCCTCCCCCACGCCCTCGGCCGCCCGGACGGTGAGGTACGTCGCCCGCTCGGGCGTGATCGAGCCGAGGAACCAGCGCACGGCGGCGTCGACGCGAGCGGCCAGCGAGCCCGACGGGAGCGGGACGTCCTCGAGGGTGGGGAGCAGCGAGGCGCGTCGTACTACCTCCAGGTAGAGGGTCCGCTTGTCGCCGAAGTAGTGGTTGAGCAGACCCCTCGCGACGCCCGCTTCGTGGGCGATCCGCGTGGTCGACACCTCGGCATAGGACTGCGCGGCGAACAGCCGCTCGGCGGCCACCAGGATCTGCTCGCGTCGCTCGTCCGGGGCGAGGCGCTGGCGTCGGGCCGTCTCGGTCATGGACCCAACCTACTATTGGCAGCCTGCCAATAAAAGGCTAGCGTGGCCGCCATGGCGACCAGCACACCGTCCCCGAGGGTCCGCGACCTGCCCGTGCCCATGGGCTTCGACATGCGTGACCACGTCTCCGGCATCGGCGCGCACCTCGCCGGGCCGGCCAACGTGATCATGCAGCTGAGCTGGCCGGGTGTCGGCTACGGCGTGATGAACAGCCGGGTCCACGACGGCGCCGCCACCAAGCGGCCCTTCAAGCGCGGCCGGACCACCTTCACCTACCTCGCCGTCGCCCTGCTCGGCAACGACGAGGACCGCACCGCCTTCCGCAAGGAGGTCAACCGGCAGCACGCGCAGGTCGTGTCGCGGCCGGGCGAGAAGGTGCAGTACCGCGCCATGGACCCCCGGCTGCAGACCTGGGTCGCGGCCTGCCTCTACTACGGCACCGTCGACATGATCGAGAAGATGCACGGTCCGCTCCCCGACGCCGAGGCCGACGCGCTCTACGCCCACTGCGCGCGGTTCGGCACCACCCTGCAGATGCCGGCCGACGCCTGGCCGGCCGACCGCGCTGCCTTCCGGCGCTATTGGGAGGAGGCCGAGGCCGAGGTCGACATCGACCCCGCCGTGGCGGCGTACCTCCTCTCGCTGACCCGGCTGCAGAACTTCCCGAGGCCGTTCCACCCGCTCGCGCCGTTCGTGCTGTTCGTGACGACCGGCTTCCTGCCCCCGCTGTTCCGCGACGCGATGGGGCTGCCGTGGACCGCGCGCCAGCAGCGCCGCTTCGACCGCCTGTTGCGCACCCTGGGCACCGTCGAGCGCCGGATGCCTCGCGTGCTGCGGAACTTCCCGTTCAACCTGTGGCTCGCCGACATGCGACTGCGCCGCCGGTTCCACCGCCCCCTCGTCTGACCGATCACACCCAGGGAGCACCGATGGACTTCGACCTGCCCGAGAGCGCCCTCGCCGTCCGCGAGGGCGTCGCCGCCGTCTCCGCGCGCTACGACCACGCGTACTGGTCGCGCTGCGAGGAGGAGCACCGCTTCCCGCAGGAGGTCTTCGACGACCTCGGCAACGGCGGCTGGTTCGGGCTGTGTGTCCCCGAGGAGTACGGCGGCGGCGGGCAGGGCCTGCTCGAGCTGGCCGTGGCCAACATGACGCTGTGCGCCTCCGGTGGCGTCGCCGGCACCTTCTTCTACGTCACCACGCCCGGCTTCGGCGCGATGACGCTGACCCGGCACGGCACCGACGAGCAGAAGCAGCGGATCCTCCCCGGCCTCGCCACCGGTGACGTGCAGTTCTGCCTCGCACTCACCGAGCCGGATGCCGGCAGCAACGCGATCGAGATCAGGACCGCCGCCCGCCGTGACGGCGACGAGTTCGTGATCAAGGGCCAGAAGGTCTGGATCTCCAACGTCGAGAACGCCGACTGGATGGTCGCCGTCACCCGCACCATCCCGGCCGCGGAGACCCGCGAGCGCGGACTGCCGCGCACGGCCGGGTTCACGCTCCTCCTCGTCGACGTGAAGCAGGCCCTGGCCGACGGCACCCTGTCGTACACGCCGATCCCCAAGATGGGCAGCAACATCCTGCACTCCAGCCAGGTCTTCTTCGACGACGTCCGCGTGCCCGCCGTCAACGTGATCGGCGAGGTCGACGCGGGGTTCGCCGTCCTGTGGGACGTGCTCAACCCGGAGCGGATCCTCGCTGCCTCCGGCGGCATCGGTACGGCGGACGCCGCCCTGCGGATCGCCTGTGACTACGCCCGCGAGCGCGAGGTGTTCGGCCGCCCCATCGGCGCCAACCAGGGCCTGCAGTTCCCGCTCGCCCAGATCAAGGCCAAGGCCGAGCTGGGCCGGTTGATGACCTACCAGGCCGCCTGGCTCTTCGACCAGGGCCGGCCCTGCGGCAACGAGGCCAATGTCGCCAAGCTGACCGGCGCCCAGGTCGGCTGGGAGGCCGCCAACCAGGCCTTCCAGACGCTGGGCGGGATGGCGTACTCGAAGGAGTACCCGGTCGAGCGGATCTTCCGCGACGCCCGGATCGCCAAGAACATCCCCGTCGCCGAGGAGCTCGTGCTCGCCCACATCGGGACCCAGATGCTGGGACTGCCCAGGTCCTACTGACGCGACAGCGCCCGGGTCACCATCTCCAGTGACCCGGCCGGGACGCCGGGGCTGTAGAGGTAGCCCTGCACCTCGTCGCAGCCGCGCTCGCGCAGGTACTGCTCCTGCGCGGGCGTCTCGACCCCCTCGGCGACCACCGTCATGCCGAGCGCGTGGGCCATCACGATGATCGCGTCCACGATGGCGGCGTTCTCGGCGGTACTGATCTCCTGGACGAAGGAGCGGTCGATCTTGAGCTTGTCGATCGGGAACCGGGTCAGGTAGGCGAGGCTGCTGTAGCCGCGGCCGAAGTCGTCGACCACGATCGAGACGCCGAGCGAGCGCAGCGACTCGAGCATCGCGACGACGTCGCCGTGGTCCTCGATGAGCAGGCCCTCGGTGATCTCGACCTCGAGCTGGGAGGGCTGGATGCCGGCGAGGTCGATCGCGGCGGCGATCTCGTCGAGCCAGGCGCGGCCGCGCAGCTGGCGCGGCGAGACATTGACGGCCAGGCGCAGGGGGCGGCCGATCTGGTCCTGGACCCCGGCGAGCGCCGTGCACGCCGTCGCGAGGACCCAACCGCCGAGCTGGGCGATCATGCCGCCGTCCTCGGCGACGGGGATGAACCGGTCGGGCGGCACCGGGCCCAGGGTCGGGCTGGTCCAGCGGGCGAGCGCCTCGACGCCGACCACCTCGCCGCTGAGCAGGTCGACCTGGGGCTGGTAGACCAGCGAGAGCTCGTCCTGCTCCAGCGCCTGGCGCAGTGCGGCCGAGAGCGCGAGCCGGTCGTTGTTCTCCTCGAGCATCGCCGGCTGGTACCAGCGGATCTCGTTGCGCCCCGCGGCCTTGGCCTGGTACATCGCGATGTCGACGTTCTTCAGCAGGGTGGCCGCGTCCCGGCCGTCGGCCGGGCAGCGCGTCCCGCCGACACTGGCCGTGACCGCGAGCTCGTAGCCGTGCACGACGACCGGCGCGAGCACGTCGGTCATCAGGTCCTCCAGCCGCCGGTCCAGGTCGGTGCCGGGGACCAGGTCCTCCAGAACGATCACGAACTCGTCACCCCCCAGTCGGGAGACGAGGTCGTCGGAGCGGGTCCACGCCAGGAGCCGCTCGGCGACGACGATGAGCAGCTCGTCGCCGATGTGGTGGCCCAGCGAGTCGTTGATCCGCTTGAACTGGTCGAGGTCGATGAGCACCAGCGCCAGCTCGGTGGCGTCGCGCTCGGCCCGCTCGAGCGCCTGGTCGAGGTGTCGCACGAGCAGGGAACGGTTGGGCAGGTTGGTCAGGCTGTCGTGGGTGACGATGTGCTCGATCCGCTCCCGCGCCTCGATCCGCTGCGTGATGTCGTAGGCGACCACGAGGAAGCCACCCGGCGCACCGTCCTGCGGCGCCAGCGGCACGATCCACTCGTGCACCGGCACCGTGCTGCCGTCCTTGCGCCGGTAGGTCCACTCGGCCTCGTCGCCCAGCGCGTGGGCGAGCACCGGCGTCCCGTCGGGGTAGAGCTGGCGCTGGGACCCGTCGATCTGGACCAGCGAGCGCCCGATCAGCTCGTCCTGGGCGCGGCCGACCAGGTCCGCCGCGGCCGGGTTGGCGGTCCGGATCCGGCCGCTGGCGTCGGTCGCGATGATGCTGAACGGCATGGTGTCGAGGATCGAGCGGCGCAGCGCGTCCTCCCGCGCGACGACCAGCGCCTCCTGACCGCGCAGCCGCTCGGTGATGTCGATGATCGAGGCGAGGACATAGCGCCCCTCCCCCACGGTGATCGGGTTGAGGCCGATCTCGATGGGCATCTCGGTGCCGTCGCTCCGCAGACCGAAGAGCTCGCGTCCCACACCCATCGCACGGCGGTCCGGACGGGCGGCGTACGTCGTGCGCTCATGGCCGTGTCGCTCCCGGAACCGCTCGGGCATCAGGTCCTCGACACCGAGCGCGAGCAGCTCCTCGCGGGTGTAGCCGAAGGCTCGCTCGGCCTCGGAGTTGACCAGCACGATCCGCCCGCACGCGTTGACGAGCACCATCGCGCTCGGCACGGCCTCGATGATGAGCCGGAGTCGCTCGTCGTCGGTCGGGTCACGGAGCATGCCGATCCGTTCGGCCCGGGACCGGAGGATCGGAGGGGATCGGGACCATGGTCCCGGATCGGGCTGTCGATCGGACGGCATCGCGCCGTTCCTCGAACTTTCGCGTCCCGTCTGCCTAGGGTCGAGCCGGAGGGAAGGGGATCTCGTGCGCTGGTTGCAGCGGGCAGTAGGACTGCTCATTCTCGGGACGGCTCTGGCCGGTGCCGGCCTGTTGTGGTGGTCGGTCTCGGACACCGCCCACGGGCGGGCGACGCCGTCCGAAGGCCTGGTTCTCGGCGCGTGGCACGTGCTGTACGACACCGAGGCGCCCACCGTGCCGACACTGGCCGCGGCCGCCGGCCTCGCCCTGCTCTTCGCCGCCGGTGTCGCGACGCTCGAGCGCCGCATCGCCAACAAGGCCCGGCGCAGCGACGACGACGCGCAGCTGCCCCTCTCGCCACGCCACGTGATGGCCGAGACCCGCGGCGTGTTCCACGGCGAGGTCACCTTGACCGTGCTGGTGCCGGCCCACAACGAGGCCCAGGGCATCGCCGCCACCCTCGCCTCGCTCACCGCCCAGTCGCGCTCGCCCGAGCGGATCGTCGTCGTCGCCGACAACTGCACCGACGACACGGTGGCCATCGCGCGCCGCTGCGGCGCCGAGGTGATCGAGAGCGTGGGCAACAAGCACAAGAAGGCCGGCGCGCTCAACCAGGCCCTGGCCCAGATCCTGCCCGCCCAGGGCGAGAACGACCTGGTCATGGTGATGGACGCCGACACCGTGCTCGACGACGGCTTCCTCGCGTCCGTCGTACGCCGGATGACCGCGGACCGGGCCCTGATGGCCGTCGGCGGCCTCTTCTACGGCGAGGACGGCAGCGGCCTGATCGGACAGTTCCAGCGCAACGAGTACACCCGCTACGCGCGCGACCTACGCCGCCGCCGCGGCCAGGTGTTCGTGCTCACCGGCACGGCGACCGTGTTCCGCCCACGCGCCCTGCGCACCATCGCCGCCGAGCGCGGCAAGCTGCTGCCCGGCGTACCCGGGGACGTCTACGACACCCTCGTCCTCACCGAGGACAACGAGATCACCCTGGCCCTCAAGTCCCTCGGTGGGCTGATCATCTCGCCGTCCGACTGCACCGTCGTCACCGAGGTGATGAGCACCTGGCGCACGCTGTGGGCGCAGCGACTGCGCTGGCAGCGCGGCGCGTTGGAGAACCTCGGCGAGTACGGCCTGCGGCCCTCCACCTTCCGCTACTGGGCCCAGCAGCTCGGCATCGGGTACGGCGTGATCGCCCTGTTCGCCTACCTGTTCCTGATGCTGCTCATGGCATTGTCCTTCGACCACTGGGTGTGGTTCCCGTTCTGGGTCGGCACCGGCCTGGTCTTCACGATCGAGCGGGTCGCGACCGTGTGGCGCGGCGGGTGGAAGGCGCGGATCCTCGCCGCCACGCTGTTCCCCGAGCTCTTCTACGCCCTGTTCCTCGACATCGTCTACCTCAAGGGGATCATCGACATGTCCCTCGGCCGCAACGCGCAGTGGGGCAACCACACGCCCGCTCCCGCGCGGCAGGAGGTGGACGCATGAGCGCCCCACTGCTCTCCACCCTCGGCATCCTCTTCCCCGAGTCGCTGGTGCGCTCGCACGCGTTCGCCGTCCTCGCCGCGTTCGTCGCGATCAACACGATGGTCTACGTGACGCTCTCGGTCGCCAAGGCACTGCCGAAGATCTGGGTCCGCGACTACCTGCCGCGTGGCTACGAGCGGGCGGAGACGCGCAGCATCTACCCCGACGGACCGCGCTGACCTCTCGGCCCTCGCCCACCGGCTCCGGGCGCTGATGTGCGACAAAACGCCAGCTCTCCCTCGCTGGTCGAGGCGCGAGGAGCGCCAGCGACGAGCCTCGACACCACCGGGCTGGTCGCGTGGCCTGTCCGCGGGCTTCGGTGGCGTAGGTGGTTGCGTTCCGAAAGGCAGCGACGAAGAAGGTCGGGAGGTGGCTGGTTTCCGCGGTCGGGCCGCGGTCCGCGCCCGGAGGTCGAGGAGGTCGTGCAGCGACCGTCACGACACCACCGCAACCGACCTCGGCCGACGGTTGAGGTGCGAGGAGCGCCAGCGACGAGCCTCGAAACCTCCGGGCCATCGGCGCGAACTGTCCGCGGGCTTCGGTGGCGTAACCGGTCGCGTTCCGAAAGCAGCGACGAGAACGTCGGGAGGTGGCTGGGTTCCCCGGTCGGGCGACGGTTCGCGCGCGGTCGAAAACTCCCTAGAAACAAGGGGAAAGTCCGCAACGGGCCTCGTCATTCGAACATATGTGCGATAGGATCGATGCATGATCTCGGAGCCCTCCAACGTCACGCCGGAGCAGTTGCTCCACGCGGCCGAGGACGGCGTCCGGATCCGCCGGCTCCACGAGGTCAGGCAGCTCGAGCTGCTGCTCGCGTGGGCCGACCTGCACTCGGGTGACCCGCAGGCCGAGCCCGGCGCGGTCCCGGTCCGGTTCGGTGGTCCGCGGCTCATCTCGTTGGGTGGGGACGGGACTCCGGAGGTCGCCGACCTCGCGCTGGTGGAGATGGCGATCGCCCGGCACGAGCACGTGCTCGCGACCCGTGGCGCGCTGGCCGATGCGTTCGACCTGCGCCACCGCCTCCCCGCCGTATGGGAAGGCGTGAAGTCCGGCCGGTGCGAAGTGTGGGTGGTGCGGCGGGTCGCACGGATGTCCCGCGCGCTCGACCGCCACCGAGTTGCGCTCGTCGACACCGCCGTCGCAGCTGCTCTGGACCAGTCGCCGTCGCGGATCCTTGCCATCGCCGAGGCCAAGGTGATCGAGGCCGACCCGGTCGCTCATCAGACCCGGATCGACAAGAACCAGAACGACAAGGGTGCCTGGTACCCCAAGCCCCGCCCGGGCTCCCAGGCCGACGACAACGATGCGGTCAACACTGCCGGTATCGGGACCGTGTTCGCCCGGCTCGACGAGGCCGACGCCCTCGCCCACCAGCACACGGTCGACGACCTCGCTGCCGCTCTGGCCGAGCACGCCGACGTTCCCGTGGGCGCGGAGCCGCTGGACATGGACCACTGGCGGGCCGAGGCGTTCGCGATGCTCGCCGACCCCGCAGCCGTCCTCGCGTTCCTCCACGGCATCGACGACACCTCGGAGGTCGAGGAGGTTGCGCAGCAACCGTCACGAGACCCCCGCCGGGCCGCGGAGATCGTCGTCCACGTCTCCCTCACCGACACCGGCGCGTTCGGACCCCTCGCCCGGGTCGAGAACCTCGGCCCCCGACTCCTCACCCAGGTTTCCGACCTGCTCCGCCGGCACGCGACCATCACCGTCCAGCCCGTCATCGACCTCCACACCGGACGGTCGGTCAACAGCTACGAGCACCCCACCGACGTCAAGCACCGCACCCAGCTACGCACGATCGGGGACGTGTTCCCCCACGCCACCGGCCTCTTCGCCAAGTGCGGCCGACCGCCGGACCACGACCACACCGTCGCCTACGACAAGCACGGACCACCCGGCCAGACCGGCGATCACAACGACACCCCAATCACCCGGCACCACCACCGAGCCAAGACCCACGTCGCCGGCTACACGGTGCTGCAGCTCGGACCCGACAAGTGGATCTGGGGCACACCCAACGGCCTCTACAGGCTCGTGACCGGCGGCGGCACCCGACCCATCACCCAGGCCGAGTACCACGTGTACGCCCACCAGGCCGTCACGCTCGCCGGCGACTACGCCGCCTGAACAGTCGCAACTCCCTGCCGCGAGGACTCCCCCGAAGGCGTCAGAGATGCGTCAGCCACTCACCGAGCGCCGCTACGGCGCCTGCCGACATCCCGTGCCCACCGGCGTCGCGCCAGGTCGTGGTGACCGAGCCCGCGTCACCGGTGAGGTAGGCCCAGGTCGCATCGAGCAGCTCGCGCGGGATGACCAGGTCGGCATCGCCCAGCGCCACGAACACGGGCACGCCAGCCAGCCTGCCCGGCGCCACGGGCACTCCTGCGTCGAACGGCAGCGTGCCGTGCAGGATCGCGGCGCCGGCGAAGCGCCCCGGGTGAGCGAGCAGCAGTCCGCCCGCGAAGGCCGCGCCGCCGCTGAACCCGACGAGCACGACCGGCCCTCCCGCGGCACCGTCGGGGTGCTCCGCGTCGAGCCAGGCCCGGAACCAGCCCATGGTCTGTGCCAGCGAGGTCGCGACCGGGCGGCCGATCCCGCGGTTGGCGAACCATGCGTAGCCGCCGCCCTCGGCGATCGGCGCCCGCACGGCGACATACGACGGGCCGGCCGGAAGGTGGTCGGCGAGGCCGATGATCGAGGCCTCGTCGGCGCCGCGACCGTGCAGCAGGACGACGACCGGCGCCGTGGGGTCGTCGCTTCCGCGGCGGACCACGACGGGCTCAGGGGACAAGGTCACGTCCTCAATATACTTGAATCTTCAACCAAATGGGAGTGATGATGGCTCCGTGACCCTCGATCCCGCCGCCGCAGCCGCCACCCTCGCCCACGCGCGAGCCACCCGCACTCCCCTGCCGGCCTTCACCACGACGCACCCGGACCTCGACGCCGACTGGGCCTACGCCGTCCAGGACCACGACCGCGGGACCCGCCTTGCACACGGCGAGACACCGATCGGGGCCAAGCTCGGGCTGACCAGCCCGGCCAAGCAGGCGCGGATGGGCGTCGAGGAGCCGGTGATCGGCTTCCTCACCGACGCGATGCGCCTCGGGCCCGACGCCGTCGGGGCGGCACTCGACACCTGGATCCAGCCGCGGATCGAGCCCGAGATCGCGTTCGTCCTCGCCCACCGCGTCCGCGCCGCACTCACCCCGGAGCAGGCCCGCGCAGCCGTCGCCTCCGTGGGCATCGCCGCAGAGGTCATCGACTCGCGGTACGCCGACTACCGGTTCCGGTTCGCCGACGTCGTCGCCGACAACACCAGCGCCGCCGGGGTGATCGTCGGCGACCTGCACCCGGCGGCCGGCGTACCCGACCTCGGCGAGCTGCACTGCACGGTCACCGTCGACGGCGAGGTCCGGCATGAGGCGACCGGCGCGGCGATCCTCGGCGACCCGTACGCCGCGCTCGTCCACCTCACCCACCACCTCGAGGCCCGCGGCGAGACGCTCCCGGCCGGCGCGCTCATCCTCGCCGGCGCGCTCACCGACGCCGAACCGCTCGTCCCCGGCAGCGGCTACCGACTCGAGATCGAGTCCCTCGGCACGATCGAGGTCGTGGCCGGCCCGGCCGCCGAGGCGAACAACCAGCCGTAGAACGCGAGCAGGCCGAGCCACGAGGCGATGACGACGCCGTACATGGTCGTCCACAGCCACACCGGCACGTCCGGCTTGCGCTCGCGCTGGAGCATGAACGGCTCGTGCACGAAGGCGACGTCGGTGTCGTCGTCGACCTGGACCAGGCCGGCCGCGGGCCCCTTGATCGCGGTGTCGGCCGGCATGTGCACGGGGATCGACACCAGGGTGCGCAGCGGCAGGTGCAGCCGGACCAGCACCTTCCAGCGGCCGTAGAGCGGCAGCGGCTCGGCACTGCGGTACTCCCCGGCCCGCCCGGTCGGCTCCATCGCGACGCTGAGCACGCCGTCACCGAGCCGCTGGGACTCCGGCTCCTTCTTGCCCTGGTAGGCCAGCGCGGAGAACCAGATCGCGTCGTCCACGTCGTCGGGATCGGCCCGCACCGTCACGACGGCGGTGCAGCCCTGGGTGCCGATGCAGTCGTCGTCGTACGAGACATGGCCCATGATCACGCCGGTCCCGTCGACCGGCTGGTAGGTCGTGCGGCACGCGTCGCCGTCGCACTGCTTGACCACGTCGACCTCGCCCGCGCCCGCGGGGGCCGCGAAGACGGCCATCAGCCCGATGAACACCAGCGTGCCCGTCGTACCGACCCACCGGGCCCGGACCGGGCCCGCGACACTGCCCGGCTCGGTGCTCGGCCCGAGGTCGCCGATCCGCTCGACGTGGCGGGCGAAGGACCAGCCGAGCAGGCCGCCGCCGACTCCTGCGACGCCGCCGATGGCCAGCATCAGCGGCATCTGGGAGGCGTCGGGCGGCAGCGGGTAGGGCAGGAAGGCATCCATCCACCACCACTCCGTCGCCAGTCCGAGAGTCCCGGCGAGCAGGCCGGCGACCCCGGCGAAGAGCGGCCCGCGCTCGCGCCACACCAGCGCGAGCAGCTCGATGCACAGCGCCGGGCCGAGGAACAGCAGCCAGTGCGCGCGATGGATGTCGGGCACCGGCAGCGTGATCGCGTAGATCAGCACCCGGATCCCGATGTACGTCGCCCACGTGACGAGGGCGCCGCCACGCCCCAGGAAGATCCGGCCGGCGACGAAGATCCAGCCGGTCAGGAAGCCGGAGATGACGAACAGCGTGGTCGCCGGGAACTGCGGCACGCCGAGGTCGAACTCCATGAGGAAGGCCACCGGGATGATGCAGAGGCCGATCACGACGGTCATCACCAGCCGCGTCATCCTGCCGTGGAACGGCGGCCGTCCGACCTGGGCCGCCTCGGCGTAGAGCAGCGGCAGCGCCAGCACGCAGGTCACCGCGCCGCCGATCATCATCACGTGGGTCGGCCCCCACTCGGTGACGTCCTGCCCGAACAGCCGGTGCCACACGTCGTCGGCCGGGAACCCGGCGGCGGCGATCAAGCCGGCGCCGAGCAGCACCAGGGTGCCCATCGGCACCCGCCACCTCGGCGTCAGCCGGACGGTACGACGCGGCAGCGGCGCCTTCGCGAGACCGGCCGAGATGACACCGGAGGCCAGGAACCCGAAGATGCCGAACATGATCGGGAAGTGCGACGGGTTGGCCAGCGGCCCCTCGTCACGCCCGTTCTGCATGTGGATCGGGACGTCCCAGTAGACGCCGAACGCGCACGCGATCAGCGAGACCAGCGCCAGGTAACCCGGCAGCCCGGCCCACCGCGGGAGTCCGTCGAGCGCGGCGACGCGGTCGGCCAGCCGCCCCAGCAGGGTCGGCTTGCCCTCGCGTTCGCGCAGCAGGAAGATCCCCAGCGGGATGTAGATCGCGGCGAAGGCGCCCGCCGCGATCAGGACCTGGTCGAGCGCGGCGCCGCCGGCCGGCGGCGCGGTGGGTTCAGCAACGAGGAGCATGGCGTACCTCCGGAGTCGGTACCGAAGACGTTACTGGTCGTCACAGGTATCTGAACAGCGTGACGTTGCCGACTCGACCTGCCCCGGGGCGGGCGCCGCGACGGCGAATGTGGACATGTGTCAGGTCAACCGCCCCCTTCTGGCCCCAACGTTCCGGTGATGTGTCTATGATGTGCGGTGTCGGGCCGCGACCGACCCCCCCAGAGGTCGCGGCCCGGCGCCTATTTCACTCCCAGAACACCCGGTCCACCACGGCATGCGCATGCCGGGTGACGCGCAGGTAGTCGTCGAGCAGCCGGTCGGTCTCGGTGGGCTGGTAGCCGAGGATCCCGGCGACCGCGCGGCGCTCGAGCACGGTGCGCGGGAACTCGTCGCCCGCCCGGCCCCGGGCGAGCAGGACGGCGTTGCGGACCCGGGTCGCCAGGCGCCAGGAGGCGCCGAGGGTCAGCGCGTCGTCGTGGGTGATCAGCCCGGCTTCGGCGGCGGCGGTGAGGGCGGCGAGGGTCTGGGTGGTGCGCAGGCCGGGGAGCTCGGCGCCGTGGCGCAGCTGGAGCAGCTGGACGGTCCACTCGATGTCGGCCAGTCCCCCACGCCCGAGCTTGAGGTGGAGGGCGGGGTCGGCGCCGCGCGGGAGCCGCTCCTTGTCGACGCGCCCCTTGATCCGGCGTACCTCGACGACGTCGTCGTCGGTCAGCCCGCCGGCCGGGTAGCGCAGCGGGTCGATCAACGCCGTGAACCGCTCGCGCAGGTCGAGGTCGCCGACGACTGCGTCGGCGCGCAGCAGCGCCTGGGCCTCCCAGACGTGCGACCACTTGGCGTAGTAGGCGGCGTACGCGTCGAGGGTGCGGACCAGCGGGCCCTGGCGGCCCTCGGGGCGCAGGTCCGCGTCCACGACGAGCGCCGGGTCCGGCCCGGGTACGGCGAGCACGCGGCGCACCTCCTCGGCGACCAGCCGCGCGAAGGTGGTGGCCTCGTGGGCGTCCGCGCCCTCGACCGGGTCGTGCACGAAGAGCACGTCGGCGTCGCTGCCGTAGGAGAGCTCGAAGCCGCCGTAGCGACCCATGGCGACGATCGCCATCCTCGTGGGCACGACCGCGATGCCCCGCGAACGGGCGGTCGACTCGATCGCACCGCGCAGCGTGGCCTCCAGCGTGGCGTCGGTGAGCCGGGTGAGCGCGAAGCCGACGTCGGCGACGTCGATCAGGCCGAGGACGTCGCCGGCGGCGATGCGCAGCAGCTCGCGACGGCGTACGGCACGCACGGCCCGCACGCCCTTCTCGAAGCCCTCCTGGCGTCCGCCGGTCGCGAGCATCTCGTCGGTCAGCGCCGCCGAGCCGAGCGGGTGCAGGTCGCCCCCGAGCAGTCGGACGCCCGCCGGCTCGCGCTCGAGCAGGTCGGTGCAGTAGCGCGAGGTGGCCAGCAGGTGGGCCAGCCGCTCGGCGGCCTCGCCCTCGTCGCGCAGGGTGGAGAGGTACCACGGGGTGCGCCCGAGCGCCTCGCTGATCCGACGGAAGCCGAACAGGCCGCCGTCGGGGTCGGGGCACTCGGCGAACCACTGCAGCATCGCGGGCAGCAGGGTGCGCTGGATGGCGGCGGTGCGGCTGACGCCGCTGGTCAGCGCCTCCAGGTTGCGCAGCGCGGCCTGCGGGTCGGCGTACCCGAGGGCGGCGAGGCGGGCGCCCGCGGCCTCCGAGGAGAGCCGCACCTCGTCGGCGCCGATCCGCGCGACGGCGGTGAGGAGGGGGCGGTAGAAGATCTTCTGGTGCAGCCGGCTGACCTCGCGGCGGTGGTCCTGCCAGGTCTCCTCGAGCAGCTTCTGCGACTCCTTGAAGAAGCCGAGGCTGCGCCCCAGCCGCCGCAGCGCCGCCTCGTCGGAGGGCACGACGTGGGTGCGCTGCAGCCGGTGCAGCTGGATGCGGTGCTCCAGCTGGCGCAGGAACGCGTAGGCGCGGTGCAGGGACTCGCCGTCCTCGCGGCCGACGTAGCCGCCCTCGGTCAGCCGCGTCAGCGCGCTCAGGGTCGTGGCCGGGCGGATCGACTCGTCGGCGCGGCCGTGGACGAGCTGCAGCAGCTGGACGGCGAACTCCACGTCGCGCAGCCCGCCCGCGCCGAGCTTGAGCTGCCGGTCGGCCTCGCGGGCCGGGATGTGGTCGAGCACCCGGCGCCGCATCGCGCGTGCGGCATCGACGAAGCCCTCGCGGTCCGCGGCGGACCACACCATCGGCGCGACCATCGCGGTGAACTCGCGCCCCAGCTCGAGGTCGCCGGCCACCGGGCGCGCCTTGAGCAGCGCCTGGAACTCCCACGGCTCGGCCCAGCGCTCGTAGTAGCTCTCGTGGCTGGCCAGGGTCCGGCTCAACGGCCCCGCCTTGCCCTCGGGCCGCAACGCCGCGTCGACCGGCCAGATCGTGCCCTCGGCGGTGTGGTCGGCGCAGACCTGCATCATCTGCGCGGCCAGCCGCGCCGCCACCCGCTCGTCGCCCTCGTGGACGAAGAGCACGTCGACGTCGGAGACGTAGTTGAGCTCGTGCCCGCCGCACTTGCCCATCGCCACCACCGCCAGCCGTACGCCGGCCGCCAGCTCCCCCACCCGAGCCCGGGCCACGACCAGCGCCGCGTCCAGGGTCCCGGCCGCGAGGTCGGACAGCTCGGCCGCGGCGTCGTCGACGCCGAGGTGGTGGGTCAGGTCGCGGGCCGCGAGCCGCAGCAGGTGGCGGCGGTACTCCACCCGCAGCGCGTCGACCGCCGCCTGGTCGGGCTTGTCGGTGACCGCCTCGATGAGGGAGGCACGCACCGCCCAGGCCGCCGGCCGGGTGGACCCGAGCGCGGGATCCGCGAGCTCACGCCACTGCGCCGGATGGGTGGCCAGGTGGTCGGCGAGCGCGGCGCTCGCGCCCAGGACGCAGAGCAGCCGCATCGCCGTACCCTCGTCGTCGCGGACAGCGGCGAGCAGCTCGGCCCGCTCCCGAGGCCCCCCGACCGCGTCGGCGAGACGGACCAGGCCCTGCAGCGCGGCATCCGGGTCGGCCGTGCGGCCCAGCAGCGCGAGGAGGTCCGTGCCGCCCGGCCCGAGCCGGTCGAGGTCGGCCACCGCCCGGTCGAGGTCGACGAACCCGAGCCGGAGCAGCTCGGTGCGCTGCGACGTCCGGTTCATGCCCGACGCCCCGCGATCAGAGGACCGGGAGCATCCGGTCGCGCTCGAAGGCCGAGACCTGGCCGCGGTACTCGTCCCACTCGGCCCGCTTGTTGCGCAGGAAGTAGTCGAAGACCTGCTCCCCCAGCGTCTCGGCGAGCAGCTCGGAGTGCTCGGCGATCGCGATCGCGTCGTGCAGGCTCTTGGGCAGCGGCTCGATGCCGAGGCTGCGGCGTTCGCGCTCGGTCAGCGCCCACACGTCGTCCTCGGCCTCGCGCGGGAGCTCGTAGTCGTTCTCGATGCCCTTGAGCCCGGCGGCCAGCACGGCGGCGTAGGCGAGGTAGGGGTTGCACGCCGAGTCGATGGTGCGCAGCTCGACCCGGGTCGACTGGCCCTTCATCGGCTTGTACATCGGCACCCGGACCATGGCGGAGCGGTTGTTGTGGCCCCAGCAGATGTACGACGGCGCCTCGCCACCGAACATCATCCGCTTGTAGGAGTTGACCCACTGGTTGGTCACGACGCTGATCTCGCTGGCGTGGCGCAGGATGCCGGCGATGAACTGGCGCCCGGTCTTCGAGAGCTGGTACTCCGCACCGGCCTCGTAGAAGGCGTTCTGGTCGCCCTCGAACAGCGACAGGTGGGTGTGCATGCCAGAGCCCGGGTGGGTGGTGAAGGGCTTGGGCATGAACGTGGCCCAGATCCCCTGGCTGAGCGCGACCTCCCGGATGACCGTGCGGAAGGTCATGATGTTGTCGGCGGTGGTGAGCGCGTCGGCGTAGCGCAGGTCGATCTCCTGCTGGCCGGGACCGCCCTCGTGGTGGCTGAACTCCACCGAGATGCCCATCGCCTCGAGCATGGTGATCGCCTCGCGGCGGAAGTCGGAGCCGTGGGAGTGCGCGGCGTGGTCGAAGTAGCCGCTGCGGTCGATCGGCACCGGCTCGTCGCCCGAGCCCGGCTCGTCCTTGAACAGGTAGAACTCGATCTCGGGGTGGGTGTAGAAGGTGAAGCCCTGCTCGGCCGCCTTGCCGAGGGTCCGCTTGAGGACGTTGCGCGGATCGGCGTACGACGCGGAGCCGTCCGGCATCACGATGTCGCAGAACATCCGGGCCGTCGCCGGCCCCTCGGTGCTGCGCCACGGCAGGATCTGGAAGGTGGTCGGGTCGGGCAGCGCGAGCATGTCGGCCTCGTAGACCCGCGCGAAGCCCTCGATCGCCGAGCCGTCGAAGCCGATGCCCTCGGAGAAGGCGCCCTCGAGCTCGGCCGGCGCCACCGCGACGGACTTGAGGAAGCCCAGCACGTCGGTGAACCACAGCCGCACGAACCGGACGTCACGCTCCTCGAGAGCGCGCAGGACGAAGTCCTCTTGCTTACCCATGGCCGCAGCCTAGTGATGTCGCGTGACGGGCGTGTTGCACCGGGACCCTTTGGTGAAACATCACCGCTTTGTGTCGGACGGTCCCAGGACCATGGTCCCGGCCGGGCGCTCCCGGTCACTGAAGCGAAACAACCGTGGGGAGAACACATGTCTGTCTGGAAGAGCCGCACCGCGGCCGTCGCCGTGGGCGCCACCATCGTCGTGGGTCTCGGCGCGAGCGGGTCGGTCGCCGCCGGCCTGATCACGTCGAAGGACATCAAGAACGAGACCATCAAGTCCAAGGACGTCAAGGACGGCACGCTCAAGGGCAACGACGTCAAGGACGGCGGCCTCACCGGCGCCGACATCGCGGACGGCTCGATCGCGCTCGCCGACCTCGCGCCCGGCGCCCGGGGCGCCGCGCCCGCCCAGGGGGTCGGCGTCAACGGGCTCGAGGCCGCCACCCTGGCCGCCCCGGTCACGGTCGCCCACATCGGCGGCCCGATCAACGACAACAACACCAACCTCAACACCTCGCTGACCCTGCCGGCGGGCACGTACCTGGTCACCGTCGACGGGTCCTTCGAGCGCTCGGCCAGTCCGGACAACCCCGCCGTCGACGTCTTCCCGCAGCTCTCGCTGTGGCTCGACAAGAACGGCGACAACGCCTTCAAGTGGCAGGACGGCGAGGGCGACATCAGCCCCAACACCCTGCTGCCGACGGTCACGGGCCGGCACCGCTCGGTCAGCGGCACCACGGTCATCACGCTCACCGCGCCGACCAAGGTCGGCCTGCTCGCGTTCGGCTACGACAGCGCGCAGGGCACCGAGGGCAGCGGCGACATCAAGGTCACCGCGGCCACGATCACCGCTACCCCGCTGAGCTGATCGCCCCCACGATGCGCCGGGCTCGGGCCCGGGGCGTCAGGTGAGCGCGAACATCCGCAGGAGCGTCGGGAGCACGACGACCGACGGCCCCCTCTCGGCCAGCGCCTTCGCGAGCACCGTCCCGATCGTCCCGGGCGTCGCCTCGTGCGCCGCGACCCCGAAGGCGCGGGCGACGTCCACGAACGAGGGCCGGGACAGCTCGGTCGCCGTGGCCGCGCCGAACGCGCTGTTCATGTACTCCCGCAGGATCCCGTAGCCCCCGTCGTCGACGATCAGCCAGGTGACGTCGGCGTCGTGCTGGCGGGCCGTGGCCAGCTCCGCGATCCCGTACATCGCGCCGCCGTCGCCCGAGACGGCCAGCGTCGGCCGGCCGCCCGCGATCGCCGCCGACAGCGCCGCAGGGAAGGCGAACCCGAGCCCGCCGGCGCCCTGCGCCGAGTGGAAGCCGCCCTCGCGCGGGTCCCAGGCCGACCAGGCCCAGTAGCCGGCGATCGTCATGTCCCAGAACGTGTGCATGTCGTCGGGTACGACGGCCCGCAGGTCGGCGAGCAGCGTCCGCTCGGGTGCCAGGTCCTGGCCGGCCAGGCGCTCCTCGACCTGCTGGCGCAGCCGGGCCGCGACCGCCGCACCCTTCCGGCGCGCCTCGTCGCCGGCGTCCGGGAGCTGGTCCGCGATCGCGGCCAACGCCAGGCCCGCGTCGGCGTGGATGCCGAGGCACGGGTGGTTCGAGCCGAGCACCCGCGGCTCCGCGTCGACCTGGATCAACCGGCCCGTCGGCGCGAACGTGAAGTAGTTGCTGGTGACCTCGCCGATCGTCGTTCCGACGGCGAGCAGGACGTCGGCCCGCTCGAGCAGGTCGGTGGTGTGCCGGTCCTCGATCCAGCTGGCGGCGGAGAGCGGGTGGGCGAAGGGGATCGCGCCCTTGCCGCCGACCGTGGACACGACGGGCGCGCCGAGCGCCTCGGCCACCCGGACCAGCTCGGCCGGGCCGGTACGGGAGCGTCGTACGCCGCCGCCGGCGAGGATCACCGGACGTTCGGCCGCGGCCAGCAGGCGCGCGGCCTCCGCGGCGAGCTCGGCCCGCGCGGGCCGGTCCGGGATCGTCACGACGGCCGAGGTCACCGGCGGCACGGGGGCGTCCTCGAGCAGCACGTCCTGCGGGATCTCGACCCAGGTCGGTCCGGCCGGCACCGCCTGGGCCAGCGCCCACGCGTCGGCGATCGCGGACGGGAGGTGCGCCGCGTCGAGCACGACCGCGGTGGACTTGGTGACGTTCTGAGCGCTCTTCTGCTGGTCGTCGGTCTGGTGCAGCAGGCCGTTGCGGCGCCCCCCGATCCCCCGGCGTGGGACCTGGCTGCTGATCACCAGGACCGGGACGCCGGTCGTGTACGCCTCCTGGAGCGCGCCCAGGGCGGTCAGTGCGCCGGGCCCGGTCGAGACGAACATGACCGCGACCTGGTCGGTGACCCGGGCGTAGCCGTCGGCGCCGAAGGCGGAGTTGTTCTCCACCCGGGAGCTGACGAACTGCAGGTCGCTGCGCCGGATGGCGTCGAACAGCCCCAGGGCGTGCTGGCCCGGGATGCCGAAGACGTGGGTGACGCCGAGCGCCGTGAGCGTCTCGACCACGACGTCCCCTCCGTTGCGGATGTGGGTGCCGGTCATGCGCTCAGTCTGACCCGCGCGCAGCATCCCGGCCCCGGCTCGACCGGCTCGACGGTGGCAGCGGACCGGCGCGCGACCGCGGTGAGGAAGCTGCGGTTGACCCCGCAGACCAGGTCGCGGTGGTCGGCGGCGAGCCGGTCGAAGGGGCAGTTGGCCAGGCACAGCGTGCCGTCGTCCTCGGCGCGCGGCTCGTAGCCGAGCGGCGCGAGGGTCTCGAGCAGCGCCTGGCCCTCGACGGCTCCCGCGGTGACGGCGTCGGCCGCGTCGTCGGCCGCCGCGGCGAGCGCGTCCGGCATCGGGGTGCCGGCCAGGGTGCGCTCCACGGCGTCGGCGAGCACCTGCCCCGCGAGGTCGTAGCGGCGGCTCGGCACGCTCACGGTCAGCTCGCGGCGCGAGCGGCGGTACAGCTTCGCCGGCCGTCCCGCGCCCGGGCCGGTGCGCCCCGTCAGGCGACGGAACTCGGTCACGAGCAGCCCCTCGTCGACCAGCCGCTCGAGGTGGAACTTCGCCGTGTGCCGCGGTACGTCGACCCCGCTGGCCGCCTGGTCGCGGCTGACCGCGCCGGGCTGCTCGGCGACGAAGCGGTACAGCGCCCGTCGTACCGGATCGGCCAGCGAGCCGACCCGTGCCACCCGCTGCCCGAACGCCTCGTCCATGGCCTGCTCCCTCCCCCGGATCTCTAGCAGACACGAGTCTTGTCGAAAGATCGCCGCAGGTCTACCGTCAATCGTGATGTCCCTTACAAGCCGGGACCGCTCGAGAAAGGGGCCAACCATGGCCAGCACCCACGCGTGGGACAACCTCACCCACGACATGCGCGAGGAGATGCACGACCTCACGCACTTCGCCACCGTCGACGCCGCCCACCAGAGCCGCGTGGCTCTCTGGGCGACCTTCGTCGCGCTCCCCGTCCTGTGGGGGCTCGACATGATGACCAACGCCGTCACCGACAGCACCACGTGGGAGGGCTCGATCTCGACGTGGGCCGACAACTTCCTGCCCGGCAACGCCGCCGACGCGGTCATGTGGGTCGGCGCGATCACCCTGCTGCTGGGGCTGCTCGTCGCCGCCGTGCCGCAGTTCGGCGCCGACGTGCTCGGCATCTGGTTCGTCCTGCTCGCGGTCAACCTGTTCAGCGTCGACCAGATGGCCTACCTCGCCCTGGGCATGCTGGCCCTCGCCGTGTGCTGCTTCTGCATGGCGCGGATGATGCGAGGTGATCACCGCAGGGAGGCGTAGTCCTCAGTCTGTGGGGACGTCGGCCGCCAGCTCGGCCAACCACGCGGCCGCGCTGGCGTCCGACGGCATCCGCCAGTCCCCGCGGGGCGACATGGTTCCACCGGGGCTGACCTTCGGCCCGTTCGGCAGCGCCGAGCGCTTGAACTGGCTGCTGAAGAAGCGCCGGACGAAGACCTCGAGCCACGTGCGGATCGTCGCGATGTCGTACGACGCCTCACCGCTCCCCCATGCGTGGTGGGCCAGGAACGCGATCTTGCTGGGCCGGTAGCCGCGGCGCAGCACGTGGTAGAGCGTGAAGTCCTGCAACGCGTAGGGACCGACGGAGTCCTCGGTGCGCTGCTCGCCACCGGGGATCAGCTCGGGGGTGATCTCCTGCTCGAGGATCGCCTGGAGCACCTGGTCGGCCTCGTCGTCGTAGTGCCCGTCGTGGAGCTGGTCGGTGTCGATCACCCAGCGGATCAGGTACTGGATCAGGGTCTTCGGGACGCCGGCGTTGACGTTGTAGTGCGACATCTGGTCGCCGACGCCGTACGTGCACCAGCCGAGCGCGAGCTCGGAGAGGTCGCCGGTGCCGAGCACGATGCCGCCGCGGTGGTTGGCGAGGCGGAAGAGGTAGTCGGTGCGCAGCCCCGCCTGGACGTTCTCGAAGGTGATGTCGTAGACCGGCTCGCCCGCGCTGAACGGGTGGCCGAGGCCCTCCAGCATCGTGCGCGCGGCCGGCTTGATGTCGAGCTCCTCGAAGGTGCAGCCGAGCGCCTGGGAGAGCCGGGTCGCATAGGACTTCGTGGTGTCGCCGGTCGCGAAGCCCGGCATCGTGAACGCGTGGATGTCGCTGCGCGGGCGGCCGAGCCGGTCCATCGCCTTGGCGGCGACGATCAGCGCGTGGGTCGAGTCGAGGCCGCCGCTGACGCCGATCACGATCTTCGGCTGCCCGATCGCGGACAGACGCTGCTCGAGCCCCGAGACCTGGATGTTGTAGGCCTCGTAGCAGTCCTGGTAGAGCCGCACCGGGTCGTCGGGCACGAACGGGAAGCGCGCGACCTCACGCCGCAGCCCGATGTCGCCGGACGGCGGCTCGAGCTCGAACTCCACCCGTGTGAAGTGCGACGCCTCGATGCCCTCGGCCGCGCGGTTGTCGTCGAAGGTGCCCTGCCGCATCCGCTCCTGGCGCAGCCGGTCGAGGTCGACGTCGACCACCGTGGCCCGCGGCCCGTCGGGGAACCGCTCGCTCTGCCCCAGCAGGTCGCCCATCTCGTAGACCATGGTCTGCCCGTCCCACGACAGGTCGGTCGTCGACTCGCCCTGGCCCGCCGCGGCATAGATGTACGCCGCGTTGCACCGCGCGCTCGCGCTCCGGGCCAGGAGGTGCCGGTCCTCCGCGCGGGCGATCGTGATCGGGCTGCCCGAGAGGTTGGCCAGCACGGTCGCGCCGGCCAGGGCGGCGCTCGCGCTCGGCGGGATCGGCACCCACATGTCCTCGCAGACCTCGACGTGCAGGTCGAGGCCGCGCACGTCGGAGGCCGAGAAGATCAGGTCGTTGCCGAACGGGACGTCCTCGCCGTTGAGCTCGATGCTGTCCTCGGCTGCACTCCGGGTCGCCCCCGCCGCGAACCAGCGGGCCTCGTAGAACTCGCGGTAGGTCGGCAGGTAGGACTTCGGCGCCACGCCGAGCACCCGCCCGCCGTGGATCACCACCGCACAGTTGTAGACCCGGTTGCCGCTCGCCAGCGGCGCCCCCACCACCAGCACCGGCCGCAGGTCGGCCGACGCGACGGTCAGGTCGAGGATCGCCTCACGCACCGCGTCGAGCAGCGTGTCCTGCAGGAAGAGGTCGTCGACGGCGTACCCGGTCAGCCCGAGCTCCGGGAACACCGCGACCGCCACTGCGTCGTCGTGGAGCGCGCGGGCCTGCTCGAGGATCCGGGCGGCGTTGGTCGCCGGGTCCGCGATGGCGACGGGCAGGGTCACCGCCGCGACCCGGGCGAACCCGTGGGCGTAGGCCGAGTAGAAGTCCACGGGGCGAGTCTAGGGAGCCGATGAGTCTGCGGGGTGGACCCGGTCTGCCCCGGCATGAGCCTCGCGAGCAGCCACATCCAGCCGTGCCTGTGGTTCGACGACCGGTTGGAGGAGGCCGCGCGCTTCTACACCGCGATCTTCCCGAACTCCTCGATCAGCCACCTCGGCCCGGTCGCAGGCGAGTTCACCCTCGACGGGCTGACCTTCCGCGGCGTCAACGGCGGTCCCGAGATCGCCTTCTCCGAGGCGGTGTCCTTCTCGATCGTGTGCCGCGACCAGTCCGAGGTCGACTACTACTGGGACTCGCTCGCCGACGGCGGCCAGGAGTCGGTGTGCGGATGGCTCAAGGACCGGTTCGGGCTGTCCTGGCAGGTCGTCCCCGCCCGGCTGCACGACCTGCTCTCCGACCCCGACCCGCGGCGCGCGGAGGCCGCCAGCCGGGCGCTGCTCGGGATGCGTCGGATCGTGGTCGCGCAGCTGGAAGCGGCGGCCGATGCCGCCCGTGCGGGGTGACGGAGCACACAGCGCGCCGGGCCGTCGTACCGGACTAGCCTCGTCTGTGCCCGTCAACGAACGTGGACCCACATCGGTGGGCCGCGAGTCACCAGGAACGGAGCTCGACGATGAGCAGCACCACCCCCGAAGAGACCGCCCCGTACGGCGGCGCCGCCCCCGCGGCGCCCTCCGGATCCGCGCCGATCAAGCGCATCCGCACCCACCACCTGCGCGACCTCAAGCAGCGCGGCGAGCGCTTCTCGATGCTCACCAGCTACGACCAGCTGACCGCGCAGATCTTCGACGAGGCCGGCGTAGAGGTCCTCCTCGTCGGCGACAGCGCGTCCAACAACGTCCTCGGCAACGCGACCTCGCTCCCCGTCACGGTCGACGAGCTACTCCCCCTCACCCGCGCTGTCAGCCGCTCGGTGTCGCGGGCCCTCGTGGTCGGCGACCTGCCGTTCGGCTCCTACCAGGCCTCGCCCGAGCAGGGCTACCTGACGGCCGTGCGCTTCATGAAGGAGGGCGGCGCCCACTGCGTGAAGCTCGAGGGTGGCGTCGAGATGGCCCCGCAGATCGAGCGGATGACCCGCGGCGGGATCCCGGTGATGGCCCACATCGGCTTCACCCCCCAGTCCGAGCACGCCCTCGGCGGCTACCGGGTCCAGGGCCGCGGCGAGGCCGCCGAGCGGATCCTGCGCGACGCCCTCGCCGTCCAGGAGGCCGGCGCCTTCTCGGTCGTGATGGAGATGGTCCCCGGCGACGTGGCCGCCGAGGTCACCGCCAAGCTCGACATCCCGACCATCGGCATCGGCGCCGGCAACCAGTGCGACGGCCAGGTCCTCGTCTGGCAGGACGCCTTCGGCCTGCGCACCGGCAAGCTGCCCCGCTTCGTCAAGCAGTACGCCGACCTGCGCTCCGTCCTACTCGACGCCGCCCGGGCCTACGACGCCGAGGTCAAGGACGGCAGCTTCCCGGCTCCCGAGCACACGTTCTGACCGGCTGACCGGCTGACCGGCTGACCGGCTGACCGGTTGACGACGGCGGGGCGGCGTACCGTCCCTGCATGCGTGCGCGTCCCGCCGTCCTGCTCGTCCTCGCCCTGGTCGCGACCCTCCTCGCCGCCACCCAGGCCCGTGCGGCCGCGTTCCGCGTGGAGGTCGTCGCCACCGGGCTCGACCATCCATGGGAGGTCGCGGTCCTGCCGAGCGGCGACCTGCTGGTCACCCAGCGCGACCGGAGCAGGCTGACCCTGGTCGACCCGGGCTCCGGTGCGAAGCGCGACCTGGCGTTCCCGTCCGCGCAGGTCTGGAACCGGGGCGAGACGGGCCTCCTCGGGCTCGCGGTCGACCCGGCATTCGCCACCAACCGGCGGATCTACACCTGCTCGGGCTGGCGCGCCGACGACGGCTCACACGACATCCGGGTCAACGCCTGGACTCTCGACGCCGCCCTGACCACCGCGACGCTCGCGGGTCCGCTCGTCACCGGGCTGCCGCCGAGCCGGACCGGCCAACACGGCGGGTGCCGCCTCCTCGTCGCCGCTGACGGCTCGCTGCTGGTCGGCACCGGCGACGCCAAGCGCTCCCGGCTCCCCCAGCGCCGCGGCTCGCTGGGCGGAAAGGTGCTGCGCCTCGACCGCCTCACCGGCGCACCCGACCCCCGCAACCCCTGGGCCGACCGCTCCGGCAAGCGCCGCTACGTCCTCACCTTCGGCCACCGCAACGTCCAGGGCCTTGCCCAGCGGACCGACGGCACGCTGTGGTCGGTCGAGCACGGCACCGACCGCGACGACGAGATCAACCTGCTGCACCCCGGCCGCAACTACGGCTGGAACCCCGGCCCCGGCTACGACGAGTCCCGCCCCATGACCGACCACCGCCTGCCCGGCAGGCAGTACACCGCCCGCTGGCGCTCCGGCTTCCCCACCATCGCCCCGTCGGGAGCCGCCTTCGTCACCGGCCCGGCCTGGGGCCGGTTCGACGGCTGCCTGGCCGTCGCGGTGCTCAAGGGGCGGCGGCTGATGTTCGTGAGGCTCGACGACCGCGGCCGGGTCCGCTGGACCCGCGCCCCGCGGGCGCTGCGGGGCCACGGCCGGCTGCGCGACGTGACCGCCGCACCCGACGGCTCGCTGCTCGTCACCACCGACAACGGCGGTGGGCGGGACGTGGTGGTGCGGGTTCGGCCGGCCTGAACGAGTTGGGTGGGTCAGCCCGGCCGCACGGCACATCCGCCGCACGTCCAGCTCGGCGGTCGACTGAGCACCGCTCCCGATCTCCGCCAGCGCCCGGCGGAACCTGTCGGCGCCCCTGAGCGGCTGCATGCGCCCGATCCACTCCTCCAGCCTGTTCGGCGAGGTCAACCCCTGCTGGACGACTGCAGCGAGCGCGCCTTCCGCGACCCGCGGGTTCCGCTGGGTCGAGGCGAAGCGCAGCACCGCGGGTTCGACGCGGCACACCGGCAGTCCGCCGCCGCGCCGCCGCCAGTCCCGCAGCGGCCGGCGCGTCCGCACGAACACCACGCCCGGGTGCCCGGCTCCGACGAAGGAGCCGTGCGGGACAAGGATCGTCACGTCGTCGCGATGCCAGTTCCGCAGCCCGGCCACTTCGGCCGCGGACAGGTCACCGACCACGGCGTCCGGGCCACCGTGGAGCACGCCGAGCCAGAGCAGCTGCGCGCGTGACAGCTCGCCGGTCGTCGTACCGATGACCGTGGGTGTGTGCGCGACCCATCGCTCGGAGGCGAGTCGGTGCCGGACAGCCCAGCGGTCGACGCCAAGCGCCCGCAACTGCTCGCGGGTCAGCAGGCCGCCCTGCAGGGCAGCAAGCCGGCGCCAGTCGTCGGAGACCACGCCCCGAAGCATCCGCCATCGGGCGCGACCGCGCGGGCGTCCTCCACAGGCTCAGCTCAGCCCGCGCCGCGCGAGCAGCGGCTCGATCGGCGCGGGCCGCCCGCGCCACTCGGCGTAGGAGTCCAGCGGGTCGCGGGTGCCGCCGATGCCGATGACGTGGCGCAGGTAGGCCTCGCCGTTCTCGCGGGTCAGCCCGCCGTTCTCGCCGAACCATGCGACGGTGTCGGCATCGAGGACCTCGCTCCAGATGTAGGAGTAGTACGCCGACGCGTAGCCCGAGCTGAAGCTGTGGGCGAAGTACGGCGTGGAGTACCGCGGCGGCACCGCCGGGTTGTCGAGGCCGGCGGCGGCGAGGGCGCTCTGCTCGAACGCGGCGACCTCCTCGACCGAGGTCGGCACGTCGTCGGGGGCGAGCTCGTGCCAGGCGAGGTCGATCAGGGCGGCGGCGAGGTACTCGCTGGTCGCGAAGCCCTCGTTGAACGTCTCGGCGGCCCGCAGCCGAGCGACGACGTCGGCGGGGATCGGCTCGCCGGTCTTGTGGTGGACGGCGTAGCTGGCGAGCACCTCGGGCCACAGCACCCACATCTCGTTGACCTGGGAGGGGTACTCGACGAAGTCGCGGAAGACGGCGGTCCCGCCGAACTTGGGATACGTCGCCCGCGCGAGCAGCCCGTGCAGGGCGTGGCCGAACTCGTGGAACAGGGTCCGGGTCTCGTCCCAGGTCAGGAGGGTCGCCTCCCCTGCGGCCGGCTTGGGCACGTTGAGGTTGTTGACGACGACCGACGTGTCGATGCCGAGCAGGCCCGACTGCGTGACGAAGCTGCTCATCCACGCGCCGCCGCGCTTCGTGTCGCGCGTGTAGAGGTCGAGCAGGAACAGGCCGATCGGCGTGCCCTCGCGGCTGACCTCGAACACCCGGACGTCGGGTTGGTAGCCGGGCAGGTCGGGACGCTCCTCGAAGGTCAGCCCGAAGAGCCGGCCGGCCGCGAAGAAGACGCCGTCGCGCAGGACCCGCTCCGCCTCGAACCACGGGCGCAGCGCGGCCAGGTCGACGTCGTACCGCGCACTGCGGACGCGCTCGGCGTAGAACGGCCAGTCCCACGGCTCGACGGGGAACCCGGCCAGCTCGGACATCGCGTCCTGCTCGGCGCGGGCGTTGCGGGCAGCGGGTACGGCGAGCCGCTCGAGCAGCGAGCGCACCGCCTGCGGCGTACCGGCGGTGTTGTCGGCGGTCACCGCGGCCGCGTGGTTCTCGAAGCCGAGCAGCCGGGCACGCTGGGCGCGCAGCCGCAGGATGTCGAGCGCGGTCGCGCGGGTGTCGTGCTCGCCGCCGCGACTGCCGCGGCTGCGCTGCGCCTCGGAGAGCCGGCGGCGCAGGTCGCGGTCGGTGAGCGAGGCGAGGTGCGGGTGCGCGGTGGGCAGCACCAGTGTCAGCAGGTGGCCGGGCACGCCGCGCGCCTCGGCCGCCGCGGCGGCGGCGGACACCTCCCCCGGTGTCAGCCCGTCGAGCGCGGCCGGGTCCTCGACGACGACCGCGAGGTCGTTGGTGTCGGCCTGCAGCGCCAGCTCGAAGGCCGTCTCCTGGCTGGAGATCCGCTCGTTGAGCTCGCGCAGCCGCGCCTTGTCGTCCTCGCCGAGCGCGGCGCCGGCGAGGCGGAACTCGGTGAGGTAGCGCTCGACGAGGTAGGCCGCCTCGGCGTCCAGGCCCGCCCGGTCCTCGGCCACCGCCTGCAGCCGGGCCCACAGCGCCGGGTCGAGCAGGATCGCGTCGGTGTGGGCCGCGAGCCTCGGGGCGAACGCCGCCCGCACGGCGTCGATGTCCGGGTTGGCGTCCGCACTCGCCTTGTTCCAGAACACCCGCAGCACCCGCGCCATCGTGGTCCCGCTCAGCTCGAGCGGGACCAGTGTGTTGGCGAACGTCGCCGGCGCCGGGTCCGCCGTGATCGCGGCGACCGCGGCGAGCTGCTCGGCCATGGCCGCCTCGATGGCCGGCGCATAGTCGTGGTCGTCGATGTCGGCGAACCGCGGCAGCTGGTGCGGCAGGTCACTGGTCCCGAGAAGCGCGTCCGTACTCACGCCCTCACCCTAGGAGGTCGGCCCCTCCTGCGGGGTGGGCTCGGTCGCCGGCGGCTGGTCAGCGGGAGTCTGGTCGGCCGGCGGTACGTCGACCGACGGGGTCTGCTCGGGCGTCGGCTCGGGCGTCGGCTCGGGCGTCGGCTCGGGCGTCGGCTCGGAGGTCGGCTCCGGCGTGGGCTCGGGTGTGGGCTCGGGCTCGGGCTCCGGCGTCGGCGTGGGCTGCGGCTCGGTCGCCGGAGGCACCACCGGAGCGGCCGGCTGCTCCGGCTCCGGAACGACCGGCACGACACCCAGCGCCGAGCGGGCCCGGGTCAGCACGGCGACGACGTCGGCGCAGCAGTCCGGCGTCACGTCGGCGGGCAGCGCGATCGGCACCGCGGCCAGGGCGGACATGTCGGCGGCCTCGGCACGGTAGTCGGCCACCAGGCTGCCCACGGTGCGCGCGAAGTGCGGCGTGGCGTCGTAGGAGTGCAGCGCCTTGCGCAGCGCCTTCGCCCGGGACAGGTCCTTGCCGCTGGCGCACAGCAGGACCGCCGCTCCCAGTGTCGCGTCGTCGAGGTCCTGCACGTTGCGCACCCCGTCGCCGTCGGCGTCGACCGCGACCTGCGACCACGTCTGCGGCAGCAGCCCCATCGGGCCGAGGGGGGCGTCCCAGCGCGGGTTGCCGTCGAGGTCGCCGGCATCGGTGTCGGAGACCTCGCTGCGCCCACCCCTGCCGTTCAGCGCGCGACCGACCAGGGCCGGCTCGACCCCGCCCTCGGCCGTGATCCGGTGGCTGACGTCGTCGCCCTGGCCGTGGTTCGACGCGAGCCGGCCGATCGCCGCCAGGACCAGCCAGTCGAGGTTGCAGGGTGCGGCGGCGTCGATGACCGTCGCTGCGCGCTGGTACGCCGCCACGGCCGCGGCCGGTGCGTCGACCAGCCGGTCGCCGTACCCCTCCGCGGTGGAGACGTTGCGCACCACCGCCTCGGGTGCCTCGACGACGGCCTCGACCGCCGCCGGGGGCGCACTCGCGGTGACGTCCGGGGCCGACGAGCCGGGTCCGGTCGCGGCGGCGGACCGGTCCCCGCCCGCGGGCGGGGACGTGCGTCTGCCGACCACCCCGGTCGTGGTCAGGACGACGGCGATGGCCGCGAGCACCGAGATGATCGTGATGGCCCGACGGACTCTCCGCCCGACAGGCCCGGTGGCGACCCCCATGGTCCACCTGCTTCCTGGTTCTGGGGAGGCTCCAGTGTTCTCCCACCGGTCCCTCTCGCGCAGCCGAATCGGGCGTTCTTCACCTGATGCGGTGGAATTCGTCCCCAAGATGGGTGAGAGGATGCGCCGGTGGCCGAGCTGATCTTCCGTACCGGGACGATGGACGCCGGCAAGTCCACCCTGGCCCTGCAGACCAACCACAACCACGCAGCCCGTGGGCGGCGCGGCCGGCTGTTCACCAGCCACGACCGCGCCGGCACCGCGATGGTCTCCTCCCGGCTGGGCCTGGTCGCCGACGCCGAGGAGGTCGCGCCGGACTTCGACTTCTGGCGCTACACCGTCGACGCGCTCACCCAGGGCGCCCGGATCGACTACGTCATCTGCGACGAGGCGCAGTTCTACACCTCCGAGCAGATCGACCAGCTCGCGAAGGTCGTCGACGAGCTGCAGATCGACGTGTTCTGCTTCGGCATCCTCACCGACTTCCGCACCCGCCTGTTCCCGGGCTCGGCACGCCTGGTCGAGCTGGCCGACCGCACCGAGGTCCTCCAGGTCGAGGCCCTGTGCTGGTGCGGCAAGCGCGCCACCCACAACGCCCGCACCGAGAACGGCGTCATGGTCACCGAGGGCGAGGTGATCGTCGTCGGCGACGTCGACCCCGCCGACCACCCGCCCGCGGCGGTCGACGACATCGAGGTCGCCTACGAGGTGCTGTGCCGCCAGCACCACCGGCGCGGCATGACAGCGGCCCGGGCGCGGGCCGTCAGCCTCTCGCCCGAGCCGCTGCCCTTCACCTGATCAGCAGGAGCTGGACCGTCAGTCGACGAGCACCGGGATCAGCATCTCGTCCGGGGTGAGCGAGCCGTGCATGCCGATCAGCCTGTTCTCGTAGGGGAACCCGTCGGTCGACAGCACGGCGAAGTCCCCGTGGCAGGCCACCACGACGTCCCCGATCCGCGGCAGCACCGCGGGGTCGACCGGGCCGAACCAGCCGCGGCCGATCGCCTCGGAGCGGGTGAGCACCTCGGCCCGCTCTCCCAGCCGCTCGCGCCAGGTGGCGACCACGTCCGGCACCGCTCCGCCGGTGCAGTAGAGATGGCGGAACCGCGCCTCGCCGCCGACCAGCGCGATGCCCGAGCGCAGGTCGTCGTCGGCCGAGACGTCGATGCGCGAGGAAGTGGGTACGTCGACCATGCCGTGGTCGGCGATCACGACCAGCCGCCGGTCGGCGGGCAGCGCCTCGCGCAGCTGCTCGGCCTCGTGGTCGATCATGGCGAGCTGCTGCAGCCACTGGCTGGAGGCCACGCCCCAGCGGTGACCGGTCCAGTCGAGGTCGCCGTCGTACACATAGGTCAGCGTGGGCTGCCGCGGCGCCGGGGCGGACGCGGCGACGACGGCGGCGATCCGCTCGCCGACCCGGTCGACGCCGACGTAGTCGGCGCCGCGGTGGGCCGCGACGGTCAGGCCGCTGCCGTTGAACTCGCGCTTGTTGACCACGGTCACCCGCACGCCCGCCGCCTGCAGCGAGGAGAACGTGGTCTGGTGCGGCTGCCACTGCACCGGGTCGACGTCGCCGTCCCAGAGCAGCGCGTTGAGCAGGTCGCCGGTGCCGGGGATCCGGGTGGTGAAGCCGACCAGGCCGTGCGCGCCCGGCGTGAGGCCGGTGCCGAGCGTGGTCAGCGAGGTCGAGGTGGTCGAGGGCACGCTGGCGGTCGCGGGCGTGGAGGTCTCCAGCAGCGAGGAGAGGTACGGCGCCGCGTGGGCGTACCGCTCGAGCAGCCGGGCGCCGAGCCCGTCGATCAGGAACACGACGTACGACGCCGCGTCGGGCAGCACGAGCCCGGTCGGGGCCGGGCCCAGTGGGCTGCCGAGGGCGTGGGCCGCGGCGGGGACGATGTCGCCGAGAGAGCGGACGCCGTACGCCGGTTCGCAGAACGCGGCGACCTCCACCCGGTCAGCCCCTCGTCAGCGCCGACAGCGACGCGGCGAAGGAGAGCAGCCCGCCCACAGCGTCGGTGCCGTCGGCAGCGGCCGAGACGCGCAGGGAGAAGTCGTCGGAGGACAGGGATCCGGTGTAGCCGTGGTCGGCCTCGCACTGCGGGTCGTTGCAGCCGGCCGGCTCGAGGTCGAGCCGGTTGACCGCGCCCCAGCCGATGGTGAGCACCGCCTCGGCGGGCGGGCGCGGGCCGGCCGTCGGGTTGGTCGTCATCCGGGTCACGACCACGGAGTCCACCGAGCGCAGGCTGACCGCCTCGGTCGAGGTGGACGTGTAGGGCTCGGGCAGCAGGTCGTCGCCCGCGTGCTCGTCGGTGTGGGCCAGGATCAGCCGCGACGGGGTCAGCACGATCACGGTCTGGTGCCGGCGTACCTCGTCGCGCTCGAAGGTCGGCTCGTGGTGGACGTAGTAGGACACCACGGCCTCGCCCGCGACCGCGTCGGCGACCGCGTCGGCGACGACCTCCGGGTAGTAGCCGGTGCGATTGATCGCAGCGCTCAGCTCGGCGCTCCGGTCCCGGTCAGTCATGCGCGAATCCTCGCACGCTCACTCGGGGATCGTGGTGACGAGGTCGGGCATCCGGCGCACGAGCGAGTCGGGGCGCGGGTCCTTCACCGCGGCGACCCGCGCGGACGCGGTGAGCACCGCCGCGGAGTCGACGCCGGCGAGCACCAGCGAGAGCTCGAGGGCGCTGACCTGCGGCAGGTCGCCCTGGAGCGCGGCGACGCGGGTGATCAGGTCCTCGATCGCCGACACCTGGACGGGATCGGCGCCGCGGTAGCCGAACAGCAGCGGCGAGCTCTTCACCTCGCGCACCATGCCGGAGACCTCGTGCGCGCTCAGCGGCGGGATCCGGTAGGACCAGTCACCCAGCAGGTCGATGACCGGACCGGAGATGCCGAACGACACGACCGGCCCGAACAGCGGGTCCTCGAAGGACCGCACGGAGATGGGTACGCCGGTCGGCGCGTTGCGCTGCACGACGAACCGCCCCACGGCGGGGTCGATGAGGCCGGACAGGTAGTCCCAGGCCTCCGTCATCTCGTGCGCGTCGGGGATGTTGCGCCACACGTGGATCTGGTCGGGCCGCTCCCGCACCGACGACAGCGTCGACTTGAGCACGACGTCCCAGCCCAGCCGCTCGCCCGCGGCGACGGCCGCGTCGACGTCGGCGACGGGCTCCGAGGGCCACAGCTCGATGCCGTAGGCGTGCAGCAGGGCACGGACCTGGTCCTGGTCGAGCTCGACCTCGCGGTCGGCGGCGACCACCTCGGGGTCGGCGAGGACCCGGTCGACCAGCCGCCGGGCGCTGCGGGCGTCGACCTCGCCGGCGTCGGCCGCCGGCCCGTCGGGGGCGTGCAGCCACACGGCGTACTCCACGACCCGGGCCAGGGCCCGGACCGCTGCCTCCACGGCCGGGTACGACGGCACCGAGCCGCGTCCCGCCGAGGACCCGGCGACATCGGGGACCCGCAGCAGCTCGGGGATGCCCTCGGCCCCGAGGAAGGACGAGACGAGGGGCTTGTCGGACTGCTCCCCCACGGCCGCGAGCACGTTGGCGACCTCCTCGCCGGACACGTCGAGCGGCGGGATGTAGACGGCGATCACCGAGTCGACGTCGGGGTCGTCGATCGCGTCGTCGAGGGCGTCCTCGAAGTCCTCGGCCGTGGCGTCGGCACCGAGCGCGACCGAGCGGTTGACGACCAGGCCCACCGCGGACGCGGCGTCGGCGGCGAGCAGGCCGAGCGCGTCGGAGTTGCCGACGATCGCGACCCGGCGTCCGCGCGGCAGCGGCTGGTGGGCCAGCAGCTGGGCGACGTCGAACATGTCGTCGAGGGTGTCGACCTGGATCACGCCGGCCTGGCGGAACATCGCGTCGACCGCGGCCTGCGGGGCCCCGATCCGGCGGACCGTGTGGCCCATCGGCACGCCCTGCGTCGTGCGCCCGGACCGGACCGCGACGATCGGCTTGCGGGCCGAGACCCGGCGCGCGATGCGGGAGAACTTGCGCGGGTTACCGATGGACTCGAGGTACATCATGACGACCTCGGTGGCGTCGTCCTCCTCCCAGTACTGCAGGAGGTCGTTGCCGGACACGTCGGCGCGGTTTCCCGCGCTGACGAAGGTCGAGATGCCGAGACCACGGTTCTTGACCTTCTCGAGGATGGCCGAGCCGAGCGCACCGGACTGGCAGAAGAAGCCGGCACGGCCGCGGGCCGGCATGACCGACGACAGCGACGCGTTGACCTGCACCGCCGGTTCGGTGTTGATCACGCCCAGGCAGTTGGGGCCGATCAGCCGCAGCCCGTAGGAGCGGCACAGCCCGGCGAGGTGCCGCTGCCGCTTGCGGCCCTCCTCGCCGGTCTCGGCGAAGCCCGAGGAGATGACGATCAGGCCGTGCACGCCCTTGTTGGCACAGTCGAGCACCACGTCGGTGACCGCGTCGGCCGGGACGGCGACGATGGCGACGTCGACGTCGTCGGGGACCTGGTTGACGTTCTTGTAGGCCGGGAATCCCGACACGGCCGGCGCGCTCGGGTTGACGACGTGGACCCGGCCGGCGAAGCCGCCGTTGACCAGGTTGCGCACCAGCACCTGGCCGATGGTGTCCTGCCGGCGGCTGGCGCCGATGATCGCGACCGATCGCGGGTGGAAGAAGCGGTGGATCGACTCGGCCTCCGCCGCGTGCTCGCGGTCGCGCATCACCCCGATCGCGGTGTCGGTCGGGTCGATCGGGAACTCGAGGGTGATCACGCCGTCGTGGTAGCCGCTGACCACCTTGTAGCCGGCGTCGCGGAAGGTCTGGATCATCCGGGAGTTGTCCGGAAGGACCTCGGCGGTGAACCGGTCGACCCCGCGCTCGCGACCGGCCTGGGCGAGGTGCTCGAGCAGCAGCTGCGCGATGCCGCGGCCCTGGTGCTCGTCCTCGACGAGGAAGGCGACCTCGGCCTCGCGGTCCTCCACGACGTCGTAGCGGCCGACGGCGATCATCCGCTCCTGCAGGATCAGCACCAGCGCCACGCGGTCGCGGTGGTCGACGTGGGTGAACCGGCGTACGTCGCGCTCGGAGAGCACCGGCATCGGGGAGAAGAAGCGGTAGTACTTGGACTCGTCGGAGACCCGTGCGTAGAACTCGACGAGCAGCTCGTCGTCCTCGGGACGGATCGGCCGGATGTGCGCCGTACGCCCGTCGCGGAGCAGGACGTCACCCTCCCAGTGCGCCGGAGGCGCCTCGATCTCGTCGGTGGGGGTCGGGTCGCCGGGGCTCACAGGGAGAAATCTATCGGGTCCCCGCGAGCCCCCGGTCGGCTTGTCGGGGGCACCCGGAAGAATGCCCCCCATGGCACGGCGCACGAAGGCAGAACCCCTCCCGGAGGACTTCGAGGAGCACATCCTCGACACCGACATCCGCGACGAGATGCAGTCGTCGTTCCTGGAGTACGCCTACTCCGTCATCTACTCGCGGGCCCTGCCCGACGCGCGCGACGGTCTCAAGCCGGTGCAGCGCCGGATCCTCTACACGATGAACGACATGAACCTGCGGCCCGACCGGGGGCACGTGAAGTCCGCCCGTGTCGTCGGTGAGGTCATGGGTCGGCTCCACCCCCACGGCGACGGCGCGATCTACGACGCCCTGGTCCGCACCGCCCAGTCGTGGTCGCTGCGGCTGCCCTACATCGACGGCCACGGCAACTTCGGCTCGCCCGACGACCCGCCGGCCGCGATGCGCTACACCGAGTGCCGGATGGCGCCGGCGGCGCTGGCGATGACGGAGTCGATCGACGAGGACACGGTCGACTTCAAGCCCAACTACGACAGCCGCGAGTACGAGCCGACGGTGCTCCCCTCGGCGATCCCCAGCCTGGTCGTCAACGGTACGACGGGCATCGCGGTCGGCATGGCGACCAACATGGCGCCCCACAACCTGGTCGAGGTGGTCCAGGCGCTGCGCCACCTGATCCAGCACCCGAAGACCGACATCGACGGCCTGATGAGGTTCATCCCGGGCCCCGACCTGCCGACCGGCGGCAAGATCGTGGGCCTCGACGGCATCCGTGACGCCTACGAGTCGGGCCGCGGCGTGTTCAAGATGCGCGCCACGGCCCGGGTCGAGACGATCGGGCGGCGCAAGGGCATCGTGGTCACCGAGCTGCCCTACGGCGTCGGGACCGAGAAGGTCGTCGAGCGGATCAAGGTGCTCGTGCAGTCCAAGAAGCTGCAGGGCATCGCCGACATCAAGGACCTCACCGACCGCGAGAACGGCCTGCGCCTGGTCATCGAGGTCAAGAACGGCTTCGTGCCCGAGGCGCTGCTCGAGCAGCTCTACAAGCTGACCCCGCTCGAGGACTCCTTCGGCATCAACAACGTCGCCCTCGTCGACGGCCAGCCCCGCACCATGGGCCTCAAGGAGATGCTCGAGGTCTTCCTCGAGCACCGCTACGACGTCGTCCGCCGCCGCTCGCAGTTCCGCCGCAACAAGAAGGCCGCCCGCCTCCACCTGGTCGACGGCCTGCTGCTGGCCCTGATCGACATCGACGAGGTCATCCAGGTCATCCGCACCAGCGACAACTCGGCGGCCGCCAAGGAGCGGCTGATGAGCGTGTTCGAGCTCTCCGAGGTCCAGGCCGAGTACATCCTCGAGATGCAGCTGCGCCGGCTCACCAAGTTCTCCCGCCTCGAGCTCGAGAAGGAGCAGGAGGAGCTGCGCCGCGAGATCGAGGAGCTCGACGCGATCCTCGCCGACGAGGGCCTGCTCAAGAAGCTCGTCTCCACCGAGCTGGCCGAGGTCGCCAAGACGTTCGGCACCCCGCGTCGTACCGTCCTGCTCGAGTCGGCCGGCACCACCGCCGTCGCCGCCGCGGCCGCACCGCTCGAGGTCGCCGACGACCCGTGCTTCGCGCTGCTGTCCTCGACCGGCCTGCTGGCCCGCACCAGCAACGCCGACGAGATCGGCACCGGTGGCAGCCGGGCCAACCACGACGTGGTCGTCTCCGCCGTCCGCACGACGGCCCGTGCCGACATCGGCGTGGTCACCTCCGCCGGGCGACTGATCCGGCTGGCCGTCCTCGACCTCCCGGCGATCCCGCCCTCGGCCAACGAGCCCAACCTCCAGGGCGGCCTGCCGCTGACCGAGGTCCTCGAGCTGGCCGCCGGCGAGCGGGCGCTCGCCCTGACCACGCTCGCCACCGACGGCCCGGGCCTCGCGCTCGGCACGAAGCAGGGTGTCGTCAAGCGGGTCAACCCCGAGGTGCTCAGCAAGGACGAGTGGGACGTCATCGGTCTCAAGGACGGCGACGAGGTCGTCGGCGCGGTCGAGCTGCGCACCGGCCAGGAGGAGCTGTGCTTCGTCACCTCCGACGCCCAGCTGCTCCACTACCCGGCCGACTCGGTGCGTCCCCAGGGCCGGTCCGGCGGCGGCATGGCCGGGGTCCGGGTCGCCGAGCGCGAGCGGGTGGTCTGGTTCGGCGTGCTGGACCTGAACTCCCCCGGCGGCGTGGTCCTGGTGACCTCGTCCGGCTCCTCGACCGCCCTGCCCGGCACCGAGCCCGGGTCGGTCAAGGTGACCGACTTCTGGGAGTACCCCGCCAAGGGCCGGGCCACCGGCGGGGTGCGCTGCCACCGCTTCCTCAAGGGCGAGGACACCCTGGTCTTCGCGTGGGCCGGGCCCGCGCCCGCTCGGGCCGCCGCCGGCAGCGGTGCGCCGGTCGACCTGCCGGAGGCCACCGGCCGCCGCGACGGGTCCGGCGTGCCGAGCAGCCAGGCGCTCGCCGCGGCCGCCGGTCCGCTCGCCGTCACCCTGGGTGTGTCAGGGTGAGCGCATGACGACCCCGACCCGCGTGGCCGCCGGCCTGCTCACCGCTCTCGTCGCCGTCAGCGGCCTGACCGCCTGCTCGGGTGACGACGGCGGCTCGAAGGCCGCGTCGTGGTCCGACGCCGGCGCCAAGGCCAAGAAGCTGCTCGACGAGACCAGCGGAATCGAGGTCTCGCTGTCGACCGGCGACGATCCCGGCACCGACTACCTCTCGGCCGCGAGCGGCACCATCGTCGCCGACCCGGCCGCCTTCGAGGGCTCCGTCGCGGGCCGGGTCAGCGGGTTCGAGGCGAGCTCCATCAACGTCGTGTCCGTCGACGGCACGCTGTGGATCGACGCACCGATCATCGGCTGGACCGACAAGTACCAGGCGGCCGACCTGTGCGCCCCCGACCCGGCACAGCTGCTCGACCCGTCGACCGGCGTGTCGAGCGTGCTCACCAGCAGCACGGACGTGAAGGCCGGCAAGTCCGAGCGCGGCGGCAAGGACAACAAGGAGATCTTCCACACCTACGCCGGCACGGCCACGGGCGACTCGATCCGCAAGATCCTGCCGTGCGCCGAGGGCGACGACTTCAAGGCGACCTACCGTCTCGACGACAAGGGCTACCTGCGCACCGCCCGGCTCACCGGTGTCTTCTTCAAGGACTCCGAGCCGCTGACCTACACCATCGACGTCACGAAGTACGGCGTCACGAAGGACATCTCGGCTCCGAAGTGAGCCACCACCGATGAGCGCGGCGAACCGGCTGCTGCTGGCCTTCTGCGCGGTCGCCGTGGCGTTCGCGGCGGTGGACACCTATGTCGTCGTGCTCGCGCTGCCGGACATGATGGCCGGCGCCGGCATCCCGGTCGAGGAGCTCCAGCGCGCGGCGCCGATCGTCTCGGGCTTCCTGCTGGGGTACGTCGCGATCCTGCCGCTGGTGGGCCGGATCGCCGACCTGCGCGGTCAGGTCCCGGTCCTGGCGATGTCGCTCGTGGTGTTCTCGATCGGCTCCCTGGCGACCGCGATCTCCTACGACCTGCCCAGTATGGTCGCCGGCCGGTTCCTGCAGGGCGTCGGCGGCGGCGGGCTGGTGCCGGCGACCATGTCGCTGGTCGCGGCCCTCTACCCGGTCGAGCGACGCGGGCTCCCCCTCGGCATCGTCTCCGCGGTCCAGGAGTTCGGCAGCGTCCTCGGACCGCTGTTCGGCGCCTTCGTGCTCTCCTTCACCACCTGGCGTGGGATCTTCGCGATCAACCTCGCCGTCGGGGCGCTGCTCGTCGTCGCGGTCGGCCTGGTCGCCGCTCGCCCGGAGGTCGAGGAGGTCGTGCAGCGACCGTCACGAGACCACCGCAACGTCCTCGACCGCACGATCGGCATCCTGCTGCTCGTGGCGACCCTGGTCGCCGGCTTCCTCACCTTCGTCGAGCCCGGCGGCCTGCAGCGCGACCTGACCTGGGGCCGGCTGTTCATCCCCTACCTCGACGGCGGCAGCCGCTGGGTCACCCCGGTCGGCCTCGCGGCGGTCGTCGCCTTCGTGCTCCTCGTCGCCTGGTGCTGGTTCCGGCCGCGGGCCCTGGTCGACCTGCGCGGCTGGCTCGGCCACCTGCTCGCCGCCGACCTGCTGGGTGCAGGCCTGCTCGCGGTGCTCCTGGGCGGCATCGTGCTCGCGTTCGCGACCGCCGACCCGGAGGTGGCGGTCTTCTCCCCGCAGGGCCCGTGGTTCCTCCTGGGCTCGGCGGTGGCGGCCGTGCTGCTGGTGCTGCACCTGCGCCGGGCCGCCGCCCCGATCGTGCCCCGCGGCGCACTGCGGCCGGTCCCCGCATGGGGTGCCCTCGTGGTCAGCTTCCTGGTGGGCTGGGCCCTGATCGCCGCCCTCGTCGACATCCCGCTGTTCGCCCGCACCACCACCGAGAAGGACTCCCAGCTCGGTGCGGCGCTGGTCCTGCTGCGCTTCCTGGCCGCACTCCCGGTCGGTGCCGTCCTCGGCGGCTGGCTGCTGCGGCGTACCAACGCCGGGTTGCTCACCGCGGTCGGCATGCTCGCCGCCAGCGGCTCCTTCCTGGTGATGGGCCAGTGGGACGCGCACAGCCTCGACGGGTTCGCCGCCAGCGTCCCGCTGGTCGTCGGCGGTCTCGGCTTCGGCCTGGCCCTCGCCCCCGTCAACGCCGCCATCCTGGCCAGCACCGACGACGACACCCACGGCCTCGCCAGCGCGCTGGTCGTCGTCGCCCGGATGGTCGGCATGCTGGTCGGCATCTCCGCCCTGACCACGATCGGCCTGCGCCGCCTGTACGCCGCCCGCGCCGACGACCCGAGCCTCGGCATCAGCGAGCTCGGCATCCTGCAGGAGCAGGCGGTCTTCCGGGGCGCCTCCGCGGCGGCGTTCGCCGCGGCCGTGCTCGCGCTCGCGGTGTTGTCGAGAGCACACACCCGCGACGTGGACACCGCCGAGGTGCTGCGCGCCGGCGGCTAACCTGCCGTCATGGGCGATTTCGATGATCTGCTGAAGGCCAATCAGGAGTACGCCGCCGACTTCAAGGACGGCGGCTTCGACGGTATCGCGCGCGCCGGCATCGGCCTGGTGACCTGCATGGACTCCCGGATCGATCCCCTGGGCCTGACCGGCCTGAAGCCGGGCGACGCGAAGATGATCCGCAACCCCGGCGGCCGGGTCGACGACCTGACCCTGGACGCGTTGGTCATCTCGGTCCACATGCTCAACGTCGACCGGATCATGATCATCCCCCACACCCGCTGCGCCGTGGCCAGCAACAGCGAGGCCGCGCTGCGCGAGCGACTCGACGCATCGACCGGCCAGGACACGTCCTGGCTGACGCTGCCGGTCACCGACGGCCAGGCGGCGGCGCTGGTCACCGACGTCCAGCGGGTCCGGGCCCACCCCCTCATCCCCGACTCGGTCAAGGTCGGCGGGTTCATCTACGACGTCGACACGGGGCTGCTGACCCAGGAGGTCTGAGCCGCCGGCTCAGAGCAGGTCGCGCAGCCGCTGGTCCACCAGCGCGCCGGGCAGGTCGCCCAGGCTGCCGCCGAGGGCGGGGAGGTCACCGAGCGCGGTGATCCTGTCGAGCAAGGCGGTCGTCGCGCCGACCGGGTCGCTGCCGAGCGGGACGTCCATCAACAGCGGGCAGTCGACGGCGCCGCCGTCGGGCTCGGGCGGTAGCGCGCCGGTCCAGCAGCCGACCTCGAGCCGCAGCGGCGCGGTGGGGCCGACGCCGTCGGCCAGCACGTCGACGTACCAGAACAGGTCGCCGACCGGGATCCGCAGGTGACCCCGCCGGGCCTTGGCGCCGCGAGCCTTGAGCAGCTTGACGACGGCGGTGCGGTCGGCGGCGCTCATGACCTCATGCTGGCACACCCGGCGGCACCCGGAACCCGCGGAAGGTCACCTCGCGCCGGACCTCGAAGCCGAGGGCGTCGTAGAGCCGGATCGCCGGGAGGTTGTCGGCCGCGACGTGGAGGAACGCCTCCTCGCCGCGCGCGCGGATCCGGCGCGCCAGCTCGGTCACCAGCAGTCCCGCCAGGCCGCGGCCGCGCGCCTGCGGCGCGGTCGTCACGGCACTGATCTCGCTCCACCCCGGCGGCCGCAGCCGCTCGCCCGCCATCGCGACCAGCCCGCCGCCGTCACGGACCCCGAGGTAGGTGCCCATCTCATGGGTGCGCGGCCAGAACGGCCCGGGCCGGGACCGGTCGACCAGCGCCAACATGTCCGGTACGTCGCCCGCCCCGAGCTCCACGACCTCGACCCCCGCGTCCGCAACACCCACGAGCGAGCCCGCCACCAGCTGCAGGCCCGGCAGCGTGAACACCGGCTCCCAGTCGGCAGGCGGCGTCGCCGGCGAGCTGAACAGGTCCGCGAACCCGCCCGGCCCGAGCAGCGCAGCCAGGTCCGCCCAGTCTGCCGGCGTCGGGTCGACCGGCACCGCAGCGAACGAGGCGACGCCGGCGTCGTACCGCAGCACCCGGCCGATCCCGACAGCGAACGCGGCGTGCGCACCCCGCAGGGACGCACCGACCGGGTCGTCGAGGTTCACGCGTCGAGGGTCTCCATGTCGACCTCGTAGGCGCCCTGGATGATGAACTCCTTGCGCGGCGCGACGTCGCTGCCCATGAGCAGCTCGAACACCTCGGAGGCCACCTCGAGCTCGTCGACCGTCAACCGGCGCAGGGTGCGGCGACGCGGGTCCATCGTGGTCTCGGCCAGCTGGTCGGCGTCCATCTCGCCGAGGCCCTTGTAGCGCTGGACCGGGTCCTTCCACTTCACGTTCTTCTTCTTGAGCTCAGCCAGCTTGCGCTGCAGCTCGTCGTCGGAGTACGTGTAGACGTACTTCTCCTGGCCCTTCTTGGGGTTGGAGATCTCGATGCGGTGCAGCGGCGGGACGGCGGAGAAGACGCGGCCGGCCTTGACCAGGTCGGGCATGTACTTGAAGAAGAGGGTCGCGAGCAGGGTGCGGATGTGGGCGCCGTCGGAGTCGGCGTCGGCCATGAAGATGATCCGGCCGTAGCGGCGGGCGTCGAGCTCGAAGGTGCGCCCGGAGCCGGCGCCGACGACCTGGATGATCGAGGCGCACTCGGCGTTCTTGAGCATGTCGCCCACGGACGCCTTCTGGACGTTGAGGATCTTGCCGCGGATCGGGAGCAGCGCCTGGAACTCTGCGTTGCGGGCGAGCTTCGCGGTGCCGAGCGCGGAGTCGCCCTCGACGATGAACAGCTCGGTGCGCTCGTTGTCGCCCGAGCGGCAGTCGGCGAGCTTGGCCGGCAGCGTCGAGGACTCCAGCGCGTTCTTGCGGCGCTGTGTCTCCTTGTGCTGGCGCGCCGCGATGCGGGTCTTGGACGCCGCGACGACCTTCTCCATGAGGAGCTTGGCCTGCGCCTTCTCGGCCCGCTTGGTCGACGTCAGGAACTCCTTGAGCTCCTTCGCCACGACCTTGCGTACGACGGTCCGCGCGGCCGGCGTACCGAGGATCTCCTTGGTCTGGCCCTCGAACTGCGGCTCGGCGAGCCGGACCGTGACGACGGCCGTCATCCCCTCGAGGATGTCGTCCTTGATCACGTCGTCGTCGTTGACCTTGAGCGCCTTCGCCGCGCGCATCGACTCGTTGAACGTCTTGGTGAGGGCGTTCTCGAAGCCGGAGACGTGGGTGCCGCCCTTGGGGGTGGCGATCACGTTGACGAAGGAGCGCAGCTCGGTGTCGTAGCCGCTCCCCCAGCGCACCGCGACGTCGACGGTGAGCTCGCGCTCGACGTCCTGCGGGGTCATGTGACCCTTGTCGTCGAGCAGCGGGACGGTCTCGGTGAACACGTCGCTGCCCTGCAGCCGGAGCACCTCGGTGACCGGGTCGCCGGTGGCGAGGTAGTCGCAGAACTCGCCGATGCCGCCGTCGTGGCGGAACCGCTCCTCGGTCCACTCGGCCTTGTCGGCGGCGCGCTGGTCCTTGATGACCAGCTCGAGACCGGGGACGATGAACGAGGTCTGCCGGGCGCGCCCGACCAGCCCGTCGAGCACGAAGTCGGCGTCCTTGGTGAAGATCTGGCGATCCGGCCAGAACCGGATCCGGGTGCCGGACCTCCCCTTCGCGACCCGGCCGCCCTTGCGGGACAGGCCGGACCGGGGAGTGAAGGCCGCGCCGGGCCCCTCGCCGTCGAAGACGCCGGGGACGCCGCGCTGGAAGCTGATGCCCTGGCTGGCCGGCGAGCGGTCGACGTCGATGTCCATCCGGCTCGACAGCGCGTTGACGACCGAGAGGCCGACGCCGTGCAGGCCACCGGTCGCGACGTACGAGCCGCCACCGAACTTGCCGCCGGCGTGCAGCTTGGTCGCGACGACCTCGACGCCGGTCAGGCCGGTCTTGGGCTCCTTGTCGGTCGGGATGCCGCGGCCGTCGTCGTAGACCTCGACCGAGCCGTCGGGGTGCAGCGTGACGTCCACGGTGCGGGCGAAGCCGCCCAGCGCCTCGTCGACGCCGTTGTCGATGATCTCCCACAGGCAGTGCATCAGCCCCCGGGTGTCGGTGGAGCCGATGTACATCCCGGGACGCTTCCGCACGGCTTCGAGGCCCTCGAGGACCAGGAGGTGGGCTGCGTTGTAGGTGTTGTCGGCGATGACCGGCTCCTCACGGTGGATCACGGGTACTTCCAAGGAGATGAATCTACCGGCGACACGCCGACGGGCTACGGAGCCATGGCCGATCGGATGGTCACAAGCTTGTTTCGGGCAGTGGAAAATCCCAGAAGCTTCCCCCATCAGGTGCTTGGATGAAAGGGAACGCGAAAGTGGAATGGTTCACACGGGGACGGGAATCTTTGTTCCAGTCGCTACGTTGATCCGGACGACACCCGATGAGGGTGGTGATCGCATGAGAGAGAGGCCCGAGATGACGACTGCTGTTGCTCCCAGCGCCCCGCTGACCGCGGAGGACCGCTGCGACCGTTGTGGAGCCCAGGCCTACCTCCGCGTAGAGCTCACGGCGGGCGGAGAGCTTCTCTTCTGCGCCCACCACGCCCGCGAGCACGGAGATGCACTCAAGGACATCGCCGTCGCCTTCCACGACGAGACCCACAGGCTGACCGACAAGCCGGCGCCCGTCGCCGACTGACCCGGATCCCGGCCGAGGCCCCGAGCACCAGCTCGGGGCCTCGTCCTTTTTTCGTGGCCTGCTCGAAAAGGCGATCGGCCCCGCCGGGTGATCCGGGCGGGGCCGATCTGCGTCGTACCTGATCAGTCGAGGTAGTCGCGCAGCACCTGCGAGCGCGACGGGTGCCGCAGCTTCGACATCGTCTTCGACTCGATCTGGCGGATCCGCTCGCGGGTCACGCCGTAGACCTTGCCGATCTCGTCGAGGGTCTTCGGCTGGCCGTCGGTGAGGCCGAAGCGCATCGAGACGACGCCCGCCTCGCGCTCGGAGAGCGTGTCGAGGACGGCGTGCAGCTGCTCCTGGAGCAGCGTGAACGACACGGCGTCGGCCGGGACGATCGCCTCGGAGTCCTCGATCAGGTCACCGAACTCGGAGTCGCCGTCCTCGCCGAGCGGGGTGTGCAGCGAGATCGGCTCACGGCCGTACTTCTGGACCTCGACGACCTTCTCCGGGGTCATGTCGAGCTCCTTGGCGAGCTCCTCCGGGGTGGGCTCGCGGCCCAGGTCCTGCAGCATCTGGCGCTGGACGCGGGCGAGCTTGTTGATGACCTCGACCATGTGCACCGGGATGCGGATGGTGCGGGCCTGGTCGGCCATGGCGCGGGTGATCGCCTGCCGGATCCACCAGGTGGCGTACGTCGAGAACTTGTAGCCCTTGGTGTAGTCGAACTTCTCGACCGCGCGGATCAGGCCGAGGTTGCCCTCCTGGATCAGGTCCAGGAACAGCATGCCGCGGCCGGTGTAGCGCTTGGCGAGGGAGACGACGAGTCGCAGGTTGGCCTCGAGCAGGTGGTTCTTGGCGCGGCGACCGTCCTCCGCGATCCACTCGAGCTCCTCGTGCACCTTCGGGGAGAGCTTGCCGCCCTTGCCGAGCTTCTCCTCCGAGAACAGGCCGGCCTCGATCCGCTTGGCGAGCTCGACCTCCATCTCGGCGTTGAGGAGCGGCACCTTGCCGATCTGCTTGAGGTAGTCCTTGACCGGGTCGGCGGTCGCGCCGGCGACCATGACCTGCTGGGCCGGCTCGTCGGTCTCGTCGGCGGAGGAGACGATGAAGGACGCGTTCTTCTCATCCTCCTTGATCGTCGGGTCCGCGGCGACGTCCTTCTCGAACTGGTCGTCGGGGATGTCCGGGAGAACCTTCTTGCCGTCGGGGCCGACGACCGGAGCGGCCTCGCCGGCGCCACCCGGGGCGCCGTCGCCCGACGTGGCGGGCGCCGCCTTCTTCGCCGGGGCCTTCGCGGCCGGGGCGGGCGCGGCCTTCTTGGCCGGCGCCGGGGCCGCCTTCTTGGCGGTGGTCGCGGTCGCCGACGCCGTCTTGCGCGCGGCCGCGGCGACGGCACGCTGCTCGACGGGCGCGCCGAGCTCGACGGAGATGCCGAGACCCGACAGGTGGGCCATCAGGCCCTTGAGCTGGGCCGGGGCGACCTCAGCGGCGGCGAATGCCTGGCGGAGGTCCTCCGCGGCGACCCGGCCGACCGGCTCGGCGCGCTCGATGAGCGCGGCGATCGACGGGTGGCTGAGCAGGGCGGGCGGGACCGAACGATGGTTCGAGGACACGAACACCTCTCGATGCTGACGGTTCTAGGGCGCGGCAAAGACCGGAGGTGTCAAGACCGCTTCAGCCATTCTGCCACGGCACTCCCAGCCCCTTGCGCATCGGGGCGTTCAGGGCCCGTTCAGCGCCGGCTCAGCAGGCATTCAGGAAGCTCAGGCCTTGGCGGCGGTCTTGGCGGGGGGCTTGGCGGCAGCCTTGGCCGCCTTCTTGTAGTCGCGCACCTTCTGCAGGGACACCGGGTCCACCACGTCGGCGACCGAGCGGAAGCCGTCGAGCGCGTAGTCGCCCGCCGCCTTCTCCCACCCCGTCGGGCGTACGTCGAGCTGCTTGGCCACCAGCGCGGTGAAGATCTTGGCCTTCTGCGCCCCGAACCCGGGCAGCGCCTGGATCCGCTTGAGCAGGTCCTTGCCGTCGGTGGCCTCGGTCCACAACCGCGACGCGTCGCCGTCGTACTGCTCCACGACGATGCGGGCCAGCTCCTGCAGCCGTGCCGCCATCGACCCCGGGAACCGGTGGATGGCCGGCGTGGTCGAGCACAGCGCCGCGAACTCCTCGGGGTCGGCAGCCGCGATCGCCGCCGGGTCGAAGCTGCCGAACCGGCCGACGACCTTCTGTGGCCCCAGGAAGGCGTGCTCCATCGGGTACTGCTGGTCGAGCATCATCCCCACGAGCAGCGCGAACGGGTTGGAGCTCAGGAGCTCGTCGGCGGCGGCGTCGTCGGTGATGTGGATGGCCATGGGGACATCCTGCCCCACGCCAGCGCGACCCCGGCAGCGCCTGCCGAGAGCCCGGCGGCGAGCGCGAACGGCAGTGCCGCTCCCCCACCGGCGAGCAGTCCGGCGCCCGCCGTGCCGAGCGCACCGCCGGCGTTGACTCCGACGTTGACCCAGGTCGACATCTCGGTACGACGCCCGGCCGGGACTCGCTCGTCGATCGCGGCGTAGGCGACCACGAACACCGGCGAGGTGGCGAGGCCGCCGATCGCGAGCACGACGGCAGCGACGAGCAGGCCGCCGGCGAGCGCGACGGCGAGCTGGGCGAGGGCGAGGCCGGTGACGAGCACGGCGAGCACGCGGCCGGCCGGGTGGCTGCGGCCGTGCCGGGCCCAGAGAAGCCCTCCGGCCACGGCGCCGACGGCGAGGGCCGCCTCGACGGGACCGGCGAGCCCGGGGCGGCCGACGCGGTCGGCCAGGGCGGCGATGCCGACGAACGTGGCCGCGCTGCCGGCGCCGAACAGGAGCAGCGCGAGGACCAGGCCGGCCAGGCCCGTCCTCCCGTGGTGGCGTCGGCGTGGCGCCGCCGTGGTCGCCTGGGCCGCGGGCCGATGGGGCGAGGCGACCAGTGCGAGCGTGCCGCACCAGACCAGCCCCGCCGCGACGAGCAGCCCGACCCACGCGGGACCGACCGCCAGGACGCCACCGGCGACGATCGGCCCGACCAGGTACAGCGACTCCTCGCCGACCGAGTCGAGGGCGTACGCGCGGCGCCGTTGCGGACCCTCCGAGGCGATCTCGCGCCACTGCGCACGCATCGACGGCCCGAGCAACGGTCCGCTGACGCCGATCAGGAGCGAGACCCCGAGCCAGACCGGGGCCCGGTGGTCGCCGTGGGCGAGGACGACGGCGACGACGAGCAGGACCGACCAGCACGAGGCAGCGAGGGGCAGCACCCGGTGCTGGCCGAGCCGGTCGAGCAGCCGGGCCTGGACGGGCATGACGAAGGTGGCGAGCCCGAGGCTCGCCGAGCAGGTGGCCGCGACGGCGAACGAGCCGGTCGCGTCGCGGACGGTGAACAGGAAGCAGAGCGGGAGCACGCCGTACGCCAGGCGACCGAGCAGCGCGCACGCGAAGGTGCGCGCGACCGAGGGGCCGGCGAGAAGCAGGCGGGTGCTCCCGGCGTCGGTGACGCCGGGCATGGAGAACCTCCGGAACAGAAGGGACGAGGGCACGCTGAGGACGCGGCCGGCGCGAGGCGTCCGGCCGCAGCTGTGCCCTAGTGCCGCACGGAGGTCATGCCGAGGACCCTAGCCGCTCCAGGCTCGCGAGGAGGTGGGCACGCAGGACCGGCCAGTCCGGGTAGGCGCCGACCGCGCCGGGGATGTTGGCGACCAGCACCGTGCCGCGCACCGTGGCCATGGCGATCTGGACGAGCTCGGCGAACCCCGCGCGCCCGGCGTACGACGGCAGCACGGCCGCCGCGATCCCCTGGATCTCGCTCATGCCGCTGCACACGATCTCGGCGACCCGTGCCGCCATCGCCGGCTCGGTGCGCGCGACGTTGAACAGCTCGAGGACCGCCGGGGTGACCGGGAGGTTGTGGATCTCCCAGATCAGGTCGAGCAGCGCGCCGGCCCGCTCCCGCTCGGTGCCGACGTCGAGGCCACGGGTGGCCGCGTCGGCGAGGAGCTGGTCGACGAGGCGGACCATCGCGGCGTCGACGAGGGCGGCCTTGGTCGGGAAGTAGTGCTGTTGGGCGCCCTGGCTGACGCCGGCCCGCTCGGCGACGCGGCGGGTGGTCGTGGCGACGTACCCGTCCTCGGCGAGGCACTCGATGGTCGCGTCGAGCAGGCGCTCGGTGGTCGCGGCGCGGCGCTCGGCCTGCCGTCGTCCCGCTGCCGTCGCCGCTGCCATGGCGCGATCGTGGCGCAGGTCTCCCGACATTTGCAAGTCGGATGACTTGTCAAGTCACCTGACTGGGAACTAGGTTCCCGTCCATGAAGGACTTCCACGACAAGGTCGCCGCGATCACCGGCGCGGGGTCCGGCATCGGCCGGGCGCTCGCCCTCCAGCTCGTCGCCGAGGGCGCCCGGGTCGCGATCAGCGACTGGGACGCCGACGGCCTCGCCGAGACGGCGCTGCTGCTGAAGGAGCAGGGTGCCGAGCCGCACAGCACGGTGCTCGACGTCCGCGACCGGGTCGCCGTGCACGCGTGGGCCGACGCGGTCGCCGCCCACTTCGGCGCGGTCAACCTGGTCGTCAACAACGCCGGCATCACCATCTTCGGCACCGTCGAGGAGAGCCCCTACGAGGACATCGAGCGGGTCGTCGACGTCGACTTCTGGGGCGTCGTGCACGGCACCAAGGCGTTCCTCCCCCACCTCGCCGCCTCCGGCGACGGGCACGTCGTCAACGTGTCGAGCATCTTCGGCCTGTTCGGCGTGCCGACGCAGAGCTCCTACAACGCGGCCAAGTTCGCGGTGCGCGGGTTCACCGAGGCGCTGCGCCAGGAGCTGCTCATCGCCCGGCAGCCGGTCGGCGTCACCTGCGTCCACCCCGGCGGGATCAAGACCAACATCGTCAACAACGCCACCGCGAGCAACGCCGCCGACACCGCCGGCATCGCGCGGGTCTTCAACGAGAGGCTGACGCGCACGACGCCCGAGGCCGCCGCGCGCACCATCCTGCGCGGCGTACGGCGCGGCCGGCCGAAGGTGCTGATCGGGGCCGACGCGGTCGCGGTCGACCTGCTGGTGCGGGCCCTCGGGGCGTCCTACCAGCGCCCGTTCGCGGCCGTCTCTCGCCGCCTCACCGCCTCCCTCGCTGCCCCCGCCTCCTCGAAGAAGGTCTCCGCATGACCCCGCACCTCGGCTCCCCCATCGCCCTGCCCAACGGCCACAAGCTCGCCAACCGGTTCATGAAGTCGGCGCTGAGCGAGTCGCTCGGCGAGCGCGACGGCGGTCCGTCGCAGAAGCTGGAGCGGCTCTACAGCCGCTGGGCCCGCGGCAGCTACGGCCTGGTGGTGACCGGCAACGTGATGGTCGACCGGCGCCACCTCGGTGAGCCCGGCAACGTCGTCATCGAGGATGACCGCCACCTCGACCGGCTGCGCGCCTGGGCCTCCGGCTTCCAGGACGGCGGCACGCCGCTGTGGATGCAGGTCAACCACCCGGGCCGCCAGGCCAACGCCCTCGTCGGCCGCCACCGCCCGGTCGCACCGAGCGCGATCCAGGCCAAGGTGCCGGGCGCCTCGAAGCCGCGTGCACTCGAGGACGCGGAGATCCGCGAGATCGTCGACCGGTACGCCACCGCGGCCGCCGTCGCCGAGCAGGCCGGCTTCGCGGGCGTGCAGATCCACGGCGCGCACGGCTACCTCGTCACCCAGTTCCTCTCCCCGCGCACCAACCAGCGCGACGACGCGTGGGGCGGCGACCCCGAGCGGCGCCGGCGGTTCGTGCTCGAGGTCCTGAAGGCGATCCGGGCGACGACGTCCCGGGGCTTCGGCGTGGGCATCAAGCTCAACTCCGCGGACTTCCAGCGCGGTGGGTTCACCGAGGAGGAGTCCCGCGAGGTGGTCCGCGCGCTCGTCGCCGACGGGATCGACCTGATCGAGATCAGCGGCGGCTCCTACGAGGCGCCCGCGATGATGGGCACGATGGCCGCCTCCACGGCCGCCCGGGAGGCCTACTTCCTGGAGTACGCCGCCTCGGTGCGGGACCTCGCGGGCGACGTACCCATCGCCGTGACGGGCGGCTTCCGCTCCGCCGCCGCCATGGAGGCCGCCGTCGAGTCCGGCGACTGCGACATCGTCGGCCTCGGCCGCCCGACCTGCCTGCTGCCGGAGGCGCCGCGCGCGATCCTCGAGGACGGACTCGCCACCCTGCCGAGCTCGAACGTGAAGGCCGGGCTGCGTCCCGTGCTCGGCAAGGTCGCGAACCTCAAGCAGCTCGACGGCGCCCTCGACCTGTCCTGGCACACCGACCAGCTGCACCGGCTCGGCGCCGGCAAGGAGCCCGACCCGGGCCGCTCGTGGGCCGAGGCCGCTCTGTGGCTGGGCCTGCGCAACGGGCCGGGGGCGTTCCGCGCCAAGCGGGGCTGAACCTGGCCGCCCTCAGGCCGTCCAGTCCAGGAAGATCCCCCCGGCGGTGACGGCGACCCACCACCACACGAACGAGAACACCCCGAGCCACACCGTCCAGCGCGGGTGCGGCGTCCACCACACGAAGCACAGCACGAACATCACCAGCCAGGTCAGCAGGAGCACGACGACCGCCCACGCCGGCGCGAGCAGCCCCGAGGCGGCGTACAGGAAGAACGACGAGACCAGCAGAACCAGGCCGACGAACGGCCACGGCGAGATCCGCCGTCCGGTGGCAGGGTCGATCGCCACCGGACGGATCCGGCGGCGGCGGGCGAAGACCAAGGGGCTACTGGTCCTCGGCCTCGTCGGCGTCGTCGTTCCAGGCCGGATCGTGGTCCCAGGCCTCGGTGCGCTCGGCAGCCTTCTCCAACGCCCGGGAGGCCTCGGCCTGCGTGGGATAGGGACCGAGTCGGTCCTTGTTGGGACAGCCCTCGACGCCCTCGACCTGGTGGTGGGTCAGGCAGAACCAGTATTCGTTGTCCGCGGACATGGTCCGAACCTACTGCAGACGACCCGCCAGACGCTCGACCCGCAGCACGTCGTACTCGTGCTCGGGGTCGCCGGTCATCGCCGCGGCCAGCCGCAGGTGCGGCAGCGCGTCGTCGTACTTCGACTGGCGCTCCAGGGCCCGCCCCAGCGCGTGGCGACTCCACGCGTCGGCCGGGTCGTCGGCCACCAGGCCGGTCAGCTCGTCGGTCGCCTTCTGCAGCTGGGCGCGCATCAGGTAGGCCCAGGCCCGCAGCGAGCGCAGACCCCGGTTCTCGGGCTCCAGCTCGAGGGCGGGCTCCAGCACCTGCAGCGCCTCGCGCGGCGCGCGCCGGGAGAGGAAGTCATGGGCGGTCCGGTACGCCGCCTCGTGACGTGCCGTCGTACCCGGGAACACGATCGGCGGCAGCACCTTGATCATCTCGGGCATCTCGTTCATGTGCCCCTCAACTGTCCGCCGGGTCCGGTTGTTCCCTAGAGTGTGCGGCGGACGGGCTGGCCGGGCGACCGCGTGATCCATCGCCGTGAGGCGTCGGATCCCGAGGAAAGTCCGGGCTCCACAGAGCAGGGTGGTGGGTAACACCCACCCGGGGTGACCCGCGGGAAAGTGCCACAGAGAACAGACCGCCTCGCTCCTCGTGGGCGCGGCAAGGGTGAAACGGTGGGGCAAGAGCCCACCAGTGCGCCGGGTGACCGACGCAGCTAGGCAAACCCCACCCGGAGCAAGACCAGACAGCACACGTTCGAGGGCGGCTCGTCCGAGTGTGCGGGTAGGTCGCTCGAGGCTGTCGGCAACGGCAGCCCTAGATGGATGGTCGCCGATCACAGAACCCGGCTTACAGGCCGGCCCGTCCCCCTCCCTCGATCAGCAGGAACGCAGCTGCGCGCTCAACCTCGCCGCCAGCTCGACCGACGCCTCGATCTCCTCCCGCCGGATCGAGACACTCTCGACATTGAGCCCGAACGGTACGTCGAGACGGCGGCAGAAGTCGGCGAGCTCGGTAGCGGTGGCGGCGGCCTGCTCGAACGACGCGGTCAGCGGGTTCGTCGAGTGCCGCAGGTCGTTCTCGATCCACCTCGGTACGTCGACGCCGAGCCAGCGGAGGAACTCGAGGGTCTTCATCGACCCGCAGACCGAGAAGGTGAACACGATGGGGACAGGGGCCAGCCCTCGTTCCTCACACGCGTAGCGGTAGTCCGAGACCAGGTTCTTGGTGGCGTTGAGGTCGTAGACCACCTGCGTGACGAAGAACCGGCAGCCCGCCTCCTGCTTGGCGATCAGCCGCAGGTGCTCGTCCTCGCGACGGCTGTGCCGCTCGGGGATCGCCACCCCGCCGAGGAGCAGCCGGGGGTTCGCCTCGGCCCGCAGGGCCTGCGCATCCGTGAGGGTGACGGGCGCCGTCGTACCGCTGGACGAGGCACCGACCATCACCGTCAGGGTCCGGCGGTGGTCCTGCTCGGCGAGCCAGCCGCGCAGGTCCTCGCGCTGGTACTTGCCGACCGCGCGGTAGACGATGACGGGTGTCCGCCACGAGGAGAGGTACGCCGAGCGGTACTCGGCCGGGTCGACCGTGGGGCTGAAGGGGAACGGGCGCTCAGCAGGGTTGCGGGAGCTCTCGTCGTCGATGTCGTACAGGACCAGCCCGTCGAGGTCGAGGTGCTCCAGGCGCTCCACGGTGGCGCGCGCGATCTCCGGGAGCCGCTCGGCCGGCGTCGACTGCCGCGGCGGCGTGATCGCGAAGAGGACGAAGCCTCCGCGACCTTCTTCGATGCGCGTTGCGACATCCACGCCGTGAGGGTAGCGGGACCGATGAGTTCGGGACGACGGCCGGGTCACACCAGCATCGGTCGACGAGGCGAAAGAGAGCACGATGGGTGACATCAAGGTGTTGGTGACCGGAGCGAGCATCGCGGGACCCGCGCTCGCCCACTGGCTGTGCCGCCGCGGCGCCGAGGTGACGGTGGTGGAGCAGGCGCCGGCTCTGCGTCCCGGCGGTCAGGCCGTGGACGCGCGTGGCGTGGCCAAGGAGGTCATCCGCCGGATGGGGCTCGACGCGGCGGTACGGGCCGCGTGCACGAACACCGCCGGCGCGTACTCGGTGGACGCCGAGGGCAGCGTGCTGGAGACCCACCGCGCCGAGGACAACGACGGCGACGGCTACGTCTCCGAGATCGAGATCCTGCGCGGTGACCTCGCCCAGGTCCTGTACGACGACACGAGCCAGCAGGTCGAGTACGTCTTCGGGGACCGGATCGCCGAGCTCGCCCAGGACGCGGACGGCGTCGACGTCACCTTCGCCAGCGGAGAGGAGCGGCGCTTCGACCTCGTGATCGGCGCCGACGGACTGCACTCGGCACTGCGCGGCATGGTGTTCGGGCCGCGGGAGAGGTACCTGCGCCACCTCGGCCTGGTGCTGGCGTTCTTCACCGTGCCCAACGAGTTCGGGCTCGACGGCTGGATGTACGACTACCAGGACGCCGGCCGCTGGGCCGGGCTGCGACCGGTCCCCGACGCCACCAAGGCGATCGCCATGCTGTCCTTCCCCGCCGCCGACTTCGAGATCGACCACCGCGACGTCGAGGCCCAGAAGCGGCTGCTGCGCGAGCAGATGGCCGGCTTCGGCTGGGAGACGGCACGCATCCTCGCGCACCTGGACGACAGCCCGGACTTCTACCTCGACCAGGTCGCCCAGGTCGTGATGGAGGACTGGCACGACGGGCGGGTGGGCCTCCTCGGCGACGCCGCGTTCAGCGCCTCGCCGATGTCGGGCGCGGGCACCGGGCTCGCGCTGGTCGGGGCGTACCTGCTCGCGGGCGAGCTCGCGGCCGCGGGCTGGGACCCGGAGGCCGGGTTCGCCGGCTACCGGGAGCGGATGCGCGACTACGTGGAGGCCAACCAGGAGATCGGCCGGATGCACGTGCAGATGCTCACCGCGACGCCGGACCCCGAGCCGGGTCCCGAGCCGAGTCCCGAGCCGGACATGGAGCACTTCACCGCGCTGATCGAGCGCGCGGTCGGCGGCCCCGAGCTGCCCGAGTACGACGGCGTGCCGGACGCCGGGAGGAGCGGCCCGTCCCGGTAGCGTCCGGGAGTGGCCAGTTCCCGCCGACCCCGCGCGCGGCGTCGTACCGCATCGACGCGACCGCTGCCGTTCGCCGGGCCGGGTGAGCGGCTGTGGGTGCTCGACGTGCCGTACGGGACGTCGGTCGACGGCGCGACCTGGCACCCGGCGGTCAAGACGCACCTGTACGTCGGACGGGCGCTCCCCGCGGACCTGCGGCCCTACGCGCCCGGCCCCCACACCCTCGGCCGGTTCATCGAGAACACCCTCAACCCCGACGATCCGACGCCCGGCCCGGAGCCGAGCGACGCGCTCGAGCCGCGCAGGATCCAGTTCGAGGCAGCGGACGCGATCGCGGCCAGGGCGGACGCGGGCGGGCGGCTGTTCCTGCTGGCCGACGAGCCCGGCGTGGGCAAGACGATCTCGGCGGTCCTCGGGGCGGTGGCGGTCGGCGACCTGCGCGGTGCGCGACGGGTGCTCGTCGTGGCGGACCGGCCCGCCGCGATCACGATCGGGCACTGGTGCCGCACGATCACGGCGCTCGGCGACGGCGGTCTCGAGTGGGTCGTCATCACCTGGGACCGGCTGGAGAAGGTCAAGGACCACACGTGGGACGTGATCATCGCGGACGAGGCCCACGCGCTGCGCCGAACGACCACCAAGCGCTGGAAGCACTGGACCCGCATCTCCGGGCACGCCAAGCCCCACGACAAGGCGCCGTTCGTCATCGCGACGACCGCGACGCCCGGGCACACGCCGCTCGAGCTGCCGTACCTCGCGCCCGGCTACGCGCAGGTCCTCGGCGAGTCGATGAAGGACTGGACGAGCGCCACCCAGCCCGGCGCCACCTTCGCCGGGGCGCTGGAGCGGCACGGCGTCGCGGTCGAACCCGGTCGGTACGGCGCGGCGTGGACCACCGATCCCGCGCGGCGCGCCGCGGACCTCAAGCTGGTGCGCGGCTGGCTCGCCGACGAGCGACCGCCCGCGATGCTGCACCGCGCGGCGCCGTGGGGACCGGTGCCGATCTCGGGCATGCCGGTGGCGCTCACGCCGGCCGAGCGGTCGGCGTACGAAGCGGAATGGGGCGAGTTCTGTCGCGAGATGGACATCGCCCGCCGCGGCCGCAATGTCGCGAAGGGGCGGGCGGCCCTGCTGCGGTTCCGGCAGAAGGCCGGGCTGATCCGGGTCGAGTCGACGGTCGACTGGATCGCCCAGCAGGTGCGGGCCGAGCGACAGGTCGCGTGCTCGGTCGAGTTCGTCGCCACCGCCGCCGACCCGATCGTCGACCGGCTGCGTGACTCCGGGATCGAGGTCGCCACGATCTACGGCCGCGACCGGTTCGACGCCGAGGCGGAGCGGCTCCGCTTCCAGACCGGCGAGGCGAAGGTCTGCGTGTTCACCACCGTCGCCTCGATCAGCCTGCACGCCGGCGAGACGCTCGCCGACGGCCGCCAGGCGAGCACCGAGCCACGGGTCGGCGTCTTCCACCAGGCCCGCTTCTCGGGGATCGCCGGACGGCAGGTCACCGGCCGCACCCACCGCGACCACCAGGTCTCGCCCTGGCACATCGCGTACGCCGAGGGCACGGTCGAGGAACAGGTCGGCAAGGTGATGGTCGAGCGGATCGCCGCCGCCTCCGACACCGTCGGCAGCGACACCACCGGCCTCGCCGGCCTCGCCGAGCTGCTCGGCGCCGACTGGCTGCCGACCGCCGCGCTGACCGAGGATAGTGCCTGACACCAGCGGCCCAGACCGGAGTCGAACCGGTCACCGCGCTGCGGCTGTTTCGTCGGCAACCCTGCGGGCCCTGGCCGGTGACGTGCTGTCGCCGGCACTCGGTCGGTACCCATCGTGGGGCGCGGGATCCCGTCGGGCCGCGGAAACTACGATCGCTCCATGAGCGCGACCCTCGTTGCCAAGAACCTCGCCGGGGGCCACGCTCACCGCACCCTGTTCGAGTCCCTCGACCTGACCGTCGCGCCGGGCGACGTGGTGGGTGTCGTCGGCGCCAACGGCGCGGGCAAGACGACGCTGCTACGCCTGCTCGCCGGCGACCTGCCACCGCTCGACGGCACCGTGTCGACGGCCCCGTCCGACGCGTTCGTGGGGTGGCTGCCCCAGGAGCACGAGCGGATCGAGGGAGAGACCGTCGGTGGGTACGTCGCCCGCCGTACCGGTGCTGCTGCCGCGACCGAGGCGATGGAGGGGGCCGCCGCGGCTCTGGGCAGCGGTGACGAGTCGGCGGCGACGGCGGATGCCTACGCCCACAGCCTCGACCACTGGCTGGCCAGCGGCGCACCGGACCTCGACGAGCGGCTGCCGCCGATGCTGGCCGAGCTCGGCCTCGACGTGGGGCCCGATGCGCTGATGACGTCGCTGTCGGGCGGGCAGGCGGCGCGGGCGGCGCTGGCGGTGCTGATGCTCAGCCGGTTCGACCTCGTGCTGCTCGACGAACCCACCAACGACCTCGACCTCGCCGGTCTGGAGCGACTGGAGACCTTCGTGCGCGGGCTGCGGGCGGGCGTCGTGCTCGTCTCGCACGACCGGGAGTTCCTGTCACGGGTCGTGACGCGGGTCGTCGAGCTCGACATCGCGCAGCACCAGGTGGCGGTGTACGACGGCGGGTACGACGCCTTCCTCGAGGAGCGGGCCGTCGCGCGGCGCCACGCGCGGGAGGCCTACGAGGAGTTCGCCGAGAAGAAGGCCGACCTGGTCAGCCGTGCCCGAGTCCAGCGGGAGTGGAGCTCGCAGGGCGTGCGCAACGCGATGCGGAAGTCTCCCGACAACGACAAGATCCGGCGCCGGGCGCAGTCGGAGTCGTCGGAGAAGCAGGCCCAGAAGGTCCGTCAGATGGAGTCGCGGATCGCACGCCTGGAGGAGGTCGAGGAGCCCCGCAAGGAGTGGGAGCTGCGCTTCTCGATCGCCGCCGCACCGCGGTCCAGCTCGGTGGTCGCCACCCTCTCCGATGCGGTGGCGCGGATGGGTGGGTTCACCTTCGGCCCCGCCTCGCTCCAGGTCAGTGCCGGCGACCGGATCGGCATCACCGGGCCCAACGGCGCCGGCAAGACCACCCTGCTCCGCCTCCTCCTCGGCCGGCTCGCCCCTGACGCCGGCCGCGCCGGCCTCGGCGCGTCGGTCGCCGTCGGTGAGATCGACCAGGCCCGCACCGGCCTCGACGACGACCTCCCCCTCGGCGTGGCGTTCGAGGCGGCCATGCCTGACATGGCACCGGCCGACGTACGCACCCTGCTGGCGAAGTTCGGCCTCAAGGCCGACCAGGTCACCAGCCTCGTCGGCCGCCTCTCCCCCGGCGAGCGCACCCGCGCCGCCATGGCGCTGCTCCAGGCCCGCGGCGTCAACCTCCTCGTCCTCGACGAGCCCACCAACCACCTCGACCTGCCGGCGATCGAGCAGCTCGAGCAGGCCCTCGACTCGTACGACGGCGCGCTGCTCCTGGTCTCGCACGACCGCCGGCTGCTCGACAACGTCCGGCTCGACCAGCGCTGGCAGGTCGAGGACGGTCGGGTCGTGTCTCAGCCGAGCCCCGGATAGAGCGGGTACGCCGCGGCGAGCGCCGCGACCCGGTCCCGCAGCTTGTCGGCGACCGACTCGTCGTACGACGGCTTGAGCGCCTCGGCGATGACGTCGGCGACCTCGGCGAAGGCCTCCGCGCCGAACCCGCGCGTCGCCAGCGCCGGCGTGCCGATGCGCAGGCCGGAGGTGACCATCGGCGGGCGGGGGTCGAAGGGGACGGCGTTGCGGTTGACGGTGAGGCCGATGGAGTGGAGGCGGTCCTCGGCCTGCTGTCCGTCCAGTGCGGACGAGCGCAGGTCGACCAGGACCAGGTGCACCTCGGTGCCGCCGGTCAGGACCGACACGCCGGCGTCCACCACGTCGGGCTCGGTGAGGCGCGCAGCGAGCAGGCGGGCGCCCTCCAGCGTCCGCTCCTGGCGCTCCCGGAAGGCCGGGGAGGCCGCCATCTTGAACGCCACCGCCTTGGCGGCGACGACGTGCTCGAGCGGGCCGCCCTGCTGGCCGGGGAAGACGGCCGAGTTGATCTTCTTGGCCAGCGACTCCTTCGACAGGATCACGCCACCGCGCGGGCCGCCGAGGGTCTTGTGGGTGGTCGTGGTGACGACGTCGGCGTACGGCACCGGGCTCGGGTGCAGTCCGGTGGCGACCAGGCCGGCGAAGTGGGCCATGTCGACCATCAGGTACGCACCGACGAGGTCGGCGATGCGGCGGAACTCGGCGAAGTCCAGCTGCCGCGGATACGCCGACCACCCGGCCACGATCAGCTTCGGCTCGTGCTCCAGCGCGAGCCGCTCGACCTCGGCCATGTCGACGCGGAAGTCCTCGGCGTCGACGTGGTAGGCGACCACGTCGTAGAGCTTGCCGGAGAAGTTGATCCGCATCCCGTGGGTCAGGTGGCCGCCGTGGGCGAGGTCGAGCCCGAGGATCGTGTCGCCCGGGTCGAGCAGGGCGAACATCGCGGCGGCGTTGGCCTGGGCGCCGGAGTGGGGCTGCACGTTGGCGGCCTCGGCGCCGAACAGCTCCTTCACCCGGTCGATCGCGAGCTGCTCGATCACGTCGACGTGCTCGCACCCACCGTAGTAGCGGCGGCCCGGGTAGCCCTCGGCGTACTTGTTGGTGAGGACCGACCCCTGTGCCTCCATCACGGCGACCGGGGCGAAGTTCTCCGAGGCGATCAGCTCGAGCGTGCCCTGCTGGCGGGCGAGCTCGGCGCTGATCGCCGCGTGGACGTCGGGGTCGTAGTCGGCGAGGTGCTGGCCGAAGGCGTCGTTCGTGGTCATGCGGAGGCTCCCGTCGTGGTGGTGGGCCTCCCCGCTCTGTCATCGGTGCCTGAGAGCTTCACCGCCGCAGCGGCTTGCACCTTGGGCGCAGGACACACGGGTCCTGTCTTTCCAGAGTCGCCTCGCACGAGCAGTGACGGTGCCTGAGAGTTTCTCGGGGAGAGTTGCTCCTACGGCGCCCCGCTCACGGCGAGGTCTCTCCTGCTTCGGCTACGAACGGCGGGTCTTCAGTTGTGACGGCGTCAGGATGGCACGCCTCAGGACACGACGGAAGAGGGCGTCTTGCTCATGAGCGTGACCAGGTCGAAGGCGACGGTCGCGGCAGCGACGCAGGTGATCTCCGCGTGGTCGTAGTCGGGAGCCGTCTCGACGACGTCGGCGCCGATGATGTTCAGCCCGTCCAGCTTGCGCAGCACGTGCAGCAGCTCGCGGCTGTTGAGGCCGCCCATCTCCGGGGTGCCAGTGCCGGGCGCGAACGCCGGGTCGAGCACGTCGATGTCGATCGACACGTAGACGGGAGCGTCGCCCACCCGCTGGCGGATCGCGTCGGCGGCACCGTCGATGCCGAGGAAGTCGAGGTCGCCGGCGCGGATGATCCGGAACCCGAAGGAGGCGTCGTCGACGAGGTCCATCCGGTCGTAGATCGGGCCGCGGATGCCGACGTGGATCGACTTGTCCTCGGCGAGCAGGCCCTCCTCGAACGCGCGGCGGAACACCGTGCCGTGGGTGATCGGCGCGTTGAAGTAGGTGTCCCAGGTGTCGAGGTGCGCGTCGAAGTGCACCAGCGCGATCGGCCCGTGCTGGCGGTGCGCGGCACGCAGCATCGGCAGGGCCACGGTGTGGTCGCCGCCGAGGGTGACGATCCGGCGACCGGCCCGGCCGTGGACGTCGCGGGCCATGTCCTCGATCTGCTGCATGGCCTCCTCGATGTCGTACGGCGTGCACGGCACGTCGCCCGCATCGACGACCTGGATCTCCTCCAGGGGCGCGGTGTCCAGCTCGACGTGGAAGCGGGGCCGCAGGTGGCGCGAGGCCTGCCGGATGCCCATCGGGCCGAACCGCGCGCCCGGCCGGTACGACGTGCCGCCGTCGAACGGGACGCCGAGGATCGCGATGTCGTAGTCGGGCACCGACTCGATCAACGGGATCCGCGCGAAGGTGCCCAGACCGGCGTACCGCGGGACCTTCGTCGCCTCCAGGGCACCGACCGGCTGGTGTGTGCTGACGCGGTGGCTCATGCGGACATCTCCGTTTCCGGGGCGAGGGCGGGTGACGGCTGCCGGCGCCACGCGCGGAGCAGACCGAGGTAGATGAGGAAGGTCGCGATGCTCCCGACGATCCAGGAGGTGTCGACGGCGCCGGTCTGCTTCGCGATCGCGCCGACGTAGAGGGTCGTCGACATGAACGGGATCTGCACCAGGCAGCCGAGGACGTAGCTGACGAGCGCGGGCACGTTGAAGGATCCGTAGCCGCTGCGCGGGTCGCTGAACGACTCCGGGTCGTAGTGACCCTTGTGGACCAGGTAGTAGTCGACCAGGTTGATGATGCTCCACGGCACCAGCAGGTAGGCGAGGACCAGGATGAAGTTGGTGTAGTCGGCCATGAAGTCGTCGGAGACGGTCGTCGAGGCGACGAACACGGCGAGCGCGAGCACGGCGGCGACGATGTGGCGGGCCGAGGCGCGCGGCGCCCAGTTCAGCTTGAAGGTCTGGATGCAGGTCAGCACGCACAGCGAGGAGCCGTACATGTTGATCACGCCGGCGTCGATCGCTCCGAGGAAGAACGCCAGCATCACGAAGACGAACACAGGCTTCGGCATGATGTTGTCGAGGTCGGCCAGCACGCCGTCCGCGCCGAGCCCGGCGACCAGGAAGGCACCGACGGTCATCGCCCCGATGACGCCGAGCACGGTGCCGGCGTAGGTGTACCAGAAAGCCGCACGGGTGCTGGTGCTCGAGGGCAGGTAGCGCGAGTAGTCGGAGACGTACGGCGCGTAGGACAGCTGCCACACGCCGACCACCGAGGCCATCCCGAGGAAGCCGGCCCAGGTGAACGAGCCGCCGGCGCCGGTGATGCTGGCGCCGCCGTCCGCCGCCTCCATGCCGGTGTAGACGAGGGTGAGCACGAGGGCCAGGCCCGAGAGCCACACCATCACCCGGTTGAAGCGGAGGATGAGCTGGTAGCCGACCACGACGGCTGTCAGGGTCAGTGCGGTGCTGAGCAGCAGGCCGGCGGTGTGGCCCAGCCCGGTGAGCACCGCGCCCAGCGTCTGCTGCGCGAGCACCATCAGCGACACGATCCAGCCGACGTAGATCAGCACCACGATCACGGTGATCGGCACCGATCCGTACATGCCGAACTGTGCCCGGGCCTGGATCATCTGCGGTACGCCGAGCTTGGACCCCTGCGCTGAGTGCAGGGCCATGAACACGGCGCCGACGAGGCTGCCGCTGACGATCGCGAGGATCGTCGAGCCGACGTCGAGGCCGAAGATGGTCGGCCCCAGGAGGCCGGTGACGACGGCCAGCGGGATGATCTGGACGGTGAACCAGAAGGAGAACAGGTGCTGGACCTTGCCGGTGCGCTGAGACTCCGGCACCGGTTGGATCGTCAAGCCTTCGACGAGCGTGCTTTCCTGCGACATGGCGGTGTTCCTTCGCTGCTGAGGGTCACGCGTGGTGCTTGACCATGACGTGCTTGGTGCGTGAGTAGTCGTCGAGCGCGTACGCCGACAGGTCGCGGCCGTAGCCGGATGACTTGAAGCCGCCCCACGGCATCTCCGTGGCGAAGGCGAGGTGGTCGTTGACCCAGACCGTCCCGAAGTCGAGGCGACCGGGCAGGGACGCCGCGTGCCGGGCACTCTCGGTCCACACCGAGGCCGAGAGCCCGTACGGCGTCGCGTTGGCGGCCTCGATCGCGGCGTCCACCTCGGTGAAGGCCTCGACGGTGACGACCGGGCCGAAGATCTCCTCGGTCGTGCAGGCGGCACCGGAGGGGATGTCGACCAGGACGGTGGGCTCGACGAAGAAGCCGGGCCGGTCGGGGACCTTGCCCCCGACCGCGGCGCGGGCGCCGTCGGCGTAGGCCCGCTCGAGGGCGGCGACGACGCGGGCGTGGTGCTCGCGGGAGACGAGCGGTCCCATCTCGACGTCCTCGCCCTCGGTCGGGGCGCCGACGACCATCGCCTCGACCCGCTTCACGAGGCGGGCGACGAGGTCGTCGTGGACGGCGGCGTCGACGATCACCCGGCAGGCCGCGCCGCAGTCCTGGCCGGTGTTGCCGAAGCCGGCGAACACGATGCCCTCGGCCACCGCGTCGAGGTCGGCGTCGGCGAGCACGAGGACCGGTGCCTTGCCGCCGAGCTCGAGGTGGACCCGCTTGAGGGTGGCAGCCGCGGCAGCGGCGACGGCTCGACCGCTGGAGACGCTGCCGGTGACCGAGACCAGGTCGATGCCGGGGTGGGTGGCGATCGCGGCGCCGACGACCGCGCCGTCGCCGGTGACGACGTTGAGGACACCGGACGGCAGGACGTCGGCGACGAGCTCGGCCAGGCGCAGGGTGCTGAGCGGGGTCTGCTCGGAAGGCTTGAGCACGCAGGTGTTGCCGGCGGCGAGGATCGGCCCGAGCTTCCACGCGGCCATCAGCAGCGGGTAGTTCCACGGCGTGATCGCGCCGACCACGCCGACCGGTTCGCGCACGATCGTCGAGGTGCTGCCTTCGACGTACTCCCCCGCAGCGAGCGCGACCTGCGCGCGGACCGCGCCGGCCATGAACCGGAAGGTGTCGGCGGTGCCGGCGACGTCATCGGATGCCAGGCCCGGCGGCTTGCCCGTGTTGCGGGACTCCAGCTCGGCCAGCTCGGCGGCGTGCTCGTCGACCACCGCGGCGATCGCGAGGAGCGTGTCGGCGCGGTCCTTCGGCGTTCGCCGCCCCCAGCCGGCACTCGCACGGCGGGCCGCGCCGACGGCCCGGTCGACGTCGGCGGCGGTGCCGCGACGGGCGTGGGCGAGGACCTGCTCGGTGGACGGGTCCACGACCTCCTGGGTCGCGGGCCCGTCGCCCTCCCAGGCGGCTCCGTCGATGACGTGGGACAGCGTCGTGGTCACGACAGGTCCGCCCCGTGGATGTCGAAGCCGCGGTCGACGACGACCTCGAGCAGGTCGACGTAGGTGTCGATGTCGTCGTTGGCCTGGCGCGGCGCCGGGCGGTGGTTGAGCGCCTGCTGCACCTGCGGGCTCTGCAGGTAGGCACCGGAGACCAGCGTGGAGAGCGCCTCGAACTCGGCGATGTGCGTGCTGGAGATCAGGTCCAAAGCGGCCTCGGCGTCCAGACCGTCGGCGAGGTCGAGCGCACGGGTGAAGGCGGGCACCAGGTCGGGGCGGAACCCGAGGGCGCGGTCGATCAGGTCGTTGGGTACGCCGGCCCCCGACGCGGACGGGAAGTCACCCGAGCCGGGGATGAGCACGTCGGCCAGGGTGGCCAGGCGGTCGCGGGCAGTGGGGTCGAGCATCGCGGAGTCCTTTGCAGTCCGTCGTGGCCGTCAGGAGGCGGAGACCTGGTCGTGCCGGTGGTCGGCGAGGTGGCGGGCGGCGCGCAGGGCGATCGCCATGATCGTGGCGGTCGGGTTCACGCCGGTGGACGTCACGAAGTTGCTGCCGTCGAGGACGAAGAGGTTGGGGATGTCGTGCGAGCGGCCCCACTGGTCGACGACGGAGTCGGCTCGGTCCTCGCCCATCCGGGCGCTGCCGAGCAGGTGCCAGCCGCTGTCGCGGACCACCGGCACCACCTCGGTGCTGATCGCACCGGCCGCCTCGTGTGCCTCGACCGCGCGGGCGATGTGGAAGTCGAGCAGCCGCTGGTTGTTCTCGCCGATCCGGTAGTTGATCCGGGCGGCCGGGATCCCGTCGGAGTCGGTGGCGTCGGTGTCGAGCACGACCTCGTTGCTCTCGTCGGGCAGGTCCTCGGTGGTGATCCCCCACTCGAGGGTGCGGCCGAAGGTGCCGCTGAGCCTGTCGTGGAAGCGGCTGCCGAAGCCGTCGCGCCAGTCGGTGCCGGGCTCCCAGAGCACCCGGTTGAGCGGGCCGGGCGTCGGCATCAGGTTCCACTTGCCTCCGCGCACGAAGCCGCGGGACTCGTCGGTCTCGTAGAACTCCAGCGACTGCAGGGCCTGCCCGGCGGGTCCGAGGTGGCTCTCCAGGTCCTCGTCGTAGACGCCGTAGACCGACGCGTAGGGGTGGATCATCAACCGCTTGCCGACCAGGCCGGAGGAGTTGGCGAGGCCGTCGGGGTGGGCGGACGTGGCGGAGTTGAGCAGGATCCTCGGCGTACCGAGGCCGTTGGCGGCCAGGATCGTGATGCCCGCGCGTTGGTGGTGCCAGTGGCCGTCGCGGTCGACGTACTCGGCGCCGGCGACCAGGCCCTTCTCGTCGGTGGTCAGCGAGCGCACCCGGGCGCCGGTGAGGAGAACGGCGCCGGCGGCGATCGCGTCGGGCCAGTAGGTCAGGTCCGCGCTGGCCTTGGCGCCGGCGGGGCAGCCGGACTCGCAGGCGCCGTACCGCTGGCAGGCGGGGCGGTTGCGGAAGGCGCGCGAGGCGATCGCGTTGGGCGCCGGCCACCAGTGCCAGCCGAGCTTGTCCATGCCGCGCGCAGCGCGCAGCCCGGCCTTGCCGATCGGCAGCGGCGGCAGCGGGAAGGTGTGGGCGTCGGGGTACGACGGGTCCCCCTCGAGTCCCGAGGCGCCGATGTGATGGGTGACCTCGTCGTAGAACGGGCGGAGGTCCTCGTAGGTGAACGGCCAGTCCTCCGCGACACCGTCGAGAGTCTTGACGCGGAAGTCCGACGGGAGGGCGCGGACCCAGTGACCGGAGTAGAGGATGCTGCTGCCGCCGACGCCGTTGAACATGAGCGGCTCGAGCGGGCTGTTCTCGGCGTTGACGGGGTAGTCGGCGTCGTTGCCCCGCGTGTTGGGACTGGGGTGCCACTGCTTGAGGCGGGCCAGGTCCCACTGCGGCTTGTCGCCGGTGAAGTCGTCGGGGAGGTTCCAGTCGCCCTGCTCGAGGCAGACGACCTTGAACCCGCGCCGGGCCAGCTCGTACGCCGCGACCGCGCCTGACGGTCCGGCACCGACGATCAGGACGTCGGCGTCCTCGACTGCTCCCTGCACGTTCACACTTCCTCTGCGGGTCGGTGGTCGCTTTCCGGTGGGTTCAGACTGCCTGCGACCCAGGTCACAGGTCTGCCCGCGATCCGCCACACTCGGCACGAGAGGTTTCGTGCGATCGCACAACCCCGGGGAGGAGTCGGGAGGTTCAGGAGTGGTGCGCCGGCCCCTTGGCGGGCGCGATCAGCGACTGCGCACGCAGCGCGAGCCAGAGCTCGGCGATGTCGGCGGTCTCGCTGGTGGTGCGGCCGGTGATCTCCTCGACCTTGCGGATCCGGTAGAGCACGGTCTGCCGGTGCACCTGGAGCGCGTCGGCGGTGCGCTGCCAGGAGCGCTGGTGGCCGAGGAAGGCGTCGAGGGTGGCGAGCAGCGGGGTGTCGTGCACCCGCTCGTACTCCAGCAGCGGCCCGAGCACGCGGGAGACCAGCGCCGCGGCGTCGTCGAGTCCCCCGACGCCGATGATCGGGCTGGCGTCGCCGTAGTGGAAGGTGCGTCCCACCGAACCCTCCGCAGCGCGCAGCGCCCAGGCCGCCTCGCGCAGCGCCTCCGGCGCTCGGTCGGGGCTGCCCAGCGGCGCGCTCACGCCGATCAGCGCCTGCGGGCCGAGGTCGGCGCGGAGCACGTCCTGCACCTCGGTCGCCGAGGACGCCAGTACGTAGAGGACCCCGGCGCGGTAGGTGACGACGTGGCCGATCCCGTTGCGCCACAGGGCGATGTGGACGTCGCGAAGCCGGCCGGCGTCGTCGCCGCTGACGGCGTACAGGCGCGCCTTCGCGGGACCGACGCCGATCCCCTTGAGCTGGCGGCCGGCGGCGCGCGCCTCGACCCGGCCCTCGAGCAGCTGGGCCAACAGCTCGGCGCCGATCCGCCGCCGGTGCTCGTTGGCGACCACGCTCTGGGAGAGCTCCAGGGCGAGCACCGTCACCGCGTGCTGCATGAGGATCGCGTCGACCGGGCTGCGGCCCTGCGAGACCAGCACCATCAGCGCGCCCTGCTGGGTCGGGATGTCGATCAGCCGCAGGTCGCGCCCGTCGGCGAGGGGCACGACGAGCGCGCCCGCCCGCAGGTCCGCCGTACCGCGCGTGATCTCGTGGAGCGCCTCTGCCAGCACCGGGTCGAACCGCGGGTCCTCGGGGTACCACGGCTCCCCCGACTCGCGGTGGCACACGTGCACCTCGCAGCCGAGGACCTGGGCCAGCGGAACGCGCAGCACCGAGGCGCCGTCGTGGGTGGCGACCATGCGCTGCACGGTCCGGTAGATCTTCTCGGTGCGCACCAGCCGGTCGGACTGCTCGAGCAGGTTGGCCGCGGCGACGGCCTGGGAGATCGCGACGAACGGCATCGGGTACTCCACCGACAGCACGCTCAGCCCGAGGCGCTCGCTGGTGGCGAGCAGCTCGTCGGTGAGCGGTGGGCAGTACATCTTCTCGCCGATCGCGAGCGCGCTGGCGCCGGCCTCGTCGAGCCTCTCGATCAGCTCCTGCTGCTCGGCGCCGCCCGCGGGGAAGGACATCCCGTTGGTGAGCAGCAGCTCGCCGCCGGTCAGCCAGCGCCACGGCTCGGGCAGGTCCGAGCCGTGCGTCCACGAGACCGAGCGACCCACGCCGCCCTTGCCCGAGACCAGGTGCAGCCGCAGGTGCTGCATCTCGAGCAGGTCCGCGACGGTGATCGCCATGGGGCGAGGATAGGGGCTCGGGCCGCCGTCAGCGGTCCTCGATCTCCGGCTGCGGGAAGACCCGCGGGACCAGGTCCAGGCCGCGCACGTGCCGGGCGATCTCGCCGCACGTGGTGGCCCACAGGTCCGGCATCGCGGCCATCGTCTCGAGCAGCGACTCCAACGCCCGGATCCGTCCGAGCCGGCCGCTGAGGAACGGGTGGATGGTCAGCGTGAAGCAGGACTCGTAGCGGTGGGCCTCGGTCAGCTCGCCGGTCCACATCGACAGTGCCTTGGCCGGGTCCTCGATCACCCCGGGCCCGAACACCTCGGGCACGAACGCGAACTGCTCCCAGTCGTCGAGCGCCCACGAGACCGGGATCTCCACGATCGAGCGGGCGCCCTCCCCCGGCCGCTCGGCCAGCTCGTAGGGCAGGTCGGAGTCCATGAGGCTGGAGTCGTAGAGGAAGCCGCGGTCGAGGAGGATCTCCGCGGTGGCGTACGACGTCTCCCACAGCGGGGCGCGATAGCCGACGGGACGCACGCCGAGCACCTTGTCCAGCGACTCGAGCCCCCGGTCGATGACGGCGGCCTCCTCGTCGTACGACAACCCGGCCATGGCCTCGTGCATGAACCCGTGGTGGGCGATCTCGTGGCCGGCGTCGCGGATCCGGCGCAGCAGGTCCGGATAGCGCTCGACGGTGTAGCCGGGCGCGAAGAAGGTGGCCCTCAGGTCGAACCGACCGAGCAGGTCCAGCACGCGCGGGACGCCGGTCAGGGCGCCGTACGCCTGGTGGCTCATCACCGAGAACCGGTTCCTGGTGCCGGCGTCGATGGTGAGCGCGACGTCCTCGGAGTCGAGGTCGAAGCCGAGGTTGGCGGCGGCGCGGAAGCCGGCTGGCCAGGCGATCGGGCCGGCCGGGAGGGTGGCGTCGCCTGTCACGCCCGCGCCCTGGTGCTGCCGCCGTTGGCCGAGAGGGTCTGGCCGACGAAGGCCGTCAGGTCGGGGCGGGCGAGCAGCGCGACAGTGGCGGCGATCTCCTCGGGACGACCGATCCGCCCTGCGGGGATCGCCCTGCCGTACTCGGCGTGCATCTGCTCCAGGGTCAGGCCCGCGTCGGCGGCGTCGACCTGCAGCTGCGGGGTGTCGACGATGCCGGGCGCGACCGCGTTGACGGTGATGCCCTCCGGTGCGAGCTCGCGGCCGAGCGACTTGGTCAGGGCGATCAGGCCGGCCTTGGAGGTGGCGTACGCCGTCGCGTTCGGCCAGCCGACGACGCCCCACTCGGAGGTGATGACCACGATGTTGCCGCGGCCCTTGCTCCGCATGCCCGGCAGCACCGACTGGATGCAGCGGTAGGTGCCGGACAGGTTGGTGTCGATGTTGCGCCACCAGTCGTCGAGCGGCTGGTCGAGGAGCGGGCTCATCGACATGTACGCCGCGTTGCAGACCAGGACGTCGACCGGGCCATGCTCCCGCTCGACCTGGGCGAGCGCCGTACGCACGGAGGTCGGCTCGGCCATGTCGGCCACCACCGGGAAGCCACCGGTGAGCGCGACGACCTCGCGCATCTGCTCGGACTCGGCGCGGCCGTTGACGCCGACCGTGGCGCCCTCGGCGGCCAGACGCAGCGCGATGGCGCGCCCGATGCCCTGGGTGGCGCCGGTGACGACCGCGACGCGTCCGTCCTGGCGGCGCGGGGGCTGGACGTCGCTCATCAGATCACCGCTCCCATGTTGGGCGAGACGACCTCGCCGAAGCAGAACCCGCCCTCGTCGACGAGGAACTGCACCGCCTGCGCGATGTCCTCGGGCAGACCGAGTGCGCGGGCGGGCAGTGAGGCGAGGTACTCGGGCGTGCGCTGCGGCGCGGGCAGCAGCGGGGTGTCGGTCGGGCCGGGGGCCACCGCGTTCACGCGGACGCCGTGCCCGGCGACCTCGGCGCCGAGGCTGCGGACGAAGCCGAGGATCGCGCCCTTCGCCGCGGAGTAGTGCGCCTCGCTCTCGGTGCCGCCGATGCCGAGCTCGGAGGAGATCGCGACGATCGCGCCCTCGCCTCGCTCGATCATGCCGGGCAGCACCTCGCGCACCGGGTTGAGCAGGCCGCCGACATGGACGCGCATCATCCGCGCCCAGCGGTCCTCGGTGATCTCGGCGAACGGCACCAGCTCGTAGTGGCCGGCGGCCGTGACGAGGGCGCCGATCGCGCCGACCTCGGCCTGCAGCCGGGCGAGCGCGGCCCGGACGGCGTGCGGGTCCGCGACGTCGCAGACGACCGTGTGCTCGAGGTGGTCGGCCCGCCGCATGTCCATGCCGCACACGGTCCAGCCCGTCTCCTCCAGCGCGCGGCACACGGCCGCACCGATGCCGGAGGCGGCGCCGGTGACGACGGCGACCCGAGGTGTCCCTGGTTCCACGCCGCCATCATGGCGAGGTGAACGCGCCCCCGGCAGCCCGCGGCGGGCAACAGATCAGCCGGGCGGGTTCATACATCCGCACAAACACCCCGGCATCGTTCACGCCGGCGCCGCAGCGTCCGACTCGGCCAGGTTGATCTCGACCATCAGCTCGTCGGCGATCGACTCGAGCGTGGCGCGCAGGTCCTCGACCCGGGTGCCCTGTGGCGCCTCGAGCACCGCGCGTGCCTCGAAGAGGTGACCACCGGCCATCGGTGCGTCGCGGACGTCGGTGACCAGGTCGCGGATGCTCACCCGCTCGCGGGCCAGCGCCGCGGAGATCTCGGCGACGATGCCGGGACGGTCGGCGCCGAGCAGGTCGAGGTCGACCAGCAGCGCGGGCGCGTCCGTCGCGCCGTCCGTGCGGGCCAAGGTGACCTGCAGCCCGACGCCCTCCAGCCCGGCCAGGTCGGCGACGAGCTCGTCGGCACGGGCGTCGGGGACCTCCAGCAGCAGGATCCCGGCGAACTTGCCGGCCAGCCGCGCCATCTGGCTGCGGTTCCAGCTCGCACCGTGGGCGTGCAGCTGCGCCGAGAGGTCGGAGACGAGCCCGGGGCGGTCGTCGCCGATGCAGGTGAGTGTGAAGGTGGCCATGGGTCAGGCTAGGCCGTGGAGGTGCCGGGCGGCACCCCCGCGAAACGTAGGCTCTCAGAGGAAGCGTCAGCAGCAACGTGAGCAGCGAGGAGTCGTCGTGCCAAGTGGTCGTTCCCGCACGGTCCTGCCGAAGCCGGGCCTGGCCGCCCTGAGCGCCACCGTCGCCACCGGCGTGCTCGGCGCCCTGGCCACCGCACCCGAGCGGATGAACCGCGCGCTGCGCCGGCGCTACCCGACCGTCGCCGTGACGGGCATGACCGGCGTGGGCAAGTCCCAGCTGGCCGACCGGCTCGCCCGCCGCAGCCCGGCCGCCGGTGCGGCGGAGGTGGGCTCCGCGGTGATGGAGCGTCGTACCCGACGCTCGCGTCGCCTCCACGGCTTCCGCTTCCTCGTCGTGCCCGGCGACAACGCCGCGACCCGCCTCGGTGCGCTCGACGAGGTGTTCCACGACGAGCCGGTCGACGGTGTGATCCACGTGGTCGCCAACGGCTACGCGACGCCCCGCCGCGCCGCAGGTACGACGGGCAGCGCCACCGCGACGCGCGAGGAGCAGCTGGCCGCCGAGCTCGAGGACTGGACCATCACCGCGCACCGGATCGCGTCGATGGCCGTGCGCCGGGACCGGCCGGTCTGGCTGGTCATCGCGGTGACCAAGGCCGACCTGTTCGCCGACGACCTCGACGAGGTCGTCCGGCGCTACTCCCCCGGCAGTGGCTCGCCGTTCGGCGACAAGGTCGACGAGCTGCGGGCGCTGGCCGGCGGCGCGCGCCTCTCGGTCGACGTACTGCCGGTGTCGAGCCTCGGGGACGGCGACGGCCTGTCGGCCAAGCAGGCGAACGCGATGGTCGACCGGCTCGCCACCCGGCTGGCACAGCTCAGCGGCCACGTCTGAGCCGGGCGCCTCGACGACCTAGTGGCAGGGCGCGCCCTCGCAGCACGGACGGATGTAGCCGCAACCGTCGCATCGCTCGTGGGAGGTCTCCCAGCGCATCAGGGTGCCGCAGCTGGGACAGGGTTCGGTCAGGTCGGCCACGTCCCCGAGGGTAGGACAGCGGCGGCCTAGGCTGCGGGACGTGGCCGAGGTGGCGGAGGTGGCGGAGGGCGAGGCGTACGACGTGTACGCCTTCGACGTGTTCACAAGCCGCCACGACGATGTGCAGGCCGGCCGGGTCGCGCAGGTACGCAGCCGGGTGCTGGTGTCGCGTGCGGAGTTCCCGCGGTTCGCCGACGCCTACGAGGTCGCGGCCAACCTGGCGACCGCGGTGCACGGCGGGATGCCGACGGCGGTGCTGCCGCGCTGGTAGCGCCGGAGATGGACAAGGCCCCCGGCACCGAAGTGCCGGGGGCCTTGCGAAGCGTCAGACGACGTGTGTCAGATCGCGCGGACGTTCTCCGCCTGCGGGCCCTTCGGGCCCTGGGTGACGTCGAACTCGACCTGCTGGTTCTCGTCGAGCGACTTGTAGCCCGAGCCCTGGATGGCCGAGAAGTGGACGAAGACGTCCGGGGTGCCGTCGGCCGGGGCGATGAAGCCGAAGCCCTTCTCGCTGTTGAACCACTTGACGGTGCCCTGAGCCATGATTTCTCCTTGGTTTTCGAGTTCCGGACCGGCGACGTGCCGGGGCCGTTGGTGCTGAAGACATCCCTTGCCTGATGCCCAGCTGAACCGAAGACCAAGAGCGACAAGATGTTCTGCCCCCACCGAGAGAGCAGGAGCGCTCCTTGCGGAGCACTCTTCAACGGCCACCAGCGTAGCAGTGCGGAGGCGGTGGATGTCGATCGGCGCGCATACAATCGGCATACAGCCGGTGACCGGCTGCCGGACGAGGGAGCCGTACCCGGAGCGCGACAAGACGGCCACGAAGGATGTGGCGGTCATGGCGTGGTTGGTACTGGTGCTCTCCGGGGTCCTCGAGGCGGCCTGGGCGACGGCCCTGTCGCGGTCCGAGGGGTTCAGCAGGCTGGTTCCGTCGGTGGTCTTCTTCGTGACCCTGACGGCCAGCATGGCCGGCCTGGCGTACGCGATGCGCAGCCTGCCGGTCGGGACGGCGTACGCCGTCTGGGTCGGTATCGGCGCGGCACTGACGGTGGTGATCGCGATGGCCGCTGGCGAGGAGCCGGTGAGCCTGCTGCGGATCCTGTTGCTGCTCGGGCTGGTCGGGTGCGTGATCGGGCTCAAGCTGGCGCACTGACCTCGCCGGCTGCCGGGTACCGGTCGGTCATGGCCGTCTACCTCGCGTGGTCCCCGTCAGCCGTGCCGCACGACGTGCTCGGCCCGTGGTCCGAGGTGCGCGCGATCGGCGACGGCCTGGCCCTCGTCGAGAGCGACGCCGGCCTGTCGCGGGTCTACCACGAGCTGAAGTGGGCGCTGCCCGAGGGAACCGCGCTGTTCGTCGCTCCCCTGCCGGAGCGCCCGAAGCTCAAGGGCCTACCGGCCGGGACGACCACCTGGTTGCGGGACCGGATCGCCGGCCCCGACCAGTGACCAGCTCGCCAGCACCCGGCAGTCGCGCTCGGCGTACCGGTGCAGCTCGAGGCGTTCCGCCCGGGCACGGACAGGGAGGGTCGTGGCGAGGTCGGCGGTCACCGACGCGACCGACACGCCGGGTCCGAGGCGGTCCAGCGTGAGGTGCGGTACGACGTCCGCGAACTCCCCCGCGTACGGCGGGCAGTCCGGGAACGCCTCCCACAGCCGTGCCGTCAGCGCGGCGAACGGCGCCACGGGCGACGGCACGGCGTGGACGATCCCGTCGGGGAAGGCCGTGACCTCGTCGAGGACGAGGTCGAAGGCCGGCGTGGTGCGGGCGATTCGGGCCACCCGGGCGAGGTCGGCGTCGGTCGGCGCGGGCCGGAACGGCGCCAGTGCGGTGATGTGGGCGTGGGTGAACGCCGGGTCACGGGACACCCAGGCGGCGTCGTAGTGCTCCCACCGGCCGCGGATGTAGTCCTCCAGCGCGGGTACCGGGACGACGAGCACGGTGTGGGCCACGGCCGGACACTAGCCCCGGCTCCACCGTGCTGTTCTCGCCACTGGCTCGTTGGAGCCGTGGCGACACACTCGGAACGCGTCACTGGGGGGAACCATGACCGCGAACACGCCTGACCTGCAGGACACCGACGAGCACGAATGGTCGGGCATCGTGCTCGTCCTCGCGCTCCTCGCGCTGGCCGGAGTGCTGGTGATGCTCTTCACCTGAGCAGCGGCTCCGCCGAGCGGAGCCCGGCGGTAGCGTTCGGCACCATGAGCGCTCTCGCCGCACCCGACCCAGACGTCCGCTCGGCCGCAGCCGAGCGCCTCGCCGGCCTGGCCACCCCGGCCGGTGCGCTGGGCCGGTTGGGCGACCTCGGGGTGTGGCTCGCGGCGGTCCAGGGCGTCGTACCCCCTCGTCCGCTGGACGACGTGCGGCTGGTGATCTTCGCCGGCGACCACGGCGTCGCGCAGCACGGAGTCTCGGCCTACCCGCCGGCGATCACGCCGGCCATGGTGCGCACCTTCGTGATGGGCAAGGCCGGTGTCTCGGCGCTCGCGGCCGCGCACGGCGTCCACGTCCGGGTCCTCGACCTGGGCGTCGACGACGACCTCGAGGGCGTGCCGGCCGAGGTCCGGGCGCACAAGGTACGGCGCAGCAGCGGCGCGATCCACGTCGAGGACGCCCTCTCCGCCGACGAGGCCGCCCGAGCCTTCGCGGCCGGCCGCACCGTCGCCGGCGAGGAGATCGCCGCGGGGGCGCAGCTCCTGCTGTCCGGCGACATGGGCATCGGCAACACCACCCCGGCCGCCGCCATGGTCGCGGCCGCGCTGGGCCTGCCCGCCGTCGAGGTCACCGGCCGCGGCACCGGCGTCGACGACGCCGCGCTCACCCACAAGCAGGTCGTCGTCCAGCAGGCGCTCGACCGCGCCGGGCACCGGGCCGACAGCGAGACGGGCGACCCGCTGGACGCGCTCGCCGCCCTGAGCAGCGCCGACCTGGTCGCGACGGTCGGCTACCTCGTGGAGGCGGCCGAGCGCGGCGTACCCGTCCTGCTCGACGGCCTGATGTCCGTCGCCTGCGCGCTGTACGCCGACCGGATCGCGCCCGGCGCGGCCGCCTGGTTCGCCGCCGGACACCGCTCGACCGAACCCGCCCAGGCCCTCGCGCTGGAGAAGCTCGGCCTGGAGCCGGTGCTCGACCTCGGGCTGCGCCTGGGCGAGGGCTCGGGCGCGGTGGCCGCCGTCCCTGTGCTCCGCTCGGCGGTCGCACTGCTGCGCGACGTCGCGCTGCTCGCCGACCTGATGCCGCCCGCCCCCGAGGGCCGGTGAGCGTCGCCGTCGTCGGCCGCAGCCTGCGGCTGTCGATCGGGATGCTGACCGCGCTGCGGGTGCCCGCGGTGCTGAAGGTCTCCCCCGGCGTCGCGACCGGGGCGCTGCTGCTCGCCCCGCTGGCCGTGCTGCCCCTCGGAGCGGTCGTGGGCCTCGTCGTGTGGGCCGGCGGCCGCCTCGACCTTCCCGCGCTGGCGGTCGCCTTCGCCGCGCTGGCCGCGCTCGCCGTCGGCAGCCGGGCGCTCCACCTCGACGGGCTCTCCGATGTCGCCGACGGGCTCACCTCGTCGTACGACCGGGAGCGGTCGCTGGCCGTCATGAAGAGCGGTACGGCGGGCCCGGCCGGTGTCGCCGCGCTGGTGCTGGTGCTCGGGGCACAGGCCGCGGCCCTGACCACCTTCGTGTCCTTCGGCGGCGAGCCTCGCTCGGCCCTCGTGGCCGGCGCCGCCGTGTGCGCCTCGCGGGCCGCGCTCTGGATCACCGCCTGCACGCTGGCGCCCCCGGCCCGCCCGGACGGGCTGGGCGTGACCTTCACACGGCGAGTGCCGGTCCTCCTCTCCTTCGCGGGATGGGCCGGCCTGGCCCTCCTGTCGCTGCTCGTCGACCCGGTCCGCGGCCCGGTGACCGTGGCGGTCGCCTTCGTGGTGGTGGCCTTGCTGACGGCCCACGCCGTGCGCCGGTTCGGTGGAGTGACCGGCGACGTGTTCGGCGCCGGGATCGAGGTGGCTCTGGCCGTGCTCCTGATAGGACTGGCGGGTGCCTGACGACCTGCCGACCCGCCCGCCGCGTGACACCGAGCGGCTCGCCGTCGTGCGTGCCCTGACCGAGGCCCGCACCCACGGCGAGATCACGCGCGACGACCAGGTCGAGCGCACCGACATGGCGCTGCGGGCCGTGTCTCTGGCCGAGCTGGCCGCTCTGGTCGAGGACCTCGACAACCCGCCGACGCTGCCCGAGCCCGCCGCCAGCCGCCGCGGCCTGCTCCTCGGCGCCGTCGGGCTGGTCGCTGCCGGAGCAGTGGGTTTCGCCGCCCTCTCCGGCGCCGACGAGCCGGACGCCGCCGCGCGTCCCTCCCCCGCCAGCAGCACGGCGACGGCGTCTCCGGCCCCGGCCCCGACCCACGCACCGACCCCGGTGCCCACGCCGGAGCCGCCCGCACCCGACATCGACCTGTACACCGTCGCGGGGCTGAAGGTCCTGATCGCGGAGTACCACGAGAAGCTCGGCACCTGGCAGGCCTACGACCTGTCGGTCCTCGACCACGACCAGGCGAGCGCCGACGCGGCGATCCTGCCGATCCGCAAGCGACGCCTCCAGTGGTGGAGCTGGAGTCCCGACGAGCGGTGGAGCACGAACTTCGACCCGATGCAGGTCACCAGCAGCAACGAGCAGGTCGTGGACCTCCGCAAGGTCGACCTGGCGGCCGTGGTCGCCAACATCCCGCGCGCCCGGCGGACCTCGAACGTCGAGGAGCCCGACGCTCTGGGCATCTTCTTCACCCACGACCCCGAGCACGGCGCCGTCGTGCGGTTCCATGTCGGCAACCAGTACAGCGAGGTCGGCACGATGACCACCGACCTGTCCGGCAAGGTGCTGGAGCGGCGCCCGTTCGAGCGGTCCTAGTGTCCCGAACCTGAAGTCCGGTGCGTAAGTCCGCGCTCCAGGTGCGTGCAGCGCAAGGCGGGGTCGCGTGGGCAGACTGGGCGTCTTTCGAGCGATCCCAACGCAGCGATGTGCGTGCCTGGGGCGCGGAATTATGTGGCGGATTTCAGGTTCGGGGCACTAGCGGGCAGCGCCCGGGTCAGAGGCGGAGCACGCGCCCCGCGACGACCAGGTGCACCTCGTCGCACGCCTCGGCCACCCGCTGGTTGATCGTGCCGAGCAGGTCGCGGAACACTCGTGCCGACCGGTGCTCGGGTACGACGCCGAGGCCGACCTCGTTCGTCACGAGCACGACCGGCTGCGGGGTGGCCGTCAGAGCGGCGAGCGTGGCGCCGAGGAGCCGGAGCACGTGTGCCTCGACCTCCTCGACGGGCTCCTCCCACAGCCCGGCGTCGTCGACGACGCCGGTGAGCCAGGTGCCGAGGCAGTCGACGAGGACGGGCTCGCGGGCGGCCCGGAGCACGCCGGCGACGTCGCGGGTCTCCTCGGTGGACCAGGTCGCCGGCCGGCGGGCCCGGTGGGCGGCGATGCGCGCGGCCCAGTCGGCGTCGTCGTACACGGGTCCGGCGGCCACGTAGGTGACGCTCGCCGCGTCGGCGAGCAGCGACTCGGCGTGGCGGGACTTGCCGGACCTCACGCCGCCGGTGACCAGGACCTTCACGGCAGGGTGAACGCGACCTTGCGCGCCGCGAGGTCGGCGGTGGCGAGCGTGACGGACACGTCCTCGCCGAGCGGCAGCGGCTGTGCGGAGGTCACGGGGGCCTCGACCCCGACCTCGGCGAGCACGACGACGCCGGAGGTCGCCTCGTCGTCGCGGACGCTGGTGACGACGCCGTCGAACTGCTGGCCGACCCGGTCGGCGAGCACGGCGGCCTCGATCAGGTCGAGGACGGCCCGCTCGTAGGCGCCGGCCCGGCGGGCGGAGTCCTGCAGGATCTTGGGCAGACCCGGCAGCGCGCTCGCCGCCCAGTCGGGGACGGGAGTTCCGGCGCAGATCGCGAGGCAGACCTCGCCGACGTAGCGGTCGCCGAGGCGACGCAGCGGCGCGGTGACGTGGGCGTACTCGGCCGCGATGGCGGAGTGAAGCCTCTGCTCGGGCAGATCACCGTCGAAGGCGGCGTAGCCGCTGCCGCGCAGCAGCCGGGTGCACGCGACGATCATCGCCTGGTGCTGGGAGACCGTGGGGTCGAGCGAGCGCACGAAGGCGGGGTACTCCATGTCCTGGGGCCACGAGATCCGCAGGCCCTTGGCGACCCGGCGCAGCCGGGCCACGTCGCGCGGGTCGGCGGGCGGCAGGGTGCGCAGCATGCCGACCTTCGCGCCGACCATGAGCGAGGCGGCGGCCATGCCCGTCAGCAGCGAGATCTGCGCGTTCCACTGCTCGACGGGCAGCTGCTCGCGGAACACCAGCTGGAACCCGCCGTCGGCCTCGTCGACCTCCTGCTCGGGCAGCGGCAGCGAGATGCCGCCGCGGTCGACCTCCTGCTGCTCGCGCAGCCTGCCGACCTCGCGGAGCAGCTCGAGCACCTCGCCGGCGGTGCCGTCGTCGAGCGCCTTCTGGGCGTCGACGTAGGACCACCGGGCACGCGAGCGCACCCGCGCGCGCTCGACGCGTACGTCGACCTGCACTCCGGTCGCGTCGAGCCGGATCGTCCACAGCAGCGCCGGGCGGACCTGGTCGGGCAGCAGCGACGCCGCGTCCTCGGACAGAGCGGGCGGGTGCAGCGGGATCCGGGTGCCGGCTCCGTACAGCGTCTCGCCGCGCTTGTTGGCCTCGACGTCCACCGCGTCGCCCGGCTCGACGAAGGCGGCGACGTCGGCGATGGCGTAGTGGACGACGTACCCGTCGTCATGACGCTCGATGTGCAGCGCCTGGTCGAGGTCCATCGAGCCGGCCGGGTCGATGGTGAGGAACGGCAGGTCGGTGCGGTCCTGCTCGGGCAGCACCACGTCGGCCGCGGCCCGCTCCGCGGTGGCCGTCACGTCCGCGGGGAAGTCACCCGGGAGCTCGAGCTCCTTCGCGATCGCGGCGAGACCCGCCTGGATCTCGGGGGAGCTCGCCTTGACCCGGACCACGAGATTGTTCGGCATGTCGGTGACTTTATCGTTGGCCCCGTGCTGATCCTGCTGCCGCCGAGCGAGGGCAAGGCCGTCCCCCGGCGGGGACGGCCGCTCGACCTCGCCTCGTTGTCCTCCCCTGCACTGACCGACGCGCGCCGCGAGGTGCTCGACGCACTGGTCACGCTGTGCCGTGAGGACCCGGTCAAGGCGGCCGAGGTGCTCGGCCTGTCGGCCGGCCAGGCCGACCTCGTCGAGCGCAACGCCGGCCTGCCGGACGCGCCGACGGCCCGGGCGGACCGGATCTACACCGGTGTCCTGTACGACGCCCTCGACGTCGCGACCCTCTCCGCCGGCGCGAAGCGGCGGGCGACCTCGCGGCTCGCCGTCGCGTCCAGCCTGTTCGGCGTGGTGCGCCTCGGCGACCGGATCCCGTCGTACCGCCTCTCCGGTGACGCCTCCCTGCCCGGCCTCGGCCCGGTGGCCGCGGTGTGGCGCGAGGCCCTGCCGGCCGTGATGACCGAGGCGCTGGGGCGCGGGCTGCTGGTCGACCTGCGCTCGGGGATGTACGCCGGCTTCTGGCGGCCCGGCCCCGACCTCGCCAGGCGCGTGGCGACCGTGCGGGTGCTCCACGAGCACAACGGCGCCCGCAAGGTGGTCAGCCACTTCAACAAGGCCACCAAGGGCCGGATCGTGCGCGCGCTGCTCGAGGACGGCGCCGACCCGCGCACCCCGGCCGGGTTCGCCGACGCGCTGCGGGACCTGGGCTGGACGGTCGAGGTGGGCGCCCCCGGCAAGTCCGGCACCCAGCTCGACGTGGTCGTCAGCGAGCTCTGAGGCTCACCAGCGACCGGTGTCGCGCAACGTGCGGCGACCCGGCGCGAGCGCGTTGAAGAACCGCATCGAGCCCTTCTGCTCGCCCGTGCGCGGGTCGGGGTAGAACGCCAGCACCGACACCGCGGCGGGTGCCAGCTCCATCCGGAACAGCGTCTCCAGCGGCGCGTCGAGGGCGTGCGCGACGAGGGTCTTGATCGGTGTGACGTGGCTGACCAGGACGACGGTCCGCCCGGCGTGGGTCTCGAGCAGGCGGGCCAGCCCGGCCAGCACCCGCTCCTGCACGGTGACGAACGACTCGCCGCCCGGCGGCGCGGCCGCCATGTCGGCGAACCACGCGTCCAGCCGCTCGCGGTCGCGTTCGGCGACCTCGGTGAAGCTCAGTCCGTCCCACTCGCCGAACTCCATCTCGGCGAAGGCCGGCTCCTCCTCCACCGCCAACCCCAGCGCAGAGGCGACGATGTCGGCCGTCTCGCGGGTACGCCGTACCGGCGAGGCGACCACGACGTCGACGCTGTCCTTCAGCTCGGTCAGCCACGCGGCGACCTCGGCGGCCTGGGCGCGGCCCTCCTCGGAGAGCGGCGGGTTGTCGCCGCCCAGACCGCCGGAGAAGCGGCGACCGGTGGTGTGCGGGGTGACGCCGTGGCGCACCAGCACGATCGTGGTCGGCTGGCCGGGACCGAAGGACGGTGACTCGGCCTCCTCGATCGCCGACTCGGGCTCGTCCTCGACCTGGTCGCCGGGGACGCTGACGCCCGACCGCTTCCCGTCGAGGGCCTCGTTGGCGAGCCGGTCGGCGTGGGCGTTGCGGGCGCGCGGGACCCAGGTGTACGTCGTACCGGCGGGCGCGAGCTCCCGTGCCTCGGCCGCCAGCACGGCCATGTCGGGGTGCTTGATCTTCCAGCGCCCCGACATCTGCTCGACGACGAGCTTGGAGTCCATCCGCACCTCGACGACCGCCCCCGGCGCGTGCTCCACGGCGAGCGCCAGGCCGGCGACCAGGCCGGAGTACTCCGCGACGTTGTTGGTCGCCACCCCGATCGTGCGGGCGTCCTCCGCCAGGACGGCACCGGTCGCGGCGTCGCGCAGCACCGCACCGTACGCCGCCGGCCCGGGGTTGCCGCGGGACCCGCCGTCGGCCTCGACGACGACCCGCTCGACGGGCCGAGCGGTCACAGGCCGCTCTCGGACGTGCGGACCAGGATCCGCTGGCACTCCTCGTGGCGCAGCACGGTCTCGGCGGGCGTCGCGCGGATCTCGGCGATCTCGCCGGCGTCGAGGGTCAGCTGGCAGCCGCCGCACTGGCGGGCGCGCAGCGCCCCGACGCCGACGCCGCCCTTGTTGGCGCGGAGCTTCTCGTAGAGGGCGAGCAGGTCCTCGGGGATCTCGGCGACGATCGCGTCGCGCCCGCCCGACACCGACGCGATCTCGGCGTCGAGGGCCGCGACCTTCTCGTCGCGTGCGGTGGTCAGGGTGCCCAGCCTGCCGTCGAGGTCCTCGATGGCGGAGGTGAGCTCGGCGAGCGCGGACTGCGCCTCCTCGAGCTGTTCCATCACCTCGAGCTCCTCGTCCTCGAGCGTCGAGATCCGGCGCTCCAGCGACTCGAGCTCGTGCTGCATCCGCTCCAGCGCCTTGGCGTCGGCGATGGCGCCGGAGTCCATCCGCTCACGGTCGCGGGTGCGCCGGGCCTTGACCTGCTCGACGTCGGCATCGGCCTTGGCCTGGGCGACGGCGAGGTCGTCGACGACGATGCGCTGGTCGCGCAGCCGGCCGTCGACGTCGACCCGCTTGCCGAGCAGGTCCTTGATCTCCGCGGCCTCGGCCGGGTTGTTGCGCTGGTGGCGCAGCTGGTCGACCTGGGAGTCGAGAGCCTGCAGGTCGAGCAGGCGGAGCTGGGCGGCGGGATCGGCGTTCACAGGTGCATTGTCCAAGGATCGGTGCAGATCGCACTCACCCGGGTCTCGACCGCGTCGCCCAGCGCTTCGTGGAGCAGCTGGTCGACGACCGGGAGCCAGGTCCACTCGGCCGCCCAGTGGGCCACGTCGACCAGCGCCGGACCGCCCTTCTCGAGGAACTCCGCGGCCGGGTGGTGGCGCAGGTCGCTGGTCACGTAGACGTCGGCGTCGGACGTCGCGAGCCGGTCGAGCAGGAAGTCGCCGGCGCCCCCGCACACGGCGACCCGCCGTACCGGGCGCTCGGGGTCACCGGCCACCCGGACGCCGTGCTCGGTGGGCGGCAGTGCGGCCGCGACCGCCTCGGCGAAGCCGGCCAGGGTGGTCGGCTCGACGCTGCCGATCCGGCCTGTCCCGACGTCGACCAGCTGCGGGTCGGCGACCTCGACGACGTCGTACGCCGGCTCCTCGTAGGGGTGTGCGCCCAGCATCGCGCGGACGACGTCGGCGCGCCGGTCCCGTGGCAGGACCACCTCGATCCGGACCTCCTCGACGGTCTCCAGCTCGCCGACGGTGCCGATCATGGGGTTCGCACCGTCGAGCGGGCGGAACCGGCCCTCGCCGGGCGCGCTGGTGAAGGAGGCGAAGTCGTAGTCGCCGATCCGGCCGGCCCCGGCCTCGGCGACCGCGGCCCGGACGGGGGCGGCGGCGTCGGCGGGGACGAAGACGGTGAGCTTGTCGAGCGGCTCGCTCGGCGCCGGGACGATCGGGCTGAGGTCCTTGAGGCCGAGCGCGACGGCGAGCGCCTCGGACACGCCGCCGACGGCCTGGTCGGCATTGGTGTGGGCGGTGAGCAGCGCGCAGTCGGCCTTCGCCAGCGTGTGCAGGGTCCGGCCCTTGGGCGTGGTCGCCGCGACGCCGTGGACGCCCTTGAGGAAGAGCGGGTGGTGCACGAGCAGCAGGTCCGCCTTCCACTCCGCGGCCTCCGCCGCGACCTCCGGGGTGGGGTCGACGGCCAGCAGGACCTTCTTCACGGGCTGCTCGGGGTCGCCGTAGACGAGCCCGACGGCGTCCCAGCTGTCGGCGGTCGCGGGCGGGTACCAGCCGTGGACCAGGTCGACGACGTCCTTGAGGGAGGGCATGGCGGTCAGGCTAGTGGCCATCGCCTGAGCTTGTTCGGGGGTGGCCCGGGCTTCGGGTGCGTGCATGGCAAGGCGGCGGAGCGAAGTCGTACTTGGTCGTCCAGCGAGCGACGCCAACGCCGCCAGGTGCGTGCCCGGGGCGCGGGACACACGAACAAGCTCGGGCGATGGCCACTCGCGATCGGCAACCAGGCCGGAGGTTGCTATGGTGCCGGTGCCAGCGAAGGGAACCCGGTGCGAGTCCGGGACTGACGCGCAGCGGTATGGGTGACGGCCGGAGCATTGATGTCACTGGACCCTCCGGGGTCTGGGAAGACGCTCCGAACCGGGCGATCCCGAGTCCGAAGACCTGCTGGCCCTTGCGGCCACCCGTCGCGAGGTCGATGAGGGGCGATCGCGAGGAGCCCCGGCCTCGAAGGACCACCCATGGCGCAGCCTCGAGCTGGGATCGCGCGGAGCCGACCCGACCGGTGTCCGGGCGTCGTGCACCCCTGGCCTGCCGACGACGGCGGCCTGGTGCGGATCCGGGTCCCCGGCGGGCGGGTGCCGCTCGCCGCGCTGCGGGCGCTGGCCGAGGTCGCCGAGCAGTACGGCGACGGGCGGGTCCGCGTCACCGGCCGGGCCAACCTGCAGGTCCGCGCCATGCCCCTGACCCCCGCCGGGGTGCTGGCGGACGAGGCCCTGGCCGCGCTGGAGGCCACCGGACTGCTGCCCTCGCGCACGCACGACCGGGTCCGCAACGTGCTGGTCTCGCCGCAGACCGGCCTGGCCGGCGGGCGGGCCGACCTGCGGCCGGTGCTCGCCGCGCTCGACGCGCTGCTGCTCGCCGACGCCGACCTGGCCCGGCTGCCCGGCCGGTTCCTGTTCACCCTCGACGACGGCCGGGGAGACCTCGCCGACAAGCACCTCGACCTGGGCCTGGTGGCGCTCGACGACCGCACGGCGCAGCTCCGGGTGGGCGAGCAGTGGGGCGAGGTGGTCGCGCTGACCGACGCCCCCGCCGCGCTCGCCGCGCTCGCGAGGGCGTTCCTGGCCGCCCGCGGCACCGGGCCCGACGCACCCTGGCACGTCCCCGAGCTCGACCTTCCCCTCGCCCCCGCGGCTTCGCCCGCGCCGGGCGCCGCCGTCGCGACCGGGCCGCTCCCCCTCGGCCCGGTCGCCGGCGGCCGGCACCTCGCCGTACCCGACGACGGGCTGGTCCCGACCACCATCGCGGCCTGGACCGCACCGACCGTGATCGTGACGCCGTGGCACGGCGTGCTCATCCCCGAGGAGAACCGATGACCGAGCTCACCGCTCCCCCGCGCCGGTACGACTACATCGCCGACGGACCGGCGATCTACGTCGACTCCTTCGCGACCATCCGCCGCGAGTCGGACCTGTCCCGGGTCCCGGCCGAGGCCGAGAAGGTCGCCGTGCGGATGATCCACGGCAGCGGGCAGACCGACCTCGTCCAGGACCTGGTCATCCACCCGCGCCTCGTCCAGGCCGCCCGCGCGGCGCTGGACGCGGGCGCGCCGATCCTGTGCGACGCCCGGATGGTCGCCATGGGCATCACCGCCGGACGGCTCCCGGCCGACAACCCGGTGCACTGCTTCCTCACCGACGAGCGGGTCCCGGACCTCGCGAAGGCGTGGTCGACGACGCGTACGGCGGCCGCGGTCTCCCTGTGGGAGCCGCTCCTCGACGGCGCGGTCGTCGCGATCGGCAACGCCCCCACCGCGCTCTTCCACCTGCTCGAGATGGTCCTCGCCGGCTGCCCGCGGCCCGCAGCGGTCGTCGGCTGCCCGGTCGGCTTCATCGGCGCCGCCGAGTCCAAGGACGCGCTCGCGTCGTTCGCCGACGAGCACGGCATCGACATCCCGTTCGTCACCGTCCGCGGCCGCCGCGGCGGCTCCGCGATGGCGTCGTCGGCGGTCAACGCACTGGCCCAGGAGGCGGAGTGACCACCGTGACGCCCCAGGCGAGCGGACGCTTCTCCGTCGTCGGCATCGGCCCCGGCGACCCCGAGCTGATCACCCGCAAGGCCGAGCGGCTGATCGGCGCAGCCCCCGTCGTCGCCTTCCACGCCGGGGTCCGCAAGGAGTCGCACGCCCGCCGGATCGCGGCCGACGTGATCCCGGCGGGGGCGATCGAGGAGGAGCTGCGCTACCCGGTCACCACCGGGACCACCGACCACCCGGGCGGGTACGTCGGCGCACTGGCGGCCTTCTACGACGAGTGCGAGGCCCGGCTCGCCGCGCACCTCGACGCCGGCCGCGATGTCGTCCTCCTCGCCGAGGGCGACCCGCTGTTCTACGGCTCGTCGATGTATCTCGTCGACCGGTTCCGTGACCGCTTCCCGGTCGAGGTCGTCCCCGGCATCCCCGCCTTCGCCGCCGCGACCGCGACCGTCCCGGCCCCGCTGGTGCGGCAGACCGACGTGCTCACCGTGCTGCCCGGCACGCTCCCCGAGCCCGAGCTCGCCCGCCGCCTCGCCGACACCGACGGCGCGGTGATCATGAAGCTCGGCCGGACCTTCCCCGCCGTCCGCTCCGCACTGGCCCAGGCCGGGCGGCTGGAGGGTGCGCTGTACGTCGAGCGCGCCTCCCAGCCCGAGGAGCGCTGGCTCCCGGTCGCCGACGTCGACGCCGACTCGGTGCCGTACTTCTCCCTCATCGTGGTCCCCGGTGACTCGGCGCGGCCCTCGACCTCCGCTCGCCTCCGCACGGCTCCGGACGTCGAGGAGGTCGCGCAGCGACCGTCGCGAGACGCCCGGACACCATCGGAACTCCTCGTGATCGGCCTGGGTCCCGGCCCGGACGGCTGGCTCACCCCGGAGGCGAGCGCCGCGCTGGGCGAGGTGGAGCACGTGGTCGGCTACGCGCCGTACGTCGACCGGGTGCCGCAGCGCACCGGCCTCCAGCGGCATGCCTCGGGCAACACGGTCGAGGTCGACCGGGCCCGGTTCGCGCTCGACCTGGCCCTGCGCGGCGAGCGGGTCGCGGTCGTCTCGGGCGGCGACGCGGGCGTGTTCGGCATGGCCGCGGCCGTCTTCGAGGCCGCCGCCGATCCGGCCCACCCCGAGCACGCCGCGGTGCCCGTCCGGGTGCTGCCGGGCGTCAGTGCGGTCCAGGCGGTCGCTGCCCGCGCGGGTGCGCCGATCGGTGCCGACTTCGCGGTCCTCAGCCTCTCGGACCGGCTCAAGCCGTGGGCGGTCGTCGAACGACGGCTGCGCGCGATCGCGGAGGCCGACCTGGTCCTCGGCGTCTACAACCCGGCCTCGCGCTCACGTCGCGACCAGGTCGTGGAGATGCAGAAGATCCTGCTGGAGCACCGCTCGCCCGACACCGTCGTGGTCGTGGGCCGCGACATCGGCCGGGCCGAGGAGTCGCTCACCGTCACCACGCTCGGCCTGCTCGACACCGACAGCATCGACATGAAGTGCCTGCTGATCATCGGCGCCTCCGCCACCCGCGTGGAGCCCAACGGCATGGTCTGGACGCCCCGATGGGTCGACTGATCACCGTGGTCGGCATCGGCGCCGACGGCCATCTCCCGCCGACCTCCCGGGCGCTGGTCGGCAACGCCGAGGTGCTGCTCGGCGGCGAGCGCCACCTCGGCCTGGTGCCCGCCGTCCCCGGTCAGGTACGCCGCCCGTGGCCGCGCCCGCTGTCCGCCCTGCCCGGCGTGCTGAAGGAGCACGACGGCCGCAGCATCGTGGCACTGGCGTCGGGCGACCCGCTGGTCTCCGGCATCGGCACGACGCTCATCCGCCTGCTCGGCGCCGACGCGGTCGACGTCGTACCGGCGGTGTCGTCGGTGTCGCTCGCGCGCGCACGGATGGGCTGGTCGGCCGAGGAGTCCGCGGTCGTGACGCTGGTCGGTCGCGACGTCGACGCGCTGCGCCGCGAGCTCGCGCCCGGCCGCCGCCTGCTCGTGCTCTCCTCCGACGAGACCACGCCGGCCGCGATCGCCGCGCTGCTGGCGGACGCCGGCTTCGGCGCCACCACGATCCACGTCCTCGGCGACCTGGGCGGGCCGGACGAGAGCCGCGCGACGTACCCCGGCGGACCGGTCCCCCGGCTGCACGTCCTCGCCCTCGAGGTCACCGGCGCCGGTCTGGCCACCTGGGCCACCGGGCTGCCCGACGACGCCTTCGAGCACGACGGCCAGCTCACCAAGCGCGACGTCCGCGCCGCCGCCCTCGCCCGGCTCGCCCCGCGCCCCGGCGACCACCTCTGGGACGTCGGCGCCGGCGCCGGCTCGGTCGCCGTCGAGTGGCTGCGCGCGCACCCGCTCACCACCGCGACCGCGGTCGAGGGCGACGAGGATCGCGCGGCCCGGATCGGCCGCAACGCCGGCCGGCTCGGCGTACCCCGCCTCGAGGTCGTCAACGGCCGCGCCCCCGACGCCCTCGCCGGACTGCCCACGCCCGACGCGGTCTTCGTCGGCGGCGGCGCGACCGCCCCGGGCCTGTTCGGCCTGTGTCGCGACGCCCTCGCACCCGGCGGCCGGCTGGTCGCGCACGGTGTGACCCTGGAGACCGAGCGGCTGCTCGTCGACGCCTTCCACGCGTACGGCGGCGAGCTGACCCGGCTCGGCGTCGAGCACGTCACCCCCCTGGGCGGGCGGTTCACCGGCTGGACGCCGGCCCGCGCCGTCGTGCAGTGGGCCTGGACCAAGGAGCTCTCGTGACGGTGCACTTCGTCGGCGCCGGACCCGGCGCGGCCGACCTGATCACCCTGCGCGCCGCGGCCCTGCTGAGCGCGGCCGACGTGGTCCTCTACCCCGGCACCTACCTGGATGCCGAGGTGCTCTCGTACTGCCGCGACGGCGCGCGGCGGGTCGACACCCAGGACCTCGACCTCGACCGGATCACCGCCGTCATGGTGGAGGCGCACGTCGCCGGTCGCGATGTCGTCCGGCTGACCTCGGGCGACCCGTCGCTCTACTCCGCCCTGCACGAGCAGACCCGGCGCCTCGACGCGGCCGGGGTGCCGTGGGACGTGACTCCCGGCGTCCCGGCGTACGCCGCCGCGGCCGCGATCGTCGGGCGCGAGCTGACCGTGCCGCTGGTCGCGCAGTCGGTGGTGCTGACCCGCACCCAGGCGCGCTCGACGGCGATGCCGGAGGGCGAGTCGCTGGCGGCGTACGCAGCGACCGGGGCGACCCTGGTGCTGCACCTCGCGATCACCCGCACGGCGGCGCTGATGGCCGAGCTGACACCGCACTACGGGGCCGACTGCCCGGTCGCGGTGGTCTCCCGTGCCTCGCAGCCCGAGGAGCTGGTGCTGCGCGGCACCGTCGCCACCATCGCCGGCCTGGTCGAGGACGCCGGCCTGCGCCAGGCCGCCGTGATCCTGGTCGGCCCGGCGCTGGCCTCGGTCACCGACCCCCGAGCCGCCGAGTCCTACCTCTACTCACCCGAACGCCTCGCCCGGAAGGAGCGCCTCCGATGAGCTCCCCCCACGTCCACCACTTCCCGTTCAGCGCCGTGGTCGGCGCCGACGGCCCCGAAGGGCCGGACCCGATGGCGCTGGCCCTGATCCTCACCACGATCGCCCCCGAGGTCGGGGGCGTGCTGGTGCGCGGCGAGAAGGGCACCGCCAAGTCGACGATCGTTCGCGCCCTGGCAGCCGTGCTCCCACCGGTCGACGAGCGGCCGGTGCCCCTCGTGGAGCTGCCGATCGGCGCCACGGAGGACCGGGTCACCGGCTCGATCAACCTCGAGAGCGCGCTGGCGGAGGGCAAGGCGGAGTACGAGCCCGGGCTACTGGCCAAGGCCCACCGCGGGATCCTGTACGTCGACGAGGTCAACCTGCTGCACGACCACCTCGTCGACCTGCTGCTCGACGCAGCCGCGATGGGCCGCGCGACCGTCGAGCGCGACGGGGTCTCGATGACCCACGAGGCGCGGTTCGTGCTGGTCGGCACCATGAACCCCGAGGAGGGCGAGCTGCGCCCGCAGCTGCTCGACCGGTTCGGCCTGACCGTGGAGGTCGCCGCACCGCGCGACCCGGCGCTGCGGGCCGAGGTGGTCCGCCGGCGGATGGCCTACGACGCCGACCCGGCCGGGTTCGCCGCCAGGTACGCCGAGGCGGAGTCCGCGCTGCAGGCGCGGATCGCCGCTGCCCGCGCGCTCGTCGGCGAGGTCCGGCTGACCGACGCCGGGCTGCTCAAGATCGCCGAGGTGTGCGCGGCCTTCGACGTCGACGGCCTGCGCGCCGACATCGTCACGGCCCGCACGGCCGTCGCCCACGCCGCCTGGTCCGGCCGGTCGCAGGTGAGCCTCGACGACATCCGGGTGGCCGCCCGACTGGCGCTGCCGCACCGTCGGCGCCGCAAGCCGTTCGACGCGCCCGGGCTGGACGAGGACCTGCTCGACCAGGTGCTCGGCGACGACGACCTGCCGCCGGAGCCGGACGGCCCCGACGACGGCCCCGAGCCGCAGGGCCCCGCACCGGAGGGTGACGGCGCTGCCGACGACGCCGACGACACCAACGGCGACCCGGTCGACACCCCCGCTCCCGACAGCGCCCCACCGACCGGCGGCGACGGCACGGGCAGCGCGCCCAGCAACGTGGCACCGACCGGCGCGGCGTACCGCACCCGGCTGCTGAGCGTCCGCGGCGTCGGCACCGGGACCGCCGGGCGCCGCAGCCGGGCCCGCACCAGCAACGGCCGCCGGATCGGCGCGACCACCCCCGGCCGACAGGGCGGCAGCGGCGGCACGATCCACCTGACCGAGACCGTCCGGGCCGCGGTCCGCCACCAGGTCGCGCGCGGGCGGACCGAGGGCCGGCTGCTGCTGGAGCCGGCCGACCTGCGGGTCGCCGTACGCGAGGGACGGGAGTCGAACCTCGTGCTCTTCTGTGTCGACGCCTCCGGCTCGATGGCCGCACGGCGCCGGATGGAGCAGGTCAAGACGGCGGTGCTGAGCCTGCTGCAGGACGCCTACCAGCGCCGCGACAAGGTCGGCCTGGTCACCTTCCGCGGCACCGACGCCGAGGTGGCGCTGCCGCCGACCCATTCCGTCGACGCCGCCGCGCAACGGCTCGAGGACCTGCCCTCCGGCGGCCGGACGCCCCTCGCCGAGGGACTCCTGGAGGCCGCGCACCTGCTCGCCGTCGAGCGCACCCGCGACCCGCAGCGCCGCGCCCTGCTCGTCGTGGTCACCGACGGCCGAGCGACCGCGGGTGCCGACGCCGTGCTCCGCTCCCGGATGGCCGCGGGCCTGCTCGCGGAGGCCGGGGTCGCCAGCGTGGTGGTCGACTGCGAGTCCGGCCCGATGCGGATGGGCCTGGCGGCCACGCTCGCCGAGCACCTCGGCGCCGAGCACGTCCCGATCGGCGAGGTCAGCGCCGAGGCGCTGGTCGACGTGACCCGGCGAGCCGCATGAGCACGAGCCTGTACGACGTCATCGAGCGCCGCCGCGACGTCCGGGCCGAGTTCACCGGCTCCCCCGTGCCCGACGCCGTGCTGCACCGTGTCCTCGAGGCGGCGCACCGCGCGCCGAGCGTCGGCATGACCCAGCCGTGGGACTTCGTGCTGGTGCGCGATCCCGGGCTGCGGCGCAGGTTCCGCGACCACGTCGCCACCGAGCGCGACACCTTCGCGGCCTCGCTGCCGCCCGAGCGGCGCACCGCCTTCGACAGGATCAAGGTCGAGGGGATCTGCGAGTCGTCGCTGGGCGTCGTGGTCACCCACAGCCAGGCCCGCGGCGGCACGCACGTGCTCGGCCGGCACGCGATCGCCGACGCCGGCCTCTACTCCACCGTGCTGGCGATCCAGAACCTCTGGCTCGCCGCGACCGCCGAAGGTCTCGGGCTGGGCTGGGTCTCGTTCTATCGCGAGGACTTCCTCCGGTCCCTGCTGGGGATCCCGGCCGACGTACGCCCGGTCGCCTGGCTCTGCCTCGGCACCGTCAGCCACCTGGAGACCGTGCCCGACCTCGAGCGGCACGGGTGGCGCTCGCGCCGCCCGCTCGCCGACGCCATCCACGAAGACACCTGGCAAGCAAGGGAGACCGACCATGCCTGAGGGCCAGCCGCTCGTCGTACCCGATGACGGGCTGACCACCCGCCAACGCCGCAACCGGCCGCTCGTGATGGTGCACACCGGTGACGGCAAGGGGAAGTCGACCGCCGCCTTCGGGCTGGCGCTGCGCGGCTGGAACCAGGGCTGGGACATCGGGGTGTTCCAGTTCGTGAAGTCCGCGAAGTGGCGCCTCGGCGAGCAGACCGCCTTCGAGCGGCTCCCCCCTGGGAACGGCACCGTCGAGTGGCACAAGATGGGCTCCGGCTGGTCCTGGTCGCGCAAGGCCGGGTCCGAGGAGGACCACGCCGCCGACGCGGCCGAGGGCTGGGCGGAGATCAAGCGGCGGATCGCGGCCGAGCAGCACGACCTGTACCTGCTCGACGAGTTCACGTACCCGATCAACTGGGGCTGGGTCGACATCGACGACGTCGTGGAGACCCTCGCCAACCGGCCCGGCCACCAGCACGTCGTGATCACCGGCCGCCGCGCCGACCCCAAGCTGGTCGAGCTCGCCGACCTGGTCACCGAGATGACCAAGGTCAAGCACCCGATGGACGCCGGCCAGAAGGGCCAGAAGGGCATCGAGTGGTAGCCCTGGCCCGCATCGTCGTCGCCGCCCCGGCCACCGGGCAGGGCAAGACGACCGTCGCCACCGGCCTGATGGCCGCACTGGCGGCCGCGGGCCACGAGGTCAGCGGGCACAAGGTCGGCCCCGACTACATCGACCCCGGCTACCACGCGCTCGCCTGCGGGCGTCCCGGCCGCAACCTGGACCCCCACCTGGTCGGCGAGGAGCTCGTCGCTCCCCTGCTGCTGCACGGTGCGGCCGGCGCCGACGTCGCGGTCGTCGAGGGCGTGATGGGCCTGTACGACGGCCGGATCGGCGGCAACGGCTTCTCCTCCACCGCGCATGTCGCGGCGCTGACCCGGACCCCCGTGGTGCTCGTCGTCGACATCTCCCGATCCTCGCGCTCGATCGGCGCTGTCGTGCACGGGATGGCGACCTGGGACCCGACCGTCACGGTCGCAGGGGTGATCCTCAACCAGGCCGGCTCGGCGCGGCACGCGCACGAGGTCCGCTCCTCGATCTCCCTGCCCGTGCTGGGCGTGCTCCCCCGCGACGCCACGATCGCCACCCCCTCGCGGCACCTGGGCCTGGTCACCGCCGCCGAGCGCGGGGGGTCCGAGGATGTCGTGGCCCGGCTGGCCGAGGTGGTCGCCGAGCACGTCGACCTGGACGCCGTCCTCACCCTCGCCCGCACGGCCCCGCCCCTCGAAGCGACCCCCTGGACCGCCGACCCGGCGCGAAGTGGCTCAGCAATCCCGCCGACCCGGCAGAAAGTGGCCGTCGCGGCGGGCCGAGCCTTCACCTTCCGGTACGCCGAGACCGCCGAGCTCCTCGCCGCCCACGGCTGCGACGTCGTCCCCTTCGACCCCGCCCACGACGAGACGCTCCCCGACGGCACCGCGGGCCTCTATCTCGGCGGCGGCTTCCCCGAGGTGCACGCCGCCGACCTGACGGCCAACAGCACCCTCCGGGCCCGGATCAGGGAGGCAGTGCTCGACGGACTGCCGACCGTCGCCGAGTGCGCCGGCCTGCTCTACCTGTGCCGCACCCTCGACGGTGCCCCCATGGCGGGGGTCCTCGACGCCGATGCCGCGATGACCGACCGACTCACCCTGCGCTACCCCGTCGCCACCGCACCGGCCGACACCCTGCTCACCCGCGTGGGCGAGCAGGTGACCGGTCACGAGTTCCACCGCACCACGGTCACCCCGACGGTCGCCGGGACCCCGGCCTGGACCGTCGACGGCGCGGCCGTCGGCTTCGCTTCGCCGACCCTGCACGCGTCGTACCTCCACACGCACTGGGCCGGCCATCCCCACCTGGCACAGCGCTTCGCCGAGGCGGTGCACGCCCATGGTTGACCTGCGCCACCACGGCGACGTCGAGGCGCGCGGGATGCTCGACCTCGCCGTCAACGTGTACGACGGCCCGCGGCCCGGGTGGCTCACCGCAGCCCTGCGCGCCTCACTGGACGAGGTCGGCGCCTACCCGGACCCGGCCCTCGCGCGGCGTGCCGTGGCCGCCCACCACGGGCGGGCGGAGGACGACGTGCTCGTCACCGCCGGCGCCGCGGAGGCGTTCACGCTCGTCGCCCGGCTGCATGCCTGGCGGCGCCCGGTCGTGGTGCACCCGCAGTTCACCGAGCCGCACGCCGCCCTCGAGCAGGCCGGCCACGCGGTCACGGAGGTCGTGCTGCGCGAGCCGTTCGTCCTCGACCCGGCACTCGTCCCCGAGGACGCCGACCTCGTGGTCCTCGGCAACCCGACCAACCCGACCGGCGTGCTGCACCCGGCAGCCACGCTTTCGGCACTCCGCGCACCCGGCCGGCTGGTCGTGGTCGACGAGGCGTTCATGGACTGCGTGCCGGGCGAGCCCGACTCGCTGTCGGGCGTACCTCTCGACGGGCTGGTCGTGCTCCGCTCGCTGACCAAGCACTGGGGCATCCCCGGCATCCGCGCGGGCTACGTCGTGGGCGACCCGCGGGCGATCGCCGGCCTGGCGCGCGCACAGACGCCCTGGTCGGTCGGCACCACCGCCGCGGCCGCCGTGATCGCCTGCCTGACCCCCCAGGCGTCGCAGGAGGCCCGCAGCAGGGCCGAGCAGCTCCAGGACTGGCGCGAGCACCTCGAGAAGGGGCTCGCCGACCTCGGGATCCACCACCTCGCCTCGGCCGCTTCCTTCGTGCTCGCCCGGGCCGGCACCGGTGTGCACGCGGCGCTGCGGAAGCAGGGCATCGCCGTACGACGGGCCGACACCTTCCCCGGCCTGGACGACAGCTGGGTCCGGATCGCTGTCCGACCACCGGACACGACCGACATCCTGCTGGCAGCGCTCAGGAGCTAGCGGCACCGCCCGCGGACGCCGCCACGACCGCCGAGGTCACCGCCGAGGTCACCGCCGCGCTGACCGCGGCGCTGGCTGTCGTGACAGCAGCACTCGCCGCCGCTCCCGGCCACTCACCGCGCGCGATGTCCTTTGCCCGCGCGCGGTCATGCGCCGGCGTACCGATCGGGACCGTCGAGACCACGCGGAGCCGCGCCCGCTTCGGCGCCCCCTCCACCTCGCAGCGCGCCGCCCGGTACCGGATCGGTCTCGGTCGACCCGAGCAGGCTCTGTCCCGAGGTCGGGTCGGTCGTGATCAGGACCAGGTCACCGGCCATGGACATGGCTCGAGCGTAGAGGGCCGTACCTCGTCCAGAGGTCGTCGATTGGGCAGAGACCGCACGTGAAGGGCCCGAAATGTTGCGGTTTGGGACCAAACCGCAGCATCACGACCCGCGGCGCCAGCGGACAGCTCCCCGCCAAGACCCGCGATGCCCTAGAGTCCTTCCTGCAGGCACGAGGAAGCCGGTGAGAGTCCGGCACAGTCGCGCTACTGTGACACCGCCTCCGCCCCAGCAACCACAGCAGGGTCGGGTTCGGTGAAGTCAGGAACGAGTGCCTGCGCACACCTCACATCCACTGACCAGGGACGCTGAATCCCTGAGGAGGCAACAAAATGTCGCAGTCCTCTGCCACCCCTCTCGCCGCACCGGCCGTCCAGGTCCCGGTCGTCCCGCTCCTGCAGCTCGGCACCTGGGTCGTCTTCTTCGGCCTGCTCGCCATGCTGGCGATCTTCTTCGTGAGCGCCGACCAGGGTGCGATCTCGCTCCCCGCCGGCAACGCCGTGCACGAGTGGGTCCACGACGCCCGCCACCTGCTCGGCTACCCCTGCCACTGACCTGCCGTGGGCAGCGTTCCCGGGGACAGGTCTGTCCTCAGCCCGGCCGCCTTCCTCCTCCGCGGACTCGCGGTGGGCCTGGTCGCCGGCCTGATCGCCTTCGTCGTCGCGTTCGCCTTCGGTGAGCCGTACGTCGACGACGCCATCGCGCTCGAGGAGTCGGCTGCCGCGCAGGCACCCGCTGACGACGCGGACACCGCCGGCCACGCCGAGCACGCCGAGGAGCCGGCCGACGAGGCCGGGATGGTCGAGATCTCGCGCGAGAACCAGAAGAGCTGGGGCCTGCTGACCGGCACCCTCGCCATCGGGGCCGCCCTCGGCGGCCTGAGCTCCCTCGCCGCGGCCGCCGTGCTCGGCCGGCTCGGGCTCTCCGCGCGCGGATCCACCGCGCTGGTGGCGCTGCTCGGGTTCGTGGCGGTCACGCTCGTGCCGTTCACGAAGTACCCCGCCACGCCGCCCGCGGTCGGCAGCGGCGACACGATCGGCGGCCGCACGGCGTCGTACTTCGGGCTGCTGCTGGTCTCGGTCCTCGCCGCCATCGCCGTGGTCGTGTTCGCCAACCGCCTGCGCAAGAGGTACGACGGCTGGACGGCCGCCTTCATCGGCGCCGGCGCCTACGTGGCGGTGGTCTCCGTCGCCGCGTACCTGCTGCCGACGGTCAACGAGCTCGGCGACTTCCCGGCCGACACGCTGTGGTACTTCCGCCGCTCCTCGCTGATCACCCTCGCCGCCCTCTGGGCGAGCATCGGCGTCGGCCTGACCGTCCTGGTCGGCCGGCTCCACGACCGAGCGGCGGCGGACCTCGCCCGCCGCGAGCTCGCCGCCAGCCTGTGAGGGCTGCCGGACTCCTGCTCGGGTACGCCGCGGATCGGCTCCTCGCCGATCCGCGGCGTGGTCATCCCGTCGCCGGCTTCGGTCGGGTCGCGGCCGCACTGGAGCGGAGCCTGTGGCGTGACGACCGCGCCACCGGGGTGCTGTACGCCGGCACCCTGGTCGGCGGCGCCGTGGTGCTCGGCGTCGCGGCCGAGCGCGCCCTGCCCGGCCCGCTCCCCCGCACGCTCGTCACCGCGGCCGCCACCTGGGCGGTCCTCGGCGGCACCTCCCTGGACCGCGAGACCACCACGGTCGCCCGGCTCCTGGCGACGGAGGACCTTCCGGCAGCACGACGGCAGCTGACCCACCTGGTCGGGCGCGACACGACGCGCCTCGATGAGGCCGAGGTGGTCCGGGCGACCCTCGAGTCGCTGGCCGAGAACACCAGCGACGCCGTGGTCGCGCCGCTCGTGTGGGGCGCCGTCGCCGGCGTACCCGGCCTGGTGGGCTACCGCGCCGCCAACACCCTCGACGCGATGGTCGGGCACCGCAGCGCGCGGTACGAGCGGTTCGGCTGGGCCGCCGCGCGCCTCGACGACCTGCTCAACCTGCCCGGCTCGCGGCTCACGGCCGCCCTCGCCACCGCCCTCGGCACCGACCCGCGAGGAGCGTGGCGGGCCTGGCGTCGGGACGCGGCCGGCCACCCCAGCCCCAACGCCGGTCCGGTCGAGGCCGCCTTCGCCGGCGCACTCGGCATCCGGCTGGGCGGCACCAACGACTACGGCGGCCGGGTCGAGCACCGCGCGGTGATGGGCGACGGGCCGGCACCGGTTCGTGCCGACCTGGACCGGGCGCGCGCCCTCGCCGGTCGCATCGGCACCGCTGCGGCCCTCCTCGCCGCGGCCGTCGCGCTCCGCCGCCACATCTGACCCACAATTCGGGTATCAACCGGCCGCGTTCCCGACTCCGTGGGTGTCAGTCACACCCCTCGGAAAGGAACCTGACATGCGTGTTCGACCCTCCAGCACCCTGGCCCGGGCGGCCTCGGCCGGCCTGCTCGCGCTCGGCGTGAGCGCAGCCGCGACCGTCGCCGCCGTCGGCGACCCGGGCGTGAGCCCGCAGCACTACACCGACGCGCTGGCTCCCGGCGCCTCGGTGACGATCACCAAGACGGTGGAGACGCCGCCCATCCCGCCCAACCCCGACATCGTGTTCCTGGCGGACACCACCACGAGCATGACCGCGAGCATCGGCAACGTGCAGGCCAACGCCACCAGCATCGTCGGCCAGATCCTCGCGGCCCAGCCCACCGCACGGTTCGCCGTCGCCGACTACAAGGACACCGCCGACGCGAGCGGGTACTTCCTGCTGCGCCAGCAGCTGAGTGGCGACACCACCGCGGTCACCAACGGCATCAACGCCTGGACACCGCTCTCGGGTGGCGGCGGCGACGCCGCCGAGGACTGGATCGGCGCCCTGGCGCAGGTCCCGGGCGCGATCGACTTCCGCGCCAACGGGTCCCCGATCGTCGTCATGTTCGGCGACTCGACCAGCCACGACCCGTCGGCCGGCCAGTCCCTGGCCTCCACGACGGCGGCGCTGCAGGCAGCCGGCATCCGGGTGATCGCGATCTCGGTCCCCGGCGCCGACGGCTACCTGTGGGACGGGCTCGACTCGGCCGGCCAGGCGTCGTACGTCACCTCGCAGACGGGCGGCACCCTCACCAACGCCGATCCCGACGAGGTCTCGGACGTGATCCTCAGCCAGCTGCAGAACCTCCCGGCCGAGGTCACCCACGAGGTCTCCTGCGACCCGGGTGTGACGGTCTCCCTGAACCCCGCCTCCCGCAGCGTCACCAGCGGCGAGACCACGACCTTCGACGAGACCATCACCCTCGCGGGCGACGCACCCCAGGGCCAGACCGTCTCCTGCACGGTGTCGTTCAAGATCAACGGTGAGGTCCCCGGCCCGGCGTTCGTGCAGACCGTCGACATCGACGTGGTGGACGTGACTCCCCCGGAGGTCACGGTCGAGAGCAGGACCGTCGAGGCCACGAGCCCGGCCGGTGCGGTGGTGTCGTACGACGCCAGCGCGGTCGACAACGTCGACGGCCCGCTCACGCCCACCTGTGTCCCGCCGTCGGGCTCGCAGTTCCCGCTCGGCAGCACCACCGTGGACTGCCAGGCCACCGACGCCGCGGGCAACACCGGCCACGGCTCGGGCACGATCGAGGTCGTCGACACGACGCCGCCGAGCGTCGCCTGCGCCGAGTCGACCAACCCGGGCGGGCGCGTGCCTCCCGCCGGCGGCGGCCAGCCGAACCCGCAGGGCCAGAACCAGGACGGCTTCTACCGGCTCGACGCGAGCGACGTCGTCGACACCGACCCGGAGGTCTACCTGCGCGACACCGGCAGCGGCCACGTGTGGGGCCCGTTCGCCAGCGGTCAGCGGATCAAGTACACCGAGGCCGCGTCCGGCCCCCGGCAGTCGCCGATGGCAGGCGGCATCCTGCACCTGACCGGGACGGGTGACGCGGAGCTGTACGCCGTGGACTTCTCCGGCAACACCGCCGACCCGGTGGCGTGCCTGGTCCCGGCCCCGCCGAAGTAGTCAGCACAAGCAGTCGGTCCAGGTCGTCGGGCCGGTCACGTCGTGGCCGGCCCGATGATCCCGTCGGCGTTGCGACCGACCCACCGCAGCAGCGGCACCATCACCTCGGCCAGCTCCTCGCCGAGCGGGGTGAGGCTGTAGTCGACCCGCGGCGGCATGACCGGCTGCTGCTCGCGATGGACCAGCCCGTCGGCCTCGAGGGTCTTCAGGGTCTGGGCGAGCATCTTCTCGCTGATCCCCTGGGCCCGGCGGCGCAGGTCGCTCCAGCGCTGCGGCCCGTCGGTGAGCGAGACCAGCACGAGCACGCCCCACTTGCTCATCACGTGGTCGAGCAGCACCCGGCTCGAGCAGGCCGCGGGGAACACCCCGCCGGGGAACTGCTCGAAGATCGTCTCGGTACTTCCTGCCACGGAAGTACCTTACTTCAAAGTGCGTACTAACTATTGGGAAGCAACTTCCCGAACGGCCCGTTGAGGACGTCGACAAGCACGACTCCCACCCGTTCCCGGAAGGAACCCACATGTCCCTCGTCGTCACCGGAGCCACCGGCCAGCTCGGCCGCCACGTCGTCGCCTCCCTCCTCGCCAAGGGCGTCCCCGCCGACCAGGTCGTCGCCCTGGGTCGCGACGAGGAGCGGCTCGCCGGCCTCGCCGACCTCGGCGTGACCACCCGCCGGGTCGACTACGCCGACACCGACGCCCTCGCGGCCGCATTCGACGGCGCCGACCGAGTGCTGCTCATCTCGGGCAGCGAGGTCGGCCAGCGCCTGCCCCAGCACCAGAACGTCATCGACGCCGCGAAGTCCGCCGGCGTCGCCCTGCTCGCCTACACGAGCATCCCGCACGCCGACACGTCCGGCATCGCGCTCGCGGCCGAGCACCGGGCCACCGAGGAGGCGATCCTCGCCTCCGGCCTGCCGCACACCTTCCTGCGCAACAGCTGGTACCTCGAGAACTACACCGACCAGCTCGCGACGTACGCCGAGCACGGCACCGTCCTCGGCGCCGCAGGTGACGGCCAGGTCAGCGCCGCCACCCGCGCCGACCTCGCCGAGGCCGCGGCCGCCGCGCTGCTCCTCGCGCAGCCGAAGGCCGTCTACGAGCTCGGTGGCGCCGCGTTCAGCCTCAAGGAGCTCGCCGCCACCGCCGGTGACGTCCTCGGCAAGGACGTCACCTACACCGACCTGCCGGCCGACGAGCTGACCAAGGTGCTGGTCGGTGCCGGCGTACCGGAGCAGTTCGCCGCCATCCTCGCCGACGCCGACCTCGGCCTGGGCCGCGGCGAGCTGTACGTCGACCCGGCCGACCTCCAGGAGCTGCTCGGCCGACCGGCGACCTCGCTGTCCGACGCGCTGCGTGCCGCTCTCTGAGGATCCGGGCGTGTGCTCCTCGTCGGTCGCGGGCATCGACGATGCATGGCGATCGATGAGGAGCACATCCGGCCCGACGGCGTCGACGACCTGACGGTCGAGGCGCTGGGCAACATCTCGGAGGCACTGGAGGCCGTCGAGGTCGCGCGCGGCCACCTGTACGCCTTCCACCGGATGAGCGGCACCGCCGACCTCACCCTCGGCAGGGGCGTCGACCAGCTCCGCGAGGCCGGACACACCGAGCTCGCCGACCGGATCGACCGCGAGCTGGTCGGCCGCAACGTGCTGCAGGGCCGGTGGACCTTCCAGGTCGTGGAGGAGTACGACGACGGCTACTACGCCACCTTCAAGGAGCTGGATCGCGCGGCCCGTGACAGCCTGGTCGGCGGCCGCCGGCACCTCTACGAGGCCGAGATGAAGGAGGACCGGCGCACCCAGGGGCGGCCCGGTCACGAGCGCATCCCCTAGCCTGGATCCACCGATTTGCCGCGTCGCGAGCGTCATCAGATGGGTGCGGTGGCAAGGCGTCCGGCGCGAAGCCAGACTGGGCGTCTGTCGAGCGTCGGCAACGCAGCCAACGTGCCCAGCTGGTGGCGCGTAGCAGCGGGAAATCGGTGGATCTAGGCTTAGGACTGGAGGGATCCCAGCCAGGCGACGACCGCGTCGACGTCCTGCACGGTCCCGACGCCCTCGGGCGCCGCGGCCCGTCGTACGACGACCACCGGGATGCCGAGCGCGGCGGCCGCCTCCATCTTGGGCCAGGTGAGCTCGCCGCCGGAGTCCTTGGTGACGAGCACGTCGCGGTCGGCCATCAGGTCGAGCTCGCGCTCGAGCGTGTAGGGCCCACGCGAGGTGAGCAGCTCCCAGGCGGGCGGGACCTCGAGGTCGGGCGGGTCCACGACCCGGGCCAGCACCTGCCGCTCGGCCAGCGCCGGGACGAACCGGGCCAGCTCCTGGCGGCCGATGGTGAGGAACGGGCGGCTGCCGAGCTCGCCGGCCACCGTCGCGGCCTGCTCGTGCGTGTGCACCCAGATCCACGAGGGGGTCGCGCGGTCGGCCCAGCCGGGGCGCTCGAGCCGGAGCAACGGCACGCCGCTCGCCGCGCAGGCCTCGGCTGCATTGCGGGAGATGCCCGCGGCGAACGGGTGGGTCGCGTCGACGACCGCGCCGAAGTCGGCCAGGGCCTCCTGCAGCCCCGGGACCCCGCCGAAGCCGCCGATCCGCACCTCACCGACAGGCAGCCGGGGCCGGGCGACTCTCCCGGCGAGCGACGAGACGACGGGGATGCCGGCGTCGACCAGCCGGGCAGCGAGGTCGCGGGCCTCACCCGTACCTCCGAGCAGCAGCACTCTCACCGGGTGAGCTCCAGCAGCGCGTCGACGTCGAGGTGCTCCTCGACCAGGTCGCCGAGGAGGTCCAGCCGGGCGGCGCGTGCTGCCGTGAACGACGCCTCGGACGACACCCCCAGCGCGTCGCGCAGGTAGGCGGCGCGGGTCGCATCGTCCTCCAGGCTGCCGTGCACCATCGTGCCGCTCACCACCCCGGCGACCGTCGAGCCGGTGATCCGGCCGTGGTGGATCTCGTAGCCCGCGGGGTCGTGCAGCACCAGCCGCTTCTCCGCCCCGAAGCGGGTGGTCAGGTCGAGGAGCCCCAGCCCGTCGACCGCGGCGCCCGGCGTGCCCTCGATCCCGTCGGAGTCCTCGATCCGCACGCCCAGCATCTGGCAGCCACCACAGATCCCCAGCACCGGCCGCCCCGCCCGCGCGTGCCGCACGATCGCCGTGTCCAGGCCGCGCTCGCGCAGCCACGCGAGATCGGCCAGCGTCGCCCGGGAGCCCGGCAGCACGACCAGGTCGGCGTCGGCCAGCCGGGCCGGGTCGGAGACGAACTCGACGTCCAGCGCCGGCTCCAGCCCGAGCGCGTCGACGTCGGTGAAGTTGCTGATCCGCGGCAGCCGTACGACGGCGACCCGCCGCACGCCCGCACCCACCTCGGCCCGGCGACCGGCCAGGTCGAGCGCGTCCTCGGAGTCCAGCCACAGGTCGGGGTGCCACGGCAGCACGCCGTACGTCGGACGTCCGGTGCGCTGCTCGAGGTCGGCCAGGCCCGGGCGCAGCAGGTCGACGTCGCCGCGGAACTTGTTGACGACGTACCCCTTGACCAGCGCCTGGTCCGCGGCATCGAGCAGCATCAGCGTGCCGTAGGCGGAGGCGAACCAGCCGCCGCGGTCGATGTCGCCGACCACGATCGTCGGCACGTCGCCGTGCCGCGCGAGGCCCATGTTGACGTAGTCGGTGGCACGCAGGTTGATCTCCGCCGGGCTGCCCGCACCTTCAGCCACGACGAGGTCGTAGCGCGAGCGGAGGTCGTCGAAGGCGTCGAACGCGGTCGCCGCGAGCCGCGCGCGCCCGTCGTGCCAGTTGCGCGCGGAGACCTCGCCGTCGGGCCGCCCCATCAGCACGACGTGGCTGCGCCGGTCGCTGCCGGGCTTGAGCAGCACCGGGTTCATCGCGACCTCGGGCTCGGCCCCGGCAGCGATCGCCTGCACCCACTGGGCCCGGCCGATCTCCCCGACCCCACCGTCCCCGTCGACCACGACCATCGAGTTGTTGGACATGTTCTGCGCCTTGTACGGCGCCACCCGGATCCCGCGCCGCGCGAACGCCCGGCACAGGCCGGTCGTGAGCACGCTCTTGCCGGCGTCGGAGGTCATGCCCGCGACGAGCAGGGCTGCGCCCCGCGTCACCCTCGCTTCCCCCGGAAGACGTGGCGCTGCAGCGTTGTCGGCACGGGTCCACCCTCGCGCACCCAGTCCACGACCGCATCCGTGGCCGCTCCCGAGAGGACACCGCCGAGCCAGGTGTCCTTGGGCCGTCGCCCGCCGGGGAACCAGGTGAAGTCGCGGACCAGCACGACATTGGACCGGTCGCACTCGTCGAGGCAGTCGACCACGCGGACCCGGACCCGCGGTCCGCGACGCCCCGCCGGGTCGTCGAGCGCCTCGATCTCGTCGCGCTGCGCACGGTGGTCGACGTCCGGATGCTTGCCGGCCGTGCCGCAGCAGCAGTCGCGGCAGAGCAGCACGTCACGCTCAGGCAGCCCCATCGGCTCCCCCGTCCGCCGGTCCCCGCAGCAGGAACAGGTCCATCACCCAGCCGGCCTCGGCCTTCGCATCCGCCCGCGCCGCGGCGATCTGCCCGGCCACGTCCCGGACGAGACCGGACACGAGGCGTTCCCCGACGCCGCCGAGGTTCGCGCCCCACCAGATCGTCCAGTCCGCGAAGCCGTCGAGGTCGACGCCGGAGGTCAGCATCACCACGAGATTCCGTTGCCCCAGGCCGACGTCGGCCCGGAGCCGACGCGCGGTCGTGACGTGGACCGGCTGCCCGACCTCGTGCAGCACGATCCCGTGCCGCGCGGCGAGCACCTGCGGCGCGCTGATCCCCGGCACGACGTCGAAGTCGGCACCGAGCTCCTGGAAGACCCGGATCGCGCCGTCGTACAGCGACGGGTCGCCCCAGACCAGGAAGGCGCACGTGCCGTCGCGCCCCTCGATCACGGAGCGGTACGCCGCCAGGCGGGCGGCGTACCAGTCGGCGACGGCGCCCTCGTAGCCCGCGCGGTCCAGTCCCGGCGAGCGGTCCCGCTCGGGGTCGCGGACCACGACGAGCTCCAGGCCGTGCGCGTCCGCGACCGCCTGCCGGACGGCCAGCAGCGGGTCGTCGTCCCGCTTGGCCACGGCGAGCGCGTAGTCGCACCCGGCCAGGGCCGCCGCGGCCTCCGGCGTGACGTGCTGCGGCCCCATCCCGAACCCGACGATCCTGACCCTCATCGGTCCTCGAGGTCCCCTTCGACCTCGAGGTACGCCGCCTGCAGCGCGGCCAGCACCTCGGGATCGGGCGACTCCCACAGGCCGCGGTCCTTCGCCTCGTGCAGCCGCTCGACGATGCTGCGCAGCGCCCACGGGTTCGACCTGCGCAGGAACTCCTGGTTGGTCTCGTCCAACACATACGACTGGGCCAGCGACTCGTACATCCAGTCGTGCACCACCCCGGCGGTCGCGTCGAAGCCGAAGAGGTAGTCGACGGTCGCGGCCAGCTCGAAGGCGCCCTTGTAGCCGTGCCGCTGCATCGCGCCGATCCAGCGCGGGTTCACCACGCGCGCACGGAAGACCCGGTTGGTCTCCTCCTGCAGCGTCCGGGTGCGGACGGCGTCCGGCGTGGTCGAGTCTCCGACGTACGCCTTGGGCGCGGTTCCGGTCAGCGCGCGGATCGTGGCGACCATGCCGCCGTGGTACTGGAAGTAGTCGTCGCTGTCGGCGATGTCGTGCTCGCGGGTGTCGATGTTCTTGGCCGCGACCTTGATCCGCCGGTAGTTGGCGCGCATGTCGTCGGAGGCGGGTACGCCGTCCAGGTCGCGGCCGTAGGCGAAGCCTCCCCACGCCGTGTAGACCTCGGCGAGGTCCCCGTCGTCGCGCCACGAGCCGGACTCGACCGCCTGCAGGATGCCGGCGCCGTAGGACCCCGGCTTGGAGCCGAAGATCCGCGTCGTCGCCCGCCGCTCGTCACCGTGCTCGGCGAGGTCGGCCTGGGCGTGCGAGCGCACGAAGTTCCGGTCCAGCGGCTCGTCGAGCTCGGCCACCATGCGGACCGCGTCGTCGAGCATCGCCACGACGTGCGGGAAGGCGTCGCGGAAGAATCCGGAGATCCGCACGGTCACGTCGATCCGTGGCCGGCCCAGCTCCTCGAGCGGCATCACGCTCAGCGTGTGCACCCGCTTGGACGCCTCGTCCCACTCCGGGCGTACGCCGAGCAGCGCGAGCACCTCGGCCACGTCGTCGCCGGACGTGCGCATCGCCGACGTCCCCCACACCGAGAGGCCCACCGACTCCGGATAGGCGCCCTCTTCCGACAGGTAGCGCTCGACCAGCGACTCGGCCATCGCCTGCCCGGTCTGCCACGCGAGGCGGGACGGGACCGCCCGCGGGTCGACGGTGTAGAAGTTGCGTCCGGTCGGCAGTACGTTGACCAGGCCGCGCAGCGGCGAGCCCGACGGACCGGCCGGCACGAAGCCACCGGCCAGTGCGTGCAGCGTGTGGTCGAGCTCGTCGGTGGTCCGCCCGAGCCGCGGGACGACCTCGGTGGCGGCGAACGCCAGCACCCGTCGTACGTCGGCCGAGGGGTGCAGGTCATCGACGTGCCCCGCGTCCCAGCCCGACTTCTCCATCGCCTCGACCAGCGCCCGCGCCTCGGCCTCGACCCGGTCAACCTCCACCGTCGGCGCGTCAGGGGCCAGGCCGAGCGCGGCCCGCAGCCCCGGCACCGCCTGCGCCTGGCCGCCCCACACCTGCGCGGCACGCAAGATCGCGAGCACCAGGTTGACCCGCGCCTCGCCTTCCGGCGCCTGGCCCAGGACGTGCAGCCCGTCGCGGATCTGGACGTCCTTGATCTCGCACAGCCAGCCGTCGACGTGGAGCAGGAAGTCGTCGAAGTCGTCGTCCTCCGGGCGGTCCTCCAGCCCGAGGTCGCGGTGCAGCTCGGCGGCCCGCATCAAGGCCCAGATCTCGCCGCGGATGGCGGCCAGCTTGGCCGGGTCCATCGCGGAGATCTTGTCGTACTCCTCGAGCAGGCCCTCGAGACGCGCGATGTCGCCGTACGCCTCGGCGCGGGCCATCGGCGGCACCAGGTGGTCGATGATCGTCGCGTGCGCGCGGCGCTTGGCCTGCGCGCCCTCGCCGGGATCGTTGACCAGGAACGGGTAGATCAGCGGCGTGCTGCCGATCGCCGCGTCGGTCGCGCAGGACGCCGACAGGGCGGCGTTCTTGCCCGGCAGCCACTCCATCGAGCCGTGCTTGCCGAGGTGCACGACGGCATGCGCGCCGAAGCCGTGCTGCACCCAGCGGTACGCCGCCAGGTAGTGGTGCGACGGCGCCAGGTCGGGGTCGTGGTAGATCGCGACCGGGTTCTCGCCGAAGCCGCGGGGCGGCTGGATCATCAGCACGACGTTGCCGGCCCGCAGGGTGGCGAGCACGATCTCGTCGCTGTCGTTGACGAACAGCCGTCCCGGCGCGGGCCCCCACGCCTCGACCATCGACTCGCGCAGGTCCTCGGGCAGGTCGGCCGTCCACGCGGCGTACTCCTCGGCGGAGACCCGCACGTGCGCGTCGGTCAGCTGCACCGACGTCAGCCACTCCTCGTCCTGCCCGCCGGCGGCGATCAGCGCGTGGATCAGGGTGTCGCCGGCGACCGTGTCGTCGTCGAGGTCCAGCACACCGAACCCGTCGCCGACGTCGTAGCCCGCGTCGCGGAGCCGGCGCAGCATCCGCACCGCGGAGACCGGGGTGTCGAGGCCGACGGCGTTGCCGATCCGCGAGTGCTTGGTCGGGTAGGCGCTCAGCATGAGCGCGATCCGCTTGTCCTGGTTGGGGATCCGCCGCAGCCGCGCGTAGTTCACCGCCAGCCCGGCGACACGCGCCGCCCGCTCCGGGTCGGCGACGTATGACGGCAGCCCGGCGGGATCACGGGGGTCGATCTCCTTGAACGAGAACGGCGCGGTGCTGATCCGCCCGTCGAACTCGGGGATCGCGACCTGGTTGGCGTAGTCGAGCGGGGTGACACCGTCGTCCGACTCCTCCCACTCCGCGCGGCTGCTCGTCAGGCACAGTCCCTGCAGGACCGGGATGTCGAGCGCGGCGATCCGCTCCACGTCCCAGGTCTCGTCCTCCCCGCCCGCACTCACCGAGGCCGGCGTGGAGCCGCCCGCCGCCAGCACCGTGACCACCAGTGCGTCGAGGGCGCCGAGCGCGGTGAACAGCTCGTCGGGAGCGGCCCGGAGCGAGCCGGCGAAGATCGGCACACCGACCGCGTCACCGGTCGCGTCGATGGCGTCACACAGCGCGTGCACGAACGCGGTGTTCCCGCTCGCCTGGTGCGCCCGGTAGAAGAGCACCCCCACCTTCGCCGACCCCGAGCTCGACGGCGTGTCGAGACGCTCCCGCTCCACGATCCCCCACGCCGGGATCACCTCGGGAGCGTCGAAGCCCTCACCGGTCAGCAGCACCGTGTCGGACAGGAAGCGGTGCAGCTCGGTGAGGTTCCGCGGCCCGCCCTCGGCCAGGTAGCGGTGCGCCTCCGCGGCGATCCCGACCGGCACGGTCGAGGCCTCCATCAGCTCCGCGCTGGGCGTCAGCTCGCCGCCGAGCACCACGAGCGGCCGGCCGGTGCCGCGCAGGGCGGCCAGCTCCGCGTCGTACTGCTGCGGGGAGCCGAGCAGCCGGATGACGACCAGGTCGGCGTCGGACGCCAGGGCGACGAGATTCTCGAGGTCCGAGCGACTCGGGTTGGCCCAGCCGTAGTCGGCGCCGCTGGCCCGCGCGGACAGCAGGTCGGTGTCGGACGTGGACAGCAGTGCGATGCGCGCCATGACGCTCAAGGCCTCCTCGGGGTTCGCGCCCCTCTTCGGTAGGTGTGTCCGCGGCCAGTGTCTGGCTGCCCGCCGCACGAAGGCGTCGGGGTCACAGTGGCGGAACCGCCCCGGTCTCACACCGGGTTCCTGCACCGCGGACCTGTGGGGCATCACCTTACGGTGGACCCGTGACTTCCCCGCAGGCGCCCGGCCTCAACGTGGCCGTGCACGGCCACCCCAACCTGGACACCCTCGTGCTGTGGCACCCCGCCGTCCGCACCGACGCCGACGCGGTCGGCGCCCTGGCGAGCCGGATCGCCACCCGCAGCGGGGTCCGCGTCGTCGTACCGACCTGGGAGGACGGCCGCGACCTGCTCCGCTCGGTCCGCTACGCCCGCCAGTCGGCGGTGCACCCGCCGGACCAGGTCTCCGTCGTCGGGTACGGCGCCGCCGGGATCGCCGCGCTGAGCCTGGCCCAGCACCAGCGACGCCTCGGCATCGGCCTGCGCCGGGTGACCTGCGTCGACGGCGCCCCCGACCTCACCGACCCGATCAGCGGGCAGCCGCTCGCCGCCCCGACCCCGGCCCCGGTGGACACCGCGGTCGACGTCGTCGCCTCGGAGGACCCGGCGTGGGCGCAGGCCACCGTCACGGCGTGGCAGGCCGCCGACTGGGCCGCCACGCTGGTCCCTGCCGATCAGTTCACCTGGCGCATCGCCTGACCCGCCCGCAGGTCGCCCAGCACCCGGCGCGCCGTGGTGATGCCGGACTCGATCGCACCGTCGACGACGACGCCGTTCCACCCCTTCGCATAGTCGGCGCCGGCGAAGTGCAGGCGCCCCGAGGGCTCGGTGAAGTGGCTCCAGCCGTTGATGAACTGCCCCGACTTCAAGGTGGCCCAGGTCTGCCCCGACCAGGGATCGGCGACCCAGTCGTGGCCGCCGCAGTCGATCACCCTCAGCCCGGCCTCCCACACGTCGACCGCGCGCTGCACCGAGGCGACGTCCTCGATGTCGATGGCCGTGTGATCGGACCCGAAGCCGACCAGGATCGTGGCGTCCTCCTCGTCGAGGAAGTACTCGCTACGCACCAGGGAGATCGGGTGCACGCCCGGCGCGCCCGCGATGACCGAGTGCCGGCCGGCGACCTTGATCCAGACCTTGAAGCCGACCGAGTTGGTGCCGTCCGCGACCACCTCCCGCTGCAGGTCCGAGAGGGCCGGTGAGAACTCGATCCGCCCCAGCGCACCGATCGGCGCGGTGACGATGACGGCGTCCGCCTCGTCGACCCGGCCGTCGGCGAGCACGACCCGTGCCCGGTCGGCGTCGTGCCGGACCGAGGCGACGGGCGTCGAGAGGGAGACCGGGCAGCGCAGGTCGGCGGCGATGGCGTCGTACAGCCCGCGCATCCCGTTGCTCAGCTTGAACCGAAGGGTCTGCTCGTCCATCAGTGAGCTGCGGTGGTCGCTCAGTGACGCCCAGTGCTTGGCCATCAGAGGCGACGCGGTCGCGGTCGACCCCTGGTAGCCGGCCGACCAGTACGAGTCGGCGAGGTCGATGTCCTCCTGGCTGAACTCGCCGGTGCGCAGACAGTCGAGCACGCTGCCCTTGTCCGCGGCGAGGAAGCGTTCGCGCAGGTCGGGGTCGGTGTCGTCCGAGCGCAGCACGAACAGCGGGTCGTGGGGATAGGGGAAGAACTCGCGCGACCCCTCGAAGATGGTGTCCTGCAGGCGCGCCAGCCTCGTGTCGAGCTCGTGCTCGGTCCCGGCGTGGACGACGCCGTCGCTGACCCAGTAGGCCGACTCGACGTCGGGGCTAGGGTGGATCTGCTGGGCGTAGCGGGTGATCTCAGTCCATATGAACGGCTGCATCCAGTGCACCCAGGTCGCGCCCATCTCCAGGGCGTGACCGCCCAGTCGCTCGTCGGTCCAGGCCCGGCCGCCGATCCGGTCGCGGGCCTCGTAGATCCGCACGTCGACGCCGGCCGCCTCCAGCTCGCGGGCGGCGACCAGGCCGGCGAAGCCGGCCCCGACCACGATCACGGACGGGCTCTCGGGTCGTGCGGGTGCAGTGTGGGTGGACATGGTGACTCCTTCGGGAGGGACGGTTCGGTGGTCAGGCGGAGCGGCGCGCGGGACGCCGCCAGCGCCCCACGGCCGTGCCGCCGAGGAAGGTCGCTGCGACGAGGGCGAGGAAGGCGATCGCCAGCACCCTCGACCCGCCGATCAGCGTGGTGAAGTTGGCGATCACGAGCACCGTGATGCCGACCAGTCCGAGGGTGCCGAGAACCGGCGCGACGGTCGTGTGCCACAGCGTCCGGCCCGAGCCCACCGACCGGAAGTAGGCGATGATCGCGACACTGGTCAGCACCATGACGGCGAGGATCGCCACGATCGAGACGCCGGCCATCCAGGTGAACAGCTCCAGGACGGGGTCGGCGCCGGCGAGGGCGAACACCCCGACGAGGACGACGGCGCTGGCGGTCTGCACGAGCGAGCCCGCGTGGGGGGACCCGTGCCGGGGGTGGACCTCCATCAGCCGGCGGGGCGCGTAGCCGGCGCGGGCCAGCGCGAAGGCGTAGCGCGCGATCGCGTTGTGGAAGGCGAGCAGGGCTGCGAACAGGCTGGTCACCAGCATCACCATCATCACGTCGGCCGCCGTGCCACCGAGGAAGGTGCTCGCGGCGACGAAGGTGAGCCCCGCCGGGTCGGCCTGCGCCGCGGCCTGGACCTCGTCGCTGCCGAACGCCAGCACCACGGCCCAGCTCGCGACGGCGTACAGGACCCCGATGGTGGCCACGGCCACGTAGGTCGCGACCGGCACGGTCCGCCTCGGGTCGCGCGCCTCCTCGCCGTAGATCGCGGTCGCCTCGAAGCCCACGAAGGAGCCGATCGCGAACATGAGGGCGATCCCCGGCGACCCGGACAAGAAGGCGGACGGCGTGAACGACGCCGCGTCGACGCCGTGGGCGCCGCCCCGCACCAGGACCGCGACCGAGAGCAGGACGATCAGTGCGATCTCGGCGACGAGAAGGAAGCCCAGGACCCGGGCGCCGAGGTCGATGCTGCGGTAGCCGAGCAGGGCGACCACGCCCAGCAGCACCACCGCCCACAGCCACCACGGCAGGTCCGGGCCACCGAAGCGCAGCACGACGTCGCGCAGGGTCGAGGCGGCCAGGCCGTAGATGGCCGCCTGGATGGTCGTGTAAGCCAGCAGGGCGAGTGCCGCCGCGCCGAGGCCGGACGAACGGCCGAGACCCTGGGTGACGTAGGCGTAGAACGCTCCGGTGTCGGTCACCTCGCTGCTCATCGCGGCGTAGCCGACGCTGAACACGAGCAGCACCGCCGCCGCGACGACGTACGCCAGCGGCGCGCCCGCGCCGTTGCCGATCGCCACCATGACCGGCAGTGAGCCCGCCACGGCCGTGAGGGGTGCCGCCGCCGCGATGACGAGGAACACGATGCCGGCGACTCCGACCGAGCCCTTCAAGGACGTGCCGGTCGTCGGCGCCGCCGATCGCGTGGTGTCGACCATGTGAACTCCCTGGGGTGCGCTATGATTCAACGAACGTAGAACCAACAATGTGACGCACGCTACAGCCGGCGGCCGGCCGCCGACATGGGCAATACCTTTACGGCGAGAGCGAGGACGCAAGGTGCCGCGACTGGTCGACCACGACGAGCGCCGCCGCGCGATCATCGCGGCGGCCTGGCGGCTGCTCGCCACGCGAGGCGTCGACGGCGTCAACATGCGTGACCTCGCCGCGGAGGCCGGGTACACCAACGGTGCCCTCAGCCACTACTTCGCCGGCAAGGACGAGATCCTGCGGACCTCCTACGAGCACGTCCTCGACGCGACCAACCAGCGGATCGAGGCCTCGGTCGGCCACCGCACCGGGCTGAGCGCCCTGCGCCGGCTGTGCCACGAGGTGATGCCGCTGACCGCGGAGGCCCGGCTGGAGGCACGGATCGCGATGTCGCTGTGGCAGCGCGCCATGGGCGACGCCGCCATGGCCGAGCTCAACAACGCGGCGGTCGCCGAGTGGAAGCAGCAGATGGCCCGGCACTGGCAGGAGGCCATCGACGCGGGAGAGCTGCCGGCCGCGGCCGTACCCGCCGGCGTGGAGCTGTTGATGACCACGATCATCGGCCTCCAGGTCACGGCCGTGCTCGACCCCGCGACGACCTCCCGCGCCGCCCAGGTCGCCCTGGTCGACGGGATCCTCGGTCAGTTCACGCCGCGGGAGTAGCCCTCCCAGTAGGGCGCGCGCAGCTTGAACTTCTGCAGCTTGCCGGTCGCCGTCCGCGCCAGCTCGGTGCGGAATTCGACCGACGTCGGCGACTTGTAGCCCGCCAGCCGGTCCTTGCACCAACGGATCAGCTCGGCCTCCATCTCGGGGCCGGCGGTCGCGTCGGGCGTGAGCACGACGAGCGCCTTGATCGTCTCGCCCCACTTCTCGCTGGGGACGCCGATCACCGCGACCTCGGCGACGGCCCGGTGCGAGAACAGCGTGTCCTCGACCTCGATCGAGGTGACGTTCTCGCCGCCGGTGATGATGACGTCCTTCTTGCGGTCGGCGATGGTGAGGTAGCCGTCCTCGCCCAGCACACCACCGTCACCGGTGTGGAACCAGCCGCCGGCCAGCGCCGCGGCCGACTCCTCGGGCTGTTCCCAGTAGCCCTCGAGGATCACGTTCGACTGCGCGAGCACCTCGCCGGCGCCCTCGTCGGACTCGTCGATCGCCAGCCGTACGCCGATCGCGGGCGCGCCCGCGCGGGTGAGCCGGGTCGCCCGCTCCTCGGCCGAGAGGTCGTCCCACTCCTCGCGCGTGCGGTTGATGGTCAGCAGCGGCGAGGTCTCGGTGAGGCCGTAGATCTGGATGAACTCCCAGCCCAGCTCCTCCTGGACCCGGATCACCGTCTTCGTCGGCGGCGGGGCGCCGGCCATGATGATCCGCACCTTGTCGCGCCCGGGGATCTCGCCCTCCCAGCTCTGCGCGGCCTCCAGTACGGCGGCCGCCACCGCGGGTGCCGCACACATCACGGTCACGCCGTGGTCGCGCACCCGGCGCAGGATCTCGGCACCGTCGACCTTGCGCAGGATGATGTGCCGCGCACCGACGCCGGTCATCGCGAAGGGCATCCCCCAGCCGTTGGCGTGGAACTGCGGCAGCGTGTGCAGGTAGACGTCGCGGTCGCCGATCCCGGCGTGCAGGCCGAAGGTCAGTGCGTTGACCCAGATGTTGCGGTGCGTGATCTGCACGCCCTTGGGGCGCGCGGTGGTGCCGGAGGTGTAGTTGATGGTCGCGGTCGCGGCCTCGTCGTGCTCCCACGCCTTGGGCTCCACGCCCGGCGCGGCATAGAGCGCGTCGTCGTCGCCGAGCAGGTACTTCTGCTCGCAGGTCACCCCCGCCAGCGACTCTTCGAGCTCCGGATCGACGTAGAGCACCCGGGCGCCGGAGTGGTCGACGATGTACTGCACCTCGTCGGGGCTGAGCCGGAAGTTCACCGGCACCAGCACGCGGCCCCAGCCGCTCACGCCGAAGAACGAGGTCAGCAGCCGGCTGCTGTTGTGGCTGACGACCGCCACCCGCTCCCCGACGCCGATCCCGAGCTCGTCGAGCTTCGCGGCCTGGCGCCGGGCCAGCTCGCCGATCCGCGCATAGGTGAGCTCGCCCTGGCTCGGCGCGGGCTGGGTCGGCTCGTCGACGACACCCACCCGCTCGCCGTACACCTGGACGGCCCGGTCGAGGAAGTCGTTGACGCTGAACGGGACGAACACGCGGGGCCTCCTGGGCTCGGGACACACGGATGTGACACCCACCACCCTAGGCCCGCGGCCCCCTCGGGCGCCCCCTCCGAAAGGAGGCACCCGAGGTGTCGGATGAGAGGACTCTCATCCGGATCTCACGGCCGGCCCACGATCAGGCAGGATGATCGGGTCATGAGTCGTGCGTGGAAGATCCTGCTGCCCGTGGCGGCGCTGATGGTGCTGGCCGGGTTCACCGCCGGCGCCGTGGTCCGCGCCGGCGCCGACGAGCCGCCCGCACGGACCCCGATCGACCTCGGCCCCGCACCGGCCGGCAGCACCGCGACGCCCTCCACGCCCTCCACCTCCCCCACCGTCCCCCAGGGCCCGCCGACGACCCCCTCGGCCGAGGTGATCACGCCGCAGCCCGATCTCGACGACGACGGTGACGACGACCGCCGCGGTCGCGACGACGACCGGGACGACCGGGACGACGACCGCCGCGGGCACGACGACGGCGACGACCGCGACGACGACCGTCATGACGACGACCGGGGCGACCGCGGGCACGATGACGACTGAGCCCGTTCGGGCGGGGCTGTCCGTCCGGACCCGGATCACCGCGGCCGTCGCGCTGCTCGTCACCGTCGCCCTCGCCGGCGCCGGCCTGATCGTCTACTGGGTCGAGAGCCGGGCGCTGACCGAGACCCTGCAGAGCGAGGTCGAGCAGGAGCTCGACGAGTTCGTCGCCCTCCAGCGCACCGGCGACTTCGCGACGGTCCGCGACCTGCTCGAGGGCTTCTTGACCCGCAACGTCCCCGACGACGACGAGCTGCTCGTCGGCTGGATCGGCGACGGCACCCTGGTGCAGTTCCCCGCTGACGACCTCGTCGACGAGCCGGCCTTCCAGGAGGCGGTCGCGTCGCTGGTCGTCGACGGCGGTACGACCTACCTCGACACCGACCGCGGCGAGGTGCGGATCACCGCCCAGCCGGTCGCCCAGGGCAGCCAGCGCGGCGCCCTGCTGGTGGTCACCTACCTCGCCGAGGACCGCGGCGAGCTCGGGCAGACGATGCGCACCTACACCCTCGTCGCGCTGTTGTCCGCCGTCCTGGTGACCGCCACCGCGGCCTGGGTGTCCGGGCGGCTGCTGCGTCCGCTGCGCACCCTGCACCAGGCTGCCGACACGATCACCGCGACCGACCTGTCGCGCCGGCTGCCGGAGCGTGGCAACGACGACATCACCGCCCTCACCCGCACCGTCAACGGGATGCTCGACCGGCTGGAGCGGGCCTTCGCCGGCCAGCGGCAGTTCCTCGACGACGCCGGCCACGAGCTGCGCACGCCGCTGACCGTGCTCCGTGGGCACCTCGAGCTGCTCGACACCGGCAACCCGCAGGAGGTCGCCGAGACCCGGGCACTGCTGCTCGACGAGGTCGACCGGATGGCCCGCCTGGTCGGCGACCTGATCGTGCTGGCCAAGAGCGACCGGCCCGACTTCCTCGCCCCCGGGCCCACCGACCCGTCCGCGCTGCTCGCCGCCGTGCTCACCAAGGCCAGCGCCCTCGGCGAGCGGCACTGGGTGCTCGAGACGTCCCCGGCGCTGCCTGCCGAGCTGGTTCTCGACGGCCAGCGGATCACCCAGGCGCTGCTCGCGCTCGCCGACAACGCCGTCAAGCACACCGGGCCCGCCGGCCGGATCGCCATCGGCGCCACGGTGGATGACGCGACCCTGCACTGCTGGGTCCAGGACGACGGCGCCGGTGTCGCGCCCGGCGACGAGGAGCGGATCTTCGGCCGGTTCGGCCGCGCCGCCGTACCCGAGGGCGACGAGGGCTTCGGGCTCGGGCTCTCCATCGTGGGCGCGATCGCCCAGGCCCACGGCGGGAGGGCGTACGTCGACCGCTCGGCTCCCGGCCCCGGCGCCCGGTTCGCGATCGACGTACCCGCGGTGCAGCCGGACCCCGCCGACTCCGAGCAGACCCAGGTCCTGACGTGGCCCACATCCTGATCGTCGAGGACGAGGAGCGGATCGCCTCCTTCGTGGCCAAGGGCCTGCGCGCCGAGGGGCACCGCACCACCGTCGCCTCCGACGGCCACCGCGGCCTCGACCACGCCCTCGCCGGCGACGTCGACCTCGTCGTCCTCGACATCGGCCTGCCCGGCATCGACGGCTTCGAGCTGCTCGACCAGCTCCGCTCCCAGGGCTCGCGGGTGCCGGTCATCGTGCTCACCGCCCGCGACTCGGTCGCCGACACCGTGACCGCGCTCGAGGGCGGGGCCGACGACTACATGGCCAAGCCGTTCCGCTTCGCCGAGCTGAGCGCCCGGGTCCGCCTGCGGCTGCGGCAGGCGAGCACCGTACCCGCGGGCAACGGCACCCCCGACACCCTCGCCGCCGCCGGCATCGAGCTCGACCTGCGCACCCGCCGCGCCACCGCCTCCGGACGCGAGGTCGAGCTGTCCGCGCGCGAGTTCGCCCTCGCCGAGACCTTCCTGCGCAACGCCGGCCAGGTGCTCTCCCGCGAGCAGCTCCTCGACCAGGTCTGGGGCCTCGACTTCGACCCCGGCTCCAATGTCGTCGACGTCTACGTCGGCTACCTGCGCCGCAAGCTCGGCGCCGACGCGATCAGCACCGTGCGCGGGATGGGCTACCGCCTCGACCGTTGACTTGCCCCATCCTCACCGTTGACTTGCCCCATCCTCACCGTTGACTTGCCCCATCCTCACCGTTGAGTTCGGACCTCGACGGTTGGGATGCGGCAACTCGACGGTGAGAAAGCGGCAACTCAACCCTTCCAGTGCAGCCGTGGAGCCGGCAGCGCCGCGATCTCCGGCTCCAGCGCCTCGGCGACCTCGCGGGGCAGTGGCCGGTCGGCCGGGTCGGGCTCCAGCAGCGCGTGCACGACCTTGTCCACCGCCGCCGGTACGTCGGCCGGCAGCTCCGCCGGCGCGTCCAGCAGCTGCGGGAACCGGTCGGCGGCCTCGGCGGCGGCCGGGTCGCCGTCGCGGAAGGGGCGATATCCGGCAACGGCGTGGAACAGGGTCGTGCCGAGACCCCAGAGGTCGCTCGCATGACCGGGGACGCCGTACGCACCACCGGGCGCGGCCTGCTCGGGCGCCATGTACGCGTCGGTGCCGATGTTCCCGGTGATCTCGGCGGCATGCGCGGCCTGGCGGGCGACCGAGAAGTCGATCAGTCGCGCCGGCGAGCCCATGATCACGTTGCTCGGCTTCAGGTCGAGGTGGCACACGTCAGCGTGCCGGAAGAAGTGCAGCGCGGAGGCGAGGTCGACCGCGAGCGGGAGGTACTGCTGCGGCGAGAGCCGACGGTGCCGCCGGATCAGGCGGGACAGGCTGGGTCCCTCCACGTACTCGAGCACCAGGTGCGGACGGGGGCCGTCGACGGCGTACCGCAGGCCGCGGGCGGTCACGGGGTGGTGCGCGACGTCCAAGGCGGTCGCCTCGCGGACCAGTCCCTCGAGCGTGTGCGTGTCGTCGACCTCCGCCGGGCGGACGACCTTGACGACGACGGGCCCGTAGGTGATCTCGTCGAAGGCCAGGTAGGCCTCGTACGCCGAGCCACCCCCGAGCGACCGCAGCGCGGTCAGCTCGGGGGTGATCGCGTCACCCTCGGCGAGCTCCCAGGACGACAGCGTGCCCATGGTCAGCCGCGCGTGTTGTGGCGGGTCTTGTCGTTGGTGTGGTTGCGGGTCCAGTCCCGCACCTTCGGCCCGGGCCCGTCGTTGGTCCAGTCCGCCGCGGCCGCGCGGCCGGTCCGGCTGTCGTCCCGGCCGCTGCGGGCACCGGTCCGGGTGCCGTCGCCCTGGGTGTTGGTCACGCCTCCGGCGGTGGTGCCGGTGGCGGTGTTCGTGTGGGTGTCCGCGTTGGTCGGGTCGTCGTCCGGGTCGTCATCGTCGTTGACGAGCACGACGTCGGCGGTGTCCTGCTCCCGCTTGAACGCGACCTTCGTGTCGGCGGCGCCGGCCTGGGCGGGCCAGGCGAGCACGCTGACGGCGACTCCGGCCGCCGTGACACCGCCCAGCGCGCTGACCGCGACCATCAGGGGCTTCTTCATGGGTACCTCCTCGATCGGTGGACGTCGACGTCCCGTCGACACCGCCACCCTCTCGAGCCGGGGTGAGGCACGCATGAGTCACCGGTGAGAGGGTTCTCATGAACAGCCGGCACCCTGGAGTGCAGGCCATGTACGTCGAGCTGGCGCGGATCAGCGCCTGATCTTCGGCGACTTCCCGGAGGCGCCGCTGAGCGTTGTACCGGTCCGTAGTCCGTCGTCGTCCATGCTCTGCCCGGTGACTAGGCCGAACGTCGACAGCGTCGCCCCGACCCGCACCCAGCGCGGGTCGTCGAGGCAGGTGCGCGGCACCGAGAGCCGGATCCCGGTCCTGCCCGCGACGAGCCTGCGCTTCAGGTCGCCGCACCGCACGGTGAGGTCCTTGCTGTTGAAGTCCATCAGCTCGGCGCTGTTCGCCCCCGGCGCCCGCATCCACATCAACGCGAAGTGGTGACCGCGCGTGCGCAGCTCGACGCCGGCGATGAAGGCACCGGTGATCCTGGTCCGGGTCCGGATGTCGATGACCACCTTCGAGCGTCGGTGGTCGACGGCGACTTGCACGATGTCGCCGTTCGCCTGCTCCGGGACCGACTGGACCGACAGCGAGGTGTCCGTCTCGACCAGCTGGGTCACGTCGCCCACCGCGTCGTCGTACGTCCACCGGTCAGCCTGCGCCGGCGCGGCGAGCAGGACCGAACCACCCGAGAGGAGGACGGACAGCAGCAGGGCGGGGACGGCCCGCGACACCGAGATCGACATGGCGCACACCCTCGCACAGATGTTGACGACATGTCGCCAAATCACCGGACCGGTGGGCGCAGAGGGGATCGAACCCCCGACCACCTCGTTGTAAGCGAGGGGCTCTACCGCTGAGCTATACGCCCGGAAGCCGGGCAAGCGTACCGAAGCGCGGTCGCAGGACCGAAACCAGCGCCCCGCCGGACCGGAGGCAAAAATGAGCTGAACCGCTGGCGTCTCGGGTCACCAGCGGTTCAACGAGTAGAACAGTAGCCGCCGGATCCCGTCCGTCCAACGGATCGAGCCCAAATAGTTGAAAAATGACCCAAATGGACTACGCGAACGGACCGAACTGTCTAGGAGCAGGCTCCTAGACAGCAGCCGCGCGCAGCGCCTCGAGCAGGTCGTCGGCGCTCCGGGCGGCGGGCTTGGGGTTGTGCACCGACCAGGCCAGGCGGCCCGCCTTGTCGATGACGTACGACGACCGCTCGGCGCTGCCACCGCGCTCGTCGAACACGCCGTACGCCCGCGCGACCTCGCCGTGCGGCCAGAAGTCGCTGAGCAGCCCGAAGTTGAGACCGTCGGCGTCGCTGAACGCGCGCAGCGCGTAGACCGGGTCGCAGGAGATCGCGAGCACCTCGGTGTCGAAGGTGAGGAACTCGTCGAGCCGGGTCCGGATGCCGTGCATCTCGCCGCTGCACACCCCGCTGAACGCGAACGGGTAGAAGACGAGCGCGACCGCCTTGACCCCGCGGTACGACGACAAGGTGATGTCCTGCCCGAACTGGTCGCGCAGCGTGAAGTCGGGCGCGAGTCCGCCGATCTCGATGCCCGCGGCGGCGCTGGGCGGTCCGGCCACGTCGGGCCTCACGGGGTGGAGTCCGTCGGCTCGATCGCCGCGAGCTCGCGCTTGAGGACCTTGCCGGTGGCGTTGCGGGGCAGCTCGTCGAGGAAGACGATCTCGCGCGGCACCTTGTAGCGGGCCAGGTTCTGCTTGACCAGGTCCTTGAGCTCGTCGGCCGAGACCGGCTCGGCCTCGGGGACGCGGACCACGAAGGCCCGCAGCCGCTTGCCGAAGTCGGGGTCCTCGACGCCGATGGCGGCGACCTCGGCCACCCGCTCGTGGGCCGCGAGGCAGTCCTCGACCTCCTTCGGGAAGACGTTCTCGCCACCGGAGACGATCATCTCGTCGTCACGGCCCTCGACGTAGAGCCGGCCCTCGGCGTCGAAGCGGCCCACGTCGCCCGACGACATCAGGCCGTCGACCATCTCCTTGCCGCCACCGCCGGTGTAGCCCTCGATCTGCAGGGAGTTGCCGACGAAGATCCGGCCCGACTCCCCCTGCGGCAGCTCGCGGCCGTCGGCGTCGAGGATGCGTACGACGGTCTGGTGCGGCAGCCGGCCGGCACAGCCGGGCGCCTCGCGCAGGTCCTTCGGGGAGGCGATCGAGGCCCAGGCGACCTCGGTGGAGCCGTAGATGGAGTACAGGTTGTCGCCGAAGCGGTCCATCCACTGGGTCGGCAGGTCGCCGGGCAGCGCGGAGCCGGAGGACGCGACCGCCTTGAGGTGCGGCAGCGGGTAGCGGTCCAGCGTCTCGGCCGGCAGCGCCAGGATCCGCTGGAGCATCACGGGGATGACCGCGAACGAGTCGCACTCCTCGTCGTGGAGGATCCGCAGCGCGTCCTCGGGGTCGAACCTGCGGGTGAGCACCAGGGTGGTGCCCAGCATCATCGCGAGCTGGTAGTGCGCGAAGCCCCAGGTGTGGAACAGCGGCGCGGCGACGTGGCACTTCCAGCCGCTCTTGAGCGGCATCCGCGACAGCAGCGAGATCGCCGCCGGCAGGCCGCCCTGGGGCCGGGGCGCACCCTTCGGCGTACCCGTCGTGCCCGAGGTGAGGATGATGGTGCGGCCCTTGCTGGCCGGCGGCGTGAGGTCGGCGGTGCGACCGGCGGCGACCCCCGCCGAGATGAGTCCCTCCAGGCTGTCCGGACCCGCGTCGCCGTCGGTCCAGCCGAGCACCCGGTCGGCGATGTCGGCGCCGGAGAGCAGGCCGGTGAACTCCTCGTCGTGGACGACGACGCGCGGCTTCTCCCGCGCGATCACGTCGGCCAGCTGCGGGCCGGCGAAGGCGGTGTTGAGGTAGAGCACGTCCGCGCCGAGCTTGCTGACGGCGATGGAGGCCTCGATGAAGCCGCGGTGGTTGCGGCACATGACGGCCACGCCGTCGCCCGCCCTCACCCCGCGGGCGCGCAGCCCGTGGGCCAGCGCGTTGGTGCGCTCCTGCAGCTCACCGAAGGTGAGCGCACCGCGCTCGTCGATGATCGCGACCTGCTGGGGCATCCGCAGCGCGATGGTCTTGAACCCGCCCGCGGGCGTGGTGCTCCACTGCCGCAGGGCGTTGGCCATGCCGGCGATCACGAGCGGCGAGTAGGGGCGCACGATCCCCGACTCGGTCAGGATCTTGAGGCTGGTTCCGGTGTCCTTGACCCGGCCGGTGACCAGGTGCGCGATCTTCCCCATGCCCCTATTCAAGCCCACGCCGTCAGGCGACGGACTTGGGTGCCACCAGTCGGGTCGCCGCCCAGTCCTTGCTGACCGCGGCGGCGGTCGTCTGCGAGAGGCCGGCGATGGGGGCCGCCTCGGCGATGTCGGCCGCGTCGACCGCGCCCGGGCGCCCGATCTTGGGCGTCAGCAGCCAGATCACGCCACCCCCGACGAGGTCGGTGAGGGCGTCCACCAGGCCGTCGACCAGGTCGCCGTCGTCGTTGCGCCACCACAGCAGGACGGCGTCGACGACGTTGCCGTAGTCACCGTCGACCAGGTCGCCGTCGATGGCGTCCTCGATCGCGACGCGCAGCTCGTCGTCGGTGTCGTTGTCCCAGCCGAGCTCCTGGACCACCATCCCCTGCTTGAGGCCCATCCTCTCTGCGGGTCCGGTCGGGCCGGATGAGCTGGTGCCGCCGGTGGCGGTCGAAGTCACGGTGAGTCCTCCAGTGGTTCGGGTACGACGAACGTCCCGCGGGTGCGGGATGAGGAGTAGTCCAGCGGAGTCTGGGGTCGTGGCGCAACCCTCAGGCGCCCAGAACGTCTCCCTCGCAGTACTCACGGGTAGATTTTCTGCCCTTCTGAGAGGTGCAACGATGGGCGACGTGACCTCCGACACGAACACCGGCACCAACTCCGACGGCACCACCCCGGCCGTGCGCGCGGCGTCGACTCCCTCGGTCATCCACGAGGGCCTGCCGACCCAGCTCCCCGACATCGACCCCGACGAGACCCAGGACTGGATCGACTCGTTCAACGCGCTCGTCGACGAGCGCGGCCGGGAGCGGGCCCGCTACGTCATGCTGCGCCTGCTGGAGCGCGCCCGTGAGGCGCAGGTGGGCGTGCCGGCGCTGCGCAGCACCGACTACATCAACACCATCCCGCCGGAGCGCGAGCCGTGGTTCCCCGGCGACGAGGACGTCGAGCGCCGGATCCGGGCGTTCATCCGCTGGAACGCCGCGGTGATGGTGTCCAGCGCCAACCGCAAGGGCCTCGAGGTCGGCGGGCACATCGCCACCTACCAGTCCAGCGCGAGCCTCTACGAGGTCGGCTTCAACCACTTCTTCCGCGGCAAGGACCATCCGGGCGGCGGCGACCAGCTGTTCATCCAGGGCCACGCCTCCCCCGGCATCTACGCCCGCGCCTTCCTCGAGGGCCGCCTCAGCGAGGATCAGCTCTTCCGCTTCCGCCAGGAGGTCCAGCACGGCAAGGGCGCCGGCCTGCCGTCGTACCCCCACCCCCGGCTGATGCCGGACTTCTGGGAGTTCCCGACGGTCTCCATGGGACTGACCGGCATCAACTCGATCTACCAGGCGCGGTTCAACCGCTACCTCGCCAACCGTGGCATCAAGGACACCGGCCAGCAGCACGTCTGGGCGTTCCTCGGCGACGGCGAGATGGCCGAGCCCGAGTCGCTCGGCGCCATCCGGATCGCCGCCCGCGAGGAGCTCGACAACCTCACCTGGGTCATCAACTGCAACCTGCAGCAGCTCGACGGCCCGGTCACCGGCAACGGCAAGATCATCCAGGAGCTCGAGGCCAACTTCCGCGGCGCGGGCTGGAACGTGATCAAGGTGATCTGGGGTCGCGAGTGGGACGCCCTGCTCGCCCGCGACGTCGACGGCGTGCTCGTCAACCAGATGAACTCCACCCCCGACGGTGCCTTCCAGACCTTCTCGGTCGAGTCCGGCGCCTACAACCGCGAGCACTTCTTCGGCCCCGACCCGCGACTGCGCGCCATGGTCGAGCACATGACCGACCGGCAGATCGAGAAGCTGCCGCGCGGCGGCCACGACTACCGCAAGGTGTACGCCGCCTTCGACTCGGCGACCAAGCACGTCGGCCAGCCGACGGTGATCCTCGCCCACACGGTCAAGGGCTGGACGATCGACGCCCTCGAGGGCAAGAACGCCACCCACCAGATGAAGAAGCTCACCCAGGACGACCTCAAGAAGTTCCGCGACCGGCTCTACCTGCCGATCAGCGACCGCGACCTCGAGGCGGCCTACGAGGCCACCGGCGCCGCGCCCTTCTTCCACCCCGGTGCCGACTCGCCGGAGATCGAGTACATGATGGAGCGCCGTCGCCAGCTCGGCGGCTCGATCCCCCGGCGCGTGATCCGCGCCAAGGCCCTGAAGCTCCCCGGCGACGCGATGTACGCAGACCTGAAGAAGGGCGCCGGCAAGCACAAGGTCGCCACCACCATGGCCGCGGTCCGCCTGCTCAAGGACTGGATGAAGGATCCCGAGATCGGCAAGCGCCTGGTGCCCATTGCGCCCGACGAGTACCGCACCTTCGGCATGGACGCGATGTTCCCCTCGGCCAAGGTCTACGACCCGCACGGCCAGCAGTTCGAGTCCGTCGACCGCAACATGCTGCTGTCGTACAAGATGTCGCCGCAGGGTCAGATGCTCCACGAGGGCATCTCCGAGGCCGGCGCGATGGCCTCCGCGATCGCGGCCGGCTCGTCGTACGCGACCCACGGCCAGCCGATGATCCCGTTCTACATCTTCTACTCGATGTTCGGCTTCCAGCGCACCGGCGACTCGATCTGGGCGATGGCCGACCAGCTCGCGCGCGGCTTCCTGATCGGCGCCACCGCCGGCCGCACCACGCTGACCGGCGAGGGCCTGCAGCACGCCGACGGCCACTCCCCGCTGCTCGCGGCGACGAACCCGGCCGTCGTCCACTACGACCCGGCGTTCGGCTACGAGGTCGGACACATCATGCGCTCGGGCATCGAGCGGATGTACGGCGTGAACTCCGCGCACCCGCTCGGGGAGGACGTGATCTTCTACCTGACCGTCTACAACGAGCCGGTCGACCAGCCCGCCGAGCCCGAGGGCCTCGACGTCGCGGGCCTGCTCAAGGGCATGTACAAGGTCACCGACTCCCCCACGTCCGAGGGACCGCAGGTGCGCCTGCTCGCCTCCGGCGTCGGCTTCCCGTGGATCGAGGAGGCCAAGCGCATCCTCGCCGAGGAGTGGGGCGTCCAGGCCGAGACCTGGTCGGTCACCTCTTGGAACGAGCTGGCCCGCGACGGCATCGCCGCCGAGAAGTGGAACCTGCTCCACCCCGACGAGGCCCACCGCACGCCGTACGTCGCCGAGGCGCTCGGCGCCGGCGCGAACGCCGACGCCCCGGTCGTCGCGGTCTCCGACTACATGACCGCGGTCCCGCTGCAGATCGCGCAGTGGGTGCCCGCCGACTACCACGTGCTCGGCGCCGACGGCTTCGGCTTCGCCGACACCCGCCCGGCCGCCCGCCGGTTCTTCCAGGTCGACGCCCCGTCCGTCGTCGTGCAGGCGCTCGCCGCGCTCGCCGACGCCGGCGAGATCGACCCCGGCCGGGTCAAGGAGGCCGTCGAGCGCTACCGGATCGACGACCCGACCGCCGTCGCCGGTGTGCTGCAGGAGGGCGGCGACGCCTGACGCCCGACCGGCACGAGCGAACGTCGAGGGGCGGTCACAGCCAGCCGGCTGCGACCGCCCCTCGCGTCGTCACCAGCAGGACCGCCAGGAACGCGACGTTGACGAGCGTGAAGACCCGCAGGAACGTGCGGGTCTCCCCCGGACGCGCCGTGGCGTGCTGGCGCAGGGTGATCAGGCTGGCCAGGGACGCGACGATGGTGCCGACGCCGCCGACGTTGACCCCCACCAGCAGCTGCGCGTGCTCGGTCGTGAAGGGCGCCGCGAGCACCGCCGTCGGCACGTTCGACAGGATCTGGCTGGCGAGCGCGCTGACCAGCAGCGGGTCGAGCGCGAGCACGTCGCGCAGCGCCTCGGCGACGCTCGGCACCCGGGCCAGGCCCTCGGCGATCGCGAAGAAGCCGGCCAGTACGACGAGGAGCAGCCAGTCCACCTTCAGCAGCGCGGAGCGGTCGGCGACGAGCAGCACCAGCACGACGACCAACCCCGCCCACACCGGCACCGCACGGACGACGATCGCGACGGTGACGGCGAACAGCGCGAGGTAGAGCAGCGTGCGGCCGAGCACGACGCGGTGGGGGAAGACGACCGGCTCGTGCGGCGTCCGCCGTACCTTCAGGCAGACGAGCACGATGAGCACCACCGACGCGGCGAACGGCAGCACCATGATCCGCCAGAAGTCCCCCAGCCCGAGCCCGTAGAACTGGTACAGGTAGAGGTTCTGGGGGCTGCCGAAGGGCGTGATCATCCCGCCCAGGTTGGCGGCGACCGTCTCCATCACGAAGACGAAGGTCACCAGGTCGTCGTTGCCCGTCGCCCGCAGCGTCACCAGGGTGAGCGGCAGCAGGGTGAGCAGCGCCATGTCGTTGGTGATCAGCATCGACGCGACCAGCGTGAGGCCGACCAGGCCCAGCACCAGGGAGCGGCGGGTGCGCAGCAGCGCGATGATCGTCTCGGCGACCGCGCCGAAGAAGTGGACGCCGTCGAGGGCCCGTACGACGGCGAGCAGGCAGAAGACGCTGGTCAGGGTCGTCAGCACCGACGACCGCCAGCTGCGGGCTCAGGCAGAGGTGACCGCCTCGTCGCGCGCCTGTGCCGCGGCGACCGCGGCAAGCGGCCCGAGGGGCGCGGTCGCGCCGGCCTTGAGCATCCGCCGGAACCGCGCCCGGTTGTACGACGCCGGCTCGGTCGTCGAGATGAAGTCGTCGAGCAGCCGGACGAACTCCTCGGGGTGGTCCTTGTGCGGGAAGTGACCGGCGTCCGCGAGCACGTCCACCCGTACGTCGGGCGCCAGCGCCCGGGCGTTCTCGGCGTGGGTGGCCGGGATGACCTGGTCCTCGCGGCCCCACAGCACGGCCATCGGCATGGCCTCGCTGAGGTACGCACGGTCGGACATGGTCACGATCTGGCCGCGCCAGTCGATCACCGCGCGGACCAGGTGACGGATCGCGAACCGGGTACGTCGGTCCTTCCACGACTCGACGATGTCGGCGACCTCGTCGAGGTCGCGGGTGTACTTGCGCAGCGGTCCGAACGTGAGCCGCCCGGACGCCGTACGCAGGGCGAAGGTCTCGACCTGCCGGACGCCGGGCAGGGTCAGCAGCCCGACGGCGCGGAACCAGCCCGGCACCTGGATCAGCCGGATCATCGGCGACACCTCGGGCCCGAGGCCGCCGGTCGACACGAGCATCACCCGCTGGGTGCGCTCGGGGAACTGGTAGGCGAACTGCATCGCGACGCCGCCGCCGAAGCTGTGGCCGACCACGGTGACCTTGTCGATGCCGAGGACGGTGAGCAGGTCGCGCATCCCGTTGGCGTACCCACCGAGCGTGTAGTCGGCGCGCGGCTTGTCCGACAGGCCGTGCCCGAGCAGGTCGGGCGCGATCACGGTGTACCGCTCGGCGAGGTCGTCGATCACGTGCGCCCACGTGGTGTGGTCGCACGCGAGACCGTGCAGCAGCAACAGCGCCGGGCCGGAGCCCTTCTTGACGTACGCGCGGCGCTTGCCGTGCAGCATGACGTACTCGACCCCGTGCCGGACGTCGTTCCCCACCGACATCGCTGCGCCCCCTCCGCGCTCGGCTAGCAAATGCTCACTCCTGCTAGCAATGGTGCACGATTCAACCACGCGAGCCCGGCGCCCGACACCCCCGCCTCCGCATCGCGGGCGAGGCCTTGACCCCTAGGCTTTGACCATGTCCCCCACCGGTTCGGCGCAGCGGGCCGAGGCCACCCGGCAGCTGCGCGCCGCGACCGGCTCGCTGAGCACGGCGGCGACCGCCCGGATGGACTCCGACCTGCCGTGGTTCCGCGACCTGAGCGCCGAGGAGCGCTCCTACGTCGCGATGATCGTCCAGGCCGGCGTGAAGGGCTTCGTCGACTGGTTCGCCGACGCCGGCGCCTCCGACCCGCAGGACCACGCGCTGGTCGGCCAGGTCTTCGGCGCGGCGCCCCGCGCGATGGCCGGCACAGTCGACCTGCACCAGACCGTCGACCTGATCAAGCTCACCATCGACGAGGTCGAGGCCAACATCGAGCGCCTCCTGGACCCCGAGGTGCTGCCCGACGTGCACGCCGCCGTGCTGCGCTACGGCCGCGAGGTCGCCTTCGCCACCGCCGAGGTCTACGCCCGCGCGGCCGAGGTCCGCGGCCGCTGGGACGCCCGGCTCGAGGCGCTCGCCGTCGATGCCGTCCTGCGTGCCGAGACCGACGAGGCCGTGCTCTCGCGGGCCAGCGCCGTCGGCTGGTCCTCCCGCGGCGAGGTCGCGGTGGTGGTCGGCACCGCCCCGCCCGAGGCCGACGCCGCGGGCCAGACCGGCGTCTTCGACGACGTACGACGCGCCGCCCGCGAGGGCGGCCTCGATGCCTTGAGCGCGGTCCAGGGCCATCTGCTCGTCGTCATCCTCGGCGGCGTCGACCAGCTCGAGAAGGACGCCAGCACCGTGGTCCACCTGTTCGGCGAGGGCGCCGTCGTGGTCGGCCCGACCGCGACCGACCTGGCCCACGCCCACGTCTCGGCCCGGGTCGCCCTCGACGCCCTGCGCGCCGCCGTCGGCTGGCCCGACGCCCCGCGCCCGGTCTCGGCCCACGACCTGCTCCCCGAGCGGATCCTCGCCGGCGACGACCTCGCCCGCTGGGAGGCGATCGACGACCTCTACCGCCCGCTCGCGGAGTCCCGCGGTGAGCTGGTCGAGACCCTCGTCGCCTACTTCGCCAACGGTGCCGGCATCGAGGCCACCGCCCGCACCCTGTTCGTCCACGCCAACACCGTGCGCTACCGGCTCGGCCAGATCGGCGACCTCACCGGCCTCACCCCCTCGGTCCCCCGCGACGCGCTCACCCTGCAGCTGGCGCTCGTGCTGGGCCGCCAGTCGACCTGACCCCGAGGACGCCCCAGGCGGATCGGCGTCCTTGTAGGACTCCCACAAGGACGCGGCGCCAAGTTCGTGGACGGTGCAGGCGCGGTCGTCAGGCCCCGGACGGCAGTCTGGATCCGTGCTCGTGATCGTGGCCCCCGGACAAGGCGCACAGACGCCAGGATTCCTCTCGCCCTGGCTGGAGGATGACGCCGTCGCCGCCTACGTCGACTGGCTCTCCGCGGTCGCCGGGCTCGACCTGGGCCACTACGGGACCGAGGCCGACGAGGACACCATCCGCGACACCAAGATCGCGCAGCCGCTGCTGGTCGCCGCCGGCCTGGTCGCCGCACGCCGGCTCGGTGTCACCCCGGATGCCGTGACCGGCCACAGCGTCGGCGAGATCACCGCGGCCGTGGGCGCCGGTGTGCTCACCGCCGAGCAGGCCATGGTCCTGGTCCGTGAGCGCGGCAACGCGATGGCCGATGCCGCCGCCGTCACCCCGACCGGCATGACCGCCGTCCTCGGCGGCGACCGTGACGAGGTGCTGGCCGCCATCGCCGCGCAGGGCCTCACCGCCGCCAACGACAACGGCCCCGGCCAGATCGTGGCCGCCGGTACGACCGAGCAGCTGGCGGCATTCGCCGAGAACGGCCCCAAGGGCGGCCGCCTGCGCCCGCTCTCGGTCGCGGGCGCGTTCCACTCCCCCCACATGGCGCCGGCCGTCGACCACGTCACCGGGCTGGCCCGGGCCGTCACCGCCGCCGACGCACACACGCCCTTCATCACCAACTCCGACGGCACCACGCTCACCGACGGCCGAGAGGTGCTGGAGCGGATCGTCGGCCAGATCGCCCGTCCGGTCCGCTGGGACCTGTGCCTGGCCCGGATGGCCGACCTCGGCGTGACCGGCATCCTCGAGCTTCCGCCCGCCGGTACCCTCACCGGTATCGCCAAGCGCTACTTCCGGGGCGGCGAGCAGGAGGTCGAGACCTTCGGGCTCACCGGCCCGGAGCAGCTCGACGAGGCCCGGGCGTTCTGCGAGCGGCACGCCCTCCAGACCCAGGTGGTGCCGGCATGACGACGCTGCGGACCGAGACCGGACCGTCGTACGCCGCCGTGCTCGGCGTCGGCGCCTACCGTCCGTCGCGCGTGGTCCCGAACTCCGAGGTCGTCGACGCGATCGACTCCAGCGACGAGTGGATCCAGCAGCGCTCCGGCATCAGGACCCGCCGTTTCGCCTCCGAGGACGAGACCATCGTCTCGATGAGTGTCGCGGCCGCACAACAGGCCCTCGACGCCGCCGGGGTCGACGCCCGCCAGGTCGACTGCGTCATCGTCGCGACCGTCAGCCACCTGCTGCAGACCCCGTCGGCGGCCACCATGATCGCCCACCAGCTCGGCACCGAGCAGCCGGCGGCCTTCGACATCTCGGCCGCCTGCGCCGGCTTCTGCCACGGCGTCGCGCTGGCCAACGACATGGTCCGCGGCGGCTCCGCCGGCTACGCGCTGGTCATCGGCGTCGAGCGGCTCTCCGACATCACCGACCCCACCGATCGCGGCACCGCGTTCATCTTCGCCGACGGCGCGGGTGCGGTCCTGGTGGGCCCGTCCGAGACCCCCGGCATCGGCCCGGTCGTCTGGGGCTCCGACGGTGAGCACTACGACCACATCCGCACGCCCGACTGGCGCGACATCCTCGCCTCCGGCGAGAAGAAGATGCCGTGCCTGTCGATGAAGGGCAACGAGGTCTTCCGCTGGGCCTCGTACGGGATGGCCAAGGTCGCCCAGCAGGCGCTCGACCGTGCCGGCATCACCGCCGACGAGCTCGACTGCTTCGTGCCCCACCAGGCCAACAACCGGATCACCGACGCGATGGCACGCTCGCTCAAGCTGCCGGACTCGGTCAAGATCGCCCGCGACATCATCGACGCCGGCAACACCTCGGCCGCCTCGGTCCCGATGGCCCTGCGCCGGATGATCGACGACGGCGACGCGAAGAGCGGCGACACCGCGCTCCTCATCGCCTTCGGCGCCGGCCTGGCGTACGCCGCCCAGGTCGTCGTCGTTCCCTGACGGGTCGCCCCGCGGCCCGCCCACGGATTGCACCACCCTGCACCACCCATCAACCACGGGAGAACAAGAAAATGAGCACCGAAGAGATCCGCGCCGCCCTCGCCGAGATCGTCAACGAGGTCGCCGGTATCCCGGCCGACAGCGTGCAGCTGGACAAGTCGTTCAGCGACGACCTGGACGTCGACTCGCTCTCCATGGTCGAGGTCGTCGTCGAGGCCGAGGAGAAGTTCGGCGTCACCATCCCCGACGACGAGGTCAAGAACCTCAAGACCGTCGGCGACGCCGTCGCCTACATCGAGCGCAACCGCGCCGCCTGATCCCCACCTGACTCACCAAGGAGACCGACAGCCATGTCCCGCACTCGTGTCGTCGTGACCGGCCTGGGCACCACCAGCCCGCTCGGCGGCGATGTCGCCAGCACCTGGGAGGGCCTGCTCGCCGGTCGCTCGGGGATCCGTCCCCTCGGCGACATGGCTGACGGTCTCCCCGTGAAGATCGGTGGTACGGCGGCCGTCGAGCCCACCGATGTCCTCGACCGCGTCGTCGCCCGGCGTCTGGACCGCTCCTCGCAGTTCGCCCTCGTGGCGGCACTCGAGGCCTGGGCCGACTCCGGGCTCGACGCCGTCCAGGAGGCCGGCGACCTCGACGGCGACCGCTTCGGCGTCGCCTTCGCCTCAGGCATCGGCGGCGTGCAGACGCTGCTGTCCAACCACGAGGTCCTGCTCGAGAAGGGTCCGCGGCGGGTCTCCCCGATCGCCGTCCCGATGCTGATGGCCAACGCCCCGGCCGCGACCATCAGCCTCAAGCTGGGCGCCCGTGGCCCGGTCAACACCCCTGTCTCGGCCTGCGCGTCGGGCAACGAGGCGGTCTCCCTGGCCGCCGACCAGATCCGGCTCGGCCGGGTCGACGTCGCGATCGCCGGCGGCACGGAGGCAGCCATCCACCCGCTGCCCATCGCCGCGTTCGCCAACATGATGGCCCTGTCGAAGAACGACGGCGACCCGACCACGGTCTCCCGTCCCTTCGACGTGGCCCGTGACGGCTTCGTGCTCGGTGAGGGCGCCGGCGCCCTCGTCCTCGAGTCGCTCGAGCACGCCCAGGCCCGCGGCGCCCGGATCTACGCCGAGGTGCTCGGCACCGGCATCACCGCCGACGCCCACGACATCGCCCAGCCCGACCCGGAGGGTCGTGGCGGCACCCGTGCTCTGCGCGCCGCCGTCAAGGACGCCGGCGTCGCCGCCGGCGACATCGTGCACGTCAACGCGCACGCCACCTCGACCCCGCAGGGCGACGTCGCCGAGTCCCTCATGCTGCACGCCGTGCTCGGCTCGGCCGCCAGCGACCTGGTCGTCTCGGCCACGAAGTCGATGACCGGCCACCTGCTCGGCGGTGCCGGCGCGCTCGAGGCGGTCGCGACCGTGCTCGCGATCCACCACCGCACCGCGCCGCCGACCATCAACCTCGACGAGCAGGACGAGCGCGTCGAGCTCGACGTCGCGACCAAGCCCCGGGACCTCCCGATCGGCGACATCGCGGCGATCAACAACTCCTTCGGCTTCGGCGGCGCCAACGTGGCCGTCGTCTTCGGGTCGCTCGGCTGACCCTCCCCCGGACCGGGGTCGCTGGAACCCTCCCATCCGGCGGCCCCGACTGCAGATTGCTCCCAGACGAAAGGCGCCCCGGCTCGAGCTGAGCCGGGGCGCCTTTCGTCGTGTCGTGGGGGCGGGGGGTCAGACCACCTGGTGCAGCCAGCGCACGGGCGCGCCTTCACCGGCATGCCGGAAGGTCTCCAGCTCGTCGTCCCAGGGCTTGCCGAGGAGCTTGTCGATCTCGTTCTCGAGGGTGACCTCACCGAGCGCGGCGCGGACCACGGAGGCCTTGAGCCGGTCCTCCGGGATCATGATGTCGCCGTGCAGGCCCATCACGGCGTGGAAGACGCCGAGGTCGGGCGTGTAGGAGAACCGGGCGCCCTCGGTCGAGGACGTCGGCTCCTCGGTCACCTCGAAGCGCAGGTGGTTCCACCCGCGCAGCGCGGAGGCCATCTCGGCGGCGGCACCGACCTTGCCGGTCCACGAGAACTCGGCCCGGTAGGTCCCCGACTGCGCCGGCTGCGGCGTCCAGTCCGGGTTGACGGGTACGCCGAGGACACCGCCCACGGCCCACTCGATGTGCGGGCACAGCGCGGACGGCGCGGAGTGGACGTAGAACACGCCCCTGGTCGCACTCATGCTTCCGGTCACCACGAACCCTCGCTTCCTCTACCTCCGGCGCGAGATACGCCTTCCCCAGCGGTCTCAACGGAGATGTCGGATGTGCGAACGCGTGCGGACACCGTTTGCGGAGTGACACCTGTGATGTTGTGTTCCCATTGTGGCCCATGGGGCGGCGCGACACCAGCGCAACCGCCGCGTGTCTGGGTCACACCCTGCCGCAATCAGGCGCCGAGCGCGAGCAGCTCGTCCATCACCTGCACGGCGATGCCCAGGCCGCCGAGGTGGCTCTCGCCGTCGATGGTCGTCATCGTCGCGTCCGGGAGCCGGTCGACGCAGTGCCGCCCGTGCCGGAACGGCACGATGTGGTCGTCGTCGCCGTGCCACCAGCGCACCGGCACCTTCACATCGGCGAGCCGGAACCCCCAGTCCCGCGTGAAGAGCAGCAGGTCGGCCAGCGGCGCCGAGGTCTGGAACCGGCTGCCGTTGAGCAGGTCGTCGAGGAACATCGCCTTGAACTCCGGCCGGCCTAGCAGGTTCTTGTCCCCCGGCGGCTGCACCGCGGCGTAGAGGTCGAGTGCGGGGCCGGCGAGCGGCTTCACCGTCCGGATCGCACCGGTCAGCGCGACCCCGAGCGGCACCCGGGTCGCGGCCAGCAGCGGCGCCGCGTGCACCGCGAGCTGGATGATGCCGCCCTCGGCCGCGTCGGGGCCTCGCGTCGGCGCCACGCCGCCGAGGACGCCCACGCCAGGCACGCGATCGGGCAGCGCCGCACCAGCGGCCAGGGCATACGGCCCACCGCCGGACAGGCCGATCACCCGGGCGCTGTCGATGGCCAGAGCGTCGAGCAGCAGGCTCAGGTCCCCCGTCCAGTCGTGCACGTTCTCGTACAGGTGCGGGGTCGAGGACCCGATCCCCGGCCGGTCGATCCCGATGATCCGCGCACCCACCTCGGAGGCGTACGCGCGGGCGTCGACCGGGATCTGCCGACGCGCTCCGGGGGTGCCGTGCATCCACACGATCGCCGGACCGCGGCGCGACCCGTACTCGGCGAAGCTGAGCCGTCGCCCGTCGCGGACGGCGACGTTGCCCTCCAACGTCGGGCGCTTCGGCTGCTCGGGCATCCGGGGAGCGGGGAACGTCATGCGCAGGAGTGTGGCAGGTGCGACGCGCGGGGATGCCGGTGTCCTACGCTTCGGCCATGACCGACGGAGGAACCGCTCCCAGCACCGCGCCCAAGCCGGGACGCCGGCGCGCGGAGCGTCCGGCCCGCGGGCGCGACCCGGAGCTCGACACCTCCCGGGTGCCCCGTCCCTCGCTCCAGTCCCGGGGCTGGCGGATCGCCGCCCTCGCGGTCGCGCTCGTCCTCGCCGTGGCCTGGCTGGTCTGGTATGCCATGACCCCCGAAGACCTCCCGACGTCGAAGAAGGTCGTCAACGCCAACGGCGTCGCCGGCACCCCCCTGTATGTCGGCATGTTCGCCGCGCCCGCCGACCTCGGCCGGACCCTGCGGATCTCCGGGGTCCGGGTGCACACCACGAGCGACGTGAAGCTCAAGGTCACGCCGATGCTGTGCCGCCGCGGGACGATCGGCGTGACGACCCAGCCAGGCCAGTTCTGTGCCGACCTCGTCGACCCCGAGGGCGAGCGCCTCGTCGGCGGCGACTCGATCGTCGTCCGCATCGAGGCCGCGGAGGCGGCCCTGGCCGTCATCGACCGGGTGCGGATCGCCTACCGCGAGGACATCCGTTGGGACACGCAGCCGGCCGGCAACCAGCAGGCGATCGTCACGATCGCCGGCCGGCCCTGATCAGCCCCGGTCGATCTTCTTCTCGAGCGCCTCGGCCCGCTCGGCCGCGTCGGTGATCTCGTCGGCGTCGATCGCGTTGGTCTTGTGGAACCAGGTCAGCGCGTCGTTGAGGCGGCCGGCCTCCTCCAGGGTGTCGGCGTACGCGTAGCGCAGCCGGACGACCCACGACTCGCGGGTCTTGGTGTTGAGCGGCGACACCTCGAGGGTGCGCAGCGCAGCATCCACCTGCCCGAGGTCACGGCGGGCGCCGGCCTCGACCAGCGTCATCTCGGCCTTGGCCGCCGGCACGAACTTCACCACCGAAGGGCTCTTCGCGAGCTCGAGGGCCCGGGTCGGGTTCCCAAGCGCGCGGTGGCAGTCGGCCATGATCGGCAGGTACGCCGTCGCGCCGTTCATCCGCTTCGCCGCACGCAGCTCGGAGAGCGCCTCGGCGTAGTGACCCGCGGCGTAGGCGGCCTCGCCCACGGCCTCGCGCACGGAGGCGATGCGTGGCGCCCGCGCCTTCGCGGCCAGGGTGTGCTGGTAGGCGGTCTCCGGGTCGTCGTCGACCAGCTGGCCGGCAGCCGCCAGGTGTCGCGCCACGCGCGCGGCCAGCTTCTCGGGAAGGCCCTTGAGGTGCGCCCGCACGGAGGCGCTGAGCTCGGACCCGGTCACGTCCTCGGGTAGCGGCGGACCGTCGTAGACCGCCTGCTTCTCGGTGCGCTCCGCCGGGTCCATCCGCGGCCGACGCTCGCCGTCGGTGCGCGGAGCACCACGGCGCTCCCCCGACGGCTTCCCGCCGCGACCGGCAGGCTTGCGGTCGTCGAAGCGTCGGTCGCCACTGGGCTTCCGGTCGCCCGTCGGCTTGCGATCTCCACTCGGCTTGCGGTCGTAGGGCTTACGGTCCTCACCGCTGCGGGAGCTCGCACCCTTGCGGGGAGCTCCGCCCTGCCGAGGCCCGCCCTTGCGGGGGGCACCCGCGCCGTCACGACGGCCACGCTGGTCTGCCACGTCAGTCTCCTGGGACTACTCGAGATCGCTATTGAGGAATCTAGGTCCAAAACAGAGTAGGGGCCACCCGTGACGGGTGGCCCCTACCTGAATGTTTGTCCGGCGGCGTCCTACTCTCCCACATCCTCTCGGTTGCAGTACCATCGGCGCTGGCAGGCTTAACTTCCGGGTTCGGGATGGGACCGGGTGTTTCCCTGCCGCTATGGCCGCCGTAACTCTATGAACCCCTGTCTACGACACGTATGTCGGGGTTGGTCATCTTCATGTGGACGCGCGCACCAACACAGTGTTGTCTTGTGCTTGTTGAGTGTGTTGGGGGTTTGTTGTGGCAAGTCTTCGGCCTATTAGTACCGGTCGGCTGGGCATTACTGCTGTACACCTCCGGCCTATCAACCCAGTGTTCTGCTGGGGGCCTTAACCCACAAAGGGGTGGGAAACCTCATCTTGAAACGTGCTTCCCGCTTAGATGCGTTCAGCGGTTATCACTTCCGAACGTAGCCAACCAGCCATGCACCTGGCGGTACAACTGGCACACCAGAGGTTCGTCCATCCCGGTCCTCTCGTACTAGGGACAGCCTTTCTCAAGTTTCCTACGCGCGCGGCGGATAGGGACCGAACTGTCTCACGACGTTCTAAACCCAGCTCGCGTGCCGCTTTAATGGGCGAACAGCCCAACCCTTGGGACCTACTCCAGCCCCAGGATGCGACGAGCCGACATCGAGGTGCCAAACCATCCCGTCGATATGGACTCTTGGGGAAGATCAGCCTGTTATCCCCGGGGTACCTTTTATCCGTTGAGCGACGACCCTTCCACTCGGAGTCGCCGGATCACTAGTTCCGACTTTCGTCCCTGCTCGACATGTCTGTCTCACAGTCAAGCTCCCTTGTGCACTTACACTCAACACCTGATTGCCAACCAGGCTGAGGGAACCTTTGAGCGCCTCCGTTACATTTTGGGAGGCAACCGCCCCAGTTAAACTACCCATCAGGCACTGTCCCTGAACCAGATCATGGCCCTAGGTTAGACATCTAGTACGACCAGAGTGGTATTTCAACGATGACTCCACAACCACTGGCGTGGCTGCTTCAAAGTCTCCCACCTATCCTACACAAGCCGAACCAAACACCAATGCCAAACTATAGTAAAGGTCCCGGGGTCTTTCCGTCCTGCCGCGCGTAACGAGCATCTTTACTCGTAGTGCAATTTCGCCGAGTCCATGGTTGAGACAGTAGGAAAGTCGTTACTCCATTCGTGCAGGTCGGAACTTACCCGACAAGGAATTTCGCTACCTTAGGATGGTTATAGTTACCACCGCCGTTTACTGGGGCTTAAATTCTGAGCTTCGACTTGCGTCTAACCCGTCCTCTTAACCTTCCAGCACCGGGCAGGAGTCAGTCCGTATACATCGTCTTACAACTTCGCACGGACCTGTGTTTTTAGTAAACAGTCGCTTTCCCCTGGTCTCTGCGGCCTCCGGCGCTTCCCCAGCAAGTGGGTACACGCCTCGGGCCCCCCTTATCCCTAAGTTACGGGGGCATTTTGCCGAGTTCCTTAACCATGGTTGTCTCGATCGCCTCGGTATTCTCTACCTGATCACCTGAGTCGGTTTCGGGTACGGGCGGCTCATGGCTCGCTAGAGGTTTTTCTCGACAGCATAGGATCACCCACTTCGACATAAATGTCTCGGCATCACATCTCAGACTCACCCACCAAAGGGCTGGGACCCGGATTTGCCTAAGCCCCGTCCTACATGCTTACCCGCCGTCTACCATCGCGGCGGTTGGGCTACCTTCCTGTGTCACCCCATCGCTTGACTACTACCGGATGGGATCCCACGCTCCACACCAAGCCCTCACCCCGAAGGGATCAGTACGAGGTGCTTCGGGTGGTTAGCATCACCGGGCTCGTCATGGGCGCCATTTCGCCGGTACGGGAATATCAACCCGTTGTCCATCGACTACGCCTGTCGGCCTCGCCTTAGGTCCCGACTTACCCAGGGCAGATTAGCTTGACCCTGGAACCCTTGATCAATCGGCGCACGGGTTTCTCACCCGTGATTCGCTACTCATGCCTGCATTCTCACTCGTGTCACATCCACACCTGGATCACTCCGGCGCTTCACCCGTGACACGACGCTCCCCTACCCAGCTCCACCCCTGGACGCCCCTCAAGGAGACGCCTGGGTTGAATGGAACTGCCATGGCTTCGGCGGATGGCTTGAGCCCCGCTACATTGTCGGCGCGGAATCACTTGACCAGTGAGCTATTACGCACTCTTTCAAGGGTGGCTGCTTCCAAGCCAACCTCCTGGTTGTCACTGCGACTCCACATCCTTTTCCACTTAGCCACCTCTTAGGGGCCTTAGCCGATGGTCTGGGCTGTTTCCCTCTCGACTATGAAGCTTATCCCCCACAGTCTCACTGCCACGCTCTCACTTACCGGCATTCGGAGTTTGGCTAACGTCAGTAACCTGGTAGGGCCCATCGGCTATCCAGTGCTCTACCTCCGGCAAGAAACACGCAACGCTGCACCTAAATGCATTTCGGGGAGAACCAGCTATCACGGAGTTTGATTGGCCTTTCACCCCTATCCACAGGTCATCCCCTCCATTTTCAACTGAAGTGGGTTCGGTCCTCCACGCCGTCTTACCGGCGCTTCAACCTGCCCATGGATAGATCACTCCGCTTCGGGTCTAGAACACGCGACTCAAACGCCCTATTCGGACTCGCTTTCGCTACGGCTACCCCACACGGGTTAACCTCGCCACGTATCGCTAACTCGCAGGCTCATTCTTCAAAAGGCACGCTGTCACCCCAAAGGGCTCCAACGGATTGTAGGCACATGGTTTCAGGTACTATTTCACTCCCCGCCAGGGGTACTTTTCACCTTTCCCTCACGGTACTGGTCCGCTATCGGTCATCGAGGAGTATTTAGGCTTAACGGGTGGTCCCGCCAGATTCACACACCATTTCAGGGGTGGCGTGTTACTTGGGAAATGCTGAACACAGCCAGACACTGTCGTCTACGGGGCTATCACCCGCTACGGCACCGCTTTCCAACGGACTTCGACCTCGCGTCTGGTTTCTTACTGCGCGCCATCCCGGCAGAGACAGCAACAACACTCCCACAACCCCCACACCGCAACGCCTGCCGGCTATCACACGACATGGGTTTAGCCTCATCCGATTTCGCTCGCCACTACTCTCGGAATCACTTTTGTTTTCTCTTCCTACGGGTACTGAGATGTTTCACTTCCCCGTGTTCCCTCCACACATCCTATTTTATTCAGATGCGGGTAACTGGACATGACTCCAGCTGGGTTTCCCCATTCGGACATCCCCGGATCAACGCTCGGTTGCCAACTCCCCAGGGCATTTCGCAGGCTCCAACGTCCTTCATCGGCTCTCGATGCCAAGGCATCCACCATGTGCCCTTAACAACTTGCCCACAACAAACCACCAACACACACAACAAACACCCCACCACGAACACCCAGAATACAAGGCCCGCAGCAGAGCATCCATGCAGTCAGTGGTCCTCATCACAAGACGTGTGGTACAAACCTGATAAGAGAACACACAAAACAATCACGAAACAAACACTATTATTAATGCTCGCGTCCACTATGAAGAAGTCAAACAACCAGAAGCCAAACCAGCCCCACACCCGGAACCAATCCAGGCAGGCGTCTGATGCCTCAGACACCCAACAGCGTGCCATACCTACCGAACAGCAACCACCTCACCCGAAGATGAACCAGCACCGTCCAACGATCGTTGCGTTCCACTATCCGAACACCCCAAGTAACAACAACACATTCGGCTGTCGTTGCGGGTGTGCTCCTTAGAAAGGAGGTGATCCAGCCGCACCTTCCGGTACGGCTACCTTGTTACGACTTCGTCCCAATCGCCAGCCCCACCTTCGACGGCTCCTTCCACAAGGGTTAGGCCACCGGCTTCGGGTGTTGCCGACTTTCGTGACGTGACGGGCGGTGTGTACAAGGCCCGGGAACGTATTCACCGCAGCGTTGCTGATCTGCGATTACTAGCGACTCCGACTTCATGGGGTCGAGTTGCAGACCCCAATCCGAACTGAGACCGGCTTTTTGGGATTCGCTCCCCCTCACGGGATCGCAGCCCTTTGTACCGGCCATTGTAGCATGCGTGAAGCCCTGGACATAAGGGGCATGATGACTTGACGTCATCCCCACCTTCCTCCGAGTTGACCCCGGCAGTCTCCCATGAGTCCCCGGCATAACCCGCTGGCAACATGGAACGAGGGTTGCGCTCGTTGCGGGACTTAACCCAACATCTCACGACACGAGCTGACGACAGCCATGCACCACCTGTACACCAGTATCAAAGAGACCCCCATCTCTGGGGGCTTCCGGTGTATGTCAAACCCAGGTAAGGTTCTTCGCGTTGCATCGAATTAATCCGCATGCTCCGCCGCTTGTGCGGGCCCCCGTCAATTCCTTTGAGTTTTAGCCTTGCGGCCGTACTCCCCAGGCGGGGCGCTTAATGCGTTAGCTACGGCACGGAACCCATGGAATAGGCCCCACACCTAGCGCCCAACGTTTACGGTGTGGACTACCAGGGTATCTAATCCTGTTCGCTCCCCACACTTTCGCTCCTCAGCGTCAGGTAATGCCCAGAGAACCGCCTTCGCCACCGGTGTTCCTCCTGATATCTGCGCATTTCACCGCTACACCAGGAATTCCATTCTCCCCTGCATACCTCTAGTCTGCCCGTATCGGAAGCAAGCACCGAGTTAAGCCCGGTGTTTTCACTCCCGACGCGACAAACCGCCTACGAGCCCTTTACGCCCAATAATTCCGGACAACGCTCGGACCCTACGTATTACCGCGGCTGCTGGCACGTAGTTGGCCGGTCCTTCTTCTGTACCTACCGTCACTTGCGCTTCGTCGGTACTGAAAGAGGTTTACAACCCGAAGGCCGTCATCCCTCACGCGGCGTTGCTGGATCAGGCTTCCGCCCATTGTCCAATATTCCCCACTGCTGCCTCCCGTAGGAGTCTGGGCCGTGTCTCAGTCCCAGTGTGACCGGTCACCCTCTCAGGCCGGCTACCCGTCAAAGCCTTGGTGAGCCATTACCTCACCAACAAGCTGATAGGCCGCGAGCACATCCTGTGCCGAAAAAACTTTCCACCACCAATAGATGCCTATAGTGGTTATATCCGGTATTAATCACCGTTTCCGGTGGCTATCCCAGAGCACAGGGCAGATTACTCACGTGTTACTCACCCGTTCGCCGCTCGAGTACCCCCGAAGGAGCCTTTCCGCTCGACTTGCATGTGTTAAGCACGCCGCCAGCGTTCGTCCTGAGCCAGGATCAAACTCTCCATAAGAAACTTGATACCTGACAATCAAGACCCTGCTGACAAACTTGTCATCAGAATCATCATTGCCGAAAACACACACCCAACCCCAAAGGATCGAGTGCACACAAACGTCACAACAATCTATGCATGACACACTGTTGAGTTCTCAAACATCACACGCTTCGAAGTTCCCCGCACAAGTCTGCGCAGTTCGTCTTCGAGCTGATGCAGTCCGAAACCTTAGGGTCTGACTCCGGTCTGTGCCAAATCCGAAAGGACTTGCTTTTCTGACCGGCGTCCGAACCAGCGGTTCAAGACTTGGTGGTCGCGGGGCCGGAAGCCCTCCGGCTGACCGCCGTCTTGCTTCCCGCCGCACCCGGCGACAAAGAGAACATTACGCACACCCGGCCAGAAGCACAAATCGAAACGACGTGACCCGGGCCACAGGCGTCCGCAGGGGCCTCCGAGGGCCTGAAAACGCCTCGTGGGCGGCCCCGCGAGGGGCCGCCCACGAGGGGGGTGCGAGGGGGATGTCGGGCTGGCTCAGCGCACGCGCACGCCGGCGAACCGCTTCTTGCCGCGGCGCAGGACCAGCCAGGAGGAAGCGATCAGGTCGCCGGGTGCCGGGACGTGTTCCGGGTCGTCGACGCGCACGTTGTTGAGGTACGCACCGCCCTCGGCGATCGTGCGCCGCGCCTCGCCCTTGGACTTGGCGAGCCCGGTGAGGGTCAACAGCTCCACGACATCGGGGATCCCGGCGCTGCCGTCGACGTCGATCGTGCCAGCCTCGCCGAGCGCTGCCTCGAGTGTCGTACCGGACAGCAGGGTGACGTCGCCGCCCCCGAAGAGCGCCTCGGCCGCCGCCTTGGCGTTGACGGTCTCGGCCTCGCCGTGGACCAGGGTGGTGACCTCGTCGGCCAGCACCTTCTGTGCCTCGCGCAGGAACGGCTTCTCGGCGTGGCGAGCCTCGAGCTCCTCGATCTGCTCGCGCGGGAGGAAGGTGAACACGCGCAGCAGCTCGCCGACCTTCTCGTCCTCGACGTTGAGCCAGAACTGGTGGAAGGCGTACGGCGGCATCATCTCCGCGTCGAGCCAGAGCGCGCCGCCCTCGGTCTTGCCGTACTTGGTGCCGTCGGCCTTGGTGATGAGCGGCGTGGCGAACGCGTGGGCGGTGCCGCCCTCGGCTCGGCGGATCAGCTCGACGCCGCCGGTGAGGTTGCCCCACTGGTCGGAGCCGCCGAACTGGAGCGTGACGCCGCGCTCGCGGAAGAGCGTCAGGAAGTCCATCGACTGCAGGAGGACGTAGGAGAACTCCGTGTAGCTGATGCCGGACTCGAGGCGACGCTTCACCGTCTCGCGTGCGAGCATCCGGTTGACCGGGAAGTGCTTGCCGATGTCGCGCAGGAAGTCGATGACCGACAGACCCTCGGTCCAGTCGTGGTTGTTGACCATGGTCGCGGCGTTGTCGCCCTCGAAGGAGAGGAACGGCTCGATCTGGCCGCGGACCCGCGCGGTCCACTCCTGGACGGTGTCGAGCGAGTTGAGGGTGCGCTCCCCCGAGTCACGCGGGTCGCCGATCATGCCGGTGGCGCCACCGACGAGGGCGAACGGCGTGTGGCCGGCGCGCTGCAGGCGCATGGCCGTGACGATCTGGACCAGGTTGCCCATGTGGAGGCTCGGCGCGGTCGGGTCGAAGCCCACATAGAACCGGACGCTCCCCTCGCCCAGCGCTGTGCGCAGCGCGTCGCGATCGGTGGACTCGGCCAGCAGGCCGCGCCACTCGAGGTCGTCCAGAAGCGTGGTGTCGACGGACACGTCGGTCCTCTCTGATTCGTGAGTCGGGGAAGGTCCCCGCCCCTAGGGTGCCCCATGGCCGGCGGGACGGCCCACTGGGTTCGCCTCGGTGGACGCGGGTACGTTGCGAGGGCGATGACCAACCAACGGGTAGCGGGGCGCTACACCCTCCAGCAGCAGATCGGACACGGCGCGCACGGCGCGGTGTGGGCGGCGTACGACGAGGTCCTCGGTCGCACGGTCGCGCTCAAGCGGCTCGGCACCACGACCGGTCTCGGCGGTGACGCGGTCCGCGCCGAGCGCGAGGCGCGGCTCGCCGCCCAGGTCGGCCACCCGAACGTGGTCGCGGTCTACGACCTCGTGACCGGGGACGGCGGCACCTGGCTGGTGATGGAGAAGGTCGACGGGCAGGCGCTGTCGGCGGTGATCCGCGACGCTCCCCTCTCGCCGGACGACGCCGCGAGGGTGCTGGCGCCGGTCGCCGACGCACTCACGCAGGCGCACGCGCTCGGGATCGTGCACCGCGACGTGAAGCCGTCCAACATCCTCGCCGGTCCGGACGGGCCGAAGCTGACCGACTTCGGCATCGCCCGCGGCTCGGACGACGCGACGCTCACCCGGACCGGGCTGGTGACCGGCTCCCCCGCCTATCTCGCCCCCGAGGTCGCGGTCGGCGGTCAGGCGACGCCGGCCAGTGACGTCTGGTCCCTGGGCGCGACGCTGGTCCACCTGCTGACCGGGCGGCCGCCGTACCACCGCGACGACCTCGACAACGGTCCGCTGGCCGTGGTCTACCGGATCGCCCACGAGGACCCGCCGGTGGTCGAGGGCGCCGGCTGGCTGGCACCGCTCCTGGCGCGGACCATGGCGAAGGACCCGCAGGCGCGGCCCACGATGGCGGAGGTGCGCGACCAGCTCGCTCGCACGGCGAGCGCCGCCGACCACACGATGGCGCTGCCCGCGGTGCCGTCAGCGCGCCGGTCGACCGGGCTGCTGATGGCCGCCGTGGCCGCTGTCGTGGTGGTGCTGCTCGTCGTCGCCTTCCTCGTGCTGCGCCCCAGCGGCGACGACGGTGCGCCGGCCGCAGGCGGCACCCCGAGCACGTCCGCGACCCCGACCGAGACGTCGAGCGCGGCGAGCACGCCGACGGCGGCCGAGCTCGAGGAGTTCGCGCGGACCTATGTCGCCACCGCGAGCGCCGACCCGGCCCGGGGCTTCACGATGCTCACCCTGGCCTACCAGGCACAGAGCCCCGACTACACGGGGTTCTGGGGCAGGGTGAAGAACCCGGAGCTGCTGGAGGTCGCCGCCGATCCGGCACGGATGACGGTGACCTACCGCTACACCTACGTCTTCAAGGGCGAGGGACGCCGGCGCGAGCGGGTCACCCTCTTCCTGGTCGCCGATGGCGGCAACCTGCTGATCGACAACTCCACGGCTGGGTAGCCTGCGAGCCGTGAGCGGGTACGGCGTGCTGTCACCTGACGACGCGGCCCGGCTGCTGCTGCCGGTCGCCGAGTCGGTCGCCTCCGTGCACGCCGCGTCCGGTCGCCACGGCGCGATCTCGCCCGCGGCGATCGAGGTCGACGACAGCGGCCGAGCACTCCTCGTCGACCGCACCCGAGTCGCACCCGACCCCGCGTTCTCGGCGCCCGGTGCCCCGGACGACGTCTGGTCGATGGCCGCGCTGCTGCTGCACGCGACGACAGGCGAGCCGCCGGCCGCGCTCGGCCAGCCGCCCGTCGTACCTCGCTCCAGCGGGTGGCTCGCGCCGCTCATCGAGCTCGGACTGCGCTCCGACCCGCGCGAGCGCCCGTCCACGGAGGAGCTGGCCGCCTACTTGCGGGCCCGGGTCGCTCCGCCGGACCAGCGCCGGCGGATCCCCGTGGCGGGACTGGCGCTCGCCGGAGCGGCGATGGTCACGCTGCTCGGGCTCGTCGGCGCTGCGCTGCTGTTCGGCGGCGGCGACGCGGAGTCCCCCGGCACGCGGCCGGAGACGTCGGACACCACCACTCCGGAGGAGAGCGAGCCGACGACCGCCGTACCGTCGAGCGGGCCGACGCCGCCGACCGCCGCCCAGCTGGAGACCTTCGCCCGCGACTACGTCGCCACCGCCAGCGGGGACCCCGCGCTCGGGTTCACCTGGCTGACCGAGGCCTACCAGCAGCGCAGCCCGCGGTACCGGGAGGTGTGGGCCTCGATCCGGGACCCGCGGATCCTGTCCGTCAGCGCGGATCCGGCGGCGATGACGGTGCGCTACACCTATCGCTACCGGTTGCGCGGCGGGGGTTCGCGCACCGAGGACATCACGCTGTTCCTCGTGCAGGACGGCGAGCGGCTGCTCATCGCGGACGCGACGGCGCGTTAGTGGGTACCGCTGCCCCATGGGCAGCATCCGGATCGGCACCTCGGGATGGTCGTACGCGTCGTGGCGTGGCGACTTCTACCCGAAGGGACTGGTGCAGCGCCGCGAGCTGGCCTACCTCGCAGAGCGGCTGACGACAGTCGAGGTCAACGGCTCCTTCTACTCGCTCCAGCGGCCGTCGACGTACCGGAAGTGGCGCGACGAGACACCGGACGGCTTCGTGCTCGCGGTCAAGGGCAGCAGGTTCATCACGCACCTCAAGCGGCTGCGCGACGTCGAGGAGGGACTGGCCCGGTTCTTCGGCTCCGGGGTGCTCGAGCTCGGCCCGAAGCTGGGGCCGTTGCTGTGGCAGCTGCCCGCCTCGCTGCCGTACGACGCTGCGCTGATGGGCTCGTTCTACCGGCTGCTGCCCGACGGTGTGCGCCACGTCGTGGAGTTCCGTCACCGCAGCTTCTGCGTCGAGGAGGCGTTCGCGCAGATGCGCGAGCACGGGATCGGCTGCGTGGTGTCGGACTCCCCGGGCCGCTGGCCGATGGCCGAGGTCGTGACCAGCGACGTCGTGCACGTACGGCTGCACGGGCACACCGAGCTGTACGCCAGCGGGTATGCGCCGCGGTCCCTGGACCGGTGGGCGCAGCGGTGCCGGCGCTGGGCCGAGGACGCGGACGTCTTCGTGTACTTCGACAACGACGCCCGCGGTCGTGCACCCCACGACGCCGTGGCGCTGCGGCGGCGCCTCGAGGAGTGACATGCTCGACGCATGACCGAGAAGCCGTCCCCGCTGGAGCCGCTCGACGAGACCTGGGAGCGGGCTCTGTGCGTCGTCGCGCATCCCGACGACATGGAGTTCGGAGCGGCGGCCGCGGTCGCGCGCTGGACCGGGCAGGGCAAGAGCGTCGTCTACTGCATGGTGACCAGCGGCGAGGCCGGCATCGACGGACTGGATCCCGACGCGTGCCGCGAGTTGCGCGAGGCCGAGCAGGTCGCCTCGGCGCGGGTCGTGGGCGTCGACGTCGTCGACTTCCTCGGCCAGGCCGACGGCGTCCTGGAGTACGGCGTCGCGCTGCGTGGCGTGATCGCCGCCGAGGTGCGCCGGCACCGGCCCGACATCGTGATCACCGGCAACTTCCGCGACACCTGGGGTGGGCGGAACCTGAACCAGGCCGACCACATCGCGGTCGGGCGCGCGGTGGTGGACGCCGTACGGGACGCGGGGAACCGGTGGGTGTTCGCCGACCAGCTCGGCGGCGCCGACGGCCTGGAGCCGTGGGGCGGCGTACGCGAGGTGTGGGCGTTCGGCTCACCCGAGGCGACCCACGCCGTCGACACGACGGCCACCTTCGACGCCGGGGTCGAGTCGCTGCAGGCGCACGCGGCGTACATCGACGGGCTGGGCTGGGAGAACTGGGACCCGCGGGAGTTCCTCGAGGGGATGGCCCGGGCGACCGGCGCCCGGCTCGGCGTGACGTTCGCGGCGCCGTTCGAGGTGTTCCCCATGGGGTGGGGCGAGTAGGGCGCCACTAGGGTTGTGGCCCTCGGGGCGGTAGCTCAGTCGGTCAGAGCAGAGGACTCATAATCCTTGGGTCGTGGGTTCGAGCCCCACCCGCCCTACGCAGGCGCGTCACCTCACGGACGGCGAGGCCCAGCACGGCCAGCGCGACGACGGCGACGGCGCCGCCCCGCACGCCGTCGTCGTGGCCGCCGTCGAGGAGCGGCCCGGCGGCGACGAGAGCGAGCAGCAGTCCGAGCGCGACGAGCGGGACGAGGTGCCACGACCGGGTCTCGCTCGGCGGAGCGCTCCACATGAGCACGAGGTTGCGCACCAGGCAGTAGCCCACCCACAGGACGAGCAAGCCTCCGACCGCCCAGTGCTGCCACGGCGCGCCGGCGACATCGGGACCGGTGAGCGAGCCGGCCACCGCAGGCAGGATCAGCCCGCCCTGGAGCAGGACCCAGGGCAGATGCCTGCTGATCGCGGTTCCTCGGCGGTCGGCCACGGGACGACTCTAGGGCGTGCCGAGCGGCGGTGGGTCGAGCAGCGAGGCCAGGCGTACGGCGGGCGCCGAGCCGAACTCGCGTCGTTCGTCGGGCGTCATGGTGGCCACGCAGCGGCGCCAGGACTCGACGCGGGCCAGGCGGCCGAGCTGGAGGGCGGCGGGCAGGGCGGCGCGCAGGTCGGCCGGGGCGGCGAGGTCGGACCAGACCTCGAGGGCGGCGTCGGCGATGCGCCACAGGGCCGGGTCGTCCGGTGGCAGCCCGAGGGACTCGCGGGCCATGGCCAGCGGGACGTAGAGGCCGGCGAGGGGATCGCCGACGAGGGCGTCGCCGAAGTCGAAGAAGCGCAGGCCGCCGTCGGGCGCGAGGACGACGTTCTCGGCGTGCAGGTCGTTGTGAAGCAGGGTGAGCGGCAGGTCGAGGTCCTCGACCCGGTCGGACCAGCGCTCGACGGTCGGGAGCAGCGCCTCGAGCAGGACCGCGACCTCGGGAGCCAGACGACGGGGGTCGTCAGGGGCGAGGGCGGCGAGGCGACCGACCGCGTCGGCGACGTACGTCGTGGCGTCGGCGGGGGCCAGGACACTCAGGCGGAGGTCGTCGACCGCGCCGACGAGCCGGCGCTGCAGGTCCGCCGCGTCGGCGGCGATCCGGGCCCAGGTCGCCGGATCCGCTGCTCCCCCGCGGTCGTGGACGGTCGGGCCGAGGTCGGCGGTGAGCAGCAGGTCGCGGTCCGGGTCGGCCGCGAGGACCGGCACGACACGGTCGGGGGCGACCCGGGCAAGGCGTGCCATCAGCCGGGCCTCGTGGGCCTGGCCCGGACAGTTCTGCTTGGCGTAGGACGTCCGGCCGCCCGCCGTGACCCGCCACAGCGCGGACCACGGCCGCAGCGCGACCACCTCGACCCGTTCCGGGATCCCGACCGCGGCGGTCAGGAACGCGCACAGCTCGGCGCGGAACTGCTCCGTCGCCCACACCGCGCTCGTCCAGGTGCTCGTGCTCACCCCTGCAGCGTGCTCCGCGAGGGCAGGCGGCGCCACCGGTTTCCGTGGCGGGTGCGCTCACCGGCGGATCGTGACGCTGCCGCCGGGCGGTCCCATCCGGACCCCGTTGCCGCCGAACCCGCCACCGCCGAAGCCCTGCTGGTCCTGGCCGTCGCTGCTCGGCAGGTCGGCGTCGAGATCCGCCAGGACCACCCGGGTACCGGCCTCGATCCCGTCGACGATCTCGACGTCGGTGCTGCCGACGATGCCGGTCGTGACCCGCACCCGCTCGGCCCTGCCGTCCACCAGGGTGGTCACGGTGCCGTCACTGATGGCCGAGGCGGGGACGGTGACGGCGTCCTGCGCGCTGCCGACGACCACCTCGACCGACGCGGGCAGGCCCTCCGGCAGCGCGAGATCGCGCTCGTCCAGCGTGATGTCGACGGCGTACGTCGGGTCGGAGGCCGTGTCGGAGGTCGAGTCCGAGGCCGAGGTGGTCGGGACGTTCGACACCCGGCTGATCTCGCCGGCCAGCGGGTCGGTCGCGCCCGAGGGCGTGGCCTCGACGGCGGTACCCGTCCTCAGCCGGGCGGCCTGGGTCTCGGTGACCTCCAGGGACACCGTCGTCACCCCTGGGGCGACCACGACCGCGATCGTGTCGCCGGAGGACACGTCGTCGCCCTTCGCGACCGACAGCGAGGTGACCGTGCCGGCCGCGGGGGCGCGGACCGCAGCGGCCTCCAGGTCGGCGCGAGCGGAGGCCAGGTCGGACTTCGCCTTGTCGATCGCGGCCTGGTCGTCGGCCAGCGTCGCTGCGGTGACGGTGCGCGACGGAGCTGCATCGGAGGGGGCGGCATCGGAAGGCGCGGCGTCGGAGGTGGGAGCGCCGGAGGTGGGAGCGCCGGAGGTGGGAGTGGCGGACGTGGGGGTGTCGGAGGTGGCCGCTCCGGATCCGGTGGCGAGGTCACCGAGCGCGGAGGTGAGCGTCGCGGTCAGGGTGGAGATCGCGTCCTGGAGCGCCTGCTGGGCCTGGGCCGTGGCGGACTGGGCGGACTGGACCGCGGCGAGTGCCTGGGTGCAGTCCTCGTCGAGGCCGGACCCGTCCGTCGGTTCGCTGCTGGGTGGGTCGGTCGGGTCACTGCTGGGTGCATCGGTCGGGTCGGCCGTCGCCCGGCAGGCCTGCTCCTGGGTGGCGAGGGCCGTGGTCGACCTCTCCAGGGCGGTGCCGGCCGTCGACTGCGCCGAGGTCACGGCGTCCTGCTGGGCCGTGAGCGCGGTGAGGTCGGGGGTCGTCGCGGTCGGGGTCGCGCTCTTGGTGGGCGAGCCCGAGGCGCCGGAGGATCCCGACGGCTCCGCGGTCGCGGGGGTGCTGGTGGTCGCGGTCGAGACCGAGGCGGCCTGGGCGTCCTCGTCGTCGACGAGGCGGGCCTTGGCGCTCGCGAGGTCGGACCTGGCCTGGTCGACCGCGGCCCGGAGCGCGGCGCGGTCGAGGACCGCGATCACCTGGCCCTGCCGGACCTCGTCCCCCACGGCGACGGGCACCCGGGTGACCTCGCCGTCCGTGCCGAAGGCGAGGTCGGACCGGCCGCTCGCCCCGATCACGCCGGACAGGTCGAGGGTCTGCTCGACGTCGCCGGTGGCGGCCGCGACCGTGCGGTAGGAGACGGCGTCGTCGCCCGCGGCGCCGTACGCCGCGAAGCCGGTGCCCGCCAGCGCCAGCACCGCGAGGGGTACGACGACCCGGCGGGGTGCCCTCCTCAACGCCCGCACTGGTCGTTCACCGCGTCGCTGACCTGGATCGCCGTCGCGGTGACCGCGCCGGCGTCGTCCGCGTCGCCCTCGACGCGGACGCAGCGGCCCTTGTTCAGGGCCGAGGAGTCGGAGGCGACCTGGTGGGTGTAGGTCGTGGTGCCGTCGACCGTGACGGTGACGTCGCCGTCGATGCCCTCGACGACGAAGCCGCTGTCGCTGACCGAGGTCACCTTGCCGATGGTGCCGAAGCCGCCGGGGCGTCCGCCGCCGGGCAGGCCGGAGGGCAGGTCGGAGGGCAGGTCGGAGGGCCGGTCGGTCGGCATCCCGCTGGGCCGTTCGCCGTTCCCGCCGCCCGGGCCGCCGCCGAAGCCGCCGGTGCAGGTGCCGTCGTCGCCCGCGGTCACGGAGACTGAGGCCGCGGTGACCGCGGTGACGGCCTTGTCGGCGCCGTCGGTGGAGCCGCTGTCCGCCGTACGCACGACGACGCAGACACCGGTGGTGACGTCGGCGAGGGTGCCGGCGGCCTGGTCGGTGACCGTCGTGCTGTCGGTGACCGTGACCGCGGTCTGGCCGGAGCCCTGGCCCTGGCCGCGGACCTGCAGCACGTCGCCGTCGACCGCGGCGATCAGGCCGAAGGTGCCGGGCATCCCGCCGCCGGGGCCGCCGTTCCCGGCCTCGCCGCCCTGCGCGGTCGCGGTGCCGGCAGCGGCGTCGGGCGTCGGGTCGTCCCCGCCACAGCCGGTGAGGGCGGCGGCGAGAGCGGTGCCGGCGGCGACGACGGCGAACGGGCGGGCGGTACGCCGGGTGAGGGCTGGGATGGTCATGGATGCTCCTGGGTGGGTGGTGCGGGGACGGGTCATTCGCTGCGCAGCGCGTCGATGGGGGTCAGCCGGGCAGCCCGGCTGGCCGGGTACACGCCGAAGCCGACGCCCATCGCGAGCGACGTGGCGAGGGCGGCCGTGGTCGCGAGCAGCGACACGGAGACGGCCTGGTCGATGAAGTGCGGGAGGACCTGGGCCCCAGCGATGCCGATCACGACACCGACGACGCCGCCGGTCAGGCCGAGCAGGGACGCCTCGACGAGGAACTGCCGCCGGATGACGCGCGGCGCCGCGCCCAGCGCCTTGCGCAGGCCGATCTCGCGGATCCGCTCGGTGACGGAGACGAGCATGATGTTCATGACCCCGATGCCGCCGACGAGCAGCGAGATGCCGGCGACGCCGGCGAGCAGGACGGTGAAGGTCCGGTTGGTGGAGTTCGCCGTCTCGACCAACGAGTCCTGCGTGGCGATCGAGAAGTCGGCGTCCGCGGTGGTCACGCCGTGGCGGGTGGCGAGCAGCGCCTGGACCTCCTGGTACGCGGCCGCCAGCGTGGTCTCGCTGGCGGCCTCCACGTAGATGGTCGACACCGCGCTGGAGGTGCTCCCGGTGAGCCGGCTCGCCGTACCGACCGGGACGACGGCCACGTCGTCCTCGCTCGCCCCCGAGGACGAGGCTCCCGACGACGAGAGCACGCCGATGATCGTGACGCGGGTGCCGTTGACGCTCACCTGCTGGCCGACCGGGCTCTGCCGGCCGAACAGCTCCGTGGCGGTGTCGGCGCCGATCACCGCCACCGCGGCGCCCGTGGCGGCCTCGTCGGTGGTGAAGAACCGGCCGGCGCTCAGCTCCCGGCTGCGGACGTCGAGCCAGGCGGTCGTCGTACCGGCGAGCGAGGTGGTCCAGTTGGTGGCGCCGTTGACGAGGGACACCGAGGCGGTGGACACGGGCGCGACCGCCGCCACGTCGGGTGCGGCGTCGGCATCGGCGAGCGCGGCGGCGTCGGCGATCGTCAGCGTCGAGGCCGAGCCGAAGCCGCCTCGTACGCCGGAGCTGCTGGTGGTGCTGCCGGGCGAGACGATGAGCAGGTTGGAGCCCAGGGCGTCGATCTGGTCCTTGACCTCCTTCTGCGCGCCCTGGCCCAGACCGACGGTCAGGATGACCGAGGAGATGCCGATGACGATGCCGAGCACGGTGAGCGACGAGCGCAGCCGGTGCGACCTGATCGCCGCCAGACCGGAGCGGACCGTCTCCCACCAGCTCATGCGGGGACCCGCGCGGTGAGCCGGTCGACGGTGATCAGGCCGTCGTCGATGACCAGGTTGCGCCGGGCGCGCCCGGCGACGTCCGGCTCGTGGGTGATCAGCACGATGGTGCGACCGGCCTCGTGGAGCTCGTCGAACAGGCCGAGCACGTCGCGGGTCGAGGTGGAGTCCAGGTTCCCGGTCGGCTCGTCGGCCAGCAGGAGGTCGGGCTCGGTGAGCAGGGCGCGCGCGACGGCGACCCGCTGCTGCTGGCCCCCGGACAGCTCCCCGGGGCGGTTGTCGATCCGGTCGGCGAGGCCGACCCTGCCCAGCGCCGCGATCGCCCGCTCCTTGCGCTCGGGACGCGGCACGCCGGCGTACACCAGCGGCAGCTCGACGTTGCGCCACGCCGACATCGACGGCAGCAGGTGGAACTGCTGGAACACGAAGCCGATCCGGCGGTTGCGGATGACCGCGAGGGCCGCCTCGTCGAGCTCGGCGGTGTCCTCCCCGGCGAGGACGTAGTGGCCCTCGGTCGGTACGTCGAGGCAGCCGATCAGGTTCATCAGGGTCGACTTGCCGGAGCCGGACGGGCCGATCACGGCGACGTACTCCCCCTCGTCGATGGTGGCGTCGATGCCGCGCAGTGCCTCGAACTCCACGCTGCCGGAGGTGTAGGTCTTGCGAACGCCGGAGATCTCGATCAGGGCGCTCACCGGCTGCCACCGCCCGGGAGCCCGCCGGTGCCACCGCCCGGGAAGCCACCGCCGGGGAAGCCGCCGTTCTGCTGCATCTGCTCGCGGAGCTGCTGCATCTGCTGGTCGCCGCCGGGGCCGCCGGGGCCGGCGAAGCCGGCGACCTCGACGACGTCGCCCTCGCTGAGGCCCGAGGTGATCTCGGTGGCCATGCCGGAGGTCTCGCCGACCTCGACCTCGGTGCGCTCGGTGGTGCCGGTCTTGCTGTCGGTGACCTTCTCGACGTAGGTCTTGTCGCCCTCGGTGGTGATCGCGCGGCTGTCGACGGTGAGGACGTCGGCACGCTGGCTGACGACGATGGCGACGTCGGCCGACGTACCCCCGAAGAGGTCGTCGCGCTGGTCGGTCACCTGGATCGTGACGGGGAAGACCGCGGCGCCGGTGGAGTCGGTCTCGGCGACGAGGCCGACCTCCTCGACCGTGCCGTAGACAGTCTCGTCGACGCCGCTGACGCTCAGCTCGGCCTGCAGGCCGACGCTCACCTTCTCGATGTCCGCACTGGCGACGGAGGCGTCGACGACGAACTCGCCGGTCGACACGACGGTGATGGTGCCGGAGTCCGAGCCGTCGGCGGAGCCGGTCGAGCCGGTCATCGAGCCGCTGCTCGCGGTGTCGCCGACCTCGAGGCCGACGTCGGTGACGGTGCCCTTGGTGGTCGAGCGCAGCACGGCGTCGTCGACGGCGTCCTGGGCCTGGGCCAGCTTGGACTCCGCGGCGAGGACGGCGGCATCGTCGGCGGCGAGCTGCACCTCGGACGCATCGTCGGCGACGTCCTGCGAGCGTGCGGTCCGCGCGGCTGTCAACGAGCTCTCCGCGGCGTCCAGCTCGGCCCGGAGCACGTCGTCGTCGATCGCCGCGAGCCGCTGGCCCTTCTTCACCTTCTCGCCCGGCTCGACGTAGACGGCGGCGACGGTGCCGCTCACGTCGAAGGAGAGCTCCGCGGTGGTCGCGGCCGCGACCGTGCCGCTCGCCGAGACGGTCTGCTTCAGGGTCTGGGTCTGCACGGTCGCCGTCGTCGTGGTCGCGGCGGCGGGCTCGCCGCCCCGCAGGAGCAGCCAGCCGCCGGCGACACCGGCGACCACGACGAGAGCGACCAGGGAGAGGACGAGGCGCCGGGAACGACGCAGGCCGCGGACACGGCGCAGGAGCTTGCGTTTCACGAGCCCGACTCTGTTCGGTCGGACTGTGGCGCTCCTCGGCCGAACCTATGGGCGCGCTGTGAGGGTGATGCTGATCCGGGTGTCCCCCGGCACGCTGTGCAGGGCCACCGATCCCCCGTGCGCACTGATGATCGCCTGCACCAGCGCGAGCCCGAGCCCGACCCCGTCGGAGCGGTGCCGGGACGCGTCGCCGCGGGTGAACCGCTCGAAGGCCGTGTCCACCAGGTCCGGCGGGAAGCCGGGACCGTCGTCGTGCACGTCGAACCCGTCGGGGCGCACGGTGACCGTGACGGTGGTGCCAGCCGGGGTGTACTTGCGGGCGTTGGTCAGCAGGTTGGTCACGACCTGGTGCAGCCGGTGCTCGTCGCCCGTGATCTCGACGGGCTCGCCGTCGTCGGGCAGCACGATCCGCCAGCGGTGGTCGGGCGCAACCACCCGGGCGTCGTCGACGGCCTCGAGCAGCAGCCGGGTCAGGTCGACCGGCTCGGCCGCGAGCGGGCGGCCGGCGTCGATGCGGGCCAGCAGCAGCAGGTCCTCGACCAGCGCCGTCATCCGCGCGGCCTCCTCCTCGACCTTGGCCAGCGCGACGGCCGAGGTGTCGGCGTCGCCGCGACGACGGGCGAGCTCGGTGTAGCCGGCGATCGTGGTCAGCGGGGTCCGCAGCTCGTGGGAGGCGTCGGCCACGAACTGGCGCACCTGCAGCTCGCTGCGGTGCCGGGCCGACAGGGACGACTCGACATGCTCGAGGAGCTGGTTGAGGGCGAGACCGACCTGGCCGGCCTCGGTCCGCGGGTCGGTGAGGTGCTCGGGGACCCGCTCGGTCACGCCGATCTCGCCCTCGGCCAGGGGGAGCTCGGCGACCGCGTGGGCGGTCGCGGCCACCTCGGTCAGGGGACGCAGCTGGCGGCGTACGACGGCGGTGCCGGCCAGCGCCGCGGCGACGATGCCGAGCAGGCCGAGGACGACCTCGAGGCGGATGAGCGACCCGGTCGCCTCGTCGACGTCCTCGGTGGGCAGGCCGGCCACGACCGTGATGCCCGACCGCTCGTCCCGCCCCCGCATGACGCGGTACTTGCCCAGGCCGGGCAGCTCCACCGTCGTCGGCTCGCTGCCGACCTCTGCCAACACCGCGAGCACGGCTGGGTCGAGGGACTCGGGCTGCACGACCTTGTTGCGCACCCGGACGACCTCCCCTTCCCGGGCACTGCCGGCGAACCGGGCCTGCAGGGTGCCCGGCGAGCCGAACAGCACGCGGCCGCCCGGTCCGGGGCGCAGGCTCTCGGCCACGTCGGAGTCGAGCCGGTTGGTCAGCCACGCATGCATGCCGAGGGTGGTGACCGTGCCGACGAGCAGCGACACCAGGGCGACCAGGGCCACCGCGGTGATGACGAGCCGCGCGGTGAGCGAGCGCGGCCAGAGCCGCCCCATCAGCCGGCCGGCTTCAGCACGTAGCCCGCGCCCCGCATGGTGTGGATCATCGGTTCGCGGCCGGCATCGATCTTCTTGCGCAGGTAGGAGATGTAGAGCTCGACGACATTGGCCTGGCCGCCGAAGTCGTAGTTCCAGACCCGGTCGAGGATCTGGGCCTTGCTGAGGACCCGGCGCGGGTTGCGCATCAGGTAGCGCAGCAGCTCGAACTCGGTGGCCGTCAGCGCAATCTCCTCACCGGCCCGGGTGACCTCGCGGCTGTCCTCGTCGAGGACCAGGTCGCCGACGACGAGGGTGGAGCGGCTCTGCTCGACGGCGGTGCCGGCGCGGCGCACCAGCGCGCGGAGGCGGGCGACCAGCTCCTCGAGCGAGAACGGCTTCGTGACGTAGTCGTCGCCACCGGCGGTGAGGCCGGCGACCCGGTCCTCGACCGCGTCGCGGGCGGTGAGGAAGAGCACGGGGACGCCGGGGTCGTCGGCGCGGATGCGGCGCAGCACCTCCATGCCGTCGTAGTCGGGCAGCATCATGTCCAGGACGACGACGTCCGGGCCGTGGCTGCGTACGGCGGTGACGGCGTCGGTACCGGTGTGGGCGGTCTCGACCGCCCAGCCCTCGTAGCGCAGCGCCATCGCCACGAGCTCGGCGATGTTGACCTCGTCGTCGACGACGAGGGCGCGCAGCGGGGTGCCGTCGGGACGGGTCGCGGTCTGGCTCATGACCTCAGACTGTGCCAGGAACCTGTGCGGATCCTGTGGATCCCTTGTGCGGATCCTGCGGCTCCTCACGGCCGGACCACAGCATCAGCACAGGGTCCGGAGGCAGCGTGGAGGCATGAGCCAGAACGACGACCCGACCCCTGAGCCGACCCCTGAGCCGACCCGTGAGCCGACCCCCGACGTACCACCCGCTCCCATCGAGCCGACTGCCCCGGCGCCGGTCCTGAAGACCCGCTGGCGCGACCGGGTGTTCCACCTGCGTGCGATGGTCGCGGTCGGCCTGGCCGGCCTCGTCCTCGGTGCGGGCGCCGGCGCCGGCACCGCGCTGGTCGCCGGCCACGACGACCGCCCGGACTTCCGCCACCAGCGGATGGGCGGACCCGGCGAACGCGGCTTCCCCGGTTGGGGCGGGCGCGGGGGCCAGGAGGGCCCGCCGAACATGGGGCAGGTGCCGCCCGGGTCGTCGCAGCAGGACGACGACTCGTCGGGAGGTACGTCGCAGGCTCCGTCGAGCAGCTGAGGCCGGGAACGACGAAGCCCCGCCGGGTTCCCGGCGGGGCTTTCATGGTGGCTCCCCCGATTGGACTCGAACCAATAACCCTGCGATTAACAGTCGCATGCTCTGCCAGTTGAGCTACGGGGGAAAGCTGCTCCCCACCCGCGGGGTGGAAGCGGGGAAACACTAGCAAGGACGCGGCCCGCGGCCGAAATCGAGGTGGGGCTCAGGCCAGGACGTCGGCCTGGGCGGCGCTGAGGGCGTCCTGGACCACGGCATCGACGCGGGGGTCGGCGGGGTCGAGGCCGTCGTCGTACTCGACGAACCAGGCCAGCTCGCCGCGGGTGCCGGGTGCGCGGCGGGCGAGGATCCGCACCTGGCGGCGGCCGGAGACCGCGACGTGGCGCTGGACGGCGATGCTGGCGGTGACCCGCTCGCGGACCAGCTCGAGGAGGCGGCCGGCGTCGTCGAGGCGCAGCAGGTGGACGGGGCTGGGCTCGCCGAAGCCGGCGACCTCGACCACGCGCAGGGTGGACTCCTCCTGGTCCCAGTCGGCGCTCGCCACCTGCTCCCACGGGATCCGGTCGGGCAGGTAGAGCGCGTCGCGGGTGCCACCCACCAGGCCCGGACCATCGCCGGGCGCACGGACGGTGGCCCAGGCGAGCAGCCGCTCCCCCGCGCCGACCGGGAACGGCGGGCGGCGCGACGGCAGGGGCACCCACCTCATGTCCACCGCCTCACGGGACGCCGACGATCTTCTCGCGCAGCGTGCGCCGGTGCTGCTCGAGCGCGGCGAGCTCGCCGAACATCTTGTTGTAGTCGGTGGGGTTGTCGAGTGGGTTGGTGCGCTGAAGGCGCGACTTCACCTCGTCGATGCGGCGCAGCACGGTGAGCTCCTGCAGGCGGAACAGGTGGGTGGCGATGTAGCCGGCGTCGATGTCGCGGTTGGCGGGGATCGGCTCGACCGCGAGGGCGCTGACGATCGAGGACACCGCGGGGTCCGTGGCGGCGTCGCGGACGTGGGCCACCCAGCCGGCGTCGTTCTGGCCCGCGACCGCGCCACCGGCAGCGGTGATCGCCTCCCAGACGCCGCGGTAGGTGGGGTGGACGAAGTCGTTGAGGCCGATGTCGGCGCTGGTGCGGCCGATCGCGACCGGGTGCTGCAGGACGAGCTTGAGCGTCTCGCGCTCGATCCCGAACCGAGGGTCGCGCAGGTCGGGGACCCGGGTCGCCGGCGCCGGCTGCTCGGGGGGCCGCTCGGCGGCACGCGACGACTTCATCCCGCGGTCCTGCTGCGGGCCCTTGGCCGCGGCGCGTCGTACGGCGGCCAGCACCTGGTTGGTGTCGATGTCGGCCCCGACCAGCCGCGAGATCTCCTGGGCGAACGCCGTGACCTTGGACTGGTCGCGCACCGAGGCGACCAGGGCGGCCGCGTCGCGGACCGCGTCGATGCGGCCGTCGGCGCGGTCGAGGTCATGGCGCTTGACGACGTTCTCGAGCACGAAGCGGTAGAGCGGGCGGCGGCTGGCGATCAGCTCGCGGACCGCGTCGTCACCCTTCGAGATCCGCAGCTCGCAGGGGTCCATGCCCTCCGGGGCGACCGCGACGTACGTCTGCGACACGAAGCGCTGGTCGCCCTCGAAGGTGCGCAGCGCGGCCTTCTGCCCGGCCTCGTCGCCGTCGAAGGTGAACACGACCTCGCTGCGCAGCTCGGCGTGGTCGTCGAGGAAGCGACGCAGGACTCGGGCGTGGTCGTCGCCGAAGGCGGTGCCGCAGGTGGCGACCGCGGTCTCGACGCCGGCGAGGTGGCAGGCCATCACGTCGGTGTAGCCCTCGACGACGACGGCCTTGGAGCTCAGCGCGATCGGCTTGCGGGCCAGGTCGATGCCGTAGAGCACCTGGCTCTTCTTGTAGATGGGCGTCTCGGAGGTGTTGAGGTACTTGGCCTCGATCCGGTCGTCCTCGAAGATCCGGCGCGCCCCGAACCCGATGGTGTCGCCGTTGGTCTCCCGGATCGGCCACAGCAGCCGGCCGCGGAACTTGTCGTAGAGGGAGCGGCCCATCGCCACCAGCCCGGCGGCGATCACCTCCTCGCGGGTGAACTTGCGCCCGCTCAGGTGACGCCACAGCGCCTCCCCGTCGCGCGGCGCGAAGCCGACCCCGAACTTCAGCGCGGCGCCCTGGTCGAAGCCGCGCTCCGCCAGGAACTGGCGCGCGGCCAGCGCCTCGGGGGTGCCGAGCTGCTCGGCGTAGAACTCCTGGGCCACGGCGTGCGCCTCGACCAGGCGGCGCCGCTGGGGACCCTTGGGCCGGTCGTCCTGGCCGGTCTCGTCGCGACGCAGCTGGACGCCGTACTTGTCAGCCATCCGCTCGACGGCCTCGCCGAAGCTGAGGCCGTCGATCTTCATCAGGAAGGTGAAGACGTCGCCACCTTCCTGGCAGCCGAAACAATGGAAGAAGCCCCGGCTCGGCGTCACGTGGAACGACGGGGACTTCTCGTCGTGGAACGGGCACAGGCCCTTCATCGAGCCGCCGCCGGCATTGCGCAGGGTGACGTACGACGACACGACCTCGTCGATCTTGACCCGCTCACGGACCGTGGCGATGTCCTCGTCACGAATCCGGCCGACCATGCGGCGATCCTACTGAGCACCCCTCGGCCGGGATCCGGCAGCCGACACCCCTGTGGACGACCGGGCCGACAGCGGTGCGTTTCCGCAGGTCGGCGTGACCTTCGTCGCTCAGTCTCGTTGCTCGACCGGGAGGACCGCACGAAGGGGTCTGGGGATGAGCGTTCGGGGAGGGACCGCGCATGGAGGAGTCGCGCCGCCGCACCAGCTGGCCGGTGACCCTCGTCGTGCTGCTCTTCGCGCTCTCGACGTTGGTCATGGTGCTCAAGGACGGTGGGGACGACGAGACGTCGCCGGCCGCGGCGCCGGCGGCCTCGGTCGACCTGGACCTGAAGAAGCTGCCGGTCAGCTCCACCCACTCCACGATCAAGGCGGCGCCGCAGGACCCGCGGCCCACGAAGACGCCCTCGGGCACCGTGGTGCACCCGAAGCGGGCGACTGCGCTGTACGACGAGCCCGACGGCAAGCCGTTCGCCAAGGTGCGACCGACCGAGTTCGGGGACGTCTGGCTGCCGGTGATCACGCGCAACCGCGACTGGGTGCAGGTGCTGCTGCCGTCGAAGCCGAACGGCTCGACCGGGTGGATCAGGGGCTCCGAGCTGACCGAGGCGCACAGCCGGTTCCGGGTCGAGGTGCATCTCGGCGAGCGGTCGCTGGAGCTCTTCGAGGACGACGCGCTGGTCGGGACCTGGACCGTCGCGATCGGGGCCGGAGGCACGCCGACGCCGGTCGGCCGGACCTTCGTGCTCGGGCAGATCATCGACGACAAGCAGCCGTTCTCGCCGGTGATCATGCCGCTGGGCAGCCACAGCGAGACGCTCGACTCCTACGGCGGCGGGCCCGGCACGGTGGCGCTGCACGGCTGGACCGACCCGTCGGTCTTCGGCAAGGCGATCAGTCACGGCTGCGTGCGGGTGCCCGACGACGCCCTCGACCTGCTGCGCACCGTCCCGATCGGCACCCCGGTCATGGTCGACGAGGCCTGACCCCCACGAACTGCTCCATCTCGGGGACACAGTGATGAAGATGAAGGGAACACGATGAAGAACAAGCGGCAACTGGCTCCGTTGGCCGGCGCCCTCGCCCTGGTGGCGGGAGCGGCGACGTCCGCCGCACTCCTCACCGGCGGTACGGCGACCGCGGCGGGCACCCCGTCGTCTGCCTTCGGCCTCGAGCTGTCCATCGCCGGCAACGGGGTGATCCCACGGACTCCCGCCGTCAGCTCCACCGACGGCTCGCTCAAGACCGACTCCCTCATCGGCCTGCCCACCAACCCCGTCGCCAGCGGCGGCATCATCAACGCGTCCGCGCAGAACGGTGCAGCCACGGCCAGCGTCGCCGACCTCGCGGTCGGCGACGGCCTGCTGAAGACGCTCGACCCGCAGGGCACCCTCACCACCCAGCTCAACACGGTCTGCACGCAGATCACCTCACAGCTCGGCCCGGCCCTCGACCCGGTCAACACCCAGGTCCTCGGCCCGGTGCTCACGCAGCTGCAGGGCGTCCTCGACCAGGTCGGCACCGCGACCCAGGGCACGCCGCTCAACCTGAGCGCACTCGGCGCCCTCGACATCAGCAAGCTCACCAACGGCCAGCTCGGCGGCCTGTGCGACGTCCTCGCGGGCAAGCTGAAGCTGGTCGGCGCGGGCGCCGTCGAGGCCAAGTGCACCGGCAACACCGGCACCACCACGATCGCCGACCTCAAGGCCCTGGGCCTGCCGGTCAACGTCGACACCAAGAAGGCCAACCAGTCGGTCAAGATCCCCGACGTCGCGGGCGTGCCGCCGATCATCGAGCTCGTCGTCAACCGGCAGAGCGCGAACGCCGACGGCACCTTCACCGTGGACGCGCTCTACCTGAACCTGCTCGACCAGGTGAAGGTCACCGTCGCCTCGGCCACCTGCGGCAACGTGACCAGCGACAAGGCGCCGGTCCCCGGCGACGCGCCGCCGCCGAAGCCGGTCAAGGAGCACATCCCGGTCACCGGCTGACCCGGCACCACCGATCGAACCGACCGGCCCGTCGCGCACCAGCGCGACGGGCCGGTTCGCGTCACAGCCCGGATCCGGGCTCAGCCCTCGCGCACGGTCCGGTAGTGCAGGAAGACGACCCCGCTCCCGAAGGTGCGGCTCTCGACGAGCTCGACGTTCCTGCACACCGCGTCCTGGGGGACGTACGGCGTACCGCCGCCGACCAGGACCGGGTAGTACCGGATCCGGTACTCGTCGACGAGGCCCGCGGCGATGACCTGGGCCGCGAGGTCGGCGCCGCCGATGGCGATGTCGCCCTCCCCCGGCTCGGCCCGCAGCCGCTCGACCTCCTCGACCAGCCCGCCGGACAGCAGCCGCGCGTTGCCCTCGACCTCGGTGAGCGTCGTGGAGAACACGACCTTCGGGATGCGCCGCCAGCGGTGGGCGAACTCGGCCGTGGAGAAGCCGAGCCCGGGGACCTCCTCGGTGGTCTCCCAGACCAGCATCGACTCGTAGAGGCGGCGGCCCAGCAGGTGGGTGCCGACCCCGCCGACCTCCTCGGTGCTGAACCGGAACACCTCCTCGCTGGGCGCGGTCCAGGCGAACTCACCGTCGGGCCCGATGACGTAGCCGTCGAGGGAGACCCCCATCGAGTAGGTGACCTTGCGCATCGCGAGCTCCTGTCTCGTCGTACCTGCTCAGCCCAGTAGCCGGTCATGCCAGGCGACAGCGCTGGCGTCGGTCAGTGACGCGACCTGGTCGATGACGACCCGGGTCCGGGCCGCGTCGTCGGATGCGGCGTGCCAGTCGGCGGCGTACATCTCGTCCAGGGCGTCCGGCCCCCGATCGAGCAGCACCTCGACCAGGGCCGCGAGCAGCTCGCGCTGGCGGATCTGCAGCGCGACCCGGTCGGCGGCCTCCATGACGTAGTGCGCCGCGATCCCCTTGAGCACGGTGATCTCGGCCCACGTGTCGGCCGGGATCACCAGGTCGCCGGCGTAGCGCACGAACGGGCCCTCGGTCGCCGCGAACGTCGCCTGCTGCACGGCGCCGCAGAACCGGCCGATCAGGTCGCTGGTGAGGTTCTTCAGCGCGGCGAGGCCCGCCCGTCCGCCGTCGTACGGCGCCCGCGGCCAGCTCCCGACGGCCCGGAGCCGGTCGAGGACCGCGTCGAGCTCGGCGTCGGTCGCGTCGGGGCGGTACCAGACCCGGACCGTGTCCCACAGGGCCGGGGCGTCGAGCCGGGTCAGGTCGACCTTGCCGGCGACGGTGCCGTCCTCGACGTCGTGGACGGAGTAGGCGACGTCGTCGGCGAGGTCCATCACCTGCGCCTCCAGGCAGCGGCCGCCGGCAGGCGCGCCCGCCCGGAGCCACTCGAAGGCCGGCAGGTCGTCGTCGTACACCCCGAACTTGCCGGCATGCTCCGCCCCGCCGGCGCGGCCCCAGGGGTACTTGGTGCAGGCGTCGAGGGTGGCCCGAGTCAGGTTGAGCCCGGCACCCGGCGTCTTGGCCTCGAGCCGGGTCAGCAGGCGCAGGGTCTGGGCGTTGCCCTCGAACCCGCCGCAGCCCGTGGCCAGCTCGGCCAGCGCGCGCTCGCCGTTGTGGCCGAACGGCGGGTGGCCGAGGTCGTGCGCGAGCGCGGCCGTCTCGGTGATGTCGGGGTGGGTTCCCAGCGCGCGGGAGAGGTCGCGCGCGATCTGGGCGACCTCCAGGCTGTGGGTGAGCCGGTTGCGGACGAAGTCGTCGCTCTGCGGTCCGACCACCTGGGTCTTGGCCGCCAGCCGCCGGAAGGACGCCGCGTGCACCACGCGCGCCCGGTCGCGCTCGAACGGCAGCCGCTCGGGCGCCTCAACACGCTTCGGCGGCTCGGGCACGATCCGCTCGCGCGCGTGCGCGTCGTACCGCTGCTCGACCGGGTCCACGCAGCGACCCTAGCGGGGTCTCCGACGCCAGCGCGGCGATGCCGAGGCAGCCGGAGGCCATCGTGGCACCGAGGACCAGCCAGCCGACCGGGCCGAGCGTGAGGACCAGCGGCAGGGCGAGGCTGGGGCCGACGATGCGGGCGGCGCTGGTCGACATGGAGTACGCCGCCTGGTAGCGCCCCTCCGCCGCGGCCGGGACCTCGCTGAGCGCCACCCGCCAGGTGGCCAGGCCGCCGCCGATCTCGCCGACGGTCAGCGCGAGGACACCGGCGACCACCACGACGCTGAAGGCGATCGGCGAGTCGGTGCGAGCGGAGACCGCGAGCAGGGCACCTGCGGCGGCCAGGGCGATCGCGGCGGCGACGCCCGTGCGCACCGTGCTCCGCGTCGACGTGACCCGCGCGGCCCACCGCCGCTGCCCGGCGATCACCGCGACGGTGTTGAGCGCGAGCGCCACGGCGGGCAGCCAGGCCGGGCCGCCGGACCGGAGCACGACCCAGACGGGGAGGATGACCGAGAGCACCGGCATGGTGAGCTGGATCGCCGCCGCGAGCCCGAGGGCCGTCGCGAACCGGCGGTCGCGCAGGGCGAGCAGCATGCCGCCGGTGGCGGGGGCCGAGGTCCCGGCGCCGGGGCGCCGGCGTCCGGTCAGGGCGACGAGGAGGAGCGCGGCCAGGGCCATGGACACCGCGCCGACGCCGTACGCCGTCTCGGTGGTGGTCCCGAGGTCGACGGCGGCCAGGAGCGCGCCGATCGTGGTGCCGATGCCGATCCCGGCGTTCAACAGCATGTGCATGGTGGCCCGGATGGCCAGTCGGTCGGCCGGGTCGGCCCCCTCGACGGCGAGCGCCTGGCGTGCGGCGCCGGAGGCGGACTGCGCGACCGCGAAGGCGATCGCGGCCGCGGTGAATCCGGCGCCGGTGTCGGTGACGGCGTACCCGGCCAGGGCGAGCGAGGCCAGTGCCGAGAGCGCGGCCGCCGCACGCCCCAGGCCGAGCCGGTCGGTGAGCATGCCGAGCGGGACCGCCAGGGCGATGGCGGTGCCCGCGCCCAGCGCCAGGATGACGCCGACGGAGGCGGGCGGGAGGCCGAGGGTGACGGTGGCGTGCAGGACGATCGTGGAGAGCACGATGCCCTCGACCGTCGCGGTGCCGAGCTGGACGGTGCGGATCAGTCGCTGCTTCGCGGTCGTGGTGGTCATGACCTCAGCGTGCGCCGCAACAGTCCAGTAGTCCAACAGATGCTTCTACTGCTTGCTAGTATCAACGCTTATGGAGGTGCACCAGCTCCGCTACGCCGTGGCGGTCGCGGACGAGGGCTCGTTCACGGCCGCCGCCCAGGCCCTGCACGTCACCCAGTCCGGCGTCAGCGCCCAGGTCGCTCTGCTCGAGCGCGAGCTGGGCACCCGGCTCTTCGACCGCACACCCAAGGGCACCCGGGTGGCGCCCTCGGCCGCTCCGGTCCTCGACCAGATCCGGTACGTCGTCGCGGGGCTCGATCGCGTGCGGAGCACCGCGGACGAGGTCAACGGGCTGCTCAGCGGGACGGTCGCCGTCGGCGCGGTCGCCGGACTGAGCTGGCCGGCGTTCCTCGACGGGATCCAGTCGGTCCACGACGAGCACCCCGGCCTCGAGCTGTCCCTGCGCGAGGGTCGCTCCTTCGAGCTGCAGGCCGACGTCGCCGCGGGCCGTCTCGACCTGGCGCTGGTCTCCTGGCCGGACCAGCCGTTGGCCGGGCTCGCGTCCTGGGTGGCCCTCGACGAGCGCGTCGTGGTCGTCGTCGATCCTCGGCACCCGTGGGCCGGACGCACCGAGGTCTCCCCCGCCGAGCTGCTCGACGAGCAGGTGATCTGCACCTCCGAAGGCACCGGCATGCGGCTCGCCTACGCGACGCTGATGCGGGCCGAGGGCCTGCCGGCGCCGGTGACCTGGGACGTCACCTTGCCGACCACGGCTCGCGCACTGGCCGCGCGCGGTCTCGGCGTCGCCGTCGTGACCAGCTCGTCGGCGGACGCGCCGAGCGAGCTGCACCACGTCCGCGTCACCTCGACACAGGCCGACTCGCACCTGGGCCTGGTCTGGCGCGCCGACCCGGCGCCGTCGGCCGCCGCCCGGGCGACCCTGGCTGCGCTACGCGCCCACCTGGGGCAGGGTTCGAGGACCGGTCAGTAGACCGAGACGTGCACGTGGTCGTAGTGGTTGGCGGTGGCCGAGCCGCGGTTCGGCATGCCCCGCCAGCCCTCGCCGGCCCGCTCCACCGACCAGATCTTCTGCGAGTAGATGATGTAGGAGACGCCGAGCGCCGCGTAGTTGGCCCGCACGAACTCGGCGACCTTCCAGCCCTCGGAGCCCGAGATCATGATGTCGACGGCACGGCCGGTCTCGTGGTCCCCGGAGATCGAGGCACCGCGGAACGTGCCGTAGACGCTGATGTCGGGGAAGTTGGCGCAGACCGCCTCGTGGATCTTCTCGATGCTGGGGCTGACACCGGGCGACACCGACGTGCCGTTGGTGCAGCGCCCGCCCAGCGTCGGCGGCTTCTCGTCGGTGAAGTAGCCGGCCGTGACCCAGCGGGACTTGCCGTCGAGCACGATCTCGGCGCGCTCGCCGTACGTCCGCCCGGTGACGAGGACCCTCTCGCCCTCGTCGATCTCACCGATCTCCTTGGCCCGCTTGTCGGGGCGCGTCCACAGGTTGAGGGACGTGGAGGTCCAGCTCTTCTTCGCCCCGGCGATCGCCTGGGCGGTCGCTGCGTCGGAGAGCAGCGCGTCGAGCTTGGTGCCGATCGCGTCGGCGGAGCGGTCCGTGCTGCGGGAGATGAGGGGCACCCGGGTGCCGGTGTCGCCCACGGAGCCCGCGGCGGCCTTCGAGCGGTCGACCGCCACGAGGTCGGCGTCGGGGGCCGAGGAGTTGAGGACGCCTCCCGTGACGACCGCAGTGGTCGCGAGGGCGGCGAGGGAGCCGGCCAGCAGGGCGGCTCGGGGTGTACGTCGCGCGGTTTCCCGCTTGTGGCTGGTGGCCACGCGCTGATCCTTTGCTGTTGCTTGCAGATGCATCCCGAGAACCCTGACCTGGGCCAGAGCATCGTGCTACTAGAGCACAACGATCAAGCCTTCAACCAATTGGTGAGACCGCACGCTGGGGTGAGTCGGCTCACCCCACGACTCACCCACCCGTGGTCTCGTCGACGTCCTCGAGCACGCCCACACCGCCACCGGAGAGGCCGTCGGTGTCGTCGAGCCAGCCCTCCGGGAGCACGATCCTGGACCGCGGCGCGCCCTGCCGCCCGCGCGGGGCACCGAGCTCGGAGGCCGGGAACGGCTCAGCCGGGTCCAGCTCGGCGAGCAGCCGGTCCAGGGCTGCCAGCGAGTCGACCAGGCCCAGCGAGCGGCGCAGCTCGCCGCCGGCACGGAAGCCCTTGAGGTACCAGGTGACGTGCTTGCGGAACTCCTTGCAGCCGCGCTCCTCCCCCATGTGCTCGCACAGCAGCTCGGCATGCCGACGCATCATCGCGGCCACCTCGCCGAGGGTCGGCAGCGTCGTCTCCCCGACGCCGGCCTCGGAGAACGCGGCGGCCAGGTCGCGGAACAGCCAGGGCCGGCCCAGGCAACCGCGGCCGACGACGACGCCCGCGGCGCCGGTCTCCTCGACCATGCGCAGCGCGTCCGCAGCCTCCCAGATGTCGCCGTTGCCGAGGACCGGGATGTCGACGGCCGCGACCAGCTCAGCGATGGCGTCCCAGTCGGCCTGCCCGGAGTAGGCCTGCGCCACGGTCCGCCCGTGCAGCGCGATCGCGGCGACGCCTGTCTCCTGCGCGATGCGGCCGGCGTCGAGGAAGGTCAGGTGGTCGTCGTCGAGGCCCTTGCGGGTCTTCATCGTGACCGGGACGTCGTAGGGCGCCGCGGCGGCGACCGCCTCCTCGAGGATCGCGCCCAGCAGGTTGCGCTTCCACGGCAGGGCGCCACCGCCGCCCTTGCGGGTGACCTTGGGCACCGGGCAGCCGAAGTTGAGGTCGACATGGTTGACGCCCCATTCACCACACAACAGCTTCGTCGCCTGGCCGACGTACGTCGGGTCGGTGCCGTAGAGCTGGACCGAGCGGACCGTCTCGAGCTCGTCGAAGACCAGCATCCGCTTGGTCGTCTCGTCGCCCTCGACCAGCCCGCGACTGGTGATCATCTCGCAGACGTACAGCCCGGCGCCGTGCTCGGCACACAGCCGGCGGTAGGCGGCGTTGGTGATGCCGGCCATCGGGGCGAGCACCACCGGGGTGGGCACCTCGAGCGGGCCCAGGCGCAGTCCGGTCACGAGGCCTTCTCGTCGCTCTCGGCCGACTTCTCGGCCTTCTTGCCCTTCTTGCCCGGCTTCTTGACCTTGCTCAGCTCCCCGCTCCAGGTGACGGCGTCCAGGCCACCGAACGGCGGAAAGGACACGTTCACGAGCTCGTGGGTCGGGGCGATGAAGTAGACCTGGCACAGCTCGGCGCTCGCGCCGGCGGCGAACGGCGCCGGCAGCGGGTCGCCGGAGCAGACCGGCAGCTGGTCGGCGGTGTAGTAGTTGGGCGCCTCGAGGTTGGTGCCGTCGTCGGCCCACAGCACGTTGTCGAGCCGCAGCCCGCCGAGGTCGGTGTCGCCGACGTTGGTGACCCTGACCCGGACGAAGTACGGCGTGCGCGCGGCGGTGGCCGCGTCGACGTTCCAGCCCGGGAACGACTTCTGGAACGAGGTCCGCTCGATCCGCTCGACGGTCACCGCAAGCACCCCGACCTCGTCCTGGCGTCGCTGGAACGCCACGACGCCCTCCGTACCGAGCGCGAGCGACGTGCCCGGCTCGGTGAGGGTGACGTCGTCGGGCACGGGAAGGTAGTCGGCCGGCGCCGTGGTCGTGGCGCTCGCGGTCGGCTTCGCCTTCCTCGCATCCTTCGAGTCGTCCGATCCGCAGCCCGAGAGACCGGCGGCCACCGCGAGGGCGAGCGCCGGCACGGCGACGGACCGGAGGCTCAGCACCCGACGAGCCGCTCGGCGAAGTAGGACGTCAGCTTGGTCAGCGAGACCCGCTCCTGGGACATGGTGTCGCGGTCGCGGACGGTGACGGCCTGGTCCTCGAGGGTGTCGAAGTCGACGGTGACGCAGTACGGCGTACCGATCTCGTCCTGGCGGCGGTAGCGCTTGCCGATCGCGCCGGCGTCGTCGAAGTCGACGTTCCACAGGGCACGCAGCTCGGTGGCGACGGCCTTGGCCTTCGGGGTGAGGTCCTCGTTGCGGCTCAGCGGCAGCACCGCGGCCTTGACCGGGGCCAGGCGCGGGTCGAGCCGCAGCACGGTCCGCTTGTCGACGCCGCCCTTGGTGTTGGGGGCCTCGTCCTCGGCGTACGCGTCGACGAGGAAGGTCATCAGGCTGCGCGAGAGGCCTGCTGCGGGCTCGATGACGTAGGGGACGTAGCGGGTGTTGGAGGCCTGGTCGAAGTAGGACAGGTCCTTGCCCGACGCCTCGGCGTGGGTCGACAGGTCGAAGTCGGTGCGGTTGGCGATGCCCTCGAGCTCACCCCACTCGGAGCCGGCGAACCGGAAGCGGTACTCGATGTCGACGGTCCGCTTGGAGTAGTGGGAGAGCTTCTCCTTGGCGTGCTCGTAGTGGCGCAGGTTGTCGGGGTTGATGCCGAGGTCGGTGTACCACTGCGTGCGGGTGTCGATCCAGTACTGGTGCCACTCCTCGTCCTCACCCGGCTTGACGAAGAACTCCATCTCCATCTGCTCGAACTCGCGGGTGCGGAAGATGAAGTTGCCCGGCGTGATCTCGTTGCGGAAGCTCTTGCCGATCTGCGCGATGCCGAACGGGGGCTTCATCCGCTGCGAGGTCACCACGTTGGCGAAGTTGAGGAAGATGCCCTGCGCGGTCTCGGGGCGCAGGTAGTGCAGGCCCGACTCGTCCTCGATGACGCCGAGGTAGGTCTTGAGCAGGCCGGAGAACTGGCGCGGCTCGGTCCAGGCGCCGCGGCTGCCGCAGTTGGGGCACGCGATGTCCGACATCGGGACCGTGTCGGGGTCCTCGATCCCCTTCTTCTCGGCGTACGCCTCCTGCAGGTGGTCGGCGCGGAACCGCTTGTGGCACGACTGGCACTCGGTCAGCGGGTCGGTGAACGTCGCGACGTGGCCGGACGCCTCCCAGGTCTGCCGCGGCAGGATCACGCTGGAGTCGAGGCCGACGACGTCGTCGCGGCTCTGCACCATCGAGCGCCACCACTGGCGCTTGATGTTCTCCTTGAGCTCCACGCCCAGCGGGCCGTAGTCCCAGGCCGAGCGGGTGCCGCCGTAGATCTCGCCACAGGGGTAGACGAAGCCTCGGCGCTTCGCGAGGGAGACGACCTGGTCGACGGTGGACGGGGGCGGCTTGGCCACGGTGGATTCCTTGCGTGGGACGAGCCCGGCTGGCTGCCGAGCGGGTTTGTGATGGTGTCGCGGAGCGAGTGCCTAGGTTACGCGAGGCTCCACCACATTGAGGACTCCGCCGGGCTCCACGACCTCGTAGGCACCGGGCTCGTCGACGGCCCGGCTGAGCACGGGGACGCCGTGCAGCTTGAGGTCGTACGTCGACAGCGCGCGCCGGTAGGCGCCGACGTTGGCCCAGCGTGTGGTGAGGGTCCACAGGTCCGGGTCGTCGAGGTTGCGGCCGACCCAGCCCTCGACGTACCCGGTCTGGGCGGCGAGGAGCCCGTGGACGAGCTCGAGCTCGGCCCGGAGTCCGGCCGGGTCCTGGCCTGCGCGGAAGCGGTTCACGACGAGCACGGCCGCACTCTACGCACGCGAGCGCCGGCGTCGGCTTGACCGACAGCCGCCAACGGTTGAGAATGATTCTCATGCGCTTGTCTTCCGGCCTCGTCGCCCTGTCCTCGCTCGCCCTGCTCGCCTCCGGCTGCTCCGCCTTCAGTGACGACACGAAGGGCGACGACGGCAAGGTGAGCGTGGCGGCCGCCTTCTACCCGCTGGCGTACGTCGCCGAGCGGGTCACCGAGGGCACCGGCGCACGGGTGGACCTGCTCACCCAGCCCGGTACCGAGCCGCACGACCTCGAGCTGACCATCAAGGAGACCGCGGACCTGGCCGACGCCGACCTGGTCGTCTACGAGTCGGGCTTCCAGCCCGCCGTCGACGACGCGGTCGAGCAGAACGCCACCGGCGCAACGGTCGACGCGACGAAGGTCGTCGACCCGCTGCCGTTCGAGGAGCACGCCGACGAGCACGCCGAGCACTCCGACGAGGAGGAGCACTCCGGCGAGGAGGAGCACGACCACGACCACGGCGACCTCGACCCGCACTTCTGGCAGGACCCGCTGCGGGTCGCCGACCTCGCCGACGCGGTCGCCGACGAGCTCGCGGGCGTCGACGCGGACCATGCCGACGCCTACCGGGAGAACGCGGCGGCGCTGCGGGCCGACCTGACCACGCTCGACGAGTCCTATGCCGCTGGTCTGGCCGACTGCGATCGTGACACCATCGTGGTGTCCCACGACGCGTTCGGCTACCTGGAGAAGTACGGCCTCCACGTCGCTTCGATCGTGGGCCTCTCCCCCGACGCCGAGCCGACCGGTGCGGTGCTCGGGGAGCTGCAGGACCTCATCAAGACGGAAGGCATCACCACGGTGTTCAGCGAGCCGCTCAAGCCGGCGCTCGGCGCGAGCTTCGCCGACGACCTCGGCCTGACCAACGGAGTGCTCGACCCGGTGGAGGGCCTCACCGACGCCACCGCCGACGAGGACTACCTGTCGCTGATGAAGACCAACCTCGCCACCCTGCGCTCCGCGAACGGCTGTCGATGAGCGCAGTGCCCGCTGTCGAGGTCCGTGACGCCAGCGTCGCCCTGGGCGGACGCCCGGTGCTGCGCGGCATCGACGTGGCCGTCGTACCTGGTGACTTCGTGGCCCTGATGGGCGCCAACGGCTCCGGGAAGTCCACGCTGGTGCGGGCGATGGTCGGACTGCGGCCGCTGATCGGCGGCGAGGTGCGGCTGTTCGGCACCCCGCTCGAGGAGTACGACGCGTGGAGCCGGATCGGCTACGTCCCCCAGCGCGCCACCGCCGGCTCCGGCATCCCGGCCTCCGTGTGGGAGGTGGTCGCCGCCGGCCGGCTGACCCGGCGCCGCCTGCTGCGCCCGCTGTCGAAGGCGGACCGCGCGGCCATCGACGACGCGCTCGAGGTGGTCGGGCTCGCCGACCGCCGCCGCGACGCCGTCACCAACCTGTCCGGCGGCCAGCAGCAGCGGGTGCTCATCGCCCGTGCGCTGGCCGGCGAGCCGGAGCTGTTCTTCCTCGACGAGCCGACCGCGGGCGTCGACCTGCCCAACCAGCAGGTGCTCGCCGACACCCTGCGCCGGCTCAAGGAGCGCGGCGCGACCATCGTTCTCGTCGCCCACGAGCTCGGCCCGCTGGCCCCCCTCGTCGACCGGGCCGTCGTGCTCCGCGACGGCCGCGTGGCCTACGACGGCGCCGCGCTGCGCGACCACGAGGTGCACCAGCCGTGGTTCGCCGAGCCCCACACGCACCACCACCATCACGACCCCGTCCCCCATCCGTCGACGCCGCTGGGGACCGAGCCGCACCTGCCGGGAGACCGCCTGTGAGCGCCCTCGAGCTGTTCAGCCAGCCGTTCATGCAGCGCGCGCTCATCGCCGCGCTGCTCACCGGCCTGGCCGCGCCGGCGATCGGCACCTTCCTGGTCCAGCGCCGGCTCGCGCTGATGGGCGACGGGATCGGGCACGTCGCCGTCACCGGCGTCGCGATCGGTCTCGCTACGGGCGCGTCCCCGCTGTGGACGGCGGTCCTGGTCGCGGTCCTCGGCGCGGTGCTGATCGAGGTGATCCGCGAGCGCGGCCAGACCAACGGCGACGTCGCGCTGGCGCTGCTGTTCTACGGCGGCCTGGCCGGCGGCGTGTTCGTCAGCGGACTGGCCGGGCAGAGTGCCGCTGCGCTCAACCGCTTCCTCTTCGGCTCGCTGACCACCATCTCCTCGGGAGACGTGCTGATCACCATGGTGCTCGCGATCGCGGTCGTCGGGCTGTGCGTGGGGCTCGCTCCGCAGCTGTTCGCGGTCGCCCAGGACCAGGAGTTCGCCCGGGTCGCCGGGCTGCGGGTGCGCGTCTACAACGTGCTCGTCGCCGTGCTGGCCGCCGTGTCGGTCACCGTCGCCATGCGCACCGTCGGCCTGCTCCTCGTGTCCGCCCTGATGGTCGTCCCCGTCGCCACCGCCCAGCAGCTCACCCGCTCCTTCCGCACCACCATCGGCGCCGCCATGGTCCTCGGCACCCTCGCCTCGGTCGGCGGGCTGGTCGCGGCCACCTTCGCGTCGTACCAGGCGACCGTCGCGCCCGGCCCGACGATCGTGCTGCTCGCCCTCGCCTGCTACGCCGTCGCCTGGCCGATCGGCATCTGGCAGCGTCACCGTGCCCGCCTGCGCGAGCCGTTCGCGGCCGGTCAGGCCGCGCCGTCACACGAGGCGTGCGGCGAGCACCCGCATGCCCACGGGCCGGGGTGCGGGCACCTCGCCGTACCCCACGACGACCACGTCGACTACGTGCACGACGGGCACCGGCATGCCGTGCACGGCGGGCACTACGACGAGCACTGACCCGCGCGCTGGGTCCCTCAAGTCGTTCGATCGAACGGTTCGAGGGAGTTTGCGAGCCAGAACTCCCCCGGACCGTTCGATCGAACGGTTCGGGGGGCGCACCAGTCCCGATCAGACGGCCGGGTTCGGCTCCGCGCCGCCGTAGCGCCGGTCCCGGCGGGCGTACTCGTCGATGGCGGCCCACAGGTGACGGCGGTCGACGTCGGGCCAGAGCACGTCGGAGAAGACGAACTCGGAGTAGGCGGCCTGGTAGAGCATGAAGTTCGAGAGCCGCTGCTCGCCGGAGGTGCGCCAGATCAGGTCGGCGTCGGGGAGCTCGGGAACGTAGAGGTAGCGGCCGAGCGTCTTCTCGTCGACCTTGTCGGGGTTGATCCGCCCCGCGGCCACGTCCCGGGCGAGCCCGCGCGCGGCGTCGCCGAGCTCGGAGCGGCCGCCGTAGTTGACGCACATGGTCAGCGTGAGGACGTCGTTGTGCTTGGTCATCTCCTCGGCGACCTGGAGCTCGGTGATGACCGACTTCCACAGCCGCGGTGCGCGACCGGCCCACCGGACCCGGACCCCGAGCTCGTGCATCTCGTCGCGACGGCGGCGGATCACGTCGCGGTTGAAGCCCATGAGGAACTTGACCTCCTCGGGGCTGCGCGACCAGTTCTCGGTGGAGAAGGCGTACGCCGAGATCGCCTTCACGCCGATCTCGATCGCGCCCTCGACCACGTCGAACAGGCTCGACTCCCCCTCCTCGTGGCCCTTCGTGCGTGGCAACCCGCGCTCCTTGGCCCAGCGGCCGTTGCCGTCCATCACGACCGCGACGTGGTGCGGGACCAGCTCGGCGGGTACGGCGGGCGGCCGGGCACCCGAGGGGTGCGGCGTGGGCGGGCGGACCGGGCCCCGGGTGGCGGCAGCGGCCGCGGCGGCGCGGGTACGACGGGTGGAGCGGGTCACGGGGAGCAGTCTGTCAGCGCTCGACGTACGCCAGCGACCGGAGGCCCCGCTCCAGCTGCCACTGCACGAACGCGGCGACCAGGCCGCTGGCCTCACGGACGTGGCGCGGGTCGGCCGCCTCGATGACCGACCAGTCGCCGGAGAGCAGGCCGCCGAGCAGGGTGAGAGTCTCGGCGGCGGGCGTGGCGGAGCCGGGGATCCGGCACGTCGAGCAGAGCACGCCGCCCATCGACGGGTTGAACCAGCGGTGATGGCCGAGCTCGCCGGTCGCGGTCACGGGCGGTCGACCGCAGTGGGCGCAGTCGACGAAGGCCGGGGCGTAGCCGGCGATGGCGAGCGCGCGCAGCAGGTAGGAGTCGAGGACGTGGCACTGGTTGCGGGTGCCTGCCGCCATCGCGTTGAGCCCGCCGAGCAGCAGCGTGAACTGCTGGCGCGCGGGCTCGCGCTCCTCGACCACCAGCCGCTCGGCGGTCTCCAGCATCGCGGTGCCGGCGGTGTAGCGGTCGTAGTCGGCGCCCAGCGGGGCGGCGTACGCGGCCCGGGTCTCGGCCTGGGTGATCGTGTCGAGGTTGCGCCCCTCGGCGAGCTGCAGGTCGACGTGGGTGAACGGCTCGAGGCGCGAGCCCCACCGCGACGTCGTACGGCGCACGCCCTTGGCGACCGCACGGACCACGCCGTGCTCGCGGGTCAGCAGCGTGACGATGCGGTCCGCCTCACCCAGCTTGCGGGTGCGCAGGACGATCGCCTCGTCGCGGTAGAGCGGCACCCCACCATTGTGCGGCCTCGGGCGTGACGAAGCGCGTCGCCACCCCGCCGACGGTGATTCACGATCCCCTCACCTGGGGCTGGGGTCCCGGCCGCATGGTCGCGAAGGACCACCTCGCCTCGTCCGGCCGCGGGTGTGCCGACCCCTCGACGGCCAGCCATGCTCGAGGACTCCGGCACGAAAGGACCTCTCCACCATGCGTACTCGCCGAGCCATCGCGACCGCCGCTGCGGTCTCCGCGCTCCTCCTCGCCCCGTCCCTCGCGAGCACGGCGGCTGCCGGGCCCCCGGCCGACACCCCTCCCGCGCACGCCGGCGGGCATTCCGGCGGGCATTCCGGCGGGCAGTCCAGCGACAAGGGCGGCGCCGGGAAGTCACCCGGCTCGGGCAAGAACGCCGGAGCCACCGCCAAGGCCGTGGCCAAGCAGATCAGGGCCGTCGACCGCATGCTGGCCAAGGTCGCCGACGCGCCACGACTCCTCGCGCTGCCCGAGGACCAGCGGGCCACGCTGCTGGCCTCCGTCCAGGCCGACCGCGACGCCCTCACGAGCCTCGGCGAGGCGGTCGCGACCGGCACCACGACCGGCAAGCAGGCGCGCAAGAGCCTGCGTGGCTACCGTCCGGAGAACTACCGCAAGGCGGTCAACATCCTGCGCGACGCGGCCGACCTCGCCGACGTCAGCGACGGTGACAGCGCGGTGGCGGATCTCATCGACCAGGCGGTGACGGCCGCACTCTCCGTCACCGCGACCAGCCCGCGCGGCCTCGTCAAGCAGGCACGCAAGGATCTCGCGACCGCGTGGGACCTGGACGACGAGGGCACCGACGACGCCCCGGACGGGACCGACGAGGACGAGGACTGACGAGGACTGACCGCCTCCACCTCTCCGGACACCCGCCGCCGATCAGGACGATCGCGTACGACGCCCGCGCCGCGTCGGCCGCGCGCACTCGAGCACGAACCGGGTGACCACCAGGTCCAGTCGCTCGGGGCGCCGCCGCCACTCGAACGGCGTCTCGGCCCGCTCCAGGACCGCGCCGGCGATCTCGCCGACGAGCGTCTCGGCGTCGCCGACCGGGTGGAACGGGTCGGCGGTGCGGGCCAGGACCAGCGTCGGCACGGTCAACGCGGCCCGCTCGTCCGAGGAGGGCGCGATCCGGCCGAAGAGCACGCCGCGGACCACGGCGGCGACCGGGCCGGGGCGGGCGTCGAGGGTCTCGAGCGCCAGCCGCACCCATTCGGGAGCGAGGCGACGCGGGAGCGGTCGGGTGACCAGGCGCAGCGCGGTGAGCGCGAAGGGCGCGAACCGGGCGGTCGCCAGCACCGGGGTGAGCACGGAGAGCTGGGCACCGAGGGCGTTCTCGAGGACCGGCCCGTCGAGCAGCAGGCCGGTCACCCGCTCGGGGGCGCGGACCGCGACCTCGAGCGCGACGTCGGCGCCGATCGAGCTGCCGCCGACCACGGCCCGCGCGGCGCCGACGTGGTCGAGCAGCGCGACGACCTGGTCGGCGAACGCGCTCACCGAGTAGGACAGCGGGTCGGCGGGCTTGTCGGAGCGGCCGTGGCCGAGCGGGTCCAGGACGAGCACGTGCAGCCCGCTGGAGGCGAGCATCCGTGCGGAGCGGTCGTGGACCCGCCGCGGCACCAGCAGCGGCGGGACCAGGACGACCCAGGCGTCCCCGGCGCCGTACTCGGTGAACTCGAGACGGTCGCGGCCGCGCCGACCCTCGACGAAGACCTGTCCGACCTGCTCGGAGGCCAGCGCGGGTTTCGAGGCTCGCTGCGCTCGCACCTCAACCACCGAGTTTCCGCCGTCAGCCGATCGGCTCGACGGGAGCGGCCGGGATGGTGGTCGTCCGCGCCCGGTTGGCGGCGCAGACCACCGCACGGAGCGAGGCCGTGACGATGTTGTGGTGGATCCCGATGCCCCAGACGATCTCGCCGGCGATCTCGCACTCGACGTACGCCGCCGCGAGGGCGTCGCCACCCGAGGAGAGCGCGTGCTCGGCGTAGTCGAGGACCCGGATGTCGGCGCCCGCCTGGCGCATGCCGTCGACGAACGCGGCGACCGGGCCGTTGCCCATGCCGGTGAAGGTCTGCTCCTCGCCGCGCACGGCGAGGCGGACCTCCTGGCGGTCGTCACCGTCCTCGCTGGTCGAGGAGGAGAACGAGACCAGGTCGTAGGGCGTCTCGCGGTCGAGGTACTCCTTGCGGAAGATCGTCCAGATGTCCTCCGGCGTCACCTCGCCGCCCTGGGCGTCGGTGTGCTGCTGGATGACGCGGCTGAACTCGATCTGCGCGCGGCGCGGCAGGTCCAGGCTGTGCTCGGCCTTGAGGACGTACGCGACACCGCCCTTGCCCGACTGGCTGTTGACCCGGATGACCGCCTCGTAGGTGCGGCCGACGTCCTTCGGATCGATCGGCAGGTACGGCGCCTCCCACGGGATCTCGCCGACCGGCTTGCCCTGCTCGGCGGCGATCCGGTCGAGGTCCTCCAGGCCCTTCTTGATGGCGTCCTGGTGGGAGCCGGAGAAGGCGGTGTAGACGAGGTCGCCGGCCCACGGGTGGCGCGGGTGGACGGGCAGCTGCGTGCAGTACTCGACCGTGCGGCGGATCTCGTCGATCCCTCCGTTGCTCGCGAAGTCGACCTGCGGGTCGATGCCCTGGCTGAACAGGTTCATGCCGAGGGTCACCAGGTCGACGTTGCCGGTGCGCTCGCCGTGTCCGAACAGGCAGCCCTCGACCCGGTCGGCGCCGGCCATCAGTGCCAGCTCGGTGGCCGCGACCGCCGTACCGCGGTCGTTGTGGGGGTGCAGGCTGATGACCGAGTGCTCGCGCCGGGTCAGGTTGCGCCCGAAGTACTCGATCTGGTCGGCGTAGGTGTTGGGCGTCGACATCTCGACGGTCGCCGGCAGGTTGAGGATGATCTCGCGGCCGGCCTCGGGCTGCCAGACGTCGGAGACCCGCTCGCAGACCTCGAGCGCGAAGTCGGTCGGCGTCTGGGTGAAGATCTCGGGGCTGTACTGGTACCCGAAGTCGGTGCCCTCGAGCAGCTGGTCGGCGTACTTCATGACCCACTCGGTGCCGCGCGTCGCGATCGCGATGCACTCGGCCTCGGTGACGTGGAAGACGACGCGCTGGAACAGCGGCGCGGTGGCGTTGTAGAGGTGGACGGTCGCCTTGTCGGCGCCCTTGAGCGACTCGACGGTGCGCGCGATCAGGTCCTCGCGGGCCTGGGTCAGCACCGAGACGCGTACGTCGTCGGGGATCCGGTCCTCCTCGACGAGCTGGCGCACGAAGTCGAAGTCGGTCTGGCTCGCGGCCGGGAAGCCGACCTCGATCTCCTTGTAGCCCATCTGGACCAGGAGCTCGAACATCTTCATCTTGCGCGAGGGGCTCATCGGGTCGATGAGCGCCTGGTTGCCGTCACGCAGGTCGGTGGACAGCCACCGCGGCGCGCGGGTGATCTTCTGGTCCGGCCAGGTGCGGTCCGGCACGGTGACGGGCTCGAAGGCGGTGTAGCGGTGGTACGGCATCCCGCTCGACTGCTGCGACGGGATGGTGACGCTCGGCTTGGTCATGACTTCCTCGGCTGGGTCGTGGTTCTGAGATGGGCGCCGGGCGCGCGACTCACTCCGCAGCGAGGGGGTCCGGCTGAGTCAGACCTCGCTGCGGCCGCTAAGAAGGAGCGCTCGCGTCATGATGGAAGTCAGCGTAGCAGCACCCGGTGTCGGGGGCAGGGGCCCGGGTACCGCGGGGACCCGCTACCCCCAGGAGCCCCCCATGGACCCGAAGCAGGCCCCCCTCCCCGGTGCGCCGAGCGCCGTCCCGCCCAGCCTCGCCGAGCCGACGGAGCCCGTCGAGCCGCTGCCGCCGAAGCCGGATCAGGCCACGCCCGACACCCGGACGCCGACCGGCGCCCCTGCGAGTGACGATCCCCGCTCGGCGGGCCAGCAGGGTCGCTGGCTGACCACGTCGACCGGGACCCGGCTGCGCGACACCGACCACTCGCTCAAGGCGGGCGAGCGCGGGCCGACCCTGCTGCAGGACCACCACCTGCGCGAGAAGATCACCCACTTCGACCACGAGCGGATCCCGGAGCGGGTCGTGCACGCCCGCGGGGCCGGAGCGCACGGCTACTTCGAGGGCTACGGCACGGCGGCCTCCGTCACCTTCGCCGGACTGTTCGCCGAGGGGAAGCGGACGCCCGTGTTCGTGCGCTTCTCCACCGTCCTGGGCTCCCGCGGCTCGGCCGACACGGTCCGCGACACCCGCGGGTTCGCGACGAAGTTCTACACCGACGAGGGTGTCTGGGACCTGGTCGGCAACAACATGCCCGTCTTCTTCATCCAGGACGGGATCAAGTTCCCCGACATCATCCACGCCGGCAAGCCGCACCCGGACCGCGAGATCCCGCAGGCGCAGAGCGCCCACGACACCTTCTGGGACTTCGTCTCCCTGCACACCGAGGCCCAGCACCACGCGCTGTGGAACATGTCCGACCGCGGGATCCCCCGCTCGTTGCGGATGATGGAGGGCTTCGGCGTCCACACCTTCCGGCTCACGAACGAGGCCGGTGAGACCTCGCTGGTGAAATTCCACTGGAAGCCCCGGCTCGGCATCCACTCGCTGACCTGGGAGGAGGCCCAGCTGATCGGCGGCCTCGACCCTGACTTCCACCGCCGCGACCTCGCCGACGCCATCGAGGCGGGCGCCCACCCCGAGTGGGAGCTCGGCATCCAGGTCTTCGAGGACACCGACGACCAGCTGTTCCAGGGCATCGACCTCCTCGACCCGACCAAGCTGGTGCCCGAGGAGCTCGCCCCCGTCCAGCCGATCGGCCGGATGGTGCTCGACCGCAACCCCACCAACTACTTCGCCGAGACCGAGCAGGTCGCCTTCCACGTCGGGCATCTCGTGCCCGGCATCGACGTCACCGACGACCCGCTGATCCAGGCCCGGCTGTTCTCGTACGTCGACACGCAGCTCACCCGGCTCGGCGGCCCGAACTTCAACCAGATCCCGGTCAACCGGACCCATGCGCCCGTCAACGACATGCTCCGCGACGGCTTCCACCAGCATGCGGTGCACGCCGGCGTGGCGCCGTACCACCCCAACTCCCTCGACGGTGGCTGTCCCTTCATGGCCGGCGCCGACCTGTCGGACGAGCAGACCCGCGCCTTCGTCGACGCGGCCCGCAACGTGGCGGGGTCGAAGGTCCGGGCCCAGCCCGCGACATTCGACGACCACTTCACCCAGCCCCGGCTGTTCTGGGCGAGCATGAGCCCGGTCGAGCAGGAGCACATCATCCGGTCGTACTCCTTCGAGCTCGGCAAGTGCTACGAGCAGGCGATCAAGGAGCGCCAGCTCCAGGCCCTGGCACAGATCGACCCCCGACTCTGCTCCGAGGTCGCCACGGCGCTCGGCCTGCCCGCACCCGAGCCCTCCGACACGCTCCCCGACGTGACGCCGAGCCCTGCCCTGTCCCAGCTGGCCGGCGGGCCGTGGCCGGGCGACGGTCGTGTCGTCGGGATCGTGGTCGACCCCGACGGCGACCTCGCGGACGTCGCCGAGGTGCGCTCCACCGTCCGGTCCAGCGGCATGGTCCCGCTGGTCATCGCACCGCACGGCGGCACGGTCGGCGACCTCGATGTGCAGCGGACCTTCGCGACGGTGCGCTCGGTCGAGCTCGACGCGGTGCTCCTTGCCGGATCGCCCGTGGCCGCGCCCGACGCCCTGCCCGTGCGCGACGCCAAGGCCGGCGCCGCCCGCACCACGACACTCGACCCGCGGGTGGTGCTGCTGCTGGAGGAGGCCTACCGGCACGCGAAGGTCATCGGCGCCTGGGGCGAGGGCGTCCGCGCGCTCGCCGTCGCGGGCATCCCCGAGGACGTCCCCGGCGTCGTCACGGGAAGCGCGGGCATCGGCGTGCTGGACGAGGTCCTCGCCCTGTCCGGCATGCACCGGGCCTGGGATCGCTTCGTCACGTCGGGTCTAGCCTGAGCGGGTGCCTCGGCTCCTCATCGTCCACCACTCCCCCAGCCGCTCGATGCAGTCGCTCCTCGAGCAGGTGGCGTCGGGGGCCCACGACGAGGACGTCCAGGCGGGCACGCCGGTCGAGGTCGTCGTACGGCCGGCGCTCGAGGCGAGTGCCGACGACGTCCTGGCCGCCGACGGCTACGTCCTGGGCACGACCGCCAACTTCGGCTACATGAGCGGCGCGCTCAAGCACTTCTTCGACTCCACCTTCCTCGCGGTCGGCGGGGCGCTCGACCCGAGCGGCGCGCCCGCGGTCTCGACAGGCTCGACCACCTCGGGGAGAGAGACGACCGGGCGTCCGTACGGGCTGTGGCTGCACGGACGCTACGACCTGACCGGCGCCGAGCGGTCGGTGCACTCGATCGTGGGCGCGCTCGGCTGGCGTCAGGGGTACGACGTCCTCGGCGTCCTCGGCGAGGTCGACGACGCCGCGTTGGATGCGGCCTATGCGCTGGGCGCTACGATCACGGCACTCCTGACCGACTGACCACCGAGGGGCTGACCGCGTGCTGCACCGAGCCGTCGTGCTGATCGCGCTCGCCCTGCTGGCACCCGTGCTCGCGGCGTGCGGCACCCAGAACCAGGGCAGCAACACCGACGACGACCTGGTCGACTCCCTCGAGGTCCCCGAGAGCGGCGTGTGCCGCTCCCTGACGCCCGAGGACGTCGCCCACCCGGCGAACGCGACCCGGACCGTCCCCTGCTCGAAGGAGCACACGGCCGAGACCTTCGCGACCGGTGAGCTGCCCTCCGAGTTCGACGACGCCGACTACGACGACAAGGACCTCGGCCGGTTCGCCTACAAGACCTGCTCGACCGCCTTCGCGACGTTCGTCGCGGCCGACGAGAGCCTGGTGCTGCGCACGACCCTGAGCTGGGCCTGGTTCCGGCCCTCGGAGAAGGCGTGGGGCAAGGGCGCGCGCTGGTATCGCTGCGACGTGCTCGGCGGGAGCGCGGCGAGCACGTCGTACCGCCCCCTTCCGGAGACCGCGAAGGGGATGCTCGCCGGGCGCCCGCCGGACGTGTGGCTCAGCTGCGCGCGCGGCCCGTCGGTCGGCGAGGGCGAGAAGGTGCCGTGCTCGCAGAAGCACGACTGGCGTGCGGTGACGACCGTGAAGCTCGGGCAGCCGGAGGACGCGTACCCCGGCGACCGCGTGATGGAGAGCCGCACCCGGTCCTTCTGCTCCAACTCGGTCAAGGCATGGCTGAACTACCCCTCCGAGTTCGAGTACGGGTTCACGTTCTTCCACAAGGCCGAGTGGGACGCCGGGATCCGGCGCTCGGTGTGCTGGGCGAGGACGAGCGAGTGAGCCGATGAGGAACCCGACGCCCCGGCCGCGCCGCGCGAGCGCCGTCGCCGCGGCCCTGCTCGCCGTGACCGGCCTCGCCGCCTGCAGCAGCGGCGGTGACGACGGCGGCACGGCACCGAAGCAGGAGCCGACGACCCAGACGACCGCGTCCGCACCCGACCCGGGTCCCGCCACCGGCGCCTGCTACTCCCTGCCGTACGACGCCGCCGTCGCCCCCACCTCCAAGGTCGAGGCGATCGACTGCGGCCAGGCGCACACCAGCGTCACCTTCGCGATCGGCGCCATCGACGCGGTCGTCGACGGCCACCTGCTCGCCGTCGACTCCGAACGGGTCCAGTCCCAGGTGTCCTCGGCCTGCCCCGCCCAGCTGCTGACCTACGTCGGCGGCACCCTCACGAGCCTGCGGCTGAGCATGATCCGCTCGATCTGGTTCACCCCCACCGTCGAGCAGTCCGACGCCGGCGCCACCTGGTACCGCTGCGACGCCGTCGTCCTCGACGGCGCCTCCAAGCTCGCCGACCTCGACAGCGACCTCAAGGGCGCGCTGGCCAAGGGCGTCCCCGACAAGTACGCCATGTGCGGGACCGCCGCCCCCGACGCCCCCTCCTTCGAGCGGGTCCGCTGCTCGGCCAAGCACTCCTGGCGCGCGATCGACGTCGTCGCCTTCGAGGAGGCCGACTACCCCGGTGCCAAGAAGGTGCAGGAGGCCGGGCGCACTCGGTGCGAGGATGCCGCCGCCGACGTCGCCAAGGACCCGCTGACGTTCAAGTGGGGCTACGAGTGGCCGACCAAGGAGCAGTGGGCGATGGGGCAGAAGTTCGGGCGTTGCTGGACTGCTGAGTAGCCACAGTCTTCGCGCTGGGTCAGTGCGTCTCGCGACCGACTCACGGTGTTTGTTTGGCGCTCGCTTCGCTCGCGCATGTCGGGCGCCCTTTTGCGCGTGATCTTCCCTCGCTGCGCTCGCTTCCTCGCTGGCGCTCGGTCGCTCGCTCCGCTCAGTCCAGATCACGCGGGGCGCCCGACGGGATTCAGCTGAATGAGACTCGCATGCGCACAGCGTTCAGCCGAGCCCGTCGCGCCGCCCGCCGTTTCTGCACGGAGGAGCCCGCGACCGAGGAACGAGGGAGCGGGCGGGGGAGGAAGAAACGGCGTTGGCAGGCGGCGCGACATGCGCGAGCGAAGCGAGCGCCAAACAAACACCGTGAGTCGTCCGTGAGACGCATCAACCCCGAGCCGACCCGACCGGCACACCGACCCGCTAGAACCCCAGCTTCCGCAGCTGCCGGGGATCCCGCTGCCAGTCCTTGGCGATCTTGACGTGCAGGTCGAGGTAGACCGGCGTGCCGAGCAGCGCCTCGATCTGCTGGCGGGCGGCGGTGCCGACCTGGCGCAGGCGGGCACCCTTCTTGCCGATCACGATGCCCTTCTGGGAGTCGCGCTCGACGTACAGGTTGGCGTGGATGTCGAGGAGCGGCTTGTCGTCGGGGCGGCCCTCGCGCAGGCCCATCTCCTCGACGACGACGGCGATGGAGTGCGGGAGCTCGTCGCGGACGCCGTCGAGGGCGGCCTCGCGGATCAGCTCGGCAGCGAGGATCTCCTCGGGGGCGTCGGTGAGGTCGCCGTCGGGGTACAGCGGCGGGCCCTCGGGCATCAGCGCGACCAGCAGGTCGCCGAGGAGGCCGATCTGGTCGCCGCCGACCGACGACACGGGGACGATCTCGGCCCACTCGGTGCCCGTCTCGCGGCCGAGCTCGGCAATGTCGAGGAGGTGCTCGCCGATGCGGTCGGCGGTGACGAGGTCGGTCTTGGTGGCGACGGCGATCTTCGTCGTACGACGGACCTTGGCCAGCTCGTTGACGAGGAACTTGTCGCCGGGGCCGATCTTCTCGTCCGACGGGAAGCAGACGGCGACCACGTCGACCTCGGCCCAGGTGGTCTTGACGAGGTCGTTGAGGCGCTCGCCGAGCAGGGTGCGGGGCCGGTGCAGGCCGGGGGTGTCGACCAGGACCAGCTGGCCGTCGGGGCGGTGCACGATGCCGCGTACGACGGTCCGCGTGGTCTGCGGCTTGTCGGAGGTGATCACGATCTTCTGCCCGACCAGGGCGTTGGTCAGCGTCGACTTGCCGACGTTGGGGCGCCCGACGAAGCAGGCGAAGCCGCTGCGGTAGCCCTCGGGTACCTCGCCCGTGCCGAACACCGGCGCGGCCGGCGGCGGCAGGGCGCCGAAGTCCTCGTCGAACTCGTCCTCGTCGTCGAACTCGTCGTCGAACTCGCCCTCGAGCTCTTCTCCGTCGTGCTCGCTCATCCCTGTGCCTCCCGTGCGGCGTCGTAGTCGGCCCAGATCTCCTCGTCGGACTTCCCGGCGGCCTTGCCGGCCCGCCAGATCGGGCCGGGGTCGACGGCACGGGGCTGGCGCTTGGCGACCGAGCGCCAGTAGCCCATGACGTCGTAGTGGGTGCTGGGCAGCTTGCGCTCCCGCATCAGGTGCTTGCGGATCGCCCGCATCTGCGCGGACTCCCCCGCCATCCAGAAGTAGCCCTCGCCCTCGGGCCAGGCGATCTCCTCGACCACCTCGGCCAGCCGGCTCTGCTCACCGAGCGGCAGCCAGGTGACCTCGACGCCCGCAGGGAAGTAGTCCTCGATCCGCGAGTCCGCAGGCACCTCGGCGTGGATCCGCACCGGCAACCTGTCGCGGTGCTCGAGCGCGATCCGAGCCATCGCCGGCAGCGCGGTCAGGTCGCCGACCAACAGCAGCCACCGCGCGTCGTCGGGCGGCAGGAACGAGCCCTTCGCCTCGGTGAGCACGACCTGCTGGCCGACGACGTCACCCGAGCGGCCCGAGGCCCACTCGGTGACCAGCCCGACGTCGTGGACGACGACGTCGAGCACCATCTGCCCGGCCTCGAAGGAGCGCACCGTGTAGTAGCGGCTCTGGAACTGCCCGGGCACCACCAGGCCGACCCACTCGTCGGCGATGCCCGTCGAGCTGAAGCCGGGTACGTCGAGCGTCAGCCGCACGAGGTGAGGGGTGATCTGCTCACGGCCGCGGACCGTGGCGTCGTACTGCTGGGCCCGGGTGCTCACCCACCAAGGCTAGTGGTCGGCGCGCGCGACACCCACTCAGCGGTTGTTGATCGTGGCCCGGTAGCGCCGGTGCGTGGCGTCGGTGGGCACCAGGAACAGCGAGGTCCGGCGGAACTTGCGGCGCCTGAGAGAGTATGTCCCCTGCCCGGGGCCGGGTCGCTTCGTGGTGAAGGTCAGCTCGAAGCTGCGGTTGGAGCCCTTGGTGACCAGCGGGATGTTGGAGATGTCGACCAGCTTCATCCTGAGCCGGACACCCGGCCCGGTCACGGTGAACCGCGCCTTGCGGTGCTTCGTGAACCGCTTGCGTCGGTACAGCTTCGCGTCCCGGGTGATCGCGCGCTCGGCGACCTCGGACGGTCCGACCACGAGGTCCGGTACGGCGACCGCGGGCGGCGGCGTGAGGCCGACCGCGGCCACGGCGACACCGGTGGCGGTCGCCCCGAGGACGGTACGGCGGGTCAGCTCGGTCATCGAGGCTCTCCTAGGCTGGCTGCATGACTGCGTGGTTGGACTTCGACGACTTCTCCGGCCTCGTGGGCGAGCCGTTCACGACGACCGTCGCGGATGACGCCGAGGTCACCCTCACGCTCGCGGAGGCCACGCTCGGCGCGGAGCTCGGCGGGCCCGGCCCGGACGGCACCCCGCGGCGGCAGTTCTCCCTGGTGTTCTCCGGCCCAGCGCAGCCCGCGCTCGGCCAGGGCACCCGCGACCTCAGCCACGCCGGCCTCGGCGTGATCGCGCTCTTCCTGGTCCCCGTCGGCGGCGACGCCGGGGGCACCCGCTACCAGGCCGCGTTCGCCTGAGCGCCACTCGAGGAGACGCCGGATCCCTCGGTCCTCGACCTGCCGGAAGCCCAGGCGCTCGTAGAGGGCACTCGCCCGGTGCCCGGTCTCGACGTGCAGGCTGACGGTGCGGCCGTCGGCGGCGGCGCGGTCCGTCACGGCACGCAGTAGCGCGCTGCCGATCCGTTGCCCCTGGAACGCCGGCAGCAGGGCGATGTCGACGATGCGGATGTCCTCGGACCGCTCGGAGACGTAGAGCCGACCGGCGGGCTGTCCGTCGACCTCCACGACGTCGAAGGACCCCTGTGGGTGGGCGGTCCGGTACTGCCGGTCCTGGAGGTCGAACTGCATCCGCTCGAAGGCCTCGCGCTGCCCCGGCTGCCAGCTCGCCCGGTCCAGCTCGTCGGCCCGGCCGGCGGCGTACACCTCGACCAGGAGCGGGGTGTCCGCTGCTGTCGCCGGCCGCAGCCGGACGGCCCGGCCGTGCACGGTCAGGGTGGTCATCGCAGCCTCATCCGCGCGGCGGGAACACGCCCTGCAGCGCGATGCAGAAGTTGAAGGTCAGGTAGGGCTGCATGTTGTTGTGGGGCAGCGACCCACCGGCGACGGACAGCGCCGAGAGGGCCAGCGAGTCGGCCGCGGTCGGCGCGGACTGGTAGAGCGTGCCGCCCGAGGACAGGGCGAACGAGGCGTTCGGGTTCGGCGTGCTGGTGTCCGCGAGGTCGGCCGTGTCGGCGCGCAGGGTGTGGGTGTGCACGGGGATCTCGGACTGGATCAGGGTGACCGTCTCCGACCCGGAGGCCTCGCCGAGGAACCGCTCGGAGAGCCCCTGTCCCTGCCCCTGGCCCAGCGGCGCCGCGCCCTGCAGGTTCGGCAGCGCGAACGTCGACTTCCCGTCGCCACCGTAGAACGTGCCGAGCAGCGAGAACAGCGCGGTGTTCTGGGAGATCGGGAGCAGCTGACCGTCGCAGAACGCCCAGCCCTTGGGGGCGAGGTTGAAGGGGAAGATGCGGATCTCCGCAACGAAGGGGTCGGCCATGATCCGTCCTCAGGTCGGGTTCGGGAAGATGCCGAACAGGGAGATGATGAAGCTCACGCACAGGAACGGCTGCATGTTCTCGTGCGGCTGGGAGCCGCCCACCGGGTCGATCGCGCCCGCTGCGAAGCTGCCGTTGGGCACGTCGTTGATGAACGGGACGACGTTGAGCGACATCGCGGGCAGGTTGCCGGCCGGGGACACCTGGTTGCCCGGCTGGCCGCCCACGGCCGTCAGCGCGTGCGTGTGGTTCGGGATCTGCTGCGTGCTCAGGGTGACCGTCTCGACGCCGCCGGTCTCGCCGATCTGGTAGGTGGTCCCGGTCGCGGTGCTGGTGCCCATGTGGATCGGGATGCGGCTCTGCAGGTTGGGCAGCGCGAAGGTCTCCTGGCCGTCGCCACCGTAGGTGGTGCCGATCAGCTGGAAGAGGACGTCGTTCTCGCTGATGGGGAGTACTGCTCCGTTGCAGAACGCCCAACCGGCGGGGGCGAAGCTGCCCGCGAACATCCGGATCTCACCGACATAGGGTTGTGCCACCGGTTCTCCTAGGTCTGGCTCGGGAAGATGCCCTGGAGCGCGATGCAGAAGCTCAGGGTCAGGAACGGTTGACGGTTCTCGTGCGGCTGGCTCCCGCCGACGGACGTCACGGATGCCGGGTTCAGGGAGGTCGACGCCGGACCCGATCGGTAGGCGTTGTTGGCGCCGCCGAGGTACGCGCCGGCCGGGCTGGCCGTGCCTCCGGTCGCGGTGGCCGAGACCCGGACCGCGTGGGTGTGGGCCGGGAGCTCGCCGACGGTCACCGTGTGGGCCTCCTGGCCGCCGGTCTGGCCGAGGGTGAACCCGCCGCCCATGTGGATCGGCACGCGGCCACGCAGGTCGGGCAGGGCGAAGGTGGTCTGCCCGTTGCCGCCGTACGTCGTGCCGAGCAGTGAGAAGAGGGCCTGGTTCTGGTTGATCGGCAGGAACTGGCCGTTGCACAGCGCCCAGCCCTGGGGCGGGAAGTTGAACGACATCAGCCGGATCTCGGAGAGGAAGGGCTCAGCCACGGGGTCTCCTGGCGGTCGTGGGGCGGTGGACGGGGAACGGCTGACGGCTCATGGGACCGCCGGGGCGGGGCAGGACGCGACGTTGACGAAGCCGGCGCCCGTGGGGAACGTGCTGCTCGCCGCGGCGGTCGGCCCTCCGGTCGGGTTGTTGGCCACCAGGAAGGTCTGCACCGCGGTGGTGTCCCCCGCCGCTCCGGCGTAGCCCGGGAGCTGGACAGTGGTCGCCTGGCGCTGCCGCACTCGGATGTCGTACGTCGACGCCGGGCCGGCCTGGTCGAACCCGCTCGCTGCGACGTCGTTGGTCCGTACGTCGGCGCAGGCCGTGAAGCTGTCGCCGATCTGCGTGCCGATGTTGTAGTGGATGCCGTTCTTCGGGATCGCCAGCGTGCTGAGGGTCGTGCCGGGCTCCGCCACCGTGTTGCCCGTGACCGTGGCGTTCACGAAGCCGGGCTCCGGGTCGGCCCCGCCACCGGCGAGGACCTCGACACCGAAGTTGTTGTACTGGCGGATCGCGTTGCCGGTGACCGACCAGGTCGACACTCCCCCACCCATCTGCTGGAGCTTGAGCGCCGAGCCCTCGGCCGAGCCCGAGTTGGCCACACCGCTGACACCGATGGTGTTGTTCTTGAACAGGCCCTGCTGGACGGCGATGCCGACCCGCTTGACGATCAGCACACCGGGCCCGACGGCGTCGCGGAAGGTGTTGTTCTCGACGTCCATCGTCGCGTTGCCGCCGGTGCCGCTCTGGAAGATCGACACGCCACCGCCGCCGGTGGCGATCGCCGGGTGGCTGTTCGAGAGGGTGTTGCCGGTGACCGTCAGGGACGACGTCCCGGTGCCGTTGAGGTCGACGCCGAGCAGGTCGCCCGCGGCGCTGCTGAACGTGTTGGCGGTGATCGTGGCGTCCACTGCGCCCGCGCCCGGCTCGGTGATGATCGACAGGGCGTCGTTGGCGGTGAGCGCGCCGTTGGCACCGAACGTGACGTGGTCGACGGTCAGGGTGACCGAGCCGCTCGTGTTGTCGACGCGCAGGCCGTCCTCGACCCCGCCGCTGACGTGGGTGTCGGTGACCGAGACCGCGCCCGTGGCGTTCTGCAGCAGGATCGCCGAGTCGTCGTACGGCGTTGCTCCGGTGGTCCCGTTGGTCCCGTTGACCACGCTGTTGGCGAGGGTCAGGCCGGAGACGCCGGACCCGCGGATCGCGTAGTTGCTGTGGTCGTGGATCCACATGCGGGTCAGCGACGGCGCCTTCGTGTTGCTCAGGACGACGCCGGCACCGTCGGGTGTGCTGCTCGAGCTGTCGGCGCCGGTGCTGCCGCTGACCGTGCCGCCGGTGCACCCGCTGGTGTTCGCCGCGGTGCACGTGCCGCCGGTGCCGGTGACGGTGAGCGAGCCGGCGCTGCCGGTGTCGGCGAGCAGGATGCCGCCGGCGCCACCGGTGGAGTCGATCCGGGCGAAGGTCAGCCCGGTGGCACCGATGCCGGTGGAGGTGACCCACAGCGCGCGTCCGGCACCCGAGCTGATCGTGTTCCCGGTGCCGGTCACCGCGATAGTGCCGCTGGTGGCGGCCCGGATGCCGTCGCCGGTGGTGGTGGTCACGGCGAGGCCGCCGCCGGTGATGGTGAGCGTGTGGCCGGCACTCGACGTCATCGACACCGCGGTACTCGCACCGGTGCTGAGCGTCTTGGCGGCGCCGCTGAGAACCGTGGTGCCGCCGGTGTTGCTGCTGAGGGCGATGCCGCCGCCGGCGTCCGCGCCGTCGGTGAGCGAGCCGCTGAGGGTGATCGTCCCGCCGGAACGTCCCGTCACCTCGAGGGTGCCGCCCGTCCCGTCGGTGATCGGGCCGGGGTAGGTGATCGCACCGCTTCCGGCGTTGACGTCGAACGCCATGACCTGGGCGCCGGAGACGGATCCGCTGGTGGCGCTGAACGTGCCGCTGCCGAGGCCGTCGAGGTTGACGCCCTTGGTCGTGCTGCCCGTCGAGGTCACCTCGCCGAAGGAGAGGGTGGAGCCGGCCGCGTTCGTCACGTCGACCGCCGGGCCGCCCTTGGTCCGCACGTCGGCGGCCTGGACGCTCACGGCGCCGGTGCCCTGCAGCTGCAGCCCGGCGGCCCCGCCCGAGCCGGACGTTGCGGTGTTGTCGATGACCACGTCCTGCAGCGAGAAGGCGCCGGTCGTGCTCACCAGCGAGATGCCGGCCCTGGTGCCGGCGGCGCCGGTGTCCACGACGCGCAGGTTCCGCAGCACGCCGCCCGAGTCCCCGGCCGCACCGGCGATGCCGCTGCTGGTGCCGGACGGGTCGAGGGTCAGGCCCGCGACGGTGTTGCCGGCCGCGAGGGTCACCACGTCGGCCCCGCTCGCCGTGATCAGGGGCCGCTGCCCGGCGACGCCGGTGCTCAGGGTGACGCCGTCGACGACGAGGTCCTCGACCTCCCCGAGGAGCCGCTGGTTCGTCTTCAGGGTGACCCCGGCGGCGTACCCGGTGCTGGTGCCGTCGCCGGCGTCGACGTAGATGGTCTGGTCGGTGCCCGAAGCGGTCTGGGCCTGGGCGAGCGTGTCGAAGGGCTCGGTGGAGGTGCCGCTGTCGCCGGCGCCGTTGTTGGCGACGTACCAGACGCAGCCGCTGAGCGGGATCGTCACCGTGCCGGTGCCGGTGGCAGCGCCGTCGGGGTCGTTGTCGGTGACCTGGTAGCTGAAGCCGTCGCTGGCGATGCAGCCGGCGGGCGGGGTGTAGACGAAGTCCCCGTCGGCCTGCAGCGTCACCGATCCGCCCTGGGTCGTGCTGACGGTGGCCGCGACGACCGTGACCGTGCCAGGCGTCTCGGCGTCGTCCGCACCGGACAGCACATCGGCGGTCGTGGTCTTGCGGGGGCCGGCCGCGGAGGGCACGCCGTCGGTCGGGTCGTCGACGACCAGGACGGTGTTGCCCACGGCGGCCGCAGCGGCGCTCAGGGTGAGTGGGGCGACCGTCGGGGCGTCGTTGACGCAGGTGACGGTCACGGCCACGGTCGCGGTGCTGCCGCCGGTGATCGTGTACGTGAACGTGTCGGCCGTCCCGCCGGCCTGCGTGTTGCAGTAGTTCGCGTGGGGCGTGTACCCGACCGTGGAGCCGTTCGTGGTCGTGGTGCCGTCGGCCGGTTGGGTGACCGAGATGATCTGCGGCGAGTCGTCGCCGATCTGGTCGTTGGCCATCACCGTGAGCGGACCGGCCTGGTCCTCCGTGATCGTCACGTCGTCGTCGACGGCGACCGACGGGTCCACGACGCAGGTGACGGTCATGGCGACCGAGGCGGTCGTGCCGCCGGTGATCGTGTACGTGAAGCTGTCGGGGGTGCCCCCGGGCTGGGTGTTGCAGTAGTTGGCAGTGGGCGCGTAGGTCAGCCCGGTGCCGCCGCCGGTGATGACCACGACGCCGTTGGCCGGCTGGGTCACGCTGGTGATCGACAGGGTGAGCCCGTCGGGGTTGAGGTCGTTGGCGAGCACGGATACGGCAGTCGCGCCGCTGTCCTCGCTCACCGTGGCAGTGTCGTCGACGGCGGTCGCCGCGTCCGCCACGCAGGTCACGGTGACGGCGACGGTCGCGGAGTCCCCGCCAGGGGCCAGGGAGTAGGTGAACGTGTCTGCCGCTCCTCCGGGGGCGCTGTTGCAGTAGTCCGCGGAGGGCGCATAGGTCAGCCCGGTGCCGCCCCCGGTGATCACCACGACGCCGTTGGTGGGCTGCGTGACCGACCCGATGGTGAACGCGTCGCCGTCGGCGTCCGTGTCGTTGCCGAGGACGAGGAACGGGGTCGCGGCCGCGTCCTCGAGCACCGTCTCGCTGTCGTCGACGGCGATCGGCAGGTCCTCGACGCAGGTGACGGTCATGGCGACCGAGGCGGACGAGCCTCCGGAGATCGTGTAGGTGAACGTGTCGGCGCTCCCGCCGGCCCCGGTGGTGCAGTAGTCGGCCGCGGGACGGTAGGTCAGGCCCGCACCGCCGCCGGTGATCGCGACGGTGCCGTGGCCCGGTTGGGTCACCGACACGATGCTCCGGGGGCCACCGTCGGTGTCGGTGTCGTTGGCCAGGACGTCGACGGCGCTGGCCGACGCGTCCTCGCTGACGGTGTCGCTGTCCGCGACGGCGACCGGCGGGTCGTCGACGCAGGTCACGTGCACCGAGACGGTCGCCGTGGCGCCGCCCGGTGTGAGCGTGTAGGTGAACGTGTCGGGGGTCGTCCCCGGCGGGTCCGTGCAGAAGTCGGCGTCCGGTTGGTAGGTCAGGCCGGTCCCGCCACCGGTGATGACGACGGTGCCGTCGCCCGGCTGGGTCACCGACGCGATGGCGAGCGGATCGCCGTCGATGTCGGCGTCGTTGGCGAGCACGTCCACAGTGGTCGCCGCGGCGTCCTCGCCGACCGTCGTGACGTCGTCGACGGCCGTCGGGTCGTCGGGCTGGCAGGTGATGTCGACCGTGACCCGGCCGGCGTCGGTGCGACCGGTCCCGTCGCCGACGGTGTAGTCGAACCGTCCGGCACCGGTGCCGCACAGGTCGGCCAGGGGCGTGAATCGGATGACGCCGCCCGTGAGCACCACCGCGCCGCCGACGGGTCCGGCCACCGAGGTCACGCTCAGCGGATCGCCGTCGGGGTCGGTGTCGTTCGCGACCGGGCTGCCGGCGCCGCTCGCGGGCAGCTCGAGGACGGTGTCCTCGTCGGTCACCACGGTGTCGTCGACGGCGACGGGTGCGCCGGGCGCGTTCGGCGGCTCCGGCGTGACGGGCGGGGTGGCGTCGTCGTCGCAACTGCGGCCGAGGTCGTCGTCGGGCGAACCCACGGCGGTGTCGGCGCCCCTGCCGCAGCCGAGGTCGTCGGCGCCCGGGCCGCCGTCGAGCCGGTCGTCGCCGCGCCCGCCGTACAGGGCGTCGGCCCCGGGTCCGCCCCGCAGGACATCGCCGCCGGGGCCACCGTGCAGCTGGTCGTCGCCCGCCGCGCCGCGGAGTGTGTCGTCGCCCGCGCCGCCGAACAGGCGGTCGGCACCGCCGCCGCCGCGCAGCACGTCGTCGCCGCTGCTCCCCCAGACGAGGTCGTCGCCGGCTCCCCCGTCGATCACGTCGTCGCCGGGACCCCCGCTGATGGCGTCGTCACCACCGCCGCCGGAGATGCGGTCGTTGCCACCCAGGCCGCAGATGACGTCGCGTCCGGAGGTGCCCACCAGCACGTCGGGGCCGGGGGTGCCGGCGATCGTGCAGGAGCTGCGTGCCGGGACACCCGGCGCGACCGCCGTGGCCGGGAAGGCCGAGACGACCAGGAGCAACCCGGTTCCGACCCAGCTCGTCGCTGCCACTGCGTGCCTCGTCACACGACCGATCGTCATGATCGTTCCCCAAGCTGTGTTGTCGTCCAGTGCGCACGACGCAGCACCGCCCCCAGGTCGAGGAGTCTGGCACCTGCGGAACCGGCGCGGACGAGAACGCGACGACCCGGGACCTAGGTCCCGGGTCGTCGTGGCGTGCGGTGCGGCGGGGTCAGAACTCGTGCCGCAGCGGGTAGCCGCTCGCCCCGTCGTCGGTGCGCGTCGCGAGCACGTGGTGGAGCTGGATCTCGTTGCGCTCGAAGGCGATCCGGGAGCCGGCCATGTAGAGGCCCCACACCCGGGCGGTGCCCTCGTCGGTCTCGGCGACGCAGGCGTCCCAGTTGTCGGCGAGGTTCTGGCACCAGCCGGCGAGGGTCTTCGCGTAGTGGACGCGGAAGTTCTCGTGGTGCTGCACCTCGAGACCCGCGTCCTCGACCGCCGTGACGATCGTGCCGGAGCCGGCGAGCTCGCCGTCGGGGAAGACGTAGCGGTCGATGAAGGCACCCGTGCGCCGGTCGATGTTGTCGTGGCGGGTGATGCAGTGGTTGAGCATCCGGCCCTGGGGCTTGAGCTTGTCGCGCATGAAGGAGAAGTACGCCGGGTAGTTGGCGATGCCGATGTGCTCGGTGAGACCGATCGAGCTGACCGCGTCGAAGTCGCCCTCCTCGACGGCGCGGTAGTCGCAGTGGCGCACCTCGGCGAGGTCGTCGAGGCCCTGCTTCTTGATCTCCTCCTGGGCCCAGGTGGCCTGCTCGCGCGAGAGCGTCACGCCGAGCGCCTTGACGCCGTAGTGCCGGGCCGCGTGGCGCACCATCCCGCCCCAGCCGCAGCCGATGTCGAGCAGGCGCTGGCCGGGCTGCAGGTCGAGCTTGCGGCAGACCAGGTCGTACTTGTGGGCCTGCGCCTCCTCGAGGGTGGTGTCGTCGGTCGGGTAGACCGCACAGGTGTAGGTCATCGAGGGACCGAGGACGTGCTCGTAGAAGGCGTTCGAGACGTCGTAGTGGTGGTGGATCGCGTCCGCGTCGCGCTCCTGGGAGTGGCGTCCCCACCAGCTGAGCGAACGCAGCCCCTCGAGGCGGTTGCGCCAGGCGGGCAGGTGCTCCTGCGGCGGGGGCGGCGGCGGGACGAGGTGGCTGAGACCGAGGGAGCGCAGGATGCCGACCAGCTCGAGTGGGCCGGGGATGCCGAAGTCGGTGTGGTCCTTCAGCAGCGAGAACGCGGGGTACGGGTCGCCGGGGTGGGCCCCGTGCAGGACCAGGTCGCCGGCGACGTAGGCCCGCGCCAGGCCGAGGTCGCCGGGCGCGGTCATGATGTAGGAGAGGCCGCGCTCGCTGACCAGCTCCATGCCGTACGGCAGGTCGAGGTCCCCCGCGGAGGACCCGTCGTACGCCTTGAGCCACAGGGGCAGCCCCCCGGGGAACAGGGATGCGATCGTGGGAGCAATGCCCTTGCCAGGCTGAGCCGTCATCGGCTCCTCACCGCCTTGTCGTAGAGAGTGGTCAGTCGGTCGTCGGGATCGTGGACGCGCTTGACCGCCGCGAGCCGGGCGGTGTTGTAGAGCGCGTCGAAGGTGTCCTTGTCGTAGAAGGCGTCGGAGTAGAGCGACTTGTGGCCGCCGAGCTCGTGGACCTTGGCCTCGATCGCACGGTTGCGCGGGCCGTCGACCGCGTCGGGTCCGACGTGGACGGTGCCCCAGAAGCCCACGTTGACGTAGACCTTGCCGGCCTCGAGCGGGTAGAGCGGCCAGGGCCGGGTGGTCGCCAGCGGGCACAGCCAGACCGGCCGCATCCCGATCTCCTCGTCGAACCAGGCCAGGAACTCGCCCAGCCGCTCGACCGGGACCTCGATGTCCTGCACCACCCGCTCGCGCAGCGGGCGGCCGGCGCGAGCGTCCAGCCGGTCGGCGATGCCGAAGCGGCGGTCGAGGTGGAGCATGCGCATGTAGACGTCGGAGCGCCGGTAGCGGCGCGGCCAGAACCGGCGGATCCGCGGGTTCTGCGCGCCGAAGGCGCCCGAGCACCAGAACCAGTCGGTGTCCCAGCGCCACAGGTAGTCGTGGAAGGTGAGCCGGTCGCGGTCGCAGGTCTGCAGCGAGCGGTAGTAGATCTGCTGCCCGGCGTAGTCGGACGTCGCGCCCGGCTCGTCGGTCCACCGCGCCAGCGTCAGGACGTGCTCGCCGGGGCCGAAGGAGACGCCGTCGAGACCGTGGACCGGCTCTCCGTCGTACTCCTGGGTCGCGGCGATCTCGGCGATCGTCTTGGCGAGCAGGTCGGCATCGTCGATGCGCAGGTGGCGCAGGGCGACGTACGGCGGCACCTGCGCCAGCTTGATCCGCAGCCGGGTCGCGTAGCCGAGCGAGCCGTAGGAGTTGGGGAAGCTGTCGAAGAGGTCGTCGCCGGGGCGCGTGGTGACGACCTGGCCGCTGCCGGTGAAGACGTCCATCTCGAGCACCGACTCGTGGGGCAGCCCGAGCCGGAAGCTGGTCGACTCGATGCCGAGGCCGGTCACGGCGCCGCCGAGAGTGATCGTGCGCAGCTGCGGGACGACGTGGGGCACCAGGCCGTGGGGCAGGGTCGCGTCGACCAGGTCCTCGTAGGTGCACATGCCCTGGACCTCGGCGACCGGGCCGTCAGGTCCGTCGGGCAGCACCTCGATCACGCCGGCGAGGCCGCTGACGTCGAGACCCGGCGCGGTGGTGGCCGCGCGGGCGCGGAACAGGTTGGTCGTCCGCTTCGCGAGGCGGACCGGCTGGCCGGCGGGGATCGCGGCGTAGGAGTCGGAGAGCCGCTGGACGGCCCGCGCGTGCTCCTCCCAAGAGCGGTTTGCCATGTTGCGAAAATACTCCTGTCCTCGGACAACGGGCAGCCGGGTGGTTGACCTCACTCAACCAGTGGCGTCTGCCAAGGCCAAGTGGTTTTCACAGCCAGCCATTCCCGACGGCGACGAGAACCGCCTCGGTGCGGTTGGTCGCGCCGGTCTTGCCGATCGCCGCAGAGAGGTGGTTGCGCACGGTGCCCTCGGAGAGGAAGAGCTCTCCCGCGATCGCCGCGACCGAAGCCCCGTCGCGAGCCGCACGCAGCACGTCGGTCTCCCGGGCGGTCAGCGGCGACTCCCCCGTCAGCAGCGAGTCCGTGGCCAGCGCCGGGTCGACGACGCGCAGGCCCCGGTGGATGCGTCGTACGGCGTCGGCGAGCTGGGGCGCCGGGGTGTCCTTGACGACGAACCCCGAGGCACCGGCCTGCAGGGCGCGGCGCAGGTAGCCGGGACGGCCGAAGGTCGTGACGATGAGGACCCGGGTGCCGGGACTCGCCTCGCGCACCGCCGCGCAGGCGGCGATCCCGTCCATGCCGGGCATCTCGACGTCGAGCAGGGCGACGTCGGGCGTGTGCTCGGCGGCGGCGCTGACGGCGTCCTCGCCCGTGCCGACCTCGGCGACCACCTCGAGGTCGGGCTCGAGGCCGAGCAGGGCGGACAGGGCGCCGCGGACCAGGGCCTGGTCGTCGGCGAGGAGCAGGCGGATGCCCGTTCGACCGGTCATTCGACGACCACCGCCAGGGACCAGCCGGGATCGAGCCGAGTGGTGACCAGTCGGGCACCGAGCGCGGTGGCGCGCTCCTGCAGGCCGTTGAGCCCCGACCCGCGCGACGGTACGGCGCCCGGCCCGGTGCCGTCGTCACGGACCTCCGCCCGGCCCGGCGCGAGCAGCACCTCGCAGCGGCGGGCACCGGAGTGCCGGACCACGTTGGTCACGCCCTCGCGCACCGTCCACGCGAACAGCTCGCGCAGCTCGCTGGGGACCTCGTCGGTGCTGTTGGGCAGGCGGGCCTCGATCTCGGCGGCCTCGAGCGCCGTCCGGGCCCGGGCGAGCTCGCCGGGCAGGGTCAGCTCGCGATAGCCCTCCACCGCCCGTCGTACGTCGGCCAGGGCGTCGCGGCTCAACCGCTCCAGGTCACCGATCTCCTGCCGCGCGCGCTCGGGATCGGCGTCGAAGAGCCGTCCGGCGAGCTCGGCCTTGATCGTGATGACGGTCAGCGAGTGGCCGAGGATGTCGTGCAGGTCGCGCGCCAGGCGGTTGCGCTCGCCCTCGGCGGCGAGCTCGGCGTTGGTGGCGTGGGCCCGGATCAGCTCGACGTTGCGGTTCATCATCGAGCGCACACCGAAGACGGCCAGCGACGCGGCGATGATCGAGAAGGCCAGCCACGGACTGTGCTCCCAGCCGGGCACGGTGACGCCGGTGACCAGGACCGCCGCCGCGAGCGCGGCCACCGTCGGCACGAAGACCACCGCGGGGTAGAGCATCACCACGGTGACGGCGAGGTAGACCACGCTGGCCGTGCCGACCTGGCCGAGGGCGGCGACCATGACCCCCGCCAGGCCGGCCAGGGCGGCCGTCCACACCAGCCGGGTCCCCAGCGGCGGTACCTGGACCAGCCGGGCCCGGTCGGCGCGCATGGCGATCCACAGGCACAGGTAGGTCCCCGCGAACACGAGGGTCGCGACCAGCCCCAGCCAGGCGCGCGGCGCCGGCAGGTCGCTCCAGGCGGCGCGGGCCGGGTCGAGGAGGAAGGCCAGCCAGATGGCCGCGAACATCGGCCCGAGCCTGCCCAGTGGGCGCGGCGTCGCGTCCTGGCCCGGCGTCTCCACGGTCGTCACGTTAGCCCCCGCTGGTCCTTCTCGGCCGGGCCCGGGTCAGACCCGGGCGGTGTCCTTGCTCATCCGCCACGCCGCGCCGGCCACGAACAGCGCGAACCAGGCGACCGCGTTGACGACGGCGTACCAGGGCAGCTCGTGGGTCAGCGGCCACCGGGCGATCTCGGCGACGCCGTACATCGGCGTCCAGTAGGCGATCTGTCGGACCGTCTCCGCATAGTTGTCGAGCGGGACGAAGACACCACCGAGGAAGGAGAGGAGGGCCAGGCCGGGACCGAGGATCTGCATGGCGTTCTCGCCGGGGACGACATAGCCGATGAAGACGCCGAGGGCGGCGAAGGTCAGCGTGCAGAAGAGCGTGACGACGGCGCACTCGACCCAGACGTGGGTCGGCATCTGCGCCTTGCCCTGGAGGATGCCCACGAGGTTGACCGCGGCGATCGCGAGTCCGCCCATGACCAGCGCGACGAGGGCCTTCATCAGGATGTAGACGACCGGGTTGAGAGGGGTGAGGCGCAGCTGGCGCGACCAGCCGAGGGAGCGCTCGAGGGCGACCATCGAGCCGCCGGCGGCTGCGGTGAGGGCGGAGCCGTAGAGCGCCATGGAGGCGAGGATGTACGCCGCGACGTTGCCGTCGCCGACCTTGTCCTGCCAGCCGTGCTGGCCGCCGAAGGCGAGGAACATCGCGCCGGGGAAGAGCAGCGTGAAGATGATGGTGCGGCGGTTGCGCAGCATCCGGCGCAGCTCGATGCGCAGCACGGTCGGGTTGAACCCGCCCAGCGGCGGGACCCGGCGGGTGGTCGGGTCGATGGTGCTCGTGGCGCTCGTGCTCATGCGTTGTCTCCTGTCAGGCTGAGGAAGGCCTCTTCGATGCCCTGGGCGGTGATCTCGACGTCGCGGGCGTCGGTCTCGGTCAGCAGGTAGCGGGCGACCGAGTCGCTGTCCTTGGCGTGGATGGTCACCGACTCGCCGCGCAGGTCGACGTGGTCGACGCCGCCCAGCGCGGTGATCGCGGCGACCGCCGTGTTGTCGGCGCCCGGCAGCCAGGCGCGGATCGTGCGTCCCGAGGCGAGCGCCCGGATCTGGGGACCGGTGCCGTCGGCGACGACCCGGCCCTTGCTGATGAGGACGATCCGGTCGGCGTACTGGTCGGCCTCCTCGAGGTAGTGGGTCGCGAACATGACGGTGCGGCCGGTGGCGGCGTCCGCGCGGATCGCGCTCCAGAACGAGCGTCGGCCCTCGACGTCCATGCCGGTCGTGGGCTCGTCGAGGAGCAGCAGGGCCGGGTCCGAGAGCAGCGCCATCGCGAACCGCAGCCGCTGCTGCTCACCGCCCGAGCACTTCCCGACCCGGCGCTCGGCGATGCCGCTGATCCCGGCCCGCTCGAGCACCTCGTCCACCGGCCGGGTGTCGGCGAACAGGCTGGCCGTGTAGGCCACGGTCTCGCGCACGGTGAGGTCCTTGAGCAGGCCGCCGGTCTGCATCACGGCCGACACCAGGCCCCGGGCGATCGCCTTGCGCGGCTCGAGGCCGAGCACCTCGACGGTGCCGGTCGTGGGTCGGCTCAGGCCGAGCACCATGTCGATGGTCGTGGTCTTGCCCGCCCCGTTCGGGCCGAGGAAGGCCACGATCTCGCCCGGGTGCAGCTCGAGGTCGATCCCCCGCACCGCCTGCACCTGGCCGAAGTCCTTGGTCACCCCGGCCAGTCGGACCGCCAACAGGTTCGTGGTCGTCGTCATGCTCCCAGCCTCGTCGGCTGCGGGGCCCGGTACCTCTGGCAGTCGTCACGACCGGGGCATGACATCTGTCATGGCCGGCTCGGGAGTTTCACCGGCCGGCCGGTGAAACTGGCACTGGGACGAGGAAGCATCCTCGTCCCAGCGCCAGTTTCGTCGTCCAGGCTCGGGTCGGGTCAGGGCGAGACGGTCGCGGAGATGGTGCCGCGGGCGTCACCGACGTGCACGACGACGCCGCTCGCGCCGGCGAAGTCCCCCAGCGCGGCCGCGTCGGGCTCGGTGAGGTCCTGCGCGTCGCCGAGCACCACGCAGGCGTCGACGCCGGTCGAGCCCGAGGCGACGGCCATGGCGACGACGGCCTGGACCGCGGTCAGCTGCAGGGAGGGCAGGTCGACGGTGGCGGCGGCATACGTGCGGCCGTCGGAGTCGCGGACGGCGGCGCCCTCGGCGGCCTGGATGCGGGCCCGGGTGGCGCGGGCGAGGGTGACGAGCTTGTGGTCCTCGGCGGAGAGGTCGGGCATAGGACGAGTGTTCCAGAGCCCGACCGCCCCGGTCCCGCCAGGTCGCGTCAGGCCCCCCGGGTCAGGCCCGGTGCATCCGCTCCCCCGCTACCCAGGTCTCGTGGACAGCGACCCCGGCCAGCTCACCCGGCGGTACGTCGTACGGGTCACGGTCCAGGACGACGAGGTCGGCCAGCTTGCCGGGCTCGAGCGTGCCGCGGTCGTGCTCGAGGTGCACGGAGGTGGCGCTGCCGAGGGTGTAGCCGCGGATCGCCTCGTCCACGGTGACCGCCTCCTCGGGCTGCCAGGGCGTGCCGCCGTCGAGCGGGGCGCGGGTGACGGCGCACTGGACGCCGACCATCGGCTCCATCTCCGCGACGTTCCAGTCGCTGGAGAAGGCGAGCACCGCGCCGTGCTCCTGCAGCGAGCGCAGCGGCCAGGCCTGGTGCCAGCGGGCCTCGCCGACCGCCTCGGCCCAGGCGTGGCCGGGGCCGGCGATCTCCGGGCTCGCGTGACGCGGCTGCATGCACGCGACCACGCCGAGCTCGGCGAACCGGGGCAGGTCGCTGCGCCGCAGGCACTCGACGTGGACGACCTGGTGGCGAGCGTCCCTGGGGCCGTTCGCGGTGCGCGCCGCCTCGACCGCGTCGAGGACCGTCGTGATGCCGCGGTCGCCGGTGGCGTGCACGAACAGCTGGAAGCCCTCCGCGTCGAGGCGGGTGACCAGGTCGGCGAAGACGGCCGGGTCGTAGTAGGTGCGGCCCCGCGTGTCGGGCTCGTTGGCGTACGGCTCGTGCAGCGCCGCGGTGTGCGGCTCGACGACGTCGTCGATGTAGAGCTTGAGCGGCCCGACTCGGATCCGGTCGTCGGCGTACGTCGATGCGAGTGCCTTGAACTCGGCGCGGTCGGCGTCGGTGGTGGTCGGCGGGTGGAACATCGCCAGGACCAGGCGCGGCCCGAGGCGGCCCTCGTCGCGGGCGCGCTCGAACAGGGCGAGGTCGTCGGGCGAGTTCTGCGGTTCGACGACGGTGGTGATGCCGCTGGCGACGGCGAGGTCGAGGCTCGTCAGCAGTCGCTCGTACTGCCGGTCGGTGCTCGCCCACGGCAGGCCGCGCTCCTTCAGCGCGCGCATGCCGGCGCGGGCCAGGCCCTTGACCGCGAAGTCCGCGACGAAGCCGGTGGGCCGACCCCGGTCGTCGAGCTCGGCGGTGCCGAACGGCTGGTCGGCCGCGGTGACGCCGAGGGCCTCGAGTCCCGCGGTGTTGAGCCACAGCGTGTGGACGTCGTAGCTGAACACCGCGGCAGGCCGGTCCGCGACGATGGCGTCGAGCATCGCGGCGGTGGGGTGGGCGCCGTCCTCGAGCCCCGCATAGCCGTAGCCCTCTCCCTCCACCCAGCCCTCGCCCGGGTTGGCTGCGCACCAGTCGCGGAGCCGGCGCGCGACCTCGTCGAGGGTCTCCGCACCGGCCAGCTGGGCGCAGGCGGCGTCGGACCCGAGGCGCACGTGGTTGTGGGCGTCGACGAAGCCGGGCAGGACGGTGCGTCCGGCGAGGTCGACGTTCCGGGCCGCCCGCCGTACGTCGTCCGGCGCGTCGGCGAGGTCGCCCACCCAGGCGATGCGGTCGCCGGCGAGGGCGATGCTGTCGACGACCGCGCGCTCGCCGGCCAGCGGCCGCACGATGCCGCCGGTGAGCAGGGTGTCGATGCTCATCGGTCCTCCTTGGCGTCGACCACGAAGTGGGTCTCGCGGCGCGGCTGCAGGTAGAGCTGGTCGTAGGCGAGGGCGGCGAGCACGATGCCGCCGACGATGAACAGGTCGGCGCGCGCGGACTCGAGCAGCGCGTACCCGACCCCCAGGATCACCAGCACCGACGGGAGCGGCCACAGCGGCATCCGCCAGCCGGGGTGCGGCGTACGGCGGACAGCGAGGCCGGCGAGCGCGAGCAGCAGGTAGACCGCGGAGACGGTGACCGAGGTGACGCCGAGGAGCGACTCGATGTCGACCAGGTAGGCCAGTACGGCACCCGGCAGGCTGATCACGAGGGTCGCGGCGGCCGGGGAGTTGAAGCGCGGGTGCAGCCGGCTCAGCCGCTTGTTGACGGCGTCGGGCCAGGCGCGGTCGCGGGCCGAGGCGTAGATGACGCGGCCGTTCTGGAGCACCATCACGATGACCGCGTTGAGGATCGCGACGGCGATGCCGACGCTGATCGCGGCGGAGACCCGCGAGCCGCCCCAGGCGGTGACGAAGTCCGGGAAGGTGCCGGTCGCCAGGTCGCGCAGGTCCGCGACGCCGAGCACCGTCGCCGCGGTGGGGATCACGATGATCAGCGACCCGATGAACAGCGACCCGAAGACGGCGCGGGCGACATTGCGTCGGGGGTCGATGATCTCCTCGGCCAGGTAGGACGCGGTGCCGAACCCGTTCGCGACGAACATGGCCACGGCGAGGCCGGAGAGGAGGATGCCGAGGGAGAACGGTGCGAGGTGCCCGGCACCGTCGAGCGCCTGGGGGTGCCACAGCGTGCTGACGCTGCGCTCGCTGTGCGTGAAGCCGAGGTAGGCGACGACCGCGGCGGCGAGGGTCTCGATGGCGAGGAAGGCGCTGGTGACGATCGCGTTGGCCTTGATGTCGAGCACCGCGGTTGCGGTGGCGAGCAGCATGACGACGGCACCCGTGGTGGCCCGGTCGAGGCTGAGGACGGGCGCGAGGTAGTCGGCGGTGCCCAGGGCGATCACCGGCGGGATGACGACGAGCGTCGCGCAGGTCAGCACGAAGGTCAGCCAGCCGAGGCGGCGCCCGAGCGTGTGCGTGACCATCGCGTACTCGCCGCCGGAGCTGGGCGTGCGGGTGCCCAGCTCGGCGTAGCAGGCGCCGACGCCCACCGAGACCAGGACGCCGGCCAGGATCGTCAGCACCACGCCCGAGCCCTGGGAGGCCAGCAGCGTCGGCACGATGATGAACAGGCTCGACGCCGGGGTGATGCACGAGATGGTCAGCAGGATCGCGGCCTTGACGCCCAGGACGGGCGTCAGGCCGGCCACCGGCGCGGTGAGCTCGACCGGGTCGACGGGCTCGGAGGGGGAGACAGTGGTCATCGCAACCTCGACTTTGAATGACGTACAAATGTGACGTGGACCACCGTGACTGAACGGTCAGTCAGGGTCAATGGTCGTCCCACCCCTCGGACGTGCCGGCGCCCTCCGCTGCCGTGCGGCGGAGCAGGCTGCGGCAGGATGGCGGCATGCCCGCCTACTGGATCAGCAGCTACCGCGCCATCACCGACGCCGAGAAGATGGCCGCCTACGCCGCCCTGTCCGTCCCGGCACTGACGGCCGCCGGCGGCCGGTTCCTCGCTCGCGGCCTGCCGGAGCAGGTCTACGAGGCCGGACTGCACGAGCGTGCCGTGCTCATCGAGTTCGACAGCATCGAGGCGGCCCGGGCGGCCCACGACACCCCGGCCTACCAGGAGGCGCTGGCCGCCCTCGGTGACGGTGCCGAGCGCGACATCCGGATCGTCCCGGGCGCCTGAGGCGGCCACGCGTGCGGTCCCTGAGCCTGCGGCTGCGGCTGGGGCGCCCTGAGATCGGCCGGTACGCCGACAGTTTCGGCCTGCCACAGGCGTCCGCGCGGCCCGACGGCCCCACGGTGACCTTCCTCGGCGTCGCGACTCTGCTGTTCGAGGACGGCACCACCGCCGTGCTCACCGACGGCTTCTTCTCCCGGCCCTCCCTCCCCCGCGTCGCACTCGGACGGCTCGCCCCCGACGAGGCGCGGATCGAGGCGACCCTGGCCCGCGCGGGCATCGACCGGGTGGCCGTGGTCGCACCGGTCCACACCCACTTCGACCACGTGATGGACTCCGCCGTCGTGGCGCGGCGCACCGGCGCCCGCCTCGCCGGCGGTACGTCGGTCGCCCAGGTCGGCCGCGGCGGCGGGCTCCCCGACGACCGGATCGACGTGGTCGTGCCGGGCGAGCCGATGACCGTCGGCGGCTTCCGGCTGACCTGGGTCGAGGGCGAGCACTGCCCGCCGGACCGGTACCCGGGCACGATCACGGCGCCCGTCGTACCGCCGGTGAGGACCGACGCCTACCGGTGCGGCGAGGCCTGGTCGATCCTGGTCGAGCACGACAGCGGTCGCAGCGCCCTGGTCCAGGGCAGCGCCGGGTTCCGGCCCGGGGCGCTCGCCGGCCGGCACGCCGACGTCGCCTATCTCGGGATCGGGCAGCTCGGGGTGCAGGACGAGGCGTACATCGCGGAGTACTGGGCCGAGACGGTCGAGGCGGTCGGCGCCCGGCAGGTCGTGCTCATCCACTGGGACGACTTCTTCCGTCCGTTGGACAGGCCGCTGCGGGCGCTGCCGTACCTCGGCGACGACCTGGACGCGACGATGGCCGTGCTCGGCCGCCTCGCGGACGAGCAGGGGGTCGGGCTGCACTTCCCCACCGTGTGGCGGCGCGAGGACCCGTGGGTGCTGCTCGGCCGCTGACAGCTCAGCGATCGACGCGGTCGCAGGGCACCCGCACCCTCCAGTTGGACAGGTCGGGCGCGACCTGGACCACCACGCTCCGGTCCGCGGCTGCACACAGCGTCGAGAACTCGGCGGTCGTCGGCCAGGCCGGCCCCTGGTCGCGTACCACGAGGGCGGGCCGGGCCGCGAGCACCGCGACGGTCAGCACGACGAGGACGACCGCCGCGCTGACGAGGTGGTGCGCGCGGGTCCGGGCCAGGTCCAGGGCGAGCAGGGGCACGGCGAACAGGAAGAGGCCCGACGACGCCGCGTAGCGGAGGAGCCCGCCGGCTCGCCAGTCGTCGCCGCTCCAGCCGGCGAACGTCATCGGATAGGCGTTCGCGGCCAGGCTGGCGCTCCACACCAGGCCGGCGAGGAGGACCAGGCCGACGGCGGCCGTGCGCTGGATGCCGCTGCCGCGTCGCAGCACCAGTGCGAGGGAGACCGCCGCCGGCAGCAGGAGCAGGAAGGCACCCGCCGGGCCCACCTCGTCGACGATCCGGGCCGCGGGCTCGACGGTGTCGGCCCACAGGGCCGAACCGGACTGGCCGGCGAAGCCCACCACGAGCCCGGGGAGCGACCAGTCGATGTCGCCACGCGGCGGGCGTGGGTGCTGCACTGTCGTCACGATCTGGGCGAGGGCACCGAGCAGCAGGCCGGCGCGCGGGAGCCAGCGCAGCCGGTCGCGCCAGCCGACGACCATCAGCGGAGCGAGCAGGACCACGACGACCTCGGTCAGCCCCACCAGAAGCCCGGCGACCGCCCAGGCGAGGGCAGCCGCGCGGGAGGCGGGGCGGTGCAGCACCAGCCAGAACGCGAGCCACAGCCCGAAGCCGTGCAGGTTCGCCAGGTTGCCGAGCACCTCGGCGGCGCCGCCCGGCAGCAGCGCCGGCGCGAGGGCGACCAGGCCGCGGACCCAGCGGTGTTCGATCACGTCCTCGGTGAGCAGCCAGGTCAGCGCACCGACCAGGCCGACCAGGCCCACGGCGGCGAGGGTCAGCGCGACGTCCCACCAGCCGACCGGGACCATGGCGGCGATCAGGTCGGTCACCAGGCGGGGCACGACGTGCAGGTAGCCGTCGTACGACTGCCAGACCGGGGCTCCGTCGAGGCTGCCCTGCAGGAAGATCACGCCGTCCTCGGCCCAGATCCGGTTGCGGGCGCCGACGGGGATCCGCCACCAGCAGTAGGTCGCGCCGGCCACCCAGATCAGGAGCGGGACCGCCGCTCGACGCAGCACAGGCACGGCCCGCATCCTGTCATTCGGCAATCGGCTCGTCCTGCGGAACGCGCGAGATGAGCACGGTGCCGATCTTGTTGCGGCGCCCGGCGGCGTGCTCGGCCTCGAAGCGCAGGCCGTGCGCCTCGACCACCGAGCCCGGGATCGGGACCCGGCCGAGGTGCTTGGCGAGCAGGCCGCCGACGGAGTCGACGTCCTCCTCCTCGATCGTGAAGCCGAAGAGCTCGTCGAGGTCGTCGACCGGGTAGCGCGAGGAGACCCGCACCTTGCTGTGCGGGTCGTCGATGCCGTCACCGAGGTGCTCGACCTCGACCTCGGCCTCGTCGTACTCGTCGGTGATCTCGCCGACGATCTCCTCGAGCAGGTCCTCGATGGTGATCAGGCCGGCGGTGCCGCCGTACTCGTCGACGACGATCGCCACGTGGAGGCGGCGCAGCTGCATCTCGCGCAACAGGTCGTCGACCGGCTTCGACTCGGGCACCCAGATGGCGGGTCGCATGACCTCCTCGACCTTCTGGGTGAGCTCGACGTCCGGGGCCTCGAAGTCGCGGCGGACGACGTCCTTGAGGTACGCCATGCCGCGCACGTCGTCGAGGTTCTCACCGACGACGGGGACCCGCGAGAAGCCGGAGCGCAGGAACAGCGACATGGTCTGGCGCAGGTTCTTGTGGCACTCGATGTAGACCACGTCGCCGCGCGGGACCATCACCTCGCGCACGGTGGTGTCGCCGAGCTCGAAGACCGAGTGGATCATCTTGCGCTCGTCGGCCTCGATCAGCTCGGAGGCCTCCGCGATGTCGACCAGCTCGCGCAGCTCGGTCTCGGTCTGGAACGGGCCCTCGCGGAAGCCGCGCCCGGGCGTGATCGCGTTGCCGACCAGGATCAGCAGCCGCGGGATCGGGCCCAGCACGGTGGTGAGCGCGGACAGCGGCCAGGCGCACACGGTCGCGACCGTCTCGGCGTGCTGCCTGCCGACGGTGCGGGGCGCGACGCCGATCACGACGAAGGACACCACCAGCATGATCCCGAGGGCCACGCCGGCACGGGCCCACCAGGAGGAGTCGAGCCGGTCGTCGACGTACAGCGTGACGACGACGATGGCCGCGATCTCGCACAGCAGCTGCAGCAGAAGCGCGGTGTTGAGGTGGCGTGGCGCGTCCTCGAGCACGACGACGAGGCGCCGCGCGCCGGCCCTGCCCTCTCCCACCATCTCCTGCGCGCGGGCGCGCGAGAAGCCGGCGAGCGCCGCGTCCGCCGCGGCGAACAGGCCCGCGAGCACCACCAGGACAGCCGCTGCTCCCAGCGGCCACAGACTGTCGGCGATCATGTGGCCGGCTGGGCCCGCCACTGGGCCAGCAGCTGGTCCTGCAGGCCGAACATCACCTTGTGCTCCTCCGGCTCGGCGTGGTCGTAGCCGAGCAGGTGCAGGATGCCGTGGGTGGTGAGCAGCTCGAGCTCGGCGAGGGTGCCGTGGCCGGCCGTCTCGCCCTGTCGCTCGGCGACCGCCGGGCACAGCACGAGGTCGCCGAGCACACCCTCCTCGGGCTCCTCGTTGACCAGGCCGGGCCGCAGCTCGTCCATGGGGAAGGCGAGCACGTCGGTCGGGCCCTCCTTCTCCATCCACTTCTCGTTGAGTTCGGCGATGGTGTCCTCGTCGACCGCCTTGATGCACAGCTCGGCGAGCGGGTGGACGCGCATCTGGTCCATCACGAACCGCGCCAGCTGGGAGAAGTGCTTCACGTCGAGACCGCTGCCGGACTCGTCGAGGATCTCGATGGTCACTCCTGGTCGCCCTTCTTGACGGCCTTCCTGGCCACCTTCTGCGATTCCTTCTTGGCATCGAAGTCGTCGTACGCCGCCACGATCCGCGCCACGAGCTGGTGGCGGACGACGTCGTGGCTGGTCAGCCGTACGAACGCGAGGTCCTCGACGCCGTCGAGGATCTTCTCCACGATGCGTAGGCCCGACGTGGTGCCCGACGGCAGGTCGACCTGGGTGACGTCACCGGTCACCACGATCTTGGAGCCGAACCCGAGCCGGGTCAGGAACATCTTCATCTGCTCGGGCGTGGTGTTCTGCGCCTCGTCGAGGATGATGAAGGAGTCGTTGAGCGAGCGACCGCGCATGTAGGCCAGCGGCGCCACCTCGATGGTCCCGGCGGCCAGCAGCTTGGGCACCGACTCGGGGTCGAGCATGTCGTGCAGCGCGTCGTAGAGCGGGCGCAGGTAGGGGTCGATCTTCTCGCTGAGCGTGCCGGGCAGGTAGCCGAGCCGCTCGCCGGCCTCGACCGCCGGGCGGGTCAGGATGATCCGGTTGACCTGCTTGGCCTGCAGCGCCTGCACGGCCTTGGCCATCGCGAGGTAGGTCTTGCCGGTGCCGGCCGGACCGATGCCGAAGGTGATCGTGTGCTTGTCGATGGTCTCGACGTAGCGCTTCTGGTTGAGCGTCTTGGGCCGGATGGAGCGACCGCGGTTGCTCAGGATGTTGAGCGAGAGGATGTCGGCGGGCCGCTCGGAGGTCGCGGTCTGGACGCGCAGCATCGCCTCGACGCGCTCGACGACCTCGGCGGTGATGCCCTGGCCGGTGCGCAGGATCGCGACCAGCTCGTCGATCAGCTTCTCGGCCAGCTCGATCTCGTGGACGTCACCGGCCAGCGTGATCCGGTTGCCCCGGACATGGATCGTGACGCCGAGCCGCTTCTCGATGATGCCGAGGTGCTCGTCGCCCGGCCCGAACAGGGTCACCATGTCGATGCTGTTGGGCACGACCACCGTGTGACGGGTGGGTGCCGGGCGCGTGGCTGCGGGGACGGTGGCGTTGGGGAGTGAGTCGGTCATGGATGCCCGAGGACGGGCGGCCTTTCAGGGACGACGATGCGGCCTCTCCATGGTACGTGGCGGGGCCGTGCCGCGCCCACTCGTTTGCGCAGGCGCGGTGGGGTGCGGCTCAGCCGGGCGGCCAGCCCATCGGACGCCCGGCGAGCACGTGGCAGTGGGTGTGGAAGACCGTCTGCCCGACGCCGGCACCGGTGTTGAAGACGAGCCGGTAGTCGTCGTACCCCTCACCGGTGGCGACACTGCGCGCGGTGGTGGCGATCTCGGCGAACATCGAGGCGTCGGCGGTGGCCGAGGCGGCGGCGTTCGGCTCGTGGTCGCGCGGCACCACGAGGACGTGCAGGGGTGCCTGCGGGTTGATGTCGCGGAAGGCGACCGTGCGCTCGCCGGTGTGGAAGATCTCGGCCGGGATGTCACCGGCGACGATCTTGCAGAACAGGCAGTCGGGATCCGTCACGAGCCCCACCCTAGGACCTCGCGCGATGCCGGCTCACCACTCCCACCGCACGCCGAGGTAGCCGGGCCCGAAGGCGGTCTGCCGGTAGTGCACGCTGGTCCCGCCGGCGAGCTCGACCGGCCAGCTGTGGCTCAGCCCGCCCTCGGAGAAGTACACCCAGCACCGCGAAGGAGTCCGGTCGGCGTGGAACCGCACCCAGACCAGGGCTTCCTCGAGACGCTGCTCGGCGGCCAACGCGTAGTCGGTCTCCAGGTCCAGTCCGTCGGTCGTCGCCTCGATCTCGGTCACCGTCGACTCGCCCAGTGCGAGCGGCCGCTCGAAGACCAGCCGTGAGCCGCGGATGCCGTTCTCGACGTCGTAGGTCTCCTCGATCGTGCATCCGGCGACCGCGGTCATGACGACGGCGTTCTCCTGGGTCCCGACGTCGGGGCCGACGAACAGGGTGACGCCGTCGACGCCCTCCCGGTCGGCGACGACGACCTGACGGACCCGCGCCCGGAGGATCTCGCCCCGGGCTCCCACGTCGACCACGAGGTGGGAGGAGACCCGGCAGACGTCCTCCTCCCCGATCACCGACTCGACCGCGGGGTCGCCCAGGAGCTCGTCGAAGGGCTCGACCGCGCCGACGCGCCGACGCAGCCGGCCGGACAGCCGCCGGCTCAGGGCGCCGTCCTCGAGGCCGAGGAGGGCCTCCAGCTCGGGGATCGCCTCGAGCGAGGCGGCACGTTCGGGCTCGCGCTGCCCGGAGCGCCAGTAGGACAGCGCGGTGAGGGACACGGGGTGGCCGAGCGCGGCGAGCCGGTCGCGCAGGTGGGTCAGCGTGGCGCCACGACGCTCCATCGCGGCCCCGAGGGCCTCGGCGAAGGTGGTCGGAGCGGTCCCGGAACGGTCTGCCACGCCGCCCATGGTGCATCATCCGAGCCGCTGCATCGGAGAGGATCGAGGCATGACCTTCCCCCGCACCCTCGTCGCCGCCGGCGCCGTCCTCGCCCTGGGCGTGCTGGCCGGTTGCGGTGACGACGACCCTGCCGCCGAGCCGACGCCCAACGCGCCGACGTCCGATGTCGCCACCGGCAGCGCCACCGGCAGCGCCGCTGGGACGCCGTCGGCGACCGGCAGCCCGGACGACGAGGCGTCGGCCGTGCCGGCGTACTACGCGGGCGAGACGCCGCAGGGCGACCGGCTCTACCGCGAGTTCATCCAGGTCGCCGGCGCCGACCGGCTGGTCGCGACCGCCGCCGCGGTCACCAGCGGCGACCCGGTCGATCCCGACTACCGCACGCTGTGGCCGAAGGGCCGGTTCGCGTCGGTGACGAGGTCCGCGGACGCGATCGAGGTCGGCCTGGCCGACGACACCTGGCTCACGGGCGGCTCGCTGCAGCCCGCCCGGGCGAAGCTCGCCGTCCAGCAGCTCGTCTACTCCCTGCAGGGAGCGGTCGGCGAGCGGCTCCCGCTCCGGGTGACGTACGACGGCAAGCCGGCCGCCACCCTGCTCGGAGTGCCCGTCGGTGACGGCCTGAGAGCCGCTCCCGAGCTCGACGTCCTGGCCCTGGTCAACGTCACCGAGCCCGCGGAGGGCACCGCGGTCAGCGACACCTTCACCGCCTCCGGCCGCGCCAGCTCCTTCGAGGCGACGGTGCCCTGGGAGATCCAGGACTCCTCGGGCAAGGTCGTCCTCGAGAACTCCGCCATGGCGGACGGCTGGATCGACAAGCTCTGGCCGTGGACCACGCAGGTCGACGTGAGCGAGCTGCCGCCGGGCAGCTACACCTTCGTCGCCCGCACCGACGACCCGTCGGGCGGCGAGGGTGGCGGGCCGACCGAGGACACGAAGCGGATCACGGTCGAGTGAGGTTCTCGCGGCGCCGGCTGAACCGGACGCTCCTGCTGCGCCAGCACCTGCTCGAGCGGGTGACGATGGAGCCGGCCGCGATGGTCGGGCACCTGGTCGGGCTGCAGGCGCAGGAGCCGCTGTCGCCGTACCTCTCCCTCGCGGCGCGGCTCACCGACCTCGACCCACACGCCGTGAGCGCGGCGATCGAGGACCGCTCGCTGGTGCGGATCCTCAGCCTGCGCGACACCGTCCACCTCCACCTGCCCGCCGACGCGGTCACCCTGCCCGTGTGGGCGGCGCCGGTGCGCGAGCGTGAGATGAAGGTGAGCCAGTCGATCGGTACGGCGCGCGAGGTCGACCGCGCGGCCTTCTCGGCCGCCGTCCGCGAGGTCCTGGCCGACGGCCCGCTCCCCCAGCGCCAGCTCGGCGCGGCGCTCGCCGAGCGGTTCCCCGCCTACACCGCCACCCAGCTGGGCCAGGTCGCCCGGGTCGCCGAGGTGCTCGTCCAGCTGCCCCCGCGGGGCTGCTGGAAGCCGACCGGGTCGACCGCCGTCGCCTACGACCACGCCGAGCGCTGGACCGACCTGCCCCTGGCCGCGCCCGACGTACCGTCCCTCGTGCGTCGCTACCTCGCGGCCTTCGGCCCCGGCACCGCCGCCGACGTCACGGCCTGGTCCGGCATCACCCGCCTGGGGCCGGTCGTCAAGGCGATGGACGACCTCGAGGTGCACGAGGACGAGGACGGCAAGGCGCTGTACGACGTACCGGGCGCCCCCATCGCCGACGAGGACGCGCCCGCGCCCGTGCGGCTGCTCGGCAACTACGACAACGTCTGGCTCTCCCACGCCGGTCGCGACCGGGTGACCGCACCCGAGCACCGCCGGCTGTGGATGGGCGTCAACGGCGCCCAGGCCCTGTCGATCTACGCCGACGGCTGGCTGGCCGGCCTGTGGCGGGTCGAGGACGGCCGGGTCGTGGTCGTCGAGCTGGTCCGGGAGCTGACCCGGTCCGAGCGCGCCGGGCTGGACGAGGAGATCGGGCGGGTCGAGGCGCTGCTGGCCCGCTGAGTTGTTGCGGTTTGGGACCAAACCGCAACATTTCGGGCCGTCCAGCTGCGGTTCGTGCCCAATCCCTAACTGGTCAGACCACCCCAGCGGCGGGTCCGCGACAGCAGTGCGGCGACCGCGGCGACGCCGGCGGTGGAGGTGCGCAGCACCTCGGCACCGAGGCGTACGGCGACCGCGCCCTGCGCCACGAACCGGCCGACCTCCTCCTCGGTGAGCCCGCCCTCCGGTCCGACCACGACGACCAGGTCGCCGTCGGCGGGCAGGGCGAGGGCGCCGAGTGGCTCGGTGGCGTCCTCGTGGAGGACGACCGCGACGTCGGCGGAGCCGATCAGGTCGGCCACCTCGTCGGTCCCGGCGAGCGGCAGCACGGTCGGGTGCCAGGCGCGGCGGGCCTGCTTGGCCGCCTCGCGGGCGGTCGCCTGCCACTTGGCGTGCGACTTGGCGGCGCGCTCGCCCTTCCAGACGGCGACGCTGCGGGCGGCGGCCCACGGGACGATCCGGGCGACCCCGATCTCGGTGAGGACCTCGACGGCGAGCTCGCCGCGCTCACCCTTGGGCAGCGCCTGCACGACGGTGACCGACGGCCGGGGCTCGGGATGGTCCTCGACCGCGGTGACGCTGACGGTGAACGCCCGCTTGGCGGTGGCGGTCACCTCGCCGGTCGCGACCAGGCCCAGCCCGTCGGTGAGCAGCAGCCGCTCCCCCACCCGCAGCCGTCGTACGACGACCGCGTGGTGTGCCTCGTCGCCCTCGACGGTGACCGCGTCACCGGGGCCCACGCCGCCGAGCGACGCGACGAGGTGCTGGGGCAGCGTCATGTGCTCAGCCGTGGGTCAGTGCGCGGTGAACGCGTCGCGGAGCCGGCCGAACATGGTCTTGTGGGCCGGGCGGACGTCGCCGGTCGGCTGCTCCTCTCCGCGGATCGCCGCCAGCTCGCGAAGCAGCTCCTCCTGGCGGGGGTCGAGCCGGGTCGGGGTGTCGACGGCGATGGTGACGGCGAGGTCGCCGCGCCCGCCACGCAGACCGGGGACGCCGCGGCCGCGGAGCAGGACCTGGTGGCCGGACTGGGTGCCGGCGGGGACCTGCAGGTCGAAGGAGCGCTCGACGTCCGCGCTCGCGTCGAGGTCGGCCTCGAGGGTGGGCAGCTCGATCGTCGTACCGAGGGCGGCGGCGGTCATCGGCACCGACACGGCGCAGTGCAGGTCGTTGCCGTGGCGCTCGAAGACCTCGTGCGGCGCGACGTGGATCTCGACGTACAGGTCGCCGGCGGGGCCGCCGCCGGGACCGACCTCGCCCTGCTCGCTGAGCTGGACGCGAGTGCCGTTGTCGACGCCGGCGGGGATCTTGACGGTGAGGGTACGACGCGAGCGGACCCGACCATCGCCCGCACACTCGCGGCACGGGTCGGGGATCACGGTGCCGAATCCGCGGCACGCCGCGCACGGGCGCAGCGTGCGGATCTCGCCGAGGAAGGAGCGCTGGACGTGGGCGACCTCGCCCTGGCCGTGGCAGGTCTCGCACGGAACCGGGTGGCTGCCGGGGGCGGCGCCCTCGCCGCCGCAGGTGGTGCACCGCACGGCGGTGTCGACCTTGAGCTCGCGGGAGACGCCGAAGGCGGCCTCGGCGAGCTCGACCTCGATCCGGATCAGGGCGTCCTGACCGCGCCGCACGCGCGGCCGCGGACCGCGGCCACCGCCCTGCGCGCCACCTTGGCCGCCGAAGAAGGCGTCCATGATGTCGGTGAACGAGAAGCCCGCGCCCTGACCGCCGAAGCCGCCGCCGAACGGGTCGCCGCCGCGGTCGTAGGCCGCCCGCTTCTGCGGGTCGGAGAGCACCTCGTAGGCGGCGGTGACCTGCTTGAACCGCTCCTGGCTCTCCGGGTCCGGGTTGACGTCCGGGTGGAGCTGGCGGGCGAGCTTGCGGTAGGCCTTCTTGATGGCGTCGGCGTCGGCGTCGCGACCGACGCCCAGCAGCTCGTAGGGGTCCTGGCTCACTTCTCTTCTTCTCAGCTCTCGTCGAGGATGCGGGAGACGTAGCGCGCCACGGCACGCACCGCCGCCATCGTTCCGGGGTAGTCCATGCGGGTGGGGCCGACGATCCCGAGCGCGGCGAGCGCGTCGTCGGGGCCGTAGCCGGTGGCGACCACGCTGGTGGAGGCGAGGTTCTCGTAGGGGCCCTCGGCGCCGATGCGGACCGTCACCGCACCGCCGGAGGTCGCCTCGCCGAGCAGCTTGAGGAGCACGACCTGTTCCTCGAGCGCCTCGAGCAGCGGGCGGACCGAGGTCTCGAAGCTGTCGCCGAACCGGGCCAGGTTCGCCGTACCGCCGACGACGACGCGCTCGTCGGAGCGGTGGTCGCTCATCGCCTCGACCAAGGTGTCGACGACGGCGACGGTGGGCGCGGAGGCCGTCGGGGTGCCCGCGTCGTCGCGGACCAGGGCGAGGAGCGCGGTGGCGGCGTCGGCGATCACCTCGCCGGTGGCGGCGAGGTTGATCCGCGAGCGCAGGGTGGCGAGCTCGTCGTCGCTGATCTCGGCGTCGAGCTCGACGAGGCGCTGCTCGACACGGCCCGAGCTCAGGATCAGCACCAGCAGCAGCCGCACCGGCGTCAGCGCGACGACCTCGATGTGGCGCACGGTGGAGCGCGAGAGCGTGGGGTACTGCACGACGGCGACCTGCCGGGTCAGCTGCGCGAGCAGGCGGACCGAGCGGTTCACGACGTCGTCGAGGTCGACCGCGCCCTCGAGGAATCCGGCGATCGCGCGGCGCTCGGCCTGAGTGGTCGGCTTGACCGTGGAGAGGCGGTCGACGAAGAGCCGGTAGCCCTTGTCGGTCGGCACCCGACCGGCGCTGGTGTGCGGCTGGTGGAGGTATCCCTCCTCCTCGAGCGCCGCCATGTCGTTGCGGATGGTGGCCGGCGAGACGTTGAGGTGGTGGCGCTCGACGAGCGCCTTGGAGCCGACCGGCTCCTCGGTCGAGACGTAGTCCTCGACGATCGCCCGCAGCACGGCGAGCCTGCGCTCCTCCTGCATGCCCACCTCCTGAACCTTCGCCGAGCCCCGTGGAACCTGGCACTCCACCGCCGGGAGTGCCAATCCTAGCCCTGACCCGGTCGAATCCCCGGACCCGCGGGACACGCCCTTCCCTCTCCAGCGCGATTCAAGTAGGTTAGGCTCACCTAATATCATCCAGGCTCACGACGGAGCTGCAAGGAGCGGACATGACGGTCGACCCCGGTCTCGACGTACGACGCCTCGCCGCTGCCGCGCGCAGCATCCTGGCCTGCCCGCTCGAGGTACAGCTCGTCGTCGACGGCCTCGACGACGTGACGGCCGGGCTCGACGACAGCCTGCTCGAGATGCAGGACCACGGCGGTCGCCCGGTCCTCTCCTGCCCCGCCGACTCCGCCCTCGCCATCGCCGCCACCGACGCCCGCGGCGCGCTGCTCACCCTCACGAGCGGCCTCGGCGCCGCCGGCTCCCCCGACCGCGACGCCACGCTGACCCTGTCCGGGCGCCTCGACGCGCTCGGTCTCGAGCAGTGCGAGTGCTGCGACGAGATCCGGATGCGGATCGGCGTCGAGCTCGACTTCGCGCTGCTCGCCCGGGCCAGCGCGCCGGACGACGCGCCCGACGAGACCCGCGTCCGGGTGCCGCTCGCCGCGTTCACCTCCGCCGAGCACGACCTCAACCGCGGCTTCCTGCAGCGCTCCGCCGAGCACGCCAACCACTGCCACCAGGATGAGCTGCGCCGCGCCGTCGCCTCGATGACGCAGACGCGCCTCGGCGAGGTCGTCGGCGTCCAGCTCACCGGGCTGCGCCCCGAGGGCGTCGAGCTGCGCTGGGTCGACCTCACCGGCGCCCACCGCACCGTGCTCCGCTTCGCCACCGCCGCCTGCTCCGCGCAGGAGCTGGGCGAGCTGCTGCGCACCGAGCTGCACGCCGGCCTCTGCTGAGCCGCTCCGGATCGCTACGGTGGACGCGTGCCGTTCACCGAGGTCGCGGACCGGGTCTGGGTCCGCCGCGTTCCGTCGTACGACGTCAACCTGGTCGCCGTCGGGGGCGAGCGGGGCCTGGTGGTCATCGACACGCTGGCCAGCGCCGCCGAGGCCCGCGCCGCCATCGCCGCGATCGGCGACCTGCGCGCCGGCCCGGTCGTCGCGGTCGTCAACACTCACGACCACTTCGACCACGTGCTCGGCAACGCCGCCTTCAAGGACCGCTACGACGACCTGCCGGTCCACGCGACCGACGAGGCCGCGGCCCGCACCGACCCCGCCGCACCGCCCGCCGACCACACCTTCTCCAGCGCCGCGGTCATCGACCTCGGCGACCGTCAGCTCGAGCTCGTGCACCCCGGCCGCGGCCACACCGCCGGCGACCTCGTCGTCCGGGTCCCCGACGCCGACGTACTCCTCGCCGGCGACCTCGTCGAGGAGTCCGCTCCCCCGTCGATCGGCTCCGACTCCTGGCCGATGGACTGGCCGCAGACGCTCGACCTCGTCCTCGGCCTGACCACTCCCTCGACCGTCGTCGTACCCGGGCACGGCGGCGTGGTCGACCGGCGGTTCGTCGAGCAGCAGTGCGACGACCTGCGCGCCGTCGCCGAGACGATCCGCGAGCTCGCTGCCCGCGGCGTACCCGAGGCCGAGGCGCTCGGCGCCGCCGACTGGCCCTTCCCTCTCGAGGCGCTGCACCACGCGATCGGGCGGGGGTACGCGCAGCTGCCTCCGGCGCGGCGACAGCTGCCGCTGGCCTGAGCTCCCACGTCGCAGGACCCGACCACCCGCGGCGCAGACCGGACGAGGTCCGCGCACAACGGATAGTCGCGGCGCGTCCTGCCTCCCTAACGTCCCCTCCCAATCTCTTCCCGAGAACAAGGAGGCAGGAACGATGGGAGCACTCGACGCCCGCACGGCGATCGTGACCGGCGGCTCGACCCTGATCGGACACGGCGTGGTCCAGGCGCTCGCCGACGCCGGCGCGCACGTGGTCGTCGCAGACCTCGACGCCGCCGGCGCGGCCCCGGTCACCGGCGGTTCGGTGACCTTCCGGCGCACCGACGTCACCGACGACGACCAGGTCGCCGCGCTGGTGCGGGAGACCGCCGCGCAGCACGGCGGCATCGACGTCGTGGTCAACCTCGCCAGCGTCTACCTCGACGACGGACCCGCGACCTCCCGAGCCGACTGGCTCACCGCGCTGGACGTCAACGTGGTCTCGATGGTCGCCGTCGTCCAGGCCGCCCTCCCCTGGCTCCGCGCCAGCCGGCACGCCTCGGTCATCAACTTCGGTTCGGTCTCCTCGAAGGTCGCCCAGCCGGGCCGATGGACCTACCCGGCCAGCAAGGCGGCCGTCGTCCAGCTGACCCGCAGCATGGCGCTGGACCTCGCCGCCGACGGGATCCGGGTCAACTCGGTGAGCCCCGGCTGGACCTGGTCGAAGATCATGGACCAGCTCTCCGGCGGCGACCGCGCGAAGACCGACGCCGTGGCCGCACCCTTCCACCTCACCGGCCGGGTGGCCGACCCCGCCGAGATCGGCGCCGTGGCGGCCTTCCTGGCCTCCGATGCGGCGTCCGTGGTCACCGGCGCGGACTGGGCGGTCGACGGCGGCTACTCGGCGCTCGGACCCGAGCAGGCACTGCCCGCGATCCCGCAGCTGATGGCGTGAGGTGGTCGGGATGAGGATCGCCATCGTCGGCGCGGGCTTCGCCGGCCTCGCCTCCGCCAAGGTGCTGCGCCAGCTCGGCCACGACGTCACCGTCCACGACAAGGCCCCGGACGTCGGCGGCGTGTGGAGCCGCACCCGCCGCTACCCCGGACTGCGGACCCAGAACAACAAGCAGACCTACCACTTCTCCGACCACCCGATGCCGCGCCGCTTCCCCCAGTGGTTGGAGGGCGCCCAGGTGCAGGAGTACCTCGAGGAGTACGTCGCGCGCTTCGGGCTCGCCCCGTTCCTCCGCCTCGGCACCGGGGTCGAGCAGGCCGTGCCCGCTGCTGGCGGCGGGTGGGACGTGACCACCACCGGCGCCGAGGCCGGCACCGAGCACTACGACCACCTCGTCGTCGCGAACGGCATCTTCTGCGAGCCCGCGATCCCCGACTTCGAGGGCGTCGCCGAGCTCACCGCCGCCGGTGGCCGGCTGATCGCGACGAGCGAGCTGGCCGGCCTCGAGGAGGTCCGCGACCGGCACGTGCTGATGGTCGGCTACGGAAAGTCGTCGTGCGACGTCGCGGTCGAGGTGAGCCGCGTCGCCGCGAGCACGACCGTGGTGGCCCGGAGCCTGCTCTGGAAGGTGCCCCGCCGGATCAAGGGCGTGCTCAACTACAAGTACCTGCTGCTCACCCGGCTCGGCGAGGGGCTGTTCCCCTACCAGCGGCTCACCGGTGTCGAGCGGGCCCTGCACGCCCGCGGCTCCGCCCTGCCGGACGCGATGCTCGGCAGCGTCGAGAAGGTCGTCACAGCCCAGCTCGGGCTGCCCGGCCTGGGGCTGGTCCCCGATGCTCCCTTCGCGAGCATCGCCAAGGCCTCGGTGTCCCTGGCGACCGAGGGGTTCTACGAGGGCGTCGCCGCCGGCACGATCGCGGTCCGTCGCGACACGGTCGTCGCCCGCTTCCTGGAGAAGGACGGCCTGCCCCACGCCGAGCTCTCCGACGGCTCGGTGGTCCGCGCGGACGTCGTCGTGTGCGGCACCGGCTTCCGGCAGGAGGTCCCGTTCCTCCCCGAGGACGTGCAGCACCGCCTCCTCGACGAGCGCGGGAACTTCGCCCTCTACCGCCAGATCCTGCCGGTCGACGTGCCGGACCTGACCTTCGCCGGCTACAACTCGTCGTTCTTCTCACCGCTCTCGGCCGAGATGTCGGCGGTCTGGATCGCCTCCTACCTCGCGGGCCACCACACGGTCCCCGCACCGGAGACGATGCGGGCGGTCGTGCGCGACCGGGTCGCGTGGATGGAGGATCGGACCGACGGGCACTCCGCGCGTGGCACCAACGTCGTGCCCTTCTCGATGCACAACATCGACGAGGTGCTCGGCGAGGTCGGCCTCGACGTCGGCCGTGCCACGAAGGCGGTGCAGTGGCTGCTCCCGGTCCGCCCGTCGTCATACCGGAAGGTCGCCCAACGGCTGGCACGGCGGGTCGCACGACAGGCCTCCGCCGATTCCGCGTGACGAAAAACCCGACCGGATCCGGTGCGTGAACGGGTCCCCCGGCCCTAGGGTCGGCGGACCCGTTCACGCAAGGAGCAACCCATGGGCGCCGACCTGCTCGCCCAGCACCCCGTGGTCGTCACGACCGAGCTCGACGTCGCTCGGGAGCAGGTCGCCGCGCGCTACTGCGCCCACGCGCTGACGCTGGCGCGCCGTGACGGCCGACTGGACCTGGTGCACAACGCCGTCGGGATCGGCGAGGACGTGGTCCTCAACTACATGCGCTACGGCGAGGAGGTCCGGATCACGCCGGGCCGCTTCCTCGACTTCTACCTCGTCCAGCTGCCCCTGCGTGGGCGGGCCCGGGTGCGCTCGGGACGGCGGGAGCTGGTCGCCGACCGGCGCACGGCGTTCGTCGGGTCGCCCGACGACCCGGTCGACATGCGCTGGTCCGCGGACTGCGCCAAGCTCGTCGTCCAGGTACGACGCAGCGCGGTCGAGGCCCTCGCCGCACCCGGCGTCGCCTTCGACCCGGTGCTCGCCCTCGACCGTCCATCGGCGCGGGACTGGCTGCGGCTGCTGTGGCTCTGCGTCGAGCAGCTCGAGGTCGGCAGCGACCTGATCCACTCCCCGCTGGTCGCGACCAGCTACGAGCAGACCCTCGTCGCGGCGCTGATCGCGCTGCAGCCCAACAGCGCGCTCGCACAGCCGCGCACCGCCGCTCCCACACACGCGGTCCGCACCGCGCAGGCGCTCATCGACGGCGACCCCGGCCGGCCGTGGCGGGTCGCCGACCTGGCCGAGCTCAGCGGAGTGTCGGCGCGCACGCTCCAGGATGCCTTCCACCGCGACCTGGGGACCACTCCCCTGGCCGAGGTACGGCGGGCCCGGCTCGAGCGCGCCCGGCGCGACCTGGTCGCCGCCGACCCGCTGTCGACGACCGTCGCCGTGGTGGCCGCCCGGTGGGGCTTCTTCCACCTCGGCCGCTTCGCCCGGGCCTACCGCGACCGCTTCCACGAGCTGCCCTCACAGACGCTGGCGCGCTGACCCCGATGGTCAGCGCGCCAGGTGCGTGCGAAGAGGGTCGGACTGGACTGCCTACTCCGCCAGCTCCAGCGCGGCGCTGGCCGCGACGGTGTTCGTGCCGCGGCCCTCGGGCAGCAGCGAGGTGCGCAGGACGACGTACACCACCGGGCACAGGACGAGCGCGACCAGGAAGCCGAGGTTGGTCCGGCCGGAGTCCTGCAGCCAGTAGGCGACGGCGGACGAGCCCAGCATCGCGACGACGCCCGCCCAGTTGACCTGCTCGACCCGCTCCGCGCTGCGGGCCCGACCACGCCCGACCACGAAGAAGTCGGTGATCATCAGCGCGCACAGCGCGGTGGTGAGGATGCCCAGCAGGCCGAGGAACGAGTTGATCCGGTCCAGGATGTCGCCCCAGATCGCGAGCAGCGCGATGACGTTGCCGAGCACCACCATGAACAGTCGGCCCGGGCTGCGGCCGAGGACCGCGTCGGACAGGTTGCTCAGCGCGAGCGAGCCCGAGTACGTGTTGAGCACCTGCGCCTTGGCCTGCGCGGCGTACATCACGAGGAACCCGAGGAAGCCGGACAGGACGATGAAGTACGCGCCGGGGTTGGCCGACGACATGAAGGCGATCTTCTCCGGGATCGTGGCACCGGCCTGGCTGGCCGCCTGGGCCGCGTTGGCCGGGTCGGCGAGGTACTCGGCGACCACGACGTTGCCGGCCTGGAAGACGATGGTGCCGATCGCGACGATCACGATGTTGACCACGATCGCGCCGCCGACGGCGAGCACCTTCACGTCGCTCGACGTCCGGGCGTAGCGGCTGAAGTCGGCCCCCACGAGGGCGAGGGCACCGGCGATGCCGGCGATGATCGAGAGCGCGCCGGTGACCTCGGTGAAGCCGACGTTCGGCGGGCTGTAGGCCCAGATGTCGGCCAGCGAGACGTGGGACTTGTCGAGCGCGATCACGGTGACGACGACGAACAGCACGCCGCAGACGGCGGTGAGCAGCAGGGAGACCTTCTGCACGAGCCCCAGGCCGAACGTCGTGAGCGCGATCCAGGCCAGCGTCAGGACGCCGAAGATGCCGATCTTGTTGGCCGCCGACGGCTCCCAGCCGAACATGAAGATCGTGCCGTAGTAGAGCAGTGCGTTCTCCAGGGCGAGGAAGCCCAGGATCATGAACGCGAAGACCAGCGAGGCGATCGCCGACCCACGGGCGCCGAGGCCGTGGAAGCGGGCGGTGACCGTGGAGGACGTGCCGGTCACCTGACAGATCCGGCCCACGGCCCAGCCGATCGACGAGCCGAAGACCGCCGCGACCAGGGCGACGACGAGTCCCCACTTGGTCCCGGCGGTGAAGGTGACGGCCGCGCCGACCCCGAGGACGACGAGGGTCGAGCCGACACCGGCGGTGTTGGCGAACAGCGACCAGCCGCTCTGGCGCTGGTCGAGGGGCACGGACTGGAGGGCGTTGTCCTCGATGACGGCCCGGAGATCGGGCCGTCGTGGGGTGTTTTCGGGCATGACGGAACTCCTGACGGGGTGGGTGGGGTGACCGGCCCGGCGCTGACTGCGCCGGGCCGGTGTGGGAGCCCGAGAGACGGTGAGGCTCAGAGGTTGAGCTGCGCCTCGATCTCCGCTGCGCGCTCGCGCAGGTACATCACGAACGAGCCGCTGCGGTCGACGACGCAGTCGTACTGGTCGAGCACGACGATGGTCGTCGTACCGAGCTCGATGACCGCGGGCCCGCTGAGCCGGGTGCCCGGCCCCATCGAGGTGCCCTGGTGGACGTCGACCTCGACCATCGCCTTCTGTGCCGGAGACCAGATCTCTCGCCGGGCGGGACGCGCGGGCTTGTCGACCGGGACTTCCGAGCTCAGGTCGATCCGCTCGTCGGAGGTCCGGCCGACCGCCGAGAGGCGGACGTTGAGGACGTCGATGGGCATCTCGTCGCTGTGGTAGCCGAAGAGCAGCTCGTGCTCGGCGTGGAAGGCCGCCGCGATCGCGGCGACGTCGGGGGCCTCCAGCATCGAGGCGTCGAGCGGGATGCCCAGCTCGTACCACTGGCCCTTGTAGCGCAGGTCGAGCGACGGCTCGAAGGAGATCGCGTCGTCGCCGACCCCCTCGCCGTGCAGGGTCGCGCGGCCCTCCTCGGCCATCGCCTTCCAGGTGTGGACCAGGCCGTCGAGGTCGAGGCTGTCGAGCCGGTCGTTGGCGCTCTGCACGTAGTCGTGCTTGAAGTCGCACACGAGCATGCCGGCGGCACAGAAGATCGACGAGTCACGGGGCGTGATCAGTACCGGGATGTCCAGCTCGCCCGCGATCGCGGCCGCGTGGACCGGTCCCGCACCGCCCGCCACGACGATCGGGAAGTCCCGCGGGTCCAGGCCCCGACGCACCGTGATGTCACGGACGCCGGAGGCCATCGAGACGTTGACCATCTCGTAGATGCCGGCCGCCGCCTCCAGCACGCTGATGCCCAGCGGCTCGGCGACGTCGCGGCGGATCGCCTCCTCGGCGGCCTTCTTGTCCAGCTGCATCTGGCCGTTGAGGAAGCTGTCCGGGTCCAGGTAGCCGAGCACGACGTCCGCGTCGGTCGTCGTCGGACGGTCGCCGCCGCGGCCGTAGCAGGCCGGGCCGGGCACGGCTCCGGCGCTCTGCGGTCCGACACTGAGCAGACCGCCCTCGTCCACGGAGGCGATGGAGCCTCCCCCCGCGCCGATGGTGTGGATGTCGACCGAGGGCAGCGCCAGCGACCAGCGGTCGATGCTGCCGTCGGTCATCACCAGCGGCTTGCCGCCCTTGACCGCCGCGGCGTCGAAGCTGGTGCCGCCCATGTCGACGGTCAGGCACGAGTCCCAGCCGTGCTCGGCGGTGACCAGCAGGCCCGCGGTCGGCCCCGACGCCGGGCCGGACAGCAGCGACAGGGCGGCCCGCCGGGCCAGCTGGTCGGGCGTCGCGACGCCACCGTTGGACTGCATCATGAGGAGGAGTCCGCCGAAGCGCACCTCCTCGAGCAGGCCGGTCAGCGTCGTCAGGTACGACGAGATGATCGGCCCGGCGTACGAGTTGAGGACGGCGGCGCTGGAGCGCTCGTAGTAGCGCGCCTGGCCGAGCAGTTCCGCCGACTCGGTGAGGTAGACGTCGGGCAGCAGCTCGCGGAGCAGGTCCGCGGCCCGCTGCTCGTGCGCCGCGTTGGCGTGCGAGTGCATGAACGAGATGGCGACCGACTCGACGCCCTGCTCACGCAGGGTCGCCGCAGCCGCGCGTACACCGTCTTCGTCGAGCGGCGTCACTTCTTCGCCCTGGTAGTCCATCCGGCCCTCGATCGGCAGCCGGAGGTGTCGCGGCGCGAGCGGCTCCGGCATCGCGAGGAGGTTGTCGTAGCCGTCCTCGCGGGTGCCGTGCCGCATCGGCAGCACGTCACGGAAGCCCTCGGTGACGAGCATGGCGGTCTTCGGGCCGCGCCGGGTCAGCAGCGCGTTGGTGGTCACGGTCGTGCCGTGCACGATCATGCCGATCCGGTCGACGAACTCCTCGACGGTCGTGCCCTCGAGGTCGGCCAGCTCGCGCAGCCCGTTGAGCACCGCCTGCGGTGGATCGGACGGGACCGAGCTGGTCTTGTGGATGCGGCGGCTGCCGTCGGGGTAGATCACGAGGAAGTCGGTGAACGTGCCGCCGACGTCGATTCCGATTCGGATGCTCATGGTGGTGCTCATGGTGGGTCCTTGCGGGTCAGGCGCGCAGCGCCGCGGTCTGGACTTCGTCGACGGCCTGACCGTCGGCGGTGAGTACGACGCCGTAGTCGGCGCGGGCCTTCTCGGCCGAGAGGAGGCCGTCGCGGACCTCCGCGAGCACCTTCGCCGCGGGACGGCGGCGCGGGTCGCCGTACCCCGCTCCGCCCCCGGCGTTCGAGACGATCCGGGTGCCGACGGGCTGGTCGATGATCTCCTTGGAGCCCCAGTCCTGACCGGAGCCGTCGGGGTACTCGACGCGCAGCTCGTTGAGGCCGGAGTCGCGGCCACCGAACAGACCGCGAGCCGGGTAGGCGCCCTCGTGCGCCATGTTGTCGGCCAGGGTCACACCGATCTGGCCCTCCCCGTAGGTCCGCCAGGCCGACCGCGTGCCGTAGCCGCCGCGGAACTCGCCGGAGCCCGCGGAGTCCGGGAGGTACTCGTTGTACTCCAGGAAGTGCGGAGTGGTGATCTCGAGCATCTCCGGGTCGGGGTAACGCATCTGGCCGGCGGTGCCGGTGAAGCCGAGCGCGTCCCAGCCGTCCTGGCCCTGGACGCCGCCGGGACCTGTCCTCTGGAAGACGGTGAAGGCCGCGAACGGCTCACCGGTGCGCGGGTCGATGCCGTTGGTGGCGGTGCACATGTACTTGTTCCAGCCGGCGCAGACCCGGTCGGGCAGCGCGTCGGCGAGCGCGAGCATGATCGCCTCGACGACCTCGTCGCAGAGCTGGTTGCCGTAGATCGTCGCGGCCGGGAACTCCGGGTCGACGATCGATCCCTTGCGGAACCTCGTCGCGATCGGCGCGAACAGCCCCTGGTTGGTGGGGATCCGGATCCCGCCGCTGGCCATCAACATGAGGAACGCGATCCGGACCGCACCCTTGGCCGCGGCGGGAGGCATGTTGCAGATGCCGGGCGACTGGTCGTCGGAGCCGGAGAAGTCGAAGGTGATGTCGCTGCCGGCGATCTCGATGTCGACGGCGATCTTGTACTTCTTCTCCGGGTCGACGCCGTCGGAGGTCATGAAGCTCTCCCCGTGGTAGCGGCCGTCGGGCCAGCGCCCGACCTCGGCCTCGACCTGGCGGCGCGAGCTGTCGAGGATGTAGCGCCAGTGCGACTCGTAGCTCTCGAGCCCGTAGCGGTCGACGACCTCGACCACCCGACGCGCGCCCACGGTGCAGCAGCCGACCATCGCCCGGATGTCCTCCATGACGAAGCCGAACCGGATGTTGGCGGCGAGCAGGTCCCACACGTCCTTGCGCGGGACGCCCTTCTCGGCGAGCTTGAGCGGCGGGATCCGCAACGCCTCCTGCCAGATGTCACGGGCGTTGGGGTTGTAGCCACCCGCCGTCATGCCGCCGATGTCGGCCAGGTGGCCCTTCGCGGCGGTCCAGCCGATCAGCTGCCCCTCGGCGAAGATCGGCAGGAAGATGCCGGTGTCCGCGTTCTGGTTGCCGCCGTGGTAGACGTCGTTGTGGATGATGACGTCGCCCTCGTGGATGTCGTCGCCGAAGTACTCGATGATGTACTCCAGCGACGGGTGCGCGCCGAAGGCGATGATCGCGGCGAACTCGGCCTGGGCCAGGGTGTTGCCGTTGCGGTCGAAGATGACCGTCACCAGGTCGCCGATCTCGTTGAAGATCGGGGAGCGCGACGAGCGCATCAGCATCGTCGCCATCTCCTTGGCGACGGAGTCGACCCGGCGCTGCAGGACCGACGCGGTGATCGGGTCGATGCCGGCGGCCGGCGCGGTGGTCGGCTCGGTGGTCATGGGCTCAGTGGTCATGGATGGTGACCCCTCCTCGGGAGACGCGGTGGAGACCGGTCGGGTGCTCGGAGAGCTTCCGGCTGCCGCCGGACTCCACGATGAAAGTGTCGGACATGTAGCCGCTGTGGCGCCCCTCGATGTCCTGGACCATCGGGTGCAGGGTCAGGACCATGCCTGCCTCGATGGTGTTGTCGGGTGACTGCTCGGGATCCTCGACGACGTCGAGGCCGATCATCGGGTCCTCGATCACGTCGAGGCCGAGCGAGTGCCCGGACCAGTACGACGTGGTGGCACCGTGCTGCTCGACGCCCGTCAGCACGGTTCGCTGGATGTCGCTCGGGATCGCGCCGGGTGCCATCGCCCGGGCGCCGTTCCCGATGCCGTCGGTGACCGCGCGCGCCATCCGCGCGGTGACCTCGTCGGGCTGGGCGAAGGTGACCATCCGGGCCAGCTCGGTCCAGTAGCCGCGCGGCCCGATCATCTCGAAGGAGAACGTGTGCACGTCGTGGGTGCCGAGCACCCGGTCGCGCGGGCTGTCGAAGGTCGAGCGGGAGTGCTCGTTCTGCTCGTCGGTGTGCATGGACAGGAAGATCGGGTCCTCTCCGCCCAGCAGGTGGCCGACGCGGTGCATCTCGGCGCCGATCTCGCGCTCGGTGATCCCGGGGTGGACGATCTCGAGCAGCCGGTGGAAGCACTGGTCGAGGATGTGCGCCGACTCCTCGGCTCCCGCCAGCTCGTAGCCGCTCTTGACCGCGCGGATCCGCTCGAACTCCTTGGTGAAGTCGACGAACGCGCAGCCCGGGAACGCCTCGGTGAGGGCGAGGTACTCGTTGACCTTGAGCACCTGGCCCATGCCGATGATGCCGACCTTCTCGACCCGGCTCGACTCCTTGAGCGCCTCGACCAGGCCGGCGCCGGTCGTGGCCGGGAACCGGTAGTCGCGCACCCAGCCGGAGACCGGCTTGCGGGCACTGACCAGGCTGCCGGACAGGACGAGCACCGGCTCACGGTCGCGCAGCAGGACGGCGTTGCCGTACTTGTGGCACAGGTTGTAGTCGGCGACGTAGCGCAGCGATCCCTTGTGGCCGCGGTAGTCGTTCGCCGCGAAGACGAGGGCGTCGAGGTCGTGCTCGACCATCGCCTTGTCGAGCGCGGCCCAACGCCGATCGCGCTCGTCGATGGACTGGGACATGGGGAACCTCCTCCAATGAGGGCAGGGGCGGACGACGGCGTGGCCGGCGCGCCCGGACTCGGTGAGGACCGGCGCCACCGGGTCGCAGAGTCGCGAGCCGGGCGGCGTCTCCGAGGTCGGTCCTCGAGGTGACGTGAACGTAGTCCCGCGGCAACAGCACCGAGAACGAACGGCGCTATGTTTTTCGTTGTGGCGAATTCCACACCACCGATCGAGTCCCTGCACCGCGGGCTGGTCCTGCTCAAGGAGCTGCGCGACGGCCGCGTCCTCGGCGTCAAGGAGGCGGCCGAGCTCCTCGGCGTTGCCCCGTCGACCGCGCACCGGCTGCTCGCCGCGCTGTGCTTCGACGGCTTCGCGATGCAGGACCGGGACCGGCAGTACCGGCTCGGCCCGGAGATGCGGCCCGAGCAGGTCCGCGGCCGCGACGTCGGCGAGTTCCGCACGCTCGTGCACCCGGTCATCGACCGGTTGAGCCAGGCGGTCGGCGAGACGGTGCACGTCTGGGTGCGCCAGGGGCCGCTGCTGCGCTGGGTCGACGGCGTGGCCGGCCCGACCCCGTCGCACGTCGCCACCGACCGCTGGGACCGCGTGCCGGCGTACGCCTCCGCAGCGGGCAAGGCGTTGCTCTCCGAGCTCAACGGCAAGCAGCTCGAGGAGGTCTTCGCCGACGGCCTCCCGCCGGCGCGCTCCTCGCGGATCACCAGCATGCAGTCACTCAAGCGGCACCTGCACGCCGTCCGCACCCGCGGCTACGCCCTGAGCATCGAGGAGTCCGCCCAGGGCGTCGACGGTGTCGCGGTCTGCTCGAAGGACGCTCTGGGCCGCCCGATCTTCGCGATCTCGCTGGCGATCCCGAGCTCGCGCTTCGACCGGTCGAAGGTGGCGGACTACGTCGAGGCCCTGCGCTACGCGGTCGAGCAGACGGAGGAGGCGCTAGGTACGTCGACCTCCTGAGCCTCGCCGAGCCTGACCTGACGGTCCGGAATTTCCCTGGGGGGAATTCAGCACGTACGGCGTAGTCCCACGACGCTCGCCGTCAATAGCGTGCCGCCACCCGCAGCGCGGTGGAGGCGGACGCATCTCTGGCGAACCTCTGCCGCTGCTCATCGACAGCGATCCGAGCGAGGCGCGAGATGACCGTCCAGGAACAACGACCGACTGCAGCACCGGAGAGGGGCCGAACCGACCGCTGGGGCGACCTGGTGCACGAGGACCGGGTGCACCGCACCCTGTACACCGAGCCCGAGGTCTTCACCGAGGAGATGGTGAAGGTCTTCGGCGGCGAGTCGTGGGTGTACCTCGCCCACGAGTCGCAGCTGCCCGAGCCGAACGCCTTCGTGTCGGTGCGGATGGGGCTGCGTCCCGTACTGGTGACCCGCGACCGGCGCGGCGCGCTGCACGCGGTCTTCAACCGCTGCGCCCACCGCGCGGCGACGGTGTGCCGCGAGGAGTCCGGCACGGCGAAGAGCTTCCAGTGCCCGTACCACGGCTGGACCTTCCGCAACACCGGCGAGCTCGTCGGCGTCCCGTGGCCGCAGGGGTACGGCGAGATGGACCGCTCCGAGTTCGGCCTGACCCGGGTGAGCCGGGTCGAGAGCTACCGCGGCTTCGTGTTCGGCACGATGAACGCCGACGCACCCTCGGTCGAGGAGTGGCTCGGCCACGCCCTCCCCTGGCTGGACTACTGGATCGACCGGGCCCCCGAGGGCGAGGTGCTCCTCGGCTCCGCCGCCTACCGGATGGGCTTCCGGGGCAACTGGAAGCTCGCGTACGACAACGCGGGCGACGGCTACCACCCGTCGTTCTCACACCGCTCGTTGCTGGAGATGGCCTCGCGCATGGGCGAGTCGAAGGACATGTCGTACTTCGGCCGCACGCCTGACGACGGCCCGATGCAGTCGTACTCCCTCGGCAACGGCCACAGCGTGATCGACCAGCGGCCCGCCCACGGCGACGATCCGGGCAGCTTCTGGGCCAACCAGCGGCCGCAACCGGGACGGGAGTCCTTCGAGCAGCGGATCCGCGAGCAGCACGGCGACGACGCCGACCGGCTGCTGGACCTGGCGATCGGAGCCCAGATCAACCTGAGCATCTTCCCGAACCTGCTGATCATCGGGAACCAGATCCAGGTGATCGAGCCGCTGGCCGTCGACCGCACCCAGCTCACGTGGCACGCGACCCGGATCGGCGGTGTCCCGCAAGAGGTGAACACCCTGCGGATGCGCACCCAGGAGGACTTCCCTGCCTTCGGGGAGCCGGACGACCAGGCCAACTTCGAGGAAGCCCAGCGCGGGCTCGCCGCGCCCGAGGCCGAATGGATCTTCATGAACCGCGGCCTCGACGTGGCCGGCTGGCAGTCGCTCGGCGACGACGGGGTGATCGGTACGGCTGTCACCGACGAGCTGCACATGCGCAGCTACTACGACGAGTGGCTGCGCCGGATGCGGGAGGAGGTCCGATGAGGCTCTCCGCGCTCCCGCCGCAGTTCCAGGACACCTCCGCGCACTCGTTCCACGTCGACGCCGACTGGTACGACGAGCTCGACGGCTTCCGTGCCCTGTTCGCTGACGACTGGCCGGCCGCAGCCCTCGAGGAGTGGCACCAGGCGCAGTCCTTCCTCGCCCACGAGGCACGCCTGGTCGACGAGGGCCGGTTCAACGACTGGCTCGACCTGTTCGCCGGCGACGGCCTCTACTGGGTGCCTGTCACCGCCGGCGGAGGCAACCCGCGCACCGAGGTCAGCCACGCCTTCGACGACCACCGCAGGCTCACCGACCGGGTCTACTGGCTGCGCACCGGCCTGGCCTACAGCCAGCTCCCGGCCTCGCGAACCCGACGCACGATCACGAACATCGAGACGGTGACCGATCCGGACGGGCGCCTCGTGGTGCGCTCGAGCTTCGTCGTGCACGAGTTCCGCGCCGGGGTCGCCAAGGTCTACGCCGGCTGGTACGGCCACGTGCTCCTCCCGCACGACGACGGCTGGCGGATCCGGTTGAAGATGGTGAACCTGCTCGACTCCGAGCAGTACCACGAGAACCTCACGCTGGTGTTCTGAGATGGCGGACGACCTGCCCCGCCTCGAACGCGAGCTGGCGCTGTCGCGTGCCCGGGTGAGCCGGTTGGAACGCGAGCTGGCCTCGGTCCAGCCGCTCGTCCAGACCGCGCGGCACCTCGCACCGTGGGACTTCACGCCCTACCAGGTGTACCCCGACGGCGACTGGGTCGCCGTCGACCGGCACCGGATGGAGGAGCTGCTCGCCGCGCTCGCCGCCATCGACCACTGGGCGCCGTGGCGCACCCCGATCGAGCCGAGGCCCCAACCATGAGCATCGCTGTCCTGAGCCACGTCCCCGACCCGTCGATCGGCGTCCTGTGCAAGCAGGCCCAGGCGGCCGGTCGTGAGCTCGTGATCCATGCCGCCTACCGCGGCGAGCTCCCCGACCCCGACGCTCACGAGGCCTGGGTGGTGCTCGGCGGAGCGCAGAGCGCGTACGCCGACCGGGAGCTGCTACGGCCCGAGATCGAGGCGCTCTCCGCTGCCGTCCAGCGGGAGACTCCCCTGCTCGCCATCTGCCTCGGCTCCCAGCTGCTCGCCGTCGCCACTGGCGGCCGGGCCTTCCCCGGGGCCAGCGGCCTCGAGTTCGGCTACATCGACGTGGCGTCCACGGCCGAGCAGCCACCGTCCGGTCGCTACCTCTCCTTCCACTCGGACTCCATGGAACCGCCGCCGGGAGCCGCCGTACTCGCCCGGACCGACCGGTACCTGCAGGCCTGGAGCTACGGCTCCGCGCTGGCCGTGCAGTTCCACCCCGAGCTCGACAGCGCCGGCTTCTACGCCGTCCTGGACGCCGAGGAGGAGAAGCTCACCCGCTTCGGCGTCGACGTCCCCGCGCTGCGGGCCGAGGTCGCGGCGGGTCCGCCGTCGCCGACCCCGGGCGAGCGCCTCATCGATACCTGGCTCGCCGGTCTCCCGGCAGCCGTCTGACCTACCCACCCTCACAGGAGGACCCATGTCCGCGAAGTTCATCGACAAGCACGGCCTCTACACCCCGGACCAGGCGGCCGCTGCCGAGCAGTCCCTGAAGACCATCGAGCAGCAGGGCGTCGAGATCGTGCGCCTGGTCTGGCCCGACCAGCACGGCCTGCTGCGCGGCAAGGCGCTCACGGCCGACGCCTACCGTGCCGCGTTGGCCGCGGGGAACGAGATCACGATGGCGCCGTTCTTCTTCGACCCGGCCAACGCGATCGTGTTCAACCCGTTCACCCCCGACGGCGGTTTCACCATCGACGGCCTCGGCGGCAGCCCGAACGTGAAGATGGTCCCGGACCCGGGCACCTTCACCGTGCTGCCCTGGATCGAGAAGACCGCGCTCGTCTTCTGCGACCTCTACATGGTCGACGGACGGCCGCTGCCGCTGGCGCCGCGCACGATCCTCAAGCAGGCTCTCGCCGAGATGGCCGGGGCCGGGCTGACCCTCATCGCCGGCGTCGAGATGGAGTGGTACCTGACCAGGCTCCTCGAGGAGAACCTGGCCGGGGTCTCGCTCGGTTCTCCCGGCACGCCGGCCGACCCGCCGGCGGTCGCGCCGGTGGCCCGGGGCTACAACTACCTGCTGCTGGAGCACCTCGACGAGATCGACCCGATCCTGGCGCCGATCCGCGACTCGCTCCTCGCCATGGGCCTCCCCCTGCGCTCGTTCGACGACGAGTGGGCACCGAGCCAGGTCGAGACCACCTTCGACATCCTCGAAGGACTCGCCGCGGCCGACTCCGCCGCCCTGTTCCGGACCACCGCCAAGCAGGTCGCCAAACGCCACGGCCACCACGCGTCGTTCATGTGCACGCCCGCCATCGCCGGGTTCTACGCCAACGGCTGGCACCTGCACACCTCGATCGTCGACGCCGAGGGCCGCAACCTGATGGTCCCGGGCGAGGGCGAGTCGCTCTCCGAGCTCGGTCGCCACTACGTCGGCGGGACGCTCGCCCACGGCGTCGCCGCCTCCGTGTTCACGACACCCACGGTCAACGGCTACCGCCGGCGTCGTCCGTACTCGCTCGCGCCCGACCGCCTGACCTGGGGCCAGGACAACCGGGCGGCGATGATGCGCGTCATCAGCGCACCCGGTGACGCCGCCTCGCACGTCGAGAACCGCGTGGGCGACTCGGCGGCGAACCCGTACCTCTACATCGCCGCCCAGGCCGCCGCCGGCCTCGACGGCATCGTCAACCGGATCGAGCCCGGCCCGATCAGCACGGACCCGTACGCCGCCGACGTCCCGCAGCTGCCCACCTCGCTCGCCGAGGCGGTCGACGCCCTGGAGGACGACGCCTTCTACCGCAAGTCGTTCGGCGACGGCTTCATCGACTACCTGGTCACGATGAAGCGCAGCGAGGTCGACCGACACCGGGCCTGGGTGGAGGCCAACCCCGACGAGTCCACCTACGTCAACGGGGTGACCGACTGGGAGCACCGCGAGTACTTCGACCTGTTCTGACCCGCTTCGACGAGGACGAGGAGCCGTCATGCCCACCATCGAGTTCACCTGCCCGGACGGGAGCCGTCGTACGGTCGAGGCGCGCCCCGGCGCGTCCGTCATGGAGACCGCCGTCAAGCTCGGCGTCCCCGGGATCGTCGGCGAGTGCGGCGGCGGCCTCTCCTGCGCCACGTGCCACGTGTTCGTCGACGTCGACCAGATCGACCTCACGGGTCGCGCGACGGACTTCGAGGAGGAGATGCTCGAGGACGCGGTGACCCCGCCGACCGAGCTGAGCAGGCTGTCGTGCCAGATCACGATGACCGATGCGCTCGACGGCCTGCGCGTGACGATCGCCAAGGAGCAGCAGTGACCGGGTGCATCGCCGTGGTCGGCGCGGGTCAGGCAGGACTGCAGGTCGCACTCGGCCTGCGGGCGCTCGGGTACGACGGCAGGGTGGTGCTCGTGGGCGCCGAGCCGGAGCTCCCGTACCAGCGCCCGCCGCTGTCCAAGGGCTTCCTCGCCGGCACCGTGCCCGTCGAGGAGCTCGAGCTGCGCGACGCGTCGTACCTGGGCGAGCAGCGGATCGACCTCGTCCTCGGCCGCTCGGTGGTCGAGGCCTCCGTCGGTGACTCCGGCGGCGAGCTCCGCCTGGACGACGGCACCACGCTCGCGTTCGACGGCCTCGCCCTCGCCACCGGCGCGAGCGCACGCCGGCTGCCGGTCCCGGGCGCCGACCTGTCCGGCGTCCTCGGCCTCCGCAGCGTCGCGGACGCCGAGCGGCTCCGAGCCGGCCTGGCGGACGCCTCCGACGTCGTCGTGGTCGGCGGGGGCTTCGTCGGGCTCGAGGTGGCCGCGACGGCCCGTGCCCAGGGGAAGCGGGTGACCGTCGTCGAGGCCGCTGACCGCCTGCTGGCGCGGGTCGCCGCGGCCCCCTTCTCCGCGCACGTCCGGGCGTGGCACGAGGCGCAGGGCACGACCGTGCTGACCAGCCGGACCGTCGCGGCGCTGGCCGGTTCCGGCCGGGTGGGCGGTGTGGTCCTGGGCGACGGGCACCTGCTGCCCGCCGACCTGGTCGTGGCCGGTGTCGGTGCGGCGCCCGTCACGGACCTCGCGAACGCACTGGGCCTCCGGGTCGAGCACGGCATCGTCACCGACCCCTCGGGCCGCACCAGCCATCCCCGGGTCGTCGCCGTCGGCGACTGCACCGTCCAGCCGCACCCTCACGATCCGGGCCGCCTGCTCGGCGTCGAGTCGGTCAACAACGCCGTCGAGCAGGCGAGCGCCGCGGCCGCCGTCCTCCTCGGGCTGGATCCGGGACCCCGCGGTGTGCCCTGGTTCTGGTCGAACCAGGGTGAGCTCAAGCTGCAGCTGGCGGGCATCTCCGACGGTCACGACACCCAGGTCGTCCGCGGCGACGGCCAGGACGGCCGGCTGACCGTCCTCTACTACCGCGCAGGCCGCCTGGTCGCCGCCGACGTGGCGGGCAACCCGCGCGACTTCAACGCCGTGAAGGATGCGCTCGCCCGCGGGTGCACGATCGACCCGGATGCCGCGGTCGACACCGCCGTGCCTCTCAAGACGCTCGTCAGCGCGGTGAGGGAGCCGGCGAGCCTGGCCTGAGTTCTCGCGTCGCACCTGACGAATGGGTCGCGATCCCGGCCAATTCACAACCCATTCGTCAGGTGCGCGGTGTGTCAGAGTCCCTGACCGGAGGGTCCGATCCGTAGGGTGGTCCGTCGTGGATCGCTACGGGACCGACGTGCTGTCAGGTGACTGGAAGGCCCCCAAGCGGGGCCGGGCCGTGGAGACGCCGGCAGATCCCGGTCTCGTGGTCGAGGAGGTCACCACCGACTGGTGCGGCGAGATCGTCGCCGTCGACCGCGACATCGACACCGTGACACTCGAGGACCGGCACGGGAAGCGTCGCACCTTCCCGCTCGGCACCGGCTTCCTGCTCGAGGGCAGGCCCGTCATCCTCACCGCGCCGATCACGAAGGCCGGACCGGCGAAGCCGACGCGGACGGCGAGCGGGTCGATCGCGGTGCACGACGCCAAGGCGCGGGTGGCGCGAGCCAGCCGGATCTTCGTCGAGGGCCGGCACGACGCCGAGCTGGTCGAGAAGGTGTGGGGCGACGACCTGCGGATCGAGGGCGTGGTCGTGGAGTACCTCGGCGGGGTCGACGACCTCGCCGACCACCTGCGCGACTTCAAGCCCGGCCCCAACCGGCGCGTCGGCGTGCTCGTCGACCACCTGGTCGCGGGTTCCAAGGAGAGCCGGATCGCGCAGAACATCATGAAGTCGCTGGTCGGCAAGGACGTGCTGATCGTCGGGCACCCGTTCATCGACATCTGGCAGGCGGTCAAGCCGTCGCGGCTGGGCTTCGCGGAGTGGCCGAAGGTGCCCAAGGGGATCGACTGGAAGAAGGGCACCTGCCAGCAGCTCGGCTGGCCGCACCGCGACCAGGCCGACATCGCCCGGGCGTGGAAGCACATCCTCGGTGGGGTGCGCGGGTTCCAGGACCTGGACCCGACGCTGCTGGGGCGGGTCGAGGAGCTGATCGACTTCGTCACGGCATGATTTTGGCGCTCGCTCCGCTCGCGCATGTCGCGCCGCCTGCCAACGCCGTTTCTTCCTCCCCCGCTCGCTCGTTCCTCGCTCGCTCCTCCGTCCAGAAACGGCGGGCGGCGCGACGGAAACCACTTCGGGCGCCTGCGCTGGCTACAGCCCCGCGCGGAACCTCGCCAGCACGTCGTCGACACGACCCTGGTCCCGCGACTCCAGCGGGATGAGCAGCTCGGTGACGACATCGGTGAGCTCGGCGATGCGCCGGTTGAGCTGACGGCTCTCCTGCACCTCCGCCTCGAGGACGCGGACCCGCTCGCGCAGGCCGGCGCGCTCACGGAGTCGGTGGCGGGCCTGGCGGGCGCGGCGGGCGAGGTCGGTGGCGGTCATCGGGACTCCTTCGTGGTCCAGGCGGCGCGGATCCGGCACACGGCCGGGTCGGGCAGGTCGAACATGTCCTCGCCGGGGCCGGTGGTGAGGCGCTCGACGACGCCGCCCGAGGCCTCGATGCCGCGGCGCACCACCTCGACCGGCGTACGCCGGACCAGGCCGTCGCTCTCACTCGCCGAGCCCGCGGCGAACTCGAGGAACAGCCGCCCGCCACCGGGACGCAGGGCCATCCGCGCGAGCAGCCAGAGGTGGTCGAGGGCGGCGGGGTCGAGGCAGCCGACGAGGTGGCGGGCGTGCAGGTGGTGCGGGTCGCGGGCCAGGCGGGCGCCGTGCAGCAGGGTCGAGCGGAGCTCGCCGAGGATCAGCTGGTCGACCTCCACCTCGACGCCGCGGCGGCGGGCCCGGCGGCGTGCGACTGCCAGGGCGCCGCGTGAGAAGTCCAGGGCCGCCACCCGGCGCCCGGAGGAGGCGAACCAGATCGCGTCGCGGCCGGTGCCGGCGCCGAGGTCGGCGACGGGCAGGGCGCCCAGCTGCGGCTCCACCCACTGCGCGAAGGCGGACGGCGACCGCGGCACCGCCGCCCGGCGCGGACCGTTGTGCAGCTCGGTCCAGCGGCCCATCTCGGTGCGGAAGCCGCGCAGCCACCCGTCGAGTCGTCGTACGCCGGCCGGCGGGTCGGCGTACTTGAAGGACGGGTCGGGGGTGCGCCAGTGCGGGCCGTAGAGGAAGGCGAGCATCGCCTCCGGGTCGCGCGGGGCCGGGAACGCGTGCCCGTGCAGCGTGATCGTCGAGAACGGCACGATCGCCTCCCGCCGTAGGCGCCCGCTGCGGTTGCCGAGCTGGTAGAAGGTCCCGCCGACGTGGAACGCCGAGAACACGTCGATGTGGCAGACCCGGCCGTCGGACAGCGGCAGCAGCAACTTCACGTCGCCGCCGGACATCCGCAGCACCCGCCAGCCACGGTCCCGCATGGCGCGGGTGATCCGGTACGACTCGAGCACGATGTCGGCCGGCGAGCTGTGCTCGGAGAGGTAGCACAGGTCGGTGTCCGAGTCGTGCGCGAGCATCCGGCCCTCGCGCACGGCACCGAGGAGCGCTCCGTAGTTGAGGTACGCCGCCACGCCGGCGTGCTCGCGCAGGTCGTCGATCGCGCGCCGGGTGCCGGCGAGGATCTCGTCGCGGACCGCCTCGTCGGTGGCGGCGAACGAGCGGGCCAGGTGGCCGACCTTGTCGACGCTGAGGCGGTGGCCGGCCGGGTCGACCACGGCGAGGGTGCCCTCGCCGGACCCGAGGCCGACCTCGTCGTCGTACAGCACCGCGGCACCGGCGGCGTCGGTCACCCGGACCCGGCCGCGACCACTGAGGTGCGGTCGGAGCGCCCCGGGCCAGGGCACCAGGACTCCCCCGGTGGTGGGCCGGCCGTCGCGCAGCGGGGTCAGCGACCAGACGTAGTGCCCGTCGATCTCCACGACCAACGGCTCGCCCCCGGGCGGGACCAGCAGGCCGTCGTCGGAGACAGCCACCGTCATGCCGACGAGGCTCCCCGGTGGGCGAGCGCCTTGCGCAGCGCGGTGGACGAGGTCTGCAGCGTGTAGGGGAAGTAGGTGACCTCGACACCGAGCGCGGCCATCCGCTCCTCGAGCCGGCGGCCCTTCACCGTGCCCTGCCAGTCGTCGCCCTTGAAGATCCGGTGGAAGCCCACGTCCCGCCAGGAGTCCGTCTTGTCAGGGGTGTTCTCGGCGTAGACGGCGTCGACGATGCCGATGGCCTCGACGATCTCGAGCCGCTCGGCGAGCGGCACGGTCGGGAGCACGCCCTTCGTCGCGACGCACACCTCGTCGGCGACGACCCCGGCGACCAGTACGTCGCACCACTGCCGGGCCTGGCGCAGCGCGTTGAGGTGCCCGACGTGGAACAGGTCGAAGGCCCCCGGGACGTACCCGATCACAGGGCCGACGATGTCACCCGACTTCTCCATAAAGTCGAGTGTAACACTAGATTTAATAGTTGTTCACGCGAGGAGACGGTGCACGACCCCGTCCGCGAGCAGGCGCCCGCGCAGCGTGAGCACCACCCGGTCGGCCCGGTCCTCGACCAGGCCGTCGGCGACCAGGCCCGGCAGCGCGGCCCGTTCGTCGTCGTCGAGGACGTCGACCGGCAGCCCGGAGCGCAGCCGGACCTCCAGCAGCACCCGCTCCACGCGCCGCGTCTCGGCGCCGAGGACCTCCCGCGCGTGCGCCGGGGTGACGCCCTCAGCCAGCCGCCCGGCGTACGCCGCCGGATGCTTGACGTTCCACCAGCGGACCCCGCCGACGTGGGAGTGCGCGCCGGGACCGATCCCCCACCAGTCCGCGCCCGCCCAGTAGCCCAGGTTGTGGCGGCACCGGGCGGCGTCCTCGCGCGCCCAGTTGGACACCTCGTACCAGCCCAGTCCGGCGCCGACCAGCCGCTCGTCGGCCTGCACGTACTTGTCCGCGAGGTCGTCGTCGTCCGGCATCGGCAGCTCACCGCGGCGCACCCGGCGGGCCAGGGCGGTGCCGTCCTCGACGATGAGGGAGTACGCCGACACGTGGTCCGGCACGCACGCGAGCGCCGCCTCCAGCGTCTCCTCCCAGTCGTCGTTGCTCTCCCCCGGCGTCCCGTAGATCAGGTCCAGGCTCACCTGGTCGAAGCCCGCGGTGCGTGCCGCCTCGACGACGCCGGGCACCCGCAGCGGGTCGTGGGTGCGGTCGAGCACCGCCAGCACGTGCGGCACTGCGGACTGCACGCCGAACGAGACCCGCGTGTAGCCGGCCTCCCGCAGCCGCTCGAGGTAGGACAGGTCGACCGAGTCGGGGTTGGCCTCGGTCGTCACCTCCGCGTCGGGTGCCAGCCCGAACTCGTCGTCGATCGCCCGCAGGACCCGGCCCAGGTCCTCGGGCGGCAGCAGCGTGGGCGTGCCGCCCCCGAGGAAGACGGTGTCCACCGGGAGGTCGCGCTCGCCCAGCACGCGGCGCGCCAGCCGGACCTCGGCGACCGCCTGGTCGGCGTACGACGCCCGGGAGACGCCGGGACCGAGCTCCTCGGCGGTGTAGGTGTTGAAGTCGCAGTAGCCGCAGCGCACCCGGCAGAACGGGACGTGCACGTAGAACCCGAACGGGCGGGTGCCGGCCTCGGCCAGCGCCTCGGGCGGGAGGGACCCGTCGGTCGGGACGGGATCACCTTCGGGAAGCGCAGACGGCACCGGCCCAGTTTCTCAGACGGGGATGTTGAGGCTGACGGTGTAGCCCTCGTCGACCGATCCGGTGACCTTGGCGAGCTGGAGCGAGTACCCGTCGCTGAAGATCCCGTCGGTGTCCAGGCTCAGTCGGGAGAGGTTCTTCACGCTCTGCTCGTAGCCCTCGGTCGCGTACACGTCGTTGCAGACGTCCTCGGGCAGGGCGAGCTGCGAGGTGCGCAGCTTGTTGGCGACGTCGGTCGCGGCATCGAGGCTCTCGTAGACCTCGAAGTGCATGTGCGGCCAGCGCCCCGAGTAGCAGGCCGGGAAGATGGTGGTGAAGCTCAGGTTGCCTTCCTCGTCGGCCTCCTGGACGCCACGCAGGTAGTTCTCGTCGGCGATCTCGTCGTCGTACATCGAGTAGCGACCCTCGCGGTCGCAGTGCCACAGGTAGATCGCGGCGCCGGCCAACGGGGTGACCTCGTCGCCGTCGAGGTCGTAGACCTTCAGCCTCACGGTGGTCGGGATGCCCTCGGCCACGCCGGACGCGGTGCCGAAGCTGGAGGTGAGGTCGCTGCGTACGACGCCCGACTCGCTCAGCACGTCGGGGCCGTTGCTGCCGTCACCCGGGTACGGGCCGGCCGTCTCCTCCGGGATCTCGCCCTCGGCGACCTCGACGCTGCTGTCGCCGCCCATGCCGCCGGGAGGCGCCCCGTTCGGCGGCTGCCCCGTCGTACCGGAGGATCCGGTCGATCCGGAGGAGGCGGTCGTGTCGTCGGCGCCGCAGGCGCTCAGCGCCGCCGCGGCACCGACCCCGCCCAGGAGGCCGAGCAGCCCCCGGCGCGCCATGATCCTCGGCAGGTCATGGGACAGCCCGAGGTCGTGCTCTTCGGTCTCGTCGGGTGCGTGGGTGTGGTGGCTCATGCCCCGAGTCTGGCGCTGGATGCTGTCCGAGATCTGTGAGCCGGCTGTTGGCCGGCGACGAGCGGGAGTTTCACCGGTCGGCCGGTGAAACTCCCAGGGTTGGACGACAAAACTGGCGCTGGGACGAGGATGCTTCCTCGTCCCAGCGCCAGTTTCACCGGTCGGCCGGTGAAACTGGCTTTCGGCCCCAGCCGCAGCGTCAGCCGTAGAAGGACGCGATGAGATCCTTGTTGTTGTTCTCGACGACGTTGCGCTTCACCTTCAGCGAGGGGGTGAGCTCACCGGACTCGATGGTCAGGTCGTGGTCGAGCAGCTTCCACTTCTTGATCGTCTCCCAGCGGTTGAGCTGGGCGTTGAGCTCGTCGACGTACTCCCCGACCATCGCCTGGACGGCGTCGTCGTTGACGAGGGCGGTGTAGTCCTTGCCGTCCTTGCCGTTCTCGGCGGCCCAGCCGGCGATGGCGTCGGGGTCGAGGGTGATCAGCGCGGAGACGAAGTTGCGCTCGGCACCGAAGACCATGAACTGGCTGACGTAGGGGCAGATCGCCTTGAACTTGGCCTCGATCGCGGGCGGGGCGATGTACTTGCCGCCGGAGGTCTTGAAGAGCTCCTTGATCCGGCCGGTGATCTTGAGGAAGCCGTCGGCGTCGAGCTCGCCCTTGTCACCGGTGCGCAGCCAGCCGTCCTCGGTGAGCGCCTCGCTCGTCGCCTCGGGGCGGTTGTGGTAGCCGGCCATGACGTGCGGGCCCTTGAGCTGGACCTCGCCGCCGTCGCCGATGCGGACCTCGGTGCCGGGGAACGGCTGGCCGACGGTCCCGAGCTTGTAGGCGTCGGGGTGGTTGACCGTGGCACCTGCGGCGTTCTCGGTCATGCCGTAGCCCTCGAGGATGAGGACGCCGGCGGCGTGGAACCAGGCGGCAATGTCGGCGTTGAGCGCGGCCGAGCCGGAGATGAAGAACTTCACCCGGCCGCCGAAGCGCTCGCGGACCTTGCTGAAGACCAGCTTGTCGAACAGGGCGTGCTGGACCTTCAGCGGCAGCGGCACCGACTTGCCGGCCAGCCGCAGCGCGTCGACCTTGCGGCCGACCTCGAACGCCTTGAGGAAGATCTTCTCCTTGGCGCCGCCCTCGGCGGCCTGCATGGTGACGATCCGCGCGTGCGCCTTCTCGAAGATGCGGGGCGCGGCGCCCATGAAGGTCGGCTTCACGATGCCCAGGTTGTCGACGATCTTGTCGACACGACCGTCGATCGCGGTCGCGAAGCCGCAGGCGAGCTGCGTGGAGAGCAGCACCTTGCCGAAGGAGTGGGCCATCGGCAGCCACAGGAACTGCAGGTCGTCCTCGTGGAGGATGTCCTGGGCCTTGATCGCCTCGCCCTCGAAGACCCACGCGCGGTGCAGCGTGCGCACGCCCTTGGGCTTGCCGGTGGTGCCGGAGGTGTAGATCAAGGTGGCGAGCTGGTCGGGGCCGATCGCCTTCGCGACCTCGTCGACCGCGTCGGGGTTGGCGGCGAGATGGGCGTCACCGAGCTCGGCGAGCTGGTCGAGCGAGATCACCCAGTCCCCGTCGGCGGCCCCGGCGAGCGTGGCGTCGAAGGTGACGACCTTCGTCAGCTCCGGCAGCTCGGCGCGGTGGTCGCGCAACTTGGCCAGCTGGGACTCGTCCTCGGCGAACACGATCCGGCAGGCCGAGTCGCTGAGGATGTACGCCGTGTCGTCGCCGCCCGTCGACGGGTAGACCGTCGTGGTGGCACCGCCGGCGCACATCACGGCCAGGTCGGCGAGGATCCACTCGTAGCGCGTCGAGGACGCGATGCCGACCCGGGTCTCGGGCTCCAGGCCCAGGGCGAGCAGGCCCGCCGCGAGGCGGCGTACCCGGTCGCCGGCCTGGCGCCAGGTCACCGACTCCCACGCCTCACCCCGCGGGAAGCGGAAGGCCTCCCGGTCGGCACTCTTCTCGACGCGGTCGAGGAACTGCACCGCGCAGTTCGCCGGCATGTGCTCGAGGAAATTGGTGTCGTGGATGACGGGCATGACGCTCCCTGTGGTGCTCGTCCGAGACAGTGACTGGGCAGTAACCTAAGCCACCGGCTCCGCCGGGGGTAGCGAACCACCCGTCCTCTGGACGAAATCCTCCGCTTTCGCGCGCACCTTGGGCAGCAGTCCGTCCACCACCAGCAGCCCGGGGAGCAGGCTGCGGTCGGTGTTGAGGGCCACGAACATGTCGCGGATCGTCCTCTGGTGCGTCGGGACGTGCACCAGCTCGATCTCGTCGCCGGGAGCGATGGTGCCGGTCTCCAGGACCCGCAGGTAGGGCCCGGGGCGCGCCTCGAGCGTGAACCTCTTCACCCACGCACGCGGGTCGTAGCCGCTCTCCCCCATCCAGCCCTTGAAGTCGTTGCAGGGGGTGCGGACGTAGACCGCCTCCAGGAGCACGCCGATGCCGGGCGTCCCGATCCGCAGCCGGGTGCCGATCGGCAGCGCGTTGAGGTCGATGCCCTCGGTGGTGAGGTTCTCGCCGAACTGTCCGTCGCGGATGGGCATGCCGAGCTCGGCCTCCCAGAAGTCCAGGTCCTCGCGGGCGTAGGCGTAGACCGCCTGGTCGGGCCCGCCGTGGTGCTTCGTGTCGGAGACCGAGTCGCCGTCGATGCCGAGCTCGTGGACCGCGACCGGGCCACCCACCGGACGCTTGTCGATCGAGGTTCGCCCGATCCCCGCCCAGTCCCTGTCCCGGGGTTGGCCGACACTGATGCTCCGCACGAACGCCATGGCGTGAGGCTACCTTCGAGACATGGGCCGCTTCCTCCTCGTTTCCGGCGTGGGGCTCGCCCTGGCCCTGGGCGCGTGCACCGGCGACGCGCAGGAGCGGTCGGCCGACCCTCCGCCGGCGACCATGGCGGCGCCGGGCCCGTTCCCGGCCGAGACCACCGACGTGCCGGCCGGCTTCCGCGAGGTGCTGTGCCCCGACCTGCGCGGCGACGGCACCGGGCTGACGGTGCGGCTCGTCGTGCCGGACGCGACCGAGTTCGCCCAGGCGAACGGGCGCGCCTGCGGATTCAGCCGTGGCTACGTGCGCGGGGTCGGCGTCGAGATCGGGCCGCGGCAGAGCCTGGCGACGTTCCGCAAGAGGTCGCTGGACGCGTTCGAGGACATCGGCGGCGACGACGAGGTCAACGACATCCGCTACCGCACCCGCGTCCCCGGGCTCGGCGGGCAGCCCGCCGAGGAGCTCACCTGGCGGGTCTACAACGACGGCCTGCCGTTCTGGGAGATCGCCGTCCAGGCCGCCGGGGTGCGGCTCACCTGGAGCGTGCCGGACGAGAAGCCGCGCCTGCTCGACGCGTTCGACGTCGTGCGGCGCTCGGTCGAGGTGCGCACCGGCACCAGGTGGCGGTGCCCGTCGTGGGGCCCGCCCGACGGCTCCCGGGTGAGCTTCGCGCCGCCGAAGGACGTCGGCTGGGTCGAGCGGGAGGGCGACCACTGCCGGATCTACGTCGAGGGCTCACCGACCGTCCTGGAGTACGGCGCGGTCGACCCGACTCCCCCGCCGCTCGAGCGGCTCGCCACCCGGATGCGCCGCGACCCCGAGGTGACCCGGGTGCGGCTCGAGCGCGGCGCCGGGCGGATCGACGGCCAGCGGGCCGACCGGCTGACCTGGACCGTCGTGCGGACCGAGGAGACCGAGAACTACGAGCCGCCCGGCACCTGGCGCATCGTCGTCCTGCAGAGCCCGGCGGCCCGGGTCGAGTGGGGCGGCACACCGCAGTGGTGGCGCACGCACCGCTCGACGTACGACGACCTGGTCGCCTCGGTGCGCGTCAGTCCTGGACCGCCTTCGCGACCGTGATGCACGCGGTCACGTGCGCGCGCTCCTCGGCGTCGAGCGGCCGATCGGCACGGACCGCGTCCTCGTGGGCCCAGTGGGCGTTGAGCACCGAGCGGACCACGACCCAGTCACGGGCGCGGGCCTCGTCGAGCCCGGCGGCGTCGACGAGGGCGTGGAAGCGGCGGCGGATCCCGTCGCGGACCGAGCCGACGGCCCAGGGCGCGGCGTACTCCTCGAACCGGTCGCGCAGCATCGGCTCGAGCTCGTAGTGCGGGTCGCCGTTGGCCGGCTTCGGGTCGATGACCAGCCAGGTCTCCTCGCCGTCGCGGCGACCGCGCAGCACGTTGCCGTAGTGGAGGTCGCCGTGGATGACCGCGGTCGCGGGCTCGGTGGTCAGCTCGGCGGCCAGGGCCAGCGCCTGCTCGACGAGGCGGCGCGGGATCGGCACCGAGGCGGCGTCGCGGGCGAGGGCGGCCGCCCACCGCCGGACGTAGGACGCCTGCGGGCGCAGCTGCGGCATCGGAGGCACGTGCAGGTCGGCGTACCTGCTCGCGACGATCTCGCACGCCTCCACGTCCCAGGCCTCGGTGAGGTCCTCGCGGTCGAGGCGCTCGAGCAGCAGGGCCCGCCGGCCGGGGTCGGCGCGCAGCAGCTCGACCGCGCCTCGGCCGTGCCAGCGCTGGAGGGCGAGGTGCTCGTGCTGCGACTCGTCGTCGGGCAGCCCGACCTTGAGGGCCGCGGGAGTCCCGTCCGCCGTCGTCACCGGAAGCACGAGGGAGCAGAAGCCGTGCCAGGTCTCGCCGTCGGGCGTGAGCTCCCAGTCGTCGAGGACGGACCGGGTGGTCGCCGGGAGCCGGTCCAGCCAGGCCGCCCACTCCGGGCCGAGGTGACGTCGTCCGTCGAGCTCGGCGGGGATGGTGAGCGGCACGCGCTCACCGTAGGTCGTCGCCGGTGATGCTGCTGGGCCGGCCCTCGTCGTCGACGAGCAGCAGCAGCTCCTGGCCGACGACCAGGGTGCCGTCGGGCTCGGGCAGCCGCTCGCCGGTCGCCGCGTCGAGCACGACCTGCCGGTCGATGTCCGCACCGTCGCGGACCACGACGACGCCCGATCCGACCTGCGGGTCGGCCAGGTTGACCTCGCCGCGCTCGAGCTCGGAGGTCCACCGGGTCGCGCCGGTCGCGAGGTCGAGCCCGACCGGGTGTCCCTCGCGGTCGGTGGCGAGCACGATGCCGGTGGTCAGGTCCGCCGCCTGAGCCGACACCGCGGCATAGCTGACGTCGCCGCGCTGCCACAGCGTCGCCGCGTCCGCGAGCCGGACCAGGCTGAGCCCGCCGGCCCCCGCCAGCAGCACCCGGTCGGCGTCGACGCCGGCCGCGATGCCCTCGAGGTACGGCGACCACCCGGGCAGCCGCACGACAGTCGCCTCGAGGGTCGAGACCAGGTCCCGCGCCAGCGCGAGCGCGGGACGCCGGGCGTCCGGGTCGGTCCGGTCGCCCTCCCCCTCGGCGACGGTCGCGCCGGTCCGGGCGTCGACCACCGCCCAGTGCCCGGCCTCGGGCCCGAGCCGCTCCAGCAGGAAGGAGCCGGTGCCGTCGTAGTCGCCGAGCACCTGGCCCGGCTCCTCGCGGACCCACAGCTGCTCGCCCTCGGGCGTGAGGCCGGCGACCAGCTTGGGCGGCGCGTCGGCGATGTCGGTGAACAGGTCCTGCGTCTCGACGACAACGACCGGGCCGTCGGGGGTCGGCACGCAGCCGCCGTCGGTCAGCCAGCGGTCGTCGGGCTCGAGGTCCGAGCCCGGCGGCGGGGTGACCTTCGGCAGCAGCACCCGGTCGTTCGCAACGTCGACCACCTGCAGCTGCTCGCCGATGTCGGCGCGGACCACCCAGGTGCCGCAGGCGTCGGCGGTGGCGATGGCGTCGTCGATGTCCCAGCGCAGGTCGGCCATCGTGGCCGGGGCCGCGTCGGAGCGCCCGTCGCGGCCGTCCTCGTGGTCGCCGTCGCCGCACGCGGTCAGCGGGAGGAGCAGGCAGAGCACGGGCAGGGCGAGCAGGCGGGAGCCGCGGGTCGTCGTACGCACGGCGGCATCCTGTCCCCTCGCCGCGACCGGCAACCCTCTTGTCCCCACGCCTAGCGTGGGTGCATGCGGATGGACGACGTGCGGCGCATCGACCTCGGCAGCTTCGTGCGCCCGGCCGCGGAGACCGGCACCGGGCGGCCGCGGGTCGAGGCGGTGCTCGGGTACGTCGTCCGCACGTCGGCCGGGCTGGTCCTGCTCGACACCGGGATGGGCGATGCCGGCGCGGAGACCGAGGCGCACTACCAGCCCACCCGGGTCCCCCTCCCGGAGGCGCTGGCACGTGTCGGCGTGGACCTCGACGAGGTCGCCGTCGTGGTCAACTGTCATCTGCACTTCGACCACATCGGCGGCAACCCGCTGCTCGCCGGACGGCCGGTCCTCGCCCAGCGCGGCGAGCTGGAGATCGCCCGCGGGCCGGACTACACGGTGCCGGAGCTCGTCGACTTCCCCGGCGCGCGCTACGAGCTGCTGGACGGGGAGGCCGAGCTCGCGACGGGGGTGGTCGTCGTACCGACGCCGGGGCACGTCGAGGGTCACCAGTCGCTCGTCGTGGCCTGCGCGGACGGCACGGTCGTGCTCGCCGGCCAGGCCCACGACACCGCTGCGGAGTGGGCGGCGCACGCGGCAGCCGACCAGCAGAGCCCGTGGATGCGCCGGATCCTGGCCCTCGACCCGCGCCGCGTCGTGTTCGCGCACGACGGGGCGGTGTGGGAGCCCTGAGCCCTACTTCTTGGGCTTGTCGCCCGCCGGGCCGGTGGTGGACAGCGCGGCGACGAAGGCCTCCTGGGGGACCTCGACGCGGCCGACCATCTTCATCCGCTTCTTGCCCTCCTTCTGCTTCTCCAGCAGCTTCCGCTTCCGGGTGATGTCGCCGCCGTAGCACTTGGCGAGCACGTCCTTGCGGATGGCGCGGATGTTCTCGCGCGCGATCACCCGGGCGCCGATGGCGGCCTGGATCGGCACCTCGAACTGCTGCCTGGGGATGAGCTCCTTGAGCTTGCCGGCCATCATCACGCCGTAGGAGTAGGCGGCGTCCTTGTGGACGATCGCGGAGAAGGCGTCGACCGGCTCGCCCTGCAGCAGGATGTCGACCTTGACCAGGTCGGAGGCCTGGTCGCCGGAGAACTCGTAGTTGAGCGAGGCGTAGCCCTTGGTCTTGGACTTGAGCTGGTCGAAGAAGTCGAAGGCGATCTCGCCCATCGGCAGCGTGTAGCGCATCTCGACGCGGTCCTCGGACAGGTAGTCCATGCCCTGCAGGGTGCCGCGCTTCTGCTGGCACAGCTCCATGATCGTGCCGATGTAGTCGGCCGGCGCCAGCACCGTGGCGTCGACGATCGGCTCGCGGACCTCGGCGATCTTGCCGTCGGGGTACTCGCTGGGGTTGGTCACCGTGAGCTGGGTGCCGTCCTCCATGACGACCTCGTAGACCACGTTGGGGGCCGTCGAGATGAGGTCGAGGTTGAACTCGCGCTCGAGCCGCTCGCGGGTGATCTCCATGTGGAGCAGGCCGAGGAAGCCGCAGCGGAAGCCGAAGCCCAGCGCGCCAGAGGTCTCCGGCTCGAAGGTGAGCGCGGCGTCGTTGAGCTGGAGCTTCTCGAGCGCGTCGCGCAGCGTCGGGTAGTCGTCGCCGTCGATCGGGTAGAGCCCCGCGAAGACCATCGGGTTGGGGTGCTCGTAGCCGCCGAGCGGCTCGGCGGCCTGGCGCCCTTGGACGGTCACCGTGTCACCGACGCGGGACTGGCGCACGTCCTTCACGCCGGTGATCAGGTAGCCGGTCTCGCCGACGCCGAGCTTGGCGGCCTTCATCGGCTCGGGGCTGATCACGCCGACCTCGAGCATCTCGTGGAGCGCTCCGGTCGACATCATCTTGATCTTGTCGCGGTGGGACAGCTCGCCGTCGACGACCCGGACGTAGGTGACCACGCCGCGGTAGGTGTCGTAGACCGAGTCGAAGATCAGGGCGCGGGCCGGGGCGGACGCGTCGCCGACGGGCGCCGGGACGGAGCGCACGATCTCGTTGAGCAGGGCCTCGACGCCGACGCCGGTCTTGGCCGAGGTGAGCAGCACGTCCTCCGGCTCGCAGCCGACCAGGTTGGCCAGCTCGGCGGCGTACTTCTCGACGTTGGCGCTGGGCAGGTCGATCTTGTTGAGCACCGGGATGATGTGGAGGTCGGCGCCCATCGCGAGGTAGAGGTTCGCCAGGGTCTGCGCCTCGATGCCCTGGGCGGCGTCGACCAGCAGGATCGCGGCCTCGCAGGCCTGCAGCGACCGGGACACCTCGTAGGTGAAGTCGACGTGGCCCGGGGTGTCGATCATGTTGAGGATGTAGGTGCCCGGCTCGGCGCCCGCCTCGTTGCCGGCCGTGACGGTCCACGGCATCCGGACGGCCTGGCTCTTGATGGTGATGCCGCGCTCGCGCTCGATGTCCATCCGGTCGAGGTACTGTGCCTTCGCCTCACGCTCGCCGACGACGCCGGTGAGCTGCAGCATCCGGTCGGCGAGCGTCGACTTGCCGTGGTCGATGTGCGCGATGATGCAGAAGTTGCGGATGATCGCGGGGTCGGTGTGACCCGGCTGCGGGGCGGCGGCAGACATGGTGGCTCCATTGTCCCCGAGCGGGACGCGGTTCAGGAATTCGCCGCCCGCGGTTCACCGTCGACGGGGCTCGCCGTTCGCCGTACGCCGACAGCGTGGCGCCATGATCTCGGCCTCCCCGGAACCCACCTCCCGTCGCGCCCTCCTGCGGGGCGCCGTCCTGACGGCGGGCACTGCCGCCGCCTCCGGCCTGCTCCCCGCCCGCTCCTCGGCCGCTCCCCTGCTCGTGCGCCGCGACCGCCCGGCGCTGCCGTTCGGCGTCCAGTCCGGCGACGTCCGGCCCGGCTCGGCCGTGCTGTGGTCGAAGGCCGACCGCCCGTCTCGGCTGGTCGCCGAGATCAGCCGCGACCCGTTCTTCCGCAGGGCCCGGACCGTGCGGGGCCCGGTCGTCACGCCCGGCACCGACCTGACCGGGCAGATCGTGCTCGGCGACCTGCCCGAGGGCACCGACCTGCACTACCGGATCCGGGCCGTCGACCTCCACGACCACCGCGCGACCAGCGCACCGGTCCTCGGGCGGCTGCGGACCGCGCCGGGCCGCCGTGACGACGTCCGGTTCCTGTGGTCGGGCGACATCGCGGGGCAGGGCTGGGGCGTGAACCCGGCGTACGGCGGCTTCCGGATCGCCGACGCGATGCGGGCCCGCGACGCCGACTTCTTCCTGTGCAGCGGCGACAACGTGTACGCCGACGGGCCGGTCCAGGCGTCGGTGGCGCTGCCCGACGGGTCGACCTGGCACAACCTGGTGACCCCGGAGAAGTCCAAGGTCGCCGAGACGCTCGACGAGTACCGCGGGCAGTACCGCTACAACCTGATGGCCGACAACTGGCGTGCGTTCCTCGCCGAGACGTCCCAGGTCTCGCAGTGGGACGACCACGAGGTGCGCAACAACTGGTTCCCCGGCCAGGTCCTCGACGACGCCCGCTACACCGAGAAGCGGATCGACGTGCTCGCCGCGCGGGCGCGGCAGGCGTTCCACGAGTACGTTCCGGTCGCCTCGATCTCGCCGGACTCCGAGGGCCGGGTCTACCGGGTGATCCGGTACGGGCGGCACCTCGACCTGTTCGTCCTCGACATGCGCACGCACAAGGACCCCAACACCGGCAACCGCGAGCCGGTCGGCGACGGCGGCGTGCTCGGCGAGGAGCAGACCGCGTGGCTGATCCGCGAGCTGCGGCGGTCGAGGGCGACCTGGAAGGTGATCGCCAACGACCTGCCGCTCGGCCTGGTCGTGCCCGACGGCGCCAGCGCGCAGGAGGGCCTCGCGCAGGGCGACCCGGGCGCCCCGCTGGGCCGCGAGATCGACATCGCGCGGGTGCTGACCGCTCTGCAGCGCGCCGGGATCCGCAACCACGTGTGGCTGACCGCCGACGTGCACTACACGGCGGCCCACCACTACTCACCCGACCGGGCGGCGTACCAGGCCTTCGACCCGTTCTGGGAGTTCGTCTCCGGCCCGCTCAACGCGGGCGCGTTCGGGCCGAACGCGCTGGACGGCACGTTCGGCCCGGTGGCCGACTTCGTCGCTGCCCCACCGGCGGCCAACGCCTCACCCGCGCAGGGCTTCCAGTTCTTCGGCGAGGTCGAGGTCGACGGTCACAGCGGTCGGCTGACGGTGACCCTGCGCGATGTCGACGGTGCGGCGATCTACACCAGGACGTTGGACCCCGCCGCGTAGGTGCGCAGCACCTGGGTCTTCAGCAGCGCCTCCGGCTCGTCGGCGAACGGGTCGGCGGCCAGCACCACGAGGTCGGCGGACCGGCCGGGCGCGATGGTGCCGATGGTCCCCTCCATCCGGGACGCGTACGCCGCGTCCCGGGTGGCGTGGGTCAACGCCTCGGCCAGCGGTACGGCGAGGTGCGGGGTGTTGGCCGGCAGCCCCTCCACCAGCGCGGAGCGGCGGGTGGTGGCGACGTACATGTTGTGCAGCGGGAGGTGCGGCGCCGTGGGAGCGTCGGTGCCGAACGCGAGCACCGCGCCCGCGTCGGTCATCTCGCGCCACGGGTAGCCGCGCTCGACCCGCTCGTCGCCGAGCATCGCGCGCCAGTTGTCCTGGACGGCCGGGTCGGCGTGCACCGGCTGCATCGACGCGACGACACCGAGCCGGGCGAGCCGGGCGACGCTCTCCTCGGAGACCACCTCGAGGTGCTCCATGCGGTGGCGGCGCTCGCGGGGTCCGTTGACCCGGATCGCCTCCTCGAGGGCGTCGAGAGCGATGGCGGAGGCCTCGTCGCCGATGGCGTGGATCGCGATCTGCAGGCCGGCGGCGTCCGCGGCGACGACGACGGGGGTCAGCGCCTCGCGGTCCCATATCGGGGCGGCGTTGCTGCCGTCGGCGTACGGCCTGGCCATCGAGGCCGTGCAGCTGTCGATGACGCCGTCGGCCATGATCTTGATGCCGGTGATCCGCAGCCGGTCGCCGTCGAGGCGGCGGGCGTGGGCGAGCGCGGTCTCGACCTGGGCGAGGTTCTCGGCCTCGCTCGCCGACGGCTTCACCAGCCAGTGCCCGACCACCCGCAGCGGCAGCGCGTCGGCGGCCAGCGCCCGCTCGAAGGTCGCGAGGTCGTGGCCCTCGACACCCATGTCGACGACCGTGGTGACGCCGTCGGCGAGGTAGCGGGCCATGCCGGCCTGCAGCCAGGCGTCGCGGTCGGCGTCGGTGACCTGGGCGGCGAGGAAGCTGCGGGCCAGGCCCAGGGCCGCCATCTCGCTGAGCAGACCGGTGGCCTCGCCGTCGGCGTCGCGCTCGATGGTCCCGCCGATCGGGTCCGGGGTGGCGGCGTCGATGCCGAGCTCACGGAGCGCGGCGGAGTTGCACCACGTCGAGTGCAGGTCGTTGGACTGCAGGTAGACGGGCACGTCCGGGACGACCGTGTCGAGGATGTCCCTGTGCGGCGCGCGGCCCTCCAGGGCCGGGAAGAGCCAGCTGTTGCCGATCACCCGGGTGCGGCCCTCGGCCGCGGCGGCCGCCACGCGCGCCTGGATGTCGGCGATGTCCGCGGCGTCGACGAGCCCGACCTCCTCCGCGGAGGCGCCCATCTCGACGAGGTGGGTGTGAGCGTCGACGAAGCCCGGCAGCACGAAGGCACCGTCGAGGTCGATCACCTCGGCTCCTGCAGGCACCGGCCGGTCCAGGCCGCGGACCCGGCCGTCCGCGATCTCGACGGACCCGGCCCACGGCTGGTCGGGGTCGGCGGTGAAGATCCGGGCGTTGCGCAGGACGACGGTGCCGGTCGCGCGGCTCATCGGGCATTCCTTCCGTAGAACAGGCGGGTCAGGCCGACGTACAGCGCCGAGGCGCCGATCATGCCGACCGGGACGGACAGGTCGAGACCGTCCAGCGCCTTCGCGACCGGACCGGTGAAGGCCTCCGTGCTGGCGCACATGAGCGCGGCGACGAAGGCGGTGAGGCAGGCGATCGCGCCGGCGAGGTTGACGCCCCCGGTGTACCAGTAGCGCGAGCCGGGGCTGCTGTCGCTGAGCTCCACGCCGTCGTAGGCGTTGCGGCGCATCAGGATGTCGGTCACGTAGATCGCCATGATCGGGCCCACCAGGCTGACCAGCAGGACCAGGCTGCTGCTGACGGTGTCGAGGAAGTCGAAGACGAACAGCGCGTAGAGCGTCATCGCGACACCGACGACGGCGGTGACGGCGACGCTGACCACGCGGGAGAACGGCAGGCCGACGGCCTGGAGCGCGAGTCCGGAGCTGTACGTCGTGAGCGCGTTGTTGGCGAGGATGCCGATGATGATCGCGACCAGGAAGACCGTGACCAGCCAGCCCGGGACGATGCCCCTCAGGCCGGCCTCCGGGTCGGACAGGTCGGTGACGGTGGCGGCCAGGATGCCGACGGTGAGCAGCACGATGCCGGGGACGGCGTTGCCGAGCGCGGTCCAGGTGGCGACGGCGACCGGGTTGGTGTCGCGAGGCAGGTAGCGGGCGAAGTCGGAGCTGATCGTGTACGACAGCGGGGTCGCGGCGATGAGGGTGACGCCGGCGACCCAGGTGAGCCACAGGTCGGCGCCGTGCAGGGCGACCGGCGGCGCGTAGGCGAGGTCGGCCTTCGCCACGAGGAATCCGGACACGACCAGGAACACGACGGTCAGGCCGGCCGAGAGCGGGCCGTAGAGCCGCATGATCAGGCCCTGGCCGTAGATCGAGATCGCGGTCGTCGCCGATGCGATGACCAGGACGACGAGCACCTGGACCGGCGTCGAGGAGCCGAGCCCGATCCGCTCGGTGAGGGCGAAGCCGATGACCGAGGCGGTCAGCCAGTTCAGCGCGATGTAGCAGACCGAGACGAACCAGCCGTTGACCGCGATGGCGACCCGGTTGCCGCGCACGCCGTACATGGCCCGGGTCGCGACCTGGCTGGGCGTGCCGGAGACGGGACCGGTCACCGCGACGATGCCGGTGGCGATCGAGAACAGGCAGCCCACGACGACCGCGGCGATCGCTTGGGCCAGGCTCAGGCCGATCAGGACGAGCACGCCGCCGACGACGAACGAGAGGTAGTTGACGTTCGGCGCGACCCAGAGCGCGAACAGGCTGCGGGCGGTTCCGGTGCGCTCGCTGTCGGGGATGACGTCGATGCCGTGGGTCTCGACGTGGCCGGGCAGCAGGCCCTCGTCGCGCGGCGCTTGTGTCTGGTCGATGGCCATGGCTCCCCCGGGTTCGGTCGGTGTGTCGGCCGTCACGCTAGGGAGCCAAAACGATTTGGACCAGACCTTGTGCCACCCTGGCCAAAACGGTTTGGGCGGGCCTACCGTGGCCGGGTGACCGCGCGGCGCCCCACCATCCGCGACGTCGCGCACCGGGCGGGCGTCTCGGTCACCACGGTGTCGCACACCTTCACCGGCAACGGCACCGTCGCGCCGGCCACCCAGCAGCGGGTGCGCACCGCCGCCCACGACCTCGGCTACCGGCCCGACGTGATCGCGCAGGGCCTGCGCCGCAACCGGCTCGGGGTGATCGCCCTCGTCGCCCGCCAGCTCGACGCGCTGCGCCCCGACCTGCTCGTCGACGTCGACTACTTCGCCCGGTTCGCCGGCGCCGCGGCCGTCGCCTCGCTCGCCGAGGGGCTCGGGCTGATGCTCGTCTCGGACCCGACCGGACCGCGCGCCGCGGGCGCTGCCCTGGCCAGCGACGGGTTCATCGTCACCGAGCCGGTCACCGACGACCCGCTGGTCGCGATGCTGACCAGCGCCGGGATCCCCTTCGTTACCGTCGGGGAGGTCCCGGGCGTCCCCCTCGGACCGGAATCCCCGCCCCACGTCGACATCGAGTCCGGCCGGCTCACCACCCTCGCCCTCGACCACCTCTGGGACAGCGGCGCGCGCCGGATCGCGCTGGTCACCGGCACCGACCGCAACGAGTGGAACCTCCGCACGGCCGCCGTCTACCGGCGCTGGGCCCGCTACCGCCGGATCACCCCCTCGATGGTCCACGTCCCCGAGCACCTCGACGACGAGGGCGGGCGCCGCGCCGCCAGGACCCTGCTCGCGTCCGGACCCGCGCCGGACGGCGTCTACGCCCTCACCAGCAACCATGCTCTCGGCGTCGTCGCGGTCCTCGCCGAGCACGGCCTGCGGGTCCCCGCCGACGTCCGGATCGTCGCCGGGTCCGATGCCGAGAGCCTGCGCGCCGCCCACCCCACCATCTCCTCCATCGACCTGCAGCCCGACGAGCTCGCCCGGCGCGCCGTCGAGACCCTCTCCGCCCGCCTCGACGACCGGCCCCTCCCCGACCACGGTGAGCAGCGGGTGGGGCGACTGGTCGTGCGGGCCTCGTCGACGCCGCCGGGCCCTCAGCCATGATGGGCCGCGTGTTCCCCACCGTCATCCCCCACGGTCGCACCGCCCGCCGCCTGTCCTGGGTGCACCTGCCCCCGCTCGTACGGCGCGCGGTCGAGCAGCGGCTCGGCTCGCCGGTCGTGGACGCGGTATCCCAGGACGGCGGGTACACCCCCGGGTTCGCCTCGGTGCTGACCTGCGACGACGGGACCCGCACGTTCGTGAAGGCGGCTTCCACCAAGGCGCAACGGCTCTTCGCCGACGCGTACCGCGAGGAGGCGCGCAAGCTCGCGGGGCTCCCGGCCGGCGTACCGGCTCCGGGGCTGCTGTGGACCGACGAGGTCGCCGACTGGTTCCTGCTCGCCACCGAGTACGTCGACGCGCGCGCCCCGCACCGCCCCTGGACCGCCGAGGACCTCGCGTCCGCGTCCGCGATGACGGTGACCATCGCGGAGTCGCTGACCCCCGCGCCGGGCATCGCGCTGGACAGCGCCGTCGACGACTTCGCGTCGTGGCCGGCCCTGTGGGACCGGGTCACCCACCCGCGGCGCGACGAGCTGCGGGCCCTGGCCGACCGGTACGCCGAGGTCGTCGCCGGCGACACCCTCGTCCACACCGACATCCGCGACGACAACATCCTGGTCCGGCCCGACGGCAGCGCCCTGCTGTGCGACTGGACCTGGCCGACCGTCGGCGCCGCCTGGTTGGACTCGCTGATCCTCCTGATCGGCCCGCGCGGCGACGGACTCGACGTGGACGCGCACATCGCCGCCCACCCGCTGCTCGCGAGTGTGCCGGCCGAGGACGTCGACGTGTTCCTGGCCCTGATCCTCGGCTACTTCGCCGCCAGCGCCGACCAACCCGTCCCCGCCACGTCGCCGCACCTGCGCGCGGCGCAGGCCTGGCAGCGCGACGTCATCGACCACTGGCTGGCCGAGCGGCGCGGCTGGCACGCCTGAGCGCGCTCAGTGCTCGGCGAGGGGAGGTCCCCAGCCGAGCTGCATGCCCAATGCCAGGTCGTCCCGGTTCGCCCAGTGCTCGGTCACCTGGCCGTCGTGGACCCGGAACCAGTGGCTCTGGGTGACCGCGAACGACCCGCCGGCCGGCGGGAAGGACGCCTGGACACCACCGTCGGGCCCGTACGTGACGAACGGGCCCGTCTGGCGGCCGGACATGGTGGCGTGGACCGCCACGAGGTCGCCGGTCCGCGCGGTCGCGTGGACCTCCCACGCCAGGTCGGAGAAGGCCGAGCGGAGCCAGTCCGAGGTGGCCAGGAAGGCCGCCGGCCCGCGCCCCCGGGTCTCGGGCGGCTCGGTGACGGACTCCCGGTTGACGGCGTCGGGGGCGAACACCGCGTCGAACTCCTCCCGCGTCCCGCCCGCCATGAGGTGCAGCGAGGCCACCGCCACGGCGACCGGGTCGGACTCGGGCACCCGGGTCGTGTAGAAGCGCACCTCGTGCCCGTCCGGGTCGTGCAGCCCGGGCAGGATCCATCCGATCGTCGCGACCCGGATCCCGGCGTGCTCCTCACCGAGCGCGGCGAGGCGGGCGGCGAGGTCGTCCAACGACTGCTGGGTCGGGACCCCGATCGCGAAGTGGTCGAACGCCGCCGACGCAGCGGCCTGCTCGGGGGCGAGCCGCAGCGCCACCTCCGGGCCGCCGTTGGGATGCAGCATCGAGATGCCGCGCAGCACGCCGTCCTCGACGAACTCGAGCACCTTGCGGTAGCCCAGCCGGGACTCGTACCACTCGCGCGACCGGGCCAGGTCCCGGACCGGGAGCTTGACGTGGTGGATGCCGTCCAGCGTCGGAGCGGACATGGCGCCTCCAGAGCTCAAGTTGCAGCCCCACTGCAACATTGCAGTTAGACTGCAACTCATGGCCGATCCTGTCAAGACCCAGAGCCTCCGCACTGCGCGCGTCCTCGAGAACGAGGAGCGGATCCTGCGCGCGGCGCACCGCCTGTTCGTCCAGCAGGGCTACCGCGCCACGACGCTGACCGCCGTCGCCGAGGAGGCCGGCGTCGCCTCGCGCACGGTCTACGTCCGCTTCGGCACCAAGGCCGCCGTCCTCAAACGGGTGATCGACATGGCCGTCGTCGGCGACCTCGCGCCCGTCGACGTGCGCGGCCGCGACTGGTACCGGACCGCGACCACGGCCGCCACGCTCGCCGAGCGGATCGCCGCCTTCACCCGGGGCGGAGCTCGCCTGGCCAGGTCCGCGGCCGACGTCGTCGCCGTGTCCCGCGAGGCCGAGCCCACCGAGCCGCTGCTGGCCGAGCAGGCGCACGCGGGCCGGGCGGCGACGTACGACGCGGTCCGCACCTTCTGGACCCGGGCCCAGGAGGACGGGCTGCTGCCCCCCACGTGTGACCTCGCCTGGCTCGTGCGGACGACGGCGCTCGCCGCGCACATCGACACCTACCTCCTGCTGCGCGAGATGGAGCCGGGTGCCGAGGAGGCCTACGAGACCTGGCTCACGACCACCTTCGAGCGAGCGCTGCGCGGTGCCGACGGGGGCTGAAGGTCAGCGGCCGAGCGCGACCGGGTCGATGACCACGAACCGGTCGTCGTCGGGGTGGACGTGCACGTCGACGACCGCGTCCGGCTGGATCCGCGGGATCGCCAGCTGCGAGACGAGCTCGGTGACGCTGGTGCGGTAGGGCGCGCCGGTCTCGGGGGTGACCTCGAGCTCGAACACGACGTACGGGTCCTGGTTCAGGTGCCCCTTGACCCGAGTGCTGACGATCCGGGCCGTCGTACGGATGCCGTCGCGCACCGCCCGCCGCTCGTCGGCGTTGCGCGCCCGGACCTGGCGGATCTTGAAGAACGCGAAGATCGCCAGTGTCACGCCGGCGATCCCGAACGCGTACCCGGCGTAGCGGCCCGCGTCGCCCTCGTCGCCGCTGGTCGCTCCCCTGATCACCAGGATCCAGAACAGCAAGGTCGGTAGGATGAACAGCGCGCCGAGCGGGAGCGGCGGCCGGGAGGGTTCGCGCACGGGGTCATCCTGCCCGATTTGGGCGACGGATCGACCCGCTGTTAGCCTTGCTGGTCGCGACTGCGCGTTCCCTCCTGCCCGTCCCCGGACTCGTCCGGAAGGTAAGGATCACGGTGACCGAGGCGCGCTCCGGACCAGAACCAGCATTTCCACCTGACACAGAGGCGAGTAACCCGTGGCGAACATCAAGAGCCAGATCAAGCGCAACAAGCAGAACGAGAAGCGTCACGAGCGCAACAAGGCCGTCAAGTCCGGCCTGAAGACCGCGATCCGCAAGTTCCGCGAGGCCGCCGAGGCCGGCGACAAGGACGCCGCCGTCGCGCTGGGCCGCGAGGCCACCAAGAAGCTCGACAAGGCCGCCTCCAAGGGCGTCATCCACAAGAACCAGGCCGCGAACCGCAAGTCGTCGATCGCGAAGCAGGCCGCCTCTCTCTGAGACCACCCTGCTGGCTCCGGTCCTGAGCCATCACGTCAAGGGAGTCCCCGTCAGGGGGCTCCCTTCGTGATTTTTCACGGCCCCGTTGAGTTGCCACTTTCTCACCGTCGAGTTGCCGAAGAGCGCCAACTCAGCGCTGCGGAGGTGGCAACTCAACGCTGGCGGAGAGCGGTGACGGTCAGGACAAGGCGTTCGAGGGCGTACGACGCGTCGCTGGCCGCGCCCTTGATGTCGGCGTCGGCCTGGGCGACGGCACGGATGGCGCGGGCCAGGCCGACGTCGGTCCAGCCGCGGGCCTGGTCGCGCAGCGAGCGCAGCTTCCACGGCGGGACGCCGACCTCGCGGGCCAGGTCGGCGTCGCGCATGCCGCGCGGGGCACTGACCATCCGGGCCAGGCCGCGAGCGCTGCCGGCGAAGGCGGAGGTGATGAGCACGGCGGCCGTCCCCGCGTCGAGGGCCCAGCGCAGCTCCTCCAGCGCGACCCGGTCGCGGCCGGCGAAGGCGGCGTCGGCCACAGCGAAGGACTTCGCCTCGGCGCGGCCGCCGAAGTAGCGGCGGACCTGCTCCTCGCTGATCCGCTCCCCCGGGAAGTCGCTGGTGAGCTGGTGGGCGGCGCCGGCCAGTGAGCGGAGGTCGCGACCGATCGCCTCGATCAGGACGTCGGCCGCCTCCCGGTCGATGGTCGCGCCGTGGCGGCGTATCTCGTTGGCCACGAAGGCCGGGAAGTCCGACGGCTTGAGCTCCTCGGACTTGTGCTCGGAGACGGCCTTCAGCTTGCGCAGCTTGGTCAGCACGCCGCTGCCCTTCTGACCGCCCCCGTGGACGAGCACGAGCGCCACGTCCTCGACCGGCGCGGCGGCGTAGCCCAGCAGGCCCTCGACCGACTCGTCCGGCAGGTTCTCCAGGCCGCGGACCACCACGCAACGCACCGCGGAGAACAGCGACGGCGCCGCCATCTCGCCGAGCGTCGCGAGGGTCAGGTCGGACGCGGAGCTGTCGGCGAACTCGGCCTCGGCGTCGTGCGCGCGCACCGCCGCCCTGACCTCGTCGACGGTCCGGGCACCGAGGAACTCCTCCTTGCCGGTGACCAGGATGACCCGCCCCAGCACGTCCTCGGCCCGCATGTGCTCACCCTCCCACACGCCCCCGACACGGTCCCCGGCACCTTGGCCTGAATCCACGCTTGACGCTCACTGCCGGGTGGTCGCCCGCACCCCGCCGGAACTGTCGCCGACCACCGCGATGTCGCCGTCGCGGTCGGTCCGCAGCACCTCCGCCCCGGCCGCCTCCAGACCCCGCACCACCTCCGGCGACGGGTGGCCGTAGTCGTTGTCGGCGCCCACCGACACCAGCGCCACCTCGGGACGTAGGTCGGTCAGCCAGTCCAGGTCCTGGTGGGAGCTGCCGTGGTGCGGCACCTTCAGCACGTCGATGTCCAGGTCGCCCACGAGCCCGGCCACCTCGGCCTGCCCGGGTGGCTCGAGGTCACCGGTCAGCAGCAGCCGCACGCCGGCCACCTCGACCAGCAGCACCACGCTCGCGTCGTTGGCGGTGCTGCCGTCGCCGGGACCGTCGACCATCGCGCCGGGTAGCTCGGGGTGGAGCACCTGGAGGGTGGCCTCGCCGATCCGCCGCGTGAGACCGTACGCCGCCGTCGCCACCGGCACGCCCGCAGCGGCCGCCGCACGCCGCACCAGCCGCACCCCGCCCGGCGGGTCGGCCAGGGCCGTGGTCTCGACGGCTGCCACGCTCCGCCCGTCGAGGACTCCCGCGATGCCGTCGACGTGGTCGGCGTGGAAGTGGGTGAGCACGAGCAGCGGCACCTGCTCGACGCCCAGCCTGTCCAGGCAGCGGTCGACCGCCCGCGGGTCGGGTCCGGCGTCGACCACGATCGCGGAGCGGCGACCGACCGCGAGCGCGAGGGCGTCGCCCTGCCCGACGTCGCAGGCCACCAGCACCCAACCCGGTGGCGGCCACGCCCCCGAGGCGGCCGACCAGAGCCGGCCGGGCACCCCGAGCACGACGAGCAGCAGCAGGGCGACCAGAGCCGCCCCGGCGGCGCGGTACCGCACCAGCCGTGGCAGCGCGATCCCCAGCAGCAGGCAGAGCACCGCGAGCGCCCCGATCGCCAGCGTCCCGCTCCCCCAGCCGATGGCGGCGCCGGGCAGGGCGGCGGCGTGCTCGGCGACGGCGATGATCCATCCGACGCTCCAGCCCGCGGCGGTGCCGCACCACCGCCCCGCCCACGGCCACACCAGCCCGACCAGGCCGCCCGCCAGGCCGAGCACCGTTGCCGGTCCCACGGCCGGTCCCGCCAACAGGTTGGCGCCGACCGCCACCAGGCTCACCTGCCCCGACAGGCCGGCGATGACCGGGGTGCACGCCAGCTGGGCCGCGGTCGGCACCGCAACTGCCTCGGCCACACCTCGTGGCAGCCACCGCGCCAGGGACCGCGCGAGCGGCGGACCGAGCAGCACGATCCCCGCGGTGGCCAGCACCGAGAGTGCGAAGCCGGCCGCCACGGCCAGGTCCGGCTGCACCAGGACCAGACCGGCCACCGCGACCCCGAGGGCGCGCAGGCCCCGCCGCCGGCCGTCGGGGCCGAAGGCGAACAGCCCGACCGTCCCCATCACCGCCGCACGGAGCACGCTCGGCTCGGTGCGGGCCAGCAGCACGAACCCGACGATGCCTGCCAGGCCGACCACGGCCAGCCACCGCCGGCGGACCCCGGCCCCTCGGGCGAGCAGCAGCAGCGAGCCGACCACCAGCGTCAGGTTGGTCCCACTGACGGCGGTCAGGTGCGTGAGGCCGGTCGTGCGGAAGTCCCGCTCGACCGCGTCCGGCAGCCCGGCGTCGTCGCCGTCGACCAGCGCCGGCACGAGTCCCGCCTGGTCGGGCGGACGGTGCGCGACCGCACGCCGGATCGACGTACGCACCGCCGCGGACGCCCGCCACCAGGGATCGGGACCCCGGATCCGCACCGGGTCGCGGGCACCGGTGAGCAGCGCTGCCGTGCCCGGGTCGTCGGAGGCGGCGAGCCGTCCCTCGGCGATCACCCGCGAGCCCAGCTCGGCCGTGGTCCAGCCCGGAGTGCCGATGACGACGATGCTGCCGCCGGTGCGCAACCGGTGGCCGCGCGAGGTCACCTCCCGCGCCCGGAGCCGGACCACGACCTGCGGCCCTGCCCGCCCGGTGATCTTCCGGGGATCGGAGACGACGGTGCCGACCAGGTCGGCCGTGGCACGCTCGGCGGCCAGGTCGTGCAGCGGTGAGGCGCGGACGGCATCGTGGCGCAGCACCGTGCCGGTGGTCGCGGCACCCGCGATCACCAGGGTGGCGAGCAGCAGCCGGAGCCCGCCGGGCGGCAGGCGTGGGGCGAGCACCCAGACGAGGAGACCGAGTCCGGCGAGTCCGGCGTACGCGATCCGTCCGGACTGCTGCGCGGCGATGCCGCCCAGCCACGCCGCGGCGCCCAGCGCGGGCATCCGCAGGTCGGGCGCGGTTGCCCTAGGGTCGGGCGGGTGACCCGCTACAGCTCCGCCGAGCTCGCCCGCGGCGCGCTCGGCGCCCTGCTCGGGATCGCCGTCGCCGGCGCGACCGCCCGGGCCGTGCCCGGCGGCCCCGAGCTGTTGCCGTTCATCGTGGCGCCGATGGGCGCGTGCGCGGTGCTGCTGTTCGCGGTGCCCGCCAGTCCCCTCGCCCAGCCATGGCCGGTGCTCGGCGGCAACCTGGTCTCGACGGCGATCGGCCTGGCCGCGCACCTGGTCGTGGACGACGTCCTGCTCGCCGCGGCCTTCGGCGTCGGGGCCGCGATCGGCGCGATGATGCTGCTCGGCTGCCTGCACCCGCCCGGGGGCGCGTGCGCGCTGCTGGCCGCCACCGCCACCCCCGCCATCCACGAGCAGGGGTTCCTCTTCGTCCTCACGCCGGTGGCCGTGAACACGCTCGTGCTGCTGCTGATCGCGATCGCGGTGAACAACCTGAGCGGGCGGAGGTACCCGCACCGGCCGGCCGCGGCCGCCGCCTCCCCCGCCGCCGCGGCCCTCGGCATCACCACGCCCGACGTCGAGCAGGCGATGAAGCGCCTCGCCGACCGGCTCGACGTACTGCCCGCCGACATCGTCTCGATCGTGCGCGACGCCGAGACCCACGCCCTCGACCGGCGGCTCGGCTCGATCCCGGTCTCGCGGATCATGAACACCGACGTCGTGGTCGTGCACCCCTTCGAGTCGATCTACCGCGCCCGAACCCTGCTCGTGCAGCGCCAGGTCAAGACCCTGCCGGTCGTCGACGCCGAACGGCACGTGGTCGGGGTGGTCTCGATCATCGACCTGTTCACCCGCGACATCGTCGAGCTGGAGTCGGTCGACTCGATCATGCGGACCGACGTCACCACCATCGCCGCCGACACCCCCGTTGCCGACCTGGTCCCGATCATGACGACCGAGGGGTACAAGAACGTCCCCGTGGTCGACGACGAGGGCCGGCTCGTCGGCATGATCACCCGCGGCGAGCTGATCGCCGTGCTGCACCGCGCGCTCCTCGGCGCCACCTGATCCGCTCGTCACGTCCGGCACCGGTCACACCGTCACGTGCGGGGTGATCTGCTCGAGCGTCTTGGCGCCGATCCCGTCGACCTCGAGCAGCTCGTCGACGCTGGTGAACCCGCCGTGGGCGTCGCGCCAGGCGATGATCGACTGGGCGGTGACCGGGCCGACCTGGGGCAGGGACTCGAGCTCGGCCTGACCGGCGGTGTTGAGGTTGACCAGCGGGCCGGGCGGCGCACCGCTCCCGGTCCCCGAGGCACCCGTGGCGCCCGGGGCTGCCTGCGGCCGGGCCGGGCCGCCGACCACGATCTGCTCGCCGTCGACCAGCACCCGGGCCAGGTTGAGCGGAGTCAGGTCGACCCCCTTGCGCGGGCCGCCGGCCGCCGCGAGCGCGTCGGTCACCCGCGCCCCCGCATCGAGTACGACGATCCCGGGCCGCCGCACCTCGCCCGCCACGTCGACCGTCACCCTCCCCACACTCGGGGCCGGCGCACCCACAGCACCCGAGGCGGACGGGACCGTCGCGCCCGGGGCGGCGGGTGTGGTCGCGACGAGCGGGGCGGTCGGCTCCGCCGCGACCGGCGCGAGCGCCTCGGGGCGATCGCGCAGCACCCACCAGGTGGTCACGGCCAGGCCGAGAGCGACAGCGAGCGCCACGACCGCGACCTGGGCCATCCCGAGGGCGGGGAGCCGGTCGGCGAGCGGAGCGAGCACGGTGCGCGGGTGGGGTCGCGGTCGTCGGCGGCGGGCTGCGTGACGGCCCGGCTCGGGCAGCGCCGGCGCCTCCCGAGGCTCCGGCGGCGCCGCTGCCCGGGACGCCCGGGACGCCGGGGACGCCTGCGGCACCAGGCTCAGCGAAGGCCGGGCGTCAGGCTGGTCGGCCACCCGGGTGTGGTCGGCCCACCAGGGCTCGACCGGCTCGGCCACGTCCCCGGGCGCCTCCGGGGTGGCCGCCGGCGCGACCCCGAGGTCGGCGGCGATCAGCGCCAGCCGGCGCGCCGCGGCATCGGCGGCGGGCGGGTCGGGGCGGGCGGCGGAGCGTCGTACGGACATGGCGGCACGCTAGGTCGGCCTCCGGTCATCGAGCCGCCGGAGCGAGCCGGCCTGGGGATGACCAGCACCCCGAGCCCCGCCTGTGGACAGCCGACGTCCCCGCCCGTGACTGGAGTGACGCCGGAGCGCTCAGAGCACCGGCGCCACACAGATCGCCAGCATCCCCGGTCCGACATGCGCACCGAGCACCCCGCCGAGCTCGACGCAGCGCACGACCTCGCCCGACCGGGCCGGCACGACCTGGTCGCCCAGCGCCTCGGCGAGCCGCTCGGCCAGCGCGGAGGCCCGCTCCTCGGCGGCGAGGTGGGCGACGCACACCTCGACGGGGACGTCCCCGGCCGCCTCCACCGCCAGCGCCTCGAGGCGGGCGATCGCCTTGGCTGCGGTGCGGACCTTGGCCTGGGGCGAGATCACGCCGTCGACGATGCCGAGCAGCGGCTTGACCGCGAGCGCCCCGCCGAAGACGGCGGCGGCAGCACCGACCCGGCCACCACGGCGGAGGTACTCGAGGGTGTTGACGTAGAAGAGCGAGGCCGCCGAGGCGGCCCGGGCCCGCGCCGCCTCGGCGGCCTCGGCGGCCGTGCCGCCGCGCGAGATGACGTCGAGGGCCGACTCGACGGCGTACCCCGTGGCGACCCCGACCTGGCGCGAGTCGACGCAGGTCACCGGGACCGGAGCCTGCCGTGACGCGACCAGCGCCGACTCGAAGGTGCCGCTGACCTCGGCAGAGAGGTGGATCGACACGATCTCCGTCGCGCCCTCGGCGGCGAGGCGGTCGTAGAGGTCCGCGAACACCGCGGGCGAGGCCCGCGAGGTGCTGACGGCGCGCTTCTCCTTCAGCGCGACGGCGAGCCGCTCGGGAGTGACCTCTTCGGCACCCTCGTCGTAGACGTCGTCGTCGATCACCACCTGCAGCGGTACGACGTGCACCCCGCTGGCCTCCGCGACCTCGGCCGGGACGGTCGAGGTGGAGTCGGTGACCACGACGATCGACATGCGCTGAGGCTAGCGGCTCACGACTCAGAGCCCGAGCAGGGCGGGCGCACAGCCCAGCTCGCGGACAGCCGCCTCGAGCCACAGCCGCGGGATGGTCTCGACGGGTACGTCGCGGTCGCCGAGCGTGGCGGACACGGACAGCCCGTCGAGCAGAGCCGACAGCCGCAGGACGGCGTCGGCGGGCGCCGCGGTCGTGAAGCAGCCCTCCCGCACGCCCTGGTCGATCACCTCGCGCAGGGTGGCGCGCCACCGCGCCTCCAGGCCGGCACACAGTGCGGCCGTGGCGGGGTCGCGCATCGCCCGCACCCAGAACTCCATCCACAGCGTCCACGCGGGGATGCCGGTCACCGGGTCACCGGAGCGCTCGACGAGCAGCCGCAGCCGCTCGGGGGCGGGTCGGTCGGCGCCGTTGTCGTCGAGGCTGCGGTAGTAGCGGTCCTCAGACTCCTCCATCGCGGCCGCGACCAGGCCGTCGAGGGTGCTGAAGTGGTAGAGCACCAGGCCGGTGCTCACCCCGGCGCGGCGCGCGATCTCGAGCGTGCGCGTGCCGGCCAGCCCGTGGTCGCGGATCACGTCGAGGGTCGCGTCGATGATCCGGCGTCGCCGCGAGTCCGCCTCAGCCATCGCCCGTCCAGCTCAGACGACGATGTTGACGAGCTTCGGCGCCCGCACGATCACCTTGCGCACCGCACGCCCGTCGATCGCCTTGACGACCGCCGGGTCGGCGAGCGCCGCGGCCTCGAGGTCGGCCTCGCTGATGTCGGGCGCGACCTCCAGGCGGCCGCGGACCTTGCCCTGGATCTGGACGACGGCGGTGACCGCGTCCTCGACCAGCAGGGCGGGGTCGACGGTGGGCCAGGCGGCCTGGGCGACGGACGGCTCGTGGCCGAGCCGGGCCCACATCTCCTCCGCGGTGTACGGCGCCACCAGGGACAGCAGGATCGCGACCGTCTCCGCGGCCTCGCGCACGGCCGGGTCCTCGGGACCGCACCCGCTGTCGATGGCCTTGCGGGTCGCGTTGACCAGCTCCATCGTGCGTGCGACGACCACGTTGAACCGGTAGGAGTCGAGCAGGTGCGCGGCCTCCTCCACCGTCTTGTGGGTGACCTTGCGCATCCCGACGTCACCGGTGGTCACGTCCACGTCCACGGCCGACGTCACGTCGCCGGACAGCCGCCACGCACGCTGCAGGAACTTCGCCGAGCCGGCCGGCGACACGTCGGCCCAGTCGATGTTGTCCTCGGGCGGGCTGGCGAAGACCAGCGTGAGCCGGACCGCGTCGACGCCGTACTCGTCGAGCTGGGCGCCCAGCGCGACACCGTTGCCCAGCGACTTGCTCATCTTGTGGCCGTTGTTGATGACGGTGCCCTGGGAGAGGTACGCCGAGAACGGCTCGTCCCAGTCGATCAGGCCCATGTCGCGCATCGCCTTGGTGAAGAAGCGTGCGTAGAGCAGGTGCAGCACGGCATGCTCGGAGCCGCCGAGGTAGAAGTCGACCGGCCCCCAGGCCTTGGCCAGCGCCGGGTCGAAGGCCTGCGTGCTGTCGTGGGGCGAGAGGTAGCGGAAGAAGTACCAGGACGAGTCCACGAAGGTGTCCATGGTGTCGGTGTCGCGGGTCGCCGGGCCGCCGCACGTCGGACAGCTGACGTTGACCCACTCGGTGGCCGCGCCCAGCGGCGAGGTGCCCTTGGGCTTGAGGTCGGCGCCGCGCAGCTCGGGCAGCTCGACGGGCAGCTGGTCCTCGGGGACCGGCACCTCACCACACGCAGCGCAGTGGATGATCGGGATCGGCGCGCCCCAGTAGCGCTGGCGGGACAGCAGCCAGTCGCGCAGCCGGAAGTTGACGGTGCCCTCGCCGTGGCCACTGGCCTCGACGGCGGCGATCGCCTTCGACACCTCGGCGGCCTTGTCGTAGGGCTGCTCGTCGTCGTAGACCGGCACGATCGGGAGCCCGAACTTCTCGGCGAACTCGCGGTCGCGGTCGTCGTGGGCGGGGACCGCCATGATCGCGCCGGTGCCGTAGTCGGCCAGCACGTAGTCGGCCGCCCAGACCGGGATCTGCTCGCCGGTCAGCGGGTTGGTGGCGCTCACGCCCAGGTCGACGCCGGTCTTGGGCCGGTCGGTGGCGAGCCGGTCGATGTCGGACGCCTTGCGTACGTCGGCGAGGTACTCCTCCAGCGCCTGGGCCCGCTCCGGCGCGACCAGCTGCTGGGCCAGCTTGGCATCGGCGGCGACGACCATGAAGGTCGCTCCGACCAGGGTGTCGGGACGCGTGGTGAAGACCGTGATCGGGTCGTGGCCCTCGACGTCGAAGGACACGTGGGCGCCCTCGGAGCGACCGATCCAGTTGCGCTGCGCGTTGACGACCTTGGGGATCCAGCTGTCCTGCAGGTCATCGAGCGAGTCGTAGAGCTCCTGCGCGTAGGCGGTGGTCCGGAAGTACCACTGCGTGAGCTCCTTCTTGGTGACCTCGGCGCCGCAGCGCTCGCAGGTGCCGTCGGCCAGCACCTGCTCGTTGGCCAGCACGGTCTGGTCGTTGGGGCACCAGTTGACGGCCGAGTTCTTCCGGTAGGCCAGGCCCTGCTCACGCAGCTTGAGGAAGATCCACTGGGTCCACTTGTAGTACTCGGGGTCCGAGGTGTGCAGGCGGCGCGACCAGTCGAAGCTCAGGCCGTACTTCTTGAAGGAGGAGAACTGGGTCTCGATGTTGGCGTAGGTGTAGGTCGCCGGGTGCTCGTCGTTCTTGATCGCGGCGTTCTCGGCGGGCAGGCCGAAGGAGTCCCAGCCCATCGGGTTGAGGACCTCGAACCCGCGGAACCTCTTGTAGCGGCACAGGACGTCGTGCAGCGCCATCACCTCGGCGTGCCCCATGTGCAGGTCGCCGCTCGGGTAGGGGAACATCGTCAGCCCGTAGAACTTGGGCCTCTCACCGGCGAGCACGGCCGCGTCGTCGGCCCGGAAGGCGTCGAGGCGCTCCCACACGGGAAGCCACTTCGCCTCGACGGCATGCGCGTCGTAGTGGACCTCGGGGGATGCAGCCGTTTCACTCACGACCAAAGGATAGTCGTCGGCGAGCGCGGGTCAGGCCACGGCCTCACCTGTCTGGACACGCCACAGCGCGGCGTAGGCGCCGTCGCGCGCGACCAGCTCGTCGTGGGTGCCCGCCTCGGCCACCCGGCCACCGTCGAGGACCCAGATCCGGTGGGCGTGCCGGACCGTCGAGAGCCGGTGGGCGACCACGATCGTGGTGCACCGCTCCCCCGCCCGGCGCAGGGACTGCTGGATGGCGGCCTCCGTCTCGTTGTCGACCGCGCTGGTGGCCTCGTCGAGGACGAGCAGGGCCGGCTCGCGCAGCAGGGCGCGGGCCAGCGCGATCCGCTGCCGCTGCCCGCCGGACAGCGTGATGCCGCGCTCGCCCACCCACGCGTCGTACCCGCCGTCGAGGCGCTCGATGAACTCCGCGGCCGCCGCAGCCTCGGCTGCGTCGCGGACCTCCTCGCGGGACGCGTCGGGCCGGCCGTAGGCGATGTTGTCGGCGATCGTGCCGCTGAACAGGTAGACGTCCTGGGCGACGTAGCCCATCGAGCCGCGCAGCGAGTCCCAGTCGAGGTCGCGCACGTCGGTGCCGTCGAGCAGCACCTGTCCGGCGCGCGGGTCGTCGAAGCGCAGCACCAGCCGCAACAGCGAGGACTTGCCGGCGCCGGTGGGGCCGACGATCGCGTGCGTCTCGCCCGCCGGTACGACGAGGTCCAGGTCGTGCAGCACGTCCGGGCCCTCGGCGTACCCGGCCCGGACACCGCGCAGCTCGATCCGGCCGCCCACCGGCTTCGCCAGGCTCGCCGAGCCCGCGGGCACGTCGACCGGCTCGGCCAGCAGCGCGAGGATCCGCACGGTCGAGGCGCGGCCGCGCTGGTAGAGGTCGAGCACCTCGGCCACCTCGGTCAGCGGCCACAGCAGCCGCTGGGTCATGAACACCAGGACCGAGTACAGGCCGACCTCGAGGCGCCCGTCGAGCGTCGCCCAGCCGCCGAGCAGCAGGGTGCAGGTGAAGCCGGCGAGGATCGCCATGCGCACCAGCGGGACGAAGGCGGCCGAGGACCGGATCGCGCGCAGGTTCGCATCGCGGTAGGCCGAGGACACCGCCGTGATCCGGTCGTGCTCACGGTCCTCTGCCGTGAAGGACTTGATGGTCGCGATGCCGGCGAGGTTGGCGCTGAGGGCACCGGACAGGTCGCCCACCCGGGCCCGCACCTCGTCGTACAACGGCTCGAGGCGGCGCTGGAAGACCAGCGAGCCGACCACGATGAGCGGGATCGGAAGGAACGCGTAGAGCAGCAGCTCCCAGGACGCGATCGCGAACACGATGCCGACCAACAGGACGTTGAGGGCGGTCTGCAGGATCGCCTTGAGGCCGACGTCGAGCATCCGCTCGAGCTGGTTGACGTCGTCGTTGAGAGTGGCCAGTGTCGCGCCCTGCGGTCGGGCCTCGTGCCAGCCCAGGTGGAGGTGCTGCGCGTGGTCGTAGGCCTCGACCCGCAAGTCATGCTCGATGCCCTGCGCGAGGCCTCGCCACAGGACGTCGGCGGCGTACTCCGAGGCGGACTCGACGATCCACACGACGAGGTTGATCACCGCGAGCCAGCCCAGCTGGGCGTAGCGGGACTCGACGCCGAGCAGGTCGCCGACGAAGGAGTCGGCGCCACGGACCACGACGTCGACGGCGGCGCCGATCAGCAGCTCGGGCACGACGTCGGCGACCTTGTTCAGGGTCGACATCGCGACGGCGAGCACGAACCGGCCGCGGTAGCGCCGGTAGCGCTGCCACAGGGCCGCCAGGGGGCGGTCGACGACCGGTTCCACCGGGTCTCCTCCTCGAGGTCAGGGAAGTTAGGTGAACCTTAGTTGGTGGGCGCCGCCGACCGGCAGGTGGGGCCGCTACCGTGCCTCCATGACCGTCACCGATCTCTTCCGCCTCGACGGCAAGGTCGCCGTCGTCACCGGCGCCAGCTCCGGGCTGGGCGTCGACTTCGCCAAGGCGCTCGCCGAGGCCGGCGCGGACGTCGCCCTCGGCGCGCGTCGCGCCGACCGGCTCGCCGACACCGCCGCCCTCGTCGAGGCCGCGGGCCGCCGCGCGCTCGGCGTCGCCACCGACGTCGCCGACCCCGCCTCCTGCCAGGCACTGGTCGACGCGACCATGGCGGAGTTCGGCCGGGTCGACATCCTGGTCAACAACGCGGGTGTCGGGACCGCCGTACCCGCGACGCGGGAGACGCCCGAGCAGTTCAGCCAGGTCATCGACATCAACCTCAACGGCAGCTACTGGATGGCCCAGGCGTGCGGCCGCGTGATGCAGCCCGGCTCCAGCATCATCAACATCTCCTCGGTGCTCGGCATCACCACCGCCGGCCTCCCCCAGGCCGCGTACGCCGCCTCGAAGGCCGGTGTGATCGGCCTGACCCGCGACCTGGCCCAGCAGTGGACCGGCCGCAAGGGCATCCGGGTCAACGCGATCGCGCCGGGCTTCTTCGCCTCGGAGATGACCGACAGCTACCCGCCGGGCTACCTCGACTCCCAGCAGGCGCGGATCCCCGCCGGCCGCAAGGGCGACCCCCGCGAGCTGGCCGCCACCGTGGTCTTCCTCGCCTCCGACGCCGCCGGCTACGTCACCGGCCAGACCCTCCCCGTCGACGGCGGGATGACCATCACCTGACCCCCGGCCCCCGCCGACCCGGCGCGAAGTTGCCCGGGAATTGCGCCGACCCGGCAGAAAGTGTCTTGACGAGAAAGACTCTTTCTGCCGGGTCGGCGGGTTCTGAGGGCCAGTTCGCGCCGGGTCGGTGGGCGGGGCTACTCGTTGACGAGGACCGGGACGCCGATGGCCGCGGTGACGGCCTGGCCGCGCAGCCGCTTCGGTACGACGATCGCGAACTCCTCGTGCTCCGAGGGCGGACCCTCGTCGTGATGGGTGCCCTCGTCGAGGTGGTGGGTGTAACGGCCGCGGCCGAGCAGCGCGCCCGAGGCGTCGTAGAAGCCTGCCAGCACCTGCAGCTCGAGCAGGTCGGAGACATCGGTGGTGACATCGAGTGAGCCGACAACACGCTCGCCGTCGAAGGCGAGCTCCCCGAACCGGAAGCGGTCGTCGAAGGGCCCGGGAATGTGGCCGACGGCGCCTGCCGAGGCTGGTGCCGCGGTGGCGATGCCGGGCAGGTCGGGCTCGCCGGTCGGGGCCGGCAGGTCGGGGAAGCTGGTGACGACCACCGGGCTCGGGGTGCTCGTCGAGGGGTCGGAGGCGGCGGAGCCGCCACCGTTCCCGGCGCCGCCGCAACCCGCGAGAGCGAGGGCGGCGGCGACCGAGACGGCAGTGGTGCGGAGTCTCATGGTCAGCGCACGTGCACCTTGACGGCCGGAGACGTCGACGGGTCGTACGACGTGCTGCCGGCGTACTCCGCCCTGAGCTTGTGCTTGCCCTTCTTCAGCCTGACCTTCACCTTGACGGTGGAGCCCGACACGGCGACGGTCCTGATGACCTTGCCCTTGTCGAGGATCCTCACCGACCCCGTGGCGGCGGCCGGGGCCACGGTGACCTTGACGGTCGCCTTCTTGCCCACCTTGACCGTCTTCGGTGCCTTGATCGCGGTCGTCGACGCAGCCTTGGCCGGAGATGCCGAGCCGTCGAGGTTCAGCGCGGTGCGGACGATGCCGAACAGGTCGGTGTTGTCGATCTCGGCGCTGATCGCGGACGAGCCTGGACCGTAGGCGAAGACGGGGACGTCGGCGCCGGTGTGGTTGCCCGACAGGTAGGTGAGCCACAGGCTGGCTGCGGCGTCGCCGTCGTGGACCGAGGCAGGGTCGTCCTTCGTGCGGAAGGTGGCCGGGGCGAACTCGGTGCGGCCGGCGTCCTTGGCCTGGTTGCCCGGTCGCGACGGGGTCGAGTTGTTGGCGGCGTTGCCACCGTCGACGTTGACCGGGAGGTGGTCGGCCTCGGCGTTGGTGAAGGTGCCCTTCTCGATGATGTTGAAGCCCGCGCACTCGTGGTCGGCGGTCACGATCACCAGGGTGTTGCCGTCGGACTTGGCGAAGTCGAGTGCGACCTTGACGGCGTCGTCGAACGCCTTGATCTCCTCCAGCGTCTGTGCGGCGTCGTTGGCGTGCGAGCGCTTGTCGATGAGCGCGCCCTCGACCTGCAGGTAGAAGCCCTTGCCGCCGTTCGCGTCGCTCTTGGACTTGAGCAGGCTGATCGCCTTGCTGGTCATCTCGGCGACGGTCGGCTCCAGCGCCTGCGGGGAGGCGGGGTTGTCCTGCTTGGACTTCTCGACGGTCAGGTTGCCCTTGTTGAAGAGGCCGAAGACCTTCTGCCCGCTCGCACCGTCGAGGTCGCTCTCGGTCGCGACGGTCTGGGTGCCCGGCGAGCCGAGCACGGTGTAGCCGTTCGCCTTGAGCGCGGTCTCGTCCGCGGCGTCGAACCGGGCGAGTCCACCACCGAGGATGACGTCGGCGGTCTGGTTCCGCGCGATCTGGTCGGCGATCGGGGTGACCCGGAGGTCGCTCGTCGGCAGGTCGGCGCCGGTGATGGCGTTGTCCTGGCAGCTGGCGGAGTAGCTCGGGCCCTGGCAACCGCGCGCGAGCGCGTGCGACATCTGGCCGGCCGGCGTGGCGTCGGTGATCTCCGCGGTCGACACGTTGCCCGTCGCGAGGCCGGCGGCGTGCGCCTGCTCCATGACGGTCGGCGCCAGGTTGCCCTTCGCGTCGATGCCGAGCGCCGCGTTGTAGGTCTTGACGCCCGAGGACCACGCGGTGGCGGCCGAGGCCGAGTCGGTGACCAGGTTGGGGTGGAAGTCGGCCGCGCCGGGCTGGCCGGAGTTCTTCTCGACGGCGTACGTCGACACCTGGCCCACCACCGGCATCGTCTCCATGTTCAGCTTGCCGTCGGCGCCGTAGTACCGCTCCCGGCCCGCCGTCACGTGAGTGCGGCCCATGCCGTCGCCCAGCAGGTAGATGACGTTCTTGGCCTTGCCCGCGGCGGGCTCGGCAGCAGCCTGGTTGGTCAGGCCCGCACCGATGCCGGTGGTACCGGCCAGCAGCACGGCCGCCAGTGCGGTCGTCTTGATGCGAGATCGCATGCTCGGGATGTCCCTTTCCTCCGCGCCGCTGTTCGGCACGATCGTCGGGAGGCTAGGGATCCCTCGTCAACCGGTCGCCAGCAGCGGTTGGCCGCCAGGCGTGCACGAGGTGAACGGCTCGTTCCGCCGTTCCGAGGCGGAGGTGGCCGGCTACCGGACCGGGTGGTGGCTGGTGATCGAGATCCGGTTGAACGCGTTCATCGTGATCGCGACCCAGGCGACAGCGCTGTAGGCGTCGTCGCCCAGCACCGCACGCGCCTCGTCCTCGGCGTAACGACGCTCGTCGGGCTCCGGCAGCCGGGTGATCGACTCCGCGAGCTGCAGCGCGGCCCGCTCCTGCTCGGAGAACAGGGCGGTCTCGGCCCAGGCGTCGAGGACGATCAGCCGTCGCTCCGACTCCCCCGCCTCGACGGCGCGGCGGCGGTGGAGGTCGAGGCAGTAGGCGCAGCCGTTGATCTGCGAGACCCGGATGTTGACCAGCTCGAGGAGCCTCCGGTCCAGGCCGGCAGCCTCTGCGGCCGCGCCCACCTCGAGGGCCAGGTCGGCCGCCGCCTGGTAGGACGTCGGGTGCGACTTGTCGAGGTAGACGTTGCGACGCCGCTCGGCGGTGCTCACAGCGCGGGGTCGGTGATGTCGTCGTACTCGGGGTGCTTGGTCAGCCACCGGGCGACGTAGGGGCAGTGCGCGATGATCCGCTTGCCCTGCTCGCGGACGTCGGCCAGCGCCGCGGCGACCAGCTCGCCGGCGAGGCCGCGGCCGCCGTACGCGTCGTCGACCTCGGTGTGGACGAAGTCGACGTGCTCGTCGTCCGGCAGGCGGTACTGCGTGAACCCGGCGAGCGTCTCGCCGTCGCGGATCTCGTAGCGGTGCTTGGCGGGGGCGTGGACGTAGGCGATGCCGCTGTTGTCCGGGCCGTCGGTCATGCGGGGTCCCCGACAAGTTGTTCGCTGGAGGAGCGGAGCGGGGGAAGCGAAGAACTTGGTGGGGTGCTCATGCGGACATCCTGCCGGTAGGTCCCTGAAAAGGCACGGAGGCCGCCCCGGACGGGGCGGCCTCCGCTCACGACACCGGAGGAGTCATGCGCTCAGCGCAGGTCCCAGCGGTCAGCGTCCATGACCTTGGTCCACGCGGCGACGAAGTCGTTGACGAACTTCTCCTTCGCGTCGTCGCTGGCGTATACCTCGGCGAGCGCGCGCAGCTCGGAGTTCGAGGCGAACACCAGGTCGTTGCGGCTGCCGGTCCAGGTCGCGCCGGACTCGGTGGTGGCCGCGAACACCTCCTGCGAGGAGTCCGTGGGGGTCCACGTCGTACCGAGGTCGAGCAGGTTGACGAAGTAGTCGTTCGTCAGCACACCCGGGTTGTCGGTGAGGACACCGAGGTCCGAGCCGTCCCAGTTGGTGCCGAGCACGCGGAGGCCGCCGATGAGGGCGGTGAGCTCCGGCGCGCTGACGCCGAGGAGGTTGGCGCGGTCGACCAGCGTGAACTCGGCCGGGAACCGGCTCGACTTCGCAAGGTAGTTGCGGAACCCGTCGGCCTTGGGCTCGAGATAGTTGGTCAGCTCGATGTCGGTCTGCTCCTGGGTGGCGTCGCCGCGACCGGTCGTGGTGGTGACCGTGACGTCGAAGCCGGCCGCCTTGGCAGCCTGCTCGACGCCCACCGAGCCGGCGACCACGATGGTGTCGGCCAGCGAAGCGCCCTGTGCGGTGGCGATCTCCTGGAGCTTCGCGAGCACCGCGGCCAGCTCGGCCGGACGGTTGATCGCCCACGACTTCTGCGGTTCCAGCGCGATGCGGGCCCCGTTGGCGCCGCCGCGCTTGTCAGAGCTGCGGTACGTCGATGCAGAGGCCCAGGCGGTCGAGACCAACTGGGACACCGACAGCCCGGCGCCGGCGACGGCCTGCTTGAGCTCGGCGACCTGTGCGTCGGTGAGCGCGGTGCCGGCCGGGATCGGGTCCTGCCAGATGAAGTCCTCGGCCGGAACCTCGGCGCCGAGGTAGCGCGCCTTCGGGCCCATGTCGCGGTGGGTCAGCTTGAACCAGGCGCGACCGAACGCGTCCGCGAACGCTGCCTGGTCCTCCTTGAACCGCAGGGAGATCTGACGCATCTCCGGGTCCTCGCGCAGCGCGAGGTCGGAGGTGAGCATGCGCGGCTCACGCTTGGCGTCGCCGAACGACTCGGGCACCAGGTCGGCGCCGCCGTTGTTCTTCGGGCGCCACTGGTTGGCACCGGCTGGCGACTGGAAGAGCTCCCACTCGTAGGCGAAGAGGATGTGGAAGAACTCGTTGTCCCAGCGGGTCGGGTGGTAGGTCCAGGTGACCTCGAGGCCCGAAGTGATGGCGTCGATGCCCTTGCCGGACTTGTACGACGAGCGCCAACCCAGGCCCTGCTCCTCGATCGGGGCGGCCTCCGGCTCGGGACCGACGAGCCCGGCGTCGCCGGCACCGTGAGTCTTTCCGAAGGTGTGGCCACCGGCGATGAGCGCGACGGTCTCCTCAACGGTCATCCCCATCCGGCCGAACGTGTCCTTGATGTCGACCGCCGACGCCAGCGGGTCCGGGTTGCCGTTGGGGCCCTCGGGGTTGACGTAGATGAGGCCCATCTGAACCGCGGCGAGCGGGTCCTCGAGATCGCGCTCACCGGTGTAGCGCTTGTCGTCGAGCCACTCCGACTCGGGACCCCAGTAGACGTCGTCGTCGGCCTCCCACACGTCGGGACGGCCTCCGGCGAACCCGAAGGTCGAGAAGCCCATCTCCTCGAGCGCGACGTTGCCGGCCAGGATCATCAGGTCGCCCCACGACAGCGCTCGGCCGTACTTCTTCTTCACCGGCCACAGCAGGCGGCGGGCCTTGTCGAGGTTGCCGTTGTCGGGCCAGGAGTTGATCGGCGCGAAGCGCTGCTGACCGTGGCCACCGCCGCCGCGACCATCCTGGGCGCGGTAGGTGCCGGCAGAGTGCCAGGCCATGCGGACGTAGAGCGGGCCGTAGTTGCCGAAGTCCGCCGGCCAGAAGTCCTTCGAGTCGGTCAACGTCGCGGCGATGTCGGCCTTGACGGCGGCCAGGTCGAGGCCGAGGAAGGCGGCCTTGTAGTCGAAGTCGCCACCGAAGGGGTCGGCCACGGCCGGGTTCTTGGCGAGGATCTTGAGGTTCAGCTTGTTGGGCCACCACTGCTGGTTGGCCGAGCCCTGGGTCGGGTGGGTCAGACCGTGCATGACCGGGCACTTGGCCTGCGGCTGCTCGGCATCCTGCGGCTCCTCGCTGACGAGAGGCTCGGTGTGCTGGGTGTTGTCGGGCATCGGGGTTCCTTCCGGGACCTACTGGGGGCGGGATGTGCAGTCGGGGCAGAGGCCCCAATAGATGACCTCGGCCTCGTCGATGACGAACCCGTGGGAGTCGGACGCGGTCAGGCACGGCACGTGGCCGACCGCGCAGTCCACGTCGGCGATGGACCCGCAGGTCCGGCACACGACGTGGTGATGGTTGTCGCCGGTGCGGGTCTCGTAGCGCGCGACCGACCCGGCGGGCTTGATGCTGCGCACCAGTCCGGCGTGGGTCAGCGTGTGCAACGAGTCGTACACCGCCTGGTGGGACACCTCCGGCAGCAGCGCGCGCGCCGCGGAGATGATGGACTCGGTGTCCGCGTGGGGGTGCTGGTGCACCGCCTCGAGGACCGCGAGCCGGGGTCGGGTGACCCGGAGCTCGACGTCCCGCAGCTGTTGCTGGAAGTCGGGCGCCGTCATGGCACCCAGCATGCCACTTTTCTTGAACGAGTCAAGACTTCGCGTGGGTGTGTCCGGACTGCAGCCGGACCGCCCGGGTACCGCCCCGCCATGGACATCTCACCTGCCTGGCTCATCCTGGGCGTCGTCGTCGCCGCGTTCATCGTCGGAGGCATGATCTGGGCCTTCGTCGCCGACCGCCGGCGCAACGAGCGGGTCGCCCACGACACGGACCGCTTCGACCAGCCGGCGAACCCGGCCGACCCCACGCCGCCGTCGGGTCGGACCGGACCAGGCCGCGAGCGACTGCACGTCGACCCCGAGTACCGCGACCCCAGCGAGCGCTGACCACCTCCCGACAAGGAGCACGACCGACTCCCGTCCGAGGGAGCCGGTCGTGCGCTGGCGTCGTCGGCCTCAGCCCTCCGCGACCCGCAGCGCGCGCGGACGCGGGACTGCGCCGGGCGCCCAGTAGGCACGGTCGTGGTGCACCAGCGGGGCGGTCGCCGGCCCGAGCTCGACACGCTCGACCTCGAGCAGTACCAACCAGGACCCACCCGCGGGGATGACGTGAGCGGGGCACCCGCGGAAGGTCGCGACCGCGTCGGGCAGCACCAGCCGCCCGTCGTCGCGGACCCAGCCCTGGGCGGCGGTGAAGCGCTCGGCCTCCCGATCGGCGTACGTCGCGGCGAGGTCGGCTTGCGTCGCCGCCAGCACGAACACCGAGAGCGCGTCGCAGCCGACGAGCTGCGGCCCCACGCTGCTCGCCCGCGCCAGCGAGAAGGACAGCAGCGGCGGCTCGACACTGACCGAGGCGAGACTCGACACGGTGGCGCCGACCGGCCCGACCGGGGTCTCCCCCACGACGAGCGCCACACCGGCGGCATGACGGCGGAAGCCGGCCTTGAGCTGGTCTGCGAGGGATCCGTTCACGGATGAAACGCTAGAACCTCAACAGCGCTTGAGGTCCACCGATCATGGCGGACGTCACACCGCGCGCACCACGCGCTACCGTCGCGTCATGGCACACAGGATGCGGGTCCGCCGCTCGATCGCCCGTGGCGCGCTCAAGGTGACGCGGTGGCGACTGGTCGGCGACGTCCCCGAGGCGGGGATCCTGGTCGGCGCACCGCACACCTCCCAGTGGGACTGGGTCGCCATGCTGATGATCGCGTGGGCCAACGGCGCCCGGCCGCGGGTGCTCGTCGCCGCGCACTACTTCGACGGGCCGGTCGGCTGGGTGCTGCGGCGCACCGGTGGGATCCCGCTGGACCGCTCCAGCCCGGGCGCCACCGTCCGGGCGCTGCTGAAGGCCGCCGAGGAGGACGACGCCTTCCAGCTCGTGATCGCACCGGAGGGCACCCGCAGCAAGGGCGAGTTCTGGAAGCCGGGCTTCTACCGGATCTCCGAGCAGACCGGGCTGCCGGTCACCCTCGGCTTCGTCGACGGCCCGACCCGCACGCTCGGGATGGGACCGAGCTTCCACCCCTCCGGCGACGTCGCCGCCGACATGGACCTGGTCCGCGCGTTCTACGCCGACAAGCAGGGCATCAAGCCCGAGCTGCGCACCGAGCCGCGGCTGCGCGAGGAGACCGCGGAGCCTCCTACCGACCGCTGACCCGATCGGCGAGTGTCGCGACCCACGACGTACGACGCCCGCCGCGCGCCTCCAGCCGGTCGGCCAGCCCGTACGCGCGGTAGAGGCCGTGGATCCCGAGCCAGCGCAACGGCTCCGGCTCCCAGGGCCGGGCCCGCTGGTCGACCCACGGCAGGGTGGTCCGCTCGGTCCGCTCGCCCGCGACCAGGTCGGCCAGTGTGCGTCCGGCCAGGTTGGTCGCGGTCACCCCGGTGCCGACGTACCCGCCGGCCCAGCCCCGGCCGCTCGCGGCGTCGTACCCGACCGTGGCGCGCCAGTTGCGCGGCACGCCCAGGACACCGCTCCACGCGTGGGCGATCCCGACCTCCCCGACCTGGGGGAACCAGGAGCAGAGCACCGCTCGCAGGTGCTGCACGGTGCGGTCGGGGATGTCGCCGTCGAGGTCGGTGCGCGAGCCGAAGCGGTAGGGGTTGCCGCGCCCGCCGATCGCGATCCGCCCGTCCGGGGTGCGCTGCGCGTAGGAGTAGACGTGGGCGAAGTCCTCGAGGGTGTCGTGGTGCGCCCACCCGATCTCCGCCCAGGCCAGCGGAGGCAGCGGGTCGGTGACGATCATCGAGGAGTTCATCGGCACCCAGGTACGCCGCTCCCCCGCCAGGCCGGCGGTGAAGCCCTCGGTGGCACGGATGACGTGACGCGCCCGGACCGTCCCGCGGTCGGTCTCCACCCACCCCGTGGCGATCCCGCGGACCGTCGTGCCCTCGTGGATCCGCACCCCCCGTTCGCGCACGACCCGGGCCAGGCCCTGCACCAGCCGGGCCGGGTTGATCCGCGCGCAGTGCGGCTCCCAGATCGCGGCTCGCGTCCCGGCGACCCGGATCCGCCGGTCCGCCTCGTCCGCGCCCAACAGCCGGGCCCCGGTCTCCGGCCACCGCGCCGCGGTCCGGGCCGCTTCGCGGGCACGGCCCGCCTGCGCGGCGTTGCGGGCGACCAGGAGGGTCCCGCCCCGCCGTACCTCAGCGTCGATGCCGTGCCGCTCCGCGACCGCGATCACCTCCTCGACCGCGTCGTTCATGGCGAGCTGGAAGCGGGCGACGTCGGTGCGCGGGTGGGTGCGCGCATAGCCGTCGAGCCCGCCGGTCACCGACGCCGAGAGCCACCCGCCGTTGCGCCCCGACGCGCCGTACCCGGCGAACCGCTGCTCGACGACCCGCACGTCGAGGTCGGGCCGCAGCCCGGCGAGGTAGTACGCCGTCCACAGCCCGGTGTAGCCCGCACCGACGATCACGACGTCGGCCTCGACGTCGCCGGCCAAGGGGTCCTGCGGCTCGGGGATGCCGAGGTCGGCCCACCAGTAGGAAACGCCACCCGTCGTCCGTGCGCCCGTCGCTCCCGTCACGCGGGCGAGCCTAGGGCCCAGGCGATGAGGTGCGCCGCGCGACGCTCTCCGCGAGTCCGTGGGCGGACGAGGTCATCGTTCCAGCGCGGTGCAGCGACTCTCCGCAGCCTCCACCACGTTGCTCAGGAGCATCGCCCGTGTCATCGGTCCGACCCCGCCGGGGTTCGGCGAGACCCAGCCGGCGACCTGGCGGACGTCGGGCGCGACGTCGCCCGCGATCTTGCCCTCATCAGTTCGTGACACCCCGACGTCGAGGACGACGGCGCCGGCCTTGAGCATGTCCGCAGTGATGATTCCGGGCACGCCCGCTGCCGCCACCACGATGTCGGCGGCACGGGTGTGCGCGGCCAGGTCGCGAGTCCCGGTGTGGCACAGCGTCACCGTCGCGTTCTCGGTACGCCGGGTCAGGAGCAGCCCGAGTGGCCTTCCGACCGTGATTCCGCGCCCCACGACCACCACCTCCGCGCCGCCGAGCTCCACCCCGTGGCGGTGCAGGAGCTCGACGATTCCGTTCGGAGTGCAGGGCAGGGGTGCCCGACGGCCGAGCACCAGCCAGCCGAGGTTCGTGGGATGCAGGCCGTCGGCGTCCTTGTCGGGGTCGATGAGCCCCAGGACGGCGTTCTCGTCGATGTGCGCCGGCAGCGGCAGCTGCACGATGTAGCCGGTGCAGGCCGGATCGGCGTTCAGCCGCAGCACCGCCTCCTCGACGGTGGCTTGGGAGGCATCGGCCGGGAGATCGATCCTGATCGACTCGATGCCGACCTCGGCACAGTCGCGATGCTTGCCGGAGACGTACCAGGCCGATCCGGGGTCGGCGCCGACGAGGATCGTGCCGAGCCCGGGTACGACCCCGTGCTCGCGCAGTTTCTCCACCCGCGCGGAGAGCTCAGCCTTGATCGCGGCAGCGGTCGCGACACCGTCGAGGATGCGCGCGCTCACGCGAAGACCACCGTGCGCGCACCGACCAGGAGGACGCGATCCTCGGCGTGCCGCCGTACGGCCCTCGACAGCACGGTGCGCTCGACGTCGCGGCCCAGAGCGACCAGCTGGTCGGCGGTGTAGGCGTGGCTGACGCGGTGGACGTCTTGCTCGATGATCGGCCCCTCGTCGAGATCGGCGGTGACGTAGTGGCCGGTCGCCCCGATCAGCTTCACGCCGCGGGCATGGGCCTGGTGGTACGGCTTGGCACCCTTGAATCCCGGGAGGAACGAGTGGTGGATGTTGATGACCCGCCCGGAGAGCTGGGCACACAGGTCGTCGGACAGCACCTGCATGTAGCGGGCCAGGACGACGAAGTCGATCCGGTGCTGCTCCACGAGGGTCAGCAGGTCGCTCTCTGCCTGCGCCTTGGTCTCCTTCGTCACCGGCACGTGGACGAACTCGATGCCGGCCTGCTCCGCGACCGGGGCGAGGTCGGGGTGGTTGGAGACGATGAGGGGGATGTCGACGGGCAGCTCTCCCGTGCGGTGGCGGTAGAGCAGATCGACGAGGCAGTGGTCGAACTTGGAGACCATGATCAGCACGCGCCGGCGGTGGCTCGCGTCACGCAGGCCGATGATCGGGTCGAAGTCGGCCAGTGCGTCGTCGAGGCTCCGGCGCACGGCCTCCACGCTCGCCTCGGGCGAGTCGAGCTCGGCGCGGAGGCAGAACGTGCCGGTGTCGGGGTCGGTGTACTGCTGGCTGTCGACGATGTTGCCCTTGACGTTGACGACGCCGTCGGCGAAGGCACGGACGATGCCGGGTTGGTCGGGGCAGCGCAGGGTGAGCACGTAGCTGTTCATGGCAGTTCCTCTCAGCCCCGGACGCGGACGCGCTCCGGGTCGTGGATCGGCGTGCGGACGACGACGGCCGTGCCGCCCTCGTCCCCGAGGCGCAGCTCGGTGCCGATCCTCGCGGCAGGGGCGGCGACGCGAGCCAGTGCGAGGGTCGCACCGCCGAGCGCTGGCGAGGGTACCGCCATCGTGACGAAGCCGACGTCCGCCCCGTCCTGGAGCAGTCGGGCCCCGTCGGCGGCGTCGGGCTCGCAGTCGAGGGTCACCGAGACGACGCGGGTGCGGACGTCGTCCTTGAGCGCCAGCAAGGCCCCGCGCCCCTGGAAGTCGGGCTTGTCGAGGTCGACGGCCCAGCCCATCCTGCACTCGAAGGGTGTGCTGGTCTCGTCGTACTCCAGCTCGCCCATGATCATCCCCGCCTCGACGCGGACCTGCATGAGCGCGGCTGCCGCCGCCGGCTGCACTTCGAGGTCCTGGCCGGCCGCGAGGACCGCGTCCCAGAGCTCGAGAGCTCGCTCCACGGGGACCATGACCTCGTAGCCGAGCTCGGCGGTGAAGCCCATGCGGTTGACGTGCGCGGGAATCCCGGCGACCTCCATCGCCGGGTCGAACGTGTAGTAGGGAAATGCCTCTTTCGACATGTCGCGGTCGGTCAGGCGCTGGAGGAGCGTGCGACTCCGAGGCCCCTGCACCGAGAGCACGGCCAGCGTGTCGCGGATCTCGTCGACCTGGACGTCGCGTCCGGTGCCGGCGGACTCGAGCGCCTCGCCGGTTGCCGGGTTGCCGCCGATGATGCGCACGTGTCCGTCGTCGATCACTGCTGCAGTGACATCGTCGAGCATGTGGCCGTCCGGCGAGACCACCACGCCGTAGGCGATACGTCGCGGGCCGAGGTCGCGAAGGTTGCGTGAGAAGACCGCGTCGGCGACGGCGAGCGCGTCGGCTCCCGTGAGGTCCCACTTGTAGAGCATGGAGAACTCGAGAACGGCGACCCGGTTGCGGATGGCGTCGTACTCCGTCTCCGGGTCCGCGTACCAGAGCGGTACGGCGAAGCCGTAGACGTCGATCACTTCGCCGGCGGACTCAGGGAAGCGCGGCGAGAAGGGGGTCGAGCGAAGCTCGTCGGTCTGGATGGTCACGAGATCTCCTCGGTCGGGCGGTCAGCGGACCGCGATGGGAAGTGCGGTGATCGAGCGGATGAAGTCGGAGTGGTCGTGGGTCACCGGGCCGGTGAGCTCGAGCGCTGTGAACCGCTCGACCAGGGCCGTGAAGACGACGTGTGCCTCGGCTCGGGCGAGCACCTGTCCGGCGCAGCCGTGGATGCCTCCGCCGAAGGCGAGGTGCTTGCTGAGGTCCACGTCCCGGTCGAGGCGGAAGCTGTCCGGTTCCTCGAAGACCTGGGGATCGCGGTTCCCGGCACCGATGAACAGGACCAGGACCTCTTGTGCAGGGATCTCCTGCCCGTCGAGGGTGATCGGTTCGGTGGTGGTGCGTACGACGAACTGTTCGGGGGTGTCCAGCCGGAGCGTCTCGTTGACGATGGCCTCACGCTGCTCGGGGTGGTTCCGGTACGCGTCGAAGATCTCGGGGCGTCGCGCCATGAGCTCGATGCCGTGGGCGATGAGATAGGTGATGTCGAGGTGCCCCACGGCGAAGAGCAGCGTGGTGGAGGCGATCACTTCGTCGTGCGACATCGTTCCCTCGTCCTCGAAGCCCAAGAAGGCGTCCAGGAGCCCGTCGCCGGGCTGCCGCCGCTTGTCGGCGATCAGGCGCTCGATGTGGCCGACGAACCAGTCGAACGCCGCGGCAGTTCGGGCCGCCTCGGCCTCCGTCGGAGCGAGACCGAGGCTCTTCCCGAGGTCGTAGGTCGCTTGGCGCACCTTGGCCCCGTCGGTGTCGGGGACGCCGAGCAGGTGGCTGATGGTGGCGAACGTGATGGGGAAGGCCAGGTCGCGGACCGCATCGAACCTGCGCGGGCCCGCTGCGATCGCGTCGAGCCGGGAGTGGACCTCGGCACGCGTGATGTCGGTCCAGGTCCTCACCGCCTTGGGGGTGAACCATCGGCTGTGGGTGCGCCGCACGCGGGTGTGCTTGGGCGCGTCGGCGCCCAGCATGCTGTCGTGCAACGGGCCGGCGGGGCCGTAGTCGAGCTCGGCGACGCCCAAGGTCCGGTCGTAGAGCAGGTGCCGGATCGCGTCGTAGGAGGTGATCGCCCAGAACCCGTCGGGATGCCGGTGCACCGGATGCTGCGCCCGCAGCGCCGCGTAGAACGGATAGGGATCCGTCCGGTACTCCTCGGTCAGGTACGGCAGCGGGTCGGCCGTCGGCTGCAGGGTCGTCATGGCCGCTCCTCAGGCCGCCGCGGTGACCACGTCGGCCAGGACCGCTTCTGCCCACGCGATCGCGGAGGCGACCAGGTCGTCACTGCTCGACGCGTCATGACGACCGAACTCTCCGAAGCGCTCGGCACCGAGCGCGTCCAGTCGCTCGGCCACCTGGTCGCCGCCGAGGCTGTAGGACTCTGCGTAGCTGCTGTCTCCGAGACCGAAGATCGCATAGCGGACTCCCGTCAGGTCCGGCCGCTGCGTGTGGAGCGCCTCCACGAACGGCTGGGCCGAAGCCGGTAGCTCGCCGTCACCGTAGGTGGAGCAGAGCACCAAGTAGACGGTCGACGAGACAAGGTCACCGGGGTCGAGGTCGTGGAGGTCGACAGCCCGCGCGTCACCGAGCGCGGCGACGATCTCCTCGGCCGCCATCTCGGCATTGCCGGACTCGGTCCCGTACAGGACGTCGATGCTCATGCTGGTTCTCCTTCGAGGTGGTTGAGGTGGGGCCGGGCCAGCTGCAGCAGCGCCCGGCGGTCGGTGACCTTGTTCCGGATGCGCCCGTCGGCTGCGGTGGCCCGTTCGTAGCGTTCGATGGCGTGCCAGCCGCCGAGATCCGTGGCGGGCAGTGCCATGAAGCAGCGGTGCGGATCGGACCGGACCGGCGACGATCGCCGTGCCTCGAGGTCGTCCACGAGGAGTCCTGCGACGACGCGGGCATCGGCGCGCGCCTCGGGGATGGTTCCGCGAGCGCCGCGCCGCGCCCATCCCACGCAGTACAGTCCGGCGGCGAGCCGTCCCGCGTCGGCCGGGGCGTCGTCCGGGACGAGCGCGGCCGGGCCGGTGAACCCGATGGCTGAGACGACGACGTCGGTGGCGACGGGACGCTCGGTGCCGGTGGCGTCGGCGAAGACGACCTCTTCCACCCGGGCAGCGCCCTCCATCCGCAACGGGGTCCAGCCGAACCTGAACCGCACCGTCACCCGGTCGCCGCGTCCCTGCCTCTCCTCGAGATGACGCAGGGCGGCGGCCTGAGGGCTTGCATCGGCGCTGGAGAGGCCAACGATCTCGAAGGTCGCTCCCCCGATCTGGGCCAGCTCCTTGACCATGGCCGGGTCGAACCTCGCCTGATCCACCGTTCCGCGGCCGGCCACGACGAGCTCCTCCACAGGGACGGCGGCCAGCGCCGATGCCACGTTGCCCGGCAGGTCGCTTCCCACGAAGTCGCTCTCCGCCTTCGCGAGCAGACGCACGACGTCGATGGCCACGTTGCCGTTGCCGATGACCACGGCGCGGCGGCAGAGGAGGGGAGCTGCGTCGCTGACGTCCGGATGTCCGTTCGCCCACCGGGTCAGTCGGCCGGACGGGATGACACCGGGCAGGTCCTCCCCCGCGATGCCGAGGCGCCGATCGCGGTCCAGGCCGGTGGCGATGACGACGGCATCGAAGCTCGAGCGAAGGGCTTCGAGGCTGATGTCGATGCCGACGTCGACATTGCCGACGAAGGCGACGTCCGGGTGGGTGAGGACGCGGTCGAACTGCCGGGCGACGGACTTCGTGCCCTGGTGGTCGGCGGCGACGCCGTACCGGACAAGGCCGAAGGGGACCGGGAGACGCTCCACGAGCGTGATCCGCACTCCGGGGAGGGTCTTGAGGAGGGCCTGGGCGGTGTAGCAGCCAGCAGGGCCGCTCCCGACGATGGCGACCTGGACGGTCATCTCAGGCCGCCGTCTCGACAGCGACTTCGACCGCGCCCGCCCCTGCCCGGCGCCTGAAGGCCGTCGAGACCAGCCAGCCGAGGAGAGTCACCGCAGGCACCGACCAGAGCAGGACGTCACACGTGGTCGCACTGCCGCCGGTGAGGGTCTGGAAGTTCCTCACGATGATGAAGAGCTCGCCGAGCATCAGCACCACCGAGGCAGCTGGGGCCGCGACGGTGCTCCAGGCGTTGGAGTGCACGCGGTGGGCCCGGAAGTAGCGGATGATCGAGACGGAGACGAGCACGTACAGGACGACCAGTGCCGCGACGGCGGTCCCGCTGAGCCATCCGAACAACGTCGCGACGGGGTTCTTGTCGCCGATCATGAACCAGGCCATCACCAAGACGACCGTGAGCGACTGGACGGCAGCCGCGACCGCGGGTGCCTGGTGCCGGTTGGTGCGGCTGAGCTGCCGGGGCAGCTCGTCGTGCTCGGCCATGGAGTGCAGGTACCGGTTCACGATGTTGTGGAATGCCAGCAGGCCGGCGAGCAACGAGGTGCACAGCAAGACGGACGTCAGGTCCGCGGCCCAGCCGCCGAGCACGCTGCTGATCGGCACGAGCACGAAGTTGCCGGGGTCCGTGGCGAGTGTGTCGAGCGCCGCCCCCTGCGCGCCGCTCGCGCCGTAGTACGAGATGAGCACCCACATGATGAAGGCGAAGAAGACCGCGATCAGGCTCACCGAGAGGTAGGTCGCGCGGGGAACCGTGCGCTGGGGCTCCCGGGCCTCGCCGGCGTAGATCGCCGTGGACTCGAACCCGAACATCGACGCGATCGCGAACAGTACGGCGATGCCCGGCGCTCCCGCGGTGATGGCCTGCGGGCCGAAGCTGGCGGCGAGGTCGAAGCCGTGCGGGGCACTGCCCCGGACGATGACGCCGATGGCGAAGGCCAGCAGGATGGCCACCTCGGCGCTCACCAGCACTGCCATCACCCGCGCCCCCACCTCGATGTTGCGGCAGCCGAAGGCATAGACCAGGGCGACGGTTGCCAGCACGATCGCCCACCACGCCACGTCGACGTGCAGGTACCGCGAGATCAGGCCGCTGGCAGTCGCCCCGAAGAGCCCGTACATCGCGGCCTGGATGGTGTTGTAGGTGATGAGCGCCAGCCAGGAGCCCGCGCGGGCCATGCTCACACCGAGGCCCGCGCGGATGAGCGCGGAGAAGCCGCCGACGCTGTCGACGTAACGGGTGATCGTCGTGAAGCCGACCGCGAAGAGGATGATCACGAGGCCCACGACGAGGTAGGCGCCCGGCGCGCCGGCGCCGTTGCCAAGGGCGACCGCCAACGCCGCCGCGCCGACGATCCCGGTCAACGGCGCCTGGGCGGAGAGGACGAAGAAGAGGATGCCGACCACGCCGACAGCGTCCTTGCGCAACGCAGTGGTGGACCGAGTGGGTTCGGCGACAGACATGTACACCCCGCAGAGGTTCGATCGAAGGACTAAACTAGCCAGATGACAAGTTCTGGGAACAAGTAACGCGGATCACATCGAACTTGTCAAGTGGCTAGTTTGCTTCGAGTCGCATCTCTGCACCACGCGCGGCGGGGACGCCTCTGCCGGACGGTTCGATAGGTTGATGGCGATCAACGAGGAGCACCATGAGCAACGAGTCATCCCGCGCCGTGCAATACGGCGGAGGCCGCGAGGCGCTCCTGGAGGCGACGATCCGGGTGGTGGCGCGCGCAGGGTTGCGCAAGGTGACCAACCGAGCCGTGGCCGAGGAAGCGGGTGTCACGCACGGCTTGGTGAGCCACCACTTCGGGAACCGCGACAACCTCATCGCCGAGGCGTTGAGGTACGTCCTCGACCGGAGCCTGGACCGGTCGACGCTCGAGTCCGGAACGGGCTCCGTCGACGACTTCGCGCGGACACTGGTGGAGATGGCGACCGGCGACGCGGACGGGCAGGCATTCCAGTACGAGCTGATCCTCGAGAGCCGCCGGCGGCCAGAACTGCGACCACTGGTGGCCAGCCTCTACGGCACCTATCGGGATGCCACTCGTCGCGAGCTGGCACGCATCGGGCTGGCCGACACACCAGGTCTGGACCACGCCGTGTTCGCGGCCCTCGACGGGCTGGTCTTCCAGGAGCTCGCCGATCCCGACCCGGAGCGGATGCAGTCGGCACTCGATGCCCTGCACGACCTGCTCCGCTCCGCCACTGGTTCGCTCGCGACAGCTGCCACGGCGCGCGCCGCCCAGGGGTGACAGCGCGCCGAACGGGTCACTGGCTCATCCCACCGGCCGGCCGTAGCTCGACGAGCGCGACACACGGCCTGGACAACGCAGAAGGCCGGATCCTGTCGGATCCGGCCTTCTGTGTCTCGGTGGAGGTGAGGGGACTCGAACCCCTGACCCCCTGCATGCCATGCAGGTGCGCTACCAGCTGCGCCACACCCCCGGAGTCATCGCTCCGCCCGAAGGCGGGGCAACGACGGAAATACTAGCCACACCCCCAACCCAAGGTGAAATCGGGGGGCGGTTTCGAGGCTCGCTGCGCTCGCACCTCAACCACCGAGGACCGCTCCGCTCGGTCCTCAACCACCGAGGTTGTACGACGCCAGCGCCCACTGCCCCGTCGAGCGCTCCTCGAGCACCACGCGGGCGCAGTTGCCGAGGGCGCGCAGGTCGTGGGCGAGCTCGCGGGGCCAGCCGAGGAAGCCGACCAGGCCGGAGCGGGTGGCGGCTCCGTGGGAGACCGCGACTCCCGTCTCGCCGGGACCGAGGGCGGCGGCGAGGTCGGTGACCGCGGCGGTGAAGCGATCAGCGACCTCACGGGTGGTCTCGGCGCCGGGGATGGCGTCCCACTCGCCGCGCTGGAACAGCGCGAAGGCCGCGGGGTCGCGGGCGTCGAGCTCGGCGTGGGTGAGGCCCTGGTACTCCCCCAGGCGGAACTCGCGCAGGCGCTCGTCGTACGTCGGCACCAGCCCGGCCTCCTTGGCGATCGTCTCCGCGGTCTGCCGGGCTCGGGCCAGGTCGCTGGACCAGACCAGGACCGGGTCGAGGGCGGCGATCACGGGCGCGACGGCTCGGGCCTGCTCGAGGCCGGTGGCGTCGAGCTCGACGTCGAGCTGTCCCTGGATCCGGCGCTCGGCGTTCCAGGCGGTCCGTCCGTGGCGGACCAGGACGATGCGGCGGGCGGTCACGCCACGGGACCGTGGACCTCGGCGGGGAGGTCGATGGTCGGGCAGTCGCGCCACAGCCGCTCGAGGGCGTAGAACTCGCGCTCCTCGGAGTGCTGGACGTGGATGACGACGTCGCCGTAGTCGAGCAGCACCCAGCGGCCGTCGCGGTGGCCCTCGCGGCGGATCGGCTTGGCCTCGAGCTCGCGGAGCTTGTCCTCGATCTCGTCGACGATGGCGCGGACCTGACGGTCATTGGCGCCGGTGGCGAGCAGGAAGGCGTCGGTGATGGCGAGCTGCTCGCTGACGTCGAAGGCGAGCTGGTCCGTCGCGAGCTTGTCGGCCGCGGCGAGGGCGGCGGCGTGGACGAGCCGGACGGCGTGGTCGGTGGCGGTCATGCGGTTTCCGTTCCGGGTGCGGCCGAGTAGAGGCCGTGCTTGGTGATGTACTGGACGACGCCGTCGGGGACGAGGTACCAGACCGGCTGGCCGGCCCGCTGTCGCTCGCGGCAGTCTGTTGACGAGATCGCCAACGCGGGGATCTCGACCATGGTGACCCGGTCGTGCGGGATCCGGGCCAGGGTGGCCGGGTCCATCTCCGACCCGGGCCGGGTGCAGCCGACGAAGTGCGCCAGCTCGAAGAGCTCGTCGGCGTCGCGCCAGCTGAAGATGTCGGTCAACGCGTCCGCACCGGTGATGAAGTACAGCTCCGCGTCGGGCCGCAGTGAGCGCAGGTCGCGCAGGGTGTCGCCGGTGTACGTCGGCCCGCCGCGGTCGATGTCGACCCGGCTGACCGTGAACCGCGGGTTGGCGGCGGTCGCGATGACCGTCATCAGGTAGCGGTGCTCGGCGGGCGCGACCTGCCGGTCCGCCTTCTGCCACGGCTGGCCGGTGGGCACGAAGACGACCTCGTCGAGATCGAACCAGCCCTGGACCTCCGAGGCGGCGACGAGGTGGCCGTGGTGGATGGGGTCGAAGGTGCCGCCCATCACGCCGATCCGGGTGCGGCGCGGCGCGTCCGTCACCGATCCACCACTGTCTGCCTCGGGCTCAGCTGTGGTCGCGGCCGCCGCCGAACCAGACGAGGCCGAGGAGCAGGAAGAGGAGGAACGCCAGCACGCCGCCACCGATGAACCACGGGTTCACGGCGGGCTCGCCGTGCTCCTCCGCGGCGCGGGCGACAAGGAGGGCGACCTGGCTGATCTGGCTGAGCATGGCGGCATGCTATCGAAAGACCGGCGCCCGGGATCCATCGCGGGGTCTCGTGACGCTCGCTGCGCGAGCGCGCCGAGCCGGATGACTCAGTGGACGGCGAAGTCGACGCCCAGGAACAGCAGGGTGAAGCGCACCGTGCGGCCGAGGAAGACGGTGGGCACGAACACCCACATCGGCATCTTCAGGATCCCGCCGATGGCCGCCATCGCCAGCAGCGGCGGGATGCCGGCGGAGGCGGCGAGGAACATGATCGCGGCGGCGTACCAGGGACGGCCCTGCATCCGCTGCATCCACTTGTCGTAGGACGCCTTGATCTTGGGGCCGGAGAGCTTCTTCTGGGCCCACTTCGACTCCGAGCCGCGACGAGCGGCCTCGTAGACGATCACCTTGCCGACGGTGGCGCCGGCACCGGCGGCGATGCCGAGCGAGATGGCGGTCGCCGTACCGGCCTCGGCGGCGCCGGCCCCGAGGATGTAGACCTCGATGGGCAGGAACGGGAGAAGGGCGGACGCGATGCTGAAGGCGAACGTCGTCAGCCACAGGATCATGCTGCCGGGGCCCCTTCGGGGCGGGCCTCGCGCGTCGGCACCGGCAGCCCGAGCTGGAGCAGCCAGCGCAGCGAGACGCACTTGAGCACGAGCAGCCCGATCGCGATGACCGTGCCGAGCCACACCCACCCGCTGACCAGCAGGATGACGGCGAAGGCGCCGGAGTTGGCGGCCTTGCCGATGCGCGACCAGTTCCACAGGTAGATCCGGCGGTCGATCACGTGGAAGTAGTTGGGGCTGCGGATCGGCCAGGCGAGGAAGGCCAGCGACAGGTACATGTCGATGACCATGAACTCGAACAGGTAGATCGCGATCGGGATCCCGATCCACTTCATCGGCTCGTCGCTGATCCATCCGCCCGGCTGCAGCCACACCAGCCCGACGTACAGCGCGCCGCAGCTGAGGCGGTCGCACATCATGTCGACGACTGCGCCCATCCGGGTCTCGCAGTCGCGCCAGCGCGCCCACTCGCCGTCGATGCTGTCGCCGACCCAGTAGGTGACCAGGCCGACCACGATCAGGGTCAGGCTGTGGTCGTACGCCGCCCACACCGCGATCGCGAGCGTGATGACGGTGCGGATGAACGTGATCACGGTCGCCCCGGTCAAGAGACGCTCGACCGACGGGTCGGCGTAGATCCGGTCCGGGGAGCCTGCCATGCCGCGAAACCTACCCCGTTGCCGGAAGTGTCCTGACGCCAGACCCCCTGTGACTCGCAGGGATTCACCGACCGTCCACCTGGCGCTCCTAGCCTGGATCCGTGGCTGGCCACCTACTACGCGACACCGCCCATCCACGGATCCAGGCGGCCTCGCCATCGTGATCTGGCTGGCGGTGGTGTTCGCGCTCGCGAGCGCGCTGACGACGGCCGTGTCGACCTCGACCCAGCACCTCGCCGCGCCGCGCGCCCCGTTGGTGGCACTGCTACTGGCAGCGGTGCTCGGTCCGGTCGGCTTCACCTTCCACGTGCTCGCGCTCGACCATGGCCCGATCGGGCTGGTCCAGCCGATCGCGATCCTGGGGATCGTGCTCGCGGTGCCGCTCCGCGCGGCGCTGGCCCGGACCCGGCCCGGTCGCGGCGAAGTGGCCGCGGTGGCGGTGACGGCGCTCGCGATCGCCGCGCTGCTGCTGGCCACCGACGCCCGCGAGAGCGCCGCGCCCCTCGATGCCGGGCAGCTGGTCGTCGCGGTCGGCGCCTGCGCGGTGGTGGCGGTGCTGCTCATCGCGGTGGCGGTCGGCGTACCGCACCCGACGAGCCGGGCGTTCCTGTTGGGCAGCGCGTCGGGGGTGCTGTTCGCGCTGATGTCCGTCCTCGTCGAGGCGGACCGGCTGTACGCCGTGCTCGCGGTCTGCGGCGTCGGCGGGGTGGTCGTCAACCAGCTCGCCTACCGGGCCGCGCGCCTCTCGGCGTCGATGCCGGTGCTCAACGTCGTCAATTGCCTGCTCACGCTGGGTTTCGCGCACCTCGTGCTCGGCGAGGTGCCCCACCGGACGCCGGTCTCGACCGCGGTGTCGGTCCTCGCGATCGCCGCGATGGCGTGGGGGTTGTGGAGGCTGGCGTCAGCGGACGTGGCCGTCGCCGATGACGACGTACTTGGTCGAGGTCATCTCCGGCAGGCCCATCGGGCCGCGGGCGTGCAGCTTCTGGGTGCTGATCCCGATCTCGGCGCCGAAGCCGAACTCGCCGCCGTCGGTGAACCGGGTCGACGCGTTGACCAGCACCGCGGCTGAGTCGACCTCGGCCACGAAGCGGCGCGAAGCGGCGAGGTCCTCGGTGACGATCGCGTCGGAGTGACCGCTCGACCAGGTGCGGATGTGCTCCAGCGCCCCGTCGAGGTCGGGTACGACGCGCGCGGCGATGTCGAGTGAGAGGTACTCGGTCGCCCAGTCCTCGTCGGTGGCCGCGACGACGCCGTCGAGGGCGCCGAAGGCGGCGTCGCCGTGGATCGTCACGTCGGCCTCCTGCAGCGCGGCGACGACGCGCGGCAGGAACTCCCCCGCGACGTCGGCGTGCACGAGCAGCGACTCGGCGGCGTTGCAGACGCTGGTGCGGTGCGTCTTGGCGTTGAGCACGATGGCGAGCGCCTTGTCGAGGTCGGCCGCCCGGTCGACGTAGACGTGGCAGTTGCCGACGCCGGTCTCGATCACGGGGACCGTGGACTCGTTGACGACCGACTGGATCAGGCCCGCTCCCCCGCGCGGGATGAGCACGTCGACCTGGCCACGCGCGCGCATCAGCGCCTTGACGCTGTCGTGGGTGTCGCCGGGGACCAGTTGGACGACGTCGGCCTCGAGGCCGGACGCGGAGACCGCGTCCCGCAGCACGGCCACGATGGCAGCGTTGCTCGAGCGGGCCGAGGACGAGCCGCGCAGCAGGACGGCGTTGCCGGACTTGAGGCAGATGCCCGCGGCGTCGGCGGTCACATTGGGCCGGGCCTCGTAGATCATGCCGACCACGCCGAACGGGACTCGCACCTGCCGCAGCTCGAGGCCGTTGGCCAGCACGCTGCCGCGCACCACCTCGCCGACCGGGTCGGCCAGCCCGGCGACCTCGCGCAGCCCCTGGGCCATGCCCTCGAGGCGCTCGGTGGTGAGACGGAGCCGGTCGATGATGTTGGGCGGCGTGCCGTCGGCCTCGGCGCGGGCGACGTCCTCGGCGTTGCCGGCGAGGATCTCGTCGGCACGGGCCAGCAGGGCGTCGGCCATGGCGTGGAGCGTGGCGTCCTTCTGGGAACGCGTCGCGAGCGCCAGCGAGCGGCTGGCGACCCGGGCGCGCTGGGCGACCTCGCGGACCTCGACCTCGGCTGTCATGGCACCAAGTCTAGAGAGGGTCAGCGACAGGGCCGCGACGTCGGCCGGATGCCGGGCCGGTGGGTGATCCGGGTGCTGGCGAACATCTTCTGCCACTGGGTGTCGTACGCCGCGACCGCGGCCGGGTCGTGCACCTCGAAGGTCACCTCGTCGCTGCTCAGGCCCGGCGGCGACCAGTTCTCCGAGCCGGTCCAGACCACCTGGGTGCCGGCGCCACGGAAGGTGCCGTCGACGGTGACGTACTTGAGGTGGGAGTAGCAGCGGGCCCCGAAGACCATCTCGTCGCCGGCGGTCGACAGCTTCTCGCCCCAGTCCCAGTCGGCGATCCGGACCGGGATGCCGGCCTTCTGCAGGATCTTCACGACCGGCCCGCTCACGACCGAGCCCACGACGGCGATGTCGCAGCCCTCGGCCCGCATCGAGGCGAGCTCGCGGGCCAGCGCCTCGCCGCGCCCGGCGTACCAGGCGTACATGTTGACCCGCACCACGCTGTGTCCCTGCCCGTCGCCGAAGCCGCCGGGCGCGGCGCAGTCCACCCGGCGCAGCCGCCGCAGCTGGGGGTCACCGGTCGCCGCCCGTGCGACCCGGACCCGCTGGAAGTCGGCGCCGACGGTCTCGCTGTCGTACTCCAGGTGCCGGGGCTCGGCCGTCCGGTCGCGCTTGAGCTGCTCGAACACCTGGGTCCACGCAGCGAACAGCGCGTCGTCGTTGCTGAAGGTGAGCGCGTCGTTCCACTGGCCCGCCGCGGCGCCGTACCCGAGGTTGCTCGAGCTGCTGATCACCACGGAACGGGCCGCGCCGGACTGGCTGAACGAGTAGACCTTCATGTGCAGGTTGCCGGTGCGCGAGCCGTTGCGGCAGGCACTGGTGCAGATGTGGAGGAAGCTCTCGGCCTTGCGGTTGGCGCCGAGCCGCGCCCGGAGCCCGCGGATGGTCCGGCCGACGATGTTGTCGTTGACGACGATCTGCACGTGGACGCCGCGCTTGTGCGCCTTGAGCAGCAGCCGAGCGGTGTCGTTGCGGTCGATGTTGTACGTCGCGATCCGGATCGTCGAGCCCGGCGGGGCGTGCCGGATGGCCGCATGCACCTGCCGGACCACCTTGGTGCGCGCCTTGAAGCCGCCCATCGGGTTGTTGAACGTCGGCCCGGTCGTGGGCTGCCAGGTGTCGTCCGCGGTGGCCGCGGGCACGGGTGCGACGAGCAGGGTGGCGAGCACCAGGAGCAGCGCGGCGACGGTCTTCACTCGAAGAACACTAAGCCACTTGATTTAATCGACCAAGGTGCGGGGTGAAAAGCAGCGCGGGACGCCGTACCGGAGTACGACGTCCCGCGGCCGGGTGAGCGGCTGGCTCAGCCCTTGCGCTTCTCGATCTCCGCGGTCACGGCCGGGAGGACGGCGTGGAGGTCACCCACGACGCCGAAGTCGACGAGCTCGAAGATCGGCGCCTCCTCGTCCTTGTTGACCGCCACGATGGTCTTCGAGGTCTGCATGCCGGCGCGGTGCTGGATCGCACCGGAGATGCCGTTGGCGACGTAGAGCTGCGGCGAGACGACCTTGCCGGTCTGGCCGACCTGGAAGGTGTGCGGCTTCCAGCCGGAGTCGACGGCGGCACGCGAGGCGCCGACGGCGGCACCGAGCGCGTCGGCGAGGCCCTCGACCGCGGTGAAGTCACCGCCGGTGCCACGACCACCGGAGACCACGATCGCGGCCTCGGTGAGCTCGGGGCGACCGGTGGCCTGGCGCGGCTGCGCGGCGACGATCTGGGCGGTCTTGGCGCCGTCGGAGATCGCGGCGGCGAACTGCTCGACGGCACCGGCGCCCGCGCCCTCCTCCGGGGCGGCGGCATTGGGCTTGACCGCGATGATCGGCGTGCCCTTGACGACCTTGGCGTCGACGGTGAAGTTGCCGGCGAAGACCGACTGGGTGGTGACGATGTCGTCACCGTTCACCTGGACGTCGACGGCGTCGGTGATCAGGCCCGAGGAGAGCTTGATCGCGAGGCGGCCGGCGATCTCCTTGCCCTCGGCCGAGGCCGGGATCAGGATCGCGGCGGGCGAGGTCTTCTCGGCGAGCTGCTGGAGCACCTCGGCCTTGGGGGCCACGAGGTAGCCCTTGATCTCGGCGTCGTCGACGACGTAGACCTTGTCGGCGCCGTACGCCTTGACGGCGTCGGCGGCGGCAGCGGCCTTGTCGGCACCGCCGATGAAGACGGCCGAGGGGGATCCGATGCGCTTGGCGATCGCGAGCAGCTCGTAGGTGGGCTTGCGGACCGCGCCGTCGACGTGGTCGACCAGAACGAGAACTTCAGACATGACTAACCGATCTCCTCTGGGGCTCTCAGATGAACTTCTTCGACGCGAGGAACTCGACCAGCGCAGTGGCGCCCGACCCGTCCTCGTCCTTGACGATCTCACCGGCGGTGCGCGCGGGGCGGGCGGTCACGTTGTCGACCTTCGTCCACGCGGCGTCGAGGCCGACCTCGGAGGCGTCCACGCCGATGTCGGCGAGGGTCAGCGACTCGAGCGGCTTCTTCTTCGCGGCCATGATGCCCTTGAAGGACGGGTAGCGAGCCTCGCCCGACTGGTCGGTGACCGAGAGGACCAGCGGCAGGGTGCCGCCGACGACCTCGGTGGCGGTGTCGCCGTCACGCTTGATGCGGACCTGGTCGCCCTGGGTCTCGACGACGGCCGCGAGGGTGACCTGCGGCAGGCCGAGGCGCTCGGCGAGCATCGCCGGGACGACGCTCAGGCCACCGTCGGTCGACGCGAGGCCACCGACGACGAGCTCCGGGACGCCGATCTTCTCGATCGCCTTGGCGAGCACCAGCGAGGTCGCCACGGCGTCGGAGCCGGCGATCGCGTCGTCCTGCACGTGGACGGCCTTGTCGGCACCCATCTGCAGCGCCTTGCGGACAGCGGCCTCGGCCTCGGCCGGACCGACGGTCAGCGCGGTGACGGTGATCTCCTCGTCGGCGCGCTTCTCCTTGATCTGGAGAGCCTGCTCGACGGCGTACTCGTCGAGCTCGGAGAGGAGACCGTCGACGCCGACGCGGTCGACAGTGTTGTCCGCCTCGAACTTCCGGTCACCCGTGGCGTCGGGGACGTACTTCACAAGGACGACAATGTTGGAGAGAGTCATGGTTGTGGCCGGACCGGCCCCTTCCTGTGCAACGTGAGCCCTGCCGCGTGATCGGGCAGGGAACAGCTCTGGTCCGCTGAGGACAGCGTCTCGCAGGCTACCGCCCGGTCACCAACGACGGGAACCTCGTCCACGTGGCGTCCGCCACAGGGAACCCGCCGGGGTCAGGGCCGGATGATCCGCTCGAGCACGCGCCCGACGACGAGGTAGACGACCGAGGCGAGGCCGTAGTTGAACAGCGCGGTCTTGACCACGGCGTTCTTGCCGGCGAACGCCTTCACCGGGTTGTCGAGGTCGAAGAAGCCCAGGTCGAAGACGTCGGCGAGGTCGCGGACCACCTTGACCAGGCTGTTCTTGTCGTTGGCCTCGAGCGCATAGGTGAACGCCGCGATCGCCAGGACCAGGGCGAGCGCCATGCACACCATCCACACGACGCGGGCGATGTTGTCGCGGACGCGGGCGGCGGTCAGCGAGCGGGTCGCCGCGGGCGTCGTCCGGCCGTGCTGGTCGGTGGCGCCGTCGGCCGTCGTGTTGTTGTCGTCACTCTTGCTCACCGGGCTCACCGCCCCTCGAAGGTGGCCTTGCCCGGGCCGTTCTCGATGAAGGACCGCATGCCGGTGCGGCTGTCCTCGGTGGCGAAGATCGCCGCGAAGCTGTGCCGCTCGACCTGCAGGCCGGTCTCGAGGTCGACCTCGAGGCCGCGGTCCACGCTCTCCTTGATCGCCCGCAGCGCGTACGGCGCCGCGGTGGCGAACGTCGACGCCCAGGCCACGGCCTCGGCGTAGACGTCGGCAGCGGGGACGACACGGTCGACGAGGCCGATCGCCAGCGCCTCCTCGGCCTTCACGAACCGCCCGGTGTAGAGCAGGTCCTTGGCCTTGCTGGGCCCGACCAGCCGGGGCAGCCGCTGGGTGCCGCCGGCACCCGGGATGATGCCGAGCAGGACCTCGGGCTGGCCGAGGACCGCGTTCTCCGCGGCGAAGCGCACGTCGGCGGCGAGCGCGAGCTCGCAGCCACCGCCGAGGGCGTAGCCGTTGACGGCCGCCACGACCGGCTTGGGGATCCGGGCCACCGCGTTGACGGCGTCCTGCAGCCTCTGCACGCGGTCGACCATGTCCGTGTAGGACATGTCGGCCATCTCCTTGACATCGTTGCCGGCGGCGAACACCTTCTCGCCACCCCACACGACGACCGCACGGACGTCGCTGCGGTCGGTCGCCTCGGCGGCGGCGAGCGCCAGCTCGTCCTGGACCTGGATGCTGATCGCGTTCATCGCCTTGGCCCGGTCGAGCCGAATGGTCCCGACGCCGTCGGCGACCTCCAAGCGCACGAACTCCGCAGTCATCTGCTCCCTCTCGTCACGGCGTACCGGGGCCCCGTTCTTGGGTCGGGACCCCGTCCCCGCCCCGCATTCTGCCGCGTCCGGACCGGCCGGGTCACCTGAACCCGGCACCTCGGCGCGCCGCAGGCACAATGGGGCGGGTGACCCCCGGCCTCTGGCGCACCCTCGGAGAGCGGGCCCCGGTGTGGCCCGGACGCAACTGGCCCCTCGGCGCGACCTGGTCGCCCGAGGCCACCAACTTCGCCGTGCACTCCCCCGCGGCGAGCGCCGTGTGGCTGTGCCTGTACGACGACGAGGCCGGCGAGCGCCGGCTGCCGCTGACCGAGCAGTCCCTCGGCATCTGGCACGGCGCCGTCCCCGACATCGCTCCGGGCACCCGCTACGGATTCCGGGTCGAGGGGCCGTGGAAGCCCGAGGAGGGCTTGCGCTTCGACCCGGACACGCTGCTGCTCGACCCCTACGGCCTGGCCGTGGCCGGCACCGAGGGCGACGCGCAGAGCGTGGTCGTGGACCCGGCGTTCGACTGGGGCGACGACACCCCGATGCGGCGGCGCTGGCGTGACACCGTGATCTACGAGCTGCACGTCAAGGGCTACACGAAGCTGCACGACCGGATCCCTTCCGAGCTGAGGGGGACGTACGCCGGGCTCGGACACCCGGTCGTGACGCAGTACCTCCAGGACCTCGGCGTAACCGCGGTCGAGCTGCTCCCGGTGCAGCAGTTCTTCTCCGAGCCGGCGCTGCTGGAGCGCGGGAGCGTGAACTACTGGGGCTACAACCCGATCGGCTACTTCGCGCCCGAAGCGTCGTACTCCTCGTCCGGCGACCGGGGCGGACAGGTCGCCGAGTTCAAGCAGATGGTGCGCTCGCTGCACGCCGCGGGCATCGAGGTGATCCTCGACGTCGTCTACAACCACACCGCCGAGGCGGGGGCCGAGGGGCCGACGTACTCATTCCGTGGGCTCGACGACCGCGGCTTCTACCGCCGGGTCCCGACGGCCGAGGGGTACGACGACACCTACTGGGACGTCACCGGCTGCGGCAACACGGTCGACTCCGAGGACCCGCTGGCGTTGCGGCTGATCCTCGACTCGCTGCGCTACTGGGTCACCGAGATGCACGTCGACGGCTTCCGGTTCGACCTGATGTCGGCGCTGACCCGCACCGCCGGGCCCGACGCGATCCCCGTCGACATGGCCTGCAAGCTGCTCATCGCGATCGGCCAGGATCCCGTGCTGCGCCACGTGAAGCTGATCGCCGAGCCGTGGGACACCTCGATGGACGGCTACCTCGTCGGAGGGATGCCGCCGCCGTGGGTGGAGTGGAACGACCAGTACCGCGACACGATCCGCGACTTCTGGCGCGGCCACTCCGACGGCACCCACGCCGTCGCCACCCGGCTGGCGGGCTCCTCGGACCTGTACGCCGACGACGGCCGCTCGGCGTACAACTCGGTCAACTTCGTCACGGCGCACGACGGGTTCACGGTGCGCGACCTGGTGTCGTACGACGCCAAGCACAACGAGGCGAACGGCGAGGACAACCGCGACGGCACCGACAACAACCGCTCGTGGAACCACGGCGTCGAAGGCGAGACCTCGGACCCCGAGGTGGTCGCGCTGCGGCGGCGCCAGGCGGCGAACCTGATGGCGACGCTGTGCCTGTCGAACGGCGTGCCGATGCTGACCGCGGGCGACGAGCGCGGGCGCACCCAGGGCGGCAACAACAACGCCTACTGCCAGGACAACGAGATCTCGTGGGTCGACTGGCGCGCCGACGACGCGTGGCTCGACGTCTACGAGGTGACCCGGGCGGCCCTGCGGCTGCGCCGCGAGCACCACGCACTGCGGCAACGGCACTGGTTCGAGGGCCGTCCTGCCATCGTCGGCGGCCCCAAGGACCTGGCCTGGCTACACCCGTCGGGGCGCGAGATGACCGACGAGGACTGGTACGACTCGACGTTGCGGACCATCGGGATGTTCGTGTCCGGGCGCCCGCTGCGCGAGCCGGGGCCGCACGGCGAGCAGCAGATCGACACCTCGTTCCTGATCTGGTTCCACGCCGGAGCCGACCCGGTCGAGGTGCACCTGCCCGACAACGACTGGGTGCACGCCGGCGCGGTCGTGCTCTCGACCGACCCGGACCTGGCCGCCGGCACCGAGGTGGCGGTCGGCGGGGTCGTGCCCATCGGCCCGCGATCGGTGGTGGTGATGCAGGAGGAGTCCTGAGCATGAGCCGCGATGGCCTAGGTTGTGGTCACCGTCACACCTATCTCGGGAGGTCACCCATGCCTCGATCCAGGACCGTCCTCGGCGCCGCACTGGCGTCGCTGGTCGCCATCGGGCTCACCGTCACCGCCGGCGTCGTACCGGCCACGTCCACCCCGCCCTCACCGGGCTCGCCCGCGGCGGCGCTGTCCGTCGCGGGCCGCGCACCGGACGCCGAGGGCGACATCCTCGACCGGGTCCGGAGCCTGCGCGGCGTCACCTCGATCACCGAGGCGGCCGCACCGGCCGGCTACCGGTTCTTCAAGATCACCTTCCGACAGCCGGTCGACCACCGCCACCCCGAAGCCGGCACGTTCGAGCAGCGGCTGACCCTGCTGCACAAGGACACCAGCCGTCCGATGGTGATGTACACCAGCGGCTACAACGTCTCGCAGAACCCCAGCCGCAGCGAGCCGACGCAGATCGTCGACGGCAACCAGCTGAGCATGGAGTACCGCTTCTTCGAGCCGTCGATCCCCGACTCCCCGGACTGGCCCCGGCAGCTGACGATCTGGCAGGCCGCCTCCGACCAGCACCGGATCATCCGCGCGTTCCAGCGGATCTACCGGGAGAGCTGGATCACCACCGGCGGCTCCAAGGGCGGCATGACGGCGACATACCACCGCCGCTTCTTCCCCGACGACGTCGACGGGACGGTGCCGTACGTCGCGCCGAACGACGTCGACAACGACCACGACGCCTACAACGAGTTCCTGGCGAACGTCGGCACCGACCCGCAGTGCCGGGCCGCCCTCACCGCCGTCCAGCGGCGGATCCTCGGGCCCGACCGGGCCTGGTTCCTCGAGCGCACCCGGGCCGATGCCGAGGCGACCGGTGACACCTGGGAGGTGCTGGGCAGCCTCGACCGCGGCATGGAGACGGCGGTCGTCGACCTGTACTTCACCTTCTGGCAGTACTCCCCGCAGTCCGCGTGCGCCGACGTACCCGGTCCCGAGGCCACCAACGAGGAGGTCTGGGCCTGGACCCAGGGCGTGGTGCCGCTGACCGGCTATCTCGACCAGGGCCTGCTCGGGACGCTCGCGTACTACTACCAGGCGGCCTATCAGCTCGGCTGGTACGAGGCCTACGAGGCGCCGCTGGCCGACGTCCTCCAGCACCCGGGCGGCTGGGGCGGGGCGAACTTCGTGCCCGACGAGCTCAAGCCGATCGCGTTCGACCGCCGGGCGATGGCCGACATCGACCGCTGGGTGCGGACCCGGTCGACCGAGATGCTCTACGTGTACGGCGGCAACGACCCGTGGGGCGCGGAGGCGTTCGAGTGCGGGCGACGCGCGGTCCAGCGGGAGTGCTCGGTGCACGTCGTCGCGGGCGGCACCCACGGCGCCCGGATCGCCCAGCTGCCCGAGGCGGAACGGCTCGCGGCGACCGCGCAGATCCTCGCGTGGGCCGGGCTCGGTCCGGACGACCGCGCGGCGAAGGAGGTCGCCGCGGACGGGCGCCCCGCCCACGTCCCCGGCCTCGACCGGCGCCCGGACTACCTGCGCCCGCCCGGGCGCTGACGCCTCGCGGGGTCAGGCCAGCGCCACGACCCCGAGCTCGGCCGGTGCGACCAGGAGCGGGTTGCGCGGCAGCACGCGGACCGTGTAGCCGAACGGACCGGACCGGCCGAGCTCGACGTCGCCGTCGAAGCGGTGGCGGCCGCCGTCGTACGACTCGACCAGGGTGAGTGGGACGGCGGCCGCGGCGACGATGTCGTCCTCGGCGTCGACCCGGCCGTGGACCAGCTGCACCTCGACGTCCTGGGGCGAGAGCTCCCCGAGTGCGACGTAGGAGCGGACGTGGAGGACGGCGCCGACCTCGGCGACATCGCCGATGCCCTCGGTCTCGACGTGCTCGACCCGGACGCCACCCCAGGCCCCGCGGACGTGGGCCTTCCAGGCGGCCAGGTCACGGGCGCCGTTCTCGACGGCTGCGAGCGCGCGGGCGTTGTGGGCGGCAGGTGCGTAGAGCTTCTCGACGTAGTCGCGGACCATCCGGGTGGCGAGCACCTTGGGGCCGAGGTTTGCCCAGGTGGCGCGCAGCATCGCGATCCAGCCCGCGGGCACGCCCTCGTGGTCGTGGTCGTAGAAGCGGGGTGCGACCTCGTTCTCGATGAGGTCGTAGAGGGCGGCGGCCTCGAGGTCGTCGCGCTGGTCGGAGTAGTCCTCCAGCCCGTCGGCGGACGGGATCGGCCAGCCGAACTCCGGCTCGTACCACTCGTCCCACCAGCCATCGAGGATCGACAGGTTGAGGCCGCCGTTGAGCGCGGCCTTCATGCCCGACGTACCGCAGGCCTCGTAGGGGCGCAGCGGGTTGTTGAGCCACACGTCGCAGCCCGGGTAGAGCGGCTGGGCGAGGGCGATGTCGTAGTTGGGCAGGAACACGATCCGGTGGCGCACGTCCTCGGCGTCGGCGAAGCGCACCAGCTCCTGGATCAGCCGCTTGCCGCCGTCGTCGGCGGGGTGCGCCTTGCCGGCGACGACCAGCTGGACCGGACGCTCGGGGTGGAGCAGCAGTGCCTTGAGCCGGTCGGGGTCGCGCAGCATCAGCGTGAGTCGCTTGTACGACGGCACCCGGCGTGCGAAGCCGATCGTCAGCACGTCGGGGTCGAGGGCGTCGTCGATCCAGCCGAGCTCGGCCGGCGAGGCACCGCGCTTCTCCCACGACTTGCGCAGCCGGCGGCGGGCGTCGTCGACCAGCCGCTGGCGCAGCGCGCGCTTGGTGCTCCACACCTCGGTGCCGGGCACCTTGTCGAAGGCCGCCCAGAACGCGGCGGCGTCGTCGCCGTGGTAGTCGGCGCCCTGCGCCTCCGCGAGCGCGGCGACCTCGGGTGCGACCCAGGTCGGGGCGTGCACGCCGTTGGTGATCGAGGCGATCGGCACCTCCGCCTCGTCGAACGCCGGCCACAGGCCGTTGAACATGCCGCGGCTGACGTGGCCGTGCAGCTGCGAGACGCCGTTGGCGCGCTGCGCGAGCCGGAAGCCCATCACCGCCATGTTGAACACACCGGGGTCGCCGCCGTCGTAGTCCTCGGCACCCAGCGCCAGCACCTGGTCGACCGGGACTCCGGGGGTGGCGCCGTGCTCGCCGAGGTACTGCTCGACCAGCGTGCGCGGGAACCGGTCGATGCCCGCCGGCACCGGAGTGTGGGTGGTGAAGACGGTCGAGGCGCGGCCCGCCTCGAGCGCGGCGGCGAAGTCGAGGTCGCTGTCGGCCGTGAGCTCGCGGATCCGCTCCACGCCGAGGAATCCGGCGTGTCCCTCGTTGGTGTGGAACACCTCGGGCGCGGGGGCGCCGGTGATCCGGGAGTAGGCGCGCAGCGCCCGCACGCCGCCGACCCCGAGCAGCAGCTCCTGGCGCAGGCGGTGCTCGGTGTTGCCGCCGTAGAGCCGGTCGGTGACGAGCCGGTAGGCCTCCGGGTTCTCCTCGACGTCGGTGTCGAGCAGCAGCAGCGGCACCCGGCCCACGCTCGCCACGAAGACCCGGGCGAGCAGGTCCGGGCCGTCGGGCATCCGGATCGCGATCGTCGTACGGCTGCCGTCGGGCTCGTGGAGCAGCGAGAGCGGCAGCTCGTCGGGGTCGAGGACGGGGTAGCTCTCCTGCTGCCATCCGTCGCGCGAGAGCGCCTGCTTGAAGTAGCCGTGGTGGTAGAGCAGCCCCACGGCGACGATCGGGACGCCGAGGTCGCTGGCGGCCTTGAGGTGGTCGCCGGCGAGGATGCCGAGGCCGCCGGAGTACTGCGGCAGCACGGCGGTGATGCCGTACTCCGGGGAGAAGTAGGCGATCGAGCTCGGCCAGGTCGCGTCCGGGTCGGCTGCTTGCGCGCGCTGGTACCAGCGGTCCTCGGTGAGGTACGACGCCAGGTCGGCTCGGGTCTCGGCCACCCGTCGTACGTAGTCGTCGTCGGCCACCAGCTCGGCCCACCGCTCCGCGCTGACCTCACCCAGCATCCGCAGCGGGTCGCGCCCAGACTCCTGCCAGAGACGGTCGTCGATGGCCTCGAACAGCGCCTGGGTCGGCGGGTGCCAGGACCAGCGCAGGTTGGCCGCGAGCTCGCCCAGTGAGGCGAGCGCGTCGGGCAGGACGGGGCGGACCGTGAACCTCCGGATCGCACGCATGGACCGACGTTAGCCAATCGGACTTGAACGATCCAATAGGCGGTGGCATCGGACGAGATAGATGTGACGCGGGGTTCCGCGTAACGCGGGCGTGCCCACCTCCGTTGTGGTGGTACAGACGGGCGGGGTGGAGTCATGGGGGCCGCCTCGCCCGTCGTACTTCTCGAGTACGGGGCGGGTGTTTCCGGCTCAACTACCGAATTCGTCGCTGGGCGCCGCCGTCGGTGACGAATTCGGTAGTTGAACCGCAGCGACCACCCGAGCCGCCGGAGGCGATCGGCCTAGGCTGGCGCCGATGACTACCGCACCCCTCCGCCCGGTCCCCGAGCACCAGCGCCACGTCGCCGCCCTCCTCGCCGCGGGGCACGGCCCGGACCGGCCGTGGCCGACCGAGACGGTCCCGCTCGAGCAGGCCCTCGGTCGGGTGCTGGGCGAGAGCGTCACCGCGCCGGAGCCGCTGCCGGCGTTCGACAACTCCGGGATGGACGGGTACGCCGTGCGCGCGGCCGACGTCGCGGGCGCGACGCCCGACACGCCGGTCCGCCTCAGCGTCGGCGAGGACATCCCGGCCGGGGCGCCGGTGGGTGAGCTGGCGCCGGGGACGGTGCGGCGGATCATGACCGGCGCGGCCGTACCCGCGGGTGCCGACGCGGTGGTCGAGGTCGAGGTGACCGACGGCGGGACCGAGACGGTCGAGATCCGCGAGGCGCGCGACGTGGGGAGCTTCGTCCGGACCGCCGGGTCCGACGTGGCGCAGGGTGCCGAGGTCCTGTCGACCGGTTGCACGCTGGGACCGGCCCAGCTCGGCGTCCTCGCCGCGTTCGGGGTCCGCGAGGTCGTCGTACGACGGCGCCCGCGGGTGCTCGTCGTGTCGACCGGGAGCGAGCTGGCCGAGGACCCCGCGCCCGGATCCGGCCAGATCCGCGACGCCAACGGGGCGCTGCTCGCGGCGGCGGTCGAGGAGGCCGGCGGCGTGGCGGTGCGCAAGCTGTGGGTCGAGGACGACGTACCGACCTTCCTGGCGCTGCTCGACGGCGAGCTCGCGGCGGGCGACGTCGACCTGGTCATCACCAGCGGCGGCGTCAGCGCCGGGGCCTACGAGGTGGTCAAGGACGGGCTGGGACCGCGCGGGGTCGAGTTCGTGAAGGTGGCGATGCAGCCCGGCATGCCGCAGGGCTCCGGCCTCCTGAACCAGAAGACGCCCATCATCTGCCTGCCCGGCAACCCGGTGAGCGCGCTGACCTCATGGGAGGTCTTCGTGCGGCCCGCGCTGCGGCTGGCGTTCGGGCACCCCCGCCCGCAGCGCACCGTCGTGCGCGCCACGCTCACCGAGCCCCTCCAGCCGCTGCGGGGCAAGCGCCAGCTGCGGCGCGCCCGCCTCGACCGCACCGCCGGGACGGTCGCGCCGTGGGGTCCCCCGGGCTCGGCCTTCCTCGGCTGGTTCGCCGGCGCCGACGCGCTCATCGACCTCCCGGCCGACGGCGCTCCCCTGGCGGCCGGCGACCCGGTGGACGTCTGGGACCTGGCGTCCGACTAGCCACACGACTGGACGCACCCCATCAGTGACTCGATAGGTTCGAGTCATGGTCGGACGCATCCCCGTGATCGACGTCGAGCCGGTCCTCGAGGCCGGAACCAGCAACCCCACCGGGGGCGCTCGCCTGCCGGTCAAGGCCAGCCTGGGCGAACCCTTCCCGGTCAGCGCGACCGTGTTCCGCGAGGGACACGACCGCCTCGGTGCCGAGGTGGTGCTGGTCGGGCCGGACGGCGTACGACGACCACCGGTGCGGATGCAGGCGCTGCCGACCCGCGACCGGTTCACCGTGGACCGCTACGAGGCATGGGTGAGCGCCGACGCCGAGGGCCCGTGGTCGTTCGAGATCCACGCCTGGTCCAGCCCGCTCGGGACCTGGTTCCACGACGCCGGGATCAAGATCCGCGCCGGCGTGGACGTGGAGCTGATGTTCGCCGAGGGCCGGCTGCTGTTCGAGCGGGTCCTGGCCGCAGGCGGCCTCACCAAGGCGGAGAAGGCCACCGTCGAGGCCGCGATCGCCGCTGCCACGGACGACGCCAGGCCGGTCGAGGCCCGGCTCGCACAGCTCGAGTCGCCCGAGGTCGTCACCACGCTCGAGGCCCACCCGCTGCGTGACCTGCTCACCGTCGAGGGCCCGTTCCCGGTGTACGTCGACCGGTCCCGTGCGCTGTTCGGCAGCTGGTACGAGCTGTTCCCCCGCTCCGAGGGCGCAACCTACGACCCGGCGACGGGCGAGGTCACCAGCGGGACCTTCCGTACGGCGGCCGAGCGGCTCCCCGCGGTGGCCGCGATGGGCTTCGACGTCGTCTACCTGCCGCCGATCCACCCGATCGGCGAGGTCAACCGCAAGGGCCCCAACAACACGGTGCTGCCCGACGGCGAGGCAACTCCCCCGGACTGGAAGGGCTCGCCGTGGGCGATCGGGAGCAAGGACGGGGGCCACGACGCCGTCCACCCCGACCTCGGCTCGATCCGCGACTTCGACGCGTTCGTCGCCGCCGCCAAGGAGCTCGACCTCGAGGTCGCGCTCGACCTGGCGCTGCAGTGCGCGCCCGACCACCCGTGGGTCGCCGCGCACCCCGAGTGGTTCACGACCCGCGCCGACGGCACCATCGCCTACGCCGAGAACCCGCCGAAGAAGTACCAGGACATCTACCCGGTCAACTTCGACAACGACCCGGCCGGGATCTCCGCCGAGGTGCTGCGCGTCGTACGCCACTGGATGGCCCACGGGGTGCGGATCTTCCGGGTCGACAACCCGCACACCAAGCCGGTCGCGTTCTGGCAGTGGCTGCTCGCGGAGGTCCGGCGTACCGACCCCGACGTGCTCTTCCTGGCCGAGGCGTTCACCAAGCCGCCGATGCTGCAGACCCTCGGCGCGATCGGGTTCCACCAGTCCTACACGTACTTCACCTGGCGCACCGAGAAGGTCGACGTCGAGGACTACCTGCGCGAGGTGTCCCAGGAGTCCGCGCACCGGATCCGGCCGAACTTCTTCGTCAACACCCCCGACATCCTCCACGAGTTCCTGCAGTACGGCGGCCCGGGCGCCTTCCGGATCCGTGCCGTGCTGGCGTCGATGTCCTCGCCGTCCTGGGGCATGTACGCCGGCTACGAGCTCGGCGAGCACGTGGCCGTGAAGCCGGGCAGCGAGGAGTACCTCGACTCGGAGAAGTACCAGATCCGAGTCCGGGACTGGACGGCGCCGAGCCCGCTGGCGGCGTACGTCACCCGGCTCAACGAGATCCGGCGCGCCCACCCGGCGCTGCAGCTGCTGCGCAACCTGCGCCTGCACCGCACCGAGGACGACCATGTCGTGGCGTGGTCGAAGCGCGCGGGCGACGACACCGTGGACGACACTGTGATCGTGGTGCTCAGCCTCGACCCGCACCAGGTCCGCGAGTCGATGGTCCACCTCGACCTCGCGGCGCTCGGCCTCGAGCCTGGCACGTCGTTCACCGTCCACGACGAGCTGAGCGGCAGCGAGTGGACCTGGACCGAGAACAGCTACGTCCGGCTCGACCCGGCGCAGCCGGCGCACATCCTGACCGTGAAGGGGCACGCATGACCACGGCCGAGTCGATCGTCCTGAACGAGGAGCCGGAGTGGTTCCGCACCGCGGTCTTCTACGAGGTGCTGGTCCGCTCCTTCCGCGACTCCAATGCCGACGGCACCGGTGACTTCCAGGGCCTGACCGAGAAGCTCGACTACCTGCAGTGGCTGGGCGTCGACTGCTTGTGGGTGCCGCCGTTCTTCACCTCGCCGCTGCGCGACGGCGGGTACGACGTCGCCGACTACACCGGGATCCTGCCCGAGATCGGCACCGTCGAGGACTTCCACGCCTTCCTCGACGCCGCCCATGAGCGCGGGATCCGGGTGATCATCGACTTCGTCATGAACCACACCAGCGACGCGCACCCGTGGTTCCAGGCCTCGCGCAGCGACCCCGACGGCCCGTACGGCGACTTCTACGTCTGGTCCGACACCGACGAGCTCTACCAGGACGCGCGGATCATCTTCGTCGACACCGAGCCGTCGAACTGGACCTGGGACCAGACCCGCGGCCAGTACTACTGGCACCGCTTCTTCCACCACCAGCCCGACCTGAACTTCGACAACCCCAAGGTGCAGGAGGCGATGCTGGAGGCGATGGCGTTCTGGCTCGACATGGGCCTCGACGGGTTCCGGCTCGACGCGGTGCCCTACCTCTACGAGCGGCCCGGCACCAACGGCGAGAACCTCCCCGAGACGCACGAGATGCTCAAGCGGGTGCGTCGCTTCGTCGACGACAACTACCCCGGCCGGGTGCTGCTGTGCGAGGCGAACCAGTGGCCGACCGACGTCGTGGAGTACTTCGGCGACCCGGAGGTCGGCGGCGACGAGTGCCACATGGCCTTCCACTTCCCGGTGATGCCGCGCATCTTCATGGCCGTGCGCCGCGAGTCGCGCTTCCCGATCTCGGAGATCATGGAGCAGACGCCGGACATCCCGTCGGGCTGCCAGTGGGGCATCTTCCTGCGCAACCACGACGAGCTGACCCTCGAGATGGTCACCGACGAGGACCGCGACTACATGTGGGGCGAGTACGCCAAGGACCCCCGCATGAAGGCCAACATCGGCATCCGCCGCCGGCTCGCGCCGCTGCTCGACAACGACACCAACCAGATCGAGTTGTTCACCGCGCTGCTGCTCTCGCTGCCCGGCTCCCCCGTCCTCTACTACGGCGACGAGATCGGGATGGGCGACAACATCTGGCTCGGTGACCGCGACGGCGTGCGTACGCCGATGCAGTGGACCCCCGACCGCAACGCCGGATTCTCCTCGGCGACACCCGGCAAGCTGCACCTGCCGACCATCCAGGACCCGGTCTACGGCTACCAGAGCGTCAACGTCGAGGCGCAGCTGGAGAACCCTTCCTCGCTGCTGCACTGGACCCGCCGGATGATCCACATCCGCCGCCAGCACGACGCCTTCGGGCTCGGCACCTTCAGCGACCTCGGCGGCTCCAACCCGACCGTGCTGTCCTACGTCCGCGAGCACGACGCGGACGACGTCATCCTGTGCGTCAACAACCTCTCCCGCTTCCCGCAGCCGGTCGAGCTCGACCTGCGCCGGTTCGAGGGCCGGGTGCCGGTGGAGCTGCTGGGCGGCGTCCCGTTCCCCAAGATCGGTGAGCTCCCGTATCTCCTGACGCTGAGCGGGCACGGCTTCTACTGGTTCCGGTTGACGGATCCGGAGACGACCGGGAGGCCGGTGCTGTGACTGCTTCGTTCCTCGCCCCGTTCCTCGAGCACAGCCGCTGGTTCGGCGGGAAAGGACGCGCGTTCGCCGTCACCGGCACCCGCGAGCTGCTGCGCCTCGGGACCGACCCTGAGGTCGTGCTGCTGCTCGTCGAGGTGACGTACGACGGCGCCGAGCGCGAGCTCTACCAGGTCCCCCTGGCGCTGTACGACGAGCCGCAGGACCGGCTCGAGCACGCCAAGGTCGGCCACTGGCCGCCGGCGGAGGACGGGAGCGCGCGGCCGGCGTACGACGCCCTGCACGACCGCGCCGCGACCGCCCACCTGCTGCGGGCCTTCGGCGAGCGGCCGGGGTTCGTGCGGCTGCCCGGCCACGACCTCGACCTGGACGCGCCGGGCTCGCTGTTCAGCGGCGAGCAGTCGAACTCGTCGGTGCTGTTCGGCGAGGACTCGGTGCTCAAGATGTTCCGCAAGGTGACGCCGGGCGAGAACCCCGACATCACCACGCACCGGGTGCTCACCGAGGCCGGGTCGCCCCACGTCGCGCAGCTCTACGGCTGGATCGAGGTCGAGGACCTGCAGCTCGGGATGCTGCAGCAGTTCCTGCGCACCGCCAGCGACGGCTGGGACCTGGCGCTGGCCAGTGTGCGCGACCTGTTCGCCGAGGCCGACCTGCATGCCGAGGAGGTCGGTGGCGACTTCGCCAGCGAGGCCGCCCGGCTCGGCACCGCGCTCGCCGAGGTGCACGCCCAGCTGGCCGAGTCGTTCCCCACGACGTCCGTCGCCGGCGCCGACCTGGCGACCGCGATGGCCAACCGGCTGACGGCGGCCGTCGAGGTGGTGCCGGAGCTGGAGGAGTACGCCGCGTCCGCGCAGGCCGTGTTCGCGGCGGTGGCCGGGCTCGGCGACGTACCCGTCCAGCGGGTGCACGGCGACCTCCACCTCGGCCAGACGCTGCGCACCGTACTCGGCTGGAAGCTGGTCGACTTCGAGGGCGAGCCCGCCAAGCCGCTGGCCGAGCGGGTGCTCCCCGACTCGCCGTGGCGCGACGTCGCGGGCATGCTCCGCTCCTTCGACTATGCGCCGCACGCCGTCGCCGAGTCGATGCCCGAGGAGGATCCGGACGTGCTGCACCAGCGCGGGGTGCGGGCCGACGAGTGGGCGCGCCGCAACCGCAAGGCGTTCCTCGCCGCCTACCTGGGCGGGCAGCCGCTGTGGCCGGCCGCCCGGACGCTGCTGACGGCGTACGTCGTCGACAAGGCGGTCTACGAGTGCACCTACGAGGCGCGCAACCGGCCCACCTGGCTGCCGATCCCGCTGGCGGGGGTCGCTCGGCTGACGGCCGGCTGAGCCTGCGTCTGGCCGCTCGAGCGGTCTGCACCAGATCTCCACGATTCCCGACCACCTCCTGCCCCTGCGGGGCCGTAGCGTGCGGGGCATGAGGACTTCGAGGACCTGGTACGCCGCCGGCGCGGTCGTCGCGCTCGGCACCACGCTCGTCCTCGCCTTCGGCATCGCCGCCCTCGGCATCGTGGGTGACGGCGGCCCACCGGACCTGCTCTACGTCGGTGCCCTGCTGGTGGGCCTCGCCGGCGCCGCGTTGGCGCGGCTGCGCGCGCGGGGCCTGGCGGTGGCGCTGGGCGTCACGGCCGCCGCGGTGCTGCTCGCGGGCGCGGTCGCGGTGTCCTCCGGGCTCGCCGAGGACGCCCAGACGCTCGACGTGCTCTGGCTCAGCGCCGGCTTCGCGGGGATGTTCGGGCTGTCGGCGTGGGCGTTCGAGCGCTCGGACGCCGCCCGCGGGGCTCAGCCGAGGTAGCGTCGCACCGCGGTGGCCAGGGCGGCGGCGTACCGCCTCTGTCCCTTCGCCGAGGTCATCACCCGGGCGTCGGCGGCGCTGCGCATGTTGCCGAGCTCGACCATCGCGGTCGGGACCTCGGACAGGTTGAGGGTGGCGAGGTCGGAGCGGTGGGTGAGGCCGCGGCCGCCGGCGGTGTAGGTGGCGTTGCGGAAGCCGCGTCCGTGGAGGGCGCCGCGGACGGTGCGGCCGAAGGCGGTGGACGCGACCTGGCCCTCGGGCTTCGCGGCGACGATGACGTGGAAGCCGCGGCCTCCGCTGAGCGAGCCGTCACCGTGGATGCTGAGCTTGAGGTCGGCGGGGCGGTCCCAGCCGCGGTACCCGGCGTTGCCGAGCCGGCCGCGGAGGTCGACGCACGGCCCCCAGTCGGCGCGGCTGTTGGTGGTACGGGTCAGGACGACCTCGGCGCCGAGCGCGCGCAGCCGCTCGGCGACACGGCGGGCCACCCGCCAGGTGAAGGTCGCCTCGGGGAAGCCGCCGTTGGTCGCCGTACCCGTGGTGTTGCACGGCTTGGTCTGGCCGTTGCCCGCGGGGACGGGCTGGGCGATCTCGGCGCGGTGGCGGGAGTTGCCGAGCTGGTGGCCGGGGTCGATCACCACCACCCGCCCGGCGAGCGGCAGGTGCGCACGGACGGTCGCCGGGGAGTGTGCCGACGCCGGGGCCGCGGGCGTGATCAGGCCGGTGAGGACGGCCAGGACGGCGAGCACCACGAGACGAGCCATGCCCGCATCATCACACCGGCACGACCGACACAACCGAACGGGCGCCCGGCGACATCTTGGGGGTATGGAGAGTCTCGGGACCGCGCCACCTCCGGCATCCTTCGTCGAGGAGGTGCTGGTGGACGACGAGCGGGAGTACGCCGACCTGTTCGCGGCGCAGTGGCCGCGGCTGTACCGGATGGCGCGTGCGGTCGCGGACGACGCTGCCAGTGCCGAGGATGCCGTCCAGGCTGCCTTCGCGCGCGCGTACGCCTCGTGGGGACGGGTACGTCGGGCCGACAGCCCGGAGGCCTACCTGCGCCGGATGGTCCTCAACGAGATCCTCGGCCTGCGCCGCAAGGCGTGGTCGCGGCGCGAGCGGCCCCATCCGACCGTCGAGACAGGCCTGGTCGCCGAGGCCCATGACGGCGCCGTCGCCGAACGCGACCGGATGTGGGCCGCGGTCCGCGCGCTGCCGCCGCGGCAGCGCGCGGTCATCGTGCTGCGCTACTACGAGGACCTCAGCGAGGAGCAGATCGCACTCGCGCTCGGCTGCTCGCGCGGGACGGTCAAGTCCCAGGCCGCGGCCGCGCTCACCGGCCTGCGCCGATGTGGCGCCTTCACGACGGGAGACGACGAGTGACCATCGAGCTGAGCGACCTGCTCGCCGAGCGGATCGACGACTTCGCGGTGCCTCCCGCGGACCTGTCCACCGCCCGGGCCGCCGGACGTCGGCTGCGCCGGCGACGGCGTACGACGGCCGCGCTCGCCGCGACCACCGTGCTCGCCGCGGGGATCGGCCTGGCCGTCACCCTGCCGGGGACCGGCCACGACGGGCAGGCGGTCCGCGACCCGGCGTACGCCTCCGTGGGGGCGCTCGACCTCACCCACGGTGCCCGCGCGTACGCCGACCCCGGGGTGACGATCCACCTCGGTGGACGCTCGTTCGACTACGGGAAGCTGACCTACCTCGACACCGACGCCGTCGCGACCCCCCGCGGTGTGGTGTTCTTCGACGCCGGCCGGCCGATGCTGCTCGACGCGTCCGGCTCGGTGGTGCGCCTGGTGACGGGTCCGCTCGACGCCCCGGCCGGGTTCCACCCGACGGCGAAGGTCGACGCGCAGGCGCCGCTCGTGGCCTGGGCGACGCTGCGCGAGGGGGTCGCGACGATCACCGTCCGCGACCTCGACACGGGAGCCGACGTGGGGTCCACGACGCTCGACTGCGGGGCGTGCGACGACCTCGTCGTCGACGGGATCGACAGCGGCCGGGTGTTCGTCCGCGACGCGGCCGGCACCCGCACCTGGACCTTTGCGGACGACACCTGGCAGGACTTCGCCCCGCCGAAGACCCGCGTCGCCGACGTACGTGGCGGCGTGGTCCTCTACACCGGTCCCCGGCCGACCGTCCCCGGTGACCTGCGCTTGGTCGAGGGGCCCGGGATCGACGCCCAGCTCACGCTCGACGGCCGCTACGTCCTGTACTGGAGCAGCACCCTCCAGCCGACCGCCCCGGGCGACGAGCCCGTCATCCTCGCCGTCGGTCCGCGCACGCAGCAGGACGGTCCCGCCTGGTACGCCGTCGACACCGACGGCACCGTCCTCGTCGCCACCGCCGACGGCACCGTCCACGACTGCGTGATCGCCCCCGGCAGCTGCACGGAGCTGGACCGGCTGAGCGGGAAGGGCGGGGACCCTCAGTTCATCGGGGTCGACATGTGAGGATCGGGCATGCCCGTCACCAACCCGTGGCTCGCCGGACCCTCGCCCGACGGCGTGCTGCCGCGGGAGCAGCTCGAGGAGCGGATCCTCAACCTGCTCTCCAGCCTGAACACCGCGGTGATCGCGACCGTCGACGCCGAGGGCGCACCCGCCGCCACCCCGGTCCGCTACTTCAGCCTCGGCCTCGAGATCTTCTACACGAGCTGGAACGCATCGCCGAAGTCGCGCAACCTGGCCCGCGACCCCCGCGTCTCGGCCGGCATCGTGGCCCCGCTGGTCGGCCAGGCGAGCAGCCGCGGCGCACAGCTGTTCGGCACCGCCCGCACGCTCGAGCGCGACCACCCCGACGCCGACGCGTACTGGGAGGCGGTGCGCTGGCAGTCCGACCACGTCGAGCGTGGCCGCTCGCTCTCGGAGCCGCCGGCCGACCCGCTCACGGTCATCACGCCGGACCGGATCGTCTACACGGAGCACTGGCTGCGACGCGGCGGATTCGCGCCGCGGCAGACCTGGCGGCGCTGATGCCCGGGGGCGACTTCACGGACCTGCCGTGGATCGCGGCGCCCGAGGAGATGCGCGCGGTCTTCAAGGCCGCGATCCGACGGATCAGACGGGACCGGAAGCGGATGAGCATGGACGACGCCGTCGACATCATCTGGATGGAGAAGCGGCGCCAGGGCGTACAGGCGCCGATCCCGGTACTTCGTGCGCCTGGTCGCCGAGGGGGCCCTGCTCAGCCCATGGCAGAACGTCCAACGGATCCGCCGGCTCCGGCGGGAGCACCGCGGGCTCTGACCGCGACCGGGCCCCCACCTATCACTTGCGTCACAGCAGTCAGGCATTTCCTGCGCTTGTCGGGCGTTGCAACCCCTGACAAGCGCATGAATCCCCGGCCGACCGGGGATTCATGCAACGACCTACAGCAGCTCGACCGGCTCCCGCTCGCCCACGTCCCTGGAGACGGCGCAGTCCCGGTCCTCGACGGCGACGTGCCAGCTCCAGCACAGCTGGCCGGCGCCGACGCCGACGAGGGCGGCGACGGCGAAGCCGAGGGCCGAGCCGCCGATCACGGGTACGACGGCCACCGCGGTGACGGCGTTGAGGACGAGGGCGATGAACGTGGCGAGCGAGACCACGGCGCCGCGGCGGGCCGGGAAGCGGTCGAGGAGCATCAGCTGCATGGTCGGGTACGTGATGCCGTTGCCGAGGGCGATGAGGGACACGCCGATGACGGCCCAGGGCAGCTCGTCGCCGGCTCCGAGGGAGGCGACGAGGACGCCGATCACCCCGCCCGCGAAGGACGTCGTGCAGCCCCAGGAGACCAGGCGGCGGGCGGAGATCCGGCCGGCGGCGCGGCCGCACAGCCACGAGCCGAGCATCATCGAGCCGATCATGGGGACGAACAGCTTCCAGAAGTCGAGCTCGCCCTCGCCGAGGACGTCCACGACGAAGATGGCGGCGCCGCCGATGTAGAGGAACTGGGCGCCGAAGATCAGCGCGGTGGCCCAGCCGAGGCGGTGGAAGGCGCCGACCCGGGCGACCTCGACCAGGCCGCCGAGGACGGCACCGACCTGCAGCGGGACCCGGCGTTCGCGCGGGTGGGTCTCGGGGAGCAGGAAGAGCACGGAAGCGATCAGCAGCACACCCATGGCGGCCTGGAAGCCGAAGATCAGCTGCCAGGGGCCGAGCTGCAGGAGCACCCCGCCGAGCAGCGGTCCGACGGCAGGCGCGAGGCCGAATATGATCGCGACCCGGCTCATCAGCTTCTGCGCCTGCGGGCCGTCGAAGAGGTCGCGGATCACGGTCCGGCTGACGATGGTGGCGCCGCCGGCACTGAGGCCCTGCAGGGCGCGGCACACCAGGAGCAGCGGCAGGCTGCCGGACACGACGCAGCCCAGCGAGGCGAGCACGTAGACCGCGACGCCGCCGACCATCACCGGCCGCCGGCCGACCGCGTCGGACAGCGGGCCGTGGAAGACGCTCATCAGGGCGAACGAGCCGAGGTAGACGGTCACGATCAGCTGCAGCGCGCCGGTGTCGACGTCGAGGTCGCGCCCCATCTCGGGGAACGCCGGGAACGGCGTGTCGATGCTGAAGGGCCCGATCATCGACAGCACCGCCAGCACCGCCGGGACGAGGACGGTGTACCTCCAGCCGATGCGCTCACTCACCCGCGCATCATGGCGCACGGGCTAGACTCAACGAGATGCCGCCCGTCCCGCGCAGCACCTCCGGAACCTCCGTCGGCGAGGTCGACCTTCACCTGATCGGTGAAGGCCGGCACGAGCTCCTGTGGCACGTCCTCGGTGCCCACGTCCGCGAGGAGCCGGAGCCAGGCACCAGCTTCGTGGTCTGGGCCCCCAACGCCCGCAACGTCAGCGTGGTCGGGGACTTCAACGGCTGGGACGGCAACGCCCACCGGCTGCACACGATCGGCAGCGGACTGTGGGAGCTGTTCGTCCCGGGCGTCGGGTCCGGCGCGTCCTACAAGTACGTCGTCGAGGGTGCCGACGGTCTGTGGCGGCACAAGGCCGACCCGATGGCCTTCCATGCGGAGGCGCCACCCGCGACCGCCTCGCGCGTGTTCTCCAGTACCCACACCTGGACCGACGACGCCTGGCTCGCCGCGCGTGCCGCCCGGCAGCCGGTCAACGAGCCGATGGCGACCTACGAGCTCCACCTCGGCTCGTGGAAGCGCCACCCCGACGGCTCCTTCTGGTCGTACGACGAGCTGGCCGCCGACCTCCCGGCGTACCTCGCCGACCTCGGCTTCACCCACGTCGAGCTGATGCCGGTCATGCAGCACCCGTTCGGCGGCTCCTGGGGCTACCACGTCACCGGCTACTTCGCCCCCGACGCCCGCTTCGGCGACCCCGACGGCTTCCGCCGCCTCGTCGACGCCCTGCACGGCGCGGGCATCGCGGTGATCCTCGACTGGGTGCCCGGGCACTTCGCGACCGACGACTGGGCGCTGGTGCGCTTCGACGGGACCCCGCTCTACGAGCACCCGGACCCGCGGCGCGGCTGGCACCCGGAGTGGGGCTCCCACATCTTCGACTTCGGCCGCCCCGAGGTCCGCAACTTCCTCGTCGCCAACGCGCTGTACTGGCTCGAGGAGTTCCACGTCGACGGTCTGCGCGTCGACGGTGTCGCGTCGATGCTCTACCTCGACTACGGCCGCAAGGACGGCGAGTGGACGCCCAACAGGTACGGCGGCCACGAGCACCTCGAGGCGGTCCAGCTGCTGCAGGAGCTGAACGCGACGGCGTACAAGCGCGTGCCCGGCATCGTCACCATCGCCGAGGAGTCGACCGCGTGGCCGGGCGTGACCGGCGCGACGTCGGGCGGCGGGCTCGGGTTCGGGTTCAAGTGGAACATGGGCTGGATGCACGACAGCCTGCGCTACCTCGCGCACGACCCGATCCACCGCTCCTACCACCACGGAGAGATGGCGTTCTCGCTCGCCTACGCGTTCTCCGAGAACTACGTGCTCCCGCTCAGCCACGACGAGGTGGTCCACGGCAAGGGCTCGCTGGTGCGCAAGATGCCCGGCGACCGCTGGCAGCAGCTCGCCACGCTGCGCGCCTACCTCGCCTACATGTGGGCCCACCCCGGCAAGCAGCTCGTGATGATGGGCACCGAGCTCGCCCAGGAGACCGAGTGGGCAGAGGCCCGCGAGCTCGACTGGTGGCTGCTCCAGAAGCCCGACCACGCCGCGTTCCGCGACTTCGTGCGCGACCTCAACGCCCGCTACCGCGAGGAGCCCGCGCTGTGGCGCCTCGACAACGACCCCGCCGGTTTCGGCTGGATCGACGCCCAGGACGCCGGCCACAACGTCTTCTCGTTCGTGCGCCGCTCCGGTGACGCCGGCACGCCCGACCTGGTCTGCGTCACCAACTTCGCCGCGGTCCCCCACGACTACCGGCTCGGCCTCCCGGTCGAAGGCGAGTGGGCCGAGCTGCTCAACACCGACGCGACGACCTACGGCGGCAGCGGGGTCGGCAACCTCGGCGTGGTCCACGCACGGGCGGCAGGTCCGCTCGAGTCGGGCGCGCCGGGCGGAAGCCCGGCGTACGCCGACCTCGTGGTGCCCCCTCTCGCCACTCTCTGGTTGCGCTCACCCGTAGGGTGAGCGCGTGCCCGAGTCCGAGATCAGCCACGCCACCGTCGACGACGGCGTCGCCCGGCTGACCTGGACCTCTGACCTGACCGAGCGCGGCTGGCAGGCCGCGGTCGACGTCGTACGCCGCCAGGTGGCCGAGGCCCTCACCGACCACGAGCGGGTCGAGGTGAAGGTCGCCATCGACGACGCCGAGGCGCAGCGGATCGCGACCTGGTCGGGGATGCGGCGTGAGGGCGTGCAGCGCGGTCGCGCGGGCGACGTGGTGGTCTACGCACGGCTGGTCGACGACGTGCCGGTCCACGAGCCGGGCGGGTTCCGTGCACTGCTCAACTCGTTCCTGCCGCGCAAGCGCGGGATCGGCCAGATGCTGGTGCGCGACTGCGACGGGTCCGACGGTTCCGAGCCGCGGGTGCTCATGTGCAACCTGACCTACAAGACCGACTGGGACCTGCCCGGCGGCGTGGTCGAGGTCGGCGAGTCGCCGCGGGTCGCGGTCGCCCGTGAGGTCGAGGAGGAGCTCGACCTCACGATCGATGCCGGAGCGCTGCTGCTCACCGACTGGCTCCCGCCGTGGGGCGGCTGGGACGACGCCCTGTGCCTGGTCTTCGACGGCGGCGTGCACCCCGCCTCGATCGTGCAGCAGGTCGTCCCGCAGCCACGCGAGATCAAGACGGCCGACTTCCTCACCCTCGCCGAGATCGACGAGCGGGCGGCCGACTTCACCGCCCGGCGGGTGCGGGCTGCCCTGGCGAGCCTGGCCGGGACGGGTCCGGCGTACACCGAGTCGGGGCGCTGACCACCGGCGCCCCATCCGAATTGGTCGCAGAATCGCCCCGATCGCGACCAATTCGCATGGGGCGCGCTGACACGGCAACCCCGAGCACCAGCACCGCTCCCCCGACCAGCTCGGCCGGCGCCGGGACCTCGTCGAGCAGCGCCCACGCCGATCCGATCGCGACCGGCGGGACGAGCAGGATCCAGGGCACCACCGCGGCCGAGGGGTTGCGTGAGAGCAGGGTGTTGAAGATCCCGTAGCCGACCAGCGAGGCGAGGCCGGCGGTGTAGAGCGTGGAGACCGCCGCCCGCCAGCCGAAGGCGCCGAGGCCGTCCGCGACCGCGGCCGGGCCGTCGACGACCAGGGAGAGCAGCACCAGCGGGACGGGTACGACGAGCGCCGACCACACGGTCAGCGACAGCCCGCCCGTGGCGCCCGAGGCGCGCGAGACGACGTTGCCGATCGCCCACATCAGGGCGGCCGACAGGCACAGCAGCAGCGCCACCGCGGGGACGTGACCGCCGCGGCCCAGGCCGACCACGACCAGCCCGGCGACGCCCAGCACCACGCCGAGCACCTGCGGGCGGGTCGGCCGCTCACGCAGCACGGCAGCGGCGATGAGGATGGTGAGCACCACCTGCGCCTGGAGCACCAGCCCGGCCAGCCCGGGCGGCATCCCGGCGTCCATGGCGACGTACAGGAACGCGAACTGGCCCAGCGACATGAACGTCCCGACCGCGGCGACGGTGCGCCACGGCACGGGCGGCGGGTCGAGCAGGAACACCGCCGGGACGACCACGGCGAGGAAGCGCGCCGCAAGGAACAGCAGCGGCGGAACCTCGCCCATCCCCCAGTCGATGACGACGAAGTTGAAGCCCCAGATCACGGCCACCAGGGCGGCGAGGGACTGGTCACGGCGGCTCACGTCGTCCATCGTCCCGCCCGCGACCTTGAAGCACCAGCAAACAGATCTGGCGCAGACGATGTAGCGTTCCTGCATGATCGATCTGGACGCGCTCGCCGGACTCCGCGCCGTGGCCACCCACGGCTCGGTGGTCGGGGCGGCCGCGGCGACCGGGTACACCCCCAGCGCCATCTCCCAGCAGGTCAAGCGGCTGGAGAAGCAGACCGGCGCCCCGCTGCTCGAGCGGGTCGGCCGCGGGGTGATGCTCACCAGCCACGGCCAGCACCTCGTCGACGCCGGCGAGCAGGTCCTCGCCGACCTCGAGCAGCTCGAGGCCTCGCTGCAGGAGCGGGCCGGTGTGGTCGCCGGCCGGATCCGGCTGGCCGCCTTCTCCACGGCGATGCGCGGCCTGGTCGCGCCGATCGCCCGCAGCCTGCACGACGCCCACCCCGGCCTGACGCTCACCCTGCGCGAGGCCGAGCCGTGGGACGTCGTCGAGCTGGTCGCCAGCGGCCAGGTCGAGCTCGGGATCGTGCACCGGTGGGGCGGGGTGGCGCTCGCCGTACCCGACCACGTCCTCGCCACACCTCTCCACGGCGACGTGGCCGACCTGATCGTGCACCGCGACGACCCGCTCGCGACCCGGCGCACGGTGACGCCGCACGATCTCGTGGACATCGGCTGGATCGCCACGCCCGAGGGCACGATCTGCCGTCAGTGGCTCTCGCGGATGTACGACGGCACCGGACGTCCGCCACGCATCGCCCACGTGTCCGCGGAGTTCGAGTCCCACCTCGCCCTCGTGCGGGCCGGGCTCGGCGTCGCACTGGTGCCGCGGATGGGGCGGGCGGCGCTCGGCGAGGACCTGGTCGCCGTACCGGTGGCCGATCCGGAGCCGGTGCGCCTCGTCGACGCCCTGCACCGGCGCACGATGGCCGACTCCCCCGCGGTGCGCGCGGTGCTCGCGGCGTTCGACGGAGTGCGGCCCTCGGGCGGCTGAGCCTCAGCCGCGCAGCACGGCGAAGTCGCCCAGTCCGATCCGGATCGTGAAGGTGCGCCGGGCGAGCAGCCAGCGCTCGCCGTCGCGGACCCAGCGGTCGTCGTACTCACCCATGCACTCGTAGAACGAGCCCTCCATCGGGCCGGCGCCGACGTGGTGGACGCGTGCGTAGGTGAGGGTGCGGGCCCGGTCGCCGTCGACCTCGACGCGGTGGTTGCCGAGCAGGTGCTGGGTCGGGCCGACGCCGTCGAGGTGGGCGCGCATCTGCGCGACGATGGCGGCGGGACCGCCGTCCTTGCCGTAGCCGTGGGCGTCGGCGGTGAACGCGCCGGACACTGTGTTCCAGTCGCGCCCGTCGATGGCGGCGGCGATCTCGGCGAGGCGCTCGATCAGTGCTGCGCGGTCGTCCATGGTGGGTTCCTCTCGATGAGAACGCCGGTGCCCCGGTCGCACGAGCGGCCAGGGCACCGGCTGGGTCAGGCTGGGGGTGAGGCTGGGTCAGCTCACTTGCTGAGCCACGCGTCGTCGAACAGCACCGCGGTCTGCGTGGTGGGCGTGATGCCGTGCACGTTGTCGTTCCACGCCTCGAGGAAGCCGCCGAAGCCGACGTTGAGGTAGACCGCGTCCTTCTTCCACAGCTCCTCGATCTTCGCGAGCGTGGCGCCACCCTCCTCGGGACCGTCGGCGGCGCGCAGCTCGGCGAGCAGGCCGTCCATCTCCGGGCTGGCGTAGCGGCCCGGGTTGGCGCCCGAGGTGCTGTCCATCGCGGTGTCGAGGGCGGCGTACGGGTCGGAGTCCGGGATGCTGTTGGACCCGCGGGCGAGATCGAAGTCGCCGTCGACGTACACCTTCTTGACGACGTCGCCCACGGCGGAGACCAGGTCGAGCTGGACGTCGAAGCCGACCGCGTCGAGCATCGCCTTGATGGCCACGGCGCCGGACTTGGACGTGGCGTCACTGAGGCCGACGTAGTGGAGCTTGCCGTCGAAGCCGTCGGCCTTGGCCTCCTCGACCAGCTTCTTCGCCGCGGCCGGGTCCGTCTCGACCGGCTCGACGCCGGTCTTCCAGATCGACGTGGCGCCCATCAGGCCACGGTCGGCGAGCACGTCGCTGCCGGTGGTGCGCTCGAGGAAGGTGTTGGCGTCGAAGGCCAGCTCGACCGCCTGGCGCACCCGGACGTCGGCGGTGGCCGTGCCCTCGCGGTGGTTGAAGTTGATGGTCGGCACACCGCTGACGGCGCTCATGTTGCCGGCGTAGCCCTTGGCGACCAGGTCCTTGACGACCTTCTCGCTCGACACGTAGACCGCGTCGACCTCACCGGCCTCGAGGGACTCCAGCTTGGTCTGGTCGGGGCCGAGCTGCAGGAACTCGATCTTGTCGAGGTGCGGGCGCCCGCCGAAGTAGTCCTCGTTGGCCTTCACCACGGTCTTCTCGCCCGGCGCCTGGCTCTCCAGCACGAACGGACCGGCACCGATCGGCTTGAAGCTCGCCGGGTCGGCGTACGCCGCGGGGGCCAGGATCAGGCCGGGCCCGGCCGCGAGCAGGCTGGGGAAGCGCGCCCATGCCCCGTTGAAGGTGAAGGTGACCGTCGACTTGTCGGTCGCGACCATCGACTTCAGGTTGGCGCCCAGGATCTGGCCGTGCAGGCCCCGGTTGGTGATGAAGCGCTGGATGCTGGCCACGACGGCGTCGGCGTCGAGGGCGGTGCCGTCGGTGAACTTCACGCCGTCGCGCAGAGTGAGCGTCCAGGTGATGTTGTCGTCGCTGGCGAGCGACTCGGCCAGCTGCGGGTCGTAGCCCTTGGTCTCGGGGTTGTAGCGCATCAGGGTGTCGTAGATCGACGCCATCACGTTGAGGCCGGTCGAGCCGGTCGGGTAGGTCTTCGTGGGGTCGAGGACGACCGCCTCGGAGTACTCCGCCATCCGCAGGGTGCCACCGTCGACGGGCTCCCCCGGGTCCTTCTCCGGGTTGACGAGGCCGTCCTTGTACAGGTCCTGAGGCGACGTCCTGGCGCCGGAGGAGTCCTTGTCCCCGTCGTCGCTGCTGGCGCAGGCCGTGGCGGCGAGAGCGGTCGCACACAGGGCCGCGGCCATCCGCGTGCGCACGGAAATGCGTGTCTTCACTGTTCACTCCAGGTGGGTCTCGTACTGGGGCTGTCGGGCGCCTGCAGGCCCCCGGTGGCCTGTGCGTGGCGTCACACTAGGAAGACGCCCGCCCGACGAGTCGGCGCGATTCCCACTCAGCGGGCATCCGAGCGCAGCGCCCGTCCGAGGTACGAGGACGGACGCTGGTCAGCGAGGAGGTCGAGGAGCGCCGGCGAGCTCGCGCCGCGAAGCAAGCGAGATCGCGGCGCGTCACGAGACCAGGCGAGATGCTGCCGGGACTGGTCCGGGGAGTGTTGGCGAGAGCACAGCAGGGGGTCTCGAGACGGTCGCTGCGCGACCTCCTCGACCACCGGAGTCACTGCGCGACCTCCTCGACCACCGGAGTCGCTGCGCGACCTCCTCGACCACCTCAGGGCAGCAGCGCCTGGCGTCCCTGCTCGACGAACTCCTTCTCGATGGCGTCGCGTCCGTCGTCGTCGAGGAGCCGGAACTGCGCGGTCCGGCCCACCCGCACCCACACCGGATCGGTGGTGTTCCACGCCGCGCGGCGCAGCGGGGCCTTGTCGATCTTGCCGCTCCCGGTGAGCGGCATCCGGTCGACGACACGCACGTACGCCGGCCACCACTTGGCGCCGAAGTCCGGCTGGGCGGCGAGGTGCTCCCCGAACGCGACGGGGTCGAAGGTGGCGCCGGGCTCGAGGTCGACGGCGACCATGACGCTGTCGCCGGTGCGCGGGTCCGGTACTGCGAACACCGGTGCGGCCGCGATCCACGGCAGCCGCTGGACGACCCGCTCGACCGGCGCGGCGGAGAAGTTCTCGCTGTCGACGCGCAGCCAGTCCGAGGAGCGGCCGGCGAAGTAGAAGAACCCCGCCTCGTCGCGGTAGGCGAGGTCGCCGGACCAGAAGTCGTCGCCGCGCACCCGGTCGGCCATCGCGCCCGGGTTCTTGTAGTAGCCCTCGAAAGAACCGGCCATGCCGACGGCGACCATCTGCCCGACGGCGCCGCCGTCGACCAGGCGGCCCTGCGCGTCGAACCGCGCGCGGGGGCACTCCTGCCCGGTGTCCTCGTCGAGGACCCGGACGTCGACGTCGCCGGCGGGCAGGCCGAGCGAGCCGACGGGGGTGTCGGGCGTGCGGTTGATCCGGAAGACGCCCTCACTGAGGCCGTAGCCCTCCATCACCTCGCAGCCGAAACGCTCGGTGAACCGGGCGACATCGGCTTCGGAGGCCTCGGTGCCGAACGCCAGCTCCAGGGTGCTGGTGCGGTCGCGCGGGTCCTCGGGGCGGGTCAGGACGTAGGACAGCGCCCGGCCGACGTAGTTGACGTAGGTCGCGCCGTGGCGGTGAATGTCGTCGGCGAACGCGCTCGCGGAGAACTTGCGGGTCATCGTCACCGTGGCGCCGGTGGCCATCGCGGGAGCGAGGTTCATCATGACGGCGTTGCCGTGGAACAGCGGCATGCACAGGTAGGTGACCGAGTCGCGGCGCATCCGGACCCGGCCGACGATCGCCTCGGTGAGCCGGCCGAGCCGGCCCTGGCCCACCACGACCGCCTTGGGGGCGCCGGTCGAGCCGGAGCTGAACAGCAGCATCGCGAGGTGGTCCGGTCCGGGCACCTCCGCGGTGTCGGGCACCGGTGCGCCGCGGTACGGCGCCAGCCACTCGTCGTACGCACGGTCGTCGACGTCGAGCACCCGCAGGCCATCGAGGTCGGACGCGAGGTGCCGCAGGCGGCCTTCGGTCACCACGAGGTCGACGTCGGCGTGCCGGGCGTCCTGGGCGATCTCCGGGCCGCTGCGGCTGGCGTTGAGGCCGACCACGACGGCGTCGGCGAGCGAGGCCGCGGCGATCCAGAAGACGTAGTCGGGCACGTTCTCGAGCAGCACCCCGACGTGGACCTGGCGCCCCTCGGGGGTCGGTACGGCGGCCCGGAGCGCCGCGGCACGCACGGCTCCCTCGCCGACCACCTCGTCCCAGGTCCACTGCCGGTCCTCGAAGATCAGGCCCGTCTTGTCGTCGCCGGCCCGGCTCGCCACGATCTGCGCGAAGGTCTCCATCACACTCTCTCCTCGGCCGACGGTCGCGTCGGCATCTCGATTGTCTCGGGTCTCTCGGATCGTTCGGGGTCGACCTGCCGGGTCCGCCCCAGGACCAGGCAGGTCAGGGCGGCGAGCAGCGAGAGGCCTGCTCCCGCCAGGCCGCCGGCGACGAAGCCGGACTCGCTCGTCTGTCGCCCGCTGTCGGCGAACCCGGCGAGCACGGCCAGTGCCAGCGCGCTCCCGGTGGACATGCCGAGGAAGCGCAGGACCAGGTTGAAGCTCAGCGCGCTGCCGGTCTCCGCCGGCGGCACGAAGCGCACCATCAGCCACGGCATCGAGTTGAACGTCATCCCGCTGCCGAAGCCGCCGATCACGACGGCGAGGGTGACCTTCCACAGCGCGTCGTGCCCGAGGGCGAGCGCGAGGTTGGCGGCGGCGAACAGCAGGCAGCCGCAGGCGAGCAGCACGTCGGACGCCACGAACCTCCCCAGCCACAGGGCGATCCGGGAGCCGAGCACGCTGGTGACGGCGTACGGCGTCAGCATCAGGCCGGCCACGGCGACCGAGCGGCCGAGCCCGTAGCCGTGCTCGCCGGTGGTCTGCACGAGGATCATCGACAGCGACAGCAGCACGAACATGCCGAGCGCGGCGAGCAGCCCGCACACGTTGGCGACCAGCACGCCGGGACGCACCGCCACCCGCAGGTCCACCAGCGGCCGCTCCGCGCGCAGCAGCCACCAGCCGCAGGCGAGGTACGCCAGCAGCCCGCCGCCGAGCAGCCCGAGCGTCAGCGGCGAGGTGGTCCCCCACGCCTTCGCCTGCGTGACGGCGAACAGCACCGCGGCGGTGGCGGCGCTCAGGAGCACCGCACCGAGCCAGTCGACGCCGCGCGGTGCCTCCTCGTCGCTGTCCGGTACGACGACCAGCGCCACGACCAGCGCGGCGGCGGCCAGCGCGCACGCCCAGCCGAAGGCGCCCTTCGTGCCGGCGAGGGTCGCGACGAACGCGGTGACCGGGAAGCCGAGCCCGGCAGCGGTGACGTTGGCGACCGAGATCGCCGCCACCGCGCCGCGGACCTTCTCCTCGGGCAGCTCGCTGCGGGCGATCGAGAACGCCAGCGGCACGATCGCGAACGCGAGGCCCTGCAGGATCCGGCCGGCCAGCAGCGGGACGAACCCGAGCGGGAGCGCGCCGAGCGCGGTGCCCACCACGACGAGCACGAGGCAGCCGAGCAGCGCCGGCCGCCGGCGACGCCCGGCACCGAGCCGCCCGACGACCGGGCACACCACGGCCGCGGTCACCAGGGTGGCGGTGATCGCCCACTGGGCGGTGACCAGCGAGACGCTCTCGGTGCGGGCGATGCCCGTGACCAGCGGGGTGCCGAGGCTGCCCACGACGCCGGTGACGGTCGTGACCAGCAGGATGCCCGGGAGCATCCAGCGGCTCTCCCGGGCATCGCTGGGGGCGGTCAGTCGACCCACGCGTCGTCGAGCAGGATCATCGAGTTCGCGCCGCCGGTGATGCCGTGGACCTTCGTGGTCCACACGCTCAGCTCGGAGAACGGCCCGAAGGTGACGAACGGGACGTCCTCGTTGACCTGCTCCTGGAGGGCGGTGATCGCCTTCAGCTGGTCGTCCTTCGTGGTGGCGGCCTGGAACGCGGCGATGTGCTCGTCCATGGCCGGGCTGGTGTACATCCCGTAGGTCTGGGTGCCACCGCTGTGCATGGTCGCGTACATCCGGGCGAACGGGTCGGCCTCGACGAAGTTGATGCTCCAGCCGGCCAGGTCGTAGTCACGCTCCACGGCGATCCGGGTGATCTGCTCGGAGATGGTGCGCGCCGGCTTCGGGTCGAGGGTCATCCCGACCGCCTCGAGCGACGCCTTGACCGCCTGGGTGGCGGCCCGCGACGCGGGGTCGGTCCCGTCGACGTACCTGATCACGCCGTCCCAGCCGTCCGCCTTGGCCTCCTCGACGAGCTTCGTCGCCTCCGCGCGGTCGGGCGCGAGCCCGGCCGCGTCGGTGTGCCACACGGAGTAGTCGGGGAACAGGTCGGAGGACGCGATGCCGGTGCCGCCGAACATCCGCTCCCGCATCAGCTCGGGGTCGATAGCCAGGGCGATCGCCCTGCGGACCCGGACGTCGTGGCCGGCAGCGCCCTCGGAGGCGTTGATGATGGCGACGTTGCTGGCAGCACGCATGTTGACGTATGCGGGCAGCTTCTTGTCCAGCACCTCGTCGACGAGGTCGGGGTCGCGGACCAGGGCCGCGTCGATGTCGCCACCCTCCAGCGAGTCCAGGCTGGTGCGCTGGTCGCCGAGGAAGGCCATCTTCACGCTGTCGAGGCGGGGGGCACCGTCCCAGTAGTCGTCGCGGGCCTCGAGCTCGAGGGACTCGCCGTGCTTCCACTCGCCGAGCGTGAACGGGCCGGCGCCGACGGGCGTGAAGCTGCCGTCGGCCCCCACCGACGACTTGGCCACGACCATGCCGGGCCCGGTGCTGAGGATGCCCGGGAACAGCGGCCACGGGCGCGCCAGCTCGTAGGTGACGGTGTGCGCGTCGGTGGCGGTGGCCGAGGTGACGTTGCCGGCCCACAGCGCGGTCTCGGGCGCCTTCGCGGTGGCGTACCGCTGCTGGCTCCAGACCACGGCCGCGGCGTCGAGCGGGGTGCCGTCGGAGAAGGTGACCCCGTCGCGCAGGGTGAGGGTCCAGGTCGTGTAGTCGGCGTCGTGCTCGATCGACTTCGCCAGGCGCGGCACGAACTCCTGCTCGTCCGGGTCGAAGTTCAGGAGCGTGTCATAGATGTTCGCCATCTCGATGCCGCCCGTGGTCGCGGCGGCGATGGTCACGGTCGGGTCGAGCGAGGTCGGCTCGGTGTAGGCGCCGTACGTCAGGGTGCCGCCGTCGACCGGCTCACCGGCATCGTCGACATTGCGGAAGCCCTCGGCGAGGGCCTTGCCCTGGCCGCGTGGCTTCTTCTCCTCCTGCGAGGCGCAGCCGCTCACGAGCAGCGACGCGGCCACCACGACGGCTGCGGTACGACGCAGTCCCGGGACGGGGATGGACATGGCGATCTCCTTCTGTTGGGGGCTTGCGACCAGGTCAGACGAGGCGGACGTCGCGGCGGTTGACCTTGCCCGTCGCGTTCCGGGGCAGCTCCTCGAGCGTGATCTGCCAGCGGGTGGGGACCTTGTAGCGCGCGAGGCCGGCCGCGGTGTGGGCGCACAGCTCCTCCTGGGAGACCTGCGCCCCCGGGTGCAGCACGACGACGGCGGCGACGCCCTGGCCGTAGTCGGGGTCGGGGACGCCCATGACGATGCACTCGCGCACGGCGGGGTGGGCGACGATCCGGTCCTCCACCTCGGCCGGGTAGATGTTCTCTCCCCCGCGCAGGATCAGGTCGGAGCGCCGGCTCGAGATGTGCAGCTGGCCGTCGGTGAGATGACCGAGGTCGCCGGTGCGGAACCAGCCGTGGGGCGCGGTGGAGGCCGCTGTCGCCTCGGGGTTGTCCCAGTAGCCGAGCATCAGCTGGGCGCCCCGCAGGTGGATCTCCCCCTCGACCCCGTCGGGCACGGGAAGGCCCGCGGTGTCGCGGACCTCGACCTGCACGGTCGGCACGGGGCGTCCCACCGTCGTCGGGTCGGCGGCGAGCTCGGCGGCCAGCGCGAGAGTCGCGGCGGTGCTCGACTCGGTGAGGCCGTACGTCGTGCCGAGGGAGCGCCCGGCGGCGGGCAGGGCCTGCCGCAGCGCCTCCTTGAGCTCGGGCGAGGAGGGCGCGCTGCCGACCGAGATGCTGCGCAGCGACGACAGGTCGAATTCGGCGAGCCGGTCGCCGAGCTCGACGATCCGGCTGAGCATGGTCGGCATCGCGCCCCAGTTGGTGACCCGCTCGGACTCGATCAGCCGCAGCACCTGCTCGATGTCGAACTTCCCGAGGTGCAGCACGGCGGTGTCGCCGACGACCAGCCGGACCACCGCGAGGTTGTGCAGCGCGGCGATGTGGAACAGCGGCGTGACGAGCAGGAACCGGCGATCCACCTGCGGGAAGCCCATCTCCGCGGCGATCGCGTCGTTGAGCAGGTGGAACCACACGGCGGCGATCACGTTGCGGTGCGAGTGGGTGGCGCCCTTGGCGCGACCGGTGGTACCGCTCGTGAACAGGATGACGGCCGGGTCGTCCTCTGCGATCTCCCCGTCCGGCTGCGGGAGCGCGACACCGCGGTGCGCGGCGGTGATCCGCGGCAGGTCCTCCTCGACGGTGAGCACGCGGACGCCCATCCCATCGGCCATCCGGGCCCGCGGCGCGTCGGCGATGAGCACCTTCGGGGTGGTCAGCTCCAGGCCGTGGACGAGCTCGGGCTGCGCCCACATCGAGTTCATGCCGACGGCGACGGCGCCGATCGAGACCGCCGCCCAGAAGCCGACGATCCACTCGGGGCAGTTGGCCGCGCACAGCGCGACCCGGTCGCCCCTGCCGACGCCGTGCTCGGTGCGCAGCACGTGGGCCAGCGCGGCCACCTCGTCGTAGTGGTCGGCGAAGCTGATCCGCCGGTCGCGGGTCACCAGGTACTCCGCGTCCCCGAAGTCCCGCGAGGCCTCGAGCAGCTCACGCAGCGAGTGCTGCCGGTGGGCGTAGACCTCGAGGTCCTCGCCGCGCACGTCCTCCACCCGGATCTCGTACGGCGCGCCGGGCGCGGTCAGTCGCGCGACGGCCTCCTCACGCGTGGTCATCCTCTTGCTCTCCTCGTCCACTACTGCGCTCACCGGATGGTCAGCTGCCCGCCGTCGATGTTCCACGCCTGCCCCGTGACCCAGGCGGCCTGGTCGCTGGCGAGGAACACCGCGGCCGCGGCGACCTCGGCCGGCTCGCCGGTCCTGCCGAGCGGGAGGTTGGCGCGCACGTAGGCCTGCCACGACTCGGGGTCCCGGTCACCGATCCGGCCGGTCTCGGTCACCCCGGGACACAGCGCGTTGACCCGGATGGCGTGCCTGCCGAGCTCCTTGGCGGCCGACGAGGTCAGCGACTGCACGCCCGCCTTGGAGGCGGAGTAGGCGCCGGTGCCCGCGCCGCTGAGCTTCCCGCCGATCGAGGAGATGTTGACGATGCTGCCGCCCTCGCCCTGCGCGACCAGCTGCCGGCCGAAGACCTGGGTCATCAGGAAGGTGCCGCGCAGGTTGACCGCGATCACCCGGTCGAACGCCTCGACGGACAGCTCGGTCAGCGGGACCCGGTCCTCGCCCCGCGACGCGGCGGCGTTGTTGACCACGACGTCCACGCGTCCGAGCTCGGCGAGCGTGACCTCAAGCAGCCGTCGTACGGCGTCGGGGTCGGCGACGTCGCACACGACCGGGAGCGCCCGGCGGCCCAGCGCGCGCACCTCCTCGGCCACCGACTCGATGTCGTTCCAGCCGGCGGCGATCTCGTCGGCGGGCCGGTCCTCGGGACGCCGGCCGGAGCCGGTGACCACGACGTCACAGCCGGCCCGGGCGAGCTCGACGGCCAGCGACCGGCCGATGGAGCGCATCCGCCCGGCGCCGGTGACGACGGCGACCTTGCCGGCCAGGCCGGTCAGCTCGTAGCCCATGGGACCTCCTGCAGCTCGATGAACAGTCCGCGTGCCTCGACCGTGCGCGCACCGTCGACCTCGACCCACGCCTCGGCGGTGGTCTTGCGACCGGTGGTCGCCACGATCCGGGCACCCAGCTCGAGGGGGACGTCCAGTGGGGTGCGTGCGTGGTAGCGCAGGTCGAGGGTGCCGGTGACCGAGCGGCGCCCGGTCGCCTGGACCAGCGTGCCGAGCATGCAGTCCATCAGGTGCGCGAGGTAGCCACCGTGCACCGACTCGGGCGGCCCCTCGTAGAGCGCGTTCGGCACCGTGGTGGCGTACGCCGCGTCGCCGTCGAACCGGATCGCGAGCGGCAGCGCCTGCGGGTTGAACCGGAACACCGGCCAGGCCAGGTCCGGACCGACCTCGCGGGCCCGGGCGGGGTCGGCGAAGGAGGCACGCAGCGCCCGCGGGCGGGTACGCCGCCCGAGCGTCTCGGCGAGCTCGTCCATCCGGGTGCGGGCGGCGCGCAGCTCCTCGAGGTCGACGTCCGTGGTCGCCGCGGCCAGCATGAGCCGCCGAGTGGCGGCCGCCAGCGCGGCGACCTCCTCGGCGACCGGCTCCGCGACCTTGTCCGCCAGCACGTCAGACCCGCTCGACGATCGCGCCGGTGACCTGGGCACCGCCGGCGCAGATCGCGACCATCGCGAGCTGCTGGTCGCGGCGCTCGAGCTCGTCGAGCACGGAGGCGATCAGGCGGACGCCGGTCGAGCCGACCGGGTGGCCCAGCGCGATCGCGCCGCCGTTGACGTTGAGCCGGTCCTCGTCGACGTCGTGGACCCGGGCGAAGGACATCGGCACCGAGGCGAAGGCCTCGTTGACCTCGAACAGGTCGATGTCGCCGATCGTCATGCCGGTGCGCTCCAGGAGCCGCTCCCCCGCCCGGACCGGTCCGTCGAGCAGGTACTGCGGCTCGGCGCCCAGCAGGGTCTGGGCGACGATCCGCCCGCGTGGGCGCAGGCCCTCGGCGCGCGCCCGGTCCTCCGACATGACCAGCGCCGCGGTGGCGCCGTCGGAGATCTGCGAGGCGGTACCCGCGGTGTGCAGCCCGCCCTCCCGGATCGGCTTGAGCCCGGCGAGCGCCTCCAGGCTGGTGTCCCGCAGGCCCTCGTCGCGGGCGACGACGGTGCCGTCGGGCAGCTTCACCTCGATCACCTGACGGTCGAACCGTCCTTCGTCCCACGCGGTGCGGGCCCGCTGCTGCGACCGGAGGCCGAAGGCGTCGAGGTCGGCACGGGTCAGGCCGCGGCGCTCGGCGATGCGGTCGGCGGCCTCGTACTGTGCCGGCAGGTCGACGCTCCAGTCGTCCGGGCGCGGCCGGCCGACGGTGCCGTCGCCGAGGTTCGCCAGCAGGGGCACCCGCGACATGGCCTCGACACCGCAGGCGATGCCGGCGTCGACGTACCCGGCCGCGACCTGGGCGGCGACCAGGTGGACGGCCTGCTGGGCCGAGCCGCACTGGGCGTCGATGGTGGTCGAGCCGATGTCGTCGGGGAAGCCCTGGTGCAGCCAGGCGAAGCGCACGACGTTGCCGGACTGCTCGCCGGCCTGGGTGACGCAGCCGCCGACGACCTCGCCGATGCTGGCGGGGTCGACGCCGGTGCGCTCGAGGATCCCGCGCTGGGCGCGGCCGAGCAGGTCGACGGCGTGCAGGCCGGAGAGCGCGCCGCCGCGGCGGCCGTAGGGCGTGCGGATCGCGTCGACGATGACGGGTCGGGCCATGGTTCTTCTCCTCGTCAGGCCGGCGCGCCGATGCGCGGGGCGGTGGGCAGGGCGTCGCCGAGCTCGGCGGCGACGGCGTCACCGCTGCCGAGCGAGAAGGCGACCTGGCGGCCCCACAGGAAGTAGCGGTGGACCGGGTAGTCGATGTCGGCGCCGATGCCGCCGTGCAGGTGCTGCCCGGCGTGGACGACGCGCAGCCCGCCGACCGAGGCCCACCACTTGGCGACCAGGCTGGCCGACTCGGCGGCCTCCTCGTCACCGTTGTCCAGCAACCAGGCGGCCTTCTGCGTGGTCAGCCGGATCGCCTCGGTGTCGAGGTAGGCGTCGGTCGCCCGGACGGCGACGGCCTGGTTGGTCGACAGCGGCCGGCCGAACTGCACGCGCTCGGAGGTGTAGGCGGCGGTGATCCGCAGGTCCTCCTCGCACACGCCGAGCGCGACCGCGGCGAGCGCGATGCGCAGCCGGCGCCGGGTCCAGGCCACGACGCGCGCGCCGTCGGCGGGCAGCAGGTCGTCCTCGGTGAGGACGACGTCCTCGAAGGCGACCGCGCCCGCGCTCTCGTTGCTGGTGGCCGCGACCGGGACCACGGTGACGCCGCGCCGGTCGACGGGGACGACCGCGACCCGCAGGCCGCCGTCCTCCAGGGCCACCGGTACGACGACCGCCGCCGCCACCGGCGCGGCCGGCACCTGCGGCAGCTCGCCGGTGACCCGCAGCCCGCCGTCGACCCGGAGCCCGGTGAGCCGGGCGACCTGGCCGGGTGCGGCGTCGAAGGCGCCGGTCACGATCAGGGTGCCCTCGACGACCGGTCCGAGCCATCTCTCGACCTGCGCGGCCGAGCCGAACTCCGCGAGCGGCAGCGCCGCGCCGGCGACGACCGACCACAGCGGCACGGGTGCGACGTGGCGGCCCTGCTGCTCGAGGAGGGCGACCAGGCCGCCCACGCCGAGCCCGGCGCCGCCCTTGTCCTCGGGGACGGCGATGCCGATCAGGCCGGAGGAGGCGAGGGTCTCCCACAGCCTCGCGTCGAAGCCGCCGTGGTTGCGCTCGACGTCGACGACGCGCTCGACCTGGGCGAGGTCGCCCAGGATCTGCGCGGCGAGGTCGCGGACCTCGGCGTGGTCCTCGGTCAGGGCGAAGTCCATCTCAGTTCCCGTCCTTCTTCTCGGTCTGGTTCTCCTTGCGGCGGGCCCCGAGCGTCATGCCGAGCGTCTTGGCCGCGACGATCTCGCGCATCACCTCGTTGGTGCCGCCGCCGAAGGTGTTGTTCTGGGCGCGCCGCCCGAGTGACTCGACCCGGCCCTCGATGGCCGCGCCGGGCGAGCCGGGGCGGAGCAGGCCGGCGGCGCCGAGCACCTGCTGGAGCCGGCCGTAGGCGGTCACGACGGCCTCGGTGCCGAAGATCTTGGCGGCCGCGGAGTCGCCGCCACCGAGGGTGTTGGCGGCGACGTCGGAGACCAGGCGCAGGTTCATCAGGTCGGCGGCGCTGAGCAGGGCGTAGGTCTCGGCGAGGGCGCTGCGCACCCACGGGACGTCGTACAGCGTCGTCGCACTGTCCGGGCCGAGCTTCTCGGCCTGCGCCCAGGCGAGCACCTCGTCGTACATCTGGTTGGCGATGCCGCCGCGGGCGGCCAGGGCGACCCGCTCGTGGTTGAGCTGGCTGGTCATCAGCTTCCAGCCCTGGTTGAGCTCGCCGACGACGTTGCTGAGCGGGACGCGGACGTCCTCGTAGTAGGTGGCCGAGGTGCTGATCCCGCCGACGGTGTGGATCTCGGTGACCGAGAACCCGGCGCTGCTGGTCGGGACGAGCACGACCGAGATGCCCTGGTGGCGAGGAGCGTCGGGGTCGGTGCGGACCGCGAGCCAGACCCAGTCGGCGAAGACGCCGGCGCTGGTGAAGATCTTGTTGCCGTTGATGACCAGCTCGTCACCGTCGATCCGGGCCCGGGTCTGCAGGCTGGCGAGATCGGTGCCGGCGCCGGGCTCGGTGTAGCCGATCGCGAACATCAGCTCGCCGCGCAGGATCTTCGGGAGGAAGAAGTCCTTCTGCTCCTTGCTGCCGTGCTTCATCAGCGTCGGTGCGACGGTGTTGAGGGTGACCAGCGACAGCGGGGCGCCGGCGCGCAGCGCCTCGTCGTAGAAGACGTAGAGCGCCTCGGGGTCCTCGCCGCGGCCGCCGTACTCGATCGGGAAGCCGAGGCCGAGCCAGCCGTCCTTGCCCATCTGGCGCAGGATCCGGTCGAACACCGGCCCGCCCTCGGTCTGGTCGGCCAGCGCGGCGCGGTCCTCGTCGTCGATGGTGGCGGCGAAGTAGGCGCGCAGCTCGGTGCGCAGTGCCTTGGAGCTGTCGGAGAGCTCTGGGTACATGGCGTGCTTCCTTGGTGGGTGGGGTGTCAGCGCGGGAGCCGGAGCACCCGGCGCGCGATCACGTTGAGCTGGATCTCGATGGTTCCGCCGCCGACGAGCACGGCGGGCAGGCCGAGGTGGTCGATGACGGGGTCGGTGGTGTGCTTGCCGGTCGGGGGTACGGCGACCAGCGCGTCGCGTCCCAGGACGCGGAGCAGGTCGCGGGAGTTGTCGCGCTGTGCGATCGCGTTGCAGACCTTCTGCACGCTGACCTCGGCGCCCCCGCCGACGCCGCCGAGCCCGTCGATCCGGGCCAGGACGGAGCGGAGGTTCAGCGCGGAGAGGGCCATCTCGCGGCCCACGCAGCGCCCGAGGACCTCGACGACGGCATCGCGCGAGGCCTCGTGGGCGCCGGAGGCGAGCACCGCCCGGACCAGGTCGCTGGAGCCGTGGCTGAGCCGGGCGCCCATGCTGAGGCGCTCGTTGGCGAGGGTGGTGACGGCGAGCCGCCAGCCCGCGCCGGGCTCGGCGACGAGGCACTCGTCGGGCACGAAGACGTCGTCGAGGAAGACCTCGTTGAACTCCGAGAGCCCGGTCGCCTGGCGCAACGGACGGACATCGACGCCCTCGCTGCGCATGTCGACGAGGAAGTAGGAGATCCCTGCGTGCTTGGGGGCGTCGGGATCGGTGCGGGCCAGGCACACGCCCCAGTCGGCCTCGGCGGCCATGGAGTTCCACACCTTCTGGCCGGTGAGGACCCAGCCGCCGTCGACCTTGCGGGCGCGGGTGGACAGGCCGGCGAGGTCGGAGCCGGCGCCGGGTTCGGAGAACAGCTGGCACCAGAAGATCTCGCCGCGCAGGGTCGGGTCGACGAACCGCTGCTGCTGGGCGGGCGTCCCGTGCAGCAGCAAGGTCGGCAACACCCACTCGCCGATCACGGTCGAGGGCTGGGCGAGCGCGCGGCGGGCGAACTCCTGGGCGATGACGGCCTGCTCCTCCGGGCCGGCCGCTCGGCCCCAGGGCTCGGGATAATGCGGTGCGACGAGGCGCGCGTCGGCGAGGTGCTCCTGGCGACGGCCGCCGCGCGAGGGCGCCCAGCCCGTGGCGGGAACGCCGTCCTCGGGGAGCGCGAGCGCGGCGTCGAGGACCGCGGCCAGCTCGGCACGCAGCTCGGGCAGGGCGTCGTCGGCGACGAAGCCGAAGTCCCGCTCTCCCTCGAGGGCGGCAGCGCCCAGGCGGGCGGCCCACGTCGCCTCCGGGCCGTTGGCGGCGGACAGGCTGATCGCGCGGCGCCAGTAGAGGTGGGCGTCGTGCTCCCAGGTGAAGCCGATGCCGCCGAAGAGCAGCACCGCCTCGGCCGCGACGTCGACGGCCGCGGGCAGCGCGGTGAGGCCGACCTGGGCGGCGGCGAGGCGCTGCTGGGCCGGGTCGTCGTGCTCGTCGTCGCCGGCGCGGGCCGCGTCCCACGCGGCGGCTCCGATCATCTCGGCCTTCACCAGCAGGAGGGCCGCCTTGTGCTGCACCGCCTGGAAGCTGCCGACCGGGACGCCGAACTGCTCGCGGGTGGAGACGTGGGCGACGGCCGCGTCGACGCACCACCGGGCGACGCCCGCGGCGTCGGCGGCGAGCAGGGCAGCGGCGGCCAGCTCGGCCCGCTCGGCGGCGGGTGCGGGCAGCACCTCGGCCGCGCCCACGAGCCTGCCGTCGAGGACGAGCCGGCCGACCGATCGGGAGAGGTCGGTGGCCGGCTCGCCGATCACCTCGCCGGCGGCGGGCGTCAGCACGCACCACACCGGCTGGCCCGTGGCACTGGTCGCGCGGACCACGACCAGGTCGGCGCCCGGCAGGCCCAGGACGGGTCGGGTCTCGCCCTGCAGGAGCCAGCCGCCGTCGTACGGCGTCGCGGTGAGGCCGGGCCCGTCGGACAGGGCACCGGTGGCGCCCTCGGCGAAGCCCTCCAGCGCTGCGCTGCGCACCGGGCTCTCCGGTGCTGCCGAGACGACGGCGCTGGCGAGGACGGTGCTCAGGAACGGGCCGGGGTGCAGGGCGCGGCCGAGCTGCTCGGTGACGACGGCGAGCTCGACCAGACCGGCGCCCGCGCCGCCGTCCTCCTCGGGCAGGTGGATGGCGTGCAGGCCCTGCTGGACGAGGGCGTCCCAGGCCTCGGGCCGCTTGCCGGCGGCGAGGTCGTCGAGCTGGGCGCGGGTCGCCTCGACCGGGGCGGCCCGGCGGGTCCAGGCGGCGACGGAGTCGGCCAGGTCGCGGTGGTCGTCGGTGAGGGCGAGTGCCATGTCAGAGCCGTTCGATCAGGAGGCAGGTGGTGGCGGCGGACGCGCAGATCGCGACCATGGCGACCTGGCCGTCGCGGCGCTCGAGCTCGGCGAGGGCGGTCGCGATCAGCCGGATGCCGGTGGCGCCCGCGGGGTGGCCGAGGGCGATGGCCCCGCCGTTGGGGTTGAGGCGGTCCTCGTCGACGCCGTGGACCCGCGCGAAGGACATCGGCACCGACGCGAACGCCTCGTTGACCTCGAACACGTCGACGTCGCCGATGCTCATGCCCGCGCGGGCGAGCACCTTCGTGGCGGCCTCGACCGGGGCGTCGAGCATGTACTCGAGGTCGCCGCCCATCACGCACTGGTTGAGCAGCCGCGCCCGCGGCCTCAGGCCGAGCTCCGCGGCCCTGCCGGCCGACATGAGGAGTGCCGCGCTGGCGCCGTCGGAGACCTGCGAGGACGAGCCGGCGGTGTGCAGGCCGCCGTCCTTGACCGGCTTCAGCCTCGCCAGTGCGTCCGTCGAGGACTCGCGCAGTCCCTGGTCCCGGGTCACCGTGCCGTGGTCGGGCGTGGGGACCGGGATCAGCTGGTCGTCGAAGACGCCGGCGTCCCAGGCCGCCGCGGCGCGCTGCTGGGAGCGCAGGCCGAAGGCGTCCAGGTCCGCGCGGGCGAAGCCGCGGCGTGCGGCGATCCGGTCGGCCGCCGTGTACTGGTCCGGGTTGTCGACCGACCAGCCCTCCGGGCGCGGCGTCCCGAGACCGGTGCCGACCTTGTAGGTCAGCGGGACCCGCGACATCAGCTCGACGCCGCACGCCATGCCGACCTCGAGCGAGCCGATCGCGATCTGGCCGGCGACCAGGTTGACCGCCTGGGCGGCCGTTCCGCACTGGGCGTCGATGGTCGTCGTACCCGTCGCGGTGGGCAGCCCCGCGTGCACCCAGGAGGTGCGGGTGATGTTGCCGAACTGCTCGCCGATCGGGGTCACGCAGCCGCCGATGGCCTGCTCGACGAGCGCCGGGTCGATGCCGGCGCGGTCGAGGACGCCGCGCTGGGCGTGCCCGAGCAGCTCCGCGGCGTGCACGCCTGAGAGCCAGCCGTCGCGCTTGCCGAACGGCGTGCGCGCGGCGTCGACGATCACGGGGCTCATGCGGATGCTCCTTCGAGGGGGTGGACGGTGAGGCCCCAGTCCCGGATCAGGTCCAGGCTCACGGTGGTGCGGCCGGTGACGTCGGCCGGGCAGTCGCACAGGGCGAGGACGGCCTCGGCCATCTCCGCCAGCGACTCGACCTGGTCGGGCCGGAGGGTGTCGCCGACGAGCAGCGACGCGCCCTCGCTGAGGACGGCGGCCCGCGGCTGCACGGTGTTGACCCGGATGCCGGTGCCGTGGAGCTCGGCGCCGAGCCCGTTGGTGATCCGGTTGAGCGCGGCCTTGGACGCGGCGTAGACCGCGAGGTCGGTGCCGGGGGCGACCAGCTCGAACGGCGGCCCGCCGAAGTGCCGGGCGGACGCGCTCGAGAGGTTGACGATCCAGCCCTCCCCCGCCGCGCGCATCCCCGGGAGCACGGCCTGGGCCAGGTCGAGCGGCGCGTGCACGTTGACCTCGAAGCTCAGCCGGCGCCGGCGCAGCGGGAAGTCGGCCAGCGGCTGGTAGATCGCCGCCGCGGCGTTGTTGACCAGGATCTCGACGGTGCCGCCGAGCAGCTCCTCTGCGGCCGGCACGATCCCGGCCCGGCTGTCCTCGTCGGCCAGGTCGGCGACGTACGACGCCACCCGGGTGCCGTACGACGCCAGCCGCGCCGCGGTCTCGGCGAGGCTGCCGTCGAGGCGGCTGCCGCCGGGCTCGGCGGTGCGGGCGACGAGGACGACGTCGGCGCCCTCGGCGGCCAGCCGCTCGGCGACGCCGGCGCCGATGCCCCGGCTGGCGCCGGTCACCAGGGCGCGGCGGCCCGCGAACCGCCTGCTCATCGGTCCGCGGCGAGGACGAGCGCCGAGTGCGGGACGGGCGATCCGCCGGTGACCAGCACGTTGTCGAGCGTCTTGCCGGGCTGGTTGACCGACGTGCCACGGACCAGGCGCACGCCCTCGGCGATGCCGTTGACGCCGTGGATGTAGCCCTCGCCGAGCTGGCCGCCGTTGGTGTTGATCGGCAGGCGGCCGTCGAGCTCGAGGTTGCCGTCGGCGATGAAGTGCCGGGCCTCGCCGCGGCCGCAGAAGCCGTACTCCTCGAGCTGCAGCAGCACCATCGGCGTGAAGGCGTCGTACAGGATCGCGGCGTCGATGTCGTCGGGACCGATCCCGGCCTGGCGCCACAGCTGCTGGGCGACCAGCTCGACCTCGGGCATCGCCTCGATGTCGTCGCGGTAGTAGCTGCTCATCGAGATCTGCTGCGGGCCCACGCCCTGCGCGGCGCCGGTGATCACGGCCGGTGGGTGCGGCAGGTCGCGCGCCCGCTCGGTGCTGACGATCACCAGGGCCTGGCCGCCGTCGCTCTCCTGGCAGCAGTCGAGCAGGCGCAGCGGGTCGGCGATCATCCGCGAGGCCTGGTGCTCCTCGATCGTGATCGGGCGCTCGAAGAACCAGGCCTTCGGGTTGGTGGCCGCGTGCTTGCGCGAGAGCACCGAGATCTGGCCGAAGTCGGCGCTGGTGGCGCCGTACCTCTCCATGTAGAGCCGCGCCAGGAACGCCTCCTGCTGGGCCGGCGTGAGCAGGCCGTAGGGGTTGATCCAGTTGCGGTACTCCTGGTCGGTGTTCTGGTTGTAGGCGAACGGCGGCGGGCCCTGGCCGAAGCGGTGCCCGGAGCGCTCGTTGAACGCGCGGTAGACGACGACCACGTCGGCGACGCCGGACGTCACCGCCAGCGCGGCCTGCTGCACCGGCGCGCAGGCACCGCCGCCGCCGTGCGGGATCCGGCTGAAGAACGTCAGCTCCGGGATGCCGAGCGCGCGGGCGACCGCGATCTCCGGGTTGGTCTCCATGGTGAAGAGCGCGAACCCGTCGACCTCCTCGACGCCGACCTGCGCGTCGTCGAGGGCGGCGAGCACGGCCTCGCAGGCCAGCTGCCACTCGCTGCGCCCGGAGTTCTTGGAGAACTCGGTCGCACCGATGCCGGCGATCGCGGCGCCGCCGGAGAAGGTCGTGCTCACTGGATGCCTCCGATGGGCTGGTCGAGGGTGACGGTGGCGGTGACGTGCGCGCCGCGGGCGTTGCGGCCGGCGACCTTCAGCGTCACGGCGGCCTCGGTGACCTCGGCGACCTCTCCGGAGAACGTCATGGTGTCGCCGGGGAAGTTCGGTACGCCGAGGCGCAGCGCCACCTTGCGGATCCGGGTCGCCGGGCCGAACAGGTCGGTCACGTAGCGGTCGAGGAAGCCGTTGGTGGAGTTGATCGACATGAAGATGTCGGGGGTGCCGCGGTCGTTGGCCTTGGCGGGGTCGTGGTGCACGTCCTCGAAGTCCTGACTGGCGATCGCGGTCGCGACGATGGTCGTCCGGTCGAGCGGGAGCGCGAGCTCGGGCAGGACGTCGCCGGGCTTCGGCGCGGTCACTCGGCACCTCCCGTCGTGGCGGCCGGACGCAGCTGCGGCAGCACCTCGCCGTGCGCGTGCTCGGCGAAGCCGACCTCGAGCTCGAAGCCGCGGCGCAGGTCGGCGTGGTCCACGCCGCTGATGTCGGCAACCAGCCGGGTGCCCTCCTCGAGGTCGACCAGGCCGACCGCGAGCGGGTAGGTGAACGCGGGGTCCTGCGGGTGGTGGACGACCGTCCAGCTGTGCAGCGTGGCTCGCCGGGTCGACTCGACCGTGTCCCACTCGAACGAGCGGCACGAGGGGCAGGCCGGGCCGGGAGGGTGACGCAGCGTCTTGCAGTCGGTGCAGCGCTGGATCTCCAGCCGGCCCTCGCGGGCGGCGGTGAAGAAGAACTCGTTGTCCTGGGTGACCGTCAGGCCGGGGACGGCGGTCCGTCGCTCCGGGGTGGCGTCGCTCATGCCGCGGGCTCCTTGGGTGCGTCCTTGGTGGTGGGGTCGAAGCGGAGGATCACGAACCTCTCGTCGACGAGCAGCTCGCCCGCCTGGTCGACGTACCGCTTGCGCAGCGTGATGAAGCAGCCGTTGCCGAGGCCGGTCCGCTTGATCGGGGAGATGTCCTCGATCGTGAAGTGGCAGGTGACCCGGGTGCCGGGCGTGAGCTCGCGGACGTACTCCTGCTCCTGGGCGGTCGCGACCACCGAGGTGAAGCCGTGCTCGTCGAGCAGCGCCAGCAGCCGCGAGTAGGCGTGGTCCTCCTGGACGCCCTCGGCGCGCAGCGCCTGGACCTGCCGCCAGCGGCGGTAGCCCTGCATCACCCAGGTGGTGACCATGGCCGGCGGGCAGATCACGTCGTCACGGCCGGTGGCGCGTGCCGCCTCGGGGTCGACGTACACCGGGTTGTGGTCGTCGTGGGCCTCGACCCAGTTGCGGATCATCGCCTCGTTGACGGCGTACCGCGCCACGCGGGGCGGCTCGGCCACCTCGCCGACGAACTCCCCGAACCGGGACTCGAGCTCCTCCATCGACCGTCCTTCGCCAGATCGCGCCTTCTTGAGCAAGCGCTTGGTTATTGGCCGTGGCACCGGCCCCTTCGCTCGGTCACCATGTCCGTCCCGGGCCCTCTCGCGCGAACGGCACTCCCGCTGAGCGGGCACGTCTCCCCCGCGCTCCGGCCGACCGGAGAGAATCCGGGACGACCGACCAGGAGGAGCCCCATGCGCACGATCACCGGCCGGCGTACCGAGATCATGGAGGTCGCGGCGGCGATGTTCGCCGAGCGCGGCATCGGCGCGACGACGGTCCGCGAGATCGGCGAGTCGGCCGGCGTGCTGTCGGGCAGCCTGTACCACCACTTCTCGTCGAAGGACGAGATCGTGCGCGAGGTGCTCGCCGACTTCATGGACCAGATCGAACGCGCCTTCTCGGCCGTCGCGGCCGCGTCCACCTCCCCGGAGGAGACCGTGCGCGGGTTGGTCCGCGCGACGCTGGAGTGCATCGACAGCCACCCGCACGCGACCCGGATCTACCAGCGCGACCGCGCCTACCTGCGCAAGCACGGCCTGCTGGACGCGATCGACACCAAGTCCCGCGCCGTACGCCGGCACTGGCGCACGGCGATCGACGCCGGGATCGCCTCCGGCGACTTCCGTGCCGAGGTACCGGGCGACGTGTTCTACCGCTCTCTGCGCGACACCCTGTGGGCCACCATGCACTGGCCGAACCGGGCGTCGTGGTCGACCGAGGAGTTCGCCGACCTGATGGCGTCGATGTTCCTCGGTGGCTTCCGGGCCGGCTCCTAGGTGAGCCCGAACATCACCCGCGGCGAGACCGGCACTCCCCCGTCCGGCTCGGCGATGCCGTACTCCGCGGCGGCCTCGGCGGTGACGACCACCGTTCCGGTCCGCCCGTGGACGGCGGGATCGGCGGCCAGTGCGGCGACCACGCGGCCCTGCAGCTCAGGCGTCTCGGCGTCGGAGACGGGTACGCCGGCGATGGACTCCAGGCCGCTGGCGAGCAGCTGCTCGGTGCGGACCAGGCCGGGCCACAGCGAGAGCACCGTGACGCCGTCGGTGCCGAGCTCGAGCGCGAGGTCCTGGGTCATCTTGTCGAGGCCGGCCTTCCCGACGCCGTACAGCGTGGAGTGGAGGTAGGCGCGGGCGCCGACGGAGGAGACGTTGACGACCAGGCCGCTCCCCTGCGCGACGAGGATCGGCGCGGCGGCGTGGGTCGCGACGAAGTGGGCGCGCAGGCCGATCCCGACCAGGCTGTCCCAGTCCGACAACGGCCGCTCCCAGAACCGCTCGGGGCGCACGTGGTTCATCCGCGGCCCGGCCCAGACGTTGTTGACGAGCAGGTCCAGCCGGCGGTGCTCCTCGGCGACGCCGCGGACCAGCGCGGCGACCTCGGCGTCGTCCTCGTGGTGGCACGTGCGGGCGCTGCCGTGTCCGCCGGCAGCGTCGACCCGGGCCACGGTCGCGGCCAGCCGGGACTCGTCGCGCCCGGACACCACGACCGTCCAGCCGGCCTCGGCGAGGCCGACCGCGATGCCCTGCCCGACCCCCTTGCTGCCACCGGTGACGAGGGCGACCCGCTCGCCGCTCACCGCAGCGACCCGCTCACCGTGAAGCCGTCGGCGAGCGGCTGCTCGAGGGTCCACAGAGTGGTGACGGCGGAGCGGGCGATGCGCCACTCGCCCTCCTCGAGGGCATAACCGTCGTCGTACTCGATGGCGCTGACCCGCTCCACCTGCGCGACCAGGTCGACCTGCCGGAAGCGCAGCGTCCAGCGGCCCGTCGCCTCGGTGGCGCCGAGCACGTCGATGTCGGCGTGCAGGGCGTGGTGCATGTCGAGGACGGCGTAGCGGCCCTCGACCTTGCGCAGCGCGATGCCCTCGAACACCCCGACCAGGGCGTCGGCGCCCTCGAACCGGCCGATCCGCTCGCCGTAGTCGAGCACGGCGCCCTCGGCGACGAACGCGGCGCGGAACCCGGCGGGATCCTTGGCGTCGCAGGCGCGCAGGTAGCGGTGCTTGAGGGCCTTGATCTCCGCGACGGCCTCGAGCCGGGCGACGCGGTCGGCGAGCGTTCCTGGGGCGGTCATGCCAGCACTCTGACGGAGTCGCACCGGTCGCGGGAAGCGGCCTCCTGCTGGCCGGGAGCGACCGGGTCGCGGCGGCCCCGGCCGGCAGTAGCATCCGGACGTGAGCAACGAGGTCCTCATCGCCGTCGAAGAGCTCCTCCCCGGGATCGCCGAGCGGGCGCCCGCCGCTGAGGACGCGCGCCGGATCCCGGACGAGACCATGGCCGAGCTCGTCGGAGCGGGCGTGTTCCGCATGCTCCAGCCGAGCCGGTACGGCGGCCGCGAGGGCGACCCGCTCGAGTTCTACGAGGTCGTGCGGGCGATCGCCGGGGCGTGCGGCTCGACCGGCTGGGTCGCCGGGGTCGTCGGCTGCCACCCGTGGCAGGTCGCGCAGTACCCGGACGCGGCCCAGCAGGAGGTGTGGGGCGCCGATCCCGACACGCTGGTCGCGTCGTCGTACGCCCCCGTCGGGACGATCACCCGGGTCAAGGGCGGGTTCCGGCTGAGCGGACGGTGGAGCTTCTCGTCGGGCTGTGACCACGCGGCGTGGGCCACGCTCGGCGGCCTGCTGGTCGACGCGGAGGGCCGGCCCCAGGACTTCATGACCATGCTTCTGCCGCGCGCGGACTACACGATCATCGACGTGTGGGACGCGATGGGCCTGCGCGGCTCGGGCAGCAACGACATCGTCGTGGACGACACGTTCGTGCCCGAGCACCGGGCGTTGCGCAACTACGAGCAGCACCAACTGCAGGCACCCGGGCGCGCCGTCAACACCGGCCCGCTCTACGCGATGCCGTTCGGCACCGTCTTCCCGATGGCGATCACCGCGCCGGTGATCGGCATCGCCGCCGGCGCCCACGAGCGCTACCTGGGCACGATGCGCGACCGGGTGCGGCTGAGCCTGGGCGGCGGCCGGTTCGCCGAGGACCCGCACGCGCACGTCACCGTCGCGCGCGCCGCCTCGGACATCGACGCCGCGATCCTGCAGACCGAGCGCAGCGTCCGCGACATCTACGCGTGCGCGGTGCGGGGCGAGGAGATCCCGATGGACTGGCGGTTCCGGGCCCGCCGCGACCAGGTCACCTCGACCGAGCGCGCGCTTGCTGCGGTCGACGCACTCTTCAAGACCGCGGGCGGCTCCTCGCTGCGCCGCGGCAACCCGATCGAGCGGGCCTGGCGCGACGCCCACGCCGGCGGGGTCCACGTCGCGAACGACGTGGAGCGCGCGCTCACGATGTACGGACGCCACGCCTTCGGGCTCGACGTGGAGGACACGCTCGTCTGACCCGGCCGGGTCAGCGCATCATGTCCTGCACCGCCCGCCACCCGAAGACCATGGCCGTGCCGATCGGCACGCCCGGCCCCGGGTAGCAGGCGCCCGACAGCGACGCGCTGGCGTTGCCGGTGGCGTAGAGCCCGGGCAGCGGCCGGTCGTCGACGCCGAGCACACGCGCGTCGACGTCGGTACGCAGCCCGCCCTTGGTGCCGAGGTCGGCGAGCACCAGCCTGGCGGCGTAGTACGGCGGCTGGTCGAGCGGGACCAGCGCCGGGTTGGGGCCGTCGCCGACCGCGAAGAACTGGTCGTACTCGTCGGTGCCGCGACCGAAGTCCCCGTCGGTGCCCGCCGCGGCGAAGGCGTTGAACCGGTCGAGCGTCGCCTGCAGGTCCTCGGCCGGAAGGCCGGTGTCGATGGCCAGCTCCGCAACGGTGTCCGCGCGCACCCAGGTGCCGGCGGCGAGGTGCTCCTCGGCGGGCGCGGCCGGCATCGTGATCGCCGGCGCCACCCCGCCGGAGCGGGAGTCGAACACGAACCAGGCGGGGATCCGGCCCGGCTCGGCCGAGAGCCGGCGGCCCATCTGGTCGTAGGGCAGCGACTCGTTCGCGAACCGACGGCCCTGCTGGTCGACCACGACGCCGCCGCGGAACCCGAGCGTGAAGGCCGCCTGGCCGTCCGGGGTGAGCAGGCCCGGGCACCACCAGCCCTCGTCCATCAGCTCGGTGGTCGCGCCGATCGCCACGGCGGCCGCGATCGGCTCCCCGGTGTTGGTCGCCGCCGGCGCCATCGCCCATGCGGCGGCACCGGGGACGCCGTACTTGGTCCGGAGGTCCTGGTTGCGCTCGAAGCCGCCGCTGCCGAGCAGCACGCCGCGGCGCGCGGCGATCCGGCGCGCACCGCCGGCAGTGGCGGCGATGACGCCGACGACGCGGCCCTCGACCACGACGAGCTCGGTCATCTCGGTGCCGGTGCGGACGGTGCCGCCGTGGTCGTGGAAGGCATGGAGCAAGCGCCCGATCAAGGCCCGGCCACCGACGAGCGGCTGGTCCGGGTGGTGCCCCAGGCCCGCGCGGTCGCGGTCGACGGCGGGCCGCACGAGGTCGGCCAGCCCGGCGGGCAGCGCGTCGGCCGGCAGCGGGACCGGGACGATCGAGCGGCCGCCCGGCACCCGGCCGGGCGCGTCGAAGTAGTCGGGGAACGCCTGCGCCACCAGCTCGACCGCCGGCTCGGCCTCGAGCTCGGCGACCACCGCCGGCGCGGCCTCGAGGAAGGCCTCCTGACGCGCCGCCTCGGCCTCGCCGAGCAGCGCGCGGAGGTAGGTCCGGCCGGACTCGGTCGAGTCCGCCGATCCCGCACGACGGGTGACCTCGCTGCCCGGCAGCCAGGCGGCGGCGCCGGAGTACGCCGAGGTCCCGCCCAGCAGCGCGGACTTCTCCAGCACGACGGTGCTCAGTCCGTTGCGGGCGGCGGTGACCGCGGCCGCCATCGCGCCGGCTCCGGAGCCGACCACGACCACGTCGTAGGTCTCGTCGTACTGCGTGGTCATCGGGCCTCCTGCGTCGCGGACGTTCCGGCCCACCTTGGCGGCGTCGTCGCGACGGCGCCGGTCCGGCTCCCGATCAGCGGAAGGACGCCAGCCGGTGGGCGACCGCCCGCGTCGCGCGCACCACCATCGGGGCGAGCTGCTCGAAGTCGATCTGCGGCCCGCCGACCAGCGAGATCCCGCCACACGGCCCGTCGCGGCCGATGATCGGCGCCGCGACGCAGCCGAGTCGCAGGTGGTTGCGCCCCCGGTCGAGTACGACGCCCGCCCGGGCCCGGACCCGCACCAGCTCGCGGTGCAGGGCGACCAGGTCGACCCGCCTCTTGTCCGAGGCCTGTGCGAGCTGGACGGCGACCAGCGCGTCGACCTCCTCGGGAGGCAGGAACGCCAGCTGGGCCTTGCCGATCAGCGCCCACGACGCCGGCAGCCGTCCGCCGACCCGGCTCGGGACACGTGCGGCGAGGGCACCGCCGACCTTGTCCAGGATCCGCACGTCCGCACCCTCCAGCACGCCGAGGTGGACGACCAGCCCGGTCTCCAGGTGCAGGCTGCGCAGGGTCTCGGCCGCCGCGGCACGCAGGTCCATCTCGGGGGCATCGCCGCCACCGAGGCCGAGCGCCCGACTGCCGAGCGCGTAGCCGGCCGGCGTGTGGCGCACCCAGTCGAGCGCGATCAGCTGGTTGAGGATCCGGTGCGCGGTCGACCGGGGCAGCCCGGTCGCGTCCTGCACGTCCTCGAGCGAGAGCCGCGACGACGGCGACCCGAAGGCGACCATGATCGTGGTCATCCGTTCGACCATCGACGGCGGGCGCTCCTCGGCCCGGTCCCGGTCGGCCCTCTCGAGGACTCCGCCCGACGTGCTCATCGCCACCTCCTGCTCGAGTTCGGGCACTTTAGCAAGCACTTGCTTGGTTAATGAAGGGCTTTGCGAATCCGTCTCGGTGGGCAGCCCCGTCGACCTTTCCGGTGTGCGGGAGCACGACGGGCCCGGAACGGCCCGGAACGGCAGGCTGCGCGCGTGCACACCTCGCGAACCGCCACCTACGAGCACCTGCTGGCCCCCGGGACGATCGGACCGATGCGCCTCGCCAACCGTGTCGTCATGCCCGCGATGGACATGAACCTGTGCCACGACGGCGTCATCGACGAGGGCGACATCGCCCACTACGTCGCCCGCGCAACGGGCGGCACCGGCCTGATCATCACCTCCGCCGCCGCCGTCGCCTACCCCGTCGGCGCCACCAGCCGCAAGGAGCCCGGCCTCTCCGACGACCGGTTCGTCCCCGGGCTGGCCGCGCTCGCCGACGCGGTCCACGCCGCCGGCGCGAAGCTCTGCGTCCAGGCCACGCACCACGGCAAGATCGCCAAGGTCGACACCGCAGACGGACGGCCCCTCTTCGTGCCCTCGATGCCCGTCGGCGAGCGGGACCTGTCCGCGTTGCGCGACAACACCCCGACCGAGCTCGGCGCCATGGCCACCGCCGTCTCCGAGGGCAAGACGCCGAGCTTCCACGAGGCGACCGCGGAGGACATCGCCTGGCTGGTGGGGCAGTTCGCTGCCGCGGCCCGGCGCGTGCAGCAGGCCGGCGCCGACGCGATCGAGATCCACTGCGCCCACGGGTACGTGCTCGGCAGCTTCCTCAGCCGGGCCGACAACCGACGTACCGACGACTGGGGCGGCTCCCTCGAGAACCGGGCCCGCCTCGCCTGCGACGTCATCCGGGCCGTGCGCGCCGAGGTCGGCGACGGGCTGGCGATCCTGGTGCGCGTCGCCGGCAAGGAGTACGGCGAGGAGGGCGCCCTCACGACCGAGGAGGCCGTCGCGGCGTCGCGGCTGTTCGAGGCCGCCGGCGCCGACGCCATCCACGTGACCGGGTGGGCCCGCAACCCCTTCCGCGACTTCACCGACGGCCCGCTGCCGAACCAGGTGGGCGCGTACGCCGACCTGGCGCGCGCCGTGAAGGAAGCCGTGTCGATCCCGGTGATCGCCGTCGGCCGCGTGCTGCCGGCGCTCGGTGAGGAGCTGATCGCCAGCGGTGGCGCGGACTTCGTGGCGATGGGGCGCCAGCTGCTGGCCGATCCCGACCTGGTCGGCAAGCTCCGCGACGGGCGCGCGGCGTCGGTGCGTCCCTGCATCAACTGCTACGTGTGCGTCGAGCAGAACTTCTGGGACGGCGTACCCGTGTGCGCGGTGAACCCCGCGCTCGGCAACGAGACGCTGCTCCCCTTCCCCACCGTCACCACGCGGCGCCACGTCGTGGTCGTCGGCGGTGGCCCCGGCGGCCTGGAGGCGGCGCGGGTCGCCGCCGAGCGCGGGCACAGGGTCACCCTCGTCGAGAAGGGCGACCGGCTGGGCGGCTCGGCCTGGTTCTCCCAGCTCACCACGCCCGCCAACGGTCCTCTGCTGGAGTGGCTGCAGCACGAGGTCGAGCGGCTCGGGGTCGACGTGCGCCTCGGCCACTGCGTCGACGCCGACGCGGTCGTCGCCCTCTCCCCCGACGCGGTGGTGCTGGCCACCGGCGCGCACCGCGGCCTGCCACCCGTGGCAGGCGCCGAGCTCCCCCACGTCCACACCGGCGACACGCTGCGCGGTCTGATCACCGGCGAGGGCGGATCCGGGAGCCGCACCCTGCGCCTGCTCGGTGCCGCCGGGCGGATGAGCGGCCTGACCCGCGACCCCGAGCGGATCCGCGACCTCACCCGCAAGGTGCTCCCGATCGGCAGGGATGTCGTCGTGATCGGCGGCTCGCTGGTCGGCCTCGAGCTCGCCGAGTTCCTCGCCGAGCGCCGCAAGAGCGTCACCGTCCTCGAGCACGGTGCCCAGGCCGGCCTGCCGATGGCGATCCCGCGACGCTGGACCGCCGTACGCAGGGCCACCGAGCACGGGGTCACCGTCCACCGCGACGCCGAGGTCGTTGAGATCACCCCGTCCGAGGTGCATTACCGGGTCGGCGACGAGCTGGCCCGCATCCCCGCGGACCTGGTCGTGGTCGCGTCGTACGTCGAGGCCGGCGCCCCGCTCGCCGACGACCTGCGCGCCCGCGGCCTGGACGTGCACGTCGTCGGCGACGCCGGCGAGGTCGGCTACATCCAGGGCGCCATCCACTCGGCCTGGCGCGCGGCCCGGTCCCTCTAGCGACCCGGCAGAAAGTAGCCCGGAAAGGACGCCGACCCGGCTCGAACTGTCTCGCCGAACCTGCCGACCCGGCCGAAGGTGACGCTCTGAGCGCTACTTTCTGCCGGGTCGGCGCGATTTCGGAGCCATTTCGAGCCGGGTCAGCCGAAGAAGGCCTGCCCGCCGTCGAGCGGGATCGTGGCGCCGGTGAGGTAGCGCAGGTCGCTGCTCACGAGGGCGACGACGGCGCGGCCGATGTCGTCCTCGCAGTCGCCGATCCGGCCCGCCGGGATCGCGGCGACGAACTCGGCCGCCTCCTCGGGGTTGTTCTCGGTCCAGCGCTTCAAGCCGGGCGAGAGGGCGTGCGGGGCGATGCTGTTGGCACGGATGCCGTCACGCGCCCACTCGACCGCCGCCGTACGGGTCAGGGAGCGCACGGCCTGCTTGGCGGCGGCGTAGACGCCGTACGTCGTCGGGTCCCAGCGCACCATCGCGGAGGTGACCAGGTTGACGATGTGGCCGCCGCCGCGGGCCACGAAGTGCGGGTGGCAGGCCTTCATGAAGGCCAGGGTGGCGAACGGGCCGGAGGCGAAGCTGCGCTCGACGGCGTCGTCGTCGATGGTGAGCAGCGGGCCGTAGGCGCCGGAGTAGGCGTTGTTGACGAGGATGTCGACGCCGCCCATGGTCGCGACGACCTCGGCCACCGTCGCCGGGATGGTGGCGGTCTCGATGATGTCACAGACGAACGGCTCCGCCTTCACCCCACGCTCGCGCAGCAGCGCGCAGGTCGTCTCGAGCTTGGCGGCGGTCCGGCCGACCACCGCGATGTCAGCGCCCTCGGTGGCGAGCGCCAGCGCGATGCCCTGTCCGACGCCCTGGCCGGCTCCCGTCACCAGTGCGACCTGTCCGGTCAGCGAACCCATTCCAGCCTCCTCGATCACGGACCGCACGGCGCGGTCCCGCGGTCATAGTGGTGGGCTGGGACCGATCCCCCGGCGCACGTTCCTGCTGAGCGGAATCAGCCGAAGACCGCGCGGCCGGCGGTGATCGCCGGGCCACGCTCCGTGGCGACCTCGAGCGCGCCGTCGGACCAGCCGCGTACGACGAGCGGCTCCCCCGGGAACACCGGAGACGCGAAGCGGCCCTCCAGCTGGGTCAGGTCGGCGGGGTGTACGCCGGTCTCCCGCGCGGCGACGAGGGTCGCGGCCGCGAGGGTCGCCAGGCCGTGCAGGATCGGCCGGGGCTGGTCGATCCGGGCCGCGGCGACGGGGTCGACATGGATGTGGTGCCGGTCGCCGAGCAGCCGGTAGAGCAGCGCGGCGTTGTCCGCCGTCGTGGTCCCCGCGGTCCAGGCCGGGTCGCCCTCGGGTGCGGCCGGACGGCCCGCGCCACGCTCGCCGCCGAAGCCGCCACGCCCCGGCGCGAACAGCGACCACGTGGCGATGAAGAAGTCGCTCTCGACCGCGAGGTCGTAGACCGCCGCCGCGCCCTTGTCCCACACCCCGGTGACCCGCGCAGCCATGGTCAGCTCGCCGCTCGCCGGCAGCGGCTCGAGGACGGTGAGCGACTGGGCGCCGTGCAGCGCCGTACCGACCTCCCAGGCGCCGGCCGCGCCCAGCACGTCCGGCGCCCACTGCGCGAGGGTGAGCGCGAAGCCGGGCAGCACTCGCAGCCGGTCCTCGAAGACCAGGTCCAGGTCGTCGGCCCGGGCGCCGACGGCGAGCGCGAACAGGATCGGGTCGCGGTCGGTCCAGGCCACGGTGCGCTCGCCGACGGTCAGGCCGAGCCAGTCGCCGGCGGGTGCGCCGTCGGCAGGAAGGGTGCTCATGGCCGGAACCTACGCAGTGCCGTCGCGGCCGGCTCCCGCCGCGACCGATGAGCGGGAGTGCCGCTCGCGGGCGGGCGGTCCCGCTCCCTATCGTCACGGCGGCCGACAGGGCAGGACCAACCGAAGGAGCAATCGTGGGCAACACCGACCTCACCGGTCGTACCGCCATCGTGACCGGCGCCGGTGCCGGGCTGGGCCGTGCCGAGGCACTGGCACTCGCCGCCCAGGGCGCGAACGTCGTCGTCAACGACATGGGCGACGCCGCCGACCAGGTCGTCGCGGAGATCGAGGTGCTCGGCAGGAAGGCGATCGCCGTCAAGGGCGACGTGGGCACGTGGGCCATGGGCGAGCAGCTCGTCGACGCCGCGGTCGACACCTTCGGCAGCCTCGACGTCGTCGTCAACAACGCCGGCATCACTCGCGACACCATGCTCTTCAACATGACCGAGCAGCAGTGGGACGACGTGATCCGGGTCCATCTCAAGGGCCACGCCGCCGTCTCCCGCGCGGCCGCCGGCTACTTCCGCTCGGCGTCGAAGAGCGCCGGCGGGCCGGTGTTCGGCCGGGTCGTGAACACCGCGTCCGAGGCGTTCCTCTTCGGGGCCCCCGGGCAGTCCAACTACGCCGCCGCCAAGGCCGGCATCGTCGCCCTCACCCTCTCGACCTCGCGCGGCCTGGAGCGGTACGGCGTCACCGCCAACGCGATCTGCCCCCGCGCCCGCACCGAGATGACCGCCCAGGTCTTCGCCGAGGATCCCGACGCCCGGCGGCTCGACATCCTCGCGCCGGAGCGCGTCGCGTCCTTCGTCGGCTACCTCGCCTCCCCCGCTGCTGCTGCGATCAGCGGCCAGGTCTTCGTCGTGTACGGCGACATGGTCGCGCTGATGGCAGCGCCCACCGTCGAGAACAAGTTCGTCGCCGCCGACGGCACGTTCAGCGTCGACGAGCTCGATGCCCGGCTGACGCCGTACTTCGAGGGACGTTCGCGCTCGCGCACCTACGCCGCGTTCGGGGTTGCGAACCTGGACACCACCGGGGTCGAGACCCTCAACGGCTGATGTGGGATCGGCACAGGGGCCTCAGGCGACCGCGGTGACCAGCACCGCGACGGCCGAGGCGACGAGCGTGCCGATGACCAGCGGACGCAGCCGGGCGGGCGGGACCCGGTGGAAGATGCCGTCGCCGAGGCGCCACCCGAGTGGCAGTCCGGCGACGCCACCGAGCGCGAGTGCCAGCACGTCGAGGTCGACGTGGCCGAGGACCACGAAGGCCGCCACGGCGACGACGTCCTGCCCGGCGAAGACGGCCTGCAAGGTGGCCCGGTAGCGCCGCGGCTCCCGGTCGACGAGCGCCATCACCAGGGGCGGCCCGTTCATCCCGGTCGAGGTGAGCAGTCCCCCGCTGATGACACCGACGACCGGCAGGCCGCGGCGGCCGACCCGGAGCCCGGCGGCCAGCAGCGCGACCATCACCAGCATCGCCACGGCGATGCCGGCCGACAGCGGTCCCTCGTCCGCGACGGCGAGCAGCACCAGCCCGACGGGCATGCCGGCGAGGCCGGCGATCGTCAGCACGGCGGCATCACGCCGGTCGACGTACTCCCGCTCCCGCACCGCGACGCCTGCCGTCAACACCAGGCTGACCACGGTCGCGGCGACCACCGCCCGAGCCGGGTCGGTGACCAGAAGCAGGCCGGGTACGGCGGCCAGCGCGGACCCGAAGCCGGTCACCGCCTGGACCAGCGCGGCCACCACGAACACCGCGACCGCCACGGCGGCGAGGACGACCAGCTCCACCGACGCAGGCTATCGACGCGGGCTCAGCCGGCGAGGGGCGCGTGCCGCACCCAGGGGGCAGCGCGCTCGAGCTGGCCGGCGAGCGACAGCAGCAGCGGCTCACCGCCGAGGTCGGTGAAGAAGTGCGCGCCGAGCGGGAGGCCGTCGGGGTCGAGTCCGGCGGGAACCGACATCGCCGAGCCACCGGTGACGTTGACGAGGCTGGTGAAGCCGGCCATGGCGGGCGCGACGGTGTACATGACCTCGGGCTTGGTGGTGTCGAGGACACCGAGCTCGGGCGTGCGCATGCACAGCGTCGGGGTGAGCACGGCGTCCAGGTCCGCGAAGAGCCGCGCGGTCGCGAAGCCCACGTGCTCGAAGCCCTCGAGGGCGCGCAGCAGGTCGGCCAGCGGCATCGCCGAGTAGCGGTCGTACATCATCCGCGTGAAGGGCTCGATGTCGTCGTCGCGGAGCTCGCGGCCGAGGGCGGCGAGCCGGTCGTCGACGTGGGCGACCAGGTTGGCGCCCATCGTCATCCCCGACCAGCGGGCGAAGTCCGGGTAGCCGACAGGCAGGGACACCTCGACGACGTCGTGGCCGAGGTCGGTCAGCAGGTCAGCGGTACGACGCACCGCGGCCACCCCGGCCGGGTCGACGTCGGGACCGTCGGGGACCGCCGTCGCCAGTCCGATCCTGAGTCTTCCGGGCGCGCGGTCGACGCAGGCGAGGTAGCCCCCGGCCGGCGGCGTGGGCCCGTACGACGCCTGACCCGGCACGCGGCCCGCGGAGACGTCGAGCAGCAGCGCGCTGTCGCGGACGGTCGTCGTCAACGCACCGTGGACGCTGGTGGGGCCGGCGAGCGTGGACGGGTACGGCGCCCCGGGGATCAGCCCGCGGCTCGGCTTGAGCCCGAACAGGCCGCACGCCGCGGCGGGGATCCGGATCGATCCGCCGCCGTCGTTGCCGTGCGCCACCGGCACCAGGCCGGCGGCCACGGCGGCAGCGGACCCGCCGCTGGATCCCCCGGTGGAGTGCCCGAGTGACCACGGGTTGTGGCAGGGACCGTGCAGCAGCGGCTCGGTGCTGCCGTTCTTGCCCAGCTCGGGGGTGTTCGTGGTGCCGAGTACGACCATGCCGGCAGCCTTCCAGCGGCGCACCAGCTCACTGTCCTCGGTCTTCACGTCGTCGGCGAAGAGCCGGCTGCCGCCGGTCGTCGGCAATCCGGCGACATCGGCGGCGAGCGACTTGATGACCACCGGCACGCCGGTCAGCGGTCCGTCGGGCAGGCCGGCGTCCACCTCGGTGAGGGCCTCGTCGAACCGGGTGCCGATCATCGCGTTGAGCTGCGGGTCGAGCTTCTCGATGCGACGGATGCTCTCCTCGACCACCTCGCGGGGGCTGGTCTCGCCGCTGCGGATCGCAGCGGCGGTGGCGATGGCGTCGGGAAGGGCGCTGCTCACGGGGTCACTCCTCGACGATCGGGTGATGGCAGGCGACGTACTGCCCGGGACGGACCTCGCGCAGCTCCGGCTCCTCCGCGGCACAGCGCTCGGTGGCGAGTGGGCAGCGGGTGCGGAACCGGCAGCCCGAGGGCGGGCTCAGCGGCGAGGGCAGCTCGGTGGCGGCGGCCGACGCGCTCAGCTCGCGGTCGCCGGCGCCGGGGATCGAGGCGAGCAGCATCTGTGTGTAGGGGTGGGCCGCGTCCTGCTCGATCCGGTCCGACGGGATGACCTCGCAGGTCTTGCCGAGGTAGAGCACCATCACCCGGTCGCTGATGTTCTTGACCACCGACACGTCGTGGGCGATGAAGACCATGCTCAGGTCGTAGCGCTCCTTGGTGCGCTCGAGCAGGTTGAGGATCTGGGCCTGGACCGACACGTCGAGTGCGGAGACCGGCTCGTCGCAGATGAGGACCTCGGGGTTCATCATCAGCGCCCGGGCGATGCAGACCCGCTGGCACTGGCCGCCGGACAGCTCGTGCGGGCGGCGGTCCCAGACCACGTCGGGGTCGAGGCCGACGGCGGAGAGGGTCTCGCGGACGAGGTCCTCCTTCTCCTGCTTGGTGCCCTCGAAGCCCCAGATCGCCAGGCCCTCGGTGACCAGGTCCTTGACCTTGCGGCGCGGGTTCAGCGACGACGTGGGGTCCTGCATGATCATCTGCATCCGTGAGCGCGCCTTGCGCAACGGCCGCGAGGTGAGGCCGGTCAGCTCCCGCTCGCCGAGCCGGACGGTGCCGGACGTCGGCGACGGCAGCTGCATGACCGCGCGGCCGGCCGTCGACTTGCCGCAGCCGGACTCGCCGAGGATGCCGAGGGTCTCCCCCGGCAGCAGGTCGAGGCTCAGGCCCGAGACGGCGTGCACCTTCTGCCCGCGGCCGACCGGGAACTCGACGACCATGTCGTCGACGGTGAGCACCGGCTCCTGCTCCGGGCGCAGGTGGGCGGTTCCGCTTCCGGCCATCAGCTGATCTCCTCTGCGAGGGCGGCCCGGGGCGCGTCTCCGGCGGTCCCGGTGTCGACGTCGGGCAGCGGGAAGTGGCAGGCCGCGACGTGGGAGGTACGACGCATGCCGATCTCCAGCAGCTCCGGCTGCTCGGCGGTGCAACGGTCCTGCACGTAGGGGCAGCGCGGCGCGAACCGGCAGCCCTCCGGCGGGTTCGCCATGTTGGGCGGCGAGCCGACGATCGCGCGCAGCGTGGTGTGCGGCGGGTCGGACAGGCGCGGGATCGAGGCCAGCAGGCCCTCGGTGTAGGGGTGGCGCGGTCCCTCGAAGACCTCGGCGGTGCTGGAGCGCTCGACCACGCGCCCGGCGTACATCACCTGGACCCGGTCGGTGCGGCCGGCGACGGCACCGAGGTCGTGGCTGATCAGGATGGTCGCCATCTGCCGGCTCTCGGCCAGCGAGGTGAGGAGGTCGAGGATCTGCTTCTGCACGGTGACGTCGAGGGCCGTGGTGGGCTCGTCGGCGATGAGCAGCTTCGGGTCGCAGCACAGCGCCATCGCGATGACGACGCGCTGTCGCATGCCGCCCGAGAGCTCGTGGGGGAACTGGCTCATCCGCCGCGCCGGCTCGGGGATCCCGACCTGACGCAGCAGATCGATCGCCCGCTCCGCAGCGGCCTTCTTGTCCAGGCCCAGGTGCAGGCGCAGGGCCTCGGTGATGTGGGTGCCGACCCGCTTGACCGGGTTGAGCGATGTCATCGGGTCCTGGAACACCATCGCGACCTCGGAGCCCCACAGCCTGCGGCGCTCCTTGGCGCTGATCGCGTGGACGTCCTGGCCGGCGATGCGCACGGTGCCGTGGACCTGCGTGGTGTGTCCGGTCGTGATCAGGCCCATGATGGTGCGGCCGAGGACGGACTTGCCCGAGCCGGACTCCCCGACGATGCCCAGCGTCTCGCCGGCGCGCAGGCTGAGCGAGACGCCGTCGACGGCGCGGACCACGCCGCGGGCGGTCTGGAACTCGGTTCGGACGTCCTCGACCTCGAGAACGGTCTGGTCGCTCACAGCTTCGCACTCCTCGGGTCCCAGCGCTTCTGGGCCTTCTCGCCCAGCAGGTTGAACGAGAACACGGTCAGGAACAGGAAGACGCCGGGCACCAGCACGATGTGCGGGTGCTCCTGCATGGTGCTGCCCTCCGCCTCCGAGATCATGTTTCCCCACGTCGGCTCGGGCGCCTGGACGCCGAAGCCGAGGAAGCTGAGCGATGCCTCGGCCACGATGAGCACCGAGATCATCACGACCATCATCGAGAAGATCGGCAGCACGACGTTGGGCACCAGCTCGCGCCACATGATCCGCAGCTTGGTCGCACCCATCGCCCGAGCGGCGAGGACGAACTCGCGCTGCGCGAAGGCGATCGTGTTGGCCCGGGCCAGGCGGATCATGCTCGGGATGGTGAGCAGGGCCAGGGCCAGGGCGACGTTGCGCAGCTTGGGCTCGAGGACCGTGGCCAGCGCGATCAGCAGCACCAGCGGCGGGACCGCCAGCAGGGCGTTGGTGAAGATGCCGATCACGCTGTCGACGCCCGAGCGCAGGAAGCCCGCGACGACACCGATGCTGCCACCGACGACGGTGCCGATCGCGACCGCGGACAGGGCGATGACGAGCGAGGTCCGGGCGCCGTAGATCGAGCGGGACAGCATGTCCAGCCCGTAGTTGTTGGTGCCGAGCGGGTACTCCGAGAGCAGCTCCGGCGACTGGTAGATCGGCGCGTCGAGCGCCTTCACGACGTCGACGTGCTCGCCGAGCGGCAGCACCGGGGCGAGCAGGGCGACCAGCGCCAGCAGCACCAGCCAGCCGCAGCACAGCCACAGCAGGATGTCCGGCCGGCCGCCACGCACCGCCCACACCACCCGGGACAGGCCCTGGGCGAGCACGATGACGCCGGCCAGGAAGAGCACGGCCTTCACGAACAGCAGCAGCGGAGCGCTCCACCCGACGACCAGCAGCGCGAGGCCGGCGAGCACCATCCCGGCGCCGAGGCCACCGAGGCTTCGGGCCGAGAGCTTCGACCCGACGGGGTTCTTCCTAGGCATGAGCACGGCGGGTCCTTGGGTCGAGGTAGCCATAGGAGAGGTCGATCCCGGCGTTGATGACGACGTAGATCGCGGCGATGAGGAGCACCGCCCCCTGCACCATCGGGAAGTCGCCGTTGTTGGCGGACTTGATGACCAGGCTGCCCATCCCGGGCAGTGCGAAGAGGTACTCCACGATCACGGTGCTGCCGATCAGCCGGCCCATGCTGATGCCGAGCAGGGTGACCAGCGAGAACGACGAGGGCCGCAGCGCGTCGCGCAGCAGGATCCGCAACGGCGGCATGCCCTTGGCGCGCGCCGCGAGGATGTAGTCCTCGTGCAGGGTCACCAGCAGGTCGTTGCGCAGCACCCGGGTGAACAGCGCCAGCTCCATCAGCGCGATCGTCAGCGCCGGCAGGAACGCGTGGTAGAGGTTGTCGAGCGGGCTGTCCCCGAACCGCACCCACTGGGCGCGGGGGAACCAGCCCAGGCCGTTGGCGAAGATGGCGATCAGCAGCAGACCGCCCAGGAACGACGGCACCGAGAGGATCGCGAACATCGAGGCGCCGATGGCCCGGTCGACCAGGCCGCCCTCGTGCGAGGCGCTCCACATCGCGAGCGGGATCGCCAGCACCAGCGCCATCAGCAGGCCCAGGCCGGCGAGCTCGACACTGACCGGCAGTGCCGAGAGGACGCGGTGGACGACGTCGCTGTTGGGCGGCACCAGGGAGCGGCCCAGGTCGCCGGTCAGGGCGTTGCCGAGCCAGTCGACGTACCGGGCGAACACATTGCCGTCCAGGCCGAGCTCGGTGCGCTTGGCCGCGTACTCCGCGGGCGTGTGGCCCTCGCCGAGCACGGCGACCGCCGGGTCGCCCGGCATCAGCGACACCATCATGAACACGCCGAAGCTGACCAGCAGCAGGACGGCGACCAGCTCGCCGAGCCGCAGCACCAGGCGGCGGCTCACCGGGTCACCCCCGGGCCGGCCGCCCCGGCCGGCATCGGATCGAAGGACATCCGCTCGCATCCCTTCAGACGGTGTCGGGGAGCGTTCTCCCCCAGGACGTCGGGTAGCGTAGGTCGCCGGCTGTGGCGGGCGACACAGATCCTCCCGCTCACCGGGAGGCCCCCTGGCCGGGCCGCGCCAGGTGCTTGTCGATGAACAGTCCCTCGGCCCGTACGAGCACCTCGTCGCCGGCCGTGATGGTGCCGTGGGTCCAGATCTTGCGGCCCTCCACGCGCTCCTGCCGGCCGCGTACGACGAGGTCGGTGTGCAGCGGGACCGGCCGCTCGTAGCGCAGGGTCAGGGTGCCGGTCATGCCCGAGGTGCCGGCATGCGCGTTGGCCACGCCGAGGGTGTGGTCGAGCAGCAGGGCGCTGATCCCGCCGTGCACGCATCCCGGCGGTCCCTCGTAGGCGATGCCGAGGTTGACCGGGCCGGCGACCGAGCCGCCAGGCTCGGCGGACAGCACGAGGGGTGGCGCGATGGCGTTCTCGGGTCCGGTCACCGGGTCGTGCCGGGTCACGCCCTCCCCCGACCACATGTCGACCATGCGGTCGGCGAGCTCGGGCGCGAGGTCCTCGACCTCACCGGCCATCGCGGTCAGCCGCCGGGCCAGGTCGTCGAGGTCGAGGTCGACCCGGCCGCCGGCGGCGAGGAGCGCGGCGGCGAGACGTCGTACGGCGGCCACCGCGGTGTCGATGCCCGAGTCGTCCGGGCGGGCGGTCAGCTCGGTGAGCCCGGTCGTGGTCATGGGGCGACCTCCGCGACGCCGTGGCTGAGCACCGGCCGGTCGCCGCGCTCGGGGCAGTACGACGCCAGGATGAGCCGGTCGCCGTCACGCCACACCGAGGTGCGGATGGTCTCGCCGGGCACCAGGGTCCCGGCGAAGCGGACCGCGATGCCGCGCAGCCGGGTGGCATCGCCGTCGAGGAGCCCGTCGACGAGCGTCTTCGCGACGATTCCGTACGACGCGAGGCCGTGCAGGATCGGCCGGTCGAAGCCGGCGGACGCGGCGAAGGCCGGGTCGGCGTGCAGCGGGTTGAGGTCGCCGTTGAGGCGGTAGAGCAGCGCCTGTCCCGGCGTCGTGGGGCTGTCGAGCACGTGGTCCGGCGCCCGGTCGGGGGCGCGCCAGGTCGTGTCCGGCCCCGGCTCGCCGCCGAAGCCGCCCTCGCCGCGGGCCCAGACCTGCATCTGCGCGGTCCACAGCGGGCCGTCGGCGTCGCTGACCCGGTGCTCGAGCACGACCACGGCGGCCTTGCCCTTGTCCCGGACGTCGGCGACGCGGGTGCTCAGCTCGGCGGTGCCGGCGGCCGGGATCGGCCGGTGCACGGTGAGCGCCTGGCCGCCGTGCAGGATCCGGCGCAGGTCCACGTCGATGCCCGGCATCCGCATCGCCGGGGCACCCGGCTCGTCGCCGGCCGAGATCGTCCTGCCGGCGACGACCGCGAAGGTCGGCAGCACCTGGAGACCTCGCTCGTCCACCCCGTGCTCGAAGGTCCAGGCCAGCTCGGGGTCGACGTCCGCGTGCTGCCCGGCACCGAGCGAGAGGTGGTAGAGCAGCACGTCGCGCCGGGTCCAGGAGATGGTGCGGACCGCCGGCGGTGCGGCGAGTGCGGTGGCGACGTCGATCGGCATCGGGTCCCCGCTCAGTAGTGCCCGGCCGGGCGAAGCGTCGCCTCGGCCCCACCGTCGACGTAGATCACCTGTCCGGTGACGTGGCTGTTGGCCTCGCTCACCAGCCACGCGAGCAGCTCCGCCGGGGCCTGCGGCTCGGCGTAGCCGTTGAGCGGCATCGGGACCGCCGCGTCCATCACGGCGCGCATCTTCGGGTCGTCCATGAGCCCGGCGCTCATCGGCGTGAGGATGACGCCGGGTGCGATCACGTTGAGCGGTACGCCCGCGTCGGCCCACCCGGGCGCGACGCAGGTGGTGCGGGCCCAGCGCGCGAGGGCCGCCTTGGTGGACGGGTAGATCCGGGTCGGCGCGCCCTCGTCGACCAGGGCCGCTGCGCGGTCGGTGGCGGCCGTCGTACGGCCGGCGAGGAGGTGGTCGACCAGCTCGGGGTCGTTGGGCTGGGTGCCGGAGATCGAGCCGACCACGGCCACCCGGCCGGCCTCGGAGGCAGCCAGCGCCGGCTGCAGCCCGGCCACGAGCTCGACGGTGCCGAAGTAGTTGACCTCGACCATCAGCGGGCTCGGGACCGAGGTGCCGGCGCAGGTCACCAGCGCGTCGAGGACGCCGTCGCAGCGCTCGGTGATGCCGGCGACGGCGGCGGCGCGGCCCTCGGCGGTCGCGAGGTCGACGACGAGGTCCGCGTCGACCCGGTCGACGGTGATGACGCGGTCGCCGCGGGACGCGAGGATCCTCGTGAGCGCGGCGCCGATCCCGGAGGCGGAACCGGTGACGGCGATGGTGCGGGACATGGATTCCTCCGTGCTGGGTCTGGTTCTGGGTCTGGGTCTGTCGGGGTGATCAGATGTGGGAGCCGCCGTCGACCCGCAGGTCGAGGCCGGTGAGGTACGACGCGTCGGGCGAGGCCGCGAACGCGATCGCGGACGCGATCTGCTCGGGGCGCGCCGGGCCGAGGGGCGAGCGGATCCGGTCGAACGCGCTCAGGTCGAGGCCCGGCTCCACGGCGACCGAGCGGGTGAGCGGGGTGTCGACCGTGCCCGGGGAGACCGGGACGACCCGGATCCCGCGGCCGACCAGCTCGGCGGCCAGGCTCAGCGAGAAGCCGAGCACGGCGCCCTTCGACGCGGAGTACGCCGACATGTAGGGGTTGCCGTGGGCCGCGGACGTCGAGGCGACGTTGACGATCACTCCGGCGCCGTCGGGCAGCAGCGGCACGACCTCGCGGCAGAAGACCGCCGTACCGACCAGGTTGATCTCGAACAGGTCGCGCAGGTCGGCGACCGACAGGGACGTGATCGGCGTGGTGCGGTGGGCGCCGGCGACGTTGACGAGGACCTCGACGCTTCGCTCGCGCATGTCGCGCCGCCCGGACCGTGGCGACCACCGCTGCCTCGTCGGTCACGTCGACGACGGCGGTCACGACCCGGCCGGTCCCGACCGACGTCGCGACCGTGTCGGCGAGACCGGCCGCGTCGCGGTCGACGGCGAACACCGCCGCCCCCTCGGCGACCAGGCGCACGACCGTCGACTGGCCGATGCCCGACGCCGCACCGGTGACGATGACGTTGGTGCCGCTGAACCTCTGCATGGCCCGGACCCTAGGGACGATCGCGTCCCGGGGCCCCCGCGATCACCGGTCAGTGGGAGTGCGCGGCGCTCAGTCGTCGAGGGGGCGCAGCAGCAGTGCGCAGGCGGCCCGGATGTCGTCCTCGGCGTCCTCGACCGAGAACCGGCCGTTGAGCAGGGAGACCAGGGTTCCGAACCAGCAGGAGATGATCAGCCGGACCTGGCGTTCGCCCTCCTCGCTCACCTCGCTCATCCCCGCTGCCCGCTGGACGATCCGCGCGAAGCGCACGTCGTCGAAGGCCGACTCCTGCGAGCCCATCGCGTAGGCCTGGCTGTTGGCCTGGATCATCGCCAGCGAGAGCTTCGGCATCCGGACCATCTCGCGGCTGATCCGGATCAGCAGGTCGGCCACCCCGGCGACCGGATCGGCCACCGCGGCTCCGTCGGGCCCCTGGTCGTACTCCCCCACCCGCCAGCGCATGACCGAGCTGAACAGGTCGACCTTCGACGGGAAGTAGCGGTAGAGCGTGGCGATCGCGACGTTCGCCTGCCTGGCGACGTCGTTCATCTGGACGTGGTCGAGGCCGTGCTCGGCGCCGAGCTTGGCCGCGGCCCGCAGGATCCGCTGGTAGCGGTCCTTCTGGACGTTCGAGCTGGGCTTGGCCGCGGGCCGGCCTTCGGCGATCCGTGGCACTGCTGACTCCCTCCGGTGGCTGCGTCCCGATGGTCGGACCAGACGGGGGCGATCGGTTCGCATGCTACCGGTCAGTGGGACCGTGGACCGGTTGATCGGACCTGTCGACCGGGCGCGCTCCTTCCGGTGAGTGGGACCGACGGCACCGGCCGTCGTACGGCGCCGGTCAGACTCGCCAGACCAGACATCCGCGCCCGGCGTCCTCCACCGGCACGCACCGGCGCGACGAATCCTCGAGGGGAGATCCGCACATGACCGCAGTCGGAGACGAGGTCCGCCACATCGAGTCGGGTCCGCCGCCCACCCGCTTCGCCCGCGGCTGGCACTGCCTGGGACTGGTCCGCGACTTCGACGACGGGAAGCCGCACCAGATCAACGCCTTCGGCCAGAAGCTCGTGGTGTTCGCCGGCGAGGACGGCGCGATCAACGTGCTCGACGCCTACTGCCGGCACATGGGCGGTGACCTGTCGCAGGGCGAGGTCAAGGGCAACGAGATCGCCTGCCCGTTCCACGACTGGCGCTGGGGTGGCGACGGCCGCTGCAAGCAGATCCCCTACGCCCGCCGCGTCCCGCTGCGCGCGCGCACCGCCGCGTGGCCGACGATGACCCAGGACGGCATGCTCTTCGTCTGGAACGACCCGGAGGGCAACCCTCCGACCGAGGACGCGGTCATCCCGCGCATCGAGGGCTACGACAACCCCGAATGGACCGACTGGGTCTGGTACACGACGAGGATCGAGGGCTCGAACTGCCGCGAGATCGTCGACAACGTCGTGGACATGGCGCACTTCTTCTACGTGCACTTCACCTTCCCGACGTACTTCAAGAACATCTTCGAGGGCTCGGTCGCCACCCAGCTGATGACGGGCACCGGCCGTGAGGACGTCGCCCGCCCGCAGAACAGCGGCGACGGCCCGAAGAGCACGGGGACGACGTCGACCGCGGCGTACTACGGGCCGTCGTTCATGATCGACGACGTCACCTACCACTACAGCGACGGCAACGACATGCCCACGACGCTGATCAACTGCCACTACCCGATCGACGCGAACTCGTTCGTGCTGCAGTACGGGATCATGACGAAGAAGCCGGCCGGCGTCGAGGACGAGGCGGCCACCGCCACCGCCCGCAGGCTGGGCGACTTCATCCGGATCGGCTTCGAGCAGGACGTCCAGATCTGGCGCAACAAGGCACGCATCGAGAACCCGCTGCTGTGCGAGGAGGACGGGCCGGTCTACCAGCTGCGACGGTGGTACGAGCAGTTCTACGTCGACGCCGACCAGGTCACCCCGGAGATGGTCGAGCGCTTCGAGTTCGAGATCGACACCACCAAGCCCAACGAGGCCTGGCGGGCCGAGGTCGAGGAGAACCTCGCCAAGCGCGCAGCCGCCTCCGGCCAGCCGGTCTGATGGCGGTCCGGCCCGACGTCCGGCTCGACGACGCCCCCATGCAGCCCGTCACCTGCGGGACCTGCGGGGCGCTCGTCGCGGCCCGGAAGAGCTCGTGGGACCAGACCAGCATCCAGTGGAACGACGCGGCGCTCGCCGCGTGCATGGAGCGCCGGGCCTCGTCCCCGCGCCCCGGTCCCAACGGCGCCACCTTCACCGGCTGCGCCGCGCTGCGTGACGCGATCCGGGAGGCCGCCGTACGCGGCGACCTGGACGTCGTGGACGCCGCACCGCTCAGGACCAATCCTTCCCACCACGACCAGCACGACCACCACGACCACCACGACACGGAGGTGCACGCCTGATGGGCGTCGACCTGGAACGCCACGGCCCCTGGGCCGTCATCGCCGGCGGCTCGGAGGGCGTCGGCGCGTCCTTCGCCCGCCAGCTCGCCGAGACGGGCCTCAACCTCGTCCTGCTGGCCCGCAAGCCCGGCCCGCTGGAGGAGACCGCGACCGCGTGCCGTGAGCTCGGCGTCGACGTACGGACCCTCGCGGTGGACCTCACCGACCCCGACGCGATCAAGCAGGTCGCCGAGGTGACCGACGACCTCGAGGTCGGGCTGCTGGTCTTCAACGCCGGCGCCAACACCTACGGCCACGAGTTCGTCACCGGCGACCTCGACCGCTTCCAGGGCGTGATCGACCTCAACGTCACCGCCCAGCTCGCCCTCGTCCAGCACTTCGGCGCCCCGATGCGCGAGCGGCGCCGCGGCGGCATCCTGCTGATCGGCTCCCTGGCCGGCTACATGGGCTCGGCCCAGATCAGCATCTACGCCGCGGTGAAGTCCTTCTGCCGGGTCTTCGCCGAGGGCCTGTGGCTGGAGATGCAGGAGTACGACGTCGACGTGCTCGAGTTCGTCCTCGGCGTCACCCGCACCCCCGCCATGGAGCGCGCCGGCCTGAACTTCGACATCCCCGGCATGCACGTCTCCGAGCCCGACGACGTCGCCCGCCAGGCCCTCTCCCTGCTCCAGGACGGCCCGGTCCAGGTCGCCGAGGGCAACGAGAGGGTCGCCGAGATCCGCAGCGGCCACGACCGCTCCGCCCTCGTCCGCGACGCCCTCGCGAAGTCCAGGAAGCTGCTGCCTGCCGCCTCTGACTAGCGCGACCCGGCTCGAACTTGCTCCTGATTCGCGCCGACCCGGCGAAAAGTGGGTCGGGTTGTCGGCCGACCCGGCACAAAGTGGGTCGGGTTGTCGGCCGACCCGGCACAAAGTGGGTCGGGTTGTCGGCCGACCCGGCTCCTCGATGTCGCAAGCAACACGCGATCCACGCTCCTGTCCACAGGTCGCGAGGCCCCGTGATTGGCCGCTATTCACGGTGGGGCACGCGGTCGGGCATGAGACGAACCGACCTCGAAGGCCTGCCCTTCCTCCCCACCGGCTTCCCGCTCCCCCTCGACGCTCCATTCACCAGGGCCACCGCGCACCGTGAGGGCGGCCTCACTCCCCACCAGCTGGCCTGGTTGGTGGAGCAAGGGTTCCTGCGCCGCCTCCTCCGCAATGTGTACGTCGCCACCCCGGTCGCCGACAGCCTCGACCTGCGCTGCGCGGCCCTGCGCCTCGTCGTACCGCAGGATGCGGTCGTGTGCGACCGTCATGCCGGCTGGTTGCATGGCGCAGAGATGGTGCTCGCTCCCAACGAGCACCTCAACCTCGCACCGATCCGCGTCTTCCTGCCCGCACCGGGCCGCCGCCTGCGCAACGTCCTGGCTGACAGCGGTGAGCGGACCTTCGCCCGTGACGACGTCGTGGAGCTGAACGGACTTCGTGTCACCTCGCCGTTGCGTACGACGTGGGACCTCGGCCGCCAGCGGTACGCCGAACCGTCGCTGGCCGCGATGGACCAGATGCTCCGGCTGGGCTTGTTCTCCGCGGCCGAGCTCGCGGCCGGCGTACCGCGCTTCAAGGGGATGCGCTGGGTGACCGTCCTGCGCACGATGGTCGCCTACGTCGACGGCCGCGCCGAGTCGCCGCCGGAGTCGATCCTCCGGCTCCGCTGGATCCAGGCGCACCTGCCGACGCCCGTCCCCCAGCTCGAGGTGTTCGACGCCGTGGGAACCTTCCTCGCCAGGCTGGATCTCGGGAACGAGGCGCTGGCGTTCGCTGCCGAGTACGACGGCGACGAGTGGCACTCGAGTCCCGACCAGCTGCGGCACGACCGGGAGCGTCGCGCGCTGGTGGAGGCCGAGACCCCGTTCCGGATCGCCGCCGTGCGCAAGGAGAACCTCTTCGGGCCGCGTGCGGATGTCGAGGCCGTTCTTCGTCGCGGAGTCGCGGAGGCCCGGCGCGGTCGTGGCCCGCTCTGACGAGAAGCCACCTTCTGCCGGGTCGACGCGATCTGCGCACCACCTTCTGCCGGGTCGACGGACTGCAGGAGCCACTTCGCGCCGGGTCAGCGGGACTGAGCAGCCGCCCGCCCGGCGCGCCGGCCGAAGAACGTGCCGTCCCCGAGCGAGGTGCCGGAGATGTATCCCTGCCCGTGCATGCCGGAGCTGGCCCGGCCGGCGGCGTACAGCCCGGGGATCGGGGCACCCCCGAGCGACAGGACCGACCCGTCCACCGTCGTGTGCAGCCCGCCGAGGGTGAAGCCGGCGAACCCGGTGGCGCCGGGGGCGGCGCGGTGGGTGGGGTTGTGGAAGCCGATCCGCGGGTCGATCGCGGCGAACGGACCCGTCAGGACCCGCGTCCAGCGCGGGCTCTTGTGGAACACGGGATCCCCGCCATCGGCGGCGCCGGCGTTGTAGCCCGCGAGGGTGTGCGCGAGCGCCCCCCGCGGCATGCCGAGGTCGGCCTCCAGCTCCTCGATCGTCTCGGCGGCGTACGACGGCACCGTCCCCCACAGGTCGGCCTCGCCGACCTCCTCGAGCGCCTGCGCGTCGACGACCACCCAACAGGGTCCCGGCTCGTGCAGTGCGGCGTGGCTGTACAGCCCCGGGTAGACGTCCTCGTTGATGAACCGCTCGCCGCGGGCGTTGACCAGCATCCCGCGGCACGCCAGCGCCGGCAGGGCGGTGTAGGCGACCTCGACCACCGACATGCGGCGTACGGCGGCCCCGACGGCCTGCGCCATCACGATGCCGCTGCCGTCGTCTCCCCCGTCGCTGACCACACCGTGGCCGAGCAGGTCGGGTGCGTGCGCGGCGAGCATCTCCGGGTTGTCGGCGAAGCCGCCGGTGGTGACGACGACGCCGCGGCGGGCGCGGTAGGTGACGTCCTCACCGAACCGCCGGGCCCGTACGCCGACCACGCGCCCGGACTCCACCACCAGTGACACCGCCCGGGTGTCCGTCGCGGTCACCACGCCGGCCGACGCGCAAGCGGCGACCAACCGGTCCATCACCAGCCAGCCGCCGAAGCCGCCGGTGGCGGGGCGGTGCCCGCGCGGGACAGGGCGGGCCAGCTCGTCGTACGGCCAGGCGTTCTCGCCCAGCCACATCAGCCCGTCAGTGGTGGGCGGCATCCACGACGGCGCGTCGTAGAGCGACTTCTCGAACTCGATCCCCAGCCCGCGGAACCAGTCGAAGTGCTCGACGCTGCCGTCACAGTAGAGCCGCAGCTTCTCCTCGTCGGGGTGCGGACCGAGCGCGGCCCGCAGGAAGGCGAGCATGTTGGCGGCGTCGTCCTCGAACCCCAACGCCTCCTGTACGGCGGTCCCGCCGCCGAGGTACAGCTCGCCGCCGGACTGCGCCGACGACCCGCCCGCACCGCTGGCACGCTCGAGGACCACGACGGACGCGCCGGCGGCCCGGGCCTCGAGGGCCGCGGCGCCACCGGCGCACCCGAAGCCGACGACCACCACATCGGTGAGGACGTCGACCTCGGTGCAGCCCGGAACAGACTCGCTCACGCCGGCGGGAGGAAGGCGGCGAGCGGCTCGGAGCCGGACCAGTCGTGGCCCCAGTAGCTGTCGGCGGTGATCTCCTCGGCGGTGTAGAACGCCTCGTCGACGAGCATGCCCTCGCAGCCGTACTCCAGGTCCCAGCCGCCGGGCGCGCGCACGTAGAACGACACCATCTTGTCGTTGGTGTGCCGGCCCAGCGTCGAGGACAGCGAGAAGCCGGCCCGGTTGACCTTGTCGAGCGCGCGGCCGACGGCGTCGAGACTGTCGACCTCCATCATGAGGTGCACCAGACCGGGCGCCTCGCCGTGCGGCGCGGGGCAGACGGCGAGGCTGTGGTGACGCGGGTTGACGCCCATGAACCGCACCCGGCGCGGCGGCAGCGCCGTACCCATCCGGATCGCGCCGCGCGGCAGGAAGCCCAGCACCTCGGTGTAGAACGCGACCGTCTCCTCGGCGGCCGTCGTCGGCAGGACGACGTGGCCCATCCCCTGGTCGCCGGTGACGAACGACTGGCCGTGGCCGGTCAGGACCGGGGCGTGGTCGAGCACCGGGCCGAAGAACACCTCGACCGGCGTGCCGGCGGGGTCGTCGAAGCGGATCGCCGCCTCGACCCGCCGCTCGTCGCACTCCTCCTGGCTGAGCTCCTTGAAGGGCACGCCCGCGGCCTCGACCGCGGCGGCGACCTCGGCGAGGCCGAACTGGTCGCGCACCTCCCAGCCGACGGCGACCACGCGGTCGACAGCGCCGGGCAGCACGACCAGCCGCGCGAATCGCTCGTCCATGCGCAGGTACAGGCCGTCGTCGACCGGCCCGGTGGTCTCCTGCATCGCCAGGCAGTCCACCGTCAGCTCGCGCCAGCGGGGCAGGTCCTGGCTCTGCACGATCAGGTAGCCGAGGCCACGGATCGCGGTCATGTTGTTCTCCTCAGTCGGTCGGGGGTCGGGGCGGGGATCAGATCATCGAGAGCATCGGTCCGGGCGGCGGCGTCACGTCCATCGCGGTCAGCGACTGCACGTGGAACACCGAGCCGGGCACGTGGATGGCGTGCGCGAGGCCCATGTGCCCGTCGCGCCAGAACCGCTGGATCGGGTTGTCCATCCGCATCCCGTTGCCACCCGAGCGGGCGACGACCTCGTCCATGGCCCGGACCGCGCGCCACGCCGCGGACACCTGGGTACGACGCGACTCGGCGCGCTCGGCGAAGGACACCTCCTCGCCCCGCACCGCCTTGTCGTGGAAGCGGCGGGCGTTGTCGAGCATGCTCACCCGCGAGGCCTGGATCTCCGCCGCGGCCTGGCTGATCGCGAAGAGGACGTAGGGATCGTCCTTCACCTTGGTACCGGTGATCTGGACGCGCGTGCGCTGGTAGGCCAGGTGCGCGGCGAGCGCGCCCTCGGCGATGCCGATGACGGCGGAGGTGATGCCGAGCGGGAAGGCCGTGGTGAACGGGATGTGGTACGTCGGGTTGGTCAGTCCGGCCTCGCGCGGCTGGCTGCCGTCGGTGAACCGGGAGAACTCGACGACGCGGTAGTCGGGGATGAAGGCGTCCTTGACGATGATGTCCTTGGAGCCGGTGCCGCGCAGGCCGACGACGTCCCAGGAGTCCTCGACGATCGTGTAGTCCGAGCGCGGCAGGATCACGTGGTGCACCCGCGGCGGCATGATCGCCTCGCCGTTCTCGTCGCCGAGGTAGGCGCCGAGGAAGATCCAGTCGCAGTGGTCGGTGCCAGACGAGAACTGCCAGCGGCCGTTGAAGACGTAGCCGCCGTCGACGGGGCGGATGACACCCATCGGTGCGTACGGCGACGCGATCCAGGTGTCGTGGTCCTCGCCCCACACCTCCTCCTGCACGCGCGGGTCGCACATCGCCATCTCCCACGGGTGCACGCCGACGATGCCGGCGACCCAGCCGGTGGAGCCGTCCAGGCTCGCCAGCCGCATCACGGCCTCGGCGAAGTCGGCAGGGTGCGCCTCGGCGCCGCCGTACTTCGCGGGCTGCAGCATCCGGATCACTCCGGTCTCGCGCAGCAGCTCGGCCGCGCGGTCGTCGAGCCGGCCCAGCTTCTCGTTGCTGGGGCCCAGCGCGGCGATCTCCTCGGCGCGGGCCTCGATCCTCTCGAGCACCTCACTCATCACGAACTCACTTCCTCAGCGTGGGTCTGCACGGTGGCACCCGGCGCGGCTGCGGCGGGCGGGGTCTTCCGGTCATCGGAAAGACCGGCGGCGTGGCGCGCGGCCAGGTAGCCGAAGACGATCGAAGGGCCGATGGTGGCGCCCGGGCCGGCGTAGTCGTTGCCCATCACCGACGCGGCGCAGTTGCCGGTCGCGTAGAGCCCGGCCACGACCGAGCCGTCCTCGCGCAGCACCTGCGCGCGGTCGTCGGTGACCAGGCCGCCCTTGGTGCCGAGGTCGCCGAGCTCGATGCGTACGGCGTAGTACGGCGCCCGGTCGATGACGTCCAGGTTGGGGTTGGCCAGCGTCGGGTCGCCGTAGTAGCGGTCGTGGGCGCTCTCGCCGCGGCCGAACTCCTCGTCCTTCCCAGCGCGGACGAAGCCGTTGAACCGCTCGACTGTGGCCGAGAGCGTGTCCGTCGGCACGCCGATCGCGGCCGCCAGCTCGGCCACGGTGTCGGCGCGGTGCACGATCCCCTGGTCGTAGAACCCTTGCGGGAAGGGGGCTCCCGGCAGGATCTGCGCGAACGGGTAGCGCGAGCGGGCCCGCGAGTCCATCACCAGCCAGGCCCTCTCGTTGCCGCTGGCGAGCTGGTCGTGGACGAAGTTGACGTACGGCGAGGCCTCGTTCGTGAACCTCCTGCCGTCGACGCCGACGATCACCTGGCCCGGAATCGCTCGCTCGGAGACGAGCGGGATGGTCGCGCCGGCAGGGTGCGTGACCGAGGGCATCCACCAGGCGTCGTCCATCAGGTCGACCGCGCCGCCGACCGCCTGCCCGGCGGTGATGGCGTCGCCGGTGTTCTCGACGGCACCGAGGCTGTGGTCGGGGCGGGCACCGGCGGGGAGGTAGCGCTCGCGCATCGCCGGGTTGTGGTCGAAGCCGCCGGCCGCGAGCAGGACGCCCTTCCTGCCGTGGATCCGGACCTCCGCGCCGCCGCGGGTCGCGACGATGCCCGTGACGCGGTCCCCCGTCGGTCCCGGCTCGACGACCAGCGAGGTCATCGAGGTCTCCAGCCACAGCGGGATGCCGGCGTCCTTGAGCGCCATCCGCATCCGCGCGACCAGCGCGCGGCCCCCGGTCGCCATGTGGCGGCGGCGTACGGCGTTCGAGCCTACCCGCCAGGCCGCGCGCAGCGAGGCGCGGCGGCCCTGCCAGGTCCGCTTGACCATGGCCAGGTCGTGGTAGTCCTTCGCGGTCACCCAGAGCCCGAGCGGCCCCTTCATGTTGTTGGGGCGCTGGTAGGCCTCGTCCTCCCCCAGCTTGCGGGTGTCGAACGGCTTGGCCTCGATCGAACGGCCCGCGGGCCGGCCGCCGGACAGCTCGGGGTGGTAGTCGGCGTACCCCTTGGTCCAGGCGAACCTCACCCACTTCGACCGCTCGAGGAGGGCCATCGCGGCCGGGCCATGGTCGACGTACGCCGCCAGCCGGGTCGCGGGGACCGTGCCACCGGTGATGGTGGTGAGGTACTCCAGCACCGACGTGCGGGAGTCGTCGTGGCCGGCCCTGCGCAGGGTCGGGTTGTTGGGCACCCAGATGCCGCCGCCGGAGATGCCGGTGCTGCCGCCGAACTTCGCGCCCTTCTCGATCACGACGACGGACAGGCCGGCGTCGACGGCTGCCAGCGCGGCGGTCATGCCGCCACCGCCGCTGCCGACGACGACGAGGTCGAACTCGTCGGTCCAGGTCGCGCTCATGCGGCGTGCTCCTCGTCCGGCTCGGTGAGGAAGGCGAGCACGGTCCGCTCCCAGGCGCGCTTCTGCTCGATCATCGCCCAGTGGCCGCAGTTGGCGAACACGTGCACCTCGACGTCGGGGATGGTCCGCATCGGGATGAGCATCATGTCGAGCGGGCTGACCCGGTCGTCGCGGCCCCAGGTGAGCAGGGTGCGGGCCCTGATCTGATCGAACTGCGCCCAGCCGGGCGTCGCCTGTGCCGAGCTGCCGGCGCCGGCGAAGGCGGCGGTGATCGCGGCCCGGCCGTACATCCGGCGCGCGACCTCGAGGGTGTCCGGCTCGGTGGCCAGCGCCCAGCGCTGCTCGATCAGCTCCTCGGTGACCATGGACTGGTCGAAGACCATCGAGCGCAGCCAGGACACCAGGTTCTCGCGGGTCGGGTTCTCGACGAACTCGACGAGCAGGTTGATCCCCTCGCCCGGGGCGGGGCTGAAGATGTTGCGACCGACGCCGCCGACGGTGACCAGTCGTCGTACCCGGTCGGGCTGGCTGATCGCGAGCCTGGTCGCGACCCCGCCGCCCATCGAGTTGCCGATGACGTCGACCCGGTCGAGGCCGAGGCCGTCGAGGAAGCGCTGCACGGCGGGCAGCGCGGCCATCATCGGGTGCTGGTCGGTGGTGTCGCTGACGCCGAAGCCCGGCAGCTCCAGCACCAGGCACCGGAAGTGCGGCGCGAAGGCCGGGAGGTTGTCGCCGAAGTTGCGCCACCCGGTGACGCCCGGGCCCGACCCGTGCAGCATGAGCAGCGGCGGGCCGTCGCCGGCCTCGTGGTAGCGCAGCACGCCGGCGTCCGTGGCCAGCTCGCGTCGCGTGGAATCGTGGGTCAGGTCGGTCACGCTCCGCACGCTAGGTGGCCGTGCGCGAACGGGCTCGCGTGCTTTCCGGTGACTGGAAAGCCCAGTCCCGACGGGCGATTCCGCGCTGTCGTGCGTCACTCAGCGGGATGTCTCCGAACACGTCGCGGGGCCGTCGTTAGCGTCGTCGACATGAGCACCGCTATCGAGCCGTCCCCGCTGGAGATGCGGGCCGCGATGGGCAACTTCGCGACCGGCGTCACGATCGTGACCGGCCTGGACGACGGCGAGCCGGTCGGCTTCGCCTGCCAATCCTTCGCCTCGGTGTCGCTCGACCCGCCACTCGTCCTGTTCTGCGCCGACCACAGCGGCCGCGCCTGGCCGCGGATCCGGCGCTCGGGGCAGTTCACCGTGAACGTCCTCGGCGAGGACCAGGCCGACCTGTGCCAGCGGTTCGGCTCGAGCCGCGGGCGCAAGTTCGAGGACCTCGCCTGGGAGCAATCCCCCGAGGGCACCCCGAGCCTGTCCGGCACCCTGATGCGGGTGCACGCGAAGGTCGAGGACGTGCACGTCGCCGGTGACCACGACGTCGTCATCGGCCGGGTCACCCGGCTCGAGACGCCGCACCGCGCCACCCCGATGCTGTTCTTCCGCGGCAGGTTCGGCGTCGAGGACCAGCACGAGCAGATCGCTCCGGACCTGTGGGGCTGGGGCGACCACTGGGGCTGACCCGGCTCGAAGTAGCTCCTCAAGCCCGCCGACCCGGCAGAAAGTGTCTCGCCGCACGAGACACTTTCTGCCGGGTCGGCGGGATTTGGGAGCCCTTTCGAGCCGGGTCGGCTAGGACCAGGCGCCGGAGGCTGCGTCGGCGACGAGCCGCTCCATGGTCGCGGCCGACCACGTGGGCTGGGCGGGCGCGGGCGTGGCGGCGCGCGAGGGGCGGACGGGCGCCGGAGCGGGCTCGGGCTGCGGGAACAGGTCGGCGGCGGTCTGCCGGGCGGCGCGCAGCACGAGGGGTGCGACCCGCTCGACGGGCGCGCGCAGGTCGCCGACGAGGGAGACCGCGCCGACCGCGCCCTCGGGGCTGCGGATGGCGGCGGCGACGCAGGCGATGTCGGGGTGTGCCTCGCCGCGCTCGTACGCGACGCCGTGGCGACCGCGGATCCGGTGCAGCTCCTGGTGGAGCAGGACGAGGTCGGTGATGGTGGACCGGGTCAGCCGGGCCGGGCGGGCCTCGACGATCTCGTCGACGCGCTCGGCCGGCAGCCAGGCGAGGATCGCCTTGCCGAGCGCGGTCGCGTGGGCCGCGGCGTGGCCACCGACCCGCGACGGCACGCGTACGGCGAACCGGCCGCCGATCTTGTCGAGGTAGCGCACGTCGGGCCCGTCGAGCACGGCGAGGTGGGCGACCAGGCCGGTGCGGACCTGCAGCTCGTGGAGGTACGGCGCCGCCGCCTCGCGCAGCTCGGTGTCGGCCCGGCCGCCACCGCCCAGGCCGAGTGAGCGCGGCCCGAGGGAGAAGCCGAACGAGGTGTGGGCCAGCCACTCCAGGCGGACCAGCTGGTCGAGGATCCGGTGGGCGGTCGAGCGCGGGAGGTGCGTGGCCCGCGAGACCTGCTCGAGGGTGAGCCGCGCGGCCGGCGACTCGAACGCGTCCAGGATCAGCGACATCCGCTCGACCATGGACGGCGGCAGGTCGCGACCCGCAGCAGTGGTGGCACCCTCGGGGACCGACTCGACGACCTGAGCGCTCATGACTGCTCCCCTCGATCAAAACTGAAATACATTCTAGTTTCTGCTGGTCCGAAGATAGCAAGAGGAGACGGACACCACAAGACCCTCCCGGCCGGCGCGTCGTCCACGCCGCGCCCCACTCACCGGGAGTGGGCGACCCGGTGCCGCGGGAGCAACTGCTTGACTCCGGCCGTCCCCACCGGAAGGAAGCACCGTGCAGCTCGGCATCGTCAGCCCGATCGTGACCGCCAATCCCGGCGCCCACGCGCCTTGGGAGGAGAAGGCCGGCATCGCCGAGCTGGTGCGGGTCGCGCAGGCCGCCGACCGGCTCGGCTTCCACCACCTGACCTGCAGCGAGCACGTCGCCGTACCCACCGAGGCCGCCGACCAGCGCGGCGGCACCTACTGGGACCCGCTGGCGACCTTCGGCCACCTCGCCGCCGTCACCGAGCGGGTGCGGCTGATGACCCAGGTGCTGGTCATCGGCTACCACCACCCGCTGGCGATCGCGAAGCGGTACGGCACCCTCGACCTGGTCAGCGGCGGCCGGCTGATGCTCGGCATCGGTGTCGGCTCGCTCGAGGAGGAGTTCGCCCTCCTCGGCGCCCCGTTCGCGGGCCGCGGCGAGCGCGCCGACGACGCACTGCGTGCACTGCGCGTGAGCCTGGGGCGGCGCGAGCCGTCGTACCACGGCAGTCACTACGACTTCGACGGTCTCGTCGTCGAGCCGCATGCCGTCCAGGAGCGGGTCCCGCTCCTCATCGGCGGGCGTACGGCGCGCAGCCTGCGCCGCGCGGTCGAGCTCGGCGACGGCTGGGTGCCCTTCGGCCTCGGCCTCGACGAGCTGCGCACCCTGCTGGCCGCACGCGACCTCCCCGCCGGCTTCGAGGTGATCCTGTCCCCCGGCCGGATGGTCGACCCGATCGGCGACCCCAGCGGTACGACGACCCGCCTGGCCCGCGTCCGCGCCGCCGGCGCCACCCTGGTCACCACGGCGGTTGAGGCCACGTCCGCCGACCACTACTGCGACCAGCTCGAGGCGCTGGCCGTCCTCGCGAAGGAGATCTCATGACCGACGACCGCCTGGCCGCGCTCGAGCGCCGGCTCCAGCGCCTGGAGGACGAGCGCGAGATCGTGCAGCTCCTCACGACCTACGGACCGCTGGTCGACTCCGGCTGCGCGGACGAGGTCGCCGCGATCTGGACCGAGGACGGCGTCTACGACAACGACGTCATCGTGATGACCGGCCGCGACGAGATCCGCGCGATGGTGCGCTCGGCGTCCCACCAGGGCTTCATCGCCGGCGGCTGCGCACACTTCAACGGACCGGTCTCGGTGCAGGTCGACGGCGACACGGCGATCGCGGTCACGCACTCGCTGATGGTGTTGCACGAGGACGGCGCGTTCCGGGTCAACCGCGCGACCGCCAACCACTGGCAGCTGCGGCGCACCGACGAGGGCTGGCGCGCGACCGTGCGCACCGGCCGGCTCCTGGACGGAGCCGAGCTGGCGCACGGCCTGCTGCGCACGGGCGCCCTGGGTCAGCTGCCGCCGACCGGCTGACCCGCCAGCGCCTCGCGGGCGAGGTACGTCGCGCCGGCCACCGCAGCGGGCATCACCAGGATGCCGCCGAACGGCACGAGGAAGCAGGCCTGCACGCAGACCCCGAAGCCGAGCATCGCCCCGCGATGGTCGCGCATCAGCGCCGCGCGGGCGGCGCGGTCCATGCCGCGCGCTTCGAGCGGGCGCGAGACGAGCTCGCCGGCGAGCAGCCGGCCGGCGACGACCAGGCCGAGCACGGCGCCGACGACGGTGCCGATGACGGGCAGCAGCCCGATCAGGAAGACCACGATCGCGGTGCCGATGCCGAGCGCCACGAGGACGAGTCCGTCGATCGCACCGCGGATCCAGCCGACCCCCCGGTCCGGCACGTCGCCGCCGAGCGAGAGCTCGACCTCCTTCCAGATCTTCTCGTAGAAGGGGTCACCGACCGCGAGCGTGAGCCCGGTGAAGGTGACGATCGCCAGCATCACGGCGCCGACCAGCACCACCAGATAGAGCGCACCGCGGAACACTCCGCGCACCGCGTCGCCCCAGTCGTCGGCGAACGGCGTCGCCCAGCCGACCACGTCGTCGGCGTACAACACGAGCACGACGAGCAGCGTGAACACCAGCGCCGCCACGATCAGCGCCGGCACGATGCCGAGCAGCATCAGCGAGGGGCGCTCCCGCCACAGCCGGAGCCCACGCAGGAGGTACCCGGCGCCGCGCCCGAAGCCCATGCCAGGAACCCGGTCAGAACAGGGCGGAGGCCAGCGCCTGGCGGCCCTTGAGCACCCGCGGGTCGTCGTTGCCGACCGCCCCGAAGAGCCCGACGAGGTGCTCGCGGGCCAGGTCGCGCTCCTTGCCCGACGTACGACGAACCAGCTCGACGAGCCGCGCGAAGGCGTCCTCGACATGGCCACCGAGCATGTCCATGTCCGCGACCATGGTCTGCGCGTCGACGTCGTCGGGGTTGGCGGCGGCCGCGGCGCGGGCCGCGTTGAGGTCGACGCCCTGGGTGCGCTGCAGCACCTTGGCCATCGCCAGTCCGGCCGCGGCCTCGTGGTCGGCCGGGTTGGCGTCGACGAGCTTCTGGTACTCCGCCACGGCGGCGTCGATGTCGCCCGCCTCGAGCGCGTCCTGCGCCGGCACGTAGCGCGGGTCGATCGCGGGCTCCTCACCCTCGGCGACCTCGCCACCGGCCGCGCCGAAGGCATTGGGCTGGTGGCGCCCGGAGATGCCCTGCGCGGTGAGCTGCTGGGCGAGCTGGTTGAACAGGGCGCGGATGTCGTCGATCGGCGCGGCCCCGGGGATCGGCTGCGTCGCCGGGCGCCCGTCGAGCAGCACCAGCATCAGCGGGACCTGCGGGACCTGCATCGCCTGCGCGATCTGCGGCACCACGTCCACGTCGATCGTCGCCGCGAGGAACCGGCCGTCGTACTCGTCGGCCACGGTCGCCACGTCGAGCGCGAGCTGCGCGCTCTCCGGAGACTGCGACGGCGAGGAGAAGACCAGCACCACCGGCGCGGTCATCGACGCCTCGAGCACCGCCTGGAAGTTGGTCTCGTCCACGGCAACGGAGTACGCCGACGTCGAGCCTCCGGCGCCGCCTCCACCCGTGGGCGCGCCGGCGGCACCGCCGGCACCGGCACCGGCCGGCGGGGTGCGCTTCAGCGCGGACAGGTCGATCGCACCGGGACGGGAGAACGGCTGCTGCGTCATGGACGCAATCCTACGGACGGCGTTGCGGGGCGAGTGAGCGTGGTCCGTGTGTGCCGCACCCCCTACGAATTGGTCGCCTTCCGGGCCGATCCGCGACCAAACCGTAGGGGGTGCCCGCGCTCAGCCGGTTGGGTCAGTTCGGGACGCGGGGTCCCCGCAGTCCCGCCCGCTGGACCACGCGCTGGATGGCGAGGTCGCGGTCGTCGGGGCGGCCGACGTACCGGATGTCGCGCAGGCCCTGCTCCTGGGCCGCCGACTCGAAGCAGAAGTGGCCGAAGCCGAGCAGCCGTCCGTGCAGCGGCTTCTGCACCGAGATGTCGAGGATCCGGCTCAGCGGCATCGTGGCCAGGCTCTGGGAGAGCACCCCGTGGACCCGGAAGACGCGCATGTTGGTGATCACGAACCGGTCGCGGACCACGCCGAGCGCCACCCAGCCGGCGCGGACCAGCAGCACCGCCGCGACCACGATGAGGACCCAGGCGACGTGGACGTTCACGAACCAGCTGCCGACCAGCAGCACCAGCGCCACCCCGGTCTCCACGGCGGGGCGGACGTAGGCGAACCAGTGGTGGGTCACCTCGTCGACGACGACCTCGCCCTCCTCACGCAGCAGGTGCTTGCCGATCCTCGGGTCACCCAACCGGCGGACGACGCCGGAGACGAAGGTCAGGGCCATCGGTCGTGCCGCGGGTCAGTCCATCGCGCCGACGAAGTCGATGACCCCGTTGAACGCCTGGGTCGTCAGGTCCCACCCGCCGCTGGCCGCGGACTTCGAGGTGTCCGCGAGGCCGGAGGGGTCGGTGAACATCCAGAACCCGAGGAACACGATCACCACGAGCGCGATCAGCTTCTTGGTGTCCATGTGCGGGCTTCTCCATCCGTGTGCAGGTGCGCCCCCGAGGGCACAGATCCCCACATTGGTACCAAAGGCACCACGGGTCCCACGGGAGGCGCGCGGAGGTCAGCCGCAGGAGACCCCGGCCAGCCCGTTCTCCTCGCTCGCCTGCGGCACCGTGCCGCTGCGCAGCCAGTTGTGGAAGAAGCCGTCCAGGTCGGTGTCGCCCGAGACGCTCTCGGCGAGCGCCTGGAACTGCTCGACCGTGGCGTTCCCGTCGTGGTGGGCGGCGACCCACTCCTTGAGCAGGGCATCGAACTTCGGCGCCGTGATCCGGTTGCGGAGCGCCGCCAGCACCATCGCACCGCGGTCGTAGACAGCCTCGTCGAAGATGTGGTCCGCACCGGGGTTGGCGATGTCGAGGCGCCAGAAGTCGGAGTTCGGGCTGGTGCAGTTGCGGTCATACATCTTGTCGAGGTACGCCGGCACCGACGGCCCGCCGGTCGCGGCGGCGTACGCGGCCTCCATGTAGGTCGCGAAGCCCTCGTTGAGCCAGATGTCGCGCCAGCGCTGCACGGCGACGCTGTCGCCGAACCACTGGTGGGCCAGCTCGTGGACGATGACGCCCGGGTAGATCCAGCTGCCGTACGTCGGCCGCGACTGGTTCTCCAGCGCGAAGCCGACGTCGAGGCCGGTGACCAGGCCGCCGGTGGTGGCGAACGGGTAGGGGCCGAGCTGGGTCTGCAGCCAGTCGGTGATCGCGCCGGTGCGGCCCAGGACGCCCCGGACGTAGGAGCGCAGCTTCGGCTCGAGGCCGCGCGAGACCGCGTTGTAGTAGGGGATGCCGGCGGCGGTCGTGCCCTGGTCGACGACATAGCGACCGGCGGCGAAGAAGGCGAGGTAGGTCGCCATCGGGTCGCTCATCCGCCAGTGCGTGGTGGCCTTGCCGTGCTTGACCGTGCGGCCGATCCGCACGCCGTTGCCGACGACCTTCTTGCCCTTGGGCACGGTGACCCGGACGTCGAAGGTCGCCTTGTCGCTGGGGTGGTCGTTGGACGGGAACCACCACGGCGCCATGTGCGGCTGGTTCATCGCGACCACCTCGTTGCGGCTGGCGAGCCAGTTGCGTTCGCCGGCGTAGCGGTAGGAACCGGGCTTGCCGGCGTACCGCACGACGACGCGGAAGGTCGCTCCCGCGGCGATCGGCGTCAACGGCTTGACCCGCAGCTCGTGCTTGCCCACCTTGCGGAAGCGGGCCTTGCGTCCGTCGACCTTCACCGCCGTGGTCGGCAGCAGCAGGTCGAGGGAGAAGCTGCGCAGGTCGGCGGTCGCGGTCATCGTGATCGCGGTGCGACCGCGCAGCCGGCCCGTCCCGAAGTCGTAGCGCACCCGGACGTCGTAGTGCTGGGCGTCGGTGCCGCCATTGCCGTCGAGCGGCCAGTACGGGTCGGTGCCCTGTGCGGATCCGTTGCCGTAGTCGCTCGCCTCGACGCCGGGGAGGGCGGAGGCAGGCGCCGAGCCGGCCAGGCCTGGCAGGCAGAGGACGAGGGCGAGCAGGAGTCCCAGCGGGGCAGCGAGTCGGCGCACGCGGTCAATCTACGCCAGCCGGCCCGCCAGCCGGCCCGCCAGTCGGCCCGCCAGCCGGGGTGCCGCGATCACGGTGCCGAGCAGGGCGTTCACCTCGGCGTCGTCGGGGTCGGAGGCCGCGAGCCAGGCGATCACCCGGCCGGACGCGTCGATGCTGGAGCCGGCGACGGCCCTGGCCTCGATCTCCTCGGTGCCGCCGCGGGCGCGCCCGGACTCGGTGACGACGAAGCCCGGCTCCAGGTTGAAGGCGCGGATCCCGGCCTCGCGGAACTCCGCGTTCACCGCACCGGCGATCCGGCCGAACGCCGCCTTCGCGGCGGCGTAGGCCAGACCCCACCCGCCTTCCCCCGGCGGGGCCGGCGGGTCGAGGGTGGCCGATCCCGAGCACATGTTGGCGATGACGCCGCCGCCCGCGTCGACCATCGCCGGCAGCAGGGCCTGGACGAGCGCCACCTGGTGCACGAGGTTCGCGTCCAGGCTCTCGCGGAGGGCGCCGAGGTCCAGCTCCAGGAAGCGGGCGTGCGGCACGTGGTGCACGGCGTTGCTGACCAGCACGTGCGGCGCACCCCAGGTCTCGAGGAGCTGGCCGGCGACCCTCGCCGGCGCCGCGGCGTCGGTGAGGTCCATCCGCAGCGGCAATGCCCGCACTCCCCTGGCCTCGATCTCCGCCGCGGTCGTGGCGAGGCTCCCGGCGACCTGATGGCTCACGCCGACCTCACGAGACGTCCGGGCCGCGACCGTGCCCTCGCCCTCGTGTGCGGTGCGGGCGGTGAAGGCGACGTCGTACCCGACCTCGGCCAGGGCCAGGGCCGTGGCCCGTCCGATGCCCCGGCTGGCACCGGTGACCAGCGCCGTCTCGCGTCCCGTCTCGCGTCCCGTCGTGGCCATGTCCGCACCGTAGGCGCGATCGGCCCGCGCCACCCCGGTCGTTCCCTGTCACCGGGAGTGCGGCAGCGGTAAATCGGTTGCGCACCGGCCCGAGGGACCGGCAGGGTGGGGCCGTTCGTCCGCGCTGCCCGCGGACCCTGTCGAGAGGAGCGTGACATGTCGATCGTTGTCGTCGGCCTGCCCTCAGTCCGCACCCTCTCGACCCCGAGGAATCACCTTGTTCCAGGAGAACCCCTCCACCCCTGATGTCACCGACATCGACCCGCGCTTCGTCTTCGACTTCGAGGCGTACGACGACCTGGGCCCCGGCCAGCGCTGGTCCACCTGGCTCGACGTCGAGCCGCTGTCCCGCGGTCCCGAGCCGCGTCCCGACTGGATCGTCACGTCCCAGGGCGCAGTCGACACCGACCTCGGCATCCTGAAGACCGGCAAGGAGGCCGACGTCTTCCTGCTCGAGCGCTCCGACCCGCACGACCCGGCGCAGAGCGTCGTGATGGCGGCCAAGCGGTACCGCTCGACCGACCACCGCACCTTCCACCGCTCGGCGGCCTACACCGAGGGCCGCAGCATGAAGCGTTCGCGCGACGAGCGGGCGATCAAGCGCAAGAGCACGTTCGGCCGCGAGGTCGCCGCAGGCGAGTGGGCGATCTCGGAGTGGTCGGCACTCAACCGCTGCTGGTCGCTCGGGCTGCCGGTCCCCTACCCGGTGCAGATCGACGGCACCGAGATCCTGATGGAGTGGATCCGCGTGGAGGGACCCGACGGCACCGACAGCGCTCCGCGGCTGGCGCAGACCCGGCCCGAGCCGGCGCTGCTGGCGTCGTACTTCGACCAGCTGCGCGAGGCCATGACGACGCTCGTGCAGTCGGGCCTGGTGCACGGCGACCTGTCGCCGTACAACATCCTGGCGGCCGGTGAGCGGCTCGTGATCATCGACCTGCCCCAGCTGGTCGACCTGGTCGGCAACGTCCAGGGCTTCGACTTCCTGCTGCGCGACTGCACCAACGTGTGCACGTGGTTCCAGCGCCGTGGGCTCGACGTCGACCCGCAGGACCTGTTCGGTGAGCTGATGGCGCAGGCGTTCTAGGTCGTGTCTCCCAAGTCAGCGCCGTCGCGAGCGGCGTTTCCGGCCGATCTGGCAAGGCGGCGGAGCGACGGCGTGCCGGATGGCACGTCGAGCGACGCCAACGCAGCCAGATCGAGTCGGAAACGCCGCGTAGCAGGCGGGGACTTGGGAGACACGGCCTAGCCGCGCCAGGCGGCGTCGAGGATCGCCTCGAGGTCGGCCCGGGTCGGCGCGACCGGGTTGCTGTACGGCGCCGCGAGGACCTCGTCCGCGACCCGGGCGAGGTCCTCCTGCGCGACCCCCAGCGCCCGCAGTCCGTCGGGCACCCCCACCGCGCCGGCCAGCGCGCGCAGCGCGCCGGGGACGTCGTCGGTGTCGAGCGCGCGACGCAGCACGGCATCGGCCTCCGGAGCGGCGGGCAGGTTGTACGCCGCGACGTGCGACAGGACGATCGCGTGCGTCTCGGCGTGCGGGAGGTCCAGCATGCCGCCGAGGACGTGGCACAGCTTGTGGTGCAGGCCCATCGTGGTCGCGCCGAGGCAGGCGCCGCACAGCCAGGCACCCTCGAGGGCCAGGCTCCGTGCGGGAGCATCCGCGCCGTCGGCGACCACCACGGGGAGCGCAGCCGCCAGGTCGCGCACCCCGCGCTCGGCCATCGCGCTGACCACCGGCGTGCCGTCGGGAGCGTAGAGCGCCTCGACGGCGTGCGCGATCGCGTTCAGCCCGCTCGGCCCGGACACGGCGGCCGGCAGCGCGTGGGTGAGGTCGGGGTCGTAGAGCACCGCGCTCGGCAGCACGACGGGGTCGCGGCCGGTCGTCTTCCGGCCGTCCTCGGTCAGGCCCCAGACCGGCGTCATCTCCGAGCCGGCGTACGTCGTCGGCACGGCCAGCGACGGCAGGCCTAGCCGCAGCGACAGCGCCTTGGCCAGGCCGATCGTCGAGCCGCCGCCGATCGCGAGGCAGCCGTCGGCGCCGACCTCGGCGACCACCGACTCCGCGGCAGCGACCGTCGCCGCCGGCACGTGCATCCGGGCACCGTCGAAGGTCCCCGCGGCCCGCTCCCCCAGCAGGTCGGTGACCCGCGCGGCGAGCGCACCCTGCCGGGGCGTGGAGAGCACGAGCACCCGGCGCAGGCCGAGCCGGTCGACCTCCTCGGCGACCTGGTCGACGGCTCCGGAGCCGAAGACCACCCGCATCGGCAGGGACTCGTGGACGAACCCGGTCACGCTGTCTCCTCACGTCGCTCGCCAGCCAGCTGCACCTCGAAGTGTGCCCGACGGAAGGGCGCGCGCACGCCGTACCTCTCCGCCTCGTCGGGGTCATCGACCACCGCGAACTCGCGGACCAGGCTCTGCTTGACCGCGAAGACCGCGTCGCTGTCGAGGTACGGGCTGTCGGCGACGAACAGGTGCGTGGTCAGAGGTTCGAAGCCGGCGGCGTCGACGATCAGGTGCACGTGCGCCGGCCGGTACGGGTGCCGTTCGCTGGCCTCCAGCAGCCCGCCGACCGGGCCGTCGGTCGGGATCGGGTAGTGCGAGGGCACCACCGTGCGGAACCAGAACGCACCGTCGGCGTCGGCCGTGAACATCCCGCGCCCGTTGCCCGCCGGCTGTACGTCGGGCCGCTGGACGTCGTAGAAGCCGTCCTCGTCGCACTGCCACACGTCCACGCTCGCCCCGGGGACCGGCCGGCCGTCGAGGTCGACGACCATCCCCGTCACCACGGCGGGCCGCTCGAGACCGACCTCGCTGATCGAGTCACCGAGCGCACGACGCGGTGACGCGGTCATGTGGAACGGGCCGAGCACGGTGCTCTCCGTGCCGTGGTCGCCACCGTTGAGCGTCTCGACGAGCATCGAGACCCCGAGCACGTCGGACAGGAGGACGAACTCCTGCCGGGTGTCGTCGCACGTTTGCCCGACCGCGGTGAGGAAGTCGATCGCCTGCTCCCACTCGGCCAGGGTCGGCCGCACCTCGCCCACCAGCGCGTGGACGTGCCGGGTGACCGCGTCGAGCACGGCGCGGGTCCGCGGGTCCGGCGTCGCGGCGAAGCTCGCCCGGACCTCGTCCAGCAGAGTGGCGCGCGGCGGGGCGAGATGGTCGGCGAACCAGTCCGCGACGACCGCGTTGCGCTCCTCGCCGTGCCGGTAGACCGTGTGGTCGCCGTCCTCCCACTCTCGCAGCGTCGCCTCGCCGAGCGCCGCGTCCAGGAAGGGCTGCTGCTCCTCGCGCGAGACGATCGGGTCCTGGCCGCCGTGCACGACGAGCACCGCACCCGTGATCCGGTCCCTGGCCTGTAGCGCGATCCGGTCGAAGTTGGCCCGGACCTCGGCCTCCCCGGCGCCGCCGAGCATCGCCGCGGCCTGCTCGTCGAAGGTCCGGAAGCCCAGCAGCCGCGGGCGGGCGGGCGCGCCGTTGACGCAGACCGCGGAGATCCGTGGGTCGCTCGCGGCCGCCGTACCGGCGAACAGGCCGCCCATGCTGTTGCCCCAGATCCCGACGCTGCCACCGAGCGAGGGGTCGGCGAGGACGTGGTCCACGAAGGTGGAGTACGCCGCGCGCACGTCCACGTCGAGCAGCACGCCGCCACGCATCCGGGTCTCCCCCTGCCCCGGCCCCTCGACCAGGAAGGCGGCCACGCCCCGGGCCAGCAGGGCGTCGGCGGCGCGCAGGTAGGTCGCCCCCCAGCCGCTCTGCCCGCCGAGCACGATGACCGTTCCCCGCACCGGCCCGACCGGGCGGACCAGCCAGCCGAAGAGCCGGCCGTCGCCGAAGGGCAGGGTCACCTGCTCCCAGGCCGGGTCGGCGAGCGCGCCGGCCCTGGCGACGGTCGCGGTGAACCGTGCGTAGAGCGCGACGCGGTGCGGGCTGTCGTCGTTCCACGCCATCTGCGCGAACAGCAACGCCGCGGCCGACCAGCGGAAGGCCTCGCGGGCGGTCACGACCTGCCCGGCGGCCAGCGCCTTCTCGGCCTGGGCCGCGCGGTCGCCGGCGATCGCGACGAGTGCCTCGTCCCACGGCGTGCCCGCATCGGTCGCGTCCCGCAGCCGTCGTACGTCCGCGGCGGCCAGGCCGCCGTCGATCATGCGCTCCGGCGACATGGACCGCCACAGCACGTCGGCCGGCGGTGTCACGGGGGTCACGCGACGGTCCAGTCGAGCCGCTCGCGGAGCTGGGCGAAGGCGGCCGGCAGGTCGGCCCGGGCACCGGCCCAGAACAGGTGGTGGTCGGGGCGGCCGAGGAACGCCTCGACGCCGTGCTCGGCGAACCATGTGGCGTAGGTGCCGTCTACGTCGGCGACCGTGTCGAGAGATGCGGTCACGACGCCGAGCTTGTCGAGGAACGCGAGGTCCGTCGCGTCGAGCGACACAGCGGTCGTCGTGACCAGGTTGAAGCCCCGGCCGATGACGTCGTCGAACAGCCCCGTGACGTCGCCGCGGCGCACGACGCCCTGGGGCGTCAAGGTTCCGGCGAGCGGGCTGACCGCACCTGCCCCGTCGTGGTGGACGACACCGGCCACCAGGGTCGGGAACGGCGGCGGAGGCGGCACGTTGCCCGTGCGGAACGCCTCGTCGCGGGCAGCCGCCTCGGCCGGGTCGTGGGTGTTGGCGACCTTGCCGAGCGCGGTCGAGATCTCGGTGATCGCGGTGGCGTGCGGCCGGCGCTCGGCCTCGTAGGTGTCGAGCAGCGACTCGTCCGCAAGGCCGCGCAGGACCAGGTCCAGCTTCCAGGCCAGGGTGATGCCGTCGCGCATGCCCGAGCAGGCGCCCTGGCCCATGTACGGCGGCGTCGTGTGCGCCGCGTCGCCGGCGAGCAGCACCCGGCCCTCGCGCCAGCGCTCGGCGATCCGGCCCTGGAAGGTGTAGACGACCTGCCGCAGGATCTTCACGTCCTCGGGGCCGAGGCCGTGTGTCTCGGCGAGCCACTGCCAGGCGAAGGCCGGGTCCTCATAGGCCGCCTGGTCCTCCCCGGGCAGCACCGCGAGCTCGAAGCGCTGCCGGCTGCGGCCGATCGGCATGAACATGTGCCCGCGCTCGGGGTCGCAGAACTGCGTCGTGCGCGTGAACCGCTCGGGCAGCACGCGCAGCTGCTCGGTATCGACGTTGAGCCAGCGGTCGTCGACGCCGTTGTCACTGCGCTCGATCCCGAGTGTGGCGCGAACGAAGCTGTTGGCGCCGTCCGCCCCGACGACGTACGACGCCGTGACGGTCCGCTCCTCGTCGGCGTGCGACCACTGGCCGGTGCGCGACTGGCTCCACGGCCGCGCGGTCACCTCGACGCCACCGTCGTGCTGGCGCAGGTTGACGACCGACCAGCCCTGGTTGACCTCGACGCCGGCCGCGCGGGCGCCGGCATCGACGGCATCCTCGATGTCGGGCTGGTACATCGAGATGTGCGCGGGGTGTCCGGCCGACGTACCTCTCCAGTCGAGCTCGACCAGCAGCTCGCCCGCACCGCTGAAGTAGCGGTAGTAGTCGAGCGGCCGCGCGTCGCGCAGCGCGTGGTCGAGGTCGCCGACCGACGCGATCACCCGCGCCGTCTCGCCGTCGATGTGGGTCAGGCGCGGCAGGCCGTAGAGGCCGGGCCAGCGCTCGAAGACGACCACGCGGTGGCCGGCCTTCCCGAGGGCAGAGGCCAGCACCAGGCCGGCCGGTCCGTATCCGACGATCGCGACGTCGTACTCGTTGCTCATGACGGCGACGCTAGGTTCGCGACGCCGTCGCGACGATCCGCTTCGCGTCAGGGTGATCCGGTGAGCGACAGGAGTGTGCGGACGGTCACTGTGGGGCGGCGCGCAGGGTCGTCGAGGGGCTCTCGCCGTAACGCTCGAGGTAGGCGCCCGCGAACCGCGGGACGTGCGTGAAGCCCCACCGCAGCGCCACGTCCGCGACCGTCAGCCCGCTTCTCGGTACGGCGGCCCGCAGGTCCGCGTGGACCCGGGCGAGCCGCACCTGCTGGAGGTACTGGCGCGGCGTGACGCCCACGTGGTCGCGGAAGTGGCGCTGCAGCGAGCGAGCGCTGACGCCCGCCTCCTCGGCCAGCCGCTCGACCGAGAGCTCCTCCTCGGGGTGCGCCTCGATCAGGTCGACCACGCGCTTGACCGGGGTCGGCCGGTGCGCGCCGTGGCGCCGCTCGGCGAGCTGGTCGCTGTAGTTGTGGGGCTGGGCGAGCAGCAGCCCGGTCATCAGGAACCCGGCGAACGGGTTGGCCTCGTCGACGGTCCCGGCCAGCCCCAGCGGTTCGTCGAGGTCCTCGACCAACAGTCGCACGGCTCGCGCCCACGACGCCGCGGCCGGCGCGCGCAGGTCCATCGCCATCCCGAACCGGATCGGCGCGACCACGGTCCGGCCGAGCAGCTGCTCGAGGTGCCTCTCCAGCGCGTACCGCTCGAACCGCACGTGCAGCTGTCGGTAGTCGTCGCTCAGCCTCATCCGGGCCTGCATCCGCGGCGAGATGATCCCGGCCGTGACGTCGTCGACGACGACCTCGTCGTCGCCGCACGTGATCAGGTTGCGCCCGCCCCACGACAGGTTCACGTCGTAGTAGTCGACCTGCTCGGTCAGGGTCGCGCCGAGCTCGGCGCCGCGGTGCTCGCCGTACACGAGGGACAGCGAGCCGAGCGGCGCCACCGCGACCGAGGCGCGCTCGACGCGTCCGGCGTGGTCGAGCGGTGCGAGCCGGTGGGGCGTGAGCGCCCGCGACACCGAGGCGCGGAACTCGTCGAGGTCGTCGGCGTCGACCACCGAGAACCGCTCGAGCACCGGGCGGGTCGTCATCTCGCCATGGTAGGGCGGGCTCCGTCAGCCGAGGAAGGATCGCACCAGGTCGTGGTAGCCGCGCGGCTCCAGCAGGAACGAGTCGTGGCCCCACGGCGAGGCGACCTCGGTGTGGTCGACGGTGACGCCGCGGGCGGCCAGCTGGTCACGGATGCGCAGCGAGTGGGCGGTCGGGAAGCGCCAGTCGGAGTCGAAGGAGACCAGCCGGAACCGGGTCGACGGTACGACGTCCGGATGGGCGGCGAACGGGTCGAAGTAGTCCATCGGCCGGGTCAGGTGGAGGTACGACAGGGCGTCGAAGCGCGCCAGGAAGCTCTCCCCCTGGTGCTGCAGGTAGTGCTCGACCTCGAAGTCGGCGGCCAGCCGCTTCTCGGTGCCGGAGGTGTCGCGGGCGTGACCGAACTTCGCGGCCAGCGACTGTCCCGAGACGTAGGTGATGTGGGCCATCATCCGGGCCACCTTGAGACCGTGGCGCGGCATGACGCCGTGCTCGGCGTACCGGCCGCCGTGGAAGTCGGGGTCCTCCAGGATCGCGGCCCGGGCGACCGCGGAGAACGCGATGTTCTCCGTGGTCAGCCGGGAGCTGGCGGCGACGACGACCGCCCGGTCGATCCGGTCCGGCTCCTGCAACGCCCACTCCAGGACCTGCATCCCGCCGAGCGATCCGCCGACGGCAGCGTGCAGGCGTTCGATGCCGAGCTGGTCGAGCAGGCCGCGGTGGGCCGTCACCAGGTCGGCCAGGTCGAGCGCCGGGAAGTCGGGGCCGTACGCGCGGCCGGTCGCCGGATCGGGCGACGACGGGCCGGTCGTGCCCGAGCAGCCGCCGAGCAGGTTGGCGCTGACCACGAAGAGGCGGTCGGTGTCGAGCGCCTTGCCGGGCCCGATCAGGTTGTCCCACCAGCCGGGGCGGCGGGCACCCTCGTGCCACCCCGCGGCGTGCGCGTCACCGGTGAGGGCGTGGCAGACGAACACCGCGTTGTCGCGGGCGGGCGACAGCTCGCCGTACGTCTCGTAGGCGACCTCGACGTGCGCGAGCTCGGCGCCGGAGGCCAGCACCAGCGGGCCGTGCTGCGTGAGCACGGCCCGCCGGGTGGTGACGAGCCCGACCGAGCCGGTCGCGGCGGCAGTGCTCACTTGGCCGCGATCAGCGCCTGCTCCAGGTCGGCGATGATGTCGTCGACGTTCTCGATGCCGACCGAGAGCCGCACCAGGTCCTCGGGCACCCCGGCCGCCTCGAGCTCCTCGGGCGTGAGCTGCGAGTGGGTGGTGGTCGCGTTGTGCACCGCCAGGGACTTGGCGTCGCCGATGTTGACCAGGTGGCTGAACAGCTCGAGCGACTCGATGAACCGCTTGCCGCCGTCGCGCCCGGACGTCAACCCGAAGGAGACCAGGCCGCCGTACCCCTTGCCGGTGAAGAGCCGGTTGGCGAGCGCGTGCGACGGGTCGGTCTCCAGGCCCGGATAGCTCACCCACGCCACCGCCTCGTGTCCCTGGAGGTACTTCGCGACGGCGAGCGCGTTCTCGCTGTGCCGCTCCAGGCGCAGGTGCAGGGTCTCCAGTCCCTGGAGGAACAGGAACGAGTTGAGTGGCGCGATCGCGGCGCCGGTGTTGCGCAGCAGCACCGTGCGGGCGCGGATGATGTAGGCGAGGCTGCCGACCGCCTCGGTCCAGACCACGCCGTGGTACGCACCGTCGGGCGTGGTGAGCCCGGGGAACCGGTCGGAATGCGCGGCCCAGTCGAAGTTGCCGGAGTCGACGATGACGCCGCCGATCGAGGTGCCGTGGCCACCGATGTACTTGGTCGCCGAGTGAACCGACACGTCGGCGCCGTGGTCGAAGACCCGCTCGAGGTACGGCGTCGTGACCGTGTTGTCGACGACGAGCGGCAGGCCCTCGGCGTGGGCGGCGTCGGCCCAGGCGCGGATGTCGACGACGTTGATCCTCGGGTTGCCGACGGTCTCGGCGAAGACCAGCTTCGTCCTCCCGTCGACGTGCTGGGCCAGGTCCTCGGGCCGGTTCGGGTCGACGAAGCGGACCTCGATGCCGTACTGCGGCAACGTGTGCGCGAACAGGGCGTAGGTGCCGCCGTACAGCGTGGAGATGGCCACGATGTTGTCGCCGGCGTGGGTCAGGTTGAGCACCGCGTAGGTGATCGCCGCCGAGCCGGACGCGACCGCGAGGGCCCCCACGCCGCCCTCGAGCTGCGCCACGCGCTCCTCGAACGCCGACTGGGTCGGGTTCATGATCCGTGTGTAGATGTTGCCCGGCTCGGCCAGCGCGAACAGGTTGGCGGCGTGCTCGGTGTCGTTGAAGACGTACGACGTCGTCTGGTAGATCGGCACCGCCCGCGCATTGGTAGCGGGGTCGGGCTGCTCCTGGCCGGCGTGCACGGCGAGGGTCTCGGGGCGGTGGGTCATCGCGGGCTCCTTGTCGGTGACTGCTTTCCGACCTAACTGTAGTTAATTACTCCATTTTGTCCGGAGGGGCTGTCCGCAGGATGGACTCCGATAGGTTCCGGAGGGTGAGGAGACCCCGCACCCGCAGCGTCGTCGTCGAGTGCCGCACGGACGACGACCACGCCCTCGAGGCCGGGGCGGGGGCCGTCGCCGGCACCCACGTCGCCGGCCTCGACATCACGCGGACCCGGCTCTACACCGCCGACGAGCTGTACGACGCGCCGCGCTACGCCGACACCTTCGACGGCCGCGCCTACCAGTGGGCGCTGGCCACCTCAGGCCCCGCGGAGGCCCTGGCCGAGGTGCTCCACGACCAGGCGATCGACAACGCACTCGGCGCGTGGGTCGCCGGTGTGGGGCGCGGCCTGGTGGGCGTCATGGGTGGGCACGCGGCGGACCGCGGCACCCCCGGGTACGCCGAGGCGGCCCGCCTCGGCGCCCTGCTCGGCCGCGACCACGTGGTCGCCACCGGCGGCGGGCCGGGCGCGATGGAGGCGGCCAACCTCGGCGGCCGGCTGGCCGCCGCTCCCCCGGAGGCGCTCGCCGAGGCGCTGCGGCGGGTGGCCGCCGTACCGTCCTTCAAGCCATCGGTCGACGAGTGGGTGGCCGCCGCCCGTGGGGCGCTCGCGCTGGTCGCCGACCCGACGCCGTCGCTCGGCGTCCCGACCTGGCACTACGGCCACGAGCCGCCGAACCTGTTCGCGACCGCGATCGCGAAGTACTTCCGCAACGCCCTGCGCGAGGCGATCCTGCTGATGGTGTGCGACGCCGGGATCGTGTTCCTGCCCGGCGCCGGCGGCACGGTCCAGGAGATCTTCCAGGACGCGTGCGAGAACTACTACGCGAGCGACGACGCCGTCGCGCCGATGGTGCTCGTCGGCCACCGCTACTGGACCGAGGAGCTCCCGGCCTGGCCGCTGCTGCGGGCCCTGTCCCGTGGTCGTGCGATGGAGCAACACGTCCATCTCGTCGACACGGCCGAGGAAGCGGCCGAGCTGTTCGTCAGGCAGCCCGTGCGCTGACCGCGCAGCCGAGCACCGCGCGGTAGTGGGCGACCAGCTGCTCGTTGATCGCGTACCAGGACCGCTCCTGCACGGCCCGGACGGCGGTCGCGGCCATCCGGCCGCGCAGCTCGACGTCACCCGCCAGCCGGTCGACGCACGCCGCCAGGTCCGCGCCGTCGCCTGGACGGTAGAGCAGGCCGGAGGCGCCGTGCGCGACGACGTCGACCGGGCCACCGGCGGCCGGGGCGACCACCGGGACGCCCGAGGCGAGCGCCTCCTGCGCGGACTGGCAGTAGGTCTCGTAGCGGCCGGTGTGCACGAACACGTCGAGCGAGGCATAGACCCGGCTCAGCTCGTCGCCATGCAGCAGGCCCAGGAAGCGCGCCCGGTCGCCGAGCAGGCCGCGCAGCCGCTGCTCCTCGGGCCCGCCGCCCACGACCACGAGCGCATAGCGCGGGTCGTCGGCGAGGTGGGTCAGCAGGTCCAGCTCCTTCTCGGCGGCCAGCCGGCCGACGTACCCGACCAGCAGGCGGCCGTCCGGGGCGAGCCGACGGCGCAGTGCCCGGTCGCGGTGCCGCGGGTGGAAGGCGACCAGGTCGACGCCGCGGCCCCACCGGTGCACCTCGGGAACGCCCAGCGCCTCGAGCTGGTCGATGCTGGCGGTCGACGGCGCGAGCGTGCGGTCGACATGCTGGTGGATGCGCCGGGTCAGGCCGGCCGCCGCACGCACACCGCCGGGGACGTCGTACCGCTCCGCGAAGCCGACCAGGTCGGTCTGGTAGATCGCGACGGTCGGGATGCCCAGTTCGCCGGCGGCGCGGGCGGCCTGGAAGCCGAGCGTCGCGGGCGAGGCGATGTGGACGACGTCCGGGCGGAACCGCAGCATCCGCTGGCGCAGCCGCCGGCGGGTCTCCAGGCCGAGCCGGAAGTCCGGGTAGAACGGCAGGTTGGCGCCACGGGCGCGACGGACCCGGAAGCCGGCGTAGGTGTCGGGGCCGGTCGGCGCCACGAGCTCGGCGTGGTGACCTTCCGCCGCGAGGTGCTCGAGCACCCGACGGACCGAGTTGGTCACCCCGTTGACCTGCGGGAGGAAGGACTCGGCGACCACCAGGACGCGGAGCTTGCTCCCCAACTGCCGGGCCTCACTCATGGCCTCACTCATGCCACCGACGCTAGGCAGCGCCCGTCAACAGGAGGTCGGACCTGCGCGAGTGTCCGGCGACCCTTTCGTGAACGCCAGGGGTACGACGTGACCCGGCTCACCCCCGCGTCGTTGCCTGCTTCGTGGAGATCTCTCGCCGAAACCTGATCCGCAACGCCGTCGCCGCCGGCGGTCTCGCTGCCGCCGCCACCACGCTCCCGGGCGTGCTCCGCTCCGCCGCCTCCGCCGACCCGGCCCCGGCTCCCGCGACCCTCGGCCGGACCTTCGCCTACGGCCCAGCCGGCACCGGCGGCTACCGCTCGGTGATCGCCGCCTCCGGCGAGCCGCACCTCGCGCGCACGGCGCTGGGTGTGCTCAGCGACGCCGGTCGCGCCGGCCGCCGCCAGGGCCTGATCTCCTTCGTCCAGCTCAGCGACGTCCACGTCGTCGACGCCCAGTCGCCGCTGCGCCTGGAGTGGACCGACCGGCTCGACGACCCGAGCCCGCTCCCCTCGACCAGGCTGTTCACGTCGTCGTACCGACCGCAGGAGATGCTCACCGGTCACGTCGCCGACTCGATGGTCAAGGCGATCAACCGGATCGGCAGCGGCCCGGTCACCGGCAAGCCGTTCGCGCTGGCCATCCAGACCGGCGACAACTCGGACAACTCCCAGCTCAACGAGGTCCGCTGGAACATCAACCTCCTCAACGGCGGACCGGTGCGCTTCGACTCCGGCAACCAGACCCGCTGGGAGGGCGTGGCCGACAACGCCCCACTGACCTATGACCCGGCGTACTGGCACCCCGAGGGCAACCCTGCCGGCAAGCCGGTCGACCACCCGCGCGCGGAGTACGGCTTCCCGGTCGTGCCCGGCCTGCTCGACGCCGCCCGCCGCCCGTTCACCGCCGAGGGCCTGACCATCCCGTGGTACTCCGTCTTCGGCAACCACGACGGCCTCGCCCAGGGCAACTTCCCCGCCTCCACGCTGCAGCTCAACCTGATCGCGCTCGGTGCCCTCAAGATCGTCTCGCCGCCGCTCGGCCTCGACCCGGGCCAGCTCCTCCAGGACCTCACCGCTGACCCCGGCGCCGTCCTCACCGGCCTGCTCAGCGGGGTCACCAACGCCGGCGTCCGGGCCGTGACCCCCGACCTGAACCGCCGCCTGCTCACCCGCAAGCAGATCGTCGAGCAGCACTTCCTGCTCGGCGGCGCACCCTTCGGCCACGGCTTCACGAGCACCAACCGCCAGCAGGGCACGGCGTACTACTCCTTCGACCAGGGGCAGTTCCGGTTCATCGTGCTCGACACGGTCAACCCCAACGGGTACGCCGACGGCTCGCTCGACAAGACCCAGTTCGCCTGGCTGAGCGCCCTCCTCGCGCAGTCCTCGGACAAGGTGGTGCTGGTCTTCAGCCACCACACCTCCGACACCATGGGCAACCCGCTGATCGCCACCGGCGGCTCGTTGGAGACCCGGGTGACGGGTGCGAAGGTGCTCGACGCGCTGCTCGCGACGCCGTCGGTCGTCGCCTGGGTCAACGGGCACACCCACCGCAACAAGATCACCCCGCGCCCACGCACCGGCGGTGGCGGACTGTGGGAGATCACCACGGCCTCGCACATCGACTGGCCGCAGCAGGCCCGGATCATCGAGGTCGCCGACAACCGCGACGGCACCCTGTCGATCTTCACGACCATGGTCGACCACGCCGGCCCTGCCTCCGCGGGCGCCGGCACGGCGAACGCCGAGCAGCTCGCCGGCCTCGCCCGCGAGCTCGCGGCCAACGACTGGCACGACCACGGTGCCGGGCTCGGCAGCCCGGACGACCGGAACGTCGAGCTGCTGGTCGGCAACCCGCTGGCCTGAGCCCCTTGTAACTAAGTGTTACGTCACGAAAACGGGTGCAACAACGCCCAGGTAGGTACCACACCACCCAGGTAGATGGGTCTGGCGGCAAGACCTGCCTCTGAGCGTGGCCGGCTGTCACAGAGACGCGCTCGTCGGCGACTACCCGGGTGCTGTGGCCGCTACCCGGGCGTTGTGGCGGCAAGAATCGCGCTGTAACACTTAGTTACAAGCGCCCTCAGCGGACCGGGAGCAGCCAGGACCGCTCCTGCCCGTGCGCGGTGAATCCCGCACGGCGCAGGATCGGTCCGGACGTCTGCACCCGCCCCTTCACGATGGCCAGGTCGGCGCGGTGGTCCGCGGCGTACCGCAGCCGCGCCGCGAGCACTGCCCGGTAGACACCTCGCCCCCGCGCCTCGGGCAGCACCGCCCCACCCCACAGGCGCCCGTCCGCCCCGACGACGGTGAGGCCGCCGGACCCCACCGGCCGGCCCCCGGCGTACGCCACCACGGCTCCGCCGCCCCCGCTGGCGACCTTGGCCGCCTCCCCCGGGAAGACCGCCTCCAGCGTGGCCCGGTCGGTCGGGGTGCCTCCGAGCACCTCGGTGGTCAGGCGGACGGCGTCGACGAACACGTCGAGGTCATTGCTCCAGCGCAGCTCGACGTCGGCCGCGGGTGCCGCCGCTCCCGCGTCGGCCTCGGTGAGGTCCAGCGCCAGTACGTCGACCGTCTCGTCGAGCACCGCGCCCCGCCCGACCAGCTCCCGCTCCAGCCCCTCCGGGGCATCGAGCCGCACCCACCACGCCACCTCGGCCGTGGCCGGCACCGCCGGATCCACCAGGTCCCGGGCCCGTGCGAGCACCTCGTCGACGACGGCGCCGACCGGGCGGCCAGGGTCGCCGCTGCGGGTCCACGCGACCTGGACGGGCCGCTCGTTCCAGTCCGGGTGGCGCACCAGCAGGTACTCCTCCGCCTCGACCCGCGGCGCCCCTGCCGGGACGAAGACCCACGCCGCGCTCGCGGCCTGCACCCGCTCCCGAGCCGGCACGCGGGCGACTACTCCGCCGCGGCGAGCTGCCCGCAGGCCGCGTCGATCTCGCTGCCCCGCGTGTCGCGCATCGTCGTCGCGATGCCCTTGGCCTCGAGGCGGCGCACGAACTCGGCCATGTCCTCCTCGCGCGAGCGGGTGAACTGCGAGCCCGGCACCTCGTTGAGCGGGATCGGGTTGATGTGGACCCAGCCGGTGCCGCGACCGTCGGCGGAGAGTACGTCGGCCAGCAGGTCCGCGCGCCAGCCCTGGTCGTTGATGTCACGCATCAGGGCGTACTCGATCGACACCCGCCGCCCGGTCTTCGCGAAGTACTCGTAGGCCGCGTCGACGGTCTCGGCGACGGAGAACCGGGTGTTGATCGGCACCAGGTCGTTGCGCAGCTCGTCGTCGGGCGCGTGCAGCGACAGCGCCAGGGTCACCGGGATGCCCTCGCCCGCGAGCTGCCTGATCCGGGGCACGAGGCCGACGGTCGAGACCGTGACGTGGCGGGCGGACAGGCCGAGCCCGGACGGGGCCGGCTCGGTGAGGCGGCGTACGGCGCCCAGGGTGGCCTTGTAGTTGGCCAGCGGCTCGCCCATGCCCATGAAGACGACGTTCGAGAGGCGGCCCGGCCCGCCGGCGACGTCGCCGTTGGCCATGGCGCGGGCGCCGACGACGACCTGGTGCACGATCTCGGCGGTGGACATGTTGCGCTGCAGGCCACCCTGGCCGGTCGCGCAGAACGGGCAGGCCATGCCGCAGCCGGCCTGGCTGGAGATGCAGATCGTGGCGCGGTCCTTGTAGCGCATCAGCACCGACTCGACCAGGGAGCCGTCGAAGAGCTTCCACAGCGTCTTGACCGTCTTGCCCTTGTCGGCGCTCTGCTGCCGGATCGGGTCCATCAGGTCCGGCAGGAGCGCACCGACCAGCTCGGCACGCTGGCCGGCGGGCAGGTCGGTCATCTCGGCGGGGTCGTGGACCAGCCGGCCGAAGTAGTGCATGCCGAGCTGCTTGGCTCGGAAGCCCGGGAGGCCCATCTCGACCAGCAGGTCCTTGCGCTCCGCCTCGCTCAGGTCGGCGAGGTGCCGGGGTGGCTTCTTGCGCCCCCGCGGCTCGGTGAAGACGAGGGGAAGCGGGCGCGGCTGCGCGTCGGGCTGCTCGGACATGGCCCGACGATTCTCCCACCCGGGAGCGCGCCCGCCCAATCCCCCGCGGCGGGCCCAGTCTCGACTCAGGCGTCCTTGTTGAGCAGGAACCACACGACGGCGGCCCCGACCCCGACCACGACGACCAGCGTGGCGACCATCCCGAGCAGCATGTAGCGGCCGAACCGGCGGGTGTGCTGCGGCACCAGCATCCCGATCGGCACCACGAACATCAGCAGTACGAACGGGAAGAGCTCCTCGACCCGCTTGTAGCCGGCGACCCACTTGATGATGGCGGCGTACAGGCCGGGCACGACGATGACCGCGACCATGCCGGTGAAGAAGCCGGCGAGCGGGAAGAAGACGGGGTGCCCGCGGTGGAACCAGTCGGGGCGCCGGGACCTCTCGTCCAGCGTCTCCGCCTCGCCGCCCACGCGGTCCTCGCCTGCCTCAGTCATGTCCGGGCGATCGTAGCGGCCGGACACCAAGGAGCGGATATCCGGTGAGTGTCGATCCGGAGGTTCCCCGTTCGACTGCGGGGTGGAAGGGTCGACACGCGACCCCGAGACCGAGGAGACCGACCGTGAAGTACATGCTCATCATGCGCGCGACCGACGAGGCCGACGCCGCCTTCGCCGAGAGCGACCTCCCCTTCGACGAGGTGATGGAGGCGATGGGCCGGTACACCGACGAGATGCTCCAGGCCGGGGTCCTTATCGCCGCCGAGGGCCTCGACCCCGACCCGGCCACCGGCCTGGTCGTCGACTACTCGAGCAAGCCGCCGGTCGTCACCGACGGCCCCTACGGCGAGACCAAGGAGCTGTTCGGCGGGTACTGGATCGTCGACGTCGCCTCGCTCGAGGAGGCAGCCGAGTGGGCCAAGAGGGCACCGCTCGCCGGGCCCGGCACGAAGGCCGAGATCCGCCGGATCACCTCGATCGACGAGTTCCCGCAGGACAACCCGTGGATCCAGAAGGAGCGCGCCTGGCGCGAGGCGACCGGCCAGCTGTGACCGGTCCCTCCCGCCGGGGCGGCGCCGAGGGCCGGCGGGCCGTCGAGGCGGTATGGCGCATCGAGTCCGCCCGGATCGTCGGCGCGCTGGCCCGCTACGCCGGCGACTTCGCCCTCGCCGAGGACCTCGCCCAGGAGGCGTTCGCCGAGGCACTCGTCGCGTGGCCGCGCGACGGCGTGCCGGCGAACCCGGCAGGCTGGCTGCTGACGGTGGCCCGGCGCCGGGCGATCGACGGGTTCCGGCGGCGGGCCGCGCGCGACGAGCGGTACGCCGCCCTCGGGCGCGACCTCGCGAGCCGCACCTCCGCCTCCGACGACGGCGACCTCGACCTGCTCGCGGACCCCGGCCGGATCGATGACGACCTGCTCGCCCTCGTCTTCATCGCCTGCCACCCGATCCTGTCCCCCGAGTCACAGGTCTCGCTCACGCTGCGCACCGTCGGCGGCCTCACCAGCGACGAGATCGCCCGCGCGTTCCTGGTGCCGACCGCGACCGTCCAGGCCCGGATCACCCGGGCGAAGAAGACCCTGGCGGCCGCGCGGGTCGCCTTCGACGTACCGCCTCCCGAGGAGCGGCGCGAGCGGCTCCGCGCCGTTCTCGGCGTCGTCTACGTCATCTTCACCGAGGGCTCCTCGGCCACGTCCGGCGACGCCTGGATCCGGGCGGACCTGGCCCGCGAGGCGATCCGCATGGCCCGGGTGCTGGCCCGGCTGGTCCCCGACGACCCGGAGGTCCACGGCCTGCTCGCGCTGCTGGAGCTGACCGCCGCCCGCTTCCCCGCCCGTACGACGCCCGCCGGCGCCCCGGTCCTGCTCGAGGACCAGGACCGCCGCCGATGGGACCACCGCTCCATCCAGCGCGGCCTGGCCGCACTGGACCGGGCCGAGACGGTCGGCCGTGGCCTGGGCGCCTACGGGCTGCAGGCCGCCATCGCCGCCTGCCACGCACGCGCCCGGTCGGTGGCCGTCACCGACTGGGACCGGATCGTGCTGCTCTACGAGGCACTCGGCAGGATCGCGCCCTCCCCCGTCGTCGAGCTCAACCGCGCGGTCGCCGTGTCGATGGCGTCCGGCCCGGCGGCAGCGCTGCCGCTCGTCGACGAGCTCAGGGCCCGGGGCGCCTTCACCGCCTCCCACCAGCTTCCCGGCGTGCGTGGCGAGCTGCTGCGCCGGATGGGCCGCGCCGAGGACGCGCGGGCCGAGCTCGAGCTGGCCCTGGGGCTGTGCGGGAACGAGTCCGAGCGCGTCGTACTGGCAGCGAAGCTGGCCGCTCTGTGAGAGTGGGCCGGTGACCGAACCACACCCGTCGCTCACCGGCCGCCTCGACGGCAGCACCCGGATCTCGGCGGCCATGGCTCGCCCGCCGCTGTTCGACTCGTTCCACGACCTGTGGACGATCCGGAGCGAGATGTGAGCCTCGCCGAGCACTACACCCGCTTCCGGGTGGCCGACCGGCTGCTGCTCACCGGCCACTCCCACCAGGCCTGGCCCGACGTCGCGCGGGAGGGCGTGATCGAGGCGTACGACGACGCCGCGCTCGACGTCGGGCGCAAGTGGGCCCGGGCCGAGGTCCGCGCGGAGCGACTGCGCGCCGGCGTGCGGATGCTCGTCGGCGATCCCGTCGCCGAGGTGGCACTCGGCGCCAGCGCGCACGAGCTGCTGGTGCGCTTCTTGTCCGCCCTGCCCCTGTGCTCCAGGCCGCGGCTGGTGACCACCGACGGTGAGTTCGACTCGGCCCGCCGCCAGCTCGACCGGCTCGGCGCTGCCGGGGTCGAGGTAGTGCGGGTGCCCGCGGCGCCCGTGGACACCCTCGCCGAACGGGTCGCGGCAGCGGTCGACATTGGCACCGCGGCAGTCGTCATCTCGTCCGTGCTGTTCGAGACCTCGCAGCTCGTGCCGGGGCTCGCGGCGGTGGCCGAGGCCTGCGAACGAGTCGGCAGCGAGCTGCTGGTCGACGCCTACCACCAGCTCGGCGTCGTACCCCTGTCCGTCGCCGCGGACGGGCTGCACGAGGCCTGGATCCTCGGCGGCGGCTACAAGTACCTCCAGCTCGGGGAGGGCAACTGCTTCCTGCGGATCCCGCCGCACGCGAGCGGCATGGAGCCGGTGGTCACCGGCTGGTTCGCCCACGCCGGCGACCGGTTCGCCGGGTCGACCTACGACCCGACCAGCCACTACCGCGCGGCCCGGGTCCTCGACTTCTTCGCGGAGCAGGGCCTGACTCCCCCACGGCTGCGCGAGATCTCGCTGCACCAGCGCGGCCTGCTCGCGAGCGCCTTCGACGCGCTCGGCCTGCCCGACAGCCTCGTCACCCGCGACCGGGACACCCCCGCCGACGGCTTCGGGGGCTTCCTCACGCTGTTCACGCCCGAGGCGGCGCGCCTGCAGGCCGCCCTGGCCGAGCGCGGGGTGCTGACCGACAGCCGGGGACCGCACCTGCGGTTCGGACCGGCGCCGTACCTCACCGACGATCAGCTCACCACCGCGATGGCCGTGCTCGGCGAGGTGGCGGCCGACCACATGCCCGGTGGTTGAGGTGCGAGGCGCCCCGGCGCCGAGCCTCGAAGCCTCCGGGGCAGGTCAGGTGAAGATGCCGTAGTGCAGCAGCAGCCAGATCGGCGCGATCGTGGCGAGCAGCGAGTCGAGGCGGTCCATCAGGCCGCCGTGGCCGGGGATGACCTGGCTCATGTCCTTGATGCCGAGGTCCCGCTTGATGACCGACTCGCACAGGTCGCCGAGCGTGGCCATGACGACCGCGATCAGGCCGAGCGCGACACCGATCCACCAGTCGCCGTCGAGGAGGTAGACCACGAGCGCCACACCGGCGGCGACGGTGGCCACGGCCGAGCCGGCGAAGCCCTCCCAGGACTTCTTGGGCGAGATGACCGGCGCCATCGGGTGCTTGCCGAAGAGCACGCCGGCGACGTACCCGCCGATGTCGGAGGCGATCGTCACCAGGATGAACGTGATGATCCCCTTCACGCCCGGGTCGTCCAGGCCACCGCCGTCACGGCCGCCCTCGGCGAGCATGAGCGCGACGAACGAGCCCAGGAAGGGCACGTAGACCAAGGCGAACACCGAGGCGGTGGCGTTCTTGACGTAGCCGTCGATGCCGCGGCGCAGCAGCCACAGCATGATCACCAGGGCGCTCACGGCGGTCGCCGTCACCAGGGCCGCGGAGCCCCACAGGTAGGCGACGACGACCATCACGACGCCGCCGATCATCAGCGGCTGCTCGGGCAGGTCGATGTCCTTGGCGAGCAGCCCCTTGCGCAGCTCCCACACCGCGACGACCACGGCGATCGCGACGATCACCATGAACGCCGGCTTCCAGAACAGCAGTGAGGCCGCGATCGCGCTGAGCAGCACGACCGCGGAGCCGACCGCCGCCTTCAGGTCCCGGCCGGCGCGGCCGTGGTCCTTCTTCGGGGCAGCGCCGTTCGCGGACGGAGTCGTCGAGGACATCGAGGGCGGGAGCGTGGCGAGGTCGTCAGACCTCGAGCAGCTCGGCTTCCTTGTTCTTGAGCAGCTCGTCGATCGCGTCGGTGTGCTTCTTGGTGAGGCCGTCGAGACGCTTCTCGGCGCCGGTGACGTCGTCCTTGCCGACCTCGCCGTCCTTCTCGAGCTTCTCCAGGCCCTGCTTGGCCTTCTGGCGCACCTGGCGTACGGCGACCTTGCCGCCCTCGGCCTTCTCCTTGGCGAGCTTGATGAACTCCTTGCGGCGCTCCTCGGTCAGCTCGGGGAAGACGCAGCGCAGCTGCTTGCCGTCGCTGGACGGGTTGACGCCCAGGTCGGAGTCGCGGATCGCCTTCTCCACGTTGTTGAGCGCGCCGACGTCGTACGGCGACACGATGATGATCCGCGCCTCGGGCGAGGCGAAGGACGCCAGCTGCTGCAGCGGCGTCGGGGTGCCGTAGTAGTCGACCATGATCTTGCTGAACATGCTGGGGTGCGCGCGCCCGGCGCGGATCGCCGCGAACTCCTCACGGGTCGCGTCGACCGACTTGCCCATCTTCTGGTCGGCCTCGTTGAGGGTGTCGTTGATCACCGGTTCTCCTTCGTTGCCTTCTGCTCGCCTGTTCAGCCGGTCCAGCGTGTCTCAGCCTGCGCTGACCCGCGTGCCGATCCTCTCACCCTGCACGACCCGCAGGATGTTGCCCTCGGGCTCCATGCCGAACACGATCATCGGCAGCTTGTTCTCGCCGCACAGCGCGAACGCGGTCTGGTCCATGATCCGCAGGCCCTGGGCGATCGCGTCGTCGTAGGTCAGCTCGTCGTACTTCGTCGCGGTCGGGTCGACGTTCGGGTCGGCGCTGTAGACACCGTCGACGCCGTTCTTGGCGACCAGCACGACGTCGCACCGGCTCTCCAGCGCGCGCTGGACGGCGACGGTGTCGGTCGAGAAGTACGGCAGGCCCATCCCGGCGCCGAAGATGACCACGCGGCCCTTCTCCATGTGCCGGATCGCGCGCCGCGGGATGTAGGGCTCGGCGACCTGGCCCATCGTGATCGCGGTCTGCACGCGGGTCTCGACGCCCTGCTTCTCCAGGAAGTCCTGGAGGGCGAGGCAGTTCATGACGATGCCGAGCATGCCCATGTAGTCGGCCCGGACCCGGTCCATGCCGCGGGTCTGCAGCTCGGCGCCGCGGAAGAAGTTGCCGCCGCCGGTGACGACGGCGATCTGCACGCCGGCGTCGGCCACGGCCTTCACCTCCTTGGCGATGGCCTGCACGACGTCGGGATCGACCCCGACCTTGCCACCGCCGAACACCTCACCGGAGAGCTTCAGGAGGACGCGCTTGTAACCGGGCACGAGGTGACCTTACCGGGCGGACGCGGCACCTCCGCATTGCGCCTCATTGCACCCGCTGCACCCGTTGGCGGTAGTTGTCGCTGTTGTCACCGTCGATGTCGGAGTCCCGAGTCTTCGAGATGTGACCGACCTTCTCCTCGCCGCCCTGGACGGGCTGCGCCTCGATGAGGGTGTCCCGCTCGAACTGGTGGGACTTGTCGGTGTTGCGGTAGTAGCGGTAGAAGGCCCAGTACGTCGCCGCGCCGCCGGCGGGTCCGGCGGCGAGCAGCCAGACCGGCCCGTCGTCGGACGCCATCGGGACCAGCGCGGGGATCAGGGTCGTGATCAGGTCGAGTGTCATGCCGAGGCCACCAAGATCGCGCCGGCGATGCCTTCGAGGAAGGTGCCGACCGTGAATGCCGCGAGGAGCAGCTTGGGCTGGGAGACCGGGATGCTGCCCATGGTCTCCCCCGTGCGGGCGTTGACCGCGATGTAGTGGAGCATGCCGTTGCTCTCCTGGCGGTAGGAGTAGAGCCACACCGGCAGGTACATCGACACCCAGCGTGAGCCGCCCACGTCGAGCTTCTCCTGCTCCCACCGCACGCCGCGGTCGAACCGGCCCAGCGACCCCCGGACCTCCGAGCGGCCGATGGAGAGCAGCTGGTCCTCGAGGTGCGGGCGGACCGCCTCGACGTTGAGGTCGCGCTTCTCGCTGGTGAAGCCCACGAGGTAGCTGGCGTTCCACTTCACCGCGTTCTTCGTGTCGAACGGCAGGATCGTGTTGATGATGTTGTTGGTGTTGGCCGGCCCGATCTGGGCGCGCTCCGAGGATCCCTCGACGGTCAGGTCGTCGACCGTGAACGAGACCTGTCGCGAGACCTGGTAGACGTCGGCGGCGTAGTAGGTGACGTTGTTGTCACCCTGCTTCTCCGTCCAGCGCCGGGTCTGGACCTCACCCTTGCCCCAGTACTGCGACTCCGCGCGGGCGTCGATGACGAGGTACGGCAGGTAGACGCCCAGGACGTTCTCCGGGACGAACTCCTTCTTGAACCGCTTGTGCGCGAAGAGCCGTCGCTTCGAGGCGAACTCGCGGATCTTCTCGACCGCCTCGTCCTTGGTCAACCGGAACGGCAGCACCGCGTCGGGTACGGCGCCGTTGGGGATCTGCTGGTTGACGTTGAGGGTGTGGCGGCACCAGTGGCAGCGGGCGTTGAGTGCGTGGGCCGTGTCGACGACGACCTCGGCACCACACGCCTCGCACTTGAAGGTGAGCTGGTCCGCCGCGTCGGCCGCGATGTCCCCCGCACCGCTCGCGATGACCGTGCCTTCGAGCTGGTCGATGCCCTCGCCGAGGCCGAACTCCTCCTCGACGCGGGCCTCCTGCCACTCGTTGCGGCAGAACAGGCACACGAGCATGCCGGTCGAGCCGCGCAGCCGGACGTCGGTCGACCCGCACTTCGGGCAGCGGTTGAGGCCGTCCTTGAGCGACTCGTTGACGGTCTCGATGCTCGGGCCCGGCTCGGGCTCGGCCTTGGCCGCGGCGAGCTCCTCCTCCAGCGACAGGGGTGGCCCGTCGAAGGTGGGCTGCTTCGGCTCGGCGGACTCCTGACTCACAGACCGAGCGCCTTCGCCTTCGCAGCGTCGTAGTCCTCCTGGGTGATCAACCCGGCGTCGAGCATCTCCTTGGCGCGCTTGAGGACCGCCATCGGGTCCTCGGCGGCGGGGGCTGCGGGGGCGGCCGGAGCCGCGGGCGGGGCGGTCGCCGCCGGGGCGGCGGGCGCCTGAGCGGGCGGCACCGGCTGCTGCAGGCCGCCGAGACCCATGCCGCCGGTCGCCATGCCCATGCCGATCAGGCCACCCGGACCGGCGTTCTCGCCGGCCGCCTCGATGCCGGCCGCGACCGAGGCCTGGAGGTTGGAGTTGCCGCGCGACCCGGACAGCGCATCGGCACGCTGGACGTTCTTGAGGAGCTCACGGGTGTTGGCGTCGTACTCGATCGAGATGATGGCGGTCTTGACGATCTCCAGGCCGCGGTCGGTGCGCCACTGGTAGTTCTGCTCCACCGCGGCGGACAGCGACTGGGCGAAGCCGATCGAGTCCTGCTGGAGCTTGGCGATGCGGTTCCCCTTGGCGGGGTCGTTGGTGTACATCGAGAACGCCGGCGCGAGCGAGCCGACGACCTCGTTGAACAGCTGCTCCCCGGCCGGGTTGTCGATGTCGGTGAAGTCGAACGCCTTGCGGCCGCCGATGACGTCGGCGGGCACGAAGTTGCGGATGAAGGTCAGCGGGTCGGTGATCTTCAGCGTGTAGGTGCCGCGGGTGATCGCGCCGACCTGGGTGTTGAGGAACGCGTCGTCCCAGTAGATCTCCGACTGGGTGCCGAACTTGTTGTTGGGCAGCTCCTTGAGCGTCACGAAGATCGCGGACTGCTGAGCGGAGGGACGCCCGCCGAACTTGAAGCGCTCCCAGCTCTGCTTGATCAGCGAGTCGACCAGGCCACCGCCGGTGAAGATCGACTGCGAGGCCGGGTCGTCGGAGTTCCAGATGTAGGCGCCCGGCTCGGCGGCGAAGCCGGTGAAGGCGCCGTCCTCCATCAGGACCAGGCCGTAGCCCTCGGGCACGATGATCTTCGACCCGTTGGTGATGACGCCCTCGGAGCCCTGGGTGTTGCTGCCCCGGCCGGCGTTCTGACCCTTGGCGACCGCCGGGAAGACCGCCACCGTCGAGCCCACGCCGTCGGGGACTCCGTAGAAGTCGACCCACTGGTCGGCGAGGGTGCCGCCGATGGCACCGATTGCAGCCTGGATGAGTCCCACGTGACGCTCTCCTTCTGACACCGATGTGCACCCGCGAGTGCGGGTGCGCAGGTCCGACACATGTCCGATGGCCGGGCGGCACAAACCTACCCCCTGGCAGGTGGCGGCACAGGTGAAAAACCAGACGGCCGGCGGCCACCCGAAGGTGACCACCGGCCGTCGGTGCGATCAGTGCACCGGACCGTCAGGTCAGGCGCCGACCTCGAAGCGGGCGAACCGCTTGACAGTCGTGCCGGCGGCGTCGAGGACGGCCTTGACCGTCTTCTTCGACTCCGAGACCGACTCCTGCTCAAGGAGCACGAGCTCCTTGAAGAAGCCGCCCAGGCGACCCTCGACGATCTTCGCGACGGCAGCCTCGGGCTTGCCCTCCTCGATCGTCTTCTTGGTCAGGACGTCCTTCTCGGCGGCGACGATGTCCGCGGGGACCTCGTCGCGGGTGAGGTACTGCGCCTTGAGGGCCGCCACCTGCATGGCGGCGCCGCGGGCGGCAGCCTCGTCGCCGTCGTACTCGACGATGACGCCGACGGCCGGCGGGAGGTCGGCCGCACGCTTGTGCAGGTAGACCGCGACGGGGCCGTCGAAGTACGCGACGTTGCCGAGCTCGATCTTCTCGCCGATGGTGATGGCGAGGCCCTCGACGACCTGGCCGACGGTGCTGTCGCCCAGCGGCAGCGCCTTGGCCGACTCGGTGTCGGTGGCCTTGCCCGCGTCGATCGCCTCGGCGATCTGCTGGGCGGCCTTGATGAACTCCTCGTTCTTCGCGACGAAGTCGGTCTCCGACTTCAGCTCGATGAGCGCGCCACCGGCGTTGGCCACCAGGCCGGCCGAGGTCTCGCGCTCGGCGCCGCGGGCGGCCGCCTTGGCGGCACCCTTGACACGGAGCAGCTCGACGGCCTTGTCGAAGTCGCCGTCGGTCTCGTCGAGCGCCTTCTTGCAGTCCATCATGCCGGCGCTGGTCAGCTCGCGGAGCTTCTTGACGTCAGCAGCAGTGAATGCCATGGATCCTCGTTGTTTCTCGAAGGGGTGGACGGAGGGGAACGCTCAGGCCTCGGCCGGAGCGTCGGCCGCGGGGGTCTCCTCGGCAGCAGCCTCGGGAGCAGCCTCGGCGGCCGGGGCCTCCTCGGCGGGCGCCTCGGCGGTCTCCGTCGCCTCGGCGGCCGGAGCAGCGGCGTCACCCTCGAGGAGCTCGCGCTCCCACGCGGCGAGGGGCTCCTCGGCGGCGGGGCTCGAGGCCGAGCCGGCACCGGAGCGGGACATGAGGCCGTCGGCCGCGGCGTCCGCGATGACGCGGGTCAGCAGGCCCACGGCGCGGATGGCGTCGTCGTTGCCCGGGATCGGGAAGTCGACGTCGTCGGGGTCGCAGTTGGAGTCGAGGATCGCGATGATCGGGATGCGCAGCTTGCGCGCCTCCTCGACGGCGAGGTGCTCCTTGTTGGTGTCGACGATCCACACGGCCGACGGGACCCGGGACATCTCGCGGATGCCGCCGAGGGTCTTCTCGAGCTTGGCGTGCTCCCGCTTCATCTGCAGGAGCTCCTTCTTGGTCCGGTTCGAGCCGGCCACGTCGTCGAAGTCGACGTCGTCGAGCTCCTTGAGCCGGTTGATCCGCTGGTTCATCGTCGCGAAGTTGGTGAGCATGCCACCGAGCCAGCGCTGGTTGACGTAGGGCATGCCGACGCGGGTCGCCTGCTCGGCGATCGCCTCCTGGGCCTGCTTCTTCGTGCCGATGAACATGATCGTGCCGCCCTTGGCCACGGTCTCCTTGACGAAGGCGTAGCTGCGGTCGATGTAGGCCAGCGACTGCTGCAGGTCGATGATGTAGATGCCGTTGCGGTCCGTGAGGATGAATCGCTTCATCTTCGGGTTCCAACGACGGGTCTGGTGTCCGAAGTGGACGCCGCTCTCGAGGAGCTGGCGCATGGTCACGACAGCCATGATGTCTCCTATTGCCTTGTTTCAGTTGGTCCTGTCGTCTGCACGCGACCCGACCTCCCGGACTGGTCCGGGAGGACTGAGGATCGACGCCCACGGGCGATCGGCTCCGGAGCGGAGCCGTCGTGGTCTGCGGACGAGCGAATTCCGGCCCAGGGCGGACCGGTACCCACCAGCGTACGGCGTCGGGCGCCCGTCGTACCAATCCGTGACCTGGGCTCTCCACAGCCCCCGTCCACCCCGCCCCTCCTCCACAGCCCGACGCGCTCCCGCCGCCCCTGCCGGACCTGCCCCGCATCCTCGTCCCATGACCCGCCCGCACCCCCTCCCCGCCCTGCTGGCCGTGGTCGCCGGACTGCTCACCGGACTCCTCGCCGGGCTGCTGGTCCAGGCGGCCCCCGCGCGGGCCGAACCCGGCGGCACCCAGGATCCGGTCGGAGTCTGGCCGCTCCTCCCGGTGCCCGAGGTCGTGCGCCACTTCGACCCGCCCGACTCCCCCTACGGCGCCGGCCACCGCGGCGTCGACCTCGCCGGGCACGCCGGCCAGCCGGTCCGCACCGCCCTGCCGGGGACCGTGGTGTTCGCCGGCCCGATCGCCGGTCGCGGCGTGGTCGTCGTCGGGCACGGCGCCACCCGCACGACCTACGAACCCGTCGCCGCCACGGCCACGGTCGGCACGACGCTCGCCGCCGGCCAGGTGATCGGCACACTCCAGCTGCCGGGATCGCACTGCTTCCCCCGAGCCTGCCTGCACTGGGGCTGGGTCGCCGGCGACACCTACCTCGACCCGCTGCGCCTCGTCGGCGCCGGCCCGGTCCGGCTGCTGCCGCTGTGGCGGGACCAACCCGTCGCTCGGGCGATCGGGCGACGTGGAGTTGCTACGATTGCTACGGACGTCGGGGCAACCCGATGAACGCGGCGATCGTCAGGAGCAGTGCCGTCGAGCGGATCCCCCATCGCGAGCTGCGCAAGAACAGCGCCGAGATCCTGCGGCGGGTGGCGGCGGGTGAGTCGTTCGAGATCACCAACCACGGCGAGGTGGTCGCGATCCTGCGCCAGCCCTCCGCCGACGACCTCTGGCACGCCGAGATGGCGCGGCCGGCAACGAGGAGCCGGGGTTGGAACACCATCAGGCCCGTCAAGGCGAAGCGTCCGATGCAGGACGTTCTCGACGAGCTTCGCGAGGACCGGCTGTGAAGCTCTACGTGGACACCTCAGCCGTGGTGAAGCTCATCGCCGACGAGGCCGAGAGCGAAGCGCTCAGGGACTACTTGAACGGGTTCGACCCCGGGCGCATCTTCTCCTCCGAGCTGCTGGTGACCGAGGTCCGCAGAGCTGCGATGCGCAACGAGATCGAGCAGAGCCTGGCGACCGAGGTGCTCGAATCGATCAGCCTGTTCGAGATGAGCTCTCCCCTGCTGCAGCACGCCGGCCTTCTGCCGGACCCCACGCTTCGCGGTCTCGACGCGATCCACCTGGCGACGGCACTGCGGCACGGCGCGGAGGTTCTGGTCTGCTACGACAGCCGACTGCGCACGGCTGCCGAACGACAGGGCCTCGTCACCACCGCGCCGGCGTGACCCGCGCTCAGGCCCTCGGGTGCGCCTGCTGGTAGGCGCGCCGCAACCGGTCGGTGGTGACGTGGGTGTAGCGCTGGGTGGTGGCCAGCGAGGCGTGCCCGAGCAGTTCCTGGACGGAGCGCAGGTCGGCCCCACCCTCGAGGAGGTGGGTGGCAGCGGTGTGCCGCAGGCCGTGGGGTCCCAGGTCGGGGGCTCCGGGGACGTCGGCGAGCCGGCGGTGGACCAGGCTGCGGACGGCCCGCTGCCCGATCGGGCCGCCCCGGGCGCCGAGGAACAGGGCCGGACCGGATCCGGGGCGCGCCAACGCTGGGCGGCCCTGCGCGAGCCAGCGGTCGAGTGCCGCGGCGGCCGGCTGGCCGAACGGCACCGCACGCTCCTTGCGACCCTTGCCGAAGACCCGCACGACATTGCGGTCGCGGTCAACGTCGTCGACGGCGAGCCCGCAGAGCTCGCCGACGCGCATGCCGGTCGCGTACAGCAGCTCGAGCATCGCCACGTCCCGCAGGCCCACCGGGCTGCCGTCGTCGGCGAGCTCGGCGGCGGCTCCGATCAGCCGGGTGGCCTCGTCGACCCGCAGCACGTCGGGCAGGGTGCGGTGCGGGCGCGGTGACCCGAGCGCCGAGCCGACGTCGCTGTGCGTGCGGCCGGTGCGGGCCAGCCACCCGGTGAAGACCCGCGCCGCGGTGGCTCGGCGGGCCAGCGTCGTACGGGACAGGCCCATGGTCTGCTGCTTGGCGAGCCAGCTGCGCAGGGTCCGCAGGTCGAGCTCGTCGACGCCGGCGAGGCCGAGCCGGCCGGCGTGCTCGAGCAGGCCGGCGATATCGCCCACGTAGGCCCGGACGGTGTGCTCGGTCAGGTCGCGCTCGGCGACGAGGTGGCGCTCGTAGTCGCCCAACACACGGGCGAACGCCTCGGGCAGCTTGTCTTCGTCGGCGGCGCTCACTGATCGATCGTAGGACGCACGACCTCCCCCAGCCGCCAACCCGACGGCAGCCGCTCGACGTGTCCGTCGAGCGCCAGCCCCTGCAACAACTGCTCCACCTCGGCGGCCTCGAGCCCCGCGACTCGCGCGACCGACGTCGCAGGGGCCGGCGACACCTTCGGCACGGCGTCGAGGACCTGCCGCGCACGGATGGTCAACTGGTCCCGTGGTGTTGCGGGTGCGCGGGGGATCTCGCGGAGGTGCTCACCCGAGGCGCCGAGGAGTTCCAGGACGTCGGCGCCGCTGGTGACCAGCGACCCCCTGCCCGAACGGAGCAGTTCGTGCACACCCTCGGAGGCTGCACTGAAGACGGGGCCCGGCACACCCATCACAGTGCGGTGGAGCAGATCTGCCCACGACGCGGTATTGAGGGCGCCGCTGCGGATGGCCGCCTCGACGACCACTGTGCCGCTCGTCAGTGCCGCGATGAGGCGGTTGCGGGCCAGGAACCTGATCCGGAGGGGCGCGGATCCTGGCGGTGCCTCGGAGACGACCGCGTGCTGGGCACCGAGGTGTTCGAGCATCTGTCGATGGGCGGCCGGGTAGGCGATGTCCACTCCGCAGGCGAGCACGGCAACGGTGTGGCCGTCGGCAGCGACCGCTCCGCGATGGGCGGCATAGTCGACACCGTAGGCCGCCCCGGAGACAACCGTCCGACCGGCCGCGCCCAGGACGGCCGCCATGTCGCCGGCGACACGGTCGCCATAGTCGGTCGAGGATCGCGAGCCCACTACCGCGACCGCTGCACCGAGGCGGTCGAGGCGGAGTGGCCCGCGCACCCACAGCCCGACCGGAACCTCCCCGCGTGCATGCAACACGCCCGCGCTGGCCAGGGCATCGAGGGACGACGGCCACTCATCGTCGCCCGGAACTACGAACCGGATGCCGCGCCGCAAGGCGCTGTCCAAGACCCGCTCGGGATCCGCTTGCTCCAACCGGCCGGCGGCAGCCCGGAACTCCGGCCGCAGATCGGGACGCTCCCGCAGCACCTCGAGGAAGGTCGTCCCTCCCAGTTCGCGGGTGAGGCCGAGACACCGCACGTCCCCGGGCTCGGTCGCGAGGTTGATGGTGACGCGAGCGAGGCGCTCGTCGTCTGCGGTGGTCACGCGATGCCCTCTTCGGAAGCGTCAGAGCGGAACATCGCGAGGTCCAGCGATCGTGCCGAGCGCAGGCGGAGCGCCGTGCGAGCCTCGTCGACGCCCGGTTCGACGTCACGCCCGGTGCGCACCGAGCGCAGGTCTGCAACGGTCCAGGCAAGGCGGTGGACGCGCACGGCGCCGCGGGCGCTGAGCCGCCCCGCGAGCATCTCTGCGTCGATCACTCGCTGTGCCTGGTCGGCCAAGGGCCAGACGTCCTTGAGGCGGGGACTCGGGATGTGCGCGTTGAGTCGCCAGCTTCGACCGGCGAAGCGCTCCTGCTGGCGCTCGCGCGCGGCGGCAATCCGCACACGCACCTCGGCGGACGTCTCGACGGACCGGAAGGGGTCACGACTGGCCGGAGACGGGGGCAGGACATGACGCACGATGTCGATCCGATCGACGATCGGGCCCGACATCCTGGCCCGGTAGGCCCGGCGCACGGTCTCGGCGCAGGTGCACCGGTTGGAGCGGGCGACCGCTGACCAGTTGCCGCAGGGACACGGGTTGCTGGCGAGAACCAGCATTCCACCGGCAGGCAACGTGATCGACTCGTCACGACGCGCGATGGTGATGTCGCCGTTCTCTAGCGGCTGACGGAGTGCCTCGATGACATCGGAGCGGAACAGCGGGAACTCGTCCATGAAGAGCACGCCGCAGTGGGCTCGGCTGATCTCCCCGGGCTGGACCCGCCCGGACCCGCCGCCGATCACGCTGACCTTGCTGGCGTCGTGGTGCGGCGCAGCGAAGGGTGGCCGGACCACCATGCCGTCGCCGGGATCGAGCACTCCAGCCAGGGACTGAAGGGCAGTGAGCTCGAGGGACTCCTCAGGCGTGAGGTCGGGCAGGATCGTCGGGATCCGCTCGGCCAGGCTGGTCTTGCCGCACCCCTTCGGGCCCGACAGCTGGATCGGGTGTCCGCCGGCCGCGGCCACCTCGACGGCGTACTTCTCCTCATCCATGCCGTACAGGTCGGCGAGGTCGAGCTCGTCGAGCCGCTCCTCACCCCGCCAGGTGATCAGTTGGAGACCTGTCGATGCGGTCACCGGAGGCGCGTCCGGCGGTTCCTCGCCGCGGAGGGTGGCGATGACCTGGCTCAGCGACCGAACCCCGATCGCCTCCATGTCCGGCACCATCATCGCCTCGGCGACCTGGGGCTCGGGCACGAAGATCCGGCGGATGCCGGCGGCAGCTGCAGCGAGCGTCATCGGCAGCACTCCCAATGTCGGGCGCAGACCGCCTGCGAGCGTCAGCTCACCGACGAAGGCCATGCTGTCCAGCCAAGGCGGCTCGAGCTGCCCGTCCGCTGCCAGCAGGCTCACCGCCATCGCCAGGTCGAAATGCGTCCCGGACTTTCGCAGGTCCGCGGGCGAGAACAGGAACGTGCAGCGCTTGGTCGCCGGCCAGTGCAGGTCGTTGTTGATCAACGCCATCCGCACCCGGTCGACGCCCTCGCGCAGCGATGCGTCAGCTCGCCCGACGACCACTGTCGTGGGCTGTCCGACGGAGACATCGGTCTGGACGTCGATGAGATGGCCAACGGCACCTGCCAGTGCAACGCACCGCGCTGTCGCGAAGGGCATCAGTTCCGCCGCCCGAGGTGACGCGGGTCGTCGTCGATCATTGCGTGTCGATGGGGGTTGACCATGGACGACACGGTGCTCCTTCATGCTCACACCTGGGCTCGAGCCCGAGCACTGCTGTGGAGAAGCGGCCTGCTCGCCGGCCCTGTTGATAGCCGATGTCACGCCCCGGGGCCAGTGTGGTCCGCGAGACGCGTCAGGCGCTCAGCAACGCCAGGGGGACCACGGCGATCCCGTCGCGACGGCGGTAGGCCTGGCGACCGGTCGTGATGACCATCAGGTCCACGATGTCGGTTGGGATCCGATCGCGGAGCCAGTGCAGGTGCCGGACATCGGCGTCGGTGACACTCGCGGCGAGCTTGACCTCGATCCCGAGCACCTGGCCCTCTGGTCCCTCGACGATCAGATCCACCTCATGGTCGCCATTGCGGGTACGCAGATGCCCCACTCGTGCCTGGGCGGCCTGCGCGGCCACCCTGACCGTCAACGTCGCCAGCGACTCGAAGAGCGGCCCTGCCATGTGGCTGCCCCGGGCCGTCGCGAGCGCGGCGGCGGACAGGTTGAGCAGCCGGGCAGCCAGAGCCGGGTCGGCGAGCTGATGCTTGGGAGCCTGCTGGAGTCGCGCGAAGGCCCCGCGGCTCGGACTCCAGCCCGGGACGGGGTCGAGAAGCCACAGGCGGGTCAGGTGGTCGCGGTAGGCGATGGTCGTGGTCTTCGCAGGCTGCGAGCCGTCACCGGCCGTCGTGGCGTCGAGGATCGTGGAGTAGGACGCCGCCGACGAGGACGCGGCAGCGTAGGCAGCCAGCCACCGGCGCAGCGTCTCGGGCCGGCGTACACCAAATCCGAGGTCAGGAAGATCCCGATCAATGACCCGCTGAAGGTAGGAGTCCAGGAGCGCTCGCCGCAACCTCAAAGGTTGTCCGGCGATTCCCGGGAATCCACTCGACTCGATGGCATCGAGGTAGTCCGCCAGTGTCTGATGGGTTGCGCCGGCGATGGCAGGAGACGCTCCCGCGAGCAGGTCGCCCAGACTGATCAGCGGCGGCGCGTCGCTCGAGGTGGTGACCGCGTGGTGACGCTCATGGAGTGCCATCGGCCTCATCCGCAGCGAGAGGATCCGCCCTGCGCCTGAGTGCGTGACGGCCTCCGACGGAGGTGTCGCGCTGCCGGTCAGCAGAAAGCGACCGGGAGGTGCTCCAGCATCCACCTGTCGGCGGATGACGTCCCAGACGGCGGGCAGTCGTTGCCACTCATCGATCAGCAGAGTGCCCGACGCCGCGTTGGCGAAGGCAGGGTCAGCCTCGACCAGCGCCAGCTGAGCGGGATCGTCCAGCATCCACGACATCGTCGCACGGCGCGCGGCCGTCTCCGTCTTCCCGACACCCTTCGGCCCGTCAATCGCCACCGCGGGTGCGGCAGCGAGGAGCTCATCGAGTTCCTCGTCCACAGTGCGCGGAAGATAGGGCATGCGCCATACGCTACCGTTAGCAGGACATTGACGCTACCTTGAGCAGGATCTCTACGCTACCTCCAGCACGCCGGGCATCAGCACAGCCCCCGAACGTGGTCGACGACCGCGGGACCGCGGCGCGGGCGCAGGATCGCGACCAGGTCGACCCGGATCCCGTCGGGGCGGACGCCGCGCTCGAGCACCCACCGCTCCCCCATCCGCCGCAGCCGGTCGAGCTTGGCGTCGGTGATCGCCTCGTGCGGGGTGCCGGCCGCGAGGGAGGTGCGGGTCTTGACCTCGCACACCACGAGGGTGGCACCGTCGCGCAGCAGTACGTCGACCTCGCCGTCGGCGCAGCGCCAGTTGCGCTCGAGCAGGACCATCCCGAGCCCGGTCAGGTGGCGCACGGCCACGTCCTCGCCGTACGCGCCGATCGCCCGGCGGGCCTGTGCTGTCGTCACGCACCGATGGTCGTCAGCAGGGCGGACGCAGGGTGCTCAGGAGGGGCCGGCCTGTGCACAACTCCCGTGGTGAGGTGGCCTGTGGACGCCGAGCGGCCCGAGGACGGACGGATGGGGCAGGAGGGACGTCATCCCACCAGCTGCGGGATCCCGCAGTCCGCCTTCTTCTTCGCGTAGACCTCGGCGCCCGCGACGTTGATGCCCAGCGCCTTGAGCAGCGGGGTCAGCAGGACGTTGTCGAGGGCCGCCACCAGCGGGTTGACGACCAGGGAGAGCAGGGGCGTCACGACCGCTCCCAGGAGCCCGCCGACGGGTAGGATCCCGAGCACGTTCAGGTGCGTGTCCTGGTTGAGATAGGGGACGCCGAGCGAGTCCGTGCCGAACTCGACCGGGGCCGAGCCGTCGTAGTTCTCGAGGTCGACGGTGGCCGACTTGGTCTCGGTCGCGGCGGGCGCCGGCGTGCTGTAGAGCCGGATGTACCCGTCCACGAGATTGATCAGATTCAGCAACGCCTTGACCGAGAGGTTGTTCCTGTTGGCCGGGTCGCCGACGGTGATCTCCAGGCTGACCAGGCCACTGGTCGTCACGAAGTCGAGGATCTTCTTGTCGGTGAGGCACCGCACGTCGTCGAGGCTCACGTCCGCCGGGGTCAGCTTGAGCGTCAGCGTGATCGGCGCCGAGATCGACACCAGCCCGAGGTCGAGGTTGGCCAGGTTGCCGCGCAGGTTGACCTCCACCTGGTTGGAATGCCCCTTGGTCTCCACGGACTTGGCACGCCCGCAGTACTGGATGGGCTTCTGCCCGATCTTCACGCTGCCGGTGAGCGTCGACAGCCCCACCACGTTGACGTTGAGGTTGGGCACCAGGATCGCGTTGGAGCCGTTGGCGACGAAGGCGGCCGTCGAGACCAGGTCGAAGACGTTCACCGTCGCGTCGAGGGCGGCCGAACTGGTGGTGTCGAGGCCGACGATGTCGGCCACGTTGACGATGATGTCCTTCGCGGCGACGGTGGCCAGCTTCTGCAGGAGCGCGACCTGCGCCGCATGACCGCCCTGGTTCTGGAGCACCTGCGCCATGGCCAGGTAGAAGGTGCCGAGGGAGACGCTCGCATCGACGAAGTCGTCGAAGCCACCGGCGATGAGGCCCGTGTTCACCAGGTCGAGCAGCTTGATGTCCGCCGCGGCAAGGCCCTGGGCGTCGAGCACGTTCAGTCCGACGTCGGTCCCCAGCGCCTTGACCAGCGGGCCGAGGATGGTGCCGTCGCCGAGCCTGATCCGGGCGGCGTAGGTGCCGACCGTGAAGCAGGCGCCCTTCTCGACCGAGGTGACCGCCGACCGGGTCGCGTCGCCCTTGGACCGCCCGGTCATCCCACCGAAGCTGAACTTCGTCGACGAGTGCGCCAGCACCCGGACCGCGCTCGGCGACTCGGCGTCGTCAGCGGGCTGGCTGAAGGCGACGAAGTCACCAGCGGCGTCGACCTTGCCGACCTTCCAGGTGACGTCGGCATCCGCACCGAAGCTGTCCCTGTTGCGCGCGAGCGAGGCGTTGACGGCGTCCGAGATCACGCCGTTGGTCATCAGTGTCTTGAGCGTCCTGCCGTCGAGCTGCCACGCGACGTCCATCGCGACGACGTCGGCGACCGCCTGCATGTCGCGACGCACCACCCGCTGCTGGCCCAGGTCGACGGCGAACGCGGCCGACACCAGCAGGACGACGGACATCAGTACCGCGACCAGGACCGCCGTCACTCCACGCTCGTCGGGGCACGCCCGAGCGCGACTCCCGCGGGCCACGTCAGCTCACCCTCGCCACGGCGGTGTAGTGCAGGGTGTCGGGCAGGACCAGCCCGAAGCCCGGGATCAGCGTGTCGTACGCGATGACCACCTTCACCCGCGCGCACCGCTTCGACGTCTCGCCGGGGCAGTTCTCGAAGGTCACCGAGCACCCGTCCACGCCCGTCTTGCACTTCTGTCGCTGCGCGGCGAGCGCGTCCTTGACCGCGGCGAGTCCCGCGTCACGCTTGCTGTCCTCGCTGCCGATCCTGACCGCGGCCGCGCGCGCCCCCTCGGAGGCGGCCTGGCTCACCGACTGCCGCACGCTCAACATGTCGCCGTAGTTGATGATGCCGAACACGATGAGCATCAGCGGGAACAGGATCAGCGCGAACTCGACCGAGGCCGCGCCCCTGTCGCCCGTACGTCGACGGCGCGGCAGAGCACCCGTCCCTCCCACACAGCGCCTCATCGGCCGGCCTCCCCGGATCGCTCCCATGACGCCCCCGAGCGGCGTTGCGCACACAGTAGTGGCGCGACGAACGACCGGGGAACGGATCCCGGGGCATTCCACTCGGACGACGAGGGCGGGATAGCCCGTTGGGACTAGGACCCCATGGCCCCTGCCGCCCGGGACGATGGTCCCCACGGACACCACCCGTTCAGGAGCCGCCCATGGTGCGCCGGCGTCACGCGGGTCCCTGACGGTCGGCCCGACTTCGGCGCCGAGGGCAAAAGGCGTCCGTTCGGGCTTCGCTCACGCGCGGCCGGTGCCGACAATCTAACCGGGAGTTCGGTCGGCTCGGGCCGTCGAGGGGGAGGCAGGAATGGCTCTGGGACGACGACGTGTGCGTCGCACCGGTGCGACCGGTGAGGCGCGCGGTGCGGCGGCGCTCGAGTTCGCGCTCGTCGGCGGCCTGCTGGTGATGATCGTCTTCGGGATCCTCCAGTACGGCCTGTACTTCGACGACTCCCTGAACGCCAACCAGGGGGTCCGGGAGACCGCCCGGATGTCGGTGGTGGGCAAGAACTCCCCCGGCTGCGGTACGACGACCGGTTGGCCCGGCATCGCGTGCACCGTCGAGAAGATGGTCGACCGGGCGCCGGCGGACACCTACGTGAAGATCTCCGCGCCCGACGGCTGGGCACGGGGGAACCTCCTGCAGGTCTGCGTCCTGGTGCGCTCGCGCGGTGACTTCGGGATGCTGCCGATGCCCAACGGCGGCTACGTGCGCGCGAGCCTGCGGATGTCGATCGAGGAGGACACGACCAAGCCCACGGGCACCGGATCGGCCGAGTCGGTGCCGACGGGTCAGAGCTGGTCGTGGTGCTCGTGACCGGCCCTCGGCGCGCCCTGCGGCGACGCCCGGACGACGAGCGGGGCGCCGTCGCGGTGCTCGTCGCCCTGATCGCCGTCGTGCTGCTGATGGCGGCCTCCCTCGTGATCGACCTGGGCCTGGCCCGGGACGTGCGCGGCCAGGCACAGAACGCGGCCGACGCCTCGGCCCTGGCGGCCGGCAACGTGCTCTACGACGCGAAGGGCGTGGCCCAGCCGGCGCTGGCGACAGCCGCGGCCCAGGACTATGCGGCAGCCAACTTCAGGGTCGCGGCCGCGGCCTGGGCCGGGTGCAAGGATCCGGGCCACCTGGCGTACGCCCCCACCTCGCAGTGCATCTCCTTCGACGACGCGGACCGGCCGAGCCGGGTCCGGGTGCGGGTGCCGCAGCGCAGCGTGAAGACGGCGCTCGCCGGGCTGATGGGGGTCAGCGAGCTCCACATCGGCGCCGTAGCGACCTCGAACATCGACCCGGGCGTGGTGTTCAAGTGCTCGTTGTGCGTGCTCGGGGAGGGCCCCCACACCCTGGGCAACGGCGATGCGACCGTCACCGCGAGCAGCGTGCACTTCAACGGCAGCGTGTCGACCGGGCCGAACGGCCACGTCGAGGCGATCGGCGACGGCAACGAGATCACCGTGGAGACCAGCGCCACCGGAAACTACTCCCCCGCGGCCGAAACCGTGGACACGAAGATGGGCGACCCGCTCGGGGGCTGGGCCATGCCGGCGCCGTACGGCACGGCGAGGACCGACCCCTGTACCGACGGCCCCGGCGTCTACGGCGACGCGACCCTGGGCAACAAGGACGACTGCACCCTCGCACCGGGCCTCTACGTCCTCACCGGCACCTGGAGCATGGGCAACAAGACCGTGCTCAAGGGCGTCGGCGTCACCCTCTACGCCGTGTGCGGGACCCCCACGGCACCGACGCGCTGCGCCCAGGGCCAGGCGGGCGGGGCCTTCGACGCGACCAACAGCAACGGCGTGAACCTGACCGCGGGCGCGCCCGGCTTCGGGGACCTGGCGATCGTCTACGACCGCAACAACACCCGGGTCCTCAACATCCAGGGCAACGGCGAGACCACCATCACCGGCACCATCTACGCACTGAGCTCGCTGCTGTACGCCAACGGCAACTCGGGCAACCAGGTCAACAGCGGCTCGATCGTCGTCAATGACCTCTACATGAACGGCCAGAACTCGCACCTGGTCGTCACCAACGGCATCGACCGCGAGTGGCGCGTCCCGCCGAGCGGCCTGCACCTGAGCGACTGAACGGCCGGACGGGTCGAGCGCCGGCTACGGCTTCGGCAGCTCCAGGTCGGAGGTCGCCAGCTCCTCGACGTTGACGTCCTTGAAGGTGAGCACCTTGACGTTCTTGGCGAAGCGCGCCGGGCGGTACATGTCCCAGACCCAGGCGTCGGCGATGGTGACCTCGAAGAACACGTCGCCGCCCTCGGAGCGGGCCTTCACGTCGACCGAGTTGCACAGGTAGAACCGGCGGTCGGTCTCGACGACGTACTTGAAGATGCCGACGACGTCGCGGTACTCCCGGTAGAGGTTCAGCTCCTGCTCGGTCTCGTACTTCTCGAGCTCCTCGGCACTCACGAGGGCGACTCTAGCCCTCTCCCCCAGGCAGCGGCTCGAGTCCTGCCGCGCGTCGCACGTTGACGAACCGCATCCGGTGGATCGGCGAGGGCCCGTGCTCCTCGAGGGCGGCCGTGTGGGTGGCGGTGATGTAGCCCTTGTGCGTCTTGAAGTCGTACGCCGGCCAGTCCCGGTCGAGGTCGAGCATGATCCGGTCCCGGGTGACCTTCGCGAGCACCGACGCCGCCGCGACGCACGCGGCCACCCGGTCGCCCTTCCAGACGGCGAGGCCGGGTACGCCGAGGCCGTCGACCGGGAAGCCGTCGGTCAGCACGTACGACGCCGGCAGGTCCAGCTTGGCGACGGCCTGCCGCAGTGCCTGGACGTTGGCGACGTGCATCCCGAGGCGGTCGCACTCGTCGTGCGGGATCACCACGACCGACCAGGACAGTGCCCGGCGCACGATCTGGTCGTAGCAGCGCTCCCGGGCGGCGGCCGTGAGCAGCTTGGAGTCCGCGAGGCCGGGGACGATCCCGGCCTTGCCGGCGGGCAGGATCGCCGCACCCGCGACGAGCGGGCCGGCGCAGGCCCCGCGGCCGGCCTCGTCGACGCCGGCGACCGGCTCGAAGCCGTGCCGGCGCAGGGCGCGCTCGTAGCCGTAGATGCCGGCGTCGCGTCGTACCGTCGCGCCCCTGGGCAGCGAGGACATGCCGGGTGCTCCCTCCGATCAGGTACCGGGGACGGTGTCGGCCTTCTCCGCCTTGTCCAGCAGGTCGGCCGGTGGATTGTCGGGGATGCCGTCGAAGACCTCCGGGCGACTGATCCAGCGCCAGCGGTCACGAGGCCAGATCAGCGTGAAGACCTTGCCCACGACGAGGTCGGTGTCGACCCACGGGCTCTGGGTGCAGGGGTCCTCGCTGGGGCTGCACAGGTGCGCACGAGAGTCGGCGGAGTGGCCGCGGTTGTCACCGAGGACGAGCAGCTTGCCCTTCGGGATCGGGCCGATGATCCAGTCGCAGGGCCGGGACAGGCCGGTCTCGCGCTCGCTGACGAAGTCGTCGATCTCGGCGTTGCACTGTCCCGGGTCGGGTCCGAGGTAGGCGGACTCGTCGATGGCCTTGCCGTTGACCTTGATCCGGCCCTTCTCGTCACAGCACTCGACGACGTCGCCCTCGGTGCCGATGACCCGCTTCACGAGGTGGCCGCCGGTCGGGTAGAGGCCGACCTTGGACAGCAGGTTCGCGACCCCGGTCGGGCCCTGGCTGTCGGCGGGCCCGAGCCACTCGCCGGGATCCTGGAAGACGACGACGTCGCCGCGCTTCGGCGTACGGCCGAACCAGTAGGAGACCTTCTGGACCAGGATCCGGTCGTTCTTGACCAGGCCGGGCTCCATCGACTCCGAGGGGATGTAGAAGGCCTGGACGAACAGTGCCTTGATCACGATCGCCAGGCCCAGCGCGACCGCGAGCAGCAGGATGCTCTCCTGCCACACCGGCAGGTGCTTGCGCTGGCCGGAGGAGGACCGGGAGCCCGCCTGGTCGGTCGCCTTCGGGTCGGGGACCTGGGCGGCGGAGTCCGCGGCGGAGTCGTCGGTCGTCACGAGAGTCGAGTCTAGGAGCACGCCCCACGCAGGACGCACGAAGGCCCGACCGTGTCCGGTCGGGCCTTCGTGGTAGCGCTGATCGGGGTCTCGTCAGACCTCGCGGCGCTCCTTGATCTTGGCCTTCTTGCCGGTGAGGTTGCGCAGGTAGTAGAGCTTCGCGCGACGGACGTCACCGCGGGTGACGACCTCGATGGTCTCGAAGATCGGCGAGTGGAGCGGGAAGGTCCGCTCGACACCGACGCCGAAGGAGACCTTGCGGACGGTGAAGGTACGGCCGATGCCGGAGCCGTGGACGCGGATCACGACGCCCTGGAACACCTGGACACGGGAGCGGTTGCCCTCGATGACCTTGACGTGGACCTTGACAGTGTCACCGGCGCGGAAGGCCGGGACGTCGGCACGCTTGGCGGCGTTGCCGAGGTCGGTGACCACGGCGGGGGTGGGGTTGCTCATGATTCTCCTCGCGAATGCACACAGGTCAGCCGCGGTGGTGGTGGGATGCGGATCGGAGCGTCACGATCGGCGATTCCCCTGTGGCAGAAGCGTCCGTGACACCGACCAGCAATCCTCCCACAGCAGGCGGCGGCCGCCCAAAATGGCGCTCAGCGGTGCTCAGCGGTGCTCAGCGGCGCTTGGTGAGCGTGACCGTGTGCGGCGGGCCGGGCAGGTCGCTGCGCAGCCGGAACCCCGCCTTCTTGTACAGCCGCTGGTTGCGGGCGCTCGCCGCCCCGGTGAACAGGACGTACGACGTCACGCCGGCCGGCGCCACCGCCTGGATGTGCTCGAGCAGGATCCGCCCGAGCCCGCTGCCCTGCAGGTCGGGCGCCACCATGACCCGGCCGATGTCCCAGGTGTGGTCGTCCTCCAGCCGGCCGCGCACGGCGCCGACCAGCCGGCCGGCGCGTCGTACGACCCAGGTGTCCCACTCCCCCAGCCAGGCGCGCACGTCGTCGAGCGACTCCTGCAGGGCCGGGATGTCGAGGGTGTCGTTGGCCTGGGCCTCCTGCAGCCAGCAGGCGCGCTGCAGGGTGAGGATCTCGCCCGCGTCGCCGGGGGTGGCCCGCACGATCGGCGTCCCGTCGTCGAGCACGGAGGGCGCCAGCAGGTCGGGACGGCGCTCGGCGGTGCGTCGTACGGCCTGCTCGTGGCGCCAGGCCGCGACCTTGCCGTGGTCGCCGGAGAGCAGGACGGCGGGGACCTCGTGGCCGCGCCACTGCGGCGGCTTGGTGTAGACGGGGTACTCCAGCAGCCCGCCCTCGGCGTGGGACTCCTCGACCAGCGACGCCGCGTTGCCCATGAAGCCCGGCAGCAGGCGGACGACGGCCTCGGTGATCGCCAGCGCGGCGACCTCGCCGCCGTTGAGGACGTAGTCGCCGAGGCTGATCTCGCGGACCTCGGCCACCTCGCGCGCGTGGTCGATGACTCGCTGGTCGATGCCCTCGTAGCGTCCGCACGCGAAGACCAGGCGCTCGCGGGTGGCGAGCTGCTCGGCCAGGCGCTGGTCGAACGGCTCGCCGGAGGGTGTCGTGAAGACGACGGTCGTGCCCGGGGTGAGCAGCTGGTCGAACGCCTCGCCCCAGGGCTCGGGCTTCATGACCATGCCGGCACCGCCGCCGTAGGGGGTGTCGTCGACCTTGCGGTGCCGGTCGTGGGTCCACTGCCGCAGGTCGTGGACGCCGACGTCCAGCAGCCCGCTCGCGGACGCCTTGCCCGGCAGCGAGAGCTCCAGGGGAGCGAAGAAGTCGGGGAAGATGGTGAGGTAGTCGAGCCTCACTCGTCGTCCTCCGGGAACGGCGTGACCAGACCGGGGCGGTCAACGATGACCACGCGGCCACCGGCGAGGTCGACCTCGGGCACCAGTGCGCTGACGAAGGGCACCAGCGCCTCGCGGCGGTCGGCGGTCCTGATCCGGAGCAGGTCCTGGGCGCCATGGGTCAGGCCGACCACCTCGCCGAGCGGGGTGCCCTCGAGGTCGACCGCGGCCAGGCCCACGAGCTGGTGGTCGTAGAACTCCTCGGGATCCTCCGGCCGCTCGTCGACGGGTACGACGGCCCGCAGCACCACGCCGCGCGCCGCCTCCGCGGCGGTGCGGTCGGGCAGCTCGGCGAAGCTCGCGAGCAGCACGCCCTGGTGCCAGCGGGTGCGGCTCACGGTGAGGGTGCGGGCGGCGAACGCCGAGCCGCGCGGCGCCTCGACCTGGAGCACCGCACCGTCGGCGTACCGGCGCTCCGGCTCGTCGGTGCGGACGTCGACGGTCACCTCACCCCGGATGCCGTGCGGCTTGCCGATGCGGCCGACGACGACCTCGATGCTCTCCACGCGCCCATTGTCCCGGAAATGCGAGCAGCCCCGCACATCGGTGCGGGGCTGCTCGGATGAGACGGTCAGCGGCGGTCGGTGTCGACGAAGTCGATCCGGGTGCTGCTGTTGCCGGCGATCGCGGAGATCACCGTGCGGAACGCGGTCGCGGTGCGACCGCTGCGACCGATCACCTTGCCGAGGTCGTCGGGGTGGACCCGGACCTCGAGCACGGCGCCACGGCGCAGCTGCTTGTCGCGCACGACCACGTCGTCGGGGTGGTCGACCACTCCGCGGACGAGGTGCTCCAGCGCGTCAGCCAGCATCGGCTCAGGCCTCGGGGGTCTCGGCCGGGGCGTCGGTGGTCTCCTCGGCAGCCGCCTCGGCGGGCGCCTCCTCGACCTTGTCCTCGACCTTGTCCTCGACCTTGTCAGCCTTCTTCTCGGCCTTCTTCTTGGCGGTGGTCGCCGAAGCCTTGGGCTCGCTGGCGGCCTCCTTGAGGGCCTCGTTGAAGATCTCGAGCTTGTCGCGCTTGGGCTCCTTGACCTTGAGGGTGCCCTCGGCGCCGTCGATGCCCTTGAACTTCTGCCAGTCACCGGTGATCTCGAGGATCCGGGCGACGGCCTCGGACGGCTGCGCGCCGACGCCGAGCCAGTACTGCGCCCGCTCGGAGACGACGTCGATGTACGACGGGTCCTCCTTGGGGTGGTACTTGCCGATCTCCTCGATCACCGCGCCGTCGCGCTTCTTGCGCGAGTCGACGATGACGATGCGGTACTGCGGGACCCGGACCTTGCCCAGGCGCTTCAGACGAATCTTGACGGCCACGTTTGTGGTGTCTCCTTGAGAACTGGTGGTGGGTGAGCCAGGGACGACCAGGTGGGGACACCGGTGCCCGGGCTCGGACGGGTTCTACCACCTCCGGTTGAGAGGGACCGGACGTCGCAGAACTCAGTCGGACAGTCTGCCAGACGCCCGACCTGCCGGACGAATCCAGCCTCACCCCAGGGTGGGGTCGCCCGCAAGGTGCTCGGCAAGGGCGGTCGCGATGGCCCGGTCGGCGGTGTCGAAGCAGCTGTAGGCCGGCGAGGTGTTCACCTCCCAGCAGTACCAACGCCCGTCCTCGCCGAAGCGCAGGTCGATCCCGGCGAGCTCGAGCCCCAGCGCGGCGGTCAGGGCGCGGCAGCGCTCGGCGACGGCGTCCGGCAGGTCGGCGGGCTCGAGGCCGAAGCCGCCGTACCGGTAGTCCACGGCCTCGGTGCGGACCCGGCTGGCGAACAGCCACTGCCCCACGGCGTGCACGCGGTGCTCCGCGCCGGGCACGAACCGCTGCAGCTGGGTCGGGCACCAGCGCACCGCCGAGAGGTCGTCGCCGGGGCCGAGGGTGCGCACGATGCTGCGGGTGCCGCTGACCGACTTCACGATCGCCCGGCCGTGGTGGGCGACGAAGGCGGCGGCCGCCGCCGGGTCGGTGGTCAGCAGCGTCTCGGGCACGGCGAAGCCCGCCGCGGCGATGACCCGCGACTGCCGTGGCTTCGAGTGGTTGCTGAGCCCCGCGGAGGGCCGGTTGACCACCCGCACGGACGCCGGCGCGCACTCGGCCCACTCGCGCAGGTGGACCGCGAGCCGGGTGAGCCGGGCGCGCTCGGCCGGGTCGACGGCGTCGCCGAGGTCGTAGGGCCGCAGGTAGATCCCCCGCACGTCCACGACCCGGACCTCGCGCCCGGCCACCACCAGCACCAGCTCGTCCCCGGTGCGCTCGACCGCGACGTCGGCGCAGGCGGCCTGGTCGACGAACACGTACGGCGTCCCGCGGTCCGCCAGCACCCGGCGGACGTCGTCCAGCGGGCTGTCGGTGCGCAGCCCGTGCAGCACGATCACGACACCGCCTCCGCCCCGAGCACCCGGCCGACCTCGGCGCGGATCGCCGCGCGGACCGGCTCGGTGCGCGCCAGCGGTGCCGGCAGCACCGCGTGCAGCCGCGGGAGCGCCGCGCCGCCACCGAGGTCGAGGACCGCGCTCAGCAGCGGGACCGCGCGGGTCGTCGCCATCCGGGCCAGGCGGCGTCGTACCTCACCGCTGGGGGCGGGTCCGTCGCCCGCGACCCGGAACGCCTCGCCGGCCACGACGGTGACGACGACGGGCGCGACCGGCTCGTCGCCGACGGTCACCGGCAGGCCCGCCGACCTCCCCCACTCGGACGTCGGCAGGCACGGTCCGGCGAGGCCGGCGTGCGAGGGCGCGACCAGGCAGCGCGCACCGAGCGTGTCCAGCCAGTGCCCGAGGAAGGCGGTCATCTCGCCGGCGACGTAGGTCCGGTGCTCCTCGGCGATCCAGGTCAGGTCTCCGGCCTCGACCCCGGCGAGCAGGGAGACCACGCAGCGCACCCTGTCGTCGGTGAACGGCTCGCCGTCCGCGATCCCCCGGCCCACGGCCGGCCCGGTCCCGCAGGACGGGCCGGCCGCGAGTGACCAGCCGGGCAGCGACAGGTCTGCCGGGGTGAGCAGGCGTGCGCCGGCCCACACCGCGACCAGGGCCGCGGCCCCGGGGTCCCGCTCGGAGGCGAGGACCAGGATCACGACGCTCCGTCGGCGTGGGCGCCGTTGAGTGCGGCCTCGACGACCTCGCCGTTCACGTCTGGCCGGTCCTCGGACCGGACGAACGGCGCGCCGAGGCTGCCGACCACGCGCTCGATCCGGTCGAGGCGCCGGATGACCTCCTCGAGGCCCTCCCGCTCGTCGATGAGCGGGTTGACGACCAGGTCCCCGGGGTCGAGGTGGTCGACCTCGCGGCCCGCGCGCTTGTAGATGTCGATCTCGCGGATCTCCTTGAACCTCTTCTCGAGCACGTCGTCGCGCAGGTGCTTGACGAGGTCGTCCTCGAAGTGGAACCTCTTCACGATCCGGCCGGCCGCCACCAGGGCGTCGTACACGTTGATCCGTCCGTAGCCCATCTGGTCGTTCCAGGTGCCGTTCGGGTGGCCCGAGACGTTGGCGTAGGGCACGGTGCCGGTCTTGTCGGCCGTGGTCTCGATGATCCGGCGGACCCGCACGTTGCTGAGCGTGGAGTTCCGCGACCGGATCAGGGCGGCGAGCGCGGCCACGTGCGGCGTGGCGGCGGAGGTGCCGTTGAAGGTGCCCGTGTAGTCGGTGGCCGTGTAGCCGTTGGCACCGAGCCGGTCGGTCGTCGGGATCCGGACTCCGGGGGCGACGACGGACATCTGCGGTCCGTAGTTGGAGCCCCACGGCTCGCCGTCGGGGCTGGCCGGCGACTTGCGGCCGTCGACCTGGTCACTGGCACCGACCGCGATCACGAGGGGGTTGGTCGCGGGGTAGGTGATGCCGTTGGCTGTGTTCTGGTTGTGGGTGGCGACGCAGAGCACCATGTCGGCGTTGAACGCCTCCTGGATCGCCGGGTCGATGATCGCGTGGCTCCACGCGTTCCAGCCGAAGCTCATCGACACCACCTGCGCGCCCTGCATCCGGGCGTAGCGCAGGCCGGCCGCGACCTCGGTGTCGGTCCACCGCGAGAACGCGATCGGCAGCAGGCGGCAGCCGCCCGCGAGTCCGGCGACGCCGACCCCGTTGCCGATCCGGGCGCCGACGATCCCGGCGCAGGCCGTGCCGTGGTTGCCGGTCGGGGCGCCGGTGCCGGACATGGTGCCGAGGTTGATGCCGTTGTGCAGGAACCCGCCGACGAGGTCCGGGTGGCCGAGCTCGACGCCCTCGTCGAGGATCGCCACGGTCACCGCCGACGAGCCCGTGGTGAGGTCCCACCCGGTGGTGCCGGGCCCGCCGGCGCGGATCTGGCGCAGGTTCCACTGGCTGGGGTACATCGGGTCGTTGGGGTTGTGCGCGACCGGCACCCGCGCGGGCACCCACTCCAGGCGGACCTCGACCGCGCGCCCCAGCGCCTCGGCGATCCGCTCAGGGAGGTCGTACGCCGGGCTGGCGGCCGGGTCGGTCACGGCGAAGTAGTCGTGGTCGCCGAGCAGCGCCGAGCGCACCTCGTCGCGCTGCAGCCCGAGCGCGGTGACCCTCGCGAGGTCCTCCGGGTCGGCGACGTCGGCGTGCAGCAGCACCACCGCGTCGGCGGCGGGCGCGAGCTCCTCGGCGCCGGCACCGAAGTCGGCCGTGTAGACCGGCGACGACCAGGCGACGCTGCCACTTGCGGTGGCCGCGGCGACCGCGTCGCCGTCGACCTCGGACCCGTCGGCAGTGCGGGCGAAGACGAAGTCCGGGCCCTCGTTGGCGGGCTGCTTGGTCGCGTCGTCGGCGGCCGCCGGACCTGCGGCGCCGTCGCGGACCAGGCCGAGGGCGTCGAGGACGTCGGTCCGGCCCGCGGCGGCGGGACCACCGGCGCGGGGCGAGAGCAGCACGCGGTCGGGCAGGGGGGTGAGCTCCACACCGGAGGGGTGCGTGAGGTGCTCGGGGTAGCGGTGCATGGTGGGCTCCTTCGAGAGGGGGCGCGACCGGGTGGTCGCTCCTCCCTAGGAGCCGGCAGGTGGCCCGCCTGATACGCCCGCTTCCGGCCTCAGGCGACGACCTTGCCGCGCAGCACCACGCGCGACGGCTCGGTGAGCACCGACAGGTCCTCGACCGGGTTGCGCGGGTAGACCACGAAGTCGGCCGGGTCGCCCTCGTCGAGGCCCGGGTTCCATCCGAGCCAGGCCCGGCCGCGCCACGAGGCGGCGCCCAGGACGTAGTCGTTGGGCAGGCCCATCGCCGCCATGGCGAGGATCTCCTCGTGCAGGACGCCGTGGCGCGACGAGCCGCCGCCGTCACTACCGACGTAGAGGGCCACGCCGGCGTCGTACGCATCCATCAGGACCGCCCGGCGGCGGGCGAGGAGGGTCTCCATCGTGGCGCTGTACGTCGGGAACTTGTCGCGTGCGGCCGAGATGAACTCCGGGAACTTGGCGGTCTGCAGCACGGTCGGGACCAGGGCAACGCCACCGGCGACCATCTGCTCGAGGTGGGCAGCGGTGAGGCCGGTGCCGTGCTCGATGCAGTCGATGCCGGCGTCGAGGAGCGGGCTGATCGAGTCCTCGCCGAAGCAGTGTGCGGTCACCTTGGCCCCCTGGGCGTGGGCGACCTCGATCGCGGCGGTCACCGCGTCGGCCGGGAAGGACGGCGTCAGGTCGCCCTCCTCGCGGGAGATCCAGTCACCGACGAGCTTGACCCAGCCGTCGCCGTCGAGGGCCTGCTCGGCGACGGTGTCGACCAGGCTGTCGGGCTCGACCTCGACCCCGTAGCCGCGCAGGTAGCGGCGGGTGCGGGCGACGTGGCGCCCGCAGCGGATCAGGCGGGGCAGGTCCTCGCGCTCGTGGACCCAGCGGGTGTCGGCCGGGGAGCCGCAGTCGCGGGTGAGCAGCACGCCGTTGTCGCGGTCCGCGATGGCGGTCCGCTCGATCTCCGCGTCGTCGACCGCTCCCCCGTCCTCGAGGCCGAGGTGGTTGTGGGCGTCGACCAGGCCGGGGACGATCCAGCCCTCGGCGGCGGTCTCGGCCCCCGTCAGCCCGGCCGGGCGCTCGTAGGTGATCCGGCCGTCGACGACGTAGACCTCCCGCGTCTCGCCGTCGGGAAGGACAGGGCCGGAGAACCGCAGCGCACTCACGCGGCCGACGTTATCGCCCCAGTGCGGAGAGCAGCCAGGTCGGTGACAGCGTGGTCGCGCCGGCACCGTGGACGCGGGCGTCCAGAGCCCGGTCAGCGGTGACCACCACGACCCGGCCGCCCTTCTCGGCGGCCTTGCGGGCCTCGGCGACGATCGTCGCGTCGCCGTCCTTCGGCGCGTGGACCGTCCGCACGTGGGCGTCCCTGCCGGCGCGCACGCCGCCCTTGGCCTGCCCCTCGAGCACGAGCACGACGACGTCGTACTCGATGTCGGCGACGAGGAGCTGCTCGTGCAGCCGCGCCGCCGCTCCCGCGCGGTCCTTCCACCAGCCGTCCGGGCGCGCGCCGACGACGTTGGCGCCGTCGACGATGAGGGTCGAGCTCATCTCACACCCCATCGATTGGTCACAAGCCGCACGTCCTGGCCCCGAAATGACGCGGTTTGGTCCCAAACCGCAATATGAGTGACCTACTTCAGGAACTTGGAGAAGTCCTTCGGCAGCTGCAGGTTCTCGGCAGCGGCCTCGTAGTCGATGTCCTGTCCGATGCCGAACGGGTTCGGCTTCGACTCGGCGGCCTTCGCCTTCGCGGCGGCGGCGTCCTGGGCGGCCTTGGCCGGGTTGCCCGAGCGGCGCGCGCCCTTGCCCTTGGCCTGCTTGGCCTTCTGCTTCGCGCTGACCCGCTTGCCGCCGCCGGGACCGCCCATGCCGGGCATCCCCGGCATGCCGGGCATCCCGCCGCCACGAGCCATCTGCATCATCATCTTGCGCGCCTCGAAGAAGCGGTCGACGAGCTGGTTGACGTCGGAGACGCTGCGGCCCGAGCCCTTGGCGATGCGGGCCCGGCGCGAGCCGTCGATGAGCTTGGGGTTGGCGCGCTCGGCGGGCGTCATCGAGCGGATGACCGCCTCGATCCGGTCGATCTCGCGGTCGTCGAAGTTCTCGAGCTGCTCACGGACCTGGCCCATGCCGGGCAGCATCCCGAGGATCTTCTGCATCGAGCCGAGCTTCTTCAGCTGCTGCATCTGCGCGAGGAAGTCGTCGAGGGTGAAGTCGCCCTGGGTGAGCTTCTCGGCGGCCTTGAGGGCCTCCTCCTGGTCGAAGGCCTTCTCGGCCTGCTCGATCAGGGTGAGGACGTCGCCCATGTCCAGGATGCGCGAGGCCATCCGGTCGGGGTGGAAGACGTCGAAGTCGGTCATCTTCTCGCCGGAGGAGGCGAACATGACCGGCTTGCCGGTGACCTGCCGGATGGACAGGGCGGCACCACCGCGGGCGTCGCCGTCGAGCTTGGTGAGCACGACGCCGTCGTACCCGACCCCGTCGAGGAAGGCCTGGGCGGTGACCAGCGCGTCCTGGCCGATCATCGCGTCGACGACGAAGAGGACCTCGTCGGGCTGGACGGCGTCGCGGATGGCGGCGGCCTGGCCCATCATCTCCGCGTCGACGCCGAGGCGGCCCGCGGTGTCGACGATGACCACGTCGTGGAGCTTGCGCTTGGCCTCCTCGATGGAGGCATTCGCGACCGAGACCGGGTCGCCGACGCCGTTGCCCGGCTCCGGGGCGTAGACCGGGACGCCGACCTTCTCACCGTTGACCTGGAGCTGCTGGACGGCGTTCGGGCGCTGCAGGTCGCAGGCCACGAGCATCGGGGTCTTGCCCTGCTCCTTGAGCCACAGCGCGAGCTTGGCCGCCAGGGTGGTCTTTCCGGCACCCTGCAGACCCGCGAGCATGATGACCGTCGGACCGGTCTTGGCGTAGCGCAGCCGGCGGGTCTCGCCACCGAGGATCTCGATCAGCTCGTCGTTGACGATCTTGACGACCTGCTGGGCGGGGTTCAGCGCACCGCTGACCTCCTCGCCGCGGGCACGCTCCTTGATCGCAGCGACGAACTCCTTGACGACCGGCAGCGCGACGTCGGCCTCGAGCAGCGCGATCCGGATCTCCCGGGCGGTGGCGTCGATGTCGGCCTCGGAGAGCCGCCCCTTGCCGCGGAGGTTCTTGAAGGTCGCGTTGAGGCGGTCGGACAGTGTGGCGAACAAGAGCGTTGCGTCCTCGTCGGAGTCGTCGGTAGAAGTGGAGTCTTCGAACACGATCGTAACCGCCGGGGCCGTGGGTCCCGTCGTCTGCGGTAGCGGTCCGAGGGTACTGCGGCGGGTGCTGGCCACCCGCCGCGGTGGTCGGGAGTGCCATCGGGGGCACCCCACCGGGTCGAGGAGGATCGACGATGGCAACCACGACACCTGTACGACGTCCCGGTGGCCCAGGCCGCCGGATGACACCTGCTGGCATCGCGATCTGGGGCGGCATCGCCGTCGTGGGCGCGGTCTGCTGGACGGTGCTGGCCCTGTCCCGCGGCGAGGAGGTGTCGGCGCTGTGGATCCTGTTCGCCGCGCTGGCGTCGTACGCGATCGCGTACCGGTTCTACGCCCGGTTCATCGCCGACCGGGTGCTCGAGGTCGACGACACGCGCGCCACCCCGGCCGAGCGGCTGGAGAACGGCCAGGACTTCGACGTCACCGACCGGCGCGTGCTGTTCGGCCACCACTTCGCCGCGATCGCCGGGGCGGGGCCGCTCGTGGGGCCGGTGCTGGCCGCGCAGATGGGCTACCTGCCCGGCACCATCTGGATCATCGTGGGCGTCATCCTGGCGGGCGCCGTCCAGGACATGATGGTGCTGTTCTTCTCCATGCGCCGCGACGGCAAGAGCCTGGGCCAGATGGTGCGCGAGGAGATCGGCACGATCGGCGGCATCGCCGCCCTCGTGGCCGTGTTCGCGATCATGATCATCATCCTGGCCGTGCTCGCGCTGGTGGTGGTCAACGCCCTCGCCGAGTCGCCCTGGGGCGTGTTCTCGATCGGCCTGACCATCCCGATCGCCCTCTTCATGGGCTTCTACCTGCGCTACCTGCGGCCCGGCCGGGTCTCGGAGACCACCGCGATCGGCGTCGCGCTGCTGCTGCTCGCCATCATCGTCGGCGGCTGGATCGACGACACGGGCCTCGGCGACAGCCTGACCCTCTCCCACGAGACGCTGACCGTCTGCCTGATCGTCTACGGCTTCGTGGCCTCCGTCCTCCCCGTGTGGATGCTGCTGACGCCGCGCGACTACCTGTCGACGTTCATGAAGGTCGGCGTCATCGCCCTGCTCGCGGTCGGGCTGGTCCTGGCCCGTCCGGTGCTCGCCAACGACGACGTCACGAGCTTCGCACTGCACGGTGACGGGCCGGTGTTCGCCGGCAAGCTGTTCCCGTTCGTGTTCATCACCATCGCCTGCGGCGCACTGTCGGGCTTCCACGCGCTCATCTCGTCGGGAACGACCCCGAAGATGATCGCCAAGGAGAGCCACGTCCGGATGATCGGGTACGGCGGCATGCTGATGGAGTCCTTCGTCGCGATCAGCGCGCTGATCGCGGCGTGCGTGATCGACCAGGGGCTCTACTTCGCGATCAACAGCCCCGCGGGCGCCACGGGCGGCACCGCCTCCAGCGCCGCGCAGTTCGTGGGCTCGCTCGGCTTCACCCTCTCCCCCGACACGCTCACCCAGGCCGCGGCGGCCGTGCAGGAGCCGACCCTGGTCTCGCGGACCGGAGGCGCACCGACGCTGGCCGTGGGCATCTCGCAGATCTTCACCGACGCGTTCGGCGGTGGGCTCGCGGCCTTCTGGTACCACTTCGCGATCATGTTCGAGGCCCTGTTCATCCTCACCGCGGTCGACGCCGGCACCCGCGTGGGCCGGTTCATGCTGCAGGACACCATCGGCAACCTGTGGCCGCGGTACGCCGACACCTCCTGGCGTCCCGCGGCGTGGTCGGCGAGTGCGCTCGTCGTCGCTGCCTGGGGCTACATGCTCTACGTCGGCGTCACCGACCCCCTCGGCGGGATCAACCAGCTGTTCCCGCTGTTCGGCATCTCCAACCAGCTGCTCGCCGCGATCGCGCTGTGCGTGTGCGTGACCCTGATGCTCAAGCACGGCAAGGCACGCTGGGTGTGGGTGCCGCTCGTGCCGCTCGTCTGGGACCTGGTGACGACGATGACCGCCAGCTGGCAGAAGGTCTTCTCCGACAACCCGGCGATCGGCTACTTCGCCCAGGCCGACCGCTACCGCGACGCTCGCGACGCCGGCCAGGTCCTGGCCCCCGCGAAGGACGCCGGGCAGATGGACCAGGTCATCACCAACTCGATGACCAACGGCATCTTGCAGCTGACCTTCGCGGTCCTCGTGGTGGTGGTCGTGGCCAACGCCGTCGTGGTCTGGGTCCGTGCCCTGCGGGCCGGCGGCCTGCCGACCACCGAGGTGCCCGCCGTACCGTCCCGGATCGTGGCCCCGGCCGACTTCTTCGCGACCGCGGAGGAGAGGGCCGCCGTCCGCGAGTGGGAGGAGTCGCGCCTGACCCGGACCGGGAGCCACTCGTGAGCGTCCTGGGCCCGGCGGTCCGCGCGTGGCGCGGCGTGCGCTGGTACGTCCGCGAGGCCACCGGGGAGGCCCGCTGGGACGAGTACGTCGAGCGCTGTGCTCGCGAGGGCACCGAGCCGGTGTCCCGCCGTGCCTGGGAGCGCGACCGCGCCGACGCGAAGGAGGACCGGCCACAGTCGCGATGTTGCTGACCCGCACGCGCTCGGCGTGACGCACGTCTCACTGACCGGGACCCTGCGCCCCGGCGCGCTGCGGCCTCCCGATGCTCGGCGCTCCGTCCCACTCCCGACCGGAGGCACCATGAAGCGCCGTACCCGACTCTCCGCCCTCGCCGCGACGATCGCCGTCCTCGCCACGACGCCTGCCGTGGTGGGCCTGCAGGGGGCCGAGGCCGACCCGAAGCCCAAGCAGGCGTTCCCCGGCTACGACATCCTCTTCGTCCGGCACGCCAACAGCACCTACCCGGTCCCGGAGGAGGAGCTGTCACCCCTGGGCATCCAGCAGGCGGCGAAGCTGGTCGACTTCCTGCACGACGCACCCGTCGAGTCGGTCGACTCCTCGATCATGGTCCGGACCTTCCAGACCGCCGACGGCGTCGCCGCGGACCACGACGTCCCGGTCCTGGCCGACGAGGACCTGCGCGAGGTCGAGCTCGTGTCCAAGGACGAGCGCGTCGCGGGCGGGATCATGGCCAGCTGGGTGATGGACCCCTCGACCCGCGGCGACGACTTCGGCGGCGCCGAGAACTACTACGACGTCAAGGAGCGCTGGGACCGCTGGTGGACCCAGTACGCCCGGGAGCACCGCAACGACCGCGGCACCGGGGTCGTCGTCGCCCACGGCGGCATCTACGGCCTGATGCTGCCCGAGACCTGCGCCAACAAGCCGCAGCTGCCGTTCTCGGAGCGGTTCCCGGGCAACACGGAGATGATCAAGGCCCACCTCAACCCCAACGGCACCCTCGTCTGCACCGCCTTCGGCGTCAGCCCCGACCCGGCGAGCATGCCCAACCGCGACGGCTCCCCGCACTACTACTACGAGGTCGACCCGGTGACCGGCGTCGCCACCCAGGTGACCTCGCCCCTCTCCTGAGCCGACCGCTGATCAGCTCGAGCTGATCGCCTTCCGAACGGCGCGGGCGGCCTCGGCCGCCCGCGTCTCGGAGAGCGCTCCCGCCGCGACCTCCTGGACGTAGAACACGTCCACCGCCTGCGGGCCCAGCGTGGAGATGTGGGCCGAGCGGACCGTCATGTCGAGCGCGGCCAGCGCCGCGCTGACGACGTGCACGACCCCGAGGCGGTCGGCGGCCCGGACCTCGATGACGGTCGCGTGGTCGCTCGCCTCCGGTCGTACGACGACCGCCGGGTCGAGGTCCCCCGTGACGTGTCGTGCCGCGAGCCGGGCGGCGGCGTCCACCCGGCGCGAGGTGATCGCGTCCAGCTGGTCGCCCAGCGCCCGTGGGTCGAGGCCCGCCTCGGCGACGTCCCAGACCGACACGGCGTACTCGCCCTGCGCCCACAGTCGCGCCGCCCGCACCGTGACCCGCCGCAGCGCGAACACCGCGGCCACGTCGGCGAGCAGGCCGACCCGGTCGAGGGCCACCACGGTGATCCGCGACCCGTCGACGACCGGCTCCACCACGATCGACACGTCGCCGTCGACCACCCCGGCCGGGACCGGGATCTCCTCGACGGTGAACGCCGGCGGCGCACTCCCCCGCTCCAGCGCCGTGCGGGCCCGCCGGGACAGGTCGAGCACCAGCCCGGCCCGCCACGACGACCAGGCCTTCGGTGAGGCGGCCTTGGCGTCGGCCTCACTCAGCGCGGTCAGCAGCGCCAGCGCGTCGAGGCTGTCGACGTGCTCGAGCAGCGCGTCGATGGTCGCCGGGTCGTCGGGGTCGCGGGTGGTGGCGATGTCGGCGAGCAGCAGGTGCCAGCGGACCAGCTGGGCGATCAGGTCGACCTCGTGCGGGCCGAAGCCCATCCGGGTCGCGATCGCCCGGGCGATGGGAGCGCCGGCGATGCTGTGCTCGGTGAGCTCGCCCTTGCCGATGTCGTGCAGCAGCGCAGCCACGACGAGCACATCGGGTCGCGAGACGTCGCGGATCAGCGCGGCCGCCTCGACACAGGTCTCGACGACGTGCCGGTCGACGGTGAAGCGGTGGATGGCCGAGGCGTGCGGCAGCAGTCGGATCCGCTCCCACTCGGGCAGGATCCGGTCCAGCGCGCCGGTCTCGTCGAGCGTCTCCCACACCGGCAGCAGGCCGGGCCCGGCGGCGAGCAGCCGTACCAGCTGCTGGCGGGCCTCGTCGGGCCACGGCTCCGGCAGCGGCGGGCACTCGCGGACCAGCCGGGCCGCGGTCGGTGGGGCGAGGACGACGTCGCGCACCGCCGCCTCGGCCGCCGCGCGCAGCAGCAGGACCGGGTCGGCAGCCGGCTTCGTGCCCGCCTCGAGCACGATCTCACCGCGCGACAGCGCGATGCCCGGAGCCACCCGCTCCAGCTCGGGGCGCCGGGGCCGGGCGGCCGGCGTACGGCGCAGGGCGTCGTCGGTACGCCGCCACGCCAGCCGCGACAGGTGGGTCACCCGACGGCCGAGCTCGCGCACGTAGCGCTGGGCCGCCGCCTCGTCGGGCAGCTCCAGGCCCTCGGCGAGCGGCGCCCAGTGCTCCGGGGCGATCCGGTCCGAGGCGCGGCCCGCGGCGTCGTGGAGCAGGTCGCGCACGTCGAGCAGCTGCTGGCGGCAGCGCTCGAGGTCCGCGGCCGGTACGTCGACCAGCCAGGTCGCGGTGAGGCTCTTGAGCACCGTCGCGTCGCGCAGCCCGCCCTCCGCCTCCTTGAGGTCGGGCAGCGACAGGTGCGCGAGCTCGCCGACCAGCCGGTGCCGGCTGCGGACCAGCTCGCGCAGCTCGGGCAGCCGCTCGCGGGCCTGCCGGCGCCAGTGGGTCAGCGTGGTCGTGCGCAGTCGCAGCGCCAGGCTGTGGTCGCCGGCGACGTGGCGTACGTCGAGCAGCCCGGACGCCACCCGGACGTCGCCCTCCGCCGCCGACAGCATCTCGGGCAGGGAGCGGACCGCGTGGTCGAGCTTCTCGCCCGAGTCCCACAGCGGGTACCAGACCCGGCTCGCCAGCTCGCGCCAGAGCTCCTCGTCGACGCCCTCGTCGGCCACCAGGACCACGTCGAGGTCGGAGTACGGCGCCAGCTCGCCCCGCCCGTAGCCACCGACCGCCACCATGGCCACGCCCGTGTCGGGGCCGCCCGCGGCGTCGTAGGCGCCGAGGCAGAGGGCGTCGGCCGCCTCGGTCCGGGTGGCCCGCTCGGCTGCGGTCATCCCTGGCCGTGACCGAAGTGTGGCCGGGCGCCTCCGGTGGCGGTGTGCAGGTCGTAGGCGGTCTCGGCGTGGATCACGAGGTCGACGCCGGCGACCTCGTGCTCCGGGTCGACGCGGAACCCGACGGTCTTCTCCAGCACCCACACCAGCAGCGCGGTCATGGTGAAGGAGAACACGAGCGTCACGCCCGCCGCCACCAGCTGCTTGCCGAGCTGGTGGGCACCCCCGCCGTAGAACAGGCCGTCGACGCCGCTCACCGAGGAGGACGCCAGCAGTCCGATGATGATGGTGCCGACCAGCCCGCCGACGAGGTGGACGCCGACGACGTCGAGCGAGTCGTCGTACCTGAAGGTGTACTTGAGGCCGACGGCCAGCGCGCAGATCGAGCCGGCGGCGAGCCCGACGAGCATCGCGCCGATCGGCGTGACCGACCCGCAGGACGGCGTGATCGCGACCAGGCCGGCGACCACGCCCGAGGCCGCGCCGAAGGACGTCGCGTGGCCGTCGCGGAAGCGCTCCACGCCGAGCCAGGCGAGCAGCCCCGTGCAGCCGGCGAGGAGCGTGTTGACGAAGACGATCGCCGCGGTGTTGTTCGCCGCCAGCGCGGACCCGGCGTTGAACCCGAACCAGCCGAACCACAGCAGCCCCGCGCCGACCATGACCAGGGTCAGGTTGTGCGGCTTCATCGGGTCGCGCCCGAAGCCGACCCGGCGACCGAGCACGAGCGCCGCGGCCAGGCCTGCGGCGCCGGAGTTGATCTCGACCGCCGTACCGCCGGCGAAGTCGAGGGCACCCAGCTGATTGGCCATCCAGCCGCCGACGTGGTCACCGGAGCTGAAGTCGAAGATCCAGTGCGCGACCGGGGCGTAGACCAGCACGGTCCACAGCGCCGCGAACAGCAGCCAGGTCCCGAACCGGGTGCGGTCGGCGATCGCGCCGGCGATCAGGCCGACGGTGATCACCGCGAACAGGCCCTGGAAGGCGGCGAACAGCGTGATCGGGTACGACGCGTCGGGGTCGGCCTCGAGCATCCCCTTGAAGCCGAAGTACTGGGTCGGGTCGCCGACCAGGCCACCGCCGAGGTCGTCGCCGAAGGCCAGCGAGTAGCCGACCACGACCCAGACCACCATGACGACGGCGAGGGCCCCGAAGACCATCATCATCATGTTGAGCACGCTCTTGGAACGCACCATGCCGCCGTAGAAGAACGCCAGGCCCGGCGCCATCAGCAGGACCAGGGCGGCCGCGGCGAGGAGCCAGGCGGTGTCACCGGCCGCCGAGGCGGGCGCGGCAGCGGTTGCGGTGGCGAGGAGCAGATCGGGCATTCGGACACTGTGCGGGGAGTTTGTTTCGCACGTGTAACGCGTCTCCCGGCACCGGTTACGCGCGAGTGAAGCCGGGGCCTGCCGCGTGGGCAGGCCCCGGCCGGGACTCTCGGGTCAGAGCGCCGCGGTGTCGGTGTCTCCCGTGCGGACCCGCACCACGGACTCGACCGGGCTGACCCAGACCTTGCCGTCACCGATCCGGCCGGTGTGGGCGGTCTTGGTGATGATCCCGACGATGTCGGCCGCGTCGGCGTCGTCGACGACGATCTCGATGCGGATCTTGGGGACCAGCGCGATGTCGTACTCCGCGCCCCGGTAGACCTCGGTGTGGCCCTTCTGCCGGCCGTAGCCGCTGACCTCGCTGACCGTCATCCCGGTGACGCCGAAGGCCTCGAGCGCCTCCCGGACGTCCTCCCACTTGTGCGGCTTGATGACCGCGGTGACCAGCTTCATGCGCTTACCTCCGAAGGGGTGGACGACGTGGTGCTCAGGAGCGAGGTACGACGAGCGGCACCGCCGCCGGTGGTGAGATCGTAGGCCGCCTCGCCGTGCTCGGCGAAGTCGATCCCGTCCACCTCGTCCTCCTCCGGCAGCCGCAGGCCCATCACGGCCTTGATGCCGAGACCCACCACCAGGGTCGCGATCGCCGACCAGACCATCGCGAACGCCGCGACCAGGACCTGCACGACGAGCTGCTTCGCGCCGCCGCCGGTGAGCAGGCCGCCGTCGTGGGAGGCGAGGAAGCCGACACCGATGGTGCCGATCAGGCCACCGACCAGGTGGACGCCGACGACGTCGAGCGAGTCGTCGTACCCGAACCGGTACTTCAGGCCGACCGCCAGGGCGCAGACGCCACCGGCGACCAGGCCGAGCACGATCGAGCTCCAGGGCACCAGGTTGCCGCACGCCGGGGTGATCGCGACCAGGCCGGCGACGACGCCGGAGGCGGCACCGAGGGAGGTCGCGTGGCCATCGCGGAGCTTCTCCACGAGCAGCCAGCCCATCATCGCGGCGCAGGTCGCCAGCGTCGTGTTGAGCCAGACCAGGCCGGTCTCGGTCGTGTAGTCGTCGAGGTTCACGATCGAGCCGACGTTGAAGCCGAACCAGCCGAACCAGAGCAGGCCGGCGCCGATCATGGTCAGGGTCAGGTTGTGCGGCTTCATCGGCTCCTTGCCGAACCCGAGCCGCCGGCCGAGGAGGAGCGCGAGGACCAGGCCCGCGACACCGGCGTTGATGTGCACCACCGTGCCGCCGGCGTAGTCGATCGGCGCCACCTCGGCGCCGCCGTCACCCGGGAAGAGCAGGTCGGCCAGGCCGTTCTCCACGCCGCTGAGGAAGCCGCCGCCCCACACCATGTGCGCGAGCGGGAAGTAGGACAGGGTCACCCAGATCGGCAGGAACACCAGCCACGCGGAGAACTTCATCCGGTCGGCCACCGCACCGCTGATCAGCGCCGCGGTGATCACCGCGAAGGTCAGCTGGAAGGCGACGAAGACATAGTTCGCGGGATCCGTGCTCTCGAGCCCGAACTGCGTGAACGGGTTGGAGAAGAGCTTGCCGATCTCCTTGCCCGTCGCACCGCCGGAGGTGGCGAACGTCGTGCTGTACGACATCGACCAGCCCCACAGGGCGTACACGATGCCCACCACGCCGAGGGCGCTGAAGGACATCATCATCATGTTGAGCACTGACTTGGTCCGGCTCATGCCGCCGTAGAAGAGCGCCAGGCCAGGGGCGGTCATCAAGAGGACGAGCGAGGCCGACACCAACATCCAGGTGTAGTAGCCGTTTTCCATGCCCCGAAGACTCGGTGGCTGAGGTTTCGGCCCGGGCGACCGCATGTTTCACGCCGGTAACGGGTGCCGCACAGCGGTTACGGTCCGGTGACGGCCGCGGCGGGCCGACCTCCGGTCGTCAGCCGAGCAGCGCGTCGACGAACGCGGCCGCGTCGAACGGCGCGAGGTCGTCGGGGCCCTCGCCCAGGCCGACCAGCTTGACCGGTACGCCGAGCTGGCGCTGCACCGCGACGACGATGCCGCCCTTCGCGGAGCCGTCGAGCTTGGTGAGCACGATGCCGGTCACGTCGACGACCTCGGAGAACACCTTCGCCTGGATCAGCCCGTTCTGGCCGGTGGTGGCGTCGAGGACGAGCAGGACCTCGGTGACCGGCGCCTGCTTCTCGATCACCCGCTTGACCTTGCCGAGCTCGTCCATCAGGCCCTGCTTGTTCTGCAGCCGGCCCGCGGTGTCGACCACGACGGTGTCCACGCCGCGGTCCACGCCCTGCTTGACGGCGTCGAACGCGACGCTCGCCGGGTCGCCGGCCTCGGGGCCGCGGACCACCTCGACGCCGAGCAGCTCGCCCCACGTGGCGAGCTGCTCGGTCGCGGCGGCGCGGAACGTGTCGGCGGCCGCGAGCAGGGCCGTACGGTCGTCGGCGACCAGGATCCGGGCCAGCTTGCCGACCGTGGTGGTCTTGCCGGTGCCGTTGACGCCGACCACCAGCACCACGCCGGGGGCCTCGCCCTCGCCGCTCACCTTGAGCGAGCGGTCCATGGTCGGGTCGACGAGGTTGATCAGCTCCTCGCGGAGCACGGTGCGGGCGTCGGGTGCCTGGCCGCCCTCGACGCGCAGCCGGGTGCGGAGTCTCTCGACGAGCTCCTGGGTGGGCGCGACGCCGATGTCGGCGGCGAGGAGCAGGTCCTCGATCGCCTCCCAGGTGTCCTCGTCCAGCTTCTCGCGGCTGAGCAGGCCGAGCAGCCCCCGGCCCAGGGCGTTGGACCCGGCCAGCCGCTGGCGCAGCCGGACCAGGCGCGAGGCCGGCTTCTCCGGGGTCTCGAGGGCAGGAGCGGCCGGCTCCTCGGGTGCCTCGACCTGCGGTGCCTCGACCGGAGGTGCCTCGACCGCGGCGTCGGCAGGCGGAGCCTCGGTCCCGGTCGGCGTGGCCGGCGGTGCGATGACATCGGTCCTCGCCTCCGGCGCCTTGGGCGTACGGCGGACCCGGGTCCCGACGAAGCCGGCGATCGCGAGGACGCCGACGACGGCGATCCCGATGACGAGGTAGAGCCACTCCTGCATGCGGTCATCCCATCACGCCGCCCGCCCGAGTCAGAATCGGGTGGCGCCGCTGCGGTGGGCGAGACGGGGTTCAGCCGAGGCGCTGCAGGTCCCGCTCGTCGTCGGCCAGCACCGGCGCGGAGTCGACGGCGCGGCCGAGCGCGTCGCCGAGCCACGGCACGACGGGCATCTGCTCACCGCGGTGCGGGTAGGCGACGTAGAGGGCGACGACCGCTGACACAGCGAGGCTGAGCACGATGGCAAGCGCGACGAACAGCATTTCGACTCCTCCGAGTAGGGATCGCTCTGCTGTCCATCCTGCACCCCGGCACCAACCGGTCCGGCATCGCCGGCACCCGCTGTCGCCGGGGAGCGGCGCAGATCACACGACGAGCGGTGCGACGGCCGCGCGGACCAGGTCGGGGATCGGTGTGGCGGGCCGCGCGGGGTCGGTGTTGTCGACGTACACGTGGACGAACCGGCCCTCCGCGCACGCCAGCGCACCCTCGCCCTCGGGGTCGCCCTGGAACAGCCCGACGCGGTAGATCACCGACGAGGTGCCCAGGCGCTCGACCGCCAACCCGAGCTCGATCGGGCGCGGGTAGCCCATCTCGGCGAAGTAGCGGCACGACACCTCGGCCACAACTCCGATCGCGGACAGCTTGCGGATGTCGGTGCCGGTCGCCTCGTGCAGGTGGGCGTTGACGGCGGTGTCGATGAGGTCGAAGTAGCGGGCGTTGTTGAGGTGCCCGTAGACGTCGTCGTCGGACCAGCGGGTGGTCGCCGTGCGCCAGGCGCGGTACGACGCCCGGTCGGGCCGGGTGCGGTCGGGACCGCTCATGCCGACTCGTCCCGCAGCCGCTGGCTGATCACCGCCGACACACCGTCCCCGCGCATGGTGACACCGTAGAGGGCGTCGCCGACCTCCATGGTCCGCTTCTGGTGGGTGATCACGAGCAGCTGGGAGTTCTCGCGCAGCTCCTCGTAGATCTCCAGCAGCCGGCCGAGATTGGTGTCGTCGAGCGCCGCCTCGACCTCGTCGAGGATGTAGAACGGCGAGGGCCGGGCCTTGAACAGCGCGACCAGGAAGGCGACGGCGACCAGCGAGCGCTCGCCGCCGGAGAGCAGCGAGAGGCGCTTGACCTTCTTGCCCGGGGGCCGGGCCTCGACCTCGACACCGGTGGCGAGCATGTCGTTGGGGTCGGTGAGGACCAGGCGGCCCTCGCCGCCGGGGAACAGCCGGGCGAAGGTCTGGTCGAAGGCCTTGGTGACGTCGGCATAGGCCTCGGTGAAGACCTGCTCGACCTTGGCGTCGACGTCCTTGACGATCTCGAGCAGATCCTTGCGGGTCGCGCGCAGGTCCTCGAGCTGCTCGGAGAGGAACTGGTGGCGCTCCTCCATCGCGCTGAACTCCTCGAGCGCGAGGGGGTTGACCCGGCCGAGCATGCCGAGCGCCTTCTGGGCGGTCTTGAGACGCTTCGCCTGCTCCTCGCGGACGTAGGGCACGGTGCGGGGCTCGGCGTCGACCTCACCGGACTCCCCCTCGGCCGGCGGCTCGAGGACGGGAACCGGCTGGTCGGGGCCGTAGTCGGCGACCAGGCCGTCGGGCTCGAGGCCGAGCTCCTCGAGCGCCTTGGTCTCGATCTGCTCGATCCGCATCCGCTGCTGGGCACGGGCCATCTCGTCGCGGTGCACGGAGCTGACCAGGTCCTGGTGCTCCTTGCCGAGGTCGCGCAGTGCCTGCCGCACGCCCATCAGCTCCTGCTCGCGGCCCCGGCGGGAGTCCTCGACGGACTGGCGCCGGGCGGTGGCCTCCTCGATCGAGCGCTCGAGGCGGGCGAGCACGAAGGTCACCGCGCTGGCGACGGCCTGGCCGGCGCGGCCCTCGGCGAGGAGTCGGGTGCGACGCTCCGCCGCGCGGGCGCGCGCCTGGCGCTCGGTCTCGGCGGCCTTGCGCATCTGGTCGACCCGGCCGTGCAGCGCGCGTGCCCGCTCCTCGGAGGTGCGCAGGGACAGGCGGGCCTCCATCTCGCTCTGCCGGGCGGCGCGGGTGGCCTCGACGAGGCGCTCCTGCTCGGTGGTGTCGGGCTCCTCGTCGGTGTCCTGCTCGGCCGCGGCCAGGCGCTGCTCGAGCTCGGCGAGGCCGACCAGGGCCTGCTCGCGGGACGTCTCGGCCTGGGCAATGGCCTCGGTCATCCGCTCGGCCTCGGCGCGGGCCGCGCGGGCCAGCGAGCCGTGCTGGCCGAGCTCCTCGGCCACGGCGGCCAGGGTCGCGTCGGACTCGTGGAGGCGGGCCAGGGCGACGTCGACGCGCTGGCGGGCCTCGAGCCGCTCGTTCTCCAGGCGGGCGAGGTCGAAGCCGAGCCGCTCCGCGGCGGCAACGGCCTCGGTGAGCGACTCGGTGGCCTCGTCGACCGCGGCCTGGATCTCGATCAGGCTCTGCGTGGCATGGGAGCCGCCGGAGGCGAAGTGGGCGCCGAGCAGGTCGCCGTCGCGGGTGACCGCGACGACGTCGGCCAGGCCGTCGACCAGCAGGCGGGCGGCACCCAGGTCGTCGACGACCGCGACCTTGCGCAGCAGCCGGTTGAGCGCGGGCCGGACCTGGGCGGGGCACTCCACCACGTCGACGGCGTACGACGTCCCGGGCGGGAGCGCCGGCCACCCGCTCGTGGTCTCGGCCTCTCCCCCGGCGAGCAGCAGCCCGGCGCGGCCGAGGTCGTCGTTCTTGAGGTGGTCGATCGCGGCGAGCGCCGTGTCGGCGTCGCTGACCGCGACGGCGTCGGCCGCGGCCCCCAGGGCGGCGGCGACCGCGCCCTCGTAGCCGCCGCGCACCGTGACCAGCGCGGCGACCGAGCCGAGCAGGCCCGAGATCGTGTCGGAGGCGGCGAGCAGCGCGCCGGCGCCGTCCTTGCGGGCCAGCCCGATCTCGAGGGCCTCCTTGCGAGCGCTGAGCCCGGCCTTCTCGCGGTCGGCCTGCTGGGCCTCCTCGCGGACCTTGACCAGCCGCTCCTCGAGGTCGTCGAGCGAGGCGACGGCGGCCTCGTGCTCGGCGTCGAGGCCCTCCTCGCCGGCGTCGAGGCCGGCGACCTTGGTCTCGAGCGCGGTGAAGTCGCGCTGGGAGCGCTCCGCGCGGGTCAGCGCGTCGGCGCGGGCGGCCTCGAGGCGGCCGATCTCCTCCTCGGCCGCGTGGGCTCGCGAGCGCAGCGTGTTGACCTGGCCGTGCAGCCGGGCCAGGCCCTCGCGGCGGTCGGCGGCGGCCCGGAGCAGACCGGCGACCCGGCGCTCCTCGTTGGCCGCGGCCTCCTCGGCACCCCGCCGGGTGGCGACGGCCTGCTCGAGCGCGGCCTGCTGCTCGGTGACCTGGGCGGCGATCTCCGCCTCCTGGGCGGCGAGCCGGGCGGCCTCGGCCTCGATCTCGTCGGGGTCCCGGCCCTGCTCGACCTCGGTCTCGGCGACGCCTGCGGCGTTGCGGACCCGCTCGGCGGCCAGGCTCTGGGTGCCGCGGAACCGCTCGCGCAGCGCGGTCAGCGACGACAGCGTCTCCTGCGCGGCCGACAACGCGGGCAGGTCCTCGCGCAGCGCGGCCTCGAGGGTCGCCTCCTGCTCCCGCGCGGTGGCGATCCCGGCCTCGACCTCCTCGCGGCGGGCGAGCAGCACGCTCTCGTCGGCGAGCTCCTGCTCCAGGGACGTCCGGGCGGTCACCAGGTCGTCGGCGAGCAGTCGCGCCCGGGCGTCGCGGACGTCGGCCTGCACCGTCGCCGCCCGCCGGGCGACCTCGGCCTGCCGGCCCAGCGGCTTGAGCTGGCGCCGGATCTCGCTGAGCAGGTCGTTGAGCCGGTTGAGGTTGCCCTCGGTGGAGTCGAGCTTCCGCAGCGCCTTCTCCTTGCGCTTGCGGTGCTTGAGGACGCCGGCGGCCTCCTCGATGAACCCACGCCGGTCCTCGGGGGTGGCGTGCAGGATCTGGTCGAGCTGGCCCTGGCCGACGATGACGTGCATCTCGCGGCCGATGCCTGAGTCGCTGAGCAGCTCCTGGACGTCGAGCAGGCGACAGGTGGTGCCGTTGATGGCGTACTCGGAGCCACCGGTGCGGAACATGGTCCGGCTGATGGTGACCTCGGAGTAGTCGATCGGCAGCGCGCCGTCGGAGTTGTCGATGGTCAGCACGACCTCGGCGCGGCCCAGGGGCGGGCGGCCCGACGTGCCGGCGAAGATGACGTCGTCCATCTTGCCGCCGCGCAGGCTCTTGGCGCTGGCCTCGCCCATCACCCAGGCGAGGGCGTCGACGACATTGGACTTGCCGGACCCGTTGGGGCCGACGATGCAGGTGATGCCGGGCTCGAGCTGCAGGGTCGTCGCGGAGGCGAAGGACTTGAACCCCTTGAGGGTCAGGCTCTTCAGGTACACGCGGTCTCCCTTCGGGGTCGGGCAAGGACGTTCCGACGCGGGGGAAGCTCGGCAGGCCTCACGTTACCCCGCGACCTCGACGGATCGCTGCACCCCGCGAGCGAGGCCGAAAAGACACTCGGACCACCCGGCGCCGGCGTACGGCGGGGGTGGTCCGTTGTTGGGTGCACCTGGGGCGACGACGGGAGCCCGTCGTCGGAGTCCTGGTCAGGCCGGCTGCATCTCCGCGTCGCCGGTCAGGATCTCGGCCGCGCGGGCCGACATCAGCTTGTCGTTCTCCTCGGAGAGACGGAGGACGAGGGACTCCAGCTCAGCGACCCGGTTGCGCAGTCGAGCGTTCTCGAGGGCGATACGGGGGTCGCGGAGGTCGCTGTTCAGGTGGCCGATCAGCGCCTTGGCCATGAAGTTGAGCCTTCCGGTTCGACGGGTGTCGGCCCGTGGGGGGCCGTCTCCAAGAGTCCCACTTCGAGACGGCGGGGTCAAACCTGCGCCGACGGGCGCCGGGGACGTCCAGGAAGTGCCGGGAAGGCCGCGGTCACCGCAACGGGGAAGGCCCGGAGACCGGGCCTTCCCGACACGTCTCGTTCGGATCCGGCGGTGGTGTGTCACCGCCGGATCCGGGATCGAGTGCCCGGGTCAGCAGCCGTGCTGGACCTCGCCGGTGCAGTTGTCGCGCCCGACGCCGCCGTAGACGACGTCGGTGCCGGGACCGCCGCGCAGGGTGTCGTTGCCGCCACGGCCACGGACCAGGTCGTCGCCGCCCTTGCCGCGGATGGTCTCGGGACGGTCGCTGCCGAGCAGGGTGTCGTTGCCGGCACCGCCCGCGTAGGCCTGGAAGCCCTTCAGCTTGACCGAGTTGCCGCCCTCCCAGGTGGCGCCGCCGGCCGCCACGTCGACCCGGACCGGGACGGTCAGCGGGGCGAGGGTGAAGGTGTCGACCCCGGAGCCGCCCTTGAGCAGCGAGGTGGCGGCGGTGTTCAGGCCCGGGGTGGGCGTGCCCTCGGCGGGCTTCGGGGTGGCGACGAGGAAGGCGTCCTCGCCCTTGCCGCCGCGCAGCTCGCCCGAGGTGCGGTCGAAGACGACGGTGTCGTCGCCGGCGTTCATCTTCAGGGTGCTCGTCAGGTAGGTGACGTAGGCGATGTCGTCGCCCGCGCCGCCGTTGATGTCGGAGACGGGCACGCTCACGACGAGGGTGTCGTCGCCGTCGTTGCCGTAGACGAAGTCGTTGCCGGACAGGACGTTGACCTTGTCGTCGCCCAGGCCCGCGTCGATCCAGTCGTCGCCGGCGCCGCCGTCGATGGTGTCGTTGCCCTCGCCGCCACAGATGGTGTCGTTGCCCTCGAGGCCGTCGAACTTGTCGTTGCCCTTGCCGAGGTAGACGACGTCGTCGCCCGCGGTGCCGGTGAGGGTGTCGTCGGCGTCGGTGCCGACGATGGTCGCGGCCTTGCCGTTGCACAGCGGCGGGTCGACGGCGTACGCCGTCCCGGAGACGACGGTGGTGGCCCACAGGGTGCCGCCCGTCACGAGGGCGAGGGCACCGGCCGTACGCCGAAGATTGGTGTGCATGGTTCGTACTCCTTGGATGTCGTCGAACATGACACCCACCACAGCGGATCGCCGCGGTGGGGCATTACAGGTGGGACTAGGCCGTGTCCTGGTGGGATCAGCAGGAGTGGCGGGCCTCACCGGTGCAGTCGTCGCGCCCGGCGCCGCCGTAGAGGACGTCGACGCCCGGGCCGCCGCGGAGGCGGTCGTTGCCCGCGCGGCCGCGGACCACGTCGTCGCCGGACTTGCCGCGGATGGTCTCGTCGCGGTGGCTGCCGAGGAGGATGTCGTTGCCGATGCCGCCGACGTAGGCCTGGATCCCCTTGAGACGGGCCACGTTGTCCTGCCAGGTCGCGACGCCCAGCTCCGCGTCGAGCCGCACGGGTGCCGCCTGCGAGACGAGCGTGAAGGTGTCGTCACCCGATCCGCCCCGCATCAGCGAGGTCGTCGTCTCGTTGAGGTTCGGCTGGTCCACGAAGCCCGGGTCCGAGGCAGCGTCGACGAAGACGTCCTCGCCCCGGCCGCCGCGCAGCTCACCGGAGGTGTTGTGGAAGACGATCGTGTCGTCACCGGCGTTCATCCGCAGCGGCGTGGTCAGCCAGGTGGCGTAGACGATGTCGTTCCCGGCCCCCGCGTGGACGTCGGCCACCGGGACCCGCACCGTGATCGTGTCGGCGCCGTCGCCGCCGAGCACGCCGTCGCTGTCGGCGAGCACGCTGACCTTGTCGTCGCCCGCGCCCGCGTCGACCCAGTCGTTGCCCTCGCCGCCGTTGATGACGTCATTGCCGTCCCCGCCGGTGATCACGTCGTTGCCCGGGCCACCGCAGATGATGTCGTTGCCGCCGAGTCCCTCGAAGCGGTCGCTGCCCTTGTCGAGGAAGACGACGTCGTCGCCCGCCGTACCGACCAGGACGTCGTCGCCGTCCTTGCCGACGATGGTCGCGGTCTGCCCACCACACTCCGGCGTGGGTGCCGCCTGCGCGGCGAGCGGGACGCCGAGGGATGCCCACAGGGCCGTGCCGGCGACGATGACGGCCGCGCCCGTCGTGGCCCGAGATCGACGGTTCATGGTGTGTGCTCCTTCGAGAGATGACCTGACACCCACCGGAGCGGGCCGCGGCTGTGAGGGATTACACAGCCCGGGACGGGGAAGGCAGGGAAGCAGCGGTTCGCGGGTGTAATGGATCGGTCGCCCGGCCCGCTCACCGTGGTGTGTCAGGATCGATGGCGGTGGGTGAGCTCGGGGACTTCCCGGCGCCTGCTGCCGTCCGTGCCCTGACCATCGAGCGAGGAGGCGTCCTGATCCCGCCCGCCTCCCGAACCCCCGATCCCCTCGGGGAGCTGCTGGTCCGGGCCCTCGACGGCGACCAGGACGCGTTCGGCGAGGTCTGGCGTCTCGTGCACCCGGCGCTGCTGCGCTACCTGCGGGTGCGGGAGCGGGACAGCGCCGAGGACATCGCGGCCGAGACCTGGCTCCACGTCGTGCGCGACCTGCACCGGTTCACCGGCGGTCCCGCCGAGTTCCGCGCCTGGATCTTCACCCTGGGACGACACCGGGCGATCGACGCCGGGAGGGCCCGCGCCGCGCGACCGAGCACGCCGACTGCCGACGTGATCGACATCGGTACGGCGCCCAGCGCCGAGGCGGCCGCCCTCGAGCGGGTCGACACCGAGGCGGCCGTCCGCCTGGTGGCCACCCTGCCGCCTCACCAGGCCGAGATGGTGATGCTCCGGGTGGTGGCCGGGCTCTCGGTGGCCGAGGTCGCGGCGATCGTCGACAAGAAGCCCGGCACGGTGGCGGTCAACGTCCACCGCGCACTGAAGAAGCTGGCCCGCACACACGAAGGCCGAACCACGAGGGGGGTGAGCAGATGAGCACGGAGCACGACGGCCTGGAGGAGTTCGAGGACTCCGCCCTGGTGCGGGCGCTGCGCGCCCCCGGCACGCCGGAGGAGCTGGCCGACGAGGCCCGCTTCGTCGCCGCCTTCAGTGCGGCACGTCCGCCGGTCGCGACCAGCGGCCACGGTGGGCCCGGTGGACTCGGCGGACTCGGCCGCGGCGGACGGATCGTCGGGCGGATCGGCGTCGGCGGCGCCGCCCTGCTCGCGACCGTCACCCTCACCGGCGGGATGGCCGCGGCCGCCTACACCCAGCACCTGCCCCACTCGGTGCAGGCGATCGCCCATGACGCGTTCGGCGGGGTCGGCGTCCCGCCGGCGCGACCGCTGACGCCGACGACCCGCGCTCCCCGGGCCACCCCCACGCCCACGCCGAGCGCATCGGAGAGCGAGCGGCCCGAGGATCGCCGTACCCCCGACGCCTCGCGGTCCGCCCGCCCGGGCGAGCGCTCCTCGGCCGGCGGCGACGCCTCCGTCGGCACGACCGGCAGCGCCACCACCGACGCCACCGGTACGACGGCGACCGGGTCCCCCTCGGGGTCCGGCTCCCCCTCGGCGACCGGCTCGACCGGTCCGACCAGCCCCGGCACCGACGACCCGGCCACCGGCACCCCCACTCCCCCGGTCACCGCCACCAGCGTGGGCGCGACGACGTCGGTGCGCCGGGTCGTCAGCGGCGGGCGCGCCACCGTGACCGGTCTGGTGCGCGACGACGGCGACCTCGTCGAGGGCGCCGAGGTCACCCTGCTCGAGCGCCACGCCGGCGGCGGCTGGACCCGCGCCGGCTCCGCCGTGACCGGCCAGGAGGGCACCGCGATCTTCGCGACCGGTCCCCTCGTCGAGACCACCACCTTCCGGTTCCAGGTCGAGGTCGACTCCGACGACGACGGCGAGCCGGACCGCGTGCTGCTCTCCCGCAAGCGCCGGATCGGGGTGCAGCCGATCCTCACCCTGACCTCGACCGGCTCGGTCGTCGACGCCCACGCCGCCGGCGCCGGGACCGGCGACGCGATCACGATCAGCCGGCGCACAGCCGACGGCCGCCTGGTGCGGATCGGGATCCGGCGCCTCGACGACCAGGGCAATGCCAGCTACGACCTGTCGGAGCTCACCGGCCGGGTGCGCGTCCAGGTCCGGGTGCTGCGCACCTCCAGCCACACCGCCGTCCAGCGGTGGATCACGGTGCGGGTGCCGCGGATTCCGAAGACCCCACCGCCGACGACGCCTACGCCCTCGACCTCGCCGAGCGGGGAGCCGACTGGCAGCGCGGGCAGTAGTACGACGACCGGTTCATGAACGCGACCCGGCGGATCGCCGTACCGCACCGGTCGCAGGGCTCGCCCTCGCGGCCGTAGGCGTGCAGCGAGCGGTCGAAGTAGCCCGACTCGCCGTTGACGTTGACGTAGAGCGCGTCGAAGGACGTGCCGCCCTGGGCCAGCGCCGCGTTCATCACGTCGCGGGCGTGACCGAGCAGCTCGACGGCCTTCGCGCGGCTGAGCCGGTCACCGGGACGCTCGCCGTGCAGGCGGGCGCGCCACAGGGACTCGTCGGCATAGATGTTGCCGACGCCGGAGATCAGGCCCTGGTCGAGCAGCAGCCGCTTGACGCCGGAGGTGCGCTTGCGCAGCCGGGCGACGAACAGGTCGTCGTCGAACTCCGGGTCGAGGGGGTCGCGGGCGATGTGGGCGATCTCGGGCGGCAGGTCGGCGCCGTCGAGCGAGACCGACAGGCCGCCGAACATGCGTTGGTCGACGAAGCGCAGCTCGCGGCCGTGGTCGGTGCCGGTGAGGGCGAAGCGCACCCGGAGGTGCCGCTCGGCGGGGGCGTCGACGGGCTGGACCAGCATCTGGCCGCTCATGCCGAGGTGGCCGAGGATCGCGTTGCCGTCGTCGAGCGGGAGCCAGAGGTACTTGCCGCGGCGGCGGGCGCCCTCGATCCGGCGGCCGGTGAGCGCGGCGGCGAAGCCGGACGCGCCGGTCGGGTGGCGTCGTACCGGGCGGTCGTGGAGGACGTCGACCGCGGCGATGGTGGCGCCGGTGACGTGACGCTCGAGGCCGGCGCGGACGACCTCGACCTCGGGGAGCTCGGGCATCGGGCTGGATCCGCCGCGGTCAGCTGCCGGAGGTGATCGGACGGCCGTCGGCGTCGAGACCGAGGGAGGCGGAGATCTCGCCGTACGCCGTCTCGGCGGCGCCCTGCTCGGCCTCCTTCTTGGAGCGGCCGGTGCCGTTGCCGTAGAGCTTGTCGCCGACCCGGACCTGCGCGGTGAAGGTCTTCATGTGGTCGGGGCCGTCGTCCTCGATGACGTACTCGGGCACGCCGAGCGACTGGTCGGCCGCCAGCTCCTGCAGCGAGGTCTTCCAGTCGAGACCGGCCCCGAGCGCGGACGCAGCCTCGATGAGCGGGTCGAACAGCAGGTGGACGACGGTCGCGGACACGTCGATGCCGCCGCTGAGGTGGATCGCGCCGATGACGGCCTCGACCGTGTCGGACAGGATCGAGGCCTTGTCACGACCGCCGGTCGCCTCCTCGCCGCGTCCCAGCTTGATGTGGGCGCCGAGCCCGATGTCACGGGCGACGCCGGCGAGCGCGCGGGCGTTGACGACGGCCGCGCGCAGCTTGGCGAGCCGGCCCTCGGAGAGGTCCGGGTGCGCCAGGTAGAGAGTCTCGGTCACCACGACGCCGAGCACCGAGTCGCCGAGGAACTCCAGCCTCTCGTTGGTCGGAAGACCACCGTTCTCGTAGGCGAAGGAGCGATGCGTCATCGCGCGCTCGAGCAGCTCGGGGTCCAGAGTCGGATCCCCGAGCGCTCGACGCAGCTCGACGTAGTTGGTGATGCCGCTGGCCTGACTCGACTGGCCTGGATCGACCGGGCGGGTCAGAGGACCTGGCGACGGTCGGCGCGCGCGCCGTACTGGCCGCAGGTGCCGCAGGCACGGTGCGGGAGGTGCTTGGCGCCGCAGGCCGGGTTGGCGCAGGTCACCAGCGACGGGGCGACAGCCTTCCACTGCGAGCGACGGTGCCGCGTGTTGCTGCGCGACATCTTCCGCTTCGGAACAGCCACTGTCTTCTCCTTGGTTCGGGTGCGCTCGGGGCGAGCGCCTCTTCAGTCCGTTGGGTCTTGCTTGAGCTCGGTCAGCGCCGCCCACCGCGGGTCGATCGCAGCCTCGTGCGTGTGGTCCGGCTCGTCGATGAGTCGCACCCCGCACTCGGGGCACAACCCGGGACAGTCGTCCTGGCACAAGGGCTGGAACGGCAGTGCGAGCACCACCGCGTCCCGCAGCACGGTCTCCAGGTCGAGCAGGTCGTCCTGGAGCATGCTGACCTCGTCGTCCTCTTCTGCTCCCTCGGAGTCACGGATGTCGTCGTAGACGAACAGCTCCTGGAACCGCACCTCGAACTCGTCGTGGATCGGCTCCAGGCACCGCACGCACTCACCCTCCAGCACGGCCGAGGCCGTCCCGGTGACGAGCACGCCTTCCATGACCGCCTCCAGGCGCAGGTCGAGCTCGACCGGCGCGCCCTCGGGGACGGAGAGGACTTCGATGCCCAGATCTGCTGGTGCCGGAACTGTCCGCGACACCTGACGCTGGGACCCCGGGCGGCGGCCGAGCTCGCGAGTGTCGAGCACGAGCGGCGCTCTCGGGTCCAGGGTGTTCAGGGGTTCACTTCCAGGTCCGGGCACAACAGATCAGGTCGATGTTAGTGGTGCAGGCCGAAGGCGGCCAAATCAGGCCTGACGTGCGGCGAGCTTCGCGGTCAGTCGCTCGTGCACCGCGGGGGTCACGAACTCGGACACGTCGCCACCCAGGGAGGCGACCTCCTTGACCAGGCTGGACGACACGTAGCCCAGGCTCGCGGTCGTCGGCACGAAGATGGTCTCGATGCCGGTGAGGTGAGCGTTCATCTGCGCCATCGGCAGTTCGTACTCGTAGTCGTTGCCGCCGCGCAGGCCCTTGACGATGGCGTGGGCGTCGATCTCGCGGCAGAAGTCGACGATCAGGCCGGTGAAGCCCATCACCGTCACGTTCGGCAGGTCCGCGCACGCCTCGCGCAGCATCTCCAGGCGCTCGTCGGGGTCGAAGAGTCGCGACTTGGAGATGTTGGTGCCGGTCGCGACGACGAGCTCGTCGAAGAGTCCGGCGGTACGACGGAAGATGTCGAGATGGCCGTACGTGACCGGGTCGAAGGAGCCGGGGCACACCGCGCGGGTCATGGGGCGAGGCTATCGGCCGGGCCGGCCTCGGCGAGCCAGAGGTTCGTCTCGCCGTACTTCTTGAGGCGGCGCTTGCCGGGCAGCGGCTGCAGTCCGGTGGGCCACACCGGCTCCGGGCTGCGGCGCGAGCGCTCGGCGACCACCAAGGCGCCCTCGGCGAGCCAGCCGTGCTCGGCGAGGAGCGCGAGGTCGGTGGCGACCGCCTCGTCGGACAGCGGGTAGGGCGGGTCGCTGAACACCAGGTCGTACGACGCCCGGGCCGGCTCGGCGAGCACGGTGGCCACCGAGCGGGCCACCACCTCGGCGACGTCGCACCCGATGCTGCGGGCGTTGCCGCGGATCAGGTCGGCCGTGCGGCGATCGGCCTCGACGAGGGTCACGGCCGCGGCGCCGCGGGACCAGGCCTCGAGGCCGATCGCGCCGGAGCCGGCGTACAGGTCCAGGAAGCGCAGGTCGTGGAGCGAGCCGGCCCAGGCCTCGATCGCGGAGAACAGCGCCTCGCGCACCCGGTCGCTGGTGGGGCGGGTCTGGTCGCCCTTGGGGGTCTGCAGCCGGCGGCCGCCCGCGCGGCCGGCGATGATGCGGGTCATCGGCCTTCCTCAGGACTTGTCGACGAACTCGGCGAGCTGGGACTGCTCGAGGTCACGGACGGCGGCCGCGAGGTCCGGCGCCTGGCCCAGCTCCACGTCGGTGTCGAGCAGCCCCTCGGCGGCCTGGCGGGCCGTGACGATGGTGTCCTCGTCGCGCAGCACGCGCAGGTTCTCCAGGCTGGAGCGACCACCGGCCTGGGAGGCGCCGAGGACGTCGCCCTCGCGCCGCATCTCGAGGTCGATGCGGCTGAGCACGAAGCCGTCGGTGGTGGACGCGACCGCCTCCAGCCGCTCGCGCGACGGCGAGCCGGCCTCGGTGTGGCTGACCAGGAGGCATAGTCCCGGCAGGCCGCCACGGCCGACCCGGCCGCGCAGCTGGTGGAGCTGGGAGATGCCGAACCGGTCGGCGTCGAGGATGACCATCGTGGTCGCGTTGGCGACGTCGACGCCGACCTCGATCACGGTCGTGGAGACCAGGACGTCGACCTCGCCGGCGGCGAAGGCGCGCATGGTGGCGTCCTTCTCGTCGGCGGGGAGCCGGCCGTGCAGCCCGGTCACCCGGATGCCGGACAGCGGCCCCTGGGCGAGCCGGCCCACCACCTCCTCGACGGCCGCGGCGGGAGGGCGCGGGGCCTCCTCGACCGGCGCGTCCTCATCACGGACGTCGACCGCGTCGACCTGGCCGGCCTCGTGCTCGTCGCCGGCGATGCGGGGGCACACGACGTAGACCTGGTGCCCCTTGCCCACCTCCTCGCGCACCCGCTCCCACACCCGGCCGATCCAGCCCGGCTGCTCGGCGAGCGGGACGACATTGGTCTGGATCGGGGCCCGGCCGGCGGGCAGCTCGGTCAACGTCGAGGTCTCGAGGTCGCCGAAGACCGTCATCGCGACGGTGCGCGGGATGGGCGTCGCGGTCATCACGAGCAGGTGCGGCGGCGCAGCGGCCTTGTCGGTGAGCGCGGCGCGCTGCTCGACGCCGAAGCGGTGCTGCTCGTCGACCACGACCAGACCGAGGTCGGCGAACATCACCTGGTCCTGGAGCAGGGCATGGGTGCCGATCACGATGCCCGCCTCGCCACTAGCGATCCGGGACAGCGGGCCGGTGCGCTGGGTCTTGGTCATCGAGCCGGTGAGCAGCTCGACGCGGGTGCCCTCCCCCGAGCCGAAGATGGTGCCGCCCTCCCCGAGGTCGCCGAGCATCGCGGCGATGGAGCGGTAGTGCTGCTGGGCGAGCACCTCGGTCGGCGCGAGCAGTGCGGCCTGGCCGCCGGAGTCGACGACGCGGAGCATCGCCCGCAGCGCGACCAGGGTCTTGCCGGAGCCGACCTCACCTTGGAGCAGCCGGTTCATCGGGTGCGGCTGGGCCAGGTCGTGCTCGATCTCCTTGCCCACCGACGCCTGGCCGGCGGTGAGCTCGAACGGCAGTCGGGCGTCGAAGGCCGCGAGGACCTCGCTCACTCCCCCGGTCCGCGCGGTCGCGCCCTCGGCCTGACGAGCCCGCCGACGTCGCCCGAGGACCAGCTGGGTGACCAGCGCCTCCTCGAACCGGAACCGGTGGTGTGCCTGCGCGACCTGGTCCCTGTCGTCGGGCTGGTGCACCCAGTCGTAGGCCTGCTGGATCCCGAGCACGTCGTACTCCTCGCGCAGGGCGTCGGGCAGCAGCTCGGCCACGGGTTCGAGCACCTGGCGGGCGAAGGTGACGGCGCGAGCGATGTCCCAGGTCTCGACGCCCTTGGTGAGCGGGTAGATCGGGAACAGCGGACCGAAGTCGAGGACGTCCTCGACGCCGTCGCCCTCCCCCTCGGCCTCGTCGCCCATCCCGAAGATCGTCATCGCCGGGTTGACCAGCTGCCACTGGTCGCGGAACCGGTCGGCCTTGCCGAGGAAGACGCCGCGGTTGCCGACGGCGACGCGCCGCGCCTGCCAGCCGGCGGTGCCCTGGTTCTTGGCGAAGAAGGTCATCTTCAGGCGCGGGCCACCGGTGCGCAGCACCGCCTCGACGCGGTACGCCGTGCGGCCGGTGCGGCGGTCGCGGTAGTTCTTGATCTCGCACTCGGCGATCTCGCCGACGACGCAGAGCAGCTGGCCGATCCGCAGGTTGTCGATCCGGGTCAGCGAGCCGGTCTCGAGGTAGCGCCGCGGGAAGTGGCGCATCAGGTCGCCGACCGTCTGCAGGCCGAGTCCTTCGGCGAACCGCTTGCGCTTGGCCGGTGTCGCCGCGCCGAGGACGGCGGTCAGCGGGGAGTCGAGGGTGATCGCCACGGGTGCTGCTCTCTCATTCGACGGACATCAGGAGCGGGTAGCGCTCCTGGCCACCGTCGTACACCACGACGTCGACATGGGGGTGGAACTCCTCGACCCAGGCGGTCGCGCGCTCGGCCAGGCCCTCGCCGTCGACACCGCTGACGATCGTGACCAGCTCGCCGCCGGCGGCCAGCAGGTGGGCCAGGACGATGAGCGCGACCGCGCCGAGCTCGTCGCCGACCACGGCGAAGTCGCCGGCGATGACGCCGAGTGCGTCGCCGGGCTCGCACGGTCCGGCCATCGTCATCGCCTGGCGGGCGGCGATGGTCACCGCGCCGTGGCGCACGTGACGGGCGGTCGCGGTCATCTCGGTGACGTCCTGGTCGAAGGCGCGGCCCGGCTCGTGGACCGCCACCGCGGCGAGACCCTGCACCTGCGTGTGGGTCGGGATCACCGCGACCCGCAGACCGTGGGCGCCGTGATCGGCCTCGGCGGTGCTCGCGGCGGCGAGGGCCGCGCGGATGGTCGGCTCGTCGTTGGGCAGGACGACGACCTCGCGGGCGCCGCAGGCCGTGATCGCCTCGAGCAGCTCGCCGGTCGAGGGACGCCGCCCGGGGCCACCGCGGACCACCTCCGCACCGGCCTCCTCGAACAGCTTCGCCAGGCCCGGGCCCGCCGCGACCGCGACCACCCGCCGACCGACGAGCGGGGCCGGGTGGTCCTGGTGGGGCTCGGTCTGGGCGGCGATCTGCTCGGCGAAGTGGGTGACCCGGATCCGGTGCGGACGCCCGATCTCCATGCCGGCCTCGATCGCGGCGCCGACGTCGTCGGTGTGGACGTGCACGTTCCACAGCCCGTCGCGCCCGACCACGACGACCGAGTCGCCGAGCTCGCCGAGGCGCTCGCGCAGCCGCGGGGCCAGGTCGTCGCCGGTGTCGAGGAGGTACATCACCTCGTACGCCGGGCCGTCCGCGCTCAGCTCGTCGCCCGCGTGCTCGACGTGGGGCACCGGGATGACGTGGCTGCCGAGGGGCGCGGTCACGGCGATCGGGCGGCGCCCGGTCAGCACGGTCTCGGCGGCGTCGAGGATCACCGACACCCCGCGCCCGCCCGCGTCGACCACGCCGGCCTGCGCGAGGACGTCGAGCTGCTCCGGCGTGTGGCCGAGCGCCTCACGGGCGGCGGCCGCGGCGGCGGTGAGCACGTCGCTGCTGCGGGCGCCGGGGTCGGTGGCGGCCGTCGTACCTGCGTCGGCGGCGGCGCGCATCACGGTCAGCATCGTGCCCTCGACCGGCTCGCCCACCGCGGCATAGCTCGCGGTCGACGCCTCCTGCAGCGCCTCGGACATCACCACGGCGTTGCGCTCGCCGGGGTCGGCGGCGGCGATCCGGCGGGCGGCCGCGCCGAGCATCTCGCTGAGGATCACCCCCGAGTTGCCACGGGCGCCGAGGAGCGCGCCACGGGCCAGAGCAGCGAGCGGCCCGTCCGCGTCGGTCGCGTCGTCCGGGTGGTCGGCGTGCTCGCCGAGGGCCGTGCGGATCGCGTCGCGGGCGGCGACGACGGTGAGGTACATGTTCGTGCCGGTGTCGCCGTCGGGCACCGGGTAGACGTTGAGGGCGTCGACCTCCTCGCGCGCAACCGCCAGGGCGTCCACCGCGATGTCGACGAACCGGACCACGGACGAGAGCGCAATCCCGCTCCGCCCCTCCCCGGGCGCCGTCCGCTCGTCCATCGGGGTCACCCTAGCCGGGCGGGGAGGAACCTCGCCGATTTCGGCCAGTGCGACCGTGTCGGCTATTCTCTTCCGGTTGCCCGAAGCGCCTTCTGAGCGCGCGGGCTGCCCGTGAACCTTAGATCCGCGATCCAGGAGTGACAACCATGGCCGCCGTGTGCGACATCTGCGACAAGAAGCCGAGCTTCGGCAACAACCGGCCGTGGTCGCGCAAGATCACCAAGCGCCGCTTCAACCCCAACATCCAGCGCGTCCGCGCGGTCGTCAACGGCACCCCCAAGCGCATGAACGTGTGCACCGGCTGCCTGAAGGCCGGCAAGGTCTCCCGCTGACCTGAGCTCTTTCCCCATCGGCCCGCCGCGATCTGCGGCGGGCCGATGTGTTTTTGGCCGACCCGGCGCGAAGTGGTGCGCCAATTGCGCTGACCCGGCGCGAAGTGGTGCGCAAATTGCGCTGACCCGGCAGAAAGTGGCGGGGCGCACCGGCGCTGTCGGCCACTTTCTGCCGGGTCGACGCGATGCGGGAGCCACTTCGCGCCGGGTCGGGGTGACGCGGACGCTACTTTCTGCCGGGTCGGCGTGAGCCAGGAGCCACTTCGCGCCGGGTCGCTCAGAAGTGGGTCCAGCCGGTCGGGCCGTCGTAGGCACCACCGTCGACGGTGACCGGGAGGTCGCCGCGGGCGCTGACCGACCCGATCCGGGTCCAGCCGTCGGGCAGGGCGACGTCGGGCGGGAAGGTCGCGAGCAGGGGGTGGTCCTCTCCCCCGCCGAGGATGAACTGCAGCGGGTCGGCGCCGGTCGCCTGGCCGACGGCGAGCAGCGGCTCAGGTACGTCGAAGGCGGCGGTCTCGACATCGATGCTGACGCCGGAGTCGTCGGCGAGGTGGCGCGCCTCGGCGAGCAGGCCGTCGGACACGTCGATCATCGCGGTCGCGCCGGCCTGCGCGGCGACCGGCCCGGCGTCGTACGGCGGCTCGGGGCGGCGGTAGGCCTCGACGAGCACCCGCGGCGAGCGGAACCCGCGGCCCAGGACCGCGAGGCCGCCGGCCGACCAGCCCTGGCGCCCGCACAGCGCGAGCACGTCGCCGGGCGCCGCGCCGGAGCGCAGTACCGGAGAGACCGTGCAGGCGCCGAGGACGGTGACCGAGACCACGACCTGGTCGGCGCGGGTGACGTCGCCGCCCACGAGCCCGGCGCCCACGAGGGCGCACTCCTCGGCGAAGCCGCGGGTGAAGTCCAGTGCCCACTGGGCCGGCAGGTCCGCGGGTGCGGCCAGGCCGACGGTGAGCCACTGGGCCCGGCCGCCCATGGCGTTGATATCGGAGAGGTTCTGCGCGGCGGCCCGGCGCCCGACGTCGTACGCGTCGACCCAGTCGCGCCGGAAGTGCCGCCCCTCGACCAGTACGTCGGTCGACACGACGACGTGGCCCTTGCGGACCCGGAGCACGGCGGCGTCGTCCCCCGGACCCAGCAGCACGTCCTCACCGGGCGCGGTGGCGGCGACCAGCTCGCCGATCCGGGCGATCAGCCCGAACTCCCCGAGGTCCGCCAGCGTCGTGTCCGGGTCGAGCGCGTCAGCCATGCCCCCATCCCACCAGACGTACCCACGGGTAGGTTCCTCGGCTCGCGAGTTCTGTTCCGCCGGGGGCGCGCGGTAGGTTGAGGCGTTCCACCACACCAATCCGGCGGGAGCGTGACCCCATGACGGTGCAGGCCTACATCCTGATCCAGACCGACGTCGGCAAGGCGGCCGAGGTCGCCCGCGAGGTCGGCGGGATCGCCGGCGTCACGCTGGCCGAGGACGTCACCGGTCCGTACGACGTGATCGTGCGCGCCGAGGCACGCAACGTCGACGAGCTGGGCAAGCTCGTGGTGTCCAAGGTGCAGAACCTCGAGGGCATCACCCGCACGCTCACGTGCCCCGTCGTCCACATCTGAGGCTCGCGGGACTCGCCCTGCCCCTCGCCGTGCTGGTGGCCGGGTGCGGCGGGCCGGTGCGGGTCGACGTACCCACGCTGTCCGATGCGGACCGGGCCGCCTGCGACGCGTTCGCCGCTGAGCTGCCCGCGACCCTCTACGACGAGGAGCGCGTCGACATCGAGCCGGCCGACGCCCCCGCGGCGGCGTACGGCGATCCGGCGATCGTGGTCCGCTGCGGTGTCGGGAAGCCGAAGGGCTTCGACCTGACCGCGTCCTGCGAGTCGGCCGACGGCGTGGGCTACTACATCCCCGACGAGCAGTACGACGACCAGGACCTCGACCTCACCCTGACCGCCGCCGGCTACCGGCCACGGGTCGAGGTGAGCATCCCCGCGCGCTACCGGCCGAATGCCGGGCCGGCCGCGATGGCGGTGCTGGCGCCGCTGATCAAGAAGCACCTGACGCTGGTCGACGACTGCAACTAGGGCAGCCCGTGGGCGGTGTCTAGCGCAGGCCGGTGTCGCGCTGCAGGGCCAGCGTGAGCAGTCGGTCGACCAGCTCGCCGTACGACACCCCGGTCGCGGCCCACATCTGCGGGAACATCGACAGCGGCGTGAAGCCGGGCATCGTGTTGAGCTCGTTGACGACCAGCGAGCCGTCGGGCATCAGGAAGAAGTCGACGCGCGCGAGGCCCTCGCAGCCGACCGCGGTGAACGCGGCCGCGGCCATCGCCCGCATCCGCTCCTCGACCCCCTCGGGCAGGATCGCGGGGACGTCGAGCTCGGTGTGCTCCTCGGGGAGGTACTTGGCCTCGAAGTCGTAGAACTCGTGCTCGCCGGTGATCCGGATCTCCGCGGGCAGGCTGGTCTCGACGCCGCCGTCGAGGGCCTCCAGGACGCCGCACTCGATCTCGCGGGCGCCCTCGGCGGAGACCTCGACGAGGACCTTCGGGTCGTGCTCGAGGGCACCGTCGAGCGCCGCGTCGATCTCGTCCGGCTTGTGCGCCTTGGCGATGCCGATGCTGGAGCCGCCGCGGGCGGGCTTCACGAACAGCGGGTACCCGAGCGCCTCGACGCGGTCGCGGACCGCCTGCGGGTCGGCCTTCCACTCGCGGGCGGTCACCGTCACGCTGGGCATCACCGGCAGGCCGGCGTCCTTGAGCACGACCTTCATGAACGCCTTGTCCATGCTGACCGCGGACGCGAGTACGCCGGAGCCGACGTAGCGGACGTCGGACATCTCGAACAGGCCCTGGATGGTGCCGTCCTCGCCCCACGGGCCGTGTAGCAGCGGGAAGACGACATCGACGTCGCCGAGGGCCCGCGGCGTCTCGGCCGGCTCGCTGACGACGAGCCCGGTGCCGTCGCTGGTGGGGGCGAGCGCGACGGCCGCGCGGTCGCCGTCGACCGACGGCAGCTGGCCGGGGCCGGTGATCCGGTGCCGCTGCGGGTCGTCGGCCTCCAGCACCCAGCGCCCGTCGGTCGCGATGCCGATGGGGACGACGTCGTACTTCTCGCGGTCGATGGCCTGCAGCACGCTGCCGGCGGTCACGCACGAGATGGCGTGCTCACTGGAGCGGCCGCCGAAGACGACAGCGACGCGGACACGGCGGCCGGTGGGAGAGCTCATCGGCGATGACCCTACCTTTGGGACATGTCCGGCCCCGAGTCCGCACCCCGCCCGCCCCGCCAGCTCCACCCCGCGACAGTCGCCGTCACGGCGGGCCGTCCACCGCACGAGCCTGACGAGCCGATGAACGTGCCGATCACGATGACGTCGACGTACGGCGCGACCGGCGACCTGGAGTACGGCCGGTACGGCAACCCCACCTGGGCGGCGTTCGAGGACGCTCTCGGCGCGCTGGAGGGCGGCCGGGCACTGGCGTTCTCGTCGGGCATGGCCGCGGTGACCACGATCCTCGACCTGGTCGGCATCGGCAGCAGCGTCATCGCGCCGCGGCACGCCTACAACGGCTCGGTGACCGCGCTCGCCGACGCCGAGTCCCGGGGCCGACTGAAGGCGACCCTGGTCGACATCACCGACACCGCCGCCGTGATCGCCGCGATGGAGGCCGACGAGGACTGTGGCCTGCTCTGGCTGGAGTCCCCCACCAACCCCGCCCTGGAGATCGCCGACATCCCCGCGCTGTCCGCGGCCGCCCACGAGCTCGGCATCCGCGTCGTCGTCGACAACACCTTCGCCACTCCCCTGCTCCAGCAGCCGCTGTCCCTCGGCGCGGACATCGTCGTGCACTCGGCGACGAAGTACATCGCCGGGCACAGCGACGTGCTCATGGGCGCGATCGTCGTGCCGTCCGAAGGGACCGACGACGAGGTGTACGGCGCTCTCAAGGGCCGCCGGGACCTGGCGGGCGCCGTACCGGGTCCGTTCGAGGCCTGGCTCGCCCTGCGCGGCCTGCGCACCCTCCACGTCCGCCTGGAGCGGGCCGCCGCCAACGCCGCAGAGCTGGCCCGCCGCCTCGCCGACCACCCGTCCGTCGAGGAGGTCCGCTACCCGGGCTTCGGCGCGATCGTCGCACCCGTGCTGGCCGGTGGCGCCGACGCTGGAGACTTCCTGGTCCGCGCCACCTCGCTGTGGGTGCACACCACCTCCCTCGGTGGCGTCGAGTCGACCTTCGAGCGCCGGCGCCGGTGGAAGCTCGAGCCGGCGACGATCCCCGAGGGGCTGGTGCGCCTGTCCGTCGGGATCGAGGACGTCGAGGACCTGTGGGCCGACCTGAAGCAGGCGCTGGACCGCATTAACGCGTGACGCTCACCTCGTCGAGGTCACGCGGGGGCTCGGGCGGATGCGCTTCGTGAGCGACTCACGGTGTTGGTTTGGCGCTCGCTTCGCTCGCGCATGTCGGGCGCCCTTTTGACGCGTGATCTTCCCTCGCTGCGCTCGGTCCAGATCACGCGGGGCGCCCGACGGGATTCAGCTGAATGAGACTCGCATGTGCACGACGTTCAGCCGAGCCCGTCGCGCCGCCCGCCGTTTCTGGACGGAGGAGCGAGCGAGGAACGAGCGAGCGGGGGAGGAAGAAACGGCGTTGGCAGGCGGCGCGACATGCGCGAGCGAAGCGAGCGCCAAACAAACACCGTGAGTCCATCACGCAGCGCATCGGGCCGAGACAACCCGACCAGTCAGGACAACTCAGCCTTGGTGTCACGAGAGATGAACGCGTCCATCAGCTGCGACGTGGTGAGCCGCCCCTGCACCACCTCATCGACCGCGTCCACGATCGGGGCGTCGACACCTGAGCGCGCGGCGAGCGCGCGCAGCGAGGAGCAGGACTTGGCGCCCTCGGCGACCTGGCGGGTCGAGGCGTAGATCTCCTCGACGCTCATGCCCTGGCCGAGCTTCTCGCCGAAGGTGCGGTTGCGCGAGAGCGGCGAGGAGCAGGTGGCGACGAGGTCGCCGAGGCCGGCGAGGCCCATCAGGGTGAGCGGGTTGGCGCCGAGGTTCATCGCGAGGCGGGCGGTCTCGGCGAGGCCACGGGTGATGAGCGAGGCGGTGGTGTTGTCGCCGAAGCCCTGGCCGACGGCCATGCCGACGCAGAGGGCGACGACGTTCTTGTAGGCGCCGCCGTACTCGCAGCCGAGGACGTCGACGCTGGTGTAGGGCCGGAACGCCGGCGAGTGGAGCCGGTTCTGGAGCATGGTCGCGACGTCCTCGTCGGCGCAGGCGACGACGGACGCGGCGGGCTCGCGGCGGGCGATCTCGCGGGCCAGGTTGGGTCCGCTGACGACGGCGATCCGGCTGGCGCCGATGTCGCCGACCTCCGCGATCACCTCCGACATCCGCTTGAGGGTGCCGAGCTCGACGCCCTTCATCAAGGAGACGAGGACGGCGTCGTCCTCGACGTACGGGAGGAAGGTCGGCAGGTTGTCGCGCAGCGACTGCGAGGGTACGGCGAGCACGACGACATCGGCACCGGCGAGCGCCTGCTCGGGGTCGTGGGTCGCGGTGATCCGCCGCGGCAGCTCGATGCCGGAGAGGTAGTCGACGTTCTCGTGGCGCTCGTTGATGGAGGCCGCGACCTCCTCGCGGCGGGCCCAGATGCACACGTCGTTGCCGGCGTCGGCCAGCACGATCGAGAACGCCGTCCCCCAGGAGCCGGCGCCGAGCACCGCGATCTTGTTGCCCATCAGCTCGCCGCCTTCTTGTTCTTCTTGAACCTGTCGCCGTGCACGGCCATGTCGTAGCGCTCGGGCGGCGCGGTCTCGCCGCGCACCAGCTCCAGCTCGTGGGTGATCGCCGCCATGATGCGGGCTGTCGCCTCGTTGACGACCGCGCTGGTGCGCTCCTTCGCGCGCAGGTCGTCGAGCACGACGGGCGCTCCGACGCGCATCACGACCTCGTGACGAGGGACGAGATGGGGACGCTTGGTGTACGGCGCCAGGATCTCGTGGGCGCCCCACTGCCCGACCGGGATGACCGGGCAGCCGGTCTCGAGGGCGATCCGCGCGGCGCCGGACTTCCCCTTCATCGGCCACATGTCGGGGTCGCGCGTGATCGTGGCCTCGGGGTAGATCACGACGCACTGGCCGTCGCGCACGGCGTCGACCGCCGCGGCGTACGCACCGACGGCGTCCTTCGTCTCGCGCCGCACGGGGATCTGGCCGGCGCTGCGCAGGAAGAAGCCGAGCGCCTTGTTGTCGAACAGGCCGGACTTGGCGAGGTAGCGCGGCTTGTAGCCGTGGTCGTAGACGAGGTGCGCGGCAGTGAGCGGGTCGACGTGGGAGATGTGGTTGAGCGCGATGATGAATCCGCCGCTCTCGGGGATGTTCTCGCCGCCGATCCACCGGCGCCGCGTGGTGGCCAGGAGCGTGGGCTTGATGATGGGTACGGCGATGTTGAAGGCCCAGCCCCGCTTCTCCTGCAGCTTCCGCACGCTCACGAGAATGCAGGTTACCGGTCAGTGACACCGGCCACGGCCGGGCACGACCCACCTGTCAGGATTCAGGGGTGTTCACCCGTCCGGGCTCCTTCGCCGTGCTGCTTCCGGTGAAGTCCCCGGGCACCGGGAAGTCCCGGCTCTCGGCCCTGCGCGACGCCGACCGGGCGCGGCTGGCGGCGGCCTTCGCGACCGACGTGGTCGACGCGTGCCTGAGCACCGACGGCGTGGCCGGAGTGCTGGTCGTCAGTGACGACGCCGCTTTCGCCGCCACGCTCGCCGCACGGGGCGCGGCCACCTGCCCCGATCCGGGCGGCGGCCTCAATGCGGCGTTGCGGCACGCGGCTGCCCACCTGCACGACCGGCGCCCCGACCTGCGGCCGGTCGCGCTGTGCGGCGACCTGCCATCACTCCTCGCTGCCGATCTCGCGGCGGCGCTCGCCGATGCGGCGTCCGACCCCGGGCCGTGCTTCGTCCGCGACGCCGACGCGACCGGAACCACGCTCTACTGCGCGGCGTATGACGACTTCGAGCCGCGCTTCGGAGCGGGATCGGCCGCTGCCCATGCGGCTTCCGGAGCGCGGGCGCTGGCCGGCGAGCTGGCGTCCCTGCGCCGCGACGTCGACGACGTCGACAGCCTGGCCGGCGCGATCGCGCTCGGGGTCGGGGACTCCTCGGCCGCGGTGCTGCGCGCGATCGGCCTGCTCCCACGGGGGTCCTGAGACGACGAACGGGCCGCACTCCGTGAGGAGTACGGCCCGTTCGGGGTGATCGGGAAGGAGGCGTCAGGCCTTCTTCGCGGTCTTCTTGGCGGGAGCCTTCTTGGCAGGAGCCTTCTTGGCCGGGGCCTTCTTGGCCGGAGCCGCCTTCTTCGCGGCGGGAGCCTTCTTGGCGGGGGCCTTCTTGGCCGGAGCCGCCTTCTTCGCGGCCGGAGCCTTCTTGGCAGGCGCCTTCTTCGCCGGAGCCGCCTTCTTGGCCGGAGCCGCCTTCTTCGCGGTGGCGGCGGCCTTCTTGGCCGGCGCAGCGGCCTTCTTGACCGCGGCGGTCGCGGCCTTCTTGGCCGGAGCAGCGGCCTTCTTGGCCGGCTTCGGCAGCGGGGCCAGCTTCTTGGCACCGGAGACGACGTTCTTCAGGTCAGCGCCGGCGCTGAACTTCGGAACGGCCTTCTTCTTGGTCTTCACGCGCTCGCCGGTCTGCGGGTTGCGGACCCAACGGGCGTTGCGGACGGCCTTCTCGAACGAGCCGAAGCCGGTGATGGCGACCTTCTCGCCCTTGGCGACCTGACGGGTGATCGTGTCGAGAACCGCGTCGAGGGCGTGGGCCGCGTCCTTGCGGCTTCCTTCGAAGCGGTCGGCCAGCGCGTCGATCAACTGAGACTTGTTCACTACCTGTCCTTCCGAAACGCCGCGCTGGGCGTCCCTTGGGCTGATGCGGCCGAGCCCTCGCCCAGCCGTCCTTTCATGGGAACGCTAGGCACTAGTAGGCACACTCACAATCACCACGCCGAAGTTGGTACGTCTTTTTTCGCGATTTCAGCGCTATTTCGGCTGTTTCGGGCCCTATTTCGCCCCTGAGCGCCTCTCGGCGGCCATCGCGACGAATGCGGGAAAGCCGACGGGCCGACCCGCGAAAGTCGCGGATCGGCCCGTCGTAGAGCGGTTTTCAGCGTGTTCTCAGGCGTGCTGGGTGACCGGCTTCCAGCTCGGTCGGCCACTCTCGTACGCCGCGATGTCGGCCTCGTTGCCCAGCGTGATGCCGATGTCGTCGAGTCCGTTGAGCAGGCGGTGGCGCGTGTAGTCGTCGATGTCGAACGGCGCGACGAGGTCGCCGCAGGTCACCGTGCGGGACTCGAGGTCGACGGTGATCTGAGTGGTCGGGTCGGCCTCGATCGCCGCCCACAGCTGCTCGATGACGTCCTGCTCGACGGGGACGGACAGCAGTCCGGCCTTGCCCGAGTTGCCGCGGAAGATGTCGGCGAAGCGGCTCGAGAGGACGACCTTGAAGCCGTAGTCCATGAGCGCCCAGACGGCGTGCTCGCGCGACGACCCGGTGCCGAAGTCGGGACCGGCGACGAGGATCGAGACGCCCTGGTACTCGGGCTTGTTGGCCACGAACTCCGGGTCGTTGCGCCAGGCGGCGAACAGGCCGTCCTCGAAGCCGGTGCGGGTCACGCGCTTGAGGTAGACCGCCGGGATGATCTGGTCGGTGTCGACGTTGCTGCGGCGCAGCGGGAGCGCCGTACCGGTGTGGGAGGTGAACTTCTCCATGTCGCTGTCTCCTTCTCAGACCAGCTCGGCGGACAGGTCGGCCGGCGAGGCCAGCGTGCCCTTGACGGCGGTGGCGGCAGCAACGGGGACGGACACCAGGTGCGTGCGTCCGCCCTTGCCCTGCCGGCCCTCGAAGTTGCGGTTGGACGTGGAGGCGGAGCGCTCCTGGGGCTTCAGCGTGTCGGGGTTCATGCCCAGGCACATCGAGCATCCGGCACCACGCCACTCGGCACCGGCCTCGATGAAGACCTTGTCGAGGCCCTCCTCCATGGCCTGGTTGCGTACGCGCACCGAGCCCGGCACGACGAGCAGGCGGGTGCCCTCGGCGACCTTGTGGCCCTTGATGATGTCGGCGGCCAGGCGCAGGTCCTCGATCCGGCCGTTGGTGCAGGAGCCGACGAAGACGGTGTCGACCTTGACCGAGCGCAGGGGCTGGCCGGCCTCGAGGCCCATGTACTCCAGCGCCTTCTCGGCGGCGAGCTTGTCCGAAGGGTCCTCGAAGTCCTCCGGCGACGGGACGTTCGCCCCCAGGGGTGCGCCCTGGCCGGGGTTCGTGCCCCAGGTGACGAACGGCGTGACGTCGGCCGCGTCGATCACGATCTCCTTGTCGAAGGTCGCGTCGGCGTCGGTGACCAGCGTCCTCCAGTGCGCGACGGCGGCGTCCCACTCCGCGCCCTTCGGCGCCTCGGCCTTGCCCTCGATGTAGGCGAAGGTCGTCTCGTCCGGCGCGATCATGCCGGCCTTGGCGCCCCACTCGATGGACATGTTGCAGACCGTCATCCGGCCCTCCATCGAGAGCGCCTCGATGGCGTCGCCGCGGTACTCGACGATGTAGCCCTGGCCGCCACCGGTGCCGGTCTGCGTGATCAGGTAGAGGATCAGGTCCTTGGCGGTGACGCCCTCGGCGAGGCTGCCGTTGACCGTCACGGCCATGGTCCTCGGCTTGGCCTGCGGCAGGGTCTGGGTGGCGAGCACGTGCTCGACCTCCGACGTACCGATGCCGAAGGCGATGGCACCGAAAGCCCCATGGGTGCTGGTGTGCGAGTCACCGCACACGATCGTCATTCCGGGCTGGGTCAGGCCGAGCTGCGGGCCGACGACGTGGACGATGCCCTGCTCGACGTCGCCGAGCGGGTGCAGCCGGACGCCGAACTCCTCGGCGTTCTTGCGCAGGGTGTCGACCTGGGTCTTGCTCACCGGGTCGGCGATCGGCTTGTCCCAGTCGAGCGTCGGGACGTTGTGGTCCTCGGTCGCCAGGGTCAGGTCGGGGCGGCGCACCTTGCGCCCGGCCAGGCGCAGGCCGTCGAAGGCCTGCGGGCTGGTGACCTCGTGGATGAGGTGGAGATCGATGTAGAGGAGGTCCGGCTCCCCCGGGGTCGATCGGACGACGTGCTCGTCCCACACCTTCTCCGCCAGGGTCTTGCCCATGACTCGCTCCTCCTCGTTCGGGTCGTCGACGCGCCTGTGCTGTCGACCGTGATCCAGCGTACTCTTGCATCCCAGGATCCGAGACGGCAGTATTGCCATATGGACAACTCGAGCGGCGTCGGCGTTCTCGACAAGGCGGCCCTGGTGCTCACCGCACTGGAGTCCGGCCCGGCCACCCTGGCGGGTCTGGTGGCAGGCACGGGCCTGGCCCGGCCGACGGCTCACCGACTGGCGGTCGCCCTCGAGCACCACCGCCTCGTGGCTCGCGACATGCAGGGCCGCTTCGTGCTCGGCCCGCGCCTCGCGGAGCTCTCCGCGGCAGCCGGTGAGGACCGGCTGCTCGCCACCGCCGGCCCCGTCCTCGCGCGACTGCGCGACATAACCGGCGAGTCCGCCCAGCTGTGGCGGCGCCAGGGCGACCACCGTGTGTGCGTCGCCGCCGCCGAGCGCCCCTCCGGCCTGCGCGACACCATTCCGATCGGCTCCCAGCTGACCATGCGCGCCGGCTCCGCCGCGCAGGTACTGCTCGCTTGGGACGACCCGGAGCGCATCCACCGCGGCCTGCAGAACTCCGCGTTCTCGGCGGCCGAGCTGTCCGCGATCCGCCGCCGTGGCTGGGCGCAGTCGGTCGGCGAGCGCGAGCAGGGCGTGGCCTCGGTGTCCGCCCCCGTCCGCTCCCCCGGCGGCAAGGTGATCGCCGCCGTGTCGGTCTCCGGCCCGCTCGAGCGCCTGTCCCGCCAGCCCGGCCGGATGCACGCACCTGCGGTGCTCGCCGCCGCCGAGCGGCTGTCCGAGTCGCTGCGGCGCGCTGCGGCGGAGTAACTCCAGCCCCAGGAGCATCGGCCGGGACGACGAAACTCGCGCCTGGACGACGAAGCTTCCTCGTCCAAGCACCAGTTTCACCGGCCGGCCGGTGAAACTGGCGCGCCGCTCCCGCTAGAACAGGGCGGCATCCTCGTCGCGCTCGAGGTCGAGCAGGAGCTGCTTGCGCTCCAGTCCCCCGGCGTAACCCGTGAGGGTCCCGTTGGCGCCGATCACCCGGTGGCACGGGATCACGATCGGGATCGGGTTCGCTCCGTTGGCGGTGCCGACGGCACGGGAGGCGGCATTGGTCTTGCCGAGACGTGCCGCGATCTCACCGTACGACGCGGTCTCGCCGTACCCGATGCCGAGCAGCTGTGCCCACACGGAGCGCTGCCACGCGCTGCCCGCGGGCGCGAGTGGCAGGTCGAACTCGGTGCGGTCGCCGGCGAAGTACTCGTCGAGCTGCAGCGCGGCGGCCACCAGCACTGGGTGGTCGGCACCCTCGGCGCCGAGGGGGCGGACGCCGTCGCGGAACGGCGAGAACTCGATCGCGGTGATCGCGCCACCCTGTTCGACGAGGCGCAGGGGGCCGATGGGCGATTCGATGACGGTCCACATGGCAGTGCTCATCCTTCCAGCGAGGTCCACAGGTGCAGGAGGGCGTAGGAGCGCCAGGGCGCCCATCCCTCGGGGGTGATGTCGGTGTCGGCGGCGGGCTGGCGGGCGAGCGCGTTGCGCACGCCCACGTCGGTCGGCAGCCACACGTCGGGGTGGCCGAGTGCGCGCAGGGCGATGTAGTCAGCCGTCCAGGGGCCGATGCCGGGAAGCGCGAGGAGCGTGCGGCGTACGTCGCCGCGGTCCGGGCCGCGGTCGAGCACGACCTCGCCCGACGCGATCGCCCCGCACAGCCCGACGAGCGCACGCCCGCGGGCACGGGGCATCCGGAACTCCTCGGGTGGGAGCGCCGCCACCGTGGCCGCGTCGGGGAACAGGTGCGTCAGTCCGGGGATCCCGGCCTCGACCGGGCGTCCGTGGGCGGCGACGAGGCGGGCGGCGGCGGTGCGGGCGGCGACGACGGTGACCTGCTGGCCCAGGACCGCGCGCACCGCGACCTCGGCTCCGTCGACATGGCCCGGCACACGCAGACCGGGACGGGCGGCGACCAGCGGCGCCAGCACGGGATCGTCGGCCAGATGGGCATCGACGGCCACCGGGTCGGCATCGGCGTCCAGCAGCGCCCGCATCCTCGCCAGCGCGGCCGTCGTGTCGCGCAGATCGTCGAGGACCAGCCGCAGCGGCAGGTACGACGACCCGGCACCGTCGAGGTCGGCGAGCTCGACCCGCGCCACGCCGGGCCCGTGGGGCAGGTCGAGCGTGCGGGCGTAGCTGCCGCTGCCGTCCTCGCGCACCTCGGCGACCTCGACGCCGGGCACTGACCGGTCGGCGAGGAACCGGAGCAGTGCGGAGCCGCGGAACGGTGTACGCACGGCGATCCGCAGGTCGATGGCGCCCGGGACCTGGCCGCCGGCGGGCGATCGCCGGCCGCGCAAGTGGCTCGGCGTGGCGTCGTACACCTCGAGCATCGTCTCGTTGAACTGACGCACGCTCGAGAAGCCCGCGGCGAAGGCGACGTCGGCGAGGCTCAGCGTCGTGCTCTCGACCAGCGCGCGGGCGGTCTGGGCGCGCTGGGTGCGCGCGAGCGCGAGGGGTCCGGCGCCGAGCTCGCTGGTCAGCAGTCGGGAGAGGTGACGCGAGGTGTACCCGAGGCGCGCCGCCAGCCCCTCGACGCCGTCGCGGTCGACGACGCCGTCGGCGATCAGCCGCATCGCCCGGCCGGCGACGGTGGCCGCGACGTCCCAGTCCGGGCTCCCGGGTGTCGCGTCGGGCAGGCAGCGCTTGCAGGCGCGGTAGCCCGCAGCCTGCGCGGCCGCGGCGGTGCGGTGGAACGAGACGTTGCGGGACGCGGGCGTGCGGGCCGGGCAGGACGGCCGGCAGTAGATGCCGGTCGAGCGGACCGCGGTGTAGAAGACACCGTCGAACCGGCGGTCGCGCGACTGCACGGCCGTGTAGCAGCGCTCGAAGTCGAGCTGCTCCGGCGTGGTCACTGTGCTCTCCATGTCGTCCATCCTGCCGCCCGCCACCGACAGTCTCTCGCGGAAATCGGACATGACGGTGCCCCTGGGCGGGCCGGTTCTGCCACGCTGCTCCCATGGCGGACGCTCCGATCAATCCCCTCGACCTGCTGATCAAGTCCCAGCAGATCGCCCTCAGGCTCACCTCCGACGTCCTCAAGGGCGTGCGTGACACCGCGGTCACAGGTGTCACGCAGCCCGACGAGCTCGCCCGTCAGGTCGGCGACCTCGCGGGCGCCGTGGCCGGGATGGCCGGCGCCGTCACCAGCTTGGCGAGCTCGACCGCGCAGCCGCTGCAGGACTTCATCGTCCGCCAGCGCGAGCTCGCCGACACGGTCCACACGCTCGCCGAGGCACAGGCCGAGCTCGCCGGCGTCGTGGCCAAGCTCGCCGAGCGGCATGCGGAGGCGGTCGCGGCGCTGGAGAAGGTGACCGCGCCGGTCTTCGCGATCGTCGGCACCGAGCCGACGCCGCCGAAGACGCGGGCGGCCAAGAAGGCCGCGGCCAAGGGCGACTGAGTCAGCTCACGAGCAGGACCAGCACGAGGATCACCACGGCCACGACGAAGCCGATCGCGATCGCCCGACCGGTCCTGGGCGGCAGGTCCTCGCTCGCCGGCGACGCCGCCACCAGGTCCTCGCCGGCGTTGATCCGCCGGACGACGTCGAGCCCGGAGCCGTCGTCGAAGGTGCCGTCGAAGCTGTCGCCCCGCTGGGGGTCGTAGGCGTCGTACCCGGTCTGGTCTGCGACGACCCGCACGACCTCGGCGACCGCGGCGTGGAAGGCCGCGGGGTCCTGCTGCTCCCAGTAGGGGTAGGTCACGAACGCGCTGTCGTCGTGCAGGCTGACCTGGACCCCACCCTCGGCGGAGCTGAGCTCGCCGGCCAGGGTGCCGTCATCGGTCGGCGTGAACCGGCTCCAACCGCCGAGCAGGCCGTCGAGGCGCCCCTCGATCCGGTCCAGTACGGCGACCAGCTCGGCCCGGCGCTCGGCCGGGAGCACGTCGTCGTCGAGCGCGGACTGCTCGAGCGCGTCGAGGACGTCGTCCCAGTCCTGGCCGGGCGCCCGGGCGGCCAGCGTGATGTCGTAGCTCACCGCGGCATCCTCGCAGAAATGCAGTCGGGCCCGGTCCTGGTGGACCGGGCCCGAAGCTGTACCCCCGACCGGATTCGAACCGGCGCTACCTACGTGAGAGGCAGGCGTGCTAGGCCGCTACACAACGGGGGCATTTGCTGTCCGGATCGCTCCGTGACAACGGCGTGAACTCTAGCGATTCTTGGCCTGACCAGCCAAATCGTGACTGCGTGACCTGTCTCTCGCGAGAGCCTCGCTGGGATACTAGGACTCGAACCTAGAACGACTGAACCAGAATCAGCTGTGTTGCCAATTACACCATATCCCATGGTTTCGATCCCCCGGCCGAGGCCGGCGAACCGGAGACCTACCTTACCCGTCGGCCGGCTCGGCCTCCAAAATGGCCCCGCCTCCCGACGTCCCGGTGCGGGCCTGGACCCCGAGCCGGCGGGCCGCCCAGACGGCCAGCAGCAGGTAGCCGACGGACTGGACGAGGGTCACCGGGATCGACCACCAGCTGCCACCGGTGGGGTTGAGCGCCTCGGTCATGTCGCTGAACGCGAGCGCCAGCCCGAAGGCCAGGAAGTTGTTGAGCACGTGCATCGCGATGCCCGCCTCGAGACCGCCGGTGAGGATGACGAGCAGCCCCGCGACCAGGCCGAACGCGAACCGGTCGAAGAAGATCGGCACGTCCTGGCCGAGGCCGTGGGCGAGCGCGAACAAGAGCGCGGGTACGACGACCGCGACCGCCGCGCCGCCGCGTGACCCCGCGCGGGCGGCGAGCCCGCCGAAGGCCTGCGCGAGGTAGCCGCGGAACACGTACTCCTCCCCCGCGGCCTGCAAGGGCGTCAGCAGCACGATCACCAGCAGGAAGTCGCGCACGGTCGAGGTCCACGGGTTCGCACCGCCGCTGGTGTCGAGCGAGCCGGCACCCTGGTCGGGCAGTACGGCGGACGCGACCAGGGTGAGGCCGAGAGCGAGCACGGCGAGGCCGAGGCAGACCGCGAACCAGCGCCAGCGCAGGGCGCCCGCCACCGAGGTGACCCAGCCCGGGGTCTGCCCGTGCAGCAGCCGGGCGACCAGCCAGACCGCGGGGATCGCGGCGGCCCAGCCCAGGTTGACCAGCGCCAGGAAGGACGGCGTCACCACGTCGCCCGAGAGCTTGTCGACGGCCTCGCTGGAGCTGTCCCCACCGGCGACGAGCACCAGCGTGACCACGATGCTCAGTACGAGCTGGCCGGCGAAGAAGATCACCAGCAGCAGCGGGATCCCCGCCAGCGGGCGCCAGGCGCCCGCCGGACCGCGCCGCTGGAGCTCGTCGTACCTCAGTCCGGCTGGGTCAGCCGAGGGCACGCTGCAACCGCCCGAGGCTGCGGTCGCGGCCGAGGAGCTCCATCGACTCGAAGAGCGGCGGCGAGATCCGGCGGCCGGTGACGGCGACGCGGACCGGGCCGAACGCGTTGCGCGGCTTGAGGCCGAGCCCGTCGACCAGGGCGCCCTGCAGGGCGGTCTGGATCGCGTCGGTCGACCAGGTCGGGAGCGCCGTGAGGGCGTCGTACGACGCCTGCAGGACCGGGATGCCGGCCTCCCCGATCTGCTTGGCCGCGTCGTCGGGGTCGACCTCGAAGGCGTCCTCGGAGACGAAGAGGAAGCCCAGCATCGAGCTGGCCTCGGCGAGCTTGTTGATCCGCTCGGCGACCAACGGCATCGCGAGCTCGAGCAGCTGGGCGTCGGCGTCGGTGACCGGGTCGCTGACGACACCGTCGCGCTTGAGGAACGGCAGCACCCGGTGGGTGATCTCGTCGGTCGACAGCAGCCGCATGTGGGCGGTGTTGATGGCGTCGCACTTCTTCAGGTCGAAGCGCGCCGGGTTGGCGACGACGTCAGTGATGTCGAACGCCTCGACCATCTCCTCGAGGCTGAAGATGTCGCGGTCGGCCGCGATCGCCCAGCCCAGCAGGGCGAGGTAGTTGAGCAGCCCCTCGGGCAGGTAGCCCTGGTCGCGATAGGCCAGCGCGTGCGCCTCGGGGTCGCGCTTGGAGAGCTTCTTGTTGCCCTCGCCCATGACATAGGGCAGGTGGCCGAACTCCGGCGTCGCCTTGGCGATGCCGACCTCCTTGAGCGCCTCGTAGAGGGCGATCTGGCGCGGGGTGCTCGACAGGAGGTCCTCGCCGCGGAGCACGTGGGTGATCTCCATCAGCGCGTCGTCGACCGGGTTGACCAGCGTGTAGAGCGGGTCGCCGTTGGCGCGACACAGCGCGAAGTCCGGCACGAACTCCGTCTCGAAGGTGACCTCGCCGCGGACCAGGTCCTTCCACGTGATCGAGCCGTCGGGCATCCGGAAGCGCACGACCGGCTTGCGGCCCTCGGCCTCGAACGCCGCCACCTGCTCGGCGCTCAGCTCGCGGCAGAAGCCGTCGTACCCCTGCACCTTGGAGCCGGCGGCCTTGCGGCGCGCGGCGGCCTCCTCGTTGGTGCAGTAGCAGTCGTAGGTGAAGCTGCTGTCCTTGAGCCGGGCCAGCGCGTCGGCGTACAGGTCGCCGCGCTCGCTCTGCTTGTACGGCGCGAACGGGCCGCCCACGCCCGGGCCCTCGTCCCAGTCGAGGCCCAGCCAGCGCATCAGGTCGAGGATCGAGTCGAGCGACTCGTCGGTGCTGCGCTCCTTGTCGGTGTCCTCGATGCGGAACACGAAGGTGCCGCCGTGGTGGCGCGCGAACGCCCAGTTGAACAGGGCGGTGCGGATCATGCCGACGTGGGGGCTGCCCGTCGGGGACGGCGCCATCCGGACTCGTACGTTGCTCATGATCGTGCTTCCACCTTGTTCGTGAGGGTTCCGAGGCCGTCGATCGAGATCTCCACCTCGTCGCCGACCTGCATGGGCCCGACACCCTCGGGGGTGCCGGTGAGGATGACGTCGCCGGGCAGCAGGGTCATCACGCTGGAGACGTGGGCGATCAGCGCAGGCACGTCGAAGACCATGTCGGCCGTCGTACCGTCCTGGACGACGTCGCCGTTGAGGAAGGTCTGGACCCGCCGCCCCTCGCTGAAGTCGTGGGGGTCGAGGTCGGTCTCGATCCACGGCCCCAGCGGGCAGAACGTGTCGAAGCCCTTGGCGCGGGTGAACTGCCCGTCGGAGCGCTGCAGGTCGCGGGCGGTCACGTCGTTGGCGAGCGTGTAGCCGTGGATGACGTCCGTGGCCTGGTCGGCCGGCACGTCGCGGCAGATGCGGCCGATGACCACGGCGAGCTCGCCCTCGTAGTGCAGGTCCTGGGTCTGGCGCGGGTAGAGGATCGCGTCGCCCGGGCCGATCACACTGGTGTTCGGCTTGAGGAACATCAAGGGCTCCGAAGGCACGTCGTTGCCGAGCTCGGCCGCGTGGGCCGCGTAGTTGCGGCCGATCCCGACGACCTTGCTGCGCGGCAGGACCGGCGCCAGGAGGCGCACGTCCTCGAGCCGGTACTCCTTCTCGAGCAGCTTGATCCCCTGGTACAGCGGGTCGCCGACGAGACCGACGATCACCGCGTCGTCCCCGGGCTGGCCGTACTCGTCGAGGTCGCCGGTCAGGACGCCGTACGACGGCTCCTCGCCTGTCGTGAATCTGACGATGCGCACCCGGTGAGCCTATCGACCTACGCTTGGTCGTCGTGAATGCGGAGGAATGGCGTCGGCGGGCTGCGGACCACGCCGCCCGCATCGATCGCTACGTCGCCCCGCACCTCGCCCGCCGCGGGGCCGCGGTGAAGCACCCGGTCTTCGACTTCCTCTTCACCTACTACTCCTACCGGCCCGCCCAGCTGCGCCGCTGGCACCCGGGCTTCGGGGTGGTCGCGCCGCCGGGGTCCGGGCTGGAGGGACTCAAGGGGTACGACGCGGTCGCGGGCGGCGTGAGCGTCGCTTCGTCGTACGTCATCGCGCAGCGGCCCCTCGTCGCCTCGATCCACGCGCTGCTCACCGCCACCGCCGGCCGCGCCCCGCACTTCGGCTGCTTCGGCCTGCACGAGTGGGCCATGGTCTACCGCCTCACCGAGGACGAGACCCGGCACGCCGACTGGCCGCTCCGCCTCGGTCCCGCCGGCACCGACGAGGTCGTCGAGGGCCACCGGATCGCGTGCTCGCACTTCGACGCCTACCGCTTCTTCACTCCCCCGGCCCGCCCGCTGAACACGCTCGCCCCGGGGCGCGACGACCGCCCCGACTTCGAGCAGCCCGCCTGTCTGCACGCCGGCATGGACCTCTACAAGCACGCCTTCCGGCTCTCCCCGTTGGTGTGCTCCGACCTGGTGGCCGACTGCTTCGAGCTCGCCTGGGACATCCGGGTGCTGGACATGCGCGCGGCGCCGTACGACCTCGCGGACCTGGGCTTCGAGCCGGTGCGGATCGAGACGGCCGAGGGAAAGGCGGCGTACGTCGAGGCGCAGCGCGGGTTCAGCGAGCGGGGTGCGCCGTTGCGGGCGCGGCTGGTCGAGGAGTGCGAGCGACTGCTCGCCGTCGCTCAGTAGCGCGCTCTCATGCCGGGCTTCGCCGCCGGCCCTGCCCCGCACCCCCTACGAATTGGTCGCAGATCTGCCGAGATGACGACCAATTCGTAGGGGGTGCGCTCAACTCAGCGCGCTGCGATCCCGTCGTACATCACGGCGCGGATCGCGGCGCTCAGTCGTTCCTGCTGCGCGGGCGCGGGGTCGCGCATGCCGACCAGCACCGAGCCGAGGATCATCCCGTTGATCGACTGCGCGGTCGGCTCGACGTCGAGGTCCGCGCGCAGGTAGCCGAGCCGGACGCCGTGCTCGAGGTAGGCCGCGGTGAGCGGCGTGGTCATCGCGAACAGGTCGAGCATCCGCTCCCGCATGGCGTCGTCGATGCCGGCCGCTGACAGCAGCAGCTGGGCCACCCGCGGGTCCTCGCTGAAGATCTGCGCGAGCGCGGTGCCGATCCGCGCGGTCTGGGCGCGGTAGTCCTCCAGCGTGCTCACCGCGTCCGGCGCGTTCTCGGCGCCGAGCGCCTCCACGATCCGGCCGATCAGGTCGTCGATGACGTGCTCGACGATGTCCCGCTTGTTCTCGAAGTAGCGGTAGAAGGTGCCGTGCCCGATGCCCAGCCGCGCGGCGATGTCGGCGATCCCGGTGGCGTGGTAGCCCTGCTCGGCGAAGCAGGTGAAGGCGGCTTCGATGATCTCGCGCCGGGTCTCGGCCTTGCGCCGCTCCAGCCGCGAGAGCCCCTCCGTGGTCGCCGTCATGGTGCTGAGCCTATTGCAATCGCGCAGATCTGACGATACGTTCCGAAACTGACATTCCATTCCGTTTGTGGTTCTGAGGTGGTCGCATGGGGCGCGCACTGGTCATCGGATGCGGCGGCACGCTGGGCTATGCCTGGACCGCCGCCGTGCTCGCCGAGCTGGAACGACAGGGCTGGGACCCGAGGGCCGCCGACGTCCTCGTCGGTACGTCGGCCGGTGCCGAGCTCGTCGCCCGCCTCGGCGCCGGGATGTCCGCCGCCGCCCTGCAGGACGACGGCGGCGACCCGCCGCGCGCGCTGCCGCCGCTCCCCCGGCCGGGACTGCCGGGACTCGGCCTGACCCGGGCCGCGCTGAGCGGACGTGCGGACCTGCTGGCCGGCCTGGCCGGGCTGCTGCCCCGCGGCGGCGGCGACCCGCAGTGGCTCCTCGACCTGGGCGACCGGCTGGCCGCGCCCGGCACCCGGTGGGTCGAGCACCCGCGCACCTGGCTGGTCGCGGCCGACGTACGCACCGGCGAGCGGGTCGCCTTCGGACACCCGGATGCGCCGAAGGCCGCACTGGGACAGGCGATCGCGGCCTCGTGGGCGATCCCGGGCTGGTTCCCGCCGGTCCGGGTCGGCGACCGCTCCTTCCTCGACGGCGGCGCCGTCTCCCCCACCTCCGCCGACCTGCTGCTCCCCCACGTGCAGGACGGCAGCATCGACGAGGTGGTCGTCGTGGCCCCGATGTCCAGCCGTGGCGGAGCTCCCGCCCGCGGCCTGACCCGCGCCGAGCGGCTGCTACGCCGGCCGATGACCGGCCGCGTCGACCGCGAGGTCGCACTGCTGCGCGCCGCCGGCGCCCGGGTCCTCCGCATCGAGCCCACCGCCGCCGACCTCGAGGCGATGGGCGCCAACTTCATGGACGGCTCCCGCCTCCCGCTGGTCCGCGAAACGGCCGCCCGCAGCGCCCGCACCCTCGTCTCCCAGCAGGAGGTCCGCCGATGACCCGCCCCACCCCGATCGACCTGGCCGGCGCGCACGTCGTCGTCACCGGCGGCGCCCGCGGCATCGGCCGCGCCACCGTCGAGGCCTTCCTCGCCCGCGGGGCCAAGGTCTCCCTCGGCGACCTCGACCTCGACCTCGCGAAGGCGACCGCAGACGAGGTCGGCGCGAGCGCCCACCACCTCGACGTGGCCGACCGGTCGTCGTACGACGCCTTCGTGACGGCTGCCGAGGCCGAGCACGGCCCGGTCGACGTGCTGGTCAACAACGCCGGCGTGATGCCGAACGGCGCATTCCTGGACATGGATCCCGCGCTGGACCGGCTGATGATGGAGGTCAACGTCCACGGCGTGCTGCACGGCATGCGCCGGGTGCTGCCCGGCATGGTCGAGCGCCGCCGCGGCCACGTCGTCAACGTGGCCTCGCTCGCGGGCAAGTTCCCGATCCCGGGGCTCGCGGTCTACAACGCCAGCAAGTTCGCGGTCGTCGGGCTGACCGCCGCGACCCGGCTGGAGATGGCGCCCCACGGCGTCACCCTGACCGCCGTCCTGCCGTCCGCGGTCGACACCGACCTCGCCTCCGGCCTCGACATGAGGCCGATCCCCAAGGTCACCCCGCAGCGGATCGCCGATGCCGTGGTCGGCTCGGTCCGCGGCCGCGAGGCCGAGATCGCCGTGCCCCGGTACGTCGGCGCGCTGGCCGTCACGACCACCCTGATCCCCACCGGCGTGCTCGACCGCGTCCGCAGGGTCGTCCGCGACGACCGGGCGCTGCACACCGACACCACCGAGCGAGCCGGCTACACCGCGCGTCTCAACGACGCCGCCAACGAGAGGACCACCCGATGAGCACCCTCCACGACGCGGTCATCGTCGGCGCGGGCTTCGGCGGCATGGGCGCCGCCATCGAGCTGAAGCGCCAGGGGTACGACGACCTGGTGATCCTCGAGCGCGAGGACGACCTCGGCGGCACCTGGCACGTCAACCGCTACCCCGGCCTCGCGGTCGACATCCCGAGCTCGACGTACTCCTACTCCTTCGAGCCGAACCCGCACTGGTCGCGGCTGTTCGCGCCCGGGCCGGAGCTGAAGAGGTACGCGCTGCATGTCGCCGACAAGTACGACCTGCGCCGCCACATGCGCTTCGGCACCGTCGTCGAGGACGCCCGCTGGGACGAGGAGTCCTCCGCGTGGGAGGTGACGATCGCCGGCGGCGAGGTGGTCCGCGGCCGCTTCCTGCTGACCGCGACCGGCTTCCTCTCCCAGCCCAGGCTGCCGGACATTCCCGGTGTGGCGGACTTCGCGGGCACCGTCATGCACACGACGCGGTGGGACGACGACGTCGAGCTCGCAGGCAAGCGGGTCGGCATCATCGGCACCGGCGCGACCGCCGTCCAGCTGATCCCCGAGCTCGCGAAGGTCGCCGACCACCTCACCGTCTACCAGCGCACGCCGATCTACGTCAGCCCGAAGATGGACGGCCCGGTGCCGGGCATCGTGCGCGGCGCGTTCGCGAAGGTGCCGCTCACGCAGAGGGTCACGCGCCTGGTCGGTACGTCGATCCTCGAGGTGATGATGGTCGCCGGCGTGCTGCACTTCCGCGACCTGCCCTGGGCCAACGCCGCCGGCAAGCGGGTCTGCGAGGCCCATCTCAGGCGGCAGGTGAAGGACCCGGAGCTGCGGGCCAAGCTCACTCCCGACTACGACTTCGGCTGCAAGCGGCCGACGTTCTCCAACACCTACTACCCGACGTTCACCAAGCCGCACGTCGACCTCGAGACGACGAGCATCGACCACGTCGACGCGGGCGGCATCGTCACCGCCGACGGCAACCGGGTCGACCTCGACGTCCTCGTGCTCGCCACGGGATTCAACCTGTGGGACGTGAACTTCCCGGCGATCCGGATCGTCGGGCGCGAGGGCCGCGACCTCGGCGCCTGGTGGCGGGCCAACCGGTTCTGCGCCTACGAGGGCATCACGATCCCGAGGTTCCCGAACTTCTTCTCGCTCAACAGCCCCTACTCCTACTCCGGGCTGTCGTACTTCACGACGATCGAGACGCAGATGGCCCACCTGGGGCGGGTGCTGCGGGCGATGCGGAAGCGCAGCGCCGACGTCGTGGAGGTCACCGAGGAGGCCAACGACCGGTTCCTGGACCGGATGACCGGCCTCCTCGACAACTCCGTGTTCAACGCCGGCAGCTGCGCCACCGCCCGCAGCTACTACTTCAACCAGCATGGCGAGGCGGTGCTGCTGCGCCCGACGTCGACGTTGAGCGCAGCACGCGAGGCCACCCGCTTCCCGCTGGACGACTACACGTTCACCGGCGCGAGGATCTCGGCCTCGGCGTCCTGACGGGTCATCGCCCGGTGCCGGGTCTCCGGCATGAGCAGCACGCACACCACGCTGCCGAGGGCGAAGACCGCGAGCATCCAGCCGATCGCCGACGTGTTGCCCGCCTCCGCGAAGTCGGAGGCGAGGTACGGCGCCGTGCCGCCGCCGATCACGCCGGCGAGGTTGTAGGCCATGCCGGCGCCCGTGTAGCGGTACTCGGTGCGGAACATCTCGGGCAGCATCGCGCCGGCCGGGCCGTAGGAGATCGCGAAGATGGCGAGCGTGCCGAACAGGCCGATCGCGAAGGCCGCGGTGGTGCCGTGGTCGAGGATCGGGAACAGCGCGAAGCCCCACGGGATCGCGACGAGGCAGGAGCCGAGGACCACCTTCTTGCGGCCGATCCGGTCGCTGAAGACGGCCGAGAGCAGCGTGATCGAGCCGAACACGAAGGCGGCGGCGACACCGATGGTGAGCACGGTCGGCCGGGACAGGCCGAGCGTCGTAGCGCCGTACGAGGTCAGGAAGGCCGTGCCGACGTAGAAGAACGCGAACAGCATGGCGAGCGAGCCGCCACCGAGGAGGATCTCCTTCCACTGGTGGCGCAGCGCCGAGGCGAGCGGGCCCTGGGTCGAGGCGCGGGTGCGGGCGTTCTCCTGGAACATCGGGGTCTCCTCGACCTTCAGCCGCACGTAGAGGCCGACGGCCACGAGCAGCGAGCTCGCGATGAACGGCACCCGCCAGCCCCAGTCGAGGAAGGCCGGGCTGGCGTCGCCGACCACGCGGTTGACGAGGAGGAAGGTGCCGCTGGACAGCGCGAACGCGAGGGCGGGGCCCATCTGCGGGAAGGCGCCGTACAGGCCGCGCTTGTGCGCCGGCGCGTACTCCGCCGCCAGCAGCGTCGCGCCCGCCCACTCGCCGCCGACGGCCAGGCCCTGCAGGAACCGCAGGGCGACCAGCAGGATCGGCGCGGCGACGCCGATGCTCGCGGCGCCCGGCAGCAGGCCGATCGCCACGGTGGCCGCGCCCATGAGCAGCAGCGTGCTGATCAGCGTCCTCTTGCGGCCGAGCCGGTCACCGAAGTGCCCGAAGCCGATCGCGCCCAGCGGCCGGGCGATGAACGCGACGGCGAAGGTGGCGAAGGAGGCCACGCTCGCGGCGGAGTCCCCCAGCGCCGGGAAGAACACCGTCGGGAACACCAGCGCGGCGGCGGTGCCGTAGATGAAGAAGTCGTAGAACTCGATGGTCGTGCCCGCGCAGCTCGCGAAGGCCACCCGTCGCATCGGGGTCGGTCGTTCGGACATGGATTCCACTCCTCGGGTTCGGTCGATCGCCGGGAGTGTGAGCCGGGCCACACCGCCCCCGAACCCCTCGAAGGAGGTACTACCCCCCAAGGAGGGTGCTGTCGTTGCCGCCTGTGACCGCAGTCACCTACCGTGGAGACATGGCCCTCGACCTCGCGCGCACCGTGGCGGAGTTCCACGCCGCCGGGCGTGGCGACATGGCCTTCGGCGGACCGGTCACGACCGGCGGCGCGGCGATCCACGTCACCGCGCTCCACGGCGCCAAGACCGGCTCGCTGCGGGGCCTGCGGGTCCGCTCCGGCTACGGCCTGGGCGGCAAGGCACTCCTGCTGGGCCGGCCCGCGTCGGTCACCAACTACTACGACGCCCGCGGCATCACCCACCAGTACGACGTCCCGGTGCGGGCCGAGGAACTGGAGACGGTCACGGCGCTGCCGATCATGGTCGACCGGGCGCCGCGGATGGTCGTCTACATCGGCCACCGGACCCAGGTCCACCTCGGCGACGTCTGGTACGACGCCTTCCTGCCACTCGTGCGCCGCGTCGAGCGCGAGCTCGCGGTCGACGACGAGGTCCGGCGCCGGCTCGCCGGGCTCGAACCCGTCGCCCAGCGCACCACCCCCGACGTGGCGCTGACCCGCGCCGACCTGCGCGACATCTCCGACGAGCTCGCCGACCTCGCCTCGCTGGTCCAGGACGAGGCCCTGCGCGCCCGCCTCGAGGAGGTCCGCAGCCGCGTGGACCACGGCCGATCCCCCGCGGGGCCTGCTGCTCGTCGTACGGGCGACGAGGTGCCGACGGGCCTGGCCGCCCGTGAGGTCGACGTGCTCGCCCACGTCGCGCTCGGCCAGAGCAACCGCGAGGTCGCGGACTCACTCGGGATCGTCGAGAGCACCGTGAAGTCGTACCTCAAGAACGCGATGCGCAAGCTGCACGCGACCAACCGCGTCCACGCCGTACGGCTGGCGCGGGAGGCCGGCGTCATCGACTGACCGGTCGCGCCCCGTCGATCAGGACCGCACACAGTGTGTCGACGTTGCGCGTCGTGGGATCGCCCAGGATGTCGGCCCGCCGGCCCGGGTCCGCGAGACCGGTGATGGCGGTGAAGATGAGCCAGGTCATGCCGGCCGGTGAGATGTCGGCGCGCAGCGACCCGTCGCCCTGGCCGCGGCGGATGACCATGTGCCAGATCGCGATGCAGCGCTGGCCGTCGGCGACCAGGGACTCCGCGCCGGGCTCGCGCCGCACCTGCATGAGCTCGCGGACCATCGTGAGGTGGTCGAAGGGGTGCTCCGTGGCGACCGCGGTGGCGGCCCGGATCAGGTTCTCGAGGCGGGCGACGCCGGTGCCGGGCTTGTGTGAGGCGGCCTGCAGCTCTGGGACGAGCGCCGCGAAGTAGCGCTTGCCGACGGCGATCAGCAGCTCGTCCTTGCTCGCGAAGTGGTTGTAGATCGACGGCGCCCGCATGCCGGCGGCATCGGCGATCGTGCGCATCGAGGCGCCGCGCAGGCCGTGGGTCGCGAAGGACTCCGCGGCGGCGTCGAGGATCCGCTCGGCCGGGTTCGTCCCCGGCCTGCCGCGCGGCCGGCCGCGCCGTCGTGTCGTGTCGTCGTTCATGGGACTCCGCATCCTAGGCCTTGACAGACTAACGATCGTTAGTAAAACCTGACACTCCCCCCGAACCAAGCATTTGCTTCGCCCAAGGAGTGTTGGATGGACCACATCGACCGCGCGAGCGTCGACCTCGACGCCCTGTTCCGACCCGAGCGGGTGGCGGTGATCGGGGCCTCGGACGCCGAGGGGCGGCCGACGACCCTCAACTGGCGCCGGGTCGCCGCGTGGGCCGCGCGCGTCGGCGCCGAGGCGGTGCCCGTCCACCCCCGCCGCGAGGTCATCGACGGCATGACCGCCTACCGCAGCGTCGAGGACGTCCCCGGCAAGGTCGACGTCGCGATCGTGCTCATCGGCGACGTCGACTCGGTGCTGCCCGGCATCGCCGCGAAGGGGGTGGGCTTCGTGGTCCTCTTCGCGGCCGGGTACGCCGAGACCGGCCCGGCCGGCGAGCAGCGGCAGGCCGAGCTGGTCCGCTCGCTGCGGGCGGCCGGCGTCCGCGCGCTCGGGCCGAACACCAACATGAACCTCTTCGAGGAGTTCCGCACCGACCTGCCCGGGCGGCCGATCGCGCTCATCACCCAGAGCGGCCACCAGGGCCGCCCCGTCTTCCAGGGGCAGGAGCTGGGCATCCGGTTCAGCCACTGGGCGCCGACCGGCAACGAGGCCGACCTGAACGCCGCACACTTCGTCGACTACTTCGCACACGAGGAGGACACCGGCGCGATCGCGCTCTACCTCGAGGGCTTCGCCGACGGGACGGCGTTCCGGCGGGCCGCCCGCGCCGCCGCCCGCCGCGGCGTCCCGCTGGTCGCGGTCAAGGTGGGCCGGACCGAGCTCGGTCGCTCCTGGGCGATGTCGCACACCGGGCACCTGGCCGGCGCGGACGACGTTGCGTCGGCCGTGCTGCGCCAGTACGGCGTCGCCAGGGTCGACGGGCTCGACGAGCTCCTCGACACCGCGGCCCTCTTCGCCCGGGCCGGCGACCCGCCGCACGCGGGCGTCTGCGTCTACGCGATCAGCGGCGGGACGAGTGCCCACATGGCCGACCTGCTCGGCGCGGCCGGGCTCGAGCTCCCCGAGCTCAGCCCGGAGACCGTCACCACGCTGCGCCAGTGGATCCCCGACTACCTGCGGGTGAGCAACCCCGTCGACAACGGTGGCCACCCGGTGGGCGACTGGCGCGGCCGGCGCATCCTCGAGACGATCCTGGCCGACCCCGCCGTCGGCATCCTGGTCGTCCCCATCACCGGCGCCTTCCCGCCGATGAGCGACACGCTCGTCGCCGACCTGGTCGCCGTCGCCGAGACGACCGACAAGCCGATCTGCGTCATCTGGGGATCCCCCTCCGGCACCGAGGACGCCTACCGCCGGGTGCTGCTCGGCTCCCGGCTCCCCGTCTTCCGCACGTTCGGCAACTGCGTCGCCGCGATCCGCGCGCTCGCCGACCACCTCGAGTTCCGGCAACGGGCACACGAGCTGCCCGAGGTCCCCGACCCGCCGCGGACCGACGCCGCTGCCGGGCGCCAGCTCACCGAGCTCGACGCGAAGAGCCTGCTCGCCGAGCACGGCGTACCGGTCTCGCGCGACGTGCTGTGCGCGGACGCCGACGAGGTGGCCCGGGCGATCGAGCGCCACGGCGGCGCCGTCGTGCTCAAGGCGGTGGTCGACGGGCTCGCCCACAAGTCCGACCTCGGGCTGGTCCGGCTCGGGATCACCGATGCCGTGGCGGGACGCGCCGTCGTCGCCGACTTCGAGCGGATCGTCGCGGATCTCCCTGACAGCGAGCTCGCCGGCGTCCTGGTCAGTGAGCAGGTCGACGGCGGCGTCGAGATGGTCGTCGGCATCGCTCCCGACCCGGTGTTCGGTCCGACCGTGATGCTCGGCGTCGGCGGGGTGGCGGTGGAGATCTACCGCGACGTGTCCTTCCGGGTTCCGCCTTTCGACCGGTCCGAGGTGCACCGGATGATCGCGAACCTCACCGGATCGGCCCTGCTCACCGGGTTCCGCGGCTCACCGCCGGTCGACCTGGAGCCGCTCGTCGACGTCGTCATGGCCGTGCAGCGCCTGGCCGCCGACGGGGTCGTCACCGAGCTCGACATCAATCCGCTCATCGTCCTGCCCGAGCGCGTCGTCGCCGTCGACGCACTCGCCTCGATCCCCGACCAGCACCAGAACGCCGGAGCCGTCGCATGAACATCCCAGGAGCCACCTTGTCCCCCACCACCGAGCCCGCCACGACGGGCACCGCCGCTATCGAGGTGCGCGGCGTCGGCAAGAGGTACGGCACCCGTGACGCCGTCGTCGCCCTCGACGGCGTCGACCTCACGGTGCGCCAGGGCGAGTTCGTCTGCCTGGTCGGGCCGTCCGGCTGCGGCAAGTCGACCCTGCTGCGGATGATGGCCGGGCTCCACCGACCCAGTGAGGGCGAGGTCCTGGTCCACCACGAGGCCACCGGCCGCACGCCGACGGCGATGGTGTTCCAGGACTACGGGATCTTCCCGTGGAAGTCGGTGCGGGCCAACGTCCGGTTCGGCCTCGACGTCGCGGGCGTGCCGCGTGCCCAGGCGACCCGGACCGTCGACACGTGGCTGTCCCGCCTGGGCCTGGCCGACTTCGCCGACGCCTTCCCGGCGACCCTCTCGGGCGGCATGCGCCAGCGCGTCTCCATCGCCCGGGCGCTCGCCGTCGAGCCCGAGGTGCTCCTGCTCGACGAGCCGTTCGCGGCGCTCGACGCCCAGCTGCGCACCGTGCTCCAGGAGGAGCTCCTCGCGCTGTGGCAGAGCGACCGGCGCACGGTCGTCTTCGTGACCCACAGCCTGGAGGAGGCCATCCTGCTCGGCGACCGTGTCGTCGTCATGTCCGCCCGTCCGGGCCGGATCCTCGCCGATCTCCCCGTGCCGCTCGACCGGCCGCGCTCGGCCGAGACCCGGGGCGAGCCCGCGTTCGCGGCCCTGGAGCAGCAGCTCTGGTCACTCCTGCGCGACGAGGTCTCCCGCACCTTCGAGGGCGGGAGGGCCTCGTGAGCGCCACGGTGGCGGTCCGGCCGACGGCCGCGGAGATCGACCCGGTCCGGACGGCCCGCCGGCGCCGGCGGCTGGAGCGGTCGCTCGCCGTACTGACGCCGATGGTCGTGCTCGTCGCCTGGGAGGTCGCGGCGCGCACGGACGCCATCCCGGTGCGCTTCTTCCCCGCACCGACGATGATCCTGTCGACCGCCGGCGAGATGATCCGCAGTGGCGTGCTGCTCGACGACCTCGGCGCGACCCTGCGCCGCGTGGTGGTCGGGTTCGTCGCCGGTTCTGCGGCCGGTGCCGGGGCCGGCCTCGCGCTCGGGCTGTCCGGACTCGTCCGCGCGGCGCTCGACCCGTTCCTCTCGGCGCTCTACACCGTGCCGAAGCTCGCGCTCCTGCCACTGCTCCTGCTGATCTTCGGGCTCGGCGAGACGCCCCTCGTCCTGCTGGTCGCGCTGTCCGTCTTCTTCCCCACGTGGATCACCTGCATGGCCGGCGTGACCGCCATCCCGGAGGGCTACCGCGAGGCGGCCCGCGCCTTCGGCGCGAGCCGCTGGGACATGTTCCGCCACGTGCTGTGGCCGGCCTTCCTCCCGCAGCTGTTCGTCGCCCTGCGGCTCTCGGTGGGCGTCGCCATCCTCGTCATCGTCGGCGCCGAGTTCGTCCAGGGCAACAGCGGCGTCGGCTTCCGGATCTGGCACAGCTGGTCGCTCTTCCAGGCCCGGCCGATGTACGTCGGCATCTGCGTCATCGCTCTTCTCGGGTTGCTCTGCACGACCTTGGTGACCGCCCTAGGACGGCGGCTCCTCCCCTGGGCGCAGCCGGCGAACCGCCGGTGACCGCGCCACCCCACCACGACCCCAGCAAAGGAACCCACGTGTTGACCCGAAAGCTCGCCCTGCTCCTCGCCGGGCTCCTCGGCAGCGTCCTGCTCGCCGCCTGCGGCTCGTCGGACGACGCCGCCGACAAGAAGACCGTCAAGGTCGCCATCTCCGCCAAGCTCGAGGCCTTCGCGCCGCTGTTGGTCGGCATGGAGCTCGGAAGCTATGCCGACCAGGACATCGACGTCGAGATCGTCACCGCCGCACCCAGCGACGCGATGGTCCTGCTCGCCACCGGCGAGGTGGACGCCGTGTTCAGCGCGCCGAGCGCGGCCTTCTTCAACGCGGTGTCCGGCGGCTCGCCCATCAAGATCGTGGCACCCGGCATGTTCCCGCCGCCGAACAGCCGATCCGGCCTGTGGGTCAGCAAGGACCTCGCACCGAACGGCACCTTCGACCCCGCGAAGCTGCGCGGCCAGACCGTCGCGACCGCCGTCGGCGCCGGTGCGCCGGTCTCGATGGTGCTGGAGGAGGAGCTCGAGCGCAGCGGCATCTCCGCGAGTGACGTGGAGTTCCAGACGATGGGTGCCACGGACATCCTCGTCGCCCTCGAGAGCGGCGCGGTCAAGGCCGGCTGGCTCTCCGACCCGGTGTGGCTCGAGGCGGAGAAGTCCGCCGACCTCGCCTTCGCGTTCGGCCAGCCGGAGGACATCACCATGGGCGCGGTGCTCTTCGGCCCCAACCTGCTGGAGAAGGACCGGGACAAGGGCAAGCGCCTCCTGGCCGGCATGCGCAGCGTCGTCGCCGATCACCTCCAGGGCGCCTACCACGACGACCCCGAGGTCCGCGCCGCGCTGGTGAAGCAGCTCGAGATCTCCGACGACCAGCTCGACAAGCTGCCCGAGCTCGTCTTCCCGCCCGACCTGGCCTACCCGGACGGCCTCACCGACCGCTACCAGGCGACCTACGCCCGGCAGGACGGCGTGCTGGTCTACTCCGACCCGCTCACCGAGGACGAGGTCATCGACGCCAACCTCGCCAAGTAGCCGCCCGGTGAGCGCGATCTACATCCACGAGGAGATCGACATCATCGGGGCCCGCCGCGCCGACTACATGGAGCACATGACGTCGGGCTGGGACGCCGCCGCGCGCGCCGAGCGCGGGATGCGCTGCTTCGGGGTCTGGGCGACGGTCGGCAGCACCGGCCGCTGGCCGAGCGTCGTCAACATGTGGGAGCTGGACGGCTGGAAGGGACTCGCGGCCAACTTCGCCCACGAGCTCTCGCACGACTCGCTCCAGGACCCCACGCTGGCCAGGTGGTGGTCCGCGGCCGCCGAGCTCCGCTCCGGCGGGCGCGACCGCATCCTGCTGCCGGCCGACTACAGCCCGAGCATCGAGGCACTGTGCGCGGACCTGCCGCCCGCCGCCTGCCACCTCCACGAGGTGGTGGCGGTAGCACGGGGATCAGCGCGCGAGTACCTCTCGCTCCTGGCCGACCAATGGCTGGACACAGCGCTCGCCGCGGGACTCCGGCTCACCGGCGCCTACCGGACCGCGATGGTCTCCGACAGCGAGGTGATCGTCGTGTGGTCGGTCCCGGACTGGGACCACTGGGCGCAGGTCGAGGAGCTCCTCGACCACGATCCCGCCGTCGACCGGTGGCGCGAGCGCACCGCCGGCCTCGTCCTGTCCGACCGACGCACCCTGCTGTGCGCCGCTCCGAAGTCGCCCCTGCGCACCGGCCGCCAGCCCTGACCCTCGAGAGGAATCCTCCGTGACCCACCCACCCCTGCTCGATGGCATCCGCGTCGTCGAGTGCACGCTGCTGGAGCCCGGCGCCCTGGGCATGACCCTCGGCGACCTCGGCGCCGAGGTCATCAAGGTCGAACCCCCGGGCGGCGACTACATCCGCCGGCTCGGCTGGCCGATCGTCGAGGGGAGCTCGCTGCTGCACTGGCACGTCAACCGCGGCAAGCGGTCGATCCGCCTCGACCTGCGCTCGCCGGGCGGCCCCGAGGTGTTCCTCGACCTCGTCGCCGGGGCCGACATCGTGGTCGAGGGCATGCGGCCCGGCGCCCTGGAGCGCCGCGGCCTCGGCTTCGACCGGCTTCGCGGGGTCAACCCGGCGATCGTGCTCTGCTCGCTGTCCGGGTTCGGCATCGACGGGCCCTACCGCGACCTGCCGTCGCACGGCGTCGGCTTCGACGCGTGGGCCGGCCTCGCCGCGCCGGCCGTCGACGAGCAGGGGTTCACCTACATCCCCGAGCACACGGGCACCGGGACCAAGGTCGGCCCGCTGTGGGGAGCGCTCGCGGCGGTGTCCGCCGTGCTCCGCGCCCGTCGTACCGGCGTCGGGTGCCACCTCGACATCTCCCAGAGCGACGCGGCCGCCTTCAGCAACTGGCTGCCGATCGAGGGGCACCGGGCCTACGAGCGGCCGGAGCCCGAGGTGACCGGCAACCCGGCCGACGGTGGGGCGCGGCGGCGGCCGGGTCCGGGCGGCATGGAGGAGGCGGTGCGCTACCAGTACTACCGCTCCGCCGACGGGCACGTCCTCTTCCAGGCGTCCGAGCAGGAGTTCTGGCGCAACTTCTGCGTCGCCTGCGACCGGCTCGATCTCTTCGAGGGACGCGAGGGCCAGCAGTACGGCGACCACGCGACCGGCGACCGGGACCTGCGTGCCGAGCTGCGCGCACTCTTCGCGACCCGGACCACCGCGGACTGGGTCGAGCTCGGGCTGGCGATCGACTGCCCCATCGCGCCGGTCAACGACGCCGCCGGGATCGGCCGCGACCCCCAGTTCGCGCACCGCATGCCCTGGTGGCCCGCGGCCGAGCACGGCGCCGACCTGCTGCCGACACCGGTCAACGTCGTCGGCGAGCAGCGCCGCCCGCCCCGGCGCGCGCCCGAGGTCGGCGCGGACACCGAAGCGGTGCTCGCCGAGCTCGGGTACGCCGAGGACCGGGTAGCCTCGCTGCGCCGTGCCGGTGTCATCTAGGAGCCCAGCAGTGCCACAGCAGCAGGACCGCCGCGTCGCCGTCGTCACCGGAGCCAGCCGTGGGCTGGGCAAGGGAATCGCCCTCGCCCTGGGCGAGGCCGGCTACACCGTCTACGTCACCGGCCGCAGCGTCGCACCCGGGTCGCACGACCTCGGCGGCACCATCGGCGAGACCGCCGAGCAGGTCACCGAGCGCGGTGGGACCGGGGTGGCGGTGGCGTGCGACCACCGCGACGACGGGGCGGTCGCGGCCCTCGTCGAGCAGGTACGGCGCGAGCAGGGACACCTGGACCTGCTGGTCAACAACGCGTTCGCCGTACCCGACGAGGTCACCGCGGGCGGCGGGTTCTGGGAGAAGCCGCTCGACGCGGTGATGATGTTCGACGTCGGGCTGCGCTCGACGTACACGACGACCTGGCACGCCACTCCCCTGCTGCTGGAGTCGGCGCAGCGGGCACCGCTGGTCGTCAACATCTCCGGCTTCGGCGCGGTCTGCTACCTGCACGGTCCGGCGTACGGCGCGGTGAAGGCGGGCGTCGACAAGATGACCCACGACATGGCCGTCGACCTGGCCGACACCGGGGTCAGCGTCGTGGCCCTGTGGCCGGGGCTGCTGCGCACCGAGCGGACGATGCGGGTCGTCGACGCCGACCCGGACCTGTACGCCGCCTCGCTGCCGATCATGGAGCACCCTGAGCTGACCGGGCGGGTGATCGCGGCGCTCGCCGGCGGCCCGGCCGGAGTCAAGCGGGAGAAGACCGGGCGGGCGCTGATCGGTGCCGAGCTGGCGAGCGAGCTCGGGGTGAGCGACGTCGACGGCCGCACGCCGGTCTCCCGGCGCGACCTGCTCGGCGGGCCGGTCGGCTACAGCGACGTGGTCGTGCGCTAGCCGGGTCAGCCGCCCATGGCGTTGGGGTTGCGCCACTGCCGCTCGAACGGCAGCCGCCAGGCGTACGGCGCCACCAGCTGGTGGATCTGGTTCGGGCCCCAGCTGCCCTGCCGGTAGGGCCGGACGACGGGCGGATTCTCGAGCAGCGGCTCGGAGACCTCCCACAGCCGCTCGATGCCCTCGGCGGAGGTGAACAGGGTCTGGTCGCCGCGCGCGGCGTCGTAGATCAGCCGCTCGTAGGCCTCGAGCACGGAGCCGGCCCAGGTGGTGTCGCCCATCGCGAACTGCATCGAGAGCTTGTCGAGCTTCATGCCCGGACCGGGCCGCTTTCCGTAGAAGGACAGCGACATCTTGGCCTTGTCGGCCAGGTCGAAGGTCAGGTGGTCGGGGCCGTGGTCGCCGACGCCGGAGTTCTTCGGGAACATCGAGCGCGGCGGCTCCTTGAACGCGATCGAGATGATCCGGGCACCCTCGGCCATCCGCTTGCCGGTGCGCAGGTAGAACGGGACGCCGGCCCAGCGCCAGTTGTCGACGAAGCACTTGAGCGCGATGAAGGTCTCGGTCTCCGACTCGGGCGCCACGCCCTCGATGTCACGGTAGCCCTGGTACTGACCGCGTACGACGTTCGCCGGGTCGATCGGCATCATCGAGCGGAAGACCTTGTTCTTCTCCTCGCGGATCGCGTCGGGGTGCAGCGACGTGGGCGGCTCCATCGCGGTGAACGCGAGGACCTGGAACAGGTGGGTGACCACCATGTCCTTGTAGGCGCCGGTGGACTCGTAGAAGTTGGCGCGCTGCTCGAGCCCGAGCTCCTCGGGCACGTCGATCTGCACGTGGTCGATGTTGTTGCGGTGCCAGATCGGCTCGAACAGGCCGTTGGCGAAGCGGAAGGCGAGGATGTTCTGCGCGGCCTCCTTCCCGAGGAAGTGGTCGATCCGGTAGATCTGCGACTCGTCGAAGGTCTTGTGCAGCTCGGCGTTGAGCGCCTTCGCCGAGGCGAGGTCGACCCCGAACGGCTTCTCCATGATGATCCGGCTGCCCTCGGCCAGGCCGGCGTCGTCGAGGGTCTTCACCACCGACAGCGCGGCCTTCGGCGGGACGCTCAGGTAGTGCAGCCGGACCCGGTCCCCCGACCACTCGGACTCGGCCTTCTCGACCGCGGCACGCAGGCCCGCCGGCCCCTCGCTGCCGGGGGCCCAGTGCAGCAGCTTCGCGAACTCCGGCCAGGCCGCCATGTCGCCGTCGTCGCCCGAGAACTCCTGGACCGCCTCGTGCACGAACTGCACGAAGGACTCGGTGGTGTGCTCGTCGAGCGACGTACCGATGATCTGCAGCTGGGGCAGCAGCCCGGTCTCGAACAGGTGCAGCATCCCCGGCAGCAGCTTGCGGCGGGCGAGGTCTCCCGTCGCGCCGAAGAGCACGACCGTCACGGGCTTCTGGGTCTTCGGTGCCATGTCGTCCACTCTGCCTCCTCGTCGTTACGGCCACGATAACGAGCGGCGTACGACGACGGCCGGGCAAAGACCCGCGCGCGCCGGGAACCCGGTGGCGGACTCGGACCTCGTGGGTGCATCAGGGGCGACTCGGCGTCCGCCACCTTCCACCGAGGAGACCTCGATGTCATCACGAACGATCGCGGCCCGCGTGGCCCTCGCCGCGGCTCTCCTGCCGCTGGCCGCCGGCTGCTCCGACGACGAGCCCGCGGAGGCGACCCAGCAGGATGGTCCGTCCGTGGCCGCCGATCGATCCTCGGCTCCTGCCGCCGACCTTCCGGAGGGGATCCTCGCGCTCCCCGCGCGCGGGCCGGGCGAGGACTCCGTGAGTCTCGCAGCAGGCCGCTACCGCATCCCGCTCGACGACTCCCTCGCCTTCGACGTCGACCTCCCCACCGACACCTCCGCCCACGACGACGGCCTCTTCCTCGCCACCGACAGCTTCATCCTCAAGACCGAGCTCGCCGGCGACCAGTACGGCGTCCCCCGCGACCCCTGCACCGACCAGACCATCGTCCCCACCGGACCCACGGTCGACGACCTCGTCCAAGCCCTCACCACACTGCCGGCCTACCAGGTCTCGCCCCCGCAACCCGTCGACCTCGGCGGCGCACACGGCACCTACCTCGAAGCCCGCATCCCCGCCGGCTACGACGACACCAAGTGCGACGGCAGCGCCATCCAGCTCCCCGGCAACCCCGACACCGCCGTCAGCGGCCCCGCCCCCTACACCGGCCACTGGTGGATCCTCGACGTCGACGGCCGACGCGTCGTCGTCCAGCAGAACTGCTGGGGCTGCAGCAAGAAGGAGTTCGCCCGCGCCCCCGAGGCGCCGCAGAGCATCACCTTCACACCGGCCCCGTGATGCGGGACGGTTGAGCGAGATGGTGGAGGCGCTGATGGACGGTACGGAGCAGGCGGAGGACATCGACGCGCTGTACGCCGCGTCGTACCGCCGGCTCGTCGTCCAGATGTACGCGATCTGCGGTGATCTCACCGACGCGGAGGACGCCGTGCAGGACGCGTTCATCACCGCGATCCGCAAGCGCAGGACGCTGCGCTCGGTCGACAACCCCGAAGCATGGATCCGTACCGTCGCACTACGCCGGCTGCACCGCGGCTGGCGCCACCTCGCGGTGGTACGCCGACACCAGGCCCTGGACCGCGGCCCCGAGCCGGCGGTCGCGGTCGGTCCTGAGCACGTCGCACTGGTCAGTGCGCTCGCGCTCCTGGACCCGGCCCAGCGCGAGGTGGTGGTGCTGCACCACCTCGCCGACCTCTCGGTGGCGGAGATCGCCGAGCAGCTGCAGGTTCCGGAGGGCACCGTGAAGTCACGACTGGGCAGAGGACGACAGCGGCTCGGTGTGCTGTTGACGGACAAGGAGGAGCCGAGCCATGGCTGACTGGGAACCGCTCCGAGACCTCGCGCAGCGTGTGGTGCCGCCCGACTTCGACTCGTTGGTGAGCACCGCGCGCCGACGACAGCGCCGCACCGGGATCGCGGTCGGCGCGGTGACCGCACTCCTCCTCGTCGGCGGAGGCATCGTCGTGTCGACCGTCGATGACCACGGCGGTGCCATCCAGCCGGCGAAGGCACCGCCGACCTCGCCCTCCGACCTGCCGGCGGGCGTGCTCCCGCTGCCGCCACACGGGCCGGACGAGAACCCCGTCAGTCTCGCAGCAGGCCGCTACCGCATCCCGCTCGACGACTCCCTCGCCTTCGACGTCGACCTCCCCACCGACACCTCCGCCCACGACGACGGCCTCTTCCTCGCCACCGACAGCTTCATCCTCAAGACCGAGCTCGCCGGCGACCAGTACGGCGTCCCCCGCGACCCCTGCACCGACCAGACCATCGTCCCCACCGGACCCACGGTCGACGACCTCGTCCAAGCCCTCACCACACTGCCGGCCTACCAGGTCTCGCCCCCGCAACCCGTCGACCTCGGCGGCGCACACGGCACCTACCTCGAAGCCCGCATCCCCGCCGGCTACGACGACACCAAGTGCGACGGCAGCGCCATCCAGCTCCCCGGCAACCCCGACACCGCCGTCAGCGGCCCCGCCCCCTACACCGGCCACTGGTGGATCCTCGACGTCGACGGCCGACGCGTCGTCGTCCAGCAGAACTGCTGGGGCTGCAGCAAGAAGGCCCTCGACCGGGGCCCTCAGACGCCCGCGAGCATCACCTTCACGCGGACGGGCTGAGCCGCCGGCGCAGGCCGTCGAGCACGAGCTCGAGGCCGAGGGCGAAGTCGGAGTCGGAGTCGTCCTCGTGGGACAGGACGTACCGGAGCAGGGTGCGGGCTGCGATCCGGGCGAGGCCGGTGTCGGCCCCGGCGCGCTCCAGCGCCGCGCGCAGCGGCCGCTCCAGGCCCTCGGCGTCGGCGCGGTTGACCCGGGCGATGAGGACCGCGCCGTCGCGGTGGCGGCGCATCGCGTCGCGCAGGCCGAGGCAGAGCAGCTGGACCTCGGCGTCCCAGGCCATGATCTCGGCGGGGCGGCGGCCGCGGCGCAGGATCTCGTCGGCGATCGCCGCCAGCAGCGCGTCCTTGTTGGTGAAGTGGTGGTAGAGCGCGCCGGGCTGGACGCCGAGGTCGCCGGCGAGGCGCCGCATGGAGAGCGCGTCGAGGCCGTGGGCGTCGAGCACCTCGATCGCGCGCGCGACCACGTCGTCCCTCCGGTAGCGCACCCTGGCTCTCCTCGTCTCGTCCCCCGGGCCGCGTTGACCCGGGTGCGAGCGCCAGCCTAACCTGAACACCGTTCAACTGCGCGCTGCCGCGCTCCCCCGGAACCGAGAGTGACCCGATGAATCGCCGTACCCCCACCACCGACGTCGCCCTGATCGCCGGCTTCGCCGCGCTCATCGCGGTGTGTGCCATCCTGCCGGACATCAAGACCGGCATCGGCGTGCCGTACTCGCTGCAGACCTTCGGCGTGCTGCTCGCGGGCGCCGTCCTCGGGCCGGTGCGCGGATTCCTGTGCGTGGTGCTCTACCTGGTCGCCGGCCTGGTGCTGCCGATCTACTCCGGCGGCGCGTCCGGCATCTCGCACTACAGCGGCGTGACCGCCGGCTACCTCGTCGCGTTCCCGATCGCGGCCGCACTGTGCGGCTTCCTCGTCTACCGCAACCGCAACAACGCCACGCAGTTCGCGTTCGTGTTCACCTGCGGCCTGCTCAGCAGCTTCCTCGTCGTGCACACCCTCGGGCCGCTCAACCTCGCCTGGCGTGCGGACCTCAGCCTCAAGGAGGCGTTCAGCTTCGACGCCGCCTACTTCCCCGGCGACATCGCCAAGAACGTCGTGATGGCGCTGGTCGCGACCGCCGTGCACAAGGCGTTCCCCGACCTCGCCGCCCGCAGGCGCCCCGCCGAGGTCGAGGAGGCCTCCGCGGCGTGAGCCGGGTCGAGCTCGACCGGGTCGTGGTCCGGGCCGCGACGCCCGGTGGCCCGGTCCCCGAGGTCACCGTCGTGCGGGAGACCTCGCTCGACCTCACCGAGCAGCGGATCGCGCTGATCGGCCCCAACGGCTCGGGCAAGTCGACCCTCGCCCGGCTGGTCAACGGACTGGTCGAGCCCACCTCCGGCCGCGTCACCGTCGACGGGCTCGATGTCGCGAAGAAGGGCCGGGAGGTACGACGCCGGGTCGGGTTCGTGTTCACCGACCCCAGCGCCCAGCTGGTCATGCCGACCGTCGTGGAGGACGTCGCGCTGTCGTTGCGCCACCAGGTGCGCGGGCGCGAGGAGCGGGCCGTCGCCGCGCGGGCGGTGCTGGCGTCGTACGGGCTCGAGGAGCTGGCCGACCGCAGTGTGCACACCCTCTCCGGCGGACAGCGGCAGCTGCTCGCGCTGGCCGGCGTGCTCGCCACCGACCCCGCGATCCTGGTCGCCGACGAGCCGACCACGCTGCTCGACCTGCGCAACGCCCGGCTGATCGGCGACCTACTGTTCGGCCTCCCCCAGCAGCTGGTGCTCGCGACCCACGACCTCGACCTGGCGCTGCGCTGCGACCGGGCGCTGCTGGTCGAGGACGGCACCGTCGTCGCGGACGGTGCGCCCGCCGAGGTCGTCGCCCACTACCGCGCGAGCGCCGGGTGACCGCCGGCCCGCTCGGCGACTACCAGCCGGGCAGGTCCGTCTTCCACCGGCTGCCGGTCGGCGCGAAGCTGCTCGGCCTGCTGGTGCTCAGCGTGGTCGCGGTGGCGTTCCGGGGTGTCCCGACGACGGCCGGGCTGCTCGTGCTGGCGGCGCTGTGCTGCGTGGTCGCCGGCGTCCGGCTGGGCCGGGCGGTGCGCGCGCTGCGTGGCGTCGTGGTCGCGATGACCCTGCTGGCGGCGTACCAGACCTGGCAGAGGGGTGCCGAGCACGCCTTCGTCGTCGTGGGCGCCCTGGTGGCACTCCTGCTGCTCGCGACCGTGTTCACCACGACCACCTCCGTCGAGCGGATGGTCGATGCGATCACCCGCTGGCTGGGGCCGTTCCGCCGCTTCGGGGTCAACCCGGAGCTGGTCGCGCTCGCGTTCTCGCTGATGATCCGCGGCATCCCGCTCACCCTCGCCATCGCCGGCGAGACCCGCGACGCCGCGCGGGCGCGGGGACTCGAGCGGAACCCTCGCGCCTATCTCACGCCGCTCGTGATCCGCGTCGTCGCGCACGCCCGGGCCACCGGGGACGCGCTGCACGCGCGCGGCCTCGGCGACGAGTGATCTCGACCGGCCAGCTTGGTCGCCTCTCCACAAAGCCGCGGATCCCGGCTATCCTGAGCAACCTGAACACCGTTCAGTTCGGCACCCAGGACCGCACGAGGAGCACCATGACCACGAACTTCGACGAGCTCGCCACCCGCATCCTCGGCGGGGGCGCGGCCACCGAGGCCGACGCGCTCGCCGTACTCCAGGCGCCCGACAGCAACCTGATGGACGTCGTGGCCGCCGGCGGGCGGCTGCGGCGCGCGCACTTCGGCAACACGGTCAAGGTCAACTACCTGGTCAACCTCAAGTCCGGCCTGTGCCCCGAGAACTGCAACTACTGCTCGCAGGCGATGGGCTCGGAGGCGCCGATCCTCAAGTACTCCTGGCTCTCCAAGGAGGAGACCCTCAAGCAGGCCGGCGCCGGGCTGCGCGGCGGCGCGACCCGGGTCTGCATGGTGTCCTCGGGCCGCGGTCCGTCCGAGCGCGACATCGACAAGGTCGTCGAGATGACCGAGGCCCTCAAGGACGAGTACGACGGCGTCGAGGTCTGCGCCTGCCTCGGCCTGCTCAAGGACGGGCAGGCCGCGCGGCTGAAGGCGGCGGGCGTCGACGCCTACAACCACAACATCAACACCGCCGAGTCGCACCACGACAACATCGTCCAGACGCACACGTACGACGACCGCGTGGACACCATCGGCAAGGCCAAGGACGCCGGCCTGTCACCGTGCTCGGGCCTGATCGCGGGTCTCGGCGAGACCGACGAGCAGCTGGTCGAGGCGCTGTTCGCGCTGAAGGCACTGGACACCGACTCGATCCCGGTGAACTTCCTGATGCCGTTCGACGGAACGCCGTACGAGAACACCTGGGAGCTCTCCCCCCTCCGCTGCGTGAAGATCCTGGCCATGGCGCGCTTCGTGTGCCCCGACAAGGAGATCCGCATCGCCGGCGGGCGCGAGATGCACCTGCGCACCCTGCAGGCCACGGCGCTGCAGGTCGCGAACTCGATCTTCCTCGGCGACTACCTCACCTCCGAGGGCCAGGACGCCAAGGCCGACCTGGAGATGCTGCGCGACAACGGCTTCACGATCCTCGGCCTCGACGCCGACGCGTTCGACGAGCTGATCGCGGCCCACGACCGCCCGGTCGCGGCGCACGGCTGCGGCGACGCGTGCGGCGGGTGTGCGTCCGGCGGTGCCTGCGGGCCGCAGATCCGCACCCGTGGTGCGGGCACCGAGGTCCCGGCCAACGCCTGAGCGATGACCGTCTCCGAGGCCGTCGACCTGCTCGCCTTCGACCGCGAGCACCTCTGGCACCCCTACACGTCGATGACCGAGCCGACCCCGGTCCGGCTGGTCACGGCCGCCCGCGGCTGCGAGCTCGAGGTCGACGGCCGCTGGGTGGTCGACGCGATGTCGTCGTGGTGGTCGGCGATCCACGGCTACCGGCACCCCGTGCTCGACGCCGCCGTCGCCGAGCAGGCCGGTCGGTTCAGTCACGTCATGTTCGGCGGCCTCACCCACGAGCCCGCGGTGGAGCTGGGCCGGCGCCTCGTCGAGATCACCCCCGAGCCGCTGGAGCGGGTCTTCCTGGCCGACTCGGGCTCGGTGAGCGTCGAGGTCGCGATGAAGATGGTGCTGCAGTACCAGCGCGGTGCCGGCCGCACTGATCACCCCTCTGGGCGCACCCGGATGCTCACCGTCCTCGGCGGCTACCACGGCGACACCTTCGACTGCATGAGCGTCACCGACCCGGTCGGCGGGATGCACTCGCTGTGGGCGGGGCTGCTGCCGGAGCAGGTCTTCGCGCCCCGGCCGCCGTCGTACGACGCCGCTCCGGCCGCGATCGCCCACTGGGCCGACGCGGTGCGCGACCTCGCCGCCCGCCACGCGCGCGAGCTCGCCGGCATCATCGTGGAGCCGCTGCTGCAGGGTGCGGGTGGCATGTGGCCCTACCCGGTGGAGTGCCTGCGGGTGCTGCGCGAGGTCGCCGACGAGCACGGCCTGCTGCTGGTGTTCGACGAGATCGCCACCGGCTTCGGCCGCACCGGCCACCTGTTCGTCAGCGAGCTGGTGACCCCCGACGTGCTGTGCTTGGGCAAAGCGCTGACCGGCGGGTACCTCACCCTCGCCGCCGTCCTCACCACCGACGCGGTCGCCCGCGGGATCTCCGGCAGCGAGGCGGGCGTCGTCATGCACGGCCCGACGTTCATGGGCAACCCGCTGGCCTGCGCGGTCGCGAGCGCGTCGATCGACCTGCTGCTCTCCTCGGACTGGGCGGCGACGGTCACCGCGATCGGCGAGCGGCTCACGACCGGGCTCGCTCCCCTGCGCTCGCTCCCGGGCGTCGTCGACGTCCGCACGATCGGCGCCGTCGGCGTCGTCCAGCTCGACCACCCCGTCGACGTGGTCGCCGCGACCGACGCGGCGCTCGCCGCGGGCGTGTGGCTGCGACCGTTCCGCGACCTGGTGTACGCGATGCCGCCGTACGTCGCCGGACCGGACGCGATCGACCGGATCGTCAGCGGCATCGCGGAGGCGGTGAAGGCAGGATGACCCGGGACCCGAGCAGCTGGGAGAGCTGGCTCGCGGCGCAGGCCGAGGAGCGCGAGGCCGCCGGCCTCACCCGGCGCCTGCGGGCGCGGGCGGCCGACGACAGCACGATCGACCTGGCCGGCAACGACTACCTCGGCCTGGCCCGGGACCCCGACGTACGGCGGGCGGCCGCGGACGCCGCATGGACGTGGGGATCCAGCGCCAGCGCCTCGCGCCTGGTCACCGGCACCTTCGCGCTGCACGAGGAGCTGGAGCGGGAGCTCGCCGACTACCTCGGGCAGCCCGCGGCCCTGGTGTTCTCGACCGGCTACCACGCCAACCTGGCCGTCGTGGCGGCACTCGCTGACCGCACGACCCGGGTGCTCTCGGACGCCCACGTCCATGCCTCGCTCATCGACGGGGTCCGGCTCTCGCGGGCCCGGCTGAGCGTCGTACCGCACAGCGACGTCGACGCCGTCCGGGCCGGTCTGACCGCTGCAGCGGAAGCCGGAGAGCGGGCGATGGTGCTCGTCGAGTCGGTCTACTCCGTGCTCGGCGACGCGGCGCCGCTGGTCGAGCTGAGCGCCCTCTGCGAGCAGTACGACGCCCTCCTGGTCGTCGACGAGGCGCACGCCGTCGGGGTCCACGGGCCGGGGCTCGTGGCCACGCTCGGCCTCGCCGGACGCCCGCACGTCGTCGTCACCGCCACCTTGTCGAAGTCGCTCGGCGCCCAGGGCGGGGCGGTCCTCGGCTCCCCCGCGCTGCGCGAGCACCTGGTCAACCGGGCCCGGCCGTTCATCTTCGACACCGGCCTCGCCCCGGCCCCGACCGCGGGGGCGTTGGCCGCACTGCGGGCGATCCGGGCGCGCCCCGAGCTGGGCGCGACCGTGCGGACGCGGGTCTCTGCGCTCGCCGACACCCTCGGCGTCGTGGCCCCCGCCGGCGCCGTCCTGTCGGTGCCGATGTCCTCGCCACAGGCCGCCGTCGCCGCCCAGGCCGCCGCGCTCGAGTCCGGGTTGCGGGTGGGCTGCTTCCGCCCGCCGTCGGTGCCCGACGGCATCTCCCGGCTGCGGATCACCGTCACGGCCGGGGTTCCCGCGGACCGATGGGACCGCGCGGTCGCGGTCCTCGTCGAGCTCGTGAAGGAGCACCAGTGACCCGGGTCGTCGTGGTGACGGGCACCGACACCGGGGTCGGGAAGACCGTCGCCACCGCGGCCCTCGCCGCGACCACGCCCGGGCGGGTGCTCGTCGTCAAGCCGGTGCAGACCGGCGTCGGCGGCGCCGACCCGGACGTCCCCGACGTCGACACCGTGCGCACCCTCGCGGGCTGCGAGGCCGTCCAGCTGGCCGCGCTCGACGAGCCGCTGGCCCCCGACACCGCCGCGCGCCGCCAGGGCGAGAGCCTGCCGACGGTCGCCGAGCACGCCGCGCGGATCCGCGACCTCGCGGCGTCGTACGACGTCGTGATCGTCGAGGGCGCCGGCGGGCTGCTGGTCCGGCTCGACCTCGACGGGGGCACCCTGCTCGACCTCGCCGTCGCGCTCGGCGCCGAGGTGGTCGTCGTCGCCCGGGCCGGGCTCGGCACGCTCAACCACACCGAGCTCACCGTCGCGGCGCTGCGCTCGCGCGGCGTCGAGCCGGCGGGCCTGGTGATCGGCGCCTGGCCGTCCGAGCCCGGGCTCGCCGAGACGTGCAACCGCACGGACCTGCCCCGGGTGACCGGCGTACCCGTCCTCGCCGTCATCCCCGACGGCGCTGGATCCCTTGCTCCCGGCGGGTTCCGGGAGCAGGTGTCGACCTGGTTCGGCTGAGCCTCAGCACAGCCTCACCACAGGGGTGGGTGACGGTCCTTCCACGGAGCCGCGGCCTCGACCTGTGCGGCCAGCGAGAGGAGCAGCTCCTCCTCGGCGGGCCGGGCGGCGAGCATGACGCCGACCGGGAGTCCGTCGGGTGTCTGGTGCAGCGGCAGCGAGATGGCCGGCATGCCGGTGACGTTCCACGCGGAGGTCCACGGCGTGAAGCGCTTCTGCGCCTCGAAGTCGGCCGCCGGGTCGGCGTCGTCGCGGATCGCGCCGACCGGGAGCGGCGGGCTGGCGAGGGTCGGCGTGAGCACGATGTCGTACGGCGCCAGCGCGACCAGCGCGTCGGCGGCATGGCGGCGCATCGCCCCGATCGCCAGGCCGAACTCCGGGCCCGACACCGCCTCGCCACGCTCGCCCAGCCACCGGGTCAGCGGCCGGACCTGCGCCCGCTGGGCCGGCTCGAGCGGGACGGTCGACAGCGCGGTGAGCACCGCCCAGCAGGTCTCGAAGACGCCGACGGCCTCAGGCGGCAGCGGCACCTGCACGTCCTCGATCACGTGGCCGAGGGAGGCGAGCAGGCGCGACGCGTCGTCGTACGCCTGCTGGACCTCGGGGTGCACCTCGACGTCCGCGATGACCGGCCGGTCGAAGCGCGCGATCCGCAACCGGCCGGGCTCGCGCCCGGCGGCCTCGAGGAAGGTGCCGCCCGGAGCCGGCGCCCACGTGGGGTCGCCCGCGCGACGGCCCGCGAGCACGTCGAGCAGCGCGGCGGCATCCGCGACCGTGCGGGCGATCGGGCCGGAGACGGCGAGCCCGATCGGGTCGCCGTACATCGGGAAGCCGCTGACCCGGCCACGGCTGGGCTTGAGCCCGACCAGGCCGCAGCACGAGGCGGGGATGCGGATCGAGCCCCCGCCGTCGGAGCCCTGGGCGACGGGCACCAGCCCGGCGGCCACCGCCGAGGCCGCGCCACCCGAGGAGCCGCCGGCCATCCGGGTGGTGTCCCACGGCGTGACCGCCGGCGGACGGCCCTCTGGCTCGGTGTAGCAGGGCGATCCGAACTCGGGCGTGCTCGTCTTCCCGAGGCTGACCATCCCGGCGTCCTCGATCGCCAGGGCCACGCTGTCGGACACCTCAGGGACGTAGCCCGCGAACACCGGCGACCCGAAGGCGGTCGGTACGCCGCGGGTGAGGTTGAGGTCCTTGATCGCCGTCGGTACGCCGGCCAGCGGGGACGCGCCGTCCCCGACCGGTCCGACCGCGGCGACCTCCCGGGCCCGGCGCCGCGCGGCATCCGGGTCGCGGAGCACGAACGCGCCGTCGACGTACTCCTGCGGGAGTCGCGCGGCGCGTTCGAGGTAGTGCTCGGTGAGCTCGACGGGGCTGATCTCGCCGGAGCGGATCAGCGCCCCCTGCTCGAGGGCGGTCAGGTCGTGGAGTTCGGCCACGACCCGACCCTACCCATCGTGCTCAGCCCTGCTGGAAGGCCAGGACCTGGGAGGCCGGCCCGCCCAGGTAGGCGTCCTGGTCGAGGACCGCACTGTTCTTGCCGGCCGGCGACGGCAGGCCCTGGCGGGAGTTGACGACCCCGTTGAGGAGCCCGCCCACCCCGCACCCGGTGGCCGCCGGGACGGCGAAGGACCTGTCGACGACGACACCCCCACGGGCGTGGATCAGGCTGCCGGCCTCGCCGACCGGCACGAACTCGAAGGACCCGGCCTTCTCCATGGCCAGGTGCAGCACGATCGGGTTCGCATTGGAGCCGATGTAGCAGTTTGTGCCGAGCAGGGCGTTCTTGAGCCGGATCTTCACGGGCAGGGCGACCACCTCGCCGCCGTAGATCGAGGCCAGGATGTCGATCTGCGGGAGCTCGGTCGTGGCGAGCTCGACGGTCGCGGTCACGTCGGTGAGACCGGGCAGCAGCCGCTCGAGGCCGGGCACGCCGAGCAGCCCTCCGGGGACCTGCATCGGGCCGGAGGTGAAGACCTTGCCGGGCGTGCCGAAGGTCTTCTCCCCCGCGCCGACGCTCGCGATGCCGAGCGAGAGCACCGACTGCGCGGTCACGGGGACGGTGCCGTTGCCGATCACGAAGGTGCCACCCGTGACCACGGCGGTCACGCAGGACGTCGAGGCGTCGTCGGCCTCGGCCAGCATCTGCGCTGCGGGGCAGTTGCGGAAGACCTCGAACGGGTGCGGCTCGTCGGCGGCGTGGGCCACCGGGGCGGTCGGGACCAGCGCGGCGGCGGGGAGGGCGAGTGCCGCGACCAGGGCGGCGAGGCGGGCACGGGAGCGACGGCACGGGAGCAGCGTCATGTTCTCTCCTGGGAGCAGGGGGTGGGGGGATGCGACGGGGTCCGAGCCCTCCCGCCGGTCCCATCCAGCCAAAGCGTCACCAGAAGATCAACTCTTGTTGTCACACGCTGTTACTGCTAAGACGGCTCGCCAAAACGCCGCTGCCGCACGCAGAGGGCGTGCGGCAGCGGCGTCGGGCGAGGGCGGGGTCAGGCCGCGCTCACCTCGGGGGCGAACTCGACCAGGGTGCCGAGCGCGGCGAGCAGCTTGGCGCGGACCTCGGGGTCGGTGGTCGGGTCGACGTCGACGGCCGGCTGCGAGACGGTGACGTCCTCGACCACGATCGCACCGGCGATGCCGGCGGAGCGGGCGGTGTCGCCGTGGGCCCACTTGCCGCCGTACGGCGTGGGGGTGGCGCCGATGACGCCGAACGGCTTGCCGACCATGGCGCCGGCGCCGTAGGGGCGCGAGATCCAGTCGATGGCGTTGTTGAGGACGGCCGGCATGGTGCCGTTGTACTCGGGGGTGACGGCCAGGACGCGGTCGGCGGAGGCGACGCGCTCGCGCAGCGCGACGGCGGCGGCCGGCGCGGTCGCGCCGTCGAGGTCCTCGTTGTAGAACGGGACCTGGTCGAGACCCTCGACGATGTCCAGCGTGACGCCGGCGGGCGCCTCGTCGCGCAGGATCTCGGCGAGCTTGCGGTTGAGGGAGTCGGCCCGCAGGGATCCGACGAGGACGGCGACGCGGGTGCTCTGGGTGTCAGTCATGGAGGTCTAAACGGACCGTGGTCCGCTTCCATTCCCGGGGTGAGAGAAGTTTCTTCAGTCGGGTTTCCTCACCCACACGTCGACCGCCTCGCCTGCCGCCACCACTGCCGCGTGGCGATCGACCGGCAGCGCAACCAGCGGGCAGTCGTCGGTCCCCTCCTCGACGACGACCACGACGACACCCGCCGGTGCGAGCAGCCGGTTCGCCGCCGCCACCACCGGGCACACTTCGTCGTGGTGCAGCACGCCGTCGATCGCGATCCCGGTGGCACGCACCCTCGGCAGCGCTCCCACCACCTCCAGCAGCTACTCCGACGGCTCCTTCCAGTCGACACGGGCCAGGTCGCCGACCGCGGCCAGCGCGTCGACCAGGGCCAGCACCGCCTCCACGTCCCCCGCCTCGTCGATGCCGCGGTCCGCGAGCTGCTCGGCGTGCCGCTCGAGATAGGCGTCGGCGTCGGTCAGCGCGAGCCGCACCTCCGGCGCGACCCGTGGGTCGTCGGTCAGCAGGTCCACGAGCCGGTCCCAGGCGGCGAGGTCGCTCATGGCCGGATCGTAAGCGGCTGTCGGCGACCCGATCTAGGGTGGCCTCACCATGCCCAAGGACCTCCCCGTGCTGACCAGCGCGCCCGTCGTGCGCCGCGACGCCGCCCGCAACCGGGAGGCGCTGCTGCAGGCCGCAGCCGAGCTGATCGAGACCTGCGGGGTCGACGACCTCACGACCGAGGCGGTCGCGGCGCGGGCGGGCGTCGGCAAGGGCACGGTGTTCCGGCGGTTCGGGAGCCGCGAGGGGCTGATGGCCTCGCTGCTCAACCACCGCGAGGAGGAGTGGCAGGCCAGCGTGATCAGCGGTCCGCCGCCGTTGGGTCCGGGGGCGCCGCCGATGGAGCGGCTGCTGGCGTTCGGCGCGTCCCGGCTGCGCCACCACCGCGAGCAGGCCGCCCTGATCGAGGCGGCGGGGAGCACGTGGGGCGAGAACTACGCCGTGCTCGGGTTCGTGTCGCTGCACGTGCGCATGCTGCTCTCCCAGCTCGGGGTCCGAGGCGACCTCGGCTACCTCTCGACCGCCCTCGTCGCGCCACTGGCCGTGCCGGTGCTGCGCCAGCAGATCGACGCGGGCGGGATGAGCGAGGCGCAGGTGGTCGCCGGCTGGAACGACCTGGTGGCGCGGGTCGTCGCTCAGCCCAGCGACACCCGCAGCAGCTGACCGTCCCAGTCCCGGAAGGTCGGGAGCTCCGCCGGACCGGGCCAGTGCGCGGCGACGACGTAGAGGGTGTCGCCGTCGATCGCGCAGGCGAAGCCGCCGCGGTCCAGCTCGACGGTGCGCAGCACCTCGCCGCCCTCGGCGACGCGGACGCAGTGCTGGTGCGGGACGTCGGCGTACCAGACGGCGCCCTCGGCGTCGAGGCAGATGCCGTCGGGGTTGTCGGTACCGAGGTCGGCCCAGACCCGGCGGCCCGACAGTGCGCCGTCGGCGGCGATGTCGAAGGCCACCAGCTGCGAGCGGTACGAGTCCGCGACGACCAGGGTGCTCCCGTCGGCGGTGACGGCCATCCCGTTGGGGAAGGCGAGGTCGTCGGCGACCACGCCGGCCGTGCCGTCGGGCAGCACGAGCGCCACGAAGCCGGGCGCACGGTCACCAGCCGGCGGCCCGACGGCGAAGTCGAAGGCGCAGCTGTTGACGTAGGCCCGGCCGAGCCGGTCGACCACGATGTCGTTGTGGCCGTACGCCGACAGCCCGGCCAGGTCGGCGTACGGCGCCAGGGTGCCGTCAGGCTCTCGCACGAGCAGCGCGTTCGCCTGGTTGGAGACCAGGACCAGGCGCCCGTCGGGCAGGAAGTCGAAGCACAGCGGGAGCGACGTGTGCTCGACGACCACCTCCACGCAGTCGTGCTCGTCGACCGCGATGATCCGGCCGTGGGTCCAGTCGCTGAACCAGATCCGGCCGTCGTGCCACCGCGGCGACTCCACCAGGCCCAGTCCGCTCACGAGGATGTCCATGCAGGAGGGACCGGCCGGGTCCGCCGGACTCATCGCCCGCGGTCTTGGCGCTCAGTCCTGGTGGTGGCGCAGCAGCCCGTAGGTGAGGCTGTCCGCGAGCGCCTCCCACGATGCCTCGATCACGTTCGCGCCGACGCCGACGGTCACCCACGAGGACGCCCCGTCGGTGGTCTCGATGAGCACGCGGGTGATGGCGTCGGTGCCGTGCCCCTGGTCGAGGATGCGGACCTTGAAGTCGATCAGCTCGAACTTCGCGATCTCCGGGTACGCCTGCTCGATCGCCGAGCGCAGCGCCTGGTCGAGCGCGTTGACCGGGCCGTTGCCCTCCCCCGTCACGACGTAGCGCACACCGGCCGCGGTGAGCTTCACGGTCGCCTCGGACACGGCCTCCTCGCCCGGTGCGGCGTGGGTGAGCGTCTCGGTGATCACGCGCCAGCTCTCGACGTCGAAGTACGACGGCCGGTGGCCGTCCACCTCCTCGGCGAGGAGCAGCTCGAAGGACGCGTCGGCGGCCTCGAAGGTGTAGCCGCTCAGCTCGAGCTCCTTGACCCGGTTGGTCACCCGGGTGACCAGCTCGGGGTTGTCGGAGAGGTCGAAGCCGAGCTCCTTGCCCTTGAGCTCGATGGTCGCGCGGCCGGCCATGTCGGAGACGAGCAGGCGCATGTCGTTGCCGACGCCGGCCGGGTCCATGTGCTGGTAGAGGTCGGGGTCGACCTTGATCGCACTGGCGTGCAGGCCGGCCTTGTGGGCGAAGGCCGAGGCACCGACGTACGGCTGGCGCGCGGCGGGCGGCACGTTGGTCACCTCGGCGACGGCGTGCGCGATCCGGGTGGCCTCGGTGAGCAGGCCCGGCGGCAGCACCTGCTGGTCGAGCTTGAGCTCGAGGTTGGCGACGACGTTGACGAGGTCGGCGTTGCCGGTGCGCTCGCCGTAGCCGTTGATGCAGCCCTGGACGTGGGTGGCGCCCGCCTCGACGGCCGCCAGCGTGTTGGCGACGGCGAGGCCGGTGTCGTTGTGGCAGTGGATGCCGACCCGGACCTGGGTCGTCTCGAGCACGTCGTGCACGACGTCGGAGACCCAGCCCGGCAGCATGCCGCCGTTGGTGTCGCACAGGGCGACCACCTCCGCACCGGCGTCGTACGCCGTGCGCAGCACCTCGAGCGCGTAGGCCCGGTCGAGCCGGTAGCCGTCGAAGAAGTGCTCGGCGTCGAGGAACACCTGCTGGCCCTCGGCCCGCAGGTGGGAGACGGTGTCGCGGATCATCGCGAGGTTCTCCTCCAGCGTGGTCCGCAGCGCCTTCTCGACGTGGCCGACGTGCGACTTGGCGACCAGTGTGACAACGCCTGCACCACTGTCACGCAGCGCGGCGACCTGCGGGTCGTCGGCCGCGAGCAGGCCGGCGCGGCGGGTCGAGCCGAAGGCCGCGAGGCGGGCGTGCTCGAGGTCCAGCTCGAGCGCCGCCCGGCGGAAGAACTCGGTGTCCTTCGGGTTGGCGCCCGGCCAGCCACCCTCGATGTACCCGACGCCGAGCCCGTCCAGGTGCCGCGCGATGGCGAGCTTGTCGGCCACCGTGGGGTTGAGCCCCTCCTGCTGCATACCGTCGCGCAGGGTGGTGTCGTAGACGTGGAACGAGCCGTGGAGGTCGAGCTGCTGGGTCATCGGGGTTCTCTCGCTGGGTGTCACCTGGGCAAAACAAAAGCCTCCCGACAACGAGAGGCTGGCGCGTCCGACGGGGCGTCGGACGCGCTAACTAATGATCTCGAGACGGTCGCTGCGCGACCTCCTCAATCCAAGGATCGTCACGGTGATGGTGCTCACGAGGTCAGTGTGCCACGGACGCCCGGTCCGCCGGCTCGGAGTCCAAGGCTCAGAGGCCGAAGGGACCGGTGGCCCACGGGAACCATGCGACGCCGTTGCCGACGACGAGCACGCCCAGCCCGGCGGCGACCGCGAGCAGCACCGCGCAGGCGAGCAGCCACGGCACCGGCCGGCGGGCGAGCGGGTCGAGCACCCGGGAGACGGGCGAGCGGAACCGGCTGCTGCCCGGCCCCGACCACAGCGCGACACCGAGGGTCGTGCCGCCCGCCAGCAGCGTGGTCGGGACGTCGAGCGCGAGCGCGTAGCCCAGTAGCCCGGCCGCGATCCCCAGCCCGGCGCTCCACGCCACCAGCACCACGGTGCCGGTCGTGGCGCGGACAAGGTGCCACGGGCTCGTGGTGACCCAACGCAGGCCGTCGTACCACTTCACGCCGCGGACGGTACGACGGCTGGCGACCGCCGAGGCCGCCAGCGACCCGGCCCGCAGCAGCCACACGGCGAGCACGACGACGCCGGTGGCGACCCACGGAGCCGCGGCGAACCCGGCTCCGAGCGCGACCGCGCCCAGGCCCACGGCCACCCAGCGGCGCAGTCGCACGGCGAGCGGCGGCCTCGGCTGCGCGACGAACGCCTGCTCGAGATCCCACGCCTGGTCGAACTGCTCCTCCATCCGCGCCATCGCCATCGCCGCCGCCGGCGGCGGGGCCGGCGGGAGCGCCGGCGCGGTGGGACCGGCCGTGGTCGGCGGGGCGGGCGGTGCCGGCGGGGCGGGTGGCTCGACGGCGGTCGGCAGCACCTGGGTGCCGGGCGCCTCCGGCTCGGGCACCGTCGGTGGCGTGACCGGACCGGGCGCGACCGGCGCACCGGCCTGCGCGGCGAGGGCCAGTGGCAGCGTGAGGTCGTCGGGCACGGGGCCCGACGCCGTGAACAGGCCGCCCGGCACCGGCGCGGGCGACAGCTCGGGACGGGTGCTGAGCGGGCGCAGCCAGGCGAGCAGCTCCTCGAGCAGCGGACGCTCGAGCGGCTCGGGGTCGAGGGCGGCGGCCAGCACCTCGGCCAGCGGGCTCTCGATGCCGGACAGGTCGTGCTGGCCGCGGCGGGTGCGGTCCATGACAGCCATCGCCGGACCGCGTCCGTACGGCGCCCGCCCGCTCGCGGCGTACGCCACGGTCGCCGCCCACGCGTGCACGTCGGCGGCGGGGGTCGCCTCGTCGCCATACAGGATCTCGGGCGCGAGGTAGCCGGGTGTGCCGAGCAGCCAGCCGGTCTGGGTGAGCCGGACGTCGTCAGTGACGCGGGCCAGGCCGAAGTCGATGAGGATCGGGGTGCGGCCCTCCATGAGCACGTTGCCCGGCTTCACGTCGCGGTGCAGCACGCCCGCGGCGTGGACCGCGGCGAGTCCCTCGGCGAGGCAGCCGGCGAGCCAAAGCAGGTCACGGCCGGTGACCGGGCCCTCGGTGGCGACGTGCTCGTGCAAGGAGAAGCCGGGGACGTAGCGGGTGACGACATAGGGCACCTCGGCCCAGGGGTCGGCGTCGATCATCTCCGCGACCCACGGGCTGCGCACCCGGGTCAGCGAGCCGACCTCCCGCGCCAGCCGGTTGCGCGCCTCCTGGTCGCCGACGACCTGCGGGCGCAGCACCTTGAGCGCGACCCGCTGCCCGTCGGGGCCCTGGGCGAGGTGAACGATGCCCATCCCGCCCTCGCCGAGCTTGGTGAGCAGCGCGTAGCGGCCCACGCGCGTGGGCGCGCTGCTGTCCGGGCGGAGGGTCACACCCCGAGGCTACCCAGCGGCGCCGCGGTTCAGGCCCGGGCACACCGACCCGTGCTGCGTCAGGAGGAGAGGATCTCGACGACGGTCACGACGATGCGCTTGACCAGCCGACCGACGGCGAGGACCAGCCGCACCAGCAGCGGGCGCGATCGGTCGCTACGCCTCGTCACGGGCGTCCAGCTCGTCCACGAGGCGCTTGGGCGCGACGGCACGGTACGACGCGTCGACGAGCTCGGTGATCTCGGACCAGTCGACCTCCGGGCGGGCGAGGTCGATCGCCCGCCAGGGAGCCGAGCCGGCGTACATCGGCACGAAGAAGCGGTCGTCCTCGTCGAGGGCGGGCAGCTCCTCCAGCGGGACCTTCACGCTCAGCGCGCTGTCGATGCGCCGGTGCGTGCCCGGCCCCGTCCTCAGCCCGGCGCCGAAGGTCGCGAAGACCTTGCCCTTCTCCCCCGCCTTGAAGCTCGGCCGGCCGTGGCTGACGAACTCGACCGCGTCCGGCAGCACTCGGCAGATCGCCCGCAGCTCGGCGAGGCCCGGGTCGTCGTCGGAGAACATGATCGGGTGCGCCATGGGTCCAGTATCAGCCAGCCGCCGCTCGAGCCTCCTCGCGGCGGCGCCGACGCCGGGCGGGCAGCCGGACCAGGAGGACGAGCAGCGGCAGCCCCCAGAAGACGCCGGTGAGGATCACGCCCATGCCGAGCAGCGAGCTGCCGGTGTCGTCGTACCCGACGACGGCATTGCGGCCGGGGTCCTCTTCGTCGTAGGCCACGGGCAGGGTCGAGCCGACCTCCGGTGACTGGTCGGGGCCGGCGAGGCCGCGGGCGCGGTGGGTGCTGCCGTCGGGCGCCGCGAACTCCACCTCGACCTTGCGCTTGGAGGCCTTGTGCGCATCGACGAACTCGACGACGGTGCCCTCCGCGCGCTGCCCCCCGCGCACCAGGGTGTCATGCCGGTCGACGGCGACCGCGCCCCAGACGATCAGCGCGGGACCACCGATCATGAACAAGAGGACGAAGGCCACCAGGGCGATGGAGCCGAGTCGATCACGCACGGACCGACCGTGCCACCGCGCGTCCTCGACGAAACCGGACGAGTCGGGTGGGTAGGAGTGATCTCTGGCTCACTCTCACCCACCCAACCGGGGTCAGTCGACGCGGCGCATCCAGCCGAAGGTGTCCTCGGCGCGCCCGAGCTGGACGCCGACGAGCGCCTCGCGGATCCGCATGGTGAGGTCCTGGCTGGCGGGCGCCGGGGTCTCGCCACCGGCGTACTTCAGCGAGCCGACGGGGGTGACCACGGCGGCGGTGCCGCAGGCGAAGACCTCGGTGATCCGGCCGCTCGCGATGCCCTCGCGCCACTCGTCGATGCCGAACTTCCGCTCGGTGACCTGGTGGCCCATCTTGCCGGCGAGCTCGATGATCGAGGAGCGGGTGATGCCCTCGAGGATGGTGCCGGTCTCCGGGGTGACGATCGAGCCGTCGTCGAAGACGAAGTACATGTTCATCCCGCCGAGCTCCTCGACGTACTTGCCCTCCTGGGCGTCGAGGAAGACGACCTGGTCGCAGCCCTGGGCGTAGGCCTCCTGCTGCGCGACCAGCGACGAGGCGTAGTTGCCGCCGGTCTTGGCCGCGCCCATGCCGCCGCGGCCGGCTCGGGTGTACTCCTCGGTCAGCCACAGCGTGACCGGCTTGATGCCGCCCTTGAAGTAGGCGCCGGCCGGGCTCGCGATCACCATGAAGGTGACGTGCTGGGCCGGGCGGACGCCGAGGAACTGCTCCGAGGCGAACATGAACGGGCGCAGGTAGAGGCTCTTCTCGCCACCGTCGGGGTTGCCCGGGACGAACCGCTCGTCGACCTTCACCAGCTCCTCCACGGCCTGGAGGAAGTCGGGCACCTCGAGCACCGGCAGCGCCAAGCGGTGGCTGGAGCGCTTCATCCGCTCCGCGTTGGCCTCGGGGCGGAACAGCCACAGCGAGTCGTCGTCGTGGCGGTAGGCCTTCATCCCCTCGAAGGTCTCCTGCGCGTAGTGCAGGACCGCGGCCGCGGGGTCGAGCGTGATCGGGCCGTACGGCGTGATGCGGGCGTCGTACCAGCCCTGCTCCGGGGTCCACTCGACGGTGAACATGTGGTCGGAGAAGTGCACCCCGAAGCCCGGGTTGGCCAGGATCTCCGCCAGACGGGCGTCGTCGGTCGGGTTCGCAGAGAGCGTGGTGGTGATCTGCATGGTCATCAGGTTAGTCCTCGTTAACGCGGGTCGGGAGTGGGCCGTCTGCCCGCGTCCAGGGGAACTCCCCTGACGCGGGCTCAGCCGGCTACTCGCGCGGCGATCGCGTCGCCCACCTCGGGCGTACGACGCTGCTGGCCCGGCACCCGGGCCTCGAGGTCGGCGAGCACCGCGGCCTCGACCTTCGCCGCGGCGGCGGGGTGGCCGAGGTGGTCGAGCAGGAGCGCACCGGACAGGATCGCAGCCGTCGGGTCGGCGATGAGCTGACCCGCGATGTCGGGGGCCGAGCCGTGCACGGGCTCGAACATGGACGGCGCGGTACGGTCCGGGTTCACGTTGCCGGAGGCCGCGAGGCCGATGCCACCGCTGATGGCAGCGGCGAGGTCGGTGACGATGTCGCCGAACAGGTTGTCGGTGACGATGACGTCGAAGCGCTGCGGGTCGGTCGTCAGGTAGATCATCACCGCGTCGATGTGGCTGTAGTCGGTCGTGACGTCGGGGTACTCCTGCGCCACCTGCTGGAACAGGCGCCACCACACCTGGCCCGCGTGGACGAGCACGTTGGTCTTGTGGACCAAGGTGAGCTTCTTGCGGGGGCGCTTGCGGGCGCGCTCGAAGGCGTCGCGGACGACCCGCTCGACGCCGTACGCCGTGTTGACCGAGACCTCGGTGGCGACCTCGGCCGGGGTGCCGACACGCAGGGCGCCGCCGTTGCCGGTGTAGGGGCCCTCGGTGCCCTCGCGGACGACCACGAAGTCGACCTCGCCCTTGGCCAGCACCTCCTCGGACAGCGGCGAGACCGAGCCCGGGTAGATGCGCGAGGGGCGCAGGTTGACGTAGTGGTCGAGCTCGAAGCGCAGCTTGAGCAGCAGGCCGCGCTCGAGGATGCCCGGGGGCAGATTCGGGTCGTTGGGCTTGCCGCCGACCGCGCCCAGCAGCAGGGCGTCCTGGTTGCGGATCTCCTCGAGCACGCTGTCGGGCAGCACCTCGCCGGTGCGCAGGTAGCGCTCGGCACCGAGGTCGTACTGCGTCTGCGCGAACTTCAGGTCGGCCGGCGCCGCGACCTCGAGGACCTTGAGGGCCTCGGCGGTCACCTCGGGGCCGATCCCGTCACCGGGGATGACGCCGAGGGCGACCTGGCCGGTGGTGACGGGGGCTGCAGCAGAGGAGTCGGTCATGGGGAAAAACCTAGTTGTCGTCGGGGAGCCCGGCGTCACCGTCTCGCAGGTCAGTCCCCGCGGCCGGGGTGTCGAGCTGGGCCAGGTGGTAGGGGTGCTCCGGGTCGTGCTTGGCCGGTCCCCACTCGCGGGAGTCGCGGTACTGGGCGCCGGGGCGGGTCGAAGTGGTGAACATCGCTGGGTCTCCGTGAGAGCTGGTAGGTGCTGAGGACGTGCTGGACGACTGCAGTCCTGTGCCTCTCCCACCGCGGCAGGTGGGCGTCAGCTCGTGGGTCTCACGGGAGCTCGACTACGACGGGGGTGCGGATCGCGCGTTGCCGGCCGGTGGGCCCGCCGCGGTGCGGATCGGAGATGCGCCAGGACTTCTTCGGTTGGATCGAGAAGCCCGACGCGGTATCGGGAACGCCGCAGTCACCGCGGCGAGGTGGCCTCTCTCAGGCCTCGCCGCGGCGCACGATTACGAGAAGAGCGCTCCGCATGATGGGACGACTGTAGAGGAGCCGGGCGGCCGCTGTCCCGGTTTCGTCCAACATGCGGGCGGCGAGCTGCATGAATCCCCGGATGTCCGGGATCCATGCGCTTGTCAGGGGTTGCAACACCTGACCGGCGCATGAGTTCCCTGACCGGCGTGACGGAAGGTGCGGGTGTGACGACCTCGGAACGGGTCTTCGGCGCGACCACGATCCGAGATCCGCGTCCCGCCCCTTGATCGCACGGGCGAGACTCAAGGCATGAGCGCGCCCCCCGAGCTTCCTGACGTGGTCCACCGCGCGTTCGACGTGTCCCGGCGCGCGGGCTACGTGTCGTTCTGCCGCAACGAGACCGGCCGGCTGCTCGCCGCGCTGGCTGCGACCCGCGAGGGCACCATGGCCGAGTTCGGCACGGGCTGCGGTGTCGGCACCGCCTGGCTGCGCTCCGGCGTACGCAACGACAAGGCGCGGATCCTCACCGCCGAGCTCGACCCGAAGCTCGCGGCCGCGGCCATCGAGATCTTCGACGAGGACCCGCTGGTCGACGTCCTCGAGGCCGACTGGTCCACGCTGATGGACAAGGGCCCGTTCTCGCTGCTCTTCCTCGACTCGGGCGACCGGTCGGCCGTCGGGGTCGACAAGATCGCCGACCTGGTCGAGCCCGGCGGCATCGTCGTGCTCGACGACTTCTTCCCCTGCGAGATGTGGCCGCCGATCACCGGCGGCCGGGTCGACACGCTGCGCGAGGAGTGGCTCACCGACGAGCGGTTCACCACGGTCGAGGTGATGGTCGCCCCGGACGCGTCCGCGCTCATCGCGACGCGGCGCTGACCTTCAGCCGTTCGCCTTCCGCTCGTCGTTGGCGATGTTGCGGGCGCTGGTCGAGCGACCGAGCGCGCGCACCTCGGCGTCCATGCGCGGCAGCAGGTCCGGGACCAGCTTGAGGATCGGACGGTTGCCGGCCGCGGAGTTGATGACGTTGCGGTTCAGGCCGGCACCGCGGACCCAGCCCGGGCAGTAGACGTGGCGCGACCGCTTCTCGACGCCCTTCACGAACGCCTTCACGCAGGCCTCGACACCGGTGGTCCGGTTGAGCGGCACAGGCAGCTTGCTCAGCAGCTCCTGGAAGGTCGGCAGGTCGCTCTTCGCGTCCTGCACCAGCGGGGTGTCGATCCACGACATGTGCGCCGAGCCGACCGCGATCCCCTGGTGGGCCACCTCGAGGCGCAGCGCGTTGGCGAAGTGCTCGACGCCTGCCTTGCTGGCGTTGTACGCCGCCAGGCCGGGTGCCGCCGCGAAGGCGGCCAGCGACGAGACCACCAGCAGGTAGCCCTTGCTCTCCGCGAGCGCCGGCACCGCGGCCCGGGCGGTGTTGAAGACGCCGACGATGTTGATGTCGACGGTGCGCTGGAACGCGGCCGGGTCGATCGCCATCACCGAGCCGTAGCTGGCGATGCCCGCGTTGGCGAGCACAGTGTCGAGCCGCCCGAAGCGCTCCAGCGTGGTCGCGACCGCCGCCTCCATCGCCGGCAGGTCGCACACGTCGGCCACGATCCCCTCGCACCGGTCCGCACCGATCGCCGCGACCGCCTCGGCCAGCGCCGGGGCGTCGAGGTCGGTCAGGGCCAGCCGGGCCCCCTTGGCCGCCAGCGCCTTGGCGGTCTCGAGCCCGATGCCGCGGGCGCCGCCGGTGATGAGGATGACCTGGTCCCTGATCGCCATGCAGGCATGCTCGCAGAAACCGGGCTCACAGGGGACCCAGTCCCTCGGGTACGCCGAGCGGCAGGTCGAGCCCGGCCAGCACCCCGAGCAGCTGCCGCTCCTCGTAGCGGAAGTGCGACTCCATGATCGCGCCGATCCCGTCGAGGCCGCCGCGCGTGAGCTTGCGAACGCGCGGATGACGGCCGAAGGTCGAGGAGCGTTCGGCTCAGTGCCGAGCGCCAGCGAGGCACTGAGCGACGCGTCTCGAGGCCCGGTCGACAGCGCGGCAGGTCAACACGCGGCGGTGTCCGCTCGCCGGGGTCGCCGCTGCGGGCGGGCCGTCGGCGGGGTGCCCCTCACAGGCGGCTGGATTTCGACGCGCCCCGCGACCCCGCAAGCTCGGTCGCGGGGCTTGCTCAACCTTCGCTCGCGACGCCGGGCGCTCGTCCCTCGCTCCCGGCTGCTCACTCCCAGCCATCGGCGAAGAACGAGGAAGTCGACGTGATCGTCATGATCATCGCCTTCCTGGTCCGGCACCTCCATGCGTGACGCAGTCCGTCACCCGCACGCGATGCTGCGCCGAACCTACCCCACGAGGGTCTCGAGACGTCGCTGCGCGACCTCCTCGACCTCCGATTCACACCTCGCCGGGCTGCGCGCGCCGGATGACGATCCGGGTCCAGGCGCCGAGGTAGACCCGCGCGTCCGGCGCGATCTCGCGCTTCTCCCCCGCCGGCACCGGGTCCTTCGGCAGCGGGCCGACGGCCGAGCCGAGATAGGTGCCGTTGGACGAGCCGAGGTCCTCGACCCACCACCGGGTTCCGTCGGTGGTGAGCTGGCAGTGGCGCCGGCTGATGCCGTTGTCGGCGGCGAGGTCGATGTCGGGGTGGATGCCGCGGCTGCGGGAGGTGCGGCCGACGAGGATCGATGTCGTCCGGAGCGGTACGACGGTCGGCACGCCCGCGGACGGCAGCGGGTCGCTCGACTCCTGGTCGGCGTACCAGTCCGGGTCGATCCAGACCTCGGCCACCCATGCGTCGGCGAGCGGCGGGGCGATCGAGGCGTCCGGCGGGGTGGCAGCGGCGGACCTCTTGGCCTCGGCCGTGCCGGCATCGTCGGCACCGGCGGGTGAGGCGGCCGAGGCGGGAGCCCCGAGGTCGAGCACCGACGGCGTGACCGGGCGCGGCATCGAGCCGGTGGTGAAGTCGTAGCCGCAGGCCTCGCAGAACAGCGCGTTCGGCGGGTTGGCCGCCTGGCAGTTCGGGCACTCGGCCGTCGTGGGAGCGGCCGGAGCGGGCGGTGCGGCCGGGGCGGCCGGGGCGGCCGGCTCTGCGACAGCGGGCGTCGCCCCTGACCCGTCCGGGGACGGCGTACCGCCGCCCGCCGGGATCGGCAGGCCGCAGACGTCGCAGTAGTCGTCCGAGGCCGACTCGTGCCCGGACGGGCAGGTGCTCATGCCGTGGGCTCCTTGCGGATCCGCGTGGTCTTGGTCGAGGCGGTGTCGAGGGCCATCTCGTCGGCCTTCTCGACCGCCCGCTTGAGCCGGACCGTGCCCGTCTCCTCGTTGTCGACGTCGACGACCTTGCGCAGCTTGGAGGTGGCCTCGTCGTTGCCGGTCTCGGCAGCGAGCTGGACGGCGCGGCCGAGCTTGGTGGTCGCGGTCGCCTCGTCGCCGGCGGCCTTGGCCGCGAGGCCCTCCTGGATCGCCTGCGCGAGCTCGGCCTGACCGGTGTAGTGGGCGACCTGCTGGTCGATCCGGGTGGTGAGCTCGGAGTTGTTGGACCAGGTCGCCTTCACCAGGCCCTGCGCGACGACGTCGCTGCCGAGCGCGAGCTGGACCCGGGCGGCGAGCTGCTCCTGGCCGATCGCCTTGGCCGGCACCCGGACGGCGACGTGGTAGTCACGCGACTCGTCGGCCCACGCACCGGTCGGGTAGTCACCGGTGAGGGGGTTGACCGGCGTACGACGGCTGCTCAGGTCCTCGACCGTCGGCGAGACCTGGCGCACGAAGAGGACCTCGGCACCCTGCGGCGTCCACACCCGCAGCGACGCGTCGGCGACACCGCGGGCCATGGCGTTGCGCATGATCTCCTCGAACTGCGCCTTCATCTGGGCCGGGCTCGGGATGATGTCGACGGTGCCGAGCAGGGCCTGCGCGATCCGCCGGATCTCGGCGACCTGCCAGTCGGTGCCGGCACCGCGGCAGTCGGCCTGGAAGTAGCCGGTCGCGCGGTTGATCGCCTCGTCGAGGCGGCCCGGGCGCTCGCGGTTCTCGCCGTCGGTGAGCAGCAGGACGTGGCGCTGGGTGACCGCGCTGACCGAGGAGAAGAGCTGGCCGGCGAGGTCGAGCCAGGTGCTGATCGCCGTACCGCCGCTGCCGACGAAGCGGTCGATGGCCGAGGACGCCTCCTGGCGGGTGCGGGCGTCCATCTGCACCATGCCGGGGCCGCTGGAGACCTGGGGGTAGGCGAGCATCGCGCGGTCGGCGCCGGCGATCACGGCGAAGTAGGTGCCGTCGACGATCTCGGCGAGCGCGGCCTGGGCGCCCTCCTTGGCGGCGGCCATTGTCGCCGGGCCCATCGAGCCGGACGTGTCGACGATGATGATCTCGCCCGCGCTGCCCGCGCCGGACTGGCCGGCGGTGCCGGCGCCCTTGCAGGTGATCGTGACGATCGCGTTGACGTCGGTCCCGCCGTCGGGCAGGAACTCGTTCTGGTAGACGGCGGCGCTGAACTCAGCCATCGCTCGGCTCTCCTCCTGGGGTCGGCGTCTGGTCATTGTGCCCGAGGCCCGGAATCTCGACCCGGGCCAGGGCGGCGGTGATGTTGTCGTGCCCGCCGGCGCCGTTCGCGAACGCGACCAGCGCGAGGGCGAGGGCGAGCGGGTCGCTGGTGGCGGCGGCGCGGACCTGCGCGGCCAGCGCCTCCGGCTCGGAGGCGTAGTTCCACAGCCCGTCGGAGCAGGTGAGCAGCCAGCCGCTCCGGTCGACGTCGAGCGCGCCGATGGTGGGCTTCTGGTCCTCGGAGTCGCGCCCCAGCCACTTGGTGATCGCGTGCGCCTGCGGCCCGGTCTCGGCGATCTCGCGGGCCACGCCGGACGCGATCTGGGCCTGGGCGACGGAGTCGTCGACGGTGAGCTGGACGGGGGTGCCCTCGTCGGGCAGCCAGTAGGAGCGCGAGTCGCCGATGTTGGCCCAGGTGATCCGCCGGCCCTCGAGGACCGCGGTCGTGAAGGTCGCCGACGCCGGGTTGGGCGAGTCAGGGTCGGTGACGGCGACGATCGCGGTGTTGGCGGCGGCCGCGGCGTCGGTGAAGACCTTGCGTACGGCGGCGTCGCGGCTCTCCGGGGTCCCCATCCCCGCCGGCAGCGGCATCCGCAGCACCTCGCGGGCCGCCCGCGCCCCGGCCAGGGACGCGACGTCGGAGTCGATCGAGTTGGAGACGCCGTCCATCACGATCAGCACGGCGCGGGAGCCGGGCTGACCACCGGGCTGGGCGCCGGCGAGGAGCGCCATCGCGTCCTCGTTGCGGTTCTTGCCGATCGCCTTGTCGCACACGCCGGCGACCCAGGGCGCGGGCTGCTCCTGGAAGTGGTCGCGCTCGCTGGGCGCCTTGGTGCCGCACTCGAGGCAGTAGAGGTCGGGGCCGACCTCTCCCCCGCACTCGGTGCAGGGACGGCGTCCGGCCGGGGCCGGCGGGTCGGGCAGGGCCGAGGCGGGCTTGCGGGTGGGCGCGCTGATCGGGGCGTCGCCGAGCGGGTGGTCCGCGGCGGCCGCCGCGGCCGGCACGGGAGCGGCGGCAGGCGCCCCGACCTGGGCGCCGCAGTTCTCGCAGAAGCGGGCGCCCGGGGCGATCGCGGCCTGGCAGGAAGGGCAGTTCACGTGAGGCTCCAGTTCCGGACGGCGTTGGCCTGGTTGACCAGGGTGACCCGCTCCTTGAGGTCGACGGCGTCGCGCGCGAGCAGCCGCAGCGCGTTCTCGATCCCGTCACGCACACCGGCCTCGGTCGCCTCGACGGCACCGATCCGGGCGCCGGCCGGCACCTTGCCCGCCGAGATCACGGGCAGCGCCTCGTTGAGGATCCGCACCGTGAACCGCTGCCGGGTGGCCTGGTCGACGCTCGAGGAGTCGATGGTGCGCATCGCCTGGTCGAGCACGGTGATGTCCTGCGCACTGCCCGACAGCAGCACCTCGGCCCGCTGCTGGCGGCTCTCGGTGTAGCCCCGGCTGGTCGTCGGCACCAGGTCGAGTGCGGCCACGGCGCCGGCGACGTCGTGCCGACCGGCCCGGACCCGGGCCATCCCGAACGCGGCCGGCGGGACGTAGGCGGCGTCGGTCGAGGCGCACACCAGGTAGAGGCCCTCGGCCACCTCCGGCAGCCCGCCGCGCTCGCAGGCGAACGCGAGCGCCAGCTTGGGGGCGAGCTCGCCGGGAACCTGCTGGTAGACGGCGTTGAACGACGCCTTCGCCGTCTCCCAGTCGCCGGCCTGGACCGAGGCGAGGCCCTCGATCCACAGCGCCCGCCACTCCCACGGGTCGTCGGTGAGCAGCCTCTGCGCGTGGTTCCTGGCCAGCACCGGGTCGCCGAGCGCGAGCGCCGCGTGGGCCCGGGCCAGCCACACCTCGGCGGTGTCCTCGGGCGCGGACTCGAGGTCCTTGAGCCGCTGCTTGGGGTCGTCGTCGCCGATCGTGCTCAGCCAGCCGTACTGCGGGTCGGTGGTGTCGGTGCGCAGGTCGGGCAGCTGGCTCCACTCGGTGATCGGACGAGCGGTCGCGGGCGACTCGAAGAGCACGGAGGCGGCCGACGTGGTCGCCGTACCCTGCCGCTTGCGGGCCACGACCTCGCGCAGCACGCCGAGGACCTGGGTACGCATCTCGTCGACGGAGGCGAACCGGTCGGCCGGGTCGGGAGCGCAGCACTTGGCGATCAGCTGGTAGAGCGAGTCGTACTCCTGGAACAGCGGCGTCGCGTCGACCGGCGGCAGGCTGTGCAGGTAGGTGCCCTGGTAGCCGCGGAACTCCATGCACAGCACGACCAGGGTGCGGCCGATCGTGTAGATGTCGGAGGCCACCGAAGGGCCGACCTCGGCCACCTCGGGCGCCTGGTAGCCGACCGTGCCGTAGATCGCCGACTCCTCGTCGTCGATGCGCCGCACGCCGCCCAGGTCGATCAGCTTCATCGCGTCGCCGACCTGGATCATGTTGTCGGGCTTGAAGTCGCAGTAGACCAGGCCGAGGTCGTGGAGGTACTGGAACGCCGGCAGCAGCTCGAGGATGTAGGCCAGGGCCTGGTCGACCGGCAGCGGGTCGTAGGCGCCGTTGTTGGCGACCATCCGCTGCTTGAGGATCTGCTTGAGCGACTTGCCTCCGACGTACTCCATCACGATGTAGCCGGCGCCCTCGTGCGTGACGAAGTTGTAGATCTCGACGATCAGCGGGTGCTCGACCTGCGCGAGGAACTGCTGCTCGGCGATCGCCGCGGCGAGCGCGTCGGGGTCGCCGGAGTTGAGCAGGCCCTTGAGCACGACCCACCGGTTGGAGACGTTGCGGTCGCGGGCGAGGTAGATCCAGCCGAGGCCGCCGTGGGCGAGCGCGCCCGCGACCTCGTACTGCCCGGCGACGAGGTCGCCCTGCTTCAGCTTCGGCGTGAACGAGAACTGCTGGCCGCAGTTGGGGCAGAACCCCTCGCTGCGCCCGGGCTGGCCGTCGATGCTGCGACCGACGGCGTTGCCGCACTTGGCGCAGCTGCGCTTGTCCTCGGGCACCTGCGGGTTGGCCATGATCGCCTTGGCGGCGTCGACCGGCGGCGCGGGAGGCACGACGGTGAGGCCGGCGCCGATCCGGGCCGCCCGCATCCGCTGCGAGCCGGTGCGGGTACGCCGCGTGGACGTGCTGCCCGTCGCGCCGGCGCGCTTGGAGCCGATCGCCGCGGACTGGACCCGGCTGGCGGCGGTGGCGGAGGTGCCCTCGCGTCCCGAGAGGGGCTGGGACTCGGCCATCGCCGTCGCCTCGGCGACCTTCGCACCGGGAACGGCCGGGGTGCCGCAGACGTCGCAGTAGCCGTCGAGGATCGTGCCCGTGCAGCCGGGCTGCTGGCAGGTCGAGGCGGCCACGCTGGCCGGGTTGCCCGCGACGGCCGCGGCGATGGGGGCCTTGACCGTGCCGGAGTCGCCGATCGGCGAGGCGGCGGCGGGCGCCGCGGCGGGAGTCGACGTGCCGCCGTCGCCGGGCATGCCGCACACGTCGCAGTAGCCGTCGACGATGCTGCCCGTGCAGCCGGGTTGGGTGCAGGCACCTGCGCTCATGGCGTCGTCTCCTTGGTCAGCCAGGTCTGGTACGTCGTGACGAGCTGCTTCGCGACCGCCATCGGGGTCGGCCGGCGCTCGAGGAGGTCGCGGGCGGACTTCTCGCTCGCGACGAGGTCGGGGTGCTCGGCGACCGCGGACGCGCGCGCCTTGGCGACGTACGCGTCGAGCAGCGCGGCGAGCTGGGTGTGCTCCTCGAGAGCCGCGGCGTAGGCGTGCTGGGCGATCTCGAGCGCCTGCGAGACCCTGTCGAGGCGCTCGAGGTAGGGGCCGATCGCGTCGGGGGTCACCGGCACCGGGCCGAGCAGGCCGACGTCGGGGACGGCGTACCGCGGCGCGGGGTCGACGGTCGCCACACAGGTCTCGGCGAGCTTGTGCAGCGCCGCCTCACGCGCCTCCAGGTCGGCGCGCAGCTCCCGCGCGGAGATCACCTGGTCGCGGGCGTCGCGGCGCCGGGCGTTGCCGACGATCAGGTCGCGCTCGAAGGTGGTCGCCTCGACCTCGAGCGGACCGAGCATGCCGCCGGCGTCGCCGCCGCGCTCGGCCTTCGCGGTGATGCCCTCGAGCCGCGACATCAGCTCGGCCAGCCGGTTGACCGCGACGTCGCGGGTCAGCGCAGGCTCCAGCCCGACCTGGTCGCGGATCCGCTCCAGCTGCGCCCGCAGCTCGCGGATCCGCGCGGCCTGCGCGTCGGCGCCCGGCACCAGCGCCAGCCTGCTGCGCAGCTGGCCGGTCAGCGCGTCGCACAGCCGCCCGGCCTCAGGCAGCGACACCGCCAGCCCGCCGGGCAGCTCGGTCGCACCGTCGAGCCGGCCCCAGATCAGGGCCGAGATCCGCTCCCGCTCCTGCTGCAGGACCCGGCCGCCGTCCCAGGTCGCGAAGACCAGCTGGTAGCGGTCGGAGATCGCCTTCCACAGCGCCAGCGCCAGCGACATGTCGCCCGCCAGCTCTCCCCCGCGTCCCACCGCCAGGGCGGCCTGGTCGAGCTCGCCGAGCTCGGAGCGTCGTACGCGCAGCCAGGTGTCGAGCTCGCCTAGGTAGGCCTGGATCGCGGCAGGGTCCAGCGCGTCCCCGAGCCTGCCGGGGGCGGTGGGTGCCGTGGTGGTCATGGTGGTCTGCACGCTCACCGGCCGTAGACGGGTTGCGGCTGGGTGGCCTCGATGAGGAGGTACGGCTTGAGCCACTTGTCGTACGACGCCTGCCAGCTCCCGTCGGCACGCATGTCCTCGAGGACCGCGTTGATGAAGGCCACGAGGTCCGTGTCGTCGGCGTTGGTAGCGATGCCGTAGGGCTCCTTGGTGAACGCGTCCTGCTTCGGGACCGCTGCGTAGAGCTTGTCCTGGGCGACCAGTCCGGCGAGCACCGTGTCGTCGCCGGTGATCGCGTCGACCTGTCCCTGCTGGAACTTCACCAGGCAGCCGGTGTGGGTAAGAGCCGGCTCCGAGATCACGTCCGGCTCGGCGGCCTTGATGTTGTCGACGCTGGTCGTCCCGGTCGGCGCACACACCTTGAGACCGGCCAGGTCCTGCGGCCCGGCATAGCTGTCGGCGGTGTCGGGCCGCACCAGGACCTTCTGCCCGGCGCGGTAGTACTCCGCGGAGAACGCGACCGACTGCCAGCGGGCGCAGTTGATCGTCATGTTGCGCGCGACGATGTCGATCTCGTTGTTCTCGAGGAGCTCGATGCGTTGGCCCGCGTTGATCACCCGGTACTGCGGCTTCACGCCCAGCTCGGCGGCGATCTTGTTCGCGACGTCGATGTCGAAGCCCTCGATGGCGTTGGTCGACGGGTTGCGGGCGCCCAGGAGCAGGGTGTCGGCGGAGACACCGACCTTGAGCACCCCGGCCTTGCGGATCCGCTTGACGGCGTCCCCGGCGGCCTTGCTCGGGGCGTAGGAGCGCAGGTCGGCGTCGGTCGTCTCGCAGGACGCGGGGCTGGGATCGGCGGCGGGAACCGCCTTATGCGTCGGCACCTTGGTGGCGTCGTACGAGCAGCCGGCGAGAGTCATCAGCCCGAGGACCGCCGCGGTCACGCCCAGCCGGGCACGGGACTGCTTCATGAGAACTCCCTCCGTCGCTGGCCGATACCTCGGGCGACGGCCAGCGCGGCGCCGACACCGAGCAGCAGGGTCAATCCACTCAGGATCAGCGCGATGACGCGGCCGCTGCGCAGGTCGTCGATGGCCGCAGTGCTCGCTTCGTCGATGCTCTTGGCGAGAGCGGCGTCGAAGCTGTCGAACGGCGCGGTCGCACCCTTCTCCTTGTCGCCCGTGGTCGCGATGTCGACCGCGTCCGACCACCGGTTCGAGTCGTCGGCTTCCACGATCAGCGCGTGGCGCTCGGCGTACGTCCTCCAGTCGGCGAGGTCGGCGGCCGGGGCCTTCTTCTCGACCACCGCGGCCTTCTCCCCCCACTTCTTCTCGTTGTCCGCACCCGAGCCGCGCTTGATCAGCCGCAGGCTCTCGTTGGCCTTCGCGTCATTGGCGGCGGTGCGGGCCACGGCGCTGGAGACGGCATCCTGGAACTCGCCGTCGCGCAGCGAGTCGTTGGAGCTGTCCCTGATCCAGGCGCCGGCGGCCGTCACCACGGTCACGGCGGCGACGATGGCCGCCGCGATCACCAGTCCCGTGTTGAAGCGACGCCGGAAGGTCCGGGCCAGCTCACGGTTGAGCCACCACAGCCCGGCCAGCACGAGCAGCCCGAGCACGAGCAGCCAGATCGGGTGCTGACCCGACATTGCGCCGTCCGCGCGGTCGGTGTTGGCGTCGACCAGCGCGTCCAGGATCGGGATCGCCTCGTTGCGGAGCTGGTCACTGGCCGTGGTCTGGTAGCCGGCACCCACCGGGAAGCCCTGACGGTTGTTGGCGCGGGCCTGGGCGATGTAGGTCGCGTACGTGTCGACTTGCTCGTTGAGGGCCGCCAGCGCCTTGCGGTCGGCGGGTTGGGCCTCGGCCGCGTTGGCGATGTCACGGAGCACGGTGTCGATCGCGTCGTCGTACTCCTTGCGTTGGGCCGGGTCCTCGAGACCCGCGACCAGGAAGGCGTTCGTGGCGAGCGCGTCGGCGCGGAGCAGTGACGACTGGATCTCCTGGACCCGGACCAGCTGCTCGGTGTCGCCGGCCGCACGACCGTCGGACTGCCAGCCCACGAACTGCACGAGCGCGCTGACGATGCCGAAGACGATGGCCACGCTCATGCCGATCAGCTGCCAGCGGTTGAGCAACGCCGGCGTGTCGACGTACGACGACGCGGGCTGGGCCGCGGGTGCGGGTGCCGCCGCGGCCGGCGCGGGTGCGGCGGCGGGGGGCGGCGGGGCGGCCGCGGGGGTGGCGGTCTGGCTCACGACTCCTCCTCGGGGGTCTCGGCCTGGGGGTCCTTCGGCTTCCGGGCGACCGTGGCGTCGTCACCGAACGGGTCGACCGGCTCGGCGGGCGGAGCGTCCGCTGGCGCGGCCACCGCACCGTCGGTGGGCGCGGCGACGTCGTTCTCGTCGTTGGGGTCGACCACGAGGTCCTCGGGCTCGAGGGCGCGCAGCTGCTCCAGGGTGGGGGCCGCGATGTCGCGCAGACGCCAGGCGTGGCGGCCGATCGCGGCCTCCATCAGGTTACGCACGAACCGCGCGTTGCCGAACGACGGCCCGCGCTCGGTGCCGCCGAGGATCTCGCGCAGCCGCGCCAGCACCGTCTCGCCGGCGTCGTAGTCGGCGCCCTCGACCATCGACGCGAAGATCGCGACCAGCTCGTCGTCGGTGTAGTCGGAGAAGTCGATCGTGGTCCGGAACCGGCTTTCCAGGCCCGGGTTCTCGGAGATGAAGATCGCCATCGGGAGCGGGTACCCGGCGACGATGACCACGAGGTCCTCGCGCTTGTCCTCCATCTCCTTGACCAGGGTGTCGATCGCCTCCTTACCGTACTGGTCACCGGAGAGGGAGTACGCCTCGTCGATGAACAGCACGCCGCCCTCGGCCGACTTCACGACCTCGGCGGTCTTCGCGGCGGTCTGGCCGAGATAGCCGGCCACCAGCTCGGATCGGTCCACCTCGACCAGCTGGCCCTTGGTGAGCAGGCCGAGTGCGCGGTAGATGCCGGCGACCAGGCGCGCCACCGTGGTCTTGCCGGTGCCGGGGTTGCCGTTGAAGACGAGGTGGCGGGTGATCGTCGGGCTCTCCAGCCCGGCCTTCTTGCGCAGGCCCTCGACGCGGAGCACGGCGGCCTGGCGGTGGATCTCGCCCTTGACGTTGGCCAGGCCGATCAGCCCGTCGAGCTCGGTGAGCAGCTCCTCGACGCTCTTGGTGGGCTCGGGGTCCTCGGCCGGCTTCTCGACGGGCTGCTCCGGCTCCGCCGTCTGGGTCTGTACGCCGTCCGCGGACGGCACCACGGGCGCGTCGGTGGGCGCCGTCGGGGTCGCCTCGTTGAGCGCGCCGAGCTGGCGGCGCACCTGCTCGCCGACGCGGCGTACCTGGTCGAGCATCTGGTCGCCGAGCCCGGGCACCGGCTGGCGCGTGGGAAGGTCGAAGGCGCCGGGTGCACCGGCCGGCGGCGTGAGCCCGGCCGATCCCCCACCGAGCTGTGCGGTGGTGACCGTGGTGGCGGCGCCGACCGCATCGGGGCCGGGCTCGCCGAGCGCGGATCCGGCCAGCGCGACGTCGGCGAGCGCGCCGGCGTAGTCGGCCGACGCGGCGGACTTCTCCAGCAGCAGCTGGGACATCAGCGGCGTCGGGCCGGCGCGGAACCGGTTGCCCCGCTTGGCCGCGAGCATGTGCTCCTCGGCCGAGCGCTCACGCCCGGTCTGCGCGCACCAGTCGACGAAGGCGCCACGGGAGCGCTCGGAGACGGTGGCGGCGACGGCCTCGCCCTCGGCACGGGCGGCGGCCTCGTCGAGCCCGGCGGTGCGGGCCGCGGCGACGAGGGCGTCGAGGGCTTCGGTGAGCGTCGTCATGGGGTTCCCAGCGTGAGGTCGGGGCCGCCCGAGGAGGAGTGGCCGAACTTGGCGTCGAGGAAGCGGCTGTGGGCGATCAGCGCCTGCGCGTCGGCGCGGTTGGCGGCGTCGAGGATCTGGTCCATCGTGACCCCGAGCAGCTCGAGCGCCTCGATGAGGATCAGCAGCGCCGTCTTCGGCCCGTCGATCGGCCGGGTGTCGGCCCAATCACGCGGCAGCCGGAGGTAGGACTGCAGCGCCTCAGGGAGGTAGTCGGTCGCCGTCGCCACCACCGAGTAGGACTCCTCGCTGCCCAGGCCGAGCTGGCTGAGCCGCGGCAGCGTCTGGTTGATCGTGCGCGCGATCCGCTGCACCCGCGAGATGACCACCGGCGGCGCGTTGTTGTCGGTGAGCATCGCGTACACCTGGTTGAGCGCGGCACGGATGTCCTGCTCGGTCGGCGCCGGCGGTACGACGTACGCCGGCTCCTGCGCAGCACTCCGAGACCGCCGCCACCACGACTTCAGCCCCACCCGAAAACTGTCCTGTCCCCTGTGCTGTCAGCTCAGCCGATGTCCAGCGTGCCGGCCGCGTTGCGGGCGTCGTGCTGCTGGACGCGGTCGAGGTAGGCCTTCGACTTCTGCACCTCGTTCTCGAGCACGCCGATCGTGGTCGACATATTGTCGAGCGCCTTGAGCTTGAACTCGTCGATCGAGTCCATCGTCGCGTAGATGTTGGCGAACGCGGCCTGCAGCTGCTCGATGCCGATGGTCGAGGACGCGGCCTGCTCCTGGATCGCGGCGGAGTTCTCCTTGAGCATCTCCGAGGTGCGCTGGATCATCGCGGACGTAGTGGTGTTGAGCGCCGTGATCTGGTCGAGGACCAGCTTCTGGTTGCTCAGCGCCTGGGCGACGATGACCGCCGTACGCAGGGCGGAGATGGTCGTCGTGGTCGCCCGGTCGACGCCCTTGATCAGCTCGATGTTGTTCTTGATGATGATGTCGATGGCGAGGTACGCCTGGATCGACACCGCCAGCTGGGTCAGCAGGTCCTGGTGCTTCTGGCGGACGTAGAACAGGACGTCCTGCGACAGGGTCTTGGCCGTCTCGGGGTCGCTCAGCTCGAGCTCGGCGATCTTGGCCGACAGCTTCGCGTCGAGCTTCTCGGCGACGTAGATGTACTGGTTGAGCCGGCCCATCACGCCCCAGAGGTTGGTCTTCTCCAGGTTGAGCGCGACGTTGTCGCGGGTCAGCTCGTCCTGCCCGCTGCGCAGCGAGTGGAGGATGCCGTTGAGCTGGCTCTGCGAGGACTGGTACTTGCGGAAGTAGTCCTCGATCTTGTCGTTGAAGGGCAGCTTGTCCCACCACTTCTTCACGCCGGTCGCCTGACCGGGGTCGAGGTCCTCGACCGTGCGGCGCAGCTCGAGGAGCGTCTTGCCGACCGTCGAGCCCTGCGCGATGCCGCCCGACTTGAGCGCGGTGACCGGCTTGTCGAGCATCCGGTTGGACGTCTCGGCCGCCTTGCGGATGTCGGCGTCGCCCATCGTGCGCACGTTCTCGGCCTGCGCCGCGAACTCCGGGCTGCCCGCCTTGGCCGCCGCGAGCGAGGCCAGGAAGTTGTCGACCTTCGCGTCGAGCTCGGGCACCATCGCCGCCTCGACCTGCGGCGCCATCTTGGGCGCCTGGGTCTCCACGACCGGAGCCGGCGCCTCCGGTGCCGTCAGCGTGATGGCCGGCTCGGGAGGGGCGAGCGGGGCGGGCTCGGGGGCAGCGGCCTGGGAACCGTCGGTGGTCATGGCCCGAGCCTATCCAGCGAACCCTCTCCTCATGCAGGGTCAGGCGGGCAAATCAGGGTCCGGTTCAGGGATCCCACCGACTTCCCGGGCGCCGCGGCTGCGGGTCAGGAGTCCAGCTCCACCAGGAACCACGGCATCATCCACTGCGCGATCGGCCCGATGGTGAGCGCGTACGCGACCGTGCCGAGGCCGAGCGTGCCGCCGAGGACCAGGCCGATCAGGACCACGGCGACCTCGATGCAGGTGCGGACCAGCCGGATCGAGAGTCCGGTACGGCGGTGCAGGCCGGTCATCAGGCCGTCGCGGGGGCCGCGGCCCAGCTGGGCGCCGATGTAGAGGGCGGTGGCGAGGCCACACAGGACGATGCCGCCGACCATGAAGGCGATCCGGACGGCGAGGTTGTCGGGGGCGTCGAACATCGCCAGTGTGAGGTCGGCGGACAGGCCGACCACGATCGCGTTGGAGATGGTGCCGAGGCCGGGCTTCTCGCGCAGCGGGATCCACAGCACGAGGACCACGAAGCTGAACAGCACGACGGCCTGGCCCAGCGTGATCGGGACGTGGCGGATGAATCCGGAGTGCAGCACGTCCCACGGCGCCAGGCCGATGTCGCCGAGCACCATGAGGGCCAGGCTGACGCCGTAGAGGTACAGCCCGACGTACAGCTGGACGAGGCGGCGCGGCAGCCGTCCCGCGCGGAGCTGGGCGACGGGGCCGAGGTCGGCGAGCTGGACGGCGGCCCGAGGGGCAGGGGCGGCGATCGACATGACACCAGCGTGAGGGGGATTGGACTGTTCTGAAATAGCCAATCATGGGAGAGTGGCCTGTATGGAGCAGTCCACTTCGCTGTCAGCCACGCGCCTGGCCGCGCTCGTCGAGGGCTTCGACCGGTCGCCGGCGTACGTCGGACTGGCCGACGCGCTGCGCGAGCTGATCGGCGACGGCCGGATCGGCTACGGCACCCGGCTGCCGAGCGAGCGCGACCTGACCGACGCGCTCGGGGTCTCCCGGACGACGGTGACCCGGGCCTATGCGGTGCTGCGCGACTCGCAGTACGCCGAGGCGCGGCAGGGTGCGGGCACCTTCACCCGGCTGCCCGGCGGCCGCACCCGCGCACTCGACCGGGCGCTGTGGCCCAGCGACGTCGGCAACGGCGTCATCGACCTGGTCTGCGCGGCGGCGACCGCTCCCCCGGGCATCGCGGCGGTGTACGCCGACGCGGCGGCCGACCTGCCCGCGCACCTGGGCGGACACGGCTACTTCCCCGCCGGGATGCCCGACCTGCAGGCCGCCGTCGCGGCGACGTACGACGCCCGCGGACTACCGACCGCACCCGAGCAGATCATCGTCACCCCGGGTGCGCTCGCGGCGACCGCGGTGATCGGCAGCGCGCTGGCGGGCCCGCGGGACCGGGTGCTGATGGAGTCGCCGACGTACCCCAACGCCGTGCAGGCGCTGCGCACCGGCGGCGGGCGGCTGACCACGATCGCGCTGGACCCGTCCGGCTGGGACCTCGACGCCGTCACCGCGACCGTGACCCGGCACAGGCCGCGGCTGGTCCACGTGATGCCGGACTTCCACAACCCGACCGGGCTGGTGATGTCCGAGCCCGACCGGGAGCGGTACGCGCGGCTGCTCGCCGGCCATGACGCCGTCCCCGTCGTCGACGAGGCGCACCACCTGCTGGCGCTCGACGACGACGCCCACGCGGGCACGCCGTTCGCGGCGCTGGCGAAGGACGCGGTCTGCGTGGGCAGCGCGAGCAAGAGCATCTGGGGCGGCCTGCGGCTGGGCTGGATCCGCGCGCCGCACGCGCTCGTGGACCGCCTGACCCGGGCCCGGGTCGGGCTCGACCTCGGCGTACCCGTGCTCGAGCAGCTGGTGCTGACCCGACTGCTGACCGGCGACCTCGAGCCGGTGCTGCGCGGCCAGCGGGCGCGGCTGCGTGAGCAGCGCGACGCGATGGCCGGCGCGCTCGCCGAGCACCTGCCCGACTGGGAGTTCCGCACTCCGGCCGGCGGGATGGCCCTGTGGTGCCATCTGCCCGTCGCCGGCGCGACCGCGCTGTCGACCGAGGCGGAGCGGCACGGCGTACTCCTCGCGCCCGGCCCGTCGTTCGCGCCCGAGGGCGGCCTGGACCGCTACATCCGGCTGCCCTACGCGATCGCGGCGCCCCAGCTGGTCGAGGCCGTACGACGCATCGCGGACGCCTGGGCCGTGGTCACCTCGCGCCGGGTCGGTGCGGCTGCCCCGCCGGTCGGGTCCGAGCCGTTCCTGGTGGCCTGACCGCTCCGTCGAGTTGCCGCAGACTCACCGTTGAGTTGCCGCAGACTCACCGTTGAGTTGCCGCAGACTCACCGTTGAGTTGCCGCAGACTCACCGTTGAGTTGCCGCAGACTCACCGTCGAGTTCGGCAACTCGACGGTGAGGACGGGGCAACTCAATGGTGAGGACGGGCGGATCAGGCCAGGTCGACCGCGTGGATCGACGTGGCCTCGATGGCCGTCTCGATCTGCGCGAGCGCGTCGGCCGGGATGGCGGAGTCGACGGACAGCGCGACCAGCGCCTCGCCGCCCTTCGTCTCGCGAGAGACCTGCATGCCGGCGATGTTGACCAGGGCGTCGCCGAGGATCTGGCCGACCGTGCCGACCATGCCGGGCCGGTCGACGTACGTGAAGAACGCGAGATGCTCGGTGGGCTCGATGTCGACGAGGTAGCCGTTGACCTCGACCAGCCGCTCCTTCTGGGCGATGCCGACCAGGGTGCCGCTCACGGAGACCTGGGTGCCGTCGGCGAGGGTGCCGCGCAGGGTGATCAGGTTGCGGTGGTCGCCGCTCTCGCCATCCATCACCAGGCGTACGACGATGCCGCGCTCGGCCGCGAGCAGCGGCGCGTTGACGAAGGAGACCTGCTCCTCGACGACGTGGGCGAACACGCCCTTGAGTGCGGCGAGCTCGAGCACCTTGACGTCGTGCTCGGCGATCTCGCCGCGGACCTCGACGTCCAGCTGCTGGGCGACCTCGCCGGCGACGGCGGTGAAGATCTGGCCGAGCTTCTCCGTCAGCGGGATGCCGGGGCGCACGTCCTCGGCGATGACACCGCCCTGGACGTTGACCGCGTCGGGGACCAGCTCACCGGACAGGGCGAGGCGGACCGACCTGGCCACCGCGATGCCGGCCTTCTCCTGGGCCTCGTCGGTGGAGGCACCGAGGTGGGGGGTGGCGACGACGTTCTCGAGCTCGAAGAGCGGGCTGTCGGTGCAGGGCTCCTGGGTGAAGACGTCGAGCCCGGCGGCCGCGATGCGACCGGTCTTGAGGGCGTCGTACAGCGCGCCCTCGTCGACGATGCCGCCGCGCGCGGCGTTGACCAGGACCAGCGACGACTTGGCCTTCGCGAGCGCGTCGGCGTCGATCAGGCCCACGGTCTCGGCGGTCTTGGGCAGGTGGACCGACATGAAGTCGGACTCGGTCATCAAGGTGTCGAGGTCGACGAGGCGCACGCCGACCTGGGCGGCCCGGCCGGCCTGGACGTAGGGGTCGTAGGCGATCACGGTCATGCCGAACGCCGCGAGGCGCTGGGCGACCAGGACGCCGATCCGGCCGAGGCCGACGATGCCGACGGTCTTCTCGAACAGCTCGATGCCGGTGTACTTCGACCGCTTCCACTCGCCGCCCCGCAGGGAGGCGTGGGCCGGCGAGACGTGGCGGGCGGCGGCGAGCATCAGCGCGACGGCGAGCTCGGCGGCCGAGACGATATTGGAGGTCGGGGCGTTCACGACCATCACGCCTGACTGGGTCGCGGCCTTCACGTCGACGTTGTCGAGGCCGACCCCGGCCCGCGCGACGACCTTGAGCCGGGCGGCGGCGGCCAGCGCCTCGGCGTCGACCCTGGTCGCGGACCGCACCAGGATCGCGTCGGCATCGGCGATCGCCGCCAGCAGCTCGGCGCGGTCGGCCCCGTTGCAGGTGCGGATCTCGAAGTCCGGCCCCAGCGCCTCGACGGTGGCGGGGCTCAGCTCTTCGGCGATGAGTACGACGGGGCGAGCGGTCACAGCGATGTCCTTCGCGAGGTGGTGCGGGAGAAGGCGTGGCACGACGCTGTGCGACCCCGCCAGCCTACCCGCTCCGCTCAGGCGAAGAGGGCCTGTCCGACGTACTCCCCCCTGCCGGTGCCGGGAGGTACGGCGAACAGCGCCTGGCCGGTGAAGCGGAGGTACTCCATCAGCGCGTCGGACTTCGACATCGCCCGCTGTAGCGGGATGAAGTGGGTCCGCGGGTCGCGGAGGTAGGCGATGAAGAACAGGCCCGCGTCGAGGCCGCCGACGTCGTTGCTGCCGTCGACGAAGTTGTAGCCGCGGCGCAGGATCCGCACCCCGTCGTTCGTCTCGGGATGCACGACGCGGACGTGGGAGTCGACCGGGATGATCGACCCGGCACTCCCCTGCATCGAGAAGTCCGGGTCGGACATCTCCTCGCCACCGGACAGCGGCGCGCCCGTGCCCTTGGTGCGGCCGACGAACTGCTCCTGGGACTCCAGCGACTGCCGGTCCCAGACCTCGATGGTCATGTTGATCCGGCGGGTCACGAGGTACGAGCCGCCCGCCAGCCAGGCGGCCTTCGGGTCGTCGCCGGCCCCGACCCACACGTGCTCGTCGAGGGCCTCGCGCTCCTCCGCCTTGATGTTGGCGGTGCCGTCCTTGAAGCCGAACAGGTTGCGCGGCGTGGACTGGCTGGTCGAGGTGGTCGAGGTGCGGCCGAATCCGAGCTGGGACCAGCGCACGGCCGTCGTACCGAACCCGATCCGGACCAGGTTGCGGATGGCGTGCACGGCGACCTGCGGGTCGTCGGCGCAGGCCTGGATGCAGATGTCGCCGTCGCTGCGGGCCGGGTCGAGCACGTCGGCGGAGAACTTCGGCAGCTGCTCGAGCGCCTCCGGGCGGCGATCCGCGATGCCGAACCGGTCCTTGCCATCGGCGTCGACGAACAGTCCCGGGCCGAACCCGAAGGTGATCGTGAGCCGGCTCGGCGGCAGGTCCAGGGCCTCGCCGGTGTCGTCCGGTGGCGCGTTGCCCGGGCCGTCGACCGCACCGACCGGGCCGGCGGACTCGCCCGAGGTCATCCGGGCGGCGGCCTCGGTCCAGGCCTTCAGCAGCGCGATGAGCTCGTCGCGGTCCTCGGTCGTCACGTCGAGCGCGACGAAGTGCAGCCGGTCCTGGGCGGGTGTGACGATGCCCGCCTGGCGCTCGCCGTGGAAGGGGTACGACGCCGTCGGCGCCGCGACCTTCGCGGGGTCGGGTGCCGCGATCCGTCCGGCCGCGAAGGCGCCGGCCACCCCGGCGGCGGCCGCGCCACCGCCGAGGAGACCGCGCCGGCTGACGCGGGACCTGGCAGTCAGGAGGTCACCGCCGCGGTGAGCTTCGAGAGCGGCTCGGACAGCGCGTTGACGGCGTCGGTCATCTTCTTCGTGTCGGCCGGCTCCAGCGCGGTGTAGAGCACGAAGCCGTCGCCGTCGCGGTACTCGTCGAGCACCGCCTGCAGCGCGTCGAACTTCGCGGTCAGCTCTTCGGCGAGGGCCGGGTCCTTGGCCTCGAGCAGCCCCTGGACGCCCTCGTAGGCCACGCGCGCGCCGTCGACGTTGGCCTGGAAGTCCCACAGGTCGGTGTGCGACCAGGCCTCCTCCTCGCCGGTGATCTTGCCGTTCGCGACCTCCTCGAGCAGGCCGATCGAGCCGTTGGCGATCGCGTCGATCGGGTAGGTCAGCGCGTCGCTGCCGGTGGCCTGGATCCGCTTGTCGAGCTCGGTGACGTTGGCGAGCAGGTCGTCGCCGTACGTCGTGCGCTCGGCGGGCTTCAGCGCGGTGTAGCCCTTGGCGTCCTGCGGCCACAGGTCCTTCTCGATGCGGTGCCAGCCGGTCCACTTCTCACCGGCGGCGAAGTCGACGTCGGCTTCGCGCGCGTCGGTCTTGGGGTCGAGGTCGCCGAAGGACTCGGCGACGGTCTCGATCCGCTCCCAGTGCTCGCGGGCGACCGGGTAGAGCGCCCGGGCCTCGTCGTCCTTTCCGCCCTCGTAGAGCTGGACGAACTCCTTGGTCTTCTCCAGCAGCTGGGCGGACTGGTCCTGCACGTAGGCGCGGTAGTTGGCCTGCGCCTGGTCGATCAGCTCCTGGTCGGACGCGCTGACCTGCTCCTGCTCGGAGTGGGTGACGGTGAACGGGGCCCGGATGCCCTCGCCGACCATGCCCGGCTTGCAGGCGGTGAAGTAGTCGCCCTCGGGGGCGTTCACGGTGAGCTTCTTGGTCAGGTTCGGCCCGATGTTCTCGACCTCGCCGACGATGCGCAGGCCGTCGGCGCCGAGCAGGTAGAACTCGGTGACGTCGGAGCCGGTGTTGGTGACGTCGAAGCTCAGCGTGCCGGCCGGAGCCTTGGTCGCCGACAGCTCGCAGGCGTCGGCGCTCGAGCCGACGCTCAGTGTGCGGGCGTCACCGCCCTTCTTCCCGTCCTCCCCGGAGGAGGCGTTCTCGGTGCAGGCGGCGAGCATCGGCACGACGGCCAGGGCGGTCACCGAGGCAACGAGGGTCCTCGCCGCGATGGGGGTCTTACGCATCATCAGTGCTCCTGAAGCTGACGGGAGGGACGGGCCGGACGCGTGCTGCGGGTCCGGAGGAGGAAGAGTGCGCCCACGGGGACGACGTACAGCACCCAGGCGGTGGCCTCGAGCCAGGTCGTCGCGGGCGAGAAGTTGAAGACGCCCTTGAGCAGGGTGCCGTACCAGGACGACGGCGGGATCGCGTCGGAGACGTCGAAGGCCAGGTTGTGCAGGCCGGGGAGGATCCCCGCCTCCTGGAGGTCGTGCAGGCCGTAGGCCAGGACACCACCGGCGACCAGGATGAGGAAGGCGCCGGTCCAGGTGAAGAACACGGTGAGGTTGAGGCGGATCGCGCCCCGGTAGATGAGGTAGCCGAGGGCGACGGCGACCAGGATGCCGAGCATCGCGCCGACCAGGGGCTCCCAGGTCGGGGTCACCGACCCGACCGTGTCGCGGGTGCCGGCCTGGGTGGCCGCCCACAGGAAGAGCGCGGTCTCGAGGCCCTCACGGCCCACGGCGAGCATCGCGACGACGACCAGCGACCAGCGCCCGCCCTCGGCGGCCTTGTCGATCTGGCCGCGGAGCTCGGAGCCGAGCCCGCGGGCCGCGGTCGACATCCAGAAGATCATCCAGGTGACGAACGCGACGGCGACGATCGACAGGGTGCCGCCGATCGCCTCCTGTGCCTCGAAGGTCAGGCCGCGCGGGCCGAAGGTCAGGGCGGCGCCGAAGGCGAGGGCAACAGCGACGGCGATGCCGACGCCCGCCCAGATCCGCGGCAGCAACTCACGGCGCTCCGACTTGACGAGGTAGGCCACCAGGATGCTGACGACCAGCGCGGCCTCGAGGCCTTCGCGTAGTCCGATCAGGAAGTTGGCGAGCACGAACGTCGAGGGTACTCCGCATGGTTAGCCTTGCCTAATGGAGGCTGTCCTCACCTGCCGCGTCCGCGGACGTGGCGCCCCAGGACGTGAGACGACGGCGCGGCGGTGGCTGACCGTCGTACCTGTTGCGTCCTAAGGTCGAGGCACCAGGGTTCGCCGTCGACGAAGGAGTCAAGGCCATGCGCGTGTTCACGACGTTCGAGGAGCTCACCGAGGCCGCCGGGACCGATCTCGGGACCAGCGACTGGGTCACCATCGACCAGCGCCGGGTCAACCAGTTCGCCGACGCGACCGGCGACCACCAGTGGATCCACGTCGACCTGGAGCGGGCCAAGGAGGGACCGTTCGGCGGCACCATCGCCCACGGCTACCTCACCCTGTCACTCGTGCCGTGGCTCGGCAGCCAGGTGTTCACGCTGCGTACGCCGGGCGCCAAGCTCAACTACGGCGTCAACAAGGTCCGCTTCCCCGCGCCGTTGCTGGTCGGCAAGCGGATCCGGCTGCACGTGACGATGGGCGAGGTCGTCGACATCCCCAGCGGCAAGCAGCTCACCGTGCACCACACGATCGAGATCGAGGACGAGGCCAAGCCGGCCTGCGTCGCCGAGACGGTGGTCCTGCTGCTGCCGTGACAGGTCAGGCCGTGACGCGCGACTCCCACGCCTGGGCGAGCGCCTGCTCGAACAGCTCGGTCGGCTGCGCGCCGGAGATGCCGAAGCGGCCGTCGAGGACGAAGAACGGGACACCGCTCGAGCCGTACACCCGGGCCTGGGCCACGTCGGCCATCACCTCGTCGCGGTACTCGTCACTGCCGAGGACCTGCTCGACCCGCTCGGCGGGGAGCCCGGCCGCGGCGGCCGCACGACGCAGCACGTCGTGGTCGCCGAGGGACTCGCCGCGGGTGAAGTACGCCGCGAGGACCTGCTCCATCAGCTCGTGCTGGCGCCCGACCGCCGCAGCCAGGTGGAGCAGGCGGTGCGCGGTGAGCGTGCGCGCGTGCAGCGCGTCGGCGTGGGCGAACTCCAGGCCCTCCCCCGCGGCGACCTCGTCGGCGCGGGCCATCATCGCGCGGGTGCCCGCCTCGTCGGCACCGAACTTGCGGCCGAGCACCTGCACCGTGGTCTCGGTGCCGACCTCGGGCGCGAACGGGTCCAGCTCGTAGGAGCGGTAGACCACCTCGACCTCGTCACGGTGCTCGAACGAGGCGAGCGCCCGCTCCAGGCGGCGCTTGCCGATGTAGCACCACGGACACACGACGTCGGCCCAGATCTCGATACGCACGACGGGTGCAACGCGTCGTACCCCTGATTGCTTCCCAGGGCCGGCGCGGAGCGCGGACCTGGGAAAAGTCGGTGGTTGAGGTGCCGGCTGAGCTTGCGAAGCCGCCTCGAAACCCCGGCGGACCCCTAGGGGCCCCGGGGTCGAGGTCAGGGGCGGGTCAAGGGATCTGCCCGAAGCGCCGAGGGGCCGGGCGGCGACAGGCTTCGGGACATGATCACAGTCGAGTCCCTCAGCAAGTCGTACGGCAGCTTCACCGCCGTCGACGACGTGTCGTTCACCGCCGCGCCCGGCCGCGTCACCGGGTTCCTCGGGCCCAACGGCGCCGGAAAGTCCACCACCATGCGGGTGATGGTCGGCCTGACCGCGCCCGGCAGCGGTGAGGTCCGGGTCCTCGGGCGCCGCTTCGCCGAGCTGCCCGACCCGGGCCGAGAGGTCGGCGTCCTGCTGGACGCGTCGGCCCAGCACGCGGGTCGGACCGGTCGCGAGATCCTCACCATCGCCGCCCTCACCATGGGCCTGCCGCGCACCCGCGTCGACGAGATGCTCGAGCGGGTCAGCCTCACGCCGGACGAGGCCAGCCGCAGGGTCCGCAACTACTCGCTCGGCATGCGGCAGCGGCTGGGCATCGGTACGGCGCTCCTCGGCAACCCCGAGGTCCTCATCCTCGACGAGCCCGCCAACGGCCTCGACCCGGCCGGCATCCGCTGGATGCGCGACCTGCTGCGCGACTTCGCCGACCAGGGCGGCACCGTGCTGCTCTCCTCGCACCTACTGCACGAGATCGAGGTCATCGCCGACGACCTGGTCGTGATCGGCAACGGCCGGATCGTCGCCCAGGGCACCAAGGAAGAGCTGCTCGCCGGCGCCGGCACCCTGGTCCGGGCAGCCGACGGCAACGCCCTGGCCGGCGCGCTCGTCACCGCCGGGATCACCGCCCGGCCCACCTCCGGCGGCGCCGTGCTCGCCGAGGCCGACCTGACCCGTGTCGGCCAGGCCGCCTTCGCCGCCGGCATCGCCGTGACCGAGCTGCGCGCCGCCGACGGCGCCGGGCTCGAGGAGATGTTCCTGGCCCTCACCGCCGAGAGCCAGCGCGAGACCGTCACCAACCAGCAGGCCACCACCACCACGCAAGGAGCAGCGGCATGACCGCCACGACCATCGACGCCGCACCGGGCGTCGTACCGACCACCGAGCGGACGCGTCCCGTGCCGGCCCGGACCCCGTTCAGCCGGGTGCAGCGTGTCGAGCTGCGCAAGATGTTCGACACCCGCTCCGGCTTCTGGCTGATGGCGAGCATCGTGATCACCTCGGTGATCGCGACCACGCTCACCGTCATCCTCGGCGACCGCGACACCCTCGACTTCGAGGACTTCGCCGCCTCGATCGGCTCGCCGATGTCGATCATCCTGCCGATCATCGGCGTCCTCGCGGTCACCAGCGAGTGGAGTCAGCGCACCGCCCTGACGACCTTCACGCTCGTCCCGCAGCGTCGCCGCGTGCTCGCCGCCAAGGTGGTCAACACCCTGCTCATCGGCGCGGTCTCGATGCTCGTCGCCCTCGGCGTCGGCGCCCTCGGCAACCTGGTGACCTCCTTGATCACCGGCAACGACCCGATCTGGAACATCTCCGTCGCGACGTTCGCCCAGATCGTGCTCGCCAACGAGCTCGGCATGCTGCTCGGCCTCACCCTGGGCCTGCTCTTCCGCAACTCCCCCGCGGCGATCGTCGGCTACTTCGTGGCCATCCTGGTGCTGCCCGGCCTGTCCGGCGCGCTGGCCTCGGTCCAGGAGTGGTGGGCGGACAACGCCGGCTGGTTCGACCTCAACGAGACCCGCTTCCTGCTCTTCGACGGCGGCCTCACCAGCCACGACTGGGCGCAGCTCGGCGTCACGTCGGCGCTGTGGATCGTGCTCCCGCTCCTCATCGGAACCCGGCTGGTGCTGCGCTCCGAGGTGAAGTAGCGCGACCCGGCACGAAGTGGTCCCGGATTTCCGCTGACCCGGCAGAAAGTGTCTCGCAAGAAAAGACACTTTCTGCCGGGTCGGCGCGGTCTACGAGCCACTTCGCGCCGGGTCAGCGTGCAGTCAGATGCCCAACATGGGTGAGTCGCCATCAACGCGAACGTGCGAGCGTCGTGGGGTCTCGACAGACTCACTTGGGGGCCAACCGTGCGCAGTCGTCCTGTCCGCATCGTCCTGCTCGTCGCGGCCGTGGTGGCCGCCCTTCTCGGCGCCGCCGGCGCGGGACAGTCACCCGCGCAGGCACAGCCCGCGCACCAGCGGCTGATCCCGTCGGCGGTGCCGGCCACGACGCCCAACATCCTGGACGGCAGGACGCTGGCGATCGCCGAGGTCGGGAGCAGGGTCTTCGTGGGTGGCACGTTCACCCTCGCGCAGAACCCGGGCACGAGCGCGCAGCTGCCGACGCCGTACCTGTTCGCCTATGACCGCGGCACCGGCGTCATCGACCCGGTGTTCGCGCCGGCGCTCGACGGCAGCGTGACCGCGATCGTCGCGTCGCCGGACGGCAGCGCGCTCTACGTGGCGGGCACCTTCAAGCTCGCCGGTACGACGAAGGTCCGCAACGTCATCAAGGTCAGCACCGCTACGGGAGCGCTCGTGCCGGGGTTCAAGAACCCCAGTCCCAACGGCAGCATCCTCGACCTCGCCCTCGTGGGCGACCGGCTGCTGCTGGCCGGCACGTTCACGACGGTCGCGACCCTGCCCCGGGCCGGGCTGGCCTCGCTGAACGCGGCCACCGGCGACGTGGACGAGTACCTGAAGATCGCCGTCGACACCAACCACAACTGGCCCTCCGGTACGGCGAAGGCGCCGGTCGGCGTCGGAAAGCTGGCCGCCAGCCCCGACGGGAGCCGGCTGGTCGCGATCGGCAACTTCAAGCACGCCGACGGGCTCGACCGAGACCAGGTCGTGCTGATCCGGCTCGGCGCCGACAACGCGTACGTCGATCCCGACTGGAAGACGCTGCGCTACACACCCGCCTGCAGCAAGAACTCCTTCGACTCCTACGTGCGCGACGTCGACTACTCCCCCGACGGCTCCTATTTCGTGATCGCCTCCAGCGGCGCCGGCTACAACGGCACCCTGTGCGACTCCGCGGCGCGCTTCGACACCGCGGTCACCGGGCAGGACGTGCAACCCACGTGGCAGGCCGCGACCGGTCAGGACTCGCTGCTCTCGGTCGCGATCGCCGACAACGTCGTCTACGTCGGCGGGCACCAGAAGTGGATGAACGCGATCCAGAGCGGCGCCGACGAGCAGGCCGGCCAGGTGCCGCGGCCCGGGCTCGCCGCGCTCGACCCGCAGAACGGCATCCCGCTGACCTGGAACCCGGGCCGGCACCCGCGCGGCATCGGTGCCGAGGAGCTGCTGGCGACCGACAACGGCGTCTACGTCGGCAGTGACACCGAGTACATCGGCAACGGCGAGTACCGCCGGGCCCGCCTCGCCTTCTTCCCTGTGGAAGGCGGGACGGCCCCGGTCTCCCAGGCCGACCCGGTACTGCCGCGCAGCCTCTACCGGCTCTCGGGGAGCACGGTCACCACCCGCCAGTTCTCGGGCAGCTCGATCACCGCGCCGAGCACGGTCACGACCACGGGCGGGGCCAGCTGGAACAACGTGCGGGGCGCGTTCATGGTCGGCTCCAAGCTGGTCTACGGCTCGACCGACAACAAGCTGCACTACCGCACCTTCGACGGCACGGCGTTCGGGCCGGACAACGTGATCGACCCCTACAACGACCCGTACTGGAGCAGTGTGACGACCAGCGGCGGTACGCAGACCTACCGCGGCCGGGTCCCCAACGTGTACGCACAGCTGTCCAACGTGACCGGCATGGCGTACGCCGACGGCCGGCTCTACTACACCCGCAGCCTGCAGGGAAAGGTGTTCTGGCGCTGGTTCTCGCCGCAGAGCCTGATCGTCGGGGCGGCGGAGTTCACCGTCCCGTCGTCGAACTTCCCCCTGCTCCAGGACGTCCGCAACCTGGTGTACGCCGACGGTCAGCTCTGGGCCGGCATGTCGACCAACCAGCTGTGGCGCCTGCCCGTCGCGGACGGCGTCACCAGTGGCGCCTGGACCCGGGTCAGCGGCAGCGGCATCGACACCAGCCCGGTGTGGTCGAGCGGCACCATGTTCCTCGGACCGCTCGCCAACCAGGTGCCGACCGCCGCGTTCACCCCGTCCTGCTCGGGCCAGTCCTGCTCCTTCGACGGCAGCGGCTCGACCGACCCCGACGGCACGATCACCTCGTGGGCGTGGACCTTCGGCGACGGCGGCACCGCGACCGGCGCCCAGCCCAACCACGTGTACGCCGCGCCGGGCAGCTACCCGGTCACGCTGACCGTGACCGACGAGAGCGGAGGCACCGGCACCACGACGCAGTCCGTCGATATCCAGGGCGGCACCAGCCAGGTCGGGTACCGCGACTCGACCGGCAAGGTCACCAACGCGACGAGCATCGTCTCGCCGATCCCCGCGACCGCGCAGGCCGGTGACGGCCTGGTCGCCGTGGTCTCGGCGGCCACGACCGTCGTACCGACGGCGCCGGCGGGCTGGACCCAGGTCGGAGCACCGGTCGCCACCGACGCGATGACGACGGTGGTCTGGCAGCGGGTGGCCGCGGCCGACGACGCGGGGCGCAACGTCACCGTCGGCTTCGGTGCCACGGCGGTGAAGGCGACGCTGAGCGTGCTGGCCTACTCGGGCACCGACCCGGGCGGCCCCGTCGCCGCCGTCGCCGGGCTCGCCGAGTCGGCCGCGACGACCACCCACCACAGTCCGCTGGTCGCCACGCCCGGCAACTGGGTGGTGACCGTGTGGGCCGACCGCTCCTCGACGACCACGGCCTTCGCCGAGCCCGTGGGCTCGTCGATGCGGCAGCGCCTGATCGGCGCCGGCGGCGGCCACACCGACCAGCTCGTCGCCGACAGCGGCGGACCTGTGGCCGCCGGTCAGTACGGGGACCAGGTCGCGACCGCCGACGCGGCCGCGAAGGGGACCAGCGTCACGATCGCGCTGCACTGACGTCTCCCTGCGCTAACGTCATTCGTTCCGTGGGCGCGCGCCCACGGAACGAATGACGTTACGGAGCGCACATGGAGCTGACCTCGGCCTGGTGGTTCTGGGCACTGCTGTCGGCGGTCTTCGCGGCCCTGACGGCGGTCTTCGCCAAGGTGGGCGTGAAGGACATCGACTCCGACGTCGCGACCTTCGTCCGCACCGTGGTCATCCTCGTGACGCTCGGCCTGATCCTGCTGGCACTGGGCAAGTTCCACTCCCCCGGTGAGGTCGGCGCCCGGACCTGGGTGTTCCTGGTGCTCTCCGGCCTCGCCACCGGCGCGTCCTGGATCTGCTACTTCCGCGCCCTCAAGGTCGGCGACGCCTCACTCGTCGCTCCGGTCGACAAGCTGAGCGTCGTGCTCGTCGCGATCTTCGGTGCGACGCTGCTCGGCGAGCGGCTCTCGCTCCTGCAATGGGGTGGGGTCGCGCTGGTCGGCGCGGGCGCGGTGCTGCTGGTGGTCAGCGGCTGATCAGCGACTGAACAGGCAGAAGGTGTGGCCCGCCGGGTCGACGTAGACCCGCAGCGGCTCGTCGGGGTCGTCGGACTGGTCGAAGCGGACGACGGCGCCCAGCTCGAGGGCGCGCTGGTGGTTGTCCTCGAGGTCGGCGCGGTCGTCGACCTGGAAGTCCAGGTGCAGCTGCTGCGCCACCTCGGCGCTCGGCCAGGTCGTGGCGGGGAGCTCGTCGACCTGCTGGAAGGACAGTCGCTCCCCGGCGGGACCGACGATCGAGCGCCAGTCGGTGAACTCCTCGATCTCGAACCCCTCGGGATAGGACCAACCGAGGAGGCGGCGGTAGAACTCAGCCAGCGTGGGGACGTCGGTGGTGTCGAGGACGGTGCTGCGCAGTCGTGGGTAGCCCATGGAGCCACCGTGCCACGGGACTCCGACACCGACACCGACACCGACACCGACACCGATGGTCCGGCCAGGTTCAGCGGGCGTCGGTCAGGTCCGGGTCGAAGTCGGGAAGCAGTCCGGCCAGGGGTACGTCGAGGACCTGGCTCAGCGAGACCAGGGTCAGCAGCTGCGGGTTCATCGGCGTACCGGGCCGGGACTCGCCCTTCTCGTACTTCTGGTAGGTGAAGCCGGCGATCCCGGCGAGATGGGCGACCCGTTCCTGGCTGAAGCCGCTCGCCATCCGCGCCCGCTGGAGGTTGAGGCCGAGCTCGCGCGCATAGGCCTGCCAGCTGATGTCCGCGCGCCTGCTCGCCACGCCCACCATCATCCCCGTATGGCCACCTCGCAGCGACCATACTGATATGGCATTCACGTCGCCCCGAGGGCTGTGGAGAAGGGATCGGCCGACGGCGCGTTGCGTCGGACGCGAGCCCTAGGCTCCATCGCGACGAGGGCAGGAGATCTTGGGAGTGAGGCGCATGATGGCAGCCGACGACCCCACGGGGACGCCCGGGGCGGACCCACCGCGGCCGTCCTGGCTGACCGGCCCCTGCCCAGGGTGGTGCACCCGGCAGCACGCCGAGGACGACCATCCCGAGGACCGCTACCACCAGAGCCAGCCGACGTTGGCCGCCGCGATCGCCGGGACGGGCGACGCCGTACCCGTGACCGCGTCCCTACTGCCGGCCACCCTCGCCGCGCGCGCCGGCCGGTACGCCGACGACGACCTCACCTGGCTCGTCGTCGAGCCGCTCGAGGGCCGGCCCTACCTGGTGATCACCGCCGCGTCGGCCCGTGGGCTCGTCCACGTCCTCCAGGAGCAGCTGCGCGGCCTCGACGCCGAGGCGGGCTGAGCCGCGAGGGCACCGGACGCGGAACGCCCCCGGATCCGAGTGGATCCGGGGGCGTTAGGCACGTGGGTCAGCGCGCGGCCGAGCCCTCGGTGTAGTCGTCGTCGGTGTGCGCCCACGAGAAGTGCGAGCGCAGGGTGCGGCCGACGGCCTCGATCGGGTGCTGGGCACCCTTCTCGCGCAGCGCCGTGAACTCCGGCGCGCCGGCGTCCTGGTCGGCGATGAAGCGCTCGGCGAACGCGCCGCTCTGGATGTCGGCGAGGACGGCCTGCATGTTCTCCTTGACCCGGGGGTCGATGACGCGCGGGCCCGAGACGTAGTCGCCGTACTCGGCGGTGTCGGAGACCGACCAGCGCTGCTTGGCGATGCCGCCCTCCCACATCAGGTCGACGATGAGCTTGAGCTCGTGGAGGACCTCGAAGTAGGCGATCTCGCCCTGGTAGCCGGCCTCGGTGAGGGTCTCGTAGCCGTACTGGATCAGCTGCGAGACACCACCGCACAGGACCGACTGCTCACCGAACAGGTCGGTCTCGGTCTCCTCGGTGAAGGTGGTCTTGATGACGCCGGCGCGGGTGCCGCCGATGCCCTTCGCGTAGGACTTCGCGAGGTCCCAGGCCTTGCCCGAGGCGTCCTGCTCGACGGCGATGATGTCCGGGATGCCGCGGCCGGCGACGTACTCGCGGCGCACGGTGTGGCCCGGGGCCTTCGGGGCGACCAGGATGACGTCGACGCCGGCCGGGGGCTGGATGTAGCCGAAGCGGATGTTGAAGCCGTGGCCGAAGACCAGGGTGTCGCCCTCGGCGAGCGCCGGCGCGATGTCGTCGGCGTACAGGTGGCGCTGCACCTGGTCGGGGGCGAGGATGACGATGACGTCGGCCTCCTCCGCGGCCTCGCGCGGGGTGAGGACACGCAGGCCCTCCTCCTCGGCCTTGGCGCGGCTCTTCGAGCCCTCCTTGAGGCCGACGCGGACGTCGACACCGGAGTCGCGCAGGTTCAGCGCGTGCGCGTGGCCCTGGCTGCCGTAACCGATGACGGCGACGTGCTTGCCCTGGATGAGGGACAGGTCGGCGTCGTCGTCGTAGTAGATCTCAGCCACGTCGGGCTTCTCCTTGCTGGTTGGGGTGGTGATGGGGTTGGTCTGCTGGTTCCCGGGGTTTCGAGACGGTCGCTGCGCGACCTCCTCAACCTCCGGATGCGGCAGGCGGCACCGGTACGGCGACGGGCTTGCTGCGCTCCGAGATGGAGCGCGGCCCGCGGCCGATGGCCACCATGCCGGACTGCACGAGCTCGCGGATCCCGAAGGGCTCCAGCACGCGCAGGAAGTCGGCGATCTTGCCGTCGTTCCCGACGATCTGCATGGTGATCGCGTCCGAGGCGACGTCGATGACCTTCGCCCGGAACAGCTGGACGACGTCGAGGACCTCACCGCGGGTCTCCGCCGTGGCGGCGACCTTGACGAGCACCAGCTCGCGGTTGACCGACGCGGTCGGGTCGAGCTCGACGATCTTGATGACCTCGACCAGCTTATTGAGCTGCTTGGTGACCTGCTCGAGCGGCGAGGACTCGACGTTGACCACGATCGTCATCCGCGAGATCTCGTCGTGCTCGGTCGGGCCGACCGCGAGCGACTCGATGTTGAAGCCGCGGCGGCTGAACAGCGCGGAGATCCGCGCCAGCACGCCGGGCTTGTCCTCGACGAGGACGGACAGGGTGTGCTTGGCCATCAGAGATCGTCCTCATCGAACTGGGGCGCGAGGTCGCGCGCGTACTTGATGTCGTCGTTGCTGGTGCCGGCGGCGACCATCGGCCACACCATGGCGTCACGGTGGACCCGGAAGTCGACGACCACGGGCACGTCGTTGATCTCCATCGCCTTCGCGATGGTCGCGTCGACGTCGTCGGGCGACTCGCAGGCCAGGCCCACGCAGCCGTAGGCGTCGGCCAGCTTCACGAAGTCGGGGATCCGCTTGGAGTGCAGGTCGGTGTTGGAGTAGCGCGAGTTGTAGAACAGCGTCTGCCACTGGCGCACCATGCCGAGCGACTCGTTGTTGATGACCGCGACCTTGATCGGGATGTTGTTGATCGCGCAGGTGGCGAGCTCCTGGTTGGTCATCTGGAAGCAGCCATCGCCGTCGACCGACCACACGGTCTGGTCGGGCATCGCGACCTTCGCGCCCATCGCGGCCGGCACGGAGAAGCCCATGGTGCCGAGGCCGCCGGAGTTGATCCAGGTGTTGGGGCGCTCGTAGCCGACGAAGTGGGCGGCCCACATCTGGTGCTGGCCGACGCCCGCGGTGTAGATCGTGTCGGGGCCCGAGATGGCACCGAGCCGCTCGAGGACGTACTGCGGCGCGAGGCCGCCGTCAGCCGGGCGGTCGTAGCCGAGCGGGTACTTCTTCTTCACGCCGGCGCAGAACGCGACCCAGCCCTCGTAGTCGCCGGTGTTGCCGGCCTCCTGCTCGGTGCGCAGGGTGGTGATCAGGTCGACCAGGACCTCGCGGACGTCGCCCACGATCGGGACGTCGGCGTAGCGGTTCTTGCCGATCTCGGCCGGGTCGATGTCGGCGTGGATCACCTTGGCGCCGGGCGCGAACGAGTCGAGGTTGCCGGTGACTCGGTCGTCGAAGCGGGCGCCGAGGCTGATGATCAGGTCGCTCTTCTGCAGCGCCGCGACGGCCGCCACGGTGCCGTGCATGCCGGGCATACCGAGGTGCTGCGGGTGACTGTCGGGGAACGCGCCGCGCGCCATCAGCGTGGTGACCACCGGAATCCCGGTGAGCTCGGCGAGGGCGAGCAGCTCCTTGGAGGCGCCGGAGCGGATGGTGCCGCCGCCGACGTACAGGACCGGCTTGCGGGCCTCGAGCATGAGGCGCGCGGCCTCGCGGATCTGCTTGGCGTGCGGGCGGGTCACCGGGCGGTAGCCGGGCAGGTTGAGCTCGGTCGGCCACTGGAAGGTGGTGCTGGACTGCAGCGCCGACTTGGTGACGTCGACCAGGACCGGGCCCGGGCGGCCGGTGGAAGCGATGTGGAAGGCCTCGGCGATCTTGGTCGGGATCTCCGCGGGGTCGGTCACCAGGAAGCTGTGCTTGGTGATCGGCATCGTGATGCCGCGGATGTCAGCCTCCTGGAAGGCGTCCGTGCCGATCAGCGAGGCGCCGACCTGGCCGGTGATCGCGACCATCGGCAGGGAGTCCATGTGGGCGTCGGCGAGCGGTGTGACCAGGTTGGTCGCACCGGGTCCGGACGTCGCCATACACACGCCGACCCGGCCGGACGCGGCGGCGTACCCCTGCGCGGCGTGGCCCGCACCCTGCTCGTGGCGCACGAGGATGTGGCGGATGCTGCTGTCCATCAGCGGGTCGTAGGCCGGGAGGATCGCGCCGCCCGGAATGCCGAAGATGTCGGTGACACCGGCCGCCTCGAGGGACCGGACCAGGCTCTGCGCGCCGGTGATGCCGTCTGCCTTGGGATTGGCGCCCGAGCCCTGCTGCTCACTCATCCGAGTCGTTCCTTGTCTGCTGTGGTGGGCTGAACTGCTGGTCGTAACTCAACAAAAAACCCCTCGGTTGCTGGGCAACGAGGGGTGGACGCGCTGGCGATTGACTGACGGATTGTCCTGGTCAGGATCAGCCGGCGCGTCCGGTGCGTACGAGAAGCAGGTCATGCATGGAATCACCGTAGCCGCCGCACGTCGTGCCGTCGAACCAGTGTCCCACACGTCTCAGATGGCAAGACAGCAGTCTCAGGATTCGTCCGTCGCGCCGTCGAGCGAACGGAGCACGGCGAGGTCCCCCGGCAGGCCCTCGAGGGCGCGGCTGGCCCCCGCCTCGACCTGGGCGACCACGACCGCCGGCGCACCGGCCGACCACAGGTACCGGGCGAGCAGGAGGGCGTCGCGGTGGTCGCCGAGGCGGCCCTGGACGTCCTTGCCCGCGCGGGCGAGATCGGCGGCACCGACCGCCTCGGCGACGTGGCGCAGCCGGCGCGCGGCCTTGCGGACGTCGTGGGAGGCCTCCCCCACGGCCGCGCGGTCCAGCACCCGCTCCAGCTCGCGGCGCAGCACCCTCGCCCTCACCCGGTCGGCGCGACGCCGGGCACGGTCGGTCACCGGAACCTCCTCGCCCCACGTCGCGAGGAGGTGGTCCAGCGCCACCGCGTCCGGCGACCCGTGCCACGCGACGAGGACCGCGTGCGCACCGTCGTGCGCGGCGAGGAGCGGCTCCACCAGGGTCGGCTCGAGATCGGTCCGCCCGAGCGCCGCGAGGACCCGCCGGCAGTCCTCGGCCCGGACCTCCAGATCGCGTCCGGCCCCCAGCAGGGTGCCGTACGACGCCAGGTGGCCGCGCAGCTCCCGCGCCGGCCGCCTCTCGACGTACCGCTCGAACCCGGCCAGCACGTTGCGCAACCGGCGAACCGACGTGCGCAGCCGGTGGACGGCGTCGGGTGCGTCGGCCAACGCCGGCTCCCGCCCGTCACGGATGTCGGCGACCAGGTCGCAGATCACCGTCGAGAGCAGGTCGCCTGCCGAGGTGTCCGCCACGCCTCCCATTCTGGCGGACACCCCGTCCGGGCGTCAGGAGCGCCGCAGGCCCAGCTCAGCGCAGCGAGCCCAGCAGCAGCCGGATCCCGACCGGCATCGGCTTGCCCCAGTCGCCGTCGAGGGCGGTCACCGGGATGTTGTCGCTGGCCAGCGCCGTGGTGTCGGCGTTCGGCCGGGTCTCTGTCGCCGGCGCACCCGCCGAGAGGAGGTAGGTGCCGCCCGTGGCCGGCACGTCGCCCGCGTAGGTCAGGCCGAGGTCGCTGCTGCGGCCGACGTCGGCTTTGACCGCGCGGCCGAGGCGCTCGCCCGGACCGACGAACGGGAAGTTCACGTTGAGCACCAGGTCGTCGGCCAGCAGGTCGCGGCGCACCACGCCGCCCAGCAGCTCGACCGTGAACTCAGCCGCCTGCGTCGGCTCCCCTGTTGAGTTGTGGCTGCTCAGGGCAGCACCACCTCCCCCACGGGTCCGGGGTTGTAGGCGACTTCCCACCGGTAGCCGTCGGGGTCGGCGAAGTAGCCGGAGTAGCCGCCCCAGTCGCGCTCCCGGGCGGGGTGCACCTCGGGCGCGCCGGCCGCCCGCGCCGCCTCGAGCACCTCGTCGACGCCCTCGGGCGTCGGCATGTTGTGGGAGATCGTGATCGGGGCGACGCCCGGCCCGCGCATGGTCGCCCCCACCTCGGCCTCGAAGTGGCTGCGTCCCCAGAAGGACAGGACGAGCAGCTGGCCCGCCTTGAACATGAGCACCTCGCCGGGCACGTCGAGCTCGGGCACCCAGCCCAGGCCGTCGCGGTAGAAGCGCCGGGTGGCGTCGAGGTCGTCGGCCGCGAGGGTGATGAAGCTGATCCGCTGGTCCATGCCTCCACCCAAGCACCGGCCCCCGACAGTGACCGCGGTCACCTCCACTCGTTGTGGAGAACATGCTCCCGCGTCGTACCACCACCCTGCGCGTCCTGCTCGGGTCCCTGGCCCTGGCGGTCCCGGTCCTCGCCGTCGCGGCGCCCGCGCCCACGCTGGCAGCGGACCAGCCCGCCTACGACGAGTACGTCGCGCTGGGCGACTCGTGGTCGGCCGATGTCGTCCTCCTCGACAAGGACGGGCTGCCGGACGCGACGTACGCGCCGATCGACTGCGCCCAGTCGCACCGCAACTACCCCAAGCTGGTGGGCCGGCAGCTCGGCGTCACGACGTTCCGCGACGCGACCTGCGGCTCCGCGACGACCGACGACTTCACGCAGCCGCAGAAGCTGCCGCTCGGCGGCGTGAACCCACCCCAGTTCGACCGCCTCACGCCCACCACGGACCTGGTCACGGTCGGCATCGGCGGCAACGACGCAGGGGTCGCGAGCGCGGCGATGTCGTGCATCTCGCTCTCGCCGATCGGCCTCCCGGCACCCACGCTGCCCTTGCCCGGGGTGCTGCCCCTCGTCGACCTCTCGCAGCCGCCGCTGGGGGCCTGCAAGGAGCGGTTCACCGCCGGCGGGGTCGACCAGCTCGCGGCCGCGATCGAGGCGTCCGAGGACAAGGTGGTCGGCGCGCTCGAGGAGATCCACCGCCGCTCGCCCGAGGCCCGGGTGCTGCTGGTCAACTACCTCGACGCGATCCCGCAGCGCGGCTGCTGGCCGGTCGTGCCGATCACGAACCCCGACATGGCCTACCTGCACGACACCTTCGCCAAGCTCAACGCGATGCTCGTGCGGGCCGCCGGCCGCGGCGGCGCGGAGCTGGTCGACACGCACCCGCTCAGCACCGGGCACCACGTGTGCACCGGCCCGCTGACCCGGTACGTCGAGGGGCTCGGCGTGATCTCGCTCAACGGCCTCGCCGTCGCCGTACCCGCGCACCCGAACTCCGCCGGCGCGCGGGCCCAGGCGCAGTCCGTGCTGCAGGTGCTCGGACGCTAGGCCCTGCCTAGCGCGCGACGGAGAGCGCAGTGCGCTGCCGGCCCGCGTCGTCGAAGTTCGCCGGGTCGAGCCACTGCTCGTGGGCCGCGCACACCGCAGGCCACTCGTCGTCGGTGACCGAGAACCAGTCAGTGTCGCGGTTGCGTCCCTGGGTGACCATGTGGTTGCGGAAGCGACCCTCCTCGACGAAGCCCAGGCGGAGTGCGGCCTTCCGCGACGGCTCGTTGAGGCTGTCGCACTTCCACTCGAAGCGCCGGTAGCCGAGGTCGAAGGCGTTGCGCATCAGCAGGTGGATCGCCTCGGTGGCGGCACGGGTGCGCTGCAGCGCGCGGCCGAAGAGGACGCCGGCGACCTCGACCTGGCCGTGGCCGGTCTCGATGCGCATGTACGACGCGATGCCGGCCGCCGTACCGGCGGCCTCGCCCTCCAGCGGGACGAGCGCGAAGGTCACCATGGCGGGGTCGTCGAGGTGGGCGGCGAGATGCATCCACAGCTCGGGCAGGGTGCGCGGCCTCGGGATCGGCCGGTAGGTCCACAGGTCGGCGTCGTCGTCGCCACAGGTCGCCGCGAAGAGCTCGGCGTAGCGGGCCGAGCCCAGCGGTTCGACCGCGACATAGCGGCCGTGCAGCAGGACCGGCTCGGGCCACGGCCGCGGCTCCCAGCCCGGGATCGGGGCACCGAGCCCCTGGCCGTGCGCGTTGGTCTCCATCGACACCCTCTCGCTCACTGGTAGGAAACGAAGCGGACCCGGGGCCGGATCCGGTGGACCGCCTTGGCGCCCATCAGGTTGAAGTCCTCGTCGTAGAACAGCTTGAAGCCCATTGCGAAGATGTCGGGCCGGGCGACGGTGCGGTAGGTGGCGAGCTTCTGGCCGCGGTTGCCGAACCCATCGACGTGCTGGAGAAGCTGGAGTCCGTCGCGGGGCTTGACCCGGCCGATGTGGCGCACCATCGACGTGCGGAACTGGTGGACGACGAACAGCTTCTCGGGCAGGTCGTGCTCGACGACCAGCCTCGAGAGCCACGCGGTGGTGCGGTTGACCTCGCCGGCGCCGACGCTGCCGATGACCCGGGCGGGACGCTGGCCGCGGCGGACCCGCCACTCGGGGTCGATGGCCAGGCTGACGTGGGGCTGCTCGAGCGCCCACTCCCAGCGCTTCGCGACCTCGAGGAAGTCGGTGCGGCCGGTCTGGAGGTCGAGCACGAGGAGGGCGCCGAGGTCGCGGGCCGCGTCGACGTACGCCCGGACGGCGGACCTGCGGATGTCGTGGCTGAAGTCGCGGTCCTTGCCGGGGTGGCCGTCGGCGACGCTGACGATCAGCTCGAACACCGGGCGCACCGGTCGGCCCGGGCGCGCGAACGGGGCGGCGGCGCGCTGCAGGCGGCGGAAGGCCTTCCTCGGCGAGGTCTCCCCCAGCACGCCGAGGGAGCCGGTGCCGGGCGTGCCGTAGTAGGCGACGAGCATCCCGCGGTCCGGCAGGACCCGCTCGCTCTGCCAGCGCGGGGTGCCGGCGGGCAGGGTCGGCGGTGCGGGAGGGACGGGCGCGGGGGTCTCGGGGGTTCCGGGTACGGCGACCGGCTCGGGCCGGCGTACGGCACCGCGGTCGGTGTGCCCGGGGTCGGTGAACGCGGCGAGCAGCAGGGCCAGGCCGAGGATGACGACCGCGGCGATGCGGTGCGGGCCGGTCACCAGCGCGAGCGCAGGGTCGCGTCGGTCGCGGAGGTCTCCGGGTCGGCGGCGTCGCGGACGAAGACGGCGGTGATGGTGCCGCCGCGCTCGTCGTGGGCGTCGCGAAGCTCCCGCCAGGCGGCGAGGTTGGGGTGCCCGACCTCGGTGCAGGCACTGGCCGGCGCGAGGGTGGTGATCGCCTCGTCCAGCTGCTGGCGGCTGACCTCGAGGGTCGCGGTCGCGCCGTCGTGCTTGAGCACGGTCGCCAGGATCACCGCCGGCAGACCGTGCTGGGCGCCCGGCGCGTTGACGTGGGAGATCTCGCCGTCGTGGGCGAGCGCCCAGGAGTACGGCGCGGTCCAGCCGTCGATCTGGCTGGCGAGCCGCTCCCGGATCCGGCCGAGGCCGGCGAGCGTCGACCACTCGTCGAGCGGGTCGAAGTCGAAGGCGGGCAGCCCGTCGATGCTGGTGCGGTTCTTGCGGCGCCGGTAGTCGGCCGAGCCGTCGATCCCCTTGCGCTCGAAGTAGGGCGCCAGCAGGTCGCGCTCCCCGGCGTACTCCATCAGCGGGACCGTCCAGCCGCACGAGTCGGAGATCCGCTCGATGTCGACCACGACCACGGCCCGCGCACCGGGCAGGTCGGCGAACCGGGCCGCGAGCCCGGCGTACTCCTCGTCGTAGACCGTGACGACCCGGCCGCGGCCGTGGAAGCGCACGATGTTGGGGGCGCCCTCGAAGGCGCAGAACATCACCGTGATCCGGCCGTTCTCACGCAGGTGCGCGATCGTCTCGCTGCCGCTGCCGGTGCCGTCGAGCCAGGCGAAGGTGGCCTCGTCGACCATGCCGAAGGTGCCCGGGATGCCGCGCGGCGACAGGTTCAGGTGGCCGTCGCCGGCGAGCGGCGCGGTGGCGACGAAGAACACCTGCTGCGCGTCGACGAACTCCCGGAGCCGACCCTCGACCCTGGCGTGGACCTTGCCCAATGCTCAGCCCGCGATCATTCGGGGACGCGGCGGTACGCGCCGTCGGAGGCCGCGGTCGCCATCGACGCGTAGGCCCGCAGCGCGGCAGAGACCGGGCGCTGGCGGTCGAGGGGCGTGTACGGCTTGTCGCGCTTCTCCTGCAGCACCCGGCGCTCGGCGAGCGTGTGCTCGTCGACGTCGAGGTGGATGCTGCGGTTGGGGATGTCGATCGAGATCGGGTCACCGTCCTCGATCAGCGCGATCAGGCCGCCGCCGGCCGCCTCGGGCGAGATGTGCCCGATGGACAGGCCGCTGGTGCCGCCGGAGAACCGGCCGTCGGTGATGAGGGCGCACTTCTGGCCCAGGCCGCGGCCCTTGAGGAAGGCCGTCGGGTAGAGCATCTCCTGCATGCCGGGGCCGCCCTTGGGCCCCTCGTAGCGGATGACCACGACATGGCCTTCCTCCACCTTCTTCCCGAGGATGCCCTCCACCGCGGCGTCCTGGGACTCGAAGACGATCGCGGTGCCGTGGAAGGTCAGCGACTCCTCGGGGACGCCGGCCGACTTCACGACGCAGCCGTCGACCGCGATGTTGCCGGTGAGGATAGCCAGGCCACCGTCGGCGGTGTAGGCGTGGTCGAAGTCGCGGATGCAGCCCTCGGCCGCATCGGTGTCGAGGGTGCCCCAGCGGTTCTCGGTCGAGAACGGCTCCGTCGTCCGGACGCCGCCGGGGGCAGCCTGGAACAGCTCCAGCGCCTCGGGCGAAGGGCTCGCGCCGCGGATGTCCCACGCGCCGAGCCACTCGTCGAGGTTCGGGGAGTGGACCGAGTGGACGCCTTCCTTGAGCGCGCCGCCGCGGCGCAGCTCGCCGAGGAGCGCGGGGATGCCGCCGGCGCGGTGGACATCCTCCATGTGGAACTTCGGGGAGTTCGGCGCGACCTTGCTGAGGCACGGGACGCGACGCGAGATCGCGTCGATGTCGTGGACGTCGAAGTCGAGCTCGGCCTCGCGGGCCGCAGCCAGCAGGTGGAGCACGGTGTTGGTCGAACCGCCCATCGCGACGTCGAGGGCCACGGCGTTCTCGAACGCATCGCGGCTGGCGATGTTGCGCGGCAGGACCGACTCGTCGTCGTCCTCGTAGTAGCGGCGGCACAGGTCCATGACGACCCGCCCGGCCTCCTCGAACAGCGCGCGGCGCTTGGCGTGGGTGGCCAACGTCGAGCCGTTGCCCGGCAGGGACAGGCCGATCGCCTCGGTCAGGCAGTTCATCGAGTTGGCGGTGAACATGCCCGAGCACGAGCCGCAGGTCGGGCAGGCCGAGCGCTCGATGGTGTCGAGCTGGTCGTCGGAGACGGCCTCGTTGGCCGAGGCCACCATCGCGTCGACCAGGTCGAGCTTGCTGTGGACGATGCCCTCGATGGCCGTGGTCTTGCCGGCCTCCATGGGGCCGCCGGACACGAACACGACCGGGATGTTGAGCCGCAGCGCGGCCAGCAGCATGCCGGGGGTGATCTTGTCGCAGTTGGAGATGCACACGATCGCGTCGGCGCAGTGGGCCTGGACCATGTACTCGACCGCGTCGGCGATCAGCTCGCGGCTGGGCAGGGAGTAGAGCATGCCGCCGTGGCCCATCGCGATGCCGTCGTCGACCGCGATCGTGTTGAACTCCTTCGCGACGCCGCCGGCCGCTACGACCGACTCCGCGACGATCTTGCCGAGGTCACGCAGGTGGACGTGACCGGGGACGAACTCGGTGAACGAGTTCGCGATGGCGATGATCGGCTTGCCGAAGTCCGAGTCCGTCATGCCGGTGGCGCGCCAGAGGGCGCGCGCGCCGGCCATGTTGCGGCCCGAGGTGGACGTCGCGGAACGAAGGGTGGGCATGCGCCAAGGCTACGCCTGTGGGCCAGCCGCCAGTTTCACCGGTCGACCGGTGAAACTGGCGGGGTTGGACGACGAAACTGGCGCTTGGACGAGGAAGCTTCCTCGTCCAGGCGGGAGTTTCACCGGTCGACCGGTGAAACTCATTTCTCCTCGGCCGCTGCCTTCAGCGAGGCCAGCCCCCGCCGGAAGTCCTTGGCGATCGCCTTGTCGAAGAACAGCTTCCCCATCACCGCGAACGCGAGGTTGCGCTGGCCGCTCATCGTCCAGGCCACCCGGGTGTCCGTGCCGGCAGGTGTGAGGTCGAAGGTGACGACGTTCTGGGCCTTGAACGGCTTGAGGAACTCGAGGTCGACGACCACCTGGGTCGGGGTGATCGAGGTGAAGGTCATCCGGCCCTCGCCTGCCTGCTTGTTGCCGGACCAGGCGTACGTCGCCCCCACGCCGGCGCCGCCGTACGTCCGCTTGAGGTCGGGGTCGAGGCCCTCCCACGGGGACCACTTGATCCACTCGTGGAAGTCATCGACGAGGGCGTGGACGGTCGCGGCCGGGGCAGCGACCGTCGTCTCGTGGGTCTGCGAGAAGGCAGGCATGGCGCGAGCCTAGGAGACCCCGGCCTTGACCGACATGACGTCGGGCAGGTCGGCCGCGACCTGGCGCCAGGTCTCGCCGTCGTCGGCCGAGGCCCAGACCGAGCCGTTGCGGGCGCCGAAGTAGAGGCCGGCGGGGTCGTGGGAGTCGGCGCAGAGGGCGTCGCGCATGACGCCGACGTAGAAGGCGTCCGGCAGACCGGTGCCGTACGGCGTCCAGGACTCCCCCGCGTCGTCGGAGCGCCACACGCGCGCCTTGGCGTCGGGCGGGTAGCGGCGGTCGCCGCCGCCGAGCGGGAACACCCAGATCGTGTCGGGGCGATGCGGGTGGACGACGATCGGGAAACCGAAGTCGCTGGGCAGGTCGTCGCCGATCGAGGTCCAGGAGCCGCCCTCGTCGTCGGAGCGGTAGACGCCGCCGTGGTTCTGGGCGTAGAGCCGCTCGGGGCGCGAGGGATGGCGGGTGACCTTGTGGACGCACTGCCCGAACTCGGGATAGCGCTGGTCCTCGGGGAGGAAGTCGGCGCGGATGCCCTTGTTGCGCGGCTCCCACGAGGCGCCGCCGTCGGTGGTGCGGTAGACGCCACCGGTGGAGATGGCGACCGTCATGGACGCCGGGTCGCTGGGGTGCGGAAGGACGGTGTGGAAGGCCTGGCCGCCGAAGCCCGCACCCCACTGCTCGCGGTGCGGGTGGTTCCACAGCCCCTCCTCGAGCGCGAAGCTGGCACCGCCGTCGCGCGAGGTGAACACCGCACCGGGCTCGGTGCCGGCGTGCAGGACGCCGTCGCCGACGCCGGGGACGACCTGCCAGATCCGCTCGACCGTCGCGCCGGCCCCCTCGGGGAACCGGATCGCGCCGTTGGGGGTCTCCTGCCAGGTCTCGCCGAGGTCGTCGGACCAGCGCAGCTGGGGGCCCAGCCAGCTCGAGGACGCGCCGGCGAAGAGCCTCGGGGTGGACATGCGGGTGTCGACCAGGCAGGAGTAGACCTCCTCCATGTCGTGGTGGGGACCGGTGAAGTCCCACTCGACCCGGTCCTCCGACCGGCCGACCCAGAGCCCCTTGCGGGTGCCCACCATCAGGATCGTCGTCATCGCTCCTCCTCGTGGCTGTTCGCTGACCGCTCCTCCCCACTGTGACCCCGACCACCGACAGAAGTCATCGCTGCCGGCGGTCATTTCCTTGAGTCCGTACCCGCCACGGATGTAGCGCCCGGCACCCGGCGGCGACCCTGGAGCCATGACGACGCTGCTGGCCACCCTGGTCCTCGTGCCCGACCGCAGCGACGAGGTGCTGACCCGGCTGCGCAACGAGGTGGCGCCGTGGCTGCGGCGGCTGCCGGGGTTCGTGACCAGTCGCTGGCTGCTGGCCGCCGACCACGACCGGTGCACGGTCGTGGTGGAGCTGGCCGACGCGGGCGCCGTACCCGATCTCGAGGCGGCGCTCGAGCCCGGCACCCACGGCACCGCGCGGTCGTGGTGGTGCGAACGGCTGGAGGCGGTCGAGGACCTCGGGCTGGCCACCCGGCCGAGCATCACGCTGTAGGCGCCTCCAGATGCGCCGCGAGCTCGCTGCGATCGGCGCACCCGGTGCGCTGCAGCAGCCGGGCGACGTGGGTCTCCACGGTCCGCACCGAGAGGTAGAGCCGGTCGGCGATCTGCTTGTTCTGCAGACCTTCGGCCACCAGCCCCAGCACGTCGTGCTCGCGCGCGGTCACGCCGAGGCGCTGCAGGTGGGTCGGGACCCGCTGGGCGCCCGCCGCCTTCCTCGGTACGGCGAACCCGGCCTCCCGCATCGCGACCCGGCATCCGGATGCGGCCTCGGTGAGGCCGTAGCCGACCAGCCCGTCGAGGCAGTGCCGGAACCACGGCTCGGGCGTGCCCCAGCCGTCGCGGGCCGCCGCGGTCGCGACCAGCAGCCGGGCGTGCAGCTCGGGCCACGGCTCGCGGCCGGGCAGGCCCCACTCCGCGTCGGCGAAGACCCGCTCGGCCTCGGCGCTCGCACCGGCACGACCGAGGGCGATCGCCTCGGCGTACCTCAGCGCGAAGGCGTTGTGGGGGCTGTTGGCCTGCGGGCCGGTGCGCACCTCCTCGCGCGCGGCCGCACCACCGTCGTCGCCGACGGCCGTCTCCAGCAGCGCCCAGAACCCGCGCAGGGAGAAGGGCATGCTCGGCGTGCGGCGGTGGTACTCCATCGCCGTCGCCAGCTGGGCCCGCGCCTCGTCGTACCGACCGTGTCCGAGGGCGACGAACGACCGGATGTGCCCGGGGATCCCGACCAGTCTCAGCGCCTCGTCCATCGGCATCGTGCCGGCCGTCGCGACGTCGGCCTCCATCGCGTCGGTGCGGCCGGCGAGACCGTGGGTCGCCGCGCGCAGGAGGTACGCCGTCGGCAGCTCGGGCAGCCGGAGCCGGTCCATCATCGTGATCGCGTTGTCGACGGCGGCCATCGCGTCGTCGAGGTCGAGGTAGCGGATCCGCACCAGGTTGAGGTCGATCTCGATCCGCGCGGCCACTGCGATGGCGCCGACGTCGAGCGCGACCCGGCGGGCGGCCGTCAGACGGTCCTCCGTCGGGCGGCGGGCGGCCAGGTCGAGGCCGCCGAGGGCGGCGAGCAGCCGGCAGCGCCACAGCGGCAGGTCCTCGGCCTCGGCGAGCCGGTAGCCGGCCTCGAAGGCCTCCTCGCCGGCGACGTGGTCGCGCGCCCGGGTCGCCCGGCCGAGCACCTCCCACGCCTCGCACGCGATCTCCGGTCGGTCCTCCCCCACAGCGGCCAGCGCGGCGGAGGCCCGCTCGGCGGCCGCGAGATCGTCCTCCCGGCCGAGCGCGAGCCGGGCCGCGAGGACGTGCGCCTGCACCGGGTCGTGCCCCGCGGCGGCGTCCAGCATCGCCTCGGCCTCGTCCCACCGGCCGCCGGCGAGCAGCGCCCGCGCCAACCGGAGTCGTACGGCGGCCAGCCGGCCGGGATCGTCGGCGAGCTCCTCGGTCAGCCGCTCCCCGGCCTCCAGTGCCCGGGGTACGTCGCCCGCGAGCGCGTGCACCTCGACCTCGGCCTCCCGCGCCCGGCTCTCGAGCTCGCTGCCCGGCGTACAGCGCTCCAAGGCGCGGCCGATCGCCTCCCGGGCGCTGACCAGGGCGCCGCGGTCGATCGCGTCCCGCGCGGTCGCCAGCCACAGCTCGACGGCGCGGGCGTCGTCGCCGGCGGCCTCGAACAGCTCGGCGAGCTGGTGGTGGTCGTCGGCCGAGTCGGTCGAGCGGCCGGCCAGCGCGGCGGCGAGCACGCCGGCGAGGCGGGCTCGCTCGGGGGCGAGCAGCCCGGAGAGCACGGCCTCGCGGGTGAGCGCGTGCCGGAAGACGAACCGGTCGGGCGGCACGGCCACGACGAGCCGCTGGTCGCGCAGCTCGCGCAGGGCGCCGGCGACGTCGGTGTCCGAGAGCCCGAGGGCCTCGGACACCAGCCTCCAGTCGAACTCGGGGCCGAGCATCGCGGCGGCCGTCGCGACCTCGCGGGCCCCCGGCCCGACCTCGGCGAGCCGGCCCTCGACCGAGCGCGCGAACGGCCGCGGGACCAGCACCGGAAGCGGTCCCTCGAGGAGCCCGGCGTCACTCAGGTCGGCGAGCATCTCCTCGACGAAGAGCGGGTATCCGGCGCTGTACTTCTGCAGCCACGCCACGACCTCGCCGGACGGCTCGGCGTCCAGGCAGGCCCGCGCCATCGCGGCGATGTCGTCGTCGGCCATCGGGAGCAGGTCGACCGTCTCGGCGGAGCGCCGCCGCTCCAGCGCGCTGACCAGCTCGTTGGCGACCGGCGACTCGTGCAGCCGGCTGGTGGCCAGCACCAGGAGCGGCACCTCACCGGTGTTGTCGCCGAGGTACTCCACGAGCGCCAGAGTCTCGGGGTCCGCCCAGTGCAGGTCCTCGATGACGAGCACCATGCCCGGCGCCGGGACCGTCCGGGCCAGCCGCAACAGCCCCTCGCCGAGCAGCATCACCGAGGAGACGCCGTCCGGCGCGACCGGGCCGAGCTGGGGCGCGAGCCGCGCGAGCGTGGGCAGGTACGGCGCCAGCAGCCGGTCGTCCGGGACCTCATGGGTGCGCAGCCAGCCGAGCAGGGCCTCGCTGAGCGGGCGGAGCGGGGTCGGCGTACCCGAGGGGACGGCGCGACCGGACAGCACCTCGAGCCCTCGGTCGGCGGCCTCCGCCGCCACCGCGGTCGCGAGGCGGGACTTCCCGATCCCGGGGTCGCCGCGCAGCACCCAGAGCCCGCCCCGGCCCTGCCCGAGCGCCTCGAGGGCACCGCGCAGGCGCGCGCGCTCGAGGGTCCGCGAGACGAGCACCGGGGAGCGCACGTCGGCATCGTAGGCGGCGGCGCCGCTCGTGAGCCTGCGAACGCGTGCAACACGGCGGCGGGTTGAGGAGCGATCGGCTCGGCCCGAGCCTGCGAGGGGCGGGCGACTCGTCTCGAAACCTCTTGCCAGGTCTTGGCTCCGTGTTGGCTCCGTGGTGCGGGGCGTTGGTTGCGTGGTGCGCGCGGATGTGGCGGGACCCCCGCCGGGACGAACGTAGGTGTCACCGGGCCGCACCGGATCTCCGCTGAAAGAAGTTCTCGGAAATCTGCAAGGTCCTGCCGGCGGGCTGCTCCTACTCCCGTCGAACACCCCCCCCCCCCCCCCCCCCCCCCTCCGCGAAAGGCAGCACCATGCGTACCCAGCTTCTCGGACTCACCACCGCAGCACTCGCCGTCGGCACCCTGACCCTCGGTCTCGCCACCCCGGCCGATGCCGACGCGTGGAAGACCTCGACGAAGGTCCCCTTCCCCAACGGGGCGATGACCGACGTCGACGTGGTGTCGACCGGCGACGGCGACGCCGTCGCGGCCGCCATCATCGACGGCGCGGTCCACGCCTACACGGCCACCGATGGCGTCTGGTCCGGGCATGCCGTCGTCCGCAGCGACGTCGACGCGACGAAGCTCGTCCTGGCCAGCAACGGCCAGGGCGCCGCTGCCGTCGGCTGGGTCGAGAACGTCGGCGGCGTCGATCGCCTGCGGGTCAGCCGACAGGTCGGTCCGGCGAGCTGGACCGGGCTGAACCTGATGACGCCGTCCGGCACCGAAGTCGTCGGGCAGCCGCAGCTCGGGGTCGCCGGCGACGGACTGGTCATTGCGGCCGCGACGGTCGACGGCGAGAACATCGACAACAAGCTGCTCGTGACGGAGTGGCCGCAAGGTGCCGGCCCGGGAGCACCGAAGACGCTCTCCGAGAGCGATGCCTGGAACCCTGCCCTGGACGTGAACTCCAAGGGTGAGGCGCTGATCGCCTACAACTACACCGGCCTGATCAACGACGTGATGACGGTGAGCCGCCGTACGCCCGGTCAGGGCTGGAACCTCGGCGACAGCACCTCCAACTCCGGCAACATCGCCTCGGCTGCCGACGTCGCGATCAGCGAGAACGGCAAGGGCCAGGTCATCTACTCGGTGGTGTCCAACGCCTACTACCGGGCCGAGACCAGCCCGGTCCTCGCCGACGGTACGGCGCTGCCCGGTCATCTCGTCTCCCTCGACGAGGACTTCGCATCGGAGCCGAGCGTCGACATCGACGACGAGGGGAAGGCACTGTTCGCCTACGTCGTTACGAAGGACGGCACGAAGTCGATCCGCTACGCCAGCGCGGCTGACGGCGCCTACCCGGGCACCCCGGCGACGCTCACCGGAACTCTCCCTGACGCCCAGCGGCCGATCGCCCTCGCCGGCGAGGGCGGCCTGCGCGCCATCCAGCACAGCGGCAACAGCCGAGTGGTGACGCACTACCGCACGTCCCAGGTCCAGCCGTTCGCACCGGTCAGCACCGAGCAGGGCTACCTGCCGGACACCGCCGCCGACGTCGACGCGGGAGGCAACCTGGTCACGATCGGCCTCAAGCCGCTCGAGGGCGCGTTCGCCCGCTTCCTCGACGCCGGCAGTCCGGCGGTCACGCTCAGCCAGCCCGGTGCCGCCACCACGATGTCCACGTCGATTCCGTTGGCGTGGTCGGTCACCGACTCCCTCTCCGGCCTGCAGCCCGGGACCGACATCTACGCGACCGCGGCCGCCTGGAACCAGGCGCAGCACGGCGCTCCGGCGGTCGTGATCGACAACGCCCCGGGCACCTCGGCCGCCTTCCCGGCCGTTCTCGGCACCAGCTACTGCTTCCAGGCCCGGGCCACCGACACCTCCGGCAACGCGACGACCACGCCGAAGCGCTGCACCACGGTCCCGCTCGACGACACCGCCCTGAGCGGCAAGAAGTGGAAGCGGATCGCCAAGGCCGGCGCGTTCAACAACACCGCCACCGTCACCCAGAAGAAGGGCCGCAAGCTCACCCTCTCCGGCGTCCAGGCGCGCCACCTCTCGCTCCTGCTCACCAAGGCGAAGAAGGGCGGCAAGGTCAAGGTCCTCTGGAACGGCCACCTGGTCAAGAAGGTCAGCCTCAAGGGCACCGGCCAGGTCACCGTCCCGGTCCTCGACCTCGGCAGCGTCCAGGCCGGCACCCTCAAGATCAAGGTCGTCAGCAAGAACGGCCGCAAGGTCACCCTCGACGGCATCGTCGTCGCCAAGTAGCTCCACCTTCCGCCCCGAGGGGCGACGAACCGCCGGTCCGTGGGGGGCCGGCGGTTCGTGTCATCTCCGGCGACGACAGTCCCGCCCGAGAACTCGCCGGAAAACCTGCAAGGTCTCGCCCGCCGCCTGCTCCTACTCCCAACGCACCACGAACCGGGCCCGCCCGCCACTCACAGGAGAAGACCATGAACACCACGAAGAGCACCTCGATCCGCACGCGGATCCTCGGCCTGACGACCGCGGCCATCGCCGTCGGCACCCTCGGCCTCACCGGAAGCCCCGCCCAGGCAGTGGGCGGCATCGACAGCGGCAACATCAGCAACTTCGGCGACGTTCCGAGCTCGGTCGACGTCGTGGCCTTCGGCTCCGGTGACGCGCTCGCCGCGTGGACCCGGCCGGTCGTCGGCGGCACCAAGGTGTACGCCGCCGTCGCCAACGACGGTGTCTGGGGCCCGCCGAAGCAGGTGACGGCCGCACCGGTCACCGACGCCCACGACGCCCACGCCGTCGCCAACGACAACGGCGACCTCGCCGTCGTGTGGAACCAGACGACCGGCGGCGAACAGAAGGTGCGCGCGTCGCGCTACCTCCCCAATGGCACCTGGGACGGCTCCACGCTGCTCAGCGCGAGCACCGACATCACGACGATCGACTCCATCGACGCCGGGATGGACGCGACCGGACGCGTGCACGCCGCCTTCGACACCGAGCACAGCGGCGCGGACCGGATCCAGACCTCGGTGTGGGCCAAGGGCGGCACCCCTGTCGTCGACAACTTCGGCTACCACACCTTCGACCCGTCGCTCGACGTGAACCCGGCGGGTGACGTCCTGCTGTCGTACTACGACAACGAGAGCGGCGAGGACACGATCATGGTCACCCGGCGCAACGCAGCGGTGGGCTGGCTCGGCCCGAAGCCGATCGTCTGGCTCGGCGACACCCAGAACGAGACCGAGGCGGAGCTGGCCGACGACGGGAGCGGAGCCGTGATGTTCGGCGGCATCGAGGCCGCCAAGACCCGGGCCCTGGTGGTCCGGGTCAGCCCCAACGGCACGCTCGGCAACGTCGAGCTGGTCTCCCCGACCGGCGTCGGCACGTCGTACCGCGACCTGGCGGTCAGCCCGAACGGCACCCTGCAGGCCACCTGGACCGCCTTCGAGAACGGGAACACCTACGTGATCCGCGCCGCCGTGGCCAAGCCCGGCCAGGGCTTCGGCACCGCCGCCATCGCCGAGCCCAAGACGATCACCAGCCAGGCACACGTGAGCCTGGTCTCCGACGGTGCCGACCAGGTCGTCGTCCACAACGACGCCGACCAGCTCACGGTGCGCCACCACACCAACCCGGTGCTCCCGTGGGGCCAGTACGACGCCGGCGCCGCCAACGGCTCGTTCGCCGCCGACATGGACCGCGAGGGCAACGCTGTCGCCGTCGGAATCGTCTCGAACGGCTTCAACTCCTACGTCCAGGCCGACTTCCTCGACGTCGCCGGCCCCATCGCCACGATCACCGCCCCCGGCGGACCGGTCAGCGCGCCGGGCTTCGACGTCGCCTGGAACGTCACCGACTCCCTCTCGGGTGTCAAGAGCACCGACGTCATGGTCCGCTCCGCGGCCTGGAACACCGGCTTCGGAGCCCAGCAGGTGATCGCCAACAACGTCACCACCACCTCCCAGCCCTTCGCCGGCGCCTTCGGCAGCACCTACTGCTTCCAGGCCCAGGGCACCGACAAGGCGGGCAACCTCGGCTTCCGCTCCACCGAGCGCTGCACCACCGTCCCGCTCGACGACACCGCCCTGAGCGGCAAGAAGTGGAAGCGCATCGCCAAGGCCGGCGCCTTCAACAACACCGCCACCATCACCAAGAAGAAGAACCGCAAGCTGACGCTCGCCGGCGTCCAGGCCCGTCACGTCGACCTGATCGTCGCGAAGGCCAAGAAGGGCGGCAAGGTCAAGGTCTACTGGAACGGCACCGTCGTCAAGACCATCAACCTCAAGGGCAAGGCCGGCCAGGTCACCGTCCCGGTCCTCGACCTCGGCAGCGTCCAGACCGGCACTCTCAAGATCAAGGTCGTCAGCAAGGACGGCCGCAAGGTCACCGTCGACGGCATCGTCGCCGCCAAGTAGTCCAGGTAGTCCAGACAGTCCAGGCAGTCCACCACGCCCCGAGGGGGCGACGAACCGCCGGCCCGTGGGGGGCCGGCGGTTCGTCGCTTTCCACCGAGACGTCCTACCTTCTGCGGGTGACCACACCCCGCCACGGCCCGCCCCTCGGGGTGGCGATCGGGCTGGTCCTGCTCGGGATCGGCTCGGTCCAGCTCGGTGCCGGCTTCGCGAAGCTGCTCTTCGACGACATCGCTCCCAACGGCGTGGTGTGGCTGCGGCTGGCGACCAGCTCGCTGGTGCTGATGCTGTGGGCGCGGCCCCGGCTGCGTGGTCGCAGCCGCGAGGACTGGCTGGTCGCGGCGCGGTACGGCGCCTGCCTCGGCGCGATGAACTGGGGCATCTACCAGTCGTTCTCGCGGATCCCGATCGGCGTCGCGGTCACCATCGAGTTCATCGGCCCGCTGGTCCTCGCGGCGGTCGGCTTCCGGCGTCCCCGCGACCTGGGCTGGGTGGTCCTGGCCGGGCTCGGGGTGCTGCTGCTGGGCTTCGAGCGCGGGCACCTCGACCCCCTCGGCATCCTGTACGCCGTCCTCGCCGGGGCGGCGTGGTCCGGCTACATCCTCTCCAGTGCGGCCACCGGCCGGCGGTGGGAGGGCATCGACGGGCTGGCGCTCGCCAGCCTGGTCGCCGTGGCCCTGCTGACCCCGCTGCTGCTGACCGTGGACACCGCCGACCTGGCCGACCAGCGGGTGCTGCTGCTCGGCGCCGCCGTCGGCCTGCTCAGCTCGGTGGTGCCCTACAGCGCCGAGCTGGCGGCGCTGCGGACCCTGCCCGCGGCGACGTTCGGGGTGCTGATGAGCCTCGAGCCGGCGGCCGCGGCTCTGGCCGGCCTGGCCGTCGTCGGCGAGTCGTTGGCACCCGTCCAGTGGGCGGCGATCGGCTGTGTGGTGGTCGCCAGCGTGGGCGCCACGCGGGCGACCCGGGCCGAGGTTCACCCAGATGTCACTCCGACGTGACCTGGGGCGCCCACGCCGGTCGTAGTGTCGGTACTCCGCCCTCCCCCATCCGGAGCCGACACCCCCATGTCACTGCCTGAGTCCGTGTCCCGTCTCGCCCACACCTGGTCCGTCGCACTCCAGCAGCGGGCCCGCCGCAACGCCATGATCGCGCTCACCGCGTGCACCCAGCGCCGCGCCGAGCGCGAGGACGTCGAGGCCTTCCTCGCCGCCCGAGCAGACGCCCGTCGTACCCCTGTGATCGAGGGCACCGTCTCGCTGCACGCCTGACGTTCACTCCCCACGGCCCGGGGTCCGGCAGAATCGACGCCATGTCGACCTCCGCTCCCCGGCCCGGACAGCGCGTCCGGTCCGCGTCGATCGCCTTCCGCGACATCCTGTCCGACGACGGGACCCATGTCCGTGCCTGGACGAACGACCCCGACGGCGAGATCGACGGGCCCACCGTCGTGCTCTGCAACGGACTGGGCACGAACCCGTACCTGTGGCCGTGGCTGCTCGAGCCCGACTGCGGCGTACGCGTGGTGTCGTGGAACCACCGCGGCGTCGGCGGCTCGGAGCGCCCGGCCGACCCGAAGCACGTCGAGATCGAGCACTTCGTGCAGGACGGCCTGTCCGTCATGGACCACTTCGGCATCGACAGCGCGGTCCTGATGGGCTGGTCGATGGGCGTCAACACCGCCTTCGAGATGACCTACCGCCATCCCGAGCGGGTGCGCGGCATCTTCGCGATGTGCGGCGTCCCGGGCGACACCTTCGCCACCATGCTCGGCCCGCTGCACCTGCCGCGGCTGGTCGCCCGCGCGGTCACCGTCAACGCCTGCCGCGTGGCGCAGTACGCCGGCCGGGCGGTCAACCCGCTGGTCCGGCACCTCCCGATCAACGCGAGCACGGTCCGGCTGCTCGGCCGGACCGGGTTCATGTTCCCGGTCGCCGACCCCGAGGCGGCCGCGATCGGCCTGCAGGAGTTCGCAACGACCCCGGTCGACTGGTACGCCCACCTGGCGATCAGCACCTCGAAGCACCCGCGGGTGCGGCTGAGCCAGATCACCGTGCCGACGATGTTCGTCTCGGCGACCTGGGACATCCTGGCCGGCGCCCGCGACATGGCCAGCGCCTCCCGACGACTCAGCGAGACCGGCAAGGACAGCACCTACGTCGAGCTGCGCGGCTCCCACTTCGTCCAGCTCGAGCAGCCCGAGCGGGTCCACGGCCTGCTGCTGGAGTTCCTGGAGCAGCTGTCGTGAGGCGCCGCTCCCGCGCCGCGGCCGGGCTCGCCGTACTCGCCCTCGTCGCGGCCGGCTGCGGCCAGGGCGGCAACGTGAGCGAGGTCGAGGTGATGGGCACCGCGACCGCAGCACCCACCGGCTCGGTCATCGACGGCAAGGTCATCTTCACGATCGACGGCGTCCCGGACGTCGTCGCCACCGTCGCCAGCGGGCTGGCGACGCCGTGGGGCATCGACTTCCTGCCTGACGGCCGCGCCGTGGTCACCGAGCGCGACAGCGGCCGGGTCCTGGTCATCACCCCACCACAGGTCGGCGGCAACGGCGCGACCACGAAGGAGGAGGGCAAGGTCGTCGAGGTCGGCACCATCCCCGAGACGGCGCCCGGCGGCGAGGCCGGCCTGCTCGGCGTGGCCGTCTCCCCCGCCTTCGCCTCCGACGGGCTCGTCTACTTCTACGTCTGCACCGACGACGACAACCGGGTCGTGCGCGCGAAGCTGACCGGTGACCGGCTGGGTGCGGTCGAGCCGGTCCTGACCGGTATCCCCAACGGGCGCATCCACGACGGCGGCCGGATCGCGTTCGGCCCCGACGGCTACCTGTACGTCGCCACCGGCGAGACCGGCGACGACCAGCTCGCCCGCGACAAGTCGTCGTACGCCGGCAAGATCCTGCGGATCAGCGCCGACGGCGTGCCCGCTCCCGGCAACCCGTTCGGCGACGCGGTGTGGTCGTGGGGCCACCGCAACGTCCAGGGCCTCGCCTGGGACGACAAGGGCCTGCTGTGGGCCTCCGAGTTCGGCCAGGACAAGGCCGACGAGCTCAACCGGATCGTGCCCGGCGAGGACTACGGCTGGCCGGTCGTCGAAGGCACCGGCGGACCCGCGAAGTACACCCAGCCGCTGCTGACCTGGTCCCCCGACGAGGCCTCCCCCTCCGGGCTCGCCTATGCCGGCGGCTACCTGTGGATGGCCGCGCTGAACGGTGAGCGGCTGTGGCGGATCAAGGTCGCCGACGGCCAGGTGAGCGACCCGGCGGCGTACTTCGCCGGGGAGAAGGGCGCGCCCGGCGAGTACGGCCGGCTGCGGACCGTGGCCCGGGCCCCCGACGGGCGGCTGTGGCTGAGCACGAGCAACAAGGACGGCCGCGGCACCCCCGGCGACCAGGACGACCGGATCCTGCTCATCGAGCCCTGAGCGCCTCCCCCAAACCGTTCGATCGAACGGTTCGAGCGGCTTGTTGTAGCACCAGATCCCCCGAACCGTTCGATCGAACGGTTCGGGGGGCTACGGAGCCTCGATGCGCGCCTTGCGAGCCGCGCGCCGCAGGGTGACCAGCACGGCCGGCCCGAGCAGCACGATCGCGAGCGCGTTGGTGACCGCGCGACCGGTGTCCCAGCCGCCGGTCGAGGTCAGCAGTGTGTAGACCACGAAGTGGTGCAGGTTCTCGAGCACGCCCGCGCCCGGGACGTAGGAGATCTCGGTCGAGTCCTGGCCCGGCACCTGGATGCCGGCCATGAACGGCCAGCCCTGCAGGTTCATCAGCAGGCCGTACAGATAGGCCGAGACGATGCCGTACGCCGCCAGCAGGGCGATCTCGGCGCGCCCGCGGACCCGGCGCGGGAGCAGTCCGGCCCCCATCCCGACCCACGCTGCGACGAGCATCTGGAACGGCAGCCACGGGCCGACGCCGGCGGTCATCAGGGCCGAGGCGAACAGCGAGGTGCAGCCGAGCACGAACCCGAACCCGGCGCCGAACACCCGGCCGCCGAGGATCAGCAGGAAGAAGACCAGCTCCAGGCCCGCCGTACCGGCGCTGACCAGGCGGAGCACGGCGTTGACTGCGCTGAGGACACCGAGGACGGCGAGCACCCGGGCGTCCATCCCGCCCTCGCTCATCTCGGCGAGGACGACGCCGAGGATCACGGGCAGCAGGAGCAGGAAGAGGAACGGCGGGTCGACCCGTTCGGTGTCGGCCGGTACGTCGAGCAGGAGCGGCCAGGCCAGCATGAGCAGCCCGATGACCGAGGTGATCGCCAGCACGACGCCCGAGCGCAGCTGCAGGGGTACGGCGGTCGCGCGGGTCACGCTCACCGGGAGACCTCGGTCGCCATGCTCGCCGCGACGTCGTCGACCCGCAGCCAGCCGGCACCGAGCACCTTGGTGACCTGGGGCGCGAAGGCGGGCGACTCCGAGACGGTCGGGACCACGGGTCCCGCCGAGACGACCTCGCCCTCGGCGAGGACCACGAGGTCGTCGGCGACCTGCGCGACGAACTCGACGTCGTGGGTGGCGACCAGCACCGCCCGCGCGGCGCCGGGCTCGGCGGCGAGCTCGCGGAGCAGGCCGGCGAGGGCACGCTTGGCCGGGTAGTCCAGCCCGCGGGTCGGCTCGTCGAGCAGCAGCACCGGCGGGCGCGAGGTCAGCACGATCGCCACCGCCAGCGCGAGCCGCTGTCCCTCGGAGAGGTCGCGGGGGTGCCGGTCGGGGTCGATGCCGGGCGCGAGCCGGTCCAGGAGGGCGCGGCAGGTGCCGGGCTCCGCGCGGGCGGACCGGTCTGCCGCGGCGCACTCCTCGGCGACGGTCTCGAGGTAGAGCAGGTCGGCGGGGCTCTGCGGCACCAGGCCGGTCGTCGCCCGGCGCTCCTCCGGCCTGAGCGTGGCGGGGTCGACGCCGCCGACCCGGACCGTGCCCGACGCCGCGCCGTGGCGGCCCTGGAGCGCCCAGAGCAGGGTCGACTTCCCGGCGCCGTTGCGGCCCATGAGGGCGGTGACCGTCCCGGGCTGCAGGGCCAGGTCGACCTCGCGCAGGACCGGGGTCCGGCCGTGGGCGAGCACCAGGCGTCGTACGTCGACGACGGGCTCGCCGCTGCCGGGCCGCGCGCGGTGCGGCGGCTCGCCCAGTCGTTCCTTCAGCGCGGGAGCGCGGCGGCGGGCGTCGCGCACGGTGAGCGGGAGCGGCTGCCAGCCGGCGAGCCGGCCGAGCTCGACCAGCGGCGGCGCGATCGGGGCGTCCTGGAGCACGTCCGCGGGGTCGCCGACCTCGACGCGTCCCCCGCGGTGGAGGAGGCAGAGCCGGTCGGCGAAGGGCACGACACGCTCGAGGCGGTGCTCGGCGACCAGCACCGAGACGCCGAGGTCGTGGACCAGGCGGGTCAGCGTGGCGAGCACGTCCTCGGCCGCGGTCGGGTCCAGCGCCGAGGTGGGCTCGTCGAGCACCAGCAGCCGCGGGTGGGTCGTGAGCACGGCACCGATCGCGACGCGCTGCTGCTGGCCGCCGGACAGGGTGCGCAGGTCGCGGTGGCGCAGGTCAGCGATGCCGAGCAGGTCGAGGGTCTCCTCGACCCGGCGGCGCATCGTCGGCGCGGGCAGCCCCAGTTGCTCCATCCCGAACGCCAGCTCCTCCTCCACCGTGTCGGTGACGAACCAGGCGGCGGGGTTCTGGCCGACGTACCCGATCGCGTGCGCGCGCTCGCGGGCCGGCTGCTCGGCGATGCTGGCACCGTCGAGGAGGACGTCGCCGGTGAGCGTGCCGCCGGTGTAGGACGGCACCAGGCCGGCCACAACGCCCAACAGCGTCGACTTGCCGACCCCCGTCGGACCGGCCAGGACGACCAGCTCGCCGTCGGCGATGGTGAGGTCGATCCCGTCGAGCACGGTGGTCGCGGCCGCCGGCTCCGGGTCGTCGTAGGTCAGGGTGATCCTGCGCAGCTCGAGCATCAGACGAGCGCCTCCTCACGGCGTTGGGCCGTGACCGGCAGTGGCGCCACCCAGACCGGCAGGACCGCGACCAGCGCGGCGACCAGGGCGAGCAGCGAGATGCCGGGACGAACCAGGACGCCGGGGTGCGCGACCTGGGTCTCCCAGCGCTGCAGCGCCCACATGCCCGTACCCGCGGCGATCCCGGCCCCGGCCACGAGGAGCTCGGGGAGCCGCCAGCGGTCGGGGCGGTAGCGGGTGCGCTGCACGCGCCGGCCGGCCAGCACGAAGCCGCCGAGGGCGAGCAGCATCCCGAGCACCAGCATCGGTAGTGCCAGCACCCGGGGCGCGGTGCTGTCGAGGAGCGCGTAGACGCCGACGCAGACGCCGATCAGGCCGGTGATGATGAGCGCGCCGGTGCTGCGCCGCTGCTGGGCGGTGAGCTCGCCGGTGCGGCCGTAGCCGCGCGCGTCCATCCCGGCCGCGAGCGCGAGCGAACGGTCGAAGGCGTCCTCCAGGATCGGGACCAGCAGCCGTCGTACGCCGCGGATCCGGCGGAACCGCCCTTCCGGTCCCCCACGCAGCTGCTGCGCCGCCCGCACCCGGCGCGCGCTGTCGGCCAGCTGCGGGACGACGCTGATCGCGACCGTCATCGCCGTACCGATCTCGTAGAGGGCCGGCGGTAGCGACTTCATCAGCCGCTTCGGGTTGGCCAGCGCGTTGGCGGCGCCGACCGCGATGAGCAGGGTCGCCAGGCGCAGTCCCTCGTAGGTCGCCGCGAGCAGCTCCTCGCGGGTGAACGGCCCGAGCAGCGAGATGCCCGCCGCCCAGTCCGGCAACGGGATGCTTGGCAACGTGAACAGGACGTGGCCCGGCACATCACCGCCGAGCAGCACCCGGAACAGGATCCGCACCGCGACCACGATCACCCCGAGCCAGACGTAGAGCCGGAACGAGCGCGCCCACGGCTGGTCGGAGCGGCAGCTGAGGACGACCAGCGTGATCACGCCGAGCAGGACGAGCAGCAGCCACGGGTTGGTCGTGCAGGAGGCGGCCACGGCGAGCCCCACTGCCCAGACCCACCACGCGACGGGGTGGAGATCCCGCGCCAGCCGCCCTGCACCCATGACCGCTCAGGCCTTGAGTCGGCGGACCAGGGGTACGGCGCCCGCCGCCCCCAGCACCACCACGACCAGCCCGATCCCCAACCATGCCGGGAACCCGCCGCCGTCCTTGCTGTCGGTGTCCGCGGACGTTGCCTCGGGACCGTCGGTGATCTCGTCGATCGACGGCAGCCCGGTGGTCGTTGTCTGGCTCGGCTCCGGCGGCGCGGCCGAGGTGGTCGCCTCGGTCGGCGTCGCCGTGGCGCTCGTGGTGTCCGTCGCGCTCGGGGTGGCGCTAGCAGTCGGGGTCGCCGAGGTCGTGCTGGCCGACGGCGTGGCGCTCGGCTTGGGCGTGGCCTTCTTGGTGGGCTTCGGCGTCGCTGCCTTGGTCGGGCTCGTCGTGGGCGTCGGCTTCGCCTCCTGGACCCGCGGGGTCGGTGCGACGTCGGGCGGTGCGGCGCGACCGCTGCCCTGGTGCCACGCGAAGGCGACGTACCCGCCGTCGGGGACCTTGAGACCGCCGACACCGATGCTGGCGTACGTCCACGTGCCGGTCCGCCCGTCGGACCACCACAGACTCCAGTAGGCGTCGGTCTGCGTGCAGTCGCCGTCAGAGGGCTTGCCGTTGACCTTGCAGACGAAGCCGTTCATGCCGGCTGCCTGGCTGTACTCGATCGTGTAGCCGGCATCCGCGAAGTTGTTGGCGGCGGTTCCGCCGCCATTCGCGTCGCAGCCGGCGCTAATCCCCGCCCCCAGCTCATTGGAGTCGACGACGACCGTGACCCCCGTCGAGCTGTCACAGGCAGCGGCACTAGCGGGGGTCTGGGGAAGCAGCACGACGGTGGCCGCGGCGAGGAGCGCCGCGACCACCGTGCGCAGGGCCCGGTGGAGGGTCATTCAGACGACCCGGGTCTTGGCCTTGCCCTTGCGGTCGGGGAACTGACCGACCACCTTGACCTTGGCCTTGCCCTTCTTCTTCACCTTGATCTTGACCTTCGCGACACCCTGGGCGTTGGCGACGCCGGTGGCGGACTTCTTGCCGATCTTGACCGTCACGCTCTCGCCCGAGGCCAGACCCTTGACCTTGATCGTGGCCTTCTTCTTGGCCTTGAGCTTGGTCGCGACCTTGACCTTGAGCTTCTTGGCGTCGAGCGCCTTGAGCGTCACCGGGGTGCTGCCGCCGAGGTAGCTCAGCGTGACCTGGTGGTCGGCGGTGCCGGCCGGGACCGCGAAGGTGGCCGAGGCGGGCGCCGCCAACCTCTGCGGAGCATTGAGGCCGGTCACGCAAACCTGCTGGCCCGGCCGGGCGCCCTGGAGCGGGACGGTGGCGGTGGTGCCGGCATCGACGAAGGTCGGCAGGCCCGGCTGGGCCGGTGCGAGGTATTTCAGGCCGGCGAGGGCCTGCGCGCTGGCGAGCTGCCACTGACCGGCGATCGGTCCGGGGGCGATCTCGCCGGCGTCGACGGCCTCCTTCATCGAGGCGTCGGAGTAGGCGAGCGCGCCGTGCTCGGCGTCGATCCCGCGAGCACCGCAGCCGGGCAGGGCGACCACCTGGTGGCGCGCGATCCACGCTGCGGACTTGGCGGCCGCGGCGGTCTCGCCCGCAACACCCAGCGCCCAACCGGCCACACCGGTGGTATTGCTGTTGTCGGGTGTGTAGTACGGGTCGGACTTGTCACCGCTGTCACCCAGGCCGCCGTCGGCCGCCTGCTTGGTCTTGAGGTAGGCGACAGCCTTGCTCACCGACGCCGTGGTCGACGGCGTCGAGTCGACGGCGCGCAGCGCGATCACGCTGTAGGCCGTGTAGTCCACGTCCGGAAACGCGCAGTCGAAGGACCAGAAGCCCCCGGCGCACTGGCTCGCGGTGAGTGCGCTCGCCGCCTTGGACGCCTCGGCGCTGCCCAGCGCGTCTAGGGCAAGAACCGCCCAGACCTGGCTGTAGACGCTCCCGCCGTCGATCTCGCCGGTCTCGTCATCGACAGCGTTCTTGGTCGACTGCGCGAGGTCGAGCCCACCGGCGTTGGAGGCGTCCCCGCCAGCGGCGACGAAGAAGTACGCGGCCTTCGCCTTTCGGCCGTCGCTGTTCGCCCACGCGGCGACACCGTCGTCGACGCCCTCGCGCAGGGTGGTGAGCCGAGCAGGCGTGTCGGTGCCGGTCGCCAGCAGGCTGAGCGCGTAGTCGATGGTGGCACCGACATCGCCGCCGACGAGGCCGCCGGTGACCTGGGAGTCGAGCCAGGTGGCAGCGACCTCTGCCTCGACATTGGCCGCGGCCGCGTGCGCGGCCGGAGCCGGCGCGACCGCCATCAGGCCGCCCGCGACGACGGCACCGCCGGCGACGGCCGCAACCGCCCGGCGTACGAACATGGAGGTGGACATGTGGTGCCTTCCCGCTGCAGCCGACGGGCGGGCCCAGGAAGTCCTGTGCCGCTGACCCGCTGCTCTCCGCGACAGCGTTGTGTCAGGACGCGCCATGACGGGTGCTCCGGCTCACCGCTCCCCCGACTGATCTCGCGGGGCGGTCCACGGTTGCGGGTCAGCGCCGGGATTCGACCGGCTTCCCCCACCACGGGCGTGTTCTTGTGTGTCGCCCGAGTCTAGACCTCGACGCCGGGGTCCTCGTCATCGGGAAGGACGGCGAGACCGAGGTCGCGGGCAGCGGATCGCAGCCGGCCGTCGAAGCTCGCGACCGCCGCGCCCGACTGCTGGGCCGTCAGGAGGACGCAGCAGTCGGGGATCCGCTGCCCGGTCGCCACCCGTAGCTCAGCCAACCGCATCGAGGCGTCCGCCGGGAACGAGGGCTCCACGACTCCCATCGCTGTGAGGGCACCCACGAACTCCTCGAGCTGCCCGGCCCTGGTGGGGCTGATCAGGATCTCGGCCCGGTTCACGGGCCCGATCACGAATGGCCTGTCGGCGTGAGTCTCCGGCAAGGCGGCTGCTGCCGCATGGTGAGCGTCGCGGACATCGAGTGCCGCGATCAGGACACTCGCGGCGAGTGCGATCACTCGGGCCAGCCCTCACGCACCTCGTCGAGATAGCCGGGGCCGAACAGGCCGGTGAACGAACCAGCGAACTTTCGGATCGCTGCCCTGCGCTTCTCCGTTCGTCCTCCAGCTCGATCTCGATCGTGTGGAAACCGATCTCGACGAGATGGGCAAGGAGTCGGGCGGGACGGTCACGATCCTCGGGCCACCTCCGCGCAGCAGCCTCGAGTGCAGCCGCGACCGCATCGGTCTCGGTGATCGCGTGGCGCGGGCGGACGGTGGGCATGCGCCAAGTGTGACACCGGGAGCCCGGTGTCACACTTGGCGCACAACCGTCCTCAGGCGAGCTTCTCGAGGATCAGCTCACGCACCCGGGCGGCGTCGGCCTGACCGCGGGTCGCCTTCATGACCGCGCCGATGACCGCACCGGCCGCGGCATGGTTGCCGCCCCGGATCTTCTCGGCGATGTCGGGCTGGGCGGCCAGCGCCTCGTCGATGGCGGCGATCAGCGGGCCGTCGTCGGAGACGAGCGCGAGGCCGCGCTTCTCGATGACCTCCGCGGCGGTGCCCTCACCGGCGATCAGGCCGTCGAAGACCTGACGGGCCAGCTTGTCGTTGATCGTCTTGGCGTCGACCAGCGCCTGCACCTCGGCGACCTGCTTCGGCGTGACGCCGACCTCGGCCAGCTCGACGCCGGCGTCGTTGGCGCGGCGCAGCAGCTCGGCGACCCACCACTTGCGTGCCGACTGAGGGGCGGTGCCCTCGGCGACGGTCGCCTCGATAAGGGGCAGGGCGCCGGCGGCCCACACGTCGCGCATCTCGAGGTCGGAGAACCCGTACTCCTCCTGCAGCCGGGCCCGCTTCTGGGTCGGGTTCTCGGGCAGCGTGCCACGCAGCTCCTCGACCCACTCGCGCGACGGCGCCACGGGCACCAGGTCGGGCTCGGGGAAGTAGCGGTAGTCCTCGGCGTCGGACTTCTCGCGACCCGACGACGTCGTACCGGTGTCCTCGTGGAAGTGCCGCGTCTCCTGCAGTACGGCGCCCCCGGCGTCGAGGATGCCGGCGTGCCGCGACATCTCGAAGCGGACCGCACGCTCGACCGAGCGCAACGAGTTGACGTTCTTCGTCTCCGAGCGCGTCCCCAGCTTGTCGGCACCCTTCAGCGCGAGCGAGAGGTTCACGTCGGCGCGGATCGAGCCCTGGTCCATCCGGGCGTCGGAGACGCCGAGGGCCAGGATCAGGTCGCGGAGCTGGCCGACGTACGCGCGGGCCACGGCCGGCGCCTTCTCGGCCGGCACCAGGATCGGGCGGGTGACGATCTCGATGAGGGGGATGCCGGCGCGGTTGTAGTCGACCAGCGAGTAGTCCGCACCGTGGATCCGGCCGGTGGCGCCACCGACGTGGGTGGACTTGCCGGTGTCCTCCTCCATGTGGGCGCGCTCGATCTCGACCCGGTAGGTCTCGCCCTCGACCTCGACGTCGAGCCAGCCGTCGAAGGCGATCGGCTCGTCGTACTGGGAGGTCTGGAAGTTCTTCGGCATGTCCGGGTAGAAGTAGTTCTTCCGCGCGAACCGGCACCACTCGGCGATCGAGCAGTTCAGGGCCAGGCCGATCCGGATCGCCGACTCGACGGCCTTGGCGTTGACGACCGGCATCGCGCCGGGCAGGCCCAGGCAGGTCGGGCAGACCTGGGTGTTGGGCTCGCCGCCGAAGACCGCGGGGCAGCCGCAGAACATCTTCGTGTTGGTGTTGAGCTCGACGTGCACCTCGAGGCCGAGGGCGGGGTCGTACTTCGCGATGACCTCGTCGAAGGGGACCAGGGTCTCCATCAGAGCGCTCCGTTCTGCGCGAGGATCGGACCGCCCCAGCGGGAGGTCAGGGCCGCCTCGACGGCGGCGCCGACGCGGTAGAGCCGGTCGTCGGCGAGCGCCGGCGCCAGCACCTGGAAGCCGACCGGCAGGCCGTCCTCGTCGGCGAGGCCGGCGGGCACCGAGATGCCGGGTACGCCGGCCAGGTTGGCCGGGATCGTGGCGAGGTCCTGCAGGTACATCGCCAGCGGGTCGTCGAGCTTGTCGCCCAGCGGGAAGGCCGTGGTCGGCGAGGTCGGCGAGACCAGCACGTCGACGTTCTCGAAGGCGGCCGCGAAGTCGCGCGAGATGAGCGTGCGGACCTTCTGCGCCTGGCCGTAGTAGGCGTCGTAGTAGCCGCTGGACAGCGCGTAGGTGCCGATCATGATCCGGCGCTTGACCTCGTCGCCGAAGCCGGCGTCGCGGGTCGCCTTCATGACCGCCTCGGCGCTCGGGTCGCCGTCGGGGACGACGCGCAGGCCGTAGCGCATGGCGTCGAACTTGGCGAGGTTGGAGGAGCACTCGGCCGGGAGGATGAGGTAGTAGGTCGCCATCGCGTGCACGAAGGTCGGGCAGGACACCTCGGTGACCTCGGCGCCCAGCTCCTTGAGCAGGTCGACGGTCTCGGCGAAGCGCTGCATGACGCCGGGCTGCCAGCCGTCGCCGGCCAGCTCCTTGATCACGCCGACGCGCAGGCCGGCGAGGTCGCCCGTCGCGCCGGCGCGCGCCGCCTCGACGTACGAACCGACGGGGACGTCGACCGACGTCGAGTCGAGCGGGTCGTGTCCGCCGATCAGCTCGTGCAGCAGCGCCGAGTCGAGCACGGTCCGGGTGACCGGGCCGACCTGGTCGAGGCTGTTGGCGAGGGCGACCAGGCCGTAGCGCGAGACGCCGCCGTAGGTCGGCTTCACGCCGACGGTGCCGGTGACGGCGCCGGGTTGGCGGATCGAGCCGCCGGTGTCGGTGCCGAGGGCCAGCGGGGCCTCGAAGGCCGCCACGGCCGCGGCCGAGCCGCCGCCGGAGCCGCCCGGGATCCGGGTCTGGTCCCACGGGTTGCGGGTGGGTCCGTACGCCGAGTGCTCGGTCGAGGAGCCCATGGCGAACTCGTCCATGTTGGTCTTGCCGAGGATCGGCAGGCCGGCCTCCTTGATGCGGCGCACCACGGTGGCGTCGTACGGCGGCACCCAGCCCTCGAGGATCTTCGAGCCGCAGGTGGTGGGCAGGCCCTGCGTGGCCAGCACGTCCTTGACCGCGATCGGGACACCGTCGAGCAGGTGCCGGGTCTCCCCCGCGGCGCGGCGGGCGTCGGACTCGGCGGCCTGGGCCAGTGCGCCTTCGGCGTCGACGTGGAGGAAGGCGTGCACGCCGGACTCGGCGCTGCCGTCGACGGCGGCGATCCGGTCGAGGTGGGCCTGGGTGACCTCGACGGAGGTCGTCTCGCCGGCGGCCAGCGCGTCGGCCAGCTCGGCCGCGGTCTTGTGGATCAGCTCGTCGCTCACTGCTCGTCCCCCAGGATCCGCGGGACCCGGAACCGCTGCTCCTCGACCGCCGGCGCGCCGGACAGCGCCTGCTCGGCGCTCAGGCTCGGGCGGACGACGTCCTCACGGAAGACGTTGGTGAGCGGGATCGGGTGGGAGGTCGGCGGCACGTCGTCGCCGGCCACTCCGCTGATGGACGCGACCGCCTCGAGGATCACGTTGAGCTGGGGCGCCAGGTGGTCCAGCTCGGCGTCGTCGAGGTCGATCCGGGCGAGGTCGGCCAGGTGGGCCACCTCGTCGCGGGTGAGTTGAGACATGCCGGCGATTCTAGGGCCCGGGCCAGGGGTGCTTGCCCGGCTGGGGTGCCCTCGGCGCGTGGATCGCAAGGCGCCGGAGGGAGGCGGGCCGCGGCCCGTCGACCGACGGCAACGCAGCGAGGCGCGTGCCGAGGGTGCCCCAGGTGGGCAATGACCCCGGGGCCGTGCCCGTCTGGTGCTGAGGGCAGCCCTAGAATCCGCCGGGTGCACGCCCTCGCCGCCACCTCGCGCCGCCTCCCGCAGCGTGTGGTCGTGGCCGGTGCTCCGGGCGAGGCGCTGAGCGCCTTCCTGCAGCGCCTCGCGACCGTGCTCGACGTACCCCTCGTCCCGCTCGCCGACCTGTCCGGGCCGGGCGAGGTGGCCCGGCTCGCGGCCTTCGACGGCTGGGTGACGACGGCCGACGAGGCGTGGCAGCGCCCTCTGGTCCTCGAGCGCACCGAGGTGCTGGTCCGGGTCGACCTGGCGTCCGCCACCTTCGCCGGGAAGGTACGCCGCACGCTGCGCCGGATCCGCTCCGACGTACGCGAGCGCGAGCCCGACCTCGGCTGGGTCGACCGCGCGCCGGCCATCCACCCGCGCCTGGCCGTCGTCCGGCTCCCGGACCCCGACTCCGCGGAGACCTGGCTGCGCTCGCTCGGCTGACGCCCGGCCCAGACCAAGGGACGGGGCGGACCGGGTCCTTCGGCCCTGCTCTGCCGCGCACTCCCGGATCATGCTCGAGGCATGTCCACCTCAGATCACGTCCGAGTCCTCGTCCGTCAGGAGCTGCTGAGGCTCGCGGCACTCGAGGAGGAGCTCGCCGCCCGCGAGGCGACCGCCGTCCCCTACTGGATGCCGTGTCCCGCCAGCGTCCACGGCCGCCGCACGGCCGCCCTCGCGCTGCGCGCCGACGCCGAGCTGTACCTCGCCTAGGACGCGGCCCTAGGACAGGTGACGCGCGAGGAACCGCCCGGTCCGCTGCATCGACAGCTCGAACCGCGGCCCGAAGGCGTGCTCCTCGCCCGGGTAGGTGCGCAGTGTCACGTCCACCCCGGCCTGCTCCAGCAGCCGGGCCGTGGTCCGGCTCCACCGGATCGGGCAGGAGTCGTCGGAGGTGCCGTGGTGGATCAGGACCGGCTCGGTGATGTCGGCGAAGTAGGTCCGGGCGCTGATCCCCTGCCAGAACGCGGGCTGCGCCGACGGCTCGCCGTACGTGCGCAGGATCCGGCGTGCCACGCTCCTCCGCCCCGGGTTCGGCCGGATCCACCGCTCGAAGTTGTCGACCGCGTCCGAGCTGACCGGCGCGAAGACGACCGCGGCGTCGACCAGGCCGGGCTGCGCGACGAGCGCGTTGTAGACGACCCCGCCGCCCATCGAGCGCCCCACCAGCGCGACCCGGCCGTCGTCGATCGGTCCGTCCCAGGCCCGCAGCGCCAGCACCGCGTTGATGACGTCCTCGGTGTAGCCCAGGCGCATGTCGAGGCCGTCGCTCGGGTCCGGGTCGGAGCCGGCGTGGCCGCGGTAGTCGACGTGCAGCGCGACGTAGCCGTGCTCGCCGAACCAGGCCCGCTCCCGGGTCATCCCCTGCCCGTTCACATAGACCGCGGGGTCGATGTACCCGTGCGCGAGCACCACCGCCGGGAACGGTCCCGGCCCCTCCGGCACCGCGAGCCGTCCTGACACGGTGAGGTCGCCGCTGCGCCAGGTGACGGCGTACTGCCGGTGCCGGGGCGTGCGCGCGACCTCCTCGCCCAGCCGCAGCCCGCGCCCGTCGAACGTCTTGCGGGCGAGGGCCGGCAACGACACCGGGTGCGGTACGGCGGCCGGCACCGACGGCGATGCCGGCGTCGTCGGACTGCTCGCGGCCGGCGGCGTCGGCGCGCCCGCGGGCTCCTCCGGGCCGCTGCAGGCGGCGCCGAGCAGCGCGAGGAGGACGACCGGGACGGTGCGACCGAGCAGCCTCACCCCGCCAGTGTGCCAGCCAACCTTTCCGGCACCCCGCGGCATCTGTGAGGGTGACGACGAGAGGAAGCCGATGCCGCGAAGACTCACCGACGACGAGTTCGCCGAGCTGATGCACGGGTGCTGGGCCGGGCTGTACCGGACGGCGTACCTGCTCGTCGGCGACCACGCCGAGGCCGAGGACCTGGTGCAGACCGCGCTCGCCAAGACCTACGCGAGCTGGCACCGGGTGGAGAGCCTGGAGGCCGCCGGCGGCTACGCCCGCACCACCTTGGTCAACACCGCGGCCTCGTGGTTCCGCAAGAAGGGCTGGCGCAACGAGCGACCGACCGCGCAGCTGCCGGACAACCCCGGCCCCGAGGTCGACGCCACCGAGCGCCCCGACCTGATGACCGCCCTCGCCGGGCTCCCGCCAGGACAGCGGGCGGTCGTCGTGCTCCGGTTCTACGAGGACCGGAGCGTCGCCCAGGTCGCCCATGCCCTCGGCGTCAGCGAGGGAACCGTCAAGAGCCAGACCTCTCAGGCGCTCGCGAAGCTGCGCACCAGCCTCGGCGACGCCGTGATCCCCCAGGGAGCCGACCATGACTGAGCGCCTCGCCGCCCTGCTGCACGAGGAGGCCGAGTCCCTCGCCGTGCCGCCGCTGCCCGCCGACGATGTCGTACGACGCGGGCGCGGCCTGCGCACCCGCCGCCGGGTCCGCCTCGGCGCGGCCGCCGTGGCCGTCGCCGCGGTCGCCGCCACCGCGACCCTCGCCGGAACCCAGCTGGGCGATCGCGACCGTCCGGCGGGGCGCGACCTCGCGGCCGCCGTACCGGCGACGGACACCGACTGGGCCGTGGCCCAGGGCTCGACCGTCCACCTCGGCACCGGCGCCACCGCCCAGGTGCCCGGCCAGGTCAAGGCGATGTACTACACCTCCGCCGGGATGCTGGTGCGGATCGGGAGGTCGGCCGCCACCGACGCCCCTGACTCGGCGTACTGGTTGGTCGCCCCTGACGGCACCACCTCCGACTTCGACCTGCACCTCGGCGACCGCAAGCCGGGCACCGACCCGACGCTCCCCTACCTGGCCTATGCCGCGCCCGGCGACGACGCCCGCCACTGGAAGGTCGTGCTGCGCGACGTCCGCACCGGCGAGGTCGCCACCACCGTCCCGGTCGAGGGCACGTTCACCTGGGGCGGCTGGAACGCCCCGCCGGTGGCCCTGTCGGGCGACCACGTGTACGTCGGCGTCGACGGCACCCTGCTCGACGTGCGGTGGCGCACCGGCGAGGTCCGGACGACCACGATCCCGACCCACATGCCCGAGACCGCGGGCGGGCGCGACGTCGTGATGGGCGAGGACGGCAAGACCGTCACCATCATCGACGCCGCCACCGGCGAGGTCCTGCAGTCCCTCCCCTACGACCCCACCGACGACGACCCCGCCGCCACCGTCTGGCCCCGGCTCTCCCCCGACGGCTCCCACGCGCTCCTGACCCCGACGCTGATGTGCCAGGCCGACACGGGCAGCTGCCGGTTCGAGGACCCGCGGGCCACCGTGATCGACCTGCCCGGCGGCCGGCGCAGCGTCGTCCGACTCGGGAACGCGGACTACGGCTGGACCGCGACCGGCCGGCTGCTGCAGGTCGACGGCACGTCGGTGCAGTCCTGCGACCCCGACACCGGCACGTGCGAGCCGACGCCGGTCACCCTCGACCCGGGCGCGAACCTCAAGGTCAGCGGGAACGCCTACGAGTCCTGAGCGGGCGGTCCCTCGGCCAGCAGCCGCTTGAACCCGTCCTCGTCGAGGATCGGTACGCCGAGCTGCTCGGCCTTCTCCGCCTTGGAGCCGGCGTTCTCGCCGATCACCACGAAGTCCGTCTTCTTCGACACCGATCCGGCGGCCTTGCCCCCACGGGACAGGATCGCCTCCTTGGCCGAGTCGCGCGAGAAGTCGACCAGCGATCCCGTGACCACCACGGTCAGCCCCTCGAGGGTGCGCTCCACCGACTCGTCGCGCTCGTCGGCCATCGAGACGCCGGCGGCCGTCCACTTGTCGACGATCGCGACGTGCCACGGCACCTCGAACCACTCGATGACCGCGCGGGCGATCGTCGGACCGACGCCCTCGGCGGCGGCGAGCTCCTCCTCGCTGGCTGCCCGGATCGCCTCCATCGAGCCGAACTCCTGGGCCAGCGCCCGCGACGCGCTGGGGCCGGTGTGCCGGATCGAGAGGGCCACGATGACCCGCCACAGCGCGACGTCCTTGCGCGAGTCGAGGTTGGCGAGCAGCTTCTCGCCGTTCGCGGACAGCTGGGGGCCGTCCTCGTCCTTCTTCGGCGCGCGGGTGAACAGCTCGGTGGCCCGGAGCTTGTCGGCATCGAGGTCGAAGACATCGCCCTCGTTGGTGATCACGCCCGCGTCGAGCAGCGCGACCGCGGCCTCGTAGCCGAGCCCCTCGATGTCGAAGGCGCTGCGGCCCGCGACGAAGAAGACCCGCTCGCGCACCTGGCCCGGGCACAGCTCGTGGTTGGGGCAGCGCCGGTCCTTGTCGCCCTCCTTCTGCTCGACCAGCTCGGTGCCGCACGCCGGGCAGGTCGTGGGCGCGACCCAGGGCTGCAGCCCCTCGGGCCGCAGGGGAAGCACCGGGCCGACGATCTCGGGGATCACATCGCCGGCCTTGCGCAGGATCACGGTGTCGCCGGGGCGCACGTCCTTGCGCTCGACCTCGTGGAAGTTGTGCAGCGTGGCGTTCTCGACCGTGGAGCCGGCGACCTTGGTGGGCTCCATGACGCCGTACGGCGTGACCCGGCCCGTGCGGCCGACGTTGACCGCGATGTCGAGCAGCTTGGTGTTGACCTCCTCGGGCGGGTACTTGAAGGCGATCGCCCACCGCGGCGCGCGGCTCGTCGAGCCCAGCCGGCGCTGCAGGGCGACGTCGTCGACCTTCACTACGACCCCGTCGATCTCGTAGGGCACGATCGTGTGCCGGTTCTCGCCGGCGTTCGCGATGTAGCCCTCGACGTCGGCGAGGCTCGGCAGCACCCGCACCTGCTCGGAGATCGGCAGGCCCCAGGCGGCCAGCGCCTCGTAGGCCTGCGACTGGGCCCGCGGCTCGAAGCCCTCACGGGCGCCGATGCCGTGGCAGACCATCCCGAGCGCGCGGGACGCGGTGACCCGCGGGTCCTTCTGGCGCAGCGAGCCCGCGGCCGCGTTGCGCGGGTTGGCGAACGCGGGCCGGCCGGCCTCGGTCATCGAGACGTTGAGCGCCTCGAAGGCCGCGACGGGCAGGAACACCTCGCCGCGCACCTCGACCAGCGCCGGCACCGGGAACTCGTCGGTGCCGGTCAGCCGGTGGGGTACGGCGGCGATCGTCTTCACGTTGGGCGTCACGTCCTCGCCGGTACGCCCGTCGCCCCGGGTCAGGGCCCGGACCAGGCGACCCTGCTCGTAGAGCAGGTTGATCGCCAGGCCGTCGACCTTGAGCTCGCACAGCAGCGCCGGGTCGGTGACGCCGTCCCGGCCGAGCCGGGCGTGCCAGGCGCCTAGCTCCTCGAAGGAGAAGGCGTTGTCGAGGCTCTCCATCCGCTGCAGGTGGTCGACCGCGGTGAAGTCGGTCGCCACCGCACCGCCGACCTTCTGGGTCGGCGAGTCCGGGGTGCGCAGCTCGGGGAACTCCTCCTCGAGCGCCTCGAGCCGGCGCAGCCGCTGGTCGAAGTCCGCGTCGGACAGGGTCGGGGCGTCGAGGACGTAGTAGCGGTAGCGCGCGTCCTCGATCTCCTCGCTGATCGTGGCGTGCTCGTCGCGGGCAGCGGCGGGTACGACGGGGAGCTCGGCCTCGGTCATGGGGACATCTTGCCGCGCCCCACCGACGTTCCGGGCTCCGGGCGGCCGATGTCGGTGGTCTCCGGCAGTCTCGGTCCCGGCGAGTCCACCGTGTGCGAGATGACACCGGGAATTCGCTTGACAGAACGAAACCGTTCCGTACTATCTATTGAAACGGAACCGTTCCGTTCCATCCGAATCCGGAGGTCACCGTGTCACCCCGCAAGCCGACTGTCCCCGAAGCGCCGACGCGCCCCCGGGTCGAGGGCGATCGCGAGCAGGAGATCCTCGACGCGACGCTCGCCGTACTCGTCGACGTCGGTTACGACCGGCTCACCATGGACGCCGTCGCGACCCAGGCCAAGGCCTCCAAGGCGACCCTCTACCGCAAGTGGGACGGCAAGGCGGCGCTCGTGATCGACGCCCTCATGTCGGAGAAGACCCCGCTCGCGGCGCCGCAGGACACCGGCAGCCTCCGCGGCGACCTGCTCGCCATGTTCTGCGGGCACGGCGGCCTCACCGACGAGCACCAGACCGCCCTCCTCGGCAGCGTCGTCACGGCCATCGGCCGCGACCCGGCGTTCGCCGCGGCGTTCCGCGAGCGGTTCATCGCCCCCAAGGTGGCCGTCGGCCGCGAGATCTACGAGCGGGCCCGACTGCGGGGCGAGCTGCGCGACGACATCGACCTCGACATCCTCACCGCCGCTCTGCCGGGCATCGTCCTGCACCGCGGCTTCCTCCTCGGGGACCCCCCGACGCCCGACCTGATCGCCCGCGTGGTCGACCAGGTCATCCTCCCGGCCGCCACCCGCGGCTGACCGAAGCAACGCCCACTCCCACCACGACACGAAGGAAACAACATGTCCGACGTCGAGTCTCTCGACCCTCCGGAGACGACCTCTTCCGCAGCCGTCGAGAGCAAGCACCGGTCCCACCCCGGGCTCGCGCTCGTGCTGATCCTCACAGCGCAGCTGATGGTGGTGCTCGACTCCACCATCGCCAACATCGCCCTGCCCTACATCGGCGGCGACCTCTCCATCTCCCAGGCCAACCTGACCTGGATCGTGACCGGCTACGCACTCGCCTTCGGCGGGCTGCTGCTCCTCGGCGGACGCCTCGGTGACCTCTACGGGCGTCGCCGGCTGTTCATGACCGGCCTCACGGTGTTCTCGATCGCCTCCCTGCTCGGTGGTCTCGCGGCCAACGAGGCCATGCTCCTCGCGTCGCGCGCACTGCAGGGCGTCGGTGCCGCGATGGCCGCACCGGCCGCACTGGCTCTGATCACCACGACCTTCGCGGCCGGACCGGCCCGCAACAAGGCGATGGCCGCCTATGCGACCATGTCCGGCGTCGGTGCGGCGATCGGCCTGATCCTCGGCGGCTGGCTGACCGGCCTCGACTCCTTCCTCGGACTCGACGTCGAGGGCTGGCGGATGACCTTCCTGATCAACGTCCCGATCGGCCTGGTCGCGGCGTTCCTCGCTCCGCGCGTCCTGGCGGAGTCGGAGTCGCACCCGGGTGAGATGGACGTCCCCGGCGCCATCACCGGCACCCTCGGCCTGCTCGGCATCGTCTTCGGCCTCTCGCGTGCCGGCGAGGAGGCCTACGGCTGGGACCACGTCCAGACGATCACGTCCCTGGTCGCCGGTGTCGCCCTCCTGGTCGCGTTCGCGGTCATCGAGTCGCGGGTCAAGCACCCGCTGCTTCCGGTGCGCATCTTCGCCAGCCGGACCCGCGCCACGAGCTTCGTGGCGATGATGATCGCCCCGGCCGCGATGTTCGCGATGTTCTACTTCCTGAGCCTGTTCATCCAGCAGATCATGGGCTTCAGCCCGCTCGAGGCCGGCTTCGCGTTCCTGCCGTTCTCCTTCGGCATCGTGGTCGGCGCCGGCCTGGCGTCCAACCTCGTCGCCCGGGTCGACGCACGCTTCCTCGCCGGCACCGGCACCCTGCTCGCCGCGACCGCGCTGTTCATGTTCTCCCGCATCCCGATCGACGAGTCCCCGAAGTCCGTGCTCACCGCCCTGACCGACGGCGGTGCCGACATCAACTACTGGACGCACGTCTTCCCGTTCATCGTCCTGATGGCGGTCGGCATGGGCATGGTGTTCGTGCCGATGACCCTCACCGCGGTGCACCACGTCCGCGCCGAGGACTCCGGCATCGGCTCCGGCGTCCTCAACACGATGCAGCAGGTCGGCGGCGCCCTCGGCCTGGCGACGCTGAGCACGGTCGCGCTGCACTTCACCAACAACCAGGCCAGCGCGGTCGCCAAGCCGATGGCGGAGGCGATCGTGGCCGGTGGGGGCGACCCCAACGCGGTGGTTCCCGGCACCGACTTGACCTTCCTCGAGTCCGCCATCTTCGGCTCGAGCTTCCCGGAGGGCGCCACGCACGCCTTCCTGGTCGCCTCGATGCTGATGCTCGCGGCGTCCGCGGTGATCTGGGCGTTCCTCAACGTCAAGCACACCGAGCTGGCGACCGACGCGCCCGAGGGCGTCCACGTCGGCTGATCCCGACGCTCCTACTCCCCCTAACCGTTCGATCGAACGGTTAGGGGGAGTTTCGGAGCGACAAATCCCCCTATCCGTTCGATCGAACGGTTAGGGGGATTGTCGTCACAGGCTCAGGACGCGGGTACCCCGGCGGCGAACTCCTTGGTCGTCGTCAGCGTGAAGGCGGCGAACCCGTCGGCCAGCGCCAGGTAGTCCTGCCCCACCCGGCCGTCGCGGGTACGCTGCCCGATCGGCCCGTCCACGCTCGGCGCCCGGACCGTCACCAGCGCGACCGCGTCCGCCGTGTGCCGGATCGCGATGGCCACGCCCTGCTGCCAGCCGCGCACGACGTCCCGCTTCGTCACGCAGTGCCACTCCGGGCCGCAGGTCGGGACCGACGGGCTGTCCTTCGGTACCAGCACCACGCTCGTGGTGTGGTCCCTGGCGACCAGCTCGATGCCGACCCCGCCGTCACCGTACGCCGTCGTGTCGACCGGACGCCGCTGCGGAACGTCACGGACCCCCTCCTCGACCATCCACTGCGCGACGACCTCGGGCGTGGTCGGGACCGGGTCGCCGAGGGTGTCGTCCTTCGGCCACTTCGGCAGGTCGGCGTCGACCATCGCCCGGGTGGTGGTCGCGGAGAACCGGTCGTCGGTCAGCAGCCGGACCAGGTCGCCCTCGACGCTGAGGGGCAGGTCCTGCTCGCGCGGGTCGCCGGTGAGCTGCTCGCCGGCGTAGGTGACGCTGCGCTCCTCGCCGGCAGCCGTGCGGAAGGTGAGTGTGAGGATCCCGGGGTCCTCCTCGGGCTCCTCCTCCTGCCAGGACAGGTGGAAGCGGCCGCCGTGACCGTCCCAGTCGGCGCAGTCGTAGTACTCGCTGCACTCCTCGAGATCGCGGGTCCCGGCCGCGTCGACACCGACGTGGAGGTAGTGCGAGTCGCCCTTCTCCCCCGGCGGCCGGAACCGGATCTCGACGCCGAGCGGGTCGGGGACGTCGTAGGAGGGGTTGACGTTGAAGGACGTCGGGTGGAGGTCGAGCACGTCGACGGCCACGGCCGCGATCGCCCTCTTGGTCGCCGGGGCGGGGTCGTCGTCGGGCCCCGAGATCCAGCGGACGAGCGCGACGACCCCTGAGATCACGCCGAGCACGACCAGCCCGGCGGCGAGGTTCTTGAGCAGGTAGCCCCGAGTGCTCACCCGGTCAGCCTGACACGGACCTCGCCACGTTCCGGGCCAGCTCGAGGGCGTGGCGAGCCTCGGCCCGGGTGCTGCCGGCGAGCCCGCAGGACGGCGAGACCGCCAGTGAGCCGCCGACCTTCTCGGGGTCGAGGCCGAGCAGGTCGAGCCAACGCAGCACCCGCTCCACCAGCACCTTGTCGCCCGGCAGCGGGCCGGTCGCAGGCACGACGCCGAGCACGATCGTGTCGCCCGCCTCCAGCGCCTCCGCGGCCGCGTCGTGGCCGTCGGCGTCGAGCAGGTCGAGGTCGACCATCACGCCGTGGGCACCGGCGCCACGGAGCAGCCCGATCGGCACGTCCGGCGCGCAGCAGTGCACCCACGGTGTCGCGCCGGCAGCGCTCGCCGCGGTGAGTACCCAATCGAGCGCCTCGCTGGCCTCGGGCGGGTGGACGGTCCGGTGCTTGCCGAACCCCGACGCCGTCGGTACGCCGGCCGCCAGCACCGCCGGAAGCGCCGGCTCGTCGAGCTGGAGGACCAGCTCGGTGGCCTCCGGCAGGCGGCGGCGTACGTCGGCCAGGTGGTCGGTCACCGCGACCGCGAGCGCCTGCGCGAGCTCGCGGCGAGCACCGTGGTCGGCGAGCAGCTTGTCGCCGCGGGGCCGCTCGACGGTGGCGGCAAGCGTCCACGGCCCGGTGACCTGGACCTTGAACGGCCCGGCGTGGCCCGCGGCGCGCTCCTCGAGGGTGTCGAGGTCCTGGGCGAGCAGGCTGCGGGCCCGGCGCTGGTCGAGCGGCGCGGCGCCGGAGGTGCCGGTGAGCCGCCAGCCCTCGGGCTGCAGGTCGGCGTCGAGCTCGGTGACCAGGCCCAGGGTGCGCCCGGTCATCGCGGCGCCGGCGCCGCGGCCGGGCACCTCGGGCACGAACGCCAGTCCGTGCGCATCGCCCGCGAGCTCGCCGAGCACGACGGACAGGGCCTCGTCGTAGTCGCGCTGGGTGTCGCCGGGGAAGGAGCCGACGCCGGTGCCCCTCACACCGGCACTCGCACGGGCACTCACACCGTCACCCGCCGGGTGGCGGTGATGGTGGCGGACCCGACGACCCGGGTGCCGTCGTACACGACCACGGCCTGGCCGGGCGCGATGCCCTCGGCGTGCTCGATCAGGTCGACGCGCAGGGAATCGGCGCCGACGTGGACGACCGCCCGGTGCTCGGCGCCGTGGGCGCGCAGCTGGACGCTCACCTCGGAGCCGTCGAGGACGGTGCCGGCAGCGAGTGGGCGTCCGCACCAGCGCACCCGGTCACCCTCGACCCGGTCGACGGCGAGCCGCTCACGGGGGCCGACCGTCACGGTGCCGGAGACCGGCTCGATGTCGAGGACGTAGCGCGGCCGGCCGTCGGGCGCGGGGTGCCCCAGGCGCAGGCCCTTGCGCTGGCCGATGGTGAAGCCGTAGGTGCCGGTGTGCTCGCCGAGCACCGCGCCGGTGAGGTCGTCGACGATCTCGCCGCCCTGGTTGGGTGCACGGTCACCGAGCTTCTCGCGCAGCCAGCCGGTGTTGTCACCGTCGGCGACGAAGCAGATGTCGTGGCTGTCGGGCTTGTCTGCGACCAGCAGCCCGCGCGCGGCGGCCTCGGCGCGCACCTGCGGCTTCGGTGTGTCTCCGAGCGGGAACAGCGAGTGCCGCAGCTGCTGCTCGTCGAGCACGCCGAGCACGTAGGACTGGTCCTTGGCCCCGTCGACGGCGCGGTGCAGCTCGATCTCGCCACCCGCCGACGCGCGGACCGAGGCGTAGTGCCCGGTCGCGACCGCGTCGAAGCCCAGCGCCAGCGCCTTGTCGAGCACCGCGGCGAACTTGATCTTCTCGTTGCAGCGCAGGCACGGGTTGGGCGTCTGCCCGGCCGCGTAGGTGTCCATGAAGTCCTCGACCACGTCGGTGTGGAAGCGGTCGGACAGGTCCCAGACGTAGAACGGGATCCCGATCACGTCGGCCGCGCGGCGGGCGTCGTTGGCGTCCTCGATGGTGCAGCAGCCGCGGGCGCCGGTGCGGTAGGACTTCGGGTTGCGCGAGAGGGCCAGGTGGATGCCCGTCACCTCGTGCCCGGCCTCGGCGGCGCGGGCGGCGGCGACGGCGGAGTCCACTCCCCCGGACATGGCGGCGACGACCTTCATCCCGTGCTCACCTCCGGCGCTCAGGCGCGGGCCGCACGGGCCCGCTCGACGACGGCCCCGATCGCGCCGGCGACCGCCTCGACGTCGGAGGCGCTGCTGGTGTGGCCCAGGCTGAACCGCAGCGAGCTGCGCGCCTCGTCGCTGGTGCGCCCCATGGCGAGCAGGACGTGCGAGGGCTGGGGTACGCCGGCCGAGCAGGCCGAGCCGGTCGAGCACTCGATGCCGCGGGCGTCGAGCAGCATGAGCAGCGAGTCGCCCTCGCAGCCGGGGAAGCTGAGGTGGGCGTTGCCGGGCAGCCGGCCGACCGGGTCGCCGTTGAGGACAGCGTCCGGCACGGCCCGTCGTACGGCGTCGACGAGGTCGTCACGCAGGCCGGTCAGCCGGGCGGCGTGCTCGCTCTGCTGCTTGACCGCGAGCTCGACCGCGGCCGCGAACCCCGCGATCGCGGGGACGTCGAGCGTGCCGCTGCGCACGTCACGCTCCTGCCCGCCGCCGTGGACCAGAGCGGCCAGCTCGACCTCGCGTCGTACGACGAGCGCACCGACGCCCTGCGGCCCGCCGACCTTGTGCCCCGACAGGGACAGCGCATCGACGCCCGAGGCGGCGAAGTCGACCGGAGTGGCGCCGACCGCCTGCACGGCGTCGGTGTGCACGGGGATGCCGTGGGGCCGGGCGACGGCGACCACCTCGCCGACCGGCTGGAGGGTGCCGACCTCGTTGTTGGCCCACATCACGGTGACCAGCGCGACCGACTCCGGCTCGCGCTCCACCGCGGCCCGCAGCGCGTCGACCTCGAGCCGGCCGTCGTGGTCGACGGGCAGCAGCTCGACGTCGGCGCCCTCGTGCTCCTCGAGCCAGGCGAGCGCGTCCAGCACCGCGTGGTGCTCGACCGCGGTCGCCAGGATCCGGGTGCGGCGCGGGTCGGCGTCGCGGCGCGACCAGTACAGGCCCTTGACCGCGAGGTTGTCGGCCTCCGTGCCGCCGGACGTGAACACCACCTCGCCCGGCCGGCAGCCCAGGGCCTGTGCGACGGTCTCGCGTGACTCCTCGACCACCCGGCGGGCGCGGCGGCCCGAGGCGTGCAACGAGCTGGCGTTGCCGACCTCGCGCAGGTGGGCGGTCATCGCCTCCACCGCGACGTCGGTCATCGGCGTCGTCGCGGCGTGGTCGAGGTAGACCGTCCGGGAGTCGTTCATGGCGCCTCCAAGGTTACGGCGCCCCCGGGAGCGGCGACCAACTGCCACGCGTCGCTACCGTGGCCACGTGCCCGAGGAACCTGAGCTGGTGATCGCCGGGGCCGGGATCGCCGGCCTGGCCCTCGCGGCGGGACTCACCCACGCCGGCACCCCGTGGCGCTACCGGCTGCTCGACGAGCGGCCCGCCCTCGGCAGCACCGGCGGCGCGATCTCGCTCTGGCCGGCCGCGCTCGACGCGCTCGACCGGATCGGCGTCGGGACCGCCGTCCGCGCGGCGGGGCACCCCGTCGGGCCCGGGACGGTCCGCACGCGCGCCGGACGGACCATCCGGTCGTTGGACCTGCCGCTGCTCGCCGTACGTCGTGGGGTGCTGGTCGAGGTCCTGCACGCCGCGACGGCTCCCGGCAGCGTCACGTTCGGGTGCGCGGTCACCGGCTACCGGCGGACCGGCAGCGGGGTGTGGGTCGAGACCTCCGGCGGACCGATCGACGCGGCCGCGCTGGTCGGCGCCGACGGCTTCCGGTCGCTGGTGGCGCGGACCCTGCAGCCCGGCCTGGGCGAGACGTACGCCGGCTTCCCGGCCTGGCGCGGCCTGACCAGCGCACCGGGGCTGACGCCCGTGCAGGTCTGGGGCGAGCGCCAGGAGCTCGGCGTGGTGCCGCTGGGCGACGACCTGGCCTACTGGTTCGCGACGGTCCGCGAGCCCGAGGGCGGCACGGCGCCCGACGAGCTCGCCCATGTCGCTCGGGCGTTCCGGGGCTGGCCGGACCCCGTGGCGCGGGTGCTGGCCGGCACGGACCCCGCGACCGTGAGCCGCAACGACGTGCTGGACCGCGGCCGGCTGCGGCACTGGACCGACGGCCCGGTCGTGGTGCTGGGCGACGCCGCCCACCCGATGCGCCCACACCTGGGACAGGGCGGTGGGCAGGCGCTGGTCGACGCTGCGCTGCTGGCGGCGCTGCTCGCCGTGCCAGGGACGCCTGCGACTGCGTTCACGGCCTTCGAGCGACAGCGGCGCCGCCCCGCCGAGCGGGCGGTGCGGGCATCGCGCGCCGCCAGCCGGGTCGTCGACGCGCCCGCGGTCGTGCACCGCCTCTCGGCGCTGGTGCCCGACGGATGGGTGCTGCGGGCGCTCAGAGGATGACGAGGTCGTCGCGGTGGATGACCTCGCGCTCGTACGCCGCCCCGAGCTCGCGCTTGAGATCCTTCGACGAGCGACCGAGCAGGTCGGGGACCTCGGCCGCGTCGAAGTTGACCAGGCCCCGGGCCACGACACCGCCGTCGGGGTCGAGCAGGTCGACCGGGTCGCCCGCGCTGAAGTCGCCCTGCACACCGGTGACACCGGCGGCCAGCAGGGACGCGCGCCGCTCGACCACGGCGCGCACCGCGCCGGCGTCCAGGACCAGTGCACCCTTGGCCTCGGTGGCGTGCCGTAGCCAGAGCAGCCGCGTGGGCCGGCGCTTGCCGGTGGGGTGGAACAGGGTTCCGACCGACTTGCCCGCCAGCGCCTCGCCCGCCCGGTCGGCGGAGGTGAGGACGACCGGGATCCCCGAGCCGGTCGCGATCGCGGCGGCGTCGACCTTGGTCACCATGCCGCCGGTGCCGACACCGGCGGCGCCGACCGAGCCCACCACGACATCGGCGAGGTCGGCGTCGGTGCGCACGTCGGGGATCAACCGCGCGCCGGGGCGCGACGGAGGGCCGTCGTACAGGCCGTCGACGTCCGAGAGCAGCACCAGCAGGTCGGCGTGGACCAGGTGCGCGACCAGCGCGGCCAGCCGGTCGTTGTCGCCGAAGCGGATCTCGGTGGTCGCGACCGTGTCGTTCTCGTTGACGATCGGGATCACGCCGAGCTCGAGCAGCTGCGCGAACGTCTGGTGCGCGTTGCGGTAGTGGGAGCGCCGGGTGACGTCGTCGAGGGTGAGCAGCACCTGCCCGGCGATCAGGCCGTGGCGGGCGAGCTCCTCGGTGTAGCGGTGCACGAGCAGGCCCTGGCCCACGCTGGCCGCGGCCTGCTGGGCCGCGAGCCCGCGCGGCCGCTTGCGCAGGCCGAGCGGCGCGAGGCCCGCGGCGATCGCGCCCGAGGACACCAGGACGACCTCGGCGCCGCGCGCCCGGGCGGCGGCGAGGACGTCGACGAGCGCGCTCATCCGCTCGGGGGCGATGCCCCCGGCTGCGGTGGTCAGGGACGACGAGCCGACCTTGACCACGATCCGGCGCGCCTGCGTCACCAGGGCGCGCTCACTCACCGGGGTCGTCCTCCAGCCAGTCGTCGTCGAAGCTCGGCGCAGGCTTGGCGTCGGGGTCCTCCTCGGAGCCGATCTCGAACGAGCTCGGGCCGTAGACCCCGGGCTGGTCGAGGCGGCGCGCCACGTCGGCGCGGGTCTCGCCCTCGGCCCGCTCGTCCATGTGCTCCTGGATCTCGCGGCGGCGTGCCGCGGCGGGCCGCGCCTCGTGGAAGCGGTCGTCCTCACCACGACGCGACAGGTTCTCGGCGCCCGCGTCGATGCCGGGCTTGAAGTCGAAGACCACCGCGTTCTCGGTCGGGCCGATGAGGACGGCGTCGCCCTCCACCGCACCCAGCTGGACCAGCCGGGTCTCGACGCCGAGGCGGTTGAGCCGGTCGGCGAGGTAGCCGACGGCCTCGTCGTTGCTGAAGTCGGTCTGGCGCACCCAGCGCTCCGGCTTCGCACCCCGCACCCGCCAGCCGGCACCGGTGCGCTTCACGGTGAAGCCGTCGTCGTCGACCGCCTTGGGCCGTACGACGATCCGTGCCGGGATCTCGGTCGCCTTGGCCTGGCGGGCCGCCAGCACGATCTCGGCCATCGCGTAGATCAGCTCGCGGGTGCCCTCGCCGGACACCGCCGAGATCTCGAAGACCCGAAGGCCGCGCTCGCGCAGCTCCTCGACCACCAGCTCGGCGATGCCGCGGCCGTCGGGGACGTCGACCTTGTTGAGCGCGACGAGGCGCGGCCGGTCCTCCAGGCCGCCGTACCGGCGCAGCTCGTCCTCGATCACGTCGAGGTCGTCGAGCGGGTTGCGGCCCGGCTCCAGGGTCGCCGTGTCGAGGACGTGCACGATCGCGGCACAGCGCTCGATGTGGCGCAGGAAGTCGTGGCCCAGGCCGCGCCCCTCGGCCGCGCCCTCGATCAGGCCGGGTACGTCGGCGACCGTGAACACGGTCTCGCCGGCGGTGACCACGCCGAGGTTGGGCACGAGCGTCGTGAACGGGTAGTCGGCGATCTTGGGCCGGGCCCGCGAGATGGCGGCGATCAGACTGGACTTGCCGGCGCTGGGGTAGCCCACCAAGCCGACGTCGGCGACGACCTTGAGCTCGAGGACGACCTCGAGCTCGTCGCCCGGCTCACCGAGCAGCGCGAAGCCGGGCGCCTTGCGCGTCTTGGACGCCAGCGCGGCGTTGCCGAGGCCACCACGTCCGCCCTGGGCGACGACCAGCTCCGCGCCGGGTGTCACCAGGTCGGCGACGACCTCGCCGTTGCGCTGCTTGACGACGGTGCCCGCAGGTACGGCGAGGACCAGGTCGGCGCCGTGCGAGCCGTTGCGGCGGTCGCCGGCACCGTGGCCGCCGTGCTCGGCCTTGCGGCGCGGGCTGTGGTGGTAGTCGAGCAGCGTCGTCACGTCGGGGTCGACGCGCAGGATGACCGAGCCACCCGGACCGCCGTTGCCACCGTCGGGGCCGCCGAGCGGCTTGAACTTCTCGCGGTGGACCGACGCGACGCCGTTGCCGCCGCGACCGGCGGACACGGACAGGACCACGCGGTCGACGAAGGTGGGGACGGCCATGGGTTACATCTTTTCAACTCGGTGGCTGAGGTGCGAGCTTGCGAGCCTCGAAGCCAAAATGGTCGAAGGGCGCCCCGAACCGGGACGCCCTTCGAATCCGCAGGTCAAGCGAGCGTCAGCTCACTCACCCGGGACGATGTTGACGACCTTGCGGCCGCGCTTCTTGCCGAACTCCACCGCACCGGGGATCAGCGCGAACAGGGTGTCGTCGCCGCCACGGCCGACGCCGGAGCCCGGGTGGAAGTGGGTGCCGCGCTGGCGGACGATGATCTCGCCGGCGTTGACGACCTGGCCGCCGAAGCGCTTCACGCCGAGGCGCTGGGCGTTCGAGTCGCGGCCGTTCTTGGTGGACGCCGCGCCCTTCTTGTGTGCCATGTTTCAGTCCTTGGGGTGTCGTGCTGACCGGGGGTCAGAGCTTGATGTCGGTGACCTTGACCTGGGTGTACTTCTGGCGGTGACCCTGGCGCTTCTTGTAGCCGGTCTTGTTCTTGTACTTCTGGATGATGATCTTCGGGCCCTTGGTGGCACCGAGGACCTCGACCGTCACGGCCGCCTTGTCGAGGCCCGTGGCCGTCACCTTGTCGCCGTCGACGGCGAGCACGACCGGAAGGGTCAGGGTGTCGCCGACGGGCGTGGAGACCTTGTCGATCTCGATGACGTCGCCGACAGCGACCTTCTCCTGCTTCGCGCCTGCGCGCACGATCGCGTACACCACCGGGCTCCTTCTGGTTCAACGTCTGGGTCTACGGCACACTGCGGATCCCACGCCGCGACGTACGTCGCACGATGCCGGGTGCCAGCAGAACGGAACGCCTCGGCGGCGCACCGACGAACAATGTTACGCAGCCGGGCCGGAATCCGCCAAAACGGGGCGTCCGGACCGGCTGCGTGGTGACTAGCGCTTGCGTGAGCCGCCCTTGCGCTTGATCGGGACGTGCTCGACGTGCGGCTCCTCGTGGGCGCCCTCGGAGGCCTCGTCGGTCCCCACGTCGGTCCCTGCGTCGGGCGTCGCGTCGGGTGTCGCGTCGGGTGCGGGCTCCGCGGCCTCGGCCGGCGGGCCGGCGGGGCGGGTGGCCGCGCGGCGGCGGGTCCGGGTCACCACGGTCGTGGTGGCCACGGGGACCGGCTCGGGCTCCGGCTCGGGCTCCGGCTCGGGCTCCGGCGCCTCGACGACGGCCTCGACACTCTCCACGACCTCGACGGACGTCTCCTCGACGGGTGCCTCCTCGACGGCAGCCTCCTCGACGACCGGCTCGACCGGCTCGACGTCCGGCTGCTCGTTGTCATGGTCGTGGTCGGCCGGCTTGGCCATCGCGGCGATGTCCTTGGGTGACGGCACCGCCTTGGGCGCCTCGGCGGGCGTCTCGGCCTGGTTGTCGCCCTGGCCGCCGCCCTTGCCCTTGCGACGGCGGTTGCCGCGGCGGGACTCGTCCTGCTCGCCTCCCCCGCGCTTGGGCTCGACCGGGAGGTCGTGGACCACGATGCCGCGGCCCTGGCAGTGCGAGCAGGTCTCGCTGAACGCCTCGAGCAGGCCGGTGCCGATCCGCTTGCGGGTCATCTGGACCAGGCCGAGCGAGGTGACCTCGGCGACCTGGTGGCGGGTCCGGTCGCGGCCCAGGCACTCGACGAGGCGGCGCAGCACGAGGTCGCGGTTCGACTCGAGCACCATGTCGATGAAGTCGACGACGATGATGCCGCCGATGTCGCGCAGCCGGAGCTGGCGGACGATCTCCTCGGCGGCCTCGAGGTTGTTCTTGGTGACCGTCTCCTCCAGGTTGCCGCCCGACCCGGTGAACTTGCCGGTGTTGACGTCGACGACGGTCATCGCCTCGGTGCGGTCGATGATCAGCGAGCCGCCCGAGGGCAGCCAGACCTTGCGGTCGAGGCCCTTGGAGATCTGCTCGTCGATGCGGTACGTCGAGAACAGGTCCGGGACGCCGTCGCCGGACTCGTGGCGCTCGAGACGCTCGGTGAGGTCGGGAGCCACCTGGTCGACGTACTCCTTGACGGTCGTCCAGGCGTCGTCGCCCTGGACGACGAGCTTGGCGAAGTCCTCGGTGAACAGGTCGCGGACCACCTTGAGGGTGAGGTCCGGCTCGCCGTACAGCAGCTGTGGGGCGTTGCCCTTCGCGACCTTGCCCTCGATGTCCTCCCAGCGCGCCTTGAGCCGCTCGACGTCGCGGGTCAGCTCCTCCTCCGAGGCGCCCTCGGCCGCGGTGCGCACGATCACGCCGGCGGTGTCGGGGACGATCTCCTTGAGGAGGGTCTTGAGGCGCGAGCGCTCGGTGTCGGGCAGCTTGCGGGAGATGCCGGAGGTGGTGCCGTCCGGGACGTAGACCAGGAAGCGGCCGGCGAGGCTGACCTGGCTGGTGAGCCGGGCGCCCTTGTGGCCGATCGGGTCCTTGCTCACCTGGACCAGCACGGTCTGGCCGGACTGCAGGACCGACTCGATCTTGCGCGGCTCGCCGTCCTTGTGGCCCAGCGCGCTCCAGTTGACCTCGCCGGCGTACAGCACGGCGTTGCGGCCCTTGCCGATGTCGATGAACGCGGCCTCCATGGAGGGCAGCACGTTCTGGACGCGGCCGAGGTAGACGTTGCCGATGAGCGATGTCTGCGACTCGCGGGCGACGTAGTGCTCGACGAGGACCTTGTCCTCGAGCACCGCGATCTGGGTGAGGTCCTTGCGCTGGCGCACCGCCATCACGCGCTCCACGGACTCGCGTCGGGCCAGGAACTCGGCCTCGCTCACGATCGGCGCCCGGCGGCGGCCGGCCTCGCGGCCCTCGCGGCGGCGCTGCTTCTTGGCCTCGAGGCGGGTCGAGCCCGACACGGCCGTGATCTCGTCCTCGGCGGAACGGGGCTTGCGGACCCGGGTGACGGTGTTCTCGGGGTCGTCGCCCTCGTTGTCGCCGCCGCCCTCGCCGGCGCGGCGGCGCCGGCGGCGCCGGCGCGACGAGGAGGACCCGCCGCTCGCGGCGCCCTCCTCGGACTCCTCGCCCTCGGCGCTCTCGCCCTCGGCGGACTCGCCGTCCTTGGCCTGGTCGGTGCTCTCGGCGCTCTCGGCGTCGTCACCCTCGGCGGACCCGCCGTCCTCGCCCTCGGCGCTCGCGGCCGGCTTGCGGCGGCGACGGCCACCCCGGCGACGGCGCCGGCGGGCGGCGCCGCTCCCGGTGCCGTTCTCGTCGCCCTCGCTGTCGTCGTCCTCGTCGGTCGACTCCTCGCCGGACTCCTCGCCCGACTCCTCGGCAGCCGCCTCCTCGGCAGCCGGCTCCTCGACGGCCTCAGGCTCGACGGCCTCAGGCTCGACGGTCTCAGGATCGACGGTCTCAGGCTCGGCAGCCGGCTCCTCGGCGGCCGGCTCCTCGGCGGCCGGCTCCTCCTGCGCAGGCTCCGCGGCGACCTCCGGCGCGACGGCCACCTCCCCCACGGGGGCGACGGGCGCCTGGAAGAGCACGGCGGTGGCCAGGGCCCCGGCGGCCTCGGGAGCGGTCTCCTCGACCTCGGCGGTCAGCTCGAGCTGCTCGGAGGTGGGCGCGGCCTTGGCCTTCGCCCGGCTCGCGGTCGTCTTCTTGGCCGCGGTGGTCTTCTTCGCAGCCGTCTTCTTGGCCGCGGTGGTCTTCTTCGCAGCCGTCTTCTTGGCCGCGGTGGTCTTCTTCGCGGCGGTCTTCTTCGCGGTGGTCTTCTTGGCCGCCGCCTTCTTGGCCGGCTTCGCGGCCTTCTCAGGCTTCTCCGCCTTCGCCACCTTCTCGGCGGGGGCCTCGGCCGGGATCTCGGTCGGTGTGTCAGTGGGCGCGTCGGTCATTGCGCTACTCCTCCACCCGGGTGCTGCGCACCCGGGGTGTCATCGGCGCTCGCACGGGCGGCGCCACAAGCCTGCGTGGGACGACACCCTCCGCGGTCGTGCGTCGCCGGAGACGGGGCCGCTCGCCTGCCGCGGTCGCCGTGTGCGTCGCGTCGGGCGGTGGTCCGTCTCCACCGTGCCGGGCGGTCAGTCACCTGCCGTCCGGCGAGAACGTCGTCGATCTCTCCGCTCGCTGTCCTGTGGGACGCGCGCGGGTGGAAATCTGTGGCGAGTATCGCACACGGCCCGCCCGTGGCGGGCATCACTGGCCCGTCAGCGGGTCGCGAGCGGGTCGCCGATCGCCCCGGTGGACCGCTCCAGGACACCCTGCGCCACACGCGTGAGCAGGCCGGTCGCGGCGACGTCGAGGCCGCTGACCTCGCGCAGGCCGGTGAGCACGTCGTCGGGCCGTACGGCGGGCACGGTGTGCTCGAGCAGCAGGTCCAGGTCGCCCTCGGGCGTCACCAGGAGCCGCACCACCGCCGCACGGCAGTCGAAGGCGCGCAGGCCCTTCTTGGTCATCCGCTCCACGGTGACCGACTCCGTCGCCAAGAACGCCTCGACCGCCGCCCGAGTCCGCTCGGCCTCGGCTCCCCCGAGGTCGATCAGCCAGTGACTGGCGGTCAGCAGGTCCGCGAGCGAGCCGGCCGTGGTCGCCGCCGCGTCCACGGCCACCACCACGTCGAGACCGTCGGGCAGGACGGCGTCCAGCGCCGCCCCCACCGCGCCCGGCTCCCGCTCCTCGGACAGGCCCAGCTCGACGTACTCCGACTCGCTGGCCGCCCCGGTCGGCGAGGCGCCGGCGTACGAGATGCGCGGGTGCGGGTGGAACCCCGAGGAGTACGCCATCGGGATCCCCGCCCGCACGACGGCGCGCTCGATGGCGCGGCTCACGTCGCGGTGGCTGGTGAAGCGCAGCCGGCCGCGCTTGGCGTACCGGATCCGGATCCGCTGGACCGGCGGTGCCTGTTGTTCGGGAAGCTGTCGAGCCACCGGGCGAGGTTACCGACCCCGGATCAGTTCGACGATCTGAGAGCCCGCACCCGACGCAGCGTGCCCCGCCGGATCCGCGTCGCGACGGGCACCTCGGCCTGCTTGAGCCGGTGGGTCAGCTGCTTGTTGCTGTTGCGCAGCTGCTTCAGCTGCGCCCGCAGCTCAGACACCTCGGCGCGGAGCCGGTACTCCTCCTCCAGCCAGTCCGGCAGGTCCGAGGCGAGCTGCGGCTCGGCGGCCTCCGCGGCGGCCGAGTCCCCCGTGCGGGAGGCCCGGCGCAGGACGGCGTGGAACTCCACGCTGCCCTTCACCTCGTCGATGCGCTCGACGTACCAGGGCGCCAGGCCCAGCTCACGCCATTCCTGCACCTGTTCCAAGAGGGACTGCGGGGTGAACGTCCACACGTGGCAGTCGATGTACTCGCCGGCCCTGCCCAGGTCGACGTGGGCGAGCGTCGTGGACAGCTCGTGCATGCGGGCGTCGCGGCCGGGCGGGCGGGCACCGCGCCACAGCCTGCGGCTGTCGACGCTCACGGTGGTGCGGAAGAAGTCGTAGATCGCACGCGTACCGGGCCGGGTCGCCTGCTGCTCGTGCGCCTCGAGCGCCTGGCCGGTGGTCGTCGGGGGACGGTGCCGGTCGAAGCAGTAGCGCCGGTCGGGTACGGCGAGGACCAGCCGGGCGTCGTCACTCGTGATCTCGCCGATCTGCTGCAGCCACCCGATGACGTCGGGCACGTGCTCGATCACGTGGGAGGCGATCACCCAGTCGAACGGGGCGCCGGCGGCGGTCGCCTCGGGAAGAGCCCGGAACTGCCCGTCGGCGTAGAGCGGGAAGTCGATGGTGGGGATCAGCTCGAGGACGACGTTCGGGTCCTCCGCATAGTGCGCGCGGGTGCGCTCGGTGTCGAAGACATCGACGAACCTGACGTCGTGGGACTCGGGATCCGCGATGCTGGAGTCCAGCGGCCCGATCTCCAGTCCACGGCCCTGGGTGAAGTCGAAGTAGGCGAGGAACTGCGCACGGCGCTTCGCCATCGCCTCGCGTTGCGCCTCCGGCCCCGCATCCCGCTTCGTCCGCGGTCGGGAGCCGTTCTCGATCGACATGTCCGGGAGCATAGGCCAGGCGTGCCGCCCCGCCGCCACCGAAAGTGCTCACATCCACTAGGTTTGGGTGCCGAGCTCACGCAACCTGGAGGCAGAACACATGATCCCCACTCGGAGCGTCGCGCTGGGCGCGCCCACCCTCGGCGAGGAGGAGATCGACGCGCTGCGCGAGGTCTTCGCCAGTGGCTGGGTCTCCGGGGCCGGTCCGACGTGCGTCGCCTTCGAGAAGGAGTTCGCCGTCTCCGCCGGCACGGCGCACGCGCTGGCCACCTCGAACTGCGGATCGGCGCTCCACCTCGCCCTCCAGGTCCTGGGCGCCGGGCCCGGTGACGAGGTCATCGTCGCGGACTACACCTTCCCCGCCACGGGCCACGCCGTCGTCTGGACCGGCGCGAAGCCGGTGTTCGCCGACGTCCGCTCCGACATCGGCACGCTCGACCCGGACGCCGCTGCGGCCCTCGTGACCGAGCGCACCGTCGGCATCGTCGCGGTCGACCTCGTGGGCCAGCCGGCCGACTTCGACGAGCTGCGGGCCGTCGCGGATCGACACGGACTCTGGCTCGTCGAGGACGCCGCCTGCAGCGCAGGTGCGTCCTACAAGGGCCGACCGGCCGGATCCCTCGCGGACCTGGCCGCCTTCAGCTTCCACGGCCGCAAGGGGATCACCAGCGGCGAGGGCGGGGCCCTCGTCGGGGACGACACGACCCGGATGGACCTGGCCCGCAAGCTGCACACCTACGGGATCGCCCCGGCGGTGACGCGCGAGGGCAGCAACCAGCTCGCGGTGCCGTCCTTCGACATGGCCGGCTACAACTACCGGCTCTCCGACGTCCAGGCCGCCATCATGCGGGTCCAGCTGAAGCGCCTGCCCGACCTGGTCGCGGCCCGGACCCGCGCTGCCGAGCTCTACGCCGACCTGCTCGGCGACATCGACGAGCTGACGCTTCCCGTCGCTCTGGCCGACCGCACCCACCCCTGGCAGTCCTACCTGGTCACCGCGGGCGACGGCGTCGACCGCGACGCGCTGGTCATGGGCCTGCGCGAGCGCGGCGTCGGCAGCAACTTCGGCACCTACGCGAGCCACCTGCAGCCGGTCTACGGCTCGCAGGAGGCCTGCCCCGTCTCGGCCCGCCTGTTCCGCCAGCAGTTCGCCCTGCCGATGCACGCCAACCTCACCACCGATGACGTCGAGTACGTCGCCGCGCAGGTCCGATCCGTCCTGGGGGACGCACGATGAGCAACCGCATCCATCCCACGGCGGTCCTCGGCCCGGAGGTCGAGCTCGGCGACAACAACGTCATCGGCCCGTTCACGGTGATCCAGGGACCTGTGGTCATCGGCGACGACAACTTCATCGCCAGCCACGTGTCGATCGGCGGCGCTGCCGAGGTCCACGGCCACATCTACGGACCGAGCTGGGACGAGGCGCTGGGCGAGGGCGGCATCACCATCGGTGACCGCAACATCCTCAAGGAGTTCGTCACGGTCAACACGGGCTGGCAGGACCGGACGATCATCGGCAACGACACCATGCTGATGGGCAAGGCCCACCTCGGGCACGACGCCCACGTCGGCGACCGGGTGACGATCTCCTGCGCAGTGCTGGTCGGCGGCCACACCGTCATCGAGGACGACGCGACCGTCGGCCTGGGCGCCGCACTGCACCAGCGCCTGACCATCGGCGCCGCGTCGATGACCGGCATGCAGGCCGCCGTGACGCGCGACGTGCCTCCCTTCACGATCGCCATGGGCGCCCCGGCCCGACCGACCCGGCTCAACATGTTCCGCCTCGACAAGCTGGGCGTCGGGCCCGCCAACCACGAGCCGCTCGCCGCGATCGTGCTCGGCGAGGAGACCGACCTCGACCTCATCGACGCCGAGCTCCGCGGCCCCGTCCGCGCCTGGCTCGACCGGCGCGAGCGCGCCTGACCTGCAAGGAGGAGATCAGATGCCCGACAGCTTCATCCCCCCGGCCAAGCCGATCATCGGCGACGAGGAGCGCGAGGCGGTCGACCGCGTGCTCCGCTCCGGGATGATCGCCCAGGGACCGGAGGTCGCTGCGTTCGAGGCCGAGTTCAGCGAGCAGGTCACGCCCGGACACACCTGTGTCGCGGTCAACTCCGGTACCTCCGGCCTGCACCTCGGGCTCCTCGCCGCCGGCATCGGCCCGGGCGACGAGGTGATCGTCCCGTCCTTCACGTTCGCGGCGACCGCCAACGCCGTGGCGCTGACCGGGGCCACTCCTGTGTTCGCCGACATCGAGCCCGACCACTTCTGCCTGGCCGCCGACGCCGTCCGCGCCGCCGTCACCGAGCGGACCGCCGCGATCATGCCGGTCCACCTGTACGGCCACCCTGCCGACATGGACGCCCTCGGTGCGGTCGCGGCCGAGCACGGCCTGCGCCTGTTCGAGGACGCCGCGCAGGCCCACCTCGCGACGTGGCGCGATCGCGCCGTCGGCACCTTCGGCGACTTCGCGATGTTCAGCCTCTACCCCACCAAGAACATGACCTCGGGCGAGGGCGGCATGGTCGCGGTCGCGAGCGACGACCTGGCCCGCCAGGTCCGGCTACTGCGCAACCAGGGCATGGAACGCCAGTACGCCAACGAGGTCGTCGGCTTCAACGCCCGGATGACCGACCTGCACGCCTCGATCGGCCGGGTCCAGCTCGGCAAGGTCGGCGCCTGGACGGCGACCCGACGGGCGAACGCGGCGTACTTCGACGCACACCTCGAGGGTGTCACCGTGCCGCCGGTCGCCGAGCACGCCACCCACGTCTACCACCAGTACACGATCCGCGTGGACGGCGCCGAACGCGACCGCATCGTCGCCGCGCTGAAGGACGAGCACCAGGTCGGGACGGGCGTGTACTACCCGATCCCCAACCACCGCCTCGCCTCGCTCGAGAAGTTCGCCCCGGGCCTCGACCTCCCGGTGACCGAGAGCGCCGCCCGCGAGGTCATCTCGTTGCCGGTGCACCCCTCGCTGAGCCAGGCCGACCTCGAGCGGATCGTCGTCGCCGTCAACGCCACCGCCCGAGCCGGCGCCTGACACCGGGCCCGGGCGCCCTCAGCTCGATGCCGTGCGACTCGGGGTGAGGGCGTAGACGAACAGGTCGACGCCACCCCACGTCATCCGGCGACCGATCCGGTCGGCGCACGGACTGTCGATGCGCACCGCCGTGATCAGGCGGTCGACATCGAACCTGCTGTCGGCGAGCCAGCATGCATCGGTCCGCACCTGGATCAGGTCGTTCTGCACCTCGATCACCGTCGGGTCGGCGCCGGGCTGCCCGTCGAAGGAGAACAGCACATAGCTGGCTCCTCGGTTCCAGATGTCCTCGTACCGGTCGGCCGGGTCGACCTCGGCCCAACCCCGCTCGACGGGTCCGGTGACCTGGTAGCCGCCGAGCACCGGCACGCCGTTGGCGACGAGGAGGGCGTTGGTGGCCATCGCATCCGACACGACCCGGCTGTCCTCGGCCAGGCTGTGCGCGCGCAGTGCCCTGGCCCGGTCGGCCGCGGGACTGGTCCGCAGGTCGCCGAGACCGAAGGTGATCGGGTTCACGGTGACTCCGGCGAGGACGACGACCAGGCTCGTCACGGCGACCGGCAGCCAGCTGGCGGGACGCCAGGTGAGGAGTGCGGCGACCGCGCCCGTGACCACCGCCGCGGTCGTCGACTGCCAGGTCGGCATGCCCTCGACCACGGCCGGCAGACGACCTGAGGCGTATCCGGTCAGCACCGCCACGACGACGCCGACCAGCAGGGCGCGGCGCAGCTCGGGCGACATCCGGGACGTCGCGCCCTCGCTGCGGGCGCGTGCCCAGCCCGAGAGCACCAGGCACATGAGCAGCGCGCACGGGAACCCGATGGTCTGCGCCACCCGCGCCGGCGGCAGCGAGCTCAGCCCGGGCACGTGCTCGCCGAGCTCGCCCCAGGTCAGGGTGACCCAGGACAGCTCGAGCAGGATGAACAGGCCGAGCGTGACCTGCGCGGCGCGCTCACGGGTGGCTGTGTGGGCCCACGCCAGCGGCCACAGGAGCGCCGCGACCACCCCGCAGATCAGGTAGGCGCTGCTGATCTCGCTCTGGTTGAGCCCACCCCCGACGACATGACCCTCGAGGTCGAAGAGGCCGGGTGCTCCGAAGAGCTGGAACGGCTCCAGTGCCGCACCGCTGCTGCGCCGCAGGCCCGGATAGACCGTGTTCAGCTCCGCGTGGAGCGCGGTCCAGTTCTCCCAGAACGTCCCCGCCACCAAGAAGAGACCCACGGCGGCGCCCGCACCGATCACGGTCAGTGCCACCCTGCGTTCGCCCTTCCTGCACACGAGGTAGGTGCCGGTGGCGAGCACCAGCGGAACCCCGATCGTCAGCGACCAGGGCACGTAGTAGGTCAGCAGTCGCGGCAGGAACAGGCCCGCCGCAGCGGCGAGTCCGAGGCCACGCCACCAGTGACCACGCTGTGCACGCTCGGCCGCGAGGACCAGGAGATAGCAGCCCGCCGCGGCGATCCCGAGCACCCGGATCGGCATGAACGACCACCACACGGCGGCGGGTGCCGCCATGCACAGGGCGACGGCGAGCCACGACATCGGACGGTTCGCGCCGAACCGGCGCAGCAGCGGCGGCAGGGCGAGGGCGAGCAGCAGCCAGGACCAGCCCCGGAATGCCGCGAACAGCATGGAGTCCGGGAGCCACGCCCCCAAGCGCAGGAGGTTGCCCTCGAGGAACAGCACCGACTCGATCGGGCTGCCGGACGACATCTGGTAGATGAGGTCCGGGCCGTTCGACAGCGGCGAGTGCATCGTCGAGCCGTTGGCCAGGGTCGACAGCTCCAGCGGGGCTGCGGTCAACCACTCGTCGCTGCGCACCGGCAGCGACGCGCCCCACTGGCCGCCCGTCACGGAGCCACTCCGGCTCAGGAGCCCGAGGGAGGACGTCGTCACCCCCGACACGACGAGAGCGAGATATCCGAGCCACGGCAGCACGACCTCGAGGCGATCCGCGATGGTTCCGCGGATGCGCCAGCCCGTCCCTGCTGCCGGATTCCCAGGCCGGGACGGCGTCTGCTCCTGCTCGTCCGGCGCGGAAACGGCAGGCGATGACGTCATCGCTGGAGTCCTCCTTGACCTGGCCGGTCGACCGCGGCCAAACGGAGGCCAACCCTACCGGTCGGGCCCGCGTGGCGATTGCCGCCCTGCTGCGGTCGGCGGCTAGTATCGGGCGCTGGCCTTGCGGGCGTGAGGCAGGACCGTCCACAGGCGCCCAGCACCGAACGGAGTCTGCAGAGCGTGCGCATCGTCGTCGTCAACAACTTCTTCCCGCCGCGTGCCGGCGGCAGCGCTCACCTGAGCGATGCACTCGCGCGGGGATACGTCGAGCGTGGCCACGAGGTCCTGGTCGTCACCGCCGCCTACAAGGACGCCCCGGCCGAGGAGCAGCGGGACGGCTTCCGGATCGTCCGCCTGCCCGCCTTCACGCTGCCGGAGAGCCGGCTCGCCGTGGCGTTCGACATCTCGTTCGCCACCCGTCCGGGTCTGCGCCGCCGCCTCCAGCGCCTCCTCGACGACTTCGAGCCGGACGTGATCCACCAGCACGGCCAGTTCATGGACCTCACCTGGGCGACCGGAGCCTACGCGCGCCGGCGGGGAATCCCGACGTTGCTCAGCGTGCACACGCGGCTCGAGAACCCTGCCGCGAAGTACCGCCACGCGTTCCGGTTCCTCGACGCGGCCCTGGTGGCACCCCGGCTGCGCAGGTACAAGCCGTCGATCGTCGTCATGGACTCCTACATGGACGACTACATCCGGGCCCGCTACCGCCGTGGCTACCGCGACCTCGTCCCGATCCCGGTCGGCGTCGACCCCAACTGGGTCCGCTCGGGTGACGCGGCCCGAGGCCGTGAGCTCGCCGGCGCCGAGCCCGGCCAGCCCTTCATCGTGTCGATCGGACACGTGATCCCGGTCCGTGACCGCGTCGCCATGGTCGAGGCCCTCCCGGCCGTCCTCGCCCGGCACCCCGAGGCGCTGCTGGTCGTCGTCGGTCGGGTCTACTACGACCAGTTCCAGCGCCGCGCCGAGGAGCTCGGCGTGTCCCACGCCGTCCGCAGCCTCGGCGCGGTCCCCAAGGCCGACATCCCGGACCTGCTCGCGGCTGCGGACGTGGAGAGCCACGAGCAGGGACTGGGCCTCGGCACCGCCACCCTCGAGGCCATGGCCGCTGGCGTTCCCGTCGCCGCGTGGGGACGGATCGACAACTTCCCCGGCATCCCGATGGCCGACGGCCAGGAGATCTACATGTGTGCCCCCGGCGACGTCGCCGGCCTGGCCACCCGGATCAACCACGCGCTGGACGACCCGGCGGCGACGGCCGCCGTCGGCGAGCGCGCTCGCCAGATCATCGACGAGCACTTCGCGATCGACCGCGTGCTGGACCGGCACGTGGAGGTCCTCGCCGCCATGTGCGGCGCGCCGGCGCCGTCGACCGACCGCGCCACTCCGGCATCCCCGACCGACCACCCCGTCGACACCACCCACAGGAGCGAGAGTTGACCACCAAGGAGACCGTCTTCTTCACCGGCGGAGCCGGCTTCATCGGGATGCACGTCGTCCCGATGCTGCTCGAGAGCGGCTACAAGGTACGGATCTTCGACAACATGTTCCGAGGTGACCGTGACGCGGTCGCCGCCCTCGGACCCGACGTCGAGCTGATCGACCAGGACATCCGCTACGGCGGCGCCGTCCACGCCGCCATGAAGGGCTGCACCAAGGTCATCCACGCCGCCGCCCTGGCCATCAACAAGTCCCTCTCCGACCCGTACGAGTCGATGGACGTCAACATGATGGGCAACTTCAACGTGTTCGCCGCGGCCGCGGACCACGGCGTCAAGCGCGTCGTCTACTGCTCGTCGGCGTCGGTCTACGGCGACCCCGAGAAGCTGCCGATGCACGAGGACGACGTGCTCAACCCGCAGACGCCGTACTGCATCTCGAAGCGGGCCGGCGAGGACCTCCTCGGCTTCTTCCAGCGCGAGCGCGGCCTGTCGTGGGTCGCACTGCGCTTCTTCAACGTCTACGGCCCGGGCCAGAAGACGCAGGCCTACTACACGTCGGTGATCAACCACTTCGTCAACCGGGTCCGCAACGGCGAGCCGCCGATCATCGACGGCAAGGGCGAGCAGTCGATGGACTTCATCCACGTGCACGACATCGCGCGCGCCGTGGCTCTGGCGCTCGACAGCGAGAAGGACAACGTGCCCGTCAACGTCGGCACCGGCATCGACACCTCGATCAAGGAGCTCGCCGAGATCCTGATCGAGGCCGTGGGCTCCGACGTCGAGCCGATCTTCAACCCGCGCGACGTTCTGGTGAGCCGGCGGGCGGCCGATGTCCAGCGCGCCAAGGAGGTCCTCGGCTTCGAGGCGAGCATCGAGGTCCGCAAGGGCATGACCGAGCTCGTCCGGGCCGACTAGGACCGTGCCGCGTCCTGGATGGGGTCGGTTCCGGACTCCGCGCCCCCACGCCGACCGGAAGCGGCCGGCTCTGTCCACGTGGGTCGCGTTCGGGGCCATCGCCTGTCTGCTGGGCATCTGGTCCCTCGCCACTCCCCTGTGGTCGACACCCGATGCTCCGTCGCACGAGATGGCGGCCTACGCCATCGGGCACGGCGACCTGACCCCGGAGTTCTCCTCGGACGAGGCCTTCGGGGTCAACACGAACGCCGTCGTCCACGTCCCCAAGGGGATCGTGCGCAGTGCCCAGTCGGCGGTGTGCTACTTCTTCCATCCTGAGACGCCGGCGAGCTGCATACGGGCCGTCGGCGACTCGGAGAAGCAGGTCAGGTACCTGACGTCGGCGGGTCGCAGCTTCCCGGTCTACTACGGGCTGACCGGGATCGCCTCGAACTTCGGCGACAACCTGCAGTCGCTCTACCTGCAGCGTGCCGCCGCCATCGGCCTGTGCGCGTGGATGCTCGCGTGGGCCGTGGCGGGATGCCTCTCCCTGCGTCGGCCTGCCGTCGCCGTCACCGGGGTCGCGGTCTCGTTCACACCGATGCTGGCCTACCTCGGCGGCGCGGTGAACCCCAACACCTTCGAGATCGCCGCCGCCTACGCGCTCGTCGCCTGCTCGATCGCCTTCTACAGCCACGCCGCCGACGGGTCGGGCGAGAAGTGGCTGCGCCGAGCGATGGTCGCCGCGATGATCCTGGGCTCGACCCGGATCCTCGGTCCGGCATGGCTGGCCGTGTGGGCCGTGGCCCTGCTGATCATCTACGGCAGGCGCGCCGTCACCGACGTCTGGAAGGCTCGCTCCCGGCTCTGGCTGGCCCTGCCGGTCCTCGGCGTGCTCGCGAACATGGCGTGGTTGAGCCGGTCCGGAGCGAACAACATCCGCGAGCAGCCGCTGTTCGACCTCTCGTTCGCCGAACGGCTCGACCTCTCGGCCACGCAGATCAACCAGTCGTTGACCCAGATGATCGGTGCCTTCGGCTGGCTCGACACCGCTCTTCCGGCCAACCTCCTGATCTCCTACATGGCACTGCTCGTCGTCATCCTCGCACTCGGGTGGGCAGGCCTCCGTCCGCGCCAGATCGCGGCCGGAGGCGCCGTACTGCTGCTCTCCTGGCTGCTTCCGGTCCTCCTCCAGGCGTGGAAGTGGAATCTCCAGGGCCCCGTGTGGCAGGGCCGCTACATGCTGCCGACGATCGGCATGGCCCCGATCCTCCTGCTCTGCCTGGCGGCCCAGTCGCCGCTGTCCGATGCGCAGTGGAACACCCGCACGATCCACTGGACCCGCATCGGCGCACTGGCAGGTCTGGGCGTGCTCCACCTGTGGGCGTTCGCGACCTTGATGCAGCGCAACGTCCACGGAGTCGGGGCGCCGGGCGGCGAGCACCCGACGTTGCCTGCCTGGCAGCCCCCGCTGGGGCAGACGACGCTGACGTTGGCGCTCGTCGCCACGATGGCGGTCATCATCACCCTCATAGCCCGGCTGTCGTCGCAGGTGCCGAGTCCCGTGGCGGATCCACCGTCACTCCCCTCTCCGCAGTCGCCGTCCGACTGACGCCCGCGACCGCCGCAGGCGGTCCGTTGGTAGGGTTCGCGACCATGACCTCCGCCGAGGCCGCAGGGGCATCCCTGCCGCCCAACCGCTACAACGAGCACGCGTGGATCGTCGGTGATCCGGACATCGGCGAGGGCACCTGGATCGGGGCCTTCACCGTCATCGACGGGTCCGGCGGACTGGTGATCGGCCGCGGGTGCGACATCTCGTCCGGCGTCCACATCTACACCCACTCGTCCGCCAAGCGCTGCGTCAGCGGCCGCCGGTTCCCCGAGGTCGAGCGTCAGCCCGTGCGCATCGGCGACCGTGTGTTCATCGGAGCCGGCGCCATCATCAACATGGGTGTCGAGATCGGCGACGAGGCGGTCGTCGGTGCCGGCGCCGTCGTCACCTCCGACGTACCGGCGCGTGCCGTCGTCGCGGGCGTCCCGGCACGGGTCGTCGCGACCGTCGACCTCGGCGATCCGACCCAGCCGGCGTTCCCCCCGGCGTAGGTCAGGCGCAGGTCAGGCGGAGCGCAGCGCGAGCACCTGGTCGACCACCCGGTGCGCGGGAAGGATCGACGCCCGCTCCTCGTCCACGTCCACCTTGCCCGCCACGAGGTCGACGAAGTGGTTGAGCTGGCCGAGCAGGGGCTCGACCCCCGCGATGTCGGGGATCTCGATCTCGGTGAACTGGCGGAACCCGCTCTGCCCCTCGGCCTCGGAGACCGTCGCGTGACGGTAGCTGGTGAGGCCGCGACGCAACAGGTCGACCTCGATCATCCGGTCGAGCTCCTGGATCACCATGGTGCGCACCTTGGTCTGACCCATGCGGCTGGCGGACACCGAGGCGATCCCGCCCGAGGTGAAGCGGAGCGAGGCCTCGACGATGTCCTCGGCGCCCGGCACGGACTCCGGGTGGAACTGGCCGACCTCGACGTCGAACTTGTCCGGGTGGTCCCCACCGAAGACCTGCACGACGAGGTCGATGTCGTGGACGAGCAGGTCCCACGCGACACCGGTCTTGATCCGGGGCGCGTACGGCGAGTGCCGGGTCGCCCGCACGTAGAGCGGGTTCTCCACCATGCTCAGCGCGACCGTCACCGCAGGATTGAACCGCTCGAGCAGGCCGCACATGAGCGGCGTGCCGGCGGCGATCGAAGCATCGACGAGCTCCTGGGTCTGCGCCAGCGACGGACACAGCGGCTTCTCCACGAGCAGCGGGAGACCACGCGCGATGACCTCGCGCGCGAGGTCGAAGTGGTACTCGGTCGGCGCCGCGATCACAGCCGCGTCGACGTCGCCGATGCCGTCGAGCGAGGGCACCCAGGTCGAGCCGTGCTTCTCGGCGACAGCCCGCCCGGTCTCCTCGTGCGGGTCGACCACCACGGCGAGGTCGGTGCGCTCGCTGCTGGCGATGACGCGGGCGTGGTTGCGCCCCATCGAGCCGGAACCGATGAGGGCGACACGGAGCTGTGCGGACATGCGCGGGACCTAGCACTGGACGTCGGGACGCGGGAACTGTACCGGAGACACGGGGCAGCTCCGGGATCCACGGTTTGGGTCCCCCGTGAGGCAGGATGAGATGTCCGTCCGCCCGAACTGGAGAGTCCGATGTCCTCGCCCGACGCCACGTCGACCACCACGTCGACCACGTCGGCGACCACGTCGACAACCTCGACCACGGCGCCACCGCCCGCAGCCGCGCACACCCTGGCCGGCCGACTCTTCCACTGGGGCCGGATCGCCCTGGTCCTTGCCGTCGTGCTCGCCGCGTTCTGGACCGTCCAGTCCCACTGGTCCGAGGTCAGCGACACCATCAGCACGATGTCGTGGACGACCCTGCTCCCGGCATTCCTCTGCCTGCCCCTCGCGATCGCGTGCTCGACCCTGAGCTGGCAGTTCCTCGTCGACGAGATCGGTGAGCCGATCGGGGCCGCCCGCGGAGCGCAGATCTTCCTGGTCGGACAGCTCGGCAAGTACCTCCCCGGATCGGTGTGGGCCTACGTGCTCCAGATGGAGCTCGGCCGCCGGGCCGGACTCGCCCGCGCCCGCATCTTCACCGCGACCGTGTTCTCGCTCGCCGTCGCCGTCGTCGCCGCGCTGCTGACCGGCGCCCTGGTCATCCCGTCGCTCATCGACAACGACGACTCGCTGGCGCCCCTGCAGTGGCTGTACCTGCTCCTGCCCATCGGACTGGTCTGCCTGCACCCGAGAGTGCTCGACCGGCTCGTCGGGTTCGGGTTCAAGCTGCTGCGCCGCCCACAGCGCGACCACCCGGTCCGCGGACGCGCCATCGTCTTGTCGCTCGCGGCCGCGGTGGCGTCGTACTTCTTCTTCGGGCTCCACCTGTGGCTCCTGACCGACGGGGCAGGAGACGGCGCCGGCCTGCTCCTCACCTGCGTCGGAACGATGGCCGTCGCGATGATCTCCGGGCTGTTCTTCTTCATCCTGCCGTCCGGCGCAGGCGTGCGGGAGCTGGTGATCGTGACCGCGCTGGCGCCGTACGTCGGCACCGGCACCGCGATCGCACTGGCCGCCGTCTCCCGCGTCATGCTCACCGCGGCGGACATCGTGACCGCCGCGGGCGCGGCCGCGGTCGGGATCTACGAGCGGCGTCGGCACGGGCCGATCCACCACGATCCCGGCATCGAGGACGACGAGCGCTGAGGCGTCAGGCTCCCTGCGCCTGCGCGACCCGCTGGACGATCTCGTCGGCGATGGGCAGCGCCGACGTGGCGGCTGGCGACGGCGCGTTGACGACGTGGAGGCCCCGCGCGGTCTGGCGCAGCAGGAAGTCGTGGACGAAGGAGCCGTCCCGCATCACGGCCTGTGCCCGGATGCCGGCCTCGCGAGGCGTGAGGTCCTCGAGGCGCAGGTCGGGGCAGTACTTCTGGCACAGCTTGAGATAGCCACGCTTCGACACCGAGTTCCACATCTCCCGCGCGCCCGTGCGGACGTTGTTGCGCGCCACGTGCCAGATGCCCGGGAACCTCACGATGTCGGCGGCGTCGCGACGGTCGAACGAGAACTTGGGGTAGCCCTCGCGGGCGAGCCCGAGCACCGCGTTCGGCCCGACGTTGAGCCCGCCGTCGACGGTCGGGGTCAGGTGGACGCCGAGGAACGGCAGGTCCGGGTCGGGGATGGGGTAGATCAGGGTGCGCGCGAGGTCCGCACGTTCGGGCCGGACGTCGTAGTACTCGCCCCGGAAGGGAATCATCGCGAAGTCGACGTCGATGCCCGCCATGGCGGCGACCCGGTCGGCCTGGATGCCGGCGCAGTAGACGACGTAGTCGGCCACCACCTCACCGGCGGTCGTGGAGAGCACGACCTCCCTGCCCGTCTCGCGCACGCCCGTGAGCGCCGTCCGCGTCATCAGGGTGCCGCCGGCCTTCTCGACCAGGCCGGCGAGCGCCGTGTTGATCTGGCGGTAGTCGGTGATGCCGGTCGTGGTCAGGTGCAGGGCGCCCAGGCCCACGATGTGGGGCTCGCGCTCGCGCAGCTCGGCGGCGCTGAGGACCGCTGCGGAGATCTGGTTGACCTCGGCCCGCTCCGCGAGCGCCTGCATGCCGGCGAGCTCGGCCGGAGTCGTGGCGACCAGCAGCTTGCCGATCCGGTCCCACGGGACGCCGTGCTCCTCGGCGAAGCGCTCGGTCGCGGCGGCGCCGGCTCGGCACAGCTCGGCCTTGAGGCTTCCCGGCGCGTAGTAGATGCCGGAGTGGATGACGCCGGAGTTGTGGCCGGTCTGGTGGCGGCCGAAGCCGTCCTCCTTGTCCAGCAGCAGGACGCTGCGCCCCGGGAAGCGCTCGGTGAGCGCCCGTGCGGTCGCGGCGCCCACGATGCCGCCACCGACGACGACGTAGTCGAAGCGGTTCATGCCCGCCGGTCCCCGGCCCGCGACCCGCCGGTACGACGGGCCGCCGCGCGCCGCGCGCGCAGCGTCCGGGCCCAGGCCTTCTCCTCGCGCTCGTGGGCACGTCGGCGGGCATCGGCGGGAGTGAGTGGCTGCTCGGGGTAGTCGGGCGAGTAGGGATCGCGGTCCGGCCCGCCCCACCTGGACACGATGAAGTCACGTTCGTACTTGTGCACGCGTCGCTCGCGGGTGCGGGACTCGAAGTGGAAGAGCTCGCACTGGGCCATGTAGAGGATGCGGTAGCCGCGGGCGGTGATCTTGTAGCAGAAGTCGACGTCGTTGAAGTTCAGCGGAAGCTGCTCCGTCAGGCCGCCGACCTCGAAGTAGGTGTCTCGCCGGATGCCGGTACAGGCGCCGGTGACTCCGCTGACCTCGCGGTTGACGACGTTCATCCGCCCCCGTCCCGCCGTGTCGCCGGGGAACAGCCGGTAGGGGTGGTCCCAGTTCCGGTTGACCCAGGCCAGACCGGCGTGCTGGATGCTGGTGTCCTCGAAGTACAGCTTGGCGCCGGTCGCACCGACCCCGGGCTCCTCCAGCGGCGCCAGCAGCTCGCGTACCCAGCCGGGGTTGCGGACCTCGACGTCGTCGTTGAGCAGGATCAGGCGCTCGCCGGTGGAGGCGAGGACGCCGCGGTTCATCTTGCGGCTGTAGTTGAAGGGCTCGTCGAAGCGCACCAGGACGAGGTGGTCTCCCGCGACCTGCCGGAGCTCCTCGAGCACGCTCGCCGGGGTGCCGACGTCGTAGACGACGACGATCTCCATCCGGGGGTGGTAGGCGAACTCCAGGACGGAGCGGACCGCGTCGACGACCAGGACCCGACGCCGGCCCCAGACCTGTGCGGACGAACCGCGCGTCGGGATCACCACGCTCACCGTGCGCTCGGCGGGGAAGTCGCGGACGATGCGGACGTGGTTGGCCCCCACCGCGTGGGCGACACCCCGGATGCCGACACGGTCGAGGTGCTCCTGCACGACGCGGGCCCCGGTTGCGAGCGCCTCCGGCGATGTGTCGGGCCGCGGCCTCGCGATCCGCGACCGGTGCAGGATCTTGGGCAGGTGGACGATGCGCCGAGCCTGCTCGGTGACTCGGAGCACCAGGTCGTGGTCGCAGGAACTGCCGAGGTCGGTCCGCAGCCGACCGACCGAGCGCACCAGGTCGGTCCGCAGGACGGCGAGCTGGCCGCAGTAGTTCTGCGCCCGCAGCCGCTCGGGCGACCACACCGGCTTGATGATGTCGTCGTCGCCGTCCAGGGTGCGCCGGGTCTCGTCGGAGTAGAGGAAGTCGACGTCGTGGGCATTCCCGATCGCCCTGGCGTTGGCCGCCAGCGCGTTGGGCGTCAGCAGGCCGCCGGGGGCGAGGAAGGCGATGAACTCCCCTTGCGCCGCATCGAGGCCGTCGTTCGAGGCCTCGGCCACGTTGCCGCGCTCGGCCCGCGCCAGGACGCGGATGCGGCTGTCACGGCCGGCCTGCCGGCGCAGGGCGCTGCTGACCTCGGCACTCGTCGAGCCGTTGTCGACCAGGATCAGCTCCCAGTCCCCGAAGGTCTGCGCCAGCACCGCGTCGACCGTCTCGACGAGCGGGTCGATCAGCGGCTCGGTGAGCGGAACGACCAGGGTGAAGAGCGGAGCGTCAGCCGTCATCGACGAAGGCCGCCGAGGCCGGTGACGAAGCGACCGACCCGCCAGGTCCTCGACGAGCGCACGGCCGTGACCTCGGCGCGCGACTTCGCCGTCGCCGTACGAGCGTCGTCGAGCTTCTCGCGCGTGGCCTTGAGGCGACGACGCAGGTTCTTCAGCTCCCGCTCCTGGCGGGCGACGGTCGCCTCCAGTCCGAGCACGTGGTCGATGGCAGTGAGGTCGGCGTGGAGCGCGAGCACCTCGGCATCGTCGACGACGCGCCGCACACCGACCGAGTCCTCGACCTCGGCGAGCCGCCGACTCGTCGCGAGCAGCGCGCTCGTCTTCTCCGAGATCTCGATCAGGGCCGGGACCAGTCGCGACTCGTAGCGCTCGACGATGCTCCGCTTGCTGAGGTCGGCACGCTCGAACAGGACCGCCCACGGCGCCAGGAAGGTGACGTCCGCGTCGAGGCGCCGGTAGAAGCCACGCTCCGCGAACCAGGCCACCCACTCCTGGGTCGGGTGCACGTTGATGTGCGTCGCCTCGTAGAAGTCGGAGGGGCTCGAGCTGAACAGGATCGTGTCGGTCGCCGCGCAGATGTTGTCGATCGCCTTCTGGGCGTCGCCGGGCGACATGTGCTCGACGACCTCGACGCAGGTGATCAGGTCGTAGGGTCCGCCGAGCGGCTCGGTCGCCGACTGCACGGACAGCCGGTTCCGCACGTCCGGGTGCGAGGTCTCGACGGCGTGGTCCGAGATGTCGACGCCCCTGGCGTCGACGCCCTCCTGCGCCAGCGCCTGGACCAGGAGTCCCCGGGCACACCCGACGTCGAGGCTGGTCCGAGGCTCGACGAGGCCGACGATGCGCTGCGCAGCCCCGGTGAAGAACGCCCGCCACTCGTCGTCCTCCCACCGGTAGTCGTCGTTGCCACCGAGGTGCGCCCGGTAGTAACTGCTGCCGTAGTCAGACGAGCCGGTCGAGGGACTGGTGGCCTGATCGCTGTCGGAAGTCATGGGTGTCGATCCGTCTTCGTTCGGGTTGCGGGAACGCCTGGAACCCTACTTGATCGAGCCCCTGAACCCGGCGACCGCGGCAGCCCTACCTCCGCTGCCGCAGGGTGCCCCAATCGGCCTCGCGCACGTCGGTGTAGGCGTCGCGCGTGGGGCTTCCCCACCTCGCCCGCAGCGGGCCGCGAGCGACCTGGCCGACGGCATGGTCCTCGCCGAGCGGCGGGTTGTGGAGGCCCTCGGCCGCAGGGACGTAGAGGACCTCGTGCCCGGCGGCACGCACCTTCAGGCAGAGGTCGACGTCGTACAGGTGATCGTGCAGCGTCTCCGTCGCGCCACCGACGGCGAGGTAGGTCTCTCGGCGCACGGCCAGGCAGGCGCCGGCGACGGCGCTCACCTCGCGCGAGACCCACAGGTCGCCGAAACGACCCGGCGCATCGCCGGGGCGGAATCGATACACGCCCCCGAAGTGCCCATGTGCTCCTGCGACGCCGGCATGCGCGACGGTGCCGTCGCTGTGGAGCAGCTTGGCGCCGGTGATCCCGACCGTCGTGTCGTCCAGCGGAGCCACGAGGGTCTCCAGCCACGCGTCGCTGGTGAGCTCCACACGCTCGTCGAGCAGGACGATCCGGTCGCCCGTCGACGCCAGGACGCCGAAGTTGGTCCAACGGCTCCGATGCAGCGGCTCGCCGACCGGAACCAGGACCAGGCGGTCCCCCGCGACCTCGCCGAGCTGCGACGCGACGGACTCGCGCATCGCGGCGGCGTGCACGACGACGACCTCGACCTTCTCGTGCGCGGTGCGAGCCAGCGCGCTGCGCACGGCCTCGACCACGTGCACCCGGCGACGTCCACGGACCAGGCCGTCCGCACCCTCGGTCGTGATCACGATGCTGACCGACACGTCCTCCGAGAGCGGTCGCTCCACGCGGTACATGCCGGGCCAGATGGCCTCGACCGTCGCGGGGATGCCGAGCCGCTCCATCTGGTCGGCCACTGCTCGCCGGCCCGCCTCGACGGCGTACGGCTTCGCCTCCAACTCCCCCGCGGCGGAACCGGGGATGACCCGCCAGTGGTAGAGGATGTCGGGGATGTGGTGGATCGCTCGGGCCCGTTCGGTGACCCGGAGGATCAGGTCGTGGTCCTGCGACCCGTCGTAGCCCTGCCGGAATCCGCCGACCTCACGGACCAGGCTGGTGCGCAGGACGGAGAAGTGGCAACAGTAGTTCTGCGACCGCAGGCGCTCCGGCGACCAGTCGGGCTTCAGGAACTCGTCGTAGAACGTGACCCCGTCGGCCGTCTTGTCCTCGTCGGAGTAGACGTAGTCGATCGCGGAGTCCTCCCGCAGCACGTCGGCGTTGGCCTGCAATGCGTCAGGGACCAGGAGGTCGTCGTGGTCGAGGAGGGCGATGAACTCCCCTCGTGCCGCGGCGATCCCGTCGTTCGACGCCGCGACGATGTGACCGTTCGTCTCGCGCTCGATGACCCGGATCCGCGGGTCCATCGCGGCGTAGCGACGCAGCAGCGTGCGCACGCCCTCGTCGGGAGACAGATCGTCGACGAGGATGAACTCCCAGTCCTCGAAGGTCTGTGCGAGCACGGACCTGATCGTGTCCTCCAGCACGTCGAGCGGCGGCGCGTAGACCGGCGTGACGATGGAGAAGAGAGGTCGGCGGTCCACGTCAGAGTGCCACTGCTCGACAGGCGGACCAGCGATCGGTCGTCCGTGGCGAGATCCTGCGAGTGCGGCCGTTCGGCATGGGCCGACCATACTCGACCGCTCGTCGATCACCGGCCTCGACGTGCCTCGCGCTTCAGCGGGAGGTCGCGGTCCTCGGGACGTGGCAGATTGGGGTAGACCGGGGTGTAGCGATCGCGCCACGGGATGCCCCAGCGCCCGCGCAGGAACCGGGTGTCATCGGGGTCCGGGATCGCCTCACGGGTCTGGGACTCGAAGTGGAACAGCTCGCAATGGGCCAGGACGAGGATCCGGTAGCCGGCCGCGGAGAGCTTGTAGCCGAAGTCGACGTCGTTGAAGTCCTCGCGGAGCTGCTCGGTGTGCCCACCGACCTCGAAGTAGACCTCGCGGCGGATGCCGACGCAGGCGCCGGTCACCCCGCTGACCTCGCGGTCGACCACCGCCGTCTTGCCCCAGCCGCCCTGCACGTCCCCGGGCGACCTGCGATAGGCGTGGCGGTACCGGCCGTACGAGTAGGCCAGGCCGACATGCTGGATCGCGGTGCTCGAGTAGAGCAGGCGGGCACCGGTCATCCCGACGTCGGGCTGCTCGAGGGGGGCGAGGAGCTCCTCGAGCCACTGCTCGCTGCGGACCTCGACGTCGTCGTTGAGGATGAGCAGGCGATCACCGGTCGAGGCCAGCACGCCCAGGTTGACCTTCTTGCTGTAGTTGAACGGCTCGTCGAAGGGGACGAGGACGAGGCGCTCCCCCACGATGTCGTAGAGCTCGCCGAGGACCGCCTCAGGGGTGTCGGTGTCGTAGACGACGACGACCTCGAGGTTGGCGTGCTCGGTGGCGGCGAGCGCCGATCGCACCGCACGCGTGACCAGCGTCGTACGCCGCCCCCACAGCAGCGTGGCCGAGCCGCGGGTGGGGATGACGATGCTGACCCGGCGCTCCGGCGGCAGCACGCGCCGCGTGTGGTAGCGACCGGGGCCGACGAGCTCGACGGTGCCGTCGATCCCGACCCGCGACAGGTGGTCCTGGATCGCACGTCGTCCCGCGTCCAGTGCGTACGGCTTCGCCCCGCCGTCGCCGGCTGCCGAGCCGGCCAGCATGCGCCAGTGGTAGAGGACCTCCGGGATGTGGACGATGCGACGAGCCCGCTCGGTGACCCGGAGGACCAGGTCGTGGTCCTGGGCGCCCTCGAAGCCCTCCCGCAGGCCGCCCAGCTCGCGGACGAGGGAGGCTCGGAACACGGAGAGGTGGTTGCAGTAGTTCTGGCTGCGCAGCCGCTCCGGCGACCAGTCGGGCTTGTGGAAGGTGTCGGCGAACCGGCCGTCCTCGCGGATCCGGTCCTCGTCGGAGTAGAGGTAGTCGACGTCGTCGTGCTCGGCGACCTGGCGTGCGTTGGCAGCCAGGGCGTCGGGAGCGAGCAGGTCGTCGTGGTCGAGGAAGGCGATGAACGTGCCCGTGGCAGCGGCGATCCCGTCGTTCGACGCAGCGACGATGTGTCCGTTGGTGGCACGCTCGACCAGCTTGATCCGCGGGTCGCGGGCCGCCTGGGCACGCAGCGTCCGGCGTACCTCGGGGTCGGTGGACGCGTCGTCGACCAGGACCAGCTCCCAGTCGGCGTACGTCTGGGCGAGGACCGACTCGACGGCGGCGACGAGGACGTCGGGAGGCGGGTCGTGGACCGGGGTGACGACGGAGAAGAGGGGTGCCGCCGTCATCCCCGCAGCCTCGAGAGCGGGCCCACGAACGCGCGCCCGACCCGCCAGGTGCGCGAGGCGTGGAGCGCCGCGATCTCCTCGTCGCGTGCGCGGACGAGGGCCTGCAGCTCCTTGGTGCGCGCCCGCGCCTTCTTGAGGTCGTGCTCGAGGCGCGCCACGGCGGCCTCGAGACCGATCACGTTGTCGATCGCGACCAGCTCCGCGTAGCGGGAGAGCAGCTCCTCGTCGGCCGCGAACACGCGATCGCGCCAGGCTTCCGGCGACTGCTGGTCGGTCATCCTCGTCCTCACCAAAGGGTCGGCTGGGTGCGCGCAGAACAGTACCTCAGCCGCATTCGGCCACCTCGGTCACGAACGGCCACTAGGGTGTCGCCGGTGAGCGACCCCTACGGCCAGAACCCGCCGCCGAACCCGTACGGCCAGGGCCCCCAGGGCCAGAACCCCTACGGCCAGCCGACACCGCCCCCGCCGTACGCCGGCGCGTCGGGCGCCGGTGGCGGGTACGGCGCCCCGGGCGCCTTCCCCGGCGGGTCCGACCCGCTGCCGCCGAAGACGGACGGGATCTCGATCGCCGCGCTGGTGACCAGCCTGCTGTGCTGCCTCGCCCCGCTCGGGGTCATCCTCGGCTTCGTCGGCCTGTCCCGCACCAAGGGCGGGCAGCGCAAGGGCCGCGGGCTCGCCGTGGCGGGCATCGTGATCGGCCTGCTCATGTCGATCGGATCCGCGGTCGCGGGAGCCGCCCTGTTCATCTTCGCCGACTCGCTCGTCTCCCTGGACGACGCAACCGCCGGCCAGTGCGTCGACCTGACCAAGGACGACGGAACCGTCCTCATGCGCGAGAAGAAGTGCACCGAGAAGCACGACGCGGAGATCGTGGCCACGACGACGGTCACCGAGGACAACCTCGAGGCCATCAAGAGCAGCATGGGCACGTTCTGCGCGACCCTGGTGAGCAGCGAGGACGCCGAGAAGCTCAGCGGTGTCGAGGGGCTCGAGTACAACGCGATCATCGAGGACCCGAAGGACATCGAGGTGGGCCACCACATGGTCTGCTACGTCGAGAGCGACCACAAGCTGACCGAGCCGATCCTCTGACCTGATCGGCCTGCTCGGATGACGAATCCGTACGGCGGCGGCTATCCCGCCTACGAGCCGGGCTCGAACCCGTACGACAGCCCGTCGTACGGGACCCGGCCGTCGTACGACGGGCTGTCGATCGCCGCCTTCGTCTGCTCGCTCACCTGCTGCGCGGCGCCGATCGGGATCGGGCTCGGCATCGCGGGCATCGTGCGGACCCGCGAGGGCCGGCGCTCGGGACGGTGGGCGGCGGTGAGCGGGCTGGTCCTCGGCGTCCTCGTCGTGGTGCTCGGGATCGGGTTCGTCGTCTTCGCCGCCGTCATGGGCAGCCGCACGGTCTGGGAGGACGAGGCGCGCGTCGGCCAGTGCATCGACCTCGACTTCCTCGACGACCCGATCAAGGCGTCCTGCAGCGAGCCGCACGCGGGTGAGGTGATCTGGGCGGGTCGGTTCGACGCCGACCAGGCCGGCGCCTTCACAACGGTGTCGCGTGCTGCGTTCTGCCTGGCCCTCCCCCTCGACCCGGCTTACCGCTCGGCGATCGAGAGTGGCGAGTACGACGTGCGCGTCGAGACAGACGCGTTCGACGAGGACGATCCTGACAGTGGGGACGCCTTCTTCTGCTACATCGATCGCGGCGACGGCGAGAAGATCACCGGTCGGATCCGCGACGCGGGCGAGCAGGTCGGCGCGTGACGATCAGCGGGCGAGCGCCTCGCGCTCGACCGCACCCAGCCAGCGGAGCAGCACGCCGGCCCCGTCCGGGCCGGGTCGGCGGCGAGCTCCCACACGACGGGTCGAGGCGCGGCGATCCACCGCTCCTCGGTCACGACGACCGGGCTCGCCGTCACACCACGCTGAGCGGCAGCAGCTTCTGCCCCGTGGGGCCGACCTGGATCTCGGTGCCCATCTCCGGGCACACACCACAGTCGTAGCAGGGGGTCCAGCGGCAGTCCTCGACCTCGACGTCGGACTCGCCGGCACCGACCGCGAGGGCGTCCTCCCAGTCAGCCCACAGCCAGTCCTTGTCGAGACCGGAGTCGAGGTGGTCCCAGGGCAGGACCTCGTCGTACTCGCGCTCGCGGGTGGTGAACCAGTCGAGGTCGACGCCGGTGCCCGCGAGCGCGCGCTCGGCGGCGGCGGCCCAGCGCTCGAAGGAGAAGTGCTCGGACCAGCCGTCGAAGCGGCCGCCGTCGCGCCACACCTGCTCGATGATCCGGCCGACGCGGCGGTCGCCGCGGGACAGCAGGCCCTCGATGATGCCGGGCTGGCCGTCGTGGTAGCGGAAGCCGATCGCCTTGCCATAGCGCCGGTCCGCGCGCACGGTGTCGCGCAGCACCTGCAGGCGCCGGTCGGTGGTCTCGACGTCGAGCTGGGCGGCCCACTGGAACGGCGTGTGGGGCTTGGGCACGAAGCCGCCGATGGAGACGGTGCAGCGGATGTCGTTGCGGCCGGAGACCTCGCGGCCGGTCGCGATCACGCGCTTGGCGAGCTCGGCGATCTGCAGGACGTCCTCGTCGGTCTCGGTGGGCAGGCCGCACATGAAGTAGAGCTTCACCTGTCGCCAGCCGTGGGAGTACGCCGTCGCGACGGTGCGGATCAGGTCGTCCTCGGTGACCATCTTGTTGATCACCTTGCGCATTCGCTCACTGCCGCCCTCGGGCGCGAAGGTCAGGCCGGAGCGGCGGCCGTTGCGCGAGAACTCGTTGGCCAGCGTGATGTTGAACGCGTCGACGCGGGTCGAGGGCAGCGAGAGCGAGACGTTGGAGCCCTCGTAGCGGTCGGCGAGACCGGTGGCGACGTCGCCGATCTCGGTGTGGTCGGCCGAGCTCAGGGACAGGAGCCCGACCTCCTCGAAGCCGGTCTTCTTGATGCCGTTGTCGACCATCGCGCCGATGGTCTCGATCGAGCGCTCCCGAACCGGCCGGGTGATCATGCCGGCCTGGCAGAACCGGCAGCCGCGGGTGCAGCCGCGGAAGATCTCGACGGAGAACCGCTCGTGGACGGTCTCGGCGAGCGGCACCAGCGGGTTGCGCGGGTAGGGCCACTGGTCGAGGTCCATCAGGGTGTGCTTGCGGACCCGGTCGGGAGCCTCCGGGTGGTTGGGTACGACGGCCGCGATCGCCCCGCTGTCGTCGTACGACACGTCGTAGAACCGGGGCACGTAGACCGTGCCGGACACGGCGAGGCGGCGCAGCAGCTCCTGGCGGCCACCGGGGCGGCCCTCGCCCTTCCACTCGCGCACGACCTCGGAGATCTTGAGCACGACCTCCTCACCGTCGCCGAGGACGGCGGCGTCGACGAAGTCGGCGATCGGCTCGGGGTTGAACGCGGCGTGGCCACCGGCGACGACGACCGGGTGCGACTCGTCGCGGTCGGCGGCGTGCAGCGGGATGCCGGCAAGGTCGAGCGCGGTGAGCAGGTTGGTGTAGCCGAGCTCGGTGGAGAAGCTCACGCCGAACAGGTCGAACGCGCCGACGGGGCGGTGGTTGTCGACCGTGAACTGCGGGATCTGCTGCTCGCGCAGCACCTTCTCCATGTCGGGCCACACGGCGTAGGTGCGCTCGGCGAGGATCCACTCCCGCTCGTTGAGCACTTCGTAGAGGATCTGGACGCCCTGGTTGGGCAGGCCGACCTCGTAGGCGTCGGGGTACATGAGCACCCAGCGCACCTCGGCGGCGTCCCAGTCCTTCGAGACCATGTTGAGCTCGCCGCCGACGTACTGGATCGGCTTGGAGACCGAGAGCAGGTGGGGCTCCAGCCGGGGGAAGACGGACTCGACGGACATGCCCCCGATTCTACGAGGGCTCGGGAGTGCGCGCGGCATCGTCGCGGGCGGCAACACCGGCCCCCGTAGGATCGAGCACCATGAGCGCCTCCACCTCCGGACGACTCGGGTGGACGGTGTTCACGCCGCCTCTCGCGGCGATCGTGCTCGCCGTGAGCTGGGGCACGCACCCCGGCCCGCTCGCGGCCAGCCTGATCGGCGTCGCCCTCATCGGGGCGGTTCTCGCCGCGGTCCACCACGCCGAGGTCGTGGCACACAAGGTGGGTGAGCCGTTCGGCTCGCTGCTCCTGGCCGTCGCCGTGACGGTGATCGAGGTCGGCCTGATCGTGATGCTGATGGTCTCCGGCAGCGGCGACACCTCCACGCTGGCCCGCGACACGGTCTTCGCGGCGGTGATGATCACGGTCAACGGCATCGTCGGACTGGCGCTGGTGGTGGGCGCGGTCCGCCACCATCTCGCCGTCTTCAACCCGGAAGGCACCGGATCGGCTCTGGCGACGGTGATCACGCTCGCCGGCCTGACCCTGGTCGTGCCGACCTTCACCGTCAGCGAGTCCGGTCCGGTCCTCACCGGCACCCAGCTGACCTTCGCAGCGCTCGCCTCGCTCGTGCTCTACGGATCGTTCGTGTTCACCCAGACCGTCCGCCACCGCGACTTCTTCCTGCCCGGCACCACCTCCACCCCCGGCGGCTGGACGGCGCAGAACGACGCCGACGGCGACGACCACGCGGACCCTCCGACCGGTCGGGAGACGAAGGTCGCCCTGGTGCTGCTGATCGTCTCGCTGGTGACGGTCGTCGGCCTGGCGAAGGTCGAGTCCTACTCGATCGAGGATGCCGTCGACTGGTTGGGCTTCCCGCACGCCGTGGTCGGCGTGGTGATCGCGATGCTGGTGCTGCTGCCCGAGACGATCGCCGCGGTGCGCGCCGCCCGTCAGCAGCGCGTCCAGATCAGCCTGAACCTCGCCTACGGCTCGGCGATGGCCTCGATCGGCCTCACCATTCCAGCGATCGCGGTGGCATCGATCTGGCTCGACGGCGACCTCGCGCTCGGGCTCGACCCGCTCCAGCTCGTGCTGCTCGCACTGTCCTCGGTAGTCGGGATCCTGACCGTGGTGCCCGGGCGTGCCAAGCCGCTCAACGGCATCGTGCACCTGCTCCTCCTCGCGGCCTTCCTGCTGCTGACGGTGGCGCCGTGAGCCGCCGCCTGCCAGGGCGTGTCCTCGCCACCGCCACCGCGACCATGCTCGCGCTCGGCCTGGCCGCCTGCTCCGCCGACGAGCCGGCCGCCGACCCCGACCGGATCGTGCTCACCCCCGCCAAGGACGGGGGGTCCGGCGCCCAGCCGGTCGGCAACCCGGTCGGCGACGGCACCGCCGCCGAGGTCGAGGGCTACCGGATGACCGACGTCACGCTGCCCGGCGCCGACGGCACGGGCGACGTGTCCTTCCGGATCCTCGACCCGTCCGGCGCGCCGCTGACGGCCTACACCGAGGAGCAGACCAAGCTGCTCCACCTCTACGTCGTGCGCGACGACCTCGACCAGTTCCGCCACCTCCACCCCACCCTCGCCGACGACGGCACCTGGACCGCCCGCGTCGACCTCGGTACGCCGGGCAGGTGGCGTGTGGTCGCCGAGTTCATCCCGCAGGGCGCGGCGAACCCGATCGTCCTCGGTACGACGCTGCGCGTGGCTGGCGACTGGACGCCGGTCGACGTACCGCGGGGCAAGCCGGCCGAGACCGGCGACGACGGCGTCGTGCGGGCCCGGCTGCGGGCCGAGGGCGAGGTCGGGCCCAACGGACGGCTGCGGCTGCGGCTGACCGACGCCGACGGCGAGCCGGTGGCGCTGGGCAGCTACCTCGGCACCAGCGCGCACCTGACCGGCTTCGCGGTCGACTCGCGCGGGTTCGTCCACGTCCACCCCTACGGCGCCCCCGAGGTCACCGACGACGGGACCGTCCTCACCTTCCACACCGTCTTCACCCAGCCCGGCGACTACCGGCTGTTCCTGCAGGTGCGCGTCGACGGGCTGCTCCACCAGCTCGCGGTGACGGCACCGGTCAACGCCTTGAAGGAGAACTCGTGAACCCGCGCATCGCCGGCCCCGTCGCCGTACTGCTCGCCTCGTCGGTGCTCCTCGCCGGCTGCGGTGGCGACGACAAGCCCCAGAGGTCCGGCTCCACACCGAGCACGACCTCGTCCGCATCGTCGTCCTCGACGCCCACGCCCTCCGCGCAGGAGGGGACCGCCGAGGACGCGCGTCCCGTGGTCGAGGCGGTCGCCACGGCGCTGCGCACCGCCGGCAGCGTCCGGGTCGACGCCTCGCTCGCCGGCGGCCCGGCCCGCGAGCTGACCGTCGACACCACGCCGATCGCCGACGCGCTCGGGAAGGTCGCCCTCCCCCAGCAGCTGGTCCACGTCGGTGCCGAGCAGGTCGACGGCGTCGCGACCGAGCACTACCGGATCACCCTCGACCCACGGGCCGCGCTCGCCGGCATCACGCTGCCGGCGCAGGTCCAGGCCATGCTCCCCGACACCCTCGACGCCGACGTCTGGCTCGACGCCCAGGACCGGCCGGTCAAGGTCACCGCCGAGCCCGGGGTCGAGCTGAGGTTCAGCGACTGGGGCGTCAGCGCACCCTGAGGTCCAGGGTCGTCACCGGGCTGGTGAACGTGTCGACCCGGATGCTGACCTGCAGCTTCCAGGTACCGGTGTGCGGGAAGACGACGTCGGCGGAGTAGGTGCCGGCGCCGCTCGGCACGACCGGGATCGTGCCGAGGTCGACGCTCTCGGAGCGCAGCGCCACGGCCGGGGCGCCGGCCAGGTCGAGCGGGTCGCCGGCGAGGTTCTGCACCTGGACGATCAGCCTGCGCTGCAGGCCCGGGCCGGGGTCCAACACAGCGAGCACCTTGAGGTCGTCGCCGGCGACCCCGGTCACGACACCGGTGTCGGCGGTCCGCGCCTCGGCAGGCGCCTCACCGCCCGGCGGCTTCTGGGTGAGGAAACCGGTGACGCCGAGGACCGCGACCAGCAGGGCGGCCTCGGCCACGACGGTACGCCGGACCAGGCCGGTCGCGAGCCGGCGCTGGTCGTGCCCGCCGTCGCCCGCGACGCGCGGCACCAACCGGAACCGGTTGTAGGCCGCGATCGCCACGACCACCAGCACGAGGGCGACCTTCACCAGCAGCAGCCGGCCCCAGGTCTCCTCGACGAGCGGCGCCCAGGCACCGACGATGCGCCAGGCCATCAGCACGCCGGTGACGGCGAGCGCGGTCAGCAGCGCGGCCGCGACCGTCGAGAACCGGGTGATCAGGAGCGCCGCGTCCTTGGGCCGCCCGGCGATCGCGGGCAGGGCGAGCGCGAGGCCGACGAGCCCGCCGAGCCAGACCGCACCGGCGCTGAGGTGCAGCGCGTCGGTGACCACGAGCAGCATGCTGGGCTCGTAGGCGCGGGTGTGGCCGACGAGCGCGGGTGACCACACGGCCAGCGCGGTGACGAGGTCGACGACCAGCGACGAGCGCGCCTGCCCGGCCGCCCAGGCCGCGACGCCGAGGCCGGCGGCCTGGAGGGCGAGCACCTGCAGGTCGTCCTGCACCAGGCCGGGGTCGAACGAGCCCGGGTCGAGGACGCCGCCGAGGCCGGAGCCGAGCTGGTACGCCCCCGCCAGCGGTACGGCGAGCGCCGCCGCGAGCACCGCCACCAGTGCGCTGCCGCGGAGCACGCGCACCAGGCGTCGTCGTACGTCATCGGGCAGGCGGACACCGCGTGCGGTCCAGGCCAGGAAGAGCGCCAGCCCGCCGGCCAGGAGCAGTGCGGCGTAGTCGAGGCCGTGCACGATGCCCTGCACGGTCGGCACCGCGCCCGGGTCGGCCGGGCCGGTCTGGGGCGGGACGACCTTCGGGCTGGGTGCTCCGACGTGGAAGGTGAGCGAGCCGGCGATCGGGTGGCCGTCGGCGGAGACCACGCGCCAGGTGACGACGTAGGTCCCGTTGTCGAGCTCGCCCGGCAGCCGCCCGGTCACCTCGACGCCCTTGGCGGACGCCTCGACGTCGACCCGCTTGCCCGCGGCGTCGAAGGCGAGCAGGCCGTCGGGAACGAGCTGGACCGGCTCGTCGAAGGTGAAGCTCACCTCGCTCGGCGCCTCGGGCAGGACCGTCCCCTCGGCGGGGTCGGTGGAGACGAGGGTGGCGTGTGCCGACGCCGGCCCCGCGGTCCCGACCACCGTCAGGACGGCGACCAGGACCGCGAGCAGGTACGCCGGCACACGCCGCATCATCGGGCCCTCAGGCCTTCTTGCCGGAGCGGGCCAGGGCGAGGCCGCCGAGCGCGAGGCCGCCGATGCCGGCGACCAGGCCGCCGATGGCGAGGCCGTTGCCGTCGCCCTCGTCGTCCGCGGCGTCGGCCTTCGCGGTGGCGGTGTCGTCGGCCTTCTCGTCGGACTCCGCCGCGCCGCCGTGGTGGCCCTCGGCGCTGGCCTCGGTGACGGTCAGGGCAGGCGCCGGGTTCTCCAGCTCCTCCTCGTCCTGGCCCTCGGCCGGGGTCTCGTTCCAGGCGGTCTCGCCCTTCTCGCAGGTCTGCAGCACCGGGAAGGTGAGGGTCTCGCCCACCTTCTCGGGCAGCTGCAGGGACAGCGCGAGGGTGTCGCGGTAGCCGTCGGCCAGCGGGGTCTTCGCGGTGTAGACCACCTGGCTGACCCGCTCGGTGATCTCGTTGCCGTGGGCGTCCTTCAGCGGTTCGGCGAGCTTCTCGCTGACCTTCTCGACGGTCCAGTTCGGGTTGACGGTCGGCGTGACCTGCGGGACGTCCTCAGGCATCTGGATGGCCACCTTGGTCGTCGGCGACCCCTCACAGCCGTGGGGCATGCTGAAGGTGAGGACGGCGTACGAGCCGGCTGCGGTGGTGTCGGGCGACACGCTGACGTGGGCGCTCGCGGCGCCGGCGGTCAGGGCGACGATGCCGAGCGCCGCGGTGGCGCCGAGGGTGGGCAGGGTGAAGCGTCGGATCTGCATGGATGTCTCTCTCGGTTGACTCGGGTGTTCGGGGGCGCGGCGAACGGCCTGCCTCCCACTGAGTCAGGGAGTCAGGCGATCGCGAGAGAGCCCGCCGGCGGACCACGGGTCGGGGCGAGGGCACGGTGCTCGCGCGCGGTGCGGGTGCGTCGCGGTGCCGGTGGGCCGGTGCGGCGCATCGCAGGAGGAGGTACGACGCCCTGCTCGGTCCAGCCCAGCAGCACCTCCACGGCCCGGCGGCGCAGCACCCACATGACGCCGGTGACCACGGCCGCCAGCAGGTGGGCGCCCAGCATCACCGGGGTGAGCCCGAGGAAGGCCGACGCCGCGTGCTCGTGGCCGGGGTGCTGGGCGGGGACCAGGGCGACCAGCCACGCGTGGCCGAGCACCTGGGCCGCCAGGAGGCCCGGCAGGACCACCCGGACGCTGGCGCGCTCGCGCAGCACGACTGTGCTTGCGCCGTACACGAGGACGGCGAAGGCGGCCAGCCAGCCGACCGACGGGACCTCTCCCCCGGCCGCCAGGTGGGCCAGGACCAGCGCGGTCACGCTCTCGAGGCTGCCGAGCGTCGCCGAGAGACGCACGCGGGAGCGCGGCGCACGGCGGACGGTCAGCACGGCCCCATCCTGCCGGATGCGTGGTCGGGTACGTACGTCGCAACTACCGGATATGTCGTGAGATGGGCCGCACCACGACGAATTCGGTAGTTGCGACGTACTCCATCAGCCCCGGACGAGCACCCGCTGCTGGGCCGCGAGTCGCGACGCGGGCGCGGAGAGGGTGCGCAGGTGGATGTTCTGGAGCAGCCCGACGGCGAGCATCCCGGCGAACATGGACGAGCCGCCGTACGACACGAACGGCAGCGGGACGCCGGTGACGGGCATGATGCCGAGGCACATGCCGATGTTCTGGAAGGCCTGGAAGCCGAACCAGCAGGCGATGCCGGCCGCGGCGATGCGGCCGAAGACGTCGTCGGTGCGGGTGGCGATGCGCAGCGCGCGCCACAGCACGACGCCGAGCAGGGCCACGACCAGCGCGGCGCCGACCAGGCCGAGCTCCTCGCCGGCGACGGTGAACACGAAGTCGGTGTGCTGCTCGGGGACGAAGCCGGACTGGGTCTGCGAGCCGTGGAACAGCCCCTGCCCGAACAGGCCACCGTTGCCGACCGCGATCCGGGCCTGCTCGACGTTGTAGCCGGCCCCCTTCGGGTCGAGCGCGGGGTTGGTGAAGGCGAGGAACCGGTCGACCTGGTACTCCTTCAGCATCCCGCTCGACACCGCCGCGACCGCCGCCAGCACGCCGCCACCGGCGAGCAGCAGCAGCCAGCGCCGGTGGGCACCGGAGGCCGCGATCACGCCGAAGACGGTGGCGGTGAGCACGAGCATGGTGCCGAGGTCGGGCTGTGTCAGGATCAGCACGGCGGGTACGCCGGCGACCAGCAGCATGAGCAGCACGTCGGAGGTGCCGACGCGGTCGCGCCAGCGGCCCTCGCTGCGCTCGGCGACGACCAGCGCCATGCCGACCACGACGGCGAGCTTGGCCAGCTCGGAGGGCTGGAAGGACATCCCGCCGAGGATCAGCCACGAGCGGGAGCCGTTGATCGTCGAGCCCATCACGAGCACGAGCACCAGCCCGCCGATCGCGACGAGGTAGCCGATCGGCGCGAGGATCCGCACCCAGCGGTGGTCGGTGACCACCACCAACAGCATCAGACCGACCCCGATCACGACGTTGACGACCTGCTTGACCAGGAAGGCCCGGGTGTCGCCACCGGTGAGGTCGTCGCGCTCGAGGGTGGCCGACCAGATCAGCAGGCAGCCGAGCAGCGACAGGACGAGGACGGCGCCGAGCATGACCAGGTCGAGGTCGGCCCACTGCAGGCGCCCGACGCGCCGGGAGGCCGTCGTACGGCGGGTGCTGGCCTGGCCGCGGCCGGGGATCCGGTTGCTCACTGGTCGCCACCCTTCGCCCGCGCCGGCGGGAGGATCGAGCCGTCGTCGCCGAACGTCGGCAGCTGGGCCGGCGGCGTGACGCCGGGGATCGTGGCCTTGCCGGGGTCGACCTGGTCGCCGTCGACGCCGTACAGCGCCTCCCAGATCGCCCGGACGCCCGCACCGGTCGAGCCGGAGCCCGTGCCGCCCTGGCTCATCATCATCACGACCACGTAGTCCTTGGTGTAGGACGCGACCCAGCCCGTCGACTGCTTGCCGTAGACCTCCGCCGAGCCGGTCTTGGCGCGGATCCGGACCTTGTCGAGCGGGAAGCCCTGCAGCTTCCAGTTCATCGTGCCGCGCAGGGCGACGCCCTGCAGCGCCTCGTCGAGGTAGCTGAGCACTGAGGCCGGGATCTTGAGCTTGCGCTCCTTCTTCGGCTCGATCTCGCGGATCACCTTGCCCTCGGGCGAGACGATCGCCTTGCCGACCCGGGGCTCCCACAGCGTGCCGCCGTTGGAGATGGCGGCGTACCCGCGCGCCAGCTGCAGCGGCGTCACGATGGTGTCGCCCTGGCCGATCGCGAAGTTGGCGGCGTCGCTGATCTTGTACTTCCAGCCCTCGACGCAGAACTCGCGGGCGAACTTGTAGACGAAGTCGGAGGTCCCCTTCGGCCCAGTGTCCTGCGGCTTGTGGGCGATGCCGCAGTAGTAGCCCTTCATCGACTCGTAGTACTTGCGCTTCCACTTGCGGTCCGCGACCCGGCCCGAGGCCTCGCCCGGCAGGTCGACGCCGGTGCGCTCGCCGAAGCCGAACCTCTCGGCCTGCTCGACCAGCGGGTCCTTGGCCTTCGCGTCGTCGGGGTCGGAGCCGAGGGTCTGCCAGAAGTGCATGCCGACCTGGAAGAAGAAGGTGTTGCAGGAGACCTCGAGCGCGCGGGCGAAGGTGATCGGGCCGTACGCCGCCGACTCGTGGTTGTGGAAGGCGCGGTTGCCGATCTGCACGGCCGACGAGCACGGCAGCACCGTGGAGGGCGAGTAGCCGTGGGTCAGCGCACCGACGGTCATGAACGGCTTCCAGGTCGAGCCCGGCGCGAACTGTCCCTGGAAGGAGCGGGCGAGCAGCGGCGTGCCGGCCGCCTCGGAGTAGAGCCGCGCCAGCTGCTTGTCGGTGATCCCGCCGACCCACACCGAGGGGTCGTACGTCGGCTGGCTGGCCATCGCCACGATCCGGCCGGTCTTCGCCTCCATCACCACGGCGGCGCCGGAGTCGGCCTCGAAGTTGCGCTTGGTGACCGGGTCGCGGGTCTGGCGCTGGGTCGCGATCATGTTCGCGAGCTGCTCCTCGACCACGCTCTGCACCTTCGCGTCGATCGAGGTGACCAGGGTGTCGCCGGGCTGCGCCTCGAGGCCGGAGACGTCCTCGCGGACCCGGCCCTTGGAGTCGACGGCGACCTGGTCGTAGCCGGGCTGTCCGCGCAGCCACTCGTCGTACTCCTTCTCGACGCCGGCGCGCCCGACGACGGAGGCGCCGTTGACCGAGCTGTCACCGGAGTCCTCGGCGGACTCGAGCTCGTCCTTGGTGATCGGGCTGAGGTAGCCGAGCAGGTGGGCCGCGTTGATGCCGTACGGCGAGGGGTACTGCCGCACGCTCTGGCGGTCGACCACCACGCCCGGGAAGTCCTCGGGCTGCTCGAGGATCCGCAGCGCGGCGCCCTCCTTGACGTCCTGCGCGACCGGGACGGGCTGGTAGGGCGAGCCGTTCCAGCACTGGCCGGCGACCGCGCCGGTGTCGCCGCACAGCAGCAGCTTGGCGGCGATCTTCTCGACGGGGACCTCGATCGCGTCGGAGGTGCGGGCCAGCAGCTCGGTGCGGTCGGCCGCCGACATCTTGCCGATCAGGGTGCGGTCGATCGAGACCACCCAGATCAGCCGGTTGGTCACCAGCGGGCGGCCCATCGCGTCGACGATCAGGCCGCGCTGCGGCTGCACCACGATCTCGCGTACCGACTGCGAGGCGGCCTTGCCCTGGTAGCGCTCACCCGAGACGACCTGGAGGTAGTAGAGCCGCGCGCCGAGGGTGGCCAGCAGCGAGAAGACCAGTGTCTGGATGACGATCAGGCGCAGCCGGCTGCGGTGGGATGCGGCTGCGCTCACGTTCGCACCCGGATCCGCTGGGAGGGACGCGGCAGGCCGTCGCTCGTGGTGCGCTCGAGCAGCCACAACGTCGCGGGCACGACGACCAGCGCCGCCACCACGTCGAGCACCAGCGCGATCAGCGCCACGGGCAGCAGGTCGCCGATCGCCGCGCTGGAGTCGCGCAGCAGCAGTCCGGTGAGCGCGAAGACCGAGGTGCCGACGAACGACCCGCCCGCGGCGGCGGCCAGGGCGAGCGGCAGCGGCGGTCGTCGTACGCCCTCGCGGGCGAAGCGGCTGCCGGCACCGACATCGCCGGCGTTGTCGTGGACGAGCCGGCCCACGACGTACCCCACGACCATGAGAGCGAGCGCCCAACGGCCGGCGAGGTGGTCGGCGGGCGGCGCGATGTCGAGCAGGAGGCCGGCCCAGAAGCCGGTCAGGGTGGCGAAGCGGGTGTCGGTGGCGACGGCGGTCGCGACCACGACGAGCAGCACGACGTCGGGGACCACGCCGAGCCCGCCCACGTCCCAGGCGAAGTTGGGCAGCACCGTCACCTGCAGCAGCAGCGCGGCGAAGACGGCGACGAGGGTGGCGACCAGCCGGCCGCGGCGGTTCACTGCGTGCCTCCCTCGATCACGCGGCCCTTGGTGCCGTAGGGCACCACGACGCCGACCAGGTCGAGCGCGGTGAAGTCGACCGCCGGCGTGATGACGGCGCGGTACGACGTCTCCCGCAGCGACTCGTAGACCTTGCCGACCGTGCCGATCGGAACCCCGGCGACGTACGGCGAGCCGCCCTCGCTGCCCCAGGTCACGATCTGCTGGCCGACCTTCGGGACCACGTTGCGGTCGGCGAGCTCGAGCTCGAGCCGGTCGTCGGTGCCGAGCGTGCCGTGGCCGCGCACGAAGCCGAGCTCCTGGTTGTCGCCGATCCGGCCGCCGACCGACGACGTGTCGTCGACGATGAGCAGCACGGTGGCGGTGTGCGCGGTGACCGAGGTGATCCGGCCGACCAGGCCCGCTGCTGCGACCACGGTCATGTCGGGGCGCAGGCCCGCGTCGGACCCGGCGTCGAGGGTGATCGTGCTGGAGAACGACTGCGCGGCGCCGATCGCGATCACCCGGGCGGGCACGAGGGCGTATCCGATGTCACCGGACAGGGCGCGCAGCCCCTCGAGGTCGGCGAGGCGCTGGTCGTCGTACCCGGCCTTGCCGAGCTGGTTGCGCAGGTCGGCGTTCTCGGCCTCGAGCCGGCTGACGTCGTCGCGCAGCGAGCCGTTGGACCGGAGCGCGCCGGGCAGGTCGACGAGCGGGCGGACGACGGTGGACACGCCGGCCTGGACGGGGCCGACGACCTCGCCCACCACGCGGCGTACCGGGTCGACCGGCGAGCCGTCGCCCCCGGCCTTGTCGACCACCATCAGCGCCGCCGACGCGAGCACGAGCGCGACGACCAGGGACCGGGCCGGGCGGCCGGAGTCGCGCTCGGGGTCGCGGGAGGTGCCGGTGCGGCGTACCTGGCTCGGCGGTCGGGTGTCGATGGCCATCAGTGGTCACCTCCAGGCAGTCGGTGGGGGCGCCCCGTGCTCCGGGTGCGTGCATCGCAAGGCGGCGGAGCGAAGCCATACCGGGTTGTCTCGCGAGCGACGCCAACGCTGCGAGGCGCGTGCTCGGGGCGCGGGGCGCACGGCGAATGCCTGGAGGTGACCACTAAAACCGTCGCTGGTTGGTCACGAGCACCTGCTGGAGGGCCTCGAACTCCTCGACACAGCGGCCCGCACCCATCGCGACGGACACCAGCGGGTCCTCGGCGACGTGGACGGGCATGCCCGTCTCGTGGCGGATGCGCTCGTCGAGGCCGCGCAGCAGCGCTCCCCCGCCGGTGAGCACGATGCCGCGGTCCATGATGTCGCCGGCCAGCTCGGGCGGCGTCTGGTCGAGGGTGACCCGGACGGCGTCGACGATGGCGTGCAGCGGCTCCTCGAGCGCGTGCCGGATGTCGGCGCTGGTGACCTCGACGGTGCGCGGGAGGCCGGTGACCATGTCGCGGCCGCGGACCTCGCCCTGCGGCTCGCCGGGGCGCGGGAAGGCCGAGCCCAGGGTGATCTTGACGTCCTCGGCGGTGCGCTCGCCGAGCATCACGCCGTGCTCCTTCTTCATCCACGCGATGATCGCGGCGTCGAGGTCGTCGCCGGCGGTGCGGATGGACAGGGACGTGACGATGCCGCCGAGCGAGATGACGGCGACCTCCGTCGTACCGCCGCCGACGTCGACGATCATGTTGCCGGTCGCCTCGTGCACCGGCAGCCCCGCGCCGATCGCGGCGGCCATCGGCTCCTCGACGACGTATACGCGGCGGGCGCCGGCCTGGTAGCCGGCCTCCTTGACCGCGCGCTGCTCGACCGGGGTGATCGAGCTGGGGACGCAGATGACCATGCGGGGCTTGGCGAAGTAGCGCCGGCGGTGCACGCGCGCGATGAAGTGGCGCAGCATCTGCTCGGTCGCCTCGAAGTCGGCGATCACGCCGTCGCGCAGCGGGCGCAGCGCGGTGATGTTGTCCGGCGTACGGCCCAGCATCTGCTTGGCCTGGTGCCCGACGGCGATCACCTCGCCGGTGCCGTCGTTGAGTGCCACCACGCTCGGCTCGTCGAGCAGCACGCCCCGGCGGCGGACGTAGACGAGCGTGTTGGCGGTACCGAGGTCCACGGCCATGTCGCGGCCGATGATGGAGTTCGCCCTCACGCTTCCTCGCAAGACGTCACCGGACCGGTCGAGCGACAGGTCCGTCCGCGCGCGTCGGGGAAGCCGGCCCGCTCCCCTCGTGGTGCGAGGAGTGCGCCGGGGAGGCCGACGAGCGCACGATCCGCCGGTCTCCGCTTGCGAGCGTAAGGAACGCACGGGGTCTGGCCGCGCAGGCACGCCGGTACGGCGCGGCGAGTCTCAGGAGTCACACCCGTCACAGCGGGCAGGCAGTTCCTGCGCTGGGCAGGCGTTGCAACCCCTGACAAGCGCATGGATCCCCGGCCGACCGGGGATTCATGCAGCGGCGCGGGTCAGAGCTCGGGGAACCAGAGCGCGATCTCGCGCGCGGCCGACTCCGGCGAGTCGGACCCGTGGACCAGGTTCTCGCGGTTCGACAGCGACAGGTCGCCCCGGATGGTGCCGGGGGCGGCCTTGCGGCCGTCGGTCGCGCCGTTGAGCGCGCGGACCACCTCGATCGCCTCGTCACCCTCGAGCACCAGCGCCACCAGCGGACCGCTCGTCACGAACGTGCGCAGCGGCGGGTAGAAGTCGCGCTCGACGTGCTCGGCGTAGTGGGCGTCGGCCATCGCCGCGTCGATGTGGCGGTGCTCCATGGCGACGATGCCCAGGCCCTTGGCCTCGAACCGGGCCAGCACGTTGCCGACCAGGCCACGGCGTACCGCGTCGGGCTTGAGCAGGACGAGAGTGCGTTGGGTCACGGGCGCGACCTTAGTACGTTGAACCGGTGGCCCGAGCGTGGGACCCGGACGCACCGGGCGTGGTGACCCTGCCGTCGGGCCGCCTGGTCCGTGCTCGCGGCCTGCGCCGGCCGGTGCCCGAGGGCCCGCTGCCCGAGTTCGGCACCTACCTGCTCGGCCGGGCGCCCGCCCCGCTCGCCTGGAGCACGCGCTGGGTGCGGTGGCCCGACTTCCGGCTCCCCGCCGATCCCGCCGACCTGCGCGCGGCGCTCGAGGACGCCCTCGCCCGCGCCGCCACCGAGCGGGTCGAGATCGCCTGTGCGGGTGGGCGCGGACGCACCGGGACGGCGCTGTCCTGCCTCGCGGTGCTCGACGGCGTACCGTCCACCGCCGCGGTGGCCTGGGTGCGTCAGCGGTACGACGCCCGCGCGGTCGAGACGCCCTTCCAGGCCCGGTTCGTCCGCCGGTTCAGCCCCCGAGCGGGTTGAGTCGCCCCGAACTCACCGTCGAGTTGCCCGAGGCGGCAACTCAACCGCGAGGATGCGGCAACTCAACGGTGAGGATGCGGCAACTCAACGATCAGCCCGGTCCAGCGACCGCGCGATGACCTTGTTGGCCGAGCGCTGGAAGCCGCGCACGATCGCGTCGAGCGTGAGCCGGCGCAGGGTGCTGATGGTGGCCTCGAGCTGCTCGGCGTCCTCGCGGGAGGGGTGGGCGCTGGCGTGGCGCCAGGGCTCGACCACCTCGTCGTGGAGCACGCGCGTGAGCTCCTCGGCGAGCGCCGACATGTGCTTCTCGATGGCGTCGCCGGCGGCGCGCATGCCGGCGACGGGGATGTCGACCTCGAGCAGCTGCACGGCGACGTCGAACCCGTGGACGGGGGTGTAGCGCACCGCGCCCCGCTCGTCGGTCGCGACCCGGAGCAGGCCGAACTCCTCGATCAGGGTCACCTCGTCGTCGGTGAGGCGGCGCCCGGCGTGCTGGTCGAGCTGGCGGCGGGTGAGCTCCTGGGGCTCCCCCACGGTCCACGACGTCAGCATCGCCCGCTGCACGGCGAGGTCCTCGACGCCGGCGTCGGCGGGCAGTGAGGCGAGGTACTTCTCGATCGCCTGCAGCGTGAAGCCGTGGCCCTGCAGCGCGCGGATCATCTCCAGGCGCGCGAGGTGGGTGTCGTCGTACCACGCCATCCGGCCGCGCCGGGCGGGCGGCGGGAGCAGGCCGAGGCTGGCGTAGTAGCGGGTGGTGCGCACGGTCAGGCCGGCGGCCGCGGCCAGCTCGTCGACGGTGCGCAGGGGGCCGCCGTCGTCGGCCTGGGGTGCCGAGTCCACCCCCGCAACAGAACTCATGACTGTCACAGTACGACTGTCATTTGCCGTGTGCAACGCGGGATATCGGAAAGGGTTGACGTGCGTCACATCCACGTGGACAGTACGTGTGTGACAGTTCTACTGTCATCGTGCCCCCTCCGAGCCTGACCGCAGCAGTACGACGACAGGAGCGCCATGCCCGCCCACAGCGCCCCGCGGGTCCTCCCGGCGCTCGGCAAGCCGCTGGCGGAGGTCATCGCGCTGCTCGGGTTCACCCGCCGGGTGCTCACCGCCGCGCTCGACACCATCGTCGGACGCCGGTTCCCGCTGGCGGAGACGGTCGTGCAGACCTGGTACGCGATCCGGGTCTGCACGCTGCCCGCGCTGGCGGTCTCGGTCCCGTTCGGCATCATCCTCGCGCTGCAGGTCGGCGTGCTGGCCCAGGAAGTCGGCGCCGTCGCGTTCACCGGCGCCGGCAACACCCTGGCCGTCGTACGCCAGGCCTCTCCCCTGATCACCGCGCTGATGCTGTCGGGCGTCGCGGGCTCCGCGATCTGCGCCGACCTCGGCTCGCGCCGGATCCGCGAGGAGATCGACGCGATGGAGGTCATGGGCCTCTCGGTGGTCGAGCGGCTCGTGGTGCCGCGCATGTTCGCCATCATCGCCGTCGCGGTGCTCCTCAACGGCGTGGTCATGTTCTTCACGATCATCACCACGCTGAGCGTCAGCGTGGTGCTGCAGGACCTGCCGCCGGGCAGCTACCTCGCCTCGGTCACCACCCTGGCCCAGGTCTCCGACCTGTGGCTCTCGCTGGCCAAGGCGGCGATCTTCGCGGTGATCTGCGCCCTCGTGGCGTCGTACAAGGGCCTGCGGGCCGAGCGCGGCCCGACCGGCGTCGGCGAGGCGGTGACCAGCGCCGTGGTGACCAACTTCGTGCTGCTCTTCGCGGCCAACTTCGTGATCTCGCAGGTCTACAGCACCTTCGCCGGCGGGCCGATCGGATGACCCACGCCGTGACCGCGATCGAGGAGACCGTCGACAAGGCCGTCGTCGGCCCGCTGGCCGGCATCGGCCTGCAGCTCGTGCTGGCCTGGCGCGCGGTCGTGGCACTGCCGGTCGCGCTCACCCGCTATCGCGGCGAGATCCAGCGGGTGCTGGCCGAGGTCACCCTCGGCTCCGGCATCTTCCTCGTCGGCGGCGGGGTCGTGGGCGTCGTCCTGCTCCTGTCCACCCTGACCGGCACCGAGGTCGGCCTCGAGGGCTACCAGGGCCTCGACGTGATCGGCCTGGCGCCGCTGACCGGGTTCATCTCCGGGTACGCCAACACCCGCGAGCTCGCGCCGATGGTCGCCGCGCTCGGCTTCGCCGCCCGGATCGGCTGCGGCTTCACCTCACGGCTGGGCGCGATGCGGATCAGCGAGGAGATCGACGCGCTGGAGTCGATGGCGATCCGCCCGATCCCCTACCTGGTCAGCACCCGCCTGGTCGCCGCGTGGATCGTCGTGCTGCCGCTCTACCTGATCGGCCTGGTCGGCACGTACGTCGCCACCGACCTCATGGTCACCACCTTCTACGGCCAGTCCGCCGGCACCTACGACCACTACTTCCGCACCTTCGTCGCGCCGGTCGACGTCATCTACTCCGCGATCAAGGTGGTCGTGCTGACGACCGTGGTGACGCTCATCCACTGCTACCACGGCTTCACCGCCACCGGCGGCCCCGAGGGCGTGGGCCGGGCGACCGGCCGCGCGATCCGGGCCAGCATCATCTCGCTCACCGTCGTCGACATCCTGCTGACGCTGCTCCTGTGGGGTGCGGACCAGCAGGTCCAGATCTCGGGGTGACGCGATGAGCGAGTTCCTGTTCGCCCACTCGAAGGCGGACCCGCGCGTGCTGCGGCTGCGCCTGGCCGCGGTCGGCATCACCGGCTTCCTGCTGCTCGGCGCACTGACCGGCGTGCTCGGCCTGCAGACCCTGGGCGTCGTCAGCGACGACGTGCGGGTGACCGTCCAGCTGCCCACCATCGGCGACACCCTCGGGACCAACTCCGACGTGAAGTACGACGGCCTGCGGGTCGGCCGCGTCGTCCAGGTCGACCCCGCCGGCCCCAGCGCCGAGGTGCTCGTCGCGCCCGAGCACGCCGCCCTCATCCCGGCCACCGTGGCCGCGCGGGTCCTGCCCGGCACCCTGTTCGGCAACGAGTACGTCGACCTGGTCGCCGCCGCCCACGCCGAGCCCGCCACCACCGCGAGCGCACACCACCTGGCCGAGGGCGCCGTCGTACCGGCGGACACCTCGACCGCGACGCTGCGACTGATGGACACCTTCTCCGCCACCCAGCGGCTGCTGGCGGCGGTCGACCCGGCCCAGTGGGACGTCGCGCTGTCCCAGCTCGCCGACGCGCTCGACGGGCGGGGCGCGCGGATCGCGGAGCTGGTGCGCGACGGCAACGGCTTCCTCGGCCGCTGGGCCGACCTGCACCCGCAGGTGCGTGAGGACCTCGACCTGCTCGCCCGCGACACCGACCTGGCCGCCGACGTCGAGCCGCAGCTGGTGAAGGCGCTGCGCGACACGCGGCCGCTGGCCCGGACCTTCGTGCAGCAGCAGGCGGAGATCTCCGACCTGCTGGCCGACGTACCCGCGCTTCTCGACGGCGAGACCGGCGTGACCACCTTCTTGCGCGAGAACGGCGCCGCCACGGCCCGCCTGCTCAACGCGAGTGCCGCGACCCTGGAGGTGTTCGCCGAGCGCTATCCCGCCTTCGCCGAGCTGCTCCGCAAGGTGCCGGTCCTGCTGCGCAACGGCGCGAACGCGGTCAAGAACGGCCGGATCCAGATGGAGGGCGTGCTCGCGCCCCAGCTGCTCGACCCCTACGACGCGACCGACCCGAAGGACTGCCCCACCTACCGCGGACTCGCCGGACCGTGCGGAGCACACCGATGAGCCGCCAGCTCAGCGAGCTGCGCCGCCATCGCGGAGCCGTGCTCGGCGTCGCGGTGTTCGCGCTGGTCGCCGTGGTGCTGACCAGCATGGTCGCCGGCACCCTGTCCCGCGCCCAGCACGGCGACGCGATCACCGTCACCGCGGTGTTCCGCGACGCGACCGGCCTGCGCACCGGCGACGACGTACGCATCGCGGGGGTGCGGGTCGGCCGGGTCACCGGCACCCGCCTCGGCACTGGCGAGGAGCGCGGCCTCGCCGTCGTGACGATGAGCGTGAACGCCGACCAGCGGCTGCACGACGACGTGACCGCGTCGGTCGACTACCTCAACCTGATGGGCCAGCGGTACGTCGCCCTGGCCCGTCCCGACCGCACCGCGGCGGCCGGGCGGCTCACCGACGGCGACCGGATCCCGCTCGCCCGCACCCGGCCCGCGCTCGACCTGACCGCGATGTTCAACGCCTTCCAGCCGATCTTCGACCTGTTGCAGCCCGCCGACATCAACCAGCTCGCCACCAACATCGTCGAGGTGCTGCAGGGCCAGGGTCCGACCATGGCGCACCTGCTGGACCAGACGGCGAGGCTCACCTCCGGCATCACCGACCGCGACGCGACGCTGGCGAAGGTCGTCGACAACGTCACGCTCGTCCTCGACACGACCGACGAGCACCGCGCCGAGATCACCCGCCTGGTCGACGGGCTCGCCTCCCTCACCGGCGGCCTCGCCGCGGACCGCGACCGGATCGCCACCAGCCTCGACTCGATCGCCCGGCTGGCGAGGACGACCGCCGACCTGGTCGGCGAGGTCCGCCAGCCGGTCATCGACGTCGCGGACCTGAGTGCCCGGTGGTTCCGCTACCTCGCGCAGCGCCGCGACCTGCTCGTGCAGACCGGCGCCGCGGTCCCCCAGCAGCTGGACACCTACCTGCGCACCCTCGGCTACGGCAGCTACCTCAACGTCTACGTCTGCACCCTCGCCGCGGGCGGCGCCGGCGTGCCCTACAAGCTCGACCTCGGGGTCACCGGCAACAGGCACTCGAAGAGGTGCCGCTGATGAGCGCCGCCCTCGGACGGCTCGCCTGGCCGCTGCGCGTGGTCGCGGCGCTGGTCGTGCTCGGCCTGCTGCTGCTCGGGCTGCGCGCGCTCGCCGGCGACCCGGCGTACCACGCCCGGCTGCGGCACGCCGCCGGGCTGGAGCCCGGCGACGACGTACGGATGGCGGGGCTCAGGATCGGCGAGGTGACCGCGGTGCGCGCCGACCGCGACCAGGTCGACGTCCGGTTCAGCCTCACCGGCTCCCCCGAGGACCTCGGCGTCACCGAGGACAGCACGGTGCAGGTCAAGCTGCTCTCCATCCTCGGTGAGCGCTTCCTCTCTCTGGCCCCGGGCAAGGGCGCCGCGCTCGGCGACGACAGCACGATCGCCGTCGAGCACGCGGTCGACAGCTACACGATCGAGCGGTTCTGGCTCGAGTCCACGCCCCAGGTCGAGGCGCTCGACCTGGACCGGGTGCAGCAGGCGGTCGACGTGCTCGCCACCGACCTCGCCGTCGAGCCCGACGCCCTGCGCGACGCGCTCGACGGGATCGCCGGCGTCTCGGCGATCGCCAACGACCGCGAGCAGCAGCTCGACGCCCTGCTCGCCTCGATCCGCAAGGTCACCGACCTGGTCCTCGACCAGACCGACCAGCTCGACCAGGTCCTCACCCACGGCACGACGGTGATGCTGATGGTCCAGCAGCGCAAGGAGACCCTGCGGGCACTCCTGTCCGACGCCCACCGCTTCGTCACCGGCCTCACCGCACTGGTCCGGGCCACCGCGCCCCAGCTGAAGCCTGCGCTGCACGACCTGCGCACGGTGCTGCGCGTCCTCGACGAGCACCGCGCAAAGCTCGACAGGACGCTCGAGCTCGCCGGCCCCACCATGCGTGTCTTCACCAACGCGACCGGCGACGGGCCGTGGCTCGGGGTCAACGCGCCCTGGGCGATCGTCCCCGACGACCTGGTCTGCTCGATCACGCCGGAGGACTGCAAGTGATCGCCCGACAGAGGCTCCTCACCATCGCCGGCGCGGTCGTCGCCCTCGCCGTGCTGCTGTCCGGCGCCCGGCTGCTCGGCTGGCTCGGCGGCGACGACCCCGACGACCTCGTCGTGACCGCCGACTTCGCCGACACGACGGGGGTCTATGTCGGCAACGACGTCACCTACCTCGGCGTGAAGGTCGGCGAGATCGTCGGGATCGAGCCGCAGGGCGCGACCATGCGCGTGGTCATGCACCTCGCCCCCGACACCCGGGTGCCGCGCGACGCCGGTGCCGAGATCCTGCAGGGCTCCCTCGTCACGGACCGGTACATCGAGCTCGGCCCGGCCTGGACCGACGGCCCGACCTTGGCGACCGGCGCGCACATCGCCGCCGACCACACCCGGGCGCCCGCCACCGTCGACGAGATCGCCAAGGCGATCGACGACCTGGTGCTCGCCCTCGACGGCGGTCCCGACGGCCCCGGCAGCCCCGGCAGCAAGGACGGCAAGGGCCTCGGCGACGTCCTCGCGGCGACCGCGAGGACGCTCGACGGCAACGGGCCGCACCTGCGCGCCGCGCTCGCCGAGAGCCGCGACGCGCTGGCGATGATCAACGCCAAGGACGGCGACCTCACCGCGGTCACCGACAACCTGGTCCCCCTGGTCCACACGCTCGCCGAGCGGGACGCGTCGATCCGCGACTTCACGAGGGCGTCCGCGGACACCGGCGCGGTGCTCGCCGACCAGCGTCAGGAGCTGGTCGCGACCCTCGACAGCCTCGACGAGCTCACCCGGCTGGCCAACCGCTTCCTGGAGCAGAACGGCGGCGTCCTCGGCGACGACCTGAAGGGCCTCGCCGACGTGGTCGCCCTGGTCCGCTCGCGCCAGGACTCCCTCGAGGAGGCCTTCGACACGATGCCGACGATGGCGGAGAACTTCGCCCGCGCCTACGACTGGGACCTCGGCCGGTTGCGCGTGCAGTTCGCCTTCAGCGCCGGCCCGTTCGCCGCCGCCTTCCGCGACCACAGCTGCAAGGTCTTCGCCGAGGCGCTCGCCGGCGACACCGGGACCCGGATCTGCGGGTTGCTGTTCAGCGGCCAGGGCACCGGCCTGCTGGACCCGCTCCTCGACGGCATCTACAACGGCCTGCCGGGGGCGATCCCGTGACCGGCGCCAGGCGGCTGCTCGCCACACTGACGCTGCTGGTCGGCGGGCTGACGGCCGGCTGCGGGCTGACCCTGGAGGACGTGCCGCTCCCGAGCCTGGTCGACGGGCCGACGTACGCCGTGACGATCGAGTTCGCCGACGCGCTCAACCTCCCGGTCGACGCACCGGTGAAGCTCGACGGCGCCACGGTCGGCCAGGTGACGGCGGTGGAGGCGGGCGACTACGTCGCCGAGGTCGAGCTCGCGCTGTCGACGTCGGTCCGGCTGCGCGACTCCTCCCGGGCCGAGATCCGGCTGACCTCCCCCATGGGTACGGCGTTCGTGCAGCTGCTCCCCGGCGAGACCGGCACCGTCCTGGCCGACGGTGCGACCCTGCCGGTCGCCGCGACCGGCAGCGCGCCCGACGTCACCGACCTGCTCAGCGCCCTGTCCACCGTCGTCACCGGCGGCAGCTTCGCCGACATCTCCACGATCATCGACCAGCTCAACGTCGCGCTGACCGGCAACGCCGACGACGTACGACGCCTCCTTCGTCGCCTCGACACCGCGGTCACCGACCTGAACGCCGACTTCCCGCAGGTCGACCGGCTGACCGCGTCGCTGGACCGGTTGACCACCCGGCTGGCGGGCGACCTGCCCGAGATCACCCGTTCCCTCACCACGCTCACCGGGCTGGTCGCCACCTTCGACCAGCAGCGCGCGCAGCTCGTGACGGCGATGGAGTCGCTGAGCAGGTTCGACGCGGTCGCCACCCCGCTCACCGAGGCCGTGCGCGCCGACCTCGTCGCCCAGCTCGAGGACATGGAGCCGGTGGTCCGGACCCTGCTCGCCGGCCGGGACGACATCGACGGCGTGATGACCGGGCTGGTCGCCTTCGCCGAGGGCAGCGACCAGGCCGCACCGGGCGACTTCGCCAACTTCGACCTGACCTTCCTGCTCGACCTGAAGGCGCTGACGGCGACGGGAGGTGCGCAGTGAGCCGGCGCGCCACCCCGGCCGAGCAGGTCGCCGCCACCTCCCGGATGTGGCGGCGCCGGATCCGGGTCGCCCAGTCGCTGATCCTGGTCATCCTCGTCGGCGGTGTCGTCTACGTCGCCGACACGGTGGTCGGCGGCTCCTTGTTCCACCACCCGTACGCCGTCACGGTCGAGCTCCCCCAGGCCGCCGGCCTGCACGAGGGCTCGGTCGTGACCTACCGCGGCCAGCGCATCGGCGAGGTGAGCGACGTACGGCTCAGCGCGAAGCCCGGCGTGGGCGTGGTCGCGCGGATCGAGATCGAGTCCGGCGTCGAGGTGCCACGGGACAGCGCGATGGAGGTCCGCAACCTGTCCGCGGTCGGCGAGCAGTACCTCGACGTCCGGCCCACGTCGGGCAAGGGCCCCTACCTGGCCGACGGCGCGACCGTCCCCGTCTCGGCGACCAGCGTCCCGCTCGGCGTACCCGACGTCCTGGCGCACGCGCAGCGGCTGATGTCGCACCTCGACGTCGCCGACGTGCGGACCATCGCCACCGAGACCGCGGCGATCTTCGGCGACAACGACCAGGACGTCGACCTGCGCTCGCTGGCGATCGAGCTGGAGAGCGCGTTCGCGATGCTGCGCCGGCTCGAGCCCGACCTCACGACACTGGCGCAGCAGGCCGAGACGCCGCTGACCACGCTCGCCGAGCTCTCCCCCGAGATCCGCCGGCTCTCCGCCGATCTCGAGGCCGTCGCCCAGTCGCTCGCGAAGGCCACGCCCGCCGTGCGCAGCACGGTCACCACCGCGATCGACCTCGTGCCGCGGCTCGAGCGCTGGTGGCGGGCGGCCTCGCCCCAGCTGCGCCGGATGCTGCGCGCCGGCGTACCCCTCACCGAGATGGCCGCCGAGCACCTGCGCGGGCTTCAGCACTGGCTGGACTGGGCGCCGATCCAGGCCGACGTGATGGCCGGCAGCACCCGCGACGGCAGCGGCCGGGTCGTGCTCGTCCCGCGGATCCTCAAGAACTGCGTCTACGACCGCAGCGTCCAGCGCGACATCCAGGACACCAGCCGCCGCGAGCCGCGCACCGACGTGCGCTGCACCGACCCGCCGAAGGGCACCCAGGGCCGCGGCTCGGCCGAAGTGCCCCAGCAGTAGTCCCATCCCGTCCCGTTTCCGGACAACCGAGAGGAACCACGATGAGCACCGACACCCTGACGATCCGCGCCGAGGTCGAGCAGGAGATCGCCGGCCTCACCCTGCCCGTCGCCCTTGCCCGCACCGTGGAGGCCGAGGGCGACCGGGCGGCGTACTCCGACAAGGTCGGGATCGACCTGTCCGCCGGGTACGCGCCCGGCTGGCGCACGGTCACCTGGACCGCGCTGCGCGAACAGGCGCTCGATGCGGCGGGCGCGCTGATGGCAGCCGGCGTCGCCACAGGCGACCGGGTGGCGCTCATGGCGAGCAACCGGATCGAGCACGTCGTCGCCGACCTCGGCGTCGTCCACGCCGCGGGCGTGTCGATGTCGGTCTACAACACGCTCTCCCCCGACCAGGTCGCCTACGTCGCCGGCCATGCCGAGCCGAGTGTCGTCGTACTCGAGAGCGCCGACCACCTGGCCCGCTGGGAGCGGGCGCTGGCCGAGTCCACCTCGATCCGCACCGTCGTCGTGATCGACGCGGACGCACCCGCGGGTGACGACAGGTTCGTCACCTGGGACGCCTTCCTCGCCTCCGGTGCCGCCTGGCGCGCGGACCACGCGGCCGACCTGTCCGAGCGCACTGCCGGCATCTCCCCGGACGACCCGCTGACGATCCTCTACACCTCGGGCACGACCGGGAACCCGAAGGGCGTCGTGCTCACCCACCACGCCGTGCTCTACGAGTGCGTCTGCTCACTGCGCGTCGCCTCGCCGACCCAGCACAACGAGTTCATCTCCTACCTGCCGTTCGCCCACATCGCCGAGCGCACGCTGGGCATGTACATCCCGCAGGTCATGGGCGCCCACATCCACCTGATCGCCGACCCCGCGCTGCTGCTCGGCGCGCTCGGCGAGGTGCACCCGACGCGCTTCTTCGGGGTCCCGCGGGTGTGGGAGAAGATCAGGACCGGCATCTCCGCCAAGCTCGCCGCCGAGACCGACCCGGAGAAGAGGGCCCAGGTCGAGGGGGCGCTCGCGACCGGCCTGGAGTACGTCGAGGCGCTCCAGTCGGGCAGCACGGTCTCCCCCGAGCTCGAGGCCCGGTTCCGGGCCGCCGACGCCGGGCTGCTCTCCTTCCTGCGCGCGCTGCTCGGCCTCGACCGCTGCGAGTGGGCGGCGTCCGCCGCCGCCCCGATGCCGCTGGAGGTGGCGAGGTTCTTCGCCGGCCTCGGCATGCGGATCTACGACGTCTACGGCATGACCGAGACCTGTGCCGCCGTCACCTCCTGCGGCCCGGACCAGTTCCGCCTCGGCACCGTCGGCCGCGCCCTGCCCGGCATCGAGATCACGCTGGCCGAGGACGGCGAGATCCTGGCCCGGGGCCCGGTCGCCTCGAAGGGCTACTACAAGCAGCCCGAGGCGACCGCAGCCCTCATCGACGCCGACGGCTGGGTGCACACCGGCGACATCGGCGAGATCGACGAGGACGGCTTCCTCAAGGTCGTCGACCGCAAGAAGGAGATGATCATCACCTCCTCCGGCAAGAACATCGCGCCCTCCAACATCGAGAACTACCTCAAGGAGAGCCCGATCGTCGGCCACGCGCTGGTCTTCGGCGAGGGCAGGCCGTACGTCGTCGCGGTGCTCACCCTCGACGCCGAGATCGCGCCGCTGGTCGGCGCCCAGCTCGGCATCCCCGCCGGCACCTCGCTCGCCGAGCTGGCCCAGCACCCCGCCATGCTCGCGGTCGCCCAGCAGGCCGTCGACGCCGCCAACGAGCGCCTGTCGCGGCCCGAGCAGGTCAAGGCCTGGGAGCTGCTCCCGGTCGAGTGGACCGCCGAGTCCGAGGAGCTCACCCCGACGCTCAAGCTCAAGCGCCGCGTCGTCCACGCCAAGTACGCCGACGTCCTGGAAAGGCTCTACTCGTGACCACGACCGTTGTTGCTCCTGCCGCCGCCCGGCCCGACTGGGTCATCGACGAGCGGATCGCCGGGTGGAGCCGCTGGGTGTTCCGCGACCCGGCCTCGACCGCGACGAGCACGGCGGTCGCGCCGTACGACGGGCAGCCGACGGCCGCCGTACCCGTCTCCAGCGCCGGCGACGTCACCGACGCCATCGCGTCCGCGCGTGAGGCCCAGCACCGGTGGGCGCTGCTGCCGTGGAGCACTCGGGCGGGCATCGTGCTGCGATTCCACGACCTGCTCGTCGAGCGGCAGGACGAGGTGATCGACCTGATCCAGTGGGAGATGGGCAAGTCCCGGTTCAGCGCCTGGCAGGAGATCCTGCAGGTCGCGACCATCGCGCGGCACTACGCGCGGCACGGGCGGCGCTACCTCGTGGACCACAAGGTGCGCGGCGCGATGCCGGGGCTGACCAAGGTGCGCGAGGTGCGGGTGCCGAAGGGCGTCGTCGGGATGATCTCGCCCTGGAACTACCCGCTCTACCTCGCCGTCGGCGACGTGCTGCCCGCGCTGCTCGCCGGCAACGGAGTGGTCAGCAAGGCCGACTCGCAGACCCCGCTCACCCTGCTGTGGACCCGGGCACTGCTCGCCGAGGCCGGTCTCCCCCGCGACATCTGGCACGTCGTCGTCGGCCCTGGCTCCGTCGTCGGCGACGCGCTGATCGGCTCCGTGGGAGCGCCCGGGGTCGACCACATCTGCTTCACCGGCTCGACCGCGACCGGCCGTTCGGTCGGACGTCGCGCGGGCGAGATGCTGATCGCGGCCTCGCTCGAGCTCGGCGGCAAGAACCCGCTCGTCGTGCTCGCCGACGCCGACGTCGAGAAGGCCGCGGCCGGCTGCGTCGCGGCGGCCTTCGCGAACACCGGCCAGATGTGCATCCACATCGAGCGGGTGATCGTCCACGCGGACGTCTACGACGCGTTCCGGGACGCTTTGGTCGCCGCCACCGAGGCCCTCACGCTGGGCCAGACCTTCGACTACACCGTCGACGTAGGCTCGCTGGCCTCCCCGGCGCAGCTGGAGGCGGTCACCTCCCACGTCGCCTCCGCCGTCGCGGCGGGCGCGACCGTGCTGGCCGGTGGCCGGGCGCGGCCCGACCTCGGCCCGCTCATGCACGAGCCGACCGTGCTGGAGGGCGTCACCGCCGACATGCCGGTCTGCCTCGAGGAGACCTTCGGCCCGGTGATCTCGCTCTACAAGGCGGCCACCGATCTCGACGCGATCGAGAAGGCCAACGAGGGCCGCTACGGCCTGTCCGCGAGCATCTGGTCGCGGGACACGGGCACCGCCGAGGCGCTGGCCCAGCGCATCCGGGCCGGCTCGGTCAACGTCAACGACGGTGCCGCCGCGGCGGCCGGCTCGATCGAGGCCGGGATGGGCGGCATGGGCGACAGCGGCCTGGGCCGCCGCCACGGCGCCGAGGGCATGCGCAAGTACACCGAGTCGCAGACCGTCGCCACCCAGCGCCTGGTCCCCCTCGGCCCGCCCGCCGGCATGGCGATCGAGAGGTTCGTGGGCCTCGGCAACGCCCAGCTCATGCTGCTGAGGAGGCTCCGGGTCCGCTGAGGGTCACCTTCTTCTCCGCATATCTGACGAATGGGCTGTGAAATGGCCGAGTTCACGACCCGTTCGTCAGATACGCGGAGAAGACCCGACCCCTAGAAGGTGAGGGCGACCTTGCCGGCCCCGCTCATCGGGTCGCCGGCGAGGGCGAAGGCGTCCGCGATCTGCTCCAGCCCGAACCGGTGGGTGATCATCGTCGGCGCGTCCGCCGGAGCCGCCGCGACCAGGTCGACCGCGTCGACGAAGGACGAGAGACCCTCCTCCGACTGGGCGTTCCAGGTCATGTCGATGGTCGCCCGCTTGCGGAACACCGTGTGCAGCGGCCAGGTGGCCGGGCCGTCGTCCTCGTAGAGGCCGAACAGCCCGATCCGGCCCTCGTCACGCACCATCCGCATGACCTGGTGCCGGGTGGCGTCGGTGCCGGCGGCCTCGATGGCCAGCTCCACGCCGATCCCCCCGGTGATCTCGTCGACCACGTCGACGATGTCCTCGCCGGGGGCGTGCACGACCCGGGTGGCGCCGTACGACGTCGCGGTGGCCAGCCGCGCCGGGGACAGGTCGCTCACGATCACCTGCGCGAAGCCCGCACGGCGCAGCAGCTGGACGAACGCCAGGCCGGCGGGCCCGGTGCCGACCACGGCGGCCGCGCGCGGCTCGGCGGTGGCAGGCAGCCGCACCGACGGCCAGAACCGCTTCATCGCGAAGACCGCGGTGCCGAGCTGCTGGGCGAGCACCAGCCGCTCGGGCGCGCCCTCCGGCACGGGTACGACGGCCGAGGGTGGCAGCACCTGGAGGTCGGCGAAGCAGGCAGCGGCCGCGGCGGGTGGGGCGCACAGGACCCGCGTCCCCACGGCCACGACCGGCGAGCGGCTCTCGACCACGACGCCGACCGCCTCGTGGCCGGGGCCGCCCGGGAGTCCGTTGCCGCCCTCGGACACGACGTGGAGGTCGGAGCCGCAGATCGCGGCGACCTCCGTGCGGATCAGCAGCTCTCCCGGCGCGGGGGCCGGGTCGGGGGCGTCGACGACCTCGAGCCGGCCCGGCGCCGTGACCGACGCGGCCCGCATCAGGCGCCCGCGATCTGGGCCGACAGCGCCCGTCGCTGCACCTGCCCGGTCGCGGCGGTGCGGGGGATGGCCGGCACGCCGACGACCATCCGCGGATGCTTGTGCCGGGCCAGCCGGCCGTCGAGCAGCCGGCGCACGGCCTCGACGTCGGGCACCGGGCCGCCGGCGGACGACACGGCCAGGCAGACCACCTCGCCCCACCGATCGTCCGGTACGCCGACCACCGCGTAGTCCGCGCAGCCGGGCAGTCCGCGCAGCGCCGCCTCGACCTCGGTCGGCCACACGCTCTCCCCGCCGCTGCGGATCATCTCGCTGACCCGGCCGGTGATGAAGAGGTAGCCGTCCTCGTCGATGTGCCCGACGTCGCCCGAGTAGTAGACCCCGTCGCCGAGGACCTGCGCGGTGTCCTCCGGCCGGTCGAGGTAGCCGTTCATCAGGGTCGGCGACGCGACCCGGATCTCGCCGTCCTCGGCGGTCCACAACACGCCCGGCGGAGTCGCCAGGCCGACGCTGCCGGGACGGGTGTCCAGGTGGGCGTGCGCGTCGTGGAGCCGGGCCATCGAGCCGGCCTCGGTGGTGCCGTACAGCACCGTCGTGGTCGCCTGCGGCACCCGGGTCCTGATCCGCTCCAGCAGCGTCGGCGAGACCCGCGACGTACCGGTGTCGGCGTGGAACAGCGAGGACAGGTCGGCCTGGACGTCGGTCGCGTCGAGCACGCGCTCCCACACCGCGGGGATCGCGTAGAACGCCGACGCCCGCCAGCGCTCGACCGCGGTCAGCAGCTCGACCGGGTCGGCGCGGTGCACGAGGTGGATCGCACGGCCGTTCTGCCACGCCTCCATCACGTAGTGCCAGCCGCCGTAGTGGAACAGCGGGAAGCCGGTCACCAGGCCGGCCCTGCCGCGCATCGCCTGCCCGAAGGTCCCGCCGCCGGCGGCCGAGCGCAGCCAGCTCGCGCGGTGGCTGACCAGCGCGCCCTTCGGCCGCCCCGTGCTGCCACTGGTCAGGTAGAGGATGTGCGGCGCCGTGTCGTCGATCGCGACCCCGAGCGGCTCGGGCGAGAGCCGGGCGCAGAGCGCGTCCAGGTCCGCGCCCGGCACCATGCCGTCCGCGTCGAACACCGCCAGCGGGATCTCCCGCTCACGCGCCAGCTGCTCGGCCTCGTCGAGATGCTCGAGGTCGGTGACCAGCAGCCGCGGGGCGACGTAGTCCAGCACCCCGGCCAGCTCGGCCGCGGGCAGCGACGGGTTGAGCGGCGCGAAGACCGCCCCGACCCGCCCGGCGCCGAGGAACCCGTCGAGGGCGCGCAACGACGGCGCTGCCCACCAGGCGATCGTGTCCCCTGCCCCCAGGCCGAGCGTCGCGAACGAGCGGGCCGCTCGGTTGCCTGCGTCGTCGAGCTCGGCGAAGCTGACGACCCGCAGGCCGAGGGTGGCCGCCGGCGCGGTCGGCCGGACCCGGGCGAAGCGGGCGACGGTGGTGGGGATGTCCAGGGTCACGACAGCTCCATCTGCGCGGGGTTGATCGCGTCGTACGTGCTCTTGTGCTGGGTGATGTCCATCGCCTCGTGGATGGCGTCCAGCCCCTGCACGGTATGCGTGATGAGGGCCTCGGGGTCGACCAGGTTCCGCTGGACGAGCCCGAAGCAGTGCTCGAAGACGGTCGCGGCACAGGCGTGGTCACCGGCGCCGGAGCGCGGGTGGATCAGGGTCACGGACTTGCTGCGCAGCAGTCCGGTCGGCAGCGGCGCGTGCGCGTCGAGGACCGACACCATCGCGATCCGGCCGCCGCGGCGCACGGCCTGCGCGGCCAGCTCGACGGTGCTCAGCCCGGCCAGGCCGAGGTCCGCGCTGCCGCCGGCCGTCTCGACGACGACGTCGAACCCGATCCCGCCGGTCAGCTCCTCGACCGCCGCAAGGACGTCGGAGCCGGCGTCGATCAGCGCGTCCGCGCCGAACCGCCCGCCCAGCTCGAGCTTGCGCGGGCTGTGGGTCGACAGGGCGACCAGGCCCGCATTGCCGTGCCGCGCGACCGCGACGCCGAGCAGGCCCATCACGCCGCCGCCCAGCACGAGGACCGACTCCCCCGGTCGTACGTCGAGCGCGGCGTGGGCGTGCACCGCGCCGGCCAGCGGCTGGATGGCCGCGGCCGCCGCGAGGGAGACCCCGTCCGGCACCGCCACCACCGCCGAGGCCGGTACGACGAGCCGCTCGGCCAGCGCGCCCGGCCGGGTGAACCCGATGATCGCCGGGGCGACGCAGGCGCTCGCCCAGGACCGCCGGCAGGCCGCGCAGGTGCCGCAGGGCAGCGTCTCGACGGCAGTCACCCGCTGCCCGACCTCGAGCCCGCGCACGTCGGCGCCGACCTCCGCGATCACGCCGGCGAACTCGTGTCCGCCGAACTGCACCGGCCCGTCCTCGAGCCGCCGGGCGAGCTGGTCGCTCAGCGCGACGTCCGCGCCGGCCATCAGCATGCACTCGGTGACGCTGAGCTGGACCCGGCGCACCTCGATCACCACCTCACCGGGCCCGCACACCGGTTCCGCGACCTCGGCGACGTCCACGACGAAGCCCGGCTTCACCACCACTGCCTGCACCAGCAACACCTCTCGATCTCCGCACGATCAGGACCAAGCAAGGGCTTGTGTAACCCACGTCACGGTGATTCAATCACGCTCATTGAATTTTGAATACAAAGTTCATTATTCAGAATCCAGCAGGTCTCGGACAGGAACAACCGAAAGGTCCAGCACAGTGATGCGAGCCAGAGTGACGATCGCCGGCCTCCTGACCCTCACCCTCGGTGCGGCGCTCACCGGCTGCGGAGGCTCCTCCGCGGGCGACGACGGCGCGGACACGGTCGTGATCGGCCTCGTCTGCGACACCACCGGCCCCGGCGCCGGCTACGCCACCCCCGCCTGCAACGCCACCAAGGCGACCATCGACGAGGTCAATGCCGACGGCGGCGTCGACGGCAAGAAGATCAAGGTCGTCCAGGGCAACGACGAGAGCGACCCGACCAAGACGCCGACCGTGATCCAGAAGATGGTCAGCCAGGGCGCCGACGCGCTCATCATGCTGACCAGCAGCGCGGGCGTGCTGCAGGCCAAGTCGCTCATCGAGCGGACCCGGATCCCGGTCTTCATGTCGGTCGCCGCCAACCCGCTGGTGACCGAGCCGCCGAGCAACACCTACCTCTACCAGCTCGGTACGCCGACCTCGGACTGGGCGAGGGTCTACTGCGAGGCGTTCGACTCCCTCGGTGCGAAGAAGGTCGCCTTCCTGCAGGACAGCTCGCCCTCCCAGGTGCAGTTCAACCAGGGCCTGATCGACGGCCTCGACTGCGTCGACCTCGAGGTCGTCAACGGCGCCATCGACGCCACCGACCTGAGCCCGGAGGTGGCCAAGATCGAGAAGTCCGGTGCCGACGCCGTGCTCGTCGCGACCCAGAACGCCAACTTCGACGTCCTCGCCCAGAACACCCTGCACCAGCAGCTTCCCGGCGTGCCCCGGTTCACCGAGCTGCTGCTGAGCTCGCTGCCGTCGGCCTGGAAGCAGGCGCAGCCCGGCGCCCTCGAGGGCCTGGTCGGCCTGGCCGGCACCACCGACACCAACCCGAAGACCGTCGAGGTCGCGAAGCTCTTCGCCGAGACGGAGGGCGCCGACTTCCAGGTCAACAACTTCTGGACCCAGTCGTACGACGCCGTCCAGCTGCTCAAGCAGGCCATCGAGTCGGCCGGCAGCACCGACGGCACGAAGGTGAACGACGCGCTGCAGCAGATCACCGACTACGAGGCAGCGTCCGGCTACCCGGGGTTCACGCTCTCCTTCGGCAAGGACAAGCACCTCGGCGCGGACGGCATCTGCGGGCTGGTGCTGGTCACCTGGGGCGCGGACAACACCGTGACCGGCCCCTGGGCGGACTACACGCCGGACTGCGCGGCATGACGAATCCGCAGCTGTGGATCGCCGTGGTCGAGAACGGGTGCTTCTTCGCCCTTCTCGGCCTGGCGTTCTACTTCAACCTGACCGGCGCGGGGTTCTTCAACTTCGCGATCGGCGCGATCGCCATGGCGTCCGCGTTCGTCGGGAGCTGGCTGGTGACCGAGCACGGCCTGAGCCGGCCCGTCGCGGGCCTGGTCGGGGTGCTCGGCGCCGTCGCGATCGGGGTGGTGATGGAGCTCGCCGTCGTCCGGCCGGTCCAGGCCCGCGGCGAGGGCGAGCTGTCCGCCCTCGTCGCGGTCGGGGCCAGCCTGTTCGCGATCATCCAGCTGTGCGGGCTGTTCCTCGGCCACGAGGCGCGCCCCGGCCAGCCGGTGTGGACGACCTCCCCGTTCTCGCTGGGCTCGGCGCGGATCAGCTCGACCGTCGTCCCTCTCGTCGTGATCACCGCCGTCCTGTTCACCGCGGCGTACGTCGCGCTGCGCCACACCCGGCTGGGCCGGCTCACCCGGGCGATCGGCAACGACACCGAGGCCGCGCGGGTGCTCGGCCTGCCCATCAACACCGCCCGGCTGCTGTCCTTCGCCGCGGCCGGGCTGATCGCCGCCCTCGCCGGGATCACCTTCGCCGGCCGCAGCGGTGTCAGCCCCGACAACGCGCTGCACTGGACCATCACCGGCTTCCTGGCGCTCGTCATCGGCGGCACCGGCACGGTGTGGGCGCCCCTGCTCGGCGGCGCGCTGCTGGCGCTGGCCAACGTGTTCATCCCCTTCTACTTCGGAGGTGATGTGCTCGCCTACGGCCTCGTCGTCGTCGCCATGCTGTTCTTCGCCTTCCGCCCCGAAGGCGTCTTCGCACCGCGGGTGCGCGTGTGAGCGCCCGGATCCAGAGCGCCGCCGGCATCCTCGGTCTCGCGCTCCTGGTGCTGTGGGCCGGCGAGGACCTCTACCGCAGCAGCCTGCTGATCACCATGCTGACCTATGCGCTGATCGCGCTCGGCATGTACGTCCCGTTCGTGCTGGCAGGCTCGCTCTCCCTGTCCTACAGCGCCTACGCCGCCACCGGTGGGTACGCCGTCGCGATCGGCTCCGCCCACGCCGGATGGCCGCTGTGGCTGGGCATGCTGGTCGCCCCGCCGGTCGCGGCCGTGATCGCGGTCGTGCTCGGTGCCGCGACGATGCGGCTGTCCGGCTTCTACCTCGGCGCGGTGACCCTGCTCTTCGCGGAGGCGTTCATCCAGCTGCTCGGCAACCTCGACATCACCGGCGGACCGAGCGGAATCATCGGGCTGCCCCTGCTGTCCTTCGGCGGCTGGGAGCCGTCGCCCTTCCAGGTCGTGCTGATGGCGACGGTGCTCACCGGCCTGCTCGCCTTCGCGCTCGACCGGCTGCGTCGCAGCCCGTGGGGCGTGGTGGTCCGGGCCTCGCGCGAGGTGCCGATCGCGGTCGACACCGCCGGAGTGTCCGTGTCGCTGCTCAACCTGGTCGCCCTCGGCGTCGGCGCCGCGATCGCCTCGCTGGGCGGTGCGCTCTTCACGGCGTACGTCGGCGCGGTGAACCCGGAGACGTTCAGCGTGAACGTGATCTTCCTGGCCGTCTTCATGCCGCTCATCGGCGGCATCGGCAGCCCGTGGGGCGCGGTTCTCGGCGCGGTGATCGTGGTCGACCTGACCCTCAACGTCGACGCACTGTCCTCCAGCGGGACCCTGCTGGTCTCGCTGAGCGTGCTCGTGATCCTGGTGCTGTTCCCGCGCGGCGTGCTCGGCTTCGCCGGCACTCTCGCCCGCTCGGGTACGGCCCTCCTCCCGAAGCGAGGTGTCCGCACATGACGACCGACGACCTGCTGCTGAGCGGCACCGGACTGCGCAAGAGCTACGGCGGCGTGCACGCCGTGAGCGACATGTCGCTGAGCCTGTACGCCGGCGAGGTGCTCGGCCTGATCGGCCCCAACGGCGCGGGGAAGACCACGCTGGTCGACCTCATCACCGGCGCCCAGGACGCCAACGGCGGCGAGCTGCTGCTGCGGGGGCAGCCCTTGCGCGGCGGCGCCGCCTCCCGGGCGGCGCACGGCCTGGCCCGTACCTTCCAGCACCCCCAGCTCGCCCACGACCTGACTGTCGCCGACAACCTGCTGCTCGGCGCCTTCGCGGCCCGGCACCGCGGCCTGGTGCCGCTGCTCACCGGGCTGGTCCGCGGCATCGTCCAGCCGCGATCGGCCGCCGACCGGGCCCTGGCCCAGCGGCTCGCGGACGAGGTCGGCCTGGCCGGCCTGGACCGCACCGCCGGCGACCTCACCCTCGGCGAGCAGCGACTGGTCGAGGTGGGCCGCGCCCTCGGCGCCGATCCCTGCGTCCTGCTCCTCGACGAGCCGTTCGCGGGCGCCGACGCCCACGGCGTCGCCGGCATCACCCGGGTGATCGAGCTGCTCCGCGGCCGCGGCCACGGCGTGATCCTGGTCGACCACAACGTCGACCTGGTCACCGGGCTCGCCGACCGGGTGCTGCTCATGGAGCGCGGCCGGCTGGCCTTCGAGGGCAGCCCGCGGGAGTGCCTCGCCAGCCCGGAGATGCAGCGCGTCTACTTCGGCACCACACCGGAAGGGGTCCCCTCATGACCCGGCTCGACATCGACGGCCTCACCGTGCGCTACGGCGGCGCGCTCGCCGTCGACGACCTCTCCCTCGCCGTCCCGGCCGGGCAGGTGACCGCCCTGGTCGGGCCGAACGGCGCCGGCAAGAGCAGCGCCGTGCTCGGCGCCTGCGGCACGGTCCGCGCGAGTGGGCGGGTGTCGCTGGGCGGCGAGCGGATCGACGGCTGGTCCCCCGGGCGTCGTACCCGGGGCGGACTGGCACTGGTCCCCCAGGGCCGCCAGCTGTTCTCCCGGCTCACCGTGCGCGAGAACCTGCTGATCGGCGCCGACCAGCTGCGGCTGCCGGCCCGCTCGGTCGCGGCGGCCGAGGAACGCTTCCCGATCCTCGGCGAGCGCCGCGGCAGCCTGGCCGGCGTGCTGAGCGGCGGCGAGCAGCAGATGCTCGCCGTGGCCCGGGCGCTGATGGGCTCGCCCCAGGTGCTGCTGCTCGACGAGCTGGTCACCGGCCTGGCGCCGCTGATCGTGCAGCAGCTCGCCGCCACCGTGCGCGAGCTCGCCGACGCCGGTCTCGCCGTCCTGGTGGCGGCGCCCGACCTGGTCGGGCTGCGCGAGGTCGTCGACCGCGGCTACGTGGTCGTGCGCGGGCGGGTCGTCGCCGACGTCGACGGCGGTCACCGGGCGCTGCAGGCGGCGTACGAGCGCGCGCTCGGCCTGGTCACCCAGGACTGAGACGCGGCTCACATGGCCCGGCATTGCCGTTCACCCATTTGCATAATAAATTCAAAATACAGGAGGTGAAGATGACGACCCCCACCCCGGAGCACGCGCTCATGGTCACCGGCATCGGTGGCCAGGGCGTCCAACTACTCGCCAAGACCCTCGCCCAGGCACTCACCGTCCGGGGTCGCTACGCGATGCTCGGTGCCGAGTACGGCGGCGAGATGCGCGGCGGGCCTACCCAGGCGACCGTCGTCGTCGGCGACGCGCCACTGCGCGCCCTGCCGATCGTGCCGCGCGCCCAGTCCGCGATCCTGATGCACGACCGCTACAGCGAGAACACGCTGGCCCGACTCGTCCCCGGCGGACTGTGCCTGGTGAACTCGTCGGTCGCTCCCGAGGGCTTCGCCGCCGATCGCGACCCGGTCCTGGTGCCGGCCACCGCCCTGGCCCGCGACGCCGGGGTCGCCCAGGCCGGCAGCTTCGTGATGCTCGGCGCGTACGCCGCGCTCACCGGCGCGGCGACCCGGGACGAGCTGGTCGCCGCGATGACCGGCCTGCTGCCGCCGTACCGGCGCCAGCACGCGGACGGGAACGCCCGCGCCCTCGACCTCGGCATCGACCACGTCGCCCCCATCCCGACAGGAGCCCCCTCGTGACCCTCGAGCTGCTGCAGGGCAGTGTCGCCATCACCCGCGCGGCCATCGCCGCCGACTGCAGGTTCTTCGCGGGCTACCCGATGTCGCCGTTCACGCCGCTGCTGGAGGCGATGTCGCGCGAGCTGGCAGACACCGGCGGCGTGTGCATCAACGCCGAGAGCGAGATCGAGGGCGCCAACATGGCTCTCGGTGCCTCGGCCGCCGGCTTCCGCGCCGCGACCGGGTCCTGCGGCCAGGGCATCGCGCTCATGCAGGAGACGATCGCCGAGGCCGCGCTCAACGAGACACCGCTCGTCGTGTTCAACATGGCGCGCAACCAGCAGGACTACTACCAGTGCACCCGTGGCGGCGGCTGGGGCGACTACCGCACGATCACGCTGGCACCCAAGGACATCACCGAGGCTGTCGAGCACACCCAGCTGCTCTTCCACCTGGCCGACAGGTACCGCGCGCCCGTGATCCTGTACGGCGACGACCTGCTCTCGAAGACCCAGGTCGGCGTGGACGTGCAACCGCTCGACCTGCCCGACCTGCCGGAGAAGGACTGGGCGCTCGACGGGTCCGCCAGCGGGACAGGCAGGTCGCGCCAGGTCTGGACCTTCGCCATGGGCAAGAAGAACGACCCCGGTCCCGGTCCGGACGGCCAGTGGAAGCGGGTCGCCCAGAAGTTCGCCGACCTCGAGCAGGTCGAGGCACGCCACGAGACCGTCCACGCCGAGGACGCCGAGACGCTCGTCGTCGCCTTCGGCTCGGCCGCCAAGTTCGTCGAGCACGTCGTCGAGGAGCTGCGCGAGCAGGGGCACAAGGTCGGCCTGTTCCGGCCGATCACGCTGTGGCCCTTCCCCGGCGCGGCGCTCGCGCAGGTGACCCGCGGCGTGCGGCGGGTGCTCGTGTTCGAGATCAACGCCGGCCAGATGATCGACGACGTGCGCCAGTGGACGCACGACCGGGACGCGATCGAGTTCATCGGCGGGGTGAGCATCGACGAGCACGGCCTCGCCTTCGGGCCGCTGCTCGACGCGCCCGTGATCGCCGAGCGGATCCTGGCCGCCCACTCCCCTGCCGACGTACTGACCGCGAGGAGCTGACCATGGCCACCACGGACATCACCATCGACACCCGGACGGCACCCCCGCCGCCGTCGACCAAGGCCGCCTCGGCGGCGCCCTCACTCATCCTCGGCGAGCACTCGCTGTGCCCCGGGTGTGGCGAGCCGGTGGCACTGCGGCTGCTGCTGGAGACGCTGCAGGAGCTGGACGTCGTCGACCGCTCCATCGGCGTCGTGGGCCACGGCTGCTACGGCAGCTTCGTGCGGATCATGGACATCGACGTCCTCCAGTGCCTCCACGGCCGCGCCCCCTCGTGCGCCACCGGGATCAAGCGGATGCGCCCCGAGTCCGTCGTGTTCACGCTGCAGGGCGACGGCGACATGGTCAACGAGGGGCTGCAGGAGGTCCTCCACTCCGCGGCCCGCGGCGAGAACATCACCTGCATCCTGCTCAACAACGGGGTGTTCGGCGACACCGGCGGGCAGCAGACCGCGACCACCGTGCTCGGCCAGCGCACCAAGACCAGCCTCGAGGGCCGCAACGCGGCAGACCACGGCTACCCCATCCCGATCGCGGACCTGGTGGCCTCCCTCCAGGGCAGCGGGTACGTCGCCCGCGGCGCGGTGTCGACGCCGGCCGCGGTGGCGAGGACGAAGCGGATGATCAAGCGGGCGGTGCAGTCCCAGCTCGACGGCAACGGGCTCTCGCTGGTCGAGATCCTCACCATGTGCCCGACCGGCTGGTTCGTCCCGGCGGCGGACGGCGCGGACTACCAGGGTTCGTCCATGGAACCGGTCTACCCTGTCGGCGAGCTGAAGAGCCAGGAGGCAGAACGTGCTTGAGCGGGCCAACACCAGTCAGGCCGTGGCGGACGTCGTGATCCAGCGGATCGTCAGCGGCGAGCTCGCCGCCGGGGACCGGGTCGATCTCGACGCGCTCGGCAAGAGCCTCGGCGTGAGCCGCTCCCCGATCCGGGAGGCGCTGATCCAGCTGGAGCGCGACGGCCTGGTGGAGATGCCCTACCACCGTGGCGCGTTCATCGCCGAGGTCGGCGTCGCCGACGTGCGTGAGGGCTTCACGCTCTACGCCCTCCTCTCCGCCCTGCCCGTGCGCGGCGTCGTCTCGCGGCGCGACCCCGAGGTCTGGGCCGAGCTCACCGAGTCGGTCGAGGCCGCGCTCGCCGCCGGGTCCGTCGACGAGTTCGAGAAGCAGGCACAGCGCTTCCGCCGCTCCATCGCCCGCGCGGGCGGCGGTCCGCACCTGCGCTCGCTGCTGCGCACGTTCAACGGCCTGGTCCGGGTCGCCTCCCGACTCGCCATGGAGGACGACCTCGAGCAGGAGCGCACCCTGCTCCGTGCCGAGTACGACGCCATCCGCGACGACACCCCCGCGGCCGCCGTCGCCGCCACCGTCCGCCACGTCGTGAGCACCGGGGAGCACGCCGTGCGCGTGCTCCGCGACCGCGGCGTGCTCCCCGACAGCGAGGGCGACGCCCTCGACGTCACCGTCGAGGACCTGCTCACCGTGGGCAACCTGGTCCGCCCCGAAGGAGAGGCCTGATGGCCGCCACCGACCCCACCGACCACACCGACACCGCTGCCGGCCGCGTCTCCCGCGGCACCCTCGTCATCGACACCGAGCGCTGCAAGGGCTGCGAGCTGTGCATCGCCGCGTGCCCGCCGTCGGTGCTGGAGATGTCGGCGGAGGTCAACGAGATGGGCTACCGCTTCCCCGTGCTGCATGTCGGCTGCACCGGCTGCACCGCCTGCCAGATGGTCTGCCCCGACTACGTCTTCGACGTCTACCGGTTCAAGAAGGAGCGCCCGGCCGGGGAGGCGTCCGCATGACCTACGTGATCTCCCAGACCTGCGTCGACGTCAAGGACCGCGCCTGCGTCGACGAGTGCCCGGTCGACTGCATCTACGAAGGCGCTCGGATGCTCTACGTCCACCCCGACGAGTGCGTCGACTGCGGGGCCTGCGAGCCGGTCTGCCCCGTCGAGGCGATCTACTACGAGGACGACCTGCCCGCGTCCGACCGGGAGTTCCTGGCGATCAACGCCGAGTTCTTCGACGAGCTCGGCTCCCCCGGCGGCGCCGGGCGGCTGGGTGTCGTGGACCGGGACCACCCGAGCGTCGCGGCCAGGGCGGTCGCCTCCTCGGCCTGAATCCACCGATGGGTGGCGCATACCCAGAGGTGGATCGGACTACGCGGCAGGCCTGTCGAGCTCGGCGGCGAGCGCCGGCGCGAGGTCGCCCTTCGGGGCCACCTCGACCTCGCCCAGCCCGAGCCACCCGGCCAGCCGGTCCAGCTCGGCGGCCAGCTCGCCCGCGGTCTCGGCGGGGGCGTGCGGCTCGGACCACGCCGACTGGACGAGCAGCCGCCCGGTGGCCCGGTCGGCCTTGAGGTCGACCCGGCCGACGATCCGGTCGCCGAGCAGGAACGGCAGCACGTAGTAGCCGTGCACCCGCTGCTCGGCCGGCGTGTAGATCTCGATGCGGTAGAAGAAGTCGAACAGCGCCTCGGCCCGGTCACGCTCCCACACCACCGGGTCGAACGGGCTGAGCAGCGAGCGCGCGCCGATCCGGCGCGGCAGCCGGGCCTCGCGGTGGAGGTACGCCGGGCGCTTCCAGCCCTGCACCGTCACCGGCTCCAGCTCACCTGCCGCGACGAGCTCGTCGATCGCGAGCCGGGCCTCACCGACCCGGATCCGGTAGTAGTCGGCCAGGCAGTTGGCCGAGCCCACGCCGTGGGACCGGGCCGCTCGTCGTACGAGCTCGACGTGGGCCTCGGCCCGCGTCATCGCCGGGGCGTCCAGCACACTCGCCGGCAGCACCCGGTCGGGCACGTCGTAGCGGATCTCGAACTGGCTGTTGCGGCCCGCGATGGCCAGCTCGCCGGTCATGTAGAGGTAGTCGAGCATCCGGCGGGTGCGCGACCAGTTCCAGCCCCAGTGGTCCTTCGTGCGGGGCAGGCCGTCGTCGAGCTCGCGGGCGGTGCTGGCGCCACGTTCGGTGATCTCGGCGAGCAGCGCCGCCTCGAGCCCGTCGCCCTCCTCGACGGTGAACCACTTGCCGCGCTTGGCGCGGTAGTCGTCCATGCGGTGTCGCATCGCGGGCCACAGGTCGACGGGCATGAAGGCCTGCACGTGGGCCCAGTACTCGACCACCCGCCGGTTGCGCCCGCTCGCCGCGCGCCGCAGCAGGTCGACGTCGTAGCCGCCCATCCGCGAGTAGAGCGGCATGAAGTGGGCGCGCTGCAGCACGTTGACGCTGTCGACCTGGAGGACTCCGGTGCGGGTCAGGGTGCGGTCGAAGGTGCGCAGCGTCGGGGCCGCGTGGGCAGGATCGAGGAAGCCCTGCGCGGCCAGCGCGATCCGGCGGGCCTGGGCGAGCGACAGCGACTGCGTGGTGGGCACGGGCCCACCCTAGGAGTCGCCGCCGACAACGCCGGAGGTCGAGGAGGTTGCGCAGCAACCGTCACGAGACCACCGGCCGTGCTCACGCCAACCGTCCCCGGCCAGTGCCGGCAGGCAGCACCTCACCCGGTCTCGTGACGCGCCACGACCTCGCTTGCTCCGCGGCGCGAGCTCGTCGGCACTCCTCGACCTTCGCCCGCTGACCGCGGGTTCGCAAGCTCACCCGCGGGCGTGCTCACTCCAGCTCGACCAGCTTGGCGCGCACGGCGTACATGACCGCTTCCATGCGCGAGTGCAGCTGGAGCTTCTCGAGGATGTTGCGGACGTGGTTCTTGACGGTGTTCTCGCTGATCGCGAGCAGCGAGGCGACGTCGCGGTTGCTCAGGCCGCGCGCGACGGCCCGGAGCACCTCGAGCTCACGCTCGGTGAGCTTGAGGGCCGGGCCGGCGGTGCGGTCGGGCTTCGACATCGTCTTGAACTCGTCGATCAGCTTGGCCGCCATCGACGGGCTGATCAGCGACTGGCCGTCGGCGACGACTCGGATGCCCTGGGCCACCTCCTCGATGGACGAGTCCTTGAGGAGGTAGCCCGAGGCACCGCTCTTGACCGCCTCGTAGAGGTCGGCCTCCTCGTCGGAGACGGTCAGCATGATGATCTTCGTCATCGGGACCGCCTCCTTGATCGCGACACACGCCTCGATCCCGGACTGCTTGGGCATCCGGACGTCCAGCAGCACCACGTCGGGCACGCTGCTGACCACGAGGCTGACGCCGTCGAGGCCGTTGCTGGCCTCGCCGACGACCTCGATGCCGTCCTCGATGCCCAACAGCATGGTCAGCCCACGCCGGAACAGCTCCTGGTCGTCGACCACCACAACACGTACCGGCTCGCTCACGGGCTGTCCCGGTGCTGCGGCTGCCGGCGAAGTACCTTCCGCCACGGCGGCATCATGACACGACCTCCCGAGTGAGTGCCGGTCCCGTCCGGTTTCGAGGGCTGCACGGTGGTTCTCGGGCTCAGCCCTCGTCGCTCCCCACGTCGAGCGAGATCACCCCGTAGTCGTAACCGCGACGGCGGTAGACGACCGCCGGACGCTCGCTCTCCTTGTCGACGTACAGGTAGAAGTCGTGGCCCACCAGCTCCATCTCGTAGAGCGCCTGGTCGAGCGTCATCGGGCTCGCCGGGTGGGTCTTCTCACGGACCACGAGCGGGCCGTCGCCGGTGACCGTGATCGGGCCGACCTGCCGCTCGATCGCGACCTCGTCGTCCTCCTCGACCACGGTGGTCGGTACGTCGGACAGCGCCTTGCCGACCGAGACCGGCGTACGACGGCCGCGGTGCACCCGCCGCCGGTCGGCGGCCTTGCGCATCTGCGCGGCCATCTTGTCGAGCGCGAGGTCGAGCGCACCCATCTTGTCGTCGGCGGCGGCCTCGGCCCGGATCACCGGCCCCTTGGAGAAGGCCGTCAGCTCGACGTGCACCGCCTGGTCGTGCTGGCGCGGGTTGGGTTCGCAGTCCACCTCCACATGCACCCGGATGATCCGGTGATCGTGCTTCTCCAGCTTGGTGAGCTTCTCCGCGGCATGCTCTCGAAACCTGTCCGAGATCTCGCAGTGCCGTCCGGTGACCACAACATCCATCAGTTACCTCCAAGGGGATTTCGGCGTGATGGGTTCTCCTGCCGACCAGGCAGGAAGCCGGTGTGCTGGCGCATTCTCGGCCAGCACGAACTCAAGGGGAGCTCGCCGCGCGAGCGCAGCGAGCGTCGGCCCGTCGGGCGCGCCGCGTTGCCTGGACGCAGCGCAGCGAGCGAGGAACGAGCGAGCGGAGCGGAGGAAGGCAACGCGCGGAAGCGCGCCCGACATGCGCGAGCGAAGCGAGCGCCAAACAAGCACAGATGGAGTCCGCCCGGCCGACCTGGTCTTCTTCCCCACACCCGCCTGCTGGGGCTTCCGCAGCTTGTTGCCACTACCGGCCCTCTCCCGGGGCCGGACGTATCTGACGTCCGGTCCGAGGCAGGTCTTACGACTAAGCCGCACCGTGATCACCGGCCCGGAGACCGGCTTACGTGGACCGTTTCGCCTGCGACTGGCATCGGCTTGCCGCCCCCGGCTGGGCTCGCGCCCGGCCTGGGCGACGCAACCACGGACCCGGGCGGACTCCATGACCAGACGTTAGTCCGTCGGTGGTGACGACGAAAGGCTTCATCCGAAGTTCAGGCCATTGTTCCTGCCGCGTTCCTGCGCCGGGTCGCGGCGACGACCGCGGCGGCGTGGACGGGCACCCCGGCGGCCTCCAGCGCGCGCTGTGCCTCGCGCAGCGTGGCGCCGGTGGTGAGCACGTCGTCGCAGACCAGGACGTGGGCACGGGGGCAGCGCCGCACGAGGTGGCGTACGGCGTCCGCGGGCACCGTCATCGAGCCGGCGAGGTTGGCCGCGCGGGCGGCGGCGTCGAGCCCGGCCTGGTCGACGACACCCGGTCGCAGGCGCAGCAGCCGGGCCACCCGCACCTGGTCACCGAGCGCCGCGGCAGCGGCGCGGGTCATGCTCAGCGTGGGGTCGTGGCCACGCTGGCGCACGGTCGTGGTGCGCGACGGCACGGGGACGAGAACCACCGGTCCGAGCGGCGTCGCCGCCTCGACGGAGCCGGCGAGCAGCTCGCCGAGCGGCCGGGCGAGGGCGAGCACCCGGCGCTCCTTGTGGGCGAGCACGAGGTCGCGCAGCAGGCCGTCGTACTCCCCCACCGCGTACGGCGGCACCAGCCCCCGCGGACAGGGAGTGGGCCAGCGCGGCCCGGCTTCGGCGGCCCGCAGGCGGCAGGTGTCGCGGCAGGCCGGGCAGCACGGGCGGCCCGGCCGGTCGCAGCCCACGCAGCGCGAGCCGAGCACCAGGTCGACGAAGCCGTCGAGGAGGTGCGCGGTGCCCATCGGCCCAGCCCAGCAGCCGCCCCGGCCGGCGGCAAGCGCGAGCCCGGAGGCTGTGGAGAGACCGCTGACCGCGCAGGTCAGCCGGCGTAGTCGAGCTGGGACAGCCCGCCCGGTCCGGCCTCGCGGTCCACCTGGCGGATCAGGTCGACGTACTGCTCCGCGTAGACGGCGTACATCGCGGCGTCCTCGACGGGCGAGGCGGCGAGCCCGAGGACCTCTCCGGTGACGATGGTGGACAGGACGTCGACGCCGACCGTGGCGCCGTCCGCGGCGACCACGTCGACCTCGTAGAGGTTGCCGGGAACGGTCGCGGTGAGCAGCGCGACCCGGACCGGACTGGCCCAGGCCAGGTCGATGATGGCGCTGCCCTCCGGGGCACGTACGACGAACGGCCGGCCGGTGCGGGCGACCTGGCCGCGGCCGTTGAGGAACACCCGGGCTCCGACGACCTGGTCGCCCTGCCCGGGCACCCGCACGACGGCGACCAGCCGGGTGCCGTCGCGGCTGACGACGAGGCTGCGGGCCCGGGTTCCGGTGACGCCCGGGACCCGCACAGTGCGCAGCTCGGCGCCGTCGTAGAGCCACACGACGGCGCCGCTCGCGCGGCGCTCGAGCACCCACAACCGCCCGGCGTGGTCCCAGGTGGGGCGTGCGTAGGTGCCGCCGTCGAGCAGCACCTGGGCGGCGGGCTCGGACGTGGACTGCTGGACGTGCGCCAGCCGGACGCGATGCCCGCCGGTGTCGATCCCGGCGGCCTCCTCGTTGTCGGGGCTGACCGCGACCGCGGTGAGCCCGGCTCCCTCGTCGCCGAAGACGCCGGTGACCGGGTCGAGGTCGGTGTCCTTGCCGCCGGAGACCAGGCGTCCCTGGCTGATGCCGTAGAGCGTCTTGCCCCCGCCGGGCCCGGCCGGGCCGTAGGCGGCGGCCGCGTCGACGGAGTACTGGGCGACACCGCCCGGCAACGGCAGCGGCGTACCGTCGACGCTGACGCGCAGGGCGGTGACCGACGGGTCCTGGCGCAGCGTCCAGGCCAGCTGGGCGAGCATCAGCTCGGCCTGCTCGGAGGTCACCGACTGGGCCTCCCCGACGAGCGAGATGTCGGCGACGCCGGCGTCGCTGACCGGCACGGACAGCCCGACGCTCAGCCCGGCCGGCAGGAACGAGCGCACCACGCCCTGCGCCAGCGGCGGCGGGCCGGCCAGCAGCCCGGACACGAGGCTGGTGGCGAGCTGGTCGCCCTCGGGCACGAAGACCGGCTCGGGGACGAGGATCTTCGCGACCGGGTCGAAGTAGTAGAGGGAGACCTGGTGGTAGCGCTGCCGGAACCACGAGGCGGGTACGACGAGCGCGTCCGGCGGGTCGGTGATCCGGTACTCGCCGTCCTGCACGGTCAGCTTGAAGTCGAGGTCGAGCTCGTCGGCACCCATGGCGCCGCGCCAGGCCCCGACCGCGTCGAGCCGGTCGGCGGCGGTCAACGACACCGACACGAACCCGCCGCTCTCGCGCACGGGCAGCGAGTCGCTGTAGATGACCGTCTCCTGCTCGGGGTTCCAGCCGGCCGCTGCCTCCTTGGTGAGGTACTGCTTCGCCACGCTGGTCTGCACCGGCCACGCGGTCATCGCGTCGAGGAAGCCGGCGACCACCTCGGTCCGGGAGGCGCCGTCGACCGGCGGCCGGGCGTCGATGTCGCTGGCGCGGCGGGTGTCACCGCGGTCGGTGCCGCTGCTCTGGACCACCGGTCCCGACGTCGGCAGCGAGGTGCATCCGGACAGCACCGTCAGCGCCGCCAGCAGCACCGTCACCAGGGTCGGGAGGAGCCGGTTGCGGGTCATGACTCCTCCTCCGTCTCGGGTACGACGCCCGCGGGCCCGACCACGACGGCGGCATCGCTCGACATCGCGTCCTCGGGGACCAGCGGCAGCGGGCTGTGCCGCAGGGTGCCGCCGGCGTGCCGGGGCACGGTCAACCGGAACTGCGCCCCCTGCCCGGTCTTGCCCCACGCCTGCAGCCAGCCGCCGTGCAGGTGGGCGTCCTCCTGCGCGATCGCGAGACCGAGGCCGGTGCCGCCGCTGGTGCGGGTGCGGGCCGGGTCGGAGCGCCAGAACCGGTTGAACACCATCGAGGCCTCCCCCGGCGCCAGCCCGACGCCGTGGTCGCGCACCGTGATCGCGGCCGACTCCTCGTCGGACTCCAGCCGCACGATGACCGCCTCGGTGGGGTCGTCGGCCAGGGCGTGGTCGATCGCGTTGGTGACCAGGTTGCGCACGATCCGCTCGATGCGGCGCACGTCGACGTCGGCGCGGACCGGGTGGTCCGGCTCCCGGACCTGCACCCGGACCCCCCGCTGGTCGGCCAGTGGCTGCGCGGCGTCGACCACTCGTCGTACGAGATCGCCGAGGTTGACGTTCTCGGTGGCGAGCACCGCGGCGCCGGCGTCGAATCGGCTGATCTCCAGCAGGTCGACCAGCAGGTTCTCGAACCGGTCGAGCTCGGCCTGCATCAGCTCCGCCGAGCGCGCGGTCGCTGGGTCGAAGCCCTCGCGGGCGTCGTGCAGGACCTCGGAGGCCATCCGCACCGTGGTCAGCGGTGTGCGCAGCTCGTGGGAGACGTCGGAGACGAAGCGGCGCTGGACCCAGCTGAGCTCCTCGAGCTGGCGGATCTGGCGCTGGAGGCTGGTGGCCATCTGGTTGAAGGAGTACGCCAGCCGGGCGATGTCGTCCTCGCCGGTGACCTGCAGCCGCTCTTGCAACCGGCCGGCGGCGAGCCGCTCGGCGACCCGGCGGGCCAGCCTGATCGGGGTGACCACCTGCCGGGTCACCAGCCAGGTCAGGCCGGCGACCAGCGCGAGCAGCAGCCCGGCCGCGGTCAGCAGGGCCCGGGTGACCAGGTTGAGCGTGTCCTGCTCCTCGGCGAGGGGGAACAGGAAGTAGAGCGTGTAGGTCTTGCCGTCCGACGGCAGCTGGACCTGCGAGCCGACCACGATCCCCGGCTCCCGCGTGGTCGTGGCGTCGGAGGCGGCGCCGGTCGTGCGCACGATCTCGGTGTAGGTCCACGCGGTCACGCGCTGCGGGCCGTCGAAGTGCTCCTCGAGCGAGGTCGGGATGCTGACCAGGTCGAGCCCGCTGGTGTACTCGCCGCCCCCGGTCCGCAGCGCCGGGTCCTCCCCCTCGGGACCGGCCAGCACCACGGCGTACCCCCGGCTCGCTCCGCGCTCGATGATCGGGTCGACCAGGTCGCGCTGCTGCTGGCTCGCGTTGACCTCACGGCCCGATGCCGCCTCCAGGCGGTCCTGCGCGTCGGCGACCTCCGCGTCCACCTCGCCCAGCACGACCTCGGCCCGATGCCGCAGCAGGCCGTCGCGGGTCTGCTGCAGCAGGATCCAGCCGACGCCGCTCACCACGACCGCGGACAGCACGAGCGTGCTCGCCACGACCCGCGCCTGGATGGAGCGCCGCCAGAAGGTCAGTGCGCGGCGCAGCCGGGGAGCGAGCCACCCCCAGCAGCGGCGGAGCGCGTCAAGCACCTGTGACCACTAGGCCGAGCCGGCCTTGTAGCCGACACCGCGCACCGTCAACACGATCTCTGGGTGCTCGGGATCGTGCTCGACCTTGGAGCGCAGGCGCTGCACGTGGACGTTGACCAGCCGGGTGTCCGCGGCGTGCTGGTAGCCCCAGACCTCCTCGAGGAGTGCCTGGCGGGTGAAGACCTGACCGGGCTTCCGGGCCAGGCACAGCAACAGGTCGAACTCCAGCGGCGTCAGCGAGATCTCCTCGCCGCCACGCGTCACCGCGTGGCCGGCCACGTCGATCTCGACGTCGCGGATGGTGAGCGCCTCGTGCGGGACCGCCTCGGTACGGCGGACGCGGGCCCGGATCCGGGCGACCAGCTCCTTGGGCTTGAACGGCTTGACGACGTAGTCGTCGGCTCCCGACTCCAGCCCCACCACCACGTCGACGGTGTCGCCCTTGGCGGTGAGCATGACGATCGGCACGCCGGACTCGGCGCGGATCTCCTTGCACACGTCGATGCCGTCCTTGCCGGGCAGCATCAGGTCGAGCAGCACCAGGTCGGGGCGGTACTCGCGGAACGCCGCCAGCGCCAGGTCGCCGCGCGGGCAGACCCGGCTCTCGAAGCCCTCCTGCCCCAGCACGATGCCGAGCATCTCCGCCAGCGGGGCGTCGTCGTCGACGACGAGGACGCGCCCCTTCGTGGGGTACGGCGCGCTGCTCGGCGGGGTCACGCCCGCAATATTAGGCGGGAGCACGACGAAGGCCCGGCACCACCATGGTGCCGGGCCTCGTCGACGTACTGGTCGGTAGCCGATCAGTAGCGGTAGTGCTCCGACTTGTAGGGGCCCTCGATCGGGACGCCGAGGTAGTCGGCCTGCGCCTGGTTGAGCTCGGTCAGCTCGACACCGATGGCGTCGAGGTGCAGGCGGGCGACCTCCTCGTCGAGGTGCTTGGGCAGCACGTAGACGCCGATCGGGTACTCCTCGAGCTTGGTGAAGATCTCGATCTGGGCGAGCACCTGGTTGGTGAAGGAGTTCGACATGACGAACGACGGGTGGCCGGTCGCGTTGCCGAGGTTCAGCAGACGACCCTCGGAGAGGACGATGACCTTCTTGCCGTCGGGGAAGATCCACTGGTGGACCTGCGGCTTGATCTCGTCCTTGACGATGCCGGGGATCTTCGCGAGGCCGGCCATGTCGATCTCGTTGTCGAAGTGGCCGATGTTGCCGACGATGGCCTGGTTCTTCATCTTCTCGAAGTGCTCGACCCGGATGATGTCGAAGTTGCCCGTCGTGGTGATGAAGATGTCGGCGAAGTCGACGACCGACTCGAGGCGCTTGACCTCGTAGCCGTCCATCGCCGCCTGCAGCGCGCAGATCGGGTCGATCTCGGTGATGATCACGCGGGCGCCCTGGCCACGCAGCGACTCGGCCGAGCCCTTGCCGACGTCGCCGTAGCCGCAGACGACGGCGGTCTTGCCGGCGATCATCACGTCGGTGCCGCGGTTGATGCCGTCGATGAGCGAGTGGCGGCAGCCGTACTTGTTGTCGAACTTGGACTTGGTGACCGAGTCGTTGACGTTGATCGCCGGGAAGAGGAGCGAGCCCTCCTTGAAGCGGTCGTAGAGGCGCAGGACACCGGTGGTGGTCTCCTCGGTGACGCCCTTGATGCCGTTGGCGATGTTGGTCCAGCGCTGCGGGTCGTTGTCGAGCGAGCGCGCGAGGACCCGGAGGACCTCCTTGAACTCCTCGTTGTCCGTCGAGTCCTGGCCCGGCACGGAGCCGGCCTTCTCGAACTCCACGCCCTTGTGGACGAGCAGCGTGATGTCGCCACCGTCGTCGAGGAGCATGTTGGGGCCGATCTTGTTGCCGTCGGCGTCGGTGAAGTCGAAGACCTTCTCGGCCTCGTCCCAGTACTCGGCGAGGGTCTCGCCCTTCCAGGCGAAGACCGGGGTGCCCTGCGGGTCCTCCGGCGTGCCGCTGCCGACGACGACGGCCGCGGCGGCGTGGTCCTGGGTGGAGAAGATGTTGCAGGTGGCCCAGCGGACGTCGGCACCGAGCGCGGTCAGCGTCTCGATGAGGACACCGGTCTGGATCGTCATGTGCAGCGAGCCGGCGATGCGGGCGCCCTTGAGCGGCTGCGAGTCCGCGTAGCGCCGGCGCATCTCCATGAGGCCGGGCATCTCGTGCTCGGCGAGAGTGAGCTCCTTGCGGCCGAACTCGGCCAGGCTCAGGTCAGCAACCTTGTAGTCCATGAGTGATCCTCGAGGTTCGAGTGTCGTGTGACAGCTGGTCCTGCGGCGCATCTGCGCATCGTCGGGATCTCCCGCGCATGACGTAGGACACCCTACAAGCGCGCTCCGAGGGCCGCGGAATCATCAGGAATGTCCCTCGACTCTCCACAGCCGCCGACGACTGGCCCCCTTCTCCACAGGCCCCGCCGCCGTGGCCGCCTTCCGTCGGCAGCCCTTGGTGGGGTGAGTGCCATGACCACACTCCTCTCTGCCGCTCCCCTCTTCGACCAGCACGACCAGCATGACCTGCTGACCACCATCCGCTCGGGCGTGCGCACCCGCGAGTGCCTCGTCGTCGCCGAGTGGGCGGCCGTCGTCCGCTGGGCCGAGGCCCACGTGGTCACGAGCCCCGAGCACGCCGCCACCGTCCGCGACGGCGTCATCGACACCGGCGTGCCGATCGCCGGCGACGGCGCGCCGCTGATCAGCGACCACCACCTCAGCGAGCTCGTGGCCGCGCTCGGGCGCTCCCCCAACGCCGGGCGCGCGTTCGTCGGCCGGGTCGTGGAGTGCGCCTGGCGGCTGCCGAAGGTGTACGCCGCGGTCGCCGCCGGGCGCCTCGCGCCCTGGCGGGCCGAGCGGATCTCCGACCTGACCCGACCGCTCAACGCCGAGGCGACGGCCTTCGTCGACGGCGCCCTGCACGACGTGACCTCGTGCACCTGGGCGCAGGTCGAGCGGCTGGTCGAGGAGGCGGTGGCCCGGCACGACCCGGTCGCCGCCGAGGCGCGCCGGCAGAGGGCGGCCGACCGCCGGCGCCTCGACGTCGATCCACCCGACGCGGCAGGGACGGTCCGGGTGCATGGCCTCCTCGACCCCGGCGACGGGCACGACCTCGAGGAGGCCGTACGTCGCCGCGCCGCCCTGCTCGGCCGGCTCGGCAACGACGCGCCGCTCGACGTCCGCCGCTCGATCGCGGTCGGCGAGATCGCCCGCCAGGACCTCACCCTCGACCTCGAGGCCCGCGATGACGACGGCCGGACGGTCCGCGTCCCGGGCCGCGAGGTCGTCCTCAACGTGCACCTCACCGGCGACCCCGACAACCCGGTCGCCCGCTGGGAGGAGGGCGCCTGCCCGATCAGCGCCGACCAGGTCCACGAGTGGCTGCGACTCACCGGAGCCTCCGTCGTGGTGCGTCCGGTGGTCGACCTCGCCGAGCACGTCCCCGTCGACTCCTACGAGATCCCCGAGCGGCTGCGGACCCGGGTCGAGCTGCGCGACCACAGCTGCCGGTTCCCGCACTGCACCACCCGGACCGACCGCTGCGACCTCGACCACGCCACCCCCCACCGCGACGGCGGCCCGACCTGTCCCTGCAACCTCGCAAGTTCCAAATACACCCTCGCCTCATGTCTGGTTTACCGCGCGCCTAGTTCGCGGGCCGATTACCCTCCGCTGAGTGACAAGCGAAACGATGGCTGGGCACTCCCACGTAGACACGTCGTGCGCGGACACAGGCTGCATACATTGCAGCCTTGATTTTCCATTCGAATTGCCCGAGGGAATGTCCGAGTCCGCTTTGCGGCGCGACGTGGTCATCTTCGCGGGCGCTGGAATCAGCACCGAAGTGTCCACGGTGTTCCCAGATACGGTGCTGGAACTCGCAGCGGACCGCTTGGGCATGCCCATGGAAAGCGTCGAAAGTTTTCCTCAAACCCTTGAGGAATATCAAAACAGGTTCGGGCGAACCGAACTGGTTCGGATGATTCGACGGAAGTTCGATTTCATCGACTCATTCAGGTCGCCTCATTATCACGCCACCCGATTCCACGCGGAGCTGGCAACGATGCCTTACCTCCGAGACATCGTCACGACGAACTGGGACACTTACTTTGAGGATGAGTGCGCCGCCACACCGTTCGTTTCCGGCGCAGACATTGCTCTATGGGAAATGCCGGGACGACGTGTCCTAAAGATTCATGGTTCGATCACTAATCTAGCCAGCCTTGTCGCGACGGAGTCCGACTACGCGAAGCGACTCGAAAGTCTCGCGAGCGACGTCATGGGTGGACTATTGCGGCAGTTGTTGGCCACAAAGACTGTGGTCTTCATCGGATATTCGCTAAGGGACTGGAACTTCCGACGCCTGTATGAAGCTCTACTTGCAGACATGAAGGACTTCGCGCCGACTGCTTACGTAGTTTCCCCGCACGCGGTCGAAGCCGAGAACGATCTCGGAATGAAAGTTATCAAGACCAGCGGAATCAACTTTCTGCGGGAACTGAAGAAGAGTCTCGTCGGCCACTGCGTGATAGACGATGAGGTCTATGGCCACGTGGCGGACCTATATGACATGGCCGTCTCGGCTGACCCTCGCGAGTGGGAAGAACCGATACGACACGCTGAATATCCTGCGGTCATTTACACCTGGTTCTACAACGACGGCCTTAGAGACATTTGCGATCGGATTCTTCGGAAGCGTGCGAGCGGCGAGTACTCCGACCGTCATCACGTTACAAACATGCTGAAATTCTACGATGAGGCCTACGAGCGCGCGTACGAAAGCGGGAGGTACGGCGACGCCGCGTACATTGACGGCTACTCAAACGGCCTGATCTTGATGCTCGGCGACGCGTGGGGAACAGCGCAACTTGACGACGAAGACGGGACGTCAAAGTCGCTCCTTGAATCCTGCCCACTCTATTTTGTCTACGGTGCTGACAGCGACATGCGGACAAGGGAAGAGTTCTTGGAGGCGCTAGAGCACAGCAAGCGGCGCTCACCCAAGACGCGCGCGTTGGCACGCAAAATTGTTGAGGGACTGGCCGACGACATGATCCTGACCCACGCCCCCTTCATCGGCGACGGGCACCTGGCCAACGCTTGACTTGAAAGAAGCAACGAAACTCGTCGGGCCACCGGGGTAGCCGGAGGGCTCTCCGGCCTGGCTCTCGGCGGGATGTCAGGGTGGGGCGGCGGCCGGACCGCAAGCGGCGGAGCCGCGAGGACCGCCCGCCGCCGCGCGCTGGGCGTCTGGTGGGGGCGGTCGGGGGAAATCCTCGGCACGCCGGTTGGTTGCCGGGTTCTGTCGGTCGGTGGGTGTAGCTTCGCGGACAAGATCCCTTGCGGCTCCTTGGGCCCGGCAATGCAGAGGCAACCCATAAGACCGCTGGTGACGTGAGGGCTCCCCTGTAGGTGTGGATTGAGTAGGTCGCGGGTGCGATTCCCGGACGGACCGGCTTTGAGCGCTCAATCGGGGCAGGGCTTCCTAGCCCTGCTCTCTGAGAGGTCCGTTCTCCGATGCTTGCATCCGAGGACCGGCCCGCCTCGCACGTCCTTCGTCGTCCCGATGCGGGCTGGTTTCTGTCGTTGTATCCGTCCGCCGGTGAGGCTGGCGGGTCGTTCGTTTCGTCCCTTCGTCGTGGCGGTACCGGGATCCGTGGTGCCGCTGTTGATCCTGACCGTTCCCGTGCGGAGGCCGCTCGCCGTGCGGGGGTGAAGGTCCGCCGCTACTGCGCCGCGAATGGCCTTGATCGGATGGGCACCCTGACCTACGCCGGTGGGGGTTGCCATGATCCGCGCCAGGTCCGTGCTGATGTGGCGGACTTCTTCCGGCGCCTGCGTACGGGCCTGGGCGGTGATCCGTTCCCGTATCTGTGGGTGCCGGAGTGGCATCCTGGCGGTCACGGTCTGCATCTGCACTACGCGATGGGCCAGTTCGTCGCGCGGTCAACGCTGGTTGACGCGTGGGGTCGTGGGTTCGTCCACATCAAGCGGTTCACGAACCTCCCGTCCCGGTCGGGCCCGTTGACGCGGAGCCGTGCTGCGGCGCGGTACCTGTCGAAGTACGTGTCGAAGTCCTTCGACACTGCTCCCGGGCGAGAGCGTCCTGCCGGGCTGCATAGGTACGAGGTCGCGGAAGGGTTCCAGCCGCGCGGGATCCGGCTGTCGGGACGCTCGCCTGACGAGGTGCTGGCGAAGGCGTCGTCGGTGATGGGCGCCCAGCCGTCGTCGTTGTGGTGGTCGGGCGATTCGCCGTCGTGGGAGGGTCCGCCGGCGTACTGGTTCGCCTGGGACCGGCCCGCGGGAGGTGTCTCGTGAGCCCGGCAGAGCTCGCGGCGTGGGTGGCTCGCTCGCGGGCTGCTCAGGGGTTGCCGGAGAAGGTGACAGACCCGGCGGCGCTTCGCCAGGTCGCGGTGTTGGTGAGCGGGCGATCCCGAACGGAACCAGCAGCACCGTCGCGAGACGGCGAGCGGGCTGCTGGCGGGGAGGCGTGCGCGTCGTGAGTGGGAGGGCCGCAGGCGGGTGGGTGGGGGCCTCTCGGGTCGCCGCTCAGGGGCCCCGCGCCGCATGGGTTTCGCGGCGTGGGGAGCGGCGCGGCCCCCACCCGCCTGCGGCCCTCCCAGCCCCTGACGGAATGACCGGGCTACCGCTTGCCTGCGGGGCTCAGAGCCGCCAGGTGACGGTGATCCGGTCGGGGTCGAAAGCGCGGGCGCCAGGTGTGCCGGGGCCGATGGTGATGTGGTCGATGAGGGCGCGGATGATCGCGTGCTGCCGCGACAGGCTGAGGGTGGGCCATTGCTCGGCGAGCGCGGTCGCGTTGCCGATCAGCCCGTGCAGGGTGTCGGTGCGGGTCCGGGTCGCGAGTCGGCGTCGGGCTGCGTCGAGGCGCTCGTTGATCGTGCCTCCAGCTCGTCGCCACTCGGTCATGGTGATGAGGTCGGCGGCGTAGGCATCAGCCAGCTCGCGCTGTTTGGCCTCGAGGTGCTCGATCTCGTCGGCAAGGGCCTTGGCTTGTTCGTCGGGGCTGTCCTTGCCGGACAGTGCTGCCACAAGTTCGGGGGTGTCGAGGGTGAACAGGACTGCGTTGGTCACCAGTTCCTCGACGGGTTCGGCGACCGCGGTCAGTCGTCCGCAGCCGCCGTGGTCGGGGCCGGACATGCAGACGTAGCGGCGCCGGGTGGTGCGGACCGGGTTCCGGTTGCTGCCGTTGCTGGTGCCTTCGTGGCGGGCGCTGGAGTAGAGCCGGTTGCCGCACTTGCTGCAGCGCAGGAGTCCGGTGAGCAGGTAGGTCTGCGGGGTGCGGCGTCCCGTGGCCTTCTTGGCGGCGATGGTGACCAGGATGCGGCGGTGGGTGTCCTCGTCGATGATCGCTTCCCACTTTCCGGGGCCGACGACCTGCCCGCGGTGGGACATGAGTCCGGCGTAGCGGGGGTTGATGAGGATGCCGCGCACGGTGGTGGTGATCCATCCGGTGCCGCCGGACACGCGTTCGATGCCGGTGGTGTTGAGCCACTCGGCCAGAGACCGCAGCGATTCGCCTGCCAGGAACCGAGCGGCGAGGTCCCGGACCACGCGTGCTTCGTCGGGGCGGATGGTGGTGAAGTCGGCTTCGTAGCCGAACGGGCGCGTCGATCCCTTGTGCGGGATGCCGTGGGCGGCGCGTTGCTCGTGCTTGCGGGCCACGCGTCGGGACTTGTCCGCGGATTCCTTCGCGGCAACGGCTCCGATCAGTCGGGCGGTGAAGATCCCGTCTCCCGTGCCGAAGTCGCTGTTGCCGGTCACGGTCTTGACGTTGCCCGCGATCCCGGCGGCGTCGATCACGGTGAAGAAGTGCTCCAGCTCGACCGGTCGGCGGTGGAGTCGGTCCTGATGCCACACGACCAGGCCGTCGACCAGGCCGTCGGTGATGTCGGCCAGCAGACGTTGATACTCGGGGCGGGTCTTGCCCGAGTAGGCGGACACGTCGTTGTCGACGTACTCGGATGCCACCGTCCAGCCAAGATCGGCGGCGAGGCGGCGGCAGTCCTCCAACTGTCGCTCGACCCCTTGTCGGGTCTCGCCCGGGTCCGATGAGATGCGTGCGTAGATCGCCGCCGCGATCGGCTCAGCCATGAGGGCAGAATACGTATGAGCCTGCAACCTGGTCCCGCTGTGCCGCCAGCACCACCGCGCCACGACCTTCACCGCCTGGCGCTATCTCGCCCTCTCCCCCGGCAGCTACCTGTGGCGCTCGCCCCACGACCTGCTGTTCGTCGTCGACCACCACGGCACCCGCCCCGCCGACACCGGCCGCCCGATCCCGCCCGGGTCGTGGGCGTGCGCGGTCGGGTCGGAGGCGAGGCGGTCCGATGCGGCCTGACCCGTCGTACGCCGCCTACGCGCCCGGGCGATCTGGGCCCGCCTACTCATGCCGCCACGGCCCCCGCCCGGGACCCTGCGAACATGACCGATCGCCGCCCGGCCGGGCCCCTCGAGATCGTCGCCGCGCTCGCCGCCCTCGGCCTGACCCTGGCCACCTTCTGGCACGGTCTGACCGTCTACTTCTGCTGGGGCGGCTGCGACGGACCGACCGCAACCGAGGTCCTCGTCCACCGCCTCCTCACCGGCGGCCTCGCGCTCGCCGTGCTGACCACCCTGGTGACCGCGGCGCTGCGGCGCGGGCGCTGGGTCTTCCTCTGGCACCTCGCGGTGGCCGCGGTGGCTCTCGTGGTCGCCCTGCTCACCGCCATGCCGCAGATCGACTGGGACGGGTCGCCGCCCCCACCGCCCGGCCCGGGTCCCGACTACGTGCCCTGCTACTCGGGCTCGAACGACTGCGTCGGCGGCTGAGCCGCGGGCGGGCGGTACCCTGCTGCCGTACGTTCTCAGGGCGGGGTGGAACTCCCCACCGGCGGTGAGGGCGTCCCGGCCGATCCGGGGCGGCCGAGCCCGCGAGCGCCGGCCCGGTCTCCGACCGGGGCGGGTCAGCAGATCCGGTGCGACTCCGGAGCCGACGGTCACAGTCCGGACGGAAGAGAACGCGACGGGCCTCGCGCGCGTCGTCACGCCCTGGGTGACACGCGAACAGGAGAACCCATGTCACCCACCGCTCCCGCCGGCAACACCGTCGCCATCGTCGCGGCCCGCTGGCACTCCGACATCGTCGACGTCGCCGTCGAGACCTTCCGCACCGAGCTCGAGCTGCGCGGCTACACCGTGGAGGTGGTGCACGTGCCGGGCGCCTTCGAGATCCCGCTGCAGGTCCGCCGGCTGGCCCGGACCGGCCGCTACGCCGGGGTGGCGACGGCGGCCCTGGTCGTCGACGGCGGGATCTACCGCCACGACTTCGTGGCCTCGTCCGTGGTCGACGCGCTGATGCGGATCCAGCTCGAGACCGACGTGCCGGTGTTCTCCGCGGTGCTCACGCCGCACCACTTCCACGAGCACGACGAGCACACGAGCTACTTCCGCCGCCACTTCGAGACGAAGGGCCGCGAGCTCGCGGCCGCCCTGGACGCGACGGTCCAGCTGTCGGCGGTCTGACCCGCGGGGCCCGACCGGACCGGTGGGCCTGCCGTGACCGGGCTGAGCCCTCAATGCCCTCAGTGCGCGGCAGGCTCGCCGTCGTCGTACCGCTCGATCGGGTCCTTGTCGCCGCTGAACGGCAGCACCCGCACGATCGCGACCACGAGGGAGCCGACCACCAGTCCGATCACCGCGGAGATGCCGGTGTTGGCGAGCCAGGCCAGCGCGCTGCCGAGGAAGCCGTGCACGGCGTGCTCGATGTCGTGCTCGATGCCATGGACCCACTCGTACGGCGCGTCCCACCAGCCGACCTCGTGCACGTTGACGAGCAGGATGTGGCCGCCGACCCAGAGCATGGCGACGGTGCCGACGATCGAGATGATCGACAGCAGCCGCGGCATGAACGCGACCAGGCCACGCCCGACCTTCTGGGCCAGGGTCGAGGAGCGCTGCGCGAGGCTGAGGCCGGCGTCGTCCATCTTCACGATGAGGGCCACGACGCCGTAGACGGCGATCGTGATCGCGATCGCCACGACCACGAGGATCGCAAGCCGTGCCCAGAAGCTCTCGTCGGCCACCTCGTCGAGGGCGATCACCATGATCTCCGCCGACAGGATCAGGTCGGTCCGGATCGCGCCGGCGACCATCTGCTTCTCGGCCTCCGGACTGATCACGGTGGCCGGGACGTCGTGGTCGTCGTGCCTGGCGAGCAGGTGCCAGACCTTGTGCGCGCCCTCGTAGGCGAGGAAGGTGCCGCCGAGCATCAGGATGATCGGGAGCAGGTCCGGCAGGAACTCACTGAGCAGCAGCGCTGCCGGGAGGATGATCAGCAGCTTGTTGCGGATCGAGCCGATCGCGATCTGCTTGACGATCGGGAGCTCGCGCTCGGCCGCGACGCCGTGCACGTATTGGGGCGTGACCGCCGTGTCGTCGACCACCACGCCCGCGGCCTTGGTCGTCGCACGACCTGCCGCGGCACCGACATCGTCGATCGACGCGGCGGCCATCTTGGCGATGGCGGCGACGTCGTCGAGCAGACCGAACAGGCCGGCGCTCACGAGGCGCGGTCCGTGCTGAGAGGCATGCCCGAAGGCTACCGGCCGGCGACTACCGGCCGGCGCCCACCAACCCCGCGTCCGCGGTCTCCCGCTCCTGCTCGTGCACGACACCGGTCAGCTGCACCGCCTCGCGGACCCGGCGGTGGGCGACGTCGAACGGGTCCACGACCCGCTCGAGGACGCGCCGGACGGGCGGCGCGGCCAGGGCCAGGGCCACACCGACACCGACGCCGACCGCGGCCAGCAGACCGAGCCAGGGCCGGTCGTGGGCCCACTCGACGAAGCCGAGGTACTCCAGCTCCTTCACGACGAACCCGTGGAACAGGTAGATGACCAGGGTCGCCGAGCCCATCCGGGTGAACCAACCACCGATGCGAGGTACGACGCTGAGCCAGGCCAGCGCGCCCGCGACGCCGGCGAGCAGCACCAGGAGCCGGGTCAGGACTGCGGTCGAGGTCGGGTCGTCGAGCAGCTCGGAGGGCCGCTGGTAGAGGTAGTCGCGGCTGGCCCACTCGTCCAGGGAGCCGGCGGCGACCCACAGCGCCGCGAAGGTCGCGATGCCGAGCAGAGCGGCGAACCGGCCGCGCAGCCACTCCAGCGCTTCGGGCGTGGTCTTCAGGCCGAGCACGAAGAACGGCAGGAAGCCCACGATCCGCGGGGCGTCCAGCCAGCGGGTCCATTCCCCGGCGAGCAGGAGGCCTCCGGCGATGCTGATCCCGACCGCGACCAGGACGCCGCCCCGCAGCGGCCGCAGGATCGGGGTCGCGAGCCGCCAGGCCACCATCGCGAGCAGGTACCACAGCGGGAAGTGCGGGTCGGTCCACAGGTCGTAGAGGTGCTCGTGGCCGACGTTGATCCGGAACCAGGCCAGTGCGCCCTCGAAGATGACGTACGGCACGAGCAGGGTGGTGACCAGCTGCCACAGCCGCGACGGGGTGTAGCGGAAGCCCCGCGACAGGTAGCCGGAGAGGAACACGAACGCCGGCATGTGCCACAGGTAGACGAAGTCGTACACCCGCCCGCCCGGGCCGTCGGCAGGAAGCAACGCGAGCAGGTGCCCGACCACGACGAGCGTGACCAGGCCCATCTTCGCGTTGTCGAGCCAGGGATCCCGAGTCCGAGGTGCTGAGGCCATCACTCCTTGGTACCCGAACCGCCTGTGCGAAGACCAAGTGTCAGACAACCTGACACCGTGAGCCGGATCGGGTACGGCGGAGCGCCCGATGGGAGACTGGCGGGGTGGACGCCACCTACAAGCCCACGGATGCCTCCCGCGTGCGGATGGTCCTCGGCCTGGGCGCTCTCGGGGTCGTCTGCGGGCTGCTCGCGGCGGTGTCGTTCGCGTCGGGCTCGGTGCCCGGCATCGTCGTGCTCCCGGCGCTGTGCGTGCTCTCGGTCGCCGGGATCAGGGGCGAGCTGCGCCGGGCCGTCGTCCTCACCGCGGATCGGCTGGTCGTGCGGGGCCGTGTCGGCACGGTGCGGGTGCCGCTGACCGAGGTCACCGCGGTCAGCTGGGAGCGCGACGAGGCGCGTCCCGATGTCGCGCGACACACCGTGTGGATCGCAGCGTCGGGCCGGCGCCCCTTCCGCGTCCACTTCCTCGCCGCACAGGGGGACTTCGTCGGCGACCTGCGGCGGCGTGCGGCCGTCGCCGGTGGCGCGATCGACACGGGAGCCGCGCTCGTCGCACCCGCTCCCCACGACACCCGCCGCCTGTTCACGAGCCTGTGAGGCTCGACGGCCCGGTCAGTCCTCGACGAGCCCCAGGCGCAGGTACTCCGCCGCGTACGTGCCGCTGAGCAGCAGCGACGCGTAGCGGGCGACCTCGCCGGCCGCCTCGGTGGAGACGTGCTCGATCCGGACGTCCTGGTTGCGGGCGGCGTCCTCGAGGCGCTGCCGCTGGTCGCGGACGACCGGGTCGTCGACGCCGTCGTCGAGCATCACCAGCACCGGGCGGCGATCGCCGGTGCCGTCGGCGACCGGGTCGGCGAAGACGTTGCGCGGGCGGGCCGCCTCGACGACGGGCAGCAGGTGCTCGGCGTCGCCGGCGAGCGCCGTGCGGCCGGAGGTGCGGCGGATCGACTCTGCGATCCGGCGCGCGGCCCGGGCCGCGAGGACCGAGCCACCCCAGACCAGCGGGGCGGCGTCAGCCAGTGAGATGGCCAGCATCTTGGCGGGGTTGATCGAGATGTCGCGGTTCGGCGAGCAGGCGATGGCGACCGCGTCGAGTGCCTCGGACACGGCCTCCGGCTCGGCACTCGGGCCGAGGTTGACCTGGTCGAGGAAGGAGAGCATCGCGACCGCGGTCGCGAGCTGGTCGCCGGTGCTGGTGGGCAGCAGCGTCGTCCAGCGACCGGTCGCGTGCTCGGCCACCAGCGATCCGCGCGGCGCGGCCACCACGAGCTGGCAGCCGCGGCGCGCTGCCTCGGCGACGGCCAGCGCCGTTCCGGCGTCGCCGCCGTCGGGGGCGAGCACGACGACCAGGTCGAGGCTGCCTGCCCAGCCGGGCAGCGCCGGGGAGGGCCAGGCCACGAACGGCACGGGACAGAAGGGCTCGAGCACGGCCCGCAGCAGGCGGGAGTCGGGCCCGGCGGCGATCACCGCACGCGGGCGGGTCTCGATCGATCGGGCCACCGCCTCGGCGATGGCCTCGGCGGAGTCGCCGACCTCGCGGCGTACCCGGGCGCCGGACTCGGCCAGCGTGCGCAGCCGCAGGTCGGCGGTGGCGAGCGCTGCGTGGTCGTCCAGCCGGGACTCGTCGAACCAGATCATGTCAGGCCGGCTTGCGGGCCTCGTCGACCAGCAGGACCGGGATGCCGTCGCGCACCGGGTACGCGAACCCGCAGCCCTGGCACACCAGCTCCACCGACTCCCCTGCGGGCGTCACCGCGAGGTCGCCCTTGCAGGAGGGACACACGATGATCGCCAGCAGCTCGGGCGAGATCCCGCCCTGCACGGCGCTCACCTTCCGCTCCGGATGATGGCGAGGACCTCGTCCCGGACTCGGGTCATGGTGGCTTCGTCCTTTCCTTCGACGTTGAGCCGCAGCAGCGGCTCGGTGTTCGAGGCGCGCACGTTGAACGCCCAGTCCGCGTGCCCCACGCTGAGGCCGTCGAGCTTGTCGGTGCTGACGCCGTCCTGGCCGCCGTACGCCGCCTCCAGCGCGGCGAGCACCGCGGCCTGGTCGGCGACGGTGCTGTTGATCTCGCCGCTGAGCGGGTAGCGGGCGTAGCCGGCGAGCAGGTCGGAGAGCGGACGGTCGGACTCGGCCAGCGCCGCCATCGCGTGCAGCGCGGCGAGCATGCCGGAGTCCGCGCGCCAGAAGTCGCGGAAGTAGAAGTGGCCGCTGTGCTCGCCGCCGAAGATCGCCTCGGTCTCGGCCATCGTGGCCTTGATGAAGGAGTGCCCGACGCGGGTGCGGACCGGAGTACCGCCCAGCTCGGTGACGATCTCGGGCACGGCGCGCGAGGTGATCAGGTTGTGGATCACCGTGGCGCCCGGCTCCTTGGCGAGCTCGCGGGCGGCGATGAGGGCGGTCAGCGTGGACGGCGAGACGAGGTCGCCGCGCTCGTCGACGAGGAAGCAGCGGTCGGCGTCGCCGTCGAAGGCCAGGCCGATGTCGGCCTGCTCGGCGACGACCGCCTTCTGCAGGTCGACCAGGTTGTCGGGCTCGATCGGGTTGGCCTCGTGGTTGGGGAAGGTGCCGTCGAGCTCGAAGTAGAGCGGCACCATCTCGACCTGGTCGGAGAGGCGGCCGAAGACGGCGGGCGCGGTGTGGCCGGCCATGCCGTTGCCGGCGTCGACGACGACCTTCAACCGGCGGCCCGTGACCGGGGCGAGCGTGAGCAGGTGCGCGGCGTACGCCTGGAGGACGTCGTGGGAGTCGATGGACCCGGTGCGGCGGCCGGCGGCCGGCGCACCGCCCGCGGCGACCCGGTCGCGGATCTCGGCGAGGCCGCTCTCCATGCCGACCGGCTGCGCCAGCGCGCGGCACAGCTTGATGCCGTTGTAGGCCGCCGGGTTGTGGCTCGCGGTGAACATCGCGCCCGGCAGGTTCAGGTGGCCGGAGGCGAAGTAGAGCTGGTCGGTCGACGCGAGGCCGATCATCGTCACGTCGGCGCCGGCGGCCGTCGCGCCGTCGGCGAACGCGCCGGCCAGCGACGGCGAGCTCGGGCGCATGTCGTAGCCGATCACCATCGCGTCGACGCCGAGCACCTCGACGTACGCCGCGCCGGTCGCTCGCGCCAGCTCCTCGTCGAGCTGCTCGCCGACGAGACCGCGGACGTCGTAGGCCTTGAAGACCTTGCCGAGGTTGTCAGGACTGGTCGTGGCCATGTCCAGACCCTAGGGCATCTACCGTGCCGCGTGGTCAGTCGGTGGTGAGCATCCTGAGGTGCCCCTTGCGGGCCACCTCGCGACCGGGCTCGCGCGGTGCCTCGACCGGCTCGCGCCGGACCGGGCGGGCGGCCTCGCGGACCGCGTCGGCGAGCGCGAGCAGGTCGTCGTTGCTCGGGCCGGGCTGCTGGGTGCCGAGCGAGAGCCGGACCACCTCCCAGCCGCGCGGGGCCGAGAGGCGCTCGCTGTGGACGTCGCACAGGTCGTAGGCGTGCGGCTCGGCGTAGGTCGCCAGCGGGCCGAGGACGGCGGTCGAGTCGGCGTACACGTAGGTCAGCGTGGCGACCGCGCGCCGGCCGCAGGCCGTGCGCGAGCAGGTTCGCAGGCTCTGCGGTCCCGCGTTCGCCGTCACACTCACGGCGCTGACGCTACCTCCCCGCACCGCGCGCGGTGGATAGGCTCGCTGATCATGGAGCACGACGAGCTGGTCCCCCGCCGACGCCGCGACCGGCGCGGACGCGGGATGCGCGGCCCGGCGGTGCAGCCGCTGACCGCGACCGGACACCGGCCGCCGCTGCCGCGCAGCCGCCGCGAGGTCTTCGACAAGATCATGCTCGACGTCGTCACCGACATCGACGCGCGCTGGTCGGAGCACCTCGGCCTGGTGGAGTACGCCGTCGAGGACGCCCCCCAGCTCCCCGACGACTGGGACTCGGGCCGGGTGCCGCTGTCCTCGCTCGTGCGCGGGTCCGGTACGACGCCGACCCGGCTGGTGGTGTTCCGCCGGCCGCTCGAGCACCGTGCCGCCGACCGGGCCGACCTCGAGGCGATCGTGCTGGCGCTCGTGGTCGAGCAGGTCGCCGAGCTGCTCGGCATCGAGCCGCACGACGTGGACCCGCGCTACCCGTCCGACCTCGACGACGACTGACCGTCTCCGACCCCGAGAGGTCAGTCCGGCGAGACGACCGGGATCCGGGCGTGGGTCTCGGCCGGCCGCAGCCGCAGCGTCGCGAGCCCCGGCTGCGCACCGCCCGTCGGCAACGAGACGACCCCGGCGATCCGGGTGTTGCGCGGCTCGACGGCGACGAGCACAGCCTCGGGCGGCAGCGCGAGGGAGGCCGCCCGGTCGGGCGCGACCTCGACCTGGTCCTCGCGCAGGACCGCCCCGTCGGCGCCATACGACGTCACGTGGACGACGCCGGTGCGCAGGGCGTGCCCGAGCAGCAGGGTCTTCTCCCCCGTCGGCACGACCGCGGCGGTCGGCTCGCGCACCTCGATCGCGGGCGCGAGCAGGACGAGGTCCTTGCGCGAGACCAGCCGTACGGACGCCGCGACCGGGTCCTCCGACTCGACGACGACGCCGAGCACGCCGGCGCCGTTCTCGCCGGAGAGCAGCGGTCCGAGGTCGACCTCCTGCATGGCGTGGGGGCCGACCGCGACCTCGGGGGCGGCGGTCGGCGTGAAGGTGGCGTCGGCGGTCACCAGCCGGACCCGGGCGCGGACCTCGCTCTCGCCCGGGTTGGCGACGAACAGCGTGGCGCCGCGGGCGCCCTCGGGCACGCCGAGGATCAGGTTCTCGGTGTCGGGTGCGGCCTGGCTCGGCAGGAAGTCGGTGCTGACCCGGCCGCGGCCGAGCTGGTCGCGGGTCGTCCGTGCGGTGAGCGCGACGCGGCCGCGGGTCACGGTGACGTGGGCGGCGGTCAGCTCGCGGCGCGGCGCCGACGCGGCCAGGTCGATGCGGTGGACGCCGTGCGCCGGCACCTGGATGCCGCGCAGGGCGGGCTCCTCGACCGGCCCGTCGGCGTCGGACAGCGCGACGTCGACGACCGCCTCGCCGTCGTCGGGGTTCACCAGCTCGAGCGTGGTGGCGTAGCGGGCGGTGGCGCCCAGGCCGACCAACCACTCGTCGTACGCCGGGGCGCGGCACTCGGGCACGGCCAGCGGGTCGTCGCGGCCGGCGACGACGCCGGGGGCGGCGGCACCGCGGCCGTCGAGGACGACCGGGCCGGAGCTGTCGGGTACGACGGCCGACGTCGCCGCCTCGGCGGTGACCGGTGCGCCGGCGACCGCCTCGGCGCCGTCCGCCGGAGCGGTCAGCACCGCGAGCTCACCGCCCGCGACACCGGGCGTGCGGCCGACCCGGGTCGCGCTCGAGGCACGGGTGCCGCCCGGGCAGACCACGGTGGCGGAGGTGAGCTCGGCGGTGCCCGGCGGCTGCGGCCCGGCGACCGGGGACTCCTCGTCACCGATGGCGCCGATCGCGAGCGCGACGACCGCGGGCAGCACGATCGCCAGGGCCACGAGGAGGTCGAGGCGGCGACGCCGGGCGACGGATGCGCGGCGGCCGCCGGACCGGGACGGGGTCTGCTGGGGCTCACTCATCGCGGTTCCTTCGCAGCGGCGGGAGGGCGAGCACGACCAGCACCGGGATCGCGGCGGCCTGGACCAGCAGCAGGAGCCAGCGCAGCCAGGCGTGGTGGCTCGGCAGCGGCCCCGGCTCCGGGCTGACCTGCCAGGCGCGGGTACCGCGCTCGGAGCTGGCCTGGACGAGTCCGGTGGTGGCGTCGAGGCCGGCGGCGACCGAGCCGTCGGCCGGCGCCGCCTGGACGATGTAGAGGATGCCGAGGTCGGCGAGGCGGGCCACCGCGTCCGGGTCGGGCGAGGTGACCAGCGAGCGGATGGTCGCGGTGACCTTCTCGTCCTCCGGCGTCAGGGCGGCGATCTCGTCCTCCCCGACGGTGAGCCCGTCGCCGCGGTGGACGTCGTAGCGCAGGCCGGTGTCCTTGCTGCCGCGCAGCACCAGGACGCCGTTCTGCTCGGCCTGTTCGGCGCGCTGGGCCATGTAGACGGGGACGTCGGACACGGGTGGGTCGTCGAGCTCCTCGCCGCCCCAGCCGGCGAACCACACCAGGCCGACGAGCGGCGCGACCAGCCCCACGGCGCCGGCCAGGGCCAACACGGCCTGGGCGGGCTTGGCCTGGTCGCCCAGGTGGTGCAGGGACAGTCCGCCCAGCAGGATCGCGGTGATCCACGCCCCCTGGAGCACCAGCAGGACGGCGCCGAGCCCGGGCTGCTGGCCCACCGGACCGGCGATGTCGATGCTCACGACGGCCAGGGGTACGGCGACCACCGCCGTCACGGCAGCGACCAGCCAGCACACCACGACCGGGATCCGGGTCGCCCGCGGCACCAGCGCCAGCAGGGCCAGGACCGGCAGCACGTAGCCGACCGGTACGGGGGCGCCGAGGCCGCCGAGGCGTCCGGCCAGCAGGTCCCAGCCGGAGGTCGCGGCCGTCGGCCAGCGGCCGATGTCGAGCACCGTGCCCGCGATCCCGCCTTCGAGCAGGGCCGGGAGCCACCACGGAAGCAGCACGAGCAGCGGCACCGCTAGAGCCAGCACCGGTGGCCCCCACACCGAGCGGTCGCCGGCCTCGCCGGGCAGCAGCCGCACGGCGATGCCGAGCAGCACCGCGATCAGGACCGCGACCACCAGCCAGGCGGGCGGCGCGACCGCGGTCAGCAGCGCGAGCGCGAGGCCGGTGCGCCAGCCGGCGCGCCAGCGGTGGCCGGCGTCGGGGTCGGCGAAGCCGAGCGCGGCGTGCGCCATCCACGGCAGCACGGCCGCCGCGACGACGATCCCCCAGCGCCCACCGCCCCACGCGCCGGCGACCAGCGGCACCAGCGCCCAGGTCACCGAGCCCCACAGCAGCAGCCACCGCGGGGCGCCGTACGGCGTGACGAGGCGACCCACCACGCGCAGGAAACGCCAGGCGCCCCACAGCCCGAGCGGGGCCGAGAACGCCATGAGCAGGGACATCAGCAGGGACGGGCCGAACGGCAGGCCGAGCACCGCGAGCGGCAGGACGTACGGCGGGGCCGGGACGTCGCTCCCGAAGCCGATCGGGTGGCGGCCCTCGAGGTGCAGCGCCCACCAGTCGCCGACGCCGCCGGGCGCGGGCGACAGCGCACCGCCGGCCACTCCCCCGACGACGTCGCGCACGCCGATGAGCAGCGCGAGGACGGTGATCGCGGTCGCGACGGCGACCGGGTTGGTCAAGAAGCGCACGACGATGCCGGTGTCGGCGAAGTCCTCGTCCTCGTCGCGGTGCCGCGCCGCCGGAGGCGCGGTGGCGGCGTCGCGCTCGGCGGCCGCGATCCGGCGCCGGTCGGCGACGTCGGCGGCCTGGTTGGTCGCGGCGGCGACGAGGTCGCCCGCGAAGTCGAGGCCGTGCCGGTAGGGCACCCACCACGGGGCCAGCAGGCGTCGTACTCGGGCGCGGTCGGTGTCACCCGTCGCCGCCGCGCGCCGTGCCCGGCGGGCCGCGCGGACCTGGCCGGGATGCCGCAGCACGGACACCAGGGCGGCGAGCTCGTCGAGCGCCTCACCGACGGCACGGACGCCGAGCAGGCCGAGCACGCGCAGCAGCGAGCCGAGGGTCAGCCGCAGCACCTGCAGCGGAAGGGTGGCGCCGCGGCCGTTGGCGAGCAGCGTGAAGAGCGCGGCGCGGCGCTCCTGGAAGTGGGTGTGCCGTCCGGTCAGCGGCGTGCGACGGATGCCGCGGTGGGCGGCCTCGGCGTGGAAGACGACGGCGTCGGGGACGACGAGCGTGGTGCGGCCGGCCGCGGCGGCGCGCCAGCCGAGGTCGATGTCGTTGCCGAAGATCGGCAGCGCGGCGTCGAACCCGCCGAGGTCCTCGAGCACCCGGCGGCGCACCAGCATGCCGGCCGAGTTGACCGCGAGCACCTCGCGGATCTCGTCGTGCTGGCCCTGGTCGTACTCGCCGCGCTCCAGCCCGGTCTCGCGGCGGCCGGTCCCGCTGATGGTGACGCCGAGCTCGAGCAGCCGGCGCAGCGAGGGCCACTCGCGCAGCTTGGGGCCGAGGATGTCGGCGTCGGGACGCTGCGCGGCGACGGCGAGCAGCGCGGCGAGCGCGCCCGGCGCGGGGTTCGCGTCGTCGTGGAGGATCCACACCCACTCGGGTGCGGTGCCGGTCTCGCCCAGCACGAGCAGGCCCTCGGCGACGGCGTCGGGGAACCCGGTGCCGCCGGGCAGTGACCGCTGCTCGAGGGGCAGTTGGTCGGCCAACGCGGCCCGGACCAGGTCGGCACTGCCGTCCTTGCTGCCGGTGTCGACGGCCACCACGCGCGCGGGGGGCGCGGTCTGCGCGAGAAGGCCGTCGAGGACCGCCGGCAGCCAGGTGCTGCCGTCGTGGCTGACCAGGAGGACAGCCACCTCGGGTTGTTGCGACACGAGGTCAGACCCTACGACCGACGGCCCGAAGGGGGCGAACCGTCGGCAGGGACCGGCGCCGTGCCGTTGCCGTCGTTAGACGGCTCGCTTCTTCAGCTTGCGGCGCTCACGCTCCGACATCCCACCCCAGATACCGAAGCGCTCGTCGTTGCCCAACGCGGCCTCCAGGCACTCGATGCGCACCTCGCAGGTCTGGCAGACCTTCTTGGCCTCGCGCGTCGATCCTCCCTTCTCAGGGAAGAAGGCCTCGGGGTCGGTCTGCGCGCACAGTGCGCGCTCCTGCCACCCCAGCTCGTCGGTCTCTGCTTCGACCAGGAACAGTTCCCTCACGATTACGCCCCTTACGTCTCGACCCGATGCCCCGAACGACATCTCTGGAATTACATACGTGTCATACCCAAACAGTCAAGGCTGAGTCTGCTATGGGGAGCCCCGTGCTCGCTGCCTTTTCCGGGCACGGCACAGTTGTCCCCCGTGGACTCGACACCTGACGCGGCAGCCAGCGGATCAATCGGCCGACCCCTGCGGAAGCTGACCGTCCTCTCGGGCGGCATGGGCGGAGCCCGTTTCCTGCAAGGCCTGCTGCACGGCATCGCCGCTGGAACCCTACCCGGTGTCGCCCCGGACGCCCACGTGACGGTGGTCGCCAACAACGCCGACGACTGGTGGATCCACGGCCTCAAGGTGTGTCCCGACCTCGACACCGTGATGTACACCCTCGGCGACGGCATCGACCTCGAGCGGGGCTGGGGCCGGCGGGCCGAGACGTGGAGCGCCAAGGAGGAGCTGGCGGCGTACGGCGTCGAGCCCACCTGGTTCGGCCTGGGCGACCGCGACATCGCCACCCACCTGGTGCGCACCCAGATGCTCGACGCCGGGTACCCGCTGTCGCAGGTGACGCAGGCGCTGTGCAAGCGCTGGCTGGAGCCGACGTACGGCGACCGGCTGAGCCTGCTCCCGATGACCGACGACCGCGTCGAGACGCACATCGCGGTCGCCGACGCCGAGAGCGCCAGCGGCAAGAGGGTCGTGCACTTCCAGGAGTACTGGGTCCGGCTGCGCGCCGAGGTCCCCGCCGAGCAGGTCGTGTTCGTCGGCCTCGACCAGTCCTCCCCCGCGCCCGGCGTGCTCGACGCGATCGCGGGTGCCGACCTCGTCGTGCTGCCCCCGTCGAACCCGGTGGTGTCGGTCGGCACCATCCTCGGCGTCCCCGGCCTGCGCGACGCCGTGCGCTCCACCGACGCGAAGGTCGTGGGCCTGTCCCCCATCGTCGGCGACAGCCACGTGCGTGGCATGGCCGAGCAGATGCTGACCTCGATCGGCGTCGAGGTCAGCGCGGCCGGCGTCGGGCTCAACTACGGCGCCCGTGAGGCCGGCGGGGTGCTCGACGGCTGGCTGGTCGACGAGCGCGACGCCGCCCAGGTGCCCCGGCTCGAGGCCGCCGGGATCCGCGCGGCCGCCGTACCGCTGATGATGACCGACCACGACGCCACCGCCGCGATGGCCGCGGCCGCGATCGAGCTGGTGCGCTGATGCTGAGCGTGACGGCACCGGACGGCGTCCCCGAGATCCGGCCGGGCGACGACCTCGCCACCGCCCTGCTCGCCGCGCTCGGTCCCGACGACCTGCGTGACGGCGACGTGCTCGTCGTCACCAGCAAGGTGGTCAGCAAGGCCGAGGGCCGGATCGAGGACGGCGACCGCGAGGCCTGGATCGACGCCGAGACCGAGCGCCTGGTGGCCCGCCGCGGCCCGACCCGGATCGTGCGCAACCGCCTCGGCCTGACCATGGCCGCCGCCGGCGTCGACGCCTCGAACGTCACCGCCGGCTCGATCGTCCTGCTCCCCCTCGACCCCGACGCGTCCGCCCGCGCCCTGCGGTCCGCGGTCGCCGAGCGGCGCGGCGTCAACGTCGGCGTCATCGTCACCGACACCGCCGGACGGGCCTGGCGCGAGGGCCAGACCGACATCGCCATCGGCGCCGCCGGGCTGGCCGTGCTGGAGTCCTTCGCCGGCCGGGTCGACGCCCACGGCAACGAGCTCGCCGTCACCGCCCCCGCCGTCGCCGACGAGATCGCCTCCGCCGTCGAGCTCGCCCAGGGCAAGCTCGGCGCCCGCCCGTGCGCGGTGCTGCGCGGTCGGGCCGACCTCGTGCTCGCCCCCGGTGAGGACGGTCCCGGCGCCCGCGCCCTCATCCGCGCCGACGGCGCCGACCTGTTCGGGTACGGCGCCCGCGAGGCCGTCATCCAGGCCGTCGCCGCGCACCCGGCCGCACGCACCCCGTTCGGCAGCCCCGTCGACGCCGTCGAGTTCGTCGCCGCGCTCGGCCGCGCGGGGGTCACCGCCCGCGCGACGGCCGCGGACGTCGTACACACGGACAGGGAGCGGCGGGCCGCTGCCGACATCGTGGCGTTCGCCCACGGCTGGCAGAGCACCGAGACCGGCGATGTCGACACCGACCTGCGGTTTCGACCGGTGACTCCGTAGACTCACCGCGTTCGCCGCACGGGCGTGCTCCCGGCATGCCCTTCACGACCAAGACGAGGTACCCCGCACGTGGCCAAGTCCAGCAAGTCCGAGAAGTCGGAGCGCCGCCAAGTCATCGACGACATCCGGCGCAAGCAGAAGCGTGCCGACAAGCGCCAGGGCATGGCCATCGTCGGCGTCTGCGTCGCGGTCGCGCTCGTCATCGTCGGCGCTGCGCTCTACCCGAAGGTCCGCGACATGGTCAACGACCAGAAGTGGAAGGGCAAGAGCGTCGCCCAGATCGGCGCCTCGGCCAGCGTGTGCGGCGACATCACCGAGAAGGAGGCCACGGGCAGCGGCGAGCACGTCCCCGAGGGCCAGCAGGTCGACTACAAGGACGCCCCGCCCGCCTTCGGCGCGCACTGGAACGTCGCCGGCGTCGCACCCACCCCGATCGGTGACCGCTTCTACACCGAGGACTCCCGCCCCGAGCTCGAGCAGCTGATCCACAACAGCGAGCACGGCTACACGATCCTCTGGTACGACACCACCGCGAACGACGACGCCGCCGAAGTCGCGGCCATGCGCGCCATCGCCAAGATCATGGACGCCAACGACACCAACCAGCGGCTGAAGTTCAAGGTCGCCCCGTGGACCAAGGCGGACGAGAAGGAGATCGGCAAGTCCTTCCCGAAGGGCCAGCACATCGCCTTCACCCACTGGCGCGTCGACCCCGACACGCAGAAGCAGTACGGCGCCTGGCAGTACTGCTCCGAGGTCAGCGGCGCGGCGCTGAAGAAGTTCATGGACAAGTACCCGTTCACCGACGCCCCGGAGCCCTACGCGTACTAGTTTGGCGCTCGCTTCGCTCGCGCATGTCGCGCCGCCTTTTGGCGCCGTTTCTTCCTCCCCCGCTCGCTCGTTCCTCGCTCGCTCCTCCGTCCAGAAACGGCGGGCGGCGCGACGAGGCTCAGCCGCAGGTGATGCCTGAGCGCATCACGTGCAGCTGAGTGTCTTTTCGTCGGGCGCGCCGCGTTGCCTGGACGGAGCGAAGCGAGCGCCAGCGAGCGGAGCGGAGGAAGGCAACGCGTCAAAGCGCGCGCGACATGCGCGAGCGAAGCGAGCGCCAAACAAACACCGTGAGTCGGTTGTGAGACGCACCAGCCCCGCAGCCAGCTCCCCGCGGCCAGCTCCCCCCGCGGCCAGCTCCCCCGCACCCAGCCCCGGCCCTCACACCAGGTCGGTGCGGCCCTGCTCCTTCAACGCAGCCACGACGTTCTTGACCTCCTGGGCCCGCGCCCGCGTGGTGACGAGCAGCGCGTCGGGGGTGTCGACGACGACGACGTCGTCGAGTCCGATGACCGCGACGGTCCGCCCCGATCGCGGGACGACGATGCCGCTGGCGCCGATCAGGTGGGTGAGCGCGGGGTCGCCGAGGACGGTGCAGGCGTCATCGTCGCCGAGCAGGGTCGCGAGGGAGTCGAAGTCGCCGATGTCGTCCCAGGCGAAGCCGCCGGGGATGGTGGCGACCTTGCCGGCGGCGGCCGCCGGCTCGGCCACCGCGTGGTCGATGGCGATCTTCGGGAGCGTCTCCCAGAGCTCGGGAAGGCGCTCGGGCTCGGCGGCGATGGTGCGCAGGGTGGCGGCGAAGCCGGGGTCCTGCTCGGCGAGCAGGTCGAGCAGCACCGTCGGACGTACGACGAACATGCCGGCGTTCCAGCGGTACTGCCCGGTCGCGAGGTACTCCTCGGCCACCGACACCGACGGCTTCTCCACGAACTCGACGACCCGGCGCGCGACCGCGTGGCCCGGGAGCGGCTCGCCCTGGCGGATGTAGCCGAACGCGGAGGACGCGAAGGTCGGCTCGATGCCGATGGTGACCAGCCAGCCGTCGCGGGCGGCGGCGACGGCCTCGGCGACGGACGCGGCGAAGCGCTCCGGCTCGGCGATGACGTGGTCGGCGGCGAAGGAGCCCATCACCTCGGCGCCGCGGCGCTCGAGGAGGGCGGCAGCCAGACCGACCGCCGCCATCGAGTCGCGAGCGGACGGCTCGGCCACGACGGCGTCCTCGGGCAGGGTCGGGAGCTGGCCGCGGACGGCCGTACGGTGCGCCGCGCCGGTGACGACCAGGACCCGGTCGCCCACCAGCGGGGCGAGCCGGTCGTACGTCTGCTCGAGCAGGGTGCGCCCGGAGCCGGTGAGGTCGTGGAGGAACTTGGGAGCGTGCGAGCGCGACAGCGGCCACAGCCGCGTCCCGGCACCGCCGGCGGGGACCACGGCCCAGAAGCCGGGGATCTCGTCGAGGAGCATGGCCGCACCCTACGGCGTCACGTCCGCCCACCCGCACCTAGGCTCGGGACCGTGACGACGCCGACCACCTTCCCCGCGGTCCTGGCCGCCCGCCTGCGCACCGACCCCGGACAGCCGCTGGTGACCTTCTACGACCACGCGAGTGGTGAGCGGGTCGAGCTGTCGGTCACCACCTGGGCCAACTGGGTCGCGAAGGCCAGCTCGCTGCTCGTCGACGAGCTGGGCCTGGAGCGCGGCGACCGGATCGCGATCGACCTGCCGCCGCACTGGCTCGGGACCGTCTTCCTCGGCGCCGCGTGGAACTGCGGCCTGGTGGCAACGACCGCCGAGGCCGCCGACCTCGCCGCGGTCGTCTGCGGGCCCGACACCCTGGCCGAGTGGGCCGGGAGGTCCGGCGAGCTCGCCGTCCTGGCGTGCGCCCTGCTGCCGTTGGGCGTCCGGTTCAAGGAACCGGTCCCGGCCGGGGTGACCGACGTCGGGATCGACGTGTGGTCCCAGCCCGACGCCTTCCAGGCCTGGGACCCGCCGCAGGCCGACGATCCCGCCCTCGAGGTGGGTGGCCGGGCGCTGAGCCAGGCCGAGCTGTGGAGCGAGGCGGCCGCCACCGGTCTGGTCGGCGACGGCCGCCTGCTCGCGGTCGCCGACCCCGTCTCGGAGCCGGCGATCCTCTGCGAGCCGCTCCTCGCGGGCGGCTCGCTCGTCCTGGTCGTCCGGGCCGAGCCGGAGCGGCTCGAGGCGACGTACGTCGCCGAGCACGCCACGGCCCGCTTCCCCGCCTGAACGACCAGGACGGATCGGTTCGCAGGCCTAGCCCGCGAGGTCGAACTTCGTGCGCTTCTTCAAGAAGAGCGGCGCGCCGAGCTTCTTGGCCTTGACCTTCTCGACGGCGTACACCGAGCCGGTCGCCTTGTTGCGGACCACGACGACCTTGCCGCCGCTGGCCATCGGGCCGAGGCCGATCACCCAGTCGTAGCCGCTGAGGCCGGTCTTCATCGTCTTCGCCGGTGCCCACCCGCCTGGGAGGATGCCGGCGTAGAGCGAGAGCACGCTTCCGGCACGGACCAGCGCGTCCGGTGAGCCGTCCTTGTTCCAACGCCCCATCGGCACGAACCGCTTGCCCGGGACCTGGCCGGCGGCGGGGACCACGGAGAGGAAGCCGTTGACGCCGTTGCCCGGGTAGACCTGCATCTGGCCGCCCTTCGGCTGGCCCATCAGGTCCGGCAGCTTGTCGCCGGTGACGTCCCCGACCGCAGCGAGCATCTTGACGGTGGCGAAGGTCCCGGGCAGCACCTGCGCGGGCTGGAACATCCCGCCACCGGCGCCGCGGAAGAGGACCGGGGCCTTGTCGGACTTGCGGATCGCCATCAGGTCGTTGAGCCCGTCGCCGTCCCAGTCGCCGACGCGCAGCACCTGCTTGGCCCACGGCGCCCAGACGTTGGTCTTCACGGCGGCACCGAGGACCCAGCTCCCACTGGACCTGTCGAGGTCGTGCAGCATCAGCCGGCCCGTCGACGCCTTGCGTACGACGATGTCCGGGTTGGCCGAGCCGACGTAGTTCCCGTTGAGCTGGCCGAGCAGTGCGCCCTGCTGCACCTGGGCCGCGATCGCCCGGATCGTCGGGATCTGCGCGTACAGGTACTTGCCCGGGCAGGCGGTCTTCCCGGCGTCACGGTGACCGCTGATCGCGGCGAAGGTGCCCTTGCCGACCTTCTGGCTCATCGACGCGGCGTCGACTCCCGACAGGGACAGCTTCCAGGCGAACAGCGCGCCGTACGCGTTGATCATCTCGGGCGTGGGCTGGGCGGTCTCGTAGTTCCCGATCGCGGACATCGCGAAGGAGTAGTCGTTGTAGCCGAGGGTGTGGGCGCCGACGACCGGCTTGTCGATGCCACCGGCGCGCCCCTCCCAGATCCGGCCGAACCGGTCGACGAGGAAGTTGTAGCCGATGTCGGACCAGCCGCGGGTCTTGACGTGGTACTTCCAGATGCCGCGCAGGATCGCCGGCACTTCCTCGGGCGTGTAGTCGTTGGCGTTCACCGTGTGGTGCACGAAGCCGGCGCTGATGGTGCCGTACTTCGGCTTGTAGCTCGCGTCCTCCGGGGCACCCCACTGGGCCCGCGAGTAGATCTGCGGCTGCGGCGCGGCGGTCGAGGCCGCCTGCATCGCGATCGCGCCGTCGGTCCCGGGCCGCGCGCTCTCCTCGCCCGAGGTCGCGGCGGACGCGCCGGAGGTGAGGGCGGGGCCCTGCTTGGCGGTGGCGGCCGGCGTACCGGGGTCGATCACGGCGACCTGGAGGTCGGCCGGCGCGGCGTCGGTCGTCTCGACCTTGACCTGGACCTGGTCGACGTCTCCGACCAGGACCGCCTCGGTGCCGGGGCGCGAGCGCTGTCCCTCCTCGCTGTCGGGGTCGGGCCCGTGCTCGTCGTGGTAGTCGGCGGCCGTCCAGTCGCTCCAGGTGTCGCCGGTGCGGGTGCGCACGTCGACGGTGATCCCGTCCTCGGGGACCGCGACGCCGTGCGCCCAGGTCACACCGACCGTGCCGTAGCCCTGGACGGGCAGTGCGTCGCTGGTGACCTTGTCACCGCCGTCGGCCAGCTCCTTCACGCTGCCGTGCAGCGTGACCCGGCCGCTGACGCCGTTCGGCGTCGGGGTCAGCGCGTACGACGTGACGGTCGGGTCGACGGTCGCGGTCGGCACCGTCAGCGGCGTGGTCGCGGCCTGCAGGCTGACCGCGCCGGGCACGGGCGTGCCGCCCGGCTCGGCGGGGCGGACCTCCATGGTCACGGTGCGTGCGGCGGGCGTGAGGACGGCGACGACGACAGCCAGGGCCAGCGCCTGCTGGCACAGCGTCACGAACCGGCTCCGCCGGGTGTGCTCGGGGATCTCCGTGGGGTACGGCGACATGGTTCTGCTCCAGACGTGTGTGCGGGGAAGGTGTCACACGAGTAGCAACTTTCACATGCGTCACACGCGTTGGGAAGAGATCGTGAGTAACTACAATCATGTAATTTCCACTCGACACGCCGGTCGCATGCAAATTTGTAGATCGGCCCCGGGCAGGGGTATCTGAGCCCGCAACGACGAACGCCCGTGGTCCCCTTGCGGGTGACCACGGGCGTTCAACGGGCGGCGCGCCCGCCGCTCAGATGTCGTTGGCGAGCGACTCGTCGTCGATGTCGTCGTCCTCGTCGTAGCGCAGGTAGTGGACGGCCTCGACAGGGTCGCCGTCGAAGCCGAGGCGGCCCTTCTCCAGGACGAGCACGCGCTCGCACATCTTGATGACCGACTCCGGCGAGTGGCTGACGTAGAAGAGGGTGCGGTCGCCGCTGTTGCGGATCTCGCGCATCTTCCTCATGCACTTCACCCGGAAGGGCTTGTCGCCGACGGCCAGCACCTCGTCGGCGAGGAAGATGTCGGAGTCGACGTGGATCGCGATCGCGAAGCCCAGGCGCGCCTTCTGGCCCGACGAGTAGTGCCCCACCGGTCCGTCGAGGGTGGCACCGAGGTCGGCGAACTCGACGATGTCGTCGAACTTGCGGCTGATCTCGGGACCGGTCATGCCGAGGATGGCGGCGTTGAGGTAGAGGTTCTCGCGGCCGGTGAGCTGGTTGTGGAAGCCGGCGCCCGTCGCGATCAGGCCGGCGATGCGTCCCCGGGTGAGGATGGTGCCCTCGTCGGGTCGCATGACGCCGTTGATCATCTTGAGCAGCGTGCTCTTCCCGGAGCCGTTGAGGCCCATGATGCCGACGGACTCCCCGCGCTCGACCGTGAACGAGACGTCGTCGACGGCACGGAAGGTCTCCGTGGTCTGGCGTCCCTTGGCCTTGGCGACCGCGACCTCCTTGAAGGTGCGGTGGTAGCGCAACGTGAAGTACTTGGTGGCGTTCTCCACCACGATCGACTTGGCCATGTCAGAGGCGCTCCGGGATCTTGTTCTCGAGCCGGCTGAAGACGTACTGGGCGAGGCAGAGGATCAGCGCCGCGACGGCCACGATCAGCACACCGTTCAGCAGCAGGTTGTCGGGCATCGCGGCGACAGCCTTGTGCTTCTGGTCGTCGACCGTGCCGACCCAGAAGGCCCGCTGGAAGAGGAGTACGGCGTCGGCCAGCGGGTTGTAGAGGTAGTACTGGGCGAAGCGACCGAAGCGGTCGTCGACCATCGCGTAGGAGTACATCATCGGCACGCCCCAGCGGACGAAGTTGTTGAAGACGCTGACGATGTTGCCGAAGTCGTTGAAGAAGACGTTGGCCGCACTGAAGAAGAGTGCTCCGGACAGGCCGAGCAGTCCGCAGATCAACAGGCCGAGCAGGAGCGCGACCAGGTCGACCGGCTCGGGCGTCCAGCCCGACAGGAGCGACGCGACGATCAGGATCACGATCTGCGGCAGGACGTGGTAGAGCGAGACCAGCATCGTGGCGACGGGGAACATCTCGCGCGGCATGGCCATCTTCACCACCAGGGCACGGTTGCGCACGATGGACCGGGTGCCCGCGCCGAAGGTCTCGGTGAAGAAGTGCACCACGGTCAGGCCGGCGAACAGGTGGATCGCGAAGTTCGGGATGTCCGCGTGCAGGTTGAAGATGAACCCGACGACGAAGTAGTAGATGCAGAACTGCGTGAGCGGATTGATGTAGGACCACAGCAGCCCCAGGAACGAGCCCTGGTAGCGGGCACTGATCTCGCGTCGCACCAGCAGGGTCAACAGGTAGCGCCGGCGCATGACGCCGATCAGGCCGTTGTCCGAGGACGGCGGCCGCAGCGGCGGCAGACCCGCCTCGTCGTCGGAGATCGCGGTCATCGGTCCTCCCCCTCGGTCCACGGAGCGAATGTCTTCTCCCAGGTGTCGGGCGAGGTGATGTCGCCGAGCGCCGAGCGGTACTGCTCGGCGATCTCGTCCCAGTCGCGCCGGAACCGGTTGTGGAGCTGGACGGTACGACGCACGAGCGCCTTGTAGCGCTCGCGGTCGCGCTGGTAGAGCGCGGCCGAGGTGCCGTCGTTCATGGAGACCACCGCAGAGTCGAAGCCCGCGATCCGGTACCACTTCGCGTCCATCGCGCGGATCTCGACCTCGGGGAACTCGCGGGACAGCTCGCGCGGCTTCTTCAGCTGGCGGATCGGCGCGAGTCCGGCGGTGATCACCTTGGAGAGGCGGCCGGGGACGTCGCTGAGGTCCTTGCCCTTGCGCGGCGGCTTCTCGCGCCGTACGGGCGGGAAGTCGTCGGGGTCGGCGTGCAGCTGGGCGTCGGAGAACTGCAAGCGGGCGGCGTTGACCTCGCCGAGGCGGGTGCCGAGCATGCCGTGCAGGCCCTGCGGGCCGGCGAGGACGTCCTCGAGCGCCTGGATCCGCAGCTCCACCGTGGAGTACTGCATGGACACCAGGTGGGCCAGGTCGAACGCGAAGCTCTCCTGGAGCAGCCGGCCACCGCGCGGGTAGCCGGAGTGCAGCAGCGCCGCGACGAACCGGTTGCGCTGGTGGAAGTAGGCCTGCCAGTCGAGGGCGTCGTTCTTGTCGGTCCACGGCACGTGCCAGACCGCGGCGCCCGGGAAGGTGACGGTGGGTACGCCGGCCGCCTTGGCGCGCAGGCCGTACTCGGAGTCGTCCCACTTGATGAACAGGGGCAGCGAGAGGCCGATGTCCTCGAGCACCTGGCGCGGGATCATGCACATGAACCAGCCGTTGAAGTCGACGTCCTGGCGCTTGTGCAGCCACCGGGCGGAGCGCAGGTTGCGGGCGCCGAAGTCCCAGTCCTGGAAGCCGTCCCTGGGCGACATCCACCAGAACCGGTAGGGCTGGACGATCTCGCCGAAGCTGTGCAGCCGGCTCTTCGCATAGAGGCTGAACATGTGGCCGCCGACGATCGTCGGGCGCTTGGCGAGGTCGCCGAAGGTGACCGCGCGGATGATGCCCTCGGGCTCGCAGACGACGTCGTCGTCCATCATCATCGCGTACGTCGCGGTGCCCTTGCGGACCGACTCGAGCTGCCCGCGGGCGTAGCCGCCCGAACCGCCCAGGTTGCCCTGCTGGATCACCTTCAGCCGGCCCTCGAGGCCGGCCTCGGCGGCGGGGAAGAACTCGCTGTCGCGGACCAGCTGGGTGCCCTGCTCCATCACGAAGACGGTGTCGAGGTACGGCAGCAGCTCGGCGGTGCCGAGCTGGCCGAGCAGCTTGGCGCAGAAGTCGGGGCGGTTCATGGTGGTGATCGCCAGGTCGACGGTGCCGTGCCCTTGATGACGCAGTCGGTCGGCCGGGACGGCGGCATGCCACTCAGCGGACTCGACGGTCACGTCGCCGTGGCCGGCCACGACGTCGTACCAGTACCAGCCGCCGTCGATGAACGGGCCGAGCGGCAGCTCGAAGGTCAGCGTGGTCGGGCCCTCGGCCTCGGTGACCCCGCTGTCGACCTTCTGCTGGCGGCCGTTGGCCATCGACTTGTTGACGATCACGGTCGCGCCGGAGCCGCGGACCGTGACCGTCAGCGTCACCGCGTCGACGATGCTCCAGCGCCGCCAGTAGCTGGCGGGGAAGGCGTTGAAGTAGGTGCCGAAGGAGACCTTCTCCCCCGACGGCACGAGCACGGCCGTGCGGGTGAGCACCTGGTCGGGGCGGACCGTGCGGCCGGTCGCGGTCTTCTGCCGGATCGAGGCGTTGTTGAGCTCCTTGGCCGCCCGCGAGCCGCCGACGACGTACTTGTCCTCGTCGAGGTTCGGCTCCTCGCAGTCGAGGTAGAGCGGCAGGACGTCCGGGTCGGTGTCCAGCGGCAGGATCTGGCGCTGCAACAGCCGCTGCACCGTCCCCGAGCTGGTTGAGCCGGTTGAGCCTGTCGAGACCGTGCTCATGCGTCCACCCCACCGCTCTTGAGCTCGGCGCCCTCGGCGAAGTGCGGCCGGAGCGTGTTGTCGTACATGGACAGCGCGGAGGCGATGGCCATGTGCATGTCGAGGTACTTGTAGGTGCCGAGCCGGCCGCCGAAGAGCACCATCGGCTCCCGCTCGGCGAGGTCGCGGTACTTGAGCAGCTTCTCGCGGTCCTCGGCGGTGTTGACCGGGTAGTAGGGCTCGTCGGTCTCCTCGGCGAACCGGCTGTACTCCCGCACGATCACGGTCTTGCCCGCGGGGTAGTCCCGCTCGGGGTGGAAGTGCTTGAACTCGTGGATCCGGGTGAAGTCGACGTCGGGGTCGGGGTAGTTCATCACCGAGCAGCCCTGGAAGTCGTCGACGTCGAGCACCTCGGGCACCAGGTCGACGGTGCGCCACGAGAGGCGACCCTCGCTGTTGTGGAAGTACTCGTCGACCGGACCGGTGTAGACGATCGGGACCTTGCCCTTGTAGCGCTCGGCGACCCCGTCGGCCAGGAAGTCGGTGTCGAGCACGACCTCGATGTTCGGGTGGTCGGCCATCTTCGCCAGCCAGGCGGCGTACCCGTCGGTGGGCAGGCCCTCGTACTTGTCGTTGAAGTAGCGGTTGTCGTAGTTGTAGCGGACCGGGAGCCGGCTGATGATGTCGGCCGAGAGCTCCTCGGGCGAGGTCTGCCACTGCTTGGCGGTGTAGTGGGCGATGAACGCCTCGTAGAGCGGGCGGCCGATGAGGGAGATGCCCTTCTCGACGAAGTTCTCCGGCTCCTTGTCGCCCAGCTCGCCGGCCTGCTCCTTGATCAGGGCCCGCGCCTGGTCGGGCGTGTACGCCGCGTCGAAGAACTGGTTGATGGTGCCCAGGTTGATCGGCAGCGGGTAGACCTGCTGGTCGTGCGTCGAGTAGACGCGGTGCTGGTAGCCGGTGAAGGTCGTGAACCGGTTGACGTACTCCCACACCCGCTCGTTGCTGGTGTGGAACAGGTGGGCGCCGTACTTGTGCACCTCGATGCCGGTCTGCGGCTCCGGCTCGCTGTAGGCGTTGCCGCCCAGGTGGGAGCGGCGCTCGATGACCAGGACCTTCAGTCCGAGGTCGTTGGCGCAGCGCTCGGCAACGGTCAGGCCGAAGAATCCGGAGCCGACGACGACCAGATCGGGGAGGTCGGGGTTCGACGAGGTGAGAGACACGATCGGTGAGTTTACGGACCCGCCGCCCGGTTCCCCATTCGGACGCGCGGCCATGCCCTGTTCACCCATTGGGGGAGGTGACGAATATCCTGTTCTGGTGTACACCCACCACTCGACCGGACGCGGCGCGCCATCCTTTGCCCTTGCCTGGCTCGCCGGCCTCGGTCTGGCCGTCGCCACGGTGGCGTTCTCCAGGTTCGAGAACATCCCGATCGAGGACCCCGACAGCCTGATCCCGGGCTACATCCGGTTCCCCGCGATCGTCCTGGGAGCCATCGCGCTCGACGTGGTCCCCCACACCTTCATGGCCGCCGGCCGCCCGGGCACCGGCTGGCTGCGCCGCATCCGCACCGCGTTCCGCACGGTGATGCGGGAGCGCTGGCCGCTGACGCACTGGAAGTTCGCGCTCAACGGCGTGATCGCCTGGTACCTGTGCTACGCGGCGTTCCGCAACGTGAAGAGCATGGCGCCGTTCGTGCACGAGAAGATCTATGACGACCCACTGGCGGCGATCGACAGGTTCCTGTTCGCCGGACACGACCCGGCCGCCGTCCTGCACGCCTGGTTCGGCACCGGCATCGCCGCCCACTTCTTCTCGTCGGTCTACATCGTGTGGATCGCCCTGGTCCCGGTGTCGATCGCGATCGCCCTCGTCTGGACCCGGCAGACGCGCGCCGGTGAGTGGTACGTCACGGCGGTCGCGGTCGACTGGGCGCTGGGCGCCCTGCTCTACGTGCTGGTCCCGACCGTCGGCCCGATCTACTCCGACAGCAGCACCTTCGCGGACCTGCCCGAGACGTATGTGAGCAAGCTCGCGGACTCGATGTGGGACGACCGGGTCAACACGCTGGCCACCCACGGCGAGTCCGGCCTGCAGACGATCGCCGCGTTCGCGTCGCTGCACGTCGGCATCATGATGACGATCTGCCTCATCGTGCAGGCGGTCAAGCTGGCCCGCTGGGTGCGGATCAGCGCGTGGACCTTCTTCGGCCTGACCGTGCTCGCGACCGTCTACCTGGGCTGGCACTTCTTCGTCGACGTGATCGCCGGTGCCGCGCTGGGCGCGTTCGCCGTGTGGATCGCCGGCATCGCCACCGGCAACCGGGTCGGCCTGCGGGTGCGGCTGGTGCCCGAGGTCAGCGAGCCGGAAGAGAGCGCATCCGCCACCCATCCCGGAGCGCTCGCGTCACGTTCGATGCCTCTGCCCGACCACCCCGCAGCGGACTGAGCAGGACCACGACCAGCGCGATCAGCGCCGGCTTGAGCCGCACGAGCAGGTTCTCGCCGTACCGGAAGTGCACCACGAACAGGTTGCGGTACATGTAGTACCCCTTCCAGCCGGCGAGGTCGTGCTGCTGGTCGAAGTCGAGCTGGCGCACGAGGACGGCGTCACGCACCGCACGGATCGCGAACCCGGCCCGGCGCGCGCGGATCGCGAAGTCCACGTCGTCGTAGAAGATGAAGAAGGACGCGTCGGGCAGCCCGATCCGGTCGATCACCTCGCGCCGGACCAAGAAGCCCTCGAAGGCGACGTTCTCGACCTCGACCGTCGCCGGCATCGCCGCGCGACTGGGGTACGTCGAGTCGATGCTGGCCGTCTTCGGGCGGATCGCCAGCGGGTTGCGCAGGTCGAAGCGCAGTGCCGCCTTCTCCACGAGGGCGCCCGCACGGTCCTCGCGGACCGCGATCAGGCAGGAGCCGTCGGCCTCGAGGAGCCGGGTCAGGCAGTCGGGGGCCGGGACGACGTCGTCGTCCATCAGCCACATCACGTCGTAGCCGCGGTCGTAGGCGGCTTGCAGGCCCAGCCGGAAGCCGCCCGCTCCGCCGAGGTTGTCGCTCGCGTGGATCGGCACCAGGCCGGCGAGGGTGCTGCGCTCGAGCACCTCGCGGGTGTGGTCGGTGCTGGCGTTGTCGACGACGAACACCGCGTCCGGCGCGCGGTCGAGCGCGTCAAGGCCGGCGAGCATCTGCTCGAGCAGGTCGGCACGGTTGTAGGTCACGACGACGACGGCGACCTGTTCCTCGGCGGTTGAGGTGCGAGCGGAGCGAGCCTCGAAACTCACCTGAGGTACCTCCGGTGGCCGGTGAAGTCGCCGCGCAGGCCGGCGGCCGCGGCGCGGGCGCTCAGCGGGATCCGGGCCGGCTGCGGTCTCGTGAAGAGGTAGAACCACACCGTCTTCAGCCAGAACAGCAGCACGTGCACCCAGCCGCGGTAGGTGCGCAGGTTCAGGGTGTTGTTGCGCGCCATGCAGTAGTGCTTGAGGTCGCTCGGCGTGTGGTTGTAGGTCGTGCGCCCGAACATCATCGGCGTCCCGAGGTCGTCGGTGGCCGGGTGCAGGAAGTGGGCCTCGACCACGGTCGCGATCCGGGCGCCCGCCCGCTGGGCGCGCCACAGGTACTCGACGTCGTCACCCCAGATGAAGAAGTCCTCGCGCGGCAGGCCGATCCGCTCGACCAGGTCGCGGGTGACCAGCACGCCGTTGAACGGGATCACCACGTCGTCGATCAGTCCGTCCCGCGCGGCCGCCTCGACGGCGGCCATCTCGTGCACCACCCGGGTCCCACCGGGGAGACGGATCGGGAAGCACAGCCGCGACGGGTCCTGCTCGGCCAGCACCGCCGGACCACAGAAGTCGAGGCCGTCGCGCTGTTGCCGCTGCAGGAGGAGGTCGAGACAGTCGAGCGCCGGCAGGCCGTCGTCGTCCATCAGCCACACCAGGTCGGCACCCTCGCGCACCGCCCGGCCCAGTCCGTGGTGGAAGCCGCCCGCACCGCCGGTGTTGGTCGCCAGGGTCTCGTGGACGACGCGCGGGTCGGCCAGCCCGGCCAGCCACTCCCCCGTGCCGTCGGTCGAGGCGTTGTCGACCACGAGGATCTGCTCCAGGCCTGCGATCTCCTGCAGCCGCGGGACGAGTCGCTGCAGCATCGCCAACCTGTTGAAGGTCACCACGACGGCCTGGACTCGCACGGCGGTCACCCTACTGGCCCACCGCGCCAGTCACTGGATCGTCCCCCGAGGGACGATCCACTGCGCGCTCAGATCGGGACGAACCTGCTGCGCGTGATCGAAGTCGGCGTCGTAGTGAACGATCGTGACCACCTGGTCCTCATGGGAGTGGCGCAGTGCTGTCGCGGCGATCTGCAGATCGCTCACACCGACTGCCCTGCCCATGCCAGCCCCGAAGAGCAGGCCCTGCAGCTCGACGGCGATCCGGGCGACCTCCTCGTCAGGCGGCAGGTAGACCTTCGCCCTGCGGTCCGCGTCGAGGATGGTGCGGTGGTCCGCAGCGCTACGCGCGGAGTAGCACTCCTCCAGGATCTGCGGAAGACAGCTGGCGAGCTCGCCCGTCGCCAGCAGACCTACCACGGCCTGCGCCACCGTCGGCGCCCGGTGGACGCGCTGCGTCACCGAGTTGTCGAGCAGATAGAGCTGCCTCATCGCTGCGCTTGGGCAACGACCTCGGCATCGTCCAGCTCACTCGCGATCCCCGACCGCAGGTGCTCCAGGTACTCCAGAGCGCGGGCCTTGCGAACCACCTGCTCCAGCGCCTCCGTCACCGTCCCACGCTTGGTCGGCTGTCCCGTAGCTGCCATCGCCTCGGCCATGAGGCCCTCGTCCACGTCGATCAGTGTCTTCGTCATCAACACTCCCGGAGATATCCGATATCGACCTTCAGGATATCACCGGTGCAGAGCCGTCAGTCGTCCTCAGGTCGCAGCAGCGCGTCGGGATCGAGCCGGGGCGGGATCGCGGCGAGCGCTGCCTGGACCAGCGCGGTGCGCGCCTTGACCTCGACGGCCCGGCGCAGCCGCCCCTTGCCACCGCCCGCCAGGCCCTGCACGACCTCGGCGACCTGCCGGTCGTCGTACGTCGGACGGGTGCCGGGGGCGACGTCGACGTCGGGCAGCGCGACCAGCACGGGCAGCACCTGGTCGCCGAGGGCGTCGAGCACCTTGAAGCGCTGGTAGCGGTCCATCTGCTCCCAGGCCGTGTCGATGTCGACGCCCCGCTTGCGGAAGCGGCGGTCGGCGGCCAGCACGACCTTGGCCGCGCCGGCGAGTGCTGCGGTCAGCTCATGCTCGGTGAAGCGCATGGCCCTACCCAACCTCACGGGGCGGGGCGGTGTCCCGTTGGAGGGTGCTCCATCTGGTGGTGTCGTCGCGAGCGTCGCGAGACGCGTGCGCTGGCAAGGCGGCGGAGCGAAGACGTGCTCGGCCGCCCATCGAGCGACGCCAACGCAGCCAGCGCGCGTGTATCGCGGCGCGCAGCCGGCAGCACCAGATGGAGCACCCTCTAAGGTGGCGTCGTGGACACCGCCGCCGTGCTGACCCTGCTCCAGGACGTCGCCGCGGAGGTGATCGACCCCCGGTTCCGCGCGCTCTCCGACGAGCAGGTCTCGGAGAAGAACCCCGGCGACCTGGTCACCGTCGCCGACCACGAGTCCGAGGCGCTGATCACCGCGGCCCTGCAGGCGGCGTACCCCGACGCGCTGGTGCTCGGCGAGGAGGCGATGGCGGCCGACGCCACGCTGCTCGACCGGTTCGCGAGGGCCGAGCACGCGTTCACCGTCGACCCGGTCGACGGCACCAAGAACTTCGTCAACGGCTCCCCCGACCACGCCGTGATGGTCGGCGAGGTCCGGGGTGGCGCGGTGACCCGCGGCTGGATCTGGCAGCCGCAGCACAAGACGTCGTACGTCGCCGAGCTCGGCGCCGGCGCCTGGCGCAACGGCGAGCGCCTCACGGTGACCGCCGCCGGTGACGGCGTACCCTTCCGGACCGCGCGACGCGCCTGGGTCGGCCAGGAGCTCGGCGGGCTCGGCACCCTCGAGCTGACCTGGGCCTGCTGCGGCGTCGACTACCCGCACCTGATCGCCGGCGACGCCCGGGCGCTCGTCTACAGCCGCTCGATGCCGTGGGACCACCTCCCCGGCTCGCTCGTCCTCACCGAGGCGGGCGGCGTGATCGGACAGCACGACGGCTCCCCGATGCGGCCGCAGCAGCTGGCCGGCGGGCTGGTCGCCGCACCCGACCGGGCGACGTACGACGCCGTGGTGGGGGCGCTGCCCGTCTGATCGGGGTTCGGGCCCGGCAGCGTCAGCAGGCCGCCGCGACGTCGTCGGTCTCGTTGGCCTGGTAGCCCTGGTTGCGGGACCCGAGCGAGCCGCCGGTGACGGTGTCCGGCTGCTGGGCGGGCTGCTCGGCCTTGTCGTCGCCGCTGCCGCCGCTGCCGCCGGTGCCGCCCTTCGGCTGCTCCCCCTGCGCCGGCGTCTTGCCCTTCTTCGCCGCCTTCGGGTCGCCCTCGGCGCGGTCGATGGCGCTGCGGATCATCTGCTGCACCAGGTCGATGTCGGGGTCGGCCGTGTTGATCCGCGGCGGGACGAGGGAGACCGAGGAGATCTTCTGGGTCCGGGCGCGCAGGGCGAGCTGGACGAAGTCGCTGAGCGCGCCGCCGGGGATGTCTGTCTGGATCATCGCGCTGGACGCCTTGGCGATCTCCTGGAAGTTCGTCAGCGCCTTGGCCGGGCTGACCTGGGAGACGAGGGCGGAGAACACGCACTTCTGGCGGGCCATGCGCGAATAGTCGTCGGAGCCCTCGCGGGCCCGGGCGTACCAGAGGGCGTCGTGGCCGTTGAGCTTGCGCCGGCCCGGCTCGATGTAGCCGGTGACGTCCTTGCCGAGGCCACCGACGGGGATCCGGGAGCGGACGTTGAGGGTGACCCCGCCGAACGCGTTGACCAGGCGCTCGAAGCCGCGCATGTTGACCATCACCCAGTAGTTGATGTCCAGGTCGGTGATGCCCTCGATCGCGGACACGGTCGCGTCGATGCCGGGGTTCTCGGAGCCCTTGAACAGGTCGGTGTGGTCGCCGACCCAGGTGCTGACGCCGTTGAGGTAGCAGCCGTCGCAGTTGAAGCCCTTGGGGAACTGCTTCGCCATCACGCTGCCCTCGCGGAACGGGAAGTTCTGCATGTTGCGGGGCAGGCCGATCATCACGGTACGGCCGGTGGTGGCGTCGACGGAGGCGATGGTCATCGAGTCGGTGCGCAGGCCCCAGCGGTCGTTGCCGGAGTCGCCTCCGATGAGCAGGATGTTGTAGCGGCCGTTGTGGGCCGAGCCGAGGTCGCCGTCGGCGAACATGGTCAGCCAGTCGCGCTGGGCGGCGGCGAGGTGGGCGCCGAAGAGCATGGTGCCGGCGACCGAGAAGCACAGGACGCCGTTGACGCCGACGACGGCACGGCGGTGCGGGAGGCGCAGGCTGAGCGGCTGGCCGATCCGCCAGGCATCGACGAAGAGCGCGGCCCAGCCGAGGGCGCCGACGATCAGGTACAGCCGGATCACGAGCATCACGGTCGGGCTGAACGCCAGGGTCAGCGCGAGACCCTTGTCGAACCAGCTCCACACGGCCACGGCCAGCAGGGTGCCGAGTGAGAACAGCCAGATCCGCAGCGCCAGCTTGCCGATCGCACGGTTGCCCGCGAGCAGCTGGGCCGAGCCGGGCACCACGAGGGTGAACGCCATCAGGGTCAGCGCCCGGCGGAACCGCACCCGGGCGGCGCGTTCGTCGACGGGCATCTGCTGAGGCACCCGCCCAGTATCACCAGTCCCACGCGCCACTCCGGTGACGACGCGCCGCGAGTCAGGGGTGTGTCAGGCGGCGGCGACCGAGCCCGCGAGCCGGGCGATCTCCTCGGCGGAGGCGTTGGCGCCGGTGCAGACCACCGCGACGACCCCGTCCGAGCCGGTCGCGATCGCGCCGGCCAACGACGCGGCGCCGGCGCCCTCGGCCAGGGTGTGCGCGCAGGTCGCGAGCAGCCGCGCGGCCGCGTCGATCGCGTCGTCGTCGACCAGCACGAAGTCGTCGAGGCGCGCGCGCAGGATCTCCTGCGTGCGCGGGTACCCGGTCGTCGTGGCCAGGCCGGCGGCCCGGGTCGTCGCCGGGGCGGCCTCGATCAGGCCGGTGCGCCACGAGTGCCAGCCCGCGGGCGCGGCCGAGGACTGTACGCCGACCACCCGGCACCCCGGAGCCAGCACGTCGCGGACCAGACAGGCGCCGGCGGCCCCGGTACCGCTGCCGATCGGGACGAAGAGCGTGTCGAGGCCGGCCGCCTGCCCGAACAGCTCGAGGTACGCCGTCGCGTGGCCCAGCACGATCCGCGGGTCGGTCGGGCACACGAACGACGCGCCGGTCTCAGCCGCCAGCGCACGGGCGTGCTCGCCCGCCTCGCCGAGGCTGGCACCGACCAGGACGACCTCGGCGCCGAGAGCCGCGACCGCGTCGCGCTTGGCCGCGGGGGCGCTGGCCGGCATCACGATCGTGGCGCGTACGCCGGCCAGCCGGGCGCCGTACGCCACCGACTGGGCGTGGTTGCCGGTCGAGCAGGTGACCAGGCCGTGCGCGCGCTCGGCGTCGGTGAGGGTCGCGGACAGGTGCACGCCGCCGCGGACCTTGAAGGCGCCGGTGGGCTGCACGTTCTCGTGCTTGACCAGGACCGGGCGGCCGAGCGCCTGGTCGAGGAGCGGGTGCGCCTGCAGCGGAGTGGGTGGCAGGTGGGCGCCGACGACCTCGGCGGCGGCGAGGACTCCGTCGAAGGTCAGCTCGGTGCTCATGGGTCCATCGTCGGCGACCGGGCACCCATCGGTCCAATAGTTCCTTTCAACGGGACCAATCGACACCATCGATCGATAGGCTGTCGCCATGATCGACCTTCGCCGCCTCGAGGCCCTCGTCGCGGTCCACCGCACCGGGTCGGTGTCGGCCGCCGCGGCTCAGCTGCACTACGGACAGCCGACCATCTCCCACCACCTGCGCCGGCTCGAGGCCGAGACTGGCGCGGTGCTGCTCCAGCGGGTCGGACGCGGCGTCCGGCTCACGCCCGAGGGCGAACGCCTGGCCCGCCGTGGCGAGGAGATCCTGGGCCTGCTGGCCCGTGCCGAGGCCGAGCTCGCCGCCGCGACCAGCCTCCAGTCGGGACGGGTCCGGCTCGCCGCCTTCCCCTCCGGCGCGGCCACCCTGGTCCCCGACGCCCTGGCGCTGCTCGCGACCCGGCACCCCGGCATCCAGCTCGACCTGGTCGAGGCCGAGCCGCCCGAGGCCTACGAGCTGCTCCGCGCCGGCGAGGTCGACCTCGCTCTCACCTTCGCCTACCCGGACCAGCCCGAGCCCGACCAGATCACCTCCGTCCCCGTCGTCGACGACCCGCTGCACCTGGTCACGTCGGCCTCGGCCGCGCCCTCCGAGGGCGCCGTCGACCTCGGCGCCTACGCACAGACCGGCTGGATCGCCGGCTGCGAGCGATGCCGGCGCGAGCTGCTCAGCCTGTGCGCGGACGCCGGCTTCACGCCCGCGATCGCCTTCGCCAGCGACGACTACGTCGCCGTGCAGTCCCTCGTCGCGAGCGGACTCGGCGTCACCGTGCTGCCCGGGCTCGCGCTGCGCGCGCACCAGCACCGCGACGTCGTACGCCGCCCGCTCGCCGCGCACCGGCGGGTCCAGCTCTCGACGTACGGCGCTCCCCCGCGACCGGCCGCGGTGGACGCTGTGGCGGCGGCGCTGACCGAGGTCGCGGGTCGCCCGACCTGATCAGGAGCGGGCGCGGATCGCGTCGATCTCCTGGCGGCGCGCGAGCCGGTGGGCACGGCGTACCTCCGCCTCGTGCATCCGCCGGCGGTCCTCGTCGGTCTCCGGCTCGAGCGCGGGCACCGGGCGACCGTGACCCGCGCCGTCGACCGCGACGAACACGAAGTACGCCGAGCCGACGTGCAGCACCTCGCCGGCCGCGTCCCACGGCTCGGTCTCGATCCGCACGCCGATCTCCATCGACGAGGTGCCGACCCAGTTGACCTGGCCGAAGGTGCGGATGATGTCTCCGACCCGCACCGGCTCGAGGAACGCCATCTCGTCGAGCGCCGCCGTCACGGCCGGGCCGCCGCTGTGCCGCTGTGCCACGACCCCCGCGGTCGAGTCGGCCAGCTTGACCACCTCGCCACCGTGGATGTTGCCCAGCAGGTTGGCCTGCGCGCGCGAGGTCAGCGTGGCCAGCTCGATGCGGGAGTACGACGGCGTGCGTGCCGCGACGATCTCTGTCACGCCCTGACGGTAGCGTCATCGGCATGGCAGGGCGTGGCAACGACACCGGGGACACCGGGGACACCGGAGGCACCGGGGACACCGGCGGCGAGGACTTCGACTGGGTCTACGGGTCCGGGTCGCAGGACGCTCGTCGCGGCTCCGCCGACCCCGAGCCCACCCGCCGGATCCCGGTCCAGCGACGACCCGGCGCCCAGGCGCCGGCCCCTCCGCCACCGCCCGTCCGGCTGCCGCCGGCCCAGCAGTACGGCCGCACGTCCGAGCCCGGCGGCCGAGGCCCGGCGCCGCGGCTGCCGAAGCGCAGCCGGTGGACGCGCCCGCGCACCTACGTCCGGCTGGTGCTGCTGGCCCTGGTCCTGTGGCTGGCGTACACCCTGGCGGTCCCGTTCGTCGCCTGGAACAAGGTCGACAAGGTCGACTTCGAGCCCAGCGCCGAGCGGCCGGCCGAGCAGCCCGGCACGACGTACCTGCTCGTCGGCAGCGACTCGCGCGCCGGCCTGTCCCCCGAGGAGCGCAAGAAGCTCCACACCGGCGACGCCGCGTCCGAGCTGACCGACACCATCTTGCTGCTGCACACCGGCGACGGCCCGACGACGCTGGTGTCCATCCCCCGCGACTCCCCGCTCGAGATCCCCGGCTTCGGCACCAGCAAGGTCAACTCGGCGTACGCCAAGGGTGGGACGCCGCTGCTCGTGCAGACCCTGGAGAAGGCGACCGGGCTGCGGATCGACCAGTACGTCGAGATCGGCTTCGGCGGCCTCGTCGGGGTGGTCGACGCGGTCGGCGGCATCGAGATCTGCCCCAAGCAGCGGATCAGGGACAAGGACTCCGGCCTGAACGTGAAGAAGGGCTGCCAGGAGGTCGACGGCGCCACCGCGCTGGCCTACTCACGAGCCCGCAAGTACAGCCCGATCTCCGACCTGGCCCGGGTCCAGCAGCAGCGCGAGGTGATCGCGTCGGTCGGCGACAAGGTCCTCTCGCCGTGGTCGGTGCTCAACCCGGTGCGCTGGTGGCAGCTCAACGGCGCCGTCCCCGACTTCTTCCGCTTCGGCGACACCACCGGTCCGGTCGCCGCCGGGAAGTGGGCGCTGGCGATGACGAAGGTGAAGAAGTCGTGCACCGTGCCGCTCGCGCGGGCCGACACCACGTGGGACACCAAGCGCGCCGGGCAGCTGTTCGGCAAGATCGCTGCGGACAAGACCGACGAGATCACCCCCGATCTCTGCACGGCCACGGGCCTGGCCCGCTGACCGCAACCCACGGAGGATCCCGCGTGTACGAGACCCTGACCTGGCACGTCGACGACGACGGCATCGCGACGCTGACCCTGCACCGGCCCGACGCCCTCAACGCGTTCGACCTGACCATGGCCCGCGAGCTGCTCCAGGTGTTCACCACCGACGCCCGCGACGACGCGGTGCGCGCGGTCGTCGTGACCGGCTCCGGCCGCGCGTTCTGCGCCGGCATGGACCTCTCGGCCGAGGGCAATGTGTTCGGGCTCGACGAGTCGCTCTCCCCCACACCCGAGGAGTTCCGGGCGGCGTACGACGAGGCGCCGTACGCCGACGGCGTGCGCGACACCGGCGGCAAGATCACCCTCGCCATCCACGCCCTGCCCAAGCCGGTCATCGCCGCGATCAACGGTCCGGCGGTCGGCATCGGCGCCACCATGACCCTGGCCATGGACCTGCGCCTGGCCTCGACGAAGGCCCGGATCGGCTTCGTCTTCGGCCGCCTCGGGATCGTGCCGGAGGCCTGCTCGACCTGGTTCCTGCCACGCATCGTCGGCATCCAGCAGGCCCTCGAGTGGGTCTACTCGGCCGACATCCTCACCGCCGAGCAGGCCCTCGCCGGCCGGCTGCTGCGCAGTGTCCACGAGCCCCACGAGCTGCTGCCGGCGGCGTACGACCTGGCCCGGGCGTTCGTCAAGGACCGCTCGCCGGTCGCGCTCGGCCTGGCCAAGCAGATGCTCTACCGCAACAGCGCGGCCGCCGACCCGCTCGAGGCCCACCTCACCGACTCGCTCGCCATGTTCTGGACGTCGATCGGCGACGGCAAGGAGGGCGTGGCGGCGTTCCTCGAGAAGCGCACGCCGGGCTTCACCGGCAAGGCCTCGGAGCTGCCCAGGATCGTGTGAGCCGACGGCTCACATCGCCATGAAGAGGATCTCCTCGCGGCTGTACTCCCGACCCGGGTGCTCGGCCGCGAGGTGCTCCTGCACCTTCTCGACGAGCTCGTCGTCGGTGTCGGCACGCAGGGTGGTGTCGCAGGGGCAGCGCAGCGAGGGCATCGGGACCTCCGGGGACGGCGAACAGGAACGCGTTCCAGTCTAGGGCTCCGGCGACTTCGGGACGAGGTGCCCGTCGGGTTAGCCTCGACGGCGATGCGCCAGCCTGGAGCCCCCGTCCGACGTACCCTCGCGACCCTCGTCGCCGTCCTCGCGACCGTGGCCCTCGCCGGCTGCAACGAGCAGGAGCCCGGCCCCGCGGAGCCGGCGGCCGCCGTACCGACGACGGCGCCGCCGACCACGGCCACTCCCACGCCGACGCCGGGTCCGCCCGCGGCCGAGCAGTCGAAGACCGCGCTTCCTCACGTCCAGCGCACGCAGCGCCCGTACTTCAAGGACAAGGAGGTCTGGCAGAAGGCCCAGCCGGCCCACCTGCAGAACCTCAAGAACCCGCTCGCCGAGCGGCGCTGGGGCGTCTACAAGGGCGATCTCGAGCAGACCTGGAGTGCCTACGAGTCCGCGGGCGGCGACACCAAGCGGCTGCTGGGCAAGATCGCGCTGCGGCCGAAGTCGCTGTGGCTCGGCGACTGGAGCGGATCGCCCGAGCAGATCGGCTCGGTCGTGCGGGACTACGTCCAGAACGCCTCCGGCGGCGACCCGAAGGTGCTCGTCCAGCTCGCCATCTTCCGGATGGATCCGTGGGAGCACGCCGTGTGCGGCGGCCGCGCCCCCTCCGGCGGCGCCCAGGACACCTACCGGCGCTGGATCGCCAACGCTGCCCGCGCCCTCGGCCGCCAGCACACGGCGATCATCCTGCAACCCGACCTGCCGTTCTGGTGGTGCTCGAACCGCTCGGTGACCAGCTCGCTGATCACCTATGCCGTGAAGACCTTCTCGGCGCAGCCGAACACCAGCGTCTACCTCGACGCCGGCGCGGCCGACTGGAGCAGCACCCCGCAGGTCGGCGCCCCGCGCGCCTCCCAGGCCGCCGACCTGCTGATGGCCAACGGCATCGCCCACGCCCGCGGCTTCGCCCTCAACGCGACCCACTACGTCGGCACCGAGGAGTCCGTCGCGTACGGCGCGGAGCTGGTCCGGATCCTGCGCGAGCGCGGCGTCAAGGGCGTCCACTTCGTCGTCGACACCGCACAGAACGGCAATGGCATGACCTGGCCCGAGGTCGAGGCCCAGGGCAGCCGGGTCAACGACAATGCCCGCGTCTGCGGCTCCACCTCCGACCGCCGCGGCTGCGTCACCCTCGGCATCCCGCCGACCTCACGCGTCGGCGACGAGCGCTGGGGACTGTCGAAGGAGACGGGCCGCGAGGCGAAGAAGTACGTCGACGGGTTCCTCTGGTTCGCCCGCCCCTGGCTGTTCATGCAGGCCAACTGGCGCGGCGCCGACCGGGCGATCGGGATGGCCCGCAGCACGGGCTGGTTCGCGCCCTGACCCACCCGGCTCGAACTGGTCCGCATTCCCCGCCGACCCGGCGCGAAGTGCGCTGAATCCCGCGCTGACCCGGCAGAAAGTGTCTTGCCGAGCGAGACACTTTCTGCCGGGTCGGCGTGATTTCGGGACCACTTCGTGCCGGGTCAGCGAAAAGCAGACCGGCCGCCCCCGAGGGGACGGCCGGTCTGGTGATTCGTGGTGCGTCAGGCGGCAGCAGCGGCGCGGCGGCGGCCGTAGCTGACACCGCCCGCACCCGCGGCGACGAGGCCGGCGCCGAGGACCAGCCAGGCCAGGTCCGGGCCGCCGGTGTTGGGCAGCGCGCCGTTCTTGTCACCGCCGTCGGCGGAGCCGATGCGGAAGTGGGTGGTGTCCGAGGACGGGAGGAACTTCGCCGCGTCGTCGGGCGACAGGGCCGCGTGGGCGAGGTAGCCACCCTTGGGCAGGCGCGGGCCCGTGACCCGGACCGGCTTGTCGGTGAAGTGCACGGTCGTGCGGAAGACCGGCTTGGCGGCCGCGGCCATGGAGCCGCGCGCGGCGCTACCGCCCGCGGAGACGGTGATCGCGATGTTCCCCGCCGGCGGCGTCGGCGAGGCCGCGCTCGCGCTCACCTGCAGCACGATCGGCTCGCCGGGCTCGGCGGTGACCACCTGGATGTGGGTGGTGGTCGGGAGCTTGGATGTGTATCCCTCGTCGGCACCCGCGGGCGCCGGCGGCGCGACGGCGAGTGCGAGACCAAGCGTGGCGAGCGCAGCCAGCTTCTTCAGCACGTGTCCTCCTTGAACTTCCCCATGCAACGACCCGGCGTGTTCAAGGTGACGGGCTGTGCGCGCTCAGACTAGTGCACCCGCAGTGCGCGAGGTCACCCGGCTGCCGAGTCCGCGGTGGGCTCGGACTTCACCAGGTGGCCGAAGACGACGGAACGGTTGTCGGTGTGGAAGATCTCCGAGCAGGTGAGCAGCGTGATCAGGTGGTCGCCCGCCTCGGCCGGCGGCTGCGTGCCGCCCTTGGGGTTCACCGGCTTCGGGTCGAGCACCCAGGTCTGGGTGAAGGGGATGACCAGGTCCTCGCCCCCGGTGTCGAGGACATAGGTGTACGTCGCCGCGCGGGTCTCGACGACGACCTCGTCGCCGGGCTCCAGCGACGGGAGCTCGGCGAACGGCTCGCCGTGGGTGACCCGGTGGCCGGCGAGCACGTAGTTGCCGGTCGCGCCCGCGTCGGCGGTGTCGGCCATGTGACCCACGCCCGCGGCGAGCACCTCCTGGCTCGAGCCCTCGAGGACCGGGACCGCGTAGTCCTTGCCGAACCTCGGGATGTGCAGGATCGCGGTCGCGTTGCCGAAGTCGGTGCGGACGACGTCCTGGCCGTCACCCCACCCGGACTCGAGCGCGCGGCGTACGTCGTCCTGGCGCTGGTGCGACTGCCAGTTGGTGCCCCAGAACTGCCACGCCACCCAGCCCAGCACGGCGAGTCCGGCCAGGATCAGGCCGCAACCGGCCCAGAACGAGATCCGGCGGCCGGTGGAGACCGCCGCCTTGCCGGACGGATCGCCCGCGGGCCGCGAGCGGCGCCGGCGTCGTACCCGATCGGGCGCGACGTCGGTGTCGTCGGGCCGGTCGGTCTGCGTCATGGGGTTCCCTCCTCGCGGGGCGCCGCGTCGGACGGCCCCACCCCATCCAACGCGGTGCGGACCCGCGTGTCACGCTCGGCGGCGACCCCGCTCGACGAGTCCACCACCGGTCGCCACGAGGCCGAGCCCGGCGAGGAGGAACCCCAGGTGCGGACCGCCGGTGTTGGGCAACCCACCCTTGCCCGCACCCTTCTGGGCGGCCCCCACGTCGAACTTCGAGCTGTCGCGGCAGCCGGCCAGGTTCTTGAGGTCATCGGGGACGAAGGTGGCGGTCGCCTTGTGCTGGCCCTTGGCGACCCGTGGCCCCTGGACCTTCACCGCGACGCCGTTGTAGCGCAGCTTCTTGGAGAAGTCGTCGTCGACGGTCACGGTCAGGCCGCCGATCGGCTTCGCGTTGCCGGTCGCGCTCACCCGCACGCGCAGCACCACGCGGTCGCCCACGACCGTCGCCGGCACGCTCAGGCTGCAGGTCGTCGGCACCGCCGGCGGGTACGGGTCCGCGGACGCGGGGCTCCCCACGCCCAGGAGGGCGAGCAGGAACGCGAGGGGTGCCGCGACAGCACTCCCCAGGACCAGGTAACGACGCATCAAGACCCCATCTCCCGAAAAGATGAAACTGGAACGCTTCGCCCATCGCCCCGGTGGACGGGCGAACTTGATGGTCAAACTCGGTCCTGTGAGGTTCGTTACGGCCCACCCGCAAGTTTTTTACCTTCTTACCGCGACAACCGGTAACACCATTTGGTAACTGCGGATTGGCGAGGGGTCTCGAGAGCGCAGAAACGCCCCGCAGCCCGATCGGGCTGCGGGGCGTTCCCCGGTCTGACCTGGGTCAGCGAGCGGTCTTGACCGCGACCTTCAGCAGGGTCTGCGCCGGCGCGACGGCCGGAGCGGTGGCGTCACCGGAGACGGCCGTCACGCTGACGACCTTCTCGCCCTTGCGGGCCAGCAGGGTCTGCCCGCCGAGGGTGATGGTCGTGCTACCTGCGGTCATGGACTGCTGGGTGGTCAGGCCGACGCGCTGGTCGGTGCCCTTGAGCTTGAACTTGAAGGGAGTGGCGGTGGCCGTGAGGCCCAGCGCCTGCGACTCGCACACGAGGCGCGCAGCGGCCTTCTTCAGGAACGCCTTCGCCTTCGTGGCCGACTTGAACCGGATGGCCGAGACGGTGACGTTCGGCGCGGCGGCGGTCGGCGCGGAGACCATGTAGGCGGCGCCCGTCGTCTTCGCGCCCTTGACGTCCTTCGCCGGGGTGCAGGCGGTCGCCTGGGCGGCGCCGGAGGCCACGACCGGCGTGACGCCGGCGAGGTGCGGGTAGACGGCCGCGACCTTGGCGGGCGAGGGGACCTTCGGGGCCTTCGCGGCCGCGTCGGCGGGCCCGACCGTCAGGCCCACCAGGGCGGCGGGGACGATGACGGCAGCCAGGGCGTGGCGGAGCCGGCGCATCTGCATGGATTCTTCTCCTCGAGTGAAGCGAACGGTACGGCGCGGACAGTGCGTCGCGCCGCGCCGATCCTTCCATCAGCCGCAGCGGTCAGCCGCATCGCCGAACGGCATCGGCGATGCGGCATCGGACGGCCGGAGCCGTCAGAGCTCGCTCTGCACTCCGGCGAGGAGCTGGCGGGCCATCACGATCCGCTGCACCTGGTTGGTGCCCTCGTAGATCTGGGTGATCTTGGCGTCGCGCATCATCCGCTCGACCGGGTAGTCGCGGGTGTAGCCGTAGCCGCCGAGGACCTGCACCGCGTTGGTGGTGACCTCCATGGCGACGTCGGAGGCGAAGCACTTGGCGGCCGCGCCGAAGAAGGTGAGATCGGCGTCGCCGCGCTCGGAGCGGCCGGCGGCGGCGTACGTCAGCTGGCGGGCGGCCTCGACCTTCATGCCCATGTCGGCGAGCAGGAACTGCAGGCCCTGGAAGTCCGCGATCGCCTTGCCGAACTGCTGGCGCTCCTTGGCGTAGCCGAGGGCGTAGTCGAGAGCGCCCTGGGCGACGCCGACGGCCTGGGCGGCGATGGTGATCCGGGTGTGGTCGAGGGTCTTCATGGCGTACTCGAAGCCCTTGCCCTCCTCGCCGATGATCCGGTCGCCGGGGATCCGGACGTTGTCGAAGTAGACCTCGCGGGTCGGGGAGCCCTTGATGCCGAGCTTCTTCTCGGGGGCGCCGAAGGACACGCCCTCGTCGGACTTCTCGACGACGAAGGCGGAGATGCCCTTGGTGCGGGCGTCGGGGTCGGTCGTCGCGAGCACGGTGTAGAACTCCGACTCGCCCGCGTTGGAGATCCAGCGCTTGGTGCCGTTGAGGATCCAGTCGTCGCCGTCGCGGACCGCGCGGGTCTTCTGGTTCGCGGCGTCGGAGCCGGCGTCGGGCTCGGAGAGGCAGTAGGAGAAGCCGCCCTCGCCGGCGGCGAGCTTGGTGAGGTACTTGGCCTTGATCTCCGCACCCCCGCCGATCATGACCGGCAGCGAACCGAGCTTGTTGACCGCCGGGATGAGCGAGGCGGAGACGTCGGCACGGGCGACCTCCTCGATCACGATGACGGTGGCCAGGGCGTCGGCGCCGGCGCCGCCGTACTGCTCGGGGACGTGGGGTGCGTGGAAGTCGGCCGCCTGCAGTGCGTCGTGCGCCTCCCGCGGGTAGCGGGCCTCCTCGTCGACGGCGGCGGCGAACGGCGCGACCTTGGCGTCGCAGATCGCGCGCACGGCCTCGCGGATGGCCTGGTGCTCCTCGGACAGGGCGTACATCGGGTAGTCGCTCACGACGGTCTCCTGAACTCGTTGGTACTCAGTATCGTACTAGCGAGACTGGGTCCCGTCGAGTTACTGTCAGGACGTGCCCGCCACCGCCCGCGACCGCCTCGTCGCCGCCGCCTTCGAGCTCTTCGCCGGGCAGGGGTACGACGCCACCACGGTCGAGGAGATCACCACCCGTGCCGGGACCGGCCGGAGCACCTTCTTCCGCCACTTCCCCACCAAGGACGACGTCGTGCTGCCCGACCACGAGGCGCTGCTGCGCCGGGTCGACGAGCGCCTGGCGACCGCGTCGGCCGCCGGGCACGAGGTCGCGCTGCGCGAGGCGGCCGGGATGGTGCTGGAGCACTACCTCGCCGAGGGCGAGACCGCCCGAACCCGCTACCGGCTGGCCAGCTCGGTTCCGGCGATCCGCGACCGCGAGATCGCGAGCGTGCAGCGCTACGTGCGGCTGTTCGGCAAGCACGTCCATCGCTGGCTCGACGCCGAGGCCGACGGTCCGCTGCGGGCCGAGCTGGTCGCCTCCGCCGTCGTGATCGCCCACAACCACGTCCTGCGGCAGTGGCTGCGTGGCGCCGTCGACGACGCCGCCACCACCCGGGCGCTCGTCGACCGCTCCCTGGACCACGCCCTCGCACTGCTGCGCGGACCGGCGGCGGCCGGCTCGCCCACGATCGTGATCACCAGCGGCGGGCGTGACGTCGAGCAGGTCGTGCGCGACGTGCGCGACGCCCTCGGCGGGTCCTGACCGGGAAGATCCGGGGCCCCGCGGGCCTTGGGTCGATATGAACTCCCCCGACCGGCTCGACCACCTCGACCACCTCGACCCCGAGACCATCGACTGGATGCTGGACGACGCCACGACGTGGGCGGTCGTCGGCCTGTCCGGCAACCCGGACCGGACGGCGTACCGGATCGCCGAGCTGCTGCAGTCGCGCGGCAAGAAGATCGTCCCGATCCACCCGTCCGCGCCGGTCGTGCTCGGCGAGCAGGGCTACGCGACGCTCGCCGACGTGCCGTTCCCGATCGACGTGGTCGACGTGTTCCGCCGCTCCGAGGACGCCGGGCGGTTCGCCGACGAGGCGGTCGCGGTCGGCGCGGGTGGCGTGTGGTTCCAGCTCGGCGTCGTCGACCGGGCCGCCTTCGAGCGGACCCGGGCGGCCGGCGTACCGATGGTCATGGACACCTGTCCGGCGATCGAGTGGCGCAAGCGCGCCCGCTGAGCGCTACTGGTCGCGGACGACGGCGCCCTTCGCCTCGGCGGCGAGCTTCAGCTCGGCCTGGAAGTCGCTCATCTGCCGCTGCAGCGCCGGGTCGGTCGCCGCGAGGATGCGTACGGCGAGCAGGCCGGCATTGCGCGCGCCGCCGATCGCGACCGTCGCCACCGGCACGCCCGCCGGCATCTGGACGATGGAGAGCAGCGAGTCCATGCCGTCGAGGTACTTCAGCGGCACCGGCACGCCGATCACCGGCAGCGGCGTCACCGCAGCGAGCATGCCCGGCAGGTGAGCCGCACCACCGGCCCCGGCGATGATCACCGACAGGCCGCGCTCAGCGGCGTCCTGGCCGTAGGCCAGCATCTCGGCGGGCATCCGGTGCGCCGAGACGACGTCGGCCTCGTAGGAGATCCCGAACTCCCGCAACGCCTCGGCCGCGGCCTTCATCACCGGCCAGTCGGAGTCGGAGCCCATCACGATGCCCACGCGCGCAGTCATGGGGAGAGGTTATCGGCGCGCCCACTGGGGAGGATCGGCGCCATGTCACGCAGTGCTCCGGTCGCCGGCCTCGCGGCGGCGCTCCTCGTCCTCACGTCCTGCTCCGGCACGCCGGAGGCCAGCCTCGAGCCCGAGGTGTTGACGCGGGTCCTGTGCGGCCTGCACCAGCAGCAGCGCGGCGTCAGCGGCATGGAGCTCGCGAGCGACGACGACCAGAACGCGCTGTGGCAGGCACAGGTCGCCCTCAGCACGCACCTCTCGCCCGCGATCGCCGACGGGATCGACCGCGCCGACTTCTCGGTCCGCGACCTGCTGGTGGGCAACGAGCCGGACGAGGAGAACGTCGAGGAGGGCAGGTCCCAGGTCGACGACGCGTGCGCCGACGTCGACGAGGTGGCTCCGGATGCCGAGCTGTACGCCGGCATCGGCTGCCTGTTCGTGGCGGAGGGCGGCGCGGTGTGGGGCGACGGCCAGGACCTGGCCATCGCGACCGGCGTCCTCGACGACACCTACGACGACCTCGCGAAGGCTGCCGGTCAGGACGACAGCGGCCCGCTGGCCGACGCCTGCGCCGACCTCTGAGCGCTACTCGCTCTCGTTGCCGAGGTCGCCGCGGAACCACGCGGCGGCGTGCCGCCCCCGCTCGAGGCAGTCGTCGAGGTCGTCGCCGTACACGTTGACGTGGCCGACCTTGCGGCCCGGCCGCAGGTCCTTGCCGTAGAGGTGGACCCGCAGCTGCGGGTCGCGAGCCAGGGCGTGCGGATAGCCGTCGTAGAGGCGGCCGACGTCGGGGTTGTCGCCGCCGAGGATGTTGACCATGACCGTCCACCGCGCACGCGGCGCGGGTGAGCCGAGGGGCAGGTCGAGGGCGGCGCGCAGGTGGTTCTCGAACTGGCTGGTGACCGCACCGTCCTGGGTCCAGTGGCCGGTGTTGTGGGGGCGCATCGCGAGCTCGTTGATGTAGACCGCCGGGCGGCCCTCGGCGTCGACCGCCTCGAACAGCTCGACGGCGAGGATGCCGGTGACGTCGAGCTCGCCGGCGATGCGCAGCGCCAGCTCCTGGGCGGAGGTGGCCAGCGCCGGGTCGAGGTCCGGGGCGGGGGCGACGACCTCGCGGCACACGCCGTCGACCTGGAGCGTCGCGACGACCGGGTACGCCGCCGCCTGGCCGCTGGGGGCGCGGGCGACGAGGGCCGAGAGCTCGCGGCGGAAGTCGACGAGCTCCTCGGCGAGCAGGCGGACGCCTCGCTCCGCGGCCGCAGCCAGGGGCTCGGCGACGTCGGCCGGCGTCCGCACGACCCAGACGCCCTTGCCGTCGTACCCGCCGCGGGAGACCTTGAGGACGCAGGGCAGGCCGAACGCCTCGACGTCCGCCTCGGTCGCGACCACGGCCCAGCGCGGCTGAGGGGCGCCGAGGCGCGTCATCGCCTCGCGCATCACGATCTTGTCCTGGGCGTGGACCAGGGCCTCGGGTCCCGGGTGGGCCACGACGCCGTCGGCGGCGAGCGCGCGGAGGTGCTCGGTCGGGACGTGCTCGTGGTCGAAGGTGACGACCGAGCAGCCCTCGGTGACGGTGCGCAGTGTGGTCAGGTCGCGGTAGTCGCCGACCATCTGGTCGGGGATGACCTGGGCGGCGGAGACGCCGTCGGCCTCGGCCAGCAGGCGCAGTGGTACGCCGAGGGCCACAGCGGGCTGGGCCATCATGCGGGCGAGCTGGCCGCCTCCGATCACGGCGATCCGGGGCGCGGGTTCGGTCGTCGACACGGCCGAACCCTACGAGGTACGGAGGTGCTACGCCGAACTGGTGGCGTCGGCGGCCATGCCGAGCTCGAAGCGCAGGCCCTGGCCGCGGATGGTGGTGATCAGGCGGGGCTGGCGGGTGTCGTCGCCGAGCTTGCGGCGTACCCACCCCAGGTGGACGTCGATCGTCTTCGACGACGTCCAGAAGGTCACGCCCCAGACGTCGCGCATCAGCTCCTCACGGCTGACCACCGACCCGGCGCGCGCGATGAGCGCGTGCACCAGGTCGAACTCCTTGCGCGACAACAGGATCTCGCGGTCCCCACGCCACGTTCGCCGGGTCGACGGGTCGACCCGTACGTCCTGCACCTCGATCACATGGGCCAAGGTAAGGACGCAGGGGCCACCAGGGGCGTGGAATGCAAAGAATTTTGCATTGAGAGGGCGCGCCAAAACCACCGCTGACCAGCGGATACGTGAGTTGACGAAGGTCAGGCTCGCCTGACCGCGACGGGCTCGACGACGCCGAAGCCGCGCACCGGACGGGCCGGCAGCGGGCGCGACTCGACCTGGTCGTCGGGCAGCAGGTCGGCCGTCGCGTGGTCGACGATGATCCGGTTGCGGCGCGCGACCTGCGTGAGCCGGGCAGCCAGGTTGACCGGCGGGCCGAAGACGTCGCCCATCCGCAGCACCACGCCGCCGGTGGCCAGGCCGACGCGGACGTCGGGCATCCGCGGGTCGCGGCCGATCACGTTGATGATCCCCTCGGCGGTGGCGAAGGCGGCCATCGGGTCGTCGTTCACGTAGAGCACGGCGTCGCCCATGCTCTTGATCAGCCGGCCGTTCTCGCCGGCGATGACGTCGCCGCACCGTGCCTCGAAGACCTCGACCAGCTCGCCGATCCGCTCGCGGGACACCTCGTTGGACAGCGCGGTGAAGCCGACGATGTCGGCGAAGCCGACGCTGAGGTCGGTGGTGTGGGGATCGTCGTCGAGGGCGCGGACCGCCTCCATCCGCGCGATGGCGGCGGCGAGGTGGCGACGCCACGCGTAGACGAGGAGGTCCTCGAAGCTCTCCCCCAGCCGGGCGGTCACCCAGGCGCCGGGGTCCTCGGCGTCCTCGGGCGCGGCGTCGGCGACGTGTTGGACCAGCTCGCCGACCTCCCAGTCGGCCAGCCGGGCCATGGTGATGCCGATGCCGCGGGTGACGTTGAGGGCGACCTCGGGGACCACGACCTCGTCGTCGGGCCCCTGCCCGAGGATGCGCATCGCGGCGACGTCGGCATCCGTGTAGGCCGGCTCGTCGCCGTGCTCGGCGAACCCGAGGGTGCGGAACAGGCGACGGGTCAGGTCGAGCGGCAGGCCGGCACGCTCGGCCACCTCGGCGGCGGTGAGCCGGGGCTCACCGCTGTCAGACACCTTCGTCCCGGCGCGGCGCCGGCCCGCTGTGCAGCTCGTGGAGCAGCTCGTTGAGCTGGCGCTGGGTGGCCTCCACGTGCGGGATGTCGTTGAGGCGCACCGTGCCGAAGGTCGAGGCGTCGGAGATCAGCAGGCTGCCACAGCCGAACGGCCGGTCGAGCAGGTTGATCTCCATCGCGATGTCGCTGACGCGCGCGAGCGGGATGTCGTGGCCGCGGCGCGTGATGATCCCGTTGCGGGTGATCAGCCGGCGGTCCGTGAACGCGTGCACCGTGGTCAGCCAGTCGAGGAACGGGCGCACGGAGAACCACAGGATCCCGATGATCACGAGCACCCACACGATGAGGGTGAGCACCCGCTGGAAGCCGGTGTCGTCGAGGAGGACCTGCGCGGCGACGCCGATGGCGAGGAGCACCACGAGCGCGAGGATCGGCCCGAACAGCGCCTTGGGGTGCTGGCGGGTGCTGAGCACGAGTCGCTCGCCGGGGTTGAGCAGCTTCTTCGAGATGGCCACGGTCAGATCATTCCATCAAGTGGGCCCGATCAGGCCGAGGTCGGGCGGACGTGGATCACGTCGCCGGCGCCGACCCGCTCGGTCCCGGCGGCCGTGGTGACCACGAGCCGGCCGTCGTCGTCGATGTCGGTGGCCCGGCCGAGCAGCTCCCCGCCGCCGGGCAGCTCGACGCGTACGTCGCGACCGAGGGTCGCGCAGTGGGAGCGGTACGACGTCGCCAGGCGCGTGGTGCCCTGCTCGCCGCCGGCCTGCCACACGTCGTACCCCTCACGGACGGCCGCGACCACGGCGAGGAGGACCGAGGTGCGGTCGGGCCCGCCGGGGCCGGCGACGGCGAGGCTGGTCGCGGTCGGGACGGGCAGCTCGTCGGCGGTCATCGCCACGTTGATGCCGACGCCGACGATGGCGGCGGGACCGGTCGGGGTCTCGACCCGCTCGACGAGGATGCCCGCGACCTTGCGGTCGGCGTCGAGGAGGACGTCGTTGGGCCACTTGACCTTCGCGTCGTAGCCGAGCGCCGTGATCGCCTTCGCCACGTTGTGGCCGACGAGCAGCGGGAGCCACGGCCAGGACGCCGGCGGCACCGTCGGGCGCAGCACCAGCGAGAAGGTCACCGCAGTGCCCGGTGGCGTCTCCCAGGTGCGGTCGAGGCGGCCGCGGCCCGACGACTGGTGGTCGGCGACGACCACGAGGCCCTCGTGTGCACCGGCCCGGGCCCGCTCGGCCGCGACCTCGTTGGTCGAGGGTGTCTCGGGGAGCAGCTCGAAGGTGAGGTCGGGGGTCAGGTCGGACGCGCCGGCGAGACGGTCGCCGTCGAGCGGTCCACGGGTGGGGGTCGGAGTGGAGCCGGAAGTCACGGGCTCTACCTTGGCGCAGCAGCGGCCATGAGGAAACCCCGGGGGTACTCGCCCCGGGGTTTCGTCGAACGGCTCAGCCGAAGAACACCCGGAGGTCGGCGACCACGTCCTGCGGGACCTCCATCGCGGCGAAGTGGCCGCCGCGCGGGAACTCCGACCAGTGCGCGATGTTCGCGTTGTCCCGCTCGGCCAGCGAGCGGATCGTCTGGAAGTCGTCCTTGAAGACCGCGACCCCGATCCGGCCGCTGCTGACGACCGGCTCGGCACCGGCGTGCTGCTCCTCGTAGTGGTAGCGCGCAGCGGCGCCGTAGGTGTTCGTCAGCCAGTACAGCGTCGCCTGGGCGAGCACCTGCTCCGGCGCGACCAGGCTGGTGCCGTTGCCGAAGCTCTCGAACAGCTCGCTGTAGGCGAGCACGGCGACCGGCGAGTCGGCGAGGCCGGCGGCCACCGTCTGCGGGCGGGTGCCGTTCATCTGGTTGTAGCCGCCGACCGACTGGAACCAGCCCATGTGCTCGAGCGCGGCGTACTCCTTGGGGCCGAAGCCCTCGAACTCCGCCGGATCGCCGCTCGGGAACGAGAACAGGTGCAGCACGTGCGCGCCGCGGAAGCCCTCGGGGTTCGTGACCGCGAGCTCGCGGCCGACCATGGCGCCGCCGTCGCTGCCGTGGATGCCGTAGGAGTCGTAGCCGAGGCGGCGCATCAGGACGTCGTACGCCGCCGCGACCCGCTTCATCGTCCAGCCGGTGTCGACCACGGGGGTCGAGAAGCCGAAGCCCGGCATCGACGGGATGACGAGGTGGAAGGCCTGGTCGGCGGTGCCGCCGTGGGCCTCGGGGTCGACGAGCGGGCCGATCATGTCGAGGAAGTCGAGCTGTGAGCCGGGATAGGTGTGCGCGAGCAGCAGCGGCGTCGCGTCGGCGTGCTTCGAGCGGACGTGGAGGAAGTGGATCCGCTGGCCGTCGACCTCGGTCACGAAGCCGTCGTACGCGTTGAGGCGGGCCTCGACGGCGCGCCAGTCGAAGTCCTTCCACTGCTCGACCATGCCGCGCAGGTAGGACTCCGGGGTGCCGTAGTCCCACGAGTCGCCGGGGACCGCGGGGGCGAACCGGGTGCGGTCGAGTCGGGCCCGGAGGTCGTCGAGGTCGGTCTGCGGGATGTCGATGACGAAGGGGGTGATCTGGTTCATGGCACTGACGTTAAGTGCCATTGCGGAAGGGTTCTTTCCTGTTTAATCGGCTCCGTGCGAAATACTTCGGGACGGGTGCTCGAGCTGCTCGGACTGCTCCAGGCGCGCGTCGAGTGGACCGCCCCCGAGCTGGCCACCCGACTCGGCGTGACCGAGCGGACCGTGCGCAACGACGTCGCCCGGCTGCGCGAGCTCGGCTACCCCGTCGCCGGGATACGCGGGCGGACCGGGCACTACCGGCTCGGCGTCGGCGCCAAGCTCCCGCCGCTGCTCCTCGACGACGAGGAGGCCGTCGCGGTCGCCGTCGGGCTACGCACGCTGACCGGGGTGGCCGGCTTCGAGGACAGCGGCGGGCGGGCGCTCACCAAGCTCGAGCACGTCCTGCCCGACCGGCTGCGTCGCCGGGTCACCTCGCTGCGGGACGCCACCGAGGCGGGGCCGGTCAACACCGACTCCAACGTCGAGGACCCCGAGGTGGACGCCGGCGTGCTCGCCGAGATCGCCGACGCCATCCGCGACCACCGCGGGCTGCGCGCGTTCTACGGCGAGGCGCAGGAGCGGCTCGAGGTCGAGCCGTACCGCCTCGTGGCCTGGCAGCGGCGGTGGTTCGTGGTCGGCCGGCTGCCCGCGACGGGCGCGTGGGCGCCGTACCGCGTCGACTGGCTGACCCTGCGCATCCCCGGCGGGCGCACCTTCCGTCCCGCTCCCCCGCCGGGCGACCTGACCGAGCTGGTCGTGCGCGAGGTGGCGCGGACCGGCTGGGCGGTGCACGCGCGGCTGGTCATCGACGCACCCGCCGAGGAGGTGCTGGCCCGGATCAACCCGGCCGTGGGCGTCGTCGAGCCGCTCCCGCACGGCCGTTCGGTGCTCGTCACCGGCGGCGACAGCCTGGAGGTCGTCGCGGTGTGGATCGGCATGCTCGGCCTGGACTTCACCGTCGAGACACCGGTCGCGCTGGTCGAGCACCTGCGGGTGCTGGCGGACAGGTACGCCGCCGCGGTCGCCGGCTCCTGAGGCCCGGAGTCCTACCCCGGTCGGATGCCCACGCCGTCCGCGCGGACGAGGATGACTCCATGAACCGACTCATCGCGTCCGGCGCGGCGGCCTACGCAGGGCTCGGCGTCGCGTCCTTCCTCAAGCCCGACGTCGTGCCCGCGGTGATCGGCTACTCCGCACCCAACGCCGACACCCGCACCGAGATCCGGGCCGTGTACGGCGGCCTGCCGCTCGCCTTCGCCGCCAGCCTGGTCGCGGTGCCCGCGTCCGGCACCGCGATCGGGGTCGCCACCGCCGGGATGGCCGCCGGACGGGCGGCCTCCGCCGCGTTCGAGGGCCGGCCGAGCCTGAAGATGGCCGGGTTCATCGCGCTCGAGACGGCCGTGGCCACTGCGCTGGTGCTGGGCGCGCGCCGGGCCTCCTCCCCAGCCTGACCCCGGCTCTCCCGATATCGGGATGCCCTTGTCGGCCCCGGCTCCTAGGGTTCGGCTCATGACGCGACTCGTGGACGCCCGCACCGACCGGTTCGTCGAGGACCTCGCCGCCCTCGACCCGCTGACCGCGACCTACGCCGGCATCCCCGGCCACGACGGGAAGCTGCCCGACCTCTCTCCCGACGGCTTCGCGGCGAGCGAGGAGCTGCACCGGCGGGCGCTGGCCGACGTCGCCGGGCTGGCGACGGCCGACGAGCGCGAGGAGGTCGCCAAGGCGGCCTTCCTCGAGCGGGTCGGGCTCACCGTCGAGCGGGCCGATGCCGAGGTCGAGCGCAGCGAGTTCTCGGTCATCTCGAGCGCGATCCACGCGGTGCGCGAGGTGTTCGACCTGATGCCGACCGACACCACCGAGCAGTGGGAGGCGATCGGTTCGCGGCTGGCCGCGGTCCCGGCCGCGCTCGCGGGCTACCGCACCACGCTGCTCGAGGAGGCGGCCGCCGGGCGGGTCTCCGCGAAGCGGCAGTACGCCGAGGTGGCCGAGCAGGTGCGCGGCTGGACCGGTCAGGCCGGGGCCGCGGGCGACTACTTCGCGAATGTCGTGGCCGCAGCGCCGGACGCTCAGCGTGCGGCCCTCACGGCGGCCGCGGCGAGCGCCTCGGCGGCGTACGCCGAGTTCGGCCGCTTCGTCACCACCGACCTGCTCCCCCGCGGCCGCGAGGTCGACGGGGTCGGACGTGATCGGTATGCGCTGGAATCGCGATCCTTCCTCGGCGCCACGGTGGACCTCGAGGAGACCTACCGCTGGGGCTGGGAGGAGCTCAAGCGGATCGAGGACGACATGGCCGCCACGGCCGGGCGGATCGTCCCTGGCGGCTCGGTCGCCGACGCCGTCGCCGCCCTCGACGCGGACCCCGCGCGCGACTGCGGGAGCCGCGAGGCGTTCCAGGCGTGGATGCAGGAGAGGTCCGACACGATCCTCGCCGACTTCGACGGCGTGCACTTCGACATCGCCGAGCCGATCCGCACCCTGCAGTGCAAGGTCGCGCCGATCAACGACGGCGGCGCCTGGTACACCCCACCCACCGAGGACTTCTCCCGCCCCGGCACCATGTGGTTCTCGTTCACCGACGACCACGAGCGCTACTCGACCTGGCGCGAGACGACGACGGTCTTCCACGAGGGCGTGCCCGGCCACCACCTGCAGGTCGCCCAGGCCGTGCACCGCGCCGACCTGCTCAACCGCTGGCAGCGGCTGCTGTGCTGGGTCAGCGGCCACGGCGAGGGCTGGGCGCTCTACGCCGAGCGGCTGATGGACGAGCTCGGCTACTTCGCCGACCCGGGCGACCGGCTCGGCTTCCTCGACATGCAGGGCTTCCGCGCCGCGCGCGTCGTCGTCGACATCGGCGTCCACCTCGGACTCACGGTGCCGGTCGACAACCCGTTCGGCTGGCGGCCCGGCGAGACCTGGGACGCCGACCTGGCCTACGAGTTCATGCGTGCCCACTCGCGGATGGACGACGGCTCACTGCGCTTCGAGGTCAACCGCTACCTCGGCTGGCCGGGCCAGGCTCCGTCGTACAAGGTGGGCGAGCGGATCTGGCTCGAGTCCCGCGCGGCGGCGCAGGCGCGGCACGGGGCGGCGTTCGACCTCAAGGCCTTCCACACGGCGGCGCTCGACCTCGGCAGTCTCGGCCTCGACCCGCTGCAGGCCGCCCTCGGTCGGCTCTGAGGAGCGCGGCGTGCTGCGGCTCGAGCGTGAGGCGGCGCGGCGGATCGCGGTCCGGGCGCAGCTCCTCGATGCCCGCCACGCCCGGTCGGTGGCCGAGGTGGTCGACGAGCTGACCCTGCTCCAGGTGGACCCGACCGCGGCCGTCGCGCCGAGCGTCGACCTGGTGCTGTGGTCGCGGCTGGGCGAGGGCTACGAGCACTCCGACCTGACCTTCGCGCTCGAGACCGAGCGCTCGCTGGCCGAGCTGTCGTCCTACGTCCGCGCGATGGACGACATCGGCCTGCTGCTCGCCGTCGCGCCCCACGACCTGCACCCCACGATCCACGAGTGGCTGGCGGCCAACCAGCGGTTCCGGGCTGACGTGCTGGGCCTGCTCGACGCCGAGGGAGCGCGCACCGCCGCGGAGATCCCCGACACCTGCGAGGTGCCGTGGGCGTCGAGCGGCTGGAACAACGACAAGAACGTCAACCGCCTGCTCGAGGTGCTCACCTTGATGGGCGACGTGGCGATCACCGGGCGCCGCGGCAAGCTGCGGGTCTACGACCTGCCCGAACGGGTCTACCCGGGCGACCTCGACGTCCCGGCCTACGACGACGCGCGGGCCGCCCTCGACCGGCGCGAGCTCGCCGCGCTGGGGATCGCGCGGTCCGGGCCGGGCGAGGAGGCGATCGTCGAAGGGTGCGCCGGGTCGTGGCGAGTCGACCCCGATGCCCTGCTCGCGGTCGACTCGGCCTTCGCGGGGCGGTGCGCCTTCCTGTCGCCGTTCGACCGCCTGGTCCACGACCGCGAGCGGGCGCTCGACCTGTTCGACTTCGAGTACGTCCTCGAGATGTACAAGCCCGCCGCGTCGCGTCGCTGGGGCTACTTCGCCCTGCCCGTTCTCCTCGGTGACCGGCTGGTCGGCAAGCTCGACGCCAAGGCGGACCGCAAGGCCGGGGTGCTGCGCGTGCACGCGTTGCACGAGGACCTCCCCTGGGAGCCTGAGGTCGGCGACGCGGTCGAGGCCGAGCTGGTCGCGTTGGCGGACTGGCTGGGGATGGGTCTGGCTCGGGGCTGAACTTCCGGTGGTCGAGGAGGTCGCGCAGCGTCTCGGTGGTCGAGGAGGTCGCGCACCGTCCCCGGTGGTCGAGGAGGTCGCGCAGCGACCGTCTCGAGACCCCTCGCCGTGCTGCCGGGACTGTGCTCAGGCTTCGGCTCCGGGGTGGTTGCGTTCTGAAAGGGCGCTGGCGAGGACGGCGGCGAGGTGGCTGGGTTCGGCGGTCGGGCGGCGGTGCTCATCCCCGAGTGGTGGAGGGTCGCGCAGCGTTCCCGGTGGTCGAGGAGGTCGCGCAGCGCCCCCGGTGGTCGAGGAGGTCGCGCAGCGACCGTCTCGAGACCCCTGGCCGTGCTGCCGGGACCGTGCTCGGGCTTCGGCTGCGTCGTGGTTGCGTTCGGAGAGGCGCTGGCGAGGAAGGCGGCGAGGTGGCTGGGTTCGGCGGTCGGGCTACGGTCCGCAACGCCACTTCAGTGGCAGCTGGAGACGTCATTTCCGCACACCCCACGGATCGAGTTTCCCCTGTCCACAGGCGGGTTTCCGACGCGCGATTGTGTCGGATCTGGGTGGGAGGATCCAGTCATGGATCTCGGAACCCAGCCCCGCACGACAGCAGCCCTGCTGTCACGGGTCGGTGACCGGATCCGTTCCCGCAACGCCCTCATCATCGAGGAGTGGGAGGACATCACCGCCTGGGCCAGCGACCACATCGTCACCGGTCCTGAGGGGGCCGCGACCATCACCGAGGGCTACCTCGACACCGGTGTCCCGATCGCAGGCGACGGCGCACCGCTGGTGTCGGAGTTCGCGTTGATGGAGCTCGTCGCCGTCCTCGACCGTACGCCCGACGGCGGGAAGGCGTACGTCGGCCGCGTCATCGAGTGCGCCTGGCGGCTCCCGAACGTCTACGCCGCCGTCTCCTCCGGCCGGTTGGCGCCGTGGCGGGCGGAGCGGATCGCCGACCTCACCCACGGCTTGTGTGCTGAGGCGGCTGGGTTCGTGGACCGGCAGTTGTGGAACGCCTCCGGAGTCGGCTGGGCCCAGCTCGAACGTCTCGTCACCGAAGCAGTGCTGCGGTTCGACCCCGAGCGGGCCGAGGCCGACCGTCAGAAGGCGAGCGATCACCGCCACTTCGACCTCGGCGACGTGGACGAGCACGGGCTGGTCCACCTCGACGGACTCCTGGACGCCGCGGATGGCTACGACCTCGACCTGGCTGTGTCCCGGCGCGCGCGGGTGTTGGGTCAGCTCGGTGACGACTCGTCGCTGGACGTGCGGCGTTCCAAGGCTGCCGCGGAGCTCGCCCGCCAGGACATCGCGCTGGACCTGTTGATCCCGGACGCCGACACCGGCGAGGTCGTCGCGACCGTCCCGGGACGCAAGGTCGTCCTCAACATCCACCTCACCGACACCACCCTGACCGGGCACAACCCGGTCGGCCGCTGGGACGAAGGCCGCTGCCCCATCACCACCGCCCAGATCCGGGAGTGGCTGCGTGCGCGACACAGCACGATCATCGTGCGGCCGGTCATCGACCTGGCCGACCACGTCCCCGTCACGGCCTACGAGATCCCCGACCGCCACAGGACCCGCGTGATCCTCCGCGATCCCACCTGCCGCTTCCCACACTGCACCCGCCCCGCGACCCGGTGCGACGTCGACCACCACCAGCCCTACGGGGAGGGCGGCAAGACCTGCCCGTGCAACCTGGTCGCGCTGTGCCGACGACACCACCGGGCCAAGACCCACTCACCGTGGCACTACGACACCCCGATGCCCGGCTCCTACGTGTGGACCAGCCCGAACGGGTTCCGGTTCCGCGTCGACCACCGCGGCACCCACCCCCTCCGCGACACCAGCGACACCGGCCCGCCCGACGAGTAGCGACCCCGCCCCGCACCCCGCAGGACCTCACGCCTGCGGGGGCATCGGTGCGCGCAGGTCAGCGGCCGCCGGCGTACTGCTCGGCGGTGTAGGTGATGGTGCTGCCGGTGCGCGGGTCGGTGACCACGACCCTCTGGTCGACCGACGACCAGTCCACCTCGAGAGGCGACCCGGCCTCGGAGTCGAGGAACGGGTAGGCGGCGACGAAGCGGTAGTCGTTCTCGGCGCCGTCGTGGACGGCCGTGATCTCGAGGTGGGTGCGCTCCGAGCGCACGGGGGTCGCGGGATAGCGGCTGACGACGACGCAGTAGCCCTGCAGCCCCGACAGGGTCGGATCGGTGTCGCAGTCGGTCCACAGCTCCTCGCGCCCGAGGCCGTCGAGCAGCTTGAGGCCGCCCCAGGCCAGGGTCACGAGCAGCAGCACGACCACGGCCGTCCCGGCCGACGACAGTGCCGCCACCTTGGTCCTCGACATGGGCTGCACCCTGCCCCGCTCAGCGTGCCGCGAACCGCTCCCAGGTCACACCGTCGTCGCTCGAGCGCCAGGCCGTCCCGTCGGCCGCGCCGACCCACAAAACCGGGCCGCCGTCGTACTCGATCGCGAGGATGCCGGCCTCGGCCAGGTCGGCCAGGTCGGCGACGTCGGTCGCCACCTTGGTGAGCCGGCCGCCAGCCACCTGCCACACGCCCGCATCGACGGGCCCGCGCGCGCCCTGGCGCTCGATCGTCGCGAGCACCCGGAGCCCGCCCTTCCTGTCGATCCAAGCGCCGGAGACGGTCGGCCACTCCGTGTCGCGGTCGACCTCGTCACGGGTCCAGGCGGTCGGGTCGGCGGCGCGTGCGGTGTCGACGGCGAGGAGCGGGAACAGGGTGGCGCCGTCCCCTCCCTCGAGGACGACGTGGGGTGCACCGGCGCCGGCGTCGGCGATCCAGGGCAGGAAGGTGCCGGGGAGCTCGGACTGCTGCCAGGTCGCGCCGCCGTCGTCGGACCAGTGGCGGGTGACGGCGTCGCCGTGGGTGTCCACGGCAGTGAGCCGACCACCGTAGGCCGCGAGCCCCCGTACGCCGTCCGGGACCGGCACCTCGTGGCCGCTGCCGTCGGGAGCCACGGCCGCGAGTGTCGTCGATGCCCCGTCGAGCAGCACGACCGGGACCTCGCCGGCGGCGACCGGTGCCTGCGTCCGGGCGACCCGCACCGGGGTGGCACGCCCGTCCGCGACGTCGACGATGGACAGCTCGCGACCCTCCCAGCCGTCGCGGAGCACGAACCGTCCCTCGCCGAGCGGTGTGGCCTCGGTCCCCGCGGTGACCTCGCGCAGGCGGCGGTGGGCGAACCCGTCGGCGGTCAGAGCGAGGATCCAGTGCTGCTCGTCGCGGCCGCACCAGATCGCGATCCGCTGGTCGGGTGCACCCGGGGTGGTGGCGATGTCGAGGAGTCCGGCGTCGTCCGCGTCGACCGTCCCGCGCAGGTCCACGGCCCGTGTGGACGGGGCGTCGGCCGAGACGGTCGGCGACGCGACCGGAGGCGCGGGCGACGGAGCCTCGCCGCCCGGGCCGAGCAGCCGGACGGAGGCGACGATGCCCGCGACGGCCGCGACGGCCAGCGCCGCGGCACCGAGCGCGGCTGCCCGCTGCCGGGCGCGCCGAGCCCGCCTCCGCCGGATCGGGTCCTCGGGTCCACCGTCCATCGCACCTCCTACACGTGTCGCCCACCCTGTCACCGTTCACGACTCACCGCGTGCGGAAAAGGTTGCGTCGGTCGGGCTCGTTAGGGTGACGGCGTGCCGACCTTCGTGCTCGCCTCCGCCTCCCCCGCGCGCCTGGCGACCCTCCGCAGCGCCGGTCTCGACCCCCGGGTGATCGTGTCCGGGGTCGACGAGTCCCAGGTCGCCGGCGTCCCTCCCGCCGAGCTGGCGCTGCGCCTGGCCGAGCTCAAGTGCGGCGCCGTGGCCGGCCGCGAGGACGTCCCGGCCGACGGCCTGGTCCTCGGCTGCGACTCGGTGCTCGAGCTCGACGGGGTCGCCCTCGGCAAGCCCGACGACGCCGACGACGCCGTACGCCGCTGGCAGGCGATGCGGGGACGGTCCGGCGTGCTGCACACGGGCCACTGCCTACACGACCGCGCCACCGCGCACCAGATCGCCGCGACCGCCTCGACCACGGTCCACTTCGCCGACCTCGCCGACGACGAGATCACGGCGTACGTCGCGACCGGCGAGCCGCTCCACGTCGCCGGCGCGTTCACCGTCGACGGTCTCGGCGGCGGGTTCGTGACCAGCATCGAGGGCGACCACCACAACGTCGTCGGGGTCAGCCTGCCGCTGCTGCGCGGGATGGTCCGGGAGCTCGGGCACTCGTGGACCGACCTCTGGGCCCGCTGATCCGGCTGCTCGCCGCCCTGCTGGCGCTGCCCGTGCTGGTGCCGGCGCTCCTGCCGGCGACGGCCCATGCCGACGCGCCCACCCTCACCCCCGGCAGCCACGCGATCACGCTGCCCACCGACGCGCCCGCGACCTTCCGGCTCGAGCGCACCGCGACGGGCAGCACCCTCCACGTCGGGCTCTGGTACGTCGGCGCCGGCGACTCGGTCGGCGAGGGCGTCCGCCTCACCATCGGCACGACGCCCGCCGACACCGGCTGCGGCAGCGGCGCGGTGTTCCGCCCGACCATCGGCGAGCCGGCGCCACTGCTCACCACGACGGCCTCGACCTGGACCGACGAGGCCGAGCATCCCTGCGGGACGGTGGAGGAGCTGTTCGTGACGGTGGGCGTCCCGAGCGACCCGCTCGACGGGGGACGGGCGGCGACGCTGGTCGTCGAGGAGGAGCCGCCGCTGTCGGCGTACGCGTTCGACCTGCTGCGCGAGCCGGCGGACCCGGCGTGGGAGCCGGTGGATCCGGGACCGTCGGCCGAGCCCGTCGCGGCCGGGGCGACACCCGCGGACGCGCCGGTCGTCGAGCCGGGCAGCTACGAGGTCCGGGTGCGGCCCGGCCGGCAGGCCGTGGTGGGGATCCCGGTCGACTGGGACCAGTCCCTGCGAGCCCAGGTCGACGGCAGCACCGAGGCGACCGTGACGATCCTGGGCCCGGTGCTCGGTGAGGACGTCGCGTCGAGCGCGCCCGGGCAGGCGCAGTCCTGGGTGACGTCGTACCTCCACCGGAACTCGTTCGACCCGACCCGCGCGGGCGCCTCGCTCGCGGGCATGCGCTACGTGCTCGTCGGGCTGCCGCCGAACGCCGCCCCGGCGACGGTCACCCTGACCCTGGCCGTCGACGGGAGCCCGGGCGACGGGGTCCCGGACTACGCCGTCGCGTCCCCGAGCGGCTCCCCGTCCTCCGACCGGTCCGCCGACCCCACCGACGACGACAGCGCGCCGACCCCGATCTGGATCGGAGCCGGCGCGCTGGTGGTACTCGTCGCGGTGGCGCTCGGCGTACGCCGCCACCGCGGGAGACGTCCTACTCGACGGGGAGCCCGAGTCCGCGGGCGATGAGCATCCGCTGCACCTCGGAGGTGCCCTCGCCGATCTCGAGGATCTTGGCGTCGCGGTAGAACCGCGCGACGGGGTACTCCTCCATGAAGCCGTAGCCGCCGAAGACCTGGGTGGCGATCCGGGTCGCGGTGACCGCGGACTCGCTGGCGTAGAGCTTGGCGACCGAGGCGGCCTGCTTGAACTCCTTCATCGACGGGCCGCGGCCGCCCTCCATCGCGTCCTTCATCGCGGCCGCGCGGTAGGTCAGCATCCGCGAGGCGTGCAGCATCACCTCGAGGTCGGCGATCTGGAAGGCCACGCCCTGCTTGCGCCCGATCGGGCCGCCCATGGTCTGGCGGTCGAGTGAGTACTCGACGCACAGGTCGACGCACGCCTGGATCAGGCCGACGGCGAGCGCGGCGATCGCGACCCGGCCGTCGTCGAGGATGGCGAGGAACTGGGCGTACCCGCGACCACGCTCGCCCACCAGGTTGTGCTCGGGCACCCGGCAGTCGGTGAACGAGAGCGGGTGGGTGTCGGAGATGTGCCAACCGAGCTTGTCGTACGGCGGCTCCGCGACGAAGCCGGGCGTCCCCGCGGGCACGATGATCGCGGAGATCTCCGGCTTGCCGGACTCGGAGACGCCGGTGCGTGCGGTGACCGTCACCAGGCTGGTGATGTCGGAGCCGGAGTTGGTGATGAACTGCTTGCCGCCGTTGATCACCCACTCGCCGTTGTCGAGCTCGGCGCGGGTCTTGGTGGCGCCGGCGTCGGAGCCGGCACCCGGCTCGGTGAGGCCGAACCCGGCCAGTCGCCGGCCGGCGACCAGGTCGGGCAGCCAGGTCTTCTTCTGCTCGTCGGTGCCGTAGGTCAGGATCGGGTTGATGCCGAGGCCGACGCCCGCCTCGAGCGTCACGCCCAGGGACTGGTCGACCCGGCCGAGCTCCTCGATCGCCAGGCACAGCGAGGTGAACGGACCGTCGGCCGCGTCGAGCCCGGCGCCGCCGTACTCCTCGGGAGCGGTGAGGCCGAACAGCCCCAGCTCCCCCATCTTCTGGACCACGTCGGTCGGGAAGTGGTGCGCCTTGTCCCACTCCGCGACGTGCGGGCGGATGGTGGCCTCGGCGAAGTCCCGGACGGTACGGCGGAACTCCTCGTGCTCGCGCGACAGCTCGAACTGGGTCATGGCCCCATCGTAAGGCACGAGGTTAATGATTGTTAACCAGCGGGCCTGTCGATTTTCCCCGCACCGGCAACGGATTCATCGGAGGATGGCCCCCATGACCCCCGTCTCCCGCACCTTCACCGCGCTCGCCTGCGCGGCCGGGCTCCTGCTCACCGCCCCCGGCTCGGCCTCCGCCGCCGACCTGGTCCACACCGACCCGGCGCGCGACGCGCAGAGCGGCCCGGTCGACAGCGAACGGCTCCACCCCGCGCGGAACGAGCGCCGCGCCGACATCCGCCGCGTGGAGATCAGCCACGGCGCCGAGACCCTGACCGTCCGTCTCCGCACCCGGGGCGCACTGCCCACCAAGAAGACCTTCCTGGCCACGCAGGTCAAGACCCCGTCCGGCACCTTCGACGTCACCTACCTGCGCTTCTACGGCGAGTCCGGCGTCTCGATGACGCGCAAGCTCGACGAGATCCCGTGCGAGGGGCTGACGGCCACGCCTGAGCGCAAGGCCATCACGTTCGTCGTCCCGACCGCGTGCCTCGGGACGCCCGCATGGGTGCGGGTCGGCGTCGGGGTCGCCCGCATGCACGAGCGGACGATGGTGATGGACGACGGATTCAGCCGCGGCCCGATCGGCGACCAGCTGCACCTGTCGAAGCGGATCGCCCGGGGCTGAGCCCTCACGCCGTACGGCGGCCGCCGTCGACGAGGAAGGGAGGGCGGTCGGTGTAGCGCACGGCCCTGGCTCGTCCGGCCGCCTTGGCCTCGTAGAGCGCCTGGTCGGCCCGGGCGAGCACCGGCGCGACGTCGTCGCCGGGCAGTGCCGCCGCGATGCCGAAGCTCACGGTGGGCATGGGTCCGCCCTCACCGCGGTAGCGCAGGGCGATGGCTGCTGCCACCTCCTCCGCCGGCGTCCCGTCGGTGAGCAGGACGAACTCGTCGCCGCCGAGTCGGGCCACGATCCCCCGCATCCCGACCACTGCGCGGCACGCGTCCGCGAAGGCGGTCAGCGCACGGTCTCCGGCAGCATGCCCGAAGCTGTCGTTGATTCCCTTGAACCCGTCGAGGTCGGCCACCACGATCGCGGTCTCGGCGCGAACCGGTCCGTCGTCGATCGTGCGCTGGGCGGCGCGCAGGAACTCGACGCGGTTGAGGAGGCCGGTCAAGCCGTCACGCGTCGCCTGGCGGCGCAGCTCGGTCGTCTGCTGCTCGTGGCTGAGAGCGGACATGCTGAAGGTGACCACGACGAGGAGCAGCATGGTCAGCAGCGTGGTCACCTGTCCGCCGAAGACGGCCTCGAAGACCGGATGCGTCGGCCCGACGACGACGAAGGCCACGGCCCGTCCCAGGTAGAACGCCGCGATCCCACCCGACGCGATGGCCATGGCCCGCACGGCGAAGCGGAACTGGGCGCGCCGGTCCCGATCAGGAGCCTCCCGCAGGAGCAGGACCAGCTCTGCGGCCGACCGGCCGATCAGGACGCCCATGGCCACCAGGTAGACCGCCCCGCCGGACCAGACGTCGGAGCGCGGATCGTCCAGCAGCGATGCCAGCAGGACGACGACCGGCACCACGGCGAGCTCCCACTTGGCGACGGGACGCTCCCTCAGGGAACGGGCACCGGCCCACACGCAGCCGGCACCGAGAACGGCGATCGTGTTGCCCGCGGGGTTCGCCGCCACCTGGGCCGGCGTGTCGTTGAAGAGGAAGAGCAGGGCGCTCACCACGAACGCCGCCAGCGAGAGGCACCACCACGCGCTGTAGGCAGATCGGGTCGAGCGGTAGGTGACGCCGTAGAACAGCGCGAGCACGCAGACCGCCACGAGGCCGAAGGCCACGCGCAGGGTCAGGGTGTCCAGCATGCCATCGAGGCTAGGTCGCTCTGGCGGACCTGCGTGGCGGAGTGGGCAGATCATGACCGAAGGCCTCGTGACCATGGTCAATTCGGATGGATCTACGGCGGTTCGGCCGGGACGATCGTCCCGGCCTCGTCCGGGCCGGGGCCCGACGCGTCAGCACGTAGGCTCGCCGGCGTGAGCCAGCTGCGCGATCCCGCCCACCGGGTCAGTCCCCGTGCCCGCCTGATGTGGCACGTCGAGACCGGGATCACCGCACTCGTGGTGGCGATCGGGCTCGGGGTGGCCGCGGTGCTGCTCGGGCCGGACGGCCTGCGCTGGTGGCTGCTGGCGCTGGCGGTGGTCGTGTGCGCGACGGTGGCGGTCGTCGTACCGCAGTGGAGATATGCCGTGCACCGCTGGGAGGTCTCGGCCGACGCGGTCTACACCCAGCGCGGCTGGTGGGCCCAGGAGCGCCGGATCGCGCCGATGTCGCGGGTGCAGACGGTCGACCTCGCCCAGGGACCGCTGGCGCGGCTGTTCGGGCTCGCGACGGTCACGGTGACGACGGCCTCGGCGGCCGGGCCGCTGCAGATCGAGGGGCTGGACCGCCCGGTGGCGCTCGCCCTCGTCAACGAGCTGACCCGCAAGGCCGACCTCGTCGAGGGCGACGCGACGTGAGCCTGGCCGTCCCGCCGCCACCGCCCGTCGCCTGGCAGCGCCTCGACCCACGCATGCTGCTGGTGCATCCGATCAAGGAGGTCGGCAAGTTCCTGCCGGTCCTCGTGGGCCTGCTCGTCGCCGGCGGCGCGTCCGGCACCGGTCCTTGGGCACTGCTGGGCGTCGGCATCCCGGTCGCGCTCGGCGTCGTGCGCTACCTGACCACGACCTACCGGATCGCCGGCGGGCGGGTCGAGCTGCGGCGCGGACTGCTGCAGCGGCACACGCTGTCGACGCCGGTCGACCGGGTCCGCACCGTCGACCTGACCGCGTCGCCGGTCCACCGCCTGCTCGGGCTGACGACGGTCGTGATCGGCACGGGCAGCGTCACCAGCGACAGCGACGAGCGGCTCGCGCTCGACGCACTGCCGCAGGAGGAGGCGGCCCGGCTGCGTGCCGAGCTGCTGCACACCGCCCGTCCTGCCGACGGCGGCTCCGTCCTGCCCGGCGAGCAGGCCGAGCAGGAGCAGGTGGTGGCGCGCTTCGTGCCACGCTGGCTCTGGTACGCGCCGTTCAGCGGCACCGCCCTCGTCGGGCTCGGCGCGATCCTCGCCACCGGCGCCCAGCTCAACGAGTCGATCCAGATCCGGGTCAGCGAGGAGGACCTCGCCGCCATCGACCTGACCCTCGTCGTCGGGGTCGTGCTCGGCGCGATCGTCCTCGTCGTCCTGCTCGCCGTCGGCGGCTACCTCGTCACGAACGGCGGGTTCGTCCTGAGCCGGTACGGCGCGGCCTGGCACGTGCGCCGCGGCCTGCTCACCCGCCGCGAGACCAGCATCGACGTCGCCCGCCTCGCGGGCGTCAGCCTCGGCGAGCCCGCGGCGCTGCGGGTCGCGCGCGGGCGCCGCGTGGGCGCGATCGTCACCGGCCTGAGCGGCGACCGGGCCGGCTCGGCGGTGCTGCTGCCGCCGGCGCCGCGGACGACCGGGTACGACGTCGCGGCGGCCGTGCTCGGCACCCCGGCTCCGGTGTCCGCGGCACTGCTCCCCCACGGCCGCGCGGCGACGACCCGTCGCTACAGCCGGGCGCTGCTCGGTGCGCTCCCCTTCGTGCTCACGGCGGTGGTCGCCGTCCTGGCCGGCGGTCCGGCCTGGCTGCTCGCCGGTGCCCTGCTCCCGGTCATCGTCGCGCTCGCGCTGGCGACCGACCGGGCCCGCGCACTGGGGCACGCGTTCGTCGACGGCCACGTCGTGATGCGCTCCGGCTCGGTCCTGCGCAGCCGGGACGCGGTCGCGGCGGGACACGTGATCGGCTGGAACCAGCGCGCCACGTGGTTCCAGCGTCGCGCCGGCCTGGTCGCGCTGGCCGCCACGACCGCCGGCGGCAAGGGACAGGTGCACGTGCCCGACGTACCCGCGGACGCGGCGATCGCGCTCGCGGAGGCCGCCACCCCGGGCCTGGTCGGCCAGTTCCTGGAGGAGCGATGAGCGGCCGGCCCGACGGCACCTACGCACCCGTCGAGGACGACCGCCCCGACCCGGGCGAGGTCGTGTGGGCGTGGGTGCCCTACGAGGACGACCCGAGCCAGGGCAAGGACCGGCCGGTCCTGGTGATCGGCACGGCCACGGGCAACGACGGTCGCGAGGTCCTGCACGCCCTCGCCCTGACCAGCAAGGACCACGACCGCGACGAGGCCCAGGAGGCCGCCGCGGGCCGGTACTGGATGGACATCGGCACCGGCGCCTGGGACCCGCGCGGCCGGCCGAGCGAGGTTCGGCTCAACCGGCTGCTGGTCCTCGCGGCGTCCGGCGTACGACGCGAGGGGGCCGCCCTGGCCCCGGCGGTCTACGCCGAGGTGATCGCAGCCCGGCGGCTCTTCAGCTGAGCCCGAGGTCCTCGGCGAGCGTGGCGAGGTGGTGCTCGAAGAGCGCTGCCGGGTCGCCGAACGCCCCGGGGCCGTACTGGCCGAACACCTCGAAGCTGATGCAGCCGAACATCCCGGCCCAGACCAGCACGCCGGCCACGATCACCTCGTCGGGCAGGTCGACGCCGAACTGCGCGCGCACCTCGTCGAAGCCCGCGACCAGCGTCGGCGGGACGGGGGCGGCCGGCTCCCGCACGGCCAGGGCGCCGTCGGCGAGCGCTGCCGCGGCCAGCTCGAGCAGCACCCGGACCACGCGGGTGCCGGGGCCGGTGGTCTGCTCGGCCGGGGCCTGGTAGCCGGGCACGGGGGCGCCGTACAGCAGGGCATAGGTGGCGGGCTCGCCCAGTGCCCAGGCGCGCACCGCCCGCCCGAACGCCAGGAACCGGTCGCGGTGGCTGCCCCGGTCGACCGCGGGGCGGCGCAGCGCCGTCTCGACCGCGTCGGCCATCTCGTCGTAGCCGTCGACGACGAGGAGCGTCAGCAGGTCGTCGCGGCTCTTCACGTAGCGGTAGACCGCCGACGAGACCACGCCGAGGTCTCGGGCGACGGCGCGCAGCGAGAGTGCGGCCGCGCCGTACTCCGCGAGGTGCTGGCGCCCGATCCGGGTGATGTCCTCCATCGTCTGCGCGCGGGCACGTGCCCGTGGAGTGGTGGCCATGACCGCATCATGCCACGTTCGTGAACAGTTGCCGCAAAAGTGAGCAGTGCTCTTGCTTTTCGTTCCACGAGCAGGCATCCTCGAAATGGAGAGCACCGCTCTCGCTTTCCCCCAGGAGAGGAAACCCCATGAACCACCACGTCGTCACCGGAGCCGGACCGGTCGGCAGCACCATCGCCCTGCAGCTCGCCGACCGGGGCGAGCACGTCGTCCTCGTCACCCGCTCGGGCAGCGGCCCGGAGCACCCGCTCATCTCGCGGCGCCGCGCCGACGTCGCCCAGCCGGGCGCGCTCGACGCGCTCCTCGAGGGTGCGGTCGCCGTCCACCACTGCGTCCACGCGTCGCGCTACGACGCCGCGACCTGGCGCGCCGAGCTGATCCCCACCGAGCAGGCCCTGCTCGCGGCGGCCGGCCGGGCCGGCGCGGTCGTCGTCTTCCCCGAGAGCCTCTACGCCTACGGCCAGGTGGCGGGACCGATCACCGAGGACCTGCCGCGCGACGCGTCCGGGGGCAAGCCCGGGATCCGGACCGAGCTGCTGCGCGCCCGCGCCGCGTCGGCGACCGCGACCGTCAGCGTGGCGGCCTCGGACTTCCTCGGCCCGCGGGTGCTCACCTCCCACGCGGGCGAGCGGCTGGCATCGGCCATCCTGTCCGGGCGCACCCTGCGCGTGGTCGGCAGCCTCGACCAGCCCCACTCGTTCACCTACGTGCCCGACCTGGCGGCAGCGATGATCCGCGCCGCGGCCGACCCCGCCCTGCACGGCTCGTTCCTGCACGCGCCCACCGGCCCGGCCCTCACCCAGCGCGAGCTGGCGACGGCGTTCGCCGCGGCCGCCGGCGTACCGCTCCCCCGGCTCGGCGCGATCTCGGCCGGCATGCTGCGCACCGTCGGCCTCGTGCACCGCGACACCCGGGAGCTGGCCGAGATGAGCTTCCAGTTCACCGCGCCGTTCGTGCTCGACTCGCGATACAGCGAGCAGCGCCTCGGCCTGGCGCCGACGCCGTTCGACACCGCGATCCGCGAGACCGTCGCGTGGTGGCAGGCCCGGCGCGAGACCGGTGCCGCGCTCAGCGCATGAGCAAGGACGCGCGCCAGACCTTGCGGTCGCGCTCGGAGACCATTGCGTTCTCCTGCAGAACCGGCATCACCTTCTCGCCCATCCAGGCGATCGTCTCCCGGTAGCTCTCGTTGCCGAGCGCCTGGCGCCGCGCCTCCTGCGGGTCGAGCCCGACGACCTTGTAGACGTCCGGGTGGACCAGCGAGCGCATCGTCACGTAGGCGACCTGGGCCGTCATCGCCTGGTGCCAGCGCAGCTTGGTGCGGCCCAGGCCGCGCACCGACTTCGCGAGCTCGTCGCGGGCGAAGGTGACGTGCCGGGCCTCCTCGGTGACGTGGATCCGGGCGACCATCCGGGTCAGGGGCTGGATCCGCTCGTCGCGCATCATCTCGCGCTGCCAGCGGTCGACGGGCTCCTCGCCGATCAGGATGCCGGCGTACGCACTGGCACCGCGCAGTGCGAGCGGACCGAGCCGTGCGAGCCGGTGGGGCGTGGGCCGAGGGCCGTACGCCGGCACCCCCATCGACCCGATCGCCCGGCCGAACATCACGGTGTGCCGGGTCTCGTCGCCGACCTCGGTCAGCGCGAACTGGGTGCGGGCGGAGGTGGGGTCCTCCCGGTAGGCGTCGCGCAGCAGGATCTGCATGAGCACGATCTCGAACCAGATCCCGACGCTGGCGATGCTCGCGACCTCGTGCATGGACAGGGTGATCCGCTGCTCCTCGCTGAGCGCCCTCCACATCGGGGTGCCGTAGAGCGACATCCGCTCGGGCTGCATCCACCACAGCCCGGGGACGGGAGGAGCACTCCAGTCGAGGTCGACCTCCGGGTCGTACGACTGGCGGGCGGTCGAGCGCAGCAGCCGCTCGGACAGCGCGTCATCGACGAGGGTCACGGGTCCTCCTGAGACATAGGTATTACCGTCGGTAACGGATAAAGGTACTCTTCTCCCCATGGCCCCCCACGTCAAGAGCGACGGACGCACCACCCGCTGGGAACGACACCGCGCTGAGCGCCGCGAGGAGTTCGTGCTCGCGGCCGTGCGCGCCATCGACAGCCTCGGGCCGGACGCCTCGGTCGCCGACATCGCAGCGGAGGCCGGGGTCAGCAAGCCGGTGCTCTACCGCTACTTCGCCGACAAGAGCGAGCTGCACGCCGCGGTCGGCGCCTGGGCGGCCGACCTGGTGCTGGCCCGGGTGCTCACGGCGGTGCTCGCGCCCGCCTCGGCCCGCGACCGGGTCACGGCCGGCGTGGCGGCGTACCTCGACACCCTCGGCGAGCACCCCCAGGCCTTCCTCCTGCTCAGCAGGCCCGCCGGCGGCACCGACCCGCTCGCGGCGGGCAAGGACCAGATCGCCGCGAAGCTGACCCGCCTGCTCGGCGACGCACTGCGCCACCTCGGCGGCGACACCGGCGCGGCCGAGCCGTGGGCGCACGCGGTCGTCGGCCTCGGCACCTCCGTCGGCCAGTGGTGGCTCGAGCGGCACACCGTCTCGCGCAGCGCAGCAGCCGGCTACCTCAGCGACTTCATCTGGCACGCCCTGTCCGGCGCCGCGGCCGAGAGCGGCGTCGACCTGTCCCGCCTCGACGCGGGCGACAGCGACGTCACGCCGATCCGCACGCAGAAGCGCCGATGAGCGCGGCGCCGCAGCCCGGGCTCCACGAGCCGCAGGAGGCGTACGACGGCCCGGCGGTCCTGGTGGCCGCCGGCACCGAGCACCCCGTGTCGGTGACCCTGCGCGGCGCCTTCCAGCCGCTCGACGGGCACTTCCACTGGTACGGTCGGATCGCGGTCGACAGCGCGCTCGACGCCGTCCGCAGCGGGTCCGCGGTGACCCTGCGGACCGTTCACGGGGAGGCCGACGGCAAGGTCGCCGACGTCGACCCGTGGGGTCGGTTCCGGGTCAGCGGGACCGGGCGGCCGCCGTTCTGAGCGCCCGCCAAACCGTTCGATCGAACGGTTTGAGCCGCTTGTTGTAGCACCAACTCCCCCGAACCGTTCGATTGAACGGTTCGGGGGATGTCAGCCGGGCGTGACGATCACGTTGACCGCCTCCAGCGGCGCGTCGGGACCGGCCCGGTAGGCGTGCGGCACGTCGGCGGCGAACCTCACGTGGTCGCCCGGGCCGACGGCGAGCACCCGGCCGCCGTGCTCGACCTCGCCCACGCCCTCCAGGACGACGAGCTGCTCCTCGACGCCGCCGGAGTGCGCCGGGGAGATCCGCTCAGCACCCGGGGCGAGCCGGATCAGGTAGACCTCCGTGGTGCGGCCGGGCTCGCGCACCACCCGGACCCGGGTGGTGACCATGCCGCCGTGGGCGAGCACGGCGCCGTCATGGTCGTCGACGAGCGCCGCCAGCGGTACGCCGAGCGGCGCCGCGACGGCATACAGCGTGTCGAGCGTGGGGTTGCGCCGACCGGTCTCGAGCTCGGACAGCGAGCCCTTCCCGATCCCGGCCTGGGCGGCCAGGGCGGACAGCGACAGGCCCCGCGCCTCGCGCAGCGCCCGGATCCGGGCGCCGACCTCTCGCGCCATCGCCGCCCACCGCCTAGAGTGTTCCGTATACAGAACGCCGCACCGGTGTTCCCGGAGGAGGCGGCGTGTCCGAGGAGACTACTCACGGTCCCGTGATGGCGGGCGTCGTCACGGCCCTGGTCGGGTTCAGCAGCTCGTTCGTCGTGGTGCTCGCCGGCCTGGTCGCGGTCGGCGCCACCCCCGCGCAGGCCGCGTCCGGTCTCGCCACGCTGTTGGTGACCCAGTCGCTCGGCATGCTGTGGCTCTCGCTGCGGCACCGGATCCCGGTCACCCTCGCCTGGTCCACCCCGGGTGCCGCGCTGCTCGCGACCTCCACCGGCGTCACCGGCGGCTGGTCGGCCGCCGTCGGCGCGTTCGTCGCGACCGGCGTGCTGATCGTGCTGACCGCGCTCGTGCCGAAGGTCGGCGACCTCGTCGCAGCCATCCCGCACAGCCTGGCCCGCGCGATGCTGGCCGGCGTCCTGCTACCGCTGTGCATCGCGCCGGTCACTGCCCTGGTCGACTCCCCCGCCGCCGTCGCCCCGCTCGTCATGACCTGGCTGGTCCTGCTCCGACTCGCCCCTCGCTGGGCGGTGCCGGGCGCCCTCCTCGTGGCCCTCGGGACCGTGCTCGCCACCGCGCGGATCGACGCCGCCGACCTCGCCCCGCACCTGGCCTGGACCACGCCCACCTGGTCGCTGTCCGCACTGGTCGGCATCGCACTGCCGCTGTACGTCGTCACGATGGCCTCGCAGAACGTGCCGGGCGTCGCGGTGATGAGCGGCTTCGGCTACCGGGTCCCCTGGCGCGAGTCGCTCGCCGTCACGGGGATCGGCACCGTCGCCGGCGCTCCCACCGGCGGGCACGCGATCAACCTCGCCGCGATCAGCGCGGCCCTGTCCGCCGGCCCCACCGCCGGCCCGGACCCGCGGCGGCGCTGGATCGCCGCGGTCAGCGCGTCGGTCGCCTACCTCGTGCTCGCCGTGGCCAGTACGGCGCTCGCCACGCTCGTCGCCGCAGCGGCGGACGGGGTGATGCAGGCGGCAGCCGGACTGGCCCTGCTGGGCACCCTCGGCGCCGCGCTCGCCGAGGGGCTCGCCGACCCGGCCGAGCGCGAGCCCGCGGCCGCGACGTTGGTGGTCGCGGCCTCCGGTGTGACCGTGCTCGGGATCGGCGCCGCGTTCTGGGCGCTGGTCGCCGGGCTGTTGCTGCGGGGGTTCCTGCGGGCCGGGCGAGCGCCGGTCGTCAGGCCGTCTGAGCGAACATCGTCGACCTGAGGCCCAGGCGACTGCGGAAGACCTCTCCGTCGACGTCCACGAACACTCCCCCGGGACCCACGATCCGGACACTCGCCACGTGACCGCCGCTGGGCGTATCCAGCGTCAGCTGGAGCGACTGGAAGTCCCCGACCTTGGGGAACGCAGTTTCGATCGAGGACGCGGGAACCACGGCCGTCCATGATGTCTTCGGGTCATAGGGGTCAGGTGCTGCCGCCAGGTAGGGCTCGCCACCGCCAGCGGTCCAGCCACCGTTGCTCGAGGAGAACTGCGTGTACGCGGGCAACCCACCGTACGTCCGGATCTGCCCGGCCGTGGCCGCGATGGCGGCGTTCGACTCGGGCTGCTCGACGGCGATGCCTCGATAGACCTGCGACTGGGTGGTGTCGTACACGTCGAACGGACCGTGGTCCTCGGTGTCGCGCTCGAAGATCGCGTACGTGCGGGCAGCCACGGCCTGCGCCTGGACCGCCTGCGGGTTCCACTTCGCGGGCATCTCGGCGGGCACCACGCCGCGCAGGTACTTCTCCACGCTCACCACGTTGACGGTGTCGCGGCCCTGCCCGTTGGCCGGCACGACGGAGCGGATCTTGCCGCGGTAGTCGGCGGCCCCGCCGGGCACGTAGAGCCGCAGGGTGCCGCCCTTGCCCTGGAACTCGGCCTGCCCCGGGATGATCCGGACCTTGTGCCAGCGCTTGGTCTTCACCGACAGCTTCGTGTCGGCGCCGTGCGCGGTCAGCTTCCAGCGCTTCGCGCCACGCTTGCGCAGCTTCCACGCCTTCCCGGTGGCCAGGCTGCGGACCTTGAGCCGCGACCGGTGCTGGACCACGACGTTGCTCGAGGTGTCGGCGGTGATCAGCACCTTGACCGAGCCGCCACCGACGCCGGTCGCCGTGCCCGGGTAGTAGAAGTCGAGGATGGCCGCGGCCGGCTGTCCGGCGTTGGCACGGGCCTGCGCGCCATACTGCGAGAGCCCTCGGCCATGCCCCCAGCCCGTGCCGGTCAACGTGACCGTGTCAGGGCCCGCGGCGGGCGCGGACGCATGCGCCGGCGGGACGGCGAGCCCGAGGGCCAGACCGGCAGCGAGAGTGGTGACGGTTCGCGGGAACAGGCGCATCGTCCGAGAGTAGCCGCCGGTTGAAGCCGCGGCCGCGGTGCGCAATAGGCTTCGACCATGACCGAGCCCGACAGCACGCAGACCCCGGACCCGACCGACGCGCCCGACGGCGCCGTCGTCGTACCGGACAAGCCCGCGCTGGAGGGGCTCGAGGAGAAGTGGGCGCAGCGCTGGAAGGACGCCGACACCTACGGCTTCGACCGCACCCAGCCGCGCGAGAACGTCTACGCGATCGACACCCCGCCGCCGACCGTCAGCGGCAGCCTGCACGTCGGGCACGTCTTCTCCTACACCCACACCGACCTGATCGCCCGCTTCCAGCGGATGCAGGGCAAGTCCGTCTTCTACCCGATGGGCTGGGACGACAACGGCCTGCCCACCGAGCGCCGCGTGCAGAACTACTTCGGCGTGCGGTGCGACCCGTCGCTGCCCTACGACGCCGACTTCACCCCGCCCGAGAAGCCGGACCCGAAGCGCCAGGTCCCGATCAGCCGGCCCAACTTCATCGCGCTGTGCGAGCAGCTGGTCGAGCAGGACGAGAAGGTCTTCGAGGACCTGTGGCGCACCCTGGGCCTCAGCGTCGACTGGAACACGACCTACACCACGATCGGCACCAAGGCGCAGACCGTCAGCCAGCGCGCGTTCCTGCGCAACCTGGCCCGCGGCGAGGCCTACCTCCAGGAGGCGCCGACGCTGTGGGACGTCACCTTCCAGACCGCGGTCGCGCAGGCCGAGCTGGAGGCGCGTGACTACGCCGGCGCCTACCACCGGGTCGCCTTCCATTCCCCTGCGCAGCCCGACGGCTCGCCGGGCAAGCCTGTTTACATCGAGACCACCCGGCCCGAGCTGATCCCGTCGGTGGTCGCGCTGATCGCGCACCCCGACGACGAGCGCTACCAGGACCTCTTCGGTACGACGGTCACCTCGCCGGTCTTCGGCGTCGAGATCCCCGTGCTGGCCCATGCCGCCGCCGAGAAGGACAAGGGCGCCGGCATCGCGATGTGCTGCACCTTCGGTGACCTCACCGACGTCCAGTGGTGGCGCGAGCTGCAGCTGCCGGTGCGCACCGTCATCGGCCGCGACGGCCGGCTGACCCGCGAGACGCCCGAGTGGCTCTCCTCGGAGCAGGCCTCGACGGCGTACGAGGACCTCCAGGGCAAGACCGTCCACTCCGCCCGCGAGGCGATGGTCGCCAAGCTCAAGGAGTCCGGTGACCTCGACGGCGACCCGAAGCCGACGCAGCGGATGGCGAACTTCTACGAGAAGGGCGACAAGCCGCTCGAGATCGTCTCCACCCGCCAGTGGTACATCCGCAACGGCGGCCGCGACGCCGGGATCCGCAAGCAGATGCTCGAGCGCGGCTCGGAGATCGACTGGCTGCCGCCGCACATGAAGCACCGCTTCGACAACTGGGTGGGCGGCCTCAACGGTGACTGGCTGATCTCACGCCAGCGCTTCTTCGGCATCCCGTTCCCGGTCTGGTACCCCCTCGACGCCGAGGGCGAGCCCGACTACACGCGGCTCCTCCTGCCGACCGAGGCCGATCTGCCGATCGACCCGTCGACCCAGGCGCCGACCGGCTACACCGAGGAGCAGCGCGGCAAGCCGGGCGGCTTCATCGGCGACCCCGACGTGATGGACACCTGGGCCACCTCGTCCCTGACCCCGCACATCGCGGGCGGCTGGGAGTCCGACCCCGACCTGTGGTCGCGGGTGTTCCCGATGGACCTGGCCACCCAGGCCCACGACATCATCCGCACCTGGCTGTTCTCCCGCGTCGTGCGCGCGCACTTCGAGAACCACGTCGCCCCGTGGTCGCACGCGATGATCTCGGGCTTCATCGTCGACCCCGACCGCAAGAAGATGTCGAAGTCCAAGGGCAATGTCGTGGTCCCCAACGAGATCCTCGACAAGTACGGCGCCGACGCGGTCCGCTGGCGTGCGGCCATCGCCCGCCCCGGCCTGGACTCGCCGTTCGACGAGACCCAGATGAAGGTCGGCCGCCGGCTGGCGATGAAGGTCCTCAACGCCTCGAAGTTCGTGCTCGGCAGCGTCGGCGCGACCACGTTCAGCGCCGCCGCGGTCAGCCAGCCGGTCGACACCGCGCTGCTCGGCCGCCTCGGCGGCGTCGTCCGCCGCGCCACCGAGGCGTTCGAGGCCTACGACTACACCACCGCGCTCGAGGTCAGCGAGAAGTTCTTCTGGGAGTTCTGCGACGACTACCTCGAGCTGGTCAAGGAGCGCGCGTACGCCGGCGACGGCGACGCCTCGTCCTCCGCCCGAGCCACCCTCGCCCTCGCCCTGCAGGTCCAGCTCCGGCTGCTCGCGCCCTTCCTCCCCTATGTCACCGAGGAGGTCTGGTCGTGGTGGCAGGAGGGCTCGGTGCACACCGCCGCCTGGCCGAGCGTCACCGAGCTCGGCTCCCCCGCCGCCTCCGACGGCTCCCTGATCGACGCCGTCGCGGCCGCCCTGTCCGGCATCCGCGGCGCCAAGTCGGCCGCCAAGGTCAAGATGCGCGCACCGCTCGCCCGGGTCGAGGTCAGCGGTCCCGCACGCCTGGTCGAGGCCGCCGAGAAGGCTGCCGAGGACCTGCGCCGCAGCGGCAACGTGGTCGGTGAGCTGGTCTTCACGGTCGCCGAGGACGCCACCGAGCTGAGCGTCACCGCCGAGATCGCGGAGGAGGAGCCGGAGGCTCCGAAGGAGTAGGTCCGGTCCGGGCTCAGTCGCCCGGCCACTCCCCCGTCCAGCGCTCGAAGGCGCGCGCACCGCCGCGGTCGATGAGCGCCCGGACGGCCGAGAAGATCGCTCCCTGCACCATCGCCGCGACCAGGATCTTGCGCAGCCGGTACTCCGACTGCAACGGCTTGGGCGGATCGTCGGTCGCCTGCGGGTCGACCCGCTTCCACACCTGTTGGAAGACCTGGCCCGCGATGAGCCCGCCGAGGAGGCTGCCGGCGAGCCCCCACGGGCGGTAGAGCAGCTTGGCCGAGCGGCTGGTCCGCTTCTCGTGCGTCATCGCCGGCCTCCCCGGCGCCGCAGCACGACCGCAGCCGCCGCGAGCGACACCACTGCGGCGACGCCGATCGCGACCCCGCGCGAGCGCCTGGCGAGCCGCGCGACCAGGACGTCGACGTCGCCGGCGAGCTCCGCGCGGGTGTGCTCGATGGTCCGCTCGAGCTCCTCGACGCCGGCACCGTCCGCGGCGGCCCGGTGGCCGCTCATCGCGGGTGCCTGATCGCCGCGACGTCCTCGCGGACGCCGGCCAGCGCCCGCTCGGGGACCGGCGGGGTCGCGGCCGCGACGCGCTTGCGCCCGACGAGGGCGACCACGCCGGCGACCGCGAGCAGGGCCACGCCCACGACCAGTCCGGCCAGCCAGGCCGGGAGGGCGAGCGCCAGCGCGAGGATCGCGGTGGCGAGCAGCACGCCGACGCCGTACAGGGCCAACAGGCCGGCGGCGCCGAGCATCCCGGCGCCGATCCCGAGCCCGTTGGCCTTCTCGGTCGTCTCCACACGGGCCAGGCGCAGCTCGTCGCGCACCAGCTCGCGCACGTCTTCGGAGATCCGGGCGACGAGCTGGCCGGTCGTCAGCGCCCCGGCCCCTCGGGAGTCGGTGGTCGGTGGATGAACAGTCATGCCTGGTCGGTTCCCGAAGTCGGGGAACCGATACGGACCGGTCAGCCGGTCCCCGGGATCAGGCCGACTTCTTCTTCTTGGACTCGCGCAGCACCAGCGTCGGCGCGACCTCGTCGTCGACGACCTCCTTGGTCACCACGACCTTCTCGACGTCGCCGCGGCTGGGGACGTCGTACATGACGTGGAGGAGGACCTCCTCGATGATCGCGCGCAGGCCGCGGGCGCCGGTGCCGCGCTCGAGGGCCTTGTCGGCGATCGCGCCGATGGCGTCGTCGGTGAACTCCAGCTCGACGCCGTCGAGCTCGAAGAGCTTCTTGTACTGCTTCACCAAGGCGTTGCGCGGCTCGGTGAGGATCTGGACCAGGGCGTCCTGGTCGAGCGGGCTGACGCTCGCGATCAGCGGCAGGCGGCCGATGAACTCGGGGATCAGGCCGAACTTGGTGAGGTCCTCGGGGCGGACCTGGGCGAGCAGGTCGTCGGCGGCGCGCTCGGCCTCGCCGCGCGGCTCGGCGGTGAAGCCCAGGGACTTCTTGCCGACCCGCTGCTCGATGATGTGCTCGAGGCCGGCGAACGCACCGCCCACCACGAACAGGATGTTGGTGGTGTCGATCTGGATGAACTCCTGGTGCGGGTGCTTGCGGCCACCCTGCGGGGGCACCGAGGCGGTGGTGCCCTCGATGATCTTCAGCAGCGCCTGCTGGACGCCCTCACCGGAGACGTCGCGCGTGATCGAGGGGTTCTCGGCCTTGCGGGCCACCTTGTCGATCTCGTCGATGTAGATGATGCCGGTCTCGGCCTTCTTGACGTCGTAGTCGGCGGCCTGGATCAGCTTGAGGAGGATGTTCTCGACGTCCTCGCCGACGTAGCCCGCCTCGGTCAGCGCCGTGGCGTCGGCGATCGCGAACGGGACGTTGAGCATCCGGGCCAGCGTCTGGGCGAGGTAGGTCTTGCCGCAGCCGGTCGGGCCGATGACGAGGATGTTGGACTTGGCCACCTCGACGACCTCGTCCTTGCTGTGCTTGCCGGAGATGGGCTGCACCCCGGCCTGGACGCGCTTGTAGTGGTTGTAGACCGCGACCGCGAGGGACTTCTTGGCCTGCTCCTGCCCGATGACGTAGGAGTTCAGGAACTCGAAGATCTCCTTGGGCTTCGGCAGGTCAGCGAGCTCGACCTCGGAGCCCTCGGCGAGCTCCTCCTCGATGATCTCGTTGCACAGGTCGATGCACTCGTCACAGATGTAGACACCCGGACCAGCGATGAGCTTCTTGACCTGCTTCTGGCTCTTGCCGCAGAACGAGCACTTCAACAGGTCGCCACCGTCACCGATGCGTGCCACGGGTCCTCCTCACAATCGAACTACCCGACGGTACCCCCTGCCACGCTCCGGCGGGAGCGTGACACGAGGGGTACGTCGGGATGCTCATCGGTCTTGTTCGTTCTCGTCTGAGCCGCGGCTCAGGCGAGGGCCGGGGTCTTCTTGAGGGACTCGAGCACGGCGTCGATCAGGCCGTACTCGATCGCACCCTGGGCGGTGAGGATCTTGTCGCGCTCGATGTCGCGGCTGACGTCCTCGACGGACTTGCCCGAGTGGTCGCTGATCATCTTCTCGAGGAGCTCGCGCATGCGCAGGATCTCGTTGGCCTGGATCTCGATGTCCGAGGTCTGGCCGAACGTGCCCTCGGTGTAGGGCTGGTGGATCAGGATCCGGCTGTTGGGCAGGGCGAGGCGCTTGCCCTTGGCGCCCGCAGCGAGGAGGATCGCCGCGGCCGAGGCCGCCTGGCCGATGCACACCGTCTGCACGTCCGGCTTGATGAACTGGATCGTGTCGTAGATGGCGGTCAGCGCGGTGAAGGAGCCGCCGGGGCTGTTGATGTAGATGCTGATGTCCTGGTCGGGGTTCATCGACTGCAGGCACAGCAGCTGGGCGATGACGGCGTTGGCGACGTCGTCGGAGATCGGCGTGCCGAGGTAGATGATGCGGTCCTCGAACAGCTTGGCGTAGGGGTCGATCCGGCGGAAGCCGTAGGACGTGCGCTCTTCCCACTGCGGGATGTAGTAGTTCATGGCGTGATCACTCAGTCCTTCTTGTGAGCCGGACGGCCCTCGTCGACGGCTTCCTTGGCACTCTTGACGACCTTGTCGACCAGGCCGTACTCCAGCGCCTCCTGGGCGGTGAACCAGCGGTCGCGGTCGGCGTCCTCGGTGACCTGCTCAACGCTCTGGCCGGTGTGGTCGGCGATGAGGTCGAGCAGCACCTTCTTGATGTGGAGCGACTGCTGCGCCTGGATCTTGATGTCGGAGGCGGAGCCTCCCATGCCCGAGGAGGGCTGGTGCATCATGATCCGCGCGTGCGGCAGGGCGTAGCGCTTGCCCTTGGCGCCGGCGCACAGCAGGAACTGGCCCATCGAGGCGGCCAGGCCCATGCCGACGGTCGCGACGTCGTTGGGGATGTAGTTCATGGTGTCGTAGATGGCCATGCCGGCGTCCACGGAGCCACCGGGGCTGTTGATGTGCAGGAAGATGTCCGCCTCGGGGTCCTCGGCCGACAGCAGCAGCAGCTGGGCGCAGATCGCGTTCGCGTTCTGGTCGCGCACCTCGGAGCCGAGGAACACGATCCGCTCGCGGAGCAGCCGGCTGTAGATGTTGTCGTCGAGGAAGCTGATCCCCGCTCCCCCGTTCATCTGCGGGTTCATCTCATGACCGCGCGCTGCGTGGTGAGCGCCACCGGGAAGATTCTGAGTCACGCGAGTGACCCTAGCCGGACCGGGAGGCAGAACCACGCGTTCGACACCGCTGTTCGCCGACAGCAGATTCGCGGCGCCCGGTCGTCGTACCCCACCGGTAGCCTGCCGGGAAGCCGACTGCCCCACGCGCTCCAGGAGGTCCCATGCCCGCGGCTCCATCCACCGGCCGGCTCGTCGCCGCCGTCACGCTCCTGGCGGGCCTCGGCCTGGCCGCCTGCGACGCCGACGAGGGCGGACCGGAGGGGCCCGACGACGGTGACCGTACGACGGCCGCGGCCGCCGTGCTCCACGAGCCGGCGACGACCTGGGAGCTGCGCGCCGACACGGTGCTGCCGGGCGGCCGGTTCGCGCCGCTGGCGCCGGCGGGCGACGACGAGGTCCCGCAGCCGGGTGGCGTGGTGGTGGGCGACGTCCTGGTGGCCGCGATCACCGACCAGGGCAAGGGTGACGACGGGGCCGCCGCCTCGCTGCTGGTCGGCGTGTCCGGCGCCGGGAAGGTGCTGTGGAAGGGCGAGGACTACGGCGGCTGCTGGACACCCGACCACGCCGCGCTCTACTGCACCCGGGGCAACGCCCTGGTCCGGGTGAACGCCGAGACCGGCGGGTCAGGCGCCGGGGCCGAGGTCACCGTCGCCCCGGGCACCACGCCCGTCCTCGACGACGGCGTCCTCTACGTCGTCGTGACGCCCGCGGGCGCCGACGAGACCGCCTACCCGCCACCGTTCGCGGTCGCGGCGCTCGACGCGACCACGCTGAAGAGCGTGTGGCCCGGCGGCCCCGCGGGCGCCGCCGAGCTCGCCGGGTTCGGGTCCGGCTCCCCCGCGCTCGACCTGAGCGGCGACGACGTGTCGGTCGCGGCCTGGAAGGAGACGCCGTCCGGGCAGCCGGACGCCACCCAGTTCGAGCTCGACCGGGCCAGCGGCAAGGTGCTCGGCAGCACCCCGCTCGGCAAGGGCTCGTTCCTCGAGCGGCCGTGGACCGTGCGCCGCGGCTTCGGCAACGACAAGCTCGAGGTGCTCCTCGGCGACGAGGTGCTGCTGCAGCTCGAGGGCCAGCCGTGGGACACCCAGGACCAGCGGCTGACGACCACCGAGGGCCGGGTCGGCGTCGGCGCGACGCTCTACGACGTTACCACCGGCAAGGCGGTCTGGGAGCGGGCCGACCTCGGCGACGACCTGGCCGGCTGGCGCTGGACCGCCGACCGGAAGCAGGTCGCGGTGACCGGCTTCGACGCGAAGGCCGGGAAGATGCAGACGACCTACCTCGACGCCGGGACCGGCAAGACGCTGTGGTCCGGCCCGGGCACCGACGTCGCCCCGACCGAGACCCCCGACGCCTTCGTCCAGGTCGCGAGCGACTACGCGACCTCGTGGGTCGTGCAGGCCCTGGACCGCACCTCCGGAGAGGTGGCGTGGGAGAAGGACGTCAGCGCGATCGGCGAGGAGGGGTACGACGACGGGGTCTCGCCCGGCGGCCCGTACGTCTCCCCCAGCGCCGTGTGGCTCGTCGGGGCCTCGACGATCGTGGGCTTCACCGGCTTCCCGGGCTGACCCGGCCGGACTCCCGCTCGAGCACGAGGATCGCGAGCTGGACCCGGTTGTCGAGGCCCAGCTTGGCGAACAGGCTGCCGACGTGGGTCTTGACCGTGGCCAGGCTCAGGTGGAGCGACGACGAGATCTCCGCGTTGGAGCACCCACGCGCCACGAGCCGGGCGACCTCCCACTCGCGCTCGGTGACCTCCGCAGGTGCCCCGGCCGGCGCGACCGGCTCCGCCGCCAGCGCGACCAGCCGGCGCAGGACCCCCGCCGACATCACGGCGGCCCCGTCGTCGGCGCCGAGCACCGCCTGCTCGATCAGCTCGGGGTCCTCGGCCTTGAGCAGGAAGCCGTCGGCCCCGGCCCTCAGGGCGCCGAGGACGAACCCGTCGGTGTCGAAGGCGGTCAGCATGATGACCCGGCAGCGCAGCCCGGCGGCCCGGATCCGGCCGACCGCCTCGATCCCGTCGCCGCCGGGCATCCGGACGTCCATCAGGACCACGTCCGGGTCGACCTCGCGGACCACCCGGAGGGCGGTGACGCCGTCGCCGGCCTCGCCGACGATCTCGATGCCACGGGCGGGATCGAGGACCAGCCGCAGGCCGGCGCGCACGAGCGGCTCGTCGTCGACGATCACGACCCTCACCACGGGACGCTGACCTCCACGACGAACCTCCCGTCCACGAGGCCCGCGCGATGCCGGCCGTCGGCGAGACGAACCCGCTCCGCGATCCCCTCCAGGCCCAGACCCGCAGCGGCGCGATCGGCGCGGGCCGCCACCCGGTTGCGGCAGCGGACCTGCACCCGCTCGCCACCGGTCACGTCGAGCTCGACAGGCTCGCCGGGCGCGTGGCGGGCGGCGTTGGCGAGAAGCTCACGCACCACCCGGTGCAGCAGCCGGGAGGTCGTCTCGGACAGACGTCCGTCGGGGTCGGCGACCACGGCCGGGTCCAACGCGGCCCGCACCTGTGCCCCGGCCGCCCGGTGCTGCTCGACCAGCTCCGGGAGGAGCGCGGCTCCGGCCGGCGGTACGGCGCAGGGCGCCTCGTCCCGGTGCAACACGCCGAGCACCTCGCGCAGCTCAGCGTGCGCGGTGCGGGAGAGGTCCGCGACCAGCCGACTGCTGGAGCGCACGGTGTCCGCCGGGAGGTCGTCGCGACGCCCGAGAGCCCCCGCATGCAGCGCGATCAGGCTGAGGTGGTGGCTGAGCGTGTCGTGCATCTCGCCGGCGATCCGGGCCCGCTCGTGGCTCCGCGCCTGCTCGACGACGAGCTCGCGCTCCCGGTGGGCCTGCTCGGCGAGCTCGCGCCGCGCGCCGACCACGAGGCCGACGAGCACCATCACCACCACCGCCCCCGCCAGCACACCGAGCAGGCCGACCCGGTCCCGCCCGACGACGAGGATGCTCGCCGAGCAGGGGACGACGAACGCCGCGACCGCCCCCGCCCCGAGGCGCCACGAGCGGAGGGACACGAGGAGGACCACCGCCACCACTGCGGCCGGCGTCGCCGCGCCGAGCGGAGCCAGCAGGGCCAGCACCAGGCCGGCCGCCCGTGAGCGTTCGACGAGGACCCGTGCCAGCAGGTACGCCGCGGCGCAGCCCGCGGCGAGCTCGGCCAGCAGCCACAGGGCGACCAGGTCGTCCGGCGGAGGGTCGGGCCGCTCGAGGACGCCTCCGATGGTGATCGCGGCCTCGAGCAGGCCCAGAACGGCGCACACCGCGACCAGCAGCGTCCGAGAGCGCCGTCGCGCCACGAGGGGTGCGTCGTACTCGCCCCGAGCCTGCCCGATCATGCCGTGAGCCTAGAGCGAGAGCAGGGCGGGCGGATCAACCGAAGGGATGAGCGCGCCCCGACCTTCGGTGCCCGGGCCCGGCCCCGCGCCCGATGCGGTCGAGAGGGGCCGACGGGGAGCGTGGAGCCATGACGATCACGACTGCCCCTGTCCCGGACACCGTCCACGAACGGGACTTCCACCGGCTGGCCCGCAGCACACCCCGCCACCGGTGGTGGCGCCCCCTGGCCGTGGTGGCACTCGCGGGCGTCCTGTTCCTCGCCGGGACGATGCTGGCGATCGTTCCGATGGCCGTGGTGGAGGTCGCCGTCCCGGGCCAGGACGGACTGGTCGACCGGCTGTTCGGGCCCGCCGGGATGTCGGACCCGCTCGTCGCGACGGTCATGCTGACCACGATCGCCCTGATGCTGCCCGCCGCCCTGCTGGCGGTGCGGCTGGCCGGCGGCCGAGGGGCCGGCACCCTGTCCTCGGTGACGGGCAGGCTGCGCAGGGTCCTGCTGGTCCGCTGCGTCGGCCTCGGCCTGCTCCTGGTCGTACCCGCCCTGCTGGCCTTCGTCACCCTCGACGGCACGTGGCAGGACCTGGCCGTCTCCGGCACCACAGCACCGCTGCTCGCGGTGGCGCTCCTCGTGGTGCCGCTCCAGGCTGCCGCGGAGGAGTACGCCTTCCGCGGGCTGCTGATGCAGACCATCGGGGCGTGGCTGCGCCATCCCGCGTTCGCCATCGTGCTGCCCGTGCCGCTGTTCACCCTCGGTCACGAGTACGACCTGCTCGGACTGCTCGACGTCACCGTCTTCGCCCTCACGGCCGGCTGGCTGGCCTGGCGCACCGGCGGCCTGGAGGCCCCGATCGGCATCCATGTCGCCAACAACGCCGCACTGGTGGCCTTCGGCGCCGTCGGTCTGGTCGACCTCGACGCGACGGAGGGCACCTGGTTCGGGCTCGCCTGCAGCGTCGGCGTCACGCTCGGCTACGCGTGGCTGGTCCGTGGCTGGGGTGACGCGGACGCTACCTCTCGGCCGCGGCCTTGAGGCCGGCGAGCGTGGTCGCCATGCCGGCCTCGAGCTCGTCGGCGTGCGAGTCGTTGCCGCCGAGCAGCAGCGGGGCCACGATCCGGCTGCCGATGCTCAGCGAGCCGGGGACGGGGCGCCGGTGCACGACGCGGGTGCGGCCCGGGTCGGCGGGGTCCGCTTCGAGCTCCCAGATCCAGCGGGCGCCGCTGGACGGCGTGTCCCACACCAGCCGCTGACCGGGCGCCACGTCGGCGACGACCGAGCGGGTCGGCCACACGACGGCCTTGCGCCGGTTGATGCCGAGGTACCACTGGCCCACGCGCAGGCCGCCGCGCTTGAGCGGCACCATCCGGACCGTCTCGGGACTCCACTCGGCGAGCTGGCCGAAGTCGGTCAGCAGCGCCCACACGTGCGCCGCGGGCGCCTCGATCACGGCCTCGGCGCGCAGCTCGCGCGCGGCGTTCGTCGTCATGGCGCTCATCATGACGTCGCCGGTCGGCCTACCACCACCTCCCACGGGAGGAGATGTCACGCGAGCCAGCGCACCAACGCGGTGTGCACGTCGGGGTGGTTGAGCAGCCCGAAGTGGTCGGTGCGGCCGAGATGGAGCACCTCGGCGTCGGGGAACAGCTCGGTGCCGCGCCGGTCGCGACCGACGGCGGAGCGCGGGGTGACCAGCAGATCGCCGACGGCCTGTGCCACCGGGTGGCGCGCGGAGCGCGTCAGCGTGGCCGACACGAGGCGGTAGCGGGCGTGCGGCAGCGGAGGTACGTCGTGGGCGAGGCCCTCGATCAGGTCGTGGATGCCCGGCGCCTGGCGGTCGATGATCCGGCCGAAGGCGGCGACCTCGGGGGCGCGGGCGAGGGTGCGGCTCGCGTGGTCGGCGCCCACGGCGAACCAGGAGCCGAGGTGCGGCGTACCGAGCGTGACGACGTCGCTGACCAGCCGGGTCCAGGCTGCGGGGCCCTGCCCTTCGGCGACGACCGCGGACGAGGCCCGCAGGATGAGGCCGCCGAGGGAGTGCCCGACGAGCGCGATCCGGGTGACCTCCGTGGGCCAGGCGTCGACCAGGTGCTGCATGAGCGAGGCGAGCACGACGCCGTTCTCGCGCAACGGCAGGCCGGTGTTGGCGCGCAGGTAGACGGGGGTCCAGCCACGGGCGGCCAGGGACTCGCCGTACGTCGAGCCGAGGCGGTCACGATGCCGCCTCCAGTAGTCCTCGTTCTCGCACAGGCCGTGCAGGAAGACGACGATCCGGCCCGTGGGCTCCGGGAAGGCGCGCGCGAGGTCCGCCGGCGTGAGGGGTACGTCGCGCCCGCCGCTCCGCACGCCCATCTCGATCGCCAGGCGCGGCCGGTCGCGGCGGATCTCGTCGCCGATCAGCCCGTTGACCGCGGCGTTGACGAACCGGCCGCGCGGCCCGTCCTCCAGCGCCGGGCCGACGCCGGCGGCACCCAGCCGGGCGAGCCCGAGGCTGGCCCCGCGGAAGGAGAGCCCGACGGCGCCGTAGACGGTCGCGGCGATGCCGCGGTGCAGTGCCTCGGCCGGTACGGCGGCCGGGCCGACGCCGCGCCGGACCAGGCCGTGGGTGCGGCGGGCGATCGCCTGGTGGGTGTCGCGGGCGGTCGTCACGACCAGGTCGTCGAGGACCGCAGTGGCCAGGGCCAGGGCGTCGACGACGGTCGGGGCAGTGGTCATGGCCCGCAGCCTAGCCGAATGAGTGCACATGCGTACACTCAACTTCCGGGTGCCACCATGGCCGGGTGCGGACGTTCGAGGAGCTGGTGACCGAGGCGCGGCAGGCCGACGTGAGTGGCTGGGGCTTCGGCTGGCTCGAGGGCCGCGCGCGCGAGGAGCGGCCGTCGTGGGGGTACGCACGGCTGCTGGCAGAGCGCCTCTCGGGCGTCGGGAGCGGAGCCGCCCTCGACCTCGACACCGGCGGCGGCGAGGTCGTCGCCGAGGCGCCGGCACTCCCCCGGAGAATGGTGGTGACGGAGGGTTGGGCCCCCAACGCAGCACGCGCCCGCGAGCTGCTGGGCCCGCGCGGCGTGGAGGTCGTCGAGGTCGACCCCGGCGTACCGCTCCCCTTCCCGGACGCCACCTTCGACCTGGTCACCGCCCGGCACCCGGTCGCCCCCGACTGGCCCGAGATCGCCCGCGTGCTGCGCCCGGGCGGGCACTACCTGGCCCAGCACGTCGGCCCGGCGTCGGCGTTCGAGCTGATCGAGTGGTTCCTCGGCCCGCTTCCCGAGGAGCGGCGAGCGCGGGATCCCCGGACCGAGCGGGCCGCGGCCGAGGCAGCGGGGCTGACCGTGCTCGACCTGCGCACGGCGCGCTGCCGCATCGAGCTGGACGACATCGGGGCGGTCGTGTGGCTGCTGCGCAAGTGCGTGTGGTGGGTTCCGGACTTCACCGTGGAGCGGTACGACGACCGGTTGCGCGCCCTCGACGCCCGGCTGCGCACGGGCGGGCCCTTCGTCGCCCACTCCACCCGGCACCTCGTCGAGGCCCGGCGCTGAGCCGAAATGCACCGCACCCGGCCATCCGGTCGCATCTCCGCGAGGAGGGCGACCCGGATGCCGGGTGCGACGGTGGAGCGTGCGGATCAGGCCTCGGCCGGGGCCTCGGTCTCCTCGGCGGCCTCGGCGGTCTCCTCGGCGGGCTCGCCGATGGTGCCGTCGGCCTGCAGGTCCTTGAGCTCGACGACGTTGCCGGCGGCGTCCTTGACGGTCGCGCCCTCGACGAGCAGCTGCAGCGCCTTGCCGCGGCGGATCTCCTGGACCAGCTCGGGCACGTGGTTGTGCTCGAACATGTGGTTCACGAACTCCTGCGGGTCCTGGCCGGACTGCTGGGCGCGGCGGATCATGTGCTGGGTCAGCTCGCCCTGGTCGACGCCCATCTCCTCCTTGTCGGCGATGTCGTCGAGGAGGAACTGGGCGGCGACGGCGTCACGGACCCGGCGCTCGAGGTCGGCCTCGAACTCCTCCTGGGTCTGCTTCTCGTCCTCGAGGTACTTCTCGAGCGTCATCCCGGCCATGGCGAGCTGCTGCTCCAGGTTGCCGCGGCGCGCGTTGAGCTCCTCGGTGACCATGCTGTCGGGCAGCGGGATCTCGACCTTCTCCAGCAGCGCCTCGAGGACGGCGTCGCGGGCGGCGGCGGCCTGCTCGAGGCGCTTGCCGCGGGTCAGCCGCTCGCGGACGTCGGCACGCAGCTCGTCGAGGGTGTCGAACTCCGAGGCCTCCTGGGCGAACTCGTCGTCGAGCTCGGGGAGCTCCTGCTCCTGGACCTGGGTGACCTTGACGGCCACCTCGACGTCCTGGCCCACCAGGTCGCCGGACACCAGCTGGGTGGTGAAGGTCTTCTCCTCGTCGACGCCCATGCCGGTCAGGGCCTCGTCGAGCCCGTCGATCATGCCGCCGTTGCCGACCTTGTAGGAGAAGCCGGAGATCTCGGCGCCCTCGACGACCTCGCCGTCGTTGGTGGCGACCAGGTCGATGACCACGAAGTCGCCGTCCTGCGCCGCGCGCTCGACGTCGATCAGGGTGCCGAAGCGCTCACGCAGGGCCTCGACCTGCTCGGCGACGTCCTCGTCGGAGACCTCGAGGTCCTCGACGGAGGCCTCGATGCCGTCGTACGCCGGGAGCTCGAACTCAGGCTTCACGTCGACCTCGGCGGTGAACTCGAGGCCGTCGTTGTCCTCGAACTTGGTGACCTCGATGTCGGGCTGCGCGAGCGGCGTGAGGTTGTTCTCCTGGAGCGCCTCGACGTACGCCTTCGGCAGCACGTCGTTGACGGCCTCGTCGAGGACCACGCCGCGGCCGACCTGGCGGTCGATGACCTGCGGCGGGACCTTGCCACGGCGGAAGCCGGGGACGTTGATCTGCTTCGCGATCTTCTGGTACGCCGCGTCGAGGCTCGGCTTGAGCTCCTCGAAGGGCACCTCGACGGTCAGCTTGGCCCGGGTCGGGCTCAAGGTCTCGACGGCGCTCTTCACAGGTGTTCTCCTACTGGTCTGGGGATGGTGCACGGGCCACGAGGGCCCGCCGATCGGGGCGATCTGTCGGGGCGACAGGACTCGAACCTGCGGTCTCCTGCTCCCAAAGCAGGCGCGCTAGCCACTACGCTACGCCCCGCGGAACGGCCCGTCGCTCGGGTGGACGGACCGCACTTCGAGGGGATGACGGGAATCGAACCCGCGTAATCAGTTTGGAAGACTGAGGCTCTACCATTGAGCTACATCCCCGGAGGTCACGGCCGTGCTCGCGCCCGGCTTGAGACCACGCGCAATCGTGCCACACGGCAGGGTGACGACCCCAACTCAGGGGCGCCGGTGGACCACCAGCAGCGCCCGGTCGTCGTCCGGTGAGCCGACCGCGGCGACCAGGCGACGGGCCAGCCCCTCCCACGACCCGCGCAGCAGCGACTCGGCCTCTCCCATCATGTGGTCGATGCCGAGGTCGATGTCGCGGCGCGGCTCCTCGACCATGCCGTCGGTGTAGAGCAGCAGGCTGTCGCCCGGCGCGAGCCGGCCACGGTGGCAGCTGAAGTCGGCGTCGTCGACGATGCCGAGGACCGGCCCCTCGGGCCGGAGCAGCTTCCAGCGGCCCGAGCCGGCCTCGCGCTGCACGGCCGGCGGGTGCCCGGCCGAGCGCAGCTCGAAGTCTCCGGTGCGCAGGTCGACCGAGACGTGGACGGCGGTCGCGAAGCCCTCCTCCCAGGCGCGCTGGAGGAGGTAGTCGTTGGCGGCCGGGAAGAACCGGTCGGGCGGCAGCGCGGCCACCAGCCCGCCCATCGCACCGGACAGCTGGAGCGCCCGGGTGCCGGCCGCCTCGCCCTTGCCGGACACGTCGACCACGACCAGCTCCATCCGCCGGCCGCGGTCGCTCGCGGTGGCGACGACGAAGTCGCCGGCGAACGGCGAGCCGCCGGCCGACGACAGCGCCGACTGGACCAGCCACTCCCGGGGGAGCTGCGGGATCTCGCCCTGGGCCAGGATCCGGTCGCGCAGGTCGACCAACATCGACTGCCCCCGCATGGGGCCGACGCCGACGTGGTCGCGCCGCAGGGACAGCACGATCACGAGGACCGAGACCCCGTACATCACGACCAGCGCGACGACGATGCGCACCGGGTAGGTGTCCTGCAGCACGGCCGCAGAGCTGAGGGCCACCATGATGAACGCCGCGAACCAGCGCAGCACCCGGTTGCTGAGGAACAGGATGCCGAGCACCAGCGGCAGGAAGACCAGGTTGATGGGGACGTCGTCCGGGTTCCACCCGATGCCGACGACGACCGCCGAGGTGAGCAGCGCCAGGACGCAGGCCAGCCCGACGTCGGAGCCCGCCCAGCGCCGGCCGCGGATCATCGACCCGCCCTGGACCGGAACACCGGCTGGCAGCGCGGGCACCAGAACAGGTTGCGGCCGCCCAGGACCTCGGTGCGGACCTTGCCCTGGCACACGTGGCAGGACTGGCCGGTGCGGCGGTAGACGTAGACCTCGCCGCCGTGGTCGTCGACCCGCGGCGGGCGACCCATCGCCTCCGGGGTGTGCTCGGGACGGACGGTGTCGATCCGCCCGGTGAGCACTCCCTCCCCCATCAGCACCACCAGATCGTCCCAGATCGCCCCCCATTGCGTACGACGAAGCGTGCGACCGGGCCGCAACGGGTGGATGCGGTGCCGGAAGAGCACCTCGGCGCGGTAGACGTTCCCGACGCCGGCCAGCACGGTCTGGTCCATCAGCAGGGTGCCGATCGGTGCGCTGCTCCGAGAGATCCGGGCCCAGGCCCGCTCGGGGTCGGCGTCGTCGCGCAGCGGGTCCGGGCCGGCCTTCGCGACCACCGCCGCGCGCTCGGCAGCCGTGACGAGCGCGCAGGTCGTCGCGCCCCGCAGGTCGGCGTATGCACCGGGGCGGGTCAGCCGCAGGCGGACCTGCCCGACGGGCGCCGGGATCTCGTCGACGCCGGCGTGCACGTCGAAGGTGCCGTAGAGCCCGAGGTGGACGTGGACGAACCGCTCACCCTCGAACTGGATGAACAGCTGCTTGCCCCAGGCGTCGGCGTCGACGAGCAGGGCGCCGTCGAGCTGCGCGGCGGACTCGGCGAAGCGGCCCTGAGGGCTCCCGACCTGGACGCGGCTCCCCCCGAAGACCGCGGTCAGCTCGCCGGCGAGGCGATGGAGGGTATGACCCTCGGGCATCAGTCCTGGTGCCCGAGAGCCGACTCGGGCAGCGGCGGGAGATCCCCGGTGGTCTCGTACGACGACAGCTGGCCGATGCGGCGCACGTGGCGCTCGTCGCCGGGGAACGGGGTGGTCAGGAAGACCTCGACGAGACGGGTCATCTCGTCGAGGGTGTGCATCCGGCCGCCGACGGCGACCACCCAGGCGTCGTTGTGCTCGCGCGCCAGGGTGGCGGTCTCCTCCGACCAGGCGAGGGCCGCCCGGATGCCCTTCACCTTGTTGGCGGCGATCTGCTCGCCGTTGCCGGAGCCGCCGATGACCACGCCGAGGCTGTCGAGGCCCTGCTCGCGGTCGGCGCGCACGCCCTCGGCAGCGCGCAGGCAGAAGACCGGGTAGTCGTCGAGCGCGTCGTAGACGAACGGGCCGTGGTCGACCGGCTCGTAGCCGTGCTCGGTCAGCCAGCCGGTGAGGTGGGACTTGAGCTCGAGGCCGGCGTGGTCGCAGCCGAGGTGAACGCGCATGGCAGCGATTGTCTCAGGTCTCAGACCTGGTGCAGGCGGCGGGCGGCCTCGGCGATCGAGCCGCTGATCGACGGGTAGACGGTGAACGTCTGGGCGAGCTGGTCGGCGGTGAGCCGCTCGGTCACGGCGAGCGCGACGGGGTGGATCAGCTCGGAGGCGCGGGGCCCGACGACGACACCGCCGAGCAGGCTGCGCGAGCCGGGGGCGACGAACAGCTTCACGAAGCCGTCGACGATGCCCTGCATCTTGGCGCGCGGGTTCGTGGCGAGCGGCTGCATGACCACCTCGGCGAGCACCTCGCCCGCGTCGACCTGCTTCTGGGTGACGCCGACGGTGGCGATCTCCGGGGACGTGAAGACGTTGGACGCGACCACGCCGAGGTCGAGCGGCTGGACCGCGTCGCCGAGCACGTGGGCCATCGCGATCCGGCCCTGCATGGCGGCGACCGAGGCCAGCATGAACACCCCGGTGCAGTCGCCGGCGGCGTACACCCCGGGCGCGGAGGTCCGCGAGACCCGGTCGACCTTGACGAACCCGCCGTCGTCGAGCGTGACGCCGGCCGACTCCAGGCCGATCCCCTCGGTGTTGGGGACCGAGCCGAGGGCGAGGATGCAGTGCGATCCGGTCACCTCGCGACCGTCCTGCAGGGTCACGGTCACCGCGTCGCCGGAGCGGGTCACCGACTGCATCCGGGACCGCCCGAGAACGGTCATGCCGCGCCGGGTCAGCACGTCCTCGAGCACCTGCGCGGCGTCCTGGTCCTCGCCGGGCAGCACGCGGTCACGCGAGGACACGAGGGTGACCGGGATGCCGAGCGACTGGTAGGCGCTGGCGAACTCCGCACCGGTCACACCGGAGCCGACCACGATCACGTGCTCGGGCATCTCGGCGAGGTCGTAGACCTGCTCCCACGTCAGGATCCGCTCGCCGTCGGGCTGCGCGGTCTCCAGCACCCGCGGCGTGGCGCCGGTCGCGACGAGCACCGCGTCGGCGTCGTACGTCGCCTCGGTGCCGTCGGCGAGCGTCGCCACCACCCGCGACGGGCCGTCGAGGCGGCCCCGGCCGTGGACGACGGTGACGCCCTCACGGGCCAGCCGGCTCTCGATGTCGGCGGACTGCGCGAGCGCGAGCGCCTTGACCCGGTCGTTGACCCGGGCCAGGTCGACCCGCGGCGCGGCGACGTCGATGCCGAGCTCGCCGGCTTCGAGGAAGTCGGTCATCACCTCGGCGGTCGCGATCAGGGTCTTGCTCGGCACGCAGTCGGTCAGCACCGCCGACCCGCCGACCCCGTCGGAGTCCACGACGACGACCTCCGCCCCGAGCTGGGCGGCCACCAGGGCCGACTCGTAGCCACCGGGTCCCCCACCGACGATCACGACGCGCGTCATGGCCGCCATTCTTGCAGCGCAGGGCTCGCCCTACGATTCCTGCCATGCGTCCTGCCCTGCGCCTGTCCCGCGCCGCCACCCCCGTCGCCGCCGTCCTGCTCGCCACCGCGGTCGCCGCGTGCGCCCCGGCGGAGGACGAGCCCGAGCAGAGCGGCAAGAGCGCCTCGGCCGACGAGTGTGCCGTCGCCGACCTCCCGCTGGTGAAGAAGGGCGTGCTGACGATCGGCACCGACTCGCCGGCCTACGAGCCCTGGTTCGTCGACGACGACCCGGCCAACGGCAAGGGCTTCGAGTCCGCCGTGGCCTACGCGCTGGCCGACGAGCTCGGCTTCTCGAAGGACCAGGTCAGCTGGGTGACCGTGCCGTTCAACAACTCGTACAAGCCCGGCAAGAAGGACTTCGACTTCGACATCAACCAGATCTCGGTCAACCCCGAGCGTGAGAAGGCGGTCGACTTCTCCGACGGCTACTACTCCGCCGCGCAGGCCGTGATCGTGCTCAAGGACAGCCCCGCCGCCGAGGCGACCTCGCTGGCCGACCTCGCGAAGTTCAAGATCGGCGCCCAGACCGGCACCACGTCGCTGACCGCCGTGCGCGACGTGATCAAGCCCGAGCAGGAGCCGCTGGTCTTCCAGAACACCAACAACGCCAAGCAGGCGATGCTCAACGGCCAGGTCGACGCGATCATCGCGGACCTGCCGACCGCGTTCTACATCAGCGCGGCGGAGATCGAGAACAGCGTGCTGCTGGGCCAGTTCCAGTACGACGGCGGCGAGCCCGAGGAGTTCGGCCTGCTCTTCGAGCAGGGCAACGAGCTGCTCCCCTGCGTCAACGGCGCCATCGCGTCGCTGAAGGAGAACGGCACCCTGGCCGACCTGCAGCAGAAGTGGCTGTCCGACGTGGTCAGCGTGCCCGAGCTGCAGTGAGCGGGTCGACCGCGGACTGGCAGCCGAGCGAGCGCGAGCTCGCCCGGCGTCGTACCCGTTCCCGTCAGCGGCGCCACGGCGTCGTGGTCGCCAGCATCGCGACGGTCGTGGTGATCGGCGCGCTCGGTGCGGCGCTGATGCTGTCGCCGGGGTGGCCGCGGGTGCGCGCGACCTTCCTCGACCTGCACCACGCCAAGGAGTCGCTGCCGTCGATCCTCGACGGGTTCTGGCTCAACGTGCGGATGTTCCTCATCGCCGAGCCGATCATCCTGGTCCTGGGCCTGGCGCTGGCCCTGGCCCGACAGGCGACGTCGGCGTGGCTGGTGCCACTGCGCGGCCTCGCGGTGCTCTACACCGACGTGGTGCGCGGCGTCCCGACGCTGCTGCTCGTCTTCCTCTTCGTCTTCGGCATGCCCGCGCTCGGACTCGCCGGCATCCCCAACAGCATCTTCTTCTGGGCCACGGTCGCGCTGGTCGTGTCCTACTCGGCCTACGTCGCCGAGGTGTTCCGCTCCGGCATCGAGTCGGTGCACCCCTCGCAGCTCGCCAGCGCCGAGGCGCTGGCCCTGTCCCGGGCCCAGACGATGCGGCACGTGGTCGTCCCACAGGCCGTGCGCCGCGTCGTACCCCCGCTGCTCAACGACTTCGTCTCCCTGCAGAAGGACACCGCGCTGGTCGCCTCGGTCGGCCTGTTCGACGCCCTGTTCGCCGCCGCGGACTACGGGAACTTCAACTTCAACTTCACGCCGTACGTCGTCGCGGCCCTCTTCTTCATCGCGATGACCGTGCCCCTGGCCCGACTGTGCGACGTGCTCGCGCGACGACTGGCCCGGCGCGAGCGGGCAGGAGCACTCTGATGACGGCACTGCTGCAGGTCCGCGATGTCCGCAAGACCTACCCGCGCCACGACGAGCCGGGCCGGCGGGTGGTCCTCGACGACCTGTCCCTCACCGTCTCCCCTGGCGACGTGGTCTGCCTGATCGGGTCGTCCGGCTCGGGCAAGTCGACCCTGCTGCGCTGCCTCGACCTGCTCGAGCCGATCGACGACGGCGTGATCGAGTTCCAGGGCCGTGAGATCTCCGACCCGCTGGTCGACCCGCGGGTCGTGCGGCGCGACATCGGCATGGTCTTCCAGGCCTACAACCTGTTCCCGCACCTCAGCGTCCTCGACAACTGCACCCTGGCACCGCGCCGCGTGCACGGCATCCCCGCCGCGGCCGCGAAGGACAAGGCCCGCGAGCTGCTGCACCGCTTCGGACTCAGCGAGCACGTCGACAAGCACCCCGACCGCCTCTCTGGCGGCCAGCAGCAGCGGGTCGCCCTGGTCCGCGCGCTGTGCACGGACCCGGCCCTGCTGCTGCTCGACGAGATCACCGCCGCGCTCGACCCGGAGCTGGTGGGCGAGGTGCTCGACATCGTCCGCAGCCTCGCCGAAGCGGGTACGACGATGGTGCTGGCCACCCACGAGATGAGCTTCGCCCGCGAGGTCGCCTCGCACGTCTGCTTCCTCGACGGCGGCCGGATCGTCGAGGAGGGTCCGCCTGCGCAGGTGCTGGGGGCTCCCGAGCAGGCACGGACCCGGGAGTTCCTGCGCCGGGTGCTGCCCCAGGCCTGATCGGGTCCGGCAACGACACGGCCCCCGCCCCGCAACAGCGGGACAGGGGCCGAGGCGATGCCGGATCAGAGATGGATCATGTGGCCGGCGATCCCGTGGATCGCCTCCTTGACCGCCTCGGACAGCGTCGGGTGGGCGAACACGTTGCGGCCCACCTCGTCGGCGGTCAGGTCCCACTTCTGCGCGAGGGTCAGCGCGGGGAGCAGCTCGGTGACGTCCGGGCCGATCATGTGGGCGCCGAGGATCTCGTTGAACTCCGCGTCGGCGACGATCTTGACGAACCCGACCGCCTCGCCGAGGCCCTGAGCCTTGCCGTTGGCCGAGAACGGGAACGAGGCCGTCTTGACGTCGTACCCCTTCTCCTTCGCCTGCGCCTCGGAGTAGCCGAAGGAGCCGATCTGCGGCTGGCAGTAGGTCGCGCGCGGGATGAAGTCGTACTCGACCGGCATGGTCTCGGCGCCCGCCAGGTGCTCGGCGGCGACGGTGCCCATCGCGTCGGCGACGTGTGCCAGCATCATCTTGGCCGTGACGTCGCCGATCGCGTAGACACCCTCGACGCTGGTGCGGCAGAACTCGTCGACCTGGATCGCGCCACGGTCGGTGAGAGCGACTCCGGTGGCGTCGAGGCCGTAGCCCTCGAGGCGGGGGGCGAAGCCGAAGGCCGCGAGGAACTTGTCGGCCTCGAGCACCTGCTCGTCGCCCCCGGCGGCCGGGGCGATACGGACCTTGACACCGGAACCGGTGTCCTCGACTCCCTTGACGGCGGTGGAGGTGAGCACCTTCACGCCGAGCTTCTTGTAGTGGCGCGCGAGCTCCTTGGAGACGTCGGCGTCCTCGGTCGGGACCATCCGGTCGAGGAACTCGACGATGGTGACGTCGACACCGAAGTTCTTCAGCACGTAGGCGAACTCGACGCCGATCGCACCGGAGCCGCCGATGATGATCGAGGAGGGCAGGTTCTCGTCGAGGATCTGCTCCTCGTACGACACGATGTTCTTGCCGTTGACCTCGACGCCGGGGACGGTGCGGACGGTCGCACCGGTGGCGATGATCAGGTTGTCGCAGGTGTAGTCGGCGGTGGAGCCGTCGTTGAGCGCGACGGAGACCGACTTCGGGCCGGTCAGGGTCCCCCAGCCGTCGATCTCGGTGATCTTGTTCTTCTTCATCAGGAAGTGGACGCCCTTGACGATGCCGGCGCTCACCTGGCGCGAGCGCGCGTGCGTCGGGCCGAAGGCCATGGTCGCGTCACCCTCGATGCCGAACTTGGCCTTCTCGTGGGTCAGCGTGTGGGCCAGCTCGGCGTTCTTGAGCAGCGCCTTGGAGGGGATGCAGCCGACGTTGAGACAGACGCCGCCCCAGTACTTCTTCTCGATCACGGCAACGGACTTGCCGAGCTGAGCGGCGCGGATCGCGGCGACGTAACCACCGGGGCCGGCACCGAGGACGAGGACATCGAAGTGGGTCACGGAGCCAGCGTAGTAGGGGCCCTCCTTGTGTCGGACATCACGCTCAGGGCAGAGTGCTCCTACTCATGAGTACGGCGGCATGGGGCCGCCGTACGCGAAGAGGAAGCTGCTCCCTCCATGTCTCGGATTCTCGGATTCATCGCGTCCTGCGCGCTCGCGCTCGCCGGCCTCGCCGCCGTACCGCTACCCCAGGCCCAGGCCACGTCGGCGGGCCTGCTCGACGTCATCGTCGTGCTCGAGCCGGGTGCCGATGCCGACGCCACCGCGAACGCGCTGGTCACCCGCAAGGGCGGCACCGTGACGCACGTCTACGAGCACGCGCTGAACGGCTTCGCCGCCACCCTGACCGACGCCCTCGTCTCGCTGCTGCGCGGCGACAACCGGGTGCTCTCGGTGGAGATGGACCGCACCGTGCGGGCCAGCGACACCCAGAGCCCGGCGCCCAGCTGGGGCCAGGACCGGGTCGACCAGCGCAACCTGCCGCTCGACAACGCCTACTCGTGGACCAGCAGCGGCTCCGGCGTCGACGCGTACGTCGTCGACACGGGCATCCAGCTCGACCACCCGGACCTCGGCGGCCGGGCCGTGTCCGGCACCGACACCGTCGACGGGGACGCCGACGCGAGCGACTGCAACGGCCACGGCACCCACGTCGCCGGCACCATCGGCGGCACCAGCAAGGGGCTCGCCAAGCAGGCCCGCCTGGTCGCCGTACGCGTGCTCGACTGCGGCGGATCCGGCGCGACCTCCGGTGTGATCGCCGGCCTCGACTGGGTCGTCGCCAACCACCAGCCCGGCCGCCCGGCCGTCGCCAACATGAGCCTGGGCGGTGGCGCGTCCACCGCGCTCGACTCCGCGGTCAAGCGGGTGGTCGCCGACGGCGTCACCATGGCCGTCGCGGCGGGCAACGAGAACGCCGACTCCTGCACCAAGTCGCCGGCCCGGGTCCCGGAGGCACTGACCGTCGCCGCCAGCGACCGCGCCGACGCCCGCGCCGGCTTCTCCAACCGCGGCACCTGCGTCGACCTGTTCGCGCCCGGCGTCGACATCACCTCGGACTGGCTCGCCGGCGGCACCAACACGATCAGCGGTACGTCGATGGCGACCCCGCACGTCAGCGGCGCTGCGGCGCTGTACCTGTCCGCGCACCCCACCGCCACGCCCGCCCAGGTCGCCACCGCGGTGCTCGGCGCGACCACCAAGAACAAGATCACCGGCACCCAGAAGTCCTGCGTGCTGCTGATCATCTGCTCGCCCGCCACCCCCAACAACCACCTGCTCTACACCGGCGCCTGACGAGTCGGCGGCGTACGACGGACTAGCCTGACTCCCGTGACGTCGTACGCCGCCTACGGCACCAACCTCGACCCCCAGCGGATGGGCGAGCGGTGCCCCCACTCGCCGCTGCAGACCACCGGCTGGCTCACCGGGTGGCGGCTGACCTTCGGCGGCGAGGAGCACGGCTGGGACGGCGCGCTGGCGACCATCGCGCCCGACCCGATGAGCGCGGTCTTCGTCGCGGTCTACGACGTCAGCCCGCTCGACGAGCCGAGCCTGGACCAGTGGGAGTCGGCCGACTCTGGGCTGTACCGCAAGACCAAGGTGCGGATCTCGACCATGGCCGGTGAGGTCGTGGCGTGGACCTACGTGCTCGACGCCTACGAGGGCGGGCTGCCCTCGGCGTCGTACCTCGGGGTGCTGGCGGACGCGGCCGAGGCCGCCGACGCACCGGCCGACTACGTCACCGGCCTGCGGGGCCGGGCCTGCCGCTCGACGGGGTTGTGAGGCGGCTCGCCACGCTCCTCGTGCTGGTCCTCGGCGGGACCGGGGTGGCGGGGTGCGACGACACCGGCCGCACCCGCACCGACGGGACCGACGGGACCGGCGGGACCGGCGGGACCGGGGAGCTGGCCGGGATGCCCGGGGTCCGCGACACGTGGTCGGGTCTACAGGAGGTCGAGGACGGCGTCCGCGGACTCGTGGTCGTCGCGGACCTCGAGCAGGACATCACCGCCGAGCAGCTGACCGACGTGCTGGTCGCCACCCAGGCACCGAACCCCGACCTGTACACCCTCTCGCTCGGCTGGGGCGAGCTGCCCACGAGCGTGCCGCTCGAGCTCGGGGACCGCGACGTGATCGACGGCGCCTACGGGCCGCTCGAGGCGACAGCCGGCGACCGCGCACCGCAGTTCCTGGCCGCGGCACGCACCTTCGAGGGCTCGGTCGGCCTGACCCCGCGCGGCACCGAGGTGGTGCTCGCGAGCATCTCCCCCGACGACGTCACGGCCGCGCTCGAGGCGACGCTGGCCGATCCGGTCCTGCGGGCCAGTCCCCACATGTCGATCCGCACCGGGGAACGGCAGGGGCCCGACTCGTCGGGCGTCGCGTGGTCGGCGCCGCTCACCGCCGACGGCGCCGGCCGCTGGCGGGCGCTGCGCGCCACGCTCGACCTCGCCCCGGCGGACGTCACCGCGAACACCTGGTTGCGGGAGGGCGACGACGACTCGCCGGTGTCGATCCGGGCCAGACTGGCGCTGCCCGGTGTCGACCGCGAGGGCATCGTCGTCCCCGCGACGTGGGGCGAGCGACTCTGGCCCCTGATCCACGCACAGCTGGACGTCGCCGGGACGCTGCCGCCGGGGTCAACGTACGAGCTGGAGCTCGACCTGAGCCTCGGGGGGCTGCCGAAGGACGAGACGATCGTGGCACTCACCGTCGGCAGGGGCGCCGGCGACCAGCCGAGCCCGTGGGACCCCGCCGCGGCGCGCTACCTGCGGAGCGTGACCTCTCCATAACCTGACCCGTTGTCAGGTTATGCGGACGTCCCGTGCTCTTCGTCGCCTGTCCCTCGCCGTCACCGCCGTCGGTGTCGCCACCCTCTCGCTGGCCTTCCCCGACGCCGCGCCGGCCGAGCCCGGGCGGTCGGCGGCGGTCGCCGCCCTCCCGGCCGCTCCGACCTCGCTCCCGCAGCGGGCGCCCGGCCTGCGCGACGTGATGTGGGTCGGCAACAACTGGGCCGGAACGGCGAGCGTCGTCGACGCGCACGACTTCACGGTGCTCAAGCGCGGCGTGGACCTGGTCCCCGACAAGGCGCAGGAGCTCGCCGACATCCGCACCAACCCGGTGGACCTGGCGTACTTCCTGCTCATCCGGTACGGCCCCGGCGAGGGCCACGACCAGTTCGTCGACGACATGTTCACCACGCTCGACGGGCGCTACCTCGCGGTGTCGCGGCCCAGCTTCGCCGACGTCGTGTGGATCGACATCGCCAAGGCCACCGCCGGCGAGCCGGACTCGATCGTGCGTGAGCAGTCGATGGACGGCAACCGCAGCGACCACATGGCGCTCTCGCGCGACGGCCGGCGGCTGCTGGTCTCGGACTCGACCAAGCGCCAGGTGATCGAGTACTCGATGGTCGACGAGACGCTCACCGACGGCACCGTCGTGAAGATGGGCGACCGGATGCGGACCTTCCCGTCCGGGGAGACCCCGCACGAGAGCAACTACACCCGGGACGGGCAGCGGATCTTCCACGCCTCGATCGGCCTGGTCTACACGCCCGGGGACATCCCGCTGCTCGACGCCCTCAAGGGCGACCGGTGGTTCCAGGTCGTGCGCAACTCCGACTTCTCGGTCCTCCAGCGCTGGGGCATCGGCCGCGAGCTCGCCGAGGCCGGGTACCCGAACATGAGCAGCGCCGTACGCCCGATGGCTGTCTCCCCCGACGAGCGCTACGTCTACTTCCAGGTGTCCTTCTTCCACGGCTTCGTCGAGTTCGACACCCAGGCGCCCGACCTCAACGGCAAGGTCGACTACACGCTCGGCGGCGTCCCCGAGCCACGAGCCGGCGCGGTCACCCGATTGATCCCGCTGCCCAACCGGGTGCCGAACATGCTGCGCGAGCAGTACGTCAACGACTCGGCCCACCACGGCCTGTCGATCAACGCGGACGGCGACACGCTCTGCGTCGCCGGCACCATGGACGACTACGCCGCGCTGGTCGACCGGACGTCGGGCAGATACACGATCTTCGACGAGACGACCACCGGCCACACCTACCTCAAGCCGTACTGGACCACCGAGGGCCTCGACGACACCTGCTGGATCTCGCTGTCGGGCAGCGACGCCGTCGCGGTCATCGACACGAACACCGGACAGGAGCTCGCCTACCGGGAGGTCGGCGACCACCCGCAGCGGGTGCGTCACGGGTACGTCCCGGAAGGCCTCGTCGCGACCTGGTGATGAGTAGGCTCGCGCCGTGACCGAGTCCACACCGTACGCCCTGGCCGAAGAGGCCGCCGCCCGTCTCGCCGAGCTCACGGGCGTGGCCCGTCACGACGTCGCGCTCGTGCTCGGCTCCGGCTGGCTGCCGGCCGCCGAGGCGCTCGACCCGACCGGAGAGAACACCACCGAGATCTCCGTGACGGACCTGCCGGGCTTCGGCGCCTCCGCGGTCGCCGGCCACTCGGGCAAGATCCGCTCGATCCGGCTCCCCGGCGCCGATGGCGACCGCCACCTGCTCGCCTTCCTCAGTCGCACCCACTACTACGAGGGCAAGGGCGTCGCCGCCGTCGTCCACGGCGTGCGTACGGCGGCCGCCGCCGGCTGCCGCGCGATCGTGCTCACCAACGGGTGCGGCGGGCTCAAGGAGACCTGGACGCCCGGCACCCCGGTGCTGATCAGCGACCACATCAACCTGACCGGGCAGTCGCCGATCGTCGGCGCCAACTTCGTCGACCTCACCGACCTCTACTCCACGCGGCTGCGCGAGCTGTGCCGCTCGGTCGAGCCGAGCCTCGACGAGGGCGTCTACGTCCAGTTCACCGGGCCCCACTACGAGACCCCGGCCGAGGTGCGGATGGCCGGGATCCTCGGCGGCCACCTGGTCGGCATGAGCACCACGCTCGAGGCGATCGCCGCCCGCGAGGCCGGCATGGAGATCCTCGGCATCAGCCTGGTCACCAACCTGGCCGCCGGACTCAGCGGCGAGCCGCTCGACCACGCCGAGGTGCTCGAGGCCGGCCGCAACGCGGCCACCCGGATGGGCGCGCTGCTCGGCGACATCGTCCCGCGCATCTGAGGTCCGCGGCCGTGGAGCCGTACGCCGAGGTCGAGGAGTCCTACCGCGCCTTCGCCGCCGAGGCGACGGACTCACCTACCTTCGCTGCGTGGGCGGCCGCGGTCGCCGACGATGCGGAGGTCGTCTCCTGGATCCGGACCCTGCCGGCGGTGAAGCAGCAGCCCAACCTGGTGTTCGCCGCCGCCCGGCACCACGGCGTGCCCGCGCCGGGGCCCTACGCCGGCCTGCGGGCCGCGCTGCTCGAGGACACCGGTCCGCTCCGCGCCACCATCCTGGCCCGGGCGACGCAGACCAACGAGGTCGGCCGGCTGGCGACGCTGGTGCCCGCGTTCGGCTCCTTCGCCGGACCGCTGGCGCTGCTCGAGGTGGGCGCGTCCGCGGGGCTGTGCCTGTACCCGGACCGCTGGGGCTACAGCTGGTCGACGGACGACGGTCCCGTGCTGCTGGGCGAGGAACCGCGGCTGCCCTGCCGGGTGAAGGGAGCCGCTCCCCTGCCGACCGTGCTGCCCGAGATTGCCTGGCGCGGCGGCATCGACCTCCACCCGCTCGACGTCAGCGACCACGACGACATGGCCTGGCTGGAGACCCTGGTCTGGCCCGAGCAGGACGAGCGGCGGGCGCGGCTGGAGCGGGCGATCCAGGTCGCCCGGACCGACCCACCGAGGGTGGTCGCGGGTGACCTGGTGGAGGAGCTGCCGGAGATGGTGGAGCGCGCGTCGGCGTACGGCACGGTCGTGGTGTTCCACAGCGCCGTCATCGTCTACCTGCCGCCACCGCGCCGACTCGAGTTCGACGCGCTGATGCGCGACCTCGTCGGCTCCGGCGCGTGCCACTGGGTGAGCAACGAGGGCAAGCAGGTGCTGCCCTCCGTGACCGCCACCGGCCCGCCGATCCCGGACGAGCACCCCACGTTCGTGCTCGGGGTCGACGGGCGGATGGTCGCGCAGACACACGGTCACGGGCGAGGGCTGCGCTGGACGGCGTGACCCTGTGGATGACCGGCCCGGTTTGTCGTAGGTCTCCTGCACGCTGGTCGGCATGGAGACAAGGAGGCACCATGGGAGCCATGACCATCGTCCGGCCGCCGACCACGAAGCTCGGCGACGTGATCGTGCGCGAGGGGCCGATCACGGTCGCGGAGCGCGACGCGATCCCCGACAACGGCTACCGGCATGAGCTGCTTGACGGGGTCCTGCTGATGTCCCCGTCCCCGCGCCCGCGACACCAGGTCATCGTCGGTGAGCTGTTCGTCCTGCTCCGAGCAGCGGCGCCTCGAGACCTGAAGGTGTTCGGCGCACCGATCGACGTGCGCCTGGGTGACCGGTCGGTGCTCGAGCCCGACGTGCTGGTGACCCGGCGCTCCGACCTCACCGAGTCCGGCATCCACGTGCCGCCTCTCCTCGCGGTCGAGGTGCACTCCCCGTCGACGAAGGCCTACGACCTCGGCCCCAAGATGGAGATCCTCGCGGCTGCGGGCTGCCCGAGCTACTGGACCATCGACCCGAAGGAGCCCGAGCTGACCGTGTGGTCGCTGCGCGACGGCAGGTACGCCGAGACGGCCCGCGTGGCCGCCCAGGAGACCTGGACGGCCAGCGAGCCGTTCGCGGTGACGATCACACCGGTCGACCTGCTCGACCTCTGATCAGCTCGCGCGGTTCATCCGCCGGACGCCGACCCACAGCCCGAACGCGGCGACGACCAGCGACGCGGCGAACCCGGCGAGGACGGTGTCTGCGGGGAACGACCCGGCGAACAGGGCTCGCTCCGCGTCGACGATGTAGCTGAGCGGGTTGAGGTCGGAGGCGGTGCGCAGCCAAGCGGGGGCGCCGTCGAGCGGGAGCAGGACGCCGGCAAGCAGCAGGAGCGGGAAGATCACGGTCTGCTGGACGGTCCAGAACACCCAGGCCTGCTCCTTCGCGGCGACCGCGAGGGCGAGGCTGAGGGCGCCGAGCCCCACGCTGAACGGGACCAGGACGAGCACGCCGACGACGACACCGCCGAGGTGCAGGTCGAAGCTGAACGGCGTCACGACCGCGACGATGATCAGCGTCTGCAGCAGGAGCGGGACCATCTCGCGCAGCGCCTTGCCGATGAGCAGCGACGAGCGGCGCACGGGCGAGACGAGGAGCCGCTCGAAGGAGCCGCTGATGATCTCCTCCGAGAGGTTGGCGCCGGTGAAGGAGGCGCTCATCAGGGCCGTCATCGACACGATGCCCGGGACGAACCACTGCAGCGCAGACCCGGTGGGGGTGTCGGGCAGCAGCGGCGCGAACAGGCCGAGGAAGACCAGCGGCTGCACCATCGCGAACAGCACCGACGCCGGCTGGCGCAGCACCGGCTGCAGCTCGCGGACCAGCACGTTGACGATGTCGGCGAGGATCCCGACCGGGCGCGACTCGACGCGGGTACGACGGACGGCCGGTGCCGGCGCGACCGTGGGGGCGAGGTCGATGCTCATGCTGCTGCTCCTTCGGTGGAGGTGGAGGTGGAGGTCGAGGTGGTCTGGGAGGTCTCGCGCAGGCTGCGCCCGGTGAGGTCGAGGAAGACGTCGTCGAGGGTCGGGCCGACCACCTCGATCCGGGCGACCGGGGTGCCGGCGGCGGCGAGGTCGGCGACCAGGCCGGGAGCGGCGTCGCGGCCGAAGGCGGCGCGGACCGCGACGTGGCTGCCGGTGACGGTGACCTGGGCGCCGTCGATCCGGTCGGCGCGGGTGGCCGCGGCACGGGCGTCGTCGGCGGTGGCGAAGTCCATGGCGACCAGGTCGCCGAGGGCGGACTTGAGGGCGGCGGCGCGGTCGTCGGCGATGACCTGGCCGTGGTCGATGACGATCACGCGACCGGCGAGGGCGTCGGCCTCCTCGAGGTAGTGCGTAGTGAGCACGATCGTGGTGCCGAGCTCGGTGTTGAGCCGGCGGACCTGCTCCTGCAGGTTGACCCGGTTCTGCGGGTCGAGGCCGGTCGACGGCTCGTCGAGGAACAGGATCGGCGGCTCCTGGACCAGGCCGATCGCGACGTCGAGGCGACGCCGCTGGCCGCCGGAGAGCTGGGCGACCGGGCGGTCGGCGTGCTCGGTGAGGTCGAACGCCTCGAGCAGCTCCTCGGTCCGGATCCGCGCGTCGCGCCGCGACAGACCGTGCGCGCGGGCCTGGCACATGATCTCGTCGCGGCCGCGGTACTGGTGGCCGGCGGCATTGCCCTGGCCGACGTACCCGATCGATCGGCGTACGGCGGCGCGGTCGCGGACCACGTCGTGCCCCGCGACCGTGGCGGTCCCCGAGGTCGGCGCGATCAGCGTCGTGAGCATCCGCAGGGTGGTGGACTTGCCGGCGCCGTTGGGGCCGAGGAAGGCGACCAGCTCGCCGGCCGCCACCTCCAGGTCGAGCCCGCGGACGGCCTCGATCGTCTGCTTGTTGCGCGTGAAGTGGCGGGTGAGTCCGGCGGTGCGGATCACCGGCCCGCTGGCCTGATGGGTCGTGTTCTTCTCCATGACCACCACGCTAGGGAGCATTCCGGTCAGGTTCCGTCCTGATTACTGACTATCTTGGAAACATGTCCACCTCAGCCCGGATGCTGCGCCTCCTCTCCCTGCTGCAGACCCACCGGTTCTGGTCCGGCGGCGACCTCGCCGAGCGCCTCGAGGTCAGCGACCGGACCCTGCGCCGCGACGTCGAGCGGCTGCGCGACCTGGGGTACGACGTCGACGCGGTCCGCGGGGCGGCCGGCGGCTACCAGCTGCGTGCCGGCGGGGCGATGGCCCCGCTGCTGCTCGACGACGACGAGGCGGTCGCCGTCGCGGTCGGGCTGCGGGCTGCGGCCAACGGCGGCGTCCCGGGGTTCGAGGACACCACCCTGCAGGCATTGACCAAGGTGATCGCGCTGATGCCGCCGCGGCTGCGCCGCCGGATGGGCGCGCTGCAGACCCAGACCGAGGGCCTGCCGTGGTCGGGCGGCCCGCCGCTCGACCCGACGGTGCTGACGACGCTGGCCCAGGCCTGCCGCGACGACGAGGTGGTCACCTTCGCCTACACCGCGTACGACGGCACGAGCACCACCCGCCGCGTCGAGCCTCACCGGCTGGTCAACCTCGGCCGCCGCTGGTACCTGGTCGCCCACGACCGCGAGCGACAGGACTGGCGCTCGTTCCGCGTCGACCGGCTGGCCGATGTACCGGCGACGACCGGACAGCGGTTCCGCCCTCGCGAGATCCCCGGCGGCGACGCGGCGCAGTACGTCAGCCGCGGCCTGCGCAACCGGCCGCAGCGCCACCACGTGCGGATCGTCGTCCAGGCGCCGGCCGCCGAGGTCGACGCGGTGATGGGGCGCTGGGGCGAGGTCGAGCCGCTGGGCGCGGCCACCTGCCGGATGACGATGAACACCGACACCCTGGACTGGCCGGTGCTCGTGCTGGCCAACCTCGACCACGACTTCGAGGTCGAGGAGCCGGCCGAGCTCAACGCGCTGATCACGCGGCTGGCAGCACGGGTCCACTAGTCTTCCGGGCGTGCCTCGCATCCTCGGAGAGTCGCTGAGCGACCACCGCGAGCTGGTCCAGCGCCGCGTGTTCGACGCCTTCGCGGAGCTGATGGGCGAGGGCAGCTTCGACGCCGTCACGATGGCGGCGATCGCCGAGCGCGCGGGGATCGGGCGGACCTCGATCTACCACCACTTCCACGACAAGGAAGCCGTGCTGGTCGCCTTCGCGACCCACGAGACCGACGCCTACACGACCGACCTGCGATCCGCGCTCGACGCCGTCGCGGAGCCGGCCGACCAGCTGCGGACCTACGTCCGCCACCACCTCGCCGCGGGCGAGAAGTTCCACATGGGCCTGGGCCCGTCGCTGTACGGCGTCCTGTCCCCCGCCGCCCGGCTCGAGATACGCGAGCACGTCGTCGCGGTCGAGGACGTGCTGCGCGCCATCCTGGAGCGCGGCCGGGCCGACGGCACCTTCAGGTACGACGACGCCGACGCCACACTCTCCCTGGTCCACGCGTGCCTCAGCCCCCGGCACCTGCCGTCCGCCGCGATCGAGTCGTTCGTGCTGCGGGCGGTGGGGGTCGAGGCTTGAGTACCTGGTCATTCGCCGCCCGCGGGCTGCGGTCCACGCGGGGTCGAAAACCCCTAGAAACAAGGAGAAACTCCTCGCAGACCATAGGATTCGAACATATGTGCGAGTAGAATGGGTGCATGATCTCGGACCTCTCGGATGGCACGCTGGAGCGGCTGCTCCACGCGGCCGAGGACGGCGTCCGGGATCGGCGGAAGGCCGAGGTCCGACAGCTCGAGCTGCTGCTCGCGTGGGCCGACCTCCACTCCGGTGATCCGCAGGCCGAGCCCGGCGCGGTCCCGGTCCGGTTCGGTGGTCCGCGGCTCATCTCGCTGGGTGGGGACGGGACCCCGGAGGTCGCCGACCTCGCACTGGTGGAGATGGCGATCGCCCGTCACGAGCACGTGCTCTCGACCCGCGGCGCCCTGGCCGACGCGTTCGACCTGCGCCACCGCCTCCCGCAGACCTGGGCCGGCGTCCGTGAGGGACACTGCGAGGCGTGGGTGGTGCGTCGGGTCGCACGGATGTCCCGCACCCTCGACCGCCACCAGATCAGGATCGTGGATGAGGCCGTCGCTGCCGCGTTGGATCAGGCACCCAGCCGGATCCTCGCCATCGCGGAGGCCAAGGTGATCGAGGCCGACCCGGTCGCTCACCAGGCCCGGATCGACAAGAACCAGGCCCAGAAGGGTGTCTGGTACCCCAAGCCCCGCCCGGGCTCCCAGGTCGACCACACCGACAACGCCGACAACACGGCCGGCGTGGGGACGGTGTTCGCCCGGCTCGACGAAGCCGACGCCCTGGCCCACCAGGAGGCGGTCGAGGACCTCGCTGCCGCTCTGGCCGAGCACGCCGACGTGCCCGAGGGTGCCGAGCCACTGTCGATGGATCACTGGCGGGCCGAGGCGTTCGCGATGCTCGCCGACCCCGCTGCCGTGCTCGCGTTCCTGAACGGCATCAACGACACCTCGGAGGTCGAGGAGGTTGCGCAGCAACCGTCACGACACCCCCGCAACCCGACCGCCGAACTCATCGTCCACATCTCCCTCACCGACACCGGCGCCCTCGGTCCCCTCGCCCGCGTCGAGGGCCTCGGACCTCGGCTCCTCACCCAGGTGAGCGACCTCCTGGGTCGCCACACGACCATCACCGTGCAGCCCGTCATCGACCTGCACACCGGCCGCTCGGTCAACGGCTACGAGCACCCCACCGACGTCAAGCACCGCACCCAGCTGAGGACCGTCGGAGACGTGTTCCCCCACGCCACCGGCCTCTTCAACAGAAACGGCCGGCCACCCGACCACGACCACACCATCGCCTACGACAAGCACGGACCACCCGGCCAGACCGGCGACCACAACGACACCCCACTCACCCGACACCACCACCGAGCCAAGACCCACGTGCCCGGATACACGGTGATGCAGCTCGGACCCGACAGATGGATCTGGGGCACGCCCCACGGCCTCTACCGCCTCGTCACCGGCGGCGGCACCCGACCCATCACCCAGGCCGAGTACCAGGTGCACGCCCACCAGGCCGTCACGCTCGCCTGCGACCTCGCCGCCTGACAGTACGGCGGCGAGGTCGCAGGTGCGCGTCGCTACTTCTTGACCTTGACCTTCACGGTCGTGGTGGCCGAGGCCCGGTGCACCGGGTCACCGAGATAGGTGACCTTGAGGGTGCGCTTGCCCTTGGCGGACTTCGGCAGCCTCACCGTCACGGTGCCGTCGGCGCCCAGGGCGAGGGTCCGGACGAGCTTGACCTTCTTGCCCTTGAGCTTGCCGCCCTTGTAGACGACCGAGACCTGGCCGGTGGCGGCGTACTTGCCGCCGGGGACGGCGACGATGACCGTTCCCTTCTTCTTGCTGGTCGGCTTCTTGGTGACCGTGGCGGTGGCGGTGGTCGCGACCGGGTAGCCCAGCTTGGTCCAGTCGATGCTCACCGGGGTCTCGGTGTCGAGGTGCCTGCTGGCGTGCGCGTGTGCCTGCCAGGTGTAGACGGCGTACTTCTGGCGCGGGTCGAGCCTGTCCGCGGCGGCACTCAGGCTCACCGCGAAGGACCCCTCGGCCAGTGCCGCCGTCGGCAGGTACGTCGCAGCGGCGAACTTGGCCATGCCCTCGGCTGCGGAGCTCGCGGTCGGCATGCCGCCGGCCGGGGCGAGCCCGACATAGACCCCGGCGCCACCGCTGATGTCCGAGTTGACGAAGTTCTCGCCGCTCACCGCGATCTCGACGCCGGCCGCGGTGGTGACGGGCGACGCCGTGACGGCCGGAGCGTCGGCGATCGGGGCGCTGGCCGTGAAGGAGGCGGCGACCTTCTTCGGCTGGTTGTCGGCGCTCGCATAGAAGTGGGCGCGGACGCCCGGCGTGAGCTGGCCGAGGAAGGACGGCGCGAAGGAGCCGCCGCCGACCGGCTTGCCGGCGCCGATACCGAGCTCGGTCGCCGGTGCGCTGTCTGCCGGCAGCACACCGGCCCAGTCCGGGGTGTCGCTCAGGGTGGCCACGCCCTCGGCCTGGGTCCAGTCGGAGGCCTCGGCGTCGAAGGTCGTCACGACCACACGCGTAGGCGCGGTGGACGCCTCCTCGCTGCCCATCCCTGCCGCGTTCCAGGCCGACACGATCGCCGAGATCGAGCCGTTGCCAGCGGCGTCGACCGACACGACCGGGTCGGCCACGGTGACCTTGTAGTAGGTCGTCGTCGCCATGACGAAGGCGCCCTCGACGGACCCGTCGTACGCGACGCTCGCGACACCGGTGGCGGCGTCGTAGCTTCCCTCGCCTCCGGGGAAGGTGATCACGCCGTCGGTGTCCTCGCTGGCACCGCCGCCGAGGACATGGGTGGAGAGGTGGTCGTCGAACTGCTGCGAGATCTCCCACTGCAGGCTCAACGGAGCCGGGGTCGCCGAAGCGGGTGCCCCCGGGACGAGGGCGAGGCCGGCAGCGGCGACGCCGACGGCCGTGAGCGCGGCGAAGGAGCGGCGCCGGGTCGGTCGGATGGACATGGGTGTTCCCTTCTGTGGTGGTCCCGAGACGGACAGGCAGGCGGCTGCTAGCGCAGGCCGCGCACGGGCGGAGGTACGACGAGGGCGGCCGCCGCGACGAGCAGCAGCGCGCCGCCGCCCCACCAGGGCCAGGAGCGGGCCGCGGGTGCGGCCGGCGCCGGGGTGCTCGTCGACACGGGGCGCAGGTCGGTGGCAGGGCGCGCGAGCAGCGGCTGCTCGGGTGACGGCGCCGCGACGGCCGGCGGCGGCACGACGACGGGGGCGGCAGGTGCTGCCGCGGGGGGCTCGGCAGCGGCCGCGGTCGTGGCGGGCGGCGGGGGCGCGCTGTTGTGGATCTCCGGCGGCGTGCTGGTCGCGACCGTCGGGGTCGGTACGACGACCCGGCCGGCGTCGAACGCGACGGTGAGCGGGGCGGCGACCTTGTTGGGATCGGCGCTGCCGCCGCTGGAGTACCAGAACGCGGCCGTCCCGAGCGGCTCCATGAACGCGACCCACGACTGCGGGAACGCGCCCCAGTCCTGGCCGGACCGCACCTGCGCGCCGGTGGCGAGGTCGACGGTCACACCGCGGTACGCCGGGTCGGCGGTGAACCCGTCGGCGCCGAGCGTCACCTGCGGCAGGGTCGCGATCGTGACCTGCGCGGCCGGAACTGCCACCCACCGGGTCGGATCGGCCTGGTCGGAACCGAAGCCGCTCAGGGTCGCGGTGACCGTGCCGCGGCCCTCGGCCACCTCGAGCACCGGGTCGCTGAGGTAGAAGAACGAGAACCCCGAGTAGAAGACGACCGTCGCGCTCCCCTGCCACGCGATCCGCGCGGTGCCGGCGGTCCGGTCGAGGGTGCCGGTGCCCTTCCCGAAGACGAGCTGGTGGTTGCTCGAGCCGCCGATCCGCAGCGCGGCGCCGGTGCTGTCGGTGCGCAGCCCGGCCCAGGTGGCGTCCTTCCACGCGCCTGCGGCGGCATCCCACTTCTCGATCTCGACGTCGCCCGAGCGCTGCTGCCACTGGGCCTCCGGCACCTGCTGGCCGCCCCGACCGGGGTCGGGGATCCGGCCGGCGACGAGGAAGTTGTAGGTGCCGGGGTTGTACGCCGCCGTGTTCGACTCGGTGTTGACGCCCCAGCGGAGCACAGCGTCGGTGAGGGTCTCGGTCGTCGGTTCGGTGGTCGGCGGGTCGGTCGGCTCGTCCGCCCGGGCGGGCGTGACGGCGAGGGTGGCGAGCACGACCAGCCAGGCGACCAGCCCGGCGGCGGCGAGCACGGCGGCGAGCGGCCTACGCACCGGAGACACCTCTGCGGCGGGCGAGGACCAGGCGGGCGAGGGCGCCGGCGAGCACGACCCCGGCGGCGACGAAGAACCCGATCCCCCAGCGGTCGGTGGCGCGCCCGTGGTCGGCCGGTGCGACGGCCGCGACCACCGGCTCGTCGCCGGCCGCGATCGCGAACCGGACGACGGGCGGCTGGTCGCCGTCGAGCCCGTACAGGCGCAGCTCGTGGGTGCCGCCGGACGCGGCGACCGGGAGGGTGAGGACGCCGGTCACCTGGCCCTGGGCACCGACGAGGAAGGGCCCGGCTGCGGCGAGACCGTCGTCGAGGACGGCCGAGACCTGGGCGCCCGGTGTCAGGCCGCGGGCGGTGAACGACAGGGCCCGGCCGGCGACAGCGGAGGGCCGGTCCACGCTCAGCACCGGTGCGGCCGCTGCCTGCGGAGCAGCCGGAGCGTCAGCTACGACGACCTCGGGGGCCGCCGCCTCCTCGGCATCGGGAGCCCCGGCAGCGGGAGCCCCGGCCGGGTCAGGTGCCTTGCCGCCGTACAGGTCCTTGACCGTGACCGGCGTGAAGGTCTCGTTGGCGGCATTCGTGACGCCGTGCGCGCCGACGGTGATGATGCCGCAGCGGACCTTGCGGCAGTCGACGGTGCGGGTGCCGCCGTCGCGGTCGACGGCCTGGAAGGTCGCGCCGGGCACGGTGATCGTGGTGGACCAGCGGCCGGCCGCGGAGACGGTGCCGCCGTTGGCGGAGGCGGCGGTGTCGGAGCCGGGGAAGGCGACGTACTTCTGGTGGCCGGCGTTGGCCTGGCTCTCGCTGTCGGGGACGTAGAAGTAGTCCTCGCCCGTGACGCCGCCCTTGCTGGGCCGCCAGTTCCCGGACACGGTGCCGAAGAAGACGTAGATGCCGCCGTGACCGCCGCGGACCGACTGGAAGCCGGTGCCGCCGACCTCCAGGGTGGTGGCGTACGTCGGGTCGACCACCGCGCCGCCGCGGTCGCTGCTGATCGAGACCCGGGCCTGCGCGTGGGCTGCGGGGACGGGCGCCACCAGCGAGGCGAGCACGCCGAGCAGCACGAGCACGGTCCGGGTCAGCATCGCGCCTCCTGCGCAGCTCGAACGGGTACGACGACCGGTGTGCCGTCGTGGTCGAGCACCCGCACCGGGTGCTGGTAGACCTCGCCGAGCAGGTCCTCGGTGAGCACCTCGCGCGGCGCGCCGACCGCCCGTACCCGGCCCTCGGCGAGGATGCAGATCCGGTCGGCGTACGCGGCCGCCAGGGACAGGTCGTGCAGCACCACGACCACGGCACAGCCCTCGGCCGCAACGAACCGGGCGACCCCGAGGACCGCCTCCTGGTGGCGGATGTCGAGGGCCGCGGTGGGCTCGTCGAGCAGCAGCACCGGCGTCTCCTGGGCGAGGGCTCGGGCGAAGGAGGTGCGCGCCTGCTCCCCGCCGGACAGGGTCGGGAAGGTGCGCTCGGCGAGACGTTCGACGTCGGTGCGCACCATCGCCGCGGCCACGACCTCCTCGTCGGCCACCGACCGTGGGGTGCGGTGCCACGGCGAGCGGCCCATGGCGACGACGTCGTGGACCCGGAAGCCGAAGGCCAGGCCCTGCTGCTGGAGCTGGACCGCGCGCTGCTGCGCGGCCTCGCGGGCGGCGTACGACGCCAGCGGCCGCCCCGCGAGGTGGACTGCTCCCGTTCCGGGCCGGACGTCGCCGGCCAGGACGCCGAGGAGGGTGGACTTGCCGGCGCCGTTGGGGCCGACGAGTGCGACCAGCTCGCCCGGCCGGACGGTGAGGTCGACGCCGTCGAGGACGACCTTGTCGCCGAGGGTGACGTGGATGCCGCGGGCCTCGATCATGCCCAGCCTCCTGCGGTGCGACGGGACCGGCGGATCAGCCAGAAGAAGAAGGGGCCGCCGACGAGGGAGGTGAGCATGCCGATGGGGAGGTCGGCGTTGTCGACGGCGGTGCGCGCCCACAGGTCGGCGAAGGTCAGCAGCACCGCGCCACCCAGCGCGCTGGCGGGGACGAGGAGCAGGTGCCCGGGACCGGCGATCATCCGCACCAGGTGGGGCACGACCAGTCCGACGAACGCGATGATGCCGCAGAAGGAGACGGCGGCGGCGGTGAGCAGCGCGACGACCACGATGGCCGCGAGCCGCAGCCGCTCCACGTCGACGCCGACGTGGAACGCGGCCCGGTCGCCGAGAGCGAGCAGGTCGAGGCGGCGCGCGAGGACGAGCGCGGCGGCGATGCCGACGGCGGCGAGCGGGGCGACCACGGCGACCGCGGCCCAGCGGGTGCCGTTGAGGCTGCCGAGGGTCCAGAACACGATCTCCTCGCGGGCCTGCTGGTCGCCGAGGAACATCAGGAACGCCAGGGCAGCGCTGGTCATCGCGTTGAGCGCGATGCCGGTGAGGACGAGGGTGACGACCTCGGTGCGGCCGCCGTCGCGGGAGAGCAGGTAGACGAGCAGGGTGGCCGCGAGGCCACCGAGGAAGGCGGCCGCGGCGATCGTCCACGAGCCGAGCACCGCGACGTCGAGGACGATCACGCAGCCTGCGGCGACCGCAGCGCCCGAGGACACGCCGACCACGGCAGGCTCGGCGAGCGGGTTGCCGAAGATGCCCTGCATCACCGCACCGGCGGTCGCGAGCGCGGCGCCCACCAGTGCGGCGAGCACGACCCGCGGGAAGCGCACGTCCCACAGGGTGTCCTCGGCGCGCGGGTGCGTCGGCAGTGGCCCGAGGTCGAGCCCGATCCGGTGCAGTACCGAGCCGAGCACCTCCAGCGGCGGCACGTGCATCTGGCCCTGCCCGGCGCCGACGACGAGCGCGACGAGGAGCAGGCCGGTCAGCCCGCCCAGCAGGCCCACCTTCACGAGACGGCCTCGGGGGCGTAGACGGCGACAGCGAGGGCGTTGAGGACGTCAGCGGTCTGCGGTCCGAAGCCGAGGATCTGCGAGTCCTCCATGTCGACGAACCGCTCGTGCTCGCCGGCCGGCGTGTTCGCCAGTGCGGGCAGCCGCTCGAGCAGGCCGGCGACGCCGTCGACCGAGTCGAGGCCGCCGCTCATCATCAGCACCAGGTCGGGCTGGGCGGCGACGATCGCCTCGTCGGTGACCGGCTTCATGCCGTCCCAGCCGATCTCCTCGGCGACGTCGTAGAGCCCGAGCGCGTCGATCAGGCCGTCGGCGCCGGACTCCTCGCCGAAGAGGTAGTAGACGCCGGACTGACCGCGGACGTAGAGGAACAGGGTGCGCAGCCAGTCGGTCTCCGCCTTCGGCGCGACGGCGGCGATCGCCGTACGCACGTCGTCGACCTCGGCGGCGGTGCGCTCGACGAGGGCCGCGCCCGCCTCCGGTACGCCGAGCGCCGTGGCGACCTGCGTGGTCAGCTCGGCGACGTTGTCGAGGCCGCGGTGGCTGTCGACCACGACGACGGGGATGCCGGCGTCGCGCATCTGCAGGATCACGTTCCACGGCCCGAGCGAGGTGTCGGTGAGGATGACCGTGGAGTCCAGCTCGAGGATCGCCTCGGCCGCCAGGTCGTGGCCGTTCTGCGTCACCAGCGGCAGGCCGGCGGCCTCGTCGAACTGCGTGGAGATGTCGCGCCCGACGACGCGGTCGCCGAGCCCCAGCTCGAAGACCGTGCGGGCCAGGGTGCCGTAGACGTCGAGGGCCAGCACCCGGCTGGCGTCCTTCACCGTCACCGACGTGTCCTGCGCATCGGTCACCGTCACCGGCAGCGCGGGCTCCGGCGTCGCGACCGGGTCGACCGTGCCGTCGGCGACGACCGCGCTGGTCGCACCGGTCCAGTCCCGCGCGTCGGCGAGCGGCGTGACGTCCGCGAGCCGCGGGGCCGCCGTACCGCGGTCCGCTCCCCCGCTGCGCTCCGACGCAGCGGGCGAGGAGAGCCCGCAGCCCGCGAGGAGGAGCGTGGCGGACGCGGCGGCCAGCAGGCGCCGCGGCGATCGGACGGGGTGGGACATCACGGCGGGTGCTCACTCTCGGATCAAGATGTTAGGTCAACCTTATTTAGGCTAGGCTAATCTTGATTGAGACGTCTTGACAAGTTGTCAGAATCTTGTCGACAATCTGTCGAGAACTTCACTCGATCCCCAAGGAGCACCCCCCATGACCCCGACCGAGACCGGCCTCGTCCCGCTGTCGACGGCCATGCGCGAGGGCTCGCGCGCCGAGCACGAGGCGGCCGAGGGCTCGACGTTCATGGCCGAGCTGCTCGACGGCCGGCTCACCGCGCAGGCGTACGCCGACCTGCTGCTCCGGCTGCGCCGTGTGTACGCCGCGCTCGAGGAGGTCGTCGCCGAGCACCGGGCAGACCCGATCGTCGCCGCGGTCCACGACCCCGCGCTCGAGCGGCTCGCCGCGATCGACGCCGACCTCGCCCACTGGGCTCCGGGCATCGACCCCGCCAGCGTCGACTCCCCCGCCGCGACGGCGTACGTCGACCGGATTCGCGCCGGCGCCGCCTGGGGCGGCCTCCTCGTCGCGCACCACTACACGCGCTACCTCGGCGACCTCTCCGGCGGCCAGGTGATCGGCCGCGTGCTGCAGCGCACCTTCGACCTGCCCGAGGGCGCGGGCGTGCGCTTCTACGACTTCGCGCAGATCGCGAGGCCGAAGCCCTACAAGGACGACTACCGCGCTCGGCTCGACGCGCTCGACCTCACCCCCGGCGAGGTCGAGCGGGTCGTCGACGAGGTGCGGGCCGTGTTCAGCCTCAACCAGGCGGTGTTCGAGGAGCTCGGCGGGCAGATCGAGCGCTACCGGGCGGCCTGACCGACCGCCTCGGCCGGGGCGACGCTCCCGACGTGGCGCCGCAGGAAGTGGAGGGCGTGCTCGACGGCGGGCTCGTGGAACGGCTTGCCTGCGAACAGGTCGAAGTGGTCGCCCGGGTAGTGGCGGACCTCGGCCCTGCCCGCGAAGGCTGCCTTCATCGCGGCGTGCAGCGGAGCGCTGCGGTCGAAGTCGGCGACCTGGACCAGCCAGGGGATGTCGGCGAGCGCCGCCGCGGCCTTCGCCGGCGCGCGGGTGCCGAGCTCCATCACGACGTCGGCGGCGATCTCGTTGCGCCAGGTGGGGCCGGCGATCGCGAGGTAGTCCTCGTAGGCGCCGGACAGGGTCAGCGCACCGGTCTCGCCGGGCTGCGCCACGACCGGGATCATCGCGGGGCCGCGACCCGCCCTGCGTCGTACGGCGCTCGCGAGGCCGCGCCCGGTCGAGGCGAGCAGCTGTCCGGCGCTGTGATGCCGGGTGGCCAGCCGCGCGGCGGCGAGGCCGTCGACCATCGGGACCACCGAGACGACCGCGGTGATGTCGGTGCGCTCGGCGGCGACGGACACGACGTGCCCACCCCCGAGCGAGACGCCCCAGAGCACGACCCGGGTCGCGTCGACACCGGGGAGCTGCTTCGCGGCGTCGACGGCGGCGTGCAGGTCGGCGACCTGCCCGGCGAGCGAGACGACCTGGCGCGGCTCGCCCTCGGCGGCGTCGGAGGCGCCGAATCCGCGGTAGTCGAAGGTGACCGCGTGCAGACCGGCCGCGGCGAAGGCCTCGGCGAACGGGAACATGCCGGCGTCCTGGGTGCCGGCGAGGCCGTGCGCGAGGACGACGACCGGGGCGCCGTCCTCCCCGGCGACGTGGGTGGCGGCGCAGCGCACGCCGCCGGAGGTGAGGTCGAAGGTCGTGCCGGTCATGCGGGGCTCCCGTAGATGCTCTGGATCCAGATGTGGGTGATCGCGTCGATGTGGCCCTCGCGATCAGGACCGACACCCAGCGCGTGCCGCTCGACAGCGTGGTCGTTGAGGTCGAGGAGGACGGCGGCGAGGACGTGGGCGTCGACGCCCTGCGGCGCGTGCCCGTGAGCCCGCTCTCGCTCGATCATCTCGGCGGTCATCTCGGCAAACTCGGCGCGTCCCGCCTCCCACAGCTCGCGCACGGCCGGGCTGGTGGCGCGGGCCTCGAGGAGCGCCCGGTAGGTGTGCGGCGTCTTGTCGACCGAGTCGAAGAGGGTCGCGACGACCGTGCGGATCCGGGCCCGCGGGTCGCCCTCGGCCTTGACCAGCAGGTCGGTGGCGTCCGACGCGTCGTCGTACAGCTCCGCCATCAGGGCCAGGACGGCGGTCGCCTTGCTCTCGAAGTAGAAGTAGAAGGCCGAGCGGGTGACGCCCGCGCGCCGCGAGATCTCGGCGACGTTGATCTCCTCGAGCGTCTGCTCACGGAGCAGGTCGTCGAGCGCGGCCAGCAGCGCGGCGCGGCGCTGGTCGCCGCGGTTGACGCTGCGACGGTCGACCATGCGCGCCCAGAGGCGCTCGTCGTTCATCGCGCCACCGCCGCCGCGCGCGCCCGGCCGGCGGGGATCTCCCTCGTCCGAAGGTCGTGCTCGTAGACGAAGTAGTCGAGCTGCTGGGTGTGCCGGGCGCTCGGGACCATGTGACCGGTGTACTTCTGCGTGTCCTCGTCGATCACCCGCTCCATCTCGGCGATCGACGGCGTCGCATAGCGACCGACCAGCCAGGCTGCCACCATCCGGGTCTGGCACTCGACGAACGGGAACAGCGTCGGCGTCGACTGGGCGAAGCCGATGAAGGCGAGGTCGTCGATGCCGGGCTTGAAGACCCGCTTGTAGAGCCGGATCTCGTTGTCGGGGGCGCTGATGAGCTCGGGATCGAAGAACGGGAAGGTGATGTTGTAGCCCGTCGCGTAGATGATCACGTCGAAGTCCGCGCTCGTGCCGTCCTCGAAGTGGACGGTCTGGCCGTCGAGCCGGGCGACGTTGCCCCTGGGGGTGACGTCGCCGGACTTCAGTCGCAGCGGCAGCTCGCCGGACTGGGTGGGGTGGGCCTCGAAGAACTTGTGGTTGGGCGTGGGCAGGCCGTAGAGCGTCGGGTCGGAAGCGGTGAATCGCTGGCCCCACTGCGCCACCTTGCGCTGCCAGCTCAACGGCAGGTGCGGGTTGGTGCGGTAGTTCATGTCGGCGGCCTTGCCGTAGAGCAGCTTGGGCACGATCCACGCGCTGCTCCGGGTCGACAGGGTGACCTGGTTGCGCATCGCCTTCTGCGACAGCTCCACGGTGATGTCCGCCGCGCTGTTGCCGATCCCGACCACGAGGATCCGCTTGTCCATCAGGTGCAACGGCGTCCACGGGTCGACGTAGGCGTGTGAGTGGATCGTCTCGCCGGTGAACTCGCCGGGGAACTCGGCGAAGCGGGGGTCCCAGTGGTGGCCGTTCGCCACCACGAGCACGTCGAAGTCGCGGGTCCGGCCCGCCTGGTCGGTGATGTCCCAGCCGCCTTCGGTCCGGCGCTCGGCGCTGACCACGCCGTTCTCGAACTCGATGCGCCGGCGGATGTCGAAGGCGTCGGCGTAGGCGTCGAGGTAGTCCTTGATCTGGGTGTGGTGCGGGAAGTCCGGGTACTCGTCGGGCATCGGGAAGTCCCTGAAGGACAGCTGGTGCTTCGAGGTGTCGATGTGCAGCGACCGGTAGGCGCTGCTGTGGCCGTTGGGGTTGCCGAACGCCCAGTTGCCGCCGACCCGGTCCGAGGCCTCGAAGGTCGTGAACTCCAGGCCGTAGTCGGCCAGCATCTTGCTCATCGTGAGGCCGCTGATGCCGGCTCCGATGACAGCGACGGTGGGTCGGGACATGCCGACTCCCTCCTTGACAGATCAGCGTGACGGGCGTCACGTTAGGCCTGCTATTTGACACGTGTCAACAGATTCAGACGAACGTCAGGAGAACGCAGATGCAGGTATCGGTCGTCGTCGGCGGCGCATCCGGGATCGGGGCGGCCACCGCCCAGGTGTTGCGCGCGGCCGGACACGAGGTCGTGGTCGCGGACCTGCCCGGTACGGCGGCCGACGCGTTCGTCGACGTCACGGACGAGACCTCCGTCGAGGCCCTCTTCGACCTGGTCGTCGCCGAGCACGGCGCTCCCCACGGCGTGGTCAACTGCGCCGGCGTGAGCACGCTGTCGCGCGTCGTCGACCACGATGCGACCGAGTGGCGCCGGGTCGTCGACGTCTGCCTCAACGGCGCCTTCCTGGTCCTCAAGCACGCCGGGCGCCGGGTCGCGGACGGCGGCTCCCTGGTCTCGCTCTCCTCGCTCAACGCCCGCCAGCCCGGGACCGGCCTGGCGGCGTACTGCGCCGCGAAGGCGGGCCTGGTCGCCCTCACCGAGGTGGCCGCGCTCGAGCTCGGCGCGCGCGGCGTACGCGTCAACGCGGTCGCGCCCGGCCTGGTCGTCACCCCGCTGACCGCGCCTGCGATGGACATCCCCGGCGTGCGCGAGGACTACCTCGAGAACACCGCCCTCGGCCGCTCCGGCGAGCCGGTGGAGATCGCCGCCGCCATCCGGTTCCTGCTCTCCGACGAGTCGACGTGGATCACCGGCGAGACCCTCGACATCAACGGCGGCGCGCACCTGCGCCGCTACCCGGACCTCGTCGCCCTGGTCGAGAAGGCGTTCGCGTGAGGACGGCTGTCGTCACCGGCGGTGGCTCCGGCATCGGCGCCGCGCTGGTGCGGGCGCTGGTCGCCGACGGTGCGTACGTCGTGTGCGCCGACCTGGACCTCGACGCGGCCTCGGCCGTGGCCTCCTCCGCATCGGGGCCCGGGACCGCGGTGGCGCGGCAGGTCGACGTCACCTCGTCCGCGGCGGTCGAGGAGGCAGTGGCGGCCGTGGTCACCGAGCACGGCCGGATCGACCTGATGTTCAACAACGCCGGGATCACCTGGCTCGGCGCGACCGAGTCGCTGAGCCTGGCGCAGTGGAACGCGATCATCGACGTCAACATCCGCGGTGTGGTGCACGGCGTGCACGCGGCGTACTCGCGGATGATCGCCCAGGGTGGAGGTCACATCGTCAACACCGCCTCGATGGGCGGACTGATGGCGGCGGGGTTGATGACGTCGTACGTCACCACCAAGCACGCCGTGGTCGGGCTCTCCCTCGCGCTGCGCACCGAGGGCGCCGCGCACGACGTCGGCGTGACCGTCGTGTGCCCGGCCGCCGTCGACACCCCGATCCTCGACAAGGGCGAGATCGGGCCGTTCCGGGGCCGCGACTTCTACCTCGAGGGGCAGGGTGTCAAGCGGCCCGTCGACCCGGCCGTGCTGGCCCGCCGGGTCCTCGCCGCCGTCGCGGCGAACGAGGCGATCGTGATCGAGCCCCGCCAGGCAAGGATCGCGTGGCGGGTCGGGCGGCTCGCGCCGATGTTCGTCAACCGGATGGCGACGAGGTTCATCGCGAAGCAGCGCGCACAGGCCTCCTGAACCAGCGCCGCCGGCTGGGGCGCGGCAGGGTCGGGCGGCTAACGTCTTGGCCCATGGTCACGTTCGGGGGGACCGGTGTCATGCTGCTCGGCATCGGCGTCGCGGGAGTGCTCTGCGCCCTCCTCGGCCTCGCCCTCGCCCGCCCCCTCGGCTGGGTCTCCGCGATCGCGACCGCGGGCTTCCTGTGGTCCGTCGCGGTGATCGCGCTGGTCACCCTGGTCCCCACCTCCCCCGACACCGGCTTCGTCCCCGCCGAGACCCGGATGACGACCTGCTCGTGGGACATCGGCGGTCCCGCACCCGACGGCTTCTGGATCTTCCAGTCCGGGCAGCGCACCCTCAACACCGTGCTCTTCGTGCCCGCCGGCGCCCTGCTCGTGCTGGCGGTCGCCCGATGGCGCAGCGGCTGGCTGCTCGCCCCCGCCGGGCTCCTCGGCCTGGCCGCGTACTCCGCCCTCATCGAGAAGACCCAGCTGGAGCTGGCCCGCATCGACCGGGCCTGCGACGTCACCGACATCATCGACAACGCCACCGGTGCGGTGTTCGGCGCGGTGATCGGGCTGGTGGCCGTGGTGGTGCTGCGACCCTGGCGGCACCGGCAGGCGAAGGTGCGCCGGCGCTCGGCGTATCGCTGAGGGAAGTCCCTCTCGGCACCCCGCCATCATCCGCCGGTGGTTCCACTCCAGCAGCCACCGGCCGCCGTACGACGCCAGCGCGAGCAGCCCGCCGACCGTGACCTCCTGGGCGAAGTCCAGCCGGGTCCGGCCGCCCTCCGCGGTGAGCGTGAACCGGGCGAACCCGTCGAGGTCGCCCCCGATCGCCACCTCCACCACCGGCGGCGTGCGGGAGACGGCGTCGAGGACCAGGTCGAGCGTGTAGGGCAGGGCGGAGCGGCAACGCACCCACGCGGTGTCCGGGCCGAGCTTGGCGACTGCGCGGACCTGCGGCCACCAGCGCGGGTAGCGCTCGAGATCGACCAGGGCCGCCGCCACGTCGTCCACCGGCGCGGCGACGAGCCAGGAGTCGGTGAAAGTGAAGGAGCGGCGCACGGGTCCATCATGTCGGGCGCGGACACCCGGACCTGAGCGACACTGGGACCATGCCGAGCACCGGACCCACCATCGCCGAGGCCGCCGAGCTCCTGGGCCTGACCGCGGACACCCTGCGCTACTACGAGAAGGACGGGCTGCTGCTGCGACCGGTGCCCCGCGACAACAGCGGCCACCGGCGCTACGACGAGCCGGACCTGCGCTGGATCGAGCTGGTGACCAGGCTGCGTTCGACGGGGATGCCGATCCGTGACGTGCGGCGCTACGCCGACCTCGTGCGGGCGGGCGACGGCAACGAGGAGGAGCGACTGGCGCTGCTGCAGGCCCACCGCGACGAGGTACGCCGCCAGCTCGCCGAGGTCACCGCGCACCTGGGCGCCATCGACCTCAAGATCGCGCTCTACGAGGGGCGGCTCGTCCAGCTCGAGCGCAGCGCTTGACCTGGAGCGCGCTCCAAGGGGTTCGATGGTCGACATGACGAACTCGACCCGCACCCTCGGTACGACGTCCCCGCTGACCGTCTCGTCCCTCGGCCTCGGCTGCATGGGCATGTCGGAGTTCTACGGAGCCCCCGACGAGGCGGCCGGCATCGCGACCATCCACCGCGCCCTCGACCTGGGGATCACGTTCCTCGACACCGCCGACATGTACGGCCCCTTCACCAACGAGCAGCTCGTGGGCAAGGCGATCGCCGGCCGGCGCGACGAGGTGCAGCTCGCGACGAAGTTCGGCAACGAGCGGGCGCCCGACGGCACCCGGCTCCGGATCAACGGGACGCCCGACTACGTCCGAGCCGCCTGCGACGCCAGCCTGCAGCGCCTGGGCGTCGACCACATCGACCTCTACTACCAGCACCGTGTCGACCCGACGGTCCCGATCGAGGACACGGTCGGGGCGATGAAGGAGCTCGTCGAGGCGGGCAAGGTCCGCCACCTCGGACTGTCGGAGGCCTCCCCCGAGACCATCCGGCGCGCGCACGCGGTGCACCCGGTCACCGCGCTGCAGACGGAGTACTCGCTGTTCACGCGCGACCTCGAGGACGCGATCCTGCCGACGCTGCGTGAGCTCGGGATCGGCCTGGTCCCCTACTCCCCGCTGGGCCGCGGCATCCTGACCGGCGCGATCACCGGCACCCCGGCCGACGGCGACAGCCGCGCGACGGCGTACTTCCCGCGCTTCCAGGGCGAGAACCTCGCCACCAACCTCGTCCTGGTCGACAAGGTCCGCGAGCTGGCGACCGAGCACGGCTGCACCCCCGGCCAGCTCGCACTCGCGTGGGTGCTGGTCCAGGGCGAGGACGTGGTGCCGATCCCGGGCACCAAGCGAGTCGCCTACCTCGAGGAGAACGCCGGTGCGCTCGACGTCGTGCTCACCGCCGACGACCTCGCGGCCGTGGACGCGGCGGTGCCGCGCGACGCCGTCGCCGGTGACAGGTACGGCGACATGAGCACAATCGACGCCTGAGCCCGGCCGCCGCGACTCAGCGAGCAGGCGTGATCCGCACCTTCACGTTCTTCATCAGCGGTTGGTCGCTCTGCTCGCTGTAGTCGGCGGCACCGATCAGCACGTTCATCTCCGGCATGTAGCCGGCCGCGCTCCCCCGCGGCAGGTCGTACCTGAGCGCCGTGTAGCCGCGCAGCTCGCGGGTCGTGCCGTCCTTGCAGGTGGCGACGATGTCGACCTGGCCCCCCTGCTCGATGCCTCGCGCCCTCATGTCGTCCTTGTGCAGGAAGACCAGCGTGCGCAGGTTCTTCACGCCGCGGTAGCGGTCGTCGTCGGAGTAGATGGTGGTGTTCCACTGGTCGTGGGAGCGCATCGTCTGCAGCACCAGCACGTCGGCGTCGGCCGGGATCACGTCGGGCAGCGGCGCGGAGGAGAACTCCGCCCGCCCCGACGGGGTCCCGAACACCAGCTCCCGAGCGGGCTGCTTGAGCCGAAACCCGAGCGGGAGCCGGACCCGGCGGTTGAAGTCCTCGAACCCGATCAGCGCCTTGGCCATGGTGTCGCGGATCCGGTCGTAGTCGTCGACGTACCAGTCCCACGGCGTCGCACTGTCGGGCAGCGTCGCGCGCGCCATCCCGGCGATGATCGCCGGCTCCGAGAGGAGGTGCGGCGATGCGGGCCTCCGCTTGCCGCGGGACAGGTGGACCATGCTCATCGAGTCCTCGACCGAGGTCTCCATCAGCCCGTGCTTCTGCTCGTCCTTCTCGGTGCGGCCCAGGCACGGCAGGATCAGCGCCTTGCGGCCGTGGACCAGATGGCTGCGGTTGAGCTTGGTGCTGACCTGCACCGTCAGCTCGCAGTTGCGCAGCCCCTCGGCGGTGTACGGCGTGTCCGGGGCCGCCAGCACGAAGTTGCCACCCATCCCGACGAACACCTTGATGGTGCCGTCGTGCATGCCGGCGATGGTCGAGACCGTGTCGCGGCCGTGCTCGCGCGGCGCCTCGATCCCGCACGCCGCATCGAGACGGTCGAGGAAGTCGGCGGACGGGCGGTGGTCGATGCCGCAGGTGCGGTTGCCCTGGACGTTGCTGTGCCCGCGCACCGGCGACGGGCCGGCGCCCTCGCGGCCGAGGTTGCCGCGCAGCAGCAGCACGTTGACGATCTCGCGGATCGCGTCAGGCCCGTGCTCGTGCTGGGTGACGCCCAGGCACCAGCTGATCAGGGTCCGGTCGGCCTCCGAGTAGATCCGGGCGGCCTTGCGGATCTCCTTCTCCTTCAGCCCCGACTGCTCCACGAGCGTGGACCACGGCGTCGCCTCGACCAGGTCCCGGTAGTCCTCGAAGCCGTGCGTGTAGCGCTCGATGAACTCGACGTCGAGCGCCCTCGGGTCGCTGCGGAACTCCTCGAGCAGCGCCTTCGCCATCCCCCGCATCAGCGCCATGTCGCCACCGGGGCGAACCTGCAGGTTGAGCGTGCCAGTGCGAGTGGCCTTCATCAGCGCCATGTCGACCATCTCGTGCGGGATGATCGCCTTGCGCGACGCGGCCTCGATGAGCGGGTTCACGTGCACTATCTGGGCGCCGCGGTCGAAGGCCTCGGTCAGCGCGGTCAGCATCCGAGGCGCGTTGGACGCCGCGTTGACGCCCATGATGAACAGCGCGTCCGCCGTCTCCCAGTCCTTGAGGTCCGCGGTGCCCTTGCCGGTGCCGAGCGAGGCCTGCAGCGCCCGCCCGGACGCCTCGTGGCACATGTTCGAGCAGTCGGGCAGGTTGTTGGTGCCGTACTCGCGTGCCATGAGCTGGTAGAGGAAGGTGGCCTCGTTGCCGAGCCGGCCCGAGGTGTAGAAGGAGGCCTGGTCCGGGTCGTCGAGCGCGCGCAGCTCGGCGCCGACGAGCGCGAACGCGTCGGACCAGCTGATCGGGACGTACTTGTCGGACGCGGCGTCGTACACCATCGGCTCGGTCAGCCGGCCCTGGTCCTCGAGCTCGAACTCCGACCAGCCCTCCAGCTCGGTCACCGTGTGGGCGGCGAAGAACTCGCGGTCCACCCGCTTCGAGGTCATCTCCCACACGACGTGCTTGATGCCGTTCTCGCAGATGTCGAGCTTGAGGCCCTTGAGGTCGTCGGGCCACGCACAGCCCGGGCAGTCGAAGCCGTCGTTCTCGTGGTTCATCCGGAACATCGCGGCACTGCCGCGCCCGAACGCGTGCTCCTTCGCGAGCACCTTGTTGACCGAGATCGCGGCCCCCCAGCCGGCTGCCGGATGGTGGTAGTCCTTCTGCGACCAGCTTTGATCCGCCATGCAGCGAACCTAACCCCGCGCCGCCGTCTGCGACAGGGCTACGGTGGGCCGGTGACCACGCCTGACACCGACGTCCTGCTCACCCGGGCCCAGTCCTGGCTCGCCGAGGACCCCGACGTCCAGACCCGCGACGAGCTGGTCCGGGTGATCGCGGCCGTCGAGGCCGGCGACGCCGCCGCCCGCGCCGATCTCGCCGACCGCTTCCGCGGCACCCTCGAGTTCGGTACCGCGGGCCTGCGCGGCGCACTCGGCGCCGGCCCCAACCGGATGAACCGGGTCGTCGTGCTGCGCGCGGCGGCCGGCCTGGCGGCGTACCTCCTCGACACCGGCACCGCCCCGGGCACCCCCGTCGTGATCGGGTACGACGCCCGCCACAACTCCGACGTCTTCGCCCACGACACCGCCGAGGTGATGGCCGGCGCCGGCCTCAAGCCGCTGCTGCTCCCCCGGCCGCTGCCGACCCCCTTGCTGGCCTTCGCGATCCGCGAGCTCGGCTGCGCGGCCGGCGTGATGGTGACCGCGAGCCACAACCCGCCGCAGGACAACGGCTACAAGGTCTATCTCGGCGACGGCAGCCAGATCGTGCCGCCGGCCGACACCGAGATCGCAGCGCGGATCGCGGCCGTCGGCAACCTGGAGTCGGTCGCGCGGGTCCCGCTGGGCACGACCGGCGGCCGGGTGCTCGACGACGGGATCGTCGACGCCTACCTCGACACGGTCGCCGCGATCGCCGCCGACGGGCCGCGCGACCTGACGATCGTCTACACGCCGCTGCACGGCGTCGGCGGCGGCGCGCTGCCGAGCGTGCTGGAGACCGCGGGCTTCGCGGCGCCGCAGGTCGTCGCCGAGCAGGAGGCGCCCGACCCGGACTTCCCGACCGTCGCCTTCCCCAACCCGGAGGAGCCCGGCGCCATCGACCGCGCGGTCGCGCTGGCGGAGCAGACCGGGGCCGACATCGTCATCGCCAACGACCCCGACGCCGACAGGTGCGCGGCCGCCGTACCCGGCCCGGACGGGTGGCGGATGCTGCGCGGCGACGAGGTGGGGGCGCTGCTCGCCGACCACCTGCTGCGGGCCGGCCGCACCGGCGTCTACGCCACCTCGATCGTGTCGTCGTCGCTGCTCGGCACGATGGCGAAGGCCCACGGGCAGCGGTACGCCGAGACGCTCACCGGCTTCAAGTGGATCGGCCGCCTGCCGGAGCTGGTGTTCGGCTACGAGGAGGCGCTGGGCTACTGCGTCGACCCGACCCACGTCTCCGACAAGGACGGCGTGTCCGCGGCCCTGCTGCTGTGCGAGATCGCCGCCGAGGCCAAGGCCGCGGGGCGGAGCCTGCTCGACCTGCTCGACGACATCGCCGTCACCCACGGCCTGCACGCGACCGACCAGCTCTCGGTGCGGGTCACCGACCTCGGCGAGATCGCGACCGCCATGGCTCGCCTGCGCGAGGCACCGCCGGCCACCCTCGGTGGCTCGGCGGTCACCGCCGCCGACGACCTCGCCGCCGGGTCGGCGCAGCTGCCGCCGACCGACGGGCTGCGCTACCGCACCGCGGACGGCAGCCGGGTCGTCGTACGTCCCAGCGGCACCGAGCCCAAGCTCAAGTGCTACCTCGAGGTCGTGGTCCCCGTGGTCGACGGCGACGTCGCCTCGGCCCGGGCCGAGGCGGCGACGCGGCTCACCGCGTTGCGGGCCGACATCGCCGCCGCAGCGGGGATCTGACGGTCAGAGGCGTCAGCTGATCGAGACCGCGTCGACGACGAAGACGAGGGTCTCGTTCGGCGCGACGCCGTTGCCGCCCTGGCCGTAGCCCAGGTCCGGCGGGACGACCAGCAGCCGGCGGGTGCCCTTCTGGACGCCGATCAGGCCCTGGTTCCAGCCGTCGATGACCGGCGCGTTGCCGAGGTTCTCCAGCGGGAAGGTCTCGCCGCGCTCGAAGGAGCTGTCGAGCACCTGCTTGTCGGACCACGTGACCAGGTGGTAGTTCGTCTCGACGGTGTCGCCCGTCTTCGCGGCCGGACCGCTGCCGGTGACCAGGTCCTTGCTCAGCAGGGTGGTCGGGGGCGCGCAGTCGTCGGGGATGGTGATCGTCGGCGTGCTGCCGAAGTCGCCCTCGACCGTGATGTCGTCGGCCGTGCACTCCGCGGTCGGGGTGGTCGGGGCGGACGAGCCGGTCGGGGCGGACGACGAGGTGTCGGCGGCCTTCTCCTCCCCATCGTCGCCACAGGCACTGGTGGCGAGCACGGACAGCGACAGGAGGGCGGCGGCGGCAAGCCGGACACGGGTCTGCATGGGGTGCAGCCTACGAACGGTGCGAAACCGTCAGCCGACGAGGGCCAGGACGACGGTCGCCACCGCGAGCACGCCGACCACCACGATCTCGGGCCACGCCCAGGCGTGGCGCACGTCCGCGACACCCTCGGCCGTCGTACGGCGCTCGCGGGCGGTGGCGACCTTGCGCTCGATCTTGTCCTGGATCAGCCAGGCGGTGGACCGCTTCTCGAGCGGGGTGTCGTGGGAGGCGTGGCGGTCCTTGCGGATGGTCCCGCGGGTGCGGCCGAACCCGCTGCCGACGTACCGCTGCTCGCCGACGCTGACCACGGTCACCTGGGTGATCTCCACGCCGGTGATCTCGGCGAAGGGCACCCAGCGCGAGTGCAGCACGTTGCGCAGCTCGAGCTCGTCGTGGTGCAGCCGCACCGCGGGCCGGACCATGACCAGCCAGATCAGCGCACCGAGCAGCAGGCAGAAGGGGAACGCCCACGGCGCGAAGCCGGCTTCGTCGTCGACCAGTCCGTAGATCAGCACGGCGGCCACCAGGACGAGTCCGGTCACGCCCATGACCAGGCCGCCGGAGCTGTAGCGCTCGACCTTCTCGACACCTTCGTTCTGCACGTCTACAACCCTATGCTGACGGCATGCCCACCTCCGCCCTCGCGGCGTACTCCGAAGTGACGGCGAGCGACGCCTCGCTGCGCCGGTTCCTACACGGACTGCCCGGCGTCGACCAGGTCGGTGCCGAGGCGAGGGCCGCGGGGCTCGGGACCCGCTCGATCAAGACCACGGCGAAGGCCTGGGCCCTCGACCTGGCGATCCGGATGGTCGACCTGACCACGCTCGAGGGCCAGGACACCCCCGGCAAGGTGCGCGCGCTCGCCAACAAGGCGCTGCGCCCGGACCCCGCCGACCCGACCTGCCCGTCCGTGGCGGCCGTGTGCGTCTACGGCGACCTGGTGGGCGAGGTGAAGGCGATCGTCGGCTCGCAGGTCAACGTGGCCGCGGTCGCCACGGCGTTCCCCAGCGGCCGGGCGTCGATGGACGTCAAGCTCGCCGACACCCGCGACGCAGTGGCCAACGGCGCCGACGAGATCGACATGGTGATCGACCGTGGGGCGTTCCTGGCCGGTCGCTACCTGCAGGTCTTCGAGGAGATCGTCGCGACCCGCGAGGCGTGCGTGCGCCCCGACGGCTCGCACGCCCACCTCAAGGTGATCTTCGAGACCGGTGAGCTGCAGACCTACGACAACGTACGACGCGCGTCGTGGCTGGCGATGCTGGCCGGCACCGACTTCATCAAGACCTCCACCGGCAAGGTGCAGCCGGCCGCCACCCTGCCGGTCACCCTGGTGATGCTGGAGGCGGTCCGCGACTTCCGCGAGGCGACCGGCGTCCAGATCGGCGTGAAGCCGGCGGGCGGCATCCGCACCGCCAAGGACGCGATCAAGTACCTCGTGATGGTCAACGAGATCGCCGGCGACGACTGGCTCGACCCGGACTGGTTCCGCTTCGGTGCCTCGACGCTGCTCAACGACCTGCTCATGCAGCGCACGAAGATGACCACCGGCCGCTACAGCGGTCCCGACTACTTCACCCTGGACTGACCGAGGGATCTGGACATGGCATTCGAGTACGCACCGGCTCCGGAGTCGCGGAGCATCGTCGACATCAGGCCCTCCTACGGCCTGTTCATCGACGGCGAGTTCGTCGACGGCCGCGGGTCGTCGTTCAAGACCGTCAACCCGGCCACCGAGGAGACGCTCGCGGAGATCGCCGAGGCGTCGGACGCCGACGTCGACCTGGCCGTCCGGGCGGCCCGGCGCGCGTTCCGAGGCTGGTCACGGATGTCGGGCAAGGAGCGGGCCAAGTACCTGTTCCGGATCGCCCGGATCATCCAGGAGCGCGCGCGTGAGCTGGCGGTGCTGGAGTCGATCGACAACGGCAAGCCGATCAAGGAGAGCCGCGACGTCGACGTACCCGTCGTCGCCGCGCACTTCTTCTACTACGCCGGCTGGGCCGACAAGCTCGACCACGCCGGACTCGGGCCGAACCCGCAGCCGCTGGGCGTCGCGGGCCAGGTCATCCCGTGGAACTTCCCGCTGCTCATGCTGGCGTGGAAGGTCGCGCCCGCGCTGGCGTGCGGCAACACGGTCGTGCTCAAGCCGGCCGAGACCACGCCGCTGACGGCGCTGCTGTTCGCGGAGATCTGCCAGCAGGCCGACCTGCCGCCGGGTGTCGTCAACATCGTCACCGGCGCCGGCTCGACCGGCCAGGCCGTGGTCTCCCACCCCGACGTCGACAAGGTCGCGTTCACCGGCTCGACCGCCGTCGGCAAGGCCATCGCGCGTGCCATCGCCGGCACCGACAAGTTGGCCACCCTCGAGCTGGGCGGCAAGGCCGCCAACATCGTGTTCGACGACGCCCCCATCGACCAGGCGGTCGAGGGCATCGTCGGCGGCATCTTCTTCAACCAGGGTCACGTCTGCTGCGCGGGCTCACGGCTGCTGGTCCAGGAGTCGGTGGCCGACGAGGTGCTCGGCCGGCTGAAGCGCCGGATGGGCACATTGCGTGTCGGCGACCCGCTCGACAAGAACACCGACATCGGTGCGATCAACTCCCGCGAGCAGCTCGAGCGGATCCGCGAGCTCTCCGACATCGGCGAGGCGGAGGGTGCCGAGCGCTGGGCGCCGGCGTGCGAGCTGCCCTCCTCCGGCTTCTGGTTCCCGCCGACGATCTTCACCGGCGTCACCCAGGCCCACCGGATCGCCCGCGACGAGGTGTTCGGCCCGGTGCTGTCGGTGCTGACCTTCCGCACTCCCGCCGAGGCGATCGAGAAGGCCAACAACACGCCGTACGGCCTCTCCGCCGGCGTGTGGACCGAGAAGGGCTCGCGGATCCTGCACATGGCCTCCCAGCTGCGGGCCGGCGTGGTGTGGGCCAACACGTTCAACAAGTTCGACCCGGCCAGCCCGTTCGGCGGCTACAAGGAGTCCGGCTACGGCCGCGAGGGCGGGCGCCAGGGTCTCGCCGCCTACCTGAAGGAGGCAGACGCCTGATGGCTCGCATCGACGTGCGCAAGACCTACAAGCTCTACATCGGCGGCGCGTTCCCCCGCTCGGAGTCGGGCCACTCCTACGAGGTCACCGACAGCAAGGGGAAGTTCGTGGCCAACGCCTCCCTCGCCTCGCGCAAGGACGTGCGCGACGCGGTCGTCGCGGCCCGCAAGGCCTTCGGCCCCTGGTCGTCGCGGACGGCCTACAACCGCGGCCAGATCGTCTACCGGATCGCCGAGGTGATGGAGGACCGTCGCCCGCAGTTCGAGGACGCCGTCCGCCAGTCCGAGGGTGTCTCCGCCGCCGCCGCGCGGGGCCAGGTCGACGCCGCGGTCGACCGCCTCGTCTGGTACGCCGGATGGGCCGACAAGCTCGCCCAGGTGATCGGCAACGCCAACCCGGTCGCCGGCCCGTTCTTCAACCACACCGCCCCCGAGCCGACCGGTGTCGTCGGCGTCCTCGCCCCGCAGGAGTCCTCGCTGCTGGGCCTGGTGTCGGTCGTCGCGCCCGTCATCGTGACCGGCAACGTGGCGGTCGTCGTGTCGTCGTACTCACGTCCGTTGCCGGCCGTCACCTTCTCCGAGGTGCTCGCGACCTCCGACGTCCCCGGTGGCGTGGTCAACATCCTCACCGGCGACGCCTCGGCGCTCGGCCCCTGGCTGGCCGCCCACATGGACGTCAACGCGATCGACCTGTGCGGCGTCGCGGGCCTCGACAACGCCGCCGAGCTGGCGACCTCGCTGGAGGTGGCGGCGGCCGACAACCTCAAGCGGGTACGCCGACCGCCGGACGCCGAGCCCGACTGGACCGCCGAGCCGGGCCTGAGCCCCATGACGGCGTTCGTCGAGCAGAAGACGGTGTGGCACCCGATCGGGATCTGAGGCGCCGCCTCACCCTGGGGTCGCGGACCGGCCGAGCACGTCCGCGACCTTCGGTGGCATCTCCAGCGCCAACGCATCGGCGCTGACCTCCTCGATCGTGCCGGGATCGGCCAGGACTCCGCGCAGGGCGAGGGTTGCGAAGTCGCGGGGTAGGTTCGCGCTGCGCGGGAGGTTGACCGTGCGGGCCAGGCGTCCGGCGTGCATGTCGATGCCGATCAGGAACTCGCGCAGCACCGGCAGCGGCAGGTCGACGAACTGCCCCTCCCTGACGCCTGCTCGCAGCACGGCCCGGTAGAACCGGTAGATCTTCTGCACGCTCTTGTCCAGGTGGGCGAAGTCCTCGTGCTCCAGCACGTTGGTGTCATAGATGCCGACCAGGTTGTAGGAGTCGTCGCTGAGCGACGCGACGTCGATATGGAGGAACCGGAAGAGACGAGCGGCAGGGCTGACCTCTGCCTTGGAGAGCCAGGCGATGACCTCGCCGACGCGCCGCAGGTCCATGCCGATCAGCTCGGCCATGATGGTGCGCTTGCTGTCGAAGTACCAGTACAGGCTCGGCTGCTTGATCCCGCACGCGGTCGCGATGTCGCGCGTGCTGACCCGCTCGTAGCCGCGGCTCGCGAACAGCACGGCCGCCTCTCGCAGGATCCGGGATCGGGTGTCGTCGGCCTCGCCGTTCACCATGTGCTGCTCTTCTCCTACGGTCGGGTCCGGCGCTCGGGTTCGGCGGACCAACGGTGGACCCGCCCGCCCTGGATGACGCCGACTACGTTACGGCGCTCGAGGAACACCTCGGGATCCGAGGGGTCCGCCGCGAGCACGATCGCGTCGCCGATCAGGCCCGGCTCGAGCCGGCCCCGGACGTCGGACTGGCCGCAGAGCTCCGCGCCGTTGGCGGTCGCCGCGAGCAGCGCCTCCTGCGGCGTGAGCCCCGCACGGTGCAGGTAGGCGATCTCGGCGAGGTTGCCCACCTGCTCGGTGAGGTCGGTTCCCAGCGCGATCGGCACGCCCGCCGCGCGGGCGACCCGTACCGCCTCGCCGATCAGCGGCTCGACCTCCGAGACCTTCGCGGCCACGGACTCCGAGACCGCGCCATCGTCGCGGAGCCGGACCAGCTCGTGCAGGACCGACAGTGTCGGTACCAGGAAGGTGCCGCGCCGGGCCATCAGCGCGGCCTGCTCCTCGCTGAGCCGCGCGCCGTGCTCGATCGATCGGACGCCCGCGGTCACCGCGTCGGTCAGTCCGGAGCCGCCGTAGGCGTGGGACATGACGGGCTTGCCCGCTCGGGTCGCCTCCCGGACGATCGCCTCGATCTCGTCGGCGTCGAACTCCGGGACGTCGGGATGGTCGTGCCCCGGGGAGAGCAGCCCACCCGTCGTGCAGATCTTGATCCAGTCGGCACCCGCACGGACGATGAGGCGGACAGCTCGGCGTACGTCGTCCACGCCGTCGGCGAGGTACGGCGGCCGCCCCGGGTACTCGTGCATGAGGAATCCGTTCGACGCCTCGAGACCGACGCCCGGGAGGTGTCCGTCGCCGTGTCCCCCGGTCTGCGAGAGCGCGGACACGGCAACCTGGGTGGTAGGTCCGGGCACCAGCCCGGCATGGATCCCGTCCCGCACACCGGCGTCGGCGCCGCAGGGGTCACGCACGAAGGTGACGCCTTGGTCGAGCAGCCGCGCCGCCGACCCCGCGCACTCCAGCGCCCACCGTGAGGTGGACATCGACAGGTACCGGAGCGTGTCCTCCTCGAAGCAGGCCAGGTGGGCGTGGCAGTCCACCACGCCCGGCATCAGCCACAGGCCGGTCAGGTCGAGCGACTCCCCAGTGACTGGTCCGGCCGCGGGCGCGACAGACTCGATGACTCCGTCACGCACTACGACGTCGTGGTCCGCGACGAATACCCCGGCGCGGTCCATCACCTGTGCGTTGCGGAGTGTCAGGGTCCCCGGGCGCAGTGGCGCCCTCATGGCCGCGGTCCTTCGGCAGCCGCCTCCCGCGCCGCCCGGGTGGCGTCGGGATCGAGGCCGGCACCGTCGTCGGTGAGGACGACGCCGTAGACCGCGGCGGCCGCCGCGGCCGACACCGCTCCGCTGCGGACGTCGGCCAGCACCCGCTCGGGATCACGGGTCAGCGGGTCACCATGCCCACCGCCGCCGCCACCGGTCACCAGGACCCGGTCCCCCTCCTGCAGCGGGGCGCCGCCCGACTTGGGCAGCACCCGCCGGTTCCCGTCGCGGTCGACGATCTCGATCCGGTTGCGGACCGTGCTCGCACAGCCGCCGGCGACGCCGAGTGGTTCGGCGGCGCTCATCTTGTCGCCGACCAGGCTCAGCTCCGCGCCGTCCAGGAACTCCCACTCACTGATCGTGCCCAGCCCGCCCCGGAACCGTCCGGCGCCGCCGGAGTCGGTCACCAGGGCGGTACGCCGCTTGACGATCGGCATCCGCGCCTCCCAGATCTCGGCAGCCGGGAGCTCGGCACCCGCGAGGTGCACGTGCAGCAGCGCGTCCTCGCCGTCGGCGTCGTGGGTCGCGCCGTACCCGACGGGCGCGGCGTCGGCGAAGAACGTGACCCGCCCGGTGGCCGCGTCGGTGTGTCCGCCGGTGACCGCGACCGCGTCGCCGCCGTTCTGGGCCGGGAACTGGTCAGGCAGGGCCGATGCCATCGCGTGGACGATCACGTCACCGAGCCGCCCCACGGTCCAGCCCATCAGGTACGTCGGGGCCGGCGGGTTCGGGTTGTACAGCGACCCGGCCGGTGCGATCACCGTGAGCGCTCGGGTGTCGCCGGAGTTCGTGGGATAGGTGTTCTCCGTGGTCAGCCGCTTGAGGGCCAGCCGGCAGGCGGCCACCGTCTGTGGGAGCGTCGCGTTGATCGGTCCGGCCTGCTCCGGGGCGGACCCGGTGGTGTCGATGACGATCTCGGAGCCGCGGACCCGGACGGTCACCTCGACGCGGACCGGCTCGCAGCCGACGCCGTTGTCGTCGAGGTACTCGGCATGGCCGTAGTCGCCGTCGGGGATCGCCTCGATCGCCTCGCGCACCGCCTGCTCGGTCTGGTCGAGGAGCTGGTCGATCGCTGCGTGGTAGGTCGCCTTGCCGTACTTGTCGACGAGCGTCGACAGGCGCGCAGCACCGTCCGCGCAGGCGCGTCCTGCCGCAAGCATGTTGCCGAAGGTCTCGCGCGGCAGCCGGGAGTTCGCCCCGATGATGCGGTGCACGGCCCGGTCGACGACCCCGGCCCGCTGGAGCCGGGTCGGGGGCAGGATCAGCCCCTCCTCGTACATGTTCGTCGAGTCCGACGGATAGGTGTTCTTCGCGCCCAGGTCGCCCACGTGCGCGCGGATCGCGACGAACCCGACGATCCCGCCGTCATCTCCGACAGCCGGCACGACCAGCGCCACGTCGGCCGAGTGCGCCCCGGTCAGGTAAGGGTCGTTGACGATGAGGCAGTCCCCCGGGCCCAGGTCGTCCTCGAAGTCACCGACCATCGCGCGGACCGCCTCGTCGAGCGAGCCGACGAACTCCGGCAGTCCCGGTGCGTCGCCGATCAGGTTCAGCCGGTCGTCGAAGACCGAGACGCTGAAGTCGTTGACCTCGTAGATCACCGGGAGCAGGGCGGTGCGCTTGAAGGTCACGAAGACCTCGCGCGCAATGGACTCGATGCTCGCGCGGATCACTGCCACGCTCACCGGATCGGCGACGACCGCGCGGCCGTGCTGGGTCGAGGTGGTCATGCGTTCTTCTCCTTCAGGTCGAGGACGAGGTTGCCCCAGGGGTCGACCGCGATGGTGCGGCGTGGGGTGACGAGGACGGTTGACGTCTGCTCGACGACGATGGCCGGGCCGCTGAGCCGGACGCCTGGATGCAGGTCCTCACGCCGGTACACGGGCCACAGCGCGCCGGACGCGTCGGCGGTCCGGTGGGTCACCGACTCGTGCCGGACGACGTCGGGAACCCCGGCCCTCGCCTCAGCGGCAGGCCACACCGGCTTGTCGAGCGTGCCGACCGCGCGCAGGCGGTAGCCCACGACCTCCAGGTCTCCGTCGAGCCGGAAGCCGTAGGTCCGCTCGTGCAGGTCCTCGAACCGGCCACGCAGGTCGGCGACCGTCTCGCTGCCGTCCAGGATCGGCACGGGCAGCGTGTGCTCCTGGCCGTCGTAGCGGATCTCGACGAACTGGAGCAGCGACCGGCGTTCGTCCGCGACGCCCTCGGCCTCGAACCGCGCGCCGGCCTCCTCCACCAGCTCCCGCAGGGGCGTGCGGATGTCGGTGTCGGCGCTGAGCAGCGCGACCGAGGTACGAGCGAACTCGTGGGCGAGGTCGAGGGTCTGCATGCCCCAGGCGGAGAACACGCCCGCGTGCATCGGAATGACGACGCGGCGCACCTCCAGCAGGTCGCCCAGCACGGCGCCCACCATCGGCCCGCCACCGCCGTACGCGAGCAAGGTGAAGTCGCGGGGATCCGAGCCGCGGCCGACCGTGATCTCCTCGAGCAGCCGGGCCATCCGGGACTCGGTGAGCGCGACGACGGCCGCAGCCGCGTCGACCGTGGTCATGGCGAGCGGGCCGGCGACGTGCTCGTCGATCGCTCGCTCCGCGGCCTCCCGGTCGAGCTTCATCTCGCCGGACAGCAGCGACTCGGGCAGGAGCCCGCTGACCAGCGCGGCGTCGGTGAAGGTGGCCGCCGTGCCGCCCCGGTCATAGCAGGCCGGACCGGGCTGGGAGCCCGCGCTCTGTGGGCCGACGTGCAGTGCCCCGACCTCGTCGACCCACGCGATCGATCCGCCGCCCGCTCCGATGGTCGCCAGGTCGACCATCGGGACGAGGAGCCTGCGGTCCGCGACCACCGCCGTGTCCGCCATGGTGACCACGCCCTGCCTCACGATGCCGGCGTCGAAGCTGGTGCCGCCCATGTCGATGCAGATCAGATCGGGATATCCGCAGGTGGTGCCGAGGCTCGCAGCGCCCGCGATACCGCTGGCACAGCCCGACACCAAGGTGCGCAGGCTCTGCCTGCGGGCGTGCTCGAGCACCATCACGCCGGCGTCGCTGGAGGTGATGAACGCGTCCCCGCCGAACCCGCTGGCGCCGAGGCCCTCCTCGAGTCGGTCGAAGTACTCGCGCATGGTCGGCCGGATGTAGGCCTCGCTGAGCGCGGTCACACCGCGCTCCGTCTCGCGGTAGCGCCGGGTGATCTCGTGCGACAGCACGATCTCCACCCCGGGCAGTCGTTCGCGCAGCACCGCCCCGACGGCGATCTCGTGATCCGGGTTCGCATAGCTGTTGATCAGGCAGACGGCGATCGCCCGGACTCCTGTGCTCGCCAGCCGCTCGGCGACCCGCTCCACGTCCGCGGTGCCGACGGGCCGACGGACGCTGCCGTCGGCGAGGATCCGCTCGTCGATCTCGAAGGTGAGCTCGCGAGGGACGAGGCGCGGCGGCTTGTGCCAGCTGAGACGGTACGGCGGCCAGGTCCCCGAGCCGATCTCGATCATGTCGCGCATCCCGGTGGACACCACGAGCGCGACCTGAGCGCCCTTGTGCTCCAGAAGCGTGTTGATGCCGACGGTGGTGCCGTGGATGAAGCGGCCGGCCGCAGCGAGCGAGACGCCGACCGTGCCGAGCGCATTCATGATGCCGGTGACGGGGGCGTCGTGCGTCGACGGGCTCTTGCAGACCCGGACGGCGCCGGCGGCGTCCATGGTGACGACGTCGGTGAACGTCCCGCCGACGTCGGCCGAGACCGACAACGCGATGGCGCGTGAGTGCATGGGGATCCCTCCTAGGAATCGTGGGAGCGCCACCCTATCGCTCGATAGGGAGATTGCCCAGACTTTCCCTATCATTTGATAGAGAACTCGCACGCCCTCTTGCGGCGTGCCCCTATCAAGTGATCGAGTACCGCCATGGACGAGTCACGACGACAGCCGGCGACTGCACCCTTCTGGGTCGACGTCACGACGACGGACCTGCCGCGCTCAGCGGCGTTCTACGCCTCGATGTTCGGCTGGTCCCGGACAACCACGCACGACCCCCGCGAGCCCGGGTACCAGCTGCTCGGGCGCACGAACCGCCCCGGACTCGCAGGTATCGATCCGGTCCCGGACCCCGGGCCGCCGGTCGAGTGGGCCGTCTTCTTCAGAACGCCGAGCCTCGCCGAGGCGGAGGGAGCCGTGGAGCAGCGCGGTGGACAGGTCGTGACGTCGGGCATCGACTTCCTCGGCTGGGGAGCCATGACGATGGTCACCGACCCGTGGGGCGCGAGCCTGTGCCTGGTGGAGACCTCCGAGTGGGCCGGCGTCACCGTCGGCAAGGACGCGGAGCCGGGCGACCCGGTGGGCGCCGTGCTCCACTGCCCGGACCCCGCCGGCGCGGGCGCCTGGTACGGCTCCGTCCTCGAGATCCGTCCCGAGACCGCGGCGGTGGCGGGCCGGGCTCGCTGGTATCCGGTCCTGCGTGGACCGGACACCGGCGGTGGCGATCGACTGGTCAGCGACCCGCTCGGAGCACGGTTCGTGCTCCGAGCGTGACGCCGACGGGCGCCGCACCTCAGGCGATGCGGCGCCCCTGCTCGTCCTGCAGGGATGCTCCGGAGAGCTCGAAGCCGAGCGCTTCCACCGAGCTCGCGGACGAGGCGTAGAACCCCTGGCGGCTCACGGAGTAGCGGCCGGCCCGGTAGAGGTCGGCCAGCATCTCGGCTGCCTTGATCGAGGCGAGAACCGGGTTGATGACCGGCAGGTCGCCGTCCACCGTGGCGACCGAGCCCGCGGCGGCGAGGCAGTCTCCGATGACGGTGCATCCCAGCACGACCACGTCACTGCCGTCGGCGGCCATGATCCGCCGGACCTCGCTCGCCGTGGTCGTGCAGACCGTCGGCACGTCCTCGAACATGGCGTGCGGGTCGAGGTCGAGGCTGTGGATGCCGCGACAGCGGGCGTCGCGGTAGACGTTGAGCAGGTCACCGAGCCAGGCCGCGACCTTCGGCCCGTCGGTCAGGATCGAGTACGTGCGCCCGACATAGGACGCCAGGTTGATGCTCGCCTCGAGCGGCCCGACCAGGGGCATGTCGACCAGCTCCCGCCCGAGCAGCACGGCCGGGTCGTAGCAGCATCCGATCGCGGCGGCGTCGAAGCCGGCGTCCTGCAGGCTCGGCAGCAGGCGCAGCAGGGCCAGCTCGGTGAACTGCCGGGACGCGTAGCCCTCGATGTCGGGCGGCACGCCCTCCAGGAAGACGGTCTCGACGGTCGTCTCGGGTGACGCGAACTCGCTGACCAGCTTGAGGGTCGTGTCGGCGTCAGGGGTGCGCGGTCCCGGGTAGACGTAGGCGATGCGGCGCGTCATCGATGCACGCCCGCGAGAACCTGCTCCGCCACGAACCCGAGCGGCAGCTCGGCGATGTGAAGTCCCGAGTCGTCGACCGGCCACGGGATCGGAACGTCGTTGGCGGGGTGGGGTCCCGGCCAACGGTAGTTGGCCCGCACCGGACGCGGCGGTCGCGCGCGGCCCGGGGCCGCCTCGCCGCCGGTCGTGAAGGGCAGCTCGACCGCGATCGAGTTCACCGAGGCGCCCTCGAGGCTCGACCCGTCGGAGCGGACAGCCGAAGCGGTGTCGCGGAAGCTGATGAACGAGAGGAACACCGTGAAGTCGAGGCCCGGCTCGAAGGTCCCGGCGGGCAGGGTGATGCCCGTACTCTCCTGGGTGAGCGCGGCGACCGGAGGCACCACTCCGGAGGAGTAGACCATCTCGCCGCGGCAGTTGTCGATGAGCAGGAAGATCGCGTTCTGCGCGAACCAGACGGTCTCGGAGCCCGTCGCCGAGTCGCTGCTGACGAAGGGGTCCCACTCGATCCGCAGTGGCTTGCCCGGATCGACCTGCCCCGCGACGCGGACGCCGTCTTGGAGCAGGTCGATCGTCGGTACAGCAGGGATCTCGCTGCGGCCCGTCGAGCCGCCGAGGTCGACGGTGAGCGCATGCGTGCCGACCGCGTCGGTCGCGACGAAGGTGTACGGGCCGGGCGGGAACGCACGGTCCAGCTCCTCGAGGCTGCCGAAGGACGCCATCTTGCGGTTCAGCAGCATCTCGTTCACGTAGACCAGCGGCGGGCCGGGCGCGAAGGTGGTGATCGCCTCACCGGTGCCGTCGGTGCCGCGTGAGAGCGTGACCTCGTAGCGGTCCTCGACGGCGTTGAGCACGGACTCGCACAACAGCATGTGGTCGACGGCCGTCGGGGTCTCCCCCGGCTTCTCCTGCAGGTGCACGACGTACTTCTCGAGCCACACGGCCGCGAGCTCGGTGGATCCTCCCGCCTCGTGGTGGCGGGTCGACTCCTCCATACCGGTTTTCCTCTCTAGTGGGGGTGGGTGCGGGCGCTCAGACGGTGTCGCCCGCGTGGCCGAGCAGCTCCTCGGCCCCGGCCGGGTCGTCGTCGGCCGGGCTGGTCCGGGCTGAGCCGTTGAGGACGAACCCGAGCGCGAACGCGACGAGGACGGAGCCGGGGAGCACCACGTTGATGACGCCGGTCCGGCCGGTGAACAGGGAGATCTGCGTGCAGATCGCGTAGACGATGGCCGCCAGCGCGAGCGCGGCCACCGCGGGCGCGACCCGGATCCGCCACACGGAGTGCCCGCGTGCGTTGCGCAGGAAGTAGGCGAGGATCGCGAGGCTGGCCAGGGCCTCCAACCCGGGGATGCCGACCAGCGCCGGCGCACTCGACATGACGTACATGTCCAGGTAGGGGTCCGCGCCGATCGCGACGAAGAGCGCCACGAACAGGACCGTGAACACCGTGTGACCCAGGCTCGCGGCGTACGGCGAGCCGAAGCGCGCGTGCTGGCTGCCGAGCCGTCGCGGCAGCAGGCCGTCACGGCCCATGGCGGCGAAGTAGCGGGAGGCCGCGTTGTGGAAGGCGAGGATGGTCGCGAACCAGCTGCTCACCACGAGCACCTGCATCACGTCGCCGGACCAGCCGCCGAGGTAGTGGTCGGCCGCGGTGAAGAACAGGTTGATCGGGTCGGCATTGGCTGCCGCGACGGCGTCGTTGCTGCCGTAGGCGATGATGACCGCCCACGCGGCGAACGCGTAGATGACTGCCATCAGCGCGATCGCGATGTAGGTCGCTCGCCGGATGGTCCGGGCGCGGTCGCGCACCTCACCGCCGTAGATCACCGTCGCCTCGAAGCCGGCGAACGCGGCGATCGAGATGGCGAACATGGTGCCCGTGCTGTGCCCGAACACGTGGCGCGGGTTGAGCGGTGTCACCGAGAGGCCGTCCGCGCCGCCCTGGAGGACGATCGCGATCGAGACAAGGAGGATCATGCCGATCTCGAGCGAGATGATGACCCCGAGGATCTTGGCTCCCAGGTCGACGTTGCGGTAGCCCAGGGTGCCCATGGTCGCCACGGCGACGGCTGCGAAGGCGATCCACGAGACTTCCAGGTCGAGCAGGTTCATGGCCGCCGAACTGGCGAACACCGAGAACGCGCCGATCGAGCCCGCCGCGATCAGGGCGTAGAGCATGGCGGCCACGTAGGACGCCCCGTCACCCGCTCGCCGGCCCAGGCCGGCTCCGATGAAGGCGTACAGCCCACCCGGCCGGGCGAGGTGCTGTGCCATGGTCACGTAGCCCACGGCGAAGACAGCGAGGATGGCGCCTGTCCAGAGCAGCACGCCCACGAAGCCGATGCCGCCGCGGCCGATCGCCAGGGGGAAGGCGCCGGCCGCGAACCCGAGCGGGGCAGCGGCAGCGATCACGAAGGCGACCAGGTCACGGGTCCGCAGGGCTCCTCCGGCGGACGGGTCGGCTTGCTCGGGAGATGTCATGGCCACCTTCTCAGGGTGTGGGCTCGGTCACGACGGACAATGCCAAAGCGCTTTGGCAATGTCAATGGCTCGTTCGGGACAGCCGGAGCTAGGGTGGGCCGCGTGATCGAACGGGCGACCCTGGCCGACGTGGCGCGGGCGGCCGCCGTCTCCCCCACCACCGCCTCCCACGCACTCAGCGGCAAGGGCCGGGTCGACGCTCGCACCCGGGCGCACGTGCAGAAGATCGCCCAGGAGCTCAACTACGTCCCGAGCCGGGCAGCGCGCAGCCTCGCCCTGGGTCGGCCCGACACCATCGGCCTGGTGTTGCCTCGCGTCGCTGAGCTCTCCCTCGACGAGCTGCTCACGACGGATGCCTACGGCCGCCTTGCCGTCTGGGCCAGCCAGCACGCCCTCGTCCACGGCTGTGCCTTGACCATCCTCCCGGACCTGAAGCCACCCACGGAGCTGCTGGCGATGGGCCTCAAGGGCCTGATCGTCGTGGACCCGGTCGAGGGCGACCCTCGCTGCCGGATGCTGGATCAGACCCAGGTCCCGTACGTCCTCATCGGGCGGGACGACCAGCACCCCGACGCACCGTCGGTCAGTCCCGACACATCGAGCGCGATTCGCGCCATGCTCGACCACCTGCACGAGCAGGGCGCCCGGCGGATCGTCCTGCTCGCCAGCGACGTGAACTGGAGCGCCGGGCGTGATGCCCTGGAGGAGTTCGCGTCCTGGCACGCCACCGGATCCACTGCCGTCGCGCACACAGTCGAGGTCGGCACCTGCCGCACGCGTGAGGAGATCGGCGCCCGCGCGAGGTCGGTCGCGCTGGAAGCCCTGCGCTCCGATCCGCGTCCCGACGCCGTGCTCGGGCTCTTCGACGGCTTCGCGGGAGCGGTCGTGACGGCCGCTCGAGAGATGGGCCTCACCGTTCCCGACGACCTGCTCGTCGCCCAGGACATCGACAGCGGCCTGGCCCGCCTCGGTGACCCGCCGATCACGGCCATCGACATCCACCAGGAGGAGCAGGTCGCGACCGCGATGGAGCTCCTCATGGGCGATCCAGACGACCACGCGACTCCCAGGTCCCGCGTCGTACCGGCGACCCTGAGCGTGCGCCGCTCGACCTCCCGAGCGACCGCGCACACCGACGGCTGACCGGCGGCTGACCTACGGCAAGGTCGCCCGCATCACCCGCAGCGTGTTCCCGCCCATGATCGCAGCGATCTGGGTCCGGTCGTAGCCACGGTTCACCAGCTCCTGGGTGATCGCAGCCAGATGGGTGGTGTCCCAGCCGACAGTGGTGGCGCCGTCGTAGTCGCTGCCGAGGGCGGCGGTCTCGATGCCGGCGACCTGGACGACGTGGTCGATGGCGTCGACGACGGCCTTGGTGGTGCGGGCACACACGGCCGCGTTCCAGTAGCCGACGCCGACGACGCCACCCGTGGCCGCGACGCCGCGGATCTCGGCGTCGGTGAGGTTGCGGTTCACGTCGCAGGTGGCCTGGACGCCGCCGTGGCTCAGGACGACCGGCTTGGTGGCCAGGGCCAGCATCTCGGCGACGGCGGCGTGGCTGGCGTGGGCGATGTCGACGATGATGCCGCGGCGCTCCATCTCCGCGAACACGCGACGCCCCAGGTCGGTCAGCCCGCCCTTCTCCTCACCGTGCATCGAGCCCGCGACCTCGTTGTCGAAGAAGTGGGTGAAGCCGGCCATCCGCATGCCGGCGTCGTAGAGCTTGTCGAGGTTGTCGAAGTCGCCCTCGAGGTTCTGCAGGCCCTCCACCGAGAACAGTGCCCCGGTGACCTGCTTGCCGTCCTCGCGGTCGGCGATCAGCCGGTCGAGGTCGCGGCGCGAGCGGATCAGGCGCAGCGCCCCGTTCGACTTCCGGGCCGCCTCCTCCAGCTTCTCGGCGTGGTAGAGCGAGCGCTGCAGCAGCGAGGTCCAGGTCCGCGGCGGCTGCAGCTGGGCGAAGGTGAGCAGCGTGATGTTGTCGCTGTCGGCCGAGTTGCTGTCGTAGTTCTGGCCCTTCGGGGACTTCGACACCGACGAGAACACCTGCAGCGCGACATTGCCGTCCTCGAGCCGCGGCAGGTCCAGGTGCCCACGGTCCGACCGGTCCAGGATGTCGCGGTCCCACATCAACGTGTCGGAGTGCATGTCGACGACCTGCAGCGAGTCGTGCAGCCTTTGCGTCTGCGGGCTGACCTCCGGCAGGTCGGCGGGATCGACCTTGTTCATCCCGTTCTCGACGATGCCGGGCGCGAACGTGAAGAACCCGATCGCGGCCAGCACCACCAGCGCCAGCAACCCCAGCAGCGTCCTCTTGATCCAGCGGCGCTTGCGCCGAACTCCCTCTCCCATGGGGCGAAAACCTACTGTGCCGGCTCGCTCCCCCACCGGCAGTACGGCAGACTCGACCCCCATGACCGCCCCTGCCCGCGTGATCGTGCTCGCCGGCCCCTCGGGGTCCGGGAAGTCCCGGCTGGCCGGGCGGCTCGCGAAGGCCTACGGGTGGCCGACCCTGCGCCTCGACGACTTCTACCGCGACGGCGACGAGCCGGGCCTCCCCCTGATCACCGAGGGCGCCAACGCCGGCCTCGTCGACTGGGACCACCCGGGCACCTGGAGCCACGAGGACGCCTTCGCTGCCCTGGAGGAGCTGTGTACGACGGGCGCGACCGAGGTGCCGACGTACTCGATCTCGCAGAGCCGCCGCACCGGCTCCCAGCGTCTCGACCTGGCCGGCGCGCAGCGGTTCTGCGCCGAAGGGATCTTCGCGACCGAGATCGTCGAGGAGTGCCGTCGCGCCGGGATCCTGGCGGCGGCGTACTGCATCACCCAGCACCCGGTCGTGACCTTCTGGCGCCGGCTCACCCGCGACCTGCGCGAGCACCGCAAGCCCCCGCCGGTACTGGTACGCCGCGGCCTCGCCCTGGCCCGGGCACAGCGGCAGATCGTGCGCCGGGCGACCGCGGTCGGCTGTCGGGTCGCCACCGGCGACCGGGCCTTCGCCGAGCTGCGCCAGAGCCACGAGCGCCACGACCAGGAGGGCGACCATGCGGTGGCCGGCTGACCTCGCGCCCAGCGCGCTGCGCCAGCCGGACTCCCGCACCTGCGGCGCGGCCAGTGTCCTGGGCGCCCGCGCCCTGCTGACCTCGTGGCGCCCGGAGGACCCGGCGAGCGACATCACCGAGGAGCACCGGCTGCTGACCTCCTCGCGTAGTCCGCGCGACCGGTTCCAGGTGCCGTGGCCGCGCGCGCTCGGCACCCCACCGTGGGCGGTCGCGGGCGCACTCCGGGCGCTCACCGGCGAGCACGTCGCGACGGTGTTCGTGCGCCCCCGCCCCGTGATCGGGTACGACGTCCTGCGCGAGCAGGTGCACAGCCGCCCGGTCGGTGTCTACCTCGGCAGCCGCTGCCTGCCCCGCCACGTCGTGCTCGCCGTCCGGGCGACCGGGACCGGGGTCGAGGTGTTCGACCCGGCCAGCGGGCGCCTCGTCGAGGTCCCCGCCGAGCGCTGGTCCGCCCACCGGGTCGACGTGGCCGGCTGGGACTACTTCTGGTTCGTCGTCTGAGCCGCGTACCAGGGCTTGATGGTCTCGGTGATCAGGCGGTACCGCTCGTCGTACGGGACGAACGCGGACTTCATCGCGTTGACCGTCAGCCACTCCATCTCGGCCCAGCCGTAGCCGAAGGTCTCGGAGAGCAGCCCGAACTCCCGGCTCAGCGTGGTGCGGCTCATCAGCCGGTTGTCGGTGTTGACGGTGACCCGGAACCGCAGCGACGCGAGCAGCCGGAGCGGGTGCTCCTCGAGTGAGGGCGCGGCTCCTGTCTGGACATTCGAGGACGGACACATCTCGAGCGGGATCCGCTTGTCCCTGATGTAGGACGCCAGCCGGCCCAGCTGGGCGACGCCGGCGTCGTCGACCCTGATGTCGTCGACGATCCGCACGCCGTGGCCGAGCCGGTCGGCCCCACACCACTGGACGGCCTCCCAGATCGACGGCAGGCCGAAGCCCTCGCCGGCGTGGATGGTGAAGTGGGAGTTCTCGCGCTGGAGGTACTCGAACGCGTCGATGAACCGGGTGGGCGGGTAGCCCGCCTCGGGGCCGGCGATGTCGAACCCGACGACGCCGCGGTCGCGCCAGGCGATGGCGAGCTCGGCGATCTCCATGGCGCGGGCGGCCTGGCGCATCGCGGTGAGCAGGTGCCGCACGATGATCCGGCCACCGTCGGCGGCCACCGCGGCCATGCCCTCCTCGAAGCCCTGCTGGACGGCGGCGACGACCTCCTCGAGGTCGAGCCCGGACTCGACGTGGAGCTCGGGGGCGTAGCGGATCTCGGCGTACACGACACCGTCGGCGGCCAGGTCCTCGACGCACTCCCGCGCGACCCGGGTCAGCGCGTCGGCGGTCTGCATCACCCCGACGGTGTGGGCGAAGGTCTCGAGGTAGCGCTCGAGCGAGCCGGAGTCGGCGGCCTCCGCGAACCACCGCGCCAGCGCGTCGGTGTCGGTCTCCGGGAGGGCGTGGCCCACGCCCGCGGCGAGCTCGATGATCGTCGCCGGTCGCAGTCCCCCGTCGAGGTGGTCGTGGAGCAGCACCTTGGGTGCCGCCCGCAGCAGGTCCTCGGGAAGGCCGCGTGTAGGTTCCATGACCGAATCCTAGTGACGAGACACCAAGAGCCAGGAGCAAGAAGCATGCGGGTCTTCACCACCTTCGACGAGCTGGTCGCCGCCAACGGCGAGGTCCTCGGCACCAGTGACTGGGTCGAGATCACCCAGGAGCGGGTGAACCAGTTCGCCGAGGCGACCGGTGACCACCAGTGGATCCACGTCGACGTGGAGCGGGCCAAGCAGGGACCGTTCGGCGGCACCATCGCCCACGGCTACCTCACCCTCTCGCTGATCCCGTGGCTGGGTCACGGTATCTTCGAGCTGGACACGCCCGGGGCGAAGCTCAACTACGGGATCAACAAGGTGCGTTTCCCGAACCCGGTGCTGGTCGGCAAGCGGATCCGGTCGACGATCACCCTGGCCGACGTCACCGAGCTCGCCAGCGGCTACCAGATCACCCTCAAGCACGTCATCGACATCGAGGGCGAGGACAAGCCGGCCGCGGTCGCCGAGACCGTGGTGCTGCTCCTGCCCTGATCGGCGCGGATCTGTTGGCAACACCTGCCATGCTCAGCGGTTGCCGTCGTCACTAGGGTCGAGCCATGTCCGCGCCTCTCGACGACGTTCTGGTCCTCGACCTCACTCGCGCCCTCGCCGGGCCCCATGCCGCGATGATGCTGGGAGACCTGGGGGCCCGCGTGATCAAGGTCGAGAGCCCCGCGGGTGACGACACCCGCACATGGGGTCCGCCGTTCGTGGACCCCGCGGAGGGGGAGCGCGAGTCGACGTACTTCCTCTCGGCGAACCGCAACAAGGAGTCGATCACCCTCGACCTCAAGGACCCGGCCGACCAGGAGGTCCTGGCCCGGCTGGTCGAGCGCGCCGACGTGCTGATGGAGAACTTCCGGGTCGGCGTCCTGGACCGCCTCGGCTTCCCGGTCTCCCGCCTCCACGAGCTCAACCCGCGCCTGGTCGTCCTGCAGATCACCGGCTTCGGCCACGACGGGCCGGAGGCGAAGCGCTCCGGCTTCGACCAGATCGCCCAGGGCGAGGGCGGCCTGATGTCGCTGACCGGCCTCACCGAGCCGACCAAGGTGGGCGTACCGATCGCCGACCTGCTGGCCGGCATGAACGGTGCGTACGGCGTGGTCTCGGCCCTCTACGAGCGCGAGCGCACCGGCCGCGGCCGGGTCGTGCGCACCTCGCTGCTCGCGGGCATGGTCGGGGTGCACGCCTTCCAGGGCACGAAGTGGACCGTCGCCAAGGAGGTCCCCGGCCTTGCCGGCGGCCACCACCCTTCGATCGCGCCGTACGGCATGTTCGCGACCGCCACCGCCCCCGTGCAGATCGCGTGCGGCTCGGAGAAGCTGTGGCAGGCGCTGTGCGCCGAGCTCGGCATCGACCCCGAGCGCGAGAGCATGGCGACCAACCCCGAGCGGGTCGAGAACCGCGACGCGGTGATCGCCCTGATCGAGGCCCTGCTCGCCGACGTGTCTGCCGACGAGGTCCTCGAGCGGCTCGACAGGGCCGGCGTGCCCGCCGGCAAGGTGCGCTCCCTCGACGACGTCTACGCGTGGGAGCAGACCCGTTCCCAGGGCCTGCTCATCGATGTCGAGCACTCCACCCTCGGCGACATCCAGCTGCCGGGCCCGGCGCTGCGCTTCGACGACAACGCGTACGCCGGCGGTCGCGAGCAGCACGTCGCGCCGCCCACGCTCGGGCAGCACAACGACGAGATCCGGGAGTGGCTGGAGGCCGCCGACGGCTGAGCTTGCGAAGCCGTCGTCAGCGGCCGAAGGTCGAGGAGCGCCGGCGAGCTCGCGCCGCGAAGCAAGCGAGGTCGTGGCGCGTCACGAGACCACGTGAGGTGCTGCCGGGACTGGCCGCAGGCAGTTGGCGAAGCAAGGCCGTGGCCCCGGAGGTCGAGGAGGCCGCCCGCGGCCGTCACGAGACCCCGTGAGGTCTGCCGGGACCGTGCCTCGACAGTTGCGAGAGCGGGCCGGGGGTCTCGTGACGGTCGCTGCGCGACCTCCTCGACCTCCGGGCCGCTCAGGCGTCGGCGACCGCCAGCCGCGCCTTGAGCAGCGGGATCGCGGGGTGCCGCAGCCGGCCCTCGCGGCCGAGCTCGGCGAGACAGGCCTCCAGCACAGCGGTGTCGTAGGGCGCCAGCTCGCTGTAGTGCAGCACCGCGTCGGGCTGCGGGTCGGCAAGCAGGGCCTCGCGGACCGCGACGGCGACGTACTCCCCCATCTCGACCAGCGCCGGGCTCTCGGTGCCGGGCAGCAGGTCGCCGCCGTAGGCCTCGACCGCGGCGGCGACGTCGCCGCGCCGCAGCAGCGCGAGCACGTGGTCGACATCGGTGGCGATCGGCATCAGCAGCCGGTAGGGCCGGGAGGCGAGCTGGCCGGCCAGCGCGGCACGCAGGTGGGAGACCTCTGCCTTGAGCGTGGAGAAGGTGACCGCGTGGTCGCCGTACAGCATCGCGTGGAGCTGGTCGAGCGAGAGCCCGTCGGGGTGCAGCGCGAGCAGCGAGAGGATCTCGGTCTGGCGCCGGTTGAGCAGCAGCCGCTGCCCGTCGACCCGCGCCTCGGCGGTGCCGAGCAGGCTGAGCACCAGGCCCGGCTCGCTGGTCTCCTCGGCCGCTGCGGCCTCCTCGTAGAGGTGGGTGCGTGGCAGCGCCTGCTCGACCAGTCGCGCGAGCACGCGCGCGGTGGCCAGGCCGATCGGGTGGGTGCGCTCCCAGGTGGTCGAGATGTCGAGGACGCCGAGCTTGGCGCCGCTGACCGGGTCGTGCAGCGGCGCGGCCCAGCACACCCAGTTGTGCACGATCGGGGCGTAGTGCTCGGCGCTGAACACCATCGAGGGGCGGTCCAGCCGGTTGGCGAGGTCGAGCGCGTTGGTGCCCACCGAGCGGTCGTCCCAGCGCCCGCCCGGCACGAAGTTCACGGTCTCGGCCTTGCGCCGCATCACGCGGCCGCCGTACGTCCAGAGCACCCGGGTGTCGGGGTCGGTGACCGCGAGCACGAGGTCGCCGTCCTCGGCGGTGCGACGCAGCTCGTCCTCGACCCGCTCGACGGCGATCTGCAGCGGCGATCCCTGCCAGAACGAGCGGGTCTCCGACTCGTCGGCGAGCGGCGCCTGGATCACGTCGCGCGCGACCGAGGCTCCCGAGCGGGTCCAGCTGTCGAGGATCTCGGGACGCACCTGGTTCAGGGCGCCGCCCTCCTCGACCCACGTGGTCCAGGCGGCGAGCGCGCGCCGCCGACGCTGGTCGAGCTCGTCCATGATCGAACCCTACTCCGTGGCTGTGACCGCGATCACCCCCTCGCCACCGCGGCACCCGCCGCCACGACGAGGGCGATGCCTGCCGGGAACGTCGAGGTGAGAACACCGGCCCAGACGACGTGGTGGTAGTCGGCGTGGAGCAGCGCGCCCTGACCGACGAGCACCGCGGTCCACCAGTAGCCGGGAAGCACCAGCTCGACGCCCAGGGCGAGTGTCAGCAGCCAGCAGGTGCCGGCGACCGCGTGGTGGTCCTCGGCCAGGCTGGCGACCGCGGCGGCGACCAGGCACGCCACGATCGTCGCCCCCACCCGCACCGCGACGATCCCGGGCCCCTGACGGGAGAGCGCTAGCTCGGTCGTCGGCCACCGGTCGACCAGGGTCCAGCCGAGGAGCAGGGTGACCGTGCCGGGGACCAGCAGGCCCACGAGGACCGCGCTGGGCAGGGCCGGGAAGGACACCCGGACGGTCGGCACGAGGTTGAGGCAGAACCCGAGCACCAGTGCGAGCGGCATCGTGACGTGGAAGCCGTTGGCGCGCAGGAAGACGGCGATCGCTCACTCCCCCCACTGGGGAGCGGCGGCGGGGAGGACGATGTCCGCCAGGGTGCACGACGCCAGGGCGGGATAGGTCTGGGCGGCCCAGGTCGTGGCCTCGTCGGTGAGCAACCAGGTGTCGAGCGTGCCTCCGTCGGAGCGGCTCGGCCGGGTCGCGAGGTCGAGCCACCGGATCAGGACCGACTGCGCCTGGAGCGCCGTCTGGTCGGCATGGTTGCTGCGGAAGGACGCGCAGGGCGCCGGCGACGCCAAGGAGAACAAGACGGCCTGACGGTTCGCACCGGCACTCGTCTCGCCCACGTCGACGAAGGTGAGGACACCGGTGTGAGCGGGGTGGGGCCGAGGACCGACCTCCGGCTCCCAGCGCGCCGGCAGCGTGACCCCGGCCGCCCGCAACGGCTCCGCCGCCGCGCGCAGGGCATCGGCCACGGCGTGCAGCGGGCGGCTCGTCTCCCGCGCCACGCACACCTCGGGCACGCCGTCGTCGTCGCAGACCAACGGCACCGGTACGGCGCGCAGCCGGCTCGCGTCCGCCGTACCGCCGATCCAGCACCACGCGCCCACCCCGACGGCCAGCACGACCAGCACCGCGAGCACACGGCTCCCGACCGGCGCCGCCCTGGACCGGACGCCGAGGAGCAGGAGCATGGCCAGCCCGAGGCCGATCGCCGCCTGCGCGAGGACCACTGGCACCACGTAGAGCTCCCCGATCATCGGCCCCGTGATCCCGCCGGTGCGGAACGTCTCGGGGATCAACGCGCTGGAGGAGAAGGTGCTGAGACAGAACACCAGCACGGCCGACACCGGTGGCGCCCACGGGCCGGGGAACCGGGCGCCGACGTAGGCCCCGACGAGCACCTGAGCGGCGAGCGTGCTCCATCCCAGGAGGAGGATGACCCCCTGGGATGGAGCAGCCACCGACCCGTGGAACAGGGCCAGTGTCGTGGCCGCCACGGCGATGACCAGCATCACCGCGCAGGCGACCAGCCAGGTGGCCAGCGCCGGCTCCAGCCACCCACGACTCCCCCGCGAAGTCTGGGCGGCGAGCCCGGCGAGGCCGAGCCCGGCGACCCGGGAGTAGCGCCACGCGGTCAGCCCGGCGGCCACCGGACCGATGAGGATGGCGGTCCCGCTCGCCCAGTCGAGCGCCATCTTCCACGATCCCAGCCATGGCGCACCGGACAGCATCATGAAGCCGACACCCGCTGCCAGGCAGAGGCCGGCGAGGACCACGCCGTCGCGGCGGGACCACCACAGCCAACCGCGCCTCATCCGCGCCGCCCGGTGGTGATGAGCCGCAGGAAGCGCTCCTCGTCGGTGCCCTCGGACGTCGCCCGGAACGCGGCCATGCTGTCGTCGAACAGCACCTGCCCCTGCTCCAGGACCACCAGATGGTCGGCGAGGGTCGAGATGTCCTCGATCAGGTGACTGCTGACCACGGTCACTCCCTGGCGCTCCTGCGCTGCGATGACCTCGCGCATCGCCACCCGCTGCTCGGGGTCGAGGCCCGTGGTGGGCTCGTCGAGCAGCAGCACGTCGGGATCGGCCATCAGGCTCTGCGCGAATCCGACGCGCCGCTTCATGCCGCCCGACAACGAGCCCATCGGCGCGCCGGCCCGGTCGGCCAGGCCGACCACCTCGAGCAGCCGGGCCGCGGCGGTCCGGGCCTGCCGCGCATCGAGCCCTCTCATCCAGCCGAGGTAGCGCAGCACGTCGCTGACGCTCGCGCGTGGGGGTGCGTCGAAGTGCTGGGGCATGTAGCCGACGCGGGACAATGCCTGCCGGCGGCGACGCCCGTAGAGCGACGTCCCGTCGACCAGCGCGTCCCCCGAGCTCGGCCGCAGGCTCCCCGCCATCACGCGAAGAAGGGTGGTCTTCCCCGCCCCGTTGACGCCGAGCAGCCCGGTGACCCCAGGACGCGACACGAGGTCGACGTCGACGAGCACGGGCTCTCCCAGGCCGTAGTGATGACTGCAGGCCACCGAGAGCGACAACCCGACCCGGCCTCAGTAGTTGAAGAACTTGGTCGGCTTGATGCTGCACGGGTCCTTGACCAGTGCGCCGTGGTCCTCGCACACGTTCGTGGAGATGCGCACCCCGTTGCCCCCAATGTAGAGGACCTGCTGATCGGCACTGGCGGTCCAGGCCGACTGGGCGTACTTCGGGCTGGTGTCGGTCCCGACCTGCGACTTGAGCGTCGAGCCTTGGTACCAGTCGTAGAACGTCTCGACGTAGACCGCGTCGCCTCCCGCGCGCGGGTCGCGGTAGCTGTAGCCGTTGTGGGCGTAGGACAGGTTCTTGATCGAGAAGGCGCCGAACGACTCGGCCTGCGACTTCCCGTCCTGGATCGCCTGGAGCGGGTTGGCCGCAGAGTAGTAGGTGGACGCGAGCGCCGGCACTGCCGTGCCGACGACCACCAGTGCCGCCGTCACCGCCGGAGCGCCGATCCAGCGGGTCAGTGCCGAGGAATGAATGTGCATGACTGGACTCCCGAGATCATCTGTGTCTGCCCATCTTCGTATGGGCAGACACATCTGACACCACGTCCCCGCGGAAGTCAAGGAAGTCCGGCGGACCTGTGGAGAAGCGCTGCTCAGGCGTGGATGCGGCCGCTGAGCACACCCAGCGGCTCCCCCGAGCCGCCCCAGCGACCGGCGACGATCTCGGCGGCGATGCTGATCGCGGTCTCCTCGGGCGTGCGGGCGCCGAGGTCGAGGCCGATCGGGCTGCGCAGCCGGCCGAGCTCGTCGTCGCCCAGGCCTGCCTCGCGCAGCCGGTCCATCCGGTCGTCGTGGGTACGGCGTGAGCCCATCGCACCGACGTACCCGACCTCCGGCAGGCGCAGTGCGACCTCGAGGAGCGGTACGTCGAACTTCGGGTCGTGCGTCAGCACCGCGATGACCGTGCGGGCATCGACCCGTCCGGCCTCCTGCTCGGCGGCGAGGTAGCGGTGCGGCCACTCGACGACCACCTCGTCGGCGCCGGGGAACCGGCTGGTCGTCGCGAACACGGGCCGCGCGTCGCACACCGTCACGTGGTAGCCGAGGAAGCCGCCGACCCGGGCGACCGCGGCGGCGAAGTCGATGGCGCCGAAGACCAGCATCCGCGGCGCCGGGGCGAAGGCCCACACGAACACCCTCATCCCCTCGCCGCGCCGCTCGCCGTCGGGGCCGTAGGACAGGGTGCCGTTGTGGCCGGCGGCGAGCAGTCCGAGGGCGTCGTCGCGCACGGCGTCGTCGATGCGCGGACTGCCCAGGGAGCCGGTGGCCGGCTCGTCGGGACGGATGACCACCCGCCGGCCGACGTACGCCGGGTCGGGGTGGTCGACGACGGTGGCCACCGCGACCGGGCGGCCGGCCTCGATGTCGGCCGCGATGTCGGCGAGCTCGGGGAAGGTCTCGCGGCTCACCTTCTCGACGTAGACGTCGAGGATGCCGCCGCAGGTCAGGCCGACGGCGAAGGCGTCGTCGTCGGAGACGCCGTAGCGCTGCAGGGTCGGGGTGCCGGTGGTGGCGACCTCCTGGGCCAGGTCGTAGACCGCGCCCTCGACGCAGCCGCCCGACACCGAGCCGACCGCGGACGCGTCGGGCCCGACCAGCATCGAGGCGCCCGGCGGTCGCGGGGCGGAGCGGAAGGTGGCCACCACGGTGCCCATCCCGACCGTCTCCCCGGCCTCCCACCAGGCCAGCAGCTGGGGCAGTACCTCACGCACGGCGTACCTCCTCCAACAGGTCCGCGAAGGTCGCCAGCGAGTGGCCGGCGAGAAACGCGTCGACATGGGGCAGGACGGCGACGATCCCCTGCTGCACCGGGGCATAGCCGTCCTTGCCGCGGTGGGGGTTGACCCAGACGACCTTGTGGGCCAGCCGGTGCAGCCGGTCGACCTGCTCGGCGAGGAGGGCGGTGTCGCCGCGCTCCCAGCCGTCACTGAAGACCACGACGACCGCGCCACGGGCCATCCCGCGCCGGCCGTGGCGGTCGACGAACGCCTTCAACGTCTCGCCGAGCCGGGTGCCGCCCGACCAGTCCGGTACGACGTCGCCCGCCGCCGCGATCGCCCGGTCCGGGTCGCGGCGCCGCAGCGCGCGGGTCAGGTGGGTCAGCCGGGTGCCGAGGCTGAACACCTCGACGCCGGGGCCGGCGGTGACGACCCGGTGGCACAGGCGGAGCAGCGCGTCGGCGTACCCGCTCATCGAGCCGGACACGTCGACCAGCAGGACGACGCGCCGCGGCCGGGTCGCTCGCCGGCGGCGGTGGATCTCGGCCGGCTCGCCCATCCGGCGCAGGCTGGCGCGCAGCGTGCGGGAGGCGTCGACATCGCCGCGGCGGTGCGGCGTACGACGCGCGGTCGGGCGGGTGGGCAGCACGACCCGCAGCGTGCTGAACATGCTCGCGAGCCGGACCCGGTCGGCCGGGTCCATGGTCGCGACGTCGCGGTGGCGCAGCACCTCGATCGCGCTGGCGGCCGCCTTGACCGGGTCCTCGTCCTCGTCCGGCCCGCTCCCCGTCGCCGACTGCTCGTCGGGCAGCAGGGCCGCGGACGGCTGCTGCTGGGCGTGCCGCGGCCGGACCGTCGGCGTGGTGTTGTCGCGGTTGAACCACTCGTCGAACACCCGGTCGTGGCGCTCGAGGTCCTCCGGGGTCGCGCACAGCGTCGCGCGCCCGGCCGCGCGGGTCGCCGTACGGTCGCCGAGGCCGACGAGGGCGACCGCGTCGAGGTAGGCGCGGGTGCGGTCCTGGGTGACGGGTACGCCGGCCGCCCGGAGCGCGGTGGCGAAGCCCAGGAGGATCTCGTCGGGCTGGTGGGTCAGGGTGGCGGTGGTCATCGCGCCAGCATCCGGTCGAGCGCGGCGCGCACCCGCTCGGCGTCGTCGCGGTACTTCACCAGCGCACCGAGGGTCCGCGCCGCCGTCTCGACGTCGAGGTCGGTGGTGCCGAGGTGCTGCAGCGCCCGCGCCCAGTCGAGGGTCTCGGCGACCCCCGGCGGCTTGAGCAGGTCGGTGCCGGCGCGCAGCTGCTGCACGACCTCCACCACCTGGCGGGCCAGGGTCGCGCCGACCTCGGGCGCCCGGGAGCGGACGATCGCGACCTCGCGCTCGAGGCCCGGGTGGTCGATCCAGTGGTAGAGGCATCGCCGCTTTAGCGCGTCGTGCAGCTCGCGGGTGCGGTTGGAGGTGAGCACGACCGTCGGCGGCGTCGCCGCCTGGACCGTGCCGAGCTCGGGGATGGTCACCTGGAAGGTCGAGAGGACCTCCAGCAGGAACGCCTCGAACTCGTCGTCGGCGCGGTCCACCTCGTCGATGAGCAGCACCGCGGGGCTCTGCTGCAGCGCGGCCAGCACCGGCCGCGCGAGGAGGAAGCGCTCGTCGTACAGGCTCTTCTCGGCCTCCTCGACGTCACCCTTGGCGCTTCCCGACAGCGCCTCGAGGGCCCGCAGGTGCAGGATCTGGCGCGGGAAGTCCCAGTCGTAGAGCGCCTGCGTCGCGTCGATCCCCTCGTAGCACTGCAGCCGGATCAGCGGCCGGTCGAGGCTCTCCGCGATCGCCTCGGCCAGCGCCGTCTTGCCGGTGCCCGGCTCGCCCTCGAGGAGCAGGGGCCGCGACATCTCCAGCGACAGGAAGAGGACGGTCGCGAGCTCCTCGTCGGCCAGGTAGCCCGTCTCCTCCAGCCGGCGGGCGAGGTCGGCGACGCGGGTGTCCATGCTTCAAGGCTAGGGGGCGGTCGTTGGCGGGAGGTTGGCAACTGTTGCCGATCTCATCGCCGATCGACGTCGGCCCCCGTGGCGAGATCGCCGCACTCAACGAGAGTGACGTCGTGCGCCGCGAGGAAGGCCCGCGCGCCCCGGTCGCCCGCCGCGCTCTCGACCACGCCGGACCAGTGGTCGCGTCCGATCAGGACGGGGTGCCCCGGCGTGCCGTCGTACGACGCCCGGGCGAGGGCCGCGGTGCCGCAGGCGACCGTCGTCAGGACGCGGTCGACGACCTCCGCCGTGACGTCGGGAAGGTCGACGAGGTGGACGAGGGCGGCCTCGGCGACTCCGGGGGCGAGCACCGCGAGACCGGTGGCGAGCGAGGCACCCATGCCGGAGGACCAGTCCTCCGAACGAATGGTGCTGACACCGGCAAGCCCCTCGAGCAGCGGCTCGGCCTCATCGGCACCCGCCCCCAGCACCACCACGACCTCAGCGCAACCACCGTCGCGCAGCACGCGCACCGACCGCGTCAGCCAGGGAGTGCCGTCGGCGTCGCGCACCAGCGCCTTGGGCATGCCCATCCGGCGGCCCGCGCCGGCGGCGAGGAGGAGACCGTGGACCACGGACGCAGACTAGTTGGCCACCGTCAGGAGCACTGCCGCGTCGCTGAGCGCCTCCAGGTCGTGGCGCTGCGGCGGGATGACGACGTGATCGCCGGCCACGCCCTGCCAGGTCTCCCCGCCCGCGTGCAGCGCGACCTCGCCCTCCAGCACCTGCAACGTCGCCTCCTCCGGAGCGTCGTGCTCGCCGAGCCGCTCACCCGCGCGCAGGGCGATCAGGGTCTGGCGCAGCCGGTGCTCGCGGCCGCCGTACACGGTGACGGCCGCGCGGCCGCTGCTCGCCGCACGCGCGGCCGCGAGCTGGCTGTCGGTCAGCGTGGTCAGGTTCGTGGACTCCATGTCGGGCTCCTTCGTGCGCTCTGACGATCAGCAGGGGTGGATCGCCGCGTTGAAGCAGATCAGGTCGCCCTGGCTCGGCACAACCGGCAGCTCGTCGTGGAGGTCCCGAGCACGGCGCTCGACAGCCCTTTGCAGCGCCCGTTCCCGGGCGACCTTCCTCGTCGCGAGCTTCTCCCGGCTCTGTCGCCGCCCGAGGCCGCGTCCGATCCGGTTCGGCACGAACATGTCTTCATCATGGGACGAACGGTCCGCTGTGTCGAACGACCAGCGATGACCGGGTCAACGACGCGCCGCCGGCCGCGACCATCCGGCAGCGCCTCGCCGCCCGCCTCCCCGGCGAGGAGATGGTGCCGTAGTCCACAGGAGGATCCGAGCGCGTCCTTTGTGTCGAGGGTGCGTGATCGGCTGTGGGCATGAACCGGGACCTCGGCGAGCTGACGGCGGCACAGCTGTTGGCGCGCGCCGAGGCCAACGTTCGCGAACGACGCCAGGCCGAGGTCGACCAGCTCCTGCTGGTCCTTGCGTGGTGCGACCGCAACGGCACCGACCCGCAGACCGGGCCGGGCGCCGTACCGGTGACGCGGGGTGGTGACCGGCTGGTCCGGCTCGGCGGCGACGGCACCCCCGCGGTCGCCGAGCTCGGCATCGCCGAGCTGGCTATCGCCTTCCACGCCGGGGAGATCGGCACGCAGAGCCTAGCGGCCGCGGCGCTCGACCTGCGCCACCGGTTGCCGTCGCTGTGGGCCCTGGTCCTCGACCTGCGGATGCCGGTCTGGCTGGCACGCAAGGTCGCCGTGATGGCGCGGGAGCTGGACCGTGATGCGGTCCGGCTGGTCGATGCCACGGTCGCTGCCGCGGTGCAGGAGTCCCCGGGCCGGATCCTGCGGATCGCCGAGGCCAAGGTGATCGAGGCCGACCTGGCCGCCCATCAGGCCCGAGTCGCCGAGGACGCCAAGAAGACCGGGTGCTGGCTCTCCAGGCCTCGTCCCGGCGAGATCATCGACCCTCTCGGCGGCGGCGAAGCAGCCACCCGCCGATTCGCCGCCAAGCTGCCCGCAGGCGCAGCGGTCGAGCTGGATGCCGCCATCGACGACCTCGCCGATGCGCTCGAGGCACACCTGGACCGAGCCGAGGACGACCAGCACGCCACCCGGGCCCAGCTGCGGGCCGAGGCGTTGGCTTTGTTGGCCGACCCCCACGCCGCGGCACGGGTCCTGGACAGCCTCCACGCCCCCTCTCCCGAACCGTCACCCGAACCGTCTCCCCAACCGCCGACACCGCCCGCCCGACGCCGCAAGGCGGTCGTCCACGTGCACCTCTCCGCCGCGGCCCTCGCCGGCGTCCTCCCCGGCGTCGCCCGGGTCGAAGGGTTGGGCCCGTTCCTGCTCGAGCAGCTCGCCGAGCTCCTCGGCCGCAACGACATCTGCCTGCAGCCTGTCCTGGACCTCGCCGGCGTCACGAGCGTGAATGCCTACGAGCACCCCACCGTCGTACGGGAACGTGCCATCCAACGCATGCGCGGCGACGTCTTCCCCCACTCCACCAACGGCGGAGGCGTCGGCGGCCGGTTCGACCTGGACCATCCCACCCCCTACGTCCCGCCCGCCCGCGGCGGACCCCCCGGTCAGACCGGCGACCACAACGCCGCTCCCCTGACCCGAAGACACCATCGGATCAAGACCCACGGCCACCTTCCCGACGGAGGTGGCGGCTACCAGGTGCGCCAACTCGGCCTCGCCGCCTACCGCTGGATCACCCCGCACGGACTGGCCCGCATCGTCACTCCACGCGGCACGACTCGCATCGAGCTGCTGCGCCGCCGCGACGGCACGGTCGTCGGCGAGTGCTACTCAGACCTGCCCCTTGGCCAAGTCGATGGCGGGATCGCACATCGGACGTGACCTGCCTGGTGTTGATGGCTCAGATGGACGGACCTTGCGACCGTTGGCGTATGGGCTGCCTCGACCGGAGCAACTGCGGGCAATCCGCCGCGATCGACCCCGCCGATCCAGCGCCAGGCGCTCAAGATCCGCGCTGCGGTCCGCATCCAGACCTCACTAGTCGGCGCGGACCCGTCGGGTGTCGTACGCCCACATCGCGATCTCGACGCGGTTGCGGGCACCGAGCTTGGCCATCAACGAGGCGACGTGGGTCTTGACCGTGCTCAGGCCGACGAAGAGCTCGGTGGCGATCTCGGCGTTGGTCCGGCCCCGCGCGACCAGGGCGAGCACCTCCTCCTCGCGCTCGGTCAGCGGATCGATGGGTTGGACCGGTGTCGCCGGCGCCTGGTCGGCGAAGGTGGACAGCAGGCGACGGGTGATGTTGGGGGCGATCAGCGCGTCGCCCTCGGCCGCGGCGTGGATCGCCTGGACCAGGAGCGCCGGTCCGGCGTCCTTGAGCAGGAAGCCGCGGGCGCCGGCGCGCAGGGAGCCGAGCACGTACTCGTCGAGGTCGAAGGTGGTGATCACCACGACCGCCATCGGGTCCGGCACGTCCGGGCCCGCCAGGCGCCGCGTCACCTCGACGCCGTCGAGGCCGGGCATCCGGATGTCGACGAGGAGTACGTCGGGACGCAGCCGGGTCGCGACGTCCAGCGCTGCGAGCCCGTCCGCCGCCTCCCCCACGACCTCGATGCCGGGTTGCGCGCCCAGGATCATCACCAGCCCGGTCCGGACCAGGTCCTGGTCGTCGGCCACCACGACGCGGATGGTCATGCCAGTCCCTCCGCCGGCAGCACGGCCTCGACGACCCAACCGCCCTCCGGCCCGGGGCCCGCGGAGAGCGAGCCGCCGAGGAGCTGGGCGCGTTCGGCCATGCCCTGCAGGCCGTACCCGGGCGCCGGGGCCGACCCCGGCTCGTTCCGGCCGTCGTCGCTGACCCGCAGCCGCACCGTGTCGCCCTCCCGGCGTACGTCGATGCCGACCCGGGTGGCGCCGCGCGCATGGCGTACGGCGTTGGTCAGCGACTCCTGCGCGAGCCGGTAGAGCGCGGCGTCCACGGGTGGCGCCAACAGGCTCAACGACCCGTCCAGCGAGACCTCGACGGTCGGCTTCGCATCGGCGCGCTCCAGGGCAGGCAGGTCCGCGACGCCTCGCTGCGGCGAGTACGCGACGGACTCCTGCTCGCGCAGCACCTTCACCATGGACCTCATCTCCGCCAGGGTCCGCGACGCCTCGGACTCGATCGCCGCGAGGACCTCGACGGCCTTCTCGGGCTGGACGCCGGCGACCACGCCGCCGGCCTGCGCCTGCACCGCGATGGCCGAGACGTGGTGGGCCACGATGTCGTGGAGCTCGCGCGCCAGTGCGACCCTCTCGTGGTTGCGGATCTCGCGCTCCTGGCGGTGCCGGAGGTCCGCGCGGTAGCGGAACACCGCCGCCAGGGCGACGCACAACAGCAGCAGGACGCTCCCGCCGAAGACCTGGGACCAGCTCGCGGACGTGGCGTACATGCCCAGGGCGGCGACGACGGCCACGAACGCCGTCCCCCACGCGGTCTCCCGGCCCGAGCCCCACCGCACCAGGGAGTAGAGCAGGACCAGGACTGCGAGCATGGAGTCGAGGCCGAGGGACCCGTTGTGGGCGGTCAGCTGGAGGACCGAGAGCAGCCCGGCGACGCCCCACCCGGCCACGGCGGCCACCAGCGGGTGGCTGCGCCGCCAGAGCAGGGCGGGTGCCAGCGCGAGCGCGAGCACCGTCACCAGCGGTCGCCACGCCAGATCCGGCCGAAGGACGCCCTCGATCAGTACGGCGACCGCGAACCCGCCCGCCAGCAGCCGGTCGGGGCGACCGACGGGCGCGGCGTCGGCAGGCCGCGGCTCGTCGAGGACGGAGCGCCGGACGGTGACCACGGCTCCAGCCTAGGGATCGGCGCGCCCCGGCATACCCGCCGAAAGTACGAGACGCGCAGCATGCCTTCGGCCAGGGGTTCCGCGGCCTCCCGGCCGATGCCGCCCGCCGCCGTACCCAGCCATCGTGGACCGACCGATCCACAGCACGACAACGGAGCCCCCGATGAGCGAACGTCACCCCACCCCACTGCAGGACCAGCCGATCCCCGTGCGAGCCAAGCTCGCCGCCGCGTGGACGAGCCTCATGTTCCTCTACGCCTACGTGGACATCCTCAACTTCTTCACACCCGGCGTCGTGGAGGACATCCTCGACGGCCGGGTCTTCGAGTTCGACCTGTCACAGGCCTTCTCGACCACCGCGCTCGCCATGATGGCCGTCCCGATCCTCATGATCACGCTGTCGACGACGCTGCCCGCCCCGGCCGGCCGCCTCGCGAACCTCGTCGTCGCCACGCTCTACGTCCCCGTCACGGCGTTTAACCTGGCGGGCGAGTCCTGGCTGGCCTTCTACGGGCTCGGCGTCGCGCTGGAGCTGGCGCTGCTCGCCCTCGTCGTACGGCTCGCCTGGACCTGGCCCCGCGAGCAGGACTGAGCCACGCGATGCTCGACCGAGCATGAAAAAGCCCCAGGGCCCCCGCCGAAGCGGAGGCCCTGGGGGTGGTGCGGTGGAGCGGCGGGACTCAGAAGTCCATGCCGCCCATGCCACCGGTCGGGTCGCCGGCAGCGGCGGCCTTCTCCGGCTTGTCGGCCACGACGGCCTCGGTGGTGAGGAACAGCGCGGCGATCGACGCGGCGTTCTGCAGCGCCGAGCGGGTGACCTTGGCCGGGTCGATGATGCCCTCGCCCAGCAGGTCGACGTACTCGCCCGTGGCAGCGTTGAGGCCCTGGCCGGCGGGGAGGTTGGCGACCTTCTCCGCGACGACGCCGCCCTCGAGGCCGGCGTTGATCGCGATCTGCTTCAGCGGGGCGGACAGCGCAACCTTGACGATGTTGGCACCGGTGGCCTCGTCACCCTCGAGCTCGAGCTTGTCGAACGCGTTGGCACCGGCCTGCACGAGCGCGACGCCACCACCGGGGAGGATGCCCTCCTCGACGGCCGCCTTCGCGTTGCGGACGGCGTCCTCGATGCGGTGCTTGCGCTCCTTGAGCTCGACCTCGGTGGCCGCGCCGACCTTGATGACGGCCACGCCGCCGGCCAGCTTGGCGAGGCGCTCCTGGAGCTTCTCGCGGTCGTAGTCGGAGTCCGACTTCTCGATCTCGGCGCGGATCTGGTTGACCCGGCCCTCGATCTGGGCCGCGTCGCCGGCACCCTCGACGATGGTGGTCTCGTCCTTGGTGATGACGACCTTGCGGGCCTGGCCGAGCAGCTCGAGACCCGCGGTCTCCAGCTTGAGGCCGACCTCCTCGGAGATGACCTGGCCGCCGGTGAGGATCGCGATGTCCTGCAGCATGGCCTTGCGGCGGTCGCCGAAGCCCGGGGCCTTGACCGCGACGGACTTGAAGGTGCCGCGGATCTTGTTGACGACCAGGGTCGACAGCGCCTCGCCGTCGACGTCCTCGGCGAGGATGACGAGCGGCTTGCCCGACTGCATGACCTTCTCCAGCAGCGGCAGCAGGTCCTTGACGTTGCTGATCTTGCTGTTGGCGATGAGCACGTAGGCGTCCTCGAGGACGGTCTCCATGCGCTCCGGGTCGGTGACGAAGTACGCCGAGATGTAGCCCTTGTCGAAGCGCATGCCCTCGGTGAGCTCGAGGTCGATACCGAAGGTGTTCGACTCCTCGACCGTGATCACGCCCTCCTTGCCGACCTTGTCCATCGCCTCAGCGATGGCGTCACCGACGGTGGCGTCGCCACCGGCGGAGATGGTGGCGGTGGCAGCGATCTGCTCGCGGGTCTCGACGTCCTTGGCCATGCCGAGCAGCTGCTCGGAGACGGCCGAGACGGCGGCCTCGATGCCGCGCTTGAGACCCATCGGGTTCGCGCCGGCGGCAACGTTGCGCAGGCCCTCGCGGACCAGTGCCTGGGCGAGGACGGTCGCGGTCGTCGTACCGTCACCGGCGACGTCGTCCGTCTTCTTGGCGACCTCCTTGACCAGCTCGGCGCCGATCTTCTCGTAGGGGTCCTCGAGCTCGATCTCCTTGGCGATGGAGACACCGTCGTTGGTGATCGTGGGGGCGCCCCACTTCTTCTCCAGCACGACGTTGCGGCCCTTGGGGCCCAGGGTGACCTTGACGGCGTCCGCGAGCGTGTTCATGCCACGCTCGAGACCGCGGCGGGCCTCCTCGTTGAAAGCAATCAGCTTCGACATAACTCCTGCGATTCCTTCGCGATGTCCGTTGTCACTCTCAAGGCGAGAGTGCCAGCATCATGTTTAGCACTCGACCATGGCGAGTGCAAGGAGAAGGGGTGGTCAGGAGCGCGCGAGACGCCCCGCGACGACGGTCGCGAAGCGGTCGGCGTTGGCCGGGTCGACGTCGAGGTACAGGCCCGGCTCGATCAGCTCCAGCTCACTGACCGCCCAGGCGCCGTCCCGGACCATCAGGTCGACCCGGGCATAGGCGAGGTCGGCTCCCAGCAGCGTTGCAGCCGCCCGCACCGCGCCCTCCGCGACCGCCGCCCGGTCCGGGGCCAGGGCGACGGGCCGGCTCGAGCCGCCGTACAGCTCGTGGACCCGCACCTCCCCCGTCGCCGCGACCTTGTCGACCTGCGCCACGGCGCGCCCGTCGAAGACGTAGACCGACGACTCCCCGGTCGTCCGCACCGACTCCACGAGCGGCTGGGCGATCCACGGCCCGGCGACCAGTCCCTCGAGCCGCGGGTCGTCGGTGCGCTCGGCCACCACGACGCCCACGCCGCCCGCGCCGGTGCGCGGCTTCACGACCACGCTCCCCCAACGGGCCAGGGCCTTCGCCAACCCACCGGCACAGTCAGTGTCGTCGATGAGCATCGTCGGCACCGTCGCCACCAGCTCCGCGAGGTCGAGCAGATAGGCCTTGTCGGCGTTCCAGGCGAACACCTCGGCACCGTTGAGCAGCGGCGTCACCGCCTCGAGCTCCCGCGCCCAGACGAGGAACGAAGGCAGCCGGCGGTGGTAGTCCCAGGTCGAGCGGACTGCGACCAGGTCGGCCGCGGCCCAGTCGACCGCCGGGTCGTCCCAGCACACCCAGCGGCTCTCGATCCCGCGCTCGGCGAGCGCGGCGGCCAGCGCGGCACCTCCCGGCTCGCCGTCGGGCAGCAGGTCGAAGGTGGCGAGGAGGACGGTGGCCATGGCCCCAACGTTAGGAGGCAGGCGCCAGCGATGCCCGGCTCAGTGCGGGTGACCCTCGTTGCTCGGGTTCGTGTCGCCCGTGTCGGGCGACTCGGCCGATTCCTGCTGCTCGGGCGCCGCGGGAAGATCGACACCCACCGGGTGCTTGTCGCGCCAGTCAGCCGAGTCGACGACCTCCTGACGGTGCTCGCGGAGCAGGCCGGCGACGGTCTGGTCGGTGTGGTCGAAGAGCTTGCCGATGTCGTCGAGGGTCTCTCCCGCGTCGACGAGGTCGTGCGAGGTCCGCAGCAGGACGTTCTCCAGCGTCTCGGCGACGGCGTTGTAGATCGGCCACGGCCCGGTCGGGACCATTCCCTGGTGGTCGCGTGTCCAGGGGCCGGCTCCCACCGCAAGGTGCTTGGCCGCCGTCTTCACGTGGCCCGCGACGGCCGGCATCTTCTGGGTGCCGATCCGGTGCAGCTTCTGCGGGTAGATCTCGAGCAGGTTGCGCTGGACCAGGTTGTTGCCCGTCGGGTCGGTCTCCCGGATGATCCGTGGCGGGCCGAGCCGGAAGGGCGAGCTCGCTGCGCCGACGGCCTCCTCGACCGACGTGAGGGCCTGGTAGCTGTCCGACTCGACACCGTAGATCTTGTCGTCGAGCTCGTTGAGCGCGCCGACGATGTTGTCGAGCACGACCTGCGGGTCGGCCGAGCCCATCGGCGGCAGCTCCGCGTTGTCGTCACCGTCGTCCGTGGGCCAGAACTGCGCGAGCAGGCCGTTGATGGTGGCGACCGGGCCGATGACCGCCGCGGCCGCACCTTCGGTCACGACCAGGGATGCGGCTGCCGTGAGCGTGCCGACGACCGTGAAGACGAAGGATGCCACTCCGTTGTCACCACCGGACTCCTCACGCCCGGCACCACCCATCGCCTCGAACCCGGCGATGGCGATGGACAGCACGTCGGCGCGGGTCCGGGTCCACAGCTCCTTCTGCGCGGCGATCGCGAGCTTCAGGTGAGCAGCGACCTCGAACTGCGCCGCGTTCACGCCGGCGTAGTCGTTGACATAGTTCTCGTAGAACGTGTCGACCGCGGTGGAGCCGCCCGAGAGCATCGACCCCAGCTGACCGACGATGTCGTCCATCAGGTTGGGGATCGGCCCGACGCCCTTGAAGTTCTTGATGTTGCTGCCCGAGCCACCCTCACTCGTCCCCCCGGAGGAGATCCCGGGGCACAGCTCGGTGAGCGCCGTGTCGAGCCGGGCCAGCTGGGGCGTGAAGCCATCGGGCTCGGGCAGGATCCGCCACGGAGCGAACACGCTGCGGACCGCGGTGATCCAGGGCAGGTAGACCTTCTGGTACGGGTTGAACTCGAAGACCTCGTTGTTCTCGTCGTAGGCGCCCCAAGCCGGGGAGAGCTCGACCTTGACGTCGCCGGTGTCCCCGTCCTGCCAGCTCCGGATCCGGTCACCAGGGGTGATGAAGTAGCCGACCCGGGTGAACTCGAAGAGTGGGCCCAGGTTCGGGTCGCAGTTCGGGTCCTGCACGGGAATCGACAGGTAGCCGTTGCGTTCCATGTCGGCCCGGATCGCCAAGCTGATGATGGCGTTGACCCAACCGTCAAGGCGACCGACGTAGTAGTCCGACACACTTACCTCCCAAGATCGACGAGCAGACAGTCCCCCACGCCCACCGACGACAAACCGCGCCGTCCAAGCGTTTCTCGCCGGGCTCCTGCGGGAACGTGCTGGCCGTGACGACGCGACGGCTCCTGCTCGCCGGCCTCGTCGTCACGGTTGCGGGAGCGCTGCTCGCTCTGGCGGTCGTCGCCACGACAGACCACGGGTGGCGGGTGCCGGACTCCGCCGGTTCGTACGTCGGCACCGTCGGCTCCGTGGTCGTCACGGTCTCGCCGTCCCAGGTCAACGGCTGGGATCTCGCGTCCGGCGAGCGCCGATGGCGGTGGCGATCAGGCACCCGGAGCGCCTCCGACGCCCTCCGGGTGGGCGAGCGGGTGGTGCTCCGTACCGGCGAGGACCTCGTCGCGCTCGACGGCGACTCCGGTCGCGAGCGGTGGCGCGTCGCCCTGCCGGTGGGGCTCGACCCGGTGACGGCCGACGGTGACGTCCTGGTCCTCACCCGCCGCGACGGCACCGGCAGCCGCGCGCTCGACGTCACCGACGGGCACACCGTCTGGGAGATGCCCGGTCGGGCCGGGGTCAGCAGCCAGGCCGAGGAGCTGGTGTCGTCCGTGCGGTCCTACGGGTCGCCGTACGTCGTCGTGGCCGGCGCGGACGCCGGAGTCTCCCGACTGCAGGTCGTCCAGGTGCGCACAGGCGTCGTCGCCCGGTCGGTCCCGGGCGCTGCCGAGTTCACCCTCCAGGGCAATCACCTGCTCACCCGGTCGCTCGTCCTGCAGAAGGACCCACGCCGCTACGAGTTCGGACCGTGGCAGGGCTACGAGGTCGAGAGCACCGCCGCGCCCTGGTCCGCGCCGGTCGACGTGACGTCGCCGTGGGTCGGCGGGGGACCGAGTCCGGCCCAGTCGGACGCGGTGATCGACGGGCTCCAGGTGCCGGACCGGCGCTGGCTCGCCCTGGACACGGACACCGGCGAGATCGGGACCCTGAGGCCACCGCGGGGCTGGCGGTGGGCCGGCGCACCCGAGCAGGCCGCCTTCGACACCGTGGAGCCGGGCACCGTCCTCGTCACCCGGGGCGAGGCCGCCGGCGTCTGGCAGATCGGTGAGCGGAGCGTCACCTCGCTGCCCGACGCCGAGCGACGCCTGGCAGCCTTCGCGGGGCCGGGCGTCTACGCACAGCTCGTGCGCGCCGGGCGCCGGATCGGCGGCACCCTCACGCGCATCGACCTGGTGCGGGACGGCGAGGTCCACTCGCTGACCGTCGACCTCGAGCCGACCGACCACCTCCGGCTGGTCGTCCTCGACGAGACCGTGGCCGTGCTCGACCGTGGGCGGCTGGCACTTGTCGTCCCCGTCGCGGACTTCGGCTGAGCCGGACCCCGGGACCGTCAGCGTGCGGCGTCGGAGGACCGCGGTGCCCGGTGACCGAACGGCACCCGCTCCGCGTGCCCCAGCGCCAGCAGCACCGATGGCAGGAGCGCCTTGGCTGTGCGCTTGTAGCCCAGGGCGCTGGGGTGGAACCGGTCCAGGCTGAACATCTCGTCGGGATTGGTGATGAAGAACGGTCCGACGACGTGGGCGAGCGAGACGGCGTGCGCCCCGTTGCGTACGGCGACATCGGCCTGCGCGGCGGCGAGCTGGCGTGACATCCGCGAGCCGAGCGAGCGCAGCGGTTGCGGGACCGGCCGGAGCGCACCGAGGTCCGGGCAGGTGCCGACGACGACCTCGGTCCCCTGCTCGCGCAGCCGGGACACGGCCTCCTCCAGCTGGGCCGCCGACGTCGCCACGGGCACCCGGTGGGTCACGTCGTTGCCGCCGATCACGATGACGGCGACGTCGGCGTGGTAGCCGGCCGGCAGCCCGTCGAGCTGCCCGGCCAGCGCCGAGCTCTCCGAGCCCACGATCGCGGCGGTCCGCAGCGCGACCGGCCGGCGCAGCTCGCCGGCCAGGCCGCGGGCGACGCGGGCGCCGAGGGTGTCCTTGGCACGCTCGGCCCCCAGGCCGGCCGCGATCGAGTCGCCGAGGACCAGCAGGTGCAGCGGCGGGCCGTCGTACGACTTGCGCTTCCAGACCTTGTCCGCCGGGATCGCCTGCTCCCCGAGCGGCTTCCCGATCCGGGCGCGGGCGACGGCGGCCTGACGCCGAAGCAGCTCGCGCCCGCCACCGGTCGTCACGCCGATCCCGGCGAGGGCGACGCCGGCGGCGACGAGGGTGGTTCGGGTACGGCTCATGGCTGCTTTGAACCAGACCGGCCTGAACGGATCGTGGCTTCGCGGTTTCGCCCCGGTGTCGGGCATCTCGCACCTACGATCCCCGCATGCTCTCGCGCCTGTCGCTCGCCCTCGCCTGTGCCGTGCTGCTCGCCGGGTGCGGCGGGGAGCCCGTGGCCGAGGAGGACAAGATCCTGATCCCGTCGACGTCCTCCCCGCTGGGGCCCTCCCACGGCGGGACGGGCGCGGCGTCGCCGGAGGCGAAGCCGAAGAAGGAGAAGCAGAGGAAGGCGAATGTGGTCCTCGCCCCGCAGGCCGGCATCCGGTTCACCGCTCCGGCGGGCTGGGCACCGTGGACAGCCGAGGACCTTGCGGGCACCGCACGCAGCTCCGAGCTCCAGGGACTGCTGGACCGGATGGGGATGACCCGCGAGCAGTTCGCACGCTCGCTCGACGACTTCGACGCGTTCCTCGTCGGCTTCGCCGGCAACCTCAACGTCTCCACGGTCGGCACCGGCAGCGCCCTGCCGTCCGAGGCCGAGATGCGCGCGCAGTACGGGGCGGTCACCTCGTCCATCGACGACGTCGAGGACGTCGACACGGCCGCCGGCCCGGGCCGTGTCATCCACTACACGATCACCGTCGGCACCCGAGTGCAGTACGGCGCCTCCCTGATGCTCCTCACCGGCGGCCGGTTCGCGAACCTGACGATCACCACGGCCGACGCGGACGAGAGCAGGTCCCGGATGAGCGATCTCCTGCCGACGATCCGCCGGTCCTGACCTCAGTCCGCGACGAGCACCGTCGGCTCGTGCGCGACCGGGAAGTTGACCGACGCCGCGATGAAGCAGTTCGCGCTCGCCTCGCCGTGGATCTCCCGCGCGGTCGCGGCCATCGAGGCGTCGGCGACGGTGACCCGGGGACGCAGCGTGACCGAGGTGAAGCGTCCACCCTGCCCCACCTGCGCCATCGTGCCGACCGGGCTGTCGTCGTACGCGACCACGACGACGCCGTGGTTGACCGCGGAGTGGAGGTACGACAGCAGGTGGCACTGCGCCAGCGCGGCGAGGAGGAGCTCCTCGGGGTTCCAGCGGCCGGCGTCACCGCGGAAGGTCGGATCGGCGGAGCCGAGCAGGTCGGGCTTGCCGGCCGCGGTGAGGAGGACGTCGCGGTCGTAGTCCCGGTAGCCGGACGTGCCGGTGCCGCGGTTGCCCTGCCAGACCAGGTCGAGCGCATAGCTGTGATCGGTCACCGGACCATTCTGTAGCGAGAACTTGTTCTAGTTTGGCACTCTTCTCCTGTGACCCCCACCACAGAGACCACCGCGCGCCCGATCAACCTCGCCGACGTGCTCGAGGCGATGGCCGACGCGCTGCCCGACCGGGCGGCCGTGCACACCGGCGACCGGGTGTGGACCTTCGCGGAGATCGACGAGCGCGCGACGCGCCTGGCCAACCACCTGGTGGACCTCGGGATCCAGCCGGGCGAGCACGTCGCGGTGCACTCGACCAACCGGATCGAGTGGGTCGACGCGCTCTACGGCTGCCTCAAGGCCCGGGCCGTGCCGATCAACATCAACTACAAGTACCTCCGCGACGAGCTGGCCTACCTGTACGGCAACGCCGACTGCGTCGCGACCATCGTCGCGCCGGAATACGTCGACGCGGTGGCCGAGCTCGACCTGCCGACGCTGCGACACACGATCGTCCTCGGGGACGAGTACGACGCCACGCTGGCCGCGTCCTCCCCCGAGCGGAAGGTCACCGGCCGTAGCGCCGATGACCACTACGTGCTCTACACCGGCGGCACGACCGGCTACCCCAAGGGCGTCGTGTGGCGCAACGAGGACCTGATCCGCGCCGCACTCAACGCCGCGCGGTACGGCGCACCGCTGGACTCGATCGAGCAGCTCGTCGCCGAGGCGAGCGCCGCCGAGAGCCCGATGGTGCTGCTCGCCTGCGGCCCGATGATGCACGGCGGCAGCCAGTGGATCCTCGGCAACGCGCACGTCGCCGGCCAGACCGTGGCGCTCTACACCGAGCCGCACTTCGACGCGGCGTCGATCCTCGACCTCGTCCAGACCGCGAAGGTCGTCTCGCTGACCTTCCTCGGCGACGCGATGGGCCGCCCGGTCGCCGAGGCGATCCTCGCCGAGCCCGACCGGTGGGACCTGTCCAGCCTGGCCGCGGTGTCCAACGGCGCCGCTCCCCTGTCCGACGGCGTGCGCGAGGAGATCCGCCGCGCGCTGCCCGGCCGGTTCATCCTCGACTCCTACGGCTCCTCCGAGTCCGGCGCCGCCGGGTCCCGGATGGACGACGGCACCGACGGCGGCCAGAGTGCCCCGCGGTTCACCGTGACCGACCAGGTCGAGGTCTTCGACACCGAGTTCAAGCCGTGCCCGGTCGGCGTCGACGGGATGCTCGGCCGCTCCGGCCCGGTGCCGCTCGGCTACTACAAGGACCCGGTCAAGACGGCCGCCACGTTCAAGGAGATCGACGGCGTGCGCTGGGCGATCCCGGGCGACTTCGCGCGCCGCGAGGAGGACGGCTCGGTCACGGTCCTGGGCCGCGGCTCGGTGTGCATCAACACCGGCGGCGAGAAGGTCCACCCCGAGGAGGTCGAGGCGGTGCTGCTGCGCCACGACGACATCTTCGACGCGGTCGTGGTCGGCACCCCGCACGAGCGCTGGGGCCAGCAGGTCACCGCACTGGTGCAGCGCCGCGAGGGCTCGACCCTGACCGAGGACGACGTCCGCGACCACTGCCGCGCGCTCATCTCCAACTACAAGGTGCCGAAGACGATCCTGTTCATCGACGAGGTGCCGCGCACCCCGGTCAGCAAGGTCGACTACCCGGCCAGCACGGCCCTGGCGGCCCAGCTTCTCGGCTGAGTCGCGCACCGCACCCCATGCGAATTGGTCGGCAATTCCGCCGTACGGCGACCAAATCGCATGGGGCGCGGTCGTTCAGCAGCCGCCGGCGACCGCGGGGATCACCGAGACCTCGGCGCCGTCGGGCGTCGGGGTGTCGAGCTCCTGCTCGAAGCGCACGTCGTCGTTGTTGACGTAGACGTTGACGAAGCGGCGCAGCTTGCCGTCCTCGTCGAGGATCCGGCCCTTGATGCCCGCGTAGTTGGCGTCGAGGTCGTCGAGGATCTCGGAGAGCTTGGCGCCGGTGGCGCTGACCTCGGACTCACCACCGGTGTAGGTGCGGAGGATGGTGGGGATCCGGACGCTGACTGCCATGGGGGCTCTCCTGGTCTGCTGGTGAGGGGGTGGGCCGGAGCCGGTCTCAGAGACCGGTCTCCTTGAAGGCCTTGTAGCTGGGGGCGATGGTCGCCGCCGCGCCGACCTGGCCGGAGACCGCGTCGAGGGTCTTGAGGCCGTGGCCGGTGTTGATGATGACCGTCTCGAGGCTGGGGTCGAGCTGGCCGGTCTCGACGAGCTTCTTGGTGACCGCGGTCGTCGTACCGCCGGCGGTCTCGGTGAAGATCCCCTCGGTGCGGGCGAGCAGCACGATGCCCTCGCGGATCTCCTCATCGGTGACCTCCTCGACGGCGCCGCCGGTGCGGCGGGCGATGTCGAGGACGTAGATGCCGTCGGCGGGGTTGCCGATGGCCAGGCTCTTCGCGATGGTGTCGGGCTTGACCGGGCGGATCGCGTCGACCCCGGCCTTGTAGGCGGTCGCGACCGGGCCACAGCCGGTGGCCTGGGCGCCGAAGATCCGGTAGGGCTTGTCCTCCACGAGGCCGAGCTTGATCAGCTCCTGGAAGGACTTGTCGACCTTGGTCAGCTGGGAGCCGGACGCGACCGGGATGACGACCTGGTCCGGAAGCCGCCAGCCGAGCTGCTCGGCGATCTCGTAGCCCAGGGTCTTGGAGCCCTCGGCGTAGTAGGGCCGCACGTTGACGTTGACGAACGCCCAGCCCTCCTCCTCGCCGGCGATCTCGGAGGCGAGCTTGTTGACGTCGTCGTAGTTGCCGTCGACGGCGACCAGGTTCTCGGTGAAGATCGCCGAGTTGACCTGCTTGGGCTGCTCGAGGTTGCTGGGGATGAACACGACGGTCTTGATCCCGGCACGGGCGCCGGCAGCGGCCACCGCGTTGGCGAGGTTGCCGGTCGAGGGGCAGGCGAAGACGGTCGAGCCGAGCTCGCGAGCGGCGCTGAGCGCGCAGGCGACGACGCGGTCCTTGAAGGAGTTCGTCGGGTTGGTGGAGTCGTCCTTGACCCAGAGCTTGTCGATGCCGAGCTCGGCGGCCAGGTTCTTCGCGTCGAGCAGCCGGGTGAAGCCGGGCTCGGTGTTGGGGCTGGTCTCGATGTCGCTCGGGACCGGCAGCAGCGCCTTGTAGCGCCAGATGTTGCGGGGGCCGGCTTCGATCTCCTCGCGGGTGATCGCCGGGAAGTCGTAGGAGATCTCCAGCGGCCCGAAGCACTCCGGGCAGGCGTAGAACGGGCCCAGGTCGACCCGGTGGCCGCACTCACGACAGGAGAGGGCGGTGGCGTTGCCGAACGCGCCCTCGCGCAGGCCGGGCTTCGTCTCGGTCGTCTCGACCTCGGTCACAACGGCGCTCATGGATTCCTCCTTCTCATCTGTCCCGGCGACTCTCGCGCGGGTCGGATTTGGCACCGTTTCCGCGACGTCGGATCCCTGCGAGCAGGTGTCCGACGGGAGTTCGCGGCGGTTGCCGGGACTTCTCAGGGCCGTTCCCTCAGTCCCTCTGGATGAGCACGCACAGCCTAGGGGCGATCCACCACCGACACCCAATCGAGATCCCGGATACCGAGACTGACGTCCGGAATATGAGACTCAAGAAGTACGACGCGCCGCGCGCGCGTCGGTCGCGAGCTGCCGGAGCAGGTCGAGCACGCCGGCAGGACCATGCACGACGACGTCGGAGAGCGCGACCAGGGCACTCTGCTCGTCGGACGCCGAGCACACCCGCAGGGTGGCCAGGCCGCGGTCGCCGAGCTCCTCGACGGCCTCGAACGCCTCGACGTCGCCGAGGTCGTCGCCGGCGAACAGGAAGCCGTCGGCCTCGAGCACCGCGGCCAGGCGGTGCACGACCATGCCCTTGTGGGAGCCGGCCGAGCGCACCTCGATCACCGACTTGCCGGGCTCGAGGACCAGCCCGTGCCGGTCGGCGAGCTCGCGCAGCGAGGGCAGCAGCCGGTCGAAGGCCTCCTCGGAGTCCGGCAGGCGCCGGGTGTGGACCGCGACCGCGAGCCCCTTGTCCTCGACGAACGCGTCGGCGGCGCCGGCGCTGCGCAGCGCGCGCGGCAGGTCGCGCTCGAAGGTCGCCAGGCCGCGCGGGGGGCGGGCTCCCTTGATGCGGCGGTGGCTCGAGCTCCAGCGCTCGTTGCCGTACTGGCCGAAAACGAACAGCTCCTTGCCGGCCGCCTCGAGGGCGTCGCCGACCTCCTCCAGCCCCCCGAGGTCGAGCGCCTGGCGCGCGGGTCGCCCGGTGATCACCGCGATCGCGGCGACCTCCTCGGCCAGCGCCGTCAGCACCGCCGGCGCGTCCGGGTGGATGTGCGCCTGGGCGGGGTCGTCGACGATCGGTGACAGGGTGCCGTCGAAGTCCAGGCCGACGACGGTCCGCGACGCGACGCGCACCAGGGCGTCGTACCGCTGCTGGCCGGGAACCGACGTGAACCTCACGCACCCCATCCCATCACGTCGCCCGCGATCGCGGATGACGGGTGGGTGAACCTTCAATCGGGTGGGGCCGGATCGGATCAGTCCAGCTCGCCGGTCAAGATGACCGTGAGGTTCGTGTCGCTCATGTCGCTGTCGGTGTCGGCGGGCAGCACCCGGGCGATGCCCAGGTCGAGCGCGAGCTGCTGGGCGACCGCCTTCTTGCCCTTCGGGAAGTAGACGCTGGTGGCGGGGACGGTGCCGTACCAGTTGTCGGCGGCCGCGACCTTCCAGCCGGCGGCCTTCACCTTCTCCGCGACCCGGCCGGCCAGGCCGCGGATCGCGGTGTTGTTGAAGACCACGACCGAGTGGTCACCGCGTACGACCGGCGGCGGGGCGGGCTTGTCCTCGGTAGGCGTCGCGGTCGGCTCGGTGCCGGCATCACCGGGCTCGTCGGTGGCGGTCGGGGTGGCGGCCGCCTTGGTGGCGGAGATGTCGCGCTCGGCCGGGCCGTCGCCGCGGGTCGCGACGAAGGCGATGGCCGCGAGGACCACGGCGACGATGCTGAGCAGCACCACGGGCGAGGGCAGGACGGCGCCGCGCTCGTCTCGGGTGCGAGTGGGCCAGGTGGGGAAGGTCATGGCCGCCTCTCCGGGTAGCTGGGCTGGTGGGTCAGATCTCGAAGCCCAGGCGCCGCGCGGACCGCTGCCGCTGACGCTGCGAGCGCAGGCGCCGCAGGCGACGCACGAGCAGCGGGTCGGCCTCGAGGGCCTCGGGGCGGTCGATCAGCGCGTTGAGCACCTGGTAGTAGCGGGTCGCGCTCATGTCGAACTGCTCGCGCACGGCGCTCTCCTTGGCGCCGGCGTACTTCCACCACTGGCGCTCGAAGGCGAGGATGTCGACGTCACGCTTGCTGAGGCCAGCGGGAGCGGCGGCGTCGGCGGCCTGGGGGCTGCGCTCGGCGTTCATGCGGTCTCCTCGACGCTCGGGGCGGTTGCGACAACTCTTCGCGAGTAACTGTAACCCGCGAATCACAACCATGTCATTCGGCCGCGCCGGACGCACCCACCCTAGGCTCAGGCGCATGAGCGGCACCTCGGACCCCGTCGGCTGGGGCATCCTCGCCACCGGCAAGATCGCCCGCTCCTTCGCGGCCGACCTGGCCCTGGTCCCCGGCGCGCGACTCGCGGCCGTGGGCTCCCGGAGCGAGGGGTCCGCGCGGGCCTTCGCGAGTGAGTACGGCGACAGCGGCACCCGCGCCCACGGCAGCTACGAGGCGCTCGTGGCCGACCCCGAGGTCGAGGTCGTCTACGTCGCGACGCCGCACTCGCTCCACCTCGACGGCGCCCGCGCCGCGTTCGCAGCGGGCAGGCACGTGTTGTGCGAGAAGCCGCTGACCCTGCGCACCTCCGACGCCGAGGAGATGGTGCGCCTGGCGACCGGGCACGATCGGTTCCTGATGGAGGCGATGTGGACCGCGTGCCACCCGGTGGTCCGACAGCTCGGGGGCGAGCTGGCGAGTGGCCGCTTCGGCACGCCGCACCACCTGGCGGCCGAGCTCGGCTTCCGGGTCGACGCCGGACCGACCGACCGGATGCTCGCCCCGGAGCTCGGCGGTGGGGCGCTGCTCGACATGGGGATCTACCCGCTGACCTTCGCCCACCTGATGCTCGGCGAGGCCGAGGAGCTGCGCGGGGTGGGCACGGTCGACGGGAGCGGGGTCGACCTCGACGTCGCCATCGCCGGGCGCTATCCCGGAGGCGTGGTCGCCACCCTGCACGCGTCGATGACGTCGTGGTCGACGCGCGCCGCGTCGATCGCCACCGACCTCGGCCGGGTGGAGCTGCAGGGCGACTTCCACCACCCCACGTCCGCTGTGTTCACGCCGGTCGGTCACCCCGACCAGCAGGTCGTGCTCACCGGGGACGAGCCCGTGATCGGTCGCGGCTACGGCAACGAGATCGTCGAGGTCGACCGCTGCGTGCGCGCCGGGCTGCGGGAGAGCCCGCTGGTCCCCCACGCGCAGACGCTCACGATCCTGCGCCAGATGGACGCGCTGCGCGCCGACCTGGGGATCCGCTATCCCGGCGACTGAGAGTCGGCGCGCAGGAAGCGCACCACGGCCAGCACCCGGCGGTGGGACTGGTCGTCGTCGGGGCTGAGCCCGAGCTTCGCGAAGATCCGTTGGGTGTGCTTCTCGACCGCCGCCAACGAGACGACCAGGGCCTCGGCGACGGCGGCGTTGGAGCGGCCCTCGGCCATCAGTGCGAGCACCTCCCGCTCGCGCGGGGTCAGCGCGGCCAGCGGGTCGCGCTGCCGGCCCATCAGGTGCTTGACGACCACGGGGTCGAGCACCGTCCCGCCCTCGGCGACCGTACCGAGGGCGTCGAGGAACTCCCCGACCTCGCTGACCCGGTCCTTGAGCAGGTAGCCGACGCCGCCCTCTCCGGTGGCGAGCAGCTCGTCGGCGTACGACGCGACGACGTACTGCGACAGCACCAGGACCCGCGCCTGTGGCCAGGCCCGCCGGCAGGCCACGGCGGCCCGCAGCCCCTCGTCGGTGTGGCTGGGCGGCATCCGGACGTCGGCTATCGCCAGGTCCGGGCGCTGCTCGAGGACCGCGTCGACCAGCGCCGGTCCGTCGCCGACGGCCGCCACGACCTCGTGCCCGGCCTCGGCGAGCAGCAGCTGGAGTCCCTCGCGCAGCAGCACGGAGTCGTCGGCGACCACGATCCTCACGCCGCCATCCTCACCGCAGCGGTACCTGCGCGCGCAGCCGGGTCGGGCCGCCCACCGGCGAGGCCACGAACAGCGCGCCGTCGACACCGGCCAGGCGCTCACGGAGGCCGGCCAGTCCGTGACCGGGTACGTCGGCCGCCCCACCGCAGCCGTTGTCGTCGACGGTGACCTCCAGCCGGCCCTCGACGACGGCGAGGGCGAGGTCGGCACGGTCCGCGCCGCTGTGCTTGACCACATTGCTCAGCGCCTCGGCCGCGACGAAGTAGGCGGCCGTCTCGACCGCCAGCGGCAGCTCCGGGGGGACGTCTGCCGTGACCTGCACCGGGATCGGCTGGCCGTCGGCCATCTCGGCGACGGCGGCGGCCAGGCCGCGGTCGACCAGCAGCGGCGGGGCGATCCCCCGCGACAGCGCCCGCAGCTCCTCGACCGCCTCACGGGTCTGGGCCACCGCAGCGTCGAGCGTGCGAGCGGCCGTGGCGGGGTCGTCGGCCAGCTGCACCCGGGCCCGGCCCAGGTCCATGCCGAGCCGGATCAGCCGCTGCTGCGGGCCGTCGTGGATGTCGCGCTCGAGCTTGCGCAGGGACCCGGCCTCGGCCCGGTGCGCCGACTCGCGACTCTCCTCGACGTGCGCCACCCGGCCCTGCAGCTCGGCGCGGCTGGTCAGCAGCACCGATGCGAGGCTGGCGTGCACGAGGGCCGCGAACCTCATCGCGAACGGCAGCGTCACCAGCGCGAGGAGCCCGATCCCGGAGATCAGGCCGATGTCGGCGACGCGGCTGTCGCCGAGCCCGATCAGGTCGGCGAGGCTCTGCGCATCGCTGTCGTCACGCGGGATGTACCGCTCCCAGAACCAGTACGACAGCCCGCCGAGGACCGAGGCCCACCAGGTGATCGCGACAGAGAAGGCGACCGTCGCGGTGATCCAGCCGACCAGCGACCACACCACGTCCAGCCAGGACTGCGGGTCCCGCAGCGGGGTCAGCGACCGGCGCCAGAAGCCGTCGCCGCCGTGCGCCCGGAGGTACGTCGGCTCCGGCACCGGCCGGCCCGCGAGCACCGCGAGCCGGCGGCGTTCCACGAAGGCGAACCCGCGGGCGGCGTACGTCCCGACCACGAGGACGAACACGCCACCGACCACGACGGCCAGCCCGAGCCCCGCGGACACGAAGGCGATCACCACGACGAGGGCGGCCAGGGCTACCGGCAGCGCCGTGAAGGCGTAGCCGGTGTCGCGCAGCCACCGCTTCATCAGCGGTTGCGCGGGCGGGGGCAGCACCAGGGTCTCGGTCATGGGTCCAGCGTGGTCGGGACGGGTCGTCGAGAGAATCCTGCCAGCACGACACCTGCTGTCGGGCCAGCCCGACATCCCCCTTCCCACTAGGGTGACCACGTGGGCCATGACCTCGTGATCGTCGCCAACCGACTCCCCGTCGACCGCGTCACCGACCGCACCGGGAAGACCCGCTGGCGCCGGTCCCCCGGGGGCTTGGTGTCGGCCATCGAGCCGGTGATGCGGGCTCACGACGGTGTCTGGGTCGGCTGGCCGGGCGGCACGAAGTCGTTCAAGCCGTTCAAGGTCGACGGCCTCGACCTGGTGCCGCTCGCGATGTCGGCGGAGGAGATCGAGGAGCACTACGAGGGCTTCTCCAACGGCACCCTGTGGCCGCTCTACCACGACGTCGTGGCGAAGCCGGAGTTCCACCGCGAGTGGTGGGACACGTACGTGAAGGTCAACCGGCGCTTCGCGGAGCGCACCGCCGAGCTGGCCAACGACGGCGCGACCGTGTGGGTCCACGACTACCAGCTGCAGCTGGTGCCGCAGATGCTGCGCGAGCTGCGCCCGGACCTGCGGATCGGCTTCTACCTGCACATCCCGTTCCCGCCGGCCGAGCTGTTCCAGCAGCTGCCGTGGCGCCGCCAGATCCTCGAGGGCCTGCTCGGTGCCGACCTGGTGGGCTTCCAGCTGCCCGGCGCGGCACAGAACTTCATCCGCCTGGTCCGCCAGCGGGTCGGCCACAAGACGCACCGCGACCTCGTCTACCTGCCCGACGGACGCACGGTGCGCGCCGCCGCGTTCCCGATCTCGATCGACGCCGCCGGGTTCGAGGAGCTGGCCCGCTCGGAGGCGGTGGCCGAGCGAGCCGAGGCGATCCGCGACGCTCTCGGCAACCCGCGCAAGATCTTCCTCGGCATCGACCGGCTCGACTACACCAAGGGCATCCACGCCCGGCTGCGTGCCTTCGGCGAGCTGATCCGCGACGGCTCGTTCACCGTCGACGACGCGGTGTTCGTCCAGGTCGCCGTCCCCTCGCGCGAGCGGGTCGAGCACTACCGCAACCTGCGCGACGACATCGAGCTGCTCGTCGGCCGGATCAACGGCGACCTCGGCCGGATCGGCCGGCCGGCCGTGAGCTACCTGCACACGTCGTACCCGCGCGAGGAGATGGCCGCCCTCTACCGCGCCGCCGACATCATGGTCGTCACGCCGTACCGCGACGGCATGAACCTGGTCGCCAAGGAGTACGTCGCCTGCCGGATCGACGACGACGGCGCGCTGGTGCTCTCGGAGTTCGCCGGCGCGGCCGACGAGCTGCGCCAGGCCTGGCTGGTCAACCCCTACGACATGAACGGCATGAAGGCCGCGCTCCTCGAGGCCTACGAAGCCGATCCCAAGGAGCTGACCCGGCGGATGAAGGCGATGCGGCGCCAGATCGCGCAGCATGACGTGAAGGCCTGGGCCGACAGCTTCATGACCGAGCTCGAGGACGAGAGCCACAGCCACACCAAGTCCGTGCGGCCCGCGACCCGCTCCTGACGGCGCGTCGCCGGCGGCCGTTTCGAGACCGTCCCCGCGGGGCAGCACCCCGTCATGTCGATCTTCGCTCTCGTCCGCTCGGACATGACCAGAGCAGCATCGGCCGCAGAGGACTCGGCCGATGCTGCACGTGGCGCCGACGGCGCCGACGCCCTCGCCACCCTGGCGGCGGGCCTTCCCGGATCCACCATCTCCACCATCACGACCGAGCTCGGCAACGCCTGGAACACCGGCGTCGACGAGTGGGCGGACGGCGTGGACGCGTTCGGGGTCTCGATCAGCTCCGCGACCGGTGACGCCGGCGGCACCGACGGCTCGTGCGGCGGGTTCCTGGACCACCTGCTCGGGCTGTGCTGAGGAGGCCGCGATGGTGACCTTCACGGACCTACGTGCCTGGCGGTCGGCCAAGCTCACCGAGGCGAGCAAGGACCTGCGCTCGGACCTCAAGATCCTCGAGCGCGCCAAGGACGACCTCGAGGACAAGACGCTCCCGGAGTCCTGGTCCGGCCTGTCGCGGCTGTTCGCGGGCATCCGGCAGACCGGGCTCGTGTCCAGCATGGACGAGCACATCGAGGCCGTGCGCACCTTCGAGTTCGAGATCTTCTACCAGGCCGACGAGGTCAAGAAGATCGAGACCGAGGTCGCCGACATCGACACCGACGCGAAGGCGGCGGAGTTCTCGGTCGACGGCGACGGCTACCTCGAGGACCAGAAGAAGCCGCCCACCTTCCACAGCCGCTGGGAGGCCGAGGAGTACGGCACCAGCCGGCACGACGCCGCCCAGCCGCTGGCCGAGCGGATCACAGCCGTCTTCGAGGCGGCCTACGACGTCGACCGGGCCCTGTTGCGCGCCCGGCCGCGCAGCACGCTGGGCCAGGAGGTGCCGACCGACGTCGTCGACCCGGAGGTCTCGCGCGACTGGGAGACGATGGACGACGAGGAGCGCCGCAAGGTGCTCGAGCGGATCGCCAACCGGCTCGCCGACCAGTACGGCATCGAGGACTTCGAGATCCGGTTCGAGGACCTCGAGGACGAGGACGGCGACGGCACCGACGACAACCCGTCGACCGACTCCCACGGCAGCTGGTCCGAGGACGACCGGGTGCTGCGCATCGACATCAACGACGTCGACGACCCCGCCACCATCTCGACGATCGCCCACGAGGTCCGCCACGCCGCGCAGCACAAGTACGTCGACGACTACCCCGACCTGCCTCCCGGCGTCGACCCCGACGAGGTCGAGGACTGGGACGAGAACTTCGACGACTACGTCGACCCCGACGACGACTTCGACGGCTACCGCGACCAGCCGGTCGAGTCGGATGCCCGTGAGGCGGGCGACGACTACGTCCGCGACTACGACGGCGACGACCTCGACGACGACCGGGAGGCGGTCCGATGAGCAGCGACGTCAGCACGCTCGACGCCCTCGCCCTGCGCTGGCAGGAGTCCCGCTCCCCCGCCGACCTCGCGGCCCTGCGTGACGCCGTCCGCCACGTGCCCGGCTTCCGGACCGACCTCGACGTGGCCGGCGAGACGGCCGGGGCGCACGCGCGCGGCGCGCACGCCGAGGTGCTGGTCACCGTCGAGGCCGCCATGCCCGGCGCCTTCCTCAGCCCAGCCGCCCACGCCGCCCTCGCGACGGCGTACGACGCCCTCGGCGACACCTCCGCAGCCGAGCACCAGCGCGGCCTGGCCCGGCTGGCGCTGGACTCGATCGCCGCGACCGGCGACGGCTCGGCCGCCCGGCCGTGGCGGCCGCTTCGGCTCAGCGACCAGTACGACCTGCTCCGCTGGCGTGGCCGCCGTTCCCGGCGCGTGGACCTGGTGGTCCGTGGTGGGCGCCGGCTCGACCGGCACCGGTGCACCGACGGCTCGGTGGCGTGGTTCGACATCGGGGCCGCCGCACCGGCGCCGACGGATCGCACGTGAGGTCGCCCGTACCCGCCCTGGCGGCACTCGCCGTCCTGCTCGGTGGCTGCGGCACCGACGACGCACCAGCCGGGGGTGACCGGCCGGCCGGGGACGTCGACGTGGTCGCCGGAGTGCAGCTGAACCCGGACGGTGCCGCGCTCTCACCCGACGGCACCCGCCTGGCCGCGCCCTGCGAGGAGCGGCTGTGCGTGTGGGACACGACGACCGGCCGGCTCGTGAGGCGGCTGGACGGCGGCGAGGTCGCGGCGTTCACCCCCGACGGTGTGCGGATCGTGACCGCCGACGGCCCCGATGTCGTCGTCCGCGACGCCACGACGGGGGCCGAGGTCGAGCGGCTCGAGGGGCACCGGGCCGGGGACGACACCGACGACGCGTCCCCCGCCGTACGCGACCTGGCCGTGTCCACGGACGGCCTGGTGGCCAGCGCGGGCAGCGACGGCACCGTGCGGCTGTGGTCGGACGGCGCCGCCGCCGGGGTGATCGAGCCCGAGGGCGACCTCGCGACCGACCTCGCCTTCTCCCCCGACGGCCGACAGCTGGCGGTCGCCTCGACCGACTCCCCGGCCGAGGTGTGGGACGTGGCACCGGTCCACCGCGCCTGGGTGCTCGACACCGAGCCCGCGCAGCAGGGCTCGCTGGCCTGGCGCCCGGACGGGCAGCAGCTCGCGTCCGCGAGCGCCGCACCGGGCGACGGAGCCGCCGTCCTCCTCTGGGACACGACCACCCACCGGCAGGTCGACGAGACCACCGGGTCGGCGACCGACCTCGCCTGGTCGCCCGACGGCAGCACCCTCGCGATGGCGGTCCGCTCCCCCGACGGACTGGCCCTGTGGCGACCCGCCGACGGCGGGCCCCGGTCACTGAGCACCGCCGCCGGGCTGCAGGCGGTGCGCTGGTCGCCGGACGGGCGCACGGTGCACACCGTCGCGGTCGACGGCGTCCGGTCGTGGGACGTGGCGGCCGGGACCGCCTCCGCCCCGTACCAGCTGCCCTGATCCCCGTCGGTCCACCGTTGCGGACCAGGGCGCACGACTGCCTACCGCGCGGTAGTTTTCGCACATGGATCTGGTGCCCCTGCGCTCCGTCCCTGGCGCCGGCCTGCTCCCCGCCCCGGACCAGGTCGTCGCTGCCGCGAGCAATGTCGCCCACAAGCTGCTCTACGGCGGCGTGGCCGACCTGCGCCCGATGCCGCGCACCCTGATCGACGACGGCACGCTGCGGGAGGTCTACCACTACCGGCCGTCGGGCCACGTGCAGGAGCACGGCGACCCCGTGCTGCTGGTGACGCCGCTCGCTGCGCCGTCGAGCTGCTACGACCTGCGCCGCGGCTGCTCGCTGGTCGAGCACTTCGTGACGGAGGGCCGGCCGACCTATCTCGTGGAGTACGGCGAGGTCTCCTTCCGCGACCGCAACCTCGGCATGGAGCACTGGGTCGACGAGGTCGTGCCCAACGCGATCCGCGCGGTGTCCGAGCACGCCGGCGGCCGGCCGGTGCACGTGATCGGCTGGTCCCTGGGCGGCATCTTCTCGCTGCTCACCCTCGCCGACCAGCGCTCGGGCGAGCTGCCCGTCGCGTCGCTGACCGTTGTCGGCTCGCCGATCGACATCTCGCTGGTGCCGCTGCTCGCGCCGTTCCGGCCGCTGCTCAACCTGTTCAACGGCAACGGCCCGATCACCAAGGGCTACCAGATGCTCGGCGGGGCGCCGAAGCCACTGGTGAAGTGGGCCTTCCAGCTCACCGCCTTCCAGAAGCTGGTGACCAAGCCGATCGCCCTGGCCACCCATGTCGACGACCGCGAGTTCCTCGCGCAGGTCGAGGCGGTCGACCGATTCACCTCGAACATGATCGCCTACCCCGGCCGCACGTTCGGGCAGCTCTACCACCGCTTCGCGAAGGGCAACCAGCTCGCCAGCGGCACCTTCGAGCTCGACGACCGGACCATCGACCTCGGCGAGATCACCGTGCCGGTGCTGGTCTTCGGTGGGGCCACTGACGGCATCGCTCCGGTCCCGGCGGTGCGGGCCGTCGTACCCATGCTGGCGAAGTCGCCCGAGGTCCGCTTCGAGGTCGTGCCGGGCGGCCACCTCGGCATGCTGACCGGCCGCGCGGCACGGACCACCACCTGGTTGGCGATGGACGAGTGGATCACCGAGTGGTCCACCGACAACCGGCCGGCCACCCCCATCGGCACCAACCGCAAGCGGCGGCACTCCTCCGCGGCGTCGCGAGCGCTCGGCAAGTGAGCCCACGGATCGGGTACGGCGCGGGCTCGGTCGCCACGGGTGCGTTCGGCACCGTCCCCGGCCTGATGCTGCTGCCCTACCTGACCGACACGCTCGCCGTCCCCGCCCTGCTGGCGGGCGCGATCGTGCTCGTGCCGAAGGCGTGGGACGTCGTCCTCAACCCCATAGCGGGGCGGATCAGCGACCGCACGGTCGACCCGCGCGGGCCGCGGCGTCCGTGGCTGCTGCGCGCCGGGCTGGTGCTGGGCGTGTGCTTCGCGGTCCTCTTCGCCGGTCCCGACCTCGGCTCGCGGGCCTTCGACGCGGCCTGGGTGCTGGTGGCCTTCCTGGCCTGCGCGACGGCGTACGCCTTCTTCCAGGTGCCGTACGTCGCGATGCCCGCCGAGATGACCGACTCCTACGCCGAGCGCACCCGGCTGATGACCTGGCGGGTGGCGATCCTGGCGTTCACGATCCTGCTCGCCGGCGCCAGCGCCCCGGCGATCCGCGACGCGGTCGGCGGCCGCGACGGCTACCGGGTGATGGGCGTCGCGATGGCCGCGATCATCGTCACCGGCGCGCTGCTCGCCTACCGCGGCACGCGCGACGCCCGCATCGGCGAGGTGGCGCCGGGACCGGGCAGCCTGCGCGACCAGCTCCGGCTCGTCGCGGCGGCCCGCGACTTCCGGCTGCTGCTCGTCACGTTCGTGGTGCAGGCGCTGGCGACCGGCTGCATGCTCGCCGGCGTCGACTACCTCGCCGGCGACGTGCTCGAGCACGACGGCGCCTCGACCGTCCTGTTCGTCTGCTTCGTCGGTCCGGCGCTGCTGCTGACGCCCGCGTGGGCGGCGATCGGGCGCCGGGTCGGCAAGAAGCGGGGCTACGTCGCCGCCTCGCTCGTGCTCGCCGCCGGAGCGGCACTTGCGGTGCTCGCCGGCCACGCACCGTCGTCCGTGGTGTTCGCGGCGGTCGGCCTGGTCGGCGTCGGGTACGCCGGCGTGCAGGTGTTCCCGATGGCGATGCTGCCGGACGCCGCGGCGGTCGACGCGCGTCGTACCGGATCGTCGCGGGTGGGCGTCTACACCGGCGTGTGGACCGCGGGCGAGACGCTGGGACTGGCGCTGGGTCCCGGCCTGTTCGCGGTCGTGCTGGCCCTGGGGTCCTACCGCTCCAGCGACAGCGGCGACCTGTTGCAGCCCGACTCCGCCGTCACCGCGATCACGCTCGGATTCTCGGTCCTGCCGGCCCTGCTGGTGCTCGCCAGCCTGTGGTGGCTGCGTGGCTACGCTCTCGACGAGAGGGAGGTCGATCTCGTTGACGCCTGAGGACATCCGCGCCCGGCTGGCCGCACTGCAGGCCGACGACCTGCCCGTGCACGGCGGCCGCACCCTCGCCTACGTCTACGACGCCGGTCTGGCCGAGGTCGACGCCCTGGCCCGTGAGGCGGTGGCGGCATTCGCCGGCAGCAACGGCCTGGACCCGACGGCGTTCCCGAGCCTGCTGGCGATGGAGAACGACCTGGTGGCCTTCGCGCGTGCACTGGTCGATGGTCCGGAGACGATGGTGGGGACGCTGACCTCGGGTGGCACCGAGTCGTGCCTGCTCGCCGTCCAGGGCGCGCGGGACGCGCGGCCCGACGTGCGCGACCCGTCGATCGTCGTAGCGGACACGGTGCATGCGGCCTTCCACAAGGCCGGGCACTACTTCGGCGTCCGGGTGGTCGTGGTGCCGGTCGGTCCCGACCACCGGGCCGATGCCGCAGCCATGGCGGCCGCCATCGACGACACCACGGTGCTGGTCGTGGCCAGCGCGCCGTCGTACGCCGACGGAGTGGTCGACCCGGTCCCGGCGGTCGCCGCGGCAGCGGCGGCGCGGGGCGTGCGCTGCCACGTCGACGCCTGCATCGGCGGCTGGGTGCTGCCCTACGCCGCCCGGCTGGGCCGGCCCGTGACTCCGTGGACGTTCGCGGTCGAGGGCGTCACCTCGATCTCGACCGACCTGCACAAGTACGCGTACGCACCGAAGGGTGCGTCCCTGCTCCTGCACCGCGATCCGTCGCTGCGCCGCCCGCAGTACTTCGCCCATGCCGGCTGGCCCGGCTACACGATGCTCAACGCGACCCTGCAGTCCACCCGCTCGGGCGGCCCGACCGCCGGGGCGTGGGCGACGGTGCAGGCGATCGGCGACGCCGGGTACCTGCGCCTGACCGAGCAGGCGCTGGTCGCCACCGACGCGATCGCTGCGGGGATCTCGGCCCTGCCCGGGCTCTCGCTGGTCGCCTCGCCGGAGTCGACGCTGGTCGCCGCGGTGGCCGCTGCGGGTCTCGACGTGTTCACCGTCTGCGACGAGATGGCGGCCCGTGGCTGGTTCGTCCAGCCCCAGCTGTCCTACGGCGACCGCCCGCCCTCGCTGCACGTCGCGATCAGCGCGGCCACCGACGCCGAGGCGTTCCTGGCCGCGCTGCGCTCGTCGGTGGAGGCGGCGCGCGAGGCCGGCCCGGTGCCGGTCGACCCGGGCGTAGCCGAGCTGCTGCGCAGCCTCGACCCCGCGACCCTCGGCGACGCCGAGTTCGACCTGCTGCTCGCCGCCGGTGGCCTGGCCGGAGACGACGGCGACCTCGGGCTGCCGGAGCGGATGGCACCGGTCAACGCGCTGCTCGACGTCGCCCCGCCGGCCCTGCGGGAAGCGGTCCTGGTCGCGTTCCTGGACCGGCTGGCTCGGCCGGGCGCCGGGTCGTTCGCTCCCGGGACATAGTCCCAAAGGACTAACGCGTCCCGGCCGCGTTCCCGATGCCCGGCCTGCGTCGTACTCCGTAGATTCCTCACTACCGACGCGGACCTCAGGTTCGCTGGAGGGAGCCCCACCGGGTCCGGCACCCCATTGCCGGGAGTGCCCCCGGAGGACCAGCAGAACTCGAGATCCGCGTCGGAGCTACGCCGTACGCCGGCAGTGGCGCCCCTGGGAGGGAGAGGGGCGCCCGCCGGCGACGCGGCGTCAGGGAGCAGCAACCACGGCCGGGCCCTCTGGAGGGGTGGGGTCTGGGGGGACCGCGACACCTGTGGTGTCCTAGGGTTCGGCCGTGGGTGCTCTCCAGGGACTCGTCGACCAGGGCCTGATGGCCGCCGACTGGGCCGAGGCCCTCGCGCCGGTCGAGGACCGGGTCGCCGCGCTCGGGCAGTTCCTGCGTGCCGAGATCGCCGCGGGCCGTGCGTATCTGCCGGCCGGCGAGCACGTCTTCCGCGCGTTCCGGCGCCCGCTCGCCGACGTCCGTGTCCTCATCGTGGGCCAGGACCCGTACCCGACCCCCGGGCACCCGATCGGCCTCAGCTTCGCCGTCGACCGCGGCGTGCGGCCGATCCCGCGCAGCCTCACGAACATCTACCAGGAGCTGGCCAACGACGTCGGCTTCGTCTCCCCCGGCCACGGCGACCTCACCGGGTGGGCCGACCAGGGCGTCATGCTGCTCAACCGGGTCCTGACCGTGCGCCCCGGCGAGCCCGGATCGCACCGCGGCCAGGGCTGGGAGCACGTCACGGCCTGCGCCATCCAGGCCGTCGTACGGCGGGCCGAGGCGGGCGCGCCGATCGCCGCGATCCTGTGGGGCCGGGACGCGCAGACGCTCCGACCCCATCTCGGCCCGATCCCGTCGGTCGAGTCCCCGCACCCCTCGCCGCTGTCGGCCTCGCGCGGGTTCTTCGGGTCGCGGCCGTTCAGCCGGGTCAACGCCCTGCTCGTGGAGCGCGGCGGGCAGCCCGTCGACTGGACCCTGCCGGCCTGAGCCCGCATTCAGGCTGAGCATCAGCCGAGGGTTTCTCGGGGCCCTCGTCCGGGGAGGGACGAGTCGTGTACGAGCCGTACGTCCCGCCCGCGAAGGACTCCGACCCCGGCACCCCGTGCCGGTGCGTCGCCGAGGGTGTCCCCTGTCCGTGGGACTGCGACCGTTGCCCCGCCGAGTGCCCCGAGCGGGAGGCGGTCACGCAGCCGGTGGCCGAGCGGTCGTCGTACCGGAGCTATCGGTCGCGGCGGCGCCGGACCTACACCAGCACCTCCTCCTCGAGCACCTCGAGCAGCTCCCCGGGTGGGTCCTCGTGGCGCTCCGGTCGCTCCTCCGGCGGCTCGTCGGGCAAGTCGGGCGCGTCGAAGAAGGCCGGCGCGGGCATCGGCGCGGCCGCGACCGCCGCGGCCGGCGGGTTCGGCGCGCTGAGCTCGGGCAACGACGACACCCCGGACCCGACGCCGGACTACTCGTACCACGCCGACAGCGACACCGACCCCTACCAGTACGGCAGCGACCCGTACGCCGTCGTGGACCGGGCCGAGGCACCGGTCGTCTCGTTCCGGACCCGCAAGGACGGCCGTCTGGTCGTGGTCACGGGCAGCTGGCGCGACGTCGACCACTCCGGGACGTGCGAGGTCGAGGTCACCGTGACCGAGCGGACCCACCGCGTGATCATCGAGGCCGGCACCGACCTGACGCGGTTCGACGTCGACCGCGGCGAGACCTGCCCCGCGCCCGACATCTGGGCGACCGAGAAGACGGTGCTGTTCCTGGACGAGCCGGTCGGCGACCGGCAGGTGGTGACCTCCGGCCCACTGCTCGAGGGCGGCTCCCCGATCGACCCGCCCGGGCTCGCCCCGGTGCCGCGCGCCGACTGACCCACCTCACTCCACCTTGTCCGGCGACACGTCGGGGAATATAGTTGAACTCTCAACTATTGGAGTGGACATGACGACGGACACCAGCACCCGGATGCCGGCCCTCTACATCGGGCACGGCGCTCCCCCGCTCCTCGACGACGTGCTGTGGTCGAGCCAGCTCGCCGCCTGGGCGGGCGACCTCCCGCGGCCGAAGGCGATCCTGATCGTCAGCGCCCACTGGGAGTCGGCTCCCCTGTCACTGACGGCGAGCGGCGCGCCACTGGTCTACGACTTCGGCGGGTTCGCGCCGAAGTACTACCAGATGACCTACGAGACGCCCGACGCCACCGCGTTCGCCCGGCAGGTGGCGGCGATGATGCCGCGCACCGAGCCGATCCACCAGCACTCCTCGCGCGGCCTCGACCACGGCGCCTGGGTGCCTCTGAAGATCATGTACCCGCAGGCCGACATCCCGGTCCTGCAGATGTCGATGCCGACCCACGACCCGGGCCGCCTCATGGAGATCGGGCGCCGCCTCAAGCCGCTGCGCGACGAGGGCGTCCTCATCATCGGCTCCGGCTTCCTCACCCACGGCCTGCCGTTCCTGACCTCCTGGGAGCTCGACGCTGCCGCCCCCGGCTGGTCCTCGGACTTCGACGCCTGGGCCGGCGAGGCGATGGCGCGCGGGGACGTCGACGAGCTGGCGTCGTACCGTGACAAGGCGCCGGGCATGCCGTACGCGCACCCGACCGTCGAGCACTACACGCCGCTGTTCGTCACGCTCGGCGCCGCGAGCGACCCCACCGAACCCGGCGACCAGGTGATCGACGGGTTCTGGATGGGCCTGTCCAAGCGCAGCCTTCAGGTGTCCTGAGCCAGCCGCCGCCGCAGCCGGGCGACCTCGGCCTCGAGCTCGAGCACCCGCGCGATGCCGACCAGGTTGAGACCCTCCGAGAGAAGGTCGCGGATCCGGTGCAGGGTCTCGATGTCGGCTCGGCTGTAGAGCCGGGTGCCGCCGTCGCTGCGGTCGGGCGAGAGCAGCCCGCGCCGCTCGTAGACGCGCAGGTTCTGGATCTGGAGCGACGTCATCTCGGCCGCGATCGAGATGGCGAAGACACCCCGGTTCCGTTCGCGATCTCCTTGATTCACGACGACAGATTATCTATAACAGTCAATGCAGATCTACTGCACCGGCCGATCGCCGGACATCGAAGGGAGACATGTCATGTTGCTGCGTACCACCGACCCGTTCCGTGACTTCGACCGGCTCGCCGGCCAGCTCCTGGGCGCCGGTCTCGGTACGACGAACCGGCCCGCCGTGATGCCGATGGACGCCTGGCGCCAGGGCGATCAGTTCGTGCTCGAGTTCGACATCCCGGGCGTCAGCCGGGAGAGCATCGACATCGACGTCGAGCGCAACGTGTTGACCATCAGGGCCGAGCGCATCGCCGGCAACGGCGACTGGCAGCGCCTGGCCTCCGAGCGCACCCACGGACAGTTCTCGCGCCAGCTGGTCCTCGGCGACAACCTGGACCTCGACCGCATCGAGGCGGCGTACGACAACGGCGTGCTCCGCCTGGCCATCCCCGTCGCCGAGAAGGCGAAGCCGCGCAAGGTCGAGATCTCCACCGCCTCGCCGGCCGCCGACCGCGAGGCGATCGAGGCCTGACCGACCCGGCACGAACTGTCGCTCAGGCACCGCCGACCCGGCACGAACTGTCGCTCAGGCACCGCCGACCCGGCACGAACTGGCCGACAGATCCGGCCGACCCGGCAGAAGTTCTGCCGGGTCGGCGCAATTCTCGGGCCATTTCGAGCCGGGTCGGCGGAAAACCGGAGCGACTTCGCGCCGGGTCAGCGGACGCGGAGCTTCTTCATCAGCTTCAGCGAGCTCAGCATCTGCTTGACGTACGCCTCGTAGGCCTGGCCGGGCCGCGGACCCATGACCTGCTTCTTGAGCACGGCGACGTTCTTGGCGTCGGTGTACTTGAGCAGGCCCTGGTCGCCGTGGCGGGCGCCGACGCCGGACTTCTTGACGCCGCCCGACGGCGAGCCCTTGGAGGCGTACGCCGTCGCGAGCGCGTCGTTGATGTTGACGTTGCCGGACTCGATCCGCGCGGCCACGGCCTCGGCGCGGGACAGGTCGCCGCTCCACACCGACGCGTTGAGGCCGTAGTCGGTGTCGTTGGCGAGGTGGATGGCCTCGTCGACGGTGCGGTAGGAGTACAGCGAGACGACCGGGCCGAAGGTCTCGGTGTGGCCTGCGAGCATGTCCTTGGTGACGCCCTCGAGCACCGTCGGCTCGAAGAAGGCCGGGCCGATGTCGGGCCGTGCGCGGCCGCCGGTGAGCACGGTCGCGCCCTTCGCGACCGCGTCCTCGACGTGCGAGGCGACGCGGTCGCGGTGCTCGGGGCTGACCAGCGAGCCGATCTCCGGGCCGAAGTCGTACGCCGCCCCGATCCGCAGGTTGGCCGCGCGCTCGACGAACGCCGACCTCAGCTCGTCGTACCGGCTCTCGGGCAGGTAGATCCGCTCGATGTGCATGCAGATCTGGCCGGTGTTGCCGAAGACGCCGAAGGTGGTGCCCTCGACCCACTCCTCCACATTGACGTCGTCGAGCACGATCATCGGGTTCTTGCCGCCGAGCTCGAGGCAGCAGCCGATCAGGTTGCGCCCGGCGCGCTCGCCGATCACCCTGCCGGTCGCGGTGGAGCCGGTGAACATGACGTAGTCGGCGTTGTCGATCAGGGTCGGTCCGACGTCGGGGCCCTCACCGCAGACGACCTGGAACAGGCCCTTCGGGAGGCCCGCCTCCTCGAGCAGGGAGATGCCGTAGAGCGGCGAGAGCGCCGTCTTGTTGTCGGGCTTCACCACGACCGCGTTGCCGGCGATGAGCGCCGGGATCGCGTCGGAGAGGCCGGTGGCGAACGGGAAGTTCCACGGCGCGATGATGCCGACGACGCCCTTGGGGACACGGACCTCGGTCGAGCCGGACACGACCGGCACCGGGCCGCCGTGCTTCTTCGGCGCGAGCAGCCTCTTGGCGCGCTTGAGGTAGTACGACATCACCATCGGCGGGTCGCAGGTCTCCTCGATCGCCATCCGCCGGTTCTTGCCGCTCTCGACCTGGATCAGGTCGGCGGTCGTGTGGGCATTGTCGACGAGCAGGGCGTGCGCGCGGTCGAAGACCTCGAGCCGCTTGGCGACCGGCCACTGGGCCCAGAGCTCCTGGGCGGCGCGGGCCCTGGCGAAGGCGTCCTCGATGTCCTCCGGCGTCGACTGCGGGAGCTCGACGAGCACCTCGCCGGTGTAGACCTCGGTGAGCTTCCAGGTCGCGCCGGTGCGGCCGGGGACCCGGGCGACCAGCCGCTCGAGGAGCTCGTCGGTGACCGAGGCGGGGCGGTTCGGCGTACTCACCAGTTCGCTCCACCCAGGATGATCTCGGCGGCCTTCTCGCCGATCATGTAGCACGGGGCGTTGGTGTTGCCGCCGGTGATACTCGGCATGATGGAGGCGTCCGCGACCCGCAGACCCTCGATGCCGCGGACCTTGAGGTCCGGGCCGACGACGGCGCGCTCGTCGACGCCCATCCGGCAGGTGCCGACGCCGTGGTAGACCGAGGTCGAGCGGTTCTTGAGCGCGACCCGCAGCTCCTTGCCGTTGGGGATCGAGGGCCCGGGGTGGATCTCCTCCTTGACCGCGCCGCCGAAGGCGGCCGAGGCCATGATCTCGCGGATCATCTCGGTGCCCTCGGCGAGCACCTCGACGTCGGCGGCGTCCTGGAAGAAGCCGTAGTCGATGAGCGGCGCGGCGGTCGGGTCGGAGGACGCGAGGCGCAGCGTGCCGCGGCTCTTCGGGTAGATCAGCGTCGAGAAGACCGTCAGCGACGGGCGGCCGTCGGGGATGTGGCGGATCGGCTCGTCCTGGTTGGGGCTCGGGTAGGCCCACGGCAGCATGTGCAGCTGGAGGTCCGGGGCGACGGTGGCGGCCGACGTACGGACGAAGCCGACGGACTCGAACACCGAGTTGTCGAGGAACGAGCCGCCGCGGGTCAGGTCGCGCGCCATGCCCTTGAAGAAGGTCCAGGCGTTGCCGCGGTACTCGACGCTCGGGACGTGGAACGACATCGGGTGGAACAGGTGGTCGTGCAGGTTGTCGCCGACCGGGAGGTCCGCGACACAGTCGATGCCGACGCTGGCGAGGTGGTCGGCGTGGCCGATGCCGGAGAGCATCAGCAGCTGCGGGCTGTTGGCGAAGCCGGCGGAGACGATGACCTCCTTGCCGGCCCTGATGAACCGGCGGGTGCCGCCGCCCTTCCCCTGGTCGATGACCTCGACGCCGGTCGCGCGACCGTTCTCGATGACGATCTTCGCGACGTGGACCTCGGTCTGGAACTCCAGCGTGCGCGGCGCGAGGTTGTGGACGTAGCCGCGGGTCGAGGAGTAGCGCAGGCCGTCGGCAGCGTTCTGCTGCATCCGGGCGATGCCCTCCTGCTCGGCGGCGTTGTAGTCGTCGAGGACCTTCACACCGAGGGTGTCGGCGGTGGCCTGGATGAACTGGAGGCTGGCCTCCTGCGGCGTCTTGTTGCGAGTGATCTTGATCGGGCCGCCCGCGCCGCGGTAGGCGTTCTCGCCGTCCTCGAAGTCCTCGTAGCGCTTGAACGCCTCGTTGACGCTGTCGGCGTCCCAGCCCGCGTTGCCCTCGGCCGCCCACGAGTCGTAGTTGGCACGGTTGCCGCGGACGTAGACCATGCCGTTGACCGAGCTCGACCCACCGCCGACCTTGCCGCGCGGGGCGGGCATCCGGCGGCCGTCGAGGCCGGGCTGCGGCACCGAGCGGTAGCCCCAGTCGAAGAGCCTCTCGAGCCGCGGCTCGGAGTGCATCGGGCCGATCATGCCGGGCTTCTTCGTGAAGTAGCCGTGCATGCCCTTGTCGTCGGACTTGCCGGCCTCGAGCAGGATCACGCTCGCGCCGGACTGCGCGAGCCGCCCGGCGACGATCGACCCGGAGCTGCCCGATCCGACCACCACGTAGTCAGCCTCGTTGCCGTACGCCGCGCGCTTCGCCATCCGCTTCCATCCTTCGCTCGTGTGACCGGGGTCATCGGGGGCCCGGCCGGCTCACTGTAACGCGTTCTAGTTTCTTCACGAAAGTGTTTCGTTTGCGAGAATGCCCGGGTGCGGATCCTGTCCATCCAGTCCTCGGTCGCCTACGGCCATGTCGGCAACTCCGCTGCGGTCTTCCCGCTGCAGCGCCTCGGGCACGAGGTGTGGCCCGTGTTCACGGTGCACTTCTCCAACCACACCGGGTACGGCGCCTGGCGCGGCCCGCTCCTAGCGCCCTCCGACGTCGCCGAGGTGATCACGGGGATCGAGGAGCGCGGGGTGCTCGCGACGTGCGACGCCGTGCTCTCCGGCTACCAGGGCTCCCCGGCCGTGGCGGAGGTGATCGTCGATGCCGTGCGCACGGTCAAGGCGGCGAACCCCGCGGCGACATACACCTGCGACCCAGTGATGGGCAACGCCAAGTCGGGCTGCTTCGTGAACCCCGAGATCCCGCCGATCATCCGGACCTCGGTGGTCCCGGTCGCGGACATCCTCACGCCCAACCAGTTCGAGCTGGGCTTCATCACCGGCCGCGACGCCCTGTCCGGTCCGTCGTCGCTCGACGACATCCTGGCGGCGGCCGACGAGGTCCGCGTCCTCGGTCCCGCCACCGTGCTGATCACCTCCGTCGAGCGCCTCGGTGCCCCCGAAGACGTGATCGAGATGATCGCCGTCACCGGCGACGGCGCCTGGATCGTGCAGACGCCGCGCCTGCCCATGAAGGCGAACGGCTCCGGCGACATCACCGCCGCTCTCTTCACCGCCCACCTGCACAGCACCGGCTCCGCTGCGATGGCGCTCGGCAGGACCGTCGCGTCGGTGTACGACGTGCTCGCGGCGACGCTCGAGTCGGGTGAGCGGGAGCTGCGGCTGATCGCGGCGCAGGAGGCGATCGCCGTACCGGACGAGCGGTTTGAGGTCGAACGGCTGCGGTGACTACAGTGACGTCCGCGCCTGCCCCGCAGGCCGTGCCGCGTTAACTCAGTTGGCTAGAGTGCCGCCCTTGTAATGCGGATGCCGTCGGTTCGAATCCGACACGCGGCTCCACTTTTCGTCGGACCCGATACATGGCGTGCGGTTATGACGAAGTGTCTCGGGTGCGGCGTCGAGCTGGTCCGGCGCAGCCAGAAGGTGTTCTGCAGCAATCGGTGTCAGCGGTCAGCCGAACGCACGGCCAAGACCTATGCCTGGCTACAGACCGGGATCGCGACGGTCGCCGGCGAGAAGGGCCACTACATCCGGCGTTACCTCCTCGACGCCCAGGACGGCTGCTGCGAGATCTGCGGCATCGTCGAGGAGTGAAACGACCAGCCCCTGGTCTTCGTGCTCGATCACATCGACGGCGACGCCACCAACAACCACCGCGACAACCTGCGCATGGTCTGCCCCAACTGCGACTCTCAGCTCCCGACCTTCAAGAGCCGCAACCGGGGCAAGGGTCGGCACTTCCGACGGGAGCGGTACGCCAACGGGCAGTCACACTGATCTCGAGCGATGAGTGTCGGAGCCCTGGCTAGTCTCACCACCGTGGACCTCCCCGTGATGCCGCCCGTCCTGCCGATGCTCGCGAAGGCCGTGTCCGGCGTCCCCGACCCGGCGAAGTACGACGAGCGAGGCCTCAGCTTCGAGCCGAAGTGGGACGGCTTCCGGTGCATCGTGTTCCGCGACGGCGACGAGGTGGAGCTGGCGAGCCGCAACACCAAGCCGCTGACGCGCTACTTCCCCGAGCTGGTGGAGGCGATGAGGGCCGAGCTGCCGGAGCGGTGCGTGCTCGACGGCGAGATCTTCGTGTCGCAGATGGGCGGGGACGGGAAGGGGCGGCTGCAGTTCGAGGTGCTGCAGGAGCGGATCCACCCGGCCGCGTCCCGGATCAACCTGCTGGCCGAGCAGACGCCGGCGGACTTCGTGGCGTTCGACCTGCTCGCGCTGGGCGACGAGAGCTTCCTGGAGCGACCGTTCGCGGAGCGGCGGGCGGCGCTGGAGCAGGCGCTGGCCCACCTGAGCGCCGACGAGGGCCGCTGCCACCTCACCCGCACCAGCACCGATCCGAAGGTCGCCGAGGAGTGGTTCCACCAGTTCGAGGGGGCCGGGCTCGACGGGGTGGTGGCGAAGCCGTTGAGCGCGCCGTACGCCCCGAACGCCCGGACCATGCTCAAGATCAAGCACGAGCGGACGGCGGACGTGGTGCTGGCCGGCTACCGCGAGCACAAGACGAGCACGCCCGAGAACCCGCTGATCGGCAGCCTCCTGCTGGGCCTGTACGACGGCGGCGAGCTCCAGCACATCGGCGTCAGCGCCAGCTTCACGGCAGCGCGACGGGCCGAGCTGTGGCACGAGCTGCAGGCACTGGTCGTGCCGATCGAGGAGCACCCGTGGGGGCGCTGGCAGGAGTTCCTGGTGGCCAACCCCGGCCGCCAGCCGGGCACGCAGAGCCGGTGGAGCCAGGGCAAGGACCTCTCGTTCACACCGCTGCGCCCCGAGCGCGTGATCGAGGTGAAGTACGACGCCATGGAGGGTCGGCGCTTCCGGCACACCGCGCACTTCAAGCGCTGGCGCGAGGACCGCGACCCGGAGTCGTGCGGCTACGACCAGCTCGAACAGCCGGTGCGCTACGACCTCGCTGACGTCCTCGGGGGCTGACCGGGGGCTGACGCGCGACCGGGAGCGCGGCAGGATGGTGTCATGAGCACCGCTCCCCGCGAGGAACCGTACGCCGTCGTCCTGCTCATCGAGCAGGCGCTCACCGCCGCCGACGCCGCCCAGGTCCGCGGCCTGCACCAGGAGCTCGACGACGACCCGACGATCGAGGTCCAGTACCACGTGCTGCTGCCGATGGCGGACGCCGCGGCCGCGGTCGAGGCCTCGCTCGGCGTCATCGGCGGCGCCGACCTGATCGCCCCGCCGATCACGCCGTCGCCGGACGAGATCGAGCGGTTGCGCGGGGAGTACCGCGAGCAGGCCGAGCGCGACCTGGCCGCCACCCGCGACGCCCTGGTCGCCGCCGGCGCGATCATCGGCTCGGTCTCGATCGTCACCGAGCCACCGGTCGACGCCCTCATCGGCAAGGTGAAGGAGGTCGACGGCCGGGAGTCGATCATCCTCACCCGCCCCCACCTGGTCTCCGAGTTCTTCCACGTCGACTGGACCTCGCGCGCGCGGCGCAAGCTCGGCGTACCCGTCCTCCACCTGCTGGAGCACGAGGAGTCGTAACGCCCCGACCCGGGAGGTCGTTGACAGGTCATGTCGGCCCTGCACACCCTCGACGTCCGCCTCCTGGCGGCGCTCGCGGACGCGCACCTCGTGCCGGCCGAGCGTGACCGCGTGCTCGACGTGTGCGACGGCGCGGTCGAGGCGGTGCGCGGCCTGGGTGTCGCGCACCCGGGCCGCGCCGTGCGCGAGGTGGCCCTCCTCATGCTCGCAGAGGACGCCCCGCACCTCGACCGCCAGGTGCGCGGGGACCTCGCGCGGCTGTGCGAGGTGGAGGTCGTGCGAGGCTTCTAGGATCCCTCGATCCGGTTGCCGTCCTCGTCCCAGTGCTCGGCGACCTTCTTGCTCGGCTGCACCCGCGGCGGCTCGCCCGGCATCTTCGGGTAGTCCGGCGGGAAGTTGAGCTCACCCTCGCCGTCGGCGACCTGCTGGTCCCAGAGGTCGAGCAGCGGCTGGAGCGAGTACGCCGTGTCGTCGATCCCGGCCCACGGGTCCCCGTCGGCCATCCGCTCGGGCACCGTGAACAGGTTGTACGCCCCGGGATCGGTCGCCGACGCCAGCTCCGACCAGGTCATCGGGGTCGACACGGGCGCGCCGGGCTTCGGCCGCAACGAGTACGCCGAGGCGATGGTCCGGTCGCGGTTGTTCTGGTTGAAGTCGATGAAGATCCTCTCCCCCCGCTCCTCCTTCCACCACGCCGTCGTGACCTGCCCGTCGCGCTCGGCGAGCTCGCGGCCGAACGCGATCGCGGCATGCCGCACGTCGGTGAACTCCCAGCGTGGCTCGATCCGCACGTAGACGTGGACGCCGCGGTTGCCGGAGGTCTTGGGGTAGCCCTCGAGGCCCAGGTCGGCGAGCAGCTCGCGTGCGACACCCGCGACCCGGACCGCGTCGCCGAAGGTCGTGCCGGGCTGGGGGTCGAGGTCGATGCGCAGCTCGTCGGGGTGGTCGACGTCGGCCCGTCGTACCGGCCACGGGTGGAAGGTGAGCGTGCCCATCTGGGCACACCAGACGGGTACGGCGATCTCGGCCGGGCAGATCTCCTCGGCGGTGCGGCCCGACGGGAACGTGATCCGCACCGGCTCGAGGTAGTCGGGAGCCCCCTTGGGGACGCGCTTCTGGTAGAAGCCCTCGCCGTCGTCGCCGTACCCGGTCGAGAGCCGGAAGCCCTCGCGGTAGCCGTCCGGCCAGCGCTCGAGCGCCGTCGGCCGGTCGCGCAGCGCTCGCATCAGGCCGTCCTCGACGGCCACGAAGAACTCGGCGACCATCAGCTTGGTGACCTCGGGCGTGCGCTCGGTCGCCTCGTAGATCACGCGGTCCGGGCTCGACACCCGGACCTCGCGGTCGCCTGCCTGGACCATCGCCGCCGCGGTCTTCGCCATGCGGCGAGCCTACGGGCTCAGCCGGCGACCCCGCGGAGCTCGACGGGCACCTGCGGCACGTCGAGCGTGTCGACGACCGTGCGGGTGGCCAGGTCGACGACGTGGACCTGCTTGGTGGCCGGCTCGGTGACGTACGCCGTGGCGCCGACCACCTCGAGCAGCGGTCGCGGCTGCTGCCAGTCCGTCGGCTCCTGCCAGGCCGCGGTGACCGGGACCGAGGCACTCACCCGGGCGGCGTCGACGTCGATGACGTGCAGCGCACCGTCGGTCCCGAGCACGAGGGCGTCGCCGTCGGGGGTGCGGCCCAGGGAGCGGAAGCTGTAGCTGGCCGGCAGGTCGACCAGCCGGAGAGACGCGTCGCGGGTGTCGATGACTGCCACCCGGGTCGGCCGCTCCAGCTCGGCGTCGGGGTCGACCTTGTAGTCGCCCAGCACGTACGGCGAGCTCTCGTGACCGGCCTGGTTTCCGATGCGGCCGTACGCGTCGGGCGCGTCGATCTTGGTGATCTCGCGGCCCTCGACGAGCAGCACCCCGTCCTCGCACCCGAACAGGGCGACCTCGCCGGCGAAGGCCTCGCCGTGCACGCCCGGGCACTGGTCGGACGCCGCCAGCTCGCTGCCGGCCGCCGTCACCAGGCGGATGCCGAAGCGCGACTCGTCGTCACCGACGGTCATCAGCAGGTTGCCGTGGCCGTCCTGGACCGCAACGCCGTGGTGCGCCTGCTCGGCCCGGAAGGTCTCGACCTCCGGGGTGCCGTCCGCCAGGTCGGCGGGGTCGAAGGCCGTGATCTGCCCGGTGCCGTCGTCGAACACGGTGGTCCGCCCGTGGTGAGGTACGACGTGCCCCGGCTCCTCGGCCGCGATGGTGAAGTCCGTCAGCCGGGGCTCGGCGGTCCACGAGTGGCCGTGGTCGCCGTGCTCCTCGGTCCAGGCCCCCGTGTCGAGCGCCGTGAGCCCGCCGGCGCCGGAGACGAGCACGTGCCGCTCGTCCCCCGCGGGGTTGAGCCGCAGGAAGCCTTCCCGCTCCTCGTTGAGGAGGACCTTCCCGGTCTCGGCGTCGAGGACGAGCACGCCGCCGTCGTAGGTCATCGCGAGGCGGGGCCGCGGGCCGTCGACCTCGGTGGCGGTCGCGGGCGACGGGGCGGGTGAGGTCGGACGGGCGGACTGCTCGGAGCCGCACGCGGCGAGGACGAGGGCGCCGAGGACGACAGGGACAGCGGATCGGATCAACATGAGAATGATTCTCATGCCCAAGCCATGTGGACGTCAAGCCGTCAGTGCTCGTCGGTCGACCGGGAGCCCGTGAGGGTGCGGCCCCCGACCACCGTGATGAGCGCGACCAGGCCGGCGAGGATCGCGAAGCCGATCCGCTGGCTGTGCAGGAACTCCTCGACCACGGCCGCGCTCCAGCGCCCGGTCGGCAGCGAGGTGCCCATGACGGCGGCGGTGACGGTGCCGACCACGGCGACACCGAAGACGTTGCCGATCTCCTGGGCGGTGTCGTTGAGGGCGGAGCCGATGCCGGTGTGGTCCTCGGGCAGGGCCTCGATCAGGGCGACCGCCGAGGTCGTCATCACCATGCGCATGGCGACCGCGAGCAGCAGCATGCCGGCGGCGAAGACCGGGTACCCGGCACCGAGGGCGACGTACTCCACGGCCAGGGAGACCAGCAGCGACGTACTGCCGACCAGGGCGGTGGCCCGGTGCCCGAGGCGCGCGACCAGCGCATCGGTGAGCGGCCCGGAGACGAACATGCCGGCGACCATCGGCAGCGTGCCGAGCCCGGCCTGCAGCGGGCTCCAGCCCCAGGCGAACTGGAAGAGCTGGGTCGCGGCGAACATGACGCCGACCATCGCGACCATCACGCCGGTCTGCAGGATGGCGCTGCCGCGGACGGTACGACGCCCGAGCAGCCGCAGGTCCAGCATCGGGTCCGCAGCCGCGCGCTCGCGCATTACGAAGCCGACTCCCGCCGCCACCGCGGCAACCGCGGTGGCGAGCGTGACGGGCGAGGTCCAGCCCTCGTCGACGCCGAGGGTGAAGGCGAACAGGCCCAGGCCGAGCATCGCGACCGACAGCACCGCGCCGGGCACGTCCGCGGCGCCGGTACGGCGCTCGGCCGGGTCGTCGACGGGGATCCCCCGGGCGACACCCCAGAAGGCGACAGCGGCGACGGGTGCGTTGACGACGAGCAGCGCCTGCCACGGCAGGTGGGTCACCGCGAGGCCGCCGAGGACCGGGCCGACCATGACCCCGACCATGGCGACGCTGACGATCAGCCCGATCGCGCGCCGGCGCAGCTCCTCGTCGTCGAAGAGCCGGAAGACCAGCGACATGGTGCCGGGCGCGATGAGGGCGGCGAACACGCCGCACAGCGCGCGGACGGCGATCAGCTGCCACGGCTCGGTGGCGAGCAGGACGAGGGTGGAGGACAGCCCGAAGCCGGCGATGCCGGCCAACAGCATCCGGCGCCGGCCCAGCTTGTCGCCGAGCGTGCCGCCGACCATCAGCAGGCCGCCGAAGGTGAGCGAGTAGGCGCCGACGATCCACTGCAGCCCGGTGGGGCCGACGGCGAGGTCGCGCCCGATGGTCGGCAGCGCGACGGACAGCACGGAGTTGTCGACCATCTCCACGAGCATGGTCAGGCAGAGGGCGAGGATCGCGGGCGCGGCGGCACGGAGAGTGGCGGGCTTCGCGGTCCGCGCGGTGGTGGGCGTCGAGGACGCGGCGGCGGTGGTCATGACGGCCTCCCTTCGGGATCAGAGTGGTCGAACGTTGTTCGAGTCGAACACTGTTCGAGAATAGAACGTTGTTCGAGAATGTCAAGACGCCCTAGGGTCGTGTCAGGTTGAAGCGCTGACACAGCCGGTGGTCCTGGTGCGTGCATCGCAAGGCGCCGGCGCGCAGCCATACCGCGTTGTCTCGCAAGCGTCGGCAACGCCGCGAGGTGCGTGCCAGGCCGCCGGATGTGGCGACGAATCAGCCTGACACGACACTAGGGTTGGCGGCATGCCAGGACGCCCCAGGACGACCCGTCGCGCGACCCACTCGCTCGACCAGATCGTCGACACCGCGATCGCGATGCTCGACCGCGAGGGCGCCGGCGGACTCACCCTGCGCGGGCTGGCCGCCGAGCTCGGGGGCGGACTCGGCAGCATCTACTGGTACGTCGCCGGCAAGGCCGAGCTGCTCGACCTGGCCTGCGACACGCTGATCGGGCGCGCTCTCGCCGCGGCCGAGACCTCCGACGTACCCACTCCCCCGATGGAGGTCGAGCTCGCCACCGACGACCCCGCGATCGTCGAGGCGGCCGCGACGGTGCGGCGGATCTCGCTGGCGCTGTTCGCGCAGATGGACGAGCACCCGTGGCTCGCCGCCCAGTCACAGCTCGGCGGCGCGGAGCGTCCCAACGGGCTGCGGGTCTGGGAGCTGGTCGGGCGGGCCCTGGCGACGATGGGCCTCTCCCCCCGCCAGCAGTTCCACGGCAGCACCGCGATCACGGGCTACGTCGTCGGCGTCGCCGCCGAGATGTCGGCGCAGGACAACGCGGTCGACCCGACCCTGTCGAAGGACGAGCAGCTCGACCGCGTCGTCGAGCGCTGGCAGGGCGAGGAGTTCGACGAGTTCCCGTGGATCCGCTCGATGGCCGACCAGTTCCGCCGGCACGACGACCTCGACCAGTTCGCCGCCGGCCTGGACCTGCTGGTCCTGGGCCTGGTCCGCCAGGCGGTCAGCCCTGGTCGGCCGGCTCCAGGCTGAGGCTGATCGAGTTGATGCAGTAGCGGTCGCCGGTGGGGGTGCCGTACCCGTCGGGGAAGACGTGGCCGAGGTGCGAGCCGCAGTTGGCGCAGCGCACCTCGACCCGCTTCATGCCGTGGGTGTTGTCCTCGAGGTACTCGATCGTGTCGCTGATCGGCTGGTAGAAGCTCGGCCAGCCGCAACCGGAGTGGAACTTCGTGTCGGACTCGAACAGCTTGGCCTGGCAGGCCTTGCAGCGGTAGACGCCGGTGGTCTCGGTGTCGGTGTACTCACCGGTGAAGGCCCGCTCGGTGCCGGCCTTGCGGAGCACCTGGTACTCCTCGGGAGTGAGCTCGGAGCGCCACTCCTCGTCCGTCTTCTCGACCTCGTATGCCATGGCTTCAGCGTACTCAGGCACCCACGCCGGCCGGGCTCAGGCAGCGACGCCCGCGACCGGCATCCCGGCCTCGCGCCAGGCGGCGAACCCGCCGATCACGTCGGTGGCGCGCTCGATGCCGATGCTGCGCAGGGCGTCGGCGGCGAGCGAGGAGGTGTAGCCCTCCTGGCACAGCACGATCACCCGGCGGTCGTACGCCGCCTCGGGCAGCCGAGCGTCGCTGCGCGGGTCGAAGCGCCACTCGAGCACGTTGCGCTCGACGACGAGGGCGGGCAGCCAGCGGGCGACCTCGCCCTCGCGGGCGCGCTGGGCGGCGGGCCGGATGTCGACGAGCAGGGAGCCGAGGGCGACCAGCTCCTGGAAGGCGGCGCGGGCGGTGACCCGGTCGAGCCGGGACCGGGCGTCCGCGAGGAGGGCGTCGACGCCGTCGTACCGCACGGGGACGAGGGTACTCACCACTCCTCCCCCGCGCGCTCGACGCCGAGCACCTCGAGGCGGTCGCCGTGGAACCTGAACCGGGTCATCGTGTGCAGCCGCGGCGAGTACGCGTGCAGCGAGAGGGCCGGACCGTCGGTGGCATTGCGTACGTCGTGCGCATAGCCGGCACCGAACGCCTTGCCGTCGCCGGGGCCCAGGTCGATCAGCCGGAGCCCGCCGTCGAAGGTGTGCTCGGTGAGCCGGCCCTCCAGGACGGTGAACGCGCCGGACGAGGAGCCGTGGTCGTGCCAGTCGGTGGCGGCACCGGCCGGCCACGAGATCAGCCAGAGCTCGTAGTCGTCGGTCCTGAGCAGGCGGAGCCACGAGCGCTCGTGCGGGTCGTGGTCGAGGAGGTGGCGCAGGTCGGGGTCGGCCGCGTGGTTGCGGACCACCTCGAGCAGGGGCAGGACGGCGAGCTGGGTCATGGGTTTCCTCCGGGTGGTGTCGGTGCTGGATCGGGGTGGGGATCAACAGCAGCGACAACACGACCCGGGGAGCCGGTGGGCACCACGCAGGACAGGGAGGAGGCTGGTCATGGCTCCATAGTGGAGTAAGTCGATAGACTTTTCAAGTCGGGCTACGAAACCCTAGGAGTCGTAGGGTTCCGGCGTGTCCCGCGCTCCGGCAGCTGCCGCTCCGTCCTGGCTGGCCGGCGCTCACGCCGCGCTGGTCCACAGGGTCCCCTCGGCGAGCGCGACCGTGGTGGCCGTGTGGGCCGGGCTGTGCGCCGTCGCCGCCCTGATCCCCTCGCTGCGCCACGGGTTGCGGGAGCCGTTGACCGCCGTCAGCGAGAACGTGCTGCTGATCCTGCCCAACCTCGCCTATGCCACCTTCCTCGCGCTGCTCGCCGGCGCGCTCAGCACCGGCAAGCGCGCCGGCTGGCGGATCCTGGTCGGCGTCCTCGTCATCAACCTCATCGATGCCCTGGGTGAGTTCACCGCCCGCCCCCGCAGCAATGTCGCGGTCGCGGTCGCCACCCTGCTCCTCGTCGTGGTGCTGCTCGCCCGGACCGGCTTCAACACCCGGGTCAGGTCGCGGTCGATGCTCAAGGCGATCGCCGTCCTGGTGCCCTGCCTGATGCTGAGCATCGGCCTCGGCTTCCTTCTCCTCCATCTCTTCCACGGCACGCTGCCGGCCGACCAACGGCTGCTCTGGTCGCTCAACCGGGCCACCGGTGGCGTGATCGGCCCGCGTGCCTTCGACGGCCGACCCGACGATTGGGTCAGCGACCTGATCGGGTTCCTCGGCGGGGTCTCGCTGCTCGGGTCGTTCGCCGTCGTCTTCCAGTCCCAGGCGTTGCGCGCGACGCTGACCGATTCCGAGGAGCGCGCGGTTCGCTCCCTGCTCGACGAGTACGGGCGCCACGACTCGCTCGGCTACTTCGCCAGCCGGCGCGACAAGGCAGCCGTCTTCTCCGAGGACGGCCGGGCCGTCGTACTTCACCGCGTCGAGGTCGGCGTGTGCCTGGCCAGCGGCGACCCGATCGGCGACATGGGGTCGTGGCCCGACGCCATCGCCCGCTGGCAGCGGCTCGCCCGCGAACACGGGTGGTCGCCTGCGGTGCTCGGGGCCAGCGAACGCGCCGCCCACCACTACGAGCGCGCCGGCCTGACCGCCCTGCAGCTGGGCGACGAGGCCATCATCGAGGTCGCCGACTTCAACCAGCGCCGCCCACGGCTGCCCGCGATCCAGCGCGCCGTACGACGCGCCCGGCGCCACGGCGTGACCGTGCGGATCCGGCGCCACCACCAGGTGCCGCCCGAGGAGATGGATCAGGTACGCCGTCTCGCCGACGCCTGGCGCGGCGACGAGCCCGAGCGCGGCTTCTCGATGGCGCTCGGGCGGCTCGGCGACCCGGCCGACGGCGACTGCCTGCTCGCCGAGGCCCTCGCTCCCGACGGCTCGGTGCTCGCTCTGCTGTCCTTCGTGCCGTGGGGCACCTCGGGCATCTCCCTCGACCTGATGCGTCGCGACCCGGCCGGGCCCAACGGCGTGATCGAGTTCCTGGTGAGCGCCATCGCCGAGCACGGCTCGGAGCACCGGGTGGCCCGGATCTCCCTGAACTTCGCCGTCCTGCGCTCCGTCTTCGAGGAGGGCGGGCGGATCGGCGCGGGCCCGCTGCTGCGCGGCTGGCGGCGGGTGCTGCTCGTGCTGTCGCGCTGGTGGCAGCTCGAGGCGCTCTATCGCTCGAACGTGAAGTACGAGCCCGCGTGGTTCCCCCGGTTCCTCTGCTACGACGACGCGCGGATGATCCCTCGCGTCGGAGTCGCGGCGGGCATAGCCGAGGGCTTCATCGACATCCCGGAGCGGATCCGGACCCGGCGGCCGCTCGAGCCCGAGCACCTGTCGGCCGACCGCGCCGACGAGATCGTGGCCGCGGTGAAGGCGCACCAGGAGCTGCGGGCCCGCGGCCGGCGCCGTCCCGAGCAGGTCCGGATCCGCCTGGAGCGGATGTCGGCCATGGCCGCGGCCGGCCGCTCCCCCTATCCCGCGGCCGGGGTGCGGCCGACCTCGACCGCGGCCGCGCTCGCGGCCGACGACGGCTCAGCGGTGAGCGTTGCCGGCCGTTTGGTCGCGATCCGCGACCACGGCGGCGTCGTGTTCGTGGAGCTGCGCGACTGGCACGGCTGCGTGCAGTGCGTCCTGCAGGCCGACTCCCTCGCACCGGACATCGAGGTCTTCGTCGGCGACTGCGACCTCGGCGACCTCGTCGAGCTGCACGGCACCGTCGGCACCAGTCGCAGTGGCGAGCGGTCGGTGCTCGCCACGTCTTGGCGGATGCTCGCGAAGTGTCTCCACCCGCTGCCCGGACATGTGAACGGCCCGATGGCGCCGGAGTACCGGGTCCGCCAGCGCCACCTCGACCTCGCCATGAACGACGGCGCCCGCGAGCACCTGCGCCGCCGGGCCCAGGTGCTGCGCGGGATCCGCGAGACCCTGCACGAGCAGGACTACCTCGAGGTCGAGACGCCAGTGCTCCACACCGTCCACGGCGGCGCCAACGCCCGACCGTTCGCCACCTACAGCAACGCCTACGACCTCCCCCTGTCCCTGCGGATCGCGCCCGAGCTCTATCTCAAGCGGCTGTGCGTCGGCGGCGTCGAGCGGGTCTACGAGATGGGCCGGGTGTTCCGCAACGAGGGCGCCGACCGCACCCACAACCCCGAGTTCACCGCGCTCGAGGCGTACGACGCCCACGGCGACTACACGACGATGCGGGACCTGTGCCAGCAGCTCGTGACCGCCGCCGCCACGGCCGTGCACGGCCGACCAGTCCTCGTGCACCGCGACGCCGACGGTCGGGAGCAGGAACTCGTCATCGACGGCACCTGGACGGTCCGAACGGTGCACGACGCGGTGTCGGAGGCGCTCGGCGAAGCGGTGGACTGGGCGACCCCGGCGGACGAGCTCCGGGAGCTGGCCGCGGCCCACGACGTGGCGGGGGCCGAGCTGAGCGCGGACCAGATCGTGCTCGAGCTCTACGAGGCCCTCGTCGAGCCGGCGACCGTGGCGCCGACGTTCTACACCGACTTCCCGACCTCGGTGTGCCCGCTGACCCGGGCGCGCGACGACAACCCGGCCCTCGCGGAGCGCTGGGATCTGGTGGTCCTCGGGATGGAGCTGGCCACGGCGTACAGCGAGCTGACCGACCCGGTCGAGCAGCGCCGCCGCCTCGAGCAGCAGTCGCTGCTCGCGGCCGGCGGCGACCCGGAGGCGATGGTCGCCGACGAGCTGTTCCTCCAGTCGCTGGAGGTCGGGATGCCACCGACCGGCGGCCTCGGCATGGGCATCGACCGGCTGCTCATGCTGCTCTCCGGCGACCCGATCCGCACCACCGTCACCTTCCCCCTGGTCCGCCCGGACGCCGAGGAGACCGCGTGGTGACCACACGGTTGCGCACCCTGGCGGTCGTGCTGCTGGTGGTCGGCGGGCTCGGGTACGCCGACTGGGTGCTCCAGCTCGTCGTGCCCGTCGATGCCGACCTGCGTACCAGCTTCATCAGCGAGCTCTCCGCGGTCGGCCAGCCGTACCACCAGGTGTTCCGGATCGCCGACATCGTCGCCGGGGTCGCGCTCGGCGCGGGAGCGGCGCTGTCGTGGGCCCTCACCCGGCGCACCGCCGCGGTCTGGGCGCCGCTCCTGGTGCTCGCGGTGTGCGCGGTCGTCGAGGCGGCGGTGCCGCTGTCGACGTCGTACACCTTCGGCTCGGCGCTTCCCGACCCCGGCACCTCGGCGTGGTGGGCCAAGGTGAGCGAGCCGCACGGCGTCTCCAGCTTCCTGGAGACGCTCGCCTTCCTGCTCGTGCTGCTCACCTGCAGCCTTGCGCTACGACGCGACGGCGCGGACCGGCGTCGGCTCACGCTGCTCGCCGTCGGACTCGGCGCCGCGCTCTGCGGCGCCATCGACGCCGTGCTGACCGCGACCCTGCTGCTCAACGGCAGCGCAGCCCTCCTCGGCCTGGTCCAGCGGCTGGGCGTGACCCTCACCGCGGTGTGGCTGGCCGCGGCGCCGACCTGGCTGCTGCTCCTGCCGGATCAGGGCAGCCGGGCCAGCAGGTCCGCGACCTCGACGCGACGTCCGGTGTAGAACGGCACCTCCTCGCGCACGTGGCGGCGCGTCTCCGAGCCGCGCAGGTGCCGCATCAGGTCGACGATCCGGGTGAGGTCGTCGGCCTCAAAGGCGAGGATCCACTCGTAGTCGCCGAGCGCGAAGCTCGGGACCGTGTTGGCCCGCACGTCCGGGTAGCCGCGGGCCATCTGGCCGTGCTCGGCGAGCAGCCGGCGGCGCTCGGCGTCCTCGAGGAGGTACCACTCGTAGGAGCGGACGAAGGGGTAGACGGCGGCGTACGCGTGGGCGCGCTCGTCGGCGAGGAACGCCGGCAGGTGGCTGCGGTTGAACTCCGCCGGGCGGTGCAGCGCCATCTGCGACCAGACCGGCGCGAGCCGCGACCCGAAGGCGGTACGGCGCAGCCGGTGGTAGGCATCCTGCAGCCGGTCGCTGTCGGCGGCGTGCCACCAGATCATCAGGTCGGCGTCGGCGCGCAGCCCCGCGACGTCGTACAGGCCGCGGACCACGACATCCTCGGCCGCGAGGTCCGCGAGGAACGCCTCGAGCTCGGCGGTCTCGTTCTTCCGGACGACGTCGTCGGCGCCGAGCGTCCGCTCGAGCCGGAACACCGACCACATGGTGAAGCGGACGGTGTCGTTGAGCTCGTTGATCTTCGCGGCGTTGGTCTTGATGTGCGCCTGGGGGTCCTGGTCCGACATGCCCCCATTCTGCCGGGGCCTCAGTCGCGGCCGTAGCCCGCCTCCCGTGCCTTGACGATGGCGTCGGCGCGCCCCGTCGCGTGCAGCTTGGCGTAGATGGCCGACACCGTGTTGCGCACGGTCTTGTTGGAGACGTAGAGGGCGGCCGCGATCTCGTCGTTGGAGCGGCCCGCGGCGATCCGCTGGAGCACGTCGCGCTCGCGGTCGCTGAGCTCTGGGAACGGCTCGTCCTCGACCTGCTGGGCCGGCCGCGCGCCGGCGAAGAAGCCGGCGACCTTGGCCGCGAGGCTCGCGCCGAACACCATCCCGCCGGCGGCGGCCGAGCGGATGGCGTGCTGCACCTCGTCGGCGCCGGCGCCCTTGAGCAGGTAGCCGCAGGCACCCGCCCGGATCGCGCTGAGCACCGTGTCGTCGTCCTCGTTCATGGTCAGCATGACCACGCGCAGCGCGGGATTGCGGCCGGTGAGGAACCGGGTCGCCTCGATGCCGTCGAGATGCGGCATCTGGATGTCCATGACCACCAGGTCGGGCGCGTTGTCCTCGACGACGTGCAGCGCCTCGCGGCCGTCGGATGCGGAGCCGACGACCTCGATGCCGTCGAGCGCGCCGAGCAGCGAGGTGAGTCCGTCGCGGACGATCTGGTGGTCGTCGACGACGACCACCCTGATCGGGCTGGCCGAGGCGGTCATGCGGGGCTCCTCAGGGGAAGTCGGGCGCGGACGACGGTGCCGCCGCCGGGAGGGCTGGAGATGGTGGTGGTGCCGCCGAGCTCGGCGGCACGCTCGCGCAGGCTGGCGAGCCCGACGCCGGCCGCCCGGTCGACCGGGATGCCGCGTCCGTCGTCGACGACCTCGAGCACGAGGGTGTCGTCGGCGGTCTCGAGGAGCAGCCGGGCACCGTTCGCGTCGGCGTGGCGGGCGACATTGGTGAGCGCCTCCCCCGCGATCCGGTACGCCGCGACCTCGACCGCCGCCGGGAGCCGGAGGTCCTCAGGTGCCGTCACGTCGAGGGGTACGGCGAGGTGCTCGGCCTGCTGGCGCAGGGCGCCGACCAGCCCGCGGTCGTCGAGAGCGGGCGGGCGCAGGTCGTGCACGAGGCGGCGCACGTCGGCGACGACCTCCTGCACCTGGGAGCTGACCGTCTCGAGCTGGGTGCGGGCCAGCGCCGGGTCGCGCTCGACGGTCATCCGGGCGGCCTCGAGCTGGAAGACGATGCCGCTCAGCGCGGGACCGAAGCCGTCGTGCAGGTCGCGGCGGATCCGGCGCCGCTCCTCCTCGCGGGCGGTGACCAGCCGCTCGCGGCTGTGCTGGACCTCCTCGGCGAGCTGGCTGGTGCGGGCGGCGGTGGCGGCCTGCCGGACCAGGTCGCCGAGCAGCTCCTCGTCACGCACGCTGAGCCGGCTGCGCAGGCCCTTCGCCGGCAGGACCAGACGGCCGATGGTCGTCTCCCGCCAGGTGATCGGGAGGGTGCGGACCTCGGCCGGGCGCTCGCCGAAGGTCGTCACGAGCCGTTCCCCGTGACCGCGGTCGACCTCCACGCTGACGAACGGGACCGCGAAGGCGGAGGCCACCGCGCGCGCGACGGCGGCGAGCTGCTCGACGGTGTCGTCGGTGTTCTCCAGCGTCGAGGCGAGACCGGCCACGGCGTCGTACCGGTTGCCGCGCTCGCCGAGCATCACCCGTCGTACGCCGGCGGAGAGCCGCTGGCGCAGCGGGCCGTAGAGGACGACGCAGACGACGAGCACCACCCCGACCACCTGGGCCCGGGTGAGCTCGTCGTCGAGGAGCAGCGTGAACAGCCCCAGCACCAGCGCGTCGGCGGCGACGAGCACGGCGAACACGGCGGCCAGCACCGAGGTGCGGGCGAGCAGGTCCTGGATCGACACGAGCGTCGGACGGACGATCGCGATCGTCATCGCCATCGGCGGCACGACCGAGGCCACGATGGCGCCGATGAAGTCGCCCTCGGGCACCGAGAAGGCCAGGGTCCCCACGCTGACGGCGACGACCACGACGACGCTCCACAGCAGCCAGCGCATCCGGTCGCGGTCCAGGCCGGCGGAGCGGCGGTAGCGCACCACCACGGTGAGCAGCGCGAAGAAGAAGCCGGTGACGCCGAGCGCGAGGCCGATCGTCGCGACCTGGTCGCCGTGACCGGAGAGGGCGGTGATCGAGGTCGGGTCCTCGTCGACGCCGGCCGGCAGGCCGGGGATCGCGCGATCGCCCTCGGCCGGGATGACGAGGAAGCACAGGCCGCTGACCGCCATCGCGACCGTGGCGACCCACGACGCCGTGCCCCAACGGCCGGGCAGGAAGCGCCCGGTCGGGAAGATCATGACCAGCACCGCGGTCACCGAGGTCAGGTAGGACCCGAAGCGGTTGAGGAACCACAGCGCGAAGGTCATCCCCGGCCAGGCGCCGGTCTCCCGCAGGCCGGACAGGATGTAGCTCTGCGACAGCCCGTCGAGCGCCCAGAAGAGGCCGGAGCCCGCGAGCACCCAGCCGACCCGCTGCCGCGGCTCGCGCACCAGGATGACGGAGGCGAGCACCCCGAGCAATGCACCGATCAGCGTCCACGGCCACCCCGGGCCGCCGGCGACGTCGTACCCGGGGCCGGAGGTCGGCGCGCCCATGTCGAGCCAGAAGGCGATGGGCACCATCGCGACGCAGAGGACGGGTACGACGAGCGCCGCGACGGCCCGCGGGCCGCGCGGGCGGGTCTCGGCCGGATCCTGCACCGGCACATTGTGCAGCCGGTCCGCACCCCCACGGTGCGGACCGGCCGAATTGGTGTGCTTCACGAGCGACCGCGGAACGCCTTGTCCCCGGCGAGGAAGCCGAGCGCGATGACGAGCAGGCCGATCGGACCGGTCATGCCCGCCATGTACTGCAGCGGGGAGATGCCGAGCAGCAGGGTCAGGCCGCCGCCGACCAGGCCGACGAGGCCGATCCACTTCGGTACGCCGCCGTGGCGGGCCGCGCCGAACAGGGTGATGCCGGACAGGCCGAGCAGGCCCCAGCACCACGGGATGGTGCCGATCCAGTGGTTGAACATCGCGGCGTCCTCGGGGACGACGATGTCGGGGTCGCCGGCGGCGAAGATGAACTCGGTGTCGAGGCCGGAGCCCAGGATGAGCACGACCGCCGTGATCAGCACCCCCGAGAACGCGACCAGCGGGAGCACGCTGTCGGCCGGGCTGGTCGCCTTGAGCCGGCGGTACAGGCCCGCAGCGAACGGGATCATCAGGACGGCGGCGATCATCGCGCAGACATGGAACGCGAGCATCTGCGGAACCATGTCGCCGAGCGCCTCGGAGATGGCCTCGGCGTCGCCGGCGTTCTTCTCGTCGTAGACGGCGTTCACCATCGAGGACGAGACGATCACGCCGAGGCCGGCGAGGCCGGCGCCGAGACCCGCCAGGGCCCAGCGGGTCGGGGGCCGCGCGGCCGGCTGGTCCTGCGGCGCGGGGTGGTCGAGTGCGGTCGGGGGAACGTGGGTCTGAGCTGTCATGGCAGGACCCTCGCGGGCCCGGTGTCCCGCGGGACAGGGACAACGGGGCAGACCTGGTGGGTCAGGTGAGCAGGCCGGCGACCGCACGCTGGGCGGAGCCGATGGTGGCCGGGATCCCGACGCCGTCGTACGCCGCCCCGCACAGAGCGAGCCCGGGGACCTCGGCGACGGCGGCACGGATGCGGGCGACCCGGTCGGCGTGGCCGACCCAGTACTGCGGCAGCCCGCCGCCCCAACGCTGCACGACCGCGTCGACGGGGGCCGCGGTGAGACCGGTGGCTGTCTCGAGGTCGGCGAGCGAGGCGCGGACCAGCCCCTCGTCGGGGACCTGGAGACTGCTCTCCTCGCCGAACCGGCCGAGCGAGGTGCGCAGGACCAGCAGGCCCTCCCCCGCGTCGCGCACCCAGTCCCACTTGGCGAAGGAGAAGGTCGACGCCTTCACCCGGCGGCCGTCGACGGGCGGGACCAGGAAGCCGGACGCGCCGGTGTCGAGCGCGTCGGCGACACCGGGGTCGTCGCCGCGGAAGGCGAAGGTGACCAGGGCGACGCTCGCGTAGGCGATCTCCTCGAGCTCGGTCGCAGCGCCGGGGGCGAGGTCGGCGAGCAGGCGGGCGGTCGGCGCCGCGGGCGTGGCGAGCACGAGCAGGCCGGCGGCCTCGTCACCGGTGGAGGTGGTGACCACGAAGCCGGTAGGGGCACGGCGGACCGCGGTCACCGGGGTGTCGTAGCGGACCTCGGCATTCGGCCGGTCGTGGAGATCCGCCTCGAGCGCCGCGGGCAGGCGCCACATCCCACCGTCGACGCTCGCGAACACCGGGAGCGCGTCGGTGGGCGGGGCCGGAGCAGTGACCTCGTCGCGGGCGAGCAGGTCGAGGAGCTGGGGTGCCGCGGAGCGGGCGGAGATGCGGCGCGCCTGGCCGGCGTACACCCCGCCGAGCAGGGGCTCGACGAGCCGGTCGACCACCTCGTCGCCGTACCGCTGGGCGACGAGGTCGCCCACCGAGACGTCGCCGTCGGGGTGCGGCACCGCCTGGTGCCGGGCGCGGTCGAGGCCGTCGGCGGACAGGATGCCGGTCGCGGCGAGGTCGTCGAGGTCGAGCGGCGCGCCCATCACGGTGCGCGGCAGGCGGCGCAGCGCGTCGCGGGTCCAGACCCGGGAGGTGGCCGCCGTGGGATGGGTGATCGGTAGGCCGAGCGCGGCCGCGAGCGCGGTGCCCTCGGGCCGGCGGTGGAGCATCGCCTCGGCGCCGACGTCGACCCTCACGCCGGCGACCTCACCGGCGCGCAGCTTGCCGCCCGGCCGGTCGGTCGCCTCGAGGACGAGCACGTCGTTGCCGGCCTCGGCGAGCGCGCGGGCCGAGGTCAGCCCGGCGATCCCGGCTCCCACCACGACTGCCTTCATGGCCGCATTGTCTCAGGCGGCGAAGTCGGCAGAGAGTGCCAGGGCCTGCTGGGCGTGGAGGCGGTACTCCGCCTGGGTGATGGGTCGGGTGCCGCCGCCGGTGACGAGGCGGTAGAGGCCGTGGGGTGTGCCCCAGATCCACTTGTCGGGGCCCAACTGCAGGACGGTGTAGCCGAGGTGGGTCTTCGCGCGGTGGTGGTGCCGGGTGAGCGGGGTGTCGTTGTGATCGCCGGTCTGGCCGGGTGGTCCGTGCTTGTCGTAGGCGACGGTGTGGTCGTGGTCCGGTGCCCGGCCGTTTCTGATGAAGAGGCCGGTGGCGTGGGGGAACACGTCTCCGACGGTCCTCAGCTGGGTGCGCTGTTTGACGTCGGTGGGGTGCTCGTAGCCGTTGACCGACCGTCCGGTGTGCAGATCGATCACCGGCTGCACGCTGATCGCCGCGTGGCGACCCAGGAGGTCGCTCACCTGGGTGAGGAGCCGAGGGCCGAGGCCCTCGACCCGCGCAACGGGTCCGAGGGCGCCGGTGTCGGTCAGGGAGACGTGCACGACGACCTCCGCGGACCGGCGGGGGTCTCGTGACGGTTGCTGCGCAACCTCCTCGACCTCCGAGGTGCCCGGGGTGTCGTCGATGCCGTTCAGGAACGCGAGGACGGCAGCGGGGTCGGCGAGCATCGCGAACGCCTCGGCCCGCCAGTGGTCCATCGACAGTGGTTCGGCACCCTCAGGGACCTCGGCGTGCTCGGCCAGCGCGGCAGCGAGGTCGTCGACCGTGTGCTGGTGGGCGAGGGCGTCAGCCTCGTCGAGCCGCGCGAACACCGTCCCGATCCCTGCCGTGTTGTCGGCGTTGTCGGCGTCGTCGACCTGGGACCCGGGACGCGCCTTGGGGTACCAGACGCCCTTGTCGTTCTGGTTCTTCTCGATCCGGGTCTGGTGGGCGACCGGGTCGGCCTCGATCACCTTGGCCTCCGCGATGGCGAGGATCCGGGATGGTGCCTGGTCCAACGCAGCAGCGACCGCGGTGTCGACGATGTGGATCTGGTGGCGGTCGAGGGTGTGGGACATCCGTGCGACCCGCCGCACCACCCACACCTCGCAACGTCCCTCGCGGACACCGGCCCACACGGTGGGGAGGCGGTGGCGCAGGTCGAACGCGTCGGCCAGGGCGCCACGGGTCGAGAGCACGTGCTCGTGCCGGGCGATCGCCATCTCCACCAGTGCGAGGTCGGCGACCTCCGGGGTGCCGTCCCCGCCCAGGGTGATGAGTCGCGGCCCGCCGTACCGGACCGGGACCGCGTCGGGCTCGGCCTGCGGGTCACCGGAGTGCAGGCCGGCCCACGCGAGCAGCAGCTCAAGCTGCCGGACCTCGGCCATCCGACGATCTCGGACACCGTCCTCGGCCGCGTGGAGCAGCTGCTCCGGTGTGGCATCCGAGAGGTCCGAGATCATGCGTCCATTCTATCGCACACATGTTCGAACGGCGAGGCCTCTCGCGGACTTTCCCCTTGTTTCTAGGGGGTTTTCGAGGCGCGCGGACCGAAGGCCGACCGCGGAACCGGGCCACCTCCCGACCTTCCTCGTCGCTGCCTTTCGGAACGCAACCGGCTACGCACCCGAAGCCCAACGGACAGTTCGCGCCGATGGCCCGGAGGTTTCGAGGCTCGTCGCTGGCGCTCCTCGCACCTCAACCACCGGAAGGCTCGTCGCTGGCGCTCCTCGCACCTCAACCACCGGACCAGGAGATCAGGCCTGGGTCGCGACCCGGTCCTCCAGCAGCGAGGCGGACACGTCGCCGGTGACGCCGCGGGAGGCCGCGGCCCGGCCGACGACGAAGACGTAGGCGAGGAAGACCACCTCGGCGAGCACGCCGATCGCGATCCGGGCCCACGTCGGCAGTGGCGAGGGCGTCACGAAGCCCTCGATGATGCCGCTGACGAACAGGCACACCGCCAGCCCGAGGGCGACGGTGACCGACGTACGCCCGGCCCGGGCGAGCGACTGCGCACGGGACAGCTGCCCGGGCTCGACCCACGACCAGAACAGCCGCAGGCCCACGCCGCCCGCCACGAAGACACAGGTGAGCTCGAGCAGGCCGTGCGGGAGGATCAGCCCCCAGAACAGCTCGCCGCGGTCGTGGCGGATCATGATCGAGCCGACGATCGCGAGGTTCGCGACGTTCTGGAACAGCAGGTAGAGCACCGGCAGCCCGAGGATCCCGAGCGCGATGCACAACGCACTCACCCAGGCGTTGTTGACCCACACGTGGGTCGCGAACGCACCGGCCGCGTTCTCGCTGTAGTAGCTCTCGAAGTCGCTGTTGACCAGCTGGTCGACCTCCTGCGGCGAGAGCAGGTTCTGCTCCACCTGCGGGTGCTGGCCGAGCCAGATCATCATCACCGCGGTGACCACCACGTTGCCCGCCAGGCAGCCCAGCCACCACCAGCGCAGGTGGTAGAGCGCCGCCGGGAACCTCTCGGTGAAGAACCCCGCGAACCCCCGCCAGCTCGGCACCCGCGAGGCCAGCATCGCGATCCGCGCCCGCCCCAGCAGCGAGGACAGGTGGGCCACCAGCTCGCCGTCGGGCGCCGAGGTGCGTACGACGGACAGGTGGGTCGCGACCTGCTGGTAGCGATCCACCAGCTCGTCGGCCTCCGCGCCCGTGCGGTGGCGCTGGCGCACCAGCTGGTCCAGGCGCGTCCAGGACCCCGCGTGGGTGGCGACGTACGCGTCGAGGTCGATGCGGGGCATGGGGACAACCTAGGTGGTGATCGGCGGCCGACGGGTCGAACCACGTATATACTCGATGTATGTCCGTCATCACCCGACTCTTCCTCTCCAACCGGACCCAGGCCGTACGCCTCCCGAAGGCCGTCGCCTTCGACGAGTCCGTCTCCGAGGTCGAGATCGACGTGGTCGGCGACACTCGGGTGATCCGACCCGCAGGCTCCCGGGTCGACGCCTTCTGGGACAGCGAGCTGCGGATCAGCGACGACTTCGGTCGCGAGCAGCCGGCCGTCCCGCAGGAGCGGGTCTGGGCATGATCCCGCGCCATCGCCACCTGATCGACACCGATGTCGCCATCGAACTGCTGCGCAAGCGCGATCTCCCGCTGCGCGAGCGATGGAGGGCCGCAGGTCCGGTGGCTGCGTCCGCCGTCTCGTTGTTCGAGCTTCGCTTCGGCGCCGCCCGCAGCACCGAGGCGGCCCGCAACGCCCTAGCGGTCGACGAGCTCGCGGCGGCGGTCGACTTCCTCGAATTCGACGCCGACGCCGCCGCCCATGCCGGCGACATCCGTGCCGACCTCGCCCGACGCGGCACTCCGATCGGCGCCTACGACGTGATGATCGCCGGGCATGCCCGATCGCGGGGCCTGATCGTGGTGACCCGCAACGAGCGCGAGTTCCACCGTGTCGAAGGTCTGCGCGTCGAGCGATGGTGAGGAGGGCGTGTCCTAGGCTCTGTGCATGACGGCGTCCGACTTCGCCACCGTCACCGCCGACGACCTGGTCACCGGCGAGGGCGTGGCGCTCGACCTCCCGGCCGCGTCGCTCGGCCTGCGGATGGCGAGCGGGCTGATCGACGTGCTGGTGACGGTCGTGACCCTGATCCTGCTCTACATCCTGCTGCTGGTCGGTGCGTCGGTCGCCCACGACGAGGCGCTGCTCGGCGCGGGGATCGTGCTCACGTCGGTCGTCACGTTCCTGGTGATCCCGACAGCGCTGGAGACGCTGACCCGCGGCCGCTCCGTGGGCAAGCTGGCACTCGGGCTGCGCACGGTCCGCGACGACGGCGGGCCGATCAGCTTCCAGCACGCGCTGGTGCGCGCACTCATCGGGTTCGTCGAGATCTACGCGTTCTCCGGGGCTCCCGCTTTCTTCTCGATCATGCTCAGCACCCGTGGGAAGCGGCTGGGGGACTACGCCGCCGGCACGTACGTCGTGCGCGAGCGGGTCCCGCTGCGGCTGGCACCACCGCCGCCGATGCCGCCGCAGCTCGCGGCCTGGGCCCGGAGGACGGATCTCGCGGCGCTGCCGACCGGGACCGCGCTGGCCGTGCGCCAGTTCCTCGGCCGGCTCCCCACGCTCGACCCGGTCTCCCGCGACCGCGTCGGGCGAGCACTGCTTGCCGACGTGTCGCCGTACGTCGCCCCTCCCCCGCCTCCCGGAGCACCGCCCGAGCTGGTGCTGATGGCGGTGGTTGCCGAGCGCCGCGAGCGTGACCTGGCCCGGCTGCGGCGCGACGACCGGCTGCGTCGGCGACTGCTGACCGAGGAGGGGTGACGCCGAGGTCCGCTGGGTAGGTTGGGCGGCATGACGCAGGTCAACGAGTCCCGCACCCGGCGTACTCCCGCCGACCCGAGCACCCCGCTCACGGTCGACGAGCTCGGCGCCGCGACCGAGGCGATCAGCAAGGTGTCCGACGCCTTCTCGAGCCGGGTCGTCGGCCAGCACCGGGTCCGTACGGCGCTCCTGGTCACCCTGCTCTCCGAGGGCCACGTGCTGCTCGAGAGCGTGCCCGGGCTGGCGAAGACGCTGGCCGCCTCGACGCTGGCCCAGGCGGTCAGCGCCCGGTTCGCCCGCATCCAGTGCACCCCCGACCTGCTGCCCAGCGACATCATCGGCACGCAGGTCTACGACCCGCGCCGGCACGAGTTCGAGACCCAGCTCGGCCCCGTACACGCCAACTTCGTGCTCCTCGACGAGATCAACCGGGCGAGCGCGAAGACGCAGTCGGCGCTGCTCGAGGCGATGCAGGAGCGGCAGACGTCGATCGCCGGGACCATCCACCCGCTGCCCGACCCGTTCATGGTGCTGGCCACGCAGAACCCGATCGAGGAGGAGGGCACCTACGTCCTCCCCCACGCCCAGATGGACCGGTTCCTGCTCAAGGAGATCGTCGACTACCCCACCGAGGACGACGAGCTGATGGTCCTCGAGCGGATCGACGACGGCACCCTGGGCCAGCACATGACCGACGTCGCCGCCGTGGTCACACCGCAGGAGGTCGCGCAGCTGCAGGAGCTGGTGCGGCGGGTGTACGTCGACCCGGCGATCCGCCGCTACATCACCGCCGTGGTGCGGGCGACCCGCGACGTCACCGGCCTGCTCGGCCCCGAGCTCGGCAACTACGTCGAGATCGGGGCGAGCCCGCGCGGCTCGATCGCGTTCTTCCAGGCAGCCCGGGCGATGGCGGTCGTCCAGGGCCGCCACTACGTCATCCCGGAGGACGTGCGCGAGCTGCGCCACAGCGTGCTGCGCCACCGCCTCCACCTCAGCTTCGAGGCGCTCGCCGACCGGGTCCGCCCGGAGACGGTCATCGACGCCGTCTTCCGCGCGGTGCCGACCCCGTGAGGAAGCAGTGACGGCCCACCTGACGCGGATCAAGTCGCGGCTGGCCATCCATGCCCACCGCAAGGTCTGGGGCCTGCTCGAGGGCGAGTACGCCGCGGTCCACGTCGGGCGCGGCATCGACTTCAACGACCTGCGCGAGTACGTCCGCGGCGACGACGTGAAGGACATCGACTGGAAGGCGTCGGCCCGCAGCCGGCAGCTCCTGGTCAAGAGGTACGTCGCCGAGCGCAAGCACACCGTGCTGCTGTGCGTCTCCACCGGGCGCAGCATGGCGGCGCTCAACGACGCCGCGGTCGCCAAGCGCGAGCTCGCCGTCCTGGTGAGCGGCGTGCTCGGCTATCTCGCCGTCCAGCACGGCGACCTGGTCGCGCTGGTCCACGGTGACGAGCGGCGCCGTCACGTCGAGCGTCCGGGCGCCGGCGAGCTCCACCTGGAGCGGCTGCTGGGCACCGTCCACGACGCGATCACGCCCGACGGGCCCCACGGCGACCTGCCCGGCCTGCTGCGCCACGTCGTGCGCACCATCCGCCGGCGCACCATCCTCGTCGTCGTCACCGACGACGTGACCCTCTCCGACGAGTCCACGATGCTGCTGCGCCGGCTGACCGCGCAGCACGAGGTGCTGTTCCTGACCGTCGGCGACCTCGATCCGACCCGGCGCGAGGTGGCAGGCCGGCGGCTCGTCGACATCGACGCCGACGCCGAGGTCCCGGGCTGGCTGCGTCGCGACGCCCGGCTGCGCGCGGAGTTCGCCGCCCTCGTCGACGAGGAGGGACAGCGGATGCGGCGGCGCCTCGACCAGCTCGGCATCGCCCACGAGCTCGTCCGCGACCACGACACCGCGATCACCGCCGTCTTCCGGCTCCTCGAGAGGCACCGCCATGCGCGCCGGCGTTGAGGTGCTCGCCGTGGACCTGCCCGAGGAGTTCACCGGACCGGTCGGGTACGCCGACCGGTGGGTGTGGATCGCCGTCGGGCTCGCCGTCGCGCTGGTCGTCTACTACGTGCTCGCGTGGTGGCTCACCCGCGCGCCCCGACGCCCCGCCCTGGCCCGCCCTGGCGTCGCCCTGCCCGACGTGCGCCAGCAGCACCTCGCCCGGATCGACCGGATCGAGGCCGAGGTCGTCGCGGGCAGGATCACGGCGCGCGACGGCCACCAGCAGCTCAGCGAGGTGGTCCGCGACTACGTCGCCGCAGTCACCACGCTGCCCGCCCGGACCATGGCGCTGGCCGACTTCCGCGGCCGGGCGCCGGTGGCGCTGGTCGAGGTGCTCGAGCTGGTCTACCCGCCCGAGTTCGCGCCCGACGACGCCATCGCCCACGACCTCTTCGAGACCGCCGTCGACCGCGCCCGCGGACTGGTGGCGACCTGGAGCCCGACCCGGAGCGCGGCCTGATGTGGGACAGCGACACCACCGGCTTCCGCTGGCCGTGGCTGGCGCTGGCGCTGGGTGCCCTGGTGCTGCTGCTGCTCGTGCTGTGGCTGCGCCCGTGGCGGCGACCGAGCCGCGCCGGTGCGTCGTACGTCGCCCATGCCGCGCGGCTGCAGTCCCTGCCTCGCTTCCACGCGCTCGTACGACGCCAGGTGGCCTTCGGAGCCTGCCTGACCCTGGCCGCCCTGGTGGCGTGCACGGGTGCGGTGGTGCTGGCCGGGCGGCTGCAGCAGCGCCAGACGATGAGCCAGGAGGACCGAACCCGCGACATCGTGCTGTGCCTGGACGCGTCCGGGTCGATGGCGGAGGTCGACACCGAGGTGCTGCGCGAGTTCCGCACGATCATCTCCGGGCTCCGCGGCGAGCGGATCGGGCTGACGATCTGGAGCGGGGCCGCGATCACGGTGTTCCCGCTGACCGACGACTACACGTTCGTGCTCGAGCAGCTCAACGCGGCCGAGAAGGCGTTCGCGTCCGGTGACGTCTACAGCGACGAGTACGCCGTCTTCACCGCCGGCACCGTCCTCGACTGGGACATCCAGTCGCAGATGGGCGACGGACTGGCGTCGTGCGTGCAGCGCTTCGACCGCAACGACGAGGACCGCAGCCGCGCGGTCGTGCTGGCCTCGGACAACGAGCCGATCGGCGCCGGCATCTTCAGCGTGCCGGACGCGGCGGCGTACGCACGCGAGAAGAAGGTCGTCGTCCACGGCATCGCGGCGCCGGCGACGGCCGAGCGGCCCGATGCGGTCCAGCAGTTCGAGACCGCGGTGACCAGCACCGGCGGCACCTTCTCGATGCTCGGCGCCGACGGCAGCGCCAAGGCGGTCATCGACGCGATCGCCGCCCTGGACGCGAAGCCGATCAAGCGCCCGCCCCTGGTGCAGGTGCTCGACCGCCCGCACCTCGGCACCGTCATCGTCGGGGTCGGCCTCGCCGGGCTGGTGGTGCTGTGGGCGGTCCAGGGCGTGCTGGTGCTGCGCGACCGGAGCGCCGGGGGCGGTGAGCGCCGATGAGCGCCACCACGTCGACCGCGCTCGTGCTCGCCCGCCGGATCGGGATCGTGCTGCTCTTCGTGGTCATCCTGCTGCGCCCGGGCTTCGGACGCGCCGAGGTCCCGACCCAGCTCTCCGACGTCGACGTGATCGTCGTGATCGACCGCACCCGGTCGATGGCGGCGCTCGACTACGAGGGCAAGCTGCCCCGCATCACCGGCGCCAAGGCCGACCTCACCGCGCTCGCCGAGGCCCTGCCCGGCGCCCGGTTCGGGATGCTCGCCTTCGGCACCGACGCCCGCGTCGTGCTTCCGCTCACCTCCGACAGCGCGGCTTTCGGCGCCGCCGTCGAGACGCTCTACCTCGAGAAGCCCAAGGACGGCATCGGCTCGCGCGCCGACCGGCCGGTGCCGGAGCTGAAGGACCTGCTCGAGCGGTCGGCCGAGCAGGCGCCCCAGCGGCGCCGGATCGTGGTGTTCGTGGGCGACGGCGAGGACACGACGAGTGAGGGCACCGACGAGTCGTACGCCGACGTGGCCGACGAGATCGCCGGTGGTGCCGTCCTCGGCTACGGCACCACGCAGGGCGCCCCGATGCCGGAGGACGACGACCTCACCGGCGACCTCGGCTTCGTCCAGGACTCCACGACCGGCGACACCGCCCAGTCCCACGCCGACCTCGACAACCTCGAGAAGGTCGCCGACGAGCTCGGCGTCCCGTTCGAGCACCGCACCCGCCCGGGCGGCCTCGACGACCTCGCGCGGTCTTTCAAGGCGTCGTACTCCGACGGCTCCGGCGGACACGACCGTCCCGCCAAGCACGACCTGACCTGGCTGGCCGGGGTCCTGCTGCTCGCGCTGCTGCTGCTCGAGCTGCACGCCGGCTGGCGCGCGGTCTGGGCGTCGCGACACGTGCTGGCCCCGCGGAAGGGAGCGCTGCGATGACGAACCCACGCCGTCGGCTGCGGCTGGTGCTGTTGCTGGCCGGGCTGGTGCCGGTGCTGCTGGTCGCGGCGTACGCGCTCAAGGTGACGCTGATGCTGCAGGCCAACGGGTCGGGCCGCGACGCGTTCGACCGTGGCGACCTCGACGGCGCGGCCTCCGGCTTCGCCGGCACCCGGAAGCTGAACTGGTTCGAGTCGTGGGTCGCGGCCTTCGACGAGGGCACGGCCGAGCACGCCCAGGGCAAGTACGCCGAGGCGATCGCCGCCTACCAGGCAGCGCTGGAGGACGTGCCGCACCGCGAGGAGTGCACCGTGCGGATCAACCTGGCGCTGGCCCACGAGGCCGTCGGCGACGCCGCCGCCGAGTCCGGGGCGAGCGAGGACGCGCGGAAGGCGTACCAGGCCGGCATCGACGTCCTGGCCGCCGGCAAGTGCCCCCAGGACTCCGGGCGTGGCAAGGAGCAGAGCGCCGACGCCGGCGCGGTCGACGAGCGACTGCGGCAGAAGCTGGATCAGAGCCAGCAACAGGAGCCGCAGGACCCCCAGGGCCAGCAGCCGCCCCAGGAGCAGCCGCCCGGCGACCCCGGTGAGTCCGACCCGCGCCGCGACCGGCTGCAGGAGCAGAACGACCGCGGCGCCGACCAGCGCCACGAGGACCAGGACCTCTACGACGACGAGGACTACACCAAGCCCGACGCGTGGTGAGGCCGCCCGCGGCTGAGGAACGAAGCCGCGGTCAGCGGCCGAAGGTCGAGGAGCGCCGGCGAGCTCGCGCCGCGGAGCAAGCGAGGTCGTGGCGCGTCTCGAGACCAGGTGAGGTGCTGCCGGCACTGTGCATCGACAGTTGCGACAGCAACTCGCCTGGTCTCGTGACGGTCGCTGCGCGACCTCCTCGACCTTCGGTCAGCGCCGGCGACGCCGCCTCAGCAACGCGATCGCGACCAGCACGGCGAGGACCGCACCGATCTGCTTGCCGTAGGTCTTGAGCAGGATCGGCAGCACCGCCGAACCGAGGTCGAGGGCGTCGTCCTCGGCCGGACGTGGTGCGGCACCCCATGCGTTCTGGCTGTGTCTCGGCGCATCCGACGACGAATTCGCATGGGGTGCGGTGGGTGCCGCGGCCGCCGGCTCGGGATGGTTCCCGGCGGCCGCGGTGTCGGTGGGTTCCTCAGCCGCCGGAGCGGCTGCCGTGGGCGGCGCCGCCTCGGCCGCGAGGCGCTGCTCGAGGCAGGACACGAACTGGCCGAGCAGCTTGTCGGAGACGTCCTGCATCACGCCGCGCCCGAACTGGGCCGGCTTGCCGGTGATGGCGAGGTCGGTGACGACGTCGACCTGGGTGGCCTCGCCGGAGCCGGCGGCCATGGTCACCGTGACGGTGGCGCCCGCCGTACCGTTGCCGCGCTTGTCGCGGCCCTTCGCCTCCACGACGAACCGGTGCCCGTCCTCGTCGCGCTCGACGAACTTGCCGGATCCGGCGTACACCAGCGCGATCGGGCCGAGCTTGACCTTGCAGGTCCCCTCGAAGGTCGGTGCCCCGTCGTCGTCGGTGCCGACGGAGGTGACCTGGGCGCCCGGGAAGCACTCGGCGAGGGCGCCGATGTCCTGGAAGTGCGCCCAGGTCGCGTCGAGAGACGTGGGGACGCTGAAGGAGTGGCTGAGGTCCAAGGTCAGCCCCTCCCGGCTGCGGCGAGGACGGCCCGTCGGGTGAGCACGGTCGCGAGGTGGCGGCGGTAGTCGGCGTCGCCGTTGAGGTCGCTCGGCGGGTTGGTGCCCTCGGCGGCGAGCGCGGCCGCGGCGGCGACGCCCTCCTCGGTCGCGGGTACGCCGGCCAGCGCGGCCTCCGCGGCGCGGGCCCGCACGGGCGTGGAGCCCATGTTGGTCAGGCCGATCCGTGCCTCCGCGATCGTGTCGCCCTCCATCCGCACCGTCGCCGCGACCGCGACGATCGGCCACTGGTGGGCGATCCGCACGAACTTCTCGTACGCCGCGCCCCAGCCGTCGTGCTTCGGCACCCGGACCTCGGTCAGGATCTCGTCGTCGGAGATCGCCGTCTCGAAGAGGTCGACGAAGAAGTCGTCGGCCGCGATCTCGCGAGTGCCACCGGGCCCCTGGACCACGAAGGTGGATCCCAGCGCCAACGCCGGCGCGCCGAGGTCGCCGGCCGGGTCGGCGTGGGCGAGAGCGCCGCCGAAGGTCCCGCGGTGCCGCACCTGCGCGTCGGCGAGGTGCGTGATCGCCTTGCTGACCAGCAGGGCGTGCTCGTGCACGAGCGGGTCCTGGCCGACGTCGTGGTGGGTGGTCATCGCGCCGATCGCGAGGTGGTCTCCCCCGTCGCGGATGCCGCGCAGCGACGCGATCCGGCCGAGGTCGATCACCCACTCCGGCGCGTTGAGGCGCATCCGGAGCACGGGCAGCAGGCTCTGCCCGCCGGCGATGATCTTGGCGTCGTCGCCGTGCTCGGCGAGCGCGGCCAGGGCCTCCTCGACCGAGGCCGGGGCGACGTACTCGAAGGCTGCGGGGATCACTGGGCTGCTCCTTCCGACTCGTCGAAGTGGGGTGCGGCGGCCTCGGTCGTCTCTCCCCCGGACCCACCGCCGTTGATCGCTCGCCAGACGCGTTCCGGCGTGCAGGGCATCGCGACGTCGTGGACGCCGTAGGGGCGCAGCGCGTCGACGACCGCGTTCACCACCGCCGGGGTGGACGCGATCGTGCCGGCCTCGCCCACCCCCTTGGTGCCGAGCGAGTTGGTCGTCGCCGGCGAGGTGGTGTGGTCGAGCTCGAAGCTGATCGTGTCGGCCGCGGTGGGCAGCAGGTAGTCGACGAACGACCCGGTCACCAGGGTGCCGTTGTCGTCGTAGACCGCCTCCTCCCACAGCGCCTGGGCGATGCCCTGGACCAGTCCGCCGTGGACCTGGCCGGACACGATGAGCGGGTTGATGACGTTGCCGATGTCGTCGCAGCAGGCGTACTTGCGCAGCTGGACCTGCCCCGTCTCGGTGTCGATCTCCACCGCACACAGGTGGGTCCCGTGCGGGTAGTTGAAGTTGACGGGGTCGTACGTCGCCTCGGAGTCGATCGACGCCTCGACACCGTCGGGGAGGTTGTGCGCGGCGAAGACGGCGGTCGCGATCTCGGTGATCGCCATCCCCTGGTCGGTCCCGCGGACGGTGAACCGGCCGTCGCTGAACTCGAGGTCGTCGGCGGAGGCCTCGAGCAGGTGGGCCGCGACGGGCCGCGCCTTCTCGATCACCTTGTCGACCGCCCGCACCAGGGCCTCGCCGCCGACGACCAGGCTGCGGGACCCGTAGGTGTCCAGGCCCTTGTGGGAGATCTGGGTGTCGCCGTGCAGGACCTCGACGTCCTCGAACGGTACGCCGAGCCGGTCGGCCACGATCTGGCTGAACGCCGTCTCGTGACCCTGCCCGTGGGCGGACGCCCCGGTCACGACCTCGACCTTGCCGGTCGCGAGCATCCGGACCTCGGCGTGCTCCCAGCCGCCGGCGCCGTAGTTGAGGCTGCCGAGCACCCGGGACGGGGCGAGGCCGCACATCTCGGTGAAGGTCGAGACGCCGAGCCCGAGCTGGACCCGGTCGCCGCGGGCGCGGCGCTCGGCCTGCTCGGCGCGCAGCTCGTCGTAGCCGAACATCTCCTTGGCGCGCGCGGTGGCGGCCTCGTAGTTGCCGGAGTCGTACTCGAGCCCGGCCACCGTGGTGAACGGGAACTCCTCGTGCTTGATCCAGTTCATCTCCCGGACCTCGAGCGGGTCCTTGCCGAGCTCGTTGGCGAGCTCGTCCATCAGCCGCTCGATCGCGAACGTGGCCTCGGGCCGGCCGGCGCCGCGGTAGGCGTCGGTCCAGGTCTTGTTGGTGAGGACGTTGGTGGTCTGGAACTGGTAGGCCGGGAACTTGTAGATCGCGTTGAACATGAACGCGCCGAGCACCGGTACGCCGCCGCCGACGATGGCGACGTAGGCACCCAGGTCGGCGAGCAGGTCGACCTTGAGGCCGGTGACGTGGCCGTCCTTCGTGGCGGCGAGCGTGAGCCGCTGCCACTGGTCGCGGCCGTGGTGGGCGGTGAGCAGGGACTCGCTGCGGGTCTCGGTGAACTTCACCGGCTTGCCGAGCTTGCGGGCCACCGCGAAGGCGATCATCTCCTCCGGCGTCTGCTGCAGCTTGCCGCCGAAGCCGCCGCCCACGTCGGGCGCGATCACCCGGATCTTCGACTCGGGCACGCCGGTCGTGGCCGCGATCGCGAAGCGCAGGATGTGGGGCACCTGGGTCGCCGACCAGACGGTGATCTGCTCGCCGGTCGGGTCGACGACGACGCTGCGCGGCTCCATGAACGCGGGGATCAGCCGCTGCTGGCGGTACTCCCGCTCGATCACGATCCCGTTCTCGCGAGCCTCGGCGATGGCCTGCTCGACGTCGCCGCCGGTGCCGGCCTCGGCCGAGTCGAAGCGCCACACGGCGCTCACGTTGGTGCCGAGGTCGGGATGCGCGAGCACCCCGCCGTCGGTGTGGGCCGCGGCCGACTCCTTGAGGTCGAGCGCGGCCGGGAGCTCCTCGTAGTCGACCTCGACCAGCTCGGCGGCGTCCCGGGCCTCGGCGGCGCTGCGGGCGACCACGACGGCCACCGTCTCTCCGGCGAAGGCGACCCGGTCGGTCGGCATCGGCAGGTGGGCCGGCGTCACCTGGTCGGGTACGACGGGCCACGCGTTGATGCACGCCCCCTGGCCCTCGCCGAGGTCGGCGCCGGTGAGCACGGCGACCACGTTGGGGCTCGCCTTCGCCTCGGCCGTCTCGATCGAGGTGATCCGGGCGTGCGGGAACGGGCTGCGCACCATCGCGAGGTGCAGCATGCCCGGCAGCGTGATGTTGTCGGTCCAGCGGGTGCGGCCGGTGATGAGGCGCTGGTCCTCCTTGCGGCGGCGGTCGCGGCCGATCTCGCCCTGGGTGGGCTCCTGGGTGGCGGTCATGCCTTCGCCTCGCTCCCGCTCGACGCGCTCGTCGTGCCGGCGGCGTGCTGCACCGCCCGGACGATGTTGTGGTAGCCGGTGCAGCGGCACAGGTTGCCCTCGAGGCCGAGGCGGATCGCCTCCTCCGACGGGCTGGGGTTCTCCGCCAGCAGGTCGACGGTCTGCATGATCATGCCGGGCGTGCAGAACCCGCACTGCAGGCCATGGCACTCGCGGAAGGCCTCCTGCACCGGGTGCAGCGTGCCGTCGTCGCCGGCCAGCCCCTCGATCGTGGTGACCGTGGCCCCGTCGGCCTGGACGGCCAGCACGTTGCAGGACTTCACGCTCCTGCCGTCGAGGTGGACCGTGCAGGCGCCGCAGTTGCTGGTGTCGCAACCGACCACGGTGCCGGTCTTGCCGAGCTTCTCGCGCAGGTACTGCACGAGGAGGAGGCGGGGTTCGACGTCGTCGGCCACCTGCTGGCCGTCGACGGTGAGGCTGATCCGGGTCATGACTCTCCCTTGAGCGTGCGGGACCTGTGACCCGGCTCACGCTAGGGAGGGGTGGTTGGTGCCGGGTTGGTGGCGGGCGGTCGTCGTACCGAAGGGTGTCGATGCTCGGGCCTAGCCTGCCGACATGAACCGCACGGACCGTCTCTACGCCCTGGTCGAGGAGCTGCGCGCCGCCGGCCCGCGCGGGCGGACGGCCACCCAGCTCGCCGCGCACTTCGAGGTCAGCGTGCGCACGATCGAGCGCGACCTGAGCGCGATCGGCCAGGCCGGCGTACCGATCGCGACCAGGCAGGGACGCACGGGTGGCTACAGCCTGGACCCGTCGATGACGCTGCCGCCGCTCAACTTCACCCCGCGCGAGGCGACGGCGGTCGCGGTGGCGCTGAGCAGCAGCGCGCACGTCCTGTTCGCGCGCGACGCCCGCTCGGCGCTGCAGAAGATCGTCGCAGCGATGCCGCGCGCGGCCCTCGACGAGGCGCGCACCGCCGCGGCCAAGGTGCGCCTGGTCGTCCCCGTCGGCGCCGCGCCCGACGCCGACGTCGCCGAGACCATCTGGCAGGCCGTACGCCGCAACCAGGTGCTGCGGATCGGGTACGTCGACGTCGACCAGGTCGAGTCCGATCGCGACGTCGAGCCGCAGCACGTGGTGGTGGGGCCGCGCGGGTCGTACCTCACCGCGTGGTGCCGGCTGCGCGAGGACGACCGGGTGTTCCGGATGGACCGGATCACCCGCGCCGAGCGGATCGCCGCGCTCCCCCGCGGCCCGCGCCGCCCGATCGAGCCCGAGGTTCCCGGGCAGCTCATCGCCCGTCCGGAGACCGCGCTGCGTGCGGAGAAGATTCTCGCGATGGCCACGGAAACACCGACATAGGGCTGTCGCGAACCGCTGCGAGCGTGGTCAGCACCCACCCATCCACGGAGGAGACACCGATGAGCGAGACCGCAGCAGCACCCACCCCCGGCACCGTCCCTTGGTTCGAGGTCGCGACCGACGACCCGGCCGCCGCCGAGCGCTTCTACGGCGGCCTGTTCGCCTGGACGTTCAGCGCCGACGAGGCCTCCCGGGCCGGGGGGCTCGACTACCGGCTGGTCACGGGTCCGGCGGGAGGCGCCCCGATCGGCGGGCTGTTCGGCACGGCCGGCCGGTTCCCGCCGCACGCCGTGTTCAGCGTGATGGTCGCCGACGTCGCCGCCACCTGCCGCGCGGCCGAGGAGCTCGGCGGGACCGTGGTCAGCCAGCACCTCGACGTCGGTCCGGGCGTTCCGGCGTTCGCCTACCTGCGCGACCCGGCCGGGCAGCAGATCAGCGTCTTCTCCCCCGCCGCCCCCTGAGGACGGCGAAGGGCCCGACCGCACGCGGCGGTCGGGCCCTTCTCGTCCCCGGTCAGCCCAGGTCGACGATGGCGGCCACGGGGCCGCCACCCTCCGGGCCCTGGTGGGCGGCGGAGACCGAGACGAAGACAGCAGGGTCCCCGGTCACGGCAGCGGTGACGCCACCGACGCACGACTTGATCTGGCGGTGCCAGTGCACGTCGGAGTCGTCGAGCATGGCGTTGCGGCGACCACGGACCTCACCGTTCTGGGACGCCTCGCACTTGAGGAAGACGTTGACCAGGCGACCCTGCAGGTCGGAGGAGTGCGGGCGCTCGGGCAGGTCGAGGCCGGCGTCCTTGATGGCGTTCCAGATGCCGTCCTGGTCGAGGGCGTCGTTCATCACCGAGTGGCCGATGCGGTAGCGGCCGCCGACGCCGGTCGCGTTGCCGACGACGACGATCTGGGCGACGTCGAGCTCGACGCCCGAGGAGCAGGAGGCCACCGAGGAGTAGAGGTCGCGGTTGTTCATGACGTCGGCGTCGGTCGGCATCTCGATCTCGCCGAGGGCGACGGCGATACCGAGGCCGGTGACGCCGTTGGACAGGTCCATCGACTCGTGGGTGTGCTCGGTCCAGACCTCCTTGCCGCGGCTGTGCGCGTCACGGATGGTGTGGATGGTGAGCAGCGGCGTCTTGGTCTGCACGTAGTGCACGTCGGCCGGGTCGGTGATGCCGGCGCGCTCCATGGCGACCTTCACGCCCGCGGCGACCTTCTCGATCATCGCGACGTACCCGATCTCCTCGGGCAGGATCGGCTCGCTCATCGCGAAGCCGACGGTGAGGCGCTGCTCCTCGCGGCTGGGGTCGTCCTCGGCGACGTCGACGGTCGCGAAGATGGTGGCGTGGGGGCTGATCACACCGTCGGTGCCGCCCGACCACACGATCGGGACCTGCTTGACCTGGTCGACCGGCGCGCCCTTGTCGACGAGCACCTCGCGGAAGGCACGGTCGGCGATGATCCGGGTGTAGTCGTTCACCCCGCCGTTGCCCTCGGTCTTGCCGATGATCGCGATGACGCGGTCGGCCTTGAAGACGCCGTCGTCGATGAGCTTGGCCAGCTCGGACGCGTCGGCGACGGAGTGGATCGGGACCTTGCGGACCTCGATGGCAGAAGGCATGGTCGGGTTCCTTTCGGGGTTCTTCAGTTGGGGGTGACGATGGTTCCGGCGCGCCCCTCGGCGGCCGCGAGGATGCTGCCGAGGTCGGTGATGACGCCGCGGCGGCCCGAGCTGGCGACGAAGCGGCAGACCGCGTCGACCTTGGGGCCCATGGAGCCGCCGGCGAAGTGGCCGTCGGCGGCGTACTTCCGCATCTGGTCGAGGGTGACCTGACCGATGTCGGCGGCGTCGGGGGTGCCGAAGCCGAGCACGGCGTGCGCGACGTCGGTGGCGATGACGAGGAGGTCGACCTCGATCGCCTGGGCGAGCAGCGCGGCGCCCAGGTCCTTGTCGATGACGGCCTCGACGCCGGCCAGGCTGCCGTCGGCGTTGCGGACCGTCGGGATGCCGCCACCGCCGTTGGCGATGACGACGAAGCCGGCGTCGACCAGCGCGACGGCGGCCGGGGCGTCGAGGACCTCGAGCGGCTCGGGCGAGGCCACGACGCGGCGCCAGCCGCGCTCGCCGCGGTCCTCCCAGGTCTCGCCGTGCTCGATCATGGTGCGTGCCTCGTCGGCCGGGAGGTAGCGGCCGACCGGCTTGCTCGGCGCCGCGAACGCCGGGTCGGCGGCGTCGACGCGGGTGCGGGTGACCAGGGCCGCGGTGGGCCGGGTGAGGCCGCGGGCGGCGAGTGCGCCGTCGAGCGCGTTCATCAAGATGTCGCCGAGGGTGCCCTGGGTCTGGGCACCGCACCAGTCGAGCGGGACGGGAGGTACGACGGTCGCGGCCAGCTCGTTCTTCACGAGCAGGTTGCCGACCTGCGGCCCGTTCCCGTGGGTGATGACGACGTCGACACCGGCCGCGACCAGGTCGGCCACGGCCTCCATCGCCTCGGTCGCGGCCGCGATCTGGTCCTCCGGACGGGCCTTCCCGTCGGGGGACGTCATCGCGTTGCCGCCGAGTGCCAGCAGGATCCTCATGCAGCGAACCTAGTGAGCCGGATCACCGTCGTTCATCGTGAGGAACAGCCAACTCGGGCGGCGAAGGCTGGCAACACCTGCCAGCGGTTCTCACGCGCCGGGATCGGCCGCGAGCTCCCGGGCCAGCACCTCGGCGACCGAGGCCGGGGTGCGGCCGAGCAGGGCGGCCAGCGGTACGCCGCCGGTGGGCAAGCCGTGGTCGTCGTAGTAGTCGAACATCGCCTGCAGCCACGGGTGCACGTCGTCGGCGGCGGGGACCCGGCGGGCGGGGACGCCCGCGGCGGCGGCCACGTCGGCGACCGAGACCAGGGCGGGGCCGCCGAGCTCGTAGGTCGCACCGACGTGCGCGTCGCCGGTGAGCACGACCGCGGTCGCGGCGGCGACGTCGTGCAGGTCGACCATCCCGAACGGGGTGTCGACGGAGTAGGGCACCTCGAGGGCGCCGGAGCGCAGGGCGGGCAGCAGGTTCTGCACGTAGGCGCAGGGCTGGAGGATCGTCCAGGCCAGGCCGGAGCGGCGGACCAGGTCCTCCGAGACGGCCTTGCCGAGGTGGTGCGGCATGGCGGGGACGTAGGGCGAGGCCACCGAGTGGTAGCCCACCCGCCCGACGCCGGCCTCGGTGGCGGCGGCGAGCACGGCTGCGACGTACGCCGGCTCGTCGGGGTGCAGGTTGGGGGCGATCACGTGCACGGCGTCGGCACCGGCCAGGGCGGCCGGCAGGTCGCCGAACGCGGCCCGGCCCAGGGCGCGTGTCGCCACGCCCGCCTGGGCCAGGGCCGCGCCGACGGCGCGACCGGTCTTGCCGGATCCCCCGAGGATCGCGACCTTCATCGTCTGCTCCTGCGTTTCCTCAGAGCACGTCCACCGCGGCGGCGGTGGCACCACCGGCGAGTGCGCCATAGCCGGGGCCGCGGTCGAAGAACGCGTCGTCGGCCGCGGGCACCGGGCGGGAGGCCCGCTCGGCGGCGGTCGCGTCGGCGTTGTACCCGAGGGTGTCGTCGTCGAGCGAGCCGGTGAGGACCACGCCGTAGTCGGCGAGCGCGGCCTCCGGGGAGACCTTGCGCCACACGACGTCGCGCACGACCAGCGCCGGGTCGCGGTCGGCCGGGTTGCCCCAGCCGCCACCGCCGGTGGTGCGGATCCGGATGACCTCACCGGTCACGACGGGCTCGGAGTCGGCGAGGGCGTCGACCTCGCGCTCGTTGGGGCCGCCCGGGTCGATGGTGACCTGGAACGGCTTGCCGGCCTTGCCGCCCTTGACGCCCCAGCAGGCGAGGATCGAGCGGTCGGCGATGGACATGAAGTTGGCGTCCTTGAGCATCCGGATGTGCTTCTCGTAGCCCAGGCCGCCGCGGAACTGGCCGGCGCCGCCGGAGTCCATGGCGAGCCCGAGCGACTCGACCACGAACGGGAAGCGCGACTCGGTGAACTCCGTGGGGAGGTTCCGCGAGTCCGGTACGACGTGGATGGTGTCCTCGCCGTCGGCGTAGTAGCGACCGCCGGAGCCGCCGCCGAGCACCTCGCGCATGAGGTACGAGCGGCCGTCGAGGTCCTCGCCGTACACACCGGTGTAGCGGATCGTCTCCTGGTCGGCCGGCATCTTGCCGTCGACCGCCTTGGCGATCACGCCGGCGAGCACGCCGAGCAGGCGCAGGATGACGAACGTGCGGGCGTTCGTCGGCGCCGGGAAGACCGGCGTGAGCAGGGTGCCCGGGGGCGGGAACCGCATCTCGATCAGCGGCACCACGCCCTCGTTGACGTCGAGCTCGGCCATCCGCTCCGGGGTGTCGGCGAGGTTGCGCAGGATCGGCGCGAGCCACTTCTTGAGGAAGACACCGTCGGAGTAGTCGCCGCAGTGGTTGATCGGGCCCTTGGCCTGCGGCCCGGTGCCGTCGAAGTCGAGGATCAGCCGCTCGCCCTCGGGGTCGTCGGCCGCGGTGCGGGTCAGCGTGATCCGCTGCGTGTGCAGCTGCGGCTCGTCGACGCCGTCGTGCTCGGCGTAGTCCTCCCAGGTCCAGCTGCCGACGGGGATCTTGGAGAGGATCTCGCGGCGGTAGGTCTCGGTGGAGCGGTCGATGACGGCGTCGAAGCAGGCCTCGACGGTCTCGATGCCGTAGCGGTCGAAGAGCTCGCCCAGGCGCCGCGCGCCCATCAGGCAGGCCGAGCACTCGGCGTCGAGGTCGGCGGCCAGGGACTCGGGCATCCGCGAGTTGCGGGTCATGATCCGCAGCGCCGCCTTGTTGGGCACGCCGGCGTCCCACAGCTTGATCGGGGGCACGGCGAGGCCCTCCTCGAACACGCTGGTGGCGTGCGAGGGCATCGAGCCGGGCACCGCGCCGCCGATGTCGTCGTGGTGGCCGAAGGCCTGGATGAAGCCGACGACACGGCGCTCCCCCTCGGCCCCGGCGAACACCGGGACGGTGACGCACAGGTCGGGGAGGTGGCCGATCCCGCCCTCGGACAGGTAGACGTCGTTGTGGAAGAAGACGTCACCCTCCTTCATCTCCTCGATCGGGAAGTCCCGGGCGACGGGGTGCACGAGCGCGGAGTACGAGCGGCCGGTCAGCTTGCGCAGCAGGCGGTCGTGGATGCCGGCACGGAAGTCGTGCGCGTCGCGGATCATCGGGCTGCGCGAGGTCCGCGCGATGGCGGTCTCGACCTCGTGCTCGACGGCGGCGAGCGAGCCCTGGACGATCTCGACGAGCACCGGGTCGGCGCTGCGGCCGGCGTCGGCGGTCAGGGTGCCGAACGGGAACTGCGTGGGTGCGCGGCGCGAGCCGGTGTGGGCGTCATGCGCGTGGTCGGCAGGTGCGGTGCCGTTGTGGATGGTCTGGCAGCTCAGGCACATGTCAGCTCTCCTCCGAGCGCGTCACGATGATGTTGGCGTAGTCGTCGACCCGGGCGGTGAAGCCGGGGTGGATGGGCACGGTGGAGCCGAACTCCTCGATGATCACCGGGCCGGTGAGCACCTGCCCGGCGGGCAGGTCGGTGCGCCAGAAGACCGGCGTCTCGACGTACCCCGCCTCGGCGTCGAAGCAGATCGAGCGCGAGCCGGTCTGCTGCGGCTGCGGCTTCGCGCCGTCGGCGCGCAGGATCTCGGGCCGCTTGATCGGGCCGACGCCGGAGACGCGCAGGTTGACGACCTCGACCTGCTGGGACGCGTCGCCGGAGAAGTCGTAGCCGTAGAGCACCCGGTGCTCGGCGTGGAAGCGCTCGGCCACCGTGGCCAGCGTCTCGGGGGTGATCGGCCCGTCCGGTACGCCGACGCGCACCTCGAACGCCTGGCCGAAGTAGCGCACGTCCGCGGTCCGCACGAAGACGTGGTCGGCCTCCGCGAAGCCCTCCTTGCTCAGCGCCTCGGCGGCGCGGGCGGTGAGGACGTCGTACTCCTGCTGCAGGTCGGCCGGGTCCAGGTTCTCCTGGAGCGCGACGTGGGTCTGCACGTAGTCGTTCTTGACGTCGACGGTGAGCAGGCCGAAGGCCGAGACGTTGCCCGGGTTCGGCGGGACCAGCACGGTCGGGACGTTGAGGATGTCCATCAGCCGGCACAGCAGCAGGGAGCCCGAGCCACCGAAGGTGGTGAGGGTGAAGTCGCGGACGTCGAGGCCGCGCTTGACGGTGACCTGGCGCAGCGCGTTGGCCTGGTTCCACGCGGAGATCTCGAGGATGCCGGTGGCGCAGGCCTCGGCGGAGATGCCGAGCTTGCCGGCGAGCTGCTGGATCGCGGCGCTGGCGGCGTCGACGTCGAGCGGGATCTCGCCACCGAGCAGGTGGGGAGGGATCCGGCCGAGGAAGACGTGCGCGTCGGTGATGGTGACCTCGGACCCGCCCTTGCGGTAGCAGATCGGGCCCGGGTCGGCGCCGGCCGAGTGGGGGCCGACCTTGAGGGTGCCCTCGGGCGAGAGCCAGGCGATCGAGCCGCCGCCCGCGCCGACGGTGACGACGTCGATCATCGGGATCTTGGACGGGTACACGCCCACGCTGCCCTCGGTGGTCAGCGTCGGGTCGCCGTCGATGACGACGGAGACGTCGGTCGACGTACCGCCGCCGTCGGAGGTGAGCACCTTGTCGAAGCCCGCGACCTTGGCGATCAGCGCGGCGCCGAGCGCGCCGGCCGCGGGGCCGGAGAGCACGGTGGTGATCGGCTGGTGCACGACCTCGTCGGCCGAGAGCACGCCGCCGTTGGACTTCATCACGTAGAACGGGATGGTCCGGCCGCTCTGGGTGGCGAGCCGGTCCTTGATGTTGTTGACGTAGCGGCTCAGCTTCGGCTTGACCGCGGCGTCGACCAGGGTGGTCATCGAGCGCTCGTACTCGCGGTACTCGCGCAGCACCTCGCTGGAGATGGAGACGACGGCGTCCGGGTGCTCCTCGGCGATGATCTCGCGCATCCGCTCCTCGTGCGCCGGGTTGGCGTACGCGTGCAGGAAGCAGACACCCAGGGTGTCGATGCCCTTCGCCTTGAACCAGCGGGCCACCGTGCGGGCGCCGTCCTCGTCGAACGGTCGGATCTCCGCGCCGGTGAAGTCGAGCCGGCCACCGACGCCCTTGACCAGGTCGCGCGGCACGATCCGGTCCGGCTTCACCCAGAAGTAGGAGTTGCCGTAGCCGTCCGGCACGGACTGGCGGGCGATCTCGAGCATCGCCTCGTAGCCCTCGGTGGTGATGAACCCGAGCGCGTCCACCTTGCCCTCGAGCAGCTGGTTGGTCGCGACCGTGGTGCCGTGGCTGACGGCGACGACGTCGCCGAACTCCGCCCCCGCGATGCCCAGCACCTTGTCGATGCCCGCCAGGAACCCGTCGGCCGGGTTCCCCGGCGTGCTCGGGGTCTTGGTCGTGACGACCTCACCGCTGTCCTCGTCGAAGGCCACGACGTCGGTGAACGTGCCGCCGGTGTCGATGCCGATCCTGATCCGCCTCGCTGTCATGACTCACATTCAAGTGAGCCACGTCGCGCTGCACGACGGCATCATCTGCCGATGGATCGGCCGGTCGTGGGCAGATGTTGCCCCGCCGTCGTTGCTCGGCCGGGTGGGAGTTTCACCGGTCGACCGGTGAAACTCCCATCCGGGACGACAAAACTGGCGCCTGGACGAGGAAGCTTCCTCGTCCAAGCGCCAGTTTCACCGGTCGGCCGGTGAAACTGGCCGAGCGACTGCCACCGATCAGCGCGCAGCGAGCTCCTCGACGGCCAGGGCCACCTCGAGCAGCTGCAGGTCCGCACCGTGCCGGGCGACCAGCTGGACCCCCACCGGCAGCCCGGTCGAGGTCGTGCCGAAGGGCACCGAGATGGCGGGGCAGCCGGTGACGGTGATGAAGTACGCCGACCGCATCCAGTCGAGGTAGGTCGCCATCTCCTTGCCGTTGATCTCGGTCGGGAACTCCTGGTCGGCCGGGAACGGCGGGACCTGGGAGACGGGGAGCACGAGCACGTCGTGGTCGCCGAAGAACAGCCGCATCGTCTCCGACAGCGCGGTCCGCTGCGTGTAGGCCCGCGCGACGTCCGCGCCCGTCAGGGCCTCGCCGAGCCGGATGTTGTCGGCCAGGGAGGGCTTGAAGTCGTCGGGGTGCGCAGCGAGCAGCGAGCCCAGCTTGGCCTGGAAGTGCCAGGCGCGCAGGGTGCGGAAGGTGTCCTCGGCGAGCGACAGGTCCGGGTACGCCGACCCGACGGCAGCCCCGGCGCCGGCCAGCGCGCGTCCGGCCGCCTCGACGACGGCCGCCACCTCGTGGTCCACCTCGAGCACGCCGCCGAGGTCGACACTGAGCGCGACCTTCAATCCGGCGAGCGAGGCCGGCGTCGGGGACGCGAAGGCGGATCCGGGAGAACCCAACGCGTGGGGCGCGCGCGGGTCCGGTCCAGCCATGACGGACAGCAGCAGGGCGAGGTCGCCGACGTTGCGGGCCATCGGGCCGCCGACCGAGGTGGTCTCCCACTGGTTGTAGAGCGGCCACTCGGGCACCCGGCCCAGGCTGGGCCGCATCCCGACCACGCCACAGAAGGACGCGGGGTTGCGCAGTGAGCCACCCATGTCGGAGCCGTCGGCGAGCGGCACCATGCCGGCCGCCAGCGCACAGGCCGCTCCCCCGCTGGACCCTCCCGCGGAGCGCGTGGGGTCGACGGGGTTGAGGGTGGTGCCGAAGACCTTGTTGAAGGTGTGCGAGCCCGCGGCGAACTCGGGCACGTTGGTCTTGCCGATCGTGAAGGCGCCCGCGGCGCGCACCCGCTCGACGATCAGCTCGTCGTGCTCCGGCACGTTCGAGGCCATCACGGTGGAGCCGTACGTCGTGCGCCAGCCTCCCACCGCGTGGGTGTCCTTGAACGCGAACGGCAGCCCGTGCAACGCACCGACCTCCGCACCCGACGCCAGCGCCTCGTCAGCAGCGAGAGCGCCAGCGCGTGCGCGTGACTCGTCGAGCGAGACGATCGCGTTGAGCTGCGGGTTGCGCTCGGCGATCCGCTCGAGGTGCAGGTCGAGCAGCTCGCGCGCGGAGATCTCCCGGCGTCGTACGGCGGCCGCCTGGTCGCGTGCGGTCGAGTCGACCGACAGCGAGGTGGTCGCGGTCATCGACGGCGGCCCAGCAGCCCGCCCACGATCACGCCGGCGAGCACCAGCCCGCCGCCGACCGCGACACCCATGAGGAACGATTCGCCACCCACGGACGGGGCCGCCGACACCTTCGCAGGAGCCGCGAAGACCGGCGCGCCCTCGGCGGACACGGTCCCCACGGGCGCACCACCAGCGGCCGCGGTGGGCAGCCCGTTGGCAATCACCTTCTCGACGTTGCCGAAGAACTCGGCGGCCATCCGCCGCGAGACGCTGGTCAGCATCCGCTGGCCGACGCCGCCGATCATGCCGCCGACGACCGCGTCGGCGTCGTACGACAGGACGGTCTGGCCGCCGTCGTCCTTGAACGTCACCAGGACGGTCGCGTCGATGGTGCCGGGAGCACCGGCGCCCTTGAGCTTCATGGTCAGCCCGTCGTTGACGCGCAGGTCCTCGAGCACGCAGGAGCCCGAGTAGGTCCCCTTGATCGCCGCGACGCCGGCGCTGACCGTCATCGCGTAGGCGTTCTCGCCGGTGGCCTCGAGCTGCTCGCAGCCGGGGATGGTCGCGACCAGGACCCGCGGGTCGAGGATCGCCTCCCAGACCTTCTCGACGGGCGCGGCGATGGTGTTCTGACCGGAGATCTTCACTTCGACTCCTGAGCGTGGGGGGCGTGGGCCGCCCGGAGCGCGAACAGCTCCGACGGCGAGATGGGCATGGCGGTGATGGGCAGCCGCTCGGCGTCCTCGATGGCGGCGGCGAAGGCGGCGGACCCGGGGATCACGCCGGCCTCCCCGGCACCCTTGATGCCGAGCGGGTTGAGCGGGGACGGCGTCTCCAGGTGGTCGATCTCGATGCTGGTCGGCACCTCGGTGACGTAGGGCATCAGGAAGTCCATGAAGGACGCGTTGAGCAGCTGGCCGGACTCGTCGTACGCCATCCGCTCGTAGAGCGCGCCGCCGACGCCCTGTGCCACGCCGCCGTGGATCTGGCCCTCGACGATCATCGGGTTGATCAGGTGGCCACAGTCGTGGACGACGGCGTACTTGAGGATCCGGATCTCCGCCGTGTCCACGTCGGTCTCGACGATCACCGCGTGCATGCCCGAGGCGAAGGTCGAGCGCGGCGGCGAGTAGAAGTCCTTGCCCTCCAGGCCCGGCTCGTCGTCCTCGGCGACCGGCGGCTTCGTCGGGTCGCCGACGTTGAACTGGGTGGCGGCCTTGGACGCCTCGTCGAAGGCGTAGCGCAGCGGGTTGGACAGCACGGCGACCGTGCCCAGCGGGATGGACGAGTCGGTGCCCTTGACGCTGACGACGCCGTCGACGATCTCGAGGTCCTCGATGTCGGCCTCGAGCGCGTCGGCCGCGATCCGCAGTGCCTTCTCCTTCGCGCGCTTCGCGGCGAGGTGGATGGCCGAGCCGCTCATCACCGCCGCACGCGAGGCGAAGGTGCCCACGGCGTACGGCATCCGGCGGGTGTCGCCGGTGGTGATCTCGACGTCCTCGAAGCGCACCCCGAGCTCGTCGGCGACGATCTGGGCGAACGCCGTCTGGTGGCCCTGGCCCTGCGAGGTCAGGCCGGTGGCGACCTTCACCTTGCCGGAGGTCTCGATGTGCACGTGGGCGCCCTCGTAGGGGCCGACGCCGGTGCCCTCGACGTAGCAGGCCAGGCCGAGGCCGACCCGCTTGCCCTCCGCCGCCTTCGCCGCGCGGAAGTCCTCGAAGTGGTCCCAGTCGACGAGCTCCTTGATCTTGTCGAGCATCGCCGGGTAGTCGCCGGAGTCGTACGTCAGCTCGCGACCGTCCTGGAAGATCAGGCCCTGGTCGTAGGGGAACTCGTCGGGCTGGATGAAGTTGACGGCCCGCACGTCCGCGCGGTCCTTGCCGAGCTCGGCGGCGATCGCGTCCATGGTCCGCTCCATCACGAAGCAGCCCTGCGGCCGGCCCGCGCCACGGTACGGCGTGACGATGACGGTGTTCGTGTAGAGCGAGTCGAACTGCACGTGATAGGCGCCGGGCTTGTAGGGCCCGAGCAGCTGCGTGGACGTGATGATCGGGACGATCAGGCCGTACGGCGTGTAGGCGCCGTGGTCGTGCCAGAACCGCACGTCCAGGCCGAGCACTCGACCCTCGTCGTCGAAGCCGACCTCGACGTGGTGCACCTGGGCCCGCTCGTGGGCCGAGGAGATGAAGTGCTCGCGCCGGTCCTCGGTGAACTTCACGGCCCGGCCGAGCCGCTGCGCGGCGAGCGGGACGAGGAGCTCCTCGGGCCACGGGTGCACGATCTTGACGCCGAAGCCGCCGCCCACGTCGGGCGTGATCACGTCGACCTGGCCGAGGTCGAGTCCGAGCTTGGCCGCGACGGCGGCGCGCACGCCGGTCGAGGTCTGGGTGGAGGTCCACACCTGGAGGCGGTTCTGGTCGGGGTCCCAGCGCGCAACGGTGCCGCGACCCTCCATCGGCATGCAGGCGCTGCGCTCGATGTGCAGGTCGAGGGAGAGCGTGTGGGGCGCGGCGGCGATGGCGGCCGCGGCGTCGCCGTTGGACTGCTCCATCCGGGCCGCCACGTTGCCGGGTACGTCGTCGTGCACCAGCTGGGCGCCCGAGCGCGCGGCCTCGATGCCGACGACGGCGGGCAGCAGGTCGTACTCGACGACGATCTGCGCGAGCGCGTCCTCGGCGACGTAGCGGTCGTCGGCGACGACGAACGCGATCGCCTCGCCGACGTAGTTGACCTCGTCCTTCGCCAGCGCGTACTGGGTGCGGCCGTGGGTCAGCGTGGGGTGCGGGATGAGCAGCGGCAGCGGGTCGGCCATCGCGCCCTCGAGGTCCTCGTGGGTCCACACCGCGTGCACGCCCTCGACGTCGAGGACGGCGTCGACGTCGATCGACACGATCCGCGCGTGGGCGTGGGGGCTGCGCAGCACGGCGGCGTGCAGCGCGTCGGGGGCCACGTCGTCGACGTAGCGTCCGGTCCCGCGCACCAGCCGGTCGTCCTCGACGCGCTGGACCTTCGCGCCCATCATCTTCGTCGTCATGCGGCACCGTCCTCGTCGGCGCGGGCCAGCTCGGCCGCCCGGCAGACCGCCTTGACGATGTTCTGGTAGCCCGTGCAGCGGCACAGGTTGCCGGCGACCATGTCGCGGGCCTCGTCCTCGGTGGGGTCGGGGTTCTCGGCGATGCCGGCGGTGATCGTGGTGAGGAAGCCGGGGGTGCAGAAGCCGCACTGCAGGCCGTGGCACTCGCGGAACGCCTGCTGCACCGGGCCGAGCTCGCCGTCGGGTCGGGCCAGGCCCTCGACGGTGGTGATCTCGTGCCCGGCCGCGGAGACGGCGAACATCAGGCAGCTGCGCATCGGCTGGCCGTCGACCAGGACGGTGCACGCGCCGCAGACGCCGTGCTCGCAGCCGACGTGGGTGCCGGTCAGGCCGAGGTCGTGGCGCAGCGCGTCGGACAGCAGCCGGCGGGCGGGCACGGCCGCCTCGTGCTCGACGCCGTTGACGTTGAGCCTGATCTCGTGGGTCTGCTCGGTCACGAGCGTGCCTCCCGTGCGTTCTCGTGGGCCGCGGTCACGACCCGCGCGGTCAGCACCCGGGCGAGGTGTGCGCGGTAGTCGGCCGTGGCGTGGATGTCGGTCTCCGGCTCCAGCTGCTCCAGCGCGGCATCGGCCGCGGCGGCCAGCGACGCCTCGGTGACCTCGCCGCCGAGGGCGTCGGTCAGGTCGATGACGGCCGGGACGTCGGAGACGGAGAGGTAGCCGGCTCTCGCCTGCACCACCCGGTCGCCGTCGAGGGTGACGACGGCCGCGACGCCGCACATGGCGTAGTCGCCGTGCCGGCGGGCGATCTCCTCGAACGCCACCCCGGTGTGGGGTGCGAGCGCCGGGAAGAACGCCTCGACCGCGATCTCGTCGTGGTGCAGGCTGGACTCGAGCGGGCCGACGTACAGCTGCGCGACGGGGATCGTACGGCGCCCGCCGGGTCCGGCGACGTCGAGCGAGCCGTCCAGCAGCCGCAGCACCATCGGCATCTCGGCCGCCGCGTCCGCGTGGACCAGCGAGCCGACGGTGGTGCCGCGGTTGCGGATCGTCGCGTGCGCGACGTTGGCCAGTGCGAGGGGCACCAGCGGCTGCACCCGGGCGACGTCGGGGTCGCGCAGGACCGCGGCGTGCCGGGCGAGGGCGCCGATCCGGACGCCGTCGGCGCTGACCCGGACGTGGTCCAGGTCGGGCAGGTCGTTGATGTCGACCAGCACCGCAGGTGCGGCCAGCCGCATCGAGAGGAGCGGGACGAGGCTCTGTCCTCCGGCGAGGACCTTGGCCTCCGGGTGCCCGGCCAGGGCCTGGAGGGCTTCCTCCAGGGACCCCGGCCGGACGTAGTCGAATGGTGCGGGCTTCACAGCCTCTTGGTCACCTCTCCCGAAGTGGCGTCGACGGAGCGTCCCTTCACGGCGTGGAAGAAGACGATGACGAGGATCGTGCCGAGGGCGATGCCGCCGAGCTCGAAGTCGTCGGTGATCTTGAGCGTGACGCCGCCGATGCCGGCGATCAGGCCCGCGGCGAGGCCGACCATGTTGACCGGGTTGCCGAAGTCCACCCGGTTCTCGACCCAGATCTTGGCGCCGACCAGGCCGATCATGCCGTACAGCACGACCGTGATCCCGCCGAGGACACCGCCGGGAGTGGCGTTGACGACGGCGCCGAACTTCGGGCACAGGCCGAGCAGGATCGCGACGGCTCCGGCGACGTAGTAGGCCGCGGTCGAGTAGACCTTCGTGGCACCCATGACGCCGATGTTCTCGGCGTACGTCGTGGTCGGCGAGCCGCCGAAGAGGCTGGCGACCGCGGTCGCGGCACCGTCGGCACCGATCGCGCGGCCCATGTACGGGTCGAGGTTCTCACCGGTCATCTCGGCGACGGCCTTGACGTGGCCGGTGTTCTCGGCGATGAGGGCGATGACACCGGGCAGCACCAGCAGGATGAAGGTCATCGAGAAGCTCGGGCCGTGGATGACCGAGACGCCGTCGGCGAGCTTGCCGCTCGGGAAGCCGACCCAGTCGGCCGCCTTCACACCGGCCCACGAGACACGGTCGTGCGCGGTGGCCTCGGTGGCGCCGCCTGCGACCGAGGTGATCTGGCCGAAGATCTTGTCGGCGAGGATCGATGCGACGAAGCCGAAGATGAGGGCGAGGAAGACCGCGATCCGCGACCAGAAGCCCGGCAGCAGTACCGAGGCGCACACCATGAAGGCCGCGGTGAGCAGGGCGATCCACTGGTCCTGGGGCCAGTAGATGCCGGCGACGACCGGTGCCAGGTTGAAGCCGATCAGCATGACGACCGCGCCGGTGACGGCGGGCGGAAGGATCTTGTGGATCAGGCCGGCGCCCGCGAAGTGGACGGCGACACCGATCGCGGCCAGCACGAGACCCGCGACCAGGATCGCGCCGGTGACGTCGGCCGAGTCGCCGCCCTGGGTGCGGATGGCGGCCACACCAGCGACGAACGACGCGCTGGTGCCGAGGTAGCTCGGCACCTTGTTGTTGCAGATCAGCAGGAAGCCGATCGTGCACAGACCCGAGAACATGATGGCGAGGTTCGGGTCGAGGCCCATCACCAGCGGGAACACGAACGTCGCGCCGAACATGGCGACGACGTGCTGTGCTCCCAGGCCTACCGTCCGACCCCACGGGAGCCGCTGGTTCGGCGCGACGGGCTCGCCCGGCGCCGGGTCGACTACCTCCCACTTGAACATCGACATGCTGAGTCCTCCTGAATCTGGGGCTGTGCTCACTGGTCCCACTTGGGGCTCCCGAGACTCACCAACCTATTGAGGGCCAGATCACACCTCACTGGCCACATTCGCCAAAGGATCCCCGGGAACTGCTGGCGGAAGTTGCCCGCGATTCACCGGCTGACGACTTCGAGCACCTTGAGCGCCACGGCCACGTCGAGGCGCAGGTTCTGGTCGGACGCGACCGGGCCGAGCATCCGCTCGAGCTTCCCGACCCGGTAGCGCATCGTGTTGTAGTGGAAGAACTGCGTGCGCGCGGCCTCGGCCACGTTGAAGTTGGTGTTGAGCAGGACCTGCAGCGTCTCGCGCAGGGTCACCGCCTCCTCCGACGATCCGGCCAGCTCGCCGAGCACGTCGTGCGCGAAGGCGCGCAGCTCCTCGGTGTCGGGCACCATCGCGATCAGCCGGTGCAGGCCCAGGTCGTCGAACCAGGTGGTCGTGCTCGACCCGCGGAACCGGCGGCCGACCTCGAGCGCACGCCGCGCCTGGGTGTAGCTGTCCGGCAGTCCGGACGGGCTCGCGGCCACGCGGCCGACCCCGGCGGTGAACGGACGGCGCCCGCCGCCCTTGTCGCCGGCGACCGCGACCACCAGTCGTCGTACGAGTGCGGCGGTGGCCTCGCCGTCCTCGGCCGGCAGCACCGCCACCACCTCGGAGCCGAAGTCGGCGATCGGGATGGCGCGGTCGACCGAGGCGGAGACCTGGCGCCAGGCGTTGGCGAAGCGCTCCTGCCAGTGGCGGCGGTCCTCGACCGAGGCCGGCGCCTGGTACGACGGCTGCGGGTCGATCTGCGCGGCGAGCACGATCGTGGGGCGGCTCAGGTCCCAGCCGAAGCCGACGACGTGCTCGCGCACGAAGTCGTCGCTGCCGGCGCGGCCGAGGAAGACGTCGCGCAGGAAGTCGCCGCGGTACTTGTTCTCCACCGCCGAGACCGCCTGCTCGCGGGTGATCCACAACGACACCGCCGTCGCCGCACGCTGCAGCGCGACGACCTGCTGCGGCACCATCCCGTGATCGGCGACGGCGACCAGGTGCCCGAGGGCCTGGTTGGGCGCGGCGAGCGGCTCGCGGTGCACGTGCGCACCGGTCACCGGCTGGCCCTCGTGGCCGCCTCGGTCCCCCAGCCACTCGACCCGGAGCCGACCGGTCTCGTCGGTCAGCCCCGCGGCGGAGATCCGCTCGCGCATGGCATCGTCGATGCGCGCCGCGCGCTCGCGGCCGTCGGTGGTCGTCACCGCGACGTGCACGTCGAGGGCGTCGCCGATCGCGGCCACCAGCTCGTCGAGGTCGGCCCCGGCCAGCACGAGCTGGGCGAGCGCCTCAGCCAGCTCGTCTGTGTCCATGACGCCATCGTGCGGGATGCCGCCCCCGCCGGTGGCTATCAACTCTTGCCCGACTTCTGCCCGGACGTTGGCAATGCTCACCATTCGATGCACCTTACCCAGCCGTTAGCGTCCCAGAGGTGAGAAGGGTCGATTCAGTGGTGGGCGGTGCCGGTTCCGGCACGCTGCGCGCCCTGCTCGCGGGCCCGACCGTGACCGGATCGGTCGTGCACGCGGGACGGCAGGCCGTGTACGCCGACCTCGACGGGCTGGTCGTCGGCGTCCTCGCGCGGGGTGCGGTGCACGTGCCCTGCGCGGTGCTGACCACGCTGCCCGGCCTTCCGGAGGCCACCGTGGGCGACCCGGTCCTGGCGGGCGACGGCGAGCTGCGTGTCGGCCCGCTGTCCGTGACGGTGACCCGCCTGGTCTCCTTCGCGGTCCCACGCCTCACGACCCCGCTCGCCCCGGTCGAGGCCGACCTCTCCCCCGCCCGTGACCAGCTCGCCACCGACGCGCTCGACCTGCTCGCCGCCGGCGACCCGGCCGCCGTACCCGCCCTGGTCGGCCGCGGCGACGGGCTCACCCCGGTCGGCGACGACGTGCTGGCCGGCTGGCTGGTCGCGACCCGGGCTGCCGGGCGCGACAGCTCGCCGATCGCCGAGGCGGTCGAGGCTCACCTCCCCCGCACGACCAGCCTGTCCGCGGCCCTGCTGCGACACGCGATCGCCGGCGAGGCCATCGCCCCGTTCCGCGTCGCCCTCACCACCGGGGCGGTCGCCGGCCTCCTCGCGGTCGGCCACACCTCCGGCGCCGGGATGCTCCTCGGCGCCCACCTCTCTCTTTCCCCGTCCATCACCCACGAAGCCCTTGAAGGGAGTACTCGATGACGCATCAGCACGTCGAGATCCGACCCGGTGCCTATGCCGACAGCGTCGCGCTACTGCAGGTCAGCCGGGACGTCGCCGCCACCCCCGGTGTCGCCGCCGCCCAGGTGGCGATGGCCACCGAGCTGAACGTGGAGGTGCTGCAGGGCATGGGCTTCACGCTGCCCGCCACCAGCACCAACGACATGGTCGTGGCGCTGCGCCTCGACGACGAGTCGGCGCTGCCCGCCGCGCTCGCCGCGGTCGACTCGGCGCTGGCCGCGGCACGCAAGGGCTCGTCGGGTGGCGAGGTCACCGCGCCGCCGCGCACCACCGCCTCCGCGCTGCGCCGCGCGGACGCCGACCTGGCCCTGGTGTCGGTGCCCGGCGCCTCGGCGCTGGTCGAGGCGATGGACGCCCTCGACGCCGGCGTCGACGTGATGATCTTCAGCGACAACGTGCCGGTCGAGCAGGAGCTCGCGATGAAGCGGATCGCGCGCGAGCGCGGGCTGCTGGTGATGGGGCCCGACTGCGGTACGGCGGTCGTCGGCGGCGTGGGCCTCGGCTTCGCCAACACCGTGGCCCCGGGCCGGGTCGGCATCGTCGCCGCGTCCGGCACCGGGTGCCAGCAGGTCCTGGCGCTCCTCGACGCCGCGGGTGTCGGTGTCGCCGCCGCGCTCGGCGTCGGTGGGCGCGACCTGTCCGCAGCCATCGGCGGCATCTCCACCCGGACCGCGCTGGACCGCCTCGACGCCGACCCGTCGGTCGAGCACGTCGTCGTGGTGTCCAAGCCGCCCGCGGCCGAGGTGGCCGCCTCGGTGGAGAAGTACGCCGCCGACCTCGGCACGCCGGTGCGCTTCGCGCTGCTCGGCGCCGGCCAGCCCGACCTCACCACGCAGACCGAGGCGCTGCTCGGCGACCTCGGCGTCGCCGTACCGGAGTGGCCGGTGTGGGGCACCCCCGCTGTCCCCGACGGTGGCAGCGCGCTGCGCGGGCTGTTCGTCGGCGGCACCCTGTGCGACGAGGCGATGCTGCTCGCGGCGGCCGAGCTCGGTGGGATCCGCAGCAACATCCCGCTCTCGCCGGACCTGGAGCTCGACGCGAGCCTCGTCAGCGACGGCCACGTGATGATCGACTTCGGCGACGACGGCCTCACCCGCGGCCGCGCGCACCCGATGATCGACCCGACCCTGCGTCTCGAGCACCTCGCGAAGGTCGCCGCCGACCCCGCGACCGCCGTCATCCTGATGGACGTCGTCCTCGGCCACGGCGCGCAGGACGACCCGGCCGCCGAGCTCGCCCCGGCGATCGCCGCTGCCCGCGCGGTGCGTGAGGTCCCCGTCGTCGTCGCCTGCGTCGGCACCTCGACCGACCCGCAGGGCCTCGCCCGCCAGGCCGAGGCGCTCGCCGCCGCCGGCGCCGAGGTCCACCTGTCCAACGCCGCGGCCACCCGCCGCGCGATCTCCCTCGTGAACGGAGCCGCCCGATGACCGCCCTGCCCAGCGTCGCCCCCGCCGCCGTCGCCGCCGTCGGCGCCGACATGTTCGCCACCGCCGTCGCCGACCAGGCCGTGGCCGTCGAGCGGGTCGACTGGACACCCCCGATGGACGGCACTGCCGACGACCTCGCGACCGTCGCCGCCGACCCGCTGCGCCGCGACGCCAACGCGCTCGCGGTCTCCCGGATGCTCGACGTCCAGGCGATGCTCGTCGGCGTCGCGCCCGCCTCCGAGCTGCTCGGCCTCGAGAAGGGCCAGTTCCTGCACGCCGGCCCGCCGATCGAGTGGGCCCGCGCCTCGGGTCCGCTGCGGGGCGCGCTGATGGGTGCGGCCGCGTTCGAGGGCCTGGTCGAGGACCCGGAGGACGCCGAGGCGCTGTTCGCGTCCGGCTCCGAGGTGTCGCTGGAGCCGTGCCACCACCGCAGCGCCGTCGGCCCGATGGCCGGCGTGGTCTCGCCGTCGATGTGGATGTTCGTCCTCGAGGACCCGGCCACGGGGCGTCGTACCTACTGCTCGCTGAACGAGGGCCTCGGCAAGGTGCTGCGGTACGGCGCCTACGGTCCCGAGGTGCTCGAGCGGCTGCGCTGGATGCGCGACGTGCTCGGCCCGCTGCTCGGCGAGGCCGTCTCCGCCGCCGGTCCGGTCGACGCGACCGCGATCCTCGGCCAGATGCTGCAGATGGGCGACGAGGCCCACAACCGCAACCGCGCCGGCACGCTGATGCTGCTGCGCGACATCGCGCCGTCGCTGGTGCGCTCCTCGCGCTCCTCGGAGGAGGTCGCCGAGGCGTTCGCCTTCATGGGCGGCAACGACCACTTCTTCCTCAACGTCGCGATGCCGGCCTGCAAGCTCGCGCTCGACGCGGCGCGCGACGTGCCCGGCTCGACGATGGTCGTCGCGATGGCCCGCAACGGCACGGACTTCGGCATCCAGGTCTCCGGCACCGGCGACCAGTGGTTCACCGGTCCGGCCCAGCTCGCCGACGGCCTGTTCCTCGGCGACTACGGCCCCGAGGACGCCAACCCCGACATCGGCGACTCGGCCATCACCGAGACCGCCGGCATCGGCGGCTTCGCCATGGCCGCCGCGCCCGCGATCGTCCGCTTCGTCGGCGGCACCGTCCCCGACGCGCTGGCCACCAGCCGCCGGATGCGCGAGATCACGATCGGCGAGAACGACCGCTGGCCGATCCCGGTGCTCGACTTCGCCGGCGCCGCGACCGGCATCGACGTCACCTCGGTGTGCCGGACCGGCATCCTGCCGCAGATCAACACCGGCATGGCCGGCAGGGTCGCCGGCGTCGGCCAGGTCGGCGCCGGCCTGGTCACCCCGCCCGCGTCGATCTTCCCCGCCGCGCTGGCCGCGCTGGCCGAGCGGACCCGGGAGCGCGCCGGCTCCTGAAGTCTCGCACCCCATGCGAATTGGTCGTGATCCGCGCAGATCCGCGACCAATTCGCATGGGGCGCCGCGCAGGATCAGCTCACGCGGTCGATGACCAACGGCCCCGGGGTGTACGACGTACCGGGCGCGGCGACGTCGTAGCCACCCTCCAGCGACGCAAGCGCCCGCTCGAACCGCTCGGGCGTGTCGGTGTGCAACGTGAACAGCGGCTCCCCCGCGCGTACGACGTCGCCGGGCCGGGCGTGCCAGACGACCCCGGCCCCGGCCTGCACCGGGTCCTCCTTGCGCTCGCGGCCGGCGCCGAGGCGCCAGGCGGCCACGCCGACGGCGAGGGCGTCGAGGCGGGTGAGGACGCCGTCGGACGGCGCGGCGACCACGTGCTGCTCGCGGGCCACCGGCAGCGGAGCCGAGGGGTCGCCACCCTGCGCGGAGATCATCGCGCGCCAGGCGTCCATCGCGGACCCGTCGGCGAGCTTGTCGGCGGGGTCGATGTCGTCGCGGCCGGCGCCGGCGAGCATCTCGCGGGCCAGGGCGACAGTCAGCTCGACCACGTCGGCCGGTCCGCCGCCGGCGAGCACCTCGACCGACTCGGCGACCTCGATCGCGTTACCGGCGGTGAGGCCCAGCGGGACGGACATGTCGGTGAGCAGGGCGACGGTGTGCACGCCGGCATCCTTGCCGAGCGCGACCATCACCTCGGCGAGCTCACGCGCCCTGTCGACGTCCTTCATGAAGGCACCCGAGCCGACCTTCACGTCCAGCACCAGCGCGCCGGTGCCCTCGGCGATCTTCTTGCTCATGATCGACGAGGCGATCAGCGGGATCGCCTCGACGGTGCCGGTGACGTCGCGCAGCGCGTACAGCTTCTTGTCGGCGGGCGCGAGGCCGTCACCGGCGGCGCAGATGACCGCGCCGACCGACTCGAGCTGCGCCAGCATCTCCTCGTTGGACAGCAGCGCCCGCCACCCGGGGATCGACTCGAGCTTGTCGAGGGTGCCGCCGGTGTGGCCCAGGCCCCGCCCCGACAGCTGGGGTACGGCGACCCCGCACGCCGCGACGAGCGGTGCCAGCGGCAGGGTGATCTTGTCGCCCACGCCGCCCGTGGAGTGCTTGTCGGCCGTGGGGCGCGACAGGGAGGAGAAGTCCATCCGCTCACCGGAGGCGATCATCGCCGCGGTCCAGTCGGCGATCTCGCGCCGGTCCATGCCGTTGAGCAGGATGGCCATCAGCAGCGACGACATCTGCTCGTCGGCGACGGCGCCGCGCGTGTAGGCGTCGACCATCCAGTCGATCTGGCTGGTGGACAGGCTGCTGCCGTCCCGCTTGGCGTGGATGACCTCGACGGCGTCGTGCGTGCTCACGGTGCGTTTGTACCAGTCGTGTCCACGCCGGTGACCCGGTCGAGGTCGGCCGGCCCGAACGCCTGCGGCAGCACGGCGTCCATCGCCAGCACACCCTGCGGCGTCAGCACCTCGAGCGCGGCACCGCCGTTCTCCCACAGCAGCTGGCGACAGCGGCCGCACGGCATGATCACGTCGCCGGCGCCGTTCACGCACACGAAGTGGGTCAGCCGGCCCCCGCCGGTGGCGTGCAGCTGCGACACGAGCCCGCACTCGGCGCACAGCGTGACGCCGTACGCCGCGTTCTCGACGTTGCAGCCGACCACCAGGCGACCGTCGTCGGCGAGCGCGGCGGCACCCACCCGATAGCCGGAGTACGGCGCATAGGCCCGCGCGGCGATGTCGATCGCCGCCTGCATGAGGGTGTCCCAGTCGACCACGAGGTCAACGTAGACGATCGCGAGGATCTTGCGCATGGGCAGGTTTCGACGGGAAATGTCCCAAGTTGGTAACCGTTTCGACGAATGCGCTTCCCGTTGCGCGCTCCTTGGGTGAGGATGCACCCCGAGTACCGGAAGCAACATCCTTTGCCCTGCCCTCGGAGCCGGGCGTCGATCTGGAGGACATCTGTGAAGACCTGGAAGAGGACGACGGCCGCCGCGGCCGTGGCGCTCATGGCGAGCGCAGCCCTGGCTGCCTGTGGCGATGCCCCCGACGAGGGCAAGAAGGGTGGCTCGGCGAAGAGCGACTTCCTCCCCTGCATCGTCTCCGACGCGGGTGGCTTCGACGACAAGTCGTTCAACCAGCTCAGCTTCGAGGGCATCAAGGAGGCCGCGAAGGAGCTCGGCACCGACTACAAGGACGTCCAGTCGAAGACGGACCAGGACTACGCGCCCAACCTCGAGAACCTCGTCGGGCAGGGCTGCGACCTGATCGTGACCGTCGGCTTCGCGCTCTCCGCCGCGACCGTCGAGTCCGCCAAGGCCAACCCCGACATCGAGTACGTCCTCATCGACGACGCCGCCGACAACGACTTCGACGGCACCAAGGACGCCGACAACATCAAGCCGATCCTGTACGACACCGCGCAGGCCGCGTTCCTCGCCGGCTACGCCGCGGCGGACTACACCAAGACCGGCACCGTCGGCACCTACGGTGGTCAGCCCTTCCCGACCGTCACCATCTTCATGGACGGCTTCAAGCAGGGCGTCGACTACTACAACAAGGAGAAGGGCAAGGACGTCAAGCTCATCGGCTGGGAGGGCAACGACAAGGGCGTCTTCACCGGTGGCTTCGACGCCAACGAGAAGGCGACCAACACCGCCAAGTCGATCCTCGACAAGAACGCCGACGTGATCCTGCCGGTCGGTGGCCCGATCTACCAGGGCGCGCTCACCGCTATCAAGGACTCCGGCAAGGACGTCGCCCTGATCGGTGTCGACGCGGACTTCTACGAGACCGACCCGAGCACGCAGGACCTGGTGCTCACCTCGATCCTGAAGAACATGAAGACCTCGACGATCGAGACCGTCGTTGCCGCGGGCAAGGGCAACTTCGACCCCGAGGCCTACGTCGGGACCCTGGAGAACGACGGTGTCGGCCTCGCGCCGTTCCACAACTTCGAGTCCAAGGTCAACCCGGACCTCCAGGCCGAGCTCGACAAGGTCAAGCAGGGCATCATCGACGGCAGCATCCCGGTGACGTCGTACCTCGACAAGTGACGACGGCTCACCTGCGCTGACGCAGGGTCCGGGGGAGGTCGGATTTCCGGCCTCCCCCGGACGCGTTGCTGGCAACTGCTCGTCCGCTCCGAGAGGATCCCTCCATGACGCTCGAACTCCGGGGCATCACCAAGCGCTTCGGCCCCCTGGTCGCCAACGACCGGATCTCCCTCACCGTCAACGAGGGCGAGATCCTGGCCCTGCTCGGCGAGAACGGCGCCGGCAAGTCGACGCTGATGAACGTGCTCTACGGCCTCTACCAGGCCGACGAGGGCGAGATCATCCTCGACGGCGCACCGCTCAAGATGTCCGGCCCGGGCGACGCCATGGCCGCCGGCATCGGCATGGTGCACCAGCACTTCATGCTGGTCCCCGTCTTCACCGTCGCCGAGAACGTCATGCTCGGCAACGAGAGCACCGGCTTCGCCGGCACCCTCGACGTCGACGCCGCACGCCAGCGGGTCCGGGAGATCTCCCAGCGGTTCGGGTTCGACGTGGACCCCGACGCCCTGGTCGAGACCCTGCCCGTCGGCGTCCAGCAGCGCGTCGAGATCATCAAGGCGCTCTCCCGCGACGCCCGCGTCCTCGTCTTCGACGAGCCGACCGCGGTGCTCACGCCCCAGGAGACCGACGAGCTGATGGAGATCATGCGCCAGCTGCGCGCATCGGGCACCGCCATCGTCTTCATCAGCCACAAGCTGCGCGAGGTCCGCGCCATCGCCGACCGGATCACCGTCATCCGCCGTGGCGCGGTCGTCGGCGAGGCCAGCCCGACCGCCACCAACGCCGAGCTGGCCGCGCTGATGGTCGGCCGCCCGGTCGAGCTGACGGTGCACAAGGAGCCCGCGCAGCCCGGGCCCGACGCGCTCGTCGTACGCGACCTGCGGGTCACCGACGACAGCGGCCACAGCCACCTCGACGGGATCAGCTTCTCGATCGCACGGGGCGAGGTGCTCGGCGTCGCCGGCGTCCAGGGCAACGGCCAGACCGAGCTCACCGAGGCGATCATGGGCCTGCAGGCCCACGTCCACGGGTCGATCCGCCTCGGCGACCACGAGCTGGTCGGCCGGTCGGTGCGCAAGATCCTCGACGCGGGCGTCGGCTTCATCCCCGAGGACCGTCAGGTCGACGGCCTCGTCGGTGGATTCACGATCGCCGAGAACCTCATGCTCAACCGCAGCCACGGCAAGCCGTTCGTGTCCGCGGGCACCGTCCGCTCCGGCTTCCTGGAGGACTTCGCCCAGCAGAAGCTGGTCGAGTACGACGTCCGCGCCTCCGGCATCCAGGCGACGGCCAGCCAGCTCTCGGGCGGCAACCAGCAGAAGGTCGTGGTGGCCCGCGAGCTGTCCCGCGACCTCAGCCTGCTCGTCGCCGCCCAACCCACCCGCGGTGTCGACGTCGGCTCGATCGAGTTCATCCACAAGCAGGTGGTGGCGACCCGCGACTCCGGCGTACCGGTGCTCCTGGTCTCCACCGAGCTCGACGAGATCGTCGCCCTCTCGGACCGGATCATGGTCCTCTACCGCGGGCAGGTGGTCGGCATCGTGCCGGCCGACACACCCCGCGAGACCCTCGGCCTGATGATGGCCGGCGAGCGCCCGGAAGGAACCGCTGCGTGAGCACCGACATGGAGTCCGAGTTCGGGCAGAAGCAGGACGGCGGACGCAGCCGCTTCGACGGCGTGCTGCGCGAGATCGTCGCGGGCAACGCGATGGTCGCGGTGCTGTCGGTCTTCCTCGCCGTGGTCGTCGGCTCGCTGATGATCCTGCTGACCGACGAGAACGTCCGCACGACCGCCGGCTACATCGGCGCCCGGCCGGGCGACTTCTTCAGCGCGGTCTGGACCTCGATCTCCGACGCCTACACCGCCCTGTTCCGCGGCGCGATCTACAACACCAACCTCACCGGCTTCCAGGGCCGGATCCGGCCGCTGACCGAGACCCTCAAGTTCTCGGGCCCGCTGATCCTGGCCGGCCTGGGCGTCGGTCTGGCCTTCCGCGCCGGCATGTTCAACATCGGTGGCCGCGGCCAGATGCTGCTCGCCGGTGCCGCCGCCGGCTGGGTCGGGGTCAGCATGGACCTGCCGATGGCGCTGCACCTGCCGCTGGCGATCCTGGCCGGCGCGCTGGCCGGCGCCCTGTGGGCCGGCATCGCCGGCTTCCTCAAGGCGCAGAGCGGCGCCCACGAGGTGATCGTCACGATCATGCTCAACTACGTCGGCTACTACCTGGTCTTCTACGCCCTCTCCAAGCAGGGCCTGCTCCAGGCCCCCGGCTCGCTCAACCCGAAGTCCGAGCCGATGCCCGAGTCGGTCATCCTGCCCAAGCTGCTCGGCGACCGGTTCAACCTGCACGCCGGCTTCCTGCTCGCGCTGGTCGCGGTCGCCGTGGTGTGGTGGTTGCTCAACAAGTCGGCGCTCGGCTTCCGGTTCCGCGCCGTCGGCGAGAACCCCGACGCCGCCCGCGCCGCCGGCATCGACGTCGGTCGCACCTACCTGATCGTGATGCTGATCGCCGGCGGCCTGGTCGGCCTGGCCGGCGTCAACCAGATCCTCGGTACGACGACCAGCGGCGTCACCGTCGACCTGGACGCCGGCATCGGCTTCGACGCCATCACCGTCGCGCTGCTGGGCCGGTCCCGTCCCCTCGGCATCCTCGCCGCCGGACTGCTGTTCGGCGGCCTGAAGGCCGGTGGCTTCTCGATGGCCGCCGCCGAGGGCATCCCGGTCGAGATCGTGCTGGTCATCCAGTCGCTCATCGTCTTGTTCATCGCCGCTCCCCCACTGGTGCGAGCTATCTTCCGGCTGCCGAAGGAGGCGACGGCATGAGCGACACCAAGGTGACCGTCCCGGTGCCCGCCGACGCCGCGGAACCGGTCGCCGTACCGCTCCGGACGGCGTTGAAGGCCCCGATCATGCTGGGCGTCGTCACGATGCTCGTCGCGCTGTTGCTCGCCCTCGGCGCCCGCTCCGGCGACACCACGTTCCAGCTGGCCGCGGAGACCGACTTCTTCGACCTGCCGGAGATCACCCTGCCCTCGACCGCGACGGTCGCGACGCTGGTGGTGCTGCTCGCCGTGTGCACGGCCGCGTCGGCGCTGCTGGTCAGCCGCGGGCGTCGGACGCCGCTGTGGCTGGTCGCCCTGTTCGCCTTCTTCGCGGTGACAGCGTTCCTCACCTGGGCCGCGGCCGGCGACAGCCTGACCGTGGTCGGCCTGCTGGGCGGCTCGATCACCCTCGCCGTCCCGCTCGTGTTCGGTGCCCTCGGCGGCGTCCTCGGCGAGCGGGCGGGCGTCGTCAACATCGCGATCGACGGCCAGCTGCTGTTCGGCGCGTTCGCGGCCGCCATGGTCGGCACCCTCGTCGGCTCCCCCTGGGGCGGCCTGGTCGCCGCGATGGTCGCCGGTGGGCTGGTCGCCCTGGTGCTCGGCTTCTTCGCGATCACCTACTTCGTCGACCAGGTCATCGTCGGCGTCGTCCTCAACGTGCTCGTGATCGGCCTGACCAGCTTCCTCTACGGCCAGGTGCTCACCGAGAACCCCGACAAGCTCAACGCCCCCGAGCACTTCTCCCGGCTGCCGATCCCCGTCCTCGGCGACATCCCGATCATCGGCCCGGTGCTGTTCCGCCAGACGATCCTCGTCTACCTGATGTACGTCGCCGTCGCGGTCGTCGCCTGGGCGCTCTACCGCACCAAGTGGGGCCTGCGGGTCCGCGCCGTCGGCGAGCACCCGAAGGCCGCCGACACCGTCGGCATCAAGGTCAACCGCACCCGCTACACCACGCTGCTCATCGCCGGCCTGATCGCCGGCGCCGGCGGCGCGACGTACACCCTGGTCTCGGTGCCGCAGTTCGGGGAGGAGATGACCGACGGCGCGGGCTACATCGCCCTCGCCGCCGTCATCTTCGGCCGCTGGGACCCGGTCCGCGCGACCCTCGCCGCGCTGCTGTTCGGCTTCGCGTCGAACCTGCAGCTCGCGCTGTCGGTGATCGGCTCGCCGGTGCCCAGCCAGTTCATGCTGATGCTGCCGTACGTCGTCACGATCGTCGCCGTCGCCGGCCTGGTCGGGGCCTCGCGGGCCCCCGCCGCGGACGGGGTGCCCTACCGGAAGGGGTAACCGCCGGTGGTTGAGGTGCGAGGCGCCCCAGCGCCGAGCCTCGAAACCACCGGGCAGGCGTCAGCCGCGGCGGTGCACGCGCACCACGTTGTTGGCGCCCTTGACGCGCACCTTGGTCTTGCCGGTGCGCACCTTCACGGTGTTGTTGGCGCCGCGGACGACGACCTTGCGCAGCGCGCGGTACTTGGCCCGGTTGTTGGAGCCCTTGATCTTGACCCTGGTGCCCTGGTCGGCGACGACCTTGTTGTTGGAGCCGATCAGGACCGCACGGTCGAGGGCCGGGATGCGGACGTCGACGTTGCTGGCCTCGACGCGCGCGCTGGGCGCGGCGGTGGCGGTGACCGAGCTGTTGGAGCCGGTGACGACGACCGGGCCGAGGGCACCGGTGGCCGTGACGTCGACGTTCGCGCCGGTGACCATCACGGTCGTGGCGCTGGTCAGCGCGACGCTCAGGTTGCTGCCGTTGAGGATGACGGCCGAGCAGGCGCCGGTGAGGGTGTAGTCCTCGGTGCTGTCGTCGATCGTGACCGGTCCGCCGGTGCAGTCGAGGGTGACGGCCGCGTGGGCCGGGGCCGGGAGGACGGCGCTCGCGCCCAGCAGGGCGACGGTGGCGGTGGCGAGGGCGGCGGGTGTGCGCAGGGCACGCGTGTTCCGAGACATGGGGTGAACCCTTGCCAGGAGTCGCGGGACTGAAACCCCCGTGGGTGCGCCGATCTGGCCCCGGTCAGGCCTGGGCGAGCGCGTTCACGGCGGCGCCGGCCAGCATCCGGGCGCCGTACCCGATCGCCGCCTCGTCGACCTCGAAGTCGCCCTGGTGGAGGTCGAAGGTCGGGCCCCCGGGGCTGCGGGTGCCGAGGCGGAACATCGCGCCGGGAACCTGCTCGAGGTACCAGCCGAAGTCCTCTCCCCCGAGGCTCTGCTCGACCTCGGTGCGGTGGTGCAGGCCGAGCAGGTCGTCGGCGGCCGCGGCGACCATCGCGACGCTGGCCCGCTCGTTGACCACCGGCGGCACGCCCTGGAGGTAGTCGACGTTGGCGGTGACGCCGTAGGGGCGCACGATGTCGAGCACCGCCTCGCGGACCACGGCCTCGCAGGACGCCCAGGCCTCGGCGTCGAGGATGCGGACGGTCCCGCTCGCGATGCCGTGGTCGGGGATCACGTTGGCGGCCGAGCCGGCGCGGAGCATGCCCCACACGACGCTGACGCCGGCGCGCGGGTCCATCCGGCGGCTCAGCACGGCCGGCAGCTCGCTGGTGATCTTGGCCAGCGCGAAGGTCAGGTCGCCGGTGAGGTGGGGGCGCGAGGTGTGCCCGCCGTTGCCCTCGAGGCGTACGTCGATGCGGTCGGCCGCGCTGGTGATCGGGCCGGACCGCAGGCCGACCGCGCCCACGTCGACCGACGGGTCGCAGTGGAGCGCGAAGATCCGCTCGACCCCCTCGATCGCGCCGTGGTTGATCAGGTGGCGGGCACCGCCGGGCATGACCTCCTCGGCCGGCTGGAAGAGCAGCCGCACCCGGCCGCGGAGCAGGCCCTGGGCGTGCAGCTCGGCGAGCGCGTGACCGGCGCCGACGAGCGCGCTGGTGTGCACGTCGTGCCCGCACGCGTGGGCCACGCCGGGCACGCTGCTGGTCCATGGGTCGGTGGTCAGGTCGGCGACGGGCAGCGCGTCGAGGTCGGCACGGAGCGCGACGGTCGGGCCCGCCTCCCCCAGGTCGGCGATCACGCCGCTGCGCGGCATCCGGCTGATCCGCCAGCCGGCGCGCTCGAGATGCTCGATCACCCGCTCGGAGGTGCGCTGCTCCTGCCAGGACACCTCAGGGTGCCGGTGGAGGTCACGGCGCAGCTCGACCAGCTCGTCGTCGTACTTCGCGACGGCGGAGTCGACCAGGGTCAGCGCTGCATCCACCACGTGCCCAGCCTATGCCGCGTCAGTGATCGGTGTCGTAGGCCGCCAGCAGGCGGTCCGCCGCCAGCGGCGCGGTGAGCTCGCCGGCCAGCAGCGCCGCGCGTACGTCGGCCTGGACCGCCCGGACGCCGGCGCTGTGCCGCAGCCGCTGGTCCAGCTCGTCGCGGACCAGCGCCCAGGTGAAGTCGAGCTGCTGCTCGGCGCGCTTGTGGGCCAGCCCGTCGGCGCCGAGATGGTCGCGGTGCTTGAGGACCTGGTCCCACACCTCGTCGACGCGGGCGCCGGTGAGGCCGGAGCAGGTGACGACCGGCGGCGCCCACTCGGCGTGGCCGCGGACCAGCCGCAGCGCACCGGCGAGGTCGCGGGCGGCCACCCGTGCCTCCTGCTCGCGGGCGGGGTCGTCGGGATCGGCCTTGTTGACCGCGATCACGTCGGCGATCTCCAAGATCCCCTTCTTGATGCCCTGCAGCTGGTCGCCGGTGCGGGCCAGGGTGAGGAACAAGAAGGTGTCGACCATGCCGGCCACGGTGACCTCGGACTGGCCGACGCCGACGGTCTCGACCAGGACGACGTCGTACCCGGCTGCCTCGAGGACGGCCATCGCCTGCGTGGTGGCGCGGGCGACACCGCCGAGGGTGCCGGCGGACGGTGAGGGCCGGATGAACGCGTTCGGGTGCGCCGACAGCGTGGCCATCCGGGTCTTGTCGCCGAGGACCGAGCCGCCGGTGCGCACCGACGACGGGTCGACGGCGAGCACGCCGACCTTGTGCCCGGCGGCCGTGAGCAGGCCGCCGAGCGCCTCGATGAAGGTCGACTTGCCGACGCCGGGCACGCCCGAGATGCCGACGCGTACGGCGGGCGTCCGGGTCGGGGCGTCGGTGGCCAGAGCCGTCAGCAGCTCACGGGCGGTCCGGCGGTGCCGGGGCGCGGTCGACTCGACCAGCGTGATGGCCCGCGCCATGGTGGCGCGGTGCCCGGCACGCAGGCCGTCGAGCAGGTCGTCGACCTGCATGCTCAGTGCCCGAGGGTCGTCCGCAGCCTCGCCAGCAGGTCGAGCGCGGACTCCGCGATCACCGTGCCGGGGAGGAACACCGCCGCGGCGCCCATCTCCTTGAGGGTGGGGACGTCGTCCGGCGGGATCACGCCTCCGATGACGACCATGATGTCGTCACGGCCCTGCTCGGCCAGCGCCGTCTTCAGCGCGGGCAGCAGGGTGAGGTGGCCCGCGGCGAGCGACGAGACACCGACGATGTGCACGTCGGCGTCGATCGCCTGCTGCGCGACCTCCTCGGGCGTGGAGAACAGCGGGCCCACGTCGACGTCGAAGCCGAGGTCGGCGAAGGCCGACACGACGACCTTCTGGCCGCGGTCGTGGCCGTCCTGGCCCATCTTGGCCACCAGGATGCGGGGCCGGCGGCCCTCCTCCTCGGCGAACTCGTCGGTCGCCTGGCGGGCCTGGGCGACGAGGGTGTCCCCCTCGCCGTCGTTGGCCAGGTCGGCCTCGTCGCGATACACGCCGCTGATCGTACGGATGACCGCCTGGTGGCGCCCGTAGACCTTCTCCATCGCGTCGGAGATCTCACCGACCGTGGCCTTGGCACGGGCGGCGCTGACGGCCAGGTCGAGCAGGTTGCCGTCGCCGCTCTCGGCGCTGCGGGTCAGGGCGTGCAGGGCGGCCTCGACATCGGCGCCGTTGCGCTCGGCACGCAGCCGCTCGAGCTTGGCGACCTGCTGGCGGTAGACCTCGTCGTTGTCGACCTTGAGCACCTCGAGCGGGTCTTCGGCCGGCAGCCGGAAGGTGTTGACGCCGATCACCTTCTGCGAGCCCGAGTCGATCCGCGCCTGGGTGCGGGCGGCGGCCTCCTCGATGCGCATCTTCGGGATGCCCTGCTCGATCGCGGCGGCCATGCCACCGGCGGCCTCGGCCTCCTGGATGTGCGCCCACGCTCGCTCGGCGAGGTCGTGGGTGAGCTTCTCGACGTAGTAGGAGCCGGCCCACGGGTCGATGGAGTACGTCGTACCGCTCTCCTGCTGCAGCAGCAGCTGGGTGTTGCGCGCGATGCGGGCCGAGAAGTCGGTCGGCAGCGCGATCGCCTCGTCCAGGGCGTTGGTGTGCAGCGACTGGGTGTGGCCCTGGGTCGCGGCCATGGCCTCGATCGCGGTGCGCCCGACGTTGTTGAACACGTCCTGCGCCGTCAGCGACCAGCCGGAGGTCTGCGAATGGGTGCGCAGTGACAGCGACTTGGGGTTCTGCGGGTCGAACTGGCGCACCAGCCGGCTCCACAGCGCCCGGGCCGCGCGCATCTTGGCGACTTCCATGTAGAAGTTCATGCCGATCGCCCAGAAGAAGGACAGTCGCGGCGCGAACTGGTCGATGGTCAGGCCCGACTCGAGACCGGCGCGGATGTACTCGACGCCGTCGGCCAGCGTGTAGGCCAGCTCGAGGTCGGCGGTCGCCCCGGCCTCCTGCATGTGGTAGCCGGAGATCGAGATCGAGTTGAACCGCGGCATCCTCTGGCTGGTGTACGCGAAGATGTCGGAGATGATCCGCATCGACGGCGCCGGCGGGTAGATGTAGGTGTTGCGGACCATGAACTCCTTGAGGATGTCGTTCTGGATGGTCCCCGAGAGCTGCTCCGGCTTCACCCCCTGCTCCTCGGCCGCGGCGATGTAGAGCGCGAGCACCGGGAGCACCGCGCCGTTCATCGTCATCGAGACGGACATCTGGTCCAGCGGGATGCCGTCGAACAGGGTGCGGGTGTCGTAGATCGAGTCGATCGCGACACCCGCCATGCCGACGTCGCCGCGCACCCGTGGGTGGTCGGAGTCGTAGCCGCGGTGGGTCGCGAGGTCGAAGGCGACCGACAGGCCCTTCTGCCCGGCCGCGAGGTTGCGGCGGTAGAAGGCGTTGGACTCCTCGGCGGTGGAGAAGCCGGCGTACTGCCGGATCGTCCACGGCTGCGTGGTGTACATCGTCGGGTACGGCCCGCGCAGGAACGGGCTCAGGCCCGGGTAGGTGTCGAGCGCGTCGAGGCCGGCGAGGTCCTCGGGGCCGTACGACGGCGCGATCTCGATGCCCTCGGGGCTCTTCCAGCCCTCGCCCTGCGGCGGGTTGGGCGCGGCGGCCGCGGCCTGGTCGGCAGCGAGCGCCAGGCCCGCGAAGCTCTTCGGAACGCTCATGCCAGCTTCTCCCTCGTGGCGGTCAGGAACGCCAGGGCGTCCACGCCCAGCGCAGCGGCGTCGTCGACCTCCGCGTCCACGGCATCGGGCTTCCCGGCGATGATCACGTGCTGTGCGCCCGCCTCGCGGAGGGCTGCGATCGCGGCGGCACCCCACTCACCGTAGGCGGCGTCGGTGCCGGCGAGGCAGACGACTGGCTGGCCGGCGTACGCGCGGGTGAGGTCCTCGACACCCGCGGTCGCACCGGCGACCTCGACCGCGATGCCGCCGGCGGCGAGCAGGTTGCTCACGAAGGTGGCGCGGGCGGTGTGCTGGGCGATGGTGCCGAGCGTGGCGAGGAAGACCGGCCGGGCGGCCGGCTCGTCGCGCAGTGCCTCGAACGACGCGCCGTAGCGGCGGACCCGGTCGTTGAGCGGGTCGGCGGCGCGCTCGGGCAGGGTCTCGCCGAGGTTCGGGAACTCGCTGACGCCGGTCAGCGGCCGCTTGCGGCGGGCGATGTCGGCCTCGCGCTTCTCCACGACGGCGGCGATCCGGGCGCGGAACGGGTCGAAGTCGTGGCCGCCCTCCCACTCGGACTCGAGCTGCTGGAACTCCGCCCAGCCGGCGGCCGCCAGGTCGGCGGTGAGCTGCTCGACGGCGTACGCACCGCCGGCCGGGTCGGCGACCGCGGCGACGTGGGACTCGTCGATGAGCAGGTGGTTGACGTTGCGCGCGATCCGGCGACCGAACCCGTCGGGGCGGCCGTTGGCGCTGTCGAAGGGCAGCACGGTGACCGCGTCGGCGCCACCGACGCCGGCGGCGAAGGCCGCGACGGTGCCGCGCAGCATGTTGACGTAGGGGTCGTACTTGCTGAGCATCGGCCGGCTGGTGACCGCGTGCTGGCGCTGGGCGACCGGCGCCTCGACCCCGCTCAGCTCGAGCACGCGCGCCCACAGCACGCGCGCCGCGCGCAGCTTGGCGATGGTCGGGAACTGCTCGTCGGTGGCGGCGTAGCGGAACTCCACCTGGCCGGCCGCGTCGGCCACGGACAGGCCGTGGTCGGTGAGCCAGCGCAGGTAGGCGACGCCGGCGGCGATCGACCAGCCGAGCTCCTGGGCGTCGCTGGCGCCGAGGTCGTGGGCGGCGGTCGCATCGACGACGATCGCGCGGACGTCGTTCTGGTCGGCCTTGCGGGCCAGCGACTGCAGCTCGGCGACGGCCTCGTCGACCGCCAGCGGGATGTCGCGCAGCATGACGCCGAGCGGGTCGATGCCGAGGTTGCTGTCGGGGTGCTTGGCGCCGGGCAGGGCCAGGAAGGCCTCGGCCACCTTCGTCGTCGCCGACGGGGCATCGAGGACGACGGGGGCCAGGTCGAGCAGCACGTCCTTCAGCGTCGCGGCCACGTCGGTGTCGGCGTCGGCGGCCAGCCACAGGCTGGTCACACCGCCGTCGAGGTCGACCAGCGCCGCCTCGTTGACGAGCTTGGCGTCGGGGCCGGAGACCAGGCTGCGGATGTCCCACGCACCGTGACGCGTGGGACGTACGGCGGTCGCGGGGCCGCCGGGCAGGCCGAGCGGCGTGATGCCGATGCCGTCGAGGGTGGTGCGGGTCAGCTTGTCCCACACGGCGCTGTCGGGGTCGCTGTCGCTGAGCTTGCGCTGTTTGCGCAGCACGGCGGCGGTGGCGGCCTCCCACTCGGCGCGCGTGTGCGCGTCCTCGGGCTGCGCCAGCGTCAGGGGCGAGTCAGTCACAAGCGGCAAGCCTATCCGTGACAGCGCCCCTGTTACCGAGGTGTGAGATATCTCCGGCTACCCGGAGGTAGCCGCAGGCTCACCAAGCACTCGTTAGGTTCTGCCCATGAAGGTGGTCGATCCCGAGGGACGGACGTGGCGGGTCACCCGCCGCTGGCTGCCCTGGCGGCCGCGGCGGCGGATGGTGGGCCCGCGGTTGTGGCTCGAGGGTGCCGACGGGATCGCCGGGTTCGTGATCGCCCTGGTCCTCGGGCTGGTCGTCCTTCCCGTCCTGAGCTTCGTGCTGCTCTCGGGCGGCGAGCTGGTGCTGCTCGTCGCCCTGCTGCCGATCGTCACGCTGGCCAGGATCGCCTTCGGGAGGAAGTGGTGGGTCGAGGCCCGCCTCGGTTTCCGCGCGCACTGGGAGCACGAGGTCGGCAGCTGGACCGCGAGCGGACAGCGGATCCGCGACGTGGCGGGGGCCATCGAGCGCGGCGACCCACCGATGCAGACGCTCGGCTCGCAGCTGCAGGGCCCTGTCCCGCCGACCCCCTACGATCCACCGCGTGAAAGTACGTGACCCGGAGGGCGAGACCTGGCGCGTGACCCGGCGTTGGGTGCCGTGGCGCCGACGCCTGCGCTCGGCCGGAACCGGCCCGCTCGATGGGCTGAACGGGCTCGGCGACGACCCGGTGAGCGCGGTCATCGCGATCGTGCTGCTGGTCCTCGCGCTGCCCTTCATCATCCTCGCGCTGTTCGTGGCGTTCGAGTTCGTGCTGCTCCTGCTGCTGATCCCGTTCGCTGCGCTGGCCCGGGTCGCCCTCGGCGCGCACTGGACCATCGAGGCCCGCCGCGGCTTCACGACCTGGTGGGACGCCCCGTCCGGGGACTGGCGCGAGAGCGGCGAGCGGATCCGCGAGGTCGCCCACGCCATCGGGGAGGGCCGGCTACCTCCGCGGACGGTCGGCGCCGACGACGACGGCGAGTGACTCAGCCTGCGTTCGCCGACCAGTCGGGCAGCTGCTGGAGGGCCCAACGGTTGCCGTCGGGATCGGCGAAGTAGACGAACCGGCCCCACGGCTGGTCGTCGACCGCCGACACGTCGATGCCGCGACCGGCCAGGTCCGCACGGATCGCGTCGGCGTCGGCGACCACCATCTGCAGGTTGTCGAGCGAACCGGGCGTCATGGTGGTCAGGCCCTTGCCGATCGCGATCGAGCAGGCCGAGCCCGGCGGCGTGAGCTGCACGAACCGGACCTCCTCGCTGACGGTGTGGTCGTGGTCGGCGTTGAAGCCGGCGCGCACGTAGAACTCCTTGGCCCGGTCCACGTCGGTCACGGGCACGGCAACCAGCTCGAGCTTCATGTCCATGCCGACCAACCTAGGCGCGAGCACCGACCAGCGTTCGCCCCGACCGTTCACCCCGACCGTTCACCCCTGCGCCACCCGACCGGTGACGTCCCGCCATGTCGGCCGCCCACCGTGGGTGGCATGAGGATCGTCCTGGCCACCGAGTCGTTCTACCCGGCGCTCGACTGCACCACCACGACCCTGAAGGCGACCGTGGACCGCCTGGTCGACCGTGGCCACGTCGTGCAGATCATCGCACCCGGCCCGGGCCTGGCGAGCTACCGCGGCTGCGACGTCGTGCGGGTCCGACCCCTGGAGCCGACCGGCGCCCAGCTGCGCGAGGCGATCGACCGGTTCGCGCCCGACCTGGTCCAGGTCCACTCCCCCCGTGCCGTCGGCCGCAAGGCGCTCAAGCACGCTGCGCGGGCCGGCGTACCGACCCTCGCGGTCGAGCAGTCGCCGGTGCTCGACCTGGCCGCCGACTACTGGCGGGCCAAGGTCGCCGAGCGCGCCGACCGGGTCCTGGTCACCTCACCGTGGATGGTCGGCCGGGCCGCGGAGCTCGGTGTCGAGGCCGCACTCTGGGAGCCGGGCGTCGACCCGCTCGCCTTCACCCCCACGCTGCGCGACCCGTGGCTGCACCAGTCCTGGTCACGCGCGAAGTCCGGCGACGGCCAGGTCGTCGTCGGGTACGTCGGAGGGCTCCACAAGGCGGCCGGCGTACGACGCCTGGCGGCCCTGGCCGAGGTCCCCGGCATCCGCCTGGTCGTGATCGGCGGCGGCCCGGACCGGGAGTGGCTGGCCCGCCGGCTGCCGCAGGCCCGGTTCACCGGCCCGCTCGCGGTGGGCGACCTGACGGTGGCGCTGCCGACCCTCGACGTCCTCGTCCACCCCGGCGAGCACGAGACCGACTGCCATGCACTGCGCGAGGCGGGCGCCTCCGGCGTCCCGGTCGTCGCGCCCCGGGCCGGCGGCGCGCGCGATGTCGTCGAGCACCTGCAGACCGGTGTCCTGTACGACGCCGCAGACCCCCGCGACCTGGTCCGCGCCGTCACCGCGGTGGCCGCCGACCCGCACCGTCACCTGCTCGGTGCGGCCGGCCGGGAGCGGGCGCTGCGTCGTACCTGGGCCGACGCGGTCGACGACCTGGTCTCCTCGACGTACCCGCTGCCGGCGCCGGTCGTGGCCTGAGCCTCAGCCGGTATGCGGGCTCAGGCCACGATCCCGACGACCAGGTTGATGGTGGTCGCGATGATCGCCGCCCCGAAGACGTACGACGCCAAGCAGTGCCGCAGCACCACCGCGCGGATCGCGCCGTTCTGCACGGCCGTGTCGGAGACCTGGTAGGTCATGCCGAGGTTGTAGCTGAAGTAGAGGAAGTCCCGGAACGCCGGCGGCTCGGTGCTGTTGAAGTCGATCCCGCCCGGAGTGTCGGAGTAGTAGAGGTGGGCGTACCGGGTCGCGTACATCAGGTGCAGCGACGCCCAGGCCGCGAACACCCCGCCCAGCGCCACGGCGGCGTCTGCTCGTCCGGCGACCGTGCTGCCGCCGACGAGCAGCAGCGCGACCACGCCGCCGAGACCGCCGAGCGCGGCCGCGCCGACCACGACCTCGTCGACACCGGGCGTGAGGTCCTCGTGGGTCGCGTTGACCCGCGTCGCGTCGGCGTCCATCGGCCACAGCACGACCCAGCCGAACACGACGTAGACCGCACCGGCGACGGCGATCGCCAGCAGTACGGCGAGCTGGGCCTCCACCAGCGAGCCGAGGAGGGCGGCCACGGCGCCGGCGCCGACCGCCGACAGCAGCCGCGGCCACGCGGTGGCGATCAGGGGCGGGCGCTTCACACGCCCGACACTAGGGCGCGGCCGGGCCGTAGGGTGACCGCCATGCTGCTGCGCCGCTTGGAGTACCTCGCCGCGCTGGCGCGTGAGGGCCACTTCGGCCGGGCTGCGGAGGCCTGCCACGTGACCCAACCGGCGCTGTCCGCCGGGATCCGCAAGCTCGAGCAGGAGCTCGGCGTCCAGATCGTCAAGCGGGCCCAGCGGTTCGAGGGGTTCACGTCCGAGGGCGTGCAGGTCCTGCACTGGGCCCAGCGGATGCTGGCCGAGCGGGAGTCGCTGGACCAGACGATCGCCTCGATGCGCGGCGGCCTGACCGGCACCCTGCGGATGGGCGCGATCCCGACGGCGCTGAGCGTCGCGTCGCTGCTCACCACCCCGATGCGCGAGCGGCACCCGTTGACGACCTTCCTGCTGCTGTCGATGTCCTCGCGCGACATCGTGCGCCGCCTCAACGACTTCGACATCGACGTCGGGATGACGTACGTCGACGGCGAGCCCCTCGGCCGCGTGCGCGTCGTCCCGCTCTACCGCGAGCGCTACCTGTTCCTGACCCCGACCGACGGCGAGCACGGCGCCGCGGAGGCGGTGACCTGGCTCGACGCCGCCCGCTCGCCGCTGTGCCTGCTGACCGGAGACATGCAGAACCGCCGGATCATCGACGGCCACCTCGCCGACACCGGCGTCGACAGCAATGTCGTGGTCGAGACCGACACGGTCTCGGCGGTCTACGCGCACGTCGCGTCGATGGGCCTGTCGAGCGTGGTGCCGCATGCTTGGCTGCCGACCTTCGGGGTGCCCGAGGGGCTGCGTGCGATCCCGCTGCCGAAGCCGCGTCGTACCCACCAGGTCGGGCTGGTCCTGGCCGGCCACGGGCCGGAGTCGCTGCTGGCCCGGGCGCTGGTCGACACCGCCCGCGGGCTCAACCTGTTCAGCCCGTGACCGGCTGCGGCGCGGTCCGATGCCCTCGCACGAGCGCCGCGGCCGCGACCCCGGCGGCGACGCCGATCAGGGTGTCGACACCGCGGGCGAGCAGCAGGTCGACCGGGTCCGAGGGCGCCGCCAGCTCCGTCATGATCATGATCAGCGGCGTGAAGAAGCCCAGCGCCAGCCCGTAGTGCCGGGCCATGAAGAGCTCGGTCGGGAACAGCAGCACGACCACCACGACGGCGAGGACCTCCGGCCGCGGCTCCGGGAGCAGCACGACCGCGGTGACGACGAGGCCGGCGAAGGTGCCCGCGATCCGGTGTGCGGCGCGGTCGAGCACCGCGCCCAGGTCCGGCGTCTCCCCCGCCGTCACGATCGCCAGTGGTACGGCGGCCGCCGTCATCGCCCAGTTCGCGTGGTCGATGCCCAGGCCGATGCCCACGACGCCGGCCACCGCGGTCGCCAGCAGGTAGCGACCGGCCTGCCGCACGGCGCCCACGGGCAGGCCGTCGGGACGCCGGGCGGGCGCCGGCCGCTCCGCACGGTCGGCGACGCCGAGGGCCAGGCACCAGGCCGCCGTACCGGCGCAGATGAGGACCGCGCCGACCGGGCTGACCAGGTCGGCACTCACCGACGCCGTCGCGCCGAGCGCGAAGATGCCGAAGAAGGGGCCGCCGGGGCGCAGGCCGAGGCCGTCGGTCACGAGCGAGCCGAGGGTCGCGAACGCGGTGACGGCGGCGACCAGCACGGCCGGCCCGGCGCCGCTCGCCGAGAGCAGCGCGCCGAGGCCGACGCCGGTGACCAGCATCCCGGCGCCGTGGAACTGGTGCCGCAGCCGCTCCGCGCGCCCCTCCAGGCGGCCGTACATTCCGGCGAACGACCCGAAGGCGGCGTACATCACCAGCTCGGGGCGCCCCAGCGCGAGCAGGACGAGGCCGGGGACGAGCAGTCCCAGCGCGACCCGCGCCGCGTGGCGCCGGTCAGCTGGAGCCGGCAACGCGCTCCAACCGCACGATCACGCCCTTCGACGTGGGCGTGTTGCTGACCTCCGCCACGCTGTCCAGCGGGACGAGCACGTTGGTCTCGGGGTAGTAGGACGCCGCCGAGCCGCGCGCCGCCGGATAGGCGACGACCCGGAAGCCCTCGGCGCGCCGCTCGCTGCCGTCGGTCCAGATGCTCACGATGTCGACCAGGTCGCGATCGGCCAGGCCGAGCTCGGCGATGTCGTCGGGGTTGACCATCACGATCCGGCGGGCGTCGTGGATGCCGCGGTAGCGGTCGTTCATGGCGTAGGGGATGGTGTTCCACTGGTCGTGCGAGCGCAGGCTCTGCAGCACCAGGTGGCCCGGCGGCGCGGCGATCATGTCGAGGTCGTTGCAGGTGAAGACCGCCTTGCCGCTGGGCGTCGGGAAGCGGCCCTCGTTGACCGGGTTGGGCAGCCGGAAGCCGCCGGGTACGGCGACCCGGGCGTTGAAGTCGTCGAAGCCGGGCACGACGCGGGCGATCCGGTCGCGGACCAGGGCGTAGTCGGCCTCGAAGTCCTCCCACGGGATGGCGCCGCCCTCACCGAGGGTGCGCCGGGCCAGCCGGGTGATGATCGCGACCTCGCTGAGCAGGTCGGGCGAGGCGGGGTCGAGCCGGCCGCGGGACTGGTGCACCTCGCTCATCGAGTCCTCGACGGTCACGAACTGCTCGCCGGTGGCCTGGACGTCGCGGTCGCTGCGCCCCAGCGTCGGCAGGATCAGCGCGGTCTCGCCGCACACCGTGTGGGAGCGGTTGAGCTTGGTGGAGATCTGCACGGTCAGCCGGCACGAGCGCAGGGCGGCCTCCGTGACGTCGCTGTCGGACATGGCGCGCACGAAGTTGCCGGCCACGCCGACGAAGACCCTGGCCCGGCCGTCGCGCATCGCTCGGACGCCCTCGACCGAGTCGAAGCCGTGGTGGCGCGGCGGCTCGAAGGAGAACTCGGTGCCCAGCGCGTCGAGGAAGCTGTCGGGCACCCGCTCCCAGATGCCCATGGTCCGGTCGCCCTGGACGTTGCTGTGCCCGCGCACCGGGCAGACTCCGGCGCCGGGGCGGCCCAGGTTGCCACGCAGCAGCAGGAAGCTGACCAGCTCTCGGATGGTGGGGACGCCGTGCCTGTGCTGGGTCAGGCCCATCGCCCAGCACACGATGACCTTGCCGGCGGCGAGCACCTCGCGGTGGACGCCCTCGATCTCCTCACGGGTCAGTCCGGTCGCCTCGAGCACGTGCTCCCAGGTGACCGCGCGGGTGTGGGCCGCGAACTCCTCGAAGCCGGTCGTGTGGGCCGCGATGTAGTCGTGGTCCAGCACGGTGCCGGGTGCGGCGTCCTCGGCCTCGAGCAGCAGCCGGTTGAGCATCTGGAAGAGCGCCAGGTCGCCGCCGGGGCGGATCTTCACGAAGACGTCGGCGATCGGCGTACCCCTGCCGATGACGCCGCTGGGCTTCTGCGGGTTCTTGAACCGGATCAGGCCGGCCTCGGGCAGCGGGTTGACCGCGATCACGCGACCGCCGTTGCGCTTGGTCTCCTCGAGGGCCGAGAGCATCCGCGGGTGGTTGGTGCCGGGGTTCTGGCCGACGACGAAGACCAGGTCGGACTCGTGGATGTCGTCGAGCGAGACGCTGCCCTTGCCGATGCCGAGGGTCTCCCCCAGGCCGGATCCGCTCGACTCGTGGCACATGTTCGAGCAGTCGGGCAGGTTGTTGGTGCCGTAGGCACGGGAGAACAGCTGGAGCAGGAACGCGGCCTCGTTGTTGAGCCGGCCCGAGGTGTAGAACATCGCCTCGTCGGGCGAGGCCAGGGCGTTGAGCTCGTCGGCGACCAGGCCGAGCGCGTCATCCCAGCTGATCGGCTCGTAGTGGGTCGCACCGGGACGCTTCACCATCGGCTCGGTCAGCCGGCCCTGGTGGTTGAGCCACATGTCCGACTTCGTGTCGAGCTCGGCGACGGAGTGCTCGGCGAAGAACTCGCGGGTCACCCGCCGGGTGGTCGCCTCGTCGTTGACGTGCTTGGCGCCGTTCTCGCAGTACTCGTTCTTGTGCCGGTGCTTGGGGTCCGGCCACGCGCAGCCCGGGCAGTCGATGCCCTCGGCCTGGTTGAGGCTGAGCAGGGTGAGCATGGTGCGCTTCGGCCCGGCCTGGGCCAGGGAGTACTCCATCGCGTGCGCGACGGCAGGGACACCGGCGGCGTACGTCTTCGGCGGGGTGACCCTGAGGTCGTCCTGGGGGTCAGCGTCCGGCCGCGTCTTGCTCACCCTTGCAGGGTCCCGCGCCTCCCCGGCTCCGTCAAACATCATTCCGCCATGGCTTGATAAACAACGGTGATCGTCCTCCCTCTGGTCGACAGGGACTGCTTCCACGAGGATCGACGGGTGCCCACTCCTCAAGCAGTCCTCGCACCGCTGACCGAGTCCGCGATCTTCCTGACACTCACCCTCGACCCCGGCACCGGGGAGGCCGGCGCCGTGACCGTGCGCCAGCTCCTCGCCGACGTCAGCGGCCTGCGCCGCTCGGTCGGCTTCCGGATCCCCGAGGGCGAGCTGACCTGTGTCGTCGGGATCGGCGCCGAGGCCTGGGACCGGCTGCTCACCGCCCCGCGGCCGGCCCACCTGCACCCGTTCCGCGAGGTCACCGGCGAGCGCCACCACGCCCCGGCCACACCCGGCGACCTCTTCTTCCACCTGCGGGCACACCGGATGGACCTGTGCTTCGAGCTCGCCCAGCACCTCACCGAGCGGCTGGCCGGCGTGGGGAAGGTCGTCGACGAGGTGCACGGCTTCCGCTCGTTCGACCAGCGCGACATGCTCGGCTTCGTCGACGGCACCGAGAACCCCGAGGGTCCCGAGAAGGACGCCGCCGTGCTGATCGGCGACGAGGACCCGACGTACGCCGGCGGGAGCTACGTCATCACCCAGAAGTACCTGCACGACCTGACCGCCTGGGGCGCCCTGTCCGTCGAGGACCAGGAGCGCGCGATCGGCCGCTCCAAGCTCTCCGACGTGGAGATGGCCGACGACGTGAAGCCGGCCAACTCCCACGTCGCCCTCAACACCATCGTCGACGCGGACGGCACCGAGCGCGCGATCCTGCGCGACAACATGCCCTTCGGCCGGGTCGGCGCAGCCGAGTTCGGCACCTACTTCATCGGCTACGCCAACGACCCCGGCGTCACCGAGCTGATGCTGACGAACATGTTCGTCGGCCGCCCGCCCGGCAACCACGACCGGATCCTCGACTTCTCGACCGCCGTCACCGGCACCCTCTTCTTCGTCCCGACGAGCGACTTCCTGGACGACATCACCGGCTAGTTCTGCCAAGACACGCCGCGAGTAAGGCTTGCCTTACGTGCATATCTCACATGATCCCGGTCACCTACTGGTCAGTAGCGGGAGTAGCGTGGCCCCCCGTGGCATCGACGACGCGTCCTCAACTGGTGAAGGGCAGTCGTGCAGCACGCACGACCATCGCCCTGAAATTGCTCATGGCTGTGAGTGGCCTGCTGTTCATCGGCTTCGTGCTGGGACACATGTACGGCAACCTCAAGGCCTTCTCAGGGCGGGAGGCGTTCAACCACTACGCCGAGCACCTGCGTGAGCTCGGGGAGCCGATGCTCCCCCACGAGGGCTTCCTGTGGATCATGCGCGTCGGCCTCATCGTCGCCGTCATCGTCCACATCGCGTGCGCGGCGATCCTCGCCAGCCGCGCCGCCAAGGCTCGCCCGGTGAAGTACGTCGCCAAGAAGAACGTCGGCTCGTCGATCTCCTCGCGCACCATGCGCTGGGGCGGCGTCACGATCCTCGTCTTCATCGTCTGGCACCTGCTCAACTTCACGATCGTCAAGATCAACCCGAGCAACGGCGACACCGGCGGCCACGACCCGTACTCCCTGGTCGTCGACACCTTCGACCTGTGGTGGATGACGATCATCTACCTGCTGGCGATGGTCGCCCTCGGCCTCCACCTGCACCACGGCACGTTCAGCTCGCTGCAGACGCTGGGCTTCACCAACTCGGCCACGTCGCGCGCCCGCGCCCGCGCGGCCGGCTGGGTCGTCGCCATCGTCGTCGCCGGCGGCTTCTCGCTGGTCCCGCTGTCCGTGCTCGTCGGCATCATCGAGAAGTAAGGGGCCAACGAACATGGCTGCAGGAACCCACTACCTCCCCGGTCTGACCGAGACCAACCAGCCGTCGGTCCAGACCTCCGACGACGCCGCGGGCTTCTACGAGCTCGGCGAGAAGATCGTCGACACCCACGCGCCCACCGGCCCGATCGCCGAGCGCTGGACGACCCGCAAGTTCGAGAACCGCCTGGTCAACCCGGCCAACCGCCGCAAGCTCGACATCATCATCGTCGGCACCGGCCTCGCCGGTGGCGCCGCCGCCGCCACGCTCGGCGAGGCCGGCTACAACGTGAAGTCGTTCTGCTACCAGGACTCCCCGCGCCGGGCGCACTCGATCGCCGCCCAGGGTGGCATCAACGCGGCCAAGAACTACCGCGAGGACGGCGACTCGACGTACCGCCTCTTCTACGACACCGTGAAGGGCGGCGACTACCGCTCGCGCGAGTCGAACGTCTACCGCCTCGCCGAGGTCTCGGCCAACATCATCGACCAGTGCGTCGCGCAGGGCGTCCCGTTCGCCCGCGAGTACGGCGGCCTCCTCGACAACCGCTCGTTCGGTGGCGTGCAGGTCTCCCGCACGTTCTACGCCCGCGGCCAGACGGGCCAGCAGCTGCTCATCGGCGCCTACCAGGCCATGGAGCGCCAGGTCGCGGCCGGCACCGTCGAGCAGTTCACCCGCCACGAGATGCTCGACCTGATCGTCATCGACGGCAAGGCCCGCGGCATCGTCGCCCGCGACATGGTCACCGGCGACATCGAGACCCACCTCGCCGACGTCGTCGTGCTCGCCTCCGGCGGCTACGGCAACGTCTTCTACCTGTCGACCAACGCGATGGGCTCGAACGTGATGGCGGCGTGGCGTGCGCACCGCAAGGGCGCCTACATGGCCAACCCCTGCTACACGCAGATCCACCCGACCTGCATCCCGATCTCGGGCGCGCACCAGTCGAAGCTGACCCTGATGTCGGAGTCGCTGCGCAACGACGGCCGGATCTGGGTGCCCAAGAAGGTCGAGGACTGCGAGAAGGACCCGCGCGACATCCCCGAGGAGGACCGCGACTACTACCTCGAGCGCATCTACCCGTCGTTCGGCAACCTGGTCCCCCGCGACATCGCGTCGCGTGCGGCCAAGTACATGTGCGACGAGGGCCGCGGCGTCGGTCCCGCGATCGAGGAGCAGCAGCCCGACGGCACCACCAAGATGGTCCGCCGCGGCGTCTACCTCGACTTCGCCGACGCGATCAAGCGCCTCGGCAAGGACGGCGTCGAGGAGAAGTACGACAACCTCCTCGACATGTACGAGCGGATCACGGGCGAGAACCCCTACGAGGTGCCGATGCGCATCTACCCCGCCGTGCACTACGTCATGGGCGGCCTGTGGGTCGACTACGAGCTCCGCTCCAACATCGACGGCCTGTTCGTGACCGGAGAGGCCAACTTCTCCGACCACGGCGCCAACCGCCTCGGCGCCTCGGCGCTGATGCAGGGCCTCGCCGACGGCTACTTCGTGCTTCCGAACACCATCCGCGAGTACCTCGCCGACGGCCCGTTCGAGAAGATCGACGACAGCCACCCCGAGGTCAAGGCCGCGCTGGACGCCGTCAACGAGCGCGTCGCCAAGCTGATGTCGATCAACGGCAGCCGCTCGGTCGAGTCGATCCACAAGGAGCTCGGCTCCATCATGTGGGAGTACTGCGGCATGGAGCGCACCGAGGAGGGCCTCAAGCTCGCGATCGAGAAGATCAAGGCGCTCCGCAAGGAGTTCTGGACCAACGTGCGCGTGCTCGGCTCCCCCGACTCGCTCAACCAGGACCTCGAGAAGGCCAACCGCGTCGCCGACTTCATCGAGCTCGGCGAGCTCATGTGCATCGACGCGCTCAACCGCCGCGAGTCCTGCGGCGGCCACTTCCGTGCCGAGTCGCAGACGGAGGACGGCGAGGCGCTGCGCCACGACGACGAGTTCGCGTACGTCGCGGCCTGGGAGTGGGGCGGCGACTCCAACGAGGGCGGCAAGCCGGTCCTGCACAAGGAAGACCTCATCTACACCGCTATCGAGCTCAAGCAGAGGAGCTACAAGTGAAGGTCACGCTCAAGGTCTGGCGTCAGGAGAACGCCGCCGCCAAGGGTGCGATGCACACCTACGAGCTCGACGGCGTCTCCTCCGACATGTCCTTCCTGGAGATGCTCGACCTGCTCAACGAGCAGCTCGTCACCAGCGGCGAGGAGCCGGTCGCGTTCGACAGCGACTGTCGTGAGGGCATCTGCGGCATGTGCTCGCTGATGATCAACGGCCAGGCGCACGGCCCGGAGGTCACCACGACCTGCCAGCTGCACATGCGCTCGTTCAACGACGGCGACACGATCACCATCGAGCCGTGGCGTGCCGAGCCGTTCCCGGTGCTCAAGGACCTGGTCGTCGACCGCTCGGCGTTCGACCGGATCATCCAGGCCGGCGGCTACATCTCGGCCAACACCGGCTCGGCCCCCGAGGCCAACTCGGTGCCGGCGCCGCGCGACAAGGCGATGCGGGCGTTCAACGTCGCGACCTGCATCGGCTGTGGCGGTTGCGTCGCCGCGTGCCCCAACGGCTCCGCATCGCTGTTCCTGGGTGCCAAGATCACCCACCTCGGCGAGCTGCCGCAGGGCCAGCCGGAGCGCTGGTCGCGCGTGGTCGACATGGTCGGCCAGCACGACCACGAGGGCTTCGGTGGCTGCACCAACATCGGTGAGTGCGCCGCGGCGTGCCCGAAGGAGATCCCGCTCGACGTGATCTCCCAGCTCAACAAGGACCTGCGCACCGCGCTGAAGAACGGTCACTGACCCGGCTCCAACTGGCGTCGGATCCGCGCCGACCCGGCAGAAAGTGTCTCCGAGGAGACCACTTTCTGCCGGGTCGGCGTGTTTTTCGGGTCACTAGGCGCCGGGTCGGCGGGGCTGGCACGATTCGGCTGTGGGGGTCAGGTGGCTGCAGGAGCGGCACGCGCTGCACATGGGGCGCTGGATGCTCGAGTTCGACCAGCCGGACGCCGAGCGCGAGTTCCGTGCGTACGACGACGCGGCCGGCCAGCGCCAGGCCCGGATCGCGGTGTGGGTTGCCGTCTTCTTCGTCGTCGTCTACGGCGGCATCGACTTCCTCGTGGTCGGCTCCGGCGATGCCGGGGCTGCCGCGGTGGTCCGCTTCGCCGTGGCCACCCCCGCCCTGCTGGCGGCCGCCGTGCTCGTGCGCCGGGCGTCCTTCGTGGCCCGCCACCTCCAGCTGTGCTCGGTGCTCCTGGCCGGGTTCGTCATGGTGCTGCTCGGCAGCGTCCTGGCGCGTACGGCGGACCTGCCCGCGACGTACGTCCACACCTCCGGGACGGTGACCCTGATCGGCGCGATCGGGCTGCTGCGGCTGCGGATGCACGCCACGATGGCGGCCGTCGCGATCTACGCCGTCGTCAGCCTCACGCTCCCCCGCGGGTCCGACCAGCTCGAGACGATCATCGCGCCGACCATCGGGCTGAGCACGATCGCTGTCATCGTCGGCTACGCGCTCGAGCGGCTGCGGCGCACGGCCTTCGAGCGGCAGCGCGAGGTCGAGCTGGAGCGTGCCCGCTCCGAGGAGCTGCTGTTCAACGTGCTCCCGGTGCCGATCGCCCAGCGGCTGCGCACCGAGCGCGGCGCGATCGCCGACTCGGCACCCGACGTCAGCGTGCTGTTCTCCGACATCGTCGGCTTCACGCCGGTCTCGGAGGCGCTGAGCGCCGAGGAGCTGGTGGTCCTGCTGGACACGATGTTCCGGGAGTTCGACGCACTGTGCGACCTCCGCGGCATCGAGAAGATCAAGACCGTCGGCGACGCTTACATGGCCGTCGCCGGGCTGCCGGTGCCCGACGAGAACCACGCCGCGTCGCTCGCCGAGCTCGCGCTCGACATGCAGCGCACGCTGACCCGGCTCTCACCGTCGTGGCCGAGCCCGATCGCGATGCGGATCGGGATCGCGTCCGGACCTGTCGTCGCGGGCGTGATCGGACAGCGCAAGTTCACCTACGACCTGTGGGGCGACACGGTCAACACCGCAAGCCGGATGGAGTCCCACGGCCGGCCGCACCGGATCCAGGTCTCCGCGGCGACCCACGCGCTGCTGGAGGACCGCTACATGTTCAGCGACCCGCAGGTGATCGACGTCAAGGGCAAGGGCCCGATGACGACGTACTTCCTGCTGGGTGCCTTCGCCTGAGGCCGTCCGGGCTCAGCCGTCCTTCGAGGCGCGCAGCGCCTTCCAGCCCAGCGAGCCGAGGAGGCCGGCGATCACGAAGTTCACGACGATCAGCACGGTGTGGGCCACCCAGTAGCCGGTCGCGCGGTCCTCCCCCGCGTCGTACGCGTGGTAGAGGTTCTTGGCGAAGTTGCCGAAGGAGAAGACGTTCCAGGCCGCGACGGCGAGGAGCAGGATGGCGTGCTTGCGCTCGAACTTCACCTGCTCATTCTCCCAGACCGTGGGGTACGACGACCCACCCGGGCGACCAGCGCCCCCGCGACGCCGCCGGCGGCGAACGCGAGCAGGCTCGGCGCTCGCGGGCCGGGGGCCTCGCCGCCGTCGGCGGCCTCGGCGGTGTCAGTCGCGCGGGGCGAGTTGGCAGCCGCGATCGCCGCGGCGGCGGGGACCGGCGCCGGCGGGCGCTCGGCCAACGGGCTGGTCTGGGCCCAGGCGGCGGCGTACAGGATCACCCGCGAGAAGTAGTTGATCCACACCAGCAGGATCAGCGCGATGCCGAAGGCCTGGAAGGCCGGCTGGCCGCGGGTGCTGGTGAGCAACAGCCCGGACAGCTGCTTGAGCACCTCGAAGCCGAGCGCGCCCAGCACGGCGCCCGACCGGAGCGCCCGGTCCGGGATCGACGGGCGCACCAGCAGCCGGAACATCATGAAGAAGAGCACGGCCGAGGCGGCCAGGCCGAGCAGCACCGCGAGCACGGCCACCAGCCAGCCGAGCCGCGCGCCGATCCCGACCATGTCGAGCAGGGCGCGGGAGAAACGGGTGAGGACCGCGGAGGCGATCACGCTGGTGAACAGCACCGCGCCGAGAACGGCGAGGGTGACCAGGTCGCGCACCTTGCCGATGACGAAGTTCGGGCGCAGCCGGGTGGGCATCTCGAAGATCACGGTCAGCGCCGACTGGACCGAGGACAGCCAACCCAGCCCGGCGTACAGCACACCGACCAGGCCGATGACCCCCACCGTCCCGGCGGCATCCTGGATGTCGGTGAGGTCGACCTGCCCGTCGCCGCTGCCGACCAGGCCGGGCAGCACCTCGTCGATGGCCTTGACGAGGGTGTCCTGGGCGTCGGGGTAGACGTGGGCGATCCAGCCGACCACGAAGAAGGCCAGGGCCAGGATCGGGAAGACGGACAGGAAGCCGAAGTACGTGACGCCACCTGCCTGCTGGCTGCCCTGCACGGCGCTGTAGTGCTCCTGGGTGCGCACGGCATGGTCGACCAGTGGCCACCGGTCACGGAGCTCGGTGACCTTCGCCTTGACACGTTCGACGAGCTTCATGGGAGCCTCCGGTCCGGGTCAGCCGAGCGGGAAGGTGCGGGTCGAGCGCCAGCCCTCCTGCTCGTGGTGCACGTACAGGTGGAAGTCGGTGACGTCGAACGCGCAGTCGAAGCCGGCCAGGTCGTCGAAGGCCCGGTCCAGGGTCGGGTCGTCGAGGTGGTGGGCGACGGTGACGTGCGGGTGGTACGGGTAGTCCAGGTCGACGGCGAGCGGCCCCCGTCGTACGGCGTCCGCCAGCTGCTCGCACTGGGAGATTCCCTCGGCGAGGCTGACGAAGACCACGGGCGACACGGGCCGGAAGGTACCCGTTCCGCGCAGGTGCACCCGGAACGGCGCGACCTCGGTCGCCGCCGTGGCCAGGTGGGCCTCGATCTCGTCGAGCCCGCCCGGCAGCTCGGTGGGCGGGATGAGCGTGATGTGGCTCGGCACGCCCTCGGCGGTGGGGTCACCGATGCGGAGCCGGTAGTCGACCAGCTCGGTGGCCCAGGGCTCGGGGATGGCGACGGCGACACCGATCACCGGCATCAGCCGGCCTCCGTACGACGCTCCACCGGTGCCACGAACCCGATCCGCTGGTAGACGTCGCGCAGTGTGCTCTCCGCGACCGCGTTGGCGGTCTCGGCGCCCTGGGCGAGCACCTGCATGAGGTGGTCCTGGTTGTCGAGGAGCTCGAGGGTGCGGTCCCGGAACGGGGTCACGAACCCGACCACCACCTCGGCGAGGTCCTTCTTGAGGTCGCCGTACATCTTGCCGGCGTACTGCTCCTCGAGGGCCTGGATGCTCTCGCCGGTCAGCGCCGAGTAGATGGTCAGCAGGTTGCTGACGCCCGGCTTCTCCTCCTGGTCGAAGCGGATCTCGGTGCCGGAGTCGGTGACCGCCGAGCGGATCTTCTTCGCCGAGCGGGCCGGGTCCTCGAGCATCTCGATGATGCCGTTGGGGCCGGAGCCCGACTTCGACATCTTCTTCGTCGGCTCCTGCAGGTCGTAGATCTTCGCGGTCGCCTTGAGGATGTAGGGCTCCGGCAGCCGGAAGGTCTTCTTGAACCGGCTGTTGAACCGCTGCGCGAGGTCACGGGTCAGCTCGAGGTGCTGGCGCTGGTCCTCACCGACCGGCACGTAGTGGGGCCGGTAGAGCAGGATGTCGGCGGCCATCAGGATCGGGTACGCGAACAGGCCGACGCTCGCCGCGCCCTCGCCGCCCTTGGCCGACTTGTCCTTGAACTGGGTCATCCGCCGCGCCTCGCCGAACCCGGTCAGGCCGTTGAGCACCCACCCCAGCTGGGCGTGTGCCGGCACGTGGCTCTGCACGAAGATCGCCGACTTCTCGGGCTCGACGCCCGCCGCGAGCAGCTGGGCCGCGCTGCGCAGGGTGCGCTCGCGCAGCAGCTTCGGGTCCCAGTCGGTCGTGATCGCGTGCTGGTCGGCGATGAAGAAGAACGGCTGGTGGTCGCGCTGCAGGTCCACCCACTGCCGCAACGCACCCATGTAGTTGCCGAGGTGGAAGGAGTCGGCGGTCGGCTGGATGCCGGACAGCACGCGCGGTCGCGCGGCTCCCTCGGGCGCGGCCGGCTGCGCGGTCTCCGGCACGGGCGAGTGCTCGGTGGTGGCGGACATGGGAGGGATTCTCTCAGGCCGGTTGAGCTCCTCGTAAAGCCCCCGCCCGCGGCGGACTCCGGTTGACCGCGCCCCATGCGGTTTGGTCGCAGATCGGGGCGATCAGGCGCCAATTCGTATGGGGCGCGGCACATCGAGCTCAGACACGGACCGCAGTGACGCTTTGGCGGCGGTGGACGACGGCCGAGGCGACCAGGATCGCCGTACCGACGGCGGCGAGGCCGGCGCCGACGAGGGCCGGCGCGCGGTAGCCATGACCACCGGCGATGACCAGTCCGCCGAGCCAGGCGCCGAGCGCGTTGGCGATGTTGAGGGCGGCGTGGTTCATCGCGGCGCCGAGGGTGACCGCGTCGCCCGCGACGTCCATCAGCCGCAGCTGCAGGTTGACGACGAGCACGGATCCGGTCGCGGTGACGAGGAAGGCGACGGGCAGCAGCACCCAGCCGTGGGGGGCGGCGGCGTAGTAGACGAGCATCAGCACGATGCCGGCGACGCCGGACAGCAGCAGGCTGCGGTAGACCGACCACGCGGCGAGCTCGCCGGCGAGCCAGGTGCCGGCGACCATGCCGAGGCCCAGAGCCAGCACGAAGAACGGGACCGTGCCGCGCTCGAGGCCGCCGACGACGGTGACCGTCTTGGCGATGTACGAGTAGACGGCGAACATGCCGCCGAACCCGACGGCGCCGACCGCCATGGTCAGCCACACCTGGAGGCTGCCGAAGAACTCGCGGGCCTCCTTGCGCCCGCTCGCCCCGGAGTCGCCCGGCACCGACGGCACCGCGGCGAGCACCATCGCGACGGTGACCAGGGCAAGCAGGCCGCCGAGCAGGTACGTCGAGCGCCAGCCGACCTGCTGGCCGAGGAAGGTGGCCAGCGGGACGCCGACGACATTGGCGACCGACAGCCCGAGCATGACGCTCGCGACCGCCCGCCCGCGCCGCTCGGGCGCGACCAGGCTCGCCGCGACCAGGCTGGCGACGCCGAAGTAGGCGCCGTGGGGAAGCCCGTCGAGGAAGCGGGCCACCGTGAGCACCTCGTAGCCGGGTGCGGCCGCGCTGAGCAGGTTGAAGGCGGCGTACGCGGCCATCAGTCCCACGAGCATGGCGCGGCGCGGCAAGGCGGCACCGAAGAAGGCGAGGATCGGTACGCCGACCACCACGCCGAGCGCGTACGCCGAGATCACGTGCCCCGCGTCCGGCACCGACACCTCGACACCGTGGGCGATCTCGGGCAGCACGCCCATCGTCATGAACTCGGTGGTGCCGATGGTGAACCCGCCGACCGCGAGCGCCAGGATCGCCAGCGCGGGTCGGTGATGGGACACCTCGGGGCGCCCCTCGGTCGAGGTCGTCGTCGGCGAGGAGGTCACGGGGGATGCTAACCGGGCGACAGCCCGGCGTATTCCGGGACGTCGGATGTCTGGGCTCCACGTCGCCGGCCCGAACCGGTTCAACTACCGAATTCGCGGCCGATCGCGGCATCTCACGACAAATCCGGTAGTTGAACCGAGAGAACGCCGACCACGCCCCGGGCTCAGCCGGCGAGGTGACCCCAGTCGCCGGCCAGCGACGACCACGGCCCGACTGCGGCGACCTCGCCGTCGACGAGGACGACGACGCGGTCGGCCTGGGCGAGCGCGGCGCGCTTGGAGGTCGCCCCGATCACCGTGGTGTGCCGCTCGCGCAGCGCCGCCCACAGCTCGATCTCGGTGGCGGCGTCGAGCGCGCTGGACACGTCGTCGGCGAGCAGCAGCTCGGCGTCGGTCGCCAGGGCGCGGGCCAGGGCGAGGCGCTGGACCTGGCCGCCGGAAAGACGTACGCCCCGGTGTCCGATGACCGCGTCGGGGCCGCCGGCGTCGGCGACGTCCTCGGCCATCCGGGCGGTCTCGACGGGGCCGGCCATCTGTCGGTCGTGGCCGAGCAGGATGTTGTCGGCGAAGGTGCCCGAGAGCACCCGCGGCACCTGGGCGACGTGGCCGACCTGGCCGGGGCGCAGGAAGGTCTCGGGGTCGGTGACGTCCTGGCCGTTCCAGCGCAGCGAGCCGCGGTGGTCGATCAGGCCGGCCAGCGAGGAGAGCAGGCTGGACTTGCCGGAGCCGACCTGGCCGACGAGCAGCACCAGCTCGCCGCGCTCGACGACCAGGTCGATGCCGGTGGCGCCGACCGTGCCGTCGTCGTGGACCGCGGTGTAGCCGGCCAGCTCCAGCCGCTGCAGCGGGACCCGCGCCGGCGTGGCCGGCTCGGGCGCCTCGCCTGCGACCAGGTCGATCCCGTCGGCCATCGCCATCAGGTCCCGGCCACCCGCGAAGCGCGCGGTCGCCTGCTGCCAGGCGCGCACGCCCGGGGCCTCGGTGACCACGGCGCCGGCGACCCGGCCGAACCAGTCGAAGCCGTTGACGGCCGTCGCGACGAGCAGCGCGGTCGCCAGGCCCCAGACGTCCCACAGGTAGAGCGCCCAGGCCGCGACGACGCCGACCTGCACCATCACGATCGGCACGCCGTCGAGGACGGCCTGCACGCGGTGCTCGAAGACGGCCGCCTCCACACGGCCGTCGTCGACCTTGCTCAGGTGGGCGTGGACCTGCGGAGTGCGACCCGCGAGCTTGACCGTGCGGGCCGACTCGACCGCCGACACCACGGCCCGGCCGAACCGGGCCCGGGCGGCCGAGGAGCGCGCGGCCGAGCGACCGGCGATCGGGCGGCCGATCGAGGACGCGAGCGCGCTGGTGAGCATCACGACGAGCAGGACGCCGCCGGCCAGCCAGGTGCCACCGGCGACCATGGTGATCGCGGCGATGAGCAGGCCGTTGACGAAGTCGACCCAGCGGTCGGCGTACCTCGCGTAGCGGTCGGCGTCCATGGAGCGCGCGACCACCTCGCCGGGAGGCGTGCGCGGCAGCCGCTCGCTGCGGACCTGGCCCAGGAGCACGGACATCCGCACCCGGAGCATGACCTCGATCCACCAGCGCGGGTAGCGGCGGAAGGCGTCGGCGAGCAGGATCGGCGCGACCAGCAGGCTGACGACGAGGACGACGACCAGCGAGGTCGCGGACTCCCCCGCCTCGAGCCGCTCGACGACCTTGCCCCAGACGAAGCCGGTGATCGCGCCCAGCGGGGCGAAGATCGTGCCGCCGAGGAACAGCAGCACCGACCAGGCGCCCCACCACGGGCGGACCCAGAAGGCGTTCCAGGTGCCGCGGGCCAACGAGGAGCCGGAGCCGACCTCGGGACGCTCCGGCGGGGTTCCGGTACGGCGACGCCCGCCGACCGCGGTACCGGTCTCGGCCGGGTCGAGGTCGGCGTCGGCGAAGCCCTCGGTGTCGCTGGCGGCGAGCAGCCGGCGGAACGGTCCGTCGGCGACCGCGAGCTCGTCGCGCGGGCCGTGCTGGATGACGGTGCCGTGGTCGAGCACGGCGACCGCCTCGGCGCGCTCGATGGTGCTGAGCCGGTGGGCGACGAGGATGCCGGTGCGGCCGCTGATCAGCCGGTCGGCGGCCGCGACGACGCGGGCCTCGGTGACCGGGTCCATCCGGGCCGTCGCCTCGTCGAGCACGACGACCTGGACGTGGCGCACCAGCAGCCGGGCGAACGCGACCAGCTGCTCCTCCCCTGCCGACAGCGTGGTGCCGCCGGGACCGAGCAGGGTGTCGAGGCCGTCGGGCAGGCCGGCCACCCAGTCGGTGAGGCCGAGCTCGGCGACGGCCGCCTCGACCTCCTCGCGCGGGACGCTGGCGAACAGCGTGATGTTGTCGGCGAGGCTGCCGGCCAGGATCTCGGTGCGCTGGGTGACGACACCGACCCGGCGGCGCAGCTCGTGGAGGTCGAGCGTGGTGATGTCGGCCCCGCCGAGGAAGATCGTGCCGGGCGGCGGCTCCGCGGCCCGCGAGAGCAGCGAGGCGAGGGTCGACTTGCCCGAGCCGGTGCGGCCGACCAGGGCCAGGGTGTGGCCCTCCTCGACGTACAGCGTGACGTCGCGCAGCGCGAACGAGCTCTCGTTGTAGGCGAAGTCGAGGTGGCGGATGCGCAGGTCGAGCGCGCCCGACGGGACCGCCTCGCCGCCCTCGGGCTCCGCCTCGACGGCGAGGAGCTGGCGCAGCCGCAGGACCGCGCCGAGGCCGGCCTGGATGTCGGGCAGCTGGTGGGCCAGGTTGTTGATCTGGCCGACGAAGATCGTCGTCACCAAGAAGAGCGTGACCAGTCGCGCGACGCCGAGGTGGTCGCCGCTGACCAGCGCGACGCCACAGACCGCGATCGCGGCGAGCAGTCCGTGGAGCAGCAGGCCGACCTTGATCGCCAGCCGGGCCTCGATCATCAGCACCCGGCGGAACTTCTCGTGGACGTCGGCGGAGAGCTGCGCGAGCCTGCGTACGGCGAACGCCTGGCCCAGGCTCGTGCGCAGGTCGTCGCGCCCGGCGACGCCCTCCTCGAGTGCCGCGGCGTGATCGGTCCAGGCGGCCTCCTCGATCACCTTGCGGCGGGCGATCTCGACCAGCGCCGGACGCATCACCCAGACCGTGACGGCGCCGACGAGCGGGAACAGGACGAAGGCGGGCCACCAGGTGAAGCCGGCGACCAGCCACATCGGGACCGAGGCGAAGCCGGTGCGCATCGCCATCCAGATCTGCTGGCGCAGCAGGGTCCCGACCTCGTGGGTGTCGTCGTCGACCCGGTCGAGGACCTCGCCGACGGCCTGCTCGGTGAGGTGCTCGAGAGGCTGCTGCAGCGCGGCGCTCAGCAGGTCACCGCGAAGCCGGCCCTCGGCCCGGTCGACCACGCCCGCCCACACGACCCGGCCGGCGGTGTCGACGGTCGCGGCCCCCACGACGAACAGTGCGAGCCAGCCGACCAGGGTGCCGGTCGGGTGGTCGGCGATCCGTCCGGCGACGACGGTGCCGAGCGCCTGCCCGAGGGCCGCGAGCGCGACCGCGCCCACGGCGAAGCCGGCGGCCGGCGTGCGCAGGCGGCGCCAGTCGACGCGACGCGCCGGGTCGCCACCGACAGCGGGCCGCTCGCGGGCGTCGGGGCGGGTCAGCGTCGTGGTCATCGGCACCAGCGTAGGTTCCGGCGCCGACAGTTCGCCTCCGAATAAACTGCGGCGAATGCCCGGCCCGGCTACAGGTGTTTGAGGGCCTCGCGTCGGCTCAGCGGGCTCATCTCGTGGCCGGCGGCGTAGGCGCGGACCCACTCCGGGTGCACCTTCGCGACCTCCCGCAGCGACCACCCGACCGCCTTGCGGATGAAGAACTCGCCGTCGGCGAGGTTGGGCTCCAGCACCGCAACCAGCAGGTCGAGGTCGACCCGGTCCCCGCGGCCGAGCTGGGAGATGATCGCGAGCCGGCGCACCCAGAAGGACCCGTCGTCGGTCGACCAGCGGCGCACGACCTGCGCGGTCTCGACCGGGTGCGCGTCGTGCAGCTCGGCGACCCGGTGGGCGGCCTCGTCGACGTGGTCCCACCAGGCGCCGCTGCGCGCGACGTGTTCGTGGAAGGGCACCAGCGACAGGTCGCCGCGCAGGGGACGCAGGCCGACCAGGGCCGCCGCGGCGTACCTCTCCTCGCGGTGGGTGGCGTCGTCCCACAGCTCGCGTGCGGCGGTCGTCAGCTCCAGGGGGTCGTGGACGCCGAGCTCGCGCACGAGGGCGCGAACCAGGCGGCGTACGTCGGGAACGCGGACGCCGAGGAAGGGCATCGCCGACTTCATGTACGCCTGCTGGCCCGGGGCAAGGGACGCGTCGGCCGCGGCCCGCAACGAGGTGCGGACCGCGGCCGGCAGCGACACGGTGATCAGCGAGCGATCAGAACCCGGCGAGCGCCTCGTTGAGCGTCGCGCTCGGGCGCATCACGGCCGAGGTCTTCTCTGCGTCCGGGTAGTAGTAGCCACCGATGTCGGCGGGCTCGCCCTGGACGGCGATCAGCTCCTCGGCGATCTTCGCCTCGTTGGCCCGCAGCTTCTCGGCGAGCGGCTTGAACGCGGCCGCGAGGTCGGCGTCCTCGGTCTGGTTCGCCAGCTCCTCGGCCCAGTAGAGCGCGAGGTAGAAGTGCGAGCCGCGGTTGTCGGTCGTGCCGAGCTTGCGGCCCGGCGAGCGGTCCTCGTTGAGGAAGGTGCCGGTGGCACGGTCGAGCGCGTCGGCCAGGACCTGCGCGGCGGGGGCGCCGGCCTGCTCGGCGTACTTCTCCAGCGAGGGGACGAGCGCGAAGAACTCACCGAGGCTGTCCCAGCGCAGGTAGTTCTCCTCGACCAGCTGCTGCACGTGCTTGGGCGCCGAGCCGCCCGCGCCGGTCTCGAACAGTCCGCCGCCGGCGATCAGCGGGACGACGGAGAGCATCTTGGCCGACGTACCGAGCTCGAGGATCGGGAACAGGTCGGTGTTGTAGTCGCGCAGCACGTTGCCGGTCACCGAGATGGTGTCCTCGCCCTTGCGCATCCGCTCGAGGGAGTACGACGTCGCGAGCTCCGGCGACAGGATCTCGATGGTGAGGCCGTCGGTGTCGTGCTCGGGCAGGTAGGCGTTGACCTTCTTGATGAGCTCGGCGTCGTGCGCACGCGACTCGTTGAGCCAGAAGATCGCCGGCGTCTGCGACGCGCGGGCGCGCGTGACGGCGAGCTTGACCCAGTCCTGGACGGGGATGTCCTTGGTCTGGCAGGCACGCCAGATATCGCCGGCCTCGACGTCGTGCTCGATGAGCACGTCACCGTTGGAGGCGAGGACACGGACGGTGCCGGCCTCGGCGATCTCGAAGGTCTTGTCGTGCGAGCCGTACTCCTCGGCCGCCTGCGCCATCAGGCCGACGTTCGGGACGGTGCCGATGGTGGCCGGGTCGAGCGGGCCGTTCTTCTTCACGTCGTCGAGGACGGCCTGGTAGACGCCGGCGTACGACGAGTCGGGGATGACCGCGAGCGTGTCGTCCTCGCCGCCGTCGACACCCCACAGGCGGCCACCGTTGCGGACCAGCGCGGGCATCGACGCGTCGACGATGACGTCGGAGGGGACGTGCAGGTTGGTGATGCCCTTGTCGGAGTTGACGTAGGACAGGCGCGGGCCGGCGGCGAGGGCGGCGTCGAACGCGGCCTTGATCTCCGCGCCGTTCTCGAGGGCGTCGAGGCCGGCCAGGATGGCGCCGAGCCCATCGTTGGCCGACAGGCCGGCGGCGGCGAGCTGGTCGCCGTACTGCGCGAAGACGTCGGAGAAGAAGGCCTTCACGACGTGGCCGAAGATGATCGGGTCGGAGACCTTCATCATGGTCGCCTTGAGGTGGACCGAGAACAGCACGTCCTGGGCCTGGGCCTCGGCGATGGCGTTCTTGAGGAAGGCCTGCAGGTACGCCGCCTCCATCTTGGTGCCGTCGACGATCTCGCCGGCGAGGACCTTGAGGCCGTCCTTGAGCACGACGGTCTCGCCGGCGGCGGTCTCGAGGACGATCGAGAGCACGTCGTCCTGGGCCAGGGTCACGGACTTCTCGTTGCTGGCGAAGTCGTGCTCGCCCATGGTGGCGACGTTGGTCTTCGAGCCCTCGGTGAAGGGCTTGTTGGTGTGCGGGTGGGTCTTGGCGTAGTTCTTCACCGACGCGGGGGCGCGGCGGTCGGAGTTGCCCTCGCGCAGGACCGGGTTCACGGCGGAGCCCTTGACCTTGTCGTACTTGGCCCGGATCTCCTTCTCCTCCGCCGTCGCCGGCGCCTCGGGGTAGTCCGGGACGGCGAAGCCCTGCGCCTGCAGCTCCTTGATCGCGGCCTTGAGCTGCGGGATGGAGGCGGAGATGTTGGGGAGCTTGATGATGTTGGCCTCGGGCGTCTTGGCGAGCTCACCGAGCTCGGTCAGCGCGTCGTCGGCGAGGCCGAACTGGGCGAGGATGCGCGCGGCGACGGAGATGTCGCGGGTCTCGAACGCGACGCCGGCCTTGGCGGCGAACGCCTCGACGATCGGCAGGAAGGAGTACGTCGCCAGCAGCGGCGCCTCGTCGGTGTGGGTGTAGATGATGCTCGACATGTCCGGGCGTCACTCCTGGGCCGTGGGTGGGATTCTTGACGTCAAGATACCTGATGCCGGGGCACGCGTCCCCTTCGGCAGCCACAGTAATGACTAGGCTGCCGTGTGTAACCCGGCGGTTTTCGGGAGCCCCACGGAGGAGAAGGTCCAGCCCATGTCAGAAGAAGCAGTCGACACGTCCACACCCCCCACCCTCGTCCAGAAGATCGCGGCCGAGGCCCTCGGCACCGCCGTACTCGTCTTCATCGGCTGCGGTTCCGCCGTCATCTTCGGCAACGTCGCGGACGACAGCACCGGTCTCGCCGGGCTGTTCGCGATCACGGCGGTCGGCCTGTCGTTCGGCATCGCGATCATCGCGATGGTCTACACCTTCGGCCGCGTCTCCGGTGGCCACTTCAACCCGGCGGTCTCCGTCGGTGCCGCGCTCGGCGGCCGCATCTCGTGGAAGGACGCCGGTCTCTACAGCGCGGCGCAGATCGTCGGCGGCCTCGTCGGCGGCCTCCTGCTCGCACTGACCGCGCTCTCCAGCGACTTCGGCTGGGAGTTCGGCGAGTCGCTGGGCTCCAACGGCTTCGGTGACCACGGCGGCGTCGAGCTGCTCGGCGCGCTGCTCATCGAGCTCATCCTGACCTTCATCTTCGTGACGGTCATCCTCGGCACCACCGACGAGCGGAACCGCGCCGTGGCCGCCATGGCCCCGCTGACCATCGGCCTCACCCTCGCGGCGATCCACTTCGTGGCCATCCCCGCGACCGGCACGTCGGTCAACCCGGCTCGCTCGATCGGCGTCGCGTTCTTCTCCGGCAGCGACGCGATCGTCCAGCTGTGGCTGTTCATCGTCGCCCCGCTGCTCGGCGGTGCGATCGCCGGTGTGCTGTACCCGCTGGTGTTCGGCCACGGCGCCGACCCGGTCCCCGGCTCGGGCCTGAACTTCGGTGCGGGTGGCTCGTCCGACCCGGGCTTCACCCAGCAGTGGAACCAGCAGGCCTACGGCCAGCAGCAGGCGTACGGCCAGCACCAGGCGCAGCCGGGCCAGCAGGTCGGCCAGGTCGGCCAGGTCGCCCAGCCCGCCCAGCAGCAGGGCCAGCCGATCATCCAGGACGGCTGGCAGTGGGACCCCGCCGCGCAGCAGTGGATCCCGGCCCAGCAGCAGCCCGCTCCCGGAGCGCCGGCCTCGCCGGACCCGCAGGCCGGGTGGGCGCCACCCGCCAGCGACCAGACGCAGGTGCGTCCCCCGCAGTGATGCGGTGACGGGTCAACCCTCCCGGGGGCGTGGAGTCGCGGCGACGCGGCCCACGCCCTCGGGCGTTTTTCCGGTCCCCCGGGCGCGCGGCGGGCGTGTTACTCGCGGCCCGGCTCGTACGCGCCGAGGCCCGCGTCGTCGGTCCGGACCAGTCCGACACCGCGAGCGTAGGTCTCCGTGCGGACCCCGGTGGCGTCCTCGACGTCGAGCGTGACGGTGCGGTGGTACGTCGCCAGCGGGACCGTGATCTCCTCACCGACGTCCGCGACCGTCGCCACCTCGGACAGGCCCGGTGCAGAGGCGGTGCGGAAGCCGTCCCCGAACCGGGGCGCGGCGGGCATCGCTAGGCCGGCCTCGGCGCCGCCCTCCCCCGCCTGCCACTGGCCCTCGCGGCCGAACCACCACACGTTGCCGGCCCGGTCCTGGGCGTACAGGTCGCGGACGACGGTGCCGTCGGCGGCGGTACGGACCAGCGTCGTCGTCGCGACGCCGTCGACCGAGGGTCCGGCCTCCACCGTCAGGGTGAGGTCGACGCTGCCGGTCGCCAGGTCGGCGTACTCCCACCGCGAGCCGACGGCCAGCGGGAGCCACGGGTTGTCGATCCGGGCGACGAAGTCGGCGGGCCGCGGGTCGGGGGTCGGGATCTCCAGACCGTCGACGCCGGTCGGCGCACTGGGCGCGGAGGCCGACCCGCAACCGGCCAGCACGGCCCCGGCGAGGGTCAGGGCCGCGAGAGCCGCGAGAGCACGTGTCCGCATGGCCGTCATCGTCGCAGCACCCGGACCGGGTCAGCGCGCGGGCCCGGGCGCTGCTAGCGTCGCGGGAGTCCACCGAGTTCCTTGAAGGAGTCCTTGTGAGCACCACCCCGCTCAAGGTGGCCGTGACCGGCGCGGCCGGTCAGATCGGCTACAGCCTGCTCTTCCGCATCGCCAGCGGCGCCATCGCCGGCGACCGTCCCGTCGAGCTGCGTCTGCTCGAGATCGAGCCCGCGCTCAAGGCGCTCGAGGGCGTCGTCATGGAGCTCGACGACTGCGCGTTCCCGAACCTCGCCGGCGTCCAGATCGGCTCCGACCCGGAGAAGATCTTCGACGGCGTCAACCTCGCCCTGCTCGTCGGCGCGCGGCCGCGCGGCCCGGGCATGGAGCGCGGCGACCTGCTGTCCGCCAACGGCGCGATCTTCACCGCCCAGGGCAAGGCGCTCAACGCCGTCGCCGCCGACGACGTCCGCATCGGCGTCACCGGCAACCCGGCCAACACCAACGCGCTGATCGCCGCGAGCAACGCCCCCGACATCCCCAAGGAGCGGTTCTCGGCGCTGACCCGCCTCGACCACAACCGGGCGATCTCCCAGCTGGCCGCGAAGACCGGCTCGGCCGTCACCGACATCAAGAAGATCACGATCTGGGGCAACCACTCGGCCACCCAGTACCCCGACATCTTCCACGCCGAGATCGCCGGCAAGAACGCCGCCGAGGTCGTGGGCGACCAGGCCTGGATCGCCGACACCTTCATCCCGACCGTCGCCAAGCGCGGCGCCGCGATCATCGACGCCCGGGGCGCCTCCTCGGCCGCCTCGGCCGCGTCCGCGACCTGCGACGCCGCCCGCGACTGGCTGAACGGCACCCCGGCCGACGACTGGGTCTCGATGGCGGTCGTCTCCGACGGCTCCTACGGCGTCCCCGAGGGCCTGGTGTCCTCGTTCCCGGTCACCACCTCGAACGGCGACTGGAGCATCGTCCAGGGCCTCGAGATCGACGAGTTCTCGCGCGGCAAGATCGACGCCTCCGTCGCCGAGCTGGCCGACGAGAAGGCCGCGGTCACCGAGCTGGGCCTGATCTGACCTGACGTACGACGAAGGGCCGGTGCCGCGTGGCACCGGCCCTTCGTCGTACGTGCGGAGTCCTCAGCCCTGCTCCGGGATGCTCCCGGCGAGCAGGATCAGCACGACCGCGACGGTGACCAGGATGCCGACGTCGAGGAACCGGTGGCGCACGGCGAGCATGCCGGCATCCTTCTCCGGCAGCCCCAGCCGCAGCGCGGCGGCGGTGAGCAGGCCGCCGGACATGATCCGCAGGCCCACCCGCCAGTCCGAGACTGCCGCGACCACCAGGCCGGCGCCGACGACGACCAGGACGGCGATGTAGCACGCGCCGCCGATCGTCGAGGGGTAGCGACGCGGCTCCTCGGGGAGCTCGGGGGCCTCGTCGTTCAGCGTGCTGCCTTCCCGTTCGCCGCCTGCTTCTCGGCCATCGAGACCACGTTGGCCAGCAGCATCGCGCGCGTCATCGGGCCGACCCCGCCCGGGTTGGGCGAGACCCACCCGGCGACGTCCCAGACGTCGGCGGCGACGTCGCCGGCGATCTTGCCGCCAACCCGGCTGACGCCGACGTCGAGGACGGCCGCGCCGGGCTTGACCATGTCGCCGGTGATGATGTCAGGCACGCCGGCGGCCGCGACCACGATGTCGGCCGTGCGCACGTGGGCGGCGAGGTCGACGGTGCCGGTGTGGCACAGGGTCACCGTGGCGTTCTCGCTGCGGCGGGTCAGGAGCAGGCCGAGCGGGCGGCCGACGGTGATGCCGCGACCGACCACGACCACCTCGGCGCCTGCGATCGGGACGTCGTGGCGGCGCAGCAGCTCGACGATGCCGTACGGCGTGCACGGCAGCGGCGCCTCGTTGCCGAGCACCAGCCAGCCCAGGTTGGTGGGGTGGAGCCCGTCGGCGTCCTTGGCGGGGTCGATCAGGCCGAGCACCCGGTTCTCGTCACGACCGCGCGGCAGCGGGAGCTGGACGATGTAGCCGGTGCAGTCGGGGTCGGCGTTGAGGCCGGCGACGGCCTCCTCGATCTCCTGCTGGGTCGCGACCTCGGGCAGGTCGACGCGGATCGAGGCGATACCGACCTCGGCGCAGTCCTTGTGCTTGCCGTTGACGTACCACCGCGAGCCGGGGTCGTCGCCCACCAGTACCGTGCCGAGCCCCGGGATGATGCCCTGCTCGCGCAGCTTCTCGATCCGGACCCGGAGCTCGTCCTTGATCGCGGCCGCAGTGGCGTTGCCGTCGAGTTTTCTTGCCGTCACGCACGCATCCTCTCAGAGGTTGCGCCAGCCTCTTGACCGCCCGGTGCTCACGGACGGGTGACCTCGACTCCCAGCGAGGCGAAGATCTCGGTCACGGCACGCGCCACCGCGCGTCGTACCCGGGCGGCCGGGACCACGCCCGGCACCCCCTCACGCTCCACCTCGACCGAGGCGGCCACCGTGACCATCACCCCGTCCTGCTGGACCAGCAGTGCGTACGCGAGGTTGTCGTCGCGCGGAGCCTTCGGCGACGGGTCGGCGCGGCGGGCCGCGGGCCGGTCGACGACCCACGCGGCGGCTCCCCAGCCCACGGCGGGCATGCTCTCGCCCAGGTCGTCGAGGTCGTCGAAGGACTCCGCCGAGGGCAGCAGGCGGGCCAGCCCCTCCGCCTGGTCCGGCGTGCCGAGCGCGACCGCCGTCTCGAAGCGGATGTTCACGTCGTTCGTGGAGACGGTGTACCAGGAGCAGTCGAGCCTGGTGCCCACCTCGGTCCGCCGCCCGTCCAGCATCGCCAGCGTCCGGTCGCTGAACCCGTTGCAGGCACCGACGACGTCGTCGGGGCCGATCGCGGCGCTGCCACTCCCGTCGTCGACCGGCCCGACCTCCTCGCCGGCCGGCGGCAGGTCGACCACGCGGGCCCGAGCGCCGTCCTCGCTCGCCGCCACCGCCACCAGGACGTCGTCGTCGCCGAGCACCCGGTCCTGCTCGCCCTGCCTGGCGATCCGCCCGAGCAGCTGCCGCTGGCCGTCCGCCGCCGCCATCCGTACGACGTCGTACGACTCGCCGGGCTCGCCCTTGACGACAGTGAGCCCGGCCGCGTCCGCGGCCACGACGGCGCCTTGCAGGCTCCGGGACCAGGCGAGCGTGCCGGTGGCGGTGTCGAAGCGGTGGACCGTGGTCGGTCCGCCGTCGACCGCACTGGTGGCGTAGGTGGAGCCTGGCGACCTCAGCGCCGGCGAGGGGGTGTCAGCACCCGCGAGCAGGTTCTGGGCACCACGACGCCCGATCCGCTGCACCACCACGTCGTCGTCGGCCCACCGACCGAGCACGAGCGGCGAGCCGCCCAGCACCTCCAGCGCGACCGGGTCCTCGCCGTGCTCCTGGCGCAGCACCGCTCCGCTGTCGGCGTCGCGCACCCGCAGCGTGCCCGTCAGGTCCAGCGAGTCCGGGTCGTCGGGGACGAAGTCGACGAGCACCTGGCCGTCGGTGGCCGCCCCGCCGGAGAAGGTGCAGTCGCCGTCCTTCTCCAGCTCGAAGACCTCGCGCGAGAGCCGGTGGCCGTCGTCGAGCCGTAGCCGCGTCACCGAGCAGCGGCCCAGGGCCGTCACGGCGGTGTCGCCGACGGCGAGCCCGTCGAGACCCGGGTTCGCGGCGAACGGCGGCACCCGGCTGCTCCACCGCTCGGCGCCGTCACGGACGTCGTACGCCGTCACGGTGCGGCACGGCTCCGGCTCCCGCCGTGGGCCGGCAGGATCGCCGGTGGCCAGCAGGATCAGGCCGGTGCCGGTCACGTCCGACGCCGTGCACCACCGGGCCAGGTCCCGGCGCCACAGCTCGTCGCCGCTGGAGCGCTCGAATCCCGCGAGGTACCGGTCTCCGGCCAGCACGACCACCTCGTCGGTGACCCGCACGACCCGCGGCCCGGCGGGCAGGGTCGCCGTCCAGGCGGGCACGAGCGCGTCCTCGACCGCGGGCGAGGAGTACTCGGTGGGCCGGGCGACGGGAGCGGGAGTCGCCTGGCCGCCCCGGCCGAGGACCAGGGCGACGGCGACGGCGACGAGCGCCAGGACGATGCCGGCGACAACGGTGGTGCGGGAGCGGGTGGAACTCACGGCGTGCAGCCTCCCCACCCGATCAGTACACGAACCGGAACTCCCGGGTTCCTGTCCCGGCGCGAACGGCGGCCAGCACGCGCGGCACCTGGGCGTCGCCTACGCCGGCCCGGGCGAACAGCGCCACCAGCCAGCGGTAGCTGGCCGGCTGCGCCCACAGACCGACCCGGCTGCTCTGCATGCCGGGCTCCGCCAGCTCGCGCTCGGCCCGCGAGTAGCCGTAGGTCCCGTCCGGGATCTCGACGACGTCGAACCGGACCTGCCTGCCCTCGGCCTCGATCAGGACCTCGGTGCGGTGCTCCTCCTCGGAGTGCCGTCCCGAGACCACCACGCTCATTCCCCCGTCCAGCTCAGTGGAAGAAGTGACGGGTCCCGGTGAAGTACATGGTGACGCCGGCCGCCTGGCAGGCAGCGATGGTCTCCTCGTCACGCACCGAGCCGCCCGGCTGCACGATCGCCTTCACGCCGGCGTCGAGCAGGATCTGCGGGCCGTCCGCGAACGGGAAGAACGCGTCGGAGGCGGCGACCGAGCCGCGCGCCCGCTCCTCGCCCTCGACCAGGGTGTTGGCCCGCTCGACGGCGAGCTTGCAGGAGTCGACCCGGTTGACCTGGCCCATGCCGATGCCGACGGCACCGCCGTCGCGCGCCAGCAGGATCGCGTTGGACTTCGCGGCGCGGACCGAGCGCCAGGCGAAGGCGAGGTCCGCAAGGGTCGCCTCGTCGGCGGCCTCACCGGTCGCCAGCGTCCACGCAGCAGGGTCGTCGCCCTCGGCCTGGAAGCGGTCGGCGTGCTGCATGAGCAGGCCGCCGCTGATCGGCCGGGTCTCGACGCCACCCTGCGCGAGCGGCTCGGCGAGGAGGATCCGGATGTTCTTCTTGCCCTGGAGCACCTCGACCGCGCCGTCGTCGTACCCGGGGGCGACGATGACCTCGGTGAAGATCTCCGCGACCTGCTGGGCCATCTCGACCGAGACGGGCACGTTGGTGGCGATCACGCCGCCGAACGCGGAGACCGGGTCGCACTCGTGGGCGCGGCGGTGCGCCTCGGCCACGTCGGCGCCGACCGCGATGCCACACGGGTTGGCGTGCTTGATGATCGCGACGGTCGGCTGGTCGCCGTGGTCGTAGGCCGCGCGGCGGGCCGCGTCAGTGTCGACGTAGTTGTTGTAGGACATCTCCTTGCCGTGCAGCTGCTCGGCGGCGGCGAGGCCGCCGGGGCCGAAGCCGGAGCGGTAGAGCGCGGCCGGCTGGTGCGGGTTCTCGCCGTAGCGGAGCACGGCCTGCTTGTCCCAGGTGCCGCCGATCCAGGCCGGGAAGCCGGTGCCCTCGGAGGAGTCGGTGAGCACCGAGCCCATCCAGGAGGCGACCTGGACGTCGTACGTCGCGGTGTGGACGAACGCCTTGGCGGCCAGCGCCTTGCGCTCGTCGTACGTGAAGCCCTCGCCCTGCGCGGCACTCAGCGCCGCGGCGTAGTCGGCGCCGTCGGTGACGATCGCGACCGAGGGGTGGTTCTTCGCGGCGGCGCGGACCATGGACGGGCCGCCGATGTCGATCTTCTCGATGCAGTCGTCGACGCCGGCACCCGAGGCGACGGTCGCGGCGAACGGGTACAGGTTGACCACGACCAGGTCGAACGGCGCGACCTCGAGCTCCTCGAGCTGACGGACGTGGTCGGGCAGGCGGCGGTCGGCGAGGATGCCGGCGTGCACCCGCGGGTGCAGCGTCTTGACCCGGCCGTCGAGGCACTCCGGGAAGCCGGTCAGGTCCTCGACCTTGGTCACCGGGAGGCCGAGCGACTCGATGAGGGCGGCCGAGCCGCCGGTCGACACGAGCTCGACGCCGGCGGCCGCGAGGCCCTGCACCAGGTCGTCGAGACCGGTCTTGTCGAAGACGGAGACCAGCGCGCGCTTGATCTTGATCCGGTCGGGCGTGGTGGACATCGGGCTCCTCATCGGTCGGTGGTCTCGATGAGGGCACCCAGGCGATCGATGCCGACTCGTCACTCCCTGGTGGTGGCCCACCTGCGCCAGTCGTGTGCCCTCAGTCTATCGGCGTTCAGCCTCCCAGCCGAACCCGCCGGCCGTCGACGGTGAACCCCTCCCGGGCCATCCGGCCGACCGACTCGACGAGCATGGCCCGCTCGGCGACCTTGATCCGCTCGTGGAGCGTATCGACGGTGTCGTCGTCCTCCACGGGTACGACGGTCTGGGCCACGATCGCACCGGTGTCGACGCCGGCGTCGACCACGAACAGGGTCGCGCCGGTGACCTTCACGCCGTACGCCAACGCGTCGGCCGGCCCGTGCATGCCCGGGAACGACGGCGACAGGGCCGGGTGGGTGTTGACGGTCATGCCGCCGAACCTGCCGAGGAACTTCTCCCCCACCAGCTTCATGAACCCCGCCAGCACCACGAGGTCAGGCTCGAAGGCGGCGACCTTGTCGGTCAGCGCGCGGTCCCAGTACCCACGACTGCTGTGGTCGCTGACCTTCGCCACGAAGGTCGGTACGCCGGCCCGCTCGGCCCGGGCGAGGCCCTCGATGTGGTCGCGGTCGGCCCCGACGGCGACCACCCGGGCGCCGTACGACGGGTCGGCGCAGGCGTCGAGCAATGCCTGGAGGTTGGTGCCGGAGCCCGACACGAGGACGACGATACGAGGACGAGCGGGCACGGCCCGGAGTCTAGGACGTCCCGGGCCTCAGGAACGACGCGGCAGCCGCGCACGGACGGCTCGCAGCCCCCGACGGACCCGGCCGTCGGCGTCGCGCTGCCACCAGCACACGCCCAGCGCACCGACCACGCCGCCGATGCCGAACGACGTGATCGCGTGCAGCAGGACGTCGAAGGTGTAGGGCCCGACGTCCTGCATCCGGCCCGGGCCGACCGCCCCTCCTGCGAAGGCCGACACGAGCGCGAGGACGACCCCGGCGCTGATCCCGCCGGCGCAGCCGCGGATCGCGGCGCGGTCCCAGGCCAGGACCGGCCGGTCGCGCTGGACCTGACCGGCGGTCAGGGCGGCCAGCAGGAGCGGGGTGAGCATCAGCCAGTCGGTCCACCACGGCTGGCTGCCCTGGTCGGGCAGCGCGGCGAGCAGCGGGAACATCGGCAGCGGGCCGAGCACGACGGCGGTCGTGGAGACGGTGGTGCCGGTGCCGACGGTGAAGCCGGGCCCGATCAGGTAGGCGCTGGAGAAGAGCAGCGCGTTGGGGAGCAGCAGCAGGGTGAGCGCGGTCATCAGCAGCACCGCACCCGCGTCGGCGTGCAGCTGCGAGACCACGTTGGCCGCGGTCGAGAAGTCGAGCACGAACGCCGCAACCAGCGCGACCAGGCACACCAGCGCCCAGCGGGTGAGGATCCGGCGGGCGACGAGGGCGGCGTCACGCACCGCAGGGGGTACGACGGGCAGCCAGATCGCCGCGCGACCGGAGCCGAACGCGATGGCCGATCCCCCGACACCGAGTCCCAGCAGCACCGACCAGAGCACGACCCGCGCCACAGAGGGCGAGGAGGCGGCGGTGGCGGCGACCGAGGTGGTGAGGACGCCGACGACGGCGTACCCGATCGTGAACAGGCCGGCGGCGTACGGGACGGTGAGGTCGCGGGCGCCGTCGGCGATCCGGTCGGCGTCGGGGCCGTGCCCGGAGATCGACTCGCCGACCCGGTGCCCGACGCGCCAGACCACCCAGGCGCAGAGCAGGGTGAGGCCGAGCGGCATCGCGCTGATCCGCACGCCCTCGACCGCGACGGTGGAGCCGTGGGCCATCAGCCAGCCGTGGGCGCCGACCCGCAGCGCGCCGCTGGGCGCGCCCTCGCCTCCGGCGTCGGTGAGGAACCAGCCGACCACGGCGACCGCCATGCAGACCAGGAGCGGCGCACCCGCGGCGATGATGCCGCCGATGCTGGCCGTCGGCACGAGCGGCCGGGTCGTGGCCAGCTGGCGACGCAGGTCGGCGTCCGAGGCTGCCCCGGAGCGCCCGGGTCCACTGCGGCGTGCCGGCGGCGACTGGAGGGACGTCATGGTCCGTCCATCTTCACGCGCCGGACCGGCCGGTTCGGCCCGCCACGCCGGGGACGCCCGCATCACCGACGAGACGACCGCCACCGCGACACGGGTTAGAACCGGTGACCCCCGGCGAAGTAGGTTGGTGCGGCCATGACCGCGGACGACCAGGTGACCCCGAGCACCGAGCAGCCCCGGTCCGCCTACGTGAGCAGCGCGGACCTGACCAGCAGCTTCGACGCCTTCTACAAGGACGCCCGCGACCGGCTGCTGCTGCAGACCTTCGCCCTGACCGGCGACCTCGCCGTGGCGCGGAGCGCGGTGCGCGAGGCATTCGTCGTGTCCTGGCACCACTGGCGCAAGACCGGACGGCTCCCCGAGCCGGAGTCGGCCGTGCGTCCCGACGCCTGGCGCAAGGCGCTGCGTCGCGCCAGCACCCGGCCCTGGCACCGCAAGAAGGACCTCGGCGAGGAGACCCGCCGTACCCTCGAGGCGCTCGGCGCAGTCCCGGTGGTCCAGCGCAAGGCGCTGCTGCTGACCCAGCTGGCCGCGGTGACCATGGAGGAGATGGCCCACGAGATCGGGCTGCCCACCGAGGCGGCCGAGCGTGAGCTCCAGCAGGGTGCCGCCCAGTTCGCGACGGCGCTCGAGATCCCGACCTCCGCGATCCCGCTCGCGCTCAACGGGCTCGCCGACGCCACCCGGTCGGTGACCTGGCCGCGGGTGACGATCATCCGCCGCGCGGGTGCCGCCCGGCGCCGCGCCCACACCGTCGTCGGCGGGGCCGTGGCCGTGGTCGCACTCGTCGCCGGCGGTGCCGTCGCGGCCGACAGCACCGGCGTACGCCCGACCCTCGACCGCGAGGACGTGCCCGCCGCCGGTGGCCCGCCGCCGGCCGGGCCCGCGATCACCACGCTCCCCGACACCTCGCTGGTGCCGGTCGACGCCGTCCAGCAGGCCGTCAGCGGCCGGGGATGGCAGCAGGGCACGACGAGCGACAACTCCAGCGGCAACGGCCTGGTGCTCCCCTGCCAGGCGGCGCGGTACGCCGACCCGCAGGGCACCGCCGCCTGGGTCCGCACCTTCCGCGACAGCACCCGACCGCAAGCGGCGCGCAACCTGATCCAGGTCGCGGAGGCGTCCTCCTCCGAGCAGCGGGCGGTGCGCACCTACCGGCACGCCCGGCGCTGGTTCGCCACCTGCCCCTCGCCCGACGAGGACGCCACCGCGGTCCCGCGCACCCAGCTGGTCAGCACCGCCGACCTGCCGGGCGTGGGCGACCAGTCGACGCTGTTCGTGCTGCGCTCGCGCTCCGACGCGATGACGTACGTCGTCGGCGTGGCCCGCACCGGCCTGTTCACCACCGTCACCTCGCTGGCCACCACGATGCCGCCGGCGAAGGCCAACCGGGCCGGCGTCGCCCGCCTGCTCTCGACCGCCGTCGGCCGGATCTGCGCGCTGCCCGACGCCGGCGCCTGCGCGACCCCGAACCCGACGCCGACGCCGCGCGCGCCCTTCCCGGCCGGTGCGACGAACTGGATGCTCTCCGAGATCGACCTGCCGCCGATCACCCCGGAGCCCGGTCCCTGGGTCGGCACCCCGGCCACCAAGCTCACCGAGGACCGGATCGACGCCGGCGCGATCGGTTGCGACACCGCCCACCTGTTCGGCAAGTTCCGCAACCAGGAAATCCAGGGCAACGAGTTCCGCACCTTCGTGTTCGGCGGGGCGCAGCTGCCGCCGCAGGTCGGGCTCACCCAGACCGTCGGCAGCCTGCCGAGCGGCGCCGCGGGCGCCTTCGTGACCCGCTTCCGCGAGCAGATGACCGCCTGCCCCGACCTGGACGCCACGGCCGGCACCGAGGTCGTGGAGCTGCTCAGCTCCGGCAAGGGCCCGCAGGCCCTCTCCGCCTGGCACCTCAGCACCGCGCTGCCCGGCGACCGGACGATCGAGTACGACGTCGCGGTGCTCCGCCAGGGCACCGCCGTGTCCGTCCTCGCCTACGTCGCGGCTCCCAAGGCCACCATGGCCGACGAGGACTTCGTCGCGCTCGCCCAGCGCGCCCTCGAGCGGCTGGCCCGCACGGCTCCCTACGATCCGAGCTGATCGAACTTTCTCGGCAGACCGTGCAACCGGGCACGGTCCTCGGGCGTATCCATCTCGACAGTCCGCGAACGCGGAGCACGAGAGGAGGTCGGCGTGGACGCAGCTGAGTTCGACGAGTTCTACACGGCCTCGTTCCGCCGGGTGACCGGGCAGGTGTACGCGATGATCGGCGACCTCGACGAGGCCACCGACTGCACGCAGGAGGCGTTCGCCCGGGCCTGGGCGCACCGGCGCAAGCTGGACCGCGCGGCGCACCCCGAGGCGTGGGTGCGCACCACCGCCCACCGGCTCGCGGTGAGCCGCTGGCGGCGCCGCAAGCGCGGCGAGCGCTCCCCCGACCGGGCCCTGCAGCCCGTCGGTACGGCGGCCGTGGTCGACGAGTCCCACGTGGCACTCGTCGCCGCGCTGCGCCGGCTGCCCGAGGCCCAGCGCCAGGCGCTGGTCCTCCACCACATCGCCGACCTCCCGGTCCAGCAGGTCGCGGCCGAGGTCGGCGTACCCGAGGGAACCATCAAGGCCCGGCTCAGTCGCGGCAGAGCGGCACTCGCCGCCCTGCTCGCCGACGAGCCCGGCATCGCGGGAGGAGGTACGAGCCGTGCCTGACCACGACCCCACCGAGGAGCTCACCCGGTTCGGAGCCGAGCTCCGCGCAGGAGGAGACATGCCGCTCTCTGCCGCCGACGTCCGTCGCCGCGGCGACCGGATCCGCCGGCGTCGTACGGCGCTCGTGGCGGGCGGTGCCGCGCTCGCCGTCGCCGCCGTCACCGTGCCGATCCTCGCGCTGACCGGCCACGGCGGCGACCCCGACAAGCACCTGGTCACCAAGGACCCCTCGACCAGCAGGTCGCTCGGCAGGTCCGACCTGCTGCGCGACGAGGACACCCAGTACGAGCCCGGATCGTCGGGGGCCTTCCACACCACCGACACCTTCGAGGGTGACGCCCAGGCGACCTATCACGTGTGCGAGCAGGGCAACCCGAGCTCGCTCGGCGCGACCCGCAGCCTCACCCGCACGTTCGCCCTGACCCCGCCCGAGGAGGCGAGTGACGTCGTGGCCGCGCCGGGCGAGGGCCTGGTCGAGATGGTCGCGGAGTTCCCCGACCACGCCACCGCCCAGGCAGCCTTCGACACCTGGACCGACTGGATCACCAGCTGCACCACCCGGCTCGGCGACTTCGAGAACTCCCGGGTCAGCCCGGATCCCGAGACCGTCCCGCTGGCCGCGGAGGGGAAGGCCGTCATCTACGACCTGAGCTGGGGACCGGCACCCGAGGAGATCGATCCCTACGGCGACTCCGGCTTCATCAACGAGACCGGCCTGGTCGTCGAGGACAACCGGATCGCCGTGGTCGGGCTGACCATCGTCGGCCAGGACTACAACTTCCTGCCCGAGGACGGCGGCACCCCGATGTACCGGATGCTGCCGGTCGCCGCCGAGCGCCTGCTCCCCGGCGACGGGCCGCCGGCCACCCAGCCGAGCGCGCCGGACGACCGCACGACGTCCGACGGCCCCTCGGGTGCCGCGACGACCATCCCCGACGGCTTCGCGATCGACACGGGCTGGCCCGACCCGTCGGGCGACGGCACGTTCGAGCCGTCCTCGCGCAGCCTGCCGGCCTTCGAGCTCGCCCCGTGCGGCACCTCGGTGGCCGACCAGCCGGGGGGCGAGCTGCCCACGCCGACGGACCGGCTCAACGCCTCCTGGTCACAGCCCGAGGACGGCCGGGCCCGCCAGCTGCTGACCTACGAGTCGTTCGAGGCGGCCACCCGGGCGGCCACCACGATGGTCAACGCCTATCGCGCCTGTCCCGACGAGGCTCCCGACGCGGCCGGCTTCACGAGCCACCACTCCGTCACCGAAGGCGGCCTCGGCGACATCTCGTGGGTGGTCGGCACCTGGTCGACGTACGACGGCGCCCCTGCCGTCGGCATCGAGGCGCTCACCGTCGTCCAGGTCGGCAACGCCCTCCTGCTCATCACCGGCAGCAACGAGGGCGGCGCGAGCGACCCGCAGGGTGACATCGCGACCACCGCCTCCAGCGGCGCGGACGACGCCGCGGCCATCATCGCCGCCATGTGCGTCTTCGCCGACGCCGGCTGCTAGAGCTTTGAAAGGGCTTGCCAGGAACCGGTCCGGGGCGGACCATCAGGTCATGTTCTGGTTGATCGCGATCCCCGTCGTCCTGGCCGCCGCGGCGCTGTGGGCCTGGGCCGCTCGCCATGGCCAGCAGGCGGCCGCGATCGAGCGGGCCCACGAGGCCAGCAAGGCCGAGGTCTCCACCTGGCGGGCGCCGCACTCCGGCGCGCCCAATATGCCCGGCTGAGTCCACCGAGTCCCGATGCGCGAAGGCCCGCCACCCGTGTTGGGGTGGCGGGCCTTCGCGCAAGCCCTTGCCAAGAGTCGATCGGCGGCGGATCATCGACTCATGTTCTGGATCCTCGCCATCGCCGTCCTCGTGGTCGCCGCAGGCCTGTGGACCTGGGCCAACCGCCACGGTCAGCAGGCCGCCGCGATCGAGCGGGCCCACGAGGCCAGCAAGGCCGACGCCTCCACCTGGCGGGCACCGCACTCCGGCGGGGGCCCGATCGGCTGAGGCCGCCCACGACGCACGAAGGCCCGCCACCCTGACGGGGTGACGGGCCTTCGCGGTGCTCAGCTCAGAGCGACTGCAAGATCTCCCGGGCCAGCGCGGCGGTCTCGGACGGCGTCTTGCCGACCTTGACGCCGACGGCCTCGAGCGCGTCCTTCTTCGCCTGGGCGGTGCCCGCGGAGCCCGACACGATGGCGCCGGCGTGGCCCATGGTCTTGCCCTCGGGGGCGGTGAAGCCGGCGACGTAGCCGACGACCGGCTTGGTGATGTTGGCCTTGATGTAGTCCGCGGCCCGCTCCTCGGCGTCGCCGCCGATCTCGCCGATCATGACGATCACCTTGGTCTCCGGGTCCTCCTCGAATGCCTGGAGCGCGTCGATGTGGGTGGTGCCCACGATCGGGTCGCCGCCGATGCCGATGGCGGTCGAGAAACCGAAGTCACGCAGCTCGTACATCATCTGGTAGGTCAGCGTGCCCGACTTCGAGACGAGACCGACCGGGCCCTTGCCCGCGATGGTGTGCGGCGTGATGCCGGCCAGCGACTCGCCCGGCGTGATGATGCCGGGGCAGTTGGGGCCGATCATCCGGGTGGACTTGCCCTGCAGGTAGGACCAGACCTCGGCCGTGTCCTGGACCGGCACACCCTCGGTGATCACGACGATCAGCGGCATCTCGGCGTCGATGGCCTCGATCGCGGCGTCCTTGGTGAAGGCCGGCGGGACGAAGAGGACCGAGACGTTGGCGCCGGTCTCCTTCATGGCCTCCGCGACGGTGCCGAACACGGGGAGCTCGACGTCGTTGCCGTCGTGGTCCTGGTGCGTGACGGTGGTGCCGGCCTTGCGGGCGTTGACACCGCCGACGATCGTGGCGCCCGAGTCGAGCATGAGGGCGGTGTGCTTGGCACCCATGCCACCCGTGATGCCCTGGACGATGATCTTGCTGTCCTTGTCGAGGTAGATGCTCATGTTCTCTGCTCTCTATCTCAGGCGTTCGCCAGCTCGGCGGCCTTGTCGGCCGCGCCGTCCATGGTGTCGACCTGCGTCACGAGCGGGTGGTTCAGCTCGTTGAGGATCGCGCGACCCTGCTCGACGTTGTTGCCGTCGAGACGGACGACCAGCGGCTTGGTGGCCTTGTCACCGAGGAGCTCGAGGGCGCCCTTGATGCCGTTGGCGACCTCGTCGCACGCCGTGATGCCGCCGAAGACGTTCACGAAGACCGACTTGACCTGCTCGTCGTTGAGGATGACGTCGAGGCCGTTGGCCATGACCTGCGCGTTGGCGCCGCCACCGATGTCGAGGAAGTTGGCCGGCTTCACGCCGCCGTGGTTCTCGCCGGCGTACGCGACGACGTCGAGGGTGCTCATGACCAGACCCGCGCCGTTGCCGATGATGCCGACCTGGCCGTCGAGCTTGACGTAGTTGAGACCGAGGTCCTTGGCCTTCGCCTCGAGCGGGTCGGCCTCCTCGCGGATCTCGAACTGCTCGTGGTCGGGGTGCCGCACCTCGGAGGCGTTGTCGTCGAGCGACACCTTGCCGTCCAGGGCCTCGAGCTTGTCGCCGGCCAGGCGGGCCAGCGGGTTGACCTCGACGAGGGTGGCGTCCTCCTCGACGAAGACCTTGTAGAGGTCCTCGATCATCTTCACGGCCTGCTCGAAGACGGGCTCGGGGAACTTCGCCTCGGTCGCGATCTCGCGGGCCTTGGCCGCGTCGACGCCCTTGCCCGGGTCGATGCCGATCTGCTTGACGGCGTCGGGGTTGGTCTTCGCGACCTCCTCGATCTCGACACCACCCTCGACGGACGCGATGCAGAGGTACTGGCGGTTGGAGCGGTCCAGCAGGAAGGAGAAGTAGTACTCCTCCTCCGGCGGGGTCGCCGGGGTCACCAGGACGCGGTTGACCGTGAGGCCCTTGATCTCCATGCCGAGGATGTTGGACGCGTGCTCGAAGGCCTCGTCCGCCGTCTTCGCGAGCTTGACGCCACCGGCCTTGCCACGGCCACCGGCCTTGACCTGCGCCTTGATGACGGTCACGCCGCCGATCTGCTCGGCCGCGGCCCGCGCCTCCTCGGCGGTCTCGACGACCGTGCCGAGGGTGGTGGCCACTCCGTGCTTCGCGAAGAGCTCCTTCGCTTGGTACTCCATCAGGTCCACTGATACGTCCTCACGTCTTGGTCAGAGGTTCGGTGCGCACAGCGGCACACCCCCGGGCACGATAGTCCTGACCCACGAGTAGGACGAGTCCGGGAACCGCTGGCTGGACCCGACGTGACCGGACTCACGCGATCGGTGGGTTTCAGCGTTCGCCTGACTGTCCCCAGGAGCGGGACCTACGATTTCAGGGCCGTGCCGGCATCGGCTAAGGTCGGCACGCACGTTTCACCCGGCTGTCACCAGACGGCCACCTCGGCCGGAGCCGTCACTCGGGACGCCAGGAGCTGGGCACCAGGGGCGAAGCGCGCCTGCACGATCGTCCCCCCAAGGAGTCAGCAGTCGATGGGTAACCACCGAGCGGACCACAGCGCGCCGCGTCCGGACTCGACTCTCGGCTCCCCCTCCGCCGGATCGTCGTACGTCGGAAAGCGCGTGGCCGGCCGGGTCGCGTCCGAGGAGACCCCGTCGACGTACGTCGGCAAGCGCGTCGCCCGGCCCGCCGCCCAGCCGCTCGTCGAGCCGACCCAGCCCGTCGTCGAGCCGACCCTGGCCGCCGAGGCCGTCACTCCGGCCCGCGCCCTCGACCGGATGCCGACGGTCGAGCTGCCCGCCCTGCGCGACATCCCTCTCGCCGACGGCCTGTCGGACTCCTCGACCACGCTGCGCGCGGTCGCGCCGGCCGGCAAGCGCCGTGCGGTCAAGCACGCCGGCTCCCCCGGCCCGCTCTTCCGCGGCCTGCCCACCCTGCCCGTCGCCGTGGGTGTCGCCACGATCGCGATCGCGGTCGGTGGCGTCGTCACCTCCGCCGACCCGCAGCTGGCCTCCGCCGGTGACCGGCTCACCTCCCCCAACGCCCTGACCGGCTCGTTCGGCTCCGCCGCCGTCGGCACCCGCACCGGCACCGTGAGCCGCGACTCCGACCGCGACGCCCTCGCCCAAGGCGCCGACGACTCCGACCTGGTCAAGGCGGCCGAGCGCTCGGCCGCCGAGCGCACCACCGCGCTCAGCGACCTGACCGCGAAGGCCCAGAAGGAAGCCACCGAGATCGCGCTCAACAAGTGGGTGCTGCCGCTCGACAGCTACCGCCTGACCGCGACCTTCGGCGAGTACGGCCTCTGGTCGAACTACCACACCGGCCTCGACTTCGCGGCCCCTCCGGGCACCCCGATCCGCGCCGTCGCCAACGGCACGGTCACCTCCGCCCAGTTCGACGGCGCCTACGGCAACAAGACCGTCGTCACCCTCGAGGACGGCACCGAGCTCTGGTTCTGCCACCAGACCTCCTTCAACGTCTCCGCCGGCGACACCGTCCGGGCCGGCGAGATCATCGGGTACGTCGGCAGCACCGGCCACGTCACCGGCCCGCACCTCCACCTCGAGGTCCGCCCCGGCGGCGGCGACCCGGTCGACCCGGACGCCGCGCTGCGGCAGCACGGCGTCACGCCGTAGTTACTCGCGGTCGCTTCGCTCCCGCTGTCGCGCCCGTCCTCACCCGATCCGGTCAGTCCTCGCCGTTTCGCTGCATGAGCACCGGGTAGGTCCTCGCCAGCACATCGACGAGGGGGCCACGTGGGCACGAAGCAGGACATGGGCGCGAGCCTCGAGGAGCTGGAGAAGGCCGGACTGGTCGAGCTCCCGGCCATCGCGGACGCGTTCACCGGCGCCAGTACGGCACTGTCGGGGATCTCGACGAGCGGGATGTTCGTCAACGACGGGCCGTTCGCCCAGAACTGCCCGCAGACCCAGTTCGACTCGCTGATCGAGGCGATGACGGCCTCGACGAAGCGGTCGGGAGACGTCCTCGACGACGTGTCGGCCGCGCTGGTGACCACCGCGCGCGACTTCGCCAAGACCGACGCGGACATCAAGGCGGCCTACGTGGCCGCGGGAGGAACCCTCGAATGACCTCGTGCTACGACATCGGCTGCCAGGTCGGCGCCAAGGCCTCGGAGCTGATCGACGGCACCCCGCCCGGCTACGTCACCATCGGCGGTTCGTACGCCGACATCGGCCCGTCGTTCAGCCACTACGACGACCTGCCGGTCGGCACGCTCGACGGCAGCCGGACCTCGCTGTCGACCGCGCTCAACAGCGTGGCGGTGCCGGGTCAGGGCAGCTCGGACGTGCTCGACACCGGAGTGGTCACCCCCAACCAGGCCTTCGCCAACATGGCCCGGATCAACCCCGACGTCCTGAACTGGACCGGTGACGCGGCGATCGACTTCAACGACAACTACAACGCTCAGCTGCCGTACGTCGCCGACTCGAACTTCACCGGGATCTCCGTGCTCGCCGCGGCCGTCGAGGCGCAGAAGGAGCTCTACACGTTCGCGAAGGACTCGATCCTCGACATCGGCAACAAGACTCTCTCGGCGCTCGAGGCGGCCGACGGCAGGGGCGGCGCGTCCGGCGCGTTCGCACTGACGGTGCTCGCCGCGGTCGGCACCGTCGCGGTCACCGTCCTGACCGCCGGCACCGGCACCGCGGCAACCGTCGCGATCACCATCGCCGTGGCCTCCGGCGCGGCCAGCTCCGGCGCTGCCGCCACCGCCCTCCCGTTCGGTGGCGACTCCCCCGAGGACATCATGGACGACTTCTACTCGGCCGTCGGCAAGGTCGAGGAGCACGTGCGCACCCGGCAGCAGGAGATCAGCAACGGGCTGCGCGACTTCGCCGCCGCGGTCCACCAGGACATCGACCAGACCCACTTCGCCGAGGACGTCTACCCGCGCTTCAAGTTCAAGCCCACCGGCTTCGCCCAGGGACCCGGCGGTCTGGGAGGCTGGGACGGATGACCGGCAACCTGCAGTACCTGCCGCAGACCGAGGGACACATCAGCCCGTTCGGCCGGGCCGTCGACCGCATGCACGTCTCGGCCGAGGCCGACCAGGGACGGCTGCGCGCCGAGCTGACCGGCTGGTACCAGGTCCGCGTCGTCGTCTCCGAGGCCAGCACCCACCAGGCCGACGCCGACCTGGAGCGGGCCCTCGAGCGGCTGGCCCGCCAGCTGTTCGTCGCCCGGACCCGGGAGTACTACCGGCTGATGGAGGTGCACCTCCAGCCCGACCCGACGACCCTGCGCCGAATGCGCGACAACCTCGAGGACGCGACCGAGCACGCCCACGTCAGCGGTACGGCGGCCGGCGGGGCCGTCGAGGTGTCGTCGATCGGCATGCGGCACTTCGCCGTACGCCTCCGGCCCGGCACCGCCGCCCAGCTCGGCGGCGACGGCCTCGGGGCGGCTCTGACCGTGGCGGCCAACGACATGGTGGGTGGCTGGCTGCAGGTGCTCGCCGACTACAAGCGCGAGCGCTGGACCCGGTGAGGCGCACGGCCGCGGCCGTCGTGGCCGGCGCTGCGCTGGTCCTGAGCGGCTGCACCGGCGCCGCCGACGACGCCGCCATCGGCGACGTCGTGCAGGGCCGCACGGGCGACCTGTCGGGGGTCGAGCACGTGGTGCAGCTGCCCTCGGGACGGGTCAGGATCACGCTCGGCAAGCCGACCGATGCCGTCAGCGCCGAGGACGCGGCCGACGGCCAGGAGCACGCGGCTCCCGACGGCGGCGACTGGGTCGCGGTGGACTGGCACTTCGAGCCCGGTGCAGGGCTCTCGCCGTTCACCCGCTCGGTGATGGCCGAGGACGACGGCCCGCGCACCACCCTCACCCTGTCGGCCGATGACGAGACCTACCGGCTCGGCGACGTCGCCTCCACGACGAAGACCCCGGCCGACACCCGCACCAGCGGCATCGTCCACGTCGCGCTGCCCAGCGGCGCGGACCCGGTCCTCACCGTCGACTTCGACGGCGTCACCGCTCGGGTCGACACCGGCAGCGGCGAGGTGACCGGCGAGCTCGCCGACGCTCTCGCCGACCCGGCCGAGCCGGTCTCGGGCGACTGCGGCGGAGGCGACGTCGCCGGCGGCCGGACGCAGGTGGCGTGCACCTGGACAGTGACGACGGTGCCGTACCTGCCCGGACACGGCTGGTCGGACACCGGCTGGACCGTCGCCCAGGCCGAGACCCGGGTCGACGGGTTCACCCGCCACGGGTCGCGCTACACGACCTCGGCGATCACCGACGCCTCGGAGCTGACCGGCGCCGCCGCGTCCACGAGCGAGGTCGTCGATGCGCGCCTGACCACGCTCGTCGCCCGCGCGGTCGCCGAGGGACCGGCCACCGGGCTCAGCCTAGTGCGCACCGTCGAGGGCACCAAGGTCGACGGCTCGGGCCCGGACACCGCGTCGGTGACCTGGACGACGACCGTGCCGCTGTCCGGGCCGGGCGGCTAGAGCTTCTCGACCGGCGCGTAGCGCAGCAGCAGCCGCTTGACGCCCTCGGAGCCGAAGTCGATCGAGGCGACCGACTTCTCCGCGGCCCCCTCGACCGACACCACGGTGCCGAGGCCGAACGAGTCATGGGTGACCTTGTCGCCGGGCGCCAGCACCGGGATCGCACGGGCGGGCTTCGACTTGGCGGCGGCGTCGGCGCGGGCGGCCGCGGAGCTGAAGTTGCGGCGGCCGGCGGCGGTCGGAGTGCCGAACCTGTTGCCGGCGTAGTCGTCGGAGCCACCCGACCGGCCGCTGTCGTACGACGGCCGGGACCAACGGGTCTGGTCGGCCTCGGTCCGGCGCCAGTCGACGAGGTCGATCGGGAGCTCGCCGAGGAACCGGGACCCCGGGTTCATGGCGGGCGCGCCCCAGGCCGAGCGGACCATGGCCCGGGAGACGTAGAGCCGCTGGCGGGCGCGGGTGATGCCGACATAGGCCAGCCGGCGCTCCTCCTCCAGCTCGGGGCGGTCGCCCAGCGCGCGGGAGTGCGGGAAGACGCCGTCCTCCATGCCGGTGAGGAACACGACCGGGAACTCCAGGCCCTTGGCGGTGTGCAGGGTCATCAGCGTGACCACGCCCTGGTCCTCCGGGGCGTCCGGGTCGTCGTCCGGGGCATCGGGGATCTGGTCGGCGTCGGCGACCAGCGCGACCCGCTCCAGGAAGTCGGCCAGGCCCGGCTCGAGGATGCCGGCGTCGACGTCGGACGGGTCGGCCGAGGGGCCGGCGACGGGGTCCTCGGCGAACTCGCGGGCGACGGCGACCAGCTCGGCGAGGTACTCGAGCCGGGTCTCGTCCTGCATGTCGTCGGAGTTCTCGAGGCTGACGAGGTAGCCGGACCGGTCGAGGACGGTCTCCAGGATCACGTCGGGCCTCTCGCGGGCCTCGACCATCTGCTGCAGCTCCTGCAGCAGCCTCACGAACGACTCGATGCTGGTCTGGCTGCGGGTGGCCAGGCCGGGCGCCTCGTCGGCGCGCTGCAGCGCCTCCCAGTAGGTGATCCGCTCGCGCTCGGCGAAGGCGCCGATCGCGGCCTCGGCGCGCTGGCCGATGCCGCGGCGCGGGGTGTTGACGATGCGGCGCAGCGAGACCTGGTCGTCGGGGTTGACGAGCACCCGCAGGTAGGCCAGCGCGTCGCGGATCTCCTTGCGGTCGTAGAAGCGGGTCCCGCCGACGACCTTGTAGGGCATCCCGGTGCGGACGAAGATCTCCTCGAACACCCGCGACTGCGCGTTGGTGCGGTAGAACACCGCGACGTCGGAGGGGCGCAGCCCGCCGTCGGTGAGCTTGTCGATCTCGCCGGAGACGAACCGGGCCTCGTCGTGCTCGTCGTCGGCGACGTACCCGACGATCTTCTCCCCGTCGCCGGCATCGGACCACAGCCGCTTGGGCTTGCGGCTCTCGTTGCGCTCGATGACCGCGTTGGCGGCGGTGAGGATGGTCTGCGTGGAGCGGTAGTTCTGCTCGAGCAGGACCGTCTCGGCGTCGGGGAAGTCCTTCTCGAAGTCCATGATGTTGCGGATGTCGGCGCCCCGGAAGGCGTAGATCGACTGGTCCGCGTCACCGACGACCATCAGCTCGGACGGCGGCACCCGGTGGGCCGGCAGCCCGTCGAGGGTCGTGGGGTCGTGCTCCTCGAGGTCCTGGCCGCACAGCTGGTGGATGAGGGCGTACTGGGCGTGGTTGGTGTCCTGGTACTCGTCGACCAGGATGTGCCGGAACCGGCGCCGGTAGGTCTCGCGGATCTCCGGCTTGAGCTGGAACAGCCGGACCGTCTCCATGATCAGGTCGTCGAAGTCCATCGCGTTCGCCTCGCGCAGGCGCCGCTGGTAGGACGTGTACGCCGCGGCGTACGTCTCGTCGATCGAGTTGCGGGCCTCGGCGGCGACCTCGTCGGGCTCGCGCAGCTCGTTCTTCTGGTTGCTGATCCAGTGCAGCACCGGCCCGGGCTGGTAGCGGCGCGGGTCGAGCTCGAGGTCGGCGCAGACCAGCTGGATCAGCCGCTTCTGGTCGGCGGTGTCGTAGATCGAGAAGTTCGACTTCAGCCGCTCGTAGCCGAGGTGCTCGACCTCCTTGCGCAGGATCCGCACGCAGGCCGAGTGGAAGGTGCTCACCCACATGATCCGGGCGCGGTTGCCGATCAGGTCGGCGACCCGCTCCTTCATCTCGGCGGCGGCCTTGTTGGTGAAGGTGATCGCGAGGATCGAGCCGGGGTGCGCCTTGCGTACGGCGATGGTCCAGGCGATCCGCCGGGTCAGCACCCGGGTCTTGCCGGAGCCCGCGCCGGCGACGACGAGCAGCGGCGAGCCCTCGTGCTCGACGGCCGCGCGTTGCGGTTCGTTGAGCCCCTCGAGCAGGGACTCGGCGGTGAGTGCGGGCGGCGCGGCGGTGGTCTCAGTCATGCTCCGACCAGCCTACGGCGCCCCGCCGACGTCTGGCCGGGCGGAGTCGCACCCCATGCGGATTGGTTGCGAGTTCGGCCGAATCACGACCAAATCGTAGGGGGCTCGGCGAACGATCAGCTGCTGTGGACGGGCGACCAGAGCACGGCGATGCAGACCTCGGCGACGGCGAGCACGAGCAGCCCGGCCCACAGCCCGTTGGGGATCTTCGCCTTGCGCATGTTGACCATCACCAGCACCAGGAGCACCAGGCCGATGGCGAGCTTCACGCCCACCTTGGCGTGGTTGACCGGGTCGTCGCCGCCCTCGAGGACGCCGACGAGCAGCAGGCCGGCGAGGAACGCCGTACCGATGCCGTCACGCATGACGCCGGTGACCTTCTTGTCACCCGGACCGGCCTGCGCCAGCAGCCCACCGATCAGGGCCGAGAAGCCCAGGATGTGGAGGATGAGCAGGATCAGGCGCAGGGTCTCCATGCCCCGCACCCTATCCAGCCGGGCGCCCGGTATCAGCGACCCGTCGCCGTGAAGTGCTGGTAGTCCTTCAGCGAGCTCCACGAACCGCCCCACGACCAGCCGATCCGGGCGAACTCGCGGACCACCAGGTCGCCCGCATGGACGATGCCGGGTTGGGTCCGGGTCCGGTCGAGGTACGCCGACGCGCGCTCGGGGAGCACCACGTCGCCCTTGCTGTAGGGGTTGAGGAACGGGTTGACGTCGATCGCGAGACCGTAGGCGTGCGCGGACCAGGTCGTCTGACCGCGCGCCGCCCGGCAGACCAGCGCCGCGGTGTCGTTGCCGTCCCCGGTGGGTGGGGCGTCGAGGTCGGCGGTCGTCGGGAGCCGCATCTCCTCGATCGGGTACCCGGCCGCGAACAGGACCCGGAACACCGAGACGACGTCGTCGGCCTCCTCGGCGGCGAGGACCAGCTCGCCGGTGTGGGCCAGGCCGTCGAAGCCGCGGAAGGAGACGGTGAGGTAGGCCAGGTCCGCGAGCGCGACCGGGCACGCGGGCGACCAGGTCTCCCCCATCCGCTGCCGGACCGCGCCGGTGACCGGGCCGACGCTGGAGTGGAACCGCCCGTCGGCCGGCGGCGGGAGCAGGTCGGTCGTCGGGTAGCGGCGCACCCGCAGCGCCCTCGGCGTCGGGCGGATCTCCCCGAACCCCTGGGCGGTGCGGGGCAGCACGTGGACGCCCAGCTGCCAGGTGGAGTACGCCGGAGCGGGGCTCGGCGCGTCGGTGGCGGCCGGCTCCAGGATGCTCGAACCAGTGCTGGGACCGGTGCTGGGACCGGTGCTCGGACCGGTGCTCGGACCGGTCCTCGGATCGCCGCCGGTCGGCGCGGTCGTCGTACCACCGGAGCAGCCGGCGAGCAGCAGGGTCGCCGCGAGCAGCGCGGCGACCGGCCTCACAGCAGCCGCCGGTCCGAGGCCCAGCGGGTCAGCTCGTGGCGCGAGGAGAGCTGGAGCTTGCGCAGCACCGAGGACATGTGGGTCTCGACGGTCTTGATCGAGATGAACAGCTCCTTGGCGACCTCCTTGTAGGAGTAGCCGCGGGCGATCAGCCGCATCACCTCGCGCTCGCGCTCGGTCAGGCGGTCGAGGTCCTCGTCGACGCTCGCGAGGTCGGCGGAGAGCCCGGCGCCGGCGAAGGCGTCGAGCACGAAGCCCGCCAGCCGCGGGGAGAACACCGCGTCGCCCTCGGAGACCCGGGTGATCGCGTCGACCAGCTCGGGACCGGTGATGGTCTTGGTGACGTAGCCGCGGGCGCCGCCGCGGACCGTGCCGATGACGTCCTCGGCCGCGTCGGAGACCGACAGGGCGAGGAACCGGACATCACCGTCCTTGACCCGGCGGATCACCTCGACGCCACCGCCGCCGGGCAGGTGCACGTCGAGGAGGACGACGTCGGGCCGGTGCGCCTGCACCGCAGCGACCGCCTCGTCGACGTCGGCGGCCTCGGCCACGACCTCGACCCGGCCGGCGCCCGTGGCACCGAGCTCGGCGCTGACGCCGCGGCGGAACATGGCGTGGTCGTCGACGACGACCACGCGCACCGGGTCACTCATGGTTCTCCTTCGGGGTGTGGTCGAGGTGCAGGCGGACCTCGGTGCCCTCGCCGGGCGCGGAACGGATCTCGGCCCGGCCGCCGTGGCGCTCCATGCGGTCGATGATGCTGCGTCGTACGCCGAGCCGGTCCTCCGGGGTCGCGTTCGGGTCGAACCCGGCGCCACGGTCGCGGACGAACACGTCGATGCCCGCCGGGGTGATCTCGGCGTAGACGTCGACGCGCGGGACGCCCGCGTGCTTGGCGGCGTTGGTGGTCGCCTCGCGGGCGGCCTGGACGATCGGGCGGGCGGATTCGTCGTAGTCGCAGTCGCCGACGGCCACCACGTCGACCGCGACGCCGTACGCGTCCTCGATCTCGGCGGCCGCGGCCCGCAGCGCGCTGGCGACGGTGGCCTCGTCGAGCGACTCCCCGGCGTACAGCCAGGCCCGCAGGTCGCGCTCCTGGGCCCGGGCGAGCCGGGCCGCGTCGGCGGGGTTCTTCTGGATCAGGGCGAGGGTCTGCAGCACCGAGTCGTGGAGGTGGGCCGCGACGTCGGCGCGCTCCTGGGTGCGCACCCGTTCGGCGCGCTCGTCGGTCAGGTCGGACATCAGCCGGTAGACGAAGGGCCCGAGCACGATCGCGACGCCGAAGAAGGCGAGCACGATCGCCAGCGTCGCGTCGCGGGCCACCGTCAGCGAGCCGTCCCGCAGGGTGAACAGGACGAGCGCCACGACGACGAGGACGACGCCCGCGCCGATCCGCGCCCACGCGGCCCAGCCGCCGCCACCGACCACGAGCCGCACCGGGTCGGCCTTGCCGGTGGCGTCGAGCCAGCGCTCGCGCTGCGCCTCGTCGGCCTGCCGCCACAGCAGCGCGACGCCGACGACGGCGATGCCGACCGGCCAGATCCACCACCCGGTGCCGAGCAGCGCCTCGACCGTGAACACCGCCCCGATGCCGAGCACGGCCAGCGTGATCACCGGTCCGACGTCGGAGAGCCGGCGACCACGGCGACCGGGCCGGCGGCCGTCGCGGCTCGCGCCGGCCAGGCCGGGCGCGAGGTACGTCGGGGGCGGGCCGGCCGGGAGCAGGATCCACAGGGCGGCATACGCCATGACCCCGGAGCCGCCGATCACCGTCGCGATCACGAAGGCGGCGCGCACGAGGAGCACGGACACGCCGAGGTGGACGGCGAGGCCGGCGGCCACGCCGCCGATCATGGGCTCGCGCAGGTCGCGCCAGGCCCGTCGTACGTCGCGGGGCGGCGCCGGCGGTGCGGGCAGGGGCGCAGTCGTGCTCATGATGGATCCATCGTCACACAGCCCCTCGCGCGCCAGCAGGGGGAAGGACCCTGACCCGACCCTGATCCCGGCCCCGGGGACACCGGTGCGGATCAGGGCTGTCCCCGATGGTCCGGACCGTCTCGTGCCAACATGCTGGTTGACATGAACGCACCGACCGACACCGAGAACGAGCCTCACCGCGAGGGACCCCGGGTCACCCGCGACGAGGTCCGCGACCTCGCCCGGCTCCGCCGCAGCCGCGACGACCGCAAGGTCGCCGGCGTCGCCGCGGGGATCGCGCGACACCTCGACATCGACCCACTGCTGGTGCGCATCGCGTTCGTGATCCTGACCTTCTTCGGCGGTGGCGGCCTGATCCTGTACGCCGTGTGCTGGCTCTTCGTTCCCGAGGAGGGCACCGAGGACACGGTCATCCGCGTCGACGAGGGCATCCGCACCGCCGCGCTGATCATCGGCGGCGTGGTCGCGGTCGCCTCGGTCATCAGCGACACGGTCGGCGGGTCCGACTTCCCGTGGCCGCTGCTCGTGGTCGGCCTGATCGTGATCGTGGTCCTCGCCGGCAAGAACGCCGTCAAGCCGGGCGGGCCGACGCACCCGTGGCTGCGCGGCACCCCGGTCGGCCCTCCCCCGCCGCCGACGGAGCCCGGGGCTCCCGGCGCGACCTACTCGGCGTACCGCACCCCGGCGCCGGCGTACCGGCGCCCGGTCGACCCGCGCAAGCGCGGACCGCTGCTGTTCCCGTTCACGCTGGGCCTGGCCGCACTGGGCCTCGGCACCCTCGCCACGCTGCAGCTCGCCGGCGTCGACATCACCCCGTCGGCGTACCCCGCGACGGTGCTGGGCGTCACCGGCGTGATGCTGCTGGTCGGCGCGTTCTACGGCCGGGCCGGTGGCCTGATCCTGGTCGGCCTGCTCGCCGCCGGTGCCACGGCGGTCACCACGGTGGCCGACAGCATGGAGATCGGGCAGGAGCGGCCGGTGCTGCAGCAGGCCTCGGACCTCGCGCCGTCGTACGACCTGGGGGTGGGCGAGCTCCGGATCGACCTGACCGACATCCGCGATCTCGAGAACCTCGACGGGCACACCCTCGACCTCGAGCTCGGCGTCGGACACATCTTGGTGATCGTGCCGGAGGAGGGCCTCAACGTGGAGGCCCGGGGCACCATCGACGCCGGCGAGATCGCCATGTTCGGCAAGACGACCAGTGACGACTTCCGCGGCGACAACGGCATCGTCGACGGCGACCCCACCCTGACCATCGACGCCGACCTCGACCTCGGCCAGATCGAGTTCCGGAGCGCAGCATGAACGGCTACGACGAGCACACCACCGAACTCCCCCGTGAGGAGCGGCCCGCCGACGGCGACGACCGCCGACGCACGACCGGGTGGCACCGGGTCAACACCGGCCACCTGGTCATGGGCGTCGCGTTCACCGGCCTGGTGATCGTGTGGGCGCTGGCCGCCAGCGACACCGTGCAGATCGAGGACAACGGCTGGATCATGGGCCTGCCCTGGCTCGCCGCCGGCATCGCCGGCCTGCTCGCCTCGGTCCTGCGGGGCCGCCACTACGACCAGGGCTGGGACCAGAACGGCTGGGACGGGCACCAGATGCGGGGCTGGCAGTGACGCTCCCCCAGCTGACCGGGCTGACCTCGCTCGTGGCGCTCGAGCACCCCGGCCTGGTCGCTCCGCCGGTCGCCGCGGCCCTCGCCGCGTGGCCGGGTGCCGAGCGGATCGCGGTCGTGGAGATCGATCCCGAGCACGCCGACACGGCCGCGATGAGCGCGGCGTACGACCTGCCGATGACGTCCGGCGCCAACTGCGTCCTGGTCGCCGGCAGGCGGGAGGGCGAGGAGCGGATCGCCGCGTGCCTGGTCCGCGCCGACACCCGCGCCGACGTCAACCACACGGTCAAGCGGCTGCTCGACGTGCGCAAGCCGTCGTTCCTGCCGCTGGAGCGGGCGGTGGCCGAGTCCGGGATGGAGTACGGCGGCATCACTCCGGTCGGGCTGCCGGCCGGGTGGCGGCTGCTCGTCGACGGCCGGGTCCCGGAGATGGAGTGGGCCGTGATCGGCTCCGGCCTGCGCCGCTCCAAGCTCCTCGTCCCCGGGGACCTGCTCGCACAAGCCCCCGGCGCCGAGGTCGTGGAGGATCTGGCTGGCTGAGCGCCCTTGTAACTACGTGTTACGTCGCCCTTTTGGGTGTCAGAGCACCGAGGTAGTAGCAACAACGCCCGGGTAGTCCCGTACGCGCGGGCTCGACACCGACGAGCCGACGTCGGGTCGGTCGCAGAGGCGCGCGCCCATCTACCCGGGTGCTCCTGCTACTACCCGGGCGCTGTTGCATCGGAATTCGCGCTGTAACCCTTCGTTACAAGTGCCGCAGCGCGTCAGTGGTCGAGCCCGGTGACCCGGATGCCCGAGTGGGTCTTGTACTTGCGGTTGATCGAGATCAGGACCGCGGTGAAGGGCTCGAGGACGCGGGCGAGGCGGAGCTTGCCGCCGTCGATGCCGGGGCGGCCGGTCACGGACGCGGCGAGGTCGATGGCGACCTGCTTGCCCTCGAGGGTGTCGCCGACGACGATCACGTCCTCGTCGAGGAACTCGTCCTCGCCCCACAGCGCGGGAGCAGCGACGTTGTGGAAGGCACCGACCACGACCGCGCCGGGCACGATCTCGGCAGCGGACTCGGCGGCCGAGCCCTCGCCGTTGTTGATGACGCGGCCGTGAGCGCCGCGCTTGTCGAAGGCGAGCGGGTTGACGCAGGAGATGACGGTCTTGCCGTCGAGGGCACCGCCCTCGGCGAGGGAGGCGACGAGCTCGTCGTGGCCGTCGTACGGCACCGCGAGGAGGACGACGTCGGCGGCGGCGATCGCGTCGGCGTTGGCGGCGCCGCGGGCCGTGCCCGCGCCCTCGAGAGCCGTGAGCCGGGAGGTCACCTCGGCGGCAACGGCCTCGGCCTTCTCGGCGGCGCGGGAGCCGAGCACGATGTCGTGGCCGTGGCGCGCGAAGCGGTAGCCCAGGCCCTTGCCCTGCGGGCCGGTGCCGCCGATGACGGCGACGGTGTAGCGGTTGGGGGAGGTCTCAGAAGTCACGCTTCCTCCTATCACGCGCGCGACGGGCGGCTGGTGCCCGTCTCACCGACGGCAACCATGGACATTGTGACAGTATTACTGTCACAGTTGTGCTGTCGGTGACGGAACACCGGCAATCGTCACCGTGGCCGAGAGGCCGGAAGGGATGCGTTCATGAAGCTGTCGATGCCCCTCGTCTATGCGGGGAACCCGCGCGAGTCGGCCGACCAGGTCGTCGCTCTGGAGAAGGCCGGACTGGACACCATCTGGGTCGCCGAGCCGTACGGCTTCGATGCCCCCACCCTGATGGGCTACCTCGCCGCGAAGACCGAGACGGTCGAGATCGGTGCCGGCATCCTCAACGTCTACTCCCGCACCCCGGGCGCCCTGCTGCAGACCGCCGCCGGTCTCGACAACGTGTCGGGCGGTCGGGCGGTGCTCGGCCTCGGCGCGTCCGGCCCGCAGGTGATCGAGGGCTTCCACGGCCTCCCCTACGACCGCCCGTTGACCCGCACCCGCGAGGTGATCGAGGTGCTCCGCGCCGGCCTGCGCGGCGAGCGGCTCGACTTCCAGGGCAAGACGATCCAGGTCCCCCTGCCCGAGGGCCAGGGCCTCGGCCTGGGCAAGCCGCTCAAGCTGCTCAACCGGCCCGAGCGCGCCGACCTGCCGATCTGGGTCGCGGCCCTGGGCGACAAGAACGTCGCGATGACCGCCGAGGTCGCCGACGGCTGGCTGCCCTTCCTCTACTACCCCGAGAAGGCCACGGAGGTGTGGGGCGACCCGCTGGCGCGAGGCGCCGCCAAGCGCTCGGCGGACCTGGCTCCACTGGAGATCTGCGCCGGCGGCATGGTCGCCATCGGCGAGGGCCCCGAGACCAAGGCGCTGCTCGACTTCATGCGCCCCCTCTATGCGCTGTACGTCGGCGGCATGGGCGCACGCGACAAGAACTTCTACAACCAGCTGGCCTGCGAGTACGGCTTCGAGAAGGAGGCCAAGGAGATCCAGGACCTCTACCTGTCGGGCAAGAAGAAGGAGGCCGAGGCGCTCGTCCCGCTCGAGTGGCTCGAGGCCGGCAACCTGGTCGGCCCGGCGTCGTACGTCCAGGAGCGGATCGCGGCCTTCAAGGAGTCGGGCGTGACGAACCTGTCCGTCTCGCCGGCCTCGGACGACCCGGCCGGCACCATCGCACAGATCAAGGAGTGGGTGAGCTGATGCCCGAGCGTCCCAGCATCTACGAGACCGAGCACGAGGACTTCCGCAGGACGGTCCGTGCCTTCATGGAGCGCGAGGTCGTCCCCTTCCACGCACAGTGGGAGAAGGACGGCATCGTCAGCCGCGAGGTGTGGCGCAAGGCCGGCGAGGCCGGGATCCTCAGCTTCGAGGTGCCCGAGGAGTACGGCGGTCCCGGCATCAAGGACTTCCGCTACAACGCGATCGTGGCCGAGGAGTGTGCCCGTGCCGGCGCCAGCGGCCCCGGCTTCGCCGTCCACACCGACATCATCGTGCCGTACCTCGTCGCCATCGCGAACGACGAGCAGAAGCAGCGCTGGCTGCCCGGCACCGTGACCGGCGAGACGATCACCGCGATCGCGATGACCGAGCCCGGTGCGGGCTCGGACCTGCAGGGAATCCGCACCACCGCGGTCGACAAGGGCGACCACTACGTCCTCAACGGGTCGAAGACGTTCATCAGCAACGGCATCCTCTCCGACCTGGTCATCGTGGTCGCGAAGACCAACCCGGAGGCCGGCGCCCACGGCATCAGCCTGCTCGTCGTCGAGGAGGGCATGCCGGGCTTCACCCGCGGCACCAACCTCGACAAGCTCGGCCTCAAGGCCCAGGACACCGCGGAGCTCAGCTTCGACAACGTCGAGGTGCCCAAGGCCAACCTGCTCGGCGAGGAGGGCCAGGGCTTCATCTACCTGATGCAGAACCTGCCCCAGGAGCGGGTCTCGATCGCCACGATCGCGATCGCTGCGATCGAGCACGTCCTCGACCTGACCCTCGACTACGTGAAGACCCGCGAGGCGTTCGGCAAGCCGATCGCCAAGTTCCAGAACACCCGCTTCACGCTGGCCGAGATGGCCACCGAGGCCTACATCGCCCGGGTGTTCGTCAACCACTGCATCGAGCAGCTCAACAAGGGCGAGGTCGACACCGCGCTCGCCTCGATGGCCAAGTGGTGGACCACCGAGCTGCAGAAGAAGATCGTCGACCAGGGCGTGCAGATGCACGGCGGCTACGGCTACATGCTGGAGTACCCCATCGCCAAGGCGTACGCCGACACCCGGATCCAGACCATCTACGGCGGCACCACCGAGATCCAGAAGGAGATCATCGGGCGCTTCCTCGGCCTCTGACCCCTCCCGCTCGCCCGACGACCCCGGAATGTCACATTTCGGGGTCGTCGTGTGTCTGGTGGTCGGCGCAGACTTCCGGAGGAGCCCGAAAGGGCTCAAGGCAAAGAGTTCCCGTCCCACGATGAATCAGGGGCGATCTCAGGGTCGGTCCGGAGGAATCCCCGATGCCGATGTCCCCGCTCACTGGAAGTGTGAACGCCATGCACCGTCAGATCGCCGGCAAGCTGACCGGCCCCGTCACCAAGTGGATCGTCCTCGTCGCGGTCATCGTGATCGCCGGCGGCCTGGCCTCCTTCGCCGGGAAGCTCGTGGACGTCCAGAACAACGAGACCGAGTCCTGGCTGCCCGAGAGCGCCGAGTCGACCAAGGCCTTCGAGAAGCTCGAGGCGTTCCAGGACCCCTACGACGTCGGCACGACCGTCGTCTACTACCGCGCGTCGGGCCTCACCGACGCCGACCTCGCCGCCATCGAGACCCAGGGTGGGGAGATCGGCAAGCTCGACGGCGTCAGTGACGTCGTCACCCCCCAGGCCGCGCAGGCGGCCGGCGTACCCGCGCCGTTCGTGTCCGCGGACGGCAAGGTCGCCAAGCTCGAGTTCACCGTCAACTACGGCGACGAGCTCTGGGAGGTGCTGCCGGACCTCAAGCCGAAGATCGACAAGATCATCGCGATCGACGGGGTGAGGTCCTACCTCGCAGGAGCCGGCGGCCAGAGCGCCGACGCCGCGACCATCTTCTCCTCGGGCGACAGCAACCTGCTGCTGATCACCCTCGGCGTCGTCGTCCTCATCCTGCTCGTCACCTACCGCAGCCCGATCCTGTGGCTGTTGCCGATCATCACCGCCGTGGTCGGGCTCGGGGCCTCGATGGGCGTGCTCTACTTCCTCGCCAAGAACACCAGCCTCACCGTCAACGGGCAGACCCAGTTCATCCTCACGGTGCTCGTGATCGGCGCCGGCACCGACTACGCCCTGCTGCTGGTCGCCCGCTACCGCGAGGAGCTGCGACGCCACGAGGACCGGCACGAGGCGATGGCGTTCGCCCTGCACCGGGCCGCTCCCGCCATCCTGGCCAGCTCGGCGACCGTCGTGGTCGGCCTGCTCTGCCTGATGTTCGCCGACCTCAACTCGACCGCCGGCATGGGCCCCGCCAACGCCGTCGGCATCGCGGTCACCTTCGTCGTGATGGTCACCCTGCTGCCGGCGCTGCTGGTGATCTGCGGGCGCTGGGTGTTCTGGCCGTTCGTCCCCCACTTCGGCAGCACCGAGCCGACGGCCTCGGGCCTGTGGGCCAAGGTCGGCAAGGGCATCGCCCCGCGGCCCCGTCTGGTCTGGATCGGTACGGCGGCCGTGCTCGGCCTCCTGTGCCTGGGCTTCCTGCGCCTCGACACGGGCGGCATCCCGAGCGACGAGCAGTACACCAAGGACCAGGACTCCGTGATCGGTCAGACGATCCTCGTCGAGCACGGCCTGGTCGACGCGAGCACGCCGATCCAGGTGGTGGCGAACGCCGACCGCGCCGACGACGTGGTCGCCGCGATGTCGAAGGTCGAGGGCATCTCCGCGCCGGTCGCGGTCGCGGAGAAGGACGGGATCGCTTTGATCGTCGCCGACCTCACGAGCGACCCCTACTCCGACTCGGCGACCGCGGCGGTCGAGGACGTCCGCAGCGCCGTCCACGGGGTGCCCGACGCGGACGCGCTGACCACCGGCATGACCGCGGTGTCGATCGACATCATGGATGCGTCGGCACGCGACAACAAGGTGATCATCCCGATCGTGCTCGGCGCCGTGCTGCTGATCCTGGCCGGGCTGCTGAGGTCGATCCTGTCGCCGGTCCTCCTCATCGGGACCGTGATCCTGTCCTTCGGCGCCGCCCTCGGCATCTCCGGCCTGGTCTTCGACCTGCTCTACGGCCGCGAGCACACCGATCCGGGCTTCCCCCTGTTCGCGTTCGTCTTCCTGGTCGCCCTGGGCATCGACTACAACATCTTCTTGATGACCCGGGTGCGCGAGGAGGCAGCGACCCACGGGACCCGGCGCGGGTCGCTGATCGCGCTGTCCTCGACCGGCGGCGTGATCACCTCGGCCGGGCTCGTGCTGGCCGCGACCTTCGCGATGCTCGCCACGATGCCGATGACCTTCACCCTGCAGCTCGGCACCACGGTCGCCCTCGGTGTCCTGCTCGACACGATGATCGTCCGCTCGGTCCTGGTGACGGCCCTCAACCTGGACCTCGGCGGGAAGATCTGGTGGCCGAGCAGGCTCGACCGGGGCGCGCCGGCGGTCGAGCCGCCGGCGACCGAGCCGGACCGGATGCCCGCGGGCGTCTGACCGGGTCCGACCCCGCGTCGGACGCGTTCCCTACGACGCTCCCACGGGCCGAACGGGCGGCCTGTGGGAGCGAGGGGTCCTCCACGGCGGAGCCGAGCGGCCGCGGCACGGTGGTCACCTGGAGCCTCCCGGGCTCCTACCACGGCACCTTCGTCGCGCGGGTCGCAAAGCTGACGGCGAAGATCGCGAGCTGAGAGGCTCCGCTGAGCCGGACGTCGTACGACGGGCGTCCGCGCCTCGGCCTCCGCACGCGTCCGCGACCGTGCCCGGTAGCCTGAGGGCGTCATGACGGATGGCCCCACCCCCCAGCAGATCCGGCGTGCGTTGGCCCGTGCCGAGCGCGGTGCCGCGCTCGACGTCGCGGAGACGACCGCCCTGCTCGCCGCGACCGGCGAGGACCTCGACCGGTTGTGCGCGGCCGCGGCGAAGGTCCGCGACGCAGGCCTGGTCGCCGCGGGTCGTGTCGTGGACGGCACGGGCGTGGTCACGTACTCGCCCAAGGTGTTCATCCCGATCACCAAGCTGTGCCGCGACCGGTGCCACTACTGCACGTTCGTGGAGACCCCGGCCCAGGCTGCACGCGAGGGGCGGGCGCCGTACCTGTCGCCGGACGAGATCCTCGACATCGCCCGCCAGGGCGCCGAGCTGGGCTGCCTCGAGGCGCTGTTCACCCTCGGCGACCGGCCCGAGGACCGCTGGCCCGAGGCGCAGGCGTGGCTCGACGAGCAGGGCTACGACTCGACGCTGGCCTACATCCGGGCGATGGCGATCCGGGTGCTCGAGGAGACCGGGCTGCTCCCGCACCTCAACCCCGGCGTGATGTCGTGGGAGGAGCTCAACCGGCTCAAGCCGGTGTCCCCGTCGATGGGGATGATGCTCGAGACCACCTCGAGGCGGCTGTTCGAGACCAAGGGCCTGGCGCACTACGGCTCGCCCGACAAGGACCCCGAGGTCCGGCTCCGGGTGCTCGAGGACGCCGGGCGCCACGGCATCCCGTTCACCACCGGCCTGCTGGTCGGGATCGGCGAGACCCTGACCGAGCGGGCCGAGACGATCTTCGCGCTGCGCGCGACCTCGCGGGCGTACGGCGCCGTGCAGGAGGTCATCGTCCAGAACTTCCGGGCCAAGCCCGACACGGCGATGCGCCACGTCGACGACCTCGACCTCGCCGAGTACCGCGCCGCGATCGCCGTCACCCGGCTCGTGCTCGGTCCCAAGGCCCGGATCCAGGCGCCCCCGAACCTGGTCGACCTCGAGGAGTGCCGGGCGCTGCTCGACGCCGGCGTCGACGACTGGGGCGGCGTCTCGCCGCTCACGCCCGACCACGTGAACCCCGAGCGACCCTGGCCCTCGCTCGACCGGCTGCGCTCGATCACCGCGACCTGCGGGTTCGAGCTGCGCGCGCGGCTCACGGTGCACCCGGAGTACGTCGTCGGGTCGCTGCAGCGCGGCGAGGCCTGGATCGACCCGCGCCTGCACGCCCATGTCGCCGCGCTCGCCGGCCCGGACGGTCTGGCGATCCCCGAGGTCAGGCCCACCGGCCTGCCCTGGCAGGAGCCCGACGGCGGCTTCGAGTCGGCCGGTCGGACCGACCTGCATTCCGCGGTCGACACGGACGGCCGCACCGACGACCGCCGTTCGGACTTCGGGTCGGTCTACGGCGACTGGGCCGCGGTCGGCGAGGCGGCCGCACACACCGGGCTGATCGATGGCGCGCCGGCCGTCCTGCACTCCGAGGGCCGCGAGGCGATGGCCGCCGCGGAGGCCGATCCGGGCAACCTGTCCGACGAGCACGCACTGACGCTGATGACCGCCGAGGGTGACCTGCTGCGCGAGGTGGTCCGACTCGCCGACGACCTGCGCAAGCAGACCGTCGGCGACGAGGTCACCTACGTCGTCAACAGGAACATCAACTTCACCAACGTCTGCTACGTCGGGTGCCGGTTCTGCGCGTTCGCGCAGCGTCGCACGGACGCGGACGCCTACTCCCTGTCGTACGCCGAGGTCGCCGACCGCGCCCAGGAGGCCTGGGACCTCGGCGCCACCGAGGTCTGCATGCAGGGCGGCATCGACCCCGAGCTGCCGGCGTCGGCGTACTTCGACATCGCCGCCGCGGTGAAGCAACGCGTCCCCGACATGCACGTCCACGCGTTCTCCCCGATGGAGGTCGTCAACGGCACCGCCCGCACCGGCCTGTCCATCGAGGACTTCCTGATCAAGGCCCGCGAGTCCGGCCTCGGGTCCCTGCCGGGCACCGCCGCGGAGATCCTCGACGACGAGGTCCGCTGGGTGCTCACCAAGGGCAAGCTCCCGGCGCGCACGTGGATCGAGATCGTCTCGACCGCGCACCGCATCGGCCTGCCGACGACGTCCACGATGATGTACGGCCACGTCGACAACCCGCGCCACTGGGTCGGCCACCTCAACGTCCTCAAGGGGGTGCAGGACACCGCGCGCGAGAACGGCTCGAGCGGGTTCACCGAGTTCGTGCCGCTCCCCTTCGTGCACACCTCCGCGCCGATCTACCTCGCCGGCGTCGCCCGCCCCGGACCGACACTGCGCGACAACCTCGCCGTGCACGCCATGGCCCGGATCCTGCTGCACGGCCGGATCTCCAACATCCAGACCTCCTGGGTCAAGCTCGGCGTCGACGGCACCCGCGCCATGCTGAACGCCGGCGCCAACGACCTCGGCGGCACCCTGATGGAGGAGACCATCTCCCGCATGGCCGGCTCCGAGCACGGCTCCGCCAAGACCGTCGAGGAGCTCACCGAGATCGGTGCCGGCATCGACCGGCCGGTGCGCGAGCGCACCACGCTCTACGGTGAGCCCGGCGCCCGCGCAGCCGGCTAGCCTCTACCGCTGCTGGAGCGGGCGCGCCGGGCGACGGAGTCGATAGCGACCGCGAGCAGCAGCACCGCGCCGGTGACGATCAGGCGGACGTCGGAGTCGACGTTCATCAGGTTGAGGCCGGTGCGGATCGCCTGCAGGACAAGGATGCCGAGCAGGGCGGAGTACGCCGACCCGCGGCCGCCGAAGAGGCTGGTGCCGCCGATGACAGCGGCGGCGATGGCGGTGAGGTTGGTGTCCGTCGTACCGCTGGACTGGGAGACCGTCGTGAGCTGGCCCGCGACGAGCACGCCGCCGAGGGCGGCGAAGGTCGAGCAGAGCACGAACACCGAGCCGTAGACCAGGCCCACGCGGATGCCGGCCCGGCGGGCCGCCTCCTCGTTGCCGCCGACGGCATAGACGTAGCGACCCCAGCGGGTACGCCGCAGCAGCAGGTCCATGAGCACGACCAGGCCCGCGAAGAGCACCGGCAGGTAGCCCCAGCCCCGGTCGATGCCGAGGTAGTAGGTCAGCCAGCCGAGGCCGACTGCCAGGGCCGCGCCCTTGACGATCACGCCGAGCAGGTTGGGCGGGGTGAGCCCGGCGGCGCGCTTCTGCCGGATGCTCCACAGCCGCGAGCCGACGTAGACCGCGACCACGACCGCGACGAGGGCGTAGCCCTGCCCGTCGGAGAGGAACTTCTGCCGGGTGAACTCCGGCAGCCCGGAGTCACGGGGCAGGTTGATCGTGCCCTGGTCGCCGAGGACCCAGTAGAGGGCGCCCTCGAACGCGAGCAGGCCGGCCAGCGTGAACACGAAGCTGGGGACGCCGACCCAGACGAAGAGCACGGCGTACCCGGCGCCGATGAGGGCGCCGAGCGCGATCGCGGCGAGGATCGACAGGGCCAGGGACTGCCCGTGGCTGACGAACATGACCGCCGTGGTCGCGGACGTGAAGCCCGAGACCGTGCCGACGCTGAGGTCGATCTCGCCGAGCAGCAGCACGAGCACGATGCCGAGCGCGATGACGCCGAGCGGCGCGGCGTACAGCGTCATGGTGACCAGGCTGCGCGAGGACAGGAACGTGGGCTCCTGGCTGTAGAAGAACACGCAGATCGCGACCAGGCCGAGGACGACGGGCAGCATGCCGAGGTCGCCGCCACGCAGGCGGCCGACGAGGTGGCGCAGGTAGTCGCCGGGCGAGACGACGCGGACCAGCCGCTCGTCGGCCGCGTCGACGGCGGACGCGGGCTTGTCGGTGAGCTGGTCGGTCACTGCTCCCCCTCAGGGTGTCCGGCGCGGCGCGCGGCGCGCTGGGCGACGACGTTGTCGGATGCACCGGTGATGGCGGCGACCAGCTGGTCGGTGGTCGCCTCCTCGGTGCGGAACTCCGCGGCGTTGCGGCCCAGGCGGAGCACGACGATCCGGTCGGACACCGCCTGCACGTCGGCCATGTTGTGGCTGATCAGGATGACGGCGAGGCCCTGCTCGCGCAGACGCTCGACGAGGTTGAGCACCTCGGCGGTCTGGGCGACGCCCAGCGCGGCGGTCGGCTCGTCGAGCATGACCACCTTGGGGTTGCCGACCAGGGAGCGCGCGATCGCGACGGTCTGCCGCTGGCCGCCGGAGAGCCCGGCGACCGGGATCCGCACCGACGGGATCTTCGCCGAGAGGCTGCGCAGCAGCCGCCAGGCCTCCCGCTCCATGGTGACCTCGTTGATCACCGGACCGAGGTGGTGCTCCTTGCCGAGGAACAGGTTGGCGACGACGTCGAGGTTGTCGCACAGCGCGAGGTCCTGGAAGACCGTGGCGATGCCGAGGTGCTGGGCCCCCGCGGGGCCCGCGACCGTGACCGGCGACCCGGCGAACTCGATGACACCGGCGTCGGGCTGGTAGACGCCGGCGATGGTCTTGACCAGCGTCGACTTGCCCGCGCCGTTGTCGCCCACGAGGGCGACCACCTCTCCGGCCCGGACGGTCAGGCCGACGTCGGTGAGCGCCTGAACGGCGCCGAAGCGCTTGTTGACCCCGGTCAGGGACAGGACGACCTCGCCCGTGTCCCTGACCGCGACCTCGTTCTCGATGACGGACATCAGGAGACGCCGGCCTCCGTGCAGGCCTGCGCGTACTCGCCGGTGCAGATCTCCGAGGCCTCGTAGAACTTGTCGGCGATGACGGTGTCGGCGACGTTGTCCTTGGTGACCACGATCGGCGTGAAGATGTAGGACTTGACGTCCTTGTACGTCGACTGCGCGATGCCGGTGTCGGTGGTGGCGGGCACGTCGTCGCCGTGGGCGAGCAGGACGGCCACCTCGGCCGCGGTCTCGGCCTCGATCGGAATCGGCTTGTAGATCGTCATCGTCTGCTCACCCGCGAGGATCCGCTGGATCGCGGCGACCTCGGCGTCCTGGCCGGTGATCGGCGGCAGCTTGTCGGCCGCGATGTGGTCGGTCAGCGCGGCGATCACGCCGCCGGCCTGGCCGTCGTTGGCGGCGTAGACGCCACCGATCTTGGCCGGGTCGTACTTGTTGAGCTGGTCGGTCGTCCACTGCTGGGCGTTCTCCGGGCTCCAGTCCGGGTTGTCGTACTCGGCGAGGATCTTCACGCCACTGCCGTCGAGCACGCTGTGCGCGCCGGCCTTGAACTGCGCGGCGTTCGGGTCGCTCGGCGCACCGTTGAGCATGAGGATGTCGCCCTTGTCGCCCATCGCGTCGACGAGCGCCTGGGCCTGCATCTTGCCGACCGTCTCGTTGTCGAAGGACATGTAGTAGTCGGCGTTCTCGATGAACCGGTCGTAGGCGACGACCGGGACGTCCTGGCCCTTCGCCTCGTCGACCATGCCGGTCGCGCCCTCGCCGTTGACCGGGTCGAGCACGACGACGTCGGCACCCTGGTCGAGCGCGGTCGTCATCTGCTGAGCCTGCTTGGCCTCGTCCTGGTCGGCGTTGTAGTAGAGCACCTTGCAGTCGCTGCACAGCTCCTTGACCTTCGCCTCGAACAGCGGGCGGTCGTGGGCCTCGTAGCGGGTGGTCTTCGACTCCGGCAGGAGCAGCGCGATGGTGCCTCCCTTGCCACCGTCGCTGCCGCCCTTCTCGGCGTCATTGGCACCGCACGCGCTGAGCGCGACGGCACCGAGGAACAGGGCCGCGCTGGCGGCGGCGACTCGACGGGCTGTTGTGGACATGGCTCTCCTCGATCGGACGTTGAGCGGTGGTTCGAGTGTTGTGCGTCACGTCGTAGACGTCAAGACTTGAACACAAACTTCGTCATATCTGATCTTCGATGGGCTTTGTGGTCATTTCTTGACCATTACGCCGGAGCCGTGCACAGTGACGCCATGACGTCGGAGCGCAGCGACCACGCGCCTGGATCGACCGCATCGCTGCGTGCGGCCAACCAGCGCCGCGTGCTCGACGTGCTGCGCACGACCGCCGACGGCGAGGCGACCACGGTCTTCACCCAGGCCGAGCTCGCCCGGGCGACCGGGCTGGCCCGCGCGACGGTGTCCAACATCGTGCGGGACCTCGGGCAGGCCGGGCTGGTCGACACCGAGGCGGGCAGCGGGCGCCGCGGCTCCGCCGTACGCCTCTCGGAGGGGGCGGGCATCGTCGCCGGCGTCGACTTCGGCCACAGCCACCTCGCGGTCGCGATCGGCGACCTCACCGGGCGGGTGCTCGCCGAGGAGCGGCGGACCATCCCCCCGGAGTTCCCGCACGAGGAGGCACTCGCGCTCGCCGTCGCGATGACCGACGAGCTCCGGCCCTCGGCCGCGACCCTGCGCCACGTCGGCCTCGGCCTGCCGGCGCCGGTCACCGACGGTGTCGTGCAGAGCGCCGCGATCTTCCCCGGCTGGCGCAATGTCGACGCGCGCACCGCCGGCTCGGCGGCCTTCGGCTCCCCCGTCGACGTCGAGAACGACGCCAACCTCGGCGCTCTCGCCGAGCACCGGATCGGCGAGGGCCGCGGCACCGACAGCTCGGTGTTCGTGAAGATCTCCTCCGGTGTCGGCGCCGGCATCATCTTGCGCAACGAGCTGTTCCAGGGAACCGCCGGGAGCGCGGGCGAGATCGGGCACCTCACCTTCGACGAGCAGGGCCCGCTGTGCCGCTGCGGCAGCCGCGGCTGCCTGGAGACCTACACGTCCGTGCAGGCCGTGCAGGGACTGCTCGCCGGCCAGCTCCCCGGCGCCGACCTCGACGAGATCATCGCGACCGCCGAGAGCGGCGACATCCTGGCCCGCCGCGCCCTCGAGGACGCCGGCCTGCACCTCGGCTGGGGCCTGGCCGCGGTCGTGAACCTGATGAACCCCTCGGTCGTCGTCATCGGTGGTGACATGGCCCGCGCCGGTGACCTGTTGCTCGAGTCGGTCCGGATCGGCCTGCGCCGCCACGCGCTCGACACGCTCGCCCTCACACCGGTCGTCGCGAGCCGGCTCGGCGAGCGGGCGTCCCTGCTGGGTGCGGTCCTGCTCGCGGCCGAGCAGACCGAGCTGCTCGTGGACTGACCCGAGCTCCCGCAGGCCCCTAGGCGAGGAACTCCAGGAGCGCCTCGGCGACCTCGGCGGGCGCCTCCTCGGCCTGGTGGTGCCCCGACGGGATCACCCGGTGACGCAGCGGCTGCTCCAGCCACGGCGGCCAGATGCTCGCCGGATCGCCGTGGATGTCGAGGTCGTCGTGCGCGGACTCGAGGAGCAGGGTCGGGCACGCGACTCGGCGACCGCTCGCCCGGTCGGACTCGTCGTGGGCCCGGTCGACACCGAGACCCGCGCGGTAGTCCTCGCACATGCCGTGCACGACCGCGGGGTTGCGCAGGGCCGCCCACAGGTCGGCGTGGTTGGCCGGCCCCATGGCCTCGGCCGCCGGGGTGCGGTACCACGCCTCGGGGTCGGCGTCGATGACCCGTTCCGCGGGCTTGTCGGTCTGGCCGAGGAACCACCAGTGCCACCAGGCCTGGGCGAAGCGCGCATCGGTGCGCTCGAGGTGCTCGACGACGGGCAGCCCGTCCATGACCACGAGGTGCGAGATCCGTTCGCGGTGGTCCATCGCCGCGCGGAACGCCACCAGGGCACCCCGGTCGTGACCGACGACGGCGAAGCGGTCGTGCCCGAGGTGGGTCATCAGCTCGCAGATGTCGCGTGCCATCACCCTCTTGCTGGACTGTGCGTGGTCGGGCTCGTCGGGCGGCAGTGAGGAGCCGCCGTACCCGCGCAGGTCCGGGCACACGACGGTGTGCCGATGGGCGAGGCGCGCCGCGACCTCGTGCCACGTCGTGTGGGTCCGGGGGTGTCCGTGGACCAGGACGACCGGGCTTCCCGTGCCGCCGCGACGGTGGCGGATGCGGACCTCACCGAGGTCGATGTGCTCGAGGACGAAGTGGTCGAACATCATTCGAGCGTACGAGGCCCAGCGCGGCGCGCCGGTCGCTCGACCGTCGCCCGCCCCTCCCGCCACGCGCGGAACCTGGCCCAGCCGCGTCGTACCGTCCGCCAGGCCAGCCAGAGCAACAGCAACCCGGCGAGCAGGAGGAGCGCGGCGAGCGCCGCGGCGGCGTACGGGTGCTCGATCGCGAAGGCGACCACGGCCAGCACCGCGACGTCCTCGCCGATGCTGATCCCGATGTTGCTGAACGGCTCCGGCACGGTGTTGACCGCCATCCGGGTGCCGGTCTTGACCGAGTGCGCGGCGAGGGCGCTGGCGCCGCCGACGCTGCCACCCAGCAGCTCGCTGATCGAGCCCGAGTCCCCGGCGATGAGGACGCCGACCGCGCCACCCACGACCGGCCGGATCAGGGTCGAGACCACGTCCCAGGCGGAGTCGACGTAAGGGATCTTGTCGGCGACGAACTCGAAGACGTACATCAGCGCAGCCACGGTGAGCACGTCCCAGCGCGCCAGCACGTCCGGGATCTCGTCGAACGAGCCGAGCCGGTCGGCGAGCCCGAGGACCAGCACGACCAGATAGCTGTTGATCCCGCTGGCCCAACCCGAGGAGAACGCCAGGGCGAGTGATTCCACGCGGACAGCGTAGGACGTGGAGGACCCGGGGTACCGCAGGCGCATGACGACCAACGAGCCGAACGATCCGGAGCAGTACGACGACTACAGCGTCGACGACGAGACCCAGCTCCAGCCCGAGGACACGCTCGCGGACGACGACGTGGCCGACGAGCTGGACCGCGGCTACTCCCCGCCCGAGAAGTACTCGGCCGGCCAGCGCTACGGCAACACCCCGTGGGAGCAGGCGCACCCGCAGCCACTCGACGACCGGCTGGCCGAGGAGGAGCCGGAGGTCGACCCGGCGGCGGATCCGACCGGTCCGGAGGACCCCGACGCCGAGGTCGGCGGCGAGCGCGCAGGCCGGCTGGTCGATCCCGACGAGGGTCTCGGCGACGACCTGGAGAAGGACCTGGTCGCCGAGGACGTCGGCATCGACGGCGCCGGCGCGAGCGCCGAGGAGGCGGCCATGCACGTCATCGACGACGAGGACTCCTCGGGCGGCCAGAACGGCTAACGCACGTCGAGCCAGACCATGCGGTGGTCGCTGGTGGGGAACGGGAAGGCGCCGGTCAGCCGGTACAGCGGGTCGGTGGTGGCCGGCCAGAAGACCCCGCCGCCGAGCACCTTCAGTCGCCGCGACGGCAGAACGTAGTCGACGCGCAGGTTGCCGGGAGCGCCGTCGGCGAAGTCCGCCGTGTCGTACGACGGGTCGCCTGTGTGCGTCGCGTTCGCACCGCCCTGCAGGAGCGCGGCCTCCGGCGCGCCCGCCGAGGTGGGCACGAACCGGCTGTCGACCTGCGGGTGGTCGAGGAGCTGCAGCACGGCACCGTCGACCGAGTCGCCGTCCTGCGGGTCGGCGTTCATGTCGCCGGCGATGACGAAGCTCGAGCCGGGCCGCAGGCCGCCCCGGCGGCCGGCGTCGTCGTACAGGTAGCGGCTGCGGGCCGGGCCGGCGACGTAGTCGGCCCAGAACCGGATCTCGTCGTGGTTGCGGGTGCCGTTGCGGTCCTCGGGACCGTCGAAGGTCGGCGGCGTCGGGTGGGAGACGAGGAAGTGCACGGTGCGCCCGCCGACCTCGATCGGCACGTCCCAGTGCGACTTCGAGGAGAGCCGGAGGACCGCGAGCTCCTCGGGCGAGTACCAGTCGGCCGGCTCCGGCGTCGCCGGGTCGTCGGGCAGCAGCGCGCCGGGCATGTCCCTCCAGAGGAAGGTCTGGAAGGTGCGAACGGCAGCGGTGTCGATCGGGTACTTCGAGTAGACCACCAGGCCGTACTGCCCAGGGAACAGCCCGAACCCGAAGGCGTCGTCGCCGCCGCCGACCTGGCCGTTGTTGTTGAGGTCGAAGCCGCTCGCGATGCCGGTGTTGGACGGCGCGATGAACGCGTAGGGGTACTCGACGGGTCGCGCGCCGTTCTGCGAGACCTCGAGGTAGTTGTCGCGGAACAGGTCGACCGCGGCGGGCGCGTAGTCGAACTCGTTGACCAGCACGACGTCCGGATCGACCCGCTGGATCGTCTCGGCGACGTTGCGCGCCTGCTGGTTGTCGCGCGTCGAGAGGTCGCGGACCAGGTCGCCCTCCGCGTTGCGGTTGAGCGAGGCGTTGAAGGTCGCGAACCGCACCGGCTCGCGGTGCCCCGCGGGCTGCGCCTGGACCGGCGGGGCCGGCGCGGCGAGCGCGGTGAGCCCGGCCAGCAGGGCGAGGGCGGACAGGACGGCAGGGGTACGTCGCACGAGGTTCCTCCGAGCAGGGGTGCAGGTGCAGGCACCCTAGGTCGCAGTACCGCGTCTGCGCACCCATCGCGGCGGTGAAGGATGAGTGAACCGTCTGCGCATCCCGTCGAGGGGTACCTCACTTCCGGGCCAGACCGGCCCAGACGAAGGAGGGAAGATCGTGGCACTCATCTTGTGGATCCTGGCGGTGATCCTCGTGGTCTCCGGCATCTTCAGCCTGTTCCGCGGTGAGCTGCTCTGGGGGATCGTGCTGATCGTCGTCGGGCTGCTCGTCGGGCCCGGCGGGGTCAGTCTCTTCACCTGAGCAGTCCGCTGGGCCCGACCCGGGCCCGGCCTGGATTCGCCGACTTCCGCTGCTACGCGCCACGCGGCAAGTCGGCGAATCCAGGCTCAGCAGGCGAACTTGCGAACCAGCCCGTCGAGCTCGGCAGCGAGCTCGGCCAGTGAGCCGGCGGCACCCGAGGTGCCGTCGGCTCCGACCTGGGTGGAGGCAGCGGCCTCGGCGGCCACGGCCGCGTCGGTCGCGATGCCGTTCGTCCCGGTCGCGGCCTCGGTCACCGAGCGCGAGATCTCGTTGGTCGTGGCGGTCTGCTCCTCGACGGCCGCGGCGATGGTCGTCTGGATCTCGTTGATCGTCGCGATCACCTCGCCGATCTCGGTGATGGCCGACGCGGCTCCGGCGCTGTCGCGCTGGATGGCCTCGATGAGCTGACCGATCTCGTCGGTGGCGCTCGCCGTCGCGGCGGCGAGGTCGCGGACCTCGTTGGCGACGACCGCGAAGCCCTTGCCGGCCTCTCCGGCGCGGGCGGCCTCGATGGTCGCGTTGAGGGCGAGCAGGTTGGTCTGCTGGGCGATCGAGGTGATCACCTTGATGACCTGGCCGATCTCGGCGGACGACGTACCGAGTGCCTCGACGGTGCCGGTCGCCGAGCGCGCCCGGTGCACGGCCTCGGCCGCGACGGTCGAGGCCCGCGACGCACTGCGGGCGATCTCGGCGATGCTCGCGCTCATCTCCTCGGCAGCGCTGGCCACGGTCTGCACGCTCCCGGAGACCTGCGCCGCGGAGGCGGACACGCTGCCCATCCGGGCCGAGGCGTCGTCGGCGCTGCGGCCCATGTCGGCGCTGACGGCGGTCAGCTCCTCGGACGCGGCCGCCACGGAGGAGGCCGTCTCGCCGATCCGGGTCATGCTGCTGCGCAGGGACGCGACCAGGGCCCGCACGGACTGCGCCATGACGCCGACGTTGTCGTCGCCGGCGAGGTCGAGCTCCCTGGTCAGGTCGCCCCGAGCCACGGTGGCGAGGTAGTCCTTGACCACCTCGACCCGGGCCGCGGTCTCGGCCGCTGCCTCGGCGGCGGCCCGCGATCGCGCCGCCTCCTCCTCGAGCCGGCCCCGCTCCGCCGCCGCCCGCTCCTCGGCGACCTCGCGTTCGCGCTTCTCCTCCGCGAGCTGCGCCTCCCGACGCTCCTGCTCGCGCCGCGACTCGGCCTCGGCCGCCTCGCGCTCCATCCGGGTGCGCTCCTCGAGGGCACGCTTCTCGTCCTCGGCGCGAGCCAGCCGCTCGGCCTCGGCCTGGCGGGTCGCGGCGTCGGCAGCGTCGAGGGCCTCGATCACCTGGTCGACCGCAACCGCGATCGCCCCGATCTCGTCGTCGTTGGGGTGGTCGACCCGCCGGCTGCGGTCGCCGGCTGCGATCGCCGCCAGGGACGCCACGACCTTGCGCAGCGGTCCCCCGATCGACCGTACGACGGCCAGCCCGGCCAGCACGAACAGCAGCAGCCCGACGAGGGCCACCGTCAGCAGCAGGGTCCGCAGCAGGCCCGCGGCGTGCTCGACGTCGTCGACCTGGCGGGTGACGAGGGCGTCGACGTGGTCGTCCGCGTCGTTGTAGAGCGTGTCGACGGCGGCCGCGGGACCGCCCTCGGCCTCGAGGGCGAGCGCGACCATCTGGTCGGTGTCGCCGGCGAGGGCGGCGGCGTGGATCCGCTCCAGGTAGGAGTGGTACTCCGTGGTCTTGTCGGCCAGCCGGGTGAGGTAGTCGGCGGCGAGCTTCTGGTCATCCAGGTCGAGGCCGCCGCGGTACTTCTCCAGCGCCGTCTCGTAGTGCTTCTCGGCCGAGGAGTGAGCCTGCTCCGCGGCGGCGGAGCCGGCCGCGGAGCCGGTGGCGACGGTCGCGACGTACTCACCGGTGTCGGCGCGCTGCAGCAGCCACTCCTGGTAGCCGGCGTTGAGCTTGCTCGACACTGCGGCACCGGTGCGGTTCGCGGCGGTGTGGCTCTGGACGTCGGCGACCTCGATCGCGGCGACCGCGCCCACGACGAGCAGCACGACGACCCCCAGCCCGACCATCCCCCACAGCTTCTGCACGAGGGTCACCCGCCGGCGCAGCGGCAGCCGCGGGCCCACCGGGTCGGGGGCCTGGACCTCGGCTCCTGCAGAGGTGGGTCCGGGTCGGGCGAGCAGCGGGGCGGATCGTTCGAGCATGGTCGTCACGACGGGCCCCATCGGCGCCGCCCGCCGGTTCCGAAGGCAAAAGTAAAGAAGCAGGCTCAGTCGAGCGCGGCGTACTCCTCGCGCAGCCGGCCCTTGACCATCTTCCCGGTGGGCGTGCGCGGGAGCGCGTCGCGGAACAGGAACTCCCGCGGCACCTTGTAGTGCGCGATCCGGTCACGGGCGTACGACGCCAGCTCGGCCGCGAGCACGTCGTCCGCAGTGGCGCCGGGCGCGGGCTGCACGAAGGCCACGACCCGCTCCCCCATGTCGTCGTCGGGCACCCCGATGACGGCGATGTCGGCGACCGCGGGGTGGAGGGTGAAGAGATCCTCGACCTCCTGCGGGTAGATGTTCACGCCACCGCTGATGATCATGAACGCCTTGCGGTCGGTGAGGTAGAGGAAGCCGTCGTCGTCGAGGTAGCCGAGGTCGCCGACCGTGGTCCAGCTCGGTTGCTCGGGGTGCTCGGTGGCGCGGGTCCTCTCGGGGTCGTTGTGGTAGCTGAAGGTGCGGGTCTCGCGCTCGAAGTAGATGGTGCCGACCTCGCCGGCAGGCAGGTCGCGGCCGTCCTCGCCGACGACGTGCGGGACGCCGAGCAGCGGCTGCCCCACCGAGCCGGGGTGCTGCAGCCAGGTGGCGGAGTCGATCCGGGTGGCGCCGTTGGCCTCGGTGGAGGCGTAGTACTCCTCGAGGATCGGGCCGAGCCAGTCGATCATCCGGCGCTTGACGTCGACGGGACAGGGGGCGGCGGCGTGCACGACGCAGCGCAGGCTCGAGACGTCGTAGCCGAGGCGGACGTCGTCGTCGAGCTTCAGCAGTCGCACGAACATGGTCGGCACCATCTGGGTGTGCGTGACGCGGTGCTTCTCGACCGCGGCCAGCGCTGCCTCCGCGTCGAACCGCTCCATCATCACCAGCGTGCCGCCGACGGTGTGGATCACGCCGCCGAAGCGCAGAGGCGCCGCGTGGTAGACCGGCGCCGGCGAGAGGTAGACGGTGTCCTGGTCGAAGCCGTACGCCGGCGCGAACATCGCCGGATAGAGGTAGCCCGGCTCGTCGACCGCGATCCGCGGCAGCGGCGGCTTGATCCCCTTCGGCCGGCCGGTGGTGCCGCTGGAGTAGAGCAGGTCGTCGCCGTGGGGCTGCTCGGGCAGCGGCTCGGTGCCGGCGGCGGTGAGCGCGGCCTCGTAGTCGTCGTACCCCTCGAGCGGGCCGCCGAAGGCGAGTCGGACGGGCACGTCGACATCGAGCGCGGTCACCGTGTCGGCGAGCGCTGCGGAGACCACGAGCGCCTTCGCGCCGCAGTCCTCGACGATGTACGACGCCTCGCCGGCACTCAGGTGCGAGTTGACCGCCGTGATGTAGAGACCCGAGCGCAGCGCCGCCCAGTAGACCTCGTAGGTCTCGGGCCGGTTGTCGCTGACCATCGCGACCACGTCACCGGTGGCCAGCCCGGCGGCCCGCAGGTGCTGGGCGAGCCGGAGGCTGCGCTCGTCGAGCTCGCGGTAGGTGAGGGTCCGGCCACTGCCGGCCATGACCAGCGCCGGCTTGTCGGGGGTGGTCGCTGCCCAGGTTCCCGGATACATGTCGTGAGTCTGACAGTAATACTGTCATCGTCAAGGGCGGACGCCGCGGTAGATCCCGCGCCGCACGATCCACGGCTGCAGCACGCGGTGCACCGACCAGGCCGGGAACCGGAACGGGTGTCCCGACGGCGCGAACACCCGCAGCCCGTCGGCCTCGGGCCCGAGCACCGATCCCCAACGCCGACGCGGCGGCTGGTAGGCGCGCAACGGGCGGTCGGCGAGGTGGGCGCGGATGTTGGCCGCCAGCAGCCGGTCCGCGCGGTTGCGCGCCGAGGAGCGCAGGGCGTCGGTGGCGGCGACGTCGCCGACCGCGAAGACACCCGGTGCGCCCGGCACCCGCAGCGTCGGCTCGACCCGCACGAAGCCGGCGTCGTCGAGCAGCCCTGCCGGCAGCCACGCGGTGTTGGGCCGGACCCGGCCGATCGCCCACACGACCGCGTCGGCGGCGGTCGGGGTCTGGCCGGTCGACCAGGCGACCGGGCCGGTGGTGATCGCGTCGCCGGCGAACCCGTCGGGTACGACGGCGCGGTGGCCCGGCTGCAGCACGACCCCGGCGCGGACGAGCCGGCGCCGCGCGAAGTCCCACACCCGCGGGTGGTGCTGGGGCAGCGCCCGCTCCCCCGGGAACGCGAGGGTGACCGTCGCCGCGGGCCAGCGGGTCGCGACCTGGAGCGCGGTGCTGACCGCGGCCGCACCACCCCCGACGACGAGGACCGCCTCGGCGGCGGCGAGTCGTGCGTGGTTCTCGCCGAGCGCGGTGGTGACGTCGGCGTCGGTCTGGAACCCGGGCAGTCGCCAGAAGCCGTTGCTGACGCCGGTGGCGAGCACCAGGACGTCGTACCGGATCGCGCGGGGGCCGACCGCGACGCTGCGCCCGGCGAGGTCGAGCCCGGTCAGCTCGCCATGGACCAGCTCGGCCCGGTCGAGGCGGCGGAACCGGTCGAAGCCGATCCGGTAGTCGCGCGCCCACGCCTCCGGGCGGGCCAGGCGCAGGCCGAGCTCCTGCCCGCTCACCAGGCCCGGCTTGCTGGAGACGCCGACGACGTCGACGTCCGCGCGGGCCAGGTGGATCGCGGTCAGCAGGCCGCTGTCGCCCAGGCCGGCGACGACCACCCGTGGCCGGGTCACGCGGGCTTCCGGGCCCACGACGGCGGGCGCGGCACCAGGACCGGCACCGAGTCGACGACCTGCTGGTAGGACGGCCGTCGCTCGAGACTGCGCCGCTCCATCATCGGGATGCTGGCGCCGAGGAACATCGCGACCATCGCGACGCCGCCGACCGGCAGCCACCACCAGTCGGCGGGCGAGGCGGCGATGCCGAACAGCGCCAGGCTCCACCAGAAGCAGATCTCGCCGAAGTAGTTGGGGTGGCGCGACCAGGCCCACAGGCCGCGGTCCATCACCTGGCCGGGAGCCCGCTCCCGCACGAAGCGGTGCATCTGCGCGTCGGCGGCCAGCTCGAGGAGCACGGCGCCGATGCCGACGACGAGTGCGACCGCGTCCAGCCAGCGCAGCCCCGGACCGTCGCGGGTGAGCACGACGTACACCGGCACCATGCCGAGGAAGACCTGGCAGGTCGGCACCAGGTGGATGCCGACGAGGTCGGCGAGCAGCTCGAGGCGCCCGGCGCGCTCGCGGACCAGCGGGTAGCGCCAGTCCTCGTGGTGCAGGCCGGGGAAGGTGCGCACCCAGTTGGCGGTGAGCCGCACCGCCCAGAGCACGATCACGCCGAGCACCAGCCACGCACGGGCGTCGTCGAGGGCGACCTCGGCGGCGAGCAGCCAGTAGAGGGCGAGGTACGGCGGCAGCACGCTCCAGTACGCGTCGTAGAAGCTGGAGTTGTGGTGGATCCGGCCGGCCACGAACACCACGAGCGTGGCCAGGACGTCGGCGAGGAGCCCGTCGAGCCACAGCCAGCGGGTGTCCGGCCCCCACGCCAGCCAGGCGCTGGCGAGGCCGAACGCGACGGCGTACGCGAGCCCGACCCGGGTCAGCGAGGCTCCCCGGCTCATCGGCGCCGGCGCTTCGCGTCGTACATCCGCACGTCGGCGAGCCGCAGCAGCTCGTCGGCGTCACGCCCGTCGGGACCGATCACGGCGGACCCGACGCTGACGCCGACCGGGACGTGCAGGGCGAAGGGGTGGGCGTCGAGGACCTCCTGCACGCGGCTGCGCAGCCGTTCGGCGAGCACGGTGTGGCTGGTGCGCTCGTCGAGGCGTACGACGAGCACGAACTCGTCGCCACCCACCCGCGCGACCGTGTCGTCGGCCTGCACGGCGTCGGTCAGCACGTCGGCCACCGCGCACAGCACGCTGTCGCCGGCGGCGTGCCCGAGGTCGTCGTTGACCGCCTTGAACCGGTCGAGGTCGAACATCACCAGGGCGTGCGGCGAACGGCCGGGCGCCGCGGCCGCGGCCAGCGCCTCGTGCAACGCGATCCGGTTGGCGACGCCGGTGAGCGGGTCGACCCGGCTCTGGGCGCGCAGCCGGTCCTGCTCCTCACGGTGCGGCGTGACGTCGACCAGCGCGTGCAGCCGCATGGGCTCGCCGCTGGGCCCGGTGAGGTCGCGGACCTGGACCTCCACCAGCCGAACGTCGCCGGTGCGGGTCACCACGGTCGCGGTGAACGCACCCCCGTCGGTCGCCGGCTGGTCGCGGGTGGTCAGCCAGCTGCGGACGGTCTGGCCCCGCAGCGAGTGCACCGGGACGCCCAGCAGGTCGGCGGCGGCGGCGTTGGCCTGGTGGACCCGGCCCTCGGCGTCGCTGACCAGCACCGGCGTCGGCGTCGCCTCGAGGATCGAGGCCAGCCAGGCGTTGGACCGGCGCAGGTCCGCCTTGAGCCGTCGGCGGCGGGCGTCGGTCGCCAGCCACAGCAGCACCAGCACGAAGCCGATCCCGACCACGAGGCCGGCGAGCAGCGGGTCGGTGCCACCGTCGACAGTGCCCACCGCGGCCTCACGGTCCTGCTCGACGAGCAGCCAGCCGCCGATCGCGGAGACCTCGCTGACCGCCCAGAGCCGGTCGCCCGACCCGGCGCTGTCGATCGAGCCGTCGGCTGCTCGCCCGCGCAGCAGCCGCGGGTCGTCGGTGCGTACGCCGACTCGGCCGCCCGAGTCCGCGAGCGTGGTGCCGTGCCGGTCGACGACGGTGACCGCGACGCCGTACTGGCGGAAGACGGCGGCCATCTCGGCCTGCAGCCCGGACAGCGCGAGGGTGGCGACGACGTACCCGCGGATCTGGCCCTGCGGGTCGCGTACGGCGGCCGCGACGGCGATCGCCCAGGCGTGGTCCGCGGTCATCAGCTGGTAGGCCTGTGAGACGTAGGCGCTGTCACGCCGGCTCGCGGGCCGGTACCACTCGCGGAACGAGAAGTTCTGGCCGATCACGTTCGGGCTGGGCTGGGGCGGGGCCAGGTCGAGCATCGTGCCGGAGGCGTCGTACAGGGAGAGGTTGTAGGCGCCGGTCGTCGCCGAGCCCAGGGACTCCAGCGCCAGGTCCATGCGCTCCTGGTCGCCGGTGACCACGGCACGTCGTACGGCATCGCTGCGGCTGAACGCGGTCACGGCGTCGGCCAGTCCACCCAGCCGCAGGTCGACCCCGCGGGCCGCGAGGGAGTCGATCGCCTCGAGGCGGTTCTCGGCGGCGCTGGTCAGCGAGGCGTCGGTGTCGGCGCGGCCCATGACCACGATCGCAGCCACCAGCACGAGCACCAGGCTGACCAGGCCGGCGAGCACGCGGGGCACCAGCCGCTCGAGGACCGAGGGCTCGGTGGTGGCGGGAGCGGTGGTGAGGGCGGGCAGGTCGGCGCGGTCGACGGGGTGGACGAGCCCGGGCGGCACCCGGTTCTCCCGGAGCAGCGTGCCCAGCGCGTCGGCGTCCAGCGGCCGGCTCATCAAGAAGCCCTGCCCGAACGGGCAGCCGAGCCGGCGCAGGGCCGCGACGTGCTGCGGGCGCTCGATCCCCTCGGCGACGACATGGACGCCGAGCGAGAGGCAGAACCGCACCAGCGACTCGGCCATCCGCTCGTGCGGGCCGCCGGAGCCGAGGAACTGCACGAAGGACCGGTCGATCTTGACGCCGTCGACCCGGAACCGGCGCAGGTAGTCGAAGCTCGCGTTGCCCGTGCCGAAGTCGTCGAGGGTGACGTTGCAGCCGAGGGCCGCCAGCTCGGCGAGGACCTGCTCGTGCCCCTGCCCGGTCCGCGAGAGCACGGTCTCGGTCAGCTCGACGATCACCGCGTCGAGCGGCAGCCCCGCCGCCTCGGTCGCCTCCCGGAAGCGCTGCGGCAGCGTCGGGTCGTCGAGGTCGGCCGGCGACAGGTTGACCGCCAGGCACAGCCGCTCCCCTGCCGGCAGCCGCCGCCACTGCGCCACCTGGGTCGCGGCGGCGGCCAGCACCATCTCGTCGAGGTGCACCACCAGCCCGGACTCCTCGAGTGGTTCGAGGAACCCGGCCGGCTCGACCAGCTCTCCGCTCTCCCGGTCGAAGAGCCGGGCCAGCGCCTCGACCGCCACCATCTCCCCGGTGCGCAGGTCGTAGCAGGGCTGGTAGTGGACGACCACGTCCCCCTGCTCCAGGGCGCGCGCGATCCGCTCCGCAGTCAGTGTCTGCGCAGCACCGGATGCCATGACGACCTCACTCCCGGGAACCGCGCGACACCCCTCCCCAAGGCCGGCCCGTTCCCCGCCCCCCATCGTACGAAGCACCACGGCCGCGCGCGGCGGAATGTCCGCTCTTGCGTCCGGGAGCCGAGCAGCCGCCCGCGGCTCAGGTCGCCACCTCGGGCCTGTCGGGCTGGTCGGGCTCGATCGGCTCGTCGAGGAAGCGCACTGCGTGGGGCGGCGCCGGGTCCCCCAGCGTGTTGAGCGGCGCGTGCGCGATCACCGAGCGCGCCTTGCGTCGTACGACGGAGTCGCGGCGACCCCGCTCGTCGATCAGCACCAGCCGTCGCCCGTGCCTCAGCACCGGCGCCGCCGTGATGCCGGCCAGCGACAACGCCGCCAGGATCGCCGTCGGGTCCTGCCCCTCCGGCACCTCGTAGCCCAGCACGTCGCGGTCGCGACTCGCCAGCTCGTCCTCCCGCGCCATCTCCGCGCGGACCCACGGCACCATCACCAGGATCCCGGCGAAGGCGAGCACGGCGGCGAGTGCTCCGAACACCATCCACGGCAGACCTGCTCCGCCCATGGCACACCTCCTGCTGCGCACGGGAGGTACCCGGACGCGACGGTGGCAACCGGGTCAGCGGCCCCGGAGGGTCACTCCCACTCGATGGTGCCCGGGGGCTTCGAGGTGATGTCGACCGTGACCCGGTTGACCTCCTGGACCTCGTTGGTGATCCGGGTGGAGATCTTCTCGAGCACCTCGTAGGGCAGCCGCGCCCAGTCGGCGGTCATGGCGTCCTCGGAGGTGACCGGGCGCAGCACGACCGGGTGGCCGTAGGTGCGGTGGTCGCCCTGGACACCGACGGAGCGCACGTCCGCGAGCAGTACGACGGGCATCTGCCAGATGTCGCCGTCGAGGCCGGCGGCGGTCATCTCCTCGCGGGCGATGGCGTCGGCCTCGCGCAGGATGTCGAGACGCTCGCGGTTGACCTCGCCGATGATCCGGATGCCGAGGCCGGGGCCGGGGAACGGCTGGCGCTGGACGATGACGCTCGGCAGGCCGAGCTGGGCACCGACGGCGCGGACCTCGTCCTTGAACAGCTCGCGCAGCGGCTCGACCAGCTCGAACTCGAGGTCCTCGGGCAGGCCGCCGACGTTGTGGTGCGACTTGATGGTCGACGTACCGGCGCCGCCGCCGGACTCGACGATGTCGGGATAGAGCGTGCCCTGGACCAGGAAGCCGACCTTGGTCCCCTCGGGCGCGTCCTTGATCACCTCGAGCTCGGCGCCCTCGAAGGCGCGGATGAACTCGCGGCCGATGACCTTGCGCTTGGCCTCCGGCTCGGAGACACCGGCCAGCGCGTCGAGGAACTGCTTCTCGGCGTCGACGATGACCAGCTTGGCGCCGGTCGCGGCGACGAAGTCGCGCTCGATCTGCTCGGTCTCGCCCTTGCGCATCAGGCCGTGGTCGACGTACACGCAGGTGAGGCGATCACCGATCGCCTTCTGCACGATGGCCGCGGCGACGGCGGAGTCGACGCCGCCGGACAGGCCGCAGATCGCGCGGCCGTCGGGGCCGATCTGGTCGCGAACGCGGGCGATCTGCTCCTCGGCGATGTTGCCGATGGTCCAGGTCTGGCGACAGCCGGCGATGTCCCACAGGAAGTGCTCGAGGATCTTCTGGCCGTGCTCGGAGTGCAGCACCTCGGGGTGCCACTGGACGCCGGCGAGACCGCGGTCGACGTCCTCGAAGGCGGCGACTGGGGTGACCTCGGTCGACGCGAGCACGGCGAAGCCCTCGGGGGCCGCGCTGACCGCGTCGCCGTGGGACATCCACACGTTGTGCTCGGTCGGGATGCCGTTGAGCAGGGTGCCGGGGTGGTGGATCGCAACGCGGGTGCGGCCGTACTCGCGGGCACCGGTCGCCGACACCGTGCCGCCGAGGTGGGCGGCCATCAACTGGAAGCCGTAGCACATGCCGAACACCGAGGGACCCGCCGTGAAGATGGCCGGGTCGACGGCCGGCGCGCCCTCCTCGTAGACCGACGACGGGCCGCCGGACAGGATGATCGCCTTCGGGTTCCGGGCGACCATCTCGGCCACCGACATGGTGTGCGGCACGATCTCGGAGTAGACCCGCGCCTCGCGCACGCGGCGGGCGATCAGCTGGGCGTACTGCGCCCCGAAGTCCACCACCAGGACCAGGTCGTGCTCGGACTGCGTCTCCTCGGCCGTCATGGGCGAATCGTATCGGCGCGGGCGCGTGGCCCCGAACCCGCGTCGTACCCGGCATTCGGGTCGCACTCGCCGCGGCGGGACGACCGGTTTGCCGGGTACGACGGGCTAGCCGGCCAGGCGCCGCAACCAGATCCGACGCTGGTGCTCGTCCAGGGCCCGGCGCCGGGCGACAGTGGAGGTGTCGACCCACCACCCGGGCTGCTCCGTGGTCCAGCGACGGGGGTGGTCGGACCGTTTCTCGGCGCGCCGATAGGCCGCGTCGAGGCGGGCGAAGAAGGCGGACACGTCGCGGCGGTCCTCGGACATCATCGTGACGACCTCGAGGTCGAGGTCGCGGTAGAGCGCGTCCCGGTCGAGGTCCTTGCGGCGAACCCCGTCGGCGAGGTGTACGACACCCTCGTACTCCCCGACGACGCCTGCCCGCAGGTCGATCAGGTCGGGGGTGGTCAGGTGGCGGCCGTTCGGGGCGGCCGGGTCGAACAGCGGACAGTTGGTCTGCAGCACGGCCCGAGGCCGCCGGCGGAGCCAGGCCATGCGCATCCCGACCTCCTGGGGTGACCAGGCGTTCTCGTCGGCGAGGTCGAGTGCGTCACGGAAGGTGCAGATGCCGGGCCGTGAGACCAGGCCGCCGGCGTACCTTCGCAACCCGGCGAGGTCGGTGAGATCGTCGGCGCAGGCCATGTCGATCACGCGGACTGCGACGGCCACGGATGTCGCACGGCAGACCTCGAAGGCGACGGCGCGCTCGACGCGCGTGACCGGCAGGCCGTCGATCACCTCGACATCGGCCTCGAACAGCCAGTCCTCGGTCAGCTCCACGCCGGTCCGCGGTCGGGCGCCACGGGTGGTGAGGGCGATCGGCACGTCCAGTCGGGTCCTGCCGTCCTCGGCGATCCCTCCGAACCAGCGCGATTCCCGCCGCCACCCGAGCGACGCCCACCCCGTCACCGCTGCATCCGCCGGCAGCCCGGCGAGCGCCTCGACCACCCGTTGCTCGAGCGCACCGCCGTCGATCCCACTCGGGACGCACCAAGCAGGCGCGACCCGCCGCCACCGCGGTCCGCGCGCCTGGCCCGGAGTCGGTCCGGTCCTGCCGGCCGGGTCGACGTGGCAGGGCAGGACGACGCCGGGGCGGGTGACGGGATGCGGGAACACCCCGCCATCGTGCTCCGAACCTGCGCTCCCGCGGCGGCCCTCCACAGGCACGCGTCCGGCGCTCGTCGTACCCGGCAATCGAGTCCTCATCGGGCCGTCCGATCGACCCGAATGCCGGGTACGACGGAAGAACCCGACCCCGCGGACAGCCCCGAAAAACGCACCAGGGCCCGGCCGGGGAGGGAGGGTGGCCGGGCCCTGATTGTCCACGCAGCTGATGGACAGTGCCTGGACCGAGCCCGGGCTTCGGGAGGGAGCGTGAATTCCCGGGCTCGTTCAGATCAACGAGGCCGTGAGGGGTGGGTTACGCCGGTCCCGAACAAGTTGGGAAAACTTCTGGGGCGCTCGCCGGACCGGCCGGCAAGCGCCCCAGGAGGCGACAGGAGTACCAGCAGCCTCAGCTGACGCCCACGATGGGCAGCCGCAGGGCCGCCGGCGCGTCGTCGGGTACGACGGGCGCGCGCGGCGCGACCGGCTCGATCGAGGCGTAGGCCTCGCCGAGCGCCGGCCGGGTGTCGGTCTCGCCCTTGTTGGGCCAGTACGCCATGGCCCGCTCGGCCTGCGCGGTGATGGTCAGCGACGGGTTCACGCCGAGGTTGGCCGAGATGGTCGAGCCGTCCACGATGTGCAGGCCCGGGTGGCCGTACATCCGCTGGTAGCCGTCGACCACACCCGACGCCGGGCTGTCGCCGATGGTGCAGCCGCCGATGAAGTGGGCGGTCAGCGGCCGGTTGAACGGCTCGCCGATGGTGCCGCCGGCGGTGCCGCCGCCCATCACGGCCGCCATCCGGCGTACGGCGTCGTTGGCGGCCGGGATCCAGGTCGGGTTGGGCTCGCCGTGGCCCTGCTTGGAGGACAGGACCCACTTCCCCGCGACCCGCTTCGGGAAGGTGGTGATCGAGTTGTCGACCGACTGCATGACCAGGGCGATGACGACCCGCTCCGACCAGTGCTTGACGTCGTAGAGGTCGCGGACCCGCTTGCGCTCCTTCCACAGCTCCTTGAGCCACACCTTCCAGCGCGCCTCGGGGCCGTCGCCGTCGGTGAGGACGGTCTGCATCAGCGACATCGCGTTGCTGCCCTTGCCGTAGCGCACCGGCTCGATGTGGGTGTGCTCGTCGGGGTGCCACGACGAGGTGATCGCCACGCCCTCGGTGTAGTCGACGGCGGCCCCCTCGGGCGCGATGGCGCCGAGGATCGACTCGGAGTTCGTGCGGGTCAGGTGCCCGAGCCGGTCGGAGACGTTCGGCAGGTCGCCGGTCGCCTTGAGCCGGTGCAGCAGCTTCTGGGTGCCGAGCGCGGCAGCGGAGAAGACGACCTGCTCCGCGGTGAACGTGCGGACCGCCGTACGACGCGACAGCTTCGCCTTGGACCACCGGGTGTCCACCCGGTAGCCGCCGCCGGCCAGCGGGCGGACCCGGGTGACCGTGGTGAGCGGGTGCACCTCGGCGCCGTTCTGCTCGGCGAGGTAGAGGTAGTTCTTGACCAGGGTGTTCTTGGCGTTGTGCCGGCACCCGGTCATGCACTCGCCACAGTCGGTACACGTGTTGCGCCGCGGCCCGACGCCACCGAAGTACGGGTCCTCGACGGAGTCACCGGCCGACTGCGCGGGACCGCCGAAGAACACGCCGACCGGGGTGGCGTGGAAGCTGTCGCCGACGCCCATCTCGTCGGCGACCTTCTTCATCACCTCGTCCGAGGGGGTCATCCGCGGGTAGGTGACCACGCCCAGCATCCGCTTGGCCTGGTCGTAGTACGGCGCCAGCTCGGCCTTCCAGTCGGTGATGTGCGCCCACGAGGGGTCGGTGTAGAACGGGTCGAGCGCCTCGTAGAGCGTGTTGGCGTAGACCAGCGAGCCGCCGCCGACACCGGCGCCGGCGAGGATCAGGCAGTCCTTGACCATGTCGATGCGCTGGATGCCGTAGCAACCGGCGGAGGGCGCGAAGAGGTACTTCTTCAGGTCCCAGGAGTTGTCGGCGAAGTCGGCGTCGGTGAACCGGGCTCCGGCCTCCAGCACACCGACCTTGTAGCCCTTCTCGGTGAGCCGGAGCGCCGTGACCGAGCCACCGAAGCCGGACCCGATGACCAGGACGTCGTAGTCGAAGTCGCTCATGCTCGGCCCAGCTTGTCCATCAGCCGCAGCGAGGCGGTCATGAACTTCGCGTAGGACTCGTCGGACATGCCGAGCATCGGCCCGAACCGGATCAGCCGCTGCGTGGCGACCGACTGGGTCTCGGTGTAGCGGTGGATGCCCTCGCTGCCCTGGCGCCGGCCCATGCCGGACTCGCGCATGCCGCCCATCGGGGCGTCGATGCTGGCGAAGGTGGCGCCGAAGGCCTCGTTGACGTTGACCGTGCCGCACTTGATCTGGCGCGCGATCGCGCGCCCGCGGGCGGTGTCGCGGGTGTAGACCGAGCCGTTGAGGCCGTACTCGCCGTCGTTGGCCCGGGCGATCGCGTCGGCCTCGTCGTGGAAGCGGTAGATCGACACGACCGGGCCGAAGGTCTCGTTGCCGAAGCAGGTCATCTCGGGCGTGACGCCCTCGAGGATGGTCGGCTCGAAGTAGTACGGCGCCAGGTCGGGCCGCGCCCGCCCACCGGCGAGCACCCGGGCGCCCTTGGCGACCGCGTCCTCCACGTGGGCGGTGACGGTCTCGAGCTGGTCGGCCGAGATCAGGGTGCCCATGTCGGCGTCCCAGTCCATCGTGGCGCCGAGGCTCATCGCCTTGGTGCGGGCCACGAAGCGCTCGACGAACCGGTCGTAGACGGCGTCGGCGACGAACATCCGCTCGGTGGACACGCACAGCTGGCCGGCGTTGGAGAAGCAGGCGCGTACGGCGCCCTCGGCGGCCCGCTCGACGTCGGCGTCGCGGAGCACGAGGATCGGGTTCTTGCCACCGAGCTCGAGCGAGCAGCCGATCAGCCGCTCGGCCGCCTGCTTGGCGATGATCTTGCCGGTCGCGGTGGAGCCGGTGAAGCAGATGTAGTCGGAGCGCTCGATGATCGGCGTACCGAGCTCACGGCCGGGCCCGGCCACGACCTGCCACAGGTCGCGCGGGAACCCGGCGTCCTCGAGCAGCTGGGCTCCGAGCAGCGCCGACAGCATGGTCTGGGCGTCGGGCTTGGTCACCACGGCGTTGCCGGCGAGCAGGGCCGGGAGGCCGTCGCACAGCGCCATGGTGAACGGGTAGTTCCACGGCGAGATGATGCCGACGACGCCCTTGGGCACCCGGTTGAGCTCGACCTTCGTGAGCACGGGCACGACGCCCGGGCGGCGCTGGGTGTCGAGGTGCTTGTGGGCGGTGCGGGCGTAGTAGCGCGCGGTGAGCGCGATGTGCAGCGGCTCGTCGAAGGCGTGCTTGCGGGCCTTGCCCGACTCGAGCTGGATCAGGTCCATGATCTCGGCCTGCCGGTCGAGCACGATGTCGTGCAGCCGGTGCAGGATCCGGGCCCGCTCGTCGATCGACACCCGCGCCCACGCGGCCTGCGCCACCCGCGCCCGGCGGAACGCCTCGGCGACGTCGTCGGTGCTCGACTGCGGGATGTTGGCGACCGGGGCGCCGTTGATCGGCGAGAACACCTGGGTGCTCCGACCGGTGGTCGACAGGATCCGCTCGGTCAGCCGGGCGACGTGCTCGGGCTCGAGGGCGTACGACGCCCGCGGGTCGTGCTCGGGGTCGTGCGGGCCGTCAACGACCGGGCCGTCGGAGGACGCGCCGGAGCCGGGAATCGCTTCGCTCATGGGACGAGGGTAGGTGACCGCAGTCACCGAATCTACTGATCGGTAGCAGATGTGCCGCTTTACACATGCCCGCCCCCTGTCAAGGGTCGCGCCGGCGCCAGTTTCACCGGCCGACCGGTGAAACTGGCGGGGCTGAACGACGAAACTGGCGCTTGGACGAGGAAGTTTCATCGTCCAAGCGAGAGTTTCACCGGCTGACCGGTGAAACTCCCACCGATATATCGCACTACATCGGCGGCGCGGACAGGTAGACCGACTTGGCCTCGGTGTACTGCCCGAGCCCCTCGGGACCGAACTCGCGGCCGAGCCCGGAGGCCTTGAAGCCGCCGAACGGCGCGGCGAAGTCCATCGTGTAGGTGTTCACGCCGTAGGTGCCGGTGCGCACGCCGCGGGCCACCTCGAGACCGGCCTCCTCGTCGGCGGTCCACACGGTGCCGGCCAGGCCGTACTCCGAGTCGTTGGCGATCCGGACGGCGTCGGCCACGTCGTCGTAGGCGATGACCGAGAGGACCGGCCCGAAGATCTCCTCCTGCGCGATCCGCATCTTGTTGTCGACGCCGGCGAAGACGGTCGGGCGGACGTACCAGCCCGTGTCGAGGCCGTCGGGACGGCCGTCGCCGCCGGTCAGCAGCTGGGCGCCCTCCTCCTGGCCGATCCGGATGTACGACGCCACGCGCTCCTGCTGGCGCCGCGCGACCATCGGGCCGATCTCGGTGGCGGGGTCGAGCGGGTCGCCGACCACCATGTCGCCGATCGCGGTGGCGAGGGCGGCGGCGAAGGCGTCGTGCCGCTCGCGGCTGACCAGGACCCGGGTCTGGGCGACGCAGGCCTGTCCGGAGTTCATCACGCCGAGGAACTTCAGGCCCTCGATCGCAGCGGCCTCGTCAGCGTCGTCGAGGATGATCGCGGCCGACTTGCCGCCGAGCTCGAGCGAGACCCGCTTGAGCTGCTCGCCGCAGATCGCGCCGATCTTGCGGCCGGCGGCGGTGGAGCCGGTGAACGCGACCTTGTCGACGCCGGGGTGGCGCACCAGGTGCTCCCCCACCTCACGACCACCGGCCACGATGCTGACGACGCCTTCCGGGACGCCGGCCTCGACGAGCAGCTCGGCGAGCAGGTACGCGTCGAGCGGGGTCTCCGGGGCGGGCTTCACGACGACGGTGCACCCGGCGAGCAGCGCCGGGACGACCTTCGACAGGATCGTGAACTGCGGGACGTTCCACGGCGGGATGGCCGCGACGACGCCCACCGGCTCGTGCCGTACGACGACGTCGGCGCCGAGCACGCCCGGACGCCGCTCCTCCCACGGGAACTCCCGCGCGATGCCGAGGAAGGCCTCGATCTGCATCCACGGCGCCGGCGCCTGGGCGAGCGAGCTGAACGAGATCGGCGAGCCCATCTCGGTGGAGATGATGGTCGCCATCTCCTCCAGCTTCGCGGCGTACAGGCCCGAGAGGTTCTGCACGACCTCGATCCGCTCGGCCGGGCTCATCCGCGGCCACGGTCCCTCGTCGAAGGCCCGGCGGGCCGCGGCCACCGCCGCGTCGATGTCGGCGGCGCTGCCCTCGGGGACCCGAGCGACGACCTGCTCGGAGTGCGGGGAGACCACCTCGAGCACGGCGTCGGTGGCGGGCCTGGCCCAGGTGCCGCCGATGAAGAGGGCGTCGCGGTCGAGCGTCATGAAGCTGCCTTTCGATGGAGATTCCAGAGGTCTCGAGACGGTTGCTGCACAACCTCCTCGACCACCGGTCGGTCAGGGGGCGAGGGTGAACCAGTCGGCGAAGCCGCTGGGGTCGTGCCGGCCGAGGGATCCGTGCTCGAAGAGGCCCCAACCCTCGGAGCCGTCGGGTACGCCGGCACCCGGGCCGTGCACGGTGGCCCGGCCGACGTGGTCGATCACGCCGAACATGACCCGCCCGGCGACGGCCGGGTCATTCATGTCATAGGTGAGCCGCTCGGTGAACGCGGGGCCCTTCCACATGCCGTGCGTCCAGTCCGAGTCGCCGCCGTACCCACCACCGACGTGGATCGGGACAGGCAGCAACGAGTCGACCTCCAGCACGAGCTCCTTGCCCTCGGGCGTGCTGCACACGATCGTGGCGCCGGTGGGGACGCGGGTGCCGGAGGTGTAGCGGACCGAGACCCGCGGCCAGCCGAGCTGCTCGACCCGGCCGTCCTTCCAGATCCGGGTGCAGTCGTTGAGCGTCCGGAACCCGTCGGGGGTCTCCTGGATGATGATGACGACGCAGAACTCATCGAAGCGCATCGGCACGTAGAGCCACCACATGCCCTCGAAGGCCGGGTCCGCGGGCTTTCCGGCGGGCGCGGCCTCTCCGACCGGCCGGATGCCCCACGAGCGGTCGCGCGAGCCGACCCACCGGTCGGGGGTGACCTCGATGTCGGTGCCGTCCACGCTGAGCACACCCTCCCAGGTGCCGACCTGGGCGAAGCGCTGCGCGTCGAGCGTCGTGCCGCTGCCCTGGCGCATCACGTGGGGCAGCTCCTGGACGACCGGGAAGGAGCCCTCCCAGGTCAGGTCCATGGCGATGCCCTCGGTCTCCTCGAGCACCAGGCGCAGCCTGTGGAGCGGCTCGATCACCTCGATGCGGTAGTTGCCGACCTGCTGGGCCATCCGGTCGGCGCCGCGCGGGTCGGCGGCGTCGCCGAGGTGGACGGCGGTCTGCTCCTCGCCGCGGCGGAGCAGCACGAAGGCGTCCTTGGTGCCGAGGTTGGGATAGAAGCCGAGGCCGGTGATGAGGAACAGGTCGCCGGTGCGGTCGTGGGCGTTGAGGTAGCAGCGGTCGTAGAAGTTGCGGTCGCTGCTGCCGGCCCAGGCGACGGGGCGCGGGAGCTGGTGGATCGGGTACTCGTCGAGCGGCCCGAGGCCGACGTACTCGTCATGCAGGCTCATGCACCGACCTCCTCGAGGAGCCGCTCGAGGAGCGGGCGGTGGTGGAAGACGGACTCGGGGTCCGCGGGCCTCTCGATCTCGCCGAAGTGGATCTGGCGCGCACTGGTGCGCAGGAACACGCAGCCCCAGTTGACGGCGGCGTGCAGCAGATACCAGGTGAGGTCGCCGGTCTCGACGCCGGTGAGCTCGCGGTACGTCGCCACGACGTCCTCGGTCGCCAGGAAGTCCGGCATGCCGGGCAGGCCGAGCATGGTCGCGATCTCCTGGAACACCTGGTGGGCGAAGACCAGCCAGGCGAGGTCCATCTCGCGCGGGCCGAGGGTGGCCATCTCCCAGTCGAGGACGGCGACCGGCTCGAAGTCGCGGTACATCATGTTGCCGATCCGGGAGTCGCCCCAGACCAGCACCGGCTCGCCCTCCCCGGCAGGGAGGTTGGCCTCGAGCCAGGCCAGGCCACGCTCGATCAGCGGGGAGCGCGGGCTCGCCTCGTCCGTGGTGATCGCGTAGTCGTACCAGGCCCGGGTCTTGGCGAGGTTGCGCGCCAGCGGGGTCGCACCCCCGTGGCCGGTGACCGCGGGGTCGAGGAAAGCGAAGGTCGTGGCGGCGTCGGGGATGCCGTGCAGCCTGGCCAGGACGTCGACGGTGCTGCGCTGCAGCCGCTCCTGCTGCTCGGGCGAGGCGTCGAAGAGCCAGTTGTCGCCGAACGGGTACGGCAGCACGTCGGGCGGCACCGCGCCGTCGAGGCGGTCCATCAGGAAGAACGGCGTGCCGAGCACGTCGCCTGTCGGCTCGTTGAGGCCCACCGTCGGGACCGGGACGCCGGCCAGCTCGCCGGCCAGGCGCATGGCGTCGTACTGGTCGGTGAGGCGGTACTCAGCGAACACCGGCAGGTCACTCGCCGCCGGGGCCACCCGGGCGACGTACTCGCGGGTGACCCGGGCGCCGCCCTCGGTGGTGGTGATCGCGAGCAGCACCGTCTCGCTCGACATGCCGTTGGTCTGCACGCCGTCGTGGAGGGTCACCTCGGGGTCGGCGCCGTCGGGCAGCACGCCGGTGAGCCACTCCTCGAGGCGGTCGTGGACCGCGCCCTGGTCGCGGCTCGACCGCTGCAGGGTCATCTCGGCCATCTCTGCGGGCAACGACTCGCTCACGGCACCTCCTGGCTCCACGCTACTAGAACGTGTTCTATGTCACGACGAGCGTTACGGTACCCTCGGTATCGAAAGAGGGGAAGAGGTCATGGGGACGGAAATGTCCGCAGCCCGCGCGACCGGCCGGCCGCGGGACCCGCGGATCGAGCAGGCCGCGCTGGCCGCGGTCCGCGCCCTGCTCGCCGAGGGCGGGTACGCCGCCGTGACCGGCGCGGCCGTGGCCGCCCGGGCCGGTACGACCAAGGCGGCCCTCTACCGCCGCTGGACCGCCCTTCCCCACCTCGTCCACGAGGCCGCCTTCCCCAGCGAGCTCGCGCTCGACATGCACCTGGGCGGGACACTGGAGGAGGACGTCGCCGGCATCGTGCGCGGCGCCCGCGACGCCCTGTGCTCCCCCGTCGGTGCCGCCGCCCTGCCCGCCCTGCTGGCCGAGATCACCACCTGGCCCGACCTGCACGCGGCCATGCTGGAGCGCTTCGCCGGCTCCTTCCGGGCGATCGACGAGCGGCTCGCGGTCGCGATCGCCGCCGGCGAGGCGCATCCCGACGCACGGGCCGACGACCTGATCCAGACCGTCATCGGGACGATCATCGCCGGCGTCCTGCTCACTCCCGGCCAGCTCGACGACGCCTGGGTCGACCGGCTCACCGCGAGCCTCGTGCGTGGCCTGCGCCCCCGACCCGGTTGAGTCGCCGCATCCTCACGGTTGAGTTGCCCCATCCTGACCGTTGAGTTGCCGCATCCTTGCCATTGAGCCGCCGGGACATGGCAACTCAACGGAGAGGATCGGGCAACTCAACGGAGAGGATCGGGCAACTCAACGGAGAGGATCGGGCAACTCAACGGAGAGGATGCGGCAAGTCAACGGATCTCGGCGAGCGCGAGGCCCTCCTCGTCACCGAGCCGGACCAGCGCCTCGGCGTCCGGGCCGTAGACGGCGGACCCACCGATGAAGGTGTGCGGGCCGCAGCGGCCGGTCAGGCCGGCGACCACGACGTGCATCCCGTGGTCGAGCGCGCGGGCGGCGTAGGTGACGTCGAGGCGGCGGGCGCCGCCGGGGAAGTACGCGACCGAGGCGAGGTACGCCGAAGCGCCGGCCGCCGCGGCGATCGCGGCGTGCTCCGGGACGCTGCCGTCGCGGCAGATCGAGAGCGCGAGCACCACGCCGTCCACGGTGATCGTCGCCGGATGCTCGCCCCGGACGAACCAGGTCGGCTCGTCGCCGTCGAGGTGCTGCTTGTCGTACGGCGCCGTGGTGGTGCCGTCGGGCTCGACGACCACCGAGGCGAGGGTGCGGCCGCGGTCGCGACGCAGGGCGGTCGAGGCGACCACGGTGGCGCCGGCGGCCGCCGCGGCCGATCGCAGCGGGTCGAGCAGCGGGCCGGCCAGGTCGATCGGCGTCGGGACGTCGCCGCAGAACGCGCTGGCGTCGTACCCGGTGAGGAAGGCCTCGGGGAGCACCACCACGCGGGCACCGCCCTCGCCCGCCGCACGGACGAGACGGGCGGCCGTCGCGATGTTGTGGACGAGGTCGCCGGCGCGGGCCTCGGCCTGGGCGGCGGCGACGATCATCAGTGGGCGACGACCTCGACCCGCTGGAACTCCTTGAGCTCGGTGTAGCCGGTGGTGGCCATCGAGCGCTTGAGGGCCCCGACCAGGTTCATCGTGCCGTCGGCGACGCGGGAGGGCCCGAACAGGATCTCCTCGATCGTGCCGACCTGGTCGAACTGCACCCGCTGGCCCCGCGGCAGGTCCGCGTGGTGCGCCTCGGCACCCCAGTGGAAGCCGCGGCCGGGCGCGTCGGTGGCGCGGGCGAACGGCGAGCCGACCATCACGGCGTCGGCGCCGCAGGCGATCGCCTTGGCGAGGTCGCCCGACGTACCGATGGAGCCGTCGGCGATGACGTGGACGTAGCGGCCGCCGGACTCGTCGAGGTAGTCGCGGCGGGCGGCGGCGACGTCGGCGACGGCCGAGGCCATCGGGACGGAGATGCCGAGGACGGTGCGGGTCGTGTGGGCGGCACCGCCGCCGAAGCCGACCAGCACACCGGCCGCGCCGGTGCGCATCAGGTGCAGCGCGGCCTGGTGGGTCGCGCACCCGCCGACGATGACCGGCACGTCGAGCTCGTAGATGAACTCCTTGAGGTTCAGCGGCTCGGCCTGGCTGGAGACGTGCTCGGCAGAGACGGTCGTGCCGCGGATGACGAACAGGTCGACGCCCGCGTCGGTCACCGTCTTGGCGAACTCCTTGGTCCGCTGCGGCGACAGCGAGCCCGCCACCGTCACCCCGGCCTCGCGCACCTCGCGCAGCCGCTCGGTGATCAGCTCGGCCTTGATCGGCTCGGTGTAGATCTCCTGCAGGCGCCGGGTGGCCTCGACCCCCTGCAGCCCGGCGACCTCGTCGAGGAGCGGCTGCGGGTCGTCGTACCGCGTCCAGAGGCCCTCGAGGTTGAGCACGCCGAGACCGCCGAATCGGCCGAAGTCGATCGCGGTCTTCGGCGACATCACCGAGTCCATCGGCGCCGCGAGGATCGGCAGGGAGAACCGGTACGCGTCGATCTGCCAGTCGACGCTGACCTCCTCGGGGTCGCGCGTGCGCCGGGACGGCACGATCGCGATGTCGTCGAAGGAGTACGCCGTCCGGGCCCGCTTGGCGCGGCCGATCTCGATGTCGCTCACGCGCCGAGGATATCGGGACCGCCGCTCAGGACCGCATGCCGGCGAGGTCGAGGAACATGACGTGCAGCCCGGCGAGGCTCCCGTCGGGACGACGGAAGGCGCCCGGGACGGTGCCGATCACCTGGAAGCCGAGACTGCGCCACAGCGCGACGGCGGCGGTGTTGGTGGTGACCACGGCGTTGAACTGGATGCCCGCGAAGCCCTGCTCGCGGTGCCACGCGACGACGTGCTCCCCGAGCGCCCGGCCCACGCCGGCACCGCGCGCCGCGGTCGCCACCATGAAGGACGCGGTGCCGATGTGGCTGCCCTGGGCCGGCCGGTTCGGGCCCATCTTCGCGGTCCCGACCACGACGCCGTCGAGCTCGGCGACCGCGACCGCACCGGGCTGGCCCAGCCAGAAGTCGCGGGCCTCGGCGTCGTCGAGCACCGGGACGGCGTACGTCTCACCGGCGGTCAGCACCTCGGTGATGATCGCCCCCACCGCCGGCCAGTCGGCGGGCTGGTACGGCCGGAGGACGAGCTCGCTCACCCGGCCGACAATAGTTGGTTCATTCCCTGGGATCGTGCAAGCGAGTAGCGCTCACGCGTACCGCGGCAGCCCTTGGCACGACTCAACTACGGCCGACCGGCGAACGGCACGCCGGTCAACGACGGGACTCGTGTCGTCCCTGTGTGCGCGGGTCGAGCTTCTCCGCCTCGTTGAGACGGCGCTCGTGCTCGACGCGCTCGCGCTCGAAACGGTTGCGCTTGTCCTCGGCGATGGCCTCGAGCCGGTCGGCCTCGGCCCGCGCCTGCTCGGACTCGGCCTCGACCTGTCGCGCCTCCGCGTCCTGCGCGCGCAGCCTGGTCTCGTGCCGCTGCGCCTCGCGACGGATCGCCTCCGCCTTCTCCCGGTCCCGATTCCGCTTCTTGCGCGCGCCAGCCATCGCGATGGCGCCGATCACCAGCAGCGCCACGATCACGTACACGGCGATCCAGCCCGGGTCGTTCCAGGCACCGAACCACTCGTTGACATCCATCGTCGACTCCTCCCCCTAGTTCCGCTTCTCGTGCGGTACCGCGGGAGGGCGCACCTCATACCGTGCGCGACACATCGCGGGCGGGGCCGAGTCCGGCGCTCGAGCGCCGGACGGCGTTACCGACAGCGGGCGTGACGCCCGACCACGCTCGCGGAGGATCCCTCCAGGACGCCGATGACCGCCACGGTCAGGACCGGTGGTAGTTGGGCGCCTCGACGGTCATCTCGATGTCGTGCGGGTGGCTCTCCTTGAGCGAGGCGGAGGTGATCCGGATGAACCGGCCCTTCTCCTGCAGCTCGGGGATTGTCTGCGCGCCGACGTAGAACATCGACTGGGACAGGCCACCGAGGAGCTGGTGCGCGACGCCGGCGAGCGGTCCCTTGTAGGCGACCCGCCCCTCGATGCCCTCGGGCACGATCTTGTCGTCGCTGGTGACCTCGGCCTGGAAGTAGCGGTCCTTGGAGTAGGACTTCTTGCCGCGCGAGGACATGGCTCCGAGCGAGCCCATGCCGCGGTACGCCTTGTACTGCTTGCCCTGGTGGAAGACGACCTCGCCGGGCGACTCCTCGCAACCGGCGAGCATCGAGCCGATCATCACGGACTCGGCGCCGGCCACGATGGCCTTCGCGATGTCGCCGGACTGCTGGAGGCCGCCGTCGGCGATGACGGGTACGCCGGCCGGCCCGGCCGCGAGGGACGCCTCGTAGACCGCGGTGACCTGGGGGACGCCGCAGCCGGTCACGACGCGCGTCGTGCAGATGGAGCCGGGGCCGAAGCCGACCTTGACGGCGTCGGCACCCGCATCGACGAACGCCTGGGCGCCCTCGCGGGTGGCGACGTTGCCGCCGATGACCTGGACGTGCTTGGTGGCCGGGTCGGACTTGAGCCGGCGGACCATGTCGAGCAGGAGCGTGACGTGTCCGTGGGCGGTGTCGGCGACGAGGACGTCGACCCCGGCCTCGATCAGGCCGGTGGCCCGCTCCCAGGCATCGCCGAAGTAACCGATCGCGGCGCCGACCATGAGCCGGCCGTCGCCGTCCTTGGAGGCGAGCGGGAACTGCTCGGACTTCACGAAGTCCTTGACGGTGATCAGGCCGCCCAGGCGGCCCTCGGCGTCGACGAGCGGGAGTCGCTCGCGCTTGTGCTTGCGCAGCAGCGCGGTCGCGTCGTCACGGGAGATGCCGACGCCACCGGTGACCAGCGGCATCGGGGTCATCACCTCGTCGACCTTGGTGGTGGCCCACTCCGCGACGGGGGTGAACCGCAGGTCGCGGTTGGTGCAGATGCCGAGCAGCCGGTTGTCGGCGTCGACGACGGGGAGGCCGGAGACGCGGTACTCGCCGCAGATCCTGTCGAGCTCCTCGAGCGTCGCGTCGGGGCCGATGGTGACCGGGTTGGAGATGATGCCGGTCTGGGTCCGCTTGACGAGGTCGACCTGGTAGGCCTGCTCCTCGGCGGAGAGATTGCGGTGGAGGATGCCGATGCCGCCCTGGCGGGCCATCGCGATCGCCATCCGCGACTCGGTCACGGTGTCCATCGCGGCGCTGATCAGCGGCGACTTGAGCGAGATCTCGCGGGTCAGCCGCGAGGTGGTGTCGATGTCGTCCGGCGCGAGGTCGGAATGACCGGGCAGCAGCAGGACGTCGTCGTAGGTGAGACCGAGCGCAGCGAACTTGTCGGGGACCTCCACTGGACCAGTGTAGGGCGTGAGCCCCATCACGCAGTGCGCGGCCCTTGACGGGTCCGAGAGGGTGGGAGCGTGGTTTCCGACCTCTCCCCGCACGTCCTCGTCCTCTTCGGCGCGACCGGCGACCTGGCCGCCCGCAAGCTCTTCCCCGGCCTCTACCGGCTGGCCGTCGCAGGCCGCCTGCCCGACCACTTCGAGGTCATCGGCAGCGGCCGGCACTCCCCCGGCGGCGACGACGAGTTCCGCCGCCACGTGCGCGACGCGCTCGCCGAGTTCGTCGGCGACGTCGACGAGTCCGTGGCCGGCCCGCTGCTCGCGCGGACCCGGTTCGTCGCGTCCTCCGCCGACGACGGTACGGCGCTCGCCCGGGCCGTCGAGGAGGCCGAGGACCGGATCCTGGCGACCTGCGGCTGCCTGCTGGGCGACGTACGGCGCCTCCTCTACCTCTCCGTCCCGCCCGGAGCGGTCAAGGGCATGGTCGGCATGCTCGACCGCGAGGACCTCGTCGCCCGCTCGCGGCTGGTCACCGAGAAGCCGTTCGGCACCGACCTCGCGACCGCCCGCGACCTGCAGGCCGTGCTGTCCTCGGCGTTCGCCGGCGACCAGGTGTTCCGGATCGACCACTTCCTCGGCAAGGAGGCGGTGCAGAACATCCTCGCGCTGCGCTTCGCCAACGGCCTGTTCGAGCCGGCGTGGAACAGGCACTCCATCGAGTCGGTGCAGATCGACGTCCCCGAGAAGCTCACGGTCGAGGGCCGCGGCAGCTTCTACGAGGGAACCGGCTGCCTGCGCGACATGGTGACCACCCACCTCGCCCAGCTGCTCGGCTTCGTCGCGCTCGAGGACCCGCACGCGTTCCGGGCCTCCGCCATCCGCGCCGCGAAGGCCGCGACCTTCTCCGCGGTCCGTCCGCTCGACCCCGAGCGCGTCGTCTTCGGCCAGTACGACGGCTACCGCGACGAGCCCGACGTGGCCGCCGACTCGCAGGTCGAGACCTTCGTGGCCGCCGAGGTCTGGATCGACAACGACCGCTGGCGCGACGTCCCGTTCTACCTGCGCACCGGCAAGGCGATGGCCGAGGGCAGCCGCACGATCACGGTCCGCTTCCGCGACCCCCGCCACCGCTGGCTCAAGCCCGAGGACGGCGGCATCCCCGAGCCCAACGAGCTGGTCATCGAGCTCGCCGACCAGCCGCGGGTCGCGATCGACGTGCGCGCCAAGCGCCCCGGTCCCGACATGGCCCTCGTGGAGGGCGTGTTCCGGCTCGACCTGGTGGGTGACGTCCCCGGCGCGGACCCGCTCGAGGCCTACGAGCGGCTGCTGCTCGACGTGATGCGCGGCGACCAGACGCTGTTCATCAGCTCCGAGGAGGTCGACCGGCTGTGGGAGATCTTCCAGCCGGTGCTCGACCGCCGTCCGCCCGTCGAGCCCTACGCGCCCGGCACGTGGGGGCCGGCCTCGGCGCTCGACCTGCCGCTGGGTCGGTGGCGGCTCGGCAACCACCCTGCCGCCCCGAACGGTCAGTGATCCGGTCGGGACCACTCCTCGGACTGGGTCAGCTTGAACAGATAGGCCAGCGGCGGTACGACGACCACCACCGCCAGCCCGACCGCGACGAGCAGCCCCTGCAGGGTCGCGGTGGCACCCGCCGCGTCGGCGATGGTGACCTCGTCGACGAGCAGCCACGGGTACTGACCCACGCCCCACCCCGACACCACGGCGGCGACGGCGAGGACGGCGGTGATCCGCGCGACGGCGTACCGCCGGGTCCAGAGCAGCGCCATGGTCGCCACCCCCGCGAGGCCGGCGAGGACGACGAGGGGCGCGGCCCGGCCCTCGAGCCCGGCCGCGAGGGTCGGGGCGTCGTGGTCGAGCGGGACGAGGGCGGCGAAGATGATCGCGCCGGTGGCCGCGCCGACACCGAGAGCGCGCAGGCGCAGCTCGTCGGCGAGCCGGTCCTGGCCGCTGCGGCGGGCGTCGGCGACCAGGAAGGTCCCGGCGAGGAAGGCGCAGGTGCCGACGGCGATCACGCCGCCGAACAGTGAGGTCGGGTTGACCCAGGACGACCACCGGTCGCCCGTGCCGTCGAGCGGCACCCGGCCCGAGGCGATGCCGCCGGCGACGGTGCCGAGGAAGAACGGCGTGATGATCGAGGAGGTCGCGAACACGATCCCGAACAGGCGGGCCTGAGCCAGGGTGGCGGCGTACTTGCGGAACGCGAAGCTCGCGCCGCGCAGCACGATGCCGAGCAGGGCCAGCAGCAGCGGCAGCACCAGCGTCGACATCGCGGCCGCGAAGGACTCGGGGAAGCCGGTCCACCAGATCACCAGGACGTAGATCAGCCACACGTGGTTGGCCTCCCACACCGGACCGATGCTGTGGTCGACGAGGGTGCGCAGCTCCGCACCCCGCCTGCTGCTGCCGGCCGTCAGGTCGAAGAATCCGGACCCGAAGTCGGCGCCGCCGAGCACGGCGTACGCGATGACTCCGACGAAGAGGGCGGCCGCGACCGCGAGCTCGAGCGTCACGACGAGACCTCCGGGGCGTACGGACTGGGCAGGTCGGCGTCGCCGGCGCGCCAGCGCCGGGCCATCGAGCGCAGTACGACGACCGCGCCGACCGTCATGGCCGTGTAGACGACGGTGCTGATGCCGAGCAGCCACCACAGGCTGGCGGTGTAGTCGCCGACGGCGTCGGTGGTGCGCATGACGTCATACACGATCCAGGGCTGGCGGCCGACCTCGGTGGCGATCCAGCCGGCCTCGAGCGCGACGACCGCGAGCGGGCCGGCCGCGGCGGCGAAGCGGAGGAACCAGCGCTTCTCGAGCAGGTCGCGACCACGTCGGCGCTGGAACCAGAAGAGCACGACGGCCGCCGCGAGCAGGGTGCCGATGCCGACCATCGTCTGGAAGGCCAGGTGGGTCATGTTGACCGGCGGGTGGTCCTCCTCGGGGATCGTGTCGAGCCCGGGGACGGGCTTGTCGGGCGAGTTCATCGCGATCAGGGAGCCGAGACGCGGGATGTCGATCGACCACTTCACCTCGCCGTCGACCAGCACTCCCCCGAGTCGCAGTGGCGAGGGACTCTCCGTGGTCTCGGCCAGCTCGAACGCTGCCAGCTTGGCGGGCTGGCGCTCGTCGAGGCCGAAGCCGAGCACGTGGCCGACGAACGGCTGGGTCACCGCGGCGATCGACGCGAACACGAACGGGACCAGGAAGCCCAGCCGGTGGTGGGCGTCGCGGCGACCGCGGAGCATGCCGACGGCGTACACGCCGGCGACGGTGAACCCGGTCAGCATGTAGGCGCCGACCCACATGTGGGCGAACTGGAGGAAGGCGTGCTGGTTGAACAGCACCTTCCACGGCTCGACGTCGGTGACCTGGCCGTCGACGATCCGGAAGCCGGTCGGCACGTTCATCCAGGCGTTGACCGCGAGCACGCAGTAGGCGCCGATGATGCCGGTGACCGCCATCGGCAGGACCATCAGGACGTGCCTCTTGGCGGGCATCCGTCCCCAGCCGTAGAGGTAGATGCCGAGAAAGATCGCCTCGAGGAAGAACGCCAGGCCCTCGAACGCGAACGGCAGGCCGAGCACGTCGCCGTACGTCCCCATCAGGCCGGGCCACAGCAGGCCCATCTCGAAGCTGAGCACCGTGCCGGAGACGGCGCCGATCGCGAAGAGGACGGCGGACACCTTGGCCCAGCGCTTGGCCAGGCCGAGCGCGACCGGGTCGCTGTGCCGGATGCCCCGCAGGTGCATCACGAAGATCATCGCGGGGAACGCGACGCCGAAGCACGCGAGCACGATGTGCCAGCCCAGAGAGAGCGCCATCTGCTCGCGGGCGGGCAGCAGGCCGGGGGGTTCGACCTCGGCGGCGAGGCGGGTGAGGGCGGTGACGACGTCGGGGGTCAGCACTCCTCGACCGTACTGTTTGTGAATGCGTTCACAAAGTCTCGGAAGATGTCATGTCCGCCACACGGGCATGGTCGGACGGTCGGCTCAGCGGCGCAGGTCGGCGAGCGCGATCCGCACGGTGAGCGAATCCCCTGCCATCCGGATGCGACCGCGCATGCCCGCGGCGAGCACCATCGGGAGCACCGCCTTGGTGTCCGACGGGGCGGTGAGCACGATCTCCTCCGCGCCCGCCGAGCGCGCGGCCCGGGCGACGTCGGCGAGCAGCCGGGTGCCGACACCGCGGCGGTGCCAGGCCGGGTCGACCCACAGGTCCACCGGCCACGGCTCGTCGTCCTCGGTCGGCGTGAACTCGGCGCGGCCGGTCACCTTGCCGCCCGCCAGCGCGGAGACCACGGCCCCGTTCGTGACGAAGTCGGGGTCCCCGGCTGCCGGCTGGTGCGGGGCGGGCGCGACCTGAGCGGCGAGCACCTCCCCCACGAGCTCGGCCAGCGCCGAGGCCCGGTCCCGCTCGATGGCGGTGAAGGGCGTGTCCCGGCGTACCTGGATCGTGGTCGTGGCGCCGATCGTCATCTCCAGCACGTCCTCCGACCCGTCGCTGGGCGCGACGTCGGCGTCGAACAGGTGCGCCGCCACCTCGGGGAAGGTCGCCGGCTGCGCGATGATCGCCCGCACGGCCTGGACGTAGCGGGTCGGCTGGTCCTCGAGCGCCGCCGTCGTCACGGGTACGGCGCTCACCGCCTCGCCGCCGGCCGCGGTCACCAGCTCGTGGAGCTGCTCGGCCGTCCAGTCCTGCGGCACCTGCAGGACCAGCTCGTCGGTGACCGAGGTGCCCTCGGGGAAGACCTGCACGGTCTGGATGTTGACCCCGGCCCGGCCGCAGGCCGCCGCCAGCTCCGCAAGGGACCCGGGCCGGTCGGGCAGTCCGGCTCGCACGCGCCACAACATGTCCTCACCATGCCAGACATTCGTGTCCTTGGGCGATCACCAATGTTTCGGGCACCGACCCCTGTCCACCCACCCGGCCCGAACTGTCCTGCAAGCATCGCCGACCCGGCAGAAAGTGGCCTCCGGATCACGTCGACCCGGCAGAAAGTGGCCTCCGGATCACGTCGACCCGGCAGAAAGTGGCAACGCCGGCGGACACTTCGCGCCGGGTCGGCCCGATCTCGACGCACCTTGGCGCCGGGTCGGCGCGATCTGCGCGCACGTTTGTGCCGGGTCGGCGTCCAGCAGGAGCCGCCGAGGTGCCAGGAATGCAGCGGCCCGCCGCACCCGGGGTGCGGCGGGCCGAAGCGTTCGAGCGAGGACTCAGTGGCCGTGGCCGTGCCCGTGGCCGTGACCGGCCGCCTCGGGCTCCTCCTCCTCGGGCTTGTCGACGACCAGCACCTCGGTCGTCAGCAGCATGCCCGCGACGGAGACCGCGTTGGCCAGGGCCGAGCGGGTCACCTTGACCGGGTCGATGACACCCTGGGCCACGAGGTCGCCGTACTCGCCGGTGGCGGCGTTGTAGCCGTTGCCGACGCCGAGCTCGCGGACCTTGTTGGTGATCACGTAGCCGTTCTCGCCACCGTTCTCGGCGATCCAGCGCAGCGGCTCGTCGGCGGCCTTGCGCACGATCCGCACGCCGAAGGCCTCGTCGCCGGTCAGGCCGAGGTCACCGTCGAGGACCGACACCGCGTGGACGAGCGCCGAGCCACCGCCCGAGACGATGCCCTCCTCGATCGCGGCGCGCGTCGCGGAGACGGCGTCCTCGATCCGGTGCTTCTTCTCCTTGAGCTCGACCTCGGTGTGCGCGCCGACCTTGATCACCACGACGCCGCCGGAGAGCTTGGCCAGCCGCTCCTGGAGCTTCTCGGTGTCCCAGTCGGAGTCGGACGCCTCGATCTCCTTCTTGATCTGCTCGACGCGACCCGCCACCTCGGTGACCGAGCCGGCGCCGTCGATGATCGTGGTGTTGTCCTTGGTGATCACGATGCGTCGTGCCTGGCCCAGCACGTCGAGGCCGACCTGGTCGAGCTTGAGGCCGACCTCGGGCGAGATGACCTGGCCGCCGGTGAGGACGGCAATGTCCTGCAGCATCGCCTTGCGGCGGTCGCCGAACGCCGGGGCCTTCACCGCGACGGCGTTGAAGGTGCCGCGGATCTTGTTGACGACCAGGGTGGAGAGCGCCTCACCCTCCACGTCCTCGGCGAGGATGAAGAGCGGCTTGCCGGCCTGGATGACCTTCTCCAGCAGCGGCAGCAGGTCGGCGATCGCGCCGATCTTGCCCTGGTGGATGAGGACGTACGGGTCGTCGAGGACGGCCTCCTGGCGCTCCGCGTCGGTGACGAAGTACGCCGAGATGTAGCCCTTGTCGAACTGCATGCCCTCGGTGAACTCGAGCTCGGTCGAGGGGGTGTTGGACTCCTCGACCGTGATCACACCGTCCTTGCCGACCTTGCCGAACGCCTCGGCGAGCAGCTCGCCGATGTGGCTGTCGCGCGAGGAGACCGTCGCCACGGAGGCGATGTCCTTCTCGTCGTCGACGTCGCGGGCGGCGGCCTTGAGGGCGTCGGCCACGGCGGCGGCCGCGGCGTCCATGCCGCGCTTGAGGCCCATCGGGTTCACCCCGGCGGCGACGGCGCGCAGGCCCTCGTGGACCAGCGCCTGGGCGAGGACGGTGGCGGTCGTCGTACCGTCTCCGGCGACGTCGTTGGTCTTGGTCGCGACCTCCTTGGTGAGCTGGGCACCGAGGTTCTCGAACGGGTCGTCCAGCTCGACCTCACGCGCGACGGTCACGCCGTCGTTGGTGATGGTCGGCGCACCCCACTTCTTGTCGAGCACGACGTAGCGGCCCTTCGGGCCGAGCGTCACCTTGACGGTGTTGGCGAGGGCGTCGACGCCGCGCTCGAGGGCGCGGCGGGCGTTCTCGTCGAACTCCAGGATCTTGGGCACTACTTCACTCCTTGGATGGAAAGCCGAACGCCCGGGACGTCACGCACGGATGCGGACGTCCCGGGCGATACGAGACTCAGCTCAGGCGATGACCGCGAGGACGTCGCGGGCCGAGAGGATGAGGTACTCGGCGCCGGCGTACTTGACCTCGGTGCCGCCGTACTTGCTGTAGATGACCTTGTCACCCACGGCCACGTCGAGCGGGACGCGGTTGCCGTTGTCGTCGATGCGGCCGGGGCCGATGGCCAGGACCTCGCCCTCCTGGGGCTTCTCCTTGGCGGTGTCGGGGATGACCAGGCCCGAGGCGGTGGTCTGCTCGGCCTCGAGAGGCTTGACGACGATCCGGTCCTCGAGCGGCTTGATGTTGACCGACACGATGTCGACCTCCACTTTCTGAGACTGTCTGGGGTGTGTCGTGCAGGAGACCTGCGCTGGCACACTCGCGGTGAGAGTGCCAGAAACGAAACTAGCACTCTCCGCAAGTGAGTGCCAGAGGCACCCTGGGGCGGCTGCTGGTGACGACCTACCAAAGTCGGTTGACCCGGGCCCCCTGCACGCCGATAGCGTTTCCGCCATGTTCGCTGCGCTCGGTCGCTTCGTGACCCGTTTCCGTTGGTACGTCATCGCCGCCTGGGTGCTCATCGCCGTGATCGTGGGTGCCGCGGCTCCCGCCCTCGAGTCGACCCAGGACAACTCCGAGTTCCTGCCCGACCACTACGAGTCGATCCAGGCCCTCAAGATCCAGGACGCCAAGTTCTCCGACTCCTTCTCGCCAGGCGCGATCCTGGTGATCGAGCGCAAGGACGGCGGCAAGCTCACCGGCGACGACGCGAACGAGGTCACCGCCCTCGGCGAGAAGCTCGCGCCGGAGCTGGGCAAGAAGACCTTCCAGCAGGTCGTCATCGGGCAGGACGAGTCGGGCAAGCCGAACCTCTCCGAGGACGGCACCGTGATGTTCGCGGTGATCCCCCTCGCCGACGGAGCCACCGGCTACGACACCCAGGCCATGGACGACGCCAAGCTGCTGCGCAAGGACATCAAGAAGCTCGTCGCCGGCACCGACCTCGAGATCCGCGCGACCGGCGCGGTGCCCCAGGGCCTCGACTCCCAGGAGTCCAGCGCCGACACCCTGCTCATCGTCGCCGTCGCGACCGTCGTCCTCATCATCGGGCTGCTCGCCCTGATCTTCCGCAGCGTGCTGATCTGCCTGCTGCCCATCGTCGTGGTCGGCCTGGTCTCCTCGATCGCCACCGGCGCCATCGCCTGGGCCAACGACGTCTTCGACCTCAAGGCCGACGCATCGGTCCAGCAGATCCTGGTCGTCGTCCTGTACGGCGTCGGCACCGACTACATCCTGTTCTTCCTGTTCCGGCACCGCGAGCGCCTGCGCACCGGAGCGGCCGTCAAGGACTCGGTCATCTACAGCCTCGACCGTGCCGGTGAGGCGATCGCCTCGGCCGGTGGCGCGGTGATCGTGGCCTTCATGGCGCTCATCCTCAGCTCGCTCAGCATCTTCCGGGCGATCGGCCCGGCCCTGGCGATCGCCGTGTTCGTCACCCTGCTCGCCGCGCTGACCCTGGTGCCGGCCGTCGTGTCTCTGCTCGGCAAGGCCCTGTTCTGGCCGTCGAAGGCGTGGCAGAAGGAGCCCAAGCACGGCACCTTCATCAAGCTCGGCAACGCCGTCGGGCGTCGTCCCGGCCTGACCGCGCTCGTGTCGGGCGGCGCGATGACGGTGCTGGCGATCTTCGCGCTCAGCTTCAACCCGTCCTTCGACTTCAACTCCAGCCTGCCCAAGGGGGTCGAGTCCACCGAGGCGATGACCACCTTCACCGAGCACTTCTCAGCCGGCGCGGCCGAGCCTGTCCCGGTGCTGGTGGACGCCGACGGCGCCGACGTCACGCCCGACCAGCTCACCGCCTTCGGGGACGCGCTGGGCAAGGCCAAGGGCGTCGACGCGGTGGCCGGTCCGCTGCCCTCGAAGGACGGGACCGCGTACCAGTTCTACCTGACCCTGTCCGACGACCCGGTCTCCGACGCCGCGCAGGACAACGTCGCCGGACCGATCCGCGACACGGCCCACGAGGCCGCCCCGGACGGCACCGAGGCGTACGTCGGCGGCACGCCCGGCATCTTCGCCGACATGTCCGCGGCGATGGCCCGCGACTACAAGGTGGTCTTCCCGGTCGCGGCCGTGATCATCATGCTGATCCTCGCCCTGCTGCTGCGCAGCCTGGTCGCCCCGTGGTTCCTGATGGCCGCGGTGGGCCTGGGCTTCGCCGCGACCCTGGGCCTGACGGTGATCGCGTTCCAGCACATCGGCGGCGAGTCCGGGCTGATCTTCATGCTGCCGATCTACATCTACCTGTTCGTCACCGCCCTCGGCACGGACTACAACATCTTGATGATCGCCCGGCTCCGCGAGGAGGCGCGCGAGGGACGCGACCCGCACGACGCCGCACGCCAGGCGGTCACCCACGCCGGACCCACGATCGCGGCTGCGGGCGTCATCCTGGCGGGCACCTTCGCCTCGCTCATGCTCGGCGGCAACACGCTGATCGTGTCGATGGGCTTCGCGCTCGCGGTCGGCATCTTGATCGTGTCGTTCGTGATGTCCATGTTCTTCACGCCGGCACTGACCTCGCTGCTCGGCCACGCGGCCTGGTGGCCCGGTCACGGCGACGAGAAGCCCGCCAAGGACGCCGACGACGAGCCGGAGCCGGAGCTCGCGCCCACGACCTGACAGGATCGGGGGGTGGACCTCGACGACTTCCGGTGGCTGCTGACCGACGAGGGGCAGGCGCTGCTCGCCGAGGCCACCGCCCTGGTCGCGGACGGTGCCGCCCCGCTGGCGGCGGGCTCCGCGCTGCGTCGTACGACGACGCCGGAGCGGGCCGCGACGGCACTGACCCAGGTGGAGCTGCGGGCCCGTGCGGTCGCGAAGTTCGGTGACCTGGCAGCGCGGATGTACTTCACGCCCGACGCCCTGGAGCAGGCGACCCGGCTGCGGGTGGCGCGGCACCGGGCCGGACGGGCGTCGGCGTTCGGCGCGCAGACCCTGGTCGACCTCGGCTGCGGGATCGGCGGCGACCTGGTCGCGGCCGCCTCCGCGGGCATCGTGTGCGCCGGCGTCGACCTGGACCCGGTCCGGGTGGCCGTCGCGGAGGCCAACCTGGCCGCGCTCGGCCTACCCGGTGCGGTCCAGGTCGCCGACGCCACGACCGTCGACCACAGCGGGTTCGACCTCGCCTTCGCCGACCCGGCCCGCCGCTCGGGGGCCGGGCGCAGCTTCCGGGTCGAGGACTGGACCCCGCCGTGGACGTGGGTGGAGGGGCTGCTGCGCCGCGACGCCTGCGTCAAGGTCGCGCCCGGCATCCCGCACACGCTGGTGCCCGCCGGCGTCGAGGCCGAGTGGGTCAGCGACGACGGCGAGGTCAAGGAGGCCGCGCTGTGGGCCGGGCGGACCGCCACCGTCGCCCGCCGCGCGACCGTGATCGGCGCGGGCGGCCTGGCCACGATCACCGACGAGGAGGACCCCGGCCCGGGTGCCGTCGGCGTGCGCGCGGTCGGTGGGTACCTCTACGAGCCCGACGGTGCGGTGATCCGGGCCGGCCTGGTCACGGCCGTGGCGGCCGGGGTCGACGGCGGCCTGGTCGACCCGAGGATCGCCTACGTCACGGCAGATGAACCGTTCCGCACGCCCTTCGCCCGCAGCTACCGGGTCCTCGAGACGCTCCCCTACCGGGAGAAGCAGCTCAAGGCGGCGCTGCGTGAGCGCGGCATCGGCCGGCTGACCATCAAGAAGCGCGGCGTCGATGTGTCTCCTGAGGCACTGCGCAAGCGGCTGGCACTGAGCGGCGACGCCGAGGCGACGATCGTGCTGACCCGGGTCTCCGGCGAGGGCACGGCGCTGCTCGTCGAGCCCTTCTGAGCCTGCATTCACCGAATACAGGCTGAGCCAGCTTCAGACGGCCGGCAGGTCCATGGTGCGCCGGCCCCGGGCGGCGGCCGCCCGCTCGCTGCGGATCACCAGCCGGTGCAGGTCGCTGTTCTCACCGAGCCGCACCCGGTCCGGTACGACGTGCCGCGAGCCCCGCACCCCCGCGGTGACAGCGCGCCAGGCCAGCGCGTGCGCGGGCGACCAGCGCAGGCCGTAGAGGTCGCGGACCGCCGGCGGCAGCATCCCCTGCACGACGAGGTTGGTGGTCTTGATGCCAGGCGTCATCGGCCACGGCCCCGGCATGTCACGGGCGATGGCGAGGCCGACCACGCGGGCCTCGGCGGTCAGGTGCATCCGACCGGAGGCGTACCAGTCGCGCATCCACTGCTCGAAGGCCGCCGCGCCGGGCGGCGCCACTGACCGGGGCATCCCGAACAGCTCGCCGAAGCGGACCCAGTCGGCCCACAGGTCGTCCTTCTCGCCCGCCGTCAGCGGCCGCACAAGGGTCTCGAAGGCGACCCGCGAGGAGTCCGCGAGCATCGCCATCGTCCACAGCATCAGCTCCGGGTCGAAGGCGTCGTACGGCGTCCCTCGGCCGAACGACCCCTCGTCGCGGTCCAGCTCGCCGCGCACCCGCTGGTGCAGTCCGTGCACCGCGGCCAGCAGCCGGTCGGCCTCGGTGCGGGGCGCGAAGAACACGGTCTCGAACGCGAGCGCGGTACGGGCGAGCCGCTCGAACGGGCGTTCCTTGGCGAGGGTGGCCTGGGAGGTGCCGACGTACGGCACGGGGTGGGTGGCGCCGATGATGAGCGCCCGCTGGCCGTAGGTCTGCCCGACCGCGCGGTGGGACTGGACGTGGCGGAGCATCGACCCTTCGGGGAAGTAGCCCGCCTCCGGTGCCACGGTCTCAGCCGGCCAGCACGTCGGTGACCGGCAGGCTCGAGTCGGCCGGCAGGTCCAGGGTCGAGGGGGTCCGGCCGCGCGCGACCATGGTCGAGCCGAGCGCCGCGACCATGGCGCCGTTGTCGGTGCACAAGCCGGGGCGCGGCACGCGGACCCGGATGCCCAGCTTCGTCGCGCGCTCCTCGGCGAGCGCCCGGAGCCGGGAGTTGGCGGCGACGCCACCGCCGATCATCAGGTCCTCGATGCCCTCAGCGCTCGCGGCGTCGAGCGCCTTGCGGACCAGCACGTCGCACACGGCCTCCTGGAAGGAGGCGGCGACGTCGGCGACCGGCACCGGCTCGCCCGAGCGCTCGCGGGCCTCGACCCAGCGGGCCACGGCGGTCTTGAGGCCGGAGAAGGAGAAGTCGAAGCGGTGCCGCTCCAGGTCGCGGCGGGTGCTGAGCCCGCGCGGGAAGTCGATGGCGACCTGGTCGCCCTCGCGGGCGACGCGGTCGATGTGGGGGCCGCCGGGGAACGGCAGCCCGAGCAGCCGTGCGACCTTGTCGAAGGCCTCGCCCGCGGCATCGTCGATGGTGGCGCCCATCGGGTCCACACCGCCGTCGGCGCCGGTGATGTCGGTGACCTTGAGCAGGCTGGAGTGCCCCCCGGAGACGAGCAGGGCGAGACAGGGCTCGGGAAGCGGGCCGTGCTCGAGCTGGTCCACGGCGACGTGCGCGGCGAGGTGGTTGACGCCGTAGATCGGCTTGCCCAGGGAGAGCGCCAGCGCCTTCGCGGAAGCGACGCCGACGAGCAGGGCGCCGGCCAGCCCGGGCCCGTGCGTCACCGCGATCGCGTCGACGTCGGACAGCGCGACCCCCGCCGTGTCGCAGGCGCGCTGGATCGTGGGAACCATCGCCTCGAGGTGGGCGCGGCTCGCGACCTCGGGTACGACGCCCCCGAACCGCGCGTGCTCCTCGACGCTGCTCGCGACGGCGTCAGCGAGCAGCGTGTGGCCGCGCACGATGCCGACACCGGTCTCGTCGCACGAGGTCTCGATGCCGAGGACCAGGGGTTCGTCGCGGGTCGTCACGACACCATTGTGACGGGTGTGCTCAGCGAAGGTGCTGAGCGCCCGAGCTTCCTTGACGTATGCCGCGCCCCGGGCACGCACCTGGCTGCGTTGCCGTCGCTCGGTAGACAACCCGGTATGCCGTCGCTCCGCCGCCTTGCCATGCACGCACCCGGAGCACGGCAAGCACTCAAGGAACTCGAGCGCTCAGCACCAGCGCGTCGGTCCCGTCCCTGTAGTAGCGCGGCCGGCGCCCGAGCTCGGCGAACCCGTGCCGCTCGTAGAACAGCCGCGCCGCGAGGTTGTCCTCGCGGACCTCGAGCAGCAACCGCTCTGCACCCCCGTCGGTCGCGGTCGCGCGCACGGCCGACAGCAGCGCGGTCGCGACGCCCGTGCGCCGCAGCTCCTCGGGCACCGCGATCCGCTGCAGCTCGGCGTCCACGTCGACCACGCTGACCACGGCGTAGCCGGCGAAGGCGCCAGCCTCCTCGGCGACGAGGTAGGCAACGGTCGGCAGCGCACCGCCGACCCCCTCGCCGACGAGGTTCTCCGACCAGGGGTCGAGCGGGAAGGCATCGGCCTCGAGCGCGACGATCGCCGCGACGTCGGCGACCGCCGCGGGGCGGGTCGTGGTGGTCATCGGGCCGGCGCGACGGCGTCGGGGCGCCGCAGGTAGAGCGGCTCCGAGCCCAGGACCGTGAACCGGTCGGCGACCACGCCCCGCGCCAGCCAGGCCGCGTCGGGCCGCTGCGGGCCGCGCGCGTCGGGGAACGCCTCCGGGTAGAGCCGGGCACCCTCCCCGACCACCGGCCCGGTCGTGGCGAGCACGGCGGGCTTGTCGACGACCGGCTCGTCGAGGCGAGCGCCGCGGGCGTCGTACGAGGCGAGGTAGACCTCCTTGCGCCGGGCGTCGGAGGCGACGACGAACGCGCCGTCGACCGCGCCGGTCTCGACCGCCTCGAGGGCGAGCGCGTCGAGCGAGCACACCCCGTGGACGGGTACGCCGAGCACGTGGGCCATGGTGCGCGCGGTGACCAGCCCGACGCGGAGTCCCGTGAACGGGCCGGGGCCGACCCCGACGGCGATGCCGGTCAGGTCGGCCGGGCGGGCACCGGCGCCGGACAGCACCTGCTCGATGAGCGGGGCGAGCTGCTCACCGTGCTTCATGCCGCGGTCGGAGGTCGCCGCGGCGACCACGTCGGTCCCATCGTGCAGCGCGACGGTGACCGTCGAGGAGGCGGTGTCGAAGGCGAGCAGCACCCTCCGAGGCTAGGCCATGTCCTCCGGGCCGGGGCCGGGTGGCTACTGCCAGGCCTTCACCCAGTCGACGACCAGGGTGGAGGTGTCCGGCATGCCGGGCGCGCGGGCGTTCCACCCGCCGCCCCAGATCTGGGTGAACACGAGGTAGAACGGCCGGTCGAACGGCTGCGGCGCGACCAGGCCGGCCGGCGTCCAGGCGTGGGTGAAGCACAGGCTGCCGTCGTAGTAGAAGCGCATCACGCTCGGCGTCCACTCGACGGCGTAGTCGTGGAACTCGGTCGACGAGGTGGGCATCGCGCAGGAGAAACCGGTGCTCAACATGTTGTTCTCGCCGGCGTAGTGCACCGAGGGGTAGACGTTCGCGGGCCGGGCGCTGAACCACTCGGCGACGTCGATCTCGCCCGAAGCGGGCCAGCGGCCGTAGGCCTGATCCTGCGGGTAGAGCCAGAACGCGGAGTGCGCACCGGCGGTCCCGGCCTCGGCGGGCATCTTGAGGCGGGCCTCGAAGCGCCCGTAGGTCTGGGTGAACCGGGACCGGGTGACCACGGTCGAGGCCTCGGTGTCGGTGGTGAAGTCGCCGTACGGACTGCGGCACACGAACGGCTCGTCGAGCACGGTCGCGGTGAGCCGCAGGTGGCCGGACGCGACCGCGATGGTGCGGTCGTTGTCGACGTAGCAGGAGCCGCTCGCCGTCGTCATGCCGCTGAACCAGGTCTCCTGGGCCATCCAGATCGCGGGGTCGAGCGTGGTGCCGTCGAAGTCGTCGCGGAAGGTGCAGGCGTAGTAGCCGCCCTCGGCGCGCTCGGGCCGCACGCCGCAACCGTCGCTGGGTGCAGGCGGTTTCGGGGTGGCCGGGGCGCCCGGTGCGGGCGGCGTCGGCACGACCCGGCGGGTCTTGCTGACCTTGCCGCCGGCCACGACCCGGTAGGTGCGCGGGGTGTCGGGATAGGGGACGGTGATCCGGAAGACGCCCTTGCGCGAGGCCCTGTCCTTCCCGACGGTGGTCCAGTACGACGGCCCGCGGGCCTGCAGCCGGACGACCTGGCGCGGCTTGGCCCGGCCCTTGAACACGACACTCTGATGGGCCGCTCGCGACGTCACCCGGTCCAGCACCGGCCGCCGGGACTCACCGGCCACGGCCGGGCCGTCGACGAGTCCGACCGCGGTGGCGACCAGCACGGCGACCAGCGCGGCGGACAGCAGCACTCGCAGCAAACGCATCGTTGGTTCCCCCCCAAGATTCCCTCGGTCATCACCGTAGGAATCGGAGAGGGGTCGACGGATCGGGTGCGCGGCCCGAGTCCACTGCACCCGACGGGCCATCGGATCCGGGCCGGGGTCCCCGAAAGTAAAGGACGAAGGTCCCGTGCGGCGCTCGGCCTGCTCAGCCGAGCTCGCGGAGGTCCGTCTCGAGCCAGCGGGTGCCGATGCCGTCGAGCTCGACGAGGCGCGGATCGGCCTCGGGGTCGGCGGCCGTATCCCCGGTCGCGCGGGTGATCCGCACCTCGAGCCGGTCCTCGGCCAGGCCCTCGGCGATCCCGGTCCCCCACTCGACGACCGTGACCGCCTCGTCGAGGTCGGTGTCGAGGTCGAGGTCGTCGAGCTCGGCCTGCCCGCCGAGGCGGTAGGCGTCGACGTGGACCAGCTCGGGCCCGGCGCCGAGCGCGGGGTGCACCCGGGCGATGACGAAGGTCGGCGAGGTGATCTGGCCCCGCACGCCGAGCCCCTCCCCGAGGCCCTGGGTGAACGTCGTCTTCCCGGCGCCGAGCTCCCCGCTGAGGACGAGCACGTCGCCGCCGCTGAGGTACGCCGCGACCCGCCTCCCCAGGGCGCGCATGTCGTCGGCACCCGGCACGTCGACGATCACCGGCGCGGGGCGCGCCATCTCGACGTACGGCGCGTGCCGGCCGGTCTCGACGAAGCCGAGCTCGCGCCAGAAGCCGATCGTGCGCGGCAGCTCCTCGCGGGCCAGCAGCCGGACCCGCCGGGCGCCGGCGCGGGCGATGTCGAGCAGCGCGGCGCGGACCAGTCCGTGGGCGAGGCCGTGGCCCTGGGCCGCCGGGTCGACGCTGACCCGGCGCAGGTAGACGGCGTCGTCGACCGGGTCGAGGACCAGGGCGGCGACCGGACGGCCGTCGTCGAGGGTCAGCAGCCCGCCGCTCGGGGCGAGCATCGCGGCGATGGAGTCCTCGGTCTCGGCCAGGGCGTCGGCCGGCGGGTCGAGGACCGGGCGGTCCGCGAACGCCGCCTTCACCACGGCCAGCACCTCCGCGGCGGCCTCCGGGCCGACGCGCCTCGTCTCCACGCTCATCGCGTCGCTGCCCTCGCGGATGCGGCGGTGATCAGCTGGTCGAGCTCGGCGTTGACCAGCTCGTGGCGCTCCATGGTGACCATGTGGCCGGCGCCCTCGCACTCGAGCAGCCGCGCCCCGGGGATCCGGGACTGCAGCTTGCGGGAGTGCCCGATCGAGGTGATCCGGTCGTCGGTGCCGCAGATGACCGACGTGGGCACCCGGCCGAGCACCTCGACGAAGTCGAACTTGTCGAGGCCCGCGAAGTGCGGGAAGAAGTCGGCGACCACCTCGAAAGGGGTGGCGGCGAGCATGTCGTCGACGAACTCGACGTACCCGCGCGGCACGTCGCTGCCGAACGCGAACCGGTCGGTGGCGACCGTCGCGACGGCGCTGCCCGCGCGGCGCAGCGAGTCGATGGCGCGGTGGCCGAGGTGCAGGGTCCGTACGGCGCTGCTGGTCATCGGGCCGGCCAGGCGGGCGGGCAGCATCGGCAGCAGGATCCGGCTCGGGTCGAGGCCGCCGGCGGTCGTCGAGATCAGGCCGGCGCCGACCACGCGGGTGCCGACCAGCTCGGGGTACTGCTCGGCGAACGCGACGATGGACATCCCACCCATCGAGTGCCCGACCAGCACGACCGGCCCGTCGGGGACGACCTCCTCGAGCACCCGGTGCAGGTCGCGGCCGAGCTGGTCGATGGTCGAGTGGGCGCGATCGGAGTTGCCGGAGCGGCCGTGGGAGCGCTGGTCGTAGTAGACGGTGCGGACCAGGCCGCGGTACGCCGCGCGCTGGAAGTGCCAGCAGTCGAGGTTGAGGCAGAAGCCGTGGACGAAGACCACGGTGACCGGAGGCGTGTCGCCCTTGGTACGACGCAGCAGCCGCTCGACCGCGCCACCCGAGGCGGCGACCGGCTCGACCTCGTCGACCTCGACGTGGAGCGGCAGGCCGTCGTCGGCGACCACGGTCACCGGCGTCGAGTGCAGGCTCCCGAAGGGGATCTCCTCGCCCGCCCGCCGGCTGATCGCCCGCTGCTGGCGCAGGATCCCGACGGCCGCCGTACCGGCTGCGACGCCGAGGGCGCCAGCGAGGGACCCGACGACCCGGCCGCGGCGGCTCATGCGTCGGCTCCGTCGGCCTCGGAGTCCACGTAGTTGCGGGACATCCGCCCCCCGATCCTGGTGACGATCTCGTAGTTGATGGTGCCGCACGCCTCGGCCCAGTCCTGGGCGGTGGGCCCGCCCGCGGAGGGCGGGCCGAGGACGACGACCTCGCTGCCGACCGCTGGCCGGTCTCCCCCGAGGTCGACGACGACCTGGTCCATGCAGACGGTGCCGCGGATCGGCCGCCGCTTGCCGTCGATGCCGACGGTGGCCGCCTCGTCCGGGGCGCCGGGCCGGCTGGCGTTGCGCGGGATGCCCTCGCCGTACCCGACCGGGACCAGGCCGACCGTGGTCGGCTGCTCGGCGACCCAGCGCTGGCCGTAGGAGACGGCGTCGCCGGGTGCGAGGTCCTTGACCGAGAGCAGCGGCGCGGTCACGGTCATCGCGGGCACCAGCCCGATGCCGGTGTCCTGCCCGGGCGCCGGGTCGAGGCCGTAGACCGCGATGCCGCAGCGGACCGCGTCGAAGCGGGAGGAGGGCCGCAGGATCGCCGCGGCGGAGTTGGCGAGGTGGCGCAGCCCGGGGCGCAGGCCGTGCTCGTCGGCGAGGGCGAGAGCGTCGCGGAAGGCCTGCTCCTGGCGGTCGTTGGCGGGGTGGGCCGGCTCGTCGGCGCAGGCGAAGTGGGACCAGATCCCGGTGATCCGCCAGGTCCCGGCCTCCTCGCCAACCCGGGCCCGGGCGAACACCTCGGCCCAGTGCACGCGCGGCGCGCCGTTGCGGGACAGTCCGGTGTCGACCTTGAGCTGGACCCGCGCCGGGGCGGTGCGGCTCGCGAAGGCGGCGGCCATCGCGTCGAGGTCGGCCACGCTGTGGGCGGTCAGGTCGATGCCGGCGTCGGCGGCAGCGGCGAGGTCGCTGTCGGGCCCGTTGAGCCAGCACAGCAGTGGTCCCTCGACGCCGGCGGCGCGTAGCACCAGCGCCTCTTCGACCGTCGCCGTCGCCAGCCACTCCGCGCCGCCCTCCCGGGCGGCCCGCGCGCACTCGACCATGCCGTGGCCGTAGCCGTCGGCCTTCACCACGGCGATCAGGGGTACGCCGGCCGTGGCGCGCAGCAGCCGCGCGTTGGCCCGGACCGCCGCCAGGTCGACGACGATCCCGGCCGGGCCGACGGGCGGGCGCTCCATCGTCCTATCGTCCCACCAAGGTCCCGAGGACCGCCGGGAGGGCCGCGGCCACGTCACTCGCGACGATCAGCCCGTCCTGGGCGGCCCGGGTCGCGGCGGCGCCGTGCAGCCAGGAGCCGGCAGAGGCGGCGTCGAACGGGTCGAGCCCGGCCGCCAGCAGCGCGCCGACCAGGCCGCCGAGGACGTCGCCGGCGCCCGCGGTCGCGAGCCAGGGGGTGCCGGTCGTGGTGACTCGGGCCCGTCCGTCGGGGCGGGCGACCACCGTGTGGCGGCCCTTGAGCAGGACGACGGCGTCGAAGCGGTGGGCGGCCAGTCGGGCGTGCTCGAGCATCCGCGCCTCGACCTCGGCACGCTCGACGTCGAGCAGCCGGGCCAGCTCGCCGGCATGGGGCGTGAGGACCACCGGGCGGCCCCGGGTGGTGCCGGCGAAGGCGATCGCGTCGGCGTCGATGACCAGGGGGACACCGTCGGCCAGCGAGCGGCGTACGGCGTCCTCGGCTCCCGTGTCGCTCCCGGAGCCGACCACCCACGCCTGCACCCGGCCGGGGCCGACCACCTCCGGATGGGCGGCGCGGACCTGATCGAGGGCGGCCGGGTCGCCGTCGTACCGGACCATGCCGGCGAGCCCGCACGCCGCGCCGGAGACGCTCAGCACGGCGGCGCCGGGGTAGGCGGCCGAGCCGGCGCGGACGCCGACCACGCCGCGGGTGTACTTGTGGGCGTCGGGCGCGGGTCGCGGGAGCAGTGCGGCGACGTCGGCGGCCTGCAGCGCCTCGACCTGCGCCTGGGGCAGGTCGAGGCCGATGTCGACCAGGTGGATCGCACCGCACGCCTGTGCCGCGGGGTCGAGCAGGTGGCAGGGCTTGTGGGTGCCGAAGGTGACCGTGAGGTCGGCGGTGACGTGGGGGCCGTCGGTCTCGCCGGTGTCGACGTCGACGCCCGACGGGGTGTCGACCGCGACGACCGGGATCCCGGCCAACAGCTCGAGTGCGTTCGTTGCCTCCGGGCGCAGGCCGGCGCGTCCGCCGATGCCGACGATGCCGTCGACGACGACGTCAAAGATGTTGCGGTTTGGGACCAAACCGCGGGGATTCGAGGGCTGAGCATGCTGTCTCTGCCCAATCGATGACCACGGGACGGCCCGGCCGCCGGCAGCCCGCAGCGCGTCCACGCCGCCCCGATGGGCTGCGTCGGACAGCAGCCACGCCTCCACCTGGACCCCGCGCCGGGCGAGCAGCGCGCCGGCGTACAGCGCGTCGCCGCCGTTGTCACCGGACCCGACGAGCAGCAGCACCCGGCGGCCGTAGGCGGTGCCGAGCAGGTCGAGCACGGCGTACCCCAGGCCGGCGGCGGCGCGCTGCATCAGCGCACCCTCGGGCAGCCGGGCGAGCAGGTCTGCCTCCGCGGCGCGGACCTGCTCGACGGTGTGGGCCCGGATCACGACTCGAGCACCACCACGGCCGAGGCGATGCCGCCGTCGTGGGTCAGCGAGAGGTGCACGGAGGTGACGCCGAGCGCGTCGGCCTCGGCGAGCACCGTGCCGCGGATGACGAACCGCGGCCGACCGGAGTCCTCCGAGACCACCTCGGCGTCGTGCCACGACATCCCGCGCGGGGCGCCGAGGGCCTTCGCGAGCGCCTCCTTGGCTGCGAACCGGGCCGCCAGCGAGCGGATGTGGAGGTCGCGCTCGGCCTCGGTGAAGAGCTTGGTCACCAGCGCGGGGGTGCGGCGGCAGGACTCCTCGAATCGGGCGATCTCGCACACGTCGATGCCGACGCCGACGACAGGCACGGCTACTCGACCGTGACGGACTTGGCGAGGTTGCGCGGCTGGTCGACGTCGTGGCCGAGCACCGTGGCCAGCTCGCAGGCGAACAGCTGCAGCGGGACGATCGAGACCAGCGGCTGCAGCAGCACGGGCACCTTGGGCAGCCGGATCAGCGCGTCGGCGTACGGCTCGATCGAGGTGTCGCCCTCCTCGGCCAGGCAGATGGTGCGGGCACCGCGGGCGCGGACCTCCTGGATGCCGCTGAGCATCTTGCCGTGGAGGTGGTCGCGACCCTTGGGCGGTACGACGCACAGCACCGGCAGGCCGTCCTCGATCAGCGCGATCGGGCCGTGCTTGAGCTCGCCGGCGGCGAAGCCCTCGGCGTGGAGGTAGGCCAGCTCCTTGAGCTTGAGCGCGCCCTCGAGCGCGACCGGGTAGCCGGCGTGGCGGCCGAGGAAGAGCACCGAGCGGGTGGTCGCGTGGTCGGCGGCGAGCGCGTAGACCTGCTCGGCGGTGTCGAGGACGGTGTCGATGTGGTCGGGCATCGCCTCGAGGTGGCGCATGATCTCGTCGATCTCGTCGCCGAACCGGGTGCCCTTGACCTGCGCGATGTAGAGCGCGAGCAGGTAGCAGGCGACCAGCTGGGTCAAGAAGCCCTTGGTCGAGGCGACGCCGATCTCGGGGCCGGCGTGGGTGTAGATCACGGCGTCGGACTCGCGCGGGATCGAGGAGCCGTTGGTGTTGCAGATCGCGAGCACCTTCGCGCGCTGCGAGCGCGCGTGGCGGATGGCCTGGAGGGTGTCGGCGGTCTCGCCGGACTGGCTGATCGCGACGATCAGCGTGGTCGAGTCGATGATCGGGTCGCGGTAGCGGAACTCGGAGGCGAGCTCGACCTCGACCGGGGTGCGGGTCCAGTGCTCGATGGCGTACTTCGCGACCATGCCGGCGTAGAACGACGTCCCGCACGCGATGATGATGATCTTGTCGACGTCGCGCAGCTCCTCGTCGGCAAGGCGCATCTCGTCGAGCTGCAGCTGTCCGGACGGCGTACGACGGCCGATCAGGGAGTCGGCGACGGCACGGGGCTGCTCGAAGATCTCCTTGCGCATGAACCAGTCGTGGCCGTCCTTCTCTGCCGACGAGAGGTCCCAGTCGACGTGGAAGTGGCGCGCCTCGACCGGGTGGCCCCAGAAGTCGGTGACCTGCACGGCGTCGCGGGTCATCACCACGATCTGGTCCTGGCCGAGCTCGAGCGCCTCACGGGTGTGCTCGATGAACGCGGCGACGTCGGAGCCGAGGAAGTTCTCACCCTCCCCCAGCCCGACGACCAGCGGGGAGTTGCGGCGGGCGGCGACGACCTTGCCGGGCTCCTCGGCGTCGATCGCGACCAGGGTGAACGCGCCGTCGAGCTTCTGGCAGACCCGTTGCATCGCGGTGGTCAGGTCCTCCCCCGACTGCACCTGCAGCTCGAGCAGCTGGGCCACGATCTCGGTGTCGGTGTCGGACAGCAGCTCGTGGTCGTCGGCCTCGAGCCGGGCTCGCAGGTCGAGGAAGTTCTCGATGATGCCGTTGTGCACCAGCGCGACCCGTCGCGCGGGACCGGTGTGGGGGTGGGCGTTGACGTCGTTGGGCGGGCCGTGGGTGGCCCACCGGGTGTGTCCGATGCCGACCTCGGCAGTCGGGATCGGCGTCTCGCCGAGCACCTTCTCCAGGTTGGCGAGCTTGCCCGCCCGCTTCTCGACGGTCAGTGTCCCGTCGTGGACGACGGCGATGCCGGCCGAGTCGTACCCGCGGTACTCCAGCCGCCGGAGACCGTCGATGACGGCGCCCTCGGCCGACTGGTGTCCGACGTAACCGACGATCCCGCACATGGTCGGCCAGTCTAGGCGCCGTCCTCCCGACCCGCGTCGTCCGGATCAGGGACGCGCCGCAGGCACCCCCGGGAGCGACTGGAACAATCGGCGCCATGACGACGGGCACCCCGGCGGACACCCACCACGGCGAGGACTCGTCGCGGGAGGCTTCGCCGTACGTCGAGCTGGACCGCGCGACCTGGGCCGACCTGGCCCACGAGTGGCACCAGCAGGGCAGCCCGCTGACCAGCGACGAGGTCGTCCGGCTGCGCGGCATCGGCGACTCGCTCGACCTCGACGAGATCCGGGACGTCTACCTGCCGCTGTCCCGGCTGCTGTCGCTGCGGGTCAACGCCGCGACCCGCCTGCACCACGAGCAGGAGCAGTTCCTGCACCGACGCACTCCCCCGCGCACGCCCTTCGTGATCGGCCTCGCGGGGTCGGTGGCGGTCGGCAAGTCGACCGCGGCGCGCGTGCTGCAGCAGATGCTCGCCCGCTGGCCCGAGCACCCCAACGTCGCGCTGGTGACCACCGACGGCTTCCTCTACCCCAACGCCGAGCTCGAGGCCCGCGGCCTGCTCCAGCGCAAGGGCTTCCCCGAGTCCTACGACCGGCGCAAGCTGCTGAAGTTCGTCATCGACATCAAGTCCGGCATCGACGAGGTCGAGGCGCCGGTCTACTCCCACCTGGTCTACGACGTGGTCCCCGAGGAGAGGGTCGTCGTGAAGCGGCCCGACATCGTCATCGTCGAGGGCCTCAACGTCCTGCAGCCCGCCCGGGTCCGCGAGGACGGCCGCACCGGCCTGGGCCTGTCGGACTTCTTCGACTTCTCCATCTTCGTCGACGCCAACACCAACCACATCCGGGAGTGGTACGTCGACCGCTTCCTGCGGCTGCGCGAGACCGCCTTCCGCGACCCCAACTCCTATTTCGCCCGCTACGCCGCGCTCAGCCACGACTCCGCCGTCGACGAGGCGCGCCGGATCTGGGACTCGATCAACGGGCCCAACCTCGCCGAGAACGTGCTGCCCACCCGCTCGCGGGCGACGCTGGTGCTGCGCAAGGCCGCCGACCACGCGGTGCAGTACGTGCGGCTCAGGAAGATCTGAGGTCCGCGAGCGCGTACGTCGCACGCACGATCCTCTTCCCGTCCTCGTCGCGGACGGTCAACCGCGCTCCGGTCGCCCGGTCGGCCACCGGGAACCCACCGGCGCAGGTGCCGCTCGGGCACAGTCCGTCGTACTCGCTCACGGCCTCGTGCTGCTCGACGTTCACTGTCCCGTCGGCCGCGACGGTCCGGTGGGTCCGGGCCACGTCGTCGGAGTACCTGCCGTCGACCGCCAGCTCGAGCTCGACCGTGACCGACGCACCGGCACTCAGCCCCCGGGCCCGCACGTCGAACCATCGGCAGGCGACCTGGACGTCCCTGCCCTGCACCGTCACGACGTACCCACACGCGCCGTCCACCGGGATCAACCGGGCTTCCGGCTCGACCCTCGGCGTCCCGGTCGTCACCGGATCCCGGGCCCCGGCCGCCGGCGGATCGTCGCGCCCCAGCAGCCACCATGATCCGGCTCCGAGCACCGCCACCAGCGCCGCGACCGCGAGCAGGACGGGCCACACCCGCCGTCGTACGGGCTCCGACCCGGGCAGGACCACCGGCGCAGTCGTGACGGTGGCCGGGGCGGTCGAGACCGGCGTACCCGCCGCGATCCACGCCCGCAGCGCCTCGGCGGCCTCGCTGGCCGTCGGGTACCTGTCCTCGGGCGCCTTCGCCATGCACCGCGCGACGATCGCGTCGAGACCCGCGACCCGCTCGAGCTCGGGCGGGAGCTGCGGGACCGGGTCGTTGATGTGGGCGCTCGCGGCCTGGAAGCTGGTGCCGTCGTAGGGCGGCCGGCCGGTCAACAGGTTGTAGAGCAGGCAGCCGAGGGCGTAGACGTCGGTGGCTGCCGTGGCCGCCTGACCGAGATGCCGTTCGGGAGCCATGAACGGCGGGCTGCCCGGGACCCCGCCGGTGACCGTGAGCCCGCCGTCCTCGGCGGTCGCGATGCCGAAGTCGGCGAGGACCGGGAGCAATCGCTCTCCACGCCGCCACAGCAGCACGTTGCCCGGCTTCACGTCGCGGTGGACCACGCCGGCCGCGTGCGCGTCGGCGAGGCCCTCGGCGACCGCGGCGGTGACCTCGGCCGCGAGCCGCGCCGGCATCGGGCCGTGCTGCTCGAGCCAGCCGACCAGGTCCCCGTCGGCGTGGAAGTCGGTCACCAGGTAGAACTGGCCGTCGCTGCTGCCGTAGTCGAAGACCACGACGATGTGCGGCGAGCGCACCCGCGCGAGGATCGCGGCCTCGCGCTCGAAGCGCCGGACGAACTCCTGGTCGACCAGCTCCTGGCGGATCACCTTGACGGCGACGGTGCGACCGAGCACGCGGTCGCGCGCGCGGTACACGACGCCCATGCCGCCGCTGCCGACGATCTCGAGCAGCTCGTAGCGATCCGCGATCACGCCGAACATCACGCAGCGCTCACCGGGCCACCTGGAACCGGCAGGCCGCGGCAGCCCGCTGCACCCGGCCCGGGTAGAACGGACCGATCAGGTCCAGCGGGTCGACCGGCGGCGCAGTCCCCGGAGCCGGAGCCGACGGTGCGGTCGCAGTGGTCTCGGCGGCGCGGACGTTGCGCACCACCGTCGGGGCCGGGGCGGGAGCGGGCGCACGAACGCTCACCCGCACAGCCTGCCGCGACATAGCGGTGCTCAGCGCACCCTTGCCGCGGACCTGGACGGCGTACACCCAACGCCCGGCCCGCTTCGGTCGGTGGACGACCCGGAACCGGCCCTTGCGGTCCGTCCGGACGTGGACCTTCGTGCGGGCCAGGAAGCCGCTGCTGCCGGTGACACGGACGGCGTACAGGTCGACCGTACGGCGTCCCTTGGGCCTGACCCGGCCCTCGATGACGAAGGGTCGGCCGGCGACCGCGGCCCGGCTGCGCTTGCGGAAGGCGATCGCCGGCGTCGCGACCACACGGAACGACCCGGTCGACTCGGGCTGCCCGTTGACGCCCGTCGCGACGACCGCGACCCAGCCGTTGCGCGTCACCCGGATCGGCACCTGGGTGAGGCCCGGCCCTGCGACGCCGGTCGCCACGGGCGCTCCCGCGGGGGCGTTCTCGGTGGTGGCGAAGTAGAGCGCGTAGCTGCCGGCCTGGAGCAGTCGGATCTGCTCGCGCGCGACGAAGGGGTACGTCGGCTGGCTGACCGCACAGCCCTCGCGAGCCCCGACCAGTGGGTCTACCAGGCGCACGAAGTCGACGGCCGACGGACGCAGGCTCCACAGGCCGTCGGGGTCGCTCGTGACGACCTCGAGCTGGGCGCGGCCGCCAGAGCCGCGGCGGCCCACGATGCAGGCCGTCACCCCCGCCGGCAGCGCTCCCCCCGCTCCGCACAGCGGGATCCGCTGCTGGAGCCCCGACCGGGTCCGGAAGACGGTCAGCTCCGCTGCCGGCCGCTGGTCCTGGAGCTCGAGGTAGAGCGTGCTGGGCACCGCCGGGCTCGCGATGCTGACGGCCGGCTGGAGGTCGCCCGTCTGGGCAGGAACCGCGCCCTCCTGGACCACGACGCCCGAGACGGGCTGCTGCGGCGAGAGCACGGCGATCTGGGGGTCCTCCGCGGTGGCGGCGGGCAGGCACGGCCGCGCGGCATCGGTGGCAACGCCGGGGACGCCACAGGACGCCGTACCCAGTCGGGCCCCGGCGCGCAGGTCGCCGGTGATCGGGGCCGTGCCGGAGATGCTGAGACCGCCGGTGCGGACGTCGACGCGGCCGCTCCCGGCGTAGTTCACGTTGAGAGCGCTGGCGCCGCCCCCGGCCGACTTGAGGACGGTGCCGTCGTTGGTGAGCTCGGCGAGGTCCGGGTCGGCCTGGCCGTTGGACTTGCCCTCGAACACGCTGGCGTCGCCCGCCAGCTCCAGGGTGCCGCCCGGTTGGACCGTGATCGCGGTGTCGCGGTCGGCGGCGACGTACCCGGCGCCCGTGAGGAGCAGCCGGCCGCCGGACGCGACGTCGACGGCGTAGCCGTCGGACAGGTTCACGCCGCGGCCGACGACCTCGAGCAGGCCGCCGGACGCGACCCGCAACGTCCCGGTCGCGGGCGCCGCCACGGGACACGCGTCGACCGCTTGATCCATTGGGAAGTCGGCGCAGTGGTCGTTGTCGAGGGTGCCGACACCGAATCCGGCCTCGCCCCAGAAGACGTGGCCCTCGACGTCGATCCGGCCGGGGCCGCCCAGGGTGCTGGCGTGGAGCCGGACAGTGGCGTCCGGATGAATCGTGGAGGTGTGGGTGCCGGCCGGCCCGTAGACCATCACTCGGGCGCCGGTCGCCACCAGTGTCGCGTTGAAGACCTCGAGCGCCTGCACGTGCACGTGGGAGCTGTCGTCGAGCGTGATGACGGCTGGCGACACCGGCGCGACGCAGACGAGCCCGCGTAGGCTGTCGTCGGTCGTGGGATCGGCGCCGAAGTAGGTCGGCGCACGGTGCCCGGTCTGGGCACCATCGAGAGTCCAGTTGCCCGCGTCATTCCACGCGCCGCTGCCGCCCGTCCAGGTGAACCGCACCTGACCGGGACCTGGCGCGCTGCAGCCGGTCGCTGCGGCCGCCGGGCTCGCGGCCCCCAACACCGCCAGCAGGCTCACGGTCATCAGCCCACCGGTCGCCACGGCCAGGGCCCGCAGTCTCGTCATGCCATCCCCCACGAGGTCATCCCGAGACCGGGATCCAGCCTAGTGGCGATGCCGCCTCCGGTCAGCCGATGTCGCGACGCAGGGTGGTCAGCCTGCCGAGCACGGCGAACCCGCCGGCGTACGCCAGCAGCACCAGGACCGCGGCCCATCGCGGCAGTAGGTCGACGGTGCCGGCGCTGCCGAGGAAGGACGCGCCGATGAGGGAGTCCGCGGCGCCGCCCGGCAGGTAGGCGGCGACGCCGGCGAGCGAGTCGACCTGGCCGAGCCCGACCCGCACGATCGGCTCGACGAACTGGGTGAAGGCGAGGATCACGACGATCGCCGCGACCTGGTTGGACAGCACGCTGCCGACCGCGACGCCGATCACGGCCCACAGCGCGACGACGACCACGCCGAGCAGCAGGCCGGCGATGACGTCACCGTCGCCGAGGAAGGCGCCGTCGCCCTGCGCGGCGAGCAGCGGCGCGCCACCGGCGACCACCGCGAGCTGGCCGACGACACCGGCGGCGAGCCCGATCGGGACCACGGAGAGCAGCTTGGCGACCAGGAACCGGGTGCGGTCCGGCTCGACGAGCAGGCTCTGCGTGATCGTCTTGTGCCGGAACTCGGTGGTCATCGCCAGGCTGCCGATGACCAGCGGGAAGACGTAGCCGACGCCGTTGACCAGGGAGTACGTCGCCCGGGCGGCGTCCTCGCCGACCAGGGGCGGCTCGGCCCCGTCGGGCACGAAGACGAAGGACGCCGAGACGGCGGCGCCGATGAAGAGCAGGTAGCCGACCATCACGACCAGCAGCAGCCACCAGATCCTGGTGGAGACGAGCTTGCGGTACTCCGCCAGCAGCGCGGCCCTCATCGGTCAGCCTCCGCCCGGGTGAGCTCGAAGAAGAGAGCCTCCAGGTCGACGTCGCGCCGGACCAGCTCGTGGAGCTCGAGGCCGGCCGCGTGGGCGGCAGCGCCGACCTCGGCCGCGGTCGCGCCGTCGACGACGAGGCCGTCGCCGTCGGGCGTCGCGCTCCACCCGCGCTCGGCGGCCAGAGCGGTGAGAGCGTCGGGCCGCGGCGCGACGACGTACGCCGCCGGGGTGGCCCGGGTGCGCAGCTCGGCGAGCGAGGAGGCGTGGCGGAGCCGGCCCTGCGCGATGATCACGACCTCGTCGACGCTGGCCTCGACCTCGCGGAGCAGGTGGCTGGAGACCAGGACCGTGCGGCCCTCGTCGGCGAACTGCCGCAGCAGCCGGCGGATCCACACGATGCCCTCGGGATCGAGGCCGTTCGTCGGCTCGTCGAGGACGATGACCGGCGGGTCGGCGAGCAGTGCGGTCGCCAGGCCCAGCCGCTGCCGCATGCCGAGGGAGTAGCGCCCGACCCGCTGCTTCGCGGCGTGGTCGAGCCCGACCGCCTCGAGCACCTGGCGGCAGCGGGTGCGGGAGACGCCGACCTGGGGCGCGAACACCTCCAGGTGCGCGAGCCCGGTGCGCCCGGGGTGGAAGCTGGAGGCCTCGAGCGCGGCGCCGACGACGCGACCGGGCTGGGCGTGCGCGGCGTACTCCCGCTCACCGACCAGCGCGCGGCCCGCGCTCGGCCGGGTCAGGCCGAGGAGCATGCGCAGCGTGGTCGTCTTACCGGCGCCGTTGGGGCCGAGGAAGCCGGTGACCGCACCAGGACGCACGGTGAACGTCAGGTCGTCGACCGCCCGGACCGCACCGAACTGCTTGGTGAGGCCGTCGATCGCCAGCGTGGGGGCGCTCATGGTGACACCTTGCCAGCCCGGTGGTCGGCCATGACCGGCGGCCGCTTGTAACTACGTGTTACGTGCGCAGAACCGGCGCAACAACGCCCGGGTAGTACCCACAGCACCCGGGTGGATGCCCAACATTCGGCCAGGACAGGTCGCCGGGCATGGCAGCGCGCTCGACCGGTCGGACGACGCCTACCTCGGTGCTACGACATCCGCCCGGGTGCTCTGGCACCAAGAATCGCGCTGTAACACGTAGTTACAAGGGCGACCGGGGGTCACAGCGCCAGGCGCTCGCGTACGACGTCCGCGAGCCGCTGCGCGACACCGTCGGCCTGCTCGGCGGTGGGCGCCTCGACCATCACCCTGACGAGCGGCTCGGTGCCGGAGGGACGCAGCAGCACCCGGCCGGTGCTGCCGAGCTCGGCCTCGGCGCCGGCCACGGCCTCGAGCAGGGCCGGGTCGTCGGTTCGGGTGCGGTCGACGCCGGCGACGTTGACCAGGACCTGCGGGAGGCGGGTCATCACGCCCGCGAGCTGGCGCAGCGAGCGGCCGGTGGTGGCCATCCGGCGGGCGACGTGGAGGGCGGTGAGGATGCCGTCGCCGGTGGTGGCGTGCTCGCGCATGATGACGTGGCCGGACTGCTCACCGCCGAGGCTGAAGCCGCCGCGGCGCATCTCGTCGAGGACGTAGCGGTCGCCGACAGCGGTCTGCACGACGGTGACGCCGGCCTGCTCCATGGCCTGCAGCAGGCCGAGGTTGCTCATCACGGTGGCGACCAGGGTGTCGTCGACCAGGCCGCCGGACTCGCGCAGCGCGAGCGCGAGGATGCCCATGATCTGGTCGCCGTCGACGACCTCGCCGGTGTGGTCGACGGCCAGGCACCGGTCGGCGTCGCCGTCGACCGCGAAGCCGGCGTCGGCGCCGTGGTCGAGCACGGCCTTGCGCAGCGGCTCGAGGTGGGTGGAGCCGCAGCCGTCGTTGATGTTGAGGCCGTCGGGCGAGGCGCCGATGGTGACCACGTCGGCGCCGGCCGCGCTCAGGGCACGGGGCCCGACCTCGCTGGCCGCGCCGTGGGCGCAGTCGAGGACCAGCTTGAGCCCGGCGAGCGGCTTGCCCATCGGGGCGTCGAGGGTGCGGACCAGGTGGTCGACGTACTCCTTGACGGTCGGTCCGTACGGCGTCACGCGGCCCACCGACGCACCGGTCGGCCGGTCCCAGTCCTGGCCGAGCAGCGCCTCGATCTCGCGCTCGAGCGCGTCGTCGAGCTTGACGCCGCCGCGGGCGAGGAACTTGATGCCGTTGTCGGGCATCGGGTTGTGCGAGGCGCTGATGACGACGCCGACGTCGGCGCCGAGGGCGTCGGTGAAGTAGGCGACGCCGGGGGTCGGCAGCACCCGCAGGCGCAGCACGTCGACCCCGGCGGAGGCGAGGCCCGCGACGACCGCGTGCTCGAGGAACTGCCCGGAGATCCGGGTGTCCCGACCGACGACGGCGAGCGGGCGGGGGCGGCTGTAGCCGCCGTGCTCGACGAGCACCCGGGCCGCGGCGCTGCCGAGGTCGACGGCCAGCTCGGCGGTCAGCTTGTCGTTGGCCAGGCCACGGACGCCGTCGGTCCCGAAGATGCGCGGCACGTGCTCTCCCTCTGCGGATGCTCGGTGGTGCGGTGAAATGCCGACAGGGCCACGGACCGCGGCTGCGGTGCGTGGCCCTGTCGTGAGATCTCCGGGGAGATCAGCGCTTGCTGTACTGCGGAGCCTTGCGGGCCTTCTTGAGACCGGCCTTCTTGCGCTCGGTCGCACGGGCGTCGCGGGTCAGCAGACCGGCCTTCTTCAGCGTCGGGCGGTAGGCCTCGAGGTCGATCCCGTTGAGGGAGCGAGCCACGCCGAGGCGCAGGGCGCCGGCCTGACCGGTGATGCCGCCGCCGTGGATGCGGGCGATCACGTCGAAGCGGCCCTCGAGGCCGAGAGCCGCGAACGGCTCGTTGACGACCTGCTGGTGCAGCTTGTTGGGGAAGTAGTCCTCGATGGTCCGACCGTTGATGGTCCAGGTGCCGGTGCCGGGGACGATGCGCACGCGGGCGACGGCCTCCTTGCGGCGACCGGTGGCCGCGCCGGGGGCGACGGTCACGGGACGGTTGTCGGCGACGGCCGACGGGGAGGTCTCGCTGGTGTAGGCGACACCCTGCTCGTCGGTCTCGAAGGTCTCCTCGACCTCGGTGGTGTTCTCAGTCACGATGAAAAGTCCTCAGTCCGTTCAGATCTGTCGAGAAGTCACTGGGAGATCTGGGAGATCTCGTAGGGGACGGCCTTCTGGGCCTGGTGGGGGTGAGCCGGGCCGCTGTAGACCTTCAGCTTCTTGATCATCTGCCGGCCGAGGCGGTTCTTCGGCAGCATGCCCCACACGGCCTTCTCGACGGCCTTGCGGGCGTCCTTGTCGAGGACCTCGCCGATCGGGGTCGCGGTCAGGCCGCCCGGGAAGCCCGAGTGGCGGTAGACCATCTTGTCGGCACGCTTGTTGCCGGACAGGGCGACCTTGTCGGCGTTGATGACGATGACGTAGTCACCGGTGTCGGCGTTCGGGGCGAAGATCGCCTTGTGCTTGCCGCGCAGCAGGTTGGCGGCGGTGACAGCCAGGCGACCGAGGACGACGTCGGTCGCGTCGATCACGAGCCAGGCGCGCTCGACGTCGCCGGGCTTCGGAGCGTAGGTGCGCATGATGCGTACCCTCCTTGCTAGTTCGTTGCCCGTACGACGGTCGCCGCCCGGGTTGCCGTCACGGGCCGGTGTGGACCGCTCGGGCGACGTCTCCTGACGAACTCAGCCCGGCCCACGCACGCTCGTCTCTCGACGATCCATGAGCGATCCGGGTCTGCCCCGACGGCCGACCCTGGGGGCGGCGTACGAAGCGGCAGAAGACGCGACCTGCAAGGCTACGGTGCCTCGTCGCCGACGGCCAAATCCCGGACCCCCCGAACCACGCTTCGGGACACCGCCTTTTGGCTCCGTGTCGTGGGCGACTAGGTTGCAAGGGTGACTGACTCTCTCACCGTACGCGACAACCGCACCGGCGCGGAGTACGAGATCCCGATCACCGACGGCACCATCAAGGCCGCCGACCTCGGGCAGATCAAGCTCAACGACGACGAGCCGGGCATCGCGACCTACGACCCGGGCTTCGTGAACACGGCCTCCTGCCGCAGCGCCATCACCTACATCGACGGCGACAAGGGCATCCTCGAGTACCGCGGGTACCCGATCGAGCAGCTCGCCGAGAAGTCGAACTTCCTCGAGGTGGCCTACCTCCTCATCCACGGCGAGCTGCCCACCAAGGAGCAGTACGACACCTGGGTGCACGAGATCACCTACCACACGTTCGTGCACGAGAACGTGAAGGGCTTCATGGAGGGCTTCCGCTACGACGCGCACCCGATGGGGATGCTGATGGCGTCGGTGGGGGCCCTCTCGACGTTCTACCCGGAGTCGGCCCGCATCGAGGACCCCGACAACCGCCACATCCAGATCGTCCGGATGATCGCCAAGATGCCGACCCTCGGCGCCTGGGCCTTCCGCCACGCTCAGGGCAAGCCCTACGTCTACCCGGACAACGAGCTGTCGTACGCCGAGAACTTCCTCTCGATGCTCTTCAAGATGAGCGAGACGAAGTACGCCGGCGACCCGCGCATCGTCAAGGCGCTCGACACGCTGTTCATCCTGCACGCCGACCACGAGCAGAACTGCTCCACCAATGCCGTCCGCTCGGTCGGCTCCTCGCAGGTCGACCCGTACTCGGCCGTCGCCGCCGGCATCGGTGCGCTCTACGGTCCGCTGCACGGCGGCGCCAACGAGGCCGTTCTCAAGATGCTGCGCCGGATCGGGACCGTCGAGAACATCCCCGCCTTCATCGAGGGTGTCAAGAACGGCGAAGAGCGGCTGATGGGCTTCGGCCACCGGGTCTACAAGAACTTCGACCCGCGCGCCAAGATCATCAAGAAGGCCTGTGACGACGTCTTCGAGGTCACCGGGGTCAACCCGCTGCTCTCGGTCGCCAAGGAGCTGGAGCGGATCGCGCTGGAGGACGAGTACTTCATCAAGCGCAAGCTCTACCCCAACGTCGACTTCTACTCGGGCCTGATCTACGAGGCGCTCGAGTTCCCGCCCGAGATGTTCACGGTCCTGTTCGCGATCGGCCGCACCCCCGGCTGGCTCGCGCAGTGGCTGGAGCTGACCGGCGACAAGGAGCAGAAGATCGCCCGCCCGAAGCAGATCTACACCGGCGACCGCGGCCTGACCTTCGTTCCCGCGGAGGAGCGCTGGGCCTGATCCCACCCGCCTTCTCGCGGCTTGTCTCGACCCCGGTCACCTGGTGACCGGGGTCGTTTCGCGTCTGCGGGCGCTCAGCCCCGCGGGTAGGCCGGCAGTGCGGCGTCGTACAGCCACGGCCCCAGCACCGCCGCGACGTCCGCCCCCGTGTGCGCGGACGCGAAGTCGAGGAAGTCCCCGGTGGTGACCGACTCCCCCGCCCGCGAGGAGGCCCAGTCGCGCAGCACGGCGAAGAACGCGTCGTCGCCGACGGCGATGCGCAGGGCGTGGAGGGCGAGGGCGCCGCGCTTGTAGACGCGGTCGTCGAACATCAGCTCCGGGCCGGGGTCTGCGAGCAGCAGGTCCTGGTCGAGGTCGGCGAGGCGTTCGTGGTGGTGGCGGGCCCACCCGTCGCAGGTGCGTGGGCCGCCGCTCTCCTCCGACCACAGCCACTCGGCGTAGCAGGCGAATCCCTCGTGCAGCCAGATGTCCTGCCAGCGGCGCAGGGTGACGGCGTTGCCGTACCACTGGTGGGCGAGCTCGTGGGCGATCAGCCGGACCTGCGACCAGTCGGAGGAGCAGAAGTTGCGCCCGAAGGTCGACAGGCTCTGGCTCTCGAGGGGGATCTCGAGGTCGTCGTCGGTGATCACGGCCGCGTACGCGTCGAACGGATACGGCCCGAAGACGCGCTCGAAGAAGGCGAGCATCGCGGGCTGCTGGTCGAAGGAGTCGACCAGGTCGGCGTCCGGCGGCCCGATGGTGCGGGTGCGGGCGTCGTGCTCGGTCGTCTCGTAGCGGCCGATCTGGACGGTCGCCAGGTAGGTGGCCATCGGCCGGTCCATCACCCAGGTCCAGCTCTCGAGGCTCGCGCGGCGCTGGTGGGCGACGAGGGTGCCGTTGGCGACCACCGTGTAGCCGGTGGGCGCGGCCAGGGTGAGCCGGTACGTCGCCTTGTCGTCGGGCCGGTCGTTGCACGGGAACCAGGTCGGCGCGCCGTGCGGCTGGGCGGCCACGATCACGCCGTCCTCGAGCTCCTCCCAGCCGGCGTCGCCGTGGTACTTGTCGATCACCGGCTTCGGCGAACCGCCGTACACGATCGTTAGCCGCAAGGACGCGCCTGCGGCGGCCGGGCGGTCGAGCTGCAGCACGAGCCGGTGGTCGCGGCCCGTCCACTTCTTGACCCGGCCGCCATCGAGCCGCACCTTCGAGGCCCGCAGGTGCGCGAGGTCGAGCACCAGGCGAGCGGTCTGCTCGCGTACGACGAGGTCGAGCACCGCGGTGCCATTGAGGCGGTTGCCGTCGGGGACGTAGACCAGGTCGAGGTCGTAGTGCCGCACGGCGTACGACGGGTCGCCGTGGCCGGGCAGGTACGGGTCGGCGGTGGGCAGGTGGGGCACGAGCAACGACCTCAGTCGGCCCACGGACCGATGGGGTTGCCGATCCAGCGCGTCTTGTCCGGCACGGACTCCCCCCTCATCACCAACGACACCGGGCCGACCGTAGCGTGCTTGCCCAACGACGCGGCAGGCAGCACCACGGAGTTGGGGCCGACGGTGGCGCCGCGGTGCAGCCGGACCGTGTCGGTGGCGAGCAGCCGGTCGTGGAACAGGTGGGTCTGCACGACGCTGCCCTGGTTGACGGTGGCGCCGTCGCCGAGCTCGACGAGGTCGGGCTCGGGCAGCCAGTACGACTCGCACCACACGCCGCGGCCGACCTTGGCGCCCATCGCCTTGAACCACACGGCGATCAGCGGCGATCCGGTGGCAAGACCTGCGAACCACGGGGTCGCGACCACCTCGACGAAGGTGTCGGCGAGCTCGTTGCGCCACACGAAGGAGCTCCACAACGGGTGCGAGCCGGCCCGCACGCGGCCGACCAGCAGCCACTTGGCGAGGATCGCCACGACGCCGGCGACGAGGCCGGCGGCCCACAACAGCAGCGGTACGACGACCACGCCGGCCAGCGCCCCGTGCCGGTCCCACACGGCGAGGGTCCCCAGCACCACGGCGAGGTGCAGGGCCACGGCCAGCGTGACGGGCAGCAGCCGGGCGACCTCCCAGCACGCGCGCGCGACCTTGAGCCGGGCCGGCGGGGCGTAGGTGCGCTCGTCGGCGGAGCCCTGCGCGGCCCGGCGCAGGGGCGCGGGCGGGCTGCCGAGCCAGGACTCGCCGGCCTTGACGGTGCCACGGGCCGGGGCTGCGGAGAGGACCGCGACCAGCGAGCGCTTCGGCACCTTCCGGCCAGGGGCTGCCATCGCGGAGTTGCCGACGAAGGCGCGCTTGCCGACCTTGACCCGCTCGGCACGCAGCCAGCCGCCGCCGAGCTCGTAGCCGCCGATCAGCGTGTCGTCGGCGAGGAACGCCTGGTCGCTGACGCTGACCAGCGACGGGATCATCAGCGCGGTGGAGGCCTCGACGTCCTTGCCGATCCTCGCGCCCAGCAGCCGCAGCCAGCCGGGCGTCAGCTGTGAGCTGTAGAGCGGGAACAGCCAGGTCCGGGCCTCGTCGAGCACCCGGATCGTCGACCACACGCACAACGCCGGGCGGCTCTGCAGCGGGTGCGCGCCGGCCCTGACTCCGAGCGCGAGGAGTCGCACGGCCGCGAGGATCAGCAGCGCCAGCACGACGACGCCGGCCAGTACGGCGGGCACCAGCCAGGGCAGCAGCGCGGCGGCCGCGCCGCCGGCGCTGGCGGTCGTGCCGACGCCGGCGAGCAGCAGCACCGGGACCGCGACCACCAGCACCGCGATCGCCGGCAGGCAGGACAGCAGACCCGCCACGGCGCCGTACGCGATCGCCCAGGTGCGCAGCGAGCGGCGCGACGCCGGCGGACGCTCGGCCCACGGGCCGCGGGCCGCTGAGCTCATCCGGACCGCGGGCGCTCCGGACCAGAACTCGCCCGTGGGCACCTCGCCGAAGAGCGCGGAGCCGGGCGCCACCTCGGCGTCGTCGCCGACGACGGCACCGGGGCAGAGCATCGAGCGGGTGCCGACCCGGGCGCGGCGCCCGACCCGGATGCCACCGACGTGGAGGGTGTCGCCGTCGATCCAGTAGCCGGTCAGGTCGACCTCCGGCTCGATCGACGCACCCTTCCCGACGGTCAGGTGGCCGGTGACGGGGGGCAGCGAGTGCAGGTCGGCGCCGCGGGCCACCTTGGCGCCCAGCAGGCGCGCGTACCAGGTGATGTACGGCGCCCCCGCGAGCCGGGTCGCGCCGAGCTCGTCGGCCAGCCGTTCGGCCGTCCAGATCCGCAGGTGCACCTTGCCGCCGCGCGGGTAGGCGCCCGGCCTCACGCCGGCGAGCACCGCCTGGGCGAGCTTGGCGGCCAGGAACATCCTCCCCGGCGGGCTGACGAACACGACGAGCAGCAGCGCCAGCACCCACCACGGCACGGCCGGCAGCCAGGCGACGTCGAGCACCTCGTGGCCGAGCCTGGCGAGGGTCAGGATCCCTGCGATCCACCGGGGTGCGGCGAGCGCGCGCAGCAGCGGGATCGCCAGCACCTGGCCGATCTGGGTCTTGCGCGGGATCGGCTTCACCTTGCGGCTCTGTTCGGCCAGCGCGCTCGGTTCGAGCGAGTCGAGGAAGCCGGCCAGCCCGTCGACCGTGGGGTTCTCGTAGAGGTCGGCGACGGTCAGCTCGGCGTGGTCCTTGCGCAGGAGCGTCACCACCTGAGCGGCGGTGAGGCTGCCGCCGCCGAGGTCGAAGAAGTCCGACTCCGGGCCGTCGGGCGCGGCACCGATCACCTTCTGCCAGACCTCGGCGATCCGGGCGGCGGTGCCGTGCAGGCCCGCATCGACGGGGTCGGCGGTCGCGAGCGGCCAGGGCAGCGCATCCCTGTCGACCTTGCCGGAGGTGCGGGTCGCGATGTCGTCGACGACCGCGAGGCGGGGCACGAGCGCGGCCGGCATGGTGGCCCGCAGGTGGGCGGTGGCCGCGGCGCCGTCGTACTCCGCCGTGGTGGCGACGTAGCCGACGAGGAGCTGGTTGCCCGTGCTGGTGCGGCGTACGGCGGCCGCCGCCGCGCTCACGCCGGGCAGTGCCAGCAGCGCGGAGTCGATCTCGCCGAGCTCGATCCGGCGACCGCCGACCTTGACCTGGTCGTCGGCGCGGCCGGCGAACTGCAGGCCGGCCGGATCGTTGATGACGATGTCGCCGCTGCGGTAGGCCCGGTCCCAGCCGAGCGTCGGCATCGGGGCGTACTTCTCGGCGTCCTTGGCGGGATCGAGGTAGCGGGCAAGGCCGACGCCGCCGATGATCAGCTCGCCGCGCTCCCCCTCCGCCACGGGCTCACCGGTCGCGGGATCGACGACGACCAGGTCCCAGCCGGCCAGCGGGAGGCCGATCCGCACCGGGCCGTCCGCGTCGACCAGCGCGCCGCACGCGACGACGGTGGCCTCGGTGGGGCCGTAGGTGTTCCACACCTCGCGGCCGGGCCGGACCAGGCGGACGGCCAGCTCGGGAGGCAGCGCCTCGCCGCCGAGGATCACCATCCGCACCTTCTCCAGGGCGTCGTCGGGCCACAGGCTCACCAGCGTCGGGACGGTCGAGACGATCGTGATGTCGTTGGCGGTCAGCCACGGGCCGACATCGACGCCGCTGCGGACCAGCGCGCGGGGCGCGGGGACCAGGCAGGCGCCGTACCGCCAGGCGAGCCACATCTCCTCACAGCTCGCGTCGAAGGCGACGCTCAGACCCGCCATCACCCGGTCGGCGGGACCGACGGGATCGTCCTGCAGGAACATCAGCGACTCGGCGTCGACGAAGGCCGCGGCGTTGCGGTGCGTGACGGCGACGCCCTTGGGGGTGCCGGTCGAGCCGGACGTGAAGATCACCCACGCGTCGTCCTGCGGCATCGGGTCCCGCCGGGCCCGGGGCGCACCCTCGCGGCGGGACTCGATGACCAGGCCCGCGCCGATCAGCGCGGCGATCTGCGCCTCGCCGAACACCAGCCGGGCACGCTCGTCGGGATCGTCGGCGTCGACCGGCACGTAGGCCGCGCCGGCGAAGAGGATCCCCATGATCGCGACGTACAGGTCGGTCGTGCCGGACGGCAGCCGGACCCCGACCTTGTCGCCCGCCCCGATCCCGAGCTCCGCGAGCTCGACCGCCACGGTCTCGGCCGCCTCCGCGAACTCTGCGTAGGTGACCGTGTCGTTGCCGCTGTCGAGCGCCATCGCGTCGGGGTGGTCGGCCGCCGTACGCCGGAAGACGTCGACGAGCGTGCGCGACGCGGGTGCTTCGGCGCCGCGGAGCAGGGGGTTCACCTCTCGATCCTCGTCGACGGAGGTGAACGGGAAGTGGCCTGCGGATGCGTGGTCCGTTGTGCCCGTTTGTGATGTGGGACACAATCTGCGACGTGAGCGCGACGACGGAGTCCACCACCCCACCGACCAAGGCCTGGCCGCCCGCCACGCCGCCCGAGCCCACCTACGTCGAGGACCGGCTCAACTACTGGGCCGAGGCCACGCCCGACGCCGAGGCGATGACCTACCTCGGCCGCACCTGGACGTGGAAGGAGTGGCACGACCGGGTCCACCGTGCGGCCGGCGGGCTGCGCGACCTCGGCATCGCGCGCGGTGACGTCGTCTCGTTCCTCGACAAGAACCACCCGGCCTGCGTGGAGATCAGCCTCGCCGCCGGCTCGATCGGCGCCGCCAACGCGATCATCAACTGGCGCTCGGCGGGCGACGAGATCGACTACGCCGTCAACGACTCCGGCGCGAAGGTGCTCTTCGTCGGCCGCGAGCTGATGCCGACCATCACGGCGATCCGCGACCGGCTGCCGAACGTGCAGAAGATCATCGAGGTCACCCCCGAGGGCGGGGAGGACGACGAGTACGAGCAGTTCCTCGCCTCGTCCACCCCGTGCGACGACGGTCCCGACGTGCTCGAGGACGATGTGTGCCTGGTGATGTACTCCTCCGGCACGACCGGGCGGCCCAAGGGCGTCATGCTCACCCACCGCAACATGGTCCGGCACACGATCAACGGCCACGACGGCTGGGGATTCGAGCCCGGCGACAAGTCGATGGTGGCCATGCCGCTGTTCCACGTCGGCGGGTCGTCGTACGTCCTGTTCGGCATCCACGACGGCATCCCCAGCGTGATGACCCGCGAGCCCGACGCCGCCTCGCTCGCCGGCGCGATCATGGCCGGCGCCAACCGCACCTTCCTCGTCCCCGCCGTCCTGGCCCAGGTGCTCCAGGCGGGTCCCGACGCGGTGAAGCTGTTCGGGCTGCTCAAGACCTACACGTACGGCGCCGCGCCGATGCCGCCGCCGCTGCTGCGCGCCGCGATGGAGGCCTGGCCCGACACCGACTTCATCCAGGTCTACGGACTCACCGAGGTCGCCGGCGTCGCCACTCACCTGATGCCCGAGGACCACCGCACCGCCGAGGCCGACGGCCACCCGGAGCGACTCGTCTCGGCCGGCAAGCCGCTGCCCGAGTGCGAGGTCCGGATCGTCGACCCTGCGTCGTTGACGGACGTGGGAGTGGGCGAGCACGGGGAGATCTGGCTGAAGACCCCGCAGCTGATGAAGGGCTTCCTCAACAAGCCGGAGGCCACCGCCGAAGTGATCACCGACGACGGCTGGTTCCGCACGGGCGACATGGGTCACGTCGACGAGGACGGCTACGTCTTCGTCTCCGACCGGCTCAAGGACATGATCATCACCGGCGGCGAGAACGTGTACTCCCCCGAGGTCGAGCGGGTCCTCTCCGAGCACCCGGGCGTGCTCGAGGTCGCGGTGATCGGCGTACCCGATCCGACGTGGGGCGAGTCGGTCAAGGCCGTCGTCGCGCTGCGCGAGGGCTCGGACGCCACCGAGGTCGAGCTGATCGAGTGGACCCGCGAGCGGCTCGCGCACTACAAGGCGCCGAAGTCGGTCGACATCATCACCGCGCTGCCACGCAACCCCACCGGCAAGATCCTCAAGCGCGAGCTGCGCAAGCCGTACTGGGAGGAGCAGGAGCGGCAGGTCTGAGAGCGCTGCTCGTTCCGCGCGCCCCCCGCCCCGCTCCTCGCGCTGTAACACGCCGTCCTCCTGACTGATCGGCGCTTGTCAGCAGGAAAATGCCGATTTCTGGCCGATTTCTGCTGACAACCGCCGGGTAGTCGCATGGACAGCGTGTTACTTACATCCGCACCGCGACGCTCACGGCGACCAGCGCGGAAGGACCGGCCCGCGCTGTACGACGACCCGCGGTTTGGGACCACGAGGTCGGAACTGCGCGAGGTCGGAGACGTCCGTACCGAACCGGGAGCAGGTGTCGAGGAACTCGCGCCGACAGCGCTCGAGGGCGGTGGTGCGCCCGCGGCCGAAGAAGTCGTTCCAGGTCAGCCGTGACACGCCGGTCTTGAAGCCGGTCACGAAGTCCTGGCGGAGCTTCTCGTCCCAGAGCGTCTCCTCGGGTGGCTTCAACGACAGACCGCCGGCATGGGCAGGCCGCAGCTTCAGCTTGCTGTCGATCTCGAAGAAGTGCCGGCCCAGACGAAGATCGCACCATGCCGTGCGACCGTCCGCGGTCAACCCGAACTGGGGCTGCGGAACGCCGTACCCGAGCTCGGACACGAAGTCCCTCCCGAGGGTCTCGGCGACAGAGTCGGTCAGCGGCGACGTCGACGCGACGACGTCGTCGACCACGGTGACATATGGCCAGTGCCTCATCGCGGCGGCCGCCACCGAGAGGTCCACCCGCGTCGCGCCCGCCCGGAGCGCGGAGTCAGCGGCAACGAGGCCCTGGAGGTAGCCGTGCTCGCGGGCGATGTCGAGACTGGTCCGCGCCAGGTCGAGGGCAGGAAAGCCGTCGACAAGCACCACCTGTTCGCCCCGGTACGGCGCCAGGTGGTGCTTCACTCCGTGGCGCAGGTGGGAGCCGACGATGCCGGGACGGCCGACGTGCGTGATCGGCTTTCGCTCGTGGAGGACCTCCAACTGCTGGAGGTGGGCCGAGGAGTGGTGGGACAGGACGTGCGGGGCATCGACGCGCAGGCTCGCGGCACGGTCGGCGAGCACCCGACGCTGGACGTCCGTGGTGAGCGCGTCGACGTACGCCTTCTCGGCATAGACGCCGCGCCGCACCGCGACCCAAGAACCGGACCGGAGCAGGCTGTCGACCTGGTGCCCCGCCATGCCGGCCTCCATCGCCTGGCGCCTCGTGACCAGTCCTCCTTGCGCGCTCATCAGCGCCACTACCCGAGCGTTCATGGAGACGAGGATCAGCGCCACCCGCGGCCATCCGCGCCGAACCTCGCCGCCCTGTGGAGGGAGCCCCTGCCGAGCGGCCCCTGTGGACGCTCGAGGACACGTCCTGGGGCGCGTGAGCCCGCCGAAGTAACACGCCGTCCACCCGACTGGTCGGCGCAAGTCAGCAGAATCGGACCCGAATCGATGCCATTTCAGCTGAGAACCGCCCGGTAGACAGATGGACAGCGTGTTACTTGTCCCGGCCGCCACGCCCGCCCGCCCAGCCCTCTCAGGGCAACTCCTCAACCCGTCCTCAGCCGGATCACAGGGACGCTCACCACGATGGGGGCATGACCCAGTTCCCGCCGCCGCCTCCGTTCCCGCCGGCCTCGTTCGGACCGACGCCGTCCCCACAGCGGCGTCCCCGCCGGGCCGGGTTCGCGGTGGCGGTGCTGACCGGTGCCCTGGTGGTCGGCGGCGGGGCCGGGGTCGCCACGGCGGCGATCTACGACAGCGCGTCGGGCGGCTCCGGTGGTTCCGGCAACACACCCCTCTCGGTGGTCGACAACGGCAACCCCAAGCCGGCGTCGGGCAGCGTGGAGGCGGTCGCTGCCGCCGTACTGCCGTCCGTGGTGGCGCTCGACGTCAGCGGCGGCGGGGCGGCGGGCAGCGGGTCGGGTGTCGTGCTCGACACGGAGGGCCTGATCCTCACCAACGACCACGTGGTGACCCTCGGCGGGGAGATCCCGGCCGACCAGGCCGAGGTGACCGTGTCGTTCAACAACGGCAAGAAGGTGCGCGCCACCGTCGTCGGCACCGACCCGCTGACCGACACCGCGCTGGTCAAGGTCGAGGGCGTCGCCGACCTGAAGCCGATCACCATCGGCAAGTCGAGCAACCTCGACGTGGGCGAGCAGGTCGTCGCGATCGGGTCGCCCTTCGGCCTGGACGCTACGGTCACCAGCGGCATCGTCAGCGCGCTCGACCGCCCTGTCGAGGTCGCCCGCGACGCGCAGGGCAACGCCACGGCGTACCCCGCCATCCAGACCGACGCGGCGATCAACCCGGGCAACAGTGGCGGCCCGCTGGTCAACATGGACGGCCAGCTGGTCGGCATCAACGCGTCCATCCGGTCGACGTCGTCGGGTCAGCAGGGTGCCGAGTCGGGCTCGATCGGACTGGGCTTCGCGATCCCGATCGACGAGGTGCTGCCGATCATCGACCAGCTCCGGTCGGGCGAGACGCCGACGCACGCACGGCTGGGCATCCAGGTCGCCGACGTCGGTGGTACGGCGGGCTCGAGCGACACCACGCTCAGCGGCGCCCGCATCGCCCAGCTCGAGAAGGGCTCGGCCGCGGCCGACGCCGGCCTGAAGCAGGACGACGTCATCACCGCGATCGACTCCCACCAGATCGACGGCAGCGAGGCTCTGATCGCGACGATCCGCTCCTACCGACCCGGCGACAGCGTCAAGGTGACCTACCTGCGGGGCGGCAAGGAGAGCACGACCGAGCTCAAGCTCGGCTCGGACTCCTAGTGTCCTGTCGACACTAGGAGCCGCCGCCCCCGGCCTTGCGCCGGTGCATCTTCGGAGCGCCGCCGACGACCTCGGAGCCGTGTGCCTTCTCCTTGGTCGGCCCGTCCGCGTGGACGCCCTGCTCCTTGTGGTTCTTGCGGTCGAGGGCCTCGCGCATCTTCGCCTTGAGATCGTCGTTCGCACCGTTGGCAGTCATGGTCGTCCTTCCACAGCAAGAGGGGTGACACCCCCACCGTTGCATCCCGGCGCGCCGGAACCAAGGGATTAATCGCGCGGGGCGGCGATCTTCTGCAGCTCGGCCGAGCGGGCGGTCGGCGCGAAGCCCATCAGCTCGTTGACGGCGATCATCGGGCCGTTGACCTCGGCGTTCCAGGTCACGACGCGGCGCCCGGTCGTGTCGAGGTCGCGCTGCAGGGCCCGCAGGTTCGCGACCTTGAGCGCCAGGCCGAGCCGGTGGCCGCGGTGGTCGCGCCGCACCAGCGTGCCCCACTGGTGCACGAAGACGGGCTCGTGGTCGGGGACCATCAGCTGCGTGTAGCCGACGACCTCACCGGCACCGCCGAGCGCGACCGTGTGCCACGGCGTGCGGCCCTGGCGGGCCTGGAGCGCCTCGGCGGTGCGGTACGCCGCGACGTCGGCGGACTCCTCCCCGCGCGTCACCTCACCGGCCGGCGCCTCGGTCATCAGCGTGCTGGAGACGGCCAACCAGCCGGCGACGAGGTCGTCGGGGATCGGCCCGGCCCACGACACGATCCGGTACGCCGCGTGGTGCGCCGCCGCACCAGCGGCCAGCTCCGCGAGCCGGTCGTCCGTGGCGGGCAGCGGCAGCTCGCGCTGCACCTCGCCGATCCCGAACCCGTAGCCGTGGCGGGCCGCGAAGACGATCCCGGCCGTACCGGCGCCGTCGGCGGGACCGTCGTAGGTCCACTGGGCGCGGGCATCGAGGCGGGTCCGGCCCTCGCCGGCCGCGAGCTCCTCGAGCCGGTCCAGCAGCTGCCCGCCCAGGCCGCGGCGGCGGTGGGACGGCAGCACGTGGACGTCGAGCTGGGCTCCGTCGAGGTTGTCGAGCAGGCGCACCGCCAGCCAGCCGGCGGCGACCGGCTCCCCGCCGACCAGCCCGAGCAGGAAGGAGTCGCGGCGCAGCCGGTCCGGCTCACGTACGACGACCGCGAGCTCCTCGGCGGCCCACGGCGTCGCGTGGTGGCCGAGCTCGTGGCGCAGCGAGGCCGCGACCACCTCGGCCCAGGCGAGGATCGCGGCGTCGTCGCCCGGCCCGATCGTGACCAGCTCCAGCGCACTCATCGGGCCCGGGCCACTCGTCCCTCGTCCCAGACCGGCCCGTCGGACTCGTAGACCGTGCCGTCGGCGCCGAACACGCAGAACCGGTCGAACCCGCGGGCGAACCAGCGGTCGTGGGTGACCGCGACGACGGTCCCGTCGAAGGCGGCCAGGCCCTCCTCGAGGGCCTCGGCGGACTGCACGTCGAGGTTGTCGGTGGGCTCGTCGAGCAGCAGCAGGGTCGCCCCGGACAGCTCGAGCAGCAGGATCTGGAAGCGTGCCTGCTGACCGCCGGACAGCGACTCGAAGGGCTGCTCGGCACTGGCCGCGAGCTCGTAGCGGTCGAGGACCCGGCTCGCCTGCTCGCGCCCCATCCCCTGGCGCCCGTTCGGTACGCCGTCGCCGCGGTGCAGGATCTCGACCAGCGTCCGGCCGACCAGCTCGGGGTGCTCGTGGGTCTGCACGAACCAGCCCGGCCGCACCCGGGCACCCAGCCGGGCCCGACCGCTGTGCCGCACCGGCGCGATCTCGACGTCCCCGACCGGGCGGTGCTCCACGTCGGGGTCGCTGCCGCCCGCGGCGAGCAGCCGCAGGAAGTGGGACTTGCCGGAGCCGTTGGACCCCAGCACGGCCAGCCGGTCGCCGTACCAGACCTCGAGGTCGAAAGGCTTCATCAGGCCGGTCAGCTCCAGCGACTCGCACACCACCGCGCGCTTGCCGGTCCGCGCCCCCGAGAGCCGCATCGTGACCTGCTGCTCGCGCGGCTGCTCGGTCGGCGGGCCGGCCTCCTCGAACTTGCGCAGCCGGGTCTGCGCCGCGCGGTACTGCGACGACATGCCGTCGTTGTACTCCGCCTTGATCTTGAGCCGCAGCACCAGGGCCTTGATCTTGGCGTGCTCCTCGTCCCAGCGCCGGCGCAGCTCGGCGAAGCGGGCGAACCGGTCCTTCCTGGCCTCGTGGTACGACGCGAAGCCGCCCGGGTGCGTCCAGACGCTGTTGCCCCCGCCGCCCGCCCCGAGCTCGACGGTGACCACGTGGGTGGCGGCGTTGGCGAGCAGCTCGCGGTCGTGGCTGATGAACAGGATCGTCTTGTCGGAGGCGGCGATCCGCTGCTCCAGCCAGATCTTGCCGGGGACGTCGAGGAAGTTGTCGGGCTCGTCGAGGAGCAGCACCTCCTCCGGTCCGGCGAGGAGGTACTCGAGCACGAGCCGCTTCTGCTCGCCGCCGCTCAACGTGCGCAGCTCGCGGTACTTCGCCCGGTCGTAGGGCAGTGCCAGCGCCTTGACGGTGCACACGTCCCAGACCACCTCGACGTCGTAGCCGCCGGCGTCGGCGTACTCGGCCAGGGCGTGGGCGTAGGCCAGCTGGGTGGCCTCGTCGTCGGTGTCCATCAGGGCCAGCTCCCAGCGGTCGACCTCGGCCGCCGCCTTGCGGACCCGCTCGGGCGCGAGGCCGAGCAGCAGGTCCGCGATGGTCGGCTCGTCGCCGAGGCCGCGGTCGACCATCTGGCGCATCACGCCGAGCCCGCCGGAGCGGGTGACCGCACCGGCGTGGGGCACGAGGTCGCCCGTGATGATGCGCAGCAGGGTGGTCTTGCCCGCACCGTTGGCGCCGACCAGCGCGACCTTGGCGCCGTCCCCGACCCGGAACGACACGTCGTCGAGCAGCACCCGCCCGTCGGGCAGCTCGAACCGGACACCGGCGACCTCCACATGACCCACGAGGGTCGATTCTCCGCGACGAGGCCGCCGGCCGCGAACCGATTTCACCGCCCCGTGCGGCTCCGAGGAACGAGGCGGCGCACGGACCAGGCGGGGAGGTCGAGTAGCGCAGCGACCGAGGCACGAGGTCGCGACGCGCTTATCGAGATCAAGCTCGCCGCTCCAGCACGGGCACCTTCGAGCGCGTGCACGCCGCGGTCAGCAGCGCCGCGAGCACCGGAACCCCGAGCCCCACGCCCGCGAGGTTCGCCCACGGCACCGTGAACGACGGCGCCCCGAACGTCGCCCGCAGGGCGTAGGACACGAAGCTGCCGAGCAGCACTCCGACCAGAGCGCCGACCCCCGAGATGACCAGGGCCTGCGCGCCGGCCAGCCGGCGTCGTACGGCGGGATCGGCTCCCACCGCGGACAGGGTCGCCAGCTCGCGACGGCCCTCGGCCGCGGAGAGCGCGACGGCGATCGCGACGCCGATCAGGGTGACCAGCCCGGCGACGCCGCCGACGACGAGCAGCGCGATGCCGTAGTCGTCGTGGTACGGCTCCCCGATCGAGGCACCTGCACGGTGTCCCTCCCGCGCCGCGCGTACGCCGGCCCGCACCTCGGCCGGCGTGGCGTCGGCGGCGTAGGTGATCAGCCGGGTGGCGTCGGGGATCGGCACCAGCCCGTTCGCGGCGGCCGTCTCGGCGCTCATGAAGACACCGGGCAACGAGGTGTAGAAGGTCGTGCGCGGCGCCACCCGCGCGGGCAGCTCCAGCCGCGGGATGTCCGCCTCGGCGCCCTCCGCGTCGATCTTGAGGTCGAGGCTCGCAGTGACCTTGCCGTCGGCGTCGACCATCGACGGCGAGGTGGCGAGGACCTCTCCTCGGTCGAGGGCCGCCTGCTCCTCGGCGGTGAGGTCCCGCCCGAGGGTGAGCCGCACCACCGCCGGGTCCGCGATCGCCGCCGAGCCGGTGCTGCCGTAGGTGACGCAGCTGCTGTCGCAGGCCAGGTTGTCGTTGAACCAGATCGACTGGACCGGTGTCGCGCCCAGCTCCTGCTGGGACTCCGGTACGGCGTAGCCGAGCTCGAAGGGGGCCAGCACCTGCGCGCCGGGGAGGACGGCCGCCGCCCGCTCGGTCGCCGCGGTGGTGATCGCCGTGGTCTCGGCCTGGCCGTCGCCGTACTGCGCGTAGACCCGCATCGTGTGCTCCGGCAGGTCCGGCAGCCAGCGGGCCTCGTCGGCGCGCGCCGACCCGGTCATCGCGAACGCCGCCACGACCGATCCGGCGACGGCCAGCATGATCGCGCTGGTGGCGGGTCCGGTGCGGTGGCGGTGGCGGTCGGCGTCGCGCACCGCCAGTCGTCCGGGCAGCGGCAGCCGGGCGCCGATCCGGCCCAGCAGGCCGAGCAGGGACGGCATCACCAGTACCAGGCCGGCGACGCCCGCGACAGCACCGGCGAGCACGAGCGCGATCGGGACGGTCGGGCTGGGCGCCTGGAGCGAGACCCCGGTGAGGCGGGCGGTGGACAGCGCGTCGCCGTACGCCGCGAAGTCGCCGGCCATCATGCCGCTGCCGACCAGGCCGAGGACGACGCCGGCGCCGATGGCGAGGACTCCCACGATGGCGGTCCGCCGGGAGTGCTGCCGACTGGTCCGGAACCGGCCCGACAGCGCGTCGAGCGGCTGCTTGCGGGCGGCGCCGATCGCGGGGACGACGGCCGCCAGCACCCCGGACAGCACGCCGACTACGACCGCGATCAGCACCTCGGGCCCGATCCGGAAGACCGGCAGCACCTCGCCGTTGAGCCACTCCCACAGCGGCCAGCCGAGGCGGGCGACCAACAGGCCGGCGGCGACCCCGCCGGCGGTGCCGAGCACGCCGAGGGTGGCGCCCTGGACGAGCAGGACCGCCCGCAGCTGGCGCGGCGAGGCGCCGCCGGCGCTGATCAGGCCCATGTCGCGGACCTGCTTGCGCGCGCCGACCGCGAAGGCCGCGCCGGCCAGCAGGATCACCTCGAGCAGGCCGAGTCCCACGATCAGGGTGGTCAGCGCGACCCCGCGCACCTGGTCGAGGGTGACCGGCTCGTCCCAGGTCTGGTAGCGGTCCCGGTGGAGGTAGGTGTCGCGCGGGTAGAGCAGGACGCCCTGCTGGGCGAGGCGGTGCGCGAGCGCGTCGGCGCTCACTCCGGGCGGCAGGTCGACGAGGTACGTCGGCGAGTTGTCGTAGGGCCCGTCGGCCCGCGGCTTCGGGACGACCTGCTGCCCCGGCTGGGCGTAGGAGCTGCTGCAGCGCAGGCACTGCGCGTCGCGGACGATGCCGCTGACGGTGATCTCGGTGCCGGACAGGTCGTCGGTGACCACGTCGCCCGGGCCGACACGGAGCTTGTCCGCGGTGCGCTGGGTGATCGCGATCTCGCCGGCGCCGGGGTACGCGCCGTCGCGCAGCTGGAGCCGGTCGGGCTGGAAGACCGACGGCATCGTCGCCTGGGACAGGGGCCCCTCGTCGTACCGGTCGCCCTTGCGGAGCAGCAGGAACGGACCGCCGTCGCTCGCGCCGGCGACCTCGAGCTCGGTCCCCGGCGGCAGCAGGCCGGGCACGTCGACCGTCGCGGGGTCGCGCTCGCCGACGGTGGAGTAGCCGCCGTTCCACTCGGAGATGAGGCGGAAGTCCTTGATCCGCTCCGCCGGGGTGACGACGAGCTTGGCGTCGGCGCTGCCGAGGTTCCGCTGGGCGTACGCCGCCGGGGAGTCGCTCGAGCGGTGCAGCACGTCGCTGAACGTGGCCACCGCGACCGGGAGCCCGATGAGCAGCGCGATCAGGATCGACCGGGCGAGGTTGCGGCGGATCGAGCGCCGGGCCATCCGCTGGGCCGGCCGCCACACGCTCACGTCAGTGCCCCGAGGTCGAGCACGGCCGGCGCGTCGGCCGTCGTCTCGTCGACGATGGCGCCGTCGCTGATGAACACCACCCGGTCGGCCCAGGCGGAGTGCCGGGGCTCGTGGGTGACCAGCAGGCAGGCGGCACCGGCGTCGCAACGCGCCCGCAGCAGGCGCAGCACGCCCTCCCCGGTCTCACTGTCCAGCGCCCCGGTCGGCTCGTCGGCGAGCACCAGGCGCCGCGGGCCGATCAGGGCGCGGGCGATCGCGACCCGCTGCTGCTGGCCACCGGACATCTCGTCGGGGAACCGGTCGGCGACCTCGCGCAGGCCGATCTCCTCCAGCGCGGCGAGCGCCTCGGTCCGGGCCTCGGCGGCCGGGGTGCCGTCGAGCTCACGGGGCAGCGCGATGTTCTCGGCAGCGGTCAACGACGGCACCAGGTTGAGGTCCTGGAAGACGTAGCCGATCGAGCGGCGCCGCAGCCGGGCCAGCTCCTTGCGCGCCAGTCCGGACAGCGACCTGCCTTCGACGAGGACGTCGCCGGTGCTCGGGGCGTCGAGACCGCCGGCCAGGTGCAGCAGGGTGCTCTTGCCGGAGCCCGAGGCGCCGCGTACGGCGACCAGCTCACCCGGGGCGACCGAGAGCGAGGCCGCGTGCAGGGCGGTCACCAGGGTCTCGCCGACGCCGTACACCTTGCCGGCGTTGCGGATCTCCAGGACGGGGTTGGCGGTCACTGGACGGCCTCCTTCTCGGGGGTCTTTGCGGTTCGGGCCTTGCGGAGCCGGGCTTCACACCGGTCGAGCCAGCTGACCTCGGCCTCGACGGCGAAGATCAGCGAGTCGACCACCATCACCCGGGCCAGGTCCTCGTCCGGGACGGACGCCTTGACGCGGGTCAGGGACTGTAGGGAGCTCATCGCCTGTCGGCGCTGGGCCTGCACCACCTCGCCGGCCTCGACGCCCGGCGTGCTGACCGCCATCGCCAGCTTGATCGCGAGCTCGTCGCGCGGTCGCGACTCCTGGGCGATCGGGGAGCGGAACCAGCCGGCGAGCTCCTCGCGACCGGCAGGGGTGAGCGCGTAGACCACGCGCCCGTCGTCGTCCGGCACCCCGTCGGCCTCGATCTGGCCGCCCTTCTCGAGGCGCTGGAGGGTCGAGTAGACCTGCCCGATGTTCAGCGGCCAGGCCGACCCGGTCGTGGCCTCGAACTCGGCCTTCAGCTGGTAGCCGTACTTCGGGCCCGGCGCCAGGAGCGCCAGGAGACCGTGCTTGATGGACATAGGTACGGAGTATGCATACGGCGTATCCATCTGTCCAGCGGCGCGCCGTCGCCGGGCCCTGCAAGGATCTCGCCATGGAGTGGATCGACCTGCTGGAGAAGACGACGGGCGAGTTCGCGCAGGTGCTGGCGACCGGCGACCTCGCCGCGCCCGTCCCGGCCTGCCCGGGCTGGAGTCTCGCCGACCTCGGCGAGCACACCCGCTGGGTGCACGCGTGGGCGACGCACGCCGTCACCGACCACTCGCCCGACGGGGACAGCCCGGCGCCCGGGCCGGAGCGCGACGCGCTCGTCGACGGCTACCGGGCTGCCGCCGGGCGCCTCCTCGACGTACTGCGGCAGACGGCACCCGACACGACGGTGTGGACCTTCGGGTCCGACAAGCGGGCCGGGTTCTGGCAGCGCCGCCAGTTCCACGAGGTCACCATGCACCTGTACGACGCCCTCGACTCCCAGGCTCGCGCCGGCGAGTGGCGGCTGGGCCCGGAGCTCGGCTGGGACGGCCTCGACGAGGTCGCGACGCTCTTCTACCCTCGCCAGGTCCGGCTCGGGCGCACCGAGCCGCTGCCCGCGCCCGTCCGCCTGGTCGCCACCGATCTCGACCGCTCGCTCGTGCTCGAGCCCGGCGCGGCCGGCGAGCCGGTCGAGCTGGCCGCGCCCGCGGCGGACCTGCTGCTCATGCTCTGGGGGCGGGTGCCGGCGACGGGGCCGGCCGCCGCCGTCCTCGCACAGGCGAAGGTCACGTCCTGACCGGCAGCGGCCGTCGGCGTCGACCCGGTCATTCCGCGACGAAGCGGGCGTCCACCTCCGCGGAGACCTCGATGTCCTCGGGTGCCAGCTCGAGCTCGGCACCGCCGCCGGACTCCTTGGCCGCCATCCGCATGTACGCCGCCGGGCCGCCGCCTATCGGTGAGATGCCCTGGCTGAGCATGCCCGCGTCGGCCACCGCGACCGGCCGTACGGTCCCGAGGCCGAGCGCGTCGGCGTACTCCTGGGCGCGGCGGGCCGCCTCCTGCACCGCCCGGACCCGCACGGTGCGCTCGAGCTCGACCCGGCGCGCCTCGGTGAGCGCCCACTCGACGCCGTCGAGCCGGAAGCCCTCGGCGGAGCTGACCAGCCGGCCCACCCAGGTGGCGAGCCGGCCGAAGTCGCGGAACTTCACCTGGACGCCGACGCTGGCGTGGTGGACGAGCGGGAGCTGCTTGCCGTCCTTGTTCCACGGGCGCTGCGCCCAGGTGCGCACGTGCTGCGTCGACCACCAGGTGACCGGCCCGTCGGCGGGGTCGTGGAGCTCCTGGATGGAGGCCTTCACGGCCTCCAGGTCGTGGACGACGCGGTCGTAGGCGGGCTGCAGCGCGGGGCCCTGGAAGGCCAGCGTGATGTGCGCGGTGCCGCGCTCGGGCGGCTGGAAGGCGGAGTGCGACCCTCGCACGGTGAACTCGGTCGGCATGACGCCCACTCTAAGGAGCGCCCGGTCAGGCGCGGCGGGTCTCGAGGACCCGGAACCCCTTCGCGCTGGCGATCCGCTCGGTCGGGAAGCCCTGCTCGCCGAGCCAGCGCTGCAGCGAGTCGGCGCCGAGGTTCTTGCCGACCACCATCACCGCGCGGCCGCCGGGCGCGAGGCGGGGCAGCCAGGTCAGCAGCAGCTCGTGGAGCGCCGCCTTGCCGATCCGGATCGGGGGGTTGGACCAGATCTCGTCGTACGTCGCCGCGGGGTCGACCTGCTCCGGGACCATCGCGGTGTAGCGCTCCGCGACTCCCAGCGACTCGGCGTTCTCGTTGGCGAGCAGCACCGCGCGCTGGTTGACGTCGACGGCGGTGACCGTGGCGCTCGGGGCGGCGACGGCGCAGGCGAGCCCGATCACGCCGTACCCACAGCCGAGGTCGAGGATCCGGCCGCCGGTGGGCGCCTGGGTCTCGCGGAACAGGACCGACGTGCCGATGTCCAGGCGGCCCTGCGCGAACACGCCGGACCCGCTCACCAGCGCCAGCTCGTGGCCCCAGACCTCGGCCGCGACGGGTGCGCGCTGGAAGGCGACCGAGGGGTCCGCGGAGAAGTAGTGCTCGTCGCTCACCCCTCGGCTCCGTCCGTCTCGGCGTGGGTACGGCGGGCCGCGGTCTGTGCCACGCGATCGGCCAGCCCGGCGGCGTCCGGGTACGCGACCTCCTCGAGCGTCAGCCCGTGGGCGGGTACCACGACCACGCCCTGGTCGCGCCGCCGCCCGGTCAGGATCTCGACCGCCCAGGCGGGGTCCTGACGTCCCTCGCCGATCGCGATCATGCAGCCGACCAGCGCGCGCACCATCGAGTGGCAGAACGCGTCGGCCTTCACGTGCCCCACGACCAGCTCGTCATCCGTGCGGGTCCAGCCGAACTCCAGCAGGGTGCGGATCGTCGTCGCACCTTCGCGGTGCTTGCAGAACGCGGCGAAGTCGTGGAGCCCGACCAGCGAGCGCGCGGCCTCGTCCATCGCCGCGACGTCGAGCCGCCGCGGCCAGAACAGCACGTGGTTGCGGGTCAACGGGTCGGCACGCGCCGGGTCGTCGACGATCCGGTAGGCATAGCGCCGCCACAGCGCGGCGAACCGCGCGTCGAACCCGTCGGGCGCCTCGCTGATCCGGTGCACCCGCACCGTCTTGTCGAGCACCCCGTTGACCCGCCGGGCGAGGATGTCGAGCTGGGTGACCTGCCGGGCCGCGGTGGGCGAGCCCGCCTCCGGGGCCTCGGGTACGTCGACGTGCACGACCTGCCCGCGCGCGTGGACGCCCGAGTCGGTGCGGCCCGCGCAGGTGACCCGCAGTGAGCCCTCGGGCAGCCGCAGCACCGTGGTCAACGCGGCGGTCAGCTCGGCCTGCACCGTGCGCAGTCCCGGCTGCGACGCCCAGCCCCGGAAGTCGCCGCCGTCGTAGGCGAGGTCGATCCGCAGGCGCACCGGGCAAGACTAGAGGAGCGCCACGCTCGCACGACGCTCGGCAACGCACGACGCCCGCCCCGAGCGGGTTTCCGTCGCGCCGCCCGCCGTTTCTGCACGGAGGAGCCCGCGACCGAGGAACGAGGGAGCGGGCGGGGGAGGAAGAAACGGCGTTGGCAGGCGGCGCGACATGCGCGAGCGAAGCGAGCGCCAAACGACACCGTGAGTTCCGCACGCAGCGCACCGACCCCGCGCTGCCTCAGGGCGAGACGCCGACCTCCGCACGGGTCGGCGGGTCGGCCCCCAGTCGACCGACGGTGACGGCGGCGACGCGGGCGGCGTAGGTCAGCGCGGCGCTCCACTCCTGTGGCCCGAGCGCGGCCAGCCGGTCGCGGGCCCCGGCGCCGAGCAGCGGCCAGAGGTGGTCGACGAGCGCGGCAGCGAAGGTGTCGCCGGCGCCGATCGTGTCGACGACGGCGACCGGCTGGGCATGCACGCCGCCGGTGGACCAGTCCGGCCCGGAGCAGGCATGCCAGGAGGCGCCCTCCGCGCCGTGGGTGACGATGACGGCGACCGGGCCGCCCGGCAGCGCGAGCAGCGCCGAGGCCGACTCCCCCGCCGACCGGTCCGGCCAGAGCGCGACCAGGTCCTCGTCGGACGCCTTCACGAAGGTCGCTGCCGACGCGGTCCGCAGCACCCGCTCGAGCACCTGGGCGCGGGTGCCGGTGATCGCGGGACGCAGGTTGACGTCGTACGTCAGGCAGGTGGTGGGCGCGATCCGCTCGACCAGCGCGAGGACATCGGCGGCGCCCGGGTCGAGCAGCGGCGCCAGCGAGGTCACGTGGACGACGTGCGCGGACTCGTCGGGCACGGTGGGCAGCCGCCACCCGATGTCGAAGGTGTACGACGCCGCGCCGGTCGCGTCGATGACGGCCTCCGCGCGCGGGGTCCTGCCCAGCACGTGGGGATCGCCGGCGAGCCCCACGCCGGCCTCCTGGAGGTGCCGAGCGATCACCCCACCGGCCGGGTCGTCGGCGTACGCCGTCGCGAGGCGGACCGGTCTCCCGAGCCGGGCCAGGGCGACGGCCACGTTGACCGCCGACCCGCCGGGCCGCTCGTCACCGCCGACCACGTCGAGCACGGATTCGCCGATCACGAGCGTCGTCGCCGTCATGTCGACACTGTCCCATAGGCTCGCCGCCGTGGCCCTCGAGACGTCGCTGGAGAAACCGGCTCCGGTCCGGGCGATCGCGAACGCGCTCGCCGGCTGGATCGACCGGCTCGGCGCGGTGTGGGTCGAGGGCCAGGTGACCCAGGTCAACCGGCGCCCCGGCCTGGCGACGGTCTTCATGACGCTGCGCGACTCGGTCGCCGACATCTCGGTGCCGGTGACCTGCTCGCGGGTCCTCTTCGACGGCCTGCCGACGCCGGTGACCGAGGGGGCCAGTGTGGTCATCCACGCGCGGCCGTCCTACTACGCCAACCGCGGCAGCCTCTCCCTCAACGCCCGCGAGATCCGGATGGTCGGCCTCGGCGAGCTGCTCGCCCGGCTCGAGCGGCGCCGCCAGTTGCTCGCCGCCGAGGGGCTGTTCGCCCAGGAGCGCAAGCGCCGGCTGCCCGCCGTACCCCGTCGCGTCGGGCTGGTCACGGCTCCCAAGTCTGCCGCCGAGCGCGACGTCCTCGAGAACGCCACCCGCCGCTGGCCGGCCGTCGCCTTCACCACCGCGTACGCCGCCATGCAGGGCCAGCGCTCGGCCGAGGAGGTGATCGAGGCCGTACGCCGCCTCGACGCGGACCCCGAGGTCGACGTCATCGTCGTGGCCCGGGGCGGCGGTTCGGTCGAGGACCTGCTGCCGTTCTCCGACGAGGGCCTGATCCGCGTGGTCGCCGCCGCCCGCACCCCGGTCGTGTCCGCGATCGGACACGAGCCGGACTCCCCGCTGCTCGACCTGGTGGCAGACGTCCGCGCCTCCACGCCCACCGACGCCGCGAAGCTGATCGTGCCCGACATGGCGCAGGAGCGGATGATGGTCGACCGGGCGCGCGACGCGCTGCGCCGCGCCGTGCGCCACCGCCTCGACCGCGAGCAGTCCCAGCTCGACGCGCTGCGCGCGCGCCCCGCGCTCGCGCACCCCGGCTCCCTTCTCGACGCCCGGGTCGACGAGCTCGACGACTGGCGCGCCCGGATCCGCCGCCGGCTCGAGTGGCAGCTCGACCGGGCCGCCGACGACCTCGACCACCGCCGCGCCCGGGTCCGCGCCCTGTCCCCGCTGGCCACCCTGCGCCGCGGGTACGCCGTCCTCCAGGACGCCGAGGGCCACGTCGTCACCTCCGTCGGCGACGTCTCCCCCGACGCGGCGCTGTCGGTCCGTGTCGCCGACGGCCGCATCCACGTCACCGCCACCCGTTCCGAGCCGATCGCCGAGGAGATCCATGACTGACACCACGCCCCCGGAGCCGAGCGAGGAGCTGTCCTACGAGGACGCGCGCGCCGAGCTGGTCGAGGTGGTCCGTCAGCTCGAGGCCGGAGGTACGACGCTCGAGGAGTCGCTCGCGCTCTGGGAGCGCGGCGAGGCACTCGCCACCACCTGCCAGGGCTGGCTCGACGGAGCCCGGGCGCGGCTGGAGTCGGTGCTGGGCGAGGGTGAGGACTCCGACGAGGACTAGCCGATCGGCGTGGTGACCAGCGAGTCGACGACCGCCTGGAGGTCCTCGACCGGCGCGGACCCGAAGACCAGCACGGTCTGGCCGTCGACCTCCGCGGCATAGGCGGAGTCGCCGCCGGCGTCGGCGTACCCCGACCAGTCGCGGGCGACCGGGCTCGCGACCGAGGACGGCACGGTGTAGCCGGGGCGGGTCTCGGTGTCCTCGTCGACCCACTGGGACAGCATCGCGGTGATCGAGGCGTCCTCCTGGCGTACGGCGACGAACTTCTGGTCGTCGGTGAGCAGCCGGACCATGATCACCGGGCGGTCGCCGGGCTCGACGTCGACGCCGGTGGCGATCCAGCCCTTCGGCAGGGCATCGGGGTAGATCGGGGTCAGGCCGGCCTGCTGCGCGGACTGGACGATCTCGACGTAGTCGACCGCCTCGGGCTTGACCTCGAAGTCCGGGCGGAAGGCGCCCATGAAGTAGAGCAGCGCGCCGATCGCGATGACGGTGACGACGAGCGAGGTGACGAGACCCACCGCGGATCGCTGGTAGCGGCCCGGGCGCTCTGATGGCTGCGACTGGCTCATGACGGGTCCAGTGTCCCAGCCCGGCCCCCGCCACCGCCCTCGGCCCCATACTTGACGCAGATACGTCTAGAGAGTGGCGAAACAGTCGCAGATGCGCCAAAGTGGCAGCGTGACCGACTACCGCGTGGCCGAGGCCGCCGAGCTGCTCGGCGTCTCCACCGACACCGTCCGGCGCTGGATCGAGGCGGGGCGGGTGCCCAGCGCCACGGTCGACGGCCGCACGGTGATCCCGGGGGTCGACCTCGCCGGCCTGGCGGCATCGCTGGTCGACGAGGCCGACCGGGATCGCACCCGGGCCGGCGAGGTCAGCGCCCGCAACCGGATGACCGGGATCGTCACCCGGGTCCTCGCCGACACGGTGATGGCCCAGGTCGAGATGGTCTGCGGGCCCTATCGGGTCGTGTCGCTGATGAGTGCGGAGGCCGCCGCGGAGCTGGGCCTGGCTCCCGGCGTACGGGCGATCGCCTCGGTCAAGTCCACCACCGTCGTCGTCGAGCGACCCGTCCCGAGGAAGTCCTGAGGCCCCATGAACACGACCCGGCTCCGGCTCGGCGCGACCGGCGCCGCCGTCCTGCTCGCCCTCCCGCTCGCCGCCTGCGGTGACGACGGGGACGGTGGCTCCGTCGGCAAGGACGGCGACCAGACGGTGACCGTCTTCGCGGCCGCCTCCCTGGCGAAGACCTTCGAGGAGCTCGAGGACCGGTTCGAGGACGCCCACCCGGGAGTCGACGTGAAGCTGTCCTTCGGCGGCTCCTCCGACCTGGTCGCGCAGATCACCGAGGGCGCGGAGGCCGACGTGTTCGCCTCCGCCGACACCGCCAACATGGACAAGCTGGTGGCGGCGAAGCTGACCTCCGGCGACCCCAGCGAGTTCGCGACCAACACCTTGATGATCGCGGTGCCGCCGGGCAACCCCGCGAAGATCACCGGCCTGGCCGACCTGGCGAAGAAGGACGCCAAGTTGGTGCTGTGCCAGCCGGAGGTGCCCTGCGGCAGCGCCGCTCTCAAGGTCGCCGACGCGGCCGGCCTCACCTTCGCGCCCGTCAGCGAGGAGGAGTCCGTCTCCGGCGTGCTGACCAAGGTCGAGGACGGCGAGGCCGACGCCGGCCTGGTGTACGTCACCGACGTGTCCGCCGCCGGCGACGACGTCGAGGGCATCGACTTCCCGGAGGCCGCGGACGTCGTCAACCACTACCCGATCGTCGCGGTCGAGGGCTCGGAGCACGCCGACCTCGCCCAGCAGTGGATCGACCTGGTCCTCGGCGAGGGCCAGAAGGTGCTGCAGGACGCCGGGTTCGGGGCACCCTCCTCGTGAGCCACACCCGACACGTCGGCCTGCCGCGCTGGCTCCTCGGGCCCGCCCTCCTCGCCGGCGTGTTCGTGGTGCTGCCGGTCGCCTCGATGACGACCCGGATCGCGTGGGGCGACTTCCCGGGCCTGGTCACCTCCGAGGCCGCCCGCTCCGCGCTGGTCCTCAGCCTCAAGACGTCGACCGCCAGCACCGTGCTCTGCCTGCTCCTCGGCATCCCGCTGGCCACCGTGCTCGCCCGCAGTGAGGCGCGCTGGCTCGGCGTACTGCGCTCGCTCGTCCTGCTCCCCCTCGTGCTGCCGCCGGTCGTCGGCGGCATCGCGCTGCTCTCGACCTTCGGCCGCCAGGGGCTGCTCGGCGGCGAGCTCGAGGCGCTCGGCATCCGGATCGCGTTCACCTCGGTCGCGGTCGTGCTGGCACAGACCTTCGTGTCGCTGCCGTTCCTCGTCGTCAGCCTGGAGGGCGCGCTGCGCACCGCCGGGGAGCGGTACGACGTCGTCGCGGCCTCCCTCGGCGCGCGGCCCACCACCGTGCTGCGCCGGGTCACCCTGCCGCTCGTGCTGCCCGGCCTGGCCTCCGGCGCGGTGCTCGCCTTCGCCCGCTCCCTCGGGGAGTTCGGCGCCACGATCACCTTCGCCGGCAGCCTCGAGGGCACCACCCGGACCCTGCCGCTGCTGATCTACAACCTCCGCGTCACCGACGCCGACGCGGCCGTCGCGATGTCCCTGGTCCTGGTCGTGGTGGCGGTACTGGTCATCGGCCTGGTCCGCCCCAAGGGCGCGCTGTGAGCGCGCGGGTCGAGGTGGTCGTCGCCGAGCGCGAGGTCGACGTCGCCTTCGAGGTGGCCGACGGCGAGACTGTCGCGCTGCTCGGCCCCAACGGCGCCGGGAAGTCCACCACCCTCGCCGTCCTGGGCGGGCTGCTGCGCCCCGACGCGGGGCGGGTGGTGCTCGACGGGCAGGAGCTGACCGGCCCCGGACGCTGGGTCGCGCCGCACGCGCGTCGTACCGCACTCCTGGCGCAGGACCCGCTCCTGTTCCCCCACCTCTCGGTGCTCGAGAACGTCGCCTTCGGCCCCCGCAGCACCGGCGCCGGCCGCCGCGCTGCCCGCAGCGCGGCCACGCACTGGCTGGGCGAGGTCGACGCCGCCGAGCTCGCCGAGCGCCGCCCCGCCCAGCTCTCCGGCGGCCAGGCCCAGCGGGTCGCGGTCGCCCGGGCCCTCGCCGCCGAACCCCGGCTCCTGCTGCTCGACGAGCCGATGGCGGCCCTCGACGTGGCGGTCGCGCCGGCCCTGCGCACGCTGTTGCGCCGGGTCCTCGCGGGGCGCACCACCGTGATCGTCACCCACCACGTCCTCGACGCGCTGCTGCTCGCCGACCGGGTGGTCGTGCTCGACGGCGGGCGGGTGGTCGAGCAGGGCGCCACCGCCGACGTGCTCTCCCGTCCCCGCAGCGCCTTCGCCGCCCGGTTCGCCGGACTCAACCTGGTCGCGGGCAGCGCCACCCCCGACGGCGTACGACGGCCGGACGGGCTGGTCCTCCACGGCAGCCCCGGCGATCCCCCGGCCGTCGTCGGCTCCGCCGCCGTCGCGGTGTTCCGCCCCTCGGCGGTCGCCGTCCACGCGGAGCCGCCGGGCGGCAGCCCGCGCAACGCGCTGCCCGTCGTGATCAGCGAGCTGGAGCCGCTGGGCGACCTGGTCCGCGTCCGCGCCGGCGAGCTGGCGGCCGACGTCACCGTCGCCTCGGTCGCGGAGCTCGGGCTGGCTCCGGGAGCGAGCGTGACGTTCGTCGTGAAGGCCACCGAGGTCGACGTGTACGCCACGTAGTCGAGGACCGATAGGGTTCGCCCTATGAACGACGCCCTCATCGTGGAGCCGCCCGCCCCCGACCGCAACCTCGCCCTCGAGCTGGTCCGCGTCACCGAGGCGGCCGCGATGGCGGCCGGGCGCTGGGTCGGCCGTGGCGACAAGAACGGCGCCGACGGCGTGGCCGTGCAGGCGATGCGCGTGATGATCTCGACGGTCAGCATGAACGGCACCGTCGTCATCGGCGAGGGCGAGAAGGACAACGCCCCGATGCTCTACAACGGCGAGAACGTCGGCGACGGCACCGGCCCCGAGTGCGACGTCGCCGTCGACCCGATCGACGGCACCACGCTGACCGCGAAGGGCATGGCCAACGCGGTCGCCGTCCTCGCCGTCGCCCCGCGCGGCACCATGTACGACCCGTCGGCCGTCTTCTACATGGAGAAGCTGGTGACCGGCCCCGAGGCCGCCGAGGTCGTCGACATCCGCTACCCGGTCGCCGAGAACATCCACCAGGTCGCCAAGGCCAAGGGCTCCAATCCCTCCGACGTCACCGTCGTCCTCCTCGACCGGCCCCGGCACGCCCAGCTCGTCGACGAGATCCGCGCGACGGGCGCCCGGATCAAGTTCATCACCGACGGCGATGTCGCCGGCGCCATCATGGCCGCCCGCGCCGACACCGGCATCGACCTGCTGCTCGGCATCGGCGGCACCCCCGAGGGCATCATCGCCGCCTGCGCGATGAAGGCCATGGGCGGCACCATCCAGGGCCGGCTGTGGCCGACCGACGACGAGGAGCGCCAGCGTGCCATCGACGCGGGTCACAACCTCGACCCCGACCACATCCTCACCACCGACACGCTGGTCACCGGCGACGACTGCTTCTTCGTCGCCACCGGCATCACCGACGGCGAGCTGGTCCGCGGCGTGCGCTACCGCGGCGGCGGCGCCGTCACCCAGTCGCTCGTGATGCGCTCGCGCAGCGGCACGATCCGCACCATCACCTCCGAGCACCAGCTCTCGAAGCTGCGCAGCTTCTCCGCCATCGACTTCGACTGAGTCCTTTGGCGCTCGCTTCGCTCGCGCATGTCGCGCCGCCTGCCAACGCGGCGCGACGAGTTCCAGCCGCAGGTGATGCGTGCGCGCATCAAGCGCGGCTGAATGTTCTCCGTCGGGCGCGCCGCGTTGCCTGGACTGAGCGGAGCGAGCGAGGAACGAGCGAGCGCAGCGAGGGAAGGCAACGCGCAAGAGCGCGCGCGACATGCGAGCGAAGCGAGCCAAACAAACACCGTGATTCCCTGACGCAGCGCACCACCCCCGCAGCAAACCAACCCTGACCCCAGCTACCCCCGCACCAGCTCCAGCAACCTCGCCACGTCACCCACCGCGTCCGCGATCGGGTCCTCGTCCCCCACGGCGGCGCCGTACAGCAGGGCCGCGTCGAGCATGCGGACCACGAGGTCGAAGTCCGGGCTCTCAGCGACCGCCGACCACCCGCACCGGTCCAGCGTCTCGCGCAGGGCGTCGAGCAGCACGGGGCGCGCGGCAGCCATGATCGGGCGCAGGTCGGGGTCCGCCGTGGCAGCGAGCATCGGCCGGAGCCGGCGAGTGACCACGGCCGGGTCCAGGGCGGGCGCGTAGAGCACCTCGAGCAGGAGCTGTGCCGTACGCCGGGCCGAGCGGCTCCGGCGCCCGATCGACCGCGCGCGCTCGGCCGCTCCCGCCGTGCGGATCTCCTCCGCGGCGGCGACCGCGGCGGCGTACAGCTCCTGCCGCGTCGCGAAGTAGTAGCCGGCGGACCCGGCCGGTACTCCGGCTGCCGCGGCGACCCGCCGGTGCGTGACGGCGTCCGGCCCCTCCTCGATGAGCAGCCGCGCCGCGGCGTCCCTCATCGCGCGGGTCCGCTGGACGCTCCGGTCCTGGACGGGGCGGCGGGAGGCGGCGGGCACAGGCCCACCCTACGCAGGACCAGCCAGCCGGAATATCCATACGTGCGTATAGGTTCTGCTGGACGAGGACCGAGATCCGGTCCCACGGATCACCAGAGGTGCATCACCATGAGCAGCCTTGTGGCCCAGGAGGGCCTGAAGATCGACTGGGCGAACATGCCCACCTACAACACGATCATGGCCGTCGCCGTCGGCGCGGGCCTGATCACGCTCGTCATGCTCGGCCGCGAGCTCCTGCGCGCCCCGGAGGAGGTCGAGCCGGACGGCTGGGCGCTCACCTTCGGCGCACTCGGCACCGTGCTCACCACGACCGGCCTGCACATGACGCTGACCTGGCCGCTCGCGGCCGGCGGCTTCCCGTTCGACAACATCATCTTCGGCGAGACCAGCCTGGGCTTCGGCGTCCTCCTGCTCGCCGCGGCGCTCTACCTGTGGAAGCGTGGCGCGGTGGCCCTCGCCGCCGCCAAGCCGATCCAGGCGCTCGCCCGGGTGGCGCAGCCGATCACGGTCTTCGTCGGTGGCCTCGGCCTGAGCCTGGTCGCGATCGCCGCGGCCGGCATCAAGTACCAGCTCTTCGCGGCCCCCGCCGAGGAGCCGATCTCGGGCGAGTTCGCCAACCACCCGATGGTCGAGGCGACCTTCATGTCGCTGCTCATCGCGATCGTCGGCCTCGGCGCCCTCGCCTTCGCCGTGCTCGTCAACCGGGTCCGCAGCACCGGCACCGCCGGCGTCTGGGGCCGGATCACCGGCTGGCTCTGGGGCCTGTCGGGCGTGCTGTTCCTGCTGTTCGGCGCGATGAACTTCTTCACCCACATCGGGCTCATCGTCAACACCATGTGATCCGCGGGTCGGGTCTCCCCGTCGTACCCGGCATTCGGGTCGTGATTCAGGCCGAGTCGCGACCCAGATGCCGGGTACGACGCACGTCCGGCACCGCCAGCGCCCCCGCCACCACGTCGATCACCCGCGGGTCGACCGCCATCCCGATGTGGGACGCCCGGACCTCGACGGCCCGGCCCGCGGGGTCGATGCACGCCCGCCAGTCGACGATGCCGTCGCGGCGCGAGTAGACGTTGGTCATCGCGACGTCGGCGCGCAGCGGCTCCTGGGACTCGGTGAAGCTGAGGTGGGCGCACTCGCCGGCGACGCAGTCCTCGCTCATCAGGCCGGGGACGCCGGCGTCGGAGAGCCGGTTGAGCACGCGGACGCCGCGCGTCAGCAGGGCGTGGTGGGCGGCCGGCGCGCGCATCGGGCTGCCCATGGTCACGATCCCGGCCACCAGGTCGGGGCGCCGGGCGGCCAGGCCGCGGGCGATCATGCCGCCGAGGCTGTGCCCGACGATCTGGACCCGGGCGTCGCGGCGCTCGGCGATCTGCTCCAGGCGCGCCTCGAGCGCGAGCGCCGAGCCGAGGGTGCAGCCGACGTTGGCGTGGATGTGGGAGCGGTAGGTTCGGAAGCCGCGTCCCCGCAGCTCGGCGGCCATCGCGGTGAGGGTCCAGTCGCCGGCGAGGAAGCCGGGGATGAGCAGCACCGGCTCGGCGACCCGCGTCGCGGACCGGTCCGCGACGGGGGTACGACGACGCACGCGTCGGGTCGCGCCACGACGGGCCGCGAACCGACCCGCCTCGGTCACCAGACTGCCCTCGCGCAGCAGCGCGGCCAGTGCCGGACGGCCGTAGCCGTCGGGCAGCAGCCAGGGCGCCAACGTGTTGCTCACGTCACAAACGGTACCCAGTTGAATCGACAACTACGCGCAACTTGTCAAACTGGGTGTCATGTCCGCCTCCGACGAGCTGCTCGCCCCCGTGTCTCCCGAGATCGAGCTGTGCTACCAGACCTTCGGCGACCCGGGCGCCGAGCCGCTGCTGCTGGTGATGGGCCTCGGCGGTCCGATGACCTGGTGGGACGCCGAGCTGTGCGTCCAGCTGGCCGAGGCCGGCTTCCACGTGATCCGCTACGACAACCGCGACACGGGTCGCTCGACCCGCTCGACCGGTCGCGTACGACGGACCGACCTGGTCCGCGCCTTCGTCGGGGCGCCCGCCCGGGCGCCGTACTCGATCGCGGACCTGGCCGAGGACGCCTTCGGGCTCCTCGACCACCTCGGCATCGAGTCCGCGCACGTCGCCGGCGTGTCGATGGGCGGGATGATCGCGCAGACCATGGCGCTCACGGCGCCGGAGCGGGTGCGCAGCCTGAGCAGCATCATGTCGTCCACGGGCCGGCGCACGGTCGGCCGCCAGCACCCGAGCCTGCTGCCCACGCTGATCGCCGGGCGCGGCCCCGGGCGCGAGGACTACATCCGCGGCAGCCTCGCGGTCTGGAGGATCATCGGCTCCCCGCGGTTCCCGCAGACCGAGGAGAGGCTGCGCCAGCGCGCCGGCGAGACGTGGGACCGTGGTGTCACCCGGGCCGGCGTGCTGCGCCAGATGATGGCCGTGCTCACCCAGCCCGACCGGACCCGGGCGCTGGCCGGCGTCACCGCCCCGACGCTGGTGATGCACGGCCTCGCCGACCGGATGGTGCACGTCTCGGGCGGCCGGGCGACCGCGGCCGCCGTACCGGGGGCACGGGTGACCTTCATCGAGGGCTGGGGGCACGACCTGCCGGCCGCGCTGTTCCCGGCGTTCACCAGCGCGATCCGCCGCAACGCGGACCGGGCCGCGATCAGGCCTCGATCCGCAAGGCCTCGATCGGAGTGACCGCGACGGCCCGCCGGGCGGGCGCCCGGCTCGCGGCGAGGACGAGGACGACGCCGCAGGCCGCGATCCCGGCAAGCACCAGCCACGGCACACCCCACACGAAGCCGTCGGTGCCGAACCCGATCAGCGACTGGGCGCCCACCGAGCCGTAGACCAGGCCGAGCAGCATCCCGAAGGCGACCGCGGTCGCCGACAGCGCGATCGACTCCCGGGTGATCATCGAGCGGACCTGGACCTGCGTGAAGCCGAGGGAGCGCAGCAGACCGATCTCGCGCTGCCGCTGGATCACTGTCAGCGACATCGTCGAGACGAACCCGACCGCGGCGATGACCGAGGAGATCACCACGATCGCGATCAGGATCGCGGTCGTGGTCGCCAGGATCTGGTCCGTCTGGACCTGTTGGGCGGGGTCCAGCTCCCACCCGCCCACCGAGTCGCGCAGCGCCTGCATCCCGGACGCGAAGGTGGTAACGAGCGTCACGCCGATGACCAGTCCCATCGTGGACCGCGTCGTCCGGAGCGGGTCCTTGACCGCGTTGCGGCGGGCCAGCACGGCGGGCGGCCGGGTGCCGACCAGTCGCGAGCAGGCCCCCACCAGCGCGGGGATCACGAACCGGGCGCCGATCAGCAGGCCGGTGGCGGAGAGGACCGAGCCGAAGAAGGCCGCGAGGAAGCCCGCCGCACTGCCGTCCTCGCCCAGCCACGTCGACAGCAGCAGGACCAGGAAGCCGCCGCCGATCAGCATCAGCGCTCCGATCGCCCGCAGCACCGATCCGCTGCGCGAGCGGGGCAGCTCGGTCGCCGTACCGCTCATCGCCTGGGCCGGCGAGACCCGCAGCACGGCCCGCGAGCCGAGCCAGCCGGCGAGCATGGCCGCGACCGCGACGGCGGCGGTGCTGAGCAGCACGAGCGGATGGACGAGGGCGTAGTCGGCCTCGGGCAGTGTGCCGCGGGCGACCAGGACGACCCGCGTCAGGTCGGCCAGTACGACGCCCGCCACCGCGCCGGCGACGCCACCGGCCAGGCCGACGAGCGCGGTCCCGCGCATGACGGATCGCCGCAGGTACGGGCCCCTGGCGCCGAGCAGGCGCAGCAGCGCGATGTGCCGCAGCCGCCCGGCGATCACGGTGTCGACGCAGTTGGCGATGACCACGACCGAGACGTAGAGCGCGATCAGGATGAACACGGTCGCGACCGATCCCAGCAGGACGCCGACCCCGCCACCCTCGCTGGCCATGCTGGCCAGGTTGCTGCTGGTCATGATCAGCACGGCGGCGTACGCCGACCCGAGCCCGCCGACCAGGCCCACCGTGCCGAGCTCGCGCGCCGAGCCCAGCACCAGGTTGCGGGAGCTCATGCGACCTGCTCCTCGAAGGAGATCAGCAGGTGGGAGATCTCCTGCGGGCTCATCCGGCCGTGGTCGCCGACGATCCGGCCGTCCGCGATGACCAGGATCCGGTCGGCGTACGACGCCGCGACCGGGTCGTGGCTGACCATCGCGATCGTCTGGCCGTAGTCGCGCGCCGCGGCCCCGAGCAGCGACAGCACCTCGCGCGAGCTGCGGGAGTCGAGGTTGCCGGTCGGCTCGTCAGCGAAGATGATCTGCGGTGTCGCGGCCAGGGCGCGGGCGATGGCCACCCGCTGCTGCTGGCCGCCGGACAGCTCGCTCGGCCGATGACCGACCCGGTCGGTGAGGCCCAGGGCGGCGATGATCCGCTGGATCCAGGCCGTCCGCTCGGCGTCGACGCGACGGCCGGCGAGCTCGAACGGCAGCAGCACGTTCTCGTAGGCCGTCAGCGTCGGCACCAGGTTGAACGACTGGAACACGAAGCCGACGTGCTCGCGGCGCAGCAGGGTGCGCTGGTCGTCGGTCATCGAGTGCACCGGCGCACCGGCGACCCAGACCTCGCCGCTGGTCGGGTCGTCCAGCCCGGCCGCGACGTTCATGAAGGTCGACTTGCCGGAGCCCGAGGGCCCCATGATCGCGGTGAAGGCACCGCGCTGGATGTCGACGCTGATCCCGTCGAGCGCGCGCACCTGGCCGGCGCCGGTGCCGTACGTGCGGGTCACGCCGCGGAACCGCACCACGGCGGAGTCGGGCTGCTGGGGCGGGCTGTAGGTCGGCTGGTTCATGCGCTCCACGCTAGGAATCCGCGGCGCCGCGCACATCGGGCGCAGGATCGAACCCGCCTACATCGCAGGATGTACGCCGGCCCCCTAGAACCCTCAGATCAGTCCGTGCTCGTAGGCATAGACCACCAACTGCACCCGGTCGCGCAGCTGCAGCTTGGTCAGGATCCGCGAGATGTGGGTCTTCACCGTCGCCTCGGAGAGGTACTCCGCCGCCGCGATCTCCGCGTTGGACAGTCCGGCCGCGGCGCGCAGCAGGATCTCCCGCTCGCGCGGTGTCAGGGCGTCGTACTCCGGGCCGGGGGCCGCGGTACGGGCCCGGAACCGCTCGAAGAGCCGCCGGGTCGCACCGGCCGCGACGACCTGGGTGCCGGCGGCGACCGAGCGGATGGCGGCCAGCAGGAGCTCGGGCTCGGCCTCCTTGAGCACGAACCCCGACGCGCCCGCCTCGATCGCCGAGGCCGCCGACTCGTCGAGGTCGAAGGTGGTCAGCACCAGCACCCGCGGCCCGTCTTCGCCGTGCTCCGCGACGATCTGTGCGGTGGCGGCGACCCCGTCGAGGACGGGCATCCGCACGTCCATCAGCACGACGTCCGGTCCCGTGTCGCGGACCAGCTCGACCGCCTCCGCGCCGGTCCCCGCCTCCCCCACCACCTCGAGGTCGGGCTGGGAGCGCAGCAGCATGCCGATCCCGGTGCGGAACAGCGGCTGGTCGTCCACGAGCAGGACCCGGATCGGTTCTGTCATCGGTCCTCCGTGGTCGGGATGAAGGCGGCGACCTCCCACGTGGACGGGCGTCCCGGCTCCGCGGGCAGGGTGCGGCTGGCGAAGGTGCCGCCCGCCACCTCGGCGCGCTCCGCCATCCCGGCAAGCCCGTGCCCGCCGGGCTCGCCGTTCCTGCCGTCCCGGCTCGCCCCGGGTGGGATCGCGTTGCGGACCCGCAGCCGGTAGCCGTGGGTCCAGTCCTCGGCGACCTCGACCGGCCGGGTCAGGTCACCGTGCTTGAGGGCGTTCGTGAGGGCCTCGCCGAGGATCCGGTGGGCAGTGACGGTGAGCAGCCGGTGCTCCGGTGGCGTGCCGTACGACGTCTCGACGATCGTCATCCCGGAGGCGCGCATCCGGCCGAGGAGCTCGCCGCGGCGCTCGAAGTCCAGCGGCACCGGGTCGGTCTCGCGGTCGCGCAGCTGGGTCAGCAGGCGTCGTACGTCGGCCATCGCGGTGCGCGCCGTCTCGCCGATGGTCCGCAGCGCCCCCTCGGCCTCCTCCGGGTGGCTGCGCAGTCCGTAGCGCGCGCCGTCGGCCTGGGCCGCGACCACCGCCCACGAGTGCGCGACGACGTCGTGCATGTCCGCGGCGATCCGGCTGCGCTCGGCCTCCTGGCGCAGGACCTCGGCCAGCCGCTGCTGCTCCACCGCGTTGACACGTGCCTCGAGGGCGGCGTCGACCCGGGCCTGGACGGTCTGCCGGCCCTGCCAGCGCAGGTAGCCGACCAGCCAGCCGCCGAGGGTGAAGACAGCGCACATGGCCGCCGTGCTGACCGCCGCGAACGCCGTCTCGGTCGGCGAGGAGTACCACTCGCTCGACAGCTGGGCATTGAGCGCCATCGCGACCCCGGCCACGACGGTGGCGACCACACCCGCGGCGAGGCCGAAGCGTCGTACGCCGCGGCGTTGCGAGGCGCCGAGGGTGAAGAACAGCGGGAAATAGGCGATGTCGGCGATGAACGCGATCTCGCGGTCGGCCAGCTGGCCGACCGCCGCGGCGAAGGCGAGCACGACCATGCCGGGCAGCCACCAGCGCCGGATCGCGAGCGCCAGCACCAGCAGGGCGGCCGCGACCAGGGTGAACCCGCCCTGGGTGAGCTGGGCGAGGAGCGCGAACAGGCCGAAGCCGGCCGCGGTGACGACGTCGAAGACCACCTGGGCGCGCGCGGGCCGGGCGTCCTGCCACACGGCAGTGTCGTTCGGCCCGCTCATGTGCTCATTGTCGCGGGCTCGCACGGGGATGTCGTCCATCCCCCGATGTACGCGGCGGCGTCAGCCGGCGGCGACCTCCGCGCCGGGGATCCGCCCGGCCCGCTCGCGGTCGACGGTCAGGTTCTCCCCGGTGGCGGGGTCGAACAGGTGGATGCGGCGGCCGTCGACCCAGATCTCGGCGTCCTGGCCCTCGGAGATGCGGCTCGCCCCGTCGAGGGACACGACGAGCTGGGTGCGCATCGCCTCGCCGTCGAGGTCCTTCTCGAGCTGCTGCAGCTGGGCCCTGACCTCCTCGGGCGCCTCGAACGGGATGTAGGCGTAGGTCTCGTTGCCGAGCCACTCCACCGCGTCGACCTTGGCCGTGAACGTCGACCCGCTGCGTCCCTCGGCCGCGGCGAGGGAGGCGTCCTCGAAGTGCTCGGGGCGGATGCCGGCGATCAGCAGGCCCCTCCCGGCGGCGCGCTCGGCCTTGTCGGCCGGGATCTCGACACTGCCGAACGGCAGCCGTACCTGCCCGCCCTCGACCGTCGCAGGGAGGAAGTTCATCGGCGGGGAGCCGATGAAGCCCGCGACGAAGAGGTTGCCGGGGTTCTCGTAGAGCTCGCGCGGCGTCGCGAGCTGCTGGAGCACACCCCGCTTGAGCACGGCGACCCGGTCGCCGAGCGTCATCGCCTCGGTCTGGTCGTGGGTGACGTAGACCGTGGTGATGCCGAGCCGCTTCTGCAGCCGGGCGATCTCGGTGCGCATCTGGCCGCGCAGCTTGGCATCGAGGTTCGACAGCGGCTCGTCGAACAAGAACGCATCGGCCTGCCGGACGATCGCGCGCCCCATCGCCACACGCTGCCGCTGGCCACCCGACAGGTTGCCGGGCTTGCGCTCGAGGTGCTCGTCGAGCTCGAGCGTTGCCGACGCCTCGCGCACCAGCTTGTCGACCTCGGCGTCGGGCTTCTTGGCCAGGCGCAGCGGGAACGCGATGTTCTCGTAGACCGTGAGGTGCGGGTAGAGCGCGTAGTTCTGGAACACCATCGCCAGGTTCCGCTCGCGCGGCGCCAGGTCGTTGACCCGCTTCTCCCCGATCAGCATGTCGCCGGAGGTGATGTCCTCCAGGCCCACGATCATCCGCAGCAGCGTGGACTTCCCGCAGCCCGAGGGCCCGACGAGGATCATGAACTCCCCGTCCGCGACGTCGATCGAGACGTCGTTGACGGCCGGGAAGCCGTCGCCGTACTGCTTGACGATGTGGTTCATCGTGATGGCAGCCATCAGTGGTTCACCCCTTCACGGCGCCGGAGGTCAGGCCGGCGACGATCTTGCGCTGGAAGATCAGGACGATGACGACGATCGGGATGGTCGCGATGACCGCTCCCGCGGCGAGCAGCGAGGCCGGCCGGTTGAACGGGTCGGAGCCGACGAAGAAGGACAGCGACGCCGGGATCGGGCGGGCACTCTCTGTCGAGGTGAGCGAGATGCCGAAGACGAAGTCGTTCCACGCGAAGAAGAAGGTGAGGATCGCCGCGGTGAACACGCCGGGCGCCGCCAACGGCACGATCACCTTGCGGAAGGCCTGCCACGAGGTCGCCCCGTCGACCTGGGCGGCCTGCTCCATCTCCCACGGGATCTCGCGGAAGAACGCCGACAGGGTCCAGATCGCCAGCGGCAGCGTGAAGGACATGTAGGGGATGATCAGGCCGGGCCAGGTGTCGTAGAGCCCGACCGCCCGCCACATGTCGAACAGCGGGCCGACCAGCGAGACCACCGGGAACATGGCGATCGCCAGCGCGATGGTCAGCACCGCCTTCTTGCCGCGGAACTCCAGCCGGGCGATGGCGTACGCCGCCAGGGTGGCCACGACCACCGAGAGCACGGTCGCGATCAGGCTGATCCCGATCGAGTTGCGGATGGCGAGGAGGAACTGGTCGTTGTCCAGGACGTCGCGATAGTTGGACCAGCCCGCTCCCTCGCCGTCGGCGGGGAAGAAGCCCGGGCTGCCGTTGGTGATCGCGGTCTGGGACTTGAAGGACAGCGAGATGATCCAGGCCACCGGCAGCAGGCACCAGACCATGATCAGGAGGCAGCCGACGACGAGGCCGATGCGGTTCTTCATCTCAGGACTCCTGCCGGGCCTGCGCCAGGTCGACGCGGAAGAGTTTGACGATCGCGAACGCCACCACGAGCACGGACAGGAAGAGCAGCACCGACAGTGCCGAGCCCATGCCGAGCTGGAACTGCTCGATGGTCTGGCGGTAGGTCAGGAAGCTGATCGACTCCGTCTTCACCGCACCCGCGGTCATCACGAAGATGTTGTCGAAGATCCGGTAGGCGTCGAGGGCCCGGAACAGGACCGCGACCATGATCGCGGCCCGCATGTTCGGCAGGATCACCTTGGTCAGCCGCTGGGTCCAGGTGGCGCCGTCGACCTTCGCCGCCTCGATCATGTCCTCGCTGACCTGGGCGAGGCCGGCGAGCAGCAGCAGCGACATGAACGGCGTCGTCTTCCAGATCTCCGAGACCATGATCGCCACCACGGCCGACCCGGTCTGCCCGAACCAGTTGAAGTCGTCGCCGACGAACGGCAGCCACCCGTTGACGAAGCCGTTCTGGAACGAGAACGCGAACTGCCAGGCGAAGCCCGAGACCACGGTGATGATGCCGTAGGGGATCAGGATCGAGGTACGGATCACGCCCCGGGCGAAGATCACCCGGTGCATGACCATCGCGAACGCGAAGCCGATCACCAGCTCGACCGCCACCGTGACGACCATGTAGAGCACGGTCACCCCGGTCGTCTGCCAGAACAGCGGGTCGGTCAACGCGGTCAGGTAGTTGCTGATCCCCACGAAGTCGCGCTCGTCGGGCGCGGTGAGGGCGTAGTCGAAGGTCGACAGGTAGAGGGCTCGCAGCATCGGGAAGGCCGTCACGAGCAGCATCAGCACGATCGCCGGCGCCACCAGCTTCTGGCCGAGACGCGTCTCCGCGCGGGCGCGGTCGCTGACGGCGGGCCTGCCCTTCACGGGCTTCACGGGTGCGGTCACGGTGCTCACAGCAACGACTTCCCTTCCAGCACGTCCTCGAGGTACGTCGCCGAGTCCTTCGGCGTGCTGCCGGGTTCGACCGAGGTGGGCGAGTGCCACTTGGCCTGGATCGCGCCGGAGATCATCGCGTAGAACGCGCTCTTGGGTCGCGGCCCGCCCTCGTCGACGCTGGTCCGGAAGAGCTCGATCAGGTCGGCCGGGTAGTCCCCGCTGGCCGCGACCTTGTCGTACGCCGCGTTGGTGGAGGGCATCAGGCCGTTCTCGAGGGCGAGGTCGACCTGGGCCTGTTCGGAGGTGATGCAGCGCGCCGCCTCCATCGCGAAGTCAGGATGCTCGCTGTAGGCACCGACCCCGATGTCGATCCCGCCGACCGGCGGCTTCGACGCCTCACCCTCGACCGTCGCCGGGTAGCGGGCCCAGCCGAGGTCGGCGAACTGCTCGTCGGTGAGGTCGGATCCGACCTGGCCCTCGTAGTTCTTGTAGACGAAAGTCCAGTTGACCATGAACTCGCCGGCACCGTCCTCCGGGAACATCTGCCCGAGGCTGGTGCCCTCGTTGGACACGGTGAGGTCCGGTTGTGCCGCCTTCGAGTCGGCCAGCTCCTTGATCACCTCGGCCGCCTTGCGCCCGGCGTCGGAGTCGATGTCGACCTTCGCGTCGCGTCCCGCCTCGGTGTCGGAGACGATGTCGCCGCCGGCGCCCTGGACCAGCGCGTTGATCCACACGACGTACGCCTCGTACTTGTTCGCCTGGACCCCGACCGTGCCGCCGTTGTCGGCCGCCGCCTTGATCACCTGGTCCCAGGTGACCGGCTGGGTCATGTCGAGGCCCGCGGCCTGCGCGAGGGACTTGCGGTACCAGAGCACCTGGGTGTTGGCCCACAACGGGATCGCGAAGACCTTGTCGTCCCAGGTGACCGTCTCGGCCGCGCCGGAGAGGTAGTCGCCGTCACCGCCGACGCTGCTGGTGATCGAGTCCGCAAGATCGCCCTCGACCTGCTGCAGCCAGCCGGCGTTGGCGAACTCGGCCACGAAGACCGGGTCGAGGTTCATCAGGTCGGTGGAGGAGTCCTCGGCGGCGAGCCGGCGGGCCAGCTGGGTGCGCTGGTCCGTGGCCCCGTTGGGGAGCAGCTGCACCGAGATGTCGTACTTGTCGGTGCTGCACTGCTTCGCGTACTTCTGGAAGGTGTCCACCCCGTCGGGGTTCACGTACCAGTTGAGGACCGGCTTTGCCGAGCCCCCGCACGCTGTCAGGCTGCCGGCCGCGAGCGCCGCGACGGCCGCGAGCGTGGCGCGACGGCGGCGCCGGGACGGTCGTCCCGGCAGGCCGTTGATCGATCTCATCGCCCTGATCACCCCTCCCGAGGATGTGGCGTGTGTCACCCAGTCCTACCCCTACGTCGCGGACTTTGTCCACGGCCGGGTGCTGCCCCGATGCCCACCCGGCGGCGGTTCAGTGCCCGATCCGGGCTGGTTCAGACCTGCCGGGACTGGCGTAGGTTTCGACCATGGCGCTGCATGTCGTGGCCGCCCGGACCGACCCGGCCCTGTTCCGGCTGCCGTGGTCGCGGCCGCTCGCGGACTGGGACGACTGGTACGTCGTACCTCTGCCGCTCGGCCTGTCCCGGCACGTCGTCCGCGTGGTCCAGGTGAACCGCCAGTTCCTCGCCGTGAAGGAGACCGAGGAGGCGATCGCGCTGCGCGAGTACGACCTGCTGCGCGACCTGCAGCGGCTCGACCAGCCGGCCGTCGTACCGCGGGGGGTGGTGACCGGCCGGACGGGTGCCGGCGGCGAGCCGCTGCCGGCGGCGCTGCTCACCGAGCACCTTCACTACTCGCTCTCCTACCGCACGGTCTTCCAGCACGGCCTGCGCGCCGAGCAGGTCCCGGCCCTGGTCGACGCCCTCGTGGTGCTGCTCGTGCGGTTGCACCTCGCCGGCTTCTTCTGGGGCGACGTGTCGCTCTCGAACGCCCTCTTCCGCCGTTCTGCCGGGGGTTTCGCGGCCTTCCTCGTCGACGCGGAGACCGGCGAGCTGCGGTCGTCGGTGTCGGACGCGATGCGTGAGCAGGACCTGACCGTGGGGGTGGAGAACATCTTCGCCGAGCTGATGGACCTGCAGGCCAGCGACGACACCGACATCGAGGTCGACGGGTTCGCGATCGTCGCCCAGCTCACCGAGCGCTACCACGCCCTGTGGGACGAGCTCACCGCCGCCGAGGAGTTCGGCGCCGACGAGTGGTACCGCGTCGAGCAGCGGATCGCCCGGCTCAACGACCTCGGCTTCGACGTCGACGAGCTCGACGTCCGCACCGAGTCCGACCGGGTCCGGATCCAGCCGAAGGTCGTCGAGGCCGGCCACCACCGCCGCGAGCTGCGCGAGCTGACCGGCCTGGTCGCCGAGGACAGCCAGGCCCGCAAGCTGCTCAACGACCTGGCGGCGTTCACGGCGCACGGCGGGTACGACGACGAGGACCGCGAGGTCGTCGCCCGGCGGTGGCTGGCGAATGTCTACACCCCGATCGTCGAGCTGCTGCCGCCGGAGCTGCGGCGCACCATCTCCGCGCCGGAGTACTTCCACGAGGTGATGGAGCACCGCTGGGCGCTCTCGGACGCCGCCGGGCACGAGGTCGACATCCACGACTCCGCGCGGGACTACGTCGCGAACGTGCTGCCGCACCGGCCTCCGGACACCCCGACGGGGTTGGCCTGACGGACGCCCTACCGCGGCTGGACGAGGATCTTGACGTTCGACTCCTTGTTCTTGATCAGCTCCTCGAAGCCGCCCACGACGAGGTCGTCGAGACCGATGCGGCCGGTGATGAACTGGTGCGGATCGACCAAGCCTCGGGCGATCAGGTCGATCGTCGGGCGGTGGTCGTCGGCGTACGCGAGGCTGCCGAGCACGTTGACCTCGCGGAACACCAGGTCGTTCATGGCCACCGAGGCCTCGTGTCCCCAGATCGCCACGTTGACGCAGGTGCCGCCGACCCGGGTGGACTGGATCGCCGTCTTCAGCACGGCGTCGACGCCTGCGCACTCGAAGGTGATGTCCGCGCCCCTCCCCTTCGTCAGCTCCATGATCTCCGCCGTCACGTCGGTCGAGCGTGGGTCGAGGACGTGTCCCGCGCCCGCGACCGTCGCCTTCTCCTTGCGCACGTCGGCCGGCTCGACCACGATCACGTCCTCGACCCCGACCGCGCGCAGAGCCGCCGTGGTCACCAGGCCGATCGGTCCTGCACCGAAGACGACGGCCGTGTGGTCGGGCCGCGTGCCGGCGAGGCGTACGGCGTGGTAGGCGACGGCGAGCGGCTCCACGAGGGCACCCACGTCGGTGCCGAGATCTCCGAGGGGGTGGATCCAGCGGCGCTCCGCCACGACGTACTGCGAGAACCCACCGCCCATCCCTGACAGTCCGACGAATCCCAGGCTCTGGCACACGTTGTAGCGACCCTGCGTGCAGGCGTCACACCTGCCGCACACGATGTAGGGCTCGACGACGACCCGATCGCCCACACGTAGGTCCGTGACGCCCTCTCCGAGCTCGGCCACGACGCCGGCGAACTCGTGTCCCAGCGTGATCGGGACCGTCTCACCGGTCAACGGGTGCGGTGCGTCCGCGGGCGGCGCGAAGATCGGGCCCTCGAGGTACTCGTGGAGGTCGGTGCCGCAGATCCCGCACCACTCGACCTCGACCTTGACGGTGCCGGGGCGGACCACAGGCTCGGGGACCTCGTCGATCCGGATGTCCCCGCGGCCGTGGAAGCGTGCTGCCTTCATGATTCTCTCCTCTTCTCGATGGTGTGCGGTTCAGCCGGCCGAGGTGACGGTGGCTCCGGGCACGACGACGGCAACGTCAGCGTCGGGCCGAGCGCCCGAGTCGGGCGCGGCTGCCGGCGCCCGGAGCGGATAGGACCCGAAGCCGACGACGTAGAGCAGGGTCACGAGGGCGAACCAGTCGAGGAAGCCCAGGGCGTTGCCGTGAAGCGCTCCGACGACGACCGGCTCGTGGAGGACGTGCTCGGCCAGCACGTAGTAGTAGCCGACGAAGGTCACGACGGCGAGCCCGAAGGTGATCGCGGCGCGGCACACCAGGTTGGTCGCCGTGCCGAAGCCCGTGGGCCGGTTCCCGAAGGCGTTGCCCCAGAGGATCATCCAGGCGACCCAGCACACGCCGATCTGCGAGGGGAACTGGTTGAGGGTGACGCCGAGCTGGTCGCTCACTGCCGAGCCGACGACCGCCTGCACGACGGCCCGAAGGCCGAAGTAGAGCCCGGTACCGAGCAGCACGTTGCCCACCAGCGAGACCAGCGCCACCGCGCCCCTCCCGCCGGCGAGGCGCCACGGCCAGTTCTCCCAGCACAGGCCGGTCAGCACGATGGCCACGACCACGCTGTAGTACCAGCCCAGCAGGGCGTTCAGCTCCAGGACCGGGCCGTGGTCGCCGACCTGCTCGGCCACGGCGGGGATGCCCAGGACGACGTACAGCAGGATCGTGGGACCGAGCAGGAACGCGATCTCGCACAGGCCGACGAACGGCTGGCGCAGTCCCCGGTCCGTCCACGGCCAGTGGTTCCAGTTCACCACCGCCATCACGTAGGTCGAGAAGCCGAACAGGACGAACAGCGCCCCGGTGAAGTAGCCGACTCCGCCCTCCCGGCCGGCGGCGAAGCTCGGGTCCAGCGCTCCTAGTCCGTGTCCGAGCAGCCAGGTCACCGCCACCGCGAAGGCCACCGTCGCGGCGGTGTACGCGGCGCCGCGCGCGGGTTGTGGGAGACGCGCGAACCCGGCGAGCTCGAGGTTGAAGCCGGTCCACACGACGAACATCAAGGCCCAGAAGAGAGCCGCGTTGAACGGCAACGGGTAGACGTCGAGCGGACTCGTCGTGGGGTCGGCCAGGAGGTACCAGCCGAGGAGGGCGACGGCGAGGACCACCGCCAGGTTCGCGAGCCCGAAGGCCCACCACGCCATCGGGCGCTTGTCGTTGTGCTGCATGTCGGACCACCTTCTGGGAATGTGACCGACAGCACACTCGCAAGCTCCGGCGAGCCGGAACCGTTGCACCCGGTTGCAGCCAGAAGACTGCCCGAACGGGCAGGTCAGGGCCGGCCGCGCACCTCGAACTCCTGCGCGACCTCCGCCCGCGCCACGGGCCCCCTCAGTGCAAGCGCCCACAGCAGCAGCCGCGCCTTGACCGGCGAGAGCCAGCCGGCGCCGACCGCACCACGGGCGAGCAGGTCGATCTCGGAACCCGGGTAGCCGTACATCGCCCGCCCGGTGGGGCCCGAGCCCGTGCGCGAGGCGAAGACGACCGGGACCTGGCGGGCCAGGCGGCCCACCGCCTCGGCCGTCCGGGCCGACACGTGCCCGGCGCCGAAGCCGGCGACCACGACGCCGTCGACGTCCTCGGCCCGGATCGCGTCGAGGACGTACCCGTCGTCGCCGAGGTAGGTCGCCACCAGCGGCACCCGCGGATCGCCCGCCTCCTGCCCCGGCGAGAGCCGCAGCGCGGGCACCCGGCCCGACGGGACGCCGTACACGACCTCGCCCTCGACGCAGCGCCCGATCGGACCGAACCCCGCCGAGCGGAAGGCGCTGGTCGACATCGAGTCGGTCTTGGCGACCCAGCGGGCCTGGTGCAGCTCGTCGTCGAACGCGACGAGGACGCCTCGCTCGCGCGAGCCCGACGCGAGGGCGCCGCGGACCGCGCTGAGCATGTTGGCAGGACCGTCGGCACCGGCGGCCTGGGGCGAGCGCATCGCGCCGGTGACCACGAGCGGCTCGGGGCGGTCCCAGAACAGGTCGAGGAGGTAAGCCGACTCCTCCAGTGTGTCGGTGCCCTGGGTGATGACCACGCCCCGGGCACCGGCGTCGACCGCGGCCTGCGCCCACGCCAGGGTGCGCAGGACGGTCGGCTCGTCGAGCGACGGGCTCGGCAGCGAGGCGAGCGTCTCGGCCCGCACCGTCGCGGTCTCCTCGAGCCCGGGCACGGCCGCCGCCAGCGCTGTCGCGGACAACGTCGGCACCACCTCGGTGCCGTCGTCGGACGTGGACGCGATCGTGCCGCCGAGCGCGCCGATCGCCACGGTGGGAAGGGTCATGGACCCAGCATTCCGCACCGCTGTCGGCCGTCGGTGGCAGGCTCGTCGCATGGCACGCGACACCACCCCCGGCCGGCTGGGCGGCAGCGCCGAGCGCCCGGCCCGCTTCTTCGCCGACGCCGCCGAGTTCGGCGCGTGGCTGGCCGCCCACCACGACACCGAGACCGAGCTGTGGATGGGCCTCTACAAGAGGCACGTCCCCGACCGCGGCCTGACCTGGGCGGAGGCGGTGCCGGAGGCGCTGTGCTGGGGCTGGATCGACTCGGTCGCCCAGCGCATCGACGAGGACGCGACCCGCCAGCGCTGGACCCCGCGGAAGAAGACCAGCAACTGGAGCAAGGTCAACATCGACCTCGTCGAGCGACTGCGCGCCGAGGGCCGGATGCAGCCGTCGGGGCTGGCGATCTGGGAGGCGCGGAGGCGCGACGTCGCCCCCTACACCCACGAGGCCGGCCCGGGGCTCGCGCTGCCGCCGGCGTACGCCGCCCAGCTCGCTGCGGACCCGGCCGCCACCGCCTTCTGGGAGGCCGCCACCAACACCTACCGCCGGATCTGCATGAACTGGGTGACCACCGCCAAGCAGGAGGCGACCCGCGACCGGCGGATGGCCCAGCTCGTGGAGGACTCGGCGGCGGGACGGATGATCCCGAGCCAGCGCTACGGCGAGATCCCGAAGTGGGTGGAGCGGGCTGCCGCCGCGGCGGCAGCCGCGCGCTGAGGTCGCCTGGACGCGCCGATGCCCCCGCGGACGTGAGGTCCTGCGGGGTGCGGGGCGGGGTCGCTACTCGTCGGGTGGGCTGGGGTCGCTGGTGTCGCTGGTGTCGTGGAGGGGGTGGGTGCCGCGGTGGTCGACGCGGAACCGGAACCCGTTGGGGCTGGTCCACACATAGGTCGCCGGCATCGGGGTGTCGTAACACCACGTCGAGTGGGTCTTGGCGCGGTGATGGCGCCGACACAGCGCGACCAGGTTGCACGGGCAGGTCTTGCCGCCCTCCCCGTAGGGCTGGTGGTGGTCGACGTCGCACCGGGTCGCGGGGCGGGTGCAGTGTGGGAAGCGGCAGGTGGGATCGCGGAGGATCACGCGGGTCCTGTGGCGGTCGGGGATCTCGTAGGCCGTGACGGGGACGTGGTCGGCCAGGTCGATGACCGGCCGCACGATGATCGTGCTGTGTCGCGCACGCAGCCACTCCCGGATCTGGGCGGTGGTGATGGGGCAGCGGCCTTCGTCCCAGCGGCCGACCGGGTTGTGCCCGGTCAGGGTGGTGTCGGTGAGGTGGATGTTGAGGACGACCTTGCGTCCCGGGACGGTCGCGACGACCTCGCCGGTGTCGGCGTCCGGGATCAACAGGTCCAGCGCGATGTCCTGGCGGGCGAGCTCCGCGGCAGCCTTGGAACGCCGCACGTCCAGCGACGAGTCGTCACCGAGCTGACCCAACACCCGCGCGCGCCGGGACACAGCCAGGTCGAGGTCGTAGCCATCCGCGGCGTCCAGGAGTCCGTCGAGGTGGACCAGCCCGTGCTCGTCCACGTCGCCGAGGTCGAAGTGGCGGTGATCGCTCGCCTTCTGACGGTCGGCCTCGGCCCGCTCGGGGTCGAACCGCAGCACTGCTTCGGTGACGAGACGTTCGAGCTGGGCCCAGCCGACTCCGGAGGCGTTCCACAACTGCCGGTCCACGAACCCAGCCGCCTCAGCACACAAGCCGTGGGTGAGGTCGGCGATCCGCTCGGCCCGCCACGGCGCCAACCGGCCGGAGGAGACGGCGGCGTAGACGTTCGGGAGCCGCCAGGCACACTCGATCACCCGCCCGACATACGCCCTCCCACCATCAGGGGACCTGCCGAGGACCGCGACCAGCTCCATCAACGCGAACTCCGACACCAGCGGTGCACCCGCACCTGCGATCGGGACACCGGTGTCGAGGTAGCCCTCGGTGATCGCCGCGGCCCCCTCAGGTGAGGTGACGACGTGGTCGCTCGCCCACTCCACGATCGCGGTCCATTCATCGACCAGGAGGTCGTTGCGGGCCCGGATGCCGGCGCTCAGCCGCGACAGCACAGGTGCTGTCGAGCGGGGCTGGGTCCCGAGATCCATGACTGGATCCTCCCACCCACCTCCGACACAATCGCGCGTCGGAAACCCGCCTGTGGACAGGGGAAACTCGATCCGTGGGGTGTGGAGAACCGACGTCTCCAGCTGCAACCGAAATGGCGTCGCGGACCGCAGCCCGACCGCCGAACCCAGCCACCTCGACGCCTTCCTCGTCGCTGCCCATTCGGAACGAGACCGGCTACGGAGCCGAAGCCCGCGGACAGTTCCGGCAGCACGGCCAGGGGTCTCGTGACAGTCGCTGCGCGACCTCCTCGACCACCGGGGGATGCGGACCGTAGCCCGACCGCCAGACCCAGCCACCTCGCTCGCCAGCGCCTCTCCGAACGCAACCACGACGCAGCCGAAGCCCGAGCACAGTCCCGGCAGCATGGCCAGGGGTCTCGTGACGGTCGCTGCGCGACCTCCTCGACCACCGGGGACGCTGCGCGACCTCCTCGACCACCGGGGACGCTGCGCGACCTCCTCGACCACCGGGGGGTGCGGACCGTAGCCCGACCGCCGGACCCCGCCGCCTCCCACCTTCGTCGCCAGCGCCTTTCAGAACGCAACGACCTACGGCGCCAAAGCCCGAGCACAGTCCTGGCAGCACGGCGAGGGGTCTCGAGACGGTCGCTGCGCGACCTCCTCGACCACCGGGGGATGCGGACCGTAGCCCGACCGCCAGACCCAGCCACCTCGACGCCTTCCTCGTCGCTGCCCATTCGGAACGAGACCGGCTACGGAGCCGAAGCCCGCGGACAGTTCCGGCAGCACGGTCAGGGGTCTCGTGACGGTCGCTGCGCGACCTCCTCGACCACCGGGGACGCTGCGCGACCTCCTCGACCACCGGGGGGTGCGGACCGTAGCCCGACCGCCGGACCCCGCCGCCTCCCACCTTCGTCGCCAGCGCCTTTCAGAACGCAACGACCTACGGTGCCGAAGCCCGAGCACAGTCCTGGCAGCGCGGCGAGGGGTCTCGAGACGGTCGCTGCGCGACCTCCTCGACCACCGGGGTCGCTGCGCGACCTCCTCGACCACCGGGGACGCTGCGCGACCTCCTCGCCCTCACCCGGCCGACGGCTCGACGTACACCGACGCGCCGAGCTCCAGGAACTCCGCGGACTTCTCCTTCATCCCCAGGGCCGCGTCCTCGGCCGACAGGTCCGACCCGAACCGCTCCCGCACGTCCTGGCTGATCCGCATCGAGCAGAACTTCGGCCCGCACATCGAGCAGAAGTGCGCGGTCTTGGCGTTCTCGGCGGGCAGCGTCTCGTCGTGGAAGGACTCGGCGGTGACCGGGTCGAGGGACAGCGCGAACTGGTCGTGCCAGCGGAACTCGAAGCGTGCCTTCGACAGCGCGTCGTCCCAGTCGCGGGCGCCGGGGTGGCCCTTGGCGACATCGGCGGAGTGGGCCGCGAGCTTGTAGGTGATCACACCGGTCTTCACGTCGTCCCGGTTCGGGAGGCCGAGGTGCTCCTTGGGCGTGACGTAGCAGAGCATCGCGGTGCCGTGCATCGCGATCGTGGCCGCACCGATGGCCGAGGTGATGTGGTCGTAGCCGGGCGCGATGTCGGTCGCCAGCGGCCCCAGCGTGTAGAACGGCGCGCCGTGGCACCACTCCTGCTGCAGCCGGACGTTCTCCTCGACCAGGTTGAGCGGCACGTGGCCGGGGCCCTCGACCATCACCTGCACGTCGTGCTCCCAGGCGCGCGAGGTGAGCTCGGCGAGGGTGCGCAGCTCGGAGAGCTGGGCCTCGTCGTTGGCGTCGGCGGTGGCGCCGGGGCGCAGGCCGTCCCCGAGGGAGAACGAGACGTCGTACTGGCGGAAGATCTCGCACAGCTCGTCGAAGTGGGTGTAGAGGAAGTTCTCCTCGTGGTGGGCCAGGCACCAGCCGGCCATGATCGACCCGCCCCTGCTGACGATTCCCGTCACGCGTTGCGCGGTGAGCGGCACATAGCGCAGCAGCACGCCGGCGTGGATGGTCATGTAGTCGACGCCCTGCTCGCACTGCTCGATGACGGTGTCGCGGAAGACCTCCCACGAGAGCTTGTCGGCCTCGCCGTTGACCTTCTCCAGCGCCTGGTAGATCGGGACGGTGCCGATCGGCACCGGCGAGTTGCGGATGATCCACTCGCGGGTGGTGTGGATGTCCTCACCGGTGCTGAGGTCCATCACCGTGTCGGCGCCCCAGGTGATCGCGTGGGTGAGCTTGTCGACCTCCTCGGCGATCGAGGAGGTGACGGCGGAGTTGCCGATGTTGGCGTTGACCTTCACCAGGAACCGGCGGCCGATGATCATCGGCTCGGACTCGGGGTGGTTCACGTTGGCCGGGATGATCGCCCGGCCGGCGGCGACCTCGCTGCGCACCAGCTCGACGTCGCAGCCCTCGCGCACGGCGACGTACCGCATCTCCTCGGTCACGATCCCCGCGCGGGCGTAGGCCATCTGGGTGACGTTCTGCCCCCGCAGGGGGCGGCGCCGCTCGCCGCGCCACGGGTCCTGGGCAGCGCCGCGGCGGACCGCGGAGCGGCCGTTGTCGAGCAGCTGCGTCTCGCGGCCGTCGTACGACGTCACGTCGCCGCGGCCCTCGATCCATGCGGACCGCAGTGGCGGCAGGCCGGCCTCGGGCTCGGATCCGGGGCCGGAGGTGCAGTAGCGGTCGAAGCTCTCACCGTTGGTCAGTGCGACCCGGGTGAAGGGAACGGCCAGGTCGCCGATCTCGATGCGGGTGTGGGCGGGGTGGACGGTCATGCGGGATCTCCTTGGATGTGGGCGACGGGCCCCCGGCCGCGGCCGAGGGTCCAGTCCTGGCCGAGGTGGAGCTGGCGGGCGACATAGGCGTCGGCGCGGGCGGCGGCGGCGGGGATGTCGGCGCCGTGGGCGAGGTGGGCGGCGAGGGCCGCGGAGTGGGTGCAGCCGGTGCCGTGGTCGTTGGTGGTCGGGAGGTCGCCGCCGCGGGTGACGACGACACCCGGGCCGTCGGTCAGGCCGAGCGCCAAAGCCTCCTCGGCGTTGGGGGTGGCGACGGTGGCGACCGGCAGCAGCGCCTCGCGGTAGGCCTGCCGCACGTCGTCGGTGGCGAGGACGGCTCCGGAGGTCGCGACCAGCACGGGGTCGACCACCAGGAGCCGGTCCGCGCACCGCTCGGCGACCAGCCGGACCACCTCCGGGGTGGCCAGCATGCCGGTCTTGACGGCCGCGACGGGCAGGTCGTCGAGCACCGCGTCGAGCTGGGCGGCCACGACGTCGTACGGGACCGGGTGGATCGCCCGCACACCGGTGGTGTCCTGGGCGGTGACCGCGGTGACGACGCACGCGCCGTGCACCCCGAGCGCGGCGAAGGTCGCGAGGTCCGCGGCGATGCCCGCTCCGCCGCTGGAGTCGGTTCCGGCGATGGTGACGACGACGGGCGGGTTCACGAGACCGCCGCCAGCAGCGCCGCGACGACCGCGGCGGGGTCGGCTGCGCGCATCACGGCGCCCATCACGGCGACACCCCACGCGCCCGCCTCGAGCGCCCCCGCGGCGTTGTCCGGCGTGATCCCGCCGAGCGCCAGCACCGGCAGGGGCGGGTCGGTGAAGGCGGACGCCGGGAGCGGCGGTCCGTGGCCGGGCTTGCTCGCCGTCGTCGCGTACGGCGACAGGGTGGCCCACCACGCCCCGTCGGCCGCGGCCGTGGCGAGGTCGGCGCGGGTGTGGCAGGAGCGGCCCCACCGGGTGGCGACGCCGGGGACGGGCGCGGCGGCGGGCAGGTGGACACCGCTGCAGCCCGGCACCGCACGGTGGGCGGCGATCACCTCGAGCCCGCAGGTCCGGGCGTGGTCGGCGATCTTGGCGCGCTCGTCGTCGGGCAGGTCGACCTCGCGCAGCAACACCGTGGCCAGCCCTCCGTCGGCGGCCGCGGCGATCACGTCGCGCAGCGAACGCCCCTCGGGGACGAGCGTGCGGTCGGTCAGCACGACGACCCGGCGGCTCATGAGATCAACCCCAGGACGGGGCTGGAGGCGCGGGCCTCGGCGCGCCGCGGCACCCGGCCGGCGCCGTAGGCCAACCGGCCGGCATCGACCGCAAGGCGCAGCGCGGAGGCCATCGCGACCGGGTCGTCGGCCCGCGTCACGGCGGTCGCGGCGAGCACCGCGTCGCAGCCCAGCTCCATGGCCAGGGCGGCGTCGCTCGCCGTACCGACGCCGGCGTCGAGGACCACCGGCACGTCGACCGCGGCCCGGACCGCTGCGATGGCGTGCGGGTTGAGGACGCCCAGCCCGGATCCGATCGGCGAGCCGAGCGGCATGACCGCCGCGCAGCCGGCGTCGACCAGCCGGCGGGCGAGCACCGGGTCGTCGGTCGTGTAGGGCAGCACCACGAACCCGCGCCGGACCAGCTGTTCGGCGGCGTCGAGCAGCTCGACCACGTCAGGCAGCAGGGACCGCTCGTCCCCGATCACCTCGAGCTTCACCCAGTCGGTGCCGAGCGCCTCGCGGGCCAGCTCGGCGGTCAGCACCGCCTCCCGGGCGGACAGGCAGCCGGCGGTGTTGGGCAGCAGCCGGACACCGGCCGCGCGCAGCGCCGCCAGCAGGCCGCCGTCCGCGAGCGTGGAGGTACGCCGGATCGAGACCGTCACCAGCCCGGGCTCGGCGGCGGCCAGCACCGGCTCGACCAGGGCGGTCCGCGGCAGGCCGCCGGTGCCGAGGAACAGCCTCGAGGAGAGCCGCTCGCCCGCGATCAGGACCTCGCTCATCCGCCCTGCACCGCCGTCACGACCTCGATCACGTCGCCGTCGGCCAGTCGCCACGACGGCCACTCGCCGCGCGGCACCACCTCCTCGTTGACCGCGACCGCGACTCCGTGCGGCCGGGCATCGCCGAGGCGGCGCTCCAGCAGGTCGGCGACGGTCGCCGCGTCCGTGACCGCCTCTCCGTTGCAGGTGATCATCGTGCTCCTTCCATGGTGCGGCGGGGATCGAGGACCGGGTCGACCCGTCCGGTCTCGAGGTGGTCGGCCACGAGCCGCGCGGTGAGCGGGGCCAGCAGCACGCCGTGCCGGTAGTGGCCGGCGGCGAGGACGACGCCGTCGACGCCGCTCGGCCCGACGAGCGGCAGTCCGTCGACGGTGGCCGGGCGGTCGCGGGCGGTGCCCTCGACCAGCTCGGCCCGGTCGAGGGCGGGCCACAGCGTCCGCGCGGCCGCCAACAGCCGCAGCGCCCCGCCGGCGGTCACCACGGGCGCAGCCGCGTGCGCCTCCGAGGTGGCGCCGAGCACCACGCGCCCGTCGCCGCGCGGCACCAGGTAGACGGTTTCGCCGCCCACCCAGCCGCGGACGGTACGACGGGGCGGGTCGTCCGAGCGCAGCCGCAGGATCTCGCCACGGACCCCGGAGACCAGTCCGGTCCAGGGTTCCGGCAGCGACGAGCCGGTCGCCACGACGGTCACCTCGGCGTCCGGTCGCGCGGAGCCACGCAGCACCACCCGGTCCAGCAGCGCCGCACAGACCGCCCTCGGATCGACGCTCGCCTCCGACGGCAGCAGCGCGCCGCCGGCCACGCGGGCCAGGGTGGGCTCGGCGGAGCGCACCCCCGCCCGGCCGAGGAGGTCGACGGAGTGGCCGTGCCGGTGCAGCAGCGCGGCCTGCCGCTCGACCTGCTGGAGGTCGCCGGCGTCGTACCCGACCAGGAGGGTGCCGCTCCTGCGCAGCGCGACGCCGAGACGGCCGGCCAGCTCCGGCCACAGCTCCAGCGAGGCCAGGCCGAGCCGGAGGATCTCCTCCTCGCCGTGCCAGACCTCGGCAGCCGGGCTGAGCATCCCCGCGGCGGCGTACGACGCCCCGTCGGCGGGCCGTGGGTCGACCACCGCCACGCAGTGTCCACGCCGCGCGAGCTCCTCGGCGACCGTCAGCCCGACGATCCCCGCGCCCAGCACGTCGATCCGCATCCCGGCCACCTCAGGCGACTGCCGCGACGAGCTCCTTCGCTGCACCCAGGGGATCAGGTTGTCGCCAGATCGAGCCGATCACGGCCACGCCGTGGGCGCCGGCCGCCCGCACCTCACCGGCGGTCGCGGCGGTGATGCCGCCGATCGCGACGAGCGGCAGCACTCCGGCCGCCTCGGCGACGGCACCGACGCCCAGCGGCGCGGGCAGTCCGGCCTTGGAGCCCGAGGCGAAGACCGGACCGAACCCGGCGTAGTCCGCACCCGCATCGGCAGCCGCCACGACCTCCGCCCGGGACCGACAGGTCGCGCCGATGACCAGACCGGGAGCCAAGCGTCGCGCGTCGGCGACCGCGAGGTCGTCCGCGCCGAGGTGCACGCCGTCGGCGCCCACTGCGAGCGCCACGTCGAGCCGGTCGTTGACGACGACCAGCGCTCCCGCCGGACGCACCGCGGCGAGCACCGAGCGGGCCAGCACGACCAGCGCGCCGGTGGCCAGGGACTTGGCCCGGACCTGGAAGCCGTCGACCCCGGCCTCGGCCAGGGCGGGTAGCAGGGAGAGGTCGTCCCGTTCGGAGACCAGGCAGAAAAGGTGTGCGCTCATCAGGTCCGTTCCTTCGCCGGCATGATCCGGATCAGGTGTGACGGTCGGAGCGGCTCCAGCTCCCTCTCAGCCCGCTGCCGCGGACTCCCGTGGGTTGTCGGCGGCGACGTTAGCACCCTCGTGCGCGGCGAGGTAGCGCCGTACCGCCAATGCGGCCGCGCGCCCCGCCCGGTTCCCGCCGATGGTGCTCGCGGACGGGCCGTAGCCGACCAGCTGCACCCGCGGGTCACGTACGGCGGTCGTGGCGGTCTGCACGTCTGCACCGCTCTGCAGCAGCGCGATCCCGCCGCGCTCGCTGCGCAGGTGGAGCGGCGCGAGGTGCCCGACCGCGGGCCGGAAGCCGGTCGCCCACAAGATGACGTCGGCCCGCTCGAAGGACCCGTCGGCCCAGCGCACGCCGTCCGGCTCGATCCGTGCGAACATCTCGCGGCGCCGCTCGTAGACACCGAGCCGGGCCGCCTCCTGCTCCTGGGGCCGCAGTGCGAGGCCGGTGACGCTGACGACGCTCGCGGGCGGCAGGCCCTCGCGGACCCGCTCCTGGACCAGCCCGATCGCGTGGCGGCCGACGTTCTCGTCGAAGTCGTCGCGCCACTCCGGGGCCCGCCGGGTCACCCACACCACGTCGGTGCGCGGCGCGAGCTCGCCGAGGAACTGGACCGCCGAGGCGCCGCCACCGACCACGACCACCCGCTTCCCGCGGAAGTGGTCCGGTCCGGGGTAGTCCGAGGTGTGCAGCTGCTCCCCGAGGAAAGTCTCGGCGCCCGGGTAGTACGGCACGAACGGCTGCGTCCAGGTGCCGGTGGCGTTGACCACGGTTCGCCCGGTCCAGCTGCGCTCGCCGGCGTGCACGACCAGGAGCCCATCGTCGTCGGTGACCCGGTCCACCCGCACCGGTCGTACGACGGGCAGCCGGTTGTGGTCCTCGTAGCGACCGAACCACGCCGGCACCACGACATTGGCCCGTTCGCGGGAGTCACCGGGAGCCGGGGCGTCCGGCAGGTCGGCCACGCCGTGCACGTCGTGCATCGACAGCGAGTCCCACCGGTGCTGCCAGGCGCCGCCCGGCCGGTCGTTGGCGTCGAGCACGACGTGGTCGATGCCGAGCCGGGTCAGGTGGAAGGACGCCGAGAGGCCGGCCTGGCCGGCCCCGATCACCACTGCGCCGTACACGTGCACGGGAGCAAAACAGCCATTTCGCCCCGGATATGCCCTCCGCCGTGACATTGTGAATGATTCTTCGTTAAAACCTCGCAGAAATCCCCACCTCGGCTCGCTCGGCGTGCCCGGGTAGTGGTTTGCTTGGGGGGCTCGACACATACATAGCAGTCATCACACGGATGGGAATGGGGTCCCGTGAACGTGCGCAAGTTCGTCACCTTTGTCGCCTTCACCTTGGCGGGTGCAGGTCTGGTCGCCGTTCCGGCACCCGCGGCGCAGGCCGCCGACCCGGTCTACTGGTCCTACGCAGCCAGCACCGGCGCGACGTACGTCAAGGTCCTGGACGGTGTCGTCCAGTCCGACCTGACCGCCCAGTCGGGTGTCACCGGCGGCGCGAAGTCCAGCACCTCGAAGAACAGCACGGCCGCGGCCAGCGTGCTCAACCTCGCCCAGCTCGGCGCGGTGGAGACCCAGACCGACGCCGTCGTCTCGCAGGTCCTCGGGCAGCCGCAGACCACGCTGAAGTCGTGGGCGCGGGTCGCCAACGTCAGCCTGCTCGGTGGCCTGATCACCGCCGACGCGCTCGAGACCACGATCAGCACGACCGGTCGCGCGGACGGCAACGGCTCCCACACCGCCAACAGCCGCCTGGCGAACATCAAGATCGCCGGCGTCAAGCTGCCGCTCAACATCCCCAAGAACTACGCCGTCACCATCCCCGGCGTCGCCAGCGTCACCCTCAACTACTCGATGCACGGCAAGGTCGAGCAGGAGGACGGCGACCTGATCGGCACCATGGGCTGGGCGGTCGGCGTGACCCTGCTGCAGCCGTTCGGCGGCTACTCCGCCGGCGTGACCCTGCTGGTCAACCCGGTCAACCAGTACCTCTCCGAGGTGCAGCCGTCCTCCGGCGCCGGCCTGTTCGGCACCGCCTACGGCAGCCGGGTCCAGGCCAACGTCTCCGACGCGGTCACGGTCGTCAGCGACCCGACCGCCCGGGTGATCACGCCCTTCGGCTCCAGCAACGGCCAGACCAAGTCCAACTCCACGCTGGCCGTGCGGGTGCCCGGCATCCTGACCACCGGCGCCATCACGTCGACCACGACCTCGACCAAGGACGCCTTCGGCAACGCCGAGATCACCAACACCAACCGCACCGCCGGCATCAACCTGCTCGGCGGCCTGGTCAAGGCGACCGCGGTCAAGGTGACCGCCCACGGCAAGCTGGCCGACGGCAACTGGACCTCGGACATGAAGATGGAGCTGGTCAACCTCGTCATCGCGGGTCAGACGATCCCGATCGACGTCTCGCCCAACACCATCCTCAACATCGCCGGTCTCGGCCAGGTCGCGCTCAACCTGCAGCAGACCGACACCAGCGTGGGCTACCAGAACATGATCACCGCGGTGAAGGTCACCCTCGACACCGCCCAGGCCGGCCTGCCGGTGGGCGCCGTGATCGAGCTGGGCGTGGCCTACACGGGCATCGTCCCGCCCGCTGCCTGAGCAGCACACAACGCCGCCCGAGGGGCCGGGTCGCCAGCAGGCGGCCCGGCCCCTCGGCCGTTCCCGGAGCGGGATATCCTCGGTAGCCGTGGCTGAAGCTGAGTTCCGTTACTCCGACCTCCTCCCGACCGGCAAGGACGACACCCCCTACCGGCTGATCACGACGGAGGGCGTCGAGGCCGTCGAGGGCCCCGACGGACGCACCTTCCTCAAGGTCTCGCCCGAGGCGATCCAGCAGCTGACCGCCGAGGCGATGCACGACATCAGCCACTACCTGCGGCCCGCGCACCTCAAGCAGCTGCGCAAGATCATCGACGACCCCGAGGCGTCCGGGAACGACCGCTTCGTCGCGCTCGACCTGCTCAAGAACGTCAACATCTCCGCCGGCGGCGTGCTGCCGATGTGCCAGGACACGGGCACCGCGATCGTGATGGGCAAGAAGTCCGAGGGCGTGCTCACCGGCGCCGACGACGCCGAGTGGATCAGCAAGGGCGTCTACGACGCCTACACGAAGCTGAACCTGCGCTACAGCCAGCTGGCCCCGCTGACGACGTACGACGAGAAGAACACCGGCTCCAACCTGCCGGCCCAGATCGAGCTGTACTCGACCCCCGGCACGAACGGGAAGCCGGAGTACAAGTTCCTCTTCATGGCCAAGGGTGGCGGCTCGGCCAACAAGTCGTTCCTGTTCCAGGAGACCAAGGCGATCCTCAACCCGAAGCGGATGCTGGAGTTCCTCGACGAGAAGATCCGCTCGCTCGGCACGGCCGCGTGCCCGCCGTACCACCTCGCCGTGGTCATCGGCGGCACCAGCGCGGAGTTCGCGCTCAAGACCGCGAAGTACGCCAGCGCCCACTATCTCGACAACCTCCCCACCGAGGGCTCGATGGACGCCCACGGCTTCCGAGACCTCGAGCTGGAGGAGGAGGTCTTCAAGCTGACCCAGTCCTTCGGCATCGGCGCGCAGTTCGGCGGCAAGTACTTCTGCCACGACGTCCGCGTGGTCCGGCTCCCCCGCCACGGCGCGTCGTGCCCCGTCGCGATCGCGGTCTCCTGCTCCGCCGACCGCCAGGCACTCGGCAAGATCACCTCCGAGGGCGTCTTCCTCGAGCAGCTCGAGACCGACCCGGCGCAGTACATGCCCGACGCAGGCGTCGCCGAGGACATCTCCGGCGGCGAGGTGGTCAAGGTCGACCTCAACCAGCCGATGAGCGAGATCCTCGCCCAGCTGTCGTCGTACCCGGTCAAGACCCGGCTCTCGCTGACCGGCCCGCTCGTGGTCGCCCGCGACATCGCGCACGCCAAGATCCAGGAGCGCCTCGACGCCGGCGAGGAGATGCCCGACTACCTCAAGAACCACCCGGTCTACTACGCCGGCCCGGCCAAGACCCCGGAGGGCATGGCCTCCGGCTCGTTCGGCCCCACCACCGCGGGCCGGATGGACTCCTACGTGAAGTCCTTCCAGGCCGCCGGCGGCTCGATGGTCATGCTCGCCAAGGGCAACCGCTCCAAGCAGGTCACCGAGGCGTGCGACGAGTACGGCGGCTTCTACCTCGGCTCGATCGGCGGCCCGGCCGCGCGCCTGGCCCAGGACTGCATCAAGAGCCAGGAGGTCATCGAGTACCCCGAGCTCGGCATGGAGGCGGTCTGGAAGATCGAGGTCGAGGACTTCCCCGCCTTCATCGTGGTCGACGACAAGGGCAACGACTTCTTCACCGACCCGGGCGGCGCGGTCACCGTGCCGATCTCGGGCATCCGGGTCCGCTCCGCGGAGTGACCCCGGGTGGTCGCGGCCGGGCCGGGTACGGCCCGGACATGGCTGTGACCACCTTCCAGGACCTCCCGCTCGCCGACCGCGACCGGTCGTGGGACGGCGACGCCGCCGACAAGCGGGTACGCCGCTGGGCGGGCGCCGAGGACGAGCCGAACGAGAAGTACCGCGACGCCCACGTCTGGTACGACGCCGAGGAGAAGGACAACTTCACGGCGTACAAGCTGCTCATCGCCGACGTGGTCGACGACCGGCTGGTCGCCGTGCCCCGCGGCGTGATGGCGGCGGGCAACGTGATGCAGGGCGCCCGCGGCGGCGTCGACCTGCCGGACAAGGACGTCGACCGGGTCAAGAGCCACCTGGCGAAGTACTACCGCAAGATGGACGACACGGCGCCCTGGGAGGACTGAGGCTCCGGAGGGCTGAGGGAACCCTCCGTCGGTGTCGGCCGTTGGACCAGGCATGCGCTGCCCCATCGACGAGACCACGCTGGTGATGAGCGAGCGGAACGGCATCGAGATCGACTACTGCCCGCAGTGCCGGGGCGTGTGGCTCGACCGTGGCGAGCTCGACAAGATCATCGACCGCTCGGTCGGCATGCCGCAGCCGGCAGCCGCGCCGCCGGCTCCCCGCGCGCCTCAGTACGACTCCTATCGCGAGCCGCAGCGCTACGACGACAAGCACTACAAGAAGCGCAAGCGCGAGTCCTGGCTCAGCGAGCTCTTCGACTGAGCCGGACCACCAGCGCATTCACCAGCTCGGCCGCGGGTTGCGGCCGGTCCACGGTCGCGGCGAACCGCTGCCCGTCGCGCAGCGTGAGCACGATCCCCTCACCGCGGCGGGCCACCGCCGCCCGGCCCTTGGTGCTGCGCCGGTAGCCCCAGCCGCCCCAGCGCAGGGGCTCGATGTCGCCGGTCTCGGCGGAGGCGATGTCGGCCAGGTGGATCCGCACCCGCGGCCAGTGCGCGGGGCCCCAGGACACGGCGACGCCGGCGTCGTCGACGCGCACCGTGACCACGTGGACCCACGCGACGGCGATCGCGGCGAGTCCAGCGGCCAGGGCAGCCGGCCACACGGCGAACCAGAGCGGGACGGTCCCGAGGCCGAGGACGACGCCCAGCAGCAGTAGGCCGCGGGAGCTGGCCTCGCCGACCCAGGCCACCCGCTCGCCGTCGGCGAGCGCGAGGGTGGCGCTCGCGGCGGGCGCCGAGCCACCGGTCCGGACCGGACCGGGCAGCAGGCGGTGAACCGCCAGCGCAGCCCCGAACGGCAGCAGGGTCGCGAGCAGGATGGTCACGAGCGGCAGCCGGACCTCCTCGGCGCGAACGGCGTCGGCAGCGGCGAACAGCGTCGCCGCGTAGAGCGCGGCCGGCAGCCAGGCGAGCCAGGTGGCACCGGCGGCGCCGAGTGGGGCGAGGGGCGAGCGGCGGCCCGACGCGGCGACGAGACCGAGCGCCACCAGCGTCGCCGCCCCGACCACGACGGCCACCACGACGGTGAAGCCTGCGAGGGCGAGGGTCCCGTCGACCTCCCCGGCCAGGTCCCAGTGGGTCGGCACCGGGTCGGGGACCTGGTCGTGCAGGCCGAGGCCCACGCCGACGACCCACAGAGGCGCCTGGAGGACGACGAGAGAAGCGAGCAACGCGCGGGTTCTGGTCATGGGAAGGCCTTCCGGATCTCGTTGACGAGCTCGTCGGGGGTCACGCCGATGCGGGCCGCGCGGGCGATCAGGTCGCGGACCTCGCGCCGCAGCGCGACCCGTTCCCGGTCGGGCTCGGCGAGGTCGCTGCGCACGTGCGCCCCGCGCCCGCGGCGCAGGTCGACGATCCCCTCGTCGCGCAGCGCGCCGTAGGCACGCAGCACGGTGTGCATGTTGACGTCGAGCGCCGCGGCCAGCTCGCGGGCCGGCGGCAGCTTGTCGCCGCCGCGGAGACTGCCGTCGATGACCGCTGCACGCACCTGTGCCGCGATCTGCTCAGCCAGCCCCAACGGACTCGCCGGATCCACTCGAACCAACATGTTTGTATGGTACTAGAACAAACAGATCAGTGCCGTCGGTAGGCTCGAGGAGTGAACGACTTCCGTACCGAGCACGACTCCATGGGCGAGGTCCTCGTCCCGGCCGCCGCCCTGTGGCGTGCCCAGACCCAGCGGGCGGTCGAGAACTTCCCCATCAGCGGTACGCCGATCGAGCCGGCCCTCATCCACGCCCTGGGCCACGTGAAGGCGGCCGCGGCCCGTGCGAACCTCGAGCTGGGCGTCCTCGACCCCGAGGTGGCGACCGCGATCGCAGCGGCGGCGGAGGCCGTCGCCACCGGCGGCTACGACGACCAGTTCCCGATCGACGTCTTCCAGACCGGGTCGGGCACCAGCTCCAACATGAACGCCAACGAGGTGATTGCCTCGCTGTGCGCGCGTGACGGCGTGACCGCGCACCCCAACGACCACGTCAACGCCAGCCAGTCCAGCAACGACACCTTCCCGACGGCGATCCACGTCGCCGCGGCGCTGGCGGTCGCCGACGAGCTGGTCCCCGCGCTCGAGCGGCTCACCTCCTCGCTGGCGACCAGGTCGGCGGAGTTCCACGGGCTGGTGAAGTCCGGCCGCACGCACCTGATGGACGCCACCCCGGTCACCCTCGGCCAGGAGTTCGGCGGCTACGCCGCCACGGTCCGGTACGGCGTCGAGCGGCTCGCCGCCGTACTCCCCCGGGTGCGCGAGCTGCCCCTGGGCGGCACAGCGGTCGGCACCGGCATCAACACCCCGCCGGGGTTCGCGACCGCGGCGATCGCGGCGCTCAGCGCGGCGACCGGCCAGGAGTTCACCGAGGCGCGCAACCACTTCGAGGCGCAGGGCACCCGCGACTCGCTGGTCGAGCTGAGCGGCGTGCTGAAGACGATCGCGGTCGGCCTGACCAAGATCTGCAACGACCTGCGCTGGATGGGCTCCGGGCCGACGACCGGTCTCGCCGAGATCCACCTGCCCGACCTGCAGCCGGGCTCGTCGATCATGCCCGGCAAGGTCAACCCGGTGCTGCCCGAGGCGACGCTGATGGTCTGCATGCAGGTGATCGGCAACGACGCCGCCGTCACGGCCGCCGGCGCGAGCGGCAGCTTCGAGCTGAACGTCGCGATGCCGGTGCTGGCCCGCAACGTGCTCGAGTCGATCCGCCTGCTCGCCAACTCCTCGGTCACCCTGGCCGAACGCTGCATCGACGGCATCACCGCCGACGCCGACCGGATGCTGCGCTACGCGGCGTCCTCCCCCTCGGTCGTCACGCCCCTCAACAAGCACATCGGCTACGAGGCCGCCGCCAAGATCGCCAAGCAGGCGCTCGCCACCGGCAGCACGATCCGCGAGACCGTGCTGGCGCTGGGGTACGTCGACCGCGGCGAGCTGACCCTCGAGGAGTTGGACGCCGCACTCGACCTGGCGTCCATGACCCACCCCTGAGGGGGCAGGCTCAGGAGCGCTTGCGCCCCGTCACGGCCGCGGCGACGATCACGGCCACCGCGGCGACCACGATCTGCCACAGGTGCCGCATCCAGTCGATCCCGTTGGTCGCGTTGTCCCAGGTGGCCTCGTGCCCGTCGAACGGTCCGTTGTTGTGCCCGGCGATGCCCCAGTAGAGGAAGCTGCCGACGAGCATGCCGACGATGCCGCACAGCACGGTCAGCCAGAACGGGAACTTGGTGCGGTCACCCGGCGCCACGGCCTTGCCGATGACTCCGATGATCGCGCCACCGACGATCGTCACGATGATGGTCCACAGCATGGCGGGCTCCTCACGTCACACGGGACACCCGAGTCCCGTCCATGACGGCATCATGCACCCGCCGGGCGGCCCGGCTGCGGACCATGGGCCCGGCGGTCGACGGCGTGGCGTGGCACGAGCGACGCGCTCGCGCCGTCGAGGCCTAATACCAGCCGTGGCTCTCGGAGTGGCCCCAGGCGCCACAGGGGCTGCCGTAGCGGTCCTTGATGTAGCCGAGGCCCCACCGGATCTGGGTCGCGGGGTTGGTGGCCCAGTCGGAGCCGGCGGAGGACATCTTGGAGCCGGGGAGCGCCTGCGGGATGCCGTACGCGCTCGAGCTCGGGTTGTCGGCGTTGACCCGCCAGTTGGACTCGCGGGTCCACAGCGAGTCGAGGCAGCCGAACTGGCTGGAGGAGAAGCCGAACTCGCCGAGCAGGGCGCGGGCGATGTCGCGCGGGTCGGAGTCGGAGAGCTCGCGGCTGTCGGTCATCGCGGCGGTCCGGGAGCCGGCGAGGTCGATCGACTTGGCCGGGACGGCCTCGGGGCGGCGGTCGTCGCGGGAGATGACCGGCTCGCGGCGCTCGGCGCTCTCCGTCGGCTGCGCGCTGGCGCCGACGTTGGTGAACGCGTCGATCTCGGCGGCACCCGCGGCGGGGGGCGTGGTCGCCTCACCGGCCACTCCCGCGGCGACGGAGACGCCGGTGACGGCGACCGCGACCGAGGACAGGACGACGACGTTGCGGGCGGCCTTGCGGGGCGCCTGCGCGATGTGGGCATGCTTCGGCGTACCGCGGTGCTTGGGCGCTCGCCTCTTCGGCTCGTACGGCGCGTGGTTCGACAAGTGCTCGTATTCAGGCTCGACTGCATGGGGGGCGGCCACCGCCCGATCGGGCCCGACTTCGCTGTCGTCACCGCCAGCGGCCAGCGACCACCATGCCTGACGAGGAGGGCTCAGGCAAACCGAACGGCCGTTTTCCCGACCCTTCTCCCGGACCTCTGGCCCCAGAGATCACATTGGCCACAACTGTTGCTTGCGCTCACTGGCTGAGCGTGCCGTTCCTGATATCAGCGGTGGGCCCACGGCCGATCCCGACGGAGATCGCCTTGCGCTTCGCGACGAACCGGACTGCGAAGAAGATCCCGGTGTCGCCCTTGGTCTTGTAGAAGGGCTCGGGGATCCGCAAGGTGATCAGGCCGCGCGCGTTGGCCTTGAGCTTCTTCGACACCAGTGGCTGAGGGAAGCGGCGCTCGCTGGTGAGCATCAATGCGACCCGTCCGGTCGGCTGCGCGCCGTTGCTGAGTCGCACTCTGACCTTGATCGAACGACCGACGAACCTGGCCCGCACCCTCGACGTCACCTTGGCGACCTTCACCTGCGGACCGACATAGGTTGCCGCGGCATAGCCCGGCTTCGCGGCGGCGGTGACCCGGAAACCGATCTTCCGGCCGCGGTCGGCGGCGACGACCTTGTACGACGCCCGGGTCGCCCCGGCGATCGGCTTCGCGCCCCGATACCACTGGAAGGACGTATTGATCGGCCACAACGAGCCGGACACGACCGAGCTGTCATTGGCGAACACTGCGCCGGAGTGCAGCTTCGTGCCGACACCTGGCCGCTCGCCAGACAGCGGGGCTCGCCACTCGCCCCAGGTCAGGTCGTTGTCCAGGAGGTAGTAGCGAGCGGCCCAGGTGATGGGAACCGTCGTCCTCGAACCTACCGCGAGATCGAGGGTGACCTGCTGTCGACCACTCGGGTCGACGGCGGAGGCCTCGACCGTGATGGTGTGCTGCCCAGCGTCGAGCAGCACCCCCGTCGGCGGATACGCCCTCCGGGTGCTCACCCTGCCCGAGACGCCCCACGGCGCCGTGACCCGCAGAGTGTTGACAGCGTTGCCGAGCGTGTCCCGACTGTCGAAGACGACCTGAGCGCCCTGAAGGACGCGAAGGTCGCCCAGCGGGGTGGGCGAGGAGGAGATCACGATCGGCGCAACGCCGGACGGCGCCGAGGCTGCGACGGCGCGGTCGGTGTTGGGATCGCTGCCGGTGACCTCTCCCCTGATACCGCCGTCGGCTCCGGATCCGTCGTACCAGGTCGGGATCGCCGTCGTCCCGTCCCATCCGGAGCCGACCAGCAGCGTGTAGGGGCCCGTCGCTGCATCGTCGAAGTTGGCGGGCTGGAAGGTGAAGGTGCCGTCGGCCGCAGACCTGCTCCATGCCACAGCAACGTTCGCGCCCTGCCGGAATAGGTTGACCTCGACGTCGGCCATCGGCACGCCGTCCTTGTCGACGACGCGGCCCGTGAGGACCCCGTACGCCGCCGCGGTCGCCGGCGCCGGGCTCCACGGCGCGAGGAGACCGAGGAGCAGGGCGAGCAGCAGTGGCAGACGGAGTGGCTTCACAGCCGGGGAGCGTCCCCTCCTCCGGGTTCGTTACACCACGACGTTCTCGAGCATCTCGGTCACCAGCGCCGCGATCGGCGAGCGCTCGGACCGGGTGAGGGTGACGTGGGCGAAGAGCGGGTGTCCCTTGAGCTTCTCGACGACCGCGACCACCCCGTCGTGGCGGCCCACCCGCAGGTTGTCGCGCTGGGCGACGTCGTGGGTGAGCACGACCTTCGAGTTGGCGCCGATGCGCGAGAGCACGGTGAGCAGGACGTTGCGCTCGAGCGACTGTGCCTCGTCGACGATCACGAACGAGTCGTGCAGCGACCGGCCGCGGATGTGGGTCAGCGGCAGCACCTCGAGCATGCCGCGGTCCAGGATCTCGTCGACCACGTCGCGGGAGGTCAGCGCGCCGAGCGTGTCGAACACGGCTTGTGCCCAGGGCGACATCTTCTCCGACTCCGAGCCCGGCAGGTAGCCGAGCTCCTGGCCGCCCACGGCGAACAGCGGCCGGAAGACGACCACCTTCTTGTGCTGCTGGCGCTCCATCACCGCCTCGAGTCCCGCGCACAGGGCGAGCGCCGACTTGCCTGTGCCCGCGCGTCCGCCGAGCGACACGATGCCGACGTCGGGGTCGAGGAGCAGGTCGAGGGCCACCCGCTGCTCGGCGCTGCGGCCGTGGATGCCGAAGGCCTCGCGGTCGCCGCGGACCAGGTGCACCTGCTTGTCCGGCCCCACCCGGCCCAGCGCGGTGCCGCGCTCGGAGAGCAGCACCAGGCCGGTGTGGCAGGGCAGCTCACGGGCGTCGGCGAGGTCGAGGGTGGCGTCGTCGTACAGCTCGTCGAGGTCCGCGCCGCTCACCTCCATCTCGGTCATGCCGGAGTAGCCGGTGTCGGAGTCGCTGATCGTCTCGCCGCGGTACTCCTCGGCCGCGAGGCCCACGGCCGAGGCCTTGATCCGCATCGGGAGGTCCTTGGAGACCAGGGTGACGTCGTGGCCCTCGTCGGCGAGGTTGCGGGCGACCGCGAGGATGCGCGTGTCGTTGTCGCCGAGGCGGAAGCCCGACGGCAGCGAGGACGCATCGGTGTGGTTGAGCTCCACCCGGACGCTGCCGCCCTCGTCCCCCACCGGAACGGGCGTGTCGAGCCGGCCGTGGCTGACCCGCATCTCGTCCAGCATCCGCAGCGCGCTGCGGGCGAAGTAGCCCAGCTCGGGGTGGTGCCGCTTGCCCTCGAGCTCGGTGATGACGACCACCGGGAGGACCACCTCGTGCTCGGCGAACCGGCGCAGGGCGCCGGGGTCGGCCAGCAGCACGCTGGTGTCGAGGACGTACGTACGGCGCTGCGCGATGCTCTGTGCCCCATCGTGACTGGTTTCCACGACTCACCTCACCGGACCGCACGCGCCGCTAGGGCCGCCCCGGCCCTATTCCTTGTGGACGGACCGGGCTGCGCAGTCGTGATGGTTCACGTCGGGCCTCCCGATGTGGCCGGCTTCCCCACCTGCCACTGCCTCGGAAAGTACGCCGGGCAGGGAGCCGATTCGCGCGCCACGCCGCTACCGCTGCGTTAATGTCAGGTGACGCGTCGGTACGTCAGGTCGGTGATCACGCGGTCCTTCGCGATGCCCTTGCGCTCGAACTTCGTCACCGGCCGCTCGGCCCAGCGCTCGACCACGCCGCCCTCGAGCGCCGGCTCGGCGTCGAGCACCTCGACCATCTGCTCGGCGTAGTCGGCCCAGTCGGTCGCCAGGCGCCACAGGCCGCCCGGCGCGAGCCGGGAGGCGATCATCGCGGCGTACTCCGGGTTGACCAGGCGCCGCTTGTGGTGGCGGGTCTTGTGCCACGGGTCGGGGAAGAAGGTCCACAGCTCGCTGATCGAGCCGGGCGCGACCAGGTGCTCGAGGGTCCAGACCGCGTCGACGCTGCTGAACCGGACGTTGGTGACACCCGCCTCGCCCACCCGGCCGAGGCCCTCGGCGACACCGGGGCGCCAGACCTCGAGGGCGAGGACGTTGGCCTCGGGCCGGGTCGCGGCCAGCTCCGCGGTGGCCTCGCCGACGCCGCCGCCGATCTCGACGACCAGCGGGGCCTCGCGGCCGAACCACCGCGCCCAGGAGAAGTCCGGGTCGTCGACCGCCTCGTCGGGGATCACCCACTGCTCGGCGTACGTGTCCCAGGCAGCCTGCTGCTTCGGCGTGAACCGGCTGCCGCGGCGGGTGTAGGTGAGCACCTCGCGCATCCGCCGACCGTCCTCGGTCTGCTTGTGATGGGGCCGCGCCGGCCGTACTCCCCCGTTGTCTTGCTCAGCCACGGGCCCATTCTCCCGGCTGGGCGTCCCTGCCCCGAAATGCGGGAGACCCCCTGCTGCCGAAGCAGCAGGGGGTCTCCCCGAAGCAGGTCAGATCACTTGGTGATCTTCGTGACCCGGCCGGCGCCGACGGTGCGGCCACCCTCACGGATCGCGAACTTCAGACCCTCGTCCATGGCGATCGGCTGGATCAGCTCGACCGTCATGTCCGTGTTGTCGCCCGGCATGACCATCTCGGTGCCCTCGGGAAGGGTCACGACGCCGGTCACGTCGGTGGTCCGGAAGTAGAACTGCGGACGGTAGTTGTTGAAGAACGGCGTGTGACGGCCGCCCTCCTCCTTCGAGAGGATGTAGACGCTGGCCTCGAAGTTGGTGTGCGGGGTGGTGGTACCCGGCTTCACCACGACCATGCCGCGCTCGACGTCCTCGCGCTTGGTGCCGCGCAGGAGCAGACCGACGTTCTCACCGGCCTGGCCCTCGTCGAGCAGCTTGCGGAACATCTCGACACCGGTGACGGTGGTCTTCTGCGAGCCCTCGCGGATGCCGATGATCTCGACCTCCTCGTTGACCTTGACGATGCCGCGCTCGATACGACCGGTGATGACGGTGCCACGACCGGTGATCGTGAAGACGTCCTCGACGGGCATGAGGAAGGGCTTGTCGACCTCACGCTCGGGCTGCGGGATGTACTCGTCGACGGCCGACATGAGCTCGAGGACCGACTGGCCCCACTTCTCGTCGCCGTTGAGCGCCGGGAAGGCAGCAACGCGCACGACCGGGACGTCGTCGCCCGGGTACTCGTACTCGGAGAGGAGCTCGCGCACCTCCATCTCGACGAGCTCGATGAGCTCGTCGTCGTCGACCATGTCGCACTTGTTGAGCGCGACGACCAGGGCGGGGACGCCGACCTGGCGGGCGAGCAGCACGTGCTCACGGGTCTGCGGCATCGGGCCGTCGGTCGCGGCGACCACCAGGATCGCGCCGTCCATCTGGGCGGCACCGGTGATCATGTTCTTGATGTAGTCCGCGTGACCGGGGCAGTCGACGTGCGCGTAGTGGCGCGCCTCGGTCTGGTACTCGATGTGCGCGATCGAGATCGTGATGCCGCGCTGGCGCTCCTCGGGAGCCTTGTCGATCTGGTCGAACGGCGAGGCCTCGTTGAGGTCCGGGTACGCGTCGTGCAGGACCTTCGAAATGGCCGCCGTCAGCGTGGTCTTGCCGTGGTCGATGTGACCGATCGTGCCGATGTTGACGTGCGGCTTGGTCCGCTCGAACTTCGCCTTAGCCACTGGGGCTCCTCCTGGTGTGTTGTTACTTGACTCGTACTAAAGGGGTGGTGCGCCGAGGGTCTGCATGGAGCAGTCCCGGTTGGGGACTACTCGCCGCGCGCCTTCTTGATGATCTCGTCGGCGATGTTCGTGGGAACCTCGGCGTACGAGTCGAACTCCATCGAGTACGACGCCTGACCGGAGGTCTTGGACCTCAGGTCGCCAACGTACCCGAACATCTCGGACAGCGGCACGAGGGCGCTGACGACGATGTCGCCGTGACGCTCCTCCTGCGCGCGGATCTGACCGCGACGGCTGTTGATGTCACCGATGACCGTGCCGAGGAAGTCCTCGGGGGTGGTCACCTCGACGGCGAACACGGGCTCGAGGAGGACCGGCTTCGCCTGGCGGGCCGCCTCCTTGAACGCCTGGATGCCGGCGATCTTGAACGCGAGCTCGGAGGAGTCGACGTCGTGGTAGGCGCCGTCCTCGAGGGCGACCTTCACGTCGACCATCGGGTAGCCGGCGAGAACACCGAACTCCATGGCCTCCTGGGCGCCGTTGTCGACCGACGGGATGTACTCGCGCGGGACGCGACCACCGGTGACGTTGTTCGCGAACTCGTAGCCCGCACCGAGGCCGGTCTCGGGGTCGATGTTCGGGCCGATCGAGATGACGATCTTCGCGAACTGACCCGAGCCACCGGTCTGCTTCTTGTGCGTGTAGCTGTGGTTCGAGACGGTGCCGCGGATGGTCTCGCGGTAGGCGACCTGCGGCTTGCCGACGGTCGCCTCGACCTTGAACTCGCGCTTCATCCGGTCGACGAGGATCTCCAGGTGGAGCTCGCCCATGCCGGAGATGATGGTCTGGCCGGTCTCCTCGTCGGTCTTGACGACGAAGGTCGGGTCCTCCTCGGCGAGACGCCCGATGGCGACACCGAGCTTCTCCTGGTCGGCCTTGGTCTTCGGCTCGATGGCGACCGAGATCACCGGGGCCGGGAAGGTCATCGACTCCAGCACCACCGGCTTGGCGTTGTCGGAGAGGGTGTGACCGGTCCGGGTGTCCTTGAGGCCCATGACGGCCACGATCTGGCCGGCGCCGACCGACGCGATCTCCTCACGCTTGTTGGCGTGCATCTGGTAGACCTTGCCGATCCGCTCCTTGCGGCCGTTGCTCGCGTTGAGCACGGTCGCGCCGGCCTCGAGCTTGCCCGAGTAGACGCGGACGAAGGTCAGCTTGCCCAGGTGCGGGTCAGCGGCGATCTTGAACGCCAGCGCGGACAGCGGCTCGTCGCTCGACGGCTTGCGGACGACCTCGTTCTCCTCGGTCTCCTCGGCGCCCGGCTTGTGGCCGACGATGGCGTCCACGTCGAGCGGGGAGGGGAGGTAGTCGACGATCGCGTCGAGCAGGGGCTGCACGCCCTTGTTCTTGAACGCGGTGCCGGTGAGGATCGGGTTGACCTTGTCGGCCAGGGTCGCGCGACGGATGGCGGCCTTGAGGGTCGGCACGTCGAACGTGTCGCCGTCCTCGAGGTAGACCTCCATGATGTCGTCGTCGGCCTCGGCGAGGGTCTCGACGAGCTTCTCGCGGTACTCCGCGGCCTTGTCGGCGAGGTCGGCGGGGATCTCCTCGACGACGTAGTCCTCGCCCTGCTGGGTCTCGCCGCGCCACACCTTGGCGTTCATCTCGACCAGGTCGACGACGCCGATGAAGTCGCCCTCGGCACCGATCGGGATCTGGAGGATCAGCGGGGTGGAGTTGAGCTTCTGCACGATCGAGTCGACGACGCGGTAGAAGTCCGCACCGGTCCGGTCGAGCTTGTTGACGAAGCACATCCGCGGGACGGCGTACTTGTTGGCCTGGCGCCACACGGTCTGCGACTGGGGCTCCACGCCGGCGACACCGTCGAACACCGCGACGGCGCCGTCGAGGACGCGCAGCGAGCGCTCGACCTCGACGGTGAAGTCGACGTGCCCGGGGGTGTCGATGATGTTGATCTGGTGCTTCTTCCACCAGCAGGTCGTCGCGGCCGACGTGATCGTGATGCCGCGCTCCTGCTCCTGCTCCATCCAGTCCATGGTGGCGCCGCCATCGTGGACCTCACCGATCTTGTAGGTGATGCCGGTGTAGAACAGGATGCGCTCGGTGGTGGTGGTCTTGCCGGCGTCGATGTGCGCCATGATGCCGATGTTGCGGACGACGTTCAGGTCCGTCGTGATGTCGACTGCCACGTGAGTCAGCGTTCCTTAAGTAGAGGATGAGCAGGTGACGTACGGCGGAGCCGGGGCTCCGCCGTACGGATGGTCACCAGCGGTAGTGAGCGAAGGCCTTGTTGGACTCGGCCATCTTGTGGGTGTCCTCGCGCTTCTTCACCGCGGCACCGAGGCCGTTGGCTGCGTCGAGGATCTCGTTCTGCAGGCGCTCGGCCATGGTCTTCTCGCGACGCTCCTGGGCGTAGCCGACGAGCCAGCGCAGCGACAGCGTGGTGCCGCGGTTGCCCTTGACCTCGATCGGGACCTGGTAGGTCGCGCCACCGACACGGCGGGACTTGACCTCGAGCGCGGGGCGCACGTTGTCGAGCGCACGCTTGAGGGTGATGACCGGGTCGACGCCCGTCTTCTCGCGGGTGCCCTCGAGAGCGGAGTAGACGATCCGCTGAGCGACCTGCTTCTTGCCGTCCTGGAGCACCTTCGACACCAGCTGGGTCACCAGCTGCGAACCGTAGACCGGGTCGACGTCGATCGGGCGCTTCGGCGCGGGGCCCTTGCGCGGCATGTCAGCTCTTCTCCTTCTTGGCGCCGTAGCGGCTGCGAGCCTGCTTACGGTTCTTCACGGCCTGGGTGTCCAGGGCGCCGCGGATGACCTTGTAGCGAACACCGGGCAGGTCCTTCACACGACCGCCGCGGACGAGCACGATCGAGTGCTCCTGCAGGTTGTGACCCTCACCCGGGATGTAGGCGGTGACCTCGACGCCGCTGGACAGGCGCACGCGGGCGACCTTCCGGAGGGCGGAGTTCGGCTTCTTGGGGGTGGTGGTGTAGACGCGGGTGCACACACCGCGACGCTGGGGCGAACCCTTCAGGGCAGGCGTCTTGGTCTTCGACACCTTGTCCTGGCGGCCCTTGCGGACCAACTGATTGATGGTGGGCACCTGGTGGTTCCCTTTCGGTTTGAGATCACGGCTCGGCACGGTGCCGGGCTCGGAGTGAAGCGTTGATGCGGAGTGCCGGAGCGCTCCCCCGTGGGCCGCGCCGGTGAAGGCGGGGACTGAGGGCATGCTCGACGTGCCGGGTGGCCCCAGACACGAGATTCGAGATTACCGGCCGCCCCGAAGGCGGGTCAAAATGCGGACCGCACGCCTGAGCGGCCGCTCCCGGGGTCGGTGCTCAGGTCAGCCAGCGGGTGATCGGGTCGATCGCGAAGTAGACGACGAACAGACCGGCCACGACCCACAGCAGCGGGTGCAGCTCGCGGGCCTTCCCGCGGACCACCTTGAGGAACGCGTAGGACACGAATCCGGCGCCGATGCCGACCGAGATCGAGTACGTGAACGGCATCAGGACGATGGTCAGGAAGGCCGGGATCGCGATCTCGACGTCGTCCCAGGCGATGCCGGTGATCTGCTGCATCATCAAGAAGCCGACCAGGATCAGCGCGGGGACCGCCGCCTCGGACGGGATCATCGCGACCAGCGGCGAGGCGAAGATGGTCACCAGGAAGAGCAGGCCGGTGACCACCGATGCCAGCCCGGTGCGCGCGCCCTCGCCGACGCCCGAGGCCGACTCGATGTACGACGTGTTCGAGGAGACGCCGGCCGCGCCGCCCGCGATCGCGGCGACCGAGTCGACCACCAGGATCCGGTCGGCGTGGGGCGGCATGCCCTCCTCGTCGAGCAGGTTGGCCTCCGCGCCGATGGCGGTCATCGTGCCCATGGTGTCGAAGAAGTCGGCGAGCATCAGCGAGAACACGAGCAGCAGGACGGTGACCACGCCGACCTTGTCCCATGAGCCGAGCAGATTGAACTCGCCCAGGGTGCCGAAGTCGGGTGCGTGGAAGTCACCGGACCAGGCGGGGACGGTGAGTGCCCAGCCGCCGGCCTTCTCGGCCGACGTACCGAGGTCGCCGATGGCCTCGACGATCACCGCGACCCCGGTCATCACGACGATCGAGATCAGGATCGCGCCGCGCACCTTGCGCACCCACAGGGCCAGCATCAGCAGCAGCCCGACCACGAAGACCAGGACCGGCCACCCGCTCAGGCTGCCGTCGGCGCCGAGCTGGACCGGGACGGTCGTCTTGGCGGCGTCGGGGATCCGCTTGACGACGCCGGCGTCGACGAAGCCGATCAGGGCGATGAACAGGCCGATGCCGACCGAGATGGCGACCTTGAGCTGCGCGGGGACGGCCCGGAAGACCGCCGTACGGAAGCCGGTGAGGACGAGGACCAGGATCAGGACGCCCTCGATCACGACCAGGCCCATCGCGTCGGCCCAGGTCATCTGGCTGGCGACCGCGAACGCGAGGAAGGCATTGAGGCCCAGGCCCGTGGCCAGCGCGAGCGGGTAGTTGGCGACGACGCCCATCAAGATGGTGAGCACGCCGGCCACCAGCGCCGTACCCGCGGCGATCGCGGCGAGGTTCGGGGCGCTGCCGCCGCCGAGGTACTTGCCGTCGATGTCGGTCGCGAACCCGAGGATCAGCGGGTTCAGCACCACGATGTAGGCCATCGTGAAGAACGTGACCACGCCTCCGCGGAGCTCCTGGCCGAGGCTGGAGCCCCGCTCGGAGATGCGGAAGAAGCGGTCGATCGGGTTCGCGGGAGCGAGGAATTCGGCCGAGTTCACGGCCGAAGCATCGCAGGAGCCACGACGGGGGTCGAGCCCGAGGTCGGCTCGAGGCGTGTCAGGGCCGCCCGGCGTACGGCGACCGCGAGCCCGACGCCGGCCAGCACCAGGGCCCCGCCGACGACCAGGGTCCACCGGGCTCCGAACTGCTCGCCGATCCATCCGATGACCGGCGAGCCGAGGGGCGTGCCGCCCATCACGATGGTCATGTAGATCGCCATCACCCGTCCGCGCAGCGCCGGCGCGGACTCGGTCTGCAGCAGCGCGTTGCACGAGTTGAGGACGGTGATCACCGAGAAGCCGAGGAGGGGGCACAGCAGCACGAAGGTGAGGTACGTCGGCGCCAGGCCGGCCGCGATCTCGAGCACTCCGAACGCGACGGCCGCCCCCATCAGCAGCCGCACCCGCACCTGGGAGCGACCGGCGGCTACCAGCGCGCCGGTGAGCGAGCCGATCGCGAGCACCGAGCCGAGCACGCCGTACTCCTTGGCACCCTTGTCGAAGACCTCGGTGGCCATCAGCGCCGAGGTGATCTGGAAGTTCATCCCGAAGGTGCCGATGAAGAAGACGAGCACGAGGATCATCAGCATCTTCGGCTGGCTGCGCACGTAGGCGACACCCTCGCGCAGCATCCCGGGTGTGCGGGCGGCGGGGCGCGGCGAGTGGAGGGCCGCGGTGTCCATCCGGCGCAGCTGGGCGATCACGGCCAGGTAGGACAGCGCGTTGGCGAGGATGACCCAGCCGGTGGCGCGCATCCCACCCCCGCCGAAGCCGATCAGCAGACCGGCCAGGCCGGGCCCGATCAGCCGGGCGGCGTTGAACGCGGCGGAGTTGAGGCTCACGGCGTTGGTCACGTCGTCGGCGCCGACCATCTCGGAGACGAAGGCCTGCCGGGCGGGGGCGTCGAACGCCGCGCCGATGCCGAAGACGAACGCGATGACGTAGACGTGCCAGGTCTGGGCGACACCGAGCACCGCGATCAGGCCGAGCGCGAGCGAGGCGAGGGCCATCATCGCCTGCGTCACCTGGAGCAGGACGCGCTTGGAGATGCGGTCGGCCACCACCCCGGCGTACGGCGAGAGCAGCAGCACCGGCAGGAACTGGAGGCCGGTCGTGATGCCGAGCGCGGCGCCGCCGTTGCCGGGGATGGTCAGGACCAGCCAGTCCTGCGCGACGCGCTGCATCCACGTCCCGACGTTGGAGACGAGGCTGCCGGCGAAGTAGAGCCGGTAGTTGGGGTGGGACAGGGAGCGGAATCGGGGACTCGTGGGATCTCCTTCGGGTCAGTCGGTCTCGGCCTCGGCGAGGCGCTGCAGGATGGGGGCCGCGCGGCGCAGCACGTCGCGATCCTCGGCGCTCAGGTCCTCGAGGCGGCGCGAGAGCCAGCGGTCACGGCGGGTGAGGTCGGCGGCGACGACCGCGCGGCCGTCGTCGGTGATCCGGACGACCACCTGTCGTCCGTCGCTCGGGTGGGCGCACCGCTCGACCAGGCCGGCGTCGGCCAGCGCGGTCACGGTGCGGGTCATGCTCGGGGGCTGCACCTGCTCGCGCGCGGCGAGCGCGCCGACCGCGAGGTCGCCGTGACGGTTGAGGGCGTAGAGCACCGCCATCGACGACACGCTGAGGTCGTTGTCGGGGTGCCGCTCGCGGGCGAGCCGGCGGCGTAGGCGCATGACGGCGAACCGGAGCTCGGTCGCGAGCCCCGCGTTGCTGCGCACGTGCTTCTCCAGAGTCGGCATGTCGTTAGCATAAGTCATTACCTTCGGTAATCATTCCTCGCGGAGTAGAGTTCTTGGCGTGGAGCTCCGTGACGACCAGCCGACCCAGCACGAGTTCGGCAACCGGACCTACCTGATCGCCCCCGTCGAGCCGCTCGACGTCGACGGCGTCCGGACCGTCCAGGTCGGCACCGTGCTGTTCCTCGTCGCCTTCGTCGGCCTGCTGCCGTTCTACGGCCGCCTCGAGGAGGACGGGCGCACCTGGCTGCTGTGGATGTGCCTGACCGGCGTGGGCCTGGGCCTGCTCGGCTCGGAGTACTGCAAGCGCCGCCGCCAGGTCCGCGCCGAGCGGGACCTCGACGCCGATGAGTGAGGCTCCCCTGCCGCCCACCCGGTGGGCGCTGGGCGGCGCGAAGACGGTGGGGTACGGCGAGCGGTTCGCCGAGCTGATCGCCGACGGCGCCGACGTGGTCGGCGAGGCCCGCCTGGCCGACACCCTCGTCGAGCGCGGTGCGACCATCCTCGACGCCGGCTCCGGCATGGGCCGCATCGGCGCCCACCTGCTCTCCCTCGGGCACCACGTCACCGCCGCCGAGCCCGACCCGGCGCTCGTGGCCCAGTCGCGTCGTACCTTCCCGGACCTGCCGGTCGTGCCCCTGGAGATCCTCGCCCTCACCCCCGAGGCACTCGCCGCCGCCGGCGCGCCCCTCGCCTACGACCTCGTCGTCTGCGTCGGCAACGTGCTCACCTTCGTCGCCGAGGACACCGAGGTCGCCGTGCTCCGCCGGCTGGGCTCACTGCTCGCGCCGGGCGGACGGATCCTGGTCGGCTTCCACCTGCAGCAGGGACCCTCGACCGCGCGCGTCTATGCGCCGGAGGAGTTCCTGGCCGACGTCGCCGCCGCCGGGCTGGTCGTGCAGCACCGGTTCGGTGGTTACGACCTGCGCCCGGTCGACGACCTCTACTCGGTGGCCGTCCTCAGCGGGGCCTGACACCAACCGCCCTTGTAACTAAGTGTTACAGCACGAATTCCGGTGCAGCAGCGCCCGGGAGGTAGCAACAGCACCCGGGTAGACGCGTCCGAGATGCATCGAGCACCCTCGCCCACGCACGATCGGCGCTCAGCATCTACCTGGGCGGTATGGCCACTACCCGGGTGCTGGTGCGCCCCTTTTCGCGCTGTAACACTTAGAGATTCCGCGGGTAGGTCACGGCTGGCGGGCCGGTCGGGTGTCCCAACGGTGGGTGGTCCAAGCGGCTCGGAGGAGTTGCCGGGTGATGATCACAGCGTTGGCGAGCGCGATGAAGGCCGCGATGACGCGGGTACGGCGTTCGGTGCAGATGGCGAGTTTCTTGAACCCGCGGGTGTGCCAGGCATGGGTGCGTTCGACGACCCATCGCCGACCGGCTTGGAGGGGGTGGCCCTTCTGAGAGATCACCGCTTGGCAGCCGAGCTCGTCGAGCAGGTCGCGGGTGGTGGCACTGTCGTAGCCGGCGTCGAGATGGACGGTGATCTCGTCGGGTAAGCCGATGCCGAACCCGATACCGAGGCGGGTCTCGAACCGGCCCAGTGTCTCCAGGGTCGGGCGCAAGAACGGTGAGTCGTGTCGGTTCCCGGGCGCGATGACGCAGCCCACGGGGATGCCGTTGCCGTCGGTGAGCAGGGAGCGTTTGGTGCCGAGTTTCCCTCGATCCACGGGGGATCTGCCGGCTGCTTGACCCCCGCAGGGCGCTTTGGCCAGGCAGCCGTCGGCGGTCACATCGGCCAGGTCGAGTCCGACGATGCGGTCGTAGGCATCGAGGCAGGCCTGTTCGAGTGCTTCGAAGATCCCGGCGGCGATCCACTCATCGCGGCGGTTGCGGATGGTGGTCGCCGAGCAGGTGTGGTCAGCGATCTTGTCGTAGGCGGCGCCGAGGACGAGGACTTGGACGAGTTTGTCGAAGACGACGCGGTCGGGGATGCGCGGGTTGTGGCAGCCCAGGGGGTGGGTGTCGATGTGTTCGGGGATCAGCGCGGCGAACTGGTCCCAGACCGGTTCGATGACAGAGGATGGCAGGGCAGGCACGAGCACCTCGGGGAACAGAAGGCGGCTTTAGACACCTCTTCTGCTACCGAGGCTCGTGCCTGTCCTGCTTCACCGACACGCGCCTACCCGCGGAATCTCTTAGTTACAAGGGCGGGCGGCGCTCAGAACTTCTCGAGGTCGTCCAGCGAGATCGTGTCGACCACCGGCGGGGCGGGCGGCTGCGGCTGCTGCCGCTTGCTGAGGCGCACCTCGGAATGACCACCGCAGCCGTGCTGGAGCGCGACGACGCGGCCGTCGTCGTTGGCGTCACCGTTGGCGCAGACGCCGAACAGCTCGGAGAGCGGGCCGCCGAGGCGGACCAGGAAGCCGCAGGAGTAGCAGTGGTGCGGCGCGGACTTGGCGATCGGGGCATCGGGGCCGGCCTCGCCGTCGTACCAGCGCTCGGCGGCGGCGTCGCGGCCCTCGGGCGAGAGCACCCGGACCCGGCCGAGGCCGAGGTCCTTGGCGACCTGGCGGACCTGGGCCTTCTCGTCGGTGTCGAGCGGGTCGTCACCGAAGGAGTACGTCGGCACCAGGCGCGGGTCGTCGTCGGAGACGGGCAACAGGTCGCCGGGCGACATGTCGCCCGGCTGCAGGCGGTCGCGGTAGGGCACCCAGGCAGGCGCGACGATGGCGTCGGGGCCGGGCAGCAGCACGACCTCGACGACGGTCACCTTGCGCTGACGGGAGGCTCGGGTGAGGGTCACCGCCCACTGCCAGCCGACGTAGCCCTTGCGGGTGCACTCGAACAGGTGCGTGACGACCCGGAGTCCGTCGACCTGGTGACCGGTGTGGTCGCCCACGTCGCCGGCGTCGACCTCCTCGAGCAGCGCAGCGCGGGCCGCGTCGACGGCATCGGCGGTGGCGGCGTCGGTCAGCTTGCGCTCCAGGGTGGACACGGGCACAGCATCCCCCATGCCACCGGTGATCGTCACGTCGGGGCAGGCAAGATAGGGGCGTGAGCACGCACGGTTCGGACCCGCGCCCACCGGCCAGCCCGCCGGGCCCCGAGGCCGGACCGAGCCCCGAGGTCACCGAGACCGGCTCGATGCGGGCGGTCGGCTCCAGCCTCGGCACCGGCGCGAAGGCGACGGCGCGGGGGCTCAAGGGGGTCGCCTCGGTGACCGGCCGGGCCAGCCGGGCGACCTTCCGCCAGGCCCGCAAGGCAGCGGGCGCGCAGGGAGCGGAGCGCTCCGGGCTGAACCGGCTGATCGAGCTGCACGCCGCCAACGCGGCCGGAGACTCGGCGTTCGCGATCGCGCTCGCCGGGACCGTCTTCTTCGCGGGCGCGACCAGCGGCGAGCGTGGTCCGGTGCTGCTGTTCCTGGGGCTGACCATGGTCCCGTTCGCGATCGTGGCGCCACTGATCGGGCCCTTCCTCGACCGGTTCAGCCACGGCCGGCGCTGGGCGATCGGCGCGACCTTCGCGCTGCGCGCGTTCCTGTGCTGGGTGCTGGCCGGGACGCTGGGCGACGGGTCGCCCTGGTTCTACGTCGCCGCGCTCGGCGTCCTCGTCTCCTCCAAGGCGTACGGCGTCGCGAAGGCCGCCGCCGTCCCCCGCCTGCTGCCCAGCGAGATCACCCTGGTCAAGGCCAACGGCCGGGTCGCGCTGGCCGGCGTGGTCGGCGCCTGCGTTTCGGGCCCGCTGGCCGGCGCGGCGTACTGGATCGGTCCGGAGTGGGCCTGCCGCTACGCCTTCGTGGTGTTCACGATCGGCACGGTCGCCGCGATCCTGCTCCCGAGCGGGGTGGACTCGTCGGCCGGCGAGGAGTCGGTCGACGGACCGCGGGACGCCGCCGGTGCGCGCCGCCGTCCGGGGTTGCCGCCGAAGGTCGCCTTCGCACTGCGGGCCAACTGCGGACCACGCCTGCTGTCGGGCTTCCTGACCATGTTCATGACGTTCGTGCTGGCCACCGAGCCGCTCGACGGCTGGGAGAGCAAGACCCGCTCGACGCTGCTGGTCGGCCTGGTCATCGGCGCCGCCGGGCTCGGCAACACGGTAGGGATCGTGGTCGCCTCGCTCGCCCGCAAGATCAACCCCGCCGTGATGGTCGTGGTCGCGCTGGTCGCCGACATCGTGGTGCTGGTGCTGGCCACCGTGTTCTACGGCCTGCTCCTGCTGGTGGCGCTGGGCCTGACGGTCGGCCTGATGCAGTACCTCGCGAAGGTGTCCCTGGACTCGACCATCCAGAGCGACGTCCCGGTGCGCGCGCACGCCAGCGCCTTCGCCAAGGGCGACACCACCCTGCAGCTGGCGTGGGTGTTCGGCGGCTTCCTCGGCGTCGTGATGTCCTACCCCGCCGTCAACGGGGTGGGACTGGCGTTCGCCGCGGTGCTGCTGACGGCGTGGGCGGTGTTCGTGCTGCGCAGCAGGCCGCAGCGGCCGGCACCCAAGCCGGCCGCCTGAGCCTCGGGGTCAGGACTCCAGCTCGTCGGCGAGCGCGCGCAGCAGCTTGGCCACGGGCTGCGCCGTACGACGGTCAGGGTGCCGGCCGTGGCGGTACGCCTCGCCGACGCCGTCGAGGAGCCGGATCAGGTCCTCGACGATCGGGACCATCTCCTCGGGCTTCTTGCGCTTGGCCTGCTGCTGGTTGCGCGAGACCGAGGCGGGCGCGTCGAGGACGCGGACCTGGAGCGCCTGCTCGCCGCGGCGCCCCTGGGCGATGCCGAACTCCACACGGGTGCCTGCCTTGAGCGTGGTCACGCCCTCGGGCAGCGCGTCGGCGCGGACGTAGACGTCCTCGCCGCCCTGCTGGGAGAGGAAGCCGAAGCCCTTCTCCGCGTCGTACCACTTCACCTTGCCAGTCGGCACGGGTCCGCCCAACCTCTCCTCATCGCAGGCGTGCGCACCGGTCGGGCGCACGCGCGGCACATCGTAGCCTCGCTCCGCGGATCGAGGCTCATGTCCGTGCCGCCACCTATTCTCACTGACGTGGCAACCGAATTGACGGCCCCCGTGCTGCCGGCACCGCCCCTGCCCGTCAGGACCGAACGGCTGGTGCTGCGGACCGTCGCGCCCGCGGACAGCGCGGCGATCGGCGGCTACTGCTCGGACCCCGAGGTCACCCGCTACCTGCCGTTCCCGGCGCTGGACGCCGAGGGCGTGGCCGGGCGGATGGAACGGCTGGTCGCCGGCACAGCGCCGTCGGGTCCCGGTGAGATCCTGGCGCTGGCGGTGGTCCACGACGGCGTGCTCGTCGGCGACCTGATGCTGCGCTTCACCGACCGTCACGGCGAGAGCAACCCGCCGGGCATCGGCGAGCTGGGTTGGGTCTTCGCGCCGGAGCACGCCGGGCGCGGGTTCGCGACCGAGGCGGCCAGGGCGCTGGTCGACCTGGCGTTCACGCACTACCCGCTGCACCGGCTGATGGCGCGCCTCGACCCGCGCAACCTCGCCTCGGCGCGGCTGTGCGAGCGGCTCGGGATGCGGCACGAGGCGCACACCCGCGAGGACTACCCCGACCGGGACGGCACGTGGAGCGACACCGCGGTCTACGGGCTGCTGCGCCGCGAGTGGGCCGGCGCCTGAGTCCCGACGTCAGGTCTCGCGCTCGACCCGCATCGTGCGGTCGCCGAAGCGCACCTCGTCACCGGCGAGCAGCGTGCTCGGGCGTCCCGGCGACAGCGAGCGCGACATGCCCTTGCGGATGACGTAGGAGCCGTTGGTCGACCCGCGGTCCATCACCACGAGCGCACCGTCGGGCGCGACCTGGAACTGCGCGTGGGTCTTCGACAGCGACATGTCGGAGGAGCGCAGGGGTACGACGTGGCGCGCCTCCTCCCCCGGCCGCGGCTCCGGGCGCCGGCCGACGAGCGCGAGGCCCTCGACGACGAACGCCTCGCCGGTGTCGAACGCCACCCGCCACCGCACGGTCGCGGGGCTCGGCGGCAGGGCCGCGGGGCCGGTACCGGCACCGGGCTCGGGGCGGACCCGGGTCTGCTCGACCGGGACGCGGGGTGCCGCGGGCGGGACGGTTGCTGCGGGGACGGCTGGTGCGGCCGGTGGCACCGACGGGGTCGGGCGGGCCTGGGGCGCCGGCGCGGGAGCGGGAGTCGGCGTGGGTGCCGGGGCCGGGGTGGGCGCGGCGACCGGCGTGGGGACGGGGGCCGGGGCGGGAGTCGGGGCGGGAGTCGGCGTCGGAGTCGGCGTCGGGTCCGGCATCGGCGTGGGGTGCTCCTCGACCGGCGAGGGCAGCAGTCGCATCGCGGTGAGGTTCACGATCTGCTGCGGCCGCTCGACGACCGGTGCGGCCTCGACCTCCTGCGGCCGGACGTCGACGACGATCGCGTCGCCGATCCGGTCGTGCAGCCCGCGACGCTGGCGCGAGGGGTCCATCGCGGCGGTCCAGGCGAACGTTGCCAGGCCGAGGCCTGCGGTCGGGAGCCCGGCGATGCCGAGCACGATCGCGCGCAGCAGGGCGGCGCCGACACCGATCGGGCGGGCCGTCGTACGCCGCAGCACGCGCAGGCCGGTCGCGGCCTTGCCGGGGGTGAGGCCCGTCGTACCGACGAGAACGGCGAGCACCAGGCCGACCACCGCCGCGACGCCGAGGAAGGAGAGCACGACGACCGCGCCGTTGTCGGGATCAACCAGCTTCCACACGCCGAAGGCGGCCGCCGTGGCGATTCCCCAGCCCACCGCCCGGTCGATGACGAAGGCGGTGAACCGTCGCTCCATCTCCGCCGGACGGAGGTCACCGGCGGCGAGGGGTGTCGGGGTGGGGACGTGCGACATGCAGGGCGCTCCGAGTAGCGGCAGGGGATCAGGGACGGGTGACCTGGATGGTGATCCCGTCACCGAGGTTGATGGTCGCGCCGGGGATCAGCTGGACGGCGATGCCAGGCTTGAGGTCCTCCGGACCGAGGCCCGGCTGCACCAGAACGGTGCCGTTGGTCGAGCCCATGTCGGTCACGACGGCGGTGCCGAGGTCGGCGCCCGTGCCGGGACGCACCTCGACGTGGGTGGAGGAGATCTCGTGGAGCCGGCTCGGCACCGTGACGAGCATCGGCTGCTCGGTCGAGGTGAACCGGCGCGCCTCCGGCGCCCGGCCGATCAGGACCGCGCGGTCGACGATGATCGACTGCCCGTCGGAGACGAGGAGCTTGGCGACCGGCTGGGTGACCGGCGGGGCGGCCGGGGTGCCGGGCACGGGCGGGACCAGCGGCGCCGGCGGCTCGCCGGCACCGGCGACGGTGAAGCCGTCGTGCTCGATGCCGGGGCCCGGCGGCGCGGGGACGCTGCCGACCGGCTCCCACGAGCCGACCGGCAGCGGCGGCGCGTCGGGGACCTCGGGCGCACCCGGGGCCGGCGGCGGAGGCGGCACCCAGCCCGGCGGCGCGACCTCGGTCGGGCCGCCCAGCGGCGGGAAGGTCGGCGCGGGGACGGCCGGCGTCGGCGGCTCGTCGAGCGCGTCGGGCTCGGCCGCGGTGTCGGCGCCGGCGGCGTCGCCGGCAACGACGTCGTCGGAGCCGTCGGCGGCCGGGGTGTCCCAGGGGGTGACCCAGCCGTCGGGCGCGGGCTCCTGGGGCGCCTCGGCGAGCGGCTCGTCCATCGACTCGTCGACGGCGTCCATGACCTCGGTGGCGGGGCCGTCGTCGAGGTACGCCGCCTCGGTCACCGCCGCACCCCCCTCGTCAAGCGGGCTGGGCTCGTCGAGCGCGAGGTGCGCGCCGCCGAGGGCGGGCTCGGGCTCGACGACCGGCTCCGGCTCCGGCTCGACGACCGGCTCCGCCTCGGGCTCCTGCTCGACGACCGGCTCGGCGACCGGCTCGGCGACCGGCTCGGCGACCGGCTCGGCGACCGGCTCAGGGGCAGCAGCCGCCACGGCCACGGCCGGGCGGTCGATCCGGCCGACCCGGACCAGCCCGGTCAGGATCGGGAAGTCCGTGTCGTCGCTCTCGCCCTCGCCGGCCGGGAGGCTGATGCTGAGCGCGGTGACGTCGTCGAGGCTGCGCTCGACCCAGGTGTGGCTCGCGCCGCCGTCGACGGTCACGGTCTCCCCGGCGGCGGTGACGGTGGCGACCACGTCGGGGCCGCGCAGCAGGAAGCGGGTCGGGCCCTCGTCGGTGCTGACCAGTACGAAGCCGGGGATCCGGCTCAGGCCGGAGGCGAGCAGCCCGTCGAGGACGTCGTCGAAGCCGGCGCCGCCGTCGACCATCGCCCAGAGGCCGACGACCTGCTCCTTCTGCGACTCCGGGAGCACGATGGCGGCCTCGGGTCCGAAGACGGCGAACCAGGCACCGCTGCGGTACGACCAGGCGGTGTCGCTCATGGGAGGGCCCCCAACTTCTGCTCCAGACTCAGCCGCTGCGTGCGGGAGTCGTACGGGTCAACGTGTGCCAATCCCACCACATCGACCACGACGGCCGTCGCGTTGTCGTGCCCGCCCGCGGCGACCGCGGCGGCGACCAGGGCGTCGGCGGCGTCGCGCGGGTCGTCGTACCCGGCGAGGATCGAGGCGATGGTCACGTCGTCCACCATGCCACTGACGCCGTCGGAGCACAGCAGCAGGCGCTCGGCGGCGGCGAGGGGCAGCAGGTAGTAGTCGGCGGCGCCGCTGACGGCACCGGGCATCGCCGCTCCCCCGAGCGCGCGGGTGACGACATTGCGATTCGGGTGGACGGCCGCGTCGTCGGGCGTGATCCGGCCGGCGTCGACGAGCTCCTGGACCAGGCTGTGGTCGACGCTGACCTGCTCGAGCTCGCCCTCGTTCCATCGGTAGATCCGGGAGTCCCCGACGTTGGCGAGCAGCCAGTGGGGTCCGTCCGCGGACTGCACGAGCAGGGCGAGTACGACGGTGGTGCCGGCCGCGAAGTCGTCACCGGCCCCGGCGGCGCGCTGCTCCTCGTCGTAGGCCAGCAGGCGGTCCTGGGCGGCCTGGAGCGCCGCGTCGACCGCCGCGGTGCCGTCGTCGAGGTCGTAGTCGCCGTGGGCGAGGCGCGCGAGCTCCTCGACGGCGTACCGGCTGGCGACGTCACCGCGGTCGTGTCCGCCCATGCCGTCGGCCACGACGAAGACCGGCGGATCGGACAGGAAGGCGTCCTCGTTGACCTGCCGGACCAGGCCGACGTCCGTCGCAGCACCGTGGTGCAGCTCGACGCTGCTCATCGATGTCCTAGCGTTGGCACCGTGGGAGCGGGACCGAGCGGACACCGGTCGTTGGCCGACCAGCTGCGGTCGTGGCCCGACGATCGGCTCCAGCGCCTGCTCACCGCTCGTCCCGACCTGGCCACCCCTGCCCCTCACGACTTCGGACAACTCGCGTCCCGCGCCGCGGTGAGGAACTCGATCGCTCGCGCGCTCGACAGCCTCACCCGAGGCGAGCTCTCGGTACTGGATGCCCTCGTCGTCGCCGGTCAAACCACCGATCCGGAAGTCGCCGCGATCGTCGACGCGGACCCGGCGTACGTCGCTGCGACCCTCGCCCGGCTGCGCGATCTCGCGGTCGCCTGGGACTCGCCCGAGGGCCTCCGGGCGCTGAGCGGTGTCGCCGACGCGATGGTCGGCGGTCCGGACGCCGGGGTGAGCGGGCTGCGGCCGCGGACGGCGACCCCGCGCCCGGCCGAGGAGATCGCCGAGGCGCTGGCGGCGCTGCCGTCCGCGGCCCGCGCGCTGCTCGACCACGTCATCGCGGAGGGCGGTACGGCGAAGTCCGGGTCGGTCCGGGTGGGGGTGCGCCCCGAGGACGCCGAGACCCCCGCCGAGCTGCTCGTCGCGCACCGGCTGCTGGTTCCCGGCGGCTCCTTCCTCCCAGGGCTGCTGGTCGTGCCGGGCGAGGTCGGACTGGCGGTCCGCGGTGGCCGGACGACGACCGAGCCGGTCGACGTCGCGCCCCCGGTCGCGTCGGAGGAGCGCTCGCCGAGGCTGGCCGCGAGTGCCGCGCTGGGCGCCGCCACGGACGTCGTACGACGCGTCGGCCTGCTCCTCGAGTGGTGGGGCACCCGCCCTGCGGCGGCGCTGCGCACCACCGGGCTGGGCGTGCGGGAGCTGAAGGCTGCCGCGGCCCAGCTGCAGGTGCCGGAGGCCGAGGCGGCATTGGTCGTCGAGCTCGCGCACGAGGCCGGGCTGGCCGCCACCCGCGCGGACGCGGACGGCAACCCGGTGTGGGTGCCGACCTCGGCGTTCGACGAGTGGGCCGAGCGGCCGGTCGCCGAGCGGTGGACCGTGCTGGCGCGGGCCTGGCTGTCGAGCGCGCGGCTGCCGTCGCTGGTCGGCGAGCGCGGGCCGGACCAGAAGCCGTGGAACGCGCTGACCCCCGAGCTGGCCGCTGCCGGGATGCCCGAGGCCAAGGCGATGGCGCTCGCCGTCCTGGCCGGCCTGCCCGAGGGACACGGCCTCGCTGCCGGCACCGGGTTGCCGTCGTTGGTCGCTCGGGTCGCATGGGAGCGGCCGCGCCGGCCCCGGACCCGTCCCGACCTGGTGGCGTGGGCGGTCGCCGAGGCGGCCGTCCTCGGGCTGACGGGTGCCGACGTGCTGGCGCCGTACGCGCGAGCGCTGCTGGCCAGCGAGGACCCCGCGCCCGTTCTGGCCGAGCTGCTGCCGCCGCCCGTCGACCACGTGCTGATCCAGGCCGACCTGACCGCCGTCGCGCCGGGTCCGCTCGAGCCCGACCTGGCCCGGCGGCTGCAGCAGGTCGCCGACGTCGACTCGCACGGTGCCGCGACGGTCTACCGCTTCACCCCCGGCTCCGTACGACGCGCGCTGGACTCCGGCTGGACCGCGGCCGAGCTGCACGCGTTCGTGCTCGCCGCGTCCCGCACGCCGGTCCCCCAGCCGTTGAGCTACCTGATCGACGACGTGGTCCGCTCCTTCGGGCGGCTGCGGGTCGGGCTGGCGTCGTCGTTCGTGCGCTCGGAGGACGAGGCGGCGCTGGCCGCGCTGGTCAACCACCCGAAGGCGGCAGGGCTCGGGCTGCAGCGGATCGCACCGACCGTCGTGGTCTCGACGCTGCCCATCGACGTCCTCCTGCTCAGGCTGCGTGAGCTCGGCCTGGCGCCGGTGGTCGAGGGCCCCGACGGCGTGGTCCGGGTGGGCGCGCCCGACTCCCTGCGCGCCCGCACCCCCCGGACCCGGGAGAGCGCGGACACCGCCCGGTCCGCGGCCCGTCAGGCCGCCCACGTCGTGTCCGCCGTGGCGACGCTGCGCGAGGGGGACGAGGCGGCCCGCAACCGGCCCGCGACCGCCACCGCCGCGGGCGGCGGGGTGCTCTCGGCGCTGCGCGAGGCGATCGAGCGCGGCGGCGCCGTCCTCATCGGGTTCACCGACAACCAAGGCGTGGTGTCCGAGCGGACCGTGCGCCCGCTCGTCGTCGAGGGCGGGCAGCTGACCGCGTTCGACGCCGACGCCGAGGACGACGACCCGGACGCGGAGCGGCGCTACGCCGTGCACCGGATCAGCCGGGTCATCCCCGTCACGTAAACTCGTGCGGTGACAGACGGACCCCTGATCGTGCAGTCGGACAAGTCGCTGCTGCTGGAGGTCGACCACCCGCAGGCCGCGGAGTGCCGCAAGGCGATCGCACCGTTCGCCGAGCTGGAGCGCTCACCGGAGCACATCCACACCTACCGGCTGACCCCGCTGGGGCTGTGGAACGCGCGTGCCGCCGGGCACGACGCGGAGCAGGTGGTGGACACGCTGCTGACCTGGTCGCGCTACCCGGTCCCCCACGCACTGCTGGTCGACGTCGCCGAGACGATGGCCCGCTACGGCCGGCTGCGGCTCGAGAAGCACCCCGTGCACGGCCTGGTGCTGGCCTCCAGCGACCGGCCGGTGCTCGAGGAGGTGCTGCGCGCCAAGAAGATCGCCGGCATGCTCGGCGACCGGATCGACGACGACACCGTCGCGGTCCACCCCTCCGAGCGCGGCAACCTCAAGCAGGCGCTGCTCAAGCTGGGCTGGCCGGCCGAGGACTATGCCGGGTACGTCGACGGCGAGGCCCATCCGATCGCGCTCGACGAGGAGGACTGGTCGCTGCGCTCCTACCAGTCGGAGGCGGCCGAGGCGTTCTGGCACGGGGGCTCGGGCGTCGTCGTCCTCCCCTGCGGGGCCGGCAAGACGCTGGTCGGCGCGGCCGCGATGGCCCACGCGCAGGCGACCACGCTGATCCTGGTCACCAACACGGTGAGCGCCCGGCAGTGGAAGGACGAGCTGGTCCGTCGTACCTCGCTGACGGAGGACGAGATCGGCGAGTACTCCGGCACCGTCAAGGAGATCCGGCCGGTCACCATCGCGACGTACCAGGTCATCACGACCAAGCGGAAGGGTGTCTACCCGCACCTGGAGCTGTTCGATGCGCGCGACTGGGGCCTGATCGTCTACGACGAGGTACACCTGCTGCCGGCGCCGATCTTCCGGATGACCGCCGACCTGCAGGCGCGGCGCCGGATCGGGCTGACCGCGACGCTGGTCCGTGAGGACGGCCGCGAGGGCGACGTGTTCTCGTTGATCGGCCCGAAGCGGTACGACGCCCCGTGGAAGGACATCGAGGCCCAGGGCTGGATCGCGCCGGCCGACTGCATCGAGGTGCGGGTGTCGTTGCCGGAGTCCGCCCGGATGACCTACGCGACGGCCGATCCCGAGGAGCGCTACCGGTTGGCGGCATGCACCCCGGAGAAGCTCTCGGTGGTGCGCGACCTCGTGGCGCGGCACGCCGGCCAGCCGACACTGGTGATCGGGCAGTACCTCGAGCAGCTCGCCGAGCTCGGCGAGGCCCTGGACGCGCCGATCATCACCGGGCAGACGACGGTCAAGGAGCGGCAGCGGCTGTTCGACGCGTTCCGCTCCGGCGAGATCGGGCTGCTGGTGGTCTCGAAGGTCGCGAACTTCTCGATCGACCTGCCCACCGCCGAGGTCGCCATCCAGGTGTCGGGATCGTTCGGCTCACGACAGGAGGAGGCGCAGCGCCTCGGTCGGCTGCTCCGCCCGGGGCCGCCGGGCCCCGGTGGCGAGCGGAAGGTCGCGCACTTCTACACGATCGTGGCGCGCGACACCGTCGACGCCGAGTTCGCCCAGAACCGGCAGCGGTTCCTGGCCGAGCAGGGCTACGCGTACCGGATCGTCGACGCGGAGGACCTCGCCGGCGCCTGACGACCGCACCCCCTACGAATTGGTCGTGAAACCGGTCGAACCGGGACCAATTCGTAGGGGGTGCGGATCAGATCAGGCCGCAGCGGCCCCCGCGTCGAGAGCCACGAGCGCCCGCTCGAGGATCTCGGTCACCGCACCGACCGGCGTCACGGTCAGCGCGTCGAGGATCTCGGCCGGGACGTCGTCCAGGTCGGGCCGGTTGCGCTCGGGGATGAACACCTCGGCGACGCCGGCCCGCTGGGCGGCGAGCAGCTTCTGCTTCACCCCGCCGATCGGGAGCACCCGGCCGGACAGCGTGACCTCGCCGGTCATCGCGATGTCGGAGCGGACCGGGCGACCGGTCAGCAGCGAGACCAGCGCGGTGACCATGGTGACACCGGCGGACGGCCCGTCCTTCGGCACGGCGCCCGCGGGGAAGTGCACGTGGATCGACCGCTCGAAGGCCTCGGCCGGGATGCCGAGCTCGGTGGCGTGCGAGCGCACCCACGAGAGCGCGATCCGCGCCGACTCCTTCATCACGTCGCCCAGCTGGCCCGTCACGGTCAGCCCCGTCTCGCCCGAGGCGACCGACGTCTCGACGTACAGCACGTCGCCGCCCATGCCCGTGACCGCGAGGCCCGTGGCGACGCCGGGGACCGACGTACGCTCCTCGACGTCGGGGGTGAACCGCGGCCGGCCGATCAGCTCCACCAGTGAGTCGATGCCGATGTCCACCCGCTCCACCTCGCCGGACGCGAGTCGGGCCGTGGCCTTGCGGAAGGCCTTGGCGAGCAGCCGCTCGACCTGGCGTACGCCGGCCTCGCGGGTGTAGTTCGCCGCGATCTCCCGCAGCGCCTCGTCGGTGATGCTCACCTCGTCGGCGGACAGCGCGGCCCGCTCGAGCTGGCGCGGAACCAGGAAGTCACGGGCGATCGCGACCTTGTCCTCCTCGGTGTAGCCGTCGATGGCGACCAGCTCCATGCGGTCGAGCAGGGCGGCCGGAATCGAGCCGATGTCGTTGGCCGTCGCGATGAACAGCACGTCGGACAGGTCGAGGTCGAGCTCGAGGTAGTGGTCGCGGAAGGTGTGGTTCTGCGCGGGGTCGAGGACCTCGAGCAGGGCCGCGGCCGGGTCGCCCCTGTAGTCGGAGCCGACCTTGTCGACCTCGTCGAGCAGCACGACCGGGTTCATCGAGCCGGCCTCCTTGATGGCCCGTACGACGCGGCCGGGAAGGGCGCCGACGTACGTGCGCCGGTGACCGCGGATCTCGGCCTCGTCGCGGACGCCACCCAGGGCGACCCGGACGAACTTCCTCCCGAGGGCGCGGGCGACGGACTCGCCGAGCGAGGTCTTGCCGACCCCCGGAGGCCCCGCGAGGAGGACGACGGCGCCGGAGCCGCGGCCGCCGACGACCTCGAGGCCGCGCTCGGCACGGCGGGCCCGGACGGCGAGGTACTCGGTGATCCGGTCCTTCACCTCGTCCAGCCCGTGGTGGTCGGCGTCGAGCACCGCGCGCGCGGCGGCGATGTCGGTGTCGTCCTCGGTCGTGACGTTCCACGGCAGGTCGAGGACGGTGTCGAGCCAGGTACGGATCCAGCCGGCCTCGGGATTCTGGTCGCTGGAGCGCTCGAGCTTGTCGACCTCGCGCAGCATCGCCTCGCGCACCGCGTCGGGGACGTCGGCCGCCTCGACCCGGGCGCGGTAGTCGTCGCCACCGTCGGGGTCGCCCTCGCCGAGCTCCTTGCGGATCGCGGCGAGCTGCTGGCGCAGCAGGAACTCGCGCTGGTTCTTCTCCAGCGACTCGCGCACGTCGGCGTCGATCTTGTCGCTGACCTCGGACTCCGCCACGAAGTCGCGGGTCCACTCGACGAGCAGCTCGAGCCGCTCGCGGACCGACGGGGTCTCGAGGAGCTGGCGCTTCCGGTCATCGGAGAGGTACGGCGCGTAGCCGGCCGTGTCGGCCAGCGTCGCCGGGTCGTCGATCCGGGTCACCTGGTCGGCGACCTGCCAGGCCTCGCGGCGCTGCAGCAGGCCCACGACCAGCTTGCGGTAGTCCTCGGCGAGCACACGGACGTCGTCGTCCACGACCCCGCCGTCGACCGGCTCGACCTCGACCCACAGGGCCGCGCCGGGACCGGACACACCACTGCCGATGCGGGCGCGCCCGCCGGCCTTGAGCACGGCCGCCGGCTCGCCACCGGAGAACCGGCCGACCTTCTCGACACTCGCCACGACGCCGTACGACGCGTAGCGGTCCTCGAGACGAGGAGCGACGAGAACCTGGGCGTGGTCGCCGGATTCACGAGCAGCAAGCTGGGCGGCGTCGATGGCGGCTCGGGCGGGCTCGTCGAGCTCGACCCGGACCACCATCCCGGGGAGCACCACCACGTCGGAGAGGAACAGCACCGGAAGCTGGATCGGGTTCGTCATGCACCTTCCAATGCATTCCGGGTTCGCGGTGTTCCGGCGTTCGCGGTGGGCGAACTCGGGAACTCCCCGGCCTCGATCAGTCCAGCAGCCGCGCCGCGACGAGGGTGATGTCGTAGGGCGCGGTCGCGGTCCACTCCTCCTCGCCCGCGACCAGGGCGGCCACCTCGTAGCGACCTTCCCGCAGCTCCCAGGCGGTCAGGCTCGGCACCTCGGGATCGAGCACCCAGTACGACGGCACCCCAGCCCGCTCGTAGAGCCGCTTCTTGCGCACCTGGTCGCGGCCGCGACTGCTCGGCGAGAGGATCTCGACGACCAGCAGCGGGGCGCCCGTCAACCCCCGCTGCTCGGGACGGTCCCGCTCCACGACCAGCAGGTCCGGCTCGACCACCGACAGCTCCTCGAGCTGCACGTCGAAGGGCGCGGCAAGGACGACGAGACCTTCAGGGCGGGCCAGGTGGAGTGCGACGTGCAGGGCACCCGACATCCGCTGATGGTCGAACGAGGGCGCCGGCGACATCACGATCTCACCCTCGAGCAGCTCGTAGCGGTTGCCGTCGTCGGGCATCCGGTCGAGGTCCGCTCGGGTGTGGCCCGGGCCGAGGGTCGGGGTCGTCATGCCTCTCATCGTGCCTCCTCACCTCGAGCGCCCGCCAGCGCGCACCGGCGGCCCGCTCGGGTCGCGCCGATCATCTGTCATGGGCACCTCCCTTCGTCATGGACCGCACCCTGTCGCAAGCCGCCACCAGGTGCCGCTCACGGACGGACGAGCTGTGGAGAACACGCGACGCGACGAGGCCTGGGGGTGACGAACGGCGGGCACAGGAACCCGTGGGCCCGATGGGGCCGATGAGACGCCCGGCCCGGCGGACCAGCAGAGCGGGACGAGCAGAACCGGCGCAGGAGCTGGTCACACCTCGACGGTGCCGCCGCTGCGCCAGTAGACGTCGCCCTCGCGGGACAGGAACCCGTCGTCGACGAGGTAGCGGCGCAGCGCGGCGTGGTCGTCGTGGACCTCACGCAGGATCGCGTCGACCTCCCGCCAGCCATAGCGCCGGCCGGGCTCGAAGCGCTGGGCGACGTGGTCGAGCACGACCAGCCGCTTGGCGTGCCGGGTGGGCAGGTCCATCAGGCGACCGTCGGCGGAGAAGAAGCGCCGCAGCACCTGGCGGGCGTCGGGATCCGTCATGAGGCGACCTGCGCCCAGTCCGGTGCGGGAGCGTCGACCTCGAGCACGTCCATCTCCTGCCATACGGCGTCCGGCGCACCCACGGGAAGGCAGCGCAGCACGATGCCGGTCTGCAGGTCGAGGGCGACGTCGTGGAGGTCAGGGAAGACGGTCCCCTCGGGGACCGGGCGCCAGTTGGGCGTGCCGGGGCCGTCGCTGTCGCTGTGCCAGGAGACCTCGCTCCAGAGCAGCTCGCAGCAGCCGCCACCGCACCGCGGCTCGTAGCCGGGGAGCGGAACCAGGTCGGCGCGCCACACATCGCGTCCTTCGACGACGTCGGCACGGACCCGGTCGGCTCGCACGTGGTGACTGAGCTCGACCGGGTCGAGCATCGCGACCCACGTGTAGTTGCACCAGATCGGGTCGTCGTAGTCGACCTCGAAGTGCGCGAGCGGCCGCTCGGCGACCAGCCCGTCGGGACGCAGCACCGGGGACACCTCGTGCGGCAAGGACGTCCGTCTGGACTCGGGACGTCCCGGCCCGTTCCCGACCCGGAGGGAGAACGAGCCGTAGGGCAGGCCCTGCACGCGGTGCACCTGCCCACCGGCGTCGCGCACGACGAGCCGGCCCGGCCGGTCGACGTACGCCACGACCTCGCCACCCAGCCAGGACGCCCGCGCGCGCAACAGCAGCGTGCGCCAGCGCCAGGGCGAGCTGCGCGCCAGCGCGCGGAAGGAGTCGGCGTCGGGGGTCACCCCTCCTTTGTAGCCAATTCCAGGCCGAGCCGGCGACCGAGTTCCTCGACGGAGATCCCCCACGTCTCTCGTACGACGACAGCCGGGCCGCCGACCTCGAACACTCCGTGGTCGGTGTAGACCCGGCTGACGCAGCCGACGCCGGTGAGCGGGTACGTGCAGGCCGGGACCAGCTTGGGCGAGCCGTCCTTGCCGAACAGCCCCATCATCACGAAGACGTCCTTGGCGCCGATGGCGAGGTCCATCGCGCCGCCGACGGCGGGGATGGCGTCGGGGCGGCCGGTGTGCCAGTTGGCGAGGTCGCCGTTGGCGGCGACCTGGTAGGCGCCGAGGACGCAGACATCGAGGTGGCCGCCGCGCATCATGGCGAAGGAGTCGGCGTGGTGGAAGTAGGACGCCCCGGGCAGCTCGGTCACGGGGACCTTGCCGGCATTGGTGAGGTCGGGGTCGACCTCGTCGCCGCGGGCGGCCGGCCCCATGCCGAGCATGCCGTTCTCGGTGTGCAGGATCACGCCGAGCTCGTCAGCGAGGTGGTCGGCGATCTTGGTGGGCTGGCCGATGCCGAGGTTCACGAAGGAGCCCTCGGGGATGTCGCGGGCGATCACCTCGGCGAGCTCGTCCATCGTCAGCGGGCCGCGGTCCAGGTGTTCGACGGTCATCAGCGGGCTCCCTGCACGGTGTAGTGGCGGGCCTCGACGGCGACTACGCGGTCGACGTAGATGGAGGGGGTGACGACGGCCTCGGGGTCCAGCTCCCCCGTCGGTACGACGGCGCTCACCTGGGCGATCGTCGTGGTGGCCGCAGCGGCCATGACCGGCCCGAAGTTGCGAGCCGTCTTGCGGTAGACGAGGTTGCCGAGACGGTCGGCGGTGTGGGCCGAGACGAGGGCGTAGTCGCCCTTGATCGGGTACTCGAGCAGGTACTCGCGCCCGTCGATCACCCGCGACTCCTTGCCCTCGGCGAGCGGCGTACCGACGGCGGTGGGGCTGTAGAAGGCGCCGATCCCTGCGCCCGCAGCTCGCATCCGCTCGGCGAGGTTGCCCTGCGGCACGACCTCGAGCTCCAGCCTGCCGGACAGGTAGAGCTCGTCGAAGACGTACGAGTCGGCCTGGCGCGGGAACGAGCAGACGACCTTGCGCACCCGGCCGGCCTTGAGGAGAGCGGCGAGCCCGACCTCACCGTTGCCGGCGTTGTTGGACACGATGGTGAGGTCCGTCGCGCCCTGCCGGATGAGGGCGTCGATGAGATCGAAGGGCATGCCGGCGAGACCGAAACCGCCCACCAGGACAGTGGATCCGTCCTCGATGCCGGCGACCGCCTCGTCAGCGGTCTCCATCAGCTGGGTGCGCGCCATTTCAGGAGGCCTCCGGGTTCTCGAGGACGACGGCCAGACCCTGGCCGACGCCGATGCAGATGCCGGCGACGCCCCAGCGCCGGCCGGTCTCGCGCAGCACCTTGGCGAGCGTGCCGACCAACCGGCCGCCGGACGCGCCGAGCGGGTGGCCGAGCGCGATCGCGCCGCCGCGCTGGTTGACGATCTCCGGGTCGATCGGCCAGGCGTCGACACAGGCGAGCGACTGGACCGCGAAGGCCTCGTTGAGCTCGACCGCGCCCACGTCGGACCACGAGATCCCGGCACGGGCGAGAGCCGCGTTGGCCGCCTCGACGGGCGCGTAGCCGAAGGCCTGCGGCTCGAGGGCGTACGCCGCCCGGCCGGCCACGCGTGCCAGGGGCGTCGTACCGATCCGGTCGGCGGCGGCCTCCGAGCCCAGCAGGACGGCGGACGCGCCGTCGCTGAGCGGGGAGGCGTTGCCGGCGGTGATCGTGCCGTCCTTGCGGAAGACCGGCTTCAGCCCGCCGAGCGACTCGGTGGTGCTGCCGGGCCGGATGCCCTCGTCACGGGCGAGCTCGGTGCCCTCGACGGGGACGACCAGGTCGTCGTAGAAGCCGTCCTCCCACGCCTGGTGGGCGAGCCGATGGGAGCGGGCGGCGAACTCGTCCTGGCGCTCGCGGGAGATCCCGAACCTCTCCTGCAGCTGCTCGTTGGCCTCGCCGAGGCTGACCGTCCACTCCTTCGGCATCCGCGGGTTGACCAGCCGCCAGCCGAGGGTGGTGGAGACCGCGGTGACGTCGCCGGCCGGGAACGCGCGGTCGGGCTTGGGCAGCACCCACGGGGCGCGGGTCATCGACTCGACGCCGCCGGTGAGGACGATGTCGGCGTCGCCGGTCTCGATGGTGCGCGAGCCGACCATCACGGCGTCCAGGCTGGAGCCACAGAGCCGGTTGACCGTGGTGGCCGGCACGCTGACAGGTACGCCGGCCAGCAAGGTCGCCATCCGGCCGACGTTGCGGTTGTCCTCCCCCGCGCCGTTGGCGTTGCCCCAGACCACGTCGCCGATCGCGGCGGGGTCGAGGTCGGGGGTGCGGGCGAGGACCGAGGAGACGACGGCGGCACCGAGGTCGTCGGTGCGGACGCCGGCGAGGGCGCCGTTGAACCGGCCGAACGGGGTGCGGACCGCTGCGTAGACGAAAGAGCTCACGACACCGACGCTAGGCGCGCGAGTTGATATTGTGAAGGATCAGTATTCGACACGATTGAAACGAATTCAGATATGGATCTGCTGCGCCACCTGCGGTACTTCGTCACCGTCGCCGAGGAGCGCCACTTCGGCCGCGCCGCCGAGCGGCTGCACATGGCCCAACCGCCACTGTCCCAGCAGATCCGCCGCCTGGAGGCGGAGGTTGGCGTCGAGCTGTTCGTCCGCACCACCCGTCGCGTCGACCTCACCGCGGCCGGGTCCGCCTATTTGGCGCGGGCCCGAGCGATCCTGGCCGAGGTGGACGACGCGGCCGACGAGGCCCGCCGGGTCGCGGCCGGCGCGGTCGGCCACCTCGCCATCGGGTGCGTCGGATCCGCGACGTACAGCCTGCTGCCGGCCCTCTCCCGCCGGCTGGCCGAGGAGCTGCCCGGCATCGACTTCGCATTCCGCGGCGAGATGCTCGTCGCCGACCAGGTCGAGGCCCTGCGCGCCGGCGCCATCGATCTCGCCCTGCTGCGCCCCCCGGTCGACGACGCCGCCCTCGCCGTCACAGTGCTGCGGGAGGAGCGACTCGTGGTCGCCGTACCCGTGGGACACCGGCTCGCCGCCCGCAAGCAGGTCCGGGTCGCCGACCTCGCCACCGCCGACCTGATCGTGCACTCGGCCGGCCGCCGGTCGGCGATGTACGACGTGGTGCGCGGCCTGTTCGCCGAGGCCGGCGTGACGCCGCGCATCCGCCACGAGGTGGGCGAGACGTCGACCCTGGTGACCCTCGTCGCCGGCGGACTCGGCGTGGCCGTGGTCCCCGAGCCGGTGGGCGCGCTGACTCTCGACGGCGTCGCCTACCGCCCGCTCGTGCGCCCGGCCCGGAGCGTCGAGCTCGCGGTGGCGCACCGGGCCGAGCGCACCGAGCCTCACCTGCACCGGACACTGGCGGTGCTGCAGGACCTGATCAGGGTCAGCGGGTAGCGGCGATCACCGCCGTGAGCCGGGCGTGCAGCTCGAGCAGCTCCTCGACCGGCATCCCGAGTCGCTCCACGATCGCCGGCGGGATCGCCTCCGCGTCGTCGCGCAGCGCCCGGCCGCGCTCGGTCAGCACCACGGCCAGCGCACGCTCGTCGCGCGGGTCGCGCTCGCGCCGCAGGTAGCCGGCCGCCTCCAGCCGCTTGAGCAGCGGCGAGAGCGTGCCCGGGTCGAGGTCGAGCAGCTTCGACAGCTCGGTGACGCGCAGCGGCTCGCTCTCCCACAGCGCCAGCATCACGAGGTACTGCGGGTGGGTCAGGCCCAGCGGCTCGAGCAGCGGCCGGTAGAGCGCGATGACGTTGCGCGAGGCGATCGCCAGGGCGAAGCAGACCTGCTGGTCGAGCGCCAGCGGATTCTCCGGCTGCGGACGGGAATCAGAGGCACTGGGCATGTTGTTAGTGTAGCAATAGTTGGTGTACAAATTATTGGCCCACCATGAACGGAGCAGATCCGATGAGCATCGACACCGCGCCCCGCCGACGCCGCCACCTGATGGATCCGGCCCACCCGGTCCGTCCCGTCAACGACCGGGCACTGACGAACGTGCAGCGCTGGGTGATGTCGACCCTGGTGGTCTTCACCGCCGCCCACCTGGCGGCGGGGATGGTGATCGCGGCGCTCGAGATCGAGCCGTCAGCGGGCGCCGCCCGGGTCGGCCTGAACGTCATCGGCGGTGCCTTCATGGCGATCGCCGTGGTCGCCGCCCGGAAGATCCACGGCCGCCCGGGCCTCACCACGTGGCTGCTGGTCGCGCCGCTCGTCACGGCGGTCGGGCTCTGGCTGACGTACCGCTGAGGGGCGAGCGGCCAGCCAGGTCGCCACGACCCCGGTCACCAGCCCCCAGAAGGGCGCACCCAGCGAGAGGAAGCTGACGCCCGACGCGGTGACCAGGAAGGTCAGCAGGGGCGCGGTGACGTCGGGACCCGCGAAGGCCGAGGCGAAGGCGCCCTGCAGTGCCCGGAGCAGGGCGAGCCCGGCCAGCGCCGCCACGAAGGCAGGAGGCGCGGCCCCGAGGAGCGCGACGGCGAGCGGGGCGAGCATGCCGAAGCAGATCGCGACCACGCCGCAGACGATGCCGGCGGCGTACTGGCGCTCACGGCGCCCCGAGGCGGTGAGCAGGGCGTTGGTCGGTCCGGTCAGGCAGCTGCTGATCGCGCCGACGGCGGCCGACGGCAGCGAGACCAGGCCGCACGCGATCGTCACGAACCGCATCGGCGCGCGGTGGCCGGCGGCCGCGAGGACCGCCATCCCCTGGGCGTTCTGGACGAACACGACGGTCACCGCGAGCGGCAGCACGAGCTCGGCGGCCGCGGCCCAGGAGAAGGTCGGCACCTGCAGCACGGGTACGGCGAGCACGCTGCCCGGCCACGCGACCGGCTCGACCGTGCGGGTGACGAGCACGGCCACGACGCCGGCGAGGACAGCCGCGACGACGGGCGGCAGCACCGCGCGCACCCGTGGGAGCAGCGCGACGACGGCGAAGGCGGCGACCATCGGGGCGGCGACCCCGGCCGTCGTACCGACGGCGGAGACGAGCCCGGTCCCGAAGCCGAGGAAGACACCGGCCACCATCGCCATCACCACGGGCGTGGGCAGGGCAGCCATCAGCCGGTCGACGCGGCCGACCAGGCCGAGGACGACGAGCAGGACCGCGGTGAGGAGGTAGGCGCCGAGGACGTCGGACCACGGCAGGTGCGCGGCTGCCTGGCCGACCAGCGCGGTGCCGGGGATGGTCCAGAAGAAGGCCAGCGGCTGCTGGTGCGCCCAGGAGGCGACGACCGTCAGCACGCCGTTGAGCACGAAGACCCCGAAGATCCACGAGCTGACCAGGTCGGGCCCCAGGCCCGCGCTCGCCGCGGCCGTCAGGATCACCGCGACCGGACCGGTCATCGCGAAGATCGCGCCGACGACGCCGTTCGCGACCTCGGTCGGGCCGAGGTCGCGGACGACGTGCTTCAGGCGGGGACGGGTCACGTGCGCGCCACGACCAGGTCACCCTGCCCGCCGGCGACCGGGGCGGACTCCTCCTCGGCGCGCGAGCGCGGGACGAGCAGGGTCACGACGGCGCCGGCGACGGCGACCGCGGCGAAGATGCGGAACGCCGTACCGCCGCCCAGGCCGGCGCCGACGAGGGCACCGCCGATGACCGGGCCGAGGATGCCGCCCAGCCGGCCGAACCCGGCGCACCAGGCCACACCGGCGCCGCGGGCCGAGGTCGGGTAGTAGTTCGACACCAGGCCGTAGACGAGCACCTGGGTGCCGATGGTGCCGATGCCGGCGACCGCGACGGCGAGCACGAGGGCGCCGGCCGGCAGGCCGAGCGGGAGGAGCAGCAGCGCGGCAGTGGCCATCAGGAAGGTCGTCGCGACGACGCTTCGGGCGCCGAGCCGGTCGGCGGCGGTGGAGGCGAGCAGGCCGCCGACGATGGCACCGCCGTTGAGGACGAGCAGGAAGGTGAGCGCCCAGTCCTTGCCGTAGCCGTTCTGGCCCATGATCTCGGGAAGCCAGGTGTTGAGGCCGTAGGTCAGCAGCAGGCCGGCGAAGCTCATCGTGCCGAGCAGCAGGGTGGCCGGTCCGTAGTGGCGGCTGGCGAGCGCGGCGAAGCCGACCCGCTCCGCGGCGGCCCGGGGGCGGCCACGCTCGGCGAGCCACTTCGGGGACTCGGGCAGCTTGAGCAGGGCGAGCGGGAACAGCACGACCAGCGGCAATGCTCCCACCCAGAACAGGCCGCGCCAGCCGGTGACGTCGTCGAGGACCAGTGCGACGAGCGCCGCGAGGACACCGCCGGCGGGCACGCCGCTGTAGACGAGCGCGTTGTAGCGGTTGCGCTGCCCGGCGGGCGCGAACTCGGCGACCAGCGCACCGACGGTCGCGACGAGCGCGCCGACGCCGATGCCGGTCAGGAACCGGCCGATCCCGAAGGTGGCCACGCTGTGGGTCGTCGCGGTCACCCCCATGCCGACAGAGAACCAGACGATGTTGACCAGCACCACCCTCCGGCGACCGATCCGGTCGGCGACGGCGCCGGCGGCCAGCGCGCCGACGAGCACGCCGACCAGCGCGTAGCTGCCGAGGCGGCCGGCCGCGGCCGGGGTGATCGTCCCGAGCTGGCTCGGGTCGCCGAGGAGGACGGGGACGACGGTGCCGTAGACGACGAGGTCGTAGCCGTCGAAGACGAGGGCGGCGGCGCACAGCGCCACCACCCAGGCGACGGTACGGCGATCGCCGGGTGCGGTGGGTGAGGTGGTGGTCATCAGGCTGCTCCTGCGGGAGGGATCGGGTCGGAGCACGACCCTGCCAAGGCGTGACCGCGGTCACACGAGGGCTTTTGCCGGTCCTGACCCGGGTGGGGATCCATCACCGTCGGCGATCAATCCACCCTCCCCGTGGTCGGTCCACAGGAGGCGCGGAGCGGGGGCGTCAGAGCGTGAAAAGCGGCCGGCTCACCGCGACCGCCGCGCGGCGAGCTCTGCCCGCGAGCGGACCCCGAGCTTCGCGTAGACCCGGGTGAGGTGGAACTGCACGGTCTTCACCGAGAGGAACAGCTCGGCGGCGACCTCCTTGTTGCTGCGGCCCTGCGCGACCAGTCCGGCCACGGCCTCCTCCTGCGGGGTGAGGTCGTCGAACTCGCGGTGACCGCGGACCACGTTGACTCCGCCGGCGGCCAGCTCGCGGTCGCAGCGCGCGACGTACGTCGCGGCACCGAGCGCGAGATAGGCGTCGCGGGCGGTGGTGATCACGGCGTCCGCCTCGGCCCGGCGGCCGGCGCGGCGCAGGGTCTGGCCGTAGGCGAAGTGGACGCGGGCCCGGTCGTAGCGCAGTGGCAGCGGCTCGAGCAGCGCGATCGCCTCCTGGAAGCAGGCGCGGGCGGCGTCGAGGTCGCCGCGCACGCCGTACCAGCGGCCGCGGGCGTAGGCGAGGCGGGCGGTCGCGGAGGCGTGGCCGTGCTCGCGGGCGACCTCCTCGTGCCGGGTCAGGAAGGCGTCGGCCTCGTCCTGCCGGCCGACCAGGACGAGGGCGTTGGCGTGCACGTCGGCCCACGGCCAGTAGCCGGGCTGCTCGACCCAGTCCCGCGCCCACGGCTGGGTGAGCGGCGCGAGGGCGCGGACGACGGACGGGTAGTCCGCCCGTGCCTCGCTGTACGCCGCCCGGGCCAGTGCCGCCGGCACCCGCATCAGCTCGTAGTCGCGGCTCGCGGCGTCACCGGTGCGCAGCGACTGCTCGGCGGCGTCCCAGTCCCCGCGCAGGGCGAGCACCTGGGTGCGGGTCCAGGCGAGCAGCGGCACCAGCAGGCTCATCCCGGAGCGCTGCGCGACCTCGAGCCCGGCGGTCGACGTACGCATCGCCTCGTCCCAGTCGCCGGCCTGGAACTGCACGCGCGCCAGCCAGCCCCGCGCCCACAGCGAGATCCGCAGCGAACCGCCCAGGAAGTCCGTGGGTACGGCGCTCTCGAGCTCCTCGCGCGCCCGGTCGGGGTCGTCGGCGGCGAGGTGCAGCCAGCCGGTCGCCATCGTGACCCGCTGCGCGACCGGTCCCTCGGGCACCCGCTCCATCAGCGCGCGGTAGCCGTCGAGCGCCACGTCGATCCCCTCGGTCGGCGCGACCCCGAGCCCGCGGACCGCGGCGGCCTCGACGGCGGTCGGCGCGGCCGGGTCGACCAGCTCCATCGCGCGGTCCGCCCAGGTGACCAGCTCGCGGGGCCGGCAGCGGGCGAGGTGGTGCAGCACGTAGCGCTGGGCGACGAGGGACGCCGTGCCCGGCTCGCGCCGCGGGTTGACCAGCTCCCACGCCCGGCCCAGCCGGCTCTCCGCCTCGGCGGGCCGGCCGCGGACGACGGCCAGGTAGCCGAGGACCGCGTTGCGCAGCGGGGTCTCGCGCAGCGACTCGAGCTCGGGCAGGTAGCGCGAGGCGCGCGGCACCTCCCCTGCGCCGACCAGGGCGTCGACCCCGCGGACCAGCCGGTCGCCCCGGGCCTCGCGGTCCGCGCTCGCCTGCGCCGCGAGGACCAGCAGGTCGGCCGCGGCGCTCCACGCGCCCTGGCCGGCCCGCTCCCCGGCGAGCGCGTCGAGCCGGTCGGCGAGGTCGTCGTCGGGACGCGGGTGCGCGAACCAGCGGTGCCGCAGTGCGACGGCCGGGTCGGCGACGACGTCCGCGGCGCGCTCGTGCAGCTCGGAGCGACGGACCGGGCCGAGGTCGTCGAGCACCGCCCGGCGTACGACGGGATCGGGCAGCCGGGTCCAGGCGTCGTGCTCGTCGAGGCTGAGCAGCAGCCCGCCGCGCAGGGCATCGCCCATCGCCGCCGTGGTGCCGTCGAGCCCGGCGACCGCGCCGGCGTCCTCCACCGGGACCGCCCGGGCATGGCGGTCGGCGGTCTCCAGCACCGCGACGGCCTGCACGAGCGAGCGGCCCGCATCGTCGAGCGCACCCAGCGCGGCCCGCACCGCGCGGGAGGCGGTGGCCGGGGCGGGCAACGCGAACCACGGCGCGGTCCAGTCGCTCGCGGGTACGTCGTCCAGCAGCTCGACCACGTGCCGGACCCGGCCGCCGGTGTGCCGCAGCAGCCGGTCGACCTGGCTCGCGGGCAGCACCACGCCTCGCTGCTCGGCGATGGCCGCGACGTCCTCACCGGTGAGCGCGGCGAGCGGCAGCACCTGGTCGGCCGCCGCACGGACGCCGTCGAAGAGCAGGTCCTGCGCGGGATCCGCACCACCGGGCACCTGCCAGCCGAGCACCACCCGCGGGCCGTTCGCGGCCCGGGCAGCGCTGACCAGGGCCTGCACGGAGGAGGGGTCGGCGTGGTGCGCGTCCTCCAGCACCACCAGGTCCCCCGCGCCGGGCACGACACCGCCGAGAGCCGATCCCGGCGCGTCCTCCCACGACAGCCCGAGCAGCCGGTGGACTGCGTTCGCCCTGTCTGCGTACGCCCGCAGGAAGGTGCTCAGCCCGCCTCCCGCCGGCGCCGTGACGAGCACCAGTCGTGCCTCGGTGCCGGCCAGGTCGTCGAGCGCTCGACGCCGGGTCGGCACCAGGGACGGGCCGGGGGTCACAAGGTCACCGTAGGGCCTGGGCCGGACCTCAGCCGAGGTCGCCACCGGCGACGGGCAGGACCGTCCCGGTGATGTAGGTGGCCTCGTCGGAGGCGAGGAACGTGATCGCCGCCGCCTGCTCGTCGAGGGTGCCGTAGCGGCCCATCAGCGAGGAGTCGAGGGTCTGGTCGATGTGCGCCTGGAACCACGCCCGCTCGGTCGCGGTGCGCGGTTCGGGGGTGCCGCGCGAGATCCGGCGGGGCGGGGCCTCGGTGCCGCCGGGAGCGGTCGCGACGACGCGGATCCCGCGGTCGGCGTACTCCAGGGCCAGGGAGGCGGTGATCGCGTTGATGCCGCCCTTGGCCGCCGAGTAGGGGATCCGGTGGATGCCGCGCGTGGCCGCCGACGAGACGTTGACGATCACGCCGCTGCCGCGCTCAACCATCCCGGGCAGGGCCGCGCGACAGGCCAGCAGCGTGGTCATCAGCGAGCGGTCCAGCTCGGCGGCGATCTCCTCGGCGCTGAACTCGGTGAACGGCTTGAAGTTGATCGCGCCACCGACGTTGTTGACCAGGACGTCGATCCGGCCGAACCGCTCGCGGACCGCGTCGGCCAGGACCGAGGCACCGGTCCAGGTCTCGAGGTCGCAGGTCACGGGTACGGCGTTCGCGCCCTGCCCGGTCAGCTCGTCGGCCAGCTCCGCGACCAGCTCGGAGCGGTCGGCCAGCACCAGCGCGCCGCCCTCGGCGGCGATCCGGCGCGCCACCTGGGCGCCGATGCCCTGGGCCGCGCCGGTCACCACGACGACCTTGCCGGCGAACCGCCCCGGCGTGACGAAGCGCGGCCGGGTGGCGGCGGTGGCGTCGGACATCGCCCGGCGCATGGTCTGCTTCGACCGCTCGGCGTGGGCGACGATCAGCTGCCGGGCGACCTCGCGGTCGCCGGCCTCGAACGCCTCGACGATCTCGACGTGGTCGACCGCGCAGCGCGGGTGGCACCACGTCGCGTGGCGCAGCACCTCGCCCATCCGGCCCTTCACGCCCAGGGCCTGGTAGGCCTGCAGCAGGTGCTCGTTGCGGGTCTGCACGAACAGGTAGTCGTGGAAGGCGGCGTTGGTCTCGGTGTACGCCGCGGCGTCGACGAAGTGGTCGCCGTCGACGTACGGCAGGGTGGCCTCGGCCAGCAGCCGGTAGCCGGCGAGCTGCTGCGAGCCGAGCCGGCCGATGGTCAGCTCGAGGGCGCCGAGCTCGAGCGCCTCGCGGGCCTCGAAGATCGCGTCGGAGGACTGCACGTCGGGGTGCTCCTCGCCGATCTCGTACTCACCCGCCGTGTCGTCGCCCGCCTCGTCGTTCCCCGGATCGGCGGCACGCGCTGCGAACACGGTGCGGCCGGCGATCCCCCGTGCGTCCCCGGCGATGATCAGCTCGTCCTCGGGGTCGGCGCCGGTGTCGACCACCGCTGCCGGCGCCGCCACCGTCGGCGCGGCCGCCTCGGGCACTGCCAGCGCGAACTTCTCGTAGTAGAACCCGGTGGGCTCGATGCCGGCGTCCGCGACGTGGGTGCGCACGGCCTCCACCATGGGCGGCGGGCCGCACAGGTAGATCGCCACGTCGCCGTCGTAGAGGTGCTCGGGGCGGATCAGGCTCATCACGTAGCCCTTGTTGGCCGCGGTGCTCGCCGGGTCGGACACGCAGTGGTCCCAGGTGAGGCCGGGCAGTCCGGCCGCGACGTCGGCGATCTGGTCGAGCGCGACCAGGTCCTCGTCGGTGCTGACGCCGTAGACCAAGTGGGCCGGGCGGGTCGAGGCGTCGGCGCGCATCTTGCGCAGCATCGACAGCACCGGCGCCAGGCCGGTGCCGCCGGCGAGCAGCAGCACCGGCCGCTCCGTCTCGCGGAGGAAGAACGAGCCGTGCGGCCCGGTGAAGCTCAGCTCGTCGCCGACGGCCGCGCGCTCGGCCAGCCAGGTCGACATCGCCCCGCCGGGCGTGAGCTTGACCAGGAACGACAGCCGCTCCTCGTGGGGCGCGCTGCTGAAGGAGTAGGACCGCGTGACGTCGGTGCCGGGGACGGCGATGTTGACGTACTGGCCCGGCAGGAAGGCGAGCTCACCTCGGTTCGGGATCTCGACGGCCAGCTCGACGGTGGTGGCCGAGAGCCGGGTCAGCTCGGTGACCCGGGCGTCGTACGTCGCCGCGCGGGTCTTCGCGACCTCGGACGTGCTGGCGACCTGCAGGACCAGGTCGGAGCGCGGCCGCATGCTGCACGGCAGCACGTAACCGCGGTCCGCCTCGTCGGCGGGCAGCGCGTCCTCGATGTAGGTGCCGGCGTCGTACTCCCCCGACTCGCAGAACGCCTTGCAGGTCCCGCACGCGCCGTCGCGGCAGTCGAGCGGGATGTTGATCCGCTGGCGGTACGACGCGTCGGCCACCGTCTGGTCGGCGCGGCAGGTGATGAACCGGGTGACGCCGTCCTCGAAGGACAGCGCGACCTGGTGGGTCGCGACCTCCGTGATCGGCTCGGTGTCGACGGACATCGGGTCCCCCTCAGAAGTGGTAGACGTCGACGACGTGATGGATGTAGTCGTTCTTCAGCACCACGGTCTTGCGGCGGATCAGCGGCTGCTCGCCGGTGAAGTCGATCGTGTAGAACGACGTGCCGTAGTAGGGATCGACCGTCTTGTAGCGGAAGTACATGGTGTGCCAGTTGAAGCGCACGTCCACGATGTCGCCGCGACGCTCGATCACCTCGACGTTGCTGATGTTGTGGCTGGTCCGCGGCTCCGGGATCGAGGTCGCCGACGAGCGCTCGGTGCGGATCCGGAAGATCCGGTCCTCCAGGCCGCCCTTGTTGGGGTAGTAGATGAGCGAGACGTCCTTCTCCGGGTCCTCGACGAGCTCGTCGTCGTCGGTCCACGCGGGCATCCAGTAGACGACGTCGTCGGCGTAGCACTCGAGCCACTTCTCGAACTCGCGGTCGTCGAGATGGCGGGCCTCGCGGTAGAGGAACTGCTCGATCCCGTTCTGGGTGATCAGCTTCGCGCCGGTGTCGGCGGCCAGGGCGTTGGTGCTCACCGGCCCGCCTCCTTCTCCAGGGCGGCGAGCATGGTGTCGCGCCAGTAGCCGTGCTGGACGGGGTAGAGCCCCTCGTCCTCGTTCTTCAGCCCGGCCGAGATGACGCCGTCCATGCCGAGGGACGTCGCGACCTCGTCGGGTCCGGTCAGCCAGTGCTCGGCGCCGCGGCTCATGTCGTTCCAGGGCGCCGCGGTGGCGCGGAAGGTGAGCTGGCAGGAGCGGAACTCCTCCAGGTCGTCGGGCGTCGCCATCCCCGAGGCGTTGAAGAAGTCCTCGTACTGGCGGATCCGCCAGGCGCGCGACTCGGCGCTCTCGCCCTTGGGGGCGATGCAGTAGATGGTGACCTCGGTCTTGTCCGGCGCGATCGGGCGGAAGTGCCGGATCTGCGTGGAGAACTGGTCCATCAGGTAGACGTTCGGGTACAGGCACAGGTTGCGGGAGCCCTTGACCATGAACTCGCCCTTGGCGTCGCCGTACTGCGCCTTGAGCTCGTCCAGCCGGTCCCACAGTGGGCGGTCCTGCGGGTTGCCGGCCCAGGTCCACAGGCACAGGTGGCCGTTGGGGTAGGACCAGTAGCCGCCGCCCGACTTGCCCCACTGGCCGGCGTCCAGGGTCTTGGTCGAGTTCGCGGACTCACCGGTGTTGCGGCGCGAGGTGGTGGCCGCGTAGTTCCAGTGCGTCGCGGTGACGTGGTAGCCGTCGGCACCGTTCTCGGCCTGCACCTTCCAGTTGCCGTCGTAGGTGTACGTCGACGAGCCGCGCAGCACCTCGAGCCCGTCGGGCGACTGGTCGACGAGCATGTCGATGACCTTGGTCGTGTCGCCGAGGTGGTCGGCCAGCGTGCTGACGTCCTCGTTGAGGCTGCCGAACAGGAAGCCCCGGTAGCTCTCGAAGCGGGCCACCTTGGTCATGTTGTGCGAGCCCGCGGTGTCGAAGGACGGCGGATAGCCCGCCCCGTCGGGGTCCTTGACCTTGAGGAGGGTGCCGTCGTTGCGGAAGGTCCAGCCGTGGAAGGGACAGGTCAGCGTCATCCGGTTGTCGGTCTTGCGCCGGCAGATCATCGCGCCGCGGTGCGCGCAGGCGTTGATCAGGCAGGTCAGCTCGCCGTCCTTGCCGCGGGTGATGACGACCGGCTGACGCCCGATGTACGTCGTGAAGTAGTCACCCGGGTTCGCGACCTGGCTCTCGTGGGCGAGGTAGATCCAGTTGCCCTCGAAGATGTGCTTCATCTCGAGCTCGAAGACGTCCTCGTCGGTGAAGATCCGCCGGTTGGCGCGGTAGATCCCGGCCTCCGGCTCCTCGACGACGGCGTCGGCCAGCACGCTGCCGATCCGGTCCAGCATCTCGGTCATGGGTCCTCCCGGGGGTCTGTGTCGGACGATGCCGGGAACTCAAGCACTCCGTGGCGGTCGTCACACGAGGCGTTTTGCTAGGTCTTGGCCGGGGTCGGATTCATAATTGGGAGTTATGAATCATCGAACTATTGGTCTTTGTGTTTCTGGATGGCCCGGATCTAGCGTGGTGGGACCGCGTGACGCCCACCACACAGGCCGGAGGTGACCCATGGATCTCAAGCAGCTGCGCTACTTCGACGCCGTCGCGGAGACCTGTCACTTCGGCCAGGCGGCCGAACGCCTCCACCTCGCCCAGCCCGCCCTCTCCCAGGCCGTACGACGCCTCGAGGCCGAGCTCGACGTCCTCCTCCTCGCCCGGACCACCCGGCAGGTCAGCCTGACCCCGGCCGGCGAGTTCTTCCACCGCGAGGTGCGCCGCATCCTCGGCGACCTCGACGCCTGCGTGGTCGGGACCCGCAGCATCGCCGAGGGCAGCCGCGGGCTGCTCCGGGTCGGCTTCACCGGCACCAGCGCCTTCACCCAGCTGGCCCGCCTGTCGCGCATCGTCCGCGCCTCGCTGCCGGGCGTCGCGCTCGAGGTGCAGGCCGACCTCCTGACGCCGGGCCAGGTGGAGCGGCTGACCGACGGCCGGCTCGACCTGGGCGTGCTGCGCGGCCCGGTCGCCGAGCCCGGCATCGAGACCCGGTCCCTGCTCCAGGAGCCGCTGGTGCTCGCGCTTCCCGCCGACCACCGGCTCGCCGCCGAGCCCGCGCTCGAGGTCGTCGACGTCTCCGCCGACGAGTTCGTGGCCTACGCCGACACCCGCTCGGCGGTCAACGAGGCGATGGTGTCGAGCTGCCTGCGCGCCGGCTTCTCCCCCAACATCACCCATCGCGCGCCCGGCACCGCCGCACTCCTCGCCCTCGTCGCCGCCCAGCTCGGCGTCGCCCTGGTGCCCGAGTCGGTGCGCAGCATGCAGCTGCAGGGCGTCGTGTTCCGCGACGTCGCCGACGCCGCGACCATCGACCTCTCGCTCGCCTGGCGCGCGGACGACCCGTCGGCCCTGGTGGCCGGCGCGCTCGACGTACTCGACCGCAACGGGTTCTTCACCGCCGCCCCCACCCCGACGACCTCCCCGATCACCTCCCCGATCACCGCCTCCTGAGGACCCCATGAAGATCACCGCGATCGAGGCGATCCCGTTCCGGATCCCCTACGTCAAGCCGCTCAAGTTCGCCAGCGGCGAGGTCCACGTGGCCGACCACGTGCTGGTCCGCGTGCACACCGACGACGGGCTGGTCGGAGTCGCCGAGGCGCCGCCGCGGCCGTTCACGTACGGCGAGACGCAGCGCGGCATCCTCGCCGTGATCGAGACCATCTTCGCCCCCCAGGTCGTCGGCCTCGCGCTCACCGACCGCGAGCAGATGACCGCGCTGATGGGCCGCACGGTCGGCAACCCGACCGCGAAGGCCGCGATCGACATGGCGGTCTGGGACGCCCTCGGCCGCACCCTGGGGCTGCCGGTCTCCGAGCTGCTCGGCGGCTACACCGACCGGATGCGGGTCTCCCACATGCTCGGCTTCGACCAGCCGGCCGCGATGGTCGCCGAGGCCCAGCGGATGCGCGAGGTCCATGGCATCACGACCTTCAAGGTCAAGGTCGGCCGCCGCCCTGCGGCGCTCGACGTGGCCGTGGTCCGGGCGCTGCGCGAGGGGCTGGGCCCCGACGTCGTCCTGTACGTCGACGGCAACCGCGGCTGGACCGCGTCCGAGTCCGCCCGCGCGATGCGGCAGATGGCCGACCTCGACCTCGCGTTCGCCGAGGAGCTCAGCCCCGCCGACGACGTGCTCGGGCGGCGCTGGCTGGTGCAGCAGCTCGACGTACCGTTCATCGCCGACGAGTCGGCCACCACGCCGGCCGAGGTGACCCGTGAGGTGCTCGGCGGCTCGGCGACGGCGCTCTCGATCAAGACCGCCCGCACCGGGTTCACCGGCTCGCAGCGGGTGCTCCACCTCGCCGAGGGACTCGGCCTCGAGGTGGTCATGGGCAACCAGATCGACGGCCAGCTCGGCTCGATCTGCTCCGTCGCCTTCGGCGCCGCCCACCAGCGCAGCAGCCTGCACGCCGGCGAGCTGTCCAACTTCCTCGACATGAGCGACGACCTGCTCACCGAGCCGCTCCGCATCGAGAACGGCGAGCTCGCCCTGCGCCCCGGCGCCGGGCTCGGCGTCGAGATCGACGACGACAAGCTCCGCCGCTACCGCACCGACGTCTGAACCGCACCACCCCAACCCGAGAGGACACCGCCATGACCACCGAGGTCGCCACCGCCGCCGCTTCCGGCGCCAGCGCCACCGAGCGCTTCCACTCCGACAAGTCGCCCTTCGCCGCCGTCGCCGGCACCCCGCCCGAGCGGGTCGACCGCCTGGCCCGACGCGTGCTCGACGCCGTCTACCAGACGGTCCGCGACGAGAAGGTCACCTACGACGAGTTCAACGCGCTCAAGGCGTGGATGATCAACGTCGGCGAGGACGGCGAGTGGCCGCTGTTTCTCGACGTGTGGCTCGAGCACGTCGTCGAGGACGTCAACACCGCCCACCGCGAGGGCAACAAGGGCTCCATCGAGGGCCCCTACTACGTCCCGGGCGCCCCGGAGCACGGCAGCAAGGGCACCATCGAGATGCGCGAGGGCGAGTCCGGCACCCCGCTGGTGTGGACCGGCAAGGTCACCTCCACCGACGGCACCGTCCTCGAGAACGCGCTGGTCGAGCTGTGGCACGCGGACGCCGACGGCTTCTACTCGCAGTTCGCCCCGGGCATCCCGGAGTGGAACCTGCGCGGCAACTTCCGCACCGACGCCGAGGGCGGCTTCGAGATCCACACGATCCAGCCGGCGCCGTACCAGATCCCGACCGACGGCTCCTGCGGCAAGCTGATCGCCGCCGCCGGCTGGCACGCCTGGCGTCCTGCCCACCTGCACGTGAAGGTGTCCGCGCCCGGCCACGAACTGCTCACCGCACAGCTCTACTTCCCCGGCGACGAGCACAACGACGACGACATCGCCTCGGCGGTGAAGCCGGAGCTGCTGCTCGCCCCCGTCCCCCAGGCCGACGGCTCGGTCACCGTCGACTACGGCTTCGTCCTCGACCCGGTCCGCTGATGCTCTTCTGTGTCCGGATGGACGTCTCGATCCCGCGCGACCTCGACCCTGCCGAGAGGGAGGACACGGTCGCGCGGGAGAGGGCGTATTCCCAGGAGCTGCAGCGGGGCGGCGAGTGGGCGCACATCTGGCGCATCGTCGGGCTCTACTCCAACATCAGCATCTTCGACGTCGAGTCGAACGCGCGCCTGCACGAGATCCTGTCGAACCTGCCGCTGTTCCCCTACATGCAGATCGAGGTCACGCCGCTGACCGAGCACCCGTCGGCGATCTGATGCTGCCCTCGGTCGCGGTCCGCCACCTCGCCGGCCTCCCCGGGCGGCCGCTGCTGGTCGTCGGCCCGTCGCTCGGCACGACGGTCGACCGGCTCTGGGGGTCGGTCGCGTCCGCCCTGCCCGGCTGGAACGTCCTCGGCTGGGACCTCCCCGGCCACGGCGCGAGCCCGGCGGTCGACCGGCTGACACCGGGCTTCTCCCTGGCCTCGCTGTCCGCGGCGGTGGCGGCGGCGGTCGCCGAGGTGGCCGACGTCCCGTTCGCCTACGCCGGCGACTCGGTCGGCGGCGCTGTCGGGCTCCAGCTCGCTCTCGACCATCCGGCGCGGGTGACGTCGCTGGCGGTGCTGTGCAGCGAGGCCGCCTTCGGCACCTGGCCCACGTGGCCGGAGCGGGCTGCCCTGGTCCGTGCCGAGGGGATGGCGCCGATGGTGGCGTCCTCGCCCGCGCGGTGGTTCGGGTCCCGGGTCGGCGAGTCGGACGGGCGCCGCGCCGCCGCGGCCGCCGACCTGGCCGCGGTGGACCCGGAGAGCTACGCCCGCGCGTGCGAGGCGCTCGCCGGCTTCGACGTGCGCCCGCGCCTGGGCGAGGTGGGCGTTCCCCTGCTCGCGGTCGCCGGCGCCGACGACCTCGCGACCCCGCCGGCCGTGATGGCCGAGCTCGCGGCCGCCGTACCGGACGGGCGGTCGGAGGTGCTGCCGGGAGTCGGCCACCTGGCGCCGTACGAGGCGCCGGAGGAGGTCGCGGCGCTGCTGCTCGCCCACCTCACCTCGCCTGCACCCGCTTGTAACTAAGAGATTCCGCGGGTAGGTCACGGCTGGCGGGCCGGTCGGGTGTCCCAACGGTGGGTGGTCCAAGCGGCTCGGAGGAGTTGCCGGGTGATGATCACAGCGTTGGCGAGCGCGATGAAGGCCGCGATGACGCGGGTACGGCGTTCGGTGCAGATGGCGAGTTTCTTGAACCCGCGGGTGTGCCAGGCATGGGTGCGTTCGACGACCCATCGCCGACCGGCTTGGAGGGGGTGGCCCTTCTGAGAGATCACCGCTTGGCAGCCGAGCTCGTCGAGCAGGTCGCGGGTGGTGGCACTGTCGTAGCCGGCGTCGAGATGGACGGTGATCTCGTCGGGTAAGCCGATGCCGAACCCGATACCGAGGCGGGTCTCGAACCGGCCCAGTGTCTCCAGGGTCGGGCGCAAGAACGGTGAGTCGTGTCGGTTCCCGGGCGCGATGACGCAGCCCACGGGGATGCCGTTGCCGTCGGTGAGCAGGGAGCGTTTGGTGCCGAGTTTCCCTCGATCCACGGGGGATCTGCCGGCTGCTTGACCCCCGCAGGGCGCTTTGGCCAGGCAGCCGTCGGCGGTCACATCGGCCAGGTCGAGTCCGACGATGCGGTCGTAGGCATCGAGGCAGGCCTGTTCGAGTGCTTCGAAGATCCCGGCGGCGATCCACTCATCGCGGCGGTTGCGGATGGTGGTCGCCGAGCAGGTGTGGTCAGCGATCTTGTCGTAGGCGGCGCCGAGGACGAGGACTTGGACGAGTTTGTCGAAGACGACGCGGTCGGGGATGCGCGGGTTGTGGCAGCCCAGGGGGTGGGTGTCGATGTGTTCGGGGATCAGCGCGGCGAACTGGTCCCAGACCGGTTCGATGACAGAGGATGGCAGGGCAGGCACGAGCACCTCGGGGAACAGAAGGCGGCTTTAGACACCTCTTCTGCTACCGAGGCTCGTGCCTGTCCTGCTTCACCGACACGCGCCTACCCGCGGAATCTCTAAGTGTTACGTGCCCAAAACCCGTGCCACAGCGCCGTGGTAGTAGCAACAACGCCCGGGAGGACGGAGTTCAACGTGACTGCGGACACCGGGGGCTGGACGCTCCGACCTGACGAACCACCCGGGCGTTGTTGCTACTACCCTGGCGCTCCGACACCGAATTCCGAGCTGTAACACTTAGAGATTCCGCGGGTAGGTCACGGCTGGCGGGCCGGTCGGGTGTCCCAACGGTGGGTGGTCCAAGCGGCTCGGAGGAGTTGCCGGGTGATGATCACAGCGTTGGCGAGCGCGATGAAGGCCGCGATGACGCGGGTACGGCGTTCGGTGCAGATGGCGAGTTTCTTGAACCCGCGGGTGTGCCAGGCATGGGTGCGTTCGACGACCCATCGCCGACCGGCTTGGAGGGGGTGGCCCTTCTGAGAGATCACCGCTTGGCAGCCGAGCTCGTCGAGCAGGTCGCGGGTGGTGGCACTGTCGTAGCCGGCGTCGAGATGGACGGTGATCTCGTCGGGTAAGCCGATGCCGAACCCGATACCGAGGCGGGTCTCGAACCGGCCCAGTGTCTCCAGGGTCGGGCGCAAGAACGGTGAGTCGTGTCGGTTCCCGGGCGCGATGACGCAGCCCACGGGGATGCCGTTGCCGTCGGTGAGCAGGGAGCGTTTGGTGCCGAGTTTCCCTCGATCCACGGGGGATCTGCCGGCTGCTTGACCCCCGCAGGGCGCTTTGGCCAGGCAGCCGTCGGCGGTCACATCGGCCAGGTCGAGTCCGACGATGCGGTCGTAGGCATCGAGGCAGGCCTGTTCGAGTGCTTCGAAGATCCCGGCGGCGATCCACTCATCGCGGCGGTTGCGGATGGTGGTCGCCGAGCAGGTGTGGTCAGCGATCTTGTCGTAGGCGGCGCCGAGGACGAGGACTTGGACGAGTTTGTCGAAGACGACGCGGTCGGGGATGCGCGGGTTGTGGCAGCCCAGGGGGTGGGTGTCGATGTGTTCGGGGATCAGCGCGGCGAACTGGTCCCAGACCGGTTCGATGACAGAGGATGGCAGGGCAGGCACGAGCACCTCGGGGAACAGAAGGCGGCTTTAGACACCTCTTCTGCTACCGAGGCTCGTGCCTGTCCTGCTTCACCGACACGCGCCTACCCGCGGAATCTCTTAGTTACAAGGTCCGGCGAGCCTCAGTCCTCGTTCGCCTCCGCGAATTGCTCGTGGTTGCGGATGACCTCCGCGATGATCACGTTGAGGATCTTCTCGGCGAAGTGCGGGTCGAGCCCCGAGCTCTCCGCCATCGACCGCAGCCGCGCGATCTGGACCGCCTCACGCGCGGGATCGGCCGGCGGCATCGAGGCGCGCGCCTTGAGCCGGCCCACGGCCTCGGTGCACTTGAACCGTTCCGCCAGCAGGTGCACGAGGGCGGCGTCGAGGTTGTCGATGCTCGACCGGAGTCGGTGGAGCTCGGCCCGGGCGTCGTCAGCACTCACACCCCGAATCCTGCCCTACGCGGCGTGGTCGTTCGAGGCCAGCGTCCGACAGGCGGCACCGCGCGGCGGAGCTGTCACACGTGGACGGCACCAGCGGACCCGGCCGGCAGGCCTAGGATCCGAGGTCCCGAGAGACCTACCGAGAGGACGCCCCATGAGCGACGACCAGGTGATGTACACACTCGAGCCGGACGAGCAGCCGACCCGCTGGTACAACATCGTCGCCGACCTGCCGACGCCTCCCCCGCCGCCGCTGCACCCGGGTACCCACGAGCCGGTCGGCCCCGACGACCTGGCGCCGCTGTTCCCGCCGGAGCTGATCGCGCAGGAGGTCACCGCGGAGCGGTACGTCGACATCCCGGAGCCGGTGCTCGACGTCTACCGGCAGTACCGGCCCAGCCCGCTCTACCGAGCCCGCCGCTGGGAGCAGAAGCTCGGCACGAGCGCCCGGATCTACTACAAGTACGAGGGCGTCTCGCCGGCCGGCTCGCACAAGGTCAACACGGCCGTGCCGCAGGTCTACTACAACAAGATCAACGGCATCACCCGCCTGACAACGGAGACCGGCGCCGGCCAGTGGGGCACGGCGCTCTCCTACGCCAGCGCGCTGTTCGGCGTGACCTGCGAGGTGTGGCAGGTCGGGGCGTCGTACGACACCAAGCCGCAGCGCCGCACCCTGATCGAGGTCTTCGGTGGCACGGTGCACCGCTCGCCGAGCCGGATGACCGAGTCGGGCAGGGCGTTCCCCGAGGAGCACCCGGGCTCGCTCGGGATCGCGATCTCCGAGGCGGTCGAGGTCGCGGCGCAGGACCCGGAGGCCAAGTACGCGCTGGGCTCGGTGCTCAACCACGTGCTGCTCCACCAGACCGTGATCGGCGAGGAGGCGCTGCTCCAGCTGGCCAAGGCCGGCGAGTCCGGGGCCGACCTGGTCGTCGGCTGCGCGGGCGGCGGCTCGAACTTCGCGGGGCTCGCCTTCCCGTTCCTGCGGGAGAAGCTCGCCGGCAACCAGGCGCCGCGGATCCTCGCGGTCGAGCCGAGCTCGTGCCCGACGCTGACCCGCGGCGAGTACCGCTACGACTTCGGCGACACCGCCGGCCTCACCCCGCTGATGAAGATGCACACGCTCGGCCACGACTTCGTTCCCTCGACCATCCATGCAGGTGGCCTGCGCTACCACGGCATGGCGCCGCTGGTCTCGCACGCCGTCAACGAGGGCCTGATCGACGCGGCCGCCCTGCACCAGAGCGAGTGCTTCGAGGCCGCGGTCGAGTTCGCCCGCACCCAGGGCATCGTCCCGGCACCCGAGTCGTCCCACGCCCTGGCCCAGGTACGACGCGAGGCGCTCGCCGCGACCGAGGCCGGGACGTCGCCGGTGATCGTGGTCGGCCTGTCCGGGCACGGGCTGCTCGAGCTCGGCGCGTACGAGAGCTTCCTCAGCGGCAGGCTCGAGGACGACCCGCTGTCGGACCAGGCGCTGACCGAGGCGCTGGCGAACGTCCCGGTGGTCTGAGTCGTGGGCGTCCACGTCCGACCGGCCACGCCTGCGGACGTGGACGCCGTGGTGGCGGTCGGCCACGCCACGTGGCCGGCCGTCTACACCCCGATCGCCGGCGAGGAGTACGTCCGTCGCGGCTTGGCCGAGTGGTGGTCGCCCGAGGGCACCGCGCAGGCGATCGCCGCCGGGCGGGTGCTCGTGTCCGAGTCCGACGGACACGTGACCGGCGTGGCGACGTACTCCCTCGACGGCGACGTCGTCGACCTCTGGAAGCTGTACGTCGTGCCCTCGGCGCAGGGCACCGGTGCGGGCGCCGCGCTGCTCGATGCGGTCGTGTCCGGCCCCGGCGCCGGGGCGAGCGCGATCCGGCTCGCGCACCTGGCCGGCAACGACCGGGCCCGTGCGTTCTACGAGCACCACGGGTTCAGCGAGACCCACCGCACCGCCGGCGAGCTCGGCGGTCCCGACAGCGTGTGGATGCGGCTACCGCTGCGGAAATGACGTGTGCAACGCATTTCCGGGCACCTAGCCTCGTGCGCCGGTCCGCACCCTGCGGACCCATGACACGAGAAGGGCCACGACGCAGGACACCACGATGGACAAGATCACCCCGAAGCTCCTCAGCTGGGCTTCGATCCTCGAGCAGGGCACCCGCGACCAGGCGGTGACGACGGCGAGCATGCCGTTCATCCACCCCCACCTCGCACTGATGCCCGACGCTCACCTGGGCCTGGGCGCGACGGTGGGCTCGGTCATCCCGACCCTCGGCGCGATCATCCCGGCCGCGGTCGGCGTCGACATCGGCTGCGGCATGATCGCCGTGCGCACCCGGTTCACCACCGACCAGCTGCCCGCCGACCGCCGCGTGCTGCGGGAGGCCATCGAGCGGGCGGTCCCGCTCTCGGCCGGCGCCGCCAACCGCACGATCAGCAGGGACCACACCGAGCGCCGGCTCGCCGAGCTCACCGCGCTGGCCGAGCAGGCGGGCTTCGAGCCCGGCCGGTACGCGAAGCAGTGGGAGCTGCAGCTGGGCACGCTCGGGTCCGGCAACCACTTCATCGAGGTGACCGCCGACGAGGAGCAGCGGGTCTGGCTGTTCCTCCACTCGGGGTCGCGGGGCGTCGGCAACAAGATCGCGCAGAAGCACATCAAGGTCGCCCGCGACCTGTGCGCGAAGTGGTGGATCGAGCTGCCCGACAAGGATCTCGCCTACCTCGCCGAGGGCACCGACGAGTTCTGGGCCTACATCCGTGAGATGCGGTGGGCGCAGCGCTACGCCCTGCTCAACCGCGAGGAGATGATGGACCGGGTGGTCCGGCAGTTCGCGGAGTGGGTGGGCCTCGGCTCCGCCGACGACGTCGAGCGGGTCGAGGAGATCAACTGCCACCACAACTACACCGAGCAGGAGCGCCACTTCGGGCGCGACGTGTGGCTGTCCCGGAAGGGTGCGATCAACGCGGAGGAGGGCCGGCCCGGCCTGATCCCGGGGTCGATGGGGACGGCGTCGTACGTCGTCAGCGGGCTCGGGAACCCGGTCGCCCTCAACTCGGCTCCGCACGGTGCCGGGCGGGAGTACTCCCGGTCGAAGGCCCGCCGGACCTTCACCCGCGACCAGCTGCGGGAGGCGATGGCGGGCATCGAGTACCGCGACACCGACGCGTTCATCGACGAGATCCCGGCGGCGTACAAGGACATCGACCGGGTGATGGCCGACGCCGCCGACCTCGTCGAGGTCCGGCACGTGCTGCGCCAGATCGTCAACGTGAAGGGCGACTGAGCACCCGATGCGGGGGTGCCGGTGACAGCGGCCGGGGCGGTCGGTTTGAATGTCCGGATGGAGGACGACCATCCCGACGTGACCGACCTGCCCTGGCCGCTGACCGGTGCCGACGCCCTGCGCGACGAGCTGCTGGCGGCCTACGGCGACCCGAGCCGCGGGCACCACGGCACCCGCCACCTCGCCGAGGTGCTGCAGCGACTCGGTGAGCTGGCCGCCGCCGGCGCGGCGTACGACCGCACGCCGGTGCTGTTGGCGGCGTGGTTCCACGACGCCGTGTACGACGGCGAGCGCGACGCCGAGGAGCGCTCGGCCACCTGGGCCGAGGACGCGCTGCCCGCCCACACCGACGACGCGACCGTGGCCGAAGTGGCCCGGCTGGTGCGGCTCACCGAGCACCACCGCCCCGAGCCCGACGACGCCAACGGGTGCGCCCTCTCGGACGCCGACCTGTCCATCCTCGCCGCCGCGCAGGAGCGCTACGACGAGTACGTCGCCGCAGTCCGCTCGGAGTACGCCCACCTCGACGACGACGTGTTCGCCGCCGGCCGGGCCGAGGTGCTGCGGGCGCTGACCGACACCCCGACGCTGTTCCGCACGGCACACGGGCGCAGGCAATGGGAGCAGACCGCGCGGGCCAACGTCGCGCGCGAGCTCGCCGGGCTGCCGGCCTAGTGTCCCGCTAGCGGCCGAGCTCGGCGCGGACCACGTCCGCCACCCGGCGCAACGCCGCCAGCCGGTCGCGCTGCTCGTCGACCCAGCCGATCACCTCCTCCTTCATCGCGAGGAGCCGGTCGACGATCGCGACCAGCCGGCGGGCGTCGTCGACGAGGTCCGCCACGGCGTCGAGCCCGTGCAGCGCCACGTCGGCCGTGAAGACGGCCCACCCGGCCGGGCCCGCGGCCCGGGCGAGCAGCCGGGTCGCCAGGCGGGTGCCCTTCTCGACCAGCTCCACGACCAGTCGTTCGACCTCGACGGTCAGCCGCTCGGCGAAGCGGGCGACCTCCTCGAAGACCGGGACGCCCAGCCGCAGCAGCTCGCCGCCGGCGCGGGCCGCGGCCGCGTGCCGCCCCACCCGGAGCAGGTACGACGCCGCCGCGTCGCCCTCCCAGCGCGGGTCCACGGCGAGCGCTAGCCGGGCGGTGGAGCCGGCGTAGCGGGCGAGCGCCGCGTCGACGTACCCGATCGCCGCGGCGTTCTGCCGGATCCGGCGGTGATCGCCGGTCAGCGGCAGCACCACCAGCTCCTGCAGGCTCTCCTCCGGCAGCCGGCGCAACCCCAGGCCGAGGTCGTTGAGGACGTCGATGCCCGTGTTGACCGTGTCGCGGACCCGGTCGAAGCCGCGGTCCAGGGCTCGGAACTCCGCGTCGTGGCGCAGCCGCTCGGGACCCAGCGCGGGCTCCGGCAGGGCCAGCGGGTCGGCCGTCATCACGCCGCCACGGGCAGCAGGCCGACCACGCCGTCGTCGACCGCCCCGAGGTCGCGGCGGGTCGAGGCGACACCGTGCCGCAGGTCGGCCCAGTCGTCGAGCGCGAGGGACCGCAGGTCGCCGAAACCGTCGGCGAGCAGGTCCATCAGCTCGGCCAGCGGACGCAGCAGGCACAGCGGGCTGGGCTCGAAGCCGGCCCGCTGGCACACCCAGCGCCCGGCGTACGACGTCAGCTCGGCGGCCTGGCCCGCGAGCTCGGCCATCTCGTCGTCGAGCCGGTCGAGGTCGGCCCACACGGCGGACAGGGTCATGGCGGTCCCCTCTCGGTGGCTCCCGCGGTTCGGGAGCGGTGCCGGCTGCGATGCCCCGCCGGGGTGCGTCACCAAACCTGCGCACAATGGACCTGTGGACGACAGCGTGATCTTCCGTGCCCGAGCGCAGGTGCTGGCCGACCTGCAGGCCCGTGCCCTCGGTACGCCGGACTCCGTGACCCTGCTCGAGGAGGCCTGCTCGGAGCGCCGCTGGTGGCTCGAGCAATGGCCCGAGGGAGCGGCGTTCATCGCCGGCCTGGTCGCCCAGGACGTGCAGGACGGGCTCGCCGACCGGTTCGGCCGACAGGCCCGCGAGGGCCTGTGGCCGCTGTGCACGACCTGCGACGACGGGCCGGTCCACGCACTGCACATCGAGCCCGACCTCGGCGGGCCGGACCCGACCTGGGTCTGCGAGGAGTCCGGGGTGGAGGTCGCGCCGCTCGGCGGGCTCTCCTGATCAGCCGCCCAGCAGCAGGCTGACCGCGTGGTGGTCGCCGCGGTAGACCGTGCGCGACACCTCGACGACGACCTCCTCCGCACACGCCCGGCGGTCGTGGCGCAGCACCGGCGCGCCACCCGGCACCTCCAGCAGAGCCGCCTCCTCCTCGCCCGCGGCGCACGCGGCGAGCACGTCCTCCGACCACGTCGGCCGCAGGCCGCGCGCCCCGAGGTCGTCGTACAGGCTGCCGGGCAGGGACTCGACCAGCCCGGGCACCCGCCGCTCGACGAGGTACGTCTCGGACAGGCATACCGGGCGGCCGTCGGCCATCCGCAGCCGCCGCCAGCGCACCAGCGGCGCGCCGACGCCCACCTGCAGCGCGGCCGCGAGCCCGTCGCCGGCGGGGATCCGCTCGGCGACCAGGGTCCGGGTCTCGGCGACCATGCCGCGGCGGGTCATCTCTTCGGAGAAGCCGAGCACGCCGGTCGCCGTACGACGGGGCGCGGCGACGAACGTCCCCCGACCGGGCACCCGCTCCAGCACGCCCTCCCCGACCAGCGCGTCGAGGGCCTGGCGCACCGTCATCCGCGCGACGCCGAAGCGGTCGACCAGGTCACGCTCGGACGGTGCGGCCGTGCCGGGCGCGCTGCCGGCGACCAGGTCGCGGACGTACTCGCGGATCGTCACGTGCTTGAGAGAGCGGCTCATCGACCCCCCTGGTGCCGGCGCGCTGGGTGTCGACAGTAGGGACGTGACCGGGACAGCGTCCCGGGAACAGGCGGAATTTTGCCGAGCGCGGCATGCGAACACCTGTTCGACTCCGGGTTATCATCGGTCCATGACGGTCGACTTCCAGACCAGCCTGTTCGACGCCGCGGCGAGCGAGGTCACCACCGAGCGGCGCGTGCTCAGCGCCGGCGCCTGGGTCGACGTCGCCCGCGACTGGCTGCCCGACGCCGACGACGTGTTCGCCACCCTGGTCCGCGACGTGCCGTGGCGTGCCGAGCGGCGAGCGATGTACGACCGGGTGGTCGACGTGCCCCGCCTGGTGTTCACCTACATGATCGGCGACGAGCTCCCCCACCCGGCGCTCGCCGATGCCCGCGAGCGACTGACACAGCGGTACGCCGCCGAGCTCGGCGAGCCGTTCCGCACCGCCGGCTGCTGCTACTACCGCGACGGGCGCGACAGCGTCGCCTGGCACGGCGACACCATCGGGCGTGGCTCCATCGACGACACCATGGTCGCGATCGTCTCGGTCGGCGACCCGCGCCGACTGCACCTGCGCCCGCGCGACCCCGAGCGGCGCGACGAGGCGTTCGCCGTCGAGATGGGCCATGGCGACCTGGTCGTGATGGGCGGCTCGTGCCAGCGCACCTGGGAGCACGCCGTACCGAAGGTCGCCACTGCCGGACCGCGGATCTCCGTGCAGTTCCGGCCACTCAACGTCTTCTAGGTATTCGTGAGCTCGCCCTGCGAGCGCACCACGCAGAACTCGTTGCCCTCCGGGTCGGCGAAGGTCATCCACCCGCTGCCCGGGCCGCGGATGCCGCGGTGGTCGGCGACCTCCACGGCGCCGTACGCCAACAGCCGCTCGATCTCCTCGTCGCGGGTGCCGGTGCGCGGGCGCAGGTCGAAGTGCATCCGGTTCTTGCCGGTCTTCGGCTCGGGGACCTCGATGAACAGCACCTGGTGGCCGGTCTCGGGGTCGATGATCATGCACTCCTCGTGCCCAGGCTCGTTGGGGTCGCCGGGCAGGTCGGTGTAGCCGAGGACCGGCTTCCACCACTCCGAGAGCTCGTAGGCGTTGGCGCAGTCGATGGTGGTGTGGGAGATGTACGACGTCACGCACCCACCCTCGCCGGGACCCGCCGCGCGGGCAAACGGGTTTCGGTCAGGGCGTGATCGAGGCCGACGGGGTGACGCTCGCGGACGGCGTCGGGGTCGGCGTCGGGGTGGTCGGCTCGGTCGGCGTGGGCGTCTCGGTCGGCGTCGAGGTGTCGACGGGCGTCGCCGGGTCCGTGCCCTGCGTCGGTACGACGGTCGCGGTCTCGCTCGGGGTCGGCGTCGGCGTCGGGGTCTCCTCGGCCGGCAGCTCCTGCTGCTGCTTGTCCTTGCCTGTGTCGTCGCCGCCGCCGAACACGCCACCGATGGAGGTGTGGTCCTTGCCGTCGGTGCCGCCGGTGATGGTCGAGACGCTCTTGCCGGCGATCAGCTCGACCACGCTGATCGCGACGACCGCGATCAGGAAGACCATGCCGGCCAGCAGCGCGAGTCGCTTCCACGGCAGCGCCGCCCAGCGGTTGCCGCCCGGAGCCGGGGCGGTGCCGTCGGAGCCGTCAGGCTCGTCGGGTTCGGCCGCGTCGACGGCGTCGAGCACCTCGGTCGCCTCGACGTGCCGGTGGGCGCGGGCCGCCTCACGCTCCAGCGCCGCGGCCTGCACCTCGGCGACCCGGCGCCGGCTGGTCTCGATCCCCTGTTTGTAGAGGGCCGAGCTGACCGTCGCGATGACGCTGCCGAGGGCAGCGCCGATCAGGGTCCCGGCGGCACCGAGGGTCGACAGCAGGACGGCGACCGTGACGGCCGCACCGGCGCCCGCGAAGGTGGCGGGCCAGTCGATGCTCGGCCCGCGTCGTACCCGCTCCTCGGTGTCGCCCGCCACCGTCAGTCGGTGCCGTTCGCGGCGATGAAGGCGAGGATCTGCTCGGACAGCTCGGGACGGCACACGATCACGTCGGGCAGGTAGACGTCGGCCTGGTTGTAGGCCAGCTCGCTGCCGTCGACCCGCGAGGTGAACAGGCCCGCGGCCCGCGCGACCGCGACCGGCGCGGCCGAGTCCCACTCGTACTGGCCGCCCGCGTGCACGTAGGCGTCCGCCACGTCGCGCACGACCGACATCATCTTCACGCCGGCCGAGCCCATCGGGACCAGCTCGGCGTCGAGCTCCTTCGCCAGCGCCTCGACGAACGCCGGCGGGCGGGTGCGGGAGACTGCGATCCGCGGCCGCTGCGAGGTGCGCGCCGGGACGACCGGCGGGGTGCCGGTGTTGAAGGTCTCGCCCAGTGCCGGCTGCGCGACGGCACCGGCGACCAGCTCGCCGTCCTGCCAGAGCGCGACGTGCACCGCCCAGTCGTCGCGCGGCGGCTCGGAGAACTCCCGGGTGCCGTCGAGCGGGTCGACGATCCAGACCTTGCTGGCAGTGAGCCGGGCGTCCTTGTCGGCCGCGCTCTCGAGCGCCTCCTCGGACAGGACGGCGTCGTCGGGACGGTACGTCGCCAGCAGGTCCATCAGCAGCACGTGCGCCGCGCGGTCGCCGGCGTCCTTGAGCTCCTTGCCCTCCAGGCCCTCGGTCCGCACCTCCAGCAGGCGGCGGCCGGCCTCCTCGGCCAGCCAGGCAGCAAGGAGGTGGTCGTCGGCGACGACCTCGGGAGCGGGGGTACCGGGCTCGAAAGTCACGCCGCCAGCGTAATGGGCCGCTCGAACCCGGGCGCAGTCGTGCCGGTGGGCAGGACAGCGGGCCGCCGAGTGCCCCCGAATCGTTCGATCGAACGGTTCGAGGGGGTTCCGGGCCCCATTCCTCCCCCGATCCGTTCGATCGAACGGTTCGGGGGAAGGCGGCTCAACTGTTGAAGCGGGACTGCGTCTTCTCGAGGCCGTCGGAGATGAGCGACTCCACGGCGTCGGCGGCCGAGTCGATCTGGAACGGCAGCTCCTTGCGCTCGACCGTGCCGTAGTTGGACAGCACGAAGTCGGCGACCTCCTGGCGACCCGGCGGGCGGCCGATGCCGGCCCGGACCCGGTAGAAGTCGCCGGTGCCCAGCGAGGAGCGCATCGACTTGAGGCCGTTGTGGCCGTTGTCGCCGCCGCCCTTCTTGACGCGCAGCGTGCCGAAGTCGATGTCGAGCTCGTCGTGGATCGCGATCACCCGGTCGGCAGGGACCTTGTAGAAGGTCGCGAGCGCCTTGACCGGGCCGCCCGACTCGTTCATGTACGAGCGGGACTTGGCCAGCACCACCCGGGGGCCGGGGACGCCCGGGGCGCCGAGTCGGCCCTCGACGACGTCGGCGCGGCCGGTCTTGTGGGCGCGGAAGCCGCTGCCCATCCGGCGGGCGAGCTCGTCGACCACCAGGTAGCCGATGTTGTGCCGGTGCCCGGCGTACGACGGGCCGGGGTTGCCGAGCCCGACGACGAGCCAGACGTCGGCGCTGGTCGCGTCAGCCACGAAGGTCTCCTCGTCGGGTACGGCGGTGCTCCCCGGCGCGGGCGTCCGCGCCGGGGAGATGAGACGGCCCAGGTACCACCTGAGCCTGCCGATCACTCGGAGTCGCCACCCTCAGCGGCCTCGGCCTCGGGCTCGTCCCGCTCGATGCCGGCCTCGGCCTCGGCCTCCTCCAGCTCGGCCTCGGCCTGCTCGGCGGTCTGCGCGGCGGTCACGTTGACGACCAGCGTGTCGGCCTCGGTGAGCAGCGAGACGCCGTTCGGCAGCTCGATCTGGCTCGCGAGGATCTGGGTGCCGGCCTCGGCGCCCTCGACGCTGACCTCGAACTGCTCGGGGATGTGGGTGGCCTCGGCCTCGACCTGGACGGTCGCGTTCTCGGTGACGACCAGGGTCTCGGCGGCGGCGTCGCCCACGACGTGCACGGGGACGTCGACGGTGACCTTCTCGCCACGCTTCACGGCGACGAAGTCGACGTGCTCCAGGACGCGGCGGACCGGGTCGACCTGGACCTGCTTGGTGAGGGCGAGCTGCGACGTACCGTCGAACTCGAGCTCGAGGACCGCGTTGGCGCCACCGTGCTTGATCGCCATCATCGTGTCGTGGCCCGGGAGGGTCAGGTGGACCGGCTCGTTGCCGTGGCCGTAGACGACGGCGGGGATCTTGTTCTCGCGGCGGATGCGGCGGGCGGCGCCCTTGCCGAACTCGGTGCGGACCTCGGCCTGGATCTTCTCGGTGCTCATGGGGATCTCCTGATCGTCGCGTGGTGGTGGCGGCTGCCCGGAGACGAGAAACGCCGCGCTTCCCTCACCCGGTGACCGGCAGGGCGCGCGGCGTCATGAAGACGTACCGGCCCAGTCGATCACGGAGTCACAGAAGCGGGTGCTCCCTCGCCGAGGCAACCGGAGAAGACTACTCGCGACGGGCGGGCCGGACGAAATCGTCACTGGTACGGGTCGGTGATCTCGCGCAGGTCGGTGAGCGCCGCCCGCAACGCCGCCATCCGCTCCGCGCCGAGGTGGCGCGTCCACTCCCGCTCGATCGCCCGCTCCTCGCGGCGCGCGACCCGCTGGACCTCACGCCCGCGCGGCGCGATCACCACGAGCCGGGCCCGGGCGTCGGCGGGATCCGGCACGCGTTCGACGTACGCCGCCCGCTCGAGCTGGTCGACCAGGACGCTCGCGCTCTGCTTGGTGATCCGGGCCTGCTCGGCCAGCTCGGTCACCCGGATCCCCTCCTCGCTCAGCCGGGCGGCGACCCGGCCCATGGCCGGCGTGATGTCGCCGTAGCCGGCGGCCGCGACGGCGTCGGAGACCCGCTGCTCGACGTAGCGCGCACCGATGAACATCAACAGCGCCGGGTGTGCCATCACATCCTCCTCGGGCCTTGACGAATTGGTCAGTCAGGCTGACTATATCAGTCAGGGAGACTGACCAAATGGAGGTCGACATGGACAAGGCCGCGATCTGGGCGCACATCCACGCCGAGCGCGCCGCGCTGGCGGCGACACTGGCCGACCTCGACCCCGCCGACTGGGCGCACGACACGCTCTGCCCCGGCTGGACCGTTCACGACGTCGCCGCCCACGTCATCTCGACTCCTCGGATCGGGTGGGCGCAGATGCCCGGGATGACGGTGCGCAACCTCGGTCGCGGCTACAACACGATGATCTACCGCGAGGTGAAGCGGCTGGGAGCGCGCGAGACCCGCGAGAGCATCCTCGGCGACTTCGAGCGCTACGCGACGAGCACCCACCACGTCCCGACCACCACCTCGGTCGAGCCGCTGATCGACGCGCTCCTGCACCACCAGGACATCGCCCGGCCCCTCGGCGTACGACGCGCCATGGCGCCGGAGGCGGCGGCCGTGGCCGCCGACCGGGTACGACGCCTCGCCTTCCTCATGGGCTCGGGCAAGCTCGTGCGCAGCGTGCGGATGGTCGCCACCGACGTCGCCTGGGACCGCGGCTCCGGCCCGACGATCACCGGGCCGATCCAGGAGCTGCTCATGCTCGCCTCGGGCCGGGCGCCCGACCCGGACCTGGTGAGCGGCGAGGGGCTGGCGGCGGTCGCCACCCTCTCCTGAGCCTCGAGCCGACGCCGTCAGGCCAGCCGGACCAGCGACCGGCCGTCACCCTCGACCAGCGCGCCGTCGGCCGCGCGCCCCGTGCACAGGAGCAGCAGCTCCAGCATCGGTGCCCGCACCTCGGCTCCGTCGCCGTGGCTCCACGCGACGTCGGTCGCGACCAACCGGACGCCGCCGAGGCGGGGCCGGCCGAGGAAGAGACCGAGCCGCAAGGCCGTGTCCGCGGCGGCAGCAGCCGCCTCCGGCGGCGCGTCGCGGTGCAACCCGAGCGGCCGGACGATGTCCTGGACGTGCACGAGCACGTCCATCAACGGCTCGAGGTGGCCCGTGAACGGCGTCGAGACGCGCGAGCCGTCGTACGTCTCGTACTGCTCGAGGATGGCAGGGATCTCCGCCCGCCCACGCCGGCGGCCCTCGAGCAACCCGACCCTTGGCACCCAGAACCCGCCGCGGACGCACGCGCGCAGGAACGGTCCCCAGGTCATCTGGGGCACGGAGATCACGTGCGCGGCGACGTCGCGGACACTCCAGCCGGGACACACCGACGGCGTGGCCCAGGCCGCGTCGTCGAGCCCGGCCAACAGGTCCGCCAGCGCGCGGCGCTGCTCGTGGGTGTGCTGCCACGCCGTGTCGACGTCCATCGGGGCACCTCGCTTGCTAGTCTCCCCTCGATAGTCAGAACTTCTGACCATCTTGTCAAGGAGCAGTCGTGCCCGATCCCTCCCCCACGCCGCTGCTGCTGTTCATCCCCTACAGGTACGCCGAGAACGCGTCCCTCGAGCACCTCGCCGCGCGGGGCTTCGACGACCTGACACTGGCCCAGGCACGGGTTTTCGCGCGGATCGCGGACTCGGGCTCGCGGTTGACCGAGCTCGCCGAGTCGGCCCAGGTCACCAAGCAGACGGTCGGCTACATGGTCGACCAGCTCGAGGCCGGTGGGTACGTCGAGCGCGTGCCCGACCCGACCGACGCGCGGGCCCGACTGGTGCGGGTCGCCGGGCGCGGCGAGCAGGCGCGGGCGGCCGCGACGGAGGCGCTGCGGCAGCTCGAGGCGACCTGGGAGGCGCACCTCGGGCCGCGCCGGATGGCCGCGCTGCGCGACGCCCTGTCAGCGCTGCGCGAGATCACCGACCCGTACCTCTGAGTCCGGCGAACGGCCAGATACGTCTTTATACTTCGACCAAGTATAAAGTCGTATCACCCGCGGGAGGCGGCATGCCGAGCAATCCCTACACCCCCGGCCAGGTGCCCCGGATCCTCGCCGGGCGGGCCGTGGAGATGCGCCGGATCGAGGGCCTGCTGGCCCGGGTCGCGACGTACGGCGAGCTCGGCGGACCACTCATGGTGTTCCACGCGCCGCGCGGGATCGGCAAGACGTCGCTGCTGCGCGCGGCGCAGCGCGGCGCCGTCGAGGCCGGCTTCGTGACCGCGTGGGTGGCCTGCTCCCGCCAACAGCCGGTCCTCTCGGCGATCGCGCACAGCGTCGCGCGGGCGCTCGAGCGGGCGGACGCCGTACCCACGGACAAGAGGTGGCGCGGCCAGCTCGACCGGCTCACGGTGGAGGTCGGCGTACCAGGGGCGAAGGTGCAGGCCGAGGTCGCGCGCAAGGAGGCGGCGACCGCTCCCCCGCAGGCCGCGATCGGCATGCTCGAGTCCCTGCTCCACGACGCCGCCTCGTCGGTCCGCGCCCACGGCGGCTCGGGCCTGTTCCTGCTGCTCGACGAGCTGCACACCGCCTCGGCCGACGAGATGTCGGTGCTGCTCAACACCCTGCAGAACCTCGACGGCGAGCGCACCGAGAACCCGCTCGCCACCGTCGCCGCCGGCCTGCCGGTCACCCCCGAGGCGCTCACCCGGGCCGCGACCTTCGGTGAGCGCAGCACCTTCGTCTCGCTCGACGTCCTCTCCAACGACGACGCCCGCGCCGCCCTCGTCGGCCCCGCCGAGGCAGAGGGGGTGGCCTGGACGGACGGCGCCCTGGCGGCCGTGGTGGCCGAGTCGCGCGGCTACCCCTACCTGCTCCAGCTCCTCGGCTCCACCACCTGGGACGCCGCCGGGCCCGACGCCGGCACCCGGCTGACGCTCGCCCAGGTCAAGCGCGGCCTGCCCGTCGCCCGCGACCAGCTCGCCGCGATGCACCGCGCCCGCTGGGGCGCGGCCTCCCGCCTGGAGCAGCGCTTCCTCGCCGCGATGGCCGCGGCCGGCGACGGCAACGTCACCCGCGCGGCCATCGCCGCGGGCATGGGCGTCGACTCCCGCGCCATCAGCGTGCCCCGGGAGCGGCTGATCGAGAAGGGCGTGATCGAGCCGGTCGGTCACGGCCTGGTGCGCTTCACGCTCCCCGGGTTCGGGGCGTTCGTGCGAGCTCTCGCGGACGCCTGAGGGCCAGCGTCGGGGTCGGGGTCGGGGTCCGGCCAGGGTGCGGGGTTGGTGCGCTGCGTGAGGGACTCACGGTGTTGGTTTGGCTCGCTTCGCTCGCATGTCGGGCGCGCTTTGACGCGTCGCCTTCCTCCGCTGCGCTCGCTGGCGCTCGCTCCGCTTCGTCCAGGCAACGCGGCGCGCCCGACGGAAAGCACTCAGCCGAATGTCGTGCGGTCGCGCACGACATTCGGCTGGGTCTCGTCGCGCCGCCCGCCGTTTCTGGACGGAGGAGCGAGCGAGGAACGAGCGAGCGGGGGAGGAAGAAACGGCGTTGGCAGGCGGCGCGACATGCGCGAGCGGAGCGAGCGCCAAATGGCTCAGGCGTGGCCGTCGAACATGCTCGTCACCGAGCCGTCCTCGAACACCTCACGGATCGCCCGGGCCACGAGCGGCGCGATCGACAGCGTGGTGAGCTTGTCGAACTGCTTCTCGGGCGGCACGGGCAGCGTGTTGGTGATGACGACCTCGGTGGCCGAGCAGTTCTTGAGCCGGTCCACGGCGGGGTCGGAGAGGATCGCGTGGGTGGCGGCGATGATGACGCCCGCGGCGCCGTCGGCCATGAGCGCCTCGGCGGCCTTCACGATGGTGCCACCGGTGTCGATCATGTCGTCGGTCAGCACGCACATGCGGCCCTTGACGTCGCCGACCACGCGGTTGGCGACGACCTCGTTGGCGACGTCGGTGCGGCGGGTCTTGTGGATGAACGCCAGCGGTACGCCGCCGAGGCGGGCCGCCCAGCGCTCGGCGACCTTGATCCGGCCGGCGTCGGGCGAGACGACGGCGAGCTCCTGGTCGCCGTACTTCTGCTTGATGTAGTCGGTGAGGATCGGCAGCGCCATCAGGTGGTCGACGGGGCCGTCGAAGAAGCCCTGGAGCTGGTCGGCGTGCAGGTCGACGGTGATGATCCGGTCGGCGCCCGCGGTCTTGAACAGGTCGGCCATCAGGCGGGCCGAGATCGGCTCGCGACCGCGGTGCTTCTTGTCCTGGCGGCTGTAGCCCCAGAACGGCATGACCACGGTGATCCGCTTGGCGGAGGCGCGCTTGAGCGCGTCGACCATGATCAGGTGCTCCATGATCCACTCGTTGATCGGAGTGGTGTGGCTCTGGATCACGAAGGCGTCGCAGCCGCGCACCGACTCCTCGTAGCGGACGTAGATCTCGCCGTTGGCGAACTCGTACGCCGAGGTCGGGACGAGGGCCTGGTCGAGGATCTGAGCGACCTCGTCGGCCAGCTCGGGGTGTGCTCGTCCGGAGAAGACCATCAGGTTCTTCTCGGTCGTCCGCTTCAGACCGCTCACGCGCGTGACTCCCCCTGGTCGCCGAAGGTGGTACCTAGGATTCTGCCCGCTCGGCGGCGTCGCCCCCAAGTCCGGGTCCGTTTTCGGACTGTTCATCGGTGGCGCCCGCCACAGCAGCCACAGCAGCCTCCGCGGCCGCCGCCTGCGCCGTGCCGGCCCGGTGCGAGGCGACCCAGCCGTCGAGGTTGCGCTGGGGTGCGGCGCTGACGGCGAGCGCACCGGCCGGCACGTTGCGTCGTACGACGGTCCCGCCGCCGGTCGAGGCGCCGTCGCCGATCTCGACGGGCGCGACGAAGGTGTTGTTGGAGCCGGTCTTGGCCTGCTTGCCGACGACGGTGCGGTGCTTGGCGACGCCGTCGTAGTTGGCGAAGATCGTGCCGGCGCCGATGTTGGTGCCCTCGCCGATCTCGGCGTCGCCGACGTACGACAGGTGCGGGACCTTGGCGCCGTCGCCGATCTGCGCGTTCTTGGTCTCGACGAAGGTGCCGATCTTGCCGTCGGCGCCGAGCAGGGTGCCGGGCCGGAGGTAGGCGAAGGGGCCGACCGAGGCGCCGGCGCCGATGACGGCGAGCTGCCCGTGGGCCCGTACGACACGCGCGCCGGCGCCGATCTCGCAGTCCTCGAGCGTGGTGTCGGGGCCGATCACGGCGTCCTCGGCGACGACGGTCGCGCCGAGGAGCTGGGTGCCGGGGAGGATCGTGACGTCGGGGGCGAGGACCACGTCGGCGTCGATCCAGGTGGTCGTCGGGTCCATCACGCTCACGCCGTCCCGCATCCAGCGGGTGACGATGCGGCGGTTGAGCTCGCGGCCGAGGTCGGCGAGCTGGGCGCGGTCGTTGGCCCCCTCGGTCTGCAGCGCGTCGTCGATCGGGTGCGCGGTGACGACGAGGTCCGCGTCGCGGGCCAGGCCGATCGCGTCGGTGAGGTAGTACTCGCCCTTGGCGTTGTCGTTGCCGATCCGGCCGACGGCGTCGGCGAGGAAGGCCGCGTCGAAGGCAAGGATGCCGGAGTTGATCTCGGTGATGGCCCGCTCGGCCTCGGTAGCGTCCTTCTCCTCGACGATCGCCTGCACGACGCCGGCCTCGTCGCGCACGATCCGGCCGTAGCCGAACGGCTCGGCGACGATGCCGCTGAGGATGCTGACCGCAGCCCGCGCGGCACGGTGCGCCTCCGCGAAGGCCCGCAGCGTCTCGGCCTCGAGCAGGGGCGTGTCGCCGTTGGCGACCAGCACGACGCCCTCGCCCGGCGATCCGTCGAGCGCCTCCAGCGCCATCCGTACGGCGTGCCCGGTGCCGAGCTGCTCCTCCTGGACCGCCAGGACGGCGTCTGGCCGCAGCTCGCTCACGTGGGGCGCGACCAGCTCGCGCTGGTGTCCGACGACGGTCACCAGCCGGACCGGCTCGAGCGCGCCGACCGCTGCCAGGACGTGACCGATCATGGTGCGTCCGCCGATGCGGTGGAGGACCTTCGGGGTCTTCGACTTCATGCGGGTGCCGCCGCCGGCGGCGAGGACGATGACGGTCAGGTCGCTCACGTCGCCACCCTAGACGCCCCGGATCGGCGAGCGTCAGCGCCCGTCCAGCCAGGCCAGCACCGCCAGCACCCGCCGGTTGTCGTCGGCGGCCTGGGGCAGGTCGAGCTTGGTGAAGATGTTGTTGATGTGCTTGCCGACGGCCTTCTCGGTGACGACCATCCGCGCCGCGATCGCCGCATTGGAGCGGCCCTCGGCCATGTGCGTGAGCACCTCGCGCTCGCGGTCGGTGAGCCGGTCCAGAGGTCGTGACCGCGCGGAGACGAGAGCGGCGACCACCTCCGGGTCGAGCACGGTGCCGCCGGAGGCCACCTGGTGGACGGCGGCGAGAAACCCGTCCACGTCGGCGACCCGGTCCTTGAGGAGGTACCCGATCGCGCCCTCTCCCCCGGCCAGCAGGTCCCGTGCGTAGAGGGGCTCGACCCACTGGCTGAGCACCAGCACCGGGAACGCCTGCCGCGTGGCGCGCACCGCGGTCGCGGCCTCGAGTCCCTCGGTGGTGTTGGTCGGCGGGAGGCGTACGTCGACCACGGCGATGTCGATGTCGTCGCGGGTCAGCGCCCGGGCCAGTGAGGGCGCGTTGTCCACGGCCTCGACGACCGAGATCCCGCCGGACTCGAGGATCCGGGTGAGGCCCACGCGCAGCAGCGCCTGGTCCTCGGCGAGCACTGCTCTCAGAGGGGCAGGCACGGCACCTCCATCCGGACCGTGGTCGGTCCACCGGTGGGACTGTCGAGGGCCATCGTGCCGTCGAATGCGGCGAGCCGGCGCACGACACCCGCGAGCCCGGAGCCGGCAGCGTCGGCTCCCCCGCGGCCGTCGTCGCCGGCGACGAGGCGCAGCCGCCCGTCGTCGTACGTCCCGGTCACCCAGGCCCGGCTCGCCGCCGCGTGCTTCACGGTGTTGGCGAGGCACTCGGCGACGGCGAAGTAGGCGGCGGACTCGACGGGAGCGGGCAGCCTCGGGACGCTGACCGAGACGGCGACGGGGACGGGCATGGCGACCGCGAGCGCCTCGATCGCGCCGGCGAGTCCGCGGTCGGCGAGGACCGGCGGGTGGATGCCGCGGACCACGGAGCGCAGGTCGTCGAGGGCGTCCATCGTGGTCTCGCGGGCCTCACGCAGCAGGGCGGCGGCAGCTGCCGGGTCGGTCTGCAGCAGCTTCTCGGCGAGCCCGACGCTCATCCCGACCGAGGCGATCCGGGCCTGGGCGCCGTCGTGGAGGTCGCGCTCGATGCGGCGCACCTCGGCCGCGGAGTGGTCGAGCGTCTCGGCCCGGGACTCCTCGACCTGCCCGACCCGCTCCTCGAGCTCGGCTACCCGGTCGTGGCCGAGGATGGCGCGCTCGGCGCGGGCGCGGGCCCGGACCAGCGGCTCGGCGGTGACCCACCACGCCAGCAGCAGCGGGCCGCTGAAGACGAACAGCAGCACCCAGGCCCAGTCGCCGGCCGTGAAGGCCAGGATCAGCCAGGTGATCGGCGTGGTCAGCAGCAGGACCGGCAGGGTCGAGAGCACGAAGCCACCGGTCGCGGCGAAGCAGAGGAAGCCGAAGTCCCGCCAGCGGGCCGGGTCGCGCAGCCAGTACGCCGGCCGGACCAGGGCGACGCCCCGGGCCGGTGCGTACGACGTCTCGATCGACTCCCCGAGCAGCCGCCCGCTCATCCGGCGGTGGACGCCGGTGAGCGCCGCGGTCGCGGGGACCACGCCGAGCGCCAGCAGGAAGCCGACCCCGACGAGCCCGAGCGGGATGCAGAGCAGGGTGAGGATGGCCAGCGCCAGGCCGGGGACGAAGGAGACGGCGTACCCGGCGGCCACCAGGCTCAGCCGCAGCCGCTCCCGCAGCCCGGCCTCGTCGACCGGCGTCACGGGCAGCGGTCGGATCGGAGCCAGCACGTCCATCGTGGCCAAGTCTGTCATCGCGCCGTCTCCCGTGCGGCGCTGCGCACCGCACCGCGTGCCGACCCGATGGTCAGTGCGACGACCGCGGCGACCACGACGGGCGCCAACCACAGGCCGCCGTCCGGGACCACGCCCTCGTGGCGGGCGACGGCGAACGGGACGACGGTGGTCAGTGCGGCGACGGTGCCGAGCACGACGCCGACGACGGCGACGACCCCCGCCTCGGCGACCACCGAGCCGCGGACCTGGCGGGGCGTGGCGCCGAGCAGCCGCAGCCGGTGCAGCTCCTCGCGGCGGTGCGCGATCGTCGCGGAGAAGGCATTGACGACCATGATCGCGGCGAACAGCGAGACCATCCCGACGACGACGTTGTTGAGCAGGTTGATCGTGTCGCTGTCGGCGGTCCCTCCCGGCAGGGTGCGCTGGTCGATGTCGACCAGCATCAGGGTGCCGACGGCGGCCGAGGTCAGCACGACGACGGGGGCGAGCACGCCGGCGAGCAGGTGCGCCCGGCGGGCGGTGTTGTACGACGCCAGGTGGGCCGTCGCGGAGGTGCCGGCCAGCAGCCGGACCGGACCGGCACCCCAGCGGAGGAGGACAGGCGCGAGCACGGCCATCCCGACGCCGACCAGGATCGAGCTGGAGCCGCTGGTCGACATCGCGGCGTACGGGTCGGCGTCGTGCGCGGTCACGGTGATCGTGATGACGGCCATCGCGATCCCGTAGCCGATCAGCAGCAGCGCGACCGCGACCCGCCACCACCGCATCCGGCCCTGCTCGCCGCCGCTCTCGCGGGCGACCACCCCGGCGGGGCCGCGGGTCGCGCGGCGGGCGGCCACGCTCGCGGCCAGGGCGGACACGACGAGGACGAGGAGGGCGGCACCGCCCACCGCGGCCGGTCCGGCGTCGTACTCCGTGCGCTCGGAGACCAGCCCGCCGGAGCGGATCATCGCGAACAGCGCGCGACCGGTCACTGAGGCGAGGAGGGCGCCGGCGACGGCGGCCGTCACGGCGATCGCACCGGTCTCGCGAGCGATCAGCCGGCGGGCCTGGCGGGGCGTGGCTCCGATGGTGCGCAGCAGGCCGATCTCGGTGGCGCGCTGGGTGGTGGTGATCCCGACGGTCGAGGCGACCGAGAAGAGCACGATCACCGCGCCCCAGCCGCCGACCACGGCGCCGAGGATGACCAGCGTGTCGGCGTCGGTGCCGGACGCGGCGCCCGACGACTCGGCGAGGGTGGCGAAGGAGCCGATGAGCAGGGTGCCGAGCAGGACCGCCAGGAAGGTGGCGACGGCGGCGCGCGGACGGTGGCGCAGGCTGCGCAGGGCCAAAGCGTTCATCCCGCTGCTCATGCCGACACCAGCTCGTCGAGGTGGGCCATCTGGCCGGCGACGGCGTCGGCGGTGGGGTGGGCCATCCGGCCCGCGACCCGGCCGTCGACGAGGAAGACGACCTCGTCGGCGTACGACGCCGCGACGGGGTCGTGGGTCACCATCACCACGGTCTGGCCGAGGTCGGTGACGCTGCTGCGCAGGACGCCGAGGACCTGGCGGGCGGTGGCGGAGTCGAGGGCGCCGGTGGGCTCGTCGGCGAGCAGCACGTCGGGCGCGGTGAGGAGTGCCCGGGCGATGGCGACCCGCTGCTGCTGGCCGCCGGACAGGCTGCCCGGCAGGTGGTGCGCCCGGCCGCCGAGGCCGACCCGGTCGAGCAGGTAGCGCACCCGCTCGCGGTCGACCCGCTTGCCGGCGAGGCGGCTGGGGAGGCCGACGTTCTGGGCGGCGGAGAGGTACGGCAGCAGGTGGAAGCCCTGGAAGACGAACCCGATCCGCTCGCGGCGCAGCCGGGTGCGACGCTCCTCGTCCCAGTCGGTGACGTCGGTGCCGCCGACGAGGACCCGGCCGCTGGTCGGGTCGTCGAGGCCCGCGGCGCAGGACAGGAAGGTGGACTTGCCGGAGCCGGACGGCCCCATCACGGCGGTGAAGGTGCCCCGCCGGAAGGCGAGGTCGATGCCGGCGAGCGCGGCGACGGTGTTGTCGCCGGCGCCGTAGGTGCGGGTGAGGTCCTGGACCTCGAGCGCGATGTCGGACATGGGTGCCTCCTGGCGTCGGAATCTGGTGTCTCCGACGCTAGGAACTGCGGGCGTCGCGCTCGATGGGCCTGACCTGCCGATCCGGGGTGGGGTTTTCCCCACCCCGCCGCGGGACGCACGATGGGAGGAGCCACCGAAGGGACCACCCGTGGACGACACTCTCGAGCAGCACGCACGCGACCTGGCCACCACCAACCGCTACCTCACGCTCGGCACCGTGGACGCGGACGGCCTGCCCTGGACGTCCCCGGTCTACTTCAGCGCCACCGACGACCTGCGCCGGTTCCTGTGGGTCTCCTCGCCCGCCTCGCAGCACTCGCTCAACCTCACCGTGCGGCCCGCGGTCAGCCTGGCCGTGTTCGACTCGACCGTCGCGCCGTACCACGGTCGCTGCCTGTACGCCGCCGGCAGCGCGACCGTGCTCGAGGGCGCCGACCTCGAGGCCGGGCTGGCGTCGTACCCGGGTCCGGCGGAGCGCGGCGGCTCCGCCGTCGCCGTCGAGGACGTCACCGGCGACGCCCCGTGGCGGCTCTACGGCGCCGACGCGACCGCGCTGTGGGTCCTCTGCCCGCGCGAGCCGCGGCAGCCGTGCCCGCGGCACGGACGCGCCGACGACCATCGCGCCCGGATCTGGTGAGCCCGCACTGTTGGAGCGTTTTCCACAGTTCGGCGAAAGAGCGTGCATCTGCGGCCGATCAGGCGTATCACCAGAGATGAAAGTGTGAACGATCGAAAGGGAGCACGACGATGTGTGACCACTCACCCGAGTGCCCGGCCGCCGGGGACCCCGACTGCTGCACCGCCCACGTAACCGCCGACCACAGCGAGCAGGGCTGGTGCCGGCTCTGCAACGGCGTCATCCTCTTCGACGACGGCGCGTACCTCACGCCCGAGGGACAGGCGATGTCGCTGCCGCGCTCCGCCTGACCGGGCTCGGCCTGGGCCGGGAGCGTACGGTCGGAGCATGCGCACGACCGCCCGGCGGCTCGCCCGCCTGCTGACCGGAACCACCTACGTCCTGCTCGGCGTCGACGCCCTGCGCACCCCCGGCGGCCGCGTCGACGCTGCCGGGCCGCTCCTCGCGACCCTGCGCGGCGTCGTACCGCTGCCGGAGGACGACACCCTTCTCGTGCGTGCCAACGGCGCGGCCCAGGCCGCCGGCGGGGCCGCCATCGCGGCCGGCGTGCTCCCTCGCACCGCCGCCCTCGGGCTGATCGGCTCGATGGTCCCGACGACACTGGCCGGGCACGCGTTCTGGAAGGTCGAGGACCCCGCCGCGCGCAAGCAGCAGCAGGTGCAGCTGCTCAAGAACCTCGCCATGATCGGCGGGCTGGTCCAGGTCGCGCTCGACAGGGATGAGTGAGCTCCCCAGGTAGGAGTCGAACCTACGTCGCTTGTCCTGATTCAAAGTCAGGCGGGCCCTGCCGGCAGACCAACTGGGGATTGCGGGAACAGCGTAGGGCCCGCCTGGCGGGGCAGCACCTTGGCCCGGCAGACCAACTGGGGATTGCGGGAACAGCGTAGCGACGCAGAACGGTCGGGCCCCGAGAGACCCGACCGTTCCCGAACGCGCTGGCCTCAGGCAGCCGGCCCGAGGCAGAGCAGGGTCTTCTGCTTCTTGTTCTCCAGCGGCTGGCTGCCGTTGGCGCACTGCTCGCCGGCCTTGCCGACGGAGACGACCTTGACGACAGACGTGTTGCTGGCGCCCTCGGTGCACGCGACCTTCGTGGCCGGAGTGGACATGCCGCCCAGGTCGAAGCAGTCACCCTTCGCGGCGTTCAGCGCCAGGCACAGGTCCGCGACGTTGCCGGAGTCCACGCGGCCGACCGAGATCGTGTAGTTGAGCTCGGCGTCGTCGCAGCTGCCCTTGTCACTGACGATCTTGTAGACCGCCTCCGCGTCGCCGCAGTCGACCTCCTTGTGGTCGGCGTCGAAGCTCGAGCCGGTCATGACCAGGCACTCACCCACGTCGGGCGCCTTGGCCTGCTCGATCTTCTCCGTGCCGAAGTACTTGATGCCACCGATCACCGCCATCACGATGACCGCGACACCGACACTGCCCAGCTTGAGCAGCAGGCTCTTCCCCATTCGAGATTCCCTTTCGAGGTCAGGGCGATCCCGAGCCACCCACAACAAAACGGGACGCCACCTACCCCGGCGAACCATCACCAAACCTGGTGTCCGGCAGGTGGTCAGTAGGTGAGCGGCGCCCAGGGGTCGACGTCGTACCGGCCGTTCGGCTGCAGCGTGATCGACTGGATGCCGACGGGCCGGCCCTCGCGGTAGGTCACCAGCGCGATGCTGGCGGGGCGGCGGAGCTTGCTGCCGATGGCGATGGCGTACGCCGCACCGCCGGTCGTGCCGAGCGTGTAGGTGTAGCCGATCCGGCCGTCGTCGGCCGTGACCGGGGTCGGGCCGGTCTGCACGTGGATGTGCCCGCCGAGCACCAGGTCGACGCAGCCCCGCTCCAGGGCGGGCTTGGCGATGTTGGCGTCGTGCACGAGCAGCGTGTTGACCCGGTCGCCGTCCTCGTCGGCAGCGCAGGCGGCGTCGCCGAGCAGGTCGGCGACCTCGGTGAAGCTGAGGCCGGTCTGGTCACGCCAGTCGCCGAGACCGCTGGAGCGGGGGTCGTCGACGCCGAGGATCCGCGACCCACCAGGGCCGTCGATCACCTCGTCGTCGAAGTAGGTCCAGCCGAGGTCCTCGAGGTGGCTGCGCACGAAGCCGCCGTTGTCGTGGTTCCCCGCGACCGCCCACCGACCGTCGAGGTCCTTGAACGTGGCCGCGAGGGAGTCGAGCGAGAACGCCTCCCAGCGGCTGCCGGTCGAGGTGTCGTCGCCGGCGTCGAACACCGCCGTCGCGCCGCCCGCCTCGCCGATCGCGCGGGCCACCTTGTCCATGCCGACGTTGTCGTGGCGGTCGGAGACCAGCAGGACGACGGTCTCGCCCTCCTCGGGCTTGCGCAGGTCGAGCATCGCCGCGTCGTCCGCGGCCTCGGAGTAGAACTTCAGGCTCTCGTCATAGCTGCTGATGCCGCTCTCGATCAGCCGCCGCGACTGCGCCGTCGTCGCGTCGGCCATCACCTCGACCCCGTCCAGCTCGTCGGGCAGCGGCACCTCGGGGCCGAGGAAGTCGCGCAGCGAGGTCCAGTCCTCGGCGGGCTGGTCGGTGCGCCCCCAGCCGTACGGCACGACGGCCGCGACGGTGAGGGCGACGGCGAGCCCCGCGACGGCCAGGCCCCGCCGGGTCGGCAGGCCGGCGTACAGCTCCTGGCGTCGGGCGCGCCCGACGAGGGCCCACACCAGCAGCGGCACGGCGCCGAGCACGGCGCCCTGCACCAGCGCGGCGAGCGCCATCGCCTCCACCGCCCGCTGGGCGACGGCGATCTGCCCCTCGGGCTGCGAGGCGATGGCGGCGTACCGCGAGGTCAGCTCCTCCAGCGTCGCGGCGTCGGTCTTGCCCAGCTCGACCTCGACCCCGACCCGCGAGCCCGACGGCATCCGCAGGTCCGGCAGCACCGGGCCCATCCGAGCGACCACCTCGCCGGAGAAGTTGGGGCTGAGCCTCGCCTCGTGGCTGGCGATCTCGACGGTCCGCTCACTGTGCAGGAAGATCGCGCCGGCGATCGCCAGGGACAGGACCACCCAGGTCCCGACGTACGCGAGGACCTTGAGGAAGCGGCGGACCGGCATGCGGCGGACCAGGCGGATCACCCGCGGGCGCGGGCCTCCGCGACGGCGTACAGCGTGACCGACGCGGCGACACCGGCGTTCAGCGACTCCAGCACACCGGCCATCGGGATGGACATCAGCCGGTCGCAGCTCTCCGCGACCAGCCGGGACAGCCCGTCGCCCTCGGAGCCGACGACCAGCACCAGCGGGCCCTCGACGAGGTCGGCGTCCGCGGTCAGCTCGGGCAGGGTCAGGTCGCCGTCGGCGGCGAGGCCGATGACGAAGCAGCCAGCCTCCTGGTAGGCCTTGATCTGGCGGGTCAGGTTGACCGTCTGTGCGACCGGGCAGCGGGCGGCCGCCCCGGCCGACGTCTTCCACGCGGCAGCCGTCATCGAGGCCGCGCGACGCTCGGGGATGACGACGCCGTGGGCGCCGAAGCCGGCGGCGCTGCGCACGATCGCGCCGAGGTTGCGCGGGTCGGTGATCGAGTCGAGCATCACCACGAGCGGCTTCTGGCCGAGGTCGTCCGCGGCGTCGAGGAGGTCGTCGGGGTGGGCGTACTCGTAGGCCGGGATCCGCGCCGCGAGGCCCTGGTGGACCGCGCCGTCGGTGAGCCGGTCGAGCTCGCCGCGGCTGACCTCGAGCAGACCGATGCCGTTCTCGGCGGCCAGCCGGAACACCTCGCGCAGCCGGCCGTCGCGCTCGGCGCCCTCGGCGACGTACACCGACGTCACCGGCACCCGCTCGCGCAGCGCCTCGACGACCGGGTTGCGCCCGGCGATCCACTCGTCGCCGCCGGGCTTGCGGCGCGGGCCGCCGCGCTGGGTCCCGGCGCGCTTGTCGGCCCGCTTGCGGGCCTCCGCGATCTTGTGCGCCTTGTGGTACTCGCGGTCGACGGCCTTGGGCGTGGGGCCCTTGCCCTCCAGGCCGCGACGGACCTTGCCGCCCGTCCCTCCGGTCGGCTTCTTGCTCGACTTGCGGATCGCGCCCTTGCGGCTCGAGTTTCCGGCCATGGTCAGCTCACGCTCCAGGTGGGTCCGTCGGGGGTGTCGGTGACCTCGATGCCGGCCGCCTTGATCCGGTCGCGGATCGCGTCGGCGCGGGCCCAGTCCTTGTCGGTGCGCGCCTGGGCGCGCTCGTCGAGCAGCCCGGCGACCAGCGCGTCGACGGCGGCGGTGAGCCGCTCCTCGGCTCCGGACGCGCCGGCGCCGGCCCAGGTCGGGTCGGCCGGGTGCACGCCGAGCACGTCGAGCATCGCCGAGACCGCGCCGGCCATGGCGGACACGTCCTCGCCGGCGGCGAGCTGGCGGTTGCCCTCGCGCACGGTGTCGTAGAGCACGGCCACCGCGGCCGGCGTACCGAGGTCGTCGTCCATCGCGGCGGCGAAGGCGTCCGGCAGCGCACCGCCCGAGCCGGTCGAGCCCGTCGAGCCCGTCGAGACCCCGGCCCTGTCGAGGAAGGAGACGATCCTCTGGTAGCCCGCAGCCGCCTCGTCGAGCGCCTCGAACGAGAACTCGACGTGGGAGCGGTAGTGGGCGGCGACCATGTAGAACCGCAGCTCCGCGCCGCTCACCCGCTGCAGCACCGAGGGGATCGAGAGGGTGTTGCCGAGCGACTTGCTCATCTTCTCGCCGGCGGTCGTGATCCACGCGTTGTGCATCCAGTACGACGCGAAATGAGCCCCCGCGGCGCGCGACTGGGCCTGCTCGTTCTCGTGGTGGGGAAAACGCAGGTCGACGCCGCCGCCGTGGATGTCGAACGCCTCGCCGAGGTACTTGCCCGCCATCGCGGAGCACTCGATGTGCCAGCCCGGGCGGCCGCGGCCCCACGGACTGGGCCAGGACGCCGTCTCCGGCTCGGAGTCCTTGCGGCCCTTCCACAATGCGAAGTCGCGGGGGTCCCTCTTGCCGCGCGGGTCGGCGTCGGCGGCCGGCTCCATGTCGTCGACGCCCTGGTGGGTCAGCTCGCCGTACGACGGCCAGGAGCGCACGTCGAAGTAGACGTCGCCGCTGCCGTCCTCGGCCGGGTAGGCGTGACCCCGGTCGATCAGCCGCTCGATGAGCACGATCATCTCGGGGATGTGGCCCGTGGCCGCGGGCTCGTACGTCGGCGGCGCGACGTTGAGCGCGGCGTACGCCTTGTCCAGCTCGATCTTCATCGCGTAGGCGAGGTTGTACCAGGGCCGGCCCTGCTCGGCCGACTTCGCCAGGATCTTGTCGTCGATGTCGGTGATGTTGCGGATGAACGTGACCTCGTAGCCGCGGTGGCGCAGCCAGCGCTGGAGGACGTCGAAGTTCACCGCCGAGCGGACGTGCCCCACGTGGGGCTCGCTCTGGACCGTCAGGCCGCACACGTACAGACCCGCCCTGCCCTCGTGGAGGGGCACGAAGTCGCGCACTTCGCGGGTCGCGGTGTCGTAGAGCCGGATGGTCACGCCGCCAGTCTAGGGATCCGCGCGGGTCCGCCTCACATCGTCAGCGGACCCGCCTGCCACGGCGGGCTCGGTCAGCGCTTGACCTTCTTGGCCTTCGAGGTCGCGGTGGCCGAGGCGCACGACGGCTTGGTCCCGGTGACGACCACGCTGATCTTCTTGCCGCGGTCCTTGCGGGTCAGCTTGTACGACGCCTTGACGGCCTTCCCGAGCGGCTTGATCGCCTTGCCGTTGCGCAGCCACTGGTAGGTGAGCGTCGCCCCGTCCCACCCGGCGACCTTCGCCTTCAGCTTGGCGCCGGCCACGGCGCGACCCTTCACGGTGACGACGGCGGCGGGCAGCGCGCAGGCGGCCTGGCCGGTGCTCGGCGGCTGCACGCCCGGGCCGACCGGGTCCACCGGGTCCACCGGGTCCACCGGCGTGGCGCGGACGACGTCGGAGGGAGCCGAGGCGGCGAGGAACACCTGCCACCACGTGGAGCCGGTCATCCGGACGCCGACGGAGATCCGGTGCCCGATGTCGGCGGTCTGCAGCTGGTACGTCGCGCCGGTCGCCCCGGCGATCAGCTCGCCGTCCCGGATCCAGCGGTGGGTGGCCCCGGCGGTCGCGTTGGCAACGGTCGGTGCGGCGAGGGTGTCGCCGACGGTGGTCGCACCGGCGACCGACGCAGACACGACCGTCGGCTTGGTGCCCACGGCGAGCGAGGGAGAGGTGCGGGTGCCGGAGACCTGGACGCTCACCCGGCGGTCGATGTAGCTGCCGTCGACGGAGTTGCCGTCCGCATCGGTCAGGGAGACGTGGAGGCGTGCCTCGATCTTCGTGCCGGCCATCGCCGCGGTGACCGGGAACGAGCCCGTCGCCTGGTGGCTGGTCGCCTCGGGCTGCGGCACGCCGTCGACCAGCCACTCGATCTCGCTGTAGTAGGTCTGGGCGGGCGCCCCGAAGGCGGCGGTCAAGGTCTGGCCCGGCGCGGCGGTGCCGGTGACCGCCAGCGGCTTGGAGAGCTGGGCGTGTGGAGTGCCGACCATGTTGACCTGGGCGCTCATCACGGCCGGCAGGTAGCCCGGCAGGCTCGCGGTGACGTCGACGTAGACCGAGTTCTGGTCCTGGGCGGCGGTCGGGGTGAAGGTGGCTGACGTGGCACCCGGGATCGGAGCATAGAGGCCGCCGTCGCTGGCGTACCACTGGTAGGACAGCTGGGCGCCGGTCGGGCGCAGGCCCTCGAGACCCGTGACGGTCAGCGGCTTGCCGACCTCGAACGTGCCATCGATGATCGGCGCGCCCGGCACCATGCCGAGGCCGGTGGCCGGCATCCGGACCTCGAAGGTCTTCGACGTGTCGGTCGCCGTCCAGCTCTCCGCGGTCTCGACGGAAGTGGACACGGTGCTGTCCGAGCGCCAGCAGGTGCTCCGGTGCCGGACCTCGGGCAGCCAGAGCTCGTCGCCGGCCTGGCCGGCGTAGCCGTCGACGAAGCAGATGCGGTACGCGGTCCCGGCGGCGAGATAGCCGCTGACCTGGAACCGGCCGTTCGCGTCGGTCAGCTTCGGCCCGAACTGCAGGCCGACCCACCTGCCGTTCTCCTGGTGGTAGACGTCCCAGTAGACGTTGCGCAAGGGCTGGCCCTGCTCGTCGAGCGCGACGCCGACGATGGTCGGCGCGGCGGAGGCGGACACCGCGGTCAAGGGCACGACCACCAGCGCGAGCAGCGCGGCAGTGAGGACGGACAGCAACAGGCGGACGGATCGAAGCACGACGCGCACCCTCCCCCGGTGAAGGGTCGCCAAAACACCGGGGAGCGCGATGTGACGCAGGCAACGACCCAACTCGCCACAGTGTGACGGGAGTGACGGATGTGACGTACCGTGGGCCAGTGCGCCGGTCCTTCCCCGTTCCCGTCGTGTCCCTGACCCTCGCCCTGGTCGCCTGCCTGGCGGCCGGACTCGCGGTGGTCGCCGGCCAGCCCGGCAGCACCGCCGCGGAGCACCGCCCCGAGGCGGTCGCGGCGGCCGCCGTGTCGTCGCGCCAGGTCCACCTGCAGCGCTTCGCCGCGCCGCAGACCTGGAAGCAGACGGCGACCGAGCGCCGCTACGGTCGCACCTACCAGGGCAGTCGCTGGAAGAGCCCGTGGGTCGCGCCGGGCTTCGACTACACCGAGCTGATCACGTCGTGGTCGGCCCGCACGCCCGGTTCGAGCTGGATCTCGGTCGAGGTCCGGGGCCGCGCCGCCAGTGGTGCGAAGACATCGTGGGACACGGTGGCCCGCTGGGCCGCGAAGGACAGGTTCCTCTCCCGGCGCTCCGGCGGCACCCAGGGCGACGACGGCACCCGGCTCGCGACCGACACCTGGCGCACGGCCGGGCTGGCGTCGTACCGGATCCGGGTGACGCTGCGTCGCGAGGCGGGCCGGAAGTCCCCGCGCGTCGACCTCGCGACCGTGATGACCTCGCGGCTGCCCGCCGTCGGCGCGGTGTCGGCACCCGGCGTCGCTCGGGGCGTCGAGCTCGCGGTGCCGCGCTACTCGCAGATGATCCACACCGGCCACTACCCGCAGTGGGGAGGTGGCGGCGAGGCGTGGTGCTCGCCGACCTCGACCTCGATGGTGCTCGGCTACTACGGCCGGCTGCCCGGGCCCGGCGGCTACGGCTGGGTGCCGGGTGGGCACCCGGACCCGTGGGTCGACGCGGCCGCGCGCTCGACGTACGACCACGCCTACGACGGCACCGGGAACTGGACCTTCAACACCGCGTACGCCGCCCGCCGGCTCGGCCCGTCCGGGGAGGCGTTCGTGACCCGGCTGCGCGACCTCACCGACGCCGAGCTGCTGGTGCGGGCCGGGATCCCGCCGGTCATCTCGATCGCGTTCTCCCGCGGCGAGCTCACCGGCGCCCCGATCTCCGCGTCCAACGGGCACCTGCTCGTCATCGTCGGGTTCACCGCGACCGGCGACGTGATCGTCAACGACCCCGCGGCGGCGAGCGCCGACGGCGTGCGGCGGGTCTACTCCCGCGCTCAGCTCGAGAAGGTCTGGCTGCAGGCCTCCGGCGGCGCGGCGTACGTCGTCCACGACGCCGCCCACCCGCTCCCGGCAGCGCCGGGCGGCAACTGGTAGCGCTCGGCCCGGCTCAGGCCGAGGCGGTGACGTCGATGGTCTGCCAGCCCGTCGCACCATCGGGTACGACGTCCGCGATCGCCCCGGTCTGCGTGCGCCCCTGCTCGTCGACCGCGCGCACCCGGAGCTGGTGCTCGCCGGGCGTGAGGTCGAGGACGGCGCGCCACTGCACCCAGGTGTCGGCGTTCGGGGTGCTCGCGAGGCTCGCGGGCTGCCAGCTGCCGCCGTCGACCTGGACCTCGACGCCGGAGATGCCGGTGTGCTGGAACCAGGCGACGCCGGCGCAGACCAGCTCGCCGGCGGGGACGTCGGCACCGTCGCCGGGCACCTCGATCTTGGAGGCGATCTTGACCGGCCCCTGCGCGGACCAGCCCTTGTCGGTCCAGTAGGCCGTGAAGTCGTCGAAGCTCGTGACCTCCATGTCGACCACCCACTTGCACGCCGACACGTAGCCGTAGAGGCCCGGCACGATGGTGCGCACCGGGAAGCCGTGCTCGATCGGCAGCGGCTCGCCGTTCATCGCCACCGCGAGCATCGCGTTGCGCTCGTCCATCAGCGCGGCCAGCGGCGTCCCGCAGGTCCAGCCGTCCTCCGAGGTCTGCAGCACCGCGTCCGCGCCCGGCAGCGGCTTGGCCTCGGCGAGGATCGCCGCCAGCCGGACCCCGCTCCACCAGGCGTTGCCGATCAGGTCGCCACCGACCTCGTTGGACACGCAGTTGAGGGTGATCCAGTCCTCGGTGATCTCGCGACGCACCAGGTCGGCGTACGTCAGGCGGAGCTCGCGCTCGACCTTCCCGTGGATCCGGATCTCCCAGTCGACGGGCGCGATGGTCGGCTTGATGATCGCGGTGTCGATCAGGTAGAAGTCGTCGTTCGGCGTCTGCCAGGGCGAGAGGCCCTCGACGTCGACAGTCACACCGTCGGGTACGGCGGGCGCGGTGACGCCCTCGATCCGCAGCAGCCGCCGGCTCTGCTCGGCCTTGCGGCGCGCGTTCCCGGCGATCCGCCCGGCCAGCCCGCCGACGACGGTCACCGCCGCCATCGCGCCGGCGATGGCGAAGAAGCTCCGTCGGGTCGGCAGGGCGTCGTCGGTCGGGCCGGGGATGTCCTCGACCAGCTCCCAGCGTCGCAGCCACTCGGCGAGCAGGGCCAGGGCCACCAGCCAGCACAGCAGGCCGACCACGATCGGCGCGAGGTCGATCAGGCTGGGCGTCGGCTTGGCGAGCACGGCGACCACGGCGATGCCGGCGAGCGCGACGTACCCGGTCACGGCGGCCCACCACTGCCGGTGCGCCAACCGGCCGAACCACGCGAACAGCAGGGCGACGACGAGCAGGAGGCCGACGACGAGCACCTTCTTGTCGGCGGTGTCGAAGGTGTCGATCGCCCACTTGGCGACCGGGCCGGGAGTGATCGCGATGACGCCCTCGGCGACCGCGACGACCGGCGAGTCGCGCACGTGGAGCAGGGCGGCCGCGGCGTAGCTGACCGCAAGGCCGACCGCACCGGCGATCAGCCCGGCCAGTGGCCACCAGGCGCGGGAGGTCCTCACGGGCCCGATTGTTCCTCAGGCATGATCGGACCGTGCACTCGAAGGGCTTACGGATTGGTATCGGCTCCGACGTCCACCGCCTGGTGCCCCGCGGCCCGCAGGACCCACCTCTGGCGCTCGGCGGCCTGACCTGGCCCGACGAGGACGTGCGCCTCGAAGGTCACTCCGACGCGGACGTCGCCGCCCACGCGGCCTGCGACGCCCTCCTGTCGGCGGCGGGCCTGGGCGACCTCGGCAGCAACTTCGGTACGGCGGAGCCCGCGTGGGCGGGCGCGAGCGGCGCCGCGCTGCTCGGCGAGACCCGCCGCCGGGTCGAGGCGGCCGGCTTCTCGGTCGTCAACGTGGCCGTCCAGGTGATCGGCAACCGCCCGAAGGTCGGACCGCGCCGCGCCGAGGCGGAGGCCGCGCTCACCGACGTCCTCGGCGCCCCGGTCTCCCTGTCGGCCACCACCACCGACGGGCTCGGCCTCACCGGGCGCGGCGAAGGTGTCGCGGCCATCGCGAACGCGCTGCTGTCCTCCTGACCGCTCTTCCTGCGACACGCTGTCGCGCACCGGCCCCGGGCGTGGCAGGGTGGGACGCCGAGACCGACATGGGGGTAGCGATGTCCGACCACACCGTCATCACCGAGGACGGGCTGCGCCTCCACGTCACCGTGCGCGGCCGCGACGACGCGCCGCTCACGGTGCTGCTGTCCCACTGCTGGACGGCCGAGGAGTCGGACTGGCACTACCAGGTCACCGACCTGCTGGCCCGCTACGGCCGCGACGTCCGGGTGATCACCTGGGACCACCGCGGACACGGCAGGTCCGACCGCGCTCCCGAGTCGGCCTGCACGATCCCGCACCTCGCCCGCGACCTGGGCCTGGTCGTCGACACGTGCGCCCCGGACGGACCGCTGGTCGTCGCCGGGCACTCGGTCGGTGGGATGACGATCACCGCGATCCCCGAGGAGCGCCCGGACCTGATGGCGCGCATCGTCGGCACCCTGTTCGTCAGCACGACCAGCGGCGAGCTGTCGAAGGTGACCCTCGGCCTGCCCGCGGTCGCCGGCGGGCTGCTGCGCGACCGGCTGCCGTTCATCCTGGCCAACCGGTCGCGGATGCTCAGCTTGAGCCGCCGCGAGAAGTTCCCGACCATCGAGCGGCAGGTCGCCCGCCGGTTCCTGTTCGGCCGCCCGGCCCGCTCCCGCGACGTCGCGCTCGTGGTCGACCAGCTCGTCCACGCCGCGCCCGAGACCATGTCCGGCTTCTTCAAGGACATGATGAACCACGACCGGATCGGCAACCTGTCGGCCTTCGACGACATCCCGACCACTGTCCTGGTCGGCACCCGTGACCTGCTCACCCCGCCCGAGCACGCCGGCAAGATCGCCCGCGGCATCCGTGGCGCCCGCCTGCTCGTCGCCCCCGACGCCGGCCACTACCTGCCGTTCGAGCGCCGCGAGCTGGTCAGCGACGAGCTGTTCGCGCTCATCGACCGGGCGCTGGCAGATCTGAACCGCGCCCCATACGAAATGGTCGCAAACGAGGGCAGAGGACGACCGAATCGCATGGGGCGCGGTACTCACTAGGCTCGGCAGGGTGAGACCCGCCCCTACCGCCGCCGTCGTCGTCCTCGCCGCCGGGAGCGGCAGCCGCGTGGGGGCCGAGGTCAACAAGATCCTGCTCCCGCTGCGCGGCAGGCCGGTACTCGCCTGGTCGGTGCTCACCGCGCTGGAGGTGCCGGGCGTCGACCCGGTCGTCGTGGTGCACCGCCCCGGCGAGCGCGCCGACGTCGGTGCCGCGCTGCTGCCGGTGATCGGCGAACGCGACGTGCTGCTCGTCGAGGGTGGCGCGACCCGGCAGGAGTCCGAGCAGGCGGCGCTGGCCGCGCTCGCGCCGCGGGTGGCCGACGGCAGCCTCGACGTCGTCGCGATCCACGACGGCGCCCGGCCGCTCGCGACGGTGGCGCTGTTCGAGGCGACGATCGCGACGGCACGCGAGCACGGGGGCGCCGTACCGACCCACGAGCTGGCGGGCCTGCTCCCCCGCGACCCGACCGCCGCTCCCGCACCGGGTGGGACGGGCACCCGGCTGGTGGGCGTCGCGACCCCGCAGGCGTTCCGAGCCGCCCCACTGCTGGCTGCGTATGCGGCGGCCGCGGACGCCGGCTTCGACGGCACCGACACGGCGGCGGCCTTCGCCGCGTTCGCGCCCGCCGGGCAGGAGGTGTGGGCGGTGCCCGCCGACCCGGGCAACCTCAAGGTGACCTTCGCCGAGGACCTGCGGGTCGCCGAGCGGCTGCTCGCCTAGATGACTACGGCCGGCAGCCGCACCGTCACCTGAAGGCCGCCGCCGGGCTGTGCGACCAGGGTGAGGGTGCCGTCGTGCGCCTCGGCGATGCTCCGCGCGATCGCCAGCCCGAGCCCGGCACCGGCGTGACCGCCCTGACTCCGCTGCCCGGGCTCGACATGGGTGCGCGCCGAGCCGCGCTGGAACGGCTCGGCGAGCGTGGCGACCAGGTCCGGGTGGAGCAGCGCGCCGGTGTTCTCGACGCTCAGCACCGCCGCCCCCGTCTCCCGGCGGGTGGTGACGCGCACCCGGCCGCCCTCGGGGAGGTTGTGCACGATCGCGTTGTGGGTGAGGTTCGTGGTCAGCTGCAGCAGCAGTGCCGGCTCCCCCTGGGCGATCGCGAGGTCACCCGAGGTCTCGAGCACGATGTCGCGCGCCTCGGCGAGCGGCAGCAGCGTCTCGGTGGCCTCCTCCGCGAGCAGCGAGAGGTCGACGTCCTCGCGGGCGAACGAGCGCCGGTCGGCCCGACTGAGCACGAGCAGCGCCTCGATCAGGTCGATGGCGCGGGTGTTGACGGCGTACAGGCTCTCGACGAGACGGGTCGGGTCGCGGGTCGGGTCCTTGCGGGCCAGCTCCAGCAGGGTCTGGGTGATGGTCAGCGGCGTGCGCAGCTCGTGGGAGGCGTTGGCGGCGAACCGCTGTTGCTCGGCGACGTGCGCGTCGAGCCGCGCGAGCATGCTGTCGAACGCGTCGGCGAGCTCTCGGAACTCGTCGTCGCGCCCGCGCAGCCGGATCCGGTGGGTGAGCGATCCGCCGGCCGCCCGGCGGGTGGCCTCGGTGATCCTGCCGAGCGGCGCGAGCATCCGTCCGGCCAGCAGCCAGCCGCCGCCGAGCCCGCAGACCAGCAGGAAGCCCAGCACCAGCGCGGCCTTCGGCCAGAACGCCTCCCACAGGTCCGAGCGGCCCGGGATGAACAGGTACGGCGAGCGCGGCCCGCCGCCCGGGAGGTCCTGGGTCGGCACGGTGACCGCCTGGTCGGGCACGTAGCGCAGCAGGAACAGCCACACGACGGCGAGCAGCAGCGCACCGGCGAGGAGCAGGAAGCCGGCGTAGCTGAGCGTCAGCCGGAGCCGGACGCTGGGCCCGGGGCGCCTAGACATCGGCCGCGACATCGATCCGGTACCCGACCCCGGCGACGGTGGCGATCACCCACGGCTCGCCGAGCCGCTTGCGCAGCGCCGAGACGGTGATCCGGACGGCGTTGGTGAACGGGTCGGCGTTCTCGTCCCAGGCCCGCTCGAGCAGCTCCTCGGCGCTCACGACACCGCCCTCGGCGGCCACGAGGACCTCCAGCACCGCGAACTGCTTGCGGGTGAGCGCGACGTACCGGCCGTCGCGGTGCACCTCGCGGCGGAACGGGTCCAGGCGCACCCCGGCGATCTCGCGGACCGGCGGTCGGTGGTGCGCGCGACGGCGGTCGAGCGCGCGCAGCCGGAGCACCAGCTCGGCGAGCTCGAACGGCTTGGTGAGGTAGTCGTCGGCGCCGAGCCCGAAGCCGGAGGCCTTGTCGTCGAGTCGGTCCGCGGCGGTGAGCATCAGGATCGGCATCCCAGTGCCGGAGGCGACGATGCGCCGCGCGATCTCGTCGCCCGAGGGGCCGGGCACGTCACGGTCGAGGACCGCGATGTCGTAGGCGTTGACGCTGAGCAGGTCGAGCGCGGTGTCGCCGTCGCCGGCGATGTCGGCCGCGATCGCCTCCAGGCGCAGTCCGTCGCGGACGGCCTCGGCCAGGAGAGGCTCGTCCTCGACGATCAGCACCCGCACTCCTCGAATGCTACGAGCCGCCGGATATCGCGAGCGTATCGAAAAACCGATACGCCCTCGCAACGTCGCGCTGCCTTGACTCGTCGCATGACCACTTCCCCCACCCGTCCGGTCTTCCTCCTCCTCGTCGTGTTCGTCCTACTCGGTGCCGTCGGCTACCGCTCCCTCGCCTCGACCTCGTCGGCGGCCGACTCCGGCCCGGTCGGCGACGGCGAGCTGCCGGACGGCACGTCGGTGTACGACGACGAGCACTCCGGCGTGACCGAGCTCGACCCCGACCTGCTGCGCGCACTGCGCCGCGCCGCGACGGCCGCGGTCGACGACGGCGTCGACCTCGTCGTCAACAGCGGCTGGCGCTCGCGGTCCTACCAGCAGCGGCTGCTCGACGAGGCGGTCGCGACCTACGGCTCCCGCGAGCAGGCCGCCCGCTGGGTGTCCACCCCCGACAACTCGCCGCACGTGTCCGGCGACGCCGTGGACATCGGTCCGGCGCGGGCGGCGGCGTGGCTGGGGACGAACGGCGCGCGGTACGGCCTGTGCCGGATCTACGACAACGAGCCCTGGCACTTCGAGCTGCGGCCCAAGGCGGTCGACGACGGCTGCCCGGAGAGGTACGCCGACCCGACCCGGGACCCGCGCAACCGCTAGCGCGGGTCGGTGAGCGCCTCGAGCACCGCGAGGTCGGCCTCGACGGCGATCCGCCGCGCCTCGGGCGGCGCCTCGACGAGCAGCACCCGCTCCGCGCCGTACCGCTGGCGCAGGGTGCTCACCAGCGCCGTGAAGTCGGTCGTGGGCAGCCGGCCGCCGTCGCCGAGCAGGTCGGCGACGACCGCGGCGGGCAGCACCACGGGCGAGCAGACGGCGACGAGGGCGTCGCGGTCGACCGTCGTACCGAGGAGGTCACCGTGCACCTCCTTGACCGTGTCGGTGACCGGGCGGACCCCGACCACGACCCGGTCCTCGACCGCGGCCCGCTCGGCGCAGCGGCGCAGGAACTCCGGCGGGGTCATCGGGCACAGCGGGTCGTGCAGGAGCAGCGGCTCCTCGCGCTCGACGACGGCCGCCCAGGGCACGGTCTGGTCGAGCAGGTCGACCCCGGCCTCGCCCACGGCCCACGCGGCCGCGGCCACGAGGGACTCGCCATGGATCAGGTGGAACGGGAGGGCGCCACGGCCCTCCTCGACCACGATCCCGGCGACGGGGGCAAAAAGGTCGACGGCGTCATACGGGTGCGGGTTCATCGGAACCCACCGTATGACGCCGTCGGCGCGTTGCTGGAGGTGCCTACGAGGCGAGCACCTCGTCGAGGATGGTCTCGGCCTTGTCCTCGTTGGTGTTCTCGCACAGGGCGAGCTCGGAGACGAGGATCTGGCGCGCCTTGGCCAGCATCCGCTTCTCACCCGCGGACAGGCCGCGGTCACGCTCGCGGCGCCACAGGTCGCGCACGACCTCGGCCACCTTCATGACGTCGCCACTGTGGAGCTTCTCGAGGTTCGCCTTGTAGCGCCTCGACCAGTTGGTCGGCTCCTCGACGTGCTCCGCGCGGAGCACTCCGAAGACCCGGTCCAGCCCGTCCTTGTCCACGACATCCCGAACACCCACGAGATCCAGGTTGTCGGCCGGCACACGGACCACGAGGTCCTGCTGGGCGACAATCCGAAGCACGAGGTACTGCCGTTCCTGGCCCTTGATCGTCCGCATCTCGATGTTCTCGATGACCGCGGCCCCGTGATTGGGGTAGACGACCGTTTCGCCGACGGTGAAAGTCATATGAGCAAAACCCCTTCCTAGGTGACCTATCTTACCACGCCTTCTACGACTCTCCGAATGCGTTTGCGCAGGTCAGGGGCACAATCGGCGGCTTGACAAGTGGCCAGTCGTATGGTCCGGGCGGGTCGTCGCAGTGTGGGACACGTCACTTGCCGGGGCACGGCGGCCGGTCCCGCCCGATCGGCGGGCCCGCCCCCATGCTGGTCGGCCGTGGTCAATACTGCTCGCCATGGCGAAGATGCAGCGCTGGCGACACAGCCGGGCTTCGGAGGAGGGGACCCTGGCGACGGAGACCCCCGACGAGGCCTCCGAGGAGACCCCGGAGCAGACCTCCGACGTCGAGGTCGCGGAGGACGTCGAGGTCGCGGAGGACGTCGAGGTCGCGGAGGACGTCGAGGTCGCGGAGGACGTCGAGGTCGCGGAGGACGTCGAGGTCGCGGAGGACGTCGAGGATCTGGAGCACCCGCCACTCCCCCACGTACCGGATCGCTCGGGGGTCACCGGCTGGCTGTTCGGCGGCCGCAACCCCGCCCAGGTGCTCCCCCTCCAGTTGCTGCAGGCCGCGCACGCAAAGCAGGCGATCACCACAGCGCTCGCGATGGGACTGGTCGCCGCGGTGGCCGGGCGCCCGGCGCGTGAGGCGGGCGTCGTACTCGTCACGGTGCTGGTCGGCCAGACCATCCTCGGCTGGCACAACGACATCGTCGACCGCCAGCGCGACCAGGCGCACGGCCTGCCCGGCAAGCCGGTCGGCGCGGGCCGGCTCGAGGTCGGCACCGTCTGGTACGCCATCGTCGTCGCGTTCCTGCTGCTCGTGCCGCTCGCCACGACGACCGGCGTGCGCGCCGGCGCCTACTACCTCGGCTCGGTGGCCGTGGCCATGCTCGGCAACATCGTGCTGCGCACCGGGTTCTTCTCGTGGTGGTCGTGGGCGGCGTCGTTCGCCCTGCTGCCGGCGTACCTGTCCTGGGGCGGCTGGGGCGGCAAGGCCGTCGGCAGCGCGCCCGAGCCGGCGATCGTGGTGCTCGCCGCGCTGCTCGGCGTCGGGATCCACTTCATGCGGGCCGTGTGGGGCCTGGTCGCCGACCACGAGGACGGCTGGACCTACCTGCCGCTCAAGCTCGGGCTCAAGCTCGGCGCGACCCGGCTGCTCGCGCTCTCGACCCTGTTCAGCGTCGGCGTCGTCGTCGCGCTGGTCGTGGTCGGCGCCCGGGTCGGTCTGAGCCGCTGAGCGACCCGCCGTCGCGCAACGCTAGAGTGAGCCCGCTTCGACCCCACCTGACCCGGAGGCCTTCCGCCATGCCCCACCTGCGCCGATCCGCGCTCGCCGGCCTGCTGCTGGCCGTCGTTCCCGCCACCGCCCTGAGCGGCTGCGGGTTCCACTACCCGACCGACCGGGTCAACACCATCTCCTCCGGCGTCAACGACCGCACCGGCGACGTCGACGCGCTCGGCATCCGGGTCCTCGCGACCGCGAAGGGCGAGGGCCGGCTGATCGGCGCGCTGTCCAACAACGTGCGCAAGGACGCCTCGCTCGAGTCCGTGTCCTCGACCGCGGGCATCTCCGCCGGCGAGTTCGAGCCGGTCGAGGTCGCGGGTCGGGGCACGGTCAACCTGGCCACCGCGGCCGACGTACCGCTCACCGGCAACTTCACCGCCGGCGACGTCATCCGGCTCGACCTGACGTTCAGCGACGGCACCACGCTGAGCCTCGACGTCCCGGTCGTCAAGCCGTGCTACCAGTACACCGCGGTGCCCACTCCCACGCCCAGCGAGTCCGCCTCGGAGAAGGCCACCGACGGTGCGGCCGCCGACGCCGCCGCCGAGGAGGAGGGCGACGAGGCGCACGCCGACGAGACCGGCGACGCGACCTTCGACTGCTCCGACGAGGCCCCGGCGCCCGAGAGCGAGCACTGATGACGTTCACGCTCGTCCTGCTCCGCCACGGCGAGAGCGAGTGGAACGCGAAGAACCTCTTCACCGGCTGGGTCGACGTCGCGCTGACCGAGAAGGGGCGCGGCGAGGCGGTCCGCGGCGGCGAGCTCCTCGCGGAGGCCGGCATCCTGCCGGACGTCGTGCACACCTCACTGCAGCGCCGCGCGATCAACACCGCCGCGCTCGCGCTCGACGCCGCCGACCGGCACTGGATCCCGGTGCGTCGATCCTGGCGCCTCAACGAGCGCCACTACGGCGCCCTGCAAGGCAAGGACAAGGCCCAGATCCGCGACGAGTACGGCGAGGAGCAGTTCATGCTCTGGCGCCGCTCGTTCGACGTCCCCCCGCCGCCGCTGGACGACAGCGACCCCTACTCGCAGTCCGGTGACCCGCGCTACGCCGACCTCGGCGACGAGCTGCCCCGCGCGGAGGCGCTCAAGCAGGTCATCGACCGGCTGCTCCCCTACTGGGACGCCGGCATCGTGCCGGACCTGCGCGCCGGCCACACCGTCCTCATCGCGGCCCACGGCAACAGCCTGCGCGCGATCGTCAAGCACCTCGACCAGATGAGCGACGCCGACATCACCGGCCTCAACATCCCCACCGGGATGCCGCTGGTCTACGAGCTCGACGAGGACACCCTCGCCCCGGTCGTCCCCGGTGGCCGCTACCTCGACCCCGAGGCCGCCGCCGAGGCTGCTGCCGCCGTCGCCAACCAGGGCCGCTGACCCCAGCAGCCCCACTGGCCACAAGTTTCACCGGCTGGCCGGTGAAACTGTCGCTGGGCCGAGGAAGAATCCTCGTCCAACCGCGAGTTTCACCGGTCGGCCGGTGAAACTGGCTTCTCAGCCCGCCAGCACCCCGTCCGCGACGACGGCGAGCATCGAGCGCGCGGCCGCCGGGTCGAGCTCGCTGTTGTCGACGACCGCGGCGACCCCGCCGACCAGCCGGCACAGCTGCAGCGCGTCGACGTCACCGCGCAGCGCACCCTCCGCACCCAGCGCGTCGATGACCCGCTGGTTGGCGTTGAGGTAGGTGCGGCACTTCGCGGCGAAGGGTGAGCCCTCGTCGCCCAGCGCGCTGGTGATCCGCCAGGCGGCGCCCTTGTGGCGGGTGAGGAACTCGACGTACGCGTCGAACCAGGCGAGCATCCGTTCGCGGGCGCTGCCCTCGCCGGCGAGCGCCTTCTCGGCGGCCGCGTTCACGGTCTCGACCCACGCCTGGATGGCGGCGTCGTAGAGAGCCTCCTTGGTCGGGAAGTGGCGGTAGAGCGTCCCGACGCCGACCCCGGCGGTCTTGGCGACCTCGTCCATCGAGACGGCGTCGTAGCCCTTCTCGCGGAACAGCTGGCGGGCGATGTCCGCTATCCGCTCACGGTTGCGTACGGCGTCGGCGCGCACTCGGGTCACCTTTTCCCTTGCTAAACGGAGACACCCTCCGTATCGTTGAGGACTAACCGGAGTCATCCTCCGCTAAAGAGTACCTCGGCCTCACCCGCCAGAACAGGACATCACCCTTGTCTTCCTCCACGCTCACTCCCGTGGCACCCCGGGCAACCGCCCGGACCACCACCTCCGCGGGCATCTTCATCGTGCTGCTCGCCCAGCTCATGCTGGTCCTCGACTCCGCCGTCATGAACGTCGGACTGCCCCACATCGCCAGCGACCTCCACTTCGGCGCCGCGTCGCTGTCGTGGGTCCTCAACGGCTACGCGCTCGCCTTCGGCGGTCTGCTGCTCCTCGGCGGACGGCTCGGCGACGTCTTCGGCCGCCTCTCGGTCTTCTGGATCGGGCTGGCGGTGTTCACCGTCTTCTCGCTGCTCGGCGGCCTGGCCACCGAGCCCTGGATGCTCGTCACCGCCCGCGCCCTCCAGGGCGTCGGGGCCGCGATCGCCGCTCCGTCGGTGCTCGCCCTGATCACCACGACGGCCCGCGACGAGGCCGCCCGCAACCGCGCCCTCGCGCTCTTCACAGCCGTCTCCTCCGGCGGCGCCGCGCTCGGCATGCTGCTCGGCGGCGTCCTCACCGACGTGCTCAACTGGCGCTGGACGCTGTTCATCAACGTGCCGATCGGCCTCGCGGTCCTGGCGACCGTACGCCGCCACGTCGCCGACACGCCCCGCCGTCCCGGCCGGTTCGACGTGGTCGGCGCGATCACCTCGACCGGCGCGGCGGCCACGCTGGTCTGGACACTCATCAAGGCGCCCGAGCACGGCTGGCTCTCCGCCCCGACCCTCCTCGGCCTGGCCCTGGCCGTCGGCCTCGCCGTCGCCCTGGTCGTCACCGAGCGGCGCCACAGCCACCCGCTCCTCCGCCTGGGCCTGCTGCGCAGCCGGACCCGGGTCGCCACCCTGGTCACCATGGCGGCGCTGTACGGCGGCATGCTCGCCACGTTCTTCCTGATGGTCCAGTACTTCGAGGAGGACCTCGGCTACGGCCCGCTGCAGACCGGGTTCGCGTTCCTGCCGATCCCGCTGAGCGTGTTCACGATGTCGCGGATCACGCCGCGCCTGGTGGCCCGCTTCTCGCAGCCGCCGATCATCGTCGCAGGCGCGGTCGGCGTACTCACCAGCTTCGTGCTGCTCAACCGGATCGACGCCTCGACCAGCTACTGGACCGGTGTCTTCCCGGCCCTGCTGGCGATGGGCCTGAGCATGGGCGGCAGCTTCATGCCGATCACCTCGCTGGCCCTGCAGGGCGTCGAGCCCGAGCACGCCGGCTCGGCCTCGGGCCTGCTGCAGACCATGCAGCAGCTCGGCGGTGCGGTCGGCCTGGCCGTCATCGCGTCGGTGTACGCCTCCCACGGCGTACCCGGCGACTTCCTCGCCGGTGCCCACGCCGGCTTCGCGGCGGCCTCGGTGATCGCGGCGCTCGGACTGGTGAGCGCGGCGACGATGCTCGCCCGGCCGCGGGCGGTCGTGGCGGAGCGCCGACCCGTCGCGAACTAGCCCGGAAATTCAGCCGACCCGGCAGAAAGTGTCTTCACGGAGAGGACACTTTCTGCCGGGTCGGCGCGATTTTCGAGCCCGTCCGAGCCGGGTCGGCGCGATTTTCGAGCCTCTTCGGGCCGGGTCGGCGCGATCTCGGAGCCCGTTCGAGCCGGGTCGGTCAGGCGGCAGGAGCGGGGTGGTGGCCGGTCACGACGAAGATCACCCGGTTGGCGACCGAGACGGCGTGGTCGGCGATCCGCTCGTAGTAGCGGCCGAGCAGGGCGATGTCGACCGCGGCCTCGACGCCGTGGGTCCACTCCTCGCCGAGCAGCTCGGTGAAGCTGCGGCGGCGCAGCTGGTCCATCTCCTCGTCGTCGCGGCCCAGCGCGATGGCGGCCTCGACGTCGCGCCCCGAGATCACCTCGGTGACTCGGCCGACCATGTCCTCGGCGACCTCGGCCATCCGGGCCATGGTCGGGCGGACCTCCTCGGGTACGGCGACGTCCGGGACCCGCAGGCGGGCGATCTTGGCGACGTGGACGGACAGGTCGCCCATCCGCTCCAGCTCGCCGACCATGCGCAGCGCGGCCACCACGGTGCGCAGGTCACCGGCGACCGGCTGCTGCAGGGAGAGCAGCGCGAAGCAGGAGTCCTCGACCCTCTCGCGGGCACGGTCGATCTCCGCATCCTGGCTGATCACGGTCTCGGCGATCGAGGAGTTGCCGGTCATCAGGGCCTCGGTGGCCTCGCCGACGGCGGTCTGGACGCGGCGGGAGATTCCGGCGAGGTCGTCGAAGATCGCGTCGAGCTGGTCGGTGTAGGCATCACGCATGGGCCCGAGCGTACGGAGCCGAGGTGTCCGGCAAGCGTGGTGCGGTGAACGCGGGATGAACATCGCGAAGCACGACCTCGCTGATTCGGAACCCGGTGCTGCGCTCGCCGTACGATCGAGGCGTGGATCCGACGACGCAGGCCTTCCTGGCCGCGCTCCTCGGCGCCCTCGTGGCGGGCGGGGCCATGCTGGCATGGCACCTCAGCGACCGCCAGCAACGTGTCTACCAGGCCCCCGAGGAGCCGCTGCTGCCCGACAGCGTTGCGGCGGTGCTCTCGGTGCTGCGCAGCAGCGCGGTCGTCGTCGACGAGTCCGACGCCGTCGTGAAGGCGTCGGCGCCGGCGTACGCCATGGGCTTCGTGCGCGGCACCACCCTGCTCTCCGACGAGCTCGGCGGCCTGATTCGTCAGGTACGACGCGACGGACAGATCCGCGAGACCGAGCTGATCGTGCCGCGGGCGACCGGCACGCCGCGCCACGTCACCGCGCGCGTGGCGCCGCTGGGCTCGCGCCTGGTGCTGGCCCTGGTCGAGGACCGCACCCGCGAGCGCCAGGTCGACGCCGTACGACGTGACTTCGTGGCCAACGTGAGCCACGAGCTGAAGACGCCGGTCGGCGCGATGCGCCTGCTCGCCGAGGCGGTGCAGGACGCGTCCGACGACCCCGAGGCGGTCTACCGGTTCGCGTCGCGGATGCTCACCGAGAGCGACCGCCTCTCGCGGCTGATCCAACAGATCATCGAGCTCTCGAGACTGCAGGGCGACGAGCCGCTCGACTCGCCGGTACCCGTCTCGATCGACGACGTGGTCGCCTCCGCGGTCGACTTCGTCGACATGAACGCCAACGCCAAGGACATCCAGCTCATCGCCGAGGGCGAGGAGGGGCTCAAGGTCCTCGGCAGCGAGAAGCAGGTCGGCGCCGCCGTCTCCAACCTGGTGGCGAACGCCGTGGCCTACTCCGAGCCCAACTCCCGCGTCGTGGTGACCCGCAAGCGGGTCGGGCCCAACGTGGAGATCTCTGTCATCGACCAGGGCATCGGCATCCCCGAGGCCGAGGTCGAGCGCATCTTCGAGCGGTTCTACCGGGTCGACCCCGCACGACACCGCTCGACCGGCGGCACCGGCCTGGGGCTGTCGATCGTCAAGCACGTGGCCGCCACCCACGGCGGCGAGGTGCGCGTGTGGTCGGTGGAGGGGCAGGGCTCGACCTTCACCCTCACGCTGCCGCAGCACGCGCACCACGACGCGGAGGGGCCGTACCTGCGGCTGGCACCGCTCGCGTCCACCCCGGAATCGCCGGGCGGACGCACGAATGATCAGGAGGACGCATGACCCGGGTACTTGTCGTCGAGGACGAGGAGAGCTACAGCGACGCGCTCGCCTACCTGCTCCGCAAGGAGGGGTTCGAGGTCGCGATCGCTGCCGACGGCAACGAGGCGCTCAAGGAGTTCGACCGCAACGGCGCCGACATCGTGCTGCTCGACCTGATGCTTCCGGGCATCCCCGGCACCGAGGTGTGCCGCACCATCCGGCAGACGTCGAACGTGCCGGTGATCATGGTCAGCGCCAAGGACGACGAGGTCGACAAGGTGGTCGGGCTCGAGCTGGGCGCCGACGACTACGTCACCAAGCCGTACTCCCCCCGCGAGCTGGTCGCCCGGATCCGCGCGGTCCTGCGCCGCGGCATCGGCGACGAGCTGCTGCCCGACACCCTCGAGGCCGGGCCGGTCCGGATGGACGTCGAGCGCCACGTGGTCACCGTCGACGGCACCGAGCAGCGGCTGCCGCTCAAGGAGTTCGAGCTGCTCGAGATGTTCCTGCGCAACCCGGGCCGGGTGCTCACCCGCGGCCAGCTGATCGACCGGGTCTGGGGCTCCGACTACGTCGGCGACACCAAGACCCTCGACGTGCACGTCAAGCGGCTGCGCGCCAAGCTGGAGCCGGAGCCGAGCGAGCCGAAGTTCCTCGTCACGGTCCGCGGCCTGGGCTACAAGTTCGACGTCTGAAAACTCGCGCGACCTGCGGGCTCCCGTCCTCTACGGTGGGCAGGTGCCCGACGCCCCGACCGAGACCGGTGACGCCAGCCTGCTTCCCCTCGCCGCGGTCGGGGTGACGCTGGTGCTGTGGGCCAGCGCGTTCGTCGGAATCCGGCATCTCGCCCGCGACTTCTCGGCGGGGCCGCTGTCGCTCGGCCGGCTGGCGGCCGGTGCGCTCGCACTCGCCCCGGTCGCGCTGGCGCAGGGCCTGCCTTGCCCGACCCGCCGGCAGTGGGTCTCCATCGTGACGATCGGCGTGCTCTGGTTCGGGATCTACAACCTCTCCCTCAACGCCGGCGAGCAGCGTGTCGACGCCGGGACGGCCTCGATGCTGCTCCAGGTCTCGCCCGTCCTCATCGCCGTCCTGGCCGCGATGTTCCTCGGCGAGCGGTTCACCGCCCAGCTCGCCGCCGGGCTCGCCCTGGCGTTCTCCGGCGTCGTCGTGATCGGCCTGTCCACCTCGGGCGGCGACAACACCGGCGACCTGCTCGGTGTCGTGCTGTGCCTGGTGCCCGCGGCGGCGTACTCCGTCAGCGTGATCCTCCAGAAGCCGCTCGTCGCCGAGCTCTCCGCCGTCCACGTCACCTGGCTGGCGTGCACCGTCGGCGTGGTGACCTGCCTGCCGTGGGCGGGTCGGCTGGTCACCGAGGTCGGCGACGCACCGGTGTCGTCCACGCTGTGGCTGGTCTACCTCGGGGTGTTCCCGACGGCGATCGCGTTCACGACCTACGCCTACGCGCTGCGGCACATGACCGCCTCGGCGCTCGGTGTGACGACCTACCTGGTTCCGCCGCTGACGATCGTGATGGGGCTGGTGTTCCTCGACGAGGTCCCGCCGGTGGTGGCGTACGCCGGCGGCGTGCTCGCGCTGCTCGGCGTCGGGGTCGCTCGCCGGGCACCGGCACGCAAGGCCGTCGTCGCCCCGGCGGTCCCGGGCCAGGACCCCGTGGTCTGAGGGGCCGGAGCCGGTCTCGCTCCCTGACTCAGGGGTACAGCCCGCGCCGCCGGTGGGCCTGGGCGACCGCCTCGACCGCCAGGCAGGTGGCGGCCGAGCGCAGCGACAGGTCGCGCGCGGCGGCGTAGTGCCGCACCCGCTCCCACGCGCCGAGCATCCGTTCGCGCAGCCGGGCCTCGACGTCGTCCTCGCTCCACCAGTAGGCCTGGTTGGCCTGCACCCACTCGAAGTAGGAGACGACCACGCCGCCGGCGTTCGCCAGGATGTCCGGTACGACGAGCCGCCCGGCCGCCTCGAGGATCCGGTCGGCCTCGGGCGTGGTGGGACCGTTGGCACCCTCGACGATCACGGCGGCCCGCACCCGCGCCGCGTTGTCGGCGCGGATCACGCACTCCACGGCGGCCGGCACGAGCAGCTCGACGTCCTCCTCGACGAGCAGCTCCCCGTCGAGCGGCTCGGCGCCCGGGAAGCCGACGACCGTTCCGGTCAGGTCGACGTGGTCCTCGAGAGCCGCGATGTCGAGGCCGCCGGCGGAGCGGATCGCGCCGTACTGGTCGGACACGACGGTGACGGCGACCCCGGCCTCGGTGAGGAAGCGGGCCGCTCCGCGACCGACCTTGCCGAAGCCCTGGACCGCGGCGCGCGATGCGCCGGCGACCAGTCCCCGCTCGGCGAGCGCGGCCAGCGCGACGTGCACCACGCCACGCGAGGTGGCGCTCGCCCGGCCGAGGGAGCCGCCCAGCGAGATCGGCTTGCCGGTCACGACACCCAGCACCGTGTGGCCGCAGCTGACCGAGTAGGAGTCCATGATCCACGCCATGGTCTGCTCGTCGGTGCCGACGTCGGGAGCCGGGATGTCCTGCTCCGGCCCGATGATCGGCATGATCTCGCTGGTGTAGCGACGGGTGACGCGCTCGAGCTCGCTCGTCGAGTAGAGCCGGGGGTCGATCCGGACTCCGCCCTTCGCGCCGCCGTACGGGACGTCGAGCAGGGCGCACTTCCAGGTCATCCACATGGCCAGCGCGCGCACCTCGTCGAGGTCCACGTCGGGACTGAAGCGCAGCCCGCCCTTGGCCGGCCCACGCGAGAGGCTGTGCTGGACGCGGTGCCCGGTGAGCACCTCCACCGTGCCGTCGTCGCGGCGCAGCGGGACGCTCACGGTCATCTCGCGCCGCGCGGTCGCGAGCATGTCGTAGAGGTGGTCCTCGTAGCCGAGGACGTCGATCGCCGCGCGCAGCCGGCTATGGGCATCGGCCAGCGGGTCGGCGGCCTCCGCCACCGTGGGCGCAGGACCGACCGTGGTCACGACCGCTCCGTGGGAGCCGTCTGGCTGCCGCTCACGCGGCCGTAGAGCTCGGGACGGCGATCGCGCAGGAAGGGCCGGCGGCGGCGGATCTCGTCGACCTGGGCCAGGTCGACCTCGGCGATCGCGAGCCCGTCGGCGTCGTCGGGTGCCGTCGCGAGGACCTCGCCGTTGGGGCCGTAGACGGCGGAGAGGCCGAAGTACTCCTTGACTCCCTCGATGCCGTGCCGGTTGGCGCAGACGACGAACATCGAGTTGAACACCGCGTGCGCGCGCAGCTCGAGCTGGAAGACCTCCTTCATCGGCGCACTGGCCGAGGCGACCGGGACGCACAACACCGAGCCGCCGTCGAGGGCGACCGTGCGGCTCAGCTCGGGGAAGTGCCGCTCGTAGCAGATCACCGTCCCGACCCGGGTCTTTCCCGTGTCGACGACCTCCGGCGGGGTCTCACCGGGACGGAAGTAGAACTTCTCCGGGAAGCCGTTGGAGAATGGCAGATGGGACTTCCGGTAGACCGAGCGCCGCTCTCCGTCGACATAGGTGCAGGCGGTGTTGTGGTAGATGCCGGGAACCGCACTGGCCTCGAACACCGAGGACACCACGGTGATCCCGTGGCGTCGGGACGCCTCGGCGGCCATCGTGTTCGAGGGCCCATCGAGCCCCTCGGCGTGGGCGAAGTAGTCCGGGTCGGGCTCGGGCTGCACGAACGGCACCGCGAACATCTCGGGCAGCAGGACGATGTGGGCGCCCTGGGCGGCGGCGTCGTCCACGAGAGCCCGCGCCCGGCTGATGGTCTCCGACCGGTCGGCGCCGGCCTTGAGCTGGACTGCGGCGAGCTTCATCGCGAGGTTTCTCCCGTCGGGGGTCGAGACGTCAGGCCCGCGCGGCCTGGGCGAGGCGGGTGAGCGTGCGCTCCTTGTCACCCAGGGTGGAGATGATCGGACAGCGCACGCCCGCTTCGTGGTAGGAGACGAGCTTCTCGAAGGCCTGGTCAGTCGTGCCGCAAGCCGTCACGTTCTGCACCAGCTCGTTGGGCACGAGCGCCATCGCCTTCTTGATCTGCTCGGGCGTGGCCGGCCAGCCGGCGATCTCCTGGAGCCGGTCGACCAGCTCGCGCTCGACGCCACAGTGCTCGGCGATATGCGGCTGCTGGCACAGGTAGAGGGTCAGGAACGCCTTGCAGGCGTCGATCGCCTCCTGCGGGTCGTCGTCGTTGACGCTGCAGGACACGATCTGGGTGAGGTCGATCGAGGTACGTCCGTCGGTCCGCTTCGCCAGGCCGCGGTCGATCGCTGCCACCGCCTCCTCCATGTACGACGGCGGCAACAGGAAGTCCATGTGCACGCCGTCCGCGATCTCGCCGGCGAGCTCGAGCATCCTGGGCCCGACCGCCCCGATGTAGATCGGTACGTCGACCGGCCGGTTCTCCCGGTACATCGAGTCGAAGCGCACCCCGCGCATCTGCACGAACTCGCCCTCGAACTCGACGAGCTCGTTGCGGAAGAACGCCTGGCACACGCCGATGTACTCCCGCATCGCCTTGATCGGCTTGGTGACCGGCTGGCCCACCTTGGTCGCCAGCGGCTCCCACCAGGCGCCGATGCCGAGGATGGCGCGGCCCGGAGCGACCTCGTCGAGGGTCTTGAAGGTGACCGCCATCAGCGCGGCGTTCCGGCTCTTGTTGTTGAGGACGCCGGTGCCGATCTTCACGTTCTCGGTGCGGCTGGCGATGATCGCCGCGGGGACGATCCCGTCCCGCGACAGCCGTCCCTCGGCGACCCACACCGACTCGAAGCCGTTCTCGTCCGCGACCCGCGCCTGCCAGTAGGTCTGCTCGAGGCTGAGCCGCTCACCGACGTGGATTCCCAAGGGCAGCGATGTCATGGTCAATCCTCCAATCGTGGTTCGTTAGTTGAACCATTGGTTCGTAATATGGTGGTCTGCGCACTATCTGTCAACACCCTCGGGCGGCCGGCTCAGCCGGGCTCGACCACGTCGACGTCGGGATCGCAGCGCACGTCCAACAGCAGCGGTCCGGCGCCGTCGGCGCCGAGACCCGCCACCGGCGCGGCCAGGGCCTCCAGCTCCGCGCGGGTGCGCACAGTCGCGGCGCGGGCACCCAACGCCCGGGCCACCTCGGCGAGGTCCGGCCACTCCCGCCGGGCCGGCGCCGGGTCCTCGCCGTCGAGGCTCAGGTGCCGGTACTCCATGCCGTAGGCGCCGTCATTGCAGACCACCACCAGCAGCGGGAGGCCGAGCCGGACAGCCGTCGCGAGCTCCATCAGGTTCATCACGGCGCCCCCGTCGCCGAGCACGGCCACAGTGGGACGCCCGGCGCCGACGGCCGCACCGAGCGCCGTGCCGAGACCGAGTCCGATGGAGGCGAAGCAGCAGGTGTGGGCGAAGCGCTCCGGGCTACCGACCGAAAGCAGCCGCCACGGCGCGTAGACGAAGCGCCCGGTGTCGGTGACCACCACCCGCTCCGCGGGCAGTACGCGGTCCAGCCAGCGCATCACCGGTCGCGGGTCCAAGGTGTCCGGGCCGTCCGCTCCAGCGACCGGAGACTCGGCCGCCGCGCGCAGCAGCTGGTCGAGGTCGCCGCGGTGCCCGGTGGCGGGCTGGTGCCCCGCGGCCGTGAGCTGCTCGCGCATCGCCACCACCGTCCGGCGTACGTCGCCCACCAGGCCGACCTCGGCAGCTGTCGATATCCGGGTCGGGTCCTGGTCCACCTGGATGACGGGGCAGCCGCGCAGCAGCGCGCCATCGACCGTGGTGTAGCGGTTGAGGCCGGCCCCGAGCACCAGCAGGCAATCCGCCGCCTGCGCGGTCTCCAGCGCGACCTCGGTCGCCAGGGTTCCGATGACGCCGAGGTCGAGCGACTCCCCCGCGAACAGGCCCTTCCCGAGCAGCGTGGTCCCGAGGGGCGCTCCGAGGGTCCGGCCGAGGGCGCGGATCTCCTCCCGCGCGTCCAGCGCTCCCCGCCCGGCGAGCACGACCGGGCGCCGGGCGCCGGCCAGGACGCCGAGCGCCCGGTCGAGCTCATCCTCGTCCGGCACACCCGGCCGGGGTGGCGGGACGAGGCGTACGGGCGGACCGTCGGGGACCTCGATCCGCTGGAGGGGCACCGGCAGGTCGAGGACGACGGGCCGGCACTCCCCCTGCGCCCGGTGGACCGCCCGGGCCACGTCGGCGGCGGCGTCCGCCGCGGCACCGACCCGCAGGTAGCCGGCCCCGGCGAGTGCCGCCAGCCCGCGCAGGTCGAAGCGCTGCAGGTGGTCGTCACGAGGAGGGGTGTCGCCGGTGAGCAGCAGGAGCGGCGTCCGGGCCCGCACCGCTTCAGTCAGGGCGGTCAGCGCATTGGTCGCACCGGGTCCGTGCGTGACCGACGCGACGCCGAGCCGGCGTCCGATCCGGGCGTAGCCGTCGGCCATGCTGACGGCCGCGCCCTCGGTCGTGGCGGCGACCACGACGCCGCCGAGCCGGCCGAAGCCGATGAGGGGACGCAGGTTGCCCTCGCCCATGAGGCCGAAGATCCGCTCGACGCCGAGCTCTCGCAGCGCCAGGGCGACCCGCTCGTGCGCCTGCACGCTCACCCCTGGCTCGCGGCGGCGGCGCGGACGTCGTGGCCCACGGTGGATCCTTCCTGGTCGGTCGGCCGCCCGGCCGACGACCGGGCAGCCTCGAAGCGCTCGCTCAGGACGTGCCGGCGGCGTCCGCGTGCACCAGTACGTCGTCGAGGATGTCGAGCGCGAGGTCGATGTCCTCGGCGCCGATCACCAGCGGCGGTGTCAGGCGCACCACGTTGTTGTTGGCCGACAGGTAGAGACCGCGCTTCTTCGCGGCGGCCACCACGGCCTGCATCGGCGCACCGGCCTCACCGACCGGGTTGAACGGCACCAACGGCTCGCGGGTGGCCCGGTCCCGGACCAGCTCGAGGCCCTGGAACAGCCCTAGCCCGCGCACCTCGCCGATGGAGGGGTGCCGCTCGGCCAGCTGGTGCAGGCCGGCGTTCAGCCGGCCGCCCATCTCACGAGCGTTCTCGATGATCCGCTCCTCACGCATCGCCTCGATCGAGGCGACGCCGCTCGCGCAGGCCAGCGGGTGGCCGGCGTAGGTCAGCCCGCCCCAGAACTTGTTGCTCATCAGCCAGTCCGAGATGCGCTCGCTCACGGTCATCGCGCCCAGCGGCACGTAGCCCGAGTTGAGGCCCTTGGCCGTGATCAAGATGTCAGGCGTGACGTCCCAGTGGTCGCAGGCGAACCACTCGCCGGTGCGCCCGAACCCGGCCATCACCTCGTCGAAGATCAACATGATGCCGTAGCGGTCGCACACCTCCCGGATCGACTGGAGGTAGCCCGGCGGCGGCGGCAGGATGCCATTGGTGCCGGTGACGGTCTCGAGGATCACCGCGGCCACCGTGCTCGGGTTCTCGTACTGGAGGATCTCCTCCAGGTGGGGCGCTCCCGAGCAGACCGGGCACGGGTCGGGGTGTCCGGCCGGGCACCGGTAGGTGTAGGGGTCGAACATCCGCACCACCCCGGTGGGCCCGGGCTCGGCGTACCAGCGACGGGGGTCGCCGGTCAGCGCGATGGCGCCGGCCGTCGCGCCGTGATAGCTGCGGTAGCGCGCGACCACCTTCTGCCGTCCGGTGACGTGCCGGGCGAGCCGGATCGCGTTCTCGTTGGCCGCCGCGCCACCGGTGGTGAAGAAGGACATCTTCAGGTCCCCCGGCGTCACCTCCGCCATCAGCTCGGCGAGCTGGGCCCGCGAGCGCTCGGCGTAGTTGGGCCCGATGTAGCACATCTCGGCTGCCTTGGACCGGATCGCCTCGACGATCCGGGGGTGCTGGTGGCCCAGGTTCATGTTGACCAGCTGGGACTGGAAGTCCAGGTAGCGGTTGCCCGCGTGGTCCCAGAACCACGCACCCTCGCCCCCGGCGATCGGCGTCGCGTTGACGGCGCTCTGGTTGGACCAGGAGTGGATCACGTACGCCTTGTCCGCGGCGCGGATCCGCTCAGCGTCCCAGGTGGTGGCCACCTCGCTCGTCGTCATGGTCGTCAGCTCGCCGCGGTCTCGGCACCGAAGGTCGCGAGGCGGGACAGCGGACGACCCGAACTGGCGGCGACGCAGCCGACGAGGATCTCGTTCGGCAGCGGGGCGCCGGGCACCTGCAGCGTCACCGTCTGGTGGTGCGAGCGGGTCTTCGCGTCGGTCTTGTGCTTGAGGGGTACGTCGATCGGGGCGCCGGGCAGGCCGACCTTCTCCGCCGCCGGCAGCAGCTCGGTGCCCTCGGCCGCGTTGCGGAACACGTTGCCGAAGCGCAGGTTGTGGATGAGCGCCGAGCCGTGCTCCACCTCACCGCCGATGCCGACGAGCGCGACCTTGCCGAACGCCTCGACGGGAGCCCCGAGGAGCTCGACGCAGGCCGGACCGGTGAGCTGTCCGATCTCCTCGGCGATCTCGTCGGCGAGGGTCACCAGGTCCTGGACGTATCCGGCGCCGTACGGGTTCTCGATCACGATCCCGACGAAGGCCAGCCGGTGGGCGGGCGACACGTCCTGCCCGTTCTCCCGCTCGGTCACCTCCAGGTGCCGGATCGTCTTCCGCACCTTCATCGTCATCTCTTCACCTCTCGCCTATTGGTTCGTTAGTCGAACCGATGGTCCAGATACTGACGATGCGGCGAGGGCTTGTCAAGTGACTTCGCGGACACGCCGCGGATACCTCGGCGATACCTCCCACACCGCCCACGCGACGCCTCGACCGCGTCCGGGCGCGCGAACGCGGCCCGGCCGGTTCGCCGGCGGGCCGCGGTCGGATCAGGGCGCTAGACGCGCAGGTCGGTGGGCAGCTGCAGGTCGGTGTAGGTCAGCAGCTCGCCCAGCTTGCGGGAGGCCTCCAGCAGGCGGGGCGACACCTCGGTCACCCATTCAGGGGTCAGCCGGAAGCTCGGGCCGCCGATCCACACGGCGTACGGGTAGCTGTCACCGACCCGCACCGGCGCGGCGACGGACGTCGCGCCCTCCTCCAGCTCGTCGCGGGAATGCGCGTAGCCGCGCTCCCGGATCGCCTGGAGCATGGCCACGAACGCGTCGGCGCCGCCGAGAGACGCCGGACCGTGGCGGTCGATGTCCTCGACGTACTCGTCGAGCTTGGCCTTGTCGAGCATGGCCAGCAGGACCTTGCCGGTCGACGTCGACCAGACCGGCTGGGTCCGCGGCACCGGCTTCATGGTCTGCCCGATCAGCCGCGGACCGGCGACCTGGGCCACGACCATGACGTTCGGCGGGTGCAGCACGTCGAAGCCGCAGGTCTCCTGAGTGTCGGCCGCGAGGTCCGCCAGCACCTGGCGCATGTGGCGGTAGCCACCGTTGCTGTCGAGGAATCCTCCGACGATCGAGAGCAGGCCGAGAGACACCTTGTAGCGGCGCGTGTCGGGGTCGAGGGTCAGCCAGCTCTCCCTCTCGAGGACGCTGAGCACGCGGTAGCAGGTCGCCTTCGGGATGCCCGACTCCCGCGCGATCTCGCTGAGCCCGACGCCGTTCGGGTGAGCGGCGACGGCCCGCAGGACCCAGATCGTGCGGCGCACGAGTCCCGATTCGTTGGCTGCCATGAGGTCCCTCCATGGTGATGTCGGCCGAACACTAGCGCAGGTGAGCCAACGTGCCGCCCGATCGGCAGCTTCGAACAGCACGTCGTCATCGGCATCACCGCAGGGTCGGATCGAAGGTGTCGCGCAGGCCGTCGCCGACCAGGTTGAGGCTCAGCACGGTGATCAGGATCGCGACACCGGGGAACACGCTGATGTGCGGCGCGGAGGCGACGTACTGCCGTCCACTGGCCAGCATCGCGCCCCATTCCGGGCTCGGCGGCTGCGCGCCCAGGCCCAGGAAGCTGAGCGAGGAGATGCCCACGATCGCCAGCGCCAGGCCCACGGTGGTGATCACGATGATCGGCGCGTTGATGTTGGGCAGCACATGTCGCCACGCGATCCATGGCCCGCGTACGCCGGAGGCATGGGCGGCCTCGATGTACTCCTTGCTCATCACCTCGAGGGTCGCGCCGCGCACCACCCTGGCGTACTGCGGGATGTAGGTGATCCCGATCGCGATGGCGGCGTTGCGCAGGCTGGGGCCGGCGACGGCGACCACCAGGATCGCGAGGAGGAAGTAGGGGAAGGACAGCACCAGGTCCATCGTCCGCATCAGCAGGCTGTCGGCGACCCCGCCGCGATAGCCGGCAAGCACGCCGATCAGGGTGCCGACGACGCCGCTCAGCGCGACCGAGCCGACCGCGGCGAGCAGCGTCGAGCGGGCGCCGATCATGATCCGGCTCAGGATGTCGCGCCCGAACTCGTCGCGGCCCAGCCAGGCGTCGCTGCTCGGCCCGGCCCGGCGCAGGTCGAGGTGCTGGGTGGCCGGGTCGTGCGGGGCGATCCAGGGGGCGAGCACCGCGGCGAGCACCAGCAGGCCCAGGACCAGCAGGCCCACGACCGCGGCGCGGTTGCGCGCGAAGGTGTGCCAGGTCTCGGACCAGCGCGTCGGTTCCGCCGTCGGCACGCTGACGTTCGTTGCCTGCGTCATCTCACAGTCCCCTCTGCCTCGGGTCGACCCACTTGTAGAGCACGTCGACAGCCAGGTTGAGCAACACGAACACGACGGTGCCCAACAGCACCGCGCCGCGGACGATCGGGTAGTCGCGGCCCTCGATCGCGGTGACCATCAGCCGGCCCATGCCCGGGATGCCGAAGATCGTCTCGGTGAGCACCGCTCCGCCGATCAGGGCTCCGAACTGGAGGCCGATGACAGTCAGCACCGGCCCCAGCGCGTTCTTCAGCGCGTACTTCAGCACGACGGTGCGCTCGGGCATCCCCGCAGCCCGGGCGGTGCGGACGTAGTCGCTGCCCAGCACCTCCAGCATGCTGGAGCGGGTCAGCCGGGTGATCACCGCCAGCGGGTAGGTGCTCAGCGCCAGGGCCGGCAGCACCAGGTGGCCGTAGGTGCCCCAGCCGAAGGCGGGGAAGATCGAGACCTTCACCGAGAACGCGATGATGAGCAGGATCGCGAGCCAGAACACCGGCATCGAGACCAGCGCGAGGACGCCGACGCGGACCACGTTGTCGATCCACGAGTACTGCTTGACCGCGGTCAGGATGCCGACGCCGACGCCGACCGTCACGGCGAGCAGCATCGCGGTGAGCGCGAGCGTCGCGCTGACAGAGGCGGTGCGGCCGAGCTCGGAGGCGACGTCCCGGCCGCTGCGGTAGGACTCGCCGAGGTCGCCGCCCAGTGCGTCGCCCACGAACGACAGGTACTGGACGACGATCGAGCGGTCCAGCCCCAGCTCGTGGTTGAGCCGCGCGACCTCGTCGGGCGTCGCGTTCTGTCCGAGCAGCAGGGTCGTGGGGTCGCCCGGCGCCAGCGAGAGGGCGACGAACACGACGAACGCGATGACGAGCAGCAGCGGCACGAGCTGCGCGACGCGCTTGCAGATGTAGAGAGCCATGGCTCCTCCTGTCCGGGACTCGGTCGATCAGCTCGTCTGGTACGGCGTGTCGCGGGCCGCGAGGAAGGCCCGGAAGCCGTCCTTGGCCCGGATCTCCCGCAGCCGGTCTCGCTCGGGCAGCCCGGTCGAGTCGAGCACGAGGGTGTCGGCGAAGCGGTGCCCCATCTGCAGGCCCTTGAAGCCCTGGGTGTCGAGCATCATCCGCACCGACCGCTTGACCGACTGCAGGGTCAGCAGCGGCGCGTTCGCGATCCGGTGCGCCAGGGCCAGCGCCTCGCGGTCGACCGCGTCGTCGGCGACCACGCGGTTGACCAGGCCCAGGCGGTAGGCCTCATCCGCGTCCACGGAGTCACCGGTGAGGTACATGTGGTTCATCAGCTTGAAGTGCGTGAGCCACGGCAGGAGCAGCAGCGGCGACAGCGTGCCGTGCCGGATCTCCGGCTCGCCGAAGGAGGCCGAGCGGCCGCAGATGGTCAGGTCGCCGATCAGCGCGAGATTGCAGCCCGCGGCCAGCGCGACGCCCTTGACGGCCGTGATCAGCGGCTTGTCGAGGTACCACAGCCGCTCGATCATGCGCGCGTTGCGCTGAGCGATCGCGTCGACCTCCATCGTGGAGGTCGGCGCCGGGTCGTTGACCAGGTCGACGCCCGAGGAGAAGGCACGTTCGCCATCGGCGGCGAGGACGACGACCTTGACCGCCGGGTCCGACTCGACGTCCTCGATGGCGCGGTTGAGCTCGATGACCGTCTGCCGACGCAACGCGTTCAATGCGGACGGACGTGCCAGAGTGATCACCGCGACCTGGTCGTCACGCTCCACCCGGATGTCCTCGAACACTGGCTCCACCGTTCCGCTCTGGTTCGATCATCGAACCGTCGATTCGTTTTGGCTCAATGAACGCCACCGCGGACTCCGCTGTCAAGGGTTTGGGCGGACCGAGAAGCCTCTTCGCGCTCCCCGGGCGGGATTCCGGCCATGCCGACCTCGACGGATCGCCCTGAACTCATTGACACACCCCTGGCCTATTGGTTCACTGACTGACACTAGTAGTTCAGTCAGTGAACCGATACCTGGGCTCTCGGCCGGGGAGGAAGGGCGCAGCGCATGGAGTTCGACATCGCCATCACGGGAGCCGAGCTGGTCGACCCGCAGTGGGGTCAGCGAAAGGCTACGCTCGCCATCCGCGACGGGCGGATCGCGGGGTGGATCGATCCGGCGGTCCCCGTCGAGGCCCGCGAGGTGATCGACGCGAGCGGGCAGGTCGTCCTCCCCGGCGTGATCGACCCGCACACCCACTTCGGTTACGCGCAGTCCTTCCAGGCCGACGTCGCGAGCGAGACCCGCTCCGCCGCGCTCGGCGGGGTGACCTCGATCCTGTCCTTCTACCGGCAGTACCAGGGTCTGGCCCCCGCGCCGTACGACGAGCTGCCCGAGCTCGCGGCGGCGATCGACCAGTCGGCGCACGTCGACGTGGGCCTCCACTTCGGCATGCTGGCCGAGACCCAGGTCGACGAGATCGAGAAGTACGCCGGCCAGGGCGTCACGTCCCACAAGTTCTACATGGCCTACCGCGGCCCCGACGGCGCGACGGTCGGCATGGTCAACGAGTGCGACGACGGCCTTCTCCTCGAGGGCCTGGCGAAGGTCGCCGCCATCGACGGCGTCGCCTGCATCCACGCGGAGAACACCGACATCGTCAACCGGTCGATGCGCCAGGTCCGGGAGGCGGGCGAGCAGGGTCTGCGCGCCTGGTCGAACGCCCGACCCGCCTTCGCCGAGGCCGAGAACATCCGCCGGGTCGCCTTCCTCGCCGACCACGTGGACGCGACGATCTACCTGGTCCACATCGGCTCGCGCGAGTCCCTCGACGCCGCCCGGTACGTGCGCGACAGCGGCAGCCGGGCATGGGTGGAGACCTGCCCCCACTACCTGACGCACACCTACGACAGCCCGGTCGGCTCGCTCGCGAAGATCAACCCGCCGGTGCGCAGCTCCGACGACGTCGAGGCCCTGTGGCAGGGCCTCATCGACGGCTCGGTCGACACCGTCGGCACCGACCACTGCGCCGTACCGCGGGAGAAGAAGGAGGCCGACATCTGGTCAGCAGCCGCCGGCTTCCCGGGCATGGCGACCACCCTCCCGGTCCTGCTCTCCGAGGGCTACCACCGCCGTGGCATGACCTTGCAGCGGGTCGCCCAGGTCCTGTCGGGCAACGCCGCGTCGATCTTCGGCATGGCGCAGAAGGGCACGCTGCGCCCCGGCGCCGACGCGGACGTGGTGATCTGCGACCTCGGCCTGGAGCGCACCGTCCGCCACGAGCAGCTGGGCAGCCTGTGCGACTACAGCATCCTCGACGGCCGGAGCCTGCGCGGCTGGCCGGTCCGCACGCTGGTCCGCGGCGTCACCGTCGCCCTCGACGGCAAGGTCGTCGGCGAGCCGACCGGCGCGTTCATCCATCGCTGATCCGCTTCCCGCGGACGGCGCCCCACCCTGATGAGGAAGAAGAAGAGGTAGTCCCACCAATGAAGGCAAAGGTACTGCTGATCCAGAACGGACCGGCGACCACGGACCCCCAGAAGAACGTCGACGACAACCTGGCCCTGGTGGCCGAGGCCACCAAGGACTTCAAGCCCGACTTCGTCCTGTTCAGCGAGCTCTCGAGCACCCAGTACTTCTGCGGCTACAACACCCCCGAGCACTTCCAGCTCGCCGAGCCCATCGACGGTCCGTCGGTCCGCCGCCACCAGGAGCTCGCCAAGGAGCTCGGGGCCTACGTCATCTTCCCGTTCTACGAGAAGGGTGAGGTCAAGGGCGAGTTCTACAACAGTGCGGCCGTCATCGACCGCGAGGGCAATCTGATTCCCGGCGACCTGCCCGACGGGCGCCAGGTGCGGGTCTACCGCAAGAACCACATCCCCGACCAGTGGTCCTACTCCCCCGGCCTCAACGAGCGGTACTACTTCAAGGAGGGCCCGGGCCTGGCGACCTTCAAGACGGAGTACGGCAAGATCTCGATCCTCATCTGCTACGAGCGCTCCTTCCCGGAGGCGTGGCGGGTCCTGGCCCTGCAGGGTTCGAAGATCATGTTCGTGCCGGTCGCCGCCTGGGGTCCGAACCGGGCCGACTCCTGGGGCGGAGAGCTGCGCACCGCCGCCATCCAGAACGGCCTGTTCGTGGTCGCCTCCAACAAGGGCGGACTCGAGGAGACCGAGGGGCCGCGTCACATGTTCGGCGCCAGCCGGATCTTCTCGCCGATGGGCGAGGAGCTGGCCGCCGGCCCGTCCGGAGAGGGTCCGTTCGTGCTCACGGCCGAGCTCGACCTGGACCAGGTCGACCAGCATGGCGTGCGGTACACCTTCTTCCGCGACCGCCGTCCCGAGCTCTACGGCACGCTGAGTGACGACGTCGCTCGCGGCGTCCTCTGAGGCCGCGATGGACGTCGGAGTCTTCCTCGGGTCCCAGTACGCGGCCAACGAGGACATCGCGGCGGCGGTCACCGGCCTGATCGAGCAGACCCGGCTGATCCGCGACACCGGGTACGACGCGATCTGGCTGGGGCAGCACTTCCTGAGCCACCCGGAGCAGTACCTGCAGACGACCCCGCTGCTTGCCCGGCTGGCCGCGGAGGCCGGCGAGATGAACGTCGGCACGAACCTGCTGCTGCTGCCGATGCTCAACCCGGTCGACGTGGCCGAGCAGTACGCGACCATGGACGTCATCACCGGCGGCCGGCTGATCCTCGGCGTGGGCCTGGGCTATCGCGCCGAGGAGTTCGCCGCGATGCAGCTGGACAAGAAGGACCGCGTGGGCCGGTTGGTCGAGGGGGTCGAGATCCTCAAGCGACTCTGGACCGAGGACCACGTCTCCTTCCAGGGCAGGCACTTCACCCTCGACGACGTCAGCATCGCGCCCAAGCCGCTGCAGAACCGGCCGCAGATCTGGTTCGGCGCGACGGCGGACAAGGCGATCGAGCGGGCCGCCACCCATGCGGACGCATGGATCGCCACGTCGATGACCGAGTGGGACGAGATGAAGCGTCAGGTCGACCTCTACCACGGGGCCCGCGCGCAGGCCGGCCTGCCGCGGGAGGTGCGCTTCGCCAAGTGCGTCGAGCTCTACGTCGGCGACGACAAGGAGAGCGCGCTGCGCGAGGCCGAGCCGTTCATCGGCGCCAAGTACAGGGCGTACTACTCGTGGGGCATGGGCGACAACGTCCCCGGCGAGAGCGGCGCCAACATCAGCGACTTCGCCGAGCTGACCAAGAACCGGTTCATCGTCGGCGGTCCGGAGGACGTCATCGAGGACTGCCTCCACCACCGCGACGTGCTCGGGGTGACCGACCTGATCGTCCGGCTGAACTTCCCGGGCATGCCCAAGGAGCTGGTCCACCGCAACATCGAGCGGTTCGCCACCGAGGTGATCCCCCACATCCGCTGACCTCCCAGCAGCGGCCGGCGCCGCGGCACCGCACCCCCGGGTACGGCGCCGCGCCGCCCGTGGTTCAGGCGCTGGTGGCGTCGCCCTCGCGGATCAGCAGGCAGTCGACGGCGAGCACGCCGCGCTCGCCCACCAGCAGCGGGTTCATCTCGGCGGCGGCGAGGTCGGGCAGCGCCGCAGCCAGCCGGGAGAAGCGCAGCGCGGCGTCCACCAACGCCGCCCGGTCCAGCGCCGGTCCGCCCCGGTACCCGGCCAGCAGGAGTCCGAGGGCCGAGCCGTCGATCAGCTCCTCGACCTCCGCGGCGCTCACCGGGACCGGTCGCGAGCCGACCGGACCGAGCAGCTCGGCGAGCACGCCGCCCGGCGCGATCGACAGGCAGCGGCCGACCTGCGGATCGGCGGTGACGCCCACCAGGCATTCGAGGCGTTCGCCGTCGGCCATCGCCTGGACCAGGATGCCGTCGATGCGGGCGTCCGGCTCGGCGCGCGCCACGGCCGCCAGCAGCGCCGCCGCCTCGGCCTCGGCGCACACGGGGTCGACCCGCAGCCGCACGCCACCCACCTCGGTCTTGTGCGCGATGTCGGGCGACTCGATCTTGAGCACGACCGGGCCACCGAGCTCGTGCGCCGCGGCGGCGGCCGCGGCGGGCGTGGCGACCAGCCGGTACGGCGCCACCGGGATGCCCGCGTCCTCGAGCGCGGCGAGCGCGTCGGCGCCCGCCGCCACCGACGTCGGCGCCGGCCAGTCCCGGGCAGGCACGGGCTGCTCGGACGGACGGCCGGCCCGAGCCGGCCAGGTGAGCCACGAGCGCAGCGCCGACAGTGCCGGCCGGATCCCGAGCAACACCGGTACGCTGGCCGCGCGGGTCGCCTCGGCGATGCCCGGGTCCAGGGCGCCGCCGGTCATCGCGACCAGCACGACCGGCTTGGTCGACGAACGCGCGGCCTCGGCGAGGAGCCGCGCCTGGCCGCGGTAGAAGTCCTCCTGGCCAGGACCGGCCAGACCCACGTTCATGGCGAAGACGACCACGCCGACGGCCGGGTCGTGGGCGGCGGCGCGCAGCGCGCCGGCCAGGATCGACGGATCCTCGGCGGCGGCGCCGGTCACGTCGAGCGGGTTGTTGACCGCGGCGAAGTCGGGCAGGCCGGCACCCAGTGTCCGGCTCGTCTCCGGAGCGAACCCGGGGAGCGCGACGCCGACCTGGTCCGCCATGTCGGCGGTGAGCCCGCAGGCGCCGCCGGAGATGGACAGGGCGGCCACCCCCGGGGCGCTCGGGCCGGGGCGCCCGGCCAGCGCGGAGAAGAGCAGCAGAGTCTCGCGGAGCTCGTCGAGGTCGTCGACCCGAGTGGCGCCGGCCGAGGCCAGGAGCCCGTCGAGGGCGGCGGCCGCACCGGCAATCGCGCCGGTGTGCGCCAGGGCGGCGCGCCGGCCGGTCTCGGACCGGCCCGCGGCCAGGACCACGACCGCCTTGCCGCGTTCCCGGGCCCGCCGGCAGGCGGCGGCGAACCGGTCGGCGTCGCGCAGGCCCTCGACGAACACTCCGATCACCTCGGTGACCTCGTCCTCGGCGTACCAGGCGACGTAGTCGCTGACCGTCGCCGAGAGCTCGTTCCCGGTCGTCACCATGGCCGACAGCCTCAGTCCGCGGCCGATCGCAGAGTCGGTGACGGCATGGGTCAGGGCACCGGACTGCATGACGAGGGCGACATTGCCGGGCTCGAGCGGGTCGATGATCCGGCCTGAGTAGGCCGCGACTGCGCCGGCGACGTCGAGCACGCCGTAGCAGTTGGGACCGCACAGGACCAGGTCGTGCTTCGCGACCAGCTCGGCCAGTGCCGCACCGCGCTCCCGGCCGTGCTCGCCCTCGCCGAACCCACTGCCGATGACCAGGACGCCGCGGATCCCGCGTTCCGCAGCCTCGCGGACCACGTCGACGGCCCGGTCGGCGGCCACCGCCACGACGACCAGGTCGATCCCGTCGGGCAGCTCGCGCACGGAGGGCACGGCCGGCCGGCCGAGCACCTCGGAGTACCCGGGGTTCACGACGACCACCGGGCCGGCGTACCCGAAGCGCGCCAGGTTCTCCAGGACCCGGCTGCCGCGGTTGCCCCGCGGCGAGGCACCGACGACGGCGATCCCGCGGGGTGCGACCAGGGACCGGACGTTGCGGAAGGGCGTGAGGGCCATCGATCTCCGATCTTTTCCGGGCCTACGCTTGTGGGGCTCCGGAACTACGGTTATGTTGATCCAACGGTTTGCCTAGTGAACCACATCGTGATCTGATCCGGCCAGGGAGAGACCATGCCCGTCCACGTCGAGACATCCGGGGTCGTCCTCGAGCTGCGCAACCTCCGCAGTCGGATCGAGACCCAGCGCGGGCCGGTCTTCCCGGTCAACGACGTCAGCCTCGAGTGCCACCGCGGCCGGACCCTCGCCGTCGTCGGCGAGTCCGGCTCGGGCAAGTCGATGACCTTCCTCTCGGCACTCGGCCTGCTGCCGGCCGGCGGAGCCGTCGAGTCCGGCGAGATCGTCTTCGAGGGCCGCATCCTCGACACCTCCACCGTCGCCGAGCAGCGCCGGCTGCGCGGGAAGTCGGTCGGCATGATCTTCCAGGACGCCCTCGCCGGCCTGAACCCCGCCTTCACCATCGGGCAGCAGATCGGCGACGTGATCCGCTACCACGACAAGGTCTCGCGCAGGGTCGCCCGCGCCCAGGCGATCGAGACCCTCGGCCTGGTCGGCATCCCGGAGCCCGCGCAACGTGTCGACTACTACCCCCACCAGCTCTCCGGCGGCATGCGCCAGCGCGTGATGATCGCGATGGGCATCGCGCTGCGCCCGCAGGTCCTGGTCGCCGACGAGCCCACCACCGCCCTCGACGTCACGGTCCAGGCCCAGATCATGGAGCTGCTGGACCGCCTGCGCACCGAGCTCGGCATGTCGCTGGTCATCATCACCCACGACCTCGGCGTCGTCGCCCGGTACGCCGAGGAGGTCGCGGTCATGTACAGCGGCCGGGTGGTCGAGCGCGGCACCGTCGAGCAGATCCTGCAGTCCTCGCTCCACCCCTACACCCGGGCACTGCGCGACTCGACCCCGCGCCCCGACGCCGACGACGCCGGCCTGCGCGCGATCCCCGGCCAGCCGCCGAGCATCCGCAGCCTGCCGGACGGCTGCAGCTTCCATCCCCGCTGCTCCGTGGCCCGCGACCGCGCCGTGTGCTTCCAGGAGGTGCCGGCGCTGCGCCGGCTGGCTCCGGACGGCCAGCTCACCGCCTGTCATCATGCCGAGGAGCTGCTGCCCGCGCCCGTCGTACGTGAGGGGGTGGGCGCATGACCGCCCTCGACCCGCAGATCCAGGACCTGCCCTTCGTCGCCGGCGAGGACGCCGTCCTCCACGTCGAGCACCTCACCAAGCGGTTCGGCCGCACCAGCCGCTGGAGCCGGTCGGGCCGCACCGTGACGGCCGTCGACGACGTGTCCTTCGACCTGCGCCGCGGCGAGACGCTCGGCCTCGTCGGCGAGTCCGGCTGCGGCAAGACCACGCTGAGCCGCATGCTGCTGCGGCTGATCGAGCCCACCTCCGGCAGCGTCGTCGTCGACGGCCAGGAGGTCACCGGCCTCGGCGGCGCGGACCTGCGCCGGTTCCGGCAGCGGGCCCAGGTGGTCTTCCAGGACCCCTATGCCTCCCTCGACCCGCGGCAGCGGATCGCGGCCACCATCGCCGAGCCGCTCGCGTCGTCGTCCAAGACCCGGGCGGAGAAGCAGGAGATCGTCACCGGGCTGATGGAGCGGATGGGCCTGCTGCCCGGGCACGCCCACCAGTTCCCCCACCAGTTCTCCGGCGGCCAACGCCAGCGCATCGGCATCGCCCGGGCCCTCTCGGTCACCCCCCAGCTGCTCATCCTCGACGAGCCGGTCTCTGCCCTCGACGTCTCCATCCAGGCCCAGGTGCTCAGCCTGCTGCAGGATCTGCGGACCGAGTTCGACCTCAGCTACATCCTGATCTCCCACGACCTCTCCGTCGTACGGCACGTCAGCGACCGGGTGATGGTGATGTACCTCGGACGCCTCGTCGAGGTCGCCGACAAGCGCGACCTGTTCACCGCGCCCCGGCACCCCTACACCGTGTCCCTCCTCTCCGCCGCCCCCGTGCCCGACCCAGCGGTCGAACGCACCCGCGAGCGCATCGTCCTGCGCGGCGACCCCCCGAACCCCGCCAACCCACCCTCCGGCTGCGCCTTCCACCGCCGCTGCTTCCACGCCACCGCGATCGCGTCGGGGATGCCCGACGGCGAGGTCACCCAGCTCGACGACGGCAGCCGGGTGCCCACGGCGTGCGTCAGCACGGTGCCGCTGCTCGCGCCGCAGGGGTCCGGGCACTGGTCGGCCTGCCACTTCCCGGTCACCGACGCGGCGGCCGCTGGGGTCACCAGCGCCTTGTGAGTCGGAGCGGTCGGGTGCGGTCGGCACCAACGACCGAGCCGCCGCCGGTCCGCGGCTCCCCACCGAGCCGCCGGCTCAGCCGTGTCGCCGCTCCGCACCGTCCATCGTCTGGGCCAGCAGCGTCGCGATCGTCATCGGCCCGACGCCACCGGGGACGGGGGTGATCCACGACGCCCGGCTCGCGGCGGCGGCGTACTCGACGTCGCCGACATTGCCCGGGTTGTAGCCGGCGTCGACGACCACGGCGCCGAGCTTGATCCACTCCCCGCGCACCAGCTCCGGCCGGCCCACCGCGGCGACCACGAGGTCGGCCTCGGCGACCCGGTCGGCGAGGTCGAGGGTGCGGGAGTGGCAGAAGGTGACGGTCGCGTCGCGCTCCAGCAGCAGCATCCCGACCGGCTTGCCCAGGATCCGGCTGCGCCCGACCACGACGGCATGGCGCCCCGCGAGGGGCAGCTCGTAGGCGTCGAGGAGCCGGATGATGCCGCCCGGTGTGCAGGAGGCGAACCCGGGCTCACTGAACGACATGGCGGCGAAGCTGGCGAGGGTCACCCCGTCGACGTCCTTGGCGGCGCCGATCGCCTCGAAGGCGGCGTGCTCGTCGACGCCGTCGGGGACGGGATGCTGGAGCAGGATGCCGTCGATGGCGGGATCAGCGGCCAGTGCGGCGATCCGCTCGACCAGCTCCTCGGACGTCGTCCCCTCGCCGAGCTCGACCCGGACCGACTCCAGGCCGGCCTGGCGACAGCGGTTCTGCTTCATCCGGACGTAGGTGTGCGACGCCGGGTCGTCGCCGACGAGCACCGTGGCGAGCGTCGGGGCGCGACCGATCCGCGCGGCGAAGCGTGCGGCCCGCTCCGCGACGTCGGCGAGCAGCTGGGCGGCGACGGCCTGGCCGTCGAGGATCCGGGCAACCATGAGGGGGTCCTTCGAGTCGGCGAGGTCAGGCGGTGAAGGGGTCGGCGATGCCGACGTAGCGCACGTCGAGGTACTCGTGGATGCCCTCGGCGCCGCCCTCCCGTCCCAGGCCCGACTGCTTGATGCCGCCGAAGGGCGCGGCGGCGTTGGAGATGACACCCAGGTTGATGCCGAGCATCCCGGAGTCCACGGTCTCGGCGAGGCGGAGCTGCCGCGCGCCGTCGCGGGTGAACGCGTACGCGGCCAGGCCGTACTCGGTCGCGTTGGCGAGCGCGACCCCCTCGGCCTCGTCGGCGAAGGTCACGATCGGAGCCACCGGCCCGAAGATCTCCTCGGTGAGGACCCGCGCCCCCGCGGGTACGTCGACCAGCACCGTCGGCGGGTAGAAGTGCCCGGCGCCGTCCTCCGGCGCGCCGCCGGTGAGCACCCGCGCGCCGCGCTCGACGGCGTCGTCGACCAGCTGCTGGACCTTCGCGCGGCTGGGCCCGTCGATCAGGGGGCCGATCTCGACGCCGCTCTCGGTGCCGCGGCCGGTGCGCAACGCGGCCATCCGCCGGGCCAACCGGTCGGCGAACTCCTCGGCCACCGAGCGCTGCACCAGCAGCCGGTTCGCGGCTGTGCAGGCCTGGCCCATGTTGCGCAGCTTCGCGGCGAGCGCGCCCTCGACCGCGACGTCGAGGTCGGCGTCCTCGAACACCAGCAGCGGCGCGTTGCCGCCCAGCTCCATCGACGTCCGCAGCACCTGGTCCGCGGCGTCGCGCAGCAGCCGGCGCCCGACCTCGGTCGAGCCGGTGAAGGAGAGCTTGCGCAGCCGGGGATCGGCCACCAGCGGGGCGACGACGCTGCTCGCGCGGCTGGTCGGTACGACGTTGAGCACGCCCGCAGGCAGCCCACACTCCTCGAGCAGCTGGGCGAAGAACAGCGTGGACAGCGGCGTGAGAGCCGGCGGCTTGATGACCATGGTGCAGCCGGCGGCGATCGCCGGGGCCACCTTGCGGGTGACCATGGCCAGCGGGAAGTTCCACGGGGTGACGAACAGGCACGGCCCGACCGGCCGATGGTGCACCAGCAAGCGGCTGCGGCCGTCGGGCGCCGGCACGTAGCGGCCGTCGATCCGCACCGCCTCCTCGGAGAACCAGCGCAGGAACTCGGCCGCGTAGCGGACCTCCCCCAGCGCCTCTGCGAGCGGCTTGCCCATCTCCAGGGTCATCAGCAGCGCGAAGTCGTCGGCACGCTCCATGGTCCGCTGGTAGGCGAGCCGGAGCAGCTCACCGCGCTCGCGCGGCGGCGTCCGGCCCCAGTCGCGCTGCGCGCGGTGGGCGGCGTCCAGCGCCGCCGTGCCGTCCTCGGCGGTGGCGTCCGCGACCTGGGCCAGGACCCGCTCGGTGGCCGGGTCCTCGACCGCGAAGGTCGCGCCGGAGCCGGCCCCGCGCCACTCCCCCGCGACGAGAAGATCGGTCCGGACGGTGGCGAGCAGCTGGCGCTCGCGGTCGGTGCTCACGTGGTTCCCTCTCAGCGGAAGACGATGGTCCGGTGACCGTTGAGCAGGACCCGGTGCTGCACATGCCACAGGACCGCCCGGGCCAGGGTGTGCGCCTCGGTGTCCCGGCCCAGTGCGACCAGGTCCTGGACCGAGGCCTGGTGGTCGACCCGCGCCACGTTCTGCTCGATGATCGGGCCCTCGTCGAGGTCGGAGGTGACGTAGTGGGCGGTCGCGCCGACGAGCTTCACGCCGCGCTCGTGCGCCTGGCGGTACGGGTTGGCGCCCTTGAAGCTCGGCAGGAACGAGTGGTGGATGTTGATCGCCCGGCCGTCGAGCTCCTTGCACAGCTCGGTCGACAGGATCTGCATGTAGCGCGCGAGCACCACCAGGTCGATGTCGTGGCGGTCGACGAGGTCGAGCAGTGCCGCCTCGGCCTCGGGCTTGGTCTCGCGGGTCACCGGGACGTGGACGAACTCGATGCCGTACCAGGCGGCGATCGGCGCGAGGTCGGGATGGTTGGACACGATCACCGGGATCTCGATCGGGAGCAGCCCGCTGGACCAGCGGTAGAGCAGGTCCTGCAGGCAGTGGTCGAACTTCGAGACCATGATCAGCACCCGCATCGGCCGGCTGAGCTCGGCTAGGCGGTAGTCCATGGCGAACTCCGCGGCGATGTCGGCGAATGCGTCGTCCAGGTCGGCCAGGGCCGGCGTCCCCTCGGAGGTGCGCATCTGCACCCGCATGAAGAACTGGCCCGAGCCGGTGTCGCCGAACTGGTTGCTCTCCACGATGTCGCAGCCGTGGCGGTAGAAGAAGTCGACCACCGCGCGCACGATGCCGGGACGGTCGACGCAGGACAGGGACACCACGATCTCGTCGGAGACCGGCGCCACGGCGCGCTGGGGCGCGGTCAGGTTGCTCTCGCTCATCGACCTCAGCCCTTCAAGCGCGAGCCGGTCGGGTCGAACGGGGCCTTGAGGCCCACCTCGGCGTCGAAGACGACGCCCGCGGCCTCCACCTGGTAGCGACCGGAGCGGACGTAGGCGGCGTCGGCGACCTCGACCTCCGGCTCGACGTACGCCATCGCGGCGAACCGGCCCAGGACGGCGCTGTACGCCGCCGAGGTGACGAACCCGCGCGGCTCACCGTCGCGCAGCAGCAGCTCGCCACCCCACAGCACCGCCTCCGGCGCGTCGACGGTGAGCGACACCAGACGGCTGCGCGGTCCGGCCTGCTTGGCCTTCTCGACGGCCTCGCGGCCGCGGAAGTCGATTCCTCCGGCCAGCTTGCAGGTGAAGGTCATGCCGGCCTCGACCGGTGTGCGGTCGGGGGTGAGCTCGCGTCCCCACGCCCGGTAGCCCTTCTCGATCCGCATGGCGTCGACGGCGTAGTGGCCCACCGCGGTCAGGCCGAGGTCGGCGCCGGCGTCGACCAGCCGCTCGTACGCCGTGACGGCGTACTCGGTGGGGATGTACAGCTCCCAGCCGAGGTCGCCGACGTAGGAGACCCGGGTGGCCCGCACCGGCACCGGGCCGATGTCGATGCGCTGGCTGGTGTAGAACGGGAAGGCCTCGTTGCCGAGTTCGCTTCGGGTCAGCCGCGAGAGCAGTGTCCGCGAGCGCGGCCCCATGATGCCCAGCACCGCGTACGACGAGGTCACGTCGACGATCTCGGTGCGCGAGCCCTCGGGCACGTGCCGGTTCAGGTAGTGCTCGTCGCGGGCGGCCTGCGCGGAGCCGGTCACCAGGAGGTACTCGTCCGGCGCGGTCCGGGTCACCGTCACGTCGGACTCGTAGCCGCCCCGGTCGTTGAGGATGCCGGTGTAGACCGTCGTGCCGGGGGCCACGGCCAGGTCGTTGGCGCAGATGTACTGCAGGGCGTCCTCGGCACCGGGACCGCGCACCAGGAACTTGGCGAACGCCGTCTGGTCGAGGAGTGCCACTCCGTCGCGGGTGGCGCGGTGCTCGGCGTCCACCTGAGGTCGCCAGTTCTGGTGGCCGAAGGAGTACTCCGTGACCCGGGGTGTGCCCTCGGGCGCGAACCAGTTGGGACGCTCCCAGCCGTTGCGGCTGCCCATCACCGCGCCCTGCTCCTCGAGCAGGTGATGGATCGGCGAGCGCCGCAGCGGGCGGCCGGACTCGGGCTCGCGGTTCGGCCACGGGACGGCGTAGTGCAGGCCGAGGGTCTCCTTGGTCCGCTCGCGCAGCCAGGACTCGTTGCTGTTGAAGGGCGCGAACCGCCGGATGTCGACCGGCCACAGGTCGCGCTCCGGCTCGCCGGCGACGATCCACTCCGCCATCGCCATGCCGGCGCCGCCGGCGGAGGCGATGCCGGTGGAGTTGAAGCCGGCCAACACGTACATGTTGGGGACCTCGAGCGACTCCCCCATGATGAAGTTGTTGTCGGGGGTGAAGCTCTCGGGGCCGTTGTAGAACTTCTTGACCCCGACCCGCTCCAGGGCCGGGACCCGGGTGATGGCGTTCTCCATCAGGATCTCGAACTGGTCCCAGTCCTCGTCGAGCAGCTGGAACACGAAGGGGTCGGGGATCTCATGCGGGCCCACCCACGGCTTGGCGTCGGGCTCGAAGCCGCCCATCACCAGGCCGCCGACCTCCTCCTTGAAGTAGATGAAGCCGTCCTGGTCCCGCATCACGGGCAGGTCCCGGTGCACGCCCTCGATCGGGTCGGTGACGATGTAGAAGTGCTCCACGGAGTGCAGCGGCACCCGGACGCCGGCCATCGCGCCGACCTGCGCGGCCCACTGGCCCGCGCAGTTGACCACCGTCTCGCACTCGATCGGTCCCCGCTGGGTGTGCACCGTGGTGATCCGCCCGTCGCGCAGGTCCATGCCGACGACCTGGGTCTCCTCGCACACGACGGCGCCGCGGCTGCGGGCGCCCCGCGCCAACGCCTGGGTGAGGTCGGTCGGGTTCGCTTTCCCGTCGCCCGGCAGCCACACGGCGCCGACCAGGTCGTCGGTGCGCATCAGCGGCCATTTCGCGCCGGCCTCCTCCGGCGTCAGCCGGTGCGCCTCGACACCGAACGCCCGGGCCGTGGCCTGGGTCCGGAGCAGCGACGTCATCCGCTCCTCGGTCCGGGCCACCGACAGGCTGCCACAGCGCTTCCACCCGGTCCCGAGCCCGGTCTCCTCCTCGAGGGACGCGTAGAGCTGCGTCGAGTACTGGATCAGCTTCGTCATCGCGTCGGTCGGGCGGAGCTGGCCCACCAGGCCGGCGGCATGCCAGGTCGTCCCTCCCGACAGCTTTCCCTGCTCAAGCACCACCACGTCGGTGACGCCGAGCTTGGTCAGGTGGTAGGCGACGCTCGTACCGATGATGCCGCCGCCGATGATCACGACCTGTGCTCGGGACGGCTGGGGGGAGACCATGCGCTTCTCTTTCTCGTGCGCTCGCGGGAGTGGGCGATGAGGTGGGTGGAGGGGCGGAGGTGGGGTGCCGGGCGGGAGTCCGGCACCCCACCCGCTCAGTCGACCGTCGTCTTGCTGAGGTCGATGAGCTCGGAGGTGGTCGTGTGGAAGTCCTCGACCCCCGTGCGAGCGGCGAAGGAGTTGACCATGTGGTAGATCGGGATCACCACGGCGTCGTCCTCGACCAGCTGGCGCTGGACGTCCTGCATCACCTGGTTGCGCTCGTCGCTGCCGACCTCAAGGGTCGCGAGCGAGTCGATCTCCTGGTCGACCGCCGGGTCCTTGAACTGCGACATGTTGTTGACGGCATCGCTGCGGAAGACCCGGACCAGCATGTCTCCCGGGTCACCGGAGCTCATCCCCCAGCCGAGGTAGTACATCTCGGTCTTGTGGTCGAGGAGCGACTGGTACCAGGTGCCGGGCTCCTGGACGTCGAGCTTGAGCTCGATGCCTACCTCGGCCAGCTGCTGCTGGACGACCTCGCCGATCTCCTTGTCCTTGAGGTAGCGCGCCGAGGGCATCGTCAAGGTGAGCTTCGGGTTCGGCTCCCCCGCCTCGGCCAGCAGACGCTTGGCCTCCTCCGGGTCGTAGTCGAGCTTGATCGGCGGGTCGTTCTCCAGGAACTCGGGCGAGACCAGGCCGGCGTCGGCCGCGTTGCCGACACCCTCGAGGACGTCGTCGACGATCGCCTTGCGATCGATGGCGTGCGCGACGGCCTTTCGGATGAGCGGGTTGGGGACCGTCTGCAGGTTGAAGCCGAGGAAGATGGGGCGGGCCTTCGGCTCGGTGATGGCGTAGAAGTCGTCGCCGAGGTCCTTGAGCTGGTCCGGCGGCGGGTTCTCGATCACGTCGATGTCGCCGGCCTGCAGGGCGCTGAAGCGGGTGCTGGCCTCGGGGATCGGGACGAACTCGACCTTGTCCACCTTGGGCTTGGTGCCCCAGTAGTCGGGGTTCACCTTGAAGGACATCTTGGTGTCAGGCACCCAGTCGACGAAGGTGAAGGGGCCGGTGCCGACCGGCTCCTTGGCCAGCTGCTTCTCGTCCTTCTCCGCCAGCGCCTTGGGACTGATGATGGCCGACACCAGTACGGTCAGGTTGTTGAGGATGCTGGAGAACGGCTTGGTGAGCACGATCCGCGCCGTCATCGGGTCGGGGGTCTGCACCTCCTTGATGACGCCGAGGAAGCCCTTGCCCTGGGACTGGGTCGCGGCCCGCTCGAGGCTCTGCTTCACCGCCGCGCTGTCGAAGTCGGTCCCGTCGTGGAACTTCACGCCCTCACGCAGGGTGAAGTCCCACTCCGTCGGGGAGGCCTGCTCCCAAGACGTCGCCAGGCCTGGCTCGAAGCCACCGCTGTTGGTCAGCTTCACCAGGGTCTCGTAGACGAGGTTGTCCCGGGTGAAGTCGCCCGCGAGGACGAAGTTCGGCGGATCGAGACTCTGCGCGTCCGATGCCATGCCGATCCGGAGGACCTGGTTCTCATCGCCGTCCGAGTCGCTGCTCCCGGAGAGCCCGCCACAGGCACTGATCACCAGTGCGCCGACGCACAGGCCGACGAGCACCGCGCTGCGCCGGAGTGCGTGCGAAAATCGCGCCATCGCCTCACCTTTCAAGTCGCCCAGGCAACCACGCCCGATTGCGGCCGCTGGTTCATTAGATAAACCGTTGATCCGAAATAGTGATCTTGCCCACCGTCCGTGTCAATAGGTGTCGTCGGATTACCCGCCTCGCCCGCATACGGCTAGGTCGAGCCGCGCGTGGCGAATATGAACCGCCGGTTCATTTTTCGCCGAGCACCCCCTAGGCTGCCGCCATGAGCCTGGAGCGCCCCCGGATCTCCGCCCGCGTCCGCGCCATCGCGGAGTCCGCCACCCTCAAGGTCGACGCCCGGGCCAAGGCCCTGCGCGCCGAGGGCCGACCGGTCATCGGCTTCGGCGCCGGCGAGCCCGACTTCCCGACGCCCGCCCCGATCGTCGAGGCCGCCGAGGCCGCCTGCCGGGACCCGCGCTTCCACCGCTACACGCCCGCGAGCGGCCTCCCCGAGCTCAAGGACGCGATCGTGCGCAAGACGCTGCGCGACTCGGCGTACGAGATCGAGGCGAGCCAGGTCCTGGTCACCAACGGCGGCAAGCACGCCGTGTACGGCGCCTTCGCCACGCTGCTCGACCCGGGCGACGAGGTACTGCTGCCGACGCCCTACTGGACGACCTACCCCGAGGCCATCCGGCTCGCCGGCGGCGTCCCGGTGGAGGTGTTCGCCGACGAGACCCAGGACTTCAAGGTCACCGTCGAGCAGCTGGAGCGCGCTCGGACCGAGCGCACCAAGGCGCTGCTGCTCACCTCACCGTCCAATCCGACGGGAGCGGTCTTCACCGTCGAGGAGGTCACCGCGATCGGCGCCTGGGCCGTCGAGCACGGCCTGTGGGTGGTGACCGACGAGATCTACGAGCACCTCGTGTACGACGACCTGCCCACCGCCTCCCTGCCCGCCGTGTGTCCCCAGCTGCGCGAGCGCTGCATCGTGGTCAACGGCGTCGCGAAGACCTACGCGATGACCGGCTGGCGGGTCGGCTGGATCGTCGGCCCCCGCGACATCGTGGCCGCGGCGGCCAACCTCCAGTCCCACGCGACCTCCAACGTCGCCAACGTCAGCCAGGTCGCGGCCGCGGCGGCGCTCGACGGCGGTCTGGAGGCCGTCGAGGAGATGAAGGCCGCCTTCGCGCGCCGTCGCCGCGCCATCGTCGACCTCCTCAACGAGGTGCCCGGCATCGTGTGCGCCGAGCCGCAGGGCGCGTTCTACGCCTTCCCGTCGGTCAAGGGCCTGCTCGGCCGCACCCACGGCGGGGTGGAGATCGCGACCTCCTCCGATCTCGCCTCCTACATCCTCGATCACGCCGACGTCGCCGTCGTCCCCGGCGAGGCCTTCGGGGCGCCCGGCTACCTTCGGCTCTCCTACGCGCTCGGCGACGACGCGCTCCACGAGGGGATCACCCGGATCCAGAAGCTCTTCGGATAGATCTCCCCGGCCGATGTCGAGAAGGCGTCGGCGGCTCCGTCCCAGGGGTGAAGGCGGCAGGATGGCCGTCTCGGACCTGAGGAGAAATCATGGCGAAGTACCTCCTGCTCAAGCACTACCGCAGCAGCCACGCGATCGCGAAGGACGAGCTGGTCCCGATGGACCAGTGGACGCCCGAGGAGGTGAGCGCGCACATCGCGTTCATGCGGCAGGTCGCCGACGAGCTCAGCGAGCGCGGCGAGTTCGTGGACGGTCAGGCGCTCTCCCCGGAGGGCACGTTCGTCCGGTACGACGGCGAAGGCCGCCCGCCGGTCACCGACGGCCCGTTCGCGGAGACCAAGGACCTGATCGCCGGCTGGATGATCATCGACGTCGACAGCCAGGAGCGCGCCTACGAGGCGGCCGCCCGGCTGTCCTCGGCGCCCGGCGCCGGCGGACAGCCGATCCACGAGTGGATCGAGGTCCGCCCGTTCCTGGGCGAGCCGCCGGTCGTCACGGAATGACCGACCAGCCGGGCCTCCCGGGGCTGGGCGAGCTGCTGCGCGACCTCACGCCGCAGGTGCTCGGCATCCTCGTCCGCCGCGGATCCGACTTCGCGGCGGCCGAGGACGCCGTCCAGGAGGCGATGGTCGAGGCGCTGCGGCACTGGCCGCCCGACCAGCCCGACGCGTGGCCCGACAACCCGCGGGCCTGGCTGGTGAAGGTCGCCGGGCGCAAGCTGGTCGACGCCCAGCGCTCGTCGTACGCCCGCGAGCGACGCGAGCTCCGGGTGCACCTCGAGCCCGGGCCGGGCCCCTCCGAGCAGGCCGACGACACCCTGCTCCTGCTCAGCCGCTGCTGCCATCCGGCGCTCTCCCCGGCGTCGGCGATCGCGCTGACCCTGCGCGCGGTCGGCGGCCTGACGACGGCCCAGATCGCGCAGGCGTTCCTGGTGCCGGAGACGACGATGGCGCAGCGGATCAGTCGCGCCAAGCGCACGGTCAGCGGCGAGCGGTTCGACCGGCCCGGGGAGGTCGGCGCGGTGTTGCGGGTGCTCTACCTGATCTTCAACGAGGGGTTCACCGGCACCGTCGACCTCGCCGAGGAGGCGATCCGGCTGACCCGGCAGCTCGCGGGCGCGACCGACGATCCCGAGGTCGACGGCCTGCTCGCGCTGATGCTGCTGCACCACGCGCGGCGCCGGGCCCGTCGTACCGCATCGGGGACGGTGGTGCCCCTCGCCGAGCAGGACCGGTCGCTGTGGGACACCTCGATGATCGCCGAGGGTGTCGAGGTGCTGCAGGCCGCGCTGTCCCGCGACGCAATCGGCGAGTACCAGGCCCAGGCAGCGATCGCCGCGCTCCACGACGACGCCGCGACGGCCGGGGAGACCGACTGGCCCCAGGTCCTCGAGTGGTACGACGAGCTGCTGCGCCTGGCCCCGAGCCCGGTCGTCGCGCTCAACCGGGCCGTCGCGGTCGGCGAGGTCGACGGGCCGCTCGCCGGCCTGAGGCAGGTCGAGGGGCTGCCCGCCGACCTGCCGCGACGTGACGCCGTCGCCGCGTGGCTGCACGAGCGCGCCGGCGACCGCGACGAGGCCGCCCGGCTGTACCGACTGGCGGCGGAGCGGGCGACCAACGTCGCCGAGCGCGACCACCTCACGCGGCAGGCGAGCCGGCTGCACGCCGGCAGGTAGCCGGAAACCCGACGTATCAGGAGCAGGGGCCCGCGGGTCCGAGGGAGGTCAGCACCACCCCCTCGGAAAGGTTCCAGCCATGCGCCGACTCGCGCTGATGACCGCAGGCGTCATCTCTCTCGGAGGCCTCGCCGGCCTCGCCACCGCACATCCTGCTCAGGCGGCCGTCCGCACCGTCACCCACCCGGCACCGGTCGTCGTACCCGACGCCAGCATCACCACGGCCACGCTCGACGTCACCAACCTGCCGGGCGTCATCACCGACGTCGACGTCACGCTCAACAACGTGGTCCACACCTGGCCCCGCGACCTCGACATCTACCTCCAGGCACCGGGATCCTCCCGAGTCGTGCGCCTGATGTCCGATGCGTGCGGCACCAGCGCCACTCCCCTCGCCGGCGCCTTCCTCACGATCGACGACGACGCGGGCACCACGATGCCGACCAACGCGGCATGCCCGACGGGCACGTACAAGCCGAGCGAGTACGAGCCTGCGAACGACACCCTGCCGGCGGGGACGACGTTCGCGGACCGCCTGTCGGTCTTCGACGGCGGCAACGCGAACGGCACCTGGACCCTCTACGCCGCCGACGACCTGGGCGTGTACACCGGGCAGCTGACCGGCGGGTTCAGCCTGACGATCGCCACCGACGACGCGCCCGGCGAGACGACCATCACCAGCAAGCCGAAGAAGGTCACCAAGAAGCGCTCCGCGACGATCGGGTTCACGGCGAACAAGCCGAACGTCACCTTCGAGTGCAAGGTGGACAAGAAGGCCTGGAAGGCGTGTGCCTCACCGCTCACGGTGAACAGGCTCAAGCCCGGCAAGCACAAGGTCCGGGTCCGCTCGGTCGGCGACAACGGTCAGGTCGAGTCCACGCCCGCCGTGGCGAAGTGGCGGGTCCGCCGCTGAGCCGCGGCACACCGGGAGACCGGGGACACCGGAGGCGGATCAGCTCGGCTGGTCCGCCTCCGGCCCCGTGCCGGGCCGGTCCGCGAACAGGGCGTTGAGGTCGGCGCCCGGGACCGCGCGGTCGAAGCCGTCGAACCGGCCCTGCGCCAGACGCGTCGCCGCGGCCTCGAAGCCGCCCCAGGCGGCCCGGGCGAGCGCACCGCCGACGCTGATCCGGCGTACGCCGAGCGCCGCGAGGCCGGCGAGCGTCACCTCGCTCTGGGCGCCGACGAGGACGTTGACCGGCTTCGGCGCGACCGCCTCGACGATCGCCCGGATCGCGTCCGGGTCGCCGATGCCCGGGGCGTAGAGACAGTCGGCGCCGGCCGCGGCGAAGGCGCGCAGCCGGGTCAGGATGTCGGCGAGGTCGGGGCTGGCGTTGAAGAAGCCGTCGGCCCGCCCGACCAGGACCACGTCGTGGCCGCTGGCGTCGATCGCCTCCCGGGCGGCGCTGAGCCGCTCCACCGCGACGTCGAGGTCGAGGGTGACCCCGTCGCTCGCGTCCTCGATCGACAGCCCGGCCACGCCCGTCTCCACCGCGAGGGCCACGCTCTCGGCGACCCGGTCGGCGCTGTCGCCGTACCCGTCCTCGAAGTCGGCGTTCACCGGCAGGCCGGTGGCGGCGACGATGTCGGCGAGGTGGTCGAGCACCTCGTCGCGGGTTGCCGAGCCGTCGGGACGACCTCGGCTCCAGGCGGCGCCCGAGCTCGTCGTGGCCAGTGCGGCGAAGCCGAGGTGCTCGAGGTAGCGGGCCGAGCCGCGGTCCCAGGGGTTGGGTAGCACGAAGCAGCCGGCCTCGTGGAGCGCCCGGAAGGCAGTACGGCGCTCCGCGATGCTCGTCACTGCTCGAGCCACCCGCGGAACGCCTCCAGGTTGGCGGTCGACTCGCCGCGCTCGATCCGCCAGGCCCACTCCTTGCGGATGGACGACTCGAAGCCGAGCTCGAGGATGGTGTTGAACGCCTCGTCGGCGTAGGTCAGCACCGAGCCGAGCAGCCGGTCGAGGTCGTCGGTCGTGACCGAGGACAGCGGCAGGCGGGCGTCGAGGTAGATGTCGCCGTGGTGGTCGATGCCGAACGCGACGGCGTACATCTTCATGTTGCGCTCGAGCAGCCAGCGGTAGACGCGCTCGAACTGCTCGTCGGGGCGGCGGCACACGAAGGCGTGGATGCCGAGCGAGTGGGGGCCGAGGTCGAGCCGGACGGGTGTCTGCAGCTTCCTCTCACCGGGGAGCGAGAAGCTGAACGTGCCGTCCTCGGTCTCCTCGAACCCGATCTCGTTGTCCTCGAGCCAGGTGCGTACGACGTCAACGGGACTCATCCGACGCGGGCCTCCTGCCGCAGGAGCGCGTGGGCGCGCTCGTAGACCTCCACCGTATGAGTGGCGGTCGCCTCCCACGAGAACTGCCGGGCCTGCTCGAGCGCGCCGCCGGCCAGGCGGTCGCGGTACGCCGGGTCGGCGACCACGCGCTCCAGCGCGAGGGCCCAGTCGTGGGGCTCGTGGGTGTCGACGAGCAGTCCGCTGCGGCCGTCGCGTACGACGGTGGTCAGCCCGCCGACGGCGGCGGCGACGACCGGTGCGCCGCAGGCCTGCGCCTCGGCGGCGACCAGGCCGAAGGACTCGTTGTAGGACGGGACGGCGACGAGCGTGGAGGCGGCGTACCAACCGGCGAGCTCGTGCTGCGGCACCGGCGGCACGAACCGGACGACGTCGTCGATGCGCAGCTCGGCAGCCAGGTTGGCCAGGGCCGTCGGGCGCTCGAGCCCGCTGCCGGACGGGCCGCCGACGACGGGCACGACCAGGCGGGAGCGCAGGTCGGGGCGTCGGAGGAGCAGCTCGGCGACCGCGCGGAGCAGCACGTCGGGGGCCTTGAGCGGCTGGATCCGGCCGGCGAAGAGCAGGACCAGCGCGTCGTCGGCGAGCTGGCGCTCGCGACGGGCGCGGGCCTGCTCGGCGGGGGTGCGGGCCCGGAACACGTCGGTGTCGACGCCGGGGTGGACGACCTCGACCCGGCCCGGGTCGGCGTCGTACAGGTTGATCAGCTGCTTGGCCTCGAGGTCGGTGTTGGCGATGAGCACGTCGGCGGCCTCGACGACCTGCTCCTCGCCGATCACGCGGGCCTGCGGCTCGGGGGTGTCGCCGACGGCCAGCGCCTCGTTCTTGACCTTGGCCATGGTGTGCATGGAGTGGACCAGCGGGACGCCCCACCGGTCGCGGGCCAGCGCGCCGACCTGGCCGGAGAGCCAGTAGTGGGAGTGGACGACGTCGAAGTGGCCGGCCGGGTGGGCGGCCTCGGCACGCAGCACCTCGCGGGCGAACACGCACAGCTGGCCGGGCAGCTGGTCCTTGGTGAGCCCCTCGAACGGGCCGGCGTGCACGTTGTGCACGGTCACGCCGTCGCCGACGGGGACGACGGGGTCGAGCCGGGAGCTGGTGGCCCGGGTGAAGATGTCGACCGCGGTGCCCTGCTCGGCGAGGCGCCGGGCGAGCTCGACGACGTAGACGTTCATGCCGCCCGCGTCGCCCGTGCCCGGCTGGTCGAGCGGGGAGGTGTGCAGGCTGATCATCGCGACCCGGCCGATCGCCGACTCCCCCATCGCGCCTCCTCGTGCTCGTCCCGCTGCTCGGTCGACCTGTTCCAGGTCAATCGGTCAACCCTGCCAGTGTGCCCGGCATTCCCGATCCACGAAGATGGGGTCCATGACCTCCCGCCTCGCCGTCGTCACCGGCGCGTCCAGCGGCATCGGCGCCGCGACCGCCCGCCACCTCGCCCGCGAGGGCTTCGAGGTCGTCTGCGCGGCCCGCCGGGCCGACCGGATCGAGGCGCTGGCCGCCGAGATCGGCGGCCGGGCCGTGGTCTGCGACGTGACCTCCCCGGAGTCGGTGGCCGGGCTGGCCGCAGCGGTCGGCCCACGGCTCGACGTACTGGTCAACAACGCCGGTGGCGCGTTCGGACTCGCGCCCGTGGCTGAGGCGGAGGCCGACGAGTGGCGCCGGATGTACGACGTCAACGTGCTCGGCCTGATGCAGGTGACCAAGGCGCTGCTGCCGGCGCTGGTGGCCAGCGGCGCGGGCGTGATCGTCAACGTGGGCTCGACCGCGGGCCGGATCGCCTACGAGGGCGGGGCCGGCTACACCGCTGCCAAGCACGGCACCAAGGTCGTCACCGAGACGCTGCGCCTCGAGCTGTTCGACCAGCCGGTCCGGGTCTGCGAGGTGGCGCCGGGGCTGGTCCGCACGGACGAGTTCGCGCTCACCCGGTTCGGCGGCGACCAGGCCCGCGCCGACGCGGTCTACGCCGGTGTCGCGGAGCCGCTGGTGGCCGACGACGTGGCGGACGCGATCACCTGGGTCGCCACCCGGCCCGCACACGTCAACATCGACGAACTGGTCATCAAGCCACGCGCCCAGGCCGCGGCCCACAAGGTGCACCGGGTCAGCGGCGACTGACCAGCCTCCGGGTGCGCAGCGCCACCGCGCGCGGCACCCCGCCCCACGCGGTGGCGGAGCGGATGGGCAGGGCTGCGTGCGGGGGCAGCACGAGGGTGATCGCGAGCTGCTGGACGTCGCGCGGTCGTCGTACCGAGGCCATGCCGTTGCGCACCTCGCGCGCGGCGTGGGCCCCGCCGAAGATCGCGACCGGCTGCTCGTGGTGGGCGCGGGCCCGGGCCAGCGCGGCGTCGGGGATCCGGTCCAGCGCGGCCCGTACGCCGGCCGGCACGGTGGCGGGCAGGCCGACCGTCGCGCGGGCCGCGGCCAGCGACGTGAGCGCCGGGACGGGCAGGTCCTGCGCGAAGACCGCCGGGTCGCGGGCCAGCCGCCGCAGGTCGACCAGGGTGCGGAGCCAGATCCAGCCCTCGCGGTGCCCGGCGAGGTGCCGGAACGCGTCGGCGGGCGCCAGGGTCGGCACCTCGGTCCCGCCGACCTCGACCGTCGTCCGGCGGGCGAGCAGGTCGTCGGTCTCCGGCTGGGCGCCGGGCATGGCGTCGAGGCGCCAGTGCAGGTCGACGTCGGCGCCCGCGCCGAGGTAGGTCAGCGTGTGGCCCCAGCGCTGCACGTGCCGCCAGGCCCACATCCCGGGCTCGATCCGGCCTCGCTCGTGCAGCGCCCAGCCGGAGGCGGTCAGCAGTCGGTGGGCGTCGGCGGCCGCCTCCGGCCGCACCAGCAGGTCGACGTCGCCCGCACCCCGGGCGTCGGGGCGCCCGGTCGTCAGCACGGACAGCGGGATGCCCTTGAACACCAGCGCGTCGATGCCGGCCTCGTCGAGGAGCCGCCAGGCGCGGACGGTCTCGAAGGTGTGCACCAGGTGGCGCTGGCGCGAGCCCGCGACCATCGCGTCGAGGACGCGGAGCACCTCGGCCGGCAGGCCGAGCTCGCCGGCGCGCGATGACAGCAGCTCGGGAACGCGGTGCCGTCGTACCGTCTCGAGGAGGTCGCGCAGCGGCACCTCGCCGAGCGGGACTGGCCGCACCGGGCGGCCTTCCTCCGCATCGAGCGCACTGCTCGCCATTCGGCAGAGCAGGTCGAGAGCGGTGTTCACGCCGTGAGCGTGGCACGCGCTCCGCGGCGGCGTCGGGGGAACGGTGCGGCCGGGAAGGTTAAAAAACGGAGGAACCGCCCACGTGGGCGTGTCCTGCGGGAGCACAGTTGCGTTGCACCGCTGACGGAGCACTCCCTCCCTCCGTCCTGCACCCCGAGGAGCTCACATGAAGCTGGCCTACGTTGCACCCGTCCTGGAGACCCTGAGCGTCACGGCGACCCAGGGCATCGACATCGACATCGACATCACCCTCGGGCTCGGCAGCTGACCTCTCCGAAGTTCGCTGCTGCCACGGCGGTCGCGTGGTGCCTGCTCGGCGCCACCCGGCTGCTGACGGTCGTCCTGCCGTTCGGTGCGGTACGTCGCCTGCTCGGCGAGCCCGCCGCACCGGGCGCAGCAGGGCCCCCGGCGCCTCCGGAAGCGTCGGCGCGAGACCTCGCGCGCGCCCGGGCGGTCGGGCGGGCGGTCCGGTACGCCGCCACGCGGACGCCCTGGACCTCCGACTGCTACCCGCAGGCCCTGACCGCGCGCATCCTGCTGCGCGGCGCACGGGTGCCGCACACCGTCGTCTTCGGACTGCTGCGCGGGGACGCCGGTGAGCTCCTCGCACACGCCTGGGTCACCGTCGGGACGGTCACCGTCACCGGCGGCTCGGTGCGCGAGTGGACCCCGGTCGGCAGCTTCGGCTGGCACCCCTGAGGCCTCGACCATGTACGCCGGCTACGGACTCCTCATCGACAGCGACCTCCCGCTGCCCGACCTCGCGCGCGAGCCCGCCCTTTCCGCGTCCTCGCCCGATGTCGTCGTACGGCTGGGACCGGTCGCACCTCCCTCGGCCGGCGCCGTCCTGCTGCCTCGCGGGCTGTGGGTCGACGGCGGGCGGATCGGGATGGACGTACCCGAGGTCGGGCGCTACGCCTGCTCCGACGGCGCCCTGATCACCGTCGAGGCCGCTCCGGGCGCGTCCGAGGACGCGCTGCGGCTGTTCCTGCTCGGCTCGGCCCTTGGCTGCCTGCTCACGCAGCGCGGCCTGCTCGTCCTGCACGGCAACGCCTTCGTCGTCGACGGCGGCTGCGCGGTGGTCCTCGGTCACTCCGGCGCCGGCAAGTCCACGCTCGCCGCCGAGATGCACCGTCGCGGACACCTGGTCCTCAGCGACGACGTCGTGCCCGTCGACGCCGCGGGCCGCGCGATCCCGGGCTGGCCGCGGATCAAGCTCTGGCAGGACGCCCTGGACCGGCTCGGCCTGCCGGCCACCGGCCTGGACCGGGTCGACGACCGGTTCCAGAAGTTCCACGTGCCGCTGGACCGCGCCGGGTCCCTGACGCCGGTGCCCATCCGGTGGATCTACGTCCTCGACCGGCACGACGGCCCGCTGCGCGTCGTACCCGTGACGGGGGCGGCGGCCTTCGCCGGACTGCACGAGCACAGCTACCGCAACGAGGTCCTCGTCGGCGAGCTGCGTCGTACCCACCTCGCGCGCAGCGCCGACCTGGTTCGCACCACCCGCCTCGCGCGGGTCGACCGGCCCCGCGGCATCGACTCGGTCGTCGACTCCGCCGACGCGATCCTCACCGACATCCACTCCACCACCCCCCAGGCGCCCTCGGGTCGGCGCGCGATCCGAGAGGAGCACCATGCGACGAGACCGACCCGAACGATGGGTGCGTGATCCCGCCCTCCACGCCGTGGAGATGGGCGAGGAGTTCGTGATGATGGGCGTCGACCAGGGCGAGTACTACGCGGTCAAGGGCGTCGCGGCCAGCCTGTGGCGCCACCTGGCCGAGCCGCGCGGGCTCGGTGAGCTGTGCGCGCTGGTCGCGGCGGAGTACGACGTCACCGCCGAGCTGTGCCACGACGACGTCGTGGCGTTCCTCGAGCAGCTGCGCAGCAAGCGGATGGTGCGCGCGGCGTAGCCGGGGGGCTCACTCTGGCCCCGCCGGTCACGCCGGTCACGCCGGTCAGGCGAGCGCGCGGTCCAGCGCGGCCGTGACGTGCAGCGTGGTGCAGGGGAACACGGGGATCTCGGAGTCCGCCTGGCGGATGAGCAGCTCGAGCTCGGAGCAGCCGAGGATCACGCCGCCGGCGCCGGCGTCCCAGGCCTCGCTGATCATGCCGACGACGGCGCGGCGGGAGTCGTCGACGACCTTCCCGTGCACCAGCTCGTCGTAGATGATGCGGTTCAGCTCGTCGTGGTGCCCCTCGTCCGGGACGATCACCGACAGGCCGTGCCGGGCGATCCGGTCGGTGAAGAAGGTGCGCGACATCGCGAACTTGGTGCCGAGGAGGGCGACGCTCTGGACGCCCTCGGCCTTGCAGGCCTCGGCGACGACGTCGCCGAGGTGCAGCAGCGGGATCGAGACGGCGTCCTGGACCTGCTCGGCGACCCGGTGGAACGTGGTGGTGCACAGCATCAGGAAGTCGGCGCCGGCGCGCTCGACCGACTCCGCGGCGGCGCGCAGGATGGCCGCGACGCCGTCCCAGTCCTCGGCCTCCTGGAGCCGGGTGACCTCGGCGAAGTCGACGGAGGCCATCACGCTCTGCGCAGAGTGGAAGCCGCCGAGACGCTCCTCGACACCGCGGTTCAGCGCCTCGTAGTACGCCGCACTGCTCTCCCAGGACATGCCGCCGACGAGGCCGATGGTCTGCATGGGCCGAGTCTAGGGTGCGGCCGACGATGCGAGGAGGAAGGTCCGACGCAAGTAGGCTGAACCCTCGTGTCCCAGACTCGTCGTACCGATCTCCGCAACGTCGCCATCGTCGCCCACGTCGACCACGGCAAGACGACCCTCGTCGACGCGATGCTGCACCAGGCCGGTGCCTTCAGCGCGCACCAGGCCGAGGGCGTCGCCGAGCGCGTGATGGACTCCGGTGACCTCGAGCGCGAGAAGGGCATCACCATCCTCGCGAAGAACACCGCGGTCCACTACCGCGGCCCCTCCGCGCAGGAGATGGCCGACGGCGACATGGTCATCAACATCATCGACACCCCCGGCCACGCCGACTTCGGCGGCGAGGTCGAGCGCGGCCTGTCGATGGTCGACGGCATCGTGCTGCTGGTCGACGCGTCCGAGGGCCCGCTGCCCCAGACCCGCTTCGTGCTGCGCAAGGCGCTCAACGCCGACATGCCGGTGATCCTCGTGGTCAACAAGACCGACCGCGGCGACGCCCGGATCGACGAGGTCGTCGACGAGACCTACGAGCTGTTCATGGACCTGCTCGACGACTCGCACTCGCAGGACGCGCTCGACTTCCCGGTCGTCTACGCCTCGGGCAAGGCCGGCATCGCCTCGCTCACCAAGCCCGAGAACGGCACCCTGCCCGAGGGCAGCGACCTCGAGCCGCTCTTCCGGACCATCCTGGAGACCATCCCTGCGCCGGAGTACGACGACGAGGCGCCCCTGCAGGCCCACGTCACCAACCTCGACGCCTCCCCCTTCCTGGGTCGCCTCGCGCTGCTGCGCATCAAGCAGGGCAACCTGAGGAAGGGCCAGAACGTCGCGTGGATCAACCGCGACGGCGTGACCAAGAACGTCAAGATCACCGAGCTCCTCATCACCGAGGGCCTCGAGCGCAAGCCCGGCGAGTCGGCCGGTCCCGGTGACATCGTCGCCGTCGCCGGCATCCCGGAGATCACCATCGGCGAGACCCTCGCCGACCCGGAGAACCCGATCGCGCTGCCGCTCATCCACGTCGACGAGCCGGCCATCTCGATGACCATCGGCACCAACACCTCGCCGTTGGTGGGCAAGGGCGGCAAGGGCCACAAGGTCACCGCCCGCCTGGTCAAGGACCGCCTCGACTCCGAGCTGATCGGCAACGTCTCGCTCCGCGTGCTGCCCACCGAGCGTCCCGACGCGTGGGAGGTCCAGGGCCGCGGCGAGCTGGCGCTGGCGATCCTGGTCGAGCAGATGCGCCGCGAGGGCTACGAGCTGACCGTCGGCAAGCCGCAGGTCGTCGTACGCGAGGTCGACGGCAAGACGCACGAGCCCTTCGAGCGGCTCACCATCGACGCGCCGGAGGAGTTCCTCGGCACCATCACCGAGCTCCTTGCCAACCGCAAGGGCCGGATGGAGGGCATGACCAACCACGGCACCGGCTGGGTGCGGATGGAGTTCATCGTCCCCGCCCGTGGCCTGATCGGCTTCCGCACCGACTTCCTCACCGAGACCCGCGGCACCGGCATCGCGCACTCGATCTCCGAGGGCTACTTCCCGTGGGCCGGCGAGATCCGCAGCCGCCAGTCGGGCTCGCTCGTCGCCGACCGCTCGGGCGCGGCGACGGCGTACGCCATGACCTCGCTGCAGGAGCGCGGCGTGCTCTTCGTCGAGCCGTCGACCGAGGTCTACGAGGGCATGATCGTCGGCGAGAACTCCCGCGCCGACGACATGGACGTCAACATCACCAAGGAGAAGCAGCAGACCAACATCCGGTCCGCCACCTCCGACAACTTCGAGAAGCTCATCCCGCCGAAGAAGCTCTCCCTCGAGCAGTGCCTGGAGTTCTGCCGCGAGGACGAGTGCGTGGAGATCACCCCCGAGACCGTGCGCATCCGCAAGGTCAACCTCGACGCCAACGAGCGTGCCAAGGCCGCCAGCCGCGCCAAGAAGGCCAACAAGTAGCGGGTACGCCGCCGCGAACGTGACAGACCCCGCCTCGGGTTTCCCGGGGCGGGGTCTGGCGTTTTCGGGGCCCCAAACCGTTCGATCGAACGGTTTGGGGGACTTGTGGCCCGCAAACTCCCCCGAACCGTTCGATCGAACGGTTTGGGGGCCAGCGGCGGATCAGCTGAGGCGCTCGAGCACCATCGCCATGCCCTGGCCGCCGGCGGCGCACATGGTCTCGAGACCGAACTGCGCGTCGCGCTCCTGCAGGCCGTGGATCAGTGTGGTGGCCATCCGGGCGCCGGTGGAGCCGAACGGGTGGCCGAGCGCGATCGCGCCGCCGTTGACGTTGACGCGGTCGAGGTCGAGGCCGAGCTGGTCGATGCAGGGCAGCACCTGGGCGGCGAAGGCCTCGTTCATCTCGACGAGGTCGATGTCGCCGACGGAAAGGCCGGCGCGGGCGATCGCCTGGCGGCTGGCCTCGACCGGGCCCAGGCCCATGATCTCGGGGCTCAGCGCGGAGACGCCGGTGGACACGACGCGGGCCAGCGGCGTGATGCCGAGCTCGGCGGCGCGGGTGTCGCTCATGACGACCAGCGCGGCGGCGCCGTCGTTGAGCGGGCAGCAGTTGGCGGCGGTGACGGTGCCCTCGGGGTGGAAGACCGGCGCCATCGAGGCGACCTTCTCGAGGGTGACGCCGGCGCGCGGGCCGTCGTCGGTGTCGACGACGGTGCCGTCGGCGAGGGTGACCGGCGTGATGTCGGTCTTCCAGAACCCGCGCTGGGCGGCGGCCTCGGCGAGGTTCTGGCTGCGCACGGCGTACTCGTCCTGCGCCTCGCGCGAGACGTTGCAGTAGCGGGCGACGTTCTCGGCGGTCTCTCCCATCGCGAGGTAGACGTCCGGGAGCTCGCCGAGCGAGCGCGGGTCGACCCACGGCTCGCGGGCCAGCGCCTTGGCGGCGGCGCGCTCGGCGGCGTCGGCGTACAGCGGGTTGCGGGTGTCCGGCATCCCGTCGGCCTTGCCGTACTGGAACCGGGAGACGGTCTCGACGCCGGCAGCGACGAAGACGTCGCCCTCTCCGGCCCGGATGGCGTGCAGCGCCATCCGGGTGGCCTGCAGCGACGACGCGCAGTAGCGGTGCACGGTGGTGCCGGGGACGCCGTCGAGGCCCAGGCGCATCGCGACCATGCGGCCGATGTTGTAGCCCTGCTCGCCGGCGGGCTGCGCGCAGCCCATCATCAGGTCCTCGACGAGGGTGCGGTCCAGCTCGGGTACGGCGGACAGCGCCGCGTCGACCATCTGGGCGGCGAGGTCGTCGGGCCGCATCTCGCGCAGCGAGCCCTTGTAGGCACGGCCGATCGGCGAACGGGCGGCGGAGACGATGACGGCTTCGGGCACGGAGAGCTCCTGACTCAGGCGTTGGGGGTGTGCTGGAGGAAGGCGGGCCACTCGCCGCCACCGTCGACGTTGAGGACGGCTCCGGTGATGTGGGTGGCCAGCGGCGAGGACAGGAACACGCAGGCCTGCCCGACCTCGAGCGGCGTGGCGAAGACGCCCCGCGGGATGGTGGCGGCGACCGCGGCGAACTGCTCCGCGTCGCCGTAGTGGTCGACCGAGCCGGGCGTCTCGACCAGCCCGCAGCTCACCGCGTTCACGCGGACCTCGGGCGCCCACTCGACGCCGAGGCTGGTGGTGAGGCTCTCGAGGGCGGCCTTCGCGGCGCCGTAGACGGCGGTGCCGGGGCTGGCGCGGCGCGCGGAGATCGAGGTGATGTTGACCATCGACCCGCCGGTCTCCTTCAGGTGCGGGCGCACGGCGAGGCCGACGTAGACCGCGGACATGAAGTTGAGGTCGTTGATCTTGGCGTGGAAGCGCGGCGAGCCCGCGTCGAACTGCGCGAAGGGCGACCCCCCGGCGTTGTTGACCGCGACGTCGATGCGGCCGCGGCGGCGTACGAGGTCGGCGACCCACGCCTCGACCTGGTCGGCCTCGCGCACGTCCACGGGCGAGAAGTGCACGCCGTCGCGAAGGGAGTCCGGCGTGCTCCGCCCGCAGATCTCCACCGCCGCACCGGCCTCGAGGAAGGCCTGCACGATGCCGTCGCCCACGCCCTTGCCCCCGCCGGTCACGAGGACCACCTGGCCGGTCATGTCGATGCTGTACGCCACGGAATCCCTTTCGTCGTCCTCCGACGGAGGATCATAAGGGATGAACCAAGCAAGTGCTAGGTTGACCGCCTGCTGCACAGATAGCCGATGACGCCGACCGACACCGCGAGCGACACCACGGCGCCGCCAGAGGTCGGGCTCAGCAGCATCGGCAGGGCCGTCAGCACCGCGATGTCGACGCCGCGAAGCACACTGCCGTAGAGGTTCGTGGGCACTCCCCCCGCGGGCGTCGAGACCAGCGGGCGGCCGTAGTCCGGCGGCCGGCCCGTCACCCAGCGCACGCCGGCCGCGAGGCCGCCGACGCCCGACGCGGCGCCGAGCAGGGCGAGGTCGGCGGCCGGCGCGATGATCGTGCGGTGCAGCGCAGGCACACTGAGCAGTCCGTGCACGACCAGCAGCGTCCCCGGTACGACGACCGCCGCCGCCCGGGTCGCCCCCAGCCCCGCCGGGAACATCCGGGCCATGCCCGAGGACCGGGTCAGCACCCGCAGTGCGACCAGGAACGGCACGACGAGGACGAAGCAGACGACCACCTCGACGAGCACCACCACGACCCGGCCGCCGACCGCGGCGACGGCGTACGGCACGACGAGCGAGCCGGCCAGCAGCACGAGCCGGCCCGGCTGGCGGCGGAGCCGGATCACGTCGCGCCAGGCGAGGGCGGCGAGACCGGACGGACCACCGCGCCGCGGACGGACGGACCCGCGCCGGCTGCTGGCGTGGGCGACCAGCACGTCGAACATGAGGGCCAGGTCGAGTGTCGCCAGCGCGCCACCGAGCCCCGGCACGAGGGCGCCGCCCGGGGCGACGTCGCGGCGGCGCAGGCGGGCCGCGAGCACGCCGGCGCGGACCAGGACCGTGGCCACACCCGCACCGAGCAGGCCGAGCACGCCCATCGACGCCACCCGAACGAACGGACCAGTCGTGACCTCGGGAGCCCTCGACACCGCGATCGCACCGAGACCGGCACCCACTGCCAGCAGGCTGACCGGGCCGAGCAGCCGGGCCGGGTGGCTCCCCCGAGCAGACGCTTGGGCCTGCACCAGCGCCCCGACGCCGTACGACGACAGCCCGGCCGCGCCCGCCGTGAACAGGGCCAACGTCCCGACGCCGTAGCCGGCCAGGACGGCGGCGCCCGCGGCGACAGGGGCGACGAGGGCCGCGGCCAGCAGCGTCGTACCCCTGGCGCGGCCGCGGAGCAGCTCGCCGCGGTCGACCGGGCTCGGCAGCAGCCACGCGGCCACGCCCGGGCTGACCGCGACCGGGCCGACCATCCGGGCCAGCGACCAGAGCACCGCCAGCAGGGTGCCGACCACCAGCCACGGCAGCAGCGACCGGGCCGCGGCGCAGTCGGAGGCCACGCACGCCCGGTCGCCGACGTCGGAGAGGTTCACCAGGACGCTGACCAGCATCGAGCCGAGCATCAGCACCGCGAAGACGCCGATGTACAGGTCCTGCAGCGCCTCGCCCAGGGACAGGGTGCGGCGGCTGCGGCGCCAGAACCGGATGTCGGCCCGGAGCTCGCCCGCCTCGGTGGCCCTCACGAGGCGCTCACGAGTGTCGCGCCAGGCTGACCACGTCGTCGGCGATCGCGTCCACGAGCGCCGGGGCGTGGCTGGCCAGCACGATCGCCAGCCCCGCGACCTTCTCGGCGAGCAGGCGCTCGGCCAGCCAGGCCAGGCCGTCCTGGTCGAGACGCTGCTCGGGCTCGTCGAGGACGAGCAGCCGCCTCGGCCGGACGAACGCGCTGGCCAGCGCGAGCCGGCGACGTTGGCCCGAGGAGAGTGAGGTCGGCAGCTGCCCGGACTGCGCGGTCAGGCCGACCTCGTCGAGCACGTCGTCGACCACGGCGTCGGCGTCCGGGGTGCGATGGGCGCGCGCGAAGAGGTCGAGGTGCTCGACGACGGTGAGGTCCGGGAAGAAGTCGAGGTCGTCCATGACGACGGCCATCGCCGCCCGGATCGTCGGGGAGCGCTCGTCGAGCGGCTCCCCCAGCACCTCGACCGTCCCGGCGTCCGGCTGGTCGGCGCCGGTGATGCAGCGCAGGGCGGTCGACTTGCCGGCGCCGTTGGGGCCGACGAGCACCGCGGCCGAGCCGGTCCGCACCTCGAGGTCGAGGTCCGCGAGGACCCGGTGCTCACCGAACGAACGCGCGAGCCCGCGCACCGACAGCACTGCTTCGCTCACCCCGTCAGGATGTCAGGCCGGGCGTGACGCACCGCTAGCCTGGTGCCGTGCTGATCGAGGTCGACAGACGCTAGCCGCCCGGACCGGGCGGCGGATCCGTGGCCGGCGCCCACCTTCGCGGGCGCTGTCGCTGCCTGCCCGCACACCGGTCCGGACCCGACGTCACCCTCATCCGGGCCCGACGACGCCGCACCGCCGCCGCGCGCGAGCGGCCGCTCCGTCGTCCGCCCCTCACGAACGGACCCAGTCATGTCCCCTGTCATCACCCTGCGCGACGTCACCTTCGAGTGGCCGGACGGGACGGTCGCGCTCTCCCACCTCGACGGCTCCCTGAACGCCGGACGTGTCGGCCTGGTGGGCCGCAACGGCGCCGGGAAGTCGACCCTGCTGCGCCTGGTCGCCGGCCTCCTGCGGCCCACGTCCGGCCAGATCATCACCACCGGCGACGTCGGCTACCTGCCCCAGACCCTCACCCTCCATTCCGAGACGACGATCGCCGACCTCCTCGGCATCCGCGATGTCGTCGACGCGATCGACGCGATCGAGCGGGGTGACGTCGACCAGCGGCACTTCGAGGCGATCGGCGACGACTGGGACATCGAGTCCCGCGCCGCCGAGCTCCTGGACCAGATCGGCTTCGGCGTCGGTGACCTCGGGCGACGGGTCGCCGAGCTGTCCGGCGGCGAGGCGATGCTCATCGCGATCACCGGCATGCGGGTGAGGCGTACGCCGATCACCCTGCTCGACGAGCCGACGAACAACCTCGACCGCCCGACCCGCGCGCGGTTGGCGGAGTTCGTCGACCAGTGGCCCGGCACGCTCGTGATCGTCAGCCACGATCTCGACCTGCTCGAGCACGTCGACCACACGGCGGAGCTGCGTGGCAGCGAGCTGTCCACCTTCGGCGGTCCCTACAGCTCCTGGCGCGCTCACGTCGACCAGGAGCAGGCGGCCGCGCAGCAGGCGGCCCGTTCCGCGCAGCAGGCGCTGAAGGTCGAGCGCAGGCAGCGTGCCGAGGCGGAGACCAAGCTGGCACGCCGCGAACGCACGGCCCGGAAGACGCAGAAGGACGGCGGCATCCCGCGGATCCTGGCCGGCAACCGGGCCAGCAAGGCCCAGAACGCCGCCGGCTCCCTGCGCTCGACCCTCGACGACAAGGTGCTCGCCGCCCAGGCCGCCGTCGACTCCGCCGATGCCCGGGTCCGCCGGGAGGAGCACATCAGCCTGGCCCTGCCCGACCCGGCCGTCCCGCGCAGCCGGCGCCTGCTCGAGCTGAGCCAGGACGGCCGCACCATCGTGGCCCAAGGACCGGAGCGGATCGCGCTCGTCGGCCCGAACGGGGCCGGCAAGTCGACCCTGCTCGAGCACCTCGTCCACGGTCGACCGCCCGGGCCGGGGGCGCCGGCCGGCCGGATCCTGACCGACCGGTTCGGCTTCCTGCCTCAACGCCTCGACGGGCTCGACGAGAGCGCGGACGCGGTGGCGAACGTACGACGGGTCGCTCCGGGAGCACCGGACGCCGCCATCCGCAACCAGCTCGGACGGATGCTCCTGCGCGGCTCGAGCGTCGACCGTCCGGTCGCCTCGCTGTCCGGCGGCGAGAGGTTCCGCGTCTCCCTGGCGACCCTGCTGCTCGCCGAGCCACCCGCCGAGCTGCTGATCCTCGACGAGCCGACGAACAACCTCGACGTGGCCAGCGTGGACCAGCTGACCGAGGCGCTCTCCGGCTACCGCGGCGCGCTGCTGGTCGTGAGCCACGACCACCGGTTCCTGCGCAGCCTCGGGCTCGACCTGGTCCTGGTGCTCGATGCGGCCGGCCGGCTCTCCCAGCAGGCGTCGCTCGACGACCGGTGACGCCATGCCCCGCGCACCGATGGGTGCGCGGGGCATTCACGGGCTCAGCCTCGAGGCTCAGTCGAGCTCGGCCTCGAGCTCGTGGAACGGGTAGTCCTTCGGGCCGAGGTAGCCCTGGTCGACGTAGCTGTCGGGCCGCGGGTCCGGGTCGGGATCGGCGGAGTTCACGTAGTTGCTGAGCTTGCGCGGCGCCTCGCGGTAGATGAGGTCCACGTGATCGACGTACTTCTGCGTCATCGCCGCGTCGCCGCGGATGATGATGTTCTCCTCGTCGGAGTGCCAGCCGAGCTGGGTCCAGTTCTCGCTGCTGGAGAGCACGACGTTGCCGTCCGGTCGCCCGTCGACGTTGCCCTGCACGGCCAGGCCCTTCATGTGGACGTAGCGGTCCTTGAACTTGTTGGCCGTCAGACCGGTGATGTAGACCATCTGCTTGGCCCGCATGCCCTTGAGGATCCCGCGGATGTGGCGCTGCATCATCATGAAGACGATCTCGACGTCGCAGCCGGCACGATCGAGCTCACGGGCCTTCCGCGCGATCCGGGCGCCGCGCGCCTCGCCCCACACGGCGTTGGCGATGCGCACCTTGGTGCGTCCGCTCGCGGTGTTGGTCGCGCCGGCGCACTGCACCTTGTTGAGCACGCTCAGGGCCGGGTCGATCTCGCGCTTGTGGGGCGCGAACATGGTCGTGACGTTGCCGGTCGTGAACCGCATCGCCGGGAAGTTCCGGTCCTGGGTGGCCTGGTCCCACATCTGCATCCAGCCGTCGTAGAGCGCCTGGTTCTCGGTGACGGTGGTCCAGTCGTTGAACTGCTGGACGGCGGCCGCGCCGGTGAAGTTGCCGGATCCCTGCATGACGATCCAGTTCGTCGCCCCCGAGCGGTTGACCAGCATCAGCTTGGAGTGCATCGAACCCCGCTTGCCGCGGCAGGTCTGCTTGCAGGTGCGGATCCAGCTGCGCAGCTCGGGCGGCCGGTCCTTGTTGCCGCGTGCGAAGGCCCGCAGCATCATCGGGTACGACCGAGCGAGGTTGCCGCCCTGCGAGCGGGCGAGGCCGCGCGACATGATGATCTGGACCGAGACGCCGCGCTCGTGAGCGGCGATGAACTTGTGCGCGAGGTACGGCGAGTCGAAGTTCCAGGTGATCACCCGGACCTGGCCACCGGCCGGCACGTTCTTGAGCGTCTTGACGATCTTGCGGTGGATCTTGCCGCGCTGCCCGTTGCGGAACGGGTGGTTGAAGGTGATGCCGGGCTTCACGACGTACGCCGGGTTCGGCTCGTTCCTCGCCACCGGAGCCTCGAGCGGGGACGCCGCCGGGGCCGCGAGCGGCGCCGCCGCGGCCGGGGTGAGACTGCCGTGACCGGCGACCAGCACCGTCAGCGTCAGCAGCAGGGCGAGGGCCGCTGCCAGCCGCGTCCGCGTCCTACGGCCAGCGGCCGCGATCCCCCACGCAGTCCCCACGATCTCGCATCCCCCTCCATCGACGCAGCTGTCGCAGGGACACTACCCAAGGGCAGGGAGCGGTGAACCCGGAAGTACCGGGATCCGTCGCAACCGGGCGGTCGCCACGCCCGCGCAGGCGAGCAGGGCGAGGGCGAGGAGCCCCACACCACCCCAGCCGTACGCCGACCACGCCGTCCCGCCCAAGCTGCCGAAGACCGACGAGCCGACGTAGTAGGCGCACAGGTAGAAGGCGGCCGCCTGGCTCGCGCTCGCCCCCGCCAGGTGGGCCCGGACGGCCACCCAGCCGCTGGCGAGGCCGTGCATCACGAAGAAGCCGGCGGTCAGGCAGGCGAGGCCGAGCACGATCGCGCCCAGCGACGGGAGCAGGGTGAGCAGGACGCCGAGGACGGCCAGCGCACACCCCGACGGCAGCACCGCGCGGCGCCCGAGGCGATCGGCCAGGGCGCCGGAGACCATCGAGCTGACCGTGCCGAGCGGGTAGACCAGGTAGAGGAGGCTGATCGCGCCCAGGCTGAGGTGGAAGGGCGCGGTGGTCAGCCGGAACCCGAGGGCGTTGAAGACCGCGACCAGCGTGCCGACCGCGCAGGCACCGAGCAGGTAGAGACTGCGCAGCGCCGGGTCGCGGAGCGCCACCCGGGCCATCGACCGGAGCTGGGCGCCCCCGCGCGGGCGTGGGGTGAAGTTGCGGGACGCCGGGAGCGCGACGGTGACCGCGACGGCGCAGCCGAGGGCGAAGACGGCGGCGCTCGCCATCGCCCACCGCCAGCCGGCGAGGTCGGCCACCGGCGCGGTCAGCAGGCGGCCGGCCATGCCGCCGAGCGCCGTACCGCCGATGTAGAGGCCGGTCGCCCTGGCCAGGGCGCTGGCGTGCAGCTCCTCGCGCAGGTACGCCGTCGCCACCGCGGGCAGGCCCGCGAGGACCACGCCCTCGAGCAGCCGCAGGCCCAGGAACGCCTGCCAGGACGGGGCGAACGGCGTCAGGCAGGCCACGAGCGTCGCTGCCCAGGTCGAGCCGACGATCAACGGCGTGCGTCCCACGACCTCGGACGCCGGGCCGGCGACGAGCAGCCCGAGCGCGAGACCGGCGGTGGTCAGCGACATGCTCAACGTCGCCTGGGTCGGGCTGACGTGGAAGGTCGTGTGCAGCTCGGGCAGCAGTGCCTGGGTCGCGTAGAGGAGGACGAAGGTCGCCATGCCCGCGGCGAACATCGCCGCCATGATCCGCCGGTATCCCGCACTGCCGGGGGCATGTCCCCCGGTCGCGACGTGGGACTGGTCGATGGTCGCGTTCCTGCTCACCGGATCAGGGTGCGCCGCGAGCTCGCATACGTCCAATGTCTTTGATCGTCATTCTGCATGCGTCACACGTATGATCGCTGGGTGCTGGTGCGCGACCTCGAGTGGATCGTGGCGCTGGCCGACAACGAGCACGTCACCGACACCGCGGCCGTGCTCGGCGTCAGCCAGCCGACGCTGTCCCGCGCGCTGGCCCGGGTCGAGGACGAGCTCGGCGTCCGCCTCTTCGAGCGCGTGCCCCACGGCCTGGTCACCTCCCCCGACGGCGAGCTGGTGGTGGCCACGGCACGGGAGATGCTGGGTCGCTACCAGCAGCTGCGCCACGAGCTCGGCACCCGGCACGACCCGGAGCGCGGCATCGTCCGGCTCGCCTTCCTCGACTCGATCGCGACCTCGCTCGTCCCGCGGATCCTGCGCGGCTTCCACGAGCAGGCGCCGCTGGTCCGGGTCGAGCTGACCCAGGAGCCGGGACACGACATGATGCGCGACCTGGCGACGGGCGCGGCCGAGCTCGCGATCATGTCCGCCCGGCCGCCCGGCGACTTCGCCTGGGTGCCCCTCCAGGAGGAGCGCCTGGTCGTCGCCGTCGGCCCCACGCACCGGCTTCGGGACCGCAAGCTGGTCGACCTGGCCGAGCTCGCCGACGACGACCTCGTGACCACACCACCCGGTTTCGGCCACAGCTCCCTCGTGGAGGGCCTGCTCGCCGACGCGGGCGTGGCTCCCCCGGTCTCGTTCGAGAGCGCCGACCTCGCCACCATCGAGGGCCTGGTGGCCGCCGGCCTGGGCGTCGCGATCGTCCCGGAGAACATGGCCGGCGTGTCCGGGACGACGGGCCTGCGGATCCGCAACCCCCGGGCCCGCCGGACGATCGGCCTCACCTGGCGGACCGATCGCCCCCTGGCGCCCGTCGCGACGCGGTTGCGCGACCACGTGGTCGAGCACGCGCCGTACGGGCGCTAGTGGTCCGCCGCACAGCTAGGCGATGGTGGCGGCGTCGATCACGAAGCGGTAGCGGACGTCGGAGGCGAGCACCCGCTCGTACGCCTCGTTGACGGTGTCCGCCGCGATCACCTCGATCTCGGAGCCGATGCCGTGCTCGGCGCAGAAGTCGAGCATCTCCTGCGTCTCCGCGATGCCGCCGATCATCGACCCGGCGAGCGAGTGCCGGCCGTAGATGAGCGACATCGGCGAGACGCTGAACGGCCGCGGCGGCGCGCCGACGTTGACGATGGCGCCGTCGACGGCGAGCAGGCGGAGGTAGGAGTTCATGTCGAGGCTGACGCTCACCGTGTTGACGATGAGGTCGAACTCGCCGGCGAGCGCCTCGAAGGTCGTCGGGTCGGATGTCGCGTAGTAGTGGTCGGCACCGAGTCGCTCGGCGTCCTCCTGCTTCTTCAGCGACTGCGACAGCACGGTCACCTCGGCGCCCATCGCGTGCGCGATCTTGACCGCCATGTGGCCCAGCCCGCCGAGGCCGAGGACCGCGACCTTCCTGCCCGGGCCGGCGCCCCAGCGCTTGAGCGGCGAGTACGTCGTGATGCCGGCGCACAGCAGCGGCGCGGCCGCAGCCGGGTCGAGGCCCTCGGGCACCGACAGCACGAAGTTCGCGTCCACCACGACGTGCGTGGAGTAGCCACCCTGCGTGGTGGAGCCGTCGCGGTCCGTGGCGGCGTACGTGCCGACGCTGCCGTTGGTGCAGAACTGCTCCTCGCCGCGCAGGCAGTTGACGCACTCGCGGCACGCGTTGACCAGGCAGCCGACGCCGACCCGGTCGCCGACCCGGTGGCGCGTCACGCCGGAGCCGACCTCGGCGACCACGCCGACGATCTCGTGCCCGGGCACCACCGGGAACGGCTGCGGACCCCAGTCCCCACGCACGGTGTGGATGTCGGAGTGGCAGATGCCGGCGTACTCGATCGCGATGAGGACGTCGTTCGCGCCGACCTCGCGGCGCTCGATGGTGGTCGGCTCGAGCGGCGCCTTGCTGCTCGGCGCGGCCCAGGCGGCGACGTGGTTGCGGTCGTAGGTCATGGTCATCTCCTCGTCAGGGGTTCTTCTTGAGTGAGTCGGCGAGGGCGAGGGCGTCCTCGGACAGGGCCCGCGCCCGGTCCTGGTCGCCGTCGGCCACGGCCTGCCAGTAGTCGATCTTGAGCTGCACGTAGCGACGTCGTACGGCGAGCTGCTCGGCCTCCACCGCCAGCCGGTCCCGCTGGGCCGCGAGCAGCTCGATCTGCTGGTCGGCCGCCGCCGCTCCCTTGGCCCCGTTCTCGACGTACTGGCGCATGTCGCTGATCGACAGGCCCGTCGCGTTGAGGCACGCCACCCAGGTCAGCACGTCGAGGTCGCCCTCCGTGTAGACCCGGTGCCCGCTGCTCGCCGAGCGGCCCACGGGTGCGACCACCCCGACCGACTCGTAGTAGCGCAGAGTGCTCGCCGGGAGCCCGGTCAGTGCGGCTGCTTCCTTGATGGAGAAGGTCCGGCCGGCCGTTCGTGAGCTCACTTCGACGAGGCTAGGAACTTCGAGTACTTGAAGTCAAAGCATCTTGCTCGCAGGCCCAGGCGCCTCTAGCGTCCGGCGCCGACGTGGACGACGAGGTCGGCCAGCCGGTTGGAGTAGCCCCACTCGTTGTCGTACCAGCCCGCGACCTTGACCTGGTTGCCGATCACCTTCGTCAACGGCGCGTCGAAGATGCACGAGGCCGGGTTGGTCACGATGTCAGAAGACACGATCGGGTCGGTCGAGTAGACCAGGTAACGGCCGTCGGCAGCCGCCTTCACGATCGCGTTGACCTCCTCCACACTCGTCTCCCGCGACGCCTCGAACGACAGGTCGGTCAACGAGCCCGTCGGGGTCGGGACCCGCAGCGCGTAGCCGTCGAGACGACTCTTGAGCTCGGGCAGCACCAACCCGATCGCCTTCGCCGCACCCGTCGAGGTCGGGATGATGTTCAACGCCGCCGCCCGGGCCCGGCGCAGGTCCTTGTGGATGTTGTCCTGCAGGTTCTGGTCCGCGGTGTAGGCGTGCACCGTGGTCATCAGACCCTTCACGATGCCCAGGCCGTCGTTGAGCGCCTTGGCCATCGGACCCAGGCAGTTCGTCGTGCACGAGGCGTTCGAGATCACCGTGTGCACGGCCGGGTCGTAGGCCTCGTGGTTGACGCCCATCACGATCGTCACGTCCTCGTTCGAGGCCGGCGCCGAGATGATCACCTTCCTCGCTCCCCCGCCGTCGACGTGCGCCCGCGCCTTGGTCGCGTCGGTGAAGAACCCGGTCGACTCGACCACGACGTCGACCCCCAGCTCGCCCCACCGCAGCGCGGCCGGGTCCCGCTCGGCCGAGACCTTGATCTCCGCATCGCCCACCACGATCACGCCGTCACCGGCATGCACGTCGGCATCCAGCGGTCCCAGGATCGAGTCGTACTTCAGCAGGTGGGCCAGGGTCGCGGTGTCCGTCAGGTCGTTGACACCGACGATCTCGATGTCCGCACCACCCGCGCGCACCGCGCGCAAGAAGTTGCGGCCGATCCGACCGAAGCCGTTGACGCCTACACGAACAGTCACGGTGCGGTTGTCCTCTCGTCGACGATGATCACGTGCAGGTGGCGCGGCCCGTGGACGCCTTCGACCCGGTCGAGCTCGATGTCGGAGGTGGCGCTGGGGCCGCTGATCCAGGTCTGCGGGCGCTGCGGGTCGAGCAGCCCGAAGGCGTCGGGTACGTCGGGGACCACCTGGCCGGCGTACACGACGCAGACGTGGCGGTCCGGGACCAGGGTGATCGCCCGGCGCCCCTGGTCGGCCTCGTGGTCGAGCACGATCGTCCCCGTCTCAGCGATGCCCACCCGGCAGCACGTGACGACGGCTTCCATCGCGTCCAGATCGGTCGCGGTGAGGCCGGCGTCCGCGACCGGGGAGGGGACCCCGGCCAGGACATCGTCCGGCAGGCCGGGCGGTACGACGACCCGCGCGCCGGCGGGGAGCGCGGCCGCCACCGCGACGGAGACCGCGTCCGACGAGCAGCGGACCACGGTCGCGCGGTAGTCGGCCACACGTTCCGCGAAGTGGGCGACCAGGCCGATCGCGGCCGGCGGCACGGCGCCGGGCGGCGCGACGACCGGCTCGGTCGTCCCCTCGACGTCGTGCAGCGCCGCCCTGACGCGGCCGAGGATCTCGTCGCGCGCACTGGTCATGGGCGCTCCCCTCCGTCGGTGCGCTGCCACCACTCACGGAAGGACTCCGTCGGTGGCGCGGGCAGGTCGCGGGCGTCGGTCCAGGCCGAGCCGGGACCGGGAAGGCGACCGAGCGACGTACGGCCGCGACGACGCAGGATCCGTCCCGCGACGGAGGAGAGTCGCTCGACGCGGTCGAGCCGGGAGGCGTCGCCGAACGCCCACGCGGCACCGCGGAAGGCCACCGCCTCGGGCTTGGGGATCCGGTCCTCGCGGTGTCCGTCGACGACCTGCGAGCGCAGGTGGACCAGCACCTCGGGGATGTCGATGCGGACCGGGCAGGCCTCGAAGCAGGCGCCGCACAGCGAGGAGGCGTAGGGCAGCGAGTCGGTCTGCGGGTCGCCGGTACCGCGCAGCAGGGGGTTCAGGATCGCGCCGATCGGACCGGGGTAGACCGAGCCGTAGGCGTGGCCACCGGTGCGCTCGTAGACCGGGCAGACGTTGAGGCAGGCCGAGCACCGGATGCAGCGCAGCGCCTGGCGGCCGGTCTCGTCGGCGAGGGCCCGGGTGCGTCCGTTGTCGAGGAGCACGACGTGCACCTCCTGGGGGCCGTCGCCGGGTGTGATGCCGGTCCAGGTCGAGGTGTAGGGGTTCATCCGCTCGCCGGTCGAGGAGCGCGGCAGCAGCCGGAGCAGCGGGTCGAGCTCGGCCCAGGTCGGGACGACCTTCTCGATGCCGACGATGCTGACCAGCACCTCGGGCAGGGTCAGGCACATCCGGCCGTTGCCCTCGGACTCGACGACGACCAGGGTGCCGGTGTCGGCCACGGCGAAGTTCGCGCCGGAGACGGCCATCCGGGCGCGCAGGAACTTCTCGCGCAGGTGCTCGCGGGCGGCGCCGGCCAGCACCGCCGGCTCGTCGGTGAGGTCGTCGGGAGCGGGCCGGCCGACCTCGCCCATCCGGCGGCGGAAGATCTCGCGGATCTCGGCCCGGTTGCGGTGGATGGCGGGCACCAGGATGTGACTGGGCAGGTCGCCCCCCAGCTGGACGATGAGCTCGGCGAGGTCGGTCTCCCAGGCCGCGATGCCCGAGTCTTCGAGCGCCTCGTTGAGCGCGATCTCCTGGGTGACCATCGACTTGACCTTCACGACCTCGTCGACGGCGTGCGCACGGGCGATGTCGACGACGATCCGGTTGGCCTCCTCGGCGTCGCGCGCCCAGTGCACGACGGCGCCGCGTGCGGTCAGCGACGCCTCGAGCTGCACGAGGTGGGTGTCGAGCGAGCGCAGCGCGCGCTCCTTGACGGCCGCGCCGGCCAGGCGCAGCTCCTCCCAGTTGTCGACCTCGCCGACCACCGCGGCCCGCTTGCCGCGGATCACACCGGTGGCGTGGGCCAGGTTGTGGCGCAGCTGGGTGTCGGCGAGGGCGGTCCGGGCTGCCGTGGGGAAGGCCGGCATGCCGACGAAGGTTCCGGTCGTCGGGCCCGTCATGCCGGCTGCTCCTCGGTCGAGGCGAGGACCTCCGCGAGGTGCATCACCCGGACGCCCGACCGCCCCCGGTTCAGCACTCCCCCGATGTGCATCAGGCACGAGTTGTCACCGGCGACGAGGACCTCGGCGCCGGTCTCGCGCACGTGCCGCGCCTTGTCGGAGCCCATCGCCACCGAGGTGTCGGAGTTCTTCAGCGCGAAGGTGCCGCCGAAGCCGCAGCACTCCTCCGCCTTCGGCAGGTCCACGAGTCGCAGTCCGCGGACCTTCTCCAGCAACCGGCGTGGCCGGTCGCCGACTCCGAGCATCCGCAGCGAGTGGCAGGTCGGGTGGTAGGTCACCGAGTGCGGGAAGTACGCCCCGACGTCCGTCACCCCGAGCACGTCGACGAGGAACTCACTCAGCTCGTGGGTCCTCGGCGAGGTCTGCGCGACCGCGGCCGCCAGGCCGGTATCTCCGGAGCGCGCCGCCACGAGCTGGTGCTGGTGCCGCGCGGAGCCGGCGCACGAGCCGGACGGCGTGACGACGGCGTCGTACCCCTCGAAGGCCCGGACGAAGGACCGCACCGCGGGCACCGCCTCGTCGAGGTAGCCGGTGTTGACCATCGGCTGCCCGCAGCAGGTCTGCGCCTGGGGGAAGTCGACATCGACGCCGAGCCGGCGGAGCAGCCGGACGACGGCCTGGCCGGTCCCGGGGAACATGGCGTCGTTGACGCAGGTGACCATCAACGCGACCCGCATGGCCCCACTCTCCCACTCCTGGCTCTTGAAACGATTCATACCGTACCGCCGGAACGGCCCAACCGCGAGTCACGCGGTTGGGCCACTCCGGGCCTCACTCCCGCCGGGAGGTCAGCGGCGCTTGACCTTCGCGGTCTTGGCGCTGGTCACCGTCGCGGTCTGGTGACCTGGCAGGGACACGACGACGCGCAGACTGATCCGCTTGCCGGTGAGCTTCGCGCCCAACCGGAGCGAGCGGGCCGTCGCGCCCTTGATCGCCTTCTTGCCCGCGAACCACTGGTAGCCCACCGTGGCGCCGGCCGGCACCGCCAGGCTCCCCGTCAGCCGCTTGCCGACCCGGGCCTTGCCGGAGACCACCAGGACCCCGAGAGCCAGGTCGGCCGCAGTGACCGGACCGACGGCGGCGGAGTCGGCGACCCCGCTCCCACCGGCCTTGCTGGCCGTGACCCGCACCGCGAGCCGGGCGCCCAGGTCCGCCACCCCGACGGCATACGTCGAGCCGGTCGCGCCCGGGATCGGCTGCCCGTCCCGCAGCCACTGGCGGGCGAGGTCCAGCCCCTTGGTGTTCCACGAGCCGTCGGTCGCGGTCAGCGTCGCGCCGTACTGCGCGACACCCGTCACCTGAGGCGCCACGACCGCGGCGATCCGGTCGACGTCGGCGAGCGTCACCGTGGTCCGGTGCACCGCCTCGGTGTTGCCGGCGAGGTCGGTCGACGTGTACTCGACCACGTGGTCGCCGTACCCCTCGACCAGGACCGGGCTGTCGTCGGCGCGCTGCCATGCTCCCCCGTCGATCCGGTAGCGAGTGGTGGCCACGCCGCTCAGCGCGTCCTCCGCGGCGAGCGCGAGCCGGGCCCGGTCGGACCCGTCCACGCCGCTGCCCCGCTCCATCGTCAGGACGGTGGCGGGCGGCGTCAGGTCGATGCCGACCTTCAACTCGCCGACCGGCGACCGGTTGCCCGCAGCGTCGGTGGCGCGGTAGGAGACGGTGTGCTCGCCCTCCTCGGCGATCCCGACCGCTCCGGCATAGGCCTGCCAGCCCGCGTCCTGGCCGACCTCGACGGCCGGCACGGGGTCGCGACCGTCGGCGGCCGCCACCTCGACGGTGACCGGGGAGGCGTACCAGCCGCCCGTTCCCGGCACGCCGGTGGCGACCGTGGCCGCGACGTCCGGCACCCGGGTGTCGTCGCCCAGCGGCAGCACCCACATGTCGGCGATCGACGGGTCGAAGTAGCCCGACGCGTCGAGCGGGTACTCGTACTTGATCCGCGCCGTCCCGTCGGCGGGCAGCACCGCCGGGTCGTCGACGAGAAGGTCGTAGACCTTGATCCCCAGACCGCTCTCCGTGCGCGGCACCAGCTGGGTCCTCACCAGCGTCCCGTCGACGTACACGTTGTACTTCTTGGTCCGTGCGCCGTCGTACGTCTCGATGTTGCGGATGAGGAACGGCTCCCCGGCGGGGACGTCGACCTCCACGGAGTACCAGGAGCCGGGGTACGACGAGTGCGCATAGCGTCGCGTGTAGCCGGCCTCGCTGTTGGTGCCGCTGTTCGGGGCGGCCTGCAGCGCGTGCTCGGTCTCCGAGGCCGCGTTGCCGAAGTCGACGTGGTCGACGGCCTGTGCGGTGGGCGGGTGCGGCAGGTCGACGGTCACGCTCGTCGCCTCGGACACCGTCGTCCGGCCGGCCTGCCGGACATCGACCGTGAGGTCGACCTTCCCGCCGACCAGGTCGAGCGGCACCGTCACCGGCACCTTCGCGGTGGCCGTCTCCCCGGCCGGGACCAGGGTCTCGGCGGAGGGCACCGACCGCCAGCCGGCGGCCAGGCCGCGCACCGCGGCGGAGACCCGGGTGTCGCGGTCGCCGGCGTTGTGCACCGGCACGTCCAGAACGAGCCGCTCGACCGGGTCCTCGCCGGCCGGCTCCACCGTGATGTCGCCGATGCCGAGACCGGAGTCCACGCGGACCCAGTCCGCAGTGGCGTCGCCGACCGTGTAGTCGTGGCCGTCCAGGGTGAAGGAGACCTCCACCGTGGCGTCATGGCCTCCGGCCGCCGCGTTCGCGGGCACGCGCACGGTCACCGGGAGCTCGGCGCTCGCGCCGGGTGCCAGGTCGGCCGGCGCGATGCTCGCGGGCGCCCAGCCGTCGACCTCGACGGTCGCGGTCAGGTCGGAGACCGGGGCGTCACCGTCGTTGACGACGACGACGGAGCCCGACACCTCGCTCCCCGCGGCCACCGGGGCGTCGACCGGCGGAAGGCTCACGGCCAGGCCGTGGGCGGACATCACCACCCGGGCCAGCGCCTGCTCGACGGCGGCGAGACGGCGGTCGACGTCTCCGCGGACGGGTCCGTCCACGTCGCTCAGCCCGAGCCAGGTGCGCAGGCCACGGATCGTGTCCAGCGCGCCCACCAGGTGCTCGGCGACGGCGTCGCCCTCGGCGGTGCGGGCCGCGAGCACGGCGTCCCGGGCCTCGTCGAGACCGTCGGTCAGGTGCGTCCCGTCGCCGTCGGCCAGGTCGCCGGCAGACACCGTGTCGCCGACGTGCTCGCGGGCCGCCTCGATCAGGTCGAGGATCGCCCCGAGGGGCGCGTCGGCCGCGGTCACGGTGAAGTCGTAGCTGCCCGACCCGACGGTCACGACGACCTCGCCGTCGGCACTGGTGACGTCCTGCACCCCGGCCACGTCGGGGAGGAGGTCGCCACCCTCGGTGACGGCCCAGGTGTTGGCCGCTGGCAGCACGACCTCGGCCGTTGTGTTGACAGGTACGTCGACCGCCAGGGTGAGGTCCTCACCCTGTCGCTTCCAGTCGGTCGCGATGGTGCCGTAGACGGAGTCGTACTCACCCCGGGCATCGCTCAGCGCGCCGTCCACCGCCGGGGCCACCCGGAACCTGCGATAGCCCGGCTCGAGCGGGCTGATCCCGCCGATGTTCTGGTACATCCAGTCGCCGACCGCGCCGTAGGCGTAGTGGTTGAAGGAGTTCATGCCGACGTCGCCGAACGAGCCGTCCGGGTTGATGGAGTTCCACCGCTCCCACATGGTCGTGGCGCCCATCGCGACCTCGTAGCCCCACGAGGGATAGTCCTCGTGCAGGAGCAGCTCGTAGGCGAGGTCGTCGCGGTCGATCGAGGTCAGCGCGGGGAGCAGCCACGGCGTCCCGAGGAAGCCGGTGGTCAGATGGTTGTCGCTCGCGGCGAGCTTGGCCACGAACTTCGCGGCCACCGCGTCCCGCAGCTCGTCGGGCACCAGGTCCATGCCCAGCGCCATCGCGTAGCCGGTCTGGCTGTTGCCCGTGACGGTGCCGTCGGCCGCGACGAACTCCGCGCCGAACGCGGCCCGGACGTCGGCCGAGAGCTGGGCGAACCGCGCGGCGTCGGCGCCCTCGCCGATGGCCGCGGCCATCTCCGCGAGCATCCGCGCGTCCTCGGCGTAGTAGGCCGTGCCGAGCACGCCCACCGGGGTCGGGTCGTCGAGGTTGAGCCAGTCGTTCCAGTTGCCGCGCGCGGTGTCGATCAGGTCGGCGCCCGCCCCGGCCTCGACCAGGTCGAGGTACTTGGTCATCAGCGCGTAGCTCTGGCGCACGATCGCGGTGTCGCCCTGCGCCTTGAAGACGGCGTACGGCACGGTGATGCCGGCGTCGGACCAGCCGAGTCCCGTGCCGAGGTCGATGCCCGGCGGCACCGGGGCGATGCCGGGCAGGTTGCCGTCGTCGTACGCCGCGTCGCTCAGGTCGGTCATCCACTTGGACAGGAACGCCCGGGTGTCGCGCAGGTAGCTCGCCGTCGGCGCGAAGACGTTGATGTCACCGGTCCAGCCGAGCCGCTCGTCGCGAGCCGGGGTGTCGGTCGGGATCGAGACGAAGTTGCCGCGCTGGCCCCACGAGATGTTGCTGAGGAGCTGGTTGAGCATCGGGCTGGACGTCTCGAGGTCTCCGGTGGCCGGCAGGTCGGACCCCCAGACGACGCCGGTGACGTCGCTCGCGGCGGGCGGCGTGCCCGCGCCGGTGATCTCGACATAGCGGAAGCCGTGCTGGGTCAGAGCCGGCTCGTAGGTGACGGTGCCCCCGGCACCGAACGTGTAGTGGTCGGTCACCTTCGCGGCGCGCAGGTTGGCGGTGTAGAGCGTGCCGTCGGGGTTGAGCATCTCGCCGTAGCGGACCTTGACGGTGGACCCGGGCTGGCCGGTCAGCACCATCCGGGCCACGCCGACCATGTTCTGGCCGAGGTCGTAGACGAAGGTGCCCGGCGTCGGCTCGGTGCGCTCGACGACGTCGAGCTCCTGGGTCGTGCGGACGGGCTCGTCGGGCTGGGGTACGACGAGCTCCGTCGCGGACTCGCGGGCCACGGCGGGCGTCCAACCGCTGTCGTCGTAGCCGGGCTGGTCCCAGCCGGGCTGGGCCAGGCGGGCGTCGAAGGTCTCGCCGTCGATGTTGTCCGCGGCGAGGTACGGGCCGGGGTGGGTGGTCCAGTCGTCTCCCGAATCGACCCACTGGCTGGTGCCGTCGGTGTAGTCGATGCGGAGCCGGGCGAGCAGCGAGAGCCGGTTGCCGTAGACGCCGGGGCCCCACATCCCGACCTTGCCGCCCCACCAGCCGTTGCCCATGGTCGCGCCCAGCCCGTTGTCGCCCTCGCGGACCTGGTCGGTGACGTCGTAGGTCTGGTGCTGGAAGCGGGTGTTGTAGTCGGTCCACCCTGGAGCCAGGTGCTGGTCGCCGACCGGCTCGCCGTTGAGCGTCAGCTCGTAGATGCCGCGCGCGGTGGCGTAGATCCGGGCGCGCTCCACGGTCTTGCCGCTCTCGGTCGCGAAGTCGGTGCGCAGCAGCGGCAGGTTGTCGTCGGGCGAGTGCCAGAGGAACTCCTGGTTGCCCTTGACCTCCAGGCCGTCGCTCACCAGGGTGCCGCCGTTGAACGGGTTGCCGTCGGTGAAGTCGGTGTCGAGCAGCACGGCGCCGTTCTCGGCCTGCACGTGCACGGCGTGGACGGTGAACGCCTCGGTTCCCTCGGTCGCGACCGAGGTCCGGAAGCCGACGAAGCCCTGGGCGAAGTTCGTCCGGGTGCGGGAGTCGATCTGCTCGCCGTCGATCGAGGTGGTGATCGTGTCGCCGTCGACGGTCACGCTCATCCGGTGCTCGCCGGTGCGCAGCTCGTCGGCGGTGATGATCGAGCTGATGTCGACGTCGCCGAGCGAGGCGTAGCTGCCGTTGATCTTGGTGTGCGGCCGGAACAGGGCCTGGTTGCCCACGGCCTTGACCTGCCACATGTAGCCGTTGTTGGTGTTCGCGCTGCGGATCATCGCGGCGAAGACCAGGTTGTCGAGGGTGAAGTCGAAGTCGGCCGTGTAGTCGGTCCACTTGGCGGCCTCGACGTCGGCGGGCGCGCCGACCCACTCGGCGTCGCCCCAGTCGCCGGCGTCCAGCAGGCCGGTCTCGAACCAGGTCGGGTCACTCCACGCGCCGGCCCGGTCCGCGCCGTCCCACACCCGCACCCGCCAGCTGTAGCGGGTCTGCGAGGCGAGCGCCGGGCCGCCGTACGCGATGTCGAGCTGGTCGTCGGAGTCGACCTTGCCGGAGGACCAGACCGTCGCTCCCCCGTCGGCGAGCGAGACCTCGAGCTCGTAGGCGCTCTGGACCGCGCCGCGGGCCGCGGAGGTGGAGCGCCAGCCGAACACCACGTCGTCGGCGCCGATGCCCAGGGGCTTGGTGCGCCCGTTGGCCTGCAGGCCGGTGACGGTGAGGCCGTCGCCGGAGGCGGCCGGTGCTGCCACGGCGGGCGCGGTCCAGGCGAAGGGTCCCCCCGTCAGCATGCCGAGGGTGAGAGTGGCTGCCGCGACCGTCGAGGTCAGGAGCCGGCGGCGTTGGGTCATGGGGGGTCCTCCTGGTTGAAACGTTGCAATCCGCAACCTAGGAGGGATGTGACCGTCGCCACAAGGTGCCTGTCCTGATCCGGACGGACCGATTCCGACCTTGCCGGGGGCGTTCAGATCAGGCCGAGCCGCACCGCCAGCACGACTGCCTCGATCGACGAGTCGACGCCGAGGTCGTCCGCGATCGTCCGGATCCGCCGGCGCACGGTCCGGTCGGACATGCCCATCCTGCGGCCGATGGCGTCGCTGGTCTGCCCGCGGGCGAGCAGGCTCAGGATCTCGAGGTCGAGGCGCGTGGGCGCCCACTCCTCGTCCGCGCAGACTGCCCGCCGCACCGCGACCACATCACCCGACTCGGCGCTCGGCCGCCGCCCAGTCGAGTCCGGTGCGGGGCTCGAACCGCCGCACGTCGTACGAGCGCCGGACGAGGTCGCGCATCGCCGGCAGGTCCGGCAGGTCGGCGCCGAGCGCCCGGCCCTGGACCAGGACGTTGCCGAGCGCTGCCGCCTCCACCGGTCCGGCCAGGACCGGCAGGCCGCACGCGTCGGCGGTGAGCTGGCACAGCACCTCGTTCTGGGACCCGCCACCCACCACGTGGACGACCTCGGGCGAGGTGCCCGCGATGGCTGCGGCCGCGCGAACGTGGCGCCGGTAGGCGACGGCGAGGCTGTCGACGATGGTGCGGGTGATGGCGACCGGCGAGTGCGGGACGACCTCGCCGGCCTCTGCGGCCAGCGCGGCGATCCGCTCGGGCATCGGGTCGGCGGCGGTGCTCGGGAACAGCAGCCGCGGGTCGTTGATGTCGACGACCGTGCGCAACGGCTCGAACTCCGCGGCGGCCGCGATCAGCGAGCGCAGGTCGACGTCGTGGTAGCGCCGCTCGGACCAGGAGCGCAGCGACTCCGAGAGGACCCACAGGCCCATCACGTTCTTGAGGAGGCGGATGGTCCCGTCGACGCCGACCTCGTTGGTGAAGTCGGCTCGGCGTGCCTCGTCGGTCAGCACCGGACGGTCGAGCTCGAGGCCGACGAGCGACCAGGTGCCCGAGGAGATGTAGGCGAAGTCCTTCACCTGGGCGGGAACGCCCACCACGGCGGATGCGGTGTCGTGCGATCCGACGGCGACCACGGGCACGTCGGGGGCGACTCCCAGCTCGGCGGCGACGTCGGGCAGCAGCGGCCCCAGCAGGGAGCCCGGGTCGCGCAGGGGCGGGAGGATGCCCCACGGCAGCCCGAGCTCCCGGCACAGGTCGACCGCCCAGGTTCCCGAGCGGACGTCGTACAGCTGCGTGGTCGAGGCGTTGGTGCGCTCCGCGCCGAGCGCGCCGGTCAGCCAGTACCCGAGCAGGTCGGGCAGCAGCAGCACGGTCTCGGCCGACTCGAGCGCGGCGGTGCCGCGGGCGGCGACGAGCTGGTAGAGCGTGTTGAACGGGAGCTGCTGGATGCCGGTGATGCCGTAGAGCGTCGAGGCACCGACCTCCGCGACGACCTTGTCGGCGATCCCGTCGACGCGGGCGTCACGGTGGCTGAAGACCTGGCCGAGCAGCTGGCCGTCGCGGTCGAGCAGGCCGTGGTCGATCGCCCAAGAGTCGATGCCGATGCCGTGCAACGGTCCGGTCCGGGCCACCTCGCCGATGCCCTTGAGCACCTCGCGGTGGATGCCGAGGACGTCCCAGAACAGCGAGCCGCGCACCCGCACCGCTGCGTTGGGGAAGCGATGCATCTCGTTGATCTCGACGCGGTCGCCACTGATCCGGCCGGACATCACCCGGCCGGACGTCGCGCCGAGGTCGACTGCGGCGACCCGGACCGATTTCGAGGCTCGCTGCGCTCGCACCTCAGTCACCGAGTCCTTCAACGAAGGAACGCTGCGGCCACCCCGGCATCGACCGGGATGTGCAGGCCGGTGGTGTGGGACAGCTCGTCGGTGCAGAGCACGAAGACGGCGTTGGCGATGTTCTCCGGCAGTACCTCGCGCTTGAGGATGGTGCGCTGGGCGTAGAACTTGCCCAGGTCCTTCTCCTCGACGCCGTAGACCGCGGCCCGGTTGGCGCCCCAGCCGCTGGCGAAGATGCCGGAGCCCTGGACGACTCCGTCGGGGTTCACGCCGTTGACCTTGATGCCGTGCTCACCCAGCTCGGCGGCCAGCAGCCGGACCTGGTGGGCCTGGTCGGCCTTCGCGGCGCCGTACGCGACGTTGTTGGGGCCGGCGAAGATCGAGTTCTTGCTGGAGATGTAGACGACGTCGCCGCCCATCTGCTGCTCGATCATCACCTTCGCGGTCGCCTTGGCGACGAGGAACGAGCCCTTGGCCATCACGTCGTGCTGGAGGTCCCAGTCCTTCTCGGTGGTCTCGAGCAGCGAGCGGGAGAGGGACAGGCCGGCGTTGTTGACGACCAGGTCGACCCCGCCGAAGGCCAGCACGGCCGCGTCGACGGCGGCCCGCACGGCGGCCTCGCTGCTCACGTCCACCTGGACGCCGACGGCGACGTCGGGTCCGCCCAGCTCGGCGGCGGTCTCCTGCGCCTTCTCGAGGCTGAGGTCGGCGATCACCACACAGGCGCCCTCGGCGGCGAGCTTGGCCGCAGTCGCCTTGCCGATCCCGGAGGCGGAGCCGGTGACGAGCGCGACCCGGGTGGCGAGCGGCTTGGGCTTCGGCATCCGCTGGAGCTTGGCCTCCTCGAGCGCCCAGTACTCGATGCGGAACTTCTCCGCCTCGTCGATCGGGGCGTACGTCGACAGGCCCTCGGCGCCGCGCATCACGTTGATCGCGTTGACGTAGAACTCCCCCGCCACGCGGGCGGTCTGCTTGTCCTTGCCGAAGCTGAACATGCCCACTCCGGGGACCAGCACGATCAGCGGGTCCTTGCCGCGGATGGCCGGCGAGTCGGCGACGGCGTTGCGGTCGTAGTAGCCCTGGTAGTCCTCGCGGTAGGCCGCGGCGAGCTCGTGCAGCCGAGCGATGCTGTCCTCGACCGACGCGGTCGGGGGCAGGTCGAGCACCAGCGGCTTGACCTTGGTGCGCAGGAAGTGGTCGGGGCACGAGGTGCCGAGGGCGGCCAGGCGCGGGTGCTCGGCGGCCGCCAGGAAGTCGAGGACCACGTCGGCGTCGGTGAAGTGGCCGACCATCGGGCGGTCCGCGCTGGCGATGCCGCGGATCGTCGGTGCCAGGGCGGCGGCCCGGGCCCGGCGCTCGGCGTCGGGCAGGGCGGCGTAGCCGTCGAGGGCAGGGCCGAACGGCTCGGCCTTCGAGTGCTCGGCGATGTAGGCAGCCGCGGTGTCGATGATCCACAGCGAGTTGGTCTCGGCCTCCTCGCTGGTGTCGCCCCACGCGGTGATGCCGTGGCCGCCGAGGATGCAGCCGACCGCCTGCGGGTTCTTCTCCTTGATCTCGGCGATGTCGAGGCCGAGCTGGAAGCCGGGACGGCGCCACGGGACCCAGACGACCCGGTCGCCGAAGATCGTGGTGGTCAGGTCCGGGCCGTCGGCGGCGGTCGCGATCGCGATACCGGAGTCGGGGTGCAGGTGGTCGACGTGCGCGGCGTCGACCAGGCCGTGCATGGCGGTGTCGATCGACGGCGCGGCGCCGCCCTTGCCGTGCAGGCAGTAGTCGAACGCGGCGACCATCTCGTCCTCGCGCTCGATGCCCGGATAGACGTCGACCAGGCTGCGCATCCGGTCCAGGCGGAGCACGGCCAGACCCGTCTCCTTGAGGGTGCCGAGGTCGCCGCCGGATCCCTTGACCCAGAGCAGCTCCACGGGTTCACCGGTGACCGGGTCGGTCTCGGTGCCCTTGGCCGAGGTGTTGCCACCCGCGTAGTTGGTGTTCTTGGGGTCGGCGCCGAGGCGGTTGGAGCGCGCGATCAACGCGGCTGCTGCGGGGTTCATTCCTTGTCCTTTGACTCGGTGGTTGAGGTGCGAGGAGCGCTAGCGACGAGCCTCGAAACCCTCAGTTCCACGAAAGCTGGGTGCCGCCGACGCGGGCGGCCTCGATCTCGGCCTGGTAGCCGGACTCGGCGTACGCGCGCATCGGGTCGGCCGGCAGGCCGCGCTCCTCGCGCCACGCGGCCAGGTCGGCGCGGACGTCGGTGTAGAAGGCGTCCATCAGCACGCCGTTGGCGCCGAGCACGTCGCCGGCCGACTGCGCGGCGTCGAGCGCGGCCCGGTCGACGAGCAGCGCGCGGGCGGTCATCTCCTGCACGTTGAGCACCGAGCGGATCTGGCCGGGGATCTTGTCCTCGACGTTGTGGCACTGGTCGAGCATGAACGCCACGTCGCTGCGCCCGTCGGGGTTGGCCGGGCCGTAGCCGCCGCCGCGGATCACCTCGAAGATGATCCGGAACAGCTGGAACGGGTCGGCCGCTCCGACGATCAGGTCGTCGTCGGCGTAGAAGCGCGAGTTGAAGTCGAAGGAGCCCAGCTTCCCGAGACGCAGCAGCTGCATCACGATGAACTCGATGTTGGTGCCCGGCGCGTGGTGGCCGGTGTCGAGACAGACCACGGCCCGCTCTCCGAGGGCGCTGACCTGGGCGTACGACGTGCCCCAGTCGGGGACGTCGGTGTGGTAGAACGCCGGCTCGAAGAACTTGTACTCCAGCACCAGTCGCTGCTCGGCGCCGATCCGGTCGTAGATCGCGGCGAGCGACTCGGCGAGACGGTCCTGCCGGCCGCGCAGGTCGGCCTGGCCGGGGTAGTTGCTGCCGTCGGCGAGCCAGATCTTCAGGTCGCGGGAACCGGTCGCGTTCATCACGTCGATGCACTCGAAGTGGTGGTCGATCGCCTTCTGGCGGACCTTCGGGTCGACGTGGGCGAGGGAGCCGAGCTTGTAGTCGTCGTCCTGGAAGGTGTTGGAGTTGATGGTGCCGAGCTCGACGCCCTGCTCCGCGGCGTAGGCGCGCAGCGCGGTGTAGTCGTCGACCTTGTCCCACGGGATGTGGAGGGCGACCTTCGGCGCGAGGCCGGTGAGGCGGTGCACGGTGGCGGCGTCGGCGATCTTCTCCTCGACCGAGCGCGGGGTGCCCGCGCTGCCGAAGACCTTGAAACGGGTGCCGGAGTTGCCGAACGCCCAGGAGGGGAGCTCGATGGCCTGGCCTTCGAGCTGAGCCGCGATGGCGGCGAAGTCGGTCATGAGTGGTGGCTTTCTGCGCGTGCCGTGGTGAGCTGGTCGTCGAGGTTGAAGACCTCGTGGAGAGCGACATTGCCTTCGTCGGGCGTGCCCTCGAGCTGGGTGAAGAACGGTGCCATGTCGGCCTGCCAGCGGGCGTTGACCTCGGTGGCGGCCATGGCGGCCTGAGCTGCGGCGAGGTCGTCGGACTCGACGTACCCGATCAGCAGCCCGTCGTCCCGCAGGAACAAGGAGTAGCTGCGCCAGCCGGTCTCCTCGAGCGCGGCGAGCATGTCGGGCCAGACGGCACGGTGACGCTCGACGTACTCGTCCATCCGGTCGGGACGGACCTGGAGGCTGAAGCAGTAGCGGGGCATGGTGGACCCTCTCCCTGTTCCTGCGGTGGCGGGATCAGAAGTGGAACTGGTCGATGTTGTCGGCGTTGAAGCGGAACGGGTCGCCGAGCAGCACGGTGGCGTCCTCACCGACCGTGAACTCGCCGAGGTCGCCGGCCTTGAAGGTGTCGCCCTCCTTACCGGTGATGTCGCCGTCGGCGAGCGCCTTGCCGGCGTACGCCGAGAGGTAGCCGAGCTCCTCCGGGTTCCACAGCGCGAACTCCTTGACGGTGCCGTCCTTGACGTAGTCACGCATCTGGTCGGGGGTGCCGAGGCCCGTGAGCGCGACCTTGCCCTTGGCGTCGGAGGTCGACAGGTAGCGGGCCGCGGCCGAGATGCCGACGGTGGTCGGCGAGATGATGCCCTTGAGGTTCGGGTGGTCGGCCAGCAGCGCCGCGGTCTTGTCGAACGAGGTCTGGTCGTCGTCGTCGCCGTAGACGGTGTCGACGAGCTTGATGTTCGGGTGGTCGGCCTCGAGGTCGGACTTGATGAGGTCGATCCAGGCGTTCTGGTTGGTGGCGTTCGCCGCCGCCGACAGGATGGCGATCTCTCCGCTGTCACCGATCTGCTCGGCGATCATGTCGACCTGGACCTTCGCGATGCCCTCGGCGGTGGCCTGGTTGATGAACAGGTCGCGGCACTCGGGGTCGGTGTCGGAGTCGAAGGTGACGACCTTCGTCCCGGCGTCGCGGGCGGCGTTGAGGGAGTCGCACAGCGCGGTCGGGTCGTTGGCCGAGATGATCAGGGCGTTCACGCCCTGGGCGGCGGCGGTGTCGATGTAGGAGACCTGCGCGTCGGGGCCGGCGGTGTCGGGACCCACCTCGGCGTACTTGCCGCCGAACTCCTTCACAGCCTTCTCGCCGCCGGCGTCGCTGGTCTCGAAGTACGGGTTTCCGAGGTTCTTCGGCAAGAAGGTGACCGTGGTGGCGTCACCGCCGCCGTTCGAGCCGCCCTCGTCGTCGCTGCCGCATGCGGCCAGGCCCAGGGTGGCGACCAGCGCCAGCGCTGCACCGGCAGCGAACCGCTTGGAGTGGATCCTCATTGAGCTACCTTTCGGGTGTGGTCGCCGGTGTCCGGCGTCTTCGTGGTGACCTCGGGAGTCACCGCCCGCCGCGGGAGCAGAGCCCGGATCCGCGGCAGGAAGTTGGAGGCGATCACCGAGCCCACGAGCAGCAGGCCGATGATGATCTGGATGACCTCGGAGCCCTGGCCGTCGAGCTGGAGCGCCGAGTTGAGGACGGCGATGAGGAGCACGCCGGCGATCACGCCGTGCAGGGCCCCGCGGCCGCCGAAGATGGAGACGCCGCCGAGCAGTACGCCCGCGATCACCTTGAGCTCGAAGCCGGAGCCGGTGTCGGTCGCGACCGAGTTGGACTTCAGGGCGACGTAGACCCCGGCGAGCGCGGCGACCGCGCCGCTGAGCGTGAACAGGATCAGCTTGGTGCGCGCGACGTCGACCCCGGAGAAGCGGGCTGCCTCGTCGCTCAGGCCGACCTCGAAGACGCTGCGTCCGAAGCTGGTGAAGTGGAGCAGGAGCCCGAACAGCACGGCCAGCACGACGATGACGAGCACGACGTTGGGGTACTGGGTGTCGCCGATGCGGTCGGTGGGCCAGCTGCGCAGCTCGCCGGGGAAGCCGGAGACGCGCTTGTCCTGGATCAGCCCCTCGGCCAGGCCACGGTAGAGCGCCAGGCTGCCGATGGTGACCGCGAGCGACGGCAGCCCGACGTACGCGACGAAGAAGCCGTTGAGCGCGCCGAGGAGGGCACCGACGCCGATCGCGACCAGCGCGGCGACGGGCACCGAGAGATCGTGCTCGACGACCAGGACGCCGGTGACCGCGGCGCTCGCGCCGAGGGTGCTCGCCACGGAGAGGTCGATCTCGCCGGTGATGATGATCAGCGTCATCGGCAGCGCCATCAGCAAGATGGGCGCGTACTCCTTGAGCAGGTTGTAGACGGTGAGCGGACCGTCGAAGTACTGCACGTTGCCGAGCGCGTAGAGGAACACCACGACCAGGGCCACGATGACCGCGGCCTCGCGGTTGAGCAGCAGCCGGGCGAGCAGGCCGCGCGAGTACGCCGGATAGGTGCGGGTCGCCCGCTCCGCCTGCGGCGCGTCGGGAGTCAGGGTGGTCATGCGTGGTCCCTCGCTTCCACGAGCTGCTGGGTCCGGCGGATGCTGAGCACGCGGTCGAGGACGATCGAGCCGATGATCAGCGCGCCGACGACGGCGCCCTGCCAGAACTCGCTGATGCCCAGGATCGGGAGTGCGCGGTTGATGGTGACGAGGAGGAAGGCGCCGATGGCGGCGCCCCAGACCGTGCCGCTGCCGCCGAAGATCGCGACGCCGCCGATCACGACCGCCGCAACGGCCTGCAGCTCGATGCCGGAGCCGGTGCCGGAGAAGGCGGTGGCGTAGCGGGCGGCGGAGAAGACGCCGGCCAGGCCGGCGAGGGCACCGCACAGGACGAAGGCGCCGAACACCCGTCGCGCGGTGGGCAGGCCGTAGAGGTCGGCGGCGTCGGGGTCGGAGCCGATCGCGTAGAGCTCGCGGCCACCGCGGGCGGTGTGCAGGTAGTAGCCGACGGCCGCGACGACGACGACCGCGATGATCGTCAGCACCGGGATGGTCAGCACCTGCTGGGTGCCCAGCTTCTCGAAGTGGGCCGGATAGTCCTGGGCGTTCATCCGGTCGCTGCCGACTTCGTGGGTCAGCGCGCCGCGCAGGACGTACATGGTGCCGAGCGTGATGACCAGGGCCGGCACCTTGAACAGCGTGACCAGCAGGCCGTTGAGGGCGCCGATCACGGCGCCGACGGCGAGCCCGGCCAGGAAGACCACGACCACCGAGGTGTCCGGGTTGGCCACGAAGATCTTGCCGGTGACGTAGGCCGTGATGCCGAGCGTCGAGCCCACGGACAGGTCGACGTTGCGCGTGACCACGACGACCATCTGGCCGACCGCGAGCAGCAGCAGGATCGACGGCGCCAGGAGCGTGTCGCGCCAGCCGTCGGCGCTCAGCACGAACGAGCTGCGCCGGGTCGTGGCCACCACGAGCAGTAGCGCCAGCACGATGACGATGGCGAGCTCCCGCGAACGGAGCACGGTGCGGGTCGCCCGGGTGACGGCGCTCTCGCGCGAGGGGGCGAGGGTCGAGGTGCTCATGCGGCCGGCTCCTTCGTCGCGGTCGTGGAGCGGGTGGCGGCGGCCATCACGTTCTCCGGAGTGGCCTCGTCGCGCGGGATGTCGGCGGTGATCCGGCCCTCGCAGACGACCAGCACACGGTCGGCCATGCCCAGCACCTCGGGGAGCTCGGAGGAGATCATCAGGATCGCGAGACCCTGGCCGGCCAGGTCGGACAGGAGCCGGTGCACCTCGGCCTTGGTGCCGACATCGATGCCACGGGTGGGCTCGTCGATGATCAGCAGCCGCGGATCGGTCGCCAGCCACTTGGCGATGACGACCTTCTGCTGGTTGCCGCCGCTCATGGTGGCGGCGCGCATGTCGAGCGCGCTCGTCTTGACCTCGAGGCGCGCGGCCCACGGGGCGGTCGCACGGTTCTCGGTGCGGGCGGTCAGCAGGCCGGCCCGGGCGAGGCCGCCGCGGATCACCGAGGCGATGTTCCTGGCGACCGATCCGTCGATGACCAGTCCCTGCTGCCGGCGGTCCTCGGGGACGAACGCCATGCCGGCGCGGATGGCGCGACGGGGGTTGCGCTGGGGAACCGGGCGGCCGGCGAGGGTCACCCGGCCGGCGTCGTACCCGTCGACACCGAAGACGGCGCGGGCGATCTCGCTGCGGCCGGCGCCGACCAGGCCGGCCAGACCCACGATCTCTCCGGCGCGGACCTGGAAGGAGACGTCGTGGAACTCTCCGGCGGAGCTGAGGCGCTCGACCTCGAGCACGACGTCGCCGATCGCGGCCGGGGTCTTCGGGAACAGCTCGGCGACCTCGCGCCCCACCATCTTGGCGACGATCTCGGCCTCGGTGGTCTCGGCGGTCCGGGACGTGGCGACGTAGGCGCCGTCGCGCATCACGGTCACCGTGTCGCACAGGTCGAAGACCTCGTCGAAGCGGTGCGAGATGAAGACCAGGGCGCGGCCCTCGTCGCGCAGGCTGCGCGCCACCGCGAAGAGCCGGGCGACCTCGTTGCCGCTGAGCGCCGCGGTGGGCTCGTCCATCACGAGCAGCTTCGCGTCGAGCGAGATCGCCTTGGCGATCTCGATCAGCTGCTGGTCGGCGATGGAGAGGCCGTTGGCGACGCGGCGCGGGTCGATGCTCACCCCGAGGCGGGCGAAGAGCGCCTCCGACTCGGCGTACATCCGGGGACGGTCGATGCGCCGGCCGCCGCGCAGGGGGTGGCGGCCCATGAAGATGTTCTCGGCGACCGAGAGGTCGGGGAACAGGGTCGGCTCCTGGTAGATCACGGCGACGCCCGCGGCCTTGGACTCGGCGGTCGACGCGAAGTCGACCGGCTCCCCCTGCAGCTCGAACTCGCCGGCGTCGCGGCGGTGCACGCCCGCGACGATCTTGACCAGGGTCGACTTCCCGGCGCCGTTCTCGCCGACGAGGGCGTGGATCGAGCCCGGGTCCACCTCGAGCGTCCCGGAGCGCAGGGCGACCACCGCGCCGAACGACTTGGCGACACCCCGCAGCGCGAGCGTCGGGCCCGTGCGCTCCTCGTGGTCGGACATCTCACTCCTCGCTCTCGACATTCACCTGATTGAAAGGTTTCAATGGCGAATGAGACGACGCTAGGTGACGGCCCTCACAAGCGTCAAGACGTGCCCCGAAACTTTCTTGAAACGAATCAACAATGAGACCGGTCACCCTGAGGAGGCCCTAGGGTGAGCCCAACCCTGAAGGAGAGCCGTGAGCATCAGCGACGCGCAACGCAGCATGTCCGTCAAGGACGTGGCGTCGGCCGCCGGCGTGTCGGTGGGGACCGTGTCCAACGTGCTCAACCGGCCCGAGAAGGTCTCCCCCGCCACCCTCGAGCACGTCCAGCAGGTCATCGCCGAGCTCGGCTTCGTGCGCAACGACGCCGCCCGCCAGCTCCGTGCCGGCACCAACCGTGCCGTCGGCATGGTCGTGCTCGACGTCCGCAACCCGTTCTTCACCGACGTCGCCCGCGGCGTCGAGCTGCGCCTCGGCGCCCACGGCCGACCGCTCATCCTCGGCAGCTCCGGGCAGGACGCCCAGCGTGAGTCGACCTACCTCGACCTCTTCGAGGAGCAGCGCGTCAGTGGGCTGTTGATCACCCCCGTCGGCAAGGTGCTCCCCCGGCTGCGCCGGCTGCGCGAGCGCGGGACTGCCGTGGTCGTGGTCGACCGTCGTACCGGCAGCCGCGAGTTCTCCTCGGTCGCCGTCGACGACCTCCGCGGCGGCCGCCTCGCCGCCGGCCACCTGCTCGACTCCGGCCGCCGGCACCTCGCCCTCATCGGCGGCCCGCGCGGGCTGAGCCAGGTCAAGCACCGCCTCCGCGGCGCCCAGGAGGCCGTCGACGCGGTCGACGGCGCCCGGCTCGACTTCGTCGAGACCGCAGCCATGGACGCCGCGGCCGGGCGCGAGGGCGCCGAGCGGCTCATGTCCGGCGCCCACCGCCCCGACGCGATCTTCGCCGCCAACGACCTGATCGCCCTCGGCGTCCTGCAGGCCCTGACCCTCGCAGGGTTCCGGGTCCCCGACGATGTCGCCATCCTCGGCTACGACGACATCGACTTCGCCGCCTCCGCCGCCATCCCGCTCAGCTCGATCCGCCAGCCGCGCGCCGAGATGGGCGCCGTGGCCACCGACCTGCTGCTCGCTGCGATCGAGGACCCAGGCGTGCAGGTGCGCGACATCGTGCTCGAGCCGGAGCTCGTCGTACGACGCTCGACCGGGGGCTGACCGGCGCGGATCGGACGAGCCAGGCTCGTCCGATCGGCGCCGATGACCCGGAACGCGGCGACCGCAGACGGTCAGGGATGGACGGGCGGGTGGTAGTCGAGCGTGCCGGCGAAGAACCAGAGCAGCCCCAGCACCAGGGGCAGGTGCACGAGGAACTGCACGAAGGTGAAGCCGACCAGGTGGCGTGCACGCAGCCCGAGGATGCCGAGCAGCGGCAGCATCCAGAACGGGTTGACCAGGTTGGGCAGGGCCTCGGCCGCGTTGTAGATCTGCACCGTCCACCCGAGGTGGGAGTGCATCGCGTTCGACGCGTCCATGACGTACGGCGCCTCGATGATCCACTTGCCGCCGCCCGAGGGGATGAAGAAGCCCAAGGTGGCGGAGTAGATCCCGATCACGAGCGCGAAGGTGCCAGTGGTCGAGAGGTTGACGAAGCCCTCGGAGATGAGGTGGGCGAGGGTGTCGCCGTCACCGGACTGCGCCCGGGTGAGGATCGCCGCGATGCCCGCGTAGAACGGGAACTGCACCAGGATCCCGGAGGTCGCCGGCACCGCGTTGGAGACGGCGTCGAGGAAGCTGCGAGGGCGCCAGTGGAGCAGCATGCCCAGGGCCAGGAACAGCAGGTTGTAGGTGTTGAGGTTCGAGATCACGACGATCGGGTCACCGCTCGCGAACTCACGGATCAGCCAGCCGGCCACGAGCAGGGCGACGACGATCGTGAGCAGCGGGCTGAACTCGAGCCAGTCCCCGGGCCGCTCGCGCATGCGCCGGGGCGCGGACCTCTCGCCGAGGTCGACGCCGAGCTCCTGCGCGGTGACCGCGTTGCGCTCGCTCGGCGCCGACAGGAACGAGACGGCGACGCTGACGACGAGGATGATCGCCGCGAGGGCCAGCGACTGCCACAAGAAGATGGTCTCCCGGAACGGGATCACCCCGGTGATCGCGAGCAGCTCGGGAGTCAGGCTGTCCGGGTTGGCCTGCAGCTGGGCGGCCGAGGAGCTGATGCCCAGCGCCCAGATGCCGCCGATGCCGAGGTACGCCGCCGCGCCGGCGGCCCGGTAGTCGACCTTGATGTCCTCGCGGCGCCCGACCGCCTTGGCCAACAGGCCGGCGAAGACCAGGCCGAAGCCCCAGTTGACCAGGGAGGTCGCGAGGCTGACCGAGGCGATGAAGGAGACCGCCGTGCGCCCGGTGCGGGGGATGGCGGCCAGCCGGGTGATCAGCCGGCTCGCCGGTGGGGAGGTCGCGACGACGTAGCCTGTGACGACGACCAGCGCCATCTGCATGGTGAACGGGATGAGGTCCCAGAAGCCGGTGCTGAAGCTGTCCGCGACCGCCGTGGCGGGCGCACCCATCACGAGCGCGGAGATCGCCGCGACCGCCACGGCGACCAGCGCGAAGACGAACGCGTCGGGGAACCACTTCTCGACGAAGTCGGCGAAGCGCAGAGCGAGCCGGGCCCAGGCGCCCTCGCGGACCTGGCCCTCGGGCTCGCGGGGCCCCGGGGCGGCGTCCTGGTCGACCGCGGTGCGCCGGCTCATCGGACCGCGCCTTCGGAACGCGGCGTGATCGGCAGCCGGCCGGCGATGCCGACGCCCTGCTCGAAGCGCGCGGCGTAGGAGAGCAGTCGCGCCTCCGAGCCGGGCCGGCCGACCAGCTGGACGCCGATGGGCAGGCCCTCCTGGTCCAGCCCGGCGGGCAGCGCGACGACGGGGCAACCGGTGAGCGAGATGCAGAAGGTGATGGCGATCCAGTCGATGTAGGTCGTCAGCTCGGTGCCGTCGATCTGCGCCGGCGAGGCCCACTCGACGGGGAACGGCGGCAGCGGGGCGCTCGGCACCACCAGCACGTCGTGGTCCTCGAAGAAGTCCGTCACCCGGTGCACGAGCGCTCCCCGCGCCCGCTCGGCCCACTGCACGTCGGCGACGGTCTGGGTGAGGCCCTTCTCGATGTTCCAGACGATGTCGGGCTTGATCAGCTCGCGGTGCCGCTCCAGGGTGCTGGCGTGCATGGTGGCGATCAGATGGGCACGCAGGATCTGGAAGGCGTCGTACGCGCCGCCGAAGTCGGGCTCGGCCTCGACGACCTCCGCACCCATCGCGGCGAAGTGGGCGAGGGCGTCGCGGGTGACCCGGCGCACGCCCTGGTCGACGGGCAGCACGCCCAGGTCCGGCGAGTACGCGACGCGCGCCGGGGCGTCGTACCGCTCCAGGGAAGCGAGGAAGGACGCAGGACGCTCCCGCCGGGTCAGCGGGTCGTGGGCGTCGTGGCCGACCATCGCGTCGAGCATGAGGGCGGCGTCGGCGACGTTGCGGGCCATCGGACCCTCGACCCACAAGGTGTCGAACGGGACGGCGGGGGTACGGCGGGGCACCCGGCCCGCCGTCGGCCGCACGCCGACGATGCCGTTGAACCCGGCCGGGGTGCGCAGCGACCCGCCCAGGTCGTTGCCGGTGGCCAGCCAGGCGGAGCCTGCGGCCAGGCACGCGGCCGCGCCACCGGATGAGCCGCCGACCGAGCGGCCCAGGTGCCAGGGGTTGCGACTGGCGCCGAACACCTCGTTGTAGGTGTGGCCGCCGGCGAACTCCGGCACGTTGGACTTGGCGTACGCGATCGCGCCGTTCTCCTCCAGGACGCGGACCATGGCGTCGGAGGTCTCGGCGACGGTGTCGGCGAAGATCGGCGAACCGAAGGTGGTGCGCTGGCCCGCGACGTCGTTGTAGTCCTTGATCGCGACCGGGAGGCCGGCCAGCAGGCCGCGGTCGGCCGGGTCCGGGCAGCTCCTCATCAGCGCCTCGGCCCGGGCCCGCGCCTGGTCGAAGAAGCGGATCGGCAGCGCGTTCACCTCGGCGTCCGCGTCGGCGACGTGCTCCTCGAGGGTCTTGACCAGCTCGAGCGGCGAGACCTCGCCTCGGCGGAGCAGGTCCACGACCTCGCGGGCGGTCCAGCGGATGATGTCGTTCACGACGACCTCCAGTTCGATCCGGGTTCAGAGATTCGCCTCAACTGTGGGCGCGGTCACACCTCTCGGGCAACAACCCCTGGCTAGATGGAGGATTTCGCCATAAGATCGGCGAATGCCCGTGAGTTCGCCCACCGATCTGGACCGCCGCATCGTGGCCGCGCTGATGGTCGACGGGCGCGCGCCGTGGACCAAGATCGCCGGCGCGCTCGGCGTGCCCGACCGCACGGTCACGCGTCGCGGCACCGCACTGCTGGAGTCCGGGGCGGTCGGCATCCATGCTCTCGCCGACCCGCACCGCACCGGGCGCGGCGACCCGTTCGTGGTCAGCCTGTCCTGCACCCCCGCCGTGGTGTGGCCGACCTGCGCCTCGATCGCGCGGCGTGGCGAGACCGTGACGACCTACGTCGTGTCCGGACGGGCCCAGTGCCTGGCGGACATGTGGTGCCCGGAGACCCGCCAGGCCCAGCTCTTCCTCCACGAGCTCGGCGCGACACCCGGCGTGACCGAGGTCGAGGTGGCGCCGGTGCTGCGCTACATCCAGACCCTCACCACCTGGGACCCGGGGATCCTCGAGCGGACCGAGGTGGACGCGCTGCGGGTCGGTGACCCGATCACCACCTGGCCGGTCTTCGGCGAGCCGGCCCGGTTGGACCGCGAGGACAAGGCACTCCTGCGCGGACTGGTCGAGGACGGTCGGCGTACCTTCGAGGAGCTCGGCCGGCTCGCGGGCGTCTCCGAGCAGACCACCGCCCGCCGCGTCGAGACGATGCGCGCCTCCGGCCTGGTCACGCTCCGCGCGGTGGTCGACCCGCGCGTCCTCGGCCTGCCCGTGGCCGCCCTGCTCCGCCTGCGGATCCGCCCGCCCGTAGTGGAGACCGTCGCGGCCGCTCTCACCGCGAGCCCGCACGTGCGCTACGCAGCCATGGTGATGGGCGAGCACCAGATCGTCGCCGACGTCCGGCTGCCGACCAAGGACGCCCTGCGCCAGCTCCTCACCGGCGCCGAGTGGACCGAGCACGTCGAGGCGATGGAGAGCTCGCTCATCCTCGACGTGCTCAAGCAGAGCGAGGTGCTCGCGTCGTCGCTGCGGTGAGATCGCGTCATCCCGCGTCGAGGTCGCGCAGCTCCCGGCGGCTCGTCAACGCCAGCTCCGCGCAGGACCCCGGGCCCGAGACCCAGCAGGTCCTCGATCTCGGGCAAGGCGTCGAGGGAAGCGTGGCGCTCAGGCCGGCGGGTCCCGGCACGCCACGAGCTCAGGGTCGAGACCCCGACCCGGACCCCCTCTCTCGAAGGCGGTCCGACAGCCAGGTGAGGGTGCGACGACGCTCACTCAGTCCACGGGCGAAGAGGTCGGCGAACTCTCCAGGCGCAGACCCCATGCGGACATCCTCCCCGAACCCGCTCGCCGCATGTCGACCTGTCGCCCGCCGGCGCGGCTGCCGGCGGTGTGAGGACGAGAGAAAGAAGCAGGGTTCCGGTGCCGAGTTTGTGCCGAGCTGCCCTCGCAGCCGCAGTCGGACGTGACCACCGACATCAGTGACGACCCGATCGGGCGAATCCGCGTGACCATCAGTATCGCGCAGGACGTTCACGCACGCCGACGTGACATTCGATGTGTGCAGAGTGGGGGACACGTCGTGCCCGGCTCCGTCGGTCAGGTCGCGCTGTCGCCGGTTCGTTGTCGCGGGCTAGGCTCCGGGACTGCGCCACCCGACCTTGTGTGCGGCGCCCACCGCCGCCAGCTGCGACGTCAGGCCGAGCTTGGCGAGGATCATCTTCACCTGGCTGCGGACCGTCGCCTCGGAGACCACACCGACATGGGCGATGTCACGGACCTGCATCCCCCGCATCAGTGCGCCCAGGATCTCTGCCTCCCGGCGCGTGAGCCGCTCGAGACGACTCGAGATGTCCCGATTGTCCGACCGGTGTCGGGCTGCAGCTGCGATCAGCTCGGCGCGGTCAGCCGCCGGCATCAACGCCAGGCCGTCGCGCGCCCGGCGCATGGCGCCGATGATCTGGTTCAACGACGACGACTTCAGCAGCACCGCTCGGGCTCCTCGATGCAGGCACTCCCCCCATTCCGGTGCACTGGGACTTCCCGTGAGCACGACGACCACCACCCCTGAAGCAGACAATGGCGCCACCAGTCGCGTCCCATCGCCGACCCGACCGAGACACAGGTCCAGCAGCACCACACGCGGAACGGTGCGCAGCGTCGCTGACAACACCGACGCCAGGGTCGCGCCAGGATCGGCCAGGTCGACACGCCGCACCGCGTAACCCTGGTGCTCCAAGGTCAACGCCACCGCCTCGGCGAACAGCACATGGTCATCGACGATCGTGATCCGCATCGCTGGTGCAAGAGACATGGAGGGGCCCACCGGTCCTGACGGTCGGAAGTACGACCTCGGCTCAGGCGCCCCCGGTGCACACGACCCGAGAACCGGTCGCGACCGACGAGACTGCTGCGGCTCGAAGACTTGATCTCTCGACGCTCCTCCCCACCAACCGTGCTGTCAACCCCGGCCCCGCCAGGCCGCCGGCTCCCTCGCGCTGCGCCCGTCCCGAGAAACGAGGGGAGCGCGTTTGACAGGGATCGCCAGGCGCTGAGGAGAACCGCGGACATGCCGAACGGAGGAATCCGTCCCTCCCCCGTCGCTAGCCCCCATCGTGGTGGCTGGCCGAACGACCTCACGTGTCGGCGGGACCCGCTCGAAAACGGACTGCGCTGACGCGCGTGAGGTGGTCGACGCCATCGCCCTCCGCAAAATCACGAAGCAGTAGCCGGGTATCGATCTGCCGGGAGGGTATGGCTGACGCAGTCGACGTACCGTTCGCGGACGTCGGCAAGGCCGCAGACTGGGGGGCGAGGTGGGCTCGCAGCTGTCCCCGCCTGCGGTCGGCTCACCAGGCACGGATCTGCCTCACTTCGAGCGCGGCCGACGTCAGTCAGACCAGTCGACCCCATACGAAAGAGATCCTCATGGACCCCCTGGACGAGACGCCTTCGCCCGAGACGCCGTTCGGGCTACTGATGGTCGACCAGCTCCACCGCATGGACCTGCCACTCGCGCTCGTGCCGCGCGAACACGAGCGCGCTCGTGACGCCGCGCACCGTCAACACGGCACACAGACCCCTCAGGTCAGCTTCGCAGGCACCTCTGGGTCCGGCTGTCACCGAGCAGTGCAGCAGACCCGCTCGGGCAGTTCGGCAACTCGGTTGGTGTGCCAGGCGTAGAGTGGCGATGACTGTCCATCACCGGTAACTCAACTCGGATGGGCCAGTCCGAGAGGCGGACGTCATGCCGACGTCGAACGGTGCTGATCTTCCTTTCCAGCCCGGACGCGGCTCGTTGCGGCTCCGGCTGGTCGAGCACCCCGGACGGAACCGTGTGGATGGCGGATGGTGGCCCCGAAGTCGCGACCTGGCGCTCGAGTTGGCCGACCTTGTCGACCACTTCCCGTTGCGGTTCGGCAAGGTGGGGAAAGTCTCGGCGTCACGCCCGGACTGGGTCGCGACGCCGACGCGCGTCGCTGTCGCGGACGGCTACGTGAAGGTGGGGTGGCTTCCCCAAGCCGACAGCCACGTCGTGAGACTCAAGACCGCGGACCGAGCCGTGCTCTACCTGCTCGTCGTCCCGCCAGACTTCACAGATGCCCAGGGCGCGGAAGCGCTGTTGGCCGCGTCGACCAACAGGAACAAGCACTGCGCGCGGGACATTCTCGACCTTGTCACCGAACACCCCGACGTCGATCCTGCCGACCATTGGACCGACAGCGGCGGGACGTGGTGGGAACCCCATGACGTCGCACCGTCGTTCCGACCAGGAAGGTAGCACCGTGTCCTTTCTCATGCTCTACGGTAGTGGCTGGACCCAGAGGTGGAGGATCGCCGCAGGTACGGAGGACGTCGTCCGCTCACAGATCTCCCAGGTCGGGAACGAGACCACCGGCGTGCTCAACGTTCTTGACCCTGGCTCGGACGACGAAGCGACCCTTGTGGTGTCGTGGGCCCGCGTCGCGGCTGCCGTAGTTCTCGACACGGCCGCCGAGGAACCAAGGAGCTCGACCGGGCAATACGCGTGAGATTGCACGACTGCACCTACGACGATGTCCGGCGAGCAGAGCGTGAGAGGCGTTGCGCTCTGGTGTTTGGGACAGTAGGGGTGGCGACCTCGCACTCACCGGAGGCGGGGCGCGAGAGCCGTGCCGAGTTCAGGGGTGGCGGAGCTGCTCGACGCTCAAGGTACGGTCGACGACTTGGCGGGCGACGTCCTTGACCGCGTGGTTGTTGCGGCGGCTGTACTCGCGCATCAAGCGGAACGCGTGGTCGACGTCGACCCCTGCGCTGGCCATCAGCACCCCCTTGGCCTGCTCGATCAGCACTCGGTTGTCAAGCGCGGTCTGGAGCTGCTCTGCGATCAGTCCGGACTGGCGGACGGCGCGCTCCTGGAGGAGCCCGATCGTCGCGATGTCAGCGAGCGCCTGACCCACCGCGACGTCGTCCTCACCCAGGGGGGAATCGGCTATGCAGAACAGGTTCATCGCGCCGACCACGGAGTCGCGCAGGCGCAGGGGAATCGCGTGGACGGACGCAAACCCGAGCTCGGCGAGAGCCGCGCTGAACCGTGGCCACCGCTCCCGGGACTCGGCGACGCCGACGTTGACGACCGCGTGACCGCTCTGGAGGCAGTCGAGGCATGGGCCCTCGTCGTTCTGGAGTTCGAGGAGCTCCAGAAGCTGGGCCCGATCGCTCGTGGAGGCCACGACATGCAGGACGCCACGGGCGTCGACCAAGATCACGCCCGCCGCATCGGCGTCGAGCAGCTCGACGCTCCGCTCCGTCAGGGTGGAGAGGAAGTCCAGTGCGTCGAACTCGTCGACAAGGGTGTCGGCGAGTTCGACGAAGACCCGTGCCAGCCTCTGCTCGCTCGTCATGGCGCTCGCCTCCCACGTCTTCGGGCCAGGCTCCGACGGCCGGTGCCTGTGTCAACCATCCTCGCTCTCCTCCGGGAGGATGCGAAGCCGTCCTGCGAGTACGTCGCGGGCGACGTCGAGCAGCGAGCGGCCCGATGCGAACGCATGGGCGCGCAGGAGCAGCAACGCCTCGGTCATGCCCACTGCGGCCTTGACCGCGAGGAAACCCGTGGCCTGGTGGACCTCGGCGCGGTAGGCCACCGGCGCGGCCAGGTCTGGATGCAGGCCGTCGAGAGACGGAATGCGGTCCTGCAGGTGGAGGAGCACGACCACGGCGGCTCCGCCGTAGGCGTGGGCGGTCGCGCACTGCTCCTGGTCGAGGCGGCCCGGCGTGGAGCGGTACATGCTCAGGCTGCCGAGCCGGACCCCGCCGACGCTGAGAGGTACCGCCGTGACCGCTTTGATCCCGGCCGCCAGTGCTGCCGTGGCGAACGCCGGCCAGCGCATCAGCACGCCGTCGTTGAGGTCGTCGCAGCCGACCACGCAGTCGGAGCGCGAAGCGTCGAGACTCGGCCCCTCACCGAGGTCGAACTGGATCTCCTCGAGACGGGAGGCGACGGGGCCGGACGAGCCGATCACCGCTTGGTGACCGGCGTCGTTCATGAGCGACATCCCCACGCCGGTCATCCTCAGCGACCGTGCGCAGTCGATGCACACCAGATCGGTCAGCGGCTCTCCGTCGCGATGCCGGGCGCCGATGGCCGCGAGGATCTGCGCCGTCGTCGTCACGCCTGCTCTCCCCTCTGCGCCTAGGACTGCAGGAGTAGCCTTGAGAGCAAAGGCCACCTCGGACCCCGGCGGCGCGATCTGCAACAGCCGGGAGCATTCATGTCGACCACCGATCCTCGAGGTGCGGTGCCCCGCAGCGACTACGGCGAGCTGGTGCGGGAGATCCGGCGACGGGGACTCCTCCACCCTAGACCGGGCTTCTACATCCGCGTCGGCGCCCTCGCTCTGGGGGCGCTCGCCGCCCTGGTGCTGCTCCTGTTCGTGCTTCGCGACTCGTGGTGGGCGCTCCTGCTCGCGCCCGCGTTCGGCGTCGTCTCAGCACAGATCGCGTTCCTCTCCCACGACGCCGCGCACCGCCAGGTGGTCCGCGGCCGCGGACTGACGACGGCGCTCTGCCTGACGCTCGGCAACCTGCTCAACGGGCTCAGCTACGGGTGGTGGGTCGCCAAGCACGACGCGCACCACGCGCACCCCAATGACCTGGACGCCGATCCGGACGTCGCCGTCGGCGTGTTCGTCTTCGACACGGACCAGGCGGGCGAACGCCGCGGCCGGTCGGCTTGGATGACCCGGCACCAGGCCGCACTGTTCTTCCCGCTGCTCACGCTCGAGGGGTTCAACCTGCGGGCCGAGGGTGTGCGCGCGCTGCTGCGTTCCGGCATCGCGCATCGGTGGGCCGAGGGCCTGCTGTTGCTCGGTCACCTCGTGCTCTACCTGGCACTCGTGGTCAGCACTCTGACCTGGCTCCAGGGCATCGCCTTCGTGCTCATTCACCAGGCGGTGCTCGGCGTCTATCTCGGCAGCTCGTTCGCTCCGTCTCACAAGGGAATGCCGGTGCCCACCGCCGAGGAAGCCGCTGACCCGCTGCTGCGCCAGGTGGTGTGCTCGCGCAACATCCGCGGCGGCCCCTTCGTCGACCTCGCGCTCGGCGGCCTCAACCTCCAGATCGAGCACCACCTGTTCCCCAGCATGCCGCGTCCCAACCTCAGGCTCGCTCGGCCGGTGGTGCGCCGGCACTGCCAGGAGCGGGGGATCCCCTACGCCGAGACGACTCTGCTTGCGTCGTACGGGCTGGCGCTGGAGCACCTCCACCAGGTCGGAGCTGCCGCACCTGCACCGTCAGCACCACGAAGGAAGGCAACGCCATGATCATCCACGACCGGGTTCCGCTGAGGATCTCGCTCAACCCAGGATCGCCGACCCGACGCCTCGACGGGGCCTGGTGGCCCCAGTCGCGCGACCTCCAGGCCGAGTGCGCCGACCTCATCGACAACTTCCCGAGCTCTGTCGGCCGCCCCGCGCGCCTGTTGTTCTCCCGCCCGGACTGGGAGGCCGAGCCCGACCGGCCCTCCGCCCGCCAGATCCTGGCGCGGCGCGGGCCCGTCAAGGTGGGTTCGTTCCCCGAGGACGACACCCACCTGATGACCGTCGTCCTGTCCTCGCGCGAACGTCTCGACCTGCTCGTGATCCCTGGCGACACAGACGCCGCGACCGCGCGAGCCCTGATGGCGAGGGCCACCGACGAGCGCAACGTGCGCTCGGCGGCAGACCTGCTCGCAACAACGACAGCCGACCGCAGCGACGAGCGAGCGGAACCCGCAGAAGCGACCTGGGAGAACGAGGGCGGCACTCGCCGGCACGCGTCGAGATCGGAGCCTGGTCACGATGACCCGAGTCGGCCTCGGGACCTGGGAAGTCGACCATGACTACATCCGATTCATCCATGCCGGGGCCCCGGGCGGCGAGGGTCCCGCTGCGGATCCTGCTCGACAACGGGTTCCCCTCCGGTCCTCTCGACGGTGCATGGTGGCCTCAGTCGAGAGACCTCCAGATCGAGTGTGCCGATCTGATCGACCATCTCCCCGGCCTGGTCGGCCTGCCTTCTCGACTACTCTTCTCCCGCCCCGACTGGGATGCCCTCGCGGAGGGCGCGTCACTGCGCACGATCACTGCGAGCGGTGGCGCTGTCACGGTGGGCTCCTTCCCCACCGACGACACCCACCTGCTGATTGTCGTGACGTCCTCGGGAGAGCGACTTCATCTGCTCGTCATTCCGAGTACGACCGAGAACGATGTCGCTGAGGATCTCATGCGGCGTGCCGCCGACGAACGCAACTCGAGCTCAGCAAATACTCTGCTCGAGACCGCGCGCAGCCACTTCGGCGGCGTCGTGCCGTTCGGGATGAGTGTCTGGGAGGACAACGGCAGTACTGAGAATCGTGGTGTTCCCTCCCCACTCTGACGAACCCTCGATCCGGTGGTGGTCCCCTAGGCTGCCATCACCAGCGTGCACTTCTCTCAGCCGCGTGCCGCCTTGTCGCGCCTGCTTCGGCGGAGCCTGAGCCGAAGCTGGGCGATGCGACCGATCCCGACGACGGAAGATGATCAGCATCGACAGCAGGATCAGCGCGACGCCGACGGCCAGCCGAGCCGCACTCAGGCCGGTGACACGGGGTCGTCTCGGCGCGGCCGGCGACCGGGACACGGGTCTCGTTGCGTTCCCGGTAGGCGAAGTCCGGTCGCTGCTCGGCGCCGCGGGGTCGGTGGTCATCGGGTCACCGGGTCGCCCGGTTGGCGCGTCTCGAGATCGACCTCCAGGCGATGGCGATGATCGCGACCCACAGGAGGGTTCCGACGATCCACAACCATGCGGTCACGCCGTCAGCCCTCGCGTTGCGGTCGCGGCCGGGCGCCAGCCCGCTCGATGAGCAGCGCCGACGGCCGCGAGCTGTGACCCCAGCTCGAGCTTGCTGAGGATCGATTTGACCTGAGCCCGCACCGTGGCCACGGCGACCACATTCGAGCGGGCGATCTCAGATACCAGGTCGCCGCTCATCAGCGCACCGAGAACCTCCATCTCTCGTCGGGTCAACCGGTCCAATCGCGCCCGGATGGCCCGTACCTCGTCCTGGTCGGCGAGTGCAGCCCCGATCAGGGCAGTGCGCAGTTCTCGGCTCATCAGCGGCAGACCATCACGGACCCGCCCAGCCGTACCGACCAAGTCCTCCAGGGAGCAGGACTTGTGCAGGACATCCTTGGCACCCTGATGCACCGCGGCACCCCACCGAGCCTTATCGGTGCTTTCGGTCAAGAGCACCACCGTCGCGCCGGAGGCAGTGAGAGGCATGACAAGGCGAAGGCCGTCGCCCACCGTTCCCAGGCGTTGCTCGAGCAAGACGAGCCGTGCAGCGCTACGAGCCGCAGCGGCCAGCACCGTGGCCATCGACGCGTGCGGTCCACCGGGGTCGATCACAGTGACGATGAAGCCCTCGGACTCCAAGGCCACCGCAACGGAATCAGCAAAGAGCACGTGACGATCGATGATCGTGATCCGGACCGGTCGCCGGTGGACGCCGTCCCAAGCCGCCTCGGCCGTCGCCCCACCATGATGTGGGCCGGAACCGCTTGGCACCCATCCTGGTTTCGGCCATGCCCGAACAGAGACCGGCTGCGGCAGCCCCGGCGATCCCAACAGTCCCGATCGCGTCGGCAACTCCGACATGTCTCCCCCTGGCGCGTAAGTACGCGATACTCGCGGGGTCCAGGCGGGTCTGTGTCTGACTTCCTACCACCTCGAACGGTGCTGCGCCAGGACTGATCTGTGATCGACGATTCCTGGGCCGAGTACGGCTCGCTGATCGACGCCTCGGCGGAGGTCCAACGCACTGAGCTGCGTTCTGCTGCGTACCTGGGCCAAGGAGAAGCTGGCTTCGGTGCCGTACACAGTCACTCAGAAGTGGTGGGTCCTCACGGTGCCCGGGGCGGAGTCGGTGAGAACTCTCCTTGGCGCCTCAGCCAGGTCGCGCAGGTCGAGGTCGGCCAGCCAAGCCCGAACGAGGTCGGGGAACGGGCTTGCTACGGTGAGCCGGCCGCCGGTGCCGTACCCGGACCTCTTGACCAGGCGCTCCTTGAGCAGCGCTGGCGCGAGGGCCGGTGAATCGGCGGTGGCTTCCACCTTCCGCAACGGGCCGTCGACGTCGCGGTAGCGAGCCTGGGCGACCGAGCGTGCGCCCCGGGTTCGCACGTGGATGTCCCCGTAGGTACCGACGACGGTGCGCGGTCGGCCGCCGGTCATGCCGAGTCTCGACGGGGCGAGGGGTGTCGGGCCGCGTCGTCCGCTTCCAGCCAGGCGAGCCAGGCCTCGATCTCGCTCGACCGGAAGCGGAGCTCGCGACCGACCCGGAATCCGCGGGGTCCGCGGCCGTGGCTGCGCAGGTCGTAGAGGGTCTGCGCGGGGACGTGCAGGCGCTCGGCGAGCTCCGACAGGGTCAGGACGGACTCGAGGTCCTCCGGGCTGCTGTGCGTGGTGTCCATGCAGGACAGGTGCACGAGAGGCGCCGAGACGGCGAGCAGCCGGTTCGAAGCACGGCCAGAGAGGTCAGCGCGACACGTGAAGTGTCGAGCAAAAGACGAGACAGGGTTCCTTCTCCTCGTGAGAGGTTCTGGAACCCTGTCGCTGACCTGCATACTTGGTGGAGGTGAGGGGATTCGAACCCCTGACCTTCTCATTGCGAACGAGACGCGCTACCAACTGCGCCACACCCCCAAGCGAGGAGAAACGGTAGCACCCGCGTCCCGCGCCTTCCGAATCGGGATGGTCAGTTGCGGTCCTCGTCCGCGTGACCGGCAGGGCGCGGCTGTTCGTCACCGTGCGGTCCGCGGTCGACGTCGGAGCTGCCACGGGGCTTGGGCGGGTCCTCGAAGGTGGTCGACTGCCCGCGGGCGGACTCCCCGCCGAACGGGCTCTCCTCGATGCCCCGCTCGGGATCGGGGGTCTGGGTGTCGGGCGAGACGGCGGTCGCGGAGTCGGCGTACTTCTTCTCCTGCTCACGCGCCTGCTGGGCGGCCTGACGGTCGGCGGCGGTGCCTTGGTCGTCTTGACGGGTCATGACCGGGCGTTACCCGCGACCGGACCGGTCAGCCGGGAGAGGGGTCAGCTGCCGGAGGCGCGGCGCTGGTCGGCGTCGGCGGCGGCCACGTCCTGGGCACGCTGGGCGTCGGCCTCGCGCGCGAGCTGGGAGTCGGCCTCGTTGCGGCCCGAGCTCCAGACGCCGGTGGAGTCGAGGTCGATCGTGCGGACGGTACGTCCGGCAGGCGCCTTGGCGACGTACGTCGGCAGCGGGACCGGGACCGGCGTCCAGCCGTTCTGGGCGGGGGCGTCGGCGGGGGTCGAGTCGTCGAGGAGCTCGGCGGAGACGACGGGGATCTCGTCGGTGTCGTCGCGCAGCTCGTCGAACGGTCCGGCGGCGCCGGGCTCCTCGGACTCGGAGGCGTCCTCGGCGGCGATCTCCTCGTCGGCGAGCGTGGTACGGCGCTTGCGGACCGGGGTGGAGCGGGCGGCGCGCTCGCGCTTGACCATGAGGCGGCACGCGACGAGCCAGGCGGCCATCAGGGAGGCAGGCGCGGCGAGCCAGGCCCAGGCGACGACCTTGCCGATCGCCAGGGCGGCGACGACGACGATCGCGAGCAGGAGCAGGTTGAAGACCCGACGGCGGCGCGCGGCGGCGCGACGGGCGGCCGAGGAGGAGGTCGGGCGGGTGGCACGCGGCGCAGGGGTGGGCGCCGCGGGCTCGTCCCGCTTCTCCGACGACTTCTCCGACTTCTGCGTCGACGGACCTGGCCGGCCGGTGGCGACCAGCTCGGCTTCGGTGGTCGACACCGCATCCCGCCGGGCGAGCACCCGCAGCCGGTCGGAGAACCCGTCGACCGAACGGCTGGAGGCGTCCTCCTCGTGGCGCCGCAGCGCCATCGGGACGAGGTAGACCGCCCACGCCACGAACAAGGCGACGAAGATCAGCGAGCTCAGGTCCACACCGAGAGGTTAGGAGCGGTACCTCAGTGCGGGGCGCATGTCCATCGGTGTGTCACAGATTGATTCCTGTGACTCATGTGATTTGGCGGTCGAGGCGCACGAGGACACCGCGGGGCGCCTCCTCGCGGGTGACGGCGAAGATGCGGTGGTCGCGCCACTCCCCGTCGATGTGGAGGAAGTACGGCGCGTAGCCGACCTCGCGGATGCCGAGCTTCTCCACCACCCGCAGCGAGTTGGAGTTCTCGGGGCGGATGCAGATCTCGATGCGGTGCAGGCCGCCGAGGAAGAAGCAGTGGTCGATCACCATCGCGACGGCACGCGGGATCACGCCCCGACCCGCGAACTGCTGGTCGATCCAGTACCCCACGGACGCGAACTGCGCCGAGCCGCGCACGATGTTGTTGACGCTGACCTGGCCGGCGAAAACGCCGTCGACCTCCACCACGAAGGGGTACGTCGTCCCGCGCCGCGCAGCCTTGCGCAGCCGCTTGACCAGGGCCCGGAACGAGGTCGGGCGGGCGTCGGAGCCGGGCGGGGCGGTGGCGTCCCAGGGCCCCAGCCACACGGCGTTGCGGCGCCGCGCGGTGCGCCAGGCGCGGGCGTCGGAGCGCGCGATGGGGCGCAACCGGACGACGGGGTCGGTGCCGGAGATCAGCTCGTTGGGCCAGGCCCGGCCCGGGACGCCGACGACCATCCGCTCGCGAGGGGCCTCGGTCAATGGTCGCTCCCGACGATCTGCTCGACCGCGTGCACGACCACCGGCTCGAGCACGGCCAGCGCGTCCTTCACGCCGCCGCGCGAGCCGGGGAGGTTCACGACCAGGGCGGTGCCGCAGACGCCGGCCAACCCGCGCGAGAGCACCGCGGTCGGCACGCCCTTGGCGACGCCGGCGGCACGGATCGCCTCGGCCAGGCCGGGGACCTCGCGGTCGAGCAGCGGCCGGGTCACCTCGGGGGTGCGGTCGGTCGGGGTGAGGCCGGTGCCGCCGGTGGTCAGCACGACCCGCGCGCCGCCGGCCACGGCCGCCGAGATCGCCTCGCCGACCGGCTCCCCGTCCGGACGGACGACGGGCTCGTCGACGACGAAGCCCCAGGACCGCAGGGCCGACACGATGAGCGGACCGGTCGTGTCGTCGTACACGCCGGCGGCGGCGCGGTTCGACGCCACCACCACGGCAGCGGGGTAGCCGGAGGTCATCGCGACCAGTCCCCCGACTTGCCACCGGTCTTGGTCTCGACCCGCACGTCGGTGATGACCGCGCTCTTGTCGACGGCCTTGACCATGTCGACGACGGTGAGCGCGGCGACGGACACGGCGGTCAGCGCCTCCATCTCGACGCCGGTGCGGTCGGTGGTCCTGACGGTCGCGGCGATCTCGACGGCGTCGTCGGCGACGGTGAGGTCGACGGTGACACCGGAGATCGACAGCGGGTGGCACAGCGGGACCAGCGCGGGCGTCTGCTTGGCGCCCATGATCCCGGCGATGCGGGCCACGGCGAGCGCGTCGCCCTTCGGCACGCCCTCGCCGCGGAGCAGGCCGACGACCTCCGCCGAGACGAGGACCCGGCCGGATGCGGTCGCGACCCGGTGGGTCACGGCCTTGGCCGACACGTCGACCATCCGCGCCGCGCCGGCCTCGTCGACATGGGTCAGCCGCGGATCGTCAGCCATGAAGGCCCTCCTGGGGTCGCGGATGCAGGGCGAGCACCTCGACGAAGGTGCCCTCGGGCAACAGCCTCCCCGAGGGCGGTACGACGAGCAACGCGTCGGCCGCGGCGAGCAGACGCTGCGAGTGACCGGCATGCCCGGGAAGCGGCGCCACCGCACCCGAGGCGTCGGAGAGGACGGCGGGCAGCAGCACGGTCCGGTCGCCGGCCTGCACCGCGGCGGCCAGTGGCGCCCGCGGCGCCAGCCAGCGGGTCCCGCCCAGCGCGTGGAGCAGTGGGACGACGTACAGCAGGAAGGCGGCGTAGGCGGCGATCGGCGTACCGGGCAGAGTGACGACGGGGACCCTGCGGCCGTCGGAGGCGACGACCACGCCGCAGCCCTGGGGGCGGCCGGGCTTCATCGCGACCGGCCCGAACCAGAACGCCGGGTCGTCGCGCAGCGCGGCCTTGACGACGTCGTGGTCGCCGGCGGAGATGCCGCCCGTGGTGACGACGACGTCGGCCGCCTCGACCGCGGTGGCGAGCAGGGCACGGAAGCCCGCGAGGTCGTCTGGCGCCGGGCCGAACGCGGCGGCGTCGGCGCCCGCGTCGCGAGCCGCGGCGACCAGGGTGGGCGAGTTGCTGTCCGGCACCTGGCCCACGACCAGCTCCGCGCCGGTGGACAGCACGGCCACCCGCGGGCGGGCGTGCACCGGGACCGACGAGGCGCCGACCGAGGTGAGCAGGCCGAGCTGGGCGGGTCCGAGCCGCGCGCCGGCGGCGAGCGCGACCTCGCCGGCCCGCACGTCCTCGCCCTCGAAGCGGATGTGCCGCCCGACGTCCGCCCGCTCGCGGACCTCGACCGGGTCGGTGCCCGACGTCCACTCGAAGGGCACGACCAGGTCTGCCTCGGGGGGCACGGGGGCGCCGGTCATGATCCGGACCGCCGTACCCGGTGCCAGGGGCGTCACCGCGTCGCCGGCGGCGACCGCACCTGTCACCGGCAGCGAGACCGGGACCGCGGCCACGTCGGCGGCGCGGACCGCGAAGCCGTCCATCGCGGCATGGTCGAAGGGCGGCACGGACAGGGCGGCCGCGACGTCGGCGGCCAGGACCCGGCCGAGCGCCTCGGCGAGCGGGACGACCTCGGGATCGAGCGCCCGGACGCCCTCGAGGACCCGCGACCGGTGCTCGTCGACCGAGCAGGCCGGGTCAGTCATCCGACCCCGACAGCACCTCACCGGCAGGCACCCGCTGGGCGCCCTTGGCGTCCAGCTCGACGGCGCCGACGACCTGGACGCCGTGGCCGAAGGTCCAGTCGCCCTCGACCTTGAGCGCGGTGGCCTTGGCGAGCGACGGTGCGCCCTCGGGGAAGCGCTTGTCGAACTCGCCGACGACCTTGTAGTGGTCGGCGTCCAGCTCGACGTACGGCACGTCGGTGGCGACCTGCGTCAGCGCGAAGTCGGCGCCGATCTCGTAGACGTCGGAGCGCAGCACGAGCAGGTCGTTGGTGGTCTTGACCGGGATGAACCGGTCGCGGCCGACCTCGATCAGGCGGGCGCCGTCGAAGACCTCGATCGCCGCACCCATCGCGGTCTCGATCTGCACGACCTCCGGCGAGGCGGGGTCGGCCGGGTCGACGTGCTTGACGTTGCGGATCAGCGGCAGGCCAAGGATGCCCTCGCGGCCGTCGAGCACCGCCTTCATCGCGTGCAGGTCGAACCACAGGTTGTTGGTCGAGGTGAACCGGTGCCGCTCGAGGTCGGCGAGAGCCGCGCGGTCCTCGGGCAGCGTCTGCGCGGTCTCGCGCAGCACGATCCGGCCGTCGGCCTTGCGACGCGCGAAGTGGCCGCCCTTGCGGTCGGAGGCGGTCCGTCGTACGGCCTCGATCGCGAAGGGCGCACCCGTCGAGGCGAACCAGCCCGCGACCCGCGGGTCGGGTACGGCGCCGAGGTTGTCGGAGTTGGACACGAACACGTAGCGGTAGCCCTGCTCGATCAGCCGGTCGAGCAGGCCGGTGCCGCGCAGCGCGGTGTAGAGGTCGCCGTGACCGGGGGGACACCACTCGAGGTCAGGGTCCTTGGGCCAGGCGGCCGGCGTCAGGTCGGAGGTGAGGAGCTTGGGCTCCTTGTTCTGCAGGAACTCCAGGGGCAGGCCGTCGACGGCGAGGTCCTCGTAGCGGCCGAGGGCGTCGAGGGTGTCGGCCGAGGTGCGGAACGAGTTCATGAACAGCAGCGGCAGGCGGGCGTCGTACTGCTGACGCAGGTGCAGCGCCTGGCGGGCGATGATGTCGAGGAAGGACAGTCCGCGGCGCACGCAGAGCAGCGACTTGGCGCGCTCCATGCCCATCGAGGTGCCGAGCCCGCCGTTGAGCTTGATCGCGACGGTCCTCCCGATCGCGTCGGCCGCGACGTCCTCAGCGACCTCGACGTCGGCGAGGCTCTCGATGTCGACCGGCTCGATGGTCGACTCCGGGATCATGCCGGTCTCACCGTGCTCGAGCAGCCGGTAGTAGTGCGCGAACGTCTCGATCGCCACGGGGTCGACCCCCGCGTCGAGCATCTTCGCCCGCGCCTTCTCGAGACCGCCACTGCGGCCACTCATACCCATGCTGCCGATCGTAGGCTTCCTGCGTGACAGGTCCACATCCGCTCCAAGGAGCGGCCAAGGTCGCGGCCCGCGACCAGCTCCTCACCGCCCGGCGACGCCGCTCGCTGACCGAGGTCGGGGCCGCCGCCCGGGCCATCGCCGACCATCTCCTCGCGGCGCCGGAGGTACGCCGGGCGGCCACCGTGGCGGCGTACGTCTCCGTCGGCACCGAGCCCGGCACCACCACGCTGCTCGACCTGCTGGTCGACGCGGGCAAGCGCGTGGTGCTGCCGGTGCTGATGGCCGACAACGACCTGGACTGGGCGGCGTACCACGGTCCGACCTCGCTGGCGCCCGCCCGGCGCGGCCTGCTCGAGCCGGTCGGCACGCCCCTCGGCGTCGAAGCGGTCGCGACGGCCGACGTCGTCCTCGTCCCCGGCCTCGCGGTGTCCCGCGACGGGATGCGACTGGGCCGTGGCGGCGGGTCCTACGACCGGGCGCTGTCCCGCGTGCCGGTCGGGACCTTCACCTGCGTCCTGCTCTACGACGACGAGGTCCTCCTCGACGTACCCGCCGAGCCGCACGACCGCCCGGTCTCCGCGGCCGCGACCCCCGGCGGGGTGCTGCGGTTCGACTCCCCCTGATCGTTCGATCGAACGGTCTGGGGGGATCCGGCGCCCAGATGTCCCCCAGGTCGTTCGATCGAACGATCCGAGGGCCGGCCGGGGTCAGCCCTCGGGCTTGAGCAGCAGCACGTCCTCGGCGGCGTCGTCGACCGCCTTCTCCGAGAACACCCAGGGCAGGGTCTGGCCGCGGGCCCACAGGTCGGTCTGGTCGGTGTAGTGCGGGTGGAAGGCGTGCCCGGAGATGCCGGTGAGGTTGATCCAGCGGGCCGCGTCGAGGTCGTCCATCGGGACGACCATCCGCATCGACGGCGCGGTCGCGACCTGGTAGCCGGTGCGCGCGTCCCACGCGGTCGCGTTGACCAGCGAGCCACCACCCCCGACCTCCCAGCCACCGCGGTTGAAGAGCCGCTCGACGATCCCGATCCCGGACTCCCCCAGCGTCGAGGAGCGCAGCTCGAGCTCGTGCAGCGCACCCCAGGTCCACTCCTCGGCGTTCGGCGACTCCAGCGCCGTGAGCTCGTCGCGGGCCGCGATCATCGCGTCACGCAGGATGTCGGAGCGGCGCTCGACCTTGTCGTCGGTGCGCACGTCGTCCCACCACGGGTTCTTGCCGCGCGGCAGCAGCGCGCTCACCACGGCGAACCAGCGGTCGCCCCCGTCGGGCTGGATCACCTTCGGCAGCTCGTCGGAGAACGTGCGGGAGAGGACCTCGCGCCACACCACGTTGAAGTACGCCGCGGCCGCGCTGTCGGCGTCCTGCTGGTAGTTCCACGACTTCAGCAGCCGCTGCCCGTCGGAGTAGTAGCCGCGCGGCAGCTCCACGTCGAGCAGGTACGGCGTGAGCGCCTCCCCGATCGCGCTGCGGTCGTCGAGCTGGATGGCCGCCATGCCCTCGACGCTGAGCTCGTCGTCGGCGGCGAGCAGCCGGTTGATCCGGTCTGAGCGGTAGCCGAGGTCCCAGTCCGAGGTGAGGTACGGCGGGTAGCGGGTCGGGTCGATCACCGCCTGGTTCGCGGTCGCGATGATCCCGGAGTCGGGGTCGAGGACGTTCGGCAGCGCGTCGTACGGCACGACCTCGCCGGTCCAGTCGGTCTCCTTGAGCCAGCCGGCGGCGGGGAGACGGCCGTCGTTGCCGGGCCGGCGGATGGGGACGGCGCCGGTCGCCTGGTAGCCGATGTGGCCCTCGGTGTCGGCGTACACGACGTTCTGGCCCGGGGCGGCGAACGAGGAGAGCGCCTTGTGGAAGGACGTCCAGTCCGAGGCCCGGTCGAGGGCGAGCAGCGCGTCGGCGGTCGGGCGCGGGGTCAGCGCGGTCCAGGCCAGCGAGATCGCGGCGTCTCCGGTCGACTCGTCCTGCTGACCGTCGGCGACGGCATCGACCTGGTCGAGCAGTCCGTCCTCGGTGATCTCGATGCCGTCCTCGTCGGCGAACCGCGCGAGGTCCGACAGCAGCGGGCCGTGGCTCGTGGCGCGGACCGTGAGCTCGACGTCCTTGCCGCCGCGCACCTCGATCTTCTCGGTACGCCGGGTCAGCGGGAGCCGCTGGCCGTCGTACTCCCACTCGTCGCCGGTGACCCGCTCGACGTACAGGTCGGTCACGTCGGGGCCGAGGTTCGTGAAGCCCCAGGCGATGTCGCGGTTGTGGCCGATCACCACGCCGGGCACGCCGGAGAAGCTGAACCCGGCGACGTCGTAGGGGCACTCGTCGGACAGGGTGCGGCAGTGCAGGCCGACCTGGGTCCACACGCCGGGCAGCGAGATGCCGAGGTGCGGGTCGTTGGCGAGGATCGGCGCGCCGGTGTCGGTGTGGTCGCCGTCGACGACCCACGCGTTGCTGCCGATGCCGTCGCCCCGGCCGAGCAGGGCGGGCATGCCGTCCAGCACGCTGCGCACCTTCGCGAGCGCACGCACGGTCGCGGCGCCGCCCACCGGTGGGCGAGCGAGGCCGCCGGCACCGGCGCCGGTCGCGTCCTGGTCGAAGACGCCGTCGGCCACGCCGCCCTGCTGCACGATCGGGGCGTGCGCGGCGTACGGGTAGCCGGGGTAGAGGTCCTGCGTGCGGTCCTCGCCGACGGTCGCGGTCGCGATCGAGCGGCCGATCTCCTCCTCGAGGTTGCCGCGCAGGTCCCACGCCATCGCTTTGAGCCAGGCGACCGAGTCGACGGCGGTCCACTGCTCGGGCTGGTAGTCGAGGCCGGTGATGCCGAGGAGGGTGTACTCCAGCGACATCTCGGAGGTGGAGCGGCCCTCGAGGTAGGCGTTGACGCCCTCGGCGTACGCGTCCAGCGCGCTGCGCGTCGCCGGCCGCAGCATCGCGACCTCCTTCTCGGCCACCTCGCGCCAGCCGAGGGTGCGCACCACCAGGTCGGTCTCCAGGCCGGACTCGCCGAAGAGCTCCGAGAGGCGCCCGGCGGTGGCGTGCCGTCGTACGTCCATCTCGAAGAAGCGGTCCTGGGCGTGCACGAAGCCCTGCGCCAGCATCAGGTCGTGGGTCGAGTCGGCGTAGATCTGCGGGATGCCGTGGTCGTCGCGGACCACCCGGACCTCGCCGTCGAGGCCGCTGATCGACAGCTCGCCGCCGGTCTGGGGCCAGGAGCGGCGCACACCGACGACCGCGGTGGTCAGGCCGGCGACCAGGACGAGGACCAGGAGTACGCCGAGGGCAGTGGTCCAGCGCAGCCACCGGGGCCAGCGTGCGCGGGCCGGGGAAGGAGTGTCGAGGTCCGCCATGGTGGCGCCATTGTGCCGTGAGGTTGCCTGCTGACGTAGCATTGGCACTCAACAGATCAGAGTGCTAACGCCAGAGTGCCGAACGAGGAACGTCGATGCCCACCTACCAGTACCTGTGCACCGAGTGTGGTCATGCCTTCGAGCAGGTCCAGAAGTTCAGCGACGACGCCCTGACCACGTGCCCGGAGTGCACCGGCAAGCTGCGCAAGGTCTTCAACTCCGTCGGTGTCGTGTTCAAGGGCTCCGGGTTCTACAAGACCGACAGCAAGGCGTCGAGCACGCCGTCCACACCGGCGGCCTCCTCGACCACCTCGTCCTCGTCGTCCTCGTCGTCCTCGTCGTCCTCGTCGAGCGAGTCGTCCGGGGCGTCGAGCACGAGCTCGGCCGCCTCTCCCGCCTGATCCCGAGGTCCCTGTGGATGACGCCGGCGGCCGGCGTCGCGGCGGCCTACGGTCGCCCGCATGGACTCCCGCTCACCCCTGCACCGGCTGCGTGACGCCCGCGACCACGTACGACGACGGGTGCTGCGGCGCCGACGGCTGATCGCCGCCCTGCTGCTCGGCGTGGGCGCCGCCGTCGCGGTGCGCTCCGTCGCACCGCCGCCACCCTCGACCGCCACGCTCCTCGTGGCGGCGCGCGACCTGCCCGCCGGCCGCGAGGTCGCCGCGGGCGACCTGGTCCCAGTGGAGGTGCCGCCGGACGCCGTACCGGAACGAGTGGCGCGCGACCCCGTGGGGCGCCGGCTCGCGGCACCGGTGCGAGCCGGCGAGGCGGTCACCGACGTGCGCCTGGTCGGCCCCGGCCTCGGGGCGGCCCAGCCCGCCGGCACCGTCACCGTGCCGATCCGGCTCTCCGACGCCGGCCAGGTGGCGCTGCTGACCCCCGGGGACCGGATCGACCTGCTCGGCACCGACCCCCAAGCCGGCACGACCGGGGCCCTGGCGCACGACGCGACCGTGCTCGCCGTACCGGATGCCGCCTCGGCCGCCGACGGCGCGCTTCCCGGGCGCCTGGTCGTGCTGGCCCTAGATTCGGGAGCCGTGTATCACGTCACGTCGGCGTCCGCAGCCGAATACGTGACTTATACATGGAGTCGCAGTTAGTTTCTGGGGCCAGAGAGTGCTCCCACCTCCACCACAACGCTCGGGAAAGAGGAGAGATCAATGTCCGGGTTCAAGAAGTTCATCCTGCGAGGCAACCTGGTCGACCTGGCCGTTGCCGTGATCATCGGCGCCTCGTTCGCCACCGTCGTCAACACCTTCGTCAACTGGCTGACCGCCCAGATGCCTGACTCCGCCAGCGAGATCTTCAGCAACGAGGCGAACTCCTTCGGCGCGTTCCTCAACGCCGTCGTGGCGTTCGTGATCCTCGCCGCCGTCGTCTACTTCTTGGTCGTCATGCCCTACACGAAGGCCAAGGAGCGCTACTTCCCCGACGAGCCCGAGGCGGAGGCTCCCGACATCGTGCTGCTGACCCAGATCCGCGACTCGCTCGTCAACCGCTGACAGCAGCTTCGCGGCACACGTCACCGAGGGCCGGTGGGGACATCCCTACCGGCCCTCGGCGCGTTCCGGTGGTCGAGGAGGTTGCGCAGCAACCGTCTCGAGACCCGTCAACCGCCGTGGTGCGGCCAGACCTGACGGTGGTCGAGGAGGTTGCGCAGCAACCGTCTCGAGACCCGTCAACCGCCGTGGTGCGGCCAGACCTGACGGTGGTCGAGGAGGTTGCGCAGCAACCGTCTCGAGACCCGTCAACCGCCGTGGTGCGGCCAGACCTGACGGTGGTCGAGGAGGTTGCGCAGCAACCGTCTCGAGACCCGTCAACCGCCGTGGTGCGGCCAGACCTGACGGTGGTCGAGGAGGTTGCGCAGCAACCGTCTCGAGACCCGTCAACCGCCGTGGTGCGGCCAGACCTGACGGTGGTCGAGGAGGTTGCGCAGCAACCGTCTCGAGACCCGTCAACCGCCGTGGTGCGGCCAGACCTGACGGTGGTCGAGGAGGTTGCGCAGCAACCGTCTCGAGACCCGTCAACCGCCGTGGTGCGGCCAGACCTGACGGTGGTCGAGGAGGTTGCGCAGCAACCGTCTCGAGACCCGTCAACCGCCGTGGTGCGGCCAGACCTGACGGTGGTCGAGGAGGTTGCGCAGCAACCGTCTCGAGACCCGTCAACCGCCGTGGTGCGGCCAGACCTGACGGTGGTCGAGGAGGTTGCGCAGCAACCGTCTCGAGACCCGTCAACCGCCGTGGTGCGGCCAGACCTGACGGTGGTCGAGGAGGTTGCGCAGCAACCGTCTCGAGACCCGTCAGCCGCCGTGGTGCGGCGGGACCTGCGACTTGAGCCAGCGCTCGCTCGCGCTCTCCCGGGTGGCCGATGGGGCGTCGTCCCGCTCGTCGGAGGTCACCGACGGCTCGACGTCGCCGAAGATCTCGGCCAGCCTGCGCCGCCGCTCCCAGTCGGTCTCCTGCCGCTCGCCCACGTCGACCTGCCTCAGGTGCACAGGCCGGCGGCCTCGCGGCCGGAGGCGCTGAGGCCCTCGGGCGTGGTGGCCGGCGGGGTCTGGGCGCCGTTGCTGGCGGTGCCACCCGGCGTACCGGAGGGGCTGGCGGTGTCGGACGGCTCGGCCGTGTCGGACGGGGTCCCGCTCGCCTCGTCGGTCGCGGCGCCGTCGGCGGACGCGGTGCCGTCGGGCTTGTCGCCCGCGCTGAGCGCGTCCTTGAGGAACTCGGGCGTCAGCGGCCGGTCCTTGCGGACCAGCTGCCACAGCTTGTCGACCTCGGGGGTCCACTCGATGCCGGAGCTGACCTTGTCGGAGTAGACCCACGGCGTGGTGATGAACTTGATGTTGTCGGCGCCGATGCCCTTCGCGGTGACGGCCAGATCGGCCATCTGCGCGATGTTCTTGAAGTCGGTGTGCAGCGACGAGGACGCGGCGTTCATGAAGCCGATCAGGCGGTCGGGTCGCGCGATCATGCCGGCGGTGAGCGCCTTGTTGATCATCGAGCCGATGAAGGCCTGCTGGCGCCGGGTGCGGTTGGGGTCGGTGCCGTCGCCGATCCGGTAACGGGCCCGGACGTAGGTGAGCGCCTCGTTGCCCTTGATCTCGCGGGTGCCGGCCTTGAGGTGGATGTTGTGCGTGTTGTCGTCGATGTCCTCGGGGATGCAGACCTCGACGCCGTCCAGCGCGTTGACCATGTCGCGGAACTGGTTGAAGTCGACGAGCACGTACTTGTTGATCCGGATGTTCGTCGCCTGCTCGAACTGGCGGATCGTGCACGCCGGGCCGCCGTACGCGAAGGCGGCGTTCCACTTCGCATAGCCGGTCGCCGCCGGGATCTCCTCGCCGTCCTCCTTGTAGCAGGTCGGCCGGATCACGGCGGTGTCGCGCGGCACCGAGATGCCGTAGGCGAACTTCCGGTCGGCGGAGAGGTGGAACAGGATCGTGGTGTCGGACAGGCCGCCGCCCGCCTCGCCGTCGATCCCGTTGCCCTTGCCCGCACGGGTGTCGGTGCCCATGACGAGGATGTTCATCGCCTTCTTCGGGCCGGTGTCCTCCACGGTCGGCCGGTCGTTGCCCAGCTGGGCCCCGAGGTCCTGGGTGTCGATGTTGCCGTTCCAGTTGTTGTAGATCAGCACGACGCCCAGGCCGGTCGCCAGCCCCAGGGAGAGCAGGCTGGCGAGGATCACCTTGAAGACGACCTTGCCGGGCTGCGGGCGCTTGCGCCGCCCACCGGCGACCCGCCTGGCGGTCCGGCCCGTCGCGCTGGGCTGAGCCGCTCGACTGCTCCTGCTGCCGCGGCCGCCGCGCTCGTTGCGCGGGCGGCGCCGGTCGCGATCGGCCCGCGAGGTCGACACCCGTCGGGCGCGGCTCCCCGGCGCGTCACCGCGCCCGGTCTCAACGTCCTGCGTCATGGATCACCTGGTCGTGTGGCCGCTCGCAGCGGATGGTCTCTGTCTCGACGCTGCCGAGTCAGCGGCCGATCGGCACCCGGTGGTACCACGCCCACCGTACGGTCCGCATCAAGTGCAGCGGCGAGTCGCTCACCATTGTCACCGCTCCCCCGGCGCCGACCCAATCCGGGGGAACCGGTCGCGACCTGACAAGATGTTCTCCACGCCCCAGTAGCTCAGTGGATAGAGCAGCCGCCTCCTAAGCGAAAGGTCGCAAGTTCGACTCTTGCCTGGGGCACCACAGCGAAGCGCACGCGAAGGCACTGCAGATCGTTTCTGCGAGGCGAGACCGTCTCCACACCCGACGTCGGGCCTCCCTGGGATCGCCGCGGAGGACGGTGCGGCGCCGGTCATCCCAGCCATCGAGCCTCAGCGCGGACGAGCCCGGCTGACCACCTCGGGCGGCAGGCCCCACTCGTTCCCGCCGAGCCGGGACAGCGGCGCCAACAGGTCGAACGCCGGGCGGCCCTCGACCAGCACGTCGGGGTCGAGTGTCACCGCGACCACCAGACCGAGGACGAGGGTCGAGTCCCCCACGGCGACGGTGTCGTGCAGCCGGCACTCCAGCGAGGCGGGCGAGGCGGCGACGCGCGGCGGTCCGACCTCGACGCTCGCGGCCATGGCGATCCCCAACTCCCTCGCCTCGTCGACGCCGTGCTCGAACGCGGCGCTGGAGGCGTTGACCTCGTCGATCAGCGGCCGGCTCGCCAGGCTGATGGTGAACTCGCGGGTCTCGAGGACGTTGCGCAGCGTGTCCTTGGCGCCGACCGAGGTGAACTGCACGATCGGCGGATCGGCGCTCGCGACGGTGAAGAACGAGTGCGGGGCCAGGTTGCCGATGCCGGCGGCGGAGGTGCTGGACACCCAGGCGATCGGACGAGGTACGACGAGCGCGGTCAGCAGGCGGTAGCCGTTGACTCCGTCGACGCCGGGACGCAGGACGCGGTGCTCGTGGGCCATGGGTCGATCATGCCGTCACCCGCTCCTCGATCGGGCGGGACCACGGGCGCGGGCCGGCATGGGTGAAGCGGACATGGTCGCCCTCGCGCAGCGCGGCCGGCAGCGCGACCGCGTGCGCGGCGAACAGCACGTCGTCGCCGGCGTCGGCCGGTCCGGCCAGGACGCTGGGAACCACCGGCCCGGAGCGGGTCGTGCGGATCTCGACCGACTCGGTGGCCGCGATGCCGTCGAGGTGGACCCAGCGGCGCCCGGCGCGCTCGACGACCGCGACCACGCTCGCGACCAGCACCCCGCCGGGCGCGGCCAGCGAGTGGCCGGCCGACACCCACAGCGCCGAGGAGCCGGCGAGGCCACGGGCGGGCAGCGCTGCGCCCGCGCGGACGTCGTCGACGTGGACGACGGCCAGGTCGATGCCGAGGGCGGCGGCCCGGGCCCGCACCTCGTCGACGGTCCGCACTGCGACCTCGGTGGCGGCCCAGCCCGCCGGGACCGACACCCCCCTCGGCTGCAGGCCGCAGGAGGCGGCGCGCAGCAGCAGGTCGGGCGCCAGGTCCGCCGGGCACCCGAACTTGCGGCGCTCCGAGGGGCAGCGCGACCCGCTCGCCAGAAGCCGCACCAGGACCCCACCGCCTGGTGCGACCTCGGCGAGCTCGGCCACCTCGGCCGGCGAGTCCACGACGAATCCGCGCACCCCCGCCCCCGCGGCCTGCGCCAGTGCCGCGCGGGTGCTCACGGGATGGCTGGACAGGATCCGGTCCCCCGCCACGCCCCGGCGCACGACGGCCCGCAGCTCCTCGGCACTGCGTACGTCGAAGGCGCAGCCGGCCTCGGCGAAGGCCGTCAGCAGCCGGGGCGAGTCGTTCGCGGCGACCCGGTAGTGGACGACGGCGTCGGGACAGGCGTCCCGCAGGCCGCCCAGCGCCTCGACGGCGCGGGTGAGATCGACATCGACACGGGGCGTGAGACCGGACATGCGCCGAGGGTCGCGCGCACCCGTTCCGGAATCCTTCGGGAAGCCTTAGAGGTCGCGGGCGAGGTCCGCCAGCGAGGTCACCGGGAGATCGAGCTCGGCCATCGCGCTCGCGTACGCCGTGTGCGCGCGCCGCGCCTCGCCGTAGCGCCCGAGGCGGAGCATCGAGGTGATGAGCAGCAGGTGGCACGGCTCGTCGTAGGGGTCCTCGGAGAGGAGGGAGACCAGCCAGGGCACCGCCCGCTCGGGCTGGTCGGCGCCGAGCCGGATGGCCAGCCGGCGGCGTACCTCACGGGCGAGGTGGGCCAGGTGCTCGCGCGGCTCGTCGGTCCACGGCTGGTCCTGGTCGTCGTCGAGCAGCGGCCCGTTGTAGTGCGCGATCGCCTCCTGCAGGGCCTCGACGGCGTCGGTGCCGGGCCGGTCGGAGAGGTCGAGGGCGCGGCGTGCGGAGGTCTCGAAGGCGACGGCGTCGAGCTCGACGACCTCGGCATCGAGCCGGACGGTGGCCCGGTCGGCGACCACGAACCGGTCGGGGTCGTGGGCCTTGTCGGGGTCGAGGACCGAGCGCAGGGTCGAGAGCACCACCGACAGCCGCGCCGAGGTACCGCGCTGGCCGGGCCAGAGCACCTCGGCGAGCGCGTCGCGGCTGACCGGACGCCCGCCGCGCACGGCGAGGTATTTCACGGCGTCGCGGGCCTTGCGCGACCCCCAGGCTGACGCCGGCACCGGTCGCTCCCCCACGAGCACCGCGAACGAGCCGAGCAGGTGGACCGACACGGGTGGCACGGACCGGCCGCGCACCGCCTGGCGCGGACCGGCGATCCGGGTCGCGTCGTCGCGGACCCCCAGCTCCATCAGGTGCCGGCGGGCGGTCCGCTCGCCCTCGCGGTCGCCGGTGAGGACCGCGGCGATCACCGCGTTGTCGGCCGTCCCGATCCGGTGCCCGGCCTCGGCCCACAGCCCGGCGGCCTCCCGGATCGGGTCGAGCGGCACCGGGTCGCTCGCGAGCGCCTGCAGCTCCAGGGCCTCGGCGAGGCCGACCGGGTCGCTGCGCCGGCCCGCCTCGAGCACCGCCCGCGCGGCGTGCTCCTGGGCGAGCGCCGGCCGGCCGGCCAGGAGCTCGATCCAGCCCGACGCGAGCAGCGGCGCGACCCGGCCGAGGGCCGTCGGCACCTGGCTGCCGCGCTCGGCGAGGGCGCGGGCGGCGTCGAGGCCCTCCAGCACGGTCGTGCGGGCCAGGCCGGCGAGCGCGTCGCCGATCACCTGCGCCTGGTCGGTGCGCTCGGCGGTCGCGACCGCCTCGCGGTACGCCGCAGCGGCCCGGGCCGCGTCACCCCGCAGTCGGTAGGCCTCGCCCAGCCCGTGCAGGGCGACCGCCAGCAACGGGGCGTCGACCGCCCGCGCCGACGCCTGCGAGCTGCGGAGGTCGGCGATCGCCTCCTCCAGCCGTCCGAGGGCGAGCAGCGCGTCGGCCCGGTTGTAGGCGGTGATGCAGCGCATCGGGCCGTCGTCGGCACCCCACAGGTCGAGGGCACGGTTGACCCAGGCCAGCGCGGCGTCGTACCGGCCCTCCTCGTTCTCCAGCGACGCGAGGTTGGTCAGCACCCGGATCAGCACGGAGCGGGCTCCGGCCACCTCGGCGTGCGCGAGCGCGTGCTCGTACGCCGTCCGGCTGGCGGTCCGGTCACCGGCATGGGCGGCCACGAGCGCCCGGGCGATCCAGGCCGACGCACGGGGCCGGGGCTGGCCGGCCACCTCGGCCTCCTGCCGGGCCAGGTCCGCCTCGCGGACGCACTCGTCGACCTCCGCGCGGCCCCACAGCGACGAGGCCAGGGCGGCGTGCAGCTCGGCCCGGTCGGCCGGATCGGCGTCCTCCTCGATCCGCGCCCGGCGGAAGGTCTCCAGCGCCTCGGCGAACCGGCCGTTGAAGTGCAGGCCGAGCCCCAGCCGCCAAGAGGCCGCCACCGGCAGCCCGTCCGCGTCGTCGGCGCAGACCTCTCGTGCGCGCAGCAGGATCTCGGGATCGGCGGTGAGCAGGACCTCCTCGGTCTCCTCGACGAGGGCAGCCAGCAGTGCCGCGGCCTCGCCGCTGCGCAACGCCTGCCGCACCGCCGTGTCCATCGACCCCCATCTCGCCCGGCTCCGAGCATCGTACGGCGAACGCACGGAGCCCGTACCGAGGATTCCTCGGCACGGGCTCCGTGTTCAGGCGGTCAGCCCTTCAAGGCCGTCCGGTCTCAGGCCGACCGGCTCCGCCGGCCGAGCACCAGGCCCGCACCGGCCAGGACCAGGCCGACGCCCAGCGGCATCAGCCAGCCCACGGGACCACCGGTGTTCGGCAGGCCCGTCGCGGCCTGCGCGCTGTCGACCTCGTCCTTCGACTGGTGGCTGGTCTCCTCGACCCCACCGACCTCGCAGACGACGCCCGAGTCGGGCGGGGTGGCCGCGAGGTCGTAGGTGTAGGTCGGCTTGTCGCCGTCGAACACCTTGCCGAGCTTGCCGATCAGGGTGACCACGCCGTTGACGACGGAGACCGCGTAGTCCGCGGTCTCGGTCGGGAGGACCCAGCTCGCGTTGGCCGTGACGCCGGTCGGGTTGCACGGGTCGCTCGACGCGATGGCCGGTGCGACCAGGCACGCCGTACCGCTGTCGGTCGGCGTCGCCGCCACCTGGTACGTGTACGTCGTCGCGTCACCGTCGAAGCGGTAGTCGTCCTTGGCGGTCAGCACGATCTGGCCCTGCACGATCGCCGCCGAGTACTCGTCGGTCTCGGCCGGCAGCACCCAGGTGGCGTTGTTCGGGCCACAGGGGTCCTTCTTGTCCAGCGGCGGGACCACGATGCACGCGATGTTGCTGTCGGTCGGCGCCGGGATCGTGACCTGCTTCTGCATGTTCGGGAACCAGGCGTTGCCGGTGGCCGTCAGCGTGATGCTGCCGTCCGGGTTGGTCGTCACGGTCCACGGACCCTGCGGCACGGTGCCGAAGGTGGCGTTGTCCGGGCCGCACGGGTCGACCTTCGGCACGTTCGGGACCGTCGCCTCCGATGGGCACTCGGCCACGTCCACGTCCTTGGCCTGCTCCCCCGGCTCGGCGAAGCGGATCGCGATCGAGTTCTGCTCGTCGTTGAACGGGGTCGGGAAGACGGTGCCGTCGGGCCAGTCCGCCGCGTTGACGCTGACGATGATGATGTGGTCGAGCACACCCGGCGGGGTGGACACGTACTTGCAGACCACGATCTTCTTCGGGCACGCCGCGGAGTTCGTGTCGGTCGGCTTCGGCAGGGTCACCTCGGTGTCGCCACCGGGGAACGTGGTGTTCGCACCGGCCGTGATGGTCACCGAGCCGTTCGGGTTGAGGACGGCGGTCCACTCCCCGTTCGGCGCGGTCGGCAGCGGCAGGGTGTACGCCGCGTTGTTCGGGCCGCAGGGGTCCGTGGCCGGGATCTCCGGCACCGGGATCTCACCCTGGGCGCAGGCGACACCGCTGTCAGCGGGCTTCGGCACGTTGACCGACGTCTGGCCGTTCGGGAAGGTGACGCCCGCACCCGGCTTGATCGTGAAGGTCACCGAGCCGTCGGCCTCGATCACGCCGTCGTACTGCTGGGTCGACGGGACCGGCGAGAGCGCGTGGATGTTGTCGGGCCCGCAGGGGTCCTGCCACTGCACCGTCGGGACCGGGATCTGAGTCGGGCAGGGCGCGGTGAAGGTCTCGGTCGGCGGCGGCAGGGTCGCCGTCGTCGAGCCGCCGAAGAACAGGTAGCCGGCGTTGGCGACCAGCGTGATCGAGCCGTCGCCGTTGCGCACGACCATGTAGTTGCCCGCGGGCACCTGGCCGTAGACCGCGTTGCCCGGACCGCAGGGGTCGTCGACCGGGACCTGCGGGACCGGCATCTGCTGCGGGCACTCGGACAGCGCGACGTCCTTGGCCTGCTCGCCGTCGTTGGCGTACCGGATCGCGACCGAGATCTGCGCGTCGGCGAACGCCCACGGGAAGGTGCCCGGGAAGCCCGGCAGCGAGCTCACGCTGGGGATGACGATGTGGTGCAGCACGCCCGGAGGCGTCGAGACGTACTTGCAGACCACGACCTTCTTGGTGTTGACCGCCGCCGCTGCGGCGGCGAACGAGGTGCTCGGCGCCTTGTTGGCGACCGGCACCTTCACCTGCTCAGGAGCCTGCCCGGCCGCGGCCTCCGGCTGCGCAGCGGCGCCCTCGGACGACTTCGCCTCGTCCGGCTTCCCGGAGTCCGACGACTGGCCGGACGACTGCTCCGACGGCTGGTCCGACGGCGTCGGGTCGGCCGACGGCTTCGGCTCCGGCTTCGGGTCCGGGCTCGGCTCCGGCTTCGGGTCCGGCGTGGGCTCCGGCTTCGGGTCCGGCTTCGGGTCCGCGCTCGGCGCCGGGTCGGGCGTCGGCGTGGACGACGCGGTGTCCGACGTCGTGGGCGCCGGGTCGTTCACGTCGTCGGCGTACGCGGGACCACTGAGGACAGTGCTCACCACCACGACTGCCGGCAGCAGGAGTGCGATCTGGTGCCGACGCCGACGGGTCTTCTCGACCTTCGTCGGCTCGGAATGGCGCCGGAGGAGGCGCGAGGAACTGGACATCTGCGGGTTACCCCCATTGCGTCGCGACGAGGGGGGCCGTCGCGACCATTGCAAAGGTGAGGACACGGGCGGTCCGAGGACGCACGACAGCGACTGGAGACCTGATGTCCACGCCCCACCGCGAACCCGGGTCCAGCTCTCGTCGCTCCGGTCGTCCGCGCCTCCCGAGCGGGAAGGGCGACCAGAACCCAAGCCAGCAGCCTAAGCAGGACCAAAGTCCCGGTCGGGCGGATTTCGAGTAAAACAGCCGCGGGCGCCGGAGATTTAACCTTCGCGCGTGACCGGCGCCACAGGATCTGGCGCGACGCACCTGCTCGGGTCCGGGCGCCCGTGCCGAGGGGTGGCCCCGGGCCCGGGCGCCCGGCCCGGATCAGGCCTGCCGGCCGCGCCTGCCGAGCACCAGGCCGGCACCCGCCAGGACCAGCCCGACGCCCAGCGGCATCAGCCACCCCGCCGGGCCGCCGGTGTTCGGCAGCGAGGTGGTCGCGGCGGCGACCTCGTCCTTCGGCGGGTCCTTGGTCTCCTCCACGCCTCCGACGGCACACGCGGCGTTGGTGTCGACCGGCGCCGTGGCCGGATAGGTGTACGTCGGCTGGTTGCCCTCGAACGCCTTGCCCGTCGCCGCGATCAGCTTGATCACGCCGTCGACGATCGAGACCGTGAAGTCCGCGGTCGGCGCCGGGACGACCCAGGTGGCGTTGGCCGGACCGCAGGGGTCGTTCGGCGCCAGCGCGGGGGCCACGAGGCATGCCGTGCCGGAGTCGGTGGCCTCGTAGACCAGCGGCGGGGTGACGCCGCCCTCGAGCTCGTAGTCCGCGGTGGTGCTGATCTCGACCTTGGTCACCGGGTTCCCGCTGAGCGTGACGACGTACACCGCCGGGTCCAGCGCCTTGATGGCGGCGAGGTCCGCGTCAGCGAAGAAGGCGTTCGCCGGGCCGCACGGGTCGCTCACCACAGGCTTCGCCGGCACGGGCGCGGGGCACAGGGCACCCGCGTCGTCGACCATGAACTCCCGCTTGGTGGTCCCGTCCGGGAACTCGAAGTCCGCCGTCGTGGTGATGGTGATCTTCGTGACCGGAGGTCCGTCAGTGACGACGTCGTACACGTCGGCGTCCCAGGCGTCCTCCTCGTCGGCGACCCAGTCCTGCAATGCGGTGACCGCGTCGCTCGAGAAGTACGCGTTGGCCAGGCCGCACGGGTCGGTCTGCTCCGGAGCGGGCGGTACGTCGGCGACGCACAGGTCGTCGCCGGCGTCGGTCGCCGTGTAGACCACCGGCTCGTCGGGGTCGAACTCGAAGCCCGGGTTGGCGGTGATCGTGATCTTCGTGACCGGGTCGCCCTCCGGGACGACCGTGTAGGCCTGCGTGCTCGGCGGGACCGCGGTGAAGAAGGCGTTCGCCAGACCGCAGGGGTCGTTCACGGGTGGCTTGGGCGGCGGTGTCGCGTCGCAGGGCGCTCCGGACTCGCCGTCCGAGGCGAGGAAGACGAGCTCGGTCACGCCGCCCGGGAAGATGAAGCCGTCCTTGACGGTCACGGTGATCTTGGTGACGGGCGAGCCCTCGGTGACGACCGTGTACTGCTCGCCGGTGACCGGTACCTCGTCCTGCGGGAAGTACGCGTTCGCCGGACCGCAGGGGTCGAACGGGACCGGGGACGGCGGGTCGGCCGGGATCGGGTCGCCGTACAGCGGGCAGTTGTCGGGAGTCAGGTCCTTGGACTGCTCGCCCAGCTTGGAGTAGCGGATCGCGATCGAGGCGCCCTGCGCGTCGTTGAAGTACTCCGGGAAGGTGCCGTCGAAGTTCTTCGGGACGTCGTTGATCAGCACGGTCTGGGCCTTCTCGCCCGTCACCGGGGTCGCGGAGTACTTGCAGACCACCCACTTCTTCGTGTTGATCGGGTCCACGGCTGCCGCCAGCGAGGGAGCCGCCTTCTTGCCCGACGGCGCCGCCGCGACGGGCGCAGCCGCCGTGACCAGGTCGGCGCCCTCGTCGGCCTCCTTCCCGGCCGGGACCTCGTCCTCGGGCGCCGCGGCCGGGGCGGCCTCCTCGGTCGGCGACGCGGGTTGCTGCTCGGGTTCGGGGGCCGGTTCGGGCTCGGGTGCCGGTTCGGGCTCGGGGGCCGGTTCGGGCTCGGGCTCAGGCGCCGGCTCGGGCTCAGGCGCCGGCTCGGGCGACGGTGCGGACTGCGCCGTGTCGACGGGCGTCGACGGGTCGCCGACGTCGTCGGCGAGCGCAGGGCCGCCGAACGCCGTACTCAGCAGCACGGCTGCCGGTAGTGCGAGTGCGATCAGGTGGCGCCGGGAGCGGCGCGGCGAACGAGACATGGGCAGGACTCCCCCGGCAGCCAGGGCGAGGGGGGCCACGACCGCCATCATGGATCGGGTGGATCGGACAGCCACGGGAAGCGCCGGTCCTGCCCGCGCCCCACCGCGGACCCGAGTCGTGCGCAACCCGCCAGGCCATCCCCACGTCCCGAGCAGCACGGTGGCCGGACGACCGATCAACGGGTCGCGGACCGGAAGGTCTCACGAGGACACGCGCCCAGCCGAAGATTTAACTCAACGGGCTGTCGTCACGCGGAGATCCTCCGGTGCGGTCTAGACCAGCAGGGCCAGCGCGGCGCCGTATCCCTCGGGTACGACGACGTCGCGCACCGTCCAGGCGCCCAGGCTCCGGCTCGGTGCGCCGTCGGTGCCGAGGTAGTCGAGGTGAGGGTCGCGGCCCAGGCCGATCCCGATCCCCTTGAGGTAGGCCTCGGTGCGCGCCCAGGCGCGGGTGAACCGCACGGTGGCCCGGCCGCCGTCGAGCGTGCCGTGCGCGGCGGCCTCGATCTCCTCGAGCTCGCGCGGGTGGAGCAGCTTGGCCAGCGCCACCGGGTCGTCGGGGTGCCGCTCGACATCGACGCCGACCGCGACGTCGGCCACGGCGACCAGCACCTGGCCGGGGGTGTGGCTCAGCGAGAACTCCACACCGGAGCCCTCGGCGCGCGGACGGCCGTGCGGCTCGCCGCAGCCGGGACAGGCGTGCCGGCCCCAGACGACCTTCTCCGGCGGGGTGTCGGACACGGCGCCGACCACCAGGCGGGCGGCCGCGTGGGCGATCTCGTAGGCACGACGCAGCTCCGCGCGGACGTACGACGAGGCCTGCCGCCGCTCGTCCTCGTCGAGCCAGTCGCGGGCGACCGCGAGCTCCGCGTCGGCCAGTGACTCCGTCGGGACCCGCCAGACCGCGACCGGTCCCGCACCCCGGGCCACCGAGGTGTTGAGAAGGGAGTCGAGGACGTCCGGGGTCACCGGCTCGGCCTGCTGGTCCGGTACGGCCTTCGCCACGTCGCGCGTCATCACTCCTGAGGCTAACAAGTGGGTGTGAGCGGGCTCACCGCGCCCATCCGCCGGTTCTCAGGACCCGGCCCTGTTGCGCTTCGCCTTCGCGATCGTGTCCTCGACGATCGAGTTCAGCCGGGCGCCCTGCGGCCAGCCGGCGTAGTGGCTGAGGAAGACCACGATCTCGCGCAGCGCGTCGTCGTCGAGCTCGCCGGCCGCGTGGGCGGCGGGGACCTGGATGCCGAGGACGTCGGCGGCGCCCTGGCCGGCGAGCATGCCGATCAGCAGCAGCCTGCGATCCCGGTCGCTCAGCCCCGGGCGCTCCCAGATGTCGGCGAACAGGTGGTCGGCGGTGTAGCGGAAGAAGTCGCCGGTGCCGTCGGTCATGTCGAAGCCGTAGACCTGCTCCATCCTGCGCAGGCCCTTGGCACGCAGCTCCGGCAGGTCGTCGAACTTGTCACTCATCGCACTCCCAGTCCCTTCCCCAGCCGTGGCAGCGCCTCGCGTGCCACTGGTACGTCGACCCCGAGCTCGTCGGCAAGGGCGATCGCGAAGCCGAGGTCCTTCTCCCCCAGCGCGGCGACGTGGGAGAAGACGCCGTGCCAGAAGTCGTCCTCGGCGATCGGCGCCGTGGTGGTGCGATACATGATCGCGCCCGGTCCGCCGGTGATCGCGTCGGTGTGGCGGACGACCTCGCCGAGCGCGACCAGGTCGAGGCCGGCGGCCTCGGCGAGGCGCTGCGCCTCGGTGACGGCGGTGAACGCGACGAAGTGGATCAGGTTGCGCGCCAGCTTCATGCGGGTGCCGGAGCCGACCGGGCCGGCGTGCACGACCGTGCTGCCCATCGCCTCCAGGGCCGGGCGGGCCACCGCGACGTCGTCCTCCGAGCCGCCGACCATGATCGCCAGGCTGCCGTCGGCAGCACCCATCGGGCCGCCGCTGACAGGCGCGTCGAGCACGCGGCGTCCGTCCGCGGCCAGGGCGGCCGGCGTCTCGGGCGCCACCGTCGAGTGGATCACCAACACCGTCCCCGCAGGTACGTCGGCGGCGACCGCCCGGACCTGGTCGTCGTCGCGCACCATCACGCACACCACGTCCACGTCGAGCTCGGCGACGGAGCCGACGGCACGCGCCCCGGCGGCGACCAGCTCGGCGACCGGGTCGGGCGCGACGTCGTACACCGCCAGGTCGACGGACTCGGCCGCCGCCAACCGCAACGCCATCGGCTTGCCGATGTTGCCGAGGCCGACGAACCCGACCCGGGTCACGGGCCGGTTCACAGCCGGAAGGTCTGGCCGCCGTCGACCGCCAGGATCTGGCCGGTGACCCACGACGCGTCGTCGGAGAGCAGGAACAGCAGGGCGCCGACCATGTCGTCGACCGAGCCCATCCGCTTGATGGCGAGGCTGTTGCGGACGATGTCCTTCGCGGCGTCGCCGGCCTGGGTGCGGGTCGCCTCGGTGTCGGTGGGGCCGGGGGCGATCGCGTTGACCCGGATCCGCTGTCCGCCGAGCTCGTGGGCGAGCTGCTGGGTGAGGCTGTTGATGCCGGCCTTGGCGAGGCCGTAGAAGCCGGAGTAGAGGTACGCCGCCGTCGAGCTCTGGTTGACGATCGCTCCCCCACCGCGCTTGGCGATCTCGGGGTACACCGCGCGCGTCATGACGAGCGCGCCGTCGAGGTTCACCGCCATGAATCTCTTGTAGTAGTCCCAGTCGACGCTGATCAGCAGGTTGAACTCCATGCTGCCGTAGATGGCCGCGTTGTTGACCAGGTGGTCGATGCCGCCGAGCTCATCGACGGACCTTGCGACGAGCGCGTCGGCCGACTCGGCCGAGGAGACGTCACAGGACACGAAGATCGCGCGACCGCCGTCGGCCTCGATCTGCTTCGCGACCTGCTCCCCCGCCTCAGCGTTGAGGTCCGCGACGACGACCGCCGCCCCCTCGTTCGCCAGCGCCCGCGCATAGGCCTCACCGATGCCCTGGGCCGCGCCGGTCACGACGACGACCTTGTTCTCGAACCGCTTGGTCACTTCATCCCCATCCATCACAAGTTTCACCGGCTGACCGGTGTTTCTCATGCTTGGACGAGGAAGTTTCATCGTCCAAGCGCCAGTTTCACCGGCCGGCCGGTGAAACTCCCACGATGCTCACGCCGGCTCCGCGACGGTCTTCGTCTCCAGGTACTCCTCGAACCCGGCGACGCCCATCTCCCGGCCGATGCCGGACTGCTTGTACCCGCCGAACGGCGCGTCCGGGCTGAACCACACGCCACCGTTGACGGCGAGGGTGCCGGTGCGGATCCGTGCCGCCACGGCCTTCGCCCGGTCCAGCGAGGCGGAGTCGACCGAGCCCGAGAGCCCGTACGCCGAGTCGTTGGCGATCCGCACCGCGTCGTCGTCGCCGTCGTGCGCGATGACCACCAGCACCGGCCCGAAGATCTCCTCCTGCGCCAGACGTGAGGAGTTGTCGAGGCCGGCGACGACGGTGGGCTGCACCCAGAAGCCGTCCTGGTCGATGACCGATCCGCCGGTGGCGAAGGTGCCGCCCTCCTCCAGCGCGATCGAGAAGTATGCCGCCACCCGGTCGCGCTGCACGGCGGAGATCACCGGGCCGCAGATCGCCCCCGGGTCCTGCGGATCGCGCGCACCGATCGACTCCATCGTCGACGCCGCGACTGCGACCGCCTCGTCGTAGCGGTCGCGCGGCACGATCAGCCGGGTCGTGATCGCACAGCCCTGGCCGGCATGGATGCACGCGGCGAACGCCGTACCTCCCGCCACGGCGGCGACGTCGGCGTCGTCGAGGGCGATCGCGGCGGACTTGCCGCCGAGCTCGAGGAAGACCTTCTTCACGGTGGGCGCGGCGGCCGCCATGATCGCCTTCCCGACCGCCGTGGAGCCGGTGAACGACACCATGTCGATGCGGGGATCGGTCGAGAGCACCGACGCGACCTCGTTGGAGCGCGGCGTGACGACGTTGAGGACGCCCGGCGGGAGGTCGGTGTGCTCGGCGGCGAGCCGGCCCAGCTCGGCCGCCACCCACGGGGTGTCGGGCGCGGGCTTGAGGACGACCGTGCACCCGGCGGCCAGCGCCGGGCCGACCTTCGCGAGGTTGATCTGGGTGGGGACGTTCCACGGCGTGATCGCGGCGACGACGCCGACCGGCTCGCGGTGGACGGTCCGGCGCGAAGGGATCCCCATCGGCGAGGCGACCCCCAGGTCGGTCGAGAACGCGTAGGACTCCAGCAGGTCGGTGACCCACTTCAACCCGTCCACGGGTACGTCGAAGCCGGCCGCGCCCATCATGAAGCCCGGCATCCCGACCTCGGCCGTCGTCAGGGCCCGGAAGGCGTCGGCGTCCTCGAGCAGCGCCGCGTGCAGCTGGCGCAGGCAGCGCACCCGCAGCTCGCGGTCGGTCGACCAGGTCGACTCGTCGAAGGCGCGGCGGGCGGCGGCGATCGCGGCGTCGACGTCGGCCGCCGTACCGTCGGGTGCGACGCCGATCTCCTGTCCTGTCGCGGGATTCACGATCGGGTACGTCGCCCCGGACGACGCTGCGACCAGCTTGCCGTCGATCAGCTGCTGAGCAGCGGGGGGCAGCGTCACGAGACCGGCTCCTGCGTCACGTAGTCGCCGCGCTCCACCGGCGGCGGCCAGACGGTCGAGGGCAGGTCCTTGCGGCGGTAGTGACCGGGCACGTCGTGGCCGGTCACCGACATCCGCTTGAGCAGGGTGTCGGGCGCCTTGCCGGCCTCGATGATCGACAAGAAGGTGTGCGCGGTCGAGGGCATGTCGAACCAGTCGCGCTGCCAGGCGATCTTGACCTGCCCGGCGTCCGCGCCGGAGGTCTGGCGCTCCACGCCGAACCAGGAGCCGCCGATCCCGAGGATCTCGTACTCGTCGCCGTTGTCGTCGAGGATGCCGGAGCGCTGCTTCCAGAAGCCCACGATCATCGACTTCTGCTCGTCGATGACGGTGCAGACGTAGTCGTAGTGCCAGCCGTCGAGGCCGTCCATCTCGATGCCGATCGCCCAGTCCCGGATCTGGTCGCGGCCGACGGCCATGAAGTGCTCGTCGTGCGAGTACATCCAGCCGTAGGTCGCGTCCTGCGCGAACCACTCGGCCATCACCCGCCAGTCGCCGCTCTGCTCGGCCTCCCGGTTGATCTGCAGCCAGGAGTCCCAGAACTCCTCGATCTCGGCCCGCGTCAGGTCACTCATGTCAGTCCTCTTCGATCGAAAGGGCGAAAGCAGGGCAGTACTTCACGGCGGTGGCGACATCGGTACGACGGTCCTCGGCGGGGTGCGGGTCGAGCAGCGTGACGACGTCGGCGTCGTCGTCGAACCCGAACACGTCCGGGGCCTCGCCCTGGCAGAGCTGGTGCCCCTGGCACAGGCCGGTGTCGGCGACGACCCTCATCGCGACGCCCGACGGCGGTAGCGGACCCGGGCGGGCTGGGCGAGCTGGATGACCATCTTCGTGAAGTCGTCGCGGTAGGAGTCCAGCTCCTGCACCGGCTCGAAGGTGAAGTCGCGCAGGATGACGGAGAAGATCGCCTTCATCTGCATCATCGCGAAGGCGTTGCCGACGCAGCGGTGCTTGCCGGCGCCGAACGGGATCCAGGTCCAGCGGTTCTGCAGGTCCTCCTGGCGCGGGTCGACGTACCGCCCCGGGTCGAAGGAGTCGGCCTTCGGGAAGTCCGCCTCGATCCGGTTCGACACCCGCGGCGAGGCCGCGAGCACCGTGCCGGCCGGGATGGTGCGACCGAGCAGGTCGAAGTCCTCCTGCACGAGCCGCATCAGGATGACCAGCGGCGGGTGCAGCCGCAGGGTCTCCTTGAGCGCCGCCTCCAGCACCGGGATCGACCGCAGTGCCTGGAACGAGACCTCGGACCCGTCGGCGTAGAGCGCGTCCAGCTCGGCGACGACGTCGTCCATCACGGTGGGGTTGCGGAGCAGCTCGATCATCGCCCAGGAGGCCGTGCCCGACGAGGTGTGGTGGCCGGCGAACATCATCGAGATGAAGATGCCGGTGACCATCTCGGCGTCGTACCCCACCGCGATGAGGACGTCGAGCAGATCCCTGTCCTGCTTGGGGATCTCACCTCCCATCGACTCGGCCCGGGCGATCCGCGCGGCGATGATCGCCTGCACCTTCGCGACCAGCTCCTCGCGGGCCTCGTCGCGGATCCGGAAGCTGTCGATGTCGGCGTACGGGTCGACGTACGCGATGGCGTCGGTGCCGTGCTCGAGGCGGTGGTAGACCTCGGCGAACGACCCGTCGAGCTGGTCGCGGAAGGGCTTGCCGATCAGGCACGACGAGGTCGTGTAGATGGTCAGCTCGGCGAAGAAGTCGAGCAGGTCGATCTCGCCCTCGTCACCCCAGTCGGCCACCATGCGGCGGATCTCGGCCTCGATCGTCTGCGCGTGCCCACGCATCATGTCGCCGCGCAGGGCCTGGTTCTTGAGCATCTGCTGGCGCTCTTCGGGAGAGGCGTCGAAGACCACGCCCTTGCCGAAGATCGGGGTCATGAACGGGTACGCCGCCGCCTGGTCGAGCACGTCGTCGGGCGCCCGGAAGAAGGCCTCGTTCGCCTCGGCGCCGGTGACGAGCACGACGTTCTTGTCGGCGAGCCGGAACCGGCCGACGTCGCCGCACTCCTCGCGCACCCGGTGGAACAGGGCGATCGGGTCGACCCGCATCTCGGGGAGGTGGCCGGTGCCCTTGATGATCGCGGGTACGTCGGCGCCCTGGTCGTCCAGGACGGTCGAGACCTCGGGGATGTCGGCGAGGGTCACTTCTTCTCCAGGGGCGCTTCGGGGTTCACGTCGACGGGGCTCAGGTGCACGCCGCGGGGCGCGCTGACGACCGTCGTGATGGCGTCGGCGATCGCGGTGGCCTTGAGGAAGTGGGAGTGGCGGGCATGGCCCCACCTCACCCACTCGGTGAGGACCTTCGCGCCGGCCTCGGCGTCCCAGTCGGAGCCCATCTCCGACCAGGTCGGTCCGGGCCGCACGACCGAGGCCCGGACGCCGGAGCCCTCGAGCTCCATCTGCAGCGCCTCGACCAGCCCCTCCAGCCCGGACTTCGTGGCGCTGTAGCCGCGCATGAACGGCCGCGCACGCAGGGCGGTGTCGGAGGAGACGAAGACGAGGTCGCCGCGCTGGCGCTCGACCATCCCGGCTCCGAAGGCGCGGACCAGGCGGTGCGCGCCGAGCACGTTGACGTCGAACTCGGCCGCGAGCTGGTCGGTCGTCGCGTCGAGGATCGAGCCGGGGGCGAGCAGGCCGGCGTTGCTGACCACGACCTCGATGTCGCCGAGCGCCGCCGTCGCCGCGGCGGCGAACTTCTCGACCGACTCGGTCGACGCCACGTCGAGCGGGTGCACGAAGGCCTCGCCGCCGTCGCCGCGGATCTCCGAGGCCAGCTCCTCGAGCCGGTCGACGCGACGGGCACCGAGCGCGACCGGGAAGCCGGCCGTCGCGAGGGCGCGGGCGGTCGCGGCGCCGATGCCGGAGGACGCGCCGGCGATCACGGCGGGGCGGCGGTCGGGGTGGACGGGCTTGCGTGAGGCAGCCATCACGCGCCCCTCTCGACGAACGTGACGGGCAGCGAGGCGAAGCCCCGCACGCTGGTGGAGTGCACCCGGACCGCGCGGTCGGCGTGCACCTCGAGGTCGGCGACCCGTCGTACCAGCTCCTCGAGCACCACCCGGGCCTCGAGCCGCGCCAGGTTGGCGCCGAGGCAGAAGTGCCGGCCGGTGCCGAAGCTCAGGATCTGCGACAGCTCGGCCTTCTCGCGGCCGATGTCGAAGACGGTCGGGTCGGTGAACACCCGCTCGTCGCGGTTGGCGCTGCCCAGCAGCACCAGGGCCTTCGAGCCACCGGGGATCAGCACGCCGCCGACCTCGACGTCCTCCACGACGTAGCGCGCCAGCATCTGGCTGGACGTGTCGTGGCGCAGCGTCTCCTCGATCCACGCCGGCACCAGCGCAGGATCCGCGAGGACCTGCGCCTTCTGCGCCGGGCTCGCGGAGAGGTGGAGGAGCGCGTTGCCGAGCAGCTTGGTGGTCGTCTCGTTGCCGGCCACCACCATGAGGAACAGGAACGCCATGATCTCGCCGTCACTGAGCCGGTCGCCGTCGACCTCGGCCGCGACCAGGGCCGAGGTGAGGTCCGCGGTCGGCGCCTTGCGGCGCTGGGCGACCATCTCGCCGTAGTAGCCGAAGAGCGCGAAGGAGGCCTCCACGCCGGCCTGCGGTACGTCGCGCACGCCGTCCTCGCGGTGCACGACCAGGTCGGCGAGTCGTCGTACCTCGTCGCGGTCGGCCACCGGGACGCCCATCAGCTCGGAGATGACGTCCATCGGGAGCTTGCCTGCGAAGTCGGCGATCCAGTCGGCCTCGCCGTGCTCGGCGTTGGCGGCGAGCGTGCGCGCGAGGTAGCGCTCGGTCAGCGCCTGCACCTGCGGCGTCAGCTCGCGGACCCGGCGCGGGGTGAAGGCGGCGGAGACCAGCTTGCGGATCCGTGACTGCTCGGCGCCGTCGAGGCCGAGGAAGCTCATCACCCGGTGCGCCTCGGAGTTCCACGCCGACGCGTCGAGGGAGACGCCCATCCGGTTGGAGAAGACCTCGTCGTTGCGCAGCACGTCGAAGACGTCCTGGTGGCGCGAGACCACCCAGATGTCGTCGGCCGCCGCGTGGAAGACGGGCGCCTCCTCGCGCAGGCGCTGGTAGGTCGGGTAGGGGTCGTCCTGGAAGGCGTAGTCGTAGGGGTCGAAGACCAGCGGGGCGCCGGTGGTCGACCGGTCGCCGGTGGTTGATCCTGTCGAAACCATCAGTTGCCTCGCATGATCACGTCGACGGCGGCGACCAGCCGCTCGGCGATCTGGTCGTAGGTCATCAGTCCCATCCCGGCCTGGAGCAGCGCCCCGGAGAAGGTCAGCACCAGCACCTCGAGGACATCGGGGTCGGCCTCGTCCCCGAGCGCGGCCTCGAAGCGGGACAGGAACTCCGCGCCGATCCGCAGCCGCAGCCGCGCGACGTCGGGGTCGGTGCCGAGCAGGGCCGGGGTCACCGCCGCAGCCAGCTCGGGCTCCTCGACGATCCGCGCGGTGAGCGCCCGCATCGTGGCCTGGAGCCGCTGGGTCGCCGTACCTGCGGCGATCTGGGCGATCTCCGTTGCCGTCAGGTGACGCCAGAAGAGCTCGGCGAAGAGGTGGTTCTTGGAGGCGAGGTAGGTGTATGCGGTCGCCGGGGAGACCCCCGCCCGCTGGGCGACCGTGCGGACCGTCAACGCCTCGTGGCCGACCGCCCGCAGCTCCTCGAGCCCGGCGGCCAGCAGCCTCTCCACCGTCTCGGCCTGCCGGGGGTTCAACCCCTGGCGTGGCATCTCGAACACCTGACTGGACACATGTCCAACATAGGAGACGCATCCGTCGGGCGCAAGACATTTCTTAGAACTCGTTCTAGTTTGTGAGCATGCGCAACGGGATCGTCCTCTTCACCTCCGACCGCGGCATCACGCCGGCCCGACTGGCCCAGGCGGCCGAGGAGCGGGGCTTCGACACGATCTACGTGCCCGAGCACACCCACATCCCGGTCCGTCGCGACGCGCTCCACCCGACCGGCGGCGAGGAACTGCCCGACGACCGCTACCTGCGCACCCTCGACCCGTGGGTCTCGCTCGCGACCTGCGCGGCGGTCACCACCCGGATCGGCCTGTCCACGGCCGTCTCGCTGCCCGTCGAGTCCGACCCGATCACCCTCGCCAAGACGCTCGCGACCCTCGACCACCTCTCCGGCGGCCGGGTCACCGTCGGCGCCGGCTTCGGCTGGAACACCGACGAGCTCACCGACCACCACGTGCCCGCCGCGAAGCGCCGCACCGTGCTGGCGGAGTACCTCGGCGCGATGCGGGCGCTGTGGACGCAGGACGAGGCGTCGTACGACGGCGAGTTCGTCTCGTTCGGCCCGAGCTGGGCCTACCCGAAGCCCCCGCAGGGCCGGATCCCGGTCATCATCGGCGCCGGCGCCGGACCGAAGACGATGAAGTGGATCGCCACCCACGCCGACGGCTGGATGACCACGCCGACCTCGACCGACGTCGCCGCTAGCGCCGGCCTGCTGCGCAAGGAGTGGGCCGAGGCCGGTCGTGAGGGCGAGCCCGACGTCCGGGTGCTGGTCGCGAAGCGGCCCACGGAGGAGGACTTCGCCGACTGGATGGCCGCCGGCGCGTCCGAGCTGATCTGGGGCGTGCCCGACTCCGACGAGTCCGCCGTGCTGACCTACCTCGACAAGATGGCCGCCCGGCTGGGTCTCGTATGAACGGCACCCCATTCGATTTGGTCCCCGAACCGGGCAAATCGCAGCCGATTCGTATGGGGTGCAGCCGGTACGCCGAGCTGAGCCGCGCCGAGCTGGCGACACTGGTTCCCGAGCTGCTGCTCATGGGCCAGCTGATCGACCGCTCCGGCATGGCGTGGTGCATCGCGGCCTTCGGGCGCGAGGAGATGCTGCAGGTCGCGATCGAGGAGTGGGCGGCCGCCTCGCCCATCTACACGCGGCGGATGCAGCAGGCGCTGGGGTACGCGCCCGCCGTACCCGGGCAGGGCGACGTGGTCACCATCTTCAAGGGCCTGCAGCTCGACATCGGCGCTCCGCCGCAGTTCATGGACTTCCGCTACACCGTGCACGACCCGTGGCACGGTGAGTTCCGGCTCGACCACTGCGGCGCGCTGGTCGACGTGGAGCCGATGGGCGCCGACTACGTGCGGGGCATGTGTCACGACATCGAGGATCCGACCTTCGACGCCACCGCCATCGCCACCAACCCGCACGCCCAGGTCCGTCCGATCCACCGGCCGCCGCGCGTGCCCGCCGACCGCAGCCCGCACTGCGCCTGGACCGTGACGATCGACCCCGCCTTCCCCGAGCCGACGCCGGTGCCGGCGCTGGCCGTCAACGAGCGCTCCCGGGCCGCGCTGCTCGAGCTCGCGCCGATCGACCCCTCCGACGACGGCCTCGCCGGCTACGCCGGACCATTGCTGTCGGACGTCGACTTCGCCGCGTTCTCGCACTCCGCGCTGGTCCGGATCGCCGACGAGGTCTGCCTGCAGATGCACCTGCTGGACCGGGGCTTCGCCCTCGCGGTGGCCGAGCGCGTGGAGACCGACGCCGAGCTGCTCAAGCTGCGCCGCAAGCAGCTCACCGGCATCGCCGGCATCGGCGCCGAGCGGCTGGCCCGCGCCCTCGACCTGCCTCGCGACGCCGCCGGCGCTCTGCGCGCGATCTGGCTGCACCCGCTGCTCAACCCGGCGGCGTACGTCGCCGCGTCCGCCGACGCGGCCGCGATCACCGTCGCCCCCGGACCTGCCGACGAGGACGCGGCCTGGATCTCCCTGTGCGGCCCCGACTGGCCCGACGCGCTCCGGGCGATCGCCGGCGCCGTCGACCCCCACCTCGACGCCCGGGTCACCGCGTCGCCGCGCGGCGGGTGGCAGGTCGAGGTCGTCGCAGGCGAGGAGCGCCCCGAGGCCGAGGAGGTCGCGGTCACCCGGTTCAGCACGGGTGCGTCGTTCGTGTTCGAGCCGCGCAGGTCGATCCCGATCACCCCGGTCTGAGGCGACTCAACCGAGCTGCACGAGGAACGCCACCGACCGCTCCAGCACCACACCGGCCGCCGCGGCGTCGTACGTCGGCAGCGAGCTGTCCGTGAACAGGTGACCGTCGGCGGGATAGAGGAACAGCTCGCCCAGCTCGGGCCCGGCCGCCTCGACCAGCTCCTTGGCGGCGGGCAGGTCCTCGGCGAAGAACTCGTCGCCCTCGCCGCCGTGCACCTGGACCGGCACGCCGGCCGGCCAGGGACCGAAGGCCCACTCACCGGTGACGGGGATGCAGGACTCGTAGAGCAGGGCCCCGCGCGCGCCCGGCCGGGCCTGGGCGAGGCGCTGGGCCGCGGCCTCGCCCACGGAGAACCCGGCGTACACCAGCTCGGGCGGCAGGGCCTCGACGGCGCGGTCGGCGCGCGCGTCCAGCTCGTCACCGAGCTCGCGGATCAGGGCCAGGCCGGCGTCGAGGCTGTCGGGGACGGTGCCGTCGAACAGGTCGGGGGTGTGCACGACGTGTCCGGCGGAACGCAACGCCTCGGGGAACTCCCGGACGCCGTCGGTGAGCCCGCGGGCGTGGTGGAACAGGACGACCTCGGCCATCTCTTCACTCCTGACGATCGGTGGTGGGGGACCCTGAGGACGCTAGTGGCGACCGGGGACAACCCGGTCCCGGAAAACCTGCAAGTTCTCGATCCGTAGGCGCTCACACCCCTGTGTCCCTACGATCACGCCATGACTGTCTCGGGCCCGCCCGCGGACGACGCGACCCTGGTCGCGGGCGTCCTCGCGGGCGACCGGCACGCCTTCGCCGGGGTCTACGAGCGCTACGCCGACCGGCTGCACGACTTCGCGTACTCGATGCTCCGCAACCGCGAGGAGGCGGCCGACTGCGTGGCGGACTCGTTCGTGCTGATGGCGGAGAAGGTCGGTCAGCTGCGCGATCCGTCACGGCTGCGGCCGTGGTTGTACTCCGTGGTGCGCAACGAGTGCCTGCGCACCCTGCGCGGCCGGGCCCGGGAGGCCCACGACGACGAGTGGCTCGAAGCCATGCCTGACCTCGGGAGCGGGCCGGAGCAGCAGGTCACCGACGCCGCGGTCCGAGACGAGCTGCGCGAGCTGGTCTGGGCGGCGATCGAGGGTCTCAACGACCGCGACCGCGCCCTCCTCGACCTGCACCTGCGCCAGGGCCTCGACGGCGCCGAGCTCGCGGCCGCCATGGACGTGACGACGCAGAACTCCTACGTCATGCTCAGCCGCGCCCGCGACCAGGTCGAGCGCTCGCTCGGGGCGCTGCTCATCGCGCGCCGCGGCAGCGAGCTGTGCGGCGAGCTGACCGGCATCCTGGGCGACTGGGACGGGCGATTCTCACCGCTGATCCGCAAGCGCGTCGCCCGCCACATCGACGGCTGCGAGACCTGCGAGACCCGCCGCAGGCTGATGGTCAGCCCGCTCGCCCTGCTCGCCGGCGTCCCGGCCTTCGCCGCCCCCGCGGCCCTGCGCGAGCGGGTCCTCGAGGACGAGCGGCTGGTCGCCTACTACGTCGACGACCCGGTGCTGCCCGGTCAGGCCGGAGCCGGAGCGGGCGGTACGACGAGGCGCGTGCTGCTCGTCGTGGGCCTGGTCGTGCTGCTGCTCGGCCTCGGCGGTGCCGCCGGCCTGGCCTGGTGGCCCGACGAGGAGTCGGCGATCGCGACCGACCCGGCGACGAGCAGCTCGCTCCCGACCACGCAGGCGAGCGAGACGACGGCGATCGCCACGGCGACCCCGACGACCGTCGTACCCGCGGATCCGTCGGTTCCTGCGACCACCGACGCGACCCCCACCGATCCCACCAGCGCCACCACCGACGCCACCGTGGCCGCCCCGGGCGACCTCCGCGTCTCGACCCGCACCCTGCGCCTCGGCGCCAGGTCCGGCGGCACCGTGCAGCTGCGCAACGCCGGCGGTACCGCGCTCGACTACACCGCGAAGTCGCGCGTCGCGTGGCTGTCGGTGTCGCGGTCGAAGGGGTCCCTGCAGCCCGGCGCGGGCTCCGGCCTGTCCGTCACGGCCGACCGCGCCACCCTCGCCGAGGGCAGCAGCACCGGCACCGTCGCGATCGCGTGGTCCGGCGGCACGGTCCTGGTGTCCGTGCACGTCACGGTCGACAACCCGCCCGTGATCGGCGCGATCCAGGTCAGCCACGCCGACGACTGCTCGCCGCGTACGGTCACCACCACGGTCGGCGACGCGACGCTCCGGTCGGTCCGGGTCGCCTGGAGCGGACCGAGCGGCAACGGCCAGAAGGCGATGACCGGCTCCGGCGGCGGCTGGACGGCGAGCATCGGCCCGTTCCCGATCGGCGGCACCGTCACCGCGACCGTCACCGCGGTCGACGGGGCCGGCCACACCACAACCCGCTCGACGGGGTTCACCACGCTCCCCTGCCCCGGCTGACCAGCCTGCCCCGGCCGTTCCACCACTGCAGTAACACGCTGTCCACCCGACTACCCGAGCGTTGTCAGCAGCAGCCACGGCGTGTCGTCGGCGTGTCGTGCTGAGAACCGGCGGCCAGTGCGGTGGACAGCGTGTTGCAGCGGGCCGGATCAGCGACGTCGCGGCTCAGCGCCGCTCGAATGTGATCCCCGCCCGCTGCAGCCGACCGAGCAACGCGTCCCCCATCGCGGTGGCGGTGGTGACCTGGCCGGCCACGTTCGGGTTCTCGTCGAGGGCCAGGCACAGCGCGGACTCGGCCAGCATCTTGGCCGTCTCGGTGTAGCCCGGGTCGCCACCCGACACCCTCGTGCGGACCTTCACACCGTCCGTCTCGGCGACGAAGTCGACGGTGAACCAGGACTTCTCCCGCCGGCTCGGCGACGGGCCCTCGCCCTGCGGGACCCGCTTGAGCAGGGCGTTGCGCAGCGGCGGTACCTGGGCGGCGAGGGTCAGGCCGGTGACGCCGACCGCGCCGCCGGCGGCGTACCGCAGGGTCTTGGTGCCGGCGAAGTGGGAGTAGCTGAACGCGGGACCGTACGACGCCAGGTGGGCGCCGCTGCGGGCCACGACGAACGGGTCGATGGTGGGCAGCGGCAGCAGCCAGTAGCCGAGGTCGTGGTCGCGGCGCGGACGTCCGGCGACCGCACGGGAGCGGCGCCCCTCGGGGCGCGGCTCGAGGCGGCGGCGTGCGGTCGAGGCCTCCTTCATCTGCCGGGCACGGGAGAACGCGGTGAGGGCGGAGTGGAAGGTGCCGCCGGAGAAGCCCGCCCCCGCGCGGACGACGCCGCGCATCGTGACCGGGGTCGTGATCTCGCCACCGACCTCCTTGCTCAGCTCCTTGATCGTGAAGTAGGCGCCCAGGTCGTGCGGGATCGAGTCGAAGCCGCACGAGTGCACGAGGCGCGCACCGGAGCCCTCGGCGGCGGCGTTGTGCTCCACGTAGGTGCGGTCGACGAACTCCGGCTCGCCGGTCAGGTCGACGTAGTCCGTGCCGGCGTTGGCGCACGCGGCGACCAGCGGGCCGCCGTACTCGAGGTAGGGGCCGACCGTGGTCGCCACCACCTTCGTCGTCGCCACCACCTCGGCCAGCGCGTCCGCGTCGGCGGCGTCCGCGACCAGCAGCGGCAGGTCGGCGAGCGCGGCGTTCGCCGGGTTGGCGGCGACGAGGTGGTCGCGGACGGCGGCGAGCTTCTGCTCGTTGCGTCCGGCCAGCGCCCAGCGCAGCCCGGCGGGGGCGTGCTCGGCGAGGTAGTCGGCGGTGAGTCCCCCGGTGAAGCCGGTGGCTCCGAACAGGACGACGTCGTACGGGCGCGTGCTGTCAGCCATGCCCCCACTCTTCCATCGCCCCCGAACCCGATGGAACCCTCCCGGTCCCCTCGCCCGTCATAGGCACGTGGAACCCGACACCGAGGCGACGTACGCCGAGTACGTCCGGCAGAGCTGGCCGAGCCTGGTCCGCGCCGCGGTCTTCCTCGGCGCCCGCCCGCACGAGGCCGAGGACCTCGCCCAGACCACGCTGGTGCGCTGCTACACCGGTTGGGGGAAGGTCAGCAGCGCGGACAACCGCGATGCGTACGTCTACCGGATGCTGCTCAACTGCCTGCGCGACGTGCGTCGTACCCGCTGGTGGAAGGACCGGCAGTACGACGCCCCCCTCGACGGGCCGCGCACCGCGGAGCCCGACGCCACCGACCGGGTGGCCGTCGCCGACGCAGTGCACCGCGCCCTCGGCGCGCTGAGCAAGCCCAACCGCGAGGTGGTCGTGCTGCGGTACTTCGTCCAGCTCACCGAGCGCCAGACCGCAGACGCGCTCGGCATCCCCGCCGGCACGGTCAAGAGCCGGCTGTCCCGCGCGCTGGCGCACCTCGCCGCCGACGACCACCTCCTCGACCTCACCGGAGGCACCTGGTGACCGACCTCGAACGACTCTGGGACGACTACCCCACCGACCCCGCGCCGGTGGGCGCGATCCTCGCCGCCACGGCCTCGCGACCGCACCGCCGGCTGCTGGTGCGCCCGGTGCTGACCGCCGCCGCGGTGACGGCCCTCGCCGGCGCGTTCGTCGCCGGCACGCTCGTCGACGGGGGCGACGGGCCGGCCGCGGGACCGGGAGGCCCGGGCACCCTGCCCCGCCACGTCGCCTTCCAGGCCGACCTGGAGCCGGCGACGTCGTGCGAGGACCTGCGGACGTCGTACGTCGACCGGGCACTGCAGGTCGTCGGCCCGTGGGGCTGGGGCGGCCCGATCATGTACGCCGAGGGCGGCGACCTCCTGCGCAAGCAGGTGGAGGTGCCCGAGGTGGCGGACTCGGCTGCCTCGGGCGCTGCCCGGACCCCGCAGACCGAGCGGCAGACCAGCAGCGAGACCGGCACCAACGTGCAGGAGGCGGGCGTCGACGAGCCCGACACGGTCAAGACCGACGGCAAGATCATGGTCGTGGTGCGCCACGAGCGCCTCGACGTGTACGACGTCGCCGGCTCCTCGACCGCGAAGGTCTCCTCGGTCTCCCTCCCCCGCGTCGACGACACCGAGATCCTGCTGGCCGGCGACACCGTCGTCGCCCTCGGCCGTGACGCCGGCAGCACCCCCGAGACATCCGGGACCCGGGTGCTGACGGTCTCCCTCGCCGACCCGGCCGCGCCGAAGGTCGTCGACGACGTCAGCTACGACGCCGACCGGCTCTCGGTGCGCCAGCACGGCGACGCGGTCCGCCTGGTCCTCGCCAGCGGCCTGCCCGACCTCGACTTCGTCGAGCCGACCGGCAAGCGCAGCGAGGACGAGGCGCTCGCCCACAACCGCGAGGCGGTCGAGGACAGCACCCTCGAGGACTGGCTGCCCACCGTCACCGCCGGCGACGCCAAGCCCCGCCAGCTGCTCGACTGCCGCGACGTCGCGCTCGCGCCCGACGAGCTGGCCCTCGGCACCACCAGCGTCGTCGGCTTCGACGCCGGCTCCGCGGACCGGCTCGACGCGATCGGGCTGAGTGGCCTCACCGACATCGCCTACGAGTCGGCCGACCACCTCTACCTCGCCAGCGCGGGCGCCGGCGCGTGGGGCTGCACCGACTGGTGCGGTGCCGCGGTGGACCGGACGATGCGGGTGTTCCCCGGCGGCGGGACCGGCGGGTCGTCGTACCTCTTCGACTTCGCGCTCGACGGCACCCGCGCCACCCACGTCGCCTCCGGCGAGGTCGAGGGCGCGATCCGCGACCGGTGGTCGCTGGACGAGGCCGGCGGCGTGCTCCGGGTCGCCGTCGGGCCGACCAGCGAGACCGGCAACTTCAGCTCGGTGCTCACCTTGGCCCGGCAGGGCAAGGAGCTGGTCGAGCGCGGCCGCCTCGACGGCCTTGGCCGCAACGAGGAGATCCAGTCGGTGCGCTGGTTCGACGACCTCGCCATCGTGGTGACCTTCCGCCGCCGGGACCCGCTGTACGCCGTCGACCTCACCGACACCGCCGCTCCCCGCCTGCTCGGCGCGCTCAAGATCCCCGGCTTCTCGTCGTACCTCCACCCGCTGGGGCGGGCCCGCCTGATCGGCGTCGGCGAGGGCCCTGGCCCCGGCGGCTGGGGCGCCCAGGTCGGCCTCTTCGACGTCCGCGACACCACCCGGGTCTCCCGCCTCGACGTGCTGTCGTACGGCCGCAACACCTCGGCCCTCGCCGGCGCCGACCCCCGCGCCTTCACCTGGCTGCCCGACCACCGCACCGTGCTGACGGTCGTCGAGAAGTGGAGCAGCCGTCGCGTGGGCTACGTGTCGGTGCTCAAGCTCGCCGGCGGGAAGCTGCACGAGCGTCGGATCAAGGTGGAGTACGGCGACGACGTCGACCAGGTGCGGACGGTCCCCCTGCCCGACGGGCGGGTCGTGCTGGTCACCGGGGAGGACGCGCAGTTCCTCGAGCTGTGATCCCCGGCCAGGCCTCGGCGTACGGTGGAGCCATGTGCCGCAACATCCGCCCGCTCAACAACTTCGAGCCTCCGGCCACCCGCGACGAGGTGACCGCGGCGGCGCTGCAGTTCGTCCGCAAGGTGAGCGGTACGACGAAGCCCAGCCAGGTCAACCAGGCGGCGTTCGACCAGGCGGTCGCGGAGATCGCCCACATCACCCAGCACCTCCTCGACGACCTGGTGACGACGGCGCCGCCGAAGAACCGGGAGGTCGAGGCCGAGAAGGCGCGTGCGCGTGCCCGGCTCCGCTACGCCTGATCGCCGTATCGACGACGCGTTCGCGGCGGTCCCGCGCGAGCGCTTCCTGCCGCCCGACCAACGACGGTTCGCGGCGGTCGACCGGGCCCTGCCGCTGGGGTACGACGTCACGAACTCCCAGCCGACCACGGTCCGCGACATGCTCACGCTGCTCGGCGTCGAGCCCGGGGACCGGGTGCTCGACGTGGGGTGCGGGTCCGGATGGTCGACGGCGCTGCTCGCCCACCTGACCGGGCCGACGGGGTACGTCGTCGGGGTCGAGCTGGTGCCCGAGGTGCTGGCCATGGCGCTCGGCAACCTGCGTCCCCGTCGCCCGAACGTCGAGCTGCACCTCGCCGACCCCGCGGTGCTCGGCTGGCCCGCGCAGGCGCCGTACGACCGGGTCCTGGTGTCGGCCGACGCCGCCACCCTCCCCAACGCGCTGGTCCGCCAGGTCCGGCCGGGTGGGGTCCTGGTCGGACCGGTCGCGGGCGAGATGCTGCGGGTGGAGCGGCACGGCCGCTACGTGTTCGTGCCGCTCCTGCAGAGACCACCCGGGTGAAGCCCGACTGCTGCGCGCCGCGATGCAGGCACGCTGGCTACGTTGACGTCGCTCGATGGGCGGCCGAGCACGTCTTCGCTCCGCCGCCTTGCCATCGCACGCGCCTCGCGACGCTCGCGACGCCGCCCTTCACCCGGGTGGTCTCTACGATGGAGCGGTGACGCTCGTCGGCCGACGCGACCCCGCGCTCGAGCGCTGCGCCTCTGGCCCCCTCGTCGTGCTGACCGGTGCCGGCCTGTCCACCGACTCCGGCATCCCCGACTACCGCGGCCCGGGCGCGCCGGCGCGGATGCCGATGACCTACCAGGAGTTCGTGTCCGGGCCGGCGGCACAGCAGCGGTACTGGGCGCGCAGCCACCTCGGCTGGTCCCGGATGCGCCGCGCCGAGCCCAATGCCGGGCACCGCGCCGTCGCTGCGCTCGGCGCCGGCCTGGTCGTCACCCAGAACGTCGACGGCCTCCACGAGGCGGCCGGCACCCGTGACCTCGTCGCGCTGCACGGCCGGATCGCCGACGTGGTCTGCCTGGCGTGCCGTCGTACGACGCCCCGGGCCACGCTCCAGCAGCGGCTCGAGGACGCCAATCCCGGCTGGGCGGCCCGGCACGCGGACGTCGCCGTGCGCCCCGACGGCGACGTCGACCTCGAGGAGACCGCGGACTTCGTCGTTCCCGCCTGCGCGGACTGCGGCGGCCCGCTCAAGCCGGACGTCGTGTTCTTCGGCGAGAACGTCCCGAAGCCGCGGGTCGAGCGCTGCTACGCCGCGGTCGAGGCCCTCGCCGCGACCGGCGGCACGCTGCTCGTCGCCGGGTCGAGCCTGACCGTGATGAGCGGGCTGCGGTTCGTGCGCCGGGCCGCACAGCGCGGCATCGACATCGTCATCCTCAACCGCGGCGCGACGCGCGGCGACGACCTCGCCACCCACAGGGTGGAGGCGGGGACGAGCGAGTGGCTGACCGCGCTCGCCGACGTGCGGCTCAGAGCTTCTTGACGAAGATGTGGTCGGCCGCCTCCGGGAAGATCTCGGCGGTCTCTCCGCCGGCACCCACGAGCACGCCGTCGGCGGTGGCCTGGATCGTGATCGTCTTGTCGGGCAGCGCGCCGACCCGGCGCATCGCACTCATCAGCGAGTCGTCCTTCTGCATCTCCTCGGAGATGCGGCGTACGACGGCGCGGGCGGTCTCGGGCCCGGCAGCCTTGGAGAGCGGCTCGACGTCGGCCATGAAGTTCTCGCCGAGGGCGTCCTGGCCGAGCTCGCCGAGGCCCGGGATCGGGTTGCCGTAGGGCGACTCGGTCGGATGGCCGAGCAGCTCGATCAGGCGGCGCTCGACGGTCTCGGACATGACGTGCTCCCAGCGGCACGCCTCCTCGTGGACCAGCTCCCAGTCGAGGCCGATCACGTCGGTGAGCAGGCGCTCGGCCAGGCGGTGCTTGCGCATCACGCGGGTCGCGAGGCGGGTGCCCTCGTCGGTGAGCTCCAGGTGCCGGTCGCCCTCGACGGTCAGCAGGCCGTCACGCTCCATGCGGGCCACCGTCTGCGACACCGTCGGCCCGCTCTGGTGCAGGCGCTCGGCGATGCGCGCCCGCAGCGGGACGATGCCCTCCTCGATCAGCTCGTAGATCGTGCGGAGGTACATCTCGGTGGTGTCGATGAGATCGCTCACCCGCCTATTCTGACCCATTAAGAGAAAGGCCGCGAACCAGCGGCCTGCAATGCTGGACCGGTGACCGCGTCCTCCTCGCTGCCGCCCCTGATCGTCCCCCACCGCTTCAACGGACCGCCCCGCTCCGGCAACGGCGGCTGGACCTGCGGAGCCCTCGCCGCCACGCTGCCGGCCCAGGGCATCGGCACGGCGGTCACCGTCACGTTGCGCCTGCCCCCACCGCTCGACGTACCGATGCCGGTGCTCGCGACCGCGGCCGGGGCGACGCTCACCCGCGACGGGCAGGCCGTCGCCGAGGCGGTGTACGCCGAGACCCGGCCGGTCCCGGTCGCGCCGGTCTCGGCCGCGGCCGCCGCGGAGGCCGAGACCCGCTACCTGGGCCACCGCTCGCACCCCTTCCCGACCTGCTTCGCCTGCGGGCCGGACCGCCGGGTCGGCGACGGGCTGCGGATCTTCGCCGGAACGGTCGCCCCGGGCGACGCCGACGACCAGCGGGTCGCGGCCACCTGGACGCCGTACGAGAGCGCGGTGCCGATCGCCTGGGCCGCGCTCGACTGCCCGGGCGGCTGGGCCAGCGACCTCGAGGGCCGCCCGTCCGTGCTCGGCCAGATGACCGCCGAGCTGCTCAGCCTGCCGCGGACCTCGGAGCGGTACGTCGTCGTCGGCGAGCTGCGCGGCATCGACGGCCGCAGGACGTTCACCGCGGCGACCATCTACGGCCCCCACGACGAGGTGGTCGCGACCGCCGAGCACACCTGGATCACCGTCGACCCGGAGGCCTTCCGGTGAGCGGCGCCGAGCGGAGCCACCCGTGGTGGTACGACGCCGTCGTCTACCAGGTGTACGTCCGCAGCTTCGCCGACGCGATGCCGGCACCCGGCGACGGGATCGGCGACCTGCCCGGCATCACCTCGCGGTTGCCGTACCTGCGCGAGCTCGGCGTCGACGCGCTGTGGATCACGCCGTTCTACACCTCACCGCAGAAGGACCACGGCTACGATGTCGCCGACTACACCGACGTCGACCCGCTCTTCGGCACCCTCGATGACATCGACCGGCTGCTGGAGACCGCCCACGGGCTCGGCCTGCGGGTGATCGTCGACCTGGTCCCGAACCACACCTCCGACCAGCACGCCTGGTTCCGAGCCGCGCTGGCCGCGGCTCCGGGATCGAAGGAGCGGGCCCGCTACATCTTCCGCCCGGGACGGGGGAAGGACGGCGCCGAGCCGCCCAACAACTGGGACTCGATCTTCGGCGGGCCCGCGTGGACGCGGGTGCCGGACGGCGAGTGGTACCTCCACCTCTTCGACACCTCCCAGCCCGACCTCGACTGGCGCAACCCGGAGGTCGGCGACATGTTCGAGGGGGTGCTGCGGTTCTGGCTCGACCGCGGGGTCGACGGGTTCCGGGTCGATGTCGCGCACGGGCTCTACAAGGAGGCCTCGCTGCGCGACCAGGTCCGGCCGAAGAAGGCGAAGAAGTCGGCTGAGTCCATGGTCGAGCGGGTCCTCAACGACGAGCCGATGTGGGACCAGCCCGAGGTGCACGACGTCTACCGGCGCTGGCGCGAGGTGCTCGACTCCTACCCCGGCGACCGGATGGCCGTCGCCGAGGCGTGGACCCAGACCGCCGCGTCGATGGCGATGTTCATCCGTCCCGACGAGCTGCACCAGGCGTTCAACTTCGGCTGGCTCGGCACCCCGTGGTCGGCCGAGGCGTTCGCCGAGGTCGTCAACGACTCGATCGCCGCCGTCGCCGCGGCCGCATCGGCGCCCACCTGGGTGCTGTCGAACCACGACGTGGAGCGGCACCCGACCCGGTACGGCGGCGGTCCGGTCGGCCTCGCCCGCGGCCGCGCGGCCACGCTGGCGATGCTGGCGCTGCCCGGATCGGCGTACCTCTACCAGGGGGAGGAGCTCGGCCTCGAGCAGGTCGACGTGCCGCCCGAGGCGCGGCAGGACCCGTCCTGGTTCCGCACCGGCAAGCCCGGCCGCGACGGCTGTCGGGTGCCGCTGCCGTGGTCGGGCGACGCGCCGCCGTACGGCTTCGGCGGGCCGGCCGGCACCCAGCCGTGGATCCCCCAGCCCGCCGACTGGGCGCCGCTGACGGTCGCGGCCCAGGACGCCGACCCCGACTCGACCCTGGCGTTCTACAAGCGCGCACTCACCGCGCGACGCGAGGTCTTCGCCGGCGCCGACGAGGAGACGGTCGCGCACGTGGACGGCGACGTGCTCGTCGTACGACGGGCGGGGGTGAGCGTCGTCCTCAACGCCGGGACCTACCCCGCCGCCCTGCCCGAGGGCGAGGTGCTCATCAGCAGCGGGCCGCTGCCCGGCGGCGTGCTGCCGCCGGACACCGCCGCCTGGATCCGCTGAGCCCGCCGCGGGCCTGGAAGGTCAGCGATCGGCGGGGATGCCGAGCGCGTCGTTGTAGCGCCGCAGGGACACCGCGAACTCCTGGAGCTCCTCGACCGGCCAGTCCCCCAACCGCTCGGCGAGCTGCTCGCGGCGCTGCTCGGCGACCGCCTCGAGGCGTCGTACGCCCTCCTCGCTGACGCTGAGCAGCGTCGCCCGGCCGTCCTCCGGGTCGGGCGCCCGGTCGACCAGGCCGAGGTCGATCAGGTGCTGCACCTGCCGGCTGATCGCGCCCTTGTCGATCTCGAAGACCGCGCACATCGCCGAGGCGCGCAGCGGCCCGTGGTCACGGACGTAGCTGAGCATGAGGTACGACGACGGCAGCAGGTCGGGATGGACCGCCCGGGCCCGCTCGCCGATCACCCGGCGTACCCGGCGGATCAGCACGCCGACCTCGATCTCGAGGTCCTTGAGCGCCTCGCCGCGGGCGAGCGTCGCGGTCATCGCCGCTCGCCCTTCGCGGCCGCACCCTCCACCTCGTAGCCCGGGTAGTCGACCGGCTCGCCGCTGGCGACCAGGGCGGCCTCGACCTCCGACTCGGCGACGCTCGGGCCGGTGGAGGTCCGCAGCGGGACCTCCTTGATGAACAGGATGCACAGGAAGGCGACCACGGCGAACGGCACGGCGACCAGGAACAGGTGACCGACCGCGTCGCCGAAGGAGGCCTCGTAGAGGGACCGGATCGGGGCCGGGAGGTCGGCCAGCTTGGGGATGTCGCCGGTGGAGTGCTGCATCGCGGCGAGCTGCTCCTGGCTGATCTTCCCGGCCCGGACGAGTGCCTCGATGCCGTTCGTGACGCCGCTGGTGACCTGGTGGGCGAGCACCGCGCCGAGGGCCGCGACACCGGCGGAACCGCCGATGGAGCGGAACATCGCGACGACCGAGCTGGCCGCGCCGAGGTCCTCGACGGCGACGTTGTTCTGCACCGACAGGACCAGGTTCTGCATGGTGGCGCCGAGGCCGATGCCGACCAGCGCCATGTAGCTGCCGACGACGACCAGCGGGGTGTCGACGTCGATGGTGCCGAGCAGGGCGATGCCGGCGATGACGAAGATCATGCCGCCGACCAGCCAGCGCTTCCACAGACCGGTCTGGGTGATGATCCGGCCGCTGACGATGCTGGAGACGAGCAGGCCGCCGACCATGCAGACCGACATCAGACCGGCCTCGGTGGGGCTCATGCCGCGGGCGAGCTGGAAGTACTGGCTCAGGTAGACGGTCGCGCCGAACATCGCGACACCGATCATCACCGAGGCGGCGGTGGCCAGCGCGGTGGTGCGGTCACGGAACAGGCGCAGCGGGATCACGGGCTCGCTGGCGACCTTGGCCTCGACCCACAGCGCGCCGCCGATCAGGGCCAGGCTGCCGACGACGAGCCCCGCGGACATCCCGGAGATCCAGTCGAAGTTGGTGCCGGCGAGGCTGACCCAGACCAGGATCAGGCTGATGCCGGCCATGATCAGGGTGGCTCCGAGGTAGTCGATCTTGACGTCGCGCTTGATGGTCGGCAGGTGCAGGGTCTTCTGGAGGACGACGAAGGCGATCGCGGCGATCGGGATGCCGACGATGAAGCAGCCGCGCCAGCCCATCGGGCTGTCCACGATCAGGCCGCCGAGCAGCGGGCCGCTGACCGTCGCGGTCGCGAAGACGGCGCCGATGTAGCCGCTGTAGCGGCCGCGCTCACGCGGCGAGACCATCGAGGCGATGACGACCTGGACCAGTGCGGTCAGACCGCCGACGCCGAGTCCCTGGAAGGCGCGCGCGCCGATCAGCACGCCCATGCTGGGCGCCACCGCGGCGACGACCGAGCCGGCCGAGAAGATCACCAGTGCGACCTGCACCAGCAGCTTCTTGCTGAACAGGTCGGCGAGCTTGCCCCAGATCGGGGTGGTCGCCGTCATGGTCAGCAGCGTCGCGACCACGACCCACGTGTAGCCGGTCTGGCTGCCGTGCAGGTCGGTCACGATCGCGGGGAGGGCATTGCTCACCACGGTGCTGGAGAGCATCGCCACGAACATCGCGAGCAGCAGCCCGGTCAGGGCCTCCAGGATCTCGCGGTGGGTCATCTGGCCCGGTTCGGCGGTGGCCGACGGAGCGTTCGTCATCGAGTCGTCATCTCTTCTCGTCATCACCCAAATGGTTGTCGTAGATCAACCATATGCCAGATGGTTGACGACGGCAACTTTCTGTGACGCTGGAGACATCGAGGGCGACGAAATGCAGCGACCCGCAGGTGCGGTCCTCGGACCGGGCCGGGGGACGATCCCGGTTTCACCTGCGGGTCGGGTGGCTGCGTTGGTTTCGCGCGCAGCCCGTCGGAACTGCATGGGCTGCTAGCGGGCAGCCACCTCACGCGTCCTGGAAGAACTCATTCTTCGGACCACCTCCTTTCCCGTGTGCGACAACGGTAGGTCGCCGATCCGCCGCGCACAACGGCATTTACGAAGGCGATCCAGGGCGCGTGCCGGTCGACTCGCGCACCCGCAGCTGCGTGGGTACGACGACCGAGGCCGGCGTACCGGAGGGCGGGCGGAGCAGCAGCTCGACGGCGCAGGCGCCGGCGTCCTCGGTGCGCTCGGCGAGCGTGGTGAGCGCGGGCTGGCAGAAGTCGGCGCCGAACATGTCGTCGAAGCCGACCACGCTGACCTCCTCGGGCACGCGCACACCACGCGCAGCCAGCCGCCGGAGCACGCCGATGGCGAGCATGTCGTTGTGGCACACGACGGCGTGCGCGCCGGCGGCGAGGGCCGCGTCCGCGGCGGCGGGACCACCCTGGAGCGTGGGCAGGTACGGGCCCAGCCGGCGCGCGCCGACGCCCGCGTCCGCGGCGGCGGCCTGCAGGCCGGCCCAGCGCCGGGCGCCGGACCAGGACTCGTGCGGCCCGCCGAGGAACACCAGGGACCGGTGCCCCAGCGAGACCAGGTGATCGACGATCTGCCGGGTGCCGGCGTCGTAGTCGGCGACGACCGAGGGCACCCCAGGGAGGGTGCGGTTCACCAGAGCGAGGCGGTTTCGCGCCCCCGCCGCGGCGAGGTCGTCGTCGGTGCCACGGGCGGCCGCGACCACGATCCCGTCGACCGCCGGCCCCAGCCGGGCGATCAGCTCGCCCTCCTTGGCCGCGCTCTCCTGGGTGTCGCCGAGAACCAGCGTCTTGCCGGCCGCCGCGGCCGCGCGCTCCGCACCCTTGATCGCGCCGGCGAAGTAGGGGTTGGTGATGTCGGGGACGAGCAGTGCGTAGGTGTGGGTGCGGCCCGAGCTCATCGCACGGGCGCTCGGGTTCGGCACGTAGCCGAGCCGGGCGGCGACCTCGAGGATGTGCTCGCGCGTGGTCGCGTTGACGCGGCCCGGGGTGCTCAGCGCGCGCGACACGGTGGAGGTCGCGACACCCGCGGACTCGGCGACGTCGGTGATGGTGACCCGCTTCGGAACTGCCACGGCAGCAGTCTATGGCAAGAAATGGCAACCGATTGCCATGTGACCGGCGCCACTCGTAGCGTCCTGCGCAGTTCGCGTCCACAGTGGAGGCGACGGAGAAAGGCAGTTCGAGATGGCCCAGGACCTCGCCCCGGTCCGCACCCCGCGGAAGGCCGCACTCGCGGCATGGTGCGGCAGCGCGCTCGAGTACTACGACTTCGCGATCTACGGCGCCGCCGCCGCCCTGGTGTTCCCCAAGATCTTCTTCCCCGAGGGCAACGAGACCGCGGCCAGCATCGCCTCCTTCGCGACCTTCGGCGTCGCGTACGTCGCCCGCCCGATCGGCTCGTTCTTCATGGGCCATGTCGGCGACCGGCTCGGTCGCAAGCGGATCCTGATCGGGACGCTGCTGCTGATGGGCGTCTCCACCTTCCTGGTCGGCTGCCTGCCGACGTACGGCCAGGTCGGGATGCTCGCCCCGGCGCTGCTCGTCGTGCTCCGCCTGCTGCAGGGCCTCTCCGCCGCGGGCGAGCAGGCCGGCGCCAACTCGATGTCCTTCGAGCACGCACCCGACGACCGGCGCGGGTTCTTCACGAGCTTCACATTGAGCGGCACCCAGGGCGGACAGATCCTCGCCCCGGCCGTGTTCCTGCCGCTGGCCGCCGTGCTCCCCGAGGACGCGCTGCTCAGCTGGGGCTGGCGGGTGCCGTTCTGGCTGAGCGCCGCGGTCGTGCTGATCGGCTTCCTGATCCGCCGCACCCTCGACGAGACGCCCGAGTTCCACCGCGAGGCCGCCCGAGAGGAGACGCCCAAGGCGCCGCTCGGCGTGCTCTTCCGCGACCACTGGGCCGGTGTCGTCCGGGTCTTCTTCGCGGCGTTCGTCGCGGTCGTGAACACCATGTTCGCCGTCCTCGCGCTCAACCTCGCGACCTCCGAGGACTACGGCATCGAGATCAGCAAGACCACCATGCTGTGGCTCGCGATCGTCGCCAACGTCGTCGCCGTCGGCACCATCCCGCTGTGGGCCTCGGTCTCCGACCGGATCGGCCGCAAGCCGGTCTTCGTCACCGGTCTGATCGGCAGCAGCGTCCTGGTGACGCTCTTCCTCTGGTCGATCACGCAGCACGACGTGCCGCTCGTCCTGATCAGCGGCATCGCGCTGGCCGGCGTCGTCTACAGCATGCCCAACGCCGTGTGGCCCGCGACGTACGCCGAGTACTTCCCCACGTCGGTCCGCCTGTCCGGCATGGCGATCGGCACCCAGTTCGGCTTCGCCCTCGCCGGGTTCACACCCACGATCGCCGGCTGGCTGCTCGACGGCGACGCCGACAACTGGTACCGCGTCGCCGGCTTCGTGGTCGCCGCCTGCACCATCTCCGCGATCGCCGTGCTCACCGGCCCGTCCGGCACGCACCGCGTCCCCACCGCCGAGGTCGGCCGTACGACGACCCGCGGCGCCGCCCTCCCGGTGCCGGAGCCGGCCCGATGAGCGCACGACCCGTGATCGCCGTCCTCAACGGCCCCAACCTCAACCTGCTCGGCGAGCGGGACCCGAGGGCCTACGGCACGACCACCCTCCCCGAGATCGAGAACCTCTGCCACGCGGTCGCCGACCGGCTCGGCTACGACCTCGACTTCCGCCAGACCAACCACGAGGGCGTGCTCGTCGACGCGATCCACGAGCTGCGCCACAGCGCGGCCGGCGTCGTCGTCAACGCGGCCGCCCTCTCCCACACCTCGGTCGGGGTCCGCGACGCGCTCGCCGTGGTCGACGGCCCGGTCGTGGAGGTGCACCTGAGCAACATCCACCGCCGCGAGGCCTTCCGGCACCACTCGTACGTCGCCGAGGTGGCCGACGGGATCGTCACCGGCTGCGGTGCCCGCGGCTACGCGATGGCGGTCGAGCACGTGGCGCACCTGGCCGACGACCGCCTGGCGGAGCAGCGATGAGCGCGTCGTACTGCCTCGGCCTGGTCGGCGCCGGCATCGGCGGCTCGCTGACCCCGGCGATGCAGGAGCGCGAGGGCCGGGCGCACGGCGTGGCGCTGACCTACCGGCGCATCGACGCGGAGGTGCGCGGGTTCGGCGTCGAGGACCTGCCCGAGCTGATCCGGTGGGCGCATGCGTTCGGCTTCGACGGGCTCAACTTCACCCACCCCTTCAAGCAGGCGGTGCTGCCGCTGCTGGACGACATCTCGCAGGCTGCCGACGACCTCGGCGCGGTGAACACCGTCCAGATCCGCGACGGCCGGCTCGTCGGCCACAACACCGACTGGTCCGGCTGGGGGCGGGCGTTCCGCTCGGCCCTGCCCGACGCGGTCACCGACCACGCCGTCGTCGTCGGCGCCGGGGGCGCCGGCCTCGCCGTCGCCTACGCGTTGCTCGACCAGGGTGCCGCGCACGTCGCGATCCACGACGCCGACGCCGAGCGGGCCGAGACGGCCGCGATCCGGCTCGGCAAGAGGTTCGCGGCCGAGCGGATCACGCCGGTCGACGACGTCGCCACGGCCCTCACCGAGGCGCAGGGCCTGGTCAACGCGACCCCGATCGGGATGCACGGCCACGCCGGGCTGCCCGTCGCGCCGGCGCTGGTGAACCCGCGCTTGTGGGTGGCCGATGTCGTCTACTTCCCGCTCGAGACCGAGCTGATCGCGCTCGCCCGCTCGCGTGGCTGCCGGGTCGTCCCCGGTGGTGGGATGGCGGTCGGCCAGGCCGTCGACGCCTTCGAGCTGTTCACCGGCAGGCAGGCCGACGCGGACCGGATGGCCCGCCACTTCGCGGACCTGACGTCATGACCAAGCGCCGCAGCATCGCAACGGTCTCCCTGTCCGGCCTGCTCGCCGACAAGCTCGAGACCATCGCGGCGGCGGGTTTCGACGGTGTCGAGATCTTCGACAACGACCTGGTCGCCTCGCCGTTGGGTCCCGAGGACGTGGCGAGGAGGTGCGCCGACCTCGGCCTGCGGATCGAGCTGTTCCAGCCGGTGCGCGACGTCGAGGGCGTGCGGCCTGCGGACTTCCCGGCCGTCGTACGACGCGTCGCCCGCAAGCTCGACGTCGCCGCTGCCCTGGGCGCACCGGTCGTGCTGCTGTGCTCCAACGTCCAGCCGGACGCGATCGACGACCCCGCCCTGTCGGCCGCCCAGCTGGCGGTCCTGGGCGACCTGGCCGCCGAGCGCGGGCTGGTCCTCGCCTTCGAGGCGCTCGCCTGGGGCCGTCACGTCGACCGGGTCGGCCGGGCCTGGGACATCGTCGAGCGGGCCGGCCACCCCGCCGTCACCCTCGCGGTCGACACCTTCCACCTGCTCTCGCGCGGCGACGACGCCGGCGCGCTGGCCGGCGTACCCGGCGCCCGGATCGGCTTCCTCCAGGTCGCCGACGCCCCGCTGCTCGACATGGACGTGCTCGAGTGGAGCCGGCACCACCGCTGCTTCCCGGGCCAGGGGACGATGGACGTGACCGGAGTGGTCGAGGCCGTCCTCGCCGCGGGGTACGACGGCCCGCTGTCCCTCGAGGTCTTCAGCGACGTCGTGCGGGAGTCCCCTGCGGCCACCACCGCCCGCGACGCGCTGCGCTCGCTGGTCCACCTCGAGGACGACCTGGCCCGCCGCGACCCGACCGCCGTACCCGTCGCGCCGCCGGCACCCGAGCGTGCCGACGCCGCCTTCCTCGAGCTCCCCGCCGGCCCCGCGACCGACGACCTGCTCGCCCGGCTCGGCTTCACGCTGGCCGGCTGGCACCACCACAAGCCGGTCGCCCGCTGGCGCCACGGCGCCGCCGAGGTGCTGGTCGACGCGGGCGCCACCGGCCCCGCGCTCGGCATCGCCACAGCACCGGTCGCCCAGGTGGCCGAGCGCGCGGCCGCCCTGCTCTGGCCGAGCGTCTCCGTGGCGCGGACCACCGGCGACACCCGCCTGCCCGGCATCACCTCCCCGGCGGGTGTGCCCGTCTTCGTCAGCGGCCCCGCGGGCGAGGCCGACGACTGGCGCCACGACTTCGGCGCGGCCCCGCCGGAGGAGCGCGGCTGGCTCGGCATCGACCACGTCGGGGTCGCCGTACCCGCCCGCGCGCTGAACGAAGAGGTCGCCTTCCTGCGCACCCTGCTCGGCCTCGAACCGGCGGCCCTCGAGGAGTTCATCGACCCGCACGGCCGGGTCCGCAGCCGCGCCTTCCGACCCGCGACAGGCGACCTGCGACTGGTCGTCAACGTGCCCGACGTCGCCGCCCCCCGGCTCCCGTCGGGCGTCGTCCAGGTCGCCTTCCGGTGCGCCGACCTGCTGGCGGAGGTACGCCGGCTGCGGGCGGCCGGCGTACCCCTCATGCCGGTACCGGACAACTACTACGCCGACCTCGGCGCCCGCTTCGACCTGGATCCCGCGCTGCTCGCGGAGCTGCGGGAGCACGGCGTCCTCTACGACCGCGCCGGCGACGGCGAGCTGCTGCACGCCTACACACCCGTGCTCCCCCAGGGCTTCTGCGTCGAGCTGCTCGAGCGCCGGGGCGGGTACGACGGCTACGGCGCCGCCAACACCCACGTCCGGCTGGCGGCCCAGGCCGCCTCCCGACCGAGCTGTGACGGAGGCAACGCCCGCCCCGGGAATGTCTAGCAGTTTGGTTGCATTAAGGCAGGCATGTCCGACCAGACTCCCCTCATCGAGGCCCCGAAGTCCCGGCTACCGCTGGTGATCGGTGCGGCCGTGGCCGTGCTCGCCGTCATCGCGGCGGCGATCTTCCTCCTCACCCGCGACGGTGACGACACCCGGCGCGCGACCGGCGGTGACGGCACTGCCGAGCTGTCGAAGAGCGACCCGGTGAAGGTGGTGCTCGGCACCGTCGGCGCGAGCGACCCGTACTGGAAGACGTTCGAGAAGGCCGCGAAGGAGGCGGGCATCGAGCTGGAGATCCGCGACTTCGCGGAGTACCCGCTGCCGAACCCGGCGCTGGCCGAGGGCGAGCTGGACGCCAACCAGTTTCAGCACATCGTCTACCTCGCCGAGTACAACGTCGCCAACGACGACGACCTGGTGCCGCTCGGCGCGACCGCGATCTACCCCCTCGGCCTCTACTCGCAGAAGTACGACGACGTCGCGGACATCCCCGACGGCGAGACCGTGATCGTCCCCGACGACGACTCCAACCAGGCCCGCGGCCTGCTCGTGCTGCAGTCGGCCGGCCTGATCAAGCTCAAGGACGGCGGCTCGATCTTCTCGACCGTCGCCGACGTCGACGAGTCCGCCTCGCGGGTCAAGGTCAAGGCGCTGCAGGCCGACCTGACGCCGACCTCCCTGCCCGACGTCGCGGCCGCGATCGTCAACAACGACTTCGTCGAGGACGCCGGGCTGCAGTTCGACGACGCCATCGCCGTGGACGACGCGAGCGACCCCAAGGCGATCCCGTACGTCAACATCTTCGCCGTGCGCGCCGAGGACAAGGACAACCCGGCGCTGAAGAAGCTGGTCGAGGTCTACCAGCAGACGCAAGGAGTGCTCGACGGCGTCGACGAGGCCGCCGGCGGCACCGCCGAGTTCGTCACGATCGGCCAGGCCGACCTCGAGAAGAGCCTGCACGACGTCGAGAAGCAGATCCGCGAGCAGAAGTGAGCGAGCCGCAGGTCGAGCCGCTCGTCGAGCTGCGCGGCGTCGTCAAGGAGTTCCCCGGCGCCCGCCGCGGCGACCCGGCGCACCGTGCGGTCGACGGCGTCGACCTGCGGGTCGAGGCGGGCGAGATCTTCGCGATCATCGGCTACTCCGGCGCCGGCAAGTCGACGCTGGTCCGCCTCGTCAACGCGCTGGAGCCGGTGACCTCGGGCAGCGTGGTGGTCGACGGCGTCGACGTCACCACGCTTCCCGAGAAGGGCCTGCGCGACCTGCGCCGCGGCATCGGCATGGTGTTCCAGCAGTTCAACCTGATGGAGTCGCGCACGGTGTGGGGCAACCTCGCGTTCCCGCTGACCGTCGCCGGGATCCCCCGCAAGGACCAGCAGCGGCGGATCTCCGAGCTGCTCCACTTCGTCGGCCTCGCCGACAAGGCGCACGCCCGGGTCAGCGAGCTGTCCGGCGGCCAGAAGCAGCGGGTCGGCATCGCCCGTGCGCTCGCGACCGAGCCGCGGCTGCTGCTCGCCGACGAGGCCACCAGTGCCCTCGACCCCGACACCACCCGCGACGTTCTCGACCTGCTCGCGCGGGTCAACCGCGAGCTCGGCATCACGATCCTGCTGATCACCCACGAGATGGACGTCGTACGACGCATCGCGCACCGGGTCGCGGTGATGGAGGACGGCAGGGTGGTCGAGCAGGGCCGCGCGGTCGACCTGTTCGCCGACCCGCAGCACCCGGTGACGAAGCGCTTCGTCGGCACCGTCGTCGACGACCTGCCCGCCCCCGACGTGGTCGCGGCGCTGCGCGAGCGCCACGACGGCCGGTTCGTCCGGCTTGCGTTCCGGCAGCAGGACGTGCGCCAGTCCGAGGTGTTCGCGACCTTCCTGCGCCACGACGTGGCCTTCGAGCTGGTCTACGGCGGCATCGAGGAGGTCCAGGGCACCACCTTCGGCAACCTGACCCTGGCCCTGTCCGGCGAGCCCGCCGCGGTCGACCGGGCGCTGGCCGAGGTCGCTCCCCTCGTCGAGTGGACGGAGGTCGCCTGATGACGACGTACGCGATCGACACCCGCCTCGGCGACCTGCAGCCGGAGTTCTGGCAGGCGGCCGGGGAGACCCTGGTCATGGCCACCACCGCGCTCCTGCTCGGCGGCCTGCTCGGGCTCGCGCTCGGTCTCGGTCTCTACCTCACCCGCAAGGGCGGCCTCTACGCCAACCGCCCGCTGCAGGTCGTGCTCAACGTGGCGGTCAACTTCTTCCGCCCGATCCCGTTCGTCATCTTCGTGGCCGCGCTGCAGCCCTTGGCGCGGGTGGTCGTCGGCACCGGCATCGGTACGCCGGCCGCCACCTTCGCGATCGTCGTCGCCGCGACCTTCGGGATCAGCCGGATCGTCGAGCAGAACCTGGTCACCGTGAACCCCGGCGTCATCGAGGCCGCCCGCGCCATGGGCGCCAGCCGCTCGCGGATCACGTTCACGGTCCTCGTCCCGGAGGCCCTCGGGCCGCTGGTCCTGGGCTTCACCTTCGCGTTCGTCGCGATCGTCGACATGACCGCCATCGCCGGTGTCGTGGCCGGCGGGGGCCTGGGCTCGTTCGCCCAGCGATTCGGCTTCCGCCAGTTCGACGACGTGGTGATGTGGGCCTCGATCCTGGTCCTCGTCGCGTTCGTGATGGTCATCCAGCTCGGCGGGAACCTGCTGGCACGCAAGGTGCTGCGCCGCTGACTGTTGGCGCACCCCATACGTCTTGGTCGCCGATCCGGCGGATTCTCCGCCAGATCGCATGGGGCGCCGTCCACGCGGGTAGGCACGAAGCATGGTCCGCCTGCTCATCGCCGCCGCCGCCCTGCTGATCGCCCTCACCGGGTGCTCGTCCGACGATCCCCCGCTGGACACGACGCCGACGCGGAAGAGCACCCCGACCGCGACGCCGACCACCCCGGCGCCCACCACCCCGGCGCCGACCACCCCGGCGCCCAGCACCGCGCTCCCGGCCCTGGTGATCCGGCCGGGCGCGATCGGCGACGCGCAGGTGGGGATGACCCGCGAGGAGTGGGCGGCCACCGGACTGTTCGCCGACGGTGCGGCGATCTGCGAGGGCGAGCTGATCCACTGGAAGGACGACCCGGACGGCGCGGGGCTGCGGGTGCTCACCGACGAGGACGCGACGATCACCCAGCTCTGGGTGACCGCGCCCGGCCCGGCGACCGAGCACGGCGGGATCCAGGTCGGCTCGACGTACGGCGACCTCAAGGCCGCGTTCTCGCCCCTCACCAAGCCGGTCGAGGACGGCTACGACCAGTCGTCGGTCTACCCGCCGGGCGAGGAGGACGGGCTCCCCTACTTCGGCTTCTTGCTCGACGCGCCCGCCGCCGAGGTCACCGACGACACCCCGATCAGTGCCATCGCCGTCACCGGCGGTGAGCCTGCCTATTTCCAGTTCGACTGCTGAGCCGAGGCAGAGCCCGTCACTCGAGCGGCAACAGCGAACCGGGCAGCGAGACGGTCGGGCAGGCCGTCCAGTCCGTGTCGTCGGTCGGGCACGGGGTCGCCCGGTCGCGGATCACCTCGGCCGGCCCCGAGGACGGGTGCCAGACCAGGTCGTAGGGCTGGTTCGGCTCACCGGTGTCGCCGGCCCAGGTGAGCGTCCCGCCGGCCTGGAACCGGGTGCGGGTGTCTCCCGAGGCGGCCTGGCGGTGCCACGAGCCGTCGTACGTCCAGGTCTGGTAGCGACCGCCGGACTCGCCCTCGCGCACGACGTACTGCACCGCCAGGACCCGGCCGACCTTGTCGAGGGAGCTGATCCGCCAGTCCCGGGTGTAGCCGGGCGGCGTGCCGTAGTCGGCGGCGATCCCCCCGGTGTCCGGGTCGAGCTCGACGACCTTCTGCTCGACCTGGCAGCCGCCGCAGTCCTCGTCCTCGCCGTTGTCCTGCATGACCGCGAGCAGCGCCGACCCGTCGAGGCTGGGCCACAGCCGCACCAGCGGCTCGTTGCGCAGCGCCTGGGTGATCCGCTCCCCCTCGACCCGGAACAGCCCGTGGTCGGTCACGGTGTCGGACTCGCTGTTGACGCCCCACTCGACGAAGGTGACGCCGCCCAGCGTGTACGGCCTCCCGTGCAGCTGGAACTCCGCGTCGGGGCCGTCGATCTGGTCGGACTCGGCCGCCGACTCCGGGATCACGATCTTGCGGGAGGCGGCGAGTGCCGCGTCGTGAACGACGACCCGGCCCTCCCCGCGGCGACGGCCGCCGAGCGTGGTCAGCGCCTCCGGGGTGATGCCGTACTCGCCGATCCGGACGCGTCCCGAGCGCCACTCCCCGGTCGCCGGGTCCAGCACGCGGGCCCAGCGTGAGCCGAGCACGACCACCGAGCCGTCGGGACGCCACACCGCCTCCCAGCCGCCGTCGACCCTGGTGGTGTGGCCGGGCACGTGGATCAGCAGGTGCTGGCGGCCGAGCAGCACCTGCTCGGCGTACGACGGCCCCGGGACCGCCCGCACCTCGACGGCCGGGAGGTCCGGGTCGAGCACCGGTTCCGAGCCACTGCACCCCACCAGCAGCGGGACGAGGAGCGCCGCCCCGAGAAGGGCTCCCCGCGGGCTCACCGGGTCATACCGTCGCGGCCGCGAACTGCGCGGCGTGCAGCCGGGCGAACGCGCCGTCGCGCTCGAGGAGCTCGGCGTGCGAGCCCTGCTCGACGATCCGGCCGTGCTCCATGACCAGGATCAGGTCGGCATCGCGGATGGTGGAGAGCCGGTGCGCGATGACGAACGACGTCCGGTCGGTGCGCAGCGCCGCCATCGCCTGCTGCAGCAGCAGCTCCGTGCGGGTGTCCACCGACGAGGTCGCCTCGTCGAGGATCAGCAGCGCCGGCTGGGCCAGGAAGGCGCGGGCGATGGTGATCAGCTGCCGCTCGCCGGCCGACAGGTTGGAGCCCTCGTCGTCGACCGAGGTGTCGTAGCCCTCGGGCAGGGAGTGCACGAACCGGTCGACGTACGTCGCACGCGCCGCCTCCCGGATCTCCTCCTCCGTCGCGTCCGGCCGTCCGTAGGCGATGTTGTCGCGGATGGTGCCCTCGAACAGCCAGGTGTCCTGGAGCACCATCCCGATCCGGCTGCGCAGCTCGCCGCGGGTCATCGTGGCGATGTCGGTGCCGTCGAGCGTGATCCGGCCGCTGTCGAGCTCGTAGAAGCGCATGATCAGGTTGACCAGGGTGGTCTTGCCCGCGCCGGTCGGCCCCACGATCGCGACCATCTGCCCGGGGTGCGCGACCAGCGAGAGGTCCTCGATCAGCGGCTCGTCAGGGTCGTAGGAGAACGACACGTCGTCGAAGGCGACCTCGCCGCGGGTGTCGACCCGCTCGGGCGTCGCGGAGAGCGACGACGGCGCGACCTCCTCGTCGGCGTCGAGGAGCTCGAAGACCCGCTCGGCCGAGGCGACGCCGGACTGGAGCAGGTTGGCCATCGACGCGATCTGGGTGATCGGCTGGGTGAACATCCGGGAGTACTGGATGAAGGCCTGCACGTCACCGAGCGACAGCGCGCCCGAGGTGACCCGGAGCCCGCCGACGACCGCGATCACGACGTAGTTGAGGTTGCCGACCAGCATCATCAGCGGCATCACGAGACCGCTGATGAACTGGGCACGGTACGACGACTGGTACAGCTCCTCGTTGGCGGAGTCGAACTCGTCCTCCACGGCACTGCGGCGGCCGAACACGGTCACCAGAGCGTGACCCGAGATGGACTCCTCGACCTGAGCGTTGAGCCGGCCGGTCTGGCGCCACTGGTTGATGAACTGGCTCTGCGAGCGCTTCATGATCCGCCCGGTCACGAACATCGCGATCGGGACCGACACCAGCGCGATCACCGCGAGCAGCGGGGAGACCCAGAACATCGCGCCGAGCACGCCGACGACCATCAGCAGCGAGGTGAGCAGCTGGCTCATCGTCTGCTGCAGGTTCTGCGCGACGTTGTCGATGTCGTTGGTGACCCGGCTGAGCAGCTCGCCGCGCGGCTGCTTGTCGAAGTACGCGAGCGGCAGCCGGTGGATCTTCTCCTCCACGTCGGTGCGCATCTGCTTGACCGTCGCCTGGACGATGTCGTTGACCAGGTAGCCCTGCAGCCAGCCGAGCACCTGCCCGCCGACGTACACCAGCAGCGTGATGAGCAGGAGGTGGCCGACCTTGTCGAAGTCGACGCCCTGGCCCGGTGTGATGTCGAGGCCGCGCAGGAAGTCGGCGAGGCCGTCGTTGCCGGACGCCTCCGCCCGGGCGACGGCGTCGGCCTTGGTGCTGCCCTCGGGCAGCCGGCCGCCGATGAAGCCGTTGAACACCGCGTCCGTCGCCTTGCCGAGGAGGTAGGGGCCGACGACGACCGAGGCGACGCTGCCGATGCCGAGCAGGAGTACGGCGATCGCCCGGCCGCGGGCCGGTCGCAGGCGTGCGAGCAGGCGGCGTGCGGAGCTGCCGAAGTCGTCGGCCTTCTGGCCGACCATGCCTCCCATCGGGCCCCGGCCGGGCCCGCCCTGCTGGACGATCCGCTCGGTCTGCTTCATGGTGCCGTTCTTCGGGGTCTCGCTCATGCCATGACCTCCTCTCCCTTGATGCCCTGCGAGGCGGCGATCTCCTGGTACGTCGGGTTGTCCCGCAACAGCTCGTCGTGGGTGCCCTGCCCGACGACCTCGCCGTCCTCGAGCACGAGGATCACGTCGGCGTCGCGGATGGTGGCGATGCGCTGCGCGACGATGAGCACCGTCGCGTCGCGGGTCACCGGCTTCAGCGCGGCCCGCAGCCGGGCGTCGGTGGCGACGTCCAGCGCCGAGAAGGCGTCGTCGAAGAGGTAGATCTCGGGTCGTCGTACCAAGGCCCGGGCGATGGCCAGGCGCTGGCGCTGGCCGCCGGAGACCGTCGTACCGCCCTGGGCGACGGCCGTCTCGAGCTGCTCGGGCATCTGGCGCACGAAGTCGGCGCCCTGGGCGATCTCGAGGGCCTCCCACAGCTCGTCGTCGGTCGCGTCGGGCCGTCCGTAGCGCAGGTTGGAGGCGACGGTGCCGGAGAACAGGAAGGCGCGCTGCGGCACCAGCCCGATCCGGGACCAGAGCAGCTCGGGGTCGAGCTCGCGGACGTCGACGCCGTCGACGCGCACCACCCCGGCGGTGGCGTCGAGCAGGCGCGGCACCAGGTTGACCAGCGTGGTCTTGCCGGCGCCGGTGGAGCCGATCACCGCGATGGTCTGGCCGGGGCGTGCCGAGAAGGTGACGTCGCGCAGCACCGGCGCCTCGGCGCCGGGGTAGGTGAGGCCGACACCCTCGAGGTCGAGGTGGCCCGCGACCGAGACCTCGGTGATCGGGTTCGTGGGCGGTACGACGCTGGTGCCGGTGTCGAGCACCTCGCCGATCCGGTCCGCGCTGACCGAGGCCCGCGGGATCATCATCAGCATGAAGGTGCCCATCATCACCGACATCAGGATCTGCATCAGGTAGGACAGGAACGCCGTCAGCGCACCTACCTCCATCTGACCGCCGTCGACGCGGTGGCCGCCGAACCAGATCACGCCGACGCTGGCGACGTTCGAGACGCCCATGACGAGCGGGAACATGACCGCCATCCAGCGGCCCGCGCGCAGCGAGACGACGGTGAGGTCCTCGTTGGACCGCTCGAAGCGGCGCACCTCCTGCGGCTCGCGGACGAAGGCCCGCACCACCCGGATGCCGGTGATCTGCTCGCGCAGAACGCGGTTGACGTCGTCGAGCCGCTCCTGGACCTGCCGGAAGGCCGGCACCATCTGCGAGACGACGACGCCGATGCAGACGAAGAGGACCGGCACGACCGCGACCACCAGCCAGGACAGCCCGAAGTCCTCGCGCATCGCCATGATGATGCCGCCGACCATCATGATCGGGATCGTCACCGCCATCAGGCAGGTCATCATCGCCAGCATCTGCACCTGCTGGACGTCGTTGGTGGCGCGGGTGATCAGCGACGGGGCCCCGAAGGTGGAGACCTCACGCGCCGAGAAGCTGCCGATCCGGCCGAACACGGCCTTGCGCAGGTCGCGGCCGAAGGCCATCGCGGCCTGGCCACCGAACCAGGCCGAGGTCATCGAGCAGGCGGCCTGCACGAGCGCCACGGCGAGCATGATGGCGCCGAGCTGGACGACCTTGCCGGTGTCGCCGCGGGCGACGCCCTGGTCGATGATGTCGGCGTTGAGGCTGGGCAGGTAGAGCATCGCGGCGGTGCCGGTGAACTGGAGCACGACGATCGCCGAGAGCCAGCCCTTGTAGGGGCGCAGGTAGCTGCGCAGCAGCTGTCGGAGCATCAGGACTCCCTCCTCTCGACACCGTGGAGCACGGTGTCGACGATCCGGGTGGGGGTGAGCAGGTCGTTGTCGGCGATCTCCCGGTGGGAGCCGGCGAAGGTCAGCAGGCGCCACACGTGCAGCACCTGCTCGGGCGGCAGGGTGAGCCGGTCCGCGTCGGGCTCGATCAGGGCGAGCAGCCGGCGGCGTACGTCCTCGAGGCCCTCGACGATCTCGGGCCGGTCGCGCAGGTGGTGCGGCGGGCCGACCGCCCCCAGGGCCCGCATCAGCTCGAAGATCGCCAGGAACCGCTGCTGCAGGATCGAGGTCATCGCCACCATCCTGTCCCGCAGCGGCAACCGGGGGTCGATCTCGTCGAGCCGGCGCAGCACGTCGCCCGGCTCGAAGGCGCGCGCGATGGTCGCGTCGACCAGGTCGTCCTTGGAGTCGAAGACCCGGAAGATCGTGCCCTCCGCGACTCCCGCCGCCTCGGCGATCAGCCGCGTGGTCACCCCCCGACCGTGCTCGTAGAGCAGCGGCCGGGTCGCCCGGATCAACATCTCGCGGCGATCCTCGGCGGACAGCGGGGCGGCACGGGGTGGCATGCCGACCAGACTAAGTGAGTGAGTACTCACTCACAACTGGTTTTATCGTTGACTTGCCGCATCCTCACCGTTGAGTTGCCGCAAGCCAACCGTTGAGTTGCCACATCCTCGCCATCGAGTTCGGCAAGTCAACGGTGAGGATGCGGCAACTCAACGGAGGGCGGAGGCGAGGTCGCTTCCGGGAAGCACGGGCACGCGGAGCCGGGCGCCGTCCGCGCCGCCGACCCGGATCGTGTGCAGCGCGGGGAGGGACAGCGGCGAGAATAGGGAGGTCCCGACAAGCTGGATCCGCAGCCGGTGACCGGCGCGGAAGACGTTGCCGACCGGCCACAGCTCGACCTGGTAGCGCCGCATCTCGCCCGCTCGTGGGCGGTCGGCGGCGCTGTAGTCGCCGTACGGCTGCACGACCGCGCCGCCGCCGTCGGTCAGGGACCTGCCGGGGACGAGGTCCGGGTAGCTCGTGGACAGCCGCCCGACGGTGAGCGGGTGGGAGGAGCCGTTGGGTGCGACGTCGGAGAGGATCGCCCAGATCCCGGAGCCGGGGGTCGAGGTCGCCAGCGGTACGTCGAGCGCCACCGGCCCGGCGAGGGCGACGTCGTCGGACAGCGCCGCGGTCGTGTAGGTCAGGCCGGTCAGGTGGTCGATGGCGACCGCGTCCGTGCGGCCGAGGAGCGGCAGCGCGCCGGTCAGCGCCTTCGCGCCACCGGCCTCCAGCAGCGACCAGGTCGGGACGTCGGACATGGTCGGCAACGTCGGCACGGTGAGGTACGACGCCGTGGAGCGCGTCGCGTCCGGGGCCGTGGCGAGGCGCTTGCCGGTGGCCAGCGCGAGCTCGGTCCAGGTGGTGCCGGGTACCGGCCAGTCCGTGGCGTCGTACCGGACGTGCTCGCCGGCGAGGTACGCGGCGCGGTCGCCCTTCGCGAGCACCAGGCTGACCTCGGGGGTGTCCTCGATGCCGTTGTCGACGCCGCGCACGTAGTGGTCGAGCCAGGCGTGCGCCTCGCCCACTCCGCCGTCGGTGCCTGCGGGAGTGCCGTCGTGCCCGCCCTCCATCACCAGGTGGGCGCCGTCGGCACGCAACGCCTGGAAGGCCTGGAAGGCGCCGCGCGACTCCACGTCGTAGAACCCGTCGAGCATCAGCACGGGGATGTCGTTGGCGTCGCCACGCCAGCCGCGCTCGGCCCACCACGCGTCGAGGCTCGGATGCGCGAGCACGCCGGTGCCGCTGGCGAACAGGCCGCCCAGCACGTCGAGCGAGGACGCCGGGTCCCGCTGGAGGCGGTCGGCGCCCTGCAGCAGGGCCGGGGCACCGATCATCGCGAGCACGCCGGCGCCGGGGGCGAGGTTGAGGATGCCGCCGGGCACGAGCAGGTCGCGGTACAGCTCGTGGGTGCCGGACCGCATGATCGCGGCCTTCACGCACGGCAGCTCGTGGTGCCAGGAGTTGTAGAGCACGATCGCGCTCGCGGAGAAGCCGTTGAGGGCGAGCCGGCCGTCGCTGAACGGCTGGCTGCACGCCCACTGCAGCACCTCGACGACGTCGCGCTGGCTCTGCGGGCCGAGCGCGTCGAACCCGCCGTCGCTGTCGCCGGTGCCGCGGATCTGGACCAGGAGGTAGTTGTAGTCGGGCGTCACGGCGAGGGTCTGGCTGTTGTCGCCGTACGGCGAGAACTCCACGACCGTCGGCTTCGCGGCGACGGGTCCGCTGCTGGTCAGCGTGGTCTGCAGCTCCACGCCGTCGGAGGTGGTGAAGCGCTGGTCGACGACCACGGGCACCGGATCGTCGGCTCGCGCCGCGCTCGGTACGGACGCCAGGCCGGCGGCAGCGAGGCACAGAGCGAGGACGAGACGACCCATGTGAGCACAACGACACCCCCGTTCCCGGGCTATGCGAGGCGTCCCGACACACAATGGAGTCATGGCACGCGTCGCTCTGGTCCTCGGTTCCGGCGGCGCCCGCGGGTACGCCCACCTCGGCGCGGTCCAGGAGCTGCGCGAGCGCGGGCACGACATCGTCGCCGTCTCCGGTACGTCGATGGGCGCTGTCGTCGGCGGCCTGGTCGCCGCCGGCAAGGACGACGAGTTCGCCGCCTGGGCCTCGACGCTGACCGGACGCCGCGTCGTACGACTGGCCGACCCGACCTGGGCCGGCGGCGGCGCCGCGAGCGCCGAGAGGCTGATGGCCGCGCTCGACGAGATCGTCGGCGACGTGCTCATCGAGTCGCTGCCGATCCCCTACACCGCGGTCGCCACCGACCTGGCCGCCCGTCGCGAGGTGTGGTTCCAGCGCGGCCCGCTGATCCCCGCGATGCGCGCGTCCTTCGCGATCCCCGGCCTGTTCACGCCCGCGGTGGTCGACGGCCGGGTGCTCGTCGACGGCGGCCTGCTCAACCCGCTGCCGCTCGAGCCCACCGCGGCGGCGACCGCCGACTTCACCGTCGCGGTCTCGCTGCAGGGCCCGCGCGAGCCGCACGAGCCGACCTCCCCCGCCCGTGGCTTCTCGGTACGCCGCGCGGAGTGGGCGGCCGACCTGCGCCGCCGGTTCCGGCGCGGGGAGGAGGAGCTGGGCGCGACCGCGGCACCCGAGGCACCTGCCGAGGCACCGCCGGCCGAGGCGGTCGACGCACGCCCCGACGTACGGACCGCCGAGGTCGTCTCGCTGTCCTTCGACGCGATGCAGAGCCTGATCACCCGCTACCGGCTGGCGACCCTGCCCCCCGACGTCCTGGTCACGGTCCCGCTCAGCGCCGCCCGCACCATCGACTTCCACCGGGCCGACGAGCTGGTCGACCTCGGCCGGACCCTGACGAAAGCCGCGCTCGACGACGCCGGGCGGTGACTATCCTCGTCGCCATGCCTGCTCTCGGACCCCGCGCACTGCGGATCCTCGGCACGGGTGCCGTGCGCCCCGACGAGGCCGTCACCAGCGCCGCGATGGACGAGCGCCTCGGGCTCCCGCCCGGCACCGTCGAGGAGCGGACCGGCGTACGGGTGCGGTACGTCGAGCGTGGCTCCGCCGCCGAGCTGGGCGCCCGCGCGGCCCGCAAGGCCCTCGCGGCGGCCGGCCTCACCCTCGACGACATCGAGGTGATCATCGGCGCCAGCGCGACGCCCGACCAGCCGCTGCCGTGCAACGCCGCGCTGCTGCACGAGGAGCTCGCGCCGGGCCGGCCGATCGCGGCGTGGGACGTCAACGCGAGCTGCCTGAGCTTCCTGGTCGCGCTCGACCTCGCCGCCACCCTGGTCGACGCGGGCCGCCACCAGCGGATCCTCATCGTCTCCAGCGACCTGGCCTCGGTCGGCCTCGACTGGTCCGACCTCGGGGCGTCCGGGATCTTCGGCGACGGCGCCGCGGCGGCGGTCGTCGGGCACGCGGGCGAGACCGGGTCGGCCGTCCTCGCCGCCGACTTCGCCACCCACAGCGAGGGCGCCCACACCTGCGAGATCCGCGGTGGCGGCTCGCGGTTCGCGCCCGACCGGGTCGAGGGCGAGTACGCCCACTGGGGCCGGTTCCGGATGGAGGGCGGCGCCGTGTTCCGGCTCGCGGTCAAGCACCTGCCGCCGTTCGTCGACCGGCTGCTGACCACGGCCGGCACGACGATGGCCGACCTGCCGGTCGTCGTACCGCACCAGGCCAGCCACCACGCGCTGGCCTGGCTCCGCCACCGTTTCGGCATCGAGGAGGGGCGGCTCGTGGACATCTACGCCGACCACGGCAACCAGGTCGGTGCGTCGCTGCCGTCGGCCCTGCACGCCGCGATCGAGTCCGGCCGCCTGCGGCGCGGCGACCACGCGCTGCTGCTCGGCACCGGCGCCGGGCTCAGCATGGGCGGGGTCGTGCTGTGCTACTGAACGACCAGCCCGAGGTCGGCTTCCACTGGCTGCGCGTCGGCCACTGCAAGGGCCCCGAGGCGATGGCCCGTCAGGGCGGACGGCTCAAGGTCATCGAGTTCCCGTCATACGTCGGCGCACTGCACCACCCCGACCACGGCTGGACCCTGTTCGACACCGGCTACTCCCAGCACTTCATGGACGCCACCAGCCGGCTGCCCGAGCTGCTCTACCGCAACACCCTCCCCGTGACGCTGCGGCCCGAGGAGCACCTGCCGCGACGGCTCGCGGCGCTCGACGTCGACCCCGCCGACGTACGCCGGATCGTGGTCTCGCACTTCCACGGCGACCACGTCGGCGGGCTGCTCGACCACCCGCGGGCCCGGATCATCGCCGGTGCTTCGGGAGCGACGCACGCCCTGTCCCTGCGCGGGATCAACGCCGTGCGCCACGCGATCCTGCCGGCCCTGCTTCCCGACGACCTGCGCGACCGGCTCGACCCGGTCGACGCCTTCCCGGCCGTCCAGGTCGGCGGGCTGCGCACCTGGGACCTGCTCGGCGACCGCAGCCTGCTCGCCGTGGACCTGCCCGGCCACATGCCCGGCCACCTCGGCCTGCTGTTCACCTCCGGCGGCCGGCAGGTGCTGCTGGTCGGCGACGCCGCCTGGACCTCGCGTTCCTTCCGAGACCTCAAGCCGCCGTCCCGGCTGGCGAAGGGCGTCATGCACGACTGGGACGCGACGGTCCGCACCCTCGGCGTGCTGCACGTCCTCGACGCCGCGCACGACGACCTGCTGATCCTCCCGGCGCACTGCCCGGAGGGCCACGCGGCCTGGTACGCCGGGCTCTGATGCCGTCCGGTCAGGCGGCGGTCGCTGCGGCGTTCGCCCGTGAGCGCTGGCTCCTCCCCCGTCGCTACGACGCCGCGCGGGCCCGGGCGCTCGAGCGGTTCCTGCGCGTCGAGCTGCCGAAAGCCCGTTTCTACGCGCCTCTCGCGGGCCGGCCCCTCTCCTCGTTGCCGGTCGTCGACAAGCGGACCGTGCTCGCCGACTTCGCCGCGTTCAACCGGCACGGCATCACGCTCGACCACGCACTGGCGGTCGCCGAGGCGGCCGAGCGGTCCCGCTCCTTCACCGACCGGCTGCCCGGCGGGGTGACCGTCGGGCTGTCCTCGGGAACCTCCGGCACCCGAGGCGTCTTCCTCGTCTCGGAGGCGGAGAGCCGCCTGTGGGCGGGCATCCTGATGGGACAGCTCATGTCCCCGCAGTCCCTGCGCGTGCTGACCCGACGACCCTTGCGGGTCGCGCTCTTCCTGCGGGCCAACAGCAACCTCTACGAGACGCTCGAGAGCCGGCGGGTCTCCTTCTCGTGGCACGACCTGACGATGCCCGTCGCCGCCCACCTGCCGTCGCTGCCGGGCACGGACGTCCTGGTCGCCCCGGCGAGCGTGCTGCGGCAGATCGCCACCACGAAGCCGGCGGGGTTGCGGCCGCTCCAGGTCGTCTCGGTCGCGGAGACCCTCGAGCCCGACGACGAGGCGGTGATCCGGGAGGCCTTCGGGCGGCCGGTCGAGCAGATCTACCAGGCCACCGAGGGCCTGCTGGCGGTCAGCTGTCCCGCCGGCCGGTTGCACCTCAACGAGGCGCACGTGCACGTCGAGCCCGAGTGGATCGACCACCAGCGCTTCCACCCGGTCGTCACCGACTTCACCCGGACCACGCAGTACGTCGTCCGGCACCGGCTCGACGACGTCCTGCTCGCCGCGCCCGGCCCCTGCCCGTGCGGGCGCCCCGGCCGCTCGATCCATGCCGTGCTGGGCCGGGCGGACGACGTGCTGACCCTCGGCGACGTGCCCGTCTACCCCGACGTGCTGCGCCATGCGGTGGCGCTGGCCGGGGAGCTCGGCGACTACCGGATCGAGCAGCACGGCGCCGAGTGGCGGCTGGCGACCACGACCGGTTCGTCAGGTACGACGGAGCGGGTGGCCACGGAGGTCGGGCGACTGGCGCGCCGGTTGGGCGCGACGGCACCGGCCGTCGTACCGATGGCGTGGCCGGCGGAGGCGCCCGACGCGAAGCGACGACGGATCAGGAAGGTGTCATGACCCACCCGATGAGGCTGCTGGTGACCGGGGCGTCCGGGTTCGTGGGCGGACGGCTGTGGGAGCGGGCGAGTGCGGCCGGGCACGAGGTGGTCGGGCTCGGGCGGCGCCGGTTGGACCGGCCCGACTACCTCAGCGTCGACCTCGGCGTCGTGGGTGCCGAGGACCTGCCGGACCTGCCGTGGCGGCCGGACGCGGTGATCCACTGCGCTGCCCGGGCCACGCCGTACGCGCCCCGCAAGGCCTACGAGCGCGACAACATGATCGCCACCCAGACGGTCGTCGACTGGTGCGCGCGGCTCGGCGAGCCGCGCCTGGTGCACGTCTCGTCGTCCTCGGTGCTCTACCGCGACGGCGACCAGCTCGACCTCACCGAGGACACCCCGCTGCCCGGCGAGTTCGCCAACGACTATGCCCGCACCAAAGCCGCGTCGGAGCGGATCGTCCGCACCTACGGGGGTTCCTGGGTGATCGCGCGACCGCGCGCGGTGTTCGGCCCCGGCGACACCGTGCTCTTCCCGCGGATCATCGCGGCCGCGAAGGCGGGGCGGGTACCACGGCTGACCGGGCGCACGACGCCGGCGGTGGGAGACCTGATCTACGTCGACAACCTCGCCGACTACCTGCTCCAGCTGGCCGGCCGGCCCGAGCTCGGCGGCGTCTACAACCTCACCAACGCCGAGCCGGTGGAGATCCAGGCGATGCTGCTCGACGTGATCGGACGCCTCGGGTTCGCCCCGCCCACCCGCGACGTCAGCCTGACCACGGCGATGCGGGCCGCGACCGTGCTGGAGCGGACCTGGCGGATCCTGCACCTGCCGGGCGAGCCGCCGATCACGCCGTACGGCGTCGGGGTGCTCTCGTGGTCCAAGACCTTCGTGCCCGACAGGATGCTGCAGGACCTCGGAGCGCCGGCGGTGTCGGTGGCGCAGGGGGTCGAGGAGTTCGTGGCCTGGCAGAGGGAGCAGCTGTGAGCCGGTGGGTGTGGGGCGCCGCCGCGGGCTACCTCGCGCTGCAGGCCGGGAAGACCGTGGCGTCGCTGCGGGCCGCATCGGCCGCGCCGCCGGCTGTGCCGCCCGCGGACCCGGCCGTCGCGAAGGTCGTCGTGGTGCAGCCGATCCTGTCCGGCGACCCGGGCCTCGAGGACGCACTGCGCGACAACCTGCTCTCCCTGGCCGGTGCGCGGTTCGTCTGGCTGGTCGACGAGGACGACGTCGAGGCCCGGCGCGTCGCGCACCGGATCGTTCGATCGAACGGTTCGGGGGACTTCTCGGCCCCGAACCTCGCTCGAACCGTTCGATCGAACGGTTTGGGGGACCGGTTGCCACGCGTGGAGCTACGACTCTGCCCGCCCGCGCCCGACGGCGTGAACCCCAAGCTGGCCAAGCTGCAGCCGGCACTCGACGACTGCGCCGACGACGAGGTGTTCCTCGTCCTCGACGACGACACCCGGCTCCCCCGCGCCAGCCTGGGCGCGCTCCTCGGCGGGCTCGAGCGGGCGACGCTCGCGACCGGGCTGCCGGCGTACCTCCCCGGGAGGACGCCGTGGGCCCGGCTCGTGGAGCAGTTCGTCGACAACAACGCGGCGTTGACGTACCTGCCGATGGCGCCCGTGACGATCAACGGGATGTGCTGGGCGATGCGGGTCGCCGACCTGCGCGCGATCGGCGGGTTCACGCCGATCCTGCACAACCTCACCGACGACCTCGCGGTCGCGGGGGCGGTCCGGCGCGGCGGCGGGACGATCTGCCAGACCGCGTCGCCGCAGTGGATCACCACGACCGTGGAGTCGCCCGGCCACTACGTGCGGCTGATGCACCGCTGGATGCTCTTCGCCAACCTGCTGCTGCGCCGCCAGCCGCTGCGCACCGTCGCTGCGATCAGCGTCCTGCACGGGACCCACCCGAACCTCCTCTGGGCGGTGCTCGCCGGCTCGGTCCGCTCGCGCCGGCCCGGTCCGCTCGTGGCGCTGCTCAGTGGGCGCTGGCTGCTGCTGCAGGTCGTACACCGCCGCATCTACGGGCGTTCCCTGCACGCCCCGCTGCCCTCGCTGGTCTCCGAGCTGGTGCAGCCGGCGCACCTCGGGCACGGCGCGGTGCAGCGCACGATCCGCTGGCGCACCCGCACCTACCGGGTGCGCTCCGACGACGACTTCTCGCCGGTGCGATGAACCTGCAGGTCCTCCACCTCACCGGCCAGAGCGACCCGCGGTCCTGCGCGCTCTCCCCGGTCCAGGACGCCTTCCTCGACGCGCTGCCGCTGGCGGAGTCCGCCAAGGTCCGGCTGAACTTCCCGTACGACGACCGGCTGGCGCCTCCCCTCGGACCAGCCTGGCGACCCGTGCCCCTGTGGCTCGGGAGCCTGCGCCACCTGGTGCTGTTCTGGCGGATCCGGCTGCTGCGCGGCCGGTGGGCGCGGCGGCACCGGCCGCTGGTCGAGGCGCGGCTGCGGACGGCCGACCGGACCCTGGTGCTGGCCGGGTCGATCGGGCTGGACCTCCTGGGCCGGCTCTCGCTTCCCACCGAGGTCCTGGACCGCCTCACCGTCGTCGCGTACGGCGCGGTCGCCACCCGGCCGCCCGCCTGCCGCACGGTCCGGGTCGGCAGCCGGGGCGACCACCTGGCACGGTGGTGGCCGCACGAGGTGAGCGTCGATGCGGGGCACCTCGACTACCTGGCGGCGCCCGAGCTGGCCGCACTGTGCCGCGACCTCGCGACGGAGCTCTCCTGATGCGCGTCGACCTGGTCACGCCGCCGATGGCGGGCCACCTCCACCCGATCCTCGGTATCGCCGCCCGGCTCGCCACCGAGCCCAGCCTCGACGTCCGGGTGATCAGCACCGCGGCCGCGCTCCCGGCGATCGCCGCCTCCGGCGTGACCGGGCTGGCGCTGCTGGACGGCGCCGACGAGGTGATCGAGACGGTGGTGAACCCGTCGTACCGGATCGGCAGCAACCCGCGCCTGCTCCTGCGCCAGTTCCGCGCGGCGGTCGCGCTGCAGGCGGACTTCCGCCGCGAGCTGCTGCTCGCGTGGGCCGATCACCGCCCGGACCTGGTGATCGCGGACTTCACCATGGGCGCGGTCGGTACGGCGGCCGACGAGCTCGGCGTGCCCTGGTGGACCACCCACCCGTCGCCGTGCGCCATCGAGGGGCGCACCGGGCCGCCGTCGTACCTCGGGGGCTGGCGCCCCGGTCGCTCTGCGCTGGGCCGGGGCCGCGACGCCGTCGGGCGCTCCTGGGTGCGCGGGTTCAAGCGGCTCGCGCCGCGGCTGGCGCGGGTGCGGCTGGCCGATGTCGGCGTCACCCGGCAGTACCGCCCGGACGGCTCGGAGTCGATCTACTCCGCCGAGCGGGTGTTCGCGCTGACCCCGGAGGCGGTGGAGTACCCGCGGTCGCTGCCCGCCGCCGTCCGGTACGTCGGCCCGGTGCTGCACACCCCGCCGTCGGGCACGTCGGCGCCGGTCCTGGCTGCTGGAAGGCGAGCGGTGCTGGTCACCGCGGGGACCCACCTGCCGTGGCACAAGGCGACCCTGGTCGCCTGGGCCGCCGACGCCGCCGACGCGCTGCCCGACGTCGAGGTGCACGTCAGCCTCGGCGGGACGGGGTCCGTAGCCCCGCCGCCGGGCGTCGTGGTCCACGACTACGTCGACTATGCCCGCGACCTGCCGCGCTTCGACGCGGTCGTCCACCACGGCGGCGCCGGCGTGCTCGGCCATGCCCTCGCCGCCGGCCTGCCCTCGGTGGTGTGGCCCGTCGACTACGACCAGTTCGACCACGCGGTGCGGCTGGTCGACGCCGGCGTCGCGGTGCGGGTACGCCGGCCGGGCGACCTCGCACCGGCCCTGCGGCGGGTGCTCGACGAGTCGTCGTACCGCCTCCGGGCGCAGGCCCTCGCCGCCACCATCGCCCGCCGGCCCGCCGTCGAGACGATCGCCGCCGAGGTGCTGGCCCGCCTCCACCCCCGCCCGGAATGACGCGTTCTCGGGCACACGACCCCGATGCCGGGTCCGGATGCGCGAAGATGTCGTCGTGGCCGACGACCGTACCGACCCCCGCGACGCCCTCCGCTCCGACGAGCGGGCGCGCGAGCACGCCGAGTTCCGCTCGCTGCTCATCCCGAACCGCGAGGTGCCCCTCGTCGAGGAGGCCGACGAGGACCACGCCGAGGACCACGCCGAGGACCACGCCGAGGACCACGTCGAAGACCACGCCGAGGACCAGGCCTTCGCGGCCGACCTGCCCGATGACGAGCACGAGGCGCTGCGTCGGGTCGTGGTGACCGAGCACGCCATCCCGCGGTTCGAGCCCCTCGAGGGCGCCGGTCAGGTGCCCGGCCTGGGCGAGGAGATCGTCCGGCGCCGGCGCAGCAGCCGGCGCCGCTCCAGCCACCACCACACCCACCACACCCACCGCACCCGCCGGCCCGAGCCGGCCCCCGAGCCGGCCCCCGAGCCGGCGCCCGAAGCGGCTCCCAAGCCAGCACCGAAGCCAGCACCGAAGGCGGCACCGAAGGCGGCACCGGAGACCCCGTCCCCCACGGCCGGTACCGGCCGCCGCGAGACCTTCATCCTGGTCGCGGTGCTGGCGGTGCTGATCGCGCTGGCGGCGATCTACGCGGCCGCCCAGAAGGCGGACCAGCCCTCCGACAGCGGGCTGCGTCAGGGTGCCAGCCGGGTCAGCTCCCAGCCGCTCGACGTCCGGGCGTAGCGCAGCCGGTCGTGCATCCGGCCCGACCGGCCCTGCCAGAACTCGAAGGACGCCGGCTGCACGCGGTAGCCGCCCCACGCCGGCGGCACCGGTACCTCGGCGTCGGCGAAGCGGTCCTGTGCCTCGGCGTACAGCTGGTCCAGCTCGCCCCGCCCGTCGACGACCCGCGACTGGGGTGAGGCCCAGGCGCCGACCTGGGCGCCGCGCGGGCGGGTGGCGAAGTACGCCGCGACCTGCTCCGCGCCCAGCGGGTGTGCCGTCCCCTCGACCCGGACCTGCCGCTCGAGCGGGTGCCACGGGAACAGCAGCGCACAACGCGGCTCGGCCGCCAGCGCCTCGCCCTTGCGGGAGGCGGTGTTGGTGAAGAACGTGAACCCGTCGTCGGGCCCCTCGGCCGCCACCCCCTTGAGCAGCACCATCCGGGCCGAGGGCGCGCCGTCGGGGTCGACGGTCGCGACCACCATCGCGTTGGGCTCGTGCACGCCCGCGTCCGACACGGCGTCGAACCAGTCCTGCCACAGCGGCCACGGCGAGGGCGGTACGTCAGCCTCGACGAGCCCCTGCTCGCCGTACTCGCGGCGCAGGGCTGCCAGGCGGGGTCCGATGGTCATGGAGCCACCCTAGGGAACCGCACGAGCGAGCCCCGAACGGCCGTGGGGCAGAATGCCGGGTGGCCCGCGGACCGCCCGGCTCGGAGCGTCCGCACCGTCTGACGAAGGAGCACGCCGATGCCTGAGGTACACCACGGACTGGAGGGCGTCGTCGCCTTCGAGACCCAGATCGCGGAGCCCGACAAGGAAGGCTCGGCGCTGCGCTACCGCGGTGTCGACATCGAGGACCTGGCCGGCCGCGTCCCCTTCGAGAACGTCTGGGGCCTGCTGATCGACGGCTCCTTCACCCCCGGCCTGCCGCCGGCCGAGGCGTTCAGCCTCCCCGTCCACACCGGCGACGTCCGCGTCGACGTCCAGGCCGCGATCGCGATGCTCGCGCCGGCCTTCGGCTTCGGCCAGACCTACGACATCTCCGACGAGCAGGCCCGCGCGGACCTCGCCCGGGTGGCCGTCATGGTGCTGTCGTACGCCGGCCAGTCGGCTCGCGACATCCACCTGCCCGTCGTACCTCAGAAGCTGGTCGACGAGGGCACGACCCTCGCCGAGAAGTTCCTCATCCGCTGGCGCGGCGAGGCCGACCCGAAGCATGCCCACGCGATCGACGCGTACTGGTCGTCGGCGGCCGAGCACGGCATGAACGCCTCCACCTTCACCGCCCGCGTGATCACCTCCACCGGCGCCGACGTCGCGGCCGCCTTCTCCGGCGCGATCGGCGCGATGAGCGGGCCGCTCCACGGCGGTGCTCCTTCGCGCGTGCTGCACATGATCGAGGAGGTCGAGAAGTCCGGCGACGCCGAGGGCTACGTCAAGGGCCTGCTCGACTCCGGCGAGCGGCTGATGGGCTTCGGCCACCGCGTCTACCGTGCCGAGGATCCCCGCGCGCGAGTGCTGCGACGTACCGCCCGCGAGCTCGACGCCCCCCGCTACGAGGTCGCCGAGGCCCTCGAGAAGGCCGCCCTCGCCGAGCTCCGCGCCCGCCGTCCCGACCGCGTCCTCGAGACCAACGTCGAGTTCTGGGCCGCGATCGTCCTCGACTTCGCCGAGGTCCCGGCCAACATGTTCACCTCGATGTTCACCTGCGCCCGCACCGGCGGCTGGTCGGCCCACATCCTCGAGCAGAAGAGGACCGGCCGCCTGATCCGCCCCTCGGCGATCTACACCGGCCCCTCCACCCGTCCCGCCAGCGACATCGAGGGCTGGAACCCCGCCTGGGGGAAGTGAGCCTCAGCCGGATCCGCACCGCACCCCATGCGAATTGGTCGAGGAATCGCCGAATTCCCGACCAGAACGTATGGGGTGCGGTGCGTCCGGAGCGGTCAGACCCGGCCGGCGTACCAGGACAGCCTGCCCCGAGCGCCTTCCCGGGTGAGCGAGATGTGCACGTGGTCGCGGTGCCGCAGGGTGCGGGAGCACTCGCGCTTGGAGGGGCACCCGGCGTTGAGGTACGGCGCGGGGGCGAACCGGCGCCAGGAGGACCAGGTGGTGTCGTCCCAGATCACGTACATGACGCCCATCCGCCGGGCCAGCGCGGCGGGATTGCCGGCGGCGTCGGGTGCGAACAGGGCAGCCAGCAGCTGACGGACCCGGCGCCGGTCGGCGGGGCGACGTACGTCGACCGACCAGTCGAACGCGCGGCCCTCGTTGTGCTCCGACGGGCTGCCGCCGCACGCGCGGGAGATTCCGCCCGCGGCGCCGCCGAAGCGACGCACGACCCAGCGGCCGACGGCGATCGTGCCGATCCGGTCGTGCGGCGAGCAGCGGGTGGGCGGCTCGTACGGCGCGTAGTCCTCGATCGGCCCGCCGTCGGCCGAGGCCACCGACGCAGGCAGCATGAGCGCCGTCGCCAGCAGGGCGACGGCGAGCAGGGCGCGCACGACGGACACGCCGGTCCATCGGCCGCCACCACGACGACCTGAGGATCAGACCTCGACGCCGACCTGCTCGAGGAAGGCCGCCGCGGCGGGCGCAGGGCCGAAGGGGCTCCAGACGACGTGCTCGGTGCGCACCGGCGCCCGCGTCACGGGTACGGCCACCAGCCCGGGCAGCTGCTCCACGAACGTGGACGCGAGCAGCGCGACCGCCAGGCCCGCCCGCAGCAGCCGCCCCATCAGCAGCATGTCGGTGGTCTCGAAGCTGACCTCGCGACGCAGGCCGGCGTCGGCGAAGGCGGTGTCGGCCTGCAGCCGGCCGGTGGTGCCCGCCGGGAAGTCGACGAAGGTCTCACCGGCGATCCGGGCGAGGGTCAGCCGCGACCGCCCGGCGAGCGGATGGTCGGGCGCCATCACGGCACGGTGCTGGTCGCGGGCCAGCTGCCGGCCGGCGACCCCGGTGATCTCCCAACCGTCGGGCAGGCCGAGGAAGGCCAGGTCGAGCGCTCCGTCGGCCACCTGCTGCACGTGGGTGTCGCTGTTGCCGCTGGTCAGCCGGACCTGGACCTGGGGGTAGCGCTCGCGGAAGGTCCGCAACGCCTCGGGTACGTCGACCGCGGCCACCGTCGGGATGACACCGATCGACAGCGGCCCCCGCACCTCCCCCGTCGCGGCCGCGACCTCGGCCCGGGCGCGGTCGGCGGCGTCGAGGCACTGGCGGGCGACCGGCAGGAAGGCCTGGCCCGCGGCACTGAGCCGGACCTGGCGGCTGGTGCGGTGGAACAGCCGCACGCCGAGCTCCTGCTCCAGCCGGGCCACCTGGTGGCTGAGCGCGGACTGCACGACGAAGCAGGCCTCGGCCGCCCGGGTGAAGGATCCGTGCTCGGCGACGGCCACGACGTACCTCATCTGCTGCAGCTCCACACATCCATCTTGATCCACGATCGATCCGATGAAAAGCATGTGTTGGACTCATGGACCAGACAGGCAGACGCTGGACTCATGACCACCACGCTCGACCGCCCGGCGCCCCAGACGACCACCACCAGCACCACGAGCACGGCAGGGCTGACCGCCCTCACCGCCCTCGCCCCGGCCGTGTGGGGCACGACCTACCTGGTGACCACCGAGCTGCTCCCGCCCGGCCACCCACTGTTCGCCGGCCTGCTCCGCGCCCTGCCCGCGGGCCTGCTGCTCCTCGCGATCTTCCGCCGGCTCCCCCACGGCGTGTGGTGGTGGCGCGCCCTCGCCCTCGGCACGCTCAACATCGGCGCCTTCTTCCCCCTGCTCTTCATCGCCGCCGAGCGCCTGCCCGGCGGCGTCGCCGCCACGGTCGGCGCGGTCCAGCCGCTGCTCGTGATCGCACTGGCACTCCCGCTCCTCGGCGAGCACCCGACCGCGGCGCGCGTGGGCTGGGCGCTCGCCGGCGTCGGCGGAGTCGCCCTGGTCGTGCTCGGCCCCGACGCGGGCCTCGACCCTGTCGGCCTGCTCGCCGGCCTCGGCGGCGCCCTCTCGATGGCCACGGGCGTCGTGCTGACCCGACGCTGGGGCCGGCCGGAGAGCGTCAGCTCCCCGGTGCTGGTGAGCTGGCTGCTGACGGCCGGCGGCCTGGTCCTGCTGCCGACGACCTTCCTGATCGAGGGCACCCCGCCCGTCGTCGACGCCCCGGCAGCCGGTGGCTACCTGTGGCTGGGCGCGGTCGGCGGGCTGGCGGCGTACCTCCTCTGGTTCCGCGGCCTCGGCTCGCTTCCCGTCGTGGCGACCGCGCTGCTCGGCCTGCTCTCCCCCATCGTGGCGGCCGCGCTCGGGTGGCTGGTCCTGGGCGAGGCGCTGCGGCCGGTCCAGCTGGCCGGATTCGCGCTGGCGCTGGCGGCGATCCTCGGCGGGCAGCTCACCCGTCGCTAGGCACCACGTGGTCGAGCAGGTCGGCGCTGACCGTGGCGGCGAGTGCCGGGTCGCCGGCGCGGACCGCGTCGAGGACGGCGTCGTGCTCGTCGGCGAGCACGTCGGCGGCGCCCGGGTGCTCGATGCTGGCGCGCAGGGTCTCGACCAGGCCGTCGTACAGCTCGACGAGGAGCGGGTTGTGTGCGGCGGCGACGACCGCGCAGTGGAAGTCGACGTCGGCGTCGATGAACGCCGGGCCGTCGCCGTCCAGCACCGCTTGGCGACGGCGGTCCATGATCGCGTCCAGGGCCACCAGGTCCGCGGTGGTACGACGCTCCGCGGCGAGCGCCGCAGCGCGCACCTCGATCGCGTGCCGGACCTCCAACAGGTGGGCGATGTCGACCCGGTCGAGCTGCTTGCGCATCAGCGCCTGCATGTCGGTGGTGGCCGCGACGTACGTGCCGTCGCCACGCCGGACCTGCAGCAGGCCGAGGTGTGCGAGCGCCTTGACCGCCTCGCGCACGGTGTTGCGGCTGACGCCGAGAGCCGCGGCGAGGGCCGGTTCGGGCGGGACCCGGGTGCCGACCTCCCACTCACCACTCTCCAGCAGCGCACGCATCCCCGCGATGGCCTGGTCGACCAGCGAGGCGGGTGCGGTGGGGGCGAGGGGCATGGGAATCCTTCCGGCTATTCGTCCAATGATCGGATGTCTGTCTATGCTAGTCGGCATGTCCGCCGTGGTCCATGATGCCGCCGCACCGTCGCCGCCCGCATCCGAAGGCGCGCGGGGCCGCGCGAGCCTGGGCCTCGCCGTCGCCGTCCTGCTCGTCGCGTTCAACCTGCGCCTGGCGATCACCTCGCTGGGCGCCCTGCTCGACCACCTCGGCGACCTCGGCGTCTCCGCCACCACCCAGGGCGTGCTGACCTCGGTCCCCGTGCTGTGCTTCGCCGCCGTCGGCGCGACCGCGATGGTCGTCACCCGGCGCATCGGCGTCGACCGCGGCCTGATCGCGGCGCTGGCCCTGGTCGCGGTCGGACTCGTGCTCCGCGTCCTCGACGGCACCCCCGCCCTGATCGCCGGTACGGCGGTCGCCTGCTCCGGCATCGCGCTGGGCAACGTGCTCATCCCCGCGATCGTCAAGGAGCACTTCCCCCACCGGATCGGCACCATGACGGGCGCCTACTCCGCCGTGCTCTCCCTCGGCTCGGCCGTCGGCGCCGCGACCACGGTCCCGATCGCCGACGCCGCCGGCTCCTGGCGGGTCGGGCTCGGCGTCTGGGCCCTGGCCGCCGTCGCCGCGGGGATCGCCTGGGCGCCGTACTGCCGCCGTCGCGACCCGCAGCGCGTCCAGGTGCGGCACGCACCGCTGTGGCGCAGCCCGATCGCGTGGGCGGTCACCCTGCTCTTCGCGACCCAGTCGCTGAACGCCTATGTGATGATGAGCTGGCTGCCGAGCGTGTACGCCGACGCCGGCTTCAGCGACGCGAAGGCGGGCCTGCTCCTGGCCACCAGCATCGTCATCGGCCTCCCGTTCTTCTTCGTCGCGCCGATGATCGCGGTCCGGATGCGTCACCAGGGCCACCTGGTCCTCGCCCTGACCGTGTTCACCGCGCTCGGCTGGACGGGCCTGTGGATCGCCCCGGTCGACGGCGCCTGGCTGTGGGCCGCCCTGCTCGGCGCCGGCGGCGCGGTGTTCCCGGTGGCCCTGGCGATGTTCGCGCTGCGCACGACCTCCACTGCCCAGACCGCCTCGATGTCGACCATGGCGCAGAGCGTCGGCTACCTGCTCGCCGCCGGCGGCCCGTTCCTCGTCGGCGTCCTCCACGACGCCACGGACAGCTGGACGCTGGCCTACACCCTGCTGCTCGGCACCGCCGCGGTCCAAGTCGCGGTCGGGTACGTCGCGGGCCGGCCGGTCAGGATCGCCGACCGCTTGTAACTAAGTGTTACAGCGCGGTTATCCACCACACGAGCCCCACCAGCCCCAACTCGAGTACGTAACACTTAGTTACAAGCGGCTGAGGGCCGCCACCAGCACCGCCAACGCCCGGTCGAGCTCGTCGTCGGTCGGGCCGCCGAACCCGACGACCAGGCCGCTGAGCCGGGCCGTGCGGCAGTAGTCGCGCAGCAGGTTCACCCGGAAGCCGGCCTCCTCGGCCGCCGCCCGAACCCGCACGGCGCGGGCCTGGGGCAGTAGCCAGGTGGAGTACATGCCGGCGACGGGCCCCGCCAGCTCGGCGTACGGCGCCAGCGCCTCGACCACCTTCGGCGCCCGCTCGGCGTAGACCCGACGGGCCGAGCGGACCACCGCGTCGACGTACCCGTCGCGCAGCAGCGTCACCAGCGCCCGCTGCACCGGCCACGGCGGCGCGTCGTGGGTGAGTGAGCGGTGGGCGTCATAGGCGTCGAGCAGCCGGTCGGGTACGACGGACCAGCCGAGCCGCAGGGACGGCAGGATCGCCTTCGACGCGGTGCCCAGGTAGGCGACCCGGTCGCGGTCGAGCGAGGCGAGTGCGGGCACCGGTGCGACGTCGTAGCGGAACTCGGAGTCGTAGTCGTCCTCGAGCACCAGCGCTCCGTCGCGGCGCGCGGTGGCGAGCAGGGTGAGCCGGTCGGCGGCGGGCATGACCCGGCCGAGCGGGTGCTGGTGGGCGGGGGTCACGTAGGCGGCGCCGCAGCCGCGCAGGTCCGTGACGGGCTCGAGAGCGGGAAGATCAAGCACCTTGCGCCCCGACTCGCGCACGGTCGCCACCGCGGCGCGGTACCCGGGGTCCTCGACCGCCACCGCTTCCCGCGGCAGGACGGCGAGCAGGTGCCGCAGGCCCGCCCCCGTGCCGCCGGTGACCCGCACTCGCTCGGCGTCGACCGCCAGCCCGCGGGTGCGCCCGAGCCGCTCGGCCAGGAGCGCGCGGAGCTCGGGCAGGCCGCGCGGGTCGTCGTACCCGCGCGGCGGCGTCGCCACCGACACCTCCCGCCAGGCCCGCCGCCACACCGCCTGGTGCCGTGGGTCGATCCACGGGGTGCCCGCGTCGAGCATGACGAGCGGCTGTTCCACGGCAGGCGTACGACGGCGCCGGGGCACCGCCGGGCGGCCGGTCGTGCCGCGGGCGACCCAGGTGCCCGAGCCCTGGCGGGCCTCGAGCCAGCCCTCGGCGAGCAGCTGGTCGAAGGCCTGCTCCACGACCGAACGGGAGACGCCGAGGTCGGCCGCGAGCCGCCGGCTGGCCGGCATCCGGTCGTCCCTGGCGAGCACCCCGTCGTGCACCAGCCGGCGGACCTGGTCGGCGAGCTGGGTGCCGAGAGGGCGTGGGTCGGTGCGGTCGAGGCGAACGGGCAACATCGGAATTGGCCTGTCTGATTGGCGCGGAACTGGCCCGTGTGCACAGGCCACTTCCGGCCCACGATAGACCCATGAGCGTTGTCATGGAGCCGACCGACCGCACCCGGATCCGCCGCGGGCGCAACCGCGCCGTCGCCGAGCGCACCGACCTGCTGGCCCTGCTGTCCGACGCCCTCGTCGCCCACCTGGGCGTGGGCGTCGGCGACCACCCGGTGGTGCTGCCGACGGCCTTCGCGGTCGACGTGGACGGCCCGGACGACGGCGGCACGCTCTACGTCCACGGCTCCGTGGCTGCCCGGTGGCTGCGCGAGTCCGCCGACACCACCGTGTGCGTCACCGTCACCGAGCTCGACGGCCTGGTCGCCGGCCGCTCGGCGTTCCACCACTCGATGAACTACCGCTCCGCCGTGATCATCGGACGCGCTCGGGTGGTGGAGGACGCCGCCGAGCGGCAGCACGCCCTCGACCTGATCGTCGACCACATGATCCCCGGACGCTCCGCGACCCTGCGCCCCAGCACCCGCAAGGAGATGGCCGCGACGGCCGTGCTCGCCGTACCGCTGGCCGAGGCGTCGATGAAGGCCCGCGCCGGCGACCCGGTCGACGAGCCGGAGGACGTCGCGGCCGGCATCTGGGGCGGCCACATCCCGCTCCGGCGCGTGCTCGAGGACCCGGTCGCCGCCGGCGACAACCTGCCCGGAATCGACGTACCCGAGGACGTGCGCGCCCGCACCTCCTGACGCCGACCCGGCACGAACTAGCTCTGAGATCCCGCCGACCCGGCGCGAAAGTGCGCGCAGGATCAGCCGACCCGGCAGAAAATGCACGGACCGAAGCCACGTCCTGCCGGGTCGGCACGAATCCGGGACCACTTTCTGCCGGGTCGGCGGAATCGGGGATCCAGTTGGCGCCGGGTCGGCGCGTCAGGTCCTCCGCAGCCCGGACTCGATGGCGAAGACGACCAGCTGCGCCCGGTCGCGGGCCTGCAGCTTGACCATCGCCCGGCTGACGTGGGTGCGGACCGTGTCGGGGCTGACCACGAGCGCCTCGGCGATCTCGCCGTTCGACATCCCGGTCGCCACCCAGCCGAGGATCTCGCGCTCCCGGTCGGTGAGGTCGCCGATCCGCGGGTGCGGCCTCTCGGCGCGGCTCGCGCCGAAGTGGTCGATCACGGTCCGGGTCACCGATGGCGCGAGCAGCGACCCGCCCTCGGCGACCACCCGGACCGCGTCGAGGATCGCGGTCGGTTCGGCGTCCTTGAGGAGGAAGCCGCTGGCGCCGGCCCGCAGCGCCTCGAAGACGTACTCGTCGAGCTCGAAGGTGGTCAGCATGACCACCTTCACCGCGGCCAGGGCCGGGTCGGCGGCGACCTCGGCGAGCATGCCGAGGCCGTCGAGGACGGGCATCCGGATGTCGCAGAGCACCACGTCGGGCGTCGTACGACGCAGCAGGGCGAGCCCCTCGCGCCCGTCACCCGCCTCTCCGGCGACCTCGAGGTCCGGTTCGGCGGCGACGAGGGTGGCCAGGCCCATCCGGACCAGCGGCTGGTCGTCGACGAGCGCGACCCGGACGGGAGCGGTCTCGGGGTGGCTCATGTGGGGAGCACCGCGCTGACCTCGAACCCGCCCTCCGGCACCGGCCCGGCACGGAAGCTGCCGCCGAGCGCCTCGACGCGGGAGCGCATGCCGCTGATGCCCATGCCCTCATCCTGCACCGCGCCGCCGTGCCCGTCGTCCGAGACCCGCAGCGCGACCGTGTCGGTGCCCCGCTCCCAGACCACGGTGGCGGTCGAGGCGGCGGCATGCCGCAGCACATTCGTCAGCGCCTCCTGCAGCACGGCGTACGCCGCCGCACCACTCGGCGGGGTCAGCTCTCCCGGCTCGCCGATCACCTCCAGCCGCAGCCCGGCGGAGCGGACCCGCTCGACGAGGGCCGGGATCGCCTCGACGCCCGCCGCGGGACGGCGCGGAGCCGGCTCACCGGCGATCGTCGCCAGCTCGCTGCGCAGCGCCTCCAGCGCCTCGCGGCTGGTGGTGCGGATCGCCTCGAGGCTGGTGCGGGCGGCACCCGGGTCGCGGTCGAGGACGTGCAGGGCGACCCCGGCCTGCATCGCGATCACCGCCAGGCCGTGGCCGACGCCGTCGTGAAGGTCCTGCGCCATCCGCAGGCGCTCCTCGGCGGCGGCGCGCGACGTACGGTCGACCCAGGCGGCCCGGCCCTGTTGGAGCATGGTGCCGATCGCGGCGGCCGCGGACACGAGCGCCCCGATGCCGATCGCCTGCCAGGCGCCGACCGCGAGGTGGTCCCAGCGCAGGCCGCGCACCAGCAGGCCGGCCCAGATCAGCACGGCCGCGACCAGCAGCAGCGGGAACCAGGTGGGGAACGGGCGTCGGGTCGCCAGCACGAAGGACGCGACGATCAGCGCGAAGAAGATCGGGCCGTTCTCGCCGCCGACCGCGAAGTAGCCGCCGCTCAACGCGCCGGTCGCGACCAGGAGCACGGGGAACCGGTCGAGCAGCAGCAGCGAGAGCGCCGCGCCCGCGGCGAGCACCACGGCCAGCACCCGCCCGACCACGCCGGCCTCGACCTCCCCGACGTGCCCGAGGTTCACGGCGAAGGAGCCGCCGATGATGATCACCGCGACCGGGATCAGCCACCAGCGCTTCGCGAGCCACATGTTCGTGTTCATGCCCCGAACCTAGGTGAGCGCGCGGTCCTCGTCGTACGACGACGGGAGCCTCCGGCGTACGCAGTTCTGCGTATGCCGCAGCCGCGCTGGAGCGGACGCGCATCGGGCGTCGAGGCGCGAGCGTGGAGCCCATGAACGCACAGGGAACGACGGTGGCCTCCACCGACAACCTCACGAAGGTCTACGGCGACCGGGTCGCCGTCGACAAGGTCACGATGACCGTGCGGCGCGGCGAGGTCTACGGCTTCCTCGGCCCCAACGGCGCCGGGAAGACGACGACGCTGCGGATGCTGCTCGGCCTGATCCGGCCGACCTCGGGCACGACGTACGCCACTGCCTCGGTGGGCGCGCTGATCGAGGGACCCGGCTTCTTCCCCTACCTGTCCGGGCGCGCGAACCTGCGCGTGCTGGCCCGGCACCGCGGCCTGTCCGACGCGGAGGTCGAGCGGGTCCTCGAGCGGGTCGACCTGGCGAACCGCGGGGACGACCGGTTCAAGGGCTACTCGCTCGGCATGAAGCAGCGCCTCGGCGTCGCCGCCGCACTGATGGGCGACCCCGAGCTGATCGTCCTCGACGAGCCGACCAACGGCCTCGACCCGGCCGGCATGGCCGACATGCGGGCGCTGGTCGTCGACCTCGCCCGCGGCGGCCAGACCGTGCTCCTGTCGAGCCACCTGCTCGCCGAGGTGCAGGAGATCTGCCACCGCGTCGGCGTCATCAACGACGGCGTGCTGCTGCGCGAGTCGACCGTCGCCGACCTGCGCGGCGGCGTTTCGCTGCGGATCCGGGCCACGCCCGAGCCCGAGGCTCTCGCCGTGGCGATGAGGCTGGCCGGCGACGACGGCGTACGACGCGACTCCGACGGCGGCCTGCTGCTCACGCTGCCCGCCGACCGCGCCCCCGACGTCACCCGTGCGCTGGTCGGTGCCGGCGTCGACGTCCACGAGATCACCGCTGCCGAGCGCAGCCTCGAGGAGGTCTTCTTCGAGATGACGAGCCAGAAGGAGTCGGTCCGATGAGCACCGTCCTGTCCACCACCCGCAGCACCCGCGCCGAGCTGATGCGCCTGCGCGCCTGGCCGGCCGTGTGGATCACCCTCGGCGCCTGGCTGGTGCTGAGCATGCTGTTCGGCTACCTGTTCACCTACTTGTCCTACACCAGCGGCGACCCCGGCTTCACCGACGAGGGCACCACCCAGGCCCAGCAGCTCGCGCAGATGATGCCGGACGCCGTACCCGACGTCTTCTTGCAGGGCATGCCGATGTTCGGCGGCGCGCTGATGATGGTGCTCGGCGCGCTGGTCGCCGGCAACGGCTACGGCTGGGGCACCTGGAAGACGCTGTTCTCGCAGGGCGTGCGTCGTACGCCGGCGCTCGTCGGCTCGGTCCTCTCCCTCACCGCGATCGTCGTCGGCACCCTCGTGGTCACCTTCGCGCTCGACCTCGGCATCTCCGTGCTGATCGCGACCACCGAGTCCCAGGACGTCGTGATGCCCTCGCTGGGCTCGGTCGGCGAGGCGTTCGGCGCCGGCTTCCTGGTGCTGGAGATGTGGGCCCTCCTCGGCTTCCTGCTCGGCACCCTGGCCCGCGGCCCGGCCCTGTCGGTCGGCCTCGGCCTGGTGTGGGCGCTGGTCGTCGAGAACCTGCTGCGCGGCGTCGGCCAGCTCCTCGGCTGGGTCGAGAGCCTCACCGAAGTGCTGCCCGGCACCTCCGCCGGCTCGTTGATCGGCTCGATCGTGGGCGTCGGGGTCGGCGACGGCACCCCCGGCGTCGTCGACACCGTGCCCGGCACCCAGGCCGCGATCACCGTCGCCGTCTACGTCGCCCTCGCCGTCCTCGGCAGCATCGCGCTGGTCCGGCGGCGGGATGTGACCTGACGCCGACCCGGCCCGGAAAGGCTCCCGCAACCCGCCGACCCGGCAGAAACTGGCCCGGAATTCAGGCCGACCCGGCGCGAACTGACCCACTGAGGAGCGATCTCGCGCCGGGTCGGACGCGATTCAGCGCTGGCTTCTGCCGGCTCGGCGCACAACCCGAGTCTCAGGACTGGTCGTGGAGGCGCAGCTGCAGTGCCAGCAGGAGCCGGTCGTCGGGGTCGGCGAGGTCGTAGCCGGCGAGCGACTCCAGCCGGCCGATCCGGTAGCGGACCGTGTTCTGATGGGTGGTCAGCGCCTGGGCGGCGGGGCCGAACTCACCATGCACACGCAGCCAGACCCGGGCGGTCTCCAAGAGGTCGATGCTGCTCCGGCCGTCGTACTCGACCAGGGTGCGGAAGCGCTCGTCGTCGAGCAGGGCGGCGCGGGGCAGCGCCTCGAGGCACTCCGCCAGCAGGACGGCGGTCCGGTCGCTGTCGAGGGTGACCACCGGGCGCGCGGCCGAGGGTGCGGTCCGGGCGCAGACCCGCTCGATCTCGGCCCGGGCGGCGCGCACCGAGCCCGCCGAGGCCGAGGAGCTCACGGCGGCCCGGAACCCGGCGTGCCGCTGGGCCTGCAGGTGGGCCACGGTCCGCTCCGCCCAGGCGACGTCGCGGGCCGGATCCGCGGGGCCGGGTGCGAGCACGTACAGCCGAGCACCGTACGGCGCGACCAGGGCCTGCTCGGCCAGCGACACTGCGCGCATGCTCAGCAGCGCGACAGCCTCCGAGGACAGCAGCCACTCGGCGGCACGGTCGTCGTCGACGGCCTCGATGCCGATCAGGGCGAAGCTGGCCGGCTCCCGCACCCGCAGCTGAGGGACGTCGTCACCGGACCCGGGCCCCTCGGGCGCGAGCAGTCGCTGCACCAGCTCGGTGCTCACCGAGTGGATCTGCCGGGCCTGGCTGACCAGGCGGGCGGCGTAGCGCGCCGCGCCGACCAGGTGGTCCTCCAGCTCGGGCCCGAACGGGACGTCGGTCTCCTGCGCCCAGATGGTGCCGAGGTAGACCCCGGTGGTCGGGTCAGCCATGCCGATCCCCAACCGGCGGCGCACCTCGCCGGCCTCGGGCAGCTCGACCGTGGCGCCGGGCACCCGGAGCCGGTCATAGACCCGCTCTGAGCGCAGCTGCTCGACATGCCACTGGGGTGGCTCCCTGCCGAGGATGGCCAGCCGGCGGATCGGGTCCGCCTGGTCGCTGTAGGGCGAGAATGCCATCACCCGGGCCCGCTCGTCCTCGATCGAGATCAGCGTGCCGGTCGCGACTCCGAGCGCCTTGGCGACGTCGAAGAGGTCGGTGTGCTCAGCGAGGGCGCGGTTGAGCCGGGCGCTGCCGACGTCGTGCCGGCGCGGCTCGACCACGACCCGGAGCGCCTCGGCGAGCAGCGCGGACCACTCCGGTCCCCGAGGTACGACGACCACCGCCCCCGCGAGCAGCACCTCGGGGACCGGGACCCCCGGGTCGCGGAGCAGGATCGCGCCGGGCGACCGGGCGGCGAGATCGTCGGCCAGCGCGACCAGCTGTCCGGGCGCATCGCCGGTGAGCACGACCAGGCCGGCACCGACCTCCTCGGGCAGCGCCTCCGCGGCCAGCGACGCGGCGTCGAGGATGACGTGGGTGCGCACCGCGAGCTCGGGGTCGGCCGCTCCGAGCAGCCGCACGTCGGTGATCAGCCGCAGGGCGTGGACGAGGTCGCGCAACGTGGCCGACATCGTCGCGGACGGCTCACCGGCCTTCGGAAACACGTCCGATACGGGCATGGACAATCCTCAAAGGAATCTGTCAGTTCTTTGAAGGATCCTACATCGACTCCGCTCGCCGGTGCTCCCTACGGTTGGGGCACCCGGCCAGCCCGACGCCGGACCGAGACCCACGGGAGCCCGCCATGTCGAACACCCCCAGCCTGCGCCGCCGGATCAGTGGGATCGCGCTCGTCGCGCTCGCCGCGACCACGACACTGACGGCGTGCTCCTCCGGCGACGACGCCGGGAAGGACGCCGGCGGCGACGCCAAGACCCTGGTCATCCCGCAGCAGGTCGGCGTGCCGCCGTACAGCTATCTCGACGACAAGGGCGAGCTGACCGGCCTGCTCCCCGACCTGTCCACCGCCCTCGGCGAGGCGATGGGGCTCAAGGTCGACAACGAGCAGGCCTCCTTCGAGAACGGCCTGCTCGGGCTGCAGCGCGGAACCTACGAATGGGTGCCCGGCGTCGACGTCACCGCCGAGCGGCTGGAGAAGTTCGACTTCGCCACCAACCTCGTCGAGAGCTACGGCTTCCGGGTCAAGGACGGCGGGATCGACATCGGCGACTCGATGGACGACCTGTGCGGCCTCTCGATCGCGGTGACCGCGGGCTCCAGCCCGGTGCCGGTGCTGCAGGACCTGTCGAAGACCTGCAAGAGCGACGGCGAGGGCGCTATCGACGTCCAGACCTTCGCCGACCAGGCCACCGCCGACCTCGCCGTCAAGAGCGGCCGGGCCGACGCGGTCACCGCCACCAGCAGCGGACTCGCCTACCAGGTGACCACCGAACCCGGCGTCTGGAAGATCACCGGCCCGATCTACCAGGCGATCGACATCGGGTTCGCCGTCATGAAGGGCGACGACATGGCCGAGAAGCTGGTCGAGGCGACCGACGACATCATTGCGAACGGCACGTACGCCGACATCCTCGCCAAGTACGGAGCCGAGAAGATGGCCGTCGACAAGTCGGTGCTCAACCCCGAGCCGGCGTCGTGACCGAGACGATGGCGGACCGCACCGCGGACAGCGCCGACGACGCCGCGTGGGACGATCACCTTGCGCATCTCGCTGCGATCCCCCACGCGCGACGACTCCATCTGCTCCGGATTCTGCTCGCCGTCGTCCTGGTCGCCGCCGCCGGGCGGCTCGGGTGGAGCATCGTGGAGAACCCGGCCTTCGAGTGGGCCACTGTGCGCTCGTACTTCTTCTCCGACCCGGTGCTGACCGGGCTGAAGAACACGATCACGCTGACCGCGCTGTCGATGGGCCTGGCCCTCGTGGTCTCGGTACTGATCGCCAACCTGCGTCTGTCCGACAACCCGGTGCTGCGCGCCGCGGCCGGCGCCTACGTGTGGTTCTTCCGGTCGGTGCCGCTGCTGGTACTGCTGATCCTCTGGTTCAACATCTCGCTGATCTACCCGACCTTCAGCATCCCATTGCCGGGCGGCGGCTGGACGTGGGAGACCCGTGACCTGATGACGGCGTACTGGTCGGCGGTGCTGGCGTTCGGGCTCCAGCAGGCGGCCTACACCTCGGAGATCATCCGCGCCTCGCTGCTCGCGGTGCCGGCCGGCCAGCGTGAGGCGGCGCTCGCCCTGGGCATGCCGCCCGGACGGATCTTCCGGCGGATCGTCTTCCCCCAGGCGATGAAGATCGCCGTCCCGCCGGTGAGCAACGACCTGATCAACCTGCTCAAGGCGACCGCGCTGGTCGCGTTCATCTCGGTGCCGGACCTTCTCTACTCCGTGCAGCAGATCTACAACCGGACCTTCGAGGTCGTGCCCCTGCTCATGGTGGCCACGGTCTGGTACATGATCCTGGTCAGCATCCTCTCGCTGGGCCAGTTCTACCTCGAGCGATGGCTCGGGCGATCGGCTGCCGCGCGGGTGAGTCCGCGTGGTCGAGCCGGGAGGAGCACGACATGACCACCCTGGCGACGCCCCCGGTCGGCCGACAGCTCGACGGGCCGCTCATCAGCGCCCGAGGGATCAGCAAGTCCTTCGGTGGCCACCAGGTGCTGCACGACGTGTCGCTCGACGTACGCCGGGGCGAGGCGGTCTGCCTGCTCGGTCGCTCCGGCAGCGGCAAGAGCACCTTCCTGCGCTGCCTCAACCTGCTGGAGCGCGCCGAGGAGGGCATCGTGATGCTCGACGGCGAGCTGCTCGGCCATCACGTGCACCGCGGCCGGATCCACCGGCTGCCTGCCCGCCGGGAGGCCGCCCAGCGCCAGCACCTCGGCATGGTGTTCCAGCAGTTCAACCTGTTCGCCCACAAGACCGTGCTGGAGAACGTGATCGAGGCACCGGTGAAGGTGGCCGGCCGCTCGCGGCGCGAGGCGAGCGCGCACGCGCTCGAGCTGCTGGAGCGGGTCGGGCTGGCCGAGAAGGTCGGCGCCTACCCGGGCCAGCTCTCGGGCGGCCAGCAGCAGCGGGTCGCGATCGCGCGGGCACTGGCGATGCGCCCGAAGGCACTGCTCTTCGACGAGCCGACGTCCGCGCTCGATCCGGAGATGGTCAACGAGGTGCTCCAGGTGATCCGGGACCTCGTGGTCGACGGGATGACGACGATCATCGTCACCCACGAGGTCGGCTTCGCGCGCGAGGTCTGCGACCGCTTCGTGTTCCTCCAGGACGGCCGGATCGTCGAGGAGGGGCCGGCCCGCCGGCTCACCGAGGGCGCCGAGCACCCCGCCACCCGGGACTTCCTCAGCAAGGTCCTCTGACCCTTCCCCTTCAGCCAGAGAGGCACCAACCCATGTCATCGGGAGGCGCGAGCATGCCCTCATCCACCCCCACCGGCTTCCGGGTCGCCGTGATCGGCGGCGGTTTCGCCGGGATCGCCGCCGCCCGCGAGCTGCACCGCCGCGGCTACGCCGTCACCGTCTTCGAGTCCGGCGACAGCCCGGGCGGGACCTGGCGCGTCAACCGCTTCCCCGGCGTTGAGGTCGACACCCCCGCAGTCATGTACTCCTACTCGTTCGCGCCCGGCGAGTGGAGCCGCGAGTTTCCCGGCGGCGCCGAGCTGCACGCCTACCTCGGGCAGGTGGCCCGCGAGGCCGGTCTGCTGCCGCTGTTCCGGTACGGCCACCGGGTCACCCGGCTGCACTGGGACGAGTCCGCCGCAGAGTGGTCGGTCACCGTGCGCGATGTCGCGACCGGCGACGAGGAGACCGAGCGGTTCCGTGCGGTCGTCTCCGCGGTCGGTCTGCTCAACGTGCCGCGCCACCCCCAGTGGCCCGGCCGCTCGACGTACACCGGCGAGATCTTCCACACCGCCGAGTGGCCGTCCGGCCTGGACCTGACCGGACGTCGGGTGGCCGTGGTCGGCACCGGCTCCACCGCCGCGCAGGTGGTCGCCGAGCTCGCCGGCGTGGCCAGCCAGCTCACCGTCTTCCAGCGCCAGCCCGGCTGGGTGGATCCCAAGGTCGGCCGCGTGTACGACGACGCCGACCGGGCCCGGCTTCGCCACCCCGTTCACCGCCGGATCGCCCGCTGGCGGCTGTTCCTCGCCCTGGAGCGGCGCTGGCTCGGCGGCCGGATCATCCGGCCAGGCAGCGACGTCGACACCTCCCTGGTCGACGCCTGCCGGAGCTACCTCGACGAGGTCTTCGCCGAGCATCCCGAGCTCAAGGCGCAGCTGACCCCGACCTCGGCGTACCTCGGCAAGCGCGCGGTGCACTCCTCGACCTTCTACCCAGCGCTGCTGCGCGAGGACGTCACCCTGGTGCCGCGCGCCGTGGTCGGCATGCACGAGAAGGGTCTCATCGACGCGAGCGGCGAGGAGCACGTCGCGGAGGTCGTCGTCACCGCCACCGGCTTCCGGGCCGCGGAGTTCCTCGGCGGCATCGAGGTCGTCGGGCGGGGCGGCACCGTGTTGGCGGACAAGTGGGGCGACGACCCGATGGCCTTCCTCGGCATCACCGTCGACGAGATGCCGAACCTGTTCCTGCTCTACGGCCCCAACACCAACTGGTACGCCCCCGTGTTCGGCATGGAGAAGCAGGCGCTGTTCGTCGGTCGCACGCTCGACGAGCTGCGCCGGCGCGGCGCCCGCTCGGTCGAGGTGAAGGCGTCGTACGTCGTTGCGCTCAACCGCTGGCTGAAGCGCCGGCTCGACGCGAGCTCGTTCGCCCAGACCCCGAACTACTTCCGCTCGCCGTCAGGCCGCGTCGTCACCCAATGGCCCGACGGCGCGTCGGTCTACTGGCTGCTCACCCGGCTGCTCTGGAAGCGCTCGGCCCGGTTCCGGTGAGCGCGGCCGCTCACAGCAGCTTGCCGAAGCACCGCGAGAGCGGCGCGTCCTTGTAGAACCCGAAGCCGGGGATCTCCTCGTAGCCGGCGCTGCGGTACAGCCCGATCGCCTCGGGCTGCCGCAGCCCGGTCTCGAGGACGGCCAGGTCGTGACCGGCCTCCCTGGCCGACTCCTCGAGGGCAGCGAGCACGACACGCGCGAAGCCGCGCCCGCGCTGCTCGGCGACCACGAACATCCGCTTGACCTCGACCGCGCTGCTGCCGCCGAGCACCTGCACGGTCGAGCGGCGCCAGGCGCCGGTGGCGACGGGCGACCCGGCGTCGTCGTACCCGACCAGGAAGACGCCCTCCGGGAGGTCGAACACACCCGGGTCGACGGGGCTCTCGTCGGGGTTGCCGTAGCGCTCGACGTACTCCTGCTGGACGCGGGCGACCAAGGCCGCGGCGTCGGGGTGGAGGTAGCTGACGGGGCGCAGGTCGAGGGAGGCTTGCATGGCGAAACCGATTGAACAGGGCCATGAGGGGCCTGTCACAATGGGGACATCTCTGACAGCGTCGTCAGCCTGTCCTCTCTGCCCGTGCCGGAAGGTTGACCACGTGACCGACATCCAGATCCCCGCCGAGCTCAAGCCCGCCGACGGCCGCTTCGGCGCCGGGCCCTCGAAGATCCAGCCCAGCCACCTCGCCGCGCTGGCCGCGACCGGGGACCAGCTGATGGGTACGTCGCACCGCCAGGCCCCCGTGCGCAACGTGGTGGGCCGGGTGCTGCAGGGCCTGGGCGACCTGTTCACACTGCCGGAGGGCTACGAGGTCGTGGTCGGCAACGGCGGCGCGACGGCGTTCTGGGACATCGCGGCCTTCGGCCTGATCGAGACGAAGTCGCAGCACCTGACCTTCGGCGAGTTCTCGGGCAAGTTCGCCTCGTCGGTCAAGGCTGCCCCGTGGCTGGACGCGCCGTCGATCGTCGCGGCCGACCCGGGCTCGCGGCCCGAAGCCGTCGCGGAGGCCGGTGTCGACGTCTACGCCTGGGCCCACAACGAGACCTCGACCGCCGTGATGGCGCCGGTCGTCCGCCCGGCCGGCACCGACGGTGCCCTGGTGCTCGTCGACGCCACCTCGGGCGCCGGCGGCCTGCCGGTCGACCTGGCCGAGACCGACGTCTACTACTTCGCCCCGCAGAAGTGCTTCGCCTCGGACGGCGGCCTATGGTTCGGCATCTTCAGCCCCGCCGCGATCGAGCGGGCCGAGCGGATCGCCGCGTCGGACCGCTACATCCCGCCGTTCTTCAACCTCAAGACGGCCATCGACAACAGCCGGCTCAACCAGACCTACAACACCCCGTCGGTCGCGACGCTGTTCCTCATGGCCGAGCAGCTGGACTGGATGAACGGCGAGGGCGGCCTCAAGGGCATGGTCGAGCGCACCACCGCGTCGTCGGACGCGCTCTACGGCTGGGCCGAGCGGACGTCGTACACCACGCCCTATGTCGCCGACCCGAGCCACCGCTCGCTGGTCATCGGCACGATCGACTTCGACGACGCGATCGACGCCGCCCAGATCGCGAAGGTGCTGCGCGCCAACGGCATCGTCGACACCGAGCCCTACCGCAAGCTCGGCCGCAACCAGCTGCGGATCGCGATGTACCCCGCGATCGACCCGGCCGACGTCGAGGCCCTGACGCGGTCGATCGACTACGTGGTCGAGGCGCTCTGAGGCTTCACGCGTAGAGGTCGACCCGGCTCGCACCGAGCGCCACGAACAGCTCGGTGCGGCCGGGACCACGCACGGCACCCGGGGTGGCCAGCACCTCGGCGACGGCGCGCTCGAGGTCCCGGTGCTCCTGGAAGTGCCGCATCGCCGCGGAACGCCACTCCTCGATGTCCGGCCCCATGCCCGGCATCGAGGCGGCCGCGCCGCGCGACCGCGCCAACCAGCCCGCGCACAGGAGGGCGAACGCCATCAACAGGGCTGCGGTGGTGAGCTCCATCGACATCGTCGTCTCCTCCTCGTCGGTCGGGTGGTTCGGTGCCTGACCAACGACGTCGGGTACGACGGGTGACGACCTCGGCTCGAAATCGGGACCGGGTCCCAGGCCGTCTCCGCGATGATGGGGCGGTGCCCCACGTACGCGCCGCGACCCCTGCCGACGTCGACGCCCTGCTCGCCCTGTGGGCGGTCGCGGCCGAGAACGACGCACGGCCGACGGACAGCGCGGGCGCCGTACGACGCCTCCTCGCCCGGGACCCGGAGGCCTGTCTGGTCGCCGAGGAAGCTGAGGAGGCCGAGGAAGCCGGGCGGCTGCTCGGCTCGGTCATCGCCGGCTGGGACGGCTGGCGGGCGCACCTCTACCGCCTGGCGGTCCACCCCGACGCGCGCCGGCGCGGCATCGGCTCTCTGCTGGTCGACGCGGCGACCACGCGCCTGGTCGCGCTCGGCGCGTCCCGGATCGACGCCATGGTCCTCGAGCACAACGACCTCGGCCAGACCATCTGGCGCGCTGCCGGCTACGCCCGCCAGGACGACTGGCGGCGCTGGGTGCGCCCTACAGCCGGCCCGCGATGAGCTCGTACGCCGAGCGCCCGAACGCCACCAGCCGCGCCAGCTCGACCTCGGTGGGCGTCGAGCGCAGCGTCTCGAGCGCCGCGTCGACGGCGTCGTCCTTCGGCCAGCCGTAGACCCCGGCGCTCACCAGCGGGAAGGCGACCGAGCGGGCGCCGAGCTCGTCGGCCACCTCGAGCGCGCGGCGGTAGCAGGAGGTCAGCAGGGTCCGGTCGGTCTCGCCGGCGTTGCGGTTGGGGCCGACGACGTGGATGACCCAGCGCGCGGGCATCAGGCCGGCGGTGGTCCAGCCGGCGTCGCCGGTCGCCAGGCCGTCGGGGAAGCGGCGCACGCAGTCGGCGAGCACCTCCGGCCCACCGGCCGCGTGGATCGCCCCGTCGACCCCACCGCCCCCGCGCATCCGGCGGTTGGCGGCGTTGACGATCGCATCGACCTGCTGCGCGGTGATGTCGCCCTCGACGACCTCGATCTGCATCACTCGACCGTACGCAGCCGCACCGTGCAGGGTCCACCCTCGACCAGCCCCTCGGCGGTGCGGACCGCCTTCTTGACCGGCAGCACGAAGGTCTTCTCCGCAGCACTCGGGAACACCGACGTGCGCCAGGTGCTGGAACCCACCGTGACCTCGACCCGGACGCTCCCGAATCCCTTGCTGGGCGCGGTCTCGTCGATGAGGTCGGAGACCTCGAACGGCAGGCTGACGAAGAACCAGGCGCCGCCGGACTCCTCGTCGCGCGCCTGCCAGCGCCACAGCTCGGCGGTGAACTCGTGCTCGCTCACGCCCCGATCGTGTCACCGACCGCCGACAAGCCGCAGCGTCGCCCGCTCCAGCTGCTCGCGGGTCGCGCCGGCGCGGACCCGGATGGTGCGACCCTCGGCGTAGGCTTCGACCACGCGCGGGTCGACGTACGCCGACCGGGCCAGGGCGGGCGTGTTGCCGAGGAACTCGGCCACCTCCCGCATCGCCGCAGCGACGGCACGCTTCCGCGCCGTCTTCGACGCCTCCGGGCCGGGCGCCTGCGCGAGCGCCGCTGCCGCGAGGACGGTGCCGTGCCAGGTGCGGAAGTCCTTCGCGGTGATCTCCAGCCCGCTCACCTCGCGCAGGTAGTCGTTGACGTCGGTGCCGGTGACGTCGAGCAGCCGCGGGTCCTTCCGGCGCCGGCGCCGCCGCCGTTCGAGGGCGCGCACCGCGACCGGGTCGTCGATCTCCACGTGGTGCTCGATCCCCGACTTCCCGGTGAACTCGAAGACGAGCACATCCCCGGACCGGTGCACGTGCTGCCGCTCGAGGGTCGTCAGCCCGAACGAGCCGTACTCCTCGGCGTACACGTCGTTGCCGATCCGGAAGCAGCCCAGGTCGATCAGCCGGACCGCCAGGGCGCAGCTCGCCTGCGGTCCGACGTCGTCGTCGAGATCGGCGAGCACCCGCTCGCGGATCCGGGGCAGCCGCCGTCCCAGCGTCATGACGCGCTCGTGCTTCTGCGCGGCCCGCTGCTCGACCCAGTCCGGGTGGTAGAGGTACTGCCGTCGTCCGGCCGCGTCGGTGCCCACCGCCTGCAGGTGCCCGTTGGGTCGCGGGCAGATCCACACGTCGGTCCAGGCCGGCGGGATCACCAGCGCCTTGCACCGGGCCGCGTCCTCGGCCCCGAGCGGACGGCCGTCGAGCCCGAGGTGGACGAAGCCGCGCCCGGCCCGGCGCCGGGTCCAGCCCGGCTCATCGGGAGAGGTACGACGCAGCCGGGCCACGTCGGTCAGGTGCCCGCAACCGGCCGGATCAGACCCGATCAGTCCCGCGGCCGCAGCGAGCGCAGCAGCACGCCCACGACCACCAGGCCGGCCACGCCACCGAGCGCCCACGGCCACCACGACCGCTCGACCTCGACAGGTGCCCGCCCGCTGTCGTCGTCGGCGTCCTGCACCGGCCCGGGCGTCGCCTCCGGCGCGGGTAGCGGCAGGTCCACCCGCAGCACCTCCGCGCCCGCCCCCTCCGAGCAGACCAGCACCTCCCCGGACTCGCTGATCGCGAGCCCCTCCCCCTGCGGCTGCTGCGGCAGGTCGACCTGCGCGACCCGCTCCAGCCCCGGCCACGTGTAGACGGCCGCCTGCCCGTAGTTGCGCAGCACCAGGTGCGCGCCGTCGGGGGTGAACGAGCCGTCGGTGGCGATGCCGAGCACCTCGTCGACGAGGGTCAGCCGGTTCGGTCCGTCGGGGTCGAGGTGCTCGGGCGCGGCGTACAGGCGGCCGATGAACTCCTTGGCGACGACGTACAGCCGGCCGGTCGCGGGGTCGGCGAGCAGCGTCTCGGCGTCGTGCGGGCCGTCGGGATAGACGAGCCGGTACGTCGGCGCGTGGACCTCGCGGTCGCCGCGGCCGAACGGCACCCGCGCGACCTCGACGTGGTCGCGCGAGCCCAGGTTGTCGCCGATGTCGCCGACCCACACCTCGTGGTCGCCCGCCGGGGCGAGCGCCTCGATGTCGGTGGCGTCGCCCTGCCAGCGGGTGACGCCGACGGTGCCCCCGGTGGCCGGGTCGACGGTGAAGACCCGGTTGCGGTCGCCGGAGTCGTTCATGGTGACCACCAGGCCGTCGCGGGCGACCAGGCCGCTGGACTCGGTGATCTCGGGGTCGGTGAAGGCGAAGACCGGGTCGGGAGCAGGCGGCTCGACCGCGGCGCCCGGCGAGAGGAAGCCGATCGCGAAGGGCGCCAGCAGCACCAGCGCCAGGACCTTCCTCACCCGAGCAGCTCCCCGAGCCGCGGGCGGATCCCCCACGCGGCCACGAGGGCGTCGTACTCCCCCTCGTCGGCGACGGTGCCGGTCCGCACCGCCCGCAGCAGCGTGTTGCGCGGCGTGTGCTGGCTGTCGACGAACTCCATCACGTCGACCCGGTAGCCGGCCCGCCGCAGCAGCAGCGCGCGCAGCGTGTCGGTCAGGGTGTCGGCGAACCGCTCGCGCAGGATGCCGTCGCGCACGAGCGAGGCGTACGGCGCCGGCGGTTGCGCGCCGCGCAGCTGCGCCGCGATGTCGTGGTGGCAGCAGGGGGCGGCCAGCACCAGCGGCGCGGACCAGCCGACCGCGCGGGTGAGCGCGTCGTCGGTGGCGGTGTCGCAGGCGTGCAGGGCGAGCACGACGTCGGGCGCCTGCTCCAGCTCGGCGGCACCGATGGTGCCGGCGACGAAGGTCGCGTCGATCCCCAGCTCCCGGGCCACGGAGGCGTTGTGGTCGCGCGACTGCTCCTTCACGTCGACGCCGGTCAGCCGCACCGGCAGGCCGCGGCGCTCGCTGAGGTAGCGCTGCGCGGCGAAGGTGAGGTAGCCGTTGCCGCAGCCGAGGTCGACCACCCGCAGCGGGTCCTCGGCCGTCGGCTTGCGCAGGCGGCTCTTGGCGATCGCCTCGGTGACCGACCGGTCCAGGATCCGCAGGAAGTCCTCGACCTGGCGGTACTTCGCCATCCGGCTCGGCTTGATCCGCCCTTGTGCGTCGGCGAGACCGAGCGCGGCGAACACCGGGTCGTCCTCCGGCAGCAGCCGGTCCTTGGCGCGGTCGTGGCTCCGGTCCGCCGGCGCCTCCCCCGACCGCGCCGCCGTGTGCACCACCGCGGAGCCCTTCTTGGTCACCCGCAGGCTCAGCTGCTGCTCGTCGGTCTCCACGGTCCAGTTGCCGAACGGCTCGGCCAACAGCGCGTCGACGGCCTCCTCGGCCGCCGACCCGCGCGCGTGGTTGGCGGTGTGGGCCTGGGTGGCGTCGTACCGCACGACCTGGAGGTGCCGTCCCGCCTTGAGGTCCACCCAGCGCAGCTCGACCCGCCGCCACGGAGGTACGGCGGCCCTGCGGCGGCCCGACGCGACGGCCCTCACCAGGCGCTCGTCGGCCAGCAGGTCCGCCCGGACCCGCGCCAACCCGTCCTCCAGCGCGAGTGTGCTCACTTGACCAGGGCCGCCACGATCACGATGAGCAGGAGTGCCACCAACGCGGCCGGGATGATCAGGCGGCGGTGGCGGGGGTTCACCCGGCAATCCTACGGTGGCCCGCTCCGCCGGCCGCGATCACCAGTGCTCGAGCGAGGCGGTCATGATCGTGGCCAGGTCCTCGCCGGCCACGTCCTTGGGCGCGGTGGCGAGCAGCCGCTGCTGCTGCAGCGCACCGTCGACGAGCGCGTCGACGTCGCCGGCGCCGTACCCGACCTCGGCCAGGCCGTTCGGGATCCCGATGTCGCGCATCAGCGACGCGATCACCCCGGGCAGCACGGACGCGTCGGAGCCGGAGACGCCGGGCGAGAGCAGCCGCGCGGCCCGCAGGTGTCGCTCGGGCGCCGCGTCGAAGGTGAACCGGAAGGCCTCGGGAGCGGTCAGCGCCACGGCCATGCCGTGCGGCACCATCGCCTCGTCCTGCGGGTAGTCGGCGGGACGGAAGTCGCGGACCCGGCCGGCGATCGGGTACGCGTTGGCGTGCGGGATGTGCACGCCGGCATTGCCGAACCCGAGCCCGGCGAAGGTCGCCGCGAGCGCCATCTGCTCGGCCGCCTCGCCGCCGTCGTCGCCCTCCCGCGCCGCGCGTACGGCGGCCCGGAACGCCCCGGAGAGCATCCCCATCGCCTTCTCCGACCACAGGTCCGCGATCGGGTTCGAGCCGCAGTACGGCACCCGCTGTTGCGGCTCCTTGGCCGGGAACTCGCCGTACCAGCGGGCGGTGTAGCTCTCCAGCGCGTGGCACAGGATGTCCATCCCGGCCGCCGCGATCACGCCCGCGGGCTGGGTCGCCGACAGCGCGGGGTCCACGACGGCCAGCCGCGGACGCAGCGCGGGGTGGCTGATGCCGGTCTTCACCTTGAGCGCCAGCACGTCCATCACGCAGATCGTGGTGGACTCCGCACCCGTCCCCGTCGTCGTCGGTACGGCGGCCAGCGGCAGCACGGGCTGCTCGGGTCCCCGCGCCTTGCCGATGGGCGCGTTGACGTAGTCCATCAGCTCGCCCGGGTTGGTCACCAGCAGCGCCACCGCCTTCGCGGTGTCGATCGACGAGCCGCCGCCGACGGCGACCACCGCGTCGAACGGGCCCTCGCCGCGGGCGAAGGCGACCGCCTCCTCCAGCGAGGCATCGGTCGGCTCGACCCGCGCGCCGGCGTAGGTCACCACCTCGATGCCGTGGCTGCGCAGGGAGGCTGCGACGGTCTCGGCGTGGCCGGCGGCCAGCACGCCAGGGTCGGTGACCAGCAGGGCCCGGCGCGCGCCCCAGCCGCGGACGTCGTACCCGACCTCGGCGGCGGCACCCCGTCCGAACTTGAGGGCGGGCGCGGCGTACGTGAAGACGGTCTCAGTCACGCGTCGACAGTATCGCCGGCTGCCTCGATGGCGGCCCTGACCGAGCCGTAGACCTTGAGCCTGCGCTCGGCGACGTCGGCGAGCGGCACCCACGCGACGTCGTCGGTCGTGCCGCCCTCCTCGACGACGCGCGGCTCCCCCGGCCCGACCTCGGCGCGGTAGATGATCCCGATCGCGTGGAAGTCCTCCTCGCGGCCGTTGGGGGCGGTGCCGGTGAAGTGGTGGTCGAGCACGGTCAGCAGGTCGCCCGCCTCCCCCTCGAGCCCGCACTCCTCCCACAGCTCGCGGCGGATCGTGTCGGCCGGCGACTCGCCGTGGTCGATCCCGCCGCCCGGCAGGTGCCAGGTCCCGGGATCGGGCGCGAGGTCGGAGGTGCGGGTCAGCAGGATCGCGCCGTCCCTGACGACATAGGCGTAGGCGGCGGTGCGCTGCCGCTGGCGCACGGCGTACGACGCCAGCGCGTCGCTCACCAGGCTCACCGTCGGCACGGTCCCGTCGAGCACGGCCGCGATCGGCTTCCATGCCGCCTCGGCGGTCGAGCCGTCGACCTCGGTGACGTGCGGCTCGGGCGCGTCGGCCGGCACCCAGCCCTCGTAGACGATCCGTACCGAGTGGGCGTCGACCCGGCGCCCGCGGCGCCACGAGTCGGCGACGTGGAGGGAGTGCACGTGGGCGGTCTCGCCGACCTCGGCGTGCAGTCCGGTCTCCTCGTAGACCTCGCGCACCACCGCGTCGCGCGGATCCTCCCCGTGGTCGACACCGCCGCCGGGCAGGGACCACAGCTCGCGCTTGGTCACCCGCTCGGCCAGCCGGGAGAGCAGGATCTGGTCGCCGCGGACGATGACGGCGTACGCCGCCAGCCGCTGCACCCGCTGCCCCATCGCCTGCCCCATCCGTTGAGTTGCCCCATCCTCACCGTTGAGTTGCCGCATGCTCACCTTCGAGTTGCCGGTCCGTCACGGATGAGGCCGTGGTCCGAGCCTATGCCGTCGCACGGCTTCGCGAACCAGTGGGAGGCCCGGCAACTCAAGGGCAAGGATGGGGAAACTCAACGGTGAGGATGGGGAAACTCAACTGAAGGGCGGGCGGCTGTCGCGGGCCAGCGAGTGGCGTCCGGCCCAGCGCCAGACGCGTGCGGAGCGGTCCCGGTCCTCGTCGGTGACCAGGTTGCCCATCCAGCGCAGGGCGAGGGTCATCAGCAGGTCCGAGCGCATCCCGACCGGGCCGAGGGCCGGCAGCAGCCGCGGCACGGTGACCAGGCCGGCGAGCCGGCGCGCGATCGAGAAGGACTCGCCGTAGTGCTCGCGCAGGATCGCGGGCCACACCACGGCGAGGTCGGCCTCAGGTGTCGTGGCGAGCAGCTCGGCGACCACCCGGCCGGTCTCCAGGCCGTAGTCGATGCCCTCGCCGTTGAGCGGGTTGACGCACGCGGCGGCGTCGCCGATCAGCGCCCAGTTGCGGCCGGCGACGTGGGACACCGCGCCGCCCATCGGCAGCAGCGCGGAGGTCGGGGCGCGCAGCTCGTCACCCAGGCCGAACTCCTCACGCAACCGGTCGGCGTACAGCTTCATGAGGGGCTTGATCGCCACGTCCGCGGGCCGCTTCGCGGTCGCGAGCGTGCCGGCGCCGAGGTTGACCTCGCCGGTGCCGGCGCCGAGCGGGAAGATCCAGCCGTAGCCGGACAGGATCTCGTCCTGCTCGCCGCGCAGCTCGAGGTGCGAGCTGATCCACGGGTCGTCGGCGCGGGTCGAGGTGACGTAGGAGCGCCCGGCGACGCCGTAGACCGTGTCGCGGTGCCACTCCCGCCCGAGCACCTTGCCCAGCGGCGAGCGCACGCCGTCGGCCACGACCAGCCGCCTGCAGGCGATCTCGCGGCCGTCCTTGAGCACGACCGCGGCGACCCGCTCCCCCTCCATGCGTACGTCGACCGCGCGGGCCCCGTCGAGCGCGGTCGCGCCCGCCTTGATCGCGGTGGTGCGCAGGTGGTCGTCGAGCTCGGTGCGCGCGATGGCGCTGCCCCAGTCGGGCAGGTTGCCGCCGGGCCACGGCAGGTGCAGGGTCTGGCCGAACCCGTGCGCCCGGAGCCCCTGGTTGACGGTGTGCGAGCGGACCCAGTCGCGCAGCCCCAGCCGCTCCAGCTCACCGATCGCGCGCGGCGTCAGTCCGTCACCACAGGTCTTGTCGCGCGGGAACACCGCTGCGTCGGCCAGGACGACGTCGAGGCCGGCGCGGGCCGCCCAGGCGGCGGCCGCGGAGCCGGCGGGACCGGCACCGACGACGAGGACGTCGGTCTGCAGGGGTGCGCTCACCCCGTGATTCTCTCAGGCGACCCGACTCATCCCCGCTTCCGGTACGCCGTGTGCGAGATCAGGTGGACCGCCGGGTCCAGGCAGCCGGTGGTCGGGTGCGCCACGAACTGCGACCGGGTCGCGTTCGGGACGTAGATCCGGAAGCCGTCGACGGCGTGCGGCCGGCAGGCCGCGGCGTCGTAGTTCTCGGCGACGGTCTCGTCGACGCGGCTCACAGCGCGTTGCCCGGGTCGCAGGACGAACGAGCCTCCGGAGCCCTGGCGATCCGCGGGCGCGCCGATCTGGGTGCCGTTGCCGTCACCGACGTACGACAGGCCGCCGAAGCCGCCCGTGCGGCACCGGTGCCCGGACACGTTGCGCAGCACGATCTTCCCGAACCGGTGCCCGGCGCCGTTGTCGGTGGCGCGGTAGCGGGCATGCAGGTCGGCGTCGTGGCAGCGCGGGACGGCCGACGCGGCGGCCGCCGACGGGGTGCCGGCGAGAACCGGCACGGAGAACGACCCCGCCGCCACGAGGAGCGCGACAGCGGGCAGAAGCAGGAACCTGTTCACACCTTGTAGGACGAACGGCAGGCCCCGCGGGTTGCCTCGAAATGGCCGGAGGCCCTCCCGAGCAGTGCTCGGGAGGGCCTCCGGGTGACCGGCGTCAGTTCTGGTAGGAACCGAAGTCGAAGTCGTCCAGCGCCACGGCCTGGCCCTGGTTGCCGAACTCGTAGTCGTAGGACTCGTAGCCCGTGACGGCGTACGCCGCCGCGCGCGCCTCCTCGGTCGGCTCGACCCGGATGTTCCGGTAGCGCTCCAGGCCGGTGCCGGCCGGGATCAGCTTGCCGATGATCACGTTCTCCTTCAGGCCACGCAGGCTGTCGGAGCGGCCGTTGATCGCGGCGTCGGTGAGGACCCGGGTGGTCTCCTGGAAGGAGGCCGCCGAGAGCCACGACTCCGTCGCGAGCGAGGCCTTGGTGATGCCCATGAGCTCGGGACGACCCGAGGCCGGCTTGCCGCCCTCGGACACAACGCGGCGGTTCTCCTCCTCGAAGCGGACCCGGTCGACGAGGTCGGACGGGAGCAGGTTGGTGTCACCCGACTCGAGCACCGTGATCCGGCGCAGCATCTGCCGCACGATGATCTCGATGTGCTTGTCGTGGATCGACACACCCTGCGACCGGTAGACCTCCTGGACCTGGTCGACGAGGTGCTGCTGGGTCTTGCGAACGCCCAGGATGCGCAGCACCTCCTTCGGGTCCTCCGTACCGGCGGTGAACTTGTCGCCCACCTCGACCCGGCCGCCGTCCTCCACGAGGAGGCGCGAGCGCCGGGACACGGGGTACTCCTTGACCTCGCTGCCGTCGTCGGGGGTGACGACGATGATGCGGGCCTTGTCGGTCTCCTCGATCTGCACGCGGCCGGCGGCCTCGGAGATCTGGGCGTGACCCTTGGGGGTGCGGGCCTCGAAGAGCTCGACGACGCGGGGCAGACCCTGCGTGATGTCGTCGGCCGAGGCCACACCACCGGTGTGGAAGGTACGCATCGTCAGCTGCGTGCCGGGCTCACCGATGGACTGCGCCGCGATGATGCCGACGGCCTCACCGATGTCGACGAGCTTGCCGGTGGCCAGCGAGCGGCCGTAGCACTTCGCGCAGGTGCCGGTGCGCGCGTCGCAGGTCAGGACCGAGCGGACCGTGACCTCCTTGATGCCGGCCTCGATGAGCTCGGCGATCTTGACGTCACCGAGGTCCTCACCCGCGGCGGCGAGCACGGCGCCCGTCTCCGGGTGGGTGATCTCCTTGGCGGCCGAGCGGGCGTACGCCGCGGTCTCGGCGTTCTCGTCCTTGACGACCACACCGTTCTCGTCGTCGACGCCGATCACCTTGGGCAGGCCGCGCTCGGTGCCGCAGTCCTCCTCGCGGATGATGACGTCCTGCGACACGTCGACCAGACGACGGGTCAGGTAGCCCGAGTCGGCGGTCCGCAGCGCGGTGTCCGCCAGACCCTTGCGGGCACCGTGGGTGGAGATGAAGTACTCCAGCACGGAGAGACCCTCGCGGAAGTTGGCCTTGATCGGCCGCGGGATGATCTCGCCCTTCGGGTTGGCCACCAGACCACGCATGGCGCCGACCTGGTTGATCTGGTTGAAGTTACCCGAGGCGCCCGAGTGCACCTGCACGTAGATCGGGTTGGTCGGGTTGGCCTCGAAGGTGGCGCGCAGGGCCTTGCCGACCTCCTGGCTCGCCTTCGTCCAGATCTCGATGAGCTCCTGGCGGCGCTCCTCGTCGGTGACCAGACCACGCTCGTACTGCTTCTGGATCTTGGCCGCCGACGCCTCGTGCACGGCCAGGATCTCGGCCTTGTTGGGAGGCGTGATGACGTCGTCGATCGAGACGGTCACACCGGAGCGGGTCGCCCAGTGGAAGCCGTTGTCCTTGAGGGCGTCCAGGGACGCCGCGACGACGACCTTGGGGTAGCGCTCGGCGAGGTCGTTGACGATGGAGCCGAGGCGCTTCTTGCCGACCTCCTCGTTGACGTACGGGTAGTCGGCCGGAAGCGCGTCGTTGAAGATCGTGCGGCCCAGCGTGGTCTCGACCAGGGTGGTCACACCCTCCTCGACGCCCTCGAGCGCGACGTTGGTCAGGCGGATCCGCACCCGGTCCTGCAGCGTGATCTCGCCACGGTCGTAGGCCATGATCGCCTCGGCCGGGGACGTGAAGGTGCGCAGACGGGTCTCACCGTCGATCTCGACCGTCGCCTCGCCACGCTCGGTGGTGAGGAAGAACAGGCCGATGATCATGTCCTGGGTCGGCATGGTCACCGGGCGGCCGTCGGACGGCTTGAGGATGTTGTTGGTCGACAGCATCAGGATCCGCGCCTCGGCCTGGGCCTCGGCGGACAGCGGCAGGTGCACGGCCATCTGGTCACCGTCGAAGTCCGCGTTGAAGGCGGTGCACACGAGCGGGTGGAGCTGGATGGCCTTGCCCTCGATCAGCTGCGGCTCGAAGGCCTGGATGCCGAGGCGGTGCAGGGTGGGCGCACGGTTGAGGAGCACCGGGTGCTCGGTGATGACCTCTTCGAGGACGTCCCACACGACCGGGCGCGCGCGCTCGACCATCCGCTTGGCGGACTTGATGTTCTGCGCGTGCGAGAGGTCGACGAGCCGCTTCATGACGAACGGCTTGAAGAGCTCGAGCGCCATCTGCTTGGGCAGACCGCACTGGTGCAGCTTGAGCTGCGGACCCGACACGATGACCGACCGGCCCGAGTAGTCGACGCGCTTGCCGAGCAGGTTCTGGCGGAAGCGACCCTGCTTGCCCTTGAGCATGTCGGACAGCGACTTCAGCGGCCGGTTGCCCGGGCCGGTGACGGGACGACCACGACGGCCGTTGTCGAACAGCGAGTCGACGGCCTCCTGGAGCATCCGCTTCTCGTTGTTGACGATGATCTCCGGCGCGCCCAGGTCCAGCAGCCGCTTGAGGCGGTTGTTGCGGTTGATGACGCGGCGGTACAGGTCGTTGAGGTCGGAGGTCGCGAACCGGCCACCGTCGAGCTGCACCATCGGGCGCAGGTCCGGCGGGATGACCGGGACGGCGTCGAGGACCATGCCCTCGGGCTTGTTGCCCGTCTTGCGGAAGGCCTCGACGACCTTGAGCCGCTTGAGGGCGCGGACCTTGCGCTGGCCCTTGCCGGTGGCGATGGTCTCGCGCAGGCTCTCGACCTCGGCGTCGAGGTCGAAGGACTGCAGGCGCTTCTGGATCGCCGCGGCGCCCATGTGGCCCTCGAAGTACTTGCCGAACCAGTTCTTCATCTCGCGGTAGAGGACCTCGTCACCCATGAGGTCCTGGACCTTGAGGCTCTTGAACGTGTCCCAGACCTCGTCGAGGCGGTCCAGCTCGCGCTGGGCGCGGTCGCGCAGCTGCTTGAGCTCGCGCTCGGCGCCGTCGCGCACCTTGCGGCGCTGGTCGGCCTTGGCGCCCTCGGCCTCGAGCGTGGCCAGGTCGTCCTCGAGCTTCTTGGTGCGGTCCTCGAGGCCGGCGTCGCGGCGCTTCTCGATCGACTCGCGCTGGAGCTGGATCTTGCCCTCGAGCGAGGACAGGTCGCGGTGGCGGGCGTCCTCGTCGACGGCGGTGATCATGTACGCCGCGAAGTAGATGACCTTCTCGAGGTCCTTCGGGGCGAGGTCGAGCAGGTAGCCGAGGCGGCTCGGGACACCCTTGAAGTACCAGATGTGGGTGACCGGCGCGGCCAGCTCGATGTGGCCCATCCGCTCACGGCGGACCTTCGAGCGGGTCACCTCGACGCCGCAGCGCTCGCAGATGATGCCCTTGAAGCGGACGCGCTTGTACTTGCCGCAGTAGCACTCCCAGTCCCGGGTGGGACCGAAGATCTTCTCGCAGAAGAGGCCGTCACGCTCGGGCTTGAGCGTGCGGTAGTTGATGGTCTCCGGCTTCTTGACCTCGCCGTGGCTCCACGTGCGGATGTCGTCCGCGGTGGCCAGGCCGATCTGAAGCTGGTCGAAGAAGTTAACGTCGAGCACGATGGCTGCTGTCCTTCGTTAGTTCTGTGAAAGGTGAGGCTGGGGACTGAGGGCCGCCGGAGGTCGAGGAGGTTGCGCAGCAACCGTCACGAGACCCCCGGCGGGGACGCTCAGACTTCTTCGACGGAGGGGTTCTCGCGACGGGACAGGTCGATGCCCAGCTCCTCCGCAGCGCGGAAGACGTCCTCGTCGGCGTCGCGCATCTCGATGGTGGAGCCGTCCTGGGACAGCACCTCCACGTTGAGGCACAGCGACTGCATCTCCTTGACGAGAACCTTGAACGACTCCGGGATGCCCGAGTCGGGGATGTTCTCGCCCTTGACGATCGCCTCGTAGACCTTGACGCGACCGGGCACGTCGTCGGACTTGATGGTCAGCAGCTCCTGCAGGGCGTAGGCGGCGCCGTACGCCTCCATCGCCCAGACCTCCATCTCACCGAACCGCTGGCCACCGAACTGGGCCTTACCGCCCAGCGGCTGCTGCGTGATCATCGAGTAGGGGCCGGTCGAACGCGCGTGGATCTTGTCGTCGACCAGGTGGTGGAGCTTGAGGATGTACATGTAGCCGACCGAGACCGGGCTCTTGAACGGCTCGCCGGAGCGGCCGTCGAACAGGCTCGCCTTGCCGGTCTCCTTGACCATCCGGACACCGTCGCGGTTGGGCAGGGTCTGGCCGAGCAGGCCGGTGATCTCGTCCTCGCGGGCACCGTCGAAGACCGGCGTGGCCAGCTTCGTGTTCGGCTCGGCCTTGTCGGCGCCGATCGCGGTCAGGCGCTTGGCCCAGTCCTCGTCGGCGACGTCGGCACCGAGGTGCCAGCCCTGCTTGCCGAGCCAGCCGAGGTGCAGCTCGAGGATCTGGCCGATGTTCATGCGTCGCGGCACACCCAGCGGGTTGAGCACGACGTCGACCGGCGTGCCGTCCTCCATGAACGGCATGTCCTCGATCGGCAGGATCTTGGCGATGACACCCTTGTTGCCGTGACGGCCGGCGAGCTTGTCACCCACGGAGATCTTGCGCTTCTGCGCGACGTAGACGCGGACCAGCTGGTTGACGCCCGGCGGCAGCTCGTCGCCCTCCTCCCGGTCGAAGACGCGCACGCCGATGACCGTGCCGGACTCACCGTGCGGCACCTTCATCGAGGTGTCGCGGACCTCGCGCGCCTTCTCACCGAAGATCGCACGGAGCAGCCGCTCCTCGGGGGTCAGCTCGGTCTCGCCCTTGGGCGTGACCTTGCCGACCAGGATGTCACCGGTCGAGACCTCGGCGCCGATGCGGATGATGCCGCGCTCGTCGAGGTCGGCGAGCATCTCCTCGCTGACGTTCGGGATGTCGCGGGTGATCTCCTCCGGGCCCAGCTTGGTGTCGCGGGCGTCGACCTCGTGCTCCTCGATGTGGATCGAGGTGAGGACGTCCTCCTGCACCAGGCGCTGGCTGAGGATGATCGCGTCCTCGTAGTTGTGGCCCTCCCACGGCATGAACGCCACGAGCAGGTTGGTGCCCAGCGCCATCTCGGCCATGTCGGTGCACGGTCCGTCGGCGATCGGCGAGCCGACCTCGACCCGGTCTCCGGCCTCGACCAGCGGGCGCTGGTTGATGCAGGTGCCCTGGTTGGAGCGCTTGAACTTCGCGAGGCGGTACGACGAGTAGGTGCCGTCGTCGTTCATGGTCTCGACGAGGTCCGCGGAGACCTCCTTGACCACACCGGCCTTGTCGGCCACGACCACGTCACCGGCGTCGACGGCGGCGCGGTACTCGATGCCGGTGCCGACCACGGGCGAGTCGCTCTTGATGAGCGGCACGGCCTGACGCTGCATGTTGGCGCCCATGAGCGCGCGGTTGGCGTCGTCGTGCTCGAGGAACGGGATCAGGGCCGTCGCGACCGACACCATCTGGCGCGGCGAGACGTCCATGTAGTCGACCTCGTCGCCCGGGATCTCGGAGACCTCGCCCTGGCGCAGGCGCACCAGCACCCGGTCCTCGACGAACTTGCCGTTGGCGTCGAGCACGGCGTTGGCCTGCGCGATGACGTAGCGGTCCTCGTCGTCGGCCGTGAGGTAGTCGATCTGGTCGGTGACCCGGCCACCCTCGACCTTGCGGTACGGCGTCTCCACGAAGCCGAACGGGTTGATCCGGCCGTAGGAGGCCAGCGAGCCGATCAGACCGATGTTGGGGCCTTCCGGCGTCTCGATCGGGCACATGCGGCCGTAGTGCGACGGGTGGACGTCACGGACCTCCATGCCGGCGCGGTCACGGGAGAGACCACCCGGGCCGAGCGCGGAGAGGCGACGCTTGTGCGTCAGGCCCGCGATCGGGTTGGTCTGGTCCATGAACTGCGAGAGCTGCGAGGTGCCGAAGAACTCCTTCAGCGCCGCGACCACGGGACGGATGTTGATCAGGGACTGCGGCGTGATCGCCTCGACGTCCTGGGTCGTCATCCGCTCGCGGACCACGCGCTCCATGCGGGCCAGGCCGGTGCGGAGCTGGTTCTGGATCAGCTCGCCGACCGTGCGCATGCGGCGGTTGCCGAAGTGGTCGATGTCGTCGGCGGAGACCGGGAGGTCCTTGCCGTCGGCGTCCTTGCGGATCTCGCCACCGATGGCGGTGACGAACTCGTCGCCGTTGTGCAGCTGAACGATGTACTTGATGGTCGCGACCATGTCGGCGATCGTCATCGTCTGCTGGTCGAAGGCCTCGTGCGAGCCGAGCTTCTTGTTGACCTTGTAGCGGCCGACCTTGGCCAGGTCGTAGCGCTTCGGGTTGAAGTAGTAGTTCTTCAGAAGCGTCAGCGCGGCCTCGCGCGTCGGCGGCTCGCCCGGGCGGAGCTTGCGGTAGATGTCGAGCAGCGCGTCGTCAGGACCCTGGGTGTTGTCCTTCTCCTCGGTCAGCTGGATCGACTCGTACTGACGCAGGTCGGCCATGACGGCCTCGTAGTCGTACTCCTCGCCGGTGTCCTCGGCGATGGCCTGGAGCGCCTTGAGCAGGACCGTGACGTTCTGCTTGCGCTTGCGGTCGAGGCGGACGCCGACCATGTCGCGCTTGTCGATCTCGAACTCCAGCCACGCGCCGCGGCTCGGGATCAGCTTGGCCGTGAAGATGTCCTTGTCGGACGTCTTGTCGGCGGTGCGCTCGAAGTAGACACCCGGCGAACGGACGAGCTGCGAGACGACGACGCGCTCGGTGCCGTTGATGACGAAGGTGCCCTTGGGGGTCATGAGCGGGAAGTCGCCCATGAAGACCGTCTGGCCCTTGATCTCACCGGTCTCGTTGTTGGTGAACTCGGCGGAGACGTAGAGCGGAGCGGAGTAGGTGAGGTCCTTCTCCTTGCACTCGTCGACGGTGTACTTCGGGTCGTAGAAGACCGGGCTCTCGAACGAGAGCGACATGGTCTCGGAGAAGTCCTCGATCGGGGAGATCTCCTCGAAGATCTCCTCGAGGCCGGACTTGAAGGTGGCGTCGATGCCGGATGCGATCCGGGCCTCGATGCGAGCCTTGTGGGCCTCGTTGCCGACCAGCCAGTCGAAGCTGTCGGTCTGGAGCGAGAGGAGCTGCGGGAGTTCCAGCGGCTCGGTGATCTTCGCAAAGGAGATGCGGGACTTACCGGGGGTGGTGCGCGCGGCCAAGAGTTGTCCTTCGACGGGTTCGACTCTTCGAGAGCGCCCTGACCCACCACGTCATCGGCCACCGGGCAGGCCGAAGCGCATCTGAGGGCAGGCGCAAGGAGCCACGATACACGACACACGAGCGCTCCACAATGTCGGCTGCGCAACTTCACACAGCCGAGGAGCGGCACCGTCGGAGGCCGGCGGAATCCGGTGCGCCGATCATGCTCGGCGCGGGCGCCGAGGTCAAGGCCGCCGCGCGTGAGCGAAGCGAACGCGCGGATGAAGGCCGCAGGTCGAGGAACGCCGACGACCTCGCGCAGCGAGGCCAGCGAGGTCGTGGCGCGTCACGAGACCAGGCGTGGTGCTGCCGGGACCGTCGGTGGACGGGTGGCGAGAGCATGGTCGGGGGTCTCGAGACGGTCGCGGCGCGACCTCCTCGACCACCGGTCGGTCACTTGTCGCAGCGGTCGTCGGTGCACAGGTCGTCGAGGAGCCACTTCGAGTCGCTCCCCGCGGCCCTGACCAGCAGGAACGTGGCCCACATCCGCAGCACGAACGGCTCCTGGCCGGCCTTGGTGACGTACTGGTCGATGAAGACCACGACCGTCGCCCGCTTGCCGTTCGAGCTCACCCGGGTCAGCGCGGCGCCGGCCGACTTGGCCTCGACCTCGACCTTCTGGGTCTCGGCCTCCTTGGTGATCTCCGGCCAGCTGCGCTCGGTCTTCGCCTGGAACGCCTTGGTCATGTACTGCGCCCGCCGGTCGAGGTCGGCGGCCATCGACTTGTGGCTGTACGACAGCACCGGCGCGACCATCTGCTCGGCCGCCGCCTCGGCGTCGACCGCGGCCCGCTCGACGCGCACGTTGCCCTGCGCCAGCTGCTTGGCCGAGTGCTCGCCGCGCGCGCCGGGCGTCAGCACGAGGACGACCGCCAGGGCGACGGAGAGCACCGCGGCGACGGCGGCCGCGACCAGGGCGACCCCGCCCGGGCCGTCCCCGCGGGTGGCGGTTGCGGCCGGAGCGGGAGTTTCACCGGCCGGCCGGTGAAACTCATGGTTGGACGAGGAAGCATCCTCGTCCAAGCGCGAGTTTTCTCGTCCAGGCTTGTCCGCGACCTCCTCGGCGGCGGCGCGCTCGGCGGCCAGCTCTGCGTCGTACGCCGCCCGCTTGTCGGCGTCGAGCAGCACTCCGGCCGCGTCGTTGAAGGCACGGAAGCGGCGCTCGGTCGGGTCCAGGTCGGCGATCGCGGTCTTCCACGCGGCGCGGATCTGGTCCTCGGTGGCGTCCTCCTCGACGTCGAGGAGGTCGTAGAGGTTGGTGCTCACTGGCCCTCCCCCGTGCTCGGCGACGGCTGGCCCGACGGCTGGCCCGACGGCTGCCCCGACGGCTGGCCCGACGGCTGGCCGCCGGTGGCGCCGCCCTCGGGGATCGAGGCCTCGCCGAAGGACGGGAGCTGGTCGTCGAGGTCGTCGAGGTCGTCGACCAGCCAGGTGCCGTGCTGCTTGACCAGCGACACCTCGTAGCGGAACCGCAGCGGCTCGAGCTGGACCTGCTCGCTGCCGTCGGCGGGCGAGGGGTAGGCGAACTGCACGACGCCGGCGACGAGCAGCTGGGCGGAGTCCTCGTCGATGCTGGCCACGCCGACGGCGTAGGGCGTGCCCTTGCGGTCGATCTGGGTCTGCTTGACCGTCTCCTCGGCGTAGCCGACGTTCTTGTCGAACACGGTGCGGAACTTCGCGGTCATCAGCTTGCCGACGGCGGCGTACTCGGGCATCTTGCCGGCGCTGTCGAGCAGGTCGGGGCCGTAGGTGTTGAATCGCTGCACGAAGGTGCGCCCGGCGGCCAGCACCTTCTCGCGGTCGGCCGTCTCGTCGCGGGGCGGGTCGAGCAGCGAGTCGAGCTTCTTGCCGGGGTTGCCGGCGACGCCCTTGTCGGCGAGCGTCCACACGCTGACGCCGAGCGCGGCGACGACGACGCCGAGCAGCAGCCCGATCACGCTCCAGCGGAGCGTGGCACTGGTGCCCTTCACGCGATGCGCCTCGACGTGCTCACCGGGTGGACGGGTCGAGCAGCGGTTGGAGGTAGAGCCACTTCCACGAATCCTTCCCCAGCGACGGCGGCGCCACGTTACCGCGCGCGTCGGACCACGCCTGGTCCTGGGCCGTCACGCCCCACTCCAGCTCACCGGTCGTGGGGTCCACCCGCACGCCCACGTCGTAGCCCTGCACGCCCGGGGCGACCCGGGGCAGGTTCTGCGGTCCACGCGGGTTGCTCTTGGTGATCGGCTCGGTGCAGCCGACGTCGTCGGGCATCGGGGCGTTGCCGCGGTCGGACTCCGGGTTGCGGCGGGTCTTGAGGTAGCCGGCGTAGCAGGGGGTGCTGGTCGGCGACAGGATCAGGCCGAAGTGGGCGTCCCAGAAGCCGCTGCCGCCGTCCTGCTTGGACTTGCGACCCACGACGACCTGGCCCGCGCCGACGGCGTACGGGTAGACGACCAGCATCTGCTTGAGCGCGTCGAGGTGCTGGACGACGACCTCGCCGGTGGCGACCAGGTTGGCGAGCAGCTCACTGAGCTCGACGCCGTTCTGCTCCAGGAAGGTCCGCAGCTGGGTCGCGGCGACCGAGCCGGAGTCGATCACCTTGCGCAGCGCGGGGTCCGCGCCGGCGAGCGCCGAGCTGAACAGCGAGAGCTGCTGGGCGAAGGTCCGCAGCGACGACTCGGAGGCCACCTGGCCCTGCAGGACGGTGTTGCTGTCCTTGATCAGGGCGGTGGTCAGGTCGAAGTTCTCGTCGGCGGTCTCGATGAACGAGTTGCCGGTGTCGATGATCCGCTGGAGGTCGGGGCCGGTGCCGGCGAACGCCTCGCCGAGCTCGTGGACCGTGGTGCTCAGGGCCTCGCGGTCGACGCTGGAGACGGTGGCGGACAGGTCGCCGAGGAGCTTCTCGGTCGCGATCGGGGTCGCGACGTCGGTGATCTGGGAGCCCTCGCGCAGGTAGGGCCCGCCGTCCTTCTGCGGCTGCAGCTCGACGTACTGCTCACCGACGGCGGAGCGGTTGCCGACCAGCGCGCGGGTGTCGCTGGGGATCTTGTCCCACTTCTTGTCGATGTCGAGCTTCACGTCGACGCCCTCGTCGGTGAGCACGAGGTCGCCGACCGTGCCGATGCCGACGCCGCGGTAGGTCACCTCGGCGCCGGTGAAGATGCCGCCGGACACCGGGTAGTGGGCGGTGACCGTGTAGTCGCCGTCGACGACCATCCGGTCGAGCTTGGCATAGCGGGCGCCCACGAACGAGACGCCCAGCAGCGTGATGATCGCGAAGACGATGAGCTGGATGCGGGTACGACGGGTGATCACTTCGCCGGCCTCCCCTTCTGCTGCAGCTCGGTCTGCCGGCTCGCGACCAGGGGCGCGGCGTACAGGCCGACCAGGCTGGCGTCGTACGTCGTGTCGAAGTCGCGCCACATGTCGTCGGCCTCGCTGTGCCCGCCCGGGGCCGCTCGACCGAGACCGCCTCCGGTGAGCACGCTCGAGAGAAGGGTGCCGAGCGGGTCGCCGGCCGCGGCCGGGCTGCCGGCGGTGGCACCGGTCTTGGCATCGGCGGCCTGGCGGCAGAGCAGCTTGACGGCCTGGCAGACGTTGTCGATCAGCGCACCGGGCAGCTGAAGGCAGGCCGACGGGTTCGGCGGCGTCTGCAGGCAGCTCTGCAACGTCTGCGTGGCACCGGCACACAGCGTCTTCAGGTCGATCAGGACGTCGAGCGGCAGGTCCGGGAGCTCGTTGATCGGGATGCACGCGAGGTCGGGCAGCTTCAGGTTGCCGACGTCGAGCGCGAGGTCGATCGACAGGTTGACGTAGTCGCCCATGTGGAGGTTGCGGGCGACCTGCGGGTCACGGCCGACGGACTCGTCGATGAACGGGTAGGTCAGGAAGGTGCTGAAGCCCTTGGCGAAGTCGTCGCCGGCCTGGGAGATCTGGAAGAGCACCGGGTCGAGCATCTTGAGGGTGTCGACGGTGGCGGTCTTCGTGGTCTTGATGACCCGGACGCCGACGTCGCTGAGCTGGGTGAGGCCGTCGAGCATCTTGACCAGGTCGGCGCGCTGCCGGTCGAGCGACTCGAGCGCGCTGGGCAGCTCGTCCAACGCCCGGTCGATGCTCGCCTGGTGCTGCTTGGCGGTGACCGCGAGCCGGTTGACCGACTCGATGGCGCGGACGATGTCCTGCTTGCGCTGGTCGAGCTGGCCCATCAGCGACGAGACCTGGGTGAGCACCGACTTGGCGGAGTCCTCCCGGCCCTCGAGGGCGAGGTTGAGCTCGGTCGAGATGGTCTTGAGCTGGGCGATGCCGCCGCCGTTGAGGACCAGGCTGAGCGCGCCGAGCACCTCCTCGACCTCCGGGTTGCGTCCGCCGTCCTTGATCACGTCGCCGTCGGAGAGGCGACCCTGCGCGCCCGTGGTCGGGGGCGCGAGGGAGACGAACTTCTCGCCCAGGAGGCTGGTCTGGCGGATCGAGGCGACGGGGTTGTCGGGAAGGTCGACGTCCTTGCGCAGCTCGAGGGTGACCACGGCCTGGTAGCCGTCGAGGCGGACCTCGGTCACCTGGCCCACCGCGACGTCGTTGACCTTGACCGACGACTTCGGGACCAGGTCGAGGACGTCGTCGAAGCGGACGCTGACCGTGATCGGGTCCTTGCCGGTGTCAGCGCCACCGGGCAGCGGCAGCTCGTAGACGTCGAAGTCGCAGCCGGTGAGCAGCAGCGCGCCCGCGAGCAGCGCGACACCGGCCCGCAGGCGGGCGCGGAGGCCGGAGCGGCGGGTCATCGGTCCACCTCCACCAGTCCGTTGAGCGTCGGGTCGTACGCCTGGCCGTACCAGGAGCCGGTGCCGAACGGAGCGCTGCGCGGCAGCAGCTTCTCGACCAGGTCGCAGATGTTGCCGTTGGCGTCGGCACCCGACACCAGGGCGCACACCACCGCCGACGGGTTGGACGTCAGCTCGTGCAGGATGTTGCCGAGGTTGGCGTTGGTGTCGAGCGTGGCGTCCTTGGGGTTGTACGTGTGGTACAGGTTCGTGATCGCCAGCGGACCGGCCTGCAGCAGCTCGTCGAGGGCGCCGCGCTGGCGGACCAGCACCTTGGCGACCCGGTTGACGTCGCGGATGTTGCGGCCCAGCACCGCGCGGTTGCGCTTGACGAACCGGGCGACCTGGTCGAGCGCCGTACCGAGGTTGGACAGGGCGGTGGTCAGCTCCTGGCGCTCGTCGGCCAGCAGCGTAGAGACGTCGCCGAGCGACTTGCTGAAGTCGCGCACCGTGGTGTCGTTGTCGGCGAGCGTCTTGAGGAAGGACTCGAGCTGCTTGGCCGACTCGAACAGGTCGTCCTTGTTGTTGTCGAGCGTCTCGCTCAGGCGCCCGAAGTCCTCGATCGTCTGGTGGAACTGGGCACCCTGGCCGCCGAAGTTCTTGGCGGTCTGCTCGAGGAGGTCGCTGAGCGCACCGTCCTTGTTGGCGCCCTCGGGACCGAGCGCGACGGTCAGCTTGTCGATGCTGCCGTAGATCTCGTCGAGCTCCAGCGGGATCGCGGTCTTGGTCGCGTCGATGACCGTGTTGTCGGCCATCACCTTGTCGCCGTCCTCGAAGGCCGGCGAGAGCTGGATGTAGCGGTCGCCGACCACGGAGGGCGACACGATGACGGCGTCGGCGTCGGCCGGCACCTTGATGTCGGACTTGTAGGCCATCACGACCTTGACCTTGGTGCCCTCGGGCACCACCTCGCGGACCTGGCCGACCGGGATGCCGAGGATCCGGACCTCGCTGCCCTCGTAGACCGACACGGCTCGCGGGAAGTACGCCGTCACGGTCTTGTCGTTGCCGCCGCTGCCGAGCATCCAGACCAGGCCGGTGACGACCAGGACCCCGATGACGGCGAGCGGCAGCCAGCGCCGCACCCCGTTCACTGGCCCACCGTCCCGGGCACCGGCGGCAGGTTGAAGATGTAGGTGTCGAACCACGGCCCGTTGCCGAGCGTGCTCGCGAACACGCGGTAGAACGGCGCCATCAGGTGGATCGAGTCCTCAAGGTTGTCCTCGTTCTTCTTCACGACCTGCAGCACCGAGTCGAGGTGGTCGAGCGCGGGCTTGAGGTCGGCGCGGCTCTCCTTGATCAGGCCGGTCAACTTGGTGCTGAGCGTGCTCGTCGACACCAGCAGCCGGTGGATCTGCTCCTTGCGCTGCAGCAGCGCGGTGAACAGCGTGTCGGCGTCCTTCATCAGCGCCACGATGTCCTCGTCGCGCGAGTCGAGCACCGTGGAGACCCGGTTGAGGTTCTTGAGCAGCGAGTTGATCTCGTCGTCGCGCGAGGCCACCGTCTTGGCGAGCGCCGAGAGGCCGTCGAGCGCCGAGCGGAACTCCTCGGGCGTGTTGCGGGTCAGGTCGGCCAGCGTGGTCAGCGCGCCGGCGAGCTGGTCGGTGTCGATGTCGGCCGAGGTCTCGGCGAGGCCGGAGAACGCGTCGACGACGTCGTACGGCGAGCTGGTGCGGTCGACCGGGATGACCGAGCCCTCGGCAAGCTGGCCCTGACCGGCCGGGTCGAGCGCGAGGAACATCGAGCCGAGGATCGTCTTGACCTTGATGTCGGCGCGGGTCTCGTCGCCGAACGGGGTGTCGGTCTTGATCTTGAAGGCGACCTTGACCGAGTTGCCGTCGAGCTCCATCGAGGTCACCTGGCCGACGCGGACACCAGCGATGCGGACCTCGTCCTTCGGCTTGAGCCCACCGGCCTCGGAGAAGGAGGCGTAGTAGGTGTCGCCGCCGCCGATCAGCGGGAGGTCGTTGGCCCGGAAGGCCGCGACCAGGCCGAGCAGGAGCACGGCGATGCTCACGGCACCGATCACCACGGGGTTGCGCTCGCGGAAGGGCTTCATGTCGTCAGTCCTCCCCTCATCCGAGCGTGCAGCGGTCGGCGGTCGCGCCGTAGGTGGCGCTGACCGGGTTGTTGAGTCCGGGGACCTTGATGGTGGCCTTGAAGTGGCACAGGTAGAAGTTGAACCAGGAGCCGTAGGTCGCCGTGCGGCCGATCTTGGTGAGCTTGATCGGCAGTACCTGGAGCGCGCGGTCGATCTCCTGCCGGTTGTCGTCGAGCGTGCCGGCCACCTTCCGCAGCTCCTTGATGTCCTTGACGAACGGGTCCTTGATGTCGGTGACCAGCGCGGCGGTCTGCACCGACAGGTCCGAGATCGAGTCGAGCGAGCCGAGGATCGCCTCGCGGTCGTCGTTGAGGCCGCCGACCAGGCTGCGGAAGCTGTCGATCAGGTTGGTGAGCTGCTTGTCGCGGTCGGCCACGTGGTCGAGGACGTAGTCGAGGTTGCTCAGCAGCTCGCCGATCACCTTGTCGCGGTCCGCGAGGGTCTGGGTGACCGACGCGGTGCTCGACAGCAGGCCCTCGACGGTGCCGCCCTCGCCCTGGAAGACCTGGACGATCTCGTAGGACAGCTTGTTGATGTCGTCCGGCGAGAGCGCCTGGAAGAGCGGCTTGAAGCCGTTGAACAGCACGGTCAGGTCGAGCGCCGGCTTGGTGCGGTCGACCGGGATCGCGGCGTCCTCCTTGAGCTGCGCCCCGCCGTCGCCCTCCTGGGTCAGCGAGATGTAGCGCTGCCCGATCAGGTTGCGGTACTTGACCGTGGCGTGCGTCGCGTCGTCGAGCTTGGTGTCGGCGTCGACGGTGAAGGTGACCCGGGCGCGGTCGGCGTCGACGATCGCGACCTTCTGCACAGTGCCGACCTTGACGCCCGCGATCCGGATGTCGTCGCCCTTGTTGACGCCGGTGGCGTCGACGAAGTCGGCGGCGTACTCCTTCGTGGAGCCGAAGGACAGGTTGCCGATGGTGATGATGAGGACGCTCGTCGCGAGCGCCGTGGTCACCATGAACACGACCAGGCGGATCAGGTCGCCGCTGGTCTTCTTGTCGAGGCCGCGCACGCTCATCGGGCGCCTCCCGCGACGAGCGGACCGGTCAGCAGGACGGTGAGGTCGGCGTCGGTGCCGTACTCCTGGTCGAGCGCGCCGCGCAGGGCGGTCACGTCGTCGGGGCTGCCGGTGTAGCCGGTCGGCGCCGGGCGCAGGTTGCCCTTGCCGGTGTTGCCGTTCATGCCGTCGTTGAGGTGCGGCAGCGGCGGGAACGGGTTGTCCTGGCTCCACGGGATGTCCGGCAGGCCCAGGCAGTTGGGACCGCGGTCGTCGCCGAAGATCGGCCGGTCCGCCGGCGTGTACTTGCGCGGCTGGTCCTGCAGCGTCTCGAGCACGATGTGGAGCTCGAAGCCACGGAACGCCTCGGCCAGGCGGCCCTGGGCCTTGACGATGCCGGCCGACATGCAGGGGATGGTCGGCGCGTAGCGGGCGACGACCGTGAGGACCTGCGTGCTCAACTCGCCGGCCCGCTTGAGGCGCTCGGCGTTGGCGTCGAGGAAGGAGCGCGCGGTGTCGGAGAAGCTGCGGATGTCGCGCAGCGTGGCGGTCAGCGCCGCCTCGCGCTCCTCGATGGTGCCGGTGGTCTTCACGGTGTCGTCGAGGATCTGGGCCACCTGGGGAAGGATGTCGGCGTACGTGTCGGACACCTCGGCGGTCAGCTTGAGGTCCTCGAGCAGGGCCGGGATCTGCGGGTTGAGCCGCTTGAGGTAGCCGTCGAGGGTCTCGAGGTTCTTGCCGAGCAGCTCGCCCCGGCCCTCGAGCGCGGTGGCGATCGCGGTCAGCGTCGCGTTGAGGTCGGCCGGCTGAACGGTCCGCAGCAGCGGGTAGAGGTCGGAGAGGACCTCCTCGAGCTCGGTCGACACCTCGGTGCGGTCGATGGTCGCGCCGGCGCGCATCGTGCCGCTGGGGCCGGTGTCGGGGACGACGAGCGAGACGTACTTCTCGCCGAACAGCGTCTTCGGCACGATCGAGCCGGTCACGTTGGCCGGGATCACGCCGATCTTGTCGGGGTAGATGCCGAGCTTGAGCTCCGCGCCGTCCACACCGGAGCTGGCGTCGAGCACCTCGCCGACGATCACGCCACGGACCTTGACGTCCGCGCGCGTGGGGAGCTGGAGGCCGATCGACGACGTCTTGAGGGTGACCTCGTCGTAGTCGGTGAACTTCTTGGTGAAGGTCGCGTAGGTGAGCCACACGCCGAGCACCAGCAGCGCCACGAAGATGACGCCGAGCGCCTTGTGGGCGGAGAGGATCTTGTCCATCAGCCGATCACCCCGCGAGCCTGACGGTGGTCGAGGCGCCCCAGATGGCCATCGACAGGAACAGGTCGATCACGTTGATCGCCACGATGCTGGTCCGCACCGCCTTGCCGACCGCGACGCCCACGCCCGCGGGCCCGCCCGAGGCGGTGTAGCCGTGGTAGCAGTGGATCAGGATCACGACCACCGCGAACACCAGCACCTTGCCGAAGGACCACAGCACGTCGCCGGGTGGCAGGAACTGGTTGAAGTAGTGGTCGTAGGTGCCCGACGACTGGCCGTAGAACTTCGTCACCACGAGCCTGCTGGCGACGTACGACGACAGCAGGCCCACGACGTACAGCGGCACGATCGCGATCAGGCCGCCGACGACGCGGGTGGTCACGAGGAACTGCATCGAGGGGATCGCCATCACCTCGACGGCGTCGATCTCCTCCGAGATCCGCATGGCGCCGAGCTGGGCGGTGAAGCCGCAGCCGACCGTGGCCGCGAGCGCGATGCCGGCGACCAGGGGGGCGATCTCACGGGTGTTGAAGTAGGCGGACACGAAGCCGGCGAACGCGGCCGTGCCGAGCTGGTTGAGCGCGGCGTAGCCGGACAGGCCGACCTGGGCGCCGGTGAAGAAGGTCATGCCGATGATGACGCCGACGGTGCCGCCGATGACCGCCAGCGCGCCCGACCCGAGGGTGACCTCGGCCAGGATCCGCAGGATCTCGCGCGGGTAGCGCTTGACCGAGCGCGGCAGTGCCAGCAGCACCTTGATGTAGAAGGACAGCTCGTGACCGAGGTTGTCCAGGCCCTTCATGGGCTTGTCGTAGATCGCCTTGATGCTCGCCATGTCCGCCCCCTAACCCGTCTTCGGGGGCACGACCTGCAGGTAGATCGTGCTCAGGGTGAAGTTGACGACGAACAGAAGCAGGAAGGTGATGACGACGGACTCGTTGACGGCGTCACCGACGCCCTTCGGTCCGCCGCCGGCGTTCATGCCCTTGTAGGCGGCCACGACCGCGGCGATGAGGCCGAAGACCAGCGCCTTGATCATGCCGATCCACACGTCGGGCAGCTGGGCCAGGGCGGTGAAGCTCGAGACGTAGGCGCCGGGCGTGCCGTCCTGCAGGATGACGTTGAAGACGTAGCCGCCGGCGACGCCGACGACGCTGACCATGCCGTTGAGGAACACGGCGACGAGCATGCAGGCGAGCACCCGAGGCACCACGAGGCGCTGGATCGGGTCGATGCCCAGCACCATCATGGCGTCGAGCTCCTCGCGGATCTTGCGCGCGCCGAGGTCGGCCGCGATGGCCGAGCCGCCGGCTCCCGCGATCAGCAGTGCGGTCGCGATCGGGCCGGCCTGCTGGATGACCGCGAGGACCGAGGCGGATCCGGTGAAGGACTGGGCGCCGAACTGCTTGATCAGGCCACCGACCTGCAGTGCGATGACAGCACCGAACGGGATCGCGACGAGGGCGGTCGGGATGATCGTGACCGACGCGATGAACCAGGCCTGCTGGATGAACTCCCGGCCCTGGAACGGACGACGGAACAGCCCGCGGCCCACGTCGAGCGCGAAGGCGAACAGCTTGCCGGCGGTCCCGAGCGGGGCGACCACGCGCGCAGCAGTGAGCGACACCTACCGCCCCTTTCCTTGTCCTTGTGTGCCGTTCCTCCGGGTGTGCTGCTCGTTCAGTGCTGCTGGCTGCCCGACGCGTGCTCGGCCTCGCGGGTGAACGAACCGGGGGGCGGGGTGACGCCGTTGGCCCGGCACCAGGCGCCGGGCGCGGCCTGCGCACGGCGTGGGATGCCGTTGGAGGGCTCCATCTGCAGCGGGATCGGCGGCAGCGGCGGCAGGTCCATGTCCTTCTCGGCTGCCAGCTGGTCGGCGTCCTTCTCCTCCGACATGCCGATCGGCCCGATCGTCTGCGCGTTGAGGAACTGGCGCACGACGGGCTCGTCCGAGGACAGGAGCATCTCGCGCGGGCCGTACATGGCCAGGTGCTTGTGGTAGAGCAGGCCGATCTGGTCGGGGACCACGCGGACGCTGTGGATGTCGTGCGTGACGATCAGGAAGGTCGCGTCGATCTGGGCGTTGAGGTCGACGAAGAGCTGGTTGATGAACGACGTGCGCACGGGGTCCAGGCCGGAGTCGGGCTCGTCGATCAGCAGGATCTCGGGGTCGAGGACCAGCGCGCGGGCCAGGCCGGCACGCTTGCGCATACCGCCGGAGATCTCGCCCGGGAGCTTCATCTCCGCGCCGAGCAGACCGACCATGTCCATCTTCTCCATGACGATGTCACGGATCTGGGACTCGCTCTTCTTGGTGTGCTCGCGCAGCGGGAAGGCGACGTTGTCGTAGAGGTTCATCGAGCCGAACATCGCGCCGTCCTGGAACAGCACGCCGAACAGCTTACGGATCTCGTAGAGCTCCTTCTCGGAGCAGGAGGCGATGTCGGTGCCCTCGATGACGATCGAGCCCTCGTCGGGCTTGATCAGGCCGATCAGGGCCTTGAGGAAGACGGACTTTCCAGTGCCCGACGGGCCCAGCATCACGGAGATCTCGCCTGCCGGAAGGGTCAGCGTCACACCCTTCCAGATCAGCTGCTTCCCGAACTGCTTCGTCAGGTTGGTGACCTGTACGTCGACGCCCATGTTGAACCCTCTCCCTACGTCCGCTCGCCGGCCCCGGCTGCGAAGGAACAACGCAACCGCGTGGCGCACGTTACGCGGCAACCGTGGCATGCGTCACGCGTACCCGGACACCGAGACCCGAAAGGTACTGGCGAGTAGCACCTAGCGTCCAACTCGCGAGTAGTGGTAGCGGGGCGGTCCGCACGGACGAGAAATGGCACGAGGCCGGCAGAGCAGCTGCTCTGCCGGCCTCGTGACCGGAGTGAGTCGTCTCAGGGACGGGTCACTTGAGGGTGACGGTGGCGCCGGCGCCCTCGAGGGCCTCCTTGGCCTTGTCAGCGGCCTCCTTGTTGACCTTCTCCAGGATCGCCTTCGGGGCGCCCTCGACGAGGTCCTTGGCCTCCTTGAGGCCGAGGGAGGTCAGCGCGCGGACCTCCTTGATGACGTTGATCTTCTTGTCACCAGCGGCCTCGAGGATGACGTCGAACTCGTCCTGCGCGGCGGCCTCCTCGGCACCGCCCGCGGCACCGCCGGCGGCGGGGGCAGCGGCAACGGCAACGGGGGCAGCGGCGGTGACGCCGAAGGTCTCCTCGAACTGCTTCACGAACTCGGAGAGCTCGATGAGGGTCATCTCCTTGAACGCGTCGAGGAGCTCGTCGGTGGTGAGCTTCGCCATGGTGGCGGTTCCTTTCTCAGGTGGTCGGCGTGCGTACGTCGCGCGCCGGCCGGGTTTCAGGTGGTGGTGACGCCGGGGCCTCAGGCCTCGGCGGTGTCGCCCTCGTCAGAGGCGGCCTCGGCGGCGGGCTCCTCAGGAGCCGCCTCCTCGGCGGGTGCCTCGTCAGCGGGGGCCTCGGCCTCAGCGGCCGGAGCCTCCTCGGCGGCGACCGGCGTACCGGCACCACCTGCGAGGATCGAGGGGTCCTCCTGGGCCTTCGCCTCCAGGGCACCGGCGAGCCGGGCAGCCTGGGCGAGCGGGGCGTTGAGGAGGTAGACGGCCTGGCTGAGCGAAGCGAGCATGGCGCCCGCGAGCTTGCCCAGGAGCACCTCGCGCGACTCGAGATCGGCCAGCTTGGCGATCTCCTTCGCGTCGAGGAGCGCGCCGTCGAGAACGCCACCCTTGATGACCAGGGTGGGGTTCGCCTTGGCAAAGTCACGCAGACCCTTGGCGGCCTCGACGACGTCGCCCTTGATGAAGGCGATCGCGGTCGGACCGGTGAGGAGCTCGTCGAAGCCCTCGATGCCCGCCTCCTTGGCGGCGAGCTTGGCCAGCGTGTTCTTGACCACGGCGTAGTTGGCGTTCGCACCGAGGGAGCGGCGAAGGTCCTGCAGCTCCTTGACGGTGAGACCGCGGTACTCGGTCAGCACAGCGCCTGCGGACTCGCTGAAGGACTCAGCGATCTCCGCGACGGCGGCCTGCTTGTCTGCCCGCGCCATGGGTCTCCTTCCGGATGGAAGACCGCTGCGAAGTCTCCGCCAAATGACGGACGCCCCGAGCGCAGGCGCTCAGGGCGTGGACCTCGCGCGTGACGCGCTCGGTGTTGCTCTGATCCCCTGCGCAGGCCGTCCGCCTCTCGGCGGAACCTTCGGTCAGGGCTCGGAGCCCGGACGACCGGCGGTCTAAAGGTTTCAGTGGACAACGGTACGGCGGCAACCCGCCCGCGGCCAAATCGGGGAGTGGTCCCGGCGATCGGGACCGGCCGCCCGTCCTCCACCGTGCTCGGCCGACGATGCGGGCATGACCGCAGACATCCGCGCCACCGTCGTCCGCTACCTCGACCTGGTCGCGAACGCGACCAGTGGCGCGCAGATCGCCGCCCTGTACGCCGCCGACGCCACCCTCGAAGACCCGGTGGGCTCGCCGGCTCGCAAGGGCACCGACGAGATCGCGGCGTTCTACGAGGTGCTGACCACCCGGCAGCGCAGCACCGAGCTGCTCGCGATCCGGGTCGCCGGCAGCGAGGCGGCGTTCACCTTCCGGGTCGTGTCGGGCGCCGGCGCGGAGCAGTCGGTGATCGAGCCGATCGACGTGATGACCTTCTCCGAGGACGGCCTGATCACGAGCATGCGGGCGTTCTGGTCGCCGGCCGACGTGCACCGCGGGGCTTGAGTCGCGGACCGGGCGCGCGTGTCGCGCGCGGACTTGGCACGATGGTCCCGTGACCTCCTCCGCGACGCCGCTGTCCGCCCTGTCCGCCGACGACCTCGCCGCGCGCCTGACGACGGTGCGCGCCGCCTACGACGAGCTGAAGGCGCGGGGTCTCAAGCTCGACCTCACCCGGGGCAAGCCCGGCGCCGACCAGCTCGACCTGTCCAACGACCTGCTCGGCCTGCCGTCGTCGTACCGCGACCGCTCGGGCGCGGACGTGCGCAACTACGGCGGGCTCGAGGGCCTGGTGGAGATGCGCGAGATCTTCGCCGACCTGCTGGGCGTCGACGTCGCGAGCGTCGTGTGCGGTGGCAACTCCAGCCTCACGATGATGTACCAGGTGCTCACCGCGCTGCTGCTCAAGGGCGGCCCCGACTCGCCGCGGCCGTGGTCGCAGGAGCCGGTCGTCAAGTTCATCTGCCCGGTGCCCGGCTACGACCGTCACTTCACGATGCTGGCCGAGCTCGGCATCGAGATGCTGAGCGTCCCGATGAACGCCGACGGCCCCGACGTGCAGGCCGTGCGCGCCCTCGTCGACGACCCGGCCGTCAAGGGCATGTGGATCGTGCCGACGTACGCCAACCCGACGGGGGCGGTCTGCTCGGCCGAGGTCGCCGCCGAGCTGATGGCGATGCCGACCGCGGCGCCCGACTTCCGGATCCTGTGGGACAACGCGTACGCCGTGCACCACCTCACCGACGAGGAGACCAAGAGCGCCGACGCGCTGGGGCTGGCCGCCGCCTCGGGTCACCCGAACCGACCGATCATGTTCGCCTCGACCTCGAAGATCACCTTCGCCGGCGCGGGCGTGGCCGCGCTCGCGGCCTCGCCCGAGAACAAGGCGTGGTACCTCGAGCGGCTCGGCTTCGCCGCCATCGGCCCCGACAAGGTCAACCACCTGCGCCACGTCGAGTTCTTCGGCGACGCCGACGGCGTGCGCGCCCACATGCGCAAGCACCGCGACCTGATCGCGCCGAAGTTCGCGGCGGTCGAGGACGCCCTGTCCTCGCGGCTGGGCGGCCTGGGGATCGCCGAGTGGACCGTCCCCACGGGCGGCTACTTCGTGAACCTCGACGTCCTCGACGGTACGGCGACCCGCGTGGTCCAGCTCGCCAAGGAAGCCGGCATCGCGTTGACGCCCGCCGGCTCGGCGTTCCCCCACGGCAACGACCCGCGAGACCGCAACATCCGCCTCGCGCCGACCTTCCCCGTCCTCGACGAGGTCGAGGCCGCGATGGCCGGGGTGGCCGTGTGCGTCGAGCTGGCCGCGCTGGAGAAGCTCACCGCCTGAACGGGGTCAGCCGCACGGTCGTCAGCGGCCCGATGTCGAGCGGCGGGGCGTCGGCGGCGTCCCCGGCGAGACGCGCGGGCAACGCGACCGGTACCTGACCGCGCGCCAGCTGGAGGACGAGCAGCGACACGTGCTCGGACTCGGCGCCGGCCAGGTCACCGGTCCACTCGAGGTCGCTGGTCGCCTGCTCCCCCGGCGCCAGCCGGACCGGGTCGGCCGGCGCGCCGGAGGCGCCCGGCCCGATCTCGTTGACGAAGGTCGTGCCCCACGCGCCCCGGGCGCCGACGCCGGGCACGCCCTCGACCACGCACGGCTCGTGGCCGCTGTTGCGCACCACGAGCCGGCTGTAGCGGTGGCCCGCCGCCTGGTCGAAGCCCTCGAGGGTGACCGCGACCTGGTCGGCAGTGCAGTGGTCCGGCCCGGCGGCCGTGGCCCGGGTGCGCAACAGTGCCGTGAGCGCCGCGTCGTCGAGCTCGACGTCGGGCGTCGGCGTGGGCCCGTCGGGGCTCTCGTCCCAGCCCGGCGCGAGCTCCTCGTGCCCCGGCGCGGCGGTCGTCGCGGAGGGTTCCGGCACCGGCGCGCGGGTCGTCCCGGGCACCGGATCGGGCTCGGCCCCGGACTCGGCGGTGCAGGCGGAGAGGACCGACAGCACGGCCGCGAACGCGAGCGACCCGAGAACACGCCTCACGCCGCACACCCTAGGCCGGCACCGGAAATGCCGACGCCCGCCGTCCCCGAGGGGTGCGGCGGGCGTCGGGTCTCGAGACGGTCGCTGCGCGACCTCCTCGACCACCGAGTCTCAGAGAGGAATCAGGCCTCGTCCTCGACCGCGACGTTCTTGACGCGGTTGGGGTCGACCTGGACTCCGGGGCCCATGGTCGTGGAGACGGTGACCTTCTTCAGGTAGCGGCCCTTGGAGCTGGCCGGCTTGAGCCGCAGCACCTCGTCGAGGGCGGCGGCGTAGTTCTCGGCGAGCTGCTGCTCGGAGAAGGAGGCCTTGCCCACGATGAAGTGGAGGTTGGCGTGGCGGTCGACGCGGAACTCGATCTTGCCGCCCTTGATGTCGGTCACGGCCTTGGCCGGGTCCGGCGTCACGGTGCCGACCTTCGGGTTCGGCATGAGGCCACGGGGACCGAGCACGCGGCCGAGACGGCCGACCTTGCCCATCAGGTCCGGGGTGGCGACCACGGCGTCGAAGTCGGTCCAGCCGCCGGCGACCTTGTCGATCAGGTCGTCGCTGCCGACGAAGTCGGCGCCGGCCTCGCGGGCGGCGTCGGCCTTGTCGCCGTTCGCGAACACGAGGACGCGAGCGGTCTTGCCGGTGCCGTGGGGCAGGTTGACGGTGCCGCGGACCATCTGGTCGGCCTTGCGCGGGTCGACACCCAGGCGCATGACGACGTCGACGGTCTCGTCGAACTTCTTCTTGCTGGCGGCCTTGGCGATCTTGATCGCGGCCAGCGGCGCGTAGAGCTCGTTCTTGTCGAACGTCTCGGCAGCCGCGCGGTAGGTCTTGCTGCGCTGCATGGTGATTCCTTAAGTCGGAGAGGAGGTGTGGTCAGCGGGCCAGCGCGGCCCTTCCACGGTCTTTCAGTCGACGGTGACGCCCATGGAGCGCGCAGTGCCCTCCACGATCTTCATCGCGGCGTCGATGTCGTTGGCGTTGAGGTCGGGGAGCTTGGTCGTCGCGATCTCGCGCACCTGGTCCTTGGTCAGCTTGCCGACCTTCTCCTTGTGCGGGACGCCCGAGCCCTTCTGGAGGCCGGCGGCCTTCTTGATCAGCTCCGCGGCCGGCGGGGTCTTCGTGATGAAGTCGAACGTCCGGTCCTCGTAGATGGTGATCTCGACGGGGATGACGTTGCCGCGCATGGACTCGGTCTGGGCGTTGTACGCCTTGCAGAAGTCCATGATGTTGACGCCGTGCGGACCGAGCGCGGTACCGACCGGCGGAGCCGGGGTGGCCGAACCGGCCTGCAGCTGCACCTTGACCAGTGCGGCGATCTTCTTCTTGGGAGGCATTCCTCTATCTCTTTCTTCTCGTGGTCATGACGAGACGCACGTCGTACGTCTCTGCCACCTGCGCTGCCGGCGCGTCGACCGGGCAACCCAGACATTCTTCCCCGCCGAGGCGGGGACGGCGAAATTCAGACCCGCTGGATCTGGGAGAACGAGAGCTCGACCGGGGTCTCGCGGCCGAAGATCTCGACGAGCGCCTTGACCCGCTGGGCCTCGGCGTTGATCTCGGTGATCGTCGCGTGGAGCGTGGCGAACGCGCCGTCGACGATGAGGACGGAGTCGTTGACGTCGAAGTCGGCGACCTCGATCGGCTTCTTGGCCGGCGTCACAGCGGAGCCGGGGGTGCTGGCCGCGGCGGCCTCGGCCTCGGCGGCAGCAGCGGTGACCACGGCCGGGGCGAGCATCTTCTCGACCTCGTCCATGCTCAGCGGCACCGGCTGGTGGCTGTGACCGACGAAGCCGGTGACCGACGGGGTGTGCCGTACAGCGGCCCAGGACTCGTCGGTGAGGTCCATCCGGACCAGGACATAGCCGGGGAGAACGGTGCGCTTGACCATCTTGCGCTGGCCGTTCTTGATCTCGGCGACCTCCTCGGTGGGGACCACGATCTCGTGGATGTAGTCCTCCATGTTGAGGGAGTGGATCCGGTTCTCGAGGTTCTGCTTCACCCGGTTCTCCATGCCGGAGTAGGTGTGCACCACGAACCAGTCACCGGGCTTGGCCCACAGCTCACGACGGAACGCCTCGAGCGGGTCCTCGTCGGCCTGCTCCTCGGCGGGCTCGTCCTCGTCGGCGTCGTCGGCGTCGTCCTCGTCGGCGTCGTCGGCGTCGTCCTCGACAGCGGCGATCTCGTCGGCACCCTCGACGTCGACGGTCTCGTCGATCTCGACGTCCTCCTCGACGTCGTCGGCCAGGTCGGCCTCGACGGTCTCCTCGAGGGCGGTGTCCTCCGCGTCCTCGACGTCGGCGACGTCGTGGGCCGCCTCGGCGAGCGCCTCGTCAGCCTGGGCCGGGTCGTACTGCTCGGACACGTGCTGCTCCATCAGTTGAGAGAAAAATCAGGTCAGCCGACGCGGGTGCGCGCCGGCGCTCAGATGTCGTCGGCGCCGGTGAAGATCTCGAACGCGAGCTTTCCGAGCGCGAGATCGAGGACCGACACGAGGGCGATCATCACGAGGACGAAGGCGATGACGACGACGAAGTAGGTGCCGAGCTGCTCCCGCGTCGGCCAGACGACCTTGCGGAGCTCGGCGACGACCTGGCGGTAGAAGGTCACCGGCCCGGTGCGGTTCTCGGGCTGCTTGCCACCCGAGGAGTCCTTGCGGCCTCCACGGACTGCCGGAGCATCCGCCACGCTGCTCACCTTCTCCTTGTCAGCAGCCGACCGTCCGGCCGGCTGGTCGTCACGTCTTGCAGGGCACGAGGGACTTGAACCCCCAACCTTCGGTTTTGGAGACCGATGCTCTGCCAGTTGAGCTAGTGCCCTCCGCGGCTTCTCCCCGCCCACGCCGTCCGGCCGAAGGGCGCGACCGAGCATGGGGGAAAGATCCACCGGGGAGCACTCTACAGATGCACCGGGTGCCGACCAAAGTACGGACCGGTTCCTAACCGGGGCCCGGGCCCTGGATCGCGTCGAGCAGTCCGAGGACGTCGTCGACGACGCCGCGCAGCACCGGCAGCCGGCTCATCCGGACCAGTCGGTCGACGAGCGGTACGACGCCCCGGGCCAGCGTCCGCGAGCGCTGCTGGCCCGGGCTGCCGTCGTACACCCAGAACAGGACGACGCCCATCTGCAGCAGCCAGAGCAGCTCGGGCAGGCGACCCTCGAGGCGGCGCGACACCTTCGCGTCCGAGCCCGCCAGCAGGCGGCGCATCAGGGCGATGCTGCCGTCGCGGGCCGGCGCGGACTCGGGACTGAACGGGGACAGCGGGCTGGCGGGGTCGGCCGCGTTGCGGAAGAACTGCGCCGCGAAGGCGTGGTGCGGCTCCGCGATGTCGAGCCAGGCCTCGAGGCTGCCCCGGAGCCGGCCCGCGAAGCCGGACTCCTTCGCCAGCACCGCCTCGACGGCCGCCTCGTGCTCGGCCAGGAGCTCGTCGTAGAACGCTTGGACGAGGTGCTCCTTGGAGGCGAAGTAGTAGTACGCGCTGCCGAGCGAGACGCCCGCGCCCTTGGCGACGGCCCGCATCGTGGTGCGGTCGTAGCCGTCCTCGCGGAAGAGCTGCAGCGCCGTCGCGAGGATCGTCGCGCGGGTCTGGGCCGCCTTGGGCGTCAGCGGGGAGTCCGGCACGATGCCCACCCTAGAGACCTCAGCGCGGGGACATGGGGTACGCCGGGACGCCGTACTGCGTCGTCGGGGGCATCGGCGGCATCTGGTCCAGGCGGTGCCGGCGGCGCAGCCGGTTGAAGACGTAGACGTTGAAGAAGTGCAGCACGCCGAGGGTCAGCAGCACCACGCCGACCTTGACGCTCAGCACGTCGAACACGTCCTCGGCGCTGTTCGAGACGCCGCTGCGCAGGTAGAGGGAGACGAAGCCCAGGTTGAGCAGGTAGAAGCCGACGACGAGCAGCCGGTTGACCGCGTCGGCGAGGGCGTCGTCTCCACCGAAGACGTCGGCCAGGAACACCCGGCCGTTGCGCGAGAGCGTGCTCGCGACCCAGATGGTCAGCGGGACGGTGATGACGAGGTAGCCGACGTAGCCGGCGATGGTCCAGCTCATGGCGGACCCCTTTCTTGAACGTGTTCAAAACCCTGACGGGATGGACTCTAGGTCATGTTTTGAACGTGTTCAAGTCTTCCCTCCGGACGGCCCAGACGGGCGTCCTCCTAGGATGTCCGCGTGCGGGATCTCAAGGCGTTGCCCAAGGCGCACCTCCACCTGCACTTCACCGGCTCGATGCGCCACGCGACGCTCCTGGAGCTGGCCGCCCGCGACCGGATCCACCTGCCCGACGCGCTCGTCGAGGAGTGGCCGCCGCAGCTGACCGCGGCCGACGAGAAGGGCTGGTTCCGCTTCCAGCGGCTCTACGACGTCGCGCGGTCCGTGCTGCGCACCGAGGCCGACGTACGCCGGCTCGTGCTCGAGGCCGCCGAGGACGACGTGGCCGACGGCGGCCGGTGGCTGGAGATCCAGGTCGACCCGAGCGGGTACGCCGCCCGCTTCGGCGGCATCACCGCCTTCACCGACCTGGTGCTCGACGCCGTGCACGACGCGTCGGCCCGCACCGGCCTCGGGATCGCGGTGGTCATCGCCGCCAACCGGACCCGCCACCCGCTCGACGCCCGCACCCTGGCCCGCCTCGCGAGCCAGTACGTCGACCGCGGCGTCGTCGGCTTCGGGCTCTCCAACGACGAGCGCCGCGGCCGTACCTCCGACTTCGCGGCCGCCTTCGCCATCGCCGAGCGCGCCGGCCTGCTGCTCGCGCCCCACGGCGGCGAGCTGCGCGGGCCCGAGCACATCCGGGTGTGCCTCGACGACCTGCATGCGGGCCGCCTCGGGCACGGCGTACGCGCGGCCGAGGACCCCGCCCTGCTGGCCCGCATCGTCGACGCCGGCGTGGCCCTCGAGGTCTGCCCGGTGTCCAACGTGGCCCTCGGCGTCTACAGCGACCTGACCTCGGTCCCGCTGCCCACCCTGCTGGAGGCCGGAGCCACGATCGCCCTCGGCGCCGACGACCCGCTGCTGTTCGGCTCGCGCCTCGCGGGGCAGTACGCCACGATGCGTGCCGCCCACGAGCTGAGCGACGAGCGGCTCGCCGAGCTCGCGCGGATGTCGTTCCGCGCCAGCCGGGCGCCGAAGGACGTCGTCGACGCGGGGATGGCCGGCATCGACGCCTGGCTCGCCGAGGAGTCGGCGAGCTGACCTGGACGCACTGCGGGCCCGGCCGATGGCCGGGCCCGCAGCAGGGTCAGTGGTGTGTCAGCAGGCCTTGTAGGAGCGGGTGACCGTGACCTTCTTGCCGTTCTTCAGGGTGATCGTCGCGACGATGGTGGCGTCGCTGGCGGGCGGCGCCGCGATGGCGACGGTGCGCTTCTTGAGCTTCTTGCCCTGGAACTTCTTGCCCTTCTTCGCGCCGTTGACCTTGATCTCGACGAGCTTGGCCTTCTTCTTGGCCTTCTTCGTGAGCGAGACCGCCACGGTGCCCGTCGGGCAGGAGCGGGCGTCCAGGCTGACGTAGGACTTGCCCTTGCCGGCGACGGCGGAACCGTTGCCGAGCGGCTCCAGCACCGCGGTGAAGGTGCTGCTGACCGACCGCGACCGCGCCGTCGGCGTCTGCGCGTCTAGGTAGGCGTTGGTGCTCACGTAGTAGTAGAGGCTGATCGGACCAGCGGGCAGCAGGGCGGTCACCGTGCCCGCCGAGCGGTCGGCCGTGTTGAGCTCGATGTAGCCGTCGACGGTGTCGATCTCCAGGTAGCTGGAGCCACGGCCGGTGCCGGTGCCGGTGATCGTCACCCACATGGGCGCGGGGAGGGTGGCGTCGCCGCGGACGTAGCCGCTCGCGTAGGCGTAGGGGCTGCATCCCGAGCTGCCGAGCCGCGGTGCGACCGAGGCCGACGCCGTGCCGGTGGCCTGGATCGTCGCCGGCCCGCTGGTTCCCAGCGGCGTCGAGGTGACGGTGGCCTTGCTAGAGACGGCGACGTCCGTGATGTCGGCAGCGTTGTCGTTGTTGGAGATGGTGCCCGACTTGGCGACCTGGTTCGTCACCGGGACCCCGTTGTCACTCCACGGCACGTCCGCCGGGTTTGCGCCGTCGCCGGCCTCAGTGCAGGTGCCGGCCTGAGCGTAGAAGCCCCCGTCGGCCTCAACGTACGCGTTCGTGGCGACCGCAGAGGCGGGCGAGGGGACAGACGCCAGTCCGGTCACGGCGAGCGCGCCCAGGGCGAGTCCGACGGCGCTGCGCCGGACGAGAAGTCGCTTCATCAATAGCTCCTCGAGAGGGGTTCGACGGCGCCTCGGTCCGGCGTCGTCAGGGAGTCATCTCGGGACGCTAGTGATCTGCGCGAGCCGGCGACGGGCCATTCGCGCTTTCTTTACCTTCACCGGCACCCTCGGATCCGAGGGTGCCGGTGAACATGAGCAGGTCAGGAGCAGGCCTGGTACGACCGCTTGATCGTGGCCTTCTTGCCGTTCTTGAGCTTGACCTGGACAGTGACCTCGGCGGCGGCGCCGCGGGCGGCGGGTACGACGAGCGTGCGGGGCTTGAGCTTCTTGCCCTTGAGCTTGGCCACCTTGGCGCCGTTGACCGAGACCCGCACCTGCTTGGCCTTCTTCTTCGCCTTCTTGGTCAGGTCGACGGCGATGCCGCCGCTCGCGCAGTCGCGGGCCCCGAGGACGACGGTGCCCTTGCTCGAGCCGGAGATCCCGGAGGCCGCGCCGAGGGGCTGGAGCTCGAAGGTGAACGACGCACCGTAGCTGCGGCTCTTGACCGCGTCGTCGGCCTCGGCCCGGGCCTGCCCCTGCACCTGCACGGCGGCGGGGCCGGCGGGCAGCAGGATGGACGTCGAGCCCGCGCCCCGTGTCCCGAGAACCAGCGCGGCGGCAGTGCCGTCGAAGTCACCGATCGCCGCCTGGGCCGCGCCGTTGCCGTCGCCGTTGCCGGTGATGGTCACCCACATCGGTGCGGGCAGGTCGAACTCGGCCTGCATCCGGGGTGTGGCCTCGGCCGTACCCGAGCAGGCGCTGTCCGCAAGCGCCGGAGCCGTGCTCGCCGCGGCGGTCACGTCGACCTTGATGGTGCTCGGACCCGCACCGATAGGCGTCATCGAGGCGGTGACCCGGCTGGAGGCGGAGAGTGTGGTGACATCGGCCGGGTTGGCGTGGGTCCCGGTCGCCGTGGCGCTCCAGGTCTGGGAGACGGGTACACCGTTGTCGAGGACGGCGAGGGCCGACGGACCGTCCCAGGCCGTGACCTGGCAGTCGGTGCCCCAATTGTCGAGGTCGACCTCCGCCGTCACCTCGCCGTCCTGGATCGTGGCGTGTGCCGGGGCGGCCAAGCTGGCGAGCCCGGTGAGGGTGAGTGCTCCGGCGGCGATGCCGACCGCGCCGCGGCGTACGAGCTGGTTCTTCATGGGGTGCTCCTCGAGATCTGGGGGGATACCCGTGCAACGGAAGCGGGCCCGGTCGGTCTCGACCGGGCCCGCTGGAACGCCGAATGTCACCCGGCGAATCACCCGCTCACTTGCAGGGGAGGTACGACCTCGTCGCCTGCACCCGCCGGCCGTTGGCCAGCATGACCTTCACCTTCACCTTGACGGTGCCCGTGATGGAGGTCGGGACCGAGATCGTCTTGGCCTTCGGGTGCTTGCCCTTGAGCTTCTTGCCCTTGAGGACCGGGCCCTTGGCGCCGTTGATGCGGACCGCCACGCGCTTGGCCTTCTTCACGGTCTTCTTGCTGAGGTTGACCGCGATGTTGCCGCTGGCGCAGTCGCGCTCACCGAACTGGACCTTTGACGCTCCCTTGCCGGTGACCGGGCTGGCCGTGCCGGGCTTGGAGAACTCGATCCTGAAGTCACCAGAGTACGACGCACTCGCGGCCGTGCGTTGGGGGTCGATCTCTTCGTCGACGTACGTGAAGGTCCGTGCGTGGGCGAGAGATCCGAGCGCAACCACGTATTTGCCGGGCTGAAGCAGGGTGCTCGACGTCGCCGAACCGCGGTCGCCGGCCGCCACCATCAACGCGTCACCTCCGAAGAGGAAAAGGCTCTCCAACGAGGTCCCGAACTCGTCGGCGTTGCCGATCCCGACCATGCTGGTGCCGAAACTCCGGCCTTGACGCTGACCGTGACCGGACGCGGTCACGCTCACCCAGGTCGGCTGGGTCAGAGTGAACGCTCCCCTCGCCAGCGCCATCGTCTCCGCCCTCACGTCGCAGGCGGTCTGCTCACCGCTCGGCGCGACCGACGCCGTGGCCGCCGACGTGCCGGTGATCGTCGCGGGGCCGCTGCCAAGCGGCGTGGAGTTGATGGTGGCGGCGGTAGAAGTCTTCGCCCCGACGGTGTCGCCCTCACCGCCCGTGAACGTCCCGGACATCGACGAGGTCTTGGTGACCGGCACCCCGTTGTCGGACCACGGCACGAAATCCTCGTCGTTGTAATAGTCGTCACCGGGGCACCCACCTCCGGACATGCTGGCGTAGCTGCCGATGCCGGCCGTCTCGACCGCGGCGTGGGCGGCGGTGGGCACGCACACGAGGCCGAGGCCTGCCAGCGCACCGAGGGAGATGCCGGCGACAGCGCGCCGGGCAGACAGAGATTTCATCCGAGACTCCTCGAAAACACGACGGCACGGGGGGAGCACCGCCTCGTAGTTCGCAGGCTAGGACCAAAGTCCCGAGTTCGTGGACGGTTTGCCAACTTGTCGCCCGGGACGTCACCCGGGCGCGACGTCAGAGCGAGCAGCCGACCAGCACGGGCTCGTTGACGAGCTCGATCCCGTACCGCTCACGGACGCCGGCACGCACCTCGCGCGCGAGGTCGAGCAGTTCCGCGGTGGTGGCGCCGCCCCGGTTGGTGAGGGCGAGCGTGTGTTTGGTCGACAGGGAGACCCGGGCTCCGTCGCGGTCGAGGCCGAACCCCTTGCCGAAGCCGGCGTGCTCGATCAGCCAGGCGGCGCTGGTCTTCACGCTGCCGTCCGGCTGGGGGTACGACGGCGCGCCGTCGGGCACCCGGTCCAGGTCGACGAACGGGTTGGTGAAGAAGGAGCCCGCGCTCCAGGTGTCGTGGTCGGCGGCGTCGAGGACCATCCCCTTGCCGCGGCGCAGCCCCAGCACGGCGTCGCGGACCTCGGCCAGCGGGGCCTGCTCCCCCACCGCGACGCCGAGGGTGCGGGCCAGCTCGGCGTACGCGACGGGCGCGGACAGGTCGCCGCGGTCGAAGTCGAAGGTCACGTCGAGCACGAGGTGGCGGCCGGGGTCGGCCTTGAAGCGGGAGTGGCGGTAGGAAAAGCGGCACTCCTCGCCGGAGAAGGTCCGCGTCCCGCGCAGCATCCGGTCCCACACGGTGACCGAGGTGATCGTGCGGGAGACCTCCTGGCCGTAGGCGCCGACGTTCTGGACGGGGGTGGCCCCCGTCGTACCGGGGATGCCGGAGAGCGCCTCGATGCCGACCCAACCCTCGGCCACGGCGCGCGCGACGAGGGCGTCCCACCGCTCGCCGGCGGCGACGGTCACGGACACGCCCTCGGCGGACTCCTCAACCCGGATGCCGCCACCGCTCAGGTGGACGACGGTCCCGGCAAAGCCCTCGTCGGCGACGACCAGGTTGCTGCCGCCACCCACGAGGAGCACCGGCTCGCCGGCCCGGTCGGCCTCGGTGACCGCGGCGACCAGCGACTCGGAGTCGGATGCGGCGACGTAGCGGCGCGCGGGTCCGCCGAGGCGGAGGGTGGTGAGGTCCGCGAGAGCGGGATCAGGCACGGACCAGGACCTTGGGTGCGCCCAGCACCTTGGTGCCGTCGGCGGTGATCTCCAGGGCGAGGGTCAGTCCGGCGTCGGTGCGCTCGCCGACGGTGCCGGCGACGGTGACCCGCGCCGCCCCCTCAGCAGGTACGACGACCGGAGCGACGAACTTCGCGCCGAGCTCGATTACCTCGGCCTCGTCGGTCCAGTTCGCGACCGCGCGGCCGACCAGGGCGAGGGTGTACATGCCGTGGGCGATCACGCCGGGAAGGCCGACCGCGAGGGCGATCTCCTCGTCCTGGTGGATCGGGTTGTGGTCGCCGCTCGCGCCGGCGTACGCGACGAGGTCGGCGCGGGTGATCTCGTAGGTGAGCGGCTCGAGCGGGGCACCGGGGGTCAGGTCACTCATGCGGCACCTCCGCGGTGGACGAGGGTGGCGGTGGCGGTGGCGACCACGGCGCCGGTCGCGTCGGTGATCTCGCTCGACGTGGCGATGATGTCGTTGCCGCCGATGGAGCGGACCCCGGTGACGGTGAGGGTGGCGGTCAGCTCGTCGCCGACGACGACCGGGCGCGCGTAGCGGAAGCGCTGGTCGCCGTGGACGATCCGCGACAGCTCGATCTGCTCGGCCGCCAGGAAGTCCTGCAGGGCGGCGAAGGTGACCACGATGGGGTACGTCGGCGGGACCGGTCCGTCGGCCCGACCACCGACGGAGGTGGCGAAGGCGGCCACGGAGTCCGCGGTCACCTCCACGGGCGCGGTCGGCGGGAAGGCCCGCCCGACCAGGTCAGCGTCGATCGGCATGGCTCAACACTACTGGCCGGAAAACGACAACAGCCCGCGGTCCCCTGGGGGGACGGCGGGCGGTCGACGGCGCAGCGTCAGCGGGTCTCGCGGTGCGCGGTGTGCTTGCGGCACCGCGGGCAGAACTTCGACAGCTCGATGCGGTCGGGGTCGTTGCGCCGGTTCTTCTTGGTGATGTAGTTGCGCTCCTTGCAGTCCACGCACGCGAGCGTGATCTTGGGGCGAACGTCGCTGCTCTTGCTGGCCACAGAAAGTCCTTCAGTTGCTGGTGGTGGTGCCGGGGTACTCGGTAGCGGGAACGGGGATCGAACCCGTGACCTCACGATTATGAGTCGTGCGCTCTAACCGTCTGAGCTATCCCGCCACGTGAGGAGGGCGCCTTCCGCGTCTCCCGCGGGCGGCGCCCCATCTCAGAGCCCCTTTACGGAATCGAACCGTAGACCTTCTCCTTACCATGGAGACGCTCTGCCGACTGAGCTAAAGGGGCAACGACGGAGAACGATACACGCGCTCCCGTACGGTCAGAAATCGGCGCCGCATTTCGGTGTTGCCGACCTGGATCAGCCCTGGATCCGGGCGAACGGAGAGGCCTGCTCGAGCTCGTAGGCGAGCTCGATGAGCACCGCCTCCTGGCCCGGGGCGGCCCCCAGCATCATGCCCTGCGGGAGCCCCGCGGCGGTGGTCGCAAGGGGCAGCGAGATCGCCGGCGCTCCGGTGACGTTCTGCCACGGGGTGAAGGCCACCCAGTCGAGCAGCCGGTCGATGATCGTCGCGTAGTCCTGGGTCGGGTCGAGGTGACCGACCTTCGGCGTCGCGGTGGCGAGGGTGGGGGTGAGCGCGACGTCGTACTTGTCGTAGTAGAGCTCGGCCTGCGCGTTGGCGCGCTTGAGCCGGGTGATCGCACCGGGCACCTTGTGCAGGTTGCGTCGGGCGTGCCGGGCCAGGCCGAGGGTGAGGTTGTCGTGCTTCGACGCGTCCCAGGTGCGGCCGTGGAACGCGCGCCCCGTCGTGAGCATGACCTGCGCGAGCAGCGCCCAGTAGAGCAGGAAGTCGTCGACGAAGCTCGGGGCGACCGGGGCGTCGGTCTCGGTCACCGTGTGGCCCAGGTCCTCGAGCAGGCTCGCGGTCTGCTCGGTCAGCGCCCGGGTCTCGGCGTCGGCGCTGCGGCCCACGCCGCTGGTGTTGAGCGCGACCCGCAGTCGGCGCTTGATCGGCCGGGTCAGGTCGCCGATCGGCGGCAGGTGCAGGTTGCGGTAGTGGCGCTCTGCCTCGCGGTAGAACACGGCCGTGTCGCGCACGGAGCGGGTCACGACGCCGTCGGAGATGATCCGGATCGGCATGTCGCGGAACATCTTGTCCTGCGCCAGCCGGCCGCGGGTGGGCTTGAGCCCGACCAGGCCGTTGACCGCGGCGGGGATCCGGATGGACCCGCCGCCGTCGTTGGCGTGCGCGATGGGTACGGCACCCGCGGCCACCAGCGCCGCGGAGCCGGAGCTGGAGGCACCGGCGGTCCGCTCGGTGTCCCAGGGGCTGCGGACGGCACCCAGGCGCGGGTGCTCCGCGGAGGCGCTGAAGCCGTACTCCGAGAGCTGGCTCTTGCCGAGCGGCACCAGCCCGGTCGCGAGGAACATGTCGGCGAAGTCGCCGTTGCGCCTGGCCGGCCGCGGCTCCCACGCGTCGGTGCCCGACCGGGTCGGCATGCCGGCGACGTCGACGTTGTCCTTCACCAGCGTCGGCACGCCGGACAGGAAGCCCGGGCGCGGGTCCCGGGCGTCGCTGCGGGCGCGGTCGAAGGCGGCGTACGCCATCGCGTTGAGCTCCGGGTTGACCGCCTCGATCCGGGCGATCGCGGCCTCTGTGGCCTCCGCCGCGGAGACCTTCCCGGCGGCGAGGTGCTCGGCGAGGCCGACCGCGTCGAGGTCGGCGAGGGCGTCGTCGGTGAAGGCGTGCACGCGCATGCAGGGAACCTAGCGCTTCGTCGGGCGCCGAACGTCCGACCAGGGTCGTAAGTCCGCTCAGCCGTTGAGGTACGCCGACGCCTCGAGGTTCCACGGCGTCCGGGCCCGCTTCGGGAGGTGCTCCCCGCGGGTCACCTCGACGAGCGGGCGGCTCTCGTCGTACGCGATCCCGCCGGGGCGGGTGAACTGCAGGGTGATCCACAGGTGCGAGCCGACCGGCTGGTCGCGCAGCACGTCGAGCTGGGCGCGGACCATCGGCCACAGCGGGTCGTCGGAGAGCCGCGGCTGCCGGGTACGTGGACCGGCACCGTCGGGGAGCCGGACGTCGACCTGCACCTGGAAGGTCCCGACGGGCTGCTCGACGACATTGCCGGCCTCGTCGTACTCCTCCCCCAGCGCGCGGCGGCTGGGGTTGCCGACGAACAGCAGGGAGGCCTCGCCCTCGGGCACCAGGCGCGTGCTGTCGACGACGCGGTCGTAGGCCGTCAGCAGCTCGGGGGTGAGCCGGGGCGACGCACCGATCGAGCCGGTCCGCCCCCACCAGTCCGTGTCGGGCGGCGGGTACGGCCGACGGACCACCAGGTCGGGGACCGCGGCGAGGTCGGGCATGGTCACGATGGCGGCGGCGGTCTCGCGGGGCGTGGGGGTGACCACGTCCCACTCGCCCTCCTCGATCGTGACCGGCAGCCCCAGCGCGGCGGTGGCCCGGACCAGCAGCTCGGCGTCGGCCCGGTTGCCGGCGTGGTCGCGGACCCGGCCGACGCCGGCGGCGGAGCCGTCGAGCCAGGCGGCGTCGTAGAGCTCGGTCGTGCCGGCGCCGAGGAACACCGCGGTGGTGACCTCCTCGGCATCGCGGGTGCTCTTCCAGCGGCCCAGCTCGTCGAGGACGTCGGCGACCTGGTCGGGTGTCGCATCCGGCTCCATGTCGACGACGCCGTGGTAGCCGTAGTAGTCGGTGTCGAGCGCGACCCGATCGAGTGCGACGTCCCGCACCCCGGGGAGGTGGCGCAGGTCGGACGCCGGGCCGGGCGGACCGGCCGTCCCACACGCCGCAACGAGGCCGAGGAGCACGACGCCGGCGACCGCCGCCCCGAGCCTGCGCAGCCCCATCAGAACAGGACCAGCGCCAGCAGCGGGACGAGCATGCTGATCGCGAGCGCCGAGAGCCCCATGCCGAGGCCGGCGAAGGCGCCCTCCGTCTCGTCCTCCCTCAGCATCCGGGAGGCACCGATGCCGTGCGACACCGCGCCGACGGCGAGCCCCCGGGCCCGCCGGTCGCGGATGCGCAGCAGGTTCAGGGTCGCCGGCGCGATGACGGCGCTGACGATGCCGATGCCGATCGCGAACACCGCCGCCAGTGGCGGGATCCCGCCGAGGGTCTGGGTGAGCGCGATCGCGACCGGCGTGGTCGCGGCCTTGGTGGCGAGGGTCTTCTCGAGGACCTCGTCGGCGCCCAGCGCGCGGGCGATCAGGACCGCGGTGACGATCGAGGTCACCGCCCCGGCGACGACCGCCACGAGCAGGGGGACGACGAAACCAGCGAGCCGGTCGGCCTGGCGGTGCAGCGGTATCGCCAGCGCCACCGTCGCCGGGCCGAGCCAGAACGCGATCAGCTCGGTGGCGCTGCGGTAGTCGGCGTAGTCGACGTCGAGGACGGTGATCGCCACCGCCGCCACCGCGATCGCGGGCAGCACCGGCTGGGCCAGGGCGTGCCCGCCGGTGCGGGTCCGCAGCCAGCGGCCGGCCTGGTAGCCGACCAGGGTGACCAGCAGCAGCGTCACCGGCGAGCGGGCGAGGTCGAGCAGGTCGTCCCTCACACCGCCTCCCCCGCACCGTCCGGGCGGGCGCCGAGGTCGTCGCGGGGCTTGCCGAGCAACCGCTCCAGGCCGACCGCCGTCCAGGCGACCACCACGAGCCCGAGCAGCCAGGAGCCCAGGACCGCGGCCGCGATCGGCAGCGCGTCGTCTCGCAGCACCGCGAGGTAGACGACGATGCCGACGCCCGCGGGGACGAAGAACAGCTGCAGGTGCCGCAGCAGCGCGGTGCCGGCGCGGACGATGGCGCCGTCGTCGCCGTACCGGCGCACGCGCAGGAACACGAACAGCAGCAGCATCCCGGCGACCGGACCCGGCACCGTGACGTCGAGGACGCGGACGACGACCTCCCCGAGCACCTGGAACGCGACCAGCCAGGTGAGGCCTGCGATCACCGGCGTTCCCTCAACCGGGCGTTGGGCAGCCCGGGTGCGGGGATCGGGCGCAGGGGCTGGTCGGGTACGACGCCGAACCGGCCCGGCGCGACCTGGCGGCTGTCGGGGACGAGGTTGCCGTCGGGGCCGGTGATCTGCTGCTGCCAGGCGGCGCGGTACGCGACGATCTCCTCGTGGGTGCGGCCCACGAAGTTCCACCACATCACGATCGACTCGCCGAACGGCGGCCCGCCGAGCACCAGCAGCCGCGCCCCCTCGTCGCCGGCGACCAGGACCAGCTCGTCGCCGCCGGGGGGGACGAACGCGAGGTCGGCGACCTTCGCGTCCACCTCACCCACCGACACCGAGCCGAGGTCGACGAGGACGCCGAGCTCGAAGGCCGGGTCGACGGGCACGCGCAGCGTGGTGCCCGGGTCGAGGACCAGCTCGGCGCCGAGCAGCGGGGTGAAGGTGGTGACCGGTGAGCTGTCGCCGAGCAGCGAGCCGAGGAAGACGTGGGCCCGCCAGCCGTCGCCGGCGACCTCGGCCGGGGCGTAGTGCTGGAACCCGGGGTCGGTGTCGCGGGCGGCGTCCGGCAGCGCCACCCAGAGCTGGGCGCCGTGCAGCACCGTCGTGTCCGGCGTCGACACCTCGGAGTGGCTGATGCCCTGGCCGGCGGTCATCAGGTTGACCTCCTGGGGCCGCACCATCGCCACGTTGCCCGCGCTGTCACGGTGCTCGATCTCGCCGGTGAACAGCCAGCTCACGGTCTGCAGGCCGGTGTGCGGGTGCGGGGCGACCTCCATGCCGCCGCTCTCGCTGACCAGGTCCGGGCCGTAGTGGTCGAGGAAGCACCAGGCCCCGATCAGCGAGCGGTGCCGCTGCGGCAGCGTGCGTCGTACCGGCATCGCGCGGGGTCCGCCCAGCGGCACCTCCCGCGGCTCCATCAGCTCGATGCCGGCGGCCTGCCGGCCCTCGCAGATCACCTCGTCGGGCTTGGCTTCCGGGTTGCTCATGCGTCCATCCTTCCGCCCCCGTCAACCGGCAGGTGGGCGAGGGTTCACCCGTTCCGGCGATGGTGTGCCCGTGCGGATCGCCCAGCTGGCCAACTTCGTCGGCGCGACCTCGGGAGGCATGCGGACTGCGATCGAGCAGCTCGGCCAGGGGTACGTCGCCGCCGGTGCCGAGCGTCTCCTCGTCATCCCGGGACCGGTCGACGCCGTACGGACGACGCCGTTGGGGGACGTCGTCCAGGTCCGCGCGCCGCGAGTGGGCGGCGGGTACCGGCTGATCGTCGAGCCGTGGCGGGTCACCGAGGTCCTGGAGCGGTTCGCGCCGACCAGCGTCGAGTGGAGCGACAAGCTGACCCTGCTGCCGGTCGCATGGTGGGCGCGACGCAACGGCGTGCGCTCGGTGCTGCTGTCGCACGAGCGGATGGGCGACATGTTCGCGATGCGCACCGGTCTCGAGACCACCTCGAAGGTCTCGATCGGGCTGCTCAACCGGCTGATCGTGCGCAGCTTCGACACGGTGGTCGTCACGTCGGCGTACGCCGAGGGTGAGTTCCGCTCGGTCGCCGACGCCGCCGGCTGCCCGGTGTCGCGGGTGCCGCTCGGGGTCGACCTGGCGACCTTCCGTCCCGTTCCTCGTCCGGTCGGCGGCAGTGGGGAGCTGCGACTGGTCCACGCCGGCCGGCTGTCCCGGGAGAAGTCCCCGCACCTGGCCGTCGCGACGGCCGTGGAGCTGCACCGGCGCGGGATCCCGCTGCGCCTCGACGTGTACGGCGAGGGCCCGCACCGCGACGAGCTCGAGGCCCTCGCCGCCGGGGCGCCCGTCCACTTCCACGGGTACGTCGACGGCCGGGCCGCCCTGCGCGACCGGCTCGCCGCCGCGGACGTGTCCTTGTCCGTGTGCCCCGGCGAGACCTTCGGCCTCGCCGTCCTCGAGGCCCTCGCCTGCGGCACCCCCGTCGTGACCGCCGACCGCGGCGGCGCCCGCGAGCTCGTCGACGCCTCGTGCGGCGCGTGGGGTGCGCCGACGCCCGAGGCGCTGGCCGACGCCGTGCTGCGGCTCCTCTCGCTGCCCGAGTCGCGTCGTCGTACCGCTGCCCGGGTGCGGGCCGAGCAGTTCGGCTGGGACCGCACCGTCGCCCGGATGCTGGCGCTGCACGCCGGCGACCGGGTCGGGGTACTCAGCGCCTGAGCGCCTCCCCCCGCTCTCCCTCGATCGCGGGAGGGGCGAGCGGCGCGACGATGCGGGCCAGGCGTTCGCGCGCGGGCGGGGTGAGCAGCAGGACCGGCAGGAGCAGAGCGACGGTCATGCAGCCGATCACGATCGCGTAGTAGGCGCCGTGCAGCGAGGAGTCGAGCGGCGCGACCAGGCCGAGAAGGACCGAGACGGCGACGAGGGCTCCGGTGGCGTGGCGCGGGAGGCGTTGGGTGGCGAGGAAGGGCGGCAGCAGCAGGAAGTACCAGAGGTGGACGACCGGCGAGAGCAGCACGAACGCAGAGCCCACGGTGGCGACGGCCGCGAGCGCCGTACGCCGGGAGCCGGTCGGCCAGCGCAGCCCGACCCAGGCGCCGACGCCCAGCGAGGCGAGCAGGCCGAGGGCACGGACCAGGTCGCGGAACAGGGCGGGCTCGGTGCCGAGGCCGAGATGCAGGGCCAGCCAGTCGAGGACGCCGCCGACCAGGGTGGTGGCGGACAGCGGGGTGTTGACCTCGCCGGGGACGGTGAGCGCGCGCAGCCAGCCGTTGCCGATGCCGGTGGCGACGCCGAGCCCGACCAGGGTGCCGACGGACACCGCGCCGACGGCGCCGAGCCGCCGCAGCCGGGCGACCAGGTCGGCGCCGACGGGCAGCGAGACCAGCACGATCCCCACCGCCACCAGGCCTCCGGGCACCTTGACGCCCGCCGCCACGCCGGCGAGCACCGCGCCCCAGGCCCAGCCGCGCTCGACGGCCACGACGAGGGCGGCGGCCATCAGACCGACCATGAGCAGGTCGTTGTGCAGGCCCGCGACACCGTTGGCCATCATCAGCGGCGACACGATGACCAGCGCGGTCGCGACGGCCGGGTTGGCGCCGCCCCACGCCGCCAGCCGCGGGACCGCCCAGGCCAGCAGCACGAGGCCGATCAGTGCGAACCCGCGGTGCGCGATCACCAGGATCCACGGGTTGCCGGTGATGCCCGCGACGATCGCGCCGAGGAACACCGGCACCGGCCCGTACGGCGTGGCGGTGTCCCACCACAGCGGGTCGACGGCCTGGACGATCGGCGGGCCGGTGATCCAGCCCGGTAGCGGGAGGAAGGTGTCGGGGGCCAGCGCCCCCGGCCCGACGACGTACGGCGAGAGCCCCACCTCCGCGAGCTTGCCCTGCGCGGCGTACGACCAGCCGTCGCGGGAGAACAGCGGCGGGGCGAGCATCAGCGGCGCGGTCCACACGATCGCGGCGAAGCGCGCGAGGGCCACGCCCTCGACCGGGTCGGTGGTCTCGCGCTCGCCCACCGCGACCGTGCGGCACAGCCGCAGCCAGGCGTTGGCGAGCAGGCCGAGGCCGACCAGGACCACCACCAGGCCGGTCATCCGGCCCACCTCGTGGGCCCGCAGCGCCTCGAGGGTGCCGATGCGCAGCACCGGGGTGGAGGCGGGGAGGGTGGCGGTGACGAGTCCGCCGAGCAGCACGAGCAGGCTGCCGAGCGTTCCGCGAGCGATCACGGTCGCAAGGTAGGGGCGCGCGACGGCAGTGGGTTGAACGTCGGGACAACGGGGCAAGAACGCTCGCAATGCCGACTCGGAGGCGCCTTTCCGCACTACATTGCTGCCACCCCCGGGTGCGCACGCGCACCCCATGACCCGAGGAGCTCGCATGTCCCAGAACCAGCCGCCCCCGCCGCCCCCGCCGGGCGGTACGCCGCCGCCCCCGCCGGGTGGGTACGGCGGCCCGCCGCAGCCCCAGCCGGGCGGCACCGCCGCCGGCGTGCCGCGTCCGGGCGAGCTGCTCAACCGGTTCCTGGCCCGCCTGATCGACCACGTGCTGCTCGGCGTGGTCTACGCGATCATCTACGCGGTGTTCAGCGGGATCTTCCTGACCGGCTTCATCCACTCCTTCGGCGAGTATTTCCTGTTCTGGACCGTGACCGCGATCCTCCAGGCCGCCATCTACCTCGGCTACTTCGCCTTCATGGAGTCCAACTCCGGGCAGACCGTCGGCAAGATGGTGCTGAAGCTGCGGACCTACGGCCCCGACGGCGTCAGCAAGCCGACCATGGAGCAGGCGATCAAGCGCAACGCCTACTCGGCGCTGGGCCTGCTCAGCATCATCCCGTTCATCGGGTGGTTCTTCCTGGGCTGGGCGGTCCCGCTCGCCGCGGTGATCTACATCGCGATCACACTCAACAACGACCAGCCCAACCACCAGGGCTGGCACGACAAGTTCGCGGGCGGCACCCGCGTCATGCAGGTCGGCTGACCCGATCGTCGCACCGGGGGAGAACAGGTTCTAGGGTTCGCCCATGGGCCTGTTCACCCCCGTCGCGATCAAGCTCGGCTCCCAGCCGTGGATGCCGGGGCTGCTCCCCCAGATCACCTGGACCGACAAGCACCTGCAGCGGCTCACCGGCCGCCGGGTGAGCCTGGTCGGGCTCGCCGGCCTGCCGAGCCTGCTGCTCACCGTGAAGGGCCGCAAGTCGGGCATCCCCCGCTCCACGCCGCTGCTGTGCGTGCCCTGGCAGGGCGGCTGGCTGATCGCCGGCTCGTCCTTCGGCGCCCCGAAGCCGCCGGTCTGGTCGGCGAACCTGCGCGCGGCGGACACGGTGGAGGTCGACTACCGGCGCCGTCACCACACCTGCGCCTGGCGCGAGCTGACCGGCGAGGAGAAGGCCAGGGCCTGGGCGCACATGGTGACCATCTGGCCCAACTACGACAAGTACGTCGAGTGGACCGACCGGGTGATCCCGGTCTTCCTCCTCACCCCATCTCAGTAAGGGCAGGCTTTCCGCAGGAAGGGCAGCCTTGCTTTAGCCTTCCCCCATGGGGGTCGGCACAGGAGGGGCACAGGTCGCGGCGCGCATCGCCGGCGACCTCGCTCGCCACGGCGACCACCCCGCGCTGCGCACGCCCACCCGAACCCTGACGTACGCCGACCTCGACCGCCGGGTCGCGACGTCCCGCGACCAGCTGGCCGCCCTCGGCGAGGCCCACCTGGTGCGGCTCAGGCCGGCTCCGACGGCTGAGTTCGTGGTGGCCTGGCTGGCGGCCCTCACCGGCGGGCACGCCACGCTGCTCACCCACGACGACGGCCTGGCCCGTGCGTACGGCGTCTCGGTCGAGCACGCCGCCGGCCACTGGCAGCCGACCGGAGCCACCGCGCCGGGGCTGCACCCCGACCTGCGGCTGCTGCTGAGCACCTCGGGCTCGACCGGGTCCCCCAAGCTGGTGCGGCTGTCCGCGGACAACCTCGACGCCAACGCCACCGCCATCGCCTCCTACCTCGGGCTCACCGGCGACGACGTCGCGCTGACGACGCTGCCGCTCGACTACTGCTACGGACTGTCCGTGCTGCACAGCCACCTGCTGGCCGGCGCGAGCGTGGTGCTCGACGACCGCTCGGTGACCGACCCGGCCCTGTGGGAGCGGGCCCGGGCGGAGGGCGTGACGTCCTTCGCGGGCGTGCCCTACACCTTCGACCTGCTCGGCACCGCCGGCTGGCCCGAGCTGCCGACGCTGCGCCAGGTCACCCAGGCCGGCGGCCGGCTCGCGCCGGACCGGGTGCGTGCGCTGGCCCGCCAGGGCGCGCGCGAGGGCTGGGAGCTGGTCGTGATGTACGGCCAGACCGAGGCCACCGCCCGGATGGCGTACCTGCCGCCCGAGCGGGCCACGACCCACCCCGGCACCGTGGGCGTCGCGGTGCCCGGCGGGGCGTTCCGGATCGACCCGGTCGCGGGCGCCGGGGACGGCGTCGGCGAGCTCGTCTACCGCGGACCCAACGTGATGATGGGGTACGCCGAGGCGCCGGCCGACCTCGCGCTCGGCTCCGGCCCCGGCGAACTGCGCACCGGCGACCTCGCCCGCTTCACCCCCGAGGGCCTGGTCGAGATCGTGGGGCGGCGCTCGCGCTTCGCCAAGCTGTTCGGCCAGCGGATCGACCTCGACCGGGTGCAGACGCTGCTCGGCCTGGGCGGCCACGACGTCGGGTGCGCGGAGTCGGTCGACGGGCGACAGCTCGTGGTCGCCGTACCCGGCCGCCCGGACGGCGACCACCTGGCCGACGTCGCCGCGGCGACCACCGCCGCGACCGGGCTTCCCGCGCACGCGGTCCGCGTCGTCGCGGTCGCCGAGCTCCCGCGGCTGCCCAACGGCAAGCTCGACCAGCAGGCCGTCGCCCGGCTCGAGAACGCGCCGACGCCGGTCGCCGACCCGCCCGAGGCGTCGATCGCGCGGCTCTACGCCCGCGTCCTCGGCCACCCCCACGTCGGCCCGGACCAGTCCTTCGTCGGGCTCGGTGGCGACTCGCTGTCGTACGTCGAGCTCTCGCTGCGCCTGGAGAGCCGCCTGGGCCGGCTGCCCGCCGACTGGCCGAACCGGACCGTGGCCGAGCTCGCCGCCCGCCTGGCACCCGGCGCTCCCGCGCCTCGTCGCCATCGGGTCTGGGCGCGGGTCGACGTCACGATCGTGCTGCGCGCGCTGGCGATCGTGCTCATCGTCGGCTCCCACACGAACCTGTGGGTGGTGCTCGGCGGCGCGCACGTGCTGCTCGCCGTCGCCGGCGTGAACTTCGCCCGCTTCCACCTCGCCGACGACGGCCCGCGCGAGCGCGTGGGGCGGGTCACCCGGGCCGCGGCGCGGGTCGCCGTCCCGTCGGTGCTGTGGATCGGTGCGGTGGCGCTGCTGACCGGCGAGCCCGGGTGGCGCACCGTGTTCCTGCTCAACGACCTGCTCGGCTCGCGCGACTGGTCCGAGCCCGCCTGGTACTACTGGTTCGTCGAGGTGGTCCTGATCCTCACCGTCGGCGCCGGGCTGCTCACCGCCGTGCCGCGGGTCATGGCGTTCGAGCGCCGCCACCGGTTCCCGCTGGCGCTGGTCCTGGCCGCCGTCGCACTCGTCCCGCGCCACGCGGCCACGCTGGCGTCGTACGACGGCGACGTCATCCACTCCACGCTCTTCGTCGCCTGGCTCTTCCTCGCCGGCTGGGCCGCCGCCGTCGCGCGCGGCCCCCGCGACCGCGCGGTGGTCACCGCGGTGCTGCTCGCGGGCTGCTGGGGCTTCACCGGCGACACCGCGCGGGACCTGCTGATCATCGCGGGCGTGGTCGTCCTGGTGTGGGTCCGGACGGTGCCGTGGCCGCGACTGCTGGTCGGCCCGACCGGCGTGGTCGCGAGCGCGTCACTGTACGTCTACCTGACCCACTGGCAGGTCTATCCCTGGTTCGAGACCCGCTGGCCGCTGGGCGGGCTGCTCGCCTCGCTCGCTGTCGGCGTCGTGGCGTGGCAGGTCGTCAACCGCGCCTCCGCCCGGGTCTCCGCGCCCCTGCGCCGACCGTCTCACTACGCTCCCGTCCATCCGATCGATGAGGAAGTCCGATGAAGAACAAGCTCCTCCGCACGGGTCTCGCCATCGCGGGCCTGACCCTGGTCGCCCCGTTCCTGGCGGCCTGCGGCGACGACGAGCCGACGCTGGTGGTCTACAACGCCCAGCACGAGCCGCTGCTCAAGGAGCTCGCGCCGGAGTTCACCAAGGAGACCGGCATCAAGGTCGAGCTGCGCAACGGCAAGGACCTGGAGATGTCGAACCAGATCATCGCCGAGGGCAAGGCCTCGCCCGCCGACGTGTTCCTCACCGAGAACTCCCCCGCCATGTCGCAGGTCGAGGCCGCCGGCCTGTTCGACAAGCTGCCCGCCGACGTCCTCGGCGTGATCCCCGAGCAGTACCGCCCGCACAGCGGCCTGTGGACCGGCTTCGTGGCCCGCTCGACGGTCCTGGTCTACAACACCGACCAGGTCCAGGACTCGCAGCTGCCCGCCTCGCTGCTCGACCTCGCCAAGCCGGAGTGGAAGGGGCGGATCTCGTTCTCCCCCACCGGAGCGGACTTCCAGGCCATCGTCGCCGCCGTCCTCGAGCTCGAGGGCGAGGAGGCCACCAAGGCGTGGCTCGAGGGGATCAAGGCCAACGGCAAGGTGTACGACGGCAACAACCTCGTGCTCGAGGCGGTGGACTCCGGCCAGGTCGAGGTCGGCATCGTCTACCACTACTACTGGGAGCGTGACCGCAAGGAGAACGGCGACGTCAGCGACCACTCCGCGCAGCACTACTTCACCGGCGGCGACCCCGGCGCATTCGTGAGCGTCTCCGGCGCCGGCGTCCTCAAGTCGAGCGACATGAAGCCCGAGGCCCGCAAGTTCGTGAAGTTCCTGGTGGACCGCAAGGGCCAGCAGATCCTCGCCGACAGCTACGCGCTGGAGTACCCGCTCAACCCGGACGTCCAGCTCGAGGGCGTCACCAAGCCGTTCAGCGAGCTGCAGCCGCCGCAGGTCAACGTGTCCGACCTGGACGCCGAGAAGGTCGTCGACCTCCTCGAGGAGGTCGGCTTCCTCTGATCGTCCGTACGTCGAGCCGCTCGACCCCCGCTCTCCTCCTCGTCGGGCTGGCGATCGCCGCCCTGGCGCTGGTTCCACTCGGCTACGTCCTGTGGACCACGGCCGAGCTCGGCCGGACGGAGGCCGTCGACTTCTTGTGGCGCCCCCGGATCGGGGAGCTGCTATGGAACACGTCGCGGCTGCTGGTCGTGGGGGTGCTCACGAGCGTCGTGGTCGGCGTGGCCGGAGCGTGGGTGGTCGAGCGGACCGACGTACCGGGTCGCGGATGGTGGCACGGCCTGCTGTGCGCGCCGCTCGCCGTACCCGCGTTCGTCAACGGCTTCGGCTGGGTCTCGACGACGCACGCGGTGCAGTCGTACCCGGGTGCGGTGATGGTGGTGACGCTGTCCTACTACCCCCTCGTCTACCTGCCCACGGTCGCCGCGCTTCGGCGGCTGGACCCGGCGGTCGAGGAGGTCGCGACGGCGCTCGGCAAGGGGCCCTGGCAGGTGTTCCTCCGGGTCACCCTCCCGGCGATCAGCCCGGCGGTGCTGGGCGGTGCGCTGCTGGTCGGGCTGCACCTGCTGGCGGAGTACGGCGCCCTGCAGCTGCTCAACTACCCGACCCTGACCACGGCGATCCTGCAGCAGTACGCCACCGTCTTCAACGGCCCCGAGGCGACCCTGCTGGCACTCGTCCTCGTCACCTTCTGCCTGCTCCTGCTGGGCATCGAGCTGCTGCTGCGGGGCCGACGGCCACGTTCGCGCGTGGGTGCCGGCACCAGCCGGGAGTTCTCCCGGGTCCGGCTCGGCCGGCGGCGGCCGCTGGTCGTCGCGGGTCTGGCCGGGCTCGCGCTCTGGGCGCTCGGCGTCCCCCTCGCCGCCCTGGTGCGCTGGCTGGTCCGCGGCACCTCGACCGGGCTCGAGACCGGCGAGCTGGCCGGCGCGCTCGGCAACACACTGCTGCTCGCGGTGCTCGCCGGCGCGCTGACCACGGCCGCCGCGATCCCCGTGGTGTGGCTGGCCGTCCGGCACCGCGGCTGGGTCACGACCGCCATCGAGCGCAGCGTCTATACCGCGAGTGCGATGCCGGGCATCGTGATCGCACTGGCCCTGGTGACGGTCTCGATCCGGGTGGTGCCGGACCTCTACCAGACCCTGCTGCTCCTCCTGGTCGGCTACCTCATCCTGTTCCTGCCGCGGGCCGTGGTCAGCGTGCGCGGCACCTTCGAGCTGGTGCCGCCCGGCCTCGAGGAGGTGGCTCGCAGCCTGGGCTGCTCCGGGCCCGAGGTCGCACGCCGGGTGACCCTGCCGCTCGTCGTACCCGGCCTGGCGTCGGGCGCCGCCCTCGTCGCCCTCGCCGTGTCCACCGAGCTGACCGCGACCCTGCTGCTCGCGCCGCTCGGCACCGAGACGCTCGCGACGAAGTTCTGGTCCGACGCGTCCTCGATCGCCTACGGCGCCGCGGCGCCGTACGCCCTCGCCCTCATCGTCTTGTCCGTCCCGTCCACGTGGCTGCTGGCCCGACTGTCGATCAGGAGCCGCTGATGACCGCACTCGAGATCCGCGGCCTGACGGCCGGCTACGGCCGCACCACCGTGCTCCAAGGGGTCGACCTCCACGTCGGCTCCGGCGTCACCGCGATCCTTGGCTCGTCGGGCTGCGGCAAGACCACGCTGCTGCGGGCGGTCGCGGGCTTCGTCGAGCCCACCGCCGGCACCATCGCGGTCGCCGGGCGACCGGTCGTCGGCGGCCCGCGCCCGGTCCCGGCGCGTGATCGCGGGATCGGGTACGTCCCCCAGGAAGGTGCGCTCTTCCCGCACCTGAGCGTGGCCCGCAACGTCGCCTTCGGCCTGCCCCGGTCCCGCCGCCGCGATGCCGGTGCGGTCGTCGCCGAGGCGCTGCAGCTGGTCGAGCTCGACCCCGCCCTGGCCGAGCGCTACCCCCACGAGCTGTCCGGCGGCCAGCAGCAGCGGGTCGCCCTGGCCCGGGCGCTGGCCCCGCGGCCCGCGCTGGTGCTGCTCGACGAGCCGTTCTCCTCGCTCGACGCCTCCCTGCGCGAGGAGACCGGTCGCGCGGTGGTCCGGGCGCTGCGCGCAGCCGGAGCGGCCGCCGTACTCGTCACGCACGACCAGGGCGAGGCGCTCTCCCTGGCCGACCAGGTGGCCGTGATGGTCGCCGGCCAGTTCCTGCAGGTCGCCGCCCCCGCCTCGGTCTACCTGTCCCCCGCCGACCCCCGGGTCGCGGCGTTCATCGGCCACGCGTCGCTGCTGCCGGGCGAGGTGCTCGGCGAGGGTCGCGGGCGGTGCGCGCTCGGCGAGGTGACGCTGCGGTCCGGTGGCTCGGCGGGCACGGCACGGTTCGCCGTACGGTCCGAGCAGCTGCAGGTGCGGCCCTCCGGCTCCGCCGACGGCGTCCCCGGCGAGGTCGTCGACGTCAGCTTCTTCGGCCACGACGCCACTATCCGAGTGCGGCTCGCGTCGGGCGAGCAGGTCACCGCACGTACGCCGGCCGACTCGGTGCCGGCCGCCGGGGACCAGGTGCGCGTCGTGGTCGTCGGCGACGTGATCGCGTTCGCCGACTGATCCACCGGCCCCCGCGCCTAGCCCACGTACCAGCCGGCGGGCCCGATCTCCCCACCCATCCGCGGCACGTACTGGTCGAAGAACACCCGCGCGATCAGCTCGCGTCGTGACCGCACGCCCGCCTTGTCGAAGACGGCCTTGAGGTGGTCCTGGACGGTGTACGCCGACAGATGCAGGGTGCGGCCGATCTCTTGGGTGCCGACGCCCTGCAGCACCAGCTGGGTGACGTCGCGCTCGCGCGGGGTCAGGCCGAAGGCGGCGACGACGAGGCCGACGATCTCGGGCGGACGGGCCTCCTCGATGGTGATCACGACATCGCCGTCGTGGTCGCCGGTGCTGCTGAGCGGTCCTGCCTGGAGGATCAGCCAGCGGCCGAGCCGGGTGCGGGCGCGGCAGCGGGGCAGCACGGTGGACTCGCCCCGGGCATAGCGGCGCGCTGCGCCGACCAGGCCAGAGAGCAGAGCGACGGGGATCCCGCCCTGGGGGGCGCGGGCGAGCTCGCGGAGCCGGTGCTCAGCGGTGGGCGTCATCTGGGCGATCCGGTACCCGGCGCCGATGATGACGACGGCCGGGCCGGGGAGCTCGGTGCCCCCGTCCTCGGGTTCGTCGACCTCGGCCAGCCGGGCCATCAGGCCGGCGCGCACGCCACGAGCGAAGGCGGGCGCGAGGGAGGCGAGGAAGTCGATCTCGGCATTGTCGAAGGGCCGGTCGTCGGCGCCGCGCATCAGACCCATGCCGCCCCACACCTCGGTGCCCTCGCGGAAGACCAGGCGGGCCTCGTCGGCGTGGCCGAAGTGGAGCAGGTGGTAGGACGCGATCCGCATCGAACGCTCGACGTCGCCGCCGGTCTGCAGGAAGACGCCCGCGGCCGGACGCTCCGCCGTCGCGAGCTCAGTGAACGAGGTCGCTTCCGGGCTGCCGTACTCGAGCAGGCCGAACTCGTCGTCACGCGGGTCCTGGGTCAGCAGGTGCCCGAACTTGCGGTCGCTTGTCAGGAGGAGGGTCCGCGGGTCGTGGGTGCCGACGCAGGCACTCACCCACGGCACCGCTCGACGCAGCGACTCCACGGCCTCCACCAGGAAGGAGTCGAGGTCGAGGCCGGCCTGTGCCACCACCCCGACGTCTTGCCGCACGCGCTCGCGGGTCAGCGTCGAGGCCATCAGGAGAACCAACCGGACGGGGCCAGCTCGCTGCCCATGCGAGGGACGTACTGGTCGAAGTAGACCCGCGAGATCAGCTCGCGTCGTGACCGCACGCCTGCTTTGTCGAAGACGGCCTTGAGGTGGTCCTGGACGGTGTACGCCGACAGGTGCAGCGTGCTCGCGATCTCCTTGGTGTCGACGCCCTGCAGCACCAGCTGGGTGACGTCGCGCTCGCGCGGGGTCAGGCCGAAGGCGGCGACGACAAGCGCCACGATCTCCGGCGGACGCGCCTCCTCGATGGTGATCACGACGTCGCCCTCACGGTCGCGGAAGGTGCTGAGTGGACCGGCCTGGAGGACCAACCACATGCCACCTGCGGTGCGCAGCCGGCAGCGCGGGGGCGCGGGGATCTCGCCGCGTGCGTAGCGGCGGGCCGACGCGATGAGCGCGGCGACCGGGGAGACCGGGTCAGGGTGGGTGGGGCTGCCGGCCAGCTCGCCGAGCCACTGCTCAGCGGTCGGCGTCATCTGGGTGGCCCGGTCGTCGGGGCCGACGATGATCACGGCGGGACCGGGACCGGGAGCCGGCGCGACGACGTCTGCCATCCGGGTGAGCACGCCGGCGCGGACGCCGCGGGCGAACATGCCGGTCAGCGAGGCGAGGAAGTCGATCTCCCCGGCGTCGAACGGCCGGTCGTCGGGGCCGCGGAACAACGCCGCGGCGCCCCACATCTCCCGGCCGTCACGGAAGGCCACCCGGGCCTCGTCGCCGATACCGAAGCGCGGCACCATGAACCGCTCCATCCGGGGCGAACGCTCGACCTCCCCGCCGTGCACGAGGTGCACGCCGGCGGCATCGGTCTGGGTGCGGACCAGCTCGGTGAACGCGGTGGCCTCGATGTCGCCGTACTCGATCAGCGCGAACTCGTGATCGTGCTCGCTCTCGCCCGCGAGGGCACCGTACTTGCGGCCGCTGGTGAGCAGGTGGGTGCCGGGGTCGTGGGTCGCCACGCAGGCGCTCTCCCAGGGGACGGCCCGGCGTAGGGAGGTCATCGCCTCCTCGAGGAAGGTCTCGAGGTCGAGGCCGGCGCGCGCGACGACGTCCACGTCCTGGCGCACGCGCTCAGCGGTCAGTCCTCGGGCCATGCCAGCAGTGTGGCGGATGCATCCGGGGGTGCGTATCCCACTTTTCTGGGGAAGTCCCGATCCCAGTCGCCAGTACGCGCAGCACCACCCGGAACAGGGATGGTCCGGACCCGTCGCGCGACCGCAGGGTGGGCGCCATGACCACCACTCCTGACCTCACGTCCCTGACCCGGCTCGGCGCCGGTTGCGAGCTCCACCTGCCCGGCGACGACGGGTACGACGTCGCCCGCACACCGTGGAACCTGGCCGTCGACCTGCGGCCGGCCGCGGTCGCCGTCCCGCGCACCGTCGCCGAGGTGCAGGCGGTCGTCCGGGCCGCGGCAGCCGCCGACCTGCGGGTCGCCCCGCAGAGCACCGGCCACGGTGCCGCGCCCCTCGGCGAGGGCGCCCTCGACGACGTCGTCCTGCTCCGGCTGCACGCCCTGACCGGTGTCAGTGTCGACCCGGCGACCCGCACCGCACGGGTCCTCGGCGGGACCCTGTGGGAGGACGTCGTCACCACGGCGGCCGCGCACGGGCTGACCGCGCTGCACGGCTCGGCTCCTGACGTGGCCGTCGCCGGCTTCGCGCTGGCCGGCGGGCTGTCCTTCTACGGTCGCCGGCACGGCCTGGCATCCGGCTCGATCCGGGCCGTCGAGGTCGTCACCGCCGACGGCGCGCTGAGGCGGCTGAGCGCCACCGAGGAGCCGGACCTGTTCTGGGCCGTGCGCGGCGCGGGAGGCAACGTCGGCGTCGTCGTCGCCGTCGAGCTCGAGCTGCTGCCGTACGCCGACGTGTACGCCGGCATGCTGCTGTGGGACCGCGAGCGGGCTCCCGAGGTGGTCCGGGCCTGGGTCGAGTGGACCCGCTCCGCACCGGAGTCGGCGACCACGTCGCTACGGGTGATGAGCTTCCCGCCGCTGCCCGAGCTGCCCCCGTTCCTGTCCGGGCGCGACATCGTCGTCGTCGACGGCGCCGTGCTCGAGTCCGACGAGGACGCGGCCGCCGTGCTGGCGCCCCTGCGGGCGCTCCAGCCGGAGCTGGACACCTTCGGACGGATCCCGACGACGGCGCTGCTGCAGGTCCACATGGACCCGCCGGGCCCGTCGCCGGCAGTCGCCGACCACAGCGTGCTGGGCTCCCTGGACGACGCCGCGGTCGAGGTCTTCCTCGAGCAGGTCGGTCCAGGCACCCGCGGCGGGCTGATGTTCGCCGAGCTGCGGCACCTGGGCGGGGCGTTCGCCGTACCGGATGCGGACGGGGGCGTGCTGTCGCACGTGCCCGGCGAGTACGCGCTCCTCTGTGTCGCCATGGCCCCCACCCCGCAGGCCGCGGTCGCCGGCCGGGCGGCGGCCTTCACGGTCGTGCGGGCGCTGGGCGCGTGGTCGCGGACCAGCCTGGTGCCGACATTCGCCGAGACCCGCGTCGACCCGAGCAGGTTCTACGACGGCGAGGACTGGGTCCGGCTGTGCCGCGTGCGCGACGCCGTCGACCCCGAGCGGCTGCTCGTGGCCAACCACGGCATCTGATCTCGGTCGGGCCCGGGTGTGGGTCGGGTCAGCCGAAGTCGGCCCACACCCGCCGGGCGGCGCCGTCGACCGTGACGGCTCCTCCGTGGGGGAGGATCCACTGCGGTCGGGTGTGCCCGAAGGGGATGCCGACGCAGACGACGGCGTCGGGGTTGTAGCGGCTCACCTGCTCGAGGACGACGTCACGCTGGGCGGCGCGCAGGGCAGCCCGCTCGGCCGGGTCCGGCCGTCGCTCGAAGTCGGAGACCGGTGGTCGCGCCACCAGCACCGCGTCGGCTGCGGCGATGAGACCGCGCTCCCCCAGGGCACGCACGATCCAGCCGACCTCACGGGCGGGGAGCAGCTCCTCCGAGGTCTCGAGCAGCAGCACGCCGCCGGCCAGGGCGTCCGGCTCCTCGCGGAACCGGCCCGCGGTCAGCACCCACTGGAGCACCTCGAGACAGCCGCCCCAGGTCGGCCCCGTCACCGACCGGGCGGGGCCCGACCAGGCCCACGGCTCGGTGGGCTCCCGGTCGCCGTACTCCGTGAGGGCACGGGGGTCGTTCCAGTCCCGGCCGACGTCCTCGGACTCGCCCGGGTCGGTCACCTCCAGCCGCCCGCCGTCGAGCAGGGCCGCCCGCAGGGAGGCTTCGTGCACGGGATCGAGGCCGGGCCCCGGGCCGAGGTGCACCTGGGTGGAGCCGCCGTAGAAACTGGCGATGCCGAGCGACCACAGCCACTGGTGCAGGTTGGTGTTGTCGCTGGTGCCGAGGAACGGCTTGGGGTCGCGACGAGCCGCCGCCGCGTCGAGGTGGGGCACGACGGTGACCTGGTCCTCGCCGCCGATCGTGGCGACGATCGCGCGCACCTCCGGGTCCGCGAGGGCGGCGTTGACGTCGGCTGCCCGCTGCTCCGGCGACGCCCCCAGCACACGGGTGGTCGGGTACTCCACCGGCACCAGCTCGGTCACCTCCGCCAGCCGCCGCATCGCCTGCTCGTGCACGGCCGGCGCGAACCCCGGCGCGGCGAAGGACGGCGACAGCACCGCGACCTTGTCGCCGGGTCGGGCCTTGGGCGGGTGGGCCGGAGCACGGGTCATGGAGCCAGCCAAGCACGGGTCGGACCGGGACCGGCGTACCGAATCCGGCCGATCCCGCCCGGAACCGGGCAGCGCTGCCGACAATGGGAGGGTGACGGCGCACCTGGGGGGCCGTCGGGACCGTGACCCCGCCGGGTCGCCCACCCGGCGGTGGATCCGCCGCGACGGGCACAGAGCAAGGCACTCGTCGTGGTGGTGGAGTGCTGCCGTCGCCGGCCTGCTGCTGTACCCGTACCTCGTCGTCGCGATGATCGGCGACCCCGACGGCGAGCGGGTGATCCTCGCCGGGCACGCGGTGATGCTGCTGTCCGACCTGCTGGTGCTCGGCGCGAGCGTGGCGCTCGCCGTCGACGCACGCCTGATGTACGACGGCCTGCGCGGCAGCATGGCCGTCGCCGCTGCCGTGGTGGCACTCCAGGACGCACCGCTGGAGGTGCTCGGGATGATCGACCGGTCACTGAGCCCGCTCGCCTTCCGGCTGACGAGCGGACACCTGGTCACGGTGCTGATCGTGCTCGTCGTGATCCACCGGGGACGCCGCGCCGCCGTCCCGGGCAGGTACCTGATGGTGACTGGCATCGTGCTGGGCCTGAGCGCCTCGACACTCACTATCGGCCTGCATCGGGCCGTGAAGCACTTCGAACGCGACGCGGGCGTCCTGACGACCGACGACCCGGTCGACATCGCAATCATGGTGTTGATCGGCCTGGTCCTGGTGGCGATCGGCCTGCAGCTGGCGACCTCCGCGCTGCCTAGGTGGGCCACGGCCCGCATCGGCGTCGGCATGCTCGCGATCTTCACGGCCCGGCTGTACTCGACCGTCGTCGACGCGATGACGCCCCCGCCCATCGCCGTCGTCGGCGTCGCGCTGTTCAGCGCCCTCACCGCCACGACTGCGGCCTCCCTGCTGCGGATCGCGCTGGAGCACCTGGACGCCCGGGTCACCCGCTACGCCCATCTCGCCGCCGAGGCCGAGGCCGAGGTCAAGCAGGACCGCGAGGTCGCGCACGAGGTCAGGTCGGCAGCCGCCGGACTCGCTGCCGGCGCGCGGCTGCTGGCCAGCGGGCAGATCCCTCCCGGGCCGCGACGCGACGCGCTGGAGAAGATGGTCGACATCGAGGCGGCCCGGCTGCGTCGTACCGTCGCCGCCCAGCCGGGTCCGATGACCATCGTCGACGTCGACGCCGTCGTCTCCTCGTTCGTCGTCGCCCAGGCCACCCTCGGCCACGTCGTCGCCTGGACTCGCGGCGGCCACCGGGTGCGTGCCCGGCACGACGCGCTCGCCGAGGCCCTGGGCACCCTGGTCAAGAACGCCGCCGACCACGCCGGCGGCCAGGGCACCACCATCACCTCGCGCCGGGTCGGCGAGCACGTCGAGATCCTGGTCTCCGACGACGGCCCCGGCCTCGAGCCCGCGCTGCGCGAGCGGCTGTTCTCGTGGGGCAGCCACGGGCGGGCGTCCGGCGGTCAGGGCATCGGGCTGCACCGGGCCCGCCGGATCCTGCACGAGCAGGGCGGGACCCTCGAGCTGGGCGAGCGGCCCGACGGCGGTGGTACGACGTTCGTCATCCGGCTGCCACGGGCGCGGGGACCGGAGGAGGACTAGATCACTGCCGGGCCCGGGGGAACACCTCCAGCGACCGCCGGTACAACGCCACCGCCGCGAGCTGCGAGTCCACCCCGAGCTTGCGCCGCAGCGACTTCACCTGGCTGCGGACGGTGGCCTCGGCGACACCGGACGCGTCGGCGATCCGGCGTACGGACAGGCCGTCGTAGAGAGCGCCGAGGACCTCGTACTCACGGTGGGTGAGCAGCTCCATGCGGCGTACCAGCTCGCGCTGCTCCTCCGCGACGCTCTCCCACTCGCGCAGGGCGCGCTCGCGCAGGACGTCGGGCGTGGGCGAGCCGCCGGCGAGGGTGTCGCGGACGGCCTTGGCGAGCCCGGCGGTGGTGGTCGTCGTGGGGAGTACGCCGGTCGCCCCGGCGCCGAGGACGGTGCCCCAGCGGGGCCCGAACTCGCTGTCGGTGAGGACCAGCCAGCGGATCGGGCCGCGGCTGACGAGCAGCTCGACGTCGTGGAGGAGGTCGGGGGTGCGCAGGTCGCAGAGGATCACGCCGACCGACGCACCGCTGCGGGCCAGGCCCTGGCGGAAGGAGAGGCGGCCGCCGCGCTCGGGCCACTCGAAGAGGACCGGTGCCAGGCCGCGACCGCGCAGGGCCGCGGCGATCGCCTGGCCGACGAGACGTCGCTCGGCGACCAGCGCCACGCGCCGGACCGGCTCCTCAACGGACATCGAGGACGACACGGTCGATCGTTCCGTGGAACTGGTCGGAGGAGCCCTGAGCGATCCGGCCGCGGTCGGCGACCTTGGCTCCGACGGACAGAGGGGCGTGGTCGAAGGTGATCGCGCCGGGGTCGCCGGCGACGGTCCACTCCTGGGGGTCGGTCTCGCCGTCGAGGTCGACCAGCCGCAGCCGCACCGACGGGCCGGTCCGGGTGCAGGTCAGCCGGTACCAGCGATCGGGCGTCACCGGCTGCTCCGCCGTGACGAACACCTCCCCGAGGGTCCCCGCGAGCCGGCAGGACGGGACGCCGTGGTCGAGCTGGACCTTGAGCTGCGCAGCCTGGCCGAACCGCCCCCGCTGCACGAGGTTGTCGCCGTCGTCCTCCGGGCGCCCGGCCGTCGCCGGGTCGGCACGGAAGTCCACCGCCACCAGCAGGTCGGCGGTGCCGGGGTCGAGCGGGTCGGCGGCCGACGGGTCGGTGCGCACGAGGAGCGCGGCCGCCGGGACCGGGCCCTCGGCGGCGTAGGCCGGGGTCCGGATGGCCGAGCCTCCGCCGCGGCCGGGCGTCCAGGTGAGGCGGCCGCCGGCCTGGGTGACGACGGTGACGTCGACCCGGGCGGTGCCGCTGTTGACGGTCCCCGGGACCATGTCACCGGGGACGACCACCTGGTCGAAGCCGAGCCCGAGGTCCACCTTGACGAGGCCCTTGGCCGGCGGCCCGGACGGCGGTGCGGCCGTCGGTGTCGCAGCGTCACCACTCACCGCGCATCCGCCCGCGGCACCGATCGCGAGCAGGACGACCACCAGGGCCGGGGCCGACATGACTCAGCCGCCCTGCACCGGAGGACCGGCGAACACCACGCCCGGCGTCCAGGTGCCGCGGACCGCGGCCACTTCGCCGCTCGGGCGGCCGGACTGCGCGGTCTGGGTCCAGCCGGTGCGCCGCAGGCGCCCCGACCCGGTGACCCAGTACAGGTGCTTGCCGGCGACGAACATGCCCCGCACCCGGCGCGGCGCGAAGCCACCGACCCGTCGCGACGCCACCAGTCGCTGGGCACCGACGATGCCGCTCTCGGGGTTGAAGTAGCGGTAGTGGAGGGCCCGGGAGCCGGCGAGGGTGAAGTAGATCCGTCCGCGGTCGTAGAACATCCCGGTCACACTCGCCAGCTCGGCCCGCCAGGCCAGCAGCGGCGTCACTGCATCGGCTGCGTCGACGGGCTCGGCCGGGCCGTAGCCGCTGCCGTCGAAGGCACGCCGGGTGAAGGACCCGTCCCGCCCGGCGACGTACAGCCGGCCGTCGAGCAGGAACGCACCGGCGACCGCTCCCCAGTCCGGCCCGCCGGGCACCGCCGACGCGGGTCCGGCCCGGCCACCCCGGTGGCTGCGGCGGAGCAGGTCGCTGCCGCGGCCGTTGTAGACGGTCGCGGGGCTGCGCGGCGTCGCGAGCGCCGGGTACGACGCCCCGCCGGTCGGGAGCAGCGCGATCCGGGCGCGCACCTGGTCACCGATCCGGTCCGTGTCGGAGCCGACCCACAGCCCGGCGCCCGTCGCGAGCAGGTCGCCGACGCCGATCCCCTTGGAGCGACCCGGATTCCAGCTGAACGGAAGGCCGTTCACGGGGCTGAGCGCGGCGATGCCCTCGCGGCTCACGGCCCCCGGGCCGGCGGTGTTGGAGCCGAACGGGTTGTTGAGCCAACGCTGGTGGCCGCCGACGTACACCGCTCCCGCGGTGACCTCGACCGACTGGAGGGTGTCGCCCCCGGTCGACGAGATCCACGACGGTCGAGCGGCACGGTCGGTGCCACGGGTCTCGAAGCGCGCGACGCTGTCGCACGGCGATCCGGGACCACCGGGACCTCCGGAGGTGGCGACGACGAAGTACGAGCCGTCCGGTGCGAAGGCGACGTCGCGGACGTAGCTGTAGTAGATGTCCACACAGGTGGCTGCGTAGAAGCGGGTGTGGAAGGACGTGGCCCGCGCGCCGTGCCGCAGGTCGAGCACGGCGAGCTGCGAACGCCGCTCGCCCTGGACCGAGCGGAAGTTGCCGATCAGCGCCAGGTAGCGCCCGTTCGCGCTGACGTCGATCCGCGAGACCGAGGTGCGGCCGAGGCCGCGCCGGGCCCGTCCGGCGACTGCCAGGTCCGGGTTGCTCCGAGCCCGCCCGGTCCGCGGCGCGAGCACCGCGAGCGCGCGCCGATTGTGCCCGCCGATGCGGGAGAACGCGCCCGCGACCCAGAGCCTGTTGCGGACCAGGCGCAGGTCCCGGACCGGGCCGTCGACCCGACCTGCGTCGAAGCCCGGCACCACCGAGCCGCCGGCGAGCGCGACCTGCGCGACCCCCGGCCGCGGCAGCCCGCCGATCCGGGCGAACTCTCCGCCGACGTACACCGTCCCGTCACGGCCGACCGCGACGGCGTTGACCGCTCCGTCCGGGTCGGGGTGGAAGCCCGGGTCGATCCGGCCGGTCGCGGCGTCGAAGGAGAGCAGACCGCGGCGCGGGAGCACCACGTCGCTGCCGTCGTCGCTCGCCCGGGTGAAGCTGCCGCCGAGGATCACCGTGCCACCCACCTGCACGACGGCGAGGACCTCGCCGTCGAGCACCTGCGGGGTGCCGGCGACCGGCTGCTCACCGACCAGGGAGCCGCCGCTCTCGGAGCCCGCCGAGGCCGGCGCGACCAGCAGCGCCGACCCCAGGAGGGTGACGCAGCAGAGCACGACTGCAGCGATCCGTGTCATGGCGACCTCCCCTCCCCACCGGTCCGATGAACGGGTTCACGTGGTCACTGGCGACAGTAGGACGGTCCAACCGGAGCCATGGCGGGTGCGCCGTTAGTCCCCCAAAATTGGTGAGCCGCCACGAGCGGAGGCCGGGTTCGCTTGCTCCATGACGTCCGCCACGTCACCGGGGGACCGGCCCGGACGGGGACCGACAGGGCGAGCCGAGCGCTGCTTCGTCGTCGGGATCGTCGGCCTGCCCCTGTGGTGGGTGCTGGGGTTGGCGTCCGTCGTGCCCCTGCTGGTCGCCGTACCGCTGCTGCTGGACCTGCGGCGCCGCCGGCGGGTCGTGGTGCCGTCCGGGTTCGGGTGGTGGCTGCTCTTCCTGGCCTGGGTCGCGCTCGGCGTCGGCACGCTGTGGGCCGCGGCCCCGGGTGCCGTCGACGACGGCGGAGCGGGGCGGCTGATGGTGTTCGGCTACCGGCTGTGCTGGTACGTCGCGTCCACCGTCGTGCTGGTCTGGCTCGGCAACACCCCGCCGGACCGGATCTCCGACCGGGTCGTGCACCGGATGATGGCGGCGGTGTTCGTCGTCGCCGTGGCCGGCGGGCTGCTCGGTCTGGTGGCACCGGACCTGTCGATCACGACGCTGGCCGAGCGGGTGCTCCCTCACGGCCTGCGCAGCAACGGCTTCGTGAGCACGCTGGTCTCGGCGCGGGCCTCGGACGTGCAGACCGTCCTCGGCGTCCCGGAGCCCCGGCCCAAGGCCCCGTTCCCCTACACGAACACGTGGGGCAGCGTGATGTCGCTGGGCCTGGTCTACTTCGTCGCGACCGTCGCGCGCTCGCGCTCCCGGTTGCGCCTGCTCGCGCCGGTCGTGCTGGCGCTGGCCGCGATCCCCGTCGTGTGGAGCCTCAACCGCGGGCTGTGGCTGGCGGTCGGCAGCTGCTGCATCGGCCTGCTCGTGCTGCTGGCGACCCGCCGCAACCACACGGCGCTCGCCGGGCTGGCGGTGGTGGTCGTCCTCGGCGGCTTCGCGCTGACCAGCACCCCGCTCGGTACGACGATCTCCGAGCGCCTCAGCCATCCGCACAGCAACGAGCGCCGCTCCCAGCTGCTGGTCGCGACGGTCGACTCGATGACCCGCGGCTCGCCCGTCGTGGGCTTCGGCAGCACCCGCAACGTGGCGGGCACCTTCACCTCGATCGCCGGTGGCGCGAAGCCGGACTGCCCCGCCTGTGGCGTGCCCCCGCTCGGCACCCAGGGCCAGCTGTGGCTGGTGCTGTTCTCCCAGGGCTGGGTGGGGACCGTGTTCTTCCTGGCGTTCTTCGTGCTCGCGCTGCGACGGACCTGGCGATGTCGGACGCTGAACCAGACCGTCGCGACGTTCGTGATCGGCGTCTTCCTGCTCCAGCTGTCGGTCTACGACACGATGGAGCTCCCGATGATGCTGGTGATGACCGCCATCGGCCTGGCCTGGCGCGAGCAGGGCGGCGGCAGCCGGCTGCGGTCCCCCGGCCGGCGGGCCGCGGTGGTCGTGGCCGGTACGGCGGCGCTCGGCGGGCTCCTCGGCGCAGCCACCACGCTCCGCCACGACCCGCACCGCACCAGCACGGTCACCGTCGCGCTCACCCCGTCTCCGACGTACCTGGACGTGGGCGACTTCGCGCGCGAGGTGACCGTGGGGGCGCTGGTCGACCAGCCGGTGGTCCAGCCGGTCGCCGCGACCATCGACACCGAGGCCGCGCTGGTCCGCTCCCAGCGGGCGCTCGCCCGCGCCGGGCAGCGGGTCGCGATGTCACCCCGCGAGCTGCGCGACGACATCAGCGTCACGGCGCCCCCGCTGTCGACGGTGCTGCAGCTGACCCTGACCACGGCGGCACCGCACGACCCCGAGGCCGCCGCGCGGGCCGTCGCCGAGGAGTACCTCGCCGAACGGCGCACCTACCTGGAGGACCGGCGCACCACGCTCGTCGCGCGGCTCCAGGAGCGGCTGGCCGCCATCGACCCGACCGATCCCGCGTGGGCCGCCACCCGGACCTACCTGCGCGCCGCGATCGACCACCTCACGACCCACCGGCCCGACGCCGGGACCCTGATCCGGCTCACGCCCGCGCGCCCCGTCGGCGCGGACCGCGGCGTACCGGTGACCAGCGGACTCGCGCTCGGCGGTCTCGCGGGACTGATCGGCGTACGCCTGCCCCGGCGCAGGCGCAGCAAGACCCGGACAACAAAAGAGCCCCCGGCCGGTCTGCCGGCGAGGGCCGAGGAGGTGCTGGTCCATGCAGGATGACATCTGGCCCGAGGTCGACGTCGTGATCGCGACCCACGACCGCCCCGTCATGGTGCGCGAGGCGATCGCGGCGGTGCTCGAGCAGGAGTATCCCGGTCGCATCCGCGTGATCGTCGTCTTCGACCGCTCCGAGCCCGACCCGCTGCTCGTGCGGACCACGGTCGAGCGGCAGGTCGACGTGGTCCGCAACACCCGCAGTCCCGGGCTCGCGGGCGCCCGCAACACCGGGATCCTCGCCGGCCGCGGCGACCTGGTCGCCTTCTGCGACGACGACGACCTCTGGCTCCCCGACAAGCTGCGCCGCCAGGTGCGCGCACTCGCCGGCAGCACCGCCCCGACGTCGGTCACCGGAATCGAGGTGACCTACGACGGCACCACCACCCGCCGGGTGCCGGCGCCGGCCGAGCTCGAGCTGCGCCACCTGGTCCGGCACCGGACGATGGCCGCGCACCCGTCCTCGGTCGTCGTACGGCGGCACGACCTCGTGCACCGGATCGGGCTCGTCGACGAGGAGATCCCCGGCAGCTACGGCGAGGACTTCGACTGGATGATCCGCGCCGCACAGCACGGCGGCTTCGCGCTCGTCGAGGCGCCGCTGGTGCGGGTGCGGTGGGGCGGGTCCCAGTTCTCCCAGCAGTGGGCGACCATCGCGGCCGCGATCGACTACGGCCTGGCCAAGCACCCGGCCTTCTTCGACGACCGGCGGGCCCTGGCCCGCGAGACCGGTCGCAAGGCGTTCGCCCTCGCCGCCCTCGGCCGCCGCGACGCCCTCCCCTGGGCCGCCCGGACCGCCTGGAGCTCACCGCTCGAGCCGCGCGCGTACCTGGCCGCGGCGGTCGCGCTGCACCTGGTGAGCGCCGAGCGGCTGTTGCACCTGGCTCATCGGCGGGGGCACGGGATCTGAGCCGTCGCGAGGCATTCGCGCCACCAGTCGACCGATGGCCGACGGTTCCCGCCCGTCCTTGGACCCGATTGCCAACGGCATCAAACCTGGGGCGCTTCAAGGCGCCTGTCGAGGTCGAGCCGACCGCGGCCACGACCGTTCGCGCCGTGGAGTGCCGGCTGGATGCGACCGTCGACCGCCACTGGTCGGAGCTGCGACAGTCGCAGGACACACCACCCCCGACACCGGCTGCGCCCACAGCGACGCCGACTCCCACACCGAGTCCCCCACCGACGAATCAGCCGTGCCCGCCGTCCGGAGAACCCTCCGCGAGTCCGGCCCCGACCGAGGTGCCCACGTGCCGACGAGCACGCCGGAACCCGAGCCGTCAGGCGGCGAGGTCGCCGGCGAGGGTGAGTTCCTGTTCGGCGTGGAGTTGGTATTCGGCTCGGGTGATGGGTCGGGTGCCGCCGCCGGTGACGAGGCGGTAGAGACCGTGGGGTGTGCCCCAGATCCATCGGTCGGGCCCGAGCTGCAGGACGGTATAGCCGGAGACATGCGTCTTGGCGCGATGGTGGGGCCGGGTGAGGGGCGTGTCGTTGTGATCACCGGTCTGGCCGGGTGGGCCGTGCTTGTCGTACGGCGTGGTGTGGTCGTGGTCCGGTGCCCGACCTTGTTTCGTGAAGAGGTTGGTGGCGTGGGGGAACACGTCCCCGACCGTGCGTAGCTGGGTGCGACGTTTGACGTCGGTGGGGTGCTCGTAGCCGTTGACCGACCGTCCGGTGTGCAGGTCGATGACCGGTTGGACGGTGATGGTCGCGTGCCGGCGCAGGAGGTTGCGGACCTGGGCGAGGAGCCTCGGGCCGAGGTTCTCGATGCGGGCGAGGGGTCCGAACTCGCCGGTGTCGGTCAGGGAGATGTGGACGATGAGCTCGGCGGTCGGGCTGCGGTGGTCTCGTGACGGTTGCTGCGCAACCTCCTCGACCTCCGGGGTTGACGGTTGCTGCGCAGCCTCCTCGACCTCCTCTGCCTGCGAGGTGTCGTCGATGCTGTTCAGGAAGGCGAGGACGGCGGCGGGGTCGGCGAGCATGGCGAACGCCTCGGCCCGCCAGTGGTCCAACGAGAATGGTTCGGCACCGTCGGGGACGTCGGCGTGCTCGGCGAGGGCAGCTGCGAGGTCGTCGACGGTGTGTTGGTGGGCGAGGGCGTCGGCCTCGTCGAGCCGCGCGAACACCGTCCCGATCCCCGCAGTGCCGTCGGTGTCGTCGACCTGGGATCCGGGGCGGGGCTTGGGGTACCAGACGCCCTTGTCGTTCTGATTCTTGCTGATCCGGGCCTGGTGGGCGACGGGGTCGGCCTCGATCACCTTGGCTTCAGCGATCGCGAGAATCCGCGACGGTGCCTCGTCCAGAGCAGCAGCCACCGCGGTGTCGACGACCCGTACCTGGCGGCGGTCGAGGCTGCGGGACATCCGTGCAACCCGCCGCACCACCCACACCTCACAACGTCCCTCGCGGACCCCGACCCACACGGACGGGAGGCGGTGACGCAGGTCGAACGCATCGGCCAACGCGCCACGGGTCACGAGCACGTGCTCGTGACGGGCGATCGCCATCTCGACCAGCGCGAGGTCGGCCACCTCCGGAGTCCCGTCGCCACCCAGGGCGATGAGCCGCGGCCCACCGAACCGGACCGGGACCGCGCCAGGTTCGGCCTGCGGGTCACCGGAGTGCAGATCGGCCCAGGCCAGCAGCAGTTCCAGCTGCTGGACCTCGTGGAGCCGGCGGATCCGGACGCCGTCGTCGGCCGCGTGGAGCAACTGCTCCGGCGTGGCATCCGAGAGGTCCGAGATCATGCCTCGATTCTATCGCACACATGTTCGAATGACGAGGCCTGTCGGGGACTTTCTCCTTGTTTCTAGGGGTTTTCGACCGCGCGCGAACCGCAGCCCGACCGCGGAACCCAGCCACCTCCCGACGTTCCTCGTCGCTGCCTTTCGGAACGCAACCGGCTACGCACCCGAAGGCCCGCGGACAGTTCGCGCAAACGGCCCCGGTGGTTTCGAGGCTCGTCGCTAGCGCTCCTCGCACCTCAACCACCGGACGAGGCGTCATCATGGTTTCGTGACGGGCGATCGCCATCCCCAGCAAGCACGGGTCGACCACCTGCGGCATGCCGTCCGAGAGGTGCAGGATCATGACTCGATCCCGTCGCGCACATGCTGGAACGAACAGGTCTTCTCGACGACCTTCCCTTGTCGTCCAGGACGGTTTCGAGGTTGGTCGGGTGGTTTCGAGGCTCGTCGCTGGCGCTCCTCGCACCTCAACCACCGCAGGGCTCGTCGCTGGCGCTCCTCGCACCTCAACCACGGCATGCGCCGTACCTCAAATGGGGGAGGATATTGGCCCCGAACTCTCCTTCCGGTTCCAATCGAGCCGATGACAAGAGAGAACGAGGGCCGTAATCCCGCTCCCACGGCCCCGGAGATCCGGGGAGGTGGCGTCGTGCAGGACGCCGAGAAGACGAAGAACAAGAACGGCCTCGTGCGGTGGCTCTGGCTACCGGTCCTGGCTGCGGTGCTGATGGCCAGCGCCGTCGCGGCGGTGCCGACGTCGGCGCAGCCCGGCACGGCAGCGAAGGAGACGGTCCCGACCGGCACCTTCGAGTCGCACCTGGACGGGTTCGCCGGTGTCGGCGGCAGCCGGGTGAAGCTGTCGCGCACCGGCGCGGGACGCAACCACAGCCGCGCGCTGGTCGTCCGGACCAAGAAGCACGGGCCGGCCGCGGCCGTGAGCAAGCGCAAGTTCGGCGGCGCCCACGCCAAGGGCACGGCGTACGTCGTGCGGGCCTGGGTCCGATCGACCGGCCAGCGCGCCGTCGCGCTGCGGGTCCGTGAGGTCAAGGGACACACCCTGCAGACCAAGACGAGGACCGTGAACGCCAAGGGCCGGGCCTGGACCCGGGTGAAGGTCAAGATGACCGCGAAGGCGGCGAACTCGGTGTTCAAGCTCCGATTCCGTACGCCGTCGCTCACCTCGGGGCAGCGCCTGCTGGTCGACGACCTGCGGGTCACCCCCCGTGGCGGCAAGGGCGCGGCGGGCACGCTGACCAACGGCTGCAGCCGGGACGCGCGCGGCATCCCCGCGTGCGGCACGTACATCGGCGCGGCCCACGGCGGCAACACGGACCCCACCGCGCTCGAGCAGCAGCTCGGCAGCAAGCTCGCGGTGCGCCGTACCTACTACACCGGCACCGGCGTCTCCAGCGCCGTCAAGACCGCCACGACCGACCTGGCCGCCGGCCGGCTGCCGTGGATCAGCTTCAAGCCGCCGTACAGCTGGACCGAGATGGCCGACGGCAAGGGCGACGCCTGGGCGAGTGACCTCGCGCAGCGCCTGGCCGCGCTCGACGGCCCGGTCTGGGTGGCCTTCCACCACGAGCCGGAGAACGACGGCGACATCCAGGAGTGGCGCCGGATGCAGGAGCACCTCGCGCCGATCATCCGCGGCATCGCCCCGAACGTGGCGTTCACCGTGATCGTGACCGGCTGGCACCAGTTCTACGGTGACCCGCAGTACAGCCTGGCGAACATCTGGCCGCGGGGCGTGAAGATCGACGTCGCGGGCTTCGACATCTACCAGGAGTACGGCGCGGTCAAGGACGGCAAGATGGACCTGCGCTGGGTCGACATGCCCGGCTACTTCCAGAAGATCGCGGCCTGGGCTCGCACCGTCGACGTCGACTGGGCGCTCGGCGAGACCGGGATCACCGACAAGGCGGCCGTCGACCGGCCGACCGAGATCGCCAACACCGTGCAGAGCATGGAGGACTTCGGCGGGATCGCCTACTCCTACTTCGACAGCGAGCTCAACAGCACCGCTCCGTGGACGCTCGGCACCCCGGAGAAGCTCAACGAGTTCGCCCAGGTGCTGGCCGGATCGCCGCACCTGCGCTGAGCGTAGGCCGAGATCCCCTCTCGAGCGCCTGCCCCGGGTTCACACCTGGGTCAGGCGCTCGAGTGCGATCAGGGTCTGCATCGCGCGCGGCGAGATGTGCTCGCCGCCGGGCACCTCCACCAGGCGCAGGTAGCGGGTCAGGATCGCGACCAGGTAGAGCAGGCTCGTCACGTGCGGCTCGCCACCGAGGCTGCGGTCGCGGTACGACGCGAAGCACAGTGCGCGCAGCACGCCCTCCGGTGACGTCGGCACGCCGGCGTTGAACGAGTTCACGACGTAGTGCAGCGGGTCCAGGCCCATCGGCACGCCGGTCTCGAACCGCTCCCAGTCCCACAGCAGGACGGCGTCGCCGGCGATCGCCATGTTCCACGGGGTCCAGTCGCCGTGCCAGGCACCCCAGCTCAGCTCCCGGCGGCCGACGATCGAGTCGACGCGCTCCATCGCCCGCCCGAAGCGGCCGCGCAGCACCGGGTCCGTCAGCGCGCCGGTCGCCTCCCACTGGCGGTGCCACCACGCGGAGTCGGCGAGCCGCCCGTCCGTCGAGGCGAAGGACGACGCGAGCTCGGTCATCGCCTCCTCGGGAGGCGTCCAGGACCGCCGGTGCCGACGCCAGGGCGAGGGCTGCAGCGGTCCGATCACGAGGACCGGCCGCCCGGCCCACGACGTACGGGCCAGCAAGGGGGGTGGGACCACGTGCTCGTACGAGAGCGCCGTCACGGTCGCCAGGGCCCGGCCCTCCGCGGTGACGTCGGCGCAGGTGTTCTCCGACCAGCCGACCTTGGCGAACGCCCGGCAACGGCCGTCCTCGTCGAAGACCTGCAGCACCGGCTTCCGGTTCACCCGGGCGGTGCCGATGCTGATGCTGAAGCTGACCCTGGTCCCGAGGACCTCCGAGAGGTGCTCGGCCAGCCCGTCGTGGCCGCCGCGGATCTCGACCCGCTGCCGCAGCAGGCCGGGGACGGCGCGCACGGCGGCACCCGCGGCCACCCGGGTCGTCGTCTCCCACCACGAGGAGGCGGTGCTGAACCGGCGCAGCGAGGCGCCGGCGGCCGTCGCCGACTCCACCGGCACGAGGACGGTGGGGTCCTCGCCACGGCTGAGCAGGGCGTAGCGGGCACGGACCGGCCGGCCGTCGCCCGCCGTACCGGCCGGGACGACGTCGGCGCCGGGCCACAGCTCGGCGACCGTCTCGAGGAGCTCGCTGGTCACCGCGCTCACCGGTCCCCGCGGGTGCACACGAACAGGTGCCGTCCGTAGTTCTCGGCGTACGGGCCGACCGCGTCGCGGTCGGGGCCGAGGTCGAGGACCTGTTCGAAGGTGGTGTTGGTCAGCAGGAACTCGCGGATGTGCTCGGGGTTCCAGCCGCGCAGCGACTTGTGGAACCAGCGCTCGTGCTCCTGCCCGGTGTCGAAGAAGAGCACCCGCCGCGTCGACCTGTCGAGCAGCCGGATCAGCTCGACCTCGTCGCAGGCACCGCGGCCGAGGACGAAGTGGTGCAGCAGGCTGAAGCACGACACCACGTCCCACTGCTCCCGGGTCCCGCGCAGGGCGTCGACGACGTCACCGATCCGGATCCGGTCCGGGTCGACGCCGTAGACCAGCCGGCCCAGGGTGGCGCCGAGCGGGTCGCGCTCGATGCCCTCGGCCGCCATCCCGCGCTCCGCCATCTGGCCGACGAACCAGCCGTAGCAGCTGGCCACGTCGAGGTAGCTCCCCTCGAGCAGGCCCCGCGGGCGCAGGAAGGCCTCCATCGCCTCGAGCCGGTCGATGCAGCAGCGCACGATCGGCCACATCGCCGTGAGCTCGGGTGAGTCGACCGGCTGGTAGAGCTCCCGGCCGCCCTCGAGCCACGACATCTCGTGGAGCAGGTCCTGCAGCGGCGTGGTCACCTTGCCGCGGCGAACCCGCACGGGCGTCGTGGTCGCCCCGGCCGCGGCGGCCAGCGCGATCCGGTGGTGGCCGTCGATCACCTGGAAGCAGCTCGAGTCCGCGATCGGTACGACGAGCACCGGCTGGCCCGGCGGCGAGTGCATCACCCCCGTCGGCACGTCGGCGGACCGACCCGCCGCGCGGGCGAGGACCTGCCGGGCCTGGGCCACGATCCCGGCGTCGTCGGTCGCGTCGAAGTAGACCCCGGTGTGTCGGATGCAGGCTCGTGCCATCCGCGCGTAGGAGGACCTGAGGATGTCCCGGTCGGACTGCTCGGGGCCGCGTTCCAGCAGGTGCGCGTGCGGCCCCTCGACGACCCGGCGCGAGGGCCACAGCGGGTCGATCATGGCCGTCGCGAACTCGTGTCCGGTCATCCCGTTCTGCCCCCCGAGGAGCAGGTGCGACAGGCGGACCTCACGGGTCCCGGCGTGCCACCTGGTGCCCCGGGCCAACCGGTGTCGGACGGGTGCGGAGAGAACGGTCATCGCGATGATTCCTTTCGCCAGCTGGGCACCCGGCCGAGAACCTCGGTGAGGCGGGCGTCGTGCTCGTCGAAGTGCCGCCGCAGGCGGGCCTCGAGGTCGGGTGGCAGCGGCTCGCCCGGCCGCTCGTTCCATCGGCCGACCTCGTCCGGGCGGTGCACCGGCAGGCCGAGTCGGCGCTGCAGGTCGACGTACACCGGGACCGGGTCGGCGAAGAGCTCGTCGGCCTCGACGACGTGCACGCGCTCGGGACCGAGCGCAGCGACGAAGCGGTCCAGCTGCGCGGCGTACTCACCGCGTTGGAGGTAGGCGTGGTGCCGGTGCTCGAAGCTGACGGCGCCCGGATCGGCGACCAGCAGTGCGGCGGCACCCGCCGTCCGCTCCCTCTCGCGGTCGACGGCCTCGGCGAACGGCAGCGTGTCGAACCCGCGGGCCAGCTCGTGGCGGTGGGCCGAGTGGGCGCGTGCGACGGGGTCGCGGACCATCGCCACGACCTGGACGCCCGGCAGCTCGCGGGCGATCCGCTCGGCCGCGAGCGGGTGGAAGAGGTAGTAGCCGCTGCACTCGAAGCTGGTCCGACGCCACCGGCCCGGTCGGCGTAGCGGGAAGTGGGCGCGGTACCAGCGCCGGCCGTGCCGGTAGCCGTCGTCGAAGTAGCCGGTGCCCTTGTCGACGGTGGGGCGACGCAGGTGCGGGTGCTCGCTGAGCAGGCGGAACAGGGTGGTCGTCCCGGCCCGCTGGGCGCCGACGACGATGACCGCCGGCTCCTCGCGCAGGTCGGCGGTCAGCCAGCCCCACCCGAGGAGGACCGCCCGCGCCGCACGGACCGCGGGCTCGGGCAGCCGGCGCCGGGCCCGGCCCGCGACCGCGCGCAGGCCGCTCATGCCGGCACCAGCTCGGGGCGCGCCGGGAGAAAGAGGTCGACGGCCAGCCGGGCACGCAGCCTCCACACCACGGCGGCGTACCCGACCGCGACGACCGCCGCGGCCAGCAGCCAGGTCGCCGGCGACAGGCCGCCGAGCAGCTGGAGCGCGGCGAGCGGCAGGCCGACGCAGCCGAGGGGAACGGCTGCGGCGAGGAGCAGGAGACGGCGCCCGGGCAGCAGCCCGATGTCGCCCCGGACCTGGACCACGGCGAGCGTGCACCGCACGACGACCGCGACCGCCCAGGCCAGCGCGGCGCCGGCGATGCCCATCCGGGGCACCAGCAGCAGGCACCCGCCGACGTCGATGACCAGCGCGACGAGGGTGTTGGCGAGGCTGCGGGTGCTGCGCCCGGTCATCAGGAGCAGGGTGTCGACGGGGCCCGAGGCGACCGCGACCAGCATCCCGCCGGCCATCACGAGGGCGACGGTGCGCGCGTCGTCGGTGGTGTACGCCGGCCCGAACCACCCGAGGTAGGCCAGCGGCGACGCCGCCACACACAGGTAGACCGGCCACGCCAGCAGCACGCTCCAACCGGTCGTCACCGCGAACACCCGGCTGAGCAGCGCGCGCCGTGCGCTCGCGTCCCCCTCGGCGCCGGCCAGGATCAGCGTGAACCGCGGCTGCACCACCGAGGACACCGCCTGGTTGGCCAGCTGACCGAAGACCACGAACCGGGTCGCCACGGTGTAGATCGCGGCGTCCGTGGGCGACAGGAGCCACGCCACCAGCACGATGTCGAGACGTTGCACGCCGACCTGCGCGATCCGGGCGGCCCCGCGGGCCCAGGTGAACCGCCAGAACGCGCGGGGCGTCACCGCCTCTCCCCCGCCCGCCGCGGGCCGAGGGGTGCGCAGCACGCGGTGCAGGGCGCGGACCGCGAGCACCGCGCTCAGCAGGTACGCCGCCCCCCAGGCCAGCGCCAGCGCCGCGCCCGGCAGGCCGGCCACGACGACGGCGGTCACCAGCACGATCTGCGCCGCGGGGCGCACGATCCGCTCGATGAGCACGGCGGCCCGGAACCTCGCGTGGGCCTGGACCGCGGCCAGGCACAGGTCGGAGGTGGCAGCGAGCGGCAGCGCCCAGACCAGCCACCGGGTGTCGGGCCACCAGGTCGCCAGGGCCAGCGCCAGCCCGCCCGCCGCCACCAGCACGGGGACGGCCGCCATCACGACCAGTCGTCGTACGGCGGCCGGCTCGTCGGTTCGCAGCACGAACCGGGCCAGCCCGGTGTCCGTCCCGAGCCCGGCGGCCGCGAGCGCGACGACGAACAGCGCCGACGCGGCGAAGAACCGGCCGGCCGGATCCGGGTCGACGCCCCGGGTCACCACCAGCACCAGCCCGAAGCCGGCGACGGTGCTGAGCACGGCGCCGAGCAGGGTCGCCGTGCTGCCCCGTGCGACGGCACGCAGGTGCTCGGAGGTATCGGTCACGACTCGTCCTCGCGGCCGTGGGTGAGGATCAGCCCGGCGACGACGGCGCCGGCCCGCTCGGCCTCGTCGGCGAGGACCGCGAGGTCGGCCTCGGTCGCCGTCCCCTGCGCGATCTCGGCCACCACGACGGTCGACGCGGCGAGCACGGCCCGCCCGACCGTCGTACCGAGTCCGGGCGAGCGGAGCAGCACCAGGTCGGCGCGCTTGGCGAGTTCGGCGAGGCTGCGGCGCATCTCGGCGGAGGCCGCGAGGTCGTCGAGGTTGTCGGGTGGCGATGGCGCGTCCTCCGCACCGGGCACGAGGGGACGAAGCCGGCTGCGGAAGTGGCCGTCCTCGACGAGGACGTCACTGACGACGGCGTCCTGCAGCACCAGCTCGGCCATCGCCTGCCGGTCCGCGCGGCGGGTCAGGTCGACGGCGACGACCTCGTAGCGGGCGCGCACGAACGAGTCGACGAGCGCGGGGAAGGCGATCGAGGGACCGGCAGCGACCGCGCCCACGGCGACGACGGGAGGCCGGTCCGAACCGACAGCGAGCACCACAGATCGCGCGTGGGCGATCACGTCGCTGTCGGCCCGGACCGGGGTCCAGAGCTCGCCGAGGACGGTCGGGCCGGCGTCGGCGAGGTCGTCCAGGTGCCGTACGACGTCCGGTGCCGCGCTGGTGCGGCGGACCACCGCGATCCCCAGCGCCACGAGGGCGGCGAGGAGACCCGCGATCCCACCGACCCGCGCCGGGGAGGCCCACAGCCCGGCGCCGACGACCTGCCCCGGGGTGACCACCTGGCCGGGGTCGAGCGCGACGGCCTGGGCCGCGGCGAGCTGGGCACGCAACGAGCTGATCTGGACGACGACCTCCTGCACCTGCTGCTGGATCAGCGCCCGCTCGGGTGCGTCGCTCTTGAGCTGGTCGAGATGGGCGACGGCCGCGTCCCGCTCGTCCTCGCGCTGCTTGACCAGCTCCTCGAGGCGCGAGGTCTGCTCGTAGACGGCCGACTCGGTGCGCGAGCGGCGGAACTCGAGGTAGACGTCGCCGAAGGCCGACGCCCGGGCCACCGCGGTCGCGTCGTCGTGGCCGCGTGCGGTGATCTGGAGCAGCTGGGTGTTGGGCGGCACCGCGACGGTGACGGCGGCGAGCAGGTCGGCCGGCGTGCCGGTCTCGTGGAGCTGGTCGAGGACGGCGCGGGCCACCGTGTCCGACCGCAGCACCTGTGCCTCGGTCTCGAGGTTGACCAGGTCGTCCCCCCGGCCGCCGGGGCTGTAGGCGTTGCCCTCCAGCGGGTGGAGCATGATCGTGGCGGTCCCGACGTGCTCCTGGGAGCGGCGCTGTGCCCAGCCCCAGGCGGCGGCACCCGCGAGCAGCCCCGCGAGGAGCGCGAGCACGACGACTCGCAGTGGAAACACACGACGCTGCTCCACGTCCACCTCCCCGGTCCAGGTCCGGCAGATCGGTCGGGGTCGACCGAGCCGGTCCGCTCGATGACCGGTTCATCATGGGCGCCCCCGGAGGCCGGGGAGCACGGAGTCGGCAGATACCCCCAATTTGTGGGATGGGTCGGCTCCGGGGTGCCGAGACCCCCGAAAGTACGGGCGAATCCTGCCCAATATCGGTCATGCCGCCGACCGGCGCCGGTTGACACGATCACACCGCCCTCAAGGACCGAGGGAACATGCGAGTGCGGGGACGGTGAGGCAGATGCGCACAACCACCACCAGTCGGCGTCAACCGGTCCCTAGCCGACGATGGCGGCGCGTCGCCCGGGCGGTCGTCCCCATCATCACCGCCTTCGTGGTCGTCCCCGCACTCGCGCCACTCAGCCCGCTCGCCCCGCCGGCCCAGGCCGCGCCCGGCGTCGTCTCGTACGTCGACTCGGCGAGCACCGCCGGAAACCGGACCTCGCACGTCGTCCGGATCCCGAGCACCGTCCAGGCCGGCGACGTGCTCCTCCTGGAGCTCACCACCAACAACACCGCCGCCACGATCGCCGACCTCCCGGGCTGGAACCTGATGGCCACCCGCGACGGAAACGGCATCCTGAGCCGGCTGTGGAGCCGGACCGCGGTCGCCGCAGACGCAGGCGTCAACGTCTCTGTCACGACCAGCGCCGCGGCCAAGTCGGTGATCGCGGTCGCCGCCTACCGCAGCTCGGGCGTCACCCCGTCGGCCGTCGCCGTCGCCGGCGGGTCGGACTCCTCCAGCACCAACGTCGACGCCCCGGCGATCGCCGTCACCGACGCCGGCTCCTGGCTGGTCGGCGTGTGGACCGAGAAGTCCTCGACCGACAGCACCTGGACGCTGCCGGCCGGCACCTCCAGCCGCACCACCGCCGCCACCACCGGCAGCGGCAAGATCAGCGGCGTGTGGGGCGACTCCAACGGCCCCGTCGCCACCGGTACGGCGCCCGCCCGCACCGCGACCCTCTCCTCGGCCGCCTCACGCAGCGCCACGTTCTCGGTCGTGATCAGCCCCGGGCAGCTCAGCGACACCGCGCCGCAGGCGTCCTTCACCGCGGGCTGCAGCGGGCTCACCTGCTCCTTCGACGCGTCCGGCTCGCTCGACGCGGACGGCGACACCCTCACCTACGCGTGGGCCTTCGGCGACGGGCAGACCGGTACCGGTCGTACGCCCACCCACACCTACGCCACCGCCGGGCCGCGCACGGTGACCCTGACCGTGAGCGACGGCAGCCACCAGGACGTCACCACCCGTCAGGTCAGCCCGGACGTGACGGTCACTGCCGGCGAGATCCAGTACGTCGGCGCGGCCAGCACCGCCGGCAACGCGCCCGGGCGCTCGGTGACCATCCCGGGCGCCGTCGAGCCCGGCGACCGGCTCGTCCTCTTCTTCGTCACGAACACCACGACCGTCCCGATCGACGACCCTGCAGGGTGGACGTTGATCCAGACCCGTGACGGCAACGGGATCCGCGGTCGGGCCTGGACCCGCAGCGCGACCGCGGCCGACGCCGGCCGCGACGTCACCGTGTCGAGCGGGACGACGTACGTGAAGTCCGCGATGACCGTCGCTGCCTACCGCAGCACGGGACCTGCCGTGGTCGGGGCGTCTGCTCTGGGGGGTGTGGACGCCCCGGCCACCAGCCACACCGCACCGGCCGTCACCGCGGCCCACGCGAACTCGTGGCTGGTCAACGTGTGGAGCGAGAAGTCATCCACCGAGACCGTCTGGACCCTGCCCGCCAGCGAGAAGGCGCGGACCCAGGCCGCTGCTTCGGGGACCGGCAAGGTGAGCGCGATCCTCGGCGACTCCGACGGCTCCGTACCCGTCGGCCCGGTCCCCGGGCGGACCGCCACCACCAGCACGTCCGTCTCGCGCGACATGCTCCTCTCGGTCGTCATCGACCCCGGCGTCGACGCGACGTCCACCAACGAGCCACCGGTCGCCGACTTCTCGACCGGCTGCGCGGGCATGACCTGTGAGTTCGACGCCTCGCACTCCTACGACCTCGACAAGGACGCGCTGACCTACACCTGGCAGTTCGGCGACGGGCAGACCGGGACGGGCGTCAAGCCGTCGCACACCTACGCGACCACCGGCACCCGGACGGTCACGCTCACCGTGAACGACGGCAACGGCCACACCGACCAGGCCACCGGCACCGCCACCGCGGTGCCGTCCGACCCGACGCCGGGCCACACCGCGCTCGTGCCCGACACGCCGCGCACCAACCAGCCGACCATCACCGACGGTGAGATCTGGGACATCGAGGTCGTCGGCAACCGCGTCTACATCGCCGGCACGTTCACCTCGATCCGCCAGCCCAACAACGGCGCGATCATCAACCAGGCCGGCCTCGCGGCGTACAACTGGAGCACGGGGCAGGTCGACACCGGCTTCCGGCCGACCTTCACCAACGGCGGCGTGGACGCGGTCGAGGCCACGCCCGACGGCACCAAGCTCTACATCTCCGGCACCTTCGGCACGGTCAACGGCCAGACCAGGAAGGCGATCGCGCGGATCGATCCCGCGACCGGCGCGCCGATCGCCGGCTTCACCGCCAACGCCAACGGCAAGGTCAACGAGCTCGCGGTCACCAACACGACCGTGTACGCCGGCGGCCGCTTCAGCACCATCAACAACGTGCCACGCGGCGCGCTCGCCGCCCTCGACGGCGTGACCGGCGCTGTCCGCGGCGACTTCGTCAACAACATCTCCGGCGGCATCGGCACCAACGGCGACCTGGCGGTGCAGCGGCTCAAGCTGAGCCACGACGAGGGTCGTCTGCTCGTGGTCCACACCGGGCGCCAGGTCAACGGCCAGGACCGGTACGGCGTCGCGATCATCAACACCCGCACCAACAAGCTGACCCCGTGGAAGACCACGCTGTGGCAGGACAACCTGCAGTTCGTGGGTGGCATCCAGCGCGCCTACGGCGGCGACATCTCGCCCGACGACTCCTACTTCATCGTCACCAGCGGCTCCGGCGGCGACCGACCGCCGATCAACGACACGGTGGTCCGGTTCAACCTCGACGAGGACCCGGACGCGCAGCCGGTCTGGATCACACGCCAGTTCGACTCGACGTACTCGGTGGCGATCACCGAGGCCGGCATCTACGTCGGCGGCCACTTCCAGTGGTCCGAGTCGGCGACCGCACCGCTGCCCTGGCCCGGTCTCGACGACGTCGGCTACGGCACCGGCCAGGGGCTGTCGGCGTACGCCCTGGGCGACGCGGTGGTCAAGCGCGCCCACCTCGCGGCGCTCGACCCGGTGGACGGTCACGCCCTGGAGTGGTTCGTGTCGTCCAACTCCAACGAGGGCGACAAGCACCTCGAGGCGACGCCGCGCGGCCTGTTCGTGGGCGGTGACGGCAACACCAAGGGCGGCTACAACGTCGGCCGGATCGCCTTCCTCGACTTCAACAGCGTGCCGGCCCAGAACGGCACCCAGACCACGATCACCGCTCCCATCGAGGGCCGGATCGAGCCCGTGAACACGCCGTACGAGATCACCGGCACGGCGACCGCCGCCACCGGCATCAACCGGGTCGAGGTCGAGATCCAGGACCGCAACTCCAACCGCTACCTCAACGACGACCTCACCACGTGGGGCACCACGACGCTCAACACCTTCAACGCGACGCTCGACCCGGGCACCGGGCCGACCCGCACCTGGCGGCTCCCGGTCACGATGACCAACAACCGCGAGCTGCTCGTCCGGGCTCGCGCGGTGGCCGGCAACGGCACGGGCGACAACACCAAGGCGTCGAAGAAGTACGAGACCTTCGGGACGTCCGACGCACCACCGACGACGAGCATCACCGGACCGTCGAGCCCGCAGGCCCAGACGACCTTCACCATCACCGGCAGCGCGTCCGACGACATCGGCGTCAACGGGGTGAGCCTGACCCTGCGCGACACCCAGAACCGCTACCTGCAGGACGACGGCACGGTGTCCTTCACCTACAACTCCTTCCAGATCACGCCCGACGTCGTCGGCGCGACGACCACGACCTGGTCCTACGAGGTGACCGTGCCCTTCGAGGACGAGTGGTGGGGCCAGGCCCGCTCCTCCGACACGGGCGGCCAGTCCTCGCTCGACACCGCCGACCGGCGCTGGATCGTCACGGCCAACGGACAGGCACCCGCGGTGTCGATCACACAACCGGTCCCGATGGTGCCGCCGACGACGGTCCAGCCGGTGACGGTCACTCCCGGCAGCCCGATCACGTTCGCCGGCTCGGCGACCGACGACCAGTCGTTGCACCAGGTGTGGGTGACGCTGCGCAACACCTCGACCGGTGAGCGGCTCGCCGCCGACGGCTCGTGGGGCACCAATGTGATCGCGGGCTCGTACCGGATCTCGCCGGTCAACATCAACCAGGCGAGCTACAACTGGAGCTACACGACGCCCTTCAGCCTCAGTCCCGGCACCTATACCTTCACCGTCAGCGCCGACGACAACATCGGGCTCTCGACGTCCTCGGCCAACCAGGGCCGGTTGACGCTCAACGCCACGATCCCCGGCGACAGCCCACCCAATGCGACCATCACCCCGACCGGCACGATCACCGGCCAGCAGGTGCTGCTGCTGAACCTCACCGGCTCCGCCACCGACGACAAGGGCGTCGCCCGCGTCGCCGTGTCGCTCCGCGACGCCGACACCAGCCGCTACCTCCAGCCGGACGGCACCATGTCCGCCTCGCTCGCCTACCTGGACGCCACCCTGGCCAGTCCCGGCGCGCCGAGCACGACCTGGTCGCTGAACCGGGCGCTGCCCGCCCAGGGCGACTGGAACGTGACGGCGTACGCCTGGGACAGTGCGGGTCAGCAGGACCCGTCGACCAGCGGAGCGACGTCTCGCTACCCGATCTACCCCGGTGACCAGCCCCCGGTGCTGACCGAGGACCTGCTCAGCCCGACCGAGGGCACCGTGTTCCCGGACGGCAAGATCTTCGTGAGCGGGCGTGCCGAGGACGACCAGGCGATGCAGCAGGTGCAGGTCGGGATCGTGAACTCGGCCGGGCAGTACATGAGCTCGTCGGGCACCTTCACCAGCACGACCGCGAGCTGGCGCACGGCGTTCCTGAACAGCCCCGGAACGCCCGGCTCGAACTTCTCCTACACCACACCGGTGATCCCGGCCGGTGACTACACCGTGCAGGTGCGGGCGATCGACCAGCACAACTTCATCAGTGCGGTCTACGAGCGGCACGCGACGGTCACCCACCCGCCGAACAACCCGCCGGTGGCGAGCTTCACCGTCAGCTGCACCAACAACGTGTGCACCTTCGACGCGCGCGGCTCGACGGACGAGAACGCCGCGACGCTGACGTACGCGTGGAACTTCGGCAACGGCAGCGGCAGTGGCCCGCTCCCGACCCGCACCTACACGGCGGCCGGGACCTACACGGTCACGCTCACCGCGAAGGACGAGTGGGGCGACACCGGCACGGCGACGCAGACCGTCACGATCGCCATCCCGCCCGGCAACCGGGCGCCGGTCGCCGTGCTCAACCCGCCGGCCTGCTCGGGCCTGGTCTGCAACTTCTCGGCCGTCGGCTCGAGCGACCCCGACACGGGCGACACGATCACCTACCGCTGGGTCTGGGGCGACGGCACCGCCAACTCGACGACGAGCTCGGCGTCCCACACCTTCCCGGCGGCCGGCAGCTACACCGTGGAGCTGACCGTGACCGACGGCTGGGGAGTGGCGACCACGACCACCCGCTCCGTGACCGTGTCGACACCCTGAGGATGGTGACGCCGTACCAACACGCCCGACCGATCGGCCAAAAATTGGGTACGTTGAGGCCTTCCTCGACGACGGACCGGAGACCCGCGCATAATCGCCAGCATGACGAGTCCGCACCCGGACCGTCAGTCCCGGCGCTCACGCAGGGCGCTCTCTCGGGCGGTCACTGGTCGGTCGTCTCTCCCCTCCCTGAGAGCTGCTGACCGCGCGCCCCTGTGGTGGGCCCTGCTCCTCGCGTGTCTGATGCTCCACCCGTACGGCGTCCTGCTTCTCGAGGCACCGTCCGCCCAGTCCCTGGCCGCCGCCGGGCACCTGTGCATGGTCCTGGCGGACCTGGTCCTGATCGCCAGTGCCCTGGTCCTCACCTTCGACGTGAGCATCGGGCAGAGCCTGGTCAAGGCCAGGATGGCGACGGCGATCACGCTGGTGGCCGTCCAGGACCTGCCGCTCGTGGTGATGTCGCTCGGCGATGCCGCGCACGGCGGCCACAGCTACCGGCTCACCGCCGGGCACCTGGTGACGGTCGTCGTCCTGTACGGCGTCTTCTCCGTCGGCGCTCGCGACCAGCGCCCGCCGCGGCTGAACCCGATGCTCGGCGGGCTGCTGCTGGGCCTCGGCGTGCTGGCCGCGCGGTTGGGCCTGATCCTCACCGACCCGTCGCCGTTCCTGTCGGTCCACCGGTGGCAGGACCAGCTGGTGCTCGCGGCGATCGCCGTCGTCACCGTGCTGGTCGCCCTGCGCCTGCTGCGCTCGGCGCTGCCCGCCTGGGCCGCGCAGCGCATCGCATGCGGCATCTTCGTGATCTTCGCGGCCCGGGTCTGGGCGACGCTCACCGAGGCCACCTCGCCGCCCCCGGTGGCGATGGCGGGCGTGGTGCTGTGCTCCTCCCTGGTCGCCACCACCGCGATCGGCATGCTCGTCTCCTCGCTGCGCGAGCACACCACCCGGGAGGCCAGCCTGGTGCTGCGGGCCGCCGAGGCGGAGGCGACCGTCCAGCACGATCGCGAGGTGGTCCACGAGATGCGCGCCGCCACGGCCGGCATCGTCGCCGGCGTCCATCTGCTCGCCAGCGACCAGCTGCCGCCGGGACCGCGTCGCCTGGCGCTCAAGCACATGGTCGACGTCGAGGCGGCCCGCCTCGGCCGGACCTGCACCGACGACGGTCCCGACCAGCTCGCCGCACTCGCGGTCGACCACGTCGTCGAACCGCTCGTCATCGCCCAGGAGGCGCTCGGCCACCGGGTGCACTGGCATCCCGACGGGCACCGCGTGCTCGCCCGTCACGACACCCTCGCGGAGGTCCTCAACGTGCTGCTCACCAACGCCCACCGCCATGCCCACGGACACGCCACGACCATCTCCTCGCGACGGGTCGGGGAGCACGTCGAGATCCGCGTATGCGACCGCGGCCCCGGCCTCGAGCCCGGCCTCGAGGAGCGGCTGTTCCAGTGGGGAGCGCGCGGCACCGGCTCGACCGGCCAGGGCATCGGCCTGCAACGCGCCCACCGGCTGATGCTCGAGCTCGGCGGCTCGCTCCACCACGACCCGGCAGCCGCCACGCTCGGCGGCGCGACCTTCGTGGTCACCCTGCGCAGCGCCGACACCGACGCGGACCTCGCGCGGACGCCGCACGTCCGGCCCGCCGTACCTCCGGAGCCGTCGGTCCCGACGGCCCTGGCAGCGGGCTGACGACCATGTCGACCGGACGCCCGCGCCCCATGCGGATCACCATCATCGACGACCACGCGCTGTTCGCGGAGTCGGTCTCGCTGACCCTCGAGGCCGAGGGGTACGGCGTACGCCGGATCGACCTGACCGACGAGCACACCACCCTGGCCACCGTGCTCGCGACCGCCCTGCGCAGCGCGCCCCGGGTGATCCTGCTCGACCTCGACCTGGGACGCGTCGGCGACGGCATGCGGCTGATCACGCCGCTCGCCGCCGCCGGGATCGCCGTCGTCGTGGTGACCGGCAGCGGTGAGAGCGCCCGCCGCGGCGAGTGCCTGCGCCGCGGCGCCAAGGCGGTGCTCGTGAAGACCTGTCCGCTGCACGAGGTCGTCGCCACGGTCCGCCGGGCCCGCGACGGCCTGCCCCTGATGAACGCCCAGGAACGCGGCTCCCTGATCGAGATCGCCCTCCACGACCGCGACGAGGTCCGCGACATCCGGACCCGGCTCGACCGGCTGACCCGGCGCGAGATGGAGGTGCTCGGCGCCCTCATGCGCGGCGCACCGGTCCGCGAGATCGCCCGCACCAGCGTGGTGTCCGAGGCCACCGTCCGCACCCAGGTGAAGTCGATCCTGGCCAAGCTGGAGATGAGCTCCCAGCTCGCCGCCGTCGGTGCGGCGTACAAGGTCGGCTGGCACCCGCCGCAGGGCTGAGGGTCTCGCGGTGGTTGACGTGCGAGGAGCGCCAGCGACGAGTCTCGAAACCACCTGGGCTATTCGTGTGAACTGTCCGTGGGCTTCGGTTGCGTCAGTGGTTGCGTTCCGAAAGACAGCGACGAGGAGGGTCGGGTGGTGGCTGGGTTCCGCGGTCGGGCGACGGTCCACGCCTGGAGGTCGAGGAGGTCGCGCAGCGACCGTCACGAGACCACCGCAACCGACCTCGTCCGATGGTCGAGGTGCGAGGAGCGCCAGCGACGAGCCTCGAAACCACCTGAGCTATTGCGCGAACTCCCAGCGGGCTTCGGGTACGTAGCCGGTTGCGTTCCGAAAGGCCGCAACGAGGACGGTCGGGAGATGGCCGGGTTCGGCGGTCGGGTCAGAGTTCGCGCGTGGTCGAAAACCCCCTAGAAACAAGGGGAAAGTCCGCGACGGGCCTCGCTATTCGAACATATGTGCGATAGAATCGGCGCATGATCTCGGACCTCTCGGATGCCACGCCGGAGCAGCTGCTCCACGCGGCCGAGGACAGTGTCCGGGATCGGCGGAAGGCCGAGGTCCGGCAGCTCGAGCTGCTGCTCGCGTGGGCCGATCTCCACTCGGGTGATCCGCAGGCCGAGCCCGGCGCCGTACCGGTCCGGTACGGCGGTCCGCGGCTCATCACCCTGGGCGGGGACGGGACCCCGGAGGTCGCCGACCTCGCACTGGTCGAGATGGCGATCGCCCGTCACGAGCACGTGCTCGCGACCCGTGGCGCCCTGGCGGACGCGTTCGACCTGCGCCACCGCCTCCCCGCCATGTGGGAAGGCGTGAAGGCCGGCCGTTGTGAGGTGTGGGTGGTGCGGCGGGTCGCACGGATGTCCCGCACCCTCGACCGCCACCAGGCCCGCGTCGTCGACACCGCGGTCGCTGCCGCCCTGGACGAGTCGCCGTCGCGGATCCTCGCCATCGCGGAGGCCAAGGTGATCGAGGCCGACCCGGTCGCCCACGCCGCGCGGGTCAAGGAGAACCAGAACCAGAAGGGTGTCTGGTACCCCAAGCCCCGTCCCGGGGCCCAGGTCGGCGAGGACAGCGATCAGGCTGGTGTGGGGACGGTGTTCGCGCGGCTCGACGAGGCCGATGCCCTGGCCCACCAGGAGGCGGTCGAGGACCTCGCTGCCGCGCTGGCCGAGCACTGCGAGGTGCCTGAGGGTGCCGAGCCGCTGGGCATGGACCACTGGCGGGCCGAGGCGTTCGCCATGCTCGCCGACCCCGCCGCCGTCCTCGCGTTCCTGAACGGCATCGACGACACCCCGGGCACCTCGGAGGTCGAGGAGGTTGCGCAGCAACCGTCACGAGACCCCCGCCGGGTCGCGGAGATCGTCGTCCACGTCTCCCTCACCGACACCGGTGCATTCGGGCCCGTTGCCCGGGTCGAGAGCCTCGGCCCACGACTCCTCACCCAGGTGAGCGACCTCCTGGGTCGCCACACGACCATCACCGTGCAGCCCGTCATCGACCTGCACACCGGACGCTCGGTCAACGGCTACGAACACCCCACCGACGTCAAGCACCGCACCCAGCTACGCACCGTCGGAGACGTGTTCCCCCACGCCACCAGCCTCTTCGCGAAACACGGCCGGACACCGGACCACGACCACACCGTCGCCTACGACAAGCACGGCCCACCCGGCCAGACCGGTGATCACAACGACACGCCCCTCGCCCGGCACCACCACCGTGCGAAGACCCACCTCGGCTACACGGTGCTGCAGCTCGGACCCGACAAGTGGATCTGGGGCACACCCCACGGCCTCTACCGCCTCGTCACCGGCGGCGGCACCCGACCCATCACCCAGGCCGAGTACCAGGCGCACGCCCAGCAGGCGATCGTCCTCGCCGACGACTACGCCGCCTGACGCCGACCGAGCGAAGCCCCAGACATGCCGTATTTGGGGCATGTCAGCCCCTCGGCACCTCCCTAAGGTCGGGGCATCGCCGTCAGCCACCAAGCTCCGGGAGTGCGTCATGCGGGTGCTTCTCGTCTCCTCCTCAGGAGGTCATCTCGCCCAGCTGATGTGCCTGCGCCCGTGGTGGGAGAAGCACGACCGGCACTGGGTCACCTTCGACACCGCCGACGCCGTCGCGAAGCTCGAGGGCGAGAGCGTGACCTGGGCGCACCACCCGACGACCCGCAACCTGGTCAACCTCGCGCGCAACTCCGTCCAGGCGCACCACGTGCTCGACGACTTCGGCCCCGACGTGGTGGTCTCCACCGGTGCCGCGGTGGCCGTGCCCTACTTCTGGCTGCGCCACCGGCGGCAGACGTCGTCGATCTACCTCGAGGTCTACGACCGGGTCGAGACCCGCACGCTGACCGGCAAGCTGTGCCGGCCGGCCACCGACCTGTTCCTCGTGCAGTGGCCCGAGCAGCAGCACCTCTACCGCTCCTCGGTCCTGGTCGGAGAGCTGTGGTGACGCCCGACCAGCCGCCGCTGGTCGCGGTCTTCCTCGGCACCGACCACCACCCGTTCGACCGTTTGCTGCGCTGGGTCGGCAGCCTGGCCGAGCAGCGGATGTTCCGCTTCCACGTGCAGCACGGCTCGACAGCACTGCCCGACGGACTGACAGGCACGTCCCTCCTCGGTCCGGGCGCGATGGCCGACCTGCTCGACCGGGCTGACGCGGTGGTGACCCACGGCGGGCCCGGCTCGATCATGGATGCCCGCGAGCACGGGCACCTTCCCGTCGTCGTACCGCGTGACCCGTACCAGGGTGAGCACGTCGACGACCACCAGCAGCGGTTCGCGCGCTTCGTCTCGCGGACCGGCCTGGTCGTGACGGCGTACGACGAGGACGAGCTCGCGACCCGGCTCTCGCTGGCGGTGCTGACCGGTCACCACGTCCCGACGGAGCACCGGGTCTCCCCCACGCTCGCCCGCTTCGAGGCGCTGGTCGAGGACCTCGTGCACCGATGACTGTCCTGGGTACCCGCACGACGGCGGTGGTGACGACCGAGCACGGGGTGTCCCGGGCGACGGCCCCGCTGCACCGCGCCGGGCGCCTGCTCGCCGCTGCCGACGCGGTGGCCGCGCTGGTCGTCGTCCTCGTCGCGAGCCTGGTTCCCGACGCGATCTCCCGCGTAGGTCCGGCCTTCCTGTTCGTTCCGATGTGGGTGGTCGCGGTGTGCGCCACGGGCGACTACCAGCTGCCCGGCCACCTCGGCGCCCGCTGCCGCCGGGTCGTGGTGGCCGCGCTGGTGCTGCCGACCGGCGCCCTGCTGGTCGCCGACCTGGTCGGCTACCCCCTGTCCGCCGGCATCGTCGCCGTGGTCTGCCTGACCAGCGCGGGACTCGGCGCGGTCGCCCGCGGGGCGATGGCCGTCGCGGCCCGCAGCGGCGTCCGGCTCAGCGGCGTGAGCCACCGCGTCGTCGTCGCCGGCACCCCGGACACCCTGCCCCGCCTGCTCGAGCGGCTCGGGACGTCGCTGACCCACCGCTTCGACGTGGTCGGGGCGGGCGACCTCGCCACCTGCGCCGGGACCGCCCGGGACACCAGTGCTGACGCAGTGATCCTCGCGCCGGACCCGAACGTCCCCGCCGCCGACCTGCAACGCCTGTGCTGGAGCCTGGAGGACGACGGCGTCGCGATCTTCGTGTGGACCGGGTTGCTCACCTCCCCGGCCGGGCGCACCCGGCTCGACCTGGGCGAGCAGCTGCCGCTGCTCCACCTCGGCGCGCCCCGTCGCCTGGGCCCCTCCCACATCGTGAAGCACGTGCTCGACCGGGCCGTCGCCGCGCTCGCCCTGCTCGTGCTGTCGCCCGTCCTGCTGGGGCTGGCACTGGCGATCCGGCTCGACTCGCCCGGCCCCGCCTTCTTCAGGCAGACCCGGATCGGCCGGAACGACGCGCCCTTCACGATGTGGAAGCTGCGCACCATGGGCTGCGACGCCGCGACAGCGGCGCCCGACCTGGTCGAGCTCAACGAGGCCAGCGGCCCCCTGTTCAAGATCCACCGGGACCCGCGGATCACCCGCGTGGGCCGGTGGTTGCGTCGTACGTCGCTCGACGAGCTCCCACAGCTGATCAACGTGGTGCTCGGCCAGATGTCGCTCGTCGGGCCGCGCCCGGCGCTGCCGGCCGAGGTGGCGGCGTACCTCCCCGACGTCCGGCACCGGCTGGTCGTACGTCCCGGGATCACCGGTCTGTGGCAGGTCTCCGGCCGCTCCGACCTCTCGTGGGAAGAGACGGTGCGCTTGGACCAGCAGTACGTCGACAACTGGTCGCTGCTGCTGGACGTCCGGATCCTGCTCCGCACTGCCGGAGCCGTCCTCGGCGGCCGAGGCGCCTACTGAGAGTCGAGAGGAAGAACGTCCGATGGGAACTGGGACCGCTCGCAGGACGACCACCCTGCTGCTTGCCGTGGGGATCGTCGTCATCACCTACCTGACGGGGCCGATCGCACCCGCTGCCCGCGCCGCCGACACCGGCAACGCGGCACCGCAGACAGGCCGGATCGTCGACGCCGACCCGGTCGCCTTCACCCCGCACGTCATGGACGGCGCCGTCTACGCGATGGCCCGGGTCGGTGACATGGTGCTGGTCGGTGGCACGTTCACCCGGGTCCGCAACGCGGGCAGCTCGACCGACATCGCGCGGGTGAACCTGTTCGCCTTCAACGCGTTCACGGGACAGGTGTCCACCTCCTTCGTCCCCAACCCCAACGACCGCGTCTACACACTCGCACCGGCGGCCGACGGGACGTCGGTCTACGTCGGCGGCGCCTTCACGAGCGTGAGGTCCGGCGGCGCGAGCGTCTCGGTCAGCCGGCTCTACGAGGCAGACGTCGCCACGGGCACCCGGATCGCGACCTTCCAGCCGGGCACCATCAACGGCCAGGTGCGCGACCTCTCGGTCACCGGCAACCGACTGTGGGTGGCTGGGAAGTTCACGCACCTGCAGGGTCGGCCGAGCGCCGCTCTCGGCACGCTCAATGCCACCACCGGAGCCCGCGATCCCTACTACACCGGCGTGATCGCCGGCGTTCACAACGGCGGCATCACCAACGTCCAGAAGATCGCGACCGACCCGGCCAACAGCAGGCTGGTCCTGGTCGGCAACTTCAACTCGGTCAACGGCGTGCGCCGCCACCAGCTCGCCGTCCTCGACATCGGCGGACCGAGCATGGCGCTCGCGAACTACTACACGACGCAGTACGAGTCCGCGTGCAGCTCCTCGTTCGAGACCTACATGACCGACGTCGAGTTCTCACCCGACGGCAGCTTCTTCATCGTCTCGACCACCGGCGCGTACGGCGGCTCCGCAAGTGTCGCCGGCACCAGCGGCTGCGACCTGGTTGCCCGCTACGAGTCCGCCGCCACCGGCACGAACGTCCGCCCCACCTGGGTGGCCTACACCGGTGGCGACACCACCTGGGACACCGAGGTGACGGCCGACGTCGTCTACGTCGGCGGCCACATGCGTTGGCAGAACAACCCCACCCGCGGTGACGCCGCCGGTCAGGGCGCCGTGTCCCGACCCGGCATCGGAGCCCTCGACGTCGCCAACGGTATGCCGTACTCCTGGAACCCGACCCGCACCCTCGGCGTCGGCGTCAAGGACATGGTCGCCACGCCCGAGGGCCTCTTCGTGGGCTCGGACACCGACGTGTTCGCCAACGAGACCCACCGCAAGGTCGCCTTCGTGCCGCTCTCCTCCGGCGCGACCCTGCCGGTCCGTCAGGTCGCGACGCTGCCTGCCACCATCTACCGGGTCGCCAGCGGGGGCTCCCAGCTGGTCAGCGTCGGATTCGACGGGACCACGGCCACGGTCCCCACCGACGCCCCCAATGGCACCGGCTGGGGCACGACGGTCGGCGCGTTCATGGTCAACGGCGACCTCTACACGGCCTACGCCAACGGCACGCTGACGCGTCGTACCTTCGACGGGACGACGTACGGCGCACCGGTCACGATCAACGCCGCCGACCAGCTCGTCCCCCAGTCCGACTGGCACAACGGCGACGTCCCCAACCTCACCAGCCTCTTCTACGACCGCGGCTGGATCTACTTCACCAAGGCCGGCTCGCCCCAGCTGTTCCGCCGCGGCTTCGAGATCGAGTCCGGCGTGGTCGGCCAGCAGCTGTACACCTTCCCGTCGGTCACCGGCGCCAGCTACAGCGGCATGCGGGGCGCCTTCGTCGCCGACGGGAAGCTCTGGTTCGCCGGCACCAACGGCTCGCTGACGCGGGCCGACTGGACGCCCACCGGAGCGGTCGCCGGCACCGCCACCCCGATCGCACCGTCCGGGTCGGGCTGGGCGTCACGAGCGCTGTTCCCGTTCCAGGCACGGCCGTAGCCATCAGCCGACGGCGCGGTCCCCGAGCACGGCCTGCCGCACGACGGCGAGCGGATCGCTCCCGTCGCGGCTGCCGCGGGGGCCGGCGCCCTCCGGCGCGAGCAGCCGGCCCGCGTCGCTGCGCGTCCACTCCCGCACGGCGTACCGCTCCCGGATCCGCCAGCCGGCGGGGGTGCGGACGAAGTGGTCGACGTACCGGAAGCCGGTGGTGAAGTTGCGCCGCGCGTCGCTCGACGGCGTCCCCCAGTGCACGGCGGTGCCGTACGTCTCGGCGACCGCCTCGTCGCCCGCCACCTCGGCGAGGTGGTTGCCGATGACGTGCATGGTGCCGTCGAGCCGGGGCAGCACCTCGCGCAGCCAGGCGACGTAGTCGTCGGCCGGCCCGCTGAACCCGGTGTGGTGGTCGACGCCGTCCTCGGCGTACACCGCCCGGATGCCGGCGTAGTCGAGCCGGTCGACCGCGCGGCAGTAGCGGAGCACGGTGTCGTGGATGTCGCGGCGGTCGGCGTCGGTCACGACGGCGAGTAAAGCAAACCGCCCCCGGTCCGCGTCTCCGCGGGCCAGGGGCGGTTCGTGCCGTGGCAGGTGAAGGATTCGAACCTTCGAAGGCAAAGCCGACGGATTTACAGTCCGCTCCCATTGGCCGCTCGGGCAACCTGCCTCGGTGCGATCCGGACCGCTTTTGGCGACCGGACCTCTACGCGGAACAATAGCGCAGCAGGACTGACCCCTCCGAATCAGCAGGTGACACCCATGGCCGACTCCTCGTTCGACATCGTCTCCAAGATCGACCGCCAGGAGGTCGACAACGCGCTCGGGCAGACGGCGCGCGAGATCTCGACCCGCTTCGACTTCAAGGGCACCGGCGCCACCATCGAGTGGAAGGGCGAGCACGCGATCGAGATCAGCGCGTCCGCCGACGACCGGGCCAGCGCCGTGCTCAGCGTCTTCCAGGACAAGCTGATCAAGCGCAACCAGTCGCTGAAGATCCTCGATGCCTCCGAGCCGCGCCAGTCCGGCCAGGTCTCCAAGATCGGGATCACCCTCAAGGAGGGGATCAGCTCCGAGGACGCCAAGAAGGTCTCCAAGCTGATCCGCGACGAGGGCCCGAAGGGCGTCAAGGCGCAGATCCAGGGCGACGAGCTGCGCGTCTCGTCCAAGAAGCGCGACGACCTGCAGGCCGTGCAGGCCCTGGTCAAGGCGCAGGACTACGACTTCGCGGTGCAGTTCACCAACTACCGCTGACCCGATGCCCCGGCCGGACCGCTACCTGGTCGGCGCGGTCTCCCTCGCGGTCGTCACGATCGCGCTGGTGATCGGCGTCGGCGTGGCGTTCGCGTACGACGCCGGCTCGCGTCGCCCACCGCTGCCGGACCCGGCGGCGCAGGCCCCGGCGCCGGCGCTCACCGGGGTCCCGCCGGCCCCCGCCGCCCCCGCCGCGCCCGCGACCGCGCCGGACCCGTACCGGCCCGACGCCGCCTGGCTGGCCCGGGTGGCGGCGCAGACCGGCATCCCGGCGCGGGCGTTGGCGGCGTACGCACGAGCGCACCTGCAGGTCGCGGCCGAGCAGCCGGGCTGCCGGGTCGCGTGGAACAGCATCGCCGCGATCGGCGGCATCGAGTCCACCCATGGCAGCGTGCACGGCTCGGTGCTGGGCGAGGACGGCGTGCCACGTCCGCAGATCCTCGGGCCGGTGCTCGACGGGGGCGCGTTCGGCGCCGTCCACGACACCGACGGCGGCGCGATGGACGGCGACGCCACCTGGGACCGCGCGATCGGACCGCTGCAGTTCATCCCCTCGACCTGGGCGACGTGGGGCGCCGACGGCAACGGCGACGGGGTCGCCGACCCGAACCAGATCGACGACGCGGCGCTCGCGGCCGCGCGCTACCTGTGCCACGCGGGCGACCTCACCGACCCCGACACCTGGCGGCGCGCGATCTTCAGCTTCAACCACTCCGACGCCTACGTCACCGACATCGCCGACCTGGCCAACGTGTACGCCGCGCGCTCCGCGCCAGCCTGAGCGCGAGATTTAACTCAGCACTGTCGACAAATCGACACGACGCGGTCGGACCCGGGCCTAAGGTCCCAGCTGACGCACCCGATCGGAGGTTGCGTCGCACGGGGAACCGTCGCCGGAGGGACCGGTGGCTCAGGTTCGACCGTCGGAGCGGTCCTGGCGCCGTTCTCGGGCCGATGTGTCGTGGGGGACGATCGGCATGTCGTTTTTCCGGCGAGGACTGGTAGTCGCGACGACCATGGCCTGCGTCTCGGTCGCCTTCCCGGCGGCCGTGGCACCGGCCACAGCACCTGCAGCGGCCGCGGCACCGGCGTCCGCGCGCGTGGCGTCGACCGTGGCGATGGGCCTGTTCGGTGGGTTCGAGATCGACGGCAACACCACCGTCGACGGCACCGGGCTCGACTGGGACACCACCGGTCAGCATCTCGTCGACGGCGCCGACGACCCGACCCAGTACAAGAACCCGAAGGACTTCGACAACCACCCGTCGACCTGGCAGGCCGCCGACGCGGTCGCTCCCCAGAAGGACGACTTCACCGACGCCTGGGTCCACACCGCGACCCTCAACGGCGAGGTGTTCGCCTACTTCGCCTTCCAGCGCGCAGCCACCCAGGGCACCGTGAACTACGACATCGAGTTCAACCAGCTCGACAACATGCCCGGGCTGCCGGCGCGTCCGGTCCGCTCGGTCAACGACCTGATGCTCGACGTCCAGCAGGGCGGCAACGGCGACTTCCAGATCGTGCACGCCTACCTGTGGACGCTGAAGAGCAGCCCCGACTGGGGCGCCAACTGCACGGAGGTGTCCGGCTACTCGCCGGGCGCCGGCTGGTGCGAGGTCCCCGTGCCGGCGAGCGCGTTCGAGGGCGCGATCAGCGGCGACAAGATCTTCGGCGAAGGGTCCCTGAACCTCTCGATGCTCTTCCCCGCGGGCACCTGCTCGAACGACTACGGCACCATCAACATGCGCTCGCGTACCTCCGACTCCCCCAACGCCTCGCTCAAGGACTACGTCGCTGCCGACGTCTCCGTCCCGTCCACCTGCGGCAGGCTGACCATCAACAAGCGGGACCCGCAGGGCGCCCCGGCCCCCGGCGCCACCTTCCAGATCTCGCCGGACCCGACGCCGGGCAGCGCCGCGGCGACGCTGACGGTGACCGACGGCGGGGCCGGCGACGACGACGGCGCGGCCGACGGCGTGATCGTGATCGACCCGGTCGAGCCCGGCACCTACACCGTGACCGAGACGGCGCCGCCGACCGGCATGCTCCTTCCGCCACCCGCCGACCGGACCCAGCAGGTCACCGTCGACGAGGCGGAGAGCGTCACGGTCAACTTCGCCGACCCGCACAAGTGGCTGCCGCCGACCCTCACGAAGACCGCCGAGGCGTCGTACGCCGCCCGTTACGACTGGACGATCACCAAGACGGTCGACCAGGCCGCGTGGAACGTGCCCGACGGCACGACCGCGAAGCCGACCTACACGGTCACCGTGACCGCCGGCCCCGAGCAGACCACCGACTACCGGGTCGTCGGCGAGCTGAGCATCACCAACCCCAACCCCCGCCCGATGGTCGTCACGGTCACCGACCTGCTCGCCGACAACACGGCCTGCACGGTCGCCGGCACCGACGCGGACGCCGGCGCGCCCGGTGAGCAGCGCACCCTCGCAGCCGGGCCGACCACGCTCGGCTACACCTGCACGTACGCGCAGGCACCGGGCAGCCCGAGCGGCACCAACACCGCGACGCTCACCTGGAGCCGCGCGGACTACCCGCAGCAGCAGAGCGACGCCAACGACCCCGCCAACGCACCCCAGGGCAGCGCGGTGGCGACGAAGGACTACACCTTCGCGCGCACCAGCCGCACCGACGAGACCGTCGACGTGACGGACACGCGACAGGGCGCCCTCGGCACCCTGTCGTGGGACGACGTCTGGGCGATGACCGACCACCAGAAGGTGTTCACCTACCAGCTCGAGCTCGCCGGCGAGCCGGGCGAGTGCACGACCTACGACAACACCGCGGCGCTCACCGAGAAGGACACGCCGACGACGCGCGACGACGACGCGTCGGTCGAGGTCTGCGTGGGCCTCGACCTGACCGTCGAGAAGACCGTCGCCGTGGCCTACGACCGCACCTACAACTGGTCGCTGGACAAGACCGGCCCGGCGAGCGTCTTCGTCGGGGACGACGGCAAGACCACGGTCGACTACCAGATCGACGTCCAGGCGCTGCCGACCACCGACTCCGCCCCGATCCTCGACGGCACGATCACCGTCGAGAACCCCAACGACTGGGACGTGACCGCCGACGTGGCCGACGTCTTCACCCTCAACGGCGACGACGTGACCTGCACCGTCACCGGAGGCGACGACGCCGTGGTCCCGAAGAACGGCACGCTCGACCTCGACTACACCTGCACGATCGACGCAGGCTCCTGGCCCGACAACTACCACGGCACCAACCGGGTCACCGTCACCTGGGACAAGGCCACGTACTTCTCGCCGACCGGATCCGCGACGTACGACAACGCGGTCGAGGACAGCGAGACCACCGAGACGCCGGCCCACAAGGACATCGACCTGGTCGACGCGATCACCGAGGCGGGCGGCAACCCGGTGGCCGTCACTCTCAGCCCGTCCAGCCTGAACTGGGTCGACGTCTGGAACGAGACAGGCCACACCGTCACGATCGACGCCCAGGTGCAGCTGGACACCGGGCTCGCGGCGGGCGCGTGTACGACGTACGACAACGTCGTCTCCATCACCGGGACCCAGATCTCCGACACCGCCACCACCGAGGTGTGCCGCCCGGAGATCACCAAGACGGTGAAGGCGGAGTACGGCCGCACCTACAGGTGGACGCTCGACAAGACCGTCGACGAGGACTCCGTCGAGATCGGTCCCGACGGCTCGGCGACCTTCCACTACGGCGTGACCGCGACCCCCGACGGGTTCACCGACGGAACGGCGTCCTGGACCGGCACCATCACGGTCGAGAACCCCTCGGCCACGAAGGCGCTGGACACGACGATCACCGACGTCTCGGGGGTCGCCGGCTGGACCTGCACGATCACGGGCGACCCCGCCGTCACCGTCGACCCGGGCGACACCACCGTCGTCCCCTACACCTGCGCCGGTGACGTGACCACCCACCCGAGCGGTACGAACACCGCCACGGCGACCTTCGGCGGCAAGGCCGTCACCACCGAGGTCCCGGTGTCCTTCGCCAAGGTCACCGACGTCGACAAGACGATCACGGTGACCGATCCGAAGGCCCCGAACACCACGCTCGGCAACGCCGACTGGGGCGACGGCACCCAGGCGACCACCTTCGAGTACGACTGGACGGCTCCCGCGGGCACGCTCGGGGTCTGCGAGACCTACGACAACACCGCCACCATCACCGAGACCGGCCAGACCGCCACCGAAAAGGTGGAGGTGTGCCGGGAGGCGCCGCTCGAGGTGACCAAGACCGCGGCCGGCTCCTACGACCGCACCTACCACTGGAAGATCGCGAAGGCGGCCGACGAGACGTCCGTCGAGATCCGCGACGGCCAGAGCCACGACTTCCACTACACCGTCGACGTCACCAAGGACGGCTACGTCGACTCCGGCTGGGAGGCGCACGGCACCATCACCGTGCACAACCCCAACGCGTACGCCGACGGGGCCATCGTCGCCGACGTCACCGACGATCTCTCCGGCGTGACCGGCGGCGTCTGCACCGTGACCGGCGGCACCGACGTCGAGCTCGCGCCAGGCGCGACCGAGGAGCTCGACTACGCCTGCACCTTCGGGGCCGAGCCCGCGGCGTACACCGGCACCAACACGGCGACCGCGAGCTGGACCGACCCTGACGACGAGGACGCGACGGCCACCGGCACCGCGCCGCTGACCCTCCAGGTCGACGACGAGATCGACAAGTCGGTCGACGTGGTCGACGACAAGACCGAGCCCGGGGCGAACCACCCGCTCGGCACCAGCACCTGGGACGCCGGTCCGTTCTCCTACACCTACACCGTCACCAAGTCGGGCGTGGCCGGGACGTGCACGACCTACGACAACACCGCGACGATCGTGCAGACCGAGCAGTCCGCCGACGAGTCGGTCGAGCTGTGCGTGGTGAGGACGCCGGCCGCCGCCGCCGCGTTCGCCGGCGACTTCGACCGGTCCTACGCCTGGGCGATCACCAAGGAGGCGGACCAGAGCCAGCTCCAGGCCGGGGTCGACGGGAAGGCCAACGCCCACTACGTCGTCGCGGCGATCCCGGGAGCGGCGACCGACAGCGGCTGGACCGCCTCGGGCTCGGTGCAGGTGACCAACCCGAACGACTTCAAGGACGTGTCCGCCGGCGTCTCGGTGACGCTGGACGTCGACGCCCCGGCCACCTGTGTCGCGACGGGCTCACCGGTGACGGTGCCGGCGGGCCAGACGGTCGCCGTACCGATCACCTGCACGTTCCCCGACAGCGGGTACGCCGACGGCACGGCCACCGTGTCGATCGCCTGGGCCGCCGGCTCGCCGGTCGTGACCCAGGTGCCGGTCGCCTTCGTGCTGGACACCGAGACGAACCGGACCGTCACCGTCACCGACGACAAGGCCGGCACCGTCGGCGCCCCGGCGACGCTGGGCACCGCGGACTGGAACGCCGGCGGCCAGCCGACCCTGTTCGACTACACGCTGCCCCTGTCGGCGGTCCCCGGCCAGTGCCAGACCTGGACCAACACCGCCACCATCGTGGAGACCAAGCAGTCGGCGGGCGAGCAGGTTCAGGTCTGCATGCCGGGTCAGGTCGGCGGCATCGAGCTGTCGATGCAGGCCTCGGTCAAGACCGCCTGCGTGACCAGGCGGTACGGCGAGGCGCTCGTGACGGCGGTCAACCCGATCACCTCCTCGATCCCGGGCACGGTCCGGGTCCGGGTGGGCAAGAAGGTCCGCGGCACCGCGCAGGTGCAGCCCGGCCAGACCCGCGAGATCCACCTCACCGGACTCCGGATCGGCAAGATTGTGCGGGTAGTCATGGACGGTGGCGCCGTCCTGGCGAAGGCGAAGGTGAAGGGCGGTTGCAAGGTCAAGGCGGTGGCACCGACCACCGGCGTGCGGCAGGCCGCCTGGGACGGAGGCCGGCTGAGCGTGCCGTCGACCGGGATCTCCGCCCAGCTGCGCGCGACCGCGACGCCGCGGGTCCCGCTGAACCGGAACGCCCTCGGCCAGGCCTTCTTCTGGCGGGGCGACGGCGAGCCCGGCGGCCCCGGCTCGGTCCTCGTGGCGCTGCACTCCAACCGCAGCGGCTGGGCCGCGGGCAACCGGCTGCCGAGGCTCCGCAAGGGCGCGACCGTGCAGGTGGAGCTGGCGTCGGGCAAGGTGCTGACCTACCGGGTGACCCGGTCGATCGCCCGGGCCCCGCTGAACCTCTCCGAGAAGCGGATGGCCGAGCTGCAGAGCAACCTCGGCCCGTCCCAGCTGGTGCTGACCACCTGCAACCGCTGGGCTCTCGACGGGAGTGGGCGGTACCGGTACCGCAGCCTGGCCTACCTGAAGCTGATCGACTAGATGTTCTGGCGCGCGCAGGGGTTCACGGGTTCGGCCATGATGACCCCGTGAACCCCTCCGCGCAGATCGACATCGACGCCCCGCTCGCCGTCGTGTGGGACGTCATGACCGACACCGGGCGCTACGGCGAGTGGAACCCCTTCGTCGAGCGCGCCGAGACCGCGCAGCCCGCCGCCGTCGGCAACCCGATCGTGCTCCACGTCGTGTGGGCCAACGGCCGCCGCACCCGCTCACCTGAGCGGATCACCGCCCTGGAAGGCCCCACCACCGACCCCGTCAGCGGTACGACGACCGCGCTGATGTCCTACGTCTACGAGGGCCTGCCGGCGCGGCTCGGGCTGGTCAGGGGGGTGCGTCACCAGCGCCTCACGCAGCACCCGGGCGGGCCCACGACGTACGACACCGTCGAGGAGTTCAGCGGACCACTCGTCCGCCTCGCCGGTCCCGGCCGGGTGGCCGACGGCTTCCGCCGCCACGCCGAGGGGCTCAGGCAGCGGGCGGAGCGGGAGGCTTCCTCGCGCCGGGAGGGATGAGCTCGTCGGAGTTCTTCGCCGCCCAGAGCGCGAAACCGAACACAGCGGCGCCGCACACGATGTCGGCGACCACGTGTGCCTGGCGCCACCAGACCATGTCGGTGGCGCCGGGGACCGTGTAGTGGCCGATGCCGATCAGCCCCGAGAGCGAGTAGCCGGTCAGGAACACCGCGGCGGTGGTGATGTGGCGCCGGAACCACAGCAGCAGCCCGACCGCCCCGAGCGCGGTGAAGACGAACCAGCCGATCGCGACCAGGGCCTTGGTCACGGTCGGCAGGGTCGCGTCGTCCGGCGGCACCGGGTAGTCGTCGTAGTTGACGTAGTTGTCGACGTAGTGGACGACCGACACCAGTACCGCGATCCCGAGCAGCCAGCACAGGACCCGCGTCGCCCGCAGATAGCTCACGCGCCCAGACTATGAGATGACCGGGCCGACGCCGCCTGCTACGCGCCGCGACGCACGCGCGCTGGCGCCGGCCCGGTCATCTCAGGCGGAGGCCACCGCCTCCCGCGGAACCCCGAGCACCGGGACCGTCGTCGCGCCGGTCGTCGGGCTCAGCCAGACCCTGCTGCCGAGCTCCAGGTCGAGCGCGCGTGCGTGGGTGCGGGAGAGCACGACCAGGACCGGCTCGTCCTGCCCCTCGACGTCGACGGTGAGGCGCACCTCGAAGCCGACGCGCAGCGCGCGCTGGACCACGCCCGCCGAGGAGCCGGGTACGCCGGGCGCGACCGCGACCTCGATGTCGTGGGGCCGCAGGACCAGCGGCCCGAGCCGGGTCACCGCGCCGAGGAAGCCCATGACGAAGTCGTTGGCCGGCTCGTCGTACAGCTGGTCGGGGCTGCCGATCTGCTCGATCCGGCCCTCGTTGATGACCACGATCTCGTCGGCGACCTCGAGGGCCTCCTCCTGGTCGTGGGTCACGAACACGGTCGTCACGTGGACCTCGTCGTGCAGGCGGCGCAGCCAGTCACGCAGCTCCTTGCGGACCTTCGCGTCGAGGGCGCCGAACGGCTCGTCGAGCAGCAGCACCGAGGGCTCGACGGCGAGGGCGCGGGCCAGCGCGAGGCGCTGCCGCTGACCACCGGAGAGCTGGGAGGGCAGCCGGTGCGCGAACTGCGAGAGGTGCACGAGCTCGAGCAGCTCGGCGACCTTCGCCTTCACCTCGGCCTTGGGACGCTTGCGGATCTCCAGGCCGAAGGCGACGTTCTTGGCGACCGTCATGTGCTTGAAGACGGCGTAGTGCTGGAACACGAAGCCGACGTTGCGCTTCTGCGGGGGCAGCCTCGTGGCGTCGGTGCCCTCGATCTCGACCGAGCCGGAGTCGGCGCTCTCGAGGCCGGCGATGATGCGCAGCAGGGTGGACTTGCCACCACCGCTGGGCCCGAGCAGGGCGGTCAGCTGGCCGGTCGGCAGGGAGACGTTGATGTCCTCGAGGGCGACGAAGTCGCCGTAGCGCTTGCCGACACCCCTCACTTCGATGCTCATGCGTGATCCTCCTTGCGGATCAGGGAGACGACGACGAGGGCCAGCACGGAGGCGAGCACGAGCACGAACGCGGCGGCGTACGCCGTGGGCTCCTCGTAGTTGTTGTAACGGTTCTGGATGAGAAGGGTGGCGGTCTCGCCGCGGAACTCGGCTCCGGGACTGACGATCTTGACCGCGCCGAACTCCCCGAGCGAGCGGGCCATGCTGAGCACGACGCCGTACACGACCGCCCACTTGATGCTGGGCAGCGTGATCCGCCGGAAGGTCTGCCAGCCGTTGGCCCCGAGGCTGCTGGCGGCCATCTCGGCGTCGGTGCCGATCTCCTCGAGCACGGGCACGATCTCCCGGATCACCAGCGGCAGGCTGACGAAGGCGGTCGCCATGATCAGGCCCGGCGTGGTGCCGATGACGTAGAAGCCGACCGACTCGAGTGCCTCACCGAACCAGCCCTTGCCGGTGCTGTAGGCCAGCACCAGCGCGAGGCCGACGACCACCGGCGAGACCGACATCGGCAGGTCGACGAGCACCGAGAGGATGCGCCGGCCCGGGAACTGGTAGCGCACGATGAGCAGCGAGATGCCCACCCCGAACAGGGTGTTGATCAGGACCGCCCAGAACGCGACGGTTCCGGTGAGGTTGAAGGCGTAGGTCACCGACGGGTCGCTGAGCCGGTCGAGGAAGGCGGACAGGCCTCCCTCCGCACCGACCTTGCTCGGCGCGAACGTCTGCTTGCCGACCTCGTAGAGCGGCCAGATGACCAGCACCGCCAGGTAGACGATCACCAGCGTGCGCAGGAGGTAGGCCACCGGACCGCGCCGGGCCCGGATCTGTCGGGTGTCAGCCACGGCGCGCCACCCTCCGCGAGATGACGTCGAGGGCCACGATCGTCAGCACCGCCACGACGAGCAGCAGTACGGCGACCGCGGCCGCGCCGGCCTGGTTGTCCCCCTCGAGGAACTTGAGGATCTTCAACGACGCGACCTCGGTCTCGTAGGGCGTGTTGCCCGAGATGAGGACCAGGGAGCCGAACTCGCTGATCGCGCGCGCGAAGCCCAGCGAGGAGCCGGCCGCGATCGCCGGCACCAGGCTCGGGAGGATGACCCGGCGGAAGGTGGTGAGCCGCGAGGCGCCCAGCGACGCCGCCGCCTCCTCGACGTCGGCGTCGAGCTCGAGCAGCACCGGCTGCACCGTGCGCACGACGAAGGGCAGCGTGACGAAGAGCAGCGCCAGGAAGATTCCCTGGCGGGTGTTCACGATGTTCACCCCCACCGGGCTCTCCGGGCCCCAAAGGCTGAGCAGGACCAGGCCGGCGACGATCGTCGGCAGCGCGAACGGGATGTCGATGACGACGTCGAGGATCCGTTTGCCGAAGAACTGGTCGCGGACCAGCACCCAGGCGACGACGGTGCCGATGACGGCGTTGACGACGGTGACGCCCGCGGCCTCGAGGACCGTCAGGCGCAGCGCGGCGAAGGTCTGCGCGTCGGTCAGCGTGTTCCAGAACGCCTCCCAGCCGCCGGCGGCAGCGGCCCCCACGACCGCCGCGAGCGGCAGCAGGACGAGGACGCTGAACCAGACCAGTGCCACGCCCAGGCCCACCCCCGAGGCGGGGGTGAGGCGGAACAGCCCGCTGGGCCGGCTCGTCGTGCGAGCCGGCCCAGGGGGTGCGACGAGTGTGTCGGTCACTGCTTGGTCGCTTCGGCGTACAGCTTGTCGAAGCGAAGCTTCTCACCGTCCTTGCCGAACCACTCCGCGTTGATGGCGCTCCAACCGCCGAGGTCGGCAGCGGTGCTCAGCGAGGCCGGGGCCGGGAAGGGGTCGGCCGGGTCGTTCGCACCCTCGACCTGGATGCCGGAGATGTCGAGGTCGCCGACGGGGCGGAAGCCCTTCTCCACGAACGCGGTCTGGCCAGCGTCGCTGAGGACGAAGTCCAGCCAGTCCTTGGCGGCCGGGTCGGACTTCTCCAGCACGGCGCCCGGGTTCTCGATGAGGAAGGTGTGCGGCGGGACGATGTAGTCCAGGTCCTCGCCGTTCTGGCGGGCCAGGATCGCCTCGTTCTCGTAGGTGAGCAACACATTGCCGACACCCTTCTTGAACGCCTCGGTCGCCTCACGGCCGCTGGCGGCCCAGGTGGTGACGTTCTTGAAGACCTTCTCGAGGAAGGCGTCCGCCTGCTCCTCGGTCGCGCCGTTCTGCTTGGCGTAGGTGTAGAGCGCCAGGATGTTCCACTTCGCCGAGCCGGAGCTGGCCGGGTCGGGCGTGACGATCTTGACGTCGTCGCGGGTCAGGTCGTCCCAGTCCTCGATGCCGAGCGGGTTGCCCTTCTGGGTGGCGATCACGGCGACCGACTCGGAGACGATGCCCTTGTTGGGGCCGGCATTCCAGTCGTCGGCCACGAGGCCGGCGTCGACCAGGCGGGTCATGTCGGGCTCGAGCGAGAAGACGACGTAGTCGACGTCCTTGCCCTTGGTGTCCGCGACCTTGCGGCTCTGGTCGCCCGACGGGCCGTAGGAGCCGGAGAACGTGACGTCCTTGCCGGCCTCGGTCTTGTTGAACTCCGCCGCGGCGGCCTTGTTGCCGGCCTCCGGGACGGCGAACCCGACGATGTTGACCGTCGAGCCCTTGTCGTCGCCGCTGCCGCCGTCGGCGCTGGCGCAGGCGGTCAGCGCCAGAGCGCCGGTCATCGCCAGGGCCGCAGCCTTGAGAACTCGCTTCATCGCACCCATTCCTTGCTTGCTCGGGCCGGCCTCTCGGGTGGCCAGTTCCATCAAACTAGATCGGAATAATACACATTAGTGAGTTAAGCGACTCGGTCGTAGACAAATCGACGACATGACGGAGGTCACACGCCCCCTGGCCGCCCGGAACGGCCCATCAGGCGGCACGGGGCCGAGCGCGTGAGCAGGGCGGACTATCGTGGTGAGGAGTTTTCGAGAACCGCGCCGCACGCCGGCCGCAGGGGACGACGAAAGACATTCACCGAAAGGTGGAACGTGTTCTAGTTTGAACCTAGAATCGACCCACCTGACGCCGTCGCCGCTTCCCCACGGCCGACGTCGATGTCGAGAGAAGTGGAGCAGGTGTGAGCCAGACCAAGCAGGTCAAGCAGCTGGACCGGGTCATCATCCGGTTCGCCGGTGACTCCGGTGACGGCATGCAGCTGACCGGTGACCGGTTCACCCAGGAGTCGGCCGTGTTCGGCAACGACCTGGTGACGCTGCCCAACTTCCCCGCCGAGATCCGGGCGCCCCAGGGCACCATCCCCGGTGTCTCGTCGTTCCAGATCCACTTCGCCGACCACGACATCCTCACCGCGGGCGACCGGCCCGACGTACTGGTCGCGATGAACCCGGCCGCCCTCAAGGCCAACCTGGGCGACCTGCCGCGCGGGGCGACGATCATCGTCGACACGCACGACTTCTCCAAGCGCAACCTCGACAAGGCGGGCTACACCTCCAACCCGCTCGACAAGCTGGGCGAGGTCGACGACCTCCTCGCCGGCTTCCAGGTCCAGCCGGTCGACCTGACCGGCATCACCGTGGAGGCGGTCAAGGAGTTCGGCCTGTCCCGCAAGGACGCCGCCCGCGCCAAGAACATGTTCGCGCTGGGCCTGCTGTCCTGGATGTACGGCCGCCCGACCGAGCCGACCATCGCGTTCCTCGAGAAGAAGTTCGCCAAGGTCCCCGACATCCTCGGCGCCAACATCGCGGCCTTCAAGGCCGGCTGGAACTACGGCGAGACCACCGAGACCTTCGTCGTCCAGTACGAGATCAAGCCGGCCCGCATGCACGCCGGGACCTACCGCAACATCACCGGCAACCTGGCCCTGTCCTACGGCCTGGTCGCCGCCGGCGTGCGCTCCGAGCTGCCGGTGTTCCTCGGCTCGTACCCGATCACCCCCGCCTCCGACATCCTCCACGAGCTGTCGAAGCACAAGGCGTTCGGCGTGACCACGCTGCAGGCCGAGGACGAGATCGCCGGCATCGGCGCCGCGATCGGCGCCTCCTTCGCCGGCCAGCTCGCGATCACCACCACCTCGGGCCCGGGCATCGCGCTCAAGTCCGAGGCGATCGGCCTGGCCGTGATGACCGAGCTGCCGCTGGTCGTCGTCAACGTCCAGCGTGGTGGGCCGAGCACCGGCCTGCCGACCAAGACCGAGCAGGCCGACCTGCTGCAGGCGATGTACGGCCGCAACGGCGAAGCGCCGGTCCCGATCGTTGCGCCGCAGTCGCCCGGCGACTGCTTCGCCGCCGCGGTCGAGGCCGCCCGGATCGCGATCACCTACCGCACTCCTGTCTTCCTGCTCTCCGACGGCTACCTCGCCAACGGCTCCGAGCCGTGGGCGATCCCGTCGATCGACGAGCTGCCGAAGATCGAGGCGAACTTCGCCACCGAGCCCAACCACACCTCCACCAACGCCAAGGGCGAGCAGGTCGAGGAGTTCTGGCCCTACGCCCGCGACAAGGACACCCTGGCGCGCCCGTGGGCCATCCCCGGCACCGCCGGCCTCGAGCACCGCATCGGCGGCCTCGAGAAGGCCGGCACGCCTCAGACCGGCCACGGCAACATCTCCTACGACCCGGCCAACCACGACCAGATGGTCCGGCTGCGCCAGGAGAAGATCCAGCGCATCGCCGACTCCCTGCCGCCGCTCGAGGTCGACGACCCCTCGGACGAGGCGAAGGTCCTGGTGATCGGCTGGGGCTCGACCTACGGCCCGATCGGTGCCGCCTGCCGCCGCGTCCGCCGCGCCGGCTACAACGTCGCACAGGTCCACCTGCGCCACCTCAACCCGTTCCCCAAGGACCTCGGCGAGATCCTGAAGGGCTACGACAAGGTCCTCGTCCCCGAGATGAACCTCGGCCAGCTCTCCAAGATGCTGCGCGCGGAGTACCTCGTCGACGCCCAGGGCTACAACCACGTCTACGGCCTGCCGCTCAAGGCCGCCGAGCTGGCCGAGGCCATCGGCGTCCTGGTCGGCGACGCCGAGGGTCGCGAGGTCGACCTCGGCGAGCACGGCCTCAACCTTCCTGCCGACCACGAGGAGGCTCCGGTCCGATGAGCACCATCGATCTCCCCATGCCCAGCCTGGGCACCGCGCTCGTCCCCACCCTGGCCGAGGGCGAGACCCAGACCGCGAAGGACTTCTCCAGCGACCAGGAGGTCCGCTGGTGCCCCGGCTGCGGCGACTACGCCGTCCTCAAGGCCGTCCAGTCCTTCCTGCCCGACCTCGGACTACGACGCGAGAACATCGTCTTCGTCTCCGGCATCGGCTGCAGCTCGCGCTTCCCCTACTACCTCGACACCTACGGCATGCACTCGATCCACGGCCGCGCACCCTCCATCGCGACCGGCATCGCCACCGCCCGCGAGGACCTCTCGGTCTGGGTCGTCACCGGCGACGGCGACGCACTCTCCATCGGCGGCAACCACCTCATCCACGCCCTGCGCCGCAACGTCAACATGACGATCCTGCTGTTCAACAACCGCATCTACGGCCTCACCAAGGGCCAGTACTCCCCCACCAGCGAAGTCGGCAAGGTCACCAAGTCCACCCCCGTCGGCTCGCTCGACCACCCCTTCAACCCGGTCTCGCTCGCCCTCGGCGCCGAAGCCACCTTCGTGGCCCGCACCATCGACTCCGACCGCAAGCACCTCACCGCCGTCCTCGCCGCCGCAGCCGCGCACCGCGGCACCAGCCTCGTCGAGATCTACCAGAACTGCCCGATCTTCAACGACGGCGCGTTCGACGCGATCAAGGACCGCGACAACGCGCACGCCCTGATCCCGCTCACCCACGGCGAGCCGATCACCTTCGGCGTGCGGGACGAGGCCACGGGCCTGGGCGACAAGGCGCTGGTGCGCGGCGCCGGTGGCGGCGTCGAGGTCGCCGACACCGCGTCCGTGGCGACCGAGGCGATCATCGTCCACGACGCGCAGAGCCCCGACCCGTCGACCGCGTTCGCGATCTCGCGGCTCACCGACGCGGGCTACCTCAACCGGAGCCCGATCGGCATCTTCCGCCAGGTCGAGCGCCCGACGTACGACGACCAGGCCCGTGCCCAGGTCGCCACCGCCAGCGAGGCCGCGGCAGCGCAGGGCAGCCCCGAGGAGCGGCTCACCGCCCTCATCAACGCGGGCGACACCTGGACCATCGACTGACCCGGTCCCCCGACGTACGAAATCGCAACGCGCCGCCGAGCTGAGCTCGGCGGCGCGTTGCGTTGCGCGGGACGGGGTCCGTCAGCTGCGCGGGTAGACCTTGAACTTGAAGATCGCCTTGGCGTAGACGGCGTCACCCTTGGCGACGACCTTGTAGCGGGTGGTCTTGCGACGCTCGGCCTTGACGAAGACCTTCTTGGTCAGGCCGCTGGCCTTGGTCTTGACCTTGGCGACCCGGACCCACTTGCCGCTGCGCTTGACGTAGACCTTGATCTTGACGCCCGGCGCGAGCGGGTTGGTCGCGAACTTGGCCCACAGGCGCTTGCCGTAGCAGTTCGGCGGGTTGGGGCCGCAGTCGCCGATGCCGACAGCGCGCGGCGTGACGCCCTTGGCGGCGACGACCTTGCTGGTCGCCGGCTGGACCTGGATCGAATCGGCGGCCTGGGCACCGGTCGGCGCCAGCGTCAGGCCGAGGAGCGCGGCGGTGAAGGCCGCGACCAGGACAGAGATCGTGCGAGTGAATCGCATCAGGGACTCCCCCTCGAGATCGGGATCGTTCGTGGACACGGCCTTCGTGCCCACCTGGACACGACCTGAAACCACCGGCCCCGCGGGTCGTGGCAACACGTCGCTAAGGTCCCAGTGTGTCGGACCAGCGCCGTGGCTTCGTCCTCGGGTTCCTCGCGTACCTGATGTGGGGTGCGTTTCCCCTGTACTGGCCCCTGCTCAAACCCAGCGGCGCCGTCGAGATCCTCGCCCACCGCATGGTCTGGTCGTTGGTCGCTATGGGCGTGCTCGTCGTCGCGCTGCGGCGGCTGGGCGCGCTGCGTGACGTGCTCCGCGATCGTCGCACGACGCTCCTGCTCGTGGTCGCCGCCGCCACCATCACGGCCAACTGGGGCACCTACATCTACGGCGTCAACAGCGAGCGCGTCGTCGAGACCTCCCTCGGCTACTTCATCAACCCGCTGGTCACCGTGCTGATGGGCGTGCTCGTCCTCGGCGAGCGTCTCCGGCCCGTGCAATGGACCGCCCTGGCCATCGGGTTCGCCGCCGTCGTGCTCCTCACCGTCGACTACGGCCGGCCGCCTGTCATCGCGCTCGTCCTCGCCTTATCGTTCGGCACGTACGGCCTCGCCAAGAAGTCCGCCGGCGTCGGCGCGATCGAGAGCCTCGCCTTCGAGACCGCCGTGATCGCCCCCTTCGCCCTCGGCTACCTGGTCTGGCTCGGCGCCAGCGGCCGCGCCCACTTCGCCGGTGAGGGCCCCGGCCACGTCTTCCTGCTCGTCGCGAGCGGAGTCGTCACCGCCATCCCCCTGCTCTGCTTCGGTGGCGCGGCCACCCGGGTCTCGATGACGACCCTGGGCCTGCTGCAGTACCTCACCCCGTCGATCCAGTTCGCCCTCGGCGTCACCCTGCTCGGCGAGCACATGCCCGCCGGCCGCTGGATCGGGTTCGCGCTGGTGTGGCTGGCGCTGGTCGTGCTCACCGCCGAGGCGCTGCGCCACCACCGCCGCCAGCTCGCGGCGGCCGCCGAGGCCTGCGCGGTCTGAGCCGCTTGTAACTAAGGGTTACAGCACGAAAACAGCCGCCAGAGCACCGAGGTAGGTGCCATAACGCCCGGGTAGTCAGGTGCGGGCACCGACTGCGGCAACGGCTCAGTGCCCGCCTGGGTCGCCGTCGACCCGCCGCATCTACCTCGGCACTCTTGCTAGTACCCGGGCGTTAGAGCACCGAAATTCGTGCAGTAACGCGTAGTTACAAGCGCCCGAGGCCTCGTGCGGCGGCGGACGGGGTGCACGTCGCCGCCGCACGAGACGCCAGAAAAGTTAACTGACTTACTGGCATTCAACGAGCCCGCGCCACCACGGTTCGGCCGAACCCGTGACAGGTGCTGCCGATCACTCCGCGCGTGCGTCAGGCGGAGCGGACCGCAACGACGTCGGCGAACGCCTCGAGCGCGGTGCGGACCGAGCCCTCGGGCAGCGCCCGGAGCAGCTCCTTGGCCTCCTGGGCGCGCGCGACGACGTACGCCTGCGCCTGGCCCATCGCGGGGTGCTTGCGGAGCAGGTCGAGCGCCTCGGCGTGCAGCTGCGCGTCGCCGGCGAGGTCGGATCGCGACGGGTCGAGCAGCTCGAGCAGGCGTGCGTCGGCCGGGTCGGTGGAGGCGCGGGCCAGGAGCACCGGCAGGGTGGGCACGCCCTCCTTGAGGTCGGTGCCGGGGGTCTTGCCCGACTCCTCGCTCTCGGAGGCGATGTCGAGGATGTCGTCGGAGAGCTGGAAGGCGGTGCCGACGAGCTCGCCGTACGCCGTCAGCGCCTCGACCACCGCCGGGTCCGCGCCGGAGAACAGGGCGCCGTAGTGGGCCGAGGTCGCGATCAGGGAGCCGGTCTTGCCGGCGACGACCTCGAGGTAGTGGGCCAGGGCGTCCTCGTCGGGGCCCGGCTTCACGGTCTCGAGGATCTGGCCCTCGACGAGGCGGGTGAACGTCTCCGCCTGGATGCGTACGGCGTCCGGGCCCAGCTCGGCGGTCAGCTCCGAGGACTTCGCGAACAGCCAGTCGCCAGTGAGGATCGCGACCAGGTTGTCGTAGCGGGCGTTGGCCGAGTCCTCGCCGCGGCGCAGCGCGGCCTCGTCCATGACGTCGTCGTGGTAGAGCGAGCCGACGTGGGTGATCTCCACGACACAGGCCGCGGTGAGCACCTCGTCGGCGTCCGGGCGCGGGCCGGCCTCGGCGGCCAGCAGGACCAGGAGCGGGCGGAACCGCTTGCCGCCGGCGGCGAGCAGGTGGCGCGCCGCCTCGGTGACGTACGGCGCGCGGCTGGACGCGTGGCCGTAGAGGGCCTCCTCGACCGTCGCCATCCGCGCCCGCAGGCGGTCGGCGAGTTCGGTGTCGTCGATCGGCAGCGCAAGCTCGGCCCCAGGTGTGTTCACCTGATGAAGTCTCCCGTACGGGTCACGAGATCGAGAACCGGGCCCGGCACGACGCCCAGGACCAGGGTCGCGACCAGGCACACCGCGATGGTGCCGGAGGTCAGCAGCGAGGACCTGGTGACCACACCCGCGCCGTCGGCACTGGGCTCGGTGAAGAACATCAGCCGGATGTGCCGCACGTAGAACGTGATCGCCAGGATGCTGCACGCGATCGCCACCAGCACCACGGGCCAGGCCCCCGCAGACAGCGCCGAGGTGAACACGGCCCACTTGCCGATGAAGCCGGCGGTGAGCGGGATCCCGGCCATCGAGAGCAGGAAGAACGCGAACGCGCCTGCCACCAGCGGGGAGGTCCGGCCCAGGCCGGCCCAGCGCTCGTACGCCGTCGCCTCGCCGCCCGCGTCGCGGACCAGCGTCACGATCGCGAATGCGCCGATCATGGCAAAGCCGTAGGTGGTCAGGTAGAAGAGCACGCCCTCGAGCGAGGTGTACTGGCCCTTGGCGAGCTCGCCGGCGCTCTGCACGCCCAGCACGCCGACCAGGATGAAGCCGGTGTGGGCGACCGAGGAGTAGGCCAGCATCCGCTTGACGTCGTTCTGGACGATGGCCAGCACCGCGCCGAGGACCATCGAGGCGATCGCGATCACCCACAGCATCGGCTGCCAGCTCCAGCGCTCGCCGCCGAAGGCGACGTACAGCAGGCGCAGCAGGGCGCCGAAGGCGGCGACCTTGGTGCCGGCGGCCATGAACGCGGTCACCGCGGTGGGCGCGCCCTGGTAGACGTCGGGGGTCCAGGCCTGGAAGGGCGCGGCGCCGATCTTGAAGAGCAGGCCGACCGCGAGCAGGCCGATGCCGGCGAGCAGCAGGCCGTGGTTGGCCGTGCCGGCGCGGACCGCCTCGTTGATGCCGGCGAAGGAGACCGAACCCGCGTAGCCGTAGACCATCGCGGCGCCGTACAGGAAGAAGCCGGAGGCGAAGGCGCCGAGGAGGAAGTACTTCATCGCGGCCTCCTGACTCAGCAGGCGGCGACGGCGTGCCAGGCCGCAGAGCAGGTAGAGCGGCAGGGAGAGGATCTCCAGGGCCACGAACATGGTGAGCAGGTCGCCGGAGGCCGGGAAGAGCAGCATGCCGCTGACGGCGAACAGGAGCAGCGGGTAGACCTCGGTGTGCTCCAGGCCGCGGGTCGAGGCCTCGCGCTCGCTCTCGGTGCCGGGCAGTGCGGCCGCCTGGCCGGTGAAGGCCGAGACGCCGCCCTCGAGTCGCTGCTCGGCGAAGAGCGCGACGCCACCGAGGGCGAAGACGAGGAGCAGGCCCCACAGGTAGACGGTGGGGCCGTCGACCACGACGCTGCCCATCGCGCCGACCAGGCCCCGTCCCTCGGCGCCGTCGGCGCCCTTGTGGGTGTCGAGGTCCATGCCGACGACGACGGTGGCCACCAGGGCGGCGATCACGGTGACCGCGGCGAGGCCGACCTGGGGCAGGCGGCGGGTGCCGCGCGGCAGGAAGGCCTCCAGCGCTACGCCGACGCAGGCGCCGCCGAGGACGATGAGGATCGGCAGCAGCTCGGCGTACTCGAGCTCGGGCTTCACGAACTCCATCAGTGCGCCTCCTCCGTCTGCACGACCGTCGGCTGGTCGTCCTGGATCCCCATCTGGTGCATCAGGTCACCCACCATCGGGTTGCTCACGTCGAGCAGCGGTGCGGGATAGAACCCGAAGAACACCAGCGCGGCCATGAGCGGGGCGACGGCGACGATCTCGCGCACGCCGAGGTCCTTGGTGCCCTCGACCTCGGGCGGCGTGGGGCCGGTCATCGTGCGCTGGTACATCCACAGCACGTAGATCGCGGACAGCACCACCGCGGTCACCGCGATCGCGCCGACGTACCACCCGTAGTCGAAGGCCGCCACGAACACGAGGAACTCGCTGACGAACGGCGAGAGGCCCGGCAGGCCGAGCGTGGCCAGGCCGGCGACGAGCAGCAGCCCGGCCAGGACCGGCGCGACCTTCTCGACGCCGCGCATCTCGCGGATCGAGGACGTGCCGCTGCGGTCGTAGAGGTAGCCCGCGACCAGGAACAGCGCGGCGGTGCCGAGGCCATGGTTGACCATGTAGAGGATCGCGCCGGTGCCACCCTGGCTGGTCATCGTGAAGACGCCCAGCGTGATCAGGCCGAAGTGGCTCAGCGAGGTGAGGCCGATCAGGCGGAAGATGTCGTCCTGGCCGATCGCGATGAACGCGCCGTAGACCACGGAGATCAGCGCCAGCGTGATGACCAGCGGGGTCGCCCACTGCGAGGCCTCCGGGAAGATGCCGAGGCAGAACCTCATCATCCCGAAGGTGCCGATCTTGTCGAGGATGCAGACCAGCAGCACGCCGGTGCCGGGCGTCGCCTTCTCGGTGGTGTCGGCCAGCCAGGTGTGCAGCGGGAACAACGGCGCCTTGATCGCGAAGGCGATGAAGAAGCCGAAGAACAGCCAGCGGCCGGCCTCGGTGCCGATGTCGAGCTTCTCGAGGTCGGCGAGGAGGTACGACGGCTCGCCCTGCTGGGCGGAGACGACGTAGAGCCCGATCACCGCGGCGAGCAGGATCAGGCCGCCCGCGAGCTGGAACATCAGGAACTTCAGCGCCGCCGCGCCCCGGCCCTCGCGGCCGAAGCCGCCGACCAGGAAGTACGCCGGGATCAGCGTCGCCTCGAAGACCACGTAGAAGAGGAACACGTCGGTCGCGCAGAACACCGCGAGCGAGAGGCCCTCGAGCGCCAGCGTCCAGGCGACGAACGCGCGGGCGCCGGCCGAGCCCGCGGCGTCGGCCTTGAACCACTCCGCGCCGAGCACCAGCGGGACCAGGAGGACCGTCAGCAGGACCAGCAGCAGGCCGAGACCGTCGACGCCGAGGGCGTAGTGCACCCCGAACGCCTCGATCCACTCGTGCTCCTCCTTCAGCTGGCGGCCGCCGTCGGCGTCGTACGACGCCGCGACGACCACGCCGACGACCAGCGTCGCCAGCGCGACGCCGAGGCCGGCGGTCTTGCTGACCGTGCGCGGGAGGAACGCGACGGCGACCGCACCGGCGACCGGCAGCCAGACGAGCAGGCTGAGCAACATCAGTTCACCACCACCAGGGTCAGGACGAGGAGCAGTGCGCCGCCGAGGATGCCGAGGGCGTAGGACCGGACGTAGCCGTTCTGGAGCCGCCGGAGCAGCTCACCGGTGCCGGCGAGGACCGTCGTGCCGCCCATGAAGAGCCCGTCGACGAGGGTGCGGTCACCGTCGGTGAGCGCGCGCACCGTGGCGCGGCCCGGGTTGACGACCAGGCCCTCGTTGATCGCGTCGCCGTAGAGGTCGGCGCGGGCGGCCCTCGTGGCGAACGAGACGTCGGCCGGCGCGGTGCGCGGGACGTCGCGCTGGCCGACCAGCACCCAGGCCAGTGCCACACCGACGGCGACCACGGCGATCGTGATCAGGGTGAGCACGATGACCGGCAGCGGCGGCTCCTCGTGCTCGGCGTGGCCGACGACCGGGCCGAGGAAGTCGACGATCCAGTTGCCGGCGAGCATCAGGCCGCCGAGCGCGGAGAGCGCGGCCAGCACCATCAGCGGAATGGTCATCACGAGCGGGCTCTCGTGGGGGTGGACGTCCTTCTCCCAGCGCTTCTTGGTGAAGAAGGTCATCAGCATCATCCGCGTCATGTAGAAGCCGGTGATGCCGGCACCGAGCAGCGCGCAGATACCGACGACCGGGTTCTCGGTCAGCGCGACCTCGATGATCTTGTCCTTCGACCAGAAGCCGGCGAACGGCGGGATGCCGATGATGGCGAGGAAGCCGAGGGCGAAGGTCGCGAACGTGATGGGCAGCGCCTTCTGCAGCGCGCCGTAGTGGCGCATGTCGACGTCGTCGTCCATCGCGTGCATCACCGAGCCGGCCCCGAGGAACATGTTGGCCTTGAAGAAGCCGTGGGTCAGCAGGTGGAAGATCGCGAACGCGTAGCCCGCGACGCCGAGGCCGGCACCGAGCATCATGTAGCCGATCTGGCTCATCGTGGAGCCAGCGAGACCCTTCTTGATGTCGTCCTTCGCGCATCCGATGATCGCGCCCCACAGCAGCGTCACCGTCGCCACGATGACCACCGCGGTCTGGGCGGTCGGCGCGAGCTCGAAGACGAAGTTGGAGCGGGTGATCAGGTAGACGCCGGCGGTGACCATGGTCGCCGCGTGGATGAGGGCCGAGACCGGGGTCGGGCCCTCCATCGCGTCGAGGAGCCAGGCCTGGAGCGGGACCTGGGCCGACTTGCCGCAGGCGCCGACGAGCAGCAGCACGCCGATCCAGTTGAGCGTGGTCTCGGTGGCGCTGCCGGCCAGGGCGCTGACGCCGCTGAAGCTCGCGGTGCCGAACGTGACGATCATCAAGAAGATCGCCAGGCCCATGCCCACGTCGCCGACCCGGTTGATGACGAACGCCTTCTTGGCCGCGGCGGCCGCCGACGGCTTGTGCTGCCAGAACCCGATGAGGAGGTACGACGCGAGGCCGACGCCCTCCCAGCCCAGGAACAGGCCCACGTAGTTCTCCGAAAGGACCAGCATGAGCATGGCCGCGACGAAGAGGTTCAGGTAGGCGAAGAACCGGCGCCGGCGCGGGTCGTGGGCCATGTAGCCGATCGAGTAGACGTGGATCAGCGAGCCGACGCCGGTGATCAGCAGCAGGAAGAGCGCCGACAGCGGGTCGTAGAGCAGGTCCATGCCGATGTGCAGCCGACCGGAGTCGATCCAGTCGTAGAGGTGCTGCGCGACCTGGCGGTCGCCCTCCTCGCGCCCGAGCAGGCTCACGAACAGAACGAGGCTGATCACGAAGGAGGTGGCCGCGGTCGCCGTACCGAGCAGGTGGCCCCACTTGTCGGTGTAGCGGCCGCCGAGCAGCAGGATCGCGGCGCCGAGCAGCGGCAGCGCGATGATCAGCCACAACAGGGTGAAGGGTCCGTCGGCGTCGGTCGGCGAGACCACGGGGATGTGCGTCTCGCTGGCCTTGAGGGTCAGCGCGGTGAGTGCGTGCATCATCTCGTCCTCAGAACTTCAGCAGGCTCGCGTCGTCGACCGAGGCCGAGCGACGGGTCCGGAAGATGGTCATGATGATCGCGAGCCCGACCACGACCTCGGCCGCGGCCACCACCATCACGAAGAAGGCGGCGATCTGGCCGTCGAGGTTGCCGTGCTGGCGGGCGAAGGCGACGAACGCGAGGTTGCAGGCGTTGAGCATCAGCTCGACGCACATGAACACGACGATCGCGTTGCGGCGGGTGAGCACCCCGATCGACCCGATCGTGAACAGGATGGCGCTGAGCACCACGTATTCGGTCACGCCTCGTTCTCCTCACTCGAGCCGGTCGCAGCGCTCTTGCCCGCCGTCTCAGGCTTCTCCGTGGGATCGACGCCGAGCTGGTCCTTGATCACCTCGATGTCCTTGAGGCCGGCCTTCTGCATGGTGCCGCGGGCCGCGAGGACCCGGGAGACAGACGCGGGCGCCGGGCTGCCGTCGGGCAGCAGGGCCGGGGTGTCGACCGCGTTGTGGCGGGCGTAGACGCCCGGTGGCGGCAGCGGGCCGAGGTGGGCGCCGCTCTCGGCGTACGCCCGGACCTTGTCGGCGGCGATGCTCGCCTGGGTGCGCTTCGGGGTGAGCCGCTCGCGGTGGGCCAGCACCATCGCGCCGACGGCGGCGGTGATGAGCAGGGCGCTGGTGGCCTCGAAGATGAACACGTAGCGGGAGAACAGCAGGTCGGCCAGCGCCTGGACGTTGCCACCGGCGTTGGCCTCGTCGAGGCCGACCGCGGTGCCGAAGGTGAGCTGGGTCAGCGCGACCACCATCACCACGACGAAGGCCAGGCCGACCAGCCAGGCCAGCGGCCGCTGGCCCTTGATCGTCTCGACCGTGGAGTCGGAGGCGTCGACGCCGACCAGCATCAGCACGAAGAGGAACAGCATCAGGATCGCGCCGGTGTAGACGATGATCTGGACCGCGAACAGGAACGGCGCCTCGAGGACGGCGTACAGCACCGCGAGGCTGATCATCACGACCGCCAGCAGCAGCGCCGCGTGGACGGCCTTGCGCACGAACAGGATGCCGAGCGCGGCCAGCACCATGATCGGCGCGAGGATCCAGAAGGCGGTCACTGCTCGGCCCCCTTGAAGTCGCCGCGGTAGTAGTCGTCGTCGGAGCCGAGCAGCTGCGGGTGCGGCGGCTGCTCCATGCCCGGCAGCAGGGGCGCCAACAGGTCGGACTTCTCGTAGATCAGGCTGGCCCGGCTGTCGTCGGCGAGCTCGTACTCGTTGGTCATCGTCAGCGCCCGGGTCGGGCAGGCCTCGATGCACAGACCGCACAGGATGCAGCGCAGGTAGTTGATCTGGTAGACGCGGCCGTAGCGCTCACCGGCGCTGTAGCGCTGGGACCTCCCGTCCGCGTCGAGGGTGTCGTCGTTCTCGGCGCCCTCGACGTAGATCGCGTCGGCGGGGCAGGCCCAGGCGCACAGCTCGCACCCAACGCACTTCTCGAGGCCGTCGGGCCAGCGGTTGAGCTGGTGGCGGCCGTGGAAGCGCGGCGCGGTGGGCAGCTTCTCCTTGGGGTACTGCTCGGTGACGACCTTGCGGAACATGGTCCGGAAGGTGACCCCGAACCCGGCCACCGGGTCCCAGAGCTGCTCCTTGAGGGAGGGCCCCTTTTCGCGCGGCTGGTCAGCCATTGCTCACCCCTGAATCGCGGACGGTCTCACTGACGGTGGCATCGGTGCGGAACACCAGCGGCGCGGCGGCACCGCGGACGGCGCCACCCGCCGGCATGGGCGGCACCGGGAAGCCCCCGGCGCGTGGCTCGACGGGCTCGGCGGTCGCCTCGTCGTCCTTCTCCGGGACGAAGAAGGTCAGCAGCAGCACGGCGAGCACCACGCCGCCGATGATCAGCCAGAACTGAGGGTTGCTGCCGAAGCCCTCGTCGAACACGCCCTCGTTGCGGGCCGCGCGCATGGTGGCGACGGCGACGATCCACACCAGCGAGACGGGGATCAGCCGCTTCCAGCCGAACGCCATGAACTGGTCGTAGCGCAGCCGCGGCAGCGAGCCGCGCAGCCAGATGAAGATGAAGATGAAGAACAGCACCTTGCCGAAGAACCACAGCACCGGCCAGTAGCCCTCGTTGGCGCCCGCCCACACGTGGTCGATCCAGAACGGCGCGTGCCAGCCGCCCAGGAAGAGGGTGGTCGCCAGTGCGGAGACGGTGGCCATGTTGATGTACTCGGCGAGGAAGAACAGCGCGAACTTCAGGCTGGAGTACTCGGTGTGGAAGCCGCCGACCAGCTCGCCCTCGGCCTCGGGGAGGTCGAACGGCGCACGGTTGGTCTCACCGACCATGGCGATCGTGTAGATCACGAACGACGGCAGCAGGATCAGCCCGAACCACAGGTCGTCCTGGGCGGCGACGATCTCGCTGGTGGACATCGAGCCGGCGTACATGAACACCGCGACCAGGGCGAGGCCCATCGCGACCTCGTAGGAGATCATCTGCGCGCTCGAGCGCAGCCCGCCCAGCAGGGAGTACGTCGAACCGCTGGACCAGCCGCCGAGGACGATGCCGTAGATGCCGATCGACGCGATCGCCATCACGAAGAGCACGGCGACCGGCATGTCGGTGAGCTGCAGCGGGGTCTGGTGCCCGAAGAAGCTCACCTCGGGCCCGAACGGGATGACGCTGAACGTCACGAACGCCGGCACCACGACGATCACCGGCGCGAGCACGAAGACCACCTTGTCGGCGGCCTTGGGGATCAGGTCCTCCTTGAAGGCCAGCTTCACGCCGTCGGCCAGCGACTGCAGCAGGCCGAAGGGGCCGTGCACGTTGGGGCCGATCCGGTGCTGCATCCGGGCGACGACCCGGCGCTCCCACCAGATGTTGAACAGCGTGAGCAGGACCAGGATGACGAAGATCAGGAGGGTCTTCAGCCCGACGACCCACCAGGGATCCTTGCCGAACAGACCGAGCGACTCGCTCACCCGTGCACCCCTTCCGCTCCCGTGATGGTGACCGTGGCGCCCGGGGACGCCAGGTCGGCGAGGACGCCGTTGCCGACCGAGTTGGCCGGCACCCAGACCACGCCCTCGACGAGGTCGTCGCAGATCTCGGCCGGCAGCGTCATCGAGCCGCGGTCACCGGTCACCGTGACCGTCGGGCCGTAGCGGTCGAAGTCGGCCGGCGTGACCAGGGCGACCGGCGTGCGCGCGGTGGCCTTGAGGAACTTGTCGCCGTCCTGCAGCGAGCCGTTGTCGAGCAGCTGCTTCCACGTGGCCAGCCGGACCGTCGAGTTGCCGCCTTCTCGCTGTTGAGTTGCCGCAGACTCGCCCGGGGCCGCCGGCAGGCCGACGCGCTCGCCGTCCCACGGCCCGAGCTGAGCCATCTCGGCTCGGACCTCGTCGACGGTGCGGAACCCGAGCGGACTCCCCTGACCGAGCCGGGCCATCTCGTCGGCGATGCCGGCGAGGGCGCGCAGGTCCGGCAGCGAGGCCGGGTTGTGCAGGGCGGCCTCCCAGGTGCGGACCCGGCCCTCCCAGTTGACGAAGGTGCCGGCCTTGTCGGTGGTCGGTGCGACCGGGAAGACGACGTCGGCGTGCTCGGTGACCTCGGTACGACGCAGGTCGAGCGCGACCAGGAAGCCGGCGGCGTCGATGGCGGCGCGGGTGGCGGCGGGGTCGCTGGTGTCGTCGGGGTCGACGCCGGCGATGACCAGGCCGCCGAGCTCGCCGGCGCTGAGGGCGGCGACGATCGCGTCGGCGCTGCGGCCCTCGGTCTCGGGCAGGTGCTCGACGCCCCAGGCGGCGGCGACGTCGATCCGGGCGCCGGTGTCGCCGACCGGACGGCCGCCGGGCAGCAGGGTCGGCAGGCAGCCGGCCTCGAGCGCCCCGCGGTCACCCGCGCGGCGCGGGACCCAGGCCAGCCGGGCACCCGTGGACGCGGCGACCTCGGCGGCGGCGGTGAGCGCGCCGGGCACGGTGGCCAGCCGCTCCCCCACCAGGAGGACCGACGTGGCGTCCAGCTCGCCGGCCAGCGCCCGCAGCGCGGCCGGCTCGTCGCCGGGCGCGGTCGAGACCACGCGGGCGGACAGCTTGTCGAGGCCGCGGGTCGTGAACGGCGCGAGGCTGATCACCTCGGTGCCGCCGGCACGGACCGACTTGCGCAGCCGCAGGAAGATCGCGGCCGCCTCGTCCTCGGGCTCCAGGCCCACGAGGACGACCGACGCCGCGGACTCGAGGTCGTCGTAGGTGACACCGCCGTTGCCGGGTCCGGTCAGCACCACCGACGCGGCGAGGAAGGCCGCCTCCTCGGCGGAGTGGGGGCGGGCCCTGAAGTCGATGTCGTTGGTGCCGAGCGCGACTCGGGCGAGCTTGCTGTAGGCGTAGGCGTCCTCGGCCGTCAGCCGGCCGCCGGTCAGTACGCCGACGCCGCCGGCCGCCTTCGCGGCGGCGAGACCGCGGGCGGCGACGGTGAACGCCTCGGGCCACGAGGCCGGGCGCAGTGAGCCGTCCTCGTCGCGGACCTGCGGGTAGGTGATCCGGTCGTCACCCTGCGTGTAGGCGAACGCGAACCGGTCCTTGTCGCTGATCCACTCCTCGTTGACCGCGGGGTCGTTGCCGGCCTGGCGGCGCAGCACGGCGCCACGGCGGTGGTCGACGCGGATCGCGGAGCCGCAGGCGTCGTGCTCGGCGATGCCCGGCGTCGAGACCAGGTCGAAGGGGCGGGACCGGAACCGGTACTGCTCGGAGGTGAGCGCGCCGACGGGACAGATCTGGATGACGTTGCCGGAGAAGTACGACAGGAACGGTGCGTCCTCGGCGATGCCGATCTGCTGCTGGGCGCCGCGCTCGACCAGCGCGATGAACGGGTCGCCGGCGATCTCGTCGGCGAACCGGGTGCAGCGCTGGCACACGATGCAGCGCTCGCGGTCGAGCAGCACCGTCGGCGAGAGGTTGATCGGCTTGGGGAAGGTGCGCTTCACGCCGCGGTTGCGGTCGTCGGAGAAGCGGGACTCGCCGCGGCCGTTGGACATCGCCTGGTTCTGCAGCGGGCACTCGCCGCCCTTGTCGCAGACCGGGCAGTCGAGCGGGTGGTTGATGAGCAGCAGCTCCATCACGCCCTGCTGCGCCTTGTCGGCGACCGGGCTGGTGACCTGGGTGCTGACGACCATGCCCTCGGCGACCGGCAGCGTGCACGAGGCCTGCGGCTTGGGGAAGCCGCGGCCGTTGCCGGCGTCGGGGACGTCGACCAGGCACTGGCGGCAGGCGCCGACGGGCGCGAGCAGCGGGTGGTCGCAGAACCTCGGGATCTGTACGCCGACCTGCTCGGCGGCCCGGATCACCAGGGTGTCCTTGGGGACGCTGACCTGGACGCCGTCGATGGTGACGGTGACGAGATCGGTCTTCTCGACTTCGCCGGTCGTCATGCCGAGACCTCCGTTCCGGACCACGCGGTGGACCGCGCCGGGTCGAACGGGCAGCCGCCCTGCTCGAGGTGGGCGAGGTACTCGTCACGGAAGTGCTGGATCGAGCTGGACACCGGACTGGTCGCGCCGTCGCCGAGCGCGCAGAAGGAGCGTCCGAGGATGTTGTCGCACTGGTCGAGCAGCTGGTCGAGGTCGGCCTCGCTGCCCTGGCCGTTCTCGAGGCGGGTCAGCGCCTGCACCAACCACCACGTGCCCTCGCGGCACGGGGTGCACTTGCCGCACGACTCGTGCTTGTAGAACTCCGTCCAGCGCAGCACCGCACGGACCACGCAGACCGTCTCGTCGAAGATCTGCAGCGCGCGGGTGCCGAGCATCGAGCCGACGGCTCCGACGCCCTCGAAGTCGAGGGGGACGTCGAGGTGCTCGGCCGTGAGCAGCGGGGTGCTCGATCCGCCAGGGGTCCAGAACTTCAGCTGGTGGCCCTCGCGGATGCCGCCGGCGAGGTCGAGCAGCTCGCGCAGGGTGATGCCGAGCGGCGCTTCATACTGGCCCGGAGTCCGCACGTGCCCGGACAGCGAGAAGATGCCGTGGCCCTTGGACTTCTCGGTGCCCATCGAGCCGAACCAGGCCGCGCCGTTCTTGACGATCGCCGGCACGGACGCGATGGACTCGACGTTGTTGATGACCGTCGGGCTGGCGTACAGGCCGGCGACCGCGGGGAAGGGCGGGCGCAGTCGCGGCTGGCCGCGGCGGCCCTCGAGGCCCTCGAGGAGGGCGGTCTCCTCGCCGCAGATGTAGGCCCCGGCACCGGCGTGGACGACGACGTCGAGGTCGTAGCCGGAGCCGTGGATGTCCTTGCCGAGGTGGCCGGCGGCGTACGCCTCGGCGACGGCGGCCTGGACCCGGCGAATGACGTGGACGACCTCGCCGCGGATGTAGATGAACGCCTTGTTGGCGCGGATGGCGTAGGAGCTGATGATGACGCCCTCGACGAGGACGTGGGGGTTGCCCATCATCAGCGGGATGTCCTTGCAGGTGCCCGGCTCGGACTCGTCGGCGTTGACGACGAGGTACTTCGGCTTCGGGTTGTCCTGCGGGATGAACGACCACTTCATGCCGGTGGGGAAGCCGGCGCCGCCCCGGCCGCGCAGGCCGCTGTCCTTGACGGCGGCGATGACGTCGTCGGGGCTCATCGCGAAGGCGACGTCGAGGGCGGAGTACCCGCCCTTGCCTGCGTACGTCGCGAGCTTCCAGGACTGCTCGGCGTCCCAGATGTCGGTGAGAACCGGGGTCAGAATGTCAGCCACGGAGTGTCCTCTCCCGGTTGTTGAGGAGCGAGCGCCAGCGAGCGTCTCGAAACACGCTCATGCGTCGCTCTCCGACTTCTGTGCGGCCTCGACGGCGGGCGTGGCCGCCGGATCGGGGGCGTGCCAGCCGCGCTGGCGGGCGATCTCGAGGCCGGCGAGCGACGCGGAGCCCGCGGAGGGGCCCTCGTCGACGCGGCCGTCGGGGAACCCGGCGAGGACCCGCTCGGCCTCGCGCCAGGTGCAGAGCTTGGGTCCTCGGGTCGAGCTGACCTCGTGGCCGGCGCGCAGTGCCTCGACCATCTGGACCGCCGACTCGGGGGTCTGGTTGTCCATGAACTCCCAGTTGACCATCACCACCGGCGCGTAGTCGCAGGCCGCGTTGCACTCGATGTGCTCGAGGCTGACCGTGCGCGAGTCGCCCTGGCGCTGGACTGCGACCTCGTCGTTGCCGATCTCGAGGTGGTCCTCGAGCCGCTGGAGGATCGCGTCGCCGCCCATCACCGCGCACAGCGTGTTGGTGCACACACCGACGTGGTAGTCGCCGACGCCGTGGCGCTTGTACATCGTGTAGAAGGTGGCGACGCCGTTGACGTCGGCAGCGCTGATCTCCAGGATCGCGGCGCAGGCCTCGATGCCCTCGGGGGTGATCCGGCCCTGTACCGACTGCACGAGGTGCAGCATCGGCAGCAGGCCCGAGCGCGGCTCGGGGTAGCGCTCGGCGATCTCGCGCAGCTCGGCGATCGTCTTGTCGTCCAGCTGGTTGGCGCTGGGCTGGGTGCTCATCGGTCGACGCCTCCCATGACCGGGTCGATGCTCGCGATGGCGACGATGACGTCGGCGATCTGGCCGCCCTCGCTCATCACGCCCATCGCCTGGAGGTTGTTGAACGACGGGTCGCGGAAGTGCGCCCGGAAGGGACGGGTGCCGCCGTCGGAGACGACGTGGGCGCCGAGCTCGCCGCGCGGCGACTCGACCGGCACGTAGGCCTGCCCGGCCGGGACCCGGAAGCCCTCGGTCACCAGCTTGAAGTGGTGGATCAGGGCCTCCATCGACTCGCCCATGATGTGGCGGATGTGGTCGAGGCTGTTGCCCATGCCGTCGCTGCCGATCGAGAGCTGGCTGGGCCAGGCGATCTTCTTGTCGGCGACCATGACCGGCGCGCCCTCGAGCCGGGCCAGCCGGTCGGCGGCCTGCTCGATGATCTTGAGGGACTCGTGCATCTCGTTGAGGCGCACCCGGAACCGGCCGTAGGAGTCGGAGGTGTCCCAGGTCTGTACGTCGAAGTCGTAGGTCTCGTAGCCGCAGTAGGGCTGCGCCTTGCGCAGGTCGAAGCCGTAGCCGGTGCTGCGCAGGACCGGGCCGGTGAGGCCGAGCGCCATGCAGCCCTCGAGGTCGAGGTGGCCGACGTTCTCGAGACGGGCCTTGAAGATCGGGTTCGCGTTGCACAGCGCGGCGTACTCGGGCAGGCGCTTCTTCATCAGCGCGACGAACGAGCGGATCTCGTCGAGCGCGCCCGGCGGCAGGTCCTGCGCGACGCCGCCGGGGCGGATGAACGCGTGGTTCATCCGCAGGCCGGTGATCAGCTCGAACAGGTCGAGGACCAGCTCGCGCTCGCGGAAGCCGATCGTCATCACCGTCAGCGCGCCGATCTCCATGCCGCCGGTGGCGATGCACACCAGGTGGGAGGAGATCCGGTTGAGCTCCATGAGCAGGACCCGCATGATCTGGGCCTTCTCGGGGATGTCGTCCTCGATGTCGAGCAGCCGCTCGACGCCCAGGACGTAGGTCATCTCGTTGTAGAACGGCGAGAGGTAGTCCATCCGGGTGCAGAACGTGACGCCCTGGGTCCAGGAGCGGAACTCCATGTTCTTCTCGATGCCGGTGTGCAGGTAGCCGATGCCGCAACGGGCCTCGGTGACCGTCTCGCCCTCGATCTCGAGGATCAACCGGAGCACGCCGTGGGTCGACGGGTGCTGCGGGCCCATGTTGACGACGATCCGCTCGGCGGCGTCGCCCTCGCCCATGTCGGCGGCGATCTCGTCCCAGTCCTGGCCGGTGACGGTGAAGACCTTGCCCTCGGCGGTGTCGGTGCCGTCGGCGTAGAAGTCGGTGCTCATCAGTTGTAGCTCCTCCGCTGGTCCGGCGGTGGCACGCTGGCGCCCTTGTACTCGACGGGGATGCCGCCGAGCGGGTAGTCCTTGCGCTGCGGGTGGCCCGGCCAGTCGTCGGGCATCAGGATCCGGGTCAGCGCCGGGTGGCCGTCGAACTGCAGGCCGAACATGTCCCACGTCTCGCGCTCGTGCCAGTCGGCCGCGGGGTAGACCGGGACGAGGGACGGCAGGTGCGGATCGGCGTCGGGTACGGCGACCTCGACGCGGACCCGGCGGTTCCAGGTGAACGACATCAGGTGGTAGACCGCGTGCAGTTCGCGGCCGGTGTCACCCGGGTAGTGCACGCCGCTGACCCCCGAGAGCAGCTCGAAGCGCAGACTCGGGTCGTCGCGGAGCTTCTTCGCCACCTCGCTCAGGTGGTCGCGGTGGACGTGGAAGGTGATCTCGCCGCGGTGGATCACGACCTGCTCGATCAGCGGGTCGAGCACGTCGGCGACCTTGTCGAACCAGCCGCCGTAGGGGCGCTGCGCCGCACCGGGCAGGACCACGGGAGCCACCAGGCCGCCGTACCCGCTGGTGTCGCCGGAGCCCTTGACGCCGAACATGCCGTGGCGCTCGCCGACCGCACGGACCTCGAGGCCCGGCTCGCCGAGCGCCTCGGGGGCGTTCTCCGGGGACTGCTCGACCGCGGGCTGCTCGACCGCCTTCTCGGGACCGGCGGGCTTGTCGTCGCTCACCGGAGCATCCCCCTCATGTCGCTGGTGGGAAGGGCGACCAGGCCCTCGGCCTCGAGCTCACGGATCTGCGCCTGGCGGTTGGCGCCGAGCGGGGTGTGCTGGACCTTGTCGTGGAGCTTGAGGATCGCGTCGATGAGCATCTCGGGGCGAGGCGGGCAACCCGGGAGGTACATGTCGACGGGGACGACGTGGTCGACGCCCTGGACGATCGCGTAGTTGTTGAACATGCCGCCGCTGCTGGCGCACACGCCCATCGCGAGCACCCACTTGGGCTCGGCCATCTGGTCGTAGATCTGGCGCAGGACCGGGGCCATCTTCTGGCTGACCCGGCCGGCCACGATCATCAGGTCGGCCTGGCGCGGGCTGGCGCGGAAGACCTCCATGCCGAACCGGGCGAGGTCGTACTTCGGGCCGCCGCTGGTCATCATCTCGATCGCGCAGCACGCGAGCCCGAAGGTCGCCGGCCAGAAGCTGGCCTTGCGCATGTAGCCGGCCAGGCCCTCGACCGTGCTCAGCAGGACTCCGCTCGGGAGCTTCTCCTCGACACCCATGGTCAGTCCCAATCCAATCCGCCGCGGCGCCAGACGTAGGCGTAGGCCACGAAGACCGTGGCGATGAACAGCACCATCTCGATCAGTCCGTACCAGGCCATGGCGTCGAAGCGAACGGCCCACGGGTAGAGGAAGACGATCTCGATGTCGAAGACGATGAAGAGCATCGCGGTGATGTAGTACTTCACCGGGAAGCGCCCCGTCAGCGCCTGGGGGGTCGGCTCAATGCCGCACTCGTAGGAGTCGTACTTCGCGCGGTTGTAGCGCTTCGGCCCGACCAACGTGCTCATGACGACCGACCCGACCGCGAACAACGCGGCCAAAGCCGCCAGCACCAGCACCGGCGTGTAGAGCTCCATGAGCCTCCCTCTCGTGATCTTGTGAACAGAATCACTAGTGGCGTGCCACACATCCTGCCACTGCCCGGAGGCCTCGTCACAGGGGGGTGGTCATCGGGGGCGTCCGATGCGCCCGGCGACGCCGAAACCGGCCCTGACCTGCGGATTTAACGCACGAGAGGGTTGCGTAATTCAGGGTCTCGGGATGCGCTGGACCCACGTGTCCGGGAACAGCTGGCGCGGGATGGTGAGCCACTGCCGGCTGGCCTCGTCGCGTGCCAGGACGACGACGGATCCCGGTACGACGCGGGCCAGTCGCGCCCAGGGCAGCTCGCTGGCGCCGGCCGCCGTCTCGAGGCGCAGCGCCTCGTCCGTGGCCTCCGCCGCCGCCGTGGCGCCGACCGGGTAGGCGGCCAGCAGCATCCGGCGCACGGAGCGGCGCGCGCTCACCCAGAGCCAGGCTCCCATCGCGACCCCGAACACCGGACCCAGGAGGAGTCCGGGCGTGCCCCAGCGAGCCGAGCCGAACACCGCCATCGCACAGGCGGCGAGCACCACGAGGTAGAGCGCGAGCCGGCGCCACAGCTGCCAGGTCGACGTACGGACCAGCGCAGCCTGCTCGGCCTCCGTGACCGTCCACTCGACGCGGTCCACGGACGACTCCACGGGCCGGTCAGGCCGTCGCGCGGTGCAGGGCGACGATGCCGCCCGACAGGTTGCGCCACTCGGGCCTGCTCCAGCCCGCCTCGCCGATCAGGTCGGCCAGCCCGCGCTGGTCGGGCCAGGCGCGGATCGACTCGGCCAGGTAGACGTAGGCGTCGGGGGCCGAGGAGACGGTGCGGGCGACGGCGGGCAGCGCCTTCATGAGGTACTCGATGTAGACCGTGCGCCACGGGCTCCACGTGGGGTGGCTGAACTCGCAGACCACCAGCCGGCCGCCGGGCTTGGTGACCCGGCGCATCTCGGCGAGCCCGGCCAGCGGGTCCACGATGTTGCGCAGGCCGAACGAGATCGTGACCGCGTCGAAGGTCGCGTCGCGGAACGGCAGCTTCGTGCCGTCACCGGCGGTGAACGGCAGGTGGGGCAGCTGCTTCTTGCCCACCTGGAGCATGCCGATCGAGAAGTCGCACGGCACCACCTCGGCGCCGGCGTCGAGGAACGGCTGGCTGGAGGTGCCGGTGCCGGCAGCGAGGTCGAGCACCCGGTCGCCGTACGACGGGTCGACCGCGGCGAGGACGTCGCGCCGCCAGCGACGGTCCTGCCCGAAGGACAGGATGTCGTTGGTCAGGTCGTAGCGCCGAGCGACGGTGTCGAACATCCGTCGGACGTCGGCGGGCTGCTTGTCGAGCTCTGCACGGGCCACGCGCGTCAGGCCCTTCCGGTGAGCTCGAGCACCTTGTCGACGTACGACGCGACCTCGTCGGGCGTCAGGCCGTTGGTGTAGAGGTCGTAGGTGAGGCCGTCGACCTCCTTGCGGCACTGCACGCGGTAGTCGGCGCCGGTGGGCTTCTGGCCGGTCGGCGTGCCTGTGGTCTGGTCGACCGGCTCGTTCCATGCGATCGCGCAGTGACTGCCGTCGATCACCTCGAGCGTGTAGTGCGAACCCGACTCGTCGACGACGAACGGACCGCTCGGGTTGACCAGTCCGGCGTTGCCGGGGACGACCGTCACCGCGATCTGCGCCGGGATGGACTGGGACGAGGAGGAGGCGGCGGGCACGTCGATGTAGGCGCGGACGGCGGCCTCGTCGTACTGCTCGGCGAGGATCTTGCGGGTCTCCTCCTCCGACTTCGCGGCGCGGTCGGTGAAGGTCTTGATCTGGGCCGCCTGGTCGGGCGAGGTCGCGCCGGCCTGCTCCGGCGTGATCGCCTGGAGCGCGACGAAGCGGTCGTCGAGCTTGGTCGGCAGCGTGGGCACCGCGGCCGGGTCGTCGACGACCTTCGGGAGGCCGACGCCGAAGCCCACGGCTCCGGCGAGGAGGAGGACGCCGGAGGTGGCGCCCACGACGGTGGATCGAGCGATCGGCATCAGGCCATCATGCCGGGTCGACCTGAGCGTGTGCTGACCGGGCCGTCCAGCGACCGCCGGCGGATCAGAGGTCGGCGCCGTCGGCCAGCCGGGCGTACTCCTGGCCCGCGGCCTCGAGGAACCGGCCGAACTGCGCGTCGGCGACACCGAGCCCCTCGGCGGAGAACACCCGGTCGTGGATGGCGACATTGCGCGGCGCACCGACCTCCCGGGCGAAGTCGACGCCCTCGGAGACCCGCATCCAGGGCGCGCACACCGGCGCCAGCAGTACGTCGACCGCCGCCCCCGGCGCGACCAGCGCGTCGCCGGGGTGGAACACCGTGCTCTCCCCCGCGGTCAGCAGGTAGCCGCTGTTGTGGAAGCGCGGCAGCTCCGGGTGGATCACCGCGTGCAGCTCGCCCACCGCCCGGATCGCGAACCCGCCGATCGTCCAGGCCTCGTCGGGGGCGACCACGGTGACCCGCTCGAGCAGGTCCGGCGCGTGCTCGCGGATCTGGGCGGCGACGGCGTCGATGGTGAAGATCGGCGCGTCCGTGGCCCGCAGGTGGTCGGGCGCGTAGTGGTCGGGGTGCTCGTGGGTGACCAGCACCGCGTCGACGCCCTCGACGGACTCGCGCTGGCTCCACACGCCGGGGTCGAGGACGATCGTCGTACGGCCGTGCTCGAGCCGGACCGCGGAATGACCGAACTTGGTGAGGCGCATGGGCCCACGCTAGCCCGCTGGCTCAGCCGGTCTGGTGGTGCACGTAGCACCAGCGCCAGTCCTCGTCCGGCTCGACCGAGCGCATGACGGGGTGCTGGGTGGCGCGGAAGTGGGCCGTGGCGTGCCGGCTCGGGGAGGAGTCGCAGCAGCCGACCTCGCCGCAGGACAGGCACATCCGCAGTGCGACCCAGCGGGTGCCCTCGGCGAGGCACTCGGTGCAGACCGGGTCGTCCGGCGGGTCGAGCAGCGGCGCGTCGGCGAGGTGCTCGCAGCCGTCGTTGCGCTGCATCCGGCTGGTGGCGCGCAGGTCCGCGCGGGCGGCCTCCGCGGCGTCGAGCATCGACTCCTCGACGTCGAGCATGGCCAGCACCTCGCTGACGATCTCCGAGGGCACCGACCCGGTGGAGCGGATCTCCAGCACCCGGCGGCGCTCGGCCTCGATCATCTCGCCGCGCCAGCGTGAGTACAGGTCGCTCGGGCTCTCCTCGCCCTCGGTGGTGCCGAGGCGCTCCCAGGCGGCGAAGTTGCGCTGCTCGATGCGCTGGATGATCAGCGCGCGGACCTGGTGCGGGTCGTCGCAGTCGACCGCGAGCTCGTCGAGCCGGTGGATGCCGGCCTTGGCCGCCTGCTGGAGCAGGGTGGCCCGGGCGAGGGCGTCGTCGTGCGGGTCGGGCGAGGGCACGTGGAGCCTGCGGGCCAGGAGGGGCAGGGTCAGGCCCTGACCGAGGAGGGTGCCGGCCACGACCGTGAAGGCGACGATCAGCAGCACCTCGCGGTGCGCGGTGTCCTCGGGGACGGTGAACGCGGCGGCCAGGGTGACCACGCCGCGCATGCCCGCCCAGCCGATGAGGAAGGAGTAGCGCCACGAGCGCTGCTCCCCGGTCACCGGGTCCGGGCCGTGGCGCAGCAGGAAGGCCTGGCCGGCGAACACCCACACCATCCGCAGCACCACCACGGCCACGAACACGGCGGCACAGGCGACGGCGACGGTGCCGACACCGAACTCGCTCTCGCCGACCTCGGCCAGCAGCCAGTCGGCCTGCAGCCCGATGAGGAGGAAGACCGTGTTCTCCAGGACGTAGGCGATGGTGCGCCAGTTCATCCGCTCCGCGATCCGCGACTGCGCGGTCTGCAGCACCGGCGCCACGTGCCCGAGCGCCAGGCCCGCCACCACGACCGCGACCACGCCCGAGGCGTGGATCCGCTCGGCGACGATGTACGCCGCGAACGGGATCACCAGCGAGATCGCGGTGTCCATCAGCGGATCGGTGATCTTCTTGCGCAGGAAGCCGACGACCACGAACGTCAGCGCCCCGATCGCCACCCCGCCCCCGGCGGCGATGACGAAGTCGCGCCCGACCTGCCAGGCGGTGACCGTCGTACCGATGGCGGTGACGGCGGCGCGCAGCGCGACCAGCGCGCTCGCGTCGTTGAACAGCGACTCGCCCTCGAGGATCGTGACGATGCGCCGGGGCAGCCCGATCCGGCGGCCGATCGCGGTCGCGGCGACCGCGTCGGGCGGCGCGACGACCGCGCCGATCGCGAGCGCCAGCGGCCACTCGACGTCCGGGATGACGAGGCGGATGACGGCGGCGACGCCGAACGTCGTGAACGCGACCAGGCCCACGGACAGCAGCAGGATCGGACGCCGGTTCGCGTTGAAGTCGACGAGCGAGGTGTTGACCGCGGCCGAGTAGAGCAGCGGTGGGAGCAGGCCGAGGAGCACGACCTCGGGTTCGAGGCGCAGCTCCGGCACCCCCGGGACGTACGACGCCGCGACGCCCACCACGACCAGGGTCAACGGCGCCGGGACCTCGAAGCGCTCCGAGATCGCGGTGACCGTCAGGACCGTGGCCGCGATGGCGATGAGCAGGAAGGCGATCTCCACGTCAGTCTCCTTCGGTCGCGAGCGCCCGGATCCGCAGGTCCAGCTCGCGCCGGCCCTCCCGCGACACGACGGCCTCGACCACCTCGATGCCGCCGTTGGGACTGGCCAGCGCCTGGTCCAGCTCGGGGCGCGAGGTGACCCGCAGGTGCGGGACCCGGGCAGCCGCGCAGAGCCCGGCGAGGTCGTGGCCGTGGGGGGTGCCGAAGAGCCGCTCGAAGGACGCAGCGTGCTCGGGGGCGCCCTGCTCGAGCATGGAGAAGATCGCGCCTCCGTCGTCGTTGGGTACGACGATCGTCAGGTCCGGGCGCGGCTCGTCGGGCCCCAGGACCAGCGCGGTCTGGTCGTGCAGGAAGGTCAGGTCGCCCATCAGGGCGAGGTTCCGGGTGCCGTCGGGGCGGCCCAGTGCGGCGCCGACGGCGGTGCTGATGGTGCCGTCGATGCCGGCGAGGCCGCGGTTCGCGATCACCTTGCGGTGGGTGCCGACCGCGGGCGGGCGGGCCATGATGTCGAGGTCGCGGATCGGGCTCGACGCCCCCACGACCAGCAGGCCGCCGGCGGGGAGGGCGGCGTGGGTGGCCGCCGCGACGTCGTACGGTGTCAGGGCGGGCTGCTCCGCGAGCAGCCGGTCGATGCGCCGGCCGAGCTCGCGGTCCGCCGTACGCCAGGCGTCGAGCCAGGCCGGGTCGTCGGGCTGGCCCGCGGTCCACACCGGTCCGTCGATCGTGCGGGACCCGTCGGGCCGAACCGGCCACACACCCGGCCCCGGCACCACGAGGACCTCGACGTCGGCGCGCTCGAGCAGCCGGGTCACCGGCCGGGACAGGGTCGGGCGCCCGAACACGACGACCCGCTCGATCCGCGCCCCCAGCGGCCCGGCGAGCAGCAGGCGGTAGGTGCGCAGCGCGTTCTCGCCGGTCCGCGAGCCGCTGGACGGCTCCGCGAACAGCGGCCAGCCGGCGGCCTCGGCCAGCTGCCGCGCCCGCTGGCTCGCGTCGTCCCCCGCCACCACGACGGTCCGCGGCCCCTCCGTGAGCGGGTCGGCACCGCGCCCCATACGAATTGGTCGCGAATCCGGCTCGACCGCAGCCAATTCGCATGGGGCGCGGGACACATCAGGCACGAGCGGGGTGTCGAGCTGGAGGTTGAGGTGGACGACGGAGTCCCACGGGGCGGGGACGGCGGCGAGGTCGGCCACCGAGTCGATGTCGTACGTCGGCACGAAGCCGCCGAAGATGCCCACCTGGTCGGTGGTCTGGTTGGCGCCGGTGCCGCGCAGCCGGGCGGGGCGGTCGGCCGAGACGACGACCAGCCCGACGCCGGCGTGCACCGCCTCCAGGACGGCGGGGTGCAGGTTGGCGACGGCCGTGCCGGAGGTGGTGAGGACGGCGGCGCGGGCGCCGGACTTGGTCAGGCCGAGGGCGAGGAAGCCGGCGGTGCGCTCGTCGATGCGGGTGTGCAGCCGGAGCGCGCCGGCCTGCGCGGCGGCCCACAGCGCCATCGCCAAGGGCGCGTTGCGGGAGCCGGGGGCGACCACGACCTCGCTCACGCCGGCTCGCCGCAGCCGGTCGACGAGGGCGTCCGCGAGCGCGAACGAGCTGTCCGTCATGGACGCTGATCCTTCCGCACCGCCCGCACCTGCGTGAGCCGGGCCTCCCAGTGCGCCACCCGGTCCGGCGTGGCGGCGAGGGCGTCGAGGCGCGCCTCCTCCACGGCAGGTCGTACGACGGGCAGCGCACCGCCGACCGGCAGCAACGACTCGCCCACGACGTCGCCGGTGAGCAGCTGCACCGTGGCCAGCCCGCAGGCGTACGGCAGCTCGGGCAGGGCGGCCGCGAGCGCGACCCCCGCGGCGATGCCGACCGAGGTCTCCAGCGCGCTGGACACCACGACGGGCAGGCCGATCCGCTCGGCGATCTCGAGGCACGCGTGGACCCCGCCGAGCGGCTGCACCTTGAGCACCGCGATGTCGGCGGCGTCGAGCTCGCGGACCCGGTAGGGGTCCTCCGCACGGCGGATCGACTCGTCGGCCGCGACCGGCACCGAGACCCGGCGCCGCACGAGCGCGAGGTCCTCGACGGACGTGACCGGCTGTTCGACGTACTCCAGGCCGCCGGCGGCCCGGTCCAGCCGGCCGATCGCGGCGACCGCGTCGTCGACCGACCAGCCACCGTTGGCGTCGACCCGGATCCGACCGCCCGGGCCGAGGGTGTCGAGCGCGTCGCGCACCGCCTCCAGCCTGGCCTCCTCCTCGGCGAGGCCCTGCCCCGGCTCGGCGACCTTGACCTTGGCGGTCGCGCAGCCACCGGCGAGCACGATCTCGTGCGCTCGCTCGGGTCCGACAGCGGGCACGGTCACGTTGACCGGCACCCGGTCGCGCACCGGCGCGGGCCACGTCCCGGCGGCAGCCTCCTCCGCGCAGCGCAGCCACGGCTCGGCCACCTCGGGCGGGTACTCCAGGAACGGGCTCCACTCCCCCCACCCGGCAGGCCCGGGCAGCAGCACGGCCTCACGCACCGTGATGCCGCGGAAGCGGGTCCGCATCGGGATCGAGACGACCCTCATCGCACCTCCTGGTCTCGAGACGGTTGCTGCGCAACCTCCTCGACCTCCGGGTGGTGCAGCAGCGCCTGCCGGTCGGGCTTCCCGTTGGCCAGCAGCGGGATCGCGTCCAGCAGCACCAGCTGGCGCGGCGCCCAGGCCCGGGGGTGCGCGGCGCCCACCCAGTCCCGCAGCTCTTCCAGCCCGGCCGTCCCCACGACGAAGGCCACGACCCGGTTGCCCCACTCCGGATCAGGTACGCCGAGCACCTCGGCGGCATCCACACCCGCATGCCCGCGCAGCCGCTCGGCCACCGCCGGCCCCGGCACGTTGAGCCCGCCCGTCACGATCACGTCGTCGACCCGCCCGATCACGGCCAGCCGCCCGTCCTCGTCGAACCGGCCGGCGTCGGAGGTCAGGAACCAGCCGTCGACGAGCACCTCGGCACTCAGGTCCGGCCGGCCGTCGTACCCGGTGAACAGGGTCGGCCCGGCGATCCGGATCCGGCCACCCTCCCCCAGCGCGACGGCGACCCCGTCGAGCGGCATCCCGTCGTACACGCAGCCTCCGGCGGTCTCCGCCGATCCGTACGTCGCGACCACCCGGACCCCCAGCTCCGCGGCCCGGAGTCGCAGGGACGCACCGATCGGACCGCCACCGAGCAGCACCGTGTGCGCGCGGCGCAGCGCCTCCAGGTCGGGCTGCGACGACAGCATCCGCGTCAGCTGCGTCGGCACCAGCGAGACGAACCACCCGTCGCCGTCGGGCCAGCCGTCACCGTCCAGCACGGTCGGCGCGTGCCCGGCGACCAGCGAGCGGACCACGACCTGCACCCCGGCGACGTACGACGGCGGCAGCGCCAGCACCCACGGTCCGCTCGCCCCCAGCCGGGCCGCCGAGGCGCGCACCGACGCGAGCACCGCGGCCCGCGGGACCCGGACCCGCTTGGGCTGCCCGGTCGACCCGGACGTGGCGACGACCAGGTCGACGTCGTCGGGGCCGTCGAGCCAGGCGCGCGCCTGCGCCACCACGCTGTCGGGCGAGCCCTCGGGCGACCAGAAATCCACGCGACAGACGCTAGCGGGCCCGGCGAGAATGACTGCCGATGAGCACTCCTCTCCCGGGCGATCCACGCGGGTTCTTCGCCCGCCTGATGCCTCCTGTCGGCCTGCCGCGACGACTCGCCACGCAGGGCATGGTCTTCGCCGTCGGCGAGAGCGCCTTCATGACGGGCAGCGCGGTCTTCCTGACCAAGGTCGTGGGCATGTCCGCGGGCCGCGCCGGCCTGGCACTGACGATCATGGGCATCGCCCAGTTCGCGTTCTCCTATCCCGCGGGCCGGATCATCGACCGGGTCGGCCCCAAGCGGATCTGGGCGGCCCAGGCCGTGGCCCGCGCCCTGGTGTTCCTCGCGCTCCCGTTCGTCGAGGGCTTCGGGCAGTACGTCGTCGCGGCCGCCCTGATGGGCGCCTTCACCGCCTTCGGCCGGTCGAGCCACCAGGCCTACGTCTACGACGTGCTGCCGCCCGCGACGCGCGTGCAGACGCAGTCCTACATGTACTCCTGGCTCAACATCGGCCACACCCTGGGCGCACTCGTGGGCGGCCTGGCGCTCGCCACCGGCAGCCTCGAGGTGATCCGGTGGACGCCCGTGGTCACGGCCGTGCTGATGGTGCTCAACGCCGTGGGCATCACCCGGCTGCCCGCCGCCCCGCACGACCTGCGCGTCTCGAGCGGCGAGGCCCGCGTCCGCCCGACCGGACCCGGCCCGCTGCGCAACATCGGCTGGATGTTCACGACCTTCTTCCTCGGCGTGATGTGGACCAACCAGATCCTGCTCAACGTCGTGATCCCGCTGTGGCTGGTCGAGGCCACCGACGCGCCGCAGGTCCTGCTGGCCTGGCTGTTCGGCACCAACACGGTGCTGTGCATCTTCCTGCCGGCCTACACCTCGAAGGGGGTGCGCAACCTCGACGACGCCCTGCGCTACGTCTGGATCTCGTCCGCCTTCTTCGTGACCTCCTGCGTCATCACGATGATCACCCACTCGACGGTCGGCCTGATCACGGTGCTGCTCGTCTGGCTGGGTCACGTCACGGTCACCGGCGCCGAGCTCGCCATCTCCGGCGCCAGCTGGTCCTTCGAGGCCGAGCTGTCCGACCCGGACCGGCGCGGCGAGTACCAGGGCGTCCAGGAGGTCGCCGGCGCGCTGGGCTTCCAGTGGTCGCCGGCCGTCTACACCTTCCTCGCCCTGACCTGGGGCGCCGAGGGCTGGCTGGTGATCGCGGGCATCATCCTCGTCGCCACGATCGGGCTCGGTCCGTCCGTGCGGGCGGCACGGCGCTTCGCCGAGCGGAACTTCCGGCCCGTCGCCGCCGGGGAGAGCGCACCCACCGTCACGGCGTGAGCAGGGTCCGCACCCGTTCGAGGACGCGACGGGCGGCGTCGTACTCCTCGTCGCCGAGCTCAGCGCGGAACCGGCGGTCGAGATCGGTGATGTGGTCGAAGCCGGCCTGGGCGACCTCCTTGCCGTACGCCGTGTAGGTCACCAGCTTCGCGCGCCCGTCGGAGGGGTCCGGCACCATCTCGAGGATCCCGAGCCGGACCAGGTCGCGGACCGCCTCGCCCATCGACTGCCGGGTGATCTCCGCACGGGCGGCCATGTCGGCGGCGCGGGCCCCCTCGGGCGGCAGGGTCGCGAACACCGCCGAGTGCGCGAGCGCGACCTCGGGGAAGCCGGCGCGGTGCGCGCTGGCGATCATGTCGGCCCGCAGCGCCCGGGCCGTCTTCTCCACGAGCGCGATCAACGGCTCGCGATCGGGGCGGTTCAGCTCTCTTGACATATTGACAGGCTACCTTCCATTATTGACAGGCAGCCTTACTTTATCAGGAGATGCCATGGACGTACGAACCCTTCGGCCCGCCGTCGCCCGGCTGTTCCGACCGCAGCTCCCCGGCAGCACCCGCACGGTCCGGGTGGCGGTCGAGCAGGAGCTGTTCGCCATGGGCCTCTTCAGCGGCGCAAGCGTCGCGCCCGAGCGGGTCCGTGAGGCGAGCGCCGGTCGCTGGTACGCACCCTGGCTGAGCTTCGAGCCCGGCGGCCAGGTCGAGCTCAGCCTCCCGTCCGCACCGTCGCCCGATGCCGCGGCCCGCCACCTCGTCGAGGTCACCGCCGCCCTCGGCCGCGACCTGCAGCCGCACTCGGTGGTGCTCGACGCCCGCCCCGTCCGCCGCTGTGACCCGGCCACGCCGCGCCACCTGCGCACCCCGCGGTACGACGCCATGGAGCACCACCTCGACACGATCGGCCCCGCCGGCCGCCGGATGATGCGCTCCACCGCCTCCACCCAGGCCTGCCTCGACTGGTGGCCGGGCGCCGCCGGGATCGAACAGTGGCGGGTGCTGCTGCTGGCCGGCCCGTTCCTCGCCGCCGCGACCGCGCGCAGCACCGGACCCGACGGCCGGCTCACCACCTGGCTCGCGGTCGACCCCGCGCGGACCGCCTTCGACGACCGGCTGCTCCACGGCGACGACCCGGTCGCCGCCTACGCCTCCTTCGCCGCCGGCGCCACCGACTTCCTTGGAGCCTGCGCCGAGGCGCACCTCAGCACGCTGTTCCCGCCGGTCCGCCCGCGCGGGCGCTACCTCGAGGTCCGCTTCCCCGACGCCCGCCCTGCCCGCGAGGTCGGCGACCTGCTGCACGGCCTCGCCGCGCTCCTGTACGACGACGAGCGCCGGCGTGCGGCCCTCGCCTCCCTCTCGGGAGAGCGGGCCCGGCTGGCCGAGCACTGGGCAGACGCTGCGGCGGGCTGCTGCGACGCGGACCGCGGGCTCGCTCTCCTGACCGGCTCGCGCCGGAGGGTCGCGGCATGAGCGTCCTGGTCGTGGCCGACCCGTGGGCCGGGCTGGACCCGGCGGTCGACTCGACCGTCGGGCTGGTCGCCGCGGCCCAGGACCTCGGCGTCGCCGTCCGGGTCTGCACGCCCGAGGACCTCACGGTGGTCGCGGGGCGCCTGCTGGCACGAGCCACGCCGGTGACGCTCGGTCCGCGCGTCCGCGGCGACGACCACCGCTGGCTCGTCAGCACGCCGTGGTGCCACGTCGGGCTCCCGGATACCGTCGACGTGGCCGCGACGGTGCAGCTCGTGCTGCTGCGGATCGACCCGCCGGTCGACGCGCGGTACCTGCACACGACGTACCTCCTCGACCTGGTCGAGGCCGCCGGCACCCGGGTGGTCAACCACCCCGCGGGCGTGCGCGCGCTGCACGAGAAGCTGGTCGCGCTGCGCTTCCCCGAGCTCTGTCCACCGACGCTGGTGACCCCCGATCCCGCGCAGGTGCGCCGATTCGTGGTCGAGCACGGCGCGGCCGTCGTGAAGCCGGTCGACGGGTTCGGCGGCCTCGACGTGTGGCTGCTGCACGACGACGCGGCCGCGCGAGCGCTGGCCGAGTCGGCGACCGCCGGCGGCCGGCGGCACGTGATCGCGCAGGCCCACCTCAGCGCCGTCGCCGACGGCAACAAGCGGCTGTTCCTCGTCGACGGCGAGATCGTCGGCGCCGTCCTGCGTCACCTCGAGCCCGGCGACTTCCGGATCGGGCCGCCCTCCGCCCCTGCGAGCGTCGACGCCGCCGACCGGCGCATCGTCGCCGCCGTCGCTCCCCTGCTCGCCCGCCACGGCATCGCGACCGCCGGCCTCGACGTCATCGACGGCCGGCTGATCGAGGTCAACGTGACCTGCCCCGGCGGCACGAGCAAGACCGACGCCCTGCTGGGCACCGACCTGGCCGGTGCGACCCTGCGCCGGCTCCTCCCGACCGTCCTCCCGACCGTCCTCCCGAGAGAAGAGGCCTTCGCATGAGCACCATCGTGATCACCTGCATCGCCCTGATGGGCATGCTGCTGTTCGTCCTCGGCGCCAACGTCACCCGGCACCGGGCGATCCGCGGCGCGGACGGACCGCAGATGCCCACCGACCCGGCCGACCGGCTGCTCATCGCGCAGCGCGCGCACGGCAACGCGGCCGAGTACGTCCCGACGCTCGTCGTCCTCCTCGTCGTCTGCTCCACGCTGACCGCCGGCTGGTGGCTCGACGTGCTCGCCGTGGTCGCCACCGCGGCCCGCTTCGGGCACGCCTTCGACATGCTCAGGTCGAGGACGCTGGCCGCGCACGGCCCGGTCCGCGACTCCGGGGCGATGTTCACCTACCTGTCCGGCATCGCGCTCGGGGTGACGGCGCTCGTCGCGATGTGACCCGGATCCCCCGGAAGTCCTTCGACAGCCGGCCGGCGCCGGGCATAGGTTCTCCTCTCGATGCCCAACCTCCTCTCGGACCGGGTCACCCGCCTCGCTGGCCCCACTCCTCTCGTCCGCCGTCTGTCCGGCCAGTCCGTGCTCTCCGCCTTCGGCGACGGGGTGTTCCTCACCGGGAGCGCGGTGTTCTTCACCCAGATCGTCGGGCTGTCCGCGGCCCAGGTCGGCTTGGGCCTGTCCATCGCGGGCCTGGTGACCTTCCTGCTCGCCGTACCCCTGGGCAAGCTCTCCGACCGCTACGGCGCCAAGCGGGTCTGGGCGCTCGCCTCGCTGGTCGAGGCGCTGCTCTACCTGGCGTGGCTGGCCGTCGGTGGGCTGCTCACGTTCGTCGCGATGATGATCGTGTTGGAGAACGTCACGTCGGCGAGCCGGTCGGCGCGCAACGCCTACCGCTTCGACGTCTTCCCGCGCGAGGAGCGGGTGTCGTCCAACGCGTACTTCCGCGCCGCCCGCAACGTCGGCTACACCCTGGGCGCCCTGCTGGCCGGCATCGCGCTGGCCACCAACGACGACCACGTGATCCGCGCCGTACCGCTCGCGACGGCCACCCTGCTCGTCCTCAACGCCGCCCTCGTCTCCCGGCTGCCCTCGGTCGCGCACCACGCCGAGGAGGCGCCGCTCGAGGAGGCCCTGGAGGCGGTGACCGACGGACGGGACGGCGACCGGCGCAGTGCGCTGCGCAACAAGGGGTACGTCGCGATGGCGGTCTGCGGCGGCATCCTCGGCACCCACCAGGTGCTGCTCAACGTCGTCATCCCGCTGTGGCTCGTCGAGGAGACCGACGCGCCGCGGGTGCTGCTGGCCTGGCTGTTCGGCACCAACACGGTGATGGCGGTGCTGCTCCAGGTGGCGGCTGCCCGCGGCGTCACCACCGTCGCCGACTCGCTGCGCGCCCAGCGCCGGGGCGCGTTCTTCTTCGTCCTGTCCTGCGGGATCGTGCTGGTCACCCACGACACGGTCGGCTGGGTGACCATCGCGCTGGTCTGGATCGGGCACGTCACCGTCACCGGCGCCGAGCTGTTCCAGTCCGCCGGGGAGTGGGGCCTGCAGGCCGAGCTGTCCGACCCCGCGCGCCGCGGCGAGTACCAGGGCGTCTCCCAGCTCGGCTACACCCTCGGCACGGTCTGGGCGCCGGCGGCGTACACCTTCCTCGCCATGGAGTGGGGCACCCCGGGATGGTTCGTGATCGCCGGGATCGTCCTCGTCGCGGCCGTCCTCATCCACCCGGCAGCACGCGCCGCCGAGCGCCACCTGACCCGGCTGGACGACGCCGCGGCCGCGCCTGCTTGAATCGACGGCTATGGCCACTGCAGCGCACTGGATCGCGGGCGCCCGCGTCCGCACCCTCCCGGCGGCGGTCGCGCCGGTCGTCGTCGGCACCGCCGTCGCCGTGTACGACGACCGCGGGGTCTGGTGGAAGGCGCTGCTCGCCGCCGTGGTGAGCCTGGCCCTCCAGGTCGGCGTCAACTACGCCAACGACTACTCCGACGGCATCCGTGGCACCGACGACGAGCGGGTCGGCCCGCTGCGCCTGGTCGGCTCCGGGCTCGCCAGCCCCGGCGCGGTGAAGCGCGCCGCCTTCGGCTCCTTCGGCGTCGCCGGCGTCGCCGGCCTGGTCCTGGCGGCGACCACCTCGTGGTGGCTGGTCCTCGTCGGGGCGCTCTGCGTGCTCGCCGCCTGGTACTACACCGGTGGCAAGAAGCCCTACGGCTACCTCGGGCTCGGGGAGGTCATGGTGTTCGTGTTCTTCGGCCTGGTCGCCGTCGTCGGCACCACCTGGGTGCAGACCGAGCGCTGGGGCGCCAGCGGCTGGGCCGCCCTCGCCGCCGGCACCGGTGTCGGCGCGCTGGCCTGCGCGATCCTGGTCGCCAACAACCTGCGCGACATCCCCACCGACAGGGTCGCCGGCAAGATGACACTGGCCGTGCGGCTCGGCGACCGTCGTACCCGGGGCTTCTACGCCGTCCTCGTCGGCCTGTCCGCCGCCGCCGTCGTCGTGCTCGCGGCCCTCACCACCTGGTGGGCACTGCTCGGCCTGGGCTTCCTGCTGCCCGCCGTGGCGGCGGCACGGATCGTCCTCGGCGGCGCCCAGGGCCCGGCGCTGATCCCGGTGCTGCAGAAGACCGGGGTGGCCGAGCTGGTCTGGGCCGTGCTGGCCGGCGTCGGCCTGGTCGTGGGCTGAGGCTTCGCCTCAGTCCTCCGTGTCCTCCTTGGACCGCATCTCCTCGTACTTCTCGGTGATCCGGCCCGCGCGGTTCTCGACCTTCACCGCGAACGCCGAGCGCTGCCGCTCGAGCAGGACGTACGACGCGACGCCGCTGACCAGGAAGGCGATCACGATGACCCACAGCACGTTGACGGTGTCGGCGACGAGCAGCCACACGCCGCCCACCACGCAGAACGCGCCGATGAACAGGCCCGCGCGCAGGGCCGTGTAGATCCAGAACTCCTTCACCTGTCCAGCCTAGGCCGGAGAAGCGCGGAGAAGGTCATCGGGAGGGGGAACGATCTCACCGCCCAGGTCCTACTCTGGAGACGTGAAGCTGTTGCTCGTCGTCCTCGTCTTCGCGGCCGTGACCTACCTCGCGGTCCGCTGGCTGCAGGAGCACGGCGACGGCGACCAGCCGGCGCGTCGTCGGACGCCGAAGCCGCACCCGCCCACCCGTCCGGTCGCCCCTGACGACGACGAGGGCTTCCTGCGCGACCTCGAGTGGCGTCGCCGCCAGCGGGAGCGACACCGCGACACACCGCAGCCGCCGGACTCACCCGACGCCTGAGTCGGCCGGCCTCCGGTTCAACTACCGAATTCGTCCCCGGAACGGCAGTTCGGCGACAAGTCCGGTAGTTGCGTCGACAACACGCTCGGCCGCGTAGGAGTGCTGGCTCGTGGTCGAGAAGTAGTTGATCCCGATGAAGTTGAACCACAGCGTCGCGACGCCGAGCAGCGCGAGCAGGGCGGCCTTGCGGCCCTTCCAGCCGGCGGTGGCACGGGCGTGGAGGTAGCCGGCGTACACGACCCAGGTGATGAACGCCCACACCTCCTTGGGGTCCCAGTTCCAGTAGCGCGACCAGGCCTCGTGCGCCCAGATCGGGCCGGTGATCAGGACCGCGAAGGTCCACACCGGGAACGCGAAGGCGTGCACCCGGTAGGCGAGGCGGTCGAGGGCGTCGAGCTGGGGGACCCGCCCGATCCATCGGCTCAGCGGCCGCTCGGTCGCGGCGGCGCGGCGCTCGGCGCGCATCCGGACGAGGTACATGGCCGACGCGATGCCGCCGAGGGTGAAGGCGCCGGTCGCGGTGATCGCGGACACCACGTGGATCACGAGCCACGGCGAGTTCAGCGCCTCGGTGAGCGGCGCGACGGCGTCGTAGAGCCAGATCACGGCCAGCATGAGGGTGGCGACGACGAAGCCGACGACGAGCGGGCCCATCCAGCCGAGGGCGAACTTCTTGTAGAGCACGACGTACAGCAGCGCCACGACGAACGTGCCGGAGAGCGTGAACTCGTACATGTTGCCCCAGGGCACCCGGTTCGGGTCCGCGGCCATGCCGCGGCCGACCAGGGCCACGAAGTGGGCGGCGCAGGCGATCGAGGTGAGCAGGATGCCGAGCCGGCCGAGGAACGCCGTCCGCGCGCCCTCGGGCTCGGGCTCCGCCGCCGTCGGCGCGTCCGCCGCGGCGCCGGCGCCCACCAGCTCACGGTCGGCCGCCGGCTGACGCAGCGAGGCCCATTCGGCCAGATAGACCACCAGGGCCAGGAAGTAGACGACGCCGGCCGTCGCGACGGCCTGGTTGCTCAGAGTCTCCCACGCGGTGTTGCTCATGACTGCCTCACGTTCTCGGGTTCGTCCCGCAGCTTGTCGAGTACGGCGGCGAGGACCTCGTCCATCTCACCATTTCCGGATCTGTCGAGGACCGCCACCTCGACCCGGGTGCCGCTGCCGTCCCCATCAGCACCGACGGGCACCGCCCGCACCCACACCCGGCGCGGCCGGATGAAGAGCGAGCAGCACAGGCCGATGAGGGCGAGGATCACGCCGGTCAGCGCGATCCCCTTGCCGGGCGTCTGGCTGATCTGCACCCGGATCCACGGGTCCACCCGGTCGAAGGTCACCGAGCCGAGCCCGTCGGGCAGCTCGACGGAGTCACCCGGCTGCAGGTCGACGCGCAGCGGCTTGCCGTCGGCCTTCTTCAGCTGGGTCGCCTTGGCCTTGTCGAGGACGTAGACCGACTGCGAGCGACCGTCGTCGAGCCCGAGGTCGCCGGTGTAGGCGAGCATCGACAGCGTCGGGTTGAGGTCGTCGCCGAAGACGGTGACGGGATTGCCGTCCTTCATCTCGAAGCTGGGGAAGAACAGGCCGTCGAGCCCGATCTGGCCCGGCTTCGCGGTCGGGCACTTCACGACGCCGTACGACAAGAAGCTGGCGTCTCGTGGCAGGAAGACCGTCGGCCCGGTGCACACGACCTGGCCGGTGCCGTCGCGGACCGTGATGACCGGCGCGTAGCCGTGCCCGATCAGGAAGACGTCGGTGCCGTCGATCTCGAGCGGGTGGTTGACCTTGAGGTCGTACTTCTTCGGCTCGCCGTCGCCGACGCGGTAGGTCAGCCCGGCCTGGAACTTGCGGGCCTGGCCGAAGCGCGGGCCCTCCTTGAGCCAGTCGACGGAGAACTTGTCGACGCTGAACCGGAAGTTCTCCATCTGGCTCTGCCGGAACAGGCCACCGGGCTTGAAGTCGTCGTACTGCGTGAGGTTGTTGCTGAAGGTGGTGCCCTGCACCAGGATCACGCCGCCCTGGTAGCCCCACAGGCCACCCATCGCGACGCCGGCGAGCACGATCAGCAGGGACAGGTGGAAGACCAGGTTGCCGGCCTCGCGGACGTAGCCCCGCTCGGCGGCCACGAAGTCGTCGCCCTCGCCGGCCTTGCGGATCCGGTGGCGGCGGCCGAGCACCCGGCGGGCCCGGGCCAGCACCTCGTCGGGCTCCTGCTCGGTGTCGTACGACGCCTGGACCGGCATGCGGGTCAGGTGGCGCGGTGCCGCGGGCGGCTGGGCGCGCAGGGCCCGGTAGTAGACGAACAGGCGCGGGATGATGCAGCCGACCAGGGACAGCACGAGCAGCAGGTAGACCGCCGAGAACCACGGCGAGCTGTAGACCGAGAACAGGTCGAGCTTCTCGTAGACCGGCGTCAGCTTCGGGTGCTCGTCCTTCCAACGGGTCACGGCGAGCGAGTCGACGTCGGCCTGCGGGATCACCGAGCCGGGGATGGCGGCCAGCGCGAGCAGCAGGAGCAGCATCAGCGCGGTGCGCATCGAGGTGATCTGGCGCCACGTCCACCGGCCGAGCTCGCGCGCCGTCAGCTCTCCGGACCGGCGCCCGTCGGCACGACGCTCGTCGGGGCCGCTCATACGAGCGTCTCCCCGAAGTCGACGGTGCGCAGCTGCGCCCACTGGACGATGTGGTCCCACCAGCCGGTGACCATCAGCAGGCCGATCGCGACCAGGAACAGCCCGCCGATCCGCATCACGGTGGCCTGGTGGCGGCGTACCCACTTCAGCGCGCCGACGGTGCGGTTGTAGGCCAGCGCCACGATCACGAACGGGATGCCGAGGCCCAGCGCGTAGCAGAGCGCGAGCAGCGCGCCGCGGGCGGCGGTGCCGCCGTCGGCGTAGGTGAGGTTGAGGATGACGCCGAAGGTCGGGCCGACGCAGGGCGTCCACCCGATCGCGAACAGCGCGCCGATGAGCGGGGCGGCACCGAGGCCGACGCCCGGCAGCTTGTGGATGCGTACGTCGCGCTGCAGCCACGGGACGAACCCGGCGAACACCAGCCCGAGCACGATGAGGATCCCGCCGAGCACGAGGGTGATGGTGTCCTGCCAGCGCTGCAGCTGGGAGGCGAGGCCGCCGAACGCCGTACCGGCGAACACGAAGACGACCGCGAAGCCGAGCACGAAGAGCACCGAGCCGAGCAGCATCCGGCCTCGGCGGTGGCTCGCCTCACCGGCGGCCAGGTCGGCGCCGGAGAGCCCGGTCGCATAGGAGAGGTAGCCCGGCAGCAGCGGCAGCACGCACGGGGAGAAGAAGGAGACCAGCCCGGCGACCATCGCGACGGGGACGGCGATCCCGAGCCCGCCGGCGAGCGCCTGCTCGCGGAACCAGTCACCCATCGGACTCCGCCAGGGTGTCCTCGACGACGGTGGTCAACGTGGTCTTCGACGGGACCGGCCCGTTGATCAGCGCCGCGACCCGGCCCTCACGGTCGAGGACCAGGGTGGCCGGGGGCGCGTACGGCGCGTACTTGCCCATGTCGAGCAGCGTCTCGCTGCCCGGGTCGTAGAGCGACGGGTAGTCGACGCCGCGGTCCCTCTCGAACGCCGCCGCGGTCTCCGGCGCGAGGTCACGGATGTTGATGCCGACGAAGGCGACCTGGTCGGGCTGGTCCTTGGCCAGCTCGTCCTCGGCCTCGACCAGCATCGGCATCTCGCTGCGGCACGGCCCGCACCCGGACCACCAGACGTTGAGCACGACGACCTTGCCGCGCAGGTCGGCGATGTCGAGCGGCTGGCCCTGGATCGTCGTACCGCTGATGCCGAGGGGCTGCTGCCGGTCGGCGGCCTTGACCAGGACGAGCTGCTGGTCGCCGTTGATGTAGTTCTGGTCGCCGGTGCCGCCGATCCGGGAGCACCCGGACGCGAGGAAGACCAGCCCGATCAGGGCGACGACACGACGTCTCATGCCGAAGGGGTCCCCTCCGGCCGGTTCTCCTCCGGTGCGTCACCGGCGGAGAACGGCGCGGCGATGTCGCCGGTCGGGATCAGGTCGATGGCGGGCTCGGCGTACGAGATCTCGACCAGCTCCTCGCCGGCGAACCCGAACGAGGTGATCGAGCACAGCGTGCACTGGCGCTTGCGCGGGTCGTGGAGGAAGGAGCGCTTCTCCGCTGCCAGGCGGGTGGTCCAGATCGGCAGCTGGTGGGAGACCAGGACGGCCTCGTGACCGGCGGCGTCGCGACGCGCGTCGTGGACGGCCGCCATCATCCGCTCGACGATCGCCCGGTAGGGCTCGCCCCACGACGGCTTGAACGGGTTGTAGAGGTGGCGCCACAGCAGCGGGTTGCGCAGCGCGTTGTTGCCCTTGCCGAAGGTCAGGCCCTCGAACCGGTTGGCGGACTCGATCACCCGCGCCTCGCGACCGACCTCGAGCCCGAGCGCGGACGCCAGGGGCGCGGCGGTCTCCTGGGCGCGCTCCAGCGGCGAGGAGCGGATCACCGTGATGTCGTTGCCCTTGAGCGCCTCGGCGACCCGGTCGGCCATCGCGCGCCCGCGGTCGGAGAGGTGGAAGCCGTCGCGGCGGCCGTAGAGCACGCCCTCGGGGTTGTGGACCTCGCCGTGACGGACCAGGTGGACGATCGTGTCGGGGGTGCTCACAGCGCGGCTCCGAAGGCGGTGGCGGCGGCGCGGGCAGCCACCGGAAGGGCGTCGAGGATCTGCTGGACGGCCCGGTCGTCGTGGGACGAGGAGACGAACCACGCCTCGAAGGCCGACGGCGGCAGGTGCACGCCCTGGTCGAGCATCGAGTGGAAGAGCGCCGCGTACGCCGGCACGCTGGTGCCCTGCGCCTGCGCGAAGTTCGTCACCGGGGCCTCGGTGAGGAACACCGAGAACATCGAGCCGGTCGACTGGATGACGTGCGGCAACCCGGCAGCGGTGAACGACTCCGCGACCCCGGCGCGCAGCGCGTCGGCGACGACGTCGAGCCGGGCGTAGACCTCGTCGGTCGCGGCGGTGAGGGTGGCGAGGCCGGCGGCGGTCGCGACCGGGTTCCCGGCCAGGGTGCCGGCCTGGTAGACGGGGCCCTCGGGAGCGAGGTGGGCCATCACGTCGGCGCGGCCGCCGAACGCGGCGGCCGGGAAGCCGCCGCCCATCACCTTGCCGAAGGTCATCAGGTCGGGGGCCCAGCCCTCGACGGCGCCGTCGGTTCCCCACTGGCCGGCCTCCGAGACCCGGAAGCCGGTCATCACCTCGTCACTGATGAACAGCGCGCCGTGAGCCTTGCAGGTCTCGGCGAGGAACCGGTTGAACCCCGGCGCGGGAGGTACGACGCCCATGTTGCCCGGCGCGGCCTCGGTGATCAGGCAGGCGATCCGGTCGCCGTGCTCGGCGAACACCGCGGCGACCGCCTCGCGGTCGTTGTAGGGCAGCACCAGGGTCAGCTCGGTGGAGCTGGCCGGCACGCCCGGGGTGCCGGGGATGGAGAAGGTGGTCAGGCCCGAGCCCGCCGCGGCGAGCAGCGAGTCGACGTGGCCGTGGTAGCAGCCGGCGAACTTCACGACCACGTCGCGGCCGGTGAAGCCGCGGGCGAGCCGGATCGCCGACATGGTCGCCTCGGTGCCGGAGGTGACCAGGCGCAGCCGCTCGACCGGGGTGCGCGCGACGATCGCCTCCACGAGCGCCACCTCGCCCTCCGTGGGCGTGCCGTACGACGTCCCGCGGCCCACCGCCGCCTGGACGGCGTCGAGCACGGCGGGGTGCCCGTGGCCCAGGAGCATCGGCCCCCAGGAGCAGATCAGGTCGACGTACTCGTTGCCGTCGACGTCGGTCAGCCACGGCCCGGAGGCCGAGCGGATGAACCGCGGCGTACCGCCGACGGCGTTGAACGCACGGACCGGGGAGTTGACGCCGCCGGGGGTCACCTCACGGGCCCGGGCGAAGAGGGCCTCGGAGGTCGAGGTCAGGGGTGCGGACACCGCGCCATTGTCGCCGATGGGTCCCAATGGCCCTCATCCCGGCCACCTGTTTTGTGCACCGCGCCCATAGCACGGGCGCGACGTTGTGTGCGGGATCATGTGACACCCGTAACGCGGGTGTGTCACGATTCGTTGACTCGGTGCACAGGTGGGCACTGAGGGAGAGCCCGCGAGAACGGGGCCACTCGTGGCCAGGGGAGAGAGTTACACATGTCGAGGAAGCGTCTGGGGCGACTGCAACGCGTCGCGACCATCATCCCGCTCGCCTTGCTGTCCGCAGCGTGGACCGCTTCGGTCGCCGGCATCGGCGGCATCGGCTCGCCGGTCCAGGCCGCCGAGACGCCCGGTCAGGTGACCGACGGCACCAGCGTCCCGGAGGAGTCCATCGAGGACCCCGCGAGCCTCTCCGACCCGGCCTCGATCGAGGGACTCGAGGACGGCAACGAGGCGGGCATCGTCTCCGCCGCCTCCACCAACGCGATCCCGGCCGCCGCCCTGGCCGCCTACCAGCGCGCCGAGACGGTCATCAACTCCGCCGACGAGTCCTGCAACATCACCTGGCAGCTCATCGCCGCGATCGGCCGCGTGGAGTCCAACCACGGTCGCCACGGCGGCAACGTCCTCGACAACGACGGCGTGGCCACCCCCGGCATCTACGGCCCGGCGCTCGACGGCCAGGCCAACACCAAGGCCATCTCCGACACCGACGCGGGCGTCTACGACAACGACACCCAGTGGGACCGCGCGGTCGGCCCGATGCAGTTCATCCCCTCGACCTGGCAGGTCGTCGGCGTGGACGCCGACGACGACGCCGCCCGCAACCCGCAGGACATCGACGACGCGGCGCTGGCCGCCGCCGTCTACCTCTGCTCCGGCGACGGCGACCTCTCCACGGTCGTCGGCCAGCGGGCCGCGGTCTACCGCTACAACCACAGCCAGGCCTACGTCGACCTGGTCCTCAAGATCATGAACGCCTACCTCGAGGGCGACTTCACCTCGGTGCCGAACAACTCGACCGCCGCGGGCTACGTCGTCCCCGAGCCGCCGAGCTTCGACGTCAGCGGCCCCGGCAAGTTCAAGAGCAACAAGGGCGGCAAGGGCACCACCACCGGCACCCCGTCCGCCGACCCGACCCTCCCGGCACCGCCCGCGGACGCCGGCAACGGCGGCAACAACGGCGGCGGCACCGGCGGCGGTGGCACCGGTGGCGGCGGCACCGGCGGCGGCAGCCCCGCGCCGAGCCTCCCGGAGCTGCCCGGCCCGCTCAACGACGTCGACACGGGCGCCGGCGCGGTCACCTCGAACCTGATCAGCGGCGTCCTGGGCCTGCTGACCAGCCAGCAGGCGGCGAGCGCCTGCCAGGCCGAGTACCCGAAGCTGACCCAGTCGGTGCAGCTGCTGAACTGCCTGCTCAGCTACGGCCTCAAGCCGTAGCCCACGCACGACCCGCGAGAGCCCCGGAACTGCCCCCCTGGTCCGGGGCTCTCGTGTTTCTCCTGCCGTGGGCCCACCCAGCGACTACCGTTTCCCGCGGCCTCCACCGAGGCCCGGAGGAGGAGACGTGGCACTCACGGGCGAGGACACCGCGCTGGCAGGCGTGCGGGTCGTGGACCTCACCGCCCACGCCGACGAGCGGGGACAGTTCGTGGAGGTGTTCCGCGACGAGTGGCCGCTCGACGTGCGCCCGGTGCAGTGGAACGCCGTCCGCTCCCGGGCCGGGGTGCTGCGCGGGGTCCACGTGCACGTCACCCACCACGACTACCTCACCGTCCTCGCCGGCACCCTGGTCCTCGGCCTGCACGACCTGCGTCCCGACAGCCCGACGACCGGACGCTCCGCCGTGCTGACGATCGACGCCGACGCGCCCACGGCCGTCGCGATCCCGCCCGGCGTGTGCCACGGCTTCTGGTTCCCGGTGCCGAGCGTCCACCTGTACGGCGTCGACAGCTACTGGGACGTCGCCGACGAGCTCGGCTGCCGCTACGACGACCCCGCGCTCGGCCTCGACTGGCGGCTGGACCCCGACCCGCTGCTCTCCGAGCGGGACCGGGGCGCCCCGGACTTCGCGACCATGCGCGCGGCGTACCTCTCCGGGGTCGAGGCGTGAGCGCACCCGTCGTCGGCCTCGTCGGCTTCGGCCGCTGGGGACGGCTCATCTTCCGGGACCTGCGCGCCCTGGGCGCCGAGGTGCACGTCGCGGTGCCGTCGGAGGCCTCGCGGCAGGCCGCACTCGGGGGCGGCGCCGCCTCCGTGGTGGCGTCGGCCGCGGACCTGCCCGATGCCGACGGCTACGTCATCGCGCCGGTCACGGTGCGGCATGCCGAGTGCGTGCGGGCACTGCTCCCCCGCGAGCGGCCGATGTTCGTCGAGAAGCCGCTGACCGCCGACGCGGAGAGTGCCGCCGAGCTGGTCGCGGCCGCCGGCGAGCGGATCTTCGTGATGGACAAGTGGCGCTACCACCCCGGGATCCTCGAGCTCGCCCGGCTCGCCCGCAGCGGCGCCTTCGGCCCGCTGCGCAGCATCACCAGCCACCGGCTGGGCTGGGGCAACCCGCACCGCGACGTCGACGCCGTGTGGATCCTGCTCCCCCACGACCTGTCGATCGCGGTCGAGATCCTCGGCCGGGTCCCGCAGCCGCGGTTCGCGGCTGCGGCGGACGCCTCGGGCAGCGGGCTGCTCGCCGTCCTGCGCGACGACGACGGACCGCTGGTCACCTGCGAGGTGTCGGCCGACCACCCGGTCAACCGTCGTACCGTCGTCGTGGTCGGCGAGCACGGCTCCGGCCAGCTGGCCGACTCCTGGGACGACCGGATCGTGCTGGCCGGGACCGTCGACGGGGTCGAGATCACGCCCGAGACCCGCGAGCGGCCGGTGGGCGCCGAGCTCCCCCTGGCGGCCGAGCTGCGGGCCTTCCTGGACCACCTGGCCGGCGGCCCGCCGCCCCGGTCCGACGCGAGCGACGCCCTCGCGGTGGTCCGGGCCATCGCGACCCTGCGGACCATGGCCGGGCTGCCCGGCGCGAGCGGTTGACCGGGTTCACCGTCCTGCTCCCGGTGCACCGCCCACCGGTGATGCTGGGGACGGCGATCGAGTCGGTGCTGGCGCAGAGCGTCACCGACCTCGACCTGGTCGTGATCTGCGACGGCGCGCCGCCGGAGACCGCCGCCTTCGCGCAGGAGTACGCCGAGCGCGACCCGCGGGTCCGCGTCCTCGACCTGCCGAAGGGCGAGCGGCACGGAGAGGCGCACCGTCACCGGGTGCTGGAGGAGGTCGACGAGGCGACGCGCCCGCTGGTGGCCCAGATCGCCGACGACGACCTCTGGTTCCCCGGACACCTCGCCGAGCTGCGGCAGCTGCTCGCCGACGCCGACTTCGGCAACCTGCTCCAGGTCCGACTGACGCCCGAGGGCGAGATCGCGGTGCACCTCGGCGACCTGGCCGACCCGGCGACGCGGGAGCGGATGCGCACCGAGAGGTTCAACCTCTTCGGGCCGAGCGTCGCGGGCTACCGGCTCGCGGCGTACCGCCGGCTGGTCCACGGCTGGCAGCCCGCCCCCGCCGACGTGTGGAGCGACCTGCACATGTGGCGCGCCTTCCTCGACACCCCGGGCCTGCAGCTGGCGACCCGGTACGCGGTCGAGGGCGTCAGCCTGCCCGACGCGGAGCGCACCGACGTCGACCTGGCCGACCGAGCGGCCGAGAACCGGCGGATCGCCGCCGCGCTGCTCGGCTCGGACACTGCCCAGCGCGACTTCCGCGCCCGCGCCTTCGCCGAGCTGGGGGCCAGCCTGAGCGTCACGACGACGTACGCCCGGGAGGTCGCGACGGCCCACCAGGGCGCCATCACCCAGATCTCCGACCTGTGGACCCACCTCGAGGGGACCCGCGGGGCGTTCGACGCCGCCTCCGCCGCGCTCGAGAGGAAGCGGAAGGCCAACCGGCGGCTCCGGGCCCGCAACCGGGCCCTGGCCGAGGAGCTGGCCGCGCTGAAGGTCAGCTCAGCAGGCCGGCGGCCTCGGTGGCCCAGTAGGTGAGGATGATGTCCGCACCGGCGCGCCGGATCGAGGTGAGCGTCTCGAGGATCGCCGCCTCGCGGTCGATCCAGCCGTGGGCCGCGGCCGCCTCGAGCATGGAGTACTCCCCCGAGATGTTGTACGCCGCCGTCGGCACGCCGAGCTCGCTCGCGGCGTCGGCCACGCGGCGCAGCACGTCGAGGTAGGCCAGGGCCGGCTTCACCATGACGACGTCGGCCCCCTCCTCGATGTCGAGGAGCGCCTCGCGCACGCCCTCGTTGGCGTTGCGACGACCGTCCTGCTGGTAGGTGCGGCGATCGCCCTGCAGGGAGCTGTCGACCGCCTCGCGGAAGGGTCCGAAGAAGGCGGAGGCGTACTTCGCGGAGTAGGCGAGGATCCCGGTGTCGGTGAACCCGGCGGCGTCGAGGGCGTCGCGGACCACCGCGACCTGGCCGTCCATCATGCCGCTGGGGCCGACCATGCCGGCGCCGGCCTCGGCCTGGACGACCGCCATGTCGGCGTACCGCACCAGGGTGGCGTCATTGTCGACCCGGCCGGCCGCGTCGAGGACCCCGCAGTGGCCGTGGTCGGTGAACTCGTCGAGGCACAGGTCGCCCATCACGACCAGCGCGTCGCCCACCTCGCTGGCGACGTCGGCGATCGCGACGTTGAGGATCCCCTCGGGGTCGGTGGCGCCGGAGCCGGTGGCGTCCTTGACCTGCGGTACGCCGAACAGCATGATCCCGCGCAGCCCCGCCTGCGCCGCCTCGGCCGCCGCCTTGCGCAGCGAGTCGCGGGTGTGCTGGACGACACCGGGCATCGAGCTGATCGGCGTCGGCTCGCTCGCGCCCTCGCGCACGAACGCCGGCAGCACCAGCTGCTCGGGCCGCAGCGTGGTCTCGGCGACGAGGTCGCGCATCGCCGCCGAGGTCCGCAGGCGACGGGGACGGACGACGGGGCGCAGGATCTCGTTCACACCTCCGAGTCTAGGAGCGGGCTAGATGAGTAACTCCAAGGGATCGTGCACGCGAGCGGCGCTCGACGCGTGCGCTGGCAAAGGCCACTTCGTTCAGACCTAGGTTGCGGCCATGCTGGGCGCACGTCGAGCGTCTGCAACGCCGCCAGCGTGCGTGGTGAGCGTCGCGGAGCGTGCGACCCCTTGGAGTTACTCATCTAGGGAAGCCAGCGCGCCAGCCACTGGGTGGCCCCGGGGATCGGCTCCTGCGGGCCGCTCGCCGTACCGACAGGGGTGTCCCACAACACGTAGCCCGCCGGCGTCGGACCGCCGAGGGAGTAGGAGGACACCGCCTCGCTGACCCGGAGGAACCGGCCGCTGTCGAGCTCGTAGACGTAGGTCCCGGCCGCATCGCGCTTGTAGGACGTCACCTGGACCAGGTCGCCGTTCACCCCGCCGCCGATGTCGTCGTCCTGGAGGGTGGTGATCGTCCGGCCGTCGAGGTCGAGCACCTGGACCCGGTCGTCGCGGCCGTCGTCGTAGGTGCCGCAGTACTGGCTGAGCACGATCCGGTCGCCGCTCGCGCCGAAGCCGAGCAGGTTGCACCGCTTGCCGGAGTGGGGGTCGAAGTCGTGCTCAGCGCCGGTGGCGAGGTCGCGGACGTGGATGCGCCGGTTGATGCCGTTGGTGGCCGCGGTCCAGATCATCGCGTCGTCGGTGAAGGCGAGGTCGCCGGCCCGCAGGTGCTCGTCGCGGACGTCGGCCGGGTCGGTCAACGAGACCGACCACACGTCGTAGGTCTCCCCCTCGGCGCCGGCGTCCTCCGCCTCGCCGTCGGGGCCCGTGGGCCAGCCGCCGGGAGGCGGCGACCCGGCGGTGGCCGGCACCCCGAGGTACAGCCGGCCGTCGGGGCCGAGGTCGGCCTGGAAGACGTCCGCCTTGCGCGGCAGTCCGGGCCACTGCACCGACGACCACGCACGCGAGGTGCGGTCGTAGGTCCACGCCCGGACGCCGTTGCCGCTCCCGGTGCGGAAGGTGAGCAGCACGATCCGGTCGGCTCCGAGCTCGAGCGGGAACACCTGCTGGTGCTCTGGGAAGTCCGGCAGCCAGTCCTTCGCGCCGGTGGCGGGATCGAGGAGCGCGTAGCGGACCGCGTTGTCGGGCCCGTGGGGGCCGTCGCGGAACAGGAGCCTCCCGTCCTCGGTGACGCCGTCGTAGTACTGCCCGTTGGCGGCGTCGAGGTCCTCGTTGGTGTAGGACGCCAGCACCTCGTAGTCGGTGCCCTCCTTCGCCGGCCGCGCATCGGAGAGCCGGACCACCGGCCCGTCGGGGCGCGGCACCAGGCTCGCCTCCGGCGCGTCCCGGCCGTCGGTCCCCTGGCCCACCAGGGCGCCGGCGGCGACGGCACCGGCCACCGCCACGGCGAGCCCGCCCGCGAACCGGGCCCGGCGTCGTCGTACCTGTCGGCGGCCGCCGTCGAGGACCGCGGCCAGGTCGATGTCGTCACCCGGCGGGGTCGCCGCCGCGTCGTGCAGCAGTGCGCGAACGTCGTTCACCATGTTCCAGCTCCCAGGGTCAGCTCGCCGAGCGACGAGTCCTCGAACACGGAGCGGAGCCGGTCCAGCGCACGCGCGGTCTGGCTCTTCACGGTGCCCTCGCTGCAGCCCAGCGCCTTCGCGGTGTCGGCGACGCTGAGGTCGTCGAAGTACCGCAGCACCACGCAGGCCCGCTGCCGCGGCGGCAGCCCGGCCAGCACCTGCAGCAGGGTCTCCCGGGCGCTGACCAGCTCGGCGACGTCGACGCCGTCGGGCCGCTGGTGGTCGGGCTCGACCACCAGCTCCGTGCTCGACCGGCGCCGGGCGTGGTCGAGCACCACGCTGACCAGCGCCCTGCGGGCATAGGCGTACTCGCGCCCGGCCCGGGTCAGCCGCGGCCACGCGACGTATACCCGGATCAGCGTGTCCTGGACGTGGTCCGCCGCCCGGTCCCAGTCGCCGCACAGCAGGTACGCCGTACGGCGCAGCCGGTCGCGCGCCCCCTGGGCGAAGGCGACGAACTCGTCCTCGTCACGCATCGGTCATCCGCTCCATGACGCACCCAACGTGGTGACCACCCACCCAGGTTGCACCGACCCGGCACAAAGTAGCTCCGGAATTGCGCCGACCCGGCAGAAAGTGGCCTGCGTACGAGCCACTTTCTGCCGGGTCGGCGAGAAATTCGAGCCTGTTCGGGCCGGGTCAGGCCTTGCGACGACGAGCCGAGGGCTTGCGGTCGCTCGGCTTGGTGACCGGCTCGCCGGCCTCGAGCATCGCGGCCCGGCGGCTGGCGCCGAAGCCGGCGAGCGCCTCGACGAGCAGCTCGACGTCCGGCTTGGGGGCCAGCACGTCGACCCGCAGGCCGTGCTCCTCGGCGGTCTTGGCCGTGGCGGGCCCGATCACCGCGATGATCGTCGACGGGTGCGGCTTGCCGGCGATGCCGACCAGGTTGCGCACCGTCGAGGACGACGTGAACACGACGGCGTCGAACTTGCCGGTCTTGATCGCGTCACGGGTCGGCGCCGGCGGCGGAGCGGCCCGGACGGTGCGGTACGCCGTGACGTCGTCGCACTCCCAGCCGAGGTCGATCAGGCCGGCGACGAGGTTCTCGGTCGCGATGTCGGCGCGCGGCAGGAACACCCGGTTGATCGGGTCCAGCTGCTCGTCGTACTCGGGCCAGTCCTCGAGGAGACCGGCGGCGGACTGCTCGCCCGAGGGGACGAGGTCGGCGCGCAGGCCCCAGTCGGCGATCGCCTGGGCGGTCTTCTCACCGACGGCGGCGATCTTGAGGCCGGAGAAGGCGCGGGCGTCGAGGCCGTACTCCTCGAACTTCTCGCGGACCGCCTTGACAGCGTTCACGGAGGTGAACGCGATCCACTCGTAGCGACCCTCGACGAGTCCGCGGACGGCCTTGTCCATCTGCTGCGGGTTGCGCGGCGGCTCGACGGAGATCGTGGGGACCTCCTCCGGGACGCCGCCGAACTCGCGGATCCGGTTGGACAGCGACGCGGACTGCTCCTTGGTGCGCGGCACCAGCACCCGCCAGCCGAACAGCGGCTTGGTCTCGAACCAGGACAGCTTCTCGCGCAGGTCGACGACGGCGCCGATGACGGTGATCGCCGGCGGGGCGATCCGCGCGGCGCGCGCGTCGGCGGCGATGTGCTCGAGCGTGGAGGTGATCGTCTCCTGCTCGGTGGTCGTGCCGACCCGGGTCATGGCGACCGGGGTCTGCGGCGAGCGGCCGATCGCGATGAGCTGCTTGGCGATGTCGCCGATCTGGCCGACGGCGGAGAGCAGCACCAGGGTCGGGGTGTCGGCGTACCGGGTCCAGTCGACCTTGTCGCCGCAGGTCACCACGGCCACCTCGCGGTGGTCCTTGGTGGTCAGCGGGATGCCGGCGTACGCCGGGACGGCGCCGACCGAGGAGACACCCGGGACGACCTCGAACGCGAGCCCGGCCTTGGCGACCGCCTGGGCCTCCTCCGGACCGGACGCGTAGAGGAACGGGTCGCCGCCGAGGAGGCGGACCACGCGCAGGCCGCGCTTGGACTGCTTCACGACGACCTTCGCGCGGGCGGCGTGGGTGAGCGGCTGGCCGTCCTCGCCGAAGCCGCCGTCGATGATCTCCGGGTCCGGGGCCGGCTCGTCGCCGACCTGCTCGGCGCGGGCGCGCACCACCGCGACCAGATCGGCATGACCCGGTTCCTCGGTGATGACCACGTCGGCGTCCTCGATCAACCGGACGGCCCGCACGGTGAGCAGGTCGGGGTCGCCGGGGCCGGTGCCGACGAAGGCCGTGAAGCCGGGGCCTCCGGGGTGGACCTGGGCGGCGGCGGGAGTCGAAGCAGCCTTGGCTGTCGTGGCTCGCGTCATGGGTTGTGCACCTCTGCAGATCGTGCGGACGGGGGGTCGTTCGGTTCGGGGGTGCGGGACTGGTCCCGCAGCTGGGCCATCAGCTCGTCGCCACCGTCGGCCAGCATCTCGGCGCCGAGGTCGCCGCCGAGCTTGGCGGCGGCTTCGGGCCAGGACGTGGGGTCGGTGCCGAGCTCAGCCGACGCGGAGCGACGTACGGCGAGCGCGCCGTCCTCGGACAGCACGACGGCCCGCAGCCACAGCTCGGGTCCGTCCTCGCCCTCGGCGACCTCGGCGAGCGCGCCGATCGGGGCGGCGCAACCGCCCTCGAGCGTGGCCATCAGGGTGCGCTCGGCGGCAACGGCGGCGTGGCTGGCGGGATCGTCGAGGCGGGCGAGCAGCGCGAGGGTCGCGGTGTCGTCGGCCCGGCACTCGACCGCCAGCGCACCCTGCCCGGGGGCCGGCAGCACCTGCAGCGGGTCGAGCACCTCGGTGACCTCGTCGAGCCGGCCGAGCCGGGCCAGGCCGGCGCGGGCGAGCACCACGGCGTCGTAGGTGCCCTCGGCGATGCGGCCGATGCGGGTGTCGACGTTGCCGCGGACCGCGACCAGCTCGACACCGAGGCCGAGGGCCTCGATCTGCGCGACCCGGCGCGGGGAGCCGGTGGCGACCCTGCTGCCCTGCGGCAGCTCGCCGAGGGTGAGGCCGTCGCGGGCGACGACGACGTCGCGCGGATCCTCGCGAGGAGGTACGGCGGCCAGCGCGATCCCCTCGGTGGCGTACGTCGGGAGGTCCTTGAGCGAGTGGACGGCGACGTCGACCTCGCCGGCGAGCAGCGCGTCACGCAGTGCGCTGACGAAGACCCCGGTCGAGGGCGCGCCGACGAGCGAGACGCCGCTGGCCTGGCTGCGGTCGCCGTCGGTGGTGATCTCGACCAGCTCGGTCGGGGTGCCGAGCGCCGCGAGGGCGTCGGCGACGTGGCCGGACTGGGTCGTGGCCAGCAGGCTGCGGCGGGTGCCGATGCGCAGTCTCGTCATGACCGGCCCTCCTCGCTGACGACGGGACGGGTGACGGCGTCGACCGCGTCGGGGTCGAGCGCGAACAGCTCGGCGAGCGCGGCGGCGTACGAGACGGCGCCCTGCTCGTTGGCGAGCTCCTTGACCCGGACGGTCGGCTCGTGGAGCAGCTTGTCGGCGACCCGGCGCACGGTCTGCCGGATCTCGTCGCGGACCGCCTCGTCGAGCTCGGGCAACCGGCCCTCGAGGCGGGTCATCTCGGCGTCGACGACATTGGTGGCCATCGAGCGGAGCGCGACCACCGTCGGGGTGACGCTGGCCTGCCGGCGGGCGGCGAGGAAGGCGGTGACCTCCTCACCGAGGATCCGGCGCACCTCCTGGACCTCGCGGCCGGTGGCGCCGCCGTGGAGCAGGTCGGCGAGCTCGGCCAGCCCGACGCGTCGTACGCCGGGCAGGTCGGCCACGTCGGGCGCGATGTCGTGGGGCAGCGCGAGGTCGATCAGCGCCAGCGGCCGCTCGACCTCGCCGCGCACGCGGGTCAGCAGCGCCCGGTCGATGATCGTGCCGGACGAGCCGGTGCAGCTGATCACGATGTCGGCCCTGGCCAGCTCGTCGCCGAGGTCGGCCAGCCGGACCGCCTCGCCGGAGTACTGCACGGCCAACCGGACCGCCCGGTCCACGGACCGGTTCACGATCGAGAGGCGCCCGGCACCGAGGCGGCTGGCGGTGGCGGTCGCGAGACCGGCCATCGCGCCGGCGCCGACCACGACGACGTGCTTGCCCTCGACCGCACCGACGACCTGGGCCGTCTCGTCGAGCGCCGCGCTGACCAGCGTCGGCGCGACCTGGTCGATCTCGGTCTCGGCGCGGGTGCGCTTGCCGACCCGGAGCGCCTGCTGGAAGAGCAGGTTGAGGTTGGGACCCACGGTGCCGAGCTCCTGGCCGCGGCGCAGCGCCTCGCGGGTCTGGCCGAGGATCTGGCCCTCGCCGACCGCCATCGAGTCGAGGCCGGCGGCCACCTGGAACAGGTGGGAGATCGCACCGTCGTCGTAGTGGACGTAGAGGTGCGGGAGCATCGCCTCGGTCGTCTCGCCGGCCCGGTCGACCAGGAGGCGGGAGATCTGCTCGATGCTGCCGTGGAAGCGCTCGACCTCGGTGTAGATCTCGAGGCGGTTGCAGGTCGCGATGACCGTCGCCTCGCTGACGTGCTCGCACGACGCGGCGTCGGTGATCAGCTTCTGCACGCCGTCACGGTCGAGCGCGACCCGCTCGAGCAGGGAGACGGGCGCGGAGTTGTGGGAGATGCCCACCACCAGCACGCTCATGCGGCACCTCCGTCGGCCGACGGGGCGGCGTCGGCGCCGTTGGCCTTGCGCTGCTCGTGGTAGGCGAGGATCTGCAGCTCGATCGACAGGTCGACCTTGCGTACGTCGACGCCCTCGGGCACCGCGACCACGGCCGGCGCGAAGTTGAGGATGCTGGTGATGCCGATCGCGACCATCCGGTCGGCGACGTCCTGCGCGGCGACGGCCGGCGTGGCGATGACGCCGATCGCGACGTCGTGCTCGCGGACGATCTCCTCGAGGTCGGCGAACGGGCGGACGACGACGCCCGCCACCTCACGCCCGACGATCCCGGGGTCGGCGTCGAGCAGCGCGACGACCCGGAAGCCGCGGCTGCGGAAGCCGGAGTAGTTGGCCAGCGCGTGCCCCAGGTTGCCGATGCCGACGATGACGACGGGCCAGTCCTGGGTCACCCCGATCTCGCGGGCGATCTGGTAGCGGAGGTAGTCGACGTCGTACCCGACGCCGCGGGTGCCGTAGCTGCCGAGGTAGGAGAGGTCCTTGCGCAGCTTCGCGCTGTTGACGCCGGCGGCGCTGGCGAGGTCCTCGCTCGAGCAGGTGCGGATCCCGCTGTCGGCCAGCGCCGTCAGGGCCCGCAGGTAGACGGGCAGGCGGGCGACCGTGGCCTCCGGGATGACCCGGGCGGCATCCGTCGAACTCCGTGTGGTCACAGCTCCACTTTCCAGCCGCACGATCAGGCGTCGACCACGCGGCTCGATCACTGTAGGAGTTTGTGAACGTGGGAACAAAATGGACGGGAGCACCCCGCATCGGGTACGGGCGCACCCCGTGGTAGGCGCCGGCGGACCGGGACGCGTGGTCAGCGCAGGGCGGCCCGCAGGCGGTCCGGGCTGACCCGCCAGAAGTCGTGCTGGCGACCGTCGACGAAGGTGACCGGGATCTCGTTGGCGAACCGGTCGGCGAGGGCGGGGTCGTCGTCGATCGACAGTTCCTCGTAGCTCTCGCCGAGCTCGGCGCACACCGCCTCGATGACCGCGCGTGCGTCGTCGCACAGGTGGCAGCCGGGCCGGCTGTAGAGGGTGATCCGGGGGGTGCTCACCGGCTCACTCCAAGATCCCCAGCGCCTTGCGCCGCTCGGCGCCGCGCAGCACGCCCTTGCGGATCTTGCCGGTCACGGTGCGCGGCAGGGCGGTGACGACCTCGACCCGCACCGGTCGCTTGTACGGCGCCAGCTGCTCGGTGGCCGCGGAGCGCACCGCGCTCACGACGGCCTCGGCGACGGGTCCGGTGACCTCGCCGGCGTCGGGGACGACGTACGCGACGACGGCCTCGCCGGTCTGCTCGTCGGGTACGCCGAGCACAGCGGCCTGGCGCACGCCGTCGACCTCCTCGAGCACCGCCTCGACCTCGGTCGGGTAGACGTTGAAGCCGGAGACGATGACCAGCTCCTTGACCCGGTCGACGAGGAAGAGGTCGCCGTCGGCGTCCAGGAAGCCGACGTCGCCGGTGGACCACCAGCCGTCGTCGGCAGGTCCGTCGTGGCCGTCGGGCCAGTAGCCACTGAACAGGTTGCGGCCGCGGATCTGGATCTCGCCGGGGTCGTCGACGGCGGCCTCGTCGAGCGGGACGCCCTCCTCGTCGACCAGGCGCAGGTCGATGCCGTCGAGCGCGGCCCCGACCGAGCCCGGCTTCACCTGCGCCGAGCGCAGGGTGCTGGTGACCACCGGCGAGGCCTCGGTGAGGCCGTAGCCCTGGTGGATCGGGACCTGGGCCAGCGCGTGGAACTCCTCGACCGTCTCGGCCGCGAGCGGCGCCGAGCCGGACAGGATCATCCGCACCGGCCCGAGCCGCTCGGCGAGCGCCTCGACGCCCTGCCAGGCCGCGAACACCGGCGGTGCGACGGGGACGACGCTGCAGGCCTCGTCCTCCACCAGGTCGAGGGTGCCCTCGGGGTCGAAGCGCTCGGCGAGCACCAGCTTGGCGCGGTGCCGGATCACGCCGCCGAGCACGGCGCCGAGACCGTAGACGTGGAAGAGGGGTAGTACGCCGAGCACGACGTCGTCGGAGTGGATCATCGGCGGCTGCACGGCGGCGACCTGGTCGACGTTGGCGAGCAGCGCGCGGTGGGTGAGCATCGCCGCTCGCGGGCGCCCGGACGTGCCGCTCGTGTAGAGCAGCACGGCGAGCTTCTCGGGGTCCTGCAGCGGCGGGACGGGGACGGCGGGCTCGGCCCGCAGGTCGTCGTACCTGCTCTCGGCCGGGCCGACCTCGTCGGCCTCGACACCGACCAGCACGACCCGCGGGGCCGGCCGGTTCTCGTCCTGCGCGGCGGCGACCACCTCGGCGCGGGCCACGGCTTCGCGGACGGCGGCGGCCGTCTGCCCGCCGGCGAGGACCAGCCGGGCACCGCAGTCGACGAGCATCGCGGCCAGCTCGGTGGGCACCGACCCCGGGTTGACCGGTACGGCGACCGCCTGGGCGCGCAGCACGCCGAGGTAGCCGGTCACGAACTCGAGCCGGTTGCCGAGCGCCAGCAGCACCCGGTGACCAGCGACGACGCCGGCGCGGCCCAGACCGGTGGCGATCCGGCCGACCTCGTCCTCGAGCTCGGCCCAGGTCAGGCCTCGGCCTCCTGCTTCGACCACGGCGAGACGTTCGGGATGCTCGGCGGCGGCTGACGCGACGAGGGCGGCCACGTCGGGGACAGCAGCGGCGGCGTCCGGCAACGACATGGAGGGATCCTACGTCGCTCTGATTCTTCTAGGCTGGGGCGCATGGTGCCGCCCGCCGACCGCCCCCGCCGGCTCAACCTGCAGCAGCGCTCGCGCCTCGCCGGCGAGGCCGCGGCCGCCGCCGCGGAGGTCGAGACCGCGCTCGCGCACCCGGTCGACCCGAAGGCGGCCGCCTTCTTCGACGTCGACAACACGGTCATGCAGGGCGCCAGCATCTTCCACCTGGCCAAGGGGCTGTACCGCCGCAAGTTCTTCACCACGCGCGACCTGGTCGGGGCGGCGTACAAGCAGGCGTACTTCCGCATCGCCGGCGTCGAGGACCCCGAGCACGTCGCCGAGGCCCGCAACTCCGCGCTGGCCTTCATCGCCGGGCACACCGTGCAGGAGCTCGAGGAGATCGGCGAGGAGATCTTCGACGAGGCGATGGCCCACCGGATCTGGCCCGGCACCCGCGCGCTGGCACAGATGCACCTCGACCAGGGCCAGCGGGTGTGGCTGGTGACCGCGGCACCGATCGAGATCGCCGGCCTGATCGCCCGCCGCCTCGGCCTCACCGGTGCCCTCGGCACCGTCGCCGAGCACGTCGACGGCGTCTACACCGGCAAGCTGGTCGGCGACATGCTGCACGGCCCGGCCAAGGCGGTCGCGGTGACCGCCCTCGCGGAGCGCGAGGGCCTCGACCTTGCACTGTGCTCGGCCTACAGCGACTCCAGCAACGACCTGCCGATGCTGAGCCTCGTCGGCGACCCGTGCGCCATCAACCCGGACGCGAAGCTGCGCGCCCACGCCCGAGCCAACGGCTGGCGGATCCGCGACTACCGGACCGGCCGCAAGGCCGCCCGGGCCGGGCTGATCGCCGGATCGGCGGCCACCGGCGCGGCGATCGCCGGGGCGGTCGTGCGGCGGCAGCTGCGTCGGCACATGTCCTGACCCGTCCCTACCGGACGGTAACCTGACCCGTTCGGGTGGTCCGGGATCCGGTCGATCGGTTGTCGCGTTCCGGTACCACTGCGGAAGGATCCGCCGTAGGATCCCCTGCGGGGGCATTAGGGAGGGGACCCGCATGACCTGGCAGCGCACTGACCTGTCGCGAGGGCTGGAGGCCCTGCGCGCGGCCGTGCTCGCTGCCCTGTCCCCGCAGCCGGTGCTCGCGGGCGGGCCCGCGGGCCGGCGTCGTACCGCCGACCACTGGCTGCTCAGCGAGGCCCAGGCGGAGACCGAGGGCTTCGACCGCGACGGCTCGCCGGGCTTCGGCGACTCGACCCTCGCCACCTCCTCTGAGGACTCCCCCGAGGCGCGCGAGCGCCTGATCGCGCTCGTCGAGCTGGCCCGCGGCGGCGACGCCGAGGCGTTCGGCCAGCTCTACGACCACTACCAGCCCTCGGTCTACCGGTTCCTCTACTACCGCACCCGCTCGGTCGTGGTGGCCGAGGACCTGTGCTCGGAGACCTTCTTCCGGGCGCTGCGCAACATGTCGTCCTTCCGCTGGCAGGGCAAGGACTTCGGCGCCTGGCTGATGACCATCGCCCGCAACCTGGCCACCGACCACTTCAAGGCCGGCCGGACCCGCCTCGAGCTGACCACCGAGGACATGGGTCAGCACGACGACGCGACCGAGGGGCCCGAGAACGCCGTCCTCGCCAGCCTCACCAACGAGATCCTGCTGGAGTCGCTCACCAAGCTCCCCAACGAGCAGCGCGACTGCCTGATCATGCGCTTCCTGCAGGGCATGAGCATCGCCGAGACCGCCGCCGCCCTCGGGCGCAGCGACGGGGCCATCAAGCAGCTCCAGCTGCGCGGCGTGCGCAATCTCGCGAAGCTGATGCCGGAGGGAATCCGATGATCCTTTCGGACTACTCCGGTGTGGCCTTCCGGACCGTAACCAGCCGCAGCTCCCTGTCGTTGGATGTTCGAGAGAACACGAGGGCGTGCTCCACGGGAGCCCGCGCCCTCCCGACACGAGGACGGACGTTGTGATGCGCGGGAACGCCTGGTCGCGCGGCGCCGAGGAGTTCGACGCTCTGGTCTCCGGCCGCGCCGGTGACTCGGAGGCTCACGCCGAGCTGCTCGAGCTGGTCGCCGCCCTGCGCGCCGTCCCCCCGGTCACCGCCCGCCCCGAGTTCGTCTCCTCGCTGCGCACCCAGCTGGTCGCCGCCGCCGAGCGCGAGCCCGCACGCGCCGAGCACGCCCTGGCCGTCCACCTCACCCCGCGCCAGCGCCGTGGCTCCCGCGAGCGTCGTCTCGCCGCGGTCATCGGCGGCTTCGCCGTGGTCTCCGCGACCGGCTCGATGGCGATGGCCTCGCAGGACGCCCTGCCGGGCGACGTGCTCTACCCGGTCAAGCGTGCGATCGAGAACGCCCAGACCAACCTGCAGCCCGACGGCGCGGCCAAGGCCGAGGCCCTCATCTCCCACGCCGAGGCCCGCCTCGACGAGCTCCAGTCGCTCGTCGCGCGCGACCGGAGCGCCGACGAGGTCAACGCGACCCTGCAGGACTTCACCGACCAGGCCCGCCAGGCGTCCGAGTTCGCGCTCGACGACTACACGGCCACCGGCAAGGCCGACCGGATCGCCGACCTGCGCGCCTTCGCCGGCGACAGCATGGACGCCCTCGCCGCGCTCGGCCCGATCGTCCCGTCCGACAGCCGCTCGCTGCTGATCACCGCGACCCAGACGATCCGCCAGATCGACGCCGCCGCCTGGGAGGCCTGCCCGAGCTGCGCCGAGGGCGCGGTGGCCGAGGTGCCCGACTTCGCGACGCTGCCGCTCAGCGCGGTGCTCAGCGGCAACGTGACCGCCTCGGTGACCGACGCGGCCCCGCTGACGACCAAGAAGAAGGACAAGGCGCCGCAGACCACCGCCACCCCCGGCGCGACCGCACCGCAGGTCCCGCCGGTGCTGCCTCCGATCGAGCTCCCGTCGGTGCCGAACCCGACGAAGAGCCCGAAGCCGCTGGGCGAGACGGTCGACAACGTCACGAAGGGTCTCACCGGAACCCTCGGCATCGACGGCGGCAGCCAGACGACCGACGGCACCACGACCGACCCCGGCCTCGTGCCCAACCTGGTCGACGGGGTGACCGGCATCCTCGGCGGCCTGCTCGGCGGCCAGTAGCAGCCCGAGCGCAGGCTCTCCGTCAGTTCTGCGTCAGCGGAAGACGGACTCGCGCTGCATGAGCAGGCTGTAGAGCGTCTGCTGGATGGTCTCGCGGACCTGGTCGGTCACGTTGAACACCAGCATCGGGTCCTCGGCCGCGCCGTCGTCGTACTCGTCGGTGCGGATCGGCTCGCCGAACTCGAGCAGCCACTTGGACGGCAGCGGAACCAGGCCGAGCGGCCCGAGCAGCGGGAACAGCGGCGTGATCGGGATGTACGGCACGCCGAGCAGGCGGGCCAGCGACGGGATGTTGCCGACGAGGGGGTAGATCTCCTCGGCGCCGACCACCGAGAGCGGCACGATCGGAACGCCGGTGCGCAGCGCCGCCGACACGAAGCCACCGCGACCGAACCGCTGGAGCTTGTAGCGCTCGGAGAACGGCTTGCCGATGCCCTTGAAGCCCTCGGGCCACACGCCGACCAGCTCGCCGCCGCGCAGCATCCGCTCGGCATCCTCGCTGCAGGCCAGGGTCGCGCCGCCCTTGCGGGCCACGGAGCCGACCACGGGCAGCCGGAACACCAGGTCGGCGCCGAGCGGGCGCAGGAAGCGGCCGGTGTGGTCGTGGATCGACACCATCGTCATCAGGCCGTCGACCGGGATGGTGCCGGAGTGGTTGGACACGACCAGGGCGCCGCCCTCGGTCGGGATGTTCTCGACGCCGCGGACCTCGATCCGGAACCACTTCTGCGCCACAGGTCGCAGCGCCGCCATGAAGAAGCGCTCGGTGACCTCGGCGTCGAAGCCGTACTCGTCGACCGTGTAGTCGCCGGTCACCCGGCGGCGCAGGAACGCCAGGAAGCGGGCCAGCTGAGGCTCCCACTGGTCGCCGAACAGCTCCTTGCTGGCGGCCTGGAAGCCCGCCAGCCAGTCGCCGACCGGGATGCCGGCGAGCGGGCCGGCGCCGCGCTCCTCGGTGCGTGCCGGCGCCACCAGCGGCGCAGCGGGTACGTCGGCCGGCGCGTCGAGCAGCGACGGCGTCTCGATCACGGGCGTCTCGTCGACCGGCGGCTCGGCGACCGGGGCCTCGGTCGGAGCCGGCTCGGCGGGCTTCTTCGCCGGCGCCTTGCGCGGGGTGCTGCCCTTCGGCGCGAGCCCGCGAGCCGCGGCCGAGGGCCGCTTGCCGGTGCCGCGGCCGGGCTGGCCGCGGGTGCCGATCGGGATGATCTCGGCGTCAGCCATCCGTGCCTCCAGCGAGGGTGAGCTGGGCGGGACGGTCGTCGTCGACCGCAGGGAGGCGCTCGGCGAGCGAGCCGAGCACCCGGTCGGTGCGGCGCGAGCCGGGCGGGAGCGAGGCGGCGAACTCGGCGAACGCCGAGGCCGTCGTGTAGTGCGGCTCGAACCCGAGCTCGCTGCGCATCCGCGTGGTGTCGACGCCGCGGCCGTAGGTCAAGAAGGCGACCAGCTCGGGCGACAGGTCGGCACGGCGCACCGACTTGAGCACCGAGCCGAGGCCGCCGAAGGCGACGCCGGGGACCGCGACGTTGGGCCGGCCGGAGCGGCGCAGCGCCTGGGAGAGCATGAGCAGCCCGTCGCCGGCGACGTTGAAGGTGCCACCGACGTCCTGGTGGACGGCGTGGCGCAGCACCCGGTTGAGGTCGGTCTCGTGCAGGAACTGCAGTCGCGGGTCGAAGCCGAGGACGGTCGGGATCACCGGCAGCCGGAAGTACGACGCCAGCGGGCTCACCACGCGCGGGCCGATGACGTTGGCGCAGCGCAGCAGGGTGGTCGTGACGTCGGGACGCCGGCGCGCGAAGCCGCGGACGTACTGCTCGACCTCGACGACGTCCTTGGCGTACCCGGTGCGCGCGGGCCGGCGCGGCTCCATGTCCTCGGTGAACATGGCGGGGTCGCGGCTGCTGGCGCCGTACGCCGTCGTCGAGGACTTCACGACCAGGGCGCGCAGCCCCTCGGCCTTCTGGCAGGCGGCGAGGAGCTGCATCGTCCCGATGACGTTGAGCTCCTTCATGGTGCCGCGGGCACCGGCGGAGCCGGGGGTCGCGATCACGCTCATGTGGACGACGGTGTCGACGTCCTCCTTCGCGATGACCTTCGCGATGACCGGGTTGCGGATGTCGGCGCGCACGAACATGACGTCGCCGAGGTCGCCCCGCGGGGGGACGACGTCGACACCGATGACCCGGTCGATCCCGGGGTCGGTGGCCAGGGTGCGCGCAAGGGTGCGGCCGAGGTCTCGCGAGACCCCCGTGACCAGGACCGTGCGTCCGGCACCCATCTCCACCGACTCCTCGGAATCAGGAAGCTACTGGTCGGCTCGGGTCACTTGCCGAGCTTGCGACGCTGGACGCGCGTCTTCTTCAGCAGCTTGCGGTGCTTCTTCTTCGCCATGCGCTTGCGGCGCTTCTTGATGACAGAACCCACGTGGAACCTCTCCAGAGCGCCGGGCGCGGCAGCGCTCGGCGTGACGTACGACGCCCCGGGGACCCCGGAGCACCGGGTCAGCCTATCCGGAGCCTCGTGAGCGCAGTGAATCAGCGCAGGAGATGGGATGAAGATCGCACCGCCGCCGAGCGGGCGGCGCAGCCGTCAGCCGGCGGAGTAGAAGGACTTGCGCAGGTAGTCGTTGACGTCGTCCTCGGTGACCCGGAACGAGCGACCCACCCGGACGGCCGGGAGCTCGCCGCCGTGGACCAGGCGGTAGACGGTCATCTTGGACACGCGCATGACCGAGGCGACCTCGGCGATCGTGAGGAACTTCGGGTCCGGTAGGGACTCGGCGCGCTCGCGCGACGAAGGAGCCATGACACACCAACTTTCCGCGTCCGGGGTCACCGCCTTCCCCAGCTGTGATCCGCCGGACGCCACTTGCGTGAGAATAGGGCCAGATGTGACTCGTGGGGAAGAGATGGACCATTGAAACTTTCCCGCACCGGCGTGTCGGCTTGACCGCCCCTTCTTCGAGGACGATGTCCCGAACCTCTTGTCGTACACCTATGTTCAACTTATGATCTTGAACATTCTTGTACGACTTAGTTCCGGAGGTGAGACCGATGAACGGCCGACAGATCCGCAGGTTCGCGCTCCACTACGGCGAGATGGTCGCCGCCATGCTGATCGGCATGATGGCGCTCTGGCCGGTGTGGTCACTCGCCACGGGCGCCGCCGCCGACACGTCGTGGCTGCGCTCGCAGAGCGTCGAGACGCTCGTGATGGCGACCACCATGGCGCTGCCGATGGCCGGGTGGATGCGCGTGCGCAGCCATCGCTGGGCGCCGATCGTCGAGATGTGCGCCGTCATGTACGCCGGGTTCGCCGTGGCGCTGCCCCTCTACTGGACCGGGGTCCTCGACGCCGCCGGCCTGATGCTGGTCGGCCACGTGGCGATGTTCGTGCTGATGCTGGCCGCGATGGCCTGGCGCTGGGAGGAGTACGCCGGATGCCACGACCCGCACCGCCACGACCGGGCAGCGACCATGATGGCGTCGTGACGACCAGTGCCGCCCGCCCCCTGCGCGCCGACGCCCGCCGCAACGTCGAGGCCATCCTCGACGCGGCCACCGCGACCCTGGCCCGCGACCCGGACGCCAGCGTCAACGACATCGCGAAGGCGGCCGGGGTCGGCCGGGTGACCCTCTACGGCCACTTCGAGAACCGCGGCGGGCTGGTGGCGGCCGTCGTGGCGCGTGCCATGCACGAGTCGGACGCCTCGCTGCGCGGCGTCGACCTGTCCGGCGACCCGGCGGCCGCCCTGGTCCGGCTGGTCGAGGCGACCTGGCAGGTGACACTGCGGTACGGCGCCCTGGTGGTCGCGGCCGAGAGGAGCCTGCCCGCGGCCGACCTGGCCGCCGCCCACGACGAGCCGCGCGAGCGCGTCGAACGGCTCCTGGAGCGCGGGCGCGACGCCGGCCGGTTCCGCGCCGACCTCCCGGTCTCCTGGCTGGTGACGACCATGCACACGGTGACCCATGCGGCCGCGACGTCCGTCTACGCCGGCGACCTGGCCGCCGAGCAGGGCGCCCGGGCGATCGCGGCCACCATGCTCGGGCTGCTGACCCCGCCCGGTCAGGTGGTCCCGGACCTCGACGCGTTGCGCGCCGTGCACTGACGCGTGCGATGATCGGGGTGTGTCGACCTCGATGACCTTCGCCTGGCGGCCCGCCTGACGGCGGCCGCCTCGACACACCCCACCACCGGCCGCCCACGGGCGGCCGTCGTGCTTCTCCGGACCGGTCCGGCGCCCGTGGGCCTCATCCCAGGAGCCCTGCCATGTCCGTCCCGCCCCGACGTCTCTCCCTCCTCACCCCGAGCGGTCGGCTGACCCTCGGCAACCTCCTCGGCGCGCTGCGCCCGATGCGGGCCGCCCAGGCCGAGGCCGACTGCTTCTACGGCATCTCCGACCTCCATGCCCTGACCACGCCCCGCTCCCCCGACGACCTGCGGGCCGCGATCACCGAGCAGTCGACGCTCCTGCTCGCGGCCGGTCTCGACGCGAGCACCCTGTTCCGGCAGAGCCAGGTGCCCGCGCACGCCGAGCTGTCGTACCTGCTCGAGTGCGTCGCCGGCACCGGCGAGCTGGGCCGGATGATCCAGTTCAAGGAGAAGTCGCGGCGCCAGGAGTCGGTGCGGACCTCGCTGTTCACCTACCCGGTGCTGATGGCCGCCGACATCCTGCTCTACCGCCCCACCCACGTCCCGGTCGGCGACGACCAGCGCCAGCACATCGAGCTCACCCGAGACCTCGCCCTGCGGTTCAACACGACCTACGGCGAGGTGTTCACGATCCCCGAGATCACCGTGCCCGCGGCCGGCGCGCGGGTCATGGACCTGTCCGAGCCCACCGCCAAGATGAGCAAGTCCGGGCCCGACGCCGGATCGATCGCGCTGCTCGACCCGCCCGACGTCGTACGACGCAAGGTCGCCCGCGCCGTCACCGACTCCGACACCGGGCCGGCGGCGGTACGGTCCGACCGCACGGCCAAGCCGGGCGTGACCAACCTGCTCGAGATCCTCACCGCCTGTGGCGGGTCGACCGACGGGATCGGCTCCTACGGGGCGCTCAAGTCGGCGGTCACCGACGCAGTGGTCGCGGAGCTGGCGCCGCTCCAGGATCGGTACCGGGAGCTGGCAGCGGACCCGGTGCACGTGAGCGAGGTGTACCGCCGCGGCGCCGAGCGGTGTCGCCAGGTGACCGCCCCGGTGCTGGCCGCCGCCCGGGCCGCGATGGGGCTGTGAAGGGGCTGTCAGGGGATGCGGAGGGTGTCGGTGGCCGCTGGCAGACTGCTCCGCATGACGTTCCGGGCCCTGCTCCTCGACCTGGACGACACCCTGGTCGACCACCGCGGCGCCTCGGAGCGGGGCCTGCGCGCGTGGCTGTCCGGGCTCGGGCTGGCGCAGACGCCGGACGAGCTGGAGCACCACGTCGAGCGCTGGTTCGTGCTCGAGGCGCGCCACTACGAGCGCGCCCAGCGCGGCGAGGTGAGCTACGTCGAGCACCGGCGGGCCCGGATCCGCGACTTCCTGCCGGGCTGGGACCTGGCCGACGACACTCTCGCCGACGACGTCTACGCCGGCTTCCTCGGCTGCTACCGGGCCGCCTGGCGGGCCTTCGACGACGCGGCCGCGGCAATCGGGCGTGCCCGTGCCGCGGGCCTGCCGGTCGGCATCCTCACCAACGGCCAGCTGCCCATCCAGACCGAGAAGCTGCGCCGCACCGGGCTGCTCCGCGCCGACGTACCCGTGTTCGCGTCCTCCGCGCTGCCGGCCGCCAAGCCCGACCCGCGCTCCTACCTGACCGCCTGCGCGTCCCTCGGCGCCGAGCCTGCCACGACCCTCATGGTCGGAGACTCGCTGCGCCACGACGTCGTCGGCGCCCAGCGGGCCGGGCTGCAGGCCCGGCTGCTCGACCGCTACGGCCGCCACGACGCCCGCCGCACGGGCGTGCGGGTACGGACCGTGCGCAGCCTGGCCGAGGTCGCCTGAACGGCGCGGACCGGCTCATCGCTCCGTGACCACCAGCGCCCATGCCAGCAGGCCGAAGGCGCCGGTGGCCAGGACGGTGCGGATCACGTTCGACGCGACCCAGCGGGCCTCGTCGAACGCCTGCCGGGCGGCCGCCACGTCGATCCGCAAGGGGTCGCCGGCGGCCTTGAGGGCGTCGTTGAGGGGCACGTTGACCGCCAGCGTCAGCACGAACGCGACGAGGTAGAGGGCGAGGGCGGTCGCGACCCAGACGAAGGCGTCGGTCCGGAAGGCGCTGGCGGCCGCGGTGGCGGTCAGCAGGAGCGCTCCCATGAAGCAGCCGCCGATGAACCAGGGATTCATGATCGCCCGGTCCATCTCCTGGAAGGACCAGACGAACGTGCGGTCGTCGGTGCGCGCGAGGCCGGGCATGACGGTGTGGGCGTAGAGGGCGAAGGCGCCGGCGGTCAGGCCCATCGAGACCGTGGCGGCCAGCAGGCTGAGGATGCGGAGGGTGGACATGGCTCCATCCCACCGGCTCGCAGCGAGTCGTGACATCGCCGAGACGCTCGACTGCATACGCGATCGTCCTAGTGTCCTGTCCGGTTGAAGCGCTGACATAGTCGGTGGTCCTGGTGCGTGCATCGCAAGGCGCCGTCGCGCAGCCATACCGGGTCGTCTCGCAAGCGTCGGCAACGCCGCGAGGTGCGTGCCAGGGCCGCCGAATATGGCGGCGAATCATCCGGACAGGACACTAGCCTTCCCTAGGCTCTCTCCATGGACGCACTCGGCGCTCTGCTCAGCGGGCCCCGCGCACAGGACGCGTTCCTGCTGCGGGCGGTGCTCGAGCCACCCTGGTCGATCCGGATCGAGGACGAGGCGCCGCTCACCGTGCTCACCGTGGTGCGCGGCTCGGCGTGGCTCGCTCCCGAGGGGCAGGAGCCGACGTGGCTGGGGCCGCGCGACGTACTCGTCGCCCGCGGGCCCGACCCCTACACGATGGCCGACGCGCCCAGCACGCCCGTGCAGACGATCATCCACCCCGGCCAGCGCTGCACGACGCTGTACGGCGAGGAGCTGGCCGAGAAGCTGGCCCTCGGCGTGCGCAGCTGGGGCAACAGCCCCGACGGCGGGACGGTCATGCTGATCGGCACCTACCAGCTCGCCGGCGAGGTCAGCCGTCGCCTTCTCGACGCGCTACCCCGCTCGCTCGTGCTCCGCGGCGACGAGTGGGACTGCCCGATCATCGACCTGCTGGCGGCCGAGATCGTCAAGGACGCCCCGGGCCAGGAGTCCGTCCTCGACCGGATGCTCGACCTGCTGCTGATCTCCGCGCTGCGCGCGTGGTTCGCCCGTCCGGACGCCCGCGCGCCGAGCTGGTACCGGGCCAACGGCGACCCCGTGGTCGGCCGGGCGCTCCGCCTGCTCCACAACAACCCCGAGCACCCCTGGACCGTCGCCGACCTCGCCCAGCGCACCGGCATCTCCCGTGCCGCCCTCGCCCGTCGCTTCACAGCCCTCGTCGGCGAACCCCCGATGGCCTACCTGACGGGCTGGCGGATCGCCCTGGCCGCCGACCTCCTCCACGAGCCCGGCGCCACCCTCGAGGCCGTCGCACGCCAGGTCGGCTACAGCACCCCGTTCGCGCTGAGCACCGCCTTCAAGCGGGTCCGCGGCATCTCCCCCGCCGACCACCGCCGCGCCTCATAGTGGTGTGGCGCCGAGGGGCCGGGCCCGGAACCCTAGGAGCCGAGCTCGCGCGAGCGGTCGCGGGCCGCTTCGAGAGCGGCGAGGAAGGCCGCGCGCACCCGGTGCACCTCGAGCTCACGCAGGGCCGCGGCCGTCGTACCGCCCGGCGAGGTGACCTGCTCGCGCAGCACGGCCGGGTGCTCGCCGGTCTCGCGCAGCATGGTCGCCGAGCCGACCAGGGTCTGGATGACCAGCTCCTGGGCGATGGTGCGCGGCAGGCCCAGGTGGACGCCGGCCTCGATCATCGACTCGACCACGAAGAAGACGTACGCCGGCCCGGAGCCGCTGATCGCGGTCACGGCGTCCTGCTGCTTCTCCGGCACCTGGACCACGCGGCCGACCGACGCCATCAGCTCCTCGGCCTCGGCGAGGTGGCTCTCGTCGCAGTGGGTGCCGGGCGAGATCGCGGCCATGCCCTGGTCGACGAGCGCGGGGGTGTTGGGCATGACCCGGACGACCGCGACGCCGTCGGGCACGTGGGCCTCGACGAAGCCGGTGGTGATGCCGGCGGCGAGGGAGACGAGGAGCTGGCCGGGGAGCAGGGCGGGGGCGAGCTCGGTGAGCACGTCGGCCATGTCCTGCGGCTTGACGACCAGCAGCACGGTGTCAGCCGTGGCGGCCTCGGTGACGTCGTCGACCACGCGGACGCCGTACCTCTCCGCGAGCTCGGCGGCACGCTCGGGCCGCTTCTCGACGACCACGAGCGACTCGGCGCTCCGGCCGGCCCGGATCAGGCCGGACAGCAGGGTCTCCCCCATCACACCGGCACCGATGACTGCGGTCCGCTTCTCGCCCACGCCCTGCTCACTCATCCTCTGGAGACCAACGACGTGAGGAAGAGTCTCAGGTCGGCGGGACGCTCCGCCAGTCGTCCCACCAGGTAGCCGTGCCACGCGGCGCCGTACGGAACCAGCACCCGCACCTGCTCGCCGGTACCGGCCAGCCGCTGCTGCTCGGCCGACCTGACGCCGTACCGGAGCTGGAGCTCGTAGGTCGCGGGCGCGCGACCGTAGCGACTCGCGAGGGCGACCGCGATCTCGATCAGCCGCGGGTCGTGGGTCGCGATCACCGGATGCCCGGCGCCGTCGAGCAGGACCTTGAGGCAGCGCACATAGGCCTTGTCAGCCTCCGCAGCGTCCTCGCCCGCGCCGTGTTCGAGCCGGACCCGGCTGCCCGGCCCGGCCAGCGCCCGGCAGTCGTCCTCGGTGCGCGGGAGAGCCGCGTGCAGCTCCACGCCCACGCCGGGGAGCTCCGCGCGCAGGGCCGCGACCAGCGCCAGCCGCGCGTCCACGTCGGTGAGGTCCGCCCCGATCGTCACGGTCGCGCCGGCAGCGGCAGCGGTCCGGCAGATCCTGCGGGCCTCGTCGAGCGAGCACGTGCCGACGGTGATGTCGGTGCCGGCCGCGAGGCCGGCGTCGGAGAGCCGGTCGATCAACGTGAGGTGCTCGGCGACCACGGAGCCGCTCGGCTCCCCGAGTCGCTCGACGCCGGCCGCGAAGCCCGCGGCCCGCAGCTCACCGACGGCTCGCACCGCGTCGTCGACCCGCTCGCCCGCGACGTAGGCGCGCACGACCCGTCGGCCCACCGGGCTGCGGGACAGCAGCGTCAGGGAGTCCCGCAGCGGTCGCATTCCCCAAAAGTAGGGGGTGTCGGGTGAACCCGATCAGTCGGTACGACGCCGGAGCGTCGCCGCACCGAGGGCGAGGGCGGCGACCGCGAACGCCACCACGATCCCGACGTCACGCCACACCTCGCCGGCGCGGGTCGTGGTCGCGAGGTGCTCCATCGCGTCGACCGCCCAGGTCAGCGGCATCACGTCGGCGACCTTCTCGAGCACCTGCGGCAGCCGGTCGCGGGGCACGATCAGCCCGCAGAGCAGGATCTGCGGCACCACGATCGCCGGCAGGAACTGGACGGCCTGGAACTCGGTGCGGGCGAAGGCGGAGACGAACAGGCCCAGCGCCGTACCGAGGACGGCGTCGACCACGCCCACGAGGACGAGCAGTGCGTCGGGGCCGCGCAGGTCGAGGTCGAGCAGCCCGATCGCCACGCCCGCGGCCAGCGCCGCCTGCACGGCGGCGATCGCGCCGAAGGCGAGCGCGTAGCCGACCAGGAAGTCGAGGCGGCCCATCGGCATCGTGAAGAGCCGCTCCAAGGTGCCGCCCGACCGCTCGCGCAGCGTGGTGATGCTGGTGACGAGGAACATCACGAAGAACGGGAAGATCGCCAACAGGGCGGGCCCGATCCGGTCGAAGACGAACGGCTGGTCCTGGAAGATCCACCACAGCAGGGCCTGCAGCAGGCATGGGAGCACGAGCAGCATCGCGAGGGTGCGGTGGTCGCGGCGCAGCTGGGTGAGGACCCGTACGGCGATCGCCAGGGTCACCCGGGGCGTCATGCCGCATCCCCGTGCTCGACGAGGGCGAGGAACGCCGACTCGATGTCGTCCGCGCCCTGCGACTCCTTGATCTCGGTGGGCGTGCCGTGGGCGATGATCCGGCCCTCGCGCATCAGCAGCAGCGTGTCGCAGCGCTCCGCCTCGTCCATCACGTGGCTGGACACCAGGACCGCCGTACCGGCCTCGGCGATGCGGTGGAAGAGCGCCCACAGGTCGCGCCGCAGCACGGGGTCGAGGCCGACGGTCGGCTCGTCGAGCACGAGCAGCGCGGGGCTGCCGAGCAGCGCCACGGCCAGCCCGACGCGCGAGCGCTGGCCGCCGCTGAGCCGGCCGACGACGGCGTCGCGGTGGCTGCTCAGGTCGACCGACGCCAGGGCATCCTCGGCCGCGGCGGTCGGCAGGCCCAGCACGCGGGCGAAGAAGCGGAGGTTCTCGAGGACGGTCAGGTCGTCGTACACGCTGGAGGACTGGGTCTGGTAGCCGATCCGGTCGCGCAGCGGTGCGCTGCCCGCCGCCTCGCCGAGCACGGTGACGTCACCCGCGGCCACCCGCTGGACGCCGACGATCGAGCGCAGCAGCGTGGACTTCCCGCAGCCGGACGGGCCGAGCAGGCCGGTGACGCCGGCGCCGACGGACAGGTCGAGACCGTCGATCACCGTCGTCCCGCCGCGCACCACACGGAGGCCGGCGATCTCGACGACGGAATTCATCATGTGTTGAATAATGCGCCTCCGCGACGGCACGCGCAAGGGTCAGGGGAGGGGTCCGGCGAGGAAGCCGTCCAGCACCGGGGCGTACGCCGCCACCAGGGCGTCGACGTCCATCGCGACGATCGCGTCGGCACGCACGACGTACCGCAGCACGATCACCCCGATGACCTGGCTCGCCACCAGCTGCATCCGTCGCTCGGGCGCGTCGATCCCGAGCGCCTGGCCGAGCGGCACCAGCACCACCGGCACGAACCCGCCGCGGAACAGGGCGTCGCCGCCGGGCTCGATCAGCCGCCGCACCATCGCCAGCAGGGCCGGCCGGGTCGCGGCGTCGTCCCACACGCCGATCAGCGCGCGCAGCAGCCGCTCGCCGGCGCCCTCGACCGGGCCGACCACCTGCTCGGCGAGCACCGCGCGCGGGTCGACGGGCAGCTCGAGCGCGGCCACGAACAGGTCGTCCTTCGAGCCGAAGTAGTGGTGCACCAGCGCCGGGTCCACGCCCGCGTCGCCCGCGACCCCGCGGATCGTCGTACCGGTGAACCCGGACTCCGCGAACCGGGCGCGAGCCGCCGAGAGGATGGCGGCGCGGGTGTCCGGGTTGCCGCGCCGGCGGCCCCGCGTCGTCGCGGTCACGGACCTTCCCCGGCGTCGGCGGGTACGGCGGTCAGGTGCTCGATCGCGAACTCGAGAGACTCGCGCAGGTCGGCCTCGCGCTCCTCGCGGGTCGTGCAGCGCCGGGTGTTGATCTCGAGCACCACCTCTCCGGCGAACCCGGTGGCCGCGAGGTGGCGCAGGAAGGCGTCGGCGCCCATGTCGCCGCGCCCGGGCACGAGGTGCTCGTCCTTGGCCGAGTCGGTGCCGTCGGTGAGATGGATGTGGCGCAGCCGCGGGCCGAGCCGCTCGGCCATCGCGACCGGGTCGGACTGCGCGATCGCCGCGTGGGACAGGTCGATCGTGGTGTTGGCGTAGGGCTCCGCGGAGGGATCCCAGCCGGGGAGGTACATCTCGAGGCGGCGGCGCGATGCCCGCCACGGGTACATGTTCTCGACGGCGAACGCGATGCCCGAGGACTCCTCCAGGGCGGCGATCCCGTTGACGAAGTCGCGGGCGTACTCCTTCTGCCAACGAAACGGCGGGTGCACGACGACGACCTCGGCGCCCACCTCCTTCGCCATCGCCGCCGAGCGCTCGAGCTTGCCCCACGGCTCGACGCCCCAGACCCGCTGCGTGAACAGCAGGCAGGGCGCGTGGATGGCGCTGATCGGGATGTCGTGGTGCTCGGAGAGCTGGCGTACGGCGTCGACCTGCTGCGACAGAGCGTCGATGCCGACCATCACCTCGACCGCCTCGTAGCCGACGGCGGCGGCGTAGGTGAACGCGTGAGCCGTCGACTCCGGGTAGACCGAGCTCGTGGAGAGCCCGATCCGGGGACGGCCCCGCTCGCTCATGACGGGTCGTTGACGCTGAGCTTGTCGATCCGCTCGAGGATCACGCCCTCGCGCAGGGCCCACGGGCAGATCTCCAGCTCCGACAGGTCGAAGATGTCCATGCAGGCCTCGGCGACCAGCGCCCCCGGCACGATCTGGTGGGTGCGGCTCGGGGAGACGCCGGGCAGCGCGGCCAGCTCCTCGGGCGTCATCGCGACCAGCTTGGGGATCCACTGGCGCAGCTCCGCCAGCGGCAGGGTCCGCGGCACGAGCGGGCCGTCGGCCGACGGCGCGGCGCCGCAGATCCGGGCCAGGGAGCGGAAGGTCTTCGAGGTCGCGGAGGCGCGGTGCGTCGTACCGGCACGCAGGAGGTGGCCGGCGTCGCGGGCGATGTCGGCCCGGATCCGGCGCCGGATCTGGCGCAGCTGCTCCTCGTCGGGCTGGGCCGCGAACTCCGCGCGTGCCAGCCGGGCGGCCCCCAACGGCAGGGACCACGCGACGTCGGGGCGCTCGTCGGAGCCGGCCGCGATCTCCAGCGAGCCGCCGCCGATGTCGAACACCGCGAGCCGGCCGGCCGACCAGCCGAACCAGCGTCGTACGGCGAGGAAGGTCAGCCGCGCCTCGTCCTCGCCCGGCAGCACGGCGATCCGCACCCCCGTCTCGGCCTCGACGTGGGACAGCACCTGCTCGGAGTTGCCGGCGTCGCGGACCGCGGAGGTCGCGAAGGAGAGCATCTCCTCGCAGCCCTTCTCCTCGGCCACCACCAGCGCCTGCGCGGTGAACGCGGTCAGCGCGGCGATCCCGGTCGGCGACACGTCGCCCTGGTCGTCGAGGTGCTCGGCCAGCCGCAGCGGCTCCTTGTAGGAGTACGCCGGCAGCGGCGCCGCACCTCCGTGGGCGTCGACCACCAGGAGGTGGCCGGTGTTCGAGCCGATGTCGAGCACACCCAGACGCATGTGTCCACGGTACTAGTCAGGAGCGCGCCCACGACCACACGGCCACTACTGTGGGGTGAGTGCCTGAGGTCCCGCTCGACTTCCCCCGTGCGTGGGTGGAGTTCACCAATCCGGCCGACGAGTCCGAGGTCCTCAAGTGCGACCTCACCTGGCTCACGTCGTCCTTCACCTGCATCTTCGGCAGCGGCTGCGCCGGCATCTACGCCGACTCGCCCGACGTCGGCTGCTGCACCCTCGGCGCGCACTTCGCCGACAAGGCCGACGAGAAGCGGGTCGCGGGCTTCGTCGAGCAGCTGACCCCGGCGCACTGGCAGTCCCACCCGGGCCGCCCGGTCAAGCGCAAGGACTGGGTCGAGAAGGACGAGGACGGCGAGCGGAAGACCCGCATGCACGAGGTCGACGGCCAGCGCTCGTGCGTGTTCTCGAACCGCCCCGGCTTCGCCGGCGGCGCGGGCTGCGCGCTGCACGGGCTCGCTCTCGAGCTCGGCCGCAACCCGCTGGAGACCAAGCCTGACGTGTGCTGGCAGCTGCCCATCCGGCGTACCTTCCGCGAGATCGAGCGGATGGACGGGTCGTCGTACGTCGAGGTCACCATCACCGAGTACGACCGCCGCGGCTGGGGGCCGGGCGGGCACGACCTGGACTGGTACTGCTCCGGCAACACCGAGGCACACGTCGGCGTCGAGCCGGTCTACGTCACCAACGAGGCCGAGCTCGTGGCGCTCATGGGGCACGAGGCCTACGTCGAGCTGGTGCGCCACTGCGAGGCTCATCTGCGCTCGCGATCGGCCCTCGCGCTGCATCCCGCGGACCCTCGCTGATCCAGCCGCTTGTAACTAAGGGTTACAGCACGAATTCCAGCACCACAACGCCCGGGTAGTAGCAACAGCGCCCGGGTAGCCGCGCGCCGCCGCGAGCCGATGCCGCGCGGGACAGCCCAGATCGCAGTCGGCTCGTCCGCCCCATCTGCCCGGGCGCTGTTGCCACTACCTCGGTGCTGCTGCACCAAATTCGGCGCTGTAACCCTTAGTTACAAGTGGCCTCCGGGAGGCGCCGGCCACCTCTCGACATCAAGAGACAGCGACCCCGATTCGTCGGACCTCTCCGGGCATGCTCAGAATGTCTGGCATGCGCCTGGATCATCTCTCCTACGCGGCCGGCCCCGACGGACTCGCGAGCACGGCAGCCCGCCTGGGTGCGGCGATCGGGCGTGAGTTCGTCGACGGCGGTGTCCACCCCCGCTTCGGCACGCGCAACATGATCCTGCCGCTCACCGACGGCACCTACCTCGAGGTGGTCGAGGCGCTCGACCACCCGGCCTCCGACAAGGCCCCCTTCGGCCAGGCCGTCAAGGCCCGCTCCGCGCTCGGTGGCGGCTGGCTCGGCTGGGCCGTCGCCGTCCCCGACATCACCATCGTCGAGGAGCGCCTCGGCCGCCCCGCCGTCCCCGGCTCGCGGCACCGCCCCGACGGCACCGAGCTGCGCTGGAAGCAGATCGGCATCAACGGCCTCATCGCCGATCCGCAGCTGCCGTTCTTCCTGCAGTGGGACCTCCCCGCCGACCTCCACCCCTCGACCGGCGCCGACGGCACCGTCTCGCTCGCGGGCATCGAGATCGCCGGCGACCCGCAGCGGGTCAGCGAGTGGCTCGGGGAGACCGTCGAGGCGCCGCTCGAGGACGTCAAGGTCGAGTGGGTCGCCCCGCACGGCACGCCCGGCATCCTCGCCGCCCAGGTGCTGACGCCCGCGGGAATCGTGAGGATCTGAACCACGTCGCCGGGGCCATCCCGAGCCCCAACATCTGGCACCACACCGCGACGTACGAGATCGAGAACCGCGCCGCCGATCCCGACGGCCGGCTCTGGTCGGCCATGTCCGCGCGTGCGGACTGGACCGGCCGCACCGTGCTCGACCTCGGCTGCGGCACCGGCTTCCACCTGCCCTCCTTCGCCGAGACAGCGGCGCACGTGATCGGCGTCGAGCCGCACGCCGGCCTGACGAAGCTGGCTGCCCGACGGCTGCGGACGCGCCAGGTCGCCAACGCCGAGGTCCGGCAGGGCACGGCCCAGCAGGTCCCGCTCCCCGACGCGTCGGTCGACGTCGTGCACGCCCGGTGGGCGTACTTCTTCGGTCGCGGCTGCGAGCCCGGGCTGGTCGAGCTCGACCGCGTCGTACGGCGGGGCGGGGTCGCGCTGGTCATCGACAACGACGGCTCCCGGTCCACGTTCGGCGGCTGGTTCCGCCGCGGCTACCCGCACCTGGACCCGCCCGAGGAGACCGAGCGGTTCTGGAGCGTGCGCGGGTGGACGCTGGACCGGGTCGACATGGGGTGGCGGTTCGCCTCGCGGGCGGACCTGGAGGCCGTCGTACGCATCGAGTTCGCACGCGAGATCGCCGACCAGGTCCTCGCCGAGCACCAGGGGCTCGAGGTCGACTACGCGGTCAATCTCTGGTCGAAGAGCTTCTGACCTCCAAGGACGGCTGGAGGAGTACGCCGCTCTCGGCGGCGCGACCGGGCGCGAGCAGTGCCCGGAGCGCGGCGACGAGGTGGACCGCGACCTCCTCGAGCGGCTGGCGGACCGAGGTCAGGCCCATCACCTGGGCGACCTGGGAGTCGTCGAACCCGACCACGCCGACGTCTCGACCGGGCTTGAGGCCACGGTCGGACAGCGCCCCGAGGACACCGACCGCGAGCGTGTCGGAGGCACAGACGAACGCGGTCGGAGCGCTCGACTCGAGCAGCGAGGCCGCCGCACGCCCGCCCGCGAGCACGCCGTCCTCGACCGCGGCCTCGAGCCCGGCAGTGGGCAGCTCGAGCGCGGTCATCGCGCGATGCCAGCCGGCCCGCCGGTCCTCACCGATGCGCGAACCGGGCTGCCAGCCCAGCCATGCGATGCGCTCGTGGCCCTGCGCGCGCAGGTGCTCGGTCGCCGCCGCGACGCCCGCGGCGCCGTCGACGTCGACCCACGGATGGGCCGCGCCCGGGTCGTCCCACGGGCGCCCGAACGCCACGAACGGCGCGCGGCGCTCCGCCAGGCCGATGGTCTGCGGGTTGCCGAGGTAGGTGTCGGTGACGACGAAGGCGTCGACGGCGGTCGAGCGGAGCAGGTCGTCGTACCCGCCGAGGGGGTCGGGCAGCTCGCCCTCCGCCGCGCGGCCGCCGGAGAACAGCAGCACGTGGTAGCCCGCCTCGCGCGACGCCTCGACCAGCGCGTGCACGAACCGGTCCATCGCCATGTTGGCGGTGAACTCCTGCGCCGGGCTCAGACGCAGCCCGACGAGGTGCGAGGAGCGGGTGCGCAGGTGGCGGGCGGCCTGGTTGGGCGTGTAGTCGAGGTGCTCGATGGCGTCCTGCACCCGCGCCAGGGTGTCGGGCCGCAGCAGGTCGGGGTTGTTGATCGCGTTGGACACCGTCTGCCGGGAGACGCCGGCCCGCTCGGCGACGTCGGCGAGGGTGGCCGGCGGGCGAGGGGTGTCCACCGCGCGATTCTCCCACGCCGTTCTCCGCCGCTTTCCACAACCGCCGCGTGCCAGGACGGTTCCGTCGGCGGTCTGTTCTACTGTCGTGCCATGGCTGGTTCGAAAACACGTTCGACTTACCGCTGCGGCGAGTGCGGCTGGTCCACGGCGCGCTGGGTGGGCCGTTGCGGCGAGTGCCAGGCGTGGGGCTCGGTGTCCGAGGTGGCGGTGGCGAGCGCCGGTCCCTCCCGGCGTACGTCGTCCGCCCCCGTCACGAACGCCGCCGTCCCGATCGGCCAGGTGTCGGCCGAGCGGGCCGTCCACCACCGCTCCGGCGTGCCCGAGCTCGACCGGGTGCTCGGGGGCGGGCTGGTGCCCGGCGCCGCGGTGCTGCTCGCCGGCGAGCCCGGCGTCGGCAAGTCGACCCTGCTGCTCGAGGTGGCCGCCCGCACCGCCGGCACCCAGCAGCGCACGCTCTACGTGACCGGCGAGGAGTCTGCCGCCCAGGTCCGGCTGCGCGCCGACCGCACAGGGGGCATCCACGACCAGCTCTACCTCGCCGCCGAGACCGACCTCGGTGCGGTGCTCACCCACATCGAGCAGGTGCGGCCGAGCACGGTGGTCATCGACTCGGTGCAGACGATCAGCGCCTCCGGCGTCGACGGCGTGCCCGGTGGCGTCACCCAGGTCAAGGAGGTGGCGCAGGCGCTGGTGCGGATGGCCAAGAGCCGTGACATCACCGTGGTGATGATCGGCCACGTCACCAAGGACGGCGCGATCGCCGGTCCGCGCGTGCTGGAGCACCTCGTCGACGTCGTGCTCCACTTCGAGGGCGACCGCAACTCGCGGTTCCGGATGCTGCGCGCGGTCAAGAACCGGTTCGGGCCGGTCGACGAGGTCGGCTGCTTCGACCTCGGCCCCGACGGCATCCGCACCGTCGAGGACCCCACCGGCATCTTCGTCGAGCGCCACCACGGCCGGGTCCCCGGCACCTGCGTCGCCGTCTCGATGGAGGGGCGCCGTCCGCTCCTGGCCGAGGTGCAGGGTCTGGTGACCCTCTCCCCCGCCGAGCGTCCGCGGCGCACCACCTCCGGCATCGACAGCTCCCGGCTGGCGATGATCCTGGCCGTGCTCCAGCAGCACTGCGGCATCCGGCTCCACCAGCACGACGTGTTCGCCTCGACCGTCGGCGGTGCCCGGATCAGCGACCCCGGGGCCGACCTCGCCCTCGCGGTGGCGATCGCCTCGGCCCACTTCGTCAGCGCCCCGCCCGCCGGCGTCGTCGCCCTCGGCGAGATCGGGCTCTCCGGCGAGCTGCGTCGGGTCCGCGACCTCCCCCAGCGGCTCGCCGAGGCCGCCCGGCTCGGCTTCGCCATGGCCGTGGTCCCCGCCGACCCCGGCGCGGCCCAGGGCGCCCGTCGCGGCGGCGGTCGTGAACGGACCGTCGACGGCATGCGAGTGGTCGAGGTCGCCGACGTCGCCTCCGCCTTGGTCGCGCTGCACCTCGACCGGCGGACCAAGCACGCGCTGGAGGTGGTCGAATAGCCCCGACCACCCCGCCTCACCCGCACCCTAGGGCCGGGACATGCTTCCCCAGCCCGGTCGCGGCCTCGTCGTGGCAGCCGACGCCCGGACCCATCGGCTGCTGATCGATCTCGCCGCACCCCCACCTGGCCGCGATCGAGGACGGCTCGGGGAAGCGCGATCCGGCATCCACGGATCCGAGGACACCCCGTGCGCGGATATCGAGGCGTGAGGCGCACCCTGCGCGGATAGGGTGAGACCTGTCCGAGCAGCACATCAGCAGGGAGCACCAGTGGTCACGTCGGCCGATCCCCGACTCCGCGAGGCCCTCGCGTCCATCGCCCCCGGCACTCCGCTGCGCGACGGACTCGAGCGGATCCTGCGCGGCCGTACCGGAGCACTGATAGTGCTCGGGCAGGACCGGCTGGTCGACAGCCTGTGCACGGGCGGCTTCGAGCTCGACGTACCGTTCACCGCCACCGGCCTGCGCGAGCTGGCCAAGATGGACGGCGCGATCATCGTCGACGGCGCTGTCAACCGGATCATCCGGGCTGCCGTGCACCTGATGCCGGACCAGAGCATCCCGTCGGAGGAGACCGGTACCCGACACCGGACCGCCGACCGGGTCGCCAAGCAGACCGGGCACCCGGTGATCTCGGTGTCGCAGTCGATGCAGATCATCGCGGCGTACGTCGGCGAGACCCGTCACGTGCTCGAGGACTCCGGCCAGATCCTGTCCCGCGCCAACCAGGCGCTGGCGACCCTCGAGCGCTACAAGTTGCGCCTCGACGAGGTCTCCAGCACCCTGTCGGCGCTGGAGATCGAGGACCTGGTGACGGTGCGCGACGTCGCGGTCGTCGCCCAGCGCCTGGAGATGGTCAGCCGGATCGCCCGGGAGATCGAGGACTACGTGCTCGAGCTCGGTACCGACGGCCGGCTGCTGGCCCTCCAGCTCGAGGAGCTGGTGACGGGCGTCGACACCGAGCGCGAGCTGGTGATCCGTGACTACGCCCCGTCCCGGCGCCGCAGCCGCGAGCCCGGCGACCTGCTCGGCAAGCTCGAGCAGCTGTCCTCGACCGACCTGGTCGACCCGTCGGCGGTGGCGAAGGTCCTCGGCATCGGCACCGGCGAGCACCTCGACGGCGCGGTCGCGCCGCGCGGCTACCGCCTGCTCACCAAGGTGCCGCGGCTGCCCGCCAACGTCATCGAGGGCCTGGTCGACCACTTCGGCACGCTGCAGAAGCTGCTGTCCGCAGGAATCGACGACCTCCAGGCCGTCGAGGGCGTCGGCGAGCTCCGCGCACGCAGCGTCCGCGAGGGACTGAGCCGGCTCGCCGAGTCGACGATCCTCGAGCGCTACGTGTAGCCAGCGCCCGCGCCGGAGAGGCTCACCGGGCCGGGGCGCCGGCTCCAGCGCCGGCCGACGGCGACTCAGCATCCGCGGCGGCGCAGGTCTTGTTGACGTAGTCGAAGAACGCAACGACGTCGGCGGCGTCGTCCTCGTCGATGCCGTAGACCTCGGCGAGGCCGGCCGTGTCGGCCACGGCCTGGTCGAGCTGCTCGAGCTGCTCCTGATCGATGCTGCCGAGCTGCTCGACGAACACCTCGAACCCGTCGCGGGCGTCGTCGTCGATGTCACCCGGGGCGCCGACCTCCTCGAGCGCCTTGGCCCGGGCGTGCACGCCGGCCAGGTCGTTGCCGGAGTCGGCCGACCAGGTGGTGCAGAAGTCCTTCGTGCTCGCGGCGTCCGGCGAACCACCGCAGGCAGCGAGGGCGGGGACGAGCAGCAGCGTGGTGACGATCCCGAGTCGTGTGCGCATGGGGGCGCTCCTGCCCCGGGCCGCGATGGCCAAACGGCCGCGGTCGCCCGTCGGGGATCGCGCCGGGTCAGTTGACCGGCGTCTTCGACTTCTTCGCCTTCTTGGTCTGCTTGTCCTGCGGGGTGACCTGGATGGTCTCGGCGACGGGAGCGTTGAGGACGAAGTCGGCCTCCGCAGGCTCGCCACCGAGGGCCGCGGCGGCGACGGTGAAGTCACCGGGCTCGGCCCAGCCGGCGCGGCGGGTGCAGCCGTCGGTGGACTCGCGGGCCTCGGCCCAGGTGAGCTGGATGGTGCTCGGGACGGCCTTGCGTACGACGACCGACTGGGCGGGGATCGCCTGCTTGCACTGCCGGGTGGTCCACACGTCCTCGGAGCCTCGGGCGACCTTCACGACGAGGGAGTCGGGGCCGACCTGCCAGGTGCAGGCCTCCGACTCGCGGGTCTGCAGCGACAGCGAGATGACGACGTCCCGGCCCGCGACGGCACCGGGCGCGATCGAGGGCGTGACGAGGACGTCCGCGGCCGAGCACTCGCCGTCGGGTACGGCGAGGGTGGGCGTCGTGGGCACGGTGGCCGGCGTCGTCGCGCCCCCACCAGCCTGCGCGCCGTCGGCCGCACCGTCGGCCTTGCCGCCGTCCTTGCCGCCCTTGCCCGCCTCGTCGGACCCGGTCGTCCGGACCTGGCCCCCGGCCTGCTCCGCGGCCGGCTGCTCGCCCGAGCTGCCGTCGCTGCCGGCGGTGAGCAGGCGCGCGATCACGAACACCAGCGCGAAGGCGATGCCGAGCACGAAGACCCGGCGCCGCCAGTACACCCCGGGCGGGAGCTGGCGAGACGTGGGCATGGGACGACGGTAGTCAGCCGCGCCCCACGATCCCGGCTGACCCGCCGACGTCACCGGCGATCGGGGCCACGTCACAATAGGGGCGGTCGTCTCCGAGGACTCGCCTCCAGCGCCCTGTGCACGCACCTGGCAGCGTTGGCGTCGCTCGTTGGACGACCTCAGTACGACTTCGCTCCGCCGCCTTGCCATGCACGCACCCAGAACACTGGCCACCCGACGATCCCCCGGAGACGACCACCCCGCGATGACGACGAGCCCGCTGGTCGAGACGGTCCTGCACTGGTACGACGAGAACGCCCGCGACCTGCCGTGGCGCCGCCCCGAGGCGACCCCGTGGTCGGTGCTGGTCAGCGAGTTCATGCTCCAGCAGACGCCGGTCGTCCGGGTCCTGCCCGTCCACGAGGCCTGGCTTGCCCGCTGGCCCACGCCGGCAGCCCTGGCGGCCGAGTCGTCCGGCGAGGCGGTGCGGGCGTGGGGCCGGCTGGGCTACCCGCGCCGGGCGCTGCGGCTGCACGCCGCGGCGGTCGCGATCACCGAGCAGCACGGCGGCGAGGTCCCGGCGTCGTACGACGACCTGTTGGCGCTGCCCGGGATCGGCGACTACACGGCGGCGGCCGTGGCGGCGTTCGCGTACGGGCAGCGCCAGGTCGTCCTCGACACGAACGTGCGACGGGTCCTGGCCCGCACCGTGAGCGGGACCGAGTTCCCGCCGCGCTCGGTGACCCGCGCCGAGCGCGACCTGGGCGCCTCGTTGCTGCCGGAGGACGCACCGACGGCGGCGACCTGGTCGGTGGCGGTGATGGAGCTGGGCGCCCTGGTCTGCACCGCCGACCGGCCGCGCTGCGACGGCTGCCCGGTCACCGAGCTGTGTGCGTGGCAGCTGGCCGGCGCCCCGGCGTACGACGGGCCGCCGCGCAAGGTGCAGACGTACGCCGGCACCGACCGTCAGTGCCGCGGCCGGCTGCTCGCGGTGCTGCGCGATGCGCCCGGAGCCGTACCGAAGGCACGCCTGGACCTCGCCTGGGAGAGCACCGACCAGCGCGAGCGGGCGCTGGCGTCCCTCGTCGCCGATGGCCTGGCCGCGGTCGACGCGGACGGCCGCTACCGGCTGCCCTGAGCCCTTCTCAGCCTCCCGATGCCGCGATAGCGGCCACCGCGTCGGCGAGGTCGGTGACCGACCGGTCGAGGGCGGCGGTGCCGCGGTCGAGCGGCAGGTCGAGCTGGAGGCCCATCATCGCGGCGTCGAGCAGGTTGGCGGCCCGCGGCGCGAGGGCGGGGCTGCAACCCGCCGCCACCAGCAGGTCGGCGAGGGCGCGCAGCCAGGCCTGGTTGGAGTCCCCGACCACGCTGGCGTACGGCTCCTGGCCGAACAGGCCGAGCGCCGCGGCCTCGACGTACAGCCGCTGGCAGCGCTCGAGCTGCCCCTGCGTCGAGGCGGCCCACAGCGCCACCACCGCCTCACGCACCGACGGCGCAGCGGGCAGGGAGCGGACCAGCCCTATCGACCGCTCGTTCGACGTGTGCAGCACGGTTGCGACCAGGTCGTCCTTGCCGGAGAAGTGGTAGAGCAGCATCCGGTCGCTGGTCCCCAACGCGGCCGCCAGGGGGCGCAGGCTGAGCCCGATCAGGCCGTGCTCGAGGACGTGGTCGGTCGCCGCCTCGGCCAGCTGTCGTCGCCGGTCACCCTCTCGTGCCGTCGCCGTTTCCACCCCACGAATGTAGCAGGTGCTACAGTATGTAGCAGTTGCTACACGCGGCCCGTGAGGACGGGCAGAGAGGAAGGTGCGCCATGGCGATCGCCTGGGCGCTCCTGATGGCCGCCATCGGGGTCGAGGTCGCGGCGAGCGCCGCACTCCCCCGCACCCAGAGCTTCCGAGACCCGCTGTGGACCGCGCTCGTGCTGGCCGGGTACGCCACGTCGATCTGGCTGCTCGCGCTGGTCGTGAAGCACCTACCCGTCTCGATCGCGTACGCCGTGTGGGCAGGTCTCGGCACGGCCGGCATGGCCGTGGTCGGCGTGCTCTTCCTCGACGAGCGGCTCGACCTGATGAAGGCGGCCGCGCTCGCGCTGATCGTGCTCGGCGTGGTGCTGCTCAACCTCGCCGGCGCGCACTGACCGCGCCTCGAGCCGACCGCGTTCATCCCCAAATCTGGGGATGACCGAGTAAGGCACCGTCCCTACGTTGACCGGATGCGGACGCATCGAGCCCTCGTCATCCTCCCCCTGGCCGCGGTGCTCTACGCATCGGTCGGCCAGGCGGCCACTCCGACGCTCACCGTGGGCGGCACCGCCGCCACGCCCGCCGACACGGGGGGATGCGCCCCCGACACCGTCTTCTGGCAGGACTCGGTCGCCGGGAGCAGTCCTTCCTACACGGTGCCGGGCAAAGGTGTGATCACGTCCTGGTCGGTCATGGCCGGCGCCGGCCCGGGCGGCATCGTCCAGCTCAAGGTCGGACCCGAGGGCCCGGACAACACGTACACGATCGCCGGATCGAGCGTCCCGAGGGCACTGACCCCGTCCGTGCTCAACACCTTCCCGGCCCGCATCTCCGTGGCCGCGGGCGACAGGCTCGGCCTGCGCGTTCCCTCGGGCTCGGCGGTCGCACCGTGCAGTATCGCCGGGACCGCGGGCGACACGATGAGGTACATCTCGGGCGTGGGACCCGACCCCGCGCTCGGCTCGACGTACGTGACGAATACCGCGGCGAACCTCCGGATCAACGTCTCCGTCCAGGTCGAGCCCGACGCGGACGGGGACGGGTTCGGCGACGTCACCCAGGACCAGTGCCCGACCAGGGCGACGTCGCAGGGCGACTGCGCGGCGCCCACGGCCGGGTTCGGCAAGTACAAGAAGGTCCTCAGGACGAGCGGTGCCAAGGCGAAGCTCAAGCTGACGCTGACCTCGACCGAGCCCGGCTCCACGTTCATCTGCTCCGTCGACGGCAAGCAGCCCAAGCCCTGCGCGAGCCCGTTCAAGGCGAAGCTGAGGCTCGGCAAGCACACCATCCACGTCACCGCCACCGATGCCGCGGGCTACACCTCGCCGGCCGCGGTCGCCAGGATCAGGGTCGTGAGGTAGGCCTGGACCCAGCGCCCAGGCCCGAGAAACACCTCGACCCGGCAGAACTTCTGCCGGGTCGAGGTGTTTCAGACGCCAGTTCGTGCCGGGTCAGTCGTTCCCGGCAGCCGGGAGGTCGCCCTCACCGAGGTCACCCAGGTCGCCGGGCTCGGCGATGGTCTCGGCGACGGTCTCGAGCGGCGGCATGTCGGGCAGCTCCCCGACCTTCTGGCCCTCGAAGGTGAAGGTCGCGGCCGGACCCTCGCCGTCGACGTCCACGAGCACGATCTGGCCGGGGCCGACCTCGCCGTAGAGCATCTTCTCGGCGAGCACGTCCTCGATCTCGCGCTGGATCGTGCGGCGCAGCGGCCGGGCGCCCAGCACCGGGTCGAAGCCCCGCTCGGCGAGCAGGTTCTTCGCCTTCTGGGTCAGCTCCAGGCGCATGTCGCGGTCGCGCATCCGGACCTCGACCGCCGCGATCATGTTGTCGACCATCGCGACGATCTGCTCCTGCGACAGCGGCGGGAACACGATGATCTCGTCGACGCGGTTGAGGAACTCGGGGCGGAAGTGCTGCTTGAGCTCCTCGGAGACCTTGCCCTTCATCCGCTCGTAGGAGCCCGCCGCGTCACCGGCCTGGTTGAAGCCCAGGTTGATGCCCTTGGCGATGTCGCGCGTGCCGAGGTTGGTGGTCATGATGATGACGCAGTTCTTGAAGTCCACGACCCGGCCCTGCGAGTCGGTCAGGCGACCTTCCTCGAGGATCTGCAGCAGGCTGTTGAAGATGTCGGGGTGGGCCTTCTCGACCTCGTCGAACAGGACGACGGAGAACGGCTTGCGGCGCACCTTCTCGGTGAGCTGGCCGCCCTCCTCGTAGCCGACGTAGCCCGGGGGCGAGCCGAAGAGGCGCGAGACGGTGTGCTTCTCGCCGAACTCCGACATGTCGAGCTGGATCAGCGCGTCCTCGTCGCCGAACAGGAACTCGGCGAGCGTCTTGGACAGCCACGTCTTTCCGACACCCGAGGGGCCGGCGAAGATGAACGAGCCACCGGGACGCTTCGGGTCCTTCAGGCCGGCACGGGTACGGCGGATCGCCCGGGACAGCGCCTTGACGGCCTCCTCCTGGCCGATGACCCGCTTGTGGAGCTCGTCCTCCATCTTGAGCAGTCGCGTGGACTCCTCCTCGGAGAGCTTCACGATCGGGATGCCGGTCGCCACGGCGAGCACCTCGGCGATCAGCTCCTCGTCGACCTCGGCGACCTCGTCCATGTCGCCCGCGCGCCACTGCTTCTCGCGCTCGGACTTCTTCAGGATGAGCTGCTTCTCCTCGTCGCGCAGCCGCGCGGCGGCCTCGAAGTCCTGGCCGTCGATCGCGGCCTCCTTGCGCTGGCGGACCTCGGCGATCTGCTCGTCGTACTCGCGCAGGTCGGCCGGCGCCGTCATCCGGCGGATCCGCAGGCGCGAGCCGGCCTCGTCGATCAGGTCGATCGCCTTGTCGGGCAGGAAGCGGTCGGAGATGTAGCGGTCGGCGAGGGTGGCCGCGGAGACCAGCGCCTCGTCGGTGATGGTCACCCGGTGGTGCGCCTCGTAGCGGTCGCGGATGCCCTTGAGCATCTCGATCGTGTCGGCGATCGACGGCTCGGGCACCTGGATCGGCTGGAAGCGGCGCTCGAGGGCGGCGTCCTTCTCGAGGTACTTGCGGTACTCGTCGAGGGTGGTCGCACCGATCGTCTGCAGCTCGCCGCGGGCCAGCATCGGCTTGAGGATCGAGGCCGCGTCGATGGCGCCCTCGGCCGCACCGGCACCGACGAGGGTGTGGATCTCGTCGATGAACAGCACGATGTCGCCGCGGGTGCGGATCTCCTTGAGCACCTTCTTGAGGCGCTCCTCGAAGTCACCGCGGTAGCGGGACCCGGCGACCAGCGCACCCAGGTCGAGGGTGTAGATCTGCTTGTCCTTGAGCGTCTCGGGGACGTTGCCCTTGACGATGTCCTGGGCCAGTCCCTCGACGATCGAGGTCTTGCCGACGCCGGGCTCACCGATGAGCACCGGGTTGTTCTTGGTACGCCGCGAGAGCACCTGCATGACGCGCTCGATCTGTTGAGCACGGCCGATGATCGGATCGAGCTTGCCCTCACGGGCGTCCTGGGTCAGGTTGCGGCCGAACTGGTCGAGCACCAGCGAGGACGACGGGGCGTCGCCGCTGCTGGCGGACCCGGTGCTGGCCGCGGCGGCGGTGCCCTCCTTGCCCTGGAAGCCCGAGAGCAGCTGGATGACCTGCTGGCGGACCCGGTTGAGGTCGGCGCCGAGCTTCTGCAGGACCTGGGCGGCCACGCCCTCGCCCTCGCGGATCAGGCCGAGCAGGATGTGCTCGGTCCCGATGTAGGAGTGACCGAGCTGCAGCGCCTCGCGCAGGGACAGCTCGAGGACCTTCTTGGCTCGCGGGGTGAACGGGATGTGGCCCGACGGCGCCTGCTGGCCCTGGCCGATGATCTCCTCGACCTGGGCGCGCACGGCCTCCAGGGAGATGTCCAGCGACTCGAGAGCCTTGGCGGCGACACCCTCACCCTCGTGGATGAGGCCGAGCAGGATGTGCTCGGTCCCGATGTAGTTGTGGGAGAGCATGCGGGCCTCCTCCTGGGCCAGCACGACCACCCGGCGGGCACGGTCTGTGAACCGCTCGAACATTGCACGCTCCTCACACGTCGCACGGGGTTGTTCTCAGGGTCTACAACCCCGCTCACACCCTACGCGTTCCGATCCAGCCGTCCGGATCCGTCCGCTGTCAGCGAACGGACGGTCTCGCCGACCGATCCGCCCCGATCGTCCCGATCCCGTTTCGCCGGGACGAGGCCGGGCACGTGTCGCACATTGACCTTGGGGGGCCATCGGGCAGGAGGACGACTGTGACCACGTATTCGAGTCAGGCGATCACCGACTTCAAGAAGAGGATCGCCCACAACGCCATCAAGATGATGTTCGAGGAGAAGGGAGTGGGCTGGGAAGGCGATGCCGCCACCGGCTTCAACCAGGGGTCGATGATCCCCTATCCCGCCCTCTCGGGAAACACGCTGCCTCCGGTCAGTGGCCCGACCGGCATCGTCCAGTTCTTCGTCCCCGGGGTGTCGATGAACGCTCACGGTCAGTGGGACCGTGAGGACGGGGCCGCCCTCACCTCCACCAGCTTCCCGCCGGGCACCACGCTGGTGCGCGAGGAGGAGATCAACAACCTGCCCGGCTACATCTGCCAGGTCGACCCGTGGACCTCCTGCTACCAGCCGTGGATCCAGCGGATCGAGTCCGCCCTCGAGGGGTGGGACACCCTCCCCGACCACGGCCGGTTCGCCACCGAGGCCGGGAAGGCCAACGCCGCGGTCCAGGAGCTCACCCCCACCAGCGGCTTCGGCAGCCCGAGCGCCGAGGAGTGGCGCCCGACCTTCACCGACCCGAGCCGGACCACGGCCTTCGACCTGTTCTCCGAGTACGTCGGCGCCGACGTCGACTCCAACATGGTCTACGCCTTCCGCAGCAAGTACGGCCCCGTCCGGGCCGGCACCGTGATGCAGAACCAGGGCCAGATCGCCTACGGCCTGACCCTGATCCTGGGCGGCGAGGCCAAGCTGTGGGAGGAGGCCGGGGTCGACATCATGAAGCTGTGCGAGGCGGCCGAGGCGGCCTTCCACTACGAGCCGCCCTCCTTCGACTTCAACTTCAGCCTGAAGATCTTCAAGGCCTTCACCGATCTCGCCGGCACCTTCGTGCCGGCCCCCGCGGGCACCGTCCTCAAGGGCGCCTCGGCGGTCGCCGGGTTCCTGCAGGCCGTGATCCCGGAGAACACCACGGAGACCACTCCGCCTCCCCCGCTCTCGGCGTCGACGGCCGAGCAGGTCGCCAAGAACTTCGAAGAGGCGATCCTGACCCTGCGCCGCGCCACCTTCCACCAGGAGGAGGTGCTCTACCACTGCGCCCGACGGCTCAAGGAGGGCATCGACACCGTCAAGGTGGACTACCTCCACATCCATGCCGGCGCCGGCATCGACCCGGGAGTCGCCACCGCTGAGCGAATCCAGGTGCACACCGGAGCGCTCAAGGACATCGGGATCAACCAGGTGCCGATCATCGCCTCCATCTTCGCCAGGGCGGCCGACGACACCTACGGTCTCGCGCCTGCCGACATCTGGGCCCGCGGCTGGCCCCTGGGCTACGGCTTGAAGGGTCCTCAGGAGATCGTCGCGGAGATCCTGACCGACTTCGACAAGGTCGCCACCGGCTCCGCCCGGGAGCTCGTGGACGCCGGCAAGCTGCTCGCCATCGCCGCCGGCTGGATCGAAGGCGTCGACGAGGGCAGCCAGGCCGACCTGACCGGTCTCAACGACGAGCTCGAGCGCGGCAAGACGAGCTGGGAGCACCCGCCGCCGGAGCCGGTGCTGCCCCCCGGCCTGCGCTGACGCGCGGGCTCAGCCTCGATCCACCGACTCGCCGCGTCGCGAGCGGTGGCGCGCAGCAGCGGGGAATCGGTGGACCGAGGCTCAGTGCGCGGACTCGTAGGCCTCGCGCACGTCGGCCGGGATCCGCCCCCGCTCCGGCACCGTGAACCCGTTGTCGCGGGCCCACTCGCGGATCTCCTTGGCGGAGGTGCCGCCGGCGGCCGCGGCCCGGCCGCCGCGCTTCGCGCCGCCGGCGCGAGCGACCTTGCGGCCGTGGCCGACGTAGGCCGCCAGGGCGTCGCGCAGCTTGGAGGCGTTCTTGTCGTTGAGGTCGATCTCGTAATTGGCGCCGTCGAGCCCGAAGCTGACCGTCTGGGTGGCGTCACTTCCGTCGATGTCATCGACCAGGACGATGTTGACCTTCTGTGCCATGCGCGGAGCTCCCTCGAAAAGGAAAAGGAAAAGGATGACTGCGCCGAGCTCGACGCGATATTCGATCCTTGCACAAGTTGGGGAAGGAATGCATCAACGCCGATTGCGCAGGAATACCTTTTCCAGTCCGCGCAGGGTCAGCCACGGCGCCCGGTGGGTGAAGCACCGGCACTCGTCGGTGACGAGGGGGGCCAGATAGCCGGTGGAGATGACCGACACGTCGCCGGCCGTGGCACCGAGCGCCGCGGTCAGCCGCTCGACCATGCCCTCGACCTGGCTGGCGACGCCGAACACCATCCCGGACTGGAGCGCCTCCACGGTGTTCTTGCCGATCACGCCGCGGGGGCGGACCAGCTCGACCATCCGCAGCTGGGCACCGCCGCGGCTGAGCGCGTCGAGGGAGATCTCGATACCGGGAGTGATCGCACCGCCGACGTAGCGGCCCTGCTCGTCGACGACGTCGTAGGTCGTTGCGGTGCCCCCGAAATCGACGACGATCGCCGGGCACTCGAAATCGGCGGCGGCGGCGAGCGCATTGACGATGCGGTCGGTGCCGACTTCTCGAGGATTGTCGACGAGAATGGGCACACCGGTGCGAATACCGGGCTCGACGATGACGCACGGAATGTCCGGAAAATGCGACGGCAGCATCTCGCGCCATGCATTGAGGACCGCCGGGACCGTCGCGCACACCGCGATTCCGCTGACCTCGTCCTCGCGAGTGCCGAGCAGGCCGCGCAGCAGCACGCCCCATTCGTCGGCGGTGCGGTTCTCGGCCGTCGACACCCGCCAGTCGGCGTGCACCGCGCCGTCGGACACGAGTCCGAGGACGGTGTGGGCGTTGCCGATGTCGGCGGCGAGCAGGGGCATGTCAGCTCGTCCGGAAGTCCAGACCGAGGTCGAAGACGTTGACGGAGTGGGTCAGCGCGCCCACGGAGATGAAGTCGACGCCGGTCTCGGCGACCTCGCGGGCCCGCTCCAAGGTGAGCCCGCCCGAGGCCTCGAGCGTCGCCTTGCCGCCGGCGGCCTGGTTGATCCGGACCGCCTCGGCCATGTCGGCGGTCGACATGTTGTCCAGCAGCACCTCGGTGCAGCCGGCTGCCAGGACCGCGCGCAGCTCGTCGAGGTCCATCACCTCGACCTCGACCCGCAGGCCCGGGTGCTTGGCGACGACGGCGTCGTAGGCCGCCACGACACCGCCCGCGGCGACGGCGTGGTTGTCCTTGACCATCGCCCGGTCGACCAGGCTGAACCGGTGGTTGACCCCGCCACCGCACCGCACGGCGTACTTCTGCAACGCGCGCCAGCCCGGCAGCGTCTTGCGGGTGTCGAGCACCCGGGCGCGGGTGCCGGCGAGCGCGTCGACCCACAGCGAGGTCGCGGTCGCGATCCCGGACAGGTGCGAGGCGAAGTTGAGGGCGGTGCGCTCGGCGGTGAGCACGCCGCGGACCGGTCCGGAGACGGTGAGCACGACGTCGCCAGGCCTCACGCGGGTGCCGTCGGGGACCCGGTCGGTGACCTCGACGGTGTCGCCGAGGGCGTAGCCGAAGGCGAGCTCGGCGATCGCGAGACCGGCGACGACGCCCGGCTCGCGGGCGGCGAAGTCGGCGACCGCCCGGCCCATGTCGGGCATCGCGTCGCTGGTGACATCGTCGACGCCACCGGGCAGGTCCTCCTCGAAGGCGACCACGACATGGTCGTAGACCGCCTTCGGGTCGAGCCCGGCGGCCCGGATCTCGGCGACCAGCGTGGCCGGCAGCTCGTCGAAGGGGGTGCGGGCGATCATGCGGGCAGGTCTCCGTCGGTCGCGGGCGCGGGGACGAAGGTGACCGTGGTGGCGCCGTCGTCCATGGTCACGTCGAAGTGGCCGGCCCAGCGGGCGTCGTCGCGCTCGGGGAAGTCCTCGCGCCAGTGGGAGCCGCGCGTCTCCTCACGCAGCGCGGCGGCCTCGGCGAGCGCGGCGCTGATGGTGACCAGGTTGGTGGCCTCCCACGAGGCCTGGTCGACGGTCTCGGCCGTGCGGCCGGCCAGCTTGTCGAGCACGGTGGCCGCCTCGCTCAGGCCGGGCGCGGTGCGCAGCACGCCGACCCGGGAGCTCATCGTCTCCTGGAGCTCGCCACGGACGTCACCCGCGACCAGCCCTGCGGTACGACGGTCCGCGGCCGGCTCGCGCCAGGGGGCCAGGTCCCCGGGCAGCACCTCGGCGATCCGCCGCGAGAACACCAGGCCCTCGAGCAGCGAATTGGACGCGAGCCGGTTGGCGCCGTGGACACCGGAGCAGGCGACCTCGCCGGTGGCGTAGAGCCCGGCGACGTCGGTGCGGCCGTGGAGGTCGGTGCGGACGCCGCCGGAGGCGTAGTGACAGGCGGGGGCGACGGGGATCAGCTGGGTGACCGGGTCGATCCCGTAGGAGCGCGCGGTGGCGAGGATGGTCGGGAAGCGGTGCTCCCAGAACTCCGCGCCGAGGTGGCGGGCGTCGAGCCACATGTGGGGCCGGCCGGTCTCGAGCATCCGCTTCATGATCGCCTTGGCGACGACGTCGCGGGGCGCCAGGTCGGCGAGCTCGTGGACGCCCTGCATGATCCGGTTGCCCTCGTCGTCGACGAGGAAGGCGCCCTCGCCGCGGACGGCCTCGGAGATCAGCGGCTGCTGGCCGCGGGAGTCGGGGCCGAGGTACATCACCGTCGGGTGGAACTGCACGAACTCCAGGTCGCGCAGGGTCGCGCCGGCCCGCAGCGCGAGCGCCATCCCGTCGCCGGTCGACACGACCGGGTTGGTGGTCTGGGTGAACACCTGTCCGAGGCCGCCACTGGCGAGCACGACCGCGCGGCAGTGGACGGCGCCGACGCCGTCGCGCTCGCCCTCGCCGATGACGTGGAGGGTCAGACCCGCCACGCCCGTCGTACCTGTCTCGTCCTCGCCGAGCAGCAGGTCGACCGCCAGCGCGTGCTGGATGACCTCGATGTCGGGGGCCGCCTCGATCGCGGCGATCAAGGCCCGCTGGATCTCGGCGCCCGTGGCGTCGCCGCCGGCGTGCGCGATCCGGTCGCGGTGGTGGCCGCCCTCGCGGGTCAGCGACAGCTCGCCGTCGGCGGTGTGGTCGAAGTTGGTGCCGAGCGCGATCAGCTCACGGACCGCCTCGGGGCCCTCGTTGACGAGCACCCGCACGGCTTCCCGGTCGCAGGCACCGGCACCGGCGACGAGGGTGTCGAGCTCGTGCTGCTCGGGGGTGTCACCGGGACCGAGGGCGGCGGCGATGCCGCCCTGCGCCCACTGGGTCGACCCGGCGTTCAGGACGTCCTTGGTGACGACCAGGATCTTGTCCACCCGGCCGCGCAGCCGCAGGGCGGCGGTGAGGCCGGCGATGCCGGAGCCGACGATGACGACGTCGGCGCGCGTCGTCCAGCCGGGGCTCGGGGCGGTCAGGCACCCGGGCAGGCGCAACGTCTGTAGTGGCGTGCCTCGAAGATCACTCACCACTCCACGCACCCAGTGCACGCACCTCGCTGCGTTGGCGTCGCTCGGTAGACAACCCGGTATGCCATCGCTCCGCCGCCTTGCGATGCACGCACCCTGGGCACGTGGACCAGCAAGTCATCTTCGAGACACGCCACTAGCATCCCCGCAGGCTACTCAGCGACCGGCGGTCACGTCGCCCCGGGACAACCCCGGGTCGCCGAAGGTCTCGGCGGGGTCGAAGCCCGTCGCCATGATCTTGTTGTCGGCGTCGACGAAGACGACGTGCGGCTGGTGCTCCTTGGCCTCCTCGGTCGTCATCTGCCCGTAGCCGATCAGGATGACCAGGTCGCCGGGGTGGACCAGGCGGGCGGCGGCACCGTTGATGCCGATCACGCCGCTGCCGCGCTCGCCGGCGATGGTGTAGGTCTCGAGGCGGGCGCCGTTGGTGATGTCGACGATGTGGACCAGCTCGCCGGCCAGCAGGTCGGCCGCCTCGAGCAGGTCCTCGTCGACGGTGACCGAGCCGACGTAGTGGAGGTCGGCCTGGGTGACGGTCGCACGGTGGATCTTGCTCTTCATCATGGTGCGCAGCATGGGAATCCCCCTGGGTGTCAGAACTGCAGCGGCAGGTTGTCGATGAGCCGGGTGGTGCCGACCCGGGCGGCGACGAGGATCCGGCCCTCGGTGCCGGGCTCGGGGTAGTCGGGCAGCTCGCCGAGGCCCGTGGTGGTCAGCGCGAGGTAGTCGAGCTCGACGCCGGGCTCGGCCTTGATGACGCCCATCGCGGCCCAGCGCGCGGCCGGGACGCCGTACGACGCCCGCTGCTGCGCCGCGCGCAGGGCCCGGCTCAGCGTCGCGGCCTGCTGGCGCTCCTCGTCGTCGAGGTAGCGGTTGCGGCTCGAGCGGGCCAGGCCGTCGGGCTCGCGGTCGGTCTCGGCGCCGACGATCTCGATGCCGAGGCACAGGTCGGTGGTCATCCGGCGGATCAGCGCGAGCTGCTGGTAGTCCTTCTCGCCGAAGATCGCGACGTCGGGACGCACCAGGCCGAACAGCTTGGCGACGACGGTGAGCACGCCGCGGAAGTGGCCGGGGCGGCTGGCGCCCTCGAACAGGTCGCCGAGCGGGCCGGGCTGGACGGTGACGGCCTCGGTGGCGACGCCCTCGTGCGGGACGCCGTCGGGGTACATCTGCGCGACCGTCGGCGCGAACACGATGTCGACCCCCTCGGTCGCGGCGAGGGCGAGGTCTGCGTCGAAGGTGCGCGGGTAGCGGTCGAGGTCCTCGGTCGGCCCGAACTGCAGGGGGTTGACGAAGATCGAGAGCACGACGGTGCCGTCGTCCCCGGCACGCTCGCGCGCGATCCGCAGCAGCGACGCGTGGCCCTCGTGGAGCGCGCCCATGGTCGGCACGAACACCACCGGGCCGGTGCCCCGCAGGTCGCGCAGCTCGGACCGGCTGCGGGCAACAGCCGGGACGGTCGCGGTGGTCACAGGCTGTCCACCCGCGGTGCGTGCAGCACCCGCCGGTCGCCGTACGCGCTGAGGACCGTGGCGATCGCCTGGGCGCGGATCGGCAGCAGCCGGCCGTCGGTGACGGCACGGTCGAGAGTGGCCCACGCCATCGCGACGTACGACGGCACGGTGTCGGGCGCGTTGGCCGAGATGTCCTTCAGGTGAGCCGCGACCGTCTGGACGTCGCCGCGGACGATCGGGCCGGTGAGGGCGGCGTCGCCGTGGGCGAGCGCGTTGTCGAGGGCGGCGTCGAGCAGGGGGCGCAGGGTGCCGGCCGGGTCGTCGACGCCGGCGGCGCTGAGCAGGCCCATCGCCTCGCTCACCAGGGTGACCAGGTGGTTGGCCCCGTGGGCCAGGCCCGCGTGGTAGAGCGTGCGCATCTCCTCGGGGACCCAGGTCGGGCGCCCGCCGAGGTCGGCGACGAGGGCCTCGGCGAGCTCGCGCTCGGCCGGGCCGGCGGTGAGGCCGAACACGCATCCCTGGAGGCGTTCGAGGTCGACGGCGGTGCCGGTGAAGGTCATCGCCGGGTGCAGCGCGATGACGCGGGCCCCGACCGCGGCGGCCGGCGCGAGCACGGCGAGGCCGTGGCGACCCGACGTGTGGGCGACGACCTGGCCGGCGTGCAGCGCGCCGCTGTCGGCGAGCACCGTCACCACGTTGGGCAGCATGTCGTCGGGCACGGTGAGCAGCAGCAGGTCGGCCTCGCGGGCGACGTCGCTCGGCTTGCGCATCGGGACGCCGGGCAGCAGGTCGGCGGCACGACGACGCGAGGCATCGGACTCACCGGCGGCGGCGACGACGGGGTGGCCGGCTGCGCGGAGACCCGCGGCAAGGACGGCGCCGACGCGACCCGCGCCGATCACACCCACGGAGAGCTTGGGGGACATCGTGAACCTTTCGTTCCCGTCCCTCCGACCACTCGCGCCCTGCGGTGCGAGCCGGTGTGGGTACCGGACGTTGTGCTCAATGGTGTCGTCCCGGGGTTCCGGGACGCCTCAACGGTACGCCTACTCAGATTGCCCCGGAACGGGTCGGTCCGGTGGCTTGCGTCACAGAAGTCGAGCGTCTCCTATCCTCGGGGCATGTCGTCGCCCTCCCCGCTGCCCGCCGGCGCGCGCGTGCTGCACGTCGGGCCTCACAAGACCGGCACGACGGCACTGCAGAGCGCGTTCCACCTGGCCCGGAAGGCCGCCGCGGAGCAGGGGGTCCGCTACCTGTCGCGCAGCCAGCACGACGCGCGGGCGGCCCGCTACGTCACCGACCGGATGGTCGCCGGCCGCGACCCGGCCCGGGCCGAGAAGGCGTGGCGGTCCGTGGTGGAGGGGCTCACCGCTCCCGGCCCCGAGCGCCGCGTGTTCAGCAGCGAGTTCCTCTCGGACGCCACAGACGAGCAGGTCGCGCGGATCGTCGGCGAGGTCGGCGCCGAGGACCTGTGGGTAGTGGTCACCCTGCGTCCGCTCGCCCGGATCCTGTCGTCGCAGTACCAGCAGGGCCTGCAGCGACAGAGTCGCCACACGTACGACGCCTGGCTGCGGATGGTGCTCGCCGACGACGTCTCCGATCCGGAGCCGCGGGAATTCTGGAACCGGCACCGCCATGATGCGCTCGCGCGCAGGTGGTCCGGCCACGTCGGCGCCGAGCGGGTGATCGTCGTCGTCCTCGACCCCCGCGACCACACCTTCCTCCCCCACACCTTCGAGCAGCTCCTCGGCCTGTCGCGCGAGACCCTCGCCGGCCAGGACGCACGGGAGAACCGGTCGCTCACCGCCGACGAGGCCGAGGTGCTGCGCCGCTTCAACGGCAGCTACGCCGACCTCGGCCTTCAGCCCGATCACTACGTCCGACTGTTCCGCCACCTCAAGGACCACCTCAAGGAGCGCGCGCCCGGGCCCGGGGAGGCGCCACTCGTCACGCCGGACTGGGCGGTCGAGCGCGCCAACGCGATCGGGGCCGCGATGGCCGCGGCCATCCGCGATCTCGGCGTTCCGGTGTACGGCGACCTCGACTCGATCTCCGCGACCCGGCCCAGCGGCGTCGACGCCACCCCCGAGCCGCCTGCGGCGATCGACGCGGGCGTGGCCGCATGGTTCGGCGCGGGGCTGGCGCTGGCGGCCGAGCGGCTGGTCGCACAGTCGCCTGCTGCACCGCCACCGGCGGCGCCGGAGCCCACCGCCGCCGTACCGACCGGGGGGCTGCGGGGAAGGCTCAGTCGCCGAGGCTGAAGGGGTCGTCCTTGCGGACGTCGTAGACGTGCCCCGACTGGTCGGAGATGAGCACGTCGACCGAGGTGCGCGCGACCGTCTGGGAGCCGAGCAGGGTGCCGGGGGCCTCCTGGCCGAAGGCCTTGGTGCGCATCGGGGTGGCGGTCCGCTCGGGGTTGATGCAGTTGACCCGCACGCCCGCGTCGGCCCACTCGTCGGCGAGCGCCTGGGTCAGGTTGACCGTGGCGGCCTTCGCCGAGGAGTAGAGGCTGTAGCCGCTGCGACCGCGGGTGTAGGAGCTCGACGTGAACAGGAGCAGGGAGCCCTGGGAGGCGGCGAGGTGGGGGTAGAACTCCTGAGCGATGAAGATCGGCCCGAGGTAGTTGATCTCGGTGGCGGCGTAGACCGTCTCCTCGGTGGTCTCGAGGAGCTCGCCGCGGGGCAGCACGCCGGCGGTGTTGACGACGAAGTCGATGGTGCCGGCCTTGGCGATCGCCTCCTTCGCCGCGGCGGCGACGTCGGAACGACGGCCCACGTCGGTGTTGGTGGTCGACCGGCTGAAGGTGAGCACGGTGGCGCCGTAGGACTGCGCGAGCTCGGCGATGTCGGCACCGATGCCGTAGCTGCCGCCGAAGACGACCATCGTCCTGCCCTCGAGCGCGGCGCGGTAGCCGGCGTCGTCCTTCGCGCGGGGCAGGTCGATGCCGGTGAGCTGGAAGAGCTTGTCGGCGATGTAGACGTCGATCGGCTCGGTGACCTTCATGTTCCGGTCGTCGCCGTGGACCACGATGATCGGCTCGTCGGGCAGGTACTTCAGCACGACGCTGCAGTCGTCGGTGGCGGTGAAGTCGGGGTCGCCGGCGGCGATCTCGTAGGCCCGGGCGAGGACGTCGAGCCGGAAGGCCTGGGGCGTCTGGCCGCGGCGCAGCGACGCGCGCGGCGGGATGCTGCGGATGGTGTCGTCGGTGGCGACCTCGATGATCGTGTCGGCCGACGGGATGGCGACGTCGACGGCCGGGTAGCGCTCCAGCGCGGTGAAGCACTCGCCGATGATCCGCGGCGTGACGAGCGGGCGGACCGCGTCGTGGAGCAGGATCCGGGTCTCGGCGACGTCGCCGGTCCCGGCCAGGTGGTCGATCGCACGCTGGGTGGTGTCGTTGCGGGTCTCGCCGCCCTCGAGGATCGCGGTGACCTTGGGGTAGGCGCCGCCGCGGGTGATGTCGCGCACCGCGTCGGTGTGGCCGGGCGTCATCATCACGACGACCTCGTCGACGTCGGCGTGGTCGTGCAGTGCGAGCAGGGTGTGCTCGAGCAGGGTCTTGCCCGCGACCTTGATCAGCTGCTTGGGGATGTCGAGTCCGACCCGGCTCCCGACACCACCGGCGAGCAGGACGGCGACATTCCTCGTCATGGCTGGCAGTCTCCCACGGGTCAGGAGCGGCGGAGGATTCGGCGCCGGAGCTCGGCGACGATGGCGCGGCCGCTGACGGCGTCGAGCGAGCGGGCAGGCGTCGCGGCGGGAGACTGGGGCGCGAGCGTGAGGGCGACGCGGAAGTACGCCTCCATCATCCGGCCGGCCGACGCGACGTCCACGACCTCGGGGACCTCGACCTCGACGGGGTGGGAGGCGGGGTCGCTGGACAGGTGGCGCACGTCGCCCAGCACCCGGGCGCCGGACGACTCCAGCGCCTCGACCCACTCGGCGACGTACTCGTTGGCGCGCTCGGCCGCCCACCGGGGCACCCGCACGGTCTGGTGCCGAGGCGCGGCCTCCACGACCGAACGCAGCTTGATCCTGCGGGTGTCGCCTGCGGTGGCCATCCACGCGTCGAGGTCTCCGCCGTGCTCGCGGTAGGCGGTGGCGAAGTGCCGGAGCATCTCGGCCTCGGGCATCGGCAGGGACAGGTTGCGCGACGGCGACGGCTCGAGCAGCTGGGGGACCCCGAGCAGGCTCTCGAAGGCGCGCAGCAGCCACGCGTGGTCGGTCGGGTCGAGCACGACGAAGACCAGGTTCTCCTCGCCGAACGCCGCACCCCAGTCCTGCAGCACGCGGCGGGGATTGAGCCGCCGCAACGGCTGGCCCGGGACGAAGCCGGCACCCACGCCGCCGAGCGGCTCCTCGGCGAAGGTGGTGCGCAGCCAGTCGTCGAGCGGCTGGGGGTGGGCGCGGCGCAGGCCCTGCTGCCAGCGCGAAGCGAGCTGAGGTGCGAGCGCGCGGATCGTGCAGACGACGTACGACGGCCCGAGCTCCTCGCGCAGCCCGCGGATGCGGTCGGGCTGGGCCAGCGACAGGGACTCGCTCGACCAGAACGTGCGCCGGGCCGTGGACGTGCGGAACTCGTGGGCGAGCTGCTGCCAGCGCTCGTGCTCGGCGCCCCAGTAGGACCGGACGTTGCCGGCCGCGGTGATGGCCACCTTCCGCTCGTGCGCCCGGCGCGAGACGTTGTGGGCGCCGTGCTGCTCGAGCGCGGCACGCGCGGCCCACAGCGAGTGCTGGAGTGCGGTGGTGCCGGTCTTCGGCATGCCGATGTGGAGCAGCCTGGAACCGTCGGGAAGGGAGTCCATCAGCGCTCACCGAGCCGGCGGCGGGCGCGGCGGGCGAGCTCGCGGGCCGCCGTACGACGGGCGCCGTCCTGGTCGCGCTCGGTGTCCCAGTGCTCGGCGACGGCCCGGTGCCGCGACCACACCGCCTGCTCGACCGGGCCCGCGAGGTCGCGGTGCTCGGGGCGGGGGTGGACGCCGGTCAGCTTGCTGATGATGCCGACGGCGAGGGCCGCGGCGGCGCCGGGGTCGATCGCGGTGACAGGGGCGTTCTCGCCCTCGGCGGGCGCGAGCGCGCGGTCGGAGAGCAGGCCGAGGTCGCCGATGACCCGCGCACCGGACGCCGCGATCCGCTCCGCCATGCCGGCGCCGACCTCGAGCGCCCGGTCGATCGCCCAGCCGGGGGTCAGCAGCCTCTCGGCGGCGGGGTCGGGCGGTGCGGCCTGCAGGCCGCGGGCGGCGCCGAAGCGGATGAACCGGCCGTGGTCGGCGCTGGTCCACGGCGCCCGGGCGGTGCGGTCGACCAGCTCCTGCATCAGCGTCGCCTCGGCGAAGGTCAGCGACCGGTTGGTCTTGTCGGCCGGCGGGCGCAGCAGTCCGTCGGGGAGCCCGAGCAGGCTCTCGAAGGCCGCCGGGAGCCCGCGGTGGTCGCGGTCGTCGACCACGATCACGCTCACCCGGTCGCCGCCGACGAGCCCGACCCAGCGCTCGACCAGCCGGTCGTGGCGGTGCCGCTGCCAGAAGGACGGGGTGACGGTGCCTCCGTCGGGGTCTTCGGCCTGGTCGAGGATCGCGCGCAGCCACTCGCCGTACGACGGCACGGGGACGTTCTGGCCGTACTGCTGCCACTGCGAGCCGAGCAGGCGCACGATCGGGCGCACGGTGATCACGACATGGGTCTGCGGGCCGAGCACGTCGAGGACGGTGCGGGCGCCGTCGTCGGTGGCCTCGCAGTAGACCTCGCTGCTGAGCACGCCGATCCGCGGCCGGTCGGCCTGGAGGGCGGCGACCATGGCGTACCACCGCTCGCGGAACGCGTCGATGTCCTTGCCGGGGTCGACCCGGCCGAGGGCGACCGCCATGGCGGCGTTCATCTCGTGGGCGAGCTCGCCCGGGTAGGCGACGCCATGGGTCGCGAGGGCCTCGCGGGCCTCCCACAGCGCGCCCTGCATCGCGGTGGTGCCGGTCTTGTAGGGCCCGATGTGGACCAGCGTGGTGCCGTCGGGCAGCGGGGTGATCGGCGCGGTCATCGGGTCCCCCGCAGTCGGGTGAGGAGGGCGCGGGCCGGCAGCTCCGCCAGGGGTACGACGACCGCCCGGTCCGGCGCGAGGTCGGCCGGCCGCTCGACCTGGCCGAGCATCACCTCGAGCGCGGCGTCGGCGGCCACGTCGAGCGGGACCAGGCCGCGCTCGGCGGGGACCGGCCACAGCAGCGCGTCGCGGGGCCCGCTGACGGTGACCCCGTCGGCCTCCAGCGCCGCGAGAGCGGCCCGGCAGGCGTCGCGCATCGCCCGGGCCTCGGCGGGACCGAGGTCGGGATCGGTGTCGAGCGCCCGGCTGATGCAGGCGGTCGCGTCGGCGGTGCCGTCGACGGCGGTCTGCCAAGCGGGCGGCAGCAGCACCTCGACCTGCGCGACGATCGCGTCGGCGTACGCGCGAGCGGTGTCCTGGCCGCCCGGCACGCTCTGCGGCGGGATCGGGTCGGCATCGGTGTGGGCGGCCGCTGCGGCGACGTCGAAGCGCGGCCAGCGGCGACCGGCGGCGAGGGTGAGCAGCTCGTCGAGCGAGGTGACCTCGTCGAGGGACACCGCGAGGTGCACCGGCGCCTCGGCGGTGTGGACCGCCCGGACCTCGGCCACCCAGGCGGCCAGGCCCTCGGGGGTCGGCTCGGACAGCAGCTCGGCGACGGCGCCGACGACCAGCAGGGTGCGGTCGGCGTCGAGGTCGACCTCGACCACGGTGACGTCGGGCCGCTCGTCGTCGTCGCGGGTGACCCGCTCGTCCTCCAGCGAGGCCCACCAGGTGGGCACGGCGAAGGCGTTCATCCCGGCGTGGGCGTCGGGCACGTGGAGCAGGCTCATCCCCTGCCCACCCGTCGCCGGGCGCGGCGGCCGAGCTCGCGGACCAGCTCCCGGCCGCCGTACGACGACAGGTCGGGCGTCTGGGATGCGCCGGACGGGGTCCTCGCCGCGTGCTGGAGGGCGGCAGTGAACGCGACGTCCATCAGCCGGCCCGCGCTCTCGACGTCGACGGTGGTCGGCACGTCGACCCGCTCCGGGTAGTCGGCCGGGTCGACGAGCAGGTCGGCCAGATCGCCGACCACGGTGACTCCGGAGTCCTCGACGGCGGAGTTCCACGCCGCGGCGTACTCGTTGGCGCGCTCGGCGACCCACCGCGGGGCGCGGATGGGGTGCGCCTCGAGAGTGTTGGTGTAGTCGCGCAGCGGGATCCGCGCGAGCACGCCGATCACCTCCATCCACGTGGGGTGGTCGCCGCCGTGGTCGGTCCAGGCGCGGTTGAAGTGCCGCAACATCTCGGCCTCCGGGTAGGGCAACGAGGCGTTGCCCTCGGGCACTGGCTGCAGGATGTCCGGAACCCCCATCAGGCGCTCGAAGACGCGGAAGTTGCGCAGCCTGTCGGTCGGGTCGGGTACGACGAGCACGATCCGCTCCTCGCCGAAGACTGGGCCCCACTCCTCGACGATGCGACGCAGGCTGAACCGGTGCAGCGACGGCATGAACCTGAGGTAGTCGATGGTCACCTCGCCGTCGGGGGTGACCGCGTCGAACTGGTTGACCGCCCATTCGTCCAGCGACTGGGTTCCGCGCCGGCGCAGCCACTGCTGCCACTGGGACACCATCAGCGGCGCCAACGGCCGCAACGTGACGACGACATGGGTGTCGGACCCGAGCTGGTCGGCGAGATAGGCGACCCGCTCGCCCCGGGCATGGCTCAACGACTCGCTCGACCAGAACGTGCAGCGGGCGTCGGACTCGCGGAACTCCGTGGCCAGTGCCTGCCAACGCTTCTCCCAGGCGCCCTGCCAGAACTCGGCGAGCCCGCCCGCGGCGACCTGCCCGACCCGCATCTCGTGCCGGCCATGGTTGACGTTGTGGGCGCCGAGCGCCTCGAGCTCTGGACGGGCTCGGTCGAGTGCGCCCTGCAGCGCGGTCGTCCCCGTCTTCGGAAGCCCGATGTGGAGGAACCGCGAGCCGTCCGGGAGGGCGTCGGGCAGGTCGACAGAGCGCATCGGGTGATCCTAGATCTCGGTCCCGAAGAAGGCCGCCGCCACCCGCTCGGCGGCGTGCCCGTCCATGAAACGGCTGAACCGCTCGTGGAAGGCGGCCACCTCGCCGGCGTACCGCCGCCGTAGTCCGTCGAGGTCGCGCAGCAGGTCGACGACCTGCTCGGCGGTGTCGACGTGGGGGCCGGGGGCGGTCGGGCCGTAGTCGTAGAGGAAGCCGCGCACACCGCCGACGTAGGTGTCGAGGTCGGGGACCAGGAAGACCATCGGCCGGTCGGTGAGGGCGAAGTCGAAGCGCAGCGACGAGTAGTCGAGCACGGCGGCGTCGGCGGCGAGGATCAGGTCGTTGATCTCGGGGTACTCGGTGACGTCGAGGAAGCGCGTGGCCCCGGCGCCGTCGCCGGAGGGGTTGTGGAACCGGTGGCCGCGCAGCAGCAGGACGTAGTCGGGGCCCAGCTCGCGGGCCGCGGAGGCGACGTCGAGGTGGTGGACGGCGTCGGCCGCGCGCCAGTTGGTGGCCTGGTCGTCGCGCCACGTGGGGGCGTAGAGGATCGCCTTCTGGTGGGGCTCGATGCCGAGGCGGCGCCGCACGTCCTCGCGTACGACGGCCGCGCGGTCGCCGACGAGGACGTCGTCACGGGGATAGCCCTCGCTGTGGATCGCCCCGTCGTAGGCGTACTCGCGGCGGTAGAACTGGTCCATGTCGGGGTCGGGCGTGAGGATCAGGTCCCACTGCTGCGAGGTGCGGGCCAGCTCGAGCTCGATGCGCCGCGGCGGGTAGTGCTTGGCGTCCCACATCCGGATGCCCATCGACTTCGACGGGTAGCCGTGGAAGGTCTGCAGCAGCCGCTGGCCGGGGCGCTTGCGGAACCAGCGCTCCGGGTCGATGTTCATGCACAGCTGTCCGGCGGCGGCCAGCACGCGGTACCACTCGCGGGTGGTCATCACGACGGGCACGGCGCCCTCCGGCACCCACGAGGCGGCGGACGCGACGCCCCAGTAGAGCGTGAGGTCGGGGCGGGTGCGCCGCAGCTCGTGGTGGAGCGCGAGCTGGCTGTCGGTGGCGGTGGCGCCGACGTAGGACTGGAAGTAGACGGCGTCCGGCTCGAGCGGGATGTCGCCGTCGGCGTACCACTCCTGCAGCTGGGTCTGGCCGTAGGGGACGCGCTCGTCGACCGGCACCGGCGGGAGCAGCTCGATGCCGGCGACGCGGCCCTCCTGCACGACGCGGGCGGAGTAGCTGCGGTGACCAGTGCCGACCATGAAGTGGTGGAGGCGGTCGATGCCGGCCTCTCCGAGCAGGCTGCGCGTGGTGGTGCCGCCGATGGTGACGGCGAGCCAGAACCAAGCGGGTGCGAGCGGGCGCTCGCCGAGGCCCCAGCGGTCGGCGGTGAGGGTGAGGCTCACGCGGACCGTGCCGTCGGCGGCGGCCGGCGGCAGGTCGGTGGCGAGGACCTCGGTGCCACCGACCTGGGTGAGGAGGACGATCCGGGCGTCCTGGCCGGGTGCGGCGCCGAGCCAGCGGGCGGTGACGTCGAGCCGGAGGCCCTCGACGAGGAGGTCGTCGACGACGAGGGTGCCGGCGGTCTCGTAGAGCTCGGTGTCGCCGGACGGGGTGCGGGAGCCGACCAGCTCGCCCTCGCCGACGCCGAGCCACTGGGGCGCGCCGGCGGCCCAGCCGAGCGGGATCTCGCGGCCCTCGGCCGTGAGCGCCTGGACCTGCCAGCGCCGCTGGCCGGACCAGGCGGCGGGGAACTGGAGCCGGAACGCCCTCTCGCCGCTCGGCGTGGTGGTGAGCTCGGCGCGGACCTGCTGGGTGCCCTGGGTGACACGTAGGCCGGTGATCTCGGTGGCGGCGGGGACGAGGGTGCCCTCGACCGTGCGGCCCTGGACGGTGAGGGAGCGCAGCCGCGGGCCGCTGTCGGGACGGATGCGCAGGCCGACCACGTCGGAGCGCGGGTTGAAGGCGACGACCGACCCGGCGACCGGGCGGGGTGCGAGGTGGTCGCGGCCGATGAATCCGGCCGAGGCCTGCTCGTCGATGAGCGGGACGGCACCGGTGCGTCGTACGCCGTCGACGTCGATGTCGACCTCGAGGACCCAGGTGCCGGTGCCGTCCGTGGTCGCGGCGACCACGTCGGCGACGGGGACGACGGCGGCGAAGGCGCCCCACGAGAAGTCCTGGTGGCGGCGCAGCGCCTGGTTGGCGCGGGCGTCGCGGAACTGGCGGATCTGCAGCGGGACCCGTTGCCCGGTGGCGCTCTCGACGAGCGCACAGGTGATCGCAGGCGTCGTGCTCATGTGCACGAAGTCGACGGCCGCGAACACGGTCAGCTCGAGCGTGGTGGCGTCGACCCAGCGCGCCTCGCGCAGCATCGCGCGGAACCGGGTCTCGTCGGCGGTCATCTCGAACAGCTCGGGTGGGATGGCCAGCTCGGCATCGTCGTGGTGCGGCAGCAGCGCCCAGACCTTGCCGTCGCGGACCTCGGTGGGCCGGTTGCCGCGGGTGAACAGCCGGGCGCCGAGGAAGTCCTCGAGCGCCTTGCGGTGGTTGTTGCGCAGCAGCCACAGCTTGACCCGCGCCTCGGCGTTGAGCCGGGCCCAGACGTGCTCGTCGGCGGCGTCGAGGAGCATCGCGACGTGGTCGCGCAGCGTCTGCCACTGGTGCTCGTCGGCCCGCTCGACGTCGGCGATCAGCGGTTGCACGGCCGTGTCGAGCACGCCCCACAGGAACCACTCGCGGACCTCGGGCAGCCCGAGTGCCTCGACCCGGTGCCAGGTGTGGTCGTTGCGGTCGATCCAGCCGGCCAGGCCGCTGAGCACGTCGGGCACGGTGCCGACCTGGACGCCGTCGCGGCGGTCGGTCGGGATGTAGGTGAAGTCGGCCAACAGGTCGAAGGCGGACGCCCGCTCCAGCAGCCCGAGCGCGACGTCGGCGCCGTCGGGGAAGTCCTCGGAGAAGCGCAGGCCGGTCTGCTGCCAGGCCGCGCGCGTGAAGAGCTTGTTGCCGAGGCCGAGGTCGGTGACGGCGACCGGAGTGGCCGCGAGCGTCGTACCGCGGACGGGGGTGTGGTGGGCGGCGTCGTACGCGGAGTCGGGGATCCAGCCGGCGATGTCGGGCTCGCGCATCGCGCCGACCACCACCGGCGAGCCGGAGCGCGCGTGGGCCTCGACCAGTCGCTCGATGCCGGTGTGGACGAAGTCGTCGCCGGCGTTGGTCACGACGACGACCAGCTCGCCGGCCGCGGCGCCGACGCCGGCGTTGCGGGCCGCGGCGAGGGACTTCTCGACCTTGATCCGGGTCTTGATCCGCCAGTCCCCGGCGGCGTGCTCGCGCACGGTCGCGGTGACCCGCTCGTGGCGCCCGAAGCGCACGACGAGGACTTCGAGGTTGCGGTGGGTCTGGACCTTCAGCGAGTCCAGGCAGGTGCCGATCCGGGTCGTGTCGTCGTCGCTGACCGGCAGCACGACGGTGACCAGGGGGCCGGAGAACTCACCACGGAAGCGGCGGGTGGCGCGGCCGACGGGACCGCGCAGCCGCCCGGGTCCTGCCTTGGCGAGCCGGATCAGGCCCTGCTGGGCGCGGGCGCGGTCGAGTGCCACGGCAGCAGCGTCCTTCCGGGTCGACGGGTGGGTCGCCCGATGCTACCTAGGGGTGTGGGGTCAGGCGGGACGGCGGGCCCGGGTGCGGGCCTGCGCCTCGAGGGCGTGGATCTGCGAGGTGAGGACGTCGAGCTCGGCCTCGAGCTCGGCGACCCGGACGACGGCCTGGCCGGCGCGCTCCTCGGCGTCGGCGAGGCTCTTGGTGAGCCGGTCGGCGGTGCGCTGGGCCTCCTCGGCGCGCTCGCCGGCCTCGACGAGGTCGCGGCGGGCGTCGGCCAGCTCGGCGGCGGCGTCGCCGAGGCGCTTCTCGAGGCGGGCGATGGTGGCGTCGCGCTTGGCGACCTTGCCCGTCATGTCGGCGGCGAACTCGACGTTCTCCGCGGTGCGGACCTCGGTCAGGTCGGCGTACGCACGCGCCTGGGTGGCCCGGTCGCGGGCGGCCTCCTGACGGGAGTCCAGGAGCTCGGTGTGGGTGATCTTGGTGGCCGCGGCGCCCAGGACGAGGGCGGCGCCGGCGGCGATCGTGACGAGGAGCCAGGAGCCGGTCACGGCCGTACCGGCGACAGCGAGCGTCGCGAGCACGAGGAGGAGCACAGCGACCAGGACCCGCGTGGAGCGCTGACGACGGCGGTTGCCGGACATGACAGGGGAAGTCATGTCTTGCACGGTAGGCCTCCGGGCGCTCGAGACGCGGCAGACACGCTTGTCACAACCGTCCCAACCGTCACAGTCGGTCGTCCCCGAGCCCGGATCCGGGTTAAGCGTCGTCGTGGACCCGACAGGCCCTTTCCAGCAACAGGCCCGCGACCACCGCGGCGAGGGCACACCCGGCGGCGACGAAGGAGCGCACCATCCGCTCGTCGGCCAGCTCGGCCGGGTCACCGATCCAGGAGAGCGCGTAGCCGACGTACCCGCCGGTGACCAGGGCGGCGACGAGGGCACTGGCACGGGCGAGGACGAACCGGTTGACGGCCTGGTGGGGCTCCAGCCGCTCGCGGCGCACGTGGACGGCGCGGTGGGTCACCCAGGCGACGTACCCGAGGATCACGGCGAGCAGCAGCAGCGCGAGCGGCTGCGCCGCCGAGACCAGCGGGGGTACGACGCCGATCCGGTCGCACACCGGGTGGACCGCCCAGCCGACGACCGCGCCGGCCACCGCCCAGCCGAGGACGGTGGGCAGGCCGGTGGGTCGCAGGCCGTCCGGTGACGGCCCGGACGGTCCCGAGGGCTCCTGCTCGGGCTCCTGGACCGGGTCTCGGCTCAGGGTGCTACTCCGTCTCGAGCACCAGGTCGTCGCGCAGCTTGAGGCCGTCGGTGCCGGCCTTCTCGAGCAGCTCGGCGACCGGGCCGTGGTCGAGCAGCTGGGCGTCGGGCTCGAGGTCGTGCCACGGCTTGAGCACGAAGGCGCGCTCGTGGGCCCGGGGGTGCGGGAGGCGAAGGGCGTCGGTGTCGCTGCGGCGGTCGCCGACGACGATCAGGTCGACGTCGAGGGTGCGCGGGGCGTTGGGGACATCGCTGCGCTCGCGGTCGAAGGCGTCCTCGATGGCGAGGGCGCGGTCCAGCAGGCGGTGGGCCGACAGGGTGGTGTCGGCGAGCACGACGGCGTTGAGGAAGTCCTTCGTGTCGGGCGGGCAGTCCACGGGGGCCGTCTCGTAGACCGGCGACACGCCGGTGATCCAGACCTCCGGGGTGTCCGCGAGCACACCGAGCGCCCCCTGCAGCGTCGCGAACCGCTCGCCGAGGTTGGATCCGAGTGCGATCACCACCCGACGGATCGGTCGCATCTCGCCGGTCAACGTGTCCGCGTCGACGATGTTCGGATTGGGGGTCTCGGTCATGCTGGGCCCTCTGCCTTCCCGGTTCGGTCTCCCACCCCTGCTGCCTCACGGCGGCGGGTGATGGTGAGCTGTACGTCGGCGAACGTCGCCTTGATCGGCGCATCCGGCTTGTGGACGGTCACACGCACCCATTCAACACGAGGGTCCAACAGGCAGGTGTCCGCGATCCGCTGCGCGAGGGTCTCGATCAGGTCGACCGGGTCCCTCGTCACGGCGGCCACGACCTGGTCGACGAGGCTTCCGTAGTCCACGGTGTCACGCAAGTCGTCCGAGGCCGCCGCGGGGGCGGTGTCGACCGCGAGGGTCAGGTCGATCCTGAACACCTGGCCGTCGCGTCGTTCGTGGTCGAAGACGCCGTGGTGGGCGAAGCACTCGATGCCGAGGATGCTCAGCTCGTCAGTCATCTCGATCCCTCTCCGGCGCCACGGCCCGATCCGCGGCTGGGGTCCACTGTGCCGCAACCGCCAAGGCGTCGCGGTGGGCACGCACATCGTGGACCCGCAGGCACCACACCGGCGCACCGCCCAGCCCCGCGGCGAGCAGGGCGCTCAGCGCCACGCCGGCCGCCTCCCGCTCCCCGACCGGGCGCGGCCGGCCGGCGGCGTCCTCGAGCAGGCGCCCGAGGAAGGTCTTGCGGCTGCCGCCGACCAGCAGCGGGAAGCCGAGGTCCGCCAGCGCGTCCAGGTGGCGCACCAGCTCCCAGTTGTGTTCGGCCAGCTTGGCGAACCCGAGCCCGGGGTCGAGCACGATCTGGTCGTCCCGCACGCCGGCGGCCCGGATCGCGGCGACCCGCTCCCCCAGCTCGGCGCGGACGGCCGCGACCACCCCGCCGTCGTACTCGGTGAACTGCTGCATCCGGTCGCTGTGGGCGCGCCAGTGCATCGCGACGTAGGTGGCGCCGGTGCGCGCGACGACCTCGAGGATCGTGGGGTCGGCGAGGCCGCCCGACACGTCGTTGACGATCCGCGCACCGGCCTCGAGCGCCCGCTCCGCGACCTCGGCGCGCATCGTGTCGACCGACACGACGGCGCCGTCGGCGGCGAGCGCCTCGATGACGGGTACGACGCGGTCCAGCTCCTCCTCGAGCAGCGGCCGGGTCGCGCCCGGTCGGGTGGACTCACCACCGACGTCGAGGATGTCGGCGCCCTCGGCGAGCAGCTGCCTGCCGTGCGCGACGGCGCGCTCGGGGTCGTCGTACCGCCCGCCGTCGGAGAACGAGTCGGGCGTGACGTTGACGACCCCCATCACCAGGGGCGTCGACGGTCCGGTCATGGCGGAAACCCTAGACTCCGAACATGGCCGAGGCTCCTGCGGTGTCCGTCGTGATCCCGACCTACCGCTCCGGCCCAGGGCTGGACCGGGCCATCGCGTCCCTGGACGCACAGACCCTGCCCCAGGACCGGCTCGAGGTGCTGCTGCTCGACGACGGCTCCCCCGACGACACCGCAGCCCGGATCGAGCAGATCGCGGCGGGGCGCGCCAACTACCGGGCGTTCGCGCTGGAGGCCTCGGGCTGGCCGAGCCGGCCGCGCAACATCGGTGTCCGCGAGGCGCGGGGCCGCTACGTCCTGTTCCTCGACCACGACGACGAGCTGTACCCGGACGCGCTCCGGGCCGCGGTCGCGCTCGGTGACAGCGCCGGCGCGGACGTGGTCAACGGCAAGGAGGTCCGCACCCAGATCGCCCGCTGGGGGCTCGCGCACTACACCCACGACGCGCCCGACGCGAGCGCCGAGCCGCTGCGCGGCCTGCTGCCGATGACGCCGCACAAGCTGTACCGGCGCGCGTTCCTGGTCGACCACGAGGTCCGCTTCCCGGAGGCGCCGCGACACCTGTGGGAGGACCTGTTCTTCCACGTCGAGGTGATCCGGCACGAGCCGGCGGTCGCCCTGCTGAGCTCGACGCCCTTCTACCACTGGCGCAAGACCGCCGAGAACAACTCGACGTCCAGCGACGGCACCAAGCTCGACTACAGCGGAGACCCGGAGTACTGGCCCTACCTCGACAAGCTGTTCCGTCTCGTGTCCGGTGTCGAGCAGCCCGCGATCCGCGACGAGCTGCTGGCCCAGAACGTGCACGTCCGGCTGGTCTCCCAGCTCGGCCAGCGCGCGACCGACGCCGACGACGAGAGCGTCGCCGAGGCCCGTGCCGAGGCCGCCCGGATGCTCGCGACCTACGTGCCCGCCGAGCTCGACGCGCTGCTGCCGGAGCGCAGCCGGGTCGCGATCACGCTCTTCCGGGCCGGCCACGCCGACGCGGCCGCCGACTTCCTGCGTGACGGCATCGACCGCAAGCCCGACTTCACCGTCACCGCGGTCGAGGACGCCGGCGACGGAGCCGTCACGGTCACCGGCACCGTGGCCTGGAGCCGCGTCCCCGGACAGCCCTTCGCCCGTCGTACGGCGGCCGGCGAGGTGGTCCGCGACCTTCCCGAGCCGTTGGCGGGTCTGCTCGCCGAGCACGGCCTCACGCCGAGCGCGGACGTGTCGGACGCCTTCGTGGACGTGGCGATCCGGCACGCCCCCACCCGGGTCAACTGGCTGCTCCCCTCGACCTCGCGGGTCGCCCTGGTCGAGCAGGAGGACGGCACCCTCGAGCCCGCCGGCACGTTCACCGCCCGCTTCGACCCCGCCACCGCCGCTATGGGCGGCGCGCTGCCGACCGGCGCCCACCTGGTGCTGGGGATGTGCGAGCTCGACGGCCGTACCGGCATCAAGCGGGCCTTCAGCGACCTCCCCGCCGGCACGCAGGTCGGCTCGGTCGTGCTCGACTACTCCGCCCAGGACGGGCTGTTGCTCCGGCTCCCCGCCGCCGAGCCGCCCGCCCGCAAGAGGTTGCTGGGCCGGCTGCGGCGGGGCTGAATCCGAGTCCTCCCCCGAATCGTTCGATCGAACGGTTCGGGGGATTTCGGGCGCCGGAAGTCCCCCGAACCGTTCGATCGAACGATTCGGGGGACCGGCAGATTCACAGCAGGTGGTTCGGGCCGGCGTCGGCGGCCTCGGCGAGCAGGTCGAGCAGGTAGCGGCCGTAGCCGCTCTTGAGCAGCGGCTTGGCCAGCTCCTCGAGCCGGGCGTCGTCGATGATCCCGAGCCGCCAGGCGATCTCCTCCGGGGCGCCGACCTTGGTGCCCTGCCGGGCCTCGAGGGCGCGCACGAAGTTGCTGGCGTCGTTGAGGTCGTCGAAGGTGCCGGTGTCGAGCCACGCGGAGCCGCGCGGGAGCACCTCGACCTGGAGGCGGCCCTCGTCGAGGTACATCCGGTTGAGGTCGGTGATCTCCAGCTCGCCGCGGGGGGAGGGCTTGAGCGACTTGGCCTTCTCGACGACATCGGAGCCGTAGAAGTACAGGCCGGGGACGGCGTAGTGGCTGCGCGGCTTCTCGGGCTTCTCCTCGAGGGAGAGCGCCTTGCCCTCGGCGTCGAACTCGACGACGCCGTACGCCTTCGGGTCGGCCACGCGGTAGCCGAACACGGCAGCGCCGTCGAGGTCATTGAAGCGACGCAGGCGGGAGCCGAGGCCGGCGCCGTAGAAGATGTTGTCGCCGAGCACGAGACCGGCGCCGCCACCGGCGAGGTGCTCCTCGCCGATGAGGAAGGCCTGCGCGAGACCGTCGGGCGAGGGCTGCACGGCGTAGGTGATCTCGATGCCGAACTGCGACCCGTCGCCGAGCAGGCGGCGGAACTGGTCGGCCTCGTGAGGCGTGGTGATCACCAGCACCTCGTGGATGCCCGACAGCATCAGCGTGGAGAGCGGGTAGTAGATCATCGGCTTGTCATAGATGGGCATCAGCTGCTTGCTGATGGCGTGGGTGATCGGGTGCAACCGACTCCCCGTGCCGCCCGCCAGGATGATCCCGCGCATCTCGTCTCCCACTCCTCGACGCCTCGATGGCCCCGTCTCGATGTCTCGACGGCGCATTCTCCTTCATACACTGTCCGACGTGCGCATCCTCGTCACCGGCGGAGCCGGGTTCATCGGGTCGAACTTCGTCCACCACCTCGTCCGCCACACCGACGCCTCCGTGACGGTGCTCGACAAGCTGACCTACGCCGCGAGCCGCGAGTCGCTGGCCGGTCTGCCCGAGGACCGGGTCCAGCTGGTCGTCGGCGACATCGTCGACGCCGGCCTCGTCGAGCCGCTGGTCAACCAGCACGACGCGGTCGTCCACTACGCCGCGGAGTCCCACAACGACAACTCGCTCAACGACCCGTCGCCGTTCATCCAGACCAACCTGATCGGCACGTTCACGCTGCTCGAGGCGGTCCGCAAGGCCGGCGTCCGGTTCCACCACGTCTCCACCGACGAGGTGTACGGCGACCTGGAGCTCGACGACCCGAAGAGGTTCACCGAGGACACGCCGTACACCCCGTCGTCGCCCTACTCCGCCTCCAAGGCGGGCTCCGACCACCTGGTGCGTGCGTGGGTGCGCAGCTTCGGCGTGCAGGCCACGATCTCGAACTGCTCCAACAACTACGGCCCGTGGCAGCACATCGAGAAGTTCATCCCGCGCCAGATCACCGAGGTGGTCGACGGCCGGCGCCCGAAGCTCTACGGCTCGGGCGAGAACGTGCGCGACTGGATCCACACCGAGGACCACTCCTCGGCCGTGCTCCGGATCCTCGAGCAGGGCCGGATCGGCGAGACCTACCTGATCGGCGCCGACGGCGAGAAGTCGAACCTCGAGGTGGTCCGGCTGATCCTGACCCTGATGGGCCGTGACGCCGACGACTTCGAGCACGTCACCGACCGCGCCGGGCACGACCTGCGCTACGCGATCGACTCCGGCAAGCTGCGCAGCGAGCTCGGCTGGTCGCCGCAGTACGCCGACTTCGAGGCCGGCCTGGCGGCCACCGTCGAGTGGTACCAGCAGAACGAGGCCTGGTGGCGCCCGAAGAAGGACGCCACCGAGGCGGCCTACGCCGCGAAGGGCCAGTGACCATGGCGGAGCTTCGCATCGAGACGACGCCGATCCCCGGCCTGCTCGTCGTCCACCTGCCGGTGCACGGCGACGACCGCGGCTGGTTCAAGGAGAACTGGCAGCGCGAGAAGATGGTCGCGCTCGGCCTGCCCGACTTCGGTCCGGTGCAGAACAACATGAGCCTCAACGCCGCCCGCGGCGCGACCCGCGGCATCCACACCGAGCCGTGGGACAAGTACGTCTCCGTCGCCACCGGCAAGGTGTTCGCCGCATGGGTCGACATGCGCGAGGGCGAGACCTTCGGGGCGACGTACTGGACCGAGGTCGACGAGAAGACGGCGGTCTTCGTGCCGCGCGGCGTCGGGAACTCCTACCAGGCGCTCGAGGACGGCACCGTCTACTCCTACCTGGTCAACGACCACTGGAAGCCCGGTCACGCCTACCCCGCGCTCAACCTCGCCGACGCCACGGTCGCCATCCCGTGGCCGATCCCCCTCGACGCCGACGAGGTCGAGATCTCGGCCAAGGACCTGGCCAACCCCGTGCTCGGCGACGTGGTGCCGATGGCTCCCCGGAAGACGCTGATCACCGGCTGCCGGGGCCAGCTCGGGCAGGCCCTCGCGCCGCTCCACCCCGGCGCCACTCTGGTCGACCTCGACGAGCTGGACCTCACCGACGAGGCGGCCCTGGCCGCCTGGCCGTGGGAGGAGTACGACCTGATCCTCAACGCGGCCGCCTACACCGCGGTCGACAAGGCCGAGACGCCCGAGGGCCGGCCCGTCGCCTGGGCCGCCAACGCCGCCGCGCCCGCCGCCCTGGCCCGGATCGCCGCCGCCCGCGGGATCACTCTCGTCCACTACTCGACCGACTACGTCTTCGACGGCTCCCCTGTCGAGGGCGGGCACCGCGAGGACGAGCCGTTCGCGCCGCTCGGCGTCTACGGCCAGACCAAGGCGGCCGGGGACCTTGCCGTCGCGGGCGCCCCGCGCCACTACATCCTGCGCACCTCGTGGGTCATCGGCGAGGGCCACAACTTCGTGCGCACCATGGCGAAGCTGGCGGCCGACGGCGTCGACCCGGCGGTCGTCGACGACCAGGTCGGCCGACTGACCTTCACCTCCGAGCTGGCCCGCGCCACGGCGCACCTGGTGGCCACCGGGGCGCCGTACGGCACGTACAACGTCACCAACGGCGGCGAGCCGCGCTCGTGGGCCGACTACGCCCGCAAGGTCTTCGAGCTCACCGGCCAGGACCCGGCCCGGGTCAGCACGGTGACGACCGAGGAGTACGCCGCGGGCAAGGCCCTCTCGCCCCGGCCGCTGCACAGCACGCTGGCGCTGGACAAGCTCGCCGGCACGGGGTTCGTGAGCACCGACGCCGACGAGGCGCTGGCGGCGTACCTGGCCTGATGTCTGCTGCATGAATCCCCGGCCGGCCGGGGATTCATGCAGCGCGTCAACCCTCAGCCCCGCGGGCTGTGGATGAGCGCCATCGCCTCGGCCCGCGTGGCGGGGTCCTTGAGCATGGTGCCGCGGACCGCAGAGGTGATGGTGCGCGCACCGGCCTTGCGCACGCCGCGCATCGTCATGCACAGGTGCTCGGCCTCGATCACCACGATCACGCCGCGGGCGTCGAGGAGCTCCATCAGGGAGTCGGCGACCTGGGTGGTCAGCCGCTCCTGGACCTGCGGGCGCTTGGCGTAGACGTCGACCAGGCGGGCCAGCTTGGACAGGCCGGTGATCTTGCCTGTCTCGGCGGGGATGTAGCCGACATGGGCCACGCCGGTGAACGGCACCAGGTGGTGCTCGCACATCGACCACAGCTCGATGTCGCGGACCAGCACCATCTCGTCGTGCCCGAGGTCGAAGGTGGTGGTCAGCACCTCCTCCGCCGTCATCCGCAGTCCGGCGGTGAGCTCGGCGTACGCCCGAGCCACGCGGGCCGGGGTGTCCTTGAGCCCCTCGCGGTCGGGGTCCTCGCCGATGGCGGCGAGGAGCTCGCGTACGGCGGCCTCGGCGCGCTCGTGGTCGAACGCGCCCGTGCCCTCGCTCATGCGGAGGGCGCCGGCGGCTGCGGGTCGGTCGGAGGTGCGGTCGGCGTACCGCCGTAGATGTCGCCGCCGGGTCCGGGCGGGGTCAGGATCTGGCCGCCGTCACCGTTGGCCGGCTCGGGGACCGAGCCGTTCTGCTCGGCACGGCGCCGGATCTCCTCGGGGATCTCCACCGGCGGGATGGTCGACGGGATTCGGGTCGGGGAACCGGTCCAGGCCGGACGCGCCGGACGCAGCCGCAGTGCGGTGAAGACCTCCGCGACCTGCTCCTTGTCGAGGGTCTCCTTGTCGAGCAGCGCGAGCACGAGCGCGTCGAGCACGTCGCGGTTCTCCACCAGGATGTCGAAGGCCTCCTGGTGCGCCGTGGCGAGGAAGTTCTTGGTCTCCTCGTCGATGATCGCGGCGACGTCCTCGGAGTAGTTGCGCTGGTGCCCCATGTCACGGCCCAGGAAGGGCTCGGAGTTGGAGTCGCCGAGCTTGATCGCACCGAGGCGGTCGGTCATGCCGTACTGGGTGACCATCGCACGAGCCAAGGCGGTCGCCTTCTCGATGTCGTTGCCGGCGCCGGTCGTCGGGTCGTGGAAGATCAGCTCCTCCGCGGCCCGGCCGCCCAGCATGTAGGCGAGCTTGTCGAGCATCTCCGAGCGGGTCTGGGAGTACTTGTCCTCGTCGGGCAGCACCATGGTGTAGCCCAGCGCCCGGCCGCGGGGCAGGATCGTGATCTTGTGGACCGGGTCGGTGCCCGGCAGCGCCGCCGCGACGAGGGCGTGACCGCCCTCGTGGTAGGCGGTGATCAGCTTCTCCTTCTCCGACATCAGCCGGGAGTTGCGCTGGGGGCCCGCGATGACGCGGTCGATCGCCTCGTCGAGGATGGGCGCGGTGATGACCTTCTGGTTGTTGCGAGCGGTCAGCAGCGCGGCCTCGTTGAGCACGTTGGCGAGGTCGGCACCCGAGAAGCCGGGGGTCCGGCGCGCGACCGACATCAGGTCGACGTCGGGGCCGAGCGGCTTGCCCCGCGAGTGGACCTCGAGGATCCGTTTGCGGCCGGCCAGGTCGGGCGCGTCGACCTGGATCTGGCGGTCGAAGCGGCCCGGGCGCAGCAGCGCCGGGTCGAGGACGTCGGGCCGGTTGGTGGCCGCGATCAGGATGACGCCGCCGCGCACGTCGAAGCCGTCCATCTCCACGAGGAGCTGGTTGAGGGTCTGCTCGCGCTCGTCATGACCGCCGCCCATGCCGGCGCCGCGGTGGCGACCGACGGCGTCGATCTCGTCGATGAACACGATCGCGGGCGCGTTCTCCTTGGCCTGCTCGAACAGGTCGCGGACGCGGGAGGCACCGACACCGACGAACATCTCGACGAAGTCCGAGCCGGAGATCGAGTAGAACGGGACGCCCGCCTCGCCGGCGACGGCGCGCGCGAGCAGGGTCTTGCCGGTTCCGGGCGGGCCGTAGAGCAGCACGCCCTTGGGGATCTTGGCGCCGACGGCCTGGAACTTCGCCGGCTCCTGGAGGAACTCCTTGATCTCGCCGAGCTCCTCGATCGCCTCGTCGCAGCCGGCGACGTCGGCGAAGGTGGTCTTCGGCATGTCCTTGCTGATCATCTTGGCCTTGGACTTGCCGAACTGCATGACGCCCCGGCCACCGCCCTGGACGTTGTTCATGAGGAAGATGAACAGCAGGATGATCAGCGCGAACGGCAGCAGCGTCGCGAGGATCGAGCCGAGCAGGCTGGGCTGCGGGTTCTTGAAGTTGTACTTGTCGAGCTCGCCCGCGGCCTTCTGTTCCCTGACCGCGTCGATCAGGCCCTCCTGGGCGCCGTCGACGTAGTAGGAGAGGACCTTGTCCCCCTGCTTGCGGGTGCCCTTGTCGAGAGTCGCCTCGATCGACTGGTCGCCGTCGACGAAGGTGATCTCCTCCACCTGGCCCTTGGCGATGTAGGTCGCCATCTGCGAGGTGGGGACCTCGTCGTACCCGCCTCCGGGTGCGAGGAACTCGAGAGCGAGGACGACGGCGAGGACCGCCACCACGATCCAGAGCCAGGGCCCCCTGAAAACGCGCTTCACAGACTTACTCGCTCCCCAACTCCGTCGACAAGGATCAGACGACGGTACACGCCGCCGACGGGTCCCATTCTGTCTGGTCCCTGGTTGGGCAGCGCGGTGAGCGGCTGAATCAGGAGTAGACGGAGGGCGCGAGGGTGCCGATGTCGCGCATGTTGCGGTAGCGCTCGCGGTAGTCGAGGCCGTAGCCGACGACGAACTCGTTGGGGATGTCCCAGCCGACGTACCTGGGCTTCACCGGCATCTGCAGCGCCTCGGGCTTGCGCAGCAGGGTGGCGATCTCGACGCTGGCCGGGCCTCGCGAGCCGAGGTTGGAGGTCAGCCACGACAGCGTCAGGCCGGTGTCGATGATCTCGTCGACGATGAGCACGTGGCGCCCGGCGACGTCGGCGTCGAGGTCCTTGAGGATCCGCACGACACCGGAGGACTTGGTGCCGGAGCCGTACGACGACACGGCCATCCAGTCCATCTCGACGTGCTTGTTCAGGGCGCGGGCGAGGTCGGCCATGATCATCACCGCGCCACGCAGCACGCCGACGAGGACGAGGTCCTTGCCCTTGTAGTCGCGCTCGATCTCGGCCGCCATCTCGGCCACCCGGGCCTGGATCTGCTCCTCGGTGAAGAGCACCTCGACCAGGTCGTCCGCGACGTCGCTCGCATGCATGGCGTCAGCCTGCCACAGGGGTCGGCCCGAAGCGGAGGTGGGAGCGGTCGCGGTACGCCGTCACGTGGCCGGGCAGCTGGACCTCGCCGTTCGTCGTCCCGGCGACGAGGCGCTGGAGTGCCGTGACGTGGACGTGGAACAGCTCGGCGTCGACCGCCCCGGCTGCGAGCGCGGCGAGGCGCAGCACCCGGCCGGAGAGGGCGGGGAGCAGGTCCCGGACGCCGGCGAGGGAGAGGCCGTCGGGACCGGCCAGGTCGTCGTACGCCGTCGCGGCGAGGGCGTCGAGCGCCTCGACGTCGGCGCGGACCTGGTCGGCGGTGCGGGCCAGCGTGGCGGCGACACCGGGGCCGAGCTCGTCCTCGAGCACCGGCAGCACCCGCTGCCGGACCCGGACCCGTGCGAAGCCGGGGTCGCTGTTGTGGGGGTCGTCCCAGAACTCGATGCCGTCGGCCAGGCAGGCGGCGACGGTGTCGGCGCGGGCGACGTCGAGGAGCGGGCGGCGGTAGTGGTCGAACGCGCGACGCATCCCGGCCAGGCTCCGCCCGCCCGAGCCCCGGGCGAGCCCGAGCAGGACCGTCTCGGCCTGGTCGTCGCGGGTGTGGCCGAGCAGGACGAGCTCGGCGCCGAAGTGCTCGTGGAGCTGGTCGAGGACGGCGTACCTGGCCCGCCGGGCGGCCGCCTCGACCCCGAGCCCGGCGGGGTCGACCTGGACCCGCGCGGTCGCGGTCTCGTCGGCGCCGAGGCCGGCCATCTGCGCGACGACGCGGGCCGCGTGCTCCCCTGATCCGTCCTGCAGGCCGTGGTCGACCGTCGTACCGACGACCCGGAGTCCGCACTTGTGGCCCTCGAAGACCGTGGCCGCGAGCAGGGCGAGCGAGTCGGCGCCGCCCGAGCAGGCCACCAGGACGGTGGCGCCGGGGTCGAGGTCGGCCAGCGCGCGTCGTACTCCTTGGCGCACGGCGGCGATCGCCGGGTGGAGGCCCATGTCAGCGAACGGGCTCAGGCCAGGACGCGCTTGACCCAGCCGTCCGGGTCACTCAGCTCGGCCTTGCTGGGGAGGTTCTCGGGGCCGGCCCAGACGGCGTTGAACTCCTCCATGCCGACCCGGTCGACCACGGAGCGCACGAAGTGGGCACCGTCGCGGTACTGCGCCATCTTGGCCTCGAGGCCGAGCAGCCTGCGCAGCACCCGGTCGAGGGCGCCGACGCCCTGCCGCCGCTTGGTGAACTTCTTGCGGATCTGGGCGACGCTCGGGATGACGGTCGGGCCCACGTCGTCCATGACGACGTCGGCGTGGCCCTCGAGCAGCGACATCATGCCGGTCACCCGGTCGATGACCTCGAGCTGCTCGGGGGTGCTGAACATCTCGACGATGCTGCCGCCGTTGCGGCCGGCCTTGATCGCCTCGGTGATCCGCTCGAGGCCGCCCTCGAGGAAGCTGGCGGGCTCGACGGTGTCGCTGATGGCGCGGATCTCCGAGAACAGGTGCTCTCGCATCCACGGCACGGCGGTGAACTGCACCCGGTGGGTCTCCTCGTGGAGGCAGACCCAGAGCCGGAAGTCCTGGGGATCGACGTCGAGCTCGCGCTCGACGTGGACGATGTTGGGGGCCACCAGCAGCAGCCGGCCGTGGGGCTCGTGGAACGGGTCGAACTGGCCGAGCACCTTTCCGGCCAGGAACCCGAGCAGCCCGCCGACCTCGGCGCCGGTGACCTTCGCACCGACCTTGAGCCCGATCCCGCTCGGCGGCTTGCTGGCCGCGATCTTCTCGATCATCGGCCGGGTGGCGACCTCGAAGCCCTCGGCGTTGGCCTGCACCCAGCCCGGCCGGTCGACGACCAGGATCGGCGCCGTGCCCTGCGGCGCGTCCAACCCGGTGAACTCCCGGACCAGCCCGGTCGAGCGGTGCGCACCCGCCCGCAGCTCGGCGACCGCCTCGTCGGCCTCCGCCCGGCTCACCACCGGTCCGTCGCCGGCCAGCCTGGACCCCAGCGCCACGGCCAGGCCCCAGTCGATCATCGGGGGCAGTGGTACGGCGGGTGCGGTCATGCGTGGAAGCCTAGGGCGTGTCCCCCAAGCCGGCCCGGATCAGCACAGGCAGGCGCCGAGTCCGGCGGCCGCGGTGTCCATGGTGGTGCGGGCGAGCAGGCCCTTGTCCTTCTTGACCTTGTCGGCCATGAGCGCGAAGGCCAGGAGGTGACCCTGGGCGTCGATGGCGATGCCGGCGAGCGAGGTGACGCCGGTGAGGGTCCCGGTCTTGGCCCGGACCCGGCCGCGACCGGCGGCGGGACCGAGGTCCATGCGGTCGGTGAGCGAGCCGGTGTAGCCGGCGACCGGAAGGGCGGCCAGCAGCGGGCGCAGCTGGGGGTGGTCGGCGGACGCGGCGAGGCGGAGCACGTCGACGAGGACGCCGGGCGCGAGCCGGTTGGCACGGGACAGCCCGCTGCCGTCGTACAGGACCGAGCCGCGCAGGTCGATGCCGTTGGCGGTGAGCACCCGCGCGACGGCCTGCTGGCCGCCGGTGAAGGACCCGTCGCCGCTGTCGGCGATGCCCGCCTGGCGCAGCAGCACCTCGGCGGCGGCGTTGTCGCTGACCTCGACCAGGCGCTGCACGATCTGGGCGACCGTGGGGCTGGTGACCCGGCCGACCTCGGTCGCGCCGGCGGGCGCGGGGGTCCGGATGGGGCTGCCGGTGACGGTGATGCCGCGACGGGCCAGCGCCTGCGCGAACGTGGTGGTCGCCTCCAGCGCGGGGTCGGCGACCGGCCCCTGCCCCGGGAGCGCCCGGCCCTCGTCGACCCACAGTGCGCTGACCGGGTTGATCTCCTCGGGGATGTAGTCCGGCTTCCAGGTCGGGTGGACCGCCGGGCCGGCGAACAGCGAGTCGTCGAAGCCGAGCTCGACGCTGGTGACGCCGGACGCCTTCAGGTTGCGGGCCGTCCGCTTGGCGAGGGTGCGTACGTCGGCCCGCCGAGGGTCGTAGGTCGCCCCCGTCGGCGTGGAGTTGGGCTCACGGGCCAGCAGCGGGTCGCCGCCGCCCACGAGGACCAGGCGGGGCGTCGTACCGCTGGTGTCGAGGACGGTGGTGGTCGCGAAGGTGTGCTCGGGACCGAGCAGGAACAGTGCGGCCGTCGAGGTGACCAGCTTGGTCGTCGAGGCCGGGATCGCGACGCCGGCGCCCTCGGCGGCCTCGTACGCGTAGCCGGTGCCCTCCAGCGGGCCGACCGCGGCGATCACGTGGCGGCCCAGGTCGGCCGAGTCGAGTGGCGCGAGCGCCTGCTTCACCGCGCGGGCGTCGAGTGCGGCCGTGCCGTCGGCAGCCGGCGCCAGCGCATCGGGTACGACGACCGGCGGCACGTCGACCTCAGGTGGCGGCGCGACCGCGGCCGGGTCGGCCGGCGTACCGCCGTCCCCGCGCAGGTCGTCCCACCACCGCTCGGCGGCCCCGGTCCGCCAGGCGACCCCGGCTCCCGCGAGCAGCGCCACGACGAGGACTCCGGAGAGCACACGACGACCTCGCCGGGTGCCCGGCTCGCGGTCCTTCTCGGCCACGGTTCTCCTTCCGGGAGTGCTCCCCGACTGCGCGTTCCGGGACATTGTGCGGGACAATGCTCCGAACAACGGCGCCGGGCAGGTTCACAGCTCCCGCGAGCACGTCCGCGCCAGACCCGATCGTCAGCCCCGATCCGGGCCGAGAGTGTGGAGGAAGACTGTGCTGGAGTTCGACGTCCTCGTGGAGATCCCCAAGGGGAGCCGCAACAAGTACGAGGTCGACCACGAGACCGGGCGCATGCGCCTGGACCGGTTCCTCTTCACCTCGACGATGTACCCCGCCGACTACGGCTACATCGAGGACACCCTCGGCCAGGACGGCGACCCGCTCGACGCGCTGGTGCTGCTCCAGGAGCCGACCTTCCCGGGCTGCCTGATCAAGTGCCGCGCGATCGGCATGTTCCGGATGACCGACGAGGCCGGCGGCGACGACAAGGTCCTCTGTGTCCCGGCCGGCGACCCGCGCATGGAGCACCTGCGCGACATCAACCACGTGCCGAACTTCGACCGGCTCGAGATCCAGCACTTCTTCGAGGTCTACAAGGACCTCGAGCCCGGCAAGTCCGTCGAGGGCGCCGACTGGGTCGGCCGCACCGAGGCCGAGGCCGAGATCGCCGCGTCGTTCGAGCGGTTCAAGACCACCGGCCACTGAGTTTCGTTGACTTGCCCCATCCTCACCGTTGACTTGCCGGTTCCTCGCGGTTGAGTCGCCGGTTCCTCACCGTTGAGTGACCGATGGGTGCCAACTCGACGCTGAGAACCCGGCAACTCAACGGTGAGTCTGCGGCAACTCAACGAGGGGCGAGCAACCCCGACAGCCCCGCGGCGATCGCCGCGGGGCTGTCGTCGTACTCGGGCGGCATCGTCACGTAGCTGAGCGCCAGCCGGGCCAGCGTCCGGGCGAGCTCGCGTACAACGGCGGGGTCGGTGCCCGGCCAGGCTGCGCCGGCCGCTTCCTCCAGCTGCTCGGCGACCCGGACGAGGAGCGGGCCGGCGTCGGTGGTGACGATCCGGACCAGGTCGTGGTGGGCGTCGCCGGCGCGGACCCGGTCGATCAGCGGGTCCTCGGCGGCGGTCTCGAGGAAGAGGCGCAGGCCCTCCCCGAGACCCTCGCGCGGCGAGTCCGCGTGGGCGGCGAGGGTCGAGCCGATCAGCGCGCACAGGGCGTCGGCGAGGTGGACCGTGTAGGCCTGCGCGAGCCCGTAGCGCGAGCCGAAGGCGTTGTAGAGCGTCTGCCGGCTCACCCCGGCGTCCCGGGCGACCGCCTCGAGCGTGACCTCGCCCCAGGGCCGTTCGAGGAGGAGGGCGCGCAGGGCCGCGAAGATGGCGGTCCGACGCTCCGCGACCGCACTCACGTTCCGGCGCCCCCGCGCTTGACCCCACGGAAGTACGCGATCGCGCCGCTGCGCTCGAGGACGAGGTCGGCGATCCCCTCGCGGGCGAACCAGTCCTCGAGGTCGGCGCTGGTGCAGCCGGGGCCGAGGAGGCCGGCGGCCCGGCCGACCCGGCGCAGCGGCTCGAAGCGGAGGCCGGTGTCGTTGAGCAGGGCACTGCCGGTGAGGACGCCGCCGGGGCGCAGCACCCGGGCCATCTCGACCACGGCGCGCTCGGGGTCGGGGAAGCAGTGCAGGCCGGTGAAGGTGACGACCAGGTCGAAGGAGCCGTCGTCGAACGGCAGGTCACCGACGTCGGCGATGCGCGGCACGACCTGGTCGGCGAGGCCGCGACGCTCGGCGACGCGCATCGTGCGGTCCAACATGGTCTGCGCGATGTCGCCGGCGACGTACTCCACGCCCTGGCCGGGCCGCAGGCCGCGCAGCGCGACCCCGCCGCCGCAGGGGATGTCGAGGATCCGGCTGCCCCCGGGCTGCCGGCCGATCTCGTCGGCGGCCCGGTAGAGCCGGCGCAGGTCGCTGTTGATGCCGACCCTCCACACGGCGCCGCCGGCGGTGGGGTGCTCGACACTCCAGTCGTAGAACGACGCCCACAGCGGGTCGTCGGACCAGCCGCCCAGTCCGGGGATGTGGGACAGGGTGGACCGGATCATGCCTCTCCTCCGATGAGTGCTTCGGCGCGCAGCAACGCCTCCGGTACGGCGAACGCGTCGACCAGCTCGCGCGCGACCGGCCGCACCCGGCGGCACAGCTCCGCGACCTCCCGGGTGATCGCCTTCGAGCGCTGGGTGGTCAGCCGCCCGTGCTCGATGAACCAGCCCCGGTCGGCCTCGATGCCGGACAGCGCGTGCAGGTCACAGAGCAGGTTGAGGGTCAGCCTGAGGTCGCCGTCCTCCTTGGGCACGGAGGCGACCTTGGCGACGAAGGCCTCCAGCACCAGCCGCTCGACGTGGGCGCGGGCCGCGGCGATGACATGGTCCTGCACCCGCGAGAAGACCTCGCCCGGGTTCATGCCGGAGTCGACACCGCGCTTGAGCCGCCGGGCGACGCCGCCGATCAGGTGCTCCTCGCGGAACCGGTACATCGCGAGGTGGTAGTTGGGGTCGCGCAGCCCGCTGTCGGTGTGCCAGTCGTCGTTGCCGCCCGGCAGGGCGTCGCGAATCTGCTCGAACAGCCGGTGCACGCGCGTGCGCTCGAGCACGGTCTCGACGGCGAGACCGGCGACGAAGCGCACCATCCCGAGCTGGTCGAGGTCGGAGAAGTCGCTCGCGTAGTCGGTCAGCAGCCCCTTGCCGACCAGCTGCAGCAAGACGTGGTTGTCGCCCTCGAAGGTCGTGAAGACGTCGGTGTCGGCCTTGAGCGCGGCGAAGCGGTTGACGGCGAGGTAGCCCGCGCCGCCGCACGCCTCGCGGCACTCCTGGATCGTGTCGGTCGCGTGCCAGGTCGCCAGCGCCTTGGTGCCGGCGGCCCGCGACTCCAGCAGCCGGCGGGTCTCCTCGTCGTCGCGGATGCCGGAGAACACGTCGTGCAGCTCGCCGGCCAGCACCTCCTGCGCGAAGTGCAGCGCGTAGGTGCGCGCCAGCCGCGGGAACAGCCGGCGCTGGTGCAGGCCGTAGTCGAGCAGCAGCTGCTCCTTCTCGACCGCGCCCTCGTCCTCGGCGCCGGTCTCGAACTGCCGGCGCCGCAGGCCGTAGCGGACCGCGATGGTCAGTGCCGTCTTGGCCGCGCTCACCCCGGCCGCGCCGACCGAGACCCGGCCCTGGACCAGGGTGCCGAGCATCGTGAAGAACCGCCGGCCGGCGCTCTCGATCTCGCTGACGTAGGTGCCGTCCTCGGTCACGTCGGCGAACCTGTTGAGCAGCGCCTCACGCGGCACCCGCACCCCGTCGAACCAGATCCGGCCGTTGTCGACGCCGTTGAGGCCCATCTTGGGGCCGTCGTCCTCGATCCGGACGCCGGGCAGCGTCGCGCCGTCCTCGTCGCGCAGCGGTACGACGAGCGCGTGCACGCCGTGCCCCTCGCCGGCCACCTCCAGCTGGGCGAACACCACCGCCACCCGTGCGTGCTCGGCGGCGTTTCCGATGTAGTCCTTGCCGGCGCTGGGGGTCGTCGTGGTGACCACGAACTCGGACGTCGCGGGGTCGTAGGTCGCGACGGTGCCCAGCGCCTGCACGTTGCTGCCGTGCCCGGTCTCGGTCATCGCGAAGCAGCCGAGCAGCCGGCCACTGACGACGTCGGCGAGGTAGGCGTCGTGGTGGCGCTTCGTGCCGAGCTGCAGGATCGCGCCACCGAACAGGCCGAACTGCACGCCGACCTTGACGAGCACCGACAGGTCGCCGTACGCCAGGGACTCGAAGGCGGCGATCGACGCCCCGATGTCGCCGCCCCCGCCGTACTCCTTCGGGAAGCCCATCCCCGCGGCGCCGGTGCCGGCGATCTCGAGCACGACGTCCTTGACGCGCTCGCGGAACTCCGCGCGCGGCATCGCCTCGGCGTCCTCCAGCACGGAGGCGTACGACGGCAGCAGCTCGCGCACCGTGCGGCGGACGTCGGCGTACCCCCCGTCGAGCAGGGCGGTGAGCGCGACGACGTCGACCGTCAGCTCGGGGGGCGCGGTCGCAGTGGACTCCTCGGCCATGGGGCGAACCTAGTGGATGCGCGGAAGCCCGGTCAGGGCCGCGCGAAGAAGTCCGGCGTACGCCAGTAGTCGATCGACTCCACGCTGACGGGCCGGCCGGTGCGCGGGGCGTGGATGATCTGCCCGTCGCCGGCATAGAGGGCGACGTGGAAGATCGCGCCCGGGCCGCCGTCGGACCAGAACACGAGGTCGCCGGGGCGCAGCTGGTCGCGGGTGATCGGCGTGGACTGCTCGTACTGCGCGACCGAGTAGTGCGGCAGCGTCCTCCCCCCGGCCGCCCAGGCCTTCTCGACCAGGCCGGAGCAGTCCCACGAGTCCGGGCCGGCGGCGCCCCACCGGTAGGGCTCGCCGAGCTGGGCGCGGGCGAAGGCGATGGCCGCCTGGGCGCCGTCGGCGGGCGCGGGGTCGGCGGCCGGGGTGGGCGCATCGCCCTTGTCGCCCTTCGCGGCCTTGGCCTCCTCGGCCTCCTTCGCCGCCTTGGCGTCGGCGGCGGCCTCGGCGGCCGCCTCGGCGTCGACGGCGGCCTGGTGGGCGCGGGCGACGGCGACACTCACACCCTGGAGGCGGGCGAGCCGCTTCACGAGCCGGGTACGGCGGGCCTCGATTCGCGCAGTGACCGCCTCCGCGTCCTGGGCGGTCGCCCGGGCCCGGTCCCGCGCGGTCCGCGCGTCGGCGAGCGCCCGGTCCGCCTCGGCCGCGGCCGCGGTGGCCGCGTCGGCGGCCTCGGTGGCAGCCGTCGACGCGGCGATGTACTCGTCGCGCCGCTGGTCGAACAGTGCCTGCACGTGCTCGTTGGCCGAGGTCTGCTCGAGCAGCGCGTCGATCCCGTCGGCATCGACGATCGCCTCGACCATGGACAGCTCCAGGCCCATGCCCTGGGCGGTGATGACCGCGTCACGGAAGGCGTCCTCGTGCTCGGCCAGCGCCTGGGCGGCGGCCGCGGAGTCCGCCGTCGCCCGCCGCTCGGCTGCGCGCGCGGTGCGGGCGGCCCAACGCGCGCCGTTCCAGGCCTCGGTCGCGCGGGCAGCGCGGATGGTCGCGGTGTCGAGCTCGGCGGCCGCGTCCGCTAGCCGCTGCTGGATCGCGGCAACGTCACTCTGGGCGGCGCCGGCCCGGTCCTGCGCGGCCTGGACGTCGGCGGCGCTCGGCGCACCGGGGTTGGCCGGGGTGGGCGGGGTCGGGTCCGCCTGCGCTCCGGGGATGCAGACCACCGCCGTCAGGACGAGGGCGGCCAGGCCGGTACCGAAGGTGGAAGAACGCACTCGCGTCACCGTAGTGCGCTTTTGTCACATGCGAAACAAAAACCTCAGAAATCTCACAGGTCGTCGGCGTGTCGGCTTGCGAATTACATCGATGTCATTCTCGATCAGTCCGCCAGTTTCACCGGTCGGCCGGTGAAACTGGCGGACTGGGACGACAAAACTCGCGCTTGGACGAGGATGCTTCCTCGTCCAAGCGGGAGTTTCACCGGTCGACCGGTGAAACTCCCGCGGCGACCACATCCGGGTCAGTCGACGTTGACCGGGACCTTCGAGGTGGTGGTCGTCGGATGCGAGTGCCCGCGTCTGTCGAACTTCTGGCCGCTCGCGATGCCACCGACGTAGAACGAGACGATCGCGATCGCGATGCCAGCGAGGTCGTCGGCCACGTAGTGCCAGCCGAAGTAGAGCGTGGCGATCACGGTGAGGCCGAAGTTCACCCAGAACACGATCTTGAGGATCTTCGAGCGCAGCGTGTACTGCACCATCAGGGCGAAGAGCAGGGTGATCGCGCAGTGCAGGCTGGCGAAGCCGGCGATGGAGTTCACGGACTCGGTGGCGCCGCCGTACAGCACGTTGCCGCGGGCCCTGACGATCGAGTTCATCAGGTCGGTGGTGCCGGTGTGGGACAGCGCGGTGTACTCGGGCCAGTAGGCGATGCCGGGGCCGAGCGTGGGCAGCAGGTAGTACGACAGCGTCCCGAGCGACCAGGCGAGGCACTGCGAGGTCACGAACCAGTAGCCGAAGGAGTGGTTGCGCGACCAGACCAGCCAGGCGGTGACGGCCAGCGGCACCAGCGGCAGGAAGCCGAGGTAGATCGGCGAGAGCACGTGCGCGGTGAGGGACGTGCCGAAGACGGCGTGCAGCACGTCGCTCGGGTCGTGGCCGAAGAAGATGACCCGGTCGAGGATGTGCAGCTCGCGGTCGAAGGACAGCGCGCGGACCTCGCCCGGCGCGGCGTTCGGGTCGGAGCGCACGAACGGCAGGAACGACTTGAGGTTCCGGTAGCTGACGTAGGTCAGGTAGAAGCTGATGACGCCGATCGCGACCAGGATCGCGCGCTCCTTGGTCCAGTGCGTGCGCAGCCGCTCCCGGACGACCGGCACCACACGGCTGGGCCGGCCGTGGGCCTTCCACAGCGCCAGCGGCAGCAGGTCGAGCAGGAGCGCACCGAGCAGGAGGAGCGGCAGCCGGATGTACGACGGTCCGAGGAAGCTCCCCTCGGGGTCGAGGAGCCGGCGATCGAGCTTCCACGCGGTGAGGACGGCGAGACCCAGCATGAGCGCGGCCGTGCCGATGAGAAGGGTGTAGGCGCGGCGATACACCCGAGGGATCCTACGGTGCAGTCCCAGCGGGTTCGGCCGCAGTGTCGGGCAGAGCGGCGATTCCGTGCTCTGCGACACGTACGACGACCCGCTGGCCCGGCTCCGCCACCCAGCCCGGCACCCCGACGGCGTCCAGCTCGCCGACTCCGTCGACGGCCACCACCAGCCGGCCGGCGTCGGGGGTCGGGCGGAAGCCGACGACCGAGGCGGGGAGGCCACCGGCGAGGTCGGGACCGGCCAGCAGGGCGGACGGCCGGAGCGCGATCCCGCCCGAGGGGCGGCCGAGGAGGGCAGCGGCGAGGTGGGGGGCGAGGACGCGGGAGTAGCCGAGGAACAGGGCGGTGCCGGCGTCGGCCGGGTGCGCCCAGACGTCGCCGGTGGCACCCTCCTGGACGATGCGTCCGTCCCGCATCACGGCGAGCCGGTCGGCGATCGCGAAGGCCTCGTCCTGGTCGTGGGTCACCAGCAGGGCCGTCGTACCGGCGTCGGCGAGGATCTGTCGGAGGTCGGCGGCGAGCCGTCCGCGCAGCCCGGCGTCGAGGGCACTCAACGGCTCGTCGAGCAGCAGCAGCCGGGGTCGCGCGGCCAGGGAGCGGGCCAGGGCGACGCGCTGTCGCTCGCCGCCGGACAGCGTGCGGGGCAGGCGGTCGGCGTACCCGCCCAGGCCGACCAGCTCGAGCAGGTCATCGACCTCGGCGCGGACGGCGGCGCGGGAGGCGCCCTGCAGGCGGCGGGCGTAGCCCACGTTGCGGGCGACGGTCAGGTGGTCGAAGAGCTGGCCGTCCTGGAACATCAGCGCGAACCCGCGCCGGTGCGTCGGTACGCCGGCGAGGTCGGCGCCGTCCCACGCGATCCGCCCGGAGGTCAGCGGCTCGAGGCCGGCGACGGCGCGCAGCAGCGTGGACTTCCCGCAGCCCGAGGGCCCCAGCACGCCGAGCACGTGGCCGTCCTCGACGCTGAGGTCGACGCCGTCGACCGCCACCGTCCCGTCGAAGGCGACGCTCACTCCCCGAAGCTCCAGGCTCACCACGAACTCACCACGATCCCACTCCCGGCACACGCAGCCGCTCGACGACGAGGATGACACCCGCGGTCACGGCGGCCAGCACCACTGACGCGGCCATGGCGGTGCCATAGTTGAGGGCACCCGGATGCCCGAGCAAGCGGTAGATCACCACCGGGAGTGTCGGCTCGGCCGGCCGCACGATGAACGACGTGGCGCCGAACTCTCCCAGCGACACCGCGAACGCGAAGCCGGCCGCGGCGAGGAGCGGCCGCCACACGACGGCGAGATCGACGGTCAGGAGGGTCCGCAGCGGACCGGCTCCGAGCGAGGCGGCGGCCTGGCGCTGGCGGTCGTCGATGCCGGCGAGAACCGGCACGAGCGTGCGGACGACGAGAGGGAGGGCAACAAGCGCTTGGGCGATCGGCACCAGCAGCGGACTCGCCCGCAGGTCGAGCGGCGGCTGGTCGAGGGCGATCAGGAACCCGAAGCCGAGGGTGACCGCGGAGACGCCGAGCGGCAGCATGAAGAAGCCGTCGAGCACGGCCCGCGCCCGCTTTCCCGCTCTGCTGCGGACCTTCCGGGTCACCGCGAATGCCACGACGAGCCCGAGGGACAGCGACATCCAGGTCGCGTCGACCGCGATCCGCAGGCTCGCGGCGAGCGCGTGGATGACCGAGACCTGGAGCAGGCCGTCGGCCGACCCGCCCAGCGCGCGGTAGAAGTCGAGGCTCCAGCCGCCGTCGCGTCGCACCGAACCGACGAGGAGCGCCAGGACCGGCAGGGCGACAAGGGCGAGGGTGAGCGCGGTGACCGCGAGGGCCGGCAGGTCGCGCGGGCGGGGGCGGGCGGGGGCGGCAGCGATGCGTCGCACGGTCGGGTCGGGTGCGGCGCGCAACCGGCCCACCACGACGAGCAGGGCCACGACCGCCAGCATCTGCACCAGCGAGAGCGCCGCCGCGGCCGGCAGGTCCAGCAGGTCGGCGGTGAGCAGGTAGATCTCGGTCTCGACCGAGGAGTACCGGACGCCGCCGAGGACCAGCACCACACCGAACGCGGTCGCGCAGAACAGGAAGACCACGCTCGCCGCCGACACGATCGCCGGGCGCAGCGCGGGCAGGGTGACGGTCCGGAACACCTGCAGCGGCGTGGCGCCGAGCGCGGCCGCGGCCTCGGCTGGGCGGCGGTCGAGGCCCTCCCAGGCGACGCCGACGGTGCGGATCACGACCGCCACGTTGAAGAAGACCAGACCGATCAGGATCGCGGCCGCCGTGCCGTCGAGGTCGAGGAACCCGAGCGGGCCGGACGACGAGATCAGCTCGCGCACGGCCAGGCCGACGACAACCGTGGGCAGCACGAACGGCACGAGCAGCGCCGTACGGATCAGGGCGCGGCCGGGGAAGCGCAGCCGGTGCAGGACATAGGCGGCCGGCAGGCCGAGCAGCACCGCGAGCGTGGTCGCGACACTGCTGGTCCACACCGTGAACCAGAGCACGCGGCCGGTGCGCGGGCGCCGCAGCACGTCGAGCACGGCACCCGGGTCGAACGAGCCGTCCGGCCACACGCCGCGGTGGAGCATCGCGCCGACCGGCAGCACGAAGAAGACGGCGACGACGGCGACCGGGACCGCGGCGAGCAGTCCCAGTGCCAGTCGTCGGGCCATTCTCGAACTGCCTAGCGCGACACGATCTCCGTCCACTGCTCCAGCCAGGCCTTGCGCTTCTCGGTGATCTGGGCCGGCGCGACCTGCTCGGTCTTCTCGGGCTGCTTGGCGAACCTCGCCCAGTCCGCGGGCAGCTCGACCGACGAGTCGACCGGGAACACGTACATCGACTCGGGCAGTGCCGCCTGCACCTCGGGCGAGAGCAGCCAGTCGATCACGGCGTGCGCGCCCGCGGTGTTGGTCGTGTCGCCACTCAGCACACCGGCGTACTCGACCTGCTCGAAGCAGCCGTCGAGCAGCGCGCTGGTCGTGGTCTTGTCGCCCGCCTTGTCGAGAGTGAACGCCGGCGAGGAGTCGTAGGACACCACGATCGGGCGGTCGCCGCCGGAGAAGGTGAAGTCGGTGAAGTACGCGTCGGACCAGCCCTTGACGACCTTCGCGCCGTTGTCGACGAGCCCGGTCCAGTACGACGACCAGTCGTCGCCGTACTTCGCGATCGTCGCGAGCAGGAAGGCCAGGCCGGGGGAGCTGGTGCTGGCGCCGGGGATCACGAAGAGATCCTTGTAGGCGGGCTTCGTGAGGTCGTCGAGGCTCGTCGGGGCCGGGATCCCCTTGGCCTGGAACCAGGCGTCGTCGACGTTGACGCAGACGTTGCCGGTGTCGACCGGCGTGAGCGCGTCCTCGTCGTCGCCGTCGAGCTCGTAGGCGTCGGCGCCCTGCGGCAGCGTCGGCGCGTACGGCGCGAAGACGCCCTCGTCGACAGCTCGCGTCGCGAAGGTGTTGTCGACGCCGAAGACGACGTCGCCGACCGGCTTGTCCTTGGTCAGGACCAGCTCGTTGGTCAGCGCGCCGGCGTCCTCGAGCTTGCTGATCGTGAGCCGGTAGCCGGTGTCCTTCTCGAAGGCCTTGACCAGCTCCTCGGGGACGGCGAACGACTCGTGGGTCACCAGCGTGACCGTCTTGTCGTCCGCCTTGTCGCTGTCACTCTCGCTGCTGAGGAGCGAGCAGCCGCTGGCGAGCAGGACGGTGGTCGAGAGGCCCACCAGGGTGAGGCGGCCGGTGAGCGTGCGCGTACGCATCGGATGACTCCCTTCGCCGGTGCTAACCGGATCAGGTTCGGAGGGTCTGCGGCCCGCGCCGCACTCTCAGCACCCGGATGGTGCTCCCCTGTCTGACGCCTCCGATTCTAGGACGCGGTGTAGACCACGCCGTCCGGCAGGTCGACCGCGGTGGCCTGACCCCGGGCGACGAGCAGGTCGAGGTGCGCCTTGGTCTCCATCGCGGCCATGCCCTGGCTGAACACGTCGAGCTCCCCGAACGCCCGCTCGTGCCGGGTCCAGCCGAGGTCCTTGGCGACGACGAGCGAGGTGGCCGCGCCCCGCGCGCGGAGGGAGTCGAGGCACAGCGAGAGCCGGTCCTCGTGGTGGGCGAGCAGCTCGTCGACGCGCTGGTACGACGACGGCGCGACCGGGCCGTGGGCGGGGAGGATGCGCAGGTCGGGGAGCTCGCGGACCCGGGCGAGGGAGGCCATGAACTGGCCGAGGGGCTGGTCGGCGGGCGGGACGGTGAAGCCGATGGAGGGCGTGATGGTCGGGAGCACGTGGTCGCCGGAGAAGAGGACGCCCTCCGCCTGGTCGGCGAAGACGTAGTGGCCGGGGGTGTGGCCGGGGGTGTGCACGGCGTCGAGCCGGCGCCGGCCGATGTCGACGGCCTGGTCGCCCTCGAGCCAGGTGCTCGGGAACGCCCAGTCGACGGCCTGCGGAAGGTCGCGCGGACCCGCGGCCCAAAGCTCCGCGATCTCCTCGGCGCCGGCGGTACGCAGCACGGCGAGGAACGGGCTCTCGTCGAGGCCCTCGCGGCTGGCGCGGTGCAGCAGCTCGAGCGCGGGCTGCTCCTCGCGACCGAGGGCCACGTCGGCGCCGTACTCGTGGCCGAGGACGGTGGCGAGCGTGAAGTGGTCGCGGTGCACGTGGGTCACCAGGAACCGCTTGATGTCGCCGAAGCCCGAGCCGATCGAGCGCAGGGACGTGTCGAGCAGCTCCCGGGCGACCGGGATCGACCAGCCGCCGTCGATCAGGGTGAGCCCGTCGTCGCCCTGGACGACGTACACGTTGATCGCCTTGAGCGCGTCCATCGGCAGCGGCAGCGGGATCCGGTGGACGCCCTCCGCGACCTCCCAGGCGCCTTCGTCGGCCCAGTGCCGGCCCGAGTCGGGCGAGATGGCGTGTCCGGTGGCGACCCCTCCAGTGCTCATGAACGCACTCTAGGCGTCGTTCACATCCGGTCGCAGATCGGGTAGGTGGAGGTCGAGGTTCGGCTCCTGGATGCCGCCGTCGACCTCGAGCAGCTTGCCGGTGACGTACTTCCCGGCCGGCGAGGCGAGGTAGACGACCGCGGCGGCGATGTCCTCGGCCTCGCCGATCCGGCCGAGCGGCGTGGCCTCCTCCAGCTGGGTCCTCATCTCCGGCACGCCGGCCACGAACTCCAGCGCGCTGGTCATCACCGAGCCCACGAAGACGCCGTTGACGCGGATCTCCGGGTTGAGGTCGGTCGCGGCCAGCCGCGACCAGTGCGCGAGCGCGGCCTTGGCGGTGCCGTAGGCGAGGTACCCGCGCCCGGCCAGCCGGCCCATCGCCGAGGAGATGGAGGTGATCGACTTCTGCCGGCCCTCGCCCGCGGACCTCAGCATCAGCGGTACGGCGGCCCGGCTGAGCGCGTGCGCGGTGGCGACGTTGAAGTGGAAGGCCTCCTCGAGGTAGGCCACGTCGGTGTCGAGGAAGGCGTTCGGGATGGTGCCGCCGACGTTGTTGACGACGACGTCGAGGCGCCCGAACTCGTCGAAGGCCGCACCGGCGAGGGCGGCGACCTCGTCGGTGTGCGCCAGGTTGGCAGGTACGACGAGTGCCCGGCGCCCGGCCTCCTCGATCCGCTGTGCGACCTCCGCCAACTGGGCCTCGGTGCGCGAGGAGATGACGACGTCCGCGCCGGCCTCGGCGAGCGCGACGGCGGTGGCGGCACCGATGCCGCGGCCGGCGCCGGTGACGACGGCGACGTGGTCGGTGAGCCGGAATCGGTCCAGGATGCTCATCGCTTCTCCTTGGCGCCCGCGACGGTACCGGTGACGAGGCCGCGGCCGGTGACCAGCGGCAGGTCGAGGGCGGTGACCAGTCCGGGCCTGGCCGCGACGACGGCGGGGATCGCGTTGATCAGCCGCTGCGCGGTGACGATCATCCCGGACACGTTGTGGTCGCCGTGCTCGCCGTGGTGGGTGAACTCGAGCTTCATGCAGGGCTCGCCGGTGATCTCGATCCGGTAGCAGCCGTCGCCCTCGGCGGGAGTGGGCCACTCGGGGACCTGGTCGGGCGCCGTACGCGTGACGTGCTCGAGGGTGACCCGCGGGACCCCGTCGACCGTGCCGATGACGCGGAAGCGGACGGCCCCCATGGTGCCTTCCGCCACGTCCAGTGACACGGTCCTCGTGTCCCGCGGCGCGGGCCGCCGGTCGACCTCCTCGACCAGCGGCTCGTCGAGCGTCACGCCGAGCCCGGCCGCGATCAACCGCACCACCGGCCCCCAGGCCGTGGTGAGGATGCCCGGCTCCCACAGCAGCGGCTTGGCGTCCCCACCGTCGATCGGCCGTCCGAAGCCGAACAGGTCGCGCATGACCACCGGCTGGTAGTACGTCGAGTAGTCCGCGATCTCGCTGACCACGACGTGGTCGATGCGCTGGGAGAGCGAGGTCAGCACCAGCGGCAGCACGTCGTTGGCGAAGCCGGGGTCGATGCCGTTGACGTGCAGGCTGGCGTTGCCCTGCCGACCCGCCTCGTCGATGGCCTCGATCATCTCGTCGGGCAGCGTGCCCTCACGGTGGAGCAGGATGACCGGCCCCGAGGAGACGACGTTGACGCCGTCGCGGACCAGCTCGGTGAGGTCGGCGATCGACTCGAACACCCGGTCGTCGGTCATCGCGCCGTGCACGACGCAGTCCGGCCGCAGCGCGACCAGCTCGTCGCGGTCGGTCGTGGCCCTGACGCCGAGCTCGCGGTCGAGACCGGCGAGCAGGCCGGCGTCCTGGCCGTGCTTCTCGGGCGTCGAGGTCCACACGCCGACCAGCTCGAGGTCGGGATGGGCGTCGACGCCGACGATCGCGTGCCGCCCGATGGTGCCCGTGGACCAGACGACGACCCGTAGCGGCTTCTCGGGGATGACCTGTGACATGCGGGCCAATGTAGAACGAGTTCTAGTTTCTGGGAAGAGGTGTCCCGCGCCCGGGAACGGGGCATGCAGCCCGTCGACCGGAGGGCGCGCACGTCCGCGCGCCCACACCGACCGACCCAGGAGACCCATCCATGAAGATCAAGCTCGTCAGCTCGGCCGTCCTTCTCGCCGTCACGCTCTCGGCGTGCGGTGGCGGCGGCCGGCCCTCGCAGGACGAGGTCGCCGACGCGATCAAGGACCAGATCCCCGGTGGCTCCTCGGCGCTGACCGACGACGTCATCGACTGCATCGCCAAGGCCGTCGTCGACTCCGACCTCTCCGACGAGACCCTCAACAAGATGGTCGACAACGACAAGGGCTCCAGCGACGAGGTCTCCGACGCCTCCGAGGTGATCGGCAAGGCCAGCGCCGACTGCATCGCCAAGTGACGCGGGGCTGACCCCTCAGCCTCGATCGGGCGCCGGGATCACCTCTCCCGGCGCCCACTCGGGGCAGCGGGTCCCCGAGTAGATCGTCGGCATGCAGCGGTTGCAGTGGATACAGATGCCCCCGGCCGCCGTACCCGACCGCAGCCTGTGCACCAGGTCCGGCTCGCGCAGCAGCGCCCGGCCCATCACGACGAAGTCGAAGCCGTCGGCCATCGCCTGTCGCATGGTCTCGAGCCGGTTGATGCCGCCGAGCAGCATGAGCGGCATCGCGACGGCGGAGCGGAGCTCCAGCGCCTTCGGGCGGAAGTACGCCTCCTCGAAGGCGTAGCGCTTCATGAACCCGCGCCCTGCCGGCGTCCTCATCCCCCACCGCACGAGCGGTGGCATGGTCGCGGCGAACTCGGCGACCGGGGCGTCGCCGCGGAACAGGTACATCGGGTTCATCAGCGACGAGCCGCCCGAGAGCTGCAGGGCGTCGAGGTGACCGTCCGCCTCGAGCAGCTGCGCGAGCTCGACGCTCATCGCGGTGGTGACCCCGCCGGCGAAGCCGTCGGAGACGGAGACCTTGGCGGTCACCGCGACGGCGTCCCCGACCTCCTCGCGTACGACGCGCGCCACCTGTCGCGCGAGACGGGCCCGGCGCTCGAGCGGGCCGCCCCATCGGTCGCGGCGGCGGTTGAGGCCGGGGGCGAGGAAGGACGAGATCAGGTACGAGTGCGCCATGTGCAGCTCGAGCACGTCGAAGCCCGCGCGCACCAGGGTCCGGGCGGTGTCGACGTACGCCCGGGTGACGCGGGTCAGGTCCTTCTCTGACGCGGAGCGGATCATCTGCATCGACAGCGGGCTCGGCATCGGGCTGGCCGCGATGGCGTGCACGCCGTTGGAGCGGCCGTTGGCGACCGGGCCGGCGTGCCCGACCTGGCCGGCGATCGCGGCGCCCGTCGCGTGGATCTCGTCGGCGAGCCTGGCCAGGCCGGGCAGGGTGCGCTCCCCCACGACGATCTGCTCGCTGTGGGTGCGTCCGTCCGGCGCGACGGCCAGGTAGGCGACCGTCGTGAGGCCGACGCCGCCGGCAGCGGGAGCCCGGTGATAGGCGATGAGCTCGTCGGTGACCACGCCGTCCGGCGTACGCCCCTCGAAGGTCGCAGCCTTGACCGTGCGGTTGCGCAGCCGGACCGGACCCAGGTCCACCGGGGCGAAGACGTCGGGGATGCTCACCGGGCGCACTCTAGCCGCGAACTGGAACACGTTCTAGAAGGTCGCGGTCCGAAAAGCGAAAGGAAAGTGAGAACTCGTCATCTATTGCGGATCCGGGGACCGTCCTAGGCTCCGGAGCATGGCCAAGACGCTGTGGCGGGACCGCAACGAATCGCTCGACCCGGAGACCGACTACGTCGAGATCTACCAGAACCTGGCGCTCTACGAGTTCACCTGGGACCTCACCCAGGCGCTGAGCTTCGCACTGTTCCGGACCTACGCCGTCCCGAGCATCGGCCGCCTCCTCGACGAGACCGGCGCGTTCACCGGCGCCGTCCAGAAGCGGTACGACGACACGGCGCTGCTCCTCGAGGCACCGTTCGTGCACGGCTTCGACTCGGAGGCCGGCAGGACCGCGCTGCGGCGGATCAACCAGATGCACCGCATGTACGACATCTCCAACGACGACTTCCTCTACGTCCTGTCGACCTTCGTCGTGGTCCCCAAGCGCTGGCTCGATGACTACGGCTGGCGCGCGCTGACCGCCACCGAGCTGCGCGCGAGCGTGAACTACTACCGCGCGCTCGGCAGGCACATGGGGATCAAGGACATCCCCGAGACGTACGACGCGTTCATGCACCTGATGGACGACTACGAGCGCGCCCACTTCGACTTCGACGCGGGCGGACGCCGGGTCGCCGACTCCACGCTGCGCCTGCTGACGACCTTCTACCCGCGCCCGCTGCGCAGGCCGGTCGAGCTGTTCAGCCGCGGCCTGATGGACCAGCCGCTGCTCGACGCGTTCGCCTACACCGACCCCGGTCCGCTCGTGCGCCGGCTCAGCGTCGGCGCGATGAAGGTGCGGGCGCGGCTGCTGCGCTTCACGCCGTCGAACCGGGTGCCGACGTACACCGCCGACCTGCCGCGGATCAAGAGCTACCCCGGCGGGTTCGCGCTCGCCGACCTCGGCACCTTCCCGGTGCCCGGCGCCGGCGGCTGCCCGGTGCGGCACGACGCCACCGCGGCCGCCGACTGAACTCGGCGACCCACTAGCCGTTGAACCGGGGCGCCCGCTTCTCCACGAACGCGGCGACACCCTCGCGCCCGTCGGGGCTCACCGAGAGGGTGCGGATCGACAAGGACTCCTGGCGCAGCGCGGTCTCCGGCGTCGGCGCGGCGACCTCGCGCAGCAGCCGCTTGGCGGCGGCGTTCGCGGTGGCGGAGCCGGCGGCGAGGCCGTCGACCACCTTGTCGACGGTGGTGGCCAGCTCGTCGGCGGGCACGACCCGCGCGACCAGGCCGGCGGCGTACGCGTCCTGGGCGGTGAGCAGGTCACCGAGCAGGGCCAGGCGCAGGGTCCGGTGCAGGCCGAGGGTGTTGACGAGCAGCGAGCTGCCGCCGTCGGGCGAGAGGCCGACCTTGGTGTAGGCGAGGCTGAACTTCGCGCTGTCGGCGGCGATCACCACGTCGGCCGCGGCGGCGAGCGGGAAGCCGGCGCCGGCGGCGGTGCCCTGGACGGCGCTGACGACGATCGCGTCGGAGCGGACCAGCTCGCTGACCACGCGGTGCAGCGCCTCGGCCAGGTCGTCGATGAAGGCGGCCACGTCGTCGGCTCCGGCGAAGGCGCCGAGGTCGCCGCCGACCGAGAAGAACCGGCCCTCGGCGGCGAGTACGACGACGCGCGCGCCGTCGCGGTGAGCGGAGCGGACGGCGTCGTGCAGCTGGGCGACCGAGGCGTGGTGGATCGGGTTGCCGCGCTCGCCGTCTGCGAGGGTGATCCGGGCGACGCCGGCGGCGTACTCGTAGCGCACGAAGGTCTCGGTCATGCGTCCACTATGGCGGAGCCTCTAGGAGGCACAGTCGCCGGTGTCGACCTCGGCATCGTCGGTGCCGGGGGCGGTGCCGGCCCGGGCGCTGGCCTGCACCTGCTGGGCGGTGAGGGCGTAGCCGGTCTCCGGGTCGGTGACCGAGGCGGCGAACACGACGCCGGCGACCCGGCCCTGCGGCGTGACGATCGGGCCGCCGGAGTTGCCGGGGCGGACCAGGCCACGCAGGGAGTAGACCTCGCGGACCACCGTGCCGTTGCCGTAGATGTCGGGCGAGCGGAGGTTCTGCATCGCGCGGACCCGCCCGGTCTGCACGTCGAACGGCCCGTCCTGCGGGTAGCCGACGATCGCGACCGCGTCCTCCGCGCCGATCGTGGTGTCGAAGTCGAGCACCGGGGCGTCGTCGGTCTCGAGGGCGAGGACGGCGATGTCGAGCTCACGGTCGTAGAGCACGACCCGGGCGAGCTCGGTGCCGCCGCCGATGCTGACCTCGGGGTCGTCAACGCCCGCCACGACGTGGGCGTTGGTCATCACACGGTCGGGCGCGAAGACGAAGCCGGTGCCCTCGACGCCGCGACCGCAGTCGTTGGCGCCGCGGATCTTGACCACGCTCGACCGGGTCTCCTTGACCGGCTCCGTGCCGGGCAGGTCGGCCGGGCCGGGCGCGACCTCGACGATGCGCTCGGGCGCGAACGGCTCGAGGTAGCGCGGGAAGAAGCCGGTGCCGACGACGTTGTTGAAGGCCTGCAGCGCGTTGGGGGCCGAGTCCGGCAGCACCGTGTTGACCTTCGAGAGCACCACCGAGCTGCGCACCATCGAGGTGACCGAGCCGATCCGGGTGCCGGAGATCGCGACGCCGAGGGCCCACGCGACGAGCAGCACGGCGAGCCCGCTCAGCAGCGCACCGCCGATGGCGTCGAGCGCCCGGGCGGGCTGCCAGGTGATCCGCTCGCGGACCCGGGCGCCGGCGTACTGCAGCACGGCCTGGCCCAGCGACGCGCACAGGATGACGATGAACAGCGCTCCCAGCGAGACCGCGAGCGACGGCTCGAAGTTGCTGAGCACCACGGGGGCGAGCAGGATCCCGCCGAGGCCGCCCGAGAGCAGGCCGATCGTCGCGAACGCGCCGGTGATGAAGCCCTGCCAGTAGCCGGACAGGGCGTACGCCGCGACGAGGACGACGAGCAGCCAGTCGAGGACGTTCACGCGGGGCTCATTCGGCGGCTCACTCGTTGGGCTCCAGGATGTCCATGCCGTCCCCCGGCTCCTCGTCGGCAGCTGCCGCGGCGGCCGTCCGGCGGACGTGCTCGGCGAGCATGTAGTCCGGGAGATCATGCACCGGCGGGTCGCTCACCGGTGGGAGCCACCCGAGGAAGTCGAAGAACCGGGTCAGGATCCCGCCGGTGAAGCCCCACAGGATCACATCCTTGTCGGGGCCGATCAGGAAGCCGGGGCCCATCCAGCCGCCAGGATGACGGACCTGGATCCGGTGCTCGGGGGCGAACAGCTCCTCGAGCGTGACCCGGTGGATCGCGTGCACCTCCTCCGGCGAGGCGACCCGGATCGGAGCCGGGTCGCGCCACCAGCCGAGGACCGGCGTGACCGCGAAGTTGGACGGCGGCAGCCACAGCTCGGGCAGTGTCCCGAAGACCTCGACGCCGGCCGGGTCGACCCCGATCTCCTCGTCGGCCTCGCGCAGCGCGGCCTCGACGACGGTCTCTCCGGGGTCGATGCTGCCGCCGGGGAAGGAGACCTGGCCCGGGTGGGAGCGCATGTCATGGGCCCGCTCGGTGAGCAGCACGTCGTGGTCGCCGAACAGCATCAGGACCGCACCGCGGCGTACGGGCCTGTCCTGAGGGGGCAAGAACGCCGTCAGCTCGCTGCCCTGGATGGCACGCGCGCCTGCCGCGACCGGCCGCAGCCAGTCGGGCAGGTCGTCGGGGACGTCGGTGGGCAGGTCGCTCACGGCGCCGCCTTCTCGGTGAGGTCGATGCCGAGGTGCTGCTTCACCAGCGCGACCACCTCGTCCAGCGAGTCGAGGCCGCCGGCGGCCTGCTCGACCGAGCCGTCGGCGCGCACGAACAGGAACTGCGGCAGGCCCTTGATCACCAGGTCGCTCTTCTGGAGGTCGCCGCAGGCATCGGCCGCCGACGGGTAGGTGACGCCCTTCATCCGGGCGAAGTCGATGGCCGCGGCGGGGTAGGTGTCGAGGTAGTTGACGCCGAGCAGGGGCACCCGGCTGCCGTAGGTCTCGTGGAACTGCTGCAGGACCGGCATCTCCTCCCGGCACGGCGCACAGGTCGTCGACCAGAAGTTGATGATCGCCGGGCCCTTCACGTCGGCCAGCGAGACCGGGGCCGTGCTGCCGAGGCAGTCGATCGCCAGGTCGGGCAGGTCGGCGGCACCGGACTCGGTCGGCAGTGCCGTGCAGTCGGCGATCCCGGCGGCCTCGCGGTCCTTGACCAGGTCGGGCGTCGTGACGTCGACCTTGCACGCGAACGCCGCGGGAGCAACGCTGTCGCAGCCGGTCAGCAGCACGGCGGCCGCCACCAATGCGACGAGCGCGGCGGGCAGGCGATGCATCAGTTGGGGCCCTCCGTGCGGACCAGCTTCTCGGCCTCGACCGGGTCCGTCGGACCGGTGCCGTACGACGGGCACCACCGGGCGACGGGGCAGGCACCGCACGCGGGCTTCTTGGCGTGGCAGCGGCGCCGGCCGTGCCAGATCAGGTGGTGCGACAGCATCGTCCAGTCCCGCTTGGGGAACAGCGCACCGACGGCGTGCTCGACCTTCACCGGGTCGGTCTCCTCGGTCCACCCGAGCCGCCGGGCCAGCCGGCCGAAATGGGTGTCGACGGTGATGCCGGGGACGTCGAAGGCGTTGCCGAGGACCACGTTGGCGGTCTTGCGGCCCACTCCGGGCAGGGTCACGAGGTCGTCGAGCCGCGCAGGCACCTGGCCGTCGTACTTCTCCACCAGGGCGGCGCTCAGCTTGAGCAGCGACTCGGTCTTGGCCCGGAAGAAGCCCAGCGGGCCGACGATCTGCTCGAGGTGGGCGCGGTCGGCGGCGGCCATCGACGCAGGGTCGGGATAGGCCGCGAACAGGGTCGGGCGCACCGCGTTGACCCGCTTGTCGGTGGTCTGCGCGGAGAGCACGGTGACCACGAGGCACTGGAACGGGTCGTCGAAGTCGAGCTCGGCCTTCGCGTCGGGGTAGGTCTCCCCCAGCACCCGGTCGATCTTCCGCGCCCGCCTCACGAGCTGGGTCGACGTCTCCTCGGTGGTGTCGATCGGCCGCACGGACGCCACCCTACGGTGTGGGTACGACAGTCTGATCCTGCGCGTCCTGTTAGGTGTGACATGCCGCACTGGCTAGGATGCCGCAGACCGGGTTTTACGTTCTTTGGAGGAAGCGTGGACAACGACGTACTCCGTCAGGCGCCACTGTTCAGTGCCCTCGACGACGAGGCGATGGCAGGGCTGCGCACGTCGCTGGCCACGACCCGGCTGCGCCGCGGCGAGGTCCTGTTCCACGAGGGCGACAGCGGCGACAAGCTGTACGTCGTCCTCGAGGGCAAGGTGAAGCTCGGCCGCACCTCCTCCGACGGGCGCGAGAATCTGCTCGCGATCATGGGCCCCGGCCAGATGTTCGGCGAGCTGTCGCTCTTCGACCCCGGCCCGCGCTCGGCGACCGTCACCTGCGTGACCGACGCCGAGTTCGCGTCGCTGTCCCACGAGGACCTGCTGCGCTGGCTCGAGGGCCGCCCGACCGTCGCCCGCGGGCTGCTCGCCCAGCTGGCGGCCCGGCTGCGCAAGGCCAACGACGTCGTCGCCGACCTGGTGTTCTCCGACGTCCCCGGTCGCGTCGCCAAGGCGCTGCTCGATCTCGCCGACCGCTTCGGCCGCACCGCCGACGACGGCGTGCACGTCCACCACGACCTCACCCAGGAGGAGCTGGCCCAGCTGGTCGGCGCCTCCCGCGAGACGGTCAACAAGGCGCTCGCCGACTTCGCGTCGCGCGGCTGGCTGCGCCTGGAGCCCCGCTCGGTGGTCATCCTCGACATGGAGCGGATGTCGCGCCGAGCGCGCTGAGCCACTTCGTACGGCAGACCCGGGTCTCTTCCCAGTCCCTCTAACCGTTCGATCGAACGGTTAGAGGGACATCTTCACGCCAGAACTCCCCCAACCCGTTCGATCGAACGGATTGGAGGTAGGTCCACCCGACGCCACGCTCAGGCTGCGAAGTGCGCACGCCAATCGTCGCTGATCATGGGAACGGCGCCCCAGCCACGAAGCACCAGCTGGCGTCGAACACGCCGAAGGGTGTTGAGCGGGTTCTCGAAGATGCCCTCCGCCGTCACCACGATGACGCGATAGCCCTCGTCGTCGAACTCCTCGCGTCGGGCGATGTCCGCCCGCCACTGTGACCTGTCCGTCGCATGCTGCCGGCCGTCGTACTCGACGATCAGCTTGATCCGCTCGTAGCAGAGGTCGTAGCGCCTGCGCCAGGAGCCATCCTCCCAACGGCGCACGACGTTAACCTCTGGTTCTGGGAGGCCAGCCAGGACGATCAGCAGTCGCAGCCGAGTCTCCATCGGAGAATCGACTCCGTCGCGCACGAAAGTCGCCGCCGCACGTGCGAGGCCCGCGTAGTACGCCTCAGTCTCCGCGCACGCCTTGCGCAGCTCGGATGCCGTGAGCTTGAACTTGCGGCAGAGCGCATCGCCCAAGATCACCAGATCGACGAATCCCAGACTTCCCGCGCAGTCGATGAACGTCTCGAAGGGATCGCTCACCCGCATACCTCTCACGACGATGATGCGGCGACGTCGGCTCGTCACGTGGATCTTGATCTGCGGCCTGAATCGACGCTCTTTCTCTTGCCGCACGGTGATGTGGACGAACGGGTGGTCCGGAACAGGAAGTCCAAGCAGCGCCGCGGCGCTCAGCCGACTCACGAACGCCCACGGCGGATGAAGCAGCAACGCTGCGCGATACATGCAGTCAAGGTCGGCATGCTCCTCAAGCACCCACACGCCCCTGACCAACTGGTGGTACGCCTTGTTCTGCAGCTCCCATCGCGTGTGCCCCGCGCGCTCGAACTGTCTCGTGAGGAACGGACGGCTCAGATCGATGTCCATGACCGAAGAGTTGTCGGTGTCGCCCGATCCTGCTCGCCTCCTCCACAGCCTCCGATGAGCGAAGGCGGAATGCCACCCCCTCTAACCGTTCGATCGAACGATCTGGGGGAGTTCGAATTCCAGACGTCCCTCTAACCGTTCGATCGAACGGTTAGAGGGACGTCAGTCGGCCTGGTCAGCGGTGTGCCAAGTACGCGAGCTGGGCCCGCACCGACGACTCCGCCGCACCCCAGAGCGACTCGTCGACGTCGGCGTACACGACCTCCACGACCTGCTGCGGCAGGGCCGGGTCCTCGGCGACGTCGGGCGGGAGCTCGCCCGTTGTGAGACCGAGGCGCTGGAGCGCGACCTCGACCTGGGCGAGGCGATCGCGGCGGTGCACGACGTAGTGGTCGAGGACCCCGGCGGCGTCGGGGAGCACCGGCCCGTGGGCCGGCCAGAGCGACCGCACCCGGCCGTCGGTGACGAGGGAGCGCATCCGGGCGATCGAGTCGAAGTACGAGCCGAGGTCGCCGTCGGGGTGGACGATCACCGTCGTACCGCGGCCGAGCACCATGTCTCCGGTCAGCAGGGCGCCGTCGGCCTCCACGAGCAGGGAGATCGAGTCGGTGGTGTGGCCCGGCGTCGTCAGCACCTCGACATCGAGGCCGCCGACCGAGAGCACCTCGCCGTCGGTGAGCGGGTCGGATCGCCAGCACTGCGCGGGATCGAGCCCGCGCACCCCGCAGCCCATCCGCTCGGCGAAGGAGCGCGCCGCCTCGGTGTGGTCGAGGTGGTGGTGGGTGACCACGACCGCCTCGACCTCGCCGGCGACGGCCGCCACGGCGTCGAGGTGATCGTCGTGCAGCGGGCCCGGGTCGACCACGATCGAGCGGCCGGACCCGGGCTCGCGCAGCACCCACGTGTTGGTGCCGTCGAGCGTCATGATGCCGGGGTTGGGGGCGAGCACGCAGCGGCCACGCTCGCCGTACCCGCCTCCGGTCCAGGGCTCCACGTCAGGACCTCCGCGCTGCCAGCAGCGGGCGCAGCAGCTCGGGGACCGACATCGTGAAGCCGTCGCCGAGCGGCACCACCTCGGGCATGAACATCTCCACGCTGCGGTCCGCGCCGGCCGCGATCACGGCCTCGACACTGCCCATGGCGCCGATCTCCATGCAGGTGAGGTACGTCGGCGGCAGCATCGCCATCTCGCCGGCCTCGGCCTGCGCGACCGCGTCGTCGGCGGCGAGCCAGACGACCTCGGAGGACTCGGACGAGACGTCGCGGGTGACCTGCCCGTCGGGCAGGTGGGCGACGAAGAACCACGTGCGGTAGCGCTTCGGCTCGAAGACCGGCGTCAGCCAGCCGCTCCAGATGCCGAGCAGGTCGGTGCGCAGCACCAGCCCGCGGCGGTCGAGGAAGTCGGTCATCGACAGCTCACGCGACTCCAGCGCGACCCGGTCGGCCTCCCAGTCGTCGCCGGTGGTGTCGGCGATCACTGAGTCGGCGGCGGTGCCGGCGAGCAGCACACCCGACTCCTCGAACGTCTCGCGGACCGCGGCGCAGACCAGCGCACGTGCGACGTCCACGGTCGTGCCGAGCCGGGCCGCCCACTCGTCCGGCTGCGGGCCGGCCCAGGCGACCGTGTGGTCGTAGTCGCGCGGGTCGACGCCGCCGCCGGGGAACACGCACATGCCCCCGGCGAAGTCCATCGTGGTGTGCCGGCGCAGCAGGTAGATCTCCGGGCGCCCCTGCGCGTCCGAGCGCTGTAGGACCACCGTCGCGGCGTCCCGCGGCTCGGCGGCCTGGCGCCGCCCGTCGCCGTACTCCGCCGCGAGGTCCGCGACGTGCGCCGGCAGTGGGATCGGCGGCAGAGGGATCCGCGGATGCCTCGGCCCGAGTGTCACAGGGCCGCCATGATCTCGGCGACCACCTCGACCTCGACCGGCGCGTCCAGCGGCAGCACGGGTACGCCGACCGCGGACCGGGCGTGGATCCCCGCGTCGCCGAAGACGTCGCCGAACAGCTCGGACGCACCGTTCGCGACGCCGGGCTGGCCGGTGAAGTCCGGCGTCGATGCCACGAAGACGACGACCTTGACGATCCGCACGTTGGCCAGGTCGCCGGCGACCGAGCGGATCGCGGCGATCGCGTTGAGCGCACACTGGCGGGCGCAGGCGTAGGCGTCCTCGGCACTCACGGTGTCGCCCACCTTGCCGGTGGCCATCAGGGCGCCGTCACGCATCGGCAGCTGGCCGGCGGTGTAGACGTGGTCGCCGCTGCGGGTCGCGGGGACGTACGCCGCCACCGGCGGCACGACGTCCGGGACGCTCAGGCCGAGCTCGGCCAGGCGCTCCTCGGGGGTGGTCGCGTCGGTCACCGCTCAGCCCTCGACCGGGCGCTTGAAGTACGCGATGTCGTTGCCGCCCTGGCCCGGGACGAGGGTGACGAGCTCCCAGCCGTCCTGGCCGAAGTTGTTGAGGATCTGCGCCGCGACGTGGTTGAGGACGGGCGCCACCTGGTACTCCCACTTGGTCATGCCTCGCACCCTACTCAGGGGCGAGGTGGTGTGGCGTCGGTCACACGATGTGCAACGATGCCGCGGTGAGCCTCGACAACGCCGTCTGGATGCTGACCGCGCTCGCCGCGGTCGTCGTGCTCCTGACCAGGATGCGGCTCTCCTCGGAGCACGGCCAGTCCGGCCACGCGGTCGTCCCGCTCGCCGTGGTCAACGCCCACACCCTGATCGGCGTGGTCGCGCTCGCGGTGTGGATCTACTACCTGACTTCGCCCAGCGGCGGCGTCGGTGCCGTCGCGCTGGTCGTCTGGTGGCTCGAGGTGCTGCTCGGGATCCTCATCCTCGCGCGGTGGTTCGCCCGGCCCGGCAAGCACGCCGCCGACACCACGGGCGACAGCTGGGCCGAAGGACCCTCGCTCTCGATCCTCGGGCACGTCGGGATGCTGCTCGGGATCGGCTTCTTCACCTGGGTGGTGCTGGCCGACAGGATCGCGGGCTGAGGCGCTCAGCCGTAGCGGTTCACGACCCACAGCATCTCGCGGTACCTGTCGTCCTCCTCGGGCGGCGGCGGGTCGATGTCCTGCGAGGCGCGCAGCTCGTCGGGATCGATCGGCGGGGGCAGGTGCTTGTAGCGCTCCAGCCGGGACTGCTCGGCCATGGGGACTCCTTCCGACGTCTTCGATGGTACGTCGGACGCGGCGGATCCACCCGTGGTCTGACGCCTGGGCGTCCGGGCCCGTCTACGGTGGCCCGGTGCATCGGCAACCCTGGCGCCTCGGGCCGCGCGGCGAGCGGTGGTTCGACCTCGTCCTGACCGGGTTCCTGCTGCTGCCGGTGGTGCCGTACCTGCTCTTCGTCGACGCCCTCGACGGCGTGCTGATGCTGTTCCAGATCACGCCGCTCGTGGTCCGCCGGCGCTGGCCGGTGCAGGTGTTCGCGGCGGTGGCCGCGGGCAGCGCGGTCCAGGCGCTGGTGACCGATCACCCGCTGTGGAGCCAGTTCGCCTTCCCCGTCGCGCTCTACTCCGTCGCGCGGTACGCCGGGCCGCGGTGGGCCGGCGCGGCACTCGGCACCGGCCTGGTCGGCGCCGCGATCGCCTCGGTCGACTGGCTGCGCGGCTTCGGCGCGAGCATGCTCACCCCCGAGAACGTGCTCGCGTACTCCGTCACGATCGGCCTCTTCGTCGTCGTCGCCTGGACGCTCGGCACGCTCGCCCGCACCCGTCAGGCGTACGTCGACGCGCTGGTCGAGCGCGGCGAACGACTCGAGCGGGAGGCGGCCCAGCAGGCCGCACTGGCCGCCATGGAGGAACGGCACCGGATCGCGCGCGAGATGCACGACGTGGTGGCACACGGACTGACCACGATCGTCGTGCAGGCCGACGGCGCTCGGGCCGCGGCGGCGCACGACCCGTCGGTGACCGGACCCGCGCTGGCCACCATCGCGACCACCGGCCGGGAGGCGATCGCCGAGCTGCGCCGGATGCTGGGCCTGCTGCGGGCCGAGGAGGGGCTGACCGCGCCGCAGCCCCGGCTCGCCGACCTGTCGGACCTGCTGGACGGGGCGCGGACCGCCGGGACCGTGGTCGACGCACGGCTCGCCCCGATGCCTGCCGTGTCGGACGGGGTGGCGCTCACGACGTACCGGATCGTCCAGGAGGCGCTCAGCAACGTGCGCAAGCACGCGGGGCCCGGCGCCACCGCCCGGGTCGGGGTGTGGCTGGACGGCGGTGCGGTCGCGGTGGAGGTGGCCGACGACGGGCGCGGCGCCGCGGCTCCCGACGACGGGCGCGGACTCGGGCTGGCGGGGATGCGGGAGCGGGTCGACGCCCACGGCGGCACGCTGACGACCGGGCCGGCGGTGGGCGGCGGTTTCCGGGTGTGCGCGAGGATCCCCCTGTGAACGATCCGGGGAGCGAGCCGATCCGGGTGTTCCTCGTGGACGACCAGGACCTGGTCCGGGCGGGGTTCCGGATGCTCATCGACAGCCAGCCCGACCTGAGCGTGGTCGGCGAGGCCGGCGACGGCGGCCAGGCCCTGGAACGGCTCGCGGTGACGCGCTGCGACGTCGTGCTCATGGACGTGCGGATGCCGCGCCTCGACGGCGTCGAGGCCACCCGCATCCTGCTCGAGCGCCCCGACCCGCCGCAGGTGATCGTGCTGACGACCTTCGACCTCGACGAGTACGCGTTCGCCGCTATCCGCGCCGGCGCCGCCGCCTTCCTGCTCAAGGACGCCACCCCCGAGACGCTGCTCGACGCGATCCGCACCGTCCACGCCGGCGACTCGGTGGTCGCCCCGAGCACCACCCGTCGCCTGCTCGAGCACTTCGCCGGCGCCCTGCCCGACCTCGCGCCCGCCGGCGCGGACGACCGCCTGGCCACCCTCACCGACCGCGAGCGCGAGACCCTGGTCCTCGTCGGCCGCGGTCTCACCAACGCCGAGATCGCCGCCGACTTCGTGGTCTCCGAGGCCACGGTCAAGACGCACATCGGACGCCTGCTCGCCAAGACAGCGTCGCGGGACCGGGTGCAGCTGGTCGTGCTGGCGTACGAGTCCGGGCTCGTCGGCTCCTGACCGTCGCACCCGGTCCACCCGTCGTCGTACCCACGGATCAACCCGTGGCCTGACGATCCGCCGGCCGATCCCGGCGAGGCTCGGTGCCATGACCTCCCTGCTCGCCGCCAGCGCTCGCGGCCTCACCAAGTCCTTCGGCCGCGGCGACACCACGGTCCACGCCCTGCGCGGCGTCGACCTCGACCTTCCTGCCGGCCGGTTCACCGCGATCATGGGGCCCTCGGGCTCCGGCAAGTCCACGCTCATGCACTGCCTGGCGGGCCTGGACCAGCCCAGCGCCGGCACCGTCTCGGTCGCCGGACAGCCCCTGGAGAGCCTCGGGGACGACGCGCTGACCCGGTTCCGGCGCGACCACGTGGGCTTCGTGTTCCAGGCGTTCAACCTGCTGCCGATGCTCACCGCCGAGCAGAACATCTGGCTGCCGACCGAGCTCGCAGCTCGCCCGCGCAACCCCGACACCCAGCAGCGCTTCGCCGCCATCGTCGAGACCCTCGGCCTCACCGAGCGTCTCGGCCACCGCCCGGCCGAGCTGTCCGGCGGCCAGCAGCAGCGGGTCGCCATCGCGCGGGCGCTGCTGGCCGGACCGGCGATCGTGTTCGCGGACGAGCCGACCGGCAACCTCGACAGCACCAGCTCCGCCGAGGTCCTCTCCCTGCTGCGCCAGTCGGTGCGTGAGCTCGGCCAGACGGTCGTCATGGTCACCCACGAGATCGAGGCGGCGCAGTACGCCGACGAGATCGTCGTCCTCGCCGACGGCCGGATCGTCGAGCGCCGCGAGGTCGCGGCCTGATGCGCACCGTGATCTGGGCGTCCCTGCGCACCCATACCCGCAGGTACGGCGCCGCGCTGCTCGCCGTCGTCATCGGCTCCGCGTTCATCGTGGTGACCGCCGCGCTGTCCTCCGCGATGCGCGAGGGCCTGACCGCCGGCCTCGGCGAGCCGTACGCCGGCGCCACCGCTGTCGTCGACAGCCCGTCGGCGGCGGACGCGGCGGAGCTCCTCGACGCCGCTCCCGCCGCGGGCGCCGACGCGTGGCTGATCGGCTGGACCATGCAGCAGGTCGCGGTCGGCGGCACGGACGGCGGCACGGACGGCGGCACTGTCGTCGACACCGACACCGACATCGGGCAGCTCCCCGACCGGCCCGACCGGCGCTGGCAGGAGCTCGTCCAGGGCCGGTTCCCCGGCGGCTCCGGCGAGGCCGTCGTCGACACGAACACCGCGAAGGTCGAGAAGCTCGGGGTGGGCGACCGGCTGCGGATCGGCACCGGTGCCAGCGCGCTCGACGTCACCGTCGTCGGGCTGGTCGACTCGCCGTCGACCTACGCGTACGCCTCGGTCTACGTGCTGTGGTCGGACCTCGCCCGCTGGCAGGACCAGCTGTTCGTGACCAGCCTCGCCTGGGCGGGCGCCGACGCGACCACGACGATCCGCGCCGTCGTGCCCGACGCCGACGTCCAGGACGTCGACGGCTACGTCCAGGACCTCCAGCAGGAGGTCAACAACGGCGTCGACATCGTGCAGATCGTGGTGCTGCTGTTCGGCGCGATCGCCCTCGTGGTGGGGGTGCTGGTCATCAACAACACCTTCACGATCCTGTTCGCGCAGCGGACCCGCGACTTCGCGCTGCTGCGCTGCGTCGGCGCGACGCGGCGCCAGGTGCTGCGCTCGGTGCGGCTCGAGTCGCTCGCGCTGGGCGTGCTGGCCGCCGTCATCGGGGTCGGGGCCGGTCTCGGCGCGGGGCACGGCCTGGTGGCGCTGGTCCGCGCGCAGTGGCCGGGGACCCGCCTCGGCGACGCGAACGTGACCCTGTCCTGGCTCGCCGGATCCGCGGCGGTGGCGGTCCTCGTCACCCTGGTGGCGGCCTGGCTGCCCACCCGCCGTGCGGTCCGGGTCAGCCCGCTGGCCGCGCTGCGTCCCGACGACAGCACCCAGGTCCGCAGCCGCACCGGCCGGATCCGGCTCGCGCTCGGCTTGCTCGGCCTGGTGGCCGGCTCCCTCGGCCTCGGCGCCGCGATCGCGACGGCCAACGTCGGTGCCCTCACCATCGGCGGCGCCCTGGTGTTCGTCGGAGTGCTGCTCCTCGGTCCGGTCCTGGTGCCCGCCCTGATCCGCTCGGCCGAGCCGCTCACGCAGCGACTGCTCGGGCCGGCCGGGCGGCTCGCCGCCGGCAACGCGGTCCGCAACCCCCGGCGTACGGCGGCCACCGCGGCCTCGCTGCTCGTCGGCGTCACGCTCACGACAGCCGTGCTGACCGGCATGGCCAGCTCCCGCAGCGCCCTCGCGGCCGACATGGACGAGCAGCACCCGATCGACCTCGCCGTCACCGGCACTGCTCCCCTGCCCGCCGACGCGCTGCCCCGGCTGCGGGCGATCGACGGGGTCGTGGCCGCCGTACCCGTCCCCGGAGCGGTCGCCCGGATCGGCGAGCTCGACCCGCTCCCGCTCCTGACCGCCACGGCCGGCGGCGACGCGAAGGTGCTGCACGGCGACCTCCCGACACCCGGTCCCCGCCAGGTGCTGGTGCCCTGGGACCTGATCGGCGACGGCCTCGAGGTCGGCGACGTCGTGCGGGTCACGGTCGGCGACCGGCGCCGCGACCTTCGGGTCACCGGTGGTGAGGGCTGGGGCGAGGCCGCCCTGGTCCGCCGTACGACGCTCGCCCGGCTCGCTCCCGACGCCCGGCCCCGAGCGGTCTGGCTGCGCGCCGCGAAGGACGCCGATCCCGAGGACCTGGCCGGCTCGGTCGAGGCCGTCGCGTCGCCGCTCGACGCCGGCGTGGAGAACGGCCTGGCCAAGCGGGCCTACGTCGACACCCAGCTCGACGTGCTCACCGGCGGGGTCGTCGGCCTCCTCGCGATCGCGGTCCTCATCGCCCTGGTCGGCATCGGCAACACGCTCGGCCTGTCCGTGCTCGAGCGCGGCCGCGAGCACGCGCTGCTGCGGGCGCTCGGCCTGACCCGGCGACAGGTACGCAGGATGCTCGCTGCCGAGGCCGTCCTGCTGTCGGTCGTGGCGACCGTGCTCGGCACCGCGTTGGGCGTGCTGTTCGCGTGGACCGGCGTCCGTGCGCTGGTGCAGCCTGCGGTCGACGGCGCGAGCCTGGTCCTGCCGTGGGGCCAGCTCGCCGCGGTCGTGACGATCTCCGCGCTCGCCGGCCTGGTCGCGGCGGTGCTCCCGTCGCGCAAGGCGTCCCGGATCACCCCGGCCGCGGGACTCTCGCTGGACTGACCCCCTCACCCGACGGAGCCTCGCTAGTGGTGTGGCTCGGAAATGGCTTGTCCCTTCGCGTGCCCACAGTGTGTGCATCGCAAGGCGGCATCGCGACGGCATACCGGGCGTATTCCGAGCGATCGCCAAGCAGCGAGGTGCATGCTGTGGGTGCGCGAAGGGGTGAGCCATTTCCGTGACGCACCACTAGGCTCCGTCGGGTGAGCGATTGGCCGAAGGTGCGTCTCCACGTCGTCACCGGCAAGGGCGGCACGGGGAAGTCGACGGTCGCGTCGGCCCTCGCGCTCGCCCTCGCGACCCGCGGCAAGAACGTCCTGCTGTGCGAGGTCGAGGGCCGCCAGGGCATCGCCCGGATGTTCGACGTCGACCCGCTGCCCTACCAGGAGCGGCGCCTCACCACCGGCCTGCCCGACGCCGACGGCGGCCGTGGGGTCGTCCACGCGCTGCACATCGACGCCGAGTCCGCGCTGCTGGAGTACCTCTCGATGTACTACCGCCTCGGCCGCGCCGGCAAGGCCCTCGACCGGTTCGGCGTCATCGAGTTCGCGACCACCATCGCCCCCGGCGTCCGCGACGTGCTGCTGACCGGCAAGGTCTACGAGGCGGTGCAGCGCAACAGCCGCAACAAGAACGCGATCGAGTACGACGCCGTCGTGCTCGACGCGCCGCCGACCGGCCGGATCACCCAGTTCCTCAACGTGAGCAACGAGCTCGCCGGGCTGGCGAAGGTCGGGCCGATCAAGGCCCAGTCCGACACGATGATGACGCTGTTCCGGTCGCCGCGGACAGCGGTGCACCTGGTCACCGTGCTCGAGGAGATGCCGGTCCAGGAGACCGCCGACGGCATCGCCGAGCTGCGGGCCGCCCGGCTGCCCGTCGGCGGCGTGGTCGTCAACCAGGTCCGGCCCCGCGACCTCGACGCCGAGGACCTCGCCGCGGCCCGCGCCGGCACCCTGGACCGCGGCCGCATCGAGGCCGACCTCGCCGAGGGCGGCATCACCGCCGGCCCGGCGCTCGTCGACGGGCTGCTCGCCGAGGCCGCCGACCACGCGGAGCGCCGGGCGCTGGAGGACAGGCAGCGGGCCCTGGTCGCCGCGCTGGACGTGCCGTCCTACGAGCTGCCGCGGATGGCCGGCGGCATCGACCTCGGCGGGCTCTACGAGCTCGCCGGCCTCCTCCGAGTCCAAGGGATGGCATAGCGACCATGGCCCGCAGCAGCGCCCACCGGCCGTCCAGGGTCGGCCCCGCGACCGGCCGCCAGGCCGACCCCCTCGACGTCGACGCCCTCCTCGACGACCCCGGCACCGGGATCATCGTGTGCTGCGGCTCGGGCGGCGTCGGGAAGACCACGACCAGCGCCGCGCTCGCGCTGCGAGCCGCCGAGCGCGGCCGGAAGGTCGTCGTACTGACGATCGACCCGGCGCGCCGGCTCGCGCAGTCGATGGGCATCGAGGAGCTCGACAACACCCCGCGCCCGGTCACCGGCGTGCAGGGCAGCGGCCACCTCGACGCGATGATGCTCGACATGAAGCGCACGTTCGACGAGGTGGTGCTCTCCCAGGCCAGCCCGGAGAAGGCGAAGCAGATCCTGGCCAATCCCTTCTACATCGCGCTGTCGAGCTCGTTCGCGGGCACGCAGGAGTACATGGCGATGGAGAAGCTCGGCCAGATTCATCGTGATGCGCAGGCGAGCGGAACCTACGACCTGATCGTGGTCGACACCCCGCCGTCGCGCTCGGCGCTGGACTTCCTCGACGCCCCCGAGCGGCTCTCCAGCTTCCTCGACGGCCGGTTCGTGCGGTTGCTGCTGATGCCCGCGAAGGGGCCGGCGAAGCTGATGACCGCCGGGATCGGCCTGATCACCAACGCGCTGACGAAGATCCTGGGCGCCCAGTTCCTCAAGGACCTGCAGACCTTCGTGACCGCGCTCGACACGGTCTTCGGCGGGTTCCGGCAGCGGGCGCAGCAGACCTACTCGCTGCTGAAGGCCGACGGTACGGCGTTCCTCGTGGTCGCCGCGCCCGAGGCGGACGCGCTGCGCGAGGCGGAGTACTTCGTCGAGCGGCTCAGCGAGGACGACATGCCGCTGGCCGGCCTGGTCGTCAACCGCGCCAGTCCGGCCCCGGGCGGCGAGCTGTCGGCCGAGGAGGCGACGACCGCGGCCGAGCGGCTGCGTCGTACCGACGACGAGTCCCCGACGGCACCGCTGACCGCCGGGCTGCTGCGGCTGCACGCCGACCGGGTGCGCATGGTCGAGCGTGAGCGCACCCTGCGCGACCGGTTCGCGACCGCGCACCCCCAGGTGGCGACGGCCGTCGTACCGGCGCTCGCCGGTGACGTGCACGACCTCGACGGCCTGCGCCGGGTCGGCAACCTCCTCGCCCGGCGCCACTGACCGGAGTCAGCAGCGTCGGAGAAGGCGGTTCCCTGTCGTCAGACGGCGGGGATGGCCTGCTCGTCGCGCGCGTCCTCGAGGACCTTGCGCCACGAGGCGGCGGGCCGGCGACGGAGGAGAGCACGACGCTCCCGCTCGGTCATCCCGCCCCAGACGCCCCACTCGATCTGGTTGTCGAGCGCCTCGGCGAGGCACTCGGTGCGTACGGCGCAGCTGGTGCAGACCTGCTTCGCCTTGTTCTGCTCGGCACCACGGACGAACAGCTGGTCCGGCTGCTGGTCCCGGCAGGCGGCGCGCGGCGCCCAATCCTCAACCCACATATGTGTCCCCTGTACTTCCCACATCCGAAGAGCCGTCGCCCCCACAGCGCTCGGTCTCCTCGACCGGACCAAAGTAAAGGAGGATCGCCAAGACTGATATCGCTCATTGGGCCCAACCTGTCTAGTCACATCGGACTAGACAGGTCGAAGGCGGGGGCGCGCGACGAGTCGGGCCGGTGAGGCAGGGTCCCGTACCCTGACCGCATGGCGCGCACCCGGTTCGACGGACTTCCCCCCGGGAAGGTCGCTTCCCACCTCGGCGTGATGCTGCTCGTCGCGGTCGTGCTCGGTGTCGTCGTCTCCGGCCTGGCGATCCCGTTCGCCGGCGTGCTCGGCTTCTCCGCGCGCAACGTCTCCGAGTCGGTCGACGACCTGCCGCAGGAGCTCGAGACAGAGCAGCTGCCCCAGCGCACCGAGGTGCAGGACGCCGAGGGCAAGACGATCGCCACGCTCTACGACCAGAACCGGGTCAACGTCCCGCTGCGCCAGATCTCGCGCACGATGGTCGAGGCCATCGTCGCGATCGAGGACTACCGCTTCTACCAGCACGGCGCCCTCGACGTGAAGGGCACCCTGCGCGCCCTGCTCACCAACCAGGCAGCCGGCGGTGTCTCCCAGGGTGGCTCGTCGATCACCCAGCAGCTCGTGAAGCTGACCCTGATCACCCAGGCCGAGGGCGACAAGGAGGCGATCGCGGCCGCCAAGGAGGACAGCTACGGTCGCAAGCTGCGCGAGCTGCGCTACGCGATCGCCCTCGAGAAGCGGCACAGCAAGGACTGGATCCTCGAGCGGTACCTCAACACGGCGTACTTCGGCGACGGCGCCTACGGCATCCAGGCGGCCGCTCAGCACTTCTTCGGCGTCAACGCCAAGGACCTCAAGCTGCGCCAGGCCGCGCTCCTGGCGGGCCTCGTGCAGAGCCCCGAGGCCTACAACCCGACGCGGAACGCCGCCCAGGCCAAGGTCCGCCGCGACATCGTGCTCGAGCGGATGGCCCAGCTCAACGTGATCCCCCAGGCCGACGCCGACAAGGCCAAGGACCGCAAGCTCGGCCTGCACGTGCAGGAGCAGCCCAACGGCTGCGTCAACTCCGAGGCCCAGTTCTTCTGCGACTACGTCGTGCGCTGGCTGATGACCGATCCCGCCCTCGGCGCCACCGAGCAGGAGCGCAAGCGGCTGATCTTCAACGGCGGACTCACCATCAAGACGACCGTCGACCTGCGCTACCAGAAGGCCGCCAACGATTCCGTGGCCTCGCACGTCTACAAGGACGACTCGGCCATCGGCGGCCTGGCGCTCATCGAGCCCGGGACCGGCAACGTCAAGGGCCTGGCCCAGTCGCGGCCGATGGGCAAGAAGAAGGGCGAGACCTTCCTCAACTACGCCGTGCCGACGAGGTACGGCGACGCGGCCGGCTTCCAGCCCGGATCGACGTTCAAGGCGTTCGTGCTGGCCTCGGCGATCAACCAGGACATCCCGCTGACCCAGCGGTTCCCGGCGCCGCAGACCCTGACCGTCAACCTGGGCGACTTCACGACCTGCGACGGGCCCTACCAGAGCGGCGAGACCTGGAGCCCGAAGAACTCGACCAGCGCCTCGGCCGCCCCCAACCTCTACGAGGGCACCCAGAAGTCGGTCAACACCTTCTTCGTGAACCTCGAGAAGGCGACCGGCATCTGCGAGCCGTGGAAGCTGGCCCGCGAAATGGGCATCACCGAGCTCACCAAGGCCGCGCAGGTCCCGTCGTTCACCCTCGGCATCGCCGACGTCAGCCCGCTGGAGATGGCCGAGGCGTACGCCACCTTCGCCGCCCAGGGACTGCACTGCGACGCCCGCCCGGTCACCGAGATCGCCGACGCCCAGGGCAATGTGCTCAAGAAGTACGAGAAGCAGTGCACCCAGGTGCTCGCCAGCCCGGTCGCCAACGCGGTCAACGACGTGCTGCGCGGCGTGGTCTCCTCAGGCGGGTTCGCCGCGGCCCAGTACCCGGGCCAGCCGGCCGCCGGCAAGACCGGTACGACCAGCGACAACAAGGCCGTGTGGTTCGTCGGCTACACCCCCAACCTCGCCGGCGCGGCGATGGTCGCGGGCGTCAACCGGGCCGGCCAGCCGCAGTCCCTCGACGGCGTCTCGATCGGCGGCGCGGTCCGCTCGACCTCCGGTTCCACGACCGCCGGCCCGATCTGGGGCGACGCGTTCAAGGCCGTGGCCCCGCTGCTCGACGACGTCGACTTCACCCGCCCGTCCTCGACCGACGTCCGCGGCCTGCTGATCACGGTGCCGCCCGTGTCCGGCAAGTCGTACGACGACGCGAAGGCGACCCTCGAAGGGCTCGGCTTCACCGTCGTCAACGGCGGCACCGTCGACTCCGCGGTCGGCCAGGGCCTGGTCGCCTGGTCGGCGCCGGGCACCGGCGCCCGCCTGGCCTCCGGCGACACGGTCACGCTCTACGTCTCCGACGGCACGCCGAAGGTCAAGAAGGGCAAGGGGAAGAAGAACAAGGGCCACGGCAACAACGGGAACGGCCAGGGCTGACTCTGGACCGCACCCCATGCGTTCTGGTCGCAGATCGGCCCAGATCGCGACCATTCCGCATGGGGTGCGGCGGACAGCTCAGCCGAGCTGGCGGCGTACCTCAGCGGCCACGGCGGCACCGTCGGCACGGCCCTTGACCTGCGGCTGCACGATGCCCATCACCTGACCCATCGCCTTCGGCCCGGCACCCGCGGCCCCGGCCTGCTCGACAGCGGCGGTCACGATCGCGGCGATCTCCTCGGGACCGAGCTGCTCGGGCAGGTAGTCCTGGATCACCGCGGCCTCGGCCCGCTCCTTCGCGGCGCTCTCGGGCCGGTCGCCCTCCTCGAACGCCACCGCGGCCTCGCGGCGCTTCTTTGCCTCGGCGGCGAGGACGGTGAGGACCTCGTCGTCGGTGAGCTCCTTGGCGACCTTGCCGGCGACCTCCGCGTTGGTGACCGCGGTGAGGATCATCCGCAGCGTCGACGACCGGACCTCGTCGCGGGCCTTCATGGCGGTCGTGAGGTCGGTGCGCAGCTGCTCCTTGAGGGTGCTCATGCCCCGATTCTGCCTGCCGTGGGCGAGACTGGACGAATGGGATTCGGGAGGGCAGTGCTGCGGACGGTCGGCGCCGGGGGCGCCCTCGGGGCCGCGGTGACGTCGTACGCGCTGTGGGAGGCGCGCCAGTACACCCTGCGCCGGGTCGACCTGCGGGTGCTGCCCGCCGGGATGCGGCCGCTGCGGGTGCTGCACCTCAGCGACCTGCACATGACGCCCGGGCAGACGCGCAAGCAGGAGTGGCTGCGCGATCTGGCCCGGCTGGAGCCGGACCTGGTCATAGACACCGGCGACAATCTCGCCCACCGCGACTCCGTGCCCGTCGTACTCGACAGCCTCGGCGGCCTGCTCGAGTGTCCCGGCGTCTTCGTGCACGGCTCCAACGACTACTTCGAGCCCGGCTTCCGCAACCCGATCGGGTACCTCCTCCCGGACGACGGCTCCCGCCACACCCACGTCCCCCAGCTGCCGTGGCGCGACCTCACCGCGGGCCTCACCGGCGCCGGCTGGCTCGACCTCACCAACCGTCGCGAGCAGGTCAAGGTCGGCGACGCGGTGCTGGCCTTCGCCGGGGTCGACGACCCGCACCTCGAGTACGACGACCTCGGTGCCGTCGCCGGACCCGCCGACCCCACGGCCGACCTGCGGCTCGCGGTCGCCCATGCGCCGTACCTGCGGGTGCTGGACCAGTTCGCCGCCGACGGCTACGACGCCGTCGTCGCCGGACACACCCACGGCGGCCAGGTGCGGCTGCCGTGGCCGGGCGGCTCGCGCGCGTACGCCACCAACTGCGACCTCGAGCCCGCGCGCGCCCGCGGCCTGCACCGCCACCCCGCCGACTCGCGCCCCGGCGACCCGGGCTCGGCCTGGCTGCACGTGTCGGCCGGGCTCGGCACCAACCCCTACACCCGGGTCCGGATCGCCTGCCGCCCCGAGGCCACGCTGCTCACGCTGCAGCCGCGCTGACCCGTCCGGCGATCGGCCTGAGGCGTATCCCGATTGCAGGTCCGGGCCCTGGCTCCGCTATGCTCCGGTGCTTGTGAGTCGGCTTCTTCGAGGCCGGTGATCGGCGGGCTGTGGCGCAGTTTGGTAGCGCGCCTCGTTCGGGACGAGGAGGCCGCAGGTTCAAATCCTGTCAGCCCGACAGGCCGAAGGGCGGATCCGGTGGAGCCGGATCCGCCCTTCGACGTTCTCAGCCTCGTTTCTTCACCTTCCGCGCGCCGCCGTGTCGTCCGCCGACCGCGCGCCGATCACCTGTGCGTTCGTGACACACTGCATGCCATGTCAGACGAGCAGGACAAGCTGAAGCTCAGCTTGGAGCCGCCCAAGCTGTTCGGGCGGAAGAAGAAGTCCGCCCAACCGGCCGAGGCGCCCGCCCCGGCCGCCGAGGCGCGGACTGCTCGTCCTGCCGCCGAGCCGGAGCCGGTTGCCGAACCGGTCGCCGAGCCCGAGCCCACCGTAGTGCTGCCCGAGGTCGTCGAGCCGGAGCCGGAGCCGGAGCCCGTCGTGGTCGCCGAGCCGGAGCCGGAGCCCGTCGTGGTCGCCGAGCCGGAGCCGGAGCCAGTCGTGGTCGCCGAGCCCGAGCCGGAGCCCGTCGTGGAGCCCGAGCCGGAGCCGGTCGTCGCGGCCCCCGCACCGGTGGCCACGGCCACCCCCAAGCCCGCACCCAAGCCCGCCCCCAAGCCCGCCCCCAAGCCGAAGCCGGCTCCCGAGCCCGCCGTCGTGGACGTCGAGCCCGAGCCGGTGAGCTCCGCGGCCCTCGAGGACGCGGAGATCGCCGCCCTGGGCGACGGCGGGCCGCTGCTGACCGTCTACCGCGCCGCTGCCCTCACCGGGCTCGTGGTGGGCGCGGCGATGGTCGTGCTGACCTGGCTGTCCCTGCGCGGCTGCGAGGCGGTCCGCGGGACGTCCTCGTGCGGCGGCGGCCCCGGCTTCCTGCTGCTCGTCGCCACGTTCGCACTCTGCGTCCTGCTCGGCGCCCAGCTGCTCAAGGCGTTCGCGATCCCCGACCCGGGCAGCAGCAGCTTCCTGGCGGTCGGCCTGGTCGCCGTGGTGGCCCTGCTGTTCCTCATCAACCTGCTCGACCACTGGTCGACGCTGATCATCGTGCCGATCCTCAGCATCGGCGCCTACCTCGCCTCGGTCTGGGTGACGAAGACGTTCGTCGACCCGGCCAACGAGTAGCGCGACCCGGCTCGAACTGGCCCGAAAAAGCCGCCGACCCGGCAGAAAGTGTCCTCGCTCAGGACATCTTCTGCCGGGTCGGCGCAATTCTGGCGCCCGTTTGTGCCGGGTCAGCGGGAGGCGGCGATCAGCTCCGCGATCTGCACGGTGTTGAGCGCGGCCCCCTTGCGCAGGTTGTCGTTGGAGACGAACAGCGCGAGGCCGCGGTCGCCGTCGACGCCGGGGTCCTGGCGGATCCGGCCGACGTACGACGGGTCCTTGCCGGCTGCGGCGAGCGGGTTCGGGATGTCGGCGAGCTCGACGCCGGGAGCCGTGGCGAGCAGCTCCCGCGCGCGCTCCGGAGTCAGCGCCCGCTCGAACTCGGCGTTGATCGCCAGCGAGTGGCCCGTGAAGACCGGGACGCGGACGCACAGGCCGGAGACCCGCAGGTCCGGGATGCCGAGGATCTTGCGGGACTCGTTGCGGAGCTTCTGCTCCTCGTCGGTCTCGTTCAGGCCGTCGTCGACGAGGTTGCCGGCGAACGGCAGCACGTTGTAGGCGATCGTCTCCTTGTAGACGCCCGGCTCGGGGAACGCGACGGCCTCGCCGTCGTAGGCCAGCTCCCGGGCCTTGTCGCCGGCCGCGGCGACACCGGTGGCGAGCTCCTCGACGCCGGCGATGCCGGAGCCGGAGACGGCCTGGTACGTCGACGCGATCAGCCGGACCAGCCCGGCCTCCTCGTGCAGCGGCTTGAGCACCGGCATGGCGGCCATGGTGGTGCAGTTGGGGTTCGCGATGATGCCGCGACCGGCCGCGATCACCTCGGCCGCCGCCTCCGGGTTGACCTCGGAGACGACCAGCGGGATGGACGGGTCCTTGCGGAAGGCCGAGGAGTTGTCGACGACGATCACGCCGGCGTCGACGAACCGGGGCACCAGCGCGCGCGAGGCGGTGGCGCCGGCGGAGAACAGGGCGACGTCGAGTCCGGTCGGGTCGGCGGTCTCGGCGTCCTCGACGACGACCTCGCGGTCTCCGAACCGGAGCACCTTGCCGGCCGAGCGGGGCGAGGAGAAGAACCGGACCTGGTCGACCGGGAAGCTCCGCTCGAGCAGGATCTGGCGCATGGCGACGCCGACCTGGCCGGTCGCGCCGACGACTCCGATGTTGATGCCCATGACGCTCAGCGCCCCGTTCCGCCGTAGACAACGGCCTCGATCTCGTCCGACCCGAGGTCGAACGCTGCGTGGGCGGCGTTGACGGCCGCCTCGACCTGGGTCTCGGCCACGACGACCGAGACGCGGATCTCCGAGGTGGAGATCATCTCGATGTTGACGCCCGCCTCCGAGAGCGCCTCGAAGAAGCGCGCGGAGATGCCCGGCGAGGAGCTCATGCCGGCACCGACGATGGACACCTTGCCGACGCTGTCGTCGTAGAGCAGCGACTCGAAGCCGACCGAGTCCTTGAGGCGGTCCAGCGCCGTCATCGCGGTCTGCCCCTCGCCGGCGGGGAGCGTGAAGGAGATGTCGGTGAGGTTGGTCGCGGCTGCCGACACGTTCTGCACGATCATGTCGATGTTGATCTGCGCGTCGGCGACGGCGCGGAAGATCGCGGCCGCCTCGCCCGGCTTGTCCGGTACGCCGACCACCGTGATCTTGGCCTGGCTGCGGTCGTGGGCGACACCGGTGATGATCGCGGCTTCCATGGAGCTTCCCTCCTGAACAACATCCTCGGCCTTGACGACCCAGGTGCCCTCCTTCTCGGAGAAGGACGAGCGGACGTGGATGGGCATGTCGTAGCGGCGGGCGTACTCGACGCACCGCAGGTGCAGGATCTTGGCGCCCTGCGCGGCCATCTCGAGTGTCTCCTCGTAGGAGATCCGCGGCACCTTGCGGGCGCGGGGCTCGATGCGCGGGTCGGCGGTGAAGATGCCGTCGACGTCGGAGTAGATCTCGCACACGTCGGCCTTCAGTGCGACGGCGAGCGCCACCGCGGTGGTGTCGGAGCCGCCGCGGCCGAGGGTGGTGATGTCCTTGGTCGTCTGCGAGACGCCCTGGAAGCCGGCGACGATGGCGATCGCGCCCTCGCCGATGGCGGCCTCGATGCGGCCCGGCGTCACGTCGATGATCTTCGCCCGGCCGTGCTCGGCGTCGGTGATCACGCCGGCCTGCGACCCGGTGAAGGAGCGCGCCTCGTGCCCGAGGTCGTGGATCGCCATGGCCAGCACGGCCATCGACATCCGCTCACCCGCGGTGAGCAGCATGTCGAGCTCGCGCGCGGGCGGCAGCGGGGAGACCTCGTTGGCCAGGTCGATCAGCTCGTCCGTCGTGTCCCCCATCGCGGACACGACGACCACGACCTGGTGGCCGGCCTTCTTCGTGTTGACGATGCGCTGCGCGACGCGCTTGATCCCGGCGGCATCGGCGACCGACGAGCCGCCGTACTTCTGCACGACAATGCCCACGGGGGCTCACTCCTGGCGGTGGTCTCGGGGGAAGGGCAAAGGCCACGACGACGGGGCCACCCCCGATTCTACGAGAGGGCGCTAGGCGTTTTCGCCGCTGTCCAGCACGGCGGCCGCCGCCTCGACCAGCGCCAGCTCCTGGGTGGTGTCGAGGTCCACGTCGAGCCGGTCGTGGGCCACGACCGACAGCAGCGCCTTCATCGCCGACCCGGCCAGCGCACCCCACGAGGAGACGTAGGAGAACTGCCACCACCACAGCGCCTCCTCGACGTCGCCCGCGTCGTAGTGGCGCACGCCGACGGCGAGGTCGGCCGCGATGCTGGTCAGGTCGTCGGAGAGCAGGCCCTCGACCATCTCGGGGGCGTAGGGGTCGAAGACGTAGCTGTAGGTGTCGAGCTGCCCGAGCAGGGTCGCCAGCTGGAGGCGCAACTCGTCGATGTCGTCGGGGTCCGGACCGTCGTCGGGCTGGTACTCGTCGCGCGGCGCGAAGTCGCGGTGCACGCCCAGCCGGGCGCCGGTGAGCGCGATCTGGCTGATCTGGATCAGCAGCAGGGACACGGCCTGGCCGCCGCTCGCCTGGGCTGCGACGACCCTGACGCCGTCGAGGAAGGACCGCACGGACGCCGCGATGTCGTCGGCGAAGCGCACGGTCTCGGTCTCCACCGCGATCAGCGCCTCCAGTGCCGCGAGGCCTGGGAGCTGCTCGGTGGTGGTGCTGTTGTCGCTCATGTTCCCGTTCATGTCGCTGTCTGCCTTCCCACGAATGCCCGACCCAAGGTGACCTCGTCGGCGTACTCGAGGTCTCCTCCCACCGGAAGTCCACTGGCCAAACGCGTCACGCGCAACCCCAGGGGGCCGAGCATGCGCGTGAGGTACGTCGCGGTGGCCTCGCCCTCGAGGTTGGGGTCGGTGGCGAGGATCACCTCGACGACGGTGCCGTCGCCGAGCCGCGTCAGCAGCTCGCGGATGTGGAGCTGCTCGGGACCGATGCCGTCGATGGGCGAGATCGCGCCGCCCAGGACGTGGTAGCGGCCGCGGAACTCGCGGGTCCGCTCGATCGCGACGACGTCCTTGTACTCCTCGACCACGCACAGCACCGTCGGGTCCCGGCGCGGGTCACGGCAGATCCGGCACTGGTCGTCCTCGGCGACGTTGAAGCAGACCGAGCAGAACTTCACCTTGTCCTTGACCTCGATCAGGACCTCGGCGAGGCGGCGTACGTCGGCCGGGTCGGCCTGCAGCAGGTGGAACGCGATCCGCTGGGCACTCTTCGGACCGACCCCGGGCAACCGCCCGAGCTCGTCGATGAGGTCCTGGACGACGCCTTCGTACAAGGGTGCGGCCCCCGCTCAGAAGCCGAGCTGGCCGGGCGACGGCAGGCCGCCGCCCAGGTCGGGCATCCCGCCGGCCAGCGGGCCGAGGGTCTGCTCGGCGAGCTCGTCGATCTTGGTGCGGGCGTCGCGGAACGCGGCCACGACCAGGTCACCGAGGTCGGCGAGCGCCTCGGCGTCGGTGCCCTCGAGCGCCTCGGGCTTGATCTGCACGGCGGTCAGCTCGCCGGCGCCAGTGACCGTCACGGTCACCGCACCGCCCGCGACCGTGCCCTCGACCGTGGTCTCGGCCAGGCGCTGCTGGGCGTCCTGGAGCTGGTCCTGCATCTGCTGGGCCTGCTGGAGCAGGGCGCCCAGGTCGAGGCCGCCGCCACCGGCGAGGGCGTCGAAGGGGTTCTGGCTCATGTGGGTCTCTTCTCGGTGTCGGTGAGGAAGGTCTGGTACGTCGGGCGCCGGGCGGGTCAGTCGCCGCGCGGCGTCTCCTCGATCAGCTGGGCGCCCAGCTCGCGGGCCAGGAGCTCGGCACTGGACTCGGCATCGACCTCGCGGTCGTTGAAGTCGACGGCGGCGTCGGGGTCCTCGGGCGGCGCGTCGACGGCGGCGCCGGCCCGGGCCTGGAAGTCGGCGATCATCTGGCGGCGGGCGCCCGGCTCGGGGTCGGGCTCCGGCTCGGGCGGGCCGTCGGCCGGCGGCGGCTCGGTCGCCCATGGCGGCGGGTCGTCGGTCGGGGCCGCGGGCGCTGGAGCGGGCGCTGCGGCGGGGGCGGCCGGTGCAGCCGCTTGCGGGGGCGCGGTGACCGCGGGCCATCCGCCGGCGTCGGCCTCGGCCGGGGCGGACGCGGCCGGGACGGGCGCGGCCGGGGCTGCGGCGGGCTCGGGGGTGCGCGCGTTGGGGTCGGCGGCCGGGTCGACGATCGCCTCGATCCGGACGTCGGCGCCGATCTCGTCGATGACGGCCTGCTGGACGATCTCGGCGTGGCCGCCGGACTCGAACGAGCGGCGCGGACCGTCGGACTGGAAGCCCAGGCTGAGCACCTTGCCGTTGAACCCGACGACCTGGGAGTTCTGGGTGAGGTGGATCCAGGTGACCCGCTTGACGCTCTTGACCCGGTCGATGACCGAGGGCCACAGCCGGCGTACGTCGATCAGGGTCAGGCCGCTGCCGCCCGCCGGCTCCTCGGCAGGAGCGGCAGGAGCGGCAGGAGCGGCGACAGGCTCGGGAGCGGACGGCGGCGGGGCGGCCGCGACCGGCACCGGCTCGGGCGCCATCTTCGGCGCCATCTCGGGCACCGGCGCGGGAGCAGCAGGGGCAGCGGGAGCGGCCGGGGCAGGAGCCTCCACCCGCTCGGGCGCGGCCCGGTCGTGGCGGGAGGGCGCCGGCCGGTCCTGGGCGGGGACGGCGGCGGGGGCCGGGGCCGGCGCGGACTCGGCGGAGGTCGTACCGCTGATCGAGGCGCGACGCTCGAGCCGGTCGAGACGGGCGAGCACCCCCTCGGTGGTGTGGTCGGCAGCGGGGAGCAGGATCCTGGCGCAGATCAGCTCCAGCAGCAGCCGTGGGGCGGTGGCGCCGCGCATGTCGGTGAGCCCGGCGGCGACCAGGTCGGCGGCGCGGGTCAGCTCGGCGCGGCCGAACGCGGCGGCCTGGGCGACGAGTCGGTCGGCCTGGTCGCCGGAGAGGTCGAGCAGGCCGGACGCGGCGGCGTCGGGGACCGCGGAGATGATGACGAGGTCGCGCAGCCGGCGCAGCAGGTCCTCGGTGAAGCGGCGCGGGTCCTGCCCGGTCTCGATCACTTTGTCGACCACACCGAAGACGGCAGAGCCGTCGCCGGCCGCGAAGGCCGACACCACGTCGTCCAGGAGGGTGTCTGGGGTGTAGCCGAGCAGCCCGCTGGCCAGGTCGTAGGTCACGCCCTGCGGCCCGGCGCCGCCGAGCAGCTGGTCGAGCACGGACAGGGTGTCGCGCGCGGAGCCCGCGCCGGCCCGGACCACCAGCGGCAGCGCGGCGGGCTCGATGGAGACGCCCTCGCGGTCGCACAGCTCGGTGAGGTACGACGTCAGCAGGCGCGGCGGGATCAGCCGGAACGGGTAGTGGTGGGTGCGCGAGCGGATGGTCGGGATGACCTTCTCGGGCTCGGTCGTGGCGAAGATGAACCGCAGGTGCGGCGGCGGCTCCTCGACGAGCTTGAGCAGGGCGTTGAAGCCCTGCGTGGTGACCATGTGGGCCTCGTCGATGATGTAGACCTTGTAGCGGCTCTTGACCGGCGCGAAGAACGCCTTCTCGCGCAGGTCTCGAGCGTCGTCGACACCACCGTGGGAGGCGGCGTCAATCTCGATCACGTCGATCGACCCGGGGCCGTTGCGGGCCAGGTCGCGGCAGCTGTCGCACTCGCCGCACGGGTCGGAGACGGGCGCCTTCTCGCAGTTGAGCGCCCGGGCCAGGATCCGCGCGCTCGTCGTCTTGCCGCAGCCACGGGGGCCGGAGAAGAGGTAGGCGTGGTTGACCCGGTTGGCGGCCAACGCGGCCCGCAACGGCTCGGTGACGTGCTCCTGCCCGATGACCTCGGCGAAGGTCTCGGGCCGGTAGCGGCGGTAGAGCGCGAGCGGGGAGTCCACGGGTGCCACCCTAGTCGCAGGGCCCGACACCTCCGGGCGCCCCCGAAGGAGAGGACGAGCAGGCATGACGACGATCGACCGGGACGAGGCGCGGGCCTTCCAGAAGCGCATGGTCCGGGTGCGCGAGGACGCCGCCCTGGGCCTGCTCCTGGGCATCGGCGACGAGCTCGGCCTGCTCGACGTACTGGCCCGCACCGGACCCGCCGACCCGGCCACGCTGGCGGCCGCAGCGGGGGTCGACGAGCGCTACCTGCGCGAGTGGCTGGACGGCATCGTCGCGGGCGACGTGGCGACGTACGACGCCGCCACCGGCCACTACGCCCTCCCCCGCGAGCGCGCCGCCTGCCTCACCCCGGCCGACGGCCCGGTCAACCTCGCGCGCAGCCTCAAGATGCTCACCATGCTCGCCGGCGTGGAGCCCGAGCTGCGGGAGAGCTTCCGCCACGGCGGCGGGCTGGGCTACGACCGCTTCCCCCGGTTCCACGAGCTGATGGCCGCCGACGCCGCGGCCGTCCACGACGCCGGCCTGCTCGACGTCGTCGTCCCGACCGTCCCCGGCCTGCACGAGCAGCTGAGCGCCGGCGCCGCCCTGGCCGACATCGGCTGCGGGTCCGGGCACGCGGTCAACCTGCTCGCCCGCGCCTACCCGGCCAGCACCTTCGTCGGCTACGACCTCGGCGACGAGGCGATCGCGGCTGCCCGCGCCGAAGCCGCGGCCTGGGGCCTGACCAACGCGACCTTCGAGGTCCGCGACGTCGCGGAGCTCGGGGAGGAGGCGGCGTACGACGTCGTGACCGCCTTCGACGCGATCCACGACCAAGCCTTCCCCGACCGGGTGCTCGCCGGCATCGCCGCCGCGTTGCGGCCCGGCGGCACCTTCCTGATGGTCGACATCAAGGCCCAGTCGGGCGTCGAGAACAACCTCGGCCTGCCGTGGCTGACCTACCTCTACACGCTGAGCCTGATGCACTGCATGACGGTCTCCCTGGCTCACGGCGGCGCCGGCCTCGGCACCGTGTGGGGCCGGCAGACCGCGGTGCGGATGCTCGAGGAGGCCGGCCTGGTCGACGTCGACGTGCGCGAGGTCCGGACCGACCCGTTCAACTACTTCTACGTCGCCCGCCGGCCGCACTAGGAGAAGCAGAGGCCCCCCACGCACCCGATAGAGCTCACTTACCCTTGCTGCCTTCCGGCCCTGGGGGAGTTGGGTGAGATACCGCCACGTGGGGGGTTGCGGACCACTTTAGGGGATGAGCCGAGCGGGCCTCACATCGCCGTGGTCAGCGCAGGATGTTGACCACCGTCAACAGGACCGGCGCGACCATCACGACCAGCAGCACCCACGCGACCACCCGGTGGGAGCGCTTCGAGCTGTCGAGCGACCCGGCGAGCTCGAGCAGCGCACCGTCCGGCACCAGCCGGTTGAGGCCCATCCGCTGCGCGTCGGCAGGCAGGTGCTCGACGGGAGCCCACGGCTCCGGGTCGTCGCCCCGCGCGGTCATGCAGCGATGGTACGTCGGCAGCGTGGCCCCGAGGGGAGTCCCGATTCCACCTCGCCGTCCATCTGCCGGTAATCTCTCCCACGGAGCTGTCGCCTAGTGGCCTATGGCGCTCGCTTGGAAAGCGGGTTGGGTTAACAGCCCTCGGGGGTTCGAATCCCCCCAGCTCCGCCAGCAGCACCGGACGGCGTCGCGCGCAGCGCGGCGCCGTTCGACGTTCTCAGCCGGATCGGCCGGGTCAGCCGGCCGCCGGCGGTGGGCCGAGCATCTCACCGGCGAGGTCGAGGTCGTCGGTCATCACGGCCCAGCAGCCGGCGGCGGCGAGCGCGGCCAGGGTCGCGGGGTCGTCGGTCGTGCGGGCGACGACGCTGATCCCGGCCGCCCGGGCGCGGGCGACGAGGGCGCGGTCGATCGTCGGGGCGTCGACGTGGATCGCGTCGACCTTGCCGGCCAGCGGTCCGAGGTCGGCGGGCGCGACGGACCGGATGAGCGCGACCCGAGCCGTCGGGAGGACCTGGGAGAGACGTTCGAGCCCGGTCAGGTCGGCGCTGCTGAACCGGATCCGGCCGGAGTCGACCAACGGCAGGTAGGGCTGCAGGGCGGCCGCGACGCGGTGCACGAAGTCGGGGCTCGACTGCTTGAGCTCGAGATGGGCGCCCAGCCCGCTGGCGGCGACCTGGCGCAGCAGGTCGTCGAGCTCCGGGACCCGGGTGCCGGCCCAGCCGGCACCGAACCAGCCGCCGGCGTCGAGCTGCCGGATCTCGGCGAAGGAGAAGGACTCGACAGGCTGGTCGGCCCGGTCCGGGAAGACGTTCGCGACGTCGGTCGTCCGCCGCAGCGTCGGGTCGTGCACGAGCACCAGGTGGCCGTCGGACGTCGCCCGTACGTCGGTCTCGACGCCGGACGCGTGGCCGGTGGCCGCGGTGAACGCGGGCACCGTGTTCTCGGGCGCCACGGCGCTGCGACCGCGGTGCGCGAGCACCTGGGGCGTCACCGCCGGCCACACCCGCAGCGTGCGCGCCCGCGAGCGGAGCGCGGGACGACGGCCGTGCTTGGCGACCCGCGCCCGCAACCGCACCACGCCCGGCTGCCTGAGACGTACGTCGAAGCGCGCGACCCGGGCCCGCCCCGACCGTCCCCGCAGCACCCGCACGCCGCTCGACGTCGCCACCCGCAGCCGGACCGTGCGCCGGCGCGGACCCGACGCCGGGACACGGACGACGACGCGGACCGTCGTACCGCTGCGGGCGTGGTCGGGTGCCCGGAGCACCACCCCCTGCTGCGCCGCCTCGGCCGGCGCCGGCGGCACGCCGAGCAGTCCGGCGAGCAGGGCGACCAGCGCGAGGGCGGCCCGCATCAACGCCGCCGGGACAGGAGCGGGCGCACGATGAGGAGCACGACGAGCGCCGCACCCCCGCCGAGTCCCCACCAGACGGCGTCGTGGCGGGCGCCCGCCAGCACGTCGGCCTCAGCGCGTGGCGGCCGCGCCGGCTGGTTCTGGACCTTCTTCTCGGCACCCATCTCGGCGACGTCGCGCTGGATCGCCTCGACCGGCTGGACCACGCCGTACCCGGTGATCGGGCTGGACGGTCCGCCGTTGCCGCTGGCGGTCTGCTCGAGCCGGGTCCGCAGCTGCGCGGCGTCCTCGTCGGGATGCATCGACCACACCAGCGCCGCGACCCCGGCCACCTGGGCGGCCGCCCACGCGGTCGACGCGGGTGCGACGACGCACCAGCCGCCGTTGCGGGCCCGCGACACCGCGTCGGCGCCGGGCGCGGACAGGTCGATGGCGGAGCTGCGGAGCACGGTGCCGGAGCTGCCGGGCGTCGAGACGCCGACCGCGACGACGCCCGGGTCCGCGGCCGGCCAGACCAGGTCGGCGACGTCCTCGCCCTTCTTCGGCTCGTCCTGGTAGCCGTCGGGGAAGCCGCTGTCGCCGGTGGGGCGATCACCCGACGCGGCGACGAGGAGGACACCGGTGTCGACGAGGCGGTCGACCTGGGCCTCGAGCTCCGGGGAGTGCGGCACCTGGGTGGGTACGACGACGACCACCCGGCCGCCGAGGTCGCCGCCCGGGGCCCGGCGGTTCGCCACGTCGGCCAGCGCCGCGGCGAGGTCCGCCGCCATCGGGACCTTCTCTCCCTCCTGGGAGCGCTCCGGGCTGTCGTAGAACCTCTTGTCGACGATCCCGGCCCCCGGCGCGATGCCGACGTCGATCTTGGGCTCGCTCTGGTCGGCTCCGGCGATGATGCCCGCGACGGCGATGCCGTGGCCGCTCGGGAGGTCGGTCGGCCCGGGGTTGTTGAAGCCACCTGCACCGCTGTCGACGACGACCACCTTCACGTCCTGGCCCGGCCGCCGACCGGCCTTCCTCGCCAGGGCCTGAGCCTCGGCGACGTGGAGCGAGAGGTTGGCCGTGTTGTCGCCCTTGACGGTGCGCTGGTCGGTGGTCGCCATGTCGACGTCGAGGCACGACGCGCCGACCGGTGCCTCGGCCGAGGTCGCGGTCACCGCCGCCATCGCGGGTGTGACCGACAGCCCGACGAGGGTGCCGGCCAGCGCCGCTGCGGCGGCGCGCACAGGTCCCGGGACGTGCCCTGGGCCGTGTCCTAGCCGCACGACTGGTCCTTGGACGGCGGGCACAGCGCCGCGTCCTGGGAGAGCTCGGGGCCGTCCTCGAACAGCTTGTTCCACACGTCGGGCACCACGATGACCGGCACCTTGGCGTAGCCCAGCTGCTCGAGGTCGAAGGTGCTCGCGACCGGGTAGCTGTAGCCGCGGTCGTCGATGAGGTGGATCGTGCCTTCGTCGCTGCTGATCCAGTCGGCCGAGCGGATCACGGCTCCCTGGCCGGACGCGACCGTGACCTCGCGGTCACCGGGCGAGACACCCTCGGCGCTGGCGTCGCCCTGGGGGGCGGTCGCCAGGCGGGCGGCTGCGGGCTCGCCCTTCGCGGTCACCAGCTGGGCGCACGCCTGCTCTGTGGCGGGCAGCGACCTGCTCAGGACCTTCTCGGGCCAGAACTCACGGGCGTCCGTGCTCGCCGGGGCGAAGTCGAACGCCGCACCCGCCACATAGGGGATCTCGGTCGGCTGCTTCTTGCCGAAGGAGGTCGTGCGCAGCACCGCGGCCGCGAACGGCGTCAGCTCGAGGAAGCCCTCGGCGGTGAAGGCGTAGGTCTTGTTGTTGGCCTGCACCCAGTCGCCGACCCGCGCGCCGTCGTAGCCCGGCGCCACGGCGGGCTGTCCGACACCGTCGATGCCGAGGCCGGTGGCGTCGAGCGGGTCGCCCGGCGGGAACAGCTCCAACCACGCGTCGGGAACGGTGATCTCGTCGTTGGGCGAGATGCCGAGCTCGACGAAGAGGGGTTGGTTGTCGGGGAGCAGGTAGCGGTAGGCGCGCCGGGGGACGCCCGGGACGTCGGCCTCGGCGATGAGGAAGACCTTGCCGTCCTCGGCGGACTTCACGACGAAGCCGTCGGTCGGCACCTGCCGCACCCCGGGCAACGCCGAGACCGCGGTCTGCATGCCGAGGCCCGTCCCGGTGCACGAGGTCCAGCCGCTCTCGTCGAGATTCTTGACCGCCGGCACCGTCGCGGGCGCGTCGAGGATGCCGATCGGCTGCCCCTTGCGCACCCCGGCGATCTCGTCGTCGGGCACCTTGCGGGCCTCGACGCTCGCGCCGAGGATCAGCTGGGCCGAGGTCACGTTGATGACCGGACGCACCCGCGGCTGACCCGGCACCGCGTCCTCGTCGAGGATGACGTAGAGCGCGCCGCGGTCGTCGGCGACCAGGCCCGGCTTCTTCCAGTCGACCTCGGCCCGGTCGGACAGCGCACCGGCGATGGCGGCGCCCGCGACGAGGAGTACGGCGAGCGCGATGCCGCCCACGATCATCCGGCCCGGGCGGGCGGGCTCGACCTCGCGGCCGCCCGGCGCGCCGGAGACGAACGCCGTCACCAGGCGACGGCGGCTGAACGAGTAGGCCTCGACGAGGTCCTTCTTGGTGGCCATCGGGGAGTCAGCCGATCCAGTCGCGGACCTGGTCGAACAGGCCGGTCGCGACGACGAGGAGCGGAAGCAGGGTGAGCAGCGCGACGGACTCGAGCACGTCGCCGAACCGGCCGCGGCGCACCGACGGGGCGGACGGGCTGAGCGTGGCGACGAGGAGCACAGCACCGACGACCGCGAGCACGACGGCCAGGGTCGGGCGCCAGTCGGGGTGGAGGGCGAGGACGGCGATCGCGGTCGCGGCGATGCCGGCGACACCGGACGCGAGGCCGAGCAGGACCTCGCTGCCGGTGCGGTACTGGCGGGTGCGCAGCACCACGATCAGGCACGCGTCGACCGCGAGCAGGGTTCCGGTGACGCCGAGGCTGACGGCGAGCGGCGCGACCAGGACGAGGAGCAGGCCGACGGTGCCGCTGATCGCCAGCAGGATCTCGTGGGCGACCCGGGCGTCGGCGGCGACCCGGTCGCGCTCGATGTCGTCGGGGTCGGCCGTGATGTCGGCGGCCGAGTAGAGCTGGTCGACACGGGTGGTCGTCGCACCGAGGGCGAGCCACGGGAAGACGCTGCCGGCCAGGACCACGAACGCGAGCACCGTGGTCAGCAGCGGAGCCGGCGCGAAGCCGTCGGGCGAGGAGCGGACGTAGACGCCGACGCCGACCGCGAGCGCGCCGACGACGAGCGGCGGGATGGCCAGGGTCCGGCCGGCCCCGAGCCCGATCAGGCACACCACACCGGCGAGCAGCGCGCCGGCACCGGCCGCGGCGAGCGGGTCGGCGAACCAGACCTCGCCGTCGGGCACGAGCATCACGCCGGCGACCGCGGCGTAGCCCGCGCCCAGCCAGGCCACGCCGACCCCGGCCTCGTGCTCGCCCTGCGCCCGCGACAGCACGATCGCGCCGGCGCAGAGCGCGGCGGCGACCAGGGCGGTCGCGGCGGCCGCGATGTCGGAGCCGCGCTGCACCAGCAGCGCGCCGGCACCGAGGGCGAGGAACAGACCCGCCGCGACGAGCGCCGTACGACGCCCCGCGGCCGGGTGCCACGGCTCGAGGTCGTGCTCGACGACGTCGGTCATCGCCTCGACGACGTCGTCGTAGACGCGCGGGGCCGGGTCGTCGACGCCCGCGGTGACGGTGAGCAGGCCGCCGTCCTCGATCCCCTGCAGGGTGAGGCCGGTGTCGAGCGCGAGGCGTCGGCCCTCGGAGGTGCCGACCCGGTAGCCGCCGTGGACGGTCGCCGGGTCGAGGAGCCCGACGCTGCGGGCCAGCTCGGGCAGCAGCTCGGCCACCGGGATCGCCCCCGGGAGCACCAGGTCGACGCGCCGGGTGCCCGACGTGACGGTCACCCGGACCAGACCGGACGCGACGGCTGCGCTCGTGCGCGGCGCCTGTGTCATCTGCTCAACCCTTCCCGAAACTGGGGCTCGATCCTAGAAGCCTGCCCTACCGGAGACAGCAACGGAGGGACCGACCACGTGGGTCGGCCCCTCCGTACGTGCATGGGACCGGATCAGAAACGCCCGGCTCCGCGCTTGTCCGCCTGGATGTAGTCGGCGTTGGACTGGTAGGTCGTCTGCGAGACGCCGTCGAGCAGGTCGAGCAGTTCCTTCATCGCCCAGTCCCAGGCCAGCTTGGCCTGGTCCCAGGACTGCCGCTGGGCGCTGGTCTCGGCCCAGGTCAGGACGTACTGGCGGGCGTCGCTCTCGAGCTGGTCGAGGCGGGCGTTCATGTCCTTGGCGGTCTGGTACATCGCCTGGGCGGCCGCCTCGAGCTCGGGGTGGTTGACGCGCAGGCCGTCGAGGCCGCCGAAGTTGGGATCGGTCATGGTTCTCTCCTTGAAGTCTTGGGGTGGTTGGGAGGCGGGACTACTGCGCGTCGAGCTTGCTGAGGAAGCCGGCGAGGTTGCCGCCAGCCGTGCTGTCGGTGTTGACGTTGTCCGACTCGGTCTCGATGAGGGAGTTCTCGAACTGGTCGAGCGCCGCGGTGACGACCTTGTGCTTCTCGAGCCAGGCGTTCTTGACGTTCTGGAACGAGAGGCCACCGCCGCCGACCCACGCCTTGTGCATCCGCTCGAGGTCGATCTCCATCTTCCCCGCCTTCGTCGCGAGGTCCTTCTTGGTCTCGGCCACGAGCTCGGCGACCTTCTTGAGAGCGCCTTCTGCGTGTCCGAACTCAGTGCCTGCCATGTCTGCTCCTTGGTTGCTGGTTGGCGGGCGGCATCAACCCGCCCCTGCATTGCGGTTCCATCGATCTGGCTCCCCGAGCACTGCCAAAGAGCCGACGCGTCAGGGGTTACCCCCGCTCCGCGAGGGGCTAAACATCAGCCCGTGACTTCCCACAGATGACGGAAGAAGCCGACCGCCACGACGAGCGATCCGACGGCGAACGCGCCGCACATCGCCTCGGCGATCTCGGCCCGGCGCGACCACCACGCCGAGCGCCAGCCCCGGCCCACGAACACCGCCGACAGCACGAGGGCACCGGCGATCGCGACCGCCACCGCGGCGACCGCGCCGGGCGCGGTGACCGGGTCCCGGCCACCGGGTGCGATCCCGAGGAGGACGACGGCGAGCACGGCCAGCGCCAGGACGCCGGCCAGCCGCAGCAGCCGGCTGGCGGCCGCGTGGCGGTAGCTGCGCGCGGCGAACAGCAGCGTGGCGCCGCCGAAGCCCACCAGGCAGCGCGCACCGGTCCGGTCGAGCGGCAGGTCGGCGGTGGCGAGGAGGAGGGGTGCGGTGATCACGACGACCACCAGGACGGCGGTCGCGGAGGCGGTGACGGCACGAGCACCCCGGTCGGCGACGGCGCGCACGGCCTGCTCGGGCACCACGATCCGGCCGCGCCGTCCCGTCGGTCGCTCGCGGGCCGACCATGCGGTGACAGCGAGGCGCTCGAGGTCGAGGAGGTACTGGTCGGGGACGTCGACCACCAGCTCGGGCACGAAGCGTGCGGCGAGAACGGCGGCGAGGAAGAGCACCGCCCACACGACCTGCGGGGAGACGCCGGTCAGGGCGCCCAGCCCGGCGACGACGAACCAGCCCGCACCGACCGCGACCCAGACCCGCAGCCCGTCGACCGCGGTGCTGTCGGGCTCGGCGAGCGCGCGACCCACACCGGCGGTGACGGCAGCACAGAGGGCCGCGATGCCGCAGACGGTCGGGAGCCGCTCGGGCACGGGATCCCAGGCAAGTGCGAAGCCGGCAGCGGCGGCGAACGCCGGGGCGGCCAGCACCCGCTGGACTTGCAGTACGCCGATCGGCAGGGAGCCAAGGAGCGCGGCGGCGAGGAGCACGCCCACGACCGGCCAGCGCTCGTCGGGCGACAGCTGCGCGGCGCACCAGCCGGCGAGGGCGGCGAAACCCACGGCGAGCGCGCACCAGGTCGCCGAGGCCCGGCCGGCGACGAGGGCGGACTCGGCGCCGTCACCGGAGCGGAACCTGCTGCGCGGCGGGGCCGGGCGGGACGACGGGTCGACCGCGACGACCACCGAGCCCGCGACCAGACCGACGTCGCCGACGACGTCGGCGAGCTGGAGCGGCTCGCCGGAGCGGGTGACCAGCGGCAGCACGACCGGCAGGCCGGCCTCGGTGGAGTAGGCCCGCGACACGTCCTCGAGCGTGGCGTCCACCGGCACCGTCAGGTCGAGCACGCCACGAGGTCCGTGCACCGTCACCGCGGTGACCGTGCCCGGAGCCGGGGTGCGGGACGTCCCGTTCACCAGTGCTCTCCTCCCGAGATGAGTCGTGGTGCCGGACCGAGGTTCACGGCCCGGCTCGCAGGGTAGTCCTTCACCCTGTGTCTTCCGAGGCTGCTTACCCTGACGGACCCGGGTCCTATCATCGTGCGCGTCGCATGACCGGGCATCGACGACAGGGGACGGCAGCGTGACGGTGGGCATCACTCCAGGCAGCGGGCCGGGCACGCATCGTGCCCCGGGCGGCCCGGGACCCGGGCTTCCTGGCGGTCCCGGTGGTCCCGGTGGTCCCGGTGGTCCCGGTGGTCCTCCGGGCCGGCGCATGGCTCCGCCGGTCGCCGCGCCCGGCAGCCTGACCCAGCGCGGCAGCCGCGGCGAGCGGCCCGAGCTCCCCGGCGGGCAGCTGCAGCTCCAGCCGCCGCCGCAGCTCCAAGCCAGCGAGGGTGCGGCGGGCGTGGCGATGAACGCCATCCCGATGCTCGGCAGCCTCGGATCGATCGTCCTCGTCGCGGGCCTCGGCGGCCAGGGCGGCGGCAACTCGTCGCTGCGCTTCATCGCGGCCGGCATGTTCCTGTTCGCGACCCTCGGCTTCATCGTGGTCCAGATCGACCGGCAGCGGAAGCAGCGCCAGCAGCAGGTCACCGGCTCGCGCACCGAGTACCTCCGCTACCTCGCCACCGTCCGCAAGGTCGCCCGCGACGCCGCGGACCAGCAGCGCCGGGCGCTGACCTGGCTGCACCCCGCGCCGTGGGCGCTGCCCTCGCTGGCCGAGGACCGCACCCGGGTGTGGGAGCGGTCGTCGTCCGATCCCGCCTTCCTGCAGGTCCGCTACGGCGTGTGCGCCCAGCCGCTGGCCCTGGAGCTGCTGCCCCCGGAGGCCGCGCCGATCGACGAGGTCGACCCCGCGTCGGCGTCCGCTCTGCACCGGCTGCTCGTCGTCCACCGCCTCCAGCCCGACCTGCCCGCGTCGATCGACCTGCGGGCCTTCGACCGGATCGAGGTCTGCGGCGACGAGGAGGAGGCCCGCGCCCTGGCCCGCGCCCTGCTCTGCTCGTCGGCGAGCTTCCAGTCCCCGGAGAACCTGCAGGTCGCGGTCCTCGCCACGGACGCCACCCTGGCCCACTGGGACTGGGTGAAGTGGCTGCCGCACGCCCACAGCCAGCACCAGAACGACGCTGTCGGGCCGGCCCGGATGGTGACGACGTCGCTCAGCGACCTCGCCACGATGCTGCCGCCCGACCTGACCGAGCGGCCGCGGTTCGGTGCCGACGAGCGGCCCGCGATCCCCCACATCATCCTGGTGACCGACGGTGCCGAGCTGCCGCCGGGCAACCACCTGATCCCCTCCGACGGCCTGCACGGCGTCACGGTGATCGACCTGCCCGCCCGCTGGGGCGAGCTCGACAGCCCGACGGCGCTGCGCCTCGAGATCGAGCCGCACGCCGGGGCTGCGGCGCCCGGGTCGGTGCCGGAGTCGGTGCCGATCGTCGCCGTACGCCTGCGGACCGAGCCGGTGCGCGCCAAGGGCGACCAGTGCGGCGCAGCCACCGCGGAGGCGGTCGCCCGGCGGCTGACGCCGCTGTTCACCCCGAGCGCCGGCTCCGCCGTCGGCGAGGAGTCGGCCGACCTGTCGGCGCCGACCGACTTCATGGACCTGCTCGGCCTCGGCGACGTGCACGGTTTCGACCCGGGCACGGCCTGGCGGCCACGGCCGGCCCGCGACCGGCTGCGGGTCCCGATCGGTGTCGGAGACAGCGCCGGCCCCGTGCACCTCGACATCAAGGAGTCCGCCCAGCAGGGCATGGGCCCCCACGGCCTGGTGATCGGCGCGACCGGCTCCGGAAAGTCGGAGTTCCTGCGCACCCTGGTGCTCGGCCTGGCGATGACGCACTCGCCCGAGCAGCTCAACATGGTGCTCGTCGACTTCAAGGGTGGTGCGACCTTCGCAGGCATGGCCGAGATGCCGCACGTCTCGGCCGTCATCACCAACCTCGCCCAGGAGCTCACCCTCGTCGACCGCATGCAGGACGCCCTGTCCGGCGAGATGGTGCGTCGCCAGGAGCTGCTGCGCGAGGCCGGCAACTTCGCATCCATCCGCGACTACGAGAAGGCCCGTACGTCGGGCGATCCGGCCACCGAGCACCTCGCTCCGCTGCCGTCACTGTTCCTCGTCGTCGACGAGTTCTCCGAGATGCTGTCCGCCAAGCCGGAGTTCATCGACCTGTTCGTCGCGATCGGCCGGCTCGGTCGCTCGCTGGGCCTCCACCTGCTGCTCGCCTCGCAGCGCCTGGAGGAGGGTCGCCTGCGCGGCCTCGAGTCGCACCTGTCGTACCGGATCGGACTGCGCACCTTCAGCGCCCAGGAGTCCCGCGCGGTGCTCGGCGTGCCCGACGCCTACGAGCTCCCGGCCGTGCCGGGCCTCGGCTACCTCAAGCCGGACCCGACCACGATGACGCGGTTCAAGGCTGCCTACGTGTCGGGTCCTCCGGAGGCCGGCCGGCGCCGCGTCGTGCGCGACAGCGGCGGCAAGGTGCGCGGCATCCTGCCGTTCACGATCTCCGAGGTGCAGACCTTCGACGAGCCGGAGCGCGACGAGGCCGCCACGCCCGTCGTCGTGCCCGAGGGCAGCGCGTCCCTGCTCGACGTGGCCGTCGCACGGATGGACGGGCACGGCCCGGCGGCCCACCAGGTGTGGCTGCCGCCGCTGGACCGGCCCGACACGCTCGACCAGCTGATGCCCGACCTCGCCCCGCACCCCGAGCTCGGCCTGGTGTCGATGCACTGGCGCGGCGTCGGCAACCTGACCGTCCCGCTCGGCACGGTCGACCGGCCGCGCGAGCAGCGCCGCGACACGCTCACGATCAGCCTCAGCGGCTCCGCGGGCCACGTGGCCGTCGTGGGCGGCCCGCGCAGCGGCAAGAGCACGGTGCTGCGCACGATCGTGACCAGCATGTCGCTGACCACGACGCCGCTGGAGTCGCAGTTCTACGTGCTCGACTTCGGTGGCGGCACGTTCGCCCCGATGACCGCGCTGCCCCACGTCGCCGGCGTCGGCACCCGCTCCGAGCCGGAGGTGGTGCGCCGCATCGTCGCCGAGGTCAAGGGCATCGTCGACCGCCGCGAGCGCTACTTCCGCAGCCAGGGCATCGACTCCATCGAGACCTACCGCAGCCGGCGCGCCCAGGGCCGTGCCGACGACGGGTACGGCGACGTCTTCCTGGTCATCGACGGCTGGGGCACGCTGCGTGCGGACTTCGACGACCTCGAGCTGGAGATCCAGCAGCTCGCCGGTCGCGGTCTCACCTTCGGCCTCCACATCGTCACCGGCGCGACCCGCTGGCCCGACTTCCGGGCCGCGATGCGCGACCTGATCGGCACCCGGCTCGAGCTGCGCCTCGGCGACCCGATCGACTCCGAGATCGACCGCAAGGTCGCCGCCCTCGTGCCCGGCAACCGGCCGGGGCGCGGCCTCGTGCCGGGCAAGCTGCACTTCCTCGGCGCCCTGCCGCGCATCGACGGTGTCGACACCGTCGAGAGCCTCGGCGACGGCGTCGACGCGATGATCAACGCCGTCACGTCCGCGTGGCGCGGGCCGGCCGGCCCGAAGCTGCGCCTGCTGCCCGACCGGATCACCCTCGACGAGGTGCGCGTCCAGGCCGGCACCCCGCCGCAACGGCAGCTGCTGCTCGCCATCAACGAGAAGGAGCTGGCCCCGGTCCCGCTCGACGTCGACACCGAGCCGCACCTGCTGCTCTTCGGGGACGGCAAGTCCGGCAAGACCAACCTGCTGCGCAGCTACTGCCAGGAGATCATGCGGACCCGGACCCCCGCCGAGGCCCAGATCCTGCTGGTCGACTACCGCCGTTCACTGCTGGGCGAGGTGCCCGAGGAGTACCTGCTCAACTACCTCACCTCCGCCACCCAGGCACAGCCGGCGCTGAACGACCTGGCGACGTACCTCCAGAACCGGATCCCCGGACCGGACGTCACGCCCGAGCAGCTGCGCAACCGGTCCTGGTGGAGCGGCGCCGAGGTGTTCGTCGTGGTCGACGACTACGACCTCGTCGCCACCCAGCAGAGCTCGCCTGTCGCGCTGCTGCAGCCGCTGATGGCCCAGGCCCGCGACGTCGGCCTGCACATCGCGGTCGCGCGTCGCTCGGGTGGTGCGTCGCGTGCGCTCTACGAGCCGGTCATCCAGTCCATGCGGGACCTCGCGATGCCGGGCATCCTGCTGGCCGGCAGCCGCGACGAGGGCGCCCTGATCGGCAACCTGCGACCGGGACCGGCCCAGCCGGGTCGCGGCAAGATGCTCACCCGCGACCGCGGTGCGGAGGTCGTCCAGCTGGCCTGGACCGACCCGACGCTGTGACCTAGGGGCCGCATGGATCCCCGGATGTCCGGGGATCCATGCAGGGCGGACTCAGTCCGCGCCGACCGGTCGCGGCGCGGCGATGAGTGCCGCGACCGCGGTGGTGACCGGGACGGCGAGGACCAGGCCGATCGAGGTGACCAGGGTGCGCACGACCTCCTCGGCCAGCTGTTCGGTCGAGATCAGCTCGAGCAGCGGGCGGTCGTAGACACGCAGCAGCATGAGCAGGATGAGCGCGGTGCCGACGTACGCGAAGACGATCGTGTAGATCGTCGAGGCGATGTGGTCGCGGCCGATCCTCATGGCACTGGTGAAGACCTCGGTGCGCGAGGCGCCGGGAGTGGCGGCGCGCAGCTCCCAGACGGCCGAGGCCTGGGTGATGGTGACGTCGTTGAGGACGCCGAGGCCGGCGATGACCAGGGCACAGCCGAGCAGGGCCTGGAAGTCGAGGGCGCCGAAGCTGGCGAGGATGGCGCCGCCCTCGTCGCTGATGCCGGTCAGCCGGGCATCGCCGATCGCGAGCACGCCGATGCCGGCGGTGAGCACGATGCCGAGCAGGGTGCCGGCGAGGGCCGTGCTGGTGCGAAGCGAGAACCCGTGGGTCGTGTACAGGACGACGAACATGATCGCGGCCGCGCCGGTGAGCGCGACGCCGACGCCGGGCGAGCCGTCGAGGAGCGCGGGCAGCATCCACCACCACACGACCGCGCCGCCGAAGGCGAGGCCGACCAGCCCGAGGAGGCCGCGCAGCCGGGCCACGGCGAGCACCACGACGACGAAGAGGACACTGAGCCAGACCAGGGTGCCGTAGCGCTCGGTGGCGAAGTAGGAGTACGACGCGTCCTGCTCCGCGTCGGGCGTCGGCGTGCGCAGCAGCTCGACGTGGTCGCCCTTGCCGATGCCGGAGTCGATCACCTCCGGCGGCACGTCGACCCGCACCGTCTCCCCGGCGCCCTTCTCCCCCTTCGCGACCTTCACCGTCAGCGAGCTGCAGCCCGAGCCGTCCGGCAACCCGGTGCCGGCGCACCGCGGAGCGACGTCGACCACCTCGGCGGACGGGAAGGTGACGCCGGGCGCGGCGAACTGGGCGGCCGGGCCGCCCTCCTTCGCGCTGCGCGCGGCGGCGTCGCCGGGCGGCCACCAGGCGATCAGGCCGACCAGGGTGGCGATCAGGGCGAGGGCGAGCACGGCGAGCAGCGCGGTGCGGGCCGTCGTACCGATCCGGACGGGGGCGAGGTCGCCACCGGCGCCGAGTCCATGACCATGTCCGTGTCCGTGTCCCTGGCTGCGCGCGGGCTTCTCCCGGCGGTGGCTGCTCACGGCGCACACCTTGCCACGGCCGACCTCGAGATGAGAATCGTTGTCAACTAGGATCCAGCGGATGAGCGCCGTACCCGTGACCGCCCTGACCGGGCACCTCGGAGCCGGCAAGACCACCCTGCTGAACCGGCTGCTGCAACAACCGGGCGCGCGGATCGGCGTGATCGTCAACGACTTCGGCGCCATCAACGTCGACGCCGGACTGGTGACGGGGCAGGTCGACGAGCCCATCTCGATCGCGGGCGGCTGCCTGTGCTGCCTCGAGGACGTCTCCGGCCTGGACGCGGCCCTCGAGAGGCTGACCCACCCGCGACTGGCACTCGACGCGGTGGTCGTCGAGGCGAGCGGACTGGCCGAGCCGGGGGCGCTGGCCCAGATGATCCGGCACAGCGGTGCGCCGCGGGTGCGTCCCGGAGGGGTGGTCGACGTGGTCGACAGCGTGGAGTACTTCCGCACGGTCGACGACGGCGGGATGCCGCCCGCTCGGTTCTCCGTCGCGACGCTGGTCGTGCTCAACAAGGTCGACCTGCTGCCGGCCGACGAGCGGGAGCAGACCCTGGCCGCGATCGAGGCACGGGTGCGCGAGGTGAACCCGGCGGTGCACGTCGTTCGCACCTCCCGCAGTCGGATCGATCCCGTCCTGGTCCACGACGTCGCGATGGCCGACGACCCGCCCGACCAGCTCCCCCTCGCCTCGCTGCTCCGCGCCGAGCGCGCGGCGGCGGACGGGCACGACCACGGGCCGCACGCCGCCTCCGCCGCGGCCCGCGTCGACGGTCCCGTCGCGCCCGGCGCGCTCGCCGACCTCCTCCTCGACCCGCCCGCGGCGGCGTACCGGATCAAGGGCACGGTCGCCGTCGAGACCGCCCGCGGCCGTCGTGGGTACGTCGTCCACGTGGTCGGCAGGCAGGTCCACGTCGACGCGCTGCGCCCGGCGCCGGACCACAGCGAGCTGGTCGCGATCGGGGTCGGTCTCGACGCCGGGTCCGCGCAGGCCCGGCTGGAGGCAGCCCTCGCCCCTGCCCCTCAGCCCGACCGGGACGGCCTGCTGCGGCTGGACCGGCTGCGCCGGCTCAGCCGCTGACCGCGTACCCGGCTCAGCCCGCGATCACCGCTCCTCGCGGAACTCGACGTGCCGGCGCAGGACCGGGTCGTACTTGTGCAGGACCAGCCGGTCCGGGTCGTTGCGGCGGTTCTTCCGGGTGACGTAGACGTACCCGCTCCCGGCGGTCGAGCGCAGCTTGACGACGGGCCGGACCTCCGATGCCCTGGTGGCCATGGCGTCTCCTCCTTGCTAGATTGAGAACGATTATCACTCTTAACTCGAGGAGCACCATGCGCATTCCCGTCGTCCTGCTGTCCGGCGTCGACCCCGAGGCGATGGCCGCGGCCATGGTCGGACTGCAGTTCGACCTGCCCTCGGCAGTCGCCTGCCGGCACACCATCGACGTGGAGCGCGGGGTGCTGACCCGCACGGTCAGCGACCTGACCGGGGTCGTCGAGACCTACGAGGTGCTGCTCGACCACGCCTGCGTGAGCTGCGCGATCCGCGCGGACATCCTCCCGACGCTCGAGCGGCTGGCCCGCGACGGCCGCTGGCAGAGCATCGTGGCCCACCTCCCGGTCGGCGCCGAGGCGGCCCACGTGTGCTCGGCCCTCGCCCACGACACCCGGGTGGCCCGCCACCTGCGGGTCTCGACGGCGGTGACCGCCATCGGCTCCCGGGAGCCGGTGCGCGACCTGCTCGGCGACGACCTGCTCGCCGAGCGCGGGCACCACTGCGCCTCCGACGACCGGCGCGGCGTGGGCGAGGTGCTCGCCGCGATGATCGAGCACGCGGACGTGGTGGCCTTCGACGGGCCGGCCGACCCGGTCGCCCGCGGCCTGGTCCGCACGCTCGCGCGACCCGACGCCGCCGTGCTCGACGGGGTGCACGCCGTCGGCGGCGAGGTGCTCCTCGGCCGGCTGCACCAGCACGACCGGACCCTGTCCTGGTCGAGCCCGGTCCGCACCGGCGCGCTCACCGACGTCCGCGCCGAGGGCGTGTGGCGAGTCGACCTGCAGTCCCTCCAGCCCTTCCACCCCGGTCGGCTCCTGACGTCGCTGGGCCGCATCGGCACCGGGGCGCACCGCTCACGAGGCTGCTTCTGGCTGCCGAGCCGACCGGGCCGGGCACTCGCCTGGGACGGTGCGGGCGGCCAGCTGAGCATCGGCGACCACGCCTCATGGGGAGCGCGGCGAGCCTTCACCCGGATCGTCCTGATCGGGGTCGGTACGGCGCCCGCGGACCTGCGCCCGGCGTTCGACCACCTGCTGCTGACCCCCGGCGAGGCGGTCGCCTCGCCCGACGGCGAGGACGGCTTCGAGCCGTGGCTCGGCCCGATCCGGGACGCGGCCTGAACCCGGTCCCCAGGTACCGGCCACCGGCACCCGAGACCGATCTCCGGGCGCTCGGGCCGACCTAGCGTCGAGGACATGATCCGCCGTCCCGTCGCCGCCGTCCTGCTCGCCTGCTACTCCGTCGTGATCGCCCGGCTCACCCTCGCCGACCCGTCCGCGGGGCGCTGGGCGTTCGACCTGGCCGGCTCGGCGGCGTGGCGGGCCAGCGACGGGCGCCTGGACTGGAGCGAGACCGAGGCGCTGGCGAACATCGCCCTCTTCGTGCCGGCGGGCTTCCTGCTCGCGATCCTGCTGGGCCGGCCGCTGCTCGCGGCAGCACTGACGGTGCTCGCCTCGGCGTGCATCGAGCTGGCCCAGCAGCAGTTCCTCCCGAGCCGGGTACCCACGCTGGCCGACGTGTGGCACAACGGACTGGGCGGTCTCGCGGGTGCGGTGCTGGCCTGGCCGCTCAGCGTCCGCCCGCGCCTCACCCCGCGGACGAACTAGAACACGTTATCGTTTTGCCATGAGCGGCTCGGTCGGGGCGGACACCCTGCAGCAGGAGTACGACGTCGTGGTGGTCGGGTCGGGCGGCGGCGCCCTGACCGGGGCCGCCCTCGCGGCCGCGGCCGGGCTCAGCACCCTGGTGCTCGAGCGGACGCCGCTGGTGGGCGGCACGTCGGCGTACTCGGGCGGCGCGTGCTGGCTGCCCGGCACCGAGGTCCAGCAGCGCGCCGGGCTGCCGGACTCGACCGACGGCGCCCGGGCCTACCTCGCCGCCGTCCTCGACGACCCCGACCAGGAGCGGGTCGAGGCGCTGCTCGAGCAGGCGCCGCGGCTGGTCGCGCAGCTCGAGGCGGACCCGCTCATGGAGTTCGAGTGGATCCCCTTCTCGGAGTACTACGACGCACCCGGCCGGGTCCCGATGGGCCGCTCGATCCAGCCGAGGAGCATTCGCCGCGACGAGCTCGACCCGGCCGTCGCGGCGCTGGTGCGGCCGCCGGTCGAGCGCGACCGGGCCGGCCTGCCGGGCCGGTCGACCCTGTCCGGTGGCCAGGCGCTGATCGCCCGGCTCGCCGCGATGACCGTGCGCGACGGCGGCACGATCGCGACCGGCCGCCAGGTCGTCGGCTTCGACCGCGACGCCGACGGGCGCGCCACGACCGTCCGCTACGTCGGCGAGGGCGGGCCCGGCGAGGTCCGCGCCCGGCGCGGGATCCTGGTCGCCGCCGGCGGCTTCGAGGGCAGCTCGGAGCGTCGGATCGCACACGGCACGCCGGGCGACGCGGCCTGGACGATGGCGCCGCGCGGGACCAACACGGGCGAGGCGATCGACGCGGCTGCCGCGATCGGCGCGGCCACGGACTGGGCGGGCGAGGGCTGGTTCTGCCCCGGCCTGCAGCAGCCCGACGGCAGCGGCGCGTTCACCCTCGGCTTCCGCGGCGGCGTGATGGTCGACGCGACGGCACGGCGCTACGGCAACGAGTGCCTGCCCTACGACCGCTTCGGCCGGGTGATGGCCGCATCGGCCGACCGCACGCCGTCCTGGTTCGTGTTCGACTCCCGCGAGGACGGCCGGCTGCCCGCGATCGCGATGCCGGAGGGCGACCGCGCCGAGCACCTCGACGCCGGCACCTGGGTCGAGGCGGACACCGTCGCAGACCTGGCCACCGCCATCGGCCTGGATCCCGACACCCTCGTCGCCACCGTGGAGCGCTACAACGGGTTCGCAGCCGCCGGGCGCGACGAGGACTTCGGCCGCGGCGAGGACGAGTACGACACCTTCTTCGCCGGCGGCGGCGGCCCGTCGGCCGCGCTCGTCCCCGTCGACAGGGCGCCGTTCACCGCGGCGCGCTTCGTGCTCTCCGACCTCGGGACCAAGGGCGGCCTGGTCACCGACGCGAGCGCCCGGGTGCTCGACACCGGCGGCGTGCCGATCCCCGGCCTGTACGCCGCCAGCAACTCGACCGCGTCGGTGTTCGGCTCGGCCTACCCCGGGCCGGGTGCGCCGCTCGGCGCGGCGATGACGTTCGCCTCGCTCGCGGTGGCGGACATGCGGGCCGCCGGCCCTTGTAACTAAGAGATTCCGCGGGTAGGCGCGTGTCGGTGAAGCAGGACAGGCACGAGCCTCGGTAGCAGAAGAGGTGTCTAAAGCCGCCTTCTGTTCCCCGAGGTGCTCGTGCCTGCCCTGCCATCCTCTGTCATCGAACCGGTCTGGGACCAGTTCGCCGCGCTGATCCCCGAACACATCGACACCCACCCCCTGGGCTGCCACAACCCGCGCATCCCCGACCGCGTCGTCTTCGACAAACTCGTCCAAGTCCTCGTCCTCGGCGCCGCCTACGACAAGATCGCTGACCACACCTGCTCGGCGACCACCATCCGCAACCGCCGCGATGAGTGGATCGCCGCCGGGATCTTCGAAGCACTCGAACAGGCCTGCCTCGATGCCTACGACCGCATCGTCGGACTCGACCTGGCCGATGTGACCGCCGACGGCTGCCTGGCCAAAGCGCCCTGCGGGGGTCAAGCAGCCGGCAGATCCCCCGTGGATCGAGGGAAACTCGGCACCAAACGCTCCCTGCTCACCGACGGCAACGGCATCCCCGTGGGCTGCGTCATCGCGCCCGGGAACCGACACGACTCACCGTTCTTGCGCCCGACCCTGGAGACACTGGGCCGGTTCGAGACCCGCCTCGGTATCGGGTTCGGCATCGGCTTACCCGACGAGATCACCGTCCATCTCGACGCCGGCTACGACAGTGCCACCACCCGCGACCTGCTCGACGAGCTCGGCTGCCAAGCGGTGATCTCTCAGAAGGGCCACCCCCTCCAAGCCGGTCGGCGATGGGTCGTCGAACGCACCCATGCCTGGCACACCCGCGGGTTCAAGAAACTCGCCATCTGCACCGAACGCCGTACCCGCGTCATCGCGGCCTTCATCGCGCTCGCCAACGCTGTGATCATCACCCGGCAACTCCTCCGAGCCGCTTGGACCACCCACCGTTGGGACACCCGACCGGCCCGCCAGCCGTGACCTACCCGCGGAATCTCTAAGTGTTGCGTCACGAAAAGCGGCGCAACAGCACCCGGGCAGTGGCAACAACGCCCGGGTAGATAGCCCCGGCGGCCTCAGGCTCGCGGCGCCCGCTCACGTGGCTGGTCGCGAACATCCACCTCGGCGCTGTTGCCAGTACCTCGGCGCTGTTGCACCCAAAACCATGCTGTAACACTTAGTTACAAGCGGCGCGCGAGGTCAGTCGTCTGCGAGCCGGTCGAGCACGGTCGTGGCGAACCGGCCGAGGCTGCGCACCTGGTCGCCGTTGAGCCCGTCGAAGAACAGCTCACGCACCAGCGCGACGTGGCCGGGCGCGGCGGCGTCGATGGCGGCTTGGCCGGCGTCGGTCAGGTCGACGAAGGCGCCGCGCCGGTCGTCGGCGCAGTGTCGGCGCGCGACCAGGCCGCGCGCCTCCATCCGGGAGACCTGCTTGGAGACCCGGCTCTTCTCCCACTGGAGGCGCTCGCCGAGCTCGAACATCCGCAGCGAGTGCTCGGGCACGTCGTCGTCGGTGAGGGCGACGAGGATCTCGTAGTCGGAGATGGACAGGCCGCTGGCGGCCTGCAGCTCGCGGTTGAGGCGCGCGAACAGCCGGTTGTTGAGGTCGAGCCAGGCTCGCCAGGCCTGGGTCTCCTCGGCGTCGAGCCATCGCGTCGTCGTACTCATCGGTGCCATCCTAGCGGGGAATGTTGACATATCCACGACCTCGGAGGAGAGTAGTTGACATGGCAACCATTGACCTCGACGCGATCACGAAGGACCGCGAGCGGATCAAGAGGGAGTACCTCGCCCCCGAGGGCGAGCGACCCGAGAGCAGCGCCCGCGGGATCCACCACGCCGCCCTGCTGTCCTCGGACGTCCGGCGCACGATCGACTTCTACCAGGGGCTGCTGGAGTTCCCGCTGACGGAGATCTTCGAGAACCGCGACTACGCCGGCTCCGACCACTTCTTCTTCGACGTGGGCGCGGGCAACCTGCTTGCCTTCTTCACGCTGCCCGGCCTCGACCTCGGGCCGTACGCCGAGGTGCTCGGCGGGCACCACCACCTCGCCATCTCGGTGACCCGGGAGAAGTGGGACTACCTGCGCGCCAAGCTCGACGACGCGGGCGTGGAGTACCACCTGGAGTCGAAGGTCTCGCTCTACTTCCCCGGGCCCGACGGCGAGCGCCTCGAGCTGCTGGCCGACCCGCTCGGCGAGATGTACGGCACCAAGGTGTTGTGATCGACCGCACTCGTCCCACCGAGCGGCCCGATTAGCCGTGGCCCCCTGGGCGGGGCCTACCATCAAGCGGCTTTGTCGACCTGCTAAGAGGGGAAGCGTTGAGCACCACCGAAGATAAGTTCACTCGCTGGAAGCACCACGAGGAGCTCGCTGAGGCGATGATCCCGATCGTCGGCAAGCTGCACCGCGAGAAGGACGTCACGATCCTGCTCCACAGCCGCTCGCTGGTGAACAAGTCGGTCATCGACATCCTCAAGACGCACCGCTACGCGCGCCAGATCGACGGCGTCGAGCTGTCGGTCCGCGACACCTTCCCCTTCCTCGAGGCGATCGCCGCGCTCGACCTGGGCGCCGCGAAGGTCGACCTCGCGCTGCTGATCCGGGCCTACCGCGCCGCCGGCGACGAGCAGTCGATCGCCGACTTCACCGCCGCCGCGCTCGCCGAGGCCACCGGTGACAACAAGCTGCCCGCGCCGTCCCCGCAAGACGTCGTCCTCTACGGCTTCGGCCGCATCGGCCGCCTCGTCGCGCGCCTGCTCGTCGAGAAGTCCGGCTCCGGCAACGGCCTGCGCCTGCGCGCCGTCGTCGTCCGCAAGGCCAAGGGCGACGACCTCAAGAAGCGCGCCTCGCTGCTGCGCCGCGACTCGATCCACGGTGCCTTCAACGGGTCGATCACGGTCGACGAGGAGAAGAACCAGATCATCGCCAACGGCAACGTGATCCAGGTGATCTACTCGAACTCGCCCGACGAGATCGACTACACCGAGTACGGCATCAACGACGCCATCCTCATCGACAACACGGGCATCTGGCGCGACCGCGAGGGCCTGTCGTCACACCTGCGTCCCGGCATCGCCAAGGTGCTGCTGACCGCGCCGGGCAAGGGCGACGTCCCGAACATCGTGCACGGCGTCAACCACCTCGACGTCGACCTCGACGAGAAGGTGCTCTCCTGCGCCTCCTGCACGACCAACGCGATCGTCCCGCCGCTCAAGGCGATGGAGGACGAGTTCGGCATCGTCCGCGGTCACGTCGAGACGGTGCACTCGTTCACCAACGACCAGAACCTGCTGGACAACTTCCACAAGGCCGACCGTCGCGGGCGCTCCGCGCCGCTCAACCTGGTCATCACCGAGACGGGTGCGGCCTCGGCCGTCGCCAAGGTACTGCCGGACCTCCGCGCCCGGATCACCGGCAACTCGATCCGGGTGCCCACGCCGGACGTCTCGATCGCGATCCTGAGCCTGCAGCTCAAGCGCGAGACGACGCGTGAGGAGGTCAACGGCCACCTGCGCGAGGCCTCCCTGGTCGGCCCGCTGGCCCGCAACCTCGACTACACGACCGCGTCCGACGCCGTGTCCACCGACTTCATCGGCGCCCGCGCGGCCTCGATCGTCGACGGCGGCGCCTCGATCGTCGACGGCGACTCGGTGATCCTCTACGTCTGGTACGACAACGAGTTCGGCTACTCCTGCCAGGTGCTGCGCACGGTGCAGTACATCTGTGGCGTGGAGTACACGACGCTGCCGCGCGTCTGACCACCTGACGCCGGCGTGTGCGCCGGTCCCGGCCCCTTGCGAGGGGCACGGGACCGGCGCACACTGCAATTGAGGGGGGTTCACACGCGAGAGGTGGGACCATGAACGAGAGCCCGACCACCGGCGCCGACGTCCTCGCCGACACCGTCACCCAGACCCACGCCGTGCTGCACGCCCGGCTGCGCAGCGCCGAGGCCTCCCGGCCCACCCGCGACCGACCACGGGCCGCGCTCAGCGCCGCCGACCCGTTCCTCGCGAGCACCAGCCGCCACGTCGCAGCCGCGAACGCCGTGCTCGCCCCCGCGGCGCGCCGCCACCTCGACCAGGGGCACCGGCGCGCCCACGAGCTCGCCCTGCAGAGCAAGCGGCTCGAGATCGCGCTGAGCCAGCTCAAGGCCAAGCTCTACGGTTCGACGTTCGTCGTACGACGGCCGTGGGCGAGCATCTGGGAGGAGGTCGAGCGCGAGCTGGCCGCCACCCGCTCCGTCGAGCTCCAGCTGGTCGCCGAGCTGGTCGCCGCCACCGACGCCGAGCGCCGCGGCGAGCTCGCCGAGCAGCTCTACCGCACCGAGCGGCGGGTGCCGACCCGGCCGCACCCGTACCTGCCCCACCGCGGCCTCAGCGGCCGGGTGGCCCGCCGGGTCGCCCTGCAGGTGGACCGGTTCTGGGACACCGCCGAGGGCCGGATGGTGCCCGAGCCGGTGCGCCCGCACCGCGGCCGCGAGGGCCGGATCGCGCAGTACCTGCTGGCCGACCCACACCTCCCCGGCTGACCGGGGCTGCCGGCGTTACATCGTTTCGGGTGAGGATCCCCACGCCCCGAACGTGACGGCGACCACTGCGCTAACTCTTGCAAGCAAGGTGCACTGGACGACGAGACCTCCCTGACCCGGGGAGGCCGCCCATGTCGCGCCGAGGCCCGCGCTCGACGGTGGGGAGACATCGACCACGATGAAGTAAGCGCGGGCACGGGAGACCCAGGTAGTACGCCGGAGTGATCCGGCTCGGGGCGAAGGGACGAGGAGTCCCTGGGCACCAGCAGCCCAAGCCCGACAGGTCATCTCTCGCAGGCGCCGCTGCGGAGTTCCATCTGATGTCCACCATCGCGACGCGCGCTGCCGCGCGCCTGCTCGTCGTACCCCTGCTCGCCTCGGCGAGCCTGTTCTCGTCGGCCCCGGCCGCCCACGCCGACGACCCCACCGGCTCCTCGCTCGTCCCGGCGGCCGAGATCGCCAAGGACGAGGCTGCCGAGCACCCCCACCACGCCTCGGGCCACGACAAGGCCGAGGAGAAGGCCGCGAAGCGCGTCGCCAAGGTGATGAACACCGTCCGCTCGCGCGCCGGCAAGCCCTACGTGTACGGCGCCGCCGGCCCGAACGCCTTCGACTGCTCGGGCCTGGTGCAGTGGGTGTACCGCCACGTCGGCAAGAACCTGCCCCGTACGTCCGGCGCCCAGGCCGGCGCCACCCGGCGGGTGCGCAACCCGCAGGTCGGCGACCTGGTGTTCTTCACCAGCGGCGGCCGGGTCTACCACGTGGGCATCTACGCCGGGAACCACACGCTGTGGCACGCCTCGCGGCCCGGCGTACCGGTCCGTCGCGACCGGATCTGGACCGGCTCGGTCTTCTACGGCCACGTGCGCTGACCTGATCGGACCACCGACCGCCGGTCTCCCGTATGAGGGGGGACCGGCGGTCGTTCATCTCAGCGGGACGCCCCGGAACTGCGTCGGGTTGCGGAACTTCACGTAGTCGAACATCGACTGCACCTTGGCGCTGGTGTTGGCCCACGCGGAGAACGCCCAGGCGTTGGTGCCGGAGTGCGTGTAGACCCGGTCGGAGTGGTAGACGGACCTGCCGATGAAGCCGCCCAGCCTCTTGCCGTAGACGATGTCGCGCCCGGCCCAGGGCTGGTTGACCCGGCTCCGGTCCGGGTTGTAGGCACCGTAGTAGTAGCTGGTCGCGGCGGAGGCGCTGGTCCAACGGGTCACCGTGAGGTGGCGGTAGGTGCCGTCGGGGGTCTTGGCACCGCAGTGCCAGCCCTCGACGTACCCGCTCGCCTTGAGCGTCCAGGGCTTGCAGGCCGGCGCGCTCTCGACACCGGGGAACACCCACTGGGCGCCCTTCCAGCCCGTCGGCAGGGCGCAGCCGGAGCTGGCGACGACCTGGGCGCCGGTCCAGCAACGGAAGGTGGGGACCGGCTGGGCCGGGGCCGGGGTCGGGATGGGGCTCGGGGTCGGCTTCGGCTTCGCCTTCTTCGTGGGCTTCGCGGGGCTCGTCGGCTCCTCGGCCACGGGACCGGGGTCGACCAGCTCGGGAGTGGCCGACCTCTCCTTCTTCGGGCGAGGAGTGCTGCTCGGCGCGTTCGGGGTCGGGGTCGTGTCCGGGGTGGCCGTGGCCGGGGTGGTCGCGCCGGTCGACGGGTCCTCGGCGGTCAGCACGGACGGGGTCATGTCGACCCCGCCGAGCAGTGAGCCGACGTACACGGCGAGGCCGACGAGGGCGAGTACCAGCGTGGTCGCGACGAGGCGTCGGCGCAGCGAGCCCGGCGCCGGCGACGTGTCGAGCGGCTGGCGGACCGAGGTGACCTCGGGCAGCACCAGGCCCTCGGGGGCACTGGTCCGCAGGGCGGAGAGGTCGGCGAGCATCGCCCGCGCGGACGGGTAGCGGCGGCGCGGGTCCTTGGCGAGCGAGCGGCGCAGCACGGCGTTGAGGCCGTCCAGGAACGGGTCGCGGCCGGGAACCTGGGGCACCGGGCCGCGCAGGTGGCCCATCGCCACCTCGGCGTCGGTGCCGACGTACGGCGGAGTGCCGGTCAGCATGGTCCACAGCAGACAGCCCGCGGAGTAGACGTCGCCGGCGACACCGGCGGCGCCCGTGTCGCCGGAGTGGCGCTCGGGCGCCATGTAGGCGGCCGAGCCGACCAGGACGCCGGTGCGGGTGAGCTCGCCGCCGGGTGAGGTGGCGATGCCGAAGTCGCACAGGTAGGCGGTCGACCCGTCGTCGCGCAGCAGCACGTTGGACGGCTTGACGTCGCGGTGCACCACGCCGATCGCGTGCGCGTCGGCCAGGCCCTCCAGGACCTGGCAGGCCAGGTCGACGGCGTACGACGGCTCGACGGCGCCCCGCGTGCGCAGCACCGCGCTGAGGTCGCCGCCGCGGACCAGCTGGGTGACGAGGTACGGCGCGCCGTCCTGCTCGCCGTGGTCGAAGACGGCGACCACGTGCGCGCTGTCCATCCGCGACAGCACGACCGCCTCGCGGCGGAACCGCTCGCGGAACTCGGCGTCCTGCCCGAGCGCGGGGTTGATCACCTTGAGCGCGACGTCGCGCTCGAGCTGCGGGTCGTGGGCGCGCCACACCGTGCCCATCCCGCCGCGGCCGAGCACCTCGACGAGCTGGTACCTGCCCAACCAGTCCCCAGCGCGGGGCTCCGAGCCGCCCATGGCCCCGATCCTGCGTCACGGCTGCTCCCGGGGCAAACCGGGGTGCAGGAGGGCGCATGGGAGGGTGGGGTCGTGACCGTGTACGTCGACGACATGCAGCTGGAGGCCGTGGTCGGTCCCGTCGACGGCGTGTGGTCCCACCTGCTGTCCGACCTGCCGGGCGAGGCCGGACACCGCGAGCTGCTGGACTTCGCCGGCCGGCTCGGGATCGAGGCGCGCTGGATCCAGAACCCGGGGACCGCGAAGGAGCACTTCGACGTCACCGAGCCGACCCGGCAGCGGGCGCTGGCGCTGGGCGCCGTACCGATCACCTATGGGCGAGCGGTCGCCGCGATCACGCGGGCGAAGCGGTCCGCCGGGTAGCGAGCCTTTACCCGGCCAGGACCGCGGGAGTAGCGTGCTGGTGCCCGGTCGAGGGGGGCGGATCGGCTGGGCCTCCACTGCTCCCGGAAGGCCGTCCCGTGTCCCTCTCGCTCCCCCGTCCCCTGGTCCGCGCGCTCGCCGGCGCGACCCTCGCCGCCGGTGCCCTCGTCCTCCCGGCGGCCGGCCCGCCGCCCGCCGCCGGGGTCGGCGCCTGTGCCGCGCCCGCTCCCTCCGTCTTCGGCCCGACCGGCGCCGTGCAGTCCTGGGTGGTGCCCGCCGGCGTGCACCGGGTGAGCCTGTACGTCGTGGGCGCGCCCGGCGGCGCCTCGACCGAGGCAGGCGGCCACGGCGGCTTCCTCTTCGCCAACGGCGTCCCGGTCACGCCGGGCAGCACCCTGCAGGTCGTGGTCGGCGGGGCCGGCGGCAACGGCGTTCCCGGCCAGACGGCCGGAGGCGGCGGGGGCGGGTCGTTCGTGGCGACCAGCCCGACGGCCGCGGGCGTGCTCGTCGTCGCCGGAGGAGGCGGCGGATCCGGGGCCACGACCGGTGGGCTCGACGCCAGCCTCACCGGTTCGGGCCGGGACGGCGCGCCGGCAGGGGCCGGCGGCACCGGCGCCGGGATCGACACCCCGTCGGGCAGCGGGACGGTCGGCGGCTCCAGCCTGGTGGCGCGCACTGCCGGTGACGTCCCGGAGGGCGGTGGCGGAGGCGGTGGCGTGGTCCTCGACGGCGGCGGCCAGGGGGGAGCGGGCGGCTGGGCCATGGGCAGCGGAGGCGCCGGCGGCACCGGCCAGGTCGTGACCGGCGGCACCGGCGGCAGTGGCGGCTTCGGTGGCGGCGGAGGCGGGGCGACCGCCGGCGGCGGCGGTGGCGGGTACGGCGGCGGCGGTGGTGGTGGGCTGCTCGACGGCACGGCCGGCGGGGGCGGCGGAGGCGGCAGCTACAGCAGCGTGCCGCCCGCACAGGCCGGCGTGGCGGCGGACGCGACGAGCGGCCAGGTCGTGATCACGCCCGAGGGCGGCTGCGGCCAACCGGCCACGGCTCGGTGCCACGGCAAGGCGGCCACGATCGTCGGCACCCCCGGTGACGACGTGCTCATCGGTACGCCGGGCCGCGACGTGATCGTCGGCCTCGGGGGCCGGGACCGGATCAGCGGCCGTGGTGGCCGCGACGTCCTGTGCGGCGGTGCCGGTCGCGACGTGCTTCGTGGCGGCGGCGGCAAGGACCGTCTGTACGGCGGTCCGGGCCGCGACCGGCTGGTGCCGTGAGCCGTCAGCGACCTGTGAACTCCGGCGGGCGCCGCTCGAGGAACGCCAGCATCGCCTCGTCGAGGTCGTCGCTGAGCAGGAAGGCCGAGTTCCACACGGCGGTGTAGCGCAGGCCGGCCTCGACGCGGGGGCCGCGCTCGGCGTCGAGGACGTCCTTGATGCCGCGCAGGACCAGCGGGGAGTTGGCCGCCATCCGCGCGGCGAGCCCGGCGGCCGCCGTACGCGTCTCGTCGGGGGTGGCGTGGACGTGGTTGACCAGGCCGATCTCGGCGGCCCGGGCGGCGTCGACGTCGTCGCCGGTGAGGGCCAGCTCTCGCAGGTGGCCGTCGCCGATCACGCCGACCAGGCGCTGCAGGCTGCCGAGGTCGGCGACGATCCCGACCTTGGCCTCGCGCACGCTGAACACCGCGTCGGCCGAGGCGACCCGGACGTCGCAGGCGACGGCGAGGTCCACGCCGCCGCCGATGCACCAGCCGGTGACGGCCGCGACGGTCGGCTTGCTGAGGTTGGCGACGGTGTCGAGAGCCGCCTGCCAGCGCCGGATCAGGGCCATCAGCTCCTGCCGGGCACCGGCATGGGTGGCCTGCCGGAGCGGCGCGAAGGTACCGGCCGCCGCGGCCAGGTCGAGGCCGTAGGAGAAGTGGTCGCCCGCGCCCGCGAGCACCACCGCACGGACGGTGTCGTCGGCCTCGAGCTCGGTGAAGGTCGCGGCCAGCTCGGCGAAGAACGCCTCGTCCATGACCGCCTTGCCGCCGGGTCCGGCCAGGCCGACGGTGGCGACGCCGCCCTCGCGGGTGACGGTGAACCGCCGCTGCTCGGTCGAGGTCACGGCGTGACCTCCTTGACGATCTCGGAGAGCCGGCGCACCTGGGCGACCTTCTCCTCGTCGGTCGCGGCGAGCGGGTTGAGCAGGAAGGTGCGCACGCCGGCCGCGTGGAACTCGGCCACCTGCCGGCGGATCGCGTCCTCGTCGCCGAGCAGGGTGACCGCGTCCACCAGCTCGTCGGGTACGGCGGCGGCGGCCTCGGCCTTCGCCCCCGACAGGTACAGGTCCTGGATCTCCTTCGCCTCGGCCTCGTATCCGTAGCGGCAGGCCAGCTGGTTGTAGAAGTTCTTGTCGCGCGCACCCATGCCACCGACGTACAGCGCCAGCTGGTTGCGGATCGCCTGCACCGCCTCGGGCGACGGCTCGCCGAGGTGGAAGGCGATCTGGAGCTGGATGTCGAGCTCGCCGAGCGCAGGATCGCGCTTCGCGAATCCCTCCGCGAGCGGCTCGCCCCACGCCAGGTCGCGCTTGCCGGGGTGGAAGAACAGCGGTTGCCAGCCGTTGGCGAGCTCGGCGACGAGCGCGACGTTCTTGGGGCCGAGCGCCGCGACCGAGATCGGGATCTCGCTGCGCACCGGGTGGTTGATGATCTTGAGCGGCTTGCCGAGGCCCGAGCCGCCCTTGTCCTTGGTCAGCGGGACGTCGTAGTACTTGCCCTCGAACTCGACCGGCTCGCGCTTCCACACCTGCCGGCAGATCTCGATCACCTCGCGGGTGCGACCCAGCGGGGCGTCGTACTTCACGCCGTGGAAGCCCTCGATGACCTGCGGGCCGCTTGCGCCCAGGCCGAGCGTGAACCGGCCGTCGGAGACGAAGTCCAGGCCCGCGGCCGTCATCGCGGTCAGCGACGGGGTGCGCGTGTAGATCTGGAAGATCGCCGACATCAGCTCGAGGCGCTCGGTCTTCGCGGCGATGTAGCCGAGCTGGCTGACCGCGTCGAAGGAGTACGCCTCCGGCATCGCGACCAGGTCGAGCCCGTTGCGCTCGTACTCCTGGAGCAGCTCCACGGTCTCGGCGAAGCCGCCGGAGTAGTCGATGATCATGCCGAGCCGCATGGCTCCCCCTGGGTTGTGGTGACGGTCGTGACCTGGGACGGGAGCGTAGCCCTCCGGGTGGTCGTGACCCGGCCGTCGCCCCCTCGTTCTCCCCTTGTGGGCAAGCGACTCGGGACGGCATTGGCCGGGATGGTCGTCGTGGTGGGCCTCGCCGGAGGCCTCGCTGCGTGCAGCGACGACGCCGCTGAGGCCGAGTCCCGTTCGGCGCCGGGACCGGCGCGCAACCGGATCCCCGACCTGAAGCCGGCCAAGGCGCTGCAGCGGGCCCGGAAGGCCACCCGCAAGCTGTCCGACGCGCAGTACGCCGGAACACTGGCGATCCCAGCGGGCGAGCACGAGTACGTCGTCATGGACGGCACCTGGCACGTCGCGCGCAATGGCAACTGCACGATGGACGGCAAGGCGGCCGGTTTCGGCAAGCTGAGCGCCCGCATCATCGGGGAGAAGACCTACCTCCGCGCGAACCGGAACTTCCTGATGCGTCTGATCGGCCTGGACGAGACGACGGCCAAGCTGTTCCACAACGACTGGGTCGGCGGCCCGTCCTCCGACGCGACGCTGCCGTTCTGCGACGGCCGGGTCTTCCTCGGCGGGCAGCGGCTGCCCAGCCGCTGCCAGGCGGGCAAGCACAAGACGATCGAGAAGGCCCCGACCCTCGCGTTCACCTGCGCCGGCGGGCGCCACGCGCTGACCGTGTACGTCGCCATCACGGGCAAGCCCGTGATCATGCGGCTGACCGGCACCAACGACCAGGGACCGTTCGAACTGACCATGGTCGCGCACGACACGGGGGTTCCTGTGAAGCCCCCGAAGCCCAAGGCCGTGGTCAACGGACCGTAGCGGCGACGACGACGATCGCGGTGCGCGGCCGGGTCGCCTGGAACCGACCGGCTGTCACACGTCGTTTCTGCCGGGTCGGCGCACAACCCGGGTCACTTCTGCCGGGTCGGCGCAAAACCCGGGCCACTTTCCGCCGGGTCACGCGTGACAGGATCAGCGGGTGACCGACCGCTTCACCACCGCCGCCCGGGCGGACGTCCCGCCGTTCCACGTGATGGACCTCCTCGCCGCGGCGGCGGAGCGGCAGCGCACCCACGGCGACCTGGTCAACCTGGTCGCGGGGCAGCCCAGCACGGGGGCGCCGGCGACGGTCAACGCGGCCGCGATCCGGCTGCTCAGCAGCGGCGACCCCCTCGGCTACACCACCGCGACCGGCATCGTCGAGCTCCGGGCGGCGATCGCCGGCCACTACCGACACACCTACGACGTCGCCGTCGACCCGGACGACGTGGTCGTGACCACCGGCTCGAGCGGCGGCTTCCTGCTGGCCTTCCTCGCGGCCTTCGACGCGGGCGCCCGGGTGGCGATCGCGCGCCCCGGCTACCCCTGCTACCGCAACGTGCTGGCGGCGCTGGGCTGCGCGGTCCTCGAGATCCCGACCGGGCCGGACACCCGGTTCCAGCCGACCGTTGAGCAGCTCGCGGAGGCACACGCCCGGGAGCCGATCGACGGCCTCGTCGTCGCCAGCCCCGCGAACCCGACCGGCACCATGCTGCTGCCCGAGGAGCTCGCCGCGATCGCCCGCTGGTGCGAGGAGAGCGGCGTCCAGCTGGTCTCCGACGAGATCTACCACGGCATCCAGTACGCCGGATCGCGCGCCGGCTGCGCCTGGGAGACCTCGCGCGAGGCGGTCGTGTTCGGCTCGTTCTCGAAGTACTTCTCGATGACCGGCTGGCGCCTCGGCTGGATGCTCGCGCCCGAACGGCTGCGGCGGCCGGTCGACGTACTGACCGGCAACTTCTCGATCTGCCCGCCCGTGCTCGCCCAGCACGCGGCGCTCGCGGCGTTCGAGGACACGGCGTACGCCGAGCTCGACGGGCACGTGCAGCGCTACGCCCACAACCGCGGCCTGCTGCTCGACGGGCTGCAGCGGCTCGGCATCACCCGGCTAGCACCGGCCGACGGCGCGTTCTACGCGTACGCCGACGTCGGGCACCTGACGACCGACTCGATGGCCTACTGCCGCGACCTGCTGGCCCGCACCGGCGTCGCCGTCGCCACCGGCATCGACTTCGACACCGTCGACGGCGGCCGGTTCCTGCGGTTCAGCTTCGCCGGCACCGCGGACGACATCACCACCGCGCTCGACCGGCTCGACGGCGCCCTGTGATTGGGTTTGACCAGCGACGGATCAGGGAAGGGGCGCGTCTCATGTACGGCGACAGCGAGATCATCCGGCGTCGTGCCGCCCAGCTGCGGGACCAGGGGGCCGACGTGCGCGCCCTCGCCGACGAGCTGGTCGCGCGGGTCGAGGGTCTGGGCTGGACCGGCCGGGCGGCCGAGGCGATGCGCGAGAGGGTGACCGACCGCGCCAGCCACCTGCGGGTGGCCGCGGAGCGCCACACCGGTGCCGCGGACGCGCTGGCCGACCACGCCGAGAGCGTCGACGCGGTGCGTGAGGAGATCGCCGCGACCCAGGCGCGGGTCGAGGCGCTGGTCGCCGATGCGCAGGCCCGGATCGCGGCCATCGCCGCCCGCAACGAGGCCGGCGACGGGTTGCAGGTCACGCCCGACCCGCTCGACGAGGCGCTCGTCGCGTTCACCCCACCGCCCGCGGGACACCGCGACTGGCTCACCGTCGACGTCCCCGGCCTGGAGCGCTGAGCGCCCGATGCCGACCATCGACGTCACCTCCGTCCCGCCGGCCGCACCGGCCGCACCGGCAGCGCCTGCCGCCGGTGACGGCGGAGCACTCGCCGCCGCACCCCGCCGGATCGGGCTGACCCTGGCCGAGCTCCACCACGCGGCACACCTCGCCGGCGACGCCCCGCTGCCGTTCGAGGTCGCCGCGCCACCCACCGCCGATGCCATGCAGGCCCGGCTGGGACAGAGCCCCGCGACCCTCGACGACGAAGCCTTCCGCGCGGCCGTCGCCGCGCTGCACGACCCCGCCGACGCCCTCGAGCGGCGCGGCCTGATCGTCGACGGCGCCCTCGACGCCGGGCTGGCCGGTGCGATCGGCCTGCTCGCCTCGCCGCGCTTCGCCCTCGACGTCGACGTCGCCATGGGCGGGGTGCAGGCCAAGGTCTGGCACCGCCAGGGCGGCAGCGCCGTCGCCTCGCTGGCCACGGTCGACGGGATCGTGTTCGAGCTGGGCTGGTTCGGCACCGACGCCTGGGCCGCCGAGCTCGCCCGGGTCGCCGCGATCTCCGAGGAGGTCGTGCCCGGGGCCTCCGACGTGCCGTCGTACGTCGACCTGCCGTTCGAGCTCGCCGACGCCGCCGCCGAGGCCAGCGGCTCGGGCCGGGGCGACCTGCTCCCCGTGCTCGTGTCCCGCCACAGCGGTGCGGTCCGCGGTGCCCACGGCGCCCTGGACGACGCGAGCGTCGCCGGTGTGCTCGCTGCGCTGGCGGGCGAGGCCCGCGGCCGGTTGCGGGCCCTGGTCGCCGACGTGTCCGGCGACGCGGTCGACACCGTCGGCGTCGTGTCCTGGACGCTCATGGCCGACGGCTGGCGCGCCCTGCGCCCGCACCACGCCGACGGCGGGCTGCGGCTGGAGCTGCGCTCCGTCGCACCCGACGAGCTGGCGGCGGTCGTCGCACCGGTCCTCGGGGAGGCGACGCGATGAGCACCGAGGAGCAGCCGCTGACCGCGGTCGAGGTCGCGGACCTCGCCGACAAGTACGACCAGATGCTGCGGCTCGCGGACCTGTTCGACGACGCCGGCGCGCAGATGCGGGAGTGGTCGCAGCTCGGCGCCGACGCGCTCGCCGACCCCGAGGTCGCCGACTCCGCGCCACTGTCCCCCACGACGTGGAGCACCGCCGAGGAGGAGGTGCGGGCCGCGACGACCGGGAAGGGCAGCCTGCTCAGCCGGTCCATCGAGCTCGACGCCGACGCGCTGGTGCTGCGCGCGACGGTGATGACCTACCGCTGGATCGACGAGCTCCAGGCAGCGGCGTACGAGACCCTCGGCTCCATCGCCGGCAAGGCGATCGGCTACCTCGCCCCCGAGGTCAACCTCGGCGGCGCGATCGTGGCGGCCGGCCTGATCGAGACCGACGCGCTCGACCGCGACGGCGTGGCGGCCTACCTCGGCGAGCTGGCGGAGGCCAACCCCGAGCTCATGGAGCACGTCACCACCGGTGGCGGCGTACTCGACAGCCTGCAGATGCGCGGACTGCTCACCGCCGGTGTGCTCGCCGGTGACGCCGGACGCTCCGCGCGCATCGGCGGCCTGCGCGCCACCGGCATCGCCCCGCTGCCCGACGACTGGGGCTCCGCCCTGCGCGACGTCGCCGTCGGCCTCGCCGAGGTCGCGGATCCGGTCGCCGGCGCCGCGGCCACCGTCGATGGCGCTCCCGCCGGGCTCGCCGACCTGATGACGATCCTCGCCGAGCAGCAGGACGGCCCGATCCGGGTCCTGCGCCCGGCCCCCGGGCGCCTGGTCGCCTTCCTGCCCGACGCCGCCCCGGCGCCCGCCCCCGGTCGGCTCCGGCTCGTCTCGGGCGACGCGTCCAGCGAGGCCTCCGCCGTCGTGCGTGCCCTCGCCGCCGCGATCGATCCGGCGGCCGAGCCCGCCGACGAGCCGGCCCGGGTGATGCTGGTCGGCCGCGGCAGCGGCGGGGCGGCCGCACTCGAGGTCGCCACCCGCACCGACCTGCCCGGCTTCGTGGTCGACCAGGTGGTCACCGCCGACGCCCCCGCGACCCAGCTACGCCTGCTCCCGGCCGACATCCAGGTGCTCTCCCTCGAGGACCGCAGCAACCCGGTCGCCCTCCTCGGCTCGCTGATCAACGCCGGCGCCACCAACCGCCTCACGGTCGTCTACGACGCCGGCACCGACCCCGACACCCCCGCCCTGGTCACCGGTGGCCGGGCCGCCGACCGGGCCGACCACCCCGACCTCGTCGCGGCGCTCGACCGCTGGCGCGCCCTGGGCTTCCTGCGCCCCGCCTGACCTCATCCCTCCTGCCGACCGCACCCCATGCGGTTCGGTCGTCGATCGGCCCTTCTCGCGACCAGTTCGCATGGGGTGCGGTCCAGGGGCGGAGCGATCCCGATCACACCCCGAGGCGAGCACTCTCGCGCGCCGGTCCCGTTTCTCGTCGATTTCCTTGACAAAACCCGGGTCAATGTATGCAACATGTTGTTGCGCTAACAGCGTGCATGCTCCCGATTTCGATGACGAGAACGGACCGAGGAACGATGACTGCGACTGCCGACGCCCCGATCGACACCCCTGCCGCGCACGACCTGGCGGGCCTCAGCTACCAGGACACGCTGCGCGTTCTGTCCGAGGCGTCGGTCCACCAGCACTTCGACGCGTTCCTCGACATCGCCTGGGACAGCCCGGAGTTCGAGGTCGTCCCGAACGACCCGCGCTGGGTACTCCCGGAGATCGACTCGCTCGGCGGCACCGACTGGTACAAGTCGCTGCCCCTGGAGCGGCAGATCGAGATCGGCCAGTACCGCCTCGCCAACATCATGAAGGTCGGCCTGCAGTTCGAGCAGGTGCTGATCGGCGGCATCATGAGCCACCTCATCCCGATGGGCAACAACCGTGCGGAGTTCCGCTACTCCACGCACGAGGTGACCGAGGAGTGCCACCACACCCAGATGTTCCAGGAGGGTGTGAACCGGATCGGCGTCGACGTGAAGGGCGGCCCGGGCTGGTTCATCAAGGTCGCGCCGTTCCTGTGCCTGGCCGGCGGCCCGCTGCCCAACATCTTCTTCTTCGGCATCCTCGCCGGCGAGGAGCCGATCGACTACCTGCAGAAGTCGGTGCTGCGCTCGGGCCACGAGCTGCACCCGATCGTCACCCGCGTGATGCAGATCCACGTGGCCGAGGAGGCCCGCCACATCGGCTTCGCGCACACCTACCTGGTCGAGCGCTCCAAGGACTACGGCCGCATCCAGCGTTTCGGTCTCTCGCTGGCCTACCCGCTCATCATGCGCGTGCTGTGCGACGTGATCATGAAGCCGACCAAGCAGATGCAGAAGGACCTCGGCATCCCCAAGGACGTCATGCGCGAGGTCTACTGGAAGTCCGAGAAGTCCCAGAAGCTGCTGCGCGACACCTTCGGCGACGTGCGGATGCTCGCCGAGGAGCTCGGCCTGATGAACCGCGTCTCCCGCCTCGTGTGGCGCGCGCTCGGCATCCACGGCAGCCCCTCGCGCTTCCGCAGCGAGCCCAAGTCCGCCGCGGTCTGAGCCATGGCGTACGTCGTCACGCAGTCGTGCTGCGCCGACGCCTCGTGCGTCGTCGCCTGCCCGGTCAACTGCATCCACCCCGCCCCGGGTGAGCCCGGCTTCGGCACCACCGAGATGGTGTACGTCGACGCGACCGCCTGCGTCGGCTGCGGCGCCTGCGCGACCGCGTGCCCGGTCGGGGCGATGGTGCCCGACGCCGCGCTGACGACCAAGCAGCTGCCGTTCCTCGAGCTCAACGCCGCCTACTACGACGCGTTCCCCCACGCCGACCGCACTCCGGTCGCGCTGGTTCCGCAGCAGCGCCGCCTCACCCGCACCGGCCCGTTCCGGGTCGCGGTGATCGGCGCCGGCCCGGCCGGGCTCTACACGGCCGACGAGCTGCTCAAGCACCCCGAGGTCGGCGGAGTCGACGTCTACGACCGGCTGCGCACGCCGTACGGCCTGGTCCGGCACGGTGTCGCCCCGGACCACGCGTCGACCAAGCTGGTGACCCGGCTGTTCGAGGCGATCGAGCGGCAGCCGCGGTTCCGCTACTTCCTCGACGTCGAGGTCGGCGCCCCCGACAGCACCAGCATCACCCTCGCCGACCTGCGGTCCCACTACGACGCGGTCGTGTACGCCGTCGGCGCCTCCGCCGACCGCAGCCTGGGCATCCCCGGCGAGGACCTGGCCGGCTCGGTCCCGGCGACGGCCCTGGTCGGCTGGTACAACGGCCACCCCGAGCAGCAGGACCTCGACGTCCCGCTCGGCCCGGTCTCCAACCCGTCCGGTCGCGCGGTCGTCGTCGGCAACGGCAACGTCGCGCTCGACGTGGCGCGCATCCTGGCCCGGCCGGTCGAGGTCCTCGAGCGCACCGACCTGGCGCCCGGCCCGCTCGACCAGCTGCGCGCGAGCAACGTGCGCGAGGTGGTCGTCCTCGGCCGTCGTGGTCCCGCGCAGGCGGCGTTCACCGTCCCCGAGCTGATCGGCCTCGCCGCGCTCGACGACATCGACGTGGTCGTCGACGTCGACCCCGCGCTGCTCACCGGCGACGACCAGCGCAGCGCTCTTCTCCGCGACCTGGCCGAGCGCCCGGTCGCCGATGGCAGCGACAAGCGGCGGATCGTGCTCAGCTTCGCGGTCTCCCCCGTCGAGGTCATCGGCACCGACGGCCGGGTCACCGGTGTCCGGGTCGCCCGCAACCGCCTGGTCGAGGAGACCGACGGGAGCGTTCGCGCCGAGGCCACCGACGACACGTTCGTCCTCGACGCCGGCCTGGTCGTCCGCTCCGTCGGCCACCGGGGCACCCCGGTCGCCGGGCTGCCGTTCGACGAGCGGACCGCCACGGTCCCCAACCACGAGGGTCGCGTCGAGCCGGGCGTCTACGTCGTCGGCTGGATCAAGCGCGGTCCGGTCGGCTTCATCGGCACCAACAAGACCGACGCGCAGGAGACCGTCGAGACCATCCTCGACGACCTCGACGCCGGCCTCCCCGCGCCGAGTGGCACGGGCGCCGCGATCGCGGCGCTGGTCGCCGAGCGGCACACCGACGCGGCCGACCTCGCCGCCTGGCAGCGCCTCGACGCCGCCGAGCGCGAGCGCGGTGCGCGTGCCGGCCGGCCCCGCGCCAAGATCACCGACGTCGCGGAGCAGCGCTCGGTCGCCGCGCCGCCCGCCGCCGTACGTCGTCGGGGACTGCTGCGGCGTACCGTGTCGCTGACATCGTGAGGATCGCAGGAGGTGTCGGCATGGGGACGCCGAAGCGGGAGCAGACCGACGGGCGCAAGCGTCGCTGGCAGCAGCACAACGCCGACCGCCGGCAGGCGGTGATCGAGGCGGCGCTGACGGTGCTGGCGCGCGACCTCGAGCCCGGCGCCGAGCTCAGCGTCCAGCAGATCGCCGACGAGGCCTCGGTCCACCGCACCGTCCTCTACCGCTACTTCGAGGACCGCACCGACCTCGACGTCGCCATCCAGCAGGAGATCTGCAGCCGGGCCGGCGAGCTGCTGCTCGCCGCGGTCACCCTCGAGGGCACGCCGCGCCAGATCGTCGAGCGGATCATCGCGGCGTACGTCGGCTGGGGCGCCGACAACGTCGCCCTGATGCGCTTCGCGGAGCGCGACATCGCCGGCGCCGCGTCCAAGCCGCTCGACGACGCGATCGGCCAGATCGCCGAGCAGATCGAGCTCGTCATCGGCGGCTTCCTCGCCATCCTCGACGCCGAGGTCGACGACGACGACCGCAACGCACTCACGCCGTACGTCTTCCTGCTCGTCGGCGGCGTCATCGCCGCCGTCCGCAGCTGGAGCTCGCGCGACGAGCTCGTCCCCCCGGCCCCCGCCTTCACGCGGCTGCTCGCCGACGTGACCTGGCTGCAGATCGAAGGTCTCGCAGCGTCCCGCAGGATCGAGGTGCCCGACCTCCCGGTCGAGCAGCTCCTCAACTTCAAGGAAGCCTGAATGAGCGACACCACGCACCTCGACGTGCTGATCATCGGCGCCGGCCTGTCCGGCATCGACGCGGCGTATCACGTCACCAAGGCGTTCCCGGACAAGAGCTATGCCGTCCTGGAGATGCGCGACTCACTCGGCGGCACGTGGGACCTGTTCCGCTACCCCGGCATCCGCTCCGACTCCGACATGCACACCCTCGGCTTCGGCTGGAAGCCGTGGAAGGGCACCAAGGCGATCGTCGACGGTCCCGACATCCTCGCCTACCTCAAGGAGGCGGCGGCCGAGAACGGCATCGACCAGCACATCCGCTACCACCACAAGCTGGTGCACGCGGAGTTCTCCACCGAGGACGCCCGCTGGACGGTCACCGTCGAGCGCACCGACACCGGCGAGACGATCGAGCTGACCGCGAGCTTCCTGTGGTCGACGTCCGGCTACTACCGCTACGACGAGGGCTTCACCCCGAGCTTCGCCGGCGCCGACGAGTTCGCCGGGCAGATCGTGCACCCGCAGCACTGGCCCGAGGACCTCGACTACGCCGGCAAGCGGGTCGTCGTGATCGGCTCCGGGGCCACCGCGGTCACCCTGATCCCCGCGCTGGCCGACTCGGGCGCCGGTCACGTCACGATGTTGCAGCGCACGCCGACGTACATCATCAGCCAGCCGGCGTACGACAAGATCTCGGCCGAGATGTACCGCCGGTTGCCCGACAAGCTCGCGCAGAAGCTGGTCCGCACCCGCTACCTCACCAGCCGGATCGCGTTCTACGAGTTCTGCCAGGCCCGGCCCAAGGAGTCGCGCGCACTGCTGCGCAAGCTGCTCGAGCGCCAGCTGCCCGACGACGTCAGCTTCGACGAGCACTTCAAGCCGCCGTACGACCCGTGGGACCAGCGGCTGTGCGCCGTCCCCGGCGGCGACCTGTTCAAGGCACTGCGCCACCACACCGTCGACATCGTGACCGACCACATCGACCGGTTCACGCCGAAGGGCATCCTGCTCAAGTCCGGCAAGGAGCTCGAGGCGGACATCATCATCACCGCCACCGGCCTCAACCTGCAGATCTTCGGCGGCGCGACGCTGGGCGTCGACGGCACGAAGATCGCGCCCTCGGAGACGATGGCCTACAAGGGCCTGATGCTCAGCGAGATCCCCAACTTCGCGTTCATCATCGGCTACACCAACGCGTCGTGGACGCTGAAGGCCGACCTGGTCTGCGAGTACGTCGTCAAGGTGCTGCGCCGCATGGACGAGACCGGCACCCGGATGGTCGTCCCGCGTCGTGACCCGTCGGTCGCCGAGGAGCCGTTCCTGGACTTCGAGGCGGGCTACGTCATGCGCTCGATCGACTCGCTGCCCAAGCAGGGCGCGACGTTCCCGTGGCGGCTGAAGATGAACTACTTCAAGGACATCCTCGTCTTCCGCAAGCCCGTCGAGGACGAGGCGCTGGAGTTCTCGGCCTGAGCTCGCGCCAGTTTCACCGGTCGGCCGGTGAAACTGGCGGGGTTGGACGACGAAACTGGCGCTTGGACGAGGATGCTTCCTCGTCCAACCGGGAGTTTCACCGGTCGGCCGGTGAAACTCCCGCAGCCACTCACCACGCGAGGTCGTGCACGAACTCGCTGAGCTGGGTCAGGTTGCGGCACTCGATCATCCGCACGATCTCGCCGTACGCCGGCGCGGCCGAGTCGCCCGTCCCCCAGTTGCGCTCGTGCTCGGGGTTGAGCCAGAAGGTCCGCTTCACCGAGCCGGTCAGCCGGCGCAGCGCGTCCTCGTGGAGGTCGCTGTAGTTGGAACGGGCGTCGCCGAGGATGAGCAGGGTCGTCTTCGGCGTGAGCGCGTCGAGGTGGTTCTCCTCGAACTTGGTGAACGCCCGGCCGTAGTTGGTCCGGCCCCACAGCGCGGCGTGCGAGGTGGCGGCGGCGAGGTCGCTGAGGACGTCGACCGGGTCGGCACCGGGCCGGAAGTGGCCGGTGACCTCGTGGACGTGGTCGATGAACGTGAAGGCCCGCATGCTCTGGAAGACCTCGCGCAGCGCGAACACGAAGAGCAACGTGAACTGGGCGAAGTTGGCCACCGAGCCGCTGACGTCGCAGAGCACGACGAGGTCGGTGCGGTGCGGCCGCTTGGGCCGGTGGTGCGTCGTGATCGGTACGCCGCCGGTGGCGATCGAGGCGCGGACGGTGCGCCGGAAGTCGAGCGGCGCGGTACGCGCGTGCCGGGAGTGCTGCTCCTTGGCGAGCCGGGTGGCGAGCCGGCGGGCCAGCGGGAAGATCTCCTTGCGCATCTCGTCGAGGTCGGTACGACGCGCGGCCATGAAGGCGAGCTTGTCGATGCTGGGGCGCACGGCGACCTCGGCGACGTGGTCGGGCCCCTTCTCCTCGGCGATGCGGCGGCGGGCGTCGTCCTCGACCATGGCGGTGAACGAGCCGATCCGGCGGTTGGCCCGGCGGCGGGCGTCCTCCTCGTCGGTGCCCTCCCGCATCAGCCCGGCGACCAGCTTGTCGACGAGCTCCTGGGGAGCCACCCTCTGCAGCGCGGTGTAGGCCGACCAGGACGACAGCCCGGGCCCACGGCCGGGCATCGCGCCGAAGACGCCGACCATCTCGGCGGCCATCCGGCGCAGCTCGGCCTCGTCGAGCTCCCCGACCTCGAACGCCTCGAGTGCCTCGGCCAGGCGGTCACGGAAGTCGACCAGGGCGGCAGCGTTGTCGCGCACCTGCCCGTCACCGGCCTCTTCCCCACCCTGTTCGACCGCGCCGTTGCCGACCATCGCGGGGAAGTAGACGTCGAAGAGCGCGTCGAAGGTGGTGCGCTGAGCCTGCTTCTTGACCATCGTGGCGGCGAACGCGTCGCGCACCGTCGCCCGCTCGCCCCAGCGCACCGCGCCGAGCGCGGCGAGGGAGTCGATGTCCTCGGCGAGCGAGACCGACAGCCCGGCGCCGCGCAGCGCCTCGACGAACGCGAGATGGCGCTCGAGGAGCCCAGACTGCTCGGCGTACTCGGTCATCACGGCCTCAAGCCCGGGCGAGCTTGAGCTCCTTGACGGCGCGCTCGTGGTCGGACTGGTGCTTGAGCACGGCGCCGAGGGTGTCGGCGATCGCCTTGGCGTCGAGGTCGCGGATCTCGAGCGCGATCAGGGTTCGGGCCCAGTCGACCGACTCGGCGATCGAGGGTGCCTTCTTCAGCTCCAGCTCGCGCAACCGCCCGACGGTGGTGACCAGCTGCTCGGCGATCCGGTCGTCGAGGCCGGGGACCTGCTGCTGCAGGATCTGCCGCTCGCGGGCGGCGTCCGGATAGTCGATGTGGAGGTAGAGGCAGCGGCGCTTGACCGCCTCGGACAGCTCGCGGCTGGCGTTCGAGGTCAGGACGACGAACGGGCGGCGGGTCGCGGCGACGGTGCCGAGCTCGGGGATGGTCACCTGGAAGTCGCTGAGCACCTCCAGCAACAGGCCCTCGACCTCGATGTCGGTCTTGTCCACCTCGTCGATGAGCAGCACCGTCGGCTCCTCGCGCCGGATCGCGGTGAGCAGGGGCCGGGTGAGCAGGAACTCCTCGGAGAAGATGTCGTCGTGGGTGGCATCCCAGTCGACACCGGAGTCGCCGGCGTTGGCGGCCTGGATCCGCAGGAGCTGCTTCTTGTAGTTCCACTCGTAGAGCGCGCGCGCCTCGTCGAGCCCCTCGTAGCACTGCAGCCGGACCAGCTCGGCGCCCGTCGCCCGGGACACCGCCTTCGCCAGCTCGGTCTTCCCGACGCCGGCCGGCCCCTCGAGCAGCAGCGGCTTCTCCAACGCGCCGGCGAGATAGGTGGTGGTCGCCGTGGCGGCGTCCGCGAGGTAGCCCGCCGCCGCGAGCCGGGTGGCCGCGTCGGCCGGGGCGTCGAACCAGGTCATGGCCCCATCCTGCCGTGCGCCGGTGTCTGTCACGTCACGCGGTCGTGACCCGGCCGCCCTCCCGTCGTTGTGATGGGCAGTGGGAAGAGACCCGGCGACGGGCTGACCGGGACACTGGACAAGGGGGGCTCATGAGCGTTGTCGTCACGGCCCCGACCTGGCTTCGGGTCGCCGTCCACGCCACGCGTACGTCGACCACCGTGGCCGCCCTCACCCTGCTGGTCGCCTTCGGCGGGATCGGCTCGGTCGCGACGCGACCGCCCACCGACCCGGCTCGCCGCATCGACATGTCGTCGGGTCCCCTCGACTCGCTGATGCAGGAGAACCGGTGCTCGCCGACCGGCTTCGACCGCGACGTCATCCCGAGCAAGGCGATCATCCGCACCCCGGACGGCGCCACCGAGCTGGTGTCCTTCGACCGCGGCTGGGCCGTGTTCCTGGGCGAGGCCGCGGGCGAGCTGGTCGCCGTCTGCCTCGGCCCGGCCGACGCCGGCTGACCCCGTCAGGGGTGCTGGCCGGACTCGGCATGCCCGATGGTGCAGTGCCGAGCTCGTCCCATCCGCAACCCTGCCGGGCCGGACGCCCGACAGGGTTGCGGCGGCTGCACGAGACGGCCCACCCGGGTCTCGGGGTCAGTGCGCAGTGGGGTGCACACGTGGGGCCGCTGCTCCTGCAGCTGCACACGCCGGGCGGCAAGGGGACGACTCTGCGCACCGACGTGGGATCTGTGGACCGTCCTGGTCAGCCTGGATCGACGACGGGGGTCGCGTACCAGATCGTGCGGTGAGTCCAGCGCCCCGGGCCGAGCCGCTTGCCCGAGCACACCACGATCACCAGCTGCTCCGGCCCCCACCAGCGGAAGGCCTTCTTGCGGGGGACCTTGGTGGCGCCGTACTTCTTGCGCCCGGTGACCTGGTAGCAGGCATTCGCGGAGCCGTTGGCGAGCTGGAGCCGGTCACCCACGGCGAGCGAGCGGAGCAGCGCGTTGCCGAGCGCCGAGTCGTCGGGCCAGGTGTGCGCCACCATGATCACGCTGCCCTTGCCGCCGCCCGGCCGGACCTGCGGATCGAGGCCCATCAGCCACTTGCCACGCTTGGTGACCGGCGGCGTGCCGACCGCACCCGAGGGGGTACGGCGCACGCGCACGACGCTGACCGACCGGCCGATCGCGGGGATGCTGGTCGTCGCCGGGGTGAACGGTCCTGCCGGTGTGGAGCAGGCCGCGGTCGCGCGGACCCGCTCCACGGGTGTCGCGTCCGCGCCGGGGACGACGGCCCCGCCCAGCACCACGGCGAGGCTGACCGTCAGTGCCGCAGCGACACCTGCGTGCGCGACGGCGCGCAGCGGGCCACGCGTGTGCACGACCCGCTGCGGCCCGGATCGTTCGAGGGCCATCCCTACCTCCAAGAAGCTGATGTCCGCGGACGCGGAACGGGCGCGCACCGACGGTGCTACGTCACGCCGAGTTCCTCGCGTCTCCGACGGAGGCAGGACGCGAACCGTCGATCCCCTCCACCTGCCTGGACGCTAGCGGCGCGATCGAGGCCCACTCCGCGCTTCGGCAGAGCTGGTTGAGGATTGTCCCCCGTTGAGGGGGCAGAGCCGGGTCATGGGAGCCCGAGCGATCCGTCGCTCATGACGACGGGGTCATCAGGCCGTCTCGGATCGCCTCCCGGTTGAGGTCGATCTTCGTCCGCACCGGACGCCCGACGTCGGCGTACTTGGCCTTCACGCGCTCGATGTACTTCTTGACGGTGTCGCGCTTCACCCCCAAGGCCTCGGCGACCGCGTCGAGGGTCAGGCCGGACGCGTAGAGAACCAGGGCGCGCTCCTCCTGATCGCTGAGCCGGGGACGCTGAGCGTCCCCCGCCATCACGCTCGCCAGCTCCGGGGTGATCCACTGACGGCGCCGGAGCACCGCCCAGAGCGCAGCGACGATGTCCTCCTCGGTGTCCCTCTTGCCCACGAAACCGGTGACTCCGGCGCGGATCATGGCGCGCACGAGCGGGACCGACGCCATCGCGGAGAGCACCAGGACACGCAGCCCGGAACGCACCAGCCGCTCGACGACGGCCGGGTCCGCGTCGCGGCCACGGTCGACGACGAGGTCGAGGACGACGACATGCGGCCGCTCGTGCGACGACCGGCCCGCCATCCAGGTCATCAGCTCGTCGAGCGTCTCGCAGGAGCACACCACCCGCAGGCCGGGCTGCCGGCCGACCAGCTCCTCGGTGCGCAGCCGCTGCAACCGATGGTCCTCGACGATCGCGACGCGCCAGTACGCAGGCCCGCCCTCCTGCACGTGTGTCACTGGATATGAGCCTTCCTGAATCTCCGCTGCCCCGGACTCGACCAGGTGGAAGACTGGGGGGACTGCGGGCGGGCGCGCCAGGCCGTTGGACAGCACGCGGTCCCTCGCGTCGTCTGGCGTCGATCGCGCCGGCCGTCCTGTCACCTGTTCGGGGGGCATTTGAGCCGAGTTGCCCCACTTAGGGGGATTCGCGCACCGGGAGGCCGATAGAAAGCCGGGCATGTCCGCATTGACTACCTCCCCCCGACGTCGCGTGAGGCTCGCCGGCATCGCCGCGCTGGCCACCGCGACCGCCACGATCACCATCTTCGGAAGCGTGCCCAGCTCGCACGCCGATCCCGCCCCCGAGCCCGAGGAGCCGACCGTGCTCGGCGTCGGCGCGTTCGAGGAGACCCCCGCTCCCGGCTCCTGCGCCGCAGTGGTCACCCTCGAGGGCGCCAACGGCGGCACCGCCGTCTCCACCGGCGACGACGACCCGGAGACCGAGGACCCGGACGACCCGATCCAGGTCGGCGGCGGCCAGGGCGCCCGCATCCAGTTCCGCATCCCGGTAGCGCCGGGCGACGTGCTCACCGGCGTGGTCGGCGACGGCGGTTCCGGCGGCGGCATCGGTGGCGCCTCCGGCGACGACAAGGGCGGCAACGGCGGTCCCGGCGGCCACACTGGTGGTGGCGGCGGCGGCTACACCAGCTTCTCAGTCAACGGCGACCTCGTCGCGCTGGTCGGCGGCGGCGGCGGCTCTGGCGGCGGCCACAACGGCGACGCAGGCGGCGGCGGTCACGCCGGCGTCGTCGACGGCGCAGGCACGTGGGCCGGCCAGGAAGGCGCGGCCGGCAACGATGCCACCGCTGACACGCCCGGCGCGCCCGGCGGCGGCCAGGGCGGCGACACCAGCGCACCCGGCGCCGGCGGCGTCCACGCGAGCGACACCGACAACAACGGTCACCCCGGCGACGCCCGCAACGGCGGTGAGGGCGGCGGTCCCAACGGCGCCGACCAGGGCGGCGGCGGCGGCGCCGGCTACTTCGGCGGCGGCGGCGGTGCCACCACCATCGGCGACGTGACCGGCCCGAACGGCGCGATCATCGGCGGCGGCGGTGGCGGCGGCTCCAGCTACTTCGACACCGCCCACGGTGCGGCTCTCATCCCCCAGGCAGAGGGCGAGAAGCTGGCCGACGACGAGCCGAGCCGCGACGGCACCGGCGAGATCGAGTGGGTGCCGTGCAACTACGACCTGTCGGTCACCAAGACGGCCGCGGCCGAGGTGTTCGAGTCCGGCACGCCGGTCACCTACACCCTGGTGATCACCAACAACGGTCCCGACCTGATGGGCATCGACGACACGGTCACGGTCACCGACGACAAGGCCGGCGGCGGCACCCTGGTGTCGGTCCAGGCCAGCGGCAGCGGCACGCCGTTCTCCTGTGACACCGCGGTCGGCTCGGCGATCCCCGCCGACGGCGAGCTCGACTGCTCGCGGCCCGTGGGCGACGACGTCCGCGGTCTCGACAACGGCGAGAAGCTGACCCTGGTCTACAGCAAGGTCCTCACCGGCAACGCACCCGTGCTGAACAACGTGGGCGTCACCGACCGCGGCAACCCGGCGAACAACACCGCGGCCGCCACCGTGCAGCCGGCCGTTCCCGGTGTCGCGCTGGTCAAGAAGGCGACGCCCAAGAAGGTCGCCAAGCTCGGCGAGAAGATCAAGTACACCTTCAAGGTGACCAACACCGGCAACATCGCGCTGAAGACGGTCACGATCGCGGAGCAGCAGTTCAGCGGCAAGGGCAGCCTGACGCCGAAGTGCCCGGCGCTCCCGGCCACCGGCCTCGCCCCCGGGGCCTCGATCACCTGCACGGCCACCTACAAGGTCCACAAGCGTGACCTGGTGGCCGGCAAGGTGGTCAACGTCGCAACGGCCGCCGGCACCACCCCCGCCGGCAACCCGGTCCAGTCGCTGCCGTCGAAGGCCAAGGTCAAGACGCCCAAGCAGCCCAAGAAGGTCGCGGGTACGCCTGCCACTGGCGCCCGGAGCCTCTCCGGACGCTGAGCCAGACCAGGCACCACCCCAGGCTGGATGTCGAAAGGCGGAGGGGCCGCACCCGTTCGGGTGCGGCCCCTCCGTCTTAGAGGTTCCGCCAATAGGTGGACCACACACCGGAGGGCTCGTTGCCCCTCGGCGCGGGGCGTCGTCACACGTGCCCGACGTACCCGTCGTCCACGGCGATCCGGCTGAGCTCGACCTTCGAGCGCACCGGCCGACCCGCCGCGGCGTACTTGGCCTTCACCCGGCCGATGTAGGTCTTCGCCGACTCGGGCTTGACCCCCAAGGCCTCGGCGACCGCGCCGAGGGTGAGCCCGGAGGCATAGAGCACCAGAGCCCGCTCCTCCTGGTCGCTGAGCTGCGGACGGTCGGCGTCGGAGGCGATCACGGCGGCGAGGTCAGGGGTCATCCACTCGCCGCGGCGCAGCACGGTCCACACCGCGTCGACCACGTCCTGCTCGGAGTCGCGCTTGCCGACGATCCCGGCGACTCCGGCCTTGATGACGGCGCGGACCAGGGCGGGTGAGGCGAGCGCGGACAGCACCAGGATCCGCAGACCGGCGTCGACGAGGCGAGCCACGACGTCCGGGTCGACGCTGGGCCCACGATCGACGCTGAGGTCGAGCACGAGCAGCTGGGGGCGCGAGCTCACCGGTGCACGCTGCACCCAGGCGAGGAACTCGGGCAGCGTGCTGCAGCTCGCCACCACGACCAGGCCCGACTCGCGTCCGAGGATCTCCTCGGTACGGCGACGTTGCAGCAGGTGGTCCTCAACGAGGGCGACCTGCCAGACCTCCGACCCTCCATCTCCCACGAGGACAAGTCTCGCAGTCCGGCGTCGAGATGTCGGCGGGTTACCCGAACTCACCCTGTCGCAGGCGAGAGAATGCCCGCGTGACCAGACTCCGAGCACAGGTCCGGTTCGGTCCCCTGGTCCGCGACCTGGTCCGTCGCGCGGCACCCTTCACCCCCGCCGAGGACGGCTGGGCGACGCACACCCTCGCCGACTCGATACGACGGGTGCTCCTGCTGGCCACCGTCGGCTGTCAGCTGGTGATGCTGGGCGCGATCTTCGCCTCCGACCGGCCGATCGGCTCACTGCTGCCCCTCCTTGTGGCTCACGTCGCGGTGCTGTTCACGACGCTGGTTGTCCGAGCTGGCCGACTGCCGCTGTGGCTGCCGATCGTGGGGGTCGACCTGCTGTTCGTGGCCGACTGGTGGGCCGCCGCGTCGATGAACGACCCGCTGCTGTTCGCGGCCTGCTGGATGTTCAACCTCAGCAGCGCCATGCCCGCGTTCGTGCTCCGCGGCCGCCTCGCCCTCGCGATGCCCGCCGCGACCGTGGTGCTGGTCCCGGTAGCCATGCTGGTGACCCGACCCGAGCTGCCCACCACTCTGCCGATCTCGGTGTTCGTCACCCGCTGCGCGATCGTGCTGGCGACCCGGATCTGCCAGACCTATCTCTACGACTTCGCGGGACGTGCCGACGCGACCACGATCGCCGCGCAACGCCGGCGGGCCGCGGCCGCCACCCAGGAGGCGGCCAGCCGGGCCTCCGCCGAGGACGCCCGGGTCCTGCACGACACCGTGATCAACACCCTCGCAGCCCTCGCCAGCGGCGGCGCCGCGGTGCGCGACGCCGACGCGGTGCGCGAGCGCTGTGCGCGCGACATCGCGACCGTCAGCGCGCTCCGCGATGGCGCCGAGCCGGCCACCGACAACGGTGGGCTACGGGCGGCGTCATTCGACCCCCGGATACGAGTTCGCCACCGCGGACTCGACGACGACGAGTTGGCCCGGCTCGAGGACGACCTGCTCCCGGCCCGACTCCGGGCGCTGCGCCGGGCCGCCACCGAGCTGGTCCAGAACGCCGCCAAGCACGCCGGTGTCGGCGAGGTCGACATACGCGCTGAGGAGAGGGACGGGCGCCTGGTGGTGACCGTCGCCGACGACGGCGTCGGCTTCGACGGGCAGGTCGGCACCTCCGGCGGCCTGGCCGTCTCGGTCCTGGACCGCGCCCGGGAAGCCGGGATCGAGGTCGATCTCGACACCGCGCCGGGCGCCGGGACACGGGTCACCCTGACCGTGCCGACCACCGGCGCACCGCCCGCCAAGTCCGGCACGGAGCGGAACATCGCCAGCATTGTGCAGGTGCTGCGCCGCGACGCCTGCCTGCTGTACGCCGCCGGGGTGTCCATCATCGGCTTCTACCTCGCCGTCACCAACCACCCGGGCGAGGCGACGCCGGAGTACCTGATGGCAGGCCTCTCCGCTCTCGGCGCGGGGGTGGCCTGGCGGACCACCCGGCGTCGCGAGAGCCTGCCGACGTGGGTGGTGGTCCTGCTCACCGCCGCGGCGGCGGTCGGGTTCGTGCTCTCCGCCGCGGCAGTCGACTACGGACGCGAGGATCCGGTGCTCTGGCAGGCCATCGGCGCGACGGGCCCGCTCATCGTGATCACCGAGCTCGGTCCCCGCCGGTCCATGGCGGTGTGGGCCGCGTTGTCGTACGGCGCCGTGGTCGTCGCAGTCGCGGTGGCCGTCGGACAGTCCTCCCAGCAGGCCGAGACGATCACCCTGATAGCGGGCGCGGCCGGACTCGGACTGGTAGCTGGCTGGGCCCGGTTCCAGCACACGATCGGCGCGATCGGCACGCAGGCTGCGGCCGACCAACGGGCCGGCTGGGCCGCGGACACCCGGCTGGCGGAGCGGGAGGCAGCCGACCGGTCCCGAGCGCGTTGGCGCGTCGCCGGACTGAACCGCTCCCTGGAGCTCCTCGAGGCGGTGTACGGCGCCACCGACCCCGGCGCCCCGGCGCTGCGCGAGCGCTGCGCCAGCGAGGAGGCCTACCTGCGCCAGCTGACCCTGCTCCATCCCGACCTGGTCCATGTCGGCCAGTGGTTCGCCCGGGCGCTCAGCGACGCCCACGAACGCGGCGTCCGGCTGGTGGTGCGGGCCGGCGGCACCGACCTGCCCGCCGAGATGGCGGCCGGCGTAGGCGATGTCGTGCTGGCGGCGGTGGCCGAGACCCCGCGCGGCACGGACCTCACCGTCACCCTGTTCCCGGCCCCCGAGGGCGTCCGGATGACCCTGGTCGGCGCGCACCCCCACGTCACAGCCGGCATACGCTCGGCGAGCGGGCCGATCGCAGTGAGCGCCCAGGTGCTGTCGGTGGGCGGTCAGGACGTCGCGGAGCTCCTACTCGACGTGCCGGCCTGAGTCCCGCACCCCTCAGAGCTCGTCTTCGACAGGCCGCACCAGCGGGAGCAACCGCACGCTCACCTGCTCGTCCTCGGACAGAAGGTGGTTCCCCGCCAGCTCGTCCTCGGCCGCCCAGGCTGCGGCCACGGCGTGCGGGAACGGGCCGAGGTACTCGGTCAGCGACACGCTGCGGACCATCACCGCGTACGGCTGGTCCATCCGGGTGAGGAGATCCTGGACCCAGCGGTCGACGACCACGTCGGGGCTGCGCTTGGACTCGTCGGGCTCGCCCCACCACGGCTCCTCGGTGGTCTGCAGCAGGTCGGTGTAAGGCGGTGCCCCGCGCCCCTCGTCGTGCCGGCGCCGCAGCGGGTCACCTGGCGGACCGCAGGTCGCGGCCGAGCGTCGACCTCGGTGATCGCAATGCCGGACGCCAGGAGGTGGCGGTCGAGGCCGTCCGCGGTCAGCAGCTCGACGGTGAGGAAGCGGTTCTCGGCGCTTGGCAGCAGGCAGGTCACACCGTCCTGTGCCACGGCAGCCGGTTCGGCCTGGGCCTGGCTCTGGGAGCCCACGGCCAACACTCCCAACGTCATGACACCCGAGACGGTGGCCAGATACCCCGACTCTGGACGTGGTGGCATGGCCTGCTCCTTCCTGAAGGTGAAATGGAGCAGATGCGCCCGACGGCGGCGGTGGACAAGAACCACCACCGCCGCCGGAGTCATGTCGCTGTCAGCCCAGCGGAACCGCGGTGACCACGACGTTCTGGCGGTAGTGGAACCCGCCGCTCGACGTCGTCACCTTGCCCGCGCAGCTGATCAGCACCAGCTGGTGCTCACCGGTGGTCGAGAAGAACCGGTCGGGCAGCTTCGAGGTCCGCGAGAACCGCTGGATCGAGGTGACCCGGTAACGCAGCTTCTTGCCGCCCTGCCAGAGCGTCACGACCTTGCCCTTGCGGATCTTGGTCAACTTCCAGAACGCACCCGGCCGGTCGTGCCGGTCCGACACGTGACCCGCGATGACCGTGGTACCGATCAGATCGTCCGCCGCGGCGGACTGGCTGAGCTGGCCCGTGCGGGCGACATTGCCGGGCACCTGCATGGTGCCCCTCTTGATGCCGACCAGCGAGGTCCGGGCGTTGACGCCCAGCGACGGGATCCGGATCCGGTCGACCGTACGACGTCCGGCCGGCTTCCATCCGTCGTTGGCGAAGCCCGTGCTGACGGTCGGCGTCGCGTAGGCCGGCTTGTGCACCAGGGTGGTCTCCGACACCAGGCCGCAGGCGTGCGACGCGGCGGTGTTGTGGCTGTCGGCCGTGGTCGACGCGACCCAGGTGTAGTAGCCGGTCTGGTTGACCTGGACGGTCGGCGTGTGGACGACACCGTTGCCCGGCGTGAAGTTCACCGTGCCGACGGCGTTGGCCGGCGTGCAGGCGATCTTGTCGCGGGAGGCGAACGGACCGTACAGCGTGGCCGAGCCGGTGGCGCCGTACCCGGGGACGAAGCCGGTGATGGTGACCTTGTCGAACACCTGGGCACCGGGCTTGACCTGGTCGTGCGAGGTCTCCGTCGTCAGCGACACCTTGGACTCGCCGCCCGAGCCGGTGCCCGACTGCTGCACCGTGGTGGTCTCGGCCGCGAGCCCGCAGGCGTGGGTGGCCTTGTCGTTGCGGTCGTCCGCGCTCACCGTGACCTGCCAGGTGTAGAGCCCGGGCTGGGTCACCGTGACGGTCGGGGTCGTGATGGTGCCGTTGGCCGGGGTGAACGTGACCGTTCCGGCCACGTTGCCCTCGGTGCAGACGGTGTCGTTGACCGCGGAGAGCGGGCCGTAGAGGACCGCGGTGCCGGTGGCGCTGCCACCCGGGACGAACCCGGTGATGGTCACGACGTCGTGCAGGCTCGCGCCGACCGTCACCGTGGCCGCGGAGGCCTGGGTGTTGACGGTCGGGGCGCCCTTCTGGACTGACACGGTCTGCGCGGTGTCGTTGATGTCCTTGTGCTCCGCGACGACGGCCGGCTGACCGGTCACGGTCAGCTCCTCGAACGCAACCAGCGACTGACCCGCGTAGCCGGCCGGAACCGTGAACTCGACCTCGACCGTGCCGTTGGCGCTGACCGGAGTGAAGGTCTTGGTGCCGGTGATCCCGGTCGCCGAACCATCCGACTTCTTCCGCAGCTCACCGGTCACCGTGTACGACGTGCCCGGAGTCAGGTTCGAGTAGGCGATCGTGTCCACCACGACCCCACCACCAGCGGGGATCGTGTGGTCGTCATCGGCCTTGTCAACCAACGTCGTGCCGATCGACGGAGCCGGCGAAACACTCACCGTCTGCGCGGTGTCGTTGATGTCCTTGTGCTCCGCGACGACGGCCGGCTGACCGGTCACAGTCAGCTCCTCGAACGCAACCAGCGACTGACCCGCGTAGCCGGCCGGAACGGTGAACTCGACCTCGACCGTGCCGTTGGCGCTGACCGGAGTGAAGGTCTTGGTGCCGGTGATCCCGGTCGCCGAACCATCCGACTTCTTCCGCAGCTCACCGGTCACCGTGTACGACGTACCCGGAGTCAGGTTCGAGTAGGCGATCGTGTCCACCACGACCCCACCACCAGCGGGGATCGTGTGGTCGTCGTCGACCTTGTCAACCAACGTCGTGCCGATCGACGGAGCCGGAGCGGCGGTCCAGTTGACGGCGGCCGAGCCGGTGGTGGTAGCGGTGCTGGCCGCGACCAGGACCAGCGACTGCGCGTGGTTGCCGGTCGTAGGCGTGCCGCCGCTGGTGGTCGGCACGGAGATGGTCATGCCGGTGCCGCCCGCGCCCTGCGCAGTGACGGTGACAGTGGCGGAGCCGGCGGTGGTCGAGCCGCGCAGGTCGAGGTAGATCTGCTGACCGTCGGTGACGGCCGAGGTGTCGATCAGGGTGCCCGCCGCGTCTGTCACGCCGACGCCCGGGGCGACGGTGACGCTGACGGTCGGCTGGTTGGTGTGGACCGTGAACGGACCGACCAGCGTGCCGGCCTGCTGCGCGCCGCCCGGAGCGGTGACGCTCGCCGTGACCGAGGCCGAGCCGGGCGTCAGGGTGTTGCCCTGGTTGATCTTGCCGATCAAGTACCAGTACGCCGCCTCGGCGTTCGCCGTCGAGTCGGAGCCCGCCCAGTTCCAGTTCGCGTCGAAGGTCAGGTCCGTGTAGCGCCAGATGGCGTACTGGATCGCCTCGATCGCGTCGTTCGGCGTGAGACCGGGCACGCCGGCGGCCGTGGCGAAGTCCGACAGGCTGATCGCCGGGTAGCTGTTGGCGACGATCCACATCACCTTGCCGGGGATGGTGGGGTCAGTGTCGTAGTAGTTGGTGCCCAGGAAGGCCGATACGTTGCCGGCGACGCCGGTCGTACCGGTCTTCGCCGACACGTTGTGCTCGATGCAGTACGCCCAGTAGTCGGGGGTTCCCGGGTTGCTGGTGTCCGCCGGCACGGGCGAGTACACGCTGTGCAACCGCGTGCCCGGGTGTCCCTGCACCAGCGTGCCGATCCAGACGGTGTCGCCGGCTCCTGGCTGGGTCGTCGCCGACGCCGACGGCGCCAACGACGGCATCACGACTGCACCTAGAGCGAGAGCCAAGCCCATCACCCAGGCTCGCCACGCGCGGTGGCTCCAAGTCGACTCACTCACTGATCTGTCCCCTTCGTTCTCATCGACGCACCATTGCGCCGGCAGGTCGGTCAACATGGGTCTGCACGTCTCGCTGCCCGGTCTGGGACCCCACCCCAGCAGTGGGTATCTTGCGAGAACCGAAACGACCGAAGACAGCGAATGCGCTGGCCCCGGGGCCGAATGACCCCCTTTTGGGGGGCACGCCGAGGTCACCCATCCACGTCACCGGGCCTCGGCACGAGGTGCGGGCAGAACGGCGGCAGCAGCGGCGAGACCTGGTAGCTGCGGTCGGCCGCCACCTCGGCATTGACCTTGCGGTCGTCCTCGAGGGCGCACAGCGCGGCCTGGGCGTCGACGTACGGCCCGGAGACGTACGTAAGACCTCCCTCGGTGATGGCCAGGACGTGTGGGCGGTCGAGGTCGGCGACGCTCTCGCTGATGACGTGGTCGACCAGCAGCTGCAGCGTTTCTCCGGCCGGACGGCCCGTCACCCGATCGGGTGACGGGTCGTCCGACCAACGGTTCGTTGTGGCGGCTCCCATGCCAGGGAGACACGCTCGGATCCTCGGCGTGACGCGGTCGCAGCGAAAACTTGTATCGCGTCAGATCCGGGCCGCGACGCCGTCTATGTGGCGTGATGCAGCAGGCCGAGACCTCCGTCGATGTCGTGCACCGGCACTGGGCGCACCGGGCCGTGGCGACCGCGGAGGAGCTGGCCGTCCACCCGGCCGCGCTCCAGCTGCGGCGGCTCAGCGAGGCGGCCGCGCTGCTCGACGACATCGTGCTGGCCCACGCCCTGGACGTGACCCATGCCCGGACGACGACGGCACTGCTGAGCCCGAGCCTGCGGCATCAGCGTCGGCATGCCCTGCTGCGCGTGCACGCCGAGCTCGTCGCGCAGCTGCGCCGCGGGGGCTCCGGGGCGCGGCTCGCCGAGGCCGTGACCGGCCGGATCCGGGCCGAGGCCGCCCGCGCGTGGCTGGACGACTCGGCGCGCTGGCCTCAGTAGCCGTCCGCCTGCCATCCCGGCGACGGTACGGCGATCGCCCGGTCGTTGTTGCCGAGGTCCGCGTCGCGCCCGTCGACGCGGGTGATCGCGAAGGTCAGGTACGTCGTGTGGGCGACCTTCACGTCGAGGATCACCTGGGTGATCCCCGAGCCGACCGTGACGAGGTCGGACCACGGACCGTGCTGGGCCCGCGAGGCGCAGTCGGTCGCGCCGCCCGCGCTCACGCAGTAGTTGGTGGCGCCGACGCCGCCGAGCGCGACCTGGACGGCCTGGCCGTCGCCGTCGACCTGGATGGTGACCCGGCGCCAGGCCGGGCCCGACGGCGACCCGGCCAGCACCGGCGTACCCAGGCGCGGGTCGCGCGTCGGCGGGGTCGTCGGGTCGGTCGGCGTCGGGTCGGTCGCGGACGGGTCCGAGCCCGGCTGCTGCGGCGCCGACTCGGCGCGCGGGGGCTTGGACGCGACGGGCGACTTCTCGACCTCGGCGTACTCCAGCTGGTCGGCGGGGCGCTTGCGCGCGGCCGAGGTGACCTCGACGGGCGTCGGCGTCTCCTCGACGACGCCCGTCTTGGTGTGCGGCGCCCGGTGCCTGGTGGGTCGCGGCGCGGCCGGCGTGACCGGGTCCGCGGCCTCACTGGAGTGGGTCGGCGCCGGCGTGACGGGCGCCGCCGTCTGATTCGGCTCGGGCGAGCGGATCGCGACCAGCGCGACCCCGGCGACCACGCCGGCGACCGCAGTCGAGGCGAGGACCCCGGTGACGGCCTTGCCGAAGGAGCTGCTGACGACCGCGTCGATCCCACCGGCCGCCGTCGCGCCGACGGCTCCGGTCGCAGCCAGCGAGACCACGAGGGGCGCGAGCAGCGCACCCACGTCACGGCGGGCCTCGCCGAGCTCAAGGATCGCGACCGGGCAGCTCTTGCAGGTGCGCAGGTGCCGCTCGACCGTCTCCCGGCGGGCCCGGGTGAGGTGGCCGTTGACATAGCCCGGCAGGTAGCCGACGACCTTCTTGCACTCGGTCGAGTCGGCGGACTGGGCGTACTGCGCCAGGTAGGCGTCGGCAAGGCCGCGGCGCGCCCGCATCGCCAGCGCGGCGACCGCGTTGGCCTTGATGCCGAGCAGCTCGCCGACCTCGTCGTGGGGAACCCGGTCGACCTCGCAGAGCCAGAGCACCTGTTGCCAGCGGGCGGGCAGGGCCGCGAACGCCTCGCGCACCACCCCACTGGTGAGGTGCTTGCCCGACGTGTCGTCGGTGACGAGCAGCGGGATCAGGTCAGCCGGCTCGGTGGTCACCTCGCGGCTGCGACCGCGCAGCTTGTTGACGGCCACGTTGTGGACCGTGACGCTGAGGTACGGCCGGAAGGTGGTCGTCGGCCCGCGTCCGCCCTTGAGGATCGCGAAGATCCGCTCGAACGCCTCGGCGACCACGTCCTCCGCGTCACGCTCGCCGACAGTGCGTCGGGCCACGGCGAACGCGTAGCCGCGGTGCCGGACGAACAGGACGCCGAACGCAGCCTCGTCCCCCTGCCGGACCTGGTCCAGCAGCTCTTCCTCGGAATGAAACTCCATGACTCCCCCAAAGCCGGTGACCCGGCCACTCCTTTGCAGCAGGGTCCACCGACCCACCTTCATCAGGCCCCGTGGCCGGATGACTCGATGAACCAACCAGCTCCATCACCACTGCCCGCGGGGAGCCACTCGTCAGCGGTGATGCACCTGTCCCCCCGTCACGGTAGGTCGGAAGACCCGGTCACCGGAGCCATCGTTCCCAGATCCACGGATTTGTCCCCCGAACGGGGGTCACTGCGGGAGCTCCTCGAGCACCGCGGTGCTGTGCCGGAAGCCGGTCGTCTCGTAGCCGACCACCGTCACCCAGGGAGCGAGGGACAACACCAGCAGACACCAACCAGCTCGACGTCGCTGCCGACCAGCAGCGCCACGTGCAGCCGGCGGCGGCCGTGACGGACCTCCGCTTCAACACTCTCCGACGTGGGGCGGACAAAAGGTCCGATCGGGGCGCTGCAGTCGGGTCGTGCCCGGCCGGGGGCGCGGCCGGGCCAAGTGTGATCAATCCGTGACCTCAGCCGCCGTGGGCAACAGCACGGTCACCGTCAGGCCCGCGCCGTGGTCACAGTCGAGGTCGACGACACCGTCCGGGCGAGCGACGTGCTGCCCGTCCTGGCACAGCCGCAGCTGACCGCCGGCGCGCTCGGCGATCCCGGCGACGAGCGCCAGGCCGAGGCCGGCGCCGGTGCGGGACCGTGCCTCCTCGGCGCGCGTGAACCGTTGGGTGGCGGTTGCAAGCAGGGCGGGCGGCATCCCGGCGCCCGCGTCGCTGACCGTCAACCGCACCCAGCCGGGGCCCGGCCGGTCGACGACCAGGCGAACCGGCGGGGCGCCGTGCCGGACGGCGTTGTCGAGCAGGTTGGCGAGCACGCGCTCCGCCTCGTGGTCGGCGATGCCGACGGGGGTGGTGGTGGCGAGCAGCTCGACCTCCCAGCCGGCGGCGCCGGCGGGATCGGCGACCCGGCGCTCCTCGACGACCCGCGCGACGACCTGCGCGAGGTCGCTCTCGCCGCCACCCACTGGCTCGGCGCCCACCTGGAGGAGCTGGTCGGCCAGGCGTGCGAGCCGGTCGAGGTCGATGGCGAGCTCGTCGAGGATCCGCTCGTGCTCGTCCGACGTACGACGTCGCCGGCGGGCCAGCTGGATCCGGCCGGTCAGCAGGGTGAGCGGGGTGCGCAGCTCGTGGCTGGCCTCGGCGACGAACTGCCGTTCGCGCTCCAGTGCCCGCTCCAGGCCGGCGAGCATGTCGTTGAAGGTGTGGCCGAGCCGGGTCACCTCGTCGTCGCGCCCGGCCGGCACCTCGAGGCGCAGGTCGGCCGCCCCCGTCGCGATCGCCGCGGCCTGCTGCCGGTACCGCTCCACCGGACGCAGCGCCGCGCGGGCCAGTCGGTCGCCGACGAACGCCGTCACCAGCAAGGTGCCGAGGCCGGCGACGACCAGCTGCAGTAGCAGCTCACGCAGCGCCTCGTCCTCGCGGTCCCGCCGGACACCGACCAGCAGCCGGCGTTGGTGCGCGAGTCCCACCGCCCGGATCCGGTACGACGCCCGCCCGGTCGAGAGCCGCGCCTCGACGTCGTGCTTGCCGTAGCCGCTGGTGACCAGCATCGGCGTCGTACCGGCCGGTCCGCCGTGGTCGACGACCGTCCCGTCGTCGTCCACCACCTGCCAGGCCAGGCCGATCGCCTCGGCCGCGTCGCGATCCCGGGCGACCCCGTCGTCGCCGACGATCGGCCCCAGGGTGCTGACGCCGTGGGCGAGCTCGGTGTCCAGGGCCCGGTCGAGCGCGAAGTCGACGCGCCAGTAGACGAACGCGCCCGCCGCGACCAGCACGACGAGCGTCGCGACCGAGAAGCCCGCGACCAGGCGTGCCCGCAGCGGCCAGCGGCGCGGTCGCACCAGGTTCGCGCGGTTCACGGGTGAGGGTCGGGCGGGTCGAGCCGGTAGCCGACTCCGCGCAGGGTCGTGATGGTGCGGGTCCCGAAGGGCCGGTCGATCTTGGCCCGGATCGCGGCCAGGTGGACGTCGATCACGTTGCTGCGCAGGTCGGTCTCGCCGTCCCACACCTCGTCGAGGATGCTCAGCCGGCTGACGACCTGGCCGGCGTGCGTCGCGAGCAGGAAGAGGATGTCGAACTCGCGCGCCGACAGCGTGACCTCCTCGCCGGCCCGGGTCACCCTCCGTGCCCCCGGGTCGACGACGAGGTCGCCGACCTGGACCGGCGCGAGGCCGGTGAGGCTGTTGCGGCGGTACAGCGCGCGCAGCCGGGCCAGGAGCTCGTCGAGGTCGAACGGCTTGGGCAGGTAGTCGTCGGCACCGGCGTCGAGGCCCTCGATCCGGTCTCTCACCTCGCCGCGCGCGGTCAGCATCAGGATCGGCGTCACCAGTCCGAGGCCACGCAGCTGGCGCGCCACGCTGAGCCCGTCCTTGCCGGGCAGCATCCAGTCGAGCAGCGCGACGTCGTACTCCGTGCCGGCAAGGAGCCGCTCGTACGCCGTACGCCCGTCGTGGACGACCTCGACGTCCCAGCCGGCCTCGCTCAGCGACTCGTCGAGCAGGTCGGCCAGGCGGACATCGTCCTCGGCGACCAGTACCCGCATCACGGCTCCACGGTAGTGCTCATCCGGCCGCGGCGGTGGCGAGCGAGCACGTGGCGACCGACGAGGAACGCGAGGACCACTCCAGTGAGCACCAGGCCGGCGTTCGAGAGCTGGTGGGCGACGTGTTGCCAGCTGCTGCCCGCGAGGTAGCCGGCCGCCACCATCATGCCGCCCCACAGCACGGCGCCGGTGAGGTTGGCGAGCAGGAAGCGGCGGTACGGCATCCGCCCCATCCCGGCCAGGCCCGGCACCAGCACCCGCAGCGCGACCGTGAACCGGCCGACCAGGACCGCCCAGCCCCCGCGCCGCGACAGCGCGTGCTCGGCCCGGTCGAGCCGGTCGGCTCGCACGAACCGGCCCACCGTGGAGTCGAGGATCCGCCGCCCCCACCGCTTGCCGACGAGATAGCCGACGGTGTCGCCCGCGGCCGCGCCGGCGATGCCCGCGGCCGCCACGACGGCGACCGGCACGTGCCCCTGCCCAGCGACCACGCCGCCGAGCAGCAGCGCCAGCTCACCGGGGAACACGAAGCCGAGGAACACCGAGGACTCCAGGGCAGGCAGCAGGAACACCACCACGACGGCCAGCCAGGCCGGGACGGCGAGGAGGTGCTCGACGAGCGCGGTCATGTCGCGACGGTAGGCCGGAGGAGATGAAGGAACCGTGAAGTCGCCGGGCGGCCAGGAACCGAAGAGCCCCCGTCGCGATCCGACGGGGGCTCTTCGCTGGCTGGCGGTGACGGAGGGATTTGAACCCTCGGTGGACTTGCGCCCACAAACGCTTTCGAGGCGTTCTCCTTAGGCCGCTCGGACACGTCACCGCGGGAGACATTACCGGAGCGGAGACGACGGTCCGAATCCCGGCACCCGCCCGGCGATGCCGTCGCGACGGGCCGAGGGCGCCGTTTGCCGTCCTCGACGACCGGGTACGCGGGCACTGGCCCAGACACCACGACGCACGGAGGACCCATGCCACCGGAAGGACCGCTGATCGGGAGCGGGATGAAGGCCCTGATCGCCGAGGCCGCCATCGCGGCCGACATGGAGCACCGCGGGTTCCTCAACTACGGCGGCGGGAACTTCGTCGAGGTCGGCAGCAACGCCAACGACTCCAACCCCGTCGTGTGGCGGATCACCGTGTCGGACGGCAAGGTGCAGCGCGAGATGATCTACGGCTCCGAGTCCGACTCGAGCGTGCCGAAGGTCGAGGACTACTCCCACCTCCAGTCCGACGTGTTCAACTACTGGCACAAGGCCATCGACGACGCCTTCGTGGACTGGGAGGACTTCCCGTCGGCGAACCCGCTCGGCTGGGACAAGGGCGCCGTGCTCAAGGGCGCAGCCGAGATCAGGGTCAACGCACACAGCGACGACAACACCGGCGAGGCGTCCGGCGCGAACGTGCGGCTCGACTCCGACATCTCCAACCTGATGACCCGCACCGGCCAGCTCAACGGGGAGTACGCCGAGGCGTTCAACGAGAAGTACGTCACCAAGCTGCGTCCCGTGCTCGACAACCTGCAGGCACTGACCATGGTGCTGGCCTACTCGCTGGCCGGCGAGGAGGAGCTGTTCCGGCGTACCCGAGAGCAGATCGCCCAGGTCGCCAACGACTCACTCAAGGCGATGCAGGCATCGGGGCCCAAGGGTGGCGACATCACCGGCCTGAAGATCTTCCTGATCGTCGTGGGCGCGGTGTGTGCGGGGGTCGGCGCCGTCGCCGCGGGCGGCGTCGCCGTTCCCGTGGCGCTGAAGGTCGCCGCTTCACTCACCGGCGCCGGCGCCAGCGCCAGCGGCGGCCTGCTCGGCGCGCTCGTCAAGCCGCCGCCCGAGCCCGAGCCGATCCCGCTGGGCGCGGACCATCCCTCGAAGGTGCTGACCAACCTGGTCAACGGCCTCAAGGACATCAACACCCGGATCCGCACCGAGGAGCAGCTGCTCGTCGACCTCCTCGACGCCACCTACACCGACGCCGCCCCGGCGACCGCGGCCGGCCCGTTCAACATCGCCAAGCCCGAGCTGATCGGCAAGACCGGCAGCTCCGTCCTCGAGTCGCACCAGGTGCTGGTCGACAAGGAGACGATCGCCAAGATCACCGAGCTGTGGATCCCGTCGATCGTCGGCGACCTCAACGCGTGCACCGCCGAGCTCACCATCGGCGCGTCGGGCTGGACCCGTCCGGCCGGCATCGGCCTGTCGGCGACCGGGCCCTGGTCGTCGTACTCGAAGCTGCAGACCGGGGTCGCCGACCTGGTCAAGGACACCGCGACCGAGCTGACCGGATCCGCGGAGAGCCTGCAGGCGGCGGCCGCCGACATCGGTCTGTCCGACGAGCACGTCAACGAGAGCTACGCGGCGCAGGCCCGCAAGATCACCGAGGACAACATCAACTACTGACGATCAACCGACGCGGACCGCGTTCCGCAACCGGGCGTCGACGGCGGCCGGGCTGAGCACCTCGTCCAGCGCCAGGGCGGCGCACCCGACGAGACCGGCCCGGTCGCCGTACGTCGCGGGGAGGAACTGCAGCTCACGGGTCGCCAGCGCGGAGGACCGGGCGTAGACCGCCTCGCGCACGCCGGCCGCGTAGACGTCGTACGCCGCGGCCATGTCGCCGCCGAGGACGACGGCGCGCGGGTTGAGCAGGTTGATGGCGACGGCCAACAGCTCGCCGACCATCCGTCCGCTCTCGCGCAACAGCTGCTTGGCCTCGGGGTCGCCGGCCAGGGCGTGGGCGACCAGGTCGCGGACGTGCTCGACCTCGCGCCCCTCCTCCCGCAGCCTCGCGACCAGCGCCCAGCCGGCGGCGATCGTCTCGAGGCAGCCGACGTCGCCGCAGCGACAGGGCCGGGCGGCAGCCTCGGGCACCTTGGTGTGGCCGAGCTCCCCGGCGGCCCCGAGCGCTCCGCTGATGATCCGGCCGTCGGCGACGACGCCGAGACCGAGGCCGGTGGAGGCCTTCAGCACCAGCAGGTCGCGCGCCTGGGCGACGTGGCCGAGGTACTCCGAGCGGGCCAGCATGTCGGCGTCGTTGGCGAGGAAGAGCGGGGCGTCCGCCACCGCGGTGAGGTACGGCGCCAGCGGGATGCCGTCCCAGCCGGCCATGACCGGCGTGTCGACGCTGACCCCGCGCTCGGCGTCGACCGCACCCGGCAGCGACAGCCCGATGCCGAGCACCGGTGGCGTGTCGGTGCCGATCAGCCGCGCGAGCTGGTCGGCGACGCCCGGCATCACCACGCCGGGTCCGGCGCCGATCTCGTGGTCGACCGCGGACGCGGCCAGCTCGGTGCCGCCGAGGTCGAAGACGGCGACCTGGGAGCGGGAGCGGCCGATCGCGACCGCGAGGACGCTGCCGGCGTCGACCGCGAGCTCGAGGCTGCCGGGCGGGCGGCCGCCGGTGGAGGCGAGCTCGGCGCCGACCCGGAGCAGCCCGGCCTCGCCGAGTGCGCTCACCCGGGCGACGACCGCGGTGCGGGACAGGCCGGTGAGCCGGACCAGGTCGGCCCGGGTGGCGGCCCGGCCCGCGCGCACCAGCGCGAACAGCTCGCCCGCCGTCGCCGTGTCGCGACCGACCGGCTGCCGCACCTCCGTCATGCCTCCGAACTCTAAACCCCTGCGACTTTGTCCTGAAAAAGTCATAAGCATGACTTCCGCAAGACACTCTTGCGCACTACCGTTGCACGGGTGACCGCACCCGACCTCGTGCTTCCCCCTTGTGACTTCACCGTGTTCGGCGGCACCGGCGACCTGGCGCTGCGCAAGCTGCTGCCCGGGCTCTACGAGCAGGAGCGCCGTCGCCAGCTCCCCGCCGGCACCCGGATCATCGGCGTCTCCCGCACGCCCCTCGACGACGCCGGCTACCGCGACCTCGTCACCCACGCCCTCTTCGACCACGTGGCCGAGGACCATCTCGAGGCCGGCGCCCTGCACCGGTTGACCGCCCGCCTGCACCACCTCACGCTCGACATCGGCTCCGCCGAGGACTGGGACCGGCTCCACGGCCTGCTCAAGGACCGGCCGGTTTCGAGGCTCGCCGGCGCTCGCACCTCAACCACCGAGACGGCCGAGGTCACCCGGATCCACTACCTCGCGGTCGGCTCCGACCTGTTCGGCACGATCTGCGACCGGCTCGACGACCTCGGCCTGGTCACCCCGCGGTGCCGGGTCGTGCTCGAGAAGCCGATCGGCGCCGACCTCGCCTCCTCGCGCCAGGTCAACGACGCCGTCGGCCGGGTCTTCGAGGAGCGGCAGATCTTCCGGATCGACCACTACCTCGGCAAGGAGAGCGTGCAGAACCTCCTCGTCACCCGCTTCGCCAACGTCTTCCTCGAGCCCATCTGGAACTCCCGCTGGGTCGATCACGTCCAGATCACCGTCGCCGAGACCCTCGGCGTCGGTGAGCGCGGCGACTACTACGACCGGGCCGGGGCGCTGCGCGACATGGTGCAGAACCACCTGCTGCAGCTGCTCTGCCTGGTCGCGATGGAGCCGCCGTCGTACGTCGGCGGCGATGCGCACGACGCCGTCCGCGACGAGAAGCTCAAGGTGCTGCGCGCCCTCGCGCCGCTCACCGGCACCGAGGTCGACCGGGCAACGGTCCGCGGCCAGTACACGTCGTACGGCGCCGACCTCGGGCACCCCAGCACCACCGAGACCTTCGTCGCGCTGCGCGCGGAGGTACAGAACTGGCGCTGGTCGGGCGTGCCGTTCTACCTGCGCACCGGGAAGCGCCTTGCCCGGCAGGAGTCGACGATCGAGGTGGTCTTCAAGGAGCCGCCGCACGCGATGTTCCCCGACAGCGAGGGCGTCACGACGCCCAACCGGCTGACCATCCGGATGCAGCCCGACGAGGGCATGCAGCTGCACCTGACGGCCAAGCACCCGGGCCCCGGTGGGATCCGGCTGCACCCGGCGTCCCTCGACCTGACCTGGGCCGACACCTTCGACGAGCGCAGCCCGGAGCCGTACGAGCGCTTGCTCCGCGACGTGATGCGCGGCGTCCCCACCCTGTTCATGCGCCGCGACGAGGTGGAGGCCGCGTGGGGCTGGGTCGAACCCATCCTCGAGCAGTGGCGGGCGAGCGGCGTCGAGCCGGTCCGCTACCACCCCGGCACCGACGGACCCGCAGCCGCCGAGCGGTTGCTTGCTCGAGACGGTCGCACCTGGCAGGAGGGTTCGCGATGACCGAGGAGCTCCACCCCGTCCTGGCCGAGGTCACCCAGCGCCTCGTCGAGCGGAGCGCGGCCACCCGGTCGGCTTACCTCGACCGGGTGCGGGCCGCCGCGGTCCGCGGCCCCGCGCGCGGCCGGCTCGCCTGCGCCAACCTCGCGCACGGCTTCGCCGCCGCCGAGGGTCCGGCCAAGGCCGAGCTCGCCCACGGGCACAAGCCCAACCTGGCGATCGTGACCAGCTACAACGACATGCTCTCCGCCCACCAGCCGTACGGCGCCTACCCACCCGTCCTCAAGGACGCGGTGATCCGCGCCGGCGGGCTCGCGCAGGTCGCGGGCGGCGTCCCCGCCATGTGTGACGGGATCACCCAGGGCCGCGACGGCATGCAGCTCTCGCTCTACAGCCGCGACGTCATCGCGATGTCGACCGCGATCGCGCTGTCGCACGACATGTTCGACGCGGCACTGCTGCTCGGCGTGTGCGACAAGATCGTGCCCGGCCTGCTGATCGGGGCGCTGTCCTTCGGGCACCTGCCGACCGTGTTCGTGCCCGCCGGGCCGATGGCCTCCGGGCTGCCCAACGGCGAGAAGGCCCGCGTCCGGCAGGCGTACGCCGAGGGGAAGGTCGGGCGCGAGGAGCTGCTCGAGGCCGAGGCGGCGTCGTACCACTCCCGGGGGACGTGCACGTTCTACGGCACCGCCAACTCCAACCAGCTGCTGATGGAGGTGATGGGCCTGCACCTTCCGGGCTCGTCCTTCGTCAACCCGGACTCCCCGCTGCGCGAGGCGCTGACCCGGGAGGCCGGCGCGGTGGGCGTGCGGCGGGCCGCGGGTACCGCGCCCGGGATCGGTGAGCTGGTCGACGAGAAGGTCGTCCTCAACGCCTGCGTCGCGCTGCTCGCCAGCGGCGGGTCGACCAACCACACGCTGCACCTGGTCGCGATCGCCCGCGCGGCCGGGATCCTGCTCACCTGGGACGACCTCGCCGACCTGTCGGCCGTCGTACCGCTGCTGGCACGGGTGTACCCCAACGGTGCGGCCGACGTGAACCACTTCCACGCAGCCGGCGGGGTCGGGTTCCTGGTGCGGACCCTGCTGGACGCCGGACTGCTGCACGAGGACGTCGAGACGATCGTGGGGCGCGGACTGCGGCGCTACAGCACCGAGCCCGTCCTGGTCGACGGCGAGCTGTCGTGGCGACCCGGTCCGGCAGAGAGCCTGGACCTGGAGGTGCTGCGGCCTGCCACGGCGCCCTTCTCGGCCGACGGCGGCGTGAAGGTCGTGCGGGGGCCGCTCGGGACGGGCGTGGTGAAGACCTCCGCGGTCGCGGTCGAGCACCGGACGGTGTCCGCGCCGGCGCGGGTCTTCGACGACCAGCACGACTTCCTCCTCGCGTTCGCGAACGGCGAGCTGGACGGGATCGACCTGGTCGCGGTGATCCGCTACCAGGGGCCGGCCGCCAACGGCATGCCCGAGCTGCACAAGCTGACCCCGGCGCTCGGGGTGCTGCAGGACCGGGGACAGCGGGTCGCGATCGTCACCGACGGCCGGATGTCCGGTGCCTCGGGCAAGGTCCCCGCCGCCATCCACGTCACCCCCGAGGCCGCACTGGGCGGTCCGCTCTCCCGGATCCGCGACGGCGACCTGGTCACCCTCGACGCCGACGCCGGGGTGCTGACCGTCGCCGCCGACCTGGCCGGGCGTCCTGCTGTCGGGGCCGCTCCGGCCGGCGACGCCTGGGCCGGGACCGGTCGAGAGCTGTTCGCCGCCTTCCGCGCCACCGTCGGCCCGGCCGACCAGGGCGCCTCGATCTTCCCCGTCCCCGCTGCTGCTTCCCCGGAGGTGCCCCTTGTCCGCGCTTGACCTGGTCCCCGTGCTGCCGGTGGTCGTGATCGACGACCTCGCGACCGCCGTACCCATCGCCCGGGCGCTCGTCGACGGCGGCCTGCCCGCCATCGAGCTCACCCTGCGCACCCCGCTGGCCCTCGAGGCGATCCGCCTGATCGCCGCCGAGGTGCCCGAGATCGCCCTCGGCGCAGGGACGATCGCCACGCCCGGCCAGGCGTCGGCCGCGGTGGCCGCCGGGGCGGGCTTCCTCGTCTCCCCGGGCTGCACGCCTTCGCTGCTGGCCGCGATGCAGGACACCGGCGTGCCCTTCCTGCCCGGTACGGCGACCGTCTCCGAGGTGATGGCGGTGCTCGACGCCGGCGTGAGCGAGATGAAGTTCTTCCCCGCCGAGGCGGCCGGCGGAGCGGCGTACCTCCGCGCGGTCGGCGGCCCCCTCCCCCAGGCCCGGTTCTGCCCCACCGGCGGCATCACCCCCGCCTCCGCGCCCAGCTACCTCGCCCTGCCGAACGTCGGCTGCGTCGGTGGCTCGTGGCTCACCCCCACCGACGCCGTCGCCGCCGGGGACTGGGAGCGGATCAGCAAGCTCGCCGCGGAGGCCGCCGCGCTGGGTTGACCAAACCGTTCGATCGAACGGTTTGAGCAGGCTCGCCGGCCCATTCCGCGATCGAATCGTTCGATCGAACGGTCCGGTCGCGCGTCAACCCCGGCGGCCGAGGAGCGCGAGCAGCTCGACGAGCGGCGTCGCGCCGTCCGGGACGGGCAGCACCGCACCGAACGCCGTGCCCCTGTCGGCCGCGGTCTCCGGGCTCGAGAACGGGCGGGCGAAGGACAGGCAGGCCGCGACGTCTGCCTCGGTGACCGCGAACGGCCGGCCCAGCGCGGTGGCCAGGTCCCAGCCGTGGACGACGACCTCGTTGAGCGCGACCGCGGCCGCAACCTCGCCGGGCAGGTCGACGCCGCCGGCGGCGGTCATGCCGTCGTACGCCGCCGGGTCGCGCCAGGCCTGCGCCAGCTGCCCGAGGTCCGACGCGATCCGCTCGCGCCAGCCGTCCTCCAGCCGGGACGCGTCGCCGCTGCCGCCCTGCCCCGACCCCGGCGACGGCGCCTTGCGGGCTGCCTCGGTGAAGGCGAGGGCGAGGCCGCCGACGTGCTCGACGAGGTCACCGACGGAGTACGCCGTGCACGGGGTCGGGAGGGCGAGCTGGTCGTCGGTCACCGACGCCACCAGGTCGCTGAGCGTGGTCGTGGCCGGTCCGAGATCGAGGGTCATGACCGGTACCGACCAGGGAGCACGGCCGGAATCATCGGCGCTGGGAGGAGAAGAAGCCGTCGAGCAGGGCGGCCGACTCCTCGGCCAGCACCCCGGCGAGCACCTCGGGGCGGTGGTTGAGCCGGCGGTCGCGTACGACGTCCCACAGCGAGCCGACCGCGCCCGCCTTGTCGTCGTACGCACCGAAGACGACGCGGTCGACCCGGGACAGGACGGCGGCGCCGGCGCACATGGTGCACGGCTCGAGGGTGACGACCAGGGTGCATCCGGTGAGGCGCCACTCGCCGCGCGCGGCGGCCGCCTCGCGCAGGGCGACCACCTCGGCGTGGCCGGTCGGGTCGGCGTCGCGCTCGCGGACGTTGCGGCCGGTGCCGATCACGGCGCCCTCGGGTGAGACGACCACCGCACCGATCGGCACGTCGCCCGTGGCGAGCGCGGCGGACGCCTCCGCGAGGGCGGACCGCATCGGCTCCTCCCAGCGGGCGAGCGGTGCGCTCATCCGGGGTCCCCCGGCGAGTTGTTCGGCGGAGCGGGCCGGGGGAGAAGAACTCGGAGGCGTGGTCACGCCGAGGTGAGGCCGACGGTGTCGTCGAAGAGGTCGCCGAAGCCGAGGCCGCGGGCGATCTCGGAGAGCATCTCGTCGGGGTACAGCTCGTCGTCGTCGAGGATCGCGGCGAGGTCCATCGCGTCGACGCCGAGGTCGCTGAGCAGCTCGAGGTCGCCGGCGGGCTCGGGGTCGTCCTCGTCCTCGACGGGCGGCAGGCCGAGGTGCTCGAGCACCACCGCGGCGACCTCCCACTCCGTCGCGGCGGTGATGTCGGAGAGCATCACGCGGGTGCGCGGGCCGGCGACGCGGACCACCACGAAGAAGTCCTCCTCGACGGCGACCAGGCCGACGGCGCCACCGTCACCGGGAAACCGGCGCAGCGCGGCGGCGAGGGTCTCGACGTCGGTCGCGTGGTCGGGCGACAGCTCGGCCACCTGCCACACACCCTCCTCGCGGTAGGCGGCGAGGGCGAAGTCGACCGATTCGATGGCCGTGCCGCTAGCGGTCATGCGTCAAGCGTGGCACGGGACGGGGCGCAGGGCCAGAGGGTTTCGCGCTTGAGCCACTAGGGTCTCCTCCATGCGCACCCTGGTCGTGGATCACCCCCTCGTCGCCCACAAGCTGACCGTGCTCCGCAACAAGGACACCGACTCCCCGACCTTCCGGTCGCTGGCCGACGAGCTGGTCACCCTGTTGGCCTACGAGGCCACCCGCGACGTCCGGGTCGAGCCGACCGAGATCGAGACTCCTGTCGCGCCCACCACGGGCACCCGGCTCGCGACGCCGCGCCCGCTCGTCGTACCGATCCTGCGGGCCGGCCTCGGCATGCTCGACGGCATGGTCCGGCTGCTGCCGACCGCCGAGGTGGGCTTCCTGGGCATGGTCCGCAACGAGGAGACCCTCGAGGCCACGACGTACGCCGAGCGCCTGCCCGAGGACCTGTCCGGGCGGCAGTGCTACGTCGTCGACCCGATGCTCGCGACCGGCGGCACCCTCGCCGCGGCGATCCGCTTCCTCGTCGACCGGGGCGCCGACCACATCACCGCCGTGTGCCTGCTGGCGGCTCCCGAGGGCTGCGCGCGCCTCGAGGAGGAGCTGGGCGACCTGGAGATCCCGGTGACGATCGTGACCGCGGCGATGGACGAGCGGCTCAACGAGAAGGGCTACATCGTCCCGGGTCTCGGCGACGCCGGCGACCGGATGTACGGGATCGCCGCGGGCTGAGCGCCGCGCGTCCAGCGCCGTCCCGCTCAGCGCAACCCGTATCCCCTAGATGTACGTCACACGTAAGACGGCCCCCGTGAGGGGGTGAGGTCTGTGTAGTTTGGCTCGCGCTGTATCCACAGAATGGCTGGAGGCTCGATGCTCATCGGCATCCCGCGCGAGTCGAAACAGGGCGAAACCCTGGTCGCGGCGACCGCAAAGACCGTAACCCAACTGACCAACCTCGGCTACGACGTGATCGTCGAGTCGGGCGCCGGCGACCTCGCCGACCAGCCCGACAGTGCTTTCACGGGGATCGAGGACGCCAAGGTGCGGGTCGGCTCACGTGCGGAGGTGTGGGCCGCCGACGTCGTCGTCAAGGTCAACGCCCCCACGGATGAGGAGATCGGCCGGCTCCGCCGGGGCGCCACGATCATCTCGATGATGGCGCCGGGCCGCAGCCCCGAACTGCTCGAGAAGCTGCAGGCGCAGGGCGTGACCGCGCTGGCCATGGACGCGGTGCCGCGGATCTCGCGTGCGCAGTCGATGGACGTGCTGTCCTCGATGGCGAACGTCGCGGGCTACCGCGCCGTCGTCGAGTCGGCCCACGAGTTCGGCCGGATGTTCACCGGCCAGGTCACCGCCGCGGGCAAGATCCCGCCGGCCCGCGTCTTCGTCGTGGGTGCCGGTGTCGCCGGCCTCGCCGCGATCGGTGCGGCCTCCGCGATGGGCGCGATCGTGCGCGCGTTCGACGTGCGTCCCGAGGTCGCCGAGCAGGTCGAGTCGATGGGTGCCGAGTTCGTCCACGTCGACATGGAGCAGGAGGTCTCCTCCGACGGCTACGCCAAGGAGATGTCCGAGGCCCAGGTCGCCGCGACCGCCGCGATGTACGACGAGGAGGCGCGTGCCGCCGACATCGTCATCACGACCGCGCTGATCCCCGGACGTCCCGCTCCGTCGCTGATCACCGCCGAGACCGTCGCGGGCATGCGCAACGGCTCCGTCATCGTCGACATGGCGGCCGCCAACGGCGGCAACGCCGCCGGCACCGTGGCCGACCAGAAGGTCGTCACCGACAACGGCGTGACGATCCTCGGCTACACCGACCTCGCCGGCCGCCTGGCCGCGCAGACGTCCCAGCTGTACGGCACCAACATCGTCAACCTGCTCAAGCTGCTGACCCCCGAGAAGGACGGCAACCTGGGCCTGGACTTCGACGACGTCGTGCAGCGCGGCATCACCGTCGTGCGCGACGGTGAGTCGACGTGGCCGCCGCCGGCCGTGCAGGTCTCGGCCGCCCCGGCCGCCGCACCGGCTGCTGTGGCCGAGCCGAAGCCGGTGAAACCGCCGATGTCGGCGGGCACGAAGGTCGGCCTGGTGCTGGGCGCGATCGCCCTGTTCTGGCTCATCAACGCACTGGCCCCGACCCAGGAGCTGCGCACGCACTTCACCGTGCTGATGCTCTCGATCGTGATCGGCTACTACGTCATCGGCAAGGTCGCGCACGCGCTGCACACGCCGCTGATGTCGGTCACCAACGCCATCTCCGGCGTCGTGGTCGTCGGAGCACTGCTGCAGGTTCCGAGCAACGACAACCTCGTCCTCGGACTGTCGCTGGTCGCGATCCTGCTGGCCTCGATCAACGTGTTCGGTGGGTTCGCGGTCACGCGCCGCATGCTCTCGATGTTCAGCAAGGGAGCCTGATCCATGGACATCATCTCCATCACCGGTGCGGCGTACATCGTCGCCGCGCTGCTGTTCATCCTGTCCCTGGCAGGTCTCTCGAAGCACGAGTCGGCCAAGAACGGCCTGACGTTCGGCATCGTCGGCATGGCGGTCGCCCTCATCGCGACCGTCATCGCAGTGATCGACGGCAGCGAGTTCGTCGACAACCGCGCGGTGGTCATCATCGCCATGCTGGCCGCGATCGCCGTCGGCGGTGCGGTCGGCCTGTGGCGCGCGAGGATCGTCGAGATGACCGGCATGCCCGAGCTCATCGCCATGCTGCACTCGTTCGTCGGCCTCGCGGCCGTCGCGATCGGCTGGAACGGCCACGTCCTCGGCTCCCACGAGTCGCTCGACAGCCTGGTCAACATCCACGAGGCCGAGGTCGCGATCGGCATCTTCATCGGTGCGGTCACCTTCACCGGCTCGATCGTCGCCAACCTGAAGCTGTCGGCGAAGATGAAGTCCGCCCCGCTCATGCTGCCGGGCAAGAACCTCATCAACGTCGGCTCGCTGGTGCTGTTCGCGATCCTGACCGCGATCTACGTCTCGCTCGACACGCACGACAACACCTCGGCCGACATCCTGCTGGGCGTGCTGACCCTGCTGGCGCTCGCGCTGGGCTGGCACCTGGTCGCCTCGATCGGCGGCGGTGACATGCCGGTCGTGGTGTCGATGCTCAACTCGTACTCCGGCTGGGCCGCGGCCGCGTCGGGCTTCCTGCTCGGCAACGACCTGCTCATCGTCACCGGTGCCCTCGTCGGCTCCTCCGGTGCGTACCTGTCCTACATCATGTGCAAGGCGATGAACCGCTCGTTCATCTCCGTCATCGCGGGCGGCTTCGGCATCGCCGCTCCCGCGGGCGACGACGTGGACTACGGCGAGCACCGCGAGATCCAGGCCGACGCCGTCGCCGAGCTCCTCTCCGGCGCGTCCTCGGTGGTCATCACCCCGGGCTACGGCATGGCCGTGGCGCAGGCGCAGTACCCCGTCGCCGACCTGACCGCGAAGCTGCGGGCCAAGGGCGTCGACGTCCGCTTCGGCATCCACCCCGTCGCGGGCCGCCTCCCGGGCCACATGAACGTGCTGCTCGCCGAGGCCAAGCTGCCCTACGACATCGTGCTCGAGATGGACGAGATCAACGACGACTTCCCCGACACGGACGTCGTCCTGGTCATCGGCGCCAACGACACGGTCAACCCGGCCGCGTCCGAGGACCCGTCCTCCCCGATCGCGGGCATGCCGGTCCTCGAGGTCTGGAACGCCAAGGACGTCATCGTCTTCAAGCGCTCCATGGCCGCCGGCTACGCGGGCGTGCAGAACCCGCTGTTCTTCCGCGACAACAGCCAGATGCTGTTCGGCGACGCGAAGGACCGCGTCGAGGACATCGTCAAGGCGCTCGGCTGACACCAGGCGTACGCCGAAGGGCCGGTTCCGCACTGCGGGGCCGGCCCTTCGACGTACACCCCTCAAACCGTTCGATCGAACGGTTCGAGGGGTGTAGGAGCCCCCGAAACCCCCCAAACCGTGCGATCGAACGATTCGGTGGTGGCGCTCGCCCCTACAGCACGATCTCGGCGAGCGGCTCGTAGCGCGGCGACCGGCGCGGCCCCTCCCCGAGGTGCGAGGCGATCACGTGCACCGACGCGCATGGCCATGCCGGACCCTCGTAGGTGTCCAGGAGTCGCACCCAGCTGGTCATCTCGGTCGGGTGACCGCCCGTGCGAGCGACGGTCAGGTGGGGCCGGAAGCGCTGCCCGTCGACCTCGATCCCACAGGCCACGGCCGCGTTGCGGGCGCGGACCGAGGCCGTCGCGAGCGTCTCGTCGCCGCCGGTCACGCCCGTCGCGAGCACCCGGCCCTCGGCGACGTTCGGGAACACGACCGCACCGGCAAGGGTCAGCTCGACGGGCGAGAGCCCGTCGAGGGACTCGGCCAGGCGGTCGACGTACGCATCGACGCGGCGCTCCTCGGCCTCGGCCATGAACGCGAGGGTGACGTGGAGCTGCTCGGGCCGGGTCCAGCGGAAGGACGCGGCAGCGCGGCGCGGGTCGAGGAAGGCGTCGAGGTGCTCGACCGCCTCGGGCGGCGGGACCACCGCCGTGAACAGGCGCATCAGACCTGGGTGCCGACCAGCTGGCCGATGCCGTAGGTGACTCCCATGGCGAGCAGACCGCCGAGGACGTTGCGGACGACCGCACGAGCGGGCGAGCCGTAGCCGAACCGAGCGCTCGCCCAGCCGGTGAGGGCGAGCGCGACGACGACTGCGGCGACCGTCACCGGCACCCGCAGGTCGACGTCGAACAGCAGGATCGTCAGCAGCGGCAGCAGCGCGCCCAGTGTGAAGGACAGCATCGACGCGAACGCGGCCTTCCACGGGTTCGTGAGGTCGTTCGGGTCGATGCCGAGCTCGACCTCGGCGTGCGCGGCGAAGGCGTCCTTCTCGGTGAGCTGCTTGGCGACCTCGAGGGCGAGGTCAGGCTCGAGGCCCTTGTCGACGTACAGTCCGGCGAGCTCGGCGAGCTCCTCCTCGGGGTCTTCGCGAAGCTCGCGCCGCTCCTTCGCGAGCAGGGCCTCCTCGGAGTCGCGCTGGGTGCTGACCGAGACGTACTCGCCCGCCGCCATGCTCATCGCGCCCGCCGCGAGGCCCGCGACACCGGCGATCAGGATGGCCGTCCGGTCCGACGTCGCGCCGGCGACGCCGAGCACGATGCCGGCGGTCGAGACGATGCCGTCGTTGGCGCCGAGGACGCCGGCCCGCAGCCAGTTGAGCCGGTTGTTGATGCCCTCCTGGTGAGGCTCGTCGTCGTGGGGTCCGAGCGCCTCTGCAGGGAGGTCGGACTCGGTGTCAGCTCCAGTCATGGATCCATGATCCCCTGTGGAGCGGACGGCCGCGACCCGGTTCCCGGGGCCGATGCGCACGGAACCCCCGGCGCGCCTGGCGCGCCGGGGGTTCCGTGCTCGGGAGCTCAGAGGCCCAGGTCGCGGCCGATGAGCTCCTTCATGATCTCGTTCGAGCCGGCCCAGATCTTCGTGACCCGGGCGTCGCGCCAGGCACGGGCGACGCGGTACTCGTTCATGAAGCCGTAGCCGCCGTGCAGCTGGACGCAGTGGTCGAGCACCTCGGACTGGACCTGCGAGGAGAACCACTTGGCCTTGGCGGCGTCGATCGCGGTGAGCGTCTTCTGCGAGTGGTTGAGCACGCACTTGTCGATGTAGGCCTCGGCGGCCTCGATCCGGGTGACGAGGTCGGCCAGCAGGAACTTGTTGTGCTGGAAGGTGCCGATCGGGGCGCCGAAGGCCTGGCGCTCCTTGGCGTAGTCGATGGTCTCGAGCAGGATCTGCTTGGCGTGCGCGATGTTGGCGACCGCGCAGCCCAGGCGCTCCTGCGGGAGCTTCTGCATCATGTGGATGAAGCCCATGTTGAGCTCGCCGATGATCTCGGCGTCGGTGACGCGGAGGTTCTCGAAGAACAGCTCGGCGGTGTCGGACTCCTCCATGCCGACCTTGTCGAGCTTGCGCCCGCGCGAGAAGCCCTCCATGGTGGCCTCGATGCCGAACAGCGTGATGCCCTTGGGGCCCTTCTCCGGGTCGGTGCGCACCGCGGTGACGAACAGGTCGCCGGAGTAGCCGTTGGTGATGAAGGTCTTCGAGCCGTTGATGATCCACGAGTCGCCGTCACGCACGGCGGTGGTCTTCAGCGCGGCGAGGTCGGACCCGCCGCCCGGCTCGGTCATGCCGATGCCGAGCAGGATCTCGCCGGACGCGACGCCCGGGAGCCAGCGCTGCTTCTGCTCCTCGGTGCCGAGCTCGACGATGTACGGCGCCGTGATGTCGGCGTGGATGCCGTGACAGGTGGGGTACGCCGCGCCGACCTTGGCCAGCTCCTCCTGGAGCACGGCGTTGAACCGGAAGTCGCCGGCGTCGGAGCCGCCGTACTCCTCGGGGATGCACAGCCCGAGGAGGCCCTGCTTGCCGGCCTCGAGCCAGAACTCGCGCGGCAGCGCCTTGGCCTTGATGTGCTCCTCCGTGTGGGGCAGCACCGAGCGGTCCACGAACTCCTTGACGGATGCGCGGAAGGCCTCGTGGTCCTCGTCGTAGATCTCACGCTTCATGGCCGCGACTCTACTCGCGGGTCACATCGGCGGTCGTTGTCCCCGAGCACAACAAAACCCGCCTGAGCATTGGTCGCTGGCAACGATCAGGAGGCGGCCGAGACCAGCTCATAGAATCCGGGCATGGCCGCCCACGACACCCGGATGCTGCTGCTGGGTGCCGTCGCGCTGTTCGAGCCGGTCAACGGCTACCAGATCCGCCGCGAGCTGCTCTCGTGGAGCGTCGACGACTGGGCCCACCTCAACCCGGGCTCGATCTACAACGGGCTGGCGACGCTGACCAAGCAGGGCTTCCTGGTGCGCCACGACCTCGCGGACGGCGGTCGCGAGGTGGCGGTCTACGAGTCGACGCCGTCCGGGCGGGCCGAGCTGGAGCGGCTGGTGACCGCGGGCCTCGAGGAGGTCAGCGTCGTCGACCGCAAGGCGTTCAGCGCGGCGTTCGGCCTGCTGCCCCTGGTCCCGCCGGACCGGGCGCTGCGCTCGCTGGTACGCCGCCGGGTCGCGCTCGAGGAGGTCGTCGCCCGGCTCGCGTCCCCGCCCGAGCCCGGCGCCGCGCCGCCCCACGCGCTGCGCACCGTCGTCATGTGGCTCGACCTCGCCGTGGCCGAGCTGGCGTGGCTGCGCGAGACCATCGACCAGCTGAAGGCCGGCAGCCTCGCTCTCGACGCGTCCACCTGGGCCCCGCCCGCCGACGACCCCGGCTGGCAGATGAACGCCGACCGGGAGCGCTACCGGGCCCTGCTCGGGCGTTGACCGGCAGCACCCCCGGTGCCGTGACCTCCTGAACCGCCTACTTCACCCGGACCTTCGTGGCCGCCGAGGCCGGGCTGACGCCCGTGGTCCCGTCGTAGGTCACCGTGACCTTCCGCTTGCCCCGCTTGAGCTTGACGGTGCCGGAGACCTGGCCGTTCACGAGAGTGAGCGTCTTGACGACCTTGCCGCCGTCACGGATCGTGACCTGGCCGCCGAGCGCCGGGACGCCGGGGGCGCTGATCGAGATGCTCACCCGCACCTTGCCCTTGGCGCCCGAGCGGCTGACCTGCTTGGCCTTCCAGGTGATCGCGGGCGAGGCGTTGGCGACCGTGACCGAGCCCGAGCGGCTCGTGGCGTCCTTGCGCCCGGCGCCGCTCAGGGTCGCGACGACGTCGAGGGTCCGGCCGGCATCGGCAGGCCCCGCCGCGTAGCGGTCTCCGGTCGCCCCACTGATCGCGACGCCGTCGCGGTACCACTGGTACGTCGTGCGGCCGGGGCTCGGCAGCACGACCGGCGCGGTGACCGTCAGTGTCGTGCCCACCATGGGCGTGCCGGTGATCCGCGGCGGCGACTGCACCTGGAAGCCCGGGGTCTCCGGGGGGTCCGAGACCGCCGGCGTGGCGTCGGAGGTCTCCGCCTGGATGCGCTCGTAGCCCTCCTTGTCGGCGTAGACCAGGACGGTGATCCGCTTGCCGCGGTCGGCGCCCTGCACGACGTACTCGCCGCGCGCGTCGCTGGTCTTGCGGTAGATGCCGTCGGCGTACCAGTCGTAGCGGTACGTCGTGGTGGCCGGCACGGTCGTCACGTCGACCGCGGTGAGGGTCGAGCCGACGTACGCGTTGCCGGCGATGCGAGGCTTGGAGATCGACGTGAAGAGCCGGCCCTTGACCTGGATCTGCGGGGTGTCGCTGAACGCCGTGCCGTAGCTGCCGCTGTCCGCGTTGGTGCGGAACACCAGCGTGGAGCCGATGTCGGCGTTGGTGGGCGTGTAGGTCAGGCCGGCGCCGACGGTGCTGACGACCTCGTTGGTCACCTTGAGCCACTGCCCCGTCTTGGTGACGGTGACGGGTCCGAACGTCGCGTGCGTCGCGTAGATCGGGGTGCCGGCCCGGAAGACGCCGCCGGGCTGGGTGGTGACCGTGGGCGCGGAGGCGACGCCGAGACGCCGGAAGCCCTGCACCAGGAAGTCGCCGCCCGCGACGACCGAGACCGCGTTGGAGCCGGACGGTGCCGGCGGCTGGCGGACCCCGGTGGCCCCGGAGCCCCACACGCCCGCGACCGGCGACTGCAGCGACGTGCCGGCGGAGAAGCCGTCGCCCGCGGTGATCTGGAGCCACTTGTCGCCCGGCGCAAGGGCGGGGATGTTGAGCGCACCCTCGGCGTTGCTGCCCCAGCCGACGATCTCGCCGTCCTCGGTCAGCGCGAGGGCGTGGTGCTCGCCGGCGGCGATCTGGACCACCTTGCGGTTGTCGAGGGACGACGGCACCTTTGCTGCGCCGTAGGTGTTGTCGCCCCAGGCATAGACCTTCCCCGACGTCGAGAGGGCCACCGAGAAGCCGTTGCCGGCCGCGATGTCCTTCATCGTGCCCAGGATGACCGAGGTCGGCGGCAAGGTGGCACCAGTCGCGGTGCGCCCCCAGCCCGCGACCTTGCCGGTCGACATCAGCGCGAGCGCGTGGTCGTGGCCGGCGGCGACCTTGGACACGTCGCCGTCGACGATGACCTGCGGCACGCTGTCGAGGCTGTAGGGCGTGTTGCCCCACACCCGGATGTTGTAGTCGTCGCCGAGGACGACGTTGAAGCCGTCGCCGGCGGCCACGTCGATCGTGCCCAGGTTCTGCAGGTAGTCCGGCACCGAGCCCTCGCCATGGGTGTTGTCGCCCCAGGCGTAGAGCTTCTTGTCGGTCGTCGCCGCGACGCCCTGGTGCTCGCCGAGCGAGATCGAGTCGACGACCTTGAGCCCGCTGCGCAGGTCGGCGGGCAGCTGGGTCTGGCCGTAGTCGTTGTTGCCCCAGGCCTGCAGTGCGCTCGCCGAGTTGGCGTGCACCGCGTGGGCCTGCGGCGCGGAGGCGAGGGTGGCCCCGGCGGCGAGGGCTAGCGTCGCGAGCCACCGGGTGCACGTGGTCGCCACGCTCGCGCGTCGCGAGGAGGGCTGACGTCGCGCCCGGGCGGGCGCAGTCATGGGGGACATGTCTCTCCTTGGTGTCGTCGACGGACACACACGTGGCACCCGTCCCGGCCAGCGTGGGGTGCGCCGCTGGGGATCGACTGGGAGCCGACTGGAGCGGGTGCGGGACAGCGGCACCCGACCTCGCGATCGCGCGGAAACCCCGTCGCCGATGAATCGCCGTGGGTGGCATGGTCTGAGAGGGAGTGGCGAGGCACGAGCGGCGCCGGTGCGATTGACACCACTTGTTCAATCTTGAACACTTGCCACCTATTCAACGTTGACTACGAGGGGACGGGCATGATCGAAGCACGAGGACTCGTGCAGACCTTCCACAGCGGACAGGGCAAGCAGAAGAAGGAGGTCCACGCCGTGCGTGGCGTCGACCTCGACGTCGCGGAGGGCGAGGTCGTCGGCTTCCTCGGGCCCAACGGTGCCGGCAAGACCACCACGCTGCGGATGCTGACCACGCTGCTCAAGCCGACGGCCGGTACGGCGAGCGTGGCCGGCTTCGACGTCGCGACCCAAGCCGTCGACGTACGACGCAGCATCGGCTACTGCTCCCAGGTGGGCTCCACCTTCTCCGGCGCCTACGCCGGTGACGAGGTGGTCGACCACGGGATGCTCTACGGGATGTCGAAGAAGGCGGCCGTGGCCAAGGGCCAGGAGCTCTTCGACAAGCTGCAGCTCGAGGGGCTGTGGCGGCGGATGCCGAAGAACATGTCGGGCGGGCAGAAGCGGCGCCTCGACATCGCGATGGCCCTGATCCACTCGCCGTCGCTGGTGTTCCTCGACGAGCCCACCACCGGCCTGGACCCGCAGGCGCGGATCAACCTGTGGCACCACATCGCCGACCTGAGGACCCAGCAGGGCGCGACGGTGTTCCTCACGACCCACTACCTCGACGAGGCCGACGCGCTCGCCGACCGGATCGTGATCATCGACAAGGGCGAGATCGTCGCCAGCGACACCGCCGACAACCTGAAGGCCGCCGTCGCGGGCGACCTGGTCGACCTCGAGGTCAGCACCGACGAGCAGGTCGCCGTCGCGCGCGACAAGCTCGGCTCGATCAGCGCGGAGGTCGAGGTCGAGGGCCACCACGTCCGGGGCCGGGTGGCCCGGGCCGGCAAGGCCGTGCCCGGACTGCTGCGCGACCTCGAGAACTCCGGCGTCGGACTCGAGTCGATCGAGGTCGTGCGCCCCACCCTCGACGACGTCTTCCTCACCCTCACCGGCCGCTCGCTGCGCGACGCCGAGGCCGCGGCTGAGGCGAAGGACGCGACCGCTGCCGACGCAACCACCGAAGGAGCCCGGGCGTGAACACCTTCTTCCGCGAGTCCTGGATCGTCTTCAACCGCCAGCTGCGGATGAACCTGCGCAACCCGGCGTGGGTCATCATCGGCATGCTGCAGCCCGTCCTCTACCTGCTGCTGTTCGGGCCACTGCTCGAGCCGGTCATCGCCCAGCTCGGCGGCAACAAGTACACCTGGTTCGTGCCCGGCATGCTCGTCCAGCTCGGCATCTTCGGGGCGTTCTTCGCCGGCTTCTCGCTGATCGGCGAGTGGCGCGAGGGCGTCATCGAGGCGGAGCGGGTCACCCCCGCCCACCGCTCGGCGCTGCTGTTCGGCCGCCTCTACCGCGACCTGCTCCAGCTGTTCGTGCAGGCCGTGATCCTGGTCGGGCTGGGTCTGATCATGGGCATGGACGCGTCGTTCGGCGGCATCGTCGTCGGCGTCGTCCTCACCCTGATGCTCGGCGGCGCGTGCGCCGCCGCGTCCAACGCCCTCGCACTGACCACCAAGAGCGAGGACGTGATGGCGCCGGTCATCAACGTCGTGATGATGCCGGTGCTGCTGCTCAGCGGCATCCTGCTCCCGATGAGCTTCGGCGCCGGCTGGCTGGAGCGGCTCAGCGACTTCATGCCGATCCGTCACGTCGTCGACGCCGTCCGGGCCGCATTCTTCGGGGACTTCGACGCCTCGATGCTGTGGGGTGTCGGCTGGACGGTCGTGCTGTTCGGTCTCGCCGTGTGGTGGGGCACCTCGGTGTTCAAGAAGGAGAACGCCTGACCTACGCCGGGGGCGCGGGCCCGGATCAGCCCGTGCCGCCCGGCAGGCTGGCCAGCAGCTTGTCGAGGTCGAGGATCAGGTCGGGGTCGGGCGCCTCGATGGTCGCGTCCTTGTCGATCTCGGAGAACTCGAAGTGGTCGACCTCGGACTCGTCGATGCGCAGCACGTAGTGCGGCTCGGCGACCCGGATGGTGAGCACCTCCCGCTCGGTGCCCTCGGTCTGCTCGATCCTGACACCCTTCTCACCGCCGACCGTGGTGGTGCCGAGGTTCTTGGCGACCGCGTCCTCCCGGCCGTCGCGCTCGAGCAGCTCGTCGAGATCGCAGAAGGCCTCGGTGCTGTCGGCCATGGAGTCGTCGACGACCCACTTGTCGCCGATGAGCGGCAGCACGAAGGCCGCCGTGCCCGCGCCGACCACGCCGTCCCAGAACTTGGCGTCCGCGCGCAGCCAGGTGGTGTCGCCGACGTGCAGGACGTCGGCGCTGCCACCGGACGTGGTCGAGGTCAGCTTGCCCTTGCAGTCGCCCCGGGTGGTGGAGACGACGTCGACCTCGACCGTGTCCTCGCCGTCGGCGAACTCGCCGCGAATCCGGGCGGTCTCGACGACCGCCATGTCCTTCTCCGACGCGCGGACGATGTCCTTGGCAGGCTGGTCGAGGAAGCCGTCGTCGCTGCCGCCGGTGCCGCCGTCGCGGGTCAGCAGGGCCACGGCGACGCCGATCCCGGCCGCGACGAGGACGGCGAGCACGGTGAGCAGGATCCAGGTCCGCACGCCGGGGCCGGTACGCCGGGATGGTGACGCAGCAGCCGCGAACGGCAGTGGCGTGGGAGCGGGCGGCGGAGGCGGCGGCATCGTGGTCGCCGGAGCGGGCGTCGGAGCCGGCGTGGGCGGGGTCGGCGAGGTCGGGGCGACCGGCCGGGGCGCCGGCCGCAGCGCGGTGGCGCCCCTCTCCTCGGGCTGCGCGGCGCCGGGCGTCACCGGCAGCCGCAGCGCGGCCTGGAGGTCGGCGCTCATCTCGCCGGCCCGCTGGTAGCGCTCGGCGGGGTCCTTGGCCATTGCGGTGCGCAAGATCCGGTTGGTGGCGTTCACCATCGGGCTGGTGCCGGCCAGCTGCGGGACCGGGTCGCGCACGTGCGCGGCGATCAGCTGGTACTCCGAGTCCCCGCGGTACGGCGGCCGCCCGGTCAGGGTCACCCACAGCAGGCAGCCCAGGGCGTAGAGGTCGCTGACCGCGCTGGCCCGCGCGCCTCCGTGCAGCTCGGGTGCCATGTAGGACGGCGTACCTGCCGTCGACGAGCTGAAGCGGGTCGCGTCGGCGTTCATCCGGCGCGCGATGCCGAAGTCGGCGAGGTAGGCGCGCACCGAGCCGGGCCGTCGGCGTACCAGCACGTTGCCGGGCTTGATGTCGCGGTGCACCAGCCCCGCGTCATGGGCGTCGGCGAGCCCGCTGGTGACCTGCTCGATGATCTCGAGCGCCTCCACCAGCGACGGCACGCCCTGGCTGCGGATCATCTGTCCGAGGTCGCCGCCGGGGATCAGCTGGCTGGCGATGTAGAGGTACCCGTCCTCCTCCCCGTGGGCGTAGACCGCCACCACGTGGGCCGACTCGAGCGACGCCTGCGCCCGTGCCTCGCGGGTGAACCGCTCGCGGAACTCGGGGTCGTGAGCGAAGAGCGGCGCGATGACCTTCAGCGCCACCTCGCGGCCGAGGTTCTCCTCCATCGCCCGGTAGACGACACCCATGCCGCCCTGGCCGAGCTGCTCGAGGATCCGGAACCGCCCGATCCGGGCCCCGACGGCCGCGGGCGCGCCCGGGTCACCGGGGCCGGAGTACGTGGACACACCCTCTGTTCTACCGGACAGGGGCGACGACGAGGAGCGCGGCGCTGCCCACCGGACCGACCAACCCCCCAGCTGCCCGAGAGACACGGACCGGAGCGGGACGGAGCGCCGCGGCTCCTCGTGACCGGGCCGCTCCCCCACGGTGCGACCCGGAGACGATTCTCCCGGCTCCTCCGGGCGTGGCGGAACCAGCGGAATGGAGGACAGCGGCCGCCGGCGATCCACTGCGGCCCGGCGCCCGCACTCCTAGCATCGACGGGTGGAAGAGACCACGCGGCCGACGCGCGACTTCGCAGCGTCCGTCGAACGCGGACTCCACATCGCCGTCGGCGTGGTGATCCTCGCCAAGACCACGGTCTTCGGCGCGGCGCTGACCGAGCGCACGTCGTACGACGCCCGCGACCTGCTGCTCTCCCTGGCGGTGGTCGGCTGCGTCGGCACCGCCGGCGTGCGTTGCGTGCTGGGACGCCCCGGGCGCGTCGACGTGCTGCTGTGCACGCTCGCGATGGTCGCCGGAGCGCTGCTGCACCAAGGGACGACGCCGCCGGCGGGCGCGGCGGACTCGCCGATCATCCACCTCGTCGAGCCGATGCTGCTCGTGCTGGCGGCGCGGCTGCCGGCCGCGACGATCCTCGCTGTGGCGGGCCTGTACGTCCTGCTGCGCTGGGAGACCGGCGGCACCGCCACGGCACTGCACTACGGCGTCCAGGAGGCCGCGTTCATCACCGGCACCGTGCTCGCGGTGTTCGTGCTGGTCGGCCTGATGCGGCGTACGTCGGCGCGGGCCGAGGAGGCGCTGCGCGCGGAGGGTGCTCGGCTGGCGGCCGAGGACGACCGCGCCGAGGTCGAGGCGACGGCGTTCGTGCACGACGACCTGGTGCCGGCGCTGCTGTCGGTCGCGAGCCTGCCCCGCGCCGAGCCGACCCTGGCTGCGGCGGCCGCCGCACTGGACGGGCTCACGACGCAGGCGCCGACCTGGTCCCGGGCGCAGCTGGTCGCGCAGGTGCGGACGGTCGCGGACAGCAGCGGGCTCGACGTGCTCCTGGTGGTGCGGGGCCGGCGGACCGCCGTACCGGACGATGTGCGCGACGCGCTCGTCGGCGCCGTCCGGGAGGCCCTGCGCAACGTGGCCCGGCACAGCGGCGAGCACCGGGCGACGATCACGCTCACCCAGCGCCCGGGCCGGGTCCGGCTCACGGTGGAGGACGACGGCGTCGGCTTCGTGGTGACGCCGGGCGTCGGACTGCGGGTGGCGGTCACCGGGCGGGTCGAGGCCGCTGGCGGCACCGCCCTGGTCACGAGCACGCCGGGAGCGGGCACGGTCGTCACCCTCGGCTGGCGGGCCCACCGGGTCGCCCGCCTCCTCGGCCTCTCCCCCGATACCGACACGTTCGCCCGCGCCGCCGTCGGCCGGCCCGGGAGGACGGCGCTGCGGGTGTGCGGGATCCTCGTGGCGGGGTACGCCGTGTCCGGGCTGCTGCTCGCCGTCGACGGCGTTCGTCAGCCCGCCACCTGGGCCGGCGCCGCCGTCGTCGCGGTCCTGGTCGCCGGACTCGCCCAGCGCATCGACCGCGGACCGGTCTCGGCCGGGACCCTCGTCGTGGGCGGCCTGGCGCCCGCCGCCGTACTCGCCCTGGTCCTGCCCACGGTGTCGGTCGGCGGTCTCGGCGGGCTGGAGTCGTGGATCGTCGAGTTCACCGCGCTGCCCGCCATGGTCCTCGCGTGGACCGCCTCGCTGCGGGTGGTGGCCCTGCTCCTCGTGCCGAACGGCGTCGCGATCACCGTGGTCGCCCTGCAGGCGAGCCTGCCGGTCGCCGAACTCCCGCACCTGCTCTTCGTCCAGCCGCTCAACACCTTCTTCGTCGCCGTGATCATCGGCGTGTGTCGCCGGGCCGGGCTCGTCCTCGCGGGCATCAGCGCCGCACCCGCCGGGGATCGCGGCAGCGCCGCCCGCGGGCTCCTCGGCCCACTGCTGCCCGAGGTCGAGCGCACGCTCGCGAAGCCGGCCTGCACCGAGACCGCCGCCGGCGCCGCCGTGCTGGCCCACTCCGTGCGCGACTGCCTCTACCTGCCCGGCCCCGGTCACCTGGCCCTGCGCGAGGAGCTGCACCAGCTGCGCCGTACCGGTGCGCAGGTCGTCGTCACCCTCCACCAGGACCTGGCCGCGAGCGCGACCCTGGCCAGCGCGGTCGCGGTGCTACGGGCCGTCGCCGCCGGCCGGGTGACGCTGTCCGGGACCGCCCTGCAGACCAGCCTGGTCGTCGTCCCCGCGGTTGCGGCGGCCGCCGCCGATGCCGTCACCGCCGCACTTCCGCGGACCTGGGTCGCGACCTTCGACCCCGACGCGACGCTGCTCACCGGGCCGCCCGGCGAGCTCGAGGTCGAGGTCGAGGTCGAGGGGCAGGCTCAGCCCTCGAGGTGACCGTCAGCCCTTGCCCGGCTGATCAGGCCGTGCACGTTGCCCGTCTCGACGCCGCCCTCGCGGTAGGCCCGGGCGGCGCGGGCGAGGTGCTCGCGGACGGTGACCTCGCCGATCCCGAGCTGGCGGGCGACGAGGCGGTAGGGCAGGCCGGCGCTGACCGCGCGGAGGATCTCGATCTGGCGCGGCGAGAGCCGGGCACCGACGTCCTCGTCGGACAGCAGCATCGTCGCGAGCTGGCTCGAGCAGGCCAGCTCGCCCGCGACGGCGTCGCGGATCGACTGGGCGATCGACTCGACCGGGTCGACCTTGAGGATCAGGCCCGCGGCGCCGGCGTCGATCGCGCGGCGTACGGGCACCGGTCGCTCCTCGGCGGTGAACAGCACCACGACCAGCCCGTGCGCGACCAGGGTCGCCACCGTCTCGTCAGCCGGTGGCTGCCCGGGGATCCGCATGTCGAGCAGGACGACGTCGAGCCCGTCGGGCGCCCGCGCCAGCAGCTCCTCGGCCGAGCCCGCGATCGCCACGAGGCCCATGTCGGGGGCGGTCTCGGCGAACGCGGCGCCGAGCCCCAGCAGCACCACGGGGTGGTTGTCGATGGCACCCACCCGGATCATCCCCCGGCTCACGGTGGCGATTATCCGCAGGGGTCCGGCACGACGGGTCCGGAATGCGACGTACTTTACGTATGCCGATGCCCTCCCTGGACCAGCACCCGGTCCGTCGAGGTGGGCGGTACGTCGCCGCCCTCGCGGAACCCGTGCCGCTCCCACCAGCGGGCGAGCGGGGCCGGCGCCCACCAGTTCCAGCGGCCGAGGAGCTTCATGGTGGCCGGGACCAGCAGCGCGCGCACGACGGTCGCGTCGACCAGGATCGCGACCAGCATGCCGAGGCCGAGCATCTTCATGAACACGACGCCGCTGAGGCTGAACGCACCGATCACGACGGCGAGCAGGAGCGCGGCGCTGGTGATGATCCGGCCGGTCTTCTGCACGCCGGTCTGGACGGCGAGGTCGTTGTCGCCGGTCGCGTCCCACTGCTCGCGGACCCGGGAGAGGAGGAACACCTCGTAGTCCATCGACAGGCCGAACAGCACCGCGAGCATCACGATCGGGTTGGTGAGGTCGAGGAAGCCCTGGGGCGTGAAGCCGAGCAGGTCGGCGAGGTGGCCGTCGCTGAAGATCCACGTCACCACGCCGAACGAGGCGGTGATCGAGAAGCCGTTCATCAGCACCGCCTTCAGCGGCAGCACCACCGAGCCGAACGCCAGGAACAGCAGCACCAGCATCACGCCGACGACGATCAGTCCCATCAGCGGCAGGTGGTCGCCGACCGAGCCCGCGAGGTCGACGGTGTCGGCGGTCAGGCCGCCGACGAGGGCCTCGGACCCGTCCGGCGCGGCCACGGCGCGCAGGTCGCGGACCACCTGCTGGGAGTGGTCGGTCTGGCTGTTGCCCTCCCACGCGGCGCGCAGCAGCGTGGTCTCGCCCTCGCTCGCCACCGGCCGGACGTCGACGACCCCGTCGACCGGCTCCAGGGCCTGCGTGTACGACGCCATGCCTGCCTCGTCGGCACCGCTCACCAAGATGTTGGCGGTCGAGCGCTCCGGGCCGAAGTCGCTGTTGAGGCGTTCGGAGGCCAGGTGGGACGGGGTGTCCGAGGGCAGCACGCGGTAGTCGACGCTGCCCCACTTCACGCCGAGGAAGGGCGAGGCCACGGCGAGCAGGACCACCACGACGGCGGTGGCGACGACGACCGGACGCCGCATCACGGCGCGGGCCAGCCGGGCCCAAGCGCCGTGGCCGGTCTCGACCGGCGTCGCCCGCTGCAGGAACGGGATCCGGATCGCGTCGATCCGGGTGCCGAGCAGCGCCAGCACCGCGGGCAGCACGGTGAGCGCGGCCACCATCGCGATCAGCACGGCCGCGATGCCGCCGTACCCGATCGACTTGAGGAACGTCTGCGGGAACACCAGCAGCGAGCTCATCGCCGCGGCGACGGTCAGGGCCGAGAACGCGACGGTGCGACCGGCGGTGGCCATGGTGCGCACCACGGCTCCGCGGGTGTCGTCGGGGTCGCGGGCGATCTCCTCGCGGAACCGGGAGACCACGAAGAGGGCGTAGTCGATCGCCAGGCCGAGCCCGAGCAGGGTGATGATGTTGGGCGCGAAGATCGACACGTCGACCAGGTGGTTGAGACCGGCGATCGTCGCCCGGGCACCGAGGACCGCGACCAGGCCGACCAGGAGCGGCATCAGGGCCGCGACGACGCTGCGGAAGATGATGAGCGACAGGATCAGCACGATCGGCATCGACACCAGCTCGGCGCGGAGCAGGTCGGACTTCGTCTCCTCGTTGACGTCGGTGTAGACGGCGTACGGGCCGGCGAGCTCGGTGTGCAGCGAGCTCTTCTCGACGGCCGGGCGCATCTCGTCGAAGGAGTCGATGAAGTCGTTCTGGCTGTCCCCGGCGAGGGAGACGTAGACCGCGGTCGCGTGACCGTCCTTGCTGACCATGGCCGGGTCCTGGACGTCGTACCAGGTGAGCACCGAGACCACGCTGTCCTGCGGGATGGCCGCGACCGTGCGCTGCACCTCGGCCTGGAACGACGGGTCCGCGGCCTCCTCCTCGTCGCTGGAGAAGATCACGACGGCGTCGATCGAGCGGTTCCCGAAGGTGGAGCGCTCGAGCGCGAGCTCGCGGGCCGACTCCGTGCCGGGGTCGTCGAAGCCACCGGCGGACAGCTTGTCCTCCAGCCCGACACCCGCGACCGCAGCGAGCGCGGTCACACCGAGCCCGACCAGCAGCACCGCGACCGCACGGCGCACGACCAGGGCGCCCCATCGCTCGATCATGTCGACTCCTCCCGGAGGCCAGCGTGAACCTCTATCAGTCTCGTGAACACTGTTAACCGTAAACGGTGTAAACTTTCGTCGTCAAGTGTTCACCCCGGTGATCCGGGCCATCTCGAGGAGTCCTGTGCCGCACCTCCGCGCACCCAGCCGCCGGGAACGTCAGCGTGAGGCGACCTACGACGAGATCGTCGAGGTCGCCGCCCGCCTGCTCGACGAGGGAGCGGACCTGTCGTTGCGGGCGGTCGCCGCGGGGATGGGGATGACCGCACCAGCGCTGTACAGGTACGTCGCGAGCTATCAGCAGCTCGTCGACCTCGTCGCCTTCGAGCTCGACAAGGCGGCGACTGCCGAATGGGCCGAGGCCGCCGCCCGGTTCCCGGAGGACGACCCGGCCGCACGCCTGGCCGTGGCCTGTGCGCGCTTCCGGCAGTGGGCGCTGGCGAAGCCGCGGGAGTTCGCCCTCGTGTTCGCCAACCCGGTCGCCGAGGCCGACACCGATCGCCGCGACCTGCTCACCCTGTCGACGTCGGGCCACTACTTCACCGACCTGCTGTGGCAGATCTGGGAGCTCTACCAGTTCCCGTACCCGGCCCTCGACGACCTCGACCCGGTCATCCGCGACGCCGTGCTCGACCCGCTGATCCCGGCCAAGGCCGACCACATCCCGCCCGAGGAACGTGGCCTGCTGTGGATCTACATGCGGGCGTGGTCGGCGCTGTACGGCGTCGTCACGCTCGAGTCGACCGGCCACTGCGACCCGCGGGTCATCGAGTCCGGGCAGCTCTTCCGCGCCACCCTGCTCGACTGGCTCGAGCCCCTCGGGCTGCGCCACGAGCGCGACCGGATCACCACGATCCTCGACGAGGAGCTCGCCCGCGCCTGACCGGGGAGTGACTCAGCTGAGCCGCTCGAGGACCATGGCCATGCCCTGGCCACCACCCACGCACATCGACTCGACACCGAACTGCTTGTCGTGCCACTGCAGCGAGTTGATCAGCGTCGCGGTGATCCGCGCTCCCGTCATGCCGAACGGGTGACCGACCGCGATCGCACCACCGTTGACGTTGAGCTTGTCGACGTCGATCCCGAGCTGCTGCGCCGATCCCAGCGACTGCACCGCGAACGCCTCGTTGATCTCGAACAGGTCGATGTCACCCAACGACATGCCGGCGTTCTTCAGCGCGGCGGGGATCGCCTCGACCGGGCCGAGGCCCATGATCTCGGGCGAGAGTCCGGTCACCGCGGTCGACACGATCCGCGCGAGCGGGGTCAGGCCCAGCTCCTTGGCACGGGTGTCGGACATGATCACCAGCGCCGCGGCGCCGTCGTTGAGCGGGCATGCATTGCCCGCCGTCACCGTCCCGTCGGGGCGGAACACCGGCTTGAGACCGGAGACCGCCTCCAGCGTCGTACCGGCACGGGGGCCGTCGTCCGCGGTGACGGTCGTGCCGTCGGGCAGGGTGACCGGGGTGATCTCGCGGGCCCAGAAGCCCTCACCGATCCGCTGCTCGGTGAGGTTCTGGCTGCGGACCGCGAACACGTCCTGCTCCTCGCGCGACATGCCGAGGACCTGCGCGACGTTCTCGGCGGTCTGGCCCATCGCGATGTAGAGGTCCGGCAGCTCACCGGAGGTGCGCGGGTCGACCCACGTCTCCGCGCCGCCCTGGGCCCGCTTGTCGGTCACCGCCTGCGCGTCGGCGAACGCGGGGTTCTGGCCCTCGGGGTTGTCCGACCAGCCGTTGAAGAACCGGCTCACGGTCTCCACGCCGGCGGAGATGAACGCGTCGCCCTCGCCGGCCTTGATCGCGTGGAACGCCATCCGGGTGGTCTGCAGCGACGACGAGCAGTAGCGGTTGACCGTCACGCCGGGCAGGCGGTCCATCCCGGACAGCACGGCGACCGCGCGGCCCAGGTTGTTGCCCGCCTCACCGGCCGGCTGGCCCACACCGAGGATCAGGTCGGTGATCTCGGCCGGGTCCAGGCCGGGCACCTTCGCCAGCGCGGCCTGCACCATCTGCACGGCCAGCTCGTCGGGACGCATGTCCTTCAGCGAGCCCTTGCCGGCACGGCCGATCGGCGAGCGGGCGGTCGAGACGATGACGGCTTCGGGCATGACGACTCCTCGGGTCAGGGGTGGTGCGGCCGGGCGAAAGCCTGATCGGCGCTCTCGAGCAAGCGTACGGCGGCGGCCGACAGTCTCGCCTCGGCCGACCAGATCGCGGTGAGCGGGCGCAGCAGGAAGACCCCGTCGAGCGGTACGGCGCGCAGCTCGCCGAGCTCGAGGTCGGCCTCGAGCGCCCGCTCCGACAGCGCGACCGGGCCCATCCCGGCGATGGCCGCGTGGGTGAGGCCGTTGTTGGACGCCATCACGAGACCCGGGACCAGGGTGTGGCCCTCACGCTCCAGTGCCTCCTCCAGGGTGACCCGGGTGCCGGAGCCCTCCTCGCGCACCAGGACGCCCCCGACGGCGAGCTCGGCCGCACCGACCGGCTCGGTCCGGTCGGCCCACGGGTGACCGGGTGCGACGGCGACCACGAGCCGGTCGGCGCCGACCTGCTGGTGGCGCAGCCCGTCGGGCACCGTCGGCACCTCGACGAACCCCAGCTCGGCCGCGCCGGTGCGGACCAGTCGCTCGACCTCGGTGGAGTTGGCGACGCTCAGCGAGACCTGCAGGTCGGGCGCTCCGGCGTGCAACCGCGCCAGCCAGGCCGGTGCGTAGTGCTCGGCGATGGTCATCGACACGGCCGCGCGGACGACCAGCTCGCCCTCGGCGCGCAGCGTGGCGACGGACCGGGTGAACCGCTCGGCGGCATCGAGCAGCTCACCGGCCCAGTCGACGACCAGCCTGCCGTGCGGGGTCAGCGTCGTGCCCTGCTTGGTGCGGCGCAGCAAGGTCACGCCGAGCCGGCGTTCGAGCGCGAGCATCCGCCGCGACACGCTCGGCTGCGAGAGCCGCAGCTCCTGCGCGGCCTGGCCGATGCTCCCGGTCCGCGCCACGAGGGCGAGCACCTCGAGGTCGTCGAGGTCCGGTCGTCGGGTGGTGCTCATGCGTTCTCCGTATGACGTGATGCCCAGCTGCTCACTACCGAAGCCTGCCCCACGCCACGAGGGTTGGGCACATGGCCACGAGAACCGCTCCGGTCCCTACGAGGACGAGCGCCCGGCGTACGCAGCGATCCGTGCTGCTGCCGGGCCTGGTCCTGACGGGCGGTGGGGTGGTCGTGGCGTACGCCGGCCACCACCTCCTGCCGTCGGTGGGCGTGCTGACCTGGGCTGTGCTCATCGGCGCGGTGGTCGCGAACCTCGACCTGATCCCGATCGCGACCCAGCCGGGTCTGCGGATCGCGGTCAGGAAGCTGCTCCGTGCCGGCGTCGTGCTGCTCGGGTTCTCGCTGTCGCTGACCGCGATCGGCGCCCTCGGCACTCCGGTGATCGCACTGGTCGTGACGACGCTGGTCAGCACGCTGGTCCTCACCTGGTGGCTCGGCCTGAGGATGAAGGTCGGGCCCGCCCGCAGCCTGCTCATCGCCACCGGCTTCTCGATCTGCGGCGCCTCGGCGATCGCCGGCATGGAGCGTACCGCCGACGGCGACGAGGACGACGTCGCGACCGCGATCACCATGGTGACGATCTGCGGCACCCTCGCGATGATCGCGATCCCCCTGCTGCAGGCGCCTCTCGGCCTCTCGGACCGCCAGCTCGGCATCTGGGCCGGCGCCAGCGTGCACGAGGTCGGCCAGGTCGTCGCCGCTGCCGGACCTGCCGGCGCGACCGCGGTCGCGCTGGCCGTCGTGGTCAAGCTGACCCGGGTCCTGCTGCTCGCTCCGGTCGTGGCCGTGGTGAGCGCGACCCGGCGTCGTACCCGGCCGGCCGACGCCGCCACGGGCGGCCGTCCCCCGATCGTGCCGCTGTTCGTGCTCGGCTTCCTGGCCTGCGTGCTGCTGCGCACCACCGGGATCGTGCCGGCCGGGGTGCTCGACGTGATCAGCACGCTGCAGACGATCACGCTCGCCGCCGCGCTGTTCGCGCTCGGCACCGGCGTCCACCTCGGCAAGCTGCTGCACAGCGGCGGCCGCACGCTCGCGCTGGGCATGGTGTCGACGCTGGTCGTCGCGTCGGTGTCGCTGGTCGGCGTGCTGGCGATCGCCTGACGTCTCGCGCGACCGGTTCCGGGTACCGCTCGGCCATGAACTCCTCGCTCGCTCCCACGGCGCTGACGACGCTCACCCAGAAGGCAGCCGCCGTCGACCCGGCCGTTGCGTACTGGACGACGGCCATGGACTCGGTCCGCGAGGAGGAGCGCCGGCGCAGGGGCGTGGTCCTGCCGGTCGCCCTGCACGTCACCGCTGCGCTCGGCGCGGCCGTCGCCGGCTACCTCGGCGGCCACGTGGTGGGGGCCCGGAGCCTCGGCCGGGCCCACCACCACGGGCGGTGACCTGCAGGGTCACTTCACGCGGAGCAGCCCCACGTTGAAGTCCTGCTGGGTCGGGGAGAAGGGGATGTCCGCCACCCGGCCGTCGGAGATCACGTTGATCGACGGGTACGCGACGTAGAGCAGCGCGTGGTCGGCGAGGACCTGGTTCTGCACCTTGGTGAACGACTCGCACGCCTTGTCCGGGTCGGTCTCCTTCAGGCCCTCCTCGAGCCACTGGTCGACCTGGGGGTTGGCGTCCCAGGTGAAGTTGGTGAAGCCGGCGTTCTTCGAGCCGTACTCGCGGGCCAGCTGCGGACCGGCCTCCGGGTACGACGAGAAGTCCCACGCGAGGGCGATGTCGGGCATCGTCGACTGCTTGGAGACCCGCTGGGCGTACTGCGGGAAGGTGACGGCCTGGAGCTCGCCCGTGAGCCCGATCTGCTTGAGCGAGTCCTGCAGGAGAGTGCCGGCGACGTTGAACTCGTCGACGGTGGGCTGGCCTGTGGCTCTTCGACGAGCCGCGGGTCTCCGACGAGGACATGGCCACGGCGGCCGCCGCGGTCGACCTCCTGGTTCCGCTACTCGGGTCCGACGACCACGTCATACGCGACCGGGTCGAGGACCTCCAGCGCCTGCTGTCCCGGGCCACCCAGGCGTCGTCGTCCATCGAGGCGGTCCAGGAGGCCGTCCAGCTCGGCTACCTCGACGGGCGGGCCGGCCTCCACGTGCACGTCATGGCGCTGCAGCAGCCCAAGCGCCGCACCCGGATCACCGCCACCGACGGCAAGGGCCTGCAGTTCGAGCTGGCCCGCCGCCAGCTCGGCCTGGCCTTCCTCACCCACGTCGAGGACAACGTCCTGGTCACCGTGTCCAACCACGTCTCGGCCCGCGACAGTCGTGACTTCGAGGCCACCCTGGTCCGCGCCGGCGAGGCGGTCGGCCTCGAGCTCGCCTCAGGCGGCTCCGCCACCACTGCCGCCCCACGGACCTCGAGGACGCCCTCGGCCACGCGCGTTTCGCCGCCGAGCTCTCCGTGCTCCAGCCGGGGAGGGCGAGCACGATGGCGTGGGAGGACCTCGGCTCCTGGCGCCTCCTCCACGGCCGCAGCCCCTCGCCCCAGACCGTCGTCGAGCTGAGCCCCGAGGCCGAGACCCTGCTCTCCGAGGGCACGCCCCAGCACTAGCAGACCGCGCTCGCCTACCTCGACTCCGGACGCCGCGTCCCCGTCGCCTGCGACCAGCTGACCATCCACCGCGCCACGCTCTAATACCGACTCGACCGGGTCCGCGAGCTGATCGGCGCCGACGCGCTCGACGACGGCTGGCGCTCGACCTCGCTGCACCTCGCGTTGAAGCTGCACGCGTTGCTGGTGCAGTCGCGCTGAGTCCTCAGGCGTTCGACAAATGCGTCGACCACCTACATCCCGTTGACGTACTCCGAGATCGCGCGCTCCATGTCGAGGCGCATCCCGGCGTGAGACCACGCCGCCGACCGCTCCACCTCAACACGCCAGAAGTTGAACACGGCGTCGATACGACGTCGCTGCGCCTCGTCTCGCGCCACGGCCCGTCCCCTTCGCAAGTAGTGGAGCGCGGTGATGTAGGGGTGCTCGGTCACCCGGTCGGCGGTTTGCACGCGGGCGGCGTCGACCGTGTCCAGTCCTTCGAAGAACGCGTCCTCGTCAAGGGTGCCGGTGACGACAGCTCCCCGCAGCAACACTGTAGCCAACGTGTTCAGGCTCAAGCCGTCCTCGTGCCTACGAACAGCCTCGCGCGCCCACGCTTCCGCACGGGACCACCGCGGAGCCTCTGATTCCAGCTCCGCCAGAGCCCGTTGCTCCCAGAATCTGGAGTTCCACTGGAAGTCGGCTTCGAGGTCGTCGTAGAACTCGGCGGCCGTCTCCGAGCCGAAGGCCTCAACGATCCTGCGGGCATCCATGAGCCGCGCCACAAATGTCACCTCGCGCGTGCGCAGGGTGATCGCCATGGGCTGCACATAGGGACCCAGCGCGCGAGCCAACGCCGTCGTGGCGGCACGCCGGTCTTCAACGGAGAGTGTGCGCTTCGCCGCCTCTGCAGCGAGACCCATGTGCCGGACCGAGACCCTCGCGGCAGTCACCTGCGCAAGACGGGAGAGGCGCTCGGAGGAAAGCACCTCGTTCAGCGTCCGGAAGTCAGCGTCCACCGCACGCGCAAGGACCCCCATCGGGATCTCATGCCGAACCTCGCTCGCCGTTAGGAGCAGCCTGAGGACCTGAATCTCAACCGGGTCGGTGACGTCCGCGTACGCCTCCTCATAGCGCGCAGCGAATGACCTCCCGCGAGTGATCGCTGCCAACCCGTCCACCAGCGACGACCGATGCCTCCGCTGAAGGTACTTCACCTGCTCAGCACGCGGCATCCCGGCCAGTACGTTGAGCCGCTTCTTCGAGTCGAGCTTGGCGAGCAGTCGGCCAACCTCATCGCCTTCGAGGTCGTCGACGACGTGCGCCGCGATCAGCGAATCCCCGAGCCGGAGCTTGAGCTGGGGGAGTCGAGCTGTCCGCACGCTCGTCACCAAGGTGATCGCCACGCCCGAACGGGCACAAAGTGCCTCCAACTCGGAGACAGCGTCGACGAACTCGACCAACCGCTCGACGCGGAGAACCTTTCTCATCCCGACCTTCGCCATCCAGTGGATGGCCTTCGCGTTGAGAGTGACGTCTCCGTTGTGTTCAAGGATCCCGACTCCAGCATTTTCGACCTCATGCAGGTACGACATCTCTGCAGTGGTGGTGCCACTGAGCTCACCGTGGAACGCCAAGACGTTGAGGCCCTTGGGGCGGAAGGGCTCGCTCGGACTCAGGCGTTCGACCAAGGTCCTCTCGAAGGGAAGATTGTCGCGCAGGTCTTGCCATGTGGGCTCGTCGCCGTCATAGATGTCATGCCACCGATCAGCGCGGTAGGTTGGCGAGCGAAACTCCCTGTAGAAAGCCATCGCCAGCGGATTTATTCCGCCCGTGGACTCGATCGCTTGGTCCTCACCGATCCGCGCGAGAGCAGCCTCGGTATCGTCGGCGACCGAGCGAAAGAACTCCTCTGCCTTCATCCGCACCGCAATGATGCCTGATTGCTTGAAACGAAACTCCTCGTATTCGGTGAATGACGGCTTAACGACGAGACGGGGACGCTCGCTGTCGACTCTGCTCAAGAGTGGTGCGGCAAGGTCGAGTTCATCGTCCAACGATGCACCGACTGCTACTACGGGCACGCCCGACGACCATTCATCCCAGAAGATCTTGTGAGCTGCCCCGCCTTCCTTCGCCGCCGCGAGGTACTCGAGTGACCCAAACACCAGGTCCCGGCTAAGCGAGTCACCGTGGAGATGAACCATCGAGACGCGGTCCATGGGGTTGCGCGTTGCATTCCACGGGTCGCGCCAGGACAGAGAAGAAAGTTGCTGCTTGGCGCGCGACTTGTACCTGTCCTGGAATGCTCGCGTCGCCACGTCGTCGATGTTGAGGTTCCATATCATCCGCCACGGAACTGCCACGAGGTCGGCGTACCAATCGGGAACAGTACAGTGAGTGAACCTCGGGCAGATGAAGTCCTTGGGTGCCGTGCCTCCACTATTCTGGGCGATCGTGGCAGCCAGGTCGTAGACGAGTCGCAAGTTCCCGGCGCCGTCGTCCGGAATGTCGTACTCCGCAAGCAACTCGTCGCGAAGGCCGTTTCCCGTCGGCAGCTCATGTCCAGCCGCATTGGTCGAGCCCATGCTCGCGCCTGCACCCAGGACGAGCGAGTACTGAGCTAGCAGCAGACCTTCCATAACACTCTGCCACTGGTCGTCATCGAGTTCTGAGGGCTTGGTCACGACATTCCTCCGCCTCTGCTTGGCGCTGCAACTGGACCGGCAGAGTAGCCCGGCCGCCGGTCGACGTCGGTGGAAATCGGTACCACGCTCGCTGTCGGTTCGCCCGGGACGACGCGCGCGTGACAATACGCCTTCTTCGCAGCACCTCAGAGGTCCAGCAAGACCAGCTCGCGGGTGATCTCCTTCGCCCGCGCCTCCGCGGCCGCCGTGCCGGCGGCCACGATGTCGCGCATCCCGCGCTCCTCGAACGCCGCGATCGCCCGCTCTGTGCTGCCGTTCGGGCTGCTGACCGCGCGCCGCAGCGCGGCCGGATCGGCGTCCGGGTCGTCGAGCAGCCGGCCCGCCCCGGCGACGGTGTGGGCAGCGAGGGTGCGGGCCAGGTCGGCGGGCAGGCCGAGCCGCCCCCCCGCCCCGGCCATCGCCTCGGCCAGGTAGAACACGTACGCCGGCCCCGACCCGCTCACCGCCCCCACGGCGTCGATCTGGTCCTCGTCGACCTCGACCACGAGCCCGACGGTGGCGAAGACGTCCTTGACCGCCTGCAGGTGGGGCGGTGTGGCGTGGGCGCCGGCGACGAGCGCCGTGACGCCGTACCCCACCCGGGCGGGGGTGTTCGGCATCGACCGGACCACCGGCTGTCCGCCGGGCAGGACCGCCTCGATGCTCGCCAGCGGTACGGCGCCCGCCACGCTCACCACCACCGTGTCCGGCGCCAGCACCGGCGCGATCTCGACCGCCACCTCCCGGACCAGCCCCGGCTTCACCCCGAGCACGACGAGCCCGGCCCCGGTCGCTGCACGGACGTTGGCGTCGGCGTCCTCGGTGGCGGTCGCGGTGACGCCGTAGGTGTCGGCGAGCCAGGCCGCGCGGGCCGTCGTACGGACGGTCGCGCGGACCTGGCCCGCCGGGAAGCCGCTCCTCAGGAGCCCGGCCATGATGGCCTCGCTCATCGAGCCGCAGCCGAGGAACGCGATCGTCGTGCTCATGCCGCGATCATGCCAAGGCGCGCTCCACCGTCAGCGAGCGGCGGCTACCGTGCCCGCGTGGAGGCCGGGACGGCGGCCACTCCACGGCATGGCCTCCTCGAGCTGCGCGGCGACCCGGATGAGCAGCGCCTCCGAGTTCGAGTCCCCGGCCAGCTGGACGCCGATCGGCAGGCCCTGCGAGGACTGGCCGAGCGGCAGGCTGATCGCAGGTGCGCCGTTCTGGTTGAAGGGCGAGGTGAACGAGCAGGCGTCGAAGATTCGCGTGGTCCACTCCGCGGCCGTGAGGTCGGCGTTCGCGTCGAGCTGCCCGAGGGGAAGCGCAGGGGTGTTCATCGTGGGCGTCAGCAGCAGGTCGTGGTCGCCGAAGAACCGGCCGATGCTGCGGGACAGCGCGTTGGCCCGGTCGAGGGCCGTGCAGACGTCGAGCCCGGTGAGCGTCCGGCCGTGCTGGACGCACGCCCAGGACGTGCGCTCGAGGTTGTCCGGACCCGCCGTGCGCCCGGTCATGGCCTCGATCCCGGCGACGGCGTGTGCGAGGAAGGCCGTCCAGAGCACGAGGTTGGTCTCGAGCAGCACCTCCCAGTCGATCACCGGGGTCGCCCGGTCGACGTGGTGCCCCGCCGCCTCGAGGGTCGCCGCGACCTCCTCGACCACCTGCGCGACCTCGGGGTCGACCCAGCTGCCGGCCCACGACTCCGTGTGGACGGCGATCCGCAGCCGGCCCGGGTTCGCGCCGACCTCCTCGGCCCACGGCCGCTCCGGCGGCGCGACCACGAACGGGTCGCCCGGGCAGGCCCCGGCCACGGCGTCGAGAAGTGCGGCGGTGTCACGCACGGTGCGGGTCACGGCCAGCTCGCAGCCCATCCCGAACAGCGCGTCGCCCGAGTCCGGTCCGACGGAGACCCTGCCGCGTCCGGGCTTGAGGCCGACCAGGCCGTTGCAGGCGGCGGGGATCCGGATCGAGCCACCGCCGTCGTTCGCGTGCGCCACCGGCACCGCACCGGCGGCGACCAGTGCCGCCGAGCCGCCGCTGGACCCGCCGGCACTGTGCGCCGTGTTCCAAGGGTTCCGGGTGGGGCCGTAGGCGAGCGCCTCGGAGCTGCCGTTGAAGCCCAGCTCCGGCGTGGTGGTGACCGCCAGCGTCGCGAGGCCGGCGGCGCGGAAGCGCTCCATCAAGAAGGTGTCCGCCGGCGGCGCGATGCCATCGCCGAGAAGCCGGGTGCCCATCCGGGTCGGCACTCCCCGGGCGTGGATGACGAGGTCCTTGATCGCGAACGGGACACCGCCGAGCACGCCGTCGGCGGCGTGGTCGAGGGGCTTCTCGAACGGGCCGACGCAGACGGCGTTCAGCTCGGAGACGGCGTTGATGGCCTCGGCGGCCAGCGTCGCCACCTCCTCCGCGGTGACGTCGCCGGCAGCGATGACAGCGGCCAGGGCGGTGGCGTCGAGGTCGGCGTACTCATCGATTCTCATCGGGCATTCCTTCGGTCACGGGAGGTGGTCGGCACGTCGAGGCGACCCTTCTCCCGACCCTAGGAACTCGTGACGTGGCGCACATCGGCGCAAAAGCCGATACGCCCGCGGCGGGGGGCCTCCCTTGACACCGACCGGGCCGGCGCCGAAAACTTCGTACCCGAACGAGAGGTTGTCCATGACCGCTGACCTGCAGTGGTGGCCCCGGCTCGCCGCCGACGTCCGCGCGGCCGGTCGCGGCGATCTCGCCGTCCAGGAACCACTCCTCGAGATGCGCGACCGACTCGGCTTCGACTGCGCGGCGCTCGTCGCCCACCACCGGCCGGTGGTCAACCTCAGCTATCCCAGCGAGGCCTTCGACTACCTCGCGTCGACCTACAGCCGGACCTGCCCGGTCCACCAGCACATCGTCCGGCGTGGTGTGCCGATGCGCTTCGTCGACGTGCCGTTCGACCTGCACGAGACGCGCACCTACCAGGACGTCATCGCGCCCAACCGCTTCCGCGAGGGCGTGACTCTGCCCCTGCCGGACGGCGGCTTCGTCGCCCTGAGCTCGACGCACGCCCGGCCGCTGGACGAGCGTTCCCTGATGGCGCTGGCGATGCTGGCGTACGACCTCGCCGCGCTGGCCGACCCCGGCGCCGACGACCGACGCGCGGACCTGGTGCTGGCGGTGGCGCGCGACCAGGTGGAGGTCCGCGCCGGCAGTCTCGACGAATCGCCGCTGAGCCCCGGCGACCTCCGCCTCACCGCGCGCCTGAGCGCGACGCGCCCCCAGGGTCTGCGCTTCGCGCACCGCGCCGTCGACGGCACGTGGTGGTGGGTCCACGGCGTACGCCGTCCGCGGGTCGCTGTCGTCCGGTTGGGCCGCGCCTCCGTGTTCGGCGACCTGACCAGCCGCGAGCTCGACGTCGTCGGCCTGGTCGCGCGGGGCTGGTCGAACGAGCAGGTCTCCCGAGCGCTGGGCATCGCGGTGCGCACGGTGCGCAGCCACGTCGAGTCCGCGATGGGCAAGCTCGGCTGCGCCAACCGCACCGCCCTGGCCCGCTCGGCCGTCGAGAACGACCTCGACTCGATCGACGCGCTGCGGGTGGCCTCGGCGTTCCCGCTGGCCGGGAGGTCCCCTGACGGATCCGGTCCGCGCTCCTAGCGTCGCCGGAGCCGCAAGGGCGTCCGCGAGGAGAGGAAACGGAAATGGACTGGGCCGAGGAGTACGACGTACTGGTAGCCGGATCAGGCGCCGGCGGGGTGATCGGCGCCTACACCGCCGCTCGCGAGGGACTGAGCGTCCTGCTGGTCGAGGCCAGTGACAAGTTCGGCGGCACCACCGCCTACTCCGGTGGGGGCGGGGCCTGGTTCCCCGTGAACCCGGTGCTGCAACGGGCGGGCACCGACGACACCGTCGAGGACGCGCTGACCTACTACCGCGCTGTCGTCGGCGACCGGACGCCCCCGGAGCTGCAGGAGACCTACATCCGCGGCGGCGCCGGCCTCATCGAGTACCTCGAGCAGGACGATCACTTCTCGTTCGAGCCGTTCCCGTGGCCGGACTACTTCGGCAAGGCGCCCAAGGCCCGCAACGACGGCCAGCGCCACATCATCCCGACCCCGCTGCCGGTCAGCGCGGCTCCCGAGCTGCGCACCCTGGTCCGCGGCCCGCTCGACAACGACCGCTACGGCACGCCGCAGCCCGAGGACCTGTTCATCGGCGGCCGCGCCCTGGTGGCCCGCGCCCTGACGGCGCTCGCGAGGTACGACCACGCCGCCACCGTGCGGGAGACCGCGCTGGTCGAGCTCGTCGTCGAGGACGGCGCCGTGGTCGGCGCGATCGTCGAGCACGACGGCGAGCGCCGCGCGATCCGCGCCCGCCGCGGCGTCGTCATGGCGGCCGGCGGCTTCGAGTCCAACGACGAGCTGCGCCAGAAGTACGGGGTGCCCGGCGTCGCCCGCGACACCATGGGCCCGCCCACCAACACCGGCCTCGCGCACCAGGCGGGCATCGCCGTGGGCGCGGCCACCGACCTGATGGGCGAGGCGTGGTGGTCCCCCGGCCTGACCCACCCCGACGGCCGCTCCGCGTTCGCGCTGTGGTTCACCGGCGGCATCTTCGTGGACCAGTCAGGCCGGCGGTTCGTCAACGAGTCCGCCCCCTACGACCGCCTCGGCCGCGACGTGATCGCCCGCCTCGACGCCGGCGAGATGACGCTCCCGTTCTGGATGGTCTACGACGACCGCGACGGCGTCGTACCGCCGGTGAAGGCGTCCAACGTCTCCATCACCGACCCCGAGAAGTACGTCGAGGCGGGGCTGTGGCACACGGCGGACACCCTCGAGGAGCTCGCCGAGAAGATCGGCGTTCCGGCCGATGCGCTGGTCGCGACCGTCGCGCGCTTCAACGAGCTCGCAGCGTCGGGCGTCGACGAGGACTTCGACCGCGGCGGCGAGGCCTACGACCGCTTCTTCTTCGGCGGCGGCTCCCCGCTGGTGCCCGTCGAGCAGGGCCCCTTCCACGCCGCGGCGTTCGGCATCTCCGACCTCGGCACCAAGGGCGGTCTGCGGACCGACACCACCGCCCGGGTCCTCGACGCCGACGACCGACCGATCCCTGGCCTGTACGCCGCCGGCAACACGATGGCGGCCCCGAGCGGCACGGTCTATCCCGGTGGCGGCAACCCGATCGGCGCGAGCATGCTGTTCAGCCACCTCGCGGTCCGGGACCTGGCCGCCGCGGGGGCCGCCGAGTAGACCGAGCAGGGCACCGAGAGCGCAGCCGGACGGGAACTCCGTCCGGCTGCTCCTCATCTTGCGGACACTGATGCCGCTTTCGGTCCGACCACGGACGTCGATCCGTCGGCCGGGTTTCCCGCGCTCGGGCATCCGTCAACTGACGGATGCCCGAGCCCACGGGGTCCCCCAGATCGGGCACCTGACCCGATACCGGCTGTGACCGGGCGCACATAGTTTCGGGTCATCTCGGTCAGACCGAACCCTGGAGGACCCATGACAAGCGCCATCCGTGCGATGTCGTCACGGACCAAGATGACGATCTTCTGGCTGCTCTTCGGCAGCAGCATCCTGCTCGCCGTGTTCCCGCCGCTGTACCTGGCGGGCAGTGGCGTCGACACCCCCATCCTCGGCGTGCCGTTCAGCGTCGCCTACTGGATCTTCGACGCCCTCCTCGCCACGGGCGCGGTGTGGCTGCTCTGGATCTTCGAGAACATCCGCGGCGAGGTGGGCGAGGAGCCCGAGGAGGTGGCTGCCTGATGTCCACGATGACCGGTTCGATGGCCGTCACGCTCGGCATGCTGACGGCGTTCTTCGCCCTCATCGTCTTCGTGCTCTACGCGACCAACCGCAGTGCCAAGTCGTTCTCCGACTACGCCGTGGGCGGGCGCTCCTTCAGCAGCTGGTACATCGCGATGTCCTACACCAACTCCTGGTGGCCGGGCGCGACGTACACCGCGTTCTTCGGCCTCAGCGTCGGCGCCGGCGTGCTCGGGTTCTATGCCCTCGCCTACTCTCTCCTCGGCGTCACGGCGATGTACCTGATGGCCGAGCGGGCCTGGCTGTGGGGCAAGCGCTACGACCTGAAGACCCAGCCCGACATGCTCGGCCTGCGCTTCCAGTCGCAGGCGGTGCGCGTGATCGCCAGCGCGATCGGCGTCGTGTGCCTGTTCCCGTGGATCGTCCTCGGCATGCAGGCGATGGGCCTGATCTTCCGCTTCGCCAGCTTCGGCCAGTGGTCGGTGACCACCTGCCTGGTCGTCGGTGTCGGGGTGATCGCGGTCCGGCAGATCTGGACCGTCCAGATGGGCATGCGCGGCCTGGTCATCACGGATCTGGTTCAGGGCATCGTGGCCTACGGTCTCGCCGCCCTGGTCTGTCTCGGCATCCTGTTCGGTCCTGCGGACTCGGCCGGCTTCGGCGCCATCGGCGACCTCCCGAAGGCGTTGCTGCACGTGCCTGGCGACGGCGGGACCTACGGCCCCTGGTACCTCTTCTCGCTCATCGTCACCGGCGTGATCGGATCGCTGTGCTGGCCGACCAGCTACCAGCGCATCTACACCGCCAAGGGCGTGCGCAGCGTCAAGAAGGGCACGCTGCAGACGATGCTCGTGGCCGGCGGCTTCTACCTGATGCTCACCCTGGTCGCGCTCGCCGCCGCGTCGATGACCGACATCGCCGCCGCCCCGCAGGACGGTTGGTTCACGCTGCTCTACGACCGTGGTGGTCAGTGGCTTCTCGGCATGGCGCTCGTCATCGTCCTGGCCGCGAGCATGGGCTGGATCGACGGCTGCGTCCAGGTCTGCGGCGCGCAGATCGCCAACGACATAGTGCACGTCATCTCCCCACGCACCGACTTCCAGCTGAAGGTCGTCGCGAAGGGCTCGATGGTCGTCTACATGCTCGCCTCGGCGATCGTCGCCTACATCGCGTTCGACTACCCACGGCTCCAGCTGTTGGCCCAGATGTCCTACCAGGGCATCGTGCAGCTCGCGGTGCCGATGTTCCTCGGCATGTTCTGGAAGCGCGGCACCAAGGTCGCAGCGCTCGCCTCGATGTGCACCGGCTTCGTGGTCGCAGCCGTGCTCACCTGGAAGTACCCCGACGACATGCCCGGGCTCGGCAGCCTCACCAGCGGCGTCCTCGCCCTCGCGATCAACCTCGTCGTGTACGTCGTGCTCGCCTACCTGCTCCCGCACGCCGAGCAGGAGCGTCGCCGGATCGACGAGCTCTTCGAGGCCGGGAAGTCGCGGCCCGAGCCGTCCCTGTCCGCCACCCACTGATCCCGACCCACCCGAACGGAGCTGTGCCATGACATCCCAGGAGACCCACGACCGCGTGCTGGCGGCGGTGGACGCCCTCAAGGACGACCTCGTCTCCACCCTGTCCGAGGTCATCTCGATCCCGAGCGTGAACCCGAAGTACCCCGGCCAGGTGTACGACGAGGTGGTCGGCCTCGAGGGCCGCGTGTCCCGCCTGGTCGGCGAGATCTACGAGGACGCCGGTGCCGACGTCGAGTACTGGGCGGTGGAGAAGGGCCGCGACAACGCGGTCGGCACCCTGAAGGGAACCGGCGGCGGACGGTCCCTGATCTTCAACGGCCACGTGGACGTCGTACCGCCCGGCAACCCGGACCGCTGGACGTCCGGCGACCCCTTCTCCGGCAAGGTCGACGGCGACCGGGTCTGGGGCCGCGGCGCCAGCGACATGAAGGCCGGCCTGGTGGCGCAGGCGTTCGCCGTCAAGGCTCTGCAGCGGGCCGGCGTCACCCTCGGCGGCGACCTGATCGTCGAGGCGGTCGTCGGCGAGGAGGTGATGGACCACGAGTGCGGCGTGACGTCGACGATCGAGCGTGGCTACCGCGCCGACGCTGCCGTCGTCGCGGAGCCGAGCGGCCCGACCAACCTCGGCGTCATCCCGGTGACGCCCGGCCTGCTCTGGTTCTCGGTGACGGTGCAGGGCAAGGCGACGCACTCCTCGATGCGCGGCCAGACGATCCGCGCCGGCGGCGGTGGCAGCGCCGTCGGGGTCAACGCGATCGACAAGGGGATGCTCGTCTTCCAGGCGATGCAGCGCCTCGAGGAGGAGTGGGCTTTCACGAAGACCCACCCGCTCTTCGCTCCCGGTCACTTCACCATCCACCCGGGCGTCGTCCAGGGCGGTCCGCACGGCGTCCTGGTGCCGTTCATCCTGTCCGAGTACATGACCATCGAGTACTGCATCTGGTACCCGCCCCAGGACGACCCGGAGACCGTGAAGGCAGAGGTCGAGGCCCAGATCCGCGCGATCGCGCAGACCGACGGCTGGCTGCGCGAGCACCCGCCGGTCGTGGACTGGAAGCTGAACTGGCCGGCCAACGATCCCGGCGAGGCAGCGACCGCGATCACCGGTGCCGTGGCGGCCGCGCACGAGCGCGTCTCCGGCATGACGGCCTACCAGGGACCGCCGCCGGTCGCCGGGTTCTGTGCGGTCGAGGACTGCTCGTTCCTCACGGCCGCCGGGATCCCGGCGATCAGCTACGGCCCGGGCGACCTGCGCGTCGCGCATGCCGACGACGAGTACTGCCTCATCGACGAGGTCCACCTCGCGGCCCGGACCTACGCCTCGCTCGCCCTCGACTGGTGCGGCGCCGAGTGACCACCCTCTCCACCGAAAGGACCCGATCATGATCGACCTCACCGACAAGGTGGCCGTCGTCACCGGAGCCTCCTCCGGCATCGGCCGCGCCATCGCCACCACCCTCGCCAAGGTCGGCGCGCACGTCGTCGTCGCCGACCTGACCGAGGACGCCCGCGAGGGCGGCGATCCCACGGCCGCCGTCATCGTCGCGGCCGGCGGCTCCGCCGAGTTCGTCAAGCTCGACGTCACCGCCAGCGCGCATGTCGCCTCGGTCTTCGCCGATCTCGACCAGCGCCTCGGCGGCCTCGACATCCTCGTCAACAACGCCGGGGTCCTGCGCGAGGGCAGCGTGCACGAGACCGACGACGAGACCTGGCGGACCCAGTTCCTCGTCAACGTCGACGGCACCTTCCACTGCACCCGCGAGATGGTTCGTGGGCTGCTGGCGCGCAAGAGCCCCGGCAAGATCGTCAACATCAGCTCGATCAGCGGCTTCCGGGGCAATCCCGGCTTCGCCGCGTACTGCGCCACCAAGGGCGCGATCGTCAACTTCACCCGCCAGGTCGCGCTCGACTATGCCGCGCACGGCATCAACGTCAACGCCGTCGCGCCCGGCTTCGTCACCACGCACATGACGGCGCTCTACGACCAGGTGACGCACGATGCGCTCGCCGCGCAGACGCCGCGCGGACGCTGGGCGAGCCCGCAGGACGTCGCCAACGCCGTGCTGTTCCTGGCGAGCCCGCTCGCGGACCACGTGGTCGGCGACAACCTGCTGGTCGACGGCGGCTGGACGATCGGCACGCCGGTCGAGCTCGGCGCCTGACCTCACGAACCGGGCGACAGGAGCCTCAGGTGCGCACGAGCAAGGGGGTGGTGGGCGGCAGCGGCACGATCTCCTCCGCCACCGCCTTGCTCGCCGCGGCGACCCGCGTCGCGCAGCCGAGCTTGGCGAGGATGTGCTCCACGTGGGTCGCGACGGTGCGCGGGCTGAGCGACAGCGCGAGCCCGATGTCGGGGTTGCCGAGGCCCGTCGCGACGAGGGTGAGGACCTGCACCTCCCTCGGCGAGAGCCGGTACGGCGCCGCGGCCTCGCGCAGCGTCACCAGGACGCCCGCGGCCAACCGGGTCCTCCGCACCTCGTGGCAACGACCGGTCGGGGAGACCCACGCGAATCCGTGCACGGCCCCCTCGGCGCTGGCCAGCAGCTCGGCCGCCAGGGGCGAGTCGTCGGCCAGCCACTTGTCCCGGCGCAGGCCGGGCAGGGTGACCAGGCGCCGGTCGGCGGTCATCAGCGCCGCCTCGCCGGCCTCCTCGAGCAGGTCGGTCCAGGTGTGTCCCACCGGCGGGCGCATGGCGTCCATGACCGGCGCGATCACCCGCTGCAGCGCGATCAGCGTCTCGACGGCCGAGTCGCTGATCGGCAGTGGCGAGTCGGAGCTCAGGTGAAGTGCCCCGGTGTAGCGCCCGTCGCGCGTGAAAAGACAGGTCGTCGACCCCTCGGCGAAGCCACCGGGGATGAACACCTCGTGGGCGCTGAACATGTTGCGGTAGTTGGGGATGTCGCACCACCGCAGCGGTCGCGGGTTGCGGAACCGCATCGTGAGGAAGGCCGGGTCCTCGTTGACGAAGCCGTCGTTGAGGTAGCTGAGCACCGGGTCGCTGTAACCGACCTCGGCGACCGTGAAGTGCCGGCCTTCGACCGGGTCGAAGGTGGACAGGGCCGCAGCTTCGAGCGGGATGGCCTCCCCGATCCGCTGGAGGACGGCGGCCGCCCGGTCGGCGGCGGGCGTGGGCTCGACGCAGATGGCAGCCACGTCGGCCACCAGGTCGAGCGGCGAAGGACGACTGCTCATCGGGACCCCCAGCTGGCGTTCCCTGAAGCGTACGCCCTCCGCCGCTCCCCCGGCACGACGCAGGCGGACGTCTCAGTCCGCACGTTCCTGGGTGTCTTCGAGGACGACGCGGCCGATCGTGTCGTACCGCTCGGGCGCGAACTTCTTGGCCCACAGGGCGAAGCCGAGGCCGGAGAGTCCGACCAGACCGACGAGCCAGGGCGAGAGCTTGAAGATGACGTCGCTGGCCGCGGCACCTGCCGCGAAGCCGGCGTTCTCCATCAACAGCCAGATGACGTAGACCATGCCGATGCCGCCGATGAGCGGAGCGAGGAAGGTCCGGAACAGGTTGGCCGTCTCGGGGTGCTTGCCCTGCACGTGGAAGTAGGCGATGCAGGAGAAGGCGGCCAGTGCCTGGACGATGAGGATCGCCGTGGTCCCGAGGATGGCCATGAGCGCGTAGAGCTGGCCGTAGGGGTCGCGGTCGGTCACGTAGAACCCCACGACGATCAGCGTGGCGACAGTGGTCTGCGCGAAGCCGGCGATGTACGGCGAGCCGTGGACCGGGTGGGCAGCGCCGAGCGTCCTGCCGAAGCCGGGAACGAGGTCCTCGCGGCCGATCGCGTAGATGTAGCGCGACGCGCAGTTGTGGAAGGCCATGCCGCAGGCGAACGAGCCGCTCATCAGCAGGAACTCGAAGACGACGACCGCCCAGTGGCCGAGGTGCTGCTCGACGGGACCGAAGAAGATCTGGCCGGCGGTCGCGCTGTCCTGGGCGAGGGCGACGGCGTTGTCCGGGCCGGTGCCGACGATCGCGGACCACGACACGATGACGTAGAAGATGCCGATGCCGAGCACCGAGAGCATGGTCGCGAGCGGGATGATCCTCTTCGGGTTGCGCGACTCCTCGCCGTACATGGCGGTGGACTCGAAGCCGACCCACGACCAGAACGCGAAGAACAGGCCGATGCCCGCGGTCCCGGCGACCGCGAGCGTGGCGCCGGTGTCCGGGTGGAGGACGGAGCCGTCGAGGCCGGAGAAGGCGTTGACCGGGTTGAGCGAGCCCAGGGACCACCCCTGGGGGCCACCGCCGGAGACGACGATCGAGATCGTCATTGCGGCGAGCATGACGATCTCGGTCACGAGGAAGCCGCCGAGCACGACGGCCGTGAGGTTGATGTCGTAGTAGGTCAGCACCGCGTTCACGCCGAGCATCAGCAGCGCGTAGCAGACCCACGAGATGTCGAGCGAGGTGTGTGTCGAGAAGAAGCTCGCGGCGAAGAACGAGAAGATGCCGACGAGCGAGGCCTCGAAGACGACATAGGCCAGCGTGGTCAACGCCCCGGCGCCCATGCCCACCACCCGGCCCAGGCCGTGCGAGATGAAGCCGTAGAAGGCTCCGGTCGACACGATGTGCTTGGCCATCGCGGAGTAGCCGAGGGCGAAGAGCCCCAGGACGATCGTGGCGACGAGGTAGCCGGCGGGCGCGTTCGCGCCGCTGCCGAAGCCGATCGCGATCGGGACGTTGCCGACCATCGCGGTGATCGGCGCAGCGGTGGCCACCGCCATGAACATGACCCCGAACAGGCCGACGGCGTTCGGCTTCAGCCGCTGGACCCCCGTCTCGGCCTCGGACGCGGTACGCGTCTCCTCTGCAGACATGCGGACTCTCTCTCCCGTGCCTCGCAGCACGTCCCGTTGTGTCCTGGCTCACACCAGACCTCGGCATGCTGGCACTACCGAACAGACCAAATCAAGGTTTTAGGTCAGACAATTTTGCTTCGTTCTAGACCATTGACTTTTTCGGTCTGACCAAACAGGCTTCTCGGCACAAGGCTTCCGGTGACCACGGACGTGGCCACCGACACCAAGGGATGGCGATGCACGACTACGACGCGTTCAGCTTCGACTCGAAGGCAGAGATGCTCGAGAAGTCGGCGCACTACTGGAACCCGGACAAGACGAGGTTCTGGTCCGACAGCGGGATCGACCTGGTGATCGACCGCCGCGAGGGCTACCTGCTCTGGGACATGGACGGCCGGCGACTGATCGACGTCCACCTCAACGGTGGCACCTACAACCTCGGCCACCGCAACCCCGAGGTGGTCGCCGCGGTGAAGCGCGCGATGGACCGGTTCGACATCGGCAACCACCACTTCCCGTCGCTGGGACGGACCGCGCTCGCCGAGGCACTGGTCGAGTCGGCCCCAGCGAACCTGACCAAGGTCGCCTACGCGTCCGGCGGCGGCGAGGCGATCGACATCGCCCTCAAGAGCGCCCGTCACGCCATGCAGAAGCGCAAGATCGTCTCGATCGTGAAGGCCTACCACGGCCACACCGGTCTGGCGGTCGCCACGGGCGACGACCGCTTCTCCAAGCTTTTCCTCGCCGACCGGCCCGAGGAGTTCCCCCAGGTCCCGTTCAACGACCTCGAGGCCATGGAGCAGGCGCTCAAGGGCCGCGACGTCGCCGCGGTGATCATGGAGACGATCCCGGCGACGTACGGCTTCCCGCTCCCCCAGCCCGGCTACCTCGAAGCGGTCAAGAAGCTCTGCGAGAAGTACGACGCGCTCTACATCGCCGACGAGGTGCAGACCGGCCTGATGCGCACCGGTGAGCTCTGGGGCATCACCAAGCACGGCATCGAGCCCGACATCCTGGTCAGCGGCAAGGGCCTGTCCGGCGGCATCTACCCCATCGCCGCCGTACTCCTCAGCGAGCGGGCCGGCGCGTGGCTGCGCGAGGACGGATTCGGCCACATCTCCACCTTCGGAGGCGCCGAGCTCGGCTGTGTCGCCGCGCTGAAGACGCTGGAGATCAGCCGCCGACCCGAGGTCCGCTCGATGGTCCACTACATCGCGGACCTCGTCGGCACCGGCCTGCGCCAGGTGCAGGCCCAGTATCCCGACTGGTTCGTCGGGATCCGTCAGAACGGCGTCGTGCTCGGGCTCGAGTTCGCGCACCCCGAGGGCGCGAAGTACGTCATGCGCGAGCTCTACGCGCTGGGCGTGTGGGCGATCTTCTCCACCCTCGACCCGCGGGTCCTGCAGTACAAGCCCGGGATCCTGATGACGCCCGACCTCGTCGAGGAGCTCCTCGACCGCACCGCGCTGGCGATCGGCCGCGCGGCCGCCGACCCCGCAGTCTCCCGCCGGAGGGCAAGCTGATGGCCGACCAGCCGACCGGACCCGTGAGCGCACCCGCGCAGACCGGGCACATGCTCGAACGCGCCCGCTGGGCCGCGCGCGCGTTCGCGTCGTACTCGCAGGGCGACGTCGACCGGATCGTGCGCGCCGTGGCGGACGTGGCGCACGCGAACGCCCAGAAGTACGCCGAGTGGGCCGTCAAGGAGACCGGCTTCGGCGTCGTCGAGCACAAGGTCCGCAAGAACCAGGCCTGCTCGCGCGGCCTGCTCGACACCTATGCCGGCCAGGACTTCGTCACTCCCCGGGTCCGCGTCGACGACAAGATCGTCGAGGTGCCGCGGCCGGCCGGCGTCGTGCTGGCGCTCACGCCGTCGACGAACCCCGTCGCGACAGTGTTCTTCAAGGTGATCCTCGCGCTGATGACGCGCAACGCTGTCGTGGTCAGCCCGCACCCGATGGCGAAGGAGTGCTGCCACGACGCGGCACAGCTCCTCGCGCGGGCAGCGGTCGAGGCCGGTGCGCCGGACGGGATCGTCCAGAGCGTCGCGGAGCCGACGATCCCTCTCGTCGAGTCGCTCATGGGCGACCAGCGCACCAACGTCATCCTCGCGACCGGCGGGACCGGCGTGGTCCGCGCCGCCTACGGCTCCGGCAACCCCGCCATCGGGGTCGGTCCGGGCAACGTCCCCGTCCTGGTGGACGCCTCGGCCGACGTCCGCGCCGCCGCCCAGCGCCTGGTCGAGAGCAAGGCCTTCGACAACTCGGTGCTCTGCACCAACGAGTCGGTGCTCGTGGTCGAGCAGGCCGTCGCGGACAGACTGGTCCGCGAGATGGAGCGGGCCGGGGCGGCAGTGCTCGGCCCCGACGACGCCCAGCGGCTGCGCGACTACATGTTCCCCTACGGCCGGCTCAACGTGGACGTCGTCGGCAAGGACGCGTCGTGGATCGCGCAGCAGGCCGGGATCCGGGTCGGGCCGCGCACGAAGGTCCTCGTCGCGCCGTTCGAGGTGGCCGTGCCGGAGGAGCCGCTCACCCACGAGAAGCTGTCGCCGGTGCTCGGGATGATCCGGGTGCCCGACGCGGTCACCGGCATCGCCACCGCCCGTGCGATCGTGCGGATCGCCGGCGCCGGCCACAGTGCGGCGATCCACTCCTCCGACCCCGCCACGGTGATGCGGTACGCCGCCGAGGTGCCCGTGCTGCGCGTGTCGGTCAACGTCGGCAACAGCACGGGCAGCAGTGGGCTCGACACGAACCTCGCGCCGACCATGACGATCGGCACCGGCTTCGTCGGTCGCAGCGCCCTCGGCGAGAACCTCCAGCCGAAGCACCTCGTGAACTGGACCCGGATCGCCTACAACAGCGACCCCGCCGAGGCGATGCCGGCGTACGGCGGCCTGAGCCCCTGGCGTGACCACCACGATCCGGTGCCGGCGTACCCGCTGGCGTCGAACGACGACCGGGGTCTCGACGGGCTCGACCAGCGGGGGGCCCACGTCGACGCGCTGGTCGACCGGATCGGCGCCCGCACCGGCGGTGCCACGTCGGGCGACGACGCGGCCTTCCGCGAGCAGGTACGGCGCCTCGTCGTCGAAGAACTCTCCCACCTCATCAAGGGCTGACCCATGGCTGAACTGCGTTCCTTCATCTTCATCGACCGGCTGCAGCCGCAGACGCTGTGCTACCTCGGCACCTGGATCAAGGGCACCCTGCCCCGCGCCCACATGGCCGCGCAGATCATCGAGGTCGCACCCGGCATCGACATCGAACCGATCACCGACGTCGCCCTCAAGCACGCCGAGGTCGCCGCGGGCGTGCTCGTCGTCGAGCGGCAGTTCGGCTACCTGGAGTTCCACGGCGAGACCGGGTCCGTGAAGGCGGCCGCCGAGGGGGTGCTCGACGCGCTCGGCGCCGAGGCCTCGAGCGCCGTGCGCCCGCAGATCCTGGCCAGCAAGATCATCAGCTCGATCGACCACCAGCACGCGTTCCTCATCAACCGCAACAAGATCGGGTCGATGGTGCTGCCGGGCGAGTCGATGTACGTGCTCGAGGTGCAGCCCGCGTCGTACGCGATCGTGGCGACCAACGAGGCGGAGAAGGCGGCCGACATCAAGGTCGTCGACTACCGCATGATCGGAGCCACCGGCCGCGTCTACCTGTCCGGCAAGGAGGCCGACGTGCGGCAGGCCGCGGAGGCCGCCGAGGAAGCGCTCCGGGGCCTGACGTGAGCACCTCCCTCGACCTGCGGGCGGTGATCGCGGACCAGGTCCGCGAGGTCGTCCGCGAGGTCGTCGCCGAGCTGGTCGGCTCGGCGGCGCCTGCACCCCCGGCCCCCGCGGCGCCGGCCCCTCCCGCCGTCGCCGCGGCGCCCGTCGGCGTGCCGGGGTCCGAGCACGTCACTCCGCCGCCGCTGCGCGAGCGCGTGGAGGCCGTACGGATCGCGGACGACGCCGACCTCGACGGGTTCGCCCGGCGCCTGCTCGCGCTGTTCGAGAACCCGAAGAACCGCCAGGACCTGCGCGCCGGACGGCTGCGCTTCCGACTCGAGGGCGGCTCTACGGCCGCCGTTGCGGCGGACCGGCCGGTCCAGCGGGTCGACACCGGCGCGGTGACCGAGCGGCAGGTCAAGGCGGCCGCCGAGACGGGCCGCCGGCTGGTCCTCGGCCGTCGTGCCGTGCTGACTCCCCTGGCGCGCGAGAGGGCTCGCGCGCTGGGGGTTCCCATCGAGAAGGAGCGCTGATGCTGAGAGCAGTCGTGACCGGCAATGTCTGGTCCACCAAGAGGATCGACGGCCTGCCCAACGGCGCGTTCCTGGAGGTCGAGGTCGAGGGTGGCGGCAGCCGCCTGGTCGCCTTCGACGTCCTGGGCAGCGGCGTCGGCGAGACCGTCCTGGTCGCCCAGGGCTCGGTCGCCGCGGCCTGGTTCCCCGGCACGCCGCCGCCCGTCGACGCGCTCGTGATCGGCTCGATCGACAACCAGCCCACCGGCTGACCCCTGATGTCGGGCGCCGCTCGGCCCCGCCAACCACCTCGCACCACCCACCGCACAACCAAGGAGCACCACATGTCCAGCACCGCCATCGGCATGATCGAGACCAAGGGCTTCGTTGCCGCGCTCGCCGCCGCGGACGCCATGGTCAAGGCCGCCAACGTCACCATCACCGACCGCCAGGAGGTGGGCGACGGGCTCGTCGCCGTGGTCATCGCCGGCGAGGTCGGCGCGGTCAAGGCGGCCACCGAGGCCGGCGCGGAGACGGCCTCGCAGGTCGGCGAGCTCGTCAGCGTCCACGTCATCCCGCGCCCGCACGCCGAGCTCGGCAACCACTTCGACGTCAGCGCGAAGTAGTCCCTACGTCCCGACGCCCCACCAGCCAGCTCAAGAAGAGGAGGTCCGATGGCCGCCACCGATGCCCGCGCGGAGCTGCGGGTCTACCTGATGGTCGAGGACCTGCAGCCGCAGTTCGCCGCCTACCTGGGCACGCCGACCCGTGCCCGGGGCTACCCGCCGTACGCCGGCGACCACGCCCTCATCATCGAGGTCGCCCCCGCTCTCGCGATCGAGCGCGTGATCGACCTCGCCCTGCGGGCCGCCCCGTCGGTCGAGCCCGGCATCCTCTTCGTCGAGCGGCAGTTCGGGGTGCTCGAGCTGCACGCCTCGTCGCTGGAGGACGTGGTCGCCGCCGGCCAGGCGGTCCTCGACGGAATCGGCAGCTCGGCCAGTGACCAGCTGCGTCCGCGCGTGCTGTACCACGACATCATCGAGAGCATCACCGACCAGCACGCGGTGATCCTCAACCGCAACCGTTCGGGGTCGATGATCATGCCGGGACAGTCGCTCCTCGTCTACGAGATGGCTCCTGCCCTCTTCGCGGCCGTCGCCGCCAACGAGGCCGAGCGCGCGGCGCCCGGCATCACCATGGTCGACGTGCAGTTCATCGGGGCGGCCGGCAGGCTCTACCTCAGCGGCAGCACCGAGGACGTCGAGGTGGCCAGGGACCGGATCACGAAGGTCCTGGAGTCGATCGAGGGACGGGAGCACTGATGAGCGCCACCACCGCGGCCGCGGACACGCGGGTCGCCGAGCTGGTGCTGCCACAGTACGGCTTCGGGCCGGAGTGCAGGCTGCGGATGATCAACCTCTCCGAGAACGCGACCTTCCTGGTCGAGGACGGCGAGCGCAGCGCGATCCTGCGGGTGCACCGCGTCGGCTACCACTCGCGCTCGGAGATCGAGAGCGAGCTGTCCTGGCTGGCCGCGCTGCGGGCCGAGTCGGCCGTCGCGACGTCCCAGGTCGTGCCCGCCAGCGACGGCGAGTGGGTCACCACGGTCTCCGTCGACGGCGAGGAGCGGCACGCCGTGCTCTTCCACGTCGTGCCCGGCATCGAGCCGGACGACGTCGCGCTCGGCACCACGGACTTCGAGACGCTCGGCGCGATCACGGCCCGCATGCACCTGCACGCCCGGGGCTGGAGACCACCGCACGGCTTCCAAAGGTTCAGCTGGGACTGGGAGCACTCGCTGGGCGACGAGCCGCGCTGGGGGCGCTGGCAGGACGGCATCGGCGTCGGACCGGTCGAGGAGGCCGCGCTCGGCGCGGCCGTCGAGGTGGTGCGGGAGCGGCTGTCGTCGTACGGCACGGGTGCCGACCGGTTCGGCCTCGTCCACGCCGACCTCCGGCTCGCGAACCTCCTCGTCGAGGGCGACCTCGTCACCGTGATCGACTTCGACGACTGCGGCTACTCGTGGTTCATGTACGACTTCGGTACCGCGGTCTCGTTCATCGAGCACGACCCACGGCTGCCGGACTGGCAGGCCGCCTGGCTGCGCGGGTACCGCTCGGTCACCGAGCTGTCCGCCGAGCACGAGGCCATGCTGGCGACCTTCGTGATGCTGCGCCGGCTGCTGCTCGTCGCCTGGATGGGCTCCCATGCGCACTCCCGCGAGTGCCAGGACCTCGGCCCCGCCTACACCGCCGGCACCGTCGAGCTGGCGCGGCGCTACGTCGCGTCGGACGGCGCCTCCCTCTCGTAGCGAAACCTGGATCGGAGAACCTATGTTCACCTCACTCGCCGGACGCTCCGTCGTCGTCACCGGTGGCAGCAAGGGCATCGGCCGCGGCATCGCCACCGTCTTCGCCCGGGCCGGCGCCCGCGTCCTGGTCACCGGGCGTGACGAGGCCTCGCTCGCAGCCGCGTGCGCCGAGCTCGGCGACGGGGCGTCCTACGTCATCGCCGACGTGAGCCGGCGCGAGGACTGCGACCGGATGGCAGCGACCGCGACCGAGCGCCACGGCGGCATCGACGTCCTGTGCGCCAACGCCGGCGTCTTCCCGGCCGCACGCCTCGACGCGATGACCGCCGACGACCTCAACGGCGTGATGGCGACCAACCTCAACGGCACCGTGTTCGCGGTCCAGGCGTGCCTGGACGCCCTGACGGCGAGCGGTCGCGGGCGGGTCGTGGTGACCTCGTCGATCACCGGTCCCCACACCGGCTACCCCGGGTGGTCGCACTACGGAGCGAGCAAGGCTGCCCAGCTCGGCTTCGTGCGGACCGCCGCGCTCGAGCTCGCGCCCCGGGCCATCACGATCAACGCCGTGCTCCCGGGCAACATCGCCACCGAGGGTCTCGACGGGCTCGGCGAGGACTACCTGGCCGCGATGGCCGCCAGCGTGCCGCAGAAGCGGCTCGGCGGGGTCGCGGACATCGGCAACGCCGCCCTGTTCTTCGCGACCGAGGAGGCGTCGTACATCACCGGGCAGACGCTGATCGTCGACGGCGGCCAGGTGCTCCCCGAGTCGCTGCAGGCACTCGAGGAGATCTGAGGGCCGCCGCCGCGGCGCTGAGGTAGCGTTGCAAGCATCTGGTCAGACCATTCGGCGGATCGGGCCGACCGAAGGGGACCGGAAGGAAGGAGCGGCACCATGGCCACGGAGCACGCCGTCGCGGAGACCCTCCGCCGCCGGATGCTGACCGACATCGGCGCCGGCACCCTGCCACCGGGCGCGCGGTTGGGCAGCGAGCGCGAGCTCTCCGAGCACTACGGCGTCAGCCGGGCCACACTGCGCCAGGTGCTCGCCGCGCTCGAGGAGGCGGGACTGGTCCGCCGTGTCGCCGGGCGCGGTGGCGGAACGTTCATCAACCACGCCAAGGTCGAGCACGACCTGACCAAGGTCGTCGGCGTCCCGGCGTACCTCGCCCGGCAGGGCTACTCCGCCGGCACCCGCGTCGTCGCGACCCGGATGGGCGTCGCCGACGCCCCCACCCGCCGCGCCCTCCAGCTCTCCGAGGGCGACCTCGTCGTCGACGTACGCCGCCTCCGGCTCGCCGACGGCACACCCTTCTCGCTCGACCACGCCCGACTGCCCGCCGACCGCTTCCCCGGCCTGCTCGAGCAGCCGCTGGGCGGCTCGATCTACGAGCTCATCGAGCACGACTACGGCGTCACCATCGCCGACGCCGAGGAAGTGGTCGAGGTCGTCCACGCCACCGACGAGGAGGCCGCCCTGCTCACCGTCGCCGTCGGCGACCCGTTGGTCCTGATCACGCGGACCACCTACGACACGGCGGGCACGCCGTTCGAGTTCTCCCACGACCTGTTCCGCTCGGACCGGGTCCGGATCACGCTCCGCACCCCCGGCCGCGGCCTGCGCGGCGCACCGGGTGGGGAGGGGCCGCACTTCGCCACCATCTCCTCGGTCCCGGCCACCGGCTGACCTGTCCCCACGCGTGCTGAGTGTCGCCGTCGGGTCAGGCGCCTCGTGGGAGGTTCGGCCGCGCCATCATCGCGAGCAGGTCGAACGTGAGCCCGGCCGCGGCCAACGCGGTGATCTGCGCGTGGTCGTAGGCCGGAGCCACCTCGACCACGTCCGCGCCGACCACGTCGAGGTCGGCGAGCCCGAACAGGATGAGCTGCAGCTCCCGCGTCGTCAGCCCGCCCGGCTCCGGGGTGCCGGTGCCGGGCGACGGGTTCGTCGCGAGCAGCGCGACGTCGAGGAACAGCTCCTCCGCAACCGCTTCTTCCGGACTCCCCCGCCGCTCGACAGGACCGCAGGGTACGCCGTGCACCACCAGCTGCCGCTCGAGGAGGCGGTGGTGCGGCTGCTCGGGAGGGCCAGGCAGTGGTCTCGGGCGGATGCAGGTTGGGTTGGTCCACGGGTGGGTAGCCTCGCCCACTGATGCGGGTCGGCGAAGGCGTCGGGGCGGGAGGAACGGGTGATGACCTTGAAGGGCCTGGGCACGTCGTTACTGGTTCTGTTGCTGGGCTGCGTGGGCGCCACGGTGCCGGTCGGTGCCGGGGCTGACGCTGGCCCACCAGAGCCGACTCGTGGGGAGTTCTTGACTATCGCCGAGTGGCAGACGGTCGATCCTGGGCTTGACCCCCAACGTTCCATCTTCGTGCGTGACATCTTCAACTCGCCCCGTGGCTGTACCTCGGAGGCCAAGCGTTGGCACAAGTCGCGTCGCCAGATATTGACGAGCATCAATCTCGCCTGGGGCACCGGTGCGACCGAGGCTGATGACTTCTCACGGTGGATGAATCAGACCGTCGTTCATTTCGGGACGGTCGCCGAGGCAAAGTCATTCGTACGGACCTATCAGCACTTGAGCCGCTCTTGTGTGGGCAACCGCAAGATCAAGAACTCCGACGGCGTGCCTGTAGTAGTGAAGATCCGTCGTTGGATCCCGCCCAAGATGGGAGCTCAGAGCGGCGGCTTCGCGGAGTGTGTCTGTTACCGGGATAGTTCGTCGTGGGGCCGCACGCTCGTCGTTCGGGTGCGCCGCACGGTGACCGTGCTGGCTTTCAGCTACGCGAACAGCGGCAAGCCGAAACGCTCGGTGGTCCTGCGTGCCGGGGAGATGGCCGTTCCCAAGCTGCGCTGATGGTGCGCTGGTCGTGTTCTGATGGTGGGGGCGCGTGGAACGCCGGTGGTCTCCTGTTGGGGTGGCATGCTGGGTGGGCGTGTCGGGTCCAAGGCGGGCGCTGGGCGTTGAGAAGTCCGAGCGGACGTGCAGCAGCGCGGCGTCAGGCATGGCGCTACGTCTGGCGGACCGTACAGGCCCGGCATGCCCCTGGGATCTTCCCGCGGACCAGGGGACCGGGGGACCAGCGGTGAGGTCACACCTGGCGTGGATCGACCTCTGAGCTCGCGGCTCTCGATGGCGTCTCAGGGCGCCAGCGAGAGTGTGCCCAGCACGGACGCTCTGAAAGGGAACGAGGGACGGGCCCGACGCACTGACGGTTCCAGGGTGTCTTGAGACGCCGAGAGCCGCCCGCCTCCGAAGAGACGGGCGGCTCGTGGCGCGTAGTACGGAGTACGCGGGGTGGGCCAGGTGGCCGGGTCGTAGAGATCCACGTGCCGTCGTCACTGGGGTAGGACACCAGTGGGTTGATACGGAAACCGGCCCTGACCTGCGCTTATGCGCTGGTCCGGGCCGGTTTCCGGTGGAGCCGCCTGTCGGAATCGAACCGACGACCTAATCATTACGAGGGATCCGCATTCCACGCTCAGAAACCGGCCGGAATGGTTGGTAGGGAGCAATCTAGGGAGCAATGTGGTCACTCGCAACCGCTTCTTCGGCAATCCCCCGCCGCTCGCCGTCGCACCGAGTTCTGTCGGACGCCAGTCCTAGCGTCATCGCCATGAGCACGCCGAGCACCCTCGATGACTGCCGGGTCGCCGGGATCCGACAGCACCTCGAAGCCCCCGGGCACGAGCCACGACGGTGGACCATCCCGTCGTACGCCGGCCAGCCGCGGACCGAGCTCACGATCGTCGCTTCGCGCGACGTCGGCCAACGAGGGTCGCGGCGCCGGGCACGTGGGTACGCCCACCACCTCCACCTGTCGTTCATGGCGCACGTCGACGGCCGCCCCTCGCTGGTCGACGACGAGGACCTGAATCACTGGGTGCCGCTGATCCTCGGCGCCTACGCGTCGTACGCCCACGTCCGGCCGGTCGCCCGGCCCGGTGGAGACACCGACATGTCGCAGTGGTCGACCGTCACCACCCACGTCGACGTGTTCCTCGACAGGAACGGCCGGCCCATGGTTCCCGAGGGCCCGCACGCCATCACCCCGTGGCGGGCTGCCTGATGGCCGACGAGGAGTTTTCGGAGCGCGACCGCGCGATGCTGGAGTTCGAGCGACTCCGCTGGCGGTACGCCGGCGCGAAGGACTCGGCGATCCTTGAGCAGTTCGGGATGACGAGGACGCGGTACTCGCAGGTGCTCAACCAGCTGCTCGACCGGCCTGATGCCATGGCGTACGACGCGGTAACCGTGAAGCGCCTCCGTCGCCTTCGCGATCAGAGGCGGGCAGTCCGGTCGACAGCGCGGATCACGTCGGGGCGGTGAAGCCGGACTACTACTTTGCTTGTGTAGTTCCCACATGAAATGTAGTATTCGCTCCATGCACAAGGATCGACTCGGCCCGGTCGCCCAGCACCTCCTCGCCAGCTACGACGACACGGGCTCGTACAGTCGCCAGTTCAGCGACGAGCACGGCTCCCCGCCCTCGCTCATGGCCAAGGTCCACCACATGCGCTCGGTCATCCAGGCCCGCTTCGTCAACGACTCCAACTACGAGCTTGGCTCTCGCTACCTCGACTACGGCCGGGTCGAGTTCGCCGATCTGGAGACCGGCGACCGGTACCTGTTGAAGAGTTCGAGGGCCGTCGCCATCGAGACAGCTACTGCGCGCCAGCAGGCCAGTCTCTTTCCGATCACAAACCTCATTCGGCCGTCCGATATCAAGGTCGTCGTGTACCAGTTCCAGCGCCACGGCCTGAACCTGTCACTCGCTCCCGCGGGCACCCGCGGACGCTCCGAGAAGGTCTACGTCGCCGACGCACCGGTCCTCATCGGCACCTGGGCCTACCAGCCCGCAGACGACGACACTGCCGAGCAGACGAAGCCCTTCGACCAGGACGCCCGCGACACCTTCGGCGACCTCGGCGACCTCGGCCACGACGAAGAGGCTGGCGGTCGCGAGTGAATCGCCTGCGTTCCTACCGGATGATCGAAGGAATCGCTCAAGACCAGCTGGGCGAGCTGCTCGGCCTGTCTCCGCAGATGATCTCTGCTGTCGAAGGCGGTCGGCGCTCCTTCAACGGAGACCTGGCGCCGTTGGGGTACTCGAACGACCGCCTTGAGCTCCCCGACATGTCCGAGCCGCTGCACCGCCAGCGTGCTTCCACCAAGGTCGCCACACGGAAGCGCGCGAAGGAGCTCATCCGCCTGGCCGGCGAGGTCTTCGGCGAACTGCGGGAGCGAACCGCCGGCGCGCCGGACCTGATGCTCCGGCCGGGGGCCGCCCCGATTTCCCTGGACGACCTCGACGACTTGGCACTCGACGTGCGCTACTCGCTGCGCCACGAGGAGTCCGGCGCGATCCGCAACCTCACGTCGCTCGTCGAGCGCGCCGGGGTGTGCCTGGTCCCCATCGTGGGCCTTGGGGTTGACGGACTCTCGTCGTGGGTTGGCGACGTTCCGGTCATCGGCCTCGCCCCCAACGTGCCAGGCGACCGGTTCCGGCTCACCCTCGGCCACGAGCTCGCGCACCTGCTGTTCCACAAGCGACCAACCGCGACCACAGAGCACGAAGCCAACAGGTTCGCATCCAACCTGCTCTTCCCGCAGAGCGAATTCGAGGAGCAGATGCCCGACCGTCCCCAACTTCGGGACTTCGTCGCCCTGAAGTCGTCGTGGGGCGTGTCCGTCGCGGCACTGGTCTACCGCGCGCACGACCTCGAGATCATCGACGACAGCCGCTACCGGGCCCTCCAGATCCAGATGTCGAAGTGGCGGCGCAACGAGCCCGGCCAGTTCAACCCAGTTCACGGCGAGCTGATGAGCCGGCTCATCGAGACCAACGGTGGCACCGCGGCAGTGGCCAAGGACCTTGGAGTGAACCCGAAGCACCTCGCTGAGCTCGGCAACTGGAGCCATCTACGCGTCGCATGAACCCGCTGTGGCGACAGCGGATTCGTGATGCAGTGACTCGGTGACCAGGGATCAGAACCGACCACCCGCGCTGCTGACAATCGAGAACGTGACCACGGCGAGTCCTGAGGTTGGCAACGCAGTGCACCTGATCCGCGACAGCGAGTGGCAACGCCGGCCCGGGCCTCCCCGTGCGCTGTGCGGTGTCGAGATGAGCCGGACTGGTGTCAGCTGGTTCGCGCTCGCTGGCTGTCGGAAGTGCGCGGCGTACGGCCTGAAGCGAGACCTCGCCGAGATCATCGACACCGATGGCCGGACCGTTTCCCTTCAGGACGTCCACAACGGCATCGTCCGCAACATCGACTGATCAGCGATCGGGCCGGACGAACAGCAGAACCTCGTCATCGGCGACGGCTGAGCGGATCTCGGCCTTCGCGTCGTCGTCGTACTCGGGGGCCTCGATCGACCAGGGGATGACCTCGGCCTCAGGGTCGGCCTTCTTGCGGCGGGCGGCGTGGATCTGCACGGGGCGATGGTAGCCAGGCGCGAGGTCTGCCGATCGGCGGCGGGCGAGCTCCCGGTCGGCGTAACCTCCTGGCCATGGATGAGCAGAAGGCGGAGCCGGGGACGCCTGCCGGCTGGTATCCGGACCCCAAGATCGCGGGCACCCTCCGCTTCTGGGACGGATCGCGTTGGACGGACAACGTCGCACCGATGCAGCCCCCGCCCGGCTCGAGCGGCGTCTCCCCGCAGTTGCTTGCCGGCCTCGTCGTCGCCGCGGCGGTTGTCGGCCTCATCCTCAGTCAGCAGTCAGTGTCCGTGATGAGCGGCAGCGGCATCGTGTGGACGGGCGCTGCAATCTGCGCGGGCGCCTCGATCGTCTCGTGGGTTGTGAAGGCAACGCCGACGTGGGCGCGTGCCATCTGCGTGATCGCCGTCTTCCTGGCGGTCGGTAGCGCCATCGCCGTCGAGAACCAGCTGAATGATCGCCGCGAGGAGATCAGCAACATGTTCGACCAGTGAACGCCGCCGACCGCCACGTCTGGGTGCGTCTCCCGTTCTGGCTGATCGACTTCGCCGGCCTCGTCCTCGACGAACGGTCGACCGAAACAAGCACGGAGTACCTCGTGCAGCACGTCGACGTCGACGGCCGCGCCGTGCTCGACTGGCGGAAGAGCTGGGAACTCCTGCCGGTCAACAGCCCCCAGCGGCGTCCTACTGCTGACGGCGGTCGCGCATCGACCAGCCGATGAACGCGCCTCCGAGGGCCGCAGCAAGGTGGGTGAGCACGAGCAGCGTGTCCATGGGTCGAGTGTGCCCGGGAATGCCGAAAGCCGCCCGCCCTCCGGAGAGGACGGGCGGCGGTCGGCCTGCGGTAGCGAGGTCAGGGGACGGTCCGGCTGCAGCGCAGGCAGATCCGGAACGCGGGTGCGGCGTGGTGCCGGAACGAGTAGGGCCGGTGGCGGCCGGTGATTCGGCAGACGACCGGGCCGAGCAGGAGGCCGGGCACCTCGAGCACGGCCCACGGCGCGAGCATGGGCTACTCGATCTCGCCGGTGTAGTCCTCGGGGATGCCGTCGCCGAGGATCGAGAAGTACGACGCGGCGCCGGCGATGACCGGCGCGACCAGCGAGACGGCCATCGTGACCAGGGTCGGGACGACCTGGACCTCGCCGGTCACCACGCCGAGCACGACCGACGCCGAGATGCCGGTGGTCAGGGTGGCGCCGTAGGACTGGGCGGTGGTCCGGATGAAGCCGCGCTTGGCGGCGAGCTGGGTCTGGTCGGGGACGAGGTCGGTCACGGGGATCTCCTTCGATCAGGCAGGGGTGAGGTGGGCGGTGAACCAGCCGTGCATCCCGAACGGGGAGCGCAGCTTGCGGAGGGCGATGTGGAGGCCCTTGGCGACGATGCCGTCGACGCCGGAGGCCATGGCGACGCGGCCGCCGGAGGGCTTCATGTGCTGGCGGAGGTCGTCGCCCTTGGCGTTGCCGTCCCCGACCGCAGCGCCGCGGACGCCGATCGTGAGGAGGTCGTGGACGAACGTGGCGTACTCCTCGTAGGCGGGCGCGTTCCGGCCGCGGGTAGCGACGCCGCCCGACGGGCCGCCGGAGGGCGCGTGCATGCCGATGACGACGTAGATCACGCCGGCCTTGCGGAGCCGGAGCACCGGGACCAGGCGCGGCTTCTTCCGCGAGTGCGGGTACCGGAACGGGCCCCACCACTCCTTCGTCATCTCGACGAGCTCGTAGTCGAGGATCTCGACGCCATGGCGGACGAGCACCGCGACGTCGGGTCCCTCGGGGCCGTGCTTCCCGCGGGTGCCCTGCCGGAGCTCGTAGCCGAACCGCTCGGCCCAGCGCTTGAGGTGCTGGCGGGCGTTGTACGCCTCGGTGAGGATGAGGACGTCGTCCTTGTGCTTGCGCATCCGGCGCTTGATGCGGCGGACCTTCCGGCGGCCGGCGATGTTGCCGTGGAAGACGTCGAGGCCAGGCGCCATGGCGGCGAGCGGACCGAGGATCGTCACGGCAGTGGCGAGCAGACGCAGCCGGGCGGTCAGGGTGCCGATTGCCTCGCTCATCGCTTCGCCGCTCGCTTTGCGGCCCGGCGCGCGGCTCGGGTCTTGCGGATCGCGGTGGTGTACGGCTCGGGGTTCTCGCCGTGGGCGATCGCCGCGGCACGGGCGGTGCGCAAACGCTGGACCTCACGCTTCGCCTCAGCCAGGAACCGGATCGCCCGCTTCGGCAGCTGCAGCAGAGCCATGACGCCCCAAGGCGCGGTCGAGTCGTAGCCGTAGGCCGCAGTGGCCACCGAGAGGTGCAGGTGCTTGGTGTGCGGGTTCGCGCCACGATAGACACGCCAGCCCTCGGTCCGGCGGTCGTAGGAGAAGATCGCGCCGTTCCAGATGACGTAGGCGCCCGAGCGCAGCGCGGGGTGGGTGCCCTTGACCATGAGTGCGACGAGGCGGCGAGCGAGCTCGTTGCAGTCAAGGCCGCCGGCGGGGTCGTGGGTGAAGTCGCGGGCGCGGACGACCCCGATGCCCTTGGTGTCCTCGACCCACGGGTTGTGGTCGGACTCGCGGGTGGCGTGGGCGTCGTCGCCGATCCAGCCGTCGGACGCAGTCGAGCGGTGAGGCGCCGCGGCGTCGATCTCGTCATGCAGGGTCTTGAGGGCCTTGGCCTCGCGGTACATCGGGCTACTCCTCGATCTCGGGGACGGTGGGGTCTTGCTGCTTGGCGACGGCCTCGACGGCGCGCCAGGCGGAGATCGACTCGGCCTTGCCGGCGACGCGCTCGATGGTCTGGTCCTCCAGGCCCTTGACGCGGTGCTCCAGCCCGTCGACGCGGCGCTCGAGCTTCTGCTGGTGGACCTGCTGGTCGACGAGCTTGGTGACGGTCACCGTGAGCAGCTCCATCTGCTGCTCCTGATGGGCCATCCGCGCACCGACACCGGGCAGGGCGGGCGAGAGCTCCTCACCGGTGATCGAGTCGACGATCGCGTCCCGACCCAGCAGCGCGTCGGACGCCGAGGCGAGAGTGGCGCGAGCCTTGTGGATCCTCGGCCTGACGACCTTCATGTAGCCGGCGAAGAGGCCGAGCAGCGTGAGGATGCCGATCGCAAGCGCGACGACATCGTTCGAGCGGTCCAGGGTCATGTTGTCCTCACCAGCCGATGGCGATGTAGTTGATGCGGATGCCGGACCCGGCGCCGACATAGCCGGAGTTCGTGATCGCTCGGCCGTAGAACGTGCCGAGGTTGCTGCCCGCGGGCACATGACGGACGACGTTGAAGTTGGCGGTGTCGTCGCCCGGCGATGTCGTGACGGACACCAGGCCGTTGGGGAAGGCGCCACCGCCGTAGTTGAAGTTGATGTCGCCATTCGCTCCGAAGACCGACACGACCGCGCTGCCGGTCTTGACCAGGATCGGCGTCCCGGCGGGCGGGTTGGCACCGATGACGGCTGTGGTGCCTGCCGGGAAGATGCCCGGGCCCTGACCAGCGGACGAGCGGGCGAGCGCCTCGACTGCGAGGTTCCCGACCTGTTCGAGGACGGCTTCCTCGTCTCGGGCGGCGGTGCCGACGGGGTTGACCTGGAGCTCGTCTTCGGTCCAGTCGTAGTCGGTCTCGCCGATCACGACGTTGGTGTTGTGGTTGACGCCGCGCGGGTCCGGGGATCCGAGTGCGCAGGCAGTCTCGCCGCCCTCGAGGAACGCGAGGTCTGCGAGTGGACCGCCCTTCGCGGTGACCTGTCCGCGGGTGAGATTCCATCCGCTGGTGAACCCCGATCGGCCAGCGAGCTCGGACCAGATCGCCTGCGCCTCGGCCTGTGCCGCGGCGGTGGTCATCGGGGCGCGATTGGTGATCAGGTCCTTCGGTCGCTCGATGCCGCTGGTCGGCGTCGCCGCGGGATACGAGGCCATGTCGCGGGCGCCGGTCGTGACGTTGGTGAACCGGACGAACACGCGGTCGACGCGGTCCTCGTCCGCGGTGCCGAGCGACCCGGACCCTGGGGTGATGTACCACTTCGGGTTGGTCTCGTCGACCGGCTCGATCACCAGCTGGCGCAGGCGGTTGACCTTCCACCTGCTGCCGTTCTTCTGCGCCCACGCGTCGAGCACTGACCGGACCGTGACGAGTCCGCCGGTGGCGTCACCGACTGGCGTCGTGCCGAAGTCTCCGACGCGTGTCCACGACAGCACGCCGCGCGCGATGGCGGCGTCGATCACGGTGTTGGGTGCTGTGGACGCGTTGCCCGCGCCGTCGATGGCGATCGCGTTCTCGCCCTCGCGGGAGGCGCCAATCGCGATGAACCGCCCGGCGTCCCAATCCGGCTCGCCGAGAGTGCCCGGGAAGATGACGACCGGGCCAAGCATGATGTCGGCTCGGGCGCCGTAGACGAGCGCGGGGTGGCGCCAGTTCCGGTTCCGGGGATGGGGCGGGATGACCCAGGAGGCCTCCCATGCGCCGTTGGTGCGGGTCTTGTGATGGAGCTCGCCCCATCCCTGCGGGACGATCGTGGACAGCCAGAACGAGGCGCCGCCGAACGAGACTCGGACCTCGGGGCGGGTGATCGTGCGGCGGGTCACGCTGCCGCCATGTGGGAGTGGCCGCGCTCGTAGAACTCGATCTCCGACTGGCCGACCAGCGAGGCCGAGGAGACGGTGAAGATCTGCATCAGGCCGGGCTCGAACCGGTGGGCGCCGAACGACTGGCACTTCCAGTCGATGCACACACTGTTCGCGCCCTTCGCGCCGGTGCCTCCGTACACCGACGGGCGTGCGGCGCCGAGCTCGGGCGAGCGGATCTCGATCCAGGTCAGCGAGTCGACGTCCTGGAGCCACGTCAGGGCGCCGTCGTGGAGCCCGAACAGCCAGCCCTCGTCGACGGTCATGTTCGCGGTGCCGGTGAGGGTGAGCTCGACCATCTGGTCGGCCTCGACCTTGAGCACCGGGAGCGGGATCGCGGCGAGGTTCAGGGTCTTGTAGACACCACCGGTAGTGGGTACGGCGACGGTGCCGGTGGTGACGACGGTCGACCCGACGGTCGCGGTGCCGGTGCTCGACACCATCTTGGCGGACCAGGTCAGGGTGCCAGCGGTCGAGACGAGCATCAGCGCCATCAGCGAGTAGACGCCCTCGGTGAACTGGTTCGCGGGGATCCGCATCGTCATCGGGGACGCGAGGGTGTTGCGTCCGCCGGACACTCGGGTGGCGTCGGCGGTGGTCGCGGTGACGCACCAGCGGCGCAGCGGCGGCCGCCACGCCGTGTTCCGTGAGGTGTGGACGAGGATCTCGGTGCCGAGCGTTGATGGTGTCGCGTCGAAGAACCGCACCTCGGCGGTGGTCGGGGCCGACCCGGAGACAGTCGCGGTCCTCGACTGCTGCCGTAGTGTGCTGTTGACCTTGTCGCCGATCGTGTCGGTGCGCGCGACATTTGCGACCTCGAGCCAGCGGTCCGAGCCGTCGAACGGACCCCCTGTCACTCGTAGGGCCGAGACGGCGACGGTGGTGAAGTTCCCGGACGCTACGTAGATCCGAGTCAGCCCGCCCCCGATGGGGTCGACGGCGATGGGGGTCTTGACGACGCCGTCGACGGTGATGGTCGGGACGACGTAGACGGATGGGTGGCTGGTCCGCACGTCGATTGCGAGGTATGGGTTCCCGGACATCGACAGGGCGCCTGTGCGAGTCTCGGTGATCCCCGGGTACTCGGTTGCGGAGCCACCGCTGACTACCGCCTTGGCCCGCACGGCGCCGGAGTTGACGGCGACCGGGGTCAAGGCAAAGCCCGAGCCGCCGACATACGACGCGGCCCAGTTGGTCGTCGAGTCGCAGGTGTCGAGGTTGACGAACACCGCGGCGCCGCCGGGATTCGGCGGGACTGGGAGCGCCGGCACAACGACCGTCTGCTCGCCGCGCACGAACGGCAGACAGGTCAGGGTGAGCAAGTAGTACCGGTAGGCGCGACCGGCCTGCTCCTCGATGTCCCAGCTGTCCGAAGTGTCGCGGTCGAGCCTGGCGACCACAACGTCGAACACGCAGGTCGGAGAGTCCTCTGCAGGCGGGACGTACACCAGCGGCGCCTTGACCTCGGCCTGCACCTGCGCGAACAACACCGCCTCGCCCTCGGGCAGCGCCGTGCCGGCCGTGGCCCGCGGCGCGGAGATCCGCAGATGCACCTGCACCTCGCGGTTGTCCCAACCCTCAAGGACGGCGAGCGACCCGTCGGTCAGCATCGACTTCACGGTGTCGATCAGTGGCTGCGGGTTCCCGAACCCGGTGCCCGCCATCGCGTGGACGAGGTACCCCTCGGCCGGCGGGGCGGCTTCGGGGTTCACGAACTTCAACGCGCCCCAGGTGATCTCGGCAGGCAGGGTCACGGGACGGGCTCCTCGGTCGGCTCGGGAACGGACAGCAGCGCGAGAGCGGCGTCGATCTTGGCGACCTCGTCACGGCAGGTCGCCAGGTGTGCGACCGCCGCGTCGAGGTCGGCCTGCAGGTCGGCCACGCGGGCCTCCTGGACGCCGATGCTGTCCTCGCCGCCGAGCAGCTCGTCACGTCGTGCCTCGATGAGCGCGACGACCGGGTCGGTCGTCTCGGAGATGGGTTCGGTCACGTCACCCTCGCTTCCTGTTGCGGGACCCGTTGCCGGCGCCCTTCTTGAGTGCGCTGCCAGTCGCCTTGCCGGCCGACGGACCGACGTCCTTGGTGACTGCGGTCAGGTTCGAGATCTGCGCGTTGAGCTTCTGCAGTTCGGCGGTCTGCGCCGCGGCCTGTGCGGCCCAACCGGCCGCGACCTGGGCGCTGAGACCGGCGTTCGCCTGGACGCGGGCCTGGTAGGCCTGCTGGTACTTCGCGAGCTCCTCGGCTGTGGCAGTGGATGCGATGTTCGCGACCGTGGCGGGGTCGGCCTGCGCGAGCAGGGCGCTCATCGCGCCGTTGTCGGTCAGGCCGAGCGCGCGGAGGCGGGCGATCGCACCGTTCTCGGCGTTCGCCCCCGCGGTGTCGCCGAGGAGCCGGGAGGTCGCGTCGGCGAGCGACCCGCCGGCCGACCAGATGTCGGTGTTTCCGAACAGGTCGGAGGTGAACTTCCCGGTGACCTCGGACTGCAGCGACTGGACAGCCGACTCACGGGCGCCGACTTCGTCCTCGAGTGCCTTCTTCGACGCTTCGATCTGCCGAATCCAGTCCTTGAGGGACAGGCCGAGGTCGAGGTTCCAGCCGAGGACGGAGCCCTTGTTCTTGTTCGGCTTGCCGGTCTTCCCGGGCTGGCCCCCAGCAGCGAGGCGCTCAGCGTTGGCGGCTTCGAAGAACGCAACGCCGTACTTGTCGACCGCCGAGGCGCGGATGACGAATTCGCGGTTCGACAGCCAGGTCGGGATCATGTCGTCGGTCGGGCCGCCGGGGCCCGTGACGAGGCCCCCTGCCGCATGCCCTCGGGCGTCAGCGACGTCGGCCATCTTGCCCATTCCCTGAGCGCGGCGGACGACGTCGATGGTCAGGGTCTTGCCACGCAGGGCCTCGATCGCGGCCTTGATCCGGTTGACCTGGGTCAGGGCGCCGTTGTCGTCAACGGAGACGTCGACCTTTCGGCTGGCCGGGATGCCAAGCAGCTCCTTGGCCAATCGCTTCGCCTGTGCGATCGGTACGCCCATTGCGGTCGCGGTGTCGATGAAGGCACGGCGTGCTGCGCGCTGCTTCCGCTCGATGACGTCGCTCGCCGCGCCGCTGGCCGCGAGCTCGGCGCGCTGGTTCTGCCACGCGCCCGCGAGCTGCTCGAGCGCCTGACGGTTCTCCAGCGCGGCGTCACTGTTGCCCTTGATGCCAGCGTTGTTGGTCTTCGCCTGCGCAGCGGCGGCCTTGAGCGCCTCGCGGTACTGGGTCTCCGCCGAGAACGCCCCGAGGGTGACGCGGGACTGCTCGGCGAGGGCGTCGTTGGCGGTGTTGACGCTGTCGGCGAGCCCGTCGAACGCCGACCCCATCTGGAACACGCCGGCGGTCATGTCGTCGACGGTTTGCTTGTCGTCGCCTCCGAAGAGCTTCTTGACGAACGACGACCCAGCCCACTGGTCCGCGTCCTGCTTCAGGAGCGCCTTGAGGGGACCGACGAAGGGGTCGTTGAATGCGGGACCCGGCTTGTTGGTGCTCTCGGTGTCCGGGATCAGCGTCGAACCGGCCGCAGCCAGTCCGACGGGCAGGCTGGCGGCCACCAACTTGCCCTTCCCGGCGGCACCCGCACCTGCCGCCCCGGCTGCAGTGGAGGCGACCGTGAAGCGACCGAGTGCCGAGGTGGCGACGTTGGTGGCGATCGACAGCGCGGACATCGCGGTGACCCCGGCCATGATCGGCGTGCCGAGCGGAGAGTCCGCGATGAGCGCGATCGCGTTCGCGATGCTCGTCAGCGCCTCCAGTACCGGGCCGCCAAGCGGGGCCGCGGCTTCCGCGATCTGGAGGATCGCGTTCGTGATCGCGACCACAGCGTCGGCGACCCGGGGCCCGTTCTCCTGGACGTAGGCGATGAACTCGTGGAACCCCTCGGTCTGGTCGAGTCCGGTCGCCCACTCGTCGAACGAGCGCGAGATGTCGACCAGCCAGTCCCGCACGCCGTCGTTGATCGGGTCGAACGCCATCCACAGCTCGGCGAACCCGTGGGTGAGCGAGCCCACCGCGCTGGCGAGAGCGGTGATCGCGGCCGGGGCCTCGGCCTCGACGAAGGAGAAGAACTCCGACCAGCGCGGCCCGGCCAAGGACTGCGCGCCGGCGCTGATCGCCTCACCCCCGGCGGTCGAGACGGCGAGCATGATCCGCTCCAGTCGGGGCGCGGCGGACTCGAGTGCGTCGAGGGCCGAGGTCAGGCCGGGGAACCAGCCGCGCGCCGCGGCCTGCTGCAGCTCACCGAGGACCGGCCGGAGCTCCTGGAACCGCGTGACGAACGCGCGCGCCTCCGGGGCGAGCCTGCGCATGGCCTGCTCGGCCTTCTCGATGTTCGCGGCCGTCGGCTCGAGCCGGGCGGCCTCGACCGCCTTGAGCGCGTCCCCGACACCCTGAGCGGCGACGAGCAGCGACAGGGCGCCGGCCGTGGCGAACCCGAACTCGGAGGCCAGCCCGGCGATGCCGGCGACACCCACGGCGCCGATCGGTGCGATGGCCGGGCCGAGGGTCGCGAAGACCTTGGCGAGGATCGCGACGCGACCGGAGAGCCGGTCGATGTCGGCGCCCGTGCGCCGCGAGGTCTTCCCGAGCCCGTCGACGTCCTTCTCGGTCTGCGACGTCGACCGCGACGACCGGACTGCCGACCCAGACAGTGAGTGCAGCGACTCGTCGAGGACCTTGGTCGCGGCCGCGGCTTGAAGCACTTCCCGGGTGAAGTGGTCCTCGAGCTCAAGCCGGACGGCTTCGCGACGCACAGCCACGCGGCACCTCCTCGGGGTTCAGGCAGTGGATGGGAGGTGGTGCGGCGATGCGCGCGGCCCTACTCCTCGGAGGTCTCCTCCGGATCAGGTGGAATCGGTGACGCGTCACGCTCGGTGGTGAAGGGATCCCACGGGGTGAGGTCGTGGTCGGCGACGCAGATGGTCACTCCGTGGGAGAAGTGGAAGCGGTGCTGGCCGGCGCGCTTCTTCGACCAGCTGGTGAAGGTGCCGTCGTGGAACGGCGCGGTCTCATGAAGGCCCGCGTACGCGTCCTGCGCCGCGTTGCGTTCCATGGTGGCGTAGCAGATCCGCCGGTACGACGCCCAGAGCCGCTCGGGGTCGGAGCATTCGGAGATCGGGTTCCCGCAGTCCGGGCAGACCTGCTGGGCGTGCCACTTCTTGATCCACAGGTCGCGCTCGAGCGGGGCGAGGCGGTCGAACTCGGCGAGGGTGATGCCGAGCCACAGCGCGACGGTCAGGTCGCGGTCGACCTCGGGGTGCCGGTCGAGAAGCGAAGCGCTTTTGGGTCCGAGATGCCGCCCTTGTTGAGCGCCCACGCGGTGGCCCACAGGGTCTCGAACTGGCCCTCGGAGAGGCGGCGCAGACGGCGGCCGAGGCCGCCCAGGTCGATGTCGCCGGCCTTCTGGATGGTGCGGTGCTCGCCGTCCTCGGGGTCGACCCAGAGCAGCAGCGCCTTCGGGAAGGTGTCGGTGTTCACGAACCAGTCGTCGTCGCGGGGGTCGACGACGGTCTCGGCCTGGTCGCCCTCGCCGATCTGGATCTCGCGAGCGGGGTGGGCGGCGAGCAGCTCGCGCCACTGTTCGAAGCCGATGGACTCGACGATCCACTCCTCGGCGCGCTCGGCCGCCTGGTCGATGCCCTCGTCGAAGGCGGCGTGGGCCTCCTCGACCTCGGTCGCGGTGGTGTCCTCGTCGCCGAACCGGCGGGGCGCACGGGTCGCGGACTCGTGGTTCCGCTCGGCGATGCCGACCCGTTGGCGCAGCTCGGCGAGCTTCTCGAAGTCGCCGTCGGCGTAGATGAGCACGGTCTTGCGGGGCATGGTGTTCCTCTCGACAGTCTCGACAGGTGGGGTGGAACGCGGGCCGGGCGGCTGTCGAGACCCACCCGGCCCGCGCGACTGCGTCAGGCCAGGACGACGACCTTGAACTTCGGCTCGCCGGTGATCGCCCACCGGCAGGTCGCGGAGCCCTCGGCCGTGGCGCCTTCGCCGGCAGCCCCGGGCAGGGACGGGCCGATCTCGGCCGGGTAGACCCCGGCGAGGAACTGGCCAGCGGCGATCGCGGTCGCCTTCTGGATGTTCATCCGGTCGGCGAGGTACCCGGTGACGGTGCCGGAGGAGTTGAGCCACTTTTCCCAGAGCTTGACCGGGTCGGAGGCTGCGGCACCCTGCGGGTCGAAGGCGTAGGTGATGTCGCCGCCCTGGTAGGAGGTCTCGCCGATGCCCTGGTAGACCTTGGTGTCTCCGAAGCGGCGCTTCATCGAGACGAGCTCGGTCTCCTGCGTCGGGTTCGGTGCGCCGTCGTCGAAGGCGATGTTGGTGATGTCCAGCGAGGACGCACCGGTGGCCTCCGCGACGGTCGGCTGCAGCGTGGCCGTCATCGCGATGGTCGGGATGAAGATCCAGTTGCGGCGGCCGTACAGCTTGGCCGGCGCGGTACGAAGCGGCTCAGGCATCGAGCGTCTCCTTGTTCTCGGCCTGCTGGCCGCTCGGGTTGGTCTCGACAGCGGGCTTGTGGACCGGCGGCAGCGGCTCGCCGGTGGCCGGGTTCGAGGCGGCCTCGTCGAGGACCTCGTAGTTGCCGTGCGGGAGTGCCTCGGCGTGGATGGACAGCTGGTGGCCGGTGTCCAGGTCGAGGACCCGGTACCGGCCGAAGGCGTCCGGCACCGGCGGCACGGCCAGGTCGGCGACCGGCTCGGCGGGCACGATGCCGCCGATGGCGCGGTTGGCCGCGGGATCGGTGCCGAGCGACAGGTCCTTCAGGATGGCCGCGGCGCCGCTCTCGGCCTCGGCCTCGGCCGGCACCGTGGCCTCGGGCTGCTCGACGGTCTCGGTGAGACCGGAGTTCTGGGTACTTCGGGGCATGACGGGATCTCCCTTGCGGGCTCGGTGATGCGGGGATGGGACGGGTCAGGCGAAGACCCAGTGGTCGGCGGCGACCCAGCCGGTGTCGTCCGGCTGGACCGGCTCGCCGAGAACGAAGCGGAACGGACCGACGGTGTCGCCGTCGGGCAGGTCGTAGGCGCGGCCTTCGAGCGCGATCCCGGTCCGGCGCCGCAACTCGCGGACGCTCGTGGACGAGCCGGCGTGGTACCGGGTGGTCAGCTCGCGGTCGGGGATCGAGACGTCGCCGGACGCGCGGCGCGATGGTTCGGCGTCCACGCGCGCGAACTCGATCTCGACGTGCTGGTCGGGTGGCGTGCTGGACGGGGCGTTGCCACCCACCGTCCCGGGGACCTCGTCGACGTCGTAGGCCGTCGCCTTGTCGTCGAGCTCGGTCTGGATCGCGGCCTTGATCGCGGTCGCGATCGGCTCCTCGTCGAGGTGGTTCATCGTCAGCCGCGTCCCGGCCAGAACCAGTCGTCCATCGCACGACGGACGTCCTGCGCGACGACTCCGATCGCCGGCGTGCGCGAGGCTTCGAGGTCGCCATGGGCGGGCTGGTTGCGGGAGCCCTCCTCGAACGACATGCCGCCCTGTCGGCGGCCCGGGAGCGGGCCGTAGTCGGCAGACCAGCCTGCGCCGCCGAACAGCGACTGGGCAGGCCGGTCCCACGTGAAGGATCGTGGGTAGTGCTTGCCGTGGCGGCCCGACTTTCCGCGGGCGTGCTCCTTGGCGATGAGGTTGCCCGTCATCGCGCCGTGGCGGACGGCGTCGCGAGCGTCGCGGGAGGCGAGGACCGGGATGCGGTTGAGGTCGCGCACGAGCTCGTCGATGCTGTGGATGACTCGGATCCTCATGCCCACTCCTTCGGTCGAGCCTCGCCAACGACGGGCAGGCGGCGGGCAGTGGCCTGGTCCTGCCAGGTCGCTTCGACGATGCGCAGGACGACACCGGTGTTCTCACCGGCCGTGATCTCGATGAGGTCTCCGTCGGCCAGGTCGTCGGTGGCCTCGGGAACGTGGGCCTCGCGGACGGGGGACTGGATCTCGGCGCCGGCGAGATCGCGGACGCGCGACGACGCTGTGCCGCCACGGGATCCGGCGAGTCGGACGGGCAGGTCAGTGTGGATGGTCGCCCAGGTCGGCATCTTGAAGCCGTCGACGACCTCGAAGGCGCCGGTCTTGCGGCGGACGATGCACCGCGATGTCATACGGGCCTCCGCCATGGCTCGCCCGCGGGCGAGTACTGCGGCCGGGTCGCGCAGCATCACAGGTACTTCATCGAGCCGCTGAACCCAGCAGGCAGGACGTACGCCGGCTGCAGCCGCCGGAGCTCGGCGGCGGTGAAGTAGACGTCCTGGGTGGGATCCGAGCGCTTCACCGACTCCTGGTAGTCGTCGATGCCGCCGGACTCGGACTCGTAGCCCTCGGGGTTGCGGAGCACCCGGAGCGCTGCCGCGCATATGACGTCGACGACGAGCTTTGGGTCGAGCTCTGTGGACTCGATCCGGGCGACGAGGCCCGGCAGCTCCGGCTCAGCCTGCAGCGCGCGCCATGCCTCGTCGAGGCGGGTCTGCTGCACCTCCGTCGAGGCGGGGCCGGTGTAGCCACGCTTCACGAGGTCGGCCGGAGCTGCCGGGTTATCCATCGGGATCAGCCCTGCGGCGCCGTGGCGTCGTCGGCGGTCAGGGCGGCCGCGAGGGTCTCCTGGCTGCCGCGCTTGGAGATCCGGGCGCCGTCGTCGCGACCCTCGTTGCGCTTGTCGATCTCGGCCTTCAGGGCCTCGACGTCGAGCGTGGAGTAGTCGACGGTCGTCGCCACCGGTGCCGGCGCGGTGTCCGGGTCACCGTTCGCGTCACCCGTATCGGCCGGAGTGGCCTGGGCCGTGAGCGCGGCGATCTCCTCGTCGCGGGCCGCGAGGGCCGCCTCCAGCTCGTCGACGCGCTCCTGCGCCGCGGCGAGGGCGGCCTGGAAGCCGGCCACGTCGACGTCGACGTCGACCGACACCGCCTTGTCCGCCGGCTCGTCCTCGCCCCACAGACGCGGGTTGCGGATCTTCGCGAGCAGCTCCTCGGTCGCCTCCGTGCCGGCGGGGTACACGACCCCGCCGACAAGGACGGACCGGTTCAGGGCGGTCACGGCGCGACCAGCCCGGAGAGGATGACGATGTCGCGGTCCTGGAGGACCGGCAGACCGACGGCCGCGGCCTTCACCGCGCGCTCCACCGGGTCCTCGTTGCCGAGGGTCACGATGGTCATGCCCGGCACCTCGGCGGCGCGGAGCGCCGTCTGGCCGTTGGGCTGCTGCCGCGAGGACTGCTGCACGGCCTCCTGGGTGATGCCCATCTCGGTCCGCCCGACGGGGTCGTCGGCCCCCGGCAGGAAGGTGATGGTGCCCTCCGGGAAGACCCGCGTACGGGCGCCGGTGGCGTCCTCCAGCTTGCGGTCGTAGGCGACCGGAACCGGCAGACGCCGGTTGGTCAGGTACGCCGAGAGCTGGTCGGTGCCGACGGGCTGCTGCGGGTACAGGACCTGCAGCGCCGAGGTGAGGATCGTGATCAGACCCTCGCTGGTCAGGGCGACGCCGGCACGGTCGCCGGCGACGTCCATGTAGGCCTCGTGGGCGGCCGCGTAGTCGGCGAACACCGCGGCGGGATCGGTGATGTCCCAGGGCGCCGCTGCGGTGATCTTCTGCTCGGCCGGGATGCCGAAGTCGACCGAGTGGACGTCGCCGTCCTCGGCGATCAGGGACACGATCCCGGTGGAGAGCACCTGGCCGCGCATCACCTCGAGGGTGTTGTCGACGGTCAGGGCGACGGCGGCAGCGGCCGAGGTGAGAGCCGGCTGCCAGTCGACCTGCAGGCCGGCGAGCTGCTGGGCGAGGACGAGCTCGTTGTTGAGGTCGACCTCGTTGAGGTTCACGATCGGGGTGATCGCGGGCAGCTCGCCGCGGACGTCGACGACACCGGGCCGCCGGATCGGCACGGCCGGGGCGCCGAAGGCGCGGACCGCGACGGTCTGGTCGAGGCGCTTGCGGCGACCGAGCCGGTAGGTGATGGCCGGGACGTTGGCGTACGGCAGGAACCGGGCCAGGGAGTTGCGGGCGTCCCGGAGCTCGCGCGCGGCCAGGATGGTCGGGCGCAGGTCGGGGACGAGATCGATGATCTGCATGTTCGGGGGTCCTCTCGGGGTCAGGCCGGCACGACGCCGTTGATGAAGACGACGCCCTTGAGCGAGGTCTCCTCGGCTGCGGACAGGGCGGCCGGCAGGTACCGGCGGTCGCAGGTGGTCTCGTGGATGACCGAGACGAGGTGGGTCTCGCCGGCCTTGATCACGAGGTTGTGCTTGAGCAGGCCCTCGCCGGCCACGAGGGAGCCGGACTTGACGAGCCCGTCGGCCCCGATGTTCGCGGGCTTGAACGAGGCGGTGGTGACGCTGACGCCGTGGGCGCGGGAGCGGATGCCGTCCCGGTTCCACCGGTCGTCGCCGGTGTCGTAGTCGGTGCGCTTGGGCGCGAAGTTGGACACGGGAATCTCCTTCGGTTGGTGTCCCTGGTGGGATGTCCGGTGGTCGTGGCTTCGCGCCTACGCCGTCCCGGGGGTCAGTTGGTGGTGCTCGAGGGGAGCCGGACGCCGGTCGACTGCTGCATCTGGGTGAGCAGGGACTTGACCTTGTCGCCCTCCGAGGTGCCGGCGCCGCCACCGCCGCCGCCGATGCCCGGGGGCGCGACGCGCTCCGTCTCGGGCTTGGCGAGGTGGGGCTTGCGCTTGATCAGGTCGTCGAGCGCGGTCTTGAGCTTCTCGGCGTCGACCTGGCCCTGGTCGTTGACGACCGTGGTGAGGTCGATGTTGGCGAGCGCGTCGGTCTCGTCGTGGAGCAGGTCCTTCGCGGCGGCGACCACGGTCGACTGCACCTTGTTCGCGGCCTCCTGGGCGTCGCGCTGCTGCTCGCGGTCGACGAACGGCTTGACCGCAGCGTCGACGGCCTGCTGGATCAGGGCCGCGAAGTCCGGGGTGGCGTCGGGCTTCGGGTCCGGCTTCGGCGGGTCGGCCGGCTTCGGCGGGTCGGCGGGCTTGGGCGGCGCGGGCCGGGCCCGGGACGCGGCGAGAGCACGCTCGGCGGCCTGCCGGGCCTCGCGCTCGCGGACGATGGCGGCGCGGCCGGGGTCGCCCAGCGCGTTCCACTCGTCCTCGGTGACGCCGTCGGGGCGCTCGGGCGCGGGCGGGTCGGTGGCCGGCGGCGGGTCGTCGGGGGCGGCGCCGAGGATGGGCCAGATCGGGGCGCCGGAGCGGCGGAAGCCGACCGCCTGGAGCGCGAGACCGGTGTGGGGGTGCTTGCGCGTGGGGTGGGTCGGCAGCGGGGTGTGGGACATCGCGTCTCCTGTGTCGGGTCGGCTGCTTGTGCGCGCAGCCGGGGCGCCTTCCATCTCGTCGCGAGGTGGGAAGTTCAGGCGGCGAGGAAGCCGTTCAGCCGGAGTAGCCGCATGGCCTCGGCGCGGTCGCCGTCGGCAAGGTCGTAGATGGTCTCGGGCATGAGGCGTACGACGGCGTTCCGGCCTGTGCGGCGACGGTTCGCTGCGCCGCGTCGGGTGATGCCCTCACGAGTGATGAGCAGGCCAGCGTGAGCGCCGTCCTGGGCGCGCTGCATCCCGCGTCGGGCGTTGACGACCTGGCCGATGTCCGCGCCGTCGCGGATGGCGTTGGCGCCGGCGATGGTGAAGATCCGGTCCTGGTCGGCGGCTTCGAGGGAGTCGAAGTAGGTGTTCGGGTTCACGGTGAGGTCGCCGGCGATGGACTCGCTCACGGGGATGTGTCGGCAGTCGCAGAGAGGATGCCGCTCGAAGCCCTCGTTCCACCGGTAGAACCGGCCCGCGAGGACGGCGCACCGCGAGCAGGACGGCGGGTTCAGCATCCGCACGTAGCCTTCGACGGACTCCGACGCCATGCTGGCCGCGGACTCGGCTGCGCGGGCGGCGTCGATGACGGCGGTGGCAGCTGCGGTCTCCAACCACCGGCCGGCGAGGACGAGGGCCTGTTCGGCGGCGCGCTCCCGGTTGCGCTCGAAGTCGGCACGCAGGCGGTCGCTGCGCTCGCGGTTCAGGGACTCCCACGTGGTGTCGCTCATCCACTCGGGCCGCTCGAGCTCTTCGCTCGCGGGTAACGCCGCGTTCTGGAGGTCGAGGAACGTCCGGCCGGCACGCGGCACGGCCAGCGCGAGGAGCGATTCGACTGGGCGGCCGTCGCCGGCGACTCCGGAGAACGCAGAGGGGACGATGATGCCCGGGGTGGCGGCGGGGTCGACTGCGAGCTCGGCGAGTACTGCGGCGACGTAGACGTCGGCGTCGCGGGCGGCGGCGACCTGCGCGGCGGTGACGAGCATCAGGAGCTGGGCGGCGATTCCGTCGTCGGCGTACTGCTCGTCCCATCGGGCGTTCGGGTCCATCCGGCGCCAGGTTCGGCGGATGGCGGCGATCAGGAGCGCGAGGAGGCGCTGCTGGCGTCGGTAGTAGTCAGCCGACGAGCGAGGGGTCGTCAAGGAACTGCCGGCTCAGTCGCTCGATGGGGTCGGCTTCCTCGGCGAGCCGCTGGCGCCGGGTGGCCTCGAACTCCTCGACGGCCTCGTCGATGGTCTCCTGGTCCCAGCCGAGTACCTCACGGGCACAGGCCGCGACGCCGAGGCCAGAGGCAGTGAGCTTGGTGAACTGGTCGACCAGCTGCGACTCGATCCGCGTCTCCGGGTCCTCCCACCGCGGCCGTACACGGGCGCGGGTGCCGGGCGACTCGATCTTCAGGATCCACTGACCGAGCCGGCGCCACGACTGGTTGAGGCTGCCGTACTCCCCCATCCGTCGTACGCGGCGCACCATGGGCGCCTCGTCGGTCTTCAGCAGTTCGGCGGACATGTGGGACTTCAGGTCGAGCGAGAAGTACGTCGACGCGAGAGCGGTCTTCGCGCGGACCTTCGCCGAGGCGTGCTCGGCCCACGTCACGAACGAGGCGAGTCCGGCCGGCTCCAGCTGGCCGAACTTCGCGTCCTTGTTGGTGCTCGACCAGAAGTGGTCAGCGCGCGGCTTGAACCCGATCATCGGCTTGCCGTCGGCCCCCAGCAGCGGCTTGGTGGGGTCCTTCGGGTCGCGCGGGACGTCAAGGCCGCTGGCGTACCGGATGGGCACGGCGCCGAAGTGGCCGGCGAACACCAGGAGTCCCTCGACGAGGTCGACGACGTCGACGAGGGATGCGATGGGGTCGATCTCCGAGACCGGCTCCTTCAGTAGTCGCGATCGTGGCGCCAGCTCGACCACCGGCACCCCGTCGAGACCGGTGACCCGCGGCTCGCCCTTGACCTGCCAGCGCGAGACCTCGCCCGAACCCTCGGGGTCGTCGACCTCGGTGTCGCTCTCGAAGACGTCGATGTCGAGGCCCGGAAGGCGCAGCAGACCGAGGTTCTCGCCGGTCCAGTCGTCCTTCCAGACCTTGAGGTAGGCCTGCACGTTGTACGGCGCCGACTGGGCTCGGATCACGGCTGCCTGGGTCAGTGACTCGATACCGACGACGGCGCGGGTGCCGTTGACCTCGCGGGCGGCGGAGGCGAACGCTCGTGATCCGATGAGCGCCTCTCGGTGTCCCTCGTGGTGCATGACGTCGAGGTCGTTCTCTTCCCAGGCGACTTCGAGCGTCTTCTCGGCTTCCTTGTCGTCGGGTGCGCCGATCCCGCCGAGCGTGAGCCGCTCGGTGAGCGCGTCGACGACGATGCCGGCGGTGCCCGACTTCGGCACGTCGAGCATGGAGTGCATGCTGCCGGTGAGCACGCTGTCGACGATCCGGCCGTCGGCGGAAGCGATCACGAGCCCCGGGTAGACCTCGGCGTACTCCTTGGCGAGGAACGGGAGGATGTGCTCGTTGGCGTAGCGGCGCTCGTAGGGCGCGGCGTACGCCTTCTGCTCTTCGATCTTGGCCAGGAGACGCTTGGTCCACTGCATGACGGTCGGCACAGCGTCTCCTTCCTGGGTCGATCGGCGGGTCACATCCCGAAGACGAGCGGGGGAAGCTCGGCCTCTGGCCAGCCGGCAGCGCGCATGTCGGCGGCGGCCTCGTGGCAGATCACCGACGTGACGCCGCCGTCGATCTTCTGGTCCTGCGACGGCTTGCCGATGGTGTAGCGCTCGCCCTTGGCGAGCTTGCGGGCGTTGCCGACGTGGGTGGTGGTGATCGGGCACCCGTCGTGGGTGATCCCTCGGTTGCGGAGGTCGGCCTCGAACCGGCGCAGCGCCGGGTACATGCGGCCGATCTGGTTCGTCGGCCAGGGCAGGAAGACGTCCGGGCCGTACTTCTCGTCCCACGCCTCGCCCTCGGAGCTCCAGTCCGTCTCGTCCTGGAATCCCGGGTCGTAGTAGACCCGCAGCAGCCGGTAGCGCCGGTTGATCTCGTCCCACGCCTCGTCGACCTGGTCGCGCGGGATCTGGTGGTTCGGCCACTTCGCTGGGTTCCAGATCGCCGGCAGGCGGTCCGGGCCGTAGCGGGGCGTGAAGATGAAGCCTTCGCGGGTCTCCAGCTTGATCGCGGTCCAGTCGTTGTTCAGCGACCCGTCGAGGCCGCCGCAGACCGCCGTGCCGTCGGGCGGGTTCGGCAGCCAGAGGCCGTCACGCTGCTGCATAGGCCGATGCCCACAGTCCGTCGGGGAGCCAGCTGCCGCCTCCAGGTACGAGCCGGTTGCCGAAGAAGCGCTCTGCCTGGGCGGGGTCGCCGTTGTTGATGAGCGCGACCGCCTCGCCCTCGATCGAGTCGATGTTGACCCACCACGAGCCGGCGTAGACCCACTCGAGGATCTTGCGGCGGCTGGCTTTGTCGAGGAACGAGATCGGCCGGTTGTCCCGGTCGCGCAGCGAGGGCTCGAGGTCGGGGTTGCGGTAGAAGACGAACAGGTCGCTCTCGCCGGACTCGTAGAGCTGCTGGGCGTACGACGCCATCGCCGGGTCCCACGCGTTCGTGGTGGCGTGTGTCCGGCCGCCCATGCCTGCCGCGCCGCGGTTCTGGTTGTCGGCGACCGACTGCATCTTGTTCGAGACGTACCAGAGGCCGACCTCGTCCTGCTCGGCGTCGGAGATCGGGTTGCCGAGGCGGGAGTTCGCCGAGGAGGTGACGACGTCGATGCGGTCGAGGTCGTCGTCCTCGGAGAGGCCGAGGACGCGGATGAAGCCCTCGCGCACGGCGAGCAGCTTGCGCAGCGGGCCGAGGCGGATCATGCCGCGCAGGGGCCGGTAGATGTTGTCGGCCTGGTCCTCGCTGAACGCGGTGATCTGGATCAGCGGCGAGGGGTGGCGCATGCCCTTCGGCTCGCCCGGCAAGTACTCGTACTCCCAGCCGCAGTCGCAGCCGTTGTCCGAGCACCGGTAGACGTCGCCGTCCTCGGCCCAGCCGGCGAACACCGACGGCCCGCAGGCCTCGAACGCGACGAACGAGGCGGACATCGGGCCCTTGCCGGTCTTCTGGGGCGCGACGGTGAGGGTTCGGCGGTAGTAGAACGCCTGGTTGAGCAGCGGCAGGTCGTCGTTGCTGATGTCGTCGAGCGGGATGCCGTCGGCGTCGACGAGGATCCCGTCGGCGTCGTACTGCGCGGTCGCGATCCGCTCGAGCAGCTCGCCGATGAGCTGCGGGTCGACGAACTTGGCGTCCTCGCGGATCCGGTACCGGTTGGCGCAGATCCAGAACTGCCAGTCCGCGAGCTTCATCGGCTTGCCGCGGGCGAAGCCGTCCGGGACGCGGCAGTGCCGGTTGATCCAGGCGTCGGCCAGGTCGCCGAGCGTGGGGAAGGTGACCCGGAACTCCAGGTCCTTCGCGGTGGGAGTCACCGGCGGCCCGTCAGCCGCGGAGGCGCCGGACCGGCGCGGTCTTCTTCACGGCCGCGGGCTTCGACGCGGCCCGCTCGGACCGCTTCGCTGCCAGCTGGTCGGGCGCGATCGCCCAGCCGTTCATCCGCAGACCGTCGGGTGAGAGGCCGCACTCGTTGCGGAGCTCGCGCTCGCGGGACAGGAGCGCGGCGGAGGCGTCGGGCTCAGCCTCGGTCGAGGCCATGATGCGGCAGTACTTCGCCACGGTCGGCCAGCGCCAGGGCTCGCGCTCCCACGCCAGGGCCTGCGGGGTCTTCCACAGCTCGCGCCAGAGCTCGAGCTCACGCTTGCGGAACGCGTCCCCGATGCCGCGGTCGGCGACCTTCACGGACTTGCCGTCGACGACCTCGAACCCGAACCGCACGATCTTGGGCAGCGGGAACGCCGGCGCGCGGCCGCCGCGGCCCGATGCCGGCAGTGCGAGCGGGTTGAACTCCGCCGTGGTGATCGCGCTCGACGCCGGCGCGTCAGCCGACTCCTCCGAAGCACCGGCGGCGGCCTTCGCGGCTGCGGTCTTCCGGGTGCTGGTGCGGCGAGCCTGCTCGCTGCGGGCGGAGTTCGGGTCTGCCGGTCGTCCCGCGCGGGGACGGCTGCCTCCCTTGGCCATGGTGAATCACTCCTCTGGCAGCGTCGCGCTGCGTCGTGGAGCGGCGACCGGCGTCGCGCCGGGCCGCTGGTGGCTGGCCTCCTTCAGGCCGGGCCGTCGAAAGTTCTGATTGCGTCGCACCTCT